>NZ_AKKC02000001.1 GCF_000282095.2 Rhizobium sp. CF080 | reverse complement strand
CTGCCAATGCCGAGGCAAATCGCTATGGATCGGGCTGGGAATGCAATCAAGGCTTTCGAAAGCAGAACGATGCGTGCCTAGCAGTGAAGCTTCCGGCCAATGCATTCCTGACGGAGACATCCTACGGAAAGGGCTGGGAATGCCACTATGGTTTCCGTCAGAAGGACGATCAATGCCGGCCCGTCGATGTTCCGGACCATGCCTATCTCGATTCCTTTTCCGGCGATCGGTGGAAATGCCTTCGCGGATATCGCCAGAGCGATACGGGATGCGACCTCATCAAGGTACCGGAGAATGCATTTCTGACCGAGTCAGCCCGCGGCTCCGGATGGGAGTGCGAACGGGGTTATCAAGTCGGCGGGGAAACGTGCGTTCGACTGGCGGTTCCGGCTCACGCCTATCTCACGGCCAGCGGCAACGAATGGAAATGCGACAGGGGTTTTGAGATCAAGGGGCCGACATGCGCTGCCGTCGAGATTCCGGCAAACGCGATCTTCGTCGACGCGGCCTATGGTGAGAGATGGAGATGCGACCGCGGCTTCGCGCCCAAGGGCGGCGAATGTCTGAAGATCAAGGTTCCCGAGAAAGCGCATCTCAGCTCGTCCGGCAACGACTGGGAATGCAATCGTCCCTATCGTTTGCGCGACGGCATATGTGCTGTCGAATGAACAGCCACTCTGCCTGATTTCCGCAAAGGCCGAACCCGGCCAACGATAAGACGCGCATCGGAGGCGCCCGGCATGGCGCCTCCAGCTCGACGTGCCGCTATTTCGGCTTCTTGCCCAAGGTGAGGCCGCTGGCGGCGAGCTTGACCTGCGCGCCTGCGGGCGCGGCCGTCACTGCTGCGGTCTTGTCTTTCTTCGGTTTGCGAGTTTCGCGATTACTTCGTACCTGGCCTTTAGCCATTTTGTCCTCCTGGGCGGCGATGGAAAGTCGGGAAGTTAAGCCATTGTTCGGCCGACAGGCATGCAAAGCGTGAAATGACCGATTTGCGAAACCCTGCCTTTGTCAGCCTGGGATCAAAGCTGCGGTATTGCGGCATCTCTGTATTTGCTCAGCGAAGCTGATATTGCGGCTCCAAAGCTCTTCTCGGGACGGTCCCCAAAACGGGCAAGCATGATGGCTGCTCCCGTTGTGCCGGCCCGGCCTCTGACAAGCATTCCGCTTGGCTGCGTGCGCTCGTTGAATGCATGAAGTTCGATATTTTCCCGGTATCCGGGGCCGCTGACGCGGACCAGGTTGCGGGAGATGGTCTGAGAGAATTCGGAAGACATGGCGTCCTCCTTTCATTGGGGCCAGGGCGTGAAAATCCTGAAGCAGCAGCGCCCTTTATATGGCTGCTGAAGTTGCCATCATGCGCCGGAGTTGCGCCAAACGCAATGTGCAGGTTGCGAGAAATGCCTTGCTCAAGACATAGTTGACCGGTAGGGATTACTATCGAAATTGGTTGTCGAGCTTCGTTTTCACGCCTTTTGCGTTCGAGCTGATCTTTCCTTTCAAAATCGATCTCTTTTGTCGCCGGCATATCGCCGGACGACGACCTGTGTTCGATGGGAAGGATCATCTTCATGAACAGCGGAATCGTAAAATTTTTCAACACCTCCAAGGGCTTCGGTTTCATCCAGCCCACCGATGGGTCGACGGATGTGTTCGTTCATATCTCGGCCATTGAACGCTCTGGAATGACCTACCTGGCTGAAGGCCAGAAGGTGAGCTTCGATGTCGTGCGGGATAACCGCACCGGCAAGAACGCGGCCGAAAACCTGCAGATCGCATAAGCCAAATCAACTCAGGTCTTTGACCACGGATGTACTGGCATGGACCATTGACGCGGTCGGGAGGTGGAATCCCTCTCGGCCTTTTTGTTTTCCAATAATGAAAGAATTTCCATGAAAAAGACGGATGCAGAACAGCAAGTGAAGAGAGCCCAGCGCCAGGTAGCCAACACCAGCGGCGGCGGTCATCTCGGCGGCACCAACCACGGCCAGGGCTATGACGCCAAGACCTCCTCCGCCAAGGGCAAGGCCGACAAGGGCCGCAAGCCCGCCGGCAAGCACTAAGACAAATCGAGCCGGGCCGGCATATTCCGGTCCGGCTTTCCAGTCCTGTCGACTGTTCCAGCCAACGGCAAACGCCGGTCACGCGCAGACGGCGGCGCGCCCGGGATTGGGTTACCTGTCCTCCGGAGCGCTCGGCTTTTTTACCGGTTTTTGCGGATGACCCGGTGCAATGGGATCGCTTGCCGGAAAAGTCTCTTCGAGCGACTCCTCCAGGTAATCGTCCTGCTCCTTGGCGACATCTTTGGGTGTTGCGGGCGGAGGCGCCTCGTTTCCTTTTCCCATTTCGAACTCCCTCGTAGATCGGTTTCGATAACCCTACTCCCGTTTCTCCGACGGCAGAAGGTACGCCGGCGTCGATAGTGATATTGCGGATAGAAGCCGGCCTTATCTCAGCGACTTGCGGAAGCCGCGCAGCGAGAACGCGAAGAACACCGTCGCGATGACCAAGAGCCAGGCAAATTGCGGCCAGACGACCGAAAATCCGGCGCCGCGGTAAAGGATCGCCTGGGCCAGCAGGATGAAATGCGTGTTCGGCGCAGCGAGCATGATCGTCTGGATCACCTCCGGCATGCTTTCGCGCGGGGTGGTCGCACCGGAGAGGATCTGCAGCGGCAGCAGCACCAGCATCAGCAGCAGGCCGAACTGCGGCATCGAGCCCGCAAGGGTGGCAAGTGCGATCCCCATGGCGGTTGCCGCCAGAAGATGGAGTGCCGCCCCCGCCATGAACAGCGCGATCGATCCCTCGATCGGAACCTTCAGCAATCCCTGGACCACGAAGATCAGCGAAAGCAGGGTCGCGACGAACACCACCAGCCCCATCGACCACACCTTTGCAGCCATGATTTCGAACGGCGTCAGCGGCATCACCAGCAGATGCTCTACCGTACCGTGTTCGCGCTCGCGGATGAGCGCGGTACCGGTGAGGATGATCGCCAGCATAGTGACGTTGTTGATGACGTTCATCACCGATGCGAACCACATCTGGTTGAGTTCGGGATTGAACCGGGCGCGCAAAGCCAAGTTCACCGTGGGTGCCCGGTTGTCCTGGGCGGAGAACCCCGAAACTTCCGTCGAGACGATGTTCTGCACGTAGCCGGATCCGGAAAACGCCTGGGTCATGCGGGTCGCATCGACATTCAGCTGGACGACCGGCGACTTGCCGGCGATCAGATCGCTCTGGAAGTTCGGCGGAATATCGAGCGCGAACGTGTCGGTGCCGGCATCCATGCGGGCGTCCATCTCGCCCGCGGTGATCATCGCCGGCGGCTTGAAATAGGGCCTCAGGAAAGAATCCGCGATCCGCCGCGAGAGCGGCGAACTGTCCTCGTCGACGATGGCGATCGGCGCATTGTTCAATGTCTCGGGAACAGCTTTTGCTTCCGTATAGACGGCGATCGTGAAGGAATAGACGATCAGCCCGAGCAGGATAGGATCGCGCAACAGGCCGCGCAGTTCCTTGATCCCGAGATGGAAGATGTTGGCGAGCCGCATCCGTCACCTCGCCTGTTTCTTGAGAAAGAAGGCGCTTGCCGCGATCAGCAGCGGCGCGGCGAGGATAAGCGGCAGGAAGGCCTCGAGGAGGCTGTCGAAGCCGAGACCCTTCGAGAAGGTTCCCCGGGAGATGATGTTGAAATAGGTGGTCGGATAGATCCGGCCGATCACCGCCCCGATGCCCTGCAGCGAAGAGACCGGGTCGATCATGCCGGCGAATTGCACGGCCGGTATGATCGTCATCAGCGTGGTTCCGAAAATCGCCGCGATCTGGCTCGACATGAAGGTCGAGACGAGCAGGCCGAAGGCGGTCGCGAAACTCACATAGAGAAGCGCCGCCGCCGCGAAGGCAGCCAAGCTGCCGGTGAACGGCACCTGGAACACCAGGACCGCGAACAGCCACAGGAGCACGGCGTTCATCATGCCGAGCGCCAGGTAGGGAAGCTGCTTGCCAAGCAGGAATTCAAGCCGCGTCACCGGCGTCACGTAGAAATTGACGATCGAGCCGAGCTCCTTCTCCCGCACCACCGAGAGCGCCGCCAGCATGGCCGGGATCAAGAGAAGCAGCAGCGGAATGACGGCCGGCACCATGGCAACCAGGCTTTCGATGCCGGGATTGTAGCGGAAGCGGGTCTCGATAGAGAACTGCCCGCTTGCGGCATCGCCGTAGATCTCGCGCGCCTTCTGTGCCAGCCAGTGGGCATGCATGCCCTGCACGTAACCGCGCGTGGTTTCCGCCCGTTGCGGCATCCCGCCGTCGATCCACGCGCCGATCTCGACATCATGGCCGCGGGCGACATGCCCGGCGAAGCCGGCCGGGATCTCGATCGCCAGCTTCAGCGAACCGTCGCGCATCCGCCTGTCGAGGTCGGCATAATCTGCAAGTGGCGGCTGCTCGATGAAATAGCGGGAACCGGCGATATCGGCGATATAGTCGCGGCTGGCGACCGTGTCGTCCCGATCGAGGACCGCAAAGGTGAGGTCCTTGACGTCCATGTTGATACCGTAGCCGATGACGAACATCAGGATGACGCTGCCGATCAGCGCCAGTGTGGCGCGGATCGGGTCGCGACGGATCTCCAGAGTTTCGCGAAGGCTGTAGCTCCAGATGCGGCGCAGGTCGAAGGCGCGGTGCCGGGGCGGGGCGGTGAATTTGGGCTCGCCTTCGGCCGTCGGTAATGCCGGCGTGGATGAAGCAGCCGTCTCGCCGATCGCATCTTCGAGATAGGCGATAAACGCCTCTTCCAGTGTCGTGGCGTGGCGGGTTTCGCGGATTGCATCGGGCGTATCGCTCACCAGCACCTTGCCGGCATGCATCAGCGATATGCGGTCGCAGCGTTCCGCCTCGTTCATGAAATGGGTGGAGATGAATATGGTAACGCGATCTTTGCGGGAGAGCTCGATCAGCGCCGCCCAGAGCTGGTCGCGGGCGATGGGGTCGACACCGGATGTCGGTTCGTCGAGGATCAGCACTTCCGGCGAATGGATCAGCGCCACCGCAAGAGAGAGCCGCTGCCGGACCCCGAGAGGCAGGGCATCGGGGAGAGCGTCCATTACGTCGGTAAGCTCGAAGCGCCGGCCCATTTCCTCGATCCGGGCCGGGATGGCGTCGGCCGGCAGCTGAAACAGCCGGGCGTGCAGGTCGAGATTCTGCCGGACCGTCAATTCGCTATAGAGCGAAAAAGCCTGGCTCATGTAGCCGACACGCCGCCGGACATCCATGTCCTTCGGATCGACCGTTTTGCCAAAAAGCTTCGCCGTACCTTCGCTTGCCGGCAGCAGGCCGGTCAGCATCTTCATCGTGGTGGATTTGCCGCAGCCGTTCGAGCCGAGGAAGCCAAAGATCTCGCCGCGGCGGATGCGGAAGCTGACATTGTCCACCGCGGTGAAATCCCCGAACCGCATCGTCAGGCCCTCGGCCTCGATGGCGAAGTCAGCCCCGGTGAAATCCGCCGGCGGATGGACGGGGATGGCCTTGTGCGTCGCCCGTTTCTCTTCCGGCATCAGCGCGATGAAGGCGTCGTCCAGCGTTGTGCTGCCGGTCCTGGCGAGGAGCTGCCACGGCGAGCCGGTCGCAAGCAGTTTTCCCGCATCCATGGCGGCAAGCCATTCGAAACGTGCCGCTTCCTCCATATAGGCGGTTGCGACGATCACGCTCATCTCCGGCCGCTCCCTCCGGATATCCTCGACGAGGCTCCAGAACTGCCGGCGCGACAGCGGGTCGACACCCGTCGTCGGTTCGTCGAGGATCAGCAGGTCCGGATCGTGGATGAGGGCGCAGCAGAGGCCGAGCTTCTGTTTCATGCCGCCCGAAAGCTTGCCGGCGGGGCGATCGTCGAAGCCCGACAGGCCGGTGCGTTTTAGAAGGTTGGCGATGCGGTATTGCCGTTCCTCGCGGCCCTGACCGAACAGGCGGGCGAAGAAATCGGCATTCTCGAACACCGACAACGTCGGGTAGAGGTTCTTGCCGAGCCCCTGCGGCATGTAGGCGATGGCCGGGTAGGTGCGATTCCGGTGACGAGCGCTGCGGATGTCGCCGCCGAGCACCTCGACCTCGCCCGTCTGGATCTGCCGGGCGCCTGAAATCAGCGACAGGAGCGAGGATTTGCCGACGCCGTCCGGGCCGATCAGTCCGATCATCCGGCCTGCCGGCAGGTCGAGGGTTATGCCGTCGATGGCGCGTGTCCCGCCGTAGGAGTGGCTGACATCCTTCAACCGCGCCACATAGGCCGGTTTGGGCTCCATGCCCATTGCCTTTTGTTCCGGGCTCATGGGGTGAGCGGCTGCGACAGGGCCGCCGGCCACTCAGCGGCGGGATCGAGCTTGACATAGGTTCGGCCCGGCAATCCGGTCTTGACCTGCGCGATATATTTCTGAAGCAGTTCTGGAGAGACTCGCGCCCGCAGGCGGAACATCAGCTTCTGACGCTCCTCCTCGGTTTCCACGGTCTTCGGCGTGAACTGCGCCACATCGGACACGAACGATATCCGGGCCGGAATGACATATTGGGGTGCGGCATCGAGAACGATCCGGGCCTCGCCGCCGATCGGCGTCCGCCCGGCATCCTCCGTCGGTAGGAAGAAGGTCATATAGACATCGCCGACATCGAGGATGTTGAGCACGCGGCCGCCGGCGGCGACCACTTCGCCGGGTTGGGCCACGAGATATTGCACCCGTCCGTCGCGAGGCGCCTTGAGCTCGGAATCACGCAGATCCGCGTCGATCCGCGCGACGGTCGCCTGCATTGCCTCGACCGAGGCCTCGGCATCCACGACCTGCGACTGCGCCGCGCCGATCGCCGCATCGGTAGCAGCTAGGTTGGCCTTGGCGGCCGAGACGGTTGCGACCCCTCCTTCGACGCGGGCGCGGTCATCGTCCAGCAATTGGTCGGAAACCGATCCGCTGCGGCTCATCTGCTCGCTACGGGCAAGCCGCTTGCGGGCCGATTGCAGTTGGACCTCGTTCTGGGAGACGGTTGCGGCCGCGGCTTCCTTTTCCGCCCGGCGCTGAATGACCAGGCTTTTCGCGGTCTCGATCGCGATCCGGGCTCTGGCAAGCTGGGCCTCCGCCTCGCGCTTCTGGGCGGCGAGCTGCTCGATATCCATGCGGGCGACGACCGCGCCAGCTTTGACGAAGTCCCCTTCCTTGACCAGAATGTCGGAAAGCCGCCCTGCGGTTCTCGCCGCGACGTCGATCTCGACCGCCTCGACGCGGCCGTTACCGCTGGCAATTCCCTGCATGGCCTGCGCCGCCCGAAGGTCCTGCTGATACCGCCAGCCGAAATAGCCGGCGGCCCCTACGACTGCGACAATGATGGCGGCTTTTGCGATACGGTTCAAAGGAAGCTCCATAGACGCTGATATGCTGCAATCTTCGTACCTGCCTATCACCAGCATTAAGGTGATCTAAGTCAAGCCGGCAAGGGTTTTCACGGGCGTGTGGCCCGGGGCGCGTCGATGAGACAAAACCGGATTTGGGCGCTCCTCTAAGGCCCCCGTCGAGCCGCAAAATCGACGAGAATCTGCTGCTGACCCTTCAATATCTTGCGTTCCGCCTCGTCGAGACTGAACCATCCGGCCCGGTCGACCTCGGGAAACTCCTTCATCAGCCCAGATTTCGGCGGCCACTCCATCGTGAACGTGTTGCTGACGATGGCGGTGGCGTTGATATCGGCCTCGATCGACCAGGCGAGCACGCGTTTGCCGCCGGGCTGGCGGTATTCGCCGAGCCATTCGAAATCGCCCTCCATTCTTGCGCCGACCTCCTCGAAAACCTCCCGTTTCGCGGCCGTCAGTTCGTCTTCGCCTTCATCGACAAGGCCCTTGGGAATGGACCACGCGCCCTCGTCCTTGCGTGCCCAGAACGGCCCGCCGGGGTGAACCAGAAAGACTTCAGGATCTCCGGCAGCTTGGCGGAATATCAAAAGACCTGCGCTGCGTTTCGGCATGACTGGAGCTTTCCTCGTGGCGGCTGAAGCCGTCTTGCAATCCTAACCGATCCGGAGACGGCGCGCAGCAGTTCGGAATTCTCGGGCTTCGATTGACAAAGATCATGGCTCTCGCCGACGTCGGTTCTAGGCTTTCGTTCATAGGGCCGATCATGGCCTCATGCAGAGGAGACAGGAAATGTCATTCAAGACAGTGCTCGCAATGATCGGCAATACGGATCCGACTGCCGATCTCGCTCGTGCCATAGAGATCGCGATCGAACTCGAAGCGCATCTTTCCGTCGTGGTCACCAGCCTTGCCATCCCGGCAACCATGGGAGATTTCCCGGCCAGCACGGTATGGCTGGACCAGCGGGACGAGGACCTGAAATTGCTCGACGGCATCCGGAAACAGGCTGAAAGCGCCTGCAAGACGAACGGCCTGTCGTTCGATGTCGACGTCCTTTATGCGGAAGGCGTTTTCGTCAGCGAGGAAATCCATCGCCGCGCACTTTATGCCGATGTGCTGGTGATCGGAGAGGGCGTGCGCAGCGACAGGGTGCTCACCCGGCGGATCGTCGACGGCGGCGTGTTCGAGGCTCGCCGTCCCCTCCTTCTCGCGCCGAAGAACCGCAAGACGACCCTGAAGCCGCGACGGATCCTGCTCGCCTGGAATTCCCGCACCGAGGCGGCCCAGGCCGCACGCGAAGCGCTGGAGATGATGACCTGGGCCGAAGCGGTGCATGTCGTGCTCGTCGATCCGGACAATTCCTATTGGGTCAGCGGCGGCGAACCCGGCGCCGACGTTGCCACCTATCTCGCTCGCCACGGGATCAATGTCGTCGTTGAACAGCTGGCAAGCGGCGACCGGCTGGTGGAGGACGTGCTCGAACGGCACGCGCTGGAGATCGGCGCCGACCTCATCGTCATGGGTGCCTACGGCCATTCGCGGCTGCGCGAACGGGTCTTTGGCGGGGTGACGGCCTCGATCCTGGAGGAAAGCAAGTTCCCGGTCCTGATCGCCCGATAAGATCAGGACACGGTTTTGCCCTGTCTCCCATCGGCCGGTGGGGGCAGGGTTTTTCGTGCCCGCATCTTCGGCAAATAAGGAAGATCGGATCGGTCCGCCGCCGCAGCCCGACACAAAAATCCGCCCCAAGGGAGTGGACCCGGAGGGCGGATCGGATGAGTCTGATTACCTGCTATTGACCGGGCCGGTGTGGGGGCTTTTGCGTGACGACGCCACCGACACCGGCAATGCTGGCCGTCAGGATGCGTATGGCCTCTCGCTCCGCGTCGGACGCGATCTTGCCAATGATTTCCACCACCGAGTCCCGCACCTTGACCTCGATCCTGTCCTTCCCCAGCCCGAGTTCCGTGAGCAGCCGGGTCGCGACGGCAAGCTGCAGCGCGTCGTCACCACGGGCGATCACGTCCGGCGTGGCGATCTCGATCTTGAGGAGATCGCGACGGCTGACAATCCCCGCGAGCGCGCCATTGTCGAGCACGGGAATGCGCTTGACGGCGTGGAGGCGCATCAGCGCGACGATCTCGGCGAGGGGGGCTTCGGGCGATACGCTGATGACCTTGCGGCTCATGCAGTCCTCGACCTTCAATCCGTGCGTCTTGACGTAGTTTTCGAAGAAGGCCGGATCATTGGTGTCAGGAGCAGCTTTTGGCGCGAGGTTGAATTCATACCGGTTCAGAATATCCCCCTCGGTGATCATCCCACACAGCGCTCCCTGATCGTCAATCACAGGCAGGCCGCTGATGTCGTTGTCGATCAGCATCCGGATCGCGTGTCTGAGGCTGGCTCCGGGGCTGACGTGAACCACCCTGGTGGTCATCAAATCTTTGGCAAGCATCCTGTGCTCCTCTGGTTGCGATCATCCGTCGCTTACCCCAAGCTTCTCGTATCGCATCCATGCCGACCTTGACCTAGCGCAATCGAGAACCGTCAGGCCGAGTCCGTTCGACGGACAAGCCATTTGTCCAGCTCGGTGACGACAAGGATCGAGGAGGCCGCCAGCAGCATCAACGCCCATTCGGCAAACGAGATCGGCGCGAGGTCCAGGGTTTCGCGAAACCAGGGGATATACATGGCCGAGATATGGATGGCCTGCGCCGCGATGACGGTCAGGATCAGCAGCGGGTTGCCGAAGAAGTTCAGCGAAAAGATCGACCGGCGCTCCGAGCGGCTGGTGAAGGTCTGGACGTTTTCGAACAGCACGAAGAGCAGCAGCAGCATGTTGCGCGCCTGCGATATCTCGTAGCCCTGATACAGAAGATAGGAAAAGATCGCAAAGCCGCCGCCGCCGATGACGAGCGTCGATTGGATGATCCGTCGGATCATCAACCGATCGAAGATCGGCTCCTTCGGACGGCGCGGCGGCCGCGCCAGCTCGTCTCCCTCCGGTTTTTCGCCGGCGAGCGCGACATCCTGAATGCCGTTGGTAACGAGATTGAGCCAGAGAAGCTGTACCGGCAGCAGAGGCATGGGCAATCCGAGCGGGATGGCCAGCAGGAACAGCAGCATTTCGGCGGCCCCTGTCGCCGTGAGCATCAGGATCACCTTGCGGATATTGGAATAGGCGGTGCGGCCCTCGCGGATGCCGCTGACGATCGACGCGAAATTGTCGTCGGTCACCACGATATCGGCGCTCTCCTTGGCGACTTCCGTTCCTTTGCGGCCCATCGCCACGCCCACATGGGCGTGTTTGAGCGCCGGAGCGTCGTTGATGCCGTCGCCGGTGACGGCCACGAAATGACCGTTGCGCGCCAGCGACAGCACGATCGCGAGCTTCTGCGCCGGCGCCACCCGGGCGTAGATCCTGGTCCGTCCGGTCAGTTCGTCAAGCCTGTCCGGCCCGGTCTTCTCCGCTTCGCTGACCTCGTCTCCGGTCACGACCTGATCGGGCTGGAACTGCAGCCCGGCCTGTGCGGCGATGGCGGCAGCGGTCTTCGGGTCGTCGCCGGTCACCATCACGACCGCGACACCCGCGGTGTAGCAATCGCCGATCGCCTGCGGAACTTCCGGTCGGATCGGATCCTGCATGCCGGCAAGGCCGAGAAAGACCAGATCGACCAGATGATGGTAGCCGAAGGTCTCGTCCGAACCGCCGCGGATTTCCCCTTCTGCAAACGCGAGCACCCTTAGGCCACGCTCCGCCATCTCCTCTTTTTGCCGAACGAGCGTCTCGCGGTTGATCGGAACGATGCCGTTGCCGGCGTCCATCCGGTCCGCCATGCCGATCAGGGTTTCCGCCGATCCCTTGACGAAGATTCGCACCCGCTCGCCCCGGCGGTGGAACGAGGCGGCATATTTGAGGTCCGGCTCATAGGCAATGCGGGCGATCAGCGGATAGTCGTCCTTCATTGCTTCCTGCTCGAGGCCGCCCTTGCGGGCAGCGGCCAGCAGCGCGATGTCGACCGTATCGCCGACACCTTTCCATCCCTCCGCATGCCGGGTGAGCGAGCCCTCGTTGGGCAGGACGGCCGCCTTCAGCAGTTTCTCCGCACGATCGCGCGCTTCCGCGGGGCTGAGGTTCGAACCCCGGATCTCGCAGGTGTCGAGATCCATGCCGGCATCGAGTACCAGTTCGCTGCCGTCAGGCAGGCGGATATCGGTGACCGTCAGCTCATTGAGGGTCAACGTCCCCGTCTTGTCGGTGGCGATCATGGTGCAGGAGCCAAGCGACTCGACCGCCGGCATGCGGCGGACGATGACATTGCGCCTGGCCATGCGGCGCATGCTGATCGCCAGCGCGATCGAGATCGCGATCGGCAGGCCTTCCGGAATAGCGCTGACGGCAAGCCCGACCGCCATCATGAACAGCTCGCTCCAGGCAAGCCCGCGAACCAGGCCGACGGCGATGAGGATGACGGAGGCGATCCCGACGCTCCAGGCGATCATGTTCGAAAAATGCTTCAACCGGATCATCAGCGGCGGCTGGCTGATCGAAGCTCTGCCGATCTCGGCGGCGATCCTGCCGATTTCGGTTGAAAGACCGGTTGCAACCACCACGCCGGTGCCGCGGCCGCGCGTGACGAGACTGCCCGCAAACGCAAGGCCGGATTTCCGGTTTTCGGGCGGCGCCCCGACGGTAGTCACAGTCTTGCGCGCCGGCGCAGATTCGCCGGTCAAAAGCGACTCGTCGCAGAGCAGGTCGTTGGCCTCGAAAAGTTCGATATCGGCCGGGATGCGCCCGCCCGCCTCGATCCGCACGAGATCGCCCGGAACCAGAAGGCGCGCCTCGATCTCCTGCGCGATCCGGTCACGGACGACGGTTGCAAACGGCTGTTCGAGATTGCGCAAAGCGGCCGCCGCACGGCCGGCCGAATATTCCTGGATGCCGCCGATGATGCCGTTCAGCACCAGCACGATGCCGATGAAAACCGCATCCTCGGCCTCGCTGACCAGAACGGAGACTGCAGCCGCAATCAGCAGGATATAGATCAGCGGACTGCGGAATTGCCCGAGGAAGATCAGCAACAGGGAGGGCGCTTTGGGCTCGGGAAGGCGGTTCTCCCCGAACTGCGCCAGCCGCGCGGCTGCTTCGATGCCGCTCAGCCCCTCGTGGGCTGTGTCGCGCTGCTCAGGTTTACGATGGACGGAGACTGAATTGGCAGGCATCGGTGCTCCAGATCAAACTGAGCCGCCATCATCGGGAAACCGGGCGGGGTTCGATCCTAGAGGATAGCCTGTAAAGCTGCCCGGCAATTGATATCTGTCAACGTCTCGTTGTGACGATGACGGCACACTCCGAAGTGTCGGCGAGAAAGTCTATCGTTCCTCCCGCTGGCCGTTGGCGGTCACGGCGCGGGGAAAGATGGCTTTCGAAGCTCTGAATTCCTTTCTCGGCATGCTCACCGCGGCCTCTCATTCAGCCGGCGATTTCATCGACCGGCTGCAGGGGCTGCTAGACCGTCGCCACAATGGCGGCGTACAGGAAGCCTCGGAATTTCAAATCGCCGGCTTCATCGACGGAAAACCGGTCAACCTTTAATCTCCACTCACCAGATCATCGAAGGTGTCGCGCCTTGGGTTATCCATGAGATGGGACCGGAGTTCGGGGGCGGCCCCTCGTTCTGTCTCGACGACCTGCAGGCGCTGCATCGAAGCCTGGATGAGAAGGGGCTGGGTTTCGGGCTTGGCAAGCGCGAGGACCAGATCAATTTCCTGGTTGCGATCTAGCTTTTCGATCTTTTCCGCCAATGACAGCGCGAAATTTCTAAGTGCCGCTTGTTTGGGATCTTCCCATGCCTGCTCGAACAGAAGCTGGTACATGCTTGATCCAGGCAAGAGACCAATCAGGGCTTTCGCGACTTCCCTAACAGGCGCAGAAGGTGGGTCTCTTAGGGCGGGAGCTTTCCAATGTTGTTGCTTATCCGGAAAATCTGTCATGGCGAAGCACCTTACGTTCAGAGTGTGCTGACCAGGGTGAGGAACTTGATACCCCCGATCGACACAGTAACAATCGACGCCAGGACAACCAGCACGCAGAGCCATCGGAAGGTGTTGCCTATCCATCGGCCAATCCGGCTCCGTCTTCCTTCTACTGAAAACGGTGCCTCGTATATGTGATCGCGCTCTCCGAGGGAGTCCAAATATGCGAGTTGACTGAAGTATGCGAGGCCGGGCGCTACGATTGTGAGAAGAAGGCCGCAGAAAATCCAGGTCAAAGATCCGTTGAAACTATGTAGAGCTTCTGGCTTCCCGCTGAGGCGGTCATAGTTTGCGCTGTAGAAGCCAAGACTAGCAGCTACTCCTCCCGCGGCGACGAGAGCAGGTGCACGCATGGCGGCGATCGAGAAGGCCTCGATCTGTTTGCTGTGGACCTCCTGGCCTTTAATATCTCGATCATGGATGCGTTCCGCGAACTTAATCCTCGCTTCGTGCTCCTTTTCAGTCTCCGCCATGTCTTCGAATCTCGCATGTTGCGTCCATGTCGCACGGACACGCCGAGTGTGCCGGGAAATGCCCGGAAATCAAGGGGATTGGCGCGCAACAAGGCGCAACATGAAAAGCGTACCAGTTGGGAACGCTTTTTCAGTTAAGTAGTTGGAAAATCTACAGAAAAGTTTGGCTGGGGAACCTGGATTCGAACCAAGATTAACGGAGTCAGAGTCCGTCGTTCTACCGTTGAACTATTCCCCAGCAGGGGCCGCCGGTGAATGGCCTGGCCGGTGTGCGGCGCTTATAAACAAAAGCGGGCGGATTGCAAATACCGATTTCGAAAAAAATCGACGCTGCTGAAGCTTTCCTGTTACCGGGCCGAAAAAGCCGAAACTCCGCTGATGACAGGTCCATGACGCGCCCGGCAAAAAGCCGTTGGCGAAAACGCCACTGCCTGTTATCTTCGCACCAACGAAACAATCAGACGCCAGCGGCATACCTTCAAGAGGCCTTGCGCGGCGAGATGGACATAAAAGTGATGGACCCCGATAGCGGCGCAAAGCCGCCGGAAGGCGGGGCGTCGGCGGTACCGCGCGGAGAGGGGAAATCCTCGAGGCGTCGGAAGGCGAAGCGGAACGGCAAACGTCGTGACGCGGCGCCTGTCAGCCATTCGGATGCGGTCGATTCGACCGCGCCTGCCGGACGTCCCAATAACCAGGAACCCAACCCGCCGGCGCGCAAGCGCAAACGGCGCCGCGCGAAATCCGCCGGCGCCCAGCAGCCGGGCCAGGGCTCGAACGTCGCACCCGCAGCACAGCAGGTTCCGGCCCGCGCCGAGGGCGGACTGCAGCCCCAGTCGGCGAAGTCGCCGTCGTCGTCGCGCAATCGGCGCAAGAAGAACAGGGGCGGCCGCGGCCTTCAGGGCCGGCCGCTGACGCCCGCCAAGGCGGCGCCGGGGGTGGCAAAGACACCCCCAGCCGCTGCCGGTTCGGGGCAGCCTTCCAAGGATGCCCGCGGCAAGGGTGGAACCGAAAACCAGGGCACGGATTCCCGCGGCGAAAAATTCTCCTACGTCAACGATCTCTACGCGGCGCTCGATCTCGGTACCAACAATTGCCGCCTGCTGATCGCCCAGCCGACAAGGCCGGGCCAGTTCCGGGTCGTCGATGCGTTTTCGCGGATCGTCCGTCTCGGCGAGGGACTGGGCACCAGCCGCCGGCTGTCGCAGGATGCCATGGACCGCGCCGTCGAAGCGTTGCGCATCTGCGCCGCCAAGCTTGCCAACCGGCCGATTCGCCGCATGCGGCTGATCGCCACCGAGGCCTGCCGGGCCGCCGAAAACGGTGAGGAATTTCTGGCGCGGGTGATCTCGGAAACCGGGCTGGAGCTCGAAATCATCGATCGCGAGACCGAGGCACGGCTTGCGGTGTCCGGCTGCTCGTCGCTGGTCGGCCGGGAGGCGCGCTCCGTCGTTCTCTTCGATATCGGCGGCGGCTCGTCGGAAATCGCCGTCATCCGCATCGATGACAGCCGTTCGAGCCGGCTTGCCAACCACATCACCCATTGGACCTCGCTTCCGGTCGGCGTCGTCACCCTGTCGGAACGGCATGGCGGGCGCGATGTGACGCCGGAGGTTTTCGGTGCCATGGTGACCGAAGTCGAAGGCATGCTGGCCGGGTTCGATTGCCCGCCGCTGGCCGCCTTCCGCCGTCAGGGCGCCGAGGATTTCCACTTGATCGGCACATCGGGCACGGTGACTACGCTTGCCGGCGTGCATCTCGACCTGCCGCGCTACGACCGCCGCAAGGTCGACGGGCTATGGCTGTCGGATGCGGAAGTCTCGGCCATGCAGGCTAAGCTGCTCTCCTGGGATTTCGCCGGCCGCGCCGCCAACCCCTGCATCGGTCCGGACCGGGCCGACCTGGTGCTGGCCGGTTGCGCCATTCTGGAAGCGATCCGTCGCCGCTGGCCGAGCCAGCGCATGCGGGTTGCCGACCGGGGCCTGCGTGAGGGCCTGTTGACGGACATGATGGCCGATGACGGCGTGTGGCGCCGCGTGCGGCCGCGCCGGCAGGGAGGCAATCAAGGTGCCGGCGGGCAGGATGAAGCGGGAGCAAGGCGATGACGAAACCACCAGTTGGCGGCAATCGCACCGGCCGCAAGCTCGGCCAGAGGGTGAAGAAAGGCAAGCTCAAGGCGTCGTCACGGCGCTGGCTCGAGCGCCATATCAACGACCCCTATGTCCAGCGCGCCAAGCTCGAAGGATATCGCGCCCGCGCGGCTTTCAAACTCCTGGAGATCGACGAGAAGCACCAGATCCTCAAAGGCGCCCGCCGCATCATCGATCTCGGGGCGGCGCCGGGAAGCTGGTCGCAGATCGCCGCGAAGGTCACCGATTCGACCGACGATGATATCCGCGTCGCGGCGATCGATTTCCTGGAAATGGCGCCGCTTGCCGGTGTCAAGGTCCTGCAGCTCGACTTCCTCGACGCGGAAGCGCCACGCCTGCTGCTGGAAGCGATCGGCGGCACGCCGGATCTGGTAATTTCCGACATGGCGGCGCCGACGACCGGCCATCAGAAGACCGACCATCTGCGCACCATGCATCTGTGCGAAGTGGCGGCGTATTTCGCCGTCGAAGTGCTGGGCGAGGGCGGCCATTTCCTGGCAAAGACCTTCCAGGGCGGCACGGAACGCGACCTGCTCAATATGCTGAAGCAGAATTTCAAGCAGGTCATCCACGTGAAGCCGGGTGCCTCGCGCCAGGAATCGGTCGAGATGTTCCTGCTCGCCAAACACTTCAAGGGCCGCAGGGCCGGCGAAATCGCTCCGGAATCCGAGACGGAGGAAGCGGAAGTGGAATACGCCGCAGCCGAAGCCGACGGCGTCGAATCGGAAGACCGGGCCTGATTATTCGCCGGCTTCCGGCTGGATCCTGTCGGCACGGTGGCCGGAAACGGCGGCGCCCGTCATCGGGTCCAGCTTCAGCAGGGGTATGACGGCCAGCAGCGAAAGGGCCGCCACCAGGAAGAACGCCAGGTGAAAATCCGAGAGCTGCAGATGCGTGCCGGTGACCGCTGCCGACGCTTCGAGGATGAAGGCTGCGAAAGCGACCCCGAGCGCCATGCTGATCTGCTGCAGGACGGAGGAGATCGAGGTCGCCTGGCTCGCCTGTTCGTCGCTGATCTCGGCATAGCTGAGCGCGTTCGAGCCGGTGAAGAAGAAGGAACGGCAGAAGCCCGACATCAGCAGGAAGGCGATGATCAAAGCGTGTGAGGTCTCCGGTGTGAAGAAGCCGTTGGCCGCCGTGGTCGCCGCGCCGAGCACGCCGGATACGATCAGCGTCACCTTGAAGCCGGTCATCGCAAAGACCCGGCGGGCGGCGAACTTCACCATCAGCGCACCGAGCGCGCCCGCGAACGTGATGAGGCCGGATTGGAACGGGTTGAGCCCGAAGCCGAGCTGCAGCATCAGCGGCATCAGGAATGGAATGGCGCCGGTCGAGATGCGGAACAGCGTGCCGCTGCTGCTCGCCGCCCGGAACGCATCGTCCTTGAAGAGCCGCAGGTTGAGGATCGGCGCGGGATGGCTTCGTGCGTGGACGACATAGGCGACGCCGGCAGCGAGTCCGAGTGCAGTCGCCGTGATGCCGATGGCCGGCGGCAGTGCCGGAAGGCCGATGACGGAAAGCCCGAAGACCGTGCCGGCAGCGGTCACCGAGGTGAGGAAGAAACCCCACCAGTCGATCGAAGGCGGATTGGTGGCTTCGATTTCGGGCAGGAAGACGGTCGAGAGATAGATGCCGAGCAGGCCGACCGGCACGTTGATCAGGAAGATCCAGTGCCAGGTGAAATAGGTGGTGATGAAACCGCCGATTGGTGGGCCGGTGAGTGGGCCGACCAGCGCCGGAATGGTGAGCAGTGCCATGGCCGAGACGAGTTCGCTACGCTTCGTGGTGCGCAACAGAACCAGGCGTGCGACCGGCGTCATCATCGCTCCGCCCATGCCCTGCAGGAAGCGCGACAGCACGAACTGGAAGAGATCAGACGAGAACGCGCAGCAGATCGAGCCGACGACAAAAACCATGATCGCGACACGAAAAATCTTTTTGGCGCCGAAGCGGTCCGCCATCCATCCGCTGATCGGGATGAACATGGCGAGCGCCACCATATAGGAGGTCAGCGCCAGTTTCAGCGTGATCGGGCCGACATTCAAGTCCGCGGCGATCGCCGGAAGCGCGGTCGCAATGACGGTGGAGTCCATCTGCTCCATGAAGAGGGCGACGGCGAGAATGAGGGGGACGATGCGATTCATGAGGGGCCTGCGGCGGGCGGGGATTGGGCCAGTCCATAGACCTGTTGATCCGCTCTGCCAATTGGAGAATCTCACCATTTCACGTTTTGGGTCACGTCTGCGTGAGATCGGATTTTCTCGTCATGGAGCCCAGTTATGTTCCACCGCATTGGACTCAACTTCAAGGGTCCGACGACAACTCCAGGAGGAAGCTACATCATGACGAAATCAGGTATCGGACGGCGCACCCTCATCGGCACAGCCGGTTTGGGCATTCTCGCCGCCCCGGCAATCATCAATGCTGAGGCTTTTGGCCAGGAGAAGAAACAGTTGGCAATCGATCGCGTCATCCCACCGGACATCCATAAATTCAAGCTCGGCGGTTTTCAGGTTCTGGTGGTGAAGGACGGCGCCCGTCCCTCCGGCGCTCCCGGCGAAACCTTCGGCCTCAATCAGCCGCCCGAGGCGCTTTCAACCTTGCTGACGCAAAGCTTCCTGCCGACGGACCAGTTCGTCAACAGCTTCGCCCCGACGCTGGTCGATACCGGCAGCGACGTGATTTTGTTCGACACGGGCCTCGGCAAGGCGGGCCGCGCCCAGGGTGTCGGACGCCTGGTCGAGGGACTGGCAGCCGCGGGCTATATGCCGGAGGATATTTCGATCGTCGTCATCACCCACATGCATGGCGACCATATCGGCGGTATCATGGAAGACGGCAAGCCGGCCTTCCCGAAGGCGCGTTATGTCACGGGCCAGGTGGAATACGACTTCTGGACCGATGCCGCTCGCGCCGGCACGCCGGCAGAGGGCAATCAGAAGAGCGTGCTCGCCAATGTGAAGCCGCTCGCTGACAAGATGACTTTTCTGAAGGATGGTGGAGAGGTCGCCTCCGGCATTACCGCAATGCTGGCGCCGGGCCATACGCCCGGTATGTTGATCTTCAACATCGAGTCGCAGGGCAAGCGTCTGGTTCTGACCGCCGATACGGCCAATCACTATATCTTGTCGCTGCAGCGGCCCGAATGGGAAGTACGTTTCGACATGGACAAGGCGCAGGGAGCCGCGACCCGCAAGAAGGTCTTCGACATGATCGCCACGGATAAGATCGCCTTCCTCGGTTATCACATGCCCTTCCCGGCGGTCGGTTTCGTCGAAAAGCAGGGCGCCGGCTACCGTTTCGTGCCGAAGAGCTACCAGTTCGACATCTGATTGTACCGACAAGCGATCAAAGCCCGGGAGAAGCCTCTCCCGGGTTTTTGCTATTCCCTTCTTGTCATGAACGTGTTACCAGCCCTCGCCAACTTCCAAGCAATTGTTGCCGGAGCGTCGGGACGTATCGAGTCGTTCCTGAGCGCATCCCGCATTTTCTAGATCGAAGGAATTGGCCATGGCACGCATCATTGAAACGGCAACCGGCGCAGACGCGCTCACCTTCGACGACGTGCTCCTGCAGCCCGGGCACTCCGAAGTCATGCCGGGCCAGACGAATATCGCCACGACCATCGCCCAGGATATCGACCTCAACCTGCCGATCATCTCCTCTGCCATGGATACGGTCACCGAAAGCCGGCTCGCCATTGCCATGGCGCAGGCAGGCGGCATCGGCGTCATCCACCGCAACCTGACCCCGATCGAACAGGCCGAGCAGGTTCGCCAGGTCAAGAAGTTCGAAAGCGGCATGGTCGTCAATCCGGTGACCATCGGCCCCGATGCGACGCTGGCTGAAGCGCTGTCGCTGATGAAGTCCTACAGCATTTCCGGCATTCCGGTCGTCGAGAACGGCGGCGGTCATGTGCCGGGCCGGCTGGTCGGTATCCTCACCAACCGCGACGTCCGGTTCGCCTCGGATCCGGCTCAGAAGATCTACGAGCTGATGACCCGCGAAAACCTGATCACCGTCAAGGAAAGCAGCGTCGACCAGACCGAGGCCAAGCGCCTTCTTCACAAGCATCGCATCGAGAAGCTCCTGGTCGTCGATGGCGAAGGCCGCTGCGTCGGCCTCATCACCGTCAAGGATATCGAGAAGTCGCAGCTCAACCCGAACGCCTCCAAGGACGCCCAGGGGCGCCTGCGTGCGGCCGCTGCGATCAGCGTCGGCGACGATGGTTTCGAGCGTGCCGAACGTCTCATCGAGGCCGGCGTCGATCTGCTGGTCGTCGATACGGCCCACGGCCATTCGCAGCGCGTGCTCGATGCGGTCACGCGGGTGAAGCGAATCTCCAACCACGTGCGCGTCATGGCCGGCAATGTGGCGACCTCCGACGGTACCAAGGCGCTGATCGATGCCGGTGCGGATGCGGTCAAGGTCGGTATCGGCCCGGGCTCGATCTGCACCACCCGCATCGTCGCTGGCGTCGGCGTGCCGCAGCTCGCAGCGATCATGTCGGCTGTCGAAGCGGCGCGCGCGCAGAACATCCCGGTCATCGCCGATGGCGGCATCAAGTTCTCGGGCGACCTCGCCAAGGCGATCGCCGCCGGCGCATCCGCCGTGATGATCGGCTCGCTGCTGGCCGGCACCGACGAAAGCCCGGGCGAAGTCTATCTCTACCAGGGCCGCTCGTTCAAAGCCTATCGCGGCATGGGTTCGGTTGGCGCCATGGCTCGCGGTTCCGCCGACCGTTACTTCCAGGCGGAAGTGCGTGATACGCTGAAGCTGGTTCCCGAAGGCATCGAAGGCCAGGTCCCCTACAAAGGTCCGGTCTCGGGCGTGCTGCACCAGCTCGGCGGCGGTCTGAAGGCGGCCATGGGGTATGTCGGCGGCGCCAATCTCAAGGAATTCCAGGAGCGGGCCACCTTCGTGCGCATCTCCGGCGCGGGTCTGCGTGAAAGCCATGCGCATGACGTGACGATCACGCGCGAGAGCCCCAACTATCCGGGCGCCGGCCTCTGACAATCGTGGCGGGAGGGGGGATTGCCTCCTCCCTCGAATTTCAAAAAAAGTCGGGCCGGATGCCTGCCGGCGGGCTTCTTCGAGAAGCCCGCTTGCTTATTTCTTTCGTGATTCTCTGCTAAATAACGACCGTTGGCGATCGTGCCGACGGGAGTATTTTTCGGGGGTAAATATGAAAAAGTTTCTGGCTTGCGCGCTCTTCCTGGGCGCAGCATTCGTCACGCCTGCGCAGGCGCAGACCGTTCGCGCCGGCACCTACAATGTCGAGGGCACCAACCTCGATGGTTCCGCCTACAAGGGAACCGCGAAGATCTCGCTGACCAGCGAAACGACCTGCGCGATCGAGTGGAAGACCGGTTCCTCCACGTCCAGCGGCATCTGCATGCTCTATGGCGATTCCTTCGCCGCCGGCTACGTGCTCGGCAAGGCGGTCGGCCTCGTCGTCTACAAGGTCAATGACGATGGTTCGCTGGAAGGCGCCTGGACCATTTCCGGCAAGGACGGCTCCGGCACCGAGAACCTGACTCCGCAATAACCTGCAGTCATGGATGAGATTGCATGGCCCCGGTGAACCGGCGTCATGCAACGCCGCCTTTTGGACTACATGGCGACGCAGATCGGGCGGTTTATGCTGGTCGTGTGGGCGAGCTCGCCACAATCCTGGCGGGTCCGTCGATCAAGCCGAATTCACGAACAAGTGTAATATCGGGCACTTAGATCACCTAGTGTTTCATCTGCAAGTGGAAGCACCTCGGTATAGATTTCCTCGTCACGCAAATCTGCCACGGAGGAATAGCCATGGACAACGAAACCCCGAAGATCACCCAGGCGATGATCGACGCCTATGACGAATACACCCATCTGACCCTGGATCGCCGGCGCTTCATGGAAAAGCTGACCCAGCTTGCCGGCTCCGGCGCTGCCGCCGCCGCGATTGCGCCCCTGATCGGCGCCAGCTCCGCGAAGGCCGACGTCATCCCCGCCAATGACGACCGGCTGACGACCGAGGATGTCACTTATCCGGGTGCCAACGGCGCGACGATGAAGGGCTATCTCGTAAAACCCAAGAACGCCTCCGGCCCGCGCGGCGGTGTTCTTGTCATCCACGAGAACCGGGGCCTGAACGGCCATATCAAGGACGTTGCCCGCCGCATGGCGCTCGAAGGCTTCAATGCGCTCGCTGTCGATTTCCTGGCGCCCCAGGGCGGCACGCCGACCGATGAAGAACAGGCCCGGCAGATGTTCTCCGCTCTGAAGCCCGATGATGTTTCGGCCAATGGCGAAGCCAGCCGTGCCTACCTCGCCGGCATCAGCGGTGCGAATGGCAAGGTCGGTGCGATCGGCTTCTGCTGGGGTGGCGGTTCGGTCAACAACCTGGCGGTCAAGTCCCCGAGCCTCAATGCCGGCGTCGCCTATTACGGCGCCCAGCCGAAGGCCGAGGACGTGCCCGCCATCAAGGCGCCACTGATGCTGCATTACGGCGGGCTCGACGAGCGCATCAATGCCGGCATCCCGGCCTTCAAGGCGGCGCTCGAAAAGGGCGGCAAGACCTTCGAGATCTTCGTCTATGACGGCGCCAACCACGCCTTCAACAACGACACCTCCTCGGCCCGCTACGACAAGGCCGCCGCCGATCTCGCCTGGAGCCGCTCGGTGGCGTTCTTCAAGAAGAACCTGGCGTAACCGATCGAGGCTTGGCTCGGGTCGCTGTAGCTTGCGCCAGCCGAAGTGTAGTTCAAGGTGACGGAAAAGAAGAAGCCGGGGTTCTGTCCCGGCTTTTTTGTTTGGCTAAGTTTCGTCGCTGTTCTTAAAGTCGCAGGGTGCCTGTGCGTCTTTCTGCCGTTCGTGCCGGATGGCTGCAATCTCCACGATGCCCTTGCGGACACGCGCTGTCAGGATGAGTGGCCGAATGACGATCCGGCGAGAACCGGGGATCAGGCCGCGTTCTGTCATTTCCGGAAATTGGGCGAGATTCTCTTTGAGTTCCGCAAGCCGATTGAGAATTTTGCGGGCAGCGGTTGGGTTCTCTTCCGCAAGCATTGCGACGTAGGTGAGAAACCAACGCTCGGCCCTCGGCGAAAGTCGCACTATGGCTCGTGGCATCAGCCGGCTCGTTTAGAACGCTTTGCCTCGGCGGCCTCGACAATCGAAGAGGCTTTGCTCAACATGTCATCTAGGTCGACGCCTTTGCCGTCGTCCAGTTCGGCAAATCCTTCTGCGTCCTGAAGCAGCTCGGCGCCTTCCTGTTCAAGATACTGGGTAAGCGCGCGAAGCATGACCCACGTCCGATCGCGATCGAGTGTCGTCGCAATACGGTCGAACTCGTTGACGAGTTCTGTGGGAAGACGAAGAGATATCTGCGACTTGTCCTGCGTCAGCATGGGAAGCTCCTGTAAGACACCGTATCACAGTGCAACCCATGCTGCCACAAGTCAATCAAGGGAGGTGCCTACCACCCCGGCATCACCGAGCCCGCCCGAGCCCGCGGCATGCGCTGGAACGTTTTGACCTCGCCATCCAGATCGTCCGGCATCACGGCCGGTGAGATGTTGTCGAGGCAGGCGGTGATGTGGTCGGTGATGGCGTTCATCAGCGACGGCGAAAGCCCCGGCCGCTTCATCAGGCCGATCTGCACCGGCGGCAGCGGCGGGAAGCCGTCGGCGGACGACAGCACCTTCATGCCGGTGCGCAGCGCCGATTCCGGCAGCACCGAGACGGCCATGCCGGCAAGCACGGCGGCGGCGACGACGGTCGAGGACCAGCTGGTGAACAGGACCTGGTATTCGCGTCCGTCCGCATCGAGCGCCGAACAGGCGAGCTGCCGCCACAGGCAGTCGCGGCGGCCGACCGCGAGCGGCACCGGCGCGTCGTCCTTCAGCGGATGATTGGCCGAGCCGACCCAGCAGAGCGGCTCCGTGCGCACCACGTCGGAAATCCGCTGGCGCGGGTTATGGGTGACGAGCGCGATGTCGAGCTCGCCGCGCGCCATCTTTTCCGCAAGGCTGACCGACGGCTCGCAGACGATATAAAGTTCGACATTCGGATGGGTCTTGGCGAAACGGCCGATGATCTCCGGCATGTAGCGGTCGGCATAGTCGTCCGGCGTGCCGATGCGCAGCGTGCCCTCGAGACGGTTGTCGTCGAAGGCGGCGATCGCCTCGTTATTGAGGCGGATGATGCGCCGTGCATAGTTCAGCAGCTTCTCGCCCTCGGCCGTCAGCCGGTTGCCGCGGCCATCCTTAGCAAACAGCTGCTTGCCGATCCGTTCTTCGAGCCGACGCATCTGCATCGACACGGCGGACTGGGTCTTGAACACCCGGTCGGCGGCCTTGGTGAAGCTGCCGGTGTCCACGATAGAAATGAAAGTATGCAACTGATCGATATCGAGCGGTGCGGACATGATAGATCATCCATCAGAGGGTTTGATGCTAACCATTAGAAACATTCGTTGGACTGATCAATAGGTTTTCCGCGATAAGGGGATCGCAAATCAAAATCGAAGGGTGCTTCTTCCCTGAGCGCCCAATCTCGGCAGCCCTTCCGTCGGACCTCCACGGAAGGGATGGCCTTTCTCGTGCCTGCGAAAGGATAGACCCATGAGCACGACCGACTGCGGAACTGAACTCGACCTCGTTCACGAAGGGCGCGGTGCGTATGGCCGCTTTGGCCTCGTGGTGCTGCGAACGAAATCCGTATGGCGTGCCTTTCGCAATCGTATGGCGAGCAATCGCCTCCATGATCTCGACGACCGCCAGCTCAACGATATCGGCATCACACGGCATGATGTGGTGATGGCGCTCAATCACTCGGGCGCGCTGGACGATCCGTCGCTACTTCTGTCGCGCGCCGCCCGCGAGCGTGCACGGCACCGCTTTGCAAGACCGGCCAATCGCTGATCTTGCCTGACCTTTTCCCCGCAGGGTGATAGCCAATAGCCCTGCTGCTTGCCCGGCCGGTCGATCCGCGCCGGGCTTTTTTTATTTGGAAGGTTTCGGAGCGGCAGGCGCAGCTTCCGCCTCGATATTGCCGCCTGCGCCATTGCGCAGATAGGTGTCGAAGATCGCTTCCATGTTCTTCTGATAGCTCTTCTGCACTTCAAGGCCACTGTCGAACATGTTGTTCAGGACGTCGCGATAGGGATTGGCCTCGGCTGCCGGCACTTCCTTGGGTTTTTCCGGCGAAGGGGCGGCCGCGGGGCTCGGGCTCGGGAAGGCGCCGCCCATCATGTCCTGGACGGCCTTGGCGAAGGGATTGTCGGCGAAAGGATTGCCGCCCGAAGGCTGCGGCTGTTCCGGCTTGTCGAGCCCCCACATGGAGCGCATTGCCTGGGCGAAGGGATTGTCGAAGGGATTGGCAGCCGGCTGCGGTTTCGCCTTCGGCTGCAGGCCCATGGTTTCCAGCCATTGCTGCTGCATCTGGCCCATCGGGGAGGCGGCAAATGCATCGTTGGCGCCGGTCATCTGCCCGGTCATCTGCTTGAACAGCCCGCCCATCAGCGTGTCGGCCATGGCCGGCATCATTTTCTTGAAGACTTCCTGGCCGATCCCGGTCAGCTGCTCGGCCTGAGCGGCGATCGCGCGGGAGACTTCCTTGGAGCCGAACAGCTTTTCGAGCACGGCATTGCCGTCCATCGTGCCCTGCGGCGTGAAGGCCTTGGTCAGGTCCTCGAAATATTTGGTATAGGCGCCGGAGACCATGCTGCTCATCAGCGAGGTGAGGTCGTAGGGGTTGGCGCTGGTGCGCTTGAGGCCCGAGGAGAAGGCGGGCATCAGTGCCGCCATCGCCTGGGTGGCCTGCTCCTGGGCGAGATTGAACTGCTTGGCGATCGCGTCCATGCCTGCGCCGTTCTGAGCTCTGAGCATCATGTCGAACAATGGCAGCATGGAGAATCCTTTCCGGTTCGGGTGATGCACCACTATATCCGGAAAGTGCTGAACGGAAACCGGTTTTTAGAACTGATCTCAATCTAGGGTCAGTATTGGTATTCCTCGAACACCGGCTCGACCGAACCGTTCCAGCGGCCGTGGTAGAGAGACAGCATGTCGTCTGCCATGGTCGTCTTCTTGGCGAGCACTTCGTCGAGCGGTTGCAGGAATATGCTCTCGTCCTGACCTTCGCCGTTGAGCCGCGCCCGGGCCTTCAAACCCGCCTTGGAGATTGCCACCGCCTCGCGAGCGATGTCGAGCACCGGCTTGCCCTTGATCTCGGCCTTCAGACCCTTCGCCGGCACGGCATCGCGCATGGCGATGACGTCCTCGACCGTCCAGTCCGCGGTCAGCGCTTCGGCGTCGGCAAGCGCCGTGTCGTCATAAAGCAGGCCGACCCAGAAGGCCGGCAGCGCACAGATCCGCCGCCACGGGCCGCCGTCGGCCCCGCGCATTTCGAGGAAGCGCTTCAGGCGAACGTCGGGGAAAAGGGTGGAAAGGTGGTTGGTCCAGTCGCCCATCGTCGGCTCCCAGTCCTTCACTTCGCCCTTGAGGGCACCGTTCATGAACTGACGGAAGGTGACATGCGTGCAGTCGTGATATTTGCCGTCTCGGACGATGAAATACATCGGCACGTCCAGCGCCCATTCCACATAGTCCGCGAACCCGAAGTCCTGTCTGAAGACGAAGGGCAGTACGCCGGAGCGCTGGTTGTCGGTATCGCGCCAGATGTCGCCACGCCAGGAGACGAGCCCGTTCGGCTTGCCCTCGGTGAAGGGGGAGGAGGCAAACAGCGCAGTTGCGATCGACTGCAGCTTCATCGACACGCGCATCTTGGCGGCCATGTCCTCTTCCGAGGAGAAGTCGAGGTTCACCTGGATCGTGCAAGTGCGGTACATCATGTCGAGACCCTTGGAGCCGACCTTCGGCATGTAGCGCGTCATGATCTCGTATCGGGATTTCGGCATGCGCGGGGTTTCAGCGCGCGTCCATTTCGGGCTACCGCCGATGCCGAGGAAGCGGATGCCCATCGGTTCGGCGATTTCGCGCAAGACCGCGAGATGCTGGTTCGATTCCCGACAGGTCTCGTGAATGGTCTCGACCGGCGCGCCGGAAAGCTCGAACTGGCCGCCGGGCTCGATCGAGATCGCGCCCATGCCCGAATGCTCACCGAGGCCGATGATGTTTTCACCGTCCATGATCGGCTCCCAGCCGAGCTTCTTTTCCATGCCTTTCAGCAGCGCCGAAATGCTCGCCTCGCCGAAATAGGGGACGGGGCTGTTGTCCGCCCGGAAAAAAGCGAATTTCTCATGCTCGGTGCCGATGCGGAATTTTTCCTTCGGCCGCGGTCCCTGCGCCAGGTAGGCGGAAAGCTCGGACACCGAGGTGAGCGGTGTCTGGTCGGTGGTATCGCGGGCCATGAAAACTACCTTGTTCGGAATGCCTGATCTGGACGCCAAATTGCACGAATGGCCGGGTGATTGGACCGGATTGATGTGCGGCGCAAGTCAATTTCTTTCAAGATAGATTCAGAATTTCAACGCCCTCATGTCAAGCGGGGGGCAAGCGGGTCAACGCCAGTCGCCAAGTGCCGCCTGGATGACCGCAAGTGCTGCGACCGCTGCCGTATCCGCACGGAGAATCCGGGGGCCGAGTGGAATTGCGGTAACGAAGGGCAGCGCGCGCAGCCTTTCCCGTTCCTCTTCCGAAAATCCGCCTTCGGGGCCGACCAGCAGCGCCAGTTTGGTCTCCTTGATCGCGGAAAGGACAGGCAGCGGGTTCTGGCCCGCATCGCCTTCGTCGCAAAAGATGATGCGCCGATCTTCGGGCCAGGTGTCGAGGAGGTCGCCGAGCTTCTTCGGTGGAGCCACCTCCGGCACCGACAAAATGCCGCACTGCTCGGCAGCCTCCACCACATTCGCCTGGAGCCGGTCCATGCTGGTGATCTTGCCCTGCACATGCTGGGTCATGACCGGCTGGATAAACCCGGCCCCCATCTCGACCGCCTTCTGCACAAGATAGTCGAGACGTCCGACTTTCAACGGCGCGAAAAGATAGTGCAGATCGGAAGAGGGCGGCTGCGGCCGGGTTTGTTCGACCGCCTCCAGCACGATCTTCTTGCGGGTCGGGAAGGTGACGTGGGCCTTCCATTCGCCGTCGCGACCGTTGAAGAGCAGGATTGCCGCACCTTCCTCCATGCGCAGCACGTTGGCGAGATAGTTGAATTGCTCCGGCGACACTTCAACGCGCGTACCGGCCCCGAGTGGCGCGTCGATGAACAGTCTCTGCATCCGGAAATTGGCGCGCATGGAAACCTCGAAGCTAAACGAACAGCGCGAACATAGCCGTGGCGATCAGCGCCGCAAGCGCGGCCGCGGCCGGAAGCGTGATCATCCAGGCGGCGATGATGCTGAGGAAATGCGAGCGCCGCACCAGATAACGCCGTTTCAGCTCGTCGTCATTGCGCTCGAACGGTTCGACCGTATCGAGATCCTTGCCGGCCCGCACCCGCATATATTCGTATCGCCGCCGGGAATGGCGGGTGTACCACTCGCGGAAGAAGCCGACGCCGAACACCGCGCCTACGGCAATATGGGTCGAGGAAACCGGCAGGCCGACCCAGGATGCGACGATGACGGTCAGTGCCGTCGACAGCGAGACGCAATAGGCGCGCATCGGATTGAGCTTGGTGATTTCCGCGCCGACCAGCCGCACCAGCTTCGGTCCGTAGAGAAGCAGGCCGAGCGAGATGCCGAGGCCGCCGACGATCAGTTCCCAGAGCGGAATATGCACGCCCGCTGAAATGCCGCGTTGCGCCGCCGAAACGATCGCCGCAAGTGGGCCGATGGCGTTCGAAACGTCATTGGCGCCATGTGCAAACGACATCAGCGCGGCGGAAAACACCAGTGGAATACGGAAGAGGGTGCGCAGTGACTGGTTGCGGTTCTCCAGTCCCTCGGCCTGACGGGCGATGACCGGGATCAGGACGCGCCATGCTGCAAGGCCGGTCACGAGCGAGATCATGGTTGCAACCGACACCGGGATATTCACCAGCTGGCCGAGCCCGACCAGCGCCAGAAAGCCCGCAAAGGCGCCGGTCATCAGGCCGATCAGCACCGGTACCCATGTCTTCGCGGCGGCGATCTTGTCTTCGCGGTAGATGATGTTTTCCTTGATCAGGAAAAGGAAAGCGGCGGCGATAACGGCCCCGAGGATCGGCGAAAAGACCCAGCTTGCAGTGATCCGGGCGATCATTGCCCAATTGACGGCCGAGAACCCGGCAGCCGCGATCCCGGCTCCCATGACGCCGCCGACGATCGAATGAGTGGTGGAAATCGGCGCGCCGAGCCAGGTCGCGACATTGATCAGCACCGCGGCCGACAGAAGTGCTGCCATCATCGCCCATATCAGCACGTCCGGGCTGCTGATCATGCCCCCCTGCATGATCCCGTTGGCGATCGTGTTGGCGACGCCCCGGCCGGCGATCACCGCACCCGCCACTTCGAAGATGGCTGCGAGACCGAGGCCGAAAGTCATGGTCATGGCGCGGGCGCCGACTGCCGCGCCGATATTGTTGGTGACGTCGTTGGCGCCGATGTTCATTGCCATGTAGGCGGCAAGGCCGGACGCGGCGATGACGACGACGGCACCGGGCTTTCCGGTCACATAGGATGCGGCAAAGATGGCGACGAGAATGATGAACAGCAGCGCCGTGCCCGGCGCGGCAAGCCCACGCGACATCTGCCGCGCGGCTTCCTCCACGGAGGAGAACTTCTCCAAATCCTTGTCGAGCGTCGGCTTCGCCAGGCGCGGCCGTCTTTGGCCCATATCTCCGTCCTTGGATGAAAAGGGAGGCGCGAGACCGGAACTGCGGCCGTCTCCGCCTCACGGAAGAAAATTACGGCCTACCGCTTAATAGCGCGCGTTGGCGAAGGCAATATCGCAGAATTGTGAAGATACTTCGAAGCGCTTTAACTTGCGGCTTTGACTGCAAGCTGCGGAAGGCGCGGCTGCATTCTTTCGGCGAACTGCAGGAAGAGAATCTTCAATTCCGGTTCGTTGACGCGCATCGCGGCCTCTTCACAGGAAACCCATTCCAGCGTTCGAGAGCCCTTTTCCGGATAGCTTTTCAGGCATTCGTCCACTTCGAGCGCGTGGACCTGCACCCGCACGGGGATCTTCAGGCCATTATCGAGCGTCTTGCGGTAGTGATAGAAACCGAGTGGTTCCTTTTCCACCTTGCCCTTGACGCCGACTTCTTCGAACGCTTCGCGTTCGGCGACCTGGTGAGCTTTTTTGTCGGTCATCGGCCAGCCTTTGGGCACGACCCAGCGGCCGGTATCACGACTCGTCGCAACCAGAACCTCAAGTTGTGCCGGCTTCTTTTTTATCCGATAGCAAAGCGCAGCATATTGCTGCCGCGGCGGTCGCTGCAGCATTAACCGAAGATTGCCCGTGACCCGATCCATAAAGCCCAATTTCTGTTTATTCCTCCTGAGAATGACATTTTACTAATATAGAGCTTGCGCGAAGATTAACGACCCACAGCGACATTTTTGAGAAGAATCGTGGTGGTTAACGATCACCGAAGCGCTAACCATTGTGAGGCCACTTGGTTTCACGTCAATAGAAATTTGCACAGGTGTTCAATTGTAATTGTGCACGATGCCGCGAACCAGGCAGACGCAGGCTCAGATTTTGGTCTGAATCATCCTGAGTTGTGCGATCCGGCTCCATTCGCCGGTGCGTTCAGCTTCGTCGGTGACCTTGGAAATGAAGTCGATATGGTCTTCCGCAGCCTGTCTGGCCTTGGAAGGGTCGCCGTCCAAAATCGCCCGTCCGATCGCCTCATGTTGGGTCATCACGGCATCATGGGCGCCGCCGACATTGAAGATGATGCGGCGGTTGTAGAAGATCCCGTCGCTGAGCAGGCGGTAGCAAGCTCTGAGCGTGTGCATCAGAACGATATTATGCGCCGCATCGCCGATCGCATTGTGGAATTCGACGTCCGAAGTCAGTTCATCCTCAAAGCGTCCGTCCTGATGGGCACTGCGCATTGTCTCCAGGATGCGTTCGATGAGTTGTCTGTCGGTTGCCGTCGCCCGTCTGGCGGCAAGCTCCGCCGTCATGCCTTCGAGCTGGCGGCGGTATTCGAGATAATCGTGAACCGCCCGCTGATGCCGACGGATCAGGGCGACCAGCGGCGGCGAGAAGATCTGGCCGACGATATCGGCGACATAGGTTCCGCCGCCATGCTGGCTGGTGAGCAGCCCGCGTGCCTCCAGCTCCTTCAGCGCTTCCCGCAGGATAGGCCGCGAAATGTCGAATCTCTGCGCCAGCTCGCGCTCACCGGGCAACCGGTCGCCGTCGCGCAGCACGCCGTTGAGGATCAGGCTTTCGATCTGAAGGATGACCTCGTCCGCAGTTCGACCATGCGGCACCGGCGCGAAAAGCTCATGCGTCAACTTTGCCGTCTCCAAATCGGGTCATGCCAGCCGGGTGTTCCGGCTTCTTGTATCACTGGTAAAAAAAGTATACCAGTTGAATGTGTTTAGGAGGATCCGGTGGCCGATACGATCAGTTTTCTGAAGCCTCGCGAGGCGGTGCTGTCGCGCCGGGCGGCGATCATTGCCGATCTGACCGAGCTTCTGCCGCCCGAATGCCTGGTGCATGAGGCCCGCGAGCTGGTGCCGTTCGAGACCGACGCATTCGTCTCCTACCGCCGCCTGCCGATGGCCGTCGCCCTGCCGAAGACGACGGCGCAGGTGGCCGCCGTAATGAAATACTGCAATCGCTACGGCATTCCGGTCGTGCCGCGCGGGGCCGGCACCTCGCTCTCCGGCGGCGCCATCCCGCAGGAGGATGCGGTCGTGCTCGGTCTTTCCAAGATGTCGCGCATCCTGGAAGTCGACTATGCCAACCGCACCGCCACCGTCCAGGCCGGCGTCACCAATCTCAACATCTCCGAAGCGGTCGGCATAGACGGCTTTTTCTACGCGCCCGACCCGAGCTCGCAGCTCGCCTGCACGATCGGCGGCAATATCGGCATGAATTCCGGCGGCGCCCACTGTCTGAAATACGGCGTCACCACCAACAATCTGCTCGGCGTGAAGATGGTGCTGGTCGATGGCACCGTGATCGAGCTCGGTGGCAAGCATCTCGACGCGGCAGGTTACGACCTGCTCGGCCTCGTCTGCGGTTCGGAAGGCCAGCTCGGCATCGTCACTGAGGCCGTGGTGCGGCTGATCGCCAAGCCGGAAGGTGCTCGCCCGGTCCTGTTCGGCTTCGATACGTCCGAACATGCAGGCGCCTGCGTCGCCGATATCATCGGCTCGGGCATCATCCCGGTCGCCATCGAATTCATGGACAAGCCCGCGATCGAAATCTGCGAGGCATTCGCTCATGCGGGCTATCCGCTCGACGTCGAAGCGCTGCTGATCGTCGAGGTCGAGGGTTCCGAGGCCGAAATGGACGCGATGCTGAAGGCCATCGTCGAGATCGCCGGCCGCCATGGCGTCAAGACCGTGCGCGAAAGCCAGTCGGCCACCGAAGCCGCATTGATCTGGAAAGGCCGCAAGTCCGCCTTCGGCGCCACCGGCCGCATCGCCGACTATATCTGCATGGATGGCACCGTGCCGCTCGGCAAGCTCTCCTATGTGCTTAACAAGACGTCCGAGATCATCGACCGCTTCGGGCTGCGGGTCGCCAACGTCTTCCATGCCGGCGACGGCAACATGCACCCGTTGATCCTCTTCAACGCTAACGATCCCGAGGATGCGGCCAGGGCCGAAGAGGCGGGCAACGAGATCCTGAAACTCTGCGTCGATGCCGGCGGATGCCTCACCGGCGAACACGGCGTCGGCATCGAGAAACGCGACCTGATGCGCCATCAGTATTCCGAGGCCGATCTCAACCAGCAGATGGCGGTGCGTTACGCTTTCGATGAAGACTGGATACTCAATCCGTCGAAAGTCTTCCCGCTCGATGGACGGCCCACAGCATGACGCTGATACCGAATTCCGAGGTGGATGCCGCCTATATCATCCGCAATGCTGCGAACGACGGCAAGAAGGTCGCCCTTTGCGGCGGTAGCACCCGCGCCGGTTTCGGCAACACCGCCGAGCCGGCCGAAATGGTGAGCTCGACCGGCCTTTCCGGCATCGTCGATTACGAACCGGCGGAAATGGTGATGACGGTGAGAGCCGGCACGCCGGTCGCCGAGATCGAGGCGACGCTTGCCGCCAATCGCCAAATGATGGCCTTCGAGCCGATGGACCATCGCGGCGTGATGGGTACGCTCGGCGAGCCGACAATCGGCGGCGTGTTTGCCGCCAATGTCTCGGGCCCGCGCCGATTCGTCTCCGGTGCCGCCCGTGACAGCCTGCTCGGCATCCGGTTCATCAACGGCCGGGGCGAGGCGATCCGCGCCGGCGGCCGGGTGATGAAGAACGTCACCGGCCTCGATCTGGTCAAGCTTCTGGCCGGCTCGCACGGCACGCTCGGTTTCCTGACCGAGGTGACCTTCCGGGTGCTGCCGGTGCCGCAGACGGTGGAAACCATCGTCATCTCCGGTCTCGACGACGCGGCTGCCGCGAAAGCGATGGCGGCGGCGATGGCGCTGCCGGTCGAAGTTTCAGGGTCAGCCCATCTGCCGCAGACCGTCCGGTTCCGCTTCCTCGGCGGCGGCTTGCCGGCAGGCGAGGCTACCGTCTTGCGCCTCGAAGGCCTTGCTGCCTCCGTTGCGGTGCGGGCCGAAAAACTGGCTGCCGTCATGCAGGCATTCGGTCCGGTCTCGCGGCTGGGCCAGGAGGAGAGCCAAACGCTCTGGCGGCAGGTCCGCGATGTCTATCCCTATTCGGATGGAACTTTGAAGCCCGTCTGGCGGGTCTCCGTTGCCCCCTCGGCAGGCCACCAGCTGGTTGCCGCTCTCCGGCTCGAAGCCGGCGTCGATGCCTTCTACGACTGGCAGGGCGGGTTGGTCTGGATGCGCATGGAAGCCGATCCGGAGGCGGATTTGCTGCGCCGCTACATCCGCGCGCTCGGCGGCGGTCACGCGACGCTGCTGCGGGCATCGGATGCCGTGCGTGCGCAGACGCAGGCCTTCGAGCCGCAGCCGGATGCCGTTGCGGCGCTTTCGGCGCGCGTCAAACAGAAACTCGACCCGGCCGGTATTTTCAGTCCGGGCAAGATGGGGTGAATACGGCAATGGTAGTGTTCCCGGCATACCCCCCTCTGTCCTGCCGGACATCTCCCCCTCAAGGGGGGAGATCGAATCGGAGCAGCGTTTCGCCCATCTCGACGGGACTGGTGGAAATGACGTCCGTGCTTCCTGCCGATCTCCCCCCTCGAGGGGGAGATGTCCGGCAGGACAGAGGGGGGCTGGCGAAACGCAGAGCCGTCGGTGAAGATGCAATGTCCGCGAGGGATACCCAATAAATGCAAACCAACTTCACCCTCGCCCAACTCGCCGACCCGCATGTGGCCGAATCCGAGCAGATCCTCCGCCGTTGCGTTCATTGCGGGTTCTGCACCGCCACCTGTCCCACCTACGTCACCCTCGGCAACGAACTCGACAGCCCGCGCGGCCGCATCTATCTGATCAAGGACATGCTGGAAAACGGCCGGCCTGCGGATGAGGAAGTGGTCACCCATATCGACCGCTGTCTCTCCTGTCTTGCCTGTGTCACCACCTGTCCGTCTGGCGTCGACTACATGCACCTGGTCGACCATGCCCGCATCCATATCGAAAACACCTACCGGCGCCCGCTGATCGACCGGCTGATCCGCAGCCTGCTCGCCGCCGTGCTGCCCTATCCCGCCCGATTTCGCATCGCACTTGGTCTGGCCAGGCTTGGACGCCCCTTCGCGCCCCTCCTGAACCGTGTTCCGGCGTTGAAACCGCTCGGCGCGATGCTGGATCTCGCCCCGAAATCCACCGCCAGGGTTTCCGACTCCGCCAACCCCGGCATCCGTGCGCCTGAGATCGAGAAGCGTGGTCGCGTCGCGATCCTGTCCGGCTGCGCCCAGCCGGTGCTCGATCCGGACATCAACGACGCGACGCTCAGGCTTCTCGCTCGATTCGGTGTCGAAGTGGTTGTACCTGAAGGCGAGGGCTGCTGCGGCGCGCTCGTGCACCACATGGGCCGCGAGGAGCAGGCGCTCGATTTCGCCCGTCGCAATGTCGATGTCTGGACGCGCGAAATCGACAATGGCGGGCTCGATGCGATCATCATAACCGCGTCCGGCTGTGGCACGACGATCAAGGATTATGGCCACATGCTCCGCCTCGATCCGGCCTATGCGGACAAGGCGGCAAGGGTCTCGAACCTCGCCAAGGATATCACCGAGTATCTTTCGACGCTCGACCTTCCGAGACTCGAGCCGAAGCGGCTCAACGTCGCCTATCATTCTGCCTGTTCCATGCAGCATGGCCAGAAGATCACCATGGCGCCCAAGAACCTCCTGAAGGCGGCGGGTTTTACCGTCCGCGATCCGGGCGAGGGGCATCTCTGCTGCGGCTCGGCTGGCACCTACAACATCCTGCAGCCGGACATCTCGGCGCAGTTGAAGGCCCGCAAGGTGAGGAATATCGAGGCCACCAAGGCCGATGTGATCGCCACCGGCAATATCGGCTGCATCACCCAGATCGCCTCCGGCACCGCCATCCCGATCCTCCACACGGTGGAGCTTCTGGATTGGGCCTATGGCGGCCCGAAGCCGGAAAAGATCCCGGGCAGATAAATTCGGTCCAACAAAAAAGCCGGCGAAATCGCCGGCTTTTTCGTCGAAGGTTCTGGCCCTCAGAACTTGTAGGAGACGCCGAGGTTGATGGCATGCGTCAGGATGTTGGTCTTCAGCGAAGCGCCGCTGTCGATATCCACATCCACGAACGAGTAGTTGCCCTTGTATTCGGCAAACATCGACCACTTTTCGGTGAGCTGGTACTTCACGCCGGCCTGGGCCTGGATCGTCGCGCCGCCGAACTGATATTCGAAGGTGCGGCCGGAAGCGCGGGTCACCTCGACATGCGGCACGTTGATACCGACACCGGCGCCGACATAAGGCGTCCACTTGCTGCCTTCGATCGGGAACTTGTAGAGCGCGTTCAGCGTCAGCAGGTTCAGGCCGTCGGTGAATTCGAAGACGCTCCAGCCGCCCGCCTTAGCCATGGTTTCGTCGTCTGCATAGACCTTGGCATGGGTGTAATCGAGCGAGACACCCCAGTTCGTCAGGGCACCGCCATCGAACCAGTAGGTGCCGCGGATACCCCAGTAGGGAGGCATCGCGAAGGGCTTGGTATCCCAGCCGGCTGCGAAGTCAGGACCGTCCGAGACATCGACGTCGGAATGCGGTGCGAATTGGTAGCCGCCGTAACCGGAGATTTCAAAACCACCGGTGCTGGCCGGAGCCACATAGGCGGGAGCAGCGGGGGTCAGGTCGGCTGCCTGAGCCGGAGCAATATAAGCAAGACCAGCTGTGAGAAGCGTAGATGCGAAGGCGAAGGAAAGGATTTTGCGCATGAATCAGCCTGCAGGGAGGAACGTTGGCTTTTTGGTGACTCAATATTTAGCGGCGGATGCCTCGCCGGTCTGTGCTTTTTTTGCACCAGTCGCCGACGAAGCTAAGCCAGTTATGGTTAACGAAATCTAAACCCATGAAAAAGAGCGGCTTTTGCCGCTCTTTCGGACCTCTAGGTAGCCGCCTCAGCCGCCGAAAATCGTGCCGAAAATATCGATTCCGCGATCTTCGAAATCGACTTTCCCCTGCCGGTTGCCGGGGCCGATGACGATCACCTTGGTGCCGATGTCGGCGCGCGAATAAAGGTGCTCGACGTCCTTGTTCATCATGCGGATGCAACCGGACGACATGTTGAGACCGATCGTCCAGGGCTGGTTGGTGCCGTGGATGCGGAAGATCGTGTCGCGGCCGCCCTTGTAGAGATACATGGCACGGGCACCGAGCGGGTTGTCGATGCCGCCTTCCTGCACGGCCGGCAGGATGCGACCGGCCCGCCGTTCGCGGACACGCATTTCAGCCGGCGGCGTCCATGAAGGCCACTCCGCCTTGCGGCCGACATTGACGACGCCGGACCAGCCGAACCCTTCGCGCCCGACGCCGATGCCGTAGCGGGTCGCCCGGTTGGGGCCCTCGATATAATAGAGAAACTTGTTGTTGGTATCGACGATGATCGTGCCAGGCTTTTCGGTCGACGAGAAGCGCACCATGCGACGCTTGAATTCTTCCGGCACTTCCCGCGGCATCGCGACCAGCGTCACGTCGCTCGCCGGGCGTTCCATAAACGGTGCTGCCGGGCCGAATGCGCTGGCATGTCCGGCGGTGAAGAAGATCGCACCAGCCATCCCCATGGCCATCGCGAGGGTCTTGCCTGTCCTCATTCCCCCAAATTTCATCCCAAGGTCCTCTCCGATTTGTTGAACGGCGGAGGCTAACCGACTCGGGCGTCAAAACAAGCGGGAGTAGGTCTAATAAAGAAGATGTGATGGTAAAAAGGCGGCGGGACTGTGTCTCCGCCGCCTCACCTTGGGGACGGGCGGGTATTACATGACGATGACTTTGGTCCCGATGTTCACCCGTTCGTAGAGATCCGTCACATCTTCGTTGCGCATGCGGATGCAGCCGGACGAGACGGCGCTGCCGATCGACCAGGGAGCGTTGGTGCCGTGGATGCGATAGAGCGTCGAGCCGAGATACATGGCGCGGGCGCCGAGCGGGTTTTCCGGTCCGCCGTCCATGCGAGCCGGCAGGTAGTGGCCCTTGGCGGCTTCGCGCTGGATCATTTCCGAAGGCGGCGTCCAGTCCGGCCACTCGGCCTTGCGGGTCACCCGGTGCTCGCCGGCCCATTCGAAGCCCGGCTTGCCGACGCCGACGCCATAGCGACGGGCCTGGCCGTTGCCCGTGACCAGATAGAGGAAGCGGTTGTTGGTGTCGATGACGATCGTGCCGGCCTTCTCCTTGGTGTCGTAAGCGACCGTCTGCGGCAGGAACTGCGGTTCGATCTGGCTGCGGAGCGGCTGTGGGCGCATCGCGACCTGCTGTGCCGGGGAGCGGTCGAAGATGCCGCGGCGAACCACCGGCTGCTGCTCGCGCTGCTGATAGATGGTGCGCGGCTGGGCGGCCTGACGCGGATAGACGACCGGGCGACCGTTCGGCCCGGCGAGCTGCATCACCCATGGGGCGGCAAGATCGGGGCTGACGACGACGGGCGGGCGTTCACGATATCGGTCCTGGGCAAGGGCGGCACCGGAAAGGGCAAGGTTCGACAGGGCAGTCGCAAGGCCGAAGGCCAGGAAAAGGGTTTTCTTCATGATCGGATCCACTCGTTACAAATCACCGACCGGACGCCCTTCAAGCACTTGATAACTGGCGTCGGTGTTGACGAACATGGTGACCACGAGGTGAAAGCGAATGGTAAACGGGTGGAACATTGAAAGCCGGCGGGCCTATAAACCCTTTGGCAGGGTTACCGCCCGGTTTTGAAACATGGTTGACCGATGTTAAAGCCGGCGGAAAAGCTGTTAACCAAATGGTTTGGGTCTGGGAGCAGGAATGGAAAAGGCAGGAATCATCATCGGCGAGGATGGCAAGGGGCGTTGCTCCTGGCATGGCGGTCTCGAAGACTACCGGCACTATCACGACGAGGAATGGGGCCGGCCGGTGACGGACGACATCCGCCTGTTCGAGAAGATCTGCCTCGAAGGTTTCCAGTCCGGCCTGTCCTGGCTGACGATCCTCAGGAAACGCGAAAATTTCCGTGCCGCCTTTGCCGGTTTCGATTTCGTTGAGGTCGCGCGGTTCGGCGAGGCGGATATCGCCCGCTGCCTCGGCGATGCGGGCATCATCCGCCATCGCGGCAAGATCGTCTCGACCATCAACAATGCCGCGCGCGCCATCGAACTCAAGGGCGAGTTCGGTTCGCTCGCCAAATTCTTCTGGAGCTTCGAACCGGCCACGCATCTGCGTCCGGCCGTGATGGACCTCACCACGCTCAGGGCCAACCCCACCACGCCGGTATCGGTGCAGCTGTCGAAAGCCTTGAAGAAGCGCGGCTGGACATTCGTCGGTCCGACCACCGTCTACGCCTTCATGCAGGCCATGGGCATGGTCAACGACCATCTCGACGGCTGTTTCTGCCAGCGCGAGGTCGACGCACTGAGGCTGAAATTCAAACGCCCGTGATCTTCGAGATCACCGAAGTGAGTTCGCCGAGATGGCCGATCTGGCGGAAGCGTGGTGCTGCGGTCGGCACGTCCACCTGTTCCAGCACCCAGGTCAGAGCATGCGGCACGAACACGCCGTAGCTTCCGGCCGCGATCGCCGGCACGATATCGGATTTCAGCGAATTGCCGACCATCATCGCCCGCTCCGGCCCGTCGGCAACCTTGGAGAAGATACGGCGATAGGTGGTGGCGTTCTTGTCGCTGACGATCTCCACCGCATCGAAAAAATCGCCGAGACCCGATTGCGCCAGCTTCCGCTCCTGGTCGAACAGGTCGCCCTTGGTGATCAGCACCAACAGATATTCGCCATTCAGCGCCTCGAGCGTTTCTTCCACATGCGGCAGGGTTTCGACCGGATGGCGCAGCAGGTCGCGGCCGATATCGAGTATCTCGCTGATCGTTCTCGTCGGCACCTTGCCGCCGGTGATTTCGATTGCCGTCTCGATCATCGACAGGGTGAAACCCTTGATGCCGAAACCGTAATGGGAAAGATTGCGTTTTTCCGCTTCGAGCAGCCGCTCGGAGATGTGAGCGCCTTCGGCGAACTCGCCGAGCAGCGTGGCGAAGTGTTCCTCCGTCAGCCGGTAATATTGTTCGTTCTGCCAGAGCGTATCGTCGGCATCGAAGCCGATGGCGGTAATCGGGCGCATGGATCTGCCTCCATTCGCTCATATGGCGAAAAAGACGGCGCCGGGCAAGATGAAAGCCTGCCCAGCGCCATATCGATCACGGAGACTTTTTACTTGCCGTGCGCCTTCAACCAGGCCTGCATGTCGGCGATTTCCGCCTCCTGCGCCTTGATGACGGCTTGCGCCAGCTTGCGGATTTCCGGATCCTTACCATGCGCAAGCTCGACCTTGGCCATGTCGATTGCGCCCTGGTGATGCGGGATCATGCTGCGGACGAAGTCCACATCCGCATCGCCCGAATACTGGATCGCCATATCCTTGTGCATTTTGGCGTTTGCATCTTCAAATGCCTTGGTGGAGGGGCTGCCGCCCGTCGGCATGCCCATCTTGGAGTGGTCCATGCCCTTCATCTCCTGCGCCGCGAGCGGGCCGGCGAGGAGAGCGGAGAGGGCGGCGGTCATGAGAACGAATTTCGCAGACATAGGGTTTCCTTTTCCGTGTCCGACAGAATTTAATGATGACGTAGATTTGAATTCCGTCAGACGCGGGGAGGGGGCGTCAGCGGCGCGGTTGCTGGAGAGACCAGCGCCTGCTCAATGGCCGGCGAGGGATAGGCATAGGCAGACCGGCCGTTTTCGCCGATCGCCAGTTCCGGCAGCAGCGTCAGGCAAGCGGCGCAGAAGGGCGTGACACAGGTCTTGCCGCCATGCGGGCAGGGCTGCTGCGATGACCCATGGGAATGCGAGGCCTTCGCCGTTTCCGTCATCTTGCCATGGTCGTGATGCTGGGGGCGATCCTGCATGACCTGCGCGTTATGTTCGACCGGCACCTGCACATAAGGCATGCCAACGGCCGGCATGGCCCCGTAAAGGAGCCAGGCGAAGAACATCATGATGGCGGCAAGGCGTGACATGGCCTTGAATCTACGATCGTCTCCCCGGAAATCAACCGCTTGAACATCACAAGGCGATGACATCATGCACCGCCTGATATTCCTTGTTGAGTTCGCCATAAGGCGCGACCGGCCAGGTCCACGCCCGTTTCGCCGCTGGCACCGGCACGCCGCAGAGCAGGTCGGCTTCCTCAAGCACCTGCCCGCCACGATCCGTGACGCGATAGGCGGTGTCAGTGATCAGGGCCGTTTTGCAGGGCAGCGCTGCAAGGCCGTCGAGATGCGCCCGGACCAGCCGCTCCAAAATCTCGCCACGCGCGGGATTATTTTCGGCTTCCAGCCGGCGCTTCGATCCGACCCCGATCTGCGACAGGATATTGGCCGAGACGACGAGATCGAGATACGGCACCTGCCGCAGGAACGACAGCGGCTCCGGATTTTTGGCTGCGACCGCATCGTCGAAGCCGGAGAGGTCGCGCGAAATCAGCCGGACATTCCGGAACCGTTTCGCCTTCAGCCGCATCCGCACGCTCGCCAGATGCACGAGGTCGACCAGCACCACCGTATCGAATTTTGCCGAGAGATCATCGATCGGCACGTCCCGCAGCAGGCCCGAGCCGAGCACGACGCAGGTCCGCCGCTGCTTCATGTCGGCTGTGGCTTCCCGGATGAACGCCTTGCAATTCTCCTCGTGCGCTGCCCAATCGCGCGCGCATCGCCCGGCGCGAGACCAGAGGCTGACGGACGAGCGGACGAAGGGGCGGAATTTCATCGGCGTGACCAGCGAGGTCGCGGCATATTGGAGAGCTTCGATGAGCATGAATTAGCGATAGACCTCTCGGCGGTGGCCGATTTCGATCACCAGCACGACAAGCTTGTGGTCCTGAATGTCGCAGATGACGCGGTAATCGCCAACCTTGTAGCGCCAGAACTTGCCCAGTTCGGATCCGTGTAAGGCTTCGCCTGCCCGGCGCGGACTATCGAGCTTTGCCAGATGGTTATAAAGAAAGGAATGGATACGTTTTTGGACTTGAGGATCGAGCTTTTCGACTTGTTTTCGGACCAGCTTGTCGAATTCAATCGACCAAGCCACGCCAGAACTCCTCGCTGCTGATCACTTCGGATTCTCCGCGCTGGATTCTGAGCGTAGCCTCTTCGGCCAAACGCAGATCTTCCATATCTTCTAACAGCTGCTCCACAGCCTCGGTGACATAAACAGAAGGATCTTTTCCGGTCCGCTCAGCCAATGCTTCGAGCCGTTCGATCGTCTCATCAGGGAGCTCAATGGCAGCGTGCTTACCCACGGCGCGTTCCTTTGTAGCGGGGACTTCGCCCGTATAGCACTTTATGTCCGCAGCTTCCAGTATCCGGCATGATGCCGCCCTTGCCGCTCCGGCCTCTATCCTCTAAGAAACCGCACACAAATCCGGCCTCTCCGGGGCCTTTGGCAATGGAATTCCGATCATGAGCGACAAGCAGAAGAAACCGCAGAAACTGAAAGCCCGCCTGCCGCGCGGCTTCGTCGATCGCTCAAGCTCCGATATCCATGCCACCAACGAGATGACCGCGAAAATCCGCGAGGTCTACGAACGCTACGGTTTCGATCCGGTCGAGACGCCGCTGTTCGAATATACCGATGCGCTCGGAAAATTCCTGCCCGACAGCGACCGCCCGAACGAGGGCGTCTTTTCGCTTCAGGACGACGACGACCAGTGGATGAGCCTGCGCTACGACCTGACGGCGCCGCTCGCCCGCCATGTCGCGGAGAATTTCAACGAGATCCAGCTTCCCTTCCGCACCTATCGCGCCGGTTACGTCTTCCGCAACGAGAAGCCGGGCCCGGGCCGTTTCCGCCAGTTCATGCAGTTCGATGCCGATACGGTCGGTGCGCCGGGCGTCCAGGCGGATGCCGAAATGTGCATGATGATGGCCGATACGATGGAAGCGCTCGGCATCAAGCGCGGCGACTACGTGATCCGTGTCAACAACCGCAAGGTTCTGGACGGTGTCATGGAGGCGATCGGGCTTGGCGGCGAGGACAAGAGTGGACAGCGCCTGAACGTGCTGCGTGCCATCGACAAGCTCGACAAGTTCGGCCCCGAAGGCGTCAGGTTGTTGCTTGGTGCCGGCCGCAAGGATGAATCCGGCGACTTCACCAAGGGCGCGGGCCTGGGCGAAGAGCAAATCGAAAAGGTGCTCTTCTTCGTCGGCATCAAGAATTACGCCGAAAGTGCCGCCGAGCTTGGCGAACTTGTCGCCGGCACGGCGCAGGGCGGCGAAGGCGTCGATGAACTGAACACGATCGGCGCGCTTGCTGTTAGCGCCGGTTACGGCCCGGATCGCATCAAGATCGACCCCTCCGTCGTCCGCGGCCTCGAATATTACACCGGTCCAGTCTTCGAAGCCGAACTTCTCTTCGACGTCACCAACGAAAAGGGCGAAAAAGTCGTGTTCGGCTCGGTCGGCGGCGGCGGGCGATACGACGGCCTCGTGTCGCGCTTCATGGGCCAGCCCGTCCCGGCGACGGGTTTCTCGATCGGCGTGTCGCGCCTGATGACGGCGTTGAAGAACCTCGGCAAGCTCGGCCAGGACGAGGTGATCGCCCCGGTTCTCATCACCGTCATGGATGGCGATGTCGAGAGCATGGGCCGCTACCAGCGCTTCACCCAGGCACTGCGCAACGAAGGCATCCGTGCCGAAATGTACCAGGGCAACTGGAAGAAGTTCGGCAACCAGCTGAAATATGCCGACCGACGCGGCTGCCCGATCGCCATCATCCAGGGCGGCGACGAGCGGGCGCAGGGCGTCGTGCAGCTGAAGGACCTGATCGAGGGCAAGCGCCTCTCCGGCGAGATCGAGGACAATGCCAGCTGGCGCGAAGCGCGCGTGGCGCAGGATACTGTTCCCGAGGCGGATCTGGTCGCCAAGGTGAAGGAGATTTTGGCCGCTCAGGCGGAGGATCGGAAAAGGGCGGGCGATGCGTGAGCTCCACCCCCCTCTGTCCTGCCGGACATCTCCCCCTCAAGGGGGGAGATTGGCTGGCGGCTCGCACCTCGTTTCCTCTTTGATGTCCCGCTTTCCGCTGCGCCGCTTTGGAAATGGCGGTCATGCCGCTTGTGATCTCCCCACCCGAGGGGGAGATGCCCGGCAGGGCAGAGGGGGGCTTCGTGGCAAGGTGGGAGCGATTCCATGCCCCTGATCGACATGCCGGACTTCTCCGCCGACCTCCTCGACGAGTTCGCCGCCCGCCGCACCGAGCGGGTCAACACGCCGGTCATCCAACCGGCCGAACCCTTTCTCGACATGGCCGGCGAGGATCTGCGCCGCCGCATTTTCCTCACCGAAAGCGAGACCGGCGCCAATCTCTGCCTGCGTCCGGAATTCACCATTCCGGTCTGCCTGCGCCACATCGAAACGGCGACCGGCACGCCAAAACGGTATTCCTATCTCGGTGAGGTTTTCCGCCAGCGCCGCGAGGGTTCCCACGAATTCTACCAGGCCGGCATCGAGGATCTTGGCGACAAGGATATCGCCAGTTCCGACGCCCGCGCCATCGGCGATGCGACCGGCATCCTGAAAGCGCTGCTGCCCGGCCGCACGCTCAGCCTGACGCTCGGCGACCAGGCGGTGTTCGAGGCGGTGGTCAAGGCGCTCGGCCTGCCGTTCGGCTGGCAGCGGCGGTTGATCCACGCGTTCGGCGACATGGCCCATCTCGAAGCGCTGCTGGAGCGGCTCGCCAAGCCCCAGCCGGTCACAGGCCTCGATCCGGAGATCGCCCAACTGATCGCTTCGGACAACGAGGCGGACCTCGTGGCCCGTATTGACCGCACCATGCAGGAAACCGGTTATTCCACCAATGCCAGCCGTTCGCCGACCGAAATCGCGAGAAGGCTCAAGGAAAAGCTGGAACTGGCCGAAACCCGGCTCGACGGAACCGCTCTGCTCCTGCTGCGTGAATTCCTGACGCTGCAATTGCCGCTCGCCGAAGCGCCTGCCGCATTGGCAGGTTTTGCCGATGCCGCCGACCTGAAGCTCGGCCCCGCCGTTTCCCGCTTCGACGCGCGGCTGGCGGCACTCGCCAATGCCGGCGCCGATCTCTCGGCCATGACCTACCGCGCCGCCTTCGGCCGCCCGCTCGATTATTATACCGGCCTCGTCTTTGAGGTCACCGAGGCGGGTTCGTCTGCAGTGCTCGCCGGCGGCGGTCGTTTCGACCGGCTGCTGACCCTGCTCGGCGCCAGGGAGCATATTCCGGCTGTCGGTTTCTCGCTCTGGCTCGACCGGATCGAAGTCGCGAGGGCATCCAGATGAGCACGATCACGATCGCTCTGCCCTCCAAGGGCCGCATCAAGGAAGATACCGCGGCAGTCTTCGAACGCGCCGGACTTGCCATTTCCGCCGTCGGCAACGACCGCTCCTATCGCGGCCGCATCGAGGGGATGGACGGCGTCGAGATCGCCTATCTCTCGGCCTCCGAGATTGCCCGCGAGCTCGCCAGCGGCGCCGTCGATTTCGGCGTCACCGGCGAAGACCTGGTGCGCGAAGGCATGGCCGGCGCCGACGGCCGCGTGGAATTCTGCGCCCGCCTCGGTTTCGGCCAGGCGGATGTGGTGGTCGCGGTGCCGGAAATCTGGCTCGACGTTGAAACCATGGCCGATCTCGGCGACGTGGCGGCGGATTTTCGCGCCCGCCATGGCCGCCGTCTCGGAATCGCCACGAAATACTGGCGGCTCACCCAGCAGTTCTTCTCGAGCCAGCACGGCATCCAGCTCTACCGCATCGTCGAAAGCCTCGGCGCCACGGAAGGGGCCCCGGCTGCCGGCCAGGCGGATATCATCGTCGATATCACCTCCACAGGGTCGACGCTTAAGGCCAACCACCTGAAGATCCTGTCGGATGGCGTGATCCTGAAGTCGGAGGCCTGCCTTGTGCGTGCCCGCAAACCGGGTCACGAGGAAGACCCGCGTATCGCGAAGATCGTGGAGGCCGTGCGCGCCGCGCTCTGAATTCGAAGAGGAGGAGATCACCCATGCATATCACCGGCGGATGCCATTGCGGGCGGACGACCTATGAGGCGGAACTTGATCCGCAGCGTGTCGCCATCTGCCATTGCTCGGATTGCCAGAAGCTGACCGGCTCTCCGTTCCGCGTCACGGCTGTCGTTTCCGATAGCGACCTGAAGATCACCGGCAACCAGCCGAAGATGTACAAGCGGGTGGCCGAGAGCGGTCGCGTCCGCCAGCAGTATTTCTGTCCCGAATGCGGATCGCAGCTCTTCGTCAATGGCGAGGGCGAGGCCGCAAAAGTCTGGGGCATTCGTTGGGGCAGCATTGATCAGCGGCTGGAGATCAAGCCGCTGCGGCAGGTCTGGTGCCGTTCCGCGCCTGCCTGGCTTGCGGATATCGGCGAACTGCCTGCCAAGCAAAAGGACTGAAAACAAAAAGCCCGCCGGACTTTTACGTCCGGCGGGCAGTCTTGGGCAGGGAATTTAGAAAGCTTAGGCAGCGATTGCGACAGAACCGCGGCGGGCGTCGATCGAAAACGCACCGGCGCCGACGGCGGCGAGAGCCAGGAAACCACCGGCAATCGTCAGGTTTTTCATCATCATCAGGCTGTTAAAGAGCGTCAGCAGGCCGTTGGCGGCCTCCGGGAAGCCCGGGACGTTGATGGCGCCCGAATGGAAGACGAACGCGGTGAAAGCCGAGAAGGCAGCCAGCAGCAGCGCTGCGATGCGCGTCTGAAAGCCGGTCAGCACGGCAAGGCCGGTAGCGAGTTCGAAGAGGCCCGCGACATAGGCGAGCAGCGTGGCGGCGGGAAGGCCGGCGCCGGTGATCATCCCGGCGGTGCCCGAGGGATCGACGAGCTTCTGGAAGCCGGACATGACGAACATGCCGGACAGAAGGACGCGGCCGATGAGAAGCAGGGAATTGGTGGTGGTGGTGGACATTTTGGGTCTCCGGATCAGTGCCCTTGATTGGACACGCGGTTGAATTCTCTGAGACCCTATGTGTCTCATTTTGCCCGTATCCGGAAGATGAACAATGATTGACGGTTTGTTCGATAAAAGAAGACGATCGTTTATGCCGCCGCCTGCTCGACCTTCACAAGCGCCCGGCAAAGTGCTGCATGACACCCGGCATCGATCGCCGTGCCGATGTCCTGCTTCATGATATCAAGTGCTTTCGATACCGGCATCGCGGCCCGGTAGGGCCGGTCTGCCGTCAGTGCGTCGAAAATGTCGGCGGTGGTCAGGATCCGGGTCAGCGGGCAGATCGCCTCGCCGATGAGGCCGCGGGGATATCCCCGCCCGTCGAGCCTTTCGTGATGCGCGCCCGCGAGCCTTGCGAGCTCCTGGAACGCGGAGATTTTCGAGAGAATATCCTCGCCGAGGCCGGGATGGCTGCGAACGACGGCAAATTCCGCGTCGTCCAACTTGCCCGGCTTGTCGAGAATCTGGTTGGAAACGCCGAGCTTGCCGATGTCGTGCAGAAGTGCCGCACGCCTCAGATACCGGCGCTCTTCCTCCGGCATGCCCAGCTCTTCGGCGATCATGTCGGTGAACAAGGCGACGCGACGGCTGTGGCCGGCGGTAAACGGGCTCTTGGAGTCGACCACATCCGCGAAGGCGGCCGCGACATCGTCGAGATAGTCGTCGTCGACCAGATAGGCACCGTCGTCACCGAAGCTCGTCGCCAGTCGTTCGGCGAGATCCGGGGCTGCAAGTGCTGCCCAGAAATCGGGACGGGCCGAAACCTTTTTGAACGCGGCGACCAATGCCGGATCGAACCAGGTCCCCGCCCGCCGGATGACTTCGCGCCGGGCGCTTTCCGACCCCGCACTGGTATGGAAGACGTCCGCCACCTGGGTGATCAGCGCGATCCGGGCGTAAAGCGAGATGGCCTCGCCTTTCAGGCCGGTGGGCTGGCCCTTGCCGTTCCAGTGTTCGTCGAGGTCGAGAATGCCGGTTGCGACCGCCTCGGAAAAGCGCATGCGCCGCACGATATCGGCACCGCGCTGGCAGCGGATCTCGACGAGTTCCCGGGCGATGGTGCCGGATTCCTTGAAGGTGGTGATCAGGGCGCGAAAACGCTCGGCGAGCCCGGCCTTCATGCCCGTATGGGACAGCACGAAGCGCAGCACCTGCGGCAGGCTCTCGTTGACGGTCTTGATACCCCGCTTGAACTCGATGTCGTCGGTGAGGAACAGGTTGCAGATGCGGGCGGCATTGCTGCTGCAGCCGATGTCCTTCAAAAGCAGCGTGTAATAAAGATCGGTGAGCTCTTCGGCCGGGATGCCAATCTCGCGGCCGATATGCATGCCGATCCAGGCGCAGCGGATACCGTGGCCCGCCGGCTGGCCCTCGGTCAGGTCGAGCGCATAACTCAGCGCATTCAGGAGTTCGGATCGCGTGATACGCTGCGATGTCATGATTGTTCCCCGACTTCAGGCGTGCGTAAAGTCGCAGAAACTTTCTAAGGAATTCCTCTCAGATGCGGAGGGTATTCGATTGAATACGCGGCAATCTCGGAATTGTGAATTGCCGATGCGGAAGGTCGGAAAGGCCGGTTTGTTGGAATATGAGATCAGCTCTCTTCGATCCGGCGCGCGTCTTCCGGCAAGACCGAAAGTTCCCGCCAGTCGATCTCTTCGAGCAGCAGATTGTATTCGTCGACATTGACCTTGTGGACCGAGCGGAGCTTTTCCAACTCGTCTCGTTGCGCTGCGATCGCCTGCAATGCCAGCCGCCGGTAGGTAGCGAGGGCGTTCGCATCCTCAGCCGTTGAAGAGGCCTGCTGCTCGATGCGGAACTTGGAGCGCAGCAGTTCGGCTTCCACTTCGGTTGCGCCGTCCAGTTTCGAAAGGCCGGCGAGCGCGATCTTGCCGCGCAGGACGGCGAGTTCGCCATGTCCTTCTGCGCGACGATCGAGGCCGAGCCACCGGATGATCGGGGTCAGCGTCAGGCCTTGAACGACGAGGGTTGCGAGAACCACCGAAAAAGCCGTCAGCACCACCACGTCGCGTTGCGGGAAATCCATCGGCAGGGCGAAGGCGGTCGCGAGCGTCACCAGGCCGCGCATGCCGCACCAGCCGGCCAGCAGCGCCTGCGTCATCGTTGCAGGTTCGGGCCTGCCACGGCTGCGTTCATGCCAGGCGGTGAGGCGGTTGTAGCCAATGCAGACGATAAAACGCACCGCGACGACGATCACGATGGTGATCATCGAAAACAGCGCCGCATCCCATAGGTGATCGGCCGGCATTCCGCCGACGATGTCGCGAACCTGCATGCCCATCAGCAGGAAGGCCATGACGTTGAGCACGAACACGACGGCGGTCCAGACCGCATAGGACTGCACCCGCATGCGCGCCGAGGAGCGCGCTTCGCTGCTTCTCGCAAGCGTCATCGCGAAGGCGACGATGGCGAGCACGGCCGACAGGCCGAGGCGTTCGGCGAGGATCCACAGAAGGAAGGTCTGCACGAACTGCAGGAGGATGCCACCGAGCGTGCCGGCAACGAACCGCATGAGATGCCGGACGACCCAGGCGGCGAGGATGCCGAGCAGGATACCGCCTGGAACCGCGAGGGAAAGATGCAGAGCCACACCTGTATCAAGACTGCCGGCCGATTGCACCGACAGCGCCGCGTCGAAGATCAGCAGTGCCGCGGCGTCGTTGAACAGGCTCTCACCGCGCAGCACGGTATCGGTGGTGCGCGGGATCGACATCGATGACAGCACGGCCGTCGCAGCGGCGGCATCGGGCGGGGCAACGATCGCACCGAGCACGAGTGCGGCCGCAATCGGCAATCCGGCAAACGCCCATCCGGCAAAGGCGACGACAGCCGCGGTCGCGAAGACGCCACCGATCGCAAAGACGAGCAACGGCACCCAGAACCGCCGGGCGATCCCGATCGGAAAATCAAAGGCGGCATCCAGCAGCGCCGGCGCGATGAACAGCGCCAGCGCGGTGTGCGGGTCGAGCGAGATATAGGGCATGCCCGGCACCAGCGCGACGGCGGCACCCGCCAGCGCCAGCATCGACGGATAGGGCACGGAAAGCCGGCGCGAAATCTGCAAAAGCACGATCGCGACAAGCAGCAGGACGAGCAGGCTCTCGAAGAAACTCATGGCGCGACTGTAATTGCGGTCTGAGTCTTTGTCAGCCGTGCTCGATCCTTAGACAAGCAAAAAGGGCGGTCCGAAGACCGCCCTTTCCGAACTGAACCGGTTGGCTCAGATGTGAGACCCGAAGGTCTTACATCATGTCCATTCCGCCCATTCCGCCCATGCCGCCCGGCATGCCGCCGCCAGCCGATTCCTTCTTCGGAAGTTCGGCGATCATGGCTTCGGTGGTGATCAGCAGCGAAGCAACCGAAGCTGCGTTCTGCAGGGCCGTGCGAACGACCTTGAGCGGGTCGACGATGCCCATGGTGATCATGTCGCCATATTCAGACGTCTGGGCGTTGTAGCCGTAGTTGTCTTCGTTCTTTTCGAGGATCTTGCCGACCACGATCGAAGCTTCGTCACCAGCGTTTTCAGCGATCTGGCGAACCAGCGACTGGAGAGCGCGGCGAACGATGTTGATGCCGGCTTCCTGGTCGTCGTTGGCACCCTTTGCAGCGATCTTCGTGGAAGAGCGCAGCAGGGCAACGCCGCCGCCCGGTACGATGCCTTCCTGAACGGCAGCGCGCGTCGCGTTGAGAGCGTCGTCGATGCGATCCTTCTTTTCCTTGACTTCGACTTCCGTCGAACCGCCGACGCGGATCACGGCAACGCCGCCAGCGAGCTTGGCAAGACGTTCCTGCAGCTTTTCGCGGTCGTAGTCGGAAGTGGTTTCTTCGATCTGAGCCTTGATCTGACCAACGCGGCCTTCGATGTCGGACTTGGCGCCGGCACCGTCAACGATCGTGGTGTTTTCCTTGGAGATCGAGACCTTCTTGGAACGGCCGAGCATGTCGAGCGTGACATTTTCGAGCTTGATGCCGAGGTCTTCGGAGATGACAGTGCCGCCCGTCAGGATGGCGATGTCTTCGAGCATGGCCTTGCGGCGGTCGCCGAAGCCCGGAGCCTTGACGGCAGCGATCTTGAGGCCGCCACGCAGCTTGTTGACGACGAGCGTTGCAAGAGCTTCGCCTTCGACGTCTTCAGCGATGATGAGGAGCGGCTTGCCGGTCTGAACGACGGCTTCGAGAACCGGGAGCATCGCCTGCAGGTTCGAGAGCTTCTTCTCGTGGAGGAGAATGAAAGCGTCGTCGAGGTCGGCGACCATCTTTTCCGGGTTGGTGACGAAGTAGGGCGACAGGTAGCCGCGGTCGAACTGCATGCCTTCGACGACTTCGAGTTCGGTTTCGGCGGTCTTGGCTTCTTCAACCGTGATGACGCCTTCGTTGCCGACCTTCTGCATGGCTTCAGCAATGTCGAGACCGACCTGCTTGTCGCCGTTTGCGGAGATCGTGCCGACCTGTGCGACTTCTTCCGAGGTCGAGATCTTCTTGGCCTTGGCCTGGAGATCCTTGACGACGTCGGCAACGGCGAGATCGATGCCGCGCTTCAGGTCCATCGGGTTCATGCCGGCTGCAACGGCCTTGTTGCCTTCGCGAACGATCGCCTGGGCAAGAACGGTAGCAGTCGTGGTACCGTCGCCGGCGATGTCGTTGGTCTTCGAAGCAACTTCGCGGACCATCTGGGCGCCCATGTTTTCGAACTTGTCGTCAAGTTCGATTTCCTTGGCGACCGATACGCCGTCCTTGGTGATGCGCGGAGCGCCGAAGGACTTGTCGATGATGACGTTGCGGCCCTTCGGGCCGAGCGTTACCTTGACTGCGTCAGCGAGAATGTCGACGCCGCGCAGCATCTTTTCGCGCGCGGTGCGGCCGAACTTGATTTCTTTGGCTGCCATTTTGATAACTCCTGAAAAGGGGTGTCAGCGATTTCGAATGAAGAGCAACCGGCCGTAGATCAGCCGATGATGCCCATGATGTCGGATTCCTTCATGATCAGAAGGTCTTCGCCATCGAGCTTGACTTCGGTGCCCGACCACTTGCCGAACAGGACGCGATCGCCAGCCTTGACGTCGAGAGCGGTGATGTTGCCCTTGTCGTCGCGGGTGCCGGTGCCGACGGCGACGATTTCGCCTTCCTGCGGCTTTTCCTTGGCGGTGTCAGGAATGATGATGCCGCCCTTGGTCTTGGCTTCGGATTCGACGCGACGAACAACGACGCGGTCGTGAAGGGGGCGGAAATTGGTGCTTGCCATTGTCTAATCCCTCGATCAAATGACATGGACGGGTGGAAACCCGTATCTCGGTGCTGTTAGCACTCCCTGTTGGAGAGTGCCAGCCGCGTCGAGATAAGGGTGCCCGGCGGATGAGTCAAGAACGGCCGTAAAATTTTCGAGACGGCTCGGAACCTCATAGGAAATACGCTTAACGATACGGATGCTGGGTTTACGCCTGCGCTTGGCGAACTGACGGCCGTCTTCGGCCACATCGGGGTTTTCCGTTTCGGCAACCCCTCCGGGCAGGTCGGCATGTTGCACCGGACTTTGGTGGAAGAAAGGCGCGGGCTTCGGGAAAGGTGTTTGAGGCACGCGCAGAACCATGGCAATTGCCGGTGTTCACACCTGGAGCATCAGGCGAATTCGCATTGCGACCTTGACTTGATTTCCAGGATTTCGTTTAACAGAAGCATGGGGTCTGCGAATGCCCCACGAGGCGCCATGCCGAAGTTCGCGTCCTTCATATGGTTTTCACATATGCCTCATAGAGGGGACGTAACATGGCGAATTTCAACGCGATTTCCTGTGAAAAACTGGCCCGTCTCATCGGCACGCCCAAGGCGCCCGTCATCATCGACGTTCGCACGACGGAAGATTTTGCCGAAAGCCCTTTCCTGCTGCCGGCCTCGCTGAAAAGGGATCATGCCGATGTGGCCGGTTGGGCGGCAGCCTTCCGCGGCCGCTGGGTCGTTGTACTCTGTCAGAAGGGCCGCAAGCTGAGCGAGGGTGTTGCGGCCTATCTGCGCCTTGCCGGTGCCGAAGCCGAAATACTCGAAGGAGGCTTCGAAGGCTGGCGTGACCTCGGACTACCACTCCTGCCTGTCGAGAAGCTCCCTGCGCGCAACACCGACGGTGCGACGCTCTGGGTCACCCGCGCCAGGCCGAAGATCGACCGGATCGCCTGTCCCTGGCTCATCCGTCGCTTCGTGGATCCGGGCGCGGTCTTTCTCTTCGTCGCGGCCCCCGAGGTCGAAGCCGTCGCCGAGCGGTTCGGCGCGACGCCGTTCGATATCGAAGGCGTGTTCTGGAGCCATCGCGGAGAACTCTGCAGCTTCGACGTCATGGTCGAGGAATTCGCGCTGTCCCTGCCGGCCTTGAACAAAGTGGCAAGGATTGTTCGTGGCGCTGACACCGACCGGCTGGATCTCGAACCGCAGGCGGCGGGGCTTCTGGCCATATCGCTCGGCCTGTCGCGCATGTATGCCAGCGATCTGGAGCAGCTCGAGCAGGGAATGCTGATCTACGACGCGCTGTATCGGTGGGCGCGTGACGCCACGGACGAAAAGCACGACTGGGTGGCCCGTGGCGGGAGAGCGTGAGGCAGTGATGGATCGGGCGGTAAAGGACGAGATTGCGGCGACGCCCTCGCTCCGCGAACTGACGGCGGTGTTCGGCCGGATCGGGGTCTTGAGTTTCGGCGGCCCCGCCGGCCAGATCGGCATGATGCATCGGACCCTGGTGGAAGAAAGACGCTGGCTTTCGGAAGAGCGTTTCCTGCATGCCCTGAACTACTGCATGCTTCTGCCGGGACCGGAAGCACAGCAGCTGGCCACCTATATCGGCTGGCTGATGTTCGGGGTGCGGGGCGGCATCATCGCCGGCCTTCTTTTCGTGCTTCCGGGGCTGGCGGTCATCATAGCCCTTTCGACGGCTTACGCCCTCTATCAGGATACGAGCTGGCTGACTGGCCTGTTCTTCGGCCTCAAGGCGGCGGTGCTGGCGATCGTCGTCGAAGCGGTGATCCGCCTCAGCCGCAAGACGCTGAAGAGCAGCCTCCTGGTCGGCATCGCGGCGGCGGCCTTCATCGCGCTGTTCTTCTTCGGCCTGCCATTTCCGCTCGTCGTGCTCTTGGCCGGACTTGCCGGTTTCGTCGCGGCTCGCAGGGGAGGCCGGGGGGCGAGCACCGGTTCCGAAGTGATAGACCTGCCGAAGCGGCCGGCGCCAGTGGCGGCCATCGCCACGCTAATCCTCTGGATCGCCGTCTGGCAGCTTCCGCTTCTCGTGCTGTGGATTTTCTCCGCGCCTGAAGGTCTTGCCGCCATGTTCACCTTCTTCTCCAAGATGGCGATGGTGACGTTCGGCGGTGCCTATGCGGTGCTTGCCTATGTGGCGCAGGTGGCGGTCGAGGATTACGGCTGGCTGAAGCCCGGGGAAATGCTGGACGGGCTGGCGCTTGCCGAAACGACGCCGGGACCGCTCGTTCTGGTCCTTTCCTTCGTCGGTTTCCTGGTCGGTTTCCGCGAGGCCGCCGGTCTCGGGCCGGTCACCGGCGGCGTGATCGGCGCGCTGCTGGTCGCCTGGGCGACCTTCGTGCCGAGCTTCATCTGGATCTTCGCCGGAGCGCCCTATATCGAGCGGCTGCGCGGCAACCCGGTTCTGTCGGCAGCGCTGTCGGCGATCACTGCCGCGGTCGTCGGCGTCATCCTCAACCTCGCCATCTGGTTCGGCCTGCACGTCCTTTTCCACGAGGTCGAGCAAATCTCCCTCTGGCCGGCAGCCGGTCTCAGGCTTTTCTGGCCGGTCTGGATGACCCTCGACCCGCTCGCCTTCCTGCTCTTCGTCGTCTCGGCCTTCCTGCTTTTCCGCATGAAGATCGGCATGGTGCCGGTCCTCGCCGTCAGCGCGGTCGTGGGCCTTGCCGTCCGGTTGGCGGTTGCGATCTAGGGACGGGGCACGGCGGTTGCCTCGTTCGCCGTTGCCAGCTGTTTTTCCGGCAGGCGGTGGGTCTTCGATTTGTAGAACACGTTTTCCATATATCTCTGGCTGACCAGCGAAAGCGGTATGGCGGTCGTAAATGTCAGCACCGCAAGGCTTGCGAAATAGACCGGCTGGCTGAGGCCCTGGCCGTTCAGCGCGTACATCCAGCCGTAAAGCGGGATCATGTGCAGCAGGTAAAGCGAATAGGAAATCGTGCCGAGAAACATCATCGGCGGCTGTTCGAGGAAACGGGTGACCGGGTCCTTTTGGCGGGCCTGGTCGCGGATGAGCACGGCATAACCGAACACGAACACCCAGCCGCCGATCGCAAGGTCGAAGAGACCGGCAAGGATCGCGGCGACAATCACGGTCACCGGATTGACGAGCGTCCGGTTGTCCCACCGACGCTTCCAGACGTAATAGCTGGCGATGCCGATGGTGAAATAGATCGCGTAGTAGCTGAGCAGCGAGCCGTTCGGCCAGTGCCGGAAGAGATACCAGGCGGCGAGGCAGGCGACGACGAAAACAGCCCGCAGCCATTTGAGCGGCTGGTGCAGGAAGAAAAAGGCGATCGGCGCGATCACGTAGAACTGGAATTCCGTGGAAATATTCCAGCCCTGCCCGAGAAAGGCGTAGGAACCGAGCGGCAGCCATTGTTCCGGAATGACACCGTGCAGCAGGGTCGCATGGGCGAGCACGTGATAGGGCCAGTTGAGGAAGCTCTGATCCAGGATCTTCAGTCGGCCGACATTTCGCACGCTTTCGAAATCAGCGGTCACCAATGCCTGGTAGGCGATGCCGGCGGTAAGGATCGACAGCACGAACGCCAGCATATAGGCCGGATAGATGCGCTTCAGCCGGCGCGTGAGGTAGGTGCCATAGCCTTCCCGCGTCGACGACATCATCATGAAGATGACGAAGCCGCTCATGATGCAGAAGATTTGCACCCGGATTTTCTCGTTGAAGAGCACCTGGAATGGCCCGAACCCTTCCGGTTCTATTCCGGAAGCCGGCAGCAGGTGGACCACGACGACCCAGATGGCGAGCAGGCCGCGCAGGCCTTCAAGCTGGTCGATTCTTTTCATCATCGGCTCCCTCGTTGAGTGAGCCAGCCCCGCGGGCAATAAACCATTTAGCAGATGCAATAACAACATGGTGCGACGCAAAAAGTGGCCTGCGTGCACCGCGATCGGACGTCGTCGGCTTTTCCCCCGAATATCTCTTGTAATCTTTCCAGGGGTTTGCCATGTGACCCCGGGGCTTGCGAGACGGGAAGAAGACATGGCAAAGCGCATCGGCAATCTGAGCGAAGTGATCGGCGAATACGACGTGGTTCTGTCGGACGTCTGGGGCGTCGTTCACAATGGCGTCGAAGCCTTCCAGCATTCCTGCAAGGCGCTCGCCGAGGCGCGCGAGGCCGGCGCCACGGTGGTACTGATCACCAATTCGCCGCGCACGGCACCCGGCGTCATCCAGCAGATGAAGGTGCTCGGCGTTCCCGACGGCACCTACGACCGGATCGTTACGTCAGGCGATGTGACCCAGCATCTGATCGTCGACGGTCCGAAAAAGGTCTTCCTGATCGGTCCCGACCGCGACCTGAACCTGTTCGACGGGCTCGGCGTCGAGGTGGTCTCGGCCGACGAGGCCGAATGCATCGTCTGCACCGGTTTCTTCGACGACGAGAAGGAAGTGCCGGAAGACTATACCGACATGCTGACCGCCTTTGCCAAGCGCGACGTGCCCTTCATCTGCGCCAACCCGGATCTCGTCGTCGAGCGCGGCCACAAGATCATTCCTTGCGCCGGCGCGGTCGCGGCCTATTACGAAGATCTCGGCGGCAAGACCCGCGTCGCCGGCAAGCCGCATCGGCCGATCTACGAGGCGACGATTGCCGCTGCCCGCGAGGTGCGCGGCGATTTCCCGATGAGCCGGGTTCTGGCGATCGGCGACGGCATGCCGACCGACGTGCGCGGCGCGCTCGCATACGGCCTCGACCTGCTCTATATCAGCGCAGGCATCCATGTCGCGGAATACACCGTCAACGGCCAGACCGACGAGGCGATCCTCAATGCCTGGCTGAAGCGGGAAAATGCCGCGCCGAAATACTGGATGCCGCGCCTCGCATAGCCCCTGGGCCTGAATTCGGCCTGAACCGGAACCCGCCGCATGACTGTCTTCCACCGCAACGAGAAGAAGGAACCGCTGCCCGAGGAACTGAAGGGCGGCGTCATCGCCATCGGCAATTTCGACGGCGTCCATCGTGGCCATCGCAGCGTGCTCGAGCGCGCGCTGGCACTTGCCGAAGAGCGCGGCGTACCCGCCCTTGTGCTGACCTTCGAGCCGCATCCGCGCACCGTTTTTCGCGCGGAGGAACCGGTCTTCCGCCTGACGCCGGCGCCGCTCAAGGCTCGCCTGCTCGAGGCCATGGGCTTCCGCTCGGTGATCGAATATCCTTTCACCCGCGAGTTTGCGACCCGCTCGGCGGAAGAGTTCATCCAGACCATCCTTGTCGATTGGCTTTCCGCCAGCGCCGTCGTCACCGGCTTCGATTTCCATTTCGGCAAGGGCAGGGAAGGCGGACCGGCCTTCCTGATGGCGTCAGGCGCCAAGCATGATTTTAATGTCCAGTTGGTGGACGCCTTCCGCGACGAGAATGCCGAAGTGATCTCGTCGAGCCGGATCCGCGACCTGCTGGCGGAAGGCGATGTCGCCGCCGCGGCCGGCCTGCTCGGATATCGCTACACGGTCGAGGCAGAAGTGATCGGCGGCGAAAAGCTCGGCCGCCAGCTCGGCTTCCCGACAGCCAACATGCAGCTTCCCCCCGAAGCCGAACTGAAGGCCGGCATCTACGCCGTGCGCTTCCGCCGCCCCGACGGCACGCTTTTCGACGGCGTCGCCAGCTACGGCCGCCGCCCGACGGTGATCGAGAACGGCGCGCCGCTTCTGGAAACCTACCTCTTCGATTTCTCCGGCAGCCTCTACGGCGAGACCTGTTCCGTCTCCTTCTTCGGCCACCTGCGCGACGAGCTGAAATTCGACGGGCTGGATCCGCTGGTCGCCCAGATCAAGCGCGACGAGGAAGAGGCGCGGGCGTTGCTTTCCGGTGTGAAGCCGCTTGGCGAAGTGGACGCCAAGATCGCGTTTTGAGGGGTTAGCGGCGGCTCAGCGGAAACCGCTCGGGATCGTCCTGCCACGGATCGAAGATCGCAGCGCCTGACGTGCGAGTATCCTTCACGTTGCGGGTGGCGAGATAAAGATTGTGCTCGATCGCGGTCGCGGCAAAAATCGTATCGATCACCGGCGGCGCATGGCCGGTCGCCTGCTTCACCTTTCCGGATATCGCGCCCCACCGCCTGGCGATCGCGTCACTGACGGAAAGGGTCCGGCCGGCAAACCTGTCTTCGAGTGCATCACGGGCGGCAGCATAGCGATAGCGGTTTTCGTCTTCCGGCGGCAGGTTTTCGATGCCCTTGTCGTATTCTGCCAAGGTCAGGATGCTGATGAAGAAACTGCCTTCATCTTGCCCGGCGGCCCAGCGTTTGACGGAGGGTGCCCCGTTCGTATTGATCAGGGCGGCGATGACATTGGTATCCAGCAGCCAGCCGATCACAGGTCGATATCCCGGCCACGATCCGCTTCCCGTTCGAGGTCTAGTCTGTCCAGCCCCAGGCCTTCCATGAATTCCAGGAAGGGTTTCTTAGGGGCGGCTTTGGTCAGCCTCTCCAGCTCCTCCGTGCTGATGACGACGACGCTGTCGCGCCCTCGCACCGTTACGCGCTGCGGGCCTTCGCTATGCGCGCGCCTGACCACCTCGCTGAAGCGTGCCTTGGCGTCTTCTAGCTTCCAGCTACTATCCTGAACGGTTGGCTTGCCCGACATGAAAATCTCCGACTAGTCAGCTAGTCAGATATAGCCCTCGCCAGTTCGGGAGTCCAGAACAACATCTTGGTTTTGCCCCTTCCTTTCCGCCGCAAAAACCCTTAAGGAACCGCATTATGAAAGAATTCCGGCTGGCTCAGATCATTCGAATTATCGGCCCGGCCTTCCGCGCGGCTTGAGAGCGAGCGGGAAGGTCCGGGTTTTCGGCGTTTTTCAAAGCGCCTTCCGCCAGCGAATTTTCATCGAGATGCGCCCCGTCGCGGCGCCAGGACGATTGCTTAATCCATGACAGATACCGCCGAAAAGCTCGACTATTCGAAGACCCTCTATCTGCCCGAAACCGATTTCCCGATGCGCGCCGGCCTGCCGCAGAAGGAGCCGGAACTGGTTGCCCGCTGGCAGCAGATGGACCTCTACAAAAAGCTTCGCGCCTCCGCCGCTGGCCGCGAAAAATTCGTGCTGCATGACGGCCCGCCCTATGCCAACGGCAACATCCATATCGGCCACGCGCTGAACAAGATCCTGAAGGACGTCATCACCCGCTCGTTCCAGATGCGCGGCTACGACTCGAACTATGTTCCGGGCTGGGATTGCCACGGTCTTCCGATCGAATGGAAGATCGAGGAAAAATACCGCGAGAAGGGCAAGAACAAGGACGAGGTTCCGGTCAACGAGTTCCGCCAGGAATGCCGCGAATTCGCCGCCGGCTGGATCAAGGTCCAGGCGGAGGAATTCAAGCGCCTCGGGATCGTCGGCGATTTTGAAAACCCGTACCTGACGATGAATTTTCACGCGGAGAGCCGCATCGCCGGCGAACTGCTGAAGATCGCCCAGAGCGGTCAGCTCTATCGCGGCTCGAAGCCGATCATGTGGTCGGTCGTCGAACGCACCGCGCTGGCTGAGGCCGAGGTCGAGTACCACGATTATGAGAGCGACACGATCTGGGTGAAGTTCCCGGTCGTGGATATTCGCCGTGAAGGCTATGCCGATCAGGTTGTTGCTATCGCGGAAATCCTCAAGGAAGAGGGTGAAGCTTCTGAGCCTGCGGATGTCGAGGCCGACTTTGCGGATTTGCTTGCTAGCTATGTCGTGATCTGGACGACCACCCCTTGGACCATCCCTGGCAACCGTGCGATCTCCTACTCTCCAAAAATCTCCTACGGCCTTTACGAGGTGACCGAAGCCGCCAACGACTTCGGCCCGCGTCCGGGCGAAAAGCTGATCTTTGCCGACAAGCTTGCCGAAGAATCCGCTGCCAAAGCTAAGCTCGTCTTCAAGCGTCTACGTGACGTCTCAGCCGGCGAGATGTCGGCGATCACCTGCGCCCATCCCCTCAAGGGTCTCGGCGGCGGCTATGATTTCGCTGTCCCCCTCCTCGCCGGCGACCACGTCACCGACGATGCCGGTACCGGTTTCGTCCACACCGCACCCAGCCACGGCCGCGAGGACTTCGAGGCCTGGACGCATCACGCCCGTGAGCTGGAAGCGCGCGGCATCGAGACGAAGATCCCGTTCCCGGTCGACGACGCTGGCGCCTACACGGCCGACGCCCCCGGTTTCGAGGGCGCCCGCGTCATGGACGACAACGGTAAGAAGGGCGATGCCAACGATCGCGTCATCAAGGCGCTGATCGAGCGCAACGCGCTGTTTGCCCGCGGCCGCTTGAAGCATCAGTATCCGCATTCCTGGCGGTCGAAGAAGCCGATCATCTTCCGCAACACGCCGCAGTGGTTCGTCTATATGGACAAGGCGCTGGCGGATGGCACGACGCTGCGCTCGCGTGCCCTGCAGGCGATCGACGACACCCGCTTCGTGCCATCAGCCGGCCAGAACCGCCTGCGCGCCATGATCGAACAGCGCCCGGACTGGGTGCTGTCCCGTCAGCGCGCCTGGGGCGTGCCGATCTGCGTCTTCGTTGACGAAGAGGGCGAGATCCTTCAGGACGAAGCGGTCAACAAGCGCATCCTCGAAGCCTTCGATCTCGAAGGTGCCGATGCCTGGTTCGCCGAAGGCGCGCGCGAGCGCTTCCTCGGCTCCCGTGCCAATGAAGGCTGGACCCAGGTGATGGACATCCTCGATGTCTGGTTCGATAGCGGTTCCACCCACACCTTCACGCTCGAAGACCGCCCGGACCTGAAATGGCCGGCCGACGTCTATCTCGAAGGCTCCGACCAGCATCGCGGCTGGTTCCATTCCTCGCTTCTGGAATCCGCCGCCACCCGCGGCCGGGCGCCCTATGACACGGTCGTCACCCATGGCTTCACCATGGATGAGAAGGGCCAGAAGATGTCGAAGTCGCTCGGCAATGTCGTGGCGCCGCAGGACGTCATGAAGGATGCCGGCGCCGATATCCTCCGCCTCTGGGTGATGACGACCGACTATTGGGAAGACCAGCGCCTCGGCAAGACCATCATCCAGACCAATGTTGATGCGTACCGCAAGTTGCGTAACACGATCCGCTGGATGCTCGGCACGCTCGCCCATGACGAGGGCGAGGAGATCGCCTATGCCGATCTGCCGGAACTCGAAAAGCTGATGCTGCACCGTCTCGCCGAGCTCGATAAGCTCGTGCGCGAGGGTTATGATGCTTTCGAGTTCAAGAAGATCGCCCGGGCGCTGATCGACTTCTCCAATATCGAACTGTCGGCCTTCTATTTCGACATCCGCAAGGACGCGCTTTATTGCGACGCGCCGTCCTCGCTGCGCCGCCGTGCCGCTCTCGCCGTCATCCGCAAGATCTTCGAATGCACGGTGACCTGGCTTGCGCCCATGCTGCCGTTCACCACCGAAGAATCGTGGCTGTCGCGCAACCCGGACGCGGTTTCGGTGCATCTCGAACAGTTCCCGACGGTTCCCACCGAGTGGAGGAACGAGGCGGTTGCCGAGAAGTGGGCGCAGATCCGCAAGGTGCGCTCGGTTGTTACAGGCGCGCTCGAGATCGAACGCAAGGACAAGCGGATCGGCTCTTCGCTGGAGGCCGCACCGGTCGTTTATGTCAACGACCCGGAGCTGATGAAAGCGCTGGAAGGCCAGGATTTCGAAGAGACCTGCATCACCTCGGGAATCGCCATCGTTTCGGGTGAAGGCCCTGAAAGCGCCTTCCGCCTGCCGGAAGTGCAGGGCGTCGCCGTCGATCCGAAACTCGCCGAAGGCATCAAATGTGCCCGTTCGTGGCGGGTGACGACCGATGTCGGCTCAGATCCTGCCTATCCGGATGTGTCGGCCCGTGACGCGGCCGCGTTGCGCGAACTGGCCGCTCTCGGCCGGCTTTGACGCCTGAAATCGCCGGATGATTGCGCTTTGAGCAATCATCCGGTAAATCTGCCTGAAATTGGCCGGATTTTCTGGCCATTAGGCGTTTAGTTATGTCTGAGGCGTCAGGACGGGCGCTGCTGGAAGGGTTTTGATGAAAGCGACATATGCGTTTCGTGTCGGCCTGGGTGTGGCCGGCATTCTCGCCTCGACATTGACCCTTTCGGGCTGCATCGGTGGCCCGACCTACGGCACCGACAAGACCGCCATGGAACAGCTGACCGACGATATCGGGCAATCCGTGTCGCTGGGTGGCAAGAGTGCCGAAGCGAAAGCGGGCCTGAAATACAATCCTCGTCCGTCGCTGGTTGTCGCCAAGGGGCAGGAACAGGCGCTGCCGGCGCCGCAGCAGTCGCTTGCGAGCCGCGAGAGCAACCCCAACTGGGTTGAATCTCCGGAAGAAACCCGCAAGCGCATGCGTGAAGAGGCGGATGCTCACGAGAACGATCCCACCTACCGCTCGCCGCTACTGGCGGGCAGTGGTCAGGGCGGCCAGATGACCGAGACCGAAAAATGGGAAGCCTTCCGCAAGGCCAAGGCAGATGCTGAAACCGTCACCGTTACCGGCCGCCGTCGTTCGCTCTCCGAGCCGCCGGCGGAATTCCGCTCGGCGGATGCCGCTGCGCTGACGGATGTCGGCGAGCCCGAAACCCAGAAGGAAAAGCGTCGCAAGGCGCAAGCTGAGGCTGCCAAGAAGGGCAGCGAGTGGTGGAAGCTCTTCTAAGTCAGCTGCTCAACTCTCTCTTTTCGATTTGAAGAAACCGGTGAGCAGGATCGCTGCCTCGGTTTCGCCGAGGCCGGAATAGACCTCCGGCGCATGATGGCAGGTCGGTTGGGCGAAGAAGCGCACGCCGTTGTCGACCGCTCCGCCCTTGGGATCCTCCGCGCCGTAGTAGAGCCGCCGGATGCGCGCAAACGAGATCGCCGCCGCGCACATGGTGCATGGTTCGAGCGTCACGTAGAGGTCTGCACCCGACAGTCGTTCCTGTCCAAGTGCGGCCGAAGCATCTCGGATGACGGCGATTTCGGCATGGGCAGTGACGTCGTTTTCGGCGCGGGTCCGGTTTCCGGATCGGGCGACGATCGCCCCGTCAAGCACCAGGACGGCGCCGATCGGAACCTCGCCGCGAGCGGCTGCGTCCCTGGCTTCTGCGAGTGCTGCGTGCATGAACCCATCGGTATTAGGCATTTCGGCGATTTCCTCTTAACCCGGATCGCGTGAACTGGTAGGAAGCATCCAACTGGAAGCCCGACTGCGGGCACGAATCCATCTCAGTCAACACGAACAAGAATGTCCGGATCGCTCCGTTAGACATCACGCTTCAGGCAAACAACAAATGAATTCCAAAGACAAGCCGAAGCGCGGCGAAGGCAAGACCTTCGTTCGCGAAACCAAACCGAGAGCCGCTCCGAAGGCTGGTGCCGGCGGCAAGGCGGGTTTCTCCGCCAAGGAGGGTCTTGGGCCCAAGAAGAGTTTCGCGGCGAAAGCCGGTGCTGAAAAGGCGGCAAAACCCGTCCGTAAGCTGCCGCCTCCGCCGGAGACCATGGAGGCCGAGGGCAAGCCCGAGCGCATTTCCAAGATCCTCGCCCGCGTCGGCGTCGCGTCGCGTCGCGATATCGAGCGGATGATCATGGAAGGCCGCGTCAGCCTGAACGGCAAGGTTCTCGATACGCCGGTCGTCAACGTCACGCTGGCCGACAAGATCGAAGTTGACGGCATGCCGATCCGCGGCATCGAGCGCACCCGTCTCTGGCTCTATCACAAGCCGGCCGGCTTGGTGACCACCAATTCCGATCCGGAAGGCCGCGCCACCGTCTTCGACAACCTGCCCGAAGGTCTGCCGCGGGTGCTCTCCATCGGCCGCCTCGACATCAATACTGAAGGCCTGCTGCTGCTGACCAACGATGGCGGCCTGTCGCGAGTGCTGGAACTGCCGACCACCGGCTGGCTGCGCCGTTACCGCGTCCGCGCCCATGGCGAGATCAAGCAGGAGGAACTGGACAAGCTGAAGGAGGGCATCGCCGTCGAGGGCGTGCTCTACGGCTCGATCGACGCGACGCTCGACCGCACCCAGGGCAGCAATGTCTGGATCACCATGGGCCTTCGGGAAGGCAAGAACCGCGAGATCAAGAACGTGCTCGGCGCGCTCGGCCTCGAGGTCAACCGCCTGATCCGTATCTCCTATGGGCCGTTCCAACTGGGAGATCTGCCGGAAAGCCAGGTGGTCGAGGTGCGCGGTCGCATGCTGCGCGACCAGCTCGGACCACGCCTGATCGAGGAATCCAAGGCGAATTTCGACGCGCCGATCTATACCGAGGCGGCTCCCGAAGAGGATGAGAAACCTGCCCGCACCGAGCGCTCGGAATGGGCGGCGAGGCCCGAGAAGACTGAACGCCCGCGCGCTGGAAAGCCGGAAGACCGACGCGAAAAGGCGCTCGGCCGCCCGGATACCAGGCGCGACGACCGCAAGTTTGCTGACAAGCCGCGTGGCGCAAAGCCGTTCGGCAACCGGGACCAGGAGGACGAGGACCGCCCCAAGAAGCGTCCTCCGATGGGCACCAGCCGCACCGCCAATGTCTGGATGGCGCCGGGCGCCCGCCCGACCACCGAAAGCAAGACGCGCAAATCCTCCGCCCGTGCCGAGGCCGAACAGCTTTTCAAGAAGCCCTCGCCGCAGAACGACCGGCCGGTCATCGTCAATCGCGCCGAAGAGGACAGCGACTGGATCCGTGCCGATGGCCCCGACAAACAGGAAAAGGGCGATTTCGGCCAAAAGCGGTCCTCTGGTGATCGCCCGCCCCGCGGTGATCGTCCCTTCGGTGACAAGCCGAGAGGTGAACGCTCGTCCGGCGACCGTCCGCGGACCAAATCCTTCTCGGGCGACGCACGCGCGGAACGTCCGCGCGGCGATCGTGCTTTCGGCGATCGTCCACCCCGTAGCGATCGTCCATTCGGCGACAAGCCGAGAGGCGACCGCCCGTTTGCTGACAAGCCCAGGGGCGAACGCTCATTTGGCGACCGCAAGCCGCGCGCCGATGGTGATCGTCCTGCACGGACCTTCTCCGCCGAAGGCCGCCCCGAGCGTCCGCGCGGCGACCGCCCGTTCGGCGACAAGCCGAGGGGCGACCGTTCTTTCGGTGATAAACCCCGCGGCGAGCGTTCCTTCGGTGATCGCAAGCCCCGCGAGGATGGCGAGCGTCCCGCACGCTCCTTCTCCGCCGGCGAGGGCCGTTCCGAACGGCCGTTCTCGGATCGGCCGCCGCGTGGTGATCGTCCTGCAGGCGACCGGCCGTTCGGCGACAAGCCGCGTAACGGCAAGCCGTTTGGCGGAAAACCGGGCGGCGGCAAGAGCTTTGGCGGAAAGCCTTCCGGCAGCCGTGGAAAACCGGCGGGTGGTGGTGGCAAGCCCGGGGGCAAGACTGGTGGCCGGCCCGCTTCGGGCGGACGCCCGGCCGGCGGCAAGCCGCGCACGCCGAGAGGGTGATGCGCGGTGCGGATTGTCGGTGGTGAATTTCGCGGCCGGTCTCTGGCCACGCCCAAAACAAATGAAATCCGGCCGACCATCGACCGGACGCGCGAAAGCCTGTTCAACATCATCGGCCACGTCTATCCGCAGGCGCTGGACGGCGGCCGGGTGATCGATCTTTTCGCCGGCACCGGCGCGGTCGGGCTGGAGGCGCTGTCGCGCGGCTGCAAAAGCGCGCTCTTCGTCGAGAATGGCGTCGAGGGCCGGGGGCTGCTGTGGGAGAATATCGACAGTCTCGGCCTGCATGGCCGGGCGCGGATTCTGCGCCGCGATGCCACCAAGCTTGGGGTCGCCAACAATATCGAGCCGTTTCATTTCCTGTTCGCCGATCCGCCCTATGGCCAGGGGCTGGGGGAGGGCGCCATGCTTTCGGCCCATGCGGGCGGCTGGCTTGCGCCCGGAGCCCTTGCCATTCTGGAGGAGCGGGCCGACATAACCCCTGCCGTCGATGCCGTCTTCAAATTTTTGGAGAGCCGGACGTTCGGCGATACGCGCATGGCTTTTTTCCGCTACCAGCCGGCCTGAGGTCCGAGGAATGAATACGAGGCTTGCAATTCCCGATCTCGAAGCCGTCAAGGCCAAGGGCGGCCTGACGTTTGCCGTCGCTCTCGGTGGTGGCGGTGCACGCGGCCTCTCGCATATCCAGGTCATCGAGGCGCTGGACGAACTCGGGATACGTCCGGTGGCGATTTCCGGCTCCTCGATCGGCGCGATCATCGGCGCCGGCATGGCGTCGGGCATGACCGGCCGCGAAATCCGCCAGTATGCGCTGGAAACCGTCGGGCACCGCGGCACCCTTCTCAACAAGCTTTGGGGACTTGGTCCCGCCACCATGCGCGACAAGCTCGGCGGCTTCCGCTTCGGCCAGTTCAATCTCGAACTCATCCTCGATGCCTTCCTGCCGCCGCAGGTGCCGGAGGATTTCGCCGAGCTCGAAATTCCCATGAAGATCTCCGCCACCGATTATTACGGCCAGGCGGAAGTGATCCTCGAGCAGGGCGAGCTGCGCACCGCGATCGCCGCCTCGGCCGCCATTCCCGGCCTGTTCATGCCGGTCCGGGTGAATGGCCGGGTGATGATCGATGGCGGTGTCTTCAATCCCGTCCCCTACGAGCAGCTGATGGACGTTGCCGATGTGGTGATCGGCGTCGACGTGGTCGGCGCGCCGGAAGGCGACGGCACCCATGCGCCGAACCGTATCGACAGCCTGTTCGGCGCCAGCCAGCTCACCATGCAGGCGAGCATCGCGCTCAAGCTGAAGCTCAATCCCCCGCAGATTTTCCTGCGGCCGTCCGTCAACCGTTTCCGGGTTCTGGATTTCCTGAAGGCCCGCGAAATCCTCGATGAATCCGAGCACGTCAAGGACGAGCTGAAGCGCGCCATCGACGCGCTGCATGCGGCGGCCGAAGCCTGAAGTTCGCCTGCCCGATCAGTTCTCTGCCGTGGCCGGCTCCGCGCTCATCTCGTCGTCGACCACCATCGCGCGTTTCGGCTTGATCAGCGGTTCCGGCCGGACCGGGCTGTTGAACAGCATCTCCCGGCCGGCACCGAGCCCCTGGACGGCCTGGATCTGCAGCCTTTCCTCGTCGCGCTGGCGGATGTCGTCGCCGATCTCCTGGGCGTCGATTTCGCTCATACCCAGCGCTTCCAGCGTTTTTCTTCCGAACAGCAGGCCGGATTCCAGGGTCTCGCGCAGCTCGTATTCGACATTCCGATCCCGCAGCGACAGAGAATGGATACGGTCGTAGGAGCGTACATAGAGGCGCACGTCCGGGAATTCCGAGCGGATGAGATCGACGATCTGGTCGGTCGTCTCGCGTTTCTGGGTGGAAACGGCGACGATCTTTGCCTTCTCGATGCCCGACGCGATCAGCACGTCGCGGCGTGTGCCGTCACCGAAATAGATGCGGAAACCGAAGGAGGCCGCCTGGCGGATACGGTCGGCGGAATCGTCGATGACTGTCACTTCGCGGCCGCCGGCAAGCAGGATCTGCGCGGCGATCTGGCCGAAACGCGAAAACCCGATCATCAGCACGTCGGCGCCCGCACCGTCGAAATCCTCCTCCAGTTCCTCGCGGCTCTCGCCGTTGAGGAGCCGCTTGGAAAGGGCGGCTCCGAACGGCGTCAGCGCCATCGAAAGCGTCACGCCGGCGATCAGCAGCGAGGCGGTGGCCGACGAGAACAGGCCGGCGGCTGTTGCGGTGGTGAACAGCACGAAACCGAATTCGCCGCCCTGCGGCAGCAGGAAGGCGATGCGCACCGCATCATTGTGCGGCGAACCCCAAAGCCGGCAGAGCCCGTAGACGATCAGCGCCTTCAAGGCCATGAAGATCGGCACCGCCGGCAGGATGAAGAAGATGTTGTCGAGAATGACATGGACTTCCAGCGACAGGCCGACCGCCATGAAGAACAGCGCCAGAAGCAGGCCGCGGAAGGGTTCGATATCCGCCTCCAGCTCGTGCCGGTAGGAGGATTCGGCAAGCATCACGCCCGACAGGAAGGCCCCCATCGCCATCGACAGGCCGACCGCCTGCATCGCAGCCGCCGATCCCAGCACCACCAGCAGGGCCGCGGCGATCATCACCTCGCGGGCGCCGGCGCGGGCGATGACCTGGAACATCGGGGTCAGAAGATAGCGACCGGCAATCACCATGGCGCCGACGGCTCCGACCGCGACCGCGAAATCGAGGAGCGGTGCCGCTTCTGTCCCCGTGGTCCCCGGCGACAGGATGGTGATCAGCGCCAGAAGCGGCACGATGGCGAGATCCTGGAAAAGCAGCACCGAGAAGGATCGCTGGCCATAGCGGCTGTTCATGTCGCCGTCGTCGTTGAGGATCTGCAGCGCAAACGCGGTCGAGGACAGCGCAAGACCGAAGCCGATGATCAGGCTGCCGCGCCAGTCCGCCATGTTCGTCAGTTGCGCAAGCCCGGTCAGTACCAGTCCCGAAATCACCACCTGTGCCGGACCGAGGCCGAACACGTCGCCGCGCATCTGCCACAGACGTGAGGGTTTCAGTTCGAGCCCAATGACGAACAGCAGGAAGACCACGCCGAATTCCGCAAAATGCAGCACTTCTTCTGTTTCTATGATCTGCTGCATGATCGGCCCGATGACGACGCCGGCGGCAAGATAGCCGAGCACCGTACCGAGCCCGAGCTTCCTGAACAGGGGGGCGGCGATCACCGCGCCCGCAAGCAGAAGAAGCATTTGGGAAAAGAGCGAGCCAGGAGCGGTCATGCGGATACTTTCAGTCTAAGGTGGGACATCAAGAATCGGCGAGCCGCCCTTGATGCTTCTGACAGTGCACAATAAATGGGACGAGAATGAAAGGCTTGCAATCATGACCTCTGAAATCGATTCCGCCGACCTGCTTTCCCGCGCCAGCCAACTGATTGATCTCGCCAAGGCCGCGGGAGCGGATCAGGCGGATGCGGTCGTGGTTCGCTCCCGCTCCCGTTCCGTCAGCGTCCGCCTCGGCAAGGTCGAGGGCACGGAGGCCTCCGAGAGCGACGATTTCTCGCTCCGTGTCTTCGTCGGCAAACAGGTTGCCAGCGTCTCGGCCAATCCGGGCTTCGACATGAAGATCCTCGCCGAGCGCGCCGTCGCCATGGCCAAGGTCTCCCCTGAAGATCCGTTCGCCTGCCTTGCGGACGAGACCGATCTCGCCAGATCCTATCCGGACCTGGAACTCTACGATCCCACTGACATCTCGACCGACGCGCTCCGTGAAGTATCGCTCGAAATGGAACAGGCGGCGCTCGACGTCCAGGGCGTCACCAATTCCTCAGGCGCCGGCGCATCGTCGGGCATGGGCGGCCTCGTTCTCGTCACCTCCCACGGGTTTTCCGGCAGCTACATGGCTTCCCGTTTCGGCCGCTCCGTCAGCGTCATTGCCGGCGAGGGCACCAGGATGGAGCGCGACTACGACTTCGACAGCCGCCTCTATGCCGCTGACCTCGACGATCAGAAGCTGATCGGCCGCCGCGCCGGCGAGCGGACCGTGAAACGTGTCAATCCCCGCCAGGTCGACACCGGCAGCAACGTCACTGTCGTCTTCGATCCGCGCATCGCCCGCGGTTTCGTTGGCCACATTGCCGGTGCCATCAACGGCGCATCCGTCGCCCGCAAGACCAGCTTCCTGCGCGACAAGATGGGCCAACAGGTGCTGAAGGCAGGCCTCGACATCACCGACGATCCGCTGATCGTGCGCGGCTCCTCCTCGCGCCCCTTCGATGGCGAGGGCGTGTCCGGCGAGCGCATGGTGATGATCGAGGACGGCGTCTTGAAGCACTGGTTCCTGTCGACCTCGACGGCCCGCGAACTTGGGCTTGTCACCAACGGCCGCGGCGTGCGCGGCGGCACGGCGGTATCGCCCGCCTCCACCAACCTGGCCCTGGAGCCCGGCGATATCTCGCCCGAAGAGCTGATCAAGTCGATCGGCAACGGCTTCTACATCACCGAACTGATCGGCCAGGGCGTCAACATGATCACCGGCGAATACTCGCGTGGCGCGACCGGTTTCTGGATCGAGAACGGCGAACTCGCCTATCCCGTTTCGGAAGTCACGATCGCTTCCAATCTCAAGGACATGTTCATGCGCCTGACGCCGGCCAACGACATCGACCGCAAGTTCGGCGTCGCCTCTCCGACCATCGCCATCGAGGGCATGACGCTGGCGGGACGCTGATCCCGATGGCGGTTACGGAAGCCTGGGGGCAGGATCTCGAACTCATTCTCGACGCGGCGCGCCAGGCCGGCGAGATCGCCCACGGCTTTTTCGGCCGCTCGCCGGAAGTCTGGTGGAAGAATGAGGGCAAGTCGCCGGTCAGCGCCGCGGATTTCGCCGCCAACGACCGGCTGCAGAACCTGCTTCTGAAAGCCCGGCCCAGCTATGGCTGGCTCTCCGAGGAGACCGATGACGACGTTGCCCGGCTTGGCCGCGAAACGCTTTTCGTCGTCGATCCGATCGACGGCACCCGCGCCTTCATCAACGGCGAGAAGACTTGGTGCGTCTCGGTCGCCGTCGTGCATCGCGGCCAGCCGGTCGCCGGCGTCCTGGTCGCGCCGGCACTCGACGAAGAGTTCAGTGCGGTGAAGGATGGGCTGGCGCTGAAGAACGGCCAGCCGATTTCAGTCACCACCGGCCGCAGCAATGGCGAACTGGTCATCGCGGCCGACGAAAACCTCGTCAAGAAATTCGAGCCGGGCTTTCGCGACGAAATCCGCCGAGTGCGGCACGTGCCGTCACTCGCCTATCGGCTCGCCATGATCGCCGACGGCAGCATTGATGGCACCGTCGTCAAGCGCGCTTCCCACGATTGGGATCTGGCCGCGGCCGATCTCATTCTCGAACGGGCGGGCGGGCGGCTCACCGATCTTGCCGGCAACCGGCTTGTCTACAACCGCGAGAGCGTCAGCCACGAAATGCTGGCCGCCGGTGCCGAACATGCCCTCCGCAGCCTTTTGCCCCAGCTTGCCGGCCTCGCTCCGGGTTGACCTTTCCTTAGGAATGCAGCACAGGAAAGGCTGGGGGAGCTGGAACGGACGGATACGGACAATGACGGAAACGGGCGAAAAGAAACAACTTCTGCATCTGGTCTTCGGCGGCGAACTGCAGAGCCTGGAAGGCCTTCAATTCAAGGATCTCTCGGCCCTCGACATCGTCGGCATCTATCCCGATTATGCCAGCGCCCTGGTCGCCTGGCGGGGCAAGGCGCAGCAGACGGTCGACAACGCCCACATGCGTTATTTCATCGTCCATATGCACCGCCTGCTCGATCCTGATACTAAGTCGGCTTGAGATAAGCCTCGCGTTTTACGATGTGTTCGCAATGCTGGTCCCTCGTCTGGTATCGATCCCGGGGACCCTTTTTTGACGCATTTGTAAAACACAAAAAACTGGGCTACGGATGAGCAATCGGAGGGTCTATCATATTGATGGCGGCCATCATTCATCGAGGGCAAATGCGGTGAGCAAGATTTCTGCGCGCATGGCTCTTGCTGGTTACCGGGTGGCTGGTATTGCCCTCTATCCGTTAGTTGGGCCTTACCTTTCTTATCGCGCCATGAAGGGCAAGGAAGACAGGACCCGCAAGCTGGAGCGGCTCGGCTATGCGAGCCTTGCCCGACCCCGCGGTCCGCTGATCTGGGTGCATGCCGCAAGTGTCGGCGAAACCATCGCCATCATGCCGATGATCCGCGAGCTGCGCCGCCGCGAGATCCACATCCTTCTGACGACGGGCACCGTCACCTCCGCAAACCTCGTCCGGTCTCGGCTGGCCGACGAGGTGATCCATCAATACGTGCCGCTCGACCTGAAATTCCCGATCAAGCGTTTCATCGCCTATTGGAAGCCGGATGCCTGCATCACCGCGGAATCCGAAATCTGGCCGACGACGATCGCCGAACTCGCCCGCCGCCGCATTCCGCAGATCCGCGTCAATGCCCGTATTTCCGACCGCTCCTTCGATCGCTGGCGCAACCGCAACTCGATCGCTGAAGCGATTTTCGGCAGGATGGCTCTGGTCGTCGCCCAGTCGGATCTCGATGCCGAGCGCTTCCGCGATCTCGGCGCCTGGCCGGTCATCGTCTCCGGCAACCTGAAGAGCGATACCGATCCGCCACCATGCGACGAGGCGCTGCTTGCAAGTTATCGCAAGCAAATCGGCAGCCGCCAGACGTGGGCGGCAATCTCGACCTTCGATGGCGAGGAAAAGGCGGCGGCGACCGTGCACAAGGCGCTGAAGCCAAAGAACGGCCAGCTGACCATTCTCGTGCCGCGCCACCCAGATCGCGCCGACGCGGTCGAAGAGATGCTGAAGGAAATGGGCCTGACCGTTGCGCGCCGCTCGCGCAACGATGTGCTGACGCCGGAGACCGATGTCTTCCTCGGCGACTCTATCGGCGAAATGGGACTTTACCTGCGTCTCACCGAGATTGCCTTCGTCGGCAGGTCGCTGACAAACGAGGGCGGGCAGAACCCCTTGGAACCGGCCATGCTCGGCTGCGCGGTGCTCTCCGGCCCGCATGTCCAGAACTTCCGTGACGCCTACCAGCATCTGGTTCGCAAGGGCGCTGCCCGCATCGTCAAGGATGTCGAGATGCTGGCCAAGGCCGTCCACTACCTGATGATCAACGATCTCGCCCGGGTGAAGATGATCGATTCCGGCCATGACGCGATGGAAGAGATGCGCGGCGCGCTGTCGAAGACGGTCAAGGCGCTTGAGCCCTACGTCAACCCGCTGACGGTGAGTGCAAGGCTGCAGCCGAAAGCCGCCGCCGCCCGATGAACCCGGAAAAGCTCACACAAATCGCCGGCATCCTGTTCGACAAGGACGGCACGCTTTTGCTCTATGACGAAAGCTGGGGACCGGTGAACCGGGAGGCCGCCCGCATCGCTTCTGCCGGCAATGCCGATCTCGAACCGCAGCTCCTGTTTTCCGGTGGCATGGATCCCGTCTCCGGCCACACCCGGCCGGACAGCCTGCTTGCCGCCGGCAACGCTGCCGAGATCGCCGCCGGCTTCGTCGCCGCCGGCTCGCCGGTCGAGGTAGGGGAACTCACCCGGCTGCTCGACGAACTCTTCATCCGCTCGGCGGAATTTTCCGTGGCCGTCACCGATCTGGCAGCCCTGTTCGGCAAGCTCAAGGCCCGGGGCCTCAAGCTCGGCATCGCGTCGAGCGACAACGAGCAGGCGATCCGCCAGACCGCCATCCGTTTCGGCATCATCGATCATGTGGATTTCATCGCCGGTTACGACAGCGGTCACGGGGTGAAACCGGAGCCCGGCATGGTGCTGGGTTTCTGCCGCGCCACGGGCCTCGATCCGGCCGAAGTCGCGATGGTCGGCGACAACAATCACGACATGCATATGGGCGCCAGCGCCGGGGTCGGCCTGAAAGTCGCGGTTCTGACCGGCACCGGCTCCCGCGAAACGCTGTCGGCATCGGCGGATATCTGCCTCGACGATATCACCGCGCTGATCGACCTCCTGCCGGAAAAGCTTCGTGCCTGAACCGCGCTTTGGTTTCAAAGACTTGCCTTTTTTCGAAAACTCCCATTTTCTTCGCGGGCTGCTTCAGAACGGATCAGCCGGAGTTTAGGTATGGTATCGGAAGCACCGCCATTCTGGTGGACGAAAGCGGATTGGCGTGCCTGGGGGCTTGCTCCCATTTCGTTTCTCTATGGTCGGATCGCCGGCCGCCGCATGGCGAAAGCCAGGCGCGCCAGCGTCCCCGTACCGGTCATCTGCATCGGCAATTTCACCGTGGGCGGGGCCGGCAAAACGCCGACCGCGATCACGCTTGCCCGCGCCGCCAAGGAGAAGGGCCTGAAGCCGGGTTTCCTGAGCCGCGGTTACGGCGGCTCGCTCGACGTGACGACCGTGGTCGATCCCGAACACCACCGTGCCGAGGCTGTGGGCGACGAGGCGCTGCTGCTCTGCCGCGAGACGCTGACGGTGATTTCCCGCACTCGCGTCGATGGCGCCCACAAGCTGGTCGCTGAAGGCGCCGATCTGATCATCATGGATGACGGTTTCCAGAGCGCCCGCCTGGCGCTGGATTTCGCGCTCGTCGTCATCGACACGGTGCGTGGCATCGGCAACGGCCATCTCGTGCCGGGCGGGCCGGTCAGGGCGCCGATATCCGAGCAGATGCATCAGCTCTCGGCGATCCTCAAGGTCGGAAACGGCGAGGCGGCCGACAAGTTGGTGCGCCAGGCCGCCCGCGCCGGCAAGCAGGTCTATGTCGCGGCATTGAAGCCGCGCGAAAACCGAGAGGTGGCCGGCAAGGCGCTTTTCGCCTTCGCGGGCATTGCTGATCCGGAAAAGTTCTACCGCACCGTCAAGCAGGTCGGCGGCTTGATCATGGAAAAACGCGACTTTCCGGATCATCACTATTTCAGCGAGGACGAGATCTCGGACCTTCTGGACGATGCTGCCAGGGACGGTCTGACCCTTGTGACCACTGCAAAGGATGCGGTGCGGCTGCAGGGCCACCACGGACGCATGGAGGAACTGGCGGAAAAGGTAAGCGTGGTCGAGGTCGACATGGCGTTCGACGATCCGCAGGCACCGGGCAAGATCATCGATACCGCGATCGCCAATTTCCGGGAGCGACGCATCAGGGAAGGAAATGCTGCGAAGGCCTAGGTTCCGACCTTAACCGCGGCTCTGGTTCGGCAGCATGCCGGCGCGCTTGTCGGCCTCCAGCGAGGAGGCGCAATCGACATAGGGTTCCTGGCGCGCGACGCTCCAGTAGCGCAGCTCGTCGATCGGGATCTGCGCACCGGTCATGGCGCAGACAACATAGGAGCCGGCGGTCAGGATCTGATAGTCGCCGTCGAGATAGCGGATTTTCGCTTCGCGGAATCCGCTTCCCTCGAACCGGTTCATCTGACGTCTCCTGCGGAAAAACATGGCGCCTGCTCTAACCCGATTATGTCTGAATTGCCAGCTTTTTCAGCTTCGGCCGAAGAGTCGCTCGATGTCGGAAAGCTTGAGTTCGATATAGGTCGGCCGTCCGTGGTTGCAGGTGCCGGAGCCGGGCGTGGCTTCCATTTCCCGCAAAAGCGCGTTCATCTCCTCCGGCCTCAGTCGCCGGCCGGAACGCACCGAGCCATGGCAGGCCATGGTTGCGGCGACATATTCCAGCTTGCCGCGCAGGCCCCCGGCGGTGTTCCATTCGGCGATCTCGTCGGCCAGATCACGGACCATCGAGGCCGCATCGACTTCCCCGAGCATGGCGGGCGTCTCGCGCACGGCGACAGCGCCGGGACCGAACCGTTCGATCGCCAGCCCCAGCCGGTCGAGTTCCTCAGCATTCGCCATCAGCCGGTCGCAATCCTCTTCCGGCAGGTCGATGATTTCCGGGATCAGCAGCACCTGGCTCGCCAGCCGCTTGTTATCGAGCGCCTTGCGCATCGCTTCGAACACCAGCCGTTCATGGGCGGCGTGCTGATCGACGATGACCAGACCGTCTTCTGTCTGCGCCACGATATAGTTCTCGTGAACCTGCGCGCGTGCGGCGCCCAGACGATAGCGCGGGGCATCTTCGCCGGTGATCCTTGGAGCGGGTTCCGCGATGACCGTATCGGCACGCGCGGCCGGCATGGTCAGCACGTCGAAACCGGATTGCACCTGTTCGGCAAAGTCGTTGGCGGGCTGCGGATAGAGCGGCCGGAAGGGCGAGGCCGCTGCCGCCCAGGGGGTGCGCGCGGTGGGCGGTGCCGCCTGGAAGCCGGGACGGAAGGCGCGCATCATGCCCGAAGTTCCGGTTGTCGCCGCCCGGTCGCCCTCGCGATGCAGCGCCTCGCGGATCGCCCCGACGATGAGGCCTCGGACCAGGCCGGGATCGCGGAACCGCACGTCCGACTTGGCCGGGTGCACGTTGACATCCACCAGCCCCGGATCGAGCCTGATCGACAGGACGGCTACCGGGTATCGGCCGGAGGGCACGCTTTCCGCATAGGCACCGCGCAGCGCCGAGAGGATTAGTTTGTCCTGCACCGGCCGTCCGTTCACGAAGGCATATTGATGCGCCGAATTTCCCCGGTGGAAGGTCGGCACGCCGACGAAGCCAGAAAGCTCGACATCCTCCCGCATCGCATCGATCTCGATCGCATTGTCGCGGAAATCGGCACCGAGGATCTGCGCCATGCGAGCAAGATGGTCGTCGCCGGTGGCCGGGAATTCCAGCGTCGTGCGGTCGGAGCCGGACAGCACGAAGCGGATATGCGGGAAGGCGATCGCCATGCGCTTCACCACTTCGGTGATCGCGCCGGCCTCGGCCTTTTCGGTCTTCAGGAACTTGAGCCGTGCCGGTGTCGCGAAGAAGATGTCGCGCACCTCGACCACCGTGCCGGTATTCGACGGCGCCGGCTTCACGCCGGACATCCTGCCGCCGACGACTGCAACCTGCGATCCTTCCGAATGACCGTTGCGACGGCTGGTGATGGTGAGTTTCGCCACCGAACCGATCGAGGGCAGGGCCTCGCCGCGGAAGCCGAGCGTGCGGATGTCGTCCAGTGTCTCGGAAATCTTCGAGGTACAGTGTCGCCGCACCGCAAGATCGAGATCCGCCGCATCCATGCCGGAACCGTTGTCGGTGATGCGGATCAGGCTTTTGCCCCCGCCCGCGGTGGCGATCTCGATACGGGTCGCCCCGGCATCGATGGCATTTTCGATCAGTTCCTTCGCGGCGCTGGCAGGCCTTTCGATGACCTCGCCTGCGGCGATCTGGTTGATCAGGGTTTCGGGCAGCTGTTTGACGGACATGTGCCATTTTCCCGGATTCGGCGCTGGAAGGAAAGCCCGGATCCACACCTTTCCCAACCGATTGAAAGGGCATCTAAGGTTGATGCACGGCCGTTCATTAATCCGGCTTTAAGATAAAGGCGATAATTTGTCCGGTATTGAACTTGGATGAAACCGGGGAGGCGCCAGCCTCCCGCGAGTGATCGGGATGGCGGCCAGCTGGGCACCGTCATGCGAGCCCCGATTACCCGTTGAGGACTTGGAGCCAGCATGTTCCCGCGCCGACCAGACGAAAACTAGAAGGAATAAACGCCGAGAGGCGAATATCGGCATTACGGTCCGGTCTTTTATTCCGGTCCGAAAAAGCATACGGGGAGTTTCATCCTATGAATGATTTGGCGTCGGCGGACGCAAACATTCAATCTGTCATGCTCGAAGTGATCTCCGAGGGCATTTCGGGAGGCGTCTTTGTCTATGACAAAAATGACCTGATCGTCTTCGCGAGCCAGCAGTTACTGACCCTTCTGCCGGTTCCGAAGAGCTTTCTCGCGCCCGGCACGCGTCTTCGGGATTTCCTTGGAGCCGTCTATGATGGCGGCGGACGCTTCCTGACCGACGCCTCCGGTCCGCGCCGCATGCTGAGCCGTGAAGATTGGGTTGCCGAACAGATTGCCACGCTATGGAAGGAACGGGCCGAGTCGCAGGAGCGCCGCGGCACCGATCGCTGGGTGAGCTTCACCAAGCGCCGCCTGTCTTCCGGTTATGGCGTCTGCGTCGTCAGGGACATCTCCGAACACAAGAAGCGCGAGGAACAGTGGCGGGCCGATATGGAACGGGTGCAGATCACCGAAGAGGTGCTCGACAACCTGCCGTTCCCGATCACCGTCAAGGACAGCAATATGACCTTCGTCGCCGTCAACAAGATGGCTGCGCGCTTCCTCGATCTGCCGCCCGAAGCAATTCTCGGTCTCAAGGGATCCGACATCCATTCGCCGCAGGTGGAACAGCGCCTCGACCGCATCAATCGCGGGGTCCTCGATCTTGGCGAGCCCGAGCAGATGACCGAACTGGTGACGCGGCCGGACGGCTCGCAGGTCGTCATGATCGCCAACAAATACCGGATCGGAAAACCGGGCCGCTACTATCTGGTCACCGCCATGGAAGACATTACCGCGCTGGTTGCGGTCGAGGACGGCGAGCAGGTCACGCCGCGCATGAGCCGGGGCGGATTGATCGCCACCTCGCTGGTCCGGCATGAGCATGACGTCCCGGTGAACGTCGAAGTTGTGCCTGACACGGGCGGTTTCTCCCATCGCAAGGTTCTGATCGCCTCCTCCGATCCCCGGACGAGCGCCGAGGCGCTGGAAATTCTCGCCGATCTGGGATTTGACACATCGTCGGTTTCCGGCGAGGAGGAGCTGGAACTCTTCCTGCAGCTTGCAAGAGAAGCCGGAATCACAGTCGATCTCGTCGTCGTTGACACGCTGGCGGATAAACATTGCCTCGAAATCGTCGGGCGGCACGGCATTGCCGCATTGGCGATCGACGGGTTCCGGGTAAAGCGGGAACTGGCCGCTGGCGTCATTCGCCAGTTCAATCAGCCCGTAGCAGCTGAAACTGCGGGCGAAAAGGATTGGCGGATCGCCTCGCGAGCTGGCGAAAGCGCTGGCATCGATATCCTGGTCGCCGAGGATAACGAGGTGAATCAGATCGTCTTTTCGCAGATCCTTGAGGGCCTGGGGTATCGTTATGCGATCGCCGCCGATGGCGAAGAGGCGGTCAGGCTCTGGCGGGAACAGTCGCCGCGGCTGATTCTGATGGACATCACCCTTCCGAAGCTCAGCGGTTTCGAGGCGAGCGTCCGCATCCGGGATATGGAGACGATCGACAACTCCATTCCGATCATCGGCGTCCTTCCCCAGGCCTTCAACCATGACCGGGATCAGTGCTTCGCCTCCGGCATGAACGAGGTGATCCTGAAACCGATCAGTCCCGAGGCGCTTGAAACGGTCTTTCAGACCTTTCTCGGCGTACCCGCAAAGCAGGTGTATGCTTAACCGATTAATCAATCTGTTCATTTAAGTTAAGCTCAAGCCATCATTTTTTAATCTTTTTCGCCCATCCTTCGCCGGTCTGTGGAGCGTAACGGGATTATTCATGAAGTCGGCGGGAAACCCATTGCCGCAGGTCAGTCAAAATGAGCTGCAAGCAATGGCCTATAGTGACGCCCTGACGGGTCTCGGAAATCGATACCGTCTGCGTGACAAGGTGCGCCTTCTGGCTGCCGAGAGAGCCCAGGATCCCGCTCCGTTTACCATCTGCATTGCCAATCTCGACGGTTTCAAGCCGATCAACGATCTGTTCGGCGCCGAAGCCGGCGACGAAATCCTCTGCCAGGTCGCCCATCGGCTGAAGGCCTGCATTCCGGACGGCGCGACCGTGACCCGTCATGACGGCGACGAGTTCGCCTTCATCCTGCCCCTGGTCTTCGAGCGCACCGGCGCCGAACGTATCGGCCAGATGATTAAGGACGTCCTGTCCGCGCCCTACGATCTCGGTGACCGCAACGTTCGCCTTTCCGCCTCCTTCGGTTTTGCGATCTACCCCTTCGCCGGCGAGGATTTCGAGGAACTGCTGAAAAGCGCCGAAACCGCGCTCTACCGGTCGAAACGCCGCGGCCGTGGACAGATCACCGTCTATTCGCGCGAGATCGCCCAGGAGATGAAGCGGGCGACGCAGCTGGAGCAGGCGCTCCGCAACGCCATCATTGCCGATGCCGTGGATGTCCACTTTCAGCCGATCGTGCGTATCAGCGATGGCGGGGTGGTCGGTTTCGAGGCGCTCGCCCGCTGGATCGATGCCGATCTCGGCTTCGTCTCGCCCGCGGTTTTTGTGCCCCTTGCGGAGGAGCGCGGTTTTATTGACGCGCTTTCTGAAACGTTACTGCGCAAGGCTGCGGAGGCGGCACTCTCCTGGCCGCGCGAACTTTTCCTCTCCTTCAATCTCTCTTCCGCCCAACTGATGGACCCCGGCACGACAGAGACCATCCTCGCGACGCTCGCGCGGGTCGGCCTCGATCCCTATCGTCTGGAACTGGAAATTACCGAAACGGCGGTGATGACCTCGGCCGATACGGCGCAACGCATCATTACCGACCTGCGCCAGCAGGGCGTGCGCATTTCGCTGGACGACTTCGGCACCGGCCAGTCGAGCCTCGGGCGCCTGCGCGACTTCACCTTCGACAAGGTGAAGATCGACCGTGCCTTCGTCTCGCGCATCACCACGGACCGTGCCTCGGAACATATCGTCAAGGCGATTATCGCCATGTGCGACGGCCTCAATCTGGCCGTGGTGGCGGAAGGTATCGAGGAAAAGGCCGATGCCGACAAACTCAACGAACTCGGCTGCGCGATGGGGCAGGGCTATTATTACGGCAGGCCGGTCGACGGTAACGCAACGCTGCGCTACCTCCAGGAACACTACCGTGATTTCATGACGATCGAACGGGCTTGATCCCCGGATTTATTTGCGCTCGGGACCCAAAACAAAGGGCGGCACCTTGCGGTACCGCCCTTTTCGTTGTGACGACGTGTCACCCGTTCCGGACTGCTAACTGCCAGAGCTGTTATTTGCTCGGAGCAGCCGGGGTCGTCGACGGGGTAGTGGCGCCGCCAGCAGCAGGCATGGTGCCGGTAGAGGACGTGGTCGTCCGGTCGGTTTCTGCCTGCTTGTCAGCCAGGGTCTTGAATTCCGGCGCGGACTGAAGCGCTTCCGCCGTTTCGGTGGTGGTCAGGCGGACTTCATTGTTGTTTTCCGCATCACGCGTCATGGTGATCTTGTCCATCGGCAGGGCAACTTCCTTTTCGCCGATGCCGAGGAAGCCGCCGACACCGATCACAGCCGCAACGATGCCACCGTTTTCTTCAAGAATGAGGTCGTTGACGTCGCCGATGCTCTTGTCTTCTGCATTGTAGACAGACTTGCCGATATAGTCGTTGGCGCTGATCTGGTTTTCAGCCTGTTCGGTCAGGTAACTGCCAGAAGCGGCAGCCGTGTCGGTGCCGGTCTTCGCAGCGGGCGTTGCGGCGCTGTCAGCCGGTTTTGCAGCCGGGTCCGCCGGAGCGGCAGGGGCTGCGGGAGCCGGGGCGGCCGGCGCCATTGGCTGGGTCTGTGCGAATGCCGGTGCAATGGCGGTGGACGCCAAAAGAACTACGGCTGCCATCGTGCTAAGGGTCTTCTTCATAACGAACCTGCCTTCCTCTGCTCAAGTTTATTTCTCTGAACACGCGGCTCTACCGCCGCGCCGGTTCGAAAGGGAAATGTTATGAGCAAGGATTGGTTCCGAAGAGGATTGCCGAATTTTTAGGCGATTTTGATGGAACTTTTTTGCGTTTTGCTAGTTCGGATGGCCCTTTGCATTGTTTATAGGCGATAGGCCGGCTCTGGCTCGCATTGGATCGAGACGGCGATTTCAAAAAGCCCGCCGGCCTGAGGATCTGCAGCACGGGCGACTTCGTCCAGCCCCTCCCAGGCCGAAGTCACGGCCAGGCGGTCCTTGCCGATGAAAACCGGGCAGGTGGTGCGTCGCGCCGGCAGCAGGTGACGTGACAGATGCCGCCCGTCCGCCGAATAATGATCGACGGCACCCTCGCCCCAGCGGGCGTTCCAGATCGTACCGTCGCTGGCGCAGATCGAGCCGTCGATGCCGCCCGGCTTGCCGTTCTCGTCGACCAGAATCTCAGCCTCGCCGTTCGGCAAGCCTGTCACCGGATCGAGAGATATGCGCATCAGCCGGTTGGCGCGGGTGTCGGTGTAGTAGCCGATCGCACCGTCCGGCGAGAAGCAGATCGAGTTGGGGATGCTGATGCGGTCGAAGAGCTTCGTCACTTCGCCCTGGCGAACATGGTAGATCGCGCCGGCGCCGTCTTCCGCCTTCCGGCCCATCGTTCCGATCCACAAGGCGCCGGAGGGATGCACCCTCCCGTCGTTCGAACGGTTGCCCGGCTTTCCCGGCTCCAGTTCGCGATAGAGGGAAAGCCCGCCGGTGGCGCGGTCGCGGATGAAAAGCCCCTGATCGCTGGCTATCAGCTGTCGGGCGGCGTCGATCGAGGCAAGCGCGCTGCCCATCACCGGCAACCTATGGACGATTTCGCGCTCCGTCGGCAGATGCAATTCGTGTAGTCCCTTGCCGAGAATGTCGAACCACCAGAGCGTTTCAGTCTCCGATTCGAAGGAGGGGCCTTCTCCAAGCTCGCAAAGGGAGGAGGAAAGGACGCTGCCTTCGAAAGTGTATGTGGTCGCCATGTGAAATCTCCAATTGCATGCCGAGGTAATCGATTAGTATCATCGTCGAGAGAGAGTCGGCAAACTCCCGCCATAGGTGATTTGATCCCCAACATTTATCTCCTGACAAACGGCAGGAAGCGTGCAAAAGGTTTGCAAATGCGAGTGGATGTCATCATTATCGGAAGTTGATAGTTAAGCTCATCATTATTCAGGAATTGATAATAGTTACCAATTTGGTATCGAAATAAATCTGGAAATAGCATTCCACCGCGCAGACACGTTCGGCGGGAATATGTCTGGGCAGATCTGGAGACCCCGCTATGTTCACGCGTCGAAGGCGGGCACCGCGAATACGAAGGACCGGATTGGGCGAATGTATGGGAAATACCGGAAATCGCTCGACGCTACCGGGCGAGCAGAGAAGCAAGTGATGGCCAACACCGAGAAAGCGGAAGAACCTCGGGTCTTTGATGGAAGCATCGGAGAAATTGCCGGTCTCAAGACCCAGTTCGATGTGTTTCGGTTCATGAAGCGGATAACCGAGCACTACGGTTGCCGCGCGTTCATGGTCCTCAACCTGCCTCACGCCACGTCGCTGGAATTGTCCAACAACACGGTGATCACGAATTGGCCGGCGGAGCTGATGTCCCTTTTCGACCGTGAAGGCATGATGCAGACAAGCCCGGTGCTTCGACGGCTGCGCGTCTCGACGATCCCGTTCTCCTTCGATCTGGATACTGTGCCGCCCGAGCGGCAAGGACCGGCAGTGCGCAACCTTTTCGGGAGATTCGGTGTCGTCCGGGGCGCCTATTTCCCTGTCCATGACATGTCCGGCAACCGTGGTGCCGTTTCCTTCTCAGGCGATGGCCTTCTATTCACGCACCAGCAGATGATGGAGTTGATGTATATCTCCATCCACGTTTTCGAGCGGCTGGCGGAGATCCGCAACCTCGATGTCCGCACCACCGATATGCTGACCGACCGTGAGATCGACTGTCTCAACTGGACGGCCGCCGGCAAGACCAGCGCCGAGATCGCCGAGATCCTTGGCCTCTCCGAACATACGGTCAATCACTATCTGAACCGCGCGGCGAAGAAGCTCGATACGGTCAACCGCACCCAGGCGGTCGCAAAAGCGCTCCGGATCGGTTTGATCAAGTAACGAAATTGCGTGCTGCGGTGCACAAGATTTCATCAGTGCTTAAGCCTTGATCGCCTTGGAATGCAGCTGGCGGCAAGGAATGCTGCGCCGCAGCAGGCCTTTCGGGCCGGAAGTGATTGAAAAGGCTCATCAACTGGAAGTATCTTCCCGTCTGGCATGTTTCGTGCTTCTCTAGGGGCAGGTCCAGAGGGGACTGGAAGCGCCCCAAGAGGCGTAACAAGAAAAGCCGCCATTCGATCAGTGCGCCATATGGCAGCCGATCGAATGGCGGTTTATCTTGCTTGCTCCCGGCAATGCCGAACTCCTATATATCTGCGAACGCGGCATCCCTTTGAAGGGTCGGTGCCGCATAAGGCATTCGGGAGTTTTGACATCATGGCCGACGTGACGAAAGAGGAAGTGCTAGCGGTTCTCGCGAAGGTGCGCGGACCGGACTTGGAAGGCGACATCGTCTCGCGCGGCATGGTCTCGGACGTCTTCATCTCCGACAACAAGGTTTATTTCTCGATCACCGTTCCGGCGGCGCGCGCAACAGAACTGGAGCCGTTGCGCATGGCTGCCGAGCGCACCGTCAAGGCGATGCCGGGCGTCAAGGGCGCGCTGGTGACGCTGACGGCGGACCGCAAGGCAGGCACCGCTCCGCCGCCGCGCCCGCAGCCTGCCGCTCCGGCGGCCCATTCTCATGCGCATGGGCACGCCCATGGTCACAGCCATCCGCCCCAAGGCCAGCAACCGGGCCAGCCGCCGGCCCAGCCGCAACGGGAAAAGCCCGGCGTGCCGGGCGTCGGCGCCATCATCGCGGTGGCATCCGGCAAGGGCGGCGTCGGCAAGTCGACGACGGCGGTCAATCTCGCCCTTGGGCTCCAGGCGAACGGCCTGCGCGTCGGCATTCTCGATGCCGATATCTACGGGCCTTCCGTGCCGCGCCTCCTGAAGATCACCGGCCGCCCGCAGCAGATCGAAAACCGCATCATCAAGCCGATGGAGAACTACGGGCTGAAGGCCATGTCGATGGGATTCCTCGTCGACGAGGAGACGGCGATGATCTGGCGCGGGCCGATGGTCCAGTCGGCGCTGCTGCAGATGCTGCGCGAAGTCGCCTGGGGCGACCTCGACGTGCTCGTCGTCGACATGCCGCCGGGCACCGGCGACGTGCAGCTCACCATGGCGCAGCAGGTGCCGCTTGCCGGCGCAGTGATTGTTTCGACGCCGCAGGATCTGGCGCTGCTTGATGCCCGAAAGGGCATCGCCATGTTCCGCAAGGTCGAGGTGCCGCTGCTCGGCATCGTCGAGAACATGAGTTATTTCCTCGCTCCTGATACCGGCAAGCGTTACGACATCTTCGGCCATGGCGGCGCTCGGGCCGAGGCGGAGCGTATTGGCGTGCCCTTCCTGGGGGAGGTTCCGCTGACGATCGACATCCGCGAACGTTCCGATGCCGGCACCCCCGTCGTCGCCTCCGATCCCGAGGGAGCGTCTGCCAAGATCTACCGGGAAATTGCCGCCAGGGTCTGGGCCGAACTCGGCGGCCTCACCCCGCGACAGGCACCGGCAATCGTTTTCGAATAAAAGTTCGAATAAATGTGCCGCGGCATTTTGGAATACCTCCCTGCCGCTGATGAGGAGGCACTTTTGCGGGCATTGCCGGCCAAGGCCTTGATGTGGGTGATGAATCGTCTTGTTGCCGAACGCCCCTTGAACATATTCGACGCCGGAGTCATGTTGCGGCGCCCACTGCGAGATTTATACGGCTCTTGATTTTGACTATGGCTGTCTCTATAGGCCCGTCCCGCCGGGGGCCGGCTGGCGGACCCGGAACCAGGGAACCGGCAAGCCCGCTTCTCGTTCAAGGCCGACGAATTTCGGCCGGAGACCACGATTGATCAATGCCTATAGCGCCACTGGCTCGATGAAGACGCTTGCGCCGGCTGAGGCGCTGCGACAGCTTCCCGACAACATCGTCTGGATCGACCTGATCGACCCGACGCCGCAGGAAGACGCCTATGTCGAAGGTTTGGTCGGAATTCAGGTTCCGACCCGCGACGACCTGAAGGACATCGAGCCTTCGAGCCGGCTTTATGTGGAGAAGGACTCGGTGTTCATGACCGCGTCGCTCGTCTGGCGCGCCGATGGCAAGGATCCGCAGCTCACCGATGTGGCTTTCATCCTGTCCGGCAGCCGGCTGATCACCGTGCGCTACGCCGAGCCGAAAAGCTTCCAGCTGTTCATCGCCAGCTTGACCCGTCTGCCGGAAACGGGGCGCGATGGCGCCACTTTGCTGGCAAAACTTCTCGAAACGATCGCCGATCGCACAGCCGAAATTCTTGAGCAGACGGTCGATCACGTCGATGCCTTGTCGACCGACATCTTCCGCGACCGCGGCAAGCGCCGCCCGCCGCAATTCCTGGAAGGCAAGCTTGCCGATATCGCCGAATACCACCGGCTGATCAGCAAGGTGCGCGATAGCCTGGGTTCGCTCGCCCGGCTGTTGACCTTTCTGATGAACGTGCCATTGATCAACCAGGACAAGAGCGACGATGACCTCTGCCGCACCGTGGCGCGGGATGTCGATTCGCTTTCGGAACACGCCTCCTACATCGCCGGCAATATCGCCTTTCTGCTCGATGCTTCTCTCGGTCTCATCAATGTCGAGCAGAACGCCATCATCAAGATATTCTCGATCGCGTCGGTTGTGTTCTTGCCGCCGACGCTCGTCGCCTCCATCTATGGCATGAACTTCCAGTTCATGCCGGAACTCGGCTTGCATCTCGGATATCCGCTTGCGCTTCTCGTGATGCTGATGTCCGCCATCCTCCCCTTTTTCTTTTTTCGCTGGAAAGGCTGGCTTTAAGCCGGACATCCCATGGGTCACCCCGCTGAACATCACGCCGCCGAGAAAACCAAGGTTCAAGGCCTTTTCGCGCTGGCACTCGGCTCTGTCGGCGTCGTCTACGGCGACATCGGCACGAGCCCGCTTTACGCCTTTCGCGAGGCTCTGAAGCCGATCGCCCACGACGGCGTCACCGAACTTGAGATCATCGGCCTCATTTCGCTGATGATCTGGACGCTGACGATCATCGTCACATTCAAATACGTGCTCTTCCTGCTACGCGCCGACAACGACGGCGAAGGCGGCACGCTTTCCCTCCTGGCACTTCTGACCAAGTCCGCCAACGGCCACAGGGCGCTGTTGATGCTGCTCGGCCTCATCGGCGCAGCACTTTTCCTCGGCGATGCGATGATCACTCCGGCGCTGTCGGTCCTGTCCGCGGTCGAGGGCCTGAAGCTGGTGGCGCCGTCGATGAGCAGTGCCGTGGTGCCGATCTCGGTCGGCATCCTGATCGGCCTTTTCGCCATCCAGTCGAAGGGAACCGGCCTTGTATCGCGCTTTTTCGGGCCGATCACCGCCGTCTGGTTCATCGTCATGGGCGCCGGCGGCGTCGCCCATATATCGGACGACTACAGCATCCTGTCGTCCTTCAATCCGATATATGCGGTCGAATTCATGCTGAACGAGAGTTTCGTCGGCATCGTCGTTCTTGGCGCCGTCTTCCTGACGGTCACTGGCGCCGAAGCGCTCTATGCGGACCTCGGCCATTTCGGCCGCCGGCCGATCCAGTGGGCCTGGTTCACGCTCGTCTTTCCGGCGCTGACCCTGAACTATCTGGGGCAGGGGGCTCTGGTGCTGAAACATCCGGAAGCGATGTCCGATCCGTTCTACCTGATGTTCCCGCAATGGGCGCTGCTGCCGGTCGTTATTCTCGCGACCGCAGCCACCATCATTGCCAGCCAGGCGGTGATCACCGGCGCCTTCTCGCTGGTCCGTCAGGGGATCCATCTCGGTTACCTGCCGCGCATGCAGATCCAGTTCACCTCCGAGACCAATACTGGGCAGATCTTCCTGCCATCGGTCAATACGCTGCTTCTGGTCGGCGTCATCGCTCTGGTTCTGGGCTTCGAAAGTTCTGAATCGCTCGCCACCGCCTATGGTATCTCGGTGACCGGCGCCATGGTCGTCACCACGCTGATGGCGTTCGAATTCGTTCGGGTGAAGTGGAAATGGCCGCAGACCTTCGCGATCTGCGTTCTGGCTCCGCTGCTTGCCCTTGAACTGGTCTTCCTCGGCGCCAACCTTTTGAAGATCCACGACGGCGGCTGGGTGCCGGTCATGATGGCGATCATCTTCACCATCGTCATGTGGACCTGGAAGCGCGGCACCGCGATCCTGTTCGAAAAGACCCGCCGCATCGACGTGCCGCTCGAAACCTTCATTCCGATGGTCGAGAAGAAGAGCGATCACGCGCCGGTTTCCGTGCCGGGTGTCGCGATCTTCCTGACCAGCGACCCGGAAACCGCGCCGGCCGCCCTGCTGCACAACATCAAGCACAACCACGTCCTGCACGAAAAGAACGTCGTCCTGACCATCATCACGGTCAACAAGCCGCGTGTCTCGCTCGAAGAGCGGTTCAAGATCGAAAAGCTGTCGGATCGCTTCACGCTGATCGAACTGCGTTTCGGCTTCATGCAGTCGCACAATGTTTCGCAGGCGCTCGCCTATCTGCGCAAGACCGGCTTCAAGTTCGACATCATGTCGACCTCCTTCTATCTCGGCCGCCGCAAGCTGGTGCCGGATGCCGCTTCCGGCATGCCCATGTGGCAGGACCGCTTGTTCATCGCCATGGCCAACACCGCGACCGACCCGTCCGACTACTTCCACCTGCCGGCCAACCGCGTCGTCGAGCTTGGCTCGCATGTCATCATCTGAGGTGCGGCATTCGGCGCACCTCAGACTGACATTCATGTGAATGTGCTAAATCAGGCCAGTTGCCGGACGTTTCGGCGACCGGCGTTAACCGCTCATCAAGGTTAATGATTGATCTTCATCGGGTTCTTGTTGCCCTGTGGAGTTTAAGGTTTTGCGTTCGAAGCGTGTTTTGCGTCGCAAGTCCTCGTCCGGACTGAATGGATGGACTTCCCCGGCCGTTTTCGGCCTTGCCTGCTGGCTGGTCTTTCCGTCCGCCCCGGCCCATGGCGATCTCTCCGATCTTCTGAGCGGCTTCGACGGCGCCGAACAATGGCGCATGGTTCTGACCGATTCGCCTGCGGGCTCGATCCATCAGGCCTCGCTCGCTTTTCCCGGCCTCAAGAAGGCGGTTTCCGGCAGTGCCGGCCTCGAACTCCCGGACGGCCGTAAGATCGCCCTTGTCGACGAGAACAAGTCCTCCGATCCGCGCCCCGATGAAGACCGCGTCAACCGCGCCGCCAAGAAGGGCCGCATCGTCACGGTCGAACCCATGTTGCCGCCGAAGGCGTTTTCCGCGGGCTCCGTGCTGCAGCGTTCGAGTGTGCTCACTTCGCCTATCGAAGAGAAAGATGCGATGACAGCCTTCTTGAAGGCCGGCAAGAATGACGCTCCGGTAGAGCTCGCGTCCTTCTATTTCCGCAAGGATGAACCGAGGCGGGCAGAGGACGAACTCATGCCGATGATCGCCAGCCTCATCAACAATCCGACCGCTGATGTGCTGGCCGCCGCCTATGCGCCGCCGGAACCCGATTTCGCCAAACAATCACCGTTCGACGCCATTCTGACTGAAAAGAAAACGCCCGGCCGGTTCATCCCGCCGATCAGTGCCGACGACCATGCTTGGGCCGCAACCCCGCTGCCGCCCGATTCCTTCTCGGCCAAGCAGCAGCAATGCCTCTCATCCGGTATCTATTTCGAGTCGCGCGGCGAATCCGCCCGCGGCCAGGCCGCCGTCGCGCAGGTCATCCTCAACCGGGTGCGCAATCCGGCCTATCCGAAGACGATCTGCGACGTCGTCTATCAGAACGAGGATTGGCGCAACCGCTGCCAGTTCTCCTTTGCCTGCGACAATATCAAGGACCGCATCCGCTCCGAATATCACTGGAAAATGGCCCGCGAAGTGGCGATGGCCGTGACCGCCGGCAAGATCTGGCTTCCGGAAGTCGGTTCAGCCACTCATTACCATGCCGTCTACGTCCACCCCGACTGGGCGCGCACGATGAAGAAGGTCGGCCGCATCGGTCTCCACCTCTTCTACCGCACCTATGGCGGCGGCTGGAGCTGAGCAGTCTTTATCGCCGCAACAGGCGGCGATTCCCGCGACAGTTTTACCCGGCTTCGGTTGTGTCCGTTTTAAGCAATTGAATTTGCTTAGTTAATTTACCGAGAATGAAGAGTCTTGGACGCCTTGACTATGGGGGCGGGCAAAACTATGTTGCGCGCGACTTGAAAACGGGCCGGACGGCGCGAAATCCCTCGCCAATCGCACTTTTTTGCGGTTGGAAAGCATAAAACCGGTTGTGCCGGAAGCAGAAATAGGGGAGGACGCACATGACGGATCACCGCGACGATGGTCTGGAAGAGCGCCGGAAGCGCTTGTCCGCGAAACTTGCGGACAGGAAGGCTGACGACGCGGCAGAGGCGAAGAGGGACGCGCAATCCGAGGAGAGCCGAAAAGGCATGGCCTTGGGCTTCAAGCTTTCCTCCGAGTTCATCTCCGCAGTCGCGGTTGGGGCTATTCTGGGCTTTTTGCTCGACCGTTTTGCCGGCACTGCGCCGTGGGGGATGATTGTTCTCCTCCTCCTCGGCTTCTGTGCAGGTGTGTTGAATGTGCTTCGTTCCGTGGGAATGGTGGCTCCGCCTCCGACCATGGATCAGCAAAGCGGCAAAGATGAGAACGGAAACGGCGACCGTTGAGGCCCTGTTTCCGGAAATAAAATTAGGCCGACCTGGCGCGGCCAAGGATGAAGAGGTAGACGGTGGCAAACGATCCGATCCATCAGTTCCAGATCAGCAAGATCGTTCCGATCGAGATCGGCGGCATCGATTTCTCCTTTACCAATGCATCTCTGTTCATGGTGGCAACCGTCGCCTGCGCCGCCGGCTTCCTGTATTTCGCCACCTCGCAGCGCGGCCTGATCCCCGGCCGGGCGCAGTCGGTCGCGGAAATGTCCTATGAATTCATCGCCGGCATGCTGCGCGAAGGCGCCGGCAGCAGCGGCATGAAGTTCTTCCCGCTGGTCTTCTCGCTGTTCATGTTCGTGCTGACCGCCAACCTGCTCGGCATGTTCCCGTATTTCTATACGATCACCAGCCAGATCATCGTCACCTTCGCGCTCGCATTGCTCGTCATCGGCACGGTGCTCGTTTACGGCTTCTACAAGCACGGCCTGCATTTCCTGCAACTCTTCGTGCCGAGCGGTGTTCCGGGCGCGCTTCTGCCGCTCGTCATCGCGATCGAAGTCATCTCGTTCCTGTCCCGCCCGGTTTCGCTGTCGGTTCGTCTCTTTGCGAACATGCTGGCCGGCCACATCACGCTCAAAGTGTTCGCGGGCTTCGTTGCCTCGCTCGGAACCATGGGCGCGCTCGGCATCGGCGGCGCAGTTCTGCCTCTCATCATGACGGTCGCCCTGACCGGTCTCGAATTCCTCGTCGCCTTCCTCCAGGCTTACGTCTTTGCGGTGCTGACTTGCATGTACCTCAATGACGCGATCCATCCCGGCGGGCACTAAGGATAACCGACATTGGCGTCCTGAGGCGTCAGTCATCAGCCGCAACAACCATTTCGAAGGAGTTTCTCATGGAAGCGGAAGCAGCAAAGTTCATCGGTGCAGGCCTGGCTTGCTTTGGCATGGCCGGCACGGCTCTTGGCCTTGGCAACATCTTCGGCAGCTACCTCTCGGGCGCTCTGCGCAACCCGTCCGCCGCTGACAGCCAGTTCGGCCGTCTGGTGTTCGGCTTCGCCGTTACGGAAGCTCTGGGCATCTTCTCGCTGCTCATCGCTCTCCTGCTCCTGTACGCAGTCTAAGATCTGTCCAGGAATTCGGATCGCGGCCGCTTGCAGAAAGCGCGCCGTGATCCTTCGCATTTGGAATACACCTGGAGGTGATGATGTTCGTGACCTCGGCATATGCGCAGACCGCGCCGGCCGCTACTGATCCGCATGCCGCGCCTGCTGGCGGAGCGCATACCGAAACCGGCGCTGACCATGGCGGCGGCACCTTTCCGCCGTTCGACGCGACCCATTTCTCGTCGCAGCTGCTTTGGCTCGTCATCACTTTCGGCCTTTTCTATCTTCTGATGAAGAAGGTCATCGTTCCACGCGTCGGCGGTATTCTCGAACACCGCCACGACCGGATCGCCCAGGATCTCGACGAAGCCGCCCGCCTGAAGGCAGAAGCGGACGCTGCCGTCGAGACCTATGAAAGGGAACTGGCTGCCGCTCGTTCCAAGGGCCACAAGATCGCCGAAACCGCTCGCGAAGCCGCCAAGACCAAGGCTGCCGCCGACCGCACCGCGATCGAAGCCGAACTTGCCGACAAGCTTGCTGCGGCCGAAACCCGCATCGGCGAAATCAAGGCGAAGGCCTTTGCCGAAGTCGGCCAGATTGCCGAAGACACCGCCACCGCCATCGTCGATCAGCTGATCGGCGCCAAGGCGAGCGGCGACGACATCAAGGCTGCGGTCGCAGCCGCGAAGACGGAGGCCTGATCCGATGGCATTCGATGCAACATTTTTCGCACTCGTCGGTCTCGTCCTTTTCCTGGCCCTGGTCGTCTATCTCAAGGTGCCGGGCATGATGGCGAAGTCGCTCGACGAGCGCGCCGCCAACATCAGCAAGGAACTCGACGAAGCCAAGCGTCTGCGCGAGGAAGCCCAGACCCTGCTCGCCGAATACCAGCGCAAGCGCAAGGAAGCCGAAGCGGAAGCCGCCCAGATCGTGGCCATCGCCGAGCGTGAAGCCGCGGCGCTGACCGAGGAAGCTCGCCAGAAGACCGACGAATTCGTCACCCGCCGCAACGCGCTGTCCGAGCAGAAGATCAAGCAGGCCGAAGCCGAAGCGATCGGCGCCGTGCGCGCTGCCGCAGTCGACCTCGCCATCGCCGCCGCCCAGAGCGTCATCGCCCGCAAGGCCGATGCCTCCACCCAGGACACGCTCTTCAAGGACGCCGTCGGCAAGGTGCAGTCGCGATTGAACTGATTTCAATCACATAAGACTTCCAAAGGCCGGGGCGAAACCCCGGCCTTTTTGTTTTTGGAAATCAGGAAATGAGAGGCTTGCTGCGTATCAAGCTTCCGCCGGCTCGTCTTTCCTCAACGGCCGGAAGCTCATCCGGTGCAGCGAGCACGGCCCATGCGCCTCGATACCGGCACGATGTTGTGCCGTCCCATAACCGACGTGGTTGGCAAACCCGTAGGCGGGGAAGACCAGGTGGGCGCGGGTCATCATCCGGTCGCGGGTGACCTTGGCGATAATCGAGGCTGCGGCGATCGATACCGAGCGGGCGTCGCCCTTGATGACCGCTTTGCCGGGGCAGCAGAGGCCTTGCGGCACGTCGCGGCCGTCGGCGAGCACATAGGCAGGCGTCACGGCAAGTCCGGCCACCGCACGGCGCATGGCGTCGAGGCTGGCGCGCAGGATGTTGCGTTCGTCGATATGGCGAGGACCGGATGCTGCGATCGATACTTCCGCCGTCGCCATGATCGCCTCGAACAGAACTTCCCGCTGGTTGGCGGTGAGCTGCTTGGAATCGTTGAGGCCGTCCGGGATATTGTCAGGGTCGAGGATGACGGCGGCGGCAACGACCGGGCCTGCCAGAGGCCCGCGTCCTGCCTCGTCGGTGCCCGCGACCGGCCACTGGCCGGCCTGCCGTGCCACGAGCTCCAGACTGAAATCCGGAACCAGCGGAACGTCTTCGAAAAGCATCGGAGAATCGGGCGACGTGCGAGGTAACATGGCGGCAACCTCGCACGTCGTCCCGACCTCCTGCAACCCCCGGCGGGCGATTGCGGCGTCGCTATCCACCGAGGGGCGGCGGTGGAGCCGGGGTGTTTTCCGACGCGGGGACAGGGCGGGTCGCGTCGAAAATTGAGATTCGCAATCGGACCGGAAGCCGGTCAGATCAGAGCAGCGAGAGCTGGATGCCGCCGCCGTCGGGGCGCAGGAAGATGTCGTCGCGTAGCGGCAGGCCGCGCCGAACCATGCCGAGCCGTTTGGTCGCCATCTCGAAACGCCGGCCGATCTGCCAGGCATAGGGACCGGCACCTTTCATCCGCTTGCCCCATTCGGCGTCGTAATCCTTACCGCCGCGCATCGAACGGACGAGCGACATCACATGCCGGTAGCGGTCCGGATAGTTCTGCAGCAGCCAGTCGCGGAAGAGGGGGCTCACTTCCAGCGGCAGGCGCAGGAGCACGTAACTTGCTTCCGTCGCCCCTGCCGCATGGCCGGCGTCGAGGATACGCTCGATCTCATGGTCGTTGAGCGCCGGAATGACGGGTGCCACCATGACCGCGGTCGGAATACCGGCTTCGGTCAACGCCTTGATGGCTGAGAGGCGCTTGGGAGGGGTCGAGGCGCGCGGCTCCATGGTGCGGGCAAGCTTGCGGTCGAGAGTGGTGACCGAAATCCCGACCTTCGCGAGCCCCTTGGATGCCATGTCGGCGAGAATATCGATATCGCGGGTGATCAGCGCCGACTTGGTGACGATCGCGACGGGATGATTGGCCTTCTGCAGCACTTCGAGGATCTGCCGCATGATCCGCCATTCCCGTTCGATCGGCTGATAGGGATCGGTATTGGTGCCGATCGCGATCGCCCGTACCTTGTAATCCGGCCGGCTCAGCTCCCGCTCGAGCAGTTTCGGCACGTCCGGCTTGGCAAACAGTTTCGATTCGAAGTCGAGACCCGGAGAAAGCCCCATGAAACTGTGGGTCGGCCGGGCGAAGCAATAGATGCAGCCATGTTCGCAGCCGCGATAGGGATTGATCGAGCGGTCGAAGGAAAGATCCGGCGATTCATTGCGGGTGATCGCGGTGCGCGGTTTTTCCACCTGCACCTCGGTCTTGAACGGTTCGAGCTCCTCCAGCGTCTGCCAGCCGTCGTCGAATGCCTCGCGGCGCTCCTCCTCGAAACGGCCACTCGGATTGAGCCCCGCGCCGCGCCCGCGACGTCGGTCGATCTCCACCCGAAGCCCGGAGGATTTGACCAACGCATCGGCAATATCAGCCGTATGAGCAGGCGCAAAAGCGTCCTGCCGCAATTGATGCAGCTCGTTCATGGTTAGCTCCTGAAGGGGAAATTTCCCGTTCCTGATGATTAAATTCCTAGCGCCGAAATGAGAACATTGCAAGAACAAAATTTGAAACCCGCATTTCTGGCGTTCCGTGTTGCAATGCGTTACATGTCAGGAATGCTGACTGTCATCATGGAATGCCGCGATCAGGAATCCGAGCTGGCGCAGACGCTCTCAGTGCTCGTTTCCGCTGCGGTGGAAGGACTTGTGAGCGACGTCGTGGTGCTCGATCACGGTTCGCGGGACGGTTCCTCCCGCGTCGCCGATGCGGCCGGTTGCCGTTTTTACGGCCATTGGGACATCAAGGATATTCTTCGTGGCGCCCGCGGCGAGTGGCTGCTGCTCGTGGAGCCCGGCGCCCGGTTGCAGGGCGGCTGGATCGACGAGGTGATGGAATATATCGCGCTCAACAGGCAGCCGGCTCGCTTCGCGCCTTCGCGCAATTATCGACGGCCGTTCTTCAAGCGCATCGGCCGCGCCGTTCCGCCGTTGGAATACGGAATGCTGCTGCCGAAGCGGCAGGCGATCGCGCTGGCAAAGTCGGGGATGGATCTGGAAACCCTGGTGCGGGGCCAGAAGGTGTCGAAGCTGGCAAGCGAGATGATTCCGGCCTGGGTTGCGGCGGCTATCCGCTAAGACCTACTTGCCGCCGCGCTTCAGGTGCTCGTCGAGCCGCGGCATGATTTCGATGAAATTGCAGGGCATGTGGCGGTAGTCGAGCTGCGCCTTCAGGATGCCGTCCCAGGCGTCCTTGCAGGCCCCGGGCGAACCCGGCAGCACGAAGATGAAGGTGGCGTTCGCCACGCCGCCGGTCGCCCGCGACTGGATCGTCGACGTGCCGATCTTGTCATAGGAAATCCGGTGGAACACTTCGGAAAAGCCGTCCATGCGCTTTTCGAACAGCGGCTCCAGCGCTTCAGGCGTCACGTCCCGGCCGGTAAAGCCGGTCCCGCCCGTCGTAATCACCACGTCGATCTCCGGATCGAGCGTCCATTCCCGCACCTGACCGGCGATCCGGTCCTTGTCGTCGGGCACGATCGCGCGCGCCTTCAGCTCGTGGCCTGCTTCCGCGATCCGCCCGACCAGTGTGTCGCCGGACTTGTCGTCGGCAAGCGTGCGCGTGTCGGAGACGGTCAGCACGGCGATGCCGACGGGGATGAAGGAGCGGGTGTCGTCGATCCGGTTCATTGGGTTTTCTCTAGCCCTGGCCAACGGTTCTCACCGCCTGAAAATACCACTCGGGCTTCTGGCCGTTAAGGCTTTCCACTGCCTTTTCGGACGCTTCAAAGGAAGGAAATATCCCGAAACAGGTGGCGCCCGAACCGGACATCCGCGTCAGCATCGTGCCCTCGGCGCCGATCAGGCTGGAAATCTGGTCGATTTCCCGCACCAGCGAGCGCGCAGGTGGTTCGAGATCGTTGCGCAGCGTCCTCAGAAAGCCGATCCAGTCGCTGTCGAGCTCGCCGATCGGCGGATTGTCCTTCTGCGTCAGGCGGCGGAAAATGTCGGGCGTCGAGACCCCCACCAGCGGATTGCCGAGCACCAGCGCCAGCGAGGGCAGGCCGGGAAGCGCAGTCAGGTCCTCGCCGATCCCCCTGGCCATCAGCGGCTCGCCCCTGAGGCACATCGGCACGTCGGCGCCGAGCGAAAGACAGAGCATTGCCAGTTCCGCATCCGGCAGGCTGGCATTCCAGAAACGCATCAGGCCGCGAAGGGCGGCTGCCGCATCCGCCGAGCCGCCGCCGATGCCCGCTGCGACCGGTAGGTTCTTTTCGAGATGGATGGCAACCGGCGTTGTTGAAACACCCTTATCCTCCAACGCCTTGCGCAGGATGTCGCGGGCTTTCAGCACGAGGTTGCCATGCCTGCCTTCGGCAGAGGTCGGCAGCAGCGAAGCAAAACGGCCGGACACGGAAAAATCGTCGGCATCCGCATCGCTGAAAGCCAGCCGATCGCCGGTGTCGGCAAAGGTCACGATGCTCTCGAGCAGGTGATAACCGTCGGCTCGCTGGCCCGTCACATGCAGGGCGAGGTTGATCTTGGCGGGCGCCAGTTCGAAAAGGCTCGCCTTGTCGGCGAGCCAGTTGTCGGACGACACATTGTCCAGAAACATGCGCGTCAGGATTTCTTGTCTGGATTGGCAGGCACCGGCGGTGCTGGTGCCACCGGCTCTGTCGGGCTGCGGTCGGCCGTCGTCGCGTTCGGATCGAGCGGCGCAAGGCCCTTCTCGATCTTCTCCTTGATCTGCTCGCGGTTGATATCCTCGCCTTCCGAGATCAGCGCCCGGTTCCACTGGTAGACGGCTTCGAGCTTGCGCCCGACGCGCCAGTAGGAATCGCCGAGATGGTCGTTGATCGTCGAATCGCCGGCGCGCAGCTGCACCGCGCGTTCGAGTTCGGTCACGGCGTCGTCGAACTTGCCCATGCGGAAATAGGCCCAGCCGAGCGAATCGACGATATAGCCGTCATCGGGCCGCGCATCGACGGCCCGCTTGATCATGCCGAGGCCTTCATCGAGATTCTTGCTCATGTCGACCAGCGAATAGCCGAGATAGTTCAGGACCTGCGGCTGCTCCGGATTGAGCTCCAGCGCCTTGCGGAAGCTCGGCTCGGCCTTTTCCCAGTTCTTCAGCCGCTCATACGCAATGCCGCGCTGGAAGAAGATGGTCCAGTCGCCCGGCTTCGGCACCGGTCCGATGACCTGGGCGGCCTTGTCGTAGTTTTCCGCCATCGCCTTGTAGTCCTTGGCGTCGGAAAGCACGCTGCCATAGGCGATGTAGCTGCGGATGTCGGATGGATCGGAATCGATCAGCGACTTCAGATGCTGCTTGGCTTCGTCCACCTTGCCGGTGTCGGAAAGCGTCACGCCGAGCTGCAGCTCGGAAATGCGGCGCATCGGCGAATCGGCCGGAACGCTGGCATAGAACTTGATGGCGCGCTCCGGCTGCTTGAGCTTTTCGGCGATGCCGCCGAGCAGGATCAGCGTGTCGGCGCTCTTGGGGTCGAGGGCGTGGGAAATCTGCAGGTAGAGCGAGACCATGTCTTCGGCGCCCTGGCGGTTCAGCGCGCCGCCGATCGAAAACAGCACGCTGGCAGCACCTTCGGCGGCATTGCTCACCTGCTGCTGGGGCTTCTCGCCCTTTTCGATGCTCTGGCGCAAGGCCTTCAACGGCGCATAATTGGAGACCATGCCGTCGCCGACGGAGATCGCGTCAAGCGCCTTCTGCTTGTTGCCGGCAGCCGCTTCGAGGCGGGCAAGCGCCATGACCGCGCGCATGAACGTGTCGGGCGCCGTCGCGACGGCTTCCTTGTTGGTGACGGCGGTATTGAGATGCTGCCGGGCGGTGCCGATATCGCCGGTCACGAGTGCCATGGCGCCGATATGGTAGTCGGTGAACACCTTGTACCAGGCCGGTCCCTTGAGGTTGGTGATGCTGGCCATCGCCTGCTTGCCCTTGCCGGCACCGATATCCGCCCAAGCGGAGAGAAGCTGGTGGGTCAACCGGTCGAGATCGTTCGGGCCTTCATAGGCAAGTACTTTCTTGGCGGTGTCGAACTTCTTGTCGCGCAGGGCATCGAGGCCGCGGACGATCTTGGTGATCCGCTCGACAGCGTTGTCATCCTTCAGCGCATTGGCCTCAGCGAGTCCCTGGTCGAAATCGCCGTTGAGCAGCAACGAGATCATCAGCCGTTCGCGGATTTCCATGTTGGCAGGATCGAAAGCCAGCGCCTTGCGGTAAAGCGCGATCGCGGTGTCGTAGTCATGATCGACGTCGGCGGTCCGGGCCGCCAGAAACGCACCGGAAAACGTCTTCACGTTGCCGGGACCGAACGTCACCGTGTCTTTCACCGCGGGCTTCGCTTCCGCCGTCGCCGCATTGGCGACCGTTCCGAACAGGAGGACGGTTGCAAGTGCCGCGCTGGAGAGCAGAAGAAGGCTGGATTTCTGCCGCATAAAGATGCCTTTCGTAAGAGCATGGCGATTCGGTGAAATACCGCCGCCAATTCCGCCCTATTGATTCACGATAGAATGGCTTTTTTGAAGCACGTCCGCAAGGAAATCCCCAGCGCCGCTTAGGCGCGGCACCGGTCACACCTTCGTCAACGAACGCTGGCCGTCAGTTCACGCGTTGGATCGAGAAGTCGATGACTTCGAGAAGAGCGGCCTTGAGCGGCGAGGCGGGCAGCGGCGCCAGCGCGTCGCGGGCGATCGTGCCGTAATGCAGCGCCCGGCCGATCGTGTCGTTCAAGGCGCCGTACTTGTTGATCAGACCGAGCGCCTTTTCGAGATTCTCGTCGCTGCTTTCGCCCTTCTCGATCGCCTGTCGCCAGAAGGTGCGCTCGGCCTCGGTGCCGCGGCGATAGGAGAGAATGACGGGCAGCGTGATCTTTCCCTCGCGGAAATCGTCGCCGACATTCTTGCCGAGATCGGCCGCCTTGCCGCCGTAATCGAGCGCGTCATCGACGAGCTGGAAGGCGAGGCCAAGGTTCATGCCGTAGGATTTCAGCGCGCCGCGGCCGGCCTTGTCGGCATTGGCGATAATCGGGCCGACTTCGGCGGCGGCGGCAAACAGCGCCGCCGTCTTGGCGCGGATGACCGAAAGATAGTCGTCCTCGGTCGTTTCCATGTTCTTGGCGACGGAAAGCTGCAGCACTTCCCCCTCGGCGATGACGGACGCTGCGGCCGACAGCACGTCGAGCGCTTCGAGCGAGCCTACATCCACCATCATCCGGAAAGCCTGGCCGAGCAGGAAATCACCGACCAGAACGCTTGCCTGATTGCCCCAGATCATCCGGGCGGTGGAACGCCCGCGGCGCAGGTCGCTTTCGTCCACCACGTCGTCGTGGAGAAGCGTTGCCGTGTGCATGAACTCGACGCTGGTCGCAAGCTTCACATGGCCGTCGCCCTGGTAGCCGAACAGGGCAGCAGAGGCGAGCGTCAGCATCGGCCGCAGCCGCTTGCCGCCGGAGGAGATCAGGTGGTTGGCAACTTCCGGGATCATCTGCACGTCGGAGCCGGCCTTGGACAGGATCAACTGGTTGACCCGATCCATGTCCGCCTTGGTCAGATCCACCAGCGGTTTGACGGATGCCAGTTTGTTTTTGCCTTCTTCAAGCGGTATGACGACGCCCAATGTCAGGCCTCCCTATCGAAATCTTTCAAACGACAATAGAAAGAGGCTGATAGTGCGGCAAGCGCAAATCGCATCCGGCCGAATATAATGGGGTAACAAAGACATCATGCTGGAAATCATCCGCACCAACGACATCGTGATCCTGTCGCTGGCACAGAGCCTGATGAAGGATGCGGGCATTCATTTTATGGTCGCCGACCAGTCGATGAGCGTGCTCGAAGGCTCGCTCGGCCTGTTGCAGCGCCGGTTGATGGTTGACAGCGAGCGCGCCGACGAGGCCCGGCGGATCCTGAAGGACGCGGGGTTGGAAGCGGAGCTGCGGCCTTGAGCCTTTGTGCGGTGCACCCCCCTCTGCCCTGCCGGGCATCTCCCCCTCAAGGGGGAAGATCACAAGCTACGCACTCCCAGCTTCTCCAGAAACGTCGTGCAGAGGGAGACGGTGGATATAGAGCGGTGAGCAGGCGCCTAGCCAATCTCCCCACCCGAGGGGGAGATGCCCGGCAGGGCAGAGGGGGGCTGCCGACCGCCGATGTCCAAGGCAGGCCGGTACCCACCGACATTCAATGGCGTCAATCCGCATGACCGCACCCACCCACACGATCGACGCCTTCCATCGCGGCCGGTTCCACGTCATGCAGCCGAAGGGCGGGGGGCATCGCTCGGGCGTCGACGCCATGCTGCTCGCCTCGCTGGTCGACTCCGACAAACCTGTCAGCGTTGCCGATCTCGGCTCGGGCGCCGGTGCTGCGGGTCTGGCGGTCGCCTCGCGGCTGGAGCGGGCAAAGGTCCTGCTGATCGAAAAATCGCCGCTGATGGCGGGCTATGCCCGCAGCACGCTAAAACTTCCCGAAAATGCCTTCATGGCCGGTCGCGTCGAGGTGCTGGAGGCGGACGTGACGCTGACCGGCAAGCCACGGCTCGCCGCCGGCCTCGTCGACGAAATCCACGACCACGTGATCATGAACCCGCCCTTCAATGATGCCAGCGACCGAAAGACGCCCGATGCCCTGAAGGCCGAGGCACATGCGATGACGGAAGACCTGTTCGAAGCCTGGATCCGCACTGCCGGCGCGATCATGAAGCCCGGCGGACAGTTGTCGCTGATCGCCCGGCCGCAATCGATCGCCGAGATCATCGAGGCCTGCGGCAGGCGTTTCGGCGGGCTGGAAATCACCGCCCTTCACCCCCGGCCGGACGAAAGCGCCACGCGCATCCTCGTCACCGCTATCAAGGGTTCGCGCGCCCGGCTGGCATTCCGGGCGCCGCTTTTCGTGCATGGCGCCGATGGCCACGCCTTTTCGTCTTTCGTGGACGACCTGAACAATGGCCGGGCCGCCTATGCTCGCCTCAGCCCGAAACGAAATCCACGAGCAGCTTGACGTTGAGGCCGGCGATGACGACGGCGATCAGCCAGGCGATGCCGGAGAGCCAGATCGGCGCCACCAGTTCGCCCATCTTGGCCTTGCTGGCGGTGAACATGACGAGCGGGAAGACCGCGAAGGAAAGCTGCAGGCTGAGCACGACCTGGGTGAGGATCAGCAGCTCCGCGGTGCCCGCATCGCCGTACCAGATGGTGACGAACGCGGCTGGGATGATGGCGATCCCCCGGGTGATCAGGCGGCGGATCCATGGCTGCAGCTTCATCTTGAGGAAGCCTTCCATGACGATCTGACCGGCGAGCGTTGCCGTCACCGTCGAATTCAGGCCGCAGCAGAGCAGCGCGATGCCAAACAGCGTCGGCGCAATGGCCAGCCCGAGCAGCGGTGCCAGCAGCGAATGCGCTTCGCCGAGTTCGGCCACTTCCGTCCGCCCGGTGCTGTTGAAAGCTGCGGCCGCAAGGATCAGGATCGAGGCATTGATCAACAGTGCGAAGCAGAGTGCGACGGTGGAGTCGATGGTCGCAAAGGTGAGCGCCTCCTTCTTCTCGGGCAGAGTATGGCCATAGTTGCGGGTCTGCACGATGCCGGAATGCAGGTAGAGGTTATGCGGCATGACGGTCGCACCGAGGATGCCGAGCGCCAGATAGAGCATCTCCGGATTGGTGACGATCTCGGTGGTCGGGAAGAAGCCGCGGATGACGCCGCCCCATTGCGGATCGGCAAGGAAGATCTGGATCGCGAAGCACACGGCAATGACGCCGAGCAGAGTGATGATGAAGGCTTCGACCCAGCGGAAGCCCATCTTCTGCAGGTAAAGGATGATGAAGACGTCGAGAGCCGTGATCAGCACGCCGAGCTCCAGCGGAATGCCGAAGATCAGGTTGAGGCCGATCGCGGTGCCGATCACCTCGGCGATATCTGTGGCGATGATGGCGATTTCGGCAAGCGCCCAGAGCGGAATGGAAACCCATTTCGGAAACGCGTCACGGCAGGCCTGCGCCAGATCTCGGCCTGATGCAATGGCAAGGCGGGCGCAGAGCGACTGCAGCACGATCGCCATCAGGTTGGACAGCAGCGCGACCGCGAGCAGCGCATAACCGAACTTCGACCCGCCGGCGAGTGAGGTGGCCCAGTTTCCAGGGTCCATATAGCCGACAGCAACCAGGTAACCTGGACCCGCAAAGGCAGCTAGCCGCCGCCACCGCGATCCGGAGGCCGAAATATTGATGCTGCGATGGACGTCAGAAAGCGATGCTTCGCCTCGCTTGTTCCGCCAGCCGCTCTCCTGCTTTGAACTCAAAACGTCCATGGTCGCCTTATCTCCGTTCGGTGAGGGATATTGCCTCATTGGAATGATAATGCAAGTCATTCGCAACTAGAAAATCAAAATCCTGCTTTCCGAGGCGCAGCCATTGCGTTTGAAAATCCGTCGCATACATGCTTTGGCAGAGCCGAACGCGACAGAAGGAAAAGAAATGGCCGGGTTTTTGCAGGGGTTGATGCCGAAAAGGTTCCGTAAGAAGGGGCTGACGATACCCGTCGTCCGCCTTCACGGAGCGATTATGGCCGGCGGCAGCCAGTTCAAGCCGAGCCTCAACCTCGCCGGCGTTGCGCCGATGCTCGAAAAGGCCTTCTCGAAGAAGGACGCGCCGGTCGTTGCGATCTCGCTCAATTCGCCGGGCGGCTCACCTGTCCAGTCGCGCCTGATCTTCCAGCGCATCCGCTCGCTGGCGGAAGAAAAGGACAAGAAGGTCCTGGTTTTCGTCGAGGATGTCGCGGCGTCGGGCGGCTACATGATCGCTCTCGCCGGTGACGAGATCTTTGCCGATCCGACCTCCATCGTCGGGTCGATCGGCGTCGTTTCCGGCGGCTTCGGCTTCCCGGAACTGCTGCGCAAGATCGGCGTCGAGCGCCGCGTCTATACCGCCGGCGAGAACAAGGTGATCCTCGATCCTTTCCAGCCGGAAAAGGAAGGCGACATCGAATACCTGAAGGCGCTGCAGCTCGAAATCCACAAGGTCTTCATCGAAATGGTCAAGATGCGCCGCGGCGAGCGGCTGGCCGATGACGCGACCATCTTTTCAGGCCTGTTCTGGAGCGGGTTGCGCGGCCTCGATCTCGGCCTGATCGACAGTCTCGGCGACATGCGCGAAGTCCTCAAGCGCCGTTACGGCAAGGACACAAAGCTGGAGCTGATCGGCAGCGCCCGCACCCTGTTTGGCCGCCGCGTGCCCGGCGTCGTCTTTGGTGAAGGCAAGGCCGGAGAAATCGCCGCAGGCGCCGTCACGGGACTTGCCGCGAGCCTGGAAGAAAAGGCAATGTGGAGCCGCTACGGCCTGTGAGGTCGCAAAAATAGCGCGAGAGGGGAAATGGCGCAGCTTTTATTTCTGATCATCGTCATCGGCGGCGGCTGGATGCTCTACAAGAAGTTCATCAAGGACGCCGAAAGACTGTCCTCGCGCACCCGCCGGGAGGAAAAGGAACGCCAGACCGGCGCGATAGGCACCCTGGAAAGGGACCCGACGACGGGGGAATACCGGGTGAAGCGGGACGAGGAATAGAACTCATGCCCGATGAGAAGACGTCTGCCGTCGGGGAGGCCGATGCCGACGAAAGACGTGCGGCACTGGAAAGGATTGGCGCTTTCACGTGGGATTTGCCGGACGGCCGGAAATTCGATCGCGAGGAAGCCAATTGCCGTGAGACGAATAGCGATTAAACCCGTTCCTTCACCCGCGATGCCCAATCGGAGCCCGCATAGCTTACGCAGAGAATGGAGACGGTCAGGTTTTGATCGTTCACGGTGAAGCAGACGACGGCTTTTTCTGAGGCCGGGATGGCGCGTAGACCGGGTAGAATGTCATCCCGGGTGGTCCCGATTTTGGGGAAATCTGTAAGGCGGGAGATGAACAGCGTGATCTCGTCTACCTTGGATTTGCCAATGGCAGTGCCGGCATAGGACGAAATGAAATCGGTAATGTCAAAGATATCGAGTTCGACGAGCGGGTGCTTGATGATCGTATAGCTCATCAGCGGTTCTTATATTTCTCGTCCAGCTTTGCCTTGATGCGATTAGCCATTTCATCCCCATCCCATCGCAACCACTGATCCCGGGGCAATTCCATCCTTCGGCGGATCTCGTCCTTCATGCCGATCAACGGGTCGTCATGAGCGGAACTCTCCTCGTCCCGCAACAGCCTGTCTATGCCCGCTTCGAGCACTTTCTCGACCGAGGGAAACTGGCCGTCCTCGACGAGCTTTTCGGCAAGTCGCAGGGAGCGCTCGGACAGGGTGAAGCTGTTCTTGACGTTCATGGTCTTTCTCCGGAAGAACGGATGAACCTTAACACGGATCGTCCGCGACGCGCATAGCCGCAGACGCATAAATCCTTGACCCGCGCCCCTGATGCGTGGCACTCGTCCGCATCCACGAACCGACACAGATATGGCCATGACCGAGCTGCCCGACCACATGTCTCCGACCCGCTCCTTCCAGGGGCTGATCCTCGCGCTCCAGAATTACTGGGCGGACAAGGGTTGCGCGATCCTGCAGCCCTACGACATGGAAGTCGGCGCCGGTACCTTCCATCCGGCCACCACGCTGCGCGCGCTCGGCCCCAAGCCGTGGAAGGCCGCCTATGTGCAGCCGTCGCGTCGTCCATCCGACGGTCGTTACGGTGAAAACCCCAACCGCCTGCAGCATTATTACCAGTTCCAGGTCATCCTGAAGCCGAACCCGCCGAACCTGCAGGAACTCTATCTCGGCTCGCTTGCGGCGATCGGCCTTGACCCATTGCTGCACGACGTACGTTTCGTTGAGGACGACTGGGAAAGCCCGACGCTCGGCGCCTGGGGCCTCGGCTGGGAATGCTGGTGCGACGGCATGGAAGTCTCGCAGTTCACCTACTTCCAGCAGGTCTGCGGCATCGAATGCGCGCCGGTCGCCGGCGAACTGACCTATGGCCTCGAACGCCTCGCCACTTACCTGCAGGGGGTGGACAGCATCTACGAGCTCAATTTCAACGGCCGCGAGGGCGAGGAAAAGATCTCCTATGGCGACGTATTCCTGCAGGCCGAGCAGGAATATTCCCGCCATAACTTCGAATTCGCCGATACCGCCATGCTGCATCGGCATTTCATCGATGCGGAGAAGGAATGCCAGGCGTTGCTTGCAGCCGGCGCTCCAGGTGCGAACGCCAACCAGATGCTGCACAAATGCGTCTTCCCGGCCTATGACCAGTGCATCAAGGCGTCCCACGTCTTCAACCTGCTGGATGCCCGCGGGGTGATCTCGGTCACCGAACGCCAGAGCTACATCCTGCGTGTACGCACGCTCGCAAAGGCCTGCGGCGAAGCCTTCCTGATGACCGATGCCGGTGGTGTGAATTTCGGCAAGGCTGCCTGATTTTCGACCTGGCCGCCTGCGGCGAACCGTTCAGACGGCTCCCGTCCATTGCGTACCCAACTGCCAGACGGGCTTGAGGGTCGGATAGGCCCCGGTCGGAAGCTGCCCTGCATAGATCTGCAGAAACCGCCGCGTACCCGCCGGCTCCGGGGGCTTCATCATCACGCCGTACTGAAAAAACAGCACGGCAAACGCCAGCACATTGGCGGTTCGCACCAAGGACGCCATGGCAATTCCATCCAGATTGTTTTGAGGTGGGGCCGAATCTTTGGAATCGCCCCTATTCTGCAAGAGAATCTAAGGTATCCACGCGGTCGGAACTTTGCTGTAAATCAAAACTGTTACCGCGAAAAATAATCGATGACTTCAACCACTTTTTTATACCAAGCCTCTACTGTCCCATCGCAAGGCCAAGTCGGGAGACTCAGATGTACATTTTGATCGGTATAATTGTTCTCGTCGCACTCTACGTCGTCATGATCTACAACGGCCTCGTTAAAGCGCGTCAGATGGCGGAGGAGGCCTGGTCCGGCATCGACGTACAGCTGAAGCGCCGCGCCGACCTGATCCCGAACCTCATCGAGACGGTGAAGGGATATGCCGCCCACGAAAAGGGCACGTTCGAGGAAGTCGTCAAGCTGCGCAACCAGGCGCAGGCGGTGCCGGCGGGCGATGTCGCCGGCCGTGCCCAGGCGGAAGGCCTGCTCGGCCAGGCACTCGGAAAAATCATTGCGCTTGCCGAAGCCTATCCCGACCTCAAGGCGAACCAGAACTTCTCCGAACTGCAGGAGTCGCTCGAAACCATCGAGAGCGAGATCCAGATGTCGCGCCGCTATTACAATGGTGCTGCCCGTGACCTGAACGTCAAGGTCGAAAGCTTCCCCAACAACCTGGTCGCCGGCCAGTTCGGTTTCTCGAAGCGCGAGTATTTCGAGATCGAGAATGCGGCGGACCGCGCGGTCCCCACCGTCAAGTTCTGAAATCCGTCATTGGACCTTCGTGCCGCAACGGTTTAAGAGCGCGGTCGGCCGCCTTATTGCGGCATTCCATTTGGCGTTAAGAGACGAATATCATGGGTAGAGCCAAACTCACCATCCTGCCGCCGGGCAAGCCGCTTTCCGGACGCGCGATGCCGCCGGGTTCCAAGTCGATCACCAACCGCGCGCTGCTTCTGGCGGGCCTTGCCGAAGGCACCAGCCGGCTGACCGGCGCGCTGCGGAGCGACGATACGCGCTACATGGCCGACGCATTGCGGGCCATGGGTGTTTCGGTCGACGAACCGGACGAGACGACCTTCGTCGTGACCGGCAACGGCAGGCTTCTGCCCCCGTCCGCTCCGCTGTTCCTCGGCAATGCCGGCACCGCGACCCGCTTCCTCACCGCCGCTGTCGCTTCTGTCGATGGCACCGTTGTCGTCGATGGTGACGAACACATGCGCAAGCGGCCGATCGGCCCGCTGGTCGCCGCCCTGAAGTCGCTCGGCATCGATGCCGAGGCGCCGACCGGTTGCCCGCCGGTGACGGTGCGCGGCAACGGCCATTTCGCCTCCGGCCGCGTCGAGATCGACGCCGGACTGTCGAGCCAGTATGTTTCGGCGCTGCTGATGGCGGGACCGCTTGTCAGCCGAGGCGCTAACGCCCCCTTGACGGTTGCGCTGGCCGGTGCGGAAATCGGCGCCCGTGGCTACGTCGACCTGACGCTCGCTGCGATGGAGGCTTTCGGCGCCAAGGTCGAGCAGATCGACGCTGCGACCTGGAAGGTGGAACCGACCGGCTACAAGGCGGCGGATTTTGTGATTGAGCCGGATGCCTCTGCCGCCACCTATCTCTGGGCTGCAGAGGTGCTGACCGGCGGAGCCATCGATCTCGGCGTGGCGGCCACCGCCTTCACCCAGCCGGATGCCAAGGCCTATGAGGTGATCGCGCAATTCCCGCACCTGCCGGCCGAAATCGACGGTTCGCAGATGCAGGATGCGGTGCCGACGATCGCCGTACTCGCCGCCTTCAACGAAACGCCGGTGCGTTTCACCGGCATCGCCAACCTGCGCGTCAAGGAATGCGACCGGGTGAGGGCGCTCTCGCTCGGCCTCAACGCCATTCGCGAAGGCCTTGCGACGGAGGAGGGTGACGACCTGATCGTCGCCTCCGATCCGTCGCTCGCCGGCCAGACCTTATCCGCCGAAATCAACACGTTTGCCGACCACCGCATCGCCATGAGCTTCGCGCTGGCGGGGCTGATGATCGGCGGCATCACCATTCTCGATCCGGATTGCGTCGCCAAGACCTTCCCCAGCTACTGGGACGTCTTGGCCTCGCTCGGGGTTGAATACACGGACATAGTTTAAACGGAAAACCCGGATCGGCCCGTGCCGAAGAGGAGAAATGTCGTGATGCGGTGGTTCTCCGGCTTTGGTCTGGCTCTGCTTCTCTGCTTGTCGGCGGCGCTGCCCGCCGCGGCAGAGGAATATATCCGCTCCTATCATTCCGACATCCAGGTCGCCGACAACGGCGACCTGACGGTGACCGAAACGATCATCGCCAATGCGGAAGGCGACAGGATCAAGCGCGGCCTGTTTCGCGATTTCCCGCTGACGATGCAGGACGCCAACGGCCGCACGGTGCGGGTCGGCTTCGAGGTCGTTTCAGTCACCCGCGATGGCCAGGCAGAGCCCTTCCACACGGAAAGCGTCACCGGCGGCATCCGCATCTATTCCGGCGATAAGGACGTGTTCCTTCGGGATGGCGAGCACACTTTCGTCTTCACCTACAGGACCGACCGGCAGATCCGCTATTTCGACGACCACGACGAGCTTTACTGGAACGTTACCGGCAATGGCTGGGAGTTCCGCATCGCCCAGGCCTCGGCGCGGGTGACCTTGCCGGGTGCGGCGCGGATAACCCAGACCGCTGCCTATACCGGCCCGCTCGGATCCACCGCCCGCAATGCCCGCATGCAGGCGAACGGCAATCAGGCGGTCTTTTCGACCACAAGGCCGCTCGGTTTGCAGGAAGGCCTGACGATCGTCGCGGGCTTTCCCAAGGGGATCGTCGCTCCCCCTTCGAAAGAACAGGAAAGCGCCTGGTGGTGGCGCGACAATATCGGGACGATCATCTCGATCGTCGGCCTCGTCCTCGTCGTCGGTTATTATGCGCTTTTCTGGACCCGCGTCGGCCGCGACCCGGACCGCGGCGTCGTGGTGCCGCGCTGGGATGCGCCGGAGGGTCTGTCGCCGGCCCTGGTCAACTATATCGACAACAAGGGATTTTCCGGCGGCGGCTGGACGGCTTTCGCCGCAAGCGCGCTCGATCTGGCGGTCAAGGGTTATGTGACGCTGGAGGATCTCGCGGAAAAAATCGTCATCCGGCGCACCGACAAGGCCGTGCCCAGGGAAGTGCCGATCGGCCAGGCCTCGATCCTCGGTTCCATCGGTGCCAAGGGGCAGGCACTGGTGATCGACGAGGCGCACGGCACCACTGTTCAGTCGATCGGCGCGAGCTTCCGCCAGGCGATCGAGAAGGAACACCGCGGCAAATATTACAACGGCAACAAGGGTTACGTGATCGGCGGCGTCATCCTGAGCGTACTTTCCATCCTTGCGTTGATCGTCTTCGGCAATCTCGAGCCGGACATGATCGCCATGCTGATCATCCCGGCCTTTTTTGCCGTGGTCTTCGGCGTGCTCGCTGCCGCGTTCGGCAAGGGCCTGCGCCGCGGCTCGTCGCTGATTTCGAAAATCGTGTCGGTCGTGATCCTTGGTTTTATCGGCCTGGTGGCGCTGTCGATCGGCTCGGCAGTCCTTGTGGCGATCATGTCGGAAATGACCGGCAACGAGCATTGGCCGATCCTGGTCTCGGTCGGCGGCATCGTGCTCGCCAACGTCATCTTCTTCTTCCTGATAGGTGCGCCGACGCCGCTCGGACGCAAGCTGATGGACGGCATCGAGGGCCTGCGTATCTACCTGACGCTTGCCGAAAAGGACCGCATGAACACGGCCGGCGCGCCCACCATGTCGCCGCAGCATTTCGAAAAGCTGCTGCCCTATGCGGTGGCGCTCGGTGTCGAAAAGCCGTGGAGCACCACATTCGAGATCTGGCTTGCGAGTGCCGCGGCCGGCGCTGCCGCCGGCGCCTATGCGCCCGGCTGGTATAGCGGCAATTACGGTTCAAACTTCGGCGACCGCATTGGCGGCTTCTCCTCCTCGATGGCCTCCACCATCGCCTCGACCATCCCCGCTCCAAAATCCTCCTCGTCCTCCTCCGGCTTCTCGGGCGGTTCGTCCGGCGGCGGCGGAGGTGGCGGCGGCGGAGGCGGCTGGTGAGATTGAAACATGTATCGTCTCGTGATACATGAGGGCGAGGTATGGTGATCCGCTCCTATGCCGATGCGATGACGCAGGCGGTTGCCAGCGGCAGGGTGCCGAAAGGCTTTCCTGCCGATCTTGCAAGAAGAGCCGTGCGAAAGCTGACGATGATTGAAAATGCGATGGAATTGCACGACCTGCGCTCACCACCGGGCAATCATCTGGAGGCGCTGAAAGGCGATCGCGAGGGGCAGCACTCCATCCGCATCAATGATCAGTGGCGCATCTGCTTCGTCTGGACGACGGCCGGTGCCGAACAGGTTGAGATTGTCGATTACCATTGAAAGAGACGAGCATGGCGAGCCTTCTTCCTCCCGTTCATCCCGGTGAAATCCTGCGCGAAGAATACTTGGGCCCGCTTCATCTGAGTGCCGGCGCCCTGGCGAAGAAGCTGAATGTCCCGCGCACCCGCATCGAACGGCTGGTTGCAGAGCAGACGTCGGTCACCACCGATACCGCGCTTCGCCTGGGCCGGTTTTTCGACACCACGCCGGAATTCTGGATGAATCTCCAGACCAGTTACGACCTGAAGATCGAAAGTGCCGCAAAGCGCGAGGAAATCGCTGCGCTTCCGGTCATCAACGCTGCCTGATTGCCGGACTTTCCCCAATCCGACTGATGACTTTTGGCGACGGGCTTGCTAAGTCCGCCGCGACCTTATTGTTAGCGCAAAGACATCATCATGCCCGATCTGCTTCTCGAACTCCGCTCCGAGGAAATTCCCGCCCGCATGCAGCGCAAGGCGGCGGGAGACCTGAAAAAGCTCGTCACCGACGCGCTGGTGGAAGCGGGCCTGACCTATGAGGGTGCGCGCGAATACTGGACGCCGCGCCGCCTGACGCTGGATATCCGCGGCCTGACGGCCCGCTCGGCCGACCAGCGCGAGGAGCGCAAGGGTCCGCGCACCGACGCCCCCGAAGGCGCCATCGCCGGCTTTTTGCGCGGCGCCGGCCTGTCGTCGATCTCCGAAGCCCAGGTCGTCAACGACCCGAAGAAGGGCGATTTCTACGTCGCGGTCATCTCCAAGCCCGGCCGTCCGGCGGAAGAGATCATCGCCGAGGTGATGCCCGGCATCATCCGCAATTTCCCCTGGCCGAAATCGATGCGCTGGGGCGCCGCCTCCATGCCGAAGGGTGCCCGTTTCGCCGGCGTCGAGGGCAAGGGTCCGGAAAGCCTGCGCTGGGTGCGCCCGCTGCAGTCGATCGTCTGCGTCTTCGGCCCGGAACATGACGAAACCCAGGTCATCCCCTTCGAGATCGACGGGCTGACCGCCAGCAACATCACCTACGGCCACCGTTTCCATGCGCCTGATGCGATCACCGTGCGCCGTTTCGACGACTATGTGACGAGCCTTGAAAAGGCGAAGGTCATGCTCGATGCCGACCGCCGCAAGGACGTCATCCTGCACGACGCCCGCGACCTCGCCTTCGCCAACGGCCTCGACCTGGTCGAGGACGAAGGCCTGCTGGAGGAAGTCTCCGGCCTCGTCGAATGGCCGCACGTGCTGATGGGCGAGTTCGAAGAGGACTATCTCGAAATCCCGTCCGAAATCATCCGTCTGACCATCAAGACCAACCAGAAATGTTTCGTCACCCGCCCGCAGACCGGCGGCGAGGGCCTCTCCAACCGCTTCATCCTCATTTCGAACATCGAGGCGAAGGACGGCGGCAAGGAGATCATGCACGGCAACGGCAAGGTCGTGCGCGCCCGCCTCTCCGACGCCAAGCATTTCTGGACCCGCGACCAGGGCGACATGCCGGACCTAGACACGCTGAAGGAATCCGCTGCGAAGTTCGACCTCGACCTCAAGAAGCCGCTCGACCAGCGCATGGCGAAGCTCGATGCGCTGAACGTGACGTTCCATGCCAAGCTCGGCACGCAAGGGGAGCGCGTTCGCCGCATTCGCGATCTGGCAGCGCATTTGGCGCCGATCGTCGGGGCCGATCCGGCCCTCGTCGATCGTGCCGCGGTTTTAGCCAAGGCCGACCTGCGCACCGAAGCCGTCGGCGAATTCCCCGAACTGCAGGGCCTGATGGGCCGCAAATACGCGATGCTGCAGGGCGAGGATGCCTCTGTCGCAGCCGCCATCGAGGATCACTGGAAGCCGAACGGCCCGTCGGATCGCCTTCCTGAAGACAAGGTCGGGCTGACGGTAGCGCTTGCGGACAAGCTCGACACGCTGGTTGGTTTCTGGGCGATCGACGAAAAGCCGACCGGCTCCAAGGACCCCTTTGCGCTTCGCCGCGCGGCATTGGGCGTGGTGCGCATGCTGCTGGAGCGGAAGATCCGCCTGCCGCTGAATACCGTTTTGAGAACAGCGATTCTGCCGATCGAAGACATAAAGCCATTTGTCACTGACGTGTCGAAAGACGTCGTCATTACGGATCTCCTCTCCTTCTTCCACGACCGCCTGAAAGTCTACCTCCGCGATCAGGGCGCCCGCCACGACCTCATCGACGCAGTCCTGACACCGGATGCTGACGACCTCCTGCTGGTCGCCCGCCGCGTCGAGGCGCTGACGGCGTTCATCACCTCGGAAGACGGCAAGAACCTGCTCGCCGGCACCAAGCGTGCCGTGCAACTCCTCGCCGCCGAAGAGAAGAAGGGCACCGTCGTCGCCGATGGCGTTTCGGACGAACTGCTGAGGCTCGATGCCGAAAAGGCGCTCTGGGCGGCCATCGTGGTCGCCTCGAAGGAAGCGTCCGAGGCGGTCGCCAGGGAAGACTTCCGCTCGGCCATGGAAGCCCTGTCGAAGCTGCGCGCGCCCGTCGACACATTCTTCGAGGACGTGCTGGTCAACGACGAGGACACGGCGATCCGCGCCAACCGCCTGGCGCTCCTGAAGGCCATCCGCGAAGCGACCGCGACGGTTGCGGATTTCTCGAAGATCAGCGGCTAACCCGAACAAAAAAACCGCCGGATCTTTCGACCCGGCGGTTCTCCGTCCCCCGACTAATCTCAATTAGCTTGCGCGGCGCATCTTCTGTGCGACGCGGTTGAGGCTGCCGGCACCGCTATTGTTGCCGGCATTGATGCGGAAGCTGCTGATCAGGTTCAGCAATTCGTCGGTGTCTGCGGCAAGCGCTTCTGCGGAGGCGGTGGTTTCTTCGGCCATCGCCGCATTGTGCTGGGTTGCCGCGTCGAGCTGGTTCAGCGAAGACGAGATCGAGCGCAGCGTTGTGTCCTGTTCGGAGGCCGAATGGGCGATCTTGCCGACGATGTCGCTCGCCGCCTTCACCTGGTCGGAAATCCGCTTCAGGGCTTCGCCCGCTTCGCCGACGAGGCGCACGCCGTTCTGCACCTGGCCGGAAGAGCGCGAGATCTGGTCCTTGATCTCTTTGGCCGCAGCGGCGGAGCGCTGGGCAAGTTCGCGGACTTCCTGGGCGACGACCGCGAAACCCTTGCCGGATTCACCGGCGCGGGCAGCTTCGACGCCCGCGTTGAGGGCCAGCAGGTTGGTCTGGAAGGCGATGTCGTCGATCACGCCGATAATCTTGGAGATTTCTTCCGACGAATGTTCGATGCCGCCCATCGCATCGATCGCCTGGGCGACGATCTGGTCGGAACGGTTGGCTTCGGCGCTGACCGAGGTGACGCGCTGCGCGGCCTCGTGTGCACCTTCGGCCGTCTGGCGAACGGCGACGGCGAGTTCGTCGAGTGCCGCCGACGTCTCTTCGAGGTTTGCGGCCTGGCGTTCGGTACGCTGCGACAGTTCATTCGAAGCGCGGCGGATTTCCTCCTTGGAGCCGCCGATATCGATGCCCTTGGCGTTGACCTTGCTCATCGCGGCTTCGAGATGGACGAGCGCATCATTGAAGTTGTGGCGGAGCGTTTCGTAACGCGGGCCGAGATCGGCGCAGCGGATCGTCAGGTCGCTATGGGCGAGTGATTCCAGTGCTTCGCCGATGGTGGAAACGACGCGGGCCTGGCTTGCGGCTTCTTGCTGCTGCAGGTCGAGGTTCTGCTGGCGCTCGCGGTCGAGCTCCTGGCGCTGGTCTTCCTGGCGTGCGGCCATGGCATGGCGTTCGCGGATCTTTTCCTGCAGCGCCTGGGTGGCCTTCGCCATCATGCCCACTTCGTTCGACATGTCCGTATGCGGAATGGCGATCGTGACGTTTTCGTCGGCGACGGCCTGAAGCGTGCCATGCACGGCGGCCAGAGGCTTGGTGATGCCGCGGATCACCACATAGGCAGCCGCAAGAGCGATTATCAACGCAAGCGCGCCGATAGCGAGTGCGTCCAGCACCATTCCGCGGATCTGTGCCTGCAGGTCATCGGTGTAGACGCCTGTCGCAAGCACCATCTGCCAGGGTTCGAAGGCCTTCGCATAGGAGCTCTTCGCAAAGTCGCCATCAGGCTGCCCGGGCTTGGTCGTGCTCAAATAATCGATAATTCCACCGCCGGATTTGCCAACCGAGACCATTTCGTCGCGGAACATCTTCCCGGCGGAATCGGGTTTGCCCTTGCCGCTCTCGCCGACCTTCTTCGGATCGGGATGCATCAGCATCTTCACATCGTAGTCATAGGCGAAGAGATAGCCGTCGGGCTGGAAGCTCATGGCGGAGACTGCGGTAAAGGCCTGTTTCTGGGCTTCTGCGCGCGTCAGTTCACCGGCCGCCTCACGCTGCTGGAACTTCTTGAGGATGCCGATACCGGACTCCACCTGGGTCCGCAGCATTCCATACCGCTCGGCATAGATAGCCCGCTTGGAGGCCTGGAGTTCGAAATAGGTCACGACGGCGAAGCCGGCGATCAGGGCCAGCACCAGCAGGACGAGCTGGTTTGAAATCCTCAGGTTTTTCATGTTCGTTCCATAAGTGATTGAGCTCGCCTTGAGCGACCGGGAAGAATGATTCGGAATGGAGAGGCGCGTCCTGCGCATGGAGATGTGCTGCATCGCACACTCTGGAGAATATGACGCAATATTTGAATAAAAATTTAACAATAGCGAATTTTGAGAAGGATATTCAATATTCTAAAAAACTCTGCGCATGTTTCCCGCGAGCTGGATATGTTTAAGGTCGGCGAGGATAGGAAAAATACAGAATACGCTAGAAAAATAGCTCAAAGAAATTGAATAGAAATGCTGAATGGCGAGATATACTTGCAATGTATACCTATAGTGGAAAGTAATGCCTCTTGTGAAACAGACCGCCGGATCTTTCGACCCGGCGGTTCTCCGTCCCCCGACTAATCTCAATTAGCTTGCGCGGCGCATCTTTTGTGCGACACGGTTGAGGCTGCCGGCACCGCTATTGTTGCCGGCATTGATGCGGAAGCTGCTGATCAGGTTCAGCAATTCGTCGGTGTCGGCGGCAAGCGCTTCTGCGGAGGCGGTGGTTTCTTCCGCCATCGCCGCATTGTGCTGGGTCGCCGCGTCGAGCTGGTTCAGCGAAGACGAGATCGAGCGCAGCGTCGTGTCCTGTTCGGAGGCCGAATGGGCGATCTTGCCGACGATGTCGCTCGCCGCCTTCACCTGGTCGGAAATCCGCTTCAGGGCTTCGCCCGCTTCGCCGACGAGGCGCACGCCATTCTGCACCTGGCCGGAAGAGCGCGAGATCTGGTCCTTGATCTCCTTGGCGGCAGCGGCGGAGCGCTGGGCAAGTTCGCGGACTTCCTGGGCGACGACCGCGAAACCCTTGCCGGATTCACCGGCGCGGGCAGCTTCGACGCCCGCATTGAGGGCCAGCAGGTTGGTCTGGAAGGCGATGTCGTCGATGACGCCGATGATCTTGGAGATTTCTTCCGACGAATGTTCGATGCCGCCCATCGCATCGATCGCCTGGGCGACGATCTGGTCGGAACGGTTGGCTTCGGCGCTGACCGAGGTGACGCGCTGGGCGGCCTCGTGTGCACCTTCGGCCGTCTGGCGAACGGCGACGGCGAGTTCATCGAGTGCCGCCGACGTCTCTTCGAGGTTTGCGGCCTGGCGTTCGGTGCGCTGCGACAGTTCGTTCGAAGCGCGGCGGATTTCCTCCTTGGAGCCGCCGATATCGATGCCCTTGGCGTTGACCTTGCTCATCGCGGCTTCGAGATGCGCAAGCGCCTCGTTGAAGTTGTGGCGCAAGGTTTCGTAACGCGAGCCGAGATCGGCGCAGCGGACGGTGAGGTCACCCTGAGCAAGCGCTTCGAGCGCTTCGCCGATGGTGGAGACCACCCGGGTCTGCACGGCGGCTTCCTGCTGCTGCAGGTCGAGGTTATGCTGGCGCTCGCGGTCAAGCTCCGTCTTTTGCTTTTCCTCGCGTTCGGCCATGGCGTGACGCTCGCGGATCTTTTCCTGCAGCGCCTGGGTGGCCTTCGCCATCATGCCGACCTCGTTCGACATGTCCGTATGCGGGATGGCGAGCTTGACATTCTCGTTGGCGACCGCTTCCAGCGCCGAATGAACGGAGGCGAGCGGCTTGGTGATATTGCGGATGACGATGAAGGCGACACCGAGGGCGAGCAGGAAGGCGATGAAACCGATGCCGACCACTTCCACGATCGTCTTGTTGATCTTGACGTCGAGGTCGTCGGTGTAAACGCCCGTGCCGACAATAATCTGCCAGGGTTCGAAGGCGCGGGAATAGGCCGCCTTCTCGAAGACCTTGTCGGCAGGCATGCCGGGCTTTTCCCAGTAATAGGTGGTGACCCCGCCGCCGGCACGGCCCTTGGCGACCATCTCTTCGCGGAACAGGTTGCCCATCTTGTCCGGCTGACCCTTCTGGTTCACGCCGATCAGTTTGGAATTGTAGTGGAACTGCGTCACCGTGTCGTAGTTCAGGCCGAAGATGTAGCCGGCCGGCTCGTATTTGATCCCTGCGACGGTTGCGTAAGCCAGTTTCTGCGCGTCCTCGTGCTTCAACTCGCCCGATTTTTCCCGGTCATAATAGGACTGGAGGATGGAAATACCGGATTCGACCTGGGTGCGCAGCATGTCGTAGCGCTCGGCATAGATGGAGGCGATCGAAGTGCGGATCTGATAGTAGGTGACGGCGGTGAAAGCCACCATGAGTACCGCCACCATGGCCAACAATTGGTGGGAGATCTTGAGATTCTTCATGTTTCGACTCACTTTCAGGCAGCCGAATTCTCCCGGAGGAGCCGGAGCGGGACGAAGTTTTAGGGGGGAGCGCTTCCTGCGCCGATCACATGCTCACATCGCACTGGGATGTGAGAGTGATCTCGAATATTTGAATAAAAATTTAATTATGCCGGACTTGACAGTCGCAAATGCGAATATTTTGGGCAAGTCGGGCTTGATGATGCGCAATTTACGCGCATTCCGTGAAGTGATATTATCGAAGCACTTTTTGCTATGTAAATATAATGATATTCTAATCTAGAACCGATTGGTGCGCAGCTCGAACGTATCGAGCGACAGCGGCTTCGGTGCGAGGGAGGCTTCCGTAATCGCCACCTCTGCCTCACCGATCGTCTTCACCGCGCTGGTCATGGCGCCGGTATCGATGCCGTCACCCGACGCCTCGGCGGCAGCGATCTGCGTCTCGGTCGAGCCGTTGGTGGTCGGGTGAAGTTCGGCAATGGCCTTTTCCTTGGCCATCCATGCGGGAAGCTTGCTGACATGGATCACAGGCGAACCGCCGAGCCAGGCTTCGGTGCGCGCCAGCTTCTTCTCACCGTTGATCTCGATGATTTCGGTCTTCTGGGTGCCTGCCGGCAGATCGGGAACGGTATAGGCCGCTTCTTCCGATTTCCGTGCCACGGCGGCCGGGCAGTTTGCGCAGGTCTTGGTGACGATACTGACGCCCGTTTGATGCGTGCTGTTGATCACCGTGATCGACGACGCGAAAGCGGAACCGCTTGCAAACACCAGAGCTGTAGCCAGGACGAGACGCATAACCGGGAATCCTTCTTGAGGTCCCCGATGATTACCGCAGCTTCGTTTCGATCCCGTCTGGATAATCGGTAAATTTTGAATGAACTGGTGTTTCCGGCACTCAGTTCTTTTCGCGTGCCACCGCCTGCCAGCCAATATCGCGGCGGCAGAAACCGTTTTCCCATTCGACTTGGTCGACCAACTTATAGGCACGGACCTGAGCGTCTGCCACGGTCTTTGCCGTTGCCGTGACGTTCAGCACCCGGCCGCCGGTTGCGACAAGAGCGCCGTCCCTGAGCGCCGTTCCGGCATGGAAGATCTTCTCGCCGGGAACACTTTCAGGCAGATGGGCGATCGGTGTGTTCCTGTCATAGGCGCCCGGATAACCCTTGGAGGCCATGACCACGGTCAGCGCCACCTCGTCGCTCCACTCGGTGGAGACCCGGTCGAGCGTCTCGGTCGCAGCCGCATGGAGCAGGTCGAGCAGGTCGCTCTTCAGCCGCATCATCAGCACCTGGCATTCCGGATCGCCGAAGCGGACATTGTATTCGATCAGTTCCGGACCCTTGGCCGTGATCATCAGTCCTGCAAAGAACACGCCGGTAAAGGGATGTCCGCTTTCTGCCATGCCGCGGATCGTCGGCTCGATGATCTCCTTCATGGTGCGCGCGACCATGTCCGGCGTCATCACCGGAGCGGGCGAATAGGCGCCCATGCCGCCGGTATTCGGGCCGGTATCGCCGTCGCCGACCCGCTTGTGGTCCTGGGCGGTGGCCAGCGCCAGCGCCGTCTTGCCGTCGGAAAGGCAGAAGAAGCTCGCTTCCTCGCCGTCCAGATAGGCTTCGACCACCACTTCCGCGCCGGCCGAGCCGAAGGCGCCGTCGAAACAGTCGTCGATCGCGACAAGCGCCTCGTCGAGCGCCATGGCGACGGTGACGCCCTTGCCGGCGGCAAGCCCGTCGGCCTTTACGACGATGGGCGCGCCCTGTTCGCGCGCATAGGCCTTGGCCTCGGACACATCAGTGAAGCGGCGATAGGCGCCGGTCGGGATATTGTAGCGGGCGCAGAGATCCTTGGTGAAACCCTTCGAGCCTTCGAGCTGCGCAGCAGTGGCCGAAGGACCGAAGGTTGCAATGCCCTTGGCGCGGAGAACGTCCGCAAGACCGGCGACCAGAGGCGCTTCCGGCCCGACGACGACGAGGTCGATGGTCTTTTCGAGGCAGAAGGCCGCGATGGCGGCATGGTCGTCGATGTCGAGCGGCACGAGTTCGGCATGATCGGCGATACCGGGATTGCCGGGTGCTGCATAAAATTGCGTGAGTTTGGGAGACTGGGCGAGTTTCCAGGCGAGCGCATGCTCGCGTCCACCCGAACCGATCAAGAGAACCTTCATGTCCTGCCCTCGCCTGCGCTGAAAACCTTGGCCTTGCGCGGCGGTTAAGGGGAGGGGAGGCAAAGGTCAAGGGCCAAGGCTTGGTTGGCCTCCCATCTTGTGGCCGTCATGGCGCTTTGATGGGAGGCAGGTCGTGTTCAAGAGAGGTCAGAACTCGCCGTGTCGGTTCTTCGCTCCATGTCGGATGTCCAGCGTGGTGCGGAAGATCATCCTGTTTCGATACGCCAGGAATGGCACCGGTTCGTTCCGCAGGGACGCGTCGTCCAGTTTCTGTTCGAGATAGGAAATGGCGGCCTCAAGCTCTTCGCTGTCAACAGCCGTTTCAAATGCCAGGATTCTGGCGGCTTTCTTGGGCATGATTCCCTCCGTTCGGCCGCATCATGCGGCGGGGCGGTTTTAATTGTCTCTCGGCGGAGGTGAGAGGGTGCCGTTTCTTTTCCACAGAGCCTTGGTTACCGATCCTTCACCCCGTGTTTCGTTCCGGCACGGTTCGGTTCAGCAAATTGTGAAACCGGCATTCGCCACGTTGCCTTGCCACAAACTTCGACTATGGTCGCGCCTCCCATTTGAACGAGGACGCCCATGGCCGCCGATCTCCGTTTCCTTGCCGCCGCGATTGCCGCGGAAATCAATGCCCGTCCCGAACAGGCCGCCGCCGCGATCGGGCTGATCGACGAAGGCGCGACCGTGCCGTTCATCGCCCGCTACCGCAAGGAAGTGACCGGCGGCCTGGACGACACGCAGCTTCGCAACCTGTCGGAACGCCTGGTCTATCTGCGCGAGCTGGAAGCGCGCCGCTCGACCATCGTCGATTCGATCAATTCGCAGGGCAAGATGACTGACGAGCTTGCCGGAAAGATCGGCAAGGCGACGACCAAGGCCGAGCTCGAAGATCTCTATCTCCCCTATAAGCCGAAGCGCCGCACCCGCGCCGAGATCGCCCGCGAGCGTGGCCTCGGCCCGCTCGCCGAGGCGATCTGGGCCGACCGCAGCGTTGATCCGACGAAATTGGCTGAAGCCTATATCAAGGATGAAGTCACCGACGTGAAGGTAGCGCTCGACGGCGCCCGCGATATCGTCGCCGAGACATTCTCCGAAAATGCCGACCTGCTCGGCCGGCTGCGCCAGCACATGCGCAATGGTGCGACGTTGAAGGCCAAGGTCGTCGACGGCAAGCAGGAGGCCGGCGCCAAGTTCTCGGATTATTTCGAACATTCCGAACGCTGGTCGACGGCACCCGGCCATCGCGCGCTTGCCATGCTGCGCGGCTGGAACGAGGAGTTCCTGACCCTGACGATCGAGGTCGACCAGGACGATCCGTCGCCGATCAAGCCCGCCCAGCGCATCATCGCGCTCGCCTTCGACATTCGCGACCGGGGGGCAGCCGACCGCTGGCTGATGGAAGCCGCAGGCTGGACCTGGCGCGTCAAGCTCTCCGTATCGCTGTCGCTCGACCTGATGCGCGAACTGCGCGAGCGCGCCGAGGAGGAGGCGATCCACGTCTTCGCCCGCAACCTCAAGGATCTGCTGCTGGCCGCACCTGCCGGCTCTCGCACCACGATGGGCCTCGATCCGGGCATCCGCACCGGCGTCAAGGTGGCGATCGTCGATGCCACCGGCAAGCTGCTGGAGACCACGACCGTCTATCCGTTCCCGCCGAAGAACGACATCCGCGGCACCCAGGCTGAGCTCGCCTCGCTGATCCGCAAACACAATGTCGAGCTGATCGCCATCGGCAACGGCACCGGTAGCCGCGAGACGGAAAAGCTGGTCGCAGACATGCTGTTGAACCTGCCCGGGCAGAAACCGACCAAGGTCATCGTCTCGGAAGCGGGCGCATCGGTCTATTCGGCGTCGGAAACCGCCGCTCTCGAATTCCCCGGCCTCGACGTCTCGCTGCGCGGCGCCGTCTCCATCGCCCGCCGCCTTCAGGATCCGCTGGCGGAACTCGTCAAGATCGAGCCCAAATCGATCGGCGTCGGCCAGTACCAGCACGATGTCGACCAGGGAAAACTCTCCCGCTCGCTGGATGCGGTGGTGGAAGACGCAGTGAACGCCGTTGGCGTCGATCTCAACATGGCATCCGCGCCGCTGCTGGCCCGCGTCTCCGGCCTCAGCCGCTCGATTGCCGAAGCGATCGTCGCCCATCGCGACCAGAACGGCGCTTTTTCGAGCCGCAAGGATCTCTTGAAGGTCGCCCGTCTCGGCAACCGCACTTTCGAACAGGCGGCCGGCTTCCTGCGCATCCCGAACGGCAAGGAGCCGCTCGATTCATCGGCCGTCCATCCGGAAGCCTATGGCGTGGCGAAGAAGATCGTCGCCGCCTGTGGCCGCGACCTGCGCTCGCTGATGGGCGATAGCGCCGCCCTGAAGGCGCTTGACCCGAAGCGGTTCATCGACGAGACCTTCGGCCTGCCGACGGTCAAGGACATCATCGCCGAGTTGGAAAAGCCCGGCCGCGACCCGCGCCCGAGCTTCAAGACCGCCACCTTTGCCGAAGGCGTCGACGAGATCACCGACCTGAAGCCCGGCATGATGCTCGAGGGTACGGTCACCAATGTCGCCGCCTTCGGGGCCTTCGTCGATATCGGCGTGCATCAGGACGGTCTGGTCCATGTCTCGCAGCTCGCCGACCGTTTCATCAAGGACCCGCACGAGGTGGTGAAGGCAGGTGACGTGGTCAAAGTCCGCGTCGTCGAGGTCGATGTGAAGCGCAAGAGGATCGCGCTCACCATGCGCAAGGACGGCGGCGAGGTAGCGCCGGCCCCGCGCAGCGACCGCGACGCCCGGCCGGTAAATCCCAAAATGATGAAAACCGAAAAATCTTCATCCCAGGGCGCTTTCGGTGCGGCACTCGCGGAAGCTTTAAAACGCAAGTGATTTTTGCGCACTTTGGATGAATCTCAATCACAAGATGTAGGTCGTCAGGCGGGGGTTTGACGGCCTGTTTTTTTATGTCATTTTCATGGCGGCAATGTGCTTGAAAGTCGCCGAGAAACCATTAGATTTTGGATTAGTAAGGCATCCTTAGTATATTGGAGGTGGGTCCGTGGCCTCGTCCCTTCACAATCTTCTCAACAAAATCATCAAGACTGGAACCTTGACCGTACGCGGTTCGGGAGGCGAGCAGCGTTATGGCGGCGGCGGTGGTCGCACCGTTTCGATACGGTTCGCCGATGAAGCTGCGGAACGCGAACTGGTCGCGGATCCGCCCTTGAAACTCGGCGAACTCTATATGGATGGCCGCCTTCTTGTCGAAGAGGGCGACATCTACGAGTTCCTGGCCCTGATCAAGGACAATACGCTCAGCGAAGGTTTGACCTTCGGCATGATCTGGCGGGGTATCGCCCGCGTGCTGGTTTCCCAGTTCCGAAACCGTGTGCCGATCAACCACAATCGGCGCAACGTCGCCCATCACTACGATCTCGATGAAAAGCTGTTCTCGCTCTTCCTCGACGAAGACTGGCAATATTCCTGTGCCTATTTCAATCCGCCGGGCATTTCGCTCGACGAGGCGCAGATCGCCAAGAAGCGCCATATCGTCGCCAAGCTGCTTGCCGAACCGGGCCACAAAGCGCTGGAAATCGGGTCTGGCTGGGGCGGCATGGCCATGTATCTGTCGGAATCCTCCGGCGTCGACGTGACCGGCATCACGCTCTCGACCGCGCAGCTCAAGATTTCGAACCAACGCGCCGCCAAGCGCGGGCTCGCCAACAGCGTCCGCTTCGAGCTGCAGGACTATTATTACCTGCCGCCCGACAAACGCTACGACCGCATCGTTTCCGTCGGCATGTTCGAGCATGTCGGCCGGTTGAATTACCCCAAGTTCTTCAACAAGGTGAACGACGTTCTCGCCGATGACGGCGTCATGGTCCTGCATTCGATCGGCCAGCCTTATCCGGCCCTTATCAACAATCCCTGGATCGAGAAATACATCTTCCCGGGTGGCTATATCCCGGCAATCTCGGAAGTGATGCCGTCGATCGAGCAGGCGGGCTTGCTCGTCTCCGACATCGAGATCCTGCCGATGCATTACGCCTATACGCTGCGCCATTGGCGCGAACGGTTCATAGCCAACAAGGACAAGGCGGCAGCGCTTTACGACCAGCGGTTCGTGCGAATGTGGGAATTCTATCTCGCCGGTTCGGAAATGGCCTTCACGCACGAAAGCTTCTTCATCTTCCAGATGCAGATCGTCAAGAAGCGCACGGCTGTTCCGGACAATCGCGACTATATTTACGAGCGCGAGGCGGAACTCAGGGCTTTCGAACAGAGCCGCATCCCGCTCGACAAGGTCGCCGTCTGATCTTGCGCGTGGTTAACAAGCTGGCAACGGAAATCCGATAATAGAACAGAAATCCCCTGTGGGATCTCTGTTCTGTTTTGCGTTTTCGGGATCCGTTGCCATGTCCTTGCCTCTCCGGGCTGCTCTTTTCATTTCCGTTTTTTCGATTGTTTCTTCCGGCAGCGCCAAGGCCCAAGAAGGTTTCTGGTCCGGCGACTGGTACCTGACGCTCGGCGGCGCCGGTTTCGTTGCGCCGAAATTTGAAGGTGACAATGGCCGCAGCCTGCAGTTCTCGCCGATCATCTCGCTCGGCCGCCAGAACAGCAAGCAGGCCCGCTTCACGTCCCGCAACGACAGCATCTCCTTCGCGCTGATCGACCAGGGTTCGATCCGCGCCGGCGTGGCGGCCAAGCTGATCATGCCGCGCGACGGCGATACGTCCGACGATCTGAAGGGCCTGAAGAACGTCAAGCTCGGCGGCGAACTCGGTGGCTTCATCGATATCTATCCGACCGACTGGATTCGCGCCCGAGCCGAAGTCCGGCAGGGCATCCGCAGCCATGATGGCGTCGTCGCCGATGTCTCGGTCGATGCGTTCACCGATCTTCAGCCGGATCTCAGGCTTTCCGGCGGTCCGCGCGCGACCTGGGCAAGCAACGGCTACAACGACGCCTATTATAAGGTGACCCCGAGCCAGTCGGCGGCATCGGGTCTCTCCGCCTACGATCCGGGCAGCGGCCTGCATTCGGTCGGCGTCGGTGCGGCGCTGACCTGGAAGGCGACTGAACAGCTCGAGCTGTCCTCGTTCGCCGAATACAAGCGGCTGACCGGCGATGCCGCCGACAGCAGCCTGGTGCGCGAGCGCGGTTCGAAAAACCAGCTGATGTTCGGCGTTTCGGCAAGCTACAAATTCGGCTTCTCGCTGCCCTAAGGCGTGGACGTGTCCGCGCCGGAAGGCGTGGCTCTGCCACGCCCCGAGGCGTTGACCTGTCGGCACCATGAGGCGACAACGCGTCCGCTTGACCGCACCGTTCGGGCGGCGCTAGAACCGGCCATGACGAACGCCGACGATTTCAGCGGCCGCGTGGCCGACGCTCCATCCGACAATTGGGTCTATCGCGTTCTGCCGCGGCCGGCCTGGCCCTATGCGCAGCTGGCAAGGTGGGACCGGCCAATCGGCTGGCAGCTGCTGATGTGGCCCTGTTTCTGGTCGGCGGCGCTGGCGGCGAACGCTGCCAAGGGCGAGGGGACGTTTTCCTTCGGCCTCCTGCTTTTCCACCTCCTGCTGTTCTTCTTGGGGTCGGTCGCCATGCGCGGTGCCGGCTGCACCTATAACGATCTCGTCGACCACGATATCGACATGGAAGTGGCGCGCACCCGTTCGCGGCCGCTGCCGTCCGGCCGCGTATCCCGCTTCGAGGCCAAGGTCTTCATTGCAGTGCAGGCGCTGGTCGGCCTGCTCGTCCTCGTCCAGTTCAATGCCTTCACGATCCTGCTCGGCATCCTGTCGCTGGCGGTGGTGGCAATCTATCCCTTCGCCAAGCGGTTCACCGACTGGCCGCAGTTCTTCCTCGGCCTTGCCTTTTCCTGGGGTGCGCTGATGGGTTGGGCCGCCACGTTCGGCAGCCTCTCGCTTGCAGCCCTCTGGCTCTATCTGGCAGCCATCGCCTGGACGATCGGATACGACACGATCTACGCCCATCAGGACAAGGAGGATGACGAGCTGATCGGGGTCCGCTCGACCGCCCGTCTGTTCGGCGACAATACCAAGCCGTGGCTGATCGGCCTTTACGGCCTGACACTGGTCTTCCTGCTGTTGGCTTTCGGATCGGCGGGTGCCGGGTTCCTTGCCTATCTCGGCCTTGTCGCCGCAGCGCTGATGTTCGGCTGGCAGGTTCTGGTGCTCGATATCGACAACGCCGACCAGTGCCTGAGGTTGTTCAAGTCCAACAACCGCGTCGGCGCGATCCTGTTTGCCGGCCTCGTCCTGTCGCTCGCCCTTTAATGGAAAAAGCCCGACCGTTAGCGGATCGGGCTCTCTCCCACCTTATCGCGCGGGCGGAGGACAAAGGGACAGCAAAGCCCTAGCGGCGCGCGATAATCTCCTTGCCTTCGATCTTCATCGTCACGCCGAGGCTGCCGGTGGTGCGGCGGACCAGGAAGCGTGGCCGGCGGGCCGCGAAATAGGAATGGCGGCGGCGCTGCCTGACGCCGTTGGTGCGCACGTCGCCGATATGGTTTTCCAGCGGTCGGGCGATGCCGTCGGCTTCCACCATCAGCATCGGAATGCGGAAGGCGTCCGACCAGCTCCGCCAGTCGGCGGCGATGTCGCAGAGGTCGTGGGCGACGAGCAGCGGAATGCACAGATCCGGGTCGTCGTGATGCAGTTCGAGCGTGACGGTCACTTCGCCGTCGCCATGGTCGATGGCACGGGCCGCAACGCCCTTGAAGGCGCGGGCGGGCAGGGCGAAGGAGAGCGGCAGGCCGCTTGCGGGAAGGATCTTACGCAGCACGGCGCCGCGTTCGTCGATGGTGATAGTGACATCTCCTGAGGTCTCGCGCAGTGCATAGGTAACCTGCTGCGGGAAACGAGACGGATCGAGCCTGAATGTCGACCCTGCCCAGACGGGCTTCAGAACGGTATTGGTCATCGATATGCTACCCTTGTTTTACCTGAGAGCCGTTGCCGGTTTCTCTACGGGACTTTTGTCCTCTGATAGCCAAAGCATAGGACTGCCATGTTCGAGACTGCTTAAAAATAGCGGTTAAAGAAGCCTTGCCTGCCTGGATGGTTAGCAAAAGGGCTCGGTTTTGGGTTTCCGGAAAGTGAATCGGCGCATTTCGGTGCAGGTGCGGGACATCTCGGGCGGGACGTCGGAACGCTTAGAAAAGCCCCGGGCAAGGCTAGTCCGCAATGATTGCGCCAGCATCATTCCGACTTGTGGGGCCTTCCATGGTATCGACCTATCTCACCTTCGATCTCGTCAATCGCGACATGCAGAAAAGCTTGAAGACGATCGCTGGCCAGACGACGGTCGTCAACGACACGAAGTACTACCAGGAAAACATCGGCAAGATCAAAACGGTAGACGAGTTCCTCGACAACTACCGGCTCTATTCCTACGCCATGCAGGCGCACGGCCTGGACGACATGATCTACGCCAAGGCTTTCATGAAACAGGTGCTGGAAAGCGATCTCAGCGACGACAACAGCTTCGCGAACCGCCTGACCGACGATCGCTACCAGAGTATCGCCGCGGCCTTCAATTTCGGCGTTTCCAGTGGCGAAGGGGCGGCCGCGCAGTCCAATGGCCAGATGGAGGAACTCTTCGATACCTATGACCAGACGATCGCCGCCCAGGACGATACGCTCGAAGAGGACACCCGCTACTTCAAGGCGATGCTGGGCGAGACCGGCAATATCACCAATGTCGATCAGTTGCTGGCCAATCCCAGGCTTCGCGACTACCTGTTCACCGCCTATGGCATCGATACGAAATACTACAATTACAATGCCATCCGCGGCGTGTTGGTCAGCGATCCGGCCGATCCGACCAGCTTTTACAACACCGCCTACGGCAACAATCTCGACCAATACAATGCAGCGAAAACCGAAGACAGCGAGCTTGCCGAGCGGCTGAGCCTCAGCACCGGCATTCCCACCCTGCAGGACTCGATCGCACTCGGTCAGCAAAGGAAAACCGATCTCGAAACCCAGATCGCCGCCAAGCAGGATGAGCTGAACAATGGCGGTGATGCGGCAACCCTCCAGCCCGAAATCGACGCCATGCAGGTGGAGTTGACGAAGACGGTGACCGCGATCCAGACGGACCAGGACAATCTCACCACCTCTCAGACGCGCTATACCGAGCTGGACGCCAGGCTGGTGCCGATCGCCGATACGGCCTCGCGCCGCGCCGAGCTCGCGACCATCATCAACGCAGGGGTGTCCGATGCGCCCTATCTGGACTTGATGAAATCGCTCGCCGAGGATTTCAACTTCAATGCGGACGGTTCGGTGCCGGCAGGCGGCGCGGTCACTCCCGAAAAGCTGCTGGAGATCGTCGGCGGGTTCTTCAACAAGCAGACCCGTATTTCGCATGCCGAGGCGATGTTCAATCAGGAACTCTTCGAGCAGGAGCTCAAGACCGCGACCAACGTCACCGATTTCATCGACGATCCTCGGCTTCTCCAATACATCAAGGTCGCCTTCAATCTCGACAAGGTCACGGTCGTCAAGTCGACGATCGAGCAGATCCTGACCAGCGACCTCTCCGACCCGGATAGCTATGCGAACCGCTTCGGCGAGACCAATCCGGAATATCTCGAGCTGGCAAAGGCCTTCAACTTCAATACCGATGGTACTGTGGTCGCCGGTCAGGCCCAGACCGAACTGCAGATGACTTCCACCCGCAGCGACTATATGAGCCGCTGGGACGACAAGCAGGAAGCGGATCTCGAAAAAACCATCAAGGCCTACAAGCTTGATCTTTCCGCTATTACGACGCTTGACGATTTCCTCAGCTCGGATGCCGACGTCTCCTACGATTTCGCTCTCGAGGCGGTTGGTATCGATCCGACGACCGTTTCGAAACTGACGATCAAGAATGCCCTGAAAAGTGACCTTTCCGACCCGAACAGCTATATCTACAAGCTGAAGGACGAGCGCTTCGTCTCGCTTGCCAAATTTTTCAACTTCGACACCAAGGGGGCCGTCACCCGCCAGGTGCTGCTCCAGTCCAATGCGGCGATCACCAATGTCGCCAAGGACTATATCCTGCGCAAGACCCGTTTCCTGGAAGGTGATGAACTTGAGGCCGCCAAGACGAAGGCCCAGACCGAGGCGAAATATTATACCGACGCGATGCAGCACATCGGCAGCCGCGATGAGCTGCTAGCCGACCGCAAGACGCTCGACATCCTGCTGACCTCCAAGGGGATAGACCCTGCCACGGTCACCGACGACTTCCTGAAGCAGGCCTTCAACTCCGACCCTGCCGATCCCGAAAGCTTTGTGAATAAGCAGACGGACAAGCGGTTCGCGCAGATCGTCGGTACTTTCAATTTCGATTCCAAGGGCGAAATCGACCGCAGTTCGGCAGGTGAGGCTCAGAACGGTGGCGAGGTTGTCGCGACGCAGGACCTTTACGTCCGCCAGATGCTCGAAACCCAGCAGGGCGAGGAAAACCCAGGCGTCCGCCTCGCGCTCTATTTCGAGCGCATGTCCGACAGCATCACCGACCCTTACGTGATCCTCGGCGACGAAGCGCTGATGGAGTTTTTCCGCGTCACCTTCAGCCTCCCCACGGAAATCGGCAACATGGATGTCGACCAGCAGGCCAAGATCGTTGAGAAGAAGCTCGATCTCGAAGACCTGGCCGATCCGGAAAAGGTGAAGAAATTGGTGCAGCGCTTCACGATCATGTACGATCTGGAAAACAGCGCGAATACGGCATCGGCGGTTAGCATCCTGAGCAGCGACGGCAGTTCGGTGGGCATCAGCTCGGATACATTGTGGGCCTTGTCCCAGATCAGGATGAGCTGAGAGAGGGGCGCCCCAGTCAGGCGTCGTCGCCCTTGTCCGCCGTCTCGAAACGCGGATCGGCATTCGATTCGAGCCAGTCGAGGTCAGCGCGCATCGCGTCGCGGCTTGCCTTTTCCATCCGCCGATAGCGGAACAGCAGTTCCTGGCCGAATTCGGTCAATCCTGCACCGCCGCCGCTCTTGCCGCCATGGCGGGTAAAGATCGACGCCTCCTTGAACATCCGGTTGATCTCGTCGCCGAGCAGCCATGCCCGTCGGTAGGACATGCCGATCGAGGCTCCCGCGGCACGGATCGAGCCATGTTCGGCGATCAGTTCCAGAAGCTGAGCCTTGCCCGGACCGAGCCTCACCCCGTTGTCGAGGTCTATCCGGATCGTGGTCTTCGAGGACCGGTTCATGGAATCGCCACCACCTTGCCGGGGTTCATGATGCCGGCCGGATCGAATGCCTGCTTGATGCGCCGCATCAGGTCCATCTCGATCGGCGACCGGATATGGGCGAGTTCGTCGCGCTTCAATTGACCGATGCCATGTTCGGCCGAAATCGACCCGCCCGCGGCGAGCACCATGCCGTGTACGATGGCATTGATCTCCCGCCAGCGGCCGATGAAGGCCGGCTTGTCGGCCTCCATATCGGCGCTGATAGGCTGCGAGACGTTGTAGTGGATATTGCCGTCGCCGAGATGGCCGAAGGCACAGACCCGGGCGCCGGGTATGGCGGCCAGCACCGCCTGCTCGGCTTCGGCCATGAAGGCCGGGATCTTCGAGACCGGTACCGAGACGTCGTGCTTGATCGAGCCGCCCTCGGGCTTCTGGGCGTCCGACATGCTTTCGCGCATATGCCAGAGCGCCTTCTGCTGGGCGACGGAGGAGGCGATCACGGCGTCGCGGATCAGGCCGGCTTCGAAACCCTGTTCGAGCAGTGACTGGACCATGGACTCGGCTGTCTCGGGAGAATCGGAGGTCGAGATGTCGATCAGGGTGTACCACGGATGCGGCTCGGAGAGCGGATCACGCACACCTTCCGTATGCCGGGTCACGAACTCGATGCCGATGCGCGGCATCAGCTCGAAACCGGTCAGCGCCGTGCCGCAGAGGTTCGAAGCCCGCTCGAAGAGTTTCAGCGCATCCGCCGGCGAGTTGAGGCCGGCAAGCGCCACCTGGTGCCCGACCGGCTGCGGGAAGAGTTTCAGCACCGCGCCGGTAATGATCCCAAGCGTGCCTTCCGCGCCGATGAACAGGTCGCGCAGGTCGTAGCCGGTATTGTCCTTCTTGAGCCGCCGCAATCCGTCCCAGATCTCTCCGGTCGGCAGCACGACTTCAAGCCCGAGGCAGAGCTGGCGGGTGTTGCCATAGGCGAGCACGGCGGTGCCGCCGGCATTCGTGGAAAGGTTGCCGCCGATGCGGCAGGACCCTTCCGACCCGAGCGACAGCGGAAACAGCCGATCGACGGCTTCCGCTGCCTTCTGTACGTCAGCGAGGATCGCGCCGCCATCGGCGACCAGAACATTGGCGACAGGATCGACGTCGCGGATACGGTTCATGCGTTCGAGCGAGACGATCAGGTCGCTGCCGCCGGCACGCGGCGTCTGCCCGCCGACAAGGCCGGTATTGCCGGTCTGCGGCACGATCGGCGTGCCGGTTTCGCTCGCAAGCTTGAGGATCGCGGACACTTCCTCGACCGAACCGGGCTTCAGCAGCATCGGCGAAGAGCCCTGGTAGAGCCCGCGGCCCTCGACCAGATGCGGCGCTAGATCGCTTGCGTTGCGCAGCACGTGGTTTTCGCCGACGATCGCCGCGAAGCGATCGAGAAGCTCTGGTTTCGGCCCGGAAATATCCATCAGCGTCTTCTCCTCTTTTGCCCCCGGTTCATTCCCTCGGGGCGGCGGCTCGCGCCAGCCGGTCGTTGATCGCTTCGCCGAGCCCGTGGTCTGGAATGGGGGTGACGGCGATACGCGCAGCGCCGGTCGCGTCGGCGCGCTTCAGGTAATCGAACAGATTTGCCGCGGCCTGTGCAAGGTCGCCGGAGGCGCTCAGGTCAAAAACCGCCTTTGCCAGTTCCATTCCCTTCACCGGAACGGAACCGAACCGGATCAATGCTTCACCTTCATCGACATGGTCGGCATTGAGCCTGACCGCCGCACCGGGCGCGTAATGGGAAGCGAGCATGCCGGGAGCCTCGATGATCGCCGCCGGCCCTTCCGGACGGATCACCTCGAGACCGGTCACCTTTTCGATCTCTTCCGCAGCCACGCCACCGGGCCGTAGCAGCCGGATCACGCCGTCCTCGACACGGACGATGGTCGATTCCACCCCGACCGGGGCCGCGCCGCCGTCGATGATCAACGCGAGCTTGTCGCCCAGATCATCGGCTACATGGGCCGCGCTGGTCGGGCTCACCTTGCCGGATGTATTGGCGCTGGGCGCTGCCAGTGGCTTGCCGAAGGCGCGGATGAGTTCTGAGGCAAAGCCTTTGGGAAGCCGGATGCCGACCGTATCGAGCCCCGCCGTCGCCAGCGCGTGGATGCCGCTTTCGGGCTTCAGGGGAAGGATCAGTGTCAGCGGCCCCGGCCAGAAGGCTTCGGCAAGCGTTCGCGAAATCGGATCGAATTCGGCATAACGCTCCGCCATGGCGAGGTCCGACATGTGGCAGATCAGCGGATTGAAACGCGGCCGGCCTTTGGTCTCGTAGATCCGGGTGATGGCGGCGGGATTGGTGGCGTCCGCCGCAAGCCCGTAGACCGTCTCGGTCGGGATCGCCACCGGCAGTGCGTCTGCAAGCACGGCGCAGGCCTGGGCGAGCGCGCCGTCATGGTCCCGGGTGATGTCGATGATTTGAGCCGTCATATCCGCCCGTCAATAACGCGGACAGGCGTTCGTTCAAAGCTTTTTGATGATCTCGCGGAGCGTTTCGTTGGAAGTGCCGAGCATCAGCACGTTCTTGATCGCTTCCATCGGATCGTTGGTCTGGAACAGAAGGCCGTTCTTGCGGATCGAGCGGTTGATCTGCAGCGGCTGGCCGGCCTCGCGTTCGACCGCGACGGCAAAATACATGCGCGAATAGGCCGTGCTGATGCGCTTGAAGAACGTTTCTTCCCCGCCGATCTCGGAGACGAAGTTGGCGATGTAGAAGGACCAGCTGACCGGCACGCCGTGGGCGAGCAGCGTTCTTGCCGCCGTGACATGGCAATAGCCGAGATGCGGCCTTTCATCGAGGGTGTGGTGAAAGATGATCTTCGGAAACTGGATCGAGCGATGGAAGGAGTTGATCCGGTTGTGGCTGGTCTCCCCGGCGGCCTCGAGCCTTTTGCCCGTGCGCTCGGCGACTTCGTCATGGGTGAGGTAGCGGCGCTCTTCCGGCAGCCAGACCGGATTGTAGCGGGCGATGCGTCCCGTCCGAAGGAATTCGGAATGCGCAGCAGTCTTCACGGCCACCGGCGCCGGAGGCTTTGGTGGAGGAGCTTTGTAGTAGCGGATCTTTCCCTTGGCTTGCACGGTGGCAATGCTCCCATTCGAGCCGGGATTTTATGGCTTATCCCTTAATGACAGGTTTCGCTTTCGCGGAGCTGGAGTGTTGCATTTTGGGCCGTTTTTCGGCTGTCGCCAACGCGGTTGCCGATGTCGCAATGTCGCCTATGCGACACGGTCGGCGGGTGGTTATATCCGCCTCGATCTCAGGGTGCCGCCTAACTAGGGAAGGCGGAGAATTGGGAAGCCGGCAGGGGTCTTGAAAACCTCGATCCGGCGCTGCCCCCGCAACGGTGGTGGAGCAATAAAGCTTGGCATAGGCCACTGGGAAAGAGCCGGAAAGGCCGCCCGGGAAGGCGCCGAGCCCGTCCCGAAGGGGACAAGCTCCTGAGCCCGGAAACCAGCCCACGGGACAAAAGATGACGACCGGACGCGGCGGGCGTTCGGGACAGGGTTTTGGGCGGGTTTGAGGCCGGCCGGCATTTCCATGTCCTTCCGCTGTCCACATTGACGAGGAAGGTGATATGGAAATTCGCAATCAGGCCCTGCGGCAGCTCAAGAACCGCCGCGAAGGGTTCAGCCTGGAACAGGCCTTCTATACCGATCCCAACTATTACAAGCTCGATCTGGAAATGATCTGGTATCGCGACTGGCTGTTCGTCGGGCATGATTGCGAGCTGCCCAAGGCCGGCGCCTATTTCACCCTGCAGATCGGCGACTATCCGGTGGTCATCGTGCGCGGCCGCGACAACCAGATCCGCGCGCTGCACAATACCTGCCGCCATCGCGGCAGCCGCGTCTGCACCAAGGAGCGCGGTTCGGCGGTCCGGCTCGTCTGTCCCTACCATCAATGGACCTATGAGCTGGACGGCTCGCTTCTGGTCGGCCGCCAGATGGGCCAGGATTTCGACAAGACCCAGTTCAGCATGAAGAAGGTCCATTGCGAGAGCGTCGCCGGCTACATCTTCATCTGCCTTGCCAATGAAGCGCCGGATTTCGCACCGGTCCGGGCCGCGATCGAGCCCTATATGGGGCCGCATCGCCTGTCGGAAGCCAAGGTCGCGCACCAGTCGACGATTATCGAGAAGGGCAACTGGAAGCTCGTCTGGGAAAACAACCGTGAATGCTACCACTGCGCCGCCAACCACCCGGAACTCTGCCGCACCTATCCGGAATCGCCGACCGCGACCGGCGTCCAGGGCGCCAAGGACGACCCGGTCATCGCCGCCCATTGGCAGCGTTGTGAAGAGGCGGGTTTGCCGAGCGAGTTCCGGATGGACGAAACCGGCCAGTTCCGCGTCGCGCGCATGCCGCTGATCGAGGATGCCGAGAGCTACACGATGACCGGCCGCAACGCCGTGCAGCGCAAGCTTTCCGACGACGTGACGATCAATTCGATCGGCACCATGCTCCTTTTCCACTATCCGAGCACCTGGAACCACATTCTCGGCGACCACGCGATCTCGTTCCGCGTCACCCCGCTCGGGCCGGAGGAGACGGCGGTCACCACCAAATGGCTGGTTCACAAGGATGCGGTCGAGGGCGTCGATTACAATCTCGAAGAACTGACCCATGTCTGGAACATGACCAACGACCAGGACCGCCAGATCGTCGAGGAAAATGCCTTCGGCATCCGCTCGCCCGCTTATGAACCGGGTCCCTATTCGGCGCTCCACGAGGGCGGCGTCATGCAGTTCGTCGAATGGTATTCGAATTTCATGGTCAACCGGCTGCAGGGCGACCAGGCGAAACTTTCGATCGTCGCCTGATCGCCAAGTCGTGATCGGCGTTGATCGTCGCGGGGCGTGTTTCCAGGAACAGAATCCTGCGTGTGGCGTTGTTTTCTGATTAAAAATCAGAATGAGGAAGCTCACCGCATGAACGCTTTTCGTCTACGTCTGACCGCGGCGGCAGTCGCTGTCGTGACCACATTTGCAGGCCTTGTGCCTGCGCAGGCCATTCAGATGCCGGCTCCTCCGTCCGGCATTTCGGCCGCCGGTGATATCACCAATGTCCAGTACCGTCGCGACTTCCGGCGTGACCGTTCCGGCTGGTACCGCGGTCATCGCGGTTACCGTGACCGCCGCCCCGGCTATCGCTATTACAACGGCTTCTGGTTCCCGCTGGCGGCATTCGGTGCCGGCGCCATTATCGGCGGCGCTATCCAGGCGGATCGAGGCTATGGCAGCCGCCACGTCGCCTGGTGCGAAAGCCGCTACCGAACCTACCGCCCCTCCGACAACACGTATGTCGCGAGCGCCGGTATCCGCCGGTCCTGTGTTTCGCCTTACAGGTAAGCAAGTATTCCGTCTCGACACCAACCCGGTTGCGGCAAATCCCGCGACCGGGTTTGCTTGGCCGAAAGCGATGTTAATCACGCATTCAGGATGAATTTCCTAAGGTCGCAGCGAAATTGAATTCGGCCGGATATCCAGGATAATCTGCCGGCAAAAGTTGAAACATAGCCAAGGGATTTGGGGGCTTAACATGACGCTTTTCAAGAAGCTTGCGGTCGCGGGCATCTCCGCTGCCGTTCTCGCCGGCTCGCTGATGCCGGCTCAGGCCATGCCGCTGCCGGCCGCTCCGGCAGCCGGGATCGAAACGAACGCCAATGCCGACGTGACCCTCGTGCAATATCGTCGCCATGGCGGCGGCTGGTATGGCGGCCATCGCGGTTATCGTGACTACCGTCCGGGCTATCGCCGCCATAACGGCTACTGGTTCCCGCTGGCGGCATTCGGTGCCGGTGCTCTGATCGGCGGTGCCATCGCCGCCCAGCCGCGTTACGTCGAGCCGGCTCCGGCCTATGGCGGTGGGGATGATATCAATCCGCGCCACTACGAATGGTGCTCGCAGCGTTACCGCTCCTACGACGCCTATTCGAACTCGTTCCAGCCGAACTACGGCCCGCGCCAGACCTGCTATTCGCCCTACTTCTAAGAGCGCCTGGCAGGCATTTTCCAACATTCAACCCGTCCGGCATCAAAACCGGGCGGGTTTTCGCGTGTCCGGCGGTTAGAGAATGCCCGTGCGTTTCAGCAGCCACCAGGCGGCAAGGACCGAGATGACGATCAGGCCGAAGGCATAGGCGGTGCCGCTGCCGCTTCCCTCGAAAGGCAGCGATGAGGTGTTCATCCCAAAAAAGCCGGTGACTAAAGTCGGCGGCAGCAGGAAGGCGGTCATCAAGGACAGGATGTAGAGGTGCCTGTTGGTCTCGGAGGAGAGCTTGGAGTCGATTTCCTCGTGCAGCAGCCGGGCGCGTTCCTGCAGTGCATAGACGTCGTGATCGGCCGCCTCCAGCCGGCCGATCAGCCGCGAGGCGGCATCGTCGAAACCGGGTGGCATCTCGTCGTCATCGATCGCCGCCGCGCGCCTGAGCAGCGTCAGCACGGTCCTCAGGTGCCGGTGCAGCCTGACCACCGTCCGTCTGATCGGCGCGAGCCTGCGCCTCTCGTCGCGCGGCGTGTTGTCGTAGACGAAATCCTCGATGATGTTCATTTCCTCGGTCAGTTCCATCACCAGCGCGATCAGCGTACGCTGGAATTCGGCGACCAGCGTCTCGAACACGTCGATCGGTCTTTTGTAGCGCGAGGCGTTCTTTTCGATCGCCGTCCGCACCCGGTCGATCGAGCGCAACGGCTGCAGGCGGGTGGTGATGATCACCCTGTCCGAGACGAAGAAATGCAGCCAGCCGATATCGCGCGTCTCGCTGTCGAACTCCCGCTGGAAATCGACCAGCGTGCCATAGACGAGCTGCTCGTCGAGCGTCACGGCGGCGTGTGTGTCGTGGGTGGTGAGCGCCGTGATGGCCGGTGGCGTCAGGCCCGGAAAGTTTTCCAGGAACGCGTTGACGCGGTTGTCGGCGAGATTGAGATGCAGCCACAGGAAGCCGTCTTCAACCTCGAGATCGCTGCGCGCCGCATCCAGTGGCAATCGGGTGCAGGGCGCCGATCCAGGATGGAAGCGATAGGCCCAGACGAGGCCTGGGACAGCGGGATTCATGAGGGACATGGGCGAGGAATCTTGAAGCATAGGCAACACTCCATAGACCTCTTGTGTAACGCTGGTTCAACAAGATTCTCTAAAGCATAAGAAGTAGCTTGGACTTGTCATTCGGCCAGCGCCGCCTGTCCGCTCAACCTCGACCGGAAATCCATATGCCGCCGAAGATGAATGCCGCAAGCAATCCCAGGCTGTCGCCGCTCCCGGTCGACGAACGTTGACAAGTTCATTTACGTTTACGTAAAAAGCATATGAGGAATGCCGACGGAGCAGAATCGGTTACATTAATGCCGGCGCAGCTGCGCCCACGAGGAGGAGCATCATGTACAAGGCACCGGTCGAGGAGATCGCCTTCACCCTGAACCACGTGGCGGGCCTTTCGGACGCCCTGGAGATCGGCAGGTTCGGTGATCTGAGCGCCGATCTGGTCGAGGCGATCCTGGAAGAGGCGGGACGGTTTGCCGGCAACGAAATGGCCCCGCTCGGTGAGATCGGCGACAGGCAGGGCGCCCGCCTGACCGACGGCAAGGTGAAAACGCCGGACGGCTGGCCGGAACTCTACCGGCACTGGCGGGAAGGCGGCTGGAACGGGCTGACCGCGCCGGAAGCCTATGGTGGCCAGAACCTGCCGCATATGCTCAACGTCGCAGCGTTGGAAATGTGGAATTCCGCCTCCATGGCGTTCGCGCTTGCCCCGACGCTCACCATGGGCGCGATCGAGGCGCTGGTCGCCCACGGCAGCGATGCGCTGAAGGAAAAATACCTCGCCAAAATGGTCTCCGGCGAATGGACCGGCACCATGAACCTGACAGAGCCGCATGCCGGTTCCGATCTCGGCGTGCTGAAGACCCGCGCCGAGCGCAGCGACGACGGCAGCTACCGCATTTTCGGCCAGAAGATCTTCATCACTTGGGGCGAGCACGACGCCGCCGACAACATCATCCATCTGGTGCTGGCGCGGCTTCCCGATGCGCCGGCCGGCACCCGCGGCATTTCGCTGTTCCTGGTCCCGAAATTTCTCGTGGGCGAGGATGGATCGCTGGAAGCGCGCAACGACGTCTTCTGCCATTCGATCGAACACAAGCTCGGCATCCACGGCTCGCCGACCTGCACGATGATCTATGGCGACGGCAAATACTCGCCCGGAAACGAAGAAGACAAGGGCGCGGTCGGTTGGCTGATCGGCGAGGAGAATAAGGGCCTCGCCTGCATGTTCACGATGATGAACAATGCCCGCCTCGCGGTCGGCATGCAGGGCGTGGCGATAGCCGAAGCCGCGACGCAGAAGGCGGTTGCCTATGCGCAGGAGCGCACCCAGGGCAAGGCGCCCGGCTGGTCGGGTTCGGGCATGAGCCCGATCATCGACCATCCGGATATCGCCCGCACGCTGATCACCATGAAGGCCCTGACACAAGGCGCGCGCGCCATCTGCTATGCCTGTGCCCACGCGATCGACATGTCTCACCATACCGAAGGCGACGAGGCCCGCCACTGGATCGAACGCGCAGCGCTTCTGACACCGATCGCAAAATCCTTCGCGACCGACGCCGGCGTCGATGTCGCGTCGCTCGGCATCCAGGTGCATGGCGGCATGGGCTTCATCGAGGAGACGGGGGCTGCCCGCTACCTGCGCGACGCCCGCATCGCGCCGATCTACGAGGGCACCAACGGCATTCAGGCGATCGACCTCGTGACGCGAAAACTGCCGCTTTCCTCCGGCGACCAGGTGCGCGGTTTCATCGGCGAACTGAAGGAGATCGCCGACAAGGTCACAGCCTCCAACAATACGGCATTCGGCGAGACGGGCGACCGCCTGCGCGCCGCCATCGCCGCGCTCGAAACTGCCACCGGCTGGCTTCTCGACACTCAGGCAGCGGGCAAGACCGCCGATGCACTCGCTGGCGCGACCCCTTACCAGCGCCTGTTTGGCCTGGTGCTGACCGGCTGCTATCTCGCCAAGGGTGCGCTCGTCGCTGCCGATAACGGCGGTCCGGAAAAGCGTGTCGCGCTCTGCCGCTTCATGGCCGAGAACCTGCTCGCCGAAACCTCGGCCCTGAAGGACCGCGTCATTTCGGGCGCCGCGAGCCTTGAAGCTGCCCGCGCGATCCTGGCCTGAAGGAGATAGCCGTGAGCGACAACCACATCCTCGTCGAGCGTCCGGAAGCCCAGCCGGGCGTCATGGTGATCCGCTTCAACCGGCCGGAAAAGAAGAACGCCATCACCTCGGCCATGTACAACCGCATGACCGAAGCGCTCGAAGAGGCGAACAGGGACGATGCCGTGCACGCCGTCGCCTTCCTCGGCACCGAAGGCTGCTTCTGCGCCGGCAACGACATGGGCGATTTCCTCACCTATGCCATGTCCGGATCGAAGGATGCGCCTGCCGCTGCCGTGTTCATCAAGGCGCTGGCGCTTGCCGAAAAACCGCTGGTGTCGGGCGTGGACGGCCTGGCGATCGGCATCGGCACCACCTTGAACATGCATTGCGACCTGACGGTCGCTTCTGCCCGCAGCCTGTTCAAGACGCCCTTCGTCGATCTGGCGCTGGTGCCGGAAGCCGCTTCCAGCCTGCTGGCGCCGAAGGCCATCGGCCACCAGCGCGCCTTTGCCATGCTGGTGGCGGGTGAGGGTTTCTCGGCCGAGGCTGCGCTCGATGCGGGACTGATCTGGAAGATCGTCGAGCCGAACGCGGTCGAAGCCGAAACGCTGGCTCTTGCCGTAAACCTCGCGAAGAAACCGCCGCAGGCCCTGAAGATCGCCCGCGATCTGGTGCGCGGCCCGCGCGAAGCGGTGCTTGCCCGCATCGACGAGGAGCTGATGCATTTCTCCGCGCAGCTCAAAAGTGCCGAGGCGCGCGCCGCCTTCGAGGCCTTTATGCGGCGTTAAGGGTGTTGCATGGGAAATTTTTGTTCCCGTCTTCTTTTGACGCAACGTCAGCGCTAGATTGCCCCCATCAATCGGGAGGAAAAGATGGCGCATCGTATTTCATCGGGCTTGCTGGTACTGCTTCTGGGAATAGTGCCGGCGCAGGCCGAGACGCTGACGTCTCCCTCGCAGAGCCAGCCGGTACAACTCGCCCAGAGCCCTTCCGTCACCATCGGCCCGAACGGCGTCATCATTCGCCGCGATGACGATCGTGATCGTGACAGGGACAGAGACCGGGACCGTGACCGCGATAGAGATCGCCCTCGCCCGCAGCGCTATGTCTGCGTCATCTCTCCGCCCCCGAGCATGGATCGCCGCCGCCCCTTCGTCTGCAACGCCGAACCGGGCCGCGTTGGCGGCCGCTGCCGCTGCTCGGGCGTACCCGGCAATGGAAGGCTCGACCTAGATCGGTAATACAAGCCGGCAATTGTTGCGGGCGTGCGGAAGCCTTTATTTCTGCAGCAGCGCCACCGCCTCCACATGCGGCGACCAGAGGAATTGGTCGATCGGCGTGACGGCCTTGATCTGGTATCCCCCGTCGACGAGAATTCTGAGGTCGCGCGCAAACGTCAGAGGGTTGCAGCTCACCGCCACGATCGTCTTCACGCTCGAACGGGCGAGGTCCTTCATCTGGACCTCTGCACCGGCGCGCGGCGGATCGAAGACGACGGCGTCATAGTTTTTCAGTTCCGACACCATCATTGGCCGGCGGAAGAGGTCGCGCTTCTCCACCGACACCGGCTTCAGCCCCTGGGTGTTGCGCGCCGCAAGATCGAGCGCCTTGACGGACTTCTCCTCGCCTTCCACCGCATGCACCTTGGCCAAGCGGGCGAGCCGCAGCGAAAACGTGCCGGAGCCGGCAAACAGGTCGATCACCCGCTTGGCCTTGCCCACATGCGAAAGCACCAGTTCGGCCATTGCGTCTTCCGCCGGTTTCGTCGCCTGGGTGAAGGCGCCGGGTGGCGGCGAGACCTTGACGCCCCCGAAATCCACGAGCGGCTTCTGCAATTCGATGACGATCTCGCCGTTGACGGAAACCCGCGCGATGCTTTTCAACGCGAGCACCGTCTCGGTCACCGTGCGCCGCTGCTTGTCGTCCAGCGGCTTCAGCCCTTCCGCAGCAAGGTCGAGGCCGGCAAGGGTTTCGAGAACCGCGATCCGGAACGTCTCCGAGCTGGTCGCCAGTGCCTTGCCCACCGCGCGGATCGCCTCGAGCCGGGCAACGATGCCCGGCGAGGCGATCGGACATTCGACGATCGAGACGATATGGTTTGTCTCGGCGCGGTTGAAGCCGAGCAGGAATTCCTTCTCGGTCCTGCGCGCCGAAAATACCACTCGCCGCCGCTCGCCGGGACGGGCGATGACCAGTTCTCCGACCTCGGGCGTCAGGCCCTTGGATCTCAGCGCTTCGACGACGAGGTTGCGCTTGAAGGCGTGGTAGGGGACATCCGCCAGATGCTGCAGCGAACAGCCGCCGCAGGCGTCGCTATCGGGTCCGAAATGGCGGCAGGGCGGCGTGACCCGGTCCGGCGACGGATTGGAGGTCGACATGACCGTGCCGTGATCGCCATTGCGGGCGATCGCCAGCGTTTCGCCGGGCAGCGCATAGGGCACGTAGACCGGGCCGTCTTCGCCGTTGGCAATGCCGTGCCCCTGGGCGCCAAGCCTGGCGATCGTCACCGTGACCGTGCTCATGAGGGTTCACCGGGCTTGCGGCCTGCGAGCAGGTATTCCTGGTTGCCGTCGCCGCCGGCGATCGGGGAGGGGATGAGCCCGAGGCTCGCCCAGCCCATTTCCTCGACGAGCCAGCGTTCAAGCTCGGCCGCGACCTGAGGCGCCGTTTCGGGTTCTTTCAGAAGCCCCGCCTTGCTGATCGCCTCGCGTCCTGCCTCGAACTGCGGCTTGACCAGCAGCACGCAGGTCGCCCCGGGTTCGGCAAGCTCGAGCGCCGGTGCCAGCGCCAGCTTCAGCGAAATGAAGGAAACGTCCGAGACGATAAAGGTGATTTCGCGGTCGTCGTAGTCATCCGCAGTCAGATACCGGGCGTTGAGGCCTTCGATATTGGTGACCCGCGGATCGGCGATCAGCCGCGGGTGCATCTGCCCATGGCCGACGTCGATCGAGGTCACATGCTCTGCGCCGCGCATGATCAGCACTTCGGTAAAGCCGCCGGTCGAGGCGCCGATGTCGAGACAGTCATGGCCGGCCGGATCGAGCTTGAAGTGATCGAGCGCCGCGACGAGCTTGAGTGCCGCGCGGGAGACGTAGTCCTGTGCCGGGTCGTCGATGGTGAGAACCGCGTCGAGGGGGAAGGTGAGGCTCGGTTTGGTGACGACGCGGCCGTTGACGGTGACGGTGCCGCGGGAGATCGCGTCGCGCGCACGGGCCCGGCTCGCGACGAGATTGAGCGAGACGAGAAGCTGGTCGAGGCGTTGGTTTTCAGGAGTTGTGGACATGGCTGCAGTCAATGCCTGCCTATCGCGTGGCTTGCAAGGGCCTTGTCCGATGAAAACTCTTGGCTGCGTTCAATCAAATTTTAATCATGTTGGGATTCTCTCGCTGCCGGAGGAGCATGCAGTTTTATTTCATCCGAAAGCGGAAGCCCCTCATGTCGCTTAAAAACCTATCCCTGAACAAGAAGCTGATCGTCACCTTCGCGGCGTTGATGTCGGTGTGCCTGCTGGCCTCGGCCGGCGTCTATTGGCAGGCTTTGAAATCGAGCCGCTCCTCCGCTCAGCAGGTCGTTTCCCAGACGATCATGATGAATGTGGACGCGGCGCTCGAAGCCATGCTGGAACAGGCCGTCAACCAGCGCGGCTTCCTGCTCTTCAAGAGCGACAGCACCTATGGCGACGTCTTCAACAACCGCGAAAAGATGATCGTTGCGATCGACACCGCCAAGAAGGCGGCGGCCGGCATGCCGGATATGGTCGCTTCGCTCGACGCGATGCGGGCCGCAGCCGACGTGTTCCACACCCAGCTCACGGTCCCGCAGCTCGATGCGCGCAAGAACACCAGCAAGCCGATCGAGGAAGTCATCGAGATCGGCCGCAACCAGTCGAAGGGCCAGCTCGACGTATTCCGCGAGGCTGCCGCCAAGATCAAGAAGCAGGCTTTCGATCTGTCGACCGCCATGGTCAGTGCACAGACCAGCGCCCACAACGATCTGCTGCTGACGCTTCTGATCGGCGGCGGCATTGCCGGCCTGATCGCGGTCGCCCTCGTGCTCGCCCTGTCGCGCGCCATCGTCAAGCCGATCGTCGGTATGACGGAAGCCATGACCAGCCTTGCCGGCGGCAATCATGACATCGAGGTTCCGGCTCTCGAACGCGGCGACGAAGTTGGCCGGATGGCCCAGGCCGTCACGGTCTTCAAGGATGCGGCGATCGAAAAGCAGGTTCTCGCTCGCGATGCGGATGCCTTGCGTGAAACCAGCGAGCGCGAACGCCGGAGCAACGACGCCCAGAAGGCCCGTGAGGCCGCCGATATCGAGTTCGCAATCGATGCGCTGGCGACCGGCCTTGCAAGCCTTGCCGATGGCGATGTCGCCTACCGTCTCGAAAAGCCCTTCTCCGGCAATCTGGACCGGTTGCGCACCGACTTCAACCAGGCGCTCGGCCGGCTGCAGTCCGCGCTCCAGGCGGTCGGTGAGAACGCGTCGGCGATCAGCTCCGGTGCCGGCGAGATCCGCGCCGCGGCCGACGATCTCGGCCGCCGCACCGAACAGCAGGCAGCAGCCGTCGAAGAAACCGCCGCCGCACTCGAAGAGGTGACGACGACGGTGAAGGAATCGGCACGCCGCGCCGAGGATGTCGGCCAGCGTGTCGAGCGCACCCGCATCGGCGCCGAAAAGTCCGGCGAAGTGGTCCGCCGGGCGGTCTCCGCCATGGAGCAGATCTCGAAGTCCTCGGGCGAGATCGGCAACATCATCAGCGTCATCGACGATATCGCCTTCCAGACCAACCTGCTTGCCCTCAATGCAGGTGTCGAGGCGGCGCGTGCCGGCGAAGCGGGCAAGGGTTTCGCGGTCGTGGCACAGGAAGTCCGCGAACTCGCCCAGCGCTCGGCGAATGCGGCAAAGGAGATCAAGGCACTGATCACCACCTCCAGCCAGCAGGTGGATGCGGGCGTGGCGCTGGTCGGCGAGACCGGCCAGGCGCTGGAAGCGATCGTCGGCGAGGTGCAGCAGATCAACGAACACCTCTCCGCCATCGTCATTTCCACCCGCGAACAGTCGACCGGTCTCCAGGAGATCAACACCTCCGTGAATGCCATGGACCAGGGCACGCAGCAGAATGCCGCCATGGTCGAGGAGCAGAACGCGGCGAGCCACAAGCTCGCCCAGGAAGCTCAGGCGCTGGATGCCCTGCTGAAGCAGTTCAACTTCGGCGGCGCGGCGGTGCGGGCCTCCCGCCCGGTTGCGGCTCCGGCGGAAGCCCGTCCGGTGGCATCGCCGGCGAACGCCCTGCGGTCCACCGTCGCCCGCGCCTTTTCCGGCAAGGCGGCGAGCGCGGCGGCCGTGAAGGAAGAGTGGTCGGAATTCTGACATTGCTGATCAATCATCGCTCGACGCAGCAAGGCCCCGGTTCCGGGGCCTTTTTTTGTTGCCACGTGATCCTCGAAAGACAATCGCTGCTGATGGTGGAAAAAATCTATCAATCCTGAATGGTGAATATCGGTATGTTTTAAATTAGACAATTTTAAATTCGGCGCGTCCATCCTTGCTCTTATAGCGCGCATTTCTGCGTGTGACTCGCGCATGGCTCAGCAGCGAGCCTCCTTCCAGCCGGAAGCCATGACGGTCGTCTGGATTCTCCCAACAGAGGAAAGTGGCATCGCATGTCCCGTCCCAGCATCAAGATCGTCCTGATCACCCTTTTTGTCGTTATCGGTGCGATGTTCGCCGGCGCGGCCTGGCTATCGACAAACGCGGTGTTCAACATGAACAGGGAGACGGCAGAAATCGCCACCAACCGCCTCCCCAAGCTGCTGGCCACGGAGGAGATCGGCAAGGCCTATTTTCGAGTGAATTTCGCCTATGCGCGCCACATCCTCGCGCAAACGCCGGAGGACAGAAACGCTGCGGAAGCATTTTACCTCGAACGGCGAAAAGAGCTGAACGATGTGATCGAAGCGATCAGGCCGAAGATTGTCAATCCGAAGGGCAAGGAACTGCTTGCAAACGTCGACAAGTCGATAGCGACCTATGCTCAGATCGGCGAGACCCTCCTGGCCCTGTCCCGTGCGGAGCGCAAGAGCGAGGCTGCCCGCGTCCTCAACGACAAGCTGGTTCCGCAGATCGAGATGGTCAAAGCGGCCCTTGGGGCGCAGCTCAAATATAACCAGGATGCGGCCGACGCAGCCTACGAAGGCACCCAGAAGCTTTATGATGCGACGCTGAAGATCAGTTATTCGGTCACGGGCGCCTGTTTCCTGATCCTCCTGGGCGCCGGCCTTTATTCGGTGACCGGTATTGCGCGGCCGGTGCGCAGGATCACCTCGTCCATGCAGGAGCTTGCGGCCGGCAATTGCAACGACACCATTCCCTTTGCCGGACGCGGCGACGAGATCGGCGCCATGGCGGCCTCCGTCGAAGTTTTCCGCCGGGCGGCGATCGAAAATCGCCGATTGACGGCCGAAGCCGAGGAGCAGCGCAGCGACTACGAGCGGCAGCGCGTCGCGCTCGGCAAGGCGGCCGCGGAAGAGGCTCGGGCTCAGCTGCTGCAGGCCACGAGCGCATTTGCCAGCGCATTGAAGCATCTGGCCTCCGGCGATCTCAGCTATCGGATCACCGAAACCGTGTCGGAAGACTTCATGTCTCTCTGCAGCGATTTTAACACGGCCGCCCTGCAGCTTTCGCAGACCCTTTCCGCTGTCGCCGACGCGGCCGGCGCCATCGACAACGGCACCCAGGAAATCGCCTCCAGCGCCAACGATCTTTCCAGGCGCACAGAACAGCAGGCCGCTTCCCTGGAAGAGACGGCGGCTGCGCTGGACGAGATCACCGCCAATGTCGGCAATTCCACCAAACGGGCCGAAGAGGCGCAACAGGCGGCAAGGCAGGCCAATGACAGCGCCCGAAAGTCTGGCGAAGTGATGTCTCAGGCGGTACAGGCGATGAGCCGCATCGAGGAATCGTCCAGGCAGATCTCCAGCATCATCGGGGTCATCGACGAGATCGCCTTCCAGACCAACCTGCTGGCGCTGAATGCCGGCGTCGAGGCGGCACGTGCCGGCGAGGCGGGCAAGGGCTTTGCCGTGGTTGCCCAGGAAGTCCGGGAGCTTGCGCAGCGCTCCGCCAAGGCCGCCAAGGAAATCAAGGGCCTGATCCAGAATTCTGCGGGCGAGGTGGAAAGCGGCGTCAGACTGGTCGGCGGGACCGGCGAGGCGCTGAAGGCGATCGAGAACCACATCGTCACCATCAACACGCATATGAATTCCATCGCCCTGTCGGCGACGGAGCAATCAACCGGGCTTGCGGAGGTCAATACTGCCGTCAACCAGATGGATCAGGTGACACAGCGCAATGCTGCCATGGTTGAGGAATCGAATGCCGCAAGCACGAAACTTGCGTCGGAAAGCGTCAAGCTTCGCGATCTGATCGGGCAGTTCAAGCTGGCCGGATACTCTTCCAACACGAGCGGCGACCACGGACGGCGGGCGTCTCGACAGGCTATCGATACCCGGTTGGGCAATTCGCCTGTCAACGCGCCGCGCGTCACGGCCGCCCGTGGCAGGACAGCCTCGGCAACTGCGGTCAAGGAAGATTGGTCGGAGTTCTGATCTCCCGGACAAGGTTGCAGAGCCCGCCTTTTCCGCTGCGCTGATCCCGTCTATCCTCGCGCCATCACGGGAAGAGGAACTGACATGCGGTCGAGAATGCTGATCTGCGGATTGCTGGCCTTCGCGCCCCCGGCAATCGCCAACGATTCCATGGCGGAGCTGAAGACGGGCGGGCTGATCTACGTCCAGACCTCCGATGTCACGATGGCGGAGGAGCAGCTCTACATTTCCCGTGAGGAAGTGCTGGTCGACTACGTCTTCAAGAACACCAGCGACAAGGATGTCGAAAGCGTCATCGCTTTCCCGATGCCGGATATCACCGGCAGCATGGACAGCAATATCGCGCTCGACGAAACCGACAGCGACAACTTCCTCGGCTTCTCGGTCGTGCAGGACAGCCGGCAGATCAAGCCGGAACTGCAGCAGCGGGTGCTGGCGGCCGGCATCGACCGCACCGACGAACTCCTGGCGCGCAACATTCCGCTCCTGCCCTATAGCGACAGGACGCTCGCCGCACTCAAGGCCCTGCCCGAAGACGTAAAGACCGCCTGGATCGCGGAAGGCCTCGTGTTCATCAACCGATACGACGCCGGCAAAGGCTGGCAGGAGGATCTGACGCCGGCCTGGACGCTGCGCTCGGTCTATTGGTGGAAGACGAAATTCCCGGCCGGCAAACCCGTCCGCGTCAGCCATCGCTACAAGCCGAGCGTCGGCGGCACGGTTGCCATGACCTTCATCGACCAGGGCAAGCCGGCGACGAATTACAAGGAATACGCCGACCGCTACTGCATCGACGCCGCCTTTATGAAGACCGCCGCAAAGCTCGAAGCGGCCGCCGGCAAAAGCGGCCCGAACTATACGGAGCAATGGGTGTCGTACATCCTCACCACCGGCGCCAATTGGGGCGGTTCGATCGGCAAGTTCAAGCTGACGATCGACAAGGGCAGGGCGCAGGACTATGTCAGCTTCTGCGGCAGCGGCGTGAAGAAGATCGGCCCGACGACCTTCGAGATGACCGCCGACGATTTCTATCCTGAAAAGGATCTGAATATCCTGTTCCTGACGGCCGCCGACCAGTAACGGCGGCTCAAATCCGAATTCAATAATATTGAAAGAAACGTGATCGTGCTGGCGCTTGTCGGCAGGGTCCAAAAGCACGATGTTTCCACTTGTGGTGAAGAGTTCCGGAAACATCCCATGCCGCGTCGCCCTGCCGATGGTTATGATCCCATCGCGATCGTTCTGCACTGGCTGATCGCGACGTTGATTGTCGGCCTGCTGGTTCTCGGCTTCGTCATGACCCGGCAATCCATCGATCCCGCGCTGCAGTTCTCGCTCTTCCAGTGGCACAAGTCCTTCGGCATGCTTGCGCTGCTTCTGGCCGCCGTGAGGCTCATTCATTCGCTGACCGTCATGCGGGTGACGCCCGTGGAGGGCCTGAGTGCTCTGGAACGTCTTTCGGCGGATGCGGTGCACTACCTGCTCATGATCCTGGCGGTGGTGGTGCCGGTGGCCGGCTGGATGATCGCTTCCGTATCGCCGCTCGAAATCCCCACCTTCGCGTTCAACCTCGTCGTCATTCCGCATCTTCCGGTGCCGAAGTCGGATGCCGCCGAGGCCTTGTGGACGACCATCCATGCGGTTCTCGCCTATTCCACGCTCGCACTCGTCCTTCTGCACTCGGGCGCAGCCCTCTACCACCATTACGTCAGGCACGACGACGCGCTCACCCGCATGCTCGGCAACCGGCACCGCGCGGTGAAAACGTCAATCGAGGAGCAGGGACCATGACCCGCAGGACAACCGTCATCGCAGCGATGCTGCTCACCATGTCGCTTCCCCAGGCCGGCTTCTCGGCGGTGAAGGTTCCGAGCCTCGCCGAGGCGGCGGGCCGTTATGCCATCACGCCCGGTTCCCGCATCGCGTTTGCGGTGGATCAGGTCGGCGGCGGTGGCATCAAGGGCAAGTTCGGCAGGTTTTCCGGCACGTTCAACCTCAAGGCCGGCGATCTCGCCCATTCCGTGGTGAACTTCGATCTGAAGCCCGAAAGCGTCAGCACCGGCCAGGACCGCATCGACGCCTTTCTGCGCTCCGGCGCCGTCTTCGATTCCGGTCATTTCGAGACGATCTCGTTCCGCTCGGAACGGGTGGAGCAGACCGGGCCGGACAGCGCCCGCATCACCGGCACGCTGACCGCCAAGGGGCATAGCTCGCCCGAAATTTTCGATGTGAAACTCACCTCCTGGAGCGGCCGTACCATCGGCTTCAGCGTCAGCGGCAAGATCTTCCGTTCACGCTACGCCATGGATGTCGGCACGCCGATCTATTCCAATGTCGTGCAGTTCGACATGATGATCGAGGGCGAGCGGAACTAGGACCGCGCCTTCAACCGGCGGTATTACTTCATTCGAGGTAGGCGTATACTGCTTCGGAGCCTCCCTCCTGACAAAGGTTGCCACGCGGCGGGATGCTGTCACTGAAGCGGGTTGATTTTAAAGCGTGAATTAAAGCGAGCGGATCGGTTTGGAATCCCTCTAACAACTAACGCTTTCGAAGTATGGGCTTTTGCCATGCTTGCGCCATCGAAAAATTATGACACTCTGACCGAAGTATAAGTTGGGGGGTGTGATGACGCAGTTAGTATATCCAATTGATGCGAATACTCTTCTTGCAGATGTTGATGCTGCACGCGCGATGGCCAGAAATTATGCTGAAGCTTACCAGTCGGCTTCGCCCTATCCGCATATCTGCATCGACAATTTCCTGCCCGAGCAGGTTCTGGAAAACGTCCTGACCGACCTCAGGAACCGCCCCGAAAAGGAGACGAGTTTTGCGAGGGCTCAGGAGAACAAGAAGGTCTCGTATGTTCCCGAGCGCCTTCCGACCTACACCAAGAACCTGTTCTACGCGCTGAATTCACGTCCCTTCATCCTGTTCCTGGAGGAGATGACCGGCATTGAAGGATTGATCCCCGACCCGTTCTTCTTCGGCGCCGGCGTGCACGAGACTGCGACCGGCGGGCATCTCGATATCCACGCGGACTTCAACGTGCATTCCAAGATGAAGGTCGAGCGCCGGCTCAACACGCTGATCTATCTCAACAAGGACTGGCGGGAGGAGTGGGGCGGCTCGTTCGAGATCTGGGACAAGGAGATGAAGGGCAAGGTGCACAGCTTCACGCCGCTGTTCAACCGCATGGTCACCTTCTCGACGACTTCGGATTCCTTCCACGGCAATCCCAGCGTCGTAAACCATCCCGAAGGCAGGTCGAGGGATTCGATCGCGCTCTATTATTACACGGCGACCTGGGACGATTCACGCAAGTCGCATTCGACACTCTTCAAGCCTCGGCCAAATTCCACCGACAAGAAGGACTACGCCGAAAGACGGCGTGATGTCCTGCGGGATTTCACGCCGCCGATGCTCTATCGCAAGATCATCGGCCCCTTGAGCCGTCTCGGATTCTAGTCCGTAAGACCCTGGCGGTCAGGCTCAGCCGGCAAAACCGATGCCGATCTGGGTCTGGCCGAGTGTCTTGAATACGGTCGAGACGATGCCGGCCCGGTCGAGGCCGGCCTTGGCATACATGGCATCCGGGCTCGCCTGCTGCATCCAGATATCCGGCAGCACCAGCGAGCGGATCTTCAGGCCGTTGTCGAGCAGGCCTTCGGTCGCGAGGAACTGCAGCACGTGGCTGCCGAAGCCGCCGACCGCACCTTCCTCGATAGTGATCAGCACTTCATGATGGCGGGCGAGCTGGCGGATCAGCTCCTGGTCCAGCGGTTTGGCGAAGCGGGCATCCGCAACCGTCGTTGAAAGACCGGCGGCATCGAGGTCTTCTGCTGCAAGCAGACATTCTTTGAGGCGGGTGCCGAAGGAGAGCAGCGCCACCTTGGCGCCCTGCTTGACGACCCGGCCCTTGCCGATTTCGAGGATCTGACCACGTTCCGGCAGTTCGACGCCGACACCTTCGCCGCGCGGATAACGGAAGGAAATCGGGCCTTCGTCATAGGCGGCGGCCGTGCGCACCATATGCTTCAGTTCCGCCTCGTCGGCGGCGGCCATCACCACCATGCCCGGCAGGGTGGCGAGAAAGGTCGTATCGAACGATCCCGCATGGGTCGGTCCGTCGGCGCCGACGAGACCGGCGCGGTCGATCGGGAAGCGGACCGGCAGTCCCTGGATCGCCACGTCGTGGACGACCTGGTCGTAGCCGCGCTGCAGGAAGGTCGAATAAAGCGCGCAGAACGGCTTGTAACCCTCCGCCGCAAGGCCCGCCGCAAACGTCACCGCATGCTGTTCGGCAATGCCGACATCGAAGGTGCGGGCCGGGAAGACGTCCGCCAGCTTGTCGATGCCCGTGCCATTCGGCATCGCGGCTGTGACGCCAACGATCTTCTCGTCGAGTGATGCTTCCTGCACCAGCGCTTCGCCGAAGACGCTCGTATAGCTTGGCGCATTCGGCTTCGATTTCGCCTGCGCGCCGGTGATGACGTCGAACTTGTTGACGCCGTGATATTTGTCGGCGGCGGCTTCCGCCGGCGCATACCCCTTGCCCTTCTGCGTCACCACGTGGATCAGCACTGGGCCGCGGGCGTTGTCGCGCACATTGCGCAGCACCGGCAGGAGATGGTCGAAGGAATGACCGTCGATCGGGCCGATATGGTAGAAACCCATTTCCTCGAACATCGTGCCGCCGGTGACGTAGCCACGCGCATGCTCGACGGCGCGGGTAATCGCCCGGTCGACATTCTTGCCGAGATAGGCGGTCAGCTTCTTGCCGAGATCGCGAAAGCCCATATAGGTGCGGCCGGAGGCGAGGCGCGCCAGATAAGCGCTCATCGCGCCGGTCGGCGGGGCGATCGACATGTCGTTGTCGTTGAGGATGACGATCAGCCGGGCATCGAGCGCGCCGGCATTGTTGAGCGCCTCATAGGCCATGCCGGCCGACATCGCGCCGTCGCCGATGACCGCGATCACATTGCGCTTCGAGCCGGAAAGGTCAGCCGCGACAGCCATGCCGAGGCCGGCCGAAATCGAGGTGGAGGAGTGCGCGGCGCCGAACGGATCGTATTCGCTCTCGGCTCGGCGGGTGAAGCCGGAAAGCCCGTCCTCCTGGCGCAGCGTGCGGATGCGATCACGCCGGCCGGTCAGGATCTTGTGCGGATAACACTGGTGGCCGACGTCGAAGATCAGCCGATCGTCCGGCGTGTTGAACACCTTGTGGATGGCGATCGTCAGTTCCACGACGCCGAGGCCGGCGCCGAGATGGCCGCCGGTCCGCGACACCGCATCAATCATCTCGTCGCGCAATTCGCGGGCAAGCTGCGTCAGATCGCGATCTTCGATCTCGCGAAGATCGGCAGGAAGCTTGACCTTGTCGAGCAAGGGCGTGGCGGGGATTGATGTCACGGATGGTGGCCTTTTCTGCTCTTTTCCGGAAGCGTATTCCTCCCCAACATGAGAAGAAAACAGGCTTTTTCAAGTTGCATGACCTCGGGTTCTACCCGATTTCAGGCGGTGGGCAAGGGGACAAACTCCTCCTCGTCCCCAGGCACGATGTCGAAACGGCCTGTGCGCCACTCCTCTTTCGCCTTTTCGATCCGCTCCTTGGAAGAGGAAACGAAGTTCCACCAGATGTAACGTTTGGAGTTCAGCGCCGCCCCGCCGAACAGCATCATGTGACAGCCCGCCGCACCGGCTTCGAGCGTGATATCGTCGCCCGGCCGGAAGACGAGAAGCTGGTCGGCCGCAAACCGGTCGCCCGCCACCACGAGCTCACCGGAGAGAATGTAGATCGCCCGCTCCTCATGCGCCGCCGCGAACGGGAAGCGCTTGCCCGCTTCGAGGCGCAGATCGACATAGAGCGTGTCGGCAAAGGTCGAGACCGGCGAGCCGAGGCCTTCGAAAGCGCCGATCACCACCCGGCCGTTCGCCCCGTCGGCATCGATGACCGGCATGTTTTCCTTGCCCGTATGGGAGAAGGCCGGATCGATCTCCTCCTTGTCGTCCGGCAGGGCCAGCCAGGTCTGCAGGCCGGAGACTGACATCGGATGGCCGCGCAGGTTTTCAGGCGTGCGCTCCGAATGCACGATGCCGCGGCCGGCGGTCATCAGGTTGATGTCGCCCGGCCGGATCACCAGTTCGGTGCCGAGACTGTCGCGATGCTTGATCTCGCCGTCGAACAGGTAGGTGACGGTGGAAAGCCCGATATGCGGATGCGGCTTGACGTCGAGCGCCTCGTCGGCGCGCAACAGCGCCGGTCCCATCCGGTCGAAGAAGATAAACGGCCCCACCAATCTTCTCTGCCGGCTCGGCAAAGCGCGCCGCACGGAAAACCCGCCGATATCGCTGGTGCGCGGAATGATCAGGTTCTCGATCGCATCACAGGCGAAGGCATCGCCCGCGGCCGGGTCGGTTCCTGGGAAGAAGGACATGGGTACTCGCTACAGTGTTTCCTGTTCGTCCGGATACTGCGTCAAGAATGTTTCGAGTTCAATGAGGAGGGGCGGGAGGTGGCGGGTAATGATCGCCCATGTGGCTTCATCGAGGATATCCTCATATTCGTGACGCAGAATATTCCCGAAATTGCGCATGCCTCGCCAATCGTGGGATGGAAAGAGCTCTTCAGCAGTCGGACCAAGTTTGACCGCAGCTTCCGAAATTCGCGCGAGGCAGCGCTCGGATGCGTCCCGGATCAATCTTTGCTTCAAGAATCCTTCAAAACCGAGACCACGTGTATATTCCAGAATAGCGCGGCCATTCTCGACGATATCACGCATACGGGTGAGCGGCCTTTTAGTAGGCAAAAGCGCGATCCCGTTCTACTTCTCGCGACAACCGCTCTTTGCGTATCGGCTCAGCCACGATGTCGACCTGAGGGGCCCCCGTAATATGTGCGATTAAGGTCCTCAGGTCCTCGACCGCGCTGAAATAGCCGAAGCCCGACTGGACCACCGGCTCTGCAAACTTGACGAGAACGTCGAGGTCTGAACCTTCCTGGTTATCGCCCCTGGCCACTGAGCCAAAGATCGACACATGCTCCGCACCCGCGGCGCGCAGCTCGTCCTCATGCTCCCTCAGCTTGGCGATGACCAGATCCTTGTCCATGCGGACAATATAGTGGAATCGTCGGATTTGGTCGAGAGCCTCAGGGACACCCGCTCAGGCTCACCTCATCCCCCGCCACTGCTCCAAGCTCGAGACAGCCACCCGCATGACACAGTTTCCACCCGCTCGGCGTCACTCCGGAAGCTGCCAGCGAAAGACGTTTCTGTGGCGGCAGTTTCGGCGCCCAAACCCACCAGCCATCCTTCAGCACCGCATCCGCCCCGGGCTCCATGCCCGCGCCGGAACCTTTGACCTCTGCTTGCCGCAGCTCCAGCCCGGCCGGCGTCACGGCCCAGGTCTCACGCCATTCCGTCTTCTGCACGGAATGGGTCCAGGAAAGTGTGAACACCGAGACAGCGAGTACCGTCACCTTGCCGCCCGCCAGGATGCAGAGGCTCATCGCTCTGACCTCAAGGCGTCGCGACCGCCGGCGGTGAGATTTTACGTGTCCTCCACCAGTGCCAGCCGATCCAGAGAATGGTGATCACCCAGCCGATCTCGTCGGTCCAGGGGAGCGCCAGCACCAGCAGCACGCCGGCCGTGAAGGCGAGCACCCGCTCCCAGATGGCAAGCCGCGCGAACAGGAAGCCGACGACCGCCGCCCCCCAGAGCACGATGCCGAAGCAGGCCTTGACGAAGACGTAAGTGACCTCGCCCCAATAACCGACATAGGCCGAGAGCGGGCCGGGATCCTGCAGCATCAGCGCCGGCGTATAGACGGCCATGAACGGCACGACGTACCCGGCGATCGCCAGTTTGGTCGCCTCCCAGCCGATCTTCTGCCCCGAGACTTTCGCCATCGGTGCGGCGGCGAAGGCGGCAAGCGCCACCGGCGGCGTGAGGTCCGCCATGATGCCGAAATAGAAGACGAACATGTGGCTGACGATCAGCGGCACGCCGAGTTCGAGCAGGGCAGGGCCGGCGAGCGACGAGGTGATGATGTAGTTGGGGATGGTCGGGATACCCATGCCGAGCACCAGGCAGGTGATCATCGTCAGGATCAGCGAGATGAACAGGTTGTCCCGGCCGATGTCGATGATCGTGCCGATCAGCGTCGAGGCGATGCCGGTCAAGGTCAGCGTGCCGATGACGATGCCGACGATGGCGCAGGCAATGCCGACCGGCAGTGCGTTCTTGGCGCCTTCGGCAAGCGAATCGACGCAGATCATCAGCGTCTCGCGGCCACCCTTGAAGAAGAAGCAGGCGACGATCAACGCGCACAGCAGCAGAGCGAGGAAGGTGACGCCGAATTCGAAGAAGCTCGCCGATGCGACCCCGACCGCGATCCAGAACACGACGCGGAAGGCCGTCGGGCCGATCGACGCTGCGATCGGCGTCGACAGGATCAGCACCACGGTCAGCGCCAGACCCATCGTGCCCGCGAAGATCGGCGTATAACCGGCAAACAGCAGGTAGACGAGGGCGGCAAGCGGCAGGATCAGCGGCCAATGCTGCTTGATGGCGCCCCAGGCGCTCGGCAACTCGCTTGCGTTCATGCCGCGCAGGCCCGCCTTGCCCGCCTCCAGATGCACCTGCCAGAAACAGGCACCGAAATAGAGTACGGCCGGAATGAGCGCGGCCTTCACCACCTCGGCATAAGGAATGTTGAGCGTCTCGGCCATGATGAAGGCGACGGCCCCCATGACCGGCGGCATGATCTGTCCGCCCATCGACGAGGTCGCCTCGACACCGCCGGCAAAGGCGGACTTGAAGCCGAAGCGCTTCATCAGCGGGATGGTGAACTGGCCGGATGCCACGACGTTCGCGACCCCCGAGCCGGAGATCGTCCCCATCAGCGCCGAGGAGAGCACGCAGACCTGCGCCGGCCCGCCGCGCCAGTGGCCGACAAGCCCGAGCGCCACGTCGTTGAACAGCGCGATCATGCCCGCCCGTTCGAGGAAGGCGGCAAACACCACGAAGATGAAGATATAGGCCGCCGAGACATAGACCGGCGTCCCGTAGATGCCCTCGGTGCCATAGGCGAAATAGTCGATGATCTGGTCGAAGAAATAGCCGCGCGTCTGGAGCGCACCCGGTGCATACTGGCCGAAGAAACAGTAGGCGAGGAAGATCCCACACATGATCGTCAGCGGCAGGCCCATCAGCTGGCGGGCGCCCTCGAAGACGACGACGATCAGCACCACGCCGCAGATGATATCAGGCGTGGTCAGAAAGCCGCTGCGCAGCAGCAGTGGTGCATATTCAATCCAGTTGTAGAGCCCGGTCGCGAAACCCGCGAGGCCGAGGAACCAGAACCAGGTCTTTCCGGCTGGCGTCTTGGCGCGCAGTTGGGCGAGCAGGCCGAAACCGAGAAGCAGCAGGAAAGCGACATGCATCGCGCGGATCACCTGGCTCGGCAGGATGGCGTAAGCCGCGGTGATCAGCTGGAAGGCGGAAAAGGCGATTGCGATGGCAAAGGTGATCTTCGCCCCGATGCCTTCACCCCAGCCGGGCGGCAGGCCCTCGATCGGCTCTTCGGCGGTGTGCGGCGCCATCGGATGATGCATTGCGGTTTCGGACATGGATTTCTTTCGGGATTCAATTGCCGATTGGCTTGCTCCCTCTTCTCCCCAGCGGGGAGAAGTGCCGAGCGGACGCGAGGCGATGAGGGGGCTGAGGAGCGTAGCGACGAAGGCTCGAAGCGGAAGCGAAGAGCAAGAGTTTGGCTCCGCTCCCCCTCATCCGACCCTTCGGGCCACCTTCTCCCCGCTGGGGAGAAGGAAGGGCGCCATGCATTACTTCACCAACCCGACTTCCTTGTAATACCGCTCGGCGCCCGGATGCAGCGGCACGGGCATGCCTTCCAGCGCCTTCTTCACGTCGATCGCCTTGGCGGCTGCGTGGGCGGCGGAAAGCTTCGGCAGGTTGGAGAACAGCAGCTTGGTCATCTGGTAGACGGTTTCGTCCGAAACACCGGAATGGGTGATCAGGAAGTTGCCGACGGCTGCGGTCTCGACATCGGCGGTCTGGCCCTCATAGGTGCCGGCCGGGATTTTGACGGAGACATAGGGCGCCCCGATCTTCGCGACTTCGGCCGCCGGGATCGCCACGACGTTGATCTTCAGCGAGGTGGCAAGGTCGCGGATCGAGGCGACGCCGAGGCCGGCCGATTGCAGGGTCGCGTCGAGCTGGCGGTTCTTGATCAACTCGACGGATTCGGCGAACGGCAGGTATTCGGTCTTGCCGAGGTCCTTGTAGGAGAGCCCGGCAGCAGTGAAGATCGCCCGGGCATTGAGCTCGGTGCCGGAGGCGGGTGCACCGACCGACAGGCTCTTGCCCTTGAGATCAGCGAGCGTCTTCACGCCGGATTCGGCGCTTGCGACCACCTGGATATAGTTCGGATAGATGGCGGCGATGCCGCGCAGCTTGTCAAGCTTGGCGGGAAAGCCCGCCTCCTTGTTGCCCTTCCAGCCTTCCTGGACGGAATCGCCGAGCGAGAAGGCGATCTCGCCGCGCCCGGCCTGCAGCAGGTTCAGGTTCTCGACGGAGGCCTTGGTGGCCTGCACCTGTGTGCGGCTGTCCTTGATCCCCTGTCCGTAGATTTCGGCCAGTGCGACGCCGAGCGGGTAATATACGCCCGATGTGCCGCCGGTCAGCACGTTGATAAATTCCGCAGCCTTCGCCCCGGTGGCGGAAAACGCCGTCGAAACGGCAAGCGTCGCCGCGAACATGAGATTGATTTTGCTGGCCTTCACGCCGAAATTCATAATGGTCTCCTCCCAAAACAACCATAAGATGGAGGCCATCATGGGGAGGCACTTCCGGTGCGTCAATCGGTTTATGACGCATTCGTCGCGAAGGTCGTAAGACTTTGGTTTTAGTCGATGAAGTTCACTCGCCGTCGAGCGGTTCGACGCCCTGCGGCTTGCCGGCCCGGTCGAGGCGGATCTTTTCGATGCGGTTCTCGGCGGCCGTCAGCAGTTTCTCGCAGTGTTTCTTCAGCGCTTCGCCGCGTTCGTAGATGGCGATCGATTCGTCGAGCGCCACGTCGCCGCGTTCCAGCCGCGCCACGATGCTTTCCAGTTCGGCGACGGCCTTCTCGAAGGAATAGCCGCTCACATCGAGGGTCTCGGTGTTGTCGGTCATCGTCTATCCCTTCATCAGTCTGCAGATGTGCATGCCCGCCGATTCGGCGAGCCCTTCGAGATCATATCCGCCCTCGAGCAGGCTGACGATACGGTGGCCGGCATATTTGCCGGCGATCTCCATGACCCGGCCGGTTGCCCAGTCAAAATCGTCGCCGACGAGATTGATCTGCGCCAGCGGATCGCGATGATGCGCGTCGAAGCCGGCCGAGATGATGATGAAATCCGGCCGGAAATTGTCGAGTGCCGGCAGCACGCGGCTCTTGAAGGCCTCGCGAAAATATTCGCTGCCGGTATCGGGCGAAAGAGGCGCGTTAACGACATTGTTCTTGGTGCCGGTCTCATCCTTGGCGCCGGTGCCGGGATAAAGCGGCATCTGGTGCGTCGAGCAGAACAGCACCGACGGATCGTTCCAGAAGATGTCCTGCGTGCCGTTGCCGTGATGCACATCCCAATCGACGATCGCGACGCGTTCCATGCCGTATTTCCGTTGCGCGTGACGCGCGGCGATCGCGGCGTTGTTGAACAGGCAGAAACCCATCGCCTTGTCTTTTTCGGCGTGATGGCCGGGCGGTCTGGCCGCCACGAAGGCATTGTCGACCTTGCCGGTCGCCACGTCATCGACGGCCGCCATCGCGCCGCCGATCCCGGTCAGCGCGGCTTGAAAACTCTTCGGCCCCACATAAGTGTCCGCCTCGATCTGGCGGATCGTATCCTCTTCCGGGATTTCGCGCATGACGGCGCGCAGGTGCTCTTCCGGATGGGCGAGCAGAACCGCGTCCTCGTTCGCCTGCGGTGCGTCCTTGCGGTCGAGCCTGGCGAAATTCGGATGCTCGAGCGCGATCGCCAGCGACCGCAGCCGGTCGGCCCGTTCGGGATGTCCTTCGGGCGTGCTGTGTTCGAGGAAGATCTTGTGTTCGTAAAGGCGCGTGGTCATGCGGCGGCCTCGTGAGGGTCAGTCCGGTCTGGACCTCTCCGACATGGCGCAGAAAGCTGACTTTTTCAAGCCGCAACCCCTTGCTCTTGTGCTTGTTTAGCTTGAAAGAATGGTCTTACATGATTGGGTGCAACCCAGAGGGTATCGTGGCCAAAGAGTCAGTCAAGTCTCAGGAATTCCGGGTTCCTTTCCGCGATGTCGACATGAACGGAGAGATGTTCCGGGCATCCTATGTCGTGCGGGCGGAAGAAGCTGTCACGGAATTCTGGCGCCGCCGCAAGCCGCAGAAGGACGATCCGTTCCTCAGGATCGGCAAGATCACCTGCACGTTTCATTCGGCCTTGAAGCTCGGCGATATTGTTCACACGCATATCGGCGTGAGCAAGATCGGCGGAAAGTCCGCAGGCTTCCTGGTGCATATGCTGCGGGGCAATGAGGCTGTCGCGGAAGCGGAGATCGTCTGGATGACCTGCGACCCCGACAGCATGGAGCCGGTGCCGCTTCCCGAAGACCTGCGCGACTGGCTCTATCAGTTCCTGGATTGATCGGACGCCGTCGATCAGGCCCGTTGCGGCAGCAGCGGGTAACCGACCATTACGGCGCGGCCTGCAAGTGCCGAAATCATTGCCTTCAGCACATCGCCCGGTACGAAGGAGAGGTCGCCGATGAAGGCGGTCGAAAGCCCGGTGCCCGTGACATAGGCAAGGTAGAGGATGCCGAGCGCGTGATCGACAACCACGCCGCCGAGCAGGGCCGCGAGGAAAAAGCCGGTGATCTGCACGAGACCGCTCTGCGATCGATCGACGAACCGCTCGGAACAATAGCCGGTGACGACGGCCGCGAAGAACCAGCCGACAAGATAACCGGCGGTCGGCGAGGCAAAGGTGGCTAGGCCGCCGCGTCCGCCTGACAGCACCGGCAGGCCGATCGCGACAAGTAGCAGGACCAGAAGCACCGCGAAACCGCCGCGCTTGGCGCCGAGGATGACGCCTGCCAGCATGACGCCGAGCGACTGCGCCGTGATCGGCACCGGAATGAAGCCGAGCATGATCGGCGGCACGAGACCGAGCGCCACGATAATGGCGGCGAAAAGGGCGGCCAGTACGAGATCACGGGTGGTCATACTATGCGAATCCTTGAACCTTTATACGAGGTTATTTCTGCGCCCGGATGCCGCGTGCGTCAATGGCGGCGGCAATATCGTCGGCATTTTTGAGCGTCAGAATGATCAAGGGCACCGCGAGCGTCAGCGGCCTCGGCTTGAGACCGCGGGCGCGATGGGCATCTCGGATGGCCTGGTAACGGCTGAGGATTTCCGGCACGAAACGGATGACGAGGCCGATCGAAAGCCCGATATCCGCGGCCTTGACGACCCCTAAACGTTCGAGTGGCATGGCAAGCCGGGTGATCTCGTCGATGAAGTCGCCGGTGCTAGTGGTCGCCGTCACGGCCGCTGCGAAGAGGGCAAGCGCCGTCAGCCGCGTGGCGACGATCAGTGCATCGTGCCGGCCGTTGAGGACGAGGGTGAAGAGCGCAACGATGACGATGGTCAGCAGGATCGGCCGCAGCCGAAGCCAGGATTGGCGCCATCCGAGCCGGAGCGAGGCACAGACGATGCCGCCGAGCATGGCCGCGACCGAAAGAACGGCCGGCGAATGGACAAGGAATAGAACAAGGCTGAGTGCGGCAAGGCCGAGAAGTTTCGTCCGCGGCGAAAGCCGGTGCAGAAACGTGTCGCCCTCCACATAGAGCGTCTTCATGCGGCGAGCTCGCGGTAGCGGGCGATGACCTCAGCCGGCGCGCCGTCCTGGGCGAGGCGGCCTCCGTGGAAAAGCAGAACCCGGTCGAAATCGGCGATCAGGCCGAGGTCATGGCTGATGATGATGACGTTTTCGTCGAGGCCCTGGATCGTCCGCTCCACCAGGCCGTGGTTCTTGAGATCGAGCTGATTGGTCGGTTCGTCCATGATCAGGATATCCGGCTGGGTGACCAGAACCGAGGCGAGCGCCGCGAGCTGCAATTCGCCGCCGGAGAGCTCATGCGCACGCCGCTCGCCGAGATGGGCGATACCGAAACGGGCAAGCACGGCCTCGACCGCCGCCTCCGTGTCCGCCTTCGAGAGTTTTCGCGATTTCAGCCCCAGCGCGATATCCTCCTTGAGGATCGGCAGGATGATCTGGTTCTGCGGGTTCTGGAAGATGAAGCCTGCCTGGCCGCGAACCTTGTCGCCGTCCTTCACCGTATCGAAGCCGTTGACGGTCACCTGGCCTGTGGCAGGCGGCACCAGCCCGTTGATCATCCGCGCGAATGTCGTCTTGCCGGAGCCGTTGAGGCCGATGACGCCGATCCGCCGTTCGCTCAGCGACAGCGTCAGCGGATGGACGACGGTGCGTCCCTCGAAACGCGCTTCTGCCTGTTCGAAACGGATATCCAAGCCTGTCCCTCGATGTTCAGCGGTCTATAGACCGGAAGATGGGGAAGGGGAATGCGGAACCGAACGTGAACATTGAATCCGGCGCGGTGACATCCTAGTCTAGATGGCATGGCGATTCTCATTCCGAACGATCAGGCCCGCAAGATTTTCCTCGAACGGCAGCGGCTCTGCGAGCCGCCCGGCCGGGCGCTGACCAAATCCGGCCTGCTGCAGCTCATCGACGATCTCGGTTTCGTCCAGGTGGACAGTATTGCCACCGTCGAGCGCGCCCATCACATGATCCTGTTCTCGCGCAACCAGACCTACCGGCGCGAGCACCTTACTGCACTGTTGGAAAAAGACGGCGAGCTCTTCGAACACTGGACGCATGACGCCTCGATCATTCCGGCAAGCTTCTTCCGCTACTGGAAACACCGTTTTCGCCGCCGCGAGCCGGTCCTCGCCGAGCGCTGGAGGAAATGGCACGGCGAGGGGTTCGACGCGGCCTTCGAGGAGACCTTCCAGCACATCGCCGAAAACGGTTCGATCATGTCGCGCGACATGAAGGCCGAGGACCACAAGTCCGGCGGCTGGTGGAACTGGCATCCGAACAAGACGGCGCTCGAATATTACTGGCACACCGGCAAGCTGGCGATCGCCGGCCGCGTCAATTTCCAGAAGATCTACGACCTGATGGAACGGGTGATCCCGCCGCATCATCACGAGCCGGAGGTCAGCCACGAGGCCTTCATCGACTGGGCCTGCCGCGGTGCCATGACCCGCCTCGGTTTTGCGACCTCCGGCGAGCTTGCCGCCTTTTTCGATCTGGTTACGCCGGACGAGGCGAAGGACTGGGTGAAGTCCCGTCGCGATGAGTTGACGGAGGTGCTGATCGAGACGGCGGACGGCAGCCGCCCGCGCCCCTCCTTCGCCTTCCTCGGCTTTCCCGAAAACCTGGGTGAGATCCCCGAACCGCCCGCCCGCGTGCGCGTGCTGAGCCCCTTCGATCCGCTCCTGCGCAACCGCGACCGCGCCGAGCGGCTGTTCAACTTTTTCTACCGGATCGAGGTTTTCGTGCCGGAGCCGAAGCGCCAATACGGCTACTACGTCTTTCCGCTGCTCGAAGGCGACCGCATGATCGGTCGCATCGATATGAAGGCGGACCGCAAGTCGGGCGTGCTGGATGTGAAGCGGCTGTGGCTGGAAAAAGGTGTGCGCGCTTCGGCTGGGAGATTGGAGAAGCTGGAGGCGGAGCTGCTTCGGGTTGGGCGGTTCGCGGGGGTGGATAAGGTGACTTATCAGATGGGCTGGCGGGGGGAATAGGCACCGGCGAGTGAAAAACAACATCGCCCCTTGTGCCCGCGACACCCCCTCTGCCCTGCCGGACATCTCCCCCTCAAGGGGGGAGATCGGATGGAGCTACGCTCTCTCCCCCATCACGATCGCGGGCATGGAACTAAATACTTTCCGTTACCGCTAACTTCGCTCTTCGATGGGAGGCGGTGATCCCGCCTCCGGCGAATCTCCCCCTTGAAGAGGAGATGCCCGGCAGGGCAGAGGGGGGTGCCTCACGGCAAATTCCCGTTTCAACTTCAAGCCAAAACCTACCCCCGCCACCGCAAGAACACCGTCGCCAGCGGCGGCAGCACCACTTGTATGGAAAACGCCTTCCCATGCGCCGGCGCAGGTTCCGTCCAGGCTTCCGTCTGCCCCAGATTGGACCCGCCGTAGAGCGCCGCATCGGTGTTCAGCACCACCTCCCAGCGTCCCTCCGCCGGGACGCCAATGCGGTAGCCGTGCCGCGGCATCGGCGTGAGGTTCGAGGCGACCAGCACATGCGAGGATCGGTCTTCGTTGCTCCTCAACATGCCATAGACGGAATTCTCGGCATCGTCGGCCACCGCCCATTCGAAACCTTCATGATGCAGATCGCCGAACTGCAGCGCGGGTTCCTGGGCATAGAGCGTGTTCAGGTCGCGGATCAGCCGTTGGACGCCTGCGTGGTCGGGGCTGTCCAGCATGTCCCAGACGACCGAGCCGTCATGGTTCCACTCGGTCTCCTGCGCCAGTTCGCCGCCCATGAACATCAGCTTCTTGCCGGGATGGCCCCACATGAAGCCGTAATAGGCGCGAAGGTTGGCAAGTTTCTGCCAGTGGTCGCCCGGCATCTTGGCCATCAGCGAGCCCTTGCCGTGCACCACTTCGTCATGAGAGAGCGGCAGGATGAAGCGTTCGGAATAGGCATAGATCATTCCGAAGCTCATCGCCCCATGCTGGTATTTCCGGTAGACGGGATCATCCTGCATGTAATGCAGCGTGTCGTGCATCCAGCCCATGTTCCATTTGAAATCGAAGCCGAGGCCGCCCTCTTCGGCAGCCTTGGTGACGCCCGGCCAGGCGGTCGATTCCTCCGCCGCCGTGAACGCGTGCGGGCAGCGGTCATGGATGATACTGTTCAGGTGCTTGAAGAATTCGACGGCTTCCAGGTTCTCGCGCCCGCCATACTGGTTGGGGATCCATTCGCCCTCGTTGCGGCTGTAGTCGCGGTAGAGCATCGAGGCGACCGCATCGACCCGCAACGCATCGACATGGTAATGCTCGAGCCATTCGAGCGCCGAGGCGATCAGGAAACCTTTCACCTCGTTGCGGCCGAGATTGTAGATCAGCGTGTTCCAATCCCTGTGGAAACCTTCGCGAGGATCGGCATGTTCGTAGAGTGGCGTGCCGTCGAACTTGGCAAGACCCCAGACGTCGGTCGGGAAATGCGCCGGCACCCAGTCGAGGATGACGCCGATGCCCGCCGCGTGGCAGCGATCGATGAAATAGGCGAAATCTTCCGGCGTGCCGTGACGCCCGGTCGGGGCGAACAGTCCGAGCGGCTGATAACCCCAGGAGCCGCCGAACGGATGCTCCATGATCGGCAGCATTTCGATATGGGTAAAGCCGAGGTTGTGGACGTAAGGGATCAGCCGCTGGCTGAGTTCGACCCAGTCGAGATGGCGGTTGCCTTCTTCGGCGATCCGCAGCCACGAGCCGAGATGCACCTCGTAGATCGACATTGCCCCCTCGCGGGCGCGATCAGTGCGCTGCCTGCGCATCCAGTTCTCGTCGTTCCAGCGGAAGGGCTTGGAGGAGGCGACGATCGACGCCGTCGACGGCGCTGCCTCGCTGGAGCGGGCGACCGGGTCGGCCTTTTGCGCCAGCAGGGTGCCGTTGCCGTCCAGGATTTCGAACTTGTAGCGCTCGCCGTGGGTAAGGCGCGGAAGGAAGAGTTCCCAGATGCCGGCCTGCGTGCGAAGCCGCATCGGGTAGCGCCGTCCGTCCCAGGCGTTGAAATCACCGACGACCGAAACACGCCGCGCATTCGGCGCCCAAACCGCGAAGCGCACGCCCTCGATGCCCTCGACTTCCATCGGTATGGCGCCGAGCGTACGGCCGAGATCGTAGTGCGTGCCTTGGCCGATCAGGTGCAGGTCGAGATCGCCGAGCAGCAGCGGGAAGGAGTAGGGATCTTCCATCTCCTGGATGGCGTCCGGCCAGTGGATCCGGAAGAAATAGGGCGTCGTGCTGCCGGTCACCCCGGCAAACAATCCGCCTTCATGAATGGTCTCGAGTTCGGCCAGCACCTTGCCGGTATCGGCCTCCACGACTTCCACCGACAGCGCACCCGGCAGCAGCGCCCGGACCACGGTGAGGTTGCCGTATTGATGGCGTCCGAGGATCGAGAATGGATCGCCATGCCGTCCTTCCACAAGGGCCTGCAAGCCTTCGCTGACGGTGCCAATCATCAGGTCTGTGCGCTCGTATCTCATGAGACATTCTCCAGAAGTCGGGATGCGATCGCCGAGAAGCCGGCAAGCGGGAGGGGAAGCCAGTGCGGACGGCTGCGCACTTCGTAGGCGATCTCGTAGGCAGCCTTTTCAAGCAGGAAGAGATCAAGGATGCGCGCGCGGGCCTCCGGCGCGATGCGCAATTCTTGCGAATTCTCGGTCGCCTCGAAATAGGCATCGAGGAAGGCCGGTTCCGCCATTTCGATGAAACGGGCGACGAGCTCTCTGTGGCGGGCGTCGTCCACCTCGCTGACGATTTCCCGGTCGAGGTCGGCCGAGGCGGCGAGGTAGCTCAGCGACCGCAAAAGTCCCGCGACGTCGCGCAGCGGGTTGGTCTTGGCGCGGCGCTCGGCGAGGTCGCGGGTCGGTTCGCCTTCGAAGTCGATGATATAGGCGTCGCCCTCCGCGACCAGGATCTGGCCGAGATGGAAGTCGCCATGGTTGCGGGTCATCAGCGTGCCTTTCACCGCGCTCGCCAGATGTGTGGCGAGGCCGAGAAGGTCGTCGCGGCGTTCCAGAAGCCCCCGCACATCGCGAGCGATATCCGAATCCACGCCCTCGACCGTTTTTTCGAGGATCGCCAGACTGTGGGAAATCTGGCTCGTGACGGCCTCGCGCCACTTTTCGGCATCGGCCGCATTTGCCCGGACCGGTTGAAAGTCCGGGTCGTCGGTTGACTGGGCAAGCGCCGCATGCAATTCGCCGAGCCGTTTGCCGATGGTCGCGACCAAGTTTACCAGCGGCTTGAAATGCTCGTCCACCACCTCGCCTTCAAGACCGGTCACCACGATCTCGTCGATGGCGCGGCGCAGATTGCTGAGCATCCAGTTCCACGCGTCGCCCTGATTGCGGATCGCACTCTGAACGATGATCAGCGTGTAGCGGCTGCCATCCGGCGCCGTGCGGGCGACCTCGCCGAGCAGTTGCGCGGTGTTCTGATAACCGACATTGGTCAGATATCGGGTCATTTCGACTTCGGGATGCACGCCCGGGAAGACGTGGCGGATGAGCTTTACCATCGCCAGGTCGCCCAAAATAAGCGAACTGTTGGACTGCTCCGCCGAGAGCCAACGGACGGCCATGTCGTCGGTGACCGTCAGGCTGTCGAGGCTCTCCGTACCGATGAATTCCAATGTGCCGGCGCGGCCGGAAATCACCGAACGCTCGCCGAGGCCACGCATCACGCCGCGCGCCAAGCCCTCCATGGCGAACCCGTCGGTCAGGAAGCCGACACGACGGCCTTGGCGGATACGGGCCAGCGCAAGCTGCTGGGCGAGCGCGGTGGGCTGCGCATCGTCCCAGGACACCGCAAGCGGCAGCAGATAGGTGTCCTTGCGGCCATCCACCTCCGCCTCGAGCTCACCGAGCAGGATGTTGTTGGCGAAAGCGATCGGCGTTGCCGCGACCAGTGTGGCCCCATTCAGGACCTGCCCCTTGGAGCCGAACCAGCGGCGCTTGCCGAGATAGGCGGGAAGAACCTCGTTGGAGAGCGTGGCGGCAAGCCGGGGCTCGTCGACCAGTTCCTGCAGGTCGCGGCGGGTGACCATGGTCACCATGTCCTGCATCTGCTCCGGCGGCTCCTTGCGCCAGACGGGGCCGTCGGCTTCGGCCACGAGCTGGAACCAGAAGAAGCCGAACGGCTGCAGTGTCAGGAGATAGGTCAGCTGGCCGATCGGCGGGAAGGGCGACATGCCCGAAAGTTCGATCGGCACGCGGCCGGCGAAATGCGCCAGGTCGAGTTCCACCGCCTGCGGCAGGCGCGAGAGATTGGCGACGCAGAGGATGGTCTCGCCATTGTATTCGCGCAGATAGGCGAGGATCTTGCGATTGCCCGGCGTCAGGAATTTCAGCGAGCCCCGACCGAAGGCGGAGTGCTTGTTGCGCAATGCCAGCATGCGCCGGGTCCAGTTCAGCAGCGAATGGGCATCGGAGCCTTGCGCCTCGACATTCACCGCCTCGTACCCGTAGAGCGGGTCCATCACCGGCGGCAGAACGAGGCGGGCCGGATCGGCCTTGGAGAAACCGCCATTGCGGTCCGGCGACCATTGCATCGGGGTGCGCACCCCGTCGCGGTCGCCGAGATAGATGTTGTCGCCCATGCCGATCTCGTCGCCGTAATAGAGAACCGGCGTTCCGCGCATCGAAAGCAGCAGTGCATTCATCAGCTCGATGCGACGGCGGTCGCGTTCCATCAGGGGCGCAAGGCGGCGGCGGATGCCGAGATTGATGCGGGCGCGGCGATCGGCGGCATAGATGTTCCAGAGGTAGTCGCGCTCCTCGTCGGTCACCATTTCGAGCGTCAGCTCGTCATGGTTCCGCAGGAAGATCGCCCACTGGCAGTTTTCCGGGATTTCCGGCGTCTGGCGCATGATGTCGGTGATCGGGAAACGGTCTTCCTTGGCGATTGCCATGTACATGCGCGGCATCAGCGGGAAGTGGAACGCCATGTTGCATTCGTCGCCATTGCCGAAATACTCGTTCGTGTCCTCCGGCCATTGATTGGCCTCGGCGAGCAGCATCTTGCCGGGATGGGTGGAATCGAGCGAGGCGCGGATCTTCTTCAGGATCTCGTGCGTCTCGGGCAGGTTCTCGTTGTTTGTCCCCTCGCGCTCGACGAGATAGGGGATCGCGTCCAGCCGGAAGCCGTCGATGCCGGTATCCGCCCAGAAGCGCATGACGCCGAGCAATTCCTCCAGCACCTGCGGATTGTCGAAGTTGAGGTCCGGCTGGTGGGAGTAGAAGCGGTGCCAGTAATAGGCGCCGGCGACCGGGTCCCAGGTCCAGTTCGATTTTTCCGTGTCAAGGAAGATGATCCGGGTTTCGGGGAATTTCTGGTCGGTATCCGACCAGACGTAGAAATCCCGTTCCGGAGAGCCGGGCGGCGCATGCCGCGCCCGCTGGAACCACGGATGCTGATCGGAGGTATGATTGATGACAAGCTCGATAATCACCCGGATTCCGCGCTGGTGCGCCGCTTCGACGAAGGCCTGGAATTCTTCGATCGTGCCGTAGTCGGAGCTGACATTGCCGTAGTCGGCGATGTCGTATCCATCGTCGCGGCGCGGCGAGGGGAAGAAGGGCAGCAGCCAGATCGCGTTCGCCCCGAGCGAGGCGATATGGTCGAGCTTCTCGTGCAGGCCCTGAAAATCGCCGATCCCGTCATCATTCGCATCGAAGAACGATTTGATGTGGAGCTGGTAGATGACGGCGTCCTTGTACCACAACGGATCGCCATCATTCATCTGTGCCTGGTTTTGACCCTGGCCCCGGTTTGCACTCGTCATATCCATTTTTTGCTTTCCTCCCCTATCTCACGCGCCAGATCGCAAAGGGCAGGCCCCAATGGGGATCGAGCCGCAGCCTTTGCATCTTGCCGGTCCAGGTGAACTTTTGGCCGGTGATCAGGTCTTCGACGTCAAGTGTGCCATGGTCCGGGAGGTTCCATGACCAGAGCGGTATTTCGACATCCGCCTCCTGCACGTTGTGCGGATCGAGGTTGATCGCGATCAGCAGGACGTTCTCGCGACCGGCACTCGCCTTCTCGAAGAACATGATGTTGTCGTTCCAGGCGGTGAGAAGCTGCAGGCCGAGATGCGAATGCAGCGCCGGGTTCTCGCGGCGGATCCGGTTGAGCAGGGTGATCTCGCCCTTGATGTTGCCGGGACGGTCGTAGTCCCAGGCCCGGATCTCGTATTTCTCCGAATCCGCATATTCCTTGCGCTTGGCATCCGGCCGGCCCTCGCAAAGCTCGAAGCCGTTATAGACGCCCCAGAGACCGGACAGCGTCGCGGCAAGGGCGGCGCGGATCAGGTAGGCGGGACGCGGCGCGTTCTGCAGGAAGTCCGGGTTGATGTCGTGGGTGTTGACGAAGAAATGCGGCCGGAAGAACTCCTTCGGCTCCTCGGTGGTGATCTCGCGCATATACTCCTCGAGCTCCCACTTGGCATTGCGCCAGGTGAAATAGGTGTAGGACTGCGAGAAACCCACCTTGGCGAGCCGGTACATGACCTTCGGCTTGGTGAAGGCCTCCGACAGGAAAACGACCTCCGGATGCCGCGCCCGGATATCGGCGATCAGCCATTCCCAGAAGGGGAAGGGTTTCGTGTGCGGGTTGTCGACGCGGAAGAGCTTGACGCCGTTGTCGACCCATTTCTGCACGATGTCGCGAAGCTCGATCCAGAGCGAGGGGATCGCGTCATGGGCGTAGAAATCGACGTTGACGATGTCCTCGTATTTCTTCGGCGGGTTTTCCGCATAACGGATCGTCCCGTCCGGCCGCCAGTCGAACCAGCCGGGATGTGACTTCAGCCACGGGTGATCGGGTGAGGCCTGGATCGCCAGGTCGAGCGCGATTTCAAGGCCCTCGTCCTGGGCGGCGTCCATCAGCCGGCGGAAATCCTCGAACGTGCCGAGCGCCGGATGGATCGCGTCATGACCGCCGTCCTCCGAGCCGATCGCATAGGGGCTGCCCGGATCGTCCGGCGCGGGGCTCAGCGAGTTGTTCTTGCCCTTGCGGTTGGTCTTGCCGATCGGATGGACGGGCGGGAAATAGAGAACGTCGAAACCCATGTCGCGGATGGCGGGTAGCCGCTTGATGACGTCGTCGAACGTGCCGTGACGGTTCGGATCGCCACTCTGCGAGCGGGGAAAGATCTGATACCAGCTGGCGAAACCGGCAGCGATACGCTCGGCATCGACCTGGATTGCCTGTGAGCGGACCTTGAATGGTCGACGGTCGGCCTCCGCCATCAGCTCGGCGGTCTCCGGCGCCAGCAGGATTTCCGTGCGCTGCGGGTCCTGCACTTCGGTCAGCTTGTCGAACAGGGTTTTCAGCCGTGTCCTGATCCTGCCGGAGGAATTGTCCAGCGCATCGAGAACGAGGTTGATGCCTTCCTGGATTTCCAGCCTGAGATCGAGCCGCGCCTCGTGTTTCTTCACGAATTCATAGCGGAAGATCGCGAAGGGATTGCGCCAGGCTTCGATGACGAATTCATGCCGGCCCATGCGCTTCAGCGTGAATTCCGCATTCCAGCGATCGTTCAGGACGAGCTGCATGCGCTCTTCGGTCCATTCCGTCTCGTCGGCCGCGCGCCAGAGCAGCGCCGCCGCCAGCGGGTCGTGGCCGTCGCCAAAAATGTCCGCCTCGACCTTCACCGTCTCGCCGACCACCCGTTTGACCACGAAACGGCCGTCGTCGACGGACGGCGTGATCTTCTCGATCGCCAGCCGCGGCGAAGCGGTCGCCTTGTCTATCGAGGGCACCGGTGCCGCGTCCACGATCGGCACCGACGACCGGCCTTCGAAAATCCTGATCTCGCCGGGTTTCAGCTTGAGCTGTGCGGCAAAGGCTTCGCCATCCGCCTCCGGCGCTTCGAGCGGCAGGAAAGGCGCGGCCGCCTCGCGCAGCACGTTGAACGGAGCGGCCACGGAGCGACGCAGATCGCGGTTCAGAACCACGACGCGCACTTTCTGCGCGGAGCGCAGGTCTTCCCGGTCGGTCTGCATCAACGCCACGGCCGGCGTCTGGCTGGTGGAGATGAGCCGCAGCGGCTGGCGGGCAAAGCCGGCCGCGGTCTTGTTGGTGCCGGCGTTCACGCTTCGGATATCCGCCGAGAGATCGAACGATCCCTGCTCCCGCAGCCCCCTGATGCCCATTCCGTCGCCAAACAGCGGGTCGAGTGGCGTCGTCGCGCCGAATTCGAAGCCCATCGGGATCATTAGCCCGCTCGCGAAGGTCGATGCGAGTTTCAGCGACCGGATTGCCTTCCTCTGCAGCACTTCGCAACTGTCGGTGCCATGGGCGATGCGTTTGCCGAAAGGTGCTTCCGGAAACGTGACCTGATAACCGAGCTGCCGCTGGATCTGGTATTCGTCGAGGATCCAGCGCTCCTCGAGGTTCCACCAGGCAAGCGACGAGAAACTGCCGTCGAAACCGGCCCCCTCGAGCGCCCGTCGATCCTCGAACGAGGTGCCGGGCGTCCATGCCAGAAAGGCGGTTTCCGGCGCGGTCTTGCGGGTCGATACGATAAGGTCGTACCAGGCTTCCGGCGCCAGGCGGCCGATGCCGAGGCAGCGGAAACCGGCAATCCCGAGATCGGTGAGCTGCGCCATCCGCTTGCGCCAATCCTCGATATGACGGGCTTCGCTCATGAAGTCGATGCCGCGGCTGCCGCTGTCCCGCGGCGTGATACGCGGATCGGCGAGGATCGGGCCGGCATGTTCGGCGTCCACGGCGACCCTATCGACCACGAGGTCGAGCATCAGCTTGATCTTGCTTTCGCGCGCCGCCTGGATCAGGGCCTTGATACCGTCCTGGACGGAAGAGCCGAGCTGAAGCTCCGGGTCGAGCCGGTCGAAGTCCTTCGTCACGAAGACGCTCGCATTGTGGCCCCGCTCGAAAAGCGGCGCCGTCAGCACCGTGTCGAAGCCGAGATTCCTCGCATGCGCAAAAACCTCTCGCCACGCGTCGAGCCCCCTCAGCATCAGGGGATGAACGTAGTAAATCTGTGGTGGGAGTTGCGCGAGGGATGTCCCGGCGATGAATTGGGGACGCGTGTTCATGGGATTTGCCTCGCCGTCGATTAGAGCCGTCGAATTGGCGGTCTAACTGTCGAGCGGCGGTGCTGGTTCCGATAAAATTGCCTGACTCACGCGGTTTCTCATCCCTCAGGCGTGCATCTTCAGCGAAGCTATTGATGCAGATGAACAATCCGGAGTTGTTTCTGTGGGCGCATTATCAGCTCTATTCTGGCACGCTGAAACGGAAAAGGCCGGAGATCCCCTCCAGCCTTTCCGATCTGGTCATGCCTCTGGAAGCTTACTGCTTTTCGATCTTGCCGATCTTGGCCCACTCTTCCCAGCGCTTGGTGTCCATCGTCGCATAGTCGAGGGTCGCCTTCGGGCTGTCGAGCGTCATCGGCTCGCCGCCATTGGTGCCGACGAACTTGCGGGCTTCTTCGCTGGTGGTGACCTGGGTCATCACCTTGTGCATCTTGTCGAGAATATCCTTCGGCGTGCCCTTGGGCGCGGCGAGAACCCACCAGATGCGCACGTCGACATTCGGGACGCCTTCTTCCGCGAAAGTCGGGATGTCCGGCACCGAGGAAATGCGCTTCGCCGTGCTGACCGCCAGCACGCGCAGCGTTCCGTCGCGCGAGCGGGCAAGGCCGAAGACCGGATCGCCGACCATGTAGTCGATCGCGCCGCTTGCAAAGTCGTTGAGCGAGTCCGCGCTGGTCTTGTAGCGCACCTGAAGTGTGTCCGGCACGCCGGTATTGGCCTTGTACATTTCGGCAAGGATGACAGACGGGAAGTTCGACGTGGCGTAGGAGCCCTTGGCGCCCTTTTCCTTCATCGCCTTGCTCAGGTCGGAAATCTTCTGGTAGGGCGACTTGGCGTTGACCAGCATCATGAATGCCTGGCTGAACACCGGCGCGACATAGTCAAAGTCCTTGAGCGGATCATAGGGCGGGGCGTTGAAGACGTAGGGCGCCGCCGTGAACTGGTCGGCCGAACCGATCAGCATCGTATAGCCGTCCGGCTTGGCGTTCTTGAGTGCGACGACCGAAAGGCTTCCGAGACCGCCCGGCTTGTTATCGACGATGACGGTCTGCTTCAGCTGTTCCTCGAGTTTCTTGGCGAAGAAGCGGGCGTAGACGTCCGCGCCGCTGCCGGCCGGGAAACCGGCGATCAGCGTGATCTGCCGGGTCGGATATTCGTCGGCGGCGGTGGCAGTGCCGCCCGGAATGTATGCGGAAAACACCAGCGCCAGGGCGCCTGCTAGAAATCGCTTCACTGCACTCTCCTCCTAGAGTTCAGTCCGGCACCTCGCGGGCAAGCCGGAGTGTGATGTGACGCGAACAGTCTCCTCCCGTTCGCGTCGTGATATAAGGAAGCCATACATTTTGGAGGTCGTCAAACGCTCTGCTGTCGTGAATGGCCCTCAAGCCGAAATCTAATGGCTCCAAGGGGCGCGCTTATGCTGCAACGTTGCAATGCTTGTTTTGTGGGCGAATTCCGGCACGAAACGGCGATATTCCGCCGCCTGGAAAGTTCGGCCAAGACAGGGAGGCTCGTCATTGTTGGGGCACTCGCCGAGAGATGTGGATTGCATGGAGGCAACTGGAAAATCAACGTCGCGACCATGCGCGAAGAAGGGCGCCGTCGGCGCCTTCGACGGGATCGGTCTTTGGAAGCGGCAGGCGCGCAATGGTGTCGAGCTGCACCTGGTCTGCCGGTCCGGTCTGTATGTCCGCGTCCTGTCCGGGCGGGTAGGCGCCGACCACCAGGAAATCCCGGCTGGCATCGATCCGCCTGTGGCCGGTGCCGGCCGGCAAGATCAGGCAGTCTCCGGCATGGACGCTCAGTTCGGCGCCGGCCGGCCCGCCGATCAGCAACCGCGCCCGGCCGCCGGCGATCCCCAGCACCTCATGAGCGCCGGTGTGATAGTGCTGGTAGTCGAAGACGCCGTTGCGCCAGATGCCCTGCCAGCCATTCGACTGGAACCGATCTTCGAACTTCGGCGCCATCTCCCCTTCGGCCGGGATGGCGTTGCGATAGATCAGCACCGGCAGATCGGGATTGTTCGGCACCCAGTCGCTGAATTCGAAGAGAATGGTTTCGATGGTGACATCGGCGGCGGAGGTCATGCTGTCGAGGCTTGGCGGGGTGGTTTTAATGCTTCGGTTCACGGCCGAAATCCTTGCGAAGCTCATCCTTGGCCTTCTCCAGCGTGGCGCGGCGCGATTTCGAAAGCTGGCCGCCGGCGCGGTTGATGTAGAAATTCAGCATCGACATGGCCGACTGGAACGGGCTCGACTTGCGACGCTGACTGGCTTCGGCGGAATGCTTGAGGGACTCGGCGATCTTTTTCGGACTGCGCGATTTGAACACGCCATCCCTCAGGTCCATCGCGTCGCTGTGCTCGGTCACGTCCTGCGACCATTTTTTCTTCGGCATGAAAACCTCCCTTGTAAAGGTTGGACTTCCATCCAACCTGCCGCGGAGGCCAAGGTTCCCATCTATCGCAAGGCGGTGGTCGTATTGCGCACCACAAGATGTGTTTCCAGCACGTAGCGCACGTCGCGGATGGCCCGAGACTGCAGCATGTCGAGGAGCAGCGAGACGGCCACCCGGCCGGCCTCCGTCGAGCGGTTGGAGACCGAGGTGAGGGCAGGATAGGTGACGGCGCCGAGCACGTCGTCGCAGCCGATCAGGCTGAAATCTGACGGCACCGAGACGCGCTTTTCGGAAAGCCCGGCGAGCACGCCCTGGGCTGTCAGGTCATCGAACGCGACGGCTGCCGTGGCGCCGGTGGCAAGGATCGCGCTCACCGCGTTGCGGCCGGAATTATAGCTCGCCAGCACTGCCGGTACGGTTTCCACCACGATATCCAGCCTTGATGCGGCGGCCTTGATGGCGGTGCGGCGCTGCTTGTTCGACCAGGAATTCGACGGGCCGCTGACATAGACGATCCGGCGATGTCCGAGCTTGGCGAGATGTTCGACCGCTTCGCGCACACCCGAACCGCTGTCGATCAGCACGCGCGGAATGCCGTCGATATCGCGGTTGATCAAGACCAGCGGCAACAGGCCCGCATGGGCGCGGATGCGCTCGTCCGAGAGGCGCGAGGAGGCGAGCACGAGGCCTTCCACCTGGCCGGCGAACCGGCCGACCAGCTTGTCCTCCTGCTTGGGGTTTTCTTCGGTATTGCCGAGGAAGATGCAGAAATCGGAACGGTCCGCTTCGAGCTGGGCCGCCTGGATCAGAGGTGGAAAGAACGGGTTGGCGATATCGGGCACGATCAGCCCGACATTGCCGTGCCGCCCGGTGCTGAGTGCCCGCGCCGTATGGTTCGGCACGTAGCCGAGCGCTTCGGCCGCCTTCATGATGCGGGTCACAGTTTCCGGGGAGAGCATGTCCGGCCGCGTGAAGGCGCGCGAGACGCTGGAACGCGCAACGCCTGCCGCATCGGCGACCTGGCTGATGGTGACGCCCTTGGTCCGTTTGATCATGGAAATTGAGAACTCGCCCGTTTGGCTTGGCACTTAACATGAAGTCCGCTGCGCTATCAATTCTGACGCGAAGACTGACATTCATCCACTTGACATGCAACCGGTTGCATGGAACTCTTTCATTAACAAAAGTGGGGACCTGCAAGGGATGCGGCGACGCATCGCCACTGCCCGGACGGTTCCCTCCCAGACGACATGGAGACCGCGTTTGAGCTTCGCCACCGCCCATCGTCCTTCGCCGGAAACGCGGCGGACCTTCGACCGTCTCTCGGTCGAAAGCTTCGCAACACGGGCCGAGATGGGCGCCGCCGCGGCCGCCGATATTGCCGCCGCCTTGACCGAGCGCCTCGCTAACCAAGCGGACGTCCGCATGGTCTTTGCCGCCGCCCCCAGCCAGGCCGATATGCTGAAGGCGCTCTGCGCCGTGCCGGGCATCGACTGGGGCCGCGTCACCGCCTTCCACATGGATGAATATATCGGCCTGTCGCCGTCCTCGCCGGCGCGGTTCGTCAACTGGCTGGATGAGCATGTGTTCGGCAAGCTGCCGTTCGCCGCCGTGCACCGCATCACCCCTGAGCCGGATGCGAGCGCCGAAGTCCGTCGTTACGCCGATCTGCTGAACGAGGCGCCGATCGATTTCGTCTGCCTCGGCATCGGCGTCAACGGCCATATCGCCTTCAACGACCCGCCGGTCGCCGATTTCAACGATCCGCTGGACGTCAAGATCGTCGAACTGGACGATATCTGCCGCCAGCAGCAGGTCGATGACGACTGTTTCCCGGATATCGCGTCGGTGCCCAACGAGGCGATCACGCTGACGGTGCCGCGCCTGTTGCGCGCTGACCGGATGTTCTGCGTCGTGCCGGGCGCCGTCAAGCGCGACGCCGTTTCGAAAACGCTTTACGGCCCGCTGACCACCGAATGCCCGGCCAGCGTCCTGCGCTTCCACGCCGCCTGCACCCTCTATATCGACAAGGATTCTGACCCCGATGCCTGAGACCCCCGTCATCGATACGGATGCGCTCTGCGAAGGTTATTTCGCCTCGACTCAAGGCTTGATGCGCCGGGTCCTGGAAGAGGAAAAGGCCCCGCTCGATCAGGCGGCGTCAAAACTCGCCGACCAGATTGCCGCCGACCGGCTGGTGCATATCTACGGCCCCGGCGGCCATTCCAATCTCGCCTCGCAGGAAGTCTTCTTCCGCGCCGGCGGGCTGATGCATATCAGCGCCATTCTCGATGAAGGCACGCTTCTGTCGAACGGCGCGCTCCGTTCCATGGCGATCGAGCGCACGCCGGGTTACGGCAAGGTGGTGATTGCAAACCAGCGACTCGGCGACACCGACCTGCTGATCCTCGTCAACGCCTACGGCATCAACGCGGCGCTGATCGATGCGGCCCTGGAGGCGAAACGCCGCGGTGCCTTCCTGATCGGTGTCAGCTCCCGCGAACACGCTTCGAAAACCTCGCCGGATCATCCGGCGCGCCACCCGACCAAACAGAACCTGCATGACATCGTCGACATCGCTATCGACTGCAAGGTGCCGATCGGCGATGCGGTCGTGAAGGTCCCCGGCATGGGTGAAAACATCGCGGCGATCTCCACCTTCGCCAACGCGTTCACGCTGAATTGCCTGGTCATCCGCACGGTGGCGAAGCTTGTCGAACGGGGGATGGAGCCGCCGGTCTGGCGCAGCGGCAATGCGCCGGGAGGCGACGAGGCGAACGGCCGTTTCATCGCCAATTTCCAGGGCAGGGTGAGGGCGCTCTGACCATGGTTGTCGACGGTATCGATCCCCGCACCGGCAGAGGTTTTGCGATCGAAATCGCCGATGGCACGATTGCCGCCATCCGTCCGGCGGAAAATACCGGTCCATTTTATCTCTCCGCCGGGCTGATCGACCTGCAGGTCAACGGCTACCGTGGTTTTGACCTGAACAATGGCGAGGTCACCCCAAACATCCTGCTGTCGCTCTGCGAGGAGATGCTGAGCGTCGGGGTCACGACCTGGCTACCGACCATTATCACGGCCTCCGAGGCCTCCATCCTTCAGGCGCTCGCCGATATCGCAAGAATCCGTGCCGGTCACCAGTTGATCGCCGAAATGGTGCCGGGCATACATGTCGAAGGCCCCTCTATCTCCGATAAGGACGGTCCACGCGGCGCTCATCCTTTAGCCCATGTCCGCCCGCCGTCTATCGCCGAATTCGATCGCTGGCAGCAGGCGTCGGGCAATCTGGTTTCGATGGTGACGATCGCGCCGGAACATGAAGGAAGCATCGAATACATCCGTGCGCTGACGGCGAGGGGAGTCCACGTGGCGCTCGGCCACACAGCCGCAACGCCGGAGGAAATCCATGCGGCGGCGGAAGCGGGTGCGGTCCTCTCCACTCATCTCGGCAATGGTGCTGCCGCGATGCTGCCGCGCCATCCGAATTTCATCTGGGCGCAGCTTGCCGACGACCGGTTGACGGCAAGCTTCATTGCCGACGGCTGGCATCTACCGGCCGACACATTCAAGGCCATGCTGCGCGCCAAGGGTTCGGATCGCGCCATCCTCGTGTCCGACATGGTGGCGCTCGCCGGCATGCCCGCCGGCATCTACGACCAGCCGGTCGGCGGCCGGGTCGAGGTATCACCCGAGGGCCGGATCAGCGTTGCCGGCACGCCCTATCTCGCCGGTGCCAGCCTGCCGCTATCGGCCAATATCGCGATCGCATCGCAGATGGCGGGCCTTCCGCTGGCCGATACACTTTTGCTCGCAACCCGCAATCCCGGCCACTTTGTCGGCGGTCGCGGCCTGCTGGAAGTCGGCGCCCGTGCCGATCTCATCCGTTTCGAATGGTCGGAAGGCGTGCGCGAGCTGAAGGTGCGGGAAGCCTGGGTCCACGGCGAGAAGGCGTTCTGCGCATGATCCAAGCCGGAGCCGCCATCGTCGATATCACCCCGCCGCCGGGTCTTGCCATGTCCGGTTTTGCGGCCCGCACCCTGCCGGCCAAGGGCGCTCATGATGCCCTCGCGGCCCGTGCCGTGGTAGTCGGGGACACGGCGGTCGTCGTTGCCGACGTCATCGGCATCGATGCCGCGGCGAGCGCTCGGATCCGCGAGCGCTGCGTCCTTCCGGCGGAGAACGTCGTGGTCGCCGCACTCCACAATCACGGCGGCCCGGTTTCCATGGCCGGCCGGCTCAGCATCGCAGCCGATCCAGCCTATCTGGCGCGGCTGGAAGATGCCTGCGTCGCCGCCATCGACAAGGCCGCCACCATGCGCCGGCCGGCAACGGTTACTGTGGGGCAGGGAAGTGATCCGGGGATTGCGCGTAATCGGCGCCATCCGGGCGGACCCGTGGACACTTCCCTGCCGCTCCTTCGCATCCGCGCCACGGATGGCAGCATGATCGCCTTGATCACCGCCTACGCCTGCCACCCGGTGGTGCTGGCGGCCGACAATCTCCTCTGGACGGCCGATTATCCTCATTTCGTGCGGCAGGCACTCGAGGAAACCTATCCGGGCGCAGTCGCGCTGTTCATGACCGGCTGCGTCGGTGATGCCAATACCGGCCACTCGGCGCATGCCTCGATCTCGCTTGCGGCGAACCAGGATCGCAGCTTTGCTGCCGCCGAAAGCATCGGCCGCAAGATCGCCGAGGCAGCGCTCGGCGCCGCGGAACGGCCGGTTTCCGACACCGTACATGCCTGCAACGGCACCGTCAGTCTCGCCTTCGAGCGCCGCGAGACCGAAGCCTCCGAAATTCTCGAAAACCGCTGGCGGGACGAGGCTTTGACCGCCGAACCCGCCCGCAAAAGCTTGCTCGGCTATTGGGCCGATTGGGCGCGCGACATCGCGCCCCTCAAGCCTGAATCGCTCCCGGCGCGGGTGACCGTGCTCGATTGGGGCGGCGTGCCGATCGTGGCGTTGCCGGGCGAGATCTTTGCGGAGACGGCGCTGACCATCCGTACGAGCCTTGGCGCGGACAAGCCGGCCTTCGTCATCGGTTTTGCCGGCGACAATCCCGGCTACATCCCGCCGGCCAGCGAATTCCAGTTCGGCGGTTACGAAGTCGACGAGGCGCACCGCTATTACGGCCTGGCCGCGACCTTCGCGCCGGGCTCTGCCGAAGCGCTCGCGGCCTGCGCTATCGAACTCGCGAAAGCCACCTCCAGCGGAAGCGGGGCCGCATGAGCCGATGGGCCGTCACAAACGATCCGATGCTTGACACGCAACCGGTTGCATGAGAGCTTTTTGTTAACAACAACAAGGGAACAGGGACATGAAAAACAGATCAGCAAAGACCAGGATTTCCACCCGCGCGCTGCTTATGAGCGCGGCATTCGGCGCCGCACTTCTCTCCGGCGCTTCCACCGTTTCGGCTGAAACGCTGACGGTCTGGAGCGGTTATCCGGAAATGGCGCCGTTCTACGAACATGTCGCGCAGGGCATGAAGGCCGCCTATCCGAAGCTCGAAGTGAAGGTCGAGGCGATCGCCCTTCGCGAGCACGAAAAGCGCGTCGCGCTTGGCCTCACCGGCGGCCAGGACGGCACGACAGTCATCGAGCTCTCCGGCTCGACCGCCACCCGTTACCTCGAAAACGATCTTCTGCCGGAAGCGCCGGCCGATATCTCGACCTTCGTCAAGGACCCGAAGAACTTCGACAAGTTCTTCAGCGATACCGCGGGCCAGGGCGGCAAGATCTACGGCGTGCCGCTCTTCCGCGGCCAGGGCGCTCTTTATTATAACACCGACATGTTCAAGGCTGCAGGGCTGACGGCCGCGCCGAAGACCATGGAGGAATATTCGGCCTATGCCGAGAAGCTGACCAAGCGCGATGCCTCCGGCAAGGCGAGTGTGTCGGGCTGGAGCATGCGTCTCTCGGGCGGTGGCCAGGGCATTGCGGAGAAATTCTGGATCAACATGCATCAATATGGCGGCGCCATCCTGGTTCCCGCAGGCGAGGGCAAGTGGAAGCCCAATTTCGCCAATGAAGCTGGCCGCAAGGCGCTGAAACAGTACCTCACCAATATCTTCACCACCAAGACGGTCACCCCGGAAATGCCGGCTGACGCCGATGCCTTCGAGCGCGGCCAGACCGCCATGTTCATCCGCGAATCCTGGGTGATCGGCGATATCGCCAAGAAGGCGCCGGATCTGAAATACGCCACCGCCCCGCTGCCGAAGGGTTCCATCGCCCTGCCCACCAACCTCTATGTCGCCGGCAAGGGCGCTGATGCCAAGGTCGGCTGGGAATTCGCCAAGGCGGCCAATTCGCCGGACAACCTCGTCTGGCTGCTCCAGAACGTCGGCTGGCTGCCGAATCGTTCGGGCGTCGACTATTCGGCCGTCACGTCCAAGCAGCCGGCGTTTGCCGCCTTCGTCGACTATCCGAAGGGCTACGAGTTCTTCACGCTACCTTCGATCGGTCCGATCGAAGAGATCCTGACCCGCGTTGCCGCCCAGCTCGTCGTCGCCTTCGGCGACGCTTCGCTTGCCAGCGACGATGCCAAGATCGACGCCTTCCTCAAGAAGGCCAGCGACGAAGTGAACACCATCCTTACCCGCGAAGGCTTGGGCGCGAAATAATCGCCGGCACGACTCGCCAATCGCATGGGCCCGGAGCATCATTGCTCCGGGCACTTAAAACGGGGATCCTGGGTCCGACCCGCGCCGCGGCCGAACCCTGCTGTCTACAGGCCAAACTTTATGCTGAAGCGCAAAAGATGGATTTTTGCGATCCTTGCGATTTTGCCGACCCTGGCAGTCTTTGCCTATGTGCGGCTTTATCCGATCGCCGACACGCTGAGGCTCAGCCTTTTCAAGTGGGACATCCTGTCGAAGAACAAGCCCTTCGTCGGCCTCGCCAATTTTCGCGAGCTGATGGGCGACCATCTGTTCCTCGACGCGCTGGTCAATACCACGATCATCGCCTTCGGGGTGCTGATCCTGACCATCCCGATGGCGCTGATCATCGCCGCGCTGATCTTCCACCGCACCCGTTCGCGGATGGCCGGTTTCTACGAGACCGCGATCTTCATTCCGCATGTCGTGTCGCTGGTTCCCGCCGCCATGGCCTGGAAATGGATTTTTGATGCCCGGCTCGGACCGCTAAATGCGCTGCTGACCTTTTTCGGCATCCCGGCGCAATCCTGGCTGTTCGATCCGGTTCTGTCCGTCATCTGCATCATCGTGCTCTGCTCGTGGCAGGCGCTGGGTTACGCGGTGCTGATCTATATCGTCGGTTTCAAGAACCTGCCGGTCTCGCTTTATGAAGCGGCCAAGCTAGACGGCGCTTCCGGCCCGCAGAGCTTCTGGTACCTGTCGATCCCGATGCTGAAGCCGATCACCCTCTACGTTTCGGTCGTGACGCTGGTATCCGGCTTCAACGTCTATGCCCAGGCCTTCGTGCTGGCATCCGATGCACAAGGCGCGCCCGGACGGCAGGTGCGGGTGCTGGTTCTCGACATGCTGGAAAACAGCTTCCGCAATTATCGCGTCGGCTATGCGGCCTCCGAAGCCGTCGTCCTTCTGGTCATCGTTCTGGCACTGACGCTCATCCAGTTCTCGATGCTGCGGGAAAGGGGCAAGGCATGACGACCAATTCCGTGAACTATATCGAGCCCACCACCGAAGAGCTTTCCGAGGGCGTGCGCCTGCGCCGCAGGAAGCGCGCAATCAACTTCGCGATCGACGTCTTCCTCATCGTCGTCTCTATCCTGATGCTCCTGCCGCTGGTCTTCCTGGTGGCGAACGCCTTTAAGACGCCGGCGGAAATGTTGAGCTGGCCACCGACCATCATCCCGCGCGACCCGACGATCGCCAATTTCTCCGCCGTGCTCGGCGAAACGCCGCTCTTGCGCTGGATCGGCAACAGCATCGCCTTTGCCGTCATGTCGACGATCGCGATCGTCGCCACCTCGGCGATCGCCGGTTATATCTTCGGAAAATTCCGCTTCCGGACGCTGAACATCCTCTTCGCGCTCTTCCTCGCAACCGCCATCGTGCCGTTCGAGGTCTACATGATCCCGCTCTATTTCCAGGCAAAAAGTCTCGGCATCCTCAATTCCGTCTGGGGCCTGCTGCTCGGTTACCTGGTGATGAGTTTCGGCATCTTCCTGATCCGCCAGAACGTCATCCACTCGATCCCCGACGAACTGCTGGAAGCGGCCCGCATCGACGGCGCCGGCGAGTTCTGGATCTTCCTGCACATCGTCCTGCCGCTGCTGCGCGGCGCTCTCGGTGCACTCGCCGTGCTTGCCTTCTTCCAGGCCTGGACCGCCTTCGCCTGGCCGATGATCGTCGCGACGACCCGCACCAGCTACACGATCGAAGTGGGGCTGGCGCTGTTCCAGACCGGTTTCACCGTCGATCTCGGCCGCCTCAGCGCCGCCTCCGCCACGGTCCTCATCCCCTCCATCCTTCTCTTCGTCATCCTGCGCCGCAATTTCGTGCAGGGCGTCGCCAGCACCGGCCTCAAGGAGTGACGATGGCGATGGATTTCTTCGCGGAAGCCCGCACCACCTATGCCGCAGCCAATGCCGGCACCCTCTACTGGATGCTTCAGCGGCCGATGCTCGGCGGCGGTTTTCTGAATACCAAGCAGAACAGCCTGACGCTGAAGGATTATGGTGCGGAAGACGGCGTTCGCGGCCCGGATTACACCTATGGCTGGATCCAGGGGCGGGGGCTGGAAGCGGTCGTCACCCATGCCGAGTTCTTCGGCGCGGAGCTGCCGCCCCTGGCCGAAAAGCTCGATGCCGCCGGCCGTCGTCTCTATGACCTGTTGGCGAACCTCCAGAAGCCGGATGGCCACGCCTATTTCTGCTACGACCGCGATATGCAGGCCGTTTATGCCGACCAGTCCAACCTGGTCCGGCACCAGGAAAAGCCGGCGCTGATCTACACCTATTCCGACGCCTTCGTGGCCAAGGGACTGGTGGCCGCAGCAAGCCGCTACGGCCTACCGGATATTGCCGACCATCTCGCCTATTTCGACCGGGTGATCGCCGCGATCGAAACCGGCCGTTTCCAGATGGACGAACGCCGGCCACTTTCGCTCGACAGCCCCGCCGAACAGGTGGACGATTTCGGACCGCGGATGATCCTGCTCGGCGCGGCCGGCATGCTGAAGCGCTTCGGCCACACGGCGCATCTCGCCTTTGCCGACCGCTTCATCGCCCATGTCATCGACAGGCATTACGACGCCGCGACCGGCCTGCTCCGCAACGTGCCCGGCGAGGACAGCTGCAATGTCGGCCACGGCATCGAGTTTGTCGGCTTCGCACTCGACTATCTCGACGACACCGCCGATCCGGCATTGATCGACAAACTGGAACGCATCCTCGTTTCATCCTTCGACAAGGGCTTCGTCGGTCCGGGCATCACGCTCACCGTGTCCATCAAGACCGGTGAGGCACAGAGCCCCTATTGCCCCTGGTGGTCGCTGCCGGAAACCATCCGCTCGGCGGCTCTCGTCCACGAGCGCACCGGCAGCGCCGCAAGCCTCGACGTCTGGAAGGCCGCGCATGCCGCCTTCTTCGAGCGCTACTGGCGCGGTACGCCGCCGATCGCCTACCAGACCAAGACGAAGGACGGCCCCGTCGATTTCGTGCCCGCCACGCCGGATCTCGATCCCGGCTACCACACCGGCCTCAGCCTGCTCGCAGCCATTCACGCCGCAGATCGGCTGAAGCCCCAAACCCGAACAGTTTCAGGATAGATATATGGCTTCCGTTGAAATCCAGAACGTCCGCAAGGCCTATGGCGACGTCGAGACCATCAAGGGCGTGTCGGTCGATGTGCCGGATGGCGCCTTCGTCGTCCTCGTCGGGCCATCCGGCTGCGGCAAGTCCACGCTGTTGCGGATGATCGCCGGCCTCGAAGACATTTCCGGCGGCACGATCCGCATCGACGGCCGCGTCATCAACGAGGTCGAGCCGAAGAACCGCGACATCGCCATGGTTTTTCAGAATTATGCGCTCTACCCGCATATGACGATTGCCGAGAACATGGGCTTTTCGCTGCGGCTGGCCAAGAAATCCAAGGAAGAGATTGCCGAGCGGGTCAACGATGCCGCGCGTATCCTGGGGCTTACCGATTACCTCAAGCGTTACCCGAAACAGCTCTCCGGCGGTCAGCGTCAGCGCGTCGCCATGGGCCGCGCGATCGTCCGCAACCCCAAGGTTTTCCTGTTCGACGAACCGCTCTCCAACCTCGACGCCAAGCTGCGCGTGCAGATGCGCGCCGAGCTGAAGGACATCCACGCCCGCATCAAGACGACCACCGTCTATGTCACCCACGACCAGATCGAGGCGATGACCATGGCCGACCGGATCGTGGTGATGCGGGACGGCATCGTCGAGCAGGTCGGCGCGCCGCTGGAGCTTTACGACAAACCGGTCAACACCTTCGTCGCCAGCTTCATCGGCTCACCCTCGATGAATTTCCTCTCCGGCAAGGTGGCCGAGGATTGTAAGTCCGTGCTGACTGAAAACGGTGTCCGCCTGCCGCTTGGACCCGAGGCTTCTGTCCTGGCGGGTACCGCGGTCACCTATGGCATCCGGCCGGAACATCTCGCCATCGCCTCCGGCAACGAGGGCATTCCGATAACCGTGACGAATATCGAGCCGACCGGTTCGGAAACCTTCGTGCAGGGCACCGTCGACGGCCAGAAGTTCTCGGCGCAGCTGCGCGAGCGGCTTTTCATAAAAACCGGCGAGGTGCTCAATCTGGCGCTTGCGCCCACCAACAGCCATATCTTCGATGCCGCAACCGGCATGCGGCTCGGCTGACAAGCATAAGGTAACAATAGGATGGAACAGACTTGGCGCTGGTTCGGACCGGACGACACGGTCAAGCTTTCGCATGTAAAACAGGCCGGCGCGACGGGCATCGTCAGCGCGCTGCATCACTTGAACGATGGCCGCATCTGGCCCGATGACGAGATTTTAAAGCGCAAGGCGATCATCGAGGCGGCCGGGCTCACCTGGTCGGTGGTGGAAAGCATCATCGTCCACGAGGACATCAAGACCCGCACCGGGCGGTACCGCGAGCTGATCGACAACTACAAGGCCTCGATCCGCGCGGTGGCAAAAGCCGGCATCAGGACGGTCTGCTACAATTTCATGGCGATCACCGATTGGACGCGCACCGACCTCGAATACGAGATGCCGCATGGCGGCACGGCCCTGCGTTTCGATATCGTCGAATTCTGCGCCTATGACGTCTTCATCCTGAAGCGCCCCGGCGCCGAGGCCGATCATCCTGCCGACCGTATCGCCAGGGCCGAAACATGGCTGAAGACGGCGAGCGAGACCGATCTCGCCCGCCTCGAGCGCAACCTGATCGAATGGGTGCCGGCCCGCGAATTCGTCTACGACCGCCAGAGCCTCAACCGTATGCTGGATATCTACAAGGAACTGTCGGAGACTGGTTTCCGCGAAAACCTCTTCACCTTCCTGAGCGAGATCATCCCGGTCGCCGAAGAGGCGGGTGTCAGGATGGCGATCCATCCGGACGATCCGCCATTCCCGCTCTTCGGCCTGCCGCGCGTCGTCTGCAAGGCTTCGGATGCGCGCGCGCTGCTAGCGGCAGTGAAGTCGCCCTCGAACGGCATCACGCTCTGCACCGGCTCCTACGGCGCCAATCCCGAAAACGATCTCGTCGCCATGGCGAAGGAATTCGCCTCCGACATCCATTTCGCCCACCCGCGCAACGTCACCAGGGAAGGCGACGGTTCCTTCCACGAGGCCGAACATCTGGACGGGGATACGGACATGGTGCGTGTCGTGATGGCGCTGATGGCCGAGGAAAAGCGCCGCAAGGCCGAAGGTCGGGCGGACTGGCAGATCCCAATGCGGCCCGACCACGGCCATGCGATCGTCGACGACATAGGCAGACGCGTCAATCCCGGCTATTCCTGCATCGGGCGGCTGAAGGGTCTGGCGGAACTGCGCGGCATCATGCGCACGCTCGAAGTTCTCGGCTGAAAACAGATCCTGAGGGGAGGGGACGATGACGAAACTGAAAGTGGCGATGATCGGGCTCGGCATGGCAGCGGGGCACCATGCCCGCGCCCTGCTCGACCTTTCCGACCGGATCGAATGCGTCGCGGCCTTCAGCCCGACCGCAACCCGGCGCGAGGCGTTCGCCGCCGAGTACCCGATCCCCGTGACTGGTGATCTCGATGCGATCTTCGCGGACAAGGCGATCGAGGCCGTGCTGATCCTCACCCCGCCGAGCAGCCATCTGGAACTCGTCCAGCGATGTGCTACGGCGAAAAAGCATATTCTATTGGAAAAACCGCTCGACATTTCTTTCGAGCGCTCCGAGGCAATCGTCCGCGCTGCGACGGATGCGGGCGTGCTGCTGGCCATGGTGCTGCAGAACCGTTTCCGCTCGGCGGCTCTGAAACTCGACGAGATCGTCAGATCCGGCCGGCTCGGCCAGTTGATCGAGGCCTCCGCTGCGATCCGCAACTGGCGCCCGCAGAGCTATTACGACGTCGAGGGTCGAGGCACGATGGCACGCGACGGCGGCGGCGTGCTGCTAACCCAAGGTATCCACACGATCGACCTGCTGCTGAGCTTCGCCGGCTCGCCGAAAGACGTCTCGGCCTTTGTCCGCACCAGCCCGATCCATTCGATGGAAACCGAGGACCTCGTGACGGCGACCTTCACCTATGAAAACGGCGCGATCGGCACGCTGAACGCCACCACCTGCGCCTATCCCGGCCTGCCGGAGCGCATCGAGCTGTTCGGCACCAAAGGCACTGCCGCCTTTACGGGCGCCAAGCTGGATGCGGCTTTCACGGACGGCACGACCATTACGGAGGGCGGTGAAAAATCCGGCAGCGGGGCCGGGGCCAATCCGATGGCTTTCGGCCACGAAATGCATCGCGCCTTGATCGAAAACTTCGTGGATGCGATCCGCAACGGCGCGCCGCTGCGCGTCACTGGCGAGGATGCGCTCAAGGCTCACCGCTTCATCGCGGAAATCCTCGCCGCCAGCCGGTAGACCGTCTCAGAGCCCGGCTGCCTTGCGCAGCTCCTCGGCCATCTTGGCCCGCCAGTCCTTTCCGCGCGCCTTGAACTTTTCGAGCACGTCTGGCTCGAGCCTGAGCGTCACGGCCACCTTCGGCGTCTCAAGCTTCGGCCGACCCCGGGTGCGGCGAAGTTCTTCGATAGCTTCGAAGAATTCCGGCGGCATGACTTCGCGTGCGGGCCGCATGCTCGCCAGTTCTTCATCAGTAAGCGGCGGGCTGTCCACGGCGTCCCAATCTTCCTTGGTGTAGCCGCGCCCCGGCTGGAATTCTTTTAGAGTTCGATGCTTCATTGCCATAGGAGAAGCCTCCTTTCTTTCGCGTTGGCGGGTCGGAAGCTGATGATCGAGATGGCTTCCGTCCCCAGCTTCGCAAAAATCACCACCGCAGTGCCATCTTCGAAATAGCCGATGGCTTTGGTGCGGCCGGAATGACCACGTTCCATCACAGCCGTTTCCCAGTGAAAAAAGCCGAGATCAGCGAAATCGAGACCGTGTTTCTCGAGATTCGCACGCCGCTTCGTCTCGTCCCAAATGATCTTCAATTATTATCCGTACACGAAAAATCGCCGCCCGACAACGAGCGACGATGGAACGGTCCGAAACCTTTTGCAACCCTAAGGATTGATGGCGCTCAGCAGATCACCGTCTCGGAGATCTTGATGCCGAAACCTTCGAGGCCGACATAGTGGCGCTCGCTGCGGGTGAGCAGCTTGATCGAGGTGACGCCGAGGTCCTTGAGAATCTGCGCGCCGAGGCCGATTTCCAGCCATTCGCTTTCGCGGGCCTGGGCTTCGGCATGGCCCTCCTGGTCCTGGCGCAGCTTGCGGCCATGATCCTTCTGGCCGACGCCGACCGAACCTTCGCGCAGGTAGATGATCACGCCGCGACCCTCTTCCTCGATTTTCGCCATGTAACGATCGACCGAGCGCTGCGTGCCGAACACGTCGCGGGTGACGTTTTCGAGATGCAGGCGGACCGGAATATCGACGCCGTCACGGATGTCGCCGAAGATCACCGCCACATGCTGCATCGGGTCCCAGGGCAGCGAATAGGCATGCGCCTTCGCCTTGCCGTGCGGCGTCTCGACGTCAAACGCCGTCTGCAGCTCGATCAAGGTTTCCTTGCGCTGGCGGTAGGCGATGAGATCGGCGACGGAAACCTGCTTCAGGCCATGTTTGGCGGCAAAGTCGGTGACCTGCTGGCCGCGCGTCACCGTGCCGTCGTCGTTGACGAGTTCGCAGATGACGCCGATCGGCGGAAGGCCGGCGAGCCTGCAGAGATCGACGGCCGCTTCCGTATGGCCGGAGCGCATCAGCACGCCGCCTTCGCGGGCGATCAGCGGGAAGATATGGCCGGGCCGCACGAAATCGCTCGGGCCGACATTCGGATTGGCGAGGTTACGGACGGTGAGCGTCCGGTCCTCGGCGGAAATGCCGGTCGTCGTGCCGTGCTTGAAGTCGACGGTGACGGTGAAGGCCGTCGTATGGGCGCTGTCGTTTTCCGCCACCATGGCGTTGAGGTTGAGGCGTTTGGCCTCTTCTCGCGGCATCGGCGCGCAGACGATGCCGGATGTATGGCGCACGATGAAGGCCATCTTGTCCGGCGTGCAGTGGACGGCGGCGACGATCAGGTCGCCTTCGTTCTCACGGTCGTCGTCATCGGTGACGACGACGATTTCGCCGGCTTCGAAGGCGCGGAGGGCGTCGACGACGCGCTTCTGATCATAGGCCATGAATGTCGTTTCCTAGAGATTTCGCCCCGTCTGGGCCCGGTCGCGGAGATAGTGATCGGCAACTGCGCATGCAACCATTGCCTCGCCGATCGGCACGGCGCGGATGCCGACGCAGGGGTCGTGGCGGCCCTTGGTGCGCACCTCGACATTGTTGCCGTCGACGTCGATCGAGCGCTGCTCGGTGAGAATGGAGGAGGTCGGCTTGATCGCAAACCGGGCGACCACCGCCTCACCGGTCGAGATACCGCCGAGAATACCGCCAGCGTGATTGGAAAGGAAGATGCGCTTGCCGTCATTGCCCATGCGCATCTCGTCGGCATCTTCCTCGCCGGAAAGCTCGGCAACACCGAAACCGTCGCCGATCTCGACGCCCTTGACGGCGTTGATCGACATCAGCAGGCCGGCGATATCCTGGTCGAGCTTGCCATAGACCGGCGCGCCGAGGCCGGCGGGAACGCCTTCGGCGATCACTTCGACGACGGCGCCGATCGAGGAACCGGCCTTGCGGATGCCGTCGAGATACTCTTCCCAGACAGGCACCATCGCCGCATCGGGGCAGAAGAACGGGTTCTGGCCGACCTGATCCCAATCCCAGTTGGCGCGGTCTATTCTGTGCTTGCCGATCTGGATCAGCGCGGCGCGGACATTCAGGCTCGGCACGACCTTGCGGGCAAGCGCCCCGGCGGCAACGCGGGCTGCGGTCTCGCGGGCGGAAGAACGGCCGCCGCCGCGATAGTCGCGGATACCGTATTTGACGTCATAGGTATAGTCCGCATGACCGGGACGGTAGCGGCGGGCGATCTCGCCGTAATCCTTAGAGCGCTGGTCGGTATTTTCGATCAGCATGGAAATCGGCGTGCCGGTCGAGATCATCGTCTCGCCGTCGGCATCCATCATCACGCCGGAGAGCACCTTGACGATGTCGTCCTCGCGCCGTTGCGTCACGAAACGCGACTGGCCAGGCTTGCGCTTGTCCATCCAGGCCTGGATTTCCGCAAGCGTGAAGCGAATGCCGGGCGGGCAGCCATCGACCACGCAGCCGAGTGCCGGACCATGACTTTCACCCCAGGTGGTGACGCGAAAAAGGTGACCGAAAGTGTTGTGCGACATGGCGTTACAAGACCAGCTCTGGCGGAGTTGGCCTTCCGCCAACTACTGACGCGGCTGTCATATGGAAAAGGTTGCCGGGCGACAAGTCTTTCTTGGCAGAACGATCACGCCTGCAAGGGTGAACAATGGTGGCTCTAGGCGGCCTTGCGCCAGCCCGCATGCGCGGCCTCGGTGAAATCGTTGAAGGAAAGCGGCCGGGCGAAGGCATAACCTTGCAGCAGATCGCAGCCGAGTTCGCGCAAAAGGCTAGCATGCTGCATGGTCTCTACCCCTTCCGCCACCGTTTCGACGCCGAGCGAGCGGGCGATGTCGATGATCGAGCGCACCAGCGCCCGTTCCTGCGGTGAGGTCAGGATCGGCATGACGAGCTGACGATCGATCTTCAGCCGTTTCGGCTTCAGCTTCAGAAGGCTGACGATCGAGGTATGGCCGGTGCCGAAATCGTCGATCTCGATATCGATGCCGAGCTCCTTGATCCGCTCGAGATTGCCGGTCGCCGATGCTTCGCTCTCATCGAGGAAGATCGATTCCACCAGTTCGAAGGAGATCTCGCCGGGAACGATCGCCAGCGATTGCAGCGTATCGATCAGCGTTTCGTCATGCAGGCGCTTGGAGGAGACGTTGACGGAAACCTTCGGTATCCGCACGCCGAGTGCCGCCCAGCGCATCTTGTCCTTCAAAACCGTCTGAAGCACGATGTGGTCGAGCGCGGCGGACACATTGAGGTCCTCGGCAATCTTCAGGAACCGGTCGGGCGCAAGAATCCCGTGATGCGGATGGTTCCAGCGGATCAGCGCCTCGACGCCGGTCAGCTGATTGGTGCGTGCATCGAACTGTGGTTGGTAGAAGGTGATGAATTCATCATTGTCGATGCCGGCCAGCACCTCGTCGGCGGTGCGCTTGTGGCTGACGATCTCGGCCTGCAGGTTCTGCGTGAAGAATTCGTATCGGTTGCGGCCCATGCCCTTCGCCCGGTAGAGCGCGATATCGGCATTCACAAGCGTGCGGCGCGCATCGACATTCATGCCGCTTGCCTGGGCGATGCCGATGGACACGCCGCAGCGGCAGGCAAAACCCTCGAAATCGATCGGCTGGTGGAATTCCGCGATGATGCGCTGGGCGAGCTGGCCTATCTGTTCGGCGCTCGAATTGTCGGTGGCGAGGATCACGAATTCGTCGCCGCCGATGCGTGCGACGATATCGCTGCTGCGCACGTTGCGCGACAGGATGCGCGAGGCGTGCACGAGCATCGCGTCGCCCGCCGCATGGCCGAGCGTATCGTTGATCTGCTTGAAGCGGTCGAGATCGAGATGCAGGATCGAGAACTTCTGGCGCTCGTTATGGCTGGAGCGCGACAGCCGGTCGAGTTCCATGTCGAGCTTGCGGCGGTTGGCGAGCAGGGTCAGCGGGTCGTGCAGCGAATTGTGCTCGATGCGGCTCTTGGCGATTTCGAGCTCGGCGTTCTTCGCGTCGGCCTCGTCCTTGGCAGCCTTGAGTTCCCGCGTCAGGATCGCGTCCTGGGTGACGTCGAAGGCGATGCCGACCACCTTCTTGGATCCGTCACGCGTCGTATGCACCTTCCCGGTCGAGCGGATGTAGCGGATCGAGCCGTCCGGCTGGGGCACACGCACGACCAATGGCTCGGGGAGGAAGTTCTCCGTGAAATGATAGGAACTGAGCTTGGCGTGCTCCCGGTCGTCGGGATGGATCAGCTCGATCCAGTCCTCGGCCCGGATGTGCCCGTCGGTGAAGGGGACACCGTGCAACTGGCACATGCGGGCATCCCAGGTCTCGATATGGGTTACCGGATTGGATTCCCATATGCCGCAATTATAGGAGTCGAGCGCAAGGTCGAGTTTGGTCGACAGCTCTTCCAACTGTTGCTCGCGATTCGACAGTTCATCGAGCGCCAGCTCTAGCTCGGCGTTCTTGATGTCGGTATTTTCCTTGGCGTTGCGCAGCGTCTGCGTCATCACCATGTCGCCGGTCACGTCCCAGACGATGCCGGTGGTGCGCAGGCTGCCGTCGGCGTTGCGATAGTTCGCGCCCGCAGACCTCAGGTATCGCAGCGTGCCGTCCGGCAACTGCACGCGATAGGTCTCGCTGCAGGGCGTGTTGGCGGAGGCGCAGTCGACGAAATGTGTCTCCGCCGCCGTCCGGTCCGGCGGATAGATCGATCCGAGCCAGTCGTAGAGACGATTGCCCTCGCTGGCAGCCGGCTTGTCGTGCAGCCCGGCGGCTCGGTTGTCCCAGAACAGACTGCTGCTGTTGCCGGTCACCTCCCAGATGCCGATATTGGAAGCCTCCATGGCAAGGTTGAACCGCTGCGAGAGCTCTATGAGATTGAGTTCGCGCGCTTTCAATACATTGATATTGCGGTTGCGTTCGGAAATCAGCGATGTGGCGATGAAGACCGGCACGATCACCGCCAGGCCCACAAGCACGATCAGCAGGCGGAACTGCAACTGGTCCGGCGGCATGACGTCCCAACCGGAACGCGGCGCGGCGAGCATGGTCCAGCTGGCACCTTTGACCGGGACCGTCCATTTCATCGGGGATTGCTCCTCGATGGAATCGTTGCCGAAGAAGGCGAAATATTCCGGCCTGTCCGCGTCCCGCAAAACGACGTTCAGCCAGTCGAGATTGATCAGGTTCGGTTTTTTCGCTGTCGCCGGAGAAAAGGTGACGCCGGATGCCTCCATCAGGTCTTGCTTGTCGATCAGCACGGCGATGGCGCCCCACAGGTCCGCGCCATCCTCTTCCTTCGGCACCGGCATGACGAGGGTCAGATGTCCTTCCTGCGCGCCGCTCAGCAGAGATAGACGGTTGCGGCCGCTGACGGATTTCAGGTCGTTTGCAAGCCGCGCCAGATCGATCCCGCCGACCGCCCCCGACGCACCGCTGATAACGCCGTCGCGGGTGATCAAATGAGCAAGCTCGAAATCGGGTGCGACCGCGACGCCCGAAAAGTGCGCTGCCCCGCTAAATTCCCTGTCAACGTAGTGCTCGAACACATGCAGCGAGTCCCTGGCGTCCTCCCTCAATATGTGAACCAGATGGTCTGAGGTAGCGATGTCGGTCTCTACGCGTCCAACGAGGCGCCGCACCAGCATGCTGCCAACTTTTTCCGTCGTCGCCCGCAGCTCGCTGCGAAAGCCTTCGGTATTACGTTGGTCGACGATCACGCCGATCGTGATCACCGTCAGGGCAATAACGAGCGCGAATGCCGTCGGGGTCTTGGTGCTGCGCACGAGGCGCAGTGATTTGGAACCGGACGACGGCCAGAATTTCACGCGCGCAAACCTTCTTATTAATCCCTGTGGCATGAGAGGACAGCCTATGGGGCGGGGGTTAATTTACGCTTTCACCGCACCCTACAAACTTTGGCGCCATTTATTGTACGGAAATACTCAGAAGGGCCTGGCGAAGGTTCCGGGGCTCGATCGCAAGGCGGCGCCCGGCTCTTGAAAAGCGTTAACAATCAGGTCATTACTTGTACGGAAAATGTCATGGTGAGGGGCGATTTTCGCCACAATCAGGGGGCTATCTGTGCGTCGAAACGAGACATCATCGACCTCATCAAGGCTTCCGACCATGCGCATTCTGATTGCTGCTCTGCTTGCCACGGCCAGCATCTTTTCGCCCCTCAACAGCTGGGCCCAAAGTGCCGACGTCGAAGCCACGATCAAGGCCGTGGACGCCAAGGCGCTGAGCTTCACGCTCGATGACGGAAAGACCTACAAGGTACCCGAGGAATTCAATTTCGAGGGCTTGAAGGCCGGCGTGAAAGTGCTCGTCTTCTACACGGTCGTCGATGGCAACCGCGTGGTCGACGACCTCGAGATCGTTCAGTAATACTCTAGAATTAGCAAAGTATAATTTTGAATATCGGGCACGTCCGTGCGCCGATCAGAGCCATTCCATCCGTTTGTGCTCCGTGTCCACCCTAAGGATGCGGTCCTGCGGGGTCGGAACGGTGGCGGCCTCGTCCTCGTCGAGGTTGCCGATCAGCCGGAACAGCGAGCGGATCACTCCGCCATGGCTGATGCACACGGTCGGTTTGTCGAGCGATTGCAGCCAGGCGCCGATCCGCCAGCAGAGGATTTCATAACTCTCGGCAGATGTCCCCGGCGGGATGAAACTCCATTTCTGCTCGGCTCGGGCGGCGAGCCGGTCTGGAGAAATCTGGCCGATCTCATCGAGCGTATAGCCTTCCCAGTCGCCGAAGGAGACTTCGACCAGCCGTTCGTCGGTCCGATAGGCGAGGGGATCGAGGCCCATGGCGGTGCGCAGCCGCTCCATGGTTTCGCGAGTCCGCGACAGCGGGCTGGCGATGAAGCTGAACCCGTCGGCCGTGCCGATCATCTCGCGCAGCCGTTCGCCGTTCCGCGTTGCCTGCGAACGGCCGAGCGCATTGAGCGGAATATCCTGCTGGCCCTGAAGCCGGCCTTCGGCATTCCAGTCCGTCTGCCCGTGGCGGATCATGTAGATGAGCACGGCAGACGTCCCTGGAAGAGCATCAGTCCTTGATGACCGAAATGTCCGGCGCATCGACGGCCTTCATGCCCACGACATGATAGCCGCTGTCGGCGTGATGGGTTTCGCCGGTAACCGAACGCGACAGGTCGGAGAGCATATAGAGACCGACATCACCGACTTCCTCGATGGTAACGGTACGGCGCAGCGGCGCATTGTACTCGTTCCATTTGAGGATGTAGCGGAAGTCGCCGATACCGGAGGCTGCAAGCGTCTTGATCGGGCCGGCCGAGATCGCGTTGACGCGGATGTTCTTCGGGCCGAGATCGACGGCGAGATATTTGACGCTGGCTTCGAGTGCCGCCTTGGCAACGCCCATGACGTTGTAGTTCGGCATGACCTTTTCCGCGCCGTAATAGGTGAGCGTCAGCATCGAACCGCCCTCGGTCATCAGCTTTTCCGCCCGCCGTGCGACGGATGTAAAGGAATAGACCGAGATCTGCATGGTCTTGGCGAAATTGTCCGCCGACGTATCGACGTAGCGGCCGGTCAGCTCGTCCTTGTCGGAAAAGCCGATCGCATGCACCAGGAAGTCGATCTTGCCCCAGTGCTTTTCGAGATTGGCGAAGACTTCGTCTATGGTCGATTCGTCGCCGACGTCGCAATGGCCGGCCATGTAGGCGCCCAGTTCCGCAGCCAGCGGCTCAACGCGCTTCTTGAGCGCGTCGCCCTGGTAGGTGAACGCAACTTCCCCGCCATGCTGGTGGATGGCCTTGGCAATGCCCCACGCGATCGAACGGTTGTTGGCAACGCCCATGATGAGACCGCGTTTGCCTGCCATGAGGCCGGAAGCCTGAACCATACATAGTCCCCTGATACCTTAGATGAACGCTGCCTATGACATAGGCAGCTCTAGGGTTCAAGCTGACTTGGATCATCTCGTGTTAGTGGCCGTAACAAAGGGTGCGCAACGGTGAATACCGACGCAAAACTGTCATATTCGGCGGTGCCCGTCAGACATAGAGCCCGTGACGCATGTGCCGCATCAGGTCCGTGACCTTTTCGTTCGGCTTTTCCCACAGGACGACACGCAATTCGACCACGAGATCGCCGCGACCGCCGGCATCGTCATGGAGGCCTAGGCCGTTCAGTCGGACCGTCTGGTCGGAACCGGACCATGCCGGAATGCTGATGCTGCGGCTGCCTTCCGGCGTCTCGACCGACGCGTCGCCGCCAAGCACGGCATCTTCGAGCGAGATCGACAAAGTTGTGTGGAGATCGAAGCCTTCGACGCGGAAACGGCTGTCGCGGGCAATCTTGATCGAGGCGAGGATGTCGCCGGATTTCATGCCGGTTAGCTTGAGGCCCTGGCCCTTCAGCCGCGCCACGTGGCCCTCCGTCATGCCCTTTTCGAGCGCAAGACGGACTTCGCGGTCATCGGCCATTTTCAGTGTGATCGAGTTCAGCTTCAGCAGATCCTCGACGGTGACAGTGGCGTCGACGGAAATATCCGGCGCCTTTTCCGGGGTCGGCGTCGTGCCGCGGAAGCGGCGCACGATGGAAGCGATCAGGTCGATGGCAAGCGCTGGAAGGGGCGGTCTTTCACCGCCCGCGTCGCTCCTGGCCGGTTCGGCATGTTCGTCGGTCGCCTGCGCCGATCCGCTGCCCGCCTGGGTCTGGGCTTTCGCATTTTCGGCCGCCGCGGCGCCGAAAATGCGTTCGATCATATCCTCCGGCGTTTCGCCGGCCGGGCCTGACTGATTCTGCGGCTGGGCCTGGGATTGGGCTTGCGACTGTGCCTGGCTGCGAGCTTGGGCCTGCGCATGCGCGGCCTGGGCATTGGCCTTGGCGAGCTCCTCCATGACCTTTTCGGCATTGGCCTTGGCGACCTTGGCGCGTTCGGCGGCTTCGCGGGCAGCGTTGCGCTGCTGCATGATGGTTTGGTGCATCTCGGCGGCTCTGTCGTATCGCTTGCGGCGCTCGGGATCCTTCAGGACCTCGTAGGCCTGGCCGATCTCTGCGAAACGGCTCGTCGCAGACGGATCGTCCTGGTTCTGGTCAGGGTGAACGGTCTTGGCCTTGGCGCGCCAGGCTGCCTTGATTTCGTCGGGCTCGGCATTGCGCTTCACGCCGAGGAGAGAATAGGGATCACGCATTGTGGGACCACCGGTTACCTGAAAGGGCGGGCCCCCGCTTGATCCTTGGACCCCCCGATACTCGTCACAACTCCGACAGCCATCCGCCGGTTCCTCATGTTCCGGTCAGACCACTGCTTGCTCCAGGAGAGCCTATGTTAGGACTTGTAAATCAGTGGTTACGCAGAGGCCGGCCGTACTCGTTAAGGTAAACGAATCGTTTCCGGCACGATTTGCGGAAACGCGTGAAACGGTTTCCTTCGCACCCGCGTCTGTGGGTCGGGGGAGGGGATGAAGCGTGATTACTGGCGGTCGAAGGCGGTCAGCATCCAGTCGCCGCTGCCCGTCAGGCAGGTCTGGCCAGAAAACATGGCGATGCCTTCGTAGGAATGCCTGGTGGTAGTGAAGGCGCGGCAGATCTGCTCACCATTGCGGGCTTCGCGGATTTGCGACACGACGCCGGCGCTGCCGGTTGCCGTATTGGCCCAGGGAACCGAGGCTGTGCCGACCTTTGCAAGATCGGCCGAGGAGACCGCGTTGCGCACCGTCGCCTCGTCGGAAAGCGTGGCGCCTGTATGCGGAGGCGTTCCTGGCACGGTGCCGGTCGCGATCGAGCGGTCGACTTTTGGCGAGCTTCCGAACAGATCGAGACTGCTGGTACAACCGGCAAGCGAAAGCCCGGCCAGGCAGAGGGCGGCTGCCCGTCTGCCGAGGAAAAACGACCTCTTTGTGCGGCTCTTCGACTTTGCTATCACTACCACCGTGCGTCCTGTCCGACGGAAAAACTCGGGCATTTTTCATGAGATTGGGAGTATTTTAGTCAATATGTCTGAGAGCGGGTTAATAACTGGTGACTTCACCGCCGAGAATGAGCCTTTCGCGCTTTTCGGCTCCTGGCTGAAGGATGCCGAAAGCTCCGAACCCAACGATCCGAATGCCGTTGCGGTCGCGACCGTCGACGAAAACGGCATGCCGAATGTCCGCATGGTCCTGCTGAAGGGTTATGACGAGAGCGGTTTCGTCTTCTACACGAATTTCGAAAGCCAGAAGGGCCGCGAGGTCCTCGGCCAGAAAAAGGCGGCGATGTGTTTCCACTGGAAGTCGCTGCGCCGCCAGGTCCGCCTGCGTGGCGAGGTGGAAGTGGTGAGCGATGCGGAGGCAGATGCCTATTATGCATCGCGGGCCCGCGGCAGCCGCATCGGCGCCTGGGCATCGAAACAGTCCCGCCCGCTCGAAACCCGTTTCGCGCTCGAAAAATCGGTGGCCGAATATACCGCCCGTTACGCGATCGGCGACATCCCGCGCCCGCCCTACTGGTCCGGCTTCCGCATCAAGCCGCTGTCGATCGAGTTCTGGCACGACCGCCCGTTCCGCCTGCACGACCGCATCGAGTTCCGCCGCGCTGTCGCCGACGGCCCTTGGGAAAAGGTGCGGATGTATCCGTGAGGGGAGGGCTCACCGCCCGATCGCGAACGGGATGCCCGATGCGAGTGCCGAGACGTAGCGCGGCTGCTGATAATAGCCGTTGAGCGAGATGCGCGGCAGGCCGGTGAGCCTGTTCACGTATTTGGCGCAGAGCGTACCCGGCTGTGTCGTGACCGCAACCGAAAAGCCGATCTCCTTGGCAATCGCGTGGTCGCGCTCGGAAACCGCGGCACGGCTGCCATAGGGATAGGCGATCGTGGCCGGCCGTTCGCCGGTCAATGCCTCGATCCAATCGGCCGACTGCTCCATTTCCGCGCGCGCGTCTTCCGCCGAAAGACGGGCGACGGCGCGGTGGCTAGTCGTATGGGCGCCGAGCGAAGCCAGCGGATGGGCGGCGACCGAGCGGAGCTCTTCGGCATTCATCGTGAGGTCGGCGGTGATCGTCAGTGGATCGACGCCGTGTTTCCTCGCCAGGGCATCGATCCGCGAGACGGCGGTGGATTCCTCGACTTCGAGGACGTAGCTGGAAAACCGGTCGAATGCGTCAAACTTGCGCGCCTCGGAGGTGAGGTCGAGAACTTCTGACCCGCCGCCGAAATCGAACGTCACTTCCCGTTCGCGGCCGAGCAGCTCGGCAACCGTCTCCCACCACAGCGAATGGCTGCGCTCGGCAAACCCGCGGGTGACGAAGATGGTGAAGGGCACGCCGTGGCGGGCAAACACCGGCAAGGCATATTCGGCATTGTTGCGGTAGCCGTCATCGAGCGTGAAGGCCGCGAACGGCTGTTTGGTCGGGGCGGCAAGCCGTGCCGGCACGTCGCTCAAGGGAATGAACTCGTAACCTTCCGCCGAAAGCCGTTCAATCGCTTCGCTCAGAAAATCCGGCGTCACTTCCAGATGGCCGCTCGGCTGCAGAGGGCGGCTCTGTTTCGGCCGCACATGATGGAGCGTGAAGATGGCGCCGTGGCCACGCGCATTGGGCATCATCCCGGCACGCGCAAGTGCTGCAGCCATGTCGAGGCCACCGGCCACAAGCCGGCGTTTGACGTCCCTGCGCCAAAGCGCCTGAAACCTGTCCCTCGTGTTCCCCACCGCGATCACGCCCACGTTACTTCGGTGAGGGCGACCCTATCCCGGACGAGTTAAGTCTTGCTGAATAAGGAGAGGCCTGATCTTGTTCAGGGCCGCAGCGCGTCGAAAAGCGGCAGGCCGACGATCGCCGCCGTGGCGATCAGTATGAAGCAGATGCGCCGGAAGGTGCCCTCGGACGCAAACCCGAACAGCCGAGAGCCGGCGATCAGGCCGAGGCCGTAACCCGGCCCGGCAATCAGCGCGAGCGCAAGGACGTCGAAGGTCAGGAGACCGCCAACGACATAGGCGGTGGCCGAGATCACCGTCGAAAGCGCGAAATAGAGGATGAGGTTGGCACGCACGGTGAGCGGCGGAATGGCGCCTCCGAGCCAGTAGGCGACGACCGGGGGACCGGAAAGCTGCGCCGCCCCGCCGAACAGGCCGGCGAGCGCCCCGACGCCGATGGTCAGCGGCGTCTTCGGCTTGCCGTGGTAACGCCAGCCGGAAATCAGGAAGATCAGCAGGCAGAGCACGACGACCGAGATCAGCCATCTCAGTGCCGTCGGATCGATCACGGCCAGCAGCGTCGTGCCCACCGGCACGCCGACCAACGTACCGATCAGCATCGTGCCGACCTCGCGCCGGTTGGCCCGCCTCCACCCGTCCGGCAGCATGCCGAGCGTCGTCACCCCGTCGATCACCAGCAGCAGGGCAGGGGCGATCTTCGGGCCGACGGCAGCACCTGCGAGCGGCACGAAGATCAACGCACCGCCGAAACCGGAAAACCCGCGCGCCAGCCCGGCAATCAGTGCCGAGAGGAAAAGAAAGCCGAGTTGCGCTGGCCCATGGCCCGGAATCCATGCGTCCAGCAAGGCGGAAATCGGATTGGCGGAGTCCATGGAAAATGCCGTGATGCGGATGAGATCGGATGGCCCGCACCTGCCGGGATTTGGGTTGGGGTGTCAAGCAAACCCTCTGGACAGAAGCCGGGAATCGGCATTCTTCTGTGGGTACAAAAGGAGAACATCATGTTGAAGACGCTCATTGCACAATTCGAGGCTGCATCCGCGAGGTATGCCGAAGTCCATGGAATGGTGCGCGATCCGGATTGGTTCGTGCTGAAGCTCCAGGAAGAAATGGGCGAACTGACCCAGGCCTGGAACCGCGCCACCGGCCGCGGACGGAAGAAGGGGCGGACGGACGAGGATCTCAGCCGCGACCTCGCCGATGAGACCGCCGATCTCCTCGGCCACGTTCTGCTGTTTGCCCACACGAACCGGCTCGATCTCGCATCGGCGATCGAGCGGAAATGGCTTTTCAAACCGGAGGAGGGGTGAGTTTCAGGCTCATACGCCAGCATTGGGATCTGGCGATAGAAACCTTAGCGTTTCTATCGCCAGGCAAATTGCTCCGCTTTACGCCTTCGTTCCACCCACCGTCACCTGATCCATCCGCAGATGCGGCTGGCCGACGCCGACGGGGACCCATTGGCCGCCCTTGCCGCAATTGCCGATGCCGGTATCGAGCTTCATGTCGTTGCCGACCATCGAGACACGGCGCATCGCATCCGGGCCGTTGCCGATCAGCATCGCGCCCTTGATCGCCGGGCCGATCCTGCCGTTCTCGATCATGTAGGCCTCGGTGCAGCCGAACACGAACTTGCCGGACGTGATGTCCACCTGGCCGCCGCCGAAGGAGACCGCGTAGATGCCCTTCTTGACCGAAGCGATGATCTCTTCCGGCGTCTTGTCGCCGCCGAGCATGTAGGTATTGGTCATCCGCGGCATCGGCGTATAGGCGTAACCCTGCCGGCGACCGTTGCCGGTCGGTGCTACGCCCATCAACCGGGCGTTCTGGCGGTCCTGCATGTAGCCGACGAGCTTGCCGTTCTCGATCAGCACGTTATAGGCGGACGGCGTGCCTTCGTCGTCGATAGTAATCGAGCCGCGGCGGTTGTCGATCGTCCCGTCATCGACGACGGTAACGCCGGGAGCCGCCACCATTTCGCCCAGAAGTCCGGCAAAGGCCGAGGTCTTCTTGCGGTTGAAATCGCCTTCCAGCCCGTGGCCGACCGCCTCGTGCAGCATCACGCCCGGCCAGCCGGAGCCAAGCACCACGTCCATCGTGCCGGCCGGCGCGTCGATGGCCGAAAGGTTGACGAGCGCCTGGCGCAACGCCTCGTCGGCGCCGGTCTGCCAGTTGCCTTCCGTCACGAAGTCGCCGAAGCCGATGCGGCCGCCGGTGCCGAACGAACCGCTCTCCTGCCGGTCGCCGTCACCGACGACGACGGAAATGTTGATGCGGGTCATCGGGCGGATGTCCTGCACCCGGTGGCCGTCGGCGCGCAGGATGTCGACCACCTGCCAGCTTGCCGAAACGGTCGCCGTCACCTGCCGCACCTTGTCGTCCTTGGAGCGCAGATAGGCGTCGATATCGGTGAGCAGCTTCACTTTTTCTTCGAAGCTCGGGGATCCGATCGGGTTCTCGTCACCGTAATATTTCTTGTTGGTGCGCTGCGGAGCGGCCGCATAGGAGCCGGAATAACCAGCCGTGACGGCCCGCACTGCATCCGAGGCGCGGGAAAGGGCTGCCGCCGAAAGCTCGCCCGCATGCGCGTAACCGACCGCTTCGCCGGCGACCGAGCGCAGCCCGAAACCCTGGTCGGTGTTGAATGAACCGCCCTTCAGGCGGCCATTGTCGAAGGTCAGCGATTCCGCCTGGGCATGTTCCACGAAAAGCTCGCCGTCATCGGCGCCGGTCAGCGCCTCGGAAAGGATCGAGCGCAGCTTGGTCTCGTCGCAGTCGAAAAGATTGAGAAGATCGGTGTTCATGGGATGCTCCTTCGGCGCTGCCCTATGAAGACGCGCGCTCTGTTCCAACCGATGTAGGTCCGGCAAGGGACCGAAGCAAGCCTGTCCTCAGATGGCTTTTGCGCTGAGGAAGGCCTGGACCTGCTGCGGCATGGTCTGTCGCGGCAGGATGTTGAAGGCCGAAGAGCCGCTGAACAGCATGAACGAAAGCGGCCTTTCCCAGATCTCGGTGACATTCGGCCAGTTGAGCCGGCCGTCGCCGAGATTGGACGTGATGCCGAACCCTTCCGGATCAACAGTGATCTCGGCGCTGCGATCGGTCATGCGATTATAGCGGCCAAAGGCATTGGCGGAATGGGCACGCCATACCACGGCGCTGAAAATCGCCGGAAAGCAGGCGACAATGAAGGCGAGCAGCGCGAGAATGTAGTTGCCCTGGAAGAGGAGGACGATGCCGGCGACCGCCACCAGCCCCGCCGCCGCCCACTTCGCCCTCTGTTCGCGCATCGTGCGCTCTATGACAAACACCCGGACCGCATCGCGCACGACCTCGTCGTCGAAGTGGACCGGAAAGGTATGGCTGCCGTGAAGCTCCATGAAGGATCGTTTCTTTATTACAGGGTGATCACGGAAGCGCGTCGTAGCCGGGCCCGAAGCCGGTCAGCTCGATCGGAATGCCGACCCGGTCCTGATCGGCGGATTCGCGCAGCGCAAAGACCGCGGCCTTGCCGGCCCGCAGGATGCGCATCAGCTCCTCGTCGATCTCCACTTCCACATAACAGCCCTCGGAGAAGCAGCGGGTGAAATAGGCGCGGCCGATATTGTTGTTGTCGACATAGAGTTCCATGCCGTCCTTCAGGAGTACGCCCAGCGGCGCGAGGATACGCAGGATGCGTGCCTTGCGGTCGGCAGTCTTCAGCACCACCACCGACAGGCCGACTTCCGGCCGGTCCTCGGCGATGACATTCTGCATCAGTGCGCATTGTTCGGCAGAGGCGCCGGCCGGCCGATCACAGATGATCGACCAGGCGCCGTGGTTCTCGCGCACATTGCCGGGCGGCTGCGCCTGCTGCCCCGAAGGCTGCTGGGCCTGCCCGCCGTTCGGCGCCGGCCGGGGTGGCTGCGGCGCGGGTTTGGCGCCCTGTGCCGGCTGGGGGGCCGGCTGGGGTGCGGCGGGCCGCGGCTGCGGCTGCTGCGCGAACGCGGGAAGCGAAACGGCGGCTGCAAGCATCACGGCTAGACCGGCGCAGATCAGGGAGGGACGACCCATGGAAACCTCTGGAAGACGAATCAGTGCGGCTATTCTTGGCGTTCGCTGGACGAAATGAAAAGCCCTGACCTCTTTCCAGTGGAGTACGGCGAAAGTGGGACCCGCCAGGCCGCGTGGCTCAGCCGACACTATTGTCAAGAAAACGCCGGATTTTGGCTGCCCTCCGGTCTATAATGACGCTGCGAAGGGTGTGGACGGCCCGTGGAATACGGCCTTGGGCCGGGGAAAAGGGCGATGTATGGCCTGTGATTATGGCACGATTCCGGGCTTCTCCGGGAGGCGCAAAAATGCCGCACGGGCTTTTCCCGCCAGATATTGCGGCGGCAGGCAAACTGTGATTGAAGCAGACCATATAGCTTGGATTCTGCGTTCGGTTTGATCGAGATCAGACGCATGGGGAGATATGTAGTGATGAACAGGGCTTTTGCAGTGATGACGGCGCTCATCTGTCTGCTCTTTGCTTCCGCAGGTTTTGCGGACCAGCCGCATCCGTGGCAGATTGATTTCCAGGCGGCTGCAACGCCGATCATGCACCAGATCCGCTGGTTCAACCACTATACGCTGTGGTTCATCGTGCCGACCACGCTTTTGGTTCTGGCCTTGCTGGTCGTCGTCGTCGTGAAGTTCCGCGCCAGCGCCAATCCGGTACCGTCGCGGACCAGCCACAATACGGCGATCGAGATCATCTGGACGCTCGGTCCGGTCCTCATCCTCTTCTTCCTCGCCATTCCCTCCTTCAACCTCCTGAATGCCCAGCTCGAAATTCCGGACTCGGACATGACCGTCAAGGCCACCGCCACCCAGTGGCAGTGGAACTATGAATATGAAGGCACGCCGGCACCGGTCGCCTTCGATAGTTTCATGCTGAAGGACCAGGACCGTGCTGCTGCCGGCAAGACCGATCCTGCCGTCTATCCGCGCCTTCTCGCCGTCGACAACGAACTGATCATCCCGGTCAACAAGACCGTGCGCATGCTGGTGACGGCCGCTCCGTCGGACGTTATTCATGCCTTCGCGATGCCGGCTTTCGGGGTCAAGATCGACGCCGTTCCGGGCCGTCTGAACGAAACCTGGTTCAAGGCCGAGAACGAAGGCCTTTATTACGGCCAGTGTTCCGAACTGTGCGGCAAGGACCATGCGTTCATGCCGATTGCCATCCGCGTCGTGTCGGAAGACAAGTACAAGACCTGGCTCGCAGCTGCTGCGACCGACCTGCCGGGTGCCTATAAGGCTCTCGTGGCTGCGGTCGACAAGCCGACCGGCAATTTTGCCGTCGCGGCAAATGTATCCAAGTAATACGGAGGAGTGAGGACAATGGCTGGACATTCCGCTCACGACGATCACGCTCATGCTCGCACCTCTCACGATGATGCGCATGCTCACGACGATCGTCACGATCATTCGCATACGCCAGGCTTCGCGGCCCGCTGGCTGTTTTCGACCAACCACAAGGACATCGGCACGCTCTACCTGATCTTCGCGATCATGGCGGGCATTCTCGGGGGTCTTCTTTCCGTTGCCATGCGCATGGAACTGCAGGAGCCGGGCATCCAGATCTTCCACGGTCTGGCCTCGATGGTCTACGGGTTCGAAGGTGATGCCGCGATCGACGGCGGCAAGCACATGTTCAACGTGTTCACCACCGGCCACGCCCTGATCATGATCTTCTTCATGGTCATGCCGGCGATGATCGGCGGTTTTGCCAACTGGATGGTGCCGATCATGATCGGTGCGCCGGACATGGCCTTCCCGCGCCTGAACAACATTTCCTTCTGGCTGCTCGTGCCGGCCTTCCTGCTGCTGCTTCTTTCGATGTTCGTCGAAGGCCCGGCAGGCGCCTACGGTGTCGGCGGTGGCTGGACCATGTATCCGCCGCTTGCGACCATGGGTCATCCGGGTCCGGCCGTCGACCTGGCGATCTTCTCGCTGCACGTCGCCGGCGCGTCCTCGATCCTCGGTGCGATCAACTTCATCACCACGATCCTGAACATGCGCGCTCCGGGCATGACGCTGCACAAGATGCCGCTGTTTGCCTGGGCCGTGCTGGTCACTGCCTTCCTGCTGCTGCTGTCGCTGCCGGTTCTGGCGGGCGCCATCACCATGCTTCTGACCGACCGCAACTTTGGCACGACCTTCTTCTCGCCGGAAGGCGGCGGTGATCCGATCCTCTACCAGCACCTGTTCTGGTTCTTCGGTCACCCGGAAGTGTACATCCTGATCCTGCCCGGCTTCGGCATCATCAGCCACATCGTCTCGACCTTCTCGAAGAAGCCGGTCTTCGGTTATCTCGGCATGGCCTATGCCATGGTCGCGATCGGCGCCGTCGGCTTCATCGTCTGGGCCCATCACATGTACACCGTCGGCATGTCGCTCGATGCGCAGCGCTACTTCGTCTTCGCGACGATGGTCATCGCGGTTCCGACCGGCATCAAGATCTTCTCCTGGATTGCGACGATGTGGGGCGGTTCGCTGACCTTCACGACGCCGATGATCTGGGCGATCGGCTTCATCTTCCTGTTCACGGTCGGCGGCGTCACGGGCGTCCAGCTCGCCAATGCCGGCCTCGACCGCTCGCTGCATGACACCTATTACGTCGTGGCCCACTTCCACTACGTTCTGTCGCTCGGCGCGGTCTTCGCCATCTTTGCGGCCTGGTATTACTGGTTCCCGAAGATGTTCGGCTACATGTACGACCAGCGGATCGGCAACCTGCATTTCTGGGTCATGTTCATCGGCGTCAACCTGGTGTTCTTCCCGCAGCACTTCCTCGGCCTCGCCGGCATGCCGCGCCGCTACATCGACTATCCTGATGCCTTTGCCGGCTGGAACTACGTTTCCTCCATCGGTTCCTACATCTCCTTCGTCGGTGTGCTGATCTTCCTCTATGGCGTCTGGGAAGCCTTCTCCAAGAAGCGCGTTGCCGGCGACAACCCGTGGGGTGAAGGTGCGACCACGCTGGAATGGCAGCTCTCTTCGCCGCCGCCGTACCACCAGTGGGAACAGCTGCCGCGCATCAAGTAAGCGGTTCATCTTCGAAGAGGGGCATCGCGGTAGCCGCGATGCTCTGAAATACCAAACGGGACGGTTCAATGACGGTTATGGATAATCACGACGCTCTCGGCACCGATCGAGGCTCACGCCTCTCGGAAGCGAGCGCGCGCGATTTCTTCGAGCTCCTGAAGCCGCGGGTGATGTCGCTCGTGGTCTTCACCGCATTTGCCGGCCTCATCCTCGCGCCCGGTCAGATCAATCCGGTCCTCGGCGTGATTTCAATTCTCTGCATCGCCGTTGGCGCCGGCGCCTCCGGGGCGCTGAACATGTGGTATGACGCCGATATCGACGCCATTATGACCCGCACCGCCAAGCGTCCGATCCCGGCAGGCCGCATCCTGCCCCAGGAAGCGCTCGCCTTCGGCCTGACGCTCTCGGTCTTTTCGGTCGTCATCCTCGGTCTGGCGGTCAACTGGTTCTCGGCCGGCCTGCTGGCCTTCACGATCTTCTTCTATGTCGTCGTCTACACGATGTGGCTGAAGCGCTCGACGCCGCAGAACATCGTCATCGGCGGCGCTTCCGGCGCCTTCCCGCCGATGATCGGCTGGGCCTGTGTCACCGGGGGCGTGTCGCTCGACAGTATTCTCCTGTTCCTGATCATCTTCCTGTGGACCCCGGCGCATTTCTGGGCGCTCGCCCTCTTCAAGATGCGCGACTACGGCTCGGTCGGCGTGCCGATGATGCCGAACGTTGCGGGAGAGGCCTCGACCAAGAACCAGATCATCGTCTACGCGGTGCTGACCGCGGTGACCGCTGTGGCTCCCACTTTCACCGGTCTTGCCGGCCTCGGTTACGGCATCTTCGCCGCCGTGCTTGGCGCGATCTTCGTCATCTGTTCCATCGCCGTCCGGCGCATGCCGGACGGCGATGAGAAGATGATGCCGGCGAAGAAGATGTTCGCCTATTCGATATTCTATCTCTTCGCGATCTTCTCGGCCCTGCTGGCCGACCGGCTGCTCGCAGGACTGCCGCACCTCCTGGGAGGTCTGCTGTGATGGAAACGGTCAAGCTCAGCGAGGCGCAGAAGAAGTCGCGCCGCAACCGCAATATCGCGCTCGGCGTCGTTCTCGCCGGGCTCGTGGTCCTCTTCTACATCATGACGCTGGTGAAAATCGGCGGAGTCGGGAATTAGGATGGAAGCGATGACGGACGTCAATCCGAACGGTCAGGCAAAACGGGTCAGCAACAGCGCGATCTTCGCCGGCTGCGCCGTTTTCGTCGCCGGCATGGTCGGCGCTGCCTATGCTTCCGTGCCGCTCTACCGGCTGTTCTGCCAGGTCACCGGCTATAACGGCACGACCCAGCGTGTCGAGCAGTATTCCGACAAGATCCTGAACAAGCCGATCCAGGTGACGTTCGACGCCAATATTTCGCCGGGCCTGAACTGGGAGTTCAAGCCTGCCAAGTCGGTCAACCCGAAGATCGGCGAGACCGTGCAGATCGAATATACCGCGACCAACCGCTCGTCGAAGCCGACGACGGGGAGCGCCGTCTTCAACGTGACGCCGATGGAAGCGGGCGCCTATTTCAACAAGGTCGAGTGCTTCTGCTTCACCGAGCAGACGCTGCAGCCGGGCCAGTCGGTTCAGATGCCGGTGGTATTCTTCGTTGACCCGGAGCTCGCCACGGCCCCAGAGACCAAGAACATCAAGACGATCACTCTGTCCTACACCTTCTATCCGAGCGAGCCGAGCAAACCGGTCGCCGCTCTGCCGGAAGGCCAGAAGGCAGACGCCCAGAAGACGGGTACAGGGAAACTTTAAGAGGGTTCGCCGGTTTTCCGGCGAAGCAGGCATTCATCCGGGGATTCTGACATGGCCGACGCGCATCAGAAAAATCACGACTACCACATCATCGATCCGAGCCCGTGGCCGATCCTGGCTTCGCTCGGCGCCTTCATCATGACCTTCGGCGGTGTCGGCTACATGCGCTATCTGCATGGCGGCCAGTTCCACATCTTCGGTCTGGACCTTGCCACGCCGTGGATCTTCTTCATCGGCCTGGCGATCATCCTCTACACGATGATCGGCTGGTGGTCGGACACGATCAAGGAAGGCAATTCCGGCGCCCATACCCGCGTGGTCTCGTTGCACCTGCGCTACGGCATGATCATGTTCATCGCTTCCGAAGTGATGTTCTTCGTCGCCTGGTTCTGGGCCTTCTTCGATGCGAGCCTCTACGCCAACGAGGCGATCCAGGCGACCCGCGTCGAGTTCCTCGGCGGTCAATGGCCGCCGAAGGGTGTAGAAGTCCTCGATCCCTGGCACCTGCCGATCTACAACACCATCATCCTGCTGCTGTCGGGCACCTGCGTCACCTGGGCTCACCATGCGCTGCTGCACGGCGACCGCAAGGGCCTGATCACCGGCTTGGCGCTGACCGTCGCGCTCGGTATCCTGTTCTCCTGCGTCCAGGCCTACGAATATATCCACGCTCCGTTCGCGTTCTCGAACTCGATCTACGGCGCGACCTTCTTCATGGCGACCGGCTTCCACGGTTTCCACGTGCTGGTCGGCACGATCTTCCTGCTGGTCTGCCTTCTGCGCGCGATTGCCGGCGGCTTCACGCCCACCAAGCATTTCGGCTTCGAAGCCGCCGCCTGGTACTGGCACTTCGTCGACGTGGTCTGGCTGTTCCTCTTCTTCGCCATCTACATCTGGGGCGGCTGGGGCGCACCGCTGGCCCACTGATCGCGGGGCGACAAGAATTCGGGGAGGGCGGCGACGAGCCGCCCTTCTGCTTTTTGAGGATTGGAATGAATGGCAACCAAGGCTCCCTCCCAAACCGCTTCCGATGAAACGCCCGCCCGCGGCCGTGGCCGGATGATTGCGACCGTCGTCTTGGTGCTGGCGGCGCTGGTCATCCTCCTGTCGCTCGGCACCTGGCAGGTGGAGCGGCTGCATTGGAAGGAAGGCCTGCTCGCCGATATTGCCGAGCGGCGGGCGGCGGCACCCGTCCAGCTCTCCGATATCGAGGCGATCCGGAAATCCGGCGGCGATATCGAATATCGCCGGGTGTCGGCCACCGGCACCTTCGACCATGCCAGGGAACGGCACTTCTTCGCGACCTTCAACGGCCAGACCGGCTTTTACGTCTATACGCCGATGACGCTCGCCGATGGCCGCATCCTGTTCGTCAACCGCGGTTTCGTACCCTATGAGATGAAGGATCCGAAGACCCGCGCCGCCGGAGAGGTTGCCGGCCAACAGACTGTAACCGGTTATGCCCGCGTCCGGCTCGGCGAAAAACCGTCCTCGATCGTGCCGGACAACGATCTCGCCAAGAACATCTTCTACTGGAAGGATCTCGATGCGATGGTCTCGACCACCGGCATCGATGCCGGCAAGGTCGTGCAGTTCTTCGTGGATGCCGACGCGTCGGTTGCCAGCCCGGGCGGCTGGCCGAAGGGCGGAGTCACCCAGTTCGACCTGCCGAACAGCCATCTGCAATATGCCGTCACCTGGTATGGTCTGGCGGCCGCCCTGGTTGCTGTCGTCATCGGCATGGTTTTCCGCCGCAAGCGGGCCTGAGGCCGCATGGCCTGAAATCCGCAATTGCGATAGCCTTGTCGAAGGGTCAAGGGAATCGGGGCAAGGTTATGGCACTTCTGGCAAACATCTTTGTGGCGCTGACGGCGCTTCTGCATGTCGGGTTTCTGGTCCTGGAAATGTTCCTCTGGACCGGTCCGATCGGCCGGAAAGTGTTCCGTATGTCGCCGGAACAGGCCGAGACCACAAGGGTTCTCGCCGCCAACCAGGGCCTTTACAACGGCTTCCTGGCGGCCGGTCTTTTCTGGTCTCTGCTGCAGGCCGATCCTGGTTTCGCCTTCCAATTGAAGCTGTTCTTTCTTGTGTGCGTCATCATTGCCGCTATATATGGCGCGTGGTCGGTCAAGCCGCGCATCCTGCTCATCCAGGGCGGTCCGGCCATTCTCGCTCTCGTGCTGACAGTCCTGGCGTCCTGATTTGATGGCATTATCCATACCCGAAAAAAGCCCGCTCAAGATCCGCCTCTGCGGCCCGCGCGGTTTCTGCGCCGGCGTCGACAGGGCGATCCAGATCGTCGTGCTGGCGCTGAAGGCCTATGGCGCGCCGGTCTATGTCCGTCACGAGATCGTCCATAATCGTTATGTGGTTGAGGGGCTGGAAGCCAAGGGCGCCATCTTCGTCGAGGAACTTGACGAGATCCCCGTCGAGCATCGCGAGCAGCCGGTCGTCTTCTCCGCTCATGGCGTGCCGAAATCGGTGCCCGAGGATGCTCAGGCCCGCAATCTCTTCTATCTCGATGCAACTTGCCCGCTGGTCTCGAAGGTCCACAAACAGGCCATGCGCCACCAGCGCCTTGGCCGCCACGTGGTGTTGATCGGCCATGCCGGCCATCCGGAAGTGATCGGGACGATGGGCCAGCTGCCGCCGGGCACGGTGTCGCTGATCGACACGATTGCCGATGCGGAAGCTTATGTCCCCGAGGACCCCGACAATCTCGGTTACGTCACCCAGACGACGCTCTCGGTCGACGACACCGCCGGTGTCATCGCCAAGCTGCAGGAGCGGTTTCCGAACCTCACGGCACCGGCAGCCGATTCGATCTGCTACGCCACCACCAACCGCCAGGAAGCGGTGAAGGAGGCGGCCCCCGGCTGCGACCTGTTCATCGTCGTCGGCGCTCCGAATTCGTCGAACTCCAAGCGGCTCGTGGAAGTGGCGTTGAGGGCAGGGGCCAAGCGCTCCCTCCTGGTGCAGCGCGCCTCCGAACTGAACTGGGACGAGATCGGCCGCATCGAAACGCTCGGCCTTTCCGCTGGTGCGTCCGCACCGGAAGTCATCGTCGACGAGATCATCGCCGCCTTCAAGGAACGTTTCGACGCCGAGATCGAGCTCGCGATCACGGCCGAGGAAACCGAGAACTTCCTGGTGAACCGGGAACTGCGCAGTGTGCCGCTGACCGTCGAGGACATGGCCTGGGTCAACGGGGTTCCGGCGTGATAGCTCAGGCGCCAGATCCCCGCCCGCAAACCATTCTGTTTTTCCACGGACTGTGAGACCGACTTGGCCGTTTACACCGATATCACCGAAGACGACCTGAAGCGTTTTCTGACCGAATACGACGTCGGTGAGCTGACTTCCTACAAGGGGATCGCCGAAGGCGTCGAGAATTCGAATTTCCTGCTGCACACCACGCGCGATCCGCTGATCCTGACGCTTTACGAAAAGCGGACGGATGAGCGCGACCTGCCGTTTTTCCTCGGCCTCATGCAGCATCTCGCCGCCGCCGGCCTGTCCTGCCCGCTGCCCTTGCCGCGCAATGACGGGGACCTCTACGGCACCCTTTCCGGTCGGCCGGCGGCGCTCATCTCCTTCCTCGAGGGCATGTGGCTGCGTAAACCCGAGGCGAAACACTGCCGCGAGGTCGGCAAGGCGCTCGCCCGGATGCACCTCTCCGGCCAGGGGTTCGAGCTGAAACGTCCGAACGCGCTGTCGTGCGAGGGGTGGATCGGCCTGTGGGAAAAATCCGCGGCCCGTGCCGACGAGGTCGAAACCGGCCTGCAGGAGGAGATTTCCGCCGAGCTCGATTTCCTGAAGGCCAATTGGCCGAAGGATCTGCCGGCCGGTGTCATCCATGCCGATCTCTTCCAGGACAACGTCTTCTTCCTCGGCGACGACCTGTCCGGCCTGATCGACTTCTATTTCGCCTGCAACGACCTGCTCGCCTATGACGTCTCGATCTGCCTGAATGCCTGGTGTTTCGAAAAGGACGGCGCCTACAATCTCACCAAGGGACAGGCGCTGCTGGAAGGTTACCAGAGCGTCCGGCCGCTCGACGATGAGGAGATCGCGGCCCTGCCGATCCTCGCGCGGGGCTCGGCGCTGCGTTTCTTCCTGACCAGGCTTTACGATTGGCTGACGACGCCGGCCGGCGCTTTGGTCGTCAAGAAGGACCCGCTCGAATATCTGCGCAAGCTGCGCTTCCACCGCCAGATCACATCGGCCAGCGAATACGGACTGGCCGAGGAAAGACTGTCCGCATCATGAAGCAGGTAGAGATTTTCACCGACGGCGCCTGCTCCGGCAATCCCGGCCCGGGCGGCTGGGGCGCCATCCTGCGTTACGGCGAGACGGAAAAGGAAATGTTCGGCGGCGAAGCCGAGACGACCAACAACCGCATGGAGCTGATGGCGGCGATCACTGCCCTCAACGCCCTGAAGACCCCGTGCGAGGTCAACCTTCACACCGACAGCAAATATGTGATGGACGGCATCTCCAAGTGGATCTTCGGCTGGAAGAAAAACGGCTGGAAGACCGCCGACAAGAAGCCGGTGAAGAATGCCGAACTCTGGCAGCAGCTGGAGGAGGCGCGCAACAAGCACAAGGTGACGCTGCACTGGGTGAAGGGCCATGCCGGCCATCCGGAAAACGAGCGCGCCGACGAGCTTGCCCGCCTCGGCATGGCACCGTTCAAGAAGAAGTAGCCGGAGCGCGGAACGATGACCTTGCGGCTTGTTTCCCTCAACGCCTGGGGCGGCCGCGTTCACGAGCCGCTGATGCGATATCTCAGAGACGCCGACCCTGACGTGCTCTGCCTCCAGGAAGTCACTCGGTCTCCCCACGCGACCTCCGACTGGCTTGTCTATCGCGACGGCGCCTTCGAGCTTCCGCAGCGGGCCAGCCTCTATGAGGACGTGAAGGCGGTTCTGCCCGGCCATGAGGCAATGTACGCTCCCGTCGCTCGCGGCACTCTGTTGGAGGGCGAGCGGGAGGTCGCCTCCGAATTCGGCCTCGGTACTTTCGTGCGCGGTTCTTTCCCGATCATCGGCCAGCATCTCGGTTTCGTTCATGGACAGTTTTCCGCCGATGGCTGGGGCGAGCATCCCCGCCCGCGCAATGCCCACGGCATCCGCATTCACCGCTACGATACCGGCTCGGCGTTGACGATCGTGCAGATGCACGGGCTGCGGGATCTTGCCGGCAAGGGCGATACGCCGGCCCGGCTGGCGCAGGCGCATGCTCTTGTCGCGCTGATCGAAAAGGTCCGGCAGCCCGGTGAGCCATTGGTCGTCTGCGGCGACTTCAATCTGCTGCCAGACAGCGAAACCTTCGCGATTCTCGGCCGCCTCGGCCTCACCGATCTCGTTACCACCCGGGGTTTCACCGATACCCGCACTTCCTGGTACCCGAAGGACGGCCGTTATGCCGACTATCTGCTGGTGACACCGGATGTGAAGGTCGAACGCTTCGATGCGGTCGCCGAGCCTGAGGTCTCCGACCATCGCGCGCTGTTTCTGGAAATCGCCTGAGCCGCTGTTGCGCTCCGAGCATCAGTCACTATTCTGCCGCAAACAACCTGGGGAGGCCCGCTCATGATCCTGCATTGCGTATTCATTCGGTTCAAGGCGGCCGTCCACCAGGCCGACAAGCAGTCGATCTATGATGCCGTTGCGGCGCTCAAGGACGTCACCCCCGGCATCATCGACATCAAATTTGGCCAGAACGTCTCGCCGGAAGGACTGAACGGCGGCTTTCTCGACGGCTTCGTGGTGACCTTCGAAAGCCCGGAAGCGCGCGACGCCTATCTCGTCCACCCGGACCACATCACTGTCGGTGACCGCATCATCGGCTCTGCCGATGGTGGGCTTTCGGGGCTGCTGGTTTTCGACATGGCTGTGTGAGGAGAAGGCCGCCGGCATCAGCCCGCGGCCTGCTCTTACAAATCAGCTCGACTTCGCCATCGCGGCGGCGATCTGGTCGACATTGTAGCGGAACATCTTCTCATAGGTCGGCGCCGGCCCCTTGGCGTCCGAGAGCGATTCGACGTAAAGCTCGCCACCCGGCTGAGCAGCCGTCGCCTTGGCGATCTGCTTCACGAGCCGCGGATCATTGGAATTCTCCAGGAAATAGGTCTTCACGCCCTCCGCCTTGATCTGCTCGATCAGCTTGGCGACGTCCGCGGCGGAGGCTTCGGTTTCGGTCGAGAGGCCGAGCGGCGCGAGGAAGCTGACATTGTATTCGCGGCCGAAATAACCGAAGGCGTCGTGGCTGGTCAGCACCTTGCGGCGGTCGGCCGGCACCGCGTCGAACTTGGAATGTGCATACGCATTCATCGCGTCGAGCTTCTGGAGATAGGCCTCGGCATTCGCCTTGAAGGCGCCCGCATCGGCCGGATCGGCTTCCGACAGCGCCTTTTCGATATTGGCGACCCAGACCTTCACGTTGACCGGGCTGTTCCACACATGCGGATCGATCACCGTCTTGCCGTCTTCATCCATGGTGCGCGTGTTGACGCCGTCCGAGACCACGACCGGCTTGCCCTTGTAGCCCGATGCTGTGATCAGCCGGTCCATCCAGCCTTCCAGGCCCTCGCCGCTGACGAAGGTTACCTGCGCCGCCTTGAGATTCCTGGCGTCGGCCGGTGACGGCTCGAATTCATGGGGATCGCCGTTCGGGCCGACGAGGTTCGTCACCTTCACATGTTTGCCGCCCACCTGGGAGACGACGTCGCCCAGCACCGTGAAGGAAGCGACGACTTTCAGCGTGTCCGCGAAGGCCGGCACCGCGGAAAAGGCCATCAGGGCGGGAACAGCGGCGGAGAGAAGCAGTCTGCGGGATATCATCGAAGTTCTCCTGAAAGTCAGCCCGCGAGATGCGGACGGGGAAAGAGCCGCCGGGCGAAGCCGGACGGCGAGAAAAGGATGGAAAAGCCGTAGATCACCGCCGCCGTCATGATGATCGTCGGGCCGGAGGCGAGTTCGAGATGGTAGGAGGCGATCAGCCCGGCATAACCGGAGACGGCGGCCGTGGCGGCGGCAAGCGCCATCATTGCCGTCAGGCCGCGGGCCCAGAGCTGCGCAATCGCCGCCGGCAGCATCATCAGCCCGACCGCCATCAGCGTGCCGAGCGCCTGGAAGCTCGCGACCATATTGAGCACGACGAGCAACAGGAACAACGCGTGATAGACCGGCCCACGGCCGCCGACGGTGCGCAGGAAACCTGGGTCGAAACATTCCGCCACCAACGGCCGGTAGATGATGGCGAGGATCACCAGCGTCATCGACGTGATGCCGCCGATAAGGGCGAGCGCCGGGCCGTCGATGGCGAGAATGGTGCCGAACAGCACGTGCAGCAGATCGATATTCGAGCCGCGCAGCGACACGATCAGCACGCCCAAGGCCAGCGACGTGAGGTAGAAGCTCGCAAAGCTCGCGTCTTCCTGCAGCACCGTGGAACGGCTCACCGCGCCGGAAAGCAGTGCCACGGAAAGTCCTGCAATAAGTCCGCCGATCCCCATCGCCGTCAGCGACAGCGAGCCGGCGACGAGATAACCGATCGCCGCGCCCGGCAGAACCGCATGGCTCATCGCATCGCCCATCAGGCTCATGCGCCGCAGCATCAGGAAGACGCCGATCGGACCTGAGCCGAGCGCCAGGCAGAGGCAGGCGACCAGCGCCCGGCGCATGAAACCGTAATCGGCAAATGGCGCGATGAGGAGATCGTAGGCACTCATGCGGCAGGCTCCTCGATCGAGGGTTTGCCAAGCGGGGGCTGGCTCATTGAGGTGCCGGCGACCGGCGGCTCGCAAACCCCGGCGCCGTCATCCCAGTGCTCGGCCATCATCCGCGCCTTTAAAAGATTGCCGACCGACATCACGTCTGCTGTCGGCCCCCAGGCGATGCATTCGCGGGCGAGCAGCAGCGTCTCGGGAAAATGCGTCCGTACCTGTTCGAGGTCGTGCAGCACGGCGATCACCGTGCGGCCCTCGCCATGCCAATGCGCGACGATGTTGAGTAGGTCCTCCGTGGTGCGCGCGTCGATCGCGGTAAACGGTTCGTCGAGCAGGATGACTTTCGCATCCTGGAGCAGGAGGCGCGCAAACAGCACCCGCTGGAACTGCCCGGCCGACAGCGACCCGATGGGCCGCCGCTCGAAGCCGCCGAGGCCGACGGCGGAGAGCGCCTCGGCTGCTTGGGCGTATTCCTTAGGCCCGTTGGCCTTGAAGGCTCCCGTATGCCGCCATGCGCCGAGCAGGACGGTATCGAGGACCGAGATCGGAAAGCGCCGGTTGATATCCGCCGCCTGCGGCAGATAGCCGAAATCGCTGCGGACGAGTTGATGTTGCACCCGTCCCTTCGCCGGCCGCAACTCCCCCATGATCGCCTTCATCAGCGTCGACTTGCCGGCCCCGTTCGGCCCGGCAATCGCGGTCAGGCTGCCGGCCCGGAAGAAACCCGATACGTGATGGACTGCAGGATGGCGGTCGTAGGTGACCGTCAGGTTGTCGAGCGTGAGGAGCGCGCTCACGGCAACATCACCGCCCACTGGATCGCCAACCACAGCAGGCCGAGGAGCATCGCCACATAGACCAGGCGGCCAAAGGCCGAACGGCCGATCAGGCCTGGAGAGAGGTAGGGATGTGCCATTCGGCTCGCCGCTTATGTAATAACATTACGCGTTATGTTATAACAATTATGGCAAAAAGAGGGCGAAAGAGAAAGTCCGTTGCCCGAGGGAAAAGGTGCCGGTGAGGCTTGGCTCTTATCTAATTCCTCTCCGGAAAACAAAAAAAGGCGCCATCCGGCGCCCTTTTCAATCGGAATACAAACTCTGCCTCAGAGCTGTTCGAGCATCGCGGCGGCGCCGGAGACGGTGGCCTGGCCGGGGCTTTCCTCGACGTTGAGCGACTTGACGACGCCGTTTTCGACCAGCATCGAATAACGCTTGGAGCGCACGCCGAGGCCGCCTGCGGAAAGGTCGGCGTCGAGGCCGAGCGCCTTGGTGAAAGCGCCGTCCCAGTCGGCGAGGAAGTGGATCTTGCCGAGGCCGCCGGTCTGGGTCGCCCAGGCGCCCATCACATGCCAGTCGTTGACGGCGAGAACGGCGATGTCGTCGACTCCTCTGGAGAGGATCGCGTCGCGGTTTTCGAGATAGCCCGGCAGGTGGTTCAGCGTGCAGGTGGGCGTGAATGCGCCAGGCACCGCGAAAAGCACGACCTTCTTGCCGTCGAAAAGCTGTTCGGTGGTGATTTCCACCGGACCGTCCGCGGTCTTTTCCTTGAACTTGGCGGTGGGAAGTTTATCGCCGATGGCAATCGTCATGGGGTTCTCCTCGGTTGGGCGAGCGCTTGTCTCAGGCCCGCCATTCGCGGCGCACTATAGAGCGGACTTGACGCAAGACAAGGGAGAGGGACGGCAATGCAACGGGCCGCAAGCTCCGGTCTCATCGACAGGAAGGGCCGTCACTCGAAGGCGAGCGAGGTTTCCATGGCCCGATCGCCGGCGATCACGAGGATGCCCCAGCGCTTGCCCTTGATGTCGTAGTTCTTCGGCAGTTTGCCGACCGGCATGTCGAGCGCGTAGGCCTCGCCATCGCGGCGGCCGTTGATGCCGTCGAAGAGCACATGGCCCTGCGGACCGGTGACGATTACCTGCGGCGGCGCCAGGGTCCCCGACGGCAGCTTCAGCTTCAGGCTCAGCTTGTCGCGCCCGTGGGTCATCGCATAGTGGGTGACGGCAAAATCGCCCGATGGCGCTTCCGGCAGCTTCGAGGTTGCGGCGTTGAGGATCATCGCCTCCTCGACCGGCGTGCCTTTGGTCGCCCCGAGCTGCAGTGAGAATTCCGCCTGGAAGGGAATGCAGATATTGCGGCAAAGGCCGACAAAGGCCGACGCACCGAGGTTCAGAGGCTTGCCCGGATCTTCCATCTTCAGCTCGAAGGGCAGGGCGACCGCATGGTCGTAGCCGATATCGCGCAGTTTGCCGTTGTCGATCCGCTTCGGCACGGGATAGCCCATGCTGCTCAGCGTCACGCCGCTTGCCTTGGAAAACACCATCTGCGGTGGAATGCCGGCATCGCCGGGTTCCTTCCAATAGGTGATCCAGCCGGCCTTCGGCTCGATCTGCAGCGCGCCGCGCACCGTGCCATCCGGCTCCGGCGGCATCGCCACGATCCGCATCCGACCGCCTTCGTTGCTGGCCCAGGGCGTGGTCTCCGCACAGCTGATGGAGGCAACGCCCAAGGCCGCGCCCGCAGTGATGCAGGCGGCGAGCGCGGTCGGCGCCCGGGACAGGATGTTAGGCATCGAAATTCTCTTCATTGCCCAAGCGTTTAACTGATTGGGCGTGTCCAAACCAGTCACGAGCCTGCGCAAGCCGATCATTTTCGGTTGATTGATCGGGCCGACTGCCCCATCTTGATGGAATGGCAATTGACGCTCTTCTGCCCGTTGGCTGGGCGGGAAGGCAGGCTGGAGGCATCATGGCTTTCTCGACCCTCGGGGACAAGAGCGAACGGGGCTTCCTGGACGGACAATTCCTGATTGCCATGCCGGGCATGCAGGACAGCAATTTCATCCGCGCTGTCGTCTATATCTGCGCTCATTCCCAGGCCGGCGCCATGGGTTTCATCATCAACCGCTCGCAGCAGATCTCGTTCACGGACGTTCTCCTGCACCTGAAACTCATGGATCAGGCGGATGCGATCATGCTGCCGGTGCAAACCCGTGATTTTCCGATCCTCTCCGGCGGTCCGGTCGAGACAGGCCGCGGCTTCGTGCTGCATTCGGACGATTTTGTGAGCGAATCTTCCATTCCCGTCAGCGACGACATCTCGCTTACCGCCACGCTCGATATCGTCCGTGCCATCTGCGACGGGCGGGGGCCGGCGCGGGCCACCATGCTGCTCGGTTATGCGGGCTGGGGCCCCGGCCAGCTAGAACTGGAGATCGGCAACAACGGCTGGCTGAATTGCCCTGCCAGCGAGGAGTTGATCTTCGACCGGGCGCTGGAAGGCAAATACGAACGCGCCCTGGCGCTGCTCGGCGTCAGCCCGGAAATGCTCTCCAGCGAAGCCGGCCACGCCTGACTTTTAAATTTTGAAAAATCCCGGAACGAAGCCTCCAGCCCGGAGTTCTTTTCCCAGCAGGACGATGGACGTCCTCGTGAAGGAGAAGCATGATGGGCAGCACCAGTGACAAGATGGCCGGCAAGGCAAACGAAGTGGCAGGTAAGGTCAAGCAGGCGGCCGGCGATATGACCGACAATCCGAAGCTCAAGGCAAAGGGTGCGGGCCAGGAAGCCAAGGGCCATGCGCAGCAGGCCAAGGGCAAGGTCAAGGATGCCGCAAAGAGCGTTGTCGACCGGATGTAACGGTCACGTTCCACCCTTAGAGTTCGAACCTGTTCCGGCTTCGGCTGGAGCAGGTTTTCTGTATTCGCCTCACTCAATCCAACGGATCCTCCATGCGTCTCTACGACTGCGATCATTGCGGCCAGACCATCCATTTCGACAACCGCTCCTGCGTGAACTGCGGCCACCGGCTCGCTTTCGTGCCGGAAATGCTCGCCATGCATGCCCTGGAGGAGGATGCCGCAGGTGGCACCTGGCATCTCGTCGCAAGGCCGGACCACAGAATCAGGCTTTGCGCCAATACCGGCATGGATATCTGCAATTGGACGGTGATCGCCGACGATCCGCACCCTTTCTGCCCCGCCTGCCGGCATAACCGGCTGGTGCCGGATGCCTCGACCGAGGCCGGCCTCAACCAGTGGCGCCGCATCAGCCAGGCCCAGCGGCATCTGTTCTATTCGCTGCTGCGCTTGAACCTGCCGCGCACCAACCGCATCGAGGATCCGCAGGGTGGCCTCGTTTTCGACTTCCTCATCGACGAGGTGCAGCCGGACGGCACCATCGTGCCGGCCATGACCGGTCACGAGGACGGCCTGATCGCAATCCGCGCCGCCGAAGCCGACGATGCGACCCGCGAGCAGGTACGCGTCTCGATGAACGAGCCCTATCGCACCATGCTCGGGCACTTTCGTCATGAAACCGGGCACTACGTCTGGGACAAGCTGGTGCGCAACGGCGGCAGGCTGGACGAGTTCCGTGCCGTCTTCGGTGACGAGACGGTCGACTACGGTGCGGCACTGCAGAGGAATTATGAGCTGGGCCCGCCGCCCAACTGGCAGGATTTCTATATCAGCACCTATGCCAGCACCCACCCGTGGGAAGATTTCGCCGAGTGTTTCGCCCACTATCTGCATATTGTCGACACGCTGGAGACCGCCCGCGCCTATGGCATGGTGATCGAACCGCGCGGCCATGCGGAAATGGCGGCGGAAGTGGCGTTCAATCCCTATGCGGCGCGGGATGCGGAACAGCTCGTCGCAGCCTGGGTGCCGTTCAGCATGGCGCTCAACAGCATCCACCGCTCGATGGGCCAGCCGGACCTCTATCCCTTCGTCCTGTCGCAGGCGGTCATGGTCAAGCTGGAATATATTCACCGGCTGATCCACGCCCACAGCGGATAGGAGCGTCCGCCAGAAAAAGAAAACCCGCCTTCCGGTGGATCGAAAGGCGGGGTGCAGTTTATGGGGCGCATTCAGAAACCCCTGGGAATTAGGGGGTAAGATCACGATGTCGTCAACTCGAAACATGCATTTTCATATTTCCGGAATTACTGTCTCGCGATGAAATCGCCTCTTTCGCTTCCTTCCCATGACAAACGACGGTTTTTACAAGTTTTTGCCCGTCATTATCTCTAGTTTTCCGGTCTCAATAGATCTTGAGCGTGTCGAGACCGAGCGCGATGCGGCCCGCAAATTCCTGCTGTGGGCCGGTCCTCATCGGATGATAACGAGCGCCCTGGACATCGCGGAACCGGCGTTCGAGGCCCTTGTTCCGATAGAAGGCCGCGCCGCCTGCCGTTTCCATGGCGAGTTCCGTGGCGGCGATCGCGTGGCGGGCGACCAGCGAACGGCCGATCATGATCTCGTTGGTCGTGGCCGGCGAAGGTTCACCGCGCTCGGCCGTCGCGATCATGGCGGCATGGGCATATTGCGCAGCCCTGAGCTCGGTCTCCATCCGCCCGGCGAGCTGGATCACATGGGCATCCGGCTCCTTCCGTTTGGCCAGCTCGATCGCGATATCGCGGGCGCTTTCCGCGACGCCGAGATAGGCCGAGTAGATCAGCGGGAAGGCGATCATCGAGATGATATGGAACAGCATGTGCCATTCGCCCTGGTTGCGCTTCAGCGCCACCGCCTCTTCCGGCACCACATGGCCCTCGACCATCACGTCGTTCGATCCGGTGCCGCGCATCCCCATCACCTTCCAGGTGTCGAGAACTTTGACATGCGGCGATTTCATCGGCAGGCCGAAATGCAGAACCTTCGGCCCGTCCGGTTCCTCGAGCACCGCGCCGGTCATCAGGACGTCGCCCATCGGCGAACCGGAGGTGAAGATCTTGCGGCCGGTGATCCGGTAGCCGCCGTCGACCTTCTCGGCCTTGCCCGACCCTTCGATCCAGTCCGAGCCGCCGCTTGAAAGCAGGATGATCCGCTCTGCCGCCACGCGTTTGAGAAGCGGCATCACCGGTGCCGCCTTCTGATGCGTCCAGCGCCAGGCGGGGATCGCCACCTGATGCGTATGCATCGAAAAGGCGAGCGCCGTCGATCCGCAATGATGCGCAAGCTCCCTGATCATGTCGCAGAGCTCGCGAACCTCCGCACCGCCGCCGCCGAGATCGGCGGGAACACCGGCCTCGACCAGGCCGGATTGGCGCAGGTCGCGGTAGTTCTCGGCGACGAAGGTATCGCCGTCATCGCCCTCCGTGGCGCGAGCGGCAAACACCGGTCCGAGCGATCTCACAATGTCGATCGCATTCGAATGAGCCGTGTGAGCGGGCTTGAATTCGGGTGCTGCTGTCATGGTTTTCTCCTCCCATCTGTTGAGAATGGGCGGATTGTTGGCCGCTCGACGAGCAGCCGCAAGTACAGGAAATGGACTAGGGTCAGAACCCGTCATGGATCGCCGCCGTCGCGAAGCGGTGGATGACCCGGCGGGCCGGGCAACCGGAGCCACCTCATCAGGGTGTCGAAAGGCAGGTTATCCGGGGCTTTTCAGGCGCTTTTGAGTTTCTTCCGAGAGCTGGCCGGGCGGGCGGAATTCAGCGCCACGGCAGCGCGAATGAGCGCTTTCAGTGGCTCTTCGTCGATCTTGTCGCCTTCATGGAAATCGATGGCACGCCTTGTATTGCCGTCGAGGCTGGAGTTGAAGAGACCGGCAGGATCCTCCAGCGAGGCGCCCTTGGCAAAAGTCAATTTCACCGCGTTCTTGTAGGTCTCGCCGGTGCAGATGATCCCGGCAAGCTCCCAGACCGGAACCCCTCGCCACTTCCATTCCTCGATCACGTCGGGTTCGGCCTGCTTGATGAGAAACCGGACGCGGGCGAGGGTCTCTCCCCGCCAATCGCCAAGCTCATTGATCCTCGCGTCGATCAGTCGCGAGGGAGAGGTCTCTTCGCCCGCCGAACCGCTTTTCGTCGTTTCCATGGTTGTTGTCCCTTCCTTCATGGTTGTTGTCGCCTGGCCGTCACTACATCCGTTCGCCGGGCAACAGACTGGCCTGCTTCACCCAGTCGGCAAGTTGGACTTCGTCGAGCTTGTCGCCTTCATGGATATGGAAATAGCGCGTCTGCGGGGTTTTGGACGTGCCGGGAGGGACGGGACTGAGCGAGGCGCCGCGGAAGAAGGCGAGCTTGATGTATTTGGCGAAGCAATGGACGCCCAGGAACCAGCCGTCACCTTCGATGCCGTAGAGCGGGGAGTTCCATTTGACCGCTTTGTAAACGTCGGGAACGGTGCCGGTGACGAGCGCATCGATTCGGCGTCCGATATCGCTTTTCCAGCCCGGCATGGCCGCGATATAGGCTTGTACGGGAGCGTCGCCATAGCCCTTGGCGATCTGTGGGTTGCCGCCCGAGAGGAGTACCGGCTCCGCACGGGCATCGCTGGCGGATGCCTTACGTGCGACCTTCCCGGACGTCGTGGATGTCTTGCCGGCCATTTCGGTTTCCTCCTATCCGCGGGTGCCCCGTCCGCTCCGGCGGGTGTAAGGCAGCGCAAACAGATATAGGCCACTGAACAAGAGCAGGAAGAGCGGCGGCAGGGGAGAATAGACCACCCACAAGGGCGGCTCCCCGAAGCCCATGGAAACGAAATTGGCGATGACGGTCACCGTGAAGGCGATCGACAGCCAGCGGTGGACCTGTCGGGTCAACATGTTCCAGTTCAACGATATTCCTCCTCTGAAAACCAGCTGATCTGGCTTGCGCCCGCCTGCTGGCTACTCACTCCGGTTGTCATCTTGGCGGCGCTGCCGCCCTTGTAAAAAAGTCCTGTGCCGCCGGACCTCAGTCCAGCCTCGCCAAAACCGTCTCCAGCGTTCCGAAGAACCCCTGCCATCCGTGCCGGGCGCCGTTGTAGGCGAGCTTCTGCTCCGGCCGGAAACCCGACTGCTCCATGCGCAGATGGGTCCCCGTATTTGTCTGCGTGAGCGTCAGGGTCACCACGCTTCTCAGATTGTAGGCCGCGTCGTCATGCGCATGGTTCCAGGTGTAGGAGAGCTTTCTGTGCAGTTCCACGGCGAGGACCTCGCAGTCCAGCACGCCGCCCCATTCCCCACGGAGATTGAAACGGTGACCGACGACCGGCTGGAAATCGTTCTTCATCAGCCATTCCTCGATCAGGTGCTGCTGCGTCAGCGCGCGCCACACCTTTTCCGGCGGATGGGGGATCTCGCGTTCGACGACGACGGTGCGCGTTTCGGTCGAGGTCTCGTTCATTGGTCCATCCTCCTGAGCAGGTCTTCAAGTTTGTCGAAGCGGTTTTGCCAGAACCCGGCCATCTGGCTCGTCCAGTCGACCAGCGGGGCGAGCGCGCCGAGCTGCGCGCTGTAATGGGTCTGGCGGCCTTCGTGGCGGTCGCGCACCAGTCCGGCCCGCTTCAGCACCCCGAGATGTTTCGAGACGACGGGCTGCGAGACCCCGGCCTGCGCCGTCAGCACCCCGACCGTTTTTTCTCCTTCGCGGCACAGCCGTTCGAAGATGGCCCGTCGCGTCGGGTCGGCAAGCGTTCTGAAGAGTACGTCGTGAGCGTCCGGCACTTGGAATTCATACCTCGTTGGCTATGGATTAATGTATAGCCAGAGAGCTATGAATGAGTCAAGCGGGAGCATGATGGTGTGTTAGAATCTCGCAGAGAGGCGTCCGGGAATGACTACGCTTGGAGCTTATCATACCCCGATGGCTATGCATCATGCAGAGCCTTGTCGATGATGCGGCGCGCCAGGCGAGGGGACGATACGCTGGTTGTTGCCGCAGCCCACGGGCGGGTACCATATGCAATCAGTAGTCCATAAAGTGGAGTTGGTTCGTTTCCGGAATGGGACTATTCTTGCCCGGGGCATGCCGAGGAGGTTGGCGATGTTGGAGGTCACCGCGAGCTACGGCCAGTTCTGCCCGGTCGCAATGGCGGCGGAGATTTTCTGCACCCGCTGGACGCCGCTCGTCCTGCGCGAGCTTCTGTGCGGCAGCCGCCGTTTCAACGACCTCAGGCGCGGCGTGCCGCGCATGTCGCCGACCTTGCTTTCGAAGCGTCTGAAGGAATTGGTCCAGGCCGGCATTGTCGAAAACCGCAAGGCGGCCGATGGGGTGATCGAATATCACCTAACGCCGGCCGGCGAAGATTTGCGCGAGGTGGTGATGACGCTCGGCTTCTGGGGGCAGCATTGGGTCGAGACCCAGCATTCGCTTCAGAAACTCGATCCGTCGCTGCTGATGTGGGACATGCGCCGCCATCTCGATCCGACCCCGATGCCCTCCCGACGCTGCACTGTCATGTTTCTATATCCCGAGCGGCCCCCCGCGCAGCAACGCTACTGGCTGGTCGTCGACGGCCGTGAGGTCGATGTCTGCTCGACCGACCCCGGCTTCGAGATCGACCTTTACGTGACGTCCTCGCTGCGGACGATGACCGCGATCTGGATGGGCGTCGCGACCGTACGGGCCGAGATGGCAAGCGGCCGGCTTGAACTCGACGGCGATCCGGGGATCGCAAACTCCATGCAGCAATGGCTGGGCCTCAGCCCGTTTGCCCGCGAGCGACCGAGAACGGGAAAGGCCGCTTGAGAAACTTTACGCCCGCTTTGTCAGCGGAAAGCGCTCCTTGAGAAGCCGCAGCACCGCGTCTGCCGGGGCGGGCGGTCCGAACAGATAGCTCTGGGCGAAATGGCAGCCCATCTTGGCGAGTTCCGCCGCATCCTCGTCAGTCTCTACACCTTCCGCCACCACCGTCATCTCCAGCGCGCGGGCCATGGCGATAACCGAACGCAGCAGCACGGCCCGCTTTTCCGTCGCGTTGCGGACCAGCGCCTTGTCGAGCTTGATCGTATCGAAGGGGAATTGCGTGAGGTAGGCGAGCGACGAATAACCGGTGCCGAAATCGTCGAGCGCAAGGCTCAGGCCGGTTTCCTTGAGCTTGCCGAGCACCAGCCGCGCCTGTTCCGGGTTCTCCATCATCAGCGACTCGGTCAGTTCCAGCTTCAGCTGGCCCGGGTTCACCTGCGTTTTTTGCAGCAGCGCCCGCACGTCGTTGTAGAGGTCGGCGTTGAGCAGTTGCGCGCTCGACAGGTTCACCGACACGAACACTGGCAGGTCGCCCGTCTGCTGCTGCCAGACCATCAGGTCGGTGGCGGCGCGGTCCATGGCGAACAGGCCGAGCGGACCGATCAGGTCCGACATTTCGGCAATCGGAATGAATTCCGACGGTGGGATGCTGCCGCGCTTCGGGTGATCCCAACGCATCAGCGCCTCGAAACCGGCAATCTCGCCGTCCTTCAGGCTGATGATCGGCTGGTAGGCGAGGAACAGTTCCTTGCGTTCGATGGCGCGACGAAGATCGGTCTCGATCTGCAGCTTGTCGGCGCCGGCGGCGCGGAAGGCGGGGCGGAAAGGCTCGACGCGGTTGCCGCCGGAGCGCTTCGCCCGGTACATGGCAAGTTCCGCGTCAGCGAGCATGCCGGTCGCACTTTCCTGCTGGTCGACCCAGGAGGAGAGACCGATCGACGCCGTCAGGATGATCTCGCGATTGGCGAAATTGATCGGCACCATGATCGCCTTGGAGACCGCATCGGCGAAATCCGCCACCTTGGCCGGATCGCGCTCGGAGACGAGGATCAGGCCGAACTGGTCTCCGGCAAGCCTCGCCAGCGTATCCTGCGGTTTCAGCAGACGCCGCAGGCGCCGGGTCAGCGCGATCAGGATGTTGTCGCCCGCCGCAATCCCGAGACTGTCGTTGACCTGCTTGTAGCGGTCGATGTCGATTGCCATGACCGTTGGCCGCAGGGTATCGCCGCCGGGCGCCAGCGTCAGCACCGATTGCAGCCGGTCGAGGAAGACCTGGCGGTTCGGCAGGCCGGTCAGGTTGTCATGCATCGCGTCCTGCAGCAGGCGCTCGACGGAATTTTTCTGCTCGGTCACATCGATGATCGTGCCGACGCAGCGGATGATTTCGCCGTTGGAGCCGAGCACCGGCCGGGCACGAATCTGCAGCCAGTGGAAATGCCCATCCTCGGCGCGGATGCGGAATTCATGGTTCAGCCGGCCGCGGCGGTGCTCCAGGAGGACATCCAGCGTGGCGCGAAAACGGTCGCGGTCGTCGGGATGCAGTCGCGGTACCCAGTTGCGCACCGGCCCGTGCATGGCACCGGAATCGAGCCCGAGGCGGGTCGAGATGTCGGGCGTGGTGACGACCCGGTCGCGCGCCACATCCCAGTCCCAGACGGTATCGCCGCTGCCGGTCAAGGCCAGCGATTGCCGTTCAAGGTCGGAGAACAGGCCCTGCTGATAGGCGCCGCCGGCAAAGGCGTGCTGCATGACCGTGAAGCCGATCAAAAGCACGATCAGCACGAGGCCGCCGCCGAGTGCCGGCTGGATGATGTCGTTGTCGAGCTTGCCGGTCACCGTCAGCCAGCCGCCGAACAGCCAGACGAGGATCAGCGCCCAGGTGGGCACCAGCAGGATCGCCCGGTCGTAGCGGCTGAAGCCGAGATAGATGATCAACAGGATGCCGACCGTGCCGGTCAGCGCAAACGAGATGCGGGCGATGCCCGCTGCGACCGACGGATCGTAGATCGCCACGCCGCCGAGCAGGACCAGGCCGACCACCCAGGCAAGCGTCGCATAGCCGAGATGCACATGCCAGCGATTGAGGTTGAGATAGGTGAACAGGAAGATCACGAGCGAGGAGGCGAGGGCCACTTCCGCGGCCGCGCGCCATATGCGCTGGTCGCCGGACGTGACGGTGATCAGTTTGTCGAGGAAGCCGAAATCGACGCAGATATAAGCGAGCACTGCCCAGGCAAGCGCCGCCGCCGCCGGCAGCATTGAGGTGCCCTTGACGACGAAGAGAATGGTCAGGAACACCGCCAGCAGGCCGGCAATGCCGAGCACGATGCCGCGATAGAGCGTGAACGAGTTGACCGTGTCCTTGTAGGCATCCGGCTGCCAGAGATAGATCTGCGGCAGCGACGGCGTCGCCAGTTCCGCGACGAAGGTGATGGTCGAGCCGGGGTTCAGCGTGATCCGGAAAACGTCCGCATCCGGGCTCGGTATCCGGTCGAGCGCAAAACCTTCCGAAGGCGTGATCGAGATGATGCGCTGCGAGCCGAGATCCGGCCAGAACATTTTCGAATTGGCGAGCCGGAAATGCGGCGCGACGATCACCCGTTCGAGCTGTTCTTCGGAGACGTTGGAGAGTGCGAAGACCGCCCAGTCGCCCTGGTGGCCGGGCGAGCTCGCGCGCACCTCGATGCGACGGCGGATGCCATCTGCAGCGGCGGCCGTCGACACCTGGAAAGCCTCGCCTTGGTTGACGTAGATGTCCGTGGTTCTCGTCAGGTCGAGCGCCGTGTCGTCTCGCGAAATCTTGACCGCTTCTGCGGCGCGCACACCCGGCGCCGCCGTCAGAAACATGGCGGCAGCAAGGAGAACGATGATCGCCGGAACAAGGCGGATCAACGGCGCGAGACGCAGGAAAGGGGCGCTCATGGCTTCAGCATCTTCCCGAACTCACCATCTTCCGGCAATCGGGAAAACATCAGGTGGTCGCGCCATTCGCCATTGATTTTGAGATACTTGCGCAAAAGACCTTCCTGCTCGAAACCGGCCTTTTCCAAAAGCCGGACACTTTTCCAGTTCTCCGGAATACAGGCTGCCTCGATCCGGTGCAACTGAAGTCCGCCGTAGATATAGGGGATTGCCACCTTCAATGCGGCCAACATATGGCCTTGGCCGGAATGTTTCTCGCCCATCCAATAGCCGATCATGCAGCTCTGCGCCGCCCCTCGGCGGATATAGCCGATGGTCAGTCCGCCGAGCAGAACCTGGTCGTCGTGGCGGAAGAGAAGCAGCGGAACGGCAAGCCCGGACGCATATTCCTGACCGCTTCTGACCACCCGCGTGCGGAACGACCCTTCGGTCAGCTCGTCCGGCCGCCAGATCGGCTCCCAGGGCTGCAGGAAGGGGCGGCTTTCCGAGCGCAGCCGCTGCCACTGTTTGTAGTCGGAATAACGGGGAAGCCGAAGCAGGTGGTTTTCGCCATAAAGCTCTGGTGTGTCCGGCTGTCGCGACAGGAACCGAAACACCGATTTGGTCATGCGAGTGCTGCTCCGGGCAGGGCGGCCGGTTTAACCGGCAGCCTTCTTCGTCTGGATCCCCGGCGAGGCGAGCGCCGTGGAGATGTCGGTCAAGGGCGCGAGCTGCTCGATCGGGCCGACCGCCGACAGTGTCGGGACTGTATCGAAAAACAGCCGTCCGGCAAGATCGGTGAGCCGCTCGGTCGTGATCCCTTCCAGTCGTTCCATCATTTCCGGGTTCGGGATCGGGCGTCCGTACAGCATCATCTGGCGGGCGATCTGGCCGGCGCGGGCAGCCGGGCTTTCCTGGCCCATCAGAAGCTGGGCGCGGATCTGGGCGCGGGCACGGTCGATTTCCTGCTGGTGAATGGTGTCCGAAGACTTGCGCAGCTCATCGATGAGGACAGGCACCAGCGTCGGCAACTCGTTGCCGCCGGTTGCCGCATGGATGCCGAAAATGCCGGTATCGGAAAAGCCCCAGTGGAAGGCATAGACCGAATAGCAGAGGCCGCGATGTTCGCGCACTTCCTGGAACAGGCGCGAGGACATGCCGCCGCCGAGAATGTTGGCGAGGATCTGCGAACAGTAGAAGTCGCGCATGTGATAGGCCTTGCCCTCGAAACCGAGCAGGACCTGCGCGTCCATCAGGTCGCGGGTTTCACGCACGTCGCCGCCGATATAGCGGGCGGTTTCGAGCACGGGCGGCGCGCTCGGAGTCATCGGCAGGCTGGCGAAGCGCTCTTCCACCTGTTTGGTGAACGTCGCATGATCGACGGCGCCGGCGGCGACCACGAACATCCGGTCCGTCGTGTAGTTGCGCGAAAGATAGTTGCGGATCTGCCCGGGCGTAAAACCCTTGACCGTATCAGGCGTGCCGAGGATCGGCCGGCCAAGCGTCTGGCCCCGGTAGGCGACCTCGGAAAACTTGTCGAACACCACGTCGTCGGGCGTGTCGTTGGCAGCGCCGATCTCCTGCAGGATGACGTGCTTTTCGCGGCGAAGCTCCTCCTCGTCGAAAGCCGATTCCGTCAGGATATCGGCAAGGATGTCGACCGCGAGCGGGACATGGTCCCTGAGCACCCGAGCGTAGTAGGAGGTGGTCTCGGTGGACGTGGCGGCGTTGAGTTCGCCGCCGACATTCTCGATTTCCTCGGCGATATCGCGTGCGCTGCGGCGGGCGGTGCCCTTGAAGGCCATGTGCTCGAGGAGGTGGGCGATCCCGTGTTCGTCCTCGGTCTCGTTACGTGATCCGGACTTGATCCAGACACCCAGCGCGACGCTCTCCAGATGCGGCATGGTTTCGGTGACGACCGTCAACCCGGAGGCGAGCCGGGTGATTTCTACATTCATCTCTACGTCTTTCCGGCGCCGCCGATACCTTACTTACTTAGCGCGGGCATGCTCGCCGATGAAAGTTTCGACGGACTTAAGCTCAGGCTCCAAGATATCGAAGCGCTCCTCCCTTTGCATAAGATCAGCGAGCCATGATGGAAGCGCCGGATCAATTCCGCAAGCGGATTTTACCGAGGCCGGAAATTTGGCCGGGTGCGCGGTGGCCAGCGTTACCATCGGGCTCGACGGCTTTGCGTTCTTGCCTGCGACGAAAACGCCGGTCGCCGTATGCGGATCGAGCAGGTAGCCGGTCTCGGCCAGCGTCTCGCGGATCGTGGCGGCCACCTGCCGCTCCGTTGCCCGCCCCGCACGGAACTCGCGGCGGATCGCTTTCAGCGCGTCCGGCTTGATCTCGAAGCTGCCGGATTGTTTGAGGCCGGCCATGGCTGCGCGAACCGAGCCGGCATCGCGGCCATAGGCTTCGAAGAGCAGCCGCTCGAAATTCGACGAGATCTGGATGTCCATCGAGGGCGAGGTGGTCGCCTTGACGTCGCGCATCTCGTAGCGGCCGGTCTTCAGCGTCCGGGCGAGGATGTCGTTGTCGTTGGTGGCGATCACCAGCCGGTCGATCGGCAGGCCCATCTTCTTGGCGACGTAACCGGCGAAGATATCGCCGAAATTGCCGGTCGGCACGGTGAAGGAGATTTTCCGGTCCGGCCCGCCGAGCGAAACGGCGGCGGTGAAATAATAGACCACCTGGGCCATGATGCGCGCCCAGTTGATCGAGTTGACGCCCGAGAGCCTGACCCGGTCGCGGAAGGCGACGTCGTTGAACATCTCCTTGACGATGTTCTGGCAGTCGTCGAAATTGCCCTTCAGCGCCAGCGCATGCACGTTGGCGGCTTTCGACGTGGTCATCTGCCGTTGCTGCACGGGCGAGACCTTGCCATGCGGGAAGAGGATGAAGATGTCGGTGCGCTCGCGCGCCGCAAAGGCATCGATCGCCGCCCCGCCGGTATCGCCCGACGTCGCGCCGACGATCGTCGCCCGTTCGCCGCGCTCGGCCAGCACATAGTCCATCAGCCGGGCGAGCAGTTGCATCGCCACGTCCTTGAAGGCGAGCGTGGTACCGTGGAAGAGTTCGAGCACGAAATCGTTCGGCCCGGTCTGCACCAGCGGCACGACGGCTGGATGCCGGAACGTCGCGTAGGCTTCCGTGATCATGCCTTTCAGCTTGTCGGCGGGGATTTCGTCACCGACGAAGTGCTTGAGGATCTCGAAGGCGACCTCCTGATAGGTCTTGCCGCGCAGCGCGCGGATTTCCTTTTTGGAGAGCGAAGGCCATTGGCGTGGCACGTAAAGGCCGCCGTCGCGGGCAAGTCCCGCCATCAGCGCATCCCGGAATCCGAGCGGAGCGGTTTCGCCCCGGGTAGAAATGTAGTCCACGACCGTGAATCCCCAATCGATTTTTATTCGCGCCGCTGATATAGACCAGGAAAATGGGCGGTGAAAGACCGGAAAGTGACACTCCGGTTCGCTTCGGTATTGGCCCAGAAATTGGGATGGAAGAGGGTTGAGTACGGTGTTTGCAAAGATTTCGCGTGGTTTTCTGGCGGTATCGGTCGTGGCGGTTCTCGCAAGCTGCAATTCCTCGGCGCCGACCGAAGGACTGACCCCAACCGCCCCCGCCGGTCAGGCCGCAACCCCGGTCGTGCAGGCTTTCTGCCCGCCAGTCGTGATGCTGGAACAGACCGCCATCCATCGCGCCTATGCGCGCGGCGGCGAGAACCAGCCGGAAAAACTGCTCTACCAGGCCTCGCTTGCCGACGCGACGCGCCAGTGCACTGCCAATGAAACGACGCTGACCATCAATGTCGTCGCGCAGGGCCGCGTCGTCCAGGGCCCGGTCGGCGTTCCCGGCAAGGTGACCCTGCCGGTCCTCGTCGAAGTGGTCGACGGCGACAGCGTCATCTACTCGCAGAAGGTGGCTTTCCCGGTAGACATGCCGGCCGGCGGCACCCAGTTCATCTTCAACAAGGCTGATGTGCAGATCCCCAACGCGCAAGGGGGAGCCTCGCGCTTCACCCGCGTCCGCCTGGGCTTCGACACCGGCCCGGCAAAGAAGCCGGTCCGCCGGAACTGATCGGGAAAGACCTGATCGGGACGATCAGAAAGCGCCGGCCCATTCGCCGAGGGCGGCGATGACGGCCGGCAGGTCCATCATCCGCGAGATCACCGTTTCGGCACCCGCGTCGGTCAGCCGGTCGGCATGGCTCGGATAGGTGTGCGATGCGCCGGTAAAGCCGACGACGCGCATGCCTGCCGCCCTGGCGCCATGGACGCCATGGGTGGAATCCTCGATTACCAGGCACTTCTCCGGCGCGACTTTGAACTGCTCGGCAGCGTGCAGGAAGATATCCGGCTTCGGCTTCACCCGATCCGGCCCGAGATCCTTGGCCGAATAGATATGCGGCGCGAAATAGGGTTTGAGGCCGACCTTTTCGAGCATCATGTCGAGACGATGCGTGCTGGAGTTTGAGCAGATGCAGCGTTGCGTCGTCAGCCTTGCCAGCGCGAATTTCACGCCGTCGATGATCTTCACGTCACGGGCGAGCCGGGCGTCGAGCAGCGTCTCGGATTTGTCGATCAGCGAGGCCGAGAGCGGAATATTGGATTCCTTCTCCACAGCCAGGAGAATGTTCTTCCAGGTCATGCCGGCGAAGCGCTCGCCCATTTCCTCGATGCTGATCGGATAACCCGCTTCGGTCAGCAGCCGGGATTCCACCTGCGCCGCGATGATTTCGGAATCGACGAGAACGCCGTCGCAATCGAAAATGATGAGGTCGAAGCTGCTCATGAGGAAATGCCTTTTATGGGCCTTGTATGGAAGGTGAAGCGGGCTTTTATACGATGGCAGGACAAACCTCAACCAACCGCCGTGCATGGCTGGGACAAGCCTAGCGGGCGGCTCTCGACAAGCGGGGGGTGGCGTTCTAAGGAACGCTGATGAGCAAGGAGCCGGAAGACACAATCGCCAGTCGAATCAGCCGGGTGCTTGCCGATCGCATCGTGCGCGGCGAGCTTGCCCCCGGTGCCCGTCTTCGCCAGGATCACATCGCCGAGGAATTTCAGACCAGCCACGTGCCAGTGCGCGAGGCCTTCCGCCGGCTGGAGGCGCAGGGCCTGGCGATCAGCGAGCCGCGCCGTGGCGTGCGGGTCGCTTCCTTCGATCTCGCCGAAGTCCGCGAGGTGGCGGAAATGCGCGCCGTGCTGGAGGTCCTGGCGATCCGCCATGCCGCCCGCCACCTGACCCCCGCCATCCTCGATGCCGCGGAGGAAGCGACCCGTGAGGGCGACGCCGCAGCTGACGTGCATGCCTGGGAAGAGGCGAACCGCCGTTTCCACCGGCTGATCCTCACGCCCTGCGGCATGAAGCGCCTGCTCGCCTCGATCGACGACCTGCATGCCGCAAGCGCGCGCTTCCTGTTCTCCGCCTGGCAGTCCGGCTGGGAAAAGCGCACCGACCACGATCACCGCGCCATCCTGGCCGCCCTCCGGCAGGGCAGGACAGACGAGGCCGCCGCCATCCTGCAGAAGCACGTGCAATGGATCGGCCGCGGCCCGCAACCGGCCAAAACCGGTATTCCGCGCGAGACTTTTGCTATCGTCGGCTGATCGTTTCAAAAATTATAGATAATTTTATTTCCAGCGAATTTCACCGGAAAGCTGGGATTTTGTGTTCCCAGGTTTGATATCGTGGCGATCAAGCCGCGGCTGGGCGCTTGTCATCAGCCAAAAATCATTTCATAAAATAGATGGGAGTCAAAATTATCTATAATTTGAAAAGGAGAGCTTCGATGTCCCTGATTACGTCCCACCAGACACTTGTTTTCGATCCCTTTCGGCTCGCCGGCCGGTCCGTCCCTGCCAAGGCCCTGTTCGTGCTTGCGGGAACACTGGTGCTGGCGATCGCGTCCCAGATCGCCGTGCCGATGGTTCCGGTACCGATTACCATGCAGACTTTCGCCGTGACCATGATCGGCGTGGTTTACGGCTGGCGGCTTGGCGCCTTGACGGTGCTTGCGTGGCTTGGAGAAGCAGCACTTGGAGCGCCCGTGCTGGCAGGTGGGGCGGGCAGCATTGCCGCTTTCGCAGGGCCGACCGCCGGTTATCTCTTTTCGTTTCCGGTGATTGCCGCCGTTGCCGGCTGGCTTGCCGAACGCGGCTGGACCGGGCGGCGCATCCTCGCCAGCTTCTCGGCACATCTGATCGCAAACCTTCTCTGCCTTGCGCTCGGCTGGACCTGGCTTGCGGCACTGATCGGCGCTGAAAAGGCGTTCTGGGCCGGTGTTGCTCCGTTCATCCTAGGGGCTGCGCTGAAATCGGGCCTGGCGGCGGCTGTCCTTGCCGCGGTCGCCTCCCGCAACCGTCCTGCGGCGGAGTGATGGTGAGGCTGCGGCCGCATCATCTTCTCTGCGTGCTGACCTTCGTCGGCGAGGGCTATAATCCAGCCTTCGTCGTCAATTATCGTCGTCTCGCCGGCCGGCTTTCTGCCGGCGAGCCGATCGAGATTGTTTCCGGTCCCGACGATATCTGCGCCCCGCTTCTGTCGGATGAAGATGCACATTGTTTCGGTGCCTCGGTTGCCGGTCGCGACGCGTCGGCGCTGGCGGATATTGCCCGCCTGCTTGGGCGGGAGCTTGAGATCGGGTCGGTGATCGCCTCCGATCCGGCGCTGTTCGATAAACTGCGCCGCGCCTTCTCTGCTGGCGTGACGCGCCGCGCTTGCACGGGCTGCGAATGGAACAGCCTTTGCGATCGCATCGCGGGACAGGATTATGCAGGCGCGCTGGTCACGACGTTCAGCCGGCCGGAAACAGCGCCAGGAACTTCCGCTCGCCGTCCGGCGTGAACAGCACCGCGCGGCTTTCGCCGCTGCGCCGTGCCCAGCCATTTTCGAGGAAATGGGCAAGCAGTGCCTTGCCGAGCGTGCCGGCCAGATGCGAGCGCCGCTCGCTCCAGTCGAGGCAGGATTTGCAGAGCGGCCGGCGGTTGGATGTGAGCGCTGCCACATCGATTCCCAGCGTGCCGAGTTCCGCGCGGCCGTCCTCGGTCATCGCCAGGTTCTCGCCATCGCTCTCGATCGCGCCGCGGGCAACGAAACTGTCGAGCATCCTAACCCCGTAATCGCCGGCGAGATGATCGTAGCAGACGCGCGCCTTGCGCAGCGCCGGATCCTTCGGCCCCGGCCGGTGGCGCAGATGGCCTCTGCTTGCCGCAAACCCCATGATGTTTTCGAGCAGCGTGCCGGCCGCCGCGTCGGCAAGCATAAAATAGCGGTGCCGGCCCTGCTTGCGCTGGGTCAGAATGCCGCCGTCTTCGAGCTTGGAGAGATGCGAACTTGCCGTCTGCACCGTCACGCCGGCCGCTTGCGCAAGCTCGGTCGCCGTCAGTGCCTGGCCGCCCATAAGCGCGGTCAGCATGTTGGCACGGGCGGGATCGCCGAACAGCATCCCGATGCGGGCAATGTCTGGACCTTCTTTCATACTTCGACCGTAACCGAAGCATCTTCGTCTGGCAACATGGCAAAACACCTCCACAACACAAGGAGACGACGCCATGATCACCTGTTTCATCCGCTACGAGATCGACCCGTTCAAGAAGGATCAGTTCACCGAGTATGCCCACAACTGGGGCCAGGCGATCCCGCGTTGCGGCGCCGACCTGATCGGTTATTTCGGCCCGCACGAGGGTTCGGCGACGACCGCCTACGGCGTCTACAATATCGACAGCCTCGCCGCCTACGAGGCCTATCGCGCCCGGCTGATGGCCGATCCGCTCGGCCAGGAAAATTACGCATTTTCCAAGCGCGAGCGTTTCATCCTGAAGGAAGACCGCATCTTCCTCAAGAACGTTTCGATGCCCCACGGAGCTCTGGTAAAGCCATGATCGCCGTCATTTTCGAAGTCATCCCCTATATGGGCGAGCGCCACAAATATCTGGACCTTGCCGGTGAGCTGCGGTCCGAACTGGAAACCATCGACGGCTTCATCTCGATCGAGCGTTTCGAAAGCCTGACGCTTCGCGGAAAAATCCTCTCCCTGTCGTTCTGGCGGGACGAGGAGGCGGTCAAGGCATGGCGCAATCTCGAAAGCCACCGCGCCGCGCAAAAAGCCGGCCGCGGCGGCGTATTTGCCGACTACCGCCTGCGGATTGGCCATGTCGTCAGAGATTACGGCATGTTCGAGAGGGACGAGGCGCCGAAGGATAGCCGCGAGGTGCATGCGGCTTAGCGTATCAGTCCGCATCTCGAGGCAACTTAAAGGTGCTTTTAACGCCCTTCCTCTACATTCCTTTTGGGGGAGGGCGATCGATGGTCTTCGGGTCGAAACGCGACATTGCCGTAAGCAACGAGGTCAACAAGCATCATGCGGGTTGGTGCAATCAACTCGCGACCGCTGTGGGGGCTGCTGGAGCAATTGTGCCGCTGACCGCCGCAGCCTTAAGCTTTCAGGTGACCGTCACCACTTTCATCGGTGTAGCCTTTTGGATTTTCCTGGCAATCATGCTACATATTCTGGGCGCTATTCTCTTGCGGAGGATCAGAACTGATGACGACATCAATTCAGACGTTTGATCTCCTGTATGTGACGATGCCCCTCGTCGGCTGCATCATCGTAGGCGCCCTGATCGCCTACAACCTCTATCAGCAGCGCCACAGAGGCTCCTAAGCGGCTTAGAGTGTTCCCCGTCAGAAAACCTGCAATGCTGAGTTTTCGATCCTGTCTTTCAGCATCGGATGAAGGCTGTCGCGAGTCGTGACATCCACCTCTGTTGCAAGCTTATCTTCTAAGAAAAGTTTGATGCCCACGAGGTCGAACAAGGAAAATTTCTTGTCAGGATCATAGTCGATAAACAGATCGAGATCACTCGACGGCCCGGCCTCGTCGCGGGCGACTGACCCGAAAAGATAAAGCGAGGTCGCGCCGAGCGCCCGGATGGCGTCGGCCTGCTGTTTCAGCTTTTCGATCGCTTCACTTCTCTTCATGGCATGATCCTAGCGCAACCGGCGCCGTCTTTCCACGCCACAAAATTTTTCCCGAAATCGCGCACCGCTTCAGGCTTTAGTAACCAAAATAGGTAACCATAACAGCGAGTAAAATTCGTATCGAGTAGAGCGTAGCGAGTAGCACATGGCAGCAGTTCTTCCGCTGGCCGACCTGAAGCGTCAGGTCCGTCCGGACACTTGGCTAAACTCCATCATCAAGGGCGATTGCGTCGCTGCCCTGGAAGCCCTGCCGGATCATTCCGTCGATGCGATCTTCGCCGATCCCCCGTACAATCTCCAGCTCGGCGGAACGCTGCACCGTCCCGACCAGTCGCTGGTCGATGCCGTCGACGACGAATGGGACCAGTTCGCCTCCTTCGAAATCTACGACGCCTTTACCCGCGCCTGGCTGCTTGCCTGCCGCCGCGTGCTGAAGCCGAATGGCACGATCTGGGTCATCGGCTCCTATCACAATATCTTCCGCGTCGGCGCGATCATGCAGGACCTGAACTTCTGGCTGCTGAACGACATCGTCTGGCGCAAGGTCAACCCGATGCCGAACTTCAAGGGCCGCCGGTTCCAGAATGCCCACGAGACGATGATCTGGGCGAGCCGCGACGCCAAGTCGAAGGGCTATACCTTCAACTACGATGCGCTGAAGGCCTCCAACGACGACGTGCAGATGCGCTCCGACTGGCTGTTCCCGATCTGCTCCGGCGGCGAACGCCTGAAAGGCGACGACGGCAAGAAGGTCCATCCGACTCAGAAGCCGGAGGCACTGCTCGCCCGCGTGATCATGGCCTCGACCAAGCCCGGCGACGTCATCCTCGATCCGTTCTTCGGCACCGGTACGACGGGTGCGGTCGCAAAACGCCTCGGCCGCAACTTCGTCGGCATCGAGCGCGAGCAGGACTATATCGATGCGGCTTCCGAGCGCATTGCCTCCGTCGAGCCGCTCGGCAAGGCGGAACTGACGGTCATGACCGGCAAGAAGGCCGAACCCCGTGTCGCCTTCAACACGCTGGTCGAAAGCGGTCTCGTCAAGCCCGGTCAGGTTCTGACCGACGCCAGGCGCCGCCACAGCGCGATCATCCGCGCCGACGGCACGCTCTCGGCAGGTGGCGAGGCTGGTTCCATTCATCGCCTCGGCGCGAAAGTGCAGGGCCTTGATGCATGCAACGGATGGACGTTCTGGCATTTCGACGACGGGCAATCGCTCAAGCCCATCGATGAGCTGCGATCCGTGATCCGAAACGGTATGGCAAAACTGGACTGATCCACCGGTCCCCGCCACACCGACCGAATGCCTTGTCCGGTTTCGTACCTCTAGTCCCGGACGAGGATAATTGGCGCCCGGGAAGGCTGATCCCGGGCGCCATTTCTTTTTGCGCTCCATTTTTCTGCCTCAGGCCGAACCCCGCAGCCTTGCGAATTTTTGGGTATTCCCACCGTTACCTGTGCTTGTTATCGTAGGTTGTATAGGGTTGAGCGAGTTTCCGATTTTTTGCGTTTTTGAAAATGTCCATGCCTGTCAATGGCGAATTGCGCCACCGGATCGAGCGTGCGTTGGCGCGGTTCTCACCAAGTTGGGAGGGCAGGGATGCCGCGCGCCGGGCGATTGCGCTGAAGATGCTGATCCTCTGCGAACTGGCCGGCGGACGCCTGCGCGTGGTGGATGCGCTCGGCATCAACGACAACACGCTCGACAACTATCGCCACGGCAAGACCGAACCGCGCCACAGCACGCTCAACATGATGGCGGAGCTCGCCGACGTGCCGATCGAATATCTCGGCAACGACTGGTCGGTCGAGGAGGGGATCATCCATTTTGCGCCACCGGAAATCCCGCCGGCCGGATTTTCCGAGCCGAGCCCGCTCTGGAATCTCGCCGATCGTGTCTTCATCCCCGCCTATGAAGACGAGACGACCGGACAGCTCTCGTTCGAACCGCACGATGCCACATGGGCGGCCATCCCCCAAGGTTTCTGGGCGAAGCTTTTGGTCGATCCGGGCAACATGCGTGTCCTGTTCGCAAAAGGCGACAGCATGTCGCCGACCATCGTCGACGGAGCGCCGATATTCGTCGACATCAGCGACCGCAAGCTGGAGGATGGGCGCGTCTATCTGTTCGATGTCGGCGAAGAACTGATCGTCCGCCGGGTGCAGAGGCTTCCGCATGGCAGCCTCGAACTCCTGCCGGACAATCTGGAACGCTATCGCCCGCAGCATGCCCCCAAGGATAGTTTGGCGGACCTGAAAGTCGTCGGGCGCGTCTGCGCCGCGAGCCGGATCCTCTAAGATCCGGTTGCGCCGATCCGAAGCCCTTAAAACTCGATGCCGTGGGCGAAAAGGTCCTGCCGCAGCGTCTCGGGATCCCTGAAATGCACCGCTTGCCAGCCGGCGGCGCGGGCACCTTCGACATTCGGATAGCTGTCGTCGATGAAGATCGAGGCTTCCGGCGTCAGGCCGAAGTCGCGGGCATGCTTTTCGTAGATCGCCACGTCCGGCTTGATCAGGCCGATCTCGCCCGACACGGTGACGCCCCGCGGCTTGTTGAGAAAGGGGAAGATTTTTCTGGCCTCGGTGAACGTGTCGGCGGCGAAATTGGTCAGCATCGTCACGTCATGGCCCTTGTCGATCAGGCTTTCCATGATCTTCACCGAGTCGTCATAGGCATATGGCACCATTTCGTGCCAGTATTTGCGGAAGGCGCGGATCTGTTCCTCGCGTTCCGGATACTGCGCGACCAGCAGCGCCTCGGCATCTTCCCACTTGCGGCCGCGATCCTGCTCTACGTTCCAGTCATGGGTGCAGACGTTCTCAAAGAACCATCTGCGCTCCTCATCGTCGGGAATGAGGCGGGCATAGGGAAGGTTCGGATCGTAGTGGATCAGCACCTTGCCGATGTCGAAGACGATGTGGTCGATCTTGGCTGCCATGAACGGTGTCCTGGAAATTGAAGGCGTTTGAACTAGTTCGGAGATTTTTCGAAGGCTAGCGGAAGAGCCTGGGTGATGGCTTTTTTCATCACCGTCGGCAAGGCCTGAGCCTCGAGATTTGTGACCGGTTCCCACCATCCGTCGGCGGTAGCGACCCTTTCGGTCTTCGCCCGGAAGACCGAAAGCCTGAGCTCGAAATGGGTGAAGACGTGGGTGACGGTGCCGGATGCCTCCCAGGCGGCAGGGAAGGGCGCGTGGTCCGTCGTCGTGCCTCCGTCGATGCGGGAGGTCCAGGCGGTGGTCGGCACTTCCGTCATGCCGCCGAGCAGGCCGCTGTCGATCCGCCGTCGCAGAAGCACTTCGCCCTCGGGCGTCACGGCCACGAACACGGCGCCCAGCCGCACGGGCTTTTCCTTCTTCGCCGCCTTCACCGGAAACCTTTCGGGATCGTGTTCGGCAAAGGCGAGACAATCATCGCGGAAGAGACAGAGCGCGCAGGTCGGCCGTTTCGGGGTGCAGATCGTCGCGCCGAGATCCATCATCGCTTGCGCGAAATCGCCCGGGCGGTCGGCAGGCGTCAGGTCCGCCACCTTCGCCTTCATCACGGGTTTCGAGCCCGGAAGCGGTGCGTCGATCGCGTAGAGCCGCGAAATCACCCGCTCGACATTGCCGTCCATGACGGCGGACTGGCGGTTGAAGGCGATGGCCGAGACTGCCGCTGACGTATAGTCGCCGATGCCGGGCAGCGCGCGCAAACCGTTCTCGGTATCCGGAAACACGCCGCCATGTTCGGAGGCGACGGCTTCTGCACATTTCTTGAGGTTGCGGGCGCGGGCGTAATATCCGAGACCGGCCCAGGCCGCCATCACGTCCTCGACCGGCGCGGCTGCGAGGTCGGTCACCCTGGGCCACAGCGTCAGGAACTTGGCGAAATAGGGTTTGACCGCCTGCACGGTCGTCTGCTGCAGCATCACTTCCGAAAGCCACACATGATAGGGATCTGCCCGTTTCCCGGCCTTCGCGGCAGCCGGGCTCACCCGCCACGGCAGCTCCCGGTGGTGCCGGTCGTACCAGGTCAGCAGCTTCTGGGCATGGGTGATGGGGAGCGTCTGGAGCATCGTTTGCCGTTTTGGGAAGAGATGGCGTATAGTTGTGGGAAGAGTGCGCCGGCATCAAGGCCTGCCGGCGCCACAATGGCAGGCGTCATGACTTATCCCAAGAAACGCGAGCTGCAGATATCGGAAGTGGCGAACGGCATCATCGATCCGGTGCTTGCCCGCCGCGCCGGCATATCGACGGCGCTGCTCGGCTCCTGGGACGAGATCGCCGGCGAGGACTTTGCCGATTGCACAAGGCCGGAAAAGATCGCCTGGCCGCGCCGCGACGAGGGTACCGGTTCGGGCGGCGGCCACCAGGCCGGCGTGCTGACGATTGCCTGCGAGGGTGCCCGCGCACTTTTCCTGACCCATGCCCAGGGCGAACTGATCGCCCGCATCAACGGCTTTTTCGGTTTTCCGGCCGTGCGCCAGATCCGCATCGTCCAGAAACCGGTGTCCCAGACCTTCAAGCATCCCCGCAAGCCGCCACCGCTGAAGGGCGAGGCCGCCAAGCGGCTGGAAACCATGCTGGAGGGCATCGAAAGCGATGCGCTCAAGAAGGCCGTGGCAAGGCTCGGCACCGCCGTGCTGCAGCAGAAACGCAAGGTCTGAGAGATAAACCCGCCGATCCTCTTGATAGACCTCCGATTTGTCACAATTCTTTGAAGAGATTTGCCTATCGACAGCTTGTTCGCGTTGGGGCGCCGCGATACGGAATGTCACCTTTATTGAAGATCTCTCGCACACGGGTGTTCCATGCAGATGAACGAAATGACCATGACCAGGCGCGCGCTTCTCGGCGGAGTGGCTGTAACCGCTCTTTGCCTGGCACTGCCGCTCGGCGCGTCCGACGCCTTTGCGCAGGAATTGCCGGAATCCCAGGGCGACGTGGACATGGCCGCTGCGCTGAAGCCGGGCCCGCTGCCGGAAATGGCGCTGGGAGATGAGAAGGCCAAGGTCACGATCATCGAATACATGTCGATGACCTGCCCGCACTGCGCCAATTTCCACAACAAGACCTTCGACGCGATCAAGACCAAGTATATCGACACCGGCAAGGTGCGCTTCATCATCCGCGAATTCCCGTTCGATCCGGTCGCGACCGCTGCTTTCATGCTTGCCCGCTGCAGCCCGCAGAACGCCGCCGACCTTGCGACGCCGGCCCAGTATTTCCCGATGGTCTCCATGCTCTTCAAGCAGCAGCGCGGCTGGGCGTCGCCTGCGGACGGAAATGTGCGCAATGCGCTGCTCCAGACGGTCAAACTCGCAGGTTACTCACAGCAGACTTTCGAGGCCTGCTTGACGAACCAGAAGCTTCTCGATCAAGTGAATGCCGTCGTTAAGAGGGGAGCGGATGAATTCGGCGTCAATTCTACGCCGACCTTCCTGATCGGCGGCAAGAAGTATTCGGGAGATATGTCGGTTGAATCCATGTCGAAGCTCATCGACAGCCTGTCGTGAGTGCGCCTTCCCTGAGGGGAAGGTGAGGCGCGCGGCATGAAGTTCAACAAGCTGCGCGTTCTCGGATTCAAGTCTTTCGTCGAGCCGACGGAATTCATTATCGAGCGCGGGCTGACCGGCGTGGTCGGCCCGAATGGCTGCGGCAAGTCGAACCTTGTCGAGGCGCTGCGCTGGGTGATGGGAGAAAACTCCTACAAGAACATGCGCGCGTCCGGGATGGACGACGTGATCTTCTCGGGTTCCGGCAACCGACCGGCCCGCAATACTGCCGAAGTCGGCCTCTATCTCGACAATGCCGACCGCACGGCACCCGCTGCCTTCAACGATTCCGACGAAATCCAGGTGACCCGCCGCATCGAGCGCGAGTCCGGCTCCGTGTACCGCATCAACGGCAAGGAAGCCCGCGCCAAGGACGTGCAGCTCCTGTTCGCCGATGCCTCGACCGGCGCCCGCTCGCCCTCCATGGTCGGGCAGGGTCGCATCGGCGAACTGATCCAGGCCAAACCCCAGGCCCGCCGCCAGCTTCTCGAAGAGGCGGCCGGCATTTCCGGTCTGCATTCCCGCCGCCACGAGGCGGAACTGCGGCTGCGCGCAGCCGAAGGCAATCTCGAACGCCTGGACGACGTGCTCTCGCAGCTCGAAAGCCAGATCGAGAGTCTGAAACGTCAGGCCCGCCAGGCCAACCGCTTCAAGACCCTGTCGGCAGATATCCGCGCCCGCGAGGCGATGCTCCTGCATATCCGCTGGGTGCAGGCCAAGGAGGCGGAAGGCGAGGCGGAAAGCGCGCTCAACCAGGTGACCAGCATCGTCGCCGAAAAGGCGCAGGCGCAGATGGAGGCCGCCAAGAATCAGGCGATCGCCAGCCTCAAGCTGCCGGAATTGCGCGAGGAGGAGGCGAAGGCCGGTGCCGCTCTGCAGCGCCTGCAGATCGCCCGCGGCCAGCTGGAGGAGGAGGCAAACCGCCTCCTGAAGCGCCGCGATGAACTAACCCGCAGGCTCGCCCAGCTCGGCGAGGACATCCGCCGCGAGGAACAGCTCGCCGCCGACAACACCGCCTTCCTCGAAAGGCTCGCCGAAGAAGAGGCCGAGATCAACGACATGCTCGCCGATTCCGGTTCGGAAGCCGAGGAGTTGCGCGAGGCCTTCGAGGGCGCCACGGCGTCGCTGGCGACGAGCGAAGCGCTGTTTTCGGCAATCACCGCCGAGCGCGCCGAAGCTGCCGCCGGCCGCAACCAGCTGGAACGGCTGATCCGCGATCTCGCCGAGCGCCGCCAGCGCCTCGACCGGCAGCTCGCCGACGCGACCGGCGAACTCGACTCGATCAACGAGCGGCTGTCCGGCCTCGATGATCCGGCCGAAAAGCGCGAGTCCGTCGAGGCGGCCGAAATCGCCGTCGAGGATGCGACGATCGCCATCGAAGAGGTCGAGGCGGCTCTTGGTGCCGCGCGCTCTGCCGAATTGCTGGCTCGTGGCCCCGTGGAAGCGGCCCGCTCGGCGCTGAATGCGCTGGAAACCGAGGCCCGCACCATTTCGAAAATGCTGGCAGCCGGTGCCACGTCGGGGGATTTCGTCGCGGTCGCCGACATGATCCGCGTCGATCGCGGTTTCGAGGCGGCACTCGGTGCAGCGCTCGGCGACGATCTCGAAAGCCCGGTCGATGCGTCGGCCCCGACCTACTGGTCGGTGAATGGCGACGGTTCCGGCGACCCCGGCCTGCCGCAGGGTGCCCAGCCGTTGATCGCCCATGTCACAGCCCCGCCGGAACTGTCCCGCAGTCTTGCCCAGATCGGCGTCGTCGCAGCGTCTGATGCCAGGAGCTTGATGCGCCTGCTGCGGCCCGGCCAGCGTCTGGTAACCCGCGAAGGCGCCGTCTATCGCTGGGACGGACACGTCACCGGCTCCGAGGCTCCGGGGGCGGCCGCCTTGCGGCTCTCCCAGAAGAACCGGCTCTCGGAACTGGAAGCCGAGATCGACGAAGCGCGCATCGTGCTGTCCGAAACCGAAGTGGCGCTCGCCTCCGCCGCATCCGAGATCACCTCTGCCGAGCGGCGCCTCACGGATGCCCGCGACCGCGCCCGTATTGCTGCCCGCCAGCTTTCCGAAGCCCGCGATGCGCTGGCCGCTGCCGAACGCGCAGCCGGCGACCTGATGCGCCGCCGCGACGTGGCCGGCGAAGCGGTCAACCAGGTGACGGCGCAGATCGAGGATCTCGGCGTCCAGGAAGAAAACGCCCGCATCGAGCTGGAGGATGCGCCCGATATTTCCCATCTCGACAACCGGTTGCGCGATCAGCAGGCCGTTGTGGCGACCGATCGCGGCCTGCTTGCCGAGGCGCGCGCCCGTTACGAGGGGCTGAGCCGCGAAACCGAAGCCCGCAAGCGGCGCCTTGCCGCGATCGCCCAGGAGCGTGCCTCCTGGAGCGCCCGCGCCACCAGTGCCGCCAATCAGATCGAGAGCCTTCGCGAGCGCGAAGAAGAGGCCCGCGAGGAGATCGCCGATCTCGAAGCCGCCCCGGAGGAATTCGACGACAAGCGCCGCGCGCTGCTCACCGAGCTGCAGAAGGCCGAGGAGGCCCGCCGGGCGGCCGCCGACCGGCTGGCGGAGGCCGAAACCTATCAGCGCGACGCCGACCGGATCGCTGTCGTTGCCCTTTCCGAACTCGCCGAGTCGCGCGAAAAGCGCGGCCGCGCCGAGGAGCGCCTGGTTTCGGCGGCCGAGAAGCGCCACGAGAGCGAGGTCCGCATCCGCGAGACGCTCAATGTCGCGCCCCACGAGGTCCTGCGGCTGGCCGGCCTCAAGCCCGATTCGCCGATGCCCGATATCCGTGAGATCGAGCGCGAGGTCGATCGCCTGCGCATGGAGCGGGAACGGCTCGGCGCCGTCAACCTGCGCGCCGACGAAGAGCAGACGGAGCTCTCCAACAAGCTGGACACGCTGATGCGCGAGCGCGCAGACGTGATCGACGCGATCCGCAAGCTGCGCGGCGCCATCCAGAGCCTCAACCGCGAAGGCCGCGAACGGCTGCTGGCCGCCTTCGACGTGGTCAACGAGCAGTTCCAGCGACTTTTCACCCATCTCTTCGGCGGTGGCACCGCGGAACTGCAGCTGATCGAATCGGATGATCCGCTCGAAGCGGGCCTCGAAATCCTCGCCCGCCCGCCCGGCAAGAAGCCGCAGACCATGACGCTGCTCTCAGGCGGCGAGCAGGCGCTGACGGCGATGGCGCTGATCTTTGCCGTCTTCCTCACCAATCCGGCGCCGATCTGCGTGCTGGACGAGGTGGATGCGCCTCTCGACGACCACAATGTGGAACGCTATTGCAATCTGATGGACGAGATGGCGGCTTCCACCGAAACCCGTTTCATCATCATCACCCACAATCCCATCACCATGGCCCGCATGAATCGTCTTTTCGGCGTGACCATGGCCGAACAGGGCGTTTCCCAGCTCGTTTCCGTCGATCTTCAGACCGCCGAACTCCTGCGCGAGGCGAGCTGAGCGGATCGGGTTGCGATGGGCCGCATGGTCCTCCCGCCAGAATTTACGGAAATTGATTGACAAATCTCAATCATCACCCCGTATCCTTGGCATAAAATTACCCGCAATCTACGTAGAATCACCCATATGGGGGATGTAATTTTCCGGGTATTGTTATTTTGTTGTTTTAGAATTGGAACGCTCGAAGCGTCCATGCGCTTCGCAGCCAGACAGTCAGAGTTTGCCACCCCCCGTTCGGGTTTCCTGTCCCGAACGGAAAGCTTTGCGGGGCCGCCTGTGATCCGGCCCCGCAAAGCTTTGTTTTTTAAGCACCATCGAGCCCGTTTCTTAACCGCTTGATGCCGCTTTTGTTGCGACGCAACATAATCCTGCCTACATCCGTTTCCAAACCGTCATAAAGCTTGTACTTATGGCGTAAAAGACTGCGACGGGTGGAGAGCAGCAATGTCGAAATGGGTCTATCGCTTCGGCGGCGGCGAGGCGGAGGGCCGCGCCGCGGATGTCGAGCGGCTGGGCGGCAAGGGCGCCAATCTCGCGGAGATGGCAAGCCTCGGCCTGCCCGTTCCTCCGGGACTGACCATCGTCGCCGACGCCTGCGTTTTCTATTTCAAGAACGGCAGAACACTTCCCGAGGACCTGAAGGCTCAGGTCCTCGAAGGCATAACCGTCATGGAAGGCCAGACCGGCCGCGTCTTCGGCGGCAAGGCCAAGCCGCTGCTGCTGTCCGTGCGCTCCGGCGCCCGCGCCTCGATGCCGGGCATGATGGACACTGTCCTCAATCTCGGCCTCAACGACGAGACCGTGCAGGCGCTTGGCCACGATGCCGGCGATGCGCGCTTTGCCTGGGACAGTTATCGGCGCTTCATCCAGATGTATGCCGACGTGGTCATGGGGCTCGACCACGAGATCTTCGAGGAAATTCTGGAAGACGAGAAGGCTCGGCTCGGCCATGACTACGATACGGATCTCTCCGCCGTCGAATGGCAGCATGTCGTCTCTCTCTACAAGAAGATGATCGAGGAGGAACTGGGCAGCAGCTTTCCGCAGGATCCGCATGTGCAGCTCTGGGGCGCCATCCGCGCCGTCTTTTCGAGCTGGATGAACCCGCGCGCCATGACCTACCGCACGCTCCATCGCATTCCGGAGGAATGGGGCACGGCGGTCAACGTCCAGACCATGGTGTTCGGCAATCTCGGCTCGTCGTCTGCGACCGGCGTCGCGTTCACCCGCAACCCTTCGACCGGCGAAAAGGCGCTCTACGGCGAGTTCCTGGTCAACGCCCAGGGCGAGGATGTCGTCGCGGGCATCCGCACGCCGCAATCGATCACCGAAGAGGGGCGCCTCGCCTCTGGCTCCGAGAAGCCGTCGATGGAAAAGCTGATGCCGGAGGCATTTGCCGAGTTCAAGGCGATCTGCGACCGTCTGGAAGCGCACTATCGCGACATGCAGGACCTCGAATTCACCGTCGAGCGCGGCAAGCTGTGGATGCTGCAGACCCGTTCGGGCAAGCGCACCACCCGCGCGGCGATGAAGATCGCCGTCGACATGGTGGAGGAGGGCGTCATCACCGAGGAAGAGGCCGTCTGCCGCATCGAGCCGCCCTCGCTCGACCAGCTTCTCCACCCGACCATCGATCCGCGCGTCGAACGCAACGTGGTCGGCTCCGGCCTGCCTGCGTCCCCCGGCGCCGCGACCGGCGAGATCGTCTTCACCGCCGAAGAGGCGGTCGAGGCGGAGCACGAAGGCCGCAAGGTCATCCTGGTGCGCATCGAGACCAGCCCGGAAGATATTCACGGTATGCACGCCGCCGAAGGCATCCTCACCACCCGCGGCGGCATGACCAGCCATGCGGCGGTGGTCGCCCGCGGCATGGGCATCCCCTGCGTCGTCGGCGCAGGGTCGATGCGCGTCGACATGCGCAACGAACTCCTGGTCGGCGTCGGTGGGTTGACGCTGAAGCGCGGCGACACGGTCACCATCGACGGCTCGTCCGGCCAGGTGCTGAAGGGCGCCGTGCCGATGATCCAGCCGGCCCTGTCCGGTGATTTCGGCAAGCTGATGGCCTGGGCCGACAAGACCCGCCGCATGACCGTGCGCACCAATGCCGACACCCCGCAGGACGCCCGCGCCGCCCGCTCCTTCGGGGCAGAAGGCATCGGCCTCTGCCGCACCGAGCACATGTTCTTCGAAGGCGACCGTATTCATGTGATGCGCGAAATGATCCTCGCCGAGGACGAGAAGGGCCGCCGCGAGGCGCTCGGAAAGCTCCTGCCGATGCAGCGCTCGGATTTTATCGAGCTCTTCTCGATCATGCACGGCCTGCCGGTGACGATCCGCCTGCTCGATCCGCCGCTGCACGAATTCCTGCCGAAGACCGAGGCCGAGATCGCCGAGGTCGCCAGGGCGATGAGCATGCCGCCGGCCTTCCTCGCCCGGCGCATCGACGCCATCCACGAGTTCAACCCGATGCTCGGCCATCGCGGCTGCCGGCTGGCGATTTCCTATCCCGAGATCGCCGAAATGCAGGCGCGTGCCATTTTCGAAGCGGCGGTCGAAGCCGGAAAGATGACGGGAGAACCGGTCGAGCTGGAAATCATGGTGCCGCTGGTCAGCCTGCGCAAGGAACTCGACTATGTGAAGGGCGTCATCGACCGCGTCGCCGAGGATGTCGCCAGGGAAAGCGGCGTGCCGATCGCCTATCTCGCAGGGACAATGATCGAACTGCCGCGCGCCGCCATCCGCGCCCACGTCATCGCCGAAACGGCCGAATTCTTCTCCTTCGGCACCAACGACCTGACCCAGACGACCTTCGGCATGTCGCGCGACGATGCCGCCGCCTTCATCCCGACCTATCAGCGCAAGGGCATTATCGAGCACGACCCGTTCATCTCGCTCGATTTCGACGGCGTCGGGGAACTCATCCAGATGGCCGCCGAACGCGGCCGCCGGACCCGCAACGACCTGAAGCTCGGCATCTGCGGCGAACACGGTGGCGATCCGACCTCTATCCGCTTCTGCGAACATGCCGATCTCGACTATGTCTCCTGCTCGCCCTTCCGCGTGCCGATCGCACGCCTTGCGGCGGCCCAGGCGGCGATCGAAAGGAGGAGGTCATGAGCCAAGTTACCGTTCTCGCCGTCCCCGTTTTCAGCACGCTCTGCAACGAGGGTTTCCGCCTTCGCCGCGAGGTCTTCATCGTCGAGCAGAACGTCCCCGCCGACCTGGAATTCGATGCCGACGACCTGACCGCCTTCCATTTCGTCGCCGTCGTCTCCGGCGAGGTCTGCGGCACGCTGCGGGTTATCTATGCGGAAGACTGCGTCAAGATCGGCCGGGTCGCGGTTACCGGTCCATGGCGCGGCAAGGGCGTCGCCAGCGCCATGATCCGCGCCGCCATGGAGGCCCACGGGCAAGCCCGCGACAACCGCTTCCATCTGGCCGCCCAGAGCGACAAGATCTCCATGTACGAACGTTTCGGCTTCAAGGCCTATGGCGAGGAATTCTTCGACGTCGGAATTCCCCATTACAACATGAGGAATTTCTAACTCTCGATCTTCTGCTCACACGTCTGCATTGCCGTGTTATGCTCGGTACAGACGTGCGACAAAGGGGAGGGGCATATGCCGCGCTTGGACCACGTGACGATCCGCACCCGCGATGCGGGGCCGATGATGGCGTTCCTTGAGACGGTGCTGGGAGCAAAGGAAGGGTTTCGGCCGCCATTCCCGTTCCCGGGCCACTGGCTCTATATCGACGGCCATTCCTGCATTCACCTGCTGGTCGTCGAGCGGCAAAACGATCCTCCGGTCGGCATTTATGACCATGCGGCCTTTGCTTTTTACGATCGCGATGTCGCCGTCAAGGACATTGAAGCGACCGGTTACCGCTTCGAACACGACGCCATACCTGGCACCGATATCGGCCAGATCTTCGTCTATGGCCCGGAAGGCGTGAAGATCGAGCTGCAATACCGGCGGTAATCGAACAGGCTTCGCTTTCGAAGCCAGGTATCCTTGTGGGCCGCTTGAGGAGACCCGGCGCGCCGGCGGGATGCCGGATTTGACGAAGCTGCCGCCCTATGTCCAATCGTTCAGCGCCGCTCGACGATCACCCGGCGCTCGACCACCATCGGCCGCCACATCATTGCATCGGTGCGCGCCTGGAAGGAGCGGCCTTCGGCGCGGCGATCGAGTTCGATGTCGAGCATGCAGCGCGCCATGGCATCCGTGCC
>NZ_AKKC02000002.1 GCF_000282095.2 Rhizobium sp. CF080 | reverse complement strand
GTAACCGCCGAGCGAGCCGTTGTTGACCATGCGCCGATCCTCGACGCCATCGGGGCGCAGGAAAACGAAGGTGAGCGGCAGGTTCTCGATCGCCGTCGCATCGATATTGCGGGCAATCGCAGAAGCATGAACGGTCTCGCCGGGTCGGTAGATGCCGCGCTCCGTCCAGGGCAGGATGTCGATCGCACCCGGCGCCGGACGACCGGTGACGCCGCGGTCGGACAGGTCGAAACCGGCACGGGCCATGTCGAGGAAGACATAGTCCTGGCCGTTGTTCTGGGCGGCGAGCACGGCCGGCACCATGGCCGCCGTGCCGCGCATCAGGCCGGCGGTAAATACCGCGCGGCCATCCGCATCGGTCTTCGCCGTGCCGAGGATTTCGTTGTTCTTGGCGAGAAGCTGCAGGTCGACACCGGCCATCGGCTTGGCGCTGCCGAGCGAGCGGGCAAAGACGTTGAGACCGTCGGTGCCGGCATAGGTGGTGAGGCCGATATCCGAAACGACGAACCACTGGGTCGCCTTGGTATCGTATTCCTGGCTCGTCGCATTGGCGGCAGCCGCCGTCAGCATGTAGACGCCGGGCTTGCGGGTCGGCAGAGCCTCGTCGACGGGAAAGCTGGTCACCACGTCCTTGTTGAGATCCTGGGCGATATCGATCGTACCCTGCCAGACCAGTTCCCCGCTCTGCTCCTCGATCTGGCTCGCGTTATAGCCGTCCATCTGGGTCAGGAACTGCGAATTGGCCAGCAGCGGTGCGATGCTGCGGTCACCGACGCGGTAGAGTTTCAGATTGGCCTTTTCGGTATTGACCGAGACGATCGGGATGCCACGACGCGCGGTCGACGGCAGCACGAAACTGTCGCCGGTGAAACGCACGCTCGCCGAACGGTCCTTGACGTAGATGTCGATATCGACCTGGGCAACAAGCGGCTCGTCCACGGAAGACGGCAGGCCGCGGCGCAGCGACAACTTGTAGCGCTGGCCATGGGCGAGGCCTTCGACGCAGATCTGGTTGTCCTTGGCTTCCATCGCCTTCGGCGCCTGGCCGTTGAGCACGACGAAGGGCGCGTAATCGACACCGATCTTCACCAGCGGCTCGGAGAACTGCACGCAGACGCGCGGATTGGCGCTGTCGGCATCGACCGTGTTGCCGGTCATGCGGAAACCCTGGCGTTCGCGCAGGTCATTATAGGCAGCCTGGACGGTGCGGGCGTTCACGAGCGCAAGGCTCGCCTTGTAGGCGTTGAGTGCCGCACGATAATTCTGCTGCTTGGCAAGCGCTGCGGCGAGAACCGCCAGCGCATCGGCGCGGGTCTGGGTGGTGCGCGAAAGCTGGTAGCCGTTGACCGCGGCAAGCGTGCCTTCGCCATCGACCGTGCTGTTGTTCTTCGCAGTGCTGGCGGCACGGGCAAGCTCGATCCACAGCGCACCGTCATCGGGGATGATCGAGAGCGCGCCTTTGAAATTGTAGACTGCCGTATCGACATTGCCGGACAGGACCTGGCCCTGGGCGATGGTCTTGAGGTTCTCGACGCCATAACCCTGCTGGTTGTCGCCGAGTGTCAGGCCATCCTTCTGATCACGCGCCTGCTGGAGAACCTCTTCCGAGAGGAAGGACAGTTTCGGCGGGGCGCCGATATCCGGTTCAACCGCCGTGACGACGATCTTGCCGGCCGTAGCGCCCTGGAACGGGTTGAGCTGGCTGTAATCCGACTTGAGGAAGCACCATTTGGCCTTCTCGTTATAGGTGAAAGCCTTGCAGGCATTGTCGCCAATGCAGGCTGCCTCGCACTGGGGCTGGCTGACATTTTTCACGGTTCTGAGATCGAAACCGAGATAATCGCTGTTCGGAGTGCTTTCGATTCGCCGGTCGGCCGCGGTCAGCGGCGAGACGGAGGCGAATGCGGAAACGATGAGAGCGAGAAAGCCGAAAAACGCGCGCCTAGACATAGAAAGTCCCCCCGTGGCTGCCGTCGGAAGTTGCAGTTTTCTAATCTATCCCGTGACTTGTCAACGAACCTCAGCGAGTCGCGCCGCCTATTTTTATGAAGAGATTGTCATATCACGAATGGCGTGCCGGAACGGATCAGGCCATAAGCCCGGCAGCGGTAAATCCACCATCGACGGCGAGAATCTGGCCGGTCACGTAGGAAGACTGGCGCTCGTCGACGAGAAAGGCGATGGCCGTGGCGACCTCTTCCGGCCGGCCGTAGCGGCGCATCGGCACGGTGCGATTCCACTCCTCGCGTGTCACGGCCGTATGGTTTTCCTTGACCATCGGCGTTTCGACCGGTCCCGGCGCAATCGCGTTGACGCGGATCAGGTCGTCGGCAAGCTCGACGGCCATGATCTTGGTGAGCGTCACCAGCGCGCCCTTCGACGCGCCATAGGCGGAACGGCCGAGATTACCCTTGATGCCGGAGACCGAGGCGATGTGAACGATCGAACCGCCGCCGTTTTCCCGCATGATCGGCGCCAGAGCCTGAGACAATGCAAACGCGCCGACGACATTCACCTCATACATCCGCCGAAGCTGATCAGTCGTGGTATCGGCAAAACGAACGTTCGAACCGATGCCGGCGCTGTTGACCAATGCCTGAAGCGGGCTTTGAAGCGCCTGGCAACGATCGGCAAGCTCCGCGATCGCCTTTTCGTCGGTGATGTCGAGGATAACGGTGGTGAGGAGACCAGCGCGATTGCCGAGCCGTTCCATCAGCCGCTCGAGCGCTGCGGCGTCGCGGTCGGCGGCCAGCACATGCCAGCCGGCCTCGATCAGAAGCTCCGTCGTCGAGAGGCCGATACCCGATCCCGCACCCGTGACGACGACGCTTCGCATGTTCAGCTCTCCCGGTTTTCGATGATGACCAGTTCGAAGGTGACGCCGACCGGATTGTCGCCCCGCGCCAGCCGGCCGTGATAGATCGCGCCGTCCGTATCGACGACCGCGGCGTCGATCGAGGCCCGGAGCCCGTCCGGCGTGTTTTCGAGCAGGCCGTTCTCGATGGCGATCTCCGTCGCAAGGCAGACAATCCGGCGCCCATCCTCGAACACGGGCTCGTTGATGCTGCCGATGCCGTAGATCCGGGCGCTCTCGATGCCATGTGCCCGGCAGACGTCTTCGATCGCTATCCCGACATCCTCGTTCGGGCGCACCCGCATGAGGATCCCGTTGCCCTCGCCGCTCTCGCCCTTGGCGGAAAACAGCGTGAAATTGGTTTCGGGATCGGGGATCGACGAGAAGGTCGCGGTGGCGCTGCCATACCCTTTGACCGCGATCGGCCGGCTGACGATGCTGTCGAAGGGCAGCACATGCCCCATGCGCAGGGCGCCTTCGCCCGTGTCCCAGATGCCGTGACAATGCAGGAACGGAGCGCCGTCCCGTTCGCCGACCATTGCGGTCGCGGACTGGAACCTGCCGCCCGCTTCCGGCGCGAAAGTGGCGCTGTACCAGGCGGCATGGTCCTCGTCCGGCGAGAAGGCCGGCAGGACATAACGGAACGGATCGCAGGCGCCGCCCTCGACATTGAGGAAACCGCCCTTGCAGCCCGCCTCCGCGAAGATGCGCCCCACCTCGGCCATGAAGATCTCGCCGGGCCGCAGCACACCCTCGACCGGCTTCAACGCGGTCCGCACCGCCTCACGCCTGATCGGCGCGACAGGGCCCGGATGCTTGAGCTGGCGCAACGCCGGCAAATCATTAGCCGGCTTATTATTGAGTTCGCCGCGCGCCTGTAGCTCTTCGCGGATCATCTTCTTGGTGATCTTGCCGTAGGCGGATTTCGGCAGCGCATCCCAGAAGATGAAGCGCTTCGGCATCTTGTAACGGGACATCCTGCCGTCGATGAAGGCGAACAGGTCCTTCTCGGTGACCGCCGAACCCGGCTTGGCAACGCAGACGGCGATGCCGACTTCGCCCCAGAGCGGATCCGGCACGCCGAGCACCGCGACTTCGCTGATTGCCGGATGGGTGAGAAGTTTCTCCTCGATCTCGCGCGGATAGACGTTCGAGCCGCCGGAAATATACATGTCGGAGGCGCGGCCGGTGATGTAGAGAAAACCCTCCGCATCCATGTGGCCGAGGTCGCCGGTGCGGAACCAGCCGTTGCGGAACGCTTTTTCGTTGGCCTCCGGATTGTCGTAATACCCGGCAAAGACCGCCGGCCCGATACAGCAGATTTCGCCGGTCTCGTAAGGCCCGACCTCTTCGCCCGCATCGTTCTGGATCGACACCTGCATGCCGGTCCGCTCCATACCGCAGGTACCGATCCGGGCCGCCTCGCCGTCCTCGGGCGAATGCAAGGCCGGTGGCAGGACCGTTATCGCACCGGTCACTTCCCCGAGCCCGAAATATTGCACGATCACCGCACCGAGGCTTTTCAGCGCCCGCTTCTGGTCCTCGCGATACATCGGCGCGCCGGCATAAATGACGTAGCGCAGCGAGGAATGGTCGTATGTGTCGACGGCCGGATGCTCGACCAGCAGCTTCAAAATGGTCGGCACGGTGAACATCGTCGACACGCGCCATTTCTCGATCAGCGCCCATGCGGCGTCGATATCGAATTTTTCGGTCGGCAGAAGGATGGTCTTCACCCCATGCGCCACCTGGGTGAGTTGATGCACACCCGCGCCATGCGACAGAGGTGCGACGACCAGCGCAGCATCGGCTGAGGTGACGCCCGGCATCAGGTCGCAGAGATGGTTGTTGATCACGAAGGCCATCTGGCCATGGGTCAGCACCGCCGCCTTTGGCCGACCGGTCGTGCCCGACGTGAAGAAGAACCAGCAGGGATCGTCGCGTTCGACGCGCGCCTCGACCGGCCTCCTGCCACCGAACTCGTCGACAATAGCATCATAGGACGGCCCGAAATCCGCTTCGCCAATGGCAATGACGAAACCGATCTCCGGATTGTTCTCCCGCACCACCCGCGCATGATCCGGGAACGAGGCATTGCAGATCAGGCCGGTCGCGCCGCTCGCCTTGGCGAGATAGGCGACCTCTTCCGGCGTCTGCCGAAAATTGGTCGGCACCCAGACGGCGCCGATCCGGAAACAGGCAAACATGCTCTCGAACATCTGGTTGCAGTTCTGCGACTGGACCAGGATGCGGTCGCCCTTGGTCACCCCGAACCGCTGCTGCAGCGCCGCAGCCATCGCGTCGATGCGAGCCTCGAACTCTTCCCACGTCCACGTCTTCTCAGCCCAGACCAACGCGATGCCCTGCGGTTCGCGACGCATCGCCTGCGTCACGAACCGGGCGAGATTCATCACCCGCGTCGAACGGGGGCTGAGCCCGCCCTTCGGCTCAGTCCGATCGCCGACGCCAACCGAGGTCGTCGCATTCATTTCGTCCGCTCCAGGATCGACACGTAATTGGCGACGGCAGCGCCGCCCATGTTGAAGACGCCGGCCATCGTCGCCTTCGGCAATTGCATGTCGCCGGCTTCGCCGCAAAGCTGCATCGCCGCCATCACATGCATCGAAACGCCGGTCGCACCAATCGGATGGCCCTTGGATTTCAGCCCGCCGGACGGATTGACCGGCAGCCGCCCGTCCTTGCGGGTGATGCCTTCGCGGATGACGCGATAGCCCTTGCCGGGTTCGGCGAGCCCCATCGCCTCGTATTCGATGAGTTCGGCAATGGTGAAGCAGTCATGGGTTTCAACGAAACTCAGATCGTCGAGCGACACGCCCGCCTCCGCCAAAGATTTCTGCCAGGCCATACGCGCGCCCTCGAAAGCGATCGGATCGCGCCGCGACATGGCGAGGATGTCGTTGACGTGATTGTGCGCCTTGAAGGCGACGGCACGCTTCATGCCGGCCGCGACTTCCGGCGAGGCAATCACGATCGCCGCCGCACCATCCGAAACCAGCGAGCAATCGGTGCGCCTCAGCGGCGCCGCCACATAGGGGTTCTTGTCGGACACCGTGTTGCAGAAATCGAAGCCGAAATCCTTCTGCATATGGGCATAGGGGTTCTTCATGCCATTGGCGTGGTTCTTCGCCGCGATCATCGCAAGCTCTTCCGAACGGTCGCCATAACGCTGGAAATAATGGCTGGCGATGCGGCCGAAGAGGCCGGCAAACCCGCCTTCGACATCCGCCTCCTCCTCGCGATAGGAGGCCGACAGTAGGATGTCGCCGGTCTCCCTGGTGGGCAGCGCGGTCATCTTCTCGGCGCCGACGACCAGCGCGATCTTGCCGCGCCCGGCGGCGATGAAGTCGAGCGCCGAATAAAGCGCCGCCGAGCCGGTGGCGCAGGCATTCTCCATCCGCACGGCCGGTACATGATCGAACCCGTCGGCCGCCATCGCCACCAGCGCGCCCTGAAAATCCTGCTTGGAAAACCCGTTATTGAACACGCCGACGAAAATGCCGTCGACATCCCTGGCCGTGATGCCGGCATGTTCGAGGGCCGGATTGATCACCTCGGCCATCAATTCCCGTGTCGAGCCCGCTTCGGACTTGCCGAATTTGGAATGGGCCCAACCGACGATCTGCGCTCCTGCCATGACCTTCTCCTTTGTTTCAAACACGTTCCGGTGTTCTCGACCGTGACGTCTGCGGCGCTTTTCGAGGCGCCGGGTTTTCCGAACTGAACAGCGATTTCAGCTTGCCCTGGACCCGCTCGACCTCATGGGCCAGATGGGCCGCAAGCTCCTTCTGGCGCGCCTCACCCATGCGGCTGTCGATCGCGGCGATCGACAAGGCCCCGGCGAGCCGACCGTCGGGCAGCAGGATCGCCATGCCGATGCCCCACGAATTGGCGATCACCCGCCCGGGATTGAGCGCGTAACCAAGCTCACGCGTGCGGACGACGTCCTCGCGGATGATATCCGTCGAATAGCCGGGATACTGGGCGGCAATGACGCCCTCGATCCGGCCGAGGATGGCCTCCACGTCCGCATCCGGCAAGGCTGCCAGCATGGCTAGCGAACCGGCGCCGACGCCGAGCGGGTTCTGGTCGCCGGTCAGCAGAGCATGGGTGCGCACCGGATGCGTGCCCTCTTCGCGATGCAGGCAGACCGCATAGTCGTCACGCCGCATGGAGACGAAACTCGTGTCGGCCGACTTTCCGGAAAGCCGCTTCAGGCTTTCGCCCGCCATTTCCAGGAGGCCATGCCGGCGCGAGGCCAGCATGCCCAGCACATAAAGCTCCCCGCCGAGATAATATCGGCGGGTAAGCTCGTCCTGTTCGACGAGACGAGACCGCATCAGGGCCATCAGCAGCCGCCGGGCGGTGGGTTTGTTGAGGCCGCTGTCGGCGACCACATCGGCGAGCGCCACGCCCTTTTCCGCGCCGCGACCGACGATGGAGAGAAGCTGCAGCGCCCGCTCCACCGCCTGCGCACCCGAGCCGGAAGCGGCACCTTCCCGAAGACCCGACAGGTTTTCGATCACTTGTTCCATATGCCGCTTCCTACCCGATGCATGTCCGTCGCCGATCAGCTCAACGACTTGCCGATGGCCTTTTCGAGAATGGCCCAGGCCTCGTCGCCATATTTCGCCTTCCAGTCCTTGTAGAAATTGGCAGCGCGCAGCTTTTCCTGGAAAAGGGCGCCGTCGGGCTTGTTGAACTTCATGCCCTTGCCCTCGAGCTCGGCCTGGACGGTGGCGTTGAGGCCCATCACGTCCTTACGCTGCAGCTCGGCGGCGGCGTTGAAGTGCTTGGAGACTATGCCCTGCAGATCCGCCGGCAGCGCCTGCCAGGAGCGGCGGTTGAGCAGGATCCAGAAACCGTCCCACATGTGGTTCGTCATCGAGACGTATTTCTGCACCTCGAACAGCTTGGCCGTCGTCAGGATGGCGAGCGGGTTTTCCTGCCCGTCGACAATGCCGGTCTGCAGAGCCGTATAGGTTTCGGCGAAGTTGATGCTGGCGGGCGCCGAACCGAAGGCGGTGAACATCGAGGTCCAGAGCGGGCTGACCGGCACGCGGATCTTAAAGCCTTCGAGATCCTTCGGTTTTTCGATCGGTCCCTTCGATGAGGTGATCTGCCGGAAACCGTTGTCCCAGATCTTGTCGAGCGTCAGCAGCCCCTTCTTCTCGATCTCAGCGCGAACATATTTGCCGAGTTCGCCGTCCATCGCCGGCCAGACCTTGTCATAACTCGGGAAGGCGAAGCCGACGCCGTTGAGCGACGCATTCGGCACCAGGGTCGACAGGATGATCGGCGACAGGCTGAACATTTCGACGCCGCCCGAACGCACCTGGTTCAGCATGTCGGTATCGGCACCGAGCTGGCTCGACGGGAAGATGTTGATGGCCATGCGACCGCCGCTCTCCTCCAGGATCTTGGCGACCGCTTCCTTGGCGCGGACGTTCATCGGATGCGTGAGCGCCTGGTTGTTGGCGAACTTGTAGGTGAACTCGGCGGCATTGGCCGGCCGCGTGCGGATCGAAAAGGTGGTGGCGATGCCGGTCGTGGCCGCGCCCAAAAGAAGCGTTCTGCGATTGACGTTCATGAAATCCTCCTCCGATTTCAGTTCCCAGGTCTTTTTGGTCTCACGGCCTTCAAAGGAAAACCGTCGAGAAGTAGGGCACGGCTGCGATCACCAGAAGGCCGATCATCAGCGCGCCGATATAGGGCCAGATGGCCTTCATGGCGTCATCCGGCGAGACATTGCCGATCTTGCAGGCGATGTAGAAACCGATGCCGATCGGCGGCGTCATCAGGCCGATATTCATCGCCGTCACCACCACCATCGAATAGTGGATGTCGTTGATGCCGAGCGAGCGGGCAACCGGAAACATGATCGGCGCCATCAGCACGATCGCCGGCAGGCCTTCCAGCACGCAGCCGAGCACCATGAAGATCAGGATCGTGACACCCATGAAGGTCATCCACCCACCCGGCAGGCCCTGGACCGCCTGCACAAGCTGCGCCGCGAACCCCGTCTGGGTCAGTGCCCAGGCCATGGCGGAGGCGGCCCCCAGGATCATCAGGATCGCGCCGGACAGCGCCGCCGTCTCCACCAGCATGGAATAAAGCTTCTTCAGGCTGATGCCGCCATAAAGCGTCGCGCCGATGATCATCGCATAGAGAACGGCGATCGTCGAAACTTCGGTCGCGGTGGCAATCCCCTCGCCGACGGCGGTGCGGATCAGGAACGGCAGCACCAGCGCCGGAGCGGCGACCAGAAACGCCTTCTTGATCACCGAAAGCGGCGCGCGGCGAACACCGGCCATGGATTCGTGCCGCGCCTTCCAGCGCGCCAGGATCGCAAGCACCAGCAGCAGAACCATGGCGATCGCGAAGCCGGACGTGAACAGCCCGGCGATCGAGACGCCGGCGGCGGATCCAAGCACGATCAGCACGATCGACGGCGGCACGGTTTCCGCCATTGCCGCGCCGGTTGCCAGCAGCGCGATCATCTCTGGCGGCTTGTGGCCACGGCGCTTCATTTCCGGAAACAGGGCCGGCGCGACGGTCGCCATATCGGAGACCTTGGAACCGGAAATGCCGGACACCAGGAACATCGAGCCGAGCAGGACATAGGACATGCCGGCCCGGACATGGCCGAGCAGCGAGGCCAGCACCTCGACGATCGCCCTGCCCATGCCGGTCGCATCGAGCACGCAGCCAAGCAGCACGAAGATCGGCACCGAGAGCAAGATGATGCTCGACATGCCCTCGTCCATGCGGCCGATCATCACGAAGACCGGAACAGAGGTCGTGAACGTCAGAAATGCCAGCGTCCCGAGGCCGAAGCAGAAAGCGATCGGCACACCGAGCACGAGAAACAGTGCCACGAAACCGACGAGGAAGATCGGAATGTTCCAGTTGCCGATCTGCTTGAGGCTCGGCCCGACGAGCCAGAGCAACGCCGTCACGGCGGCGATCACCACCACCGACATCGCCACCTGCCTGAAGGTCGATCCCTTCAGCGCGTTGACGACGGCGAGGATCAGCATCAGCCCGACGCCGACCGGCAGGGCCGCGGCGCGAAAGCTCATCGGGATATTGAGCGCCGCCGAGGTTATGTAGGATTCCTCGATCGCATATTCATAGGCCGGACGCAGCATGACGCCCAGGAAGAGTGCCATCAGCAACAGGGCGAGCGTATTCGCCAACCCGTGAAGCTTCTCCGGCAGCATGCCGACGAAAAGCGTCAGCCGCAGGTGTTCGCTGCGGTCGACCGCCATGGCAGAACCGAGCATGGCAAGCCAGAGGAAGGAGATCGACGCCACCTCGTCGATCCAGACGATCGGCAGCGAGAAGATATAGCGGGAAATGACCCCGGCCAGCAGAAGCGCGATGATGCCGACGAGAAGTGCTGCGGCAACCGCCTCCACGGGGCGCATCCAGACGGAACCGCTCTGCTGCGGCGCCACGCCTTCGAGGCCGGCGAGCAGCGAAGCCTCGTCCATGGGCTCGATCGTATTATGGGCTGCCGTCACACATCATCCTCCTCTGTGCTGCGACGCGGACAGGCGGAAGAAATAGTCCGGATTGATCACGGGCCAGGCCGCAAATCCAGGCGGACAACGCCCCTCTCCGGCGTGACCGCTTCTCCTCCCGGCGTCCAGCTCCTCCAGCCATCCGCAGTGGTCCATGATCTGGATCTTATTCTTCTTCAAGTTGCCGGAGTTTGCTGAAGACAGACAGATTAGGCAAGCCTAAATTTGCCGCCAAAGAAGAAAACTTAGAAACCGATCCACATCATGGATCTCGCCTTGGCTGGACCTGCAATTGTCTCAGTTCAAGCTGCCGGACACTGTCACATGCAGCCCGCCATCGATCGGAAGCTCGACGCCGGTAATGTATTTTGCCTCGTCGGAAGCGAGGAAAACCGAGGCCCAGGCGATGTCCCAACCGTCTCCCTGGCGTTTCATCGGCGAAAGCGCGTCCCTTTTTGCTTTCATCTCATCGGCTGAACCATAGTAGCCGCTGATCTGTTTCTGGATGTGCGGCGTGTCCATCACGCCTGGTAAAATGGCATTGGCTCGGATGCCTTTGGCCGCATATTCGATCGCAATCGCGCGCGTGAAGTGGTTCAGCGCCGCCTTCGATGCATAATATGAAACGTAGGGATAACCGGTCCATCGGATGGAGGCGAGCGACGAAATATTGATGATCGCCCCGCCGCCCTGCTTCTCCATGATCGGCAAAACGGCCTTGCAGGTGAGGAAGGCGCTGGTGAGGTTCACGTCCATCACCTTGCGCCAACTCTCTTCGGTTGCCTCGGCCGCACCGCCCGGCAGGTTGATGCCGACATTGTTGTGCAGCACGTCGATGCGGCCGAAGCGATCCATGGTCGTTTCGACAACGGCAGCAATATCAATGGATTTGGTGACGTCGGCGGCGAGCGCCAGGCCTGTGCCGCCCTCGGCTTCGATGACGTCGAGCGTGTTTTGCGCCGCATCGAGATTGACGTCGACGCAGACGACGCTGCCGCCCTCGCGGGCATAGGCGACGGCGGCGGCCTTGCCGTTCCCGAAACCCGGGCCGACCGAACCGGCGCCGAACACGAGAACGACCTTGTTCTTCATGCGATCCATAAATTGCTCCTCCGAGCCACCCTCCCCGGCGGCTCGAAACAACTTAGGGTGCAGTTTCCGTTCGGTCCATGTTCAATCGCGAACAGAATATGTTCAGAAACGTATGTAAGCAGGAGCCGGGATCAGGCCGCCGCGGTCACCGGCATCTTCAGCCCGAGAATGCGCACCGCATTGTCATGGAAGATCTTCTGCTTCGTTTCCGCGCTCATCTCGATCTCGTCGAGAAGCTTCAGGCACACGACCGGATCCCAGCAGGGATAGTCCGTACCGTACATGACATTGTCTGCGCCGAAATAGTCGATCGCGAACTTCTGGCCGGCGGAATGTGGCGAGACCGTATCGGTAAACATCCGATGCAGGTAGTGGCTGACCGGCTTCGCCAGGCCTGCCGTCTTGGAGTTCTTGTCCATGCGGCCGGACTGGTAGGGCAGCGCACCGCCCGTATGCGACATGACGACCTTCAAGCCCGGATGGCGGTCCATCATGCCTGAAAGGATGAGGCGGGAAGCCGCCGCGCTCACTTCGACCACACGGCCAAGGCTCAAGTGCAGCGCATCGTTGTAGCCCTGCATGACATCGGCGAAAACGGCATCGGTCGGATGCAGAAACATCGGCAGGCCGAGTTCCGCGACACGGCTGTAGAACGGTTCGAGCCTGATATCATCGATCATGCCTTCCTTGCCGACGCTGCCCGGCAGGTTGACGCCCATCAGGCCAAGCCGGTTGACGGCATCGTCGAGCACTTCGATCGCCACCTTGGTATCGACGAGGGGAATGGCGGCGGACGCCCAGACGCGGCCCGGATAACGCCGCTGAGCCCAGGCCATTTCCTCGTTCCAGGCAAGTGCCGCATCGCGACCTTCCTCGATGGGAAGCTCGGAAAAATAGATCGAGAGCGGACCGATCGAGCAGACGACCGAGATATCGTGGCCGAGACTGTCCATATAGGCGAGCTGCTCGTCGAGATCGAACCATTCCTTCCAGCTCGCCACCGTGCCGCGCCGCCCATTGGCGCCGTGATAGGTATAGCCGCCGCGCGCGTTCACGACAGCCTTCGGAAACCCTTCGCGCTTCAGAAGCGGTTCGAAAATCGACCGCGGCCACCAGTGGAAATGGGAATCGATGATCTTCATGAGACTAACCTCGAAGTTTCAGCGGTTGCTATCGACGCGCCAGGAATCGGTCTTGCTTTCCAGAAATGACAAGATCTGGGTCAGCAGCACGCCGAGCACCACGACGATGACGATCGACACCATCATCTTGGTCGTCTGCATCAGCTGGCCGTAATAGGTGATGGCGTAACCGAGGCCGGCATTGGCGCCGAAGAGCTCGGCCACCACGACGCCGGTCAGCGCGCGGCCGACGCCGAGGCGAAGGCCGGCCATCATTACCGGCACGGATCCCGGCAGCGCGACGCGCAGGAAGATGTCGAGCGGCCTGGCCCCGAAGGAGCGCGCGGCGCGGGCAAGGTCGCGATCGGTATTCTTGATGCCGGACAGCGTGTTGGCATAGATCGGCGTCAGCGCGAAAAGGAAGGCGATCGCGATGATCGTCGGCGTGCCGTAACCGAGCCAGGCGACGAACAGCGGATAGAAGGCGACCGTGGGAGCCGAATATTTGAACCAGATGAACGGCTCCAGCGCCGCTTCCACATCCGCAAACCAGCCGGCCAGCATGCCGAGGACAATGCCGACCACGGCAGCAAGGCCGAGCGACCAAACGAAACAATACAGCGTCGCAGCCACGTTGGTGGCAACCGAACCGTCTTCGAACTGAGCCATGAACTCGGCGGCGACCTGGCTCGGCGTCGAGATGAAGAACGGATTGATGAAACCGGTATCGACGGCGATCTGCCAGAAAACCACGATGCCGATCATCGACAGGGTGCCAAGCACGAGCGCCTGGCGACGATAGAAAAGTTCGGCGATCATTTCGACCTCCAGTCGCGGACCTTGTTCTCCACGGAGCGGACGATGACGGTCAGCGTGTAACCGAAGGCGCTGACGATCAGTGCATAGACGAGCAGGCGGTCGATGCGCATGGCGGAACCATAAAGATTGAGCTGGTAGCCGATGCCGGCCTGCGACACGAACAGCTCTCCGACGATGACGCCGAGCACGGCGCGGCCGACGGCGAGCCTGAGACCCGTCAACAGCGCCGGCAGCGAGCCGGGCACCAGGACGCGCGTAAAAATGTCGAATCGGGTCGCCCCGAACGAACGCGCCATCCGGATGAACCGCGGATCGGCCTCGCTCATGCCGGCCATGGTGTTGAGGACGATGGGGAAAACCGCGCCAAGGAAAACCACTGCGATCTTCGGCGCCATGTCGATGCCGAGCCAGATGACCATGATCGGCAGCAGCACCAGCGTCGGGGCGATGTAGAGCGCCATCAGCGGCGGATCGATCAGGTAGCGGGCAATCTTCGAGGTGCCGAGCAGCACGCCGAGCGGAATGGACACGACGATCGCCAGCGCGAAACCGGCGACGAATTCGGTGAGGCTGATACGGGCGTGATAAAGGAAATTATCGTTCCTGAAGATGTCGATCGCCGCGACGAAAACTTCCGTTGGGCGGCTGGTGAACCGGCCATTCACCCAGCCCATGGTGGGAGCGATCTGCCACAGCACGAGAAATGCAAGGACTGCAAGCGTGCCGATCACCGCCGAGCGGGACGGACGCAGGAAGGAAAGGGAAAGCTGCCGGGTTTCCGCCGGTTCGGCGGTTATCTCTGCCGATCTCATGCGACCTCCTGCACCAGCTGCATGCTGGACATGTCTTCCGCCAGATGGGCGCGCAGACGCTTGCGCAATTCGTGGAAGGCGTCGCTGTCGAGGATTGCCTCATTGCGCGGGCGCGGCAGGTCTACCTTGATCACTTCCTTGATATGACCCGGATTGCGGCCCATGACGACGATCTTGTCGGCCAGGAAGATCGCTTCGTCGATATCGTGCGTGACGAACAAGGCCGTCTTCTTGGCGCGCTCCCAGATGCGCAAAAGTTCGGCGCCCATGATCTCGCGGGTCTGGGCGTCGAGCGCACCGAACGGCTCGTCCATGAGCAGCACTTCGGGATCGACGGCAAGCGCGCGGGCGATGTTGACGCGCTGGCGCATGCCGCCGGAAAGCTGGTGCGGATGATAGTCGGAGAACCGGCCGAGACCGACGAGGCGGATCATCTGCATGGCCCGCTCGTTGAGGTCGCCGCCGTTCCAGCGCTGCATTTCGAGCCCGAACTTGACATTGCCACGCACCGAACGCCAGGGAAGAAGGGATGCTTCCTGAAACACGACGGCCCGATCCGGACCTGGACCGGTGACTTGCTTGCCATCGATCTCGATCGAACCACGCGTCAGACTGACAAGCCCCGCCACCGCCATCAGGAGCGTGCTCTTGCCGCAGCCGCTTGAGCCAACGATGGTGACGAATTCGCCCTTTTCGACCGACAGCGCGACGCTGTCGACGGCGGAAAACACCTCGTTGCTCTTCGGCTTGCGGTAATCGATCCCGAGATCGCGGATTTCAATCTGCGCCACTGCTTTCTCCTCCTGGAGCGGGCCTCCGCCCGCTCTCGCTATACTATCATACAAACGGCAGCTTATTTCGGCTTCCACTCGTTGTAAGTGTCGTGGAAGGTGCCGACCCAATACTTGTCCAGAGGCATCGGCTCCTTGTAGCTGCCGTTCATGATGCCGATGTCCCAGAAGGTCTTCATGCCAGCTTCGCTCGGCATGCGACCGTCTTCGAAGATTTCGTCCATGAAGTCGTCGTAACCGCGGCTGAGATAGGTCTCTTCGAGGCCGAGCTTGGAAGCGAGAAGCTTGACCGACTCTTCCTTGTTGGCCTTGGCCCAGCGTACCGCTTTGGCAAAACCGCGCAGCACCGCCTTGATGGCGTTCGGATCGTTCTTGATGAAGTCCTCACGCGCGTAGAAGACGTGGAACGGGAAGTCTGGTGCAATCGACTTCTGCTGCAGGATCAGGTTGAAGCCGCGGTCGGCGGCCATGAACTTTTCCGGCGTCGCGAAGATGTTGACTTCGAGCTGGCCGGCTTCCATTGCAGCGAGACGCGGCACGGAGCCGCCGCCCTGGACGATCTGCACTCCGCTCTTCGGGTCGATACCCTTTGTCTTCAGCGCATAGCGGGTCAGGAAGTCGGTCGACGAACCGAAGGTCGAGATGCCGAAGCGCTTGCCCTTGGCCTCTTCCAGCGTCTTGATCGACGGCACGGCGTACCAGTCGAAGACGGCCATGTTGAAGCCGCCGTAGAAGATCTTCACGCCCTGGCCGGTCTCGACGCCGACAAGCGCTTCCGAGAACGCGCCGACGCCGATATCAACGGCACCGGCGACCATGCCGCGCACGAGATCCGTACCACCCTTGAAGGCCACGACCTTCACGTTGACGCCCTCTTCCTTGAAGAAGCCCTGGGCATCGGCGACATAGATCGGCAACAGGGTCGAGGTATTGAGCGGAAGGCCGATCGTGATGTCCTTCTTCTCGATCGCCTGGGCGCTCGCCGCCTGCCAGGACAGCGCGGCAAAAGCCGCCGCTGTCGCCATGGTTTTCAGAAATTTCAACATTCTCTCCTCCTTGTGCGATGCCGGCACTCCCTGCGGCATCTGTTTTTTTCGTAAATTCCAGGGTCTCTTCAGGCCGCCTCGCTCCTTGGGAAAGAGGCATCCGTAAGTTTCATGAGGAGGCTGCGGGCCTCCTGAACGGCGTCCGCGTCGGCATTTGCAAGAGCGGTTTCGAGCCGCTGCAATTGCTGCGCCGTAGCAGTGGAAAGGCTTTCGAGCTTGCGGCCGAGCATCACTTGCGCGGCGTCACCGGAAGTCTGTGGCCAGATGGCCTCGCGTGTCTGTCCCTTTTCCGTAACGACAACACGCGCTGGCCAATCTTCGCCGGCGAGCGTGTCATTGGCCGTGATCGTCACCCGCTTGGCGAAGGCCAGGACATCCGAATTGAAGGGACGAGCGCGGTCGACATCCATCAACCGTGCCGGCTCGAAGGCGGCGATGCCGAACTGCAGACCGAGATGGGCGATGGTCGATAGACGATCTTCGGTCGCAAGCGGCCGGCTGACGACGGGCGCTGCGACGGGTGGCAGAAAAACCTCGACACTATCGACGGCACCGGGATCGACGCCCTTTGCCAACAGGTGACGGAACGCCTGGATCGCATTGACGCCCTGGCGGGCGGAGACGAAAGGCTTCATGCCCACCCGCGCAATCGCCAGCGGATCGACATGGGCAGGTTCCAGGGCAACGGCGGCCGCCGCCTGCCCCTTCATCCAGTCTGGAGAAAGAAGTTCGAGATCGCCCTTGATTCCGGCTTTCGCAGCAAGCGCCGCACGAATGCCCTTCAATGTGGCTTCGCCGATCACCAGCCAGCGCGCCGACGGCATGCCGGAAGGGCGGCCATTGCGCCCGGAACTGCCGGCCATCGATAACACCAGCGCCTGCGCAACCTGTTCGCCCGAAAGGCCGAGTGCGATCGCCGCACTGACCGCCGCCACGGCAGGCGCGGCGAACAGGCCCGGCCAGGTTTCCGGCAAGGCTGAAACGCCGCCGACGGCTTCCGAAAGCGCCACGCCGACGGCGTGACCGGCGGCAACCGCCTTCACATACGCCTTATAGTCCTGCGCAAAAATTAGCGCCGCCGGTACCGCCATGGCATCGGGCGTCGCGCAGGAAGGCACATGGATCGCGTCCCATTCCGTGAAACGAATAACCGCCGACGCACCCGCAGCTGAGGAGATTGCGTCGCCGGCACCGGTTTCGCGATAGAAGGCGAGTAGTGAGGCGCCTTCCTTCGCACCGGCGCCGGCCGCCAGACATGCAAGCGCGTCGACGGTATGCAGGTTGACGAGATCGCGGAGTTTTTGGTCTCCGCCATCGATCGTCTTGAGAATGGAAACGAGATCGCGTGCGTTCATTCGGCCGCCTCCCGCGCTGACATGTCACCGAGCCCGACCGGACGCGACGCGACGATCGTCTCGCCGTCGAGAATGACGGCTGTCGTCAGGATGCCGTAGGGGACCGGCGCGGCAAGTGGCGTTTGCGCATCCGCCACGATTTTCAGCGGTCGGGTGCCATGCGGCGCTTCGAGATGCCAGTCGATCAGCTTGGCGCCATTGGGCAGATAGAAAGCCGAAATCGAGCCGTCGGCGGCAAGGGCGGGAGAAGCCCTGTCCAGCTCCGCGCTCACGGAGGAGAGGCGCGCGGCGATTTCGGAAACGGCTGAGAAGGTTTCGATCCGGCGGACCCAGACGCCGTTATAGGCGATCGACAGGCGCACCGCGAAGGTGCGGCCGAGTTCTTGCCTGCCGGTACGGATGAAACGGCGATCCTTGGAAAGATCGGGAGCGACGGCGACATAGCATTCTTCGGCGCCGGCAAGCCGCGCGGCCCGCTCGACCGGACCCGTGAAATCGCCGGCGTATTTGCCGTTAATATCACCCGCCTTGAACGCCTCGCGGGCGATATTGTCGGTGTGGCGCACGAGATCGAGCTCGGCGCGATCCGCCTGGCCGCGAACCGCGGTGAAAAGCTCCGTCGCATCGGAAAGCTCGACCGGCAGGACGGACAGGATCTCGTCCACCACGCCGCCCGGCATACGGTCGAGCTCGACCACGCCGAGACGTTTTGCCCCGACCTGGGCCAGGCGTTCACCAGCAAGCTTGCCAGGGAACGGCGAATGGGCAACTTCGAAGGTGGGGGCAACGGACTTCACCCATTCGCCGACACGCTTCGACAGCGCCGTCAGGAAGATCGGCAGGCCTTCGCGCAGCACCAGCACCAAGCCGTCCGACCAATAGGGCGTGAAGCCGGAGACCCAGGTGACACCGGCCGAGCGCACATGGTTGGTATAGATCAGCACGCCATCGAGACCGGCAGCGGCGATCGCCTGTTGCAGTCTCACCTGCCGGGCCTTCACGTCCGCGAGGGAAAGTTCATTCTCGCGCCACAGGATCAGACCGTGTCTCATGCCGCTGCCCTCCGGGCGCCGACCGAGAACAGTTCGCGCGGCGTCGTCGTCAGGATTTCCGGACCATCGGCGCGGACGATTAGCGAGTCGCCGTGCACGAAATAACCAATCTCCGGATTATAGGTGTTCGGGTGCACGATCAGCGACATGCCTTCCTCGATCACCGTGTTCACATCTTCGAGAATGTGCGGCTTGGTATCCGGAAAGAGGCCAAGGCCATGGCCGCGCACGCGGGTATATTCGCTGGTCACATACTCACCGAGGCCGTGGGCACGAAAAATGTCGTTCTCGGCGCGGGCGATGTCGGCTGCCGTCACGCCGGGCTTCACCACGGCAAGGCCGGCTTCCAGCGCATCGTTGTAGATGCCGAAAACCTTGCGCTGAGCTTCATTCGGCTCGCCGATGACGAGCGTACGGCAGATCTGGACGTAATAGCCGTTGACGCAAGGGGTAAGCTCGGTCGTCACCAGATCGCCGGGCTTCAGGATCTTGCCGAGCGGCGGCGCCATGCCGCGCACTTCCGGGCCGCCGACGCCGATAATCATGAAATTGTCGTCGACGCCTTCGTTGCGGAAGAAGGACTCGATCTCGGCGATCAGCTCGTAGTCCTTCTTGCCGACGGCGGCGGCATTGCGGAACACCGCATAACCTTCGTCAGCAAGTCGTGCAGCGCTGCGCACCGCGTTCAGCTCGTCGGCGGATTTCACCATCAGCAGGCGATCGACCAGCGCGGTCGCGTCCTCGAAACGCAGGTCGCCGCGCTGAGCGGCAAGCCCATACGGCAGATGCCGCTTGGGGCCAGCGGCGATGCGGCTGTTGCCGAGCCGGGCGATGACGCCGGACACCGTGCCGATCAGGTCACCCACCACGACAGTCTTGACCTCCGGGCATTCGACCGCGGCGCGCTCACCTTCCAGCTCGTCATCGAGATAGAGGGTTACCTCTCCATCACGGGTGACGACCGCCAGCCCCTCGCCTTCGAGAATGCCGAAATCGGCGGCATAACGCAGGTAGTCGTTCTGCCAGGCATTGCCGTAGAGCACGAGGCCGTCGAGCCCCGCCTCCTGCATCGCGTCGATCAACCGTTTCTTGCGGATTTCGCCGATCATCGCCATGTCCTCAGCCGTTCACTGCGATGCGGCGCGGCATCTGCGGTTCGGCATAACCGTAGTCACGCACAGCCGCTTCCCTGGAGACCAGACCATTGGCGATATCCTCGTCCAGATCGGTGCGCGAGCGCTTTCTGGGGTCGCCGTAACCGCCGCCGCCAGCGGTGAGGAAGGTGATGCGGTCGCCCGGCGCGAAGTGGACGTCGGTCGCCTTGTTGACCCGCTGCTGCGTGCCGTCGGCGCGATCGATGATCGCCACGCTGACCTCGCCGGTATGGCCGCCATGCAGGCCCCAGGGCGGGGTGACGGTGCGGTCGAAATTGATGTTGCCGCGGCAGGCGCGCAGGCAGCGATAGGTGAGCTCGATGCCGAGACCGCCGCGATGTTCGCCGGCGCCGCCGGAATCCGGCCGCAGGGCGTGCCGTTCGACGATGAAGGGATACTTGATCTCCTGCAGCTCGACCGGTGTATTGCGGACGTCGCCCTGGCAGACCGAGACGGCCGCGGATTCGCCGTCCTCATGCGGGCGACCGCCCCATCCACCGCCGAAGATGTTCATCAGCAGGAAGCGCGAACCATCTTCGTAGAAGCCGAAGAAGGAGCAGCCGCCCATGTCACCCTTGTGGGCGGCCGGGATGAGTTCCGGCACGGCCGGCGCCAGCGCCTTGAGGATCGTGTCGATGACGGTCGGCAGCGCGATGCTCCACTGGCCGAGTGCGGCGGGCGGACGGGCCGACAGGATCGTGCCGTCCGGCAGGTCGACGTTGAGAGCGCGGAAGCAGCCTTCGTTGACGTCGAGTTCCGGCGAGGTGAGCGCCTTGAAGGCGACGCGAGCCGCCGCGATGCCGCCCGAACGGCCGGAATTCAAGGGGCCGTTCACCTGTGGATGCATGCCATGGAAATCGACAGTGATGGTCGAGCCCGACACAATCACCTTGACGGCGATGCGCAGCGGCGTCGCCAGATCGCGGCCATCATTGTCAAGGAAGCTTTCGGCGGAATAGGTACCGTCCGGAATGCGTTCGATCACCTGGCGGGCGGCCTTGTCGGTCTGGTCCCAGATGGTCTCGACGCAGCTTTCCACCACGCCGCGGCCGTAACGGGCGACGAGTTCGGCATAACGCTTGGCGCCGATCTGGCAGGAGGCGACCTGGGCACGCAGGTCGCCGAGGCTGGCATCCGGATAACGGATATTGTCCTGGATGATCTGGTAGAGCGTGTCGTTGAGTTCGCCCGCCTTGTAGATCTTCAGGGACCGCATCTGCAGGCCTTCGGAGAAGATGTCGGTGGTTGCGTTGGAGCCAAAGCCCTGGCGACCGCCGCCGATATCCACCCAATGGGCGCGGTTGGCGGCAAAGCCGATCAGCTCGCCGTCATGGAAGCAGGGCGCGTAGACGACGACGTTGTTGAGATGCTGGCCGCAGATATGACCGTGGTTCATGACGAGGACGTCGCCTTCCTCGAAGCCCTGCAGCCCGTATTTCTTGATGCCGTCCTCGACGGCGATGCCGAGGTCGGCGAGGAAGATCGGCAGGCCGCCGCGGTTCTGCGAGATCATCCGGCCGGTCGTGTCGATCAGGCCGCAGCAATAGTCGCGGACCTCGTAGATCATCATGTTATAGGCTGATTTGCAGAGCGCCTCCGCCATCTCGTCGGCATAGGCGACGATGGCATTTCGGACGACTTCAACGGTGATCGGATCGTTCTTCATCGGGGTCATGTCTTATTCCTCGCTCTGCTTGGCGAGCGTCACCAGGAGATGGCCTGCCTCATGGACGACGACTTCGTCGCCGGGATGGATCAGGATGGTGGAATTCGGTTCTTCGATGACGGCAGGGCCGGTGAGCCTGAAGCCGGCCGGCAGCGCCGGGCGCCAGTAGATCGCCGTCTTCAGCGGCTTTGCCGCATCGTTGAACACCACGTCGCGGCTGCCGACTTCGGCTTCGGCTTCCGGCTCCCACGGGCGGGACAGCCATTCCTCGGCGACATTGTCGGTGCGGGCGGCGGTCAGGACCAGGCGAAGGCTGACGATTTCCAGCGCTTCGGTCGGCGCCGACTGGCTGTAGCGGCGGTCATGCTCGGTGTCGAAACGCTTGCGGACTTCGCTGGTGTCGCCGGACAACATGCCGGTGTTCTCGATCGGGATCGAGATCGCATGTTCCTGGCCAACGTAGCGAAGATCGGCAAAAAAGCGGTGATCCGCCTCGTTCTCGGCAATGCCGTCGCGCTTCATCTGCTCGCGGCCGGTGGCGACGAGTTCAGCATAGACCTTCTCGACGCCCGCCTCGGAAAGCTCGCCGATGCGGCCGATGAAGGTCTGGACGAAATCCTGGCGCCAGGATGCCATCAGCATGCCGAGGGCCGAGAAGGTGCCGGGAAGCTTCGGGATGATCACCAGCGGAATGTAGATTTCGCGGGCAATGGCGATCGCATGCAACGGACCGGCGCCGCCGAACGCGATCATTGCCGTATCCCGGGGGTCGATGCCCTTGTTGATCGAGACGGCACGGACCGACAGGGACATTGAGCTATCGGCGATCTTCGCGACGCCAAGCGCCGCCTCGACCGGATTGAGCTTCAGCGTGTTGCCGACCTTGCTCAGCATCGCCTGTTCGGAGGCAGCCTTGTCGAGCGGCATGCCGCCATTGAGGAAGCGCTGAGGGTTGATGCGGCCGAGAATGAGGTCCGCATCGGTGACGACGGGCAGGTCCGCTCCCTTGCCATAGCAGGCAGGCCCCGGGTCGGCACCAACACTCTGGGGACCCACATGCAGACCACCCGCATTGTCGACCCAGGCGATCGAACCGCCGCCGGCCCCGACTTCGACGATATTGACGACAGGCAACTGCATCGGCTGGCCATCCGCCTCTTCGCCGATCACGTAACCGGTTTCGATAGCCGGCGCTCCATCGGTGATCAGGCTCGACTTGGCGGTCGTGCCGCCCATGTCGAAGCCGATGCAGCGCTTGAGGCCGAGCATTTTAGCGAGACGTCCGGCGCCGATCATGCCGGCAACCGGGCCGGATTCCATCATCGAGACCGGCTGTTCCTGCGCCTGGCCGATCGACATCACACCGCCGTTCGACCGCATGATATGGATCTTGCCATCAAAGGCGCCGGAGCGGAGATAGGTTTCGAGCCGCTTCAGGTAACCCTCGACGCGGGGCCCGACAAAGGCGTTGAGTGCAGTCGTCGACGACCGCTCGTATTCGCGATACTCGCGCAAAATCTCGTGCGACAGTGTCACGAAGATATTCGGCAGCGCCTTGCGCAGCATGTCGCCGACGCGACGCTCATGGTCCGGATTGGCCCACGAATGCATGAGGCACACCGCGACGGATTCGGCGCCGGCCGCTTCGATCTCTGCAATCACCGCAGTAACCGTCGTCTCGTCAAGCGCTTCCAGCACTTCGCCGGACGCAAGGATACGCTCCGGAATTTCAAAAGTCAGGCTGCGCGGCACCAGCGGCTGGGGACGCTTGAAGAACAGATTGAAGGCCTGGATACGGTTCGAACGGCCGATCGCGTAAACGTCGCGGAAGCCGCTCGTGGTGATCAGCGCGGTGCGGGCGCCCTTGCGCTCCAGAACCGTGTTGATGGCGATCGTCGAACCGTGAAGAATTTCGTTGAGTTCGTTGGGATCGCAGTTCGCAAGCTCGAGGCTGCGGGCGATGCCCTGGGTCGGATCGGCCGGCACGGTCGACGTCTTCGACGTCACGATCTTGCCGTCGACATAACCGACGAGATCGGTAAACGTACCGCCAATATCAATTCCGACAATATTCATGCGTCCTCCTGTCCGCATGGAACCCATGCGGAATACTGTATCTTCGCGGATTGGGCCGAGACCTCGGCCAGCGGTGGCAGGAACACTCCGGCTGACGATTAAGGCGTCAGGCTCCCATTGAGATTGTTCATGTCATTCCTCATCCTCGAACAGCATTTGATCCATTCGAACGGCAACTAGCAACGGGTGCGGGGGCTTCAGGTTTGATAGCCTATAGGCTATAGGTTATCACCATGTTCAACGTCACGCTCCGGCGCATGGAAGTTCTGGTTGCAGTGGTCGAAGAGGGAAGCTTCGCGGCCGCGGCAGATCGTTTCGGTATCGCCCAGCCCTCTGTCAGCGCGCATATCATGGCGATCGAGAAGGAAATCGGCGGCCAGATCTTCGTGCGCCGCCGAGGCCGCAAGCCGCTGCTGACCGAGATCGGCCGCAGCGTGCTGCAACATGCGCGCGAGTTCCTGGCTGAAGCCGACGACATGCGGGCCGAGGTGGTAAAAATTCGCGGCCAGACCGGCCAGCAGGTGGTCCTGTCCTGCCAGCGCAGCCTCGCGAACTTCGTTTTGCGCAAGGAAATCACAGATTTCGCGCTGGCACGGCCGGATATCCAGCTGGTGCTCCGGATCGGCAAGCAGGAAGACGTTTTTTCCGAAGTGCGCGACGGCGTCGCCGATGTCGGCTGCTTTCTCGGCAACGAAGACCTGCGCGGCGTGCGCGCCGAGATCATCGGTCGCGAAAAACTCGTGCTGATCGCCTCGCCGAACCATGCTCTCGCCCGCCGCAAGCGGATCAGGCCGCAGGATATCGCCCGCTGCGATTTCGTCGGACCGCCGCCTTCCTCGCTGTTCGGCCGCGGGGTCTCCAAACTGCTGGCGAATGCCGGCATCAGCCACGTGAAGGTCGCGGCCCAGGCGACGGAATATCAATTCCTGCGCGAATTCGTGGTTGCCGGCGTCGGCATTGCCTGCTCGCTGGAAAGAAGCGTGGCCGCCGATATCGAACGTGGCATGCTTACGAAACTCGACTTTGCCGGCGACGACCTGACCTTCGACGTCCGGCAGATCGCCTCGATCCGCCGGCCCCTGTCAAAGCCTGCCGCGGACCTGATGGACTATCTCAGGACCCATCATAAGCCGTTCGCCTGAGGTTCATTGCGGCCGGCCCGAAAACTCACGCAAAGACCGATTGGTGGCGTGGCCAAATCTATTTCTTGTCGGCAGTGCCGGCTTCGAATGCGGCTCGCGCCAGATAGCGGGCATGGTCCCGGACATCCCTGGGCCACCTCTCCGTCAGCTCCTTGAAGCGCTCCTCCTGCCCGGCATAAAGCGCCCGCGTCGCTTCCTCGTATCCCGGCTGGTCTCCGCCAAGCGCCCGCATGAAACGGTCGGCCGCCTCCTGGGCCCGACGCCTGCCATCTCCCGCACTGCTGGCCGCGCGTGCTGCATCGACGAGTTTGCGCAGCACCACCGAGGCGCCGCCGGGCTGCTGGCCTAGCCATTCCCAATGCCGCGGCAGCAGTGTCACCTCACGCGGCACCACACCGAGCTTCGGCCGCCCGGGCCGCCGGGCCGCGTGTTCGATGGATTCTGCGTCATCCTTGGGGAGACGGCCGAGACAGTCTTCAAGGGTGCCACGCAGGTCGAGATCGACCGGCTTTCCGGTCGCATCGTCAATGACCAGAACGCCGTCAGGCCCACCGACCTTGATCGCCGTCACGACCTCCACAGGCGATCCGCCCGCGACGCGGCTTTCACCCCGAAACGCTGTCCAATGAAAATCCGCCATCTGCTTCCCCTTATCTGGATGCAGATTTATCCGGGTAAAATGAATGCGTCAATCGATCAGGCAGTCCGCTGCCTCAGTCGCCCGAAACCGTCTCGAAGATGACCCGCGGCGCGGATGATCCCTCGCCGCGCCCCCGGTTCGATCGTCCTTGCGATCACCCAGGCGACGAAAAGCAGTACAGCGACCAGCACCAGGGCGACAAGCCAGCGGTTCCCATCCGTTCCGAACCGGGCAAACACCGCATAGCCGATGTTCTGATGCAGCAGGTAGAGGGGATAGGTGAGACCGCCGAGCCCGATCGCCAATCCGGGCGAAATGCGCAATGACGGCGCCGTCGCGCAGACCGTGACCGCTGCGAGCGCCAGCGGCCCGATGAGCACGAGTCCGACGGCACTGCGGCTCAGCCCGTATGTTTCGACGAAATCCGGTTCGGTCAGGAAGGGCGTGGCCATCGCCCAGCAGGCGGCGGCTGCGAGCACGCAGAGGCTCGACAGGGAAGCGTGCTGCCTCACCTTGTAGAGCGCCAGGCCGAAGGCGAAATAGCCGGAATATTCGGTAATCAGCAGTTTCTGGATCGCACCGCTGCCGATGAAGGCCTCGTTGACGACGGAAATCGCCAGCCACGCCAGCACGACAATGCGCCAGCCGCGCTCGAAAAGACCGGTGGCAATCAGCAGGAAGACCCAGAAGTAGAAAATGATCTCGTAGGCGATGGTCCAATAGGCGCCGTCGAGGAAGGGCTGGCCGAGGCTCCGCGAGATGATCACCCCATGCGCAAGCCATTGCTTGACGGTCGGCGGATCGAGCGTCGGCACATGCCAGACAGCGAGCACGACGGCGGTGATCGTCGCGCAGACGATGAAGGTCGGCCAGAGCCGCGCAAAACGGCCGGCGGCAAAATCATAGGCCGAGCGACCTTCGGCGGACATGGTGATGACATAGCCGGAAATCGCAAAGAAGATCAGCAGGCCCGTATCGAACCATATGGCGAAGGGCGCGAGTTCGGGAAAGCCGATGCCGCGGCCCTCGCCGGAAATCCGCATGCGGAAACCGTAGTGGAACGTCAGCACCATCAGCGCCGAGACAAGGCGCAGGATATCCAGGTTCAGGAGCCTTGGCATCTTCTGGGCCGTCATCCGTTCCTCGGGCGTGAAATAGCTCAAGCCGGACCCTATCGCAGCAGCCTTTGGAAAAGGTGAATCCGTCAGCCAGAATATGAGCGGTCCCGACTGGACGTCGCGGGACGTAAAGCAAAGACTTCCCTTTCCTCGCCGAATATCGTTTCTTATCAAATTCATGACAGGACCTGCCGAGGGTCCTGAGGGAGGGTTCGATGTCGATTTTTCTCTGCAGCGCCTGCGGCACCTCGTTCGGAGAGACGGAAGATAGGCCGGAAACGTGCCCCATCTGTGCAGACGAACGTCAGTATGTGCCGGCTTCCGGCCAGAGCTGGACGACGACGGAAAAGCTTGAGCGGACGCACCGAAATGCCTGGCTTCAGCTCGAACCGGGCCTAATGGCGATCCAAACCGTTCCGGCCTTCGCCATCAACCAGCGCGCCCTGCTGCTGCGGACGCCGGCCGGAAATATACTGTGGGACTGCATCGCGCTCCTCGACGACGCGACCAAGGCGATCATCCAGGCAATGGGCGGCCTCAGCGCCATCGCGATATCCCATCCGCATTACTACACGACCATGCAGGACTGGGCGGCGGCCTTCGATGCGCCGATCTATCTGCATGCGGCCGACAAGGAATGGATCTGCCGTCCCTCGGACCATGTCCGGCTATGGGACGAGGACGCGCTCGTGCTTTCATCCTCGGTCACGCTGGTCCATGGCGGCGGCCACTTTGCCGGCGGTACCGTGCTGCACTGGACGGGCGAGGACGGCAAGGGCGTGTTGCTGGCCGGCGATATCGTCCAGGTCACGCCCGGCGCCGACCATGTCTCCTTCATGTGGAGCTATCCCAACATGCTGCCGCTCAGCGCAGCCGAGGTGGCCGATGTCGCCGAGCGACTGGCGCCCTGGCCTTTCGAGCGCATCTACGGCGCATTCTCGCACCAGAATGTCCGGCAGGACGGCCAAGCGATCGTCGCCCGCTCCGCCAGGCGTTATATCGACCGGCTTTCCAAATGAAAAACGCGCGGGCGTTGTGCGCCCGCGCGTCCGATAATCCCGAAAACCTGATCGCTTATTTCAGGCCGAGAAGCTTCTTGGCATTGCCTTCGTAGATCTTCTGGCGGGTGGCGTCGGAGATGTTCATGTTGTCGAGAACCTTGATGGTCTCGCGGATGTACATCGGGCCGCCTTCCGGATCGAACGGCGCGTCGGATGCGAACACGACGCGGTCTTCGCCGAAGAATTCGATCGCATGCTCGACAGCCTTGGTCGAGCCGAAGCTCGCCGTGTCGGCATAGAATTCCTTGAAATATTCCAGATGCGGACGCTCCAGAGCCTTCAGCACGACCGAGAGATCGCGGTCGGAGGTGCGCTTGCCCATCTGGTCCCAGCCGGCACCAACACGGCCTTCGAAGAAGGGCACCATGCCGCCAGCGTGGTGGGTGACGACCTTGAGGCCCTTGTACTTGTCGAAGATGCGCGAGAAGACGAGGCGTGCCATCGCAGCCGAGGTTTCATACGGCCAGCCGAAGGTCCAGAAGATCTCGTATTCCGAACGGTCTTCGGTCAGGTAGTCCGGGAAGTTGGCGCCGCGCGACGGATGCAGGAAGACCGGCTTGCCGGACTTCGCCATATATTCGAAGAAGGGCTCGAACTGCGGCAGGTCGAGCGGCTTGCCGCTATAATTGGTGAAGATCTGGATAGCGGAGGCGCCGAGTTCCTCGATGTTCCGCTTGGTTTCCTTCATCATCCATTCTTCGTTTTCCATCGGCACGGTGGCGATGAAGGCCGGGAACCGCTCCGGATATTTCCGGCAGAGCTCGGCCATCGAGTCGTTGCCGATCTGGCCGAGATCGTAGGCGCGTTCCGCACCGGCCAGCTTTTCAAGCGGCGGCGAAGCGAGCGACAGAACCTGCTGATAGTCTTCGCCGAACGTGTCCATGACCTGGAAACGGCGGTTGAGGTCGGTCATCATCGGCACCGCGCCGCTGCGCATGGTGACGTCGGTCATCGTGCCGATATAGCCGATCAGGCGATCGAAGAACGGCTTTGGCCAGATGTGGTTGAAAATATCGATCTTCTTCATGGGATGGCTCCTCCTGTCTGTCATGGTGCGGCACCGCGAACTTGGAAGCGGCCAGTGCCCCGAGGCGTTTTAAAATCCGCAAGCGGAGATATGCCGAGGTCTCGGCCACGCTCCGCCGCGGCAAGATGCGAAGACAGATGCCGGAAGTCAACACATTTTCTTGTAATATGAGATTATTGACTCGAAACTTTATGTCGATGCGAAGCGAGCGCAGCGCTGATCTCGCCGGCTGCCAGCAGGACTTCCCCGCCGATTTCCTCCACGAGAGAACCGGGAACCTGATCCTGGGCAATCGTCACGGAAAAGCTTGCAATGGGGCTCTGGCCCGCATCAAAGATCGGCGCCGCGAAACCGATGACGCCCGGCGTCACCTCGCCATAAGCCACGGCATAACCTTTCTTGCGCACCGATTTCAGTCCGTCCAGGACGGTTTCCACGGTATCGCCGGCACCCGCCGCCTGCCATTCGTCGAGCGTGCGCTTGATCAGCGGCAGTAGGTTGCGGCGCGGCAGGAAGGCGACGATGGAGCGGCCGATCGCGCCACGGCTGAGCGGCATCGGCCGTCCGCGCGGATAGCTGCTGATCGCCTCGCGGCTGGAACTGAGCGAATCGACGCAGAGGATCTTTTCGCCGTACCAGCGCACCAGAAGCGCCGTACACTCGTAACGCCCGGTGAGCTTCTGGAGATAGGGCGCGCCGGAAAGGATGAGACTGTCGGATTTCCGCAGGAGGTAATCCATCTCCACCACCCGCGGCCCCAGGGTGAAGCCGGTATTCGGCATGGAGGTCAGAAAACCGCTGTCTTTCAGGATCTTGAGGTAGCGATAGAGTGTCGGCCGGCTATAGCCCAGCTCTTCCATCAGCTCTTCCGGGGTCCATTCCAGACGATCCTCGGTGAAAACCTCAAGGACGGCTTGCAGGCGCTCGAGACTGTTGACGGCCTTTTTTCTCAAGATGCTCCCGCTCTCTGCTGACGGCGCGCGACATCAGACCGGCCGGACCTATGCGGCAATAACGATAACCCCGAAAACTGCAATGACAAGTGGTGCTACTCGGCTGCTTTGAGCGGAGGCAGGCGGCTACCGTCAGAAACGCTGCCCGCCTCCTCTGTCGCCACCACGCGTCGGATCGCGGCCAGATATTCCGCCTGGAGAGCGGTCGGCTGCCAGTTGCGGCGGGTGGTGATGCCGATCGACAGCGGCTTTCCCGGCACGTCATAATTCAGAAGCGTCAGAAACCCCGCCTTCAGCTCATGCCGGAGCTGGTGGCGGGATAGCAGCGCCAGCCGATCCGTCTGCATCAGGATTCCACGCAGCGCCGTCAGAGAGCCGGTCTCGACGGTTCCCTGCACCTGCGGTCCATCGGGAAACTTCTCCGCCAGGGCATCGAACGTGCTGCGGTTGGGGGTGCCCTTGCGCGCCACCACCCATGGGTAGGAAGCGAGTTCGGCAAGCGAAACATCCGCCTTGCCGGACAGCGGGTGGCCGGCGCCGGCAACCACCGCAAGCCGGAAATCGAAAAGCGGTTCCTGGCTCAGAGACGGCGTGAGGCGGCTGCGCAGCGCGCCGATCAGAAAATCGATATGCCCCATTTCCAGATCGCTGAGCAGCTGTTCATAGCTGCCTTCGAGGATTTCGAACCGTGCCAGCGGATGGGTGAAAGCCAGCGACGCGATCGCATCCGGCACGATGGTGGTGCGCGCCATCGGCAGCGCGCCGATCGATACGAGGCCGTCGAACTTGCCGCGCAGCTCCTGCACTTCCTCGGTCGCGTTGCCGAGTTCTTTCAGCGAGAGGCCGGCCCAGCGGGCAACGGCGCGGCCGGCACTGGTGAACCGCATCGCGCGGCCATCGGCCTCGAAAAGACTTGTGCCGAGGATTGCCTCGGCATTACGCGCCGTGCGCTGAACCGCGGCACCCGATTGCTCGAGGATCCGCGCGGCACCCGGAAATCCTCCAGCCTGGGCAAAGGCCTGCAGGGCACGGAGGTGAGAGATCGTCAGCCTTGCATCCGCACCGGCGCCGCGCGATCCGGAATCCGCCTGGAGCTTCTGGCAGCCGGTCCGAATGAGTTCGAGCGCCCTGAGTGACCTCGCCTGAACGACCCGGCCTTCCGGCGTCGCCATGGCATGCCCGGTGCCTCGTTCGAGAAGCCGAATGCCGAAAAGGTCTTCGAGACGGGAAATGGCCTGCGATGCCGCAGGCTGGGTGACGCCGACGATATCGGCCGCCTGCGTCAGCGAGCCTGTGCGCAGGCAGGCGCAGAAAAGACGAATGTGCCGCAGATTGGGATAGTCCACGTATCTGTCCTCCCCTGCCTTTCTCCTCCCGGCAATGGTGAAGCGGGACGGGTCCATCACCTGTCCCGCCTCGGTTAAATCACAGCGCGATGCTGCGCTCGCCGGTCAGCTGTTCGTTCATCCATTCGGCGCTGGCACGGATACCGCCGAGCGGGAAGACATGGATGCTGTCGATCAGGCTTTCCGGATGGGCGGCCTTGTAGTTGGCGATCTCGGTCAGCACCTCGGTCGGCTCATAGGGAACGAGCAGCTTGCTGATGTCCATCGCACGCTTCTGCAGCACGCCGAGCGACGGGCCGACGCCGCAGGCGATCGCGAACTTGATCAGCGTCTGCAGCTTGGTCGGCCCGGCAATGCCGAGATGGATCGGCAGCTTGATGCCGGCGGCGGCAATCCGCTCCGCCCAGGCGATGACCGGCTTGGCGTCGAAGGCGAACTGGGTGGTGATCGCCATCTCCGCATCGGTACGGTCGGAATAGGCCTGTTTGAACTTCAGCGCCTCGTCGACGATCCTGGAACTGCCGTCCTTGTCGATGTCCTTGTTGCCCTCCGGATGGCCGGCGACATGCAGCCGCTTGAAACCGTAGCGGTCGAACAGGCCGGTCTCGATCAGTTGGATGGAACTGTCGAAATCGCCAGCCGGCGTCGAGACGCCGCCGCCGAGCAGCAGCGCCTGGTCCACGCCCGCCTCGTTTCTGTAGCGCTTGATCCAGTCCTCCAGGATCGCAAGGCTTGGAATGATGCGGGAGGGGAAATGCGGCATCACCGGGAAGCCGTCTTCGTGGAGCCGCCTTGCTGTCTGCACCATGTCCTCGATCGGCGTCCCGTCGATATGGGCAATATAGACCCGCGTGCCCTTCGGCAGCAGCGTCTTGAAATCCTCGATCTTTGCGGCCGTGCGCGGCATCACTTCAATGGAATAGCCGTCGATGAGATCCATGAAGCTAGCCGGCTCCGCGGACTTCTCTTCCTGCTTGCCCCTGAACAGATTCAAAAGTGCCATTGTTGTTCCTCCCCCCGTTTAGCCAATGAAAAATGTCCGGTCAGACGGACGGAGCGGCGTGCGAGAACAACCCGTTCTCGCACGCCAGGCCATCAGAGGGCCTTCTTGGTGCGCCAGCTTTCGGCGTAATTTTCACGCGCTTCCTGAGCGTAGGGCACGGCCGCGACACGAACGCGGATCTCAGCTTGGCGGTGGCCCTGCTCGACGGAGGTCTTGGAAGTGCCGCCATCCGGCTCGCCCCAGATGAGCGTCAGGATGTCGTTTTCCTTGATGTCGGCATCGACGACGCCGAGCGACAGCATGGAACGCTCGTTGTAGCTGTAGCCGTTGAACATCGACAGGCCGACGACCTTGCCGTCCTTCAGGACCTTGTCGAAGCTCGACGAGGCATAGTTGGAAAGCGGGAAGTCGATCCACTTGGCGGCCTGTTCGCCCGGCTGGAAGGCCGAAGCGATGACCTTGACGACGTCGTCGGAGTTCCACTCGAAGGTGACCTTGCGGCGCTGCGGGGTCGCCTTCTGCTTCTCGACCGCGGCGCGGCCGACGAAGTCGTGGTCGAACTTGACGTAGACGCCGTAACCCAGTTCGTAGGGGTTCAGGTAGTAGTCTTCGATATTGTCGGAAACGTAGCTGCCGCCGATCGAGCCGCTGGCTTCATAGCTCTGGGCTGAGAGCCAGTCGCGATAGGCCTGCAGTTCGTCACCGGTGTAGATCGCCGGAAGCGGCGACGGGATCCAGCCGGATTCCAGGGTGTTGGTGGCATAGGCGCGGCTGCCGACCGGGCGCAGATCGACGCCTGCTTCTTCGGCGGCCTTGATGATGGCAGCGCGGACTTCGTCCTTCTCCGCATACGGACCCCAGATTTCGAGACCCGGAGCGCCGGCCATGCCGTGACGCAGGGCCTGAACCTTGCGGCCGCCGACATTGATCCAGTCGACGTGGAAGAACTTGATCTCGGGGATCGGGCCGCCGTTCATCTTTTCGAAGACCTTCGGCGCATCCGGACCCTGGATCTGGAAGCGGTAGTGGATGCGGGTGACGAGCTTGCCATCCGGCCGCGAAGGCGAACGCGGGTCGTGGGTCAGCTTGACGTTATATTTGCCGAGCGATGCGTTGTAGAGCAACCAGTTGGCGGTCGGGGCGCGGCCGACGAGAACGAACTTCTCTTCCGTTTCGCGGAAGATGATCATGTCGCCGATGACGTGGCCGGCCGGCGTGACCGGAACGTAGTGCTTGGCGCGGTCGACGCCGAAATTGGCGAAGCTGTTGATCGACAGGCTTTCGAGGAACTTGGCCGCATCCGGACCTTCGACGACCAGTTCGTCCATGTGATGCGACTGGTCGAAAAGAACGGCGCCTTCACGCCATGCGGCCTGTTCCGAACGCCAGTTGGAGAATTCCGGAGCCACGACCGGGTATACATAGATGCCGGTCTTGGAGCTGCGCAGATGCTCGACAGTGTTGCCCGCATCCTTCAAAACTTGAGTGAGATTGGCCTGAGTCACGGAATTCCTCCCTATGGTTTGTCTGTGGCTTGCGATATCGTGTATACATGACGGCATCGCGAGACAAATTCAAGGGGAAATATTCGGCAGGCTTACGATCGCCTCCGGATAGTAAACCGAAGGCTTCCGGCCATCAAAATCTGCGGCAGGCAGCCGGGTCTCAGGAGTTGAGGAGCACCAGGCCGGGAACGGTCAGCATCAGCTCCGGATCCTCGAAGACGGCGTATTCGAGGTTCTTGCGGGCGATACGGGCATGTTCGCGGGCGATGAATTCGGCGCGTGAACCTTCGCGCCCGGCAATCGCCGTCACCAGGGTCCGGTGCTGATCCTGCGCGATATGCAGCGACTGGCGGAAGGCCGCCACGTGGGCCCGGCCGGACAGGAATGCCGATGGCGAAGCGAACGGCAGGCGTGTCGCGCGCTCGACCTCCCGCTGGATCACCGTACTGCCGGAAAGTTCGACCAGCACGATGTGAAACTTGGCATTCGCTTCGGAATAGGCTTCCAGATCCACGTCATCCGCGGCTTCGCCGAAACAATCGTCGAGCCGGGCCTGGATTTCCCGAAGCTGGTCCAATCCGGCCTGCGAGACGCCGCGTTCTGCGGCAAGCCGCGCCGCGGTCCCTTCCAGCACGCCGCGCAGCTCGATCGCGTCGACCGCATCCGCATAGGTGAAGCTGCGGACCACGAAACCGCCATTCGCCAGCCGGTCGAGCAGCCCCTCTTCCGCGAGACGCGACATCACCTCCCGCACCGGCGTCCGGGAAATCTGCAGCGTCTCGGCCAGCGACACTTCGAAAAGCCGGGTGCCGCCGGGATAGTCGCCGCTGAGGATTTTCTTGCGCAGCTCCATCAGCGCACGCATCGTATGGGTCGTTCTCGAGGTCTCTTCCAAATCCACACCTTTGCCTGAGACAAGCCGGCGCAACCTCCGCCTGTCGATCATAAATCTTAGCCATATCTGATGGATTGGCCAAGCCTCATGTATACAGGGGTTTCGGGCTGTGAGCGACACAGCGCATTTCGAACGGAAAAGATCAGCGCGTATACAAGGAAAGCACTGAAGAGGCGGGCTTATTTGCCTTCACGTCGAGCTGAAAGAACCTGGGCAACGGTGTCCCTGAGATCGCCCGTCGGCTTCACGCCGCTTGCCGCCATCTCGTCCTGGACGGCGGCAATCTCGCGGGCAAGGCCGCCGTTCAGCCCCAGCGCGTCGAGCGTGACACCGCTTTCGCGCATCTCGGCAGCCCGCCGGCGGCCGTGCCGGGTGGTGCGCTCGAACTGGTAATCCGGGAATTTCGACCAGTCGAGACCGGGGAAGCTGCCGGAAAGCGAAGCCAGGATTTCCTCGAAACAGCCAGAGGCCTCTGCCGCGAGCAACGCCTCGACGGTGATCGCTTCGAGACCTTTAACAAACACGGAGCGCACCATCTTGATGGCTGTCGCAGAGCCGACTGCTTCACCGGCGATATCGGCGCTGAAGCCGAGACCGCGAAAACGCTCCAGAAGCTCGGCGGCGCTCTTGCCGGCGATCAGGACCGGCGTCGCATGGCCCTTCGGATGGACGGGGGCCATGACGGCCATGTCGAGATAGTCGGCGCCGGTCTCGTTGATCAGCGCCGCAGTCTCGCGCTTGCGGCCCGGGGAGACGGAATTGATGTCGATCAGCAGCGCGCCCTGGCCGAGATGCGGCGCGATGGACTGGGCGGCCTTGAGGCTCTGGTCGGCCGTGACCGCGCTGAAGATCCACTCGGCATCGGCAAGACCCGCAGGCGACGCTTCCGGCCTGACGCCGCGACCGGTCATCGCTGACTGCATCTCACCCGCCTTGTCGGCATTGTCGAGCAGCAGGTCATAGGCACGGAATTCGCCATTCTCGAGATTCGGAGCGAGGCTGTCGTGAAAGGCGCGTGCCGCTTCGCCAAAACCCAGAAATGCTATCCTCATCCCCGTATCCTACTCTCAGTCGCCGAAAACCATGCCGTCGAAAAGCTTGCGCGCCGTGCGCAACACCGCCGCGCGATAGACCTCGCCATCCTTCATGGTCGCGATGACGCTCATTTCGCCGGTCGGATGTTCGACCGACAGCAGCTTCTCGTCGCCGTCCGGAATGACGGCCAGTTCGGACGCCGGGCCTTCCGGCAGAAGGCAGGCTGTCGCAACGCTGACCGCGCCGAGCACACCGATCGCATCATGACACGTATGCGGGATGAAGGTACGGGTCGAGATCGCCCCGCCCGCCGTCGGCGCCGAAACCATGGTCATCTTCGGCACGGACTTCTTGGAAACGTCGCCGAGGTTCATCATCGGACCGGCTTTCAGCCGGATCGCCTCCAGCTTGGCGCGCAGTTCCTGGTTCGCCTCGAGATCCTTGGGGCTCTCTGTGCCGGTAATACCGAGCACATCGCCGCGCATGACGACGCAGGGCATGCCGTTGTCGATCAGCGTGCAGGCGACGCCTTCGATCACGTCGACCGCATTTCCGGTCGGCAGCAGCGCGCCGCAGGAGGAACCGGCCGTATCGGCAAACACGATCGGCACCGGTGCCGAGGTTCCCGGCACGCCGTCGATCCGGGCATCGCCCTTGTAGGTCACCTGGCCGCCGGGCGTGTCGATCGTCGCGATTGCGATCTGCCCGGTGTTTTCCATGAAGATCGAGACTTCGGTCTTTTCGCCCTTGACCGGCACCAGCCCGCGCTCGATGGCGAAAGGCCCGATGCCGGCGAGGATATTGCCGCAGTTCTGCGCGTCGGTGACAATCGGCTGGTCGACGAAGACCTGCAGGAAAAGATAGTCGACATCGACCCCTTCCCGCTCGGACTTCTGCACCACAGCCACCTTGGAGGTGAGCGGATTGGCGCCACCCATGCCGTCGATCTGGCGGGGATCGGGCGAACCCATCACCCGCAGCAGGAAATTATCCCGATCGGCCGGCAGGTCGTCGGCGAGAAAATATCCGCCCTTGGACGTGCCACCACGCATCCACATGCAGCGCACGCCGGTATCAATGTCACTCATCTCAATCTCCCTTCTTCTCCCCAGCGGGGAGAAGGGAAGCGGCTCCACCGCTCAGATATACTTCAGGCCTTTTTCGGCGAGCTTGCCGCGCATGTCGTAGATATCGAGGCCGAGTTCACCGGCGGCGAGCCGCTTGCGCTTGTCCTCTTCGGCCGCGACCCTGGCCTCCGCCTTCTTGGCAACCGCTTCGGCTTCCTCGCGGGCAACCACGCAGACACCGTCGTCATCGGCAACGATCACGTCGCCGGGGCGAACATAGGCGCCGGCGCAGACGATCGGAACGTTGACGGAGCCGAGGGTCTCCTTGACCGTGCCCTGCGCATAGACCGCTTTCGACCACACCGGGAATTTCATCTCGGTGAGATCGACCACGTCACGCACGCCCGCATCGATGATCAGGCCCTTGCAGCCGCGCGCCTGGGCGGAAGTGGCGAGCAGGTCACCGAAATAACCGTCTTCGCAGGGGCTGGTCGGGGCGAGCAGCAGGATATCGCCGGCCTTCAGCTGTTCGATCGCCACATGCAGCATCCAGTTGTCGCCCGGAGGTGCGGAGATGGTGACGACGCTTGCCGCAAGGCGCGCACCCGGATAGATCGGCCGCATGTAGCTGGCAAGCAGGCCCTTGCGGCCCTGCGCCTCATGCACCGTGGCGACGCCGCAGGCAGCCAGCCGGTCAATGACCGACTGGTCCGCGCGCTCGATATTCTGGACGACGACCGACATCAGAGCTCGTCCACAGTGCGTGGGAAGACCGACTGGAAGCCTTCCGCGTGGGTGGACTTGCGTCCGCTGGCCTGACCGCCGGAATTGCGCATGAAGTGATTGCCGCGGTTCTCGGCGACGTTCTTGTAGAAATCCCAGAGGTGTTCCTGGCCTTCCATGCACTGGATGGCCGCCCATTTCTTTTCCCAGACGGGCGAGATGTCGAGGAAGACGTCCGGCTTCCATTCCATCTGTTCGGTCTGGTGCGGCTCGAAAAGATAGAGCTGCGGCGCGCCAAGGATCTTTTCACCCGGATTGTGGCCCCAGGCCTGGGCGATCATCCGTGCCTCGATCGCCACCTGCGTCGCATACATATGGTCGGTGTTGTAGGGGTCCCACTTGGAGTGGGAGAGCATGAATTCCGGCTGAACCTTGCGGATCACGTCGACCAGCTTGAACTTGGCGTCCTGATCGACGACCAGCGGATAGTCGCCGAGATCGAAGAACTGGATGTCGGTGACATCGAGTGCTCGTGCCGCGTTTTCCGCTTCCTTGCGGCGCTCCGTCTTCACCTTTTCGAGCGTCATGCCCGGGTTCTTCCAGAGTTTGGCGCTTTCGCCGCGCTCGCCATAGGACAGGCAGACGACAGTGACGTCATAGCCTTTTTCCTCGTGGAGCGCGATTGCGCCGCCGCAACGCCAGACGAAATCTGCCGAATGGGCGCTGATGACCAATGCTGTCTTTGCCATGGGATGCCTCTTTATTTACTTGTGTGCAACCGGCGGCGTGCCGTGCGTGTGGAAGGTTTCGATCGTCTTCATGCCCCAGGCCTGGCCCTTCTTGCGGTCGGCTTCGGTCCAGACGATCGGCTTCCAGTCGGGACGAAGGATCAGGCGGGCACCCGCATTGGCGACCTCGACACGGTTGCCGGCGGGCTCCCAGACATAGAGGAAGAAAGTGCCCTGGATCGCATGCTTGTGCGGGCCGGATTCGATATGGACGCCGTTTTCCAGGAAGATGTCGGCGGCGCGCAGAATGTCTTCGCGCTGGTCGCAGGCATAGGTGACGTGGTGGAAACGGCCGTGCGAACCGGTATGATCTTCGGAACAGGCGAGATCATAGGTCTTGTTGTTGATGGTGAACCAGCAGCCGCCGAGGCGGCCATTGTCGAGCTGGATCATCTCGGTAACCCGGCTACCCAGAGCCGTGGTCATGAATTCGCGGATCAGGCTGACATCGGCAGCCAGCAGATTGACATGATCGAGACGGCGCGGGCATGCGCCGCGGCCGTGGTAACGCTGGGCGATGTTCTTCAGCGCCGGCTTTTCTTCCGGCGGCGCAACATATTCCTTTGTATCCCAATAGAGTTCGAACAGATGGCCGTCGGGGCTCTTGAACTGATAGGCCCGGCCATGACCAAGGTCACCTTCCGTCCAGCCGACGCCCCATCCCTTTTCCTCGATCACCTTGACACGGCGCTCCAGCGCTTCCGCGGACGACGTGCGGTAGGCGATATGGCCGACCCCCGTGGTGTGATGCTTGGTGAGCTTCAGCGTGTGGAACTCGTAGTCGTCAAAGGCGCGCAGATAGACGCTGTCGCCCTCGCGGCCGCTTTCGGTCAGCCCGTAGACGCGGGTGAAGAAGTCGAGCGACTCCTCGAAACGGTCTGAATAGAGCTCAACGTGGCCGAGATGGGCGACGTCATAACAGGGTTCGGTCATGGCTTTTCCTAGATGATCGATCTACTGCGCCCGGCGGACAGGCGCATTCTCCTCCAAAATCGAGCCCGCGTCCTCCACTCCAACACGGGCGGCGCATGAGGCGCCGCAGCTTGGCATGAAGACATAAAAGCAGATCGGCAGCCTGACGAATAGGTTCTGCTGTCGCGGCATAAGTTTTGGTTGAGATGAGGGAAAAGCGGCTCGGCGAATGGCGAGCGAAGACGGGACGTTAAGGGCCCGAAGGAAACGGCGCGGCGGCAGGACCGCCGCGCCGGAAGACATTACCCGGCGATATAGGGCGCAACTTCGCTATAGCCGCGCCAGATCATCTCGAGCGCCACGTAAAGGATGACAGCGAGACCGACATAGGCAATCCAGCGATGCTTGTTGAGCAGCCGGGCGATGAAGCTTGCCGCAATACCCATCAGCGCGATCGACAGGACCAGGCCGAAAATCAGCACGGTCGGATGTTCGTGGGCAGCACCGGCAACGGCCAGCACGTTGTCAAGTGACATGGAGACGTCGGCAATGACGATCTGCCAGGCGGCCTGGGCGAAAGTCTTGCGTGGCGCACCGCCGGCAACCGTGCCATCGGCATTGAGGTCGGCATTCTGGAGCGCTTCGTTCGCTTCGTCCTCATGATGATGATGGGGGGTGCGCAGCTCGCGCCACATCTTCCAGCAGACCCAGAGCAGCAGGACACCACCGGCCAGCAGAAGGCCGACGATCTGCAGGAGCTGCGTCGTGGCCAGAGCAAAGCCGATACGCAGCACGGTCGCCGCGACGATACCCACCAGAATGGCCTTGGACCGCTGCGCTTTCGGCAGGCCGGCAGCCGCAAGACCGATGACGATCGCATTGTCGCCGGCCAGCACGAGGTCGATCATGATAACTTGCAGAAGCGCGGACAACGCTTCCGCGCTGAAAATTTCCATCATTTGGCACCCAATCTCTCAAAGGCGGGAGTGCCCGCGTGTGGACCGAGACGAACTTGAGACGCTCACGACCTGCATTTCCGCCTGCCGTAGGTCACCGCCGTTGCCGTCACATGATTTCCACGAACACCAGGCACCCAAGTTGGACTAATCCAGTCCGACATCACAGCTCAAAGATGAACTGTCAGAGGGGCCCGGTCCTGGTGGGCTGAGATTTAGCGGTATGATTGCAGAAACTCAAGTGGCGAGTTTATGAAACAGCCCGGATTAGCGCTATTACCGCCGGATCGTTGACGATCCGTTGCATTCTCACCCCCGATACAGACACAGGTGGCGGACGGTCTTGCGGCCGCCACTTGAGATTACGCCACCACTTAAGATTACGAAAGGGTCGGGTCGAGCTTGTCGCGCAGCCAGTCGCCGACAATGCTGATCGACAGCGTCGTCAGCATGATCACGACCGAGGGGGCAAGCATGATCCACGGCGCGCGGGTCAGGTATTCGCGGCCGAAACCGACCATGTTGCCCAGGCTCGTCTCCGGCGGCTGCACACCGAGGCCGAGGAAGGAGAGGCCACTTTCCATCAGGATGATTTCCGGGAAGGTCAGCGTCATCGAGACGATCAGCGTCGAGGCCACGTTCGGCAGGATATGGTGGAAATAGACCCGCGCCGGCGTCGCGCCGAGCTGCACGACGGAGGCCGCATACCCTTGCGAGCTCGCCGAGATCGCAAGGCCGCGGGCGATGCGGGCGTAGCGTTCCCAGCCGTAGAAACCCATCAAGCAGACCAGCAGCACCATCGACGAGCCGAAGAAGGCGAGCACCGCGAGCGACATGATCAGGAACGGCAGCGCCGCCTGGAAATCGGCGAGCACCAGCACGAGATGCTCGACCGCACCCCGGAACTGCGCGGCCGCGAAACCAAGCGCCGTGCCGAACACCGCCGAGAGAATCGTGGCGCCGAAGGCGATGATCAGCGATACCCGGACCGACTGGAGGAGGCGTGAAAGCACATCGCGGCCAAGCTCGTCGGTACCCAGCAGGTGCTTCAGGGCCCCTGGATGGGAAAGGCGGCTCGACAGGTCCATGGCCGTGATGTTGTAGGGGCGGATCTGGTCGGCGAAGATCGCAACCACCACCACGGCCGCCAGCCAGAGAATGCCGAGCCCGACGGTGAACGGCACGTTGCGGCGCAGGCGGGTGATGAGCGTCGCATACCAGCCCGGCGTCCGCGAGCTTTCCGACAGATTGATCGTAGTCATATCTCTTTATCCTCAATGCGCCGCGCTGGAGCGAAGGCGGGGGTCGAGCCAGCCGTAGAGCAGGTCGACGACGAGGTTCGAAACCACCATTGCGGCGGCGATGATCAGCAGGATGCACTGGACGACGGCAAGGTCGCGGTTGCTGACCGAGACGATCAGCAGGCGGCCGATGCCTGGCCAGGAGAAGATCGACTCGACCACCACGGCGCCGGCAATCAGCGAGCCGACCATGAAGCCGACGATCGTCACGATCGGCACGGCCGCGTTCGGCAGCGCATGGTTCCAGACCACGTCACGCCATTTCAGGCCTTTGGCGGAAGCGGTGCGGATATAGGGCTGGCCCATCACCTCGATCATGGCGCTGCGAGAGAAGCGGGCGAGAATGCCGATGCCGCCGATGCTCATGGTCACCGTCGGCAGGATGCCATGCACCCAGGTATCCTGACCGCCGGACGGCAACACGCCGAGAATGACAGCGAAGATCAGCACCAGCACCAGGCCCATGACGAAGGACGGGATCGTGAAGCCGAGGACCGCGAGCAGAATAACGCCGCGATCGGCAAAACTCTGGCGATGCAGCGCCGCATAGACGCCGGCCGGAATGCCGAAGACCAGCTTCAGGAGCAGCGCCGGCAGTGTGAGCTGCAGCGTCGCGGGCACGCGCTGCAGCACTAGGTCCAGCGCCGAGGCCTTGTCGCGCATCGACACGCCGAAATCGCCGGTGAAGATCGATTTGATATAGGCGAGGTATTGAATCCAGAGCGGCTGATCGAGGCCCCAGGACCGGCGGAACGCATCGACGGCTTCCTGCGGCACATCCGGGCCGAGCATGACCTGGGCTGGGTCGCCCGACATGCGCAGCACGACGAAGGCGAAGGTGACGACGGCAAAGATGGTGATCATTGCCCGGAGGAGGCGAACGGCTATGAAGCGGATCATCAGGGCTCCTCTCAGGCCGCGATCGGGGCGGCTTCGCCAGCCACGACATGGCAGGCAGCCGTGCGGCCATTGCCGATTGGGCGAAGCTGCGGAACGGCGGCGCGGCAGACATCCTGCGCCAGCGCGCAACGGGGGTGGAAGGCGCAACCGAGCGGACGGTTGGCCGGGTTCGGCGGCTCGCCCTGAAGGATGACGCGCCCTTCGAGGATTTTGCCCGGAACCGGCACGCTGGAGACCAGCGCCTTGGTATAGGGATGCTGCGGCGAGTGGAAGATCACGTCGGAAGAAGCCTCTTCGACGATCCGGCCGAGATACATCACCGCCACCCGGTCGGCGATATTGCGCACCACTTTGAGGTCATGGCTGATGAACACCATGGCGATGCCGTTCTTCTCCTGCAGATCGCGCAGCATATTGACGACCTGCGCCTGGATGGAGACGTCCAGCGCGGAAACCGGCTCGTCGCAGACCAGAAGCCTGGGGCGTGCGGCAAGCGCGCGGGCGATCACGGCGCGCTGCCGCTGGCCGCCCGACAGCTCGTGCGGATAGCGCCCGGCCTGATCCGGACGCAGGCCGACGGCCGCCATCAGTTCGGCGACGCGGGCCTCCTGATGCTGTTTCGGAATGAGCTTGTGGATGTCCAGCGGCTCGCCGATCTGCTTTGCGATCGTCACGCGCCGGTCGAGCGCTGCCAGCGGGTCCTGGTAGACGAATTGCATCTTCGCCCGCAGCGCGCGCCATTCGGGCGTCTTCAGCGCCGGCATCGGCTTGCCTTCGAACCGGACTTCACCGCCCTGTGCGACATCGATGCCGAGCAGCATCCGCCCGAGCGTCGATTTGCCCGAGCCCGACTCGCCGACGACGCCCAGCGTCTCGCCTGGCTTCAGCGCCAACGAAATGCCGTCCACGGCACGCACCGGATGCGGCTGTGCAAACACGCCGCGACGGATCTTGTAGACGCGAACGAGATTGTCCGCTTCGATGAGGGCGGTCATAGCAGCATATCCTCGGTCACTCTGGTTCTTGGCTCGGCGGGCTCGTTGGCCTGAACCGGCCGGAAGCAGGCGAGCTGCCGGCCATCGGCCGACGTATCGAGCGCAGGGCGCTCGCTGCGACAGGCCTCGAGCGCGCGAAAACAGCGCGGCTGGAAGGAGCAGCCTTCAGGCAGATGTTTCGGGTTCGGGACCGTGCCGGGGATGGGGATGAGCCGCTGGCGGGGACCGTCGATGCGCGGGATCGCGTCAAAAAGACCGCGCGTATAGGGATGGCGCGGTTCGGAAAAGAGCTCAGCGACACTGCCTTCCTCGACGATCCGGCCGGCATACATGACGCAGACCCGTTCGCAGACCTGGGAAACGGCGCCCAGATCGTGGCTGATGAACACCGTCGCCATGCCGGTCTCCGCCCGGAGCTGGATCAGCAGGTCGAGAATCTGCGCCTGGATCGTCGCGTCGAGCGCCGTGGTCGGCTCGTCGGCGATCAGCAGGTCCGGTTCGCCGGCAAGCGCCATGGCGATCATCAGCCGCTGACACTGGCCGCCCGAGAATTCGTGCGGATAGAGATCGAAACGACGGCGGGCATCGGGAATGCCCACCATGTCCAGCAGCCGCAGCGCCTCTCTCCGCGCCGGGTCGCCCCTGAGGCCGCGATGCAGCGACAGCGCCTCGACGATCTGGCGGCCGATCCTGAGCACCGGATTGAGCGAGCTCGACGGGTCCTGGAAGATCATGGCGATCCGCCCGCCACGCACCTGTTCGAAAGCCTCGCGGGGACCACCGGCAAGTTCCTGCCCATCAAGCCGCACGGAACCGGTGACACTCGCCTTGCCGGGAAGCAAGCCCAGAGCCGCAAGCCACGTCACCGACTTGCCGCATCCCGATTCGCCGACGAGGCCCACTGCTTCGCCCCAGCCGACATTGAGGTCGATGCCGTGCAGAACCTGGACGCCGTCGAAGGCGACCTTCAGATCGCGCAGCTCTACCAGATTGGACGATGCTCTATCCATATCCCGCCATACTCCTGCCTCCCGCCGTCACCAGGCCGAAGACATTGCCGTTTTTGAAAACAAATGCTCCGGCGGCCGCAGGGTCGCCGGAGCACAGAAGAACGATCCGATCAGATCGCCCAGTTGGAGGCGCGGAAGTCCATCGCGAAAGCCGGAGCAGCCTTCCACTTGAGCGACGACTTCATGCCCGTGAACACGGCGTTCTGGTGCAGGACCTGATAGACGGGGTCTTCGCGCTCGCAGATTTCCAGCATGCGGGCGAAAGCCTTCTTGCGGGCAGCCGGGTCGGTGCTGGTTTCCAGGACCGAAGCCATCTGGTTGACTTCGGCATTGGTCCAGTCCTTCTTCTGCTGCACTTCGCCGTTCGGGCCGAACTGGGCGACGATCGAGGAGACCGGATCGCTGAAGGCGGCCGAGGCCGACCAGTCCCGAACACCCTTGACGCCGGCCGGATCGTGGATCTGGCCCCAGTTTTCCTTCATTTCGATCTGAACGTTCAGGCCGACCTGCTTCCACATCTCAACCATGATCTGACCGTTCGAGGTCTGGTTGGTGTAATAGTTGTTGAGGAGGCGGAACGGGATCACTTCACCCTTGTAACCGGCCTGCTTGATCAGGTCCTGGGCGAGCTTGGCGTTGAATTCCGGAACCTTCCAGCCCTCGACGAACATCGAGCCGTAGAACGGGAACTGCAGGCCAGCCGGGATCTTGGTCTGGCCGGCCCAGAGCGCTTCGACGATCGCCTGGCGGTCGATCGAATGCGTCATGGCGCGGCGCATAAGCGGGTTGGCAAGAATAGGATTCTGAGTGTTGAAGACCGAGATCCGGTGATTGTTGATCGTCGATCCCTGAACTTCAAAGCCCTTGGCAGCCTTGACCGTTGCGATCTGATCTGGCGGCAGGTCGCAGGCGAAGTCGTATTCGCCGGAGAGCAGACCGTTGACGCGGGAAGCGACTTCCGGAACCTCAACGAAGCGGATCTGAGCGAGCGGCGGACGGCCACCCCAGTACTCGTCGAAGGCGACGAGCGTCAGGGAGACGTCCGGCTTGAATTCGCCGATCATGTAAGCGCCTGTCGTGACGGGCTTGCGAGCCCATTCGACGTAGGTCTTGGCTTCGTCCCAGGCGCGACGGTTGGCGATCTGGCTGCCGAAAGCATAGAGGCGGCCTTCGAGCGTAACGTCCGGCGTCGCGTTGTGGAAACGGACGGTATATTTGTCGACGGCTTCGACACCCGCGAGTGCCGGCCACAGACGGCGGCCGACGCCTGGGATGGTGGCTGGCAGTTCCTTGGCGGTAACCGGCTTGTTGTCGTCGGCGAAGATGGTCTTGCCGCCAGCCGGCTGGGTGCTGCCGAACAAGCGCTGGGCGGAAAAGCTGAAGGCGACGTCTTCCGCGGTCAGTTCGTCGCCGTTGTGGAACTTGACGCCCCGGCGCAGCTTCAGTTCCAGCGTCTTGTCGTCGATGCGCTTCCACTCGGTTGCGAGACCCGGAAGCGGACCCTGGTTGCCCATCCAGTCACGCAGGATGAGACCTTCCCAGACGTTCGGGAAGAAAACGCGCTCGCCGACATTCGACTGTTCGTTCCAGATGTCGAGCGTGTTGTTGTTGGTGATCTTCTGAACAGCGATCGTGATCGACGGGCGCTTGGCGCCCTGGGCGATCGAGAAGCGCGGCAGGATCAGCGAGCCGGCAGCGGCGCCGGCAAGGCCAAGCGTGCTGCGGCGGGTGAAGTTGACCATGGAAATTGTCCTTTGGCTTCGGGTTATTGAACGAGCTCGATCAGCCCCTGCGAGCTCGAGCGGTGACGGCTGAGGGGTTCGCAGAGCTTCGCCTGCCAACGGCACGCCATCCGCCCGGGCCGCGGACCTGAAAACCGCTCGCCCCGATGAACAACGTTAAGAAGCGTATTGCTACGGCTCACGACTACCTCCTGATTTGCAGGGGTTATTTGGCCAGCCTGTGTATCAGTTCCGTGACGCTAGCTTGGCGATTCGATGAAATTGAACACGGATGCAAATTTCATCATCCCGCGTTACAAATGTAATATTACCGACACAAAATTCTGACATGGGAAGCCCTGCGCGGACTTTTCTCCGGCGCGTCCCTTCCCCGACATTTCCTTTGTCTTGATGGAGTTTTCCATGTCTTCCCTTCCCGTGATCGGCGCGGCCATGACGCTTCGCGACCTCGAAATTCACCGCAACTGGCTTTTCGACAAGCAGCGCGATCTCGAACTCCAGGACTTCACCACTGGTGATGTTCTGAACGGCGACTGGACGCCGCTCGCCGAGCGCGCCAGAAAGCTGCTCGATGGTTTCGAAGGCCGCCTCGGCATCCATGGCCCGTTCTGGGGCTTCACCATCGCTTCCCAGGATCCGGACATCCGCGCCGTCGTCGCCAAGCGCCTGAAGCAGGGCCTCGACGTCTGCGCGGCGATCGGCGCAACCCAGATGGTCGCACACAGCCCCTACACGACCTGGTCCTACAACAACCTCGACAACAACAAGGGCGAGGGCGAGCGCGTCGTCGAGCACGTGCACATGACGATGCGCGATGCCGTCAAGCAGGCCGAGGATATCGGCGCCGTGATCGTTCTGGAAAACATCGAGGATATCGACCAGCATATCCGCGTGGCGCTTGCCGACAGCTTCAACTCGCCGGCCGTCGCCGTGTCGATCGATACCGGCCACGCACATTATGCACATGGTTCCACCGGCGCTCCGCCGGTCGACTATTATGTGAAGGCAGCTGGCAACCGCCTGCAGCACGTCCATCTGCAGGATGCCGACGGTTACGCCGACCGCCACTGGGCGCTCGGCGAAGGCAATATCCTTTGGCCGTCGGTCTTCCAGGCACTCGCCGATCTCACCAGCAATCCGCGGCTGATCGTCGAGATCAAGGAGAAGTCGAAGATCCCGGCTTCCGTCGAGTATCTCGCTTCGCTCGGCCTCGGCCAGTAAGCCTGACTTTACAAGCTCACACCCCGGCGCACGGCGCCGGGGTCACCGCAGTTCCGGGGACATGTCCCGCAGGTGCGACTGGGTGGCGAGGATATCCTCCACCATCATGTCCCGCGCGAGCGCGCCGTTCCGCTCGCGAAGCGCCGCGACGATCCGGAAATGATAGGACGAGAACGGGTGCACGACGCCCTTGTCGAATTCCTTTTCCACGTAATTGGTCAGCATCCGCATATAGGGGCCGAACCGCAGCCAGAGCATTTCGATATGCTGTGGCAGCACTTCGGAGCGCGACGCCTCGTAGATACCGAAATGGAACTCCTGGTTCTTGCGCAGCATGCCATAGACGTCGCCGGCCTTGCCCATCTCCTCGTGCTCGCGGGCGAGCGCCTCCGAACGGTCGATATCCTCATCGGTCATATGCACGGCGGCGAGTTCCGTCGCCAGGCCCTCGAGCGCGATGCGCGCCTGGCAGAGATCGTCGAGCCGCTCGCGGGAAACCGCCGGCACCCGCGCCGATCCGTTATGGCCGATCTCCAGGCCGTTTTCCGCCGCGAGCCTTCGGAGCGCTTCGCGCACCGGCATGTGGCTGGTGCCGAACTCGGTTGCCAGCGACGAAATGGTGATGGCCTGCGCCGGGGCAAAGGAACCCCACATCAACGCCCGGCGCAACTGTTCGTAGACCGTATCCTGAACAGTCACGCGCGACGTGACCTTCAAAAGCCCGCTATCCGCCATCCTTGTCCTCTGACCCATTCAAATCACAACCAGGCCTCGCATAACGGGCCGCGCTCTTCAAGTCTCTTGGGCGACGGGTCATCTACCGTTCCCGACGCAATTCCCCTTGATCAAATGCCGACGGCACAATAGAACATTTACAAGTTTGATCAAATGCTCATTCGGCAACAGGCCAAACATAAACAGAGGGAAGCTCGTTGTCACCTGCATCCCTTCTTCTTCGATAAATACGACACCCTGGGAGAAATCCATGAACACGCATGTCACGGCAGGCGATAACCTCGCCAAGGCTTTTCCGGTCGATGAACTCAGGCTGAAGTTTCCGGCTCTCCAGAAATACAAGGACTTCATCTTCTTCGAAAATGCCGGCGGCGCCCAGGTGCCCCAGGCCGTGGTCGATGCGGTCGCAGCCCATCTCGTCGATTGCAACGTGCAGCGCATGGCGCCCTATCTGCACAGCCAGGGCGTTGACCGCACGATCGCCGAGGCCCGCGTTTCGGTCGGCCTGCTGGTGAATGCCTACCGACCGGAGGAAATCTCCTTCGGCCTCAACGCCACGTCCTTCATCCGCCTCGTCAGCCTCGGCATCGCCAAGATGCTGCAGGAGCGCAACGAGATCATCGTCACCGACATGGACCATGACGCCGACATCGCCACCTGGATGGCGCTGGAAGCCGACGGCGCCAGGATCGTCTGGTGGAAGATGCGCGAAGACGGCATGCTGCATACCGACGACCTGAAGCCGCTGCTGAACGACAAGACCCGTCTGGTCGCGTGCACCGTAACCGCCCATTCGATCGGCACGATCGTCGACGTGGCGACTGTCGGCAAGCTGGCGCATGCGGCCGGCGCGGAGGTTTTCCTCGACTGCGTGCATTACGGCCCCCACGCTCTGATCGACGTTCAGGCCTGGGATTGCGACTATCTGGTCTGCTCCGGCTACAAGAATTTCTCCCCGCATATGGGCTTCCTCTGGGGCCGTTATGACGCACTGGTGAAGCTTCCGACCTTCAAGGAAGACTTCATTCCGGACGTTCCGCCCTACAAGATCGAGGTCGGCACCTTCACCTACGAAAACGTCGCCGGCATGAATGCCGCCGTACTTTATCTGGAAGACCTCGGTCGCAAGTTCCTTCCCGACGGCGAACATTCGCGCCGCGATGCGCTCGCCGCCGCCATGGGTGCCATCCGCGCCTACGAGCAGACGCTGTCGAAGAAGATGCTGTCAGTGCTGAAGAAGCACGGCGCCACGATCTACGGCGTTTCCGATGAGAACCAGGTGGAGAAGCGCGTTCCGACCATCTGCTTCAGCATTCCGGGCCTGACGCCGCAATATCTCTCCGCCGAACTCGGCAGGAACAATATCGGCAGCCGCGACGGCCACATGTTTGCGCCGCGCCTGATGAAGCGCCTCGGGCTCACCATGGAAAGCGGCTGCATGCGCGTGTCCATGGTCCACTACAACAAGGTGGAAGAGATCGACCGTTTCGACACTGTGCTCGGCGAGATCATCGCCAAAGCCAAGTAATGCAAAGCCGTCCGCGGGACGCGCTCCCGCGGACGGCTTCATTTCATTTGAGATGATGATAGCGGCGCCGGAAATAGACGAGCGCCTCTTCGTCCTCCGAGCCATGGGCGATTCCGACCACCCGGCAGAACAGCACGTGGTGCGTGCCGCTCTCGACAGCATTCTCCACTTCGCAATCAAACGACACGATCGCGTCGGTCAGCCGCGGAGAGCCCGTCGCGCCGAGCACCCAATCCCCCAGAGCAAACCGGTCGTCCTGCGGCGTCGAGCCGCCGAACAGTTTCGACATCGGCTCGTGGCCGGCGGCCAGCGTATTGACGCAGAGCACCCGGTTTCTCTCGAACATGCCGGCGACTGAACTGGACCGGTTGAGGCAGACGAGCAGCGTCGGCGGCCGGTCCGTCACGCTGCAGACGGCCGAAGCCGTGAAGCCCGCAAGCCCACCCGGCCCGTCTGTCGTGACGATGTTCACCGCCGCCGCCAGATGCGCCATGCCTTCCCGGAAGGCGAGCCGCGTCGCTTCCACTTCGTCGCTTAGAATATCTACCGTCATTCGACCCTCAGTCCCGCTTTTCTTAACAAAGGCATGACCCGATCGCAGAAGAAAGGCAGCTCATAGGTGTAGTTTACGAAGGACATGGCAATACCGGAATACCCCTGTTCGGAGATCGCGATCATGTCTTCGACGATCTTTTCCGGTGTGCCGACCAGCGGATAACCGCCTGCGCCGCCCGCAAACCGTTTGCGATAGAGATCGTAAGCACTTTTATCGTGCGACTGAGTGAATTCCTTCTTGCCGGCCATATGCGCGTCGACGGCCGCGTGATCGGCCATCGTCACCGCATAACGCTCGTAGTAATCTTCCGCCTCCTGTTGCGTTTCGCGGCAGACGACGTGGCAGACCGTATACGCGCCGACCTCGCGACCGAGCTTGTCCGCGCGGGCTTTGATGTCTTCCACATGCTTTCCGGCCTCGGAAATCTCGGTGAAGGTGGTGAACAGATATTCGCAGTTCTTGGCCGCGAAATCCCGGCCCGGCCCGCCAAAGGCGGCATTCATGGTGACCGGCCGCGGCGACTGCAGGCTGGCTGGCCGGCTGACGACGTCCTTCAGCTTGTAATAGGTGCCGTCGTAATCGAAGGGCGCTTCCGACGTATAGGCCCGCTCCATGATCTCCAGCCATTCGTCGGCCTGGTCGTAACCCTTCTCGACCAGCGGTACGCCGAACATGCCGAATTCCTTGGGGTTCCAGCCGCAGACGATGTTGAGGCCCGCCCGGCCGCTGCTGATATGATCGACGGTCGCCAGCGCCTTCGCCGCGTAGAGCGGGTGTACGAGCGGCACATGCACGGTCATGAAAAGCCCGATCCGCTCGGTGACGGAAGCAAGGCCAGCTGCCCAGGTGAAGGTCTCGAACGACCATTCGCGCACCCGGTTCTTGCCGCCGAACCCCTTCCAGCGGGCGATCGGCAGGAAGAAGTCGAGACCGCCGCGATCGGCGATCTGCACGGCGTTGAGATTGTCTTCCCAGCGCGCTTGCCAGCGTTCCGGCACGTCGGTAATCGCAAGCCCCCCGTCTGCATTCGGCGAAAAGACACCGAGTTTCAGTCTGCTGGGGCCTTTCAGCGGATGCGGCTTGATCATGCTGTTCCTCTCTTTTGTATTCTTCTGCGGACGGGACGCGCGGTCTCCGCCTCCTGCAACTGGCGTCGCCGGACCGAAAGATAGGCCTCCTCCGCCGCGAACATGAAAAGCGTCATGCGGTCCTGGACCATCAGCGGATCATGCGCGAGGAAGGCCGCATGAATGCGGGAAAGACCGTCGATATACTGGTAGGCGGCGCCCGGATCGGCGAACGTGCCAAGCCGCACCGACTGGAAATAGTCGATGAAGCGGGAAATGGTTGCCGCCATGTGCGGATTGTTGACCGCCTTCAGCCAGGCATTGCGGAAATCAACATTGGCTGCCAGCAGCGCCGGAATATTGCTTTCGCTCAGCGCCCGCTCCACCCGGTTCATCGCCGCCGTGATCTCCGCCTCGATATCGGGCGTCATGTCGCGGGCCGCACAGGCCGCCGCACGCGGCTCGAGCTGGCGGCGCACCTCGAAAAGTCCCGAAATATCTTCCAGTGACAATTCCCGGACCGCAAAGCCACGCGTCGTGCCGACGAGATAGCCTTCGGAGACCAACCGAAGCAGTGCCTCGCGCGCCGGCATGCGGGAAATGCCGTGGGCGTTGGCGATCTCGGTGTCCACCAGACGATCGGTCGGCGAAACGGCACTCCGCTGCAGCTTCAGCCGCAGATCGGCATAAATCGCATCCACCAGATTGTCGCTGGGCTTCAACATGGAAATCTCCTGCGCAAACCGTATACTGATCTTGCCTTATATCAAGCAAATTTTCTCATAATGCATATAGAGAACCCTATTTTTGTAGTTTTCAGTATACGGTTTAATTCACTTGCAGCTCCAGGAATTTTAGGCTTAAACTTTAATTTGGCGTAGGTTTCAAAGCCGTTTCGGCAAATTTCATAAGGCATCCCGATGAGCGACTTCCGCAGAAAATGTATCGGTCATGAGCGCGTCATCGGCACATTCGCGGCGATCCCGCATCCGGTCGCAATCGAGGTGACTGCTGCGGCGGGCCTCGACTTCATCTGCATCGACGCCGAACATGCTCAGATCGGCCGTGAGCTGATCGAAAATCTCGTCCGCGCCGCCGATGTCCATCGCGTACCCGCCATGGTGCGCGTTCCGGGCCACGCCCCGGAATCGATAGCCAGCGTGCTCGACGCCGGAGCTGCCGGCGTGCTGGTGCCGCGAGTATCCAACGCCGCCCAGGCCAAGGCCGCCGTTCTGGCGACCCGTTATCCGCCGATCGGCGAACGCGGTGTCGGTCCGGGACGTGCCGCAGGCTACGGGTACCGTATTCCCGACTATCTGAAATCGGCGAATGAAAGCCTCGTCCTCGCAATCCAGGTCGAGACCGCCGAAGGGCTCGCCAATGTCGAGGAAATCGCCGCCGTCGAGGGCATCGACGTGGTCTTCATCGGCCCCGGCGACCTCTCCGTCTCGATCGGCGCGATGGGGCCGGATGGAGCCGAGAAGCTGGATGCGGCCATTCTGACGATCACCAAGGCTGCCCGCAAAGCGGGCAAGGCCGTCGGCATCTTCCGCCCCTCCCCCGATGACGTCGGAAAATGGTCGGATGCCGGCATCAGCTTCTATCTGCTTTCAAGCGATACGAGGTTCCTCGGCGCCGGCATCGCTGCCGACGTCGCCGCCGCACGCTCCGCATAAGCTGCATCAATTTTTCCAGGAGTGACGACGTGAAAGCCATCCAGTACAGCGAACACGGCCCGGCCGATGTCATGCACTATGTCGACCTGCCCGATCCGGTCGCCGGACCGGGCCAGATCCTGGTGAAGCTCGAGGCTGCCAGCGTCACGCCCTTCGACTGGAAGCTCCGCGCCGGATATCTGCAAAGTCACTTCACCCTGCCGATGCCGAGTGTGCCCGGCCGCGACGGTGGGGGCACGGTGATCGCCATCGGCGACGGCGTCACCGAGTTCAAGGTAGGCGACCGGGCCGCGATCATGGCCGGCGTCTTCGCCCAAGGCGGTTATGCGGAAATGATCGCCGTCGATGAAAAGCATGCTGTCAAAATTCCGGACAACCTCTCGACCGTCGATGCGGTGGCGCTGACCAATGCCGGCTTGAGCACCTGGATCGCGGTGCGGACTGCCGAAGTCAAATCCGGCGACAGGGTTCTCGTCCATTCCGGTTCAGGCGCAGTCGGTGGAATGCTGGTCCAGCTCTGCCACCACCTCGGCGCCCACGTCACCGCCACCTCCCGCTCGACCAATCGCGATTATGTGCTCGGTCTCGGCGCCGACCGGGTGATCGCCTATGACGAGGAGGACTTTTCCGAACGCCTCACGGATCAGGATATCGTCTTCGACCTGATGGGCGGCGAAGTCCATGACAAGTCCTACAAGGTGCTCAAGAAGGGCGGCCATATGGTCTGGCTGGTCGCCGACCCGATCAGGGATCGCGGCGAGGAATTCGGCGTCAAGGTCACCCGCGCGATGATCACCGACGACAAGTCGGCGCTTCAGTCGATGATGGACCTCGCCGGCGCCGGCCTGCTCAAGCCCCAGGTCGCCCGCACCATGCCCCTGTCGGAAGCGGCCGAAGCCCATCACCTGATGGAAAAAGGCTCCATTTCGCGCGGACGGCTGATGCTGACGATGTGACGTTCTTCAGGTGCCGCTCGGAAACAGTGGCGCCTGACGGCCGTTGGCGACGAAAGTCCGGAAATCCTCGATCGCATGCTCGTTGGCAAGCGAACAGAACGGCCCGCGGCTAACCTCGATGCCGTTGATCTTCTGCAGCCGCACGTCCATCTCGGCGCTCTTCAGCGCCACCGCCGCCGTATTGACGACCGGCGCATGCAGGACCTTGAACCCGTATTCGCCGCCGACCAGAAGGCCCGGTAATACACCCGCCGGCACCACGACGTCGGCGCCGTCCCGCACCAGCGGCTCGGCGCAGGCGGTGAAGTTTTCAAGCATCCGCCGCCGCGCATCGTCGTCGCCCGCAAAGGCGGCGCTGAAATCCGAAGGCTCGCAATTCATGCCGACGACATGCTTCACGCGGCCGCCGAGACCGTAAAGGTCGGCCTGCTCGTAATGCCAGACCTGGAAGACGTCATCGAGGGTGACCAGCGCCATGCGCCGCCCGAGCCGCGCGGCATAATGCATGCAGACCTCGCCGGCACCGATCACCGGAATGGTCAGCGCCGACTTGAGTTCGTAGAGTCCGGGATCCTGGAAATGGCCGATGACGACGGCGTCATATCCGCGGCTCGCCGCTTCCAAGCCATTGTCGATCGCGATCGCTGCGCAGCGGAATTCCGCCAGCCGCCCGAAATGCCGGTCCGGCGGACTGATACCGAAGACGTCCACCACCGTGCCCGGCTCGGCAATGCCATTCAGGTAGTCCGAGAGCCGCTTCATGTAGGCCGCGCTCGAAGAGGCGTCGATGAAGCTTTGCCAGAAGATGCGCATGTTCCCCTCGTTCTGTTCGTTCGACGAGCGCGAATTCGCACTCGTCAAAACACCAATTTAAGGCTTTACTCCCGTTGCAGGAACCACCCGGAGAACCGCATGATTTTGCCGACCACGCCCGAAAACCCGCTGAGCGATACGACCGTCGAAATGTCGGAAGCCGCGCTGACGGAGTTCGAATGGTCGCTCTGGCGGATTTCCGCCGCCTTCCTGCGCTGGCAGGCGGAGTGCTCCAGCGAACTGGCCGGCGCGGGCCTGAGCGGCCTCGACACTGCGATCCTGCACACGATCCGCTACCGCAACAAGCCGAAAGGGCTTGGTGAAATTTCCCGTCTGCTCGGCCGCGACGACACCGCCAACATCCAGTATGCCATCAAGAAGCTGCAGACCCTGCTGCTGATCGAACGCGTAAAAGGCCGCTCGCGCAAGGACACGCTCTACACGCCGACCCGCAAGGGCACCAAGCTCGCCCAGGATTACCGTGCCGTGCGCCGGCATCTGCTGATTTCGCTGATCCAGAAGATGGACCATGCGGAACAGGGACTTGGCGGAGCGACGGAAATGCTGGAACTGCTCACAAGCTTTTACGACACCGCCGCCCGGCGCGTGGCGAGCGGTTCTCATCCCGTCGAGCGCTCCTGAACGAGCGCCAGCACGCGCAAGGGGCTGCCCGAACCGTTCTGAATCTTCAGCGGCGCGGCGACGATCATCGCACCCGTCGGCGGCAGTTGGTCGAGATTGGTGAGGCATTGCAGCCCGTAGCGGCCGGCGCCATGAAGGTAATGGTGCGCCGGATATGGCGGCGAAAAATGCCCGGCTTGGCCCGCATCCGTGCCGATCGTTTCCGTCCCGAAACCGATGATATCCCGCTCTGCCACGAGCCAGCGCATCACCTCCGCATCCGGCCCGGGCGTATGGGCGCCATCGGCCGTGAGATTGGCATAGGCGGTCCCTGACTTCTTCGACCAATCGGTTCTGAGCAAGGCCCATGAGCGCGCCGGGATGCGGCCATATTGCTCTTCCCACTTCATGACATCCGAAACGGTCAGCAGGAAATCCGCGTCCTCGCTCGCCTGCCGCGAACAATCGATCACGCAGGCCGGCGCGATCATATCGGCCGGCGGCAGGGTATCGACGGAATTGAGCGGCAGATCGCGGCCCGTATACCAATGGATCGGCGCATCGAAATGCGTGCCCGTGTGCTCGCCGAAGGAGAGGTTGTTCCAGTACCAGGCCGGCCCACCGCCATCGTAGCGGGAGATCCTTTCCATGCGGAACGGCGCGGATTGCCCGAGTTCCGGCGGCATGACGATGACCGGGAAATCCGGCGACAGCGTGTGGGTGAGGTCAACGACGCGGACCGCACCGCTCGCCAATGCTCCGGCGAATTTGCTCAGAATATCACCGCTCATTGGCCAGCCTCCCGCTCGACGGCTTTCGGATTGTCGAACAGACGCGCCTCGATATCCTTGGCGACATCGCCGACATAGATGTCTTCCAGCCCGCGCTTCAGCCCGTCGAGAACGGCATCGGCCACGGCCTTTGGCGCCACCTTCGGCGGCGGCACCGTCTGGAACCATTCGGTATCGAGCGGCCCGGTGAATGCGTTGATGACCCGGATGCCGCCCGGTCTAAGCTCGGTGCGCAGCCATTGCGACAGCGACAGGCACGCCGCGTGCGCGGCGGAATGGACGCCGAACTGCGGCACGTTGCTGAGCCCATGGACCGAAAGCACGTTGACCCAGGCAACGGCTCCGGCCGCACCGTCGGCGCCGCGCGAGCGCATCACCGGCCCAAAAGCCTGGGCAAGGCGCATCAGTCCCATCACGGTATGATCCATTGCCTCCCGCGCCGCATTGGCCGCGCCCGCATCGAAAAGATGCGCGGGCCGGACATGATCGGCCGTGTTGACCAAAATCTCGACCTTGGCGCCGATATCCATCGCCAGTTCCTGCACGGAACGCTCGCTCGTCAGATCCAGATCGACGAATTCGACGCCCTCGATCGCCGCCAGCAACGCCTGCTGGTCAAGAGGTTTCCACCGATCGGCCACACCGACGAAAATCCTCGCCGCTCCCGCTTTCTTGAGAGCCTGCGCCATTGGCAACGCAAGCGGGCTGCGCCCGTCGGTGATCAAAACCCGCCGGTGCCTCGGGTCGGCGGTCATCTCGCGCCATTGGGGATCGTCTTCCATGTGCGGCACCTCCAAAACGGGTTTGGCGAAGAACACGGCCTGTCCCGCCCGGTCCAGCTGCAACGACAGCTTGAGCTGACTACCAGGTCCGCCGCAACCGCCATGCAGGTGCACGATAACAATCGGCCCGCAGTCGAGCTGAACCAGCCCGGTGCGCCACGGCATATGCTCGCGGAAATAAGGATCGCTGGTGACCTCGATCTGCGTTTCCGACAGCAGCGAACCGCCGGTCGGCGCGTCCCTGAACGTCAGGTCGGACGAAAGGCAGTTCGGGCAGGCCTCGCGTGCCGGATAGGTGTAGCGGCCGCATTCGCCGCAGCACTGCAGCACGAAGCGGCCGGTCGCGGCAGCGAGCGTCAACCCGTGCGCCTTGCGGCTGCGCGCTTGAGGCGGCAGCAGCGGCTGCGTGGTGCGGGCGAGCGGGTTCTTCCGCTTCGGCTTGAGAAAGGGTCCGGTCATGATGCCCTCGCCAGAATGGCGGCCGCAGAAGCGAGCCCACGGTCGTAGTTGATCATGCCGAAACCTGAAACCAGCCCGAGCTTCGCATCTTCGACCTGCCTACCGTCTGCCGTCCCCAAAAGCTGACGCATCGCTTCGGTAAGCCCAAGATGTCCACCCGCGGCTCCCGCCTGGCCGACCGAAAGCTGGCCGCCGGACGTGTTGTGCGGAAAGGACCCGTCAATCGTGAACGTGTGATGGCGCACGAAATCCGGCCCCTCGCCCTTGGCGCAAAAACCCAGATCCTCGAACTGCATCATCGAGATCACCGCATAATCGTCATAGGTCTGGACAAAATCCATATCGTCGGGCGCCGAACCGGCCATGCCGTAAAGCTCGTCGCGGTCGACCACCCAGCCGCCGCGCACCTGCACCGGATCCTCGGCAAACGCATTGTGCCGCTCGATGGCCGACAGCAGCCGTACGAAGGGAAGCCCAAGCGAAACGGCCGTCTCCTCGCGCATCACCAGAAAGGCTTCCGCACCGGCGCAGGGCATGACGCAATCGAACAGATGGAACGGTTCGGCGATCGGCCGCGCCGACATATATTGCTCCAGCGTCAGCGGCTTCTTCATCAGCGCATTCGGGTTTTTAAGCGCATTGTCACGCTGCGCGACGCAGAGCTTGCCGAAATCCTCGCGCTTCGCACCATAGCGATCCATGTAAGCCCTGGCGATCAGCGCGAAACTGCCATTGGCGCCGCCGGCACCGTAGGGATAGACGGCATCCTGAGAAAACCGGGAAAAGCCGGCCAGCAGATGGCGGAAACTGTCGACCCGGTTGGTGTCGGCCGCGACGCAGGCAACGATATCCGCATCACCCGCCTGCACTGCCCGTGCCGCCCGGCGAAGCGAGACGATACCCGCGGCTCCACCCATCGGCACGTGGTCGATATGGCGCGGGGAGAGCCCGAAATGCTGGGTCAGACCGACCGCGACATCCGGTCCCATCGTGAAGCTCGCAACCGAAAAGCCATCGAAATCCCGATGGCTGATGCCAGCGCCTTCCGCCAGCGCCCTCAGCGCCTTGCCCATCCACCAATGCGCGGTTTCGATGGAAAACCGCTGGTAGGGTACCGTCACCGGCACCGCCAGAACCACGCCGTCATAAGATTGCCGCGCGCGGGACAAGGCCATCAGGCCACCGTCAATTTGACGTCGACATTGCCGCGCGTCGCATTGGAATAGGGGCAGCGCTGATGCGCACCGGCGACGATCTCTTCCGCGACCGCACGCTCGATGCCGGGCAAGGACGCCACGAGCTCGACCGCCAGCGCGTAACCGACCGGCACCGGGCCGATGCCGACCTTGGCGGTGATCGAAACGTCATCCGGCAGCGCGATCTTGCTGGTGCGTGCCACCAGCTTCACCGCGCCGAGGAAACAGGCCGCATAACCGGCGGCGAAAAGCTGCTCCGGATTGGTCCCCTCGCCCCCTGGGCCGCCGAGCCCTTTCGGCACCGAGAGATTGACGGCAAAGCTGCCGTCCGTGCTCTGCGCTTTTCCTTCCCGACCGCCATGCGCGGTAACGGACGTCTCATAGAGGATCTTTTCCGGGGTCATGCGTGCCTCCATATCAGGTTTTAAGCTGTGATTTATGGTATATCAGAAGTGATGAGGAACCGTAAGGGAGTTCATCCCGCCTTGCGGATCGATGCCTTCAGCTTCCTGAGGTCGATCGCCGAACCGTCCTCGACCGCCTTTGCCGCCATCGTCTTGATCTCGCCGCGCTGCAGCTTCTGGGTCGAACTCACCGGCAGCCTGTCGATGAAGACCACGTAGCCGGGCAATTTGTGATAGGCGATATGGGCGCCGGCAGCCTCGATGATCCGCTTCGCCTTCTCGGCCGGCTCGCCCGCTCCGGCGGTTTCGCTTTCAACGATGAAGGCAAAAACTTCCTCGCCGCGCAGATCGTCCGGCACGGGCGTTACCGCTGATGCCTTGACCGACGAATCCTTGGCAAGTGCGGCCTCCACTTCCAGCACGGCGATGTTCTCGCCGCTGCGTCGCACGATGCTCTTCTTGCGGTCGAAGAAATAGAGAAGCCCCTTCTCATCGGCATAAACGACGTCGCCGGTATGGAACCAGCCGCCCTCCCATGCCTCCTCGGTCGCCTTTTCGTCCTTGAGATAGCCGCTGAAGAAGCCGTCGCGCGGGTTCGCGCCTTTTGCACGCACCAGCAGTTCGCCCGGCTTGCCGATCTCGGCGTCATTCCCCGCATCGTCGACGATGCGGAAGTCCATGCCCGCGCGCGGCCGGCCGATGCAGCGCAGGCCTGGCGTATAATCGTCCGCCGCGGTGGTGGTGACGGCCCGGCCGCCGGTTTCGGTCATCGCCCAGGCCTCGACGATCGGGATGCCGTATCGCGCCTCGAATTCGATCTTGTGACGGGCATCGACGCCCGGTCCCAGCGCGAATTTCACCTTGTGTGCCCGCTCGGCTTCAACGGCCGGGAGCTGCAACAGGATCGCGGGAATGACGCCCAGGCAATGAATGATCGTCGCGCCGGAATCGGCGATCGACGCCCACCAGCTGCTCGAATGGAACCGGTCGAGGGGCACGATCGCGCCGCCCTTCATGATCATCCCGACCGCCGTGCAGCCGAGTGCATTCATGTGGAACATCGGCAGCGGCGTCAGCGCCACTTCGGTTCCCTCGCCCATCTCGGCGATGCCGCCCTGCGTCGTGTACCATTCGGCGATGCCGATGAAATAGATGTTCGAAAGGATGCAGCCCTTGGGCTTGCCGGTGCTGCCGGAGGTGAAGAGCAGAGCGCATTCGGCATCCGGGCCGCCGGGTCGCGCCTCGCGCATTTCCGGCGAAGGCGGAATGTCGTCACCGGCCGCGATCACCGTCACCTTGCCCGGCGATACATCCCGCAGATCATCCAGCCGCTCGCGGATCACAACCATCAGCGAAGCCTCGGCCATATCGAGCTGAAAGAGCAGTTCGTCACGGCGCAGATCGGGATTGATCGGCACGATCGAAACGCCGATGGCGTTCAGCGCCAGCCAGTAGTCGAAAAATTCCGGACGGTTTTCGAGGAGGAGGGCCACGCGAGCTCCGATCCCATATCCTGCCGCCGCGAACGTCTGCTTCAGAAGACTGACGCGCGTAAAAACCTCGCCGTAGCTATAGCGAAAGCCCTGAGGCGCATAAGGCAGCTTGGCGCTGGCCGGTGCGATCAGCATCGGCGCACCCGGGCTTTTCAGTGCCTGGTTCTCGAATAGGAGGTAGGGAGAATGCATGGTCCTGTCCTTATGCCCGTTCCAAGATGCCCTTGATCAGGAACATTTCTGCCTCGTGGATCGTGCCGAACTGGATCCACTCCGCATCCGTCTGCGTCTCCAGGCGCCAGGTCAGCAATGTCACCACGCACTTGTCCGGCCCCATGCGCAGCAGTTCGCCGGGGATGACACGAGACATGTTGCGAAACTGCATGGCGTCCTTGGCCGGGCCGACCTCGTAATCCACCTGGAAGCGGGGCCGGTCGACATTGAGCCGCACGAATGTCTGCTTTCCAGTAAAGGTCGAGGTGCCGCAGAAGAGACCGGGCTCCAACTCGGTTCGATTGAGGCTGCCCCAGGCCCACTGGCCCTGTTTCAGCCCGTCCGACATGAGTTCGAAGGCGACCGCCGCCGGGCGCTCCACCATGATGCTGCTGGAATGACAATGCGGATCGATCATGAGCGTCCCTCTTTCAGTCGCGTTGAGGCGTCATTTCTTCAAAAGACATTTTAAGCATAAAATAATTGGAAAGGACGTCAACGGGTTTTTACGAAACCCGCTTTTGCCCCTCCATCTGGCGATCACCGCTCACTGGCCCTCAACCTGAAGGCTTGCAAAAAGCCCGGCATTTCGGCCCTCTACACGCAGAAGTCGACGGGCTTCTCAATTTCTCACGATCCGAAATTTTAGGCTTGAAGTAATTTATATGTCGTTCTACGATCCCCTCAATTGTTAAGGGGACGACCGCGAAAAGCGGGTCAGAATAAAAATCGAAGCCCCTGGCAGGATTGCAGGCTTGCGTTTCACCAACCGCCGCAGGTCCGTCGGTCGCAATCGACGGGCAGAAACCAGAGGGATCGTCATGACTTTTGAAATCGACCGCAGAAATCTCCTGCAGATGCTCGGCCTTGCCGCGGTCAGCGGCTCCGTGCTCTCGCAGGCCAACTTCGCCTTCGCACAGGGCGCCGACAACGTCACCATCGGCTGGCCGAGCGACGTGCCGTCCTGGGACCCGAACCTCCGCTTCGTTCCGGATGCGCAGCCGCTCTTCAAGATGGTCTTCGACCAGCCGCTCGATCAGTCGCCGGACCTGAAGCTCATCGGCAATCTCATCACCAAATGGGAGTTGAAGCCGGATGGCCTTTCGATGCCGTTCGAGATCCGCAGCGACGTAAAGTTCCACAACGGCGATCCGATGACGATGGAGGACTTCAAGTACACCTTCGTCGACCGTATCAAGTCCGGCCTCAAGCTCGACATCGCCAATTCCTGGCGCACCCTGACCGACATCGAAATCCTTTCGCCGACATCCGGCGTGATGAAGTTCTCCGCCCCGACTCCGACCGCGCCGCAATGGCTTGCCTTCCTTGGCAGCTATCTCGTGCCGAAGAAATATATCGAATCCGTCGGCCCGGAAGAATTCGCCAAGAAGCCGGTCGGCACGGGCCCCTACAAGCTCGTCGACTACCAGATGAATTCGCGCATCGTGTTCGAGCGCAACGACGATTATTTCGGCACCAAGCCGAAGATCAAGCGCGTCACGATCGACATCATCAAGGATCCGTCGGCCCGTACCGCCGCCATCCAGTCCGGCCAGGTGGACTTGACCGTCAACATTCCAGTCCGTGAAGCCGAGCGTCTCGGCAAGACGGAAGGCCTGACCGCCGAGATCAATCCCTTCACCCGCCTGATCCTCCTGCAGATGCGCAACGACAAGGGCTTCACGGACATGGCCGTCCGCCTCGCCGCCCATCATGCCATCGACAAGGCTGCGCTTTCCAAGGCCTTCTATGGTGGCGCCGCAGTACCGCTTTCGGTCCCGGCCACGCCCGGCACGCCCGGCTACCTGCCCGACTACAAGTTCGCCTATGACCCGGAACTGTCGAAGAAGCTTCTGGCAGATGCCGGTTACACGGCCGACAAGCCGGCGACCTTCACGCTCGCCGCCACCAACGGCCAGTTCCCGAGCGATTTCGATATCGCCCGCGCGCTTGTCCAGATGTGGCAGAAGGTCGGCCTGAAGGTCGAGCTGCAGCAGATCGAATATTCCAAGTATTTCGAGCTGAACCGCGGCGGCCAGTTGCCGGAAGCCACGCTTTACAGCTTCGACAACGCCACCGGCGACCCGGAAATCTTCTCCGGTTACCTGATGAACCCGAAGATGCCGTTCGGCGCCTGGAAGGGTCCGGAGATCGGCGACAAGATCCTCAAGCTCTTCGTCGAACCGGTCTATGAGAAGCGCATCGCCGGTTATAAGGCCGTCGCGCAGGAAGCTGTCGAAACCGGCGCCAATATTCCGATCCTGCAGAGCGTCCAGACGCTGGTCAAAAAGAAGAGCCTCAACTACGTCAAGTATGGCAATGCCTGGGTCCTGGGCAGCACCATGTCCTGGTCGTAAGCGAAGATCTGACCGATCTGTTTTATTGGGTCCGGAACTGATCCGGACCCCTTCCCTGACATCGTAATACGGGGCATGCGCATGTTTGCGACCATTGCCAAGCTTTTGGTAAAGCGCGTGCTGACCGCGATACCGATCCTTCTACTTGTTTCCGCGCTTCTCTTCTGCATCCTGCGCATCCTGCCGGTCGATCCGGCCGCCATGTCCCTGCCGCCGAATGCGACGGTCCAGGAAGTCGAGGCGATGCGCACGGAAATGGGGCTCAACCTGCCGCTCTACCAGCAGTACGGCATCTGGCTGAACAAGCTCTTCCACGGCGATATCGGCCGCTCCATCCACTTCCGCCAGGACGTGACGAGCCTGATCGGCTCGACGCTGCCCGCCACCATCGAACTGGCCCTCATCGCCATGGTGGTCGCCACCGTCTTCGGCCTCGCCGGCGGTCTCTTCCTGTTTTACGTGCGCGGCACCCGCGCCGAAGCGGTGATGGATTTCCTCTCCATCCTGCTGCTCTCGCTGCCGGAATTCCTCTGGAGCCTGTTCCTGCTGTTGATCTTCGGCGTGTTCTTCGAGGTCCTGCCCTTCACCGGTCGTCTCAGCCCCGGTTTCGAGCGCCCGGTCGTCACCGGCTTCCTGCTGCTCGACAGCCTGATCACCGGCAAGATCTCGACCTTCCTCAACGCGCTCCAGCACATGATCCTACCCTGCCTTGCGCTTGGGATCGCGCTTTCGCCGTCGCTGATGCGCGTACTGCGCTCGAGCCTGCTCGACGTCTACCAGGACGACTATATCCAGCAGGCGCGCCTGCGCGGGCTTTCGGAAAAGCGCATCCTGATCCGCCATGGGCTGAAGAACGCCATCCTGCCGACACTCAGCCTGATGGGCGTGCAATTCGGTTTCCTGTTCGGTGGCACGCTGCTGGTCGAGATCATCTATTCCTATCCCGGCATGGGCAACCTGATGGTCGATGCGATCCGCAACGCGGACCTGCCGATCATCCAGGGCGCGGGGCTCACCTACTGCATCGCCGTTCTGGTGATCAGCATCGTGGTCGACAGCCTCTACATGATCCTCAACCCGAAACTGAGGGCGCGCTGACATGCGACCGATTCCGCTCTGGCTGAAATCCGGCCGCGTCCAGACAGGCCTGGTGATCATCTTCATCCTCGGCATCTGCGCGATCTTCGCGCCCTATCTGGCGCCGAACGATCCGAACGAGCAGAACCTGCTCTCGATCCTGACGCCCCCTGTCTGGATCGATGGCGGCGATGCGATGTTTCCGCTCGGCACCGATAGCCTCGGCCGCTGCGTCCTCTCCCGCCTGATCTTCGGCGCCCGCGTGGCGCTAACGGTCGCCTTCAGCGCCTCGATCGGCGCGATGATCATCGGCGCCTTCTTCGCCCATGTCGCCGGTTATTTCGGCGGCTGGGTCGATTGGGTGATCGGCCGCGTCGTCGAGATCTGGCTGTCCTTCCCGCCGGTCATCCTGTCGCTCATCCTCATGGTGGGCCTCGGCACCGGCCTGCGCAATGTCGTGCTCGCCATCATCCTGGTCGACTGGACACGCTTCTGTCGGGTGCTGCGAAGCGAAGTCATCGTGCTTCGTCAGCGAGATTACGTCTCCGCCGCCCAGCTCGTTGGTTTCTCGCACTGGCGCACCATCACCCGCGAAATCCTGCCGGGCACGCTGCCGCTGCTCATCACCCTGATGAGCCTCGAAATGGGCGTCGCCATCATCGTCGAAGCGATCCTCTCCTTCGTCGGCATGAGCGTCGGCTCGGAGACCGCTGCCTGGGGCCAGATGATCGCCGATGCGCGCCAGAACATCTACGAGGCCCCGTTCAACCTGATCGCCCCGATCTTCGCGATCTTCTTCGCGGTCTTCGGTTTCAATATCCTGGGTGACGGCCTGCGCCGCACTCTCGATACGCGCCTGACCCAGACGGAGCGCAGCTGACATGGCCATTCTTTCAGCCCGAAATCCCATTCTTTCAGCAAAGAATCTCTGCGTTGAATCGCTCGGAGCCAAGGAAAGCTTCCCGGTCCTGACGGATCTCAACTTCTCGCTGGAACCCGGCAAGATCCTCGGCCTGGTCGGCGAATCCGGTGCCGGCAAGTCGATGATCGGCCGCACCATCTCGCAATATCTGCCGAAGGGTTTTGCGGTCACCAAAGGCACGCTCGCCTTCGACGGCGAGGACCTGGTGAGCATGCTGCCGGAACGACGCCGCAACCTTCTCGGCCGCGACATCGCCTTCATCCCCCAGGAACCGCTTTCCGGCCTCAACCCGGTCCTGACGGTCGGCCAGCAGATCAAGGAACACCTGCTGCGGATCGGCCTTGCCGCCGGAGAGAACTGGCGCGAGCGGGCGCTGAAGGAATTCGAGGCGGTCCACCTGCCGCATGGCGCGGCACTGCTGGAGAAATATCCGCACCAGCTTTCCGGTGGCATGTGCCAGCGCATCCTGATCGCCATGGCCTTTTCCAGCCGCCCGCGCCTGTTGATCGCCGACGAACCGACCACCGCACTCGACGTCACCATCCAGGCCCGTATCGTCAAGCTGATCGCCGAAATGCAGAAGCGCGACGGCACGGCGGTGATCTTCATCACCCACGACCTGCGCCTCGCATCCCAGATCAGTGACGAGATCATGGTGCTCTATGCCGGCCGCCCCGCCGAGCGCGGCCCCGCCAAGCAGCTTTTTTCCGCACCTGCGCATCCCTATACGCGCTGCCTGCAGCTCGCCAACCCGAACATCACAGGCCCCCGCCGCGGTCTTTTCATCCTGCCCGAGCGCATGCCGGGCCTGCGCGTGCTGAAAGAACTGAAGGGCTGCCGCTTCGCCTCCCGCTGTCCGAACGCGATCGAGGCCTGTACTCAGACCGAGCCGCCGCTTGCCGATATCGGCCCGAACCATATCGCCGCCTGCATCCGCACCGAAAAGACGCCGGACATCGTGCCGCCGCCGTTGGCGCCCGGCCGCGAGATCGCATCGAGCAAGATCCATCTCAATGGCGAAAAGCTGACCAAGGCCTATACGACCGCCTGGAGCCCGTTTGCCAAGCGCAGCAGCTTCAAAGCCGTGAATAGCGTCGATTTCACACTCGGCGAGGGTGAGTTCGTCGGCATCGTCGGCGAAAGCGGCAGTGGCAAGAGCTCGCTCGCCCGCCTTGTCGTCGGCCTCGATACGCCGACCGACGGCAGGATCACGCTGGCCGGCCGCGACATCACCGCCAACGGCCATGCCGACAGGGCCTATCGCCGCGAATATATCCAGATGGTCTTCCAGGACCCGCAATCGGCACTCAACCCGCGCCGGCGGATCGGCAGCATCGTCACCCAGGCGAACGAGGCAAGCGGGCTGCACAACAGTACCCGCGAACGCATGGACCGCGCCGCCGAACTGCTGAAGGAAATCGGCCTGCCCCCGGATGCGTCGATGCGCTTTCCCTCGCAGCTCTCGGGCGGCCAGAAACAGCGCGTCAACATCGCCCGCGCGCTCTGCACGCTGCCCCGCATCCTCGTCGCCGACGAAATCGTATCCGGCCTCGACGTCTCGGTACAGGCCCAGCTTCTGGACCTTCTGCTGAAGCTTCGCGACGAGCACGGCTTCTCGATGCTGTTCATCAGCCACGACCTTTCCGTCGTCCGTTATCTCTGCGATCGGGTGATGGTCATGTATCGCGGCGAGGTGGTGGAAAGCGGCAGGACCGAAACCGTGTTTGCCAATCCGCAGCATGCCTATACCCGTAGCCTGCTCGCCGCCGTGCCGCCGGATGACGTCAACGCCGAGTGGTCGCCGGTATTGGCGGAAGCCGGCTATCAGGTCGAATGATGGCGATCGCCGGACGGAGATACTATAGCGGCAGGAATGTCGGCCGCGCCGTCACGATCGCCGACCTCCAGGCCATGGCACGCAGCCGCCTGCCCGCCTTCGTCATGGAATATCTCGAGGGTGGTGCCGAGGACGAATGGACGCTCCGCCGCAACCGCGAAGTCTTTTCGGAAATCGAGTTCCGACCCTCGACGCTGACCGGTGTGGGCGTGCCCGATCTTTCGACGAAGATCTTCGGCCGGACGATGCGGCTGCCCTTCATCATCGCGCCGACCGGCTTCAACGGCCTTTTCCAGTATCAGGGGGATCGGCTGCTGGCTGAAGCCGCCGCCAAGGCTGGCGTCACCTTCACCCAGAGCACTGTCTCCAACATGCGGGTCGAGGAGCTTTCCAACATCCCCGATCTGAACCACTGGATGCAGCTCTACGTCTTCCGTTCCCAGACCTTCATGAACGAACTGGTCGGCCGCGCCGAAAAGGCCGGCTGCCAGGCGCTGATGGTGACGACCGACGCGGCGACATTCGGCAACCGCGAATGGGACCGCCGCAATTATCGCTCCGGCATGGACCCGACCTTCCGCCACAAGCTGGATATCCTCTGCCATCCGCGCTGGGCGCTTTCGGTCATGGCCCGCGGCATTCCGCCCTTCGGCAATCTGCTCGATTTCCTGCCCGCAGATCAGCAGACTTTCGCCCGCACGGCCATCTGGTCGCGCGAGCAGGTGGAGCCGGACCTTCACTGGAGCCACATCCGCCACCTGCGGAAAATCTGGAAGCGCCCGCTGATCATCAAGGGCGTCATGACGTTGCGCGATGCGGAACTGGCCGTCGATGCGGGCGCAGATGGCATCGTCATCAGCAATCACGGCGGACGCCAACTCGACGGCGCACCTTCGCCGATCACCATCCTGCCGAAGATCGCCAACAAGCTGAAAGGCAGGATCACCATCCTCGCCGACAGCGGCTTCCGCCGCGGCACGGATATCGTCAAGGCCTTGGCGCTTGGCGCCGATGCGGTCATGACCGGCCGCGCCGCGCTCTACGGACTTGCGGCCGGCGGCGAGGCGGGTGCGGCTCGCGCCATCACCATCCTCGAAGAAGAAACCCGCCGCACAATGGCGCTTCTCGGCTGCCGCTCTGTCGCCGATCTCGATCGCGATCATATAAAGCTCTGAGCGGCCTCACCGTCCGTCAGGGGACGATGATCTGCGTCTCCATCGGGAAGTGGGAATTACCGCCTTCGAAAGGAGGGAAGGTCTTGAAGTCCTCGCGCATGGCGATGCGCGCCGGCGATTGCAGCGCCGCCTGGAGTGCGGCCGGGCTGTCGAACATCACCCGGTTGCGCTGCATGTGGTTGACCCGCTCCCAGGGAAGGAAACCGCACCAGTCGATCCGCGACAGGACCTCGATCTTGCGGATGCCCGGGAAGGTACGCATCACCGGCGGATGATGGCTGACATAGTGATGCATCCAGACGTTCAGGTCTTCGGCCGGGCCGGTATAGTGCACCACGTAGGAACAGGGATTGCCGTTCGTCGCGATATCGAGCTTGGCGTCGTCGACCGGAAAATGCCGCGCATACATGGCCTGCTGCGTGCCCTTCGCGCCACGGATGCTCGAAAGCACGCCGGAGGCAGCAAGCTGGTGCAGATGGCCGGCCGGGGCCATTGCGTCTTCCAGGTCCGTCAGGTCGTTGAAGTAGAGCTGCATGCCGAAGATCGGCGACTGCTCATCCTTGTTGTACATGTCCTTGGTGACTTCGGGAGTATAGAGATTGGCAGCGGTGAGGCCGGGTGTCAGCTTGACGATCTCGGCGACCGTCTCGACATCCGCCTTGCTCACCGCGAGCTGGCTTCCGTCGACATTCTCGAAAAAGGCGAAATAGGCAAAACGCATGGCTTGGTTTCCTGCTTGTCTATGAGGCCGCAACGATTGCCGGCGGCCTCTGTTCCCGCGGTGGTGATTCCACTATCGAGCCGACGGAGGGAAAAAACAAGTTTAAACCTAAACTATTCTGTCTTGCTGTTTTAGTCATCAAAATAGACCAGCAGAGACATGATTTAAGCTTCAATCTTTCCGCTTGAAACTTTCCGGATTTTCCATCACGATCCCTCCCAATCACGCGTCGAAACAGGATATGAGACGACGCTGGACTGCGCTTGGGAGAGAGCTTGCGTCAGGTTCATTCATCCATCGACGGCAAGAAGAATTGCATCGGATCCGGCAGAGAAAAACGCCCGCCGGTCACAAAAGCAGAGGGAACGAAATCATGACCATGCCCCTTTTCCGCCGCGCCCTTTTAGGCCTGGCGGGTGCCGCCGTCCTGTCCGTCGCAAGCGCCGGTTTTGCCTCCGCTGCAGCGCTTGCCGTCGGTTCCTATCCGAGCAACCCGCCCTTCGAATACAAGACAGCCACGGGCACGTTCGAGGGCTTCGAAGTGGACATCGTCAATGAGGTTGCAAAGCGCCTCGGCATGACGGTCGAGATTTCCGACCTCGGTTTCCAGGCGCTGTTCGCAGCTACCTCCTCCAAGCGCATCGATGTGGCGATCTCCTCGATCACCATCACCAAGGAGCGCCTCGGCAGCCAGTCTTTCACGCAAGCCTATTATGATGCCGACATGGGCATCGCCACCCGCAAGGAAGCGACGGTTTCCAAGGTCGAGGACCTGAAGGGCAAGGTCGTCGGCGTGCTGGCCGGCTCCACCGGCGACAAGTGGGCCAAGGACAACAAGGAAAAATACGGCATCACCGACATCAAGAGCTACAATGCTCAGCAGGACCTGCTGATGGATCTCTCCGCCGGCCGCGCCGACGTGGCCGTCAGCGACGTTCCGGGCATGGAATATGCCTTCCTCAAGATGAAGGATCTCGCCGTCAAGGTGCGCATCAAGACCGGCGAACAGTACGGCCTGATGATGACCAAGGACCATCCGCTGCTCGCCAAGGCGAACGACGCCATCACCGCCATGAAGAAGGACGGCACGCTAGCCGCGATCCACAAGAAATGGTTCGGTTCGGATCCGGCCGCCGGTTCGGCATCCGCCGTCGAACAGCCGCTGCCGAAGCCCTGAGCCGGCTATCGATACCGCAAATCCCAGTTATGCCGGCCGGCGACGGCCGGCATTTTCGTGAGCATAGAGGCACCAGGAAATGACCCTCCTCGATACATTCTTCAATCTCGGGGTTCTCGGCGACGCGTTTCCGGCGCTGCTGCGCGGACTGATCAACACCTTCCTACTCGGCGTCGCCGGCATCGGCTTCGGCATTCCCATCGGACTGGTGATTGCGCTTCTGCGCCTCTACGGGCCAAAGCCGGTGCGCTATCTGATGGTGCTCTATATCGACATCTTTCGCGCCGCACCGATGCTGGTGGTGCTGATCCTCATCTATTACGCGCTGCCCTTCGTCGGTATCCGCCTGTCCTCCTGGACGTCCGCAGGGCTCGCCTTCTCGATCGTCATGGCCGCCTATTCGGCGGAAATCTTCCGCTCCGGCATCGAAGGCATCCCCCGCGGCCAATTCGAGGCCGCCGCGGCGCTCGGCCTGCCCTTCTCCGTCACGCTCCGAAAAGTCGTGCTGCCGCAGGCAATCCGCATCGTCATCCCGCCGATGACCAACAACTGCGTCTCGATGTTCAAGGATACCTCGCTTGCCTCCACCGTCGCGCTGCCTGAACTCCTGAAGGAGGCGACCGACGCGCAGGCGCTCTATGCCAACCCGACGCCGCTGATCGGCGCCGCACTGATCTACATCGCCTTCCTCTGGCCGATGGTACGGCTGGTCAATCTTCTCGAACAACGCTTCAACAAGGAAAAGAAACGCTGACGGCGGCGGCGGCCAAGCTTATTCGAAGGCGGCGCCGGAGAGATGGTTGTTGGCGGAGGTCTTGACCGTGCCGATCTCCGACCACAGAGCCGAAACCATGCGCGGATCGACATCCGCCATCATGTCCTGCAGCCAGCCCTCATGCGCCGTGGCCATCGCCGCAAACAGCGTCATGCCGGCCTCGGTGAGTTTCGCGACGGTCACCCGCCGGTCGCCGTCCGGTGTCACCCGCTGCACGTAGCCGTCCGCTTCCAGCCGCTCGACGAGGCCGGTGACATTGCCGTTGGTGACCATGGTGCGCTTGGAAAGCTCGCCAAGCCTAAGCCCGTCCTTTTCGCGGTAAAGCTGCGCCATCAGGTCGAACTGCGGCAGCGTCGCGCCGAATTCGGCGCGCAGGCGGCGGCGGATTTCCTGGCTGATCAGCTTGGTCGTGGACAGCATGCGCAGCCACAGGCGCAGCTCGGGCTTCGAGCGCCCCTGGGCGCCCTGAACGATGATCTCCAGATCGACGTTGATCGCTTCCGCTTCTACCATTCCGAATGCAGCCTCTGTCACCAGTTCAAGGTCTAGAAGCAGATATTTGAAATGTCAAAGGTTCGTGCGCTCAGTGTTTGCCGGCCAGCATCTTCGCCAGCATGAAACCAGAACCCGCACCCGTCCCTGCACCTGGCCAGGTGGAAGCGCCACAGAGATAGAGCGACTTCACCGGCGTCTTGTAGCGCGAGTAACCCGCCACCGGCCGGAACAGGAAATTCTGATCGAGATGGTGGCTGCCGGAGAGATTGTCACCGCCGATCAGGTTTGGGTTTTCCCGTTCCAGATCGATCGGAGAGAATACCGCGCGACCAAGAACTTTCGATCTTGTGCCCGGCGCATAGGTTTCGAGAATGTCGAGCACGCGGTCGGCATAGGCGTCCTTCACCTCATCCCAATCCGTGCCCGCGATGATCCCGGCCGCATCGCCACGGATCTCTGCCGGCAACACGCGCACCTGAACCCAGAGCACATGCTTGCCATCCGGCGCACGTGACGGATCAAGCGCAGTCGGCTGGCCGACGACCAATGCCGGCTCCGCCGGCAGCAGACCGCCCATGGCTTCGGAATAGACCCGCGACATCATCGCCAGATCCGGTGCCACATGCACATAGGCATAGTCCTTCAGCGCCTCGCCGGCCCTCCAGTCCGGCAAGCCGTCCATCGCCAGATGGATCATCATCGTGCCCGGGCCGGCGCGGAATTTTTCGATTCCGCGATCGAATGCCTCCCGGGCCGGATCAGCCGCCATCAGCCCGCCAAACAGCAGCTTGGGGTGCGCATTCGAGATGACTGCCTTGCGGGCGGTGATGACCCTGCCGTCGGCAAGTTTGACGCCCGTTGCTGTCCCGTTCGTTGTCTCGACCCGCTCGACTGGCGTGCCGAGCATCAACTCGCCGCCCTTCGCCTTCAGAAGCCCGGTCATCGCCTTGATGATCGTATCGGCGCCGCCCTGCCCGATCACCATGCCGAAAGCCTGGTTCGCCATGCTTTCCAGATATGGAAATAGTGCTCCACCGGCGACATCCGGCGCAAAATCGAGATGCAGGCCCCAGGCGCTCATCATCGCCTTCACCTTGTCGTTCCGGAACCGCGCATCGAGAAAATCGCGGGGCGAGGCGAGCAGCATGCGCGCCGTGTCGTAAAGCCAGCTGCTGCCCTTCTCCCGCCACGCCTTCCAAACCACCTTTGCCGCGGCAAGCGACGGCATCGGCGAACCGAGCAGCCCAAAGATATGCGGAGCGTCCGAGCCGAATTCGGCAAACAACTTTCGCCATGCCGCTGCATCCTCCGGAGAGATCGCCGCGATCGCGCCGGCCGTCTCTCCGAGATCGGTCGAGACGCCGAGATGGGTTCCATCCCGAAAGACGCTGGCGAAACAGTGCTTGGCAGGCACAAAGCCAAGACCCTGTGCAATCAACTCGTCCTTGTAAGCGGCAAAGAACGGCGAGCCGGCGAACATCGACAGGTTCATCGCCGCGAAATCGTGCCGGAAGCCCGGCAGCGTCAGCTCACGCGTTTTCACTGCGCCGCCCGGCTCTTCATTACCCTCGATGACGGCCACCGACCAGCCTTGCGCGGCAAGATGGATAGCGCTCGCAAGTCCGTTATGGCCGGCCCCGATCACCACCGCGTCATAAGCTGCCATCACCCGCCCCTGTTCCCATTATTTATCCATATGCATACATTTTCTGGAAACGGCATCAAGGGCGGGCAACAGGTCGGCAGGCGAATAGCGGGCTACACCTGCACTCGATCGAGTCAGCAAATGGCTACTTCACATGGAAATGGCGGGTATTTCCCATATAAAACGGCCATGTAAATTTGCCCGCCACAGCCCTCCCCGATTGCTTGCATCCTCATATTTTCTGCAATAGGCTCGCTCATCGGTTAGCGGCAACCGGAGAGGAAACCGGCCTGCCGCCCGGCTCACGAAACCGGTCATTCAAGGGAACCCGGCACCATGTCTTCCAGCACGCTCACCAGTCTCGCTTCCGCTCTTCTTTCCGGCTCGGTCAAGGTCGTCGACCTGACGGCGCCGCTCGGGCCGGATACCCCCGTTCTCTATCTGCCGCCGCAGTTCGGCAAGAACACGCCGAAGGTCGCCGTCCACACGATCTCCGAATATAACGAGGACGGTCCGTTCTGGGCATGGAACTGGCTGGAGCTCGGCGAGCATACCGGCACCCATTTCGATGCGCCCTGTCATTGGATCACCGGCAAGGACAAGCCGAACAACACGACCGACACCATCCCGCCGCAGAATTTCGTGGCGCCGGTCAATGTCATCGACCGCTCCAAGGAAGCTGCGGAAAACCCGGATTATCTGCTGACCGTCGACAGCATCAAGGAATGGGAAGCCGAGCATGGCGCCATCGAAGCCGGCAGCTGGGTGCTGATGCGCTCCGACTGGTACAAGCGCAACGGCTCGACCGAAACCTTCCTGAATGCCGACGAGAATGGCCCGCATTCTCCCGGCCCGACCGCCGAAGCGATCCAATACCTGATTTCGAAAGACATTATCGGCTGGGGCCAGGAAACCATCGGCACCGACGCCGGTTCTGCCGGCGGCATGAACCCGCCCTTCCCGGCCCATAACCTCATGCACGGAGCCGGCAAATACGGCCTCGCATCGCTGTCGAACCTCGACCAGCTGCCGCCGAAGGGCGCCGTGCTGATCGCTGCCCCGCTGAAGCTCGTCAAGGGCACCGGCTCGCCGGTCCGCGCCCTCGCGCTGATCGCCTGATCCAATCGAAGGGCCGGACCGGAAGGTTCCGGCCCTTTCTGTATTCAGCGGAAAGACGGGCGGCATGGCGGATTTCGACTACATCTTCGTCGGCAGCGGTATCAACGCGCTGGTCGCCGCCGCCATGCTCGGCAAGAAGGGCAAAAAAGTCCTCGTCCTGGAGCGCAGCGACCGCATAGGCGGCTGCCTGTACACGGACGAAATCACTGAGCCGGGCTTCATCCACGACGTGATGGCCACCACCATGGTGCTGTTCCTGACCTCGCCCGCCTATGGCGCGCTCGGCAAGGATCTCGAAGCGCGCGGCCTGGAATTCGCCCATGCCGACCTGCCGACTGGCGTGCTGCGCCCGGACGGTTCCTCCGTCATCTTCTCCAAAGACCGGCAACGCAATATTGCAACCTTCGAGGCCCTCGCGGCCGGCGACGGCGAGACTTTCGACAAGGAAATGAGCGCCCTTGGCACGGATGCCGCCTTTCTGTTTTCACTGCTCGGTGGCGCGCTCTGGTCCGGCACGACGCTGAAGACGGTCGCCAGACAGGGCTGGGGCAAGGGCCTGCGCCAGCTTGCCGCATGGTTCGGCGACGCGCTGACACCGGCGCGGGGTTATCTCGAAACCACCTACAAGTCCGAAGCCGTGCATGCTCTCTGGGCGCCCTGGGTCCTGCATTGCGGCCTGGCGCCGGAAAGCGCCTATTCGGCCGAGATGGTCAAGGTCATCGGTTTTGCGATCGAGCTTGCCGGCTGCCCGATCGTCAAGGGCGGCGCCGCAAACCTCGTCAGGGCTTTCGAACGGCTGATCACGGATCAGGGCGGCGCGATCCGCACCGGTGCGGATGTCGAACGCATCCTTCCCGGCCCGGGCAACAAGGCTGCCGGCGTGCGGCTGGCAGGTGGCGAGACGGTCAACGCCACGTCCGGCGTCGTCTGCTCTACGACGCCGAACCAGATCTACGACCGCCTGCTCAAGGACTGGCCGCAACCGGCGCCCGCCGAAATCCGGGAAAGCGTCGCTCGTTATCGTTACGGCAAGGGCAATATGCAGATCCACTACGCGCTCTCCGCGCCGCCGCGCTGGAAGGGCGATCCGGACCTCGCCAAGGTGGCGCTGCTGCACCTGACACCCGGCCTGGACGGTGTTTCCCGTGCCACCAACGAATGCGAACGCGGCCTGCTACCCGCAGAGCCGACCGTCTGCGTCGGCCAGCCGGCCAGCTTCGATCCGTCACGCGCGCCGGACGGTAAATCCGTTCTCTGGCTGCAGCTTCCCGAAGCACCGCGCTTCATCAAGGGTGATGCGGCCGGTGAGATCATCACACCTTCCGACGGCCGCTGGACCGAGGAGCTGCGCGAACTTTATGCCGACCGCATCGAAGCGCTGCTTTCCCGCCACATCGAGAACTTTGCCAAAATCAAGCTCGCCCGCCGCGCCTACTCGCCGGCCGATCTCGAAGCGATGAACATGAACCTCGTCGGCGGCGATCCGTATGGCGGCTTCTGCGGGCTCGACCAGTTTTTCCTCTGGCGGCCCTTCAAGTCGTCTGTTAACCACCGCACCGACGTGCCGGGCCTCTATCATATCGGCGCCTCGACCCATCCGGGACCGGGGCTTGCCGGCGGCTCGGGCTTTCTGCTCGCATCGTCGCTGCGTTGAAGCGAGGCGGCTTAGGAGAGATGGATTTCATGGCAGAACGGTTTTCGGGCGTGGTGCTGCGCTGGCATCAGGAAGGCGATCAGGAAAATCGCCCGACCATGGGCGAGATCGGCCTCAATCACTTCGCACCCTACCTGATGAACCGCATCATCTCGCGCTGGAACTCCAACATGGCGGAGGAGCTGCGCGAGTACGAATTGTCGACCGCCAAGATGCGCACGCTTGCGGTCCTGAGCGTCTCCGCCTCGCTCACCATCAACGAGCTTTCCATCTTTGCCGTTATCGAGCAATCGACCATGAGCCGTACGCTCGATTCCCTCGAAGAGCAGGGTTATATCCGCCGCACGCCGCGCGCCGAGGACATGCGCATCCGCGACGTGACGATCACCGAGGAAGGACGCTCGGCCTTCGGCCGCTTCTGGCCGACCATGTATGATTCACTGCTCAGGATGTTCGACGGCATCGACGAGGAGGAATACCGCGCCTTCACCGGCACGCTGCACAAGATCCTCCTCAACATCCGCAAGCACGAGATCTGATCGGCTTATTTCGTCAGCCGTGTCTGCAGGCTGTCGCGGATGCGCTTGCCGAGCGCCTGGTAATTCTCGTCGAAATGATGCCCGCCCTCGATCCGCACGACCTCGACGCCCTTGTCCTTCAGCGTCGGGCAGGGGTCGTCGTCCTCATCGGTGCCGTAGACGCATTGAATAAGCTTCGGATCGATCTTGACGATGTCGGTCATCGGATCGCCGCCCTTGCCGTCGCCGGCGACACCAAGCCAGCCGGTCACGGAAATCTCGTAGTCCACTTCATGCGACAGGCCGAGCAGCGTGATCTGCTTGACCCGTGCACGGTCCGCGGCCGGCAGGAGATTGTAGGTCGAGGGCAGCACGTCCGCACCGAACGAATACCCGACCAGCAGCACGTTCTGAACGCCCCATTGCCGGCGATAGTGTTCGATGATCTTTGCCAGGTCATCCGCGGTTGCCTGCGGCGTGCGTTCGGACCAGAAGTAACGCAGCGAATCCAGCCCGATCGTCGGAATGCCCTGCGATTGCAGATAACCGCCCACTTCGCTGTCGAGGTCACGCCACCCGCCATCGCCGGAAAAGATCACCGCCATCGTATTCATGGCCGGCTTCGCGTCGAGCACGTTCAGCGGAAGGTCGAGCGGCTGGTTGGTCTGGCCGGCGGCCGCGATGCGGGTTGCAAGCACTTGCGACAGCGCCACATCCGACGCCTCACCGGAATTGATCAGCTCGACCTCCGGATGATCCTGCTTCAGGCGCTGTCCATGCGCCTTGCCGGCGGCATCGGCGGAAGACGTGGAAACGATCGTCACCGCGGCCGGCAACGCGCCGTCGTCAAAACCATAGACCGTGCGATCGCCGACCTTCTGCTTGGACGCCGGCGTGCAGAGCTCCTTGGCGAGCGGAATGCCAGCCAGCGGATCGACGGCAATCGCCTCCTCGATCGTCGCGTTCGGGCTCTGGGAGATCATCGCAAGCGCCAGCGCGCCACCTTCCCCGATACCGGCGACGATCGGGTGGCGGTATTGCGGGTTGCCGATCCGCCGCTGCACCTGCTGGGAGATATCCTCGATATCGGAAACCATGTAGATGCACTCGCCGTCATCGGCTGCGAGCGACTTGATATAGGAAGGGAAATCGATGCCGACCACCGCTGCACCGTCGGCGAGCAGCTTCTGGGCCTCGGAATCCTCCCGCGCCCCCCAGCCCTGCCCACCTGAAATCAGGAAGACGATGCCTTCGAGTTCGCTGCCATTGTTCGGCACAAGGATGCGCGGCTGCGGGATCATGCCCGTATGGTAATCCTGCTGATCCTGGGCGGCAGCCATCAAGGCGCCGAACAGCAGGGCGGCAAGCGCGATGGAAAGAGAACGCAGAAACATCATTTACCGACCACTCCTCTCAAGCCGCCGCCGATCAGAAGCGTCGCATCCATCATCACTATGGCGGGACTGACGCCCCCTGCCACAGCCAGATATCGCGGCTCCCAGGCGGGATGAAACTTCGACTTGAAGGCTTTCAACCCTTTGAAATTGTAGAACCGTTCACCGTGCTCGAACACGACGCTGCCGATCCGGTCCCAGGCGAGCGCGGCCTCGCGTGTAGACATGCCGGAAAGCGGCGCCATGCCGAGATTGAAATGTCCATAACCGGCATCGCGAAGATATTCCATAATCTTCACGAACAGGAAGTCCATTGAGCCTTTCGGCGCATCCGGCAGGAAGCGCATCAGGTCGACCGTGCCTTCCTGCTTCGTGTCGGTCAGCGACAGCGTCGCGAAGGCGACGATCCGGCTGTCCTTCCGCAGGATCGCGACCGGCTGGGCGCTGACATAATCATCCCGGAAGGCGCCGAGTGAAAATGTCTTTTCGCGGGTGTTGTGTTCTTCGAGCCAGGCATCCGACACCCGCCGCAGCTCCTCGATATGCACCATCACATCCGGCTGGTCGATGACGGAAAACTCCAGCCCCTCGCGCGCACCCTTGTTGACGGCCTGGCGAAGCCCGGCAAGCCGGCTGCCCTTGAGGTCGAAACGCGACAGGTCGACGATCGCCAGCTCGCCGAGCTTGAAGGCCCTGAGGCCCGCATCGGCGCAATGCGAAAGGAGACCGGGCGAAATCTGATAGAGCACGGCGCGGCCTCCCTGGGCACGGGCTTCCTCGACGAAACGCCAGACGAGATCCGCCATCTCCTCCTGCGGCCCGACCGGATCGAAAAGCGCAATCCAGGAACGGCCCTGAATGCCGTACATGAGGAAGGCGTTGCCGCTCTCGGAGAACATCAGCCGCTTGTCGCCCATCCGGACAAGGTTGGCGTCGGCATTGTCATTGGCCATGACGAGCTGGATTGCCCGATCGAGATCGTCTGCCGTCGACAATGCCGAACGTCGGGCCGCAGGCCGCAATAGGCTGAAGACCGAGATCGTCGCCGCGAAGATCGCCAGGCCAAGGACCGCGCGCAATCCGCGCGGTGCTTCCTCGGAGAATTCGAACTGCCACCAGAGCTCGCGGCTGTAATCCACCTCGCGATAGACGAAGAGCAGCACCGTGATCGCCGCCGCGACCACGATGAACATGGCGGCGATCCAGCTCGGCGTCAGCACCTGCCCGAACAGAGATGCGCGGCGCCTAAACTGCTTGGCACTGAGGAAGAGGCTGATTAGCAGGATGGTCAGGAACGTCGCCTCGAAAAGCGCGACCGCCCGCATAAAGGCGAGGACGAGGGCAAGGGCAGTGCAGACCGTGGCGGTCCACCAGGCTCCGTCCAGCCGCTGGCTGATGCCGCGCGCTGCAACGAACAACAGCAGCCCAAGGATACTCGAGAGAAAATGTGCACCCTCGAACACCGGCAACGGCAGGTAGTTGCCGAGGAAATCGATATCCGAGTCCGGCGTTGGGGTGACGCTGGAGAAAATCAGCATCGCACCGGCGATCATTGCGAAGGCTGCCAGCAGCGGCGGCGCCAGCCGGAACTCGAGCTTGCGGAGCGTCGAGGCGACGGGGTGATGGGCAAGCTGGCGAACCTCGACGCCGATCACCACGAGAGTGGCGATGAGCAGCGGCAGGACGTGATAGATGACGCGATAAAGAACCAGGCTCCCGAGCACTTCATCAAGGCTGACCGTGTTGCCGAGCGCGGCGACGATCACCGTCTCGAAGACGCCGAGACCGGCCGGCACATGGCTGAGGACACCCAGGCCGATGGCGGTCGCATAGATCGCCAGGAAGGACGGCCAGCCGATTTCCGTCTGCGGCAGAAGCACGTAGAGGACGGAGGCGGAGGCGGCGACGTCAAGCGCCGTGATCAGGAACTGCTGCGAGGATGTACGGCTGTCCGGCAGACGGATGCTCAATCGTCCGATGGATACCGTCCGTCCGCCACGCCCGAGGATCAGAAGAGCGATAAGCACGAGGATGATCACGATCGCGCCGGCGCGGACCCACGTTCCGTCGATGTCGAGGATTGCTCCGATCCTCGGCGCCGTGACCAGCGATGCGAGCGCCGTGACCGCCAGAAGCCCGATACCGAAGGCGAGCGTCACAAATGCGATGACGCGACCGATATCGTCCGGCGAAAGCCCCAGGCGCGAATAGGCGCGGAACCGGATCGCTCCGCCGCTGAGGGCTCCGAAACCGGCCGTGTTGCCGACCGCATAGGCGCTGAAAGCCGTTATCGCGACAGGCACGAAAGGCAGCGTCCGGCCGATATAGGTGATCGCGTTGATGTCGTATCCGACCAGCGCTGCGAAACTCAGTGCCGTGAAGAAAACAGCAAGGCCGACCGAAGACCAGCGCGTATTGCCAAGCGCCTCGATAACGTCGTCGTAGCTGACTTCGTTGGTGAGTTTGTAGATGGCAAATGTCGTGAACGCGAAAACCGCCAGCGCCGCCAGGGCGATGAGATAAGGACGGTACGTCTCAAGGATGTCTCGAAAGCGACTTGGCTGACGATCCGTGGATTCCATGTGGGCTGCCGGGGCTGAAGAACTGCGCATCTAGGTTTCGGTCAGATGCGCAGCAAAAGCAACGGGATCGCGGCTATAATGTGTCTTTATGCTTAAAACCTAAAGCGTAGAGACCGTCTTCAGCGCGCCGTCCAGCGCAATGCCGTTTTCATCGAGGAGTGCCGCCTGGCGCAGGCGTTTCATCCAGGCCGCACCGTCGTCGCGGTCCGCCAGGGTCGTGTGCGCCGACATCACGCGGTCGAACTTCGAAAGCCCGCGCGCATGAGTATCGGAATAACCCTTCACCAGGCGGCGATTGTTGATCACTTCGACCGCGAGATCGTAGTTCCGCGAAAGAAGCGAGGTCGCCGCATTGAGCCAGGCTTCGCGATGCTCGGTTTCCCGCAAGTGTCGCAGCGTGCCGCGACGGATGCGGCGCAACGCTGCCAACGTGTAAAGCGTCAGGAACCAGAAGAGCGTGCCGGTCTGCACCCGGCGGCCCTTGTTGATGCGGCGGTCGAGCCAGGCGAAAACCTTCGGACGGGTTTCGACCCACAGGCCCAACTTCTTCGGCATGGTTCCAACGACCTCTTCCATGCGCGGATGCATGTATTCGGTCATGTAGAGGATCTGGTCCTGCTTGACGCCGACTTCCTTGGCGACGCGAACGAAACGCGAGCCACGGGTTTTCAGGTCGGCGACGCGGATCACATCGTCATAGGCCATGGCGATGGCGACGTATTTCGCCGACTGGACGGTGAAGGCATAGTCGTGCTCCTCGCCGCCATTGGCGCGGTCGAGGGCGTGGAGTTTGCCGACCCGGTCGAGATATTCGCCGGCATAGGCCGGATCCTGGAAATCCGTGAGCTTCTTGACGCCGGCAAACAGCAGCGGCCAGGCGACCTCGGGGAATTCGGCGCGCATGCGATGCACCAGCCGATCGAGATCCGGATGGCCGGCGGTTTCCGGCATGACGTCGAAACGCTTCGTCGCCGAGGCGGTGACTTCGTCCCGCGGCTTGGCCTTGGTGCGCTCATAGGCGGCGTTGAAGGCACGCAGGCTGGGCTCGACGCCCTTGCCGCCGCCACGGATCGTCGCCTCGAACGCTTCCTTGGAGAAGGGCAGCACATCAGCCGCGGCAAGCGCGCCGAACATCGAGGCGGAGATCACGCTGCCGTTCTTGAGTGCCAGCGTATCCATGTCGAATGCGATGGTGCGCCTGGCGGCGAAATCGGTCGCCCCGACCACCACGGTCGGATCACCAATGCCGTCGCCCGGCTTTTCCTTTTCGCCGACCGCAAAGGAGCGATGCGTCGAGGCGATCAGCGTAGTCTTGTCCGGCGTGACGAGACCACGCAGCACGGAGCGACCGGCTTCCATCAACTCGGCGGCAAGCACGACATCCACATCGCCCGGCGTCGGCATCAGCGAAAAGATCGGCGACACGCCGTCACGGGCCGGCAGCATCTCGATGTAGTAGATCGTCGCACCGGTGCGCTGGGCGACGCCCGGTACCGAGGTGGACTGCGCCATCCAGCCCTGTTCTTCGGCAAGACCGACGATCCAGTCGGCTAGCACGCCGCCGCCCTGGCCGCCCATGGCCATGATCGCCAGTGCCAGCGGCTTGTCGGAGGCGTAGAGCGTCTTGAGGTTCACGGTCTCGTTCATCGATCAAGCCTCCGCAAAGACGACGCGGCCGGCAGCGCGGCGGGCCTGCAGCCAGCCGATCACCGAAGCGCGGAATTTCGAGAGGAACTTGTCCCAACCGGTCGGATTCATGATCACATCGGCGCGATAAAACGAAGGACAGAGAACTGCGGCCTCGGAAACCTCGCCGCAATTGCCGCAGCCGACGCAGCTATTGTCGATCGCCGCCACCGGATCGTCCTTCAGCGGATCGTCCGTGTGTTTGATCGAAAGCGACGGGCAGCCGGAAAGCCGGATGCAGGCGTGATCGCCGGTGCAGACATCCTCGTCCACCCCGAACCGCTCCTTCACCATGCGCTTGCCGTCCTTGACCGCCTGGTTGAACTGCGGCTTCACGCGGCGCTGCTTGTTCAGCATGCATTCGGAAGAGGCAACGATGATCTTCGGGCCTTTTTCCTTGCTCGTCAGCGCTTCCTTCAGGGTGTCGCGCATCTTGGCGACATCGTAAGTGCGGTCGATCTGGCGCACCCAGGTGGCGCCGATGCCCTTCACCGCGTTGACGATCGAGTTGTTGGTCTTGCGGTTCGGGTTGATCGCCCGTGACGACAGGATGTCCTGGCCGCCGGTTGCCGCCGAATAGAAATTGTCCACGACGAGGATGACGCCGTCCTGCTTGTTGAACACCGCATTGCCGACCGAGGTCGCAAGGCCGTTGTGCCAGAAGCCGCCGTCACCCATGACCGCGATCGAGCGCTTGTCCGCTTCGACGTTAAAGGCGGAAGCAGAAGCTGGGCCAAGACCATAGCCCATCGTCGTGCCGCCGATGTTGAAGGGCGGCAGGATGGAGAACAGGTGGCAGCCGATATCGGCCGAGACGTGGTGTTCGCCGAGTTCCTTTTCGACCAGCTTCATGGCCGCAAAGATCGGCCGCTCCGGACAGCCGGTACAGAAACCAGCCGGGCGTGCTGGCACGACTTCGGCCAGAGCCTTCACCTTGGGATCGTTGAGAACATCGCTCGGATCCGGCACCGGCGGCTGGTTGCCGAGCAGCAGGCGGTCGTACATTTCGATGAAGGTCTTGAGCCCCTTCATCATCACGGGCGCGGTATATTCGCCGCCGAGCGGCAGGATGTCCTTGCCGTGCAGGCGGGTCTGAATGTCGCGACGGCGCATCAGCGTGTGGAGCGTCTGCTCGACATATTCGGGCGCGCCTTCTTCGACCATGATCACGGCCTTCTTGCCGAGACAGAAATCGACCACCTCGTCGTCGATCGTCGGGTAGGCGACGTTCATCACGTAGATCGGCACCGACGAATTGCCGTAGACATCCGCCAGGCCGAGCTGCTGCAGGCCGCGCATGACGCCGTTGTAGAGACCGCCAAGCGTGATGATGCCGATCTCGCCTTCCTCGGGACCGAAATGCTCGTTGAGCTTCCGTTCCTTGATGAAGTTGACGGCAGCCGGCCAGCGGCGCTCCAGCTTGTCCTTCTCCTGCCCGAAATTCGCCGGCGGCAGGACGATGCGGTTGACGTCGCGGACCGGGTTTTCCAGCGCCTCGCGGAGCGTGAACTTTGGCCGCTGGTTATCCTTGGCGACGAACTGGCCGTGCACGTGACAGGCGCGAATGCGCACTTCCAGCATGACAGGGGTGTTGGAGGCTTCCGAAAGCTGGAAGCCATCTTCCACGGCCTGAACCATCGCCGACAGGTTGGGACGCGGGTCGAGAAGCCACATCTGCGACTTCATCGCGAACGCATGGCTGCGTTCCTGCATGATCGAAGAGCCTTCGCCGAAATCCTCGCCGAGGATGATCAGCGCGCCGCCATTGACGCCGCCGGAGGACAGGTTGGAGAGCGCGTCCGACGCGACATTGGTGCCGGCCGTCGATTTCCATGTCACGGCACCGCGTACCGGATACATCACCGAGGCAGACAACATCGCCGCCGCTGCCGCTTCCGAGGCCGAGGTCTCAAAATGGACCCCGAGATCCTCCATGATGTCCTTGGCATCGGCCAGCACGTCCATCAGGTGCGAGATCGGCGAACCCTGGTAGCCGCCGACATAGGAAACACCGGATTGCAGCAGCGCCTTGGTGATGGCGAGAATGCCTTCACCACGGAAAATCTCGCCTTCTCCAAGTTTGAGATCCTCGACTTCGCGCGCAAAAGATCGCTCGGCCATGGCAGTTCCCCTTCGCCTTGTCGGCTTCATGCAATAATCATTTGCAAAAGCATATTTTCTACACCGCCCATTTGTCAATTCACAAATGCTACAGGAATACGGAGCGTTATTTCAGGCGTTCGCCGCATACCGGTAGGCGCCAACGAGAACCATTATATATGCTAATGCATATTATTTGTTCGTTTCGGCACGAAAATCGACCGCCCGATGGTTGCAAATAGTCCTTGCCGCCGTTCCGCACTTATTTTAACGTTCAACCATCCACACGAATGAGCCCGACACGGACAGCCTGTCCGCAAGTTTGGCCACCAGGGAACAATGGAGTTGGACCATGACGACGCTCTCCCGGCGCCAGGCATTGAGCCTGGGCGCGGCCACTTTTCTGACAGGCGTATTTTCCGGACGTAATGCAGTTTTCGCGCAGGACAGCTCGACGCTGACCATCGCCTATAACGTCAACCTGCCCTCCTTCGACCCGACGGTTGGTCCCTCCGCGGTCAACCCGACGATCCAGGCGATCTATCGCTCGATCTTCGACCAGTTCATCGGCCAGGGTCCCGATCTCTCCTTCCAGCCGGGCCTGCTCACCGCCTGGGGCTGGAACGACGACAAGACCAAGGTCTGGATGGATGTCCGCGAGGGCGTCAAGTGGCATGACGGATCCGACTTCACCCCGGCCGATATCGTCTGGTCGCTGGAACGCGCCGCCAAGCCGGAAACCGGTAACCCGATCCAGTTCGTCTGGGGCGGCGTCAGCAACTACAAGGTCGACGGCAAGCGCATCACCGGCGACGTCAAGCAATACGACCCGACCTTCTTCAAGTGGATGGCCTTCCTGACGGGTTATGTGATGCCGAAAGCCTATTACGAAAAGGTCGGCGCCGAAGGTTTTGAAAAGAAACCGATCGGCACCGGGCCGTATATGGTTGATGCGTACGAGGGCAACGCTTTCCTGCGCCTGAAGGCCAACCCGAACTATTACGGCGGCAAGCCGGCCTTCGACACGGTCGTCTTCAAGTTCGTGCCGGACGCGACCAGCCGCGTCGCCGAAATCGAATCCGGATCGTCCGACATCACGCTCGAAATCCCTTACGAGGAATACGACCGCCTGAAGGACAAGAAGGGCCTGAAGGGCGTGGCAAAGCCGATCTCGGATATCGGCATGATCTTCCTGAACAATATCGACGCCATGCTCGACAAGAACGTGCGCCTCGCAGCCCATCACGCGATCGACAAGAAGTCGATCGTCGACCGGCTGCTGAAAGGTTACGGCGTGCCGATCGATACGCTGGAAGCGCCCGAATACGATGCCTATGACGCCTCGATCAAGGTCGGCTACGACCAGAACAGGGCCAAGGAGCTCTTGAAGGCCTCCGGTTTCTCGACCGACAAGCCGGTAAAATTCAAGATCCAGACGACGCGCGGCTTCAAGCCGAAGGATTACGAAATGATCCAGGCGATCGTCGGCATGTGGCGCCGCGTCGGCATCGAGGCGGAGATCGAAGTCTACGAGATCGCCAAGCACTACGAACTGCGCGCCGCCGACCAGCTCGCCCCCGCCGCCTTCTACAACTGGGGCAACGCGGTCGCCGACCCGACCACCTCCACCGGCTTTGCCATGTTCGGCCCCTCGCCGCACTCGGTCTGGAACACGGACGATCTGGACAGCATGATCATGCCGCTCTGGGGCGAAAAGGACGAGAAGAAGCGCATTGCCGGCTGGAAGGCGGTCAGCAAATACATCGCCGAACAGGGCTATGTCATCCCGCTCCTCCAGTATGTGCAGCCGATCGTCTACAAGGACAAGCTGAAGGTCGTGCCGAACGTTTCCGGCGCGCTGCAGCCGACGCTGGTGTCGAAGGCCTGAGATAGAGTCCCTCTTCTCCCCAGCGGGGAGAAGGTGGCCCGAAGGGTCGGATGAGGGGGTGGCACGGCACGATCTATCCTGCGCTCGCCGCGTCAAGGATATTCGTCGCTGACGCTCCTCATCCCCCTCATCTGCCCTGACGGGCATCTTCTCCCCGCCGGGGAGAAGAGGGAGTAATTGATGATCGCCATATCCATCCTCAATCGGCTTGTCATGGCGGCGGTAACGCTGTTCGGCGTCGCATTGATCGTCTTCGTGCTGCTGCGCGTCGTGCCGGGCGATCCGATCGCCATGATGATCGCGCCGGGCGCCAGCCCCGCCGACATCCTGGCGCTGCGCGCCAAGTACGGGCTCGATCTCAGCCTGCCGGCCCAATTCGGTGTCTGGCTGCAGGCGGTGCTGATCGGCGATTTCGGCACCTCGATCTCGCTCCGCCGCGACGTTCTGGAACTGCTGCTGGGGCGCCTGCCAGCGACGCTTGAACTCGCCTTCGCGGCCTTGATTGTCGCGATCCTGATTGGCGGTACGGTCGCGGTGATCGGCACGCTTTCCCGCCGCACACCTCTGGAACCGGCAATCGACGCCACAAACGGCGTGCTGCTGGCCGTGCCCGATTTCGTCTGGGCGCTGGCGCTGGTTCTCCTGCTCGGCGTCTTTTTCCCGATCTTTCCGCTTTCCGGCCGCATCGACCCAACGCTGTCGATCGATTTCGTGACGCCGTTCTATCTCGCCGAAAGCCTCGTCCGCCTGCGCCTCGACGTCTTCCTTGATGTCGCCGCCCATATGGTCATGCCGGTTCTGGCGCTCGCCCTGCCACTCGCCACCGTCATCACCCGTATTCTCAAAGAAGCACTGCTCGAGGCCATGGTGCAGGATTACGTGCTGCTGGCCCGCCTCAAGGGCATGTCGGAAATCCGCCTCGTGCTGCAGGAAGCCCTGCGCAACGCCATCGGACCTGCCCTGTCGCTGACCGGCGTGCAGTTCACTTTCCTCGTCGGCGGCACGGTCATCGTCGAGCGGATCTTCTCCTATCCCGGCATCGGCAACATGGCGATCGACGCGGTAATCAATCGCGATCTGCCGCTGATCCAGGGATTGGTACTCGTCTTCGGCGCGATCTTCATCGTCATCAATCTCGTGGTCGATCTCCTGGCCGCCGCCCTCAACCCGAGGCTTCGTCATGGCTGAGCCGATCACCATCGCCGCGCCCGTGGCCCAGACCCGACCGCCCTCCCGTGTCAAGACGCTGCTCACCCAGCCGAAAGTGCTGTTTGGCGGCGGCTTCATCCTGCTGCTTCTGGTCATCGCGATCTTTGCACCGCTCATCGCGCCAAAAGACCCACTGGAACAGGACCTGATGCTCGGTTCGCTACCCCCGGCCTGGATCGACGGCACTGAACCCGGTTATTACCTCGGAACCGACGACCTCGGCCGCGACGTCCTCTCCCGACTTCTTTACGGCAGCCGCATCGCGCTTTTCGTCGCCTTCGTCTCCGCAAGTCTCGCGGCGCTGATCGGCACGGTGCTTGGCCTGCTCGCCGGCTGGTACGGCGGCTGGACGGACCGGATCATCTCGCGGATCGTCGATATCTGGATGGCCTTCCCGCCGGTGCTCCTGTCGATCCTGCTGGTCGCCGTCTTCGGCTCCGGCGTACATTCTGTGATCGCCGCGATCGTCATCATCGACTGGACCCGTTTCTGCCGCGTCGTTCGCGCCGAGACGCTGGCCCAGGCACAGCTCGATTATATCACCGCCGCCCGCACCGTCGGATTTTCGCGCATGAAAATCCTGACGCGGGAAATCTTTCCCAACATCGTCCCGGTACTGATCGCGCTCGTCAGCCTGGAAATGGGTATAGCCGTCGTGGTCGAGGCGATCCTCTCGTTCGTCGGACTGTCGGTCTCCTCCGATACGCCCACCTGGGGCGGCATGATCGCGCAGGGGCGACAGCTGATCCACCATACCTGGTGGCTGCTCGTGGCGCCGCTCGCCGTGCTTTTCGCCACGGTTCTCGCCTTCAACCAGCTTGGCGCCGGCCTGCGCCGGGCGCTCGATCCGGTGATGAGACGATGACGGACGCTCTTCTCAATGTGACCGGCCTCTCCGCCGTCTCCGATCGTGAAGGCGGTCTGCCGGTCCTGCGCGATGTCAACCTTTCCCTGAGGAAGGGCGAGGTCCGCGGCCTCGTCGGCGAAAGCGGCGCCGGCAAATCGACCATCGCCAAGGCGATCCTCGGCATCCTGCCACGCACGGTGCGAGTCACCGGCGGCTGGATCAACTTCAAGGGCCGCGATCTGTTGGGCATGAAACCGCCTGAACTGCGCAACATCATGGGTTCGGAGATTTCGCTGATCCCGCAGGACCCGCAAACCGCACTCAATCCGGGCCGCCGCATCGGCGTCCAGCTCGCCGATGGGCTACGGCTGAAACGCGGGCTTTCCGCAAAGGCCGCCGAGGCGCGTGCCCTGCAACTGCTGGCAGACGTCCAGATCCGCGATCCCGACCGGGCAATGGCAAGCTTTCCGCACCAGCTCTCCGGCGGCATGCGCCAGCGCGTGCTGATCGCCGCAGCCTTCGCCGTCGAGCCAGAACTCGTGGTTGCCGACGAGCCGACGACCGCGCTCGACGTAACGGTCCAGAAGGAAATCCTCCGCCTCATCCGCCATATGCAGGAGGTGCAGGGCACCGGCGTGCTGTTCGTCACCCACGATCTTGGCATCGTCGCGCAGATCTGCGACAGCGTCACGCTACTTTATGGCGGCAAGGTCATCGAGGACGGGCCGGTGCGCTCGGTGCTTGAAAACCCGCAGCATGCCTACACCAGGGCGCTGATCGCCGCCGGCCCACGTTACGACCGGCCGGATGCCGGCCTGGAACCGGTGCCGGAAGAGGTTTTTCGCGCACTCCGCCAGGAAATCGGGATCCGCTGATGGACAGAAACCTCCTCGTCGCGACCGGCATCGAAGTCACCTATGGCAAGCGCGCCAGCCTCTTCGGCTCCGGCAAACCGCCGACGCCGGTTCTTCATGGTGTTGATATTCACATCGGACGCGGCCAGACGATCGGCATCGTCGGCGAATCCGGTTCCGGCAAGACGACGCTCGGCCGCGCGCTGTTGCGCCTTGTCGACGTGTCCTCCGGCAACATCACCTTCGACGGCAAGGACATCACCCATATCCCGGAAAACGAGATACGGCCTCTGCGACGCCGCATGCAGATGATCTTCCAGGACCCGATGGCCTCGCTCAACCCGCGCCATACGATCCGCCGCATCCTGACCGGCCCGCTTCTCCTGCACGGTATCGCCGGCGATACCGCTGAGGCGCTGAACCGAGTCAAAACTGTCCTCGACCGCGTCTCATTACCCGCCGCCTGCCTCGATCGTTACCCGCACGAGCTTTCCGGCGGCCAGCGCCAGCGCATCGGCATCGCCCGCGCCGTACTGATGCAGCCGGATTTCGTGCTGGCCGACGAGATCGTCTCCGGCCTTGACGTTTCCACCCAGGCGCAGGCCCTGAAGCTGCTGAAGGAGCTTTCGACGGAACTCGGCCTTGCCATGGCCTTCATCAGCCACGATCTCTCTGTCATCCGCGCCATCTGCGATCATGTCTATGTGCTGCGGCTCGGCAGGGTCGTCGAGGAAGGCCCGTGCGAGCGGGTGTTCGCCTCGCCTTCCGCCGCCTACACCCGCGCGCTTCTCGATGCGATCCCCTTGCCGGAATACGATCCGGGCTGGCTGGAGCGAAAAACCGAAGTCTGAACTGGCCGTCCGATAAAACCCAAGTCGCAGGAATTATCCGCTTGACGGTTCGATCAGACGCCATATACTTTAAACTTAAAATAATGAATGACTGAACGCCAGGAGGACTTGGATATGCGCATCGTCTGTATCGGTGGCGGCCCGGCCGGCCTCTATTTCGCGCTTCTGATGAAGAAGCAGCACCCGGAGCATTCGATCTCCGTTGTCGAGCGCAACAAGCCTTACGACACGTTCGGCTGGGGCGTGGTTTTCTCCGACGCCACCATGGTTTCGATGAAGGCCTGGGACCCGGAAAGTGCTGCCGAAATCGAGGATGCGTTCAACCACTGGGACGATATCGAGCTGCTCTTCAAGGGCACGCGCCAGCGCACCTCCGGCCATGGCTTCGTCGGCATCGGCCGCAAGAAGCTCCTGAACATCCTGCAACGCCGGTGCGAAGCGCTGGGCGTTGAGCTCGTCTTCGAGACCGATTCCAGCGGCGATCTCGATTATCCCGATGCCGACCTGATCATCGCCTCCGATGGCTTCAACTCGAAGATCCGCAACCGTTACCCGGACGTCTTCGAGCCGGACCTCGTGGTGCGTCCGAACCGCTATATCTGGCTCGGCACCAACAAGCTTTTCGACGCCTTCACCTTCGATTTCCGCAAGACGGATCACGGCTGGTTCCAGGCGCATATCTACAAGTTCGACGACAAGACCTCGACCTTCATCGTCGAGACGACCGAAGAGGCCTACGAAAAGCACGGCCTCGGCCAGATGGACCAGCAGGGATCTATCGACTTCTGCCAGGATCTGTTCTCGGAAGTGCTCGAAGGCTCCGAGCTGATGACCAATGCGCGGCATCTGCGCGGCTCCGCCTGGCTGAACTTCAACCGCCTGATCTGCGGCAAATGGAGCCATTTCAACGGCAATTCCCATGTGGTGCTGATGGGCGACGCCGCCCATACCGCCCATTTCGCGATCGGCTCCGGCACCAAGCTCGCGATCGACGATGCGATCGAACTCACGAACCAGTTCAACAAGCTCGGCCATACCAAGGACAGGATCCCCGCGGTTCTCGAAACCTACGAGGAAATCCGCCGCGTCGATGTCGCCCGCATCCAGAATGCGGCCCGCAACGCCATGGAATGGTTCGAGGTCGTCGGCCAGCGCTACGCCGATACGCTGGAGCCGGAACAGTTCATGTATTCTATGCTGACGCGTTCGCAGCGCATCAGCCACGAAAACCTGCGCCTGCGCGATCCGAAATGGCTGGAAGGCTATGAGCGCTGGTTCGCGAAGAAAAACGGCATCGAGGTGACCGGCAACAGCCGCACCCTGCCGCCGATGTTCACGCCCTATTCGCTGCGCGAAACCCACCTGCCGAACCGCATCGTCATGTCTCCGATGGCCATGTATTCCGCCAAGGACGGGTTGCTGGACGATTTCCATCTGGTTCATCTCGGCTCCCGTGCCCTCGGCGGCGCCGGCCTGGTGTTTGCGGAAATGACCTGCGTCTCGCCGGATGCCCGCATCACCCCCGGCTGCCTCGGCCTTTGGAACGAGGAACAGGCGGCGGCGTGGAAGCGCTTCGTTTCCTTCGTGCATGACAATTCTGCCGCCAAGGTCGGCATCCAGCTGGGACACGCCGGCCGCAAGGGCTCGACCAAGGTCGCCTGGGAAGGCATCGACCAGCCGGTCGAGGATGGCGGCTGGGATCTGATCTCCGCTTCGGCTCTGCCTTATATGAAGAGCAGCCACGTTCCGAAGGCGATGGACCGCGCCGACATGGACCGGGTCACCGCCGACCATGTGCGCTCTGCAAAGTTCGCGGCGGAAGCCGGCGCCGATTGGCTGGAGCTTCACTGCGCCCACGGCTATCTCCTATCCAGCTTCCTCTCGCCGCTCACCAATATCCGCACCGACGAATATGGCGGCAGCCACGAGAACCGCGCGCGTTATCCGCTGGAAGTGTTCAAGGCGATCCGGGAAGTCTGGCCGGCCGACAAGCCGATTTCCGTTCGCCTCTCCTGCCACGACTGGTTCGAGGGCGGCAACACGCCGGAAGATGCGGCGATCTATGCGCAGATGTTCAAGGATGCCGGCTCCGACCTGATCGACTGCTCGTCCGGCCAGGTGTGGAAGGAAGAAAAGCCGGTCTATGGCCGTCTCTTCCAGACACCTTTCTCCGACAAGATCCGCAACGAGATCGGCATCCCGACCATCGCCGTCGGCGCGATTTCGGAAGCCGACCATGCCAACTCGATCATTGCCGCCGGCCGCGCCGATCTCTGCGCCGTCGCCCGCCCGCATCTCGCCGACCCGGCCTGGGTCCTGCATGAAGCTGCAAAGATCGGCCTGACCAGCATTCCTTGGCCAAAACAGTATTATTCCGGCAAGGCGCAATACGAGACCAACCTCGCCCGTGCTGCGGCCGCGGCGGCTCCTCCGGCTGTCGGTCCGACGGCGGCGAAATGAGGATCGCGTCATGAGTGAAGCGACTTCCGCCAGGCTTGCCAACCGCCATGCCCTCGTTACCGGCGCGGGCTCGGGCATCGGTGCGGCGATCGCGACAGCGCTGGTGGAAGCCGGCGCACGCGTGACGCTGGCCGGCCGTCGGGCAGAGCCGCTGGAGGCGCTGGCTGAGAAGTTCGGTAAGGACAAGGTCTGCGTCGCGGACGGCTTCGACGTTACCGACGAAATCGCCATCGACAACGGCCTGAAGACGGCACATGGCGCTTTCGGTCCCGTCGATATCCTCGTCAACAATGCCGGCGAAGGCCCCAGCGCGCCCTTCGAAAAAACCTCGCTGGAGATGTGGAACCGGGTCATGTCGGTGGATCTCACCGGCGTGTTCCTGGTCACTCAGGCCGTGCTGCCGGATCTCAAGGCTTTCGGCTCAGGCGCCCGCATCATCAATATCGCCTCGACCGCGGGGCTCACCGGTTATGCTTATGTCTCGGCCTACGTGGCTGCCAAGCACGGCGTTATCGGCCTCACCCGCTCGCTGGCGCTGGAACTGGCTAAGACCGGCATCACGGTCAATGCCGTCTGCCCAGGCTTTACCGACACGCCACTGATCGCCCGCTCGATCGAAACGATCGTCGCCAAGACCGGACGGACGGAGGAGCAGGCATTGAAGGAATTTACCAAGAGCAATCCGCAGGGGCGGCTGGTGAAGCCGGAGGAGGTCGCAGACACGGTTCTGTGGCTGGCATCGCCCGGAGCGGCGTCGATCAACGGACAGGCAATCGCGGTTGCCGGTGGGGAGGTATTGGCAGGATGAGCGAACAGGCATCAATGGCGGGACATCTCCGCCCGTTCAAGGATTATCAGCCGAAACATTTCCTCTGGGAAGTCAGCGAAAACGGCCGCGTGGCGACGATCCGTCTGAACCGCCCGGAACGCAAGAACCCGTTGACCTTCGAAAGCTACGCGGAACTGCGCGATCTTTTCCGCGATCTCGTCTACGCGTCGGATATCCGCTCGATCGTGCTGACCGGCGCCGGCGGCAATTTCTCGTCCGGCGGCGATGTTTTCGAGATCATCGAACCGCTGACCCACATGGCGATGCCGGATCTGCTGGCCTTCACTCGCATGACCGGCGATCTCGTCAAGGCGATGAAAAAGTGCCCGCAGCCAATCGTCGCTGCCGTCGACGGCATCTGCATGGGCGCCGGCGCGATCCTTGCCATGGCCTCCGACATCCGGCTGGCGACGCCGGAAACCAAGACCGCCTTCCTCTTCACCCGTGTCGGCCTTGCGGGCGCGGACATGGGTGCCTGCGGGATCCTGCCGCGTATCATCGGCCAGGGTCGCGCCGCCGAACTGCTCTTCACCGGCCGCTCGATGAGCGCCACGGAAGGCCAGGCCTGGGGCTTCTTCAACGCCCTGCACGCTGGCGATGCGGTGGAAGCCGAAGCAGTCAAGCTCGCCCATTCGCTGGCCGACGGCCCGTGGTTCGCCCACACGATGACCAAGACCATGCTGAACCAGGAATGGGCCATGGGCATCGACGAGATGATCGAATCCGAAGCCCAGGCCCAGGCGGTCTGCATGGCCACCAAGGACTTCCGCCGCGCCTTCGAGGCGTTTGCCGAAAAGCGCAAGCCGGTCTTCGAGGGCAACTGACGATGGCAGCGCCGACCACGCTTAAAGGACCAGCACGCGATTTCCTCGACTGGCCGTTCTTCGACGAGAGCCACAAGGCGCTCGCCGAAAAGCTCGATGCCTTCGCGGCTTCCGGTGCGCTGAGTCATATCGACCATTCGGACACCGACGGCGCCTGCCGGGCGATCGTCAAGGCCCTCGGACAAGCCGGCCTTCTGGATGCCGCGACCGGCGCCGGCGGCAGCCAGCCGATCGACAGCCGCGCCGCCTGCCTGACCCGCGAAACACTCGCCTGGCATGACGGATTGGCCGACTTTGCCTTCGCCATGCAGGGCCTCGGCACCGGCGCGATCGGCCTGTCCGGTTCGGAAGAGTTGCGCCGCGAGGTTCTGCCGAAAGCGCAGTCCGGCGAGTGGATCTCCGCCTTCGCGCTGTCGGAAAAGGAAGCCGGCTCGGATGTCGCCGCCATGGCCTGCGCTGCTCGCAGAGATGGCGACCACTATATCCTTGATGGCGAGAAGACCTGGATTTCCAACGGCGGCATCGCCGATGTCTATACGGTCTTCGCCCGCACCGGCGAAGCGCCCGGCACGCGCGGCATCTCCGCCTTTGTCGTGTTCGCCGATGATCCGGGCTTCTCGATCGCCGAGCGCATCGATGTCATCGCCCCACATCCGCTGGCAACGATCCGCTTCGAAAACTGCCGCATTCCGGCTTCGCGCCTGCTGGGTGCGCCGGGTGAAGGCTTCAAGATCGCCATGCGCACGCTCGACATTTTTCGCGCCTCCGTCGCCGCCGCGGCGCTCGGTTTTGCCAAGCGAGCGCTGGACGAAGCGGTTGCCTATGCGAAAGCGCGGCCGATGTTCGGCAATCACCTGTCCGACCTGCAACTCACCCAGGCCGCTTTCGGCGACATGGCAGCGCAGATCGATGCCGGCGCGCTTCTCACCTACCGGGCCGCCTGGCGCCGCGACGTGCAGGGCCTGCCGACCACCAAGGAGGCCGCAATGGCAAAGATGGTCGCAACGGAGAACGCCCAAAGCGTCATCGACCGGGCGGTGCAGATCTTTGGCGGCCGCGGCGTGAAGAGCGGTGAGATCACCGAGAGCCTCTACCGGGAAATCCGGGCGCTGCGTATCTACGAAGGCGCGACCGAGGTGCAAAAGCTCATCATCGCCCGCGAACTGTTGAAGGCGTGAGGGGGACCATGGCTTACACGACCTCCCGCCGATTGAACTTTGGAGATTGCGATCCGTCCGGCATCGCCTATTTCCCCTCCTACCTGAACATACTGGTGGGGGTCTGCGAGGAATTTTTCGGCGCGATCGGCTCGCCCTGGCCGGACATGATCAGTCATCGCAAGATTGGCGTGCCGACCGTGACGCTGGACGTCGCGTTCAAGAGCCCAGGCTACCATGGCGATATGATGGATTTCACCATCAAGGTTATGCGGATCGGCAACAGCTCTGTCGATCTCGAATACGAGGTGCGGGCGGGGGACCGGCTGCTCTGGACGGCGAAGCAACGGCTCGTCGCCACTTCGAACGAAACCCACAAGGCCCTTCCCTGGCCAGACGATATGCGCGCCGCGCTGACACAGCATTTGGAGAACGATGATGCACACGATTCTGCAGCCTGAAGGCTGGGCAAAACCGATCGGTTACGCCAACGGCGTCGCCGCCAACGGCCGCCAGATCTTCGTCGGCGGGCAGATCGGCTGGAACGGCCAATGCCAGTTCGAGACCGACGATTTCGTCGGCCAGGTGCGCCAGACGCTGCAGAACGTCGTCGCCATACTGGCTGAGGCCGGTGCAGGGCCGCAGCACATCACCACCATGACCTGGTATTTTACCGACAAGGCCGAATATCTCGGAAACCTGAAGGGCATCGGCCAGGTCTATCGCGAGATCATCGGCAAGCATTTCCCGGCAATGGCCGCCATGCAGGTCGTGGCGCTGGTGGAAGACCGCGCCAAGATCGAAATCCAGGCGACCGCCGTCATTCCGGCCTGAGGCAATCATGAACAAGACGATCGAATTTTCCGCCACGGTTTCAGCCACGACCCGCAACGGAGTTCTGGTCGTCACGATCGACAACGCGCCGGTCAACGCCACGTCCGTCGATGTCCGCGGCGGGCTTGAGAAAGCGCTTGCCCATGCCGAAACGGCCGGCGATGTGGCCGGAGTCGTCATCACCGGCGCCGGAAAGACGTTCATCGGCGGCGCCGACATCAAGGAATTCGGCAAGCCGGCCATGGAACCGACCCTGCCTGATGTCATCGAAAAGATCGAGGGCCTGTCCAAGCCCGTCCTCGCTGCGCTGAATGGCGCAGCACTCGGCGGCGGCCTCGAAGTGGCACTCGCCTGCCACCATCGCATCGCATCGCCGGCCGCACAGGTCGGCCTGCCGGAAGTCAAACTCGGCATCGTGCCCGGCGCCGGCGGAACGCAACGCCTGCCGCGTCTGATCGGCATCCCGGCGGCACTCGACCTGATCACCTCGGGGCGTTCCGTGAAGGTCGACGAGGCCTTGAAGCTCGGGATAATCGACGAGGTTGCCGCAGGCGATCTCGTCGAGGCTGCGATATCCGCTGCTTCGGCATTGGCCGGCAAACCCCTCCGCCGCACGGGCGAACTGAACGTCGCTGCCGTGGATCCGGTCGAGGTCGAAAAGGCTTCAGTCAAAATCCTCGCCAGGGCGCGCGGCCAGAAGGCGCCCGCGGAAGCGGTCAGGCTTGTCACCTCGTCCAATCGTCCGCTCGCCGAAGGCCTGGCGGACGAACGTGCCACATTCCTCGCGCTTCGCGACAGCCGCGAGGCGGCGGCCCTTCGCCATGTCTTCTTCGCCGAACGGGAATCTTCCAAGGTCGAAGAACTGGAAGGCGTCGAACCTCGCTCGGTCAAGACGATCGGCATCTGCGGCCTTGGCCTGATGGGCAGCGGCATCGCCGTCGCAGCCCTTGGGGCCGGCTATTCGGTGATCGGCCTCGACCAGACTGTCGAAGCCGCCGAAAAGGGCTTTGACCGCATTATCGGCCTGCTGGAACGCAACGTCGCCTCGGGCCGTCTCGACCAGGCCGATTTCGAAGCCCAGAAGGCGCGGCTTTCCGTGACTGCGGACGATATCGATCTCGCGCCCTGCGATCTCGTCGTCGAAGCCGTGTTCGACGATCTCGCCGTCAAGACCGATCTCTTCCGGCGTCTCGACAAGGTCATCCGCCCGGATGCCGTGCTGGCGACCAATACCAGCTACCTGAACCCGGACGAGATCGCCGCCGCGACCGCGAACCCGGAACGGGTGCTCGGCCTGCACTTCTTCTCGCCCGCCCATGTGATGCGCCTCCTGGAGGTCGTACGCTGCGCCAGAACCGCGCCAGACGTGCTGGCGACGGGGCTGGCGGTCGCCAAGAAGCTGCGCAAACTGCCGGTCGTCACCGGCGTCACCGAAGGCTTCATCGGTAACCGCATCTTTTCGGCCTATCGCCGCGAGGCGGAGTTCCTGTTGGAAGACGGCGCCCTGCCGCACGAGATCGATGCTGCGCTGGAGGATTATGGGTTCCCGATGGGCCTCTTCGCCGTCTATGACATGGCCGGCCTCGAAATCGCCTGGGCACGCCGCAAGCGGCAGGCGGCGACCCGTGATCCTTCGGTGCGTTATGTCGAAATTGCCGATACGCTCTGCGAAGCGGGCCGCCTGGGCCAGAAGGCCGGTCGAGGCTGGTACGCTTACCCGGACGGCAAGCGGACAATCGATCCCGAAGTGACCGCCATCATAGAAGCCGCCCGGGCCAACAAGGGCATCACCCCCCGTGCATTCTCGAAGGACGAAATTCTCCGAAGAATGCTCGGTGCTATGGCTTTGGAAGGCGAGGCCCTGCTGACGGAGCGGATAGCCGCAAGGGCCAGCGATATCGACCTGGTGATGATCAACGGCTACGGTTTTCCGGCCCATAAAGGCGGCCCGATGTTTGCCGGCGCCTAAGGGTCGCAGCGCAACCCATGATACATAAATAATTGAAATATTTATATTATATCGATGCGCTCGCGCTTCGGAAGCGCTTCCTCGTGCCGGTGATTTGCCCACCCAAAAGAGTTACGCTCATTTGATCAAACATGCTTGCATGTTTCCTTAAATCGCCTATTGTTTGCCCAAGCCTCGCAAGTAGGCACCCAAAAACAACGACAGGGAACGCTGCATGTTCGCATTTCAGGAGCGAATTCCGTCCAGATATTTTAACCATAAAATATCTGCCGCATGGTTGTCCCTCATTCCGTTGTCCCGCATTCCGACTGTCTCGTGGCGCGCTTAGGAGATCATGATGTCTTTCTCGTTTTCTGCATTCAAACGTAAGATGCTGCTGGGCATGATCGCCGCAGCCGCGATTGCCGCTCCGCTTGGCGGCATGGCTCAGGCCGCGGATTTCAAGTTCGCCGGCCCGCTCGATGCCTATACGCTCGATCCGCATGCGGTCTCGAACACGCTGATCTTCGCCGTTCTTGCCAATGTCTACGAGCCGCTTGTGCGCCGTAACGCGGAGCAGAAGATCGAGGGGGCACTTGCGACCGACTGGAAACAGATCGACGGCACGACCTGGGAATTCAACCTCCGCAAGGACGTGAAATTTTCGAACGGCAATGCCTTCACCGCCGATGACGTGGTCTTCTCGCTGACCCGCGGCCAGGCCGGCGGCATCAAGGCAAATCTCAATTCGATCGCCTCGATCGAGAAGGTCGAGGATTACAAGATCCGCATCAAGACCCGCGCCATCAACCCCATCCTGCCGAACCAGATCACCAACTGGTACATCATGGACAAGGAATGGGCCGAAGCGAATAACACCGTGCAGCCGGGTGCCGCCAACAACGCCACCGAGACCTTTGCCAACCGCAATGCCATGGGCACCGGCCCCTACGTCATCAAGGAGCGCGATCCGGGCGTGAAGACGGTCTTCGCGCCGAACCCGAGCTGGTGGGACAAGAAGACCGGCAATGTCGACAACGCCACCTTCTTCGTCATTCCCAACCCGTCGACCCGTGTGTCCGCTCTCGTTTCCGGCGAAGTCGACATGATCGACGGCGTGCCGCCGCAGGATGCCGAGCGCATCGAGAACGATCCGAAGCTGCACATGCAGGCCGGCCCGGATCTTCGCACCATCTACATCCAGCCGGACGTCGCCCGCGACAGCCTGATCTTCGGCAGCGAAAAGACCAAGAACCCCTTCAAGGAACTGAAGGTTCGCCAGGCGATGGAACTGGCGATCGACACCGGCGCAATCCAGAAGCGCATCATGCGCAATTTCTCGGTCCCGGTCGGCTTGCCGATCGGCAAGGAAGTCAACGGTTTCGATGCAGCCCTCGGCGCACCGGTGAAGCCGGACGTCGACAAGGCCAAGGCGCTGATGAAGGAAGCCGGCTACGAAAACGGCTTCTCCGTGACATTGGATTGCACCAGCGACCGTTTCATGAACGACGAAGCGACCTGCCTTGCGGTCGCCGCCTCGCTCGCCCGTATCAACATCAAGGTCGATCCGCGCGCCCAGCCGACCGCCAAGTGGGCAACCCAGGTCAACCCGCCGGAATACAATACCAGCTTGGCCATGCTCGGCTACTCGCCGGCAACCTATGACGCGCACATCTTCCTGACTTCGATCGCCGCCACCCGTGACGCCAAGAGCGGCCTCGGCGCCTTCAACATCGGCGGTTATTCCAATCCGGAGGTCGACAAGCTGATCGAGCTGATCGGCAAGGAAACGGATCAGGCCAAGCGCACCGGCTATATCACCCAGGCCTTCAAGATCATGAAAGCCGATGTCGCCTTCATTCCGCTCCACCAGTTGAACATTCTCTGGGGCGTGAAGGACAACGTCACCGTCGTCCAGCCGGCCGACCTTGCCTATCCGCTGCGTTATTTCACGGTGAAGTAATGACGATTGCATCCGATATCTCGCGGCAGCTTGCAGGCCTCGTTTCCTTCCCGACCGTCAGCGCCGTTTCAAACCTCGACCTGATCAAATATGTCGAAGACCAGACCGCCCCCTTCGGGGGGCGCGTCCGACGCTTTGTCAATCCCGAAGGCGACAAGGCGAACGTGCTGATCACGATCGGCCCGGAAGCGCCCGGCGGTATCATCTTCAGCGGCCACACGGATGTTGTGCCGACCGAGGGCCAGGCCTGGACCGGCGATCCCTGGACGCTGAGGGAATCGAACGGCCGCCTGATCGGCCGCGGCGCGACCGACATGAAGGGCTTTCTCGCCTGCTGTCTCGCGGCCGTGCCCGGCATTGCCGCGAAGAACCTCAAGAAGCCTATCCACCTCGCCTTTTCCTATGACGAGGAAGTCGGCTGTACCGGCGTCGGCTCGATGGCCGAATGGGTGGGCGCAAGCGACCTGAAGCCCCGCCTTGCCGTGATCGGCGAAGCGACCAGCATGGACATGATCGCGGCCCACAAGGGCGGCCTGATCGGCTGGTGCCGCATCAAGGGCAAGCCCGGCCATTCCTCGCAGCCGGACCGCTATGTCAACGCCGTCATGGTCGCCGGCGACATGATCGCCGAGATCAACCGCATCCGCGAGGATATGCGCGACGGCCCGCGGTTCGAAGGGCTCGACCCGCCCTATTCGACAACCCAGGTGACCGTCATCAAGGGCGGCCTGCACGGCAATATCGTCTCCGAAAACTGCGAGTTCTTCTGGGAGATGCGCCTCATCCCGGGTCAGAATACCTATGACGTGCTGGACCGCATGAAGCGTTTTGCCGCCGAAAAGCTTGAGCCGGCCATGAAGGCGATCGATCCATCCTGCGGCATCGTCTTCGATGTCCAGGCCAGCATCCCGGGCCTTAAACCCAACAATGATCCGGCGCTCGATGCGGAACTATTGGCGCTTCTCGGCCGCACCGAACCCCGCTATGTTTCCTATGGCACGGAAGCGGGCATTTTCCAGATCGCCGGCGTTCCATCGGTCGTCATCGGTCCGGGCGATATCGCCGACGCCCATCAGCCGGACGAGTCGGTCGCCATTTCCGAGCTCGAGAAATGCACCGCTTTCCTCGACCAGCTCGGGGATAGCTGCTGCTGAGGAATTTGTTGTGCTGAATTATGCCGCGTCACGGATCGTGCAGACGGTCATCGTCCTGCTCGTGATCAGCTTCATAGCCTTCCTGCTGGTCGCCAATATCGGCGACCCGCTGGCGGCCCTCCTCTCTGCCGACGCGACCGTCAACGAGCGGCTGGAACTGATCGCCAAGCTCGGCCTCGACCAGCCCCTCTGGACGCGGTTCCTGCATTTCATCGGCAATATGCTGCACGGCGATTTCGGCTTTTCCTATCGTACCCAGGATCCGGTCGCCAACCTGATCGCCGAACGCCTGCCCGCCACCGTGGAGCTCGCCTTCGTCAGCCTGCTGATCACCATCGTGGTCGGCGTGCCGGCCGGCATCTATTGCGGCGTCAACCCGAATTCGCTGTTCGGCCGTTTCATCATGCTGATCTCGACGGCCGGCATCACGCTCCCGAATTTCGTCGTTGGCATCCTGCTGATCGCGGTGTTTTCGGTCCAGCTCGGTCTGCTTCCCTCCTTCGGGCGCGGCACGGTGGTCGATCTCGGCTTCTGGAAGACAGGGCTTCTCAGCGTTTCCGGCTGGCGGGCGATCCTGCTGCCGGCAGCGACCCTCTCCACCTTCCAGGTCGCCTTCATCATCCGCATGCTGCGCACCCAGCTGATGGAAGTCGGCCAGAGCGAACATATTCGCTTCGCCCGCGCCCGCGGCCTGTCGGAAGCGCGTATCTGGTATGTCTATGCCATCAAGAACACGCTTCTGCCGGTCATCACCATGCTCGGCCTGCAGCTTGGCAATATCATCGCCTTTTCGGTGGTGACGGAAAACGTCTTCGCCTGGCCGGGCCTCGGCTCGCTGTTCCTGCAATCGATCCAGGGTGCCGACATTCCGGTCATCGCCATCTACCTGATCTTCGTCGGCCTGGTCTTCATGGTCATCAATCTCATCGTCGAACTGCTTTATCCGCTGATCGACGCCCGCGTGTTGAGGAGGCAATCATGACGCCTGTCGTCAACACTCCCGCGGCCGGCCCCGTTCGCCGCAGCAGAGGCGCCAAGCTTCTGCGCGCCATGCGCAGGGCCCCCGGCCCAACGCTCTGCGCGATCGTGATCATCGCGCTGCTGATCTACGCTTTCGTGGTGCCGCTGTTCTCGCTGAACCCGTTCGAATTCTCCGGCATGTCGGTGCTGGACAGTTTCATTCCGCCGGCCTGGATGGCGGATGGTTCTCCCGATTTCCCGCTCGGCACCGACGACCAGGGCCGCAACCTGATCACCGCCATGGCCTATGGCATGCGCACCTCGATCATCGTCGGCTTCCTGTCGGTCACCATCGGCCTCGTCCTCGGCGGCAGCCTCGGCCTGATCGCCGGTTTCGTCGGCGGCAAGGTGGATGCCTTCATCATGCGCGTCGCGGACGTGCAGCTCGCCTATCCCGCCTTGCTGCTGGCGATGATCATCGATGGTGCCGCCCGCGCCGTGCTCGGCACCGAGCGCAGCGTCGGCACCGCCATCGCCATCGTCGTGATGTCCATCGGCATTGCCTTCTGGGTCCAGTATGCCCGCACCATCCGCTCTTCCGTGATGATCGAGCGCGACCAGGACTATGTCTCGGCCGCCCGCATCACCGGCCGCAGCAACCTTTCCATCATCGTGCTGCACATCCTGCCAAACGTGATGGCGCCGGTCCTCGTCATTGCCACCATCAATCTCGGCATCGCCATCATCACCGAGGCGACCTTGAGCTTCCTCGGCATCGGCATTCCGGTCACCTCGCCGTCGCTCGGCACGCTGATCCGCAACGGCAACAATTTCCTGCAGTCGGGCGAATGGTGGATCTCGGTCTGGCCTTGCCTGATCCTCGTCCTCTTCGTCGTGTCGGTAAACATCCTCGGCGACCACCTGCGCGACGTCTACAATCCGCGCCTGCGGGGCCGCTCATGATCAACGCACCCGCACCGCTCCTCGACGTCCGCGACCTCACCGTCACCATCAATCGCGACGGAAAACTGGTCACCGCGCTCGACAAGGTGTCCTTTTTCGTCAATCCCGGCGAGGTGCTGGGCATCGTCGGCGAATCCGGCGCCGGCAAGTCGATCACAGGTGCTGCGATCATCGACCTCCTCGTGCCCCCGCTGAAACGCACCGGCGGCACCATCACCCTTGCCGGCACCCGGCTCGACCAGCTTTCCCCGAAAGCGATGCGCAGCGTGCGCGGCGGCCGGATCGGTTTCGTCTTCCAGGACCCGATGACCAGCCTCAACCCGGTCATCACGATCGGCCAGCAGCTCTGCGACACCATCCAGGCGCACCTGAAACTCGGCGGCAACCAGACCAAAAAGAGGGCGCTCGACTGGCTCGATCGCGTCGGCCTGCCCAATCCGGATGTCCAGTTCAAGCGTTACCCGCACCAGCTCTCCGGCGGCATGCGCCAGCGCGTGGTGATCGCTCTCGCGCTCTGCGCCGACCCAGCGCTGGTCATCGCCGACGAGCCGACCACCGCCCTCGACGTCTCGGTCCAGGCCCATATCCTCGAACTGCTGCGTGACCTGCACCGCGAAAGCAATGTCAGCATGATGCTGATCACCCATGACCTCGGCGTCATCGCCAAGATGGCCGATCGCGTCGCGGTGCTTTATGCCGGCCGCGTCGCCGAGATCAGCCCGGTCGGCGAACTCTTCAACGCGCCGAAACATCCCTATACCCGCGGCCTGATCCGCGCGACGCCGATGCCGTCGGCCACCGGCGAGATGCGGCTCGACCAGATCCCCGGCGCCATGCCGGGCCTTGGAGCCGTTCCGCCCGGCTGCGCCTTTAATCCGCGCTGTTTCAGGGCGGAAGGCGATTGCCGCGCGACCATTCCGCCGCTTTATCATGAGGAAAGCTCTGCCTTTTCCTGTTTCCATCCGCTGGAAAGGGTGACCGCATGAGCGCTTCCGATTTCCTCATCCTCAATCACGTCAGCAAGGTCTATCGCCGCAACCAGAGCCTTCTCGAGCGACTGAAGAAGAACGAGACCGGTGGCACCAAGGCCGTCAGCGATGTCAGCCTCACAGTCCACCATGGCGAGACCATGGGCCTGGTCGGCGAAAGCGGCTGCGGCAAGTCAACGCTGGCGCGTCTCGTCTCCGGCCTGATGGCTCCGACATCCGGCGAGATCAGTTTTCCGCCGAATGCATTCGGCAACAAGCCGCGCCTGCAGATGATCTTCCAGGACCCCTATTCCTCGCTCAACGGCCGCTGGACGATCGAGGACATCATCGCCGAGCCGATCCGGGTGCATAAGCTGCGCAATGGCCGTACCGCTGTCCGCGCCCGCGTCGACGAATTGCTGGTCCAGGTCGGCCTCTCCGCAGCCGACGCGGAAAAATACCCGCAGGAGTTTTCAGGAGGCCAGCGGCAGCGTATCTGCATCGCCAGGGCGCTCGCCGGCGAACCGGAATTCCTGATCCTCGACGAACCGACCTCGGCGCTCGACGTCTCGGTGCAGGCGCAGATCCTCAACCTGCTCCGCGACCTGCAGAAGAACCTGCACCTCACCAGCCTGTTCATCACCCACAATCTCTCGGTCGTGCGCATCATGGCCGACCGGATCGGGGTCATGTATCTCGGCGAACTGGTCGAGGAGGCGACGTCGGAAGAACTGTTCCACAAGCCGCGCCATCCCTATACCCGCCTGCTGATCGATGCGGCACCGGACATGGATACCAGCGACCGCTCGCTGCATCCGATCGCCGGCGAACTGCCGAACCCGGCTTTCCCACCCTCCGGCTGCCGTTTCCACACGCGCTGTCCCTTCGCGCAGGATATCTGCCGCAATACCGTGCCGCCGCAGAAGGCGACCGAGACCGGCGGCATGTTCCGCTGCCATTTCGACCTCGACCTCTCCAACGCCTCGATCTTCCCGCCGGCCGCCAAGGTCAAGACCGCCTGAATTTCCAAGGACGCCTCAATGACGACCGCCTCCCGCCAAGCAACGATCGACAAGGCCGTCGGTTATCTCGATGACGGCTCCTTCGAGGAAACGCTGCGAATGCGGGTGGCAATCCCCTCGGCCAGCCGCGTCGCCGCCAACAAGCCGGACCTCTGGCGCTACGTCACCGAAGACATGCAGCCCTTTTTCGAGCGCCTCGGCTTCACCACGAAGATCTACGAGAACGACACGGCGCCCGGCCCGTTTCTGCTCGCCGAACGCATTGAAGACCCGCGCTTCACCACCGTCCTGCAATATGGCCATGGCGATGTCGTTGCCGGCCTGGACGGCCAGTGGGAGACAGACCTCTCGCCCTTCGAGATGACCGAGAGGAATGGCGCCTGGTACGGCCGCGGCACGGCGGACAACAAGGGCCAGCACGCCGTGAACCTCGCCGCCGTCGAAGCCCTGCTTGCAGTAAAAGGCTCGCTCGGTTTCAACCTCAAATACCTGATCGAGATGGGCGAGGAATCCGGCTCGCTGGGGCTTGAAGAGATGTGCGCCGCGCATCGGGACGAGCTGAAGGCAGACGTCTTCATCGCCTCGGACGGTCCACGCCTCGCGCTCGAGCGCCCGACCATCTTTCTGGGCGCCCGCGGCGGCATGTCCTTCCACCTGGAGATCAATGCCCGCGAAAGCTTCCAGCATTCCGGCAACTGGGGCGGCATCCTCTCCAATCCCGGCATCGAACTCTGCCACGCGATCACCGCGCTCGTCGGCCGCACAGGCCAGATCAAGGTGCCCGAGATGACGCCGGGTTCGATCCCGGAAAACGTCCGAACTGCCTTGAAGGATTGCCACATCACGCCCGCCGCCGGCGATCCGCCGATCGAGCCCTGGTGGGGCGAACCCGGCCTGACGCCGGAAGAGAAGGTTTTTGCCTGGAGCTCCTTCGAGGTGATGGAGATGGAATGCGGCAATCTCGCCCAACCGCTCTACGCCATCCCGCCCAAGGCCCGCGCCCGCGTGCAGCTCCGTTTCCCGGTCGGCGTCGATCCGGACGCCGTGGTCCCCGCCGTCCGCAAGGCGCTGATCGATGCCGGTTACGACCGGGTCGCGGTCAAGGACCCGACCGACGCGATCTTCCTCGCCAGCCGCCTCGATCCCGACCATCCCTGGGTCAGACGCGTCGTCGCCTCGATCGAGAAAACGCTCGGTGCCCCGCCGGCGATTCTGCCCAATCTCGGCGGCTCGCTGCCGAACAACATCTTTTCCGACCTGCTCGGCCTGCCGACCATCTGGATCCCGCATTCCTATCCCGGCTGCCTGCAGCACGCGCCGAACGAGCACCTGCCGATCTCGATTGTGCGCGAAGGTCTCGCCATGATGGCCGGGCTCTATTGGGATATCGGCGAGACCGCGGTCTGAACCTTCCGCTTTCGGCGTCAGGGCCTGCGCACGGCGCCGCTCGCCACGACGGGACCGGTCGCCACACCGGTCGGCGAGCCGCCGAACGGTTCGAGGCTGACGGCAAGCGTCGCGCCCTCGGTCATGTTGCGACGCAGATCGGCAGGTATCACAAGTTCTCCCGCCCGATCCTGCTCGAAGACGCCGAGAGACCGCGGGTTGCCGCTTCCAGGCACCAGCCAGAGCTCCAGCGACTTCTCTTCGCGTCCGCCGGCCGCGACTGGCACAATCCGCAACCGGCCGTTTCCGGCATCGTAGGACGCAAGCAAGTTGATCTGGCTATCGGTTGAGGACAATTCCGCCACCAGCGGCGCAGGGCCTTGCGGCCCTGGGATCACGCCCGATGCATAGATGACGGCAGCCACCGCAACCGCAGTCGTGGCGAACGAGAGCCTTCGCCAGAACAGCGCGGAATTCCACAAACCCCATGAGGACGGAGCAACCCGGGCGGGGCCGAAGAGCCGAGTTTCGATCCGGCCGAAAACCATTGGGCGCGGCGCTACGTCCTCATAGTCGTCGTTGAAGGAGGCAAGGTCCGCCTGCCACCGTTCGACGATCCGGGCAAAGGCGCGATCATTCGCCATCCGCTGTTCAACGGCATGGCGCGCCTCCAGCGACAGAACGCCGAGCACATATTCGCCCGCCAGGATCTCGTCCTGCGGCCGCCTGCCCTGACTTTGTTCGCCCGACGTCATCGCTCCATGCACTCTCTCAGTTTGAGAAGGCTCCGGCGCAGCCACGTGCGCACGGTGTTCAAGGGTACCTTCAATTCTTCCGCCAGTTCAAGATAACTCAAACCTTCCACGTAGGCACGTCGAACTGCACGCGCATGCACGGAGTCGAGCTCCTGCATGCAATTGTCGATGCGACGGCCTTCATCAGCCATGGCGACCTGCTGCTCTGGGTTGAGAATGCCGTCGTCGGCAAGGTCGTAGGCTTCATCCAAGTCTTCAGCGACAGGCTTCCTGGCCCGGAGGATGTCGATCGCGTGATTGCGCGCGATCGCCGCCAACCAGGCCAAGGGCGAGCCGGTATCGACGGCAAAAGTCTTGGAGCGCTGCCAGACTCTGACATAAATTTCCTGGAGCGCTTCTTCTGCGTCGGTCCTGTCTTTCAAGATACGCAGGCAGATCGAAAATAGTTTCGGGCTCGTTGCATTATACAACGATGCGAACGCTTTGCGATCACCCATCGCCACGCGATTGACCAGAGCTGCGATCTCAGTGCTTTGCATTCGGAAAAAACCTCGCCGCCTGCATCTATAGAGAAAGATGGACTCGGAAAACAAGGCGTGTCCGTCGCAAAACTCAGCATTCGCAACCTATCTCCCGGCCGCCGAGTTCAACGACGGCCGCGGAGTTCGGTCCCGAGTGCCGTCCCTCAACCATTCGAGGACCTTTGACCATCGCCCGCTAGGCGGGCGGCATCTTTTGGAACCTCGGGAGATCCGGATCCATGTGGTCCCATGCATGACCGGCCACGGTCCAGCAGACGAATTGCGGCTTGTAACGGCTCGGGTCGTCGAGGCTGCCGGCATAGATCACAAAGATATCCGGCACGGCTGGCAAGGTCAGATAGACCAAGGTCCCGCAAGTGGCGCAGAAGCCGCGCGATTTGACATAGCCGTTGTCGCCCGCGACATCCCAGCTTTTCGCCTCCCCGCGAACGTCCACCGCAGTGCGTGGAAAAGTCAGGTAGGATCCGTGCCCGGTGCCGCTGTCGCGCTGGCATTGACGGCACTGGCAATCATTCATCACCAGCGGTTCGGCTGATATTTCGTAGCGAATGGCACCGCAGGCACATCCGCCGATATAGGACTTGCTCATGTCGTGTCTCCAGGTTTGGTGGCAGGGTGTCATCGGTTGCTGGGCGTCAGGCCGGGATTTGCGTCGAAAGCCGGCGCTGGCCGTTGACGGGCTTGAAGGTCATGGCGATCAGGAAAGCGCCGATCCCCAGGAGCCGGCATGTCAGAGAGTTCTATTGTCTGGCTCAGATCGACCGCGGCCGGCGCTGGTTCCTACCGAGACTGGCCAGGAGCCGCCTCAATATTGATCGTGCCGGCGCAGCCAGGCCATCGAGAACCGGAGTTCGTCCTCGTCGCGGCCCTTCGGCACGAGATCCAGGAAGTGATAGGCGCCGTTGAGCATGTCGACGCCACGCGAATAACATGAATAGGTGTGGAATACCTCGCCGCTCTCGTTCCTGCAGAAGACGCTGATGCCCACTTCCTCCGATGCGTTGCTCGGCTGGACCTTGTAATTGTAATAGGCGCCGCCCTTGGCGAGATCCTCGGGCTTCACCGATACCTGATAATCGAAGTTGAAATCGCTGCCGTGCGAAGAAAACCACGGGAAGCTCCAGCCCATGCGCTTCTTGTAGGCGTCGATCTTGGCAAGTGGAGCCCGCGAGATGGCGACGAACGTCACGTCGCGATGATTGAGATGGATCGGGATGCCATCGAAATTGTCGGCCCAGAAAGAGCACGATTTACACGCCTCCTCCCAATCGGGAGCGAACATGAGATGATAGACGATCAGCTGCGAGCGGCCGTCGAAGAAATCTTCCAGCGAAAGCTCGCCATCCGGCCCTTCGAACCGATAGGATTTCTCGACCTGTTCCCAGGGCATCGCCATTCGGCGGCGTGTCAGCGCGTCCCGCTGGCGCGTGAATTCCTTCTCTGCGGCGAGCAGCTCAAGGCGGGCCTTCAGCCACTCCTCGGATGAAACGACTTGATTTCTCATAGGAACCTCCTGTTTGTTGCGATGCAGGTTGGTGGTCGTGAGATAGACTAGGGCCGGATATCAAATGGTGAGAGTGACAAGTGTGACGGGATTCCGATGGACTCGCTGATCATCGCCGCAGCACGTGCGCTCGCCTCTGGCGACCCCCTTGGGGCATTGAAACGGGTGGCGCTGCGCGACGATGCGCCCGCGCTCGCGCTCCGTGGCATCGCCATGGCGCAGCTCGGCGATCTCGTCCGGGCAAAGGCTCTGCTCAAAAGGGCCGCCCGCGCGTTCGGCCCGAAAGAGGCGATGGCCCGGGCGCGATGTGTCGTTGCCGAGGCCGAGATCGCGCTCGTCTCCCGCGATCTTACCTGGCCGGTAAAGTCGCTCGACGCGGCGCGCGCGGTGCTTGAGGCGCATGGTGACAGGCTGAATGCCGCACATGCGGTCAATCTGGAGGTTCGGCGCCTGCTGCTGATCGGCCGCCTCGACGAGGCCGAGCGCATGCTCGCCGCATTCGACCCGCCTCCGCTTCCACCCGCATCGAGAGCCGCCTATGAACTGGTGGTTGCAGGGGCAGCAATCCGCCGCTTGCGGACGAAAGCGGCGCGCGCGGCGCTTGCCCGCGCGGAGGAGGCCGCACGGGAAGCCGGCATTCCCGCACTGACGGCGGAGGTCGCAAACGCATCCCTCGTCCTGAAGACGCCGGCCGCACGCCTGATCGCACGGGGTCAGGAACGCCCGCTCCTTCTGGAGGAGGTCGAAGCGGTCCTGGCCTCGGGCGTGCTCGTGGTGGATGCATGCCGCAATACCGTGCGGATCGGAGACTCACAGATATCGCTCGCGTCGCGCCCGATATTGTTTGCGCTTGCCCGCGCACTGGGCGAGGCTTGGCCGGGCGATGTACCGAGAAGCACCCTGCTCTACCGCGCCTTTCGGGCGAGGCACGCGGATGAATCGCACCGCGCCCGGCTGCGGGTCGAAATCGGCCGGCTGCGTGTCGAGCTTCAGGCACTGGCGAACGTCACGGCGACGAAGAGAGGCTTTGCGCTGACGCCGCGCGAAAATGGCGACATCGTCGTGCTGGCGCCGCTGGTGGACGAGCAGCATGCGGCAGTGCTCGCCTTCCTTGCCGACGGCGAAGCCTGGTCGAGCTCTGCGCTGGCGATCGCGCTCGGGGCGAGTGCCCGCACCGTACAGCGGGCGCTGGACCAGCTTTTGGCGGCTGGCAAGGTGCAGTGGTTCGGCCAGGCGCGTGCGCGTCGGTGGATGGCCCCGTCCGTGCCGGGATTCCCGACAATCTTGTTACTCCCCGGTCCGCTCCCGAACGACTAGAGTGAGCGCATGAAAAAATCTCAAGCCGAAATCATCCGAGAATATGGACCCTTCCCTGGGGCCGACCGCGTGAATGGCGTCACCTTCGACGGCCGGCACGTGTGGTTCGCCTCCGGCGACAAGCTGAACGCCTTCGATCCGGCGAGCGGCGAGACGGTGCGCTCGATCGAAGTCGCTTCCCATGCGGGAACGGCCTTCGACGGTGAACACCTGTTTCAGATCGCCGAAGATCGCATCCAGAAGATCGATCCGAAGACGGGCACCGTCCTCGCGACGATCCCGGCACCCGGCAATGGTGGCGATTCCGGGCTCGCCTGGGCCGAAGGAACACTCTGGGTCGGCGAATATCGCGCTCGGAAGATCCATCAGGTCGATCCCGAGACGGGCAATATCCTGCGTACCATCGAATCCAACCGCGTCGTCACCGGGGTGACCTGGGTCGACGGGGAACTCTGGCACGGCGTCTGGGAAGGCGACGAGGGTGAGGTGAGACGCGTCGATCCCCAGACAGGAAACGTGCTGGAAATGCTCGAAATGCCGCCCGGGATCGGCGTATCGGGCCTCGAGTCCGATGGCGCCGATCAGTTCTTCTGCGGCGGCGGAACCAGCGGCAAGGTGCGAGCCATCCGGCGCCCCGGTTAGGGACTTACACCGGCAGACGACTAACGTGAAAAACAGCGCTCGAAAGCGGCATCGATGACGGCGAGTTTTGCCGCCTGCGCCTCGATCATTTCGCGCACGAAGCCGGCCGAAACCCACATGGCGGAATTGCCCCGCCGGCCAGTCCATCCGAGGCTTCCCATCGCCTCCGCCTCGCGAAGCTTGCGGTCGAGATGGGTGCGCGACAGCTTCAACCATCCCGCCATGTCGGCCAACGATGCCACCGGCGTCGGATAACGCCGGCCATCGGAGCTGATCTCGCCGAGCCCCGCAATGAGCCATTCCATGATGACTCCGCCGTTGTTGAGCCAGGTGAACAGCGAGAACGTGTTCCGTGGCTGGCGGATGGCGGGGTCCGTGAGCAGGCCGTCGGCGATTTCCGGCTGCAGGTGGGCGATAGCCCCTTCCGCCGCCAGAAACACCTCCAGCCGACGACCGCTGTCGAGGCGGTCGAGCGTGACCAGATGCGCCGCGGCCCAGCCATGGATCGCTTCCAGCGCGACAGTCGAGATGGATATAGGCCGCGAGCGTCGATCCATGGGCGCCTCCACCAGAGCCGCATAACCGTAGTGGATCATCTCCTTGATGAAGGCGTCACCGGTGTTGCGGCTGGAGACGGCGTGCTCGGTGACGCTTGCCAGGAAACGAGAGAGCGTCGTCAGCTCGCCCCCCGCAGCGGCTCGGAAATGAAGACCCAGTGCCATATGGCCAAGCAGCCAGCGCTGCTGCGTTGCAAAGACGGAACTCAGCCGCGGATTGGCGCTATAGGCCTCCAGCATCGTCACCGACTGCTGCTTGATCAAGGGAAGGATCAGCGCGCTGTCCGCTATCTGCTGGGCCGTTTTCGCCATGAGTTGATCCAAAGGACTGGTGCAAGAATTCGCAGGTGACGCGGATGAAAATGAGAATGTGCACGGAGATGACCGCGACCGAAGCCGGGTGCTTTCCGTAGCGATTTGCGTTCTTACCGGGCCAGACGAGGCGAGGCAAGCCGGCTGAGGCGGCGGCTCGGCGGCCTTCGTTTCGAAATGCCCGTACGCGACGGTTTGGCTGAACAAGCACCTGATAGTGCGGACTTTTATGGTCGCTGCCGTTTTACGAGGCGGCTTGAATCAACTCCGACCGACGCGGCCCATGGTGCAACGGTTTGTCGATCTTCAATCAGGCCAGAGAAAGCCGGGCAAGGGACGGCACATGCCGCATCGAGCACACTGCGCTGCTCCGAGCCTGTGCGCCACCGTCGGAGCGGCCTTCAGTCCCGCGAAGGCCTGAAACATTCCTGCTATCGGATTCTGTCGGATCCGCAGTTCGTGGATGTTGAGGGGAAGAAGCCTGCCTGCGGCCCGTGTGGCGACGAACCTGTTGTAGAACCTCCCGGTTCTCATCATATTCCTCCTGACGCAGCGTTTCGTCCTCGACGCGCTCGCACTCCGCATTGACGAGAGACAGGTAACCCCATGTATCGTGTGATCGTCATCGGTTCGGTCAATCACGACCGCGTCTGGCAGCTCGCCGGTCCCCTGCCCCCCGGCGCGCGGTTGCGCTTTTCCGCCCGCGAGATCCATCTCGGCGGAGGCGGCTTCCACACCGGCTGCCAGCTTCTGGAACTCGGGGCAGGAGTCGCGCTCGTGACAAGTCTCATGGAGGACGAGCAGGGACTTTCGGCGCTGAAGGCACTCGACGGCAAGGGGTTCGACACACGCCACGTCACGGTGCTGCCCGGGGAAACCATGCCGCTCGAAATCCTGCTCGAACCCAACGGCGAAAGAACGATCCTGGCACCCGGCGGCAGAAGCCGCCCGGCTTTTTCAGCCAATGGGGCTCTGATGGGTGACGCCGCCTATATCAACGCCCTTCTGCTTGATGAGGCGCTCGTCTCAAGGCTCCACGATATTCCTCTCGTGATCTCTCAACTGCCGCTCCGACCCGCGACACCGCGCCCGGCCGACTATATCCTTACCTCCCGCGCCGATGCGCCGGACGATCTCGAAACCGTGTGGCAACGCGCCTCCGGCATTGCCGGCCCGCGCCTGAAGATGCTGGTCCTGAGGGACGGGGCGCGTCGCATCACCCTTTATGACGGTTTCCGGTCAGTCCATGCCGATCCGGCGCCGGCAGTTCAGGGTGTCAGCACGATCGGCGCGGGTGATCGTTTCAGCGGCGCTTTCCTCTTTGCTCTCCTCAGCGGTCGGGATGCAGCGTCCGCTGCCGCCGAAGCAAGCCGGTCGACGGCAAACTGGCTGCGCCGGCGCCACTCATGCTGAAACAGCCCTCTCGAGAACCGGAAAACCATCTGAGGATTTGCGAGGTTGGCCTTCATCTCGCAAGGCGGCTATCTGCATTTCAGGCGTTTAAACGCGGGCAGGCCGTGTGGTTAGGAGAGGGCTTATTGTTTGGCATGTATTTTTGGGAATATGGTTGCGGGGGCAGGATTTGAACCTGCGGCCTTCAGGTTATGAGCCTGACGAGCTACCGGGCTGCTCCACCCCGCGTTATAAGGTTTTTGCCTGCGGCAAAATACCGGTGCGATAAAACCGAAGGCTTTTTCGCGTCTGCGTAAGCCACTTGGGCTTGCCCAAGTTGTCTGATGTGAGGGCCGCAGCGGGAGATTTCCGGTGCGATTTTCCTCGTCTTTCAGTTTTAACAAAGCAAAAAGGCCGCTTTGTGGGCGGCCCTTTGGTCGGCTTAAGGGCCGTAGGTTTCGTGGATCGAGAAGATATGTTGCGTTTAGCAGACCTGGCAGCGACCTACTCTCCCGCGTCTTGAGACGGAGTACCATTGGCGCAGGGGCGTTTCACGGCCGTGTTCGGAATGGGAACGGGTGCGGCCGCCCCGCAATGACCACCAGGTCAGCGAAGCGCAACATTTGAGAAGCTGGTGAAGTTTTCACTTCGTTTTTAGTCTTTTGAACACGTCTTTGAACCTTTCCAGCCCTAGGGATGCTTGTGGCACCCATACAGGCCAGCGGCCGTCGCCAATCGTTTGGCGGGCCGTCCGCAGCGCAGCATCCGAAGGATGCGACAGCGTCAGGACAAGGTCTAATGCCATCAAGCTTTGCTTGATGAGCATGAACAATGAGAACGATCAAGCCAATCGGGCGATTAGTACCGGTAAGCTTCATGCATTGCTGCACGTCCACACCCGGCCTATCAACGTGGTCGTCTTCCACGGCCCTGATAGGGAACACTCGTTTTCAGGTTGGTTTCCCGCTTAGATGCCTTCAGCGGTTATCCATTCCATATATAGCTACCCTGCTATGCCCTTGGCAGGACAACAGGTCCACCAGAGATATGTCCATCCCGGTCCTCTCGTACTAGGGACAGATCCTGTCAATATTCCTACACCCACGGCAGATAGGGACCGAACTGTCTCACGACGTTCTGAACCCAGCTCACGTACCGCTTTAATTGGCGAACAGCCAAACCCTTGGGACCTGCTCCAGCCCCAGGATGCGATGAGCCGACATCGAGGTGCCAAACAACCCCGTCGATATGGACTCTTGGGGGTCATCAGCCTGTTATCCCCGGCGTACCTTTTATCCGTTGAGCGATGGCCCTTCCACGCGGGACCACCGGATCACTATGACCGACTTTCGTCTCTGCTCGACTTGTCAGTCTCGCAGTCAGGCGGGCTTATGCCATTGCACTCGACGACCGATTTCCGACCGGTCTGAGCCCACCATCGCGCGCCTCCGTTACTCTTTCGGAGGCGACCGCCCCAGTCAAACTACCCACCATACACTGTCCCGGATCCGGATGACGGACCGCGGTTAGACATCCATGACGATAAGGGTGGTATTTCAAGGATGGCTCCACGAAGACTGGCGTCCCCGCTTCAAAGCCTACCACCTATCCTACACATGCCGACACGAATGCCAGTGTAAAGCTATAGTAAAGGTGCACGGGGTCTTTCCGTCTGACCGCAGGAACCCCGCATCTTCACGGGGAATTCAATTTCACTGAGTCTATGTTGGAGACAGCGGGGAAGTCGTTACGCCATTCGTGCAGGTCGGAACTTACCCGACAAGGAATTTCGCTACCTTAGGACCGTTATAGTTACGGCCGCCGTTTACTGGGGCTTCGATTCAAAGCTTGCACCTCTCCTCTTAACCTTCCAGCACCGGGCAGGCGTCAGGCCCTATACGTCGTCTTTAGACTTCGCAGAGCCCTGTGTTTTTGATAAACAGTCGCTACCCCCTGGTCTGTGCCACCCCATTATGGTTGCCCAAAATGGGGTCACGCTTCTTCCGAAGTTACGCGTGCAATTTGCCGAGTTCCTTCAACATAGTTCTCTCAAGCGCCTTGGTATACTCTACCTGACCACCTGTGTCGGTTTCGGGTACGGTCTATACGGTGGAGCTATTTCCTGGAACCGCGTCCCTGCAAGATCAATCCAATAAGACCTCACAAGTTGAGCAATCCGTCACTACCACCAGGCCCACGAATATTAACGTGGTTCCCATCACCTACGCATTTCTGCCTCGGCTTAGGGGCCGGCTAACCCTGCTCAGATTAACTTTAAGCAGGAACCCTTGGTCTTTCGGCGAGAGGGTCTCTCACCCTCTTTATCGTTACTCATGTCAACATTCGCACTTCCGATACCTCCAGAGGCCCTCACGGGTCCTCCTTCACAGGCTTACGGAACGCTCCGCTACCACGTGCGACAAGTCGCACATCCTCAGCTTCGGTGCATGGCTTTAGCCCCGTTACATTTTCGGCGCAAAGACCCTTAATTAGACCAGTGAGCTGTTACGCTTTCTTTAAATGATGGCTGCTTCTAAGCCAACATCCTGGTTGTTTTGGGATCCTCACATCCTTTCCCACTTAGCCATGACTTGGGGACCTTAGCTGGAGGTCAGGGTTGTTTCCCTTTTCACGACGGACGTTAGCACCCGCCGTGTGTCTGCCGATTAGTACTCCCGGGTATTCGGAGTTTGGTTAGGATCAGTAAGACGGTGAGTCCCCATAGCCCATCCAGTGCTCTACCCCCCGGGGTATTCGATCGACGCACTACCTAAATAGTTTTCGCGGAGAACCAGCTATTTCCGAGTTTGATTGGCCTTTCACCCCTAGCCACAAGTCATCCCAATCTATTGCAACAGATGCGGGTTCGGTCCTCCAGTTGGTGTTACCCAACCTTCAACCTGCTCATGGCTAGATCACTCGGTTTCGGGTCTAATGCAACTAACTGAACGCCCTGTTCAGACTCGCTTTCGCTGCGCCTACACCTACCGGCTTAAGCTTGCTAGTTACACTAAGTCGTTGACCCATTATACAAAAGGTACGCCGTCAGGCTTGCGCCCTCCGACTGTTTGTAGGCATCCGGTTTCAGGTTCTATTTCACTCCCCTTGTCGGGGTGCTTTTCACCTTTCCCTCACGGTACTTGTTCGCTATCGGTCATGCACGAGTACTTAGGCTTGGAGAGTGGTCTCCCCATGTTCAGACAGGATTTCACGTGTCCCGCCCTACTCTAGGACAATGAGTGTTCTACGCCTACGGGGCTATCACCCGCTACGGCCGCCTTTTCCAAAGCGTTCGGCTTTATTCCTCATTGCCACTGGCCTGGTCCGTGTTCGCTCGCCACTACTTACGGAGTCTCGGTTGATGTCCTTTCCTGCAGGTACTTAGATGTTTCAGTTCCCTGCGTTCGCTTCTTACCCCTATTTTATTCGAAGGTAAGATACCTTTTAACAATACCTAGAAACCTAAACCGTCCCGAAAGACGGCTTAAACTTTCTAGGTATCTAAGGTGGGTTGCCCCATTCGGAGATCCATGGATCAAAGCTCATTCGCAGCTCCCCACGGCTTATCGCAGCGTATCACGTCCTTCTTCGCCTGTGCATGCCAAGGCATCCACCAAATGCCCTTACGACACTTAATCGTTCTCATTGCCAATGCTCATCAATATAGCCACCCATCGGGCTTTCACACCCAATGCGTGGCGGACCGGTTACCTTTTACAACCAGCCCTTCTCATGATGCCATCGACGTGTTCGACAAGCTTGCTTGATTGGGGTCACGCCGAGCGACCCGCTTGCAAACCTGTCTTTAAGACCAGCTTCTCGAGATATGATCCAGGACCGCGCGGTCAGGCAACGGCCATCAGTAATCCGTCAGAAGCACCCCATAAGGAATACCAACAACGAACGACCAGAGTGACAAGCTTCCTACCTACTCCGATCCCTCTTTCGTATCCGGCCGGCTAGGCCATCAACGACATCATTGGAACCGGCTTCGGACATGGGCCTAAACCCATACCTGGAAGCCTCCAGATCAATCTTCTCTTCACGATTTTTGCAGAACAGGCACAGACACTAGAATAGCATCGTGCAAACTTGTTTTTCTTCAGAAGACAAAGGCGGCAAACCAACAACGGGTTCACCCATACAGGCCAGAGGCCGTCGCCGATCGTTCGGCGGCCCGTCCGGAGCGCAGCGGCCAAAGGCCGCGACAGCGTCAGGACAATATATGGTGGAGCTGAGCGGGATCGAACCGCTGACCCCCTGCTTGCAAAGCAGGTGCTCTCCCAGCTGAGCTACAGCCCCAATCACTTGGGAACAGCCTCAGCCGACAAGCGTCAGCACAAAGCCCGTTCATCAACACCATAATCCGCGCGCCATTCAACTGTGTTCGCAACCCGTGCGGCACCAGGCCATCCGCTCTTCAGCAAATGGTGGGCCCGGGTAGACTCGAACTACCGACCCCACGCTTATCAAGCGTGTGCTCTAACCAACTGAGCTACGGGCCCATTCAGTCAAACCGGTCGTGCGGTTTTTTGTCTTCTTGAAGAAAGAGAAACGTAGTCGGCGGGTTCGCCATACCATCCGATTACTTAAAGTAATTCCGTGGCGTATTGCGTTTCGATGGTCACCTGACTGGTGCCATCTATTGTTCTAAAAAGCACGGGAAGGTTCATCCTGAGTTGATCCGAAGATCAGGTCAGGCGTCTTACCGTTCCACAGCTTCCTTAGAAAGGAGGTGATCCAGCCGCAGGTTCCCCTACGGCTACCTTGTTACGACTTCACCCCAGTCGCTGACCCTACCGTGGTTAGCTGCCTCCTTGCGGTTAGCGCACTACCTTCGGGTAAAACCAACTCCCATGGTGTGACGGGCGGTGTGTACAAGGCCCGGGAACGTATTCACCGCGGCGTGCTGATCCGCGATTACTAGCGATTCCAACTTCATGCACTCGAGTTGCAGAGTGCAATCCGAACTGAGATGGCTTTTGGAGATTAGCTCGGGATCGCTCCTTCGCTGCCCACTGTCACCACCATTGTAGCACGTGTGTAGCCCAGCCCGTAAGGGCCATGAGGACTTGACGTCATCCCCACCTTCCTCTCGGCTTATCACCGGCAGTCCCCTTAGAGTGCCCAACTGAATGCTGGCAACTAAGGGCGAGGGTTGCGCTCGTTGCGGGACTTAACCCAACATCTCACGACACGAGCTGACGACAGCCATGCAGCACCTGTGTCCCGGTCCCCGAAGGGAACACTACATCTCTGTAGCTGGCCGGGCATGTCAAGGGCTGGTAAGGTTCTGCGCGTTGCTTCGAATTAAACCACATGCTCCACCGCTTGTGCGGGCCCCCGTCAATTCCTTTGAGTTTTAATCTTGCGACCGTACTCCCCAGGCGGAATGTTTAATGCGTTAGCTGCGCCACCGACAAGTAAACTTGCCGACGGCTAACATTCATCGTTTACGGCGTGGACTACCAGGGTATCTAATCCTGTTTGCTCCCCACGCTTTCGCACCTCAGCGTCAGTAATGGACCAGTAAGCCGCCTTCGCCACTGGTGTTCCTGCGAATATCTACGAATTTCACCTCTACACTCGCAATTCCACTTACCTCTTCCATACTCAAGATACCCAGTATCAAAGGCAGTTCCAGAGTTGAGCTCTGGGATTTCACCCCTGACTTAAATATCCGCCTACGTGCGCTTTACGCCCAGTAATTCCGAACAACGCTAGCCCCCTTCGTATTACCGCGGCTGCTGGCACGAAGTTAGCCGGGGCTTCTTCTCCGGATACCGTCATTATCTTCTCCGGTGAAAGAGCTTTACAATCCTAAGACCTTCATCACTCACGCGGCATGGCTGGATCAGGCTTGCGCCCATTGTCCAATATTCCCCACTGCTGCCTCCCGTAGGAGTTTGGGCCGTGTCTCAGTCCCAATGTGGCTGATCATCCTCTCAGACCAGCTATGGATCGTCGCCTTGGTAGGCCTTTACCCCACCAACTAGCTAATCCAACGCGGGCTCATCCATCCCCGATAAATCTTTCCCCCGAAGGGCGTATACGGTATTAGCTCCAGTTTCCCGGAGTTGTTCCGTAGGGATGGGTAGATTCCCACGCGTTACTCACCCGTCTGCCGCTCCCCTTGCGGGGCGCTCGACTTGCATGTGTTAAGCCTGCCGCCAGCGTTCGTTCTGAGCCAGGATCAAACTCTCAAGTTGAGAATCCAATCCGACTAATCACTCTTGTTCTGAATCGACGAGAACTCACTTTGATAAGGTCCGCATCACTGCGCACCAAACCAGGTGTTCTCTTGTTCAAAACGTGACCGTCATTTGTCTTCTAATGAGCAAAGCCCGAAAGCCCCACCCGCGAAAACCGCCGACCACGTTTCTCTTTCTTCTCATCTTCAATTGTCAAATAACCGACGCCCAAAGCCTCATAAAAAGCCGGACGTCAAATCCCTCAGAGACCAAACCGAAACTCGGTCCCAAACCAGCATGCGCCAATTCATCAAGGATTTCTGAGAACGAAAGTCGTCGTCGCCAGCAGCGCCGCCGCCCTCGTTCAGTGAGCGGGTTATAGATCCCACCACTCCGACAAGTCAACAGGGATGAATCAGAAAAATCGAGAAATCGTACAAGGCATTGTTTACACTAACGAATCGTCGATTTTCGAGAATCCCCGACCGTTAATATTCGTTAACCGCTCTCTATATAGAGCTCCCGACCGACCCACGGAACGATTCAGGCCCGCCAACTGCAATTCCTTCCATTCTTGTGCGGCCGCTGCAAAACATGCGATAGCGAAATACCTCTGAAACTCTCTGGAAAGTGGTCCCCGTGCGCGTTCTCTCCGATGCCTTCATTCCCGAATTGCCGAACCCCTATCGCGGCAAGGTGCGCGAGAACTACGACCTGCCCGACGGCAGCCGCATCATCATCGCCACCGATCGCCTCAGTGCCTTCGACCGCATCCTGACCGCCATTCCCGACAAGGGCCATGTGCTGACCCAGACCGCGCGCTACTGGTTCGAGGCGACGAAAGACATATGCCCCAACCATGTGATCGCCTATCCGGATCCGAATGTGGTGATCGGCAAGCGCCTTGACATCCTCCCCGTCGAGATCGTCGTGCGCGGTTACCTTGCCGGCACGACAGGCACCTCGCTGCTCACCCTCTATAAGAAGGGAGGGCGGACCATGTACGGGCTCGATCTCCCGGACGGCCTCAGGGACAACGAAATCCTCCCCGCGCCGGTCATCACCCCGACCAGCAAGGCCTTCGACGGCGGCCACGACGAGCCCCTGACGCCGGGAGAGATCGTCGAGCAGGGACTTCTGACCGCCGAACAATGGGCCACCCTCTCCCGTTATGCGCTGGCGCTCTTTGCGCGCGGCCAGGACCTGGCGGCGCAACGCGGCCTGATCCTCGTCGACACCAAATACGAATTCGGCACGGATGCCGAGGGCAACATCATTCTCGCCGACGAGATCCATACGCCCGACAGCAGCCGCTACTGGATCGCCGACAGCTATGGCGAAGCCTTCCGCAGCGGCACGCGGCCAAAAAGCTTCGACAAGGATTTCATCCGCGCCTGGGTCGTCGAGCGCTGCGACCCTTATAAGGATGAGATCCCGGCAATCCCCGCCGAGCTCGTCGAGGAGACCGCCAAGGTCTACCGCACGGCTTATGAGACGATCACCGGCGAGACGTTCGTACCCGATGCCAGCGGCGCGACCGTGCTCGACCGTATCCGCAGCAATTTGGCGCCCTATTTCAGCGCGCGGTGAACAATTGACCGGAGAAACAAATCCGGCATAGTGACGAGGACAGAGTGCGCAGACCGAGACGCAAGGCGGAAGAAACGCGGGAAGATATCCTCAACACGGCGGAAACCCTCTTCCGTGAACGGGGTATCGCCAAATGCTCGATAGCCGACGTCGCCCATGCGCTGCATATGTCGCCCGCCAACATCTTCAAGCATTTCCATTCGAAGGCATCGCTGGCGGATGCCATCTGCGACCGGCATATCAGCCGGATGATCGGCCGGTTCGGCACGCTCGACGAGCCGGCACCGGCGCCTGAGCGGCTGGCGATCGTCGTTCGCAAGCTGATGGAGGCGCATCTCCAGGACCTCCGCGACAATCCCTTCCTGTTCGAAATGATCTTCCTGATGTCGGAAGCGGATCTCCCGAGCGGCCAGCACTACAAGCGGCTGATCGAGAGCCTGTTCAACGATCTCATCCGGCAGGGCGTCGAGAGTGGCGCCTATAAATGCACCGATCCGCGGGCGACGAGCCAGCACGTGGCGGCCGCCTTTGCCAGCGTGCTCCATCCGGTTCTCCTGGCCAAGACCGATGAGGCTGAATTGCATGGCCGTTGCGAAGGTCTTTCCAGACTTGTGAATGCTGCACTGCAAAATCCGCTTGCAAAGTGACGATTTTACACTTACGTCACTTTGCCAACCGTGGAACATGGTTGAATCGCTCCTGTCGATCGCCCCTGTTCCGACTGCTTGAGACGGGTTACTCTCCCCAACCTCCGCCCCGGCACATCTCGTCTGCCGTGGCGATTACCCAGACGCTTGCCTTGGATGACGCCATGACCGGACGCAAACTGATACTTTCCCTGCTTCTTACCGTGGCGCTCGCGGCCTGCAGCGATTCAAGCCAGAAGCCGGCCGGCAACGGCGCGGCAGGCGGCGCCCCGCAGCGTCCGCCGCAGCCGGTCAGCGTGGTGATCATGAAGAAGTCCGAGCAGCCGATCACGGCCGTCCTGCCGGGCCGCGCAGCACCCTTCCAGATCGCCGACATCCGCCCGCGCGTTACCGGCGAGATCAAGCAGATCGCCTTCAAGCAGGGCAACGAGGTCAAGGCCGGAGATCTTCTCTACAAGATCGAGGACAGCACCTATGCGGCGGAAGTCGCTCAGGCGAAGGCGACCGTCTCGAAGGCGGAAGCCAGCATTCCGAGCGCCCAGGCGAACCTCTCCCGCTACGAGCGGCTGGTCAACAGCGGCGCAACGCAGATCGAATATGAAAATGCGCGGGTAACCCTGCTGCAGGCGCAGGCAGATGTCGCGCAGGCCAATGCCGCCCTCAATGCCGCCCAGATCAATCTGGATCTCACCGAGATCCGCGCGCCTTTCGACGGCGTCACTTCGATCTCCAATGTCAGTATCGGCAACATCGTTACCGCCAACCAGACGACGGCTCTGACGACGCTCCGCCGCCTCGATCCGGTCTATATCGACCTCATCGATTCGAGCACGAATCTGCTGGAACTGCGCTCGGCCATGGCCTCCGGCCGCTTGAGCGGCGATCCGCGCAAGGCGGATATCCGCCTGGCTCTGGAAGACGGGACGGACTATCCCCTGACCGGCAAGCTCGACATGGCCGACATGGCCGTCAGCGAGACGACCGGCACCTATCAGATCCGCGCGCTCTTCGATAACCCCAAGGACATGATCCTGCCGGGCACCTATGTGCGCGCCACTGTCACCCTCGGGAACGAAAGCGGCTACCTGATCCCGCAGCGCGCCGCAACGCGCAATGCCCGCGGCGAGCTTTCCGCCAAGTTCGTCACGGCGGACGGCAAGGTAGAGACCCGCATCTTCCCGACCAGCAGCGTCTCCGGCAACAGCTGGCTTGTCACGCAGGGTGTTGCCGACGGCGATCGCCTGGTCGTCGACGGCTTCCAGTGGATCGCCGATGGCGCGACCGTCCAGCCGGTCGAAGCGACCGTCAACGACAAGGGCTTCGTTGTCGAAGCGCCGAAGCCAGCCGCTGCAAAGCCGTGAAGGCCGGAGCGGAAACGATCATGACGAAACGCGGCAAGGAATAATCTCAATGGCCAAGTTCTTTATCCGGCGACCGGTCTTCGCCTGGGTCATCGCGATCGTCATCATGCTGGGCGGCGCGCTCGCCATCGCGACGCTCTCGATTTCGCAATATCCCGACATCGCGCCGACCACGGTCAGGATCACCGCAAGCTACAACGGCGCAAGCGCCGAGACCGTCGAGAAATCGGTGACGACGATCATCGAGGACGGCATGACCGGCCTCGACGACCTCACCTATATGACGTCCTCCTCCTCGACCGGCCGCGCCACCGTCACGCTGACCTTCGGCAGCAGCGTCCTTCCCGACATTGCCCAGGTACAGGTGCAGAACAAGCTGCAGCTGGTGCAATCGCAGCTGCCCGACGTCGTGCAGCAGGCGGGCATCGAGGTCGCCCGTTCGACCTCGAGCATCCTGATGGTCGGCGCCCTGGTTTCGACCGACAAGAAGCGAAGCTCCGTCGATCTCGGCGACCTGTTTTCCACGCAGATCGAGGATCAGGTCAAGCGCCTGGAAGGCGTCGGCAGCATCGACATCTTCGGGTCCGGTTACGCTATGCGTGTCTGGCTCGATCCCTACAAGCTGCAGAAATACCAGCTGACTCCGGCAGACGTGACGTCCGCGATCCAGTCCCAGAACACGCAGGTTTCCGTCGGCGCCCTGGGCGGCCTTCCGGCCAAGGAGGAGCAGCAGCTGACGGTGACCATGACCGCGCAAAGCCAGCTGACGACGGTCGACGACTTCGAGCGGATCATCCTCAAGGTCGAACAGGACGGCGCGACGGTGCGCCTGAGCGATGTCGCCCGCGTCGAGATCGGTGAAGAGAGTTATGGCGGCAGTTCCCGCCAGAACGGTCTGCCGTCCACGGGTTTTGCCGTGAACCTCGCGACCGGCGCCAACGCTCTCGATACCGCCGCGCGGGTCAGAGAGGCGCTGACCGCCATTGGACCCAATCTTCCGGAAGGCGTGGAGATCACCTATCCCTACGACACGACGCCCTTCGTCCAGCTTTCGATCGAGAAGGTCGTCCACACGCTTATTGAAGCGATCATTCTGGTTTTCGTGGTCCTGCTCATCTTCCTCCAAAATCTGCGCGCAACCCTGATCCCGATGATTGCGGTACCCGTCGTCCTGCTCGGCACGTTCGGGGTGCTGGCGATAACCGGATATTCCATCAACACTCTGACGATGTTCGCCATGGTTCTGGCCATCGGCCTTCTCGTCGACGATGCCATCGTCGTTGTCGAAAACGTCGAACGTATCATGGACGAGGAAGGGCTGAGCCCGCTCGAAGCAACCGAAAAGTCGATGGGCGAGATCACCGGCGCCATCATCGGCATCGCGCTCGTCCTGACGGCCGTGTTCATCCCCATGGCCTTCTTCGGCGGATCGACCGGCATCATCTACCGGCAGTTCTCGATCACCATCGTGTCGGCCATGCTGCTTTCGGCGCTGGTCGCCATCGTGCTGACGCCGGCGCTTTGCGCCACCATGCTGAAGCCGATCGATCACCACAAGAAGCGTCGCGGCATCGGCGCCTTGTTCAACCGCGGTTTCGATCGCTCGACCCGGGGTTATGTCAGCACCATCGGATATCTTCTGAAACGTCCGTTTCGAGTGATGCTCGTGTTCCTGCTGGTGATCGGCGGCTGCGCCTGGTTTTTCACCAGGCTGCCGAATTCCTTCCTTCCGCAGGAAGACCAGGGCGTTCTGCTGACCATTATCCAGACGCCGGTCGGCGCTACCACGCCGCGCACCGACGAGGCGGTCAAGAAAGTCGAGGCCTATTTCCTCGAAAAAGAAAAGGACAATGTGGACGCGGTGTTCGGCGTCCTCGGCTTCAGCTTCAGCGGAAGCGGCCAGAACAATGCGATCGTCTTCACCAAGCTCAAGGACTTCGCCGAGCGAACCAGGCCGGAACAGTCTGCCGCAGCCGTCGTCCAGCGGGCGAGCGGGTATTTCTTCACCATCCGCGATGCGCAGGTCTTCGCTCTTCTGCCGCCGGCCATCCAGGGGCTGGGCACATCGAGCGGCTTCTCCATGTATCTGGTCGACAGCGGCAACAACGGCAATGCGGCGCTGACCACGGCATCGCAGCAGCTCATCCAGGCCGGTACGGGCAATCCGAACATCAGCTCGCTGCGCAGCAGCACCCAGCGGTCCGAAACCCAGCTCAAGATCCTGCTCGACCAGGAAAAGCTCGGCGCGATGGGCGTCGACCTCACCTCGGTCAACTCCATGCTGGCAACCATCTTCGCCGGGCGCGACGTCAACGACTTCACCCTCAACAACGAGCTGAAGCCGGTCTATGTCCAAGGCGATGCGCCCTACCGCATGCAGCCGGATGACCTGAAGCACTGGTTCGCCCGCAACAATAGCGGCGAGATGGTTCCCTTCTCCGCCTTCAGCACCGCCCAGTGGATCAACGGCACTCCGCAACTTGCCCGCTTCAACGGCACCAGCGCCATTCCGTTCGACGGAGCGGCCGGTCCGGGCGTCAGTACCGGCCAGGCGATGGACGAGATGCAGAGGCTGACGGCTGCGCTGCCCGGCGGCTACTCCGTGGCCTGGCAGGGCATTTCCTACCAGGAACGACTGTCCGGCTCCCAGGCGCCGATGCTTTATGGGCTATCGGTCCTGATCGTCTTCCTCTGCCTTGCGGCGCTCTATGAGAGCTGGTCGATCCCCTTCTCGGTCATATTGGCCGTGCCGATCGGCGTGCTCGGCGCGCTGGCCGCGGCGCATTTCTTCGGCCAGGCGAACGACGTCTACTTCAAGGTCGGGCTTCTGACGACCATCGGCCTGGCGGCGAAGAACGCCATTCTGATCGTCGAATTCGCCAAGGACCGCCAGGTGGGCGGGAAGAGCCTGATCGAGGCGACCCTTGAGGCCGCCCGGTTGCGCCTGAGGCCGATCGTCATGACATCGCTCGCTTTTATTCTTGGCGTCGTGCCCCTGGCGATCGCAACCGGCGCCGGCTCGGCAGCGCAGAACGCCATCGGCATCGGGGTGCTGGGTGGTATGCTTTCTGCAACACTTCTCGGAATTTTCTTCGTTCCGTCCTTCTTTGTTGTCGTTAGACGGTTATCAAAGCGTGAAAAAGAGTAGGATGGCGATTACGTTCGTTAACGTATTCGACTTTTAATGCCGTCAGAAACCGCGCGAATCGCTGCTGACGGGACCATCGGAAGAGGCATGAGTGCTGACCTTCCAAGCGTTGTAGGGCACTGGGACAGAAAAATGTTATCCATTCGTGTTGTTGCTCCTCTCACTATGCTGCTGCTTTCGGGCTGCGTCGTCGGTCCAGATCATAAGGCGCCGGAAATTGCTCTTCCGGGGAAGTTTGCCGAAGCCGGCAAGACCAGCAATGGTGACGTATCACAGGTCACCTGGTGGACCGCGTTTAACGACAGCCGGCTGAACGGCTATGTCAATCAGGGAATTGGTCAGAACCTCGATATCCTGCAGGCGATGGAACGAATCAACTCGGCGCAGGCCGGCGTCACCGTCGCCGGCGCGGGCGCTCTCCCGTCGCTGGATATCTCGGCCGCCAATACGACCACCGGCACTCGGACCGACCCCGGCTCGTTCTCGCGGACGACAGTGACGACCGGCAGTGCCGATGCTTCGTGGTTCCTCGACCTTTTCGGCCTCTACAGGCGCTCCAAGGAAAGTGCGCTCGCAAGCCTCGACGCTGCCTATGCCAGCGAAGACGTTGCACGTCTGTCGTTCCTGTCTCAGGTCGTGGCGGCCTATATCGACGTACGCTACTATCAGGAGCGTATCGCGATCGCTCGCCGGAACCTCGATTCGCGGCGCGAAACGTTGAACCTCACCAAGCTCCAGCTGGATGCCGGCGCGGCTTCGCGTCTCGATGTCGTTCAGTCGGAAGGCTTGGTGAACTCGACCATTGCAGAAATTCCGGGCCTGGAAACGAGTTTCCGGGGTGCGGCGCACCGTGTCGCCACGCTTCTCGCCATGCCTGCATCGACACTCGTTCCCGAACTGCAGAGGAGCGCCCGCCAGCCGGTCGCCCGCTTCAACACCAAGGCCGGCATTCCGGCGGACCTGATCCGCAACCGGCCGGACATCCGCGCCGCCGAACGCCAGCTCGCTTCGGCAGTCGCCGAAATCGGTGTCGCCGAGGCCCAGCTCTATCCGGCCATCACGCTCGGCGGCTCCATTTCTCCGAGATACACCGCCCTTTCCGGCCTCGATTCCCGGGCACTGACCTGGTCCTTCGGGCCACAGCTGAGCCTGCCGATCTTCGACGGCGGCCGCCTGCGCGGCAATGTCAAGATCGCCGAATCCAGCGCCCGCGAACAGTATCTTGCCTGGAAGCAGACGGTGCTGAACGCAGTCGAGGAAGTGGAGAATGCGCTGGCTGCGGTTTCGCGCGACAGCCGCACGGTGTCCTCGCTGCAGGCAACCGTGAAGTCCTACGAAGAAGCCTTGCAGCTCGGCACCGCCAGCTATCGTGACGGCGCTTCCTCGCTGCTCGACGTTCTCGACGCCCAGCGTCAGGTCTCGACCGCTCAGTCGAACCTCGCTGCCGCCGTCCGTCAGATGGCGCAGGACTACGTCTCGCTCAACGTCGCGGTCGGCGGCGGTTACGCCTTCGGCAAGACCGATACCAAGGTGGCGTCGGTGGTCATCAAAAAGTAGGTTCCGTCCCAACATAACCGACAACAAAAAACCTCCGGAGCCAGCGCTTCGGAGGTTTTTTTATCACGCCCGGAAAGGCCGGGGACGATCAGTTCTTGGCACGCTCCACGTAGGAATTGTCTTCGGTGGCGATCACCACGCGGGTGCCGGCATCGATATGCGGCGGAACCGCGGTGCGGATGCCGTTCGACAGCATGGCCGGCTTGTAGGACGAGGAAGCCGTCTGGCCCTTCACGACCGGTTCGGTCTCGACGATCTCGAGCGTCACGTGGCGCGGCAGCTGCAGAGCCAGGGCAATGCCTTCGTGCATGGAGAGAATGCAGGTCATGCCTTCCTGGAGATAGGCCTTCTGGTCGCCCATCGTATCCACGTCCACCACGACCTGGTCGTAGCTTTCCGGGTTCATGAAGTGGAAGCCTTCGCCGTCTTCATAAAGGAACTGGAAGTTGACGTCTTCGACGAAGGCGCGCTCGACCTGCTCGGTCGTCCGCCAGCGTTCGGACACCTTCACGCCATCGACGATGCGGCGCATATTGACCTGCGTGACGGGCGTGCCCTTGCCGGGGTGGAAGTTCTCGGCGGTGAGAACGACATAAAGCTTGCCGTCCACATCGATGACGTTGCCCTTGCGGACGGAAGAGGCGATGACCTTGACCATGGGATTCCTTGTATAGCGAACCGGCTTGTAACTGCCGAAAATGCGTCGTAGAGGACCGGGCGATAACCGGCCCGAAGGACGGATCGTCTGTTTTCCGGCCGGAACTACTCTAAAACCGCGCAAAGTGGAAGCCTTGCCGGGGAGAACCGGCGAAGAAAGCCGCAAATGAGCTTGTCCCGACCTGCCATACCCCGCTCGTCCTGGTGGACGCCGGCAAACCATGCGGACCGCCGGCCCTTCCTGAAGGGCCGCAATGCGGTCCAGTCGGCGCTGCGCGGTTTTTTCTCCGAGCGCGATTTTATCGAGGTGGATACGGCTACCCTCCAGGTCTCTCCAGGCAACGAGACGCATCTGCATGCCTTCGCGACCGAAGCGATCGCCATCGACGGCAGCAGGGCGCCGCTCTACCTGCACACCTCCCCGGAATTTGCGGCCAAGAAACTGCTGGCCGCCGGCGAGAAGCGCATTTTCACGTTCGCGCATGTCTACCGCAACCGCGAGCGCGGACCGCTGCACCATCCGGAATTCACCATGCTCGAATGGTACCGCGTTGGTGAAGCCTACGAGCAGCTGATGGCCGATTGCGCCGAGATGCTGGCACTGGCCGCCGACACCGCCAAGACGGGGCACTTTGCCTTCCGCGACATGGAGGTCGATCCTTTCGCCGAACCGGAGCGTCTGACGCTTGCCGAAGCCTTCGACCGGTTCGCCGGCATCGACCTGCTCGCCTCCGTCGCGACGAATGGCGAAACCGACCGGGACCTGCTGGCGGCCGGCCTGCAGAAGGCCGCCATCCGCTTCGCCGAAGACGACACCTGGGCCGACCTTTTCAGCAAGGTGCTGGTCGAGAAGATCGAGCCGCATCTCGGGCAGGGGCGCGCGACGATCCTGCACGAATACCCAATTTGCGAAGCAGCGCTTGCCCGGCCTTCCGCCCGTGATCCGCGGGTCGCCGAGCGTTTCGAGCTTTATGCCTGCGGCGTCGAGCTTGCCAATGCCTTCGGGGAACTGACGGACGCCGGCGAACAACGCCGCCGTTTTGAGCACGAAATGGCGGAAAAAGCTCGCATCTATGGCGAGCGTTATCCGCTCGACGAAGACTTTCTCAATGCGCTTTCGATCATGCCGGATGCCAGCGGGGCTGCACTCGGCTTCGATCGATTGGCCATGCTGGCAACCGGCGCCACCCGCATCGATCAGGTCATGTGGGCGGCGGTCGCGGAGGTGTTTTCGTGACCGCAGTCCGTTCATTAAAAACCCCGGAAGAGCTCGCGGCCGCCGGCCTGATCGAACCGCAGAAACTCGGCGGCATCCGCGCCGTTGCGGACCGCTATGCAATTGCGCTGACGCCGACCGTCGTGTCGCTGATCGACAGGGTCGATCCGAACGACCCGATTGCCCGGCAATTCGTGCCCGATCCGAACGAGTTGCTGACGACGCCGGAAGAGCGTGCCGACCCGATCGGTGACCAGGCGCACAGCCCGGTCAAGGGCATCGTCCATCGCTATCCGGATCGGGTACTGCTGAAGGCCGTGCATATCTGCCCGGTCTATTGTCGCTTCTGCTTCCGACGCGAAATGGTCGGCCCGCAAGGCGACGGCACGCTTTCGTCCGAGGAGCTGACCGCCGCGCTCGACTATATCCGCGAACGCACCGAAATCTGGGAAGTGATCCTGACCGGCGGCGATCCGCTGGTTCTCTCCCCCCGCCGGCTGGCCGCGATCATGCGCGGCCTTGCCGAGATCCCGCATGTAAAGATCGTCCGCTTTCACACCCGCGTGCCGGTGGTCGAGCCGGATCGCGTCGACGAGGCGATGATCGCGGCACTGAAGGAAAGCGGCAAGGTCACCTATGTGGCGCTGCATGCCAACCATCCGCGCGAGATGACCGATGCCGCCCGCGCCGCCTGCGCCAGGCTGATCGACGCCGGTTTCCCGATGGTGAGCCAGACGGTGCTGCTCGCCGGCGTCAACGACGATCCGGCCGTGCTCGGCGAACTGATGAAGGCCTTCGTCGAAACTCGCGTGAAGCCTTATTACCTGCATCATCCCGATCTTGCGCCCGGCACCAGCCACTTCCGCCTCGACATTGCCGAAGGCCAGAAGATCGCTTCGGCGCTCCGCGGCACGATTTCCGGCCTCTGCCAGCCGACCTATGTCCTGGATATCCCGGGCGGCCACGGTAAGGCGGTGATCGGCGAAAGCGCGGTGCGGAGCGAAGGCGGCTGTTATTCCGTCAGCGATTTCCGCGGCGAGGAACATATCTATCCTCCGAAGTGACGCGCGCCTGCCTTCACGCGACAGCTTTGTCCGTGTTTTGGAGAGCCCACACGAATGCCGAACCTCAATAGATTTTAATAGGTGGCTCCGCATTCGCGTGGCCTTCGGCGTCTTGTCGGGGTGTCCCTCCCCTACAGGTAATCACCTCGCCTCGCTGCGTGGCTTCGTTCGCGGTCTCCTTTCGGGAAACCTTGCCACTTGCACGGCTCAACCGAACCCGGCCCGGCGGCCAGGGGGAGGCTTGATAGGAATGTTCGTCTTTCAACGAGCACTCCATGGCTTTCACCTCTTCCACCATCCCCGCACGTTACGGTTTGGGTGAAAGCGCCGGCTCCCGCCTGCCCGCGAACGTCTCGCGAAACACTCCGGCGACGGAAGCGGGAAGATTGTAGTCGGAAAGCTGGAGGGCGGGGACGATGACGCGGTTAAGTCATTGGAGATGCTGGGCAGGGGCGACGAATTGTCCACGGGCAAAAGGAGGCGTGCCTCGTCATACCCGCCGCTGCCCTGCCGGACGTTCGGCACTGTGATCGATTCACTGGATCGATCGCTCCGGCTTCGCCGGATCGTGCCCCACCCCCTCAAGAGTAGGGCAATCGCATATGAAGGCATGGGGCGGTGCGTGGAGCCCCTCCCCCTTGTGGGGAGGGGTTGGGGAGGGGTCTTTCTCCGCATCAAAACCCCGCCCGCCTGCCGGCCACCCTCCCCACAAGGGGGAGGGTTAAGAATGCCGCGCCGCCGCACGTTCCATATGCAATCGCGCTCCTCAAGGAGGGAGACGCCCCGGCAGGGCAGAGGGGGGTGACCTGGCCTCGGCGTCGAAGGGCATGGGATCAGCTCACGCCTTCCCCACCGGCATATAGAGATCGCCACCGTCGCGGTATTTCGCGGCCATCGCTTCCAGTCCCTCCTTCTGCGCCTCGGCGCGGATGTCATGCGAGATCCGCATCGAGCAGAATTTCGGGCCGCACATGGAGCAGAAATGCGCGACCTTATGCGCCTCCTTCGGCAGCGTTTCGTCATGGAAGGAACGGGCGGTTTCCGGGTCGAGCGAAAGGTTGAACTGGTCCTCCCAGCGGAACTCGAAACGGGCGCGCGACAGCGCATCGTCGCGCACCTGCGCCGCCGGGTGTCCCTTGGCGAGATCGGCGGCATGCGCCGCAATCTTGTAGGTGATGACGCCCACCTTGACGTCGTTGCGGTCCGGCAGGCCGAGATGTTCCTTGGGCGTCACATAGCAGAGCATGGCGGTGCCGAACCAGCCGATCATCGCAGCCCCGATGCCGGAGGTGATGTGGTCGTAACCCGGTGCGATATCGGTGGTCAGCGGTCCGAGCGTATAAAAGGGCGCCTCGCCGCAGACCGCGAGCTGCTTGTCCATGTTTTCCTTGATCTTGTGCATCGGCACATGGCCGGGACCTTCGATCATCACCTGACAATCCTTCGCCCAGGCGATTTTCGTCAACTCGCCGAGCGTTTCCAGTTCCGCGAACTGCGCCGCATCGTTGGCATCGGCGATCGATCCCGGACGCAGGCCGTCGCCGAGCGAGAAGGAAACGTCGTAGGCTTGGCAGATGTCGCAGATCTCCTCGAAATGCTCGTAGAGAAAGCTCTCCCTGTGGTGATGCAGACACCACTTGGCCATGATCGAGCCGCCGCGGGAAACGATGCCGGTGACACGATTGACGGTGAGCGGGATATAGGAAAGCCGCACGCCCGCATGGATGGTGAAATAGTCGACGCCCTGCTCGGCCTGCTCGATGAGCGTATCGCGATAGACCTCCCAGGTAAGGTCCTCGGCAATGCCGTTCACCTTTTCGAGTGCCTGGTAGAGCGGCACGGTACCGATCGGCACCGGCGAATTGCGGATGACCCATTCGCGGATATTGTGGATGTTGCGGCCGGTCGACAGGTCCATGACCGTGTCGGCGCCCCAGCGGATCGCCCAGACCATCTTCTCGACCTCCTCGGCCATCGAGGAGGTAACTGCCGAGTTGCCAATATTGGCGTTGATCTTCACCAGGAAATTCCGGCCGATGATCATCGGTTCGGATTCGGGATGGTTGATATTGGCGGGAATGATGGCTCGGCCTTCCGCGACTTCCCGGCGGACGAATTCCGGCGTCACGAAATCCGGGATATGGGCGCCAAAACTCTCGCCGTCGCGGATGAGAGCTTGCCTTTCGGCCTGCCGGCCGAGGTTTTCGCGGATGGCGATGAATTCCATCTCCGGCGTGACGATGCCGGCCCGTGCATAGGCGAGCTGGGTAACGGCCCTGCCCGGCTTCGCCCTGAAAGGTTGGTTGCGGAGCGGGAATTCCGGCGTCAGCCGGTCGCCGGAGACGAAGCCGTTATCCTCCGGCCTGACGATGCGGCCCTCATAGGATTCCACGTCGCCGCGTGCGAGAATCCAGCTTTCGCGCAGGCGCGGCAGGCCGGCATCGATTCTGATCGTGGCACCCTCTGCCGTATAGGGGCCGGAGGAATCATAGACGGTGACAGGCGGTTCGCCGGAGGTCGGATGCAATGCGATCTGGCGCATCGGCACGCGGATATCCGGATGGATGGTGCCCGCCTTCAGGACTTTCGTCGAGGCGGGAAGCGGACCTGTGGTGACGATCGGAGTGAGTTTGGATGTGACAATATTCATGGTTCGAGGCTCCAAGGTTTGACGTTTGGAGACCCAGTTCCAGTGTTGGAATGATGAAAAAACGCCTTGGAAACCGAAGGACGGAATCCGCCCTCGCAGCCGCAGCGCTTGCACCGTCCCTACGCCAGTATGAACTGGATCAGGTTCAACGGGTCACTGCGCTGCATTGAGCTAGCAGTATCTCAGCCCCTTGGCGGGACCCCCCTGGTGAATGTCGGCATCAGACCCCCCATGGCCACTCCTGTCAAGCGATCTTGGGCATGCCCATTGGTCGTATTTTAAGGAATCCCGCATCCTCAACTTCACCATATTCCTTACCGGAATCTTATGCTTTCCCGTGTTATAAAAATCCCCGGCGATGAACGCTGAATTCGAACCATCGGGAGATGTCGAGATGAACGAGACCATTCGCGGTTTGCTGACGCGAGTAGGCGGCCTTCCGGTCGCGGTGACGGAGCTGGAAGACGGCGCCGATCTTTATGCAGCCGGGCTTTCCTCCTTCGCATCGGTGCAGCTGATGCTGGGCCTGGAAGAGGCTTTCGACATCGAATTCCCGGATAGCCTCCTGAACCGCAAGTCCTTCGCCAGCATCGCTGCGATCGAGCAGACGGTTTCTCACATCCTGCAGGCCCGCGAGGCCGCTTGAGATGAGCCTCCCCGCCTTTGCCGCCGACATGGCCTTGAGCGCCCGCGCTCAGCGCGTGGCAACCGTGGCGGCTGAATTCGCCGACCGCATCGACCGTGACGGCCGCTTCCCGCGCGAGGCGGTCGATGCCATGAAGGCCGAGCGTCTTCTCGGCATCCAGATCCCCACCGCATTTGGCGGCGAGGGTGCTTCCATCACCGAGATCGCCGAGGTCTGCTCCATCCTGGGACAGGCCTGCGCCTCGAGCGCCATGGTTTTCGCCATGCACCAGATCAAGGTTTCGAGCCTCGTGGCGCACGGAGCCGACAGCGCCTGGCACATGGATTTCATGCGCGAGCTCGCCGGGCGCCAGCTTCTCGTCGCCTCCGCGACCACCGAGGGCGGTATCGGCGGCAACATGCGCAACTCGATCTGCGCGATCGAGGTCGATGGCGACACCTGCCGCCTGACGAAGGATGCCACCGTGATTTCCTACGGCGCCCATGCCGATGCGATCATGGTCACCTCCCGCTCGAGTGAGAAGGCCGCCCCGACCGACCAGGTCATGACGGTGTTCAGGCAAGGCCAGTACACCCTTCAGAAGACGGTCGACTGGGATACGCTCGGCATGCGCGGAACCTGCTCCGACGGTTTCCTCTTCAAGGGCGAGGCGCCGTCGGCCCAGATCTTCCCGAAGCCCTTCGCCGAGATCGCCGCACAGTCGATGCTCGCCACGTCGCATCTTCTCTGGAGCGGGGTCTGGTACGGCATCGCTGCCGATGCGGTGCTGCGCGCCCAGGCTTTTGTGCGGGCTGCGGCCCGCAAGGCCGGCGGCACCCAGCCGCCCGGCGCGCTGAGACTTGCCGAAGCCTCGAACCTGCTGCAGCTCCTCAAGGGCAACATCCTTTCGGGCCTCAAGCTCTATGCGGATGCCAGGCTCGATCACGACCGGCTGTCGTCCATGGCCTTTTCGATCGCCATGAACAACGTCAAGCTCGCCTCTTCCGAGACGATCCTGACCATCATCAACCAGGCGATGATCATCTGCGGCATCATGGGCTACAAGAACGGTACGCCCTACAGCCTCGGCCGGCATCTGCGCGACGCGCATTCCGCCCAGCTGATGATTTCCAACGACCGCATCCTCGGCAATACGTCGACCATGCTGCTCGTCCAGAAACCGGACACCAGCCTGCTCGGCTGACGCCCCCCATCATTTCAGATGTAATTTGTTAAAGAGAATGAGGTGAAGCCATGGATATTCAAGTCCCCTTTCTCGACCGCCTGTTCGATGCAGGCCTGCTGATCGAGACCGGCGTCGACGGACTGTATGGCCGCAGCGGCCAGTTCGAAGACGTCATCGCTGCCTTCGAACGCCTGATCGACAAGGTCGGCGGTGCCGACGGTGCGGAAGCCATGCGCTTCCCGCCGGGCATGAACCGCGCCTTTTTCGAGACCAGCGGCTACATGAAGAGCTTTCCGCAGCTTGCCGGAACCATCCATTCGTTCTGCGGCAACGAACTTGACCACATGAACCTCTTGAAATGCATGGAGGTCGGCGAGGAGGACTGGACCAAGGGCCAGGAAGCGACCGACATCGTCCTGACGCCGGCCGCCTGCTATCCGCTCTATCCGACCGTAGCGCGCCGCGGCAATCTGCCCGCCGGCGGCGGTCTCTTCGACTTGCAAAGCTACTGCTTCCGCCACGAACCTTCCAAGGATCCGGCCCGTCAGCAGCTGTTCCGCATGCGCGAATATGTCTGCATGGGCACCGAGAGCCACGTCACCGATTTCCGCCAGCTCTGGATGGATCGCGGCGTCGAGATGATGAAGTCGGTCGGCCTGGATGTGACGATCGACATCGCCAACGACCCGTTCTTCGGCCGCGCCGGCAAGATGCTGGTCAACAACCAGCGCGACCAGAACCTGAAGTTCGAGCTGTTGATCCCGATCACCTCGGCCACCAAGCCGACCGCCTGCATGAGCTTCAATTACCATCAGGACTCGTTCGGCCTGAAGTGGGGCCTCAACCTGGAAGACGGCAGCGTCGCCCATACCGCCTGCGTCGGCTTCGGCCTGGAGCGCATCGCGCTGGCACTCTTCCACACCCATGGTCTGGACGTTAAGGAGTGGCCGGAAGATGTCCGTGCCACGCTCTGGGGCTGATCCCATGACGGCGGTTTTTCCCGCTCTCGATCCGGCGAACTACACGACACATGCGCTGCATTCGGCCGAGCGCATGTGGCCGGAGACCAATTGTTACGTCGATCTGTGGATCGAGGTGCTTTCGGCACAGCGCCTGCCGCCGGAAGCCATGCTCGGTTTCACCCTGACCCAGGATTTCGAGGGCGACCAGTTCACCTTCTTCAAGGTACCGCTGGAGGATCTCGAAACCCTGTTCGGCATCCGCGTCACCGAACTGGCGATCTTCGACCGGCCGGAATGGCATGTCGCGGAGCAGATCCGCCGTGGCCGGCTTACGCTGCTCGAACTCGACAGTTTTTACCTGCCCGACACCCGCGGCGTCGCCTACCGCCAGGAACACGGCAAGACGACGGTCGCGATCAACCGCCTCGACCTCGAAAAGCGCGAGCTCGATTACTTCCACAATGGCGGCTTCTTCACGCTGTCGGCCGAGGATTTCGACGGCCTGTTTCAGTTGAACGCGGCCCCGGAGGCACTGCCCTTCCTGCCCTATACGGAATTCGCCAAGTTTCCGGCCACCTATCCGGACGCCAACGAAATTCGCGAGACCGCGTGGAAGCTCCTCAGGCATCATTTTGCCCGGCGGCCGGAAAACAACCCGATCCGCGCCTTCGCAAAAGTGTTCCCGGCGCAGGTGGAGCGTATCGCCGATCGGGATTTCGGCTTTTTCCACAAATATGCCTTCAATACGCTCCGGCAGGTCGGTGCCAATTTCGAGCTTCTGGCGAGCCATCTCGCCTGGCTGAACCACAAGACATTCGCGCAGGCGGTGGAACAGGCGCTGAGGATTTCGGAAGTTGCGAAATCCACCCAGTTCCTGCTTGCCCGCGCCGTCACCCGCAAGAAATTCGAACCGCTCGCAACCGCACTCGATCCGGCCGCCGATGCCTGGGACCTGCTGATGCGCGACCTGGCACTGACGCTCAGCCAAGCCCGCGAGGCCGCGTGAGTCTTCTGTCCGTCATTGGATCCAAGACCAGCTTTCTCGCCGAAGGCTGGTCTTTCACGTTGACCGAACCCCGCGCCTGCGTGCTGCCAAGCGACCTCTCCTCCGGACCGGGAAGCAGCATCCCGGCCATCGTCCCGGGCACGGTCGCCGCGGCCCTAGAAGCCGCGGGCCGCTTCGACCGCAACAATCCCGAGCCGCTGATCGACAAGGATGTCTGGTACCGCCGCTCGCTTGCCGGTGAGACGCCGGGACCAGCGGTCCTGAGGTTTGCCGGGCTTGCGACCGTGGCCGAGGTGTTTTTCGGCGAGACGCTGATTCTATCCTCGACAAGCATGTTCGAAAGCCATGATGTCGCGGTGGAACTGACCGGCACCGAAACACTGTCGATCTGCTTCCGCGCGCTGAAACCGCATCTGGAAAGGACAGGCCCTCGTGCCCGCTGGCGGCCGCGGCTGATGAACAACCAGGGCTTGAGATTTGTCCGCACCACGGCGCTCGGCTTCATGCCAGGCTGGAGCCCGGAGATCCATGCCGTGGGGCCATGGCGGCCAGTTCTTCTGATTGGCGGCGCCGGCCCCTTCTCCCCCCTTGCGGGGGAGATGTCAGCGGAGCTGACAGAGGGGGGTGGCGCCGCGGACTCAAGGGCGGAGGAGTATGCTGAACCACCCCCCTCTGCCTTACCAGGCATCTCCCCCGCAAGGGGGGAGATCGGATGGGGCGCCGCCTCCCCTTACATTGCTGCGGAGAGAAGGGATTTCAGCTTCTCAGCCGCACTCGGCGAAAATGGTGAAGGTCTCCTGAAGGTGAGCTTTGCCGATGACGAGCTTAGTCACAACCTCCACCTCATCTGCGCCGGTCACGAAGCTGCCTTCACCTACGACGAAGGAAAATACTCCGCCGAGCTGCACCTTCCCGGCATAAAACCCTGGTGGCCGCATACCCATGGCGAGCCGGCGCTCTACGACGTCGCACTCATGGTCGATGGCGACGAATTCCCGCTCGTTCGCACCGGCTTCCGCAGCCTGACCGTCGATCGCGGCCCGGATGGCAATGATTTCGCCGTCATCGTCAATGGTGAGAAGATATTCTGCCGCGGCGCCGTCTGGACCTCCGCCGACATCGTCAGGCTGCCGGGCGACCGCGCCAGCTACGAACCCTGGCTGCGGCTCGCAAAAGACGCGGGCATGAACATGATCCGCATTCCCGGCATCTCGACCTATGAGAGCCCGGAATTTTTCGCGCTGTGCGACGAGCTGGGCCTGATGGTCTGGCAGGATCTGATGTTTGCCAATTTCGATTATCCGATCGCCGACCCTGATTTCGTGATTCACGTGAAAACGGAGGTCGAGCAGTTCCTGACGGCAACTCAAGCCTCGCCGTCGCTTGCCGTTCTTTGCGGCGGCAGCGAGATCTATCAGCAGGGCGCCATGCTCGGCCTGCCGGAACGCATCTGGCAAGGCCCGCTCTGCAAGGAGATCCTTCCTGCCTTGGCGGCCGAGTGCCGGCCGGACCTGCCCTATGTCGCGAATTCCCCTTCCGGCGGCGCGCTGCCTTTTTATCCGAATGCCGGCGTGGCGCATTATTACGGAGTCGGCGCCTACAAGCGGCCGCTCGAGGATGCACGACGGGCGAATATCCGTTTCGCGGCCGAGTGCCTGGCTTTCTCCAATCTCTCGGAGTCCGAAACGCTGGCTGGCGGCAAGGCCGGGATCCCGCGCGATCCCGGGGCCGATTGGGATTTCGAGGATGTGCGCGACCACTATCTCGGCACGCTTTACGGCATCGATCCGCAGACGCTCCGGGCGCAGCAGCCGGAACGGTATCTTGCCCTCTCCCGCGCCGTGACCGGCGAGGTGATGGAAGCGGCTTTTGCCGAATGGCGACGTCCGGGCTCCACCTGCAACGGCGCGCTCGCTTTCACCTTCCAGGATGTCATGCCCGGTCCCGGCTGGGGCTTGATTGGCGTCGACGGCACGCCGAAACCCGCCTGGTTCGCGCTGAAGCGCGCCTTCCGGACGGTCCAGGCCGTATTTGCCGATGAGGGCACCAACGGACTGGATGTCCATCTCCTCAATGAAACGCCGGCCGACCTGCAGGTGGTTCTGGAATTGGCCTGCCTGCGGGATGGAAGGATATCGGTCGTATCGGGTCGCCGCGACCTGACGCTTGCAGCCAGAAGCAGCGAGAGCATCGCCTCGACCCACCTGTTCGGCGCCTTCTTCGACACGAACTATGCCTATCGTTTCGGTCCGCCCTCTCATGACGTGACCGTGGCACGGCTGAAACATGCGGAAACCGGGGAAATCCTGGCGGAGGCTTTCCATTTCCCGCTCGGGCGCGCGCACGCTTTGCATGATGCCGAGATCACGGTTTCGGTCACCGAGGGTGAGGGAGAGTTGTGGCTGGAGCTTTCGAGCGATGTCCTTGCCCAGTCGGTCAGCATCGAATGCGCCGGTTACCGCGCCTCGGACAATGGATTCCATCTGGCGCCGGGTGCAATCAGGCGCATCCGTCTTGCCGCAATCTCCAAAGCCCCCGGCAGACCCGGCGGCACGATCCGGTCACTCTGCAGCGACGGAGCCGCCCGTTTTTGAATAGACGTCTTCTTCCAGAGGAAAACGGAAAGCCATTTCCCTCAGTGCCTCCAGATAGACCTTGCGGGCATGATCCGGCGTCAGGTTGTGATCGGCATCCGGAATGATTTCCGGCGATACATTTGGAAAACGGGCCAGGCCCGACCCGTCATGGCCGAAATAGAAATCGTATTGCTCGAGACCGAGATCGTTCTCGCTGTAGATCAGCGAGACCGGAACGCCGCGCTGGTAGAGGGTGCGGAAAGCACCGTAGATCGCCCGCCCCTCCGGCAGGAAACCGCGGAAGGCATGCAGGATCTTGCCCTTGGTCTGGTTGCCGACACTTCTGGCGATATTGCGGACCGCCGCGACGGTATTGACCTCGCCCCTCAGGATGCGTCTGAAGGTTTCGGCCCGCAGGGCCCGCTTGCGGTAGTCCCGCAGGCTGCGCGCGCCATTGACGATCATGTCCTCGACGGAGCGACCGGGGCGCCAGCGGAAAACCGCCGGATTGACGGAGACGGTGCCGGCGATGCGCGGTTCGACAAGCGATACCTGGAGGCCGAGATAGGCGCCGCTGCAGCGGCCGGCGGCAACGACCGGTGTCAGCCGGCAGGCTTCGAGAAAATCGATCGCTTCCGAGACGTCGGAATTCTGGTCCGAATGATAGAGAACCTGGTCCGGCCGGCCGGGCACTGGCGGGCTGTCGCCGACATTGGCCGTATCGAAACGCAGTGACGGAATGCCGGAACGCGCCAGCGCGCGCGCCAGGGCCACCGTCGCCCGGCCCCAGCCGGCATGCCGGTCATAGGCCGACGTCAGGAAAAGCACCGTCGCGCCCGCGCGGCCGCGCGACGGCTCGCAGAGAACCCCCGAAAGCCGGCTGTTGAGACCGAAGCGGACCGGCGTTTCGGCAAAGCCGTCGCCGGCGAGTGGCGTGGCAGGCCCCGGCGCGCGTATTGGTGCGGAAGCCGGTTCGGACGGCAGTGCCGCGATCCAGTTCGTCAGATTGTCGGCGACCGACAGTGGCATCTTGACGATCACCGGATTGGAGACGAGCTTGTCGTAACCTTCGAAAGCCTCTTCGCTCACATCTGCGCCAAGCGCCCGGAGCCGGGCGGCAAACTCCTTGTCGGATGGCCGATCGGCCCGACCAATGACCAGCGCGCGCGGCGCAGGCGACCGGTCGATCGTCAACAGGTTGACGTTGCGAACCTCGTCGGCGATCTCACCGGGCATGGTGAGCGACGCGATAGAGACGCCGGCCTTGTCGTGCTGCTCGTCGGTAAGGCCCAGATTTTCGTCCACCACCTTGGACCAGACCGCAAGCTCGCGGATATGCAGGCGGCCGGAAACGACCGGTGCCATATAAACGATGGCGTCGAGCGCTTCGATCGCGTCGGCGGCCTTGGTGGCGATGACCGCCCCCAGCCCCTGCGAGACGACGACGATGCGCGCACAGCCGGAAAATGTCTTGAGATACGTGGCAGCGGAGGCAAGACTGTCGGACCAGACGGAAAGGCCGGCCTCGAAATCGATATCGTCCAGCGCATCGCCGGTGCCGGGATAATCGAACCGCAGGCTGGCAATGCCGCGATCGGCAAGCTTTTCCGAGATGATGCGCCAGAACTTGCGCGTGCACATTTCCTCCAGCCCCCAGGGACTGGTGAACAGAACCGCAATGTCGGACGGCTGGGCTCCGGTCGACGGTGGCGTGAAAAGCCCCACCGTGCCGTCGAAGGTCAACGGTTCGGAAGCCGAGCGAGGCAGCAGCGGCGATACCTCCCCGGCGGACGGGGATTTATTTCGGGCGTCCATCATGGTCATGCCGGCAGTTTTTCGATCACTGCACCAGCAATACGCCCGGTCTTGCTCACAAAGACTTAAACTCTCCGGGGCGATTTTACCGATCGCAGGCGGATTGTTCCGAAAAGATGCGGGAGAGAATCTGCATCTGCGGCCGGTCACCGCTTTTGGTCGGCTGGATGTTGAGCGGCTCGTCTTCCGGCCACCAGTCGCCGCCGGCCCAATAGGACCAGCCAAGCCAGACATCGGCCCCCTGCTCCACCGTCTTGACCATCTCCGCGAGTGCCGGCAGGCAATCCGCAGTGGCGGGTGTCGCAAACTCGCCGAGATATCCGCGCTGGCCATGGTCCCGAAGCCAGCCGGCAACATCGCCAATTGCCTTCACGGCCTCCGCCGCCCGCGAGCATTCGGTATTCTTGCCGGAGAAATCCGTATCCAGATATTGATGGACCTCATAGGCATAATTGTCCTTGGGGTCGGAGATGGCGAGCATCACGGAGGCATTCGGCGTGCCGTAATCGCCGACAAGCCAGCTGTGGGCGCCGGTCCAGGCCGTGCCCGGCACCAGCACGAGATTGGCGGCTCCCGTCTGGCGGATGGCGCCGATCGCGCTGTTGGCGGCGGAAAGCCAGTCCTCGGCCGAAATGTCGTAGGGTTCGTTCATCAAACCGAAAGCGACCCCGTCGATGCCGGCAAAAGCTGCGGCAAGCCGGCGCCAGAAATCGGCAAAGGCGCTTTGCGGCACCGTTTCGGAACCGATCAGCTGGCCGCGGAACCGGGCGTAATTGTGGGGATCGAGAATGACTGCCATGCCACTGGCGCGGATCAGCCGGACGGTATCGCGCAAACGCTTGAGTTCGGCCGAATCGAGCCCCTTGTAGAGTTGCGGCTGGAGTCTTTCCCAGAGAAACGGCAGACGGACGGTGTTGAAGCCTCTAGCGGCGAAATAGTCGATCGTTTCCTTGGAAGGATAGATATAGCCCTTGCCGTAGTCATCACCGAGATCGCCGAACTCGGCGCCGGCGAGGTTCACGCCGCGCAGGCAGGCGGTCTTTGCCTCGGCCGAAGCGCCCGCCACCGCCAGGGACACCAGAACGCCCAACAAACGCGAGACGCGGCGGCCGATTTTTCGGGACCTCTGCTTCAAGTCTTCCTCCAGTGCGAAGCCGCAACCTGCCACCATAACCTTTAGCAATTACGAATCGCTGCCCGAAGCCGCTTCCGCGGCGGTGATGCGCGCGCCGACGACGCAAAGGGAACGGAATTTTGTACAGCCGGCCTTAAGGTCGAGGGACGGGAAGCAGGCCCAAACGAATATCGAGAAACGCTGTACACATTTTTCGGGTAAGGCCTGGCTCTCTTAGGCAATTTTCCCTTTCTGGAAGGGTTGGATATTGTCCGGCATCGTTTTTATGTATACACGAAATGGCCAACCGATGGCGGAGGAGGGAGAATTGAGATGAAGAGTTATGTCCTGACCGTATCCTGCAAGACAACGCGGGGCATTGTCGCAGCGATTTCCGGCTTTCTGGCGGAAAAGGGTTGCAACATCATCGACTCGTCCCAGTTCGATGACCTCGACACCGGCAGGTTCTTCATGCGCGTCAGCTTCCTGTCCGAAGAGGGCGCCGAACGTCCGGCGCTGACCGAGGGTTTCAAGCCGATCGCCGACCGGTTCGGGATGGAATGGGAGATCTTCGACACCGACGAGCGGATGAAGGTCCTGCTGATGGTCTCCCGTTTCGGCCACTGCCTCAACGACCTCCTCTATCGTTGGAAGATCGGCGCGCTGCCGATCCATATCGTCGGCGTCGTCTCCAACCATTTCGACTACCAGAAGCTGGTCGTCAACAACGACATTCCCTTCCACCACATCAAGGTGACGAAGGAAAACAAGCCGCAGGCCGAAGCCCAGCTTCTCGATCTCGTCGAGCAGAGCGGCACCGAGCTCATCGTTCTTGCCCGCTACATGCAGGTTCTCTCCGACAATCTCTGCAAGAAGATGTCCGGCAGGATCATCAACATCCACCACTCCTTCCTGCCGAGCTTCAAGGGCGCCAACCCCTACAAGCAGGCCTATACGCGCGGCGTCAAGCTGATCGGCGCAACGGCGCATTACGTCACCGCCGATCTCGACGAGGGTCCGATCCTCGAGCAGGACACGGTGCGCATCACCCATGCCCAGAGCGCCGACGACTATGTCTCGCTCGGCCGCGACGTCGAAAGCCAGGTGCTCGCCCGCGCCATCCACGCCCATATCCATCACCGCACCTTCATCAACGGCAACCGCACCGTCGTCTTCCCGCCGAGCCCCGGTTCCTACGCGTCGGAGCGCATGGGCTGAGGCTCAGCCAAAGTTGGTAAAAAGGCCTATGGACGCAGGTCTTTAACGCTCTATCCTCTTCGGAAGCGCCCTTCCGGAGAGGTTCATGTCCGACGTCCTGCCAGAGCTTATCGAGCCTCCTTCAAACGAGCTTTCGATCGACGCGATCGAGGACGTTCTGCGCGACCACTACGGGCTCTCAGGCCAGGTTTTCCCGATCGAGGGACGGCAGAACCCCTATTTTCTGATCGATAACGGCCATATGCGGTATCTGCTTAAGGTGGCGCCCGCCGACGGTCCCGTCGAGGAGATCGAGGCCGAACACGCCTTGATGCGCCATATCCTGCGCAGTCCGGACGGGCCGCGGGTTCCCGAGCCCGTGGCGACCAAGGATGGCGGCGACACGCTCGTCCTGCCGCTCGGCGGCGAGGATCGGCGCATCCGCCTGCTCACCTTTCTCGAAGGAACACCCCCGCCGACCGGTGAAAAACTGTCGGATCACGCCATCGCCGCCTTCGGGTCGATCTCGGCGGAGCTTGTAAAAAGCCTCCAGGATTTCGAACATCCGGTCCTGCAGCGCGAGCCGGTGGGAGACCTGCGCCAGGCCGGCCCGCAGACGGTCTCCCTTCTGTCCGCCGTTACCGACCAGGAAATCCGCGACGTGATCGCCAAGGCGATGGTGACGGCGCTCCGGCGCATCCAGCCGCTGGGTTCGAGCCTCAGGGTCGCGGCGGCGCATCAGAACTTGAATGCCGGAACCGTCATCGGCGAGGATGCGGACGGCACATGGCTGCCGACCGGCTTGACGGACTTTACCGGCATTTCAAACGGCTGGCTGGTTGCTGGTTTCGCCAATACCTGCGCCTATCTGCTTGCAGACCGCGACGGAGATCCATTCGCGCTGCTGCCGGCGATCCGCGCCTATCACGAGATCTACCCATTCACCCTGACCGAACTCGAAGCACTATGGCCGCTGGTCGTCGCGCGCACCGGCATCCTCGCGGCCGAGGCCGAGAGCCAACAGGCGCAATCGCCCGATGATCAGCAAGCGAGGGAAGTGACCGAAAAACGCCGTGCCGTGCTGAGCGGCGCAACCTCCGTTTCGCCGGCGCGGGTGTTTGCAGCCATTCTGGATGCGACGGGGACCGTGAAGCCGTTGCCGGAGATCGGCCGGCTCCTGCCCGATATCGACCCGGACACCTTCCGGATGGTGGACCTGAGCGTCACCAGCCCGCTGCTCTACGGCGGCAACTGGATGGACGCCGACAACGACTGGAAACTGCTCGCCCATATCGCCTGGGAAACCGGCCGCGCCAGCACCCGCTACGGCGAGTACCGTCTCTCGAAAAGCAGCACAGATCCGCAGCAGGAGCCGGAAAGCTTCGCACTCCACATCGACGCCTGCCTGCCCGCCCGGACGGCGGCGGTGGCGCCCTTCGCGGGAGTGCTGAAAACCGCCGGCCCCCGTCTCGTTCTTGTCGGGCGCGACCTCACCCTGCATGTCGAAGGTCTCGAATGCACGCTTGCCGAAGGGACGGAACTCGCCGCGGGCGATCCGCTCGGTGTGATCGCCGGGGCCGACGATTCGGTCGGCGGCCTGCGGCTCAGGTTCTGCCTCGACCCGGATCTCGTGCCGCCGCTCTTCTGCACACCTGCCGAGGTTGGCACGTCGTCGAGATTATATCCTTCTCCCTCGGCGCTGCTCGGCATAGAGGCAAATGCCCCGGCTCCCGGACACCCCGATCAGCCGGTCCGCGGCTGGAAGGAATATCTGTTCGACGCGACGAGCCGTACCGCACTCGATCTCGGCGGCCAGGCCCCGCTGATCGGCCACGGTCACCCGCGCCTTGCTGCGGCGACCTACCGCCAGGCCCTGCTGCTCAGCCGCACCACGGGCCAGCCATCCGAACCGGAGGACGTTTTGCGCGCGCAACTGGCCGAGCTTGCGCCCGAAGGGCTGAGCCATGTCTCATTTGCCGCCGGCCGAGGCGACGCCCTCGATCTCGCCTTCCGGCTTGCCCGCGCTCACACGAACAAGGGCCGCATCATCGGCCTGCCGGGTTTCCGGGTGGACCACCGGGATCCGGACCTGTTCACTGTACCGTCCGTCGGGACCGCTGCCGACATGATCCACGATCTCGACGATGTCGCCGCCGTACTGGCGGAAGGGCATAATGAAGCCGGACACCTGGACGAACCCCTGGCGGAGCTTCGGGAAAAGGCCGGTCTTCTGATCGTCGATGAAACGGGAACCGGCTATGGCAGGCTTGGCCATCACACCTGGGGTTTCTCGCACCGGGGGCTCGCCCCGGACATACTGATCGCAGACGGGCCGGGCGGCGGAACGCCGGCACTTCTGATGACGCGACCGGAAATCGCGGCAAGTCTTGCCGCGGATGAACGCCGGCCAGCCATCTGCCCGGTCAAGGCCGCCGCAGCCGCGGCGGCGCTCGATGTCATCAGGGAAGAACAATTGCGGGAAAACACCCGCGAAATCGGCAGCCATCTGAAGACGCGGCTCGAAAGTCTGGCTGAGCGTTTTCCGGCGATCGTTGCGGTAACGGGCAGCGGCATGCTGCTCGCCATCGATCTCGCCGACGAGGCGGCAGGCCTCGGTGAACGGCTGCGGCCCGGCTTCATCGTGGACGACAGTATCCCGAAGCGCATTGTTCTGCGTCCGCCGCTGTGCCTCAGCCGTCAAAGCGCCGACAGGTTCGTGGACCGGATAGGAGCCCTGCTCTCGGAACGTTGAGCTCGCCGATCCGGCCTTTGCCGGAAATTTTGCCGCCTCCATCCTTGCTTGGTTGGAAAAGCCACCTATCTCAGGGCTGACAGGCGATGACCAAGAATCGCGAATGAAATTTCACAATTCGGCCTTCTTCCTGTCATCAGTCGGAAAAAAATTCTAGATAGATTGATTTTCGTTGATCATTCTGTGGGATTCGCTTACAGATGATCTTCATTCGGCCGGCCTGAGTCTGGCCGGCTTTCGCGCAACGCCATGAAGGGAGAGTGACATGTTTAAATTCGTCCGCGTCGCCGCCTTTGGCAAGATCGCGTTCAAAATGAATGGCACGGATCGCCGCTCCCTTCCGTGCTGTCGAATGTAACGCTTCAGTTCAATCGTTCCTGAAAATTTCATTCGCCAGAGCTGTGTCGCAAACAGCCATAGCGGGAGTCTGCCATGCAGAAGCAAGTAATCGAATTCGGCGGCGAGCCCGTCGGTATTGTCATTCCTGACGCGGATCGGCTGAAGTTCATCGCCGTGAAATTCCATGTCATCGATCTGGACGAACAGCGTTTCGGCTCTGCCGACGAAGTGCGTCTTGCGATCCGCGAGCTGGTTCGCTCGCGCAACAGCGCCTCCGCGGCGCATGTCTGATATTTTTTTAATTCGAATTCCAAAAGCCGCCCCTGTGGCGGCTTTTTTATTGCGCTCAGAACGCGGTAAAAGTCATCGTCGTCAACGAGCGCTCGATGCCAGGAATGGAAGCGATCTTCTCGTTCACGAAGCGGCCGATCTCGTCATTGTCCTTGATATAGACCTTCAACAACAGATCCCAATCGCCGCTGGTCGAATAGAGTTCGGACGCGAGCTCGGTCTTGTAGATGGCGTCGGCAACCTCGTAGGTCTTGCCGGGCTTGCAGCGGAGCTGGACGAAAATAGGTTTCATGGACGTCTTCCCGTCGGTCGGATCGATTTCGCGATCATGATGGACATGCCCGACTATTGGCCGATGCGGCCGCCGTTCGCAAGCGTATCCTGGCGAATCTCTTGCCCGTGGATTTCCCGGATGATCCAGTCCCGGAAGGCGGCAAGCGGCGGGTAGGTGGCCCGGTCGGGCGGATAGGCGAGATGATACTGCCCGGTCTGCATCCTCTCGGCCTCCACCGCAGGCACCAGCAGGCCCTGCTCCAGCTCCCGGCCGATCAGGAACCGCGGCAGCAGCGCGGCACCGAGCCCGGCGGTCGCAGCCTCCACCATGGTGATGAACTGATCGAAGAGCATGCCATGCAATGCATCGAATACGATCCGATTCTTCGAGAACCACAATTCCCAGGCATCAGGCCGCGTATTGAGATGCAGGAGCGGCGCCCGAAGCACATCAGCCGGTGTCTGAAGATCATGCCGCAGTTTGAATGCCGGACTGCAGGCCGGCACGACCTCCTCGTCCATGAGGAAGGTGAGTGCCGCGCCCGGCCAGCGGGCAGCACCGAAATGAATGGCGGCATCCAGCGTATCGAATCGGAAATCAAACGGTTCGAGCCGCGTGATCAGGTTCACGACCATGCCCGGATAGGCATCGAGAAAGCGTCCGATCCGCGGCGTCAGCCAGCGCGTGCCGAAAAACGGCAGGATGGCGAGATTCAACGTGCCGCCGGAAGGATTGGCCCTGAGATTGAGCGATGCATGCGAAATGCGCCTGAGCGCTTCGCGCACCTCGCGGGCATAACCGTCGCCGGCAAGCGTCAGCCGGATCGTCTGGCGTTCGCGCAGGAACAGCGCCACGCCGAGCTGTTTCTCCAGCGCCGAGATCTGCCGGCTGACAGCGCTCTGGGTGAGGCCGAGCTCGTTTGCCGCAGCCGTGACGCTGCCGGTGCGGGCAGCAGCCTCGAAGGCGGAGAGCAGCGAGAATGACGGGAGAAAGCGCCGGGGCGGCAGCATGTCATTCCTCCAGAGAATGATCTGTTGAGAACATGTCGATATTCATCGATAAAGGCTCCCTGTAAAGAGTTGGCGATCAACCCTCCCGGACAATCATCATGCTGAACGATCCCCGCTCTCACGGCCTCTGGGAAAAGACCGCTCCCGCCCCGCCGCTCACCACCCGGCTGGAGGAAGCGGTATCTGCCGATGTGGTGATTGTCGGCGGCGGTTACACGGGCCTTTCGGCAGCCCTGCATCTCGCAGAGGCAGGAACCGATGTCGTGCTGCTCGAGGCAGCGGAGATCGGCTTCGGTGGCGCCGGCCGCAATGTCGGCCTCATCAATGCCGGCATGTGGGTGATGCCGGACGATTTCCCGAAGGAGCTCGGTCCCATCTACGGCGAACGCCTGCTCGGTCTGCTCGGCAATGGCCCTGCCCTCGTGCGCGAACTGATCGAGAAACACGCCATCGCCTGCGAGCTTGAAAAGAACGGCACGCTGCATTGCGCGGTTGGTCCCGAAGGGCTGAAGGAGCTGGAGGAACGCGCCAGGCAATGGCAGGTGCGCGGCGCCCCGGTGACCTTGCTCGATGCAGCCGAAACCGAGCGGCGCGTCGGCTCGACTGCCTATGCCGGATCGCTGCTCGACATGCGCGCCGGAACGCTGCAGCCGCTCGCCTATGCCCGCGGCCTCGCCCATGCGGCGGTGAAGGCCGGCGCCAGGCTCCATACCGGCAGCGCGGTGATGGCCACCGGTGAGGTAGACGGCCGAAAATTCGTCAAGACCGCGTTCGGCCAGGTCGTCGCCGACTGGGTGATCGTCGCGACCGACGCCTACAGCACCGGCCCCTGGGAACAGGTACGCCGCGAACAGGTCTATCTGCCCTATTTCAACCTCGCCACCGCGCCGCTCAGCGATAACCTGCGCCGCTCGATCCTGCCCGGACTGGAAGGCTGCTGGGACACCAAGGACATCCTCTCCTCCTTCCGCATGGACCAGGCCGGCCGGCTTGTCTTCGGTTCGGTCGGCGCACTGCGCGGCACCGGAACGGGGATCCACAAGAGCTGGGCACGGCGCTCGCTGAAGCGGCTTTTCCCCCAGCTCGGAGATGTGGAATTCGAGGCCGAATGGTATGGCCAGATCGGCATGACCGACAATGCCCTGCCGCGTTTCCACAAATTCGGCCCCAACGTCCTCGGTTTTTCCGGTTACAATGGCCGCGGCATCGCGCCGGGCACGACATTCGGCAAACTGCTGGCACGCCATATCCTCGGCGAGGTTTCGGAAACCGACCTGCCGCTGCCGCTGACCGAGGTTCAGGAACCCGGCTTCCGCACTATCAAGGAAGCTTATTATGAAGCGGGCGCGCAGATCGCCCATTTCGCTGGCGAACGGTTCTGATTGTAAAACCGCCGCCGATTTGTAGATTGACGCACAATTCGACACCCGGAGACTGATATGACGCTCGCCACACTCGACCTCGCCGCTGAGGTGAAAACCATTCTGAGCGATCTCGGCGTCAAAGCCGAAAGCTATACCGGCGGCACGCTCGCCGTCCGTTCGCCGATCACCGGCCTGGAAATCGGCAAGCTGCCGGAAGAAACCGCCGCAGGCGCCGCAAAGGCGATCGACGCCGCCCACGCGGCCTTCCTCGAATGGCGTCTGGTACCGGCCCCGAAGCGCGGTGAACTGATCCGCCTGCTCGGCGAGGAACTGCGCGCTGCCAAGACGGCCCTCGGCCGGCTTGTCTCCATCGAAGTCGGCAAGGTCACCTCCGAAGGCCTCGGCGAAGTGCAGGAAATGATCGACATCTGCGATTTCGCGGTCGGCCTTTCCCGCCAGCTCTACGGCCTGACGATTGCCACCGAACGCTCCGAACACCGGATGATGGAGACCTGGCACCCGCTCGGCGCGATCGGCATCATTTCCGCCTTCAACTTCCCGGTCGCCGTCTGGTCCTGGAATGCGGCGCTCGCCATCGTCTGCGGCAATTCCACCGTCTGGAAGCCGTCGGAAAAGACGCCGCTGACCGCGCTCGCCACCCAGGCGATCTTCGAAAAGGCGCTCGCCCGTTTCGTCGCCGATGGCGGGAAGGCCCCGAAGAACCTCTCGACCCTGCTGATCGGCGGCCGCGACATCGGCGAAGTCCTGGTCGATCACGACAAGATCCCGCTCGTCTCCGCAACCGGCTCGACGGCCATGGGCCGGGCCGTCGGGCCGCGGCTTGCGTCGCGCTTTGCCCGCTCGCTACTAGAACTCGGCGGCAACAACGCCGCGATCGTCGCGCCGACGGCCGATCTCGACCTGACGTTGCGCGGTGTCGCCTTCGCCGCCATGGGCACGGCCGGCCAGCGCTGCACCTCGCTGCGTCGCCTGTTCGTGCATGACAGCGTCTATGAAACACTGGTGCCGCGCCTCGCCAAGGCCTACCAGTCCGTGACGATCGGCAGCCCGCTCGAAACCGGCAACCTAGTCGGCCCGCTGATCGACAAGGCGGCTTACGACAAGATGCAGAAGGCCCTGGAAGCCGCCAAAGCCGAAGGCGGCAAGGTGACCGGCGGCGAACGCGTTCACCAGAACGAGGCGGCCGAGGCCTATTACGTCCGCCCCGCCATCGTCGAGATGCCGGCCCAGACCGGTCCGGTCAAGGATGAGACCTTTGCGCCGATCCTCTATGTGATGAAATATTCGAGCCTCGACGAGGCCCTCGTCCTGCACAACGACGTGCCGCAGGGCCTTTCCTCCTCGATCTTCACCAATGACATGCGCGAGGCCGAAACTTTCGTCTCCGCCCGCGGTTCGGATTGCGGCATCGCCAACGTCAATATCGGCCCCTCGGGCGCCGAAATCGGCGGCGCATTCGGTGGCGAGAAGGAAACCGGCGGCGGCCGCGAATCCGGCTCCGACGCATGGCGCGTCTATATGCGCCGCGCCACCAACACGCTGAACTACGGCCGCACCCTGCCGCTCGCGCAGGGCGTCAAGTTCGACATCGAATAACCGATGGCCGATACGCTCAATCTGTTGACCGATATCGGAGGCGTGGCCGTCGGCCATGCCACCGATCTTGCCCTGGGTTCGGGCGTCACGGCTATTATCTTCGACGAACCGGCAATCGCCTCCGGCTCGGTGCTCGGTGGTGCGCCGGGCGGGCGCGATACCGCGCTCCTCGATCCTTCTATGACTGTACAGACGGTCGATGCCTTCGTTCTGTCCGGCGGCTCCGCCTTTGGCCTCGATGCGGCCGGCGGCGTGCAATCGGGCCTGCGCGAGATCGGCCGCGGTTTCCAGGTCGGCAGCGTCCGCGTGCCGATCGTGCCGCAGGCGATCCTGATGGACCTGCTGAACGGCGGCGACAAGGACTGGGGCCTGTATTCGCCCTATCGCGAGATGGGGTACGAGGCCTTCAGGACCGCCGCCAGGGGTCCGTTCGCACTCGGAACCATCGGTGCCGGAACGGGTGCCACGACGGCGACGTTCAAGGGCGGCATCGGCTCGGCAAGCGCCTGGACTTCGACAGGCCATACGGTTGCGGCGCTTGTGGCCGCCAACGCACTGGGCTCGGCGACAATCGGCGAAGGTCCGCACTTCTGGGCGGCTCCCTTTGAAGAAGAGAAGGAGTTCGGCGGGTTTGGACTACCTCAGACCTTCGACAATCGTATGCGCCTCAAGGGCCGCAACGTGACCTCAACGACGATAGGCGTCATCGTCACCGATGCCGTGCTCACCAAGGCGCAGGCACACCGGCTTTCCATCCTTGCCCATGACGGCCTCGCCCGGGCGATCCTGCCGGCGCACCTGCCGTTCGACGGCGACACGATCTTTTCAGCGGCGACCGGTGCGAAACCTTTAAACGACCCGTCGGATTTCATGGAAATCTGCCATCTGGCGACGCTGGTAACTGCCCGTGCCGTGGCCCGTGGCGTCTACGAGGCGACGGCTTTGCCCGTTGCAAACGCCCAGCCCGCCTGGCGCGACAAATTCAATTTGCCGGCTCAATAGTTTTCATGGCTCCTTCGAGCCGCGGCCAGTCGCTGTCGCCGGGAAGACCGATCCTGAGATCATCGGGCCGTTCCTCGAACCGGCGCACCAGAATGCCGTGTTCTCCGAGGTGCCGGAAAATCGCCTGCGCGCGCGGATCGCGGATGAAGCGGAACAGCGACGTTCCGCCCATAACGGGTATTCCGGCGGCACGGAGCAGAGCATCCAGCCGCGCCGCATCCGCTTTCAGCCTCAGCCGCATCGCCTGCTGCCATCTGACATCGCCGAGTGCTTCGTTCGCCACCTGCAATGCCGGACCGGACACCGCCCAGGGGCCGAGCCGGTTCTCGATACGCGCGATCGTTTCCGGGTGCGACATCACGAAGCCGAGCCGCAAGCCGGCCATGCCGTAGAACTTGCCGAAGGACCGCAGCACCACCAGCCCGCCGGCATCCACCGCGTCAATGACGCTTGATGCTTCCGACACATCCATGAAGGCCTCATCCACGACCAGGAGCCCGCCTTTTGCGCGCATGATTGCGGCAAGCGCCAAAAGGTCGGCATGCGGGACGATACGGCCGGTCGGGTTGTTGGGATTGACGATGACGGCGAGGTCCGCTTCCGCCAGCGGATCCAGATCGGCGGTTTCCATGACCTCGAAACCAGCCAGCCGTGCCACTCGGGCATGTTCCGCGTAGGTGGGGGAGAGAACCGCAGCCTGGCCTTTCCGCGCGATCAGATCGGCGACAATCGGCAACAGGATCTGAGTTCCCGGCCCCGCCGCGACATGTGCTGCCGAGGGCACGCCGTAGGAGGCAGCGGCAAGAATCTTCAGCCTTTCCGCCGATGCGACGTCAGGCAGTCGCGTGAAAACATTGTCGGGCAGGGGCGAATGCGGATAGGAATGCGGGCTGATACCGGTGGAGAGATCGACCCACGGTTCCGGCGCGTGGCGAAACAGCGCCCGGGCGCGGGAAAGATTGCCGCCGTGCTGTATCGGATCGCCAATCTCATCGCCAATTTCAGGGCCTGCCACCTTCATGTTCCTTCTCGCATTCCTCGCCCTGATTATTGAGCGCATCTTCGGTTATCCGGACTGGCTGTTCCGGCGCATCGGCCATCCGGTCACCTGGATCGGCGCGCTGATATCCCGGCTCGACCGCGATTTGAACCGGGAAAGCGACGATTTCTCCACACGGAAGCGAAAAGGTGTCCTGGCGCTTCTGGCGCTTCTCGGCATCACCATCCTGCTCGGACTGGTGATCGAATACGACCTGAAGCTGATCCCCCTCGGACCGTTCCTGCTGGTTCTGATCGCCGCCAGCCTCCCCGCTCAGAAAAGCCTGGAAACTCATGTGGAAGCCGTCGCGACGGCGCTGCGGGATGGAGGTTTGGAAGCCGGGCGGAAGGCCGTGTCGAAAATCGTCGGGCGCGACCCCGAAAAGCTCGATGAAGCCGCCGTCTGCCGCGCGGCGATCGAGAGCCTGGCCGAGAATTTTTCGGACGGCGTCGTGGCGCCGGCCTTCTGGATGGGGATCTTCGGGCTTGCCGGTGGCGTCGGCTACAAGGCGGCCAATACCGCCGACAGTATGATCGGCCACAAATCGCCGCACCACGAAGCGTTCGGCTGGGCCGCCGCCCGTTTCGACGATCTTATCAACCTGCCCGCCTCGCGCCTCAGCGCCCTTCTTTTCGTGGTCGCAGCAGGTTTCATCGATCGCGCCTCGCCAGGCAACGCGATCCGCGCCGTCAGGCGGGATGCCCGCCATCACCGTTCGCCGAATGCCGGTTGGCCGGAAGCGGCGATGGCCGGGGCGCTCGGCATCGCACTCGCCGGACCGCGCAGCTACGGCGGACAGATGATCGAGGCGCGGTTCATGGGCGAGGGCGGCCGTTCCGAACTCAACTACGACGACATCCGCCGCGCACTGAAGCTTGCCCGCGTCGCCGACGCTCTGCTGATCGGCCTTTTCGGCCTTCTGGCGTGGATCATCTGGCAAGTTTGAGCAGCCCGTCAAGATCGAGGTGCTTTTCCATATGGGCGGCCAGCCGGTCCAGCACCGCGTCGACGCCCGCTTCATAGTCGAGGCCCGATGCAGAGCCTCCCAGCCGCGTCAACCAGGCCGACCGCTGCCGGTCGTCTGAGAACAAGCCATGAAGATAGGTGCCCCAGACGCGGCCATCCGCCGATATCGCCCCTTCCGGGTTGCGGCCGACGATTGAGAACGGGTACTGGCAATCCGCGCCAGACGTACGCCCGATATGCATTTCATAACCGGATAGAGAAATTCCGTCGAAACTCTCGCCCGAGACGGCTTCCAGCCGTTTATCGCCGGAAAGAACCGTCTCGACATCCAGCAAGCCCAAGCCTTCGATCGAGCCGGGCGGCCCTTCGGTTCCGTCCGGATCGGAAATGGTTTTTCCAAGCATCTGATACCCGCCGCAGAGGCCGAGCACCCGACCGCCACGGCGGACATGCGCGGCGATATCGACGTCGAAACCGGCCGCCTTCAGCGCCCGCAGATCGGATATCGTCGCCTTCGAACCAACCAGCAGCACGAGATCGCAATCGCCGGGAATGACCCGCCCCGGCCTCACGCGGATCAGATCGACATCAGGCTCCGCTTCCAACGGATCGAGATCGTCGAAATTGGAGATATGCGGCAGGATCGGCACCGCGATCTTAATCTTCGCACCAGCCTTCCGCACCGAAGGCGCATTGAGGCCGAGCGCATCTTCGGCCGGCAGCCGGGCCGCATCGGCAAAATGCGGCAACAGTCCGATCGACTGCCATCCGGTCAGATCCCCGATTATACGCATGCCGTCTGCGAACAAGGCCGGGTCGCCCCGAAAACGATTGACGATAAAACCCCGGATCATCGCCGCATCTTCGGGATCGAGCACCAGCCTGGTCCCGGCAAGGCTGGCGATCACCCCGCCGCGATCGATATCGCCGATCAGCACCACCGGCACGTCTGCGGCCCGCGCAAACCCCATATTGGCGATGTCGTTCCGACGCAGATTGATTTCCGAAGCGCTCCCGGCGCCCTCGACCAGAACCAGATTGGCTTGGTTGCGGAGGATTTCGAAGCTTTCCAGAACTCGCGGCATCAGTGTCAGTTTCAGGTTCTGGTATTCGACAGCCTTGGCATTGCCTTCGACCTTGCCCTGAACCACCACCTGCGCGCCGACCTCGCTCTGCGGCTTCAGAAGTACCGGGTTCATATGGACGCTGAGCGGCACCCCGGCGGCGCGGGCCTGCAGCGCCTGCGCCCGGCCGATCTCGCCGCCGTCCGCGGTGACCGCCGCATTGTTCGACATGTTCTGCGGTTTGAACGGCAGGATCTTCAGGCCACGCAGCGTAAAGGCGCGGGCAAGCCCGGCCACGACCAACGACTTGCCCACATCCGAGCCCGTTCCCTGAAACATCAGCGCCCGAGCTGGCTTGATCCCGGCCATCGCTTAAAACTCGATGCCGGCCTGGGCCTTCACGCCCGCCTTGAAGTGATGCTTGACCAGCGTCATCTCGGTGACCATGTCGGCCGCCTCGATCAGCGCAGGCTTGGCATTGCGGCCGGTAACGACCACATGCAGATCCGGTCGCCGCGCCTGGAGCGCCGAGACGATGTTATCGAGGTCGAGGTAGTCATAACGCAGCGCGATGTTGAGTTCGTCGAGGATGACGAGCCCGATCGTCTCGTCCGCCATCAGCTCGAGCGCCTTTTCCCAGGCCTTTTCCGCCGCGGCGACATCCCGCTTCAGGTCCTGAGTTTCCCAGGTGAAACCCTCGCCCATCGTGTGCCAGACGACGCGATCGCCGAAGACGGCAAGCGCCGGCTGCTCCCCGGTCGACCAGGCGCCCTTGATGAACTGCACCACGCCGACCCGGCGATTGTTGCCGAGCATGCGCAGCGCCAGGCCGAAGGCGGCGGTGGATTTGCCCTTGCCGGATCCGGTATGGACGATGAGAAGACCCTTTTCCTGGGTCTTCTCCGCCACTTCCGCATCCTGCACCGCCTTGCGGTTCGCCATCTTGGCGCGATGGCGCTCGGCTGCGGCCTCGTCGATCTCCTTCACCGGGAAGCAAGCCTCGCCGGGGTCCCGGCAGAAACTTCCTCGCCAGCCCGGAATCTTTCGCGGATCACTCCGGTAAGCGCGCCGAGAACGGCCCAGAACACCAGGTTGGTGGCATAGACCGCGTTGACGAAGCGGGCATAGAGATCCATCGGAACCGCGGTTTCATGGCTGGGCGGCAGCGGCGCGCCGACGAGATGCGGAGCGATCAGCAGCACGATAGCCAGCGCAGCGAACACGGCCGAGCGCGTATAGACGAGAAGGCCGAGGCCGATTGCAGTACAGACAGCCGTCGAGACCCACCAGATCTGGCGCGGTCCGAGTTCGGCAGCCGGCATGCCGGGCAGTTCCGGCGGCAGGCCGAGGCCCGGCGCGAGGATGACGGTGAGGAAGCCGGCAATACCGAACATAAGGCCGCTGCGCCAGCCCTTGAAGCCGCCGAAGGCTTCCGAAACGGCGATGAGGACGAGGGCAAAACCGATGCCGGACAGCATGTCTGCGGCGAGCGTATAGATGAAGCGCTCGAAGCCGTCAGCAGGCGCCCAGGCCTCTTCCTCATGGTGGTGATCGGCAGCAGGTGCCGCGGCGCCGGGTGCCGAGGGCGCGGCGCCATGACTATGGCCCGCCTCGGGTGCAGCATTTTCGAATACTTCCGCCTGCAGGATCAGCGGCACAGTGGAGAAGCTCTGCATTACGGTGAGCAGCAATCCGGACAAAAGCCCGGCGATCACCGCCGTGAAGACGATGTTACGAAACAGCGACATGTAGGGGATCTCCTCAGTGGCAGGGGAAGGCGAGCGAGTGGCGCGTGTCATGCGCGGCATTGTGGACGACTTCCAGATGCGAGAAGCCGACAAAGCCGACGATGAACAGGCCGAGCAGGGCCGTCATGCTGAGGGGAATGATCTTCGAAGCGGAAATGCTGACTGCAGCTGCAGCAGAATTCAGTACCATGGTCTCGTCCTTTCGCCCTCCACCCGAGGGCCATTCTACGTTCTTTGCCGCCTCTGGCAGGTCTCCTGGCTCGCGGATCGGACGCCTTTACCCGCCTTCCCGGATTTCTCCAGTGGCTTGACGGCCGAACGGCCGTTTTGGGCAAAGACTTTCCGCTTACAGTTGCGGGGGCAGCCGCGGGTTAAACGATAGAATTCGTCGCACCGCATTCCCTCTAAAACCCTTCCGGGCACCATAGGCTGGGTCACTATAGACGAATTCAGCCTCACGGCAATCGCCTTTGCGACGCATTGACATGGGTGTGCGACCGGGCTTACTTGAAACGAGATGGTCCCTTTCCGGCAACGGGGAGGGCTAAGAGAGAATGCGGTGCGATCCTTTCCCAAGGATCAATGCCGCGGCTGCCCCCGCAACTGTAGGCGGCGAGCCGTTTGCCGAGAGGCCACTGGAGAAATCCGGGAAGGCAGGCAAATGGCGACGACCCGCGAGCCAGGAGACCTGCCGTCCGATAATTTTGCTTCACCGGGCGGGGTGCTCCGGAGGAAGTTTCTCGATCACCGCAGGCGGTTTTGGCCCTCTGCTCCGCGCCCCGATTTTTCGACCCCGGCGGGAACGCGGCTGACCGATGAGTGACCACCGACCAGATGATCCGGCGACCGCCGGCCCGGCAGATGTGACGATTTTCGTCTGCACGAATTGCCGTGACGCCTCCGACGGCGAAATCCGGCCGGGCATCGCCCTGATCGCGGCGCTACGCGAAGCGGCCGCCGGCAAGCCGCTCGCCGTCAAGCCGGTCACCTGCCTCGCCAATTGCGAAAAGAGCCCGAGCGCCGCCTTCAACCACAAGAGCGGCTGGTCCTATGTCTTCGGGCATCTGTCGCTCGACAATGTCGAGGACATCGTCACCGGAGCGATGATGCTGGCCGAGGACGAGCGCGGTTTCCTTCCCCTTCGCGGCCGCCCGACCTGCCTGCGCGGCAAGGGCATGACGGCCCGTATTCCACCCTTTCATCACCACGAGGACATGCCATCATGAGCGTTTCGTTCGACCGCGTTCCCTGCACCGTCGTTACCGGGTTTCTGGGAGCCGGCAAGACCACGCTGATCCGAAACCTGATTGAGAACCTCAAGGGCAAGCGGCTGGCGATCATCGTCAACGAATTCGGCGATGTCGGCATCGACGGCGAGGTGCTGAAAGGCTGCGGCATCGAAAGCTGCCCGGAAGACAACATCATCGAGCTTGCCAACGGCTGCATCTGCTGCACCGTGGCGGACGATTTCGTGCCGGCGATCGACCAGATCCTCGCCATCGAACCGCGCGTCGACCATATCCTCATCGAAACCTCCGGCCTCGCCCTGCCGAAGCCGCTCGTCCAGGCCTTCCAATGGCCGGACGTCAAGGCACGCGTGACGGTTGACGCAGTGATTGCCGTGGTCGACGGGCTGGCGCTCGCCGAGGGCCGCGTTGCCGATGACCATGAAGCGCTCGAAGCCCAACGCCAGGCGGACGGCTCGATCGACCACGACGATCCGGTCGAGGAAGTGTTCGAGGACCAGGTGGCCTGCGCCGACATGATCGTGCTGACCAAGAGCGACCTTCTCGATGCCGGCGGGCTGGCAATCGCCAGGGACCGCGTCGCCGCACATCTGCCGCGGGCCGTCAAGATCGTCTCGGCCGCCAATGGCGCCATCGACCCGGCCGTGCTGATCGGTCTCGGCCTCGCCGTTGAGGACGATATCGAAAACCGCAAGACCCATCATGACGACGAACTCGACCACGATCACGACGATTTCGACAGTTTCGTCGTCGACTTGGCCGCAGTGACCGATGCCGAAAGCCTGGCCGCCCGTATCTCGGCGACGGCGGAAGCGGAAAACGTGCTGCGCATAAAAGGCTTTGTGGAAGTCGCGAACAAGCCGATGCGCCTGCAGGTTCAGGCGGTAGGATCGCGCGTGAACCATTATTTCGACCGCGCCTGGGCGCCGGGCGAAGCGCGGGCAAGCCGCCTCGTCGTGATCGGCGAAAAGGGCATCGATCGCGCAGCGATCGAAAGGATGCTGGCCGCCTGACGGGGTCATAGGAAGCAGTCTGAGAAAAGGATGCATATACTCGCCACCACATCGTCGTCGCTCGACGACCTGATCGAACCGGTCGACCTCAACCAGTCGCCGGCCGATGTGGTGGTGCTGTCCTTTTCCGGCAGCGACCTGAACGGCATTGCTGCCGTGTGGAATAAGCCTGCAGGCGGCGGGAGCGATACCCCCCTCTGGCCTGCCGGCCATCTCCCCCTCAAGGGGGGAGATTGGCAAGATGCACCCGCCTCCCTCAAAAGCCAACGCCGGAGTGACGCGAGGCCTAGCCACGATTCGATCTCCCCCCCTGAGGGGGAGATGGCCGGCAGGCCAGAGGGGGGTGGCCCCTCCGAACACAACTCGGGCAAGCTTAGTCCCCCCATTCCTCCAACTATCCGCCTCACCAACCTCTCCGATCTCCGCCACCCCATGTCGGTGGACCTGTGGATCGAGAAGACGGCGGCGCATGCCAAAGTTATCCTCGTACGCATCCTCGGCGGCTATGACCGCTGGTCCTACGGCGTCGAGGAACTTTCGCGACTGGCGCGCTCGAAGAAGATCATGCTGGCGCTGCTGCCCGGCGAATGCAGCATCCGCGACGAGCGGCTCGCCGCGGCCTCCACGGTCTCGGAAAACCAGCTCGCCGGCCTTCTGTCCTGCTTCCGCGAAGGCGGGCCGGACAATATGCGGCTCCTCGCAAAATTGCTGACGGCCCTGGCCGAGGGTGGAACGGAACCTCTGCCACAGGCAGCACCAATGCCGAAGGCCGGCTGCTACAAGCCGGGAACGGGCATCGTCGAGGCCGATGACCTTCTTGGCGGCCTTGCACCGGATGCACCGCGCCTGCCGATCCTGTTCTACCGGTCCATGCTGCTTGCTAATGACGCCGCACCGATCGACGCACTGTTCGAGGCGCTGGCTAACCGCGGCTTCGCGCCGGTACCCGTCTTTGTCTCCGGCCTGAAGGATGCCGACGCCGTCGCCTTCGTCGAACAGGCAATCTTGGATCTCAAGCCCACGGCGATCCTTTCGACCACCGCCTTTGCCAGCGGCACGGACGAGAACGGCGAAACGATTTTCGACCGCACCGGCGTGCCGGTGTTCCAGATCGTCGTCGCCACCACACGGCGCGAAGGCTGGGCAGAAAACCGGCGCGGCCTCAACCCCGCCGACCTCGCCATGCATGTCGTCCTGCCGGAGCTCGACGGACGCATCCTGGCCGGCGCGATTTCCTTCAAGGCGGGGGACAATTCCGCGCACCTCGTCAACCAGCCGGAACCGGACCGGGTTGAACAGGTCGTCGACCGTATCGCCGCTTTCCTTCGCTTGAAAGCCGCGCCGCGTGCCGAACGCCGAATCGTCATCCTGATGCCGGACTATCCGAGCGCACCGGGACGCACCGGTTATGCCGTCGGTCTGGACGTTCCGCAAAGCGTACTCGTGATGATGCGCGAGCTATCCGTAGCCGGCTATGATGTTTCGGATATTCCCGAGAACTCCCGTGATCTTCTCGATCACCTGAGTGCAAAATCCGCCACCCATGCGCTCGCCGCCTACAGCTCCGTAGCCGCAGCAGAAGCGGCTTGGGGCGCAGCCGAGCTGGATGAAGACCTGGAAGGCGGCGCTTTCCGGTTCCGCGCCGCAAGCTTCGGCAATGTCACTGTTGCACTCGCGCCCGATCGCGGCCGAAACTCCGAGCGCCGCGCCGACTACCACAGCCCCGACCTGCCTCCCCGCCACGCGCTGATCGCGTTTGGCCAATGGATGCGCAAGACGCTCGACGCCCATGCGATCGTCCATGTCGGCGCGCACGGGACGCTCGAATGGCTGCCGGGCAAGACCGTGGCTTTGTCAAAAAGCTGCTTCCCCGAGATCGTCACCGGTGGACTGCCGGTCATCTATCCCTTCATCGTCTCCAATCCGGGCGAGGCCGCGGTCGGCAAAAGGCGGATTGCCGCCGTCACCATCGGCCATCTGCCGCCGGTTCTGGCCGGTGCCGGACTTTCCGACGAACAGAAGAAGCTGGAACTGCTGGTGGACGAATATGCCCAGGCCGACGGGCTGGATCGCCGCCGCCGCGACCGGCTGGCCAAGCTGATCGTCGAGACCGCCCGCGATACCGGGCTGGCCGGCGAGGCCGGTGTCTCAAATGATGACGATCCGGATATGGCACTCACCCGCATCGACGCCTTTCTCTGTGATCTCAAGGATTTCGCCATCAAGGACGGCCAGCACGTCTTCGGGCAGGTCGCGCCCGGCGACGACGATCCGCTTCGCGTTCGAAGCGCCGAAACTGAACGCCAGGCTTTGCTCGACGCGCTGGACGGAAAACATATTCGCCCCGGCCCATCCGGAGCCCCGGCGCGCGGCCGCCGCGACGTGATGCCGACCGGCCGCAACCTCTTCGCCAGCGATCCCCGCACGCTGCCGACCCCGACTGCCTTCGAACTCGGCAAACGCGCGGCCAACGAAATCCTGCGACGTTACCTGCAGGACCACGGCGACTGGCCGAAAAGCCTCGTTTTCGATCTCTGGGGCAGCGCGTCTCTGCGTAGCGGCGGCGAAGAAGTCGCCCAGGTTCTGGCGCTGATGGGCGCAAGACCGGTTCAGGATATGGCGACCGGCCGTGTCACCGGTATCGAAGTCCTGCCGCCGGCAGCGCTCGGCCGCCCGCGCGTCGACGTGAGCTTGAGGATTTCCGGCCTGTTCCGCGACATGTTTCCGGCTCTCATCGCTTTGCTCGACGCCGCCATGCGCGCCATCGCCGCCCGCGAGGAAGCGCCGGGCGACAATCCTCTTGCGGAAGAAGCGGATAAGCTCGGACACGTACCGCCGCGCATATTTGGCTCCGCGCCCGGCACCTACGGCGCCGGTATCGAGGAAAAGCTCGCGGATGGCGCCTGGACGGAACGTGAAGAACTCGGCCGTCTCTATCTCGACGCCACGAGCCATGCCTTTGGCGGTGCCGAAGGCGACGCCAGCCATGTGCCCGGCCAATTCGCAAACCGCATCGGGACGGCCGACCTTCTGGTCCATACCGGCGACGATCCCGGCCGCGACCTGCTGGACGGCTCGGCCGATGTCGCCTTCATCGGCGGATTTTCGGCGGCGGTCGCAGCACTCGGCGGCAAGGCGGACGTGATCGCGCTCGACACGACCGATCCGCAAAAGCCCCGCGCCCGCTCGATCTCCGAAGCGGTGACCCGCGTGGTGCGCGCCCGCGCCGTCAACGCGCGTTTCATCGCCGGTCAGATGCGCCATGGTCCGCGCGGCGCCGCCGAACTGGTGGAGACGGTCGACCGGCTGATCGGTTTTGCCGAGACCACCCATGCCATTCCCCAGTCGCTGATCGAGGCAACTTACGACGCTTATCTCGGCGACGATTCCGTCCGCGATTTCCTGCTGATCCAGAACCCGGAAGGTGCGCGCTTCATGGCCGAGCGGTTTCGCTCCGCGCTTCGCCGCGGCCTCTGGCATCCCCGCCGCAACGCGGTCGATGCCGAGCTCGAAATGCTCACGCGGGAGAAGGTCGCATGACGGCACTCTCCCTCGATCGAAGCACGCTGGACATGCGCCGCGGCGCCTGCCCCGCCCTGTCGGCGCCGATGATGACCGGTGACGGGCTTCTCGCCCGCGTGGCGCTGACCGATGCGATCACCCCGACACAACTGGCCGAACTCTGCCGGCTGGCACGGCGCCACGGCAACGGCATTCTCGATATCTCCGCGCGCGGCAACCTGCAGGTCCGGGGATTGAGTGGGACCTCGGCCCCTCTTCTCGACGCCGAGATCCGCGCCCTGAACCTGCCGCTTCGCGATGGCCTCGCGGTCGAAACCCCGCCCTTGGCCGGGGTTGACGCGACCGAGATCGCCGACCCGCGGCCTATAGCCGAGGCGATCCGCCAAGCTGCACGCGAGATTGTCGGCCTCGCGCCGAAGATGTCGGTGGTGGTTGACGGTGGCGGACAGCTCCGGCTTTCCGACCTACTGGCCGATATCCGGCTCGTTGCCATTTCCAACGAGGAAGGCATGCGCTGGAAGCTGCTTCTGGGCGACACGGAAGCAACCGGCCGCGTTTTCAATGTTTTACGTGAAACAGATGCAATCTCCGCGACCCTGGAACTGCTTCGCAAGCTTGCAGTGATGGGGACGAGGGCCCGGGGCCGCGACCTCGCGGCCGGACTGCCGAAGAACAACGGCGTCAACCACGCGGCCTCACCTTTCGACACCTTCCACGTTTCCAATAACCTTTTTGCAGCAGGCATCGGCCCGGCCTTCGGTCAGGCGAAAGCCGAGGACCTGATCGCCCTTTGCGATGAAGCCGAGCGTCTCGGAATACAATCCCTGAAACCGGCCTTCGATCATTCGCTCCTGTTTTTCGCCGCTCAAACCGCCTGCGAGGCGCTGACCGCCTTTGCCGGCGGCAACGGCTTCGTCACCTCGCCGAGCGATCCACGTTCGGCCATTGCCGCCTGCTCTGGAAGCCCGGCCTGCAATTCCGCGACCATCGCCACCCATGAACTCGCCGCCAAAGCGGCAGAGGATTGCGGCGACCTGCTGGACGGTTCGTTCAAGCTGCACGTGACCGGCTGCCCCAAGGGCTGCGCCCATCCCGAACCCTCCGCGCTTGCATTTTGCGGAACCACCGCCGGTCTTTCGCTGATCACACAAGGAAAAGCGGCCGACGAGCCCTTTGCCTCGGTCGCTTTTGCCGATACCAACAACTCCCTTCGCCGCATCGCCGATCTCGTCCGTAACGAGCGGCAAACCGGTGAAAATTCCGCAGCCTGCCTCGCCCGTCTGGGACCGCGCCGGCTTGCTGCGGCCGTTATGTCAGGACGACCATGAACAGTTACGATTACATCCGCGAAGGCGACGCGATCTACGAAAAATCCTTCGCCATCATCCGCGAAGAAGCGGACCTCTCGCCCTTCTCGTCGGAACAGGCCGATATCGCGGTGCGCATGATCCACGCCTGCGGGCTGGTCGAGGCGGCTCAGCATTTCCGGTTTTCCAAGGATTTCGTGGCCCAGGCGCGCGGCGCGCTTCATGCCGGCAAGCCGATCTATTGCGACGCCGAAATGGTGGCGCACGGCATTACCCGCGCCCGCCTGCCGGCCCACAACCAGGTGATCTGCACGCTGCGCGACAGCCGCACGATCGAGCTTGCAAAAACGCTCGGCAACACCCGCTCGGCAGCAGCGCTCGACCTCTGGGACGACCTAGAAGGCGCGGTAGTCGCGATCGGCAATGCTCCGACCGCGCTGTTCCGCCTGCTCGAAATGCTGGATGCTGGCGCGCCGCGACCGGCCGCGATCATCGGCATGCCGGTCGGTTTCGTCGGTGCAGCGGAATCCAAGGAAGCGCTGATGGAGGCGACGCTCGGCATTCCCTATGCGATCGTGCGCGGCCGCATGGGCGGCTCGGCGATGACGGCTGCCTGCGTCAATGCACTGGCGAGGGCCGGACTGTGAACGCCGCACTCCTCAAGGGCAAGCTCACAGGCGTCGGCACCGGACCCGGCGATCCCGAACTGCTGACGCTGAAGGCGGTACGCGCCATCAACGAAGCGGATGTGATCGCCTTCTTCTGCAAGAAAGGCTCGAGCGGCAACGGCCGCGCCATCGTCGAGGCGCATATCCGTCCGGGCACGCTCGAACTGCCGCTGGTCTATCCGGTCACGGTCGAGACCCACAAGGACGAGGCCGATTATCGCGGCCCGATCGCCGATTTCTTCGATCGCTCCGCGGACGACATCGCCACGCTCCTCGATGCCGGCAAGAATGTCGCCGTGCTGAGCGAGGGCGATCCGCTGTTCTACGGATCCTACATGCACCTGCATGTACGGCTGGCCGACCGCTACCAGGCGGAAGTCGTGGCAGGCGTCACCGCCATGTCCGGCTGCTGGTCGATGACCGGAATGCCGCTCGTCCAGGGCGACGATATCTTGAGCGTGCTGCCCGGCACACTGTCCGAAGAGAAGCTCGCGGAGCGGCTCGGAAACACCGACGGCGCAGTGATCATGAAAGTCGGCCGCAACCTGCCAAAGATCCGGCGAGCGCTGGCCTCGGTCGGCAAGCTGTCCGGCGCGCTTTACGTGGAGCGTGGCACCATGGCAAACGGGACCGCTCAAAGACTGGAAGAGCGCGACGAGAGCCCGGCTCCCTATTTCTCGATCGTCCTCGTGCCCGGCTGGAAGGCCCGGCCATGAAAGCGGGTTCGCTGACCGTCGTTGGCCTCGGCCCCGGCAACCCGGACCAGATGACACCGGAGGCTCTCACCGCAGTTGCGGCCGCAGAGGATTTTTTCGGCTATTTTCCCTATATCGACCGGCTGAACCTCCGGCCCGACCAACGCCGCCATGCATCCGATAACCGGGAAGAACTGGCGCGCGCCCGCGCCGCGCTCGAAATGGCGGCTGGCGGAGGCAAGGTCTGTGTCGTCTCGGGCGGCGATCCCGGCGTATTCGCCATGGCCGCCGCGGTCTGCGAGGCGATCGACGAAGGTCCAGCCTTATGGCGCCAGATCGATTTTTCGGTCGTTCCCGGCATCACCGCCATGTTGGCCGTCGCGGCCAAAGCCGGTGCGCCGCTCGGTCATGATTTCTGCGCCATCTCGCTTTCGAACAATCTGAAGCCCTGGGACGTGATCGAGAAACGGCTGATCGCCGCGGCGACGGCCGGTTTCGTGATGGCCTTTTACAATCCGGTCAGCAAGGCGCGTCCGCATCAGCTCGGCGAGGCCTTCGATATTCTGCGCGCCCATCTGCCCGCCACCGTGCCGGTGATCTTCGGCAGAGCCGCCGGCCGGCCGGATGAGGCTATCCGTGTCGTGCTGTTGTCAGACGCGAGAAGCGACATGGCCGACATGGCGACCTGCGTGATCGTCGGCACCGCGGAAACGCGGGTGATCGAGCGGGAGAACCAGCGGCCAATCGTCTATTCCCCGCGTTATTTCAAAGGCGCTGGCACATGATCGAGCCAAGCCAGCATTTCACCGACAGTTTCGACGGACGGCACATCCGGCAGGTCCGGACGGCGGATCAGAATGACGTCGATGCCGAGATCGCGCGCAGCGGCGATCTTCCCGTAGCTCGCCGGCCCGCCGCTGTTCTTGGCGACGATGACCTCGATGCCATGGTCCTGCAGAAGGCTGGCCTCGTCCGCCTGCCGGAACGGACCGCGCGCCGTCAAATAGACCGCGTTAGGGACGGCAAGCGGCGGCTCGACCGGATCAACGCTGCGGACCAAATAGGCGTGCTGCGGCGCAGCCTCGAAGGGCAGAAGCTCCTGACGTCCGAGCGTCAGGAAGGTTTTTCGCGGGACCACTCCCAGGATGTGGACCGCATCGGCAACGCTCTCGACTTCGATCCAGCGATCACCGTGCTGCCGCAGCCAGGGCGAGCGCCGCAAGGCGACCAGTGGAACGCCGGAAATCTCGGCAGATCGAGCAGCATTGCGGGAAATCTGCGCCGCATAAGGATGCGTCGCGTCGATCAGGATAGAGACGCCTTTTTGTCGGAGATAAGCGGCAAGCCCTTCGGTACCGCCAAAACCGCCGACACGCACCGGCACGGGTTGCTCGGCCGGCATGCGCGTGCGGCCGGCAAGCGACAGCTCGACAGTAAACCGTGGATCACCAGCGAGCTTTCCGGCCAGCGCGCGAGCTTCCGCCGTGCCGCCGAGAATGAGGATGGAGCGTTGCACGATGCCTCCTGAATCAGCGCAGAAACCTTTAAACCAAAGCCGCTGGCTGTCCATCGTCGGCATCGGCGAGGATGGGGTCGCGGGCCTCGGCGAAAATGCCCGCGCGGCGATTACCTCTGCCGCCGTGGTCTTCGGCGGCAGACGGCATCTGGAACTGGCAGCCACCCTGATCACCGGCGAGGCCCGGCCGTGGCCGACACCGTTTGACCCGACGATGCGCGATGTCGTCGCGCTGCGTGGCCAGAACGTCTGCGTGCTGGCCTCCGGAGACCCCTTTTTCTTCGGCGTCGGCGTCACGCTGTCCCGCCATGTCGCGCCTGAAGAATATGCCGCCTATCCGGCCCCCTCGGCCTTTTCGCTGGCCGCCTCAAGGCTTGGCTGGCCGCTTCAGGACATCGAAACGGTGTCACTGCACGGTCGGCCACTCGAACTCATTCGGCCGTCGCTTCATCCGGGTCGGCGGATCATCGCGCTCACATCCGATGAGAACGGGCCGGCGGCGCTGGCGGAGCTATTGTCCCGCACCGGTTTCGGGCCTTCTCGGATAACCGTTCTGGAATCTCTGGGCGGCGCGGCGGAACGTATCCGTTCGCAGCGGGCAGATAAGTTCGCGCTATCGGATATCGATGTGCTGAATGTCGTCGCCATCGACGTAAAGGTCGAAGCCGGGGCCTTTATCCTTCCGCGCGTCGTCGGGTTGGACGATACGCTGTTCGAACATGACGGGCAGATCACCAAGCGTGAAATCCGGGCGCTGACGCTCTCGGCACTGGCTCCGCACCGTGGCGAACTGCTGTGGGATATCGGCGCCGGATCGGGTTCGATCGGCATCGAATGGATGCTGGCCGATCCTTCCCTGAAAGCCATTGCGATCGAAGCCAACGCCAATCGTGCAGCACGGATCAGGCGGAATGCCGCGGCATTCGGCGTGCCGGGCCTGCGCATCGTCGAAGGCGAAGCCCCGGTGGCTCTGGCCGGCCTGCCGCCGCCGGATGCGATCTTTATCGGCGGAGGTGGCAGCGAGCCCGGCGTTTTCGACACGGCCCTGGATGCGCTGAAGCCAGGCGGGCGGATAGTCGCCAATGCCGTGACGCTGGAAATGGAGGCAGTCCTTCTGGCGGCGCATGCGAAACTCGGCGGCGAGCTGATCCGCATGGAGGTTTCGCGCGCGGCCCCGATCGGCGGCATGTCGGGCTGGAAACCGGCCATGCCGGTTACCCAATGGAGCTGGACGAAACCCGGAGTGAAGCCATGATTGCCGCGGGTCTCGGCTGCCGCAAAGGGACATCTGCGGAAGCGTTGCTTTCGGCGCTGACTGCTGCCTGCGCCGAGGCGAATATTCCGCGTGAATCCGTTTCCATACTGGCGACCGGCGAGATCAAGCGGCATGAGCCGGGAATGATCGAGCTCGCCGAACGGCTGGGCCTGACCTTGCGCATTCTCGACGCGGCTGCACTCAAACACGCTGAAGCCCGCACTAAAACCGTTTCGAAACACAGCCTTGCCCAAACCGCCACACCGAGCCTTTCCGAAGCCGCGGCACTGGCGGCTGCCGGCGAGGCTTCGGAACTGATTGTCGCGCGACTGATCGCCGATGGCGCTACCTGCGCGCTGGCACGCTCGAAGGACCATTCATGACCGTGCATTTCATCGGCGCCGGGCCAGGCGCCGCCGACCTCATCACCGTGCGTGGCCGCGATATTCTCGCCCGCTCGCCCGTCTGCCTCTACGCCGGCTCGATCATGCCGAAGGAACTGCTCGACTATTGCCCGAGGGATGCACGGATCGTCGATACCGGCTCTCTGTCGCTGGACGATATTGAGGCGGAATACGTGTCGGCACATCAGGCCGGCAAGGATGTCGCACGGCTGCATTCCGGCGATCTTTCCGTCTGGAGCGCCGTTGCCGAACAGATCCGCCGGCTGGAAAAGCACGGCATCGACTATACCCTCACTCCCGGCGTGCCCTCCTTTGCCGCCGCCGCGGCAGCTCTGCGGCGAGAGCTGACCATTCCGGAAGTGGCGCAGAGCCTGGTGCTTACCCGCGTTTCCGGTCGCGCTTCGAAAATGCCGGACGGCGAAACGCTGGCGGCCTTCGGCGCGACCGGCGCCACGCTGGCGATCCACCTCGCCATCCATGCGCTCGACCGTATCGTAGCCGAACTGACGCCGTTTTATGGCGCCGATTGCCCGGTCGCGATCGTGGTGCGCGCCTCCTGGCCGGAGGAACGGATCATCCGCGGCACGCTTGCCGACATCGAAGCGAAGCTGGCTGAGGAGCCCGCCGAACGCACGGCATTGATCTTCGTCGGCAAGGGCCTGGGCGCTGCGGATTTCGTCGAGAGCCAGCTTTACAATGCCGATTACGTGCGCCGCTTCCGGCCCGGCTGGCCTCAGGCCGGCGATAAGGATTCCGAATGATCGGACGGCGTAAACGCGGTCTGGCCGACCAACCGGCCCTCGCGATCGTAGACCAGGATTTCCAGCGCGATCTGCGGATCCTTGAGCGCCTTGGCGGCAGTCTTCCAGGCGAGCGCAGCAATCCGGTCGCCCAATGCCAGGCCGTTTTCGCCAGCGAGTGCGAATGCCTGCGACACGGTGTTGGCAGCGGCAATCTGCGCCGCAAGCTCATCGCTCGCCCCGGCTTCGCTTGCCAGTTTCGCCAGAGCCGCGAGATCGGCCAATCCACGCTTGGAATGAACGTCGAGCATGCCCTGAGCGAGCTTGGTCATCTTGGCGACACCGCCTGCGATGGTAACCTTCGGCACTGGATGGTCGCGCAGATATTTCAGCATGCCGCCGACGAAATCGCCCATGTCGATCAGCGCGATCTCGTGCAATCCATGATGCGCCTGCACCGCCTTTTCGGACGTGTTGCCGGTGGCACCCGCCACATGGGTGAGGCCGGCCGCACGCGCGACATCGATGCCGCGCCAGATGGAATGAATCCAGGCCGAGCAGGAAAAGGGAATGACGATTCCCGTCGTGCCGAGGATGGAAATGCCGCCCAGGATCCCCAGCCGGCCGTTCAGCGTCTTCTCGGCGATCTTCTCGCCATCGGCGACGGAAATCTCCACCTCAAAATCGGCCTCGGCGCCGGCGACCTCGGCGATCGCCTGGGCGATCATCTTGCGCGGCACCGGATTGATCGCGGGCTCGCCGACGGGGAGAGGCAGGCCGGCACGGGTGACGGTGCCGACGCCTTCGCCGGCCTTGAAGGTGATGCCGCTGCCCGCCGCGCCGCGCCGCACGGTGCTTTTGATCAGCGCGCCGTGCGTGACATCCGGATCATCGCCGGCATCCTTGACGATCCCGGCTCTCGCAAATCCCTCGCCGGTTTCTTCGACGGCGAGCGCGAAGGATGGCGTCTGCCCGCCGGGCAAAGTCACCTCGATCATATCGGGGAACTTTCCGGAAACGAGGGCAAGACAGGCCGCCTTGCTGGCCGCCGCCGCGCAGGTTCCCGTGGTCCAGCCACGACGCAGGTTCTTGCCATCCGCTTCCATGGCCGTTTCTATAGCCCGACCGGGGCCAAGCGTCACCGGTCAAAGGTCCGCATATGAATGAAAGCATCGAATCCATCGTCGCAGCACCCGTCTTCGAACCCGGCCATGTCTGGCTGGCCGGCGCCGGCCCCGGCCACCCGCGTTACCTGACGCTGGAAGTCGCCGACGCGCTTCGCAAGGCTGACGTGATCGTCCATGACGCGCTGGTCTCCGACGGCGTGCTGTCGCTCGCGAAAACCGTCGAGCTTATCTTCGTCGGAAAACGCGGCGGCAAACCCTCCGTCGCCCAGGACGATATTACCGGCCTGCTAATCGAACTCGCCCGCAAGGGCAAGCGCGTCTTGCGGCTGAAGGGCGGCGATCCCTTCGTGTTCGGGCGCGGCGGCGAGGAAGCGGAAGCGCTTGCCCGAGAAAACATCCCGTTCCGCATCCTGCCGGGCATGACCTCGGCGCTGGCGGCTCTCGCTTCCGCCAATATTCCCGCGACAATGCGGGGAATGAGCCGCGCGATCACCCTTGCCACCGGCCATGCGGCGGGAAGCCCCGGCGATCTGGACTGGAAGGCGCTGGCGAAAACCGGCGAGCCGATCGTCGTTTACATGGGCGTCGGCACGATCGGCACCATCGCCAGGCTGCTGGTCGAAGGCGGGCTGTCGCCGGAAACGCCGGTCGCGGTGCTGATGGCGGCAACCACGCCGGACGAACGCTCGCTGACGGCAACGCTCGCAACCGTGGAAGTGGAAGTCGAGCGGCAGAAATTCGCCGCTCCCGCCTTGATCGTCATCGGCCGGATCGTCTCCATGCAGACCGTCTTGTCGGGTGGCAAGTCATGACCGCCCGCGCGCTCATCATCGGTGCGCCGCGCTCCGGCTCCGGCAAGACCAGCATCACGATCGGCCTCTTGCGCGCCTTCGCCCGCCGCGGCGTCAAGGTCCGCGGCATCAAGACCGGGCCGGATTATATCGATCCCGGTTTCCATGAGGCCGCAACGCATCTGCCGGGCCTCAACCTCGACAGCTGGGCGATGGCGCCGGATCTGCTCCGGCATCTCGCGCGCGGCCAGGCGGAAGATGCGGAACTGCTTTTGATCGAAAGCGCCATGGGCCTGTTCGACGGCATCGTCAGCGAAGAGAACCGTTCGGGCGCCGCCTCCGATCTCGCACGGCTGTTCCATCTGCCCGTGCTGCTGGTGCTGGACGTCTCCGGTCAGTCCCAAACCGCCGGCGCGATCGCCTACGGCTTTGCCCATTATGATCCGACCGTGAAAATCGCGGCCTGCGTCCTCAATCGTGCCGGCAGTGAAAGGCACAAGAAGCTTTGCGGCGATGCCATCCAGGCGGCCGGAATTCCCGTTGTCGGCACCGTCCTGCGCGACCCCTCGCTTATCCTGCCCGAACGGCACCTCGGCCTCGTCCAGGCGAGTGAGCATCCGGAAATGGACGCACATATCGAGCGGCTGGCCGATGCCATGGAAGCCTCGCTCGACCTCGATGCGATCTATGCCGCTGCAAAACCCTTCAATATTCCCAGCGGCTCGACGGAAAAATCACTGCGGCCGCCGGGCCAGCGCATCGCTTTGGCGCAGGATGCCGCCTTCACCTTCCTCTACCCGCATCTGATGCGCGAATGGCGCTCCGCCGGCGCGGAGATCGTCCCCTTCTCGCCGTTGAGCGACGAGGCGCCACCAGCTGGCTGCGATGTCTGTTGGCTGCCGGGCGGGTACCCCGAACTGCACGCGGGACGGCTTGCGGCAGCCGAGAGTTTCAAGACCGGCCTGACGCGATTTGCGGAAACGAAACCGATCCATGGCGAGTGCGGCGGCTACATGGTTCTCGGCGAGACGCTGGAGGATGCCGAGGGCGTGACGCACGCCATGACCGGGCTGCTTTCCCACCGCACCAGTTTCGCCAAGCGCAAGATGAACCTCGGCTACCGCCAGGCGGAACTTGTCCAGGATAGCCCGCTCGGCCGAAAGGGCGACACCATCCGCGGCCATGAATTCCACTATGCCAGCGTGGTCTCGCCAGGTACCGACGCCGCCTTTGCGACGATCGCCGACGGTGGCGGCAAGCTGATCGGTCCGACAGGCGGCCGGCGCGGCCTGGTCAGCGGCGCCTTTTTTCACGCGATTGCTCGCGGTTAACGGCAAGACCGGATTCGCCCCGGAAATAATCGCGAAAGTCGTAAATCTGCCTTGCGCGGAGGATGCCAGCTTCTAGTCTGCGTTGCTTCGGAGCTTAGCTCCCCTCAAACGATTGGTTTCGAACAGCAAGGTGTTCCGGTGACGGATTTCGAAAAGACCCGCTCGCTCTTCTATCTGCCGGAAGGCGTGATCTATCTTGACGGCAATTCGCTCGGACCGCTGCCGCTTGCAGCCAGGGAACGCGTCGCCAAATTGATGACCGATGAATGGGGCGAGCTGCTGATCAAGGGCTGGAACAAGGCCGGCTGGATGATGATGCCGCGCCGGATCGGCGACCGGGTGGCCAAGCTGATCGGGGCGGCGGAAGGCACGGTCGTCATGGGCGACACGCTGTCGATCAAGGTTTACCAGGCGCTCGCTTCCGCATTGGAACTGGTGCCGGAACGCAAGGTCGTGCTGTCCGACAGCGGCAATTTCCCCTCTGACCTCTATATGGCGCAGGGCCTGATCGGCTCGCTCGGCAAGGGTCTTGAGCTGAAGATCGTCGAGCCGGAAGGCGTCGAAGCCGCGATCGACGAAACCGTCGCCGTGGTCATGCTGACCGAAGTCGACTACCGCACCGGCCGGCTGCACGACATGAAGGCGCTGACCGAAAAGGCGCATGCCGCAGGTGCGATCACCGTCTGGGATCTTGCCCATACGGCCGGGGCCCTGCCGGTCGATCTTTCCGGTGCGGACGCGGATTTCGCGGTCGGCTGTACCTACAAGTACCTGAACGGCGGGCCCGGAGCGCCGGCCTTCATCTATGTCGCCCCGCGTCATGCGGACAAGGTGCGGCCGGCGCTGTCCGGCTGGCTGGGACACGAACAGCCCTTCGCCTTCGATCTTGGCTATCGTCCGGGCGGCGGCATCGACCGCATGCGGGTCGGCACGCCGCCGATCATCGGGCTTGCGGCGCTCGACGCCGCACTCGATGCCTGGGACGGGGTCGATATGGCGGACCTGCGGCGGCAGTCGATAGAACTCTGCGATCTGTTCGTCGCGGAAGTCGAAAAGCGCTGCCCGATGCTGAAGCTCGGCTCGCCCCGCGATGGGATGAAGCGCGGCAGCCAGATTTCCTTCCTTCACGATGAAGGCTACGCGATCATGCAGGCCCTGATCGCCAGGGGCGTGATCGGCGATTTCCGCGCCCCGAACGCCATTCGGTTCGGCTTCACACCGCTCTATATCGGCGAGGCCGAGGTATTGGGAGCAGTGGGCATTCTCGAAGACATCATGACCAATCGCCTCTGGGATACCGCCGAATATAGACAGCGGGCGCTGGTGACCTGATCGGATGACGGAAGAACGACCCACGTCCCCCCGAAAGCTCTCCAAGGTCGTGCCTTACAGGCTGGCGCGTAGCAATGCGGAAATGGTCAAGCTGGTCAGCCTGCTCTGCGAGGCCAACGGTTTCAAGCTGAATATCTGGCGGGTCATGTCCGCGATCGGCACCTATAAGTCGATTTCGCCGATGGAAATCGGCAAGCTCACGACCATCGACAAGGCGATGGTATCGCGCGCGATCCGCGAACTCGTCGATCGCGGCCTGATTGACCGCCGCGCCGATGCGCGGGATGCGCGATGGGCCCAGATCGAGCTGACAGCATCAGGAACGGCCGTCTTCGAGAAGATGGCAGCCAGCATCGATGCCCTTGAGAAACATATGTTCGGCGATCTGCCCCCCGAAAAGACCGAGGCATTCATGGAGATGCTCGAACTGATCGAACGGCGCGCCAGATCGGCACGCGATATCGTGGAATTGAACGGCAAAGCCGGGTTCACGCGGCTGCTGGGGCACGACTTCGGTTAGAGAATTTTCAACAGCCGGCTCTATCCCAGGGGCGAATGTAAGCTTTCCATAACCAATATCTGAATTGTTTACAAAGAAACAATCTCCATGTAAACAAATGACAGGGCGGGAGGAGATCGCCCGCTTTTGTTCTGGGAGGATCCTATGAAGAACCGGTTTTTTGCTGGGATGGCGCCCGTTGCCGCCCTGTCCTTGTCCCTATTTGCAAGTTCTGCGCTTGCCGACATCACGATCGGCGTAACCATATCATCGACCGGCCCGGGTGCGGCGCTCGGCATCCCGCTCAAGAATTCCGTCGAGTTGTGGCCGACCGAAGTGGGCGGCGAAAAGCTGAAGGTCATCGTTCTCGACGATGCCGGCGATCCGTCCATCGCTACCACCAATGCCCGCCGCTTCGTCAACGACGACAAGGTCGATGTGATGGTCGGCTCGGCGCTGACCCCCGCTTCGATCGCCGTCGCCGGGGTCGCCGCTGAAAGCAGCACACCGCATCTCGGATGCTCGCCGGTTCCGCCGAACATTTCCAAGGGCAAGTGGACCTTCATCATGCCGCAGGATGCCGGCCTGATCGCCAAAAACCTGTTTGCCAAGATGAAGGCCGACGGCGTCAAGACAGTCGGTTATATCGGCTTCTCGGATAGCTACGGCGACCTGTGGATGGGCCAGTTCAAGGCAATCGGGGAACAGTACGGCCTGAAGGTCATCGCCGACGAGCGTTACGCCCGCCCGGACACCTCCGTTTCCGGCCAGGTGCTGAAACTCGTCGCAGCCCGTCCGGATGCCGTTTTCGTCGGCGCTTCCGGCACCGGCGCGGCACTGCCGCAGATCGGTCTTCGCGAACGTGGCTTTACCGGCAAGATCTACCAGACCCATGGCGCCGTGACCTTCGACTTCCTGCGCATCGCCGGCAAGGCTGCCGACAACACCATCTTCGCCTCCGGCCCGGCCATGGCGCCGGAAGCCCTGCCCGATACCGCCGAGACCAAGGCGGAAGGCATGGCCTATGTCACGGCCTATGAAAAGAAGTTCGGCCCCGGCACCCGCACCCAGTTCGGCCCGCATATCAACGATGCCATGGCCATCCTCAAGAAGGCCATCCCGATCGCGTTGAAGAAGGCAAAGCCCGGCACGCCGGAATTCCGCGCCGCACTCCGTGACGCGATCGAAACCGGCGGTCCGTTCGCGGCAAGCCAGGGCGTCTTCAACTTCAAGGCCGACGATCACCTTGGCCTCGACGACCGCGCCGTCGTGCTGTTCACGGCCAAGAACGGCAAGTTCGAAATCACCAAGTAAGCCAGCAACGAACGAGGCCCGGCGTCCGCGCCGGGCCTTTTTGCAGCGTCTTTTCGCTTATCGGGGGGAAATTCTTTGGACGCGATGATTGCGACCTTCCTGATCCAGGATGGTGTCACCAACGGCGCGATCTATGCGCTTCTGGGCCTCGCGCTGGTCCTGCTCTTCTCGGTCACGCGGGTGATCTTCATTCCCCAAGGCGAATTCGTCGCCTATGGCGCATTGACGCTGGCGCTTCTCGACGGCGGCAAGGTCCCTGCCACCATCTCGCTCCTCGTCTGCTTCGGCGCGATTGCTTTCCTGTTCGATCTCTGGAGCATGCGCCGCGGCACCGATGCACGCACGTTTCTGCGCAGCCTCGCCCTCAACCTGGTACTCCCCGGTGTGATCTACGGCATCACCATCATGCTTGCGCCGCTGGATCTTCCGTCCGTCGCCAAGGCGTTGCTCACCATCCTGATCATCACCCCCATGGGCGCCTACATCTACCGTATCGCCTACCGGCCGCTTGCTGATGCTTCCGTGCTCGTCCTGCTGATCGCTTCGGTTGGGGTACATCTCGCCATGATGGGGCTTGGTCTCGTCTTCTTCGGCGCCGAGGGGCTGCGCGCCGAACCGCTCGCGGACGACAACTTCAGCATCGGTTCGCTGATGGTGAGCGCCCAGAGCCTCTGCATCTACGGCGCGACGATCGCAATCATCGTCGGCCTCTACCTGTTCTTCGAGCGGACGCTGCTCGGCAAGGCGCTGCGCGCCACCGCCGTCAACCGGCTCGGCGCCCGGCTGGTCGGCGTGCGCACCCATCTGACCGGCGTCACCGCCTTCACGCTGGCGGCTGCGATCGGCGCTGTTTCCGGCGTGCTGATCGGCCCGATCACCACCATCTATTACGACACCGGCTTCCTGATCGGCCTCAAGGGCTTCGTGGCGGCGATCATCGGCGGGCTTGCGAGCTTCCCGATCACCGCGATCGCTGCGATCGGCGTCGGCCTGGTCGAAGCCTTCTCCTCCTTCTTCGCCAGCAGCTACAAGGAGGTCATCGTCTTCGGGCTCATCATCCCCGTGCTGATCTGGCTGTCGCTGAGCCACGGTTTCCACGAGGAGGAGTGAGCGATGAAGATCGAGCGTTGGCTTCCCGGCCTTGCCGGCATCGTTTTCCTGGCGGTCATCCCCCTCCTGCCGGTGCCACCCTACTGGCTGACGATCCTCAACAATATCGGCCTCGCCTCGCTGGTGACGATCGGCCTCGTGCTGCTGACCGGCGTCGGCGGCCTCACCTCCTTCGGACAGGCTGCCTTCTGCGGCTTCGGCGCCTATACGACCGCCGTGCTGAGTACCAATTACGGCGTGTCGCCGTGGCTGACCCTGCCGCTATCGCTGATTGTCGGTGCCGCAACCGCCCTGCCGCTTGGTCTGATCACCGTGCGCCTTTCCGGCCATTTCCTGCCGCTCGGCACCATCGCCTGGGGCCTGGCGCTCTATTATCTGTTCGGCAAGATCGACCTCCTCGGCCGTTATGACGGCATTTCCGGCATCCCGCCGGTTGAAGTCGCCGGCTATCGCTTCCTGAGCGACGGGTCGATCTATTACCTCATCTGGTTCTTCGTGATTGCGGTCGCGATCGGCGCGAAAAACCTGCTCGACTCGCGGATCGGCCGCGGCATCCGCGCCTTGCGCGGCGGCGGACAGGCGGCAGAAGCGTTCGGCGTCAACATCGTTCGCGCCAAGCTCACCGTCTTCGTCTTTGCCGGCGTCGTCGCCGCCCTTTCCGGCTGGCTCTACGCCCATATGCAGCGCTCGGTGAACCCGACGCCATTTGGCCTCAGCATGGGCATCGAATATCTGCTGATGGCCGTGGTCGGCGGTTCCGGCCATGTCTGGGGGGCGATCTTCGGTGCCAGCATCGTGCTGATCCTGAAGGACGTGCTGCAGCGTTTCCTCCCGGATCTGATCGGCACGACCGCCAACTTCGAAATGGTGGTTTTCGGCATCCTGCTGGTGGTGACCCTGCAGCTCGCCCGTGACGGCCTCTGGCCCTTCGTGCTGAAGCTCCTGCCGAAGCGGCCCGCGCGCGCCCTGCCGACCTCTGACGACAAGCTTCCCAAGCGCACGCTCGCGCCAGCCGGCTCGTCCCTCATCAAGGTGGAAAAGGCGCGAAAAGCCTTCGGCGGGCTGGTCGCGGTCAACGACGTCAGTTTCGAAGTGCGCGCTGGCCAGGTCGTCGGGCTGATCGGCCCGAACGGCGCCGGCAAAAGCACGACCTTCAACCTGATCACCGGCCTTGCTTCGCTGACCAGCGGATCGGTGTTCTACGAAGGCCAGCCGATGACCGGCGACAGCCCCCGCGAAGTCGCCAAACACGGCATCGCCCGCACCTTCCAGCACGCAAAGATCCTGCCGGACATGTCGGTGCTGGAAAACGTCGCGCTCGGCGCCCATCTGCGCGGCTCGGCCGGCGTCTTCAGGAGTTTCCTGCGGCTGGAGCGGAGGCAGGAGGCGACGCTGCTTGCGGAGGCCGCCTATCAGCTCGAACGCGTCGGGCTCGGCGCCTATCGCGACCGGCCGGCGGGCGATCTGGCGCTCGGCCAGATCCGCATCCTCGAAATCGCTCGCGCGCTTTCGGCCGATCCAGCCGTGCTGCTGCTAGACGAACCCGCGGCCGGCCTCCGTCACGGCGAAAAACAGGAGCTTGCCAACCTCTTGAAGAAGCTGCGCGAAGAGGGCGTCAGCGTCCTGCTTGTCGAGCACGACATGGGCTTCGTCATGGGTCTCGTCGATCATCTCGTCGTGCTCGACTTCGGCACCCTGATCGCCGAAGGCAAGCCGGCGGACGTGCGCAAACATCCGGCGGTCGTCGCCGCCTATCTCGGAGGTGTCGCATGAACGCGAACCTGCTCGAACTCTCCGGCATTCACGTTTCCTATGGCCGCGCCGAAGTGCTGCACGGCATCTCGCTGAGCATGAAACCCGGCAGCATCGTCACCGTGATCGGCGCAAACGGCGCCGGCAAGTCGACGCTGCTCAATGCCATCATGGGCATCGTCCCCTCCTCCGGCACGATCGTCTACGACGGGAAGCCGGTGCCCCGCTCTGTCGAAGGCCGCGTCGCCGCCGGCCTCTGCCTCGTGCCCGAAAAGCGCGAACTGTTCGCCACCATGTCGGTCGAAGACAATATCGAGCTCGGCGGTTTTCTGCGCAACGCCTCGGAACGCGCCGAAACGCGCGAAGAGGTCTACGCGCGGTTCCCGCGCCTGGCCGAACGCCGCAAGCAGCTGGCCGGCACGCTGTCCGGCGGCGAGCGGCAGATGCTGGCGCTCGGCCGCGCCCTGATGAGCCGGCCGCGCCTGCTGCTCCTCGACGAACCGAGCCTCGGCCTGGCGCCGAAGATCGTCATCGATATCCTCAACATCGTTTCGGAACTGCGTAAGACCGGCGTCTCCATTCTGCTCGTCGAGCAGAATGCCCGCGCAGCGCTCGAAATCGCCGACGAAGGTTATCTGGTCGAACTCGGCGAAGTCCGCCTTTCGGGTCCCGCCAGCGAACTCTCCGTCAATCCGGCGCTGATGGAAAGCTATCTCGGCACCCATTCCTGAGACAGCTCGTCAATCGAAACTCTCGACCAGCTTCCGGCGGAATTCGTCCATGCGATAAACCGGCGTCGCCTGTAGCGGAATCATGCCCTTCTGCCAGCTCCATTCATCGAGCCGCTTCAGGAGATCCGGATTGCCGGTAACGATATGCATCGGCACGTCGCGCGAGGCGACTTCGCCGGTGATGATCGATGCCGGCTGGTGGTCGCCGAGCAGGATGAACAGCGTGTTCTTGCCGTAGCGCGCCATGTAGGAACCGAGTGTTTCGAGCGTGTAGTCGATCGAGGTGAGGTATTGCGCCCGAACGCGGTTCGGATCGGCCCAGACGACCGAGGGTGGATCGCCGCTTTCCGCCTGCGCATTAAAGACCGTACCATCGCCGATCCGGTCCCAATCGACCAACGAGGGAAGCGGTGTCCAGGGCGCATGGCTGGAGATCAGCGCCATTTCCGCCATGACCGGCTTGTGGCCGGGTGACCGCTCCAGCCTCTCGAAAGCTTCGAGCGTGAACTGGTCCGGCATCGTCACCCAGTTGAACGGCTTGCCGTGATAGCCAAGGCCAGCGGCGGCATGGATGCCATCATAACCGAAATAACCGGCCTCCGGCCAGTCGAGCGTGATAGCCGGCATCACCGCCGTCGTGCGCCAGCCGGAGGAGCGGAAGAGGTTGTTGAGGCTCGTCCGCTCGCTGGTGATCATCCGGTCGTAACGCCCCTGATTATCGACCCAGAGGCCTGACAACAGGGTGCCATGCGCCAGCCAGCTGATGCCACCGACTGTCGGCGACGTGAGCCAGCCGCTGCGCGCCTCCAGCCCCGCCGCTTCGATCTCTTTCTCCACGGAGGTCAGCCGGCTGTTGATGCGCGCCGCATAACGCGAATCCTCGATTGCGTTGCGGCCATAGGATTCGATGAAGATCAGGACGACGTCGGTGCCGGCAAGCGCCGAGAAATGCGGACCGGGGGGAATCGGATCCTGCTTCAATTCGTCCTCGAAGCGGGTGAGATCGGCAATCGAGTCCTTCACCATGCTGATGCGGTTGACGACATAGGAAGCGGCATGCGCTTCGACCCCGAGATCGCGACGATCGGGGTTCTGCACCACCAGCGCAGCAAGTCCGATCAACAGCGCCGCGCTGCTGATGAGAACGGACTTGCGCCGGCCTCCGAATGAGAGGCGCCGAAAACCGCCGAGCGACCAATAAACAATGACGGCGACAACCAACCAGGCCAGAAGACCAACGCAGACGATTCCAACCGCCTCGGTGATGCCCAGGGCGCCGCTCAGGAGATTCCAGCCGTCGGTCAGGATCTTGAGGTCGAGATAGGGATTGAACGGCCGCTGGAAGGCGATGCCGGTGCCGATATCCGCAAGCTTCAGGAACAGCATTGCGGCAAGCAGCAGGGTGACGATCCAGCGCAGAAGAGAAAAGCTGATCCCCGTCATCACCGATGCCAGCAGCGCGATCCCGACAACCTCCAGCGGAAACCGCTGCTCCGAAAATTCGCTGAAATTGGAAGGCAGGGCCAGAATCGCGACCATGATCGCAAGCGCGATCGTGATCCTCGGAATCGGCGATCCGTTTGCCTTGCGTTGCGCGATATGCCCTATGCTGACGGCGTCACTCTGGCGGAAAGGCCTAGACTCGTTCATGCGCTGCTGTTCCTGCAAAACCCTGCGCTCATGCGTTTTCTGAAACTTATAAGCCTATCTGCGGCCCTCGCACTTCTCATTGCCGTGATCCTGCGCTTCGATCCGCAGCGGATTGCCGCAGGTCTCGCCTCGGCCAACCCGGCCTATGTGATTGCGGGGCTGCTCTTGGTGCAGGTGCAGATCGGGCTCTCGGCGCTCCGTTGGCGGTTTACGGCGGCCCGGCTGGGTCAGCACCTGGGTATGGGTCAGGCGATCGGCGACTATTATCTGGGAACGCTGCTCAATCAGCTCCTGCCGGGTGGAGTGGCAGGCGATGCGGTTCGCGCTGTTCGCAACCGCGCTCATGGTGAAGGAGGCTGGAAAGTGCCAGCTCAGGCCGTAGTCTTCGAGCGGATCGCCGGACAGGGCGTATTCTTTCTCGTCGCCACCGTCGGCGTCATGCTCTGGCCGTTTCTGGGCGGTGCGACGATCCCGGAAGACCTGCGCCATCTTCTCTCCGGCTTCGCGCTCGCCGTCGCAAGCCTCGCCATCGTGTTTATGCTGGCGCTCTGTTTCCCACCGCGCCGCATCCAGCCGAAGCTTGGGAAGCTGAAGACCGCCCTCGCGCAGGTCTTTTTGCGGGATAGAGCCTGGATCGTGCAGTCCTTGTTCAGCGTCGTCATCGTCGCAAGCTATATCGCCATGTTCATGCTCGCCTCGGCGGCTGTCGGCGCGCCCTTGCCGGCGCTTGCAACAATCACTGCCATTCCACTCTGTCTGCTGATGATGCTGATCCCTGCCACGATCGCGGGGTGGGGCGCCAGAGAGGCGGCCGCGGCGGCGCTCTGGCCGCTCTTCGGTTATACCGCGTCCGACGGCGTGGCCGCCAGCATTCTCTACGGCATCCTAGCACTTGTGGGCGCCGCGCCCGGCCTGGTGTTCGTCCTGGCGGCACTTTTCAGCAGACGGAACCGCTGATCTTTCAGCCCTCCACCCAGGCATAGATATCGCCGGACGACGTCTGGTCGGAAAGGCCGGCAATCTCGCCCAGCATGGCATCGGCGGCAATCCATTCGTCATGGACGAACCGATGCCGCTCGCCTTCGACCCGGTTGAAGCGATAGGGGCCGAGTTTCCGCAAATGGCCGATCGCCTCTTCGGCGATTTCCATCGTTGCCGGAATATATTCGAAGGCGATCAACGGGATGCGGTTGTGCAGCCCGGCGATGATATCCGCCTCCGCGCCCTCCACATCGATCTTGCAGAAGGCCGGCAGGCCGTATTCTTCGATCAGCGCATCGAGTGTCGTCATTTCCACCCGCTCGACCCGGTCCCAGGTGACGTTGCGGAACCCAGAGGTCTTCTCGACTTTCGAAATCCACGACGAGGAAATGCTCGTCACGGTCGGATGGCGGCTGGAAATGTGCAGATCGACGCTGCCGGGCTCCTTGCCGACCGCCTTGCGCAGCAGCGTCAGTTCTTCGCCGGCAAAGGATTTCGCCATGAAGTCCGCAAACACGGGCTGCGGCTCGAGAGCGACGATCCTGGCGCCGAGGGACAGAAGCGTGCGGCTGCGGCTGCCGGCATGCGCCCCGATATCAAAGACGAGATCCCCCTTGCGGATAAGGCCGGCATAAAACCGCTTCAGGGAAAAGCGCCGCCATGGCTGGCCATAATAGATCAGCAGCGAGCGCGTCAGCCCCAGAAAGGCGGAAAAATCAGGTCGCGACATGAGGGTTCCTGCTCGCGTTCACGAGGAAGACCACATCCACGGCGAAGGAATAGGTGAGCAAGGCGAGCGCCGCGGCCGCCAGCAGGGTGGAAAACGGCGAGGTAATGACCGGAAACAGCATCAGACAAAGCGCCACGCCCTGCACGACGCAAATCGCCTTGCGACGCATCGACTGCGGCAGCTCGCCCTTCAGCGCCGGAAAGATCGTCTGCGCCGCCACATAGCCATACCGCATCAGGCCGATCAGCAGGACCCAGAGCCCGGCCTTGCCGAGCAGCACGGCCGCGAGCGACAGGAAAAGGATCAGCAGTGCATCCACTTCCATGTCGAAACGCGCGCCGAATTGCGAGACGGTGTGGGTCTGCCGGGCGAGAAAACCGTCGAAACCATCGAGAAGCAGCGCGAAGGCAATCACGAAGCCAAGCATCCACGAGGCACTCTGGTCGAAACCCGCGCCAAATTGCGGCGACGCCAGCACCAGGCCGCCCATGACCGCCGTAAGTGCTGCCCGGATCGTCGTCACGATATTGGCCGCGCCGAAACGCGCGTGCCCGTGCATGCGCAGATTGCCGAGCGCGATGGCGGAGATCCCCGCATAGATGATGAAGGCACAGCCGGCGGCGGCCGTATCGATGCCGATCAGGTCGCCGAAGAAATGCATCGCCGCAACGAGCGCAGCAGCAACGGTCATGGTCACCGCATAGGCATCCAGGGAGAGCAGGCGGTGAGCTCTGCGCGCCGCCCGGCGATCCAGCGGCCCGGCATTCAGCCAGTCAGCCATCGGCCGTGCCTCGCTCATCCCATGCATGATGTGAAACATTCATGACGCTCTCCTCACAGGCATTACATGGAGAACAGTACGATGTGCAGCAAAGGCTGGATCCGCAAAACCGGCGTCAAATAAACGTGATAGCGATATCGCCCTCTCGCAGAACAACTCCCTTGCCGTCACCGTTGAAGCCTCTAGGTCTGGATTGTTATGGCGTGAAAGGTGTTACGTGTGACAAGGCGTGAAACAGCTCCGAATGCGGAGACGCAGAAGGACGGAACAGCCCTCTGGATCGAGGGGACTGGCCGTTGCGCACTTCGGCACGAGAAGCTGCCGGCGGAGGGCGAAGGGGAGGTTGTCGTCCGTACGCTTTACAGCGGCATCAGCCGCGGCACCGAATCACTGGTCTTTGCCGGGCAGGTGCCGGAAAGCGAATACGAGCGCATGCGTGCCCCGCATCAGGCCGGCCAATTCCCCTTCCCGGTGAAATACGGCTATGCCGCCGTGGGCGTGGTCGAAGAAGGGCCCGAACGCCTCGTCGGCAAAGCGGTGTTCTGCCTGCATCCCCATCAGGACCGTTTTCGCGTGCCCGTTTCCGCCACCCACCTCCTTCCGGAAGGCTTATCCCCACACCGCGCCGTGCTGGCCGCCAATATGGAAACCGCGCTCAATATCACTTGGGACGCAGGCATCCAGCCGGGTGACCGCGTGGCCGTTTTCGGCGCTGGCGTCGTCGGACTTCTGGTCGCCTACCTCGCCTCGCGGATCATCGGCACCGAAGTGGTGATTTCCGATGTCGAGCCGGAGCGTGCCGAAACCGCCAAGGCTCTCAGTCTCCGATTTTCGCTTGCCGATGATGTGCCCCATGACTGCGACGGGCTGATCAACGCTTCCGCTTCGGCCGACGCTCTGGTATCCGCGCTCGATCATGCCGGTTTCGAAGCACGGATCGTCGAGGCAAGCTGGTATGGCGAAAAGCACGTGGAGATCCCGCTTGGGCATGCTTTCCATGCCAAGCGCCTTTCCATCGTGAGCTCGCAGGTCGCCTCGCTGCCGCCCGGGCGGCGGGCCCGCTGGGATACGAGGCGACGCATGGGCAAGGCGCTTCAGCTTCTCGCCGACGACAGGCTCGACCACCTGATTTCGGGCGAAACGCCGTTTGTAACCCTCGCCGCCGATTATGCCGGGATTATCGGCTCGGCCGCCACGCTCTGTCATCGCATCAGGTACTGAAGGAAATCCCGCATGTTCGCCGTCGAAGTCCGTGATCACATCATGATCGCGCATAGTCTGGCCCGCCCGGTTTTCGGCCCCGCCCAGGGCATGCATGGGGCAACCTTCGTGGTCGACGCCGCCTTCTTCACCAGCGATCTGGACGACAACGGCCTTGCGGTGGATATCGGGCTCGCGACCGACGTTCTGAAGGAAGTGCTGGCACCGCTCAACTACCAGAACCTCGACACGCTGGAGATTTTCGCCGGCAAGGTGACGACCACCGAATTCCTCGCCAAACACATCTTCGACCGTATCGCCGAGGCCATCAGGAATGGTCGGCTCGGCGAGGGCGGCACACGCATCCGCAAACTGCGGGTCATGCTGCATGAATCGCATACCGCTCGCGGCTGGTTCGAGGCCGAGCTGTGAACCGCCTTCTGTATTTTGCCTATCCTGGCGACCTAGAAACCCGCACCGGTGGTTATGGTTACGACCGGCGCGCCGCTTCGGCCCTTGGCGATCTCGGCTGGAATATCCAACTTATTTCCCTCGGAGAAGGTTTCCCAAATCCGAACCCCAGACAGCTCGACGATGCCGGGCGAAGGCTTTCCGAACTTGCAGATGACAGCTTTGTGCTGATCGACGGCCTGGCCTTCGGCGTGATGGACGAATGGGCGAGCCGCGAGGCAAAACGCCTGAAGATCATGGCGCTCGTGCATCATCCGCTGGCACTGGAGACGGGGCTCGACAGTGGCCAGCAGGCAGCAGCGGCCGCCCGGGAGAAGACGGCATTGGCACAGACCCGCGGCGTGATCGTCACGTCACATGCCACCGCTGCCGAACTCGCCGCCCATTACGCTGTTCCCGCCGAAAGGATTACGGTTGCCATTCCGGGCATGGACCCCGCACCACTGGCCGCCGGTGGCGGCGACCCGCCCTTGATCCTCAGCATCGGCACACTGACCCGCCGCAAGGGGCACGACGTTCTGATCGCTTCGCTCGAAAAGCTGCGTGATCTGCGATGGAATTGCCGCATCGTCGGCAGCAAGACACTCGATCCTGGCGTCGCAGCAGAACTCGAACGCCAGATCGCCCAATCCGGGCTCGGTGACCGCATCGAACTTACCGGCCAGATCGACGACACGCGCTCGGAATTCGCCAAGGCTGACATCTTCGCGCTCGCGAGCCGCTATGAAGGTTACGGCATGGTGTTTGCCGAAGCGCTCGCCCAGGGCCTGCCGATCGTCGGCTGCGTGGCAGGGGCCGTGCCGGACATCGTGCCGAAAAGCGCGGGCTTCCTTGTGCCACCAGACGATCGGCAAGCTTTTGCCGCCGCTCTGCGACGGCTGCTGGAGGAACCCGAAACCCGCGTTTCCATGGCCGATGCCGCAGCGATCGCCGGCGCCAAGCTTCCTTCCTGGCGGGACACAGCCGTTATCATCTCCAACTTTCTGGAAGAGGCGCGATGAGCGGCTTCGACAAGCATTGGCTGGCGCTGCGCGAACCCGTGGACGTTCGCGCCCGAAACGAGAACCTTCTGAAGGCGGCGCTCGAAGCGGCCGAAAGCGCATCGCCCGCAGCAATCCTCGATATCGGCTGCGGCACCGGCTCGACCTTCCGAGCGCTCTCGCCCAGGCTTCGGAAGCCGGCTCATTTTCGGCTTTTCGACTCCGACCAGCGGCTCCTGAACGAAGCGCATCGCCTGCATGGCGATGTGGTCGAACTCATCCAGGGCGATCTCAACGGGACCGAAGCGTTGCCGCTCGCTGATGTCAATCTCGTCACCGCCTCCGCGCTCTTCGACCTCTGTTCGGAACAATTCATTCGCCGCTTCGTCGCCCACGTCTCACAGACAGGCGCCAGCCTCTACGCGGCCCTGAACTATGACGGCCGGATGCGCTGGTCGAAACCGCATCCCCTGGATGAAGCGGTCGAAGCGAACTTCAACGCACACCAGCTGAGCGACAAGGGTTTCGGGGCTTCCCTCGGCCCCGCGGCCTGGAAAATCCTGGCCGATTGCCTTGAGGAGAGCGGTTATGCGGTGATGACAGCCGAAAGCCCCTGGGTGATGACCGTCGACGATCGCGAACTGCAGTTCCTGTTCCTCGATGGCGTGATCCGTGCTGTCTATGAATACGGCCAGCTGGACGAGAGCGAGATCCGGGACTGGGCCGATTTCCGGCGGAAAATGGTCGATCGGGACGGCAGCCTATGCGAGGTCGGCCATCAGGATATCCTCGCGATCCGCTGAAGCGGTCCCATGCCGCATTTCAGCGCGGAAATTACAATCGAACACGATGTCCGTGCCGATATTGTAGACCTGAACCTCCGGACGGCGTGCTTCCGACAGCCGGTCGATCGGCGAAAGCCGGATGCCAGCGGGACCCGAGCCGATGATGATCGGCGCGACCGACACATGCAGCCGGTCGATCAGCTGCGCATCGACGAAGCGGGAAATCGTATTCGCTCCGCCTTCGACGAGCACGGTGGTTAGGCCGCGTTCGGCCAGCGCTTCGAGAATATCGGGCGGCGCGAGCCCTCCATCCGCCTGGCGCGGTAGCTGGATAACCGCATGACGGCTGCTGCGGAGCGGGACGTCGTCGGCCTGCAGAACAAGCACGGGTGCGCCTCCGTCATGCAGCATCTTTGCACGCTCCGGCATGCGGCCGTTGCAATCCACCACGACGCGCACCGGGCTTCTGCCGCTGACGGCACGCACCGAAAGGCTAGGATTGTCGGCAACCACCGTCCCGACGCCGACGACCACCGCGTCCACCAGCGCCCGGCACCGGTGCAGATGAGCAATCCCGTCACATCCCGACACATCCTGGGCATCGCCGGTCGGAGTCGCGACGCGGCCATCCAGAGACTGACCGACCTGGGCCAGAACCATCGGCTCGCCGCGGATCGCGATGGGCCTGTAGAGCGACAGGCAGGACGCATCGACATCAGTGGAAAGCGCAACCGGGCGCACGGAGCCCTCACGAAGCGAAAGCAGATGCTGCCACAGCTCTTCGGTCATCCTTACTGATCGCATATTCCGCCTCGTCTTCCGGCCGAAAAGAAAGAATGCCGGCATCTCTTAAAGGTTCCTCGCCCGCAACACTCTCCTGTAGCTGTAATACGAGCGGAAAATTTCACCAGATCAACATTCCGTCAATGGTCTAGCTGGAGAAGGCATCAAGCCGATGTCCCCGCCAGTATCCGATAGTCGCGATGCGATCTGCGTGGGTATCCCCAAAGCCGCGCAAATGTAGTAGATGAAGCCCGGCCAATCGAGTGCAGCTGTGATGAGAGATACCCAGGAACAGAATATTATCGAAGGCCTGTCCCTGCGGCACGGGTTCAGCTCTGGTGTGGTCGAGCATCTTGCGATGGCCTTGACCGCCGGGCATGCCAGCCAGGCACAGTTCAACCATGTCGAGCTTGGCGGCATGGGGCAATGGTCAAGTGGTGGCATGATCATGATCGGTGACATGTTCAACAATGGGCTGAAACACCGGGTGGATATGCTTTGCTCGGAGATCGCCGCTTATATCCGGTCTGGTGAACTCTCCGGCCCGAAAGTGGATCGGCCGTATCAATCCCAGAGCCAGGGAGATGGAAACAGCTTCTTTTACCAGTCAAGTTCGCATGGCAGTTCTTGGCCGCAACAGCTCGGCCAGCCCTCATCGACCGGCGCGCAGAACAATCTTCGCTATGCTTTCTTTCCGGCAAGCCGACGCCTGGCCATTGATGTAAACGGGCAAATCACGGTTTACGATACAAGGGACCATAACATCGGCGGCTTTTCGCAGCAGCAGAGCGGCGACCAGTCGCTGACCTTCACCTCACAGCATGGCCTCGTGCGCGTATCGGAACTGGAGATCGTATCTGCCGTCGATAACGCGCCGGCCCCAAAAGAAGAGCGGCAAACGCCGTCAGCCCAGAGCGAGCAGGCCGCTATCCAATCCGTGGCGCCTCAGAATACGAATGTTCTCTCCGCGCCGGCAGGTTTCGATCCCGACGACATCTTCAGCAAGATTGAGCGACTTGCTGGTCTGCATTCGAAAGGCATACTTTCCGACGATGAATTTGCGGCCAAGAAGACCGAACTGCTTCAACGGTTGTAGGGTTTAGGCCAGCAGCTCAGATATCTCGAAATAGGTGTTCGCGACGAAGCATGGACCCGGCGGGTTCTAAACCGAAATGCCATGAGGTTTGCAGCCAGGCGGGTCGTAGCGTCAGTGTGGCTCGAGCCGATGCCCCGCCATGGTCAAGCACGTCCAGAAATGGACATCAGAGGGAAGACACGGGCAACCCAGGCGCTCGATAGGTGACATTCATAATGGCGGAGAGGGTGGGACTCTTCCCCAATTAGCCGCACGATACCCAGTTTTGCAGGGTTCTCGGCAAACCGCTGATGCAAAAGCACCGTTTGCGATACCTGAAGCGATACCACGCGCGATACCGGATCTCAAGAGAGCGAGCAGGCAAGCAGCCTAAGTATTCTACCGGCTAAACGCTGTGACTGCTTCAACGATCCGCGGGGACAAATCCGGAGGCTACACCAAGAAGGAGTTTGCCAGCTAACGGGTAGTTTTCCATCCCAAAGTATGAGAGCTCGTCGACTGGTCGCCGCGTGACGCTGAAGATGATGCTCGGTGCGATCGGCGACCTTGTTTGACCGGCGACCGTCTGGAACTTCTTGATGTACTGATCGTCAACGTACTGGTCCGCAACTCGTATACCCCACGCCCAAAACGATTCGATCCTGATCGGTGCGGGCGGGTCTGCGAACGCGGCGCCGCTCCACGACTTGACGTGCGCCGCGGTGTATCGCACCGTCGATCACAGCCTGCCTCAAAGCATCAGCGCTCGTTTCACAGCACCAGATTTGCGTCGGCGCGATTGGCAAGTGGTGGCCAGGGAAATCGGGTTGAACAGTGGGTCGAATGTTAGGCGGGTCGAGGAACTTGGGCAGCGGTTGGTAGCGAGTGCGAGGGAGTTGCGATGCGAATGTGGGAACCGCTGGCGATCCGAGAAGCTCTGGAGCGGCGACATTGCTGACGGCGCAACATTTTGTTGTGCTTTCAAGTTGCAAAACCACTTTACAGTGCGCGCTATTTGATCAAGATTTGGGGAAAATCAAATGTTTACTTCGGGCAGGAACAATCAACGATGGATGAAGTCGGGGCAGTCATAGAAAATGCGGCGAGGACATCTCTCGACTGCATGGAGAAGATTGCGCGCAAGGTTGACGCGGATGCAGAGAGGCCGCTCACCGAAGCGGTCGGGCAATTTGCGTACGTCAATTCTGTCACGGCACCTAATCAGGTGGAGGAGTATGCGAAGGTGCGCCGCGAAACCGCGGCCTCTCTCGGGCGGCTTCGCAAGGAGCCGCTCCTAGCGCGTGTCGATTTCGAGGATGAAGATGGCAGGCCTGATGCTATTTTCATTGCGCCGTCTGCGCCGCCAGGGGGACTTGGTGGGCTGCGTGTTGCCAGCCTCAATTCCCCAGTCGGAAGTATTGCATCCAGAACGCCCGGCGCTGAATACACGGTCAAGATCGGAGGTCGCGAACAAAATGTTCTGATCACTGCCGTCACGAAGCTGTATCCTGAGAAGCGCGCGAACGAGTGGGATTCCGTCAACAGCTTGATTAGCTTGCGGGGTGGGAACCGCACAGTGCCCTCGCTGGTACGCTATCTCAAAAGCGGGACATCTGGCCTTAAGCCCACTGAAGAGCAGGAGGATGTACTCGCGCAAATCCTCGCGGCAGCGGAGCAAAGCGCCCTTATGATATCGGGCATCGTTCGACCCGAGGTCGACGGTGTTACCTTGCGCCAGCAACGAATCGTCGACGAGTATCAGGACGAAATCTTCCGCATGCCAATCAACCGGAGACTGTTCCTCTCTGGTCCGCCGGGTACCGGCAAAACCACAACATTGATACGCAGGCTGGGTCAGAAAGTCGATTTAAATGAAGATGCGCTCTCAGAGATGGAACGGGCGGCAATTCGGCGAGCTGGCGAGCTTGCCGATCATCCAAGAAGCTGGATGCTGTTTTCACCGACTGAGCTGCTCAAGCAATATGTGAGGGAAAACTTTGGTCGGGAAGGCGTCCCGGTATCTGAAGAGAACATCAAAACCTGGAGCCAGTACCGTGAAGAAGTGGCCCGTGACTATCTCGGGCTATTGAACACAACCAACCGCAAGGGTCTGTTTGTTCTCGCGAAAGAAAGCCAAGATTATCTGGCTGCACGATGCGGTTCATCTCAAGACGCCACCTGGTATGATACCTTTGTAGAATATTTTTGGGCGGCTGTCGGCAATGATCTAACGTCCGAGGCAGACGCGCTTGCCCGATCGTCTGACCCCGAGGTGTCGAGGATTGGAGCAAGAGTTGCCAGCGTCATAGCCGCTCAACGGCGTGGCACCGATGGCAATATAATCGTGGAACTGGCTCGCGTTCGAGAGGAACTGCACCAGGCACTATCTCGTCTGCAGACAGAGTTCGGAAAAATATCTGACGGCTTGCTGAGAATCTTACTGACGTCGGACAAGCAGTTCTTGGATAAGTTCGGCAAGATCTCGGCAGAACTTAGCCGGGGTCAGCAGGAAGAACAGGAAGAGGAGGACGCGGACGAGGTTTTCGATGCCGAAGACGATGACGAAGCTTCAGTCCCAACGTCTCAGACCGTTCAAGCAGCTTACTTACGTTATTCGAAACTCTTGAGGACTTTCGCCAACGCTCGTTCGAACGGCAAACGGCCTGGACCGAGAACCTATGGCGGCAAATTGTCCGCTTGGCTGGGTGAGGATCGACTTCCTAATGACGAGCAGATGAAGCAGCTTGCGCAGATTTCGCGGTCCCAGCGAAGGATACGGAAATTCCTTCGCCCGGATCGCCTCATGATGCGTTCGATTATCCCAAAATTTCGGGGCTTTCGAGCGGAGGAGGCTTTTTCAAGTAAATGGTACAGGCTATCGCCATCGTCCAACTCGGTTATCTCGTGGCAGGAACTAGATCTATTGATGCTGGCCACGATGCGAATTGGCGCGGAGGTCAACAGCAGGCTTGCTCAAGTCCCTGGCGTCGAGCCCCCAAGCCGAGGTGTCCTGGCCAACATCCGCTCCCTTTATCGCAATCAGATCCTAGTCGACGAGGTGACGGACTTCTCACTTATTCAACTAGCCCTGATGCATCAGCTTGCTCATCCGAGCCTGCACTCCTTCTTTGTATGCGGTGATTTTAACCAGCGTTTGACGGAATGGGGTATAACTTCCGACCACGATTTTGATTGGATCAGCAAGAATTTCGAGCGACGCTCTGTATCAATTTCCTATCGCCAGACGCGGAAGCTGGTGGAGCTCGCAAGTGCTGTAACTGCCCTTGATGGCTCAAGCCAGGAAGTAAGTCTGCCGGACTTCAATGACCTCGAAGGGATCGCTCCGGTGTGGGGAGATGGGCTGAATACGGTCGAGGCTAAAGCTCATTGGCTCCGGGAGCGCATCGGAGAGATCGAAGCGAGGGACAATCGGCTTCCTTCCATTGCCGTTCTGGTCAACAGTGAGGACGACGTCGAGCCTTTGGCACTCGAGCTCAACAAATTGCTGCGCGACATCAATTACAATGCTGAGGCATGCAAGGACGGTAAGTCGATTGGGAGCGAGAAGACCATAAGGGTCTTCGATATCCAGCACATTAAAGGGTTGGAGTTTCAGGCGGCGTTCTTCATGGACATGGATGGCCTCATCCAGAGAAAACCAAGCTTGTTCAATAAATTCCTCTACGTTGGTGCAACGCGAGCGGCTACGTACTTCGGTCTTACTTTTTCTGGCAAAGTGCCGCCTGACATGGCCCCAATATCCGAGCACTTCACAGATCGGTGGGAAAGCTGAGATTACCTTGTGGATGCAGCAGGTTAAGGGGTCGGATCGGAAAAGTGCGGGTTAATTGCGGACGCGAGGGAGCGAACATGACTCCCTCAGTGGGTCGAACGATTAGTCGAGCGGAAATAATTTCCGCGCGTAAACACGTGCCAGTAACGAGCTGGATCCCTACCGCAATGCAGCGTTGCACAGCGCTTGTCTAGTGCCCCCACACAAGGCATATCGTTTGTGTGTGTTCCCTCGTTCGACAGATGATCCATCCATATCCAAGGCGTTCTTCAACCAATGAAAATCATCGACAACACCTCCCAGCTCCTTGGCGATGATCTGAAGGAAACGCTCAGCCGCGGCTCGCGCGTGAAAATTGCGGCGTCATGCTTCTCGATCTATGCATATGAGGCTCTGAAGTCCGAGCTCTCGAAAATCGACAGGCTCCAGTTCGTCTTCACGTCTCCGACGTTCGTACCTACGGAGGCGACTGACAAGCTGCGGAAGGAGAGGCGCGAATTCTTCATTCCCAAGGATGGTCGGGAGAATAGCCTCTACGGCACCGAGTTCGAGATCAAGCTTCGCAACAAGCTCACGCAGCGCGCTGTGGCTCGTGAATGTGCAGAATGGATCCGCAAGAAGGCACGGTTCAAGTCCAATGCAACGCAAGCCGCCATGCAGCCGTTTGCGCATGTGGAGACCGGCGGAGCCGCCGTTGCCTATATGCCGATCAGCGGGTTTACGGCCGTGGACCTTGGCTATCAGAAGGGCAACGCTGTCTCCAACTTCGTGACCCGCATGGACGAGCCTGTCCATGCGGGGGTCTATCTGCAGCTCTTCAACCAGATCTGGAACGACGCTGACAAGCTGAGGGACGTGACGGACGCCGTCTGCGACCACATCGAATCCGTCTACCAGGAGAACGCTCCCGAACGCGTCTACTTCCTGATGCTCTACAACATATTCCGCGAATTCCTGGAGGACATCAACGAAGACGTGCTGCCGAATGACCTGACCGGCTATCAGGAGAGCATCGTCTGGAACAAGCTGTTCAACTACCAGCGGGACGCGGCGACCGGGATCATCAACAAGCTCGAGACCTATAACGGCTGCATCCTCGCGGACTCCGTTGGCCTAGGCAAAACGTTCACCGCCCTTGCCGTCGTCAAATATTATGAGCTGCGCAACAAGTCGGTGCTGGTGCTTTGCCCGAAGAAGCTGGCCGACAACTGGCGGAACTATAACAGCAACCTCACCACCAATATCTTCGCCAAGGATCGCTTCAATTATGACGTGCTCTGCCACACTGATCTGTCGCGCACGTCGGGTGAGTCGTTCGGCATTCCGCTGAACCGGGTGAACTGGGGCAATTACGATCTCGTGGTGATCGACGAATCCCACAATTTCCGGAATAACGACGTCTTCAAGGATCGGGAGACCCGTTATCAAAAGCTGATGAACAAAGTGATCCGCGCGGGCGTGAAGACCAAGGTGCTGATGCTCTCGGCAACGCCGGTGAACAACCGCTTCAACGATCTGCGTAATCAGCTCGCACTCGCCTATGAAGGGCAATCGGATACACTCAGCAAGAGCTTGAAGTCGCAGACCAGCATCGAGGAGATCTTCCGGCGCGCGCAGAAGGCTTTCAACGAATGGTCAGCGCTGCCGCCAGACGAGCGGACGGCTGCCACGATTCTCAAGACGCTGGACTTCGACTTCTTCGAGCTACTCGATGCTGTGACCATCGCGCGGTCGCGCAAGCATATCGAAACTTTTTACGACACGAAGGACATAGGCAAATTCCCCCAGCGCCGCAAGCCGCTGTCGTTCCACTGCCCGATCACGCAGCGACCGGATGTGATGGGCCTAAACGAAATCTTCGGCCAGTTGTCGGTATTGAAGCTCGCGGTCTATGCGCCGATCAGCTATATCCTGCCAAGCCGGCTCAGGAAGTACGAGGAGATCTACGACACCCAGGTCGAAGGTGGCCGCGGAAAACTTCGGCAGGCCGATCGCGAGCGCAGCCTTCAGGCGCTTATGACCACGAACCTCCTCAAGCGCCTCGAAAGCTCGGTTGCGGCCTTCCGCCTGACCTTGCGCGCTCTGGGCGGCAACATCACGCGGGCGCTCGATGCCATTGCTGAGTATGAGACAACCGGGCGCGGTGGAAGCATCAGCGACCATCTGGAGGATATGAGCGATTTCGACCCGGAGGACGATGACCTCTCGGGGCTCGACGAGTTTACCGTCGGCAAGAAGATGCAAATCAGCCTCAGCGACATGGACCTACCGTCGTGGAAGCACGATCTCGCAGGGGATCGTGCCCTGATCGACGCCTTGATCGCGTCGATGGACAAGGTGGCGCCAGAGGACGATGCCAAACTTCAGCACTTGCTTTCCTTGCTGAAGCAAAAAATCGAGAAACCGCTCAACCCCGGCAACCGGAAGGTCATTGTCTTCACGGCCTTTGCCGACACTGCCAACTACCTCTATGAAAATCTGGCACAATTTGCTCATGGTCTGGGCCTGCATGTGGGCCAGGTGACAGGCTCGGGCTCCCCGAAAACCACGCTCAAAAAAGCTTATGACTTTCAGAGCGTGCTGACGCTGTTCTCACCCCGCTCGAAGGAAAAGTCGGTCGTTCTACCTCATGAGACAGCCGAACTGGATATCCTAATCGGCACGGATTGCATTTCGGAAGGCCAGAACCTGCAGGACTGCGATTTCCTGGTCAATTACGACATCCACTGGAACCCGGTCCGGATCATCCAGCGCTTCGGTCGTATTGACCGCATCGGCTCGCCTAATGACCAGATCCAGCTCGTCAACTACTGGCCGGACATAACGCTGGACGAATATATCAATCTCAAGGAGCGCGTTGAAAACCGCATGGTGATCGCCGACGTCACGGCGACCGGCGACGACAACGTGCTGACCGCCAAGTCCAGTGACATTGCCTATCGCAAGGAACAGCTCAAGCGGATGCAGGAAGAGGTGATCGAGTTGGAAGACGTGAAGGCCGGCATCTCGATCACCGACCTTGGCCTTAACGATTTTCGCATGGATCTGCTCAACTACGTCAAGGAACACGGGGACCTGGAGGCCGCGCCGTTTGGCATGCACGCCGTCGTGCCGGCGGCTGACGAGCTTGGACTGCGGCCCGGCGTGATCTTTGCCCTGAAGAACGTGCACCATGGCGTCAACATCAATCAGCAGAACCGCCTGCATCCCTTCTACCTGGTCTATATCGACGACGACGGCGAGATCGTCGCAGACCATACCGAGGTGAAGCGGCTCCTCGACCTGATCCGCAGCAGTTGCAAGGGGCGCGCCGAGCCGATCCCGGATGTCTGCCGCCTATTCAACGCGCGGACAGAGGATGGCCGCCAGATGGGGCGCTACTCCGATCTGCTCAGCCAGGCGATCCGCTCGATGATCGAGGTGAAAGAAGAAAAAGACATCGATAGCCTATTCAGCGGCGGCCGAACGACCGCGCTGACGCACACGATTAAAGGGCTGGATGATTTCGAGCTGATCGCCTTCCTGCGCGTCGAAGGAGGCCAGCGCGTAAGCGGGGGTGCCACGTGACCCTTTACGATTGGCCCCGCGCCAGTACCTTCGGGCGGATCATCCCCAAGAACAAAATCTATGAGCATTCGGGCGCCAACACTGCGCTCAAGGAGCTGTTCGTGCGGGAGATCGATCAGATCGTCTGGTCGCACAAGCTGGCACCGGAGACAATCAATCTGCCGGCGACGAGGGCCGTGACCGAAATCCAGGTGTTTCGGATCGCGCAACGGGAAAAAAACCTCAGCATTGACGTGCTGCGCGCCATCGATCGCGCTATCCCGTTTCCGTTGCTGTTCGAGCTGGCGCATGGCGGCAAGGTCAAGCTCGCCGCGGCCTATAAACGGCCGAGCGAGGCCGACAGCACGAAGTGGGTGCTGGGCGACTATTTCGAGAGCGAGTGGGTGAACGAGGACACGCAACGGACGGCGCTCCCCGTGGCGCTAACGATGGGAGCGCTGTACGAACAGATTCTCGGTCCCCTGGTCGAGGAGCAGACCGGATGGCTGGCGCCCGGCGCCACCGCCGGCTTTGCCGAAGCTCCGCAGGCTTCGTTTGCAGCGGCGCCAGTGGTACAGCCGCTGTCACTGGAGGAAAGGATTGTCCAGGCCGAGGCGATCAGGACCATGACCCGCGAGGTCGAACGGATCAAGGCGCGGTTGGCCCGCGAGAAGCAATTCAATAAGCGCGTGGCAATCAATGCCGAGCTGCGCGCTGCGAAACAGGAGCTGGAGCGGCTGGCCGGTAAAAGTCCGATGCAGGCTCTGGTGAAGGAATAAGAGGACAAAGATGGAAAAGCTGAAGATGCACAGCCCTGACTTGAGCCAGGAGAACATCGACAAGATCCGCAACTTGTTCCCCGGCTGCGTGACTGAGGCGCGCGATGAGGCGACCGGGCAGTTACGTTTGGCCGTGGACTTCGATCAGCTTCGGCAGGAACTGAGCGACAGCATCGTGGAGGGGGCGCAGGAGCGATATAGGCTGGACTGGCCGGGGAAGCAGGAGGCTGTGTTGGCCGCCAATTTGCCGATTGCAAAGACATTGCGGCCCGTCCGAGACCAGAGCATTGACTTCGATGCGTCGAACAACCTTCTGATCGAGGGCGACAACCTTGAGGCTCTAAAGGTCCTTCAAGAGTCGTTTCTTGGTCGAGTGAAATTGATCTACATCGACCCACCTTACAACACCGGCAGAGATTTCATCTACGACGATGATTACTCACAGGGCACCGCAGATTACCTGAACCTATCTGGGCAGGCGGATGAGAATGGCATACGACTCGTGGCCAACACCGAGGCAAACGGTCGATTCCATTCGGATTGGCTTTCTATGCTGTATCCTAGGCTGCGTTTGGCCAAGAATCTCCTCGCAGATGACGGCGTCGTCTTTGTCTCGATCGACGACAACGAGGTCGATAGCTTGAGAAAGATGGGAAGCGAGATTTTCGGCGACTCGAATTTTGTCGCTACAATCGTCTGGCAGAAGGTCTATGCACCGAAGAACTCCGCGAAGTGGTTCTCAGAAGATCATGATTTCATTCTGGTGTTCGCGAAGAATAAGGAGGTTTGGTTCCCCAACCCCCTACCTCGCACAGACGAGATGGAGGCGCGCTACAAGAACTTGGACAACGACTCTCGCGGGCCGTGGAAGGCCGAGAACATGACCGCGCGCAACCCTTACGATGCGGGCGTCTATTCTCTTACAACCCCATCTGGCAGGGTAATTTCCGGACCACCAACTGGAACCTACTGGCGCATCAGCAAAGAGAAATTCTTGGAGCTCGATGCAGACAATCGAATCTGGTGGGGAAAAGATGGAACCAACTCCCCAGCCGTGAAGAAATTTCTTTCTGAGGTGTCGTCGGGGCGAACACCTCAGACCCTCTGGTTCTATAATGACGTAGGCCACACCCAAGATGCCAAGAAAACACTTCTTAAATACGTTCCCTTTGAGCATACCGAAAATGTCTTGAACTCGGTAAAGCCTGTGGAGCTGCTTCAGCGCATCGTTCAACTGGCCACTAAGCCCGAAGAGGGCGCTATCGTGTTGGATTTCTTCTCCGGCAGCGCGCCGACTGCCCATGCCGTCATGCTGCAAAACCGTATGGACGGCGGCAATCGGCGCTTTATTGGTGTTCAGATTGCTGAGCCCTTGCCTATCCCCGAAACCAAGATGGAAACTATCTTCGATATGGGACGGCTTCGCCTAACCAACGTTATTGAGGAATTCAAGGCTGAGGGCGACGAGGTCACGGGCTTCCGGGTGTTAAAGCTCGACACCTCGAACATGAAGGACGTCTACTACCGCCCCGACGAACTGAAGCAGAGCGATCTGCTCGATATGGTCGACAACGTCAAGGAAGACCGCACGGCTGAAGACCTGCTGTTCCAGGTGCTGGTCGATTGGGGTGTGGATCTGACACTGCCCATCCACCGCGAGGCGGTGCAGGGAAAGACCGTGTTCTTCGTAGATGAAAACGCCCTGGTCGCCTGCTTCGATAAGGGCGTTTCCGAGGATCTGGTCAAGGAGCTGGCAAAGCGCGAGCCGCTGCGCGTCGTGTTTCGCGACAGCGGTTTCATCTCGGACGCCGTGAAGATCAATGTCGAACAGATTTTCCGCCAGCTTTCCCCGACCACTGAAGTCAAGTCAATCTGAGGTCGCGACATGGATCACGCCGCGCTTTCCGCCCTGTTGACCCAACTCATCTCCAACTGGGAGAGCGAGGTGGTCGAGTTCAAACGTGGAAAGGACGGCTTTTCAAGCAATGAACTGGGCAAGTATGTCTCGGCGCTGGCAAATGAGGCCAATCTGCACGGTCACGATCGCGCCTGGCTGGTATTCGGGGTCGATGACAAGACGCGATCTGTAGTCGGCACGTCCTACAAGGATAACCCCGCTCACCTGCAGGCCGATAAGATGCAGATCATCAATGGCACGGGCAGCTTCACGGTCCGCGATATTTACGTGCTGGATCATGCGGATGGCAGGGTCGTTTTGTTCGAAATCCCGGCAGCGCCCCGCGGCATGCCGATCAACTGGAACGGCCACTACTATGGCCGGGCCAACGAAAGCCTCGTGGCTCTGGGGCAGGATAAGTTGGATGAGATACGGTCTCAAACGCTCGCAACCGACTGGACGGCTCAGCTTGTCGAAGGGGCCACACTTGCCGATCTCGATCCGCAGGCGCTGAAGGTTGCGCGCGAACGTTTCGCTGCCAAGCATGCGAACCGCTTCAATGCTGATGAGATCGCCGGCTGGAGCGATGCGGCGTTTCTCAACAGGGCAAAGCTGACGCAGGATGGCGCGATGACGCGTGCCGCCCTCCTGTTGCTGGGCAAATCCGAATCCGCCTGGAGGCTCAATCCGCATCCTGTGGAGATGACCTGGAAGCTCGAAGGAGAAGAGCGCGCCTACGAGCATTTTGGCCCGCCCTTCCTGCTGACATCGTCACAGGTCTTTGCCCGTATCCGCAATATTCAGCTCCGGCTTCTTCCGGAAAACGAACTACTGGCCCACGAGGTGGCGAAGTACGATCAAAAGGTCGTACTTGAGGCCCTGCACAACTGCATCGCCCATCAGGACTATGCCCGCCTGGCGCGTGTCATCGTGACGGAACGGCCCGATCGGCTCATTATGGAGAATGAGGGTGGTTTCTTCGAGGGACAGCCAGAAGATTATGTTTTGCACGACCGAGTGCCACGGCGCTATCGCAATCCGTTCCTTACCCAGGCGATGACCGAGCTGAACATGATCGACCATATGGGTTATGGCATTCAGGACATCTATCGTCGCCAGCGCGAGCGCTTCTTTCCCCTGCCAGATTACGACCTCAGCGAGCCCCACTTTGTCCGCCTGACCATCCACGGCCGCGTTGTTGATGCGGCGTACAGCCAGCTTCTCATGCAGCAGACCGGGCTACCATTGGCAGATGTCCTTGCCCTGGACCGAGTGCAAAAGCATCTGCCTATCACCGACGACGCCATCCGCCACCTCCGGCAGAAGCATCTGATTGAGGGCCGAAAGCCGAATTTCTTCGTATCCGCCAGCGTGGCGAATGCGACTTCGCAGAAGGCGCGCTACATCAAGATGCGCTCTTTCGATGATTATCATTATGAGGAAATGATCGTTGGATATTTACGAGAGTTTCGACAGGCTTCACGTAAGGAACTTGATGAACTTTTAAGAGCGAAACTCAGCGACGCGCTTGATGAAACACAGAAGACACACAAAATTGGCAATCTTTTGAGTGCGTTAAGGCGCAAGGGACGAATTCACAATTTTGGTTCTACGGCCTCACCCAAGTGGCAGTTGACGGAATAAAACAAGAACACTTTACGAAAGCTCTATGAGAGCTACGAGAGAATTTACGAAAGCCAACGTCCGATGAAGCTCAAATTCAAGGTCCAGCCGTACCAGACCAACGCCGTCGATGCGGTGGTCGATTGCTTCGCGGGCCAGCCCCATAACGATAGCCTGTCCTACCGGATCGATCCAGGTCGCAAGGCACAGACAAGCGCATTCGAAGAGGGATTCAAGAACGCCGACTTTGCTCTTAGTGAGCCGCAGATCCTGGAGAACATTCAAAAAGTTCAGCGGCGTCAGAACCTACCTCTGTCGCAATCCCTGATCGAATTCACCAGCTTCAACAACCGTGGTGAGCGCGTAGCCGTGTCTACGACTTACAAGAAGGACGCCCTTGCCGCAACCCGCGTCCACCTCGACGTCGAGATGGAGACCGGGACAGGCAAGACCTACTGCTACATCAAGACCATCTTCGAGATGAACAAGCGCTATGGCTGGTCAAAATTCATCATCATGGTGCCGTCCATTGCCATCCGCGAGGGTGTTTCCAAGTCACTGCAGATCACGGCCGAGCATTTCACGGAAAGCTATGGCAAGAAGGCCCGGTTCTTCATCTACAATTCCAAGCGCCTGCATGAGCTCGAGAGCTTCTCGTCAGACGCCGGCATCAACGTGATGATCATCAACATCCAAGCCTTCAATGCGCGTGGCGCCGATAATCGTCGAATCTATGACGAGTTGGACGACTTCCAATCGCGAAAGCCGATCGACGTCATCGCCTCGAACAGGCCGATCATCATCCTCGACGAGCCGCAGAAGATGGAAGGCGCGGCGACGATGGAGGCGCTACCAAAGTTCAAGCCGCTGATGATCCTGCGCTACTCGGCCACTCACAAGACGCAGCACAGCCGCATCCACCGGCTCGACGCGCTCGACGCCTATAACCAGAAGCTGGTGAAAAAAATCGCCGTGCGCGGAATCCATACCCGCGGGCTGGCCGGCACCAACGCCTACCTCTATCTCGAAGGCATCGACATCTCGAAGAAGGCCCCAGTTGCCCGTATCGAACTGGAGGTGAAACTGGCTTCCGGGGAGATCAAGCGGCAGCTTCGGCGCCTAGAGTTTCGAGATGATCTATTCGCCCGGTCAGGTGAGCTGGACCAGTATCACGGCTTCACGATCAGCCAGATCGATGCTGTCAGTGAAACGGTCGAGTTCACGAATGGCATCATCCTGAGGGCTGGCGAGGCCAATGGCGACGTTTCGGAGCGTGATATTCGCCGCATTCAAATCCGCGAAACCATTAAGGCGCATTTCGACAAGGAGAAGCAGCTCTTTTCCCGCGGCATCAAGGTGCTCTCGCTATTCTTCATCGACGAAGTGGCGAAGTATCGCGACTACTCGCAGGCGGACGAGAAGGGCGAGTATGCCCGCGTCTTTGAGGAGGAGTATGCGCTCCTAAAGGAAGAATATCTGTCGGAGCTAGCGATCGATAATGAGGCCTACCGGAAGTATCTGGGCGGAATCGACGCGGCGGCTACCCACAATGGCTATTTCTCGATCGACAAGAAGACCAATCGTCTGAAGGACCCGGACGTTGCCAAGACGGGCGACAACAAAGGGCAGTCCGAGGATCCGGACGCCTACGACCTCATCTTGAAAGACAAGGAACGGCTACTGTCTTTCGGCGAGCCCACACGGTTCATCTTCTCCCACTCGGCCCTGCGTGAAGGGTGGGACAACCCAAACGTCTTCGTCATGTGCATGCTCAAGCACAGCGACAACACGATCTCCCGTCGACAGGAAGTCGGCCGCGGATTACGCTTGAGCGTCGACCAGAATGGCGACCGGATGGACAGTCCTGCGACAGTGCACGACATCAACGTGCTGACGGTCGTCGCCAGCGAGAGCTACAGGAACTTCGTGGATGCACTCCAGAAGGAGATGGTCGAAGCGCTCACGGCACGGCCTCGACAGGCGAATGAAGAGTATTTCAAGGGCAAGGTGCTGCAGACCGAGGACGGAAGCGTCGAGGTATCGTCGGACATGGCCGCAGGTATCGAGTTCTACCTGGTGCAGAACGGGTATGTAGATCGGCAAAAAAACATTACCGAAAAGTACCAGATTGCCCAACAAAGCGGCGCGATTGCAGAGCTGCCCGATGATCTGAAGCCCTATACGGACCAGATCGTCGAGCTCATCGACGGGGTCTTCAACGAGCGACAATTGCCCAAGCTGCAGGATGACCGCCGCTCCAAGACCAATCCCCTGAATGACAACTTTCACCGCAAAGAGTTCAAGGAGCTCTGGGGCAGGATCAACCAAAAGGCCGTCTATCGGGTAGAGTTCGATCCCGGCGAGCTGGTCCGCAAGAGTGTCAGCGCGCTCGACAGCCACCTTCGCGTGACCCCGCTGCAATATACCGTCACGAGTGGGATCCAGCAGGACGGCCTCACCTACGATACGATCGGAGACAGCAAGAGCTTTCGCGAAAACGAGCAGGCAACCTATCAGGCCGAAACAGTCACATCGTCGGTGAAGTACGATCTGCTTGCCAAACTTGCGGAGGCCGCGCAGCTCACGCGTCAGACAATCGCGGAGATCCTGTCGGAGATCCAGCCTGGTGTTTTTGTCCAGTTCAAGCAGAACCCCGAACACTTCATCAGCGAGGCGTCCCGCCTGATCATCGAGCAGAAGGCGACGATGGTCATCGAGCGCCTGACCTATGACGCCGTTTCGGAACGTTACGAGACCAATATCTTCACCGCGAACCAGACCGTTCAGGACTTCACCAGGGCGAGCGAGAAGCTGAAGAAGCACGTCTACGACTATGCCCTTCTCGATTCCGATATAGAGCGCAAGTTCGTCGAGCAATTGGACACCAGCAACGAGATCGTCGTCTATGCCAAGCTCCCCAAAGGGTTTGCAATCCCGACCCCGGTCGGTGATTACAATCCCGACTGGGCTATCTCGTTCAAGGAGGAATCAGTCAGGCACATCTATTTCGTCGCCGAGACCAAGGGTACCCTATCTTCGCTCAAGATGCGGGAATTCGAGAGCACAAAGATCGAGTGCGCTCGCCGGTTCTTCGAAGAGATCGGCAACAAGGTGACATCCGATCGGGTGAAGTATGACGTGGTCACGGATTATTCGAGACTGATGGACGTGGTGAGGAGCACATGAATTCGACGTGGGGCCGGTGCCGTCAGTCTTATGTAAGCGGGAGTCATGATCGATGATCCCCGACTATCAGACACTCATGCTGCCGGTCCTACGCCTCGCCGCCGAGGGTGAAACAAGGGTGGCCGAGGTTGCAGAGCGCATTGCCGATGATCTTGGGCTGACGTTGGAGGAACGGGACGAGCTTCTGCCGAGTGGACGCCAGCGTCTGCTGCACAATCGCATTCACTGGGCGAAGTTCTACATGAGCAAGGCCGGGCTGATCGCTTCGCCAGCGCGGGGCCGCTTTGTCGCGACGAAAAAAGGCAAGGCGCTGCTGTCCGCAGCGCCGGAACGGATCGACGTTGCACTCCTAATGCACGAGCCGGAATTCCGCGAGTTCTATAGGAACGAGGGTGGTGCCACCGAAGAAAAAAGCATTGCCGTGAGGCCAAGTGAGGCAACTCCTGCGGCGACCACACCAGAGGAGCAAATCGACGCAGCACACGCCGCGCTAGCGGCAGCCTTGCGCGACGATCTTCTTGAACGCATCCTCTCCAACAGCCCAACCTTCTTCGAGCAACTGATCGTCGATCTGCTGGTTGCCATGGGCTACGGCGGCAGCCACAAAGATGCCGCCGCCCAACTCGGGCGCACCGGTGATGGCGGAGTCGACGGCATCGTTAACGAAGATCGCCTCGGCCTCGACCGGATTTACGTCCAGGCCAAACGCTATGTTCCTGGTAATCCGGTAGGCCGGCCTGACGTCAACGGCTTCGTCGGGAGTCTCGTCGGCCTCGGAGCAACTAAGGGCGTCTTCGTCACTACCTCGACCTTTAGCCAACCAGCCCGCGACTACGTCAAGCATCTCGCACAGCGGGTGATCCTCATCGACGGGCGAGAGCTGGCGGACTTGATGATCGAACACGGCGTCGGCGTGCGCGGCTATCGCACGGTCGAATTCAAGCGGTTAGATGAAGATTTCTTCAGTGACGATTGAGTGTCTCCCCCAGGCGGTACGAGCGGAAATAATTTCCGCACTCTCTATTTCTTCTCTCATAATCCGCTGCTCCTAAGCAGCTACGAGGGAATCAGGTACCAATCAAGAAGTCAGTCGAAAAGGCCGGGCTGATTTGGGTCCGATCCGGAATCCTCAGCTCGCCGATCGGCGTCACTCGCAGGGCGAGGTCGACCAGAAAGTTCGGCAAGCGCCTTGAAATACCCCTCGGCAAAAGCCTCAAGCATGGCCACCTTCCGGGGCCCATCGACACGAGGAATTTCTTTAGCGTTAATTACAGTCAACGATCGCGGCAACTTCGGTCCAGGACAACTGAAATCCAGTATCTCGAACCGAGCGTTTTCTAAGTCGGGATCCTGCAGCAGCACTTCCTCTACGAGCGTCACGAAAAGGGACAGGCGCTCTTTAGCAAGCGGATTTTGTCGCCAGAAGCTAAACCATGGAAAGTAAAGCTGGCCGCCAACACCATAAATCATAGGCGGCTCAAACGGGATCATGAGACCCCGGCCGACTGGATAATAACGTTTTTCGACCATCTGGAAGAAATCGGGTGTCATCCCCGCAAAATGATCTCGTATCAACGGCAACACGCTAAGCAGGTTATCGCGGACTTTTTCTCGCTTGATCTTCCGAATTCCTTCGACGACCTGATCGTAAGGAATACCGAGTACAAGCAAATCGCGTACAGCTCCGTAGAGTGGACTATAACTGAAGCGCGGCGGGTCTATGGCTAACTTTACCAACCCTTTCGCAATTGCGGCAGGATCGTCGCGCCAGTTGCGAGCGAGATGCTGGACGGAGGGAACACGCAAGTCTGCCATATGTTTAACCCGTTATTGGATTGAAAATGGACGCACTGCTTTCGAGTAAAATTCTACAATTTTAGCATCATCGATTTTCATGCCCGGATTCACCGCCCCCCCGTGATTCCAGACTCGATGCCAGGGTCCTCCGTCCGCATGACTTAGCTCGACAAGATCACTAGCTCTGAGTCGGCTATAGAAGCTTACTATATCTTCCAGTAGCGAGTCTGTCTCTGAATCAAGATTATACGCTGCAACCCTGTGCCTGCCGTCCACAGGATCGATATGAGTTGCACGGCTGGCTATCGGCGACCGGTCATAGTTGCGAAATTCTCGATAGAGATACGGCAATACTGGGCCGAATTCCCAAGCCTCGAATTTATGGCGAATAAGGGGACGGTGCAGATCAATGAGTGACCAGACATGGCAGAAATAAACAATCTTCTGCAACGCAAGATTCGTGACGCCACGATTCCGGTTGTCGCAAAAATCCAAAATATAGTTGGCAATCGCTCGCCCGTCATAGCCAGTAGTCATAGAAACTCGCCATTCAAGTTTTATCCTAGGATAGCACGATTTTCCAGTGCAGTAGCTGAAATGGGATTTGCGCCGGGCGTTGACTCCCCCGCACGCCGAGCAGCGGTCTATCGTTTCGAGATCGCTGAAAGCACACTATACGCTTTTTACACAGCCGTCAGAAAAGCGACGTTGCCGGGGCGGGCCGTTACCCTACCATCCCATATATGATTTACGGCGCCATGAACCGCTATCGTTCGATACATTTGTGGAGAGACGCAACTCGGGCGAGATGTCCTTCTCGAAGCCTAAGGCACATTTGATAGCCACAACCGTCGAAACGTCTCCTAAGGGCACCATCTGCAATTCCTTCCACACAACGATGTCTGGGAAGTGCGTGTGATTTGATGCCAGAACGCCAGTTCAGTCTGCCACGAAGCGGAGCATATCACCCTCCAATTCAACCTTAGATTTTACAAAGTAAAAATTTTTATTTAGCGCACCTCCATAGCCAGAAGAAGCCAAAATATAAAGTATAGAATGTATAATCTATAGTAATAATTAGAGGTTTTCTGTCTGATACACAGGACAACCTATTGTAAATATTCACAAATTCGTCATTTCCTGTTACAATGATACACCAGTCACATGGTGTGACTGTGTGAGTACTGTGTGAACAGGGATGTTTGACATGACGAATACGACAGAAAAGCCAGCGCGCGGCGCTGGCTTCAACTACGCTGCGCTCGATATCCCGAGCGAATTGGTGAACGAACTGGAGAAGGCGGCCACCGACATTCTCAGCCTTGGTCGCAAAAGTACCGAGCAGGTCTTCCTGACTGGTGCACTTCTGGACAAGGCAGCCGAGCTCATTCCGAACGGACAGTTCGGCGAGTGGGTGAAGCAGCGCTGCGGCGTCGAACCCAAGACCGCCCGGAACTACCGTGCGATTCACCGGAACCTGACGCCGCACAAAGAGCGGATCCTGGATCTCGGTATCAGTCCAACGGTGCTGATCCACCTGAGTTCGGCATCGGAGGAAAAGCTGGAAGCAGCCTTTGTCCATGCCGAAGAACATGGGCGCATTCAAGTCGATGAGGTCAAAGCACTGCTCAGGGGCGGGAATGCCGTTGAACCTGAATTGGATGCTGAGCCGGCGGATATCGGCGGTATGGATGGTCTGAAGGCACTCGTTGCCTTGAAGGCGAAATCCGGGGTGATGGCTTTCATCAAGCACACAACGGCGGTCCACAAGATCATCGGCAATGCCCTCGCCCCAACAGACAAAGGCAAGCGCAAGCGTCTGGTGAAGGGCAAGCTGACCGACGAGGTGTTACCGATGGCACGCCTGGCAAGGCATGAGCTCGAAAGCCTCATTCTCTTCGTGCTGCCTGACGACATCGATCCCCGTGTCATTCACGAGGAGAAGTTGCCGGCATGGATGCATTGGGCTGCAGTAATCGAGGTGTTGGAAGATCTTGGGGACGTGGAAGCATGGCCAAGCAAGGACACACTCGAAGCATGGCTGAGCGGGACTGTGCTGCCCTTGCTCGAGTGGGCAACGACGCGTAGCAAGTTGCCGGAATGGCCGCTCGGCGCCTGTGAGACCCGGACATCGACCTCAGCGACGGTTGAGGCTGAAGACGACGATGGAAATCTCGTCGAGGCGCCGAGTATCGATCCGGTCGATGTGCTGGAGATCGAGACCGGCGACTTCGACGATGACGAACCGGAGATCCCGACTTCCAACGTGGTCCCGCTTGCCGAGCCGGGAAAGGGATTGCGACCAGACTTCCTTCCAAGGAAGGTTCCGGAGTCGGTGGTCGAGTGAAACATAAAAGGGGGCTTCGGCCCCCTTTCTTGATTCCGCTTTTCCCGCATGATTGAATGCATGCAAGGAAACCTGGTCGGGCCTTTCCCGGCTTCACCATCGTCATTGGGCTACACGGGACGTGAGCCCTGCGTTAACCGTGTTCCGGACCTGTTCTCTTTTAGCGTTTGAGATCCTTGAGATCTGGTCCCGGTCCTGTCAGGTATGGGTGGCTTCGATGCGATCGAAGCTTAGCGGCCCAAGGCAGCGCGCCAACGCTACCGAGGGCCTGACCCTCAACCTTGGTTAGAAGGAATCAGGCTGTGACCATCCATACTGCCATCCCCCGCAATGGGGAAGTTCTCCAATCCGTCGTCGCAATCGCGGGTCCGTGTGTCCGTCGCCTGGCTGCCGCCTTCGACGCGTTACCACGCCTCGGTCAGAACTGACCTCACCCTACCAATTCGACGATTGCCTTATCTGCCGACCACCGCGAAGTGGCGGCGGGGCGAGATCGATCGTCTCGTGTTTCCGATGGAGAACAGCATGACCAACACGTCTACTTTCACTTCGCCCACCACTGCAACCGGAACGTCGCCGGCCTTTCGTCGTTCGCCCGGATCGGCCCCTGAGGGCCAGCCGGAGCCGCCGCTCCTTCGCCGTCACCCGCATCTCGTCCGCTACTCTGATGTCGAGGCTGACTTCCATGCCCTGATCGATAAGGCCATTGCGGCGATTGCCGATGGCGAGCCGGTCGAGGATGAGATCCTTGGCCGCTATGTCAACATCGCATCGATGGTCCGGGCTGTATCGTTTCGCGAGGGCAAGTTGCTCGAGCTGGCGTTCGAGCGGTTGTCGAAGGTCAATCCGGATCTTACTGTCCTTATCCAGTCGCTCAAACTCCCCCTGGTCAAGGCTGCGGTCGAAGCCGTCACCGGAAACGATTGGCGGCATCTCGACGGTATCCGGCTCGACTGCGAGGCGCCGGCCAAGGGAAGTTATACGCCCGACCTCATTCTGGTGAACCGCGCAAGGCACGTGGCCTTCCTCCTGGACCTGAAGCGGTCTCTCGCTTCCTACGGGGACACGACGCGCCTCGAGGAATTGAAGCTCAAGATGTTGGCCTCGGCGATGATCCTGCCCGACTGGCTTTACAAGCACCACAAGCGGATGATGGTTGACAGCGTCGGCGTCGCGATCATCGATGGCGCAAGCCGGCCAAGCGATCATGCAGCCGGCGTATGGGCTCTCTCGGAAATTGATGATCTCCTTGAGGTCGATGGCGCCGCGGCCTGCATGGCGGAGTTGCGTTGCCGCTTCGGCCGCCGGGTTCAAACGTTGCTTGAGGCAGAGGCGCGCCGCGCACTCGGAATTGTCGATGCCCCCATCTCGGCAAGCTTTCCGCATATCTCGCGCTTCCGGCTGCGGCAGCCCGTCCGTCGTCCGACCCTGGACATCACGGGTGTGTCCCCGCTGCGGCAAGAGTGCGATATCCATGTCGTCGACGAGAGTGGCGACGAGCCGGGTGCTGAAGCGGCGGAGGCAGAGGACGACGTTCTGCCAGCCGTACGCATTCGCGTCGGATTTGCGCGCCGGCTGCTCGACGCCTGACCGCCATTCGGCTGCGGTGATCGAAGCCGCAGCCGACTCCCCACTCCCGTTCTGAACAACGCCGACCGACTTAGCCCGGTCCGGCGAGGAGATATTGCATGTCCAGAAGAACTGATACCGCTGCCCGCGGCATTCGTTGCGAAACCGTCGACCAGCACGCCAATACGGTTCGCCCTTCCCTCACCCACCATGACGATGCCGCCATCATCATCGGGCTTGCCCTTGGCTATGCCCGCCAGGCGACCGATGCCGCCTTTATTCCAGAGACAGTCCTGACCCGGCTCAATACTCTGGCAGATCAGGGCGAGCCGACCTGCCGAATGGTCCGCGACTGGCTCAAACGCAAGCGTCCGAAAAGCGACAGGCTTCCGCTTGCCCACAGGTTGCGCCGTACCGCCCAACTCCCCGTCTGCGCGGAAATTATTTCCACGACAGCCACAACGGAGGTGCAATGATGGATCGCCTTGCCGCTTTCCTTATCCGGCGCCTGCAACACCTAAACCGCCGCGAAGTGCGGCGCCTGGCGTTGCGGAACGGCCTGTTGACCCCGAAGATCATCGAGATTGAAGGACATCTGGTCGCCCGCTATGCGCCGACCTTCGATCCATCTCATCTGACCGGTGATGCTGAACGGGATGTAAGATGGATCCGTACTCGTTTCGCGGCCTTCCTCACTGAGCCGCCGACCAACCGGCGGGATCATGTCGATCCGTTCGCCTCTGCGCCGGCTCTGCCTGCTTATCTGCGTCGCGGCTCCGGAGTGGCGCCGGCAGATCGCCACGTACTGAGGGATGAGTGGCTCGCCTATGCCGTCTGGCTTGTCGGCGAAGCCGGGGCTGCGGTCAGCGTCAAACATCTCGCTCCCACATTGCTGCTTGCCGGCGCTATTCGCGAGGCTGGGGTTTCGTTGCGCATGGCTGTCGATCTTCTTCGTCAGCCGGCGCCGATCATCTCGGTCGAGATCAGCGTCGATGGCTTCGAGCGGGCTTTGCTGCAGCTTGTCGAGGAGACTGCGCTCGTTCCGTTTGGTCCCTATGTCGGCATGACCGCTGAGTTCATGGAGGGTGATGAAATCTGGGCGTGGAAGGAGAGCGAGGTCAAGCGTGTTTTCCTCCACGTGCTGTCCAGAGACGATGCTCGACTGAACCGGCCTGCCATGCGCCGCAGACTGGTGTCGGCCCTGGCGCACGGCTCACCGGTGCTTGCCATTGCGGAGACGGAAGGCGGCGTGTCTGACCAGATCGACATCGTCTCGGATATCCGGCTGACCGGCCGCGGGATGGATAGACGGCTGATTACCGATCTTCTGGAAGTGGTCTATGGTGAGGCAGTGTCCGACCATGCGAATGGCATCAGTCAGATCGACACAGCGGCGTTGACACTCGGCGATCTCGGTCTTGCCATCCGTCAGGGCCGGGCAATAGAGACAACCATTGAGGCGCTCACCAGGCTCGCGGCGCGAAACCGTGACGAAGAGAATGACGACGAGCGTAGCGACGGTTCCTCTACCCGCAGAATAGTCTCGCAAACTCCGTCACAGAAGACACGAACAGATGAAGAGGCATCGAAGAGTGCCCCCTCTAAGTCTGGCACCGATCGCAAGGACAGATCGAAGCGCAAGCCCACCGGGGCCGAAGTCGTAAAGCCGCAGCCTTTGGCGCCGGAGGATGGAGGTGATGGCAAGCCGTCGCTGATCGTCGAGACCCTGTCCGGTTATGGTGGCGCCAGGGATTGGGCACTGGGATTGAAGGGCGACCTTGCCGACTATCTGGCCGGCGATCTCGACTGGTCGGAGATGAGTACCAAGTTGCTGCTGTCCGGTCCGCCGGGAACTGGCAAGACGACGTTTGCACGAGCGCTCTGCAACAGCCTGCAGATCCCCTTGGTCGTCACGTCGGTCTCAACATGGCTGCAGGGTGAATATCTGCACGCGGTTCTCGACCGCATGGCAGATACGTTCGCCGAGGCGCGCGCCCAGGCACCCTGTATTCTGTTCATCGACGAAATCGATGGAATCGGCACACGGGTCAGCGCATCACGACAATACGCGGACTACTGGAATGCCTGCGTCAACAAGTTGCTCGAATTGCTCGACGGGGCGGTGAAGAGCGAGGGCGTCATCGTCGTCGGGGCCACGAACCGCCCGCACGAGATCGATGAAGCCATCCGGCGCTCCGGACGCCTCGAAACCCATATCGAAATTCCGCGTCCGGACATTCCGGCGCTGGCCGGCATTATCGCGCATCATCTTGGCGCCGACATTGGCCACATCGCCGCGAATGCGGAGCATGAAGGAACGACGTCATGATCAGAACCGGATCCGATAACTGGAACGACGATGCCATCGAAGGCGCCCACGATCCGCTCACCTCGAGGCGGCAGCCTAGGTCGAAGCCGCTCGATCCGACGGAACAGGCATTGCGGCATCTGGCCACGCGGGCGGTGGGCCTGACCGGCGCGGACATCGAGCGCATCGTTCGCGAGGCAAGGCTGAAGGCAAGACGCGAGAAGCGCTCAATGACCTATGATGACCTGGAAGCTGGCATTCGCGGACATCGCCCGCCGGTCCCCTACGACGTTCGTTGGCGTTACGCCATCCATGAATCCGGTCATGCTGTCGTTCATCATGCCCTGCGGCTTGGCGCGATCAGGGAACTGACGATCGATACCAAGGATGGCGGCCATAATTCTCTCACGTTCGCCAACGGTGGTTCCGAGAACGAGGAATGGTACGGTCGCATCCTTGCGATGTTGCTGGCCGGGCGCGCGGCCGAACTCATCCTCTTCAAGTCAGTCTCGGCTGGCTCTGGCGGCGGCGAGAACAGCGATCTCGCACGCGCGACCCGAATTGCCCTCGATATGGAGCAGGCGCTGGGCTTCGGCGGTAGACATCCACTCCTTTATCTCGATCACCGCGAGCCGACAGGGATCCTCAGCCGCGACGCCGATCTAGCAGGGCGTGTCCATCGGCGGCTCGAGTTCGCGCAGGCGAGAGCAACGCAGATCATCCTTGAACACCGTGCCACGTTCGATCGTCTGGTTCGGGAATTGTTCGACGCCCAGGCCCTCGATGGCGATGCCGCGGTGGAGATTCTGTCCGCGTCCCGTTGAAACGCTGCAAGCAACCGGCCGGGCGTCGGCTGTCCATCAGCAACAGGCGGCGCTGATCTGGCTTCGACGTCAGGTCCGCCGATGGACGGAACGGTCGCGCGGGCCGACAATCAATCGCTGGCACGTTGCAACCGCATCGCTTCAACGTGCCGGCAATGTGAAACAAATTGCGCTCATTCGATTCCAAGCTCTTGGCCATCGATTCGAAGTTTTAGGCCGTCGATTCAGATCTCTGGATTTCTGATTCAGAAATCGGAACGAAAGATTCTGCTAGGTCTCCGTGAACCGCCCTGACGAACGCCGGTATGCGTAATGAGTTGCCGGCAACCGGTCTCGACGTCCCCGCATGTTGAGACAAATTGCGCTCATTCGATTCGAGATTGAAGGTTATTGATTCGAACGCCGAGAATTCCGATTCGTTGACAAATGGCTTGCGTCGATCCGCCGGTCCCCTGACCATGAAAGGTGCCATCAACGAAAAGAGGAGGAGCGAATGGCACGCCAATCGCGCAGCGAGCGCAACAGGAAACAGAGGGACCGACAGCGGCAGCTTCGGGAACGCCAGAAGGAAGAGCGGCGTCCGGATCGTGACGACATCGCCCGGATCGCGCTTCATTGGATGATCACCCGGTCAATCAAGACGGACAACGAGAGGCAGCTCGGCGCCGTCGAGGACGTTGTGGTCGAGAGGCTAGTTGCCCAGGGCTTTGACAAGCAGGCTTGCTATGCCGTCTTTGACGATCTCGTCGACAAGTACGCTGATACCGACTGGGCTTTCCGAAGGAAAACCCATCTGCTTTTTCGATCCGGCCATCTTTTCGAGGAAGAACGGCGCCATTAGGGCTTCGACGCCCTCCCATTATGGAAAGGATATGGCCTTATGCAAACGGCGTTCTCATTGGGGGAGACTCTTCTCCCCGTTACTTCTTGAAACGCCGTTTGATTCTGAATCGAATATCTGGAACGGTTGCTGCGGCCAAACGGCTGTTCCGAGTGCAAGGTCACATGCCTTAGCTCCATTAAAGGTACCGATTTGGTGCAAGAAAGCTTGATGTTTCTCCCCGAAGTCGGTCTGTATTACAGGACCCGCAGCGGCCTGCGGGCTTTCATTTCCAGTGATGTAGGCATTAACCCCTTCCGGCAAAACCGGATCGATTTCTACCCCTTGATTGGCTACATCGAAGGCGTGAACCACGTGTGCTCCTGGAGCATCGACGGACGTGTGCGGAAGGGAGTCGATCGGCCACTCGATTTGGTCAAGGAGATCCCGGCCCCGGCTCCGATAAAGGGCTGGATCGCGATCGGGCACCGCGCCGCTAGCCCGGTTTCGGCAACGCCCGATCAAGCGATTAGCATGCTCCAGGCGCTCGACAAGGATGCATCGACCTTGGCAATTATCGCGGTCGATGCGCTTGTTGGTGATGGATTGGAATAACCGGCCGACCGCAGAACGAAATCTGTTCGCATCCCGCTATTATATTGCCAGCTATTTTGCCTTCGCTGCCCGGCCGAGCGTCCGCTTTTTCGCGGCAAGTTTCCCGAAATCGAGGCCTTGGAACACCGAAAAATCGACTTCGGGATTGAGAGGCAGCCTTGCAAGCTCGCGAGCACGCTTCTCGGTGATATTACGGAAACCGTATTTATCATGCTCATCGTTACCGAGCTGGTGACCCGCTTGCATCCTCCGATCGCGTGCATCGACATTGGCATCGCGCATCTCTTCGATCTGGCCTCCACGAAGAGAATGGAACACTTCCCGATTACCACCCACGATGCCAGCTTTCTCGAACAGACGCTGCATATAGGACGAGGCGCTTTTGCTGGGGTCTGCCAGTTTCATCAGCTCCGAAAAGATGAATTTATCGCCTTGAGTCATTGCCCATTGTACGAAGCCGATCTCGTGCAGAAACTCATGAAGTACGAAGAAGGTCAGGCTCGCGCCGGTCTTGTAGGGCACGCGCTTCCACGTGCCGTTGATGAGGGCGATGCCCGACGTCTGAGCCACCCAGACATGGTCGAACTTTTCGCGGAAATCATTTCCGGTGAGATGGACGAGCAGCCCCAGTCGACGGCCCGTCAAATGCCCGAGCAACGGCAGCATCGCGTTATCGAGGAAGCCCGTGGACATGCCAGTCCGAAAAATGCCAGAGACCTGGCTCGCGCCCAGGGGCTCAGCCGAAACTGGTTCGGCAGCCGTTTTGGGATAATGGATTTTGGCGCCGCCGAACGGGTCCTGATACTCATGCTCCGTCATGCCGGATCGAGCTGTGGTCTTGACAACCGAGACATAGCCCTCCTTGAAGGTTTTGATAGCCATCGGCTGCAGGCGAAGATCCCGATTGCCGGCAAGGATCTCCCGGACCGACATGTTGGGGTCACGCTTGTTGCTGTCGCCGGGCCAGTATTGCATCAAGTCAACGAAGGCCTGCAGATCGGTGCCGTTATAGGTGTCGACGGGATGGTCGCCGATCAGCTCCAGAAACACGTCGATCCGAGCGCGGGCGATCCTGACATCACTATGACCTACACCCAGCGCTGTCTCCCTTAAAGCGAGATAGGTGGCCGCAATGTCGCTGAACAATGGTCGCGATGACGGTTTGCGCGGTACGGTGCGGCGATCCAGCTTGAAGGCGGGGATCGGATTGCCCTGCTCGTCAAGAGGTGGCCGCCGCGTTTCGGGAAGCTCGATTGGGGGCCGAGCTTGCTGCTCGGGACCTACGATCGGAACCGCTAACGGGACAGCCCCGTGCAGCATCGTGGATCCCTGCAGTTTCTGGAGCGCCTTCTGTTTCAGAAACTCAGCATTCTCGACAAGCATTTCCTCATAGGCCTGCCCATCATCACGTTTGGCGATTTCTTGGTTGAGACGGACAAGATCACGAATGGCTGCAGTTTTTTGCAGCTCTTCCGGCGTGAAGGGTGCTTCGGGTCTGTCGATCATGCGCAGGTACTCTTTCAGCGCACCCCGCATCTCGATAACCGTTTCTTCGGGCGTCTCCCCGGAGAACATCGGTTCGACGCCGCCTTCGTCCTTGTCCGTCGTATGCCGAGTCATCACCTTCCTGCCTGCTTCATCGAAAAGAATACGCGCTCTTGCCACGAGTAGATCCGCAAGCCGGCGAGCGGCCTTGTGCGACCGGGCTCCCATGCTGATCCGGATCAGCGCTGGGTCCCCAGTGTCACAGATCTGCTTCGGCAGTTTAATCTGAAAAAGATAAACCGAACCTGACCTGACAAGATAAGGACCGGGGGATGGCTGCCGCCTGTCGCCGCTCGCCTTCTTCTGCTCTTTGATTTGCGATACCGGAAGAGATACTTCGAGGTGTACCCGGCGCGATACTTTCATGACTGAAGACCCTGAATTGTGGGCTTTCGGTCAGAGATTTGCAAAGAAAACCAAGATCTTGCAGGAAATTGGGGAAGAGTGGATCACCCAATGGCGGAGAGGGTGGGATTCGAACCCACGATACGGTTGCCCGTATGCCGCATTTCGAGTGCGGTGCTTTCGACCACTCAGCCACCTCTCCGCTTGAGCATGATGACGCGTTGGTCAGCGCGGGCGTTCTCATAGCGGGCAAACATGGGGCTGGCAAGGGGCGAATATCAAGTCTTTATATCCTTTCGTCTTGACAGTTTTTTGTCGCTCGCGTATGTCCGCTCGCGATCAGGCGTGGAAAAGTATCCATGCCTCTTTGTTTGTGTGGAGGTTGTTGGAACCGCCACACGAATTCCACCGGCAGACAAGTTTTAAAGATCACCTCTTTCGAAACCCTGCTAGAGCCCGACTGATAAAAAGACGGCCGCCTTTTATGAAGGCAGAGCCGGAAACGAACATGAAAGGATAAAAAATGTTCGCAGTCATCAAGACCGGCGGTAAGCAGTACCGCGTGGCAGCCAACGACGTGCTCACCATCGAAAAGCTGGAAGCCGAAGCTGGTTCAGTTGTAGAATTCAACGAAATCCTGGTCGTCGGCGTTGGCGCCGATGCCAAGTTCGGCGCACCCTTCGTTGCGGGTGCGACGGTCAAGGCCGAAGTGGTCGAGCATAATCGCGGCAAGAAGGTTCTTTCCTTCAAGAAGCGTCGCCGTCAGAATTCCAAGCGGATTCGCGGTCATCGCCAGCATCACACGGTCGTCCGCATCACGGACATCTTGGCTTAACAACGGGTTTCGAAGGGTAAAGGAGAACTCCAATGGCACATAAAAAAGCTGGCGGTTCGTCGCGCAACGGTCGCGATTCGAATTCCAAGCGCCTTGGCGTGAAGAAGTTCGGCGGCGAAGCCGTCATTCCGGGCAACATTATCGTGCGCCAGCGCGGTACGCAGTGGCATCCGGGCCAGAACGTTGGCCTCGGTAAGGACCACACCATTTTTGCGCTTACCGCCGGCAATGTGAATTACCGAACCAAGGCCAATGGTCGTGTGTTCGTGTCCGTAATGCCGAAAGCCGAAGCAGCAGAATAAAGCCGGCAAGCGTTTTAAGCAGCCGGTGTCACATCGACCCGGCTGAACGCCCAAAGGTTCAGTCAGAAAAAGGGAAGATGGGACACCACCATCTTCCCTTTTTCTTTACCCCCAACAGGAGGACTGAACATGCAAGGCGAATTACTGAGGGCGAGCCAATCCCGGCCGCCAGAGGAACGGTTAAGACCCGACCGGTCGAGAAGCGATTGCCCCGTCTTATTGTCGCAGAGGTTAGTTCTGCGCACCCCCCACGAAGAAGACATCGACGCACTTGCCCATCTCGCCAACAATGCGAATATCGCGACTATGGTGTCGCGTATGCCGCATCCCTATACGGCTAAGGACGCAGCCGATTTCGTGCGACGCACGAAGGCCGGCGAGATTGGCAAATGCGTCTACGCCATCACGCGAGGAGACAACGGCGCCTTTCTCGGTTGCTGCGCACTTGAGCCGCAACAGGACGAGAGAACGCTCGAACTCGGCTATTGGCTGGGCGAACCCTATTGGAACAGGGGTTACGCCACGGAAGCCGCCCATGCCCTGATCGACATGGCCTTCCGGACCCGCAACAACATCGACCATATCGATGCCCGCTGCCGGGTGACCAACATCGCATCCCGGCGGGTGATCCAGAAATGCGGCTTCCAGTTTCAGGGCACCGGCATGATCGATTGCCTGGCGCTTGGCGGCATGGTCGCGGTCGAATGGTTCCGGCTCGACCGCAAGACCTGGATGTCCTTGAGAAGCTGGGGAGAACTGCGATGAACGCCGCCGTTCTCCAGAAGACGAGCACGACCGCAACGATGCCAGGCCCCTGCCCGGTCATCACCACGGAAAGGCTGGTGCTTCGCCCGCACAAGATCACCGATGCGACGGCGATTGCCGAATCGCTCGGCGATTTCAAGGTCGCCCGCATGCTGGCGCGGGTGCCGCAGCCCTATGACCGCCAGGACGCGCTGGATTGGCTCGTCCCGCATGCGTCCGGGATCCTGCCGGACTGGACGCTGGCGATCACCACCGGTGATGACATCCATATCGGCATGGTCGGTCTGGAGCCGAGACGCGGTCAATGGCGGCTTGGCTATTGGCTGAACCGGCTCTACTGGGATCGGGGCTACATGACCGAAGCGGTGGCCGCGACGCTGGAACGTTTCTTCCGGCGGATGCCGGAAGCGCAGGTGTTTTCCGGGGCATTCGCGGACAATCTGGCCTCGCTGAACGTCCAGAAGAAGCTTGGCTTCACAATCGTCGATGCGAACCAGCTCTTCAGCACCTCCCGCAACCGCATGGTGCCGCATATCGAGACCATGCTGTTGCCCGAGGACTTCCAGCGGCCTGCACGACCGTGACGCTCAGATAACAAAAATCCGGCGGAGGAAACTCCGCCGGCCCTCACTCGACCTCGACCCAGAGCGGAAAATGGTCGGAACCGAGCGCCTCATTGTCGACCCAGGCGTTTTTCAGCCGCGGCACCAGGCCCGCATTCACGAAGCAATGATCGAGATGCATCTTCATCGGCCCGTCGCCCGGCGGTTTCGCCCAGGTATAACTTTCCGGCGTCAGCAATCCGAGGCGATCCAGCACGTCGACGGGTTCGTTGGCGCGCAGGGTGCGGCCGTAATAGCGGTCCCGCTGACCCGTCAACGCAATATATTCGGTCGATTCCGGCTCCATGTTGAAATCCCCCATCAGCAGAAAATCCTCCGGCAGCGGCAGATCGGGGAAACCTTCTTCCGCGGCACCGGTCAGCGAGCCCCCCTCGGAGACGAAGTTCAGCACCCGCTCCTTCAGATAGCGAATCTGGCCGAGCCGTTCGTCGGGGGAGACATGATCGAGGTGGACGGAATAGACCCGAAGCGGCCCGCCAGGCGCAACGATGACCGCTTCCAGCGCGCCGCGCTGCAGGTTGAGCATCTCCACAGTGCGGCTGCGGGGCAGCAGGAAATGGCGCGTGGCAAGGATCGGCCAGCGCGACAGGATCATGTTGCCGAACTGGAAGCGGCGTTCGACGCGGCGGCCATTCTCGACGAAGACGTCGAGCAGCAGGTCGCAGGGCGCGCCATAGACATGAAAATGCTCCGGAAAGAGATCCGAGAAACAGGTGACGAGATCGACATGACCGTTCCTGGGAAAACCGCGCGTCACTTCCTGAAGCGCGATCACATCCGCTCCCTCGATACGCGCGGCAATACGTTCGGGATCGAACATCCCGTCCATGCCTATCCCGTATTGGATGTTATAGCTGACGAACTTCATGATATTCTTTGACCTCCGCCCCAACCGACGATATCGAAACCTCCATCGACATGCACTGGGTGCCCGACCTAAAACGGCAGACTTCCCGACTAACACAAGACTGACGGTTGCAAGATGAAATTTCTCGACGAGGCAAAAGTCTATATCCGCTCCGGCGACGGCGGCGCGGGCGCAGTCTCGTTCCGGCGGGAAAAGTTCGTCGAGTTCGGCGGGCCGGACGGCGGTGACGGCGGGCGCGGCGGCGATGTCTGGGTGGAGGCCGTCAACGGCCTCAACACCCTGATCGATTTCCGCTTCCAGCAGCATTTCAAGGGCCAGACCGGCACCCATGGCATGGGCCGCAACCGCACCGGCGCCAATGGCGGCGACGTGACGTTGAAAGTGCCGGTCGGCACCCAGATCTTCGAGGAAGACAACGAGACACTGATCATCGACCTGACCCGCGAAGGCCAGACGTTCCGGCTCGCCAAGGGCGGTAATGGCGGCTTCGGCAACACTCATTTCAAGAGTGCGACCAACCAGGCGCCGAACTGGGCCAATCCGGGCCTCGAAGGCGAGGAAAAGACCATCTGGCTGCGGCTGAAGCTGATCGCCGATGCCGGCCTCGTCGGAATGCCGAATGCCGGCAAGTCGACCTTCCTTGCCAGCGTCACCCGCGCCCGTCCCAAGATCGCCAACTACCCGTTCACGACGCTACATCCCAATCTCGGAGTCGCCACTATCGACGGTCGGGAGTTCGTGCTCGCCGATATCCCCGGCCTGATCGAAGGCGCCCATGAGGGTGTCGGCATCGGCGACCGGTTCCTGGGCCATGTCGAACGCACCCGCGTGCTCTTGCATCTGGTCTCCTCCGTCGAGGAAAAGGTCGGCAAGGCCTACAAGACGGTGAAACACGAGCTCGAAGCCTATGGCGGCGGCCTGATCGACAAGCCGGTCATCGTGGCGCTGTCGCAGATCGACGTGCTCGACGACAAGGAACTGAAGAAGAAGGCGAAAGAGCTGGAAAAGGCCTGTGGTCAGACGCCGTTCCTGATCTCCGCCGTCACCGGCAAGGGCATGACGGAGGTACTGCGCGCGCTGCGTGACGTGATCGTCGAGGCAAGCGGCGTCAATGAGACCGCGCTGCCCGATCGCTCGACCCCCATTCAGGATTTCGATGAGGACGAGGACGCATGACGGCTGTCCGTAAACCGCTCGCCAGCCATCGCCGCATCGTCATCAAGATCGGCTCGGCGCTGCTCGTCGATCGCAAGACGGGCCTGAAGTCGCAATGGCTCGACGCCATCTGCGCCGATATCGCCGCGTTGAAGGCGAGAGGCATCGACGTCCTGGTCGTGTCTTCGGGCGCGATCGCCATGGGCCGCACCGTGCTCGACCTGCCCTCCGGCGCGTTGAAGCTCGAGGAAAGCCAGGCGGCGGCGGCCGTCGGCCAGATCGCGCTTGCCCGGGCCTGGTCGGAAAGCCTCTCCCGCGACAAGATCGTGGCAGGTCAGATCCTGCTGACGCTGGGCGATACGGAAGAGCGCCGCCGTTACCTGAACGCCCGCGCCACCATCAACCAGCTTTTGAAAATCGGCGCCGTGCCGATCATCAACGAGAACGATACGGTCGCCACCACCGAAATCCGCTATGGCGACAACGATCGCCTTGCCGCCCGCGTCGCCACCATGACCAGCGCCGATCTGCTCGTGCTCCTGTCCGATATCGACGGCCTTTACACGGCCCCGCCGCATCTCGACCCCGATGCGCAATTCCTGGAGATCGTCCCGGCGATCACCCCGGAGATCGAGGCCATGGCCGGCGGCGCTGCGTCCGAACTGTCGCGCGGCGGCATGCGCACCAAGATCGATGCCGGCAAGATCGCTACCGGTGCCGGCTGCGCGATGATCATCGCATCCGGCAAGACGGATCATCCGCTGCGCGCCATCGAGCAGGGCACCCGCTCGTCCTGGTTCGCACCATCGGGAACGCCGGTCACGGCGCGAAAAACGTGGATTGCGGGGCAGCTTCAGCCGGCCGGCGAACTCTTCGTCGACGAAGGCGCCGAAAACGCGCTAGGCACCGGCAAGAGCCTGCTGCCTGCGGGCGTGCGCCGCATCGACGGCCATTTCCATCGCGGCGACACGGTCGCGATCATCGGCATCGACGGTCGCGAGATCGCCCGCGGGCTGGTGAGCTACGATGCCGAGGAGGCCCGCCAGATCACCGGCCGCAAGTCGGGCGAGATCGAGGCGATCCTCGGTTATGCCGGCCGCGCCGCCATGGTCCATCGCGACGACCTGGTGATGACGGGGCCGGCGAAGCGCAAAGCCAAAAAAGAAGATCGCAAGGAGGATGCCGCCCATGCTTGATATGGTTGCGAAAACGGGCGACGTCGCCGCTGTGATGGATCAGATCGGTCGGAACGCCAAGTCGGCGGCCCGCCAGCTCGCTACAGCCTCGACCGAAGCGAAGAACAAGGCGCTGAACGCCATGGCGGATGCCATCCTTGCCGCCAAGGACAGGATTCTTGCCGCGAATGCCGCGGATCTCAAGAATGTCGAAGGCAAGGACCTTCTGCCGTCGTTCATCGACCGGCTGACGCTCACCGAAAAGTCGATCGCCGGCATGGCGCAGGCACTGCGCGAGATCGCCGAGTTCAAGGATCCGGTCGGCGAAGTCATCGCCGCCTGGGACCGCCCGAACGGCCTCCATATCGAGCGCGTCCGCACCCCGCTCGGCGTCATCGGCGTGATCTATGAAAGCCGCCCGAATGTCACCGCCGATGCCGGCGCGCTCTGCCTCAAGGCCGGCAACGCCGTGATCCTGCGCGGCGGCTCCGACTCGGCCCAGTCGTCGGAGGCGATCCACGATTGCCTCGTCGCCGGACTGAAGGCTGCCGGGCTTCCGGAACATGCGATCCAGATCGTACCCACCACCGACCGCGCCGCCGTCGGCGCCATGCTGTCGGGCCTTAACGGCGCGCTCGACGTCATCGTGCCGCGTGGCGGCAAGAGCCTGGTCGCCCGCGTCCAGAACGAGGCGCGTGTGCCGGTCTTCGCCCATCTCGAAGGCCTCTGCCATATCTATGTCGACGCTTCAGCAGACCTGGAAATGGCGAAAAAGATCATCGTCAACGCCAAGATGCGCCGCACCGGCGTCTGCGGCGCGGCCGAGACCCTGCTGGTCGACAGCGCGGGGATCGGCACACATCTGATGCCGATCCTGGAAGCACTGACGGAAGCCGGCTGTGAAATCCGCGCCTCGGCCACCGTTCTCAAGGTCTTTCCGGGCTTCAAGCCTGCGACGGAAGAAGACTGGCGCACCGAATATCTCGATGCGGTGATCTCGGTCGCGATCGTCGACGGTATTTCCGGCGCCATCCGCCACATCAACACCTATTCCTCCAACCACACGGAGGCTGTCATCGCCGAGGATCCGCAGGTCGTGTGGCGTTTCTTCAACGAGCTCGATTCGGCCATCCTGCTGCACAATGCCTCCACCCAGTTCGCCGATGGCGGCGAGTTCGGCATGGGCGGCGAGATCGGGATTTCGACCGGCAAGATGCATGCGCGCGGCCCCGTCGGCGTCGAGCAGCTGACCTCGTTCAAATACCGGGTGCACGGCACCGGCCAGATCCGGCCCTGACCGCGCGTGACGGAAGAGACGATCGACCGCCGATATCTGGTCATGCCGCATGCCGAACGGGGCATGGCCGTCGGCCTGTTCGGCGGTTCGTTCAATCCGCCCCATGAGGGCCATCTCCTGGTCGCCGAGATCGCGCTGAGGCGCCTCGGCCTCGACCAGCTCTGGTGGATGGTAACCCCCGGCAACCCGCTGAAAAGCCGCTCCGAACTTGCTTCGCTCGGCGACCGGCTTGCGATGAGCGAAAAGTTGATCGACGATCCGCGCATCAAGATCACCGCTTTCGAAAAGACGCTCGGCGGATCCTATACCGCCGATACGCTGGCCTTCGTGAAAGCCAAGAACCCGCTCGTGCATTTCGTCTGGGTGATGGGCGCCGACAGTCTGAAGACCTTCCACCACTGGCAGAAATGGCAAACGATTGCCTCGACTTTCCCGATCGCGGTCATCGACCGGCCAGGGGCGACCCTGTCGTTCCTGTCGTCGAAAATGGCCCGCACCTTCGATTACGCCCGTGTGGACGAAGATGACGCCGGCACGCTCTGGAAGCGGCGCGCGCCGGCCTGGACCTTCATCCACGGCCCGCGTTCGGCCCTGAGTTCCACGGCGATCCGCGCCGCAAACGGACAGAAATCCGATTAATCGCCGGCCCTGACGCGGCGACAAAAGGTCTACATCTTTCTATCACCTTTGCGGACGCTTACTTGAAAGATTAATAATTCGATGCCAACTATATGGTTGCGGCCGAGTTAGAATCGGATTCGCATTAGTGCTTGTTGCTGTTACCTGGATGAAAGGACAAACCCTGACAACAGTACACGCCAAGGGAAGGACGGCCTCCGTTCTCCCGCAGAGCCTGGAACGTGGCGCCGATGCTGCTGCCCGTGCTCTCGAACTGGTCCTCGCAAGCCTCGAGGACTCCAAAGCTGAAGATATCGTCACCATCAACATTGTTGGAAAATCAGCGCTCGGGGACTACATGGTCGTTGTCTCCGGTCGATCGAACCGGCATGTCATGGCGATCAGCGATCACCTGATTTCCGACCTGAAGGACGAGGGGCTGGGAACCGCCCGCGTCGAAGGGCAGGAAACCGGTGACTGGGTGCTCATTGACACCGGCGACATCATCGTCCACGTGTTCCGGCCGGAAATCCGCGCGTTCTACAACATCGAAAAGATGTGGGCCACGCCGGATATCCAGGAAGGCACACTGCTGCACTGACGGGTTCGGGCATGCCCTGAGCTGGTCGGACTGAGGTCGAAATCACGCGGCTGGGTGGGAACCCGCCGCAGGGTGAAGCTTTCGGCCCCAAAATCAACGGATCAGGACATGCGAATAAGCCTTTTCGCCGTGGGACGGCTGAAGACCGGACCGGAGAAGGAACTTGCGTCCCGATATCTCGACCGCTTCGCCAAGGCTGGCCCGGCGGTGGGTCTCGAATTGTCCAAACTGATCGAGATCCAGGAAAGCCGTGCGGCGAATGCCGATACCCGCAAGCGCGAAGAAGCCGGCGCGCTCGAAAAGGCGCTTCCCGAAGGCGCAGTTCTCATCCTTCTCGACGAACGCGGAAAAGCGCTCGACAGCGAGGCCCTTGCCGGCTTGATCGGCCGATATCGCGACAACGGCAAACGCGACATGATGCTGGCGATCGGCGGTGCCGACGGGCTGGATCCCGACCTCCGCGACAGGGCCGACATTGTCCTCAACCTCGGCTCGATGACCTGGCCGCATCAACTGGTGCGCATCCTGATTGCCGAACAGCTCTATCGCGCCGTTACCATTCTCTCCGGCCATCCGTACCACAGAGCTTAAACGATCGTTTACCTTCAAACACGATGTTGTTTGTGGCCTCGTCGGGCAAATCAGCTTAGGCTTTCTCGATCCGGCGATTAGCGGAGCGAGAATGCGGACAACCAGGATCACATCGTACCGGCGGGCGCTGCTTCTGGCGGCGGGTCTCGGTTTGGCGTTGGTCCCGCCCCTTCATGTATCCGATACCGCACGCGCCCAGAACGCGCCGACTCCCCCCCCGGCAGCGCCCTCCCCAGTCGATCCGACTGCCGACCTGCAGCGCCGGCGCAATGAGACCCGCGGCGAACTCGAAGTTCTGACCAAGACCATGAAGATTTCCGGCGACAGGACCGCCGCAATCGAAAAGAACATCGCCGAGATCAGGAAGAACACCACCGATATCCGCCAGGCGCTGATCGAATCGGCAGCACGCCGCAAAAGCCTGGAAACCAAGATTTTCGATAGCGAGAAGAAGATCACCGAACTGAAGCTCAAGGAGGACGGTATCCGCACCTCCCTGCGCGGCCGCCGCGCCGTGCTGGCCGAAGTGCTCGCAGCCCTCCAGCGCATGGGCCGCAATCCGCCGCCCGCACTTCTGGTGACGCCCGACGATGCGCTCGCCTCGGTTCGAAGCGCGATCCTGCTCGGCGCCGTCGTTCCCGGCATGCGCCACGAGGCGGACAAGCTCGTCGCCGACCTTCAGTCACTGGCCTCTCTCCAGGCTTCGGCGATGACCGAGAAGACAAATGTCTCCAACACCATCGCGGCGAGCCTCGAAGAAGACCGACGCATGGACCTCCTGCTCGCCGAAAACGAAAAGTTGAACAAGCGCAACACGGCCGATCTCGACGCCGAGCGCCGCCGCTCCGAGGAGCTTGCCGGACGCGCCACCACGCTTGAGAACCTCATCCAGTCGTTCGAAGGCGAAATCGCCTCCGTGCGCGACGCAATCGACCGGGCGCGGGCCGAGGAAGAGCGCCAGCGCATGATGTCCGACGCCGAGCGCGAAAAGGCGAAGCAGCTCGCCCAAAGCGGCGTGCCCGACAAAAACCGCATTGCGCCCGCATACGCGTTTTCGAGTCTGAGGCAGAAGCTGGAGCTTCCGGTTGCCGGAGATGTATTGCGGTGGTTCGGCGACGCCGACGGGACGGGGCATTCGGCAAGAGGCATAACAGTTGCTTCGAATGCGGGTGCCGTGGTGACGGCGCCGGCAGATGGCCTGGTGGTTTTCGCCGGTGCCTTCCGGAGTTACGGACAGATGATCATCCTCAATGCCGGAGACGGATACCATCTGGTTCTGACCGGCATGGATGAAGTGAATGCGCGGCAGGGCAAGTTCGTCTTCGCGGGCGAACCCATTGCTGTGATGGGTGAGAAAAGAGTGGCAAGCGCAACCGCATTGGCGCTGGAAACAGATCGTCCAACGCTTTACATTGAATTCCGAAAAGATGGCACACCGGTCGATTCCAAACCGTGGTGGACCTCGAAAGAAACTGGAAGGGCACGAAATGATTCGTAGGGCTTCTCTTGTCATCGTCGGTGCACTCTTGGGTGCGACCGCGATGAGCGTGATTTATTCGGCCGGTGTGCCGGCGCAGGCCGCCGGCCCTTCGACCTACCGGGAATTGTCGATCTTCGGTGACGTGTTCGAACGGGTCCGCGCCCAGTACGTGACGCCGCCGGATGAAGAAAAGCTGGTCGAGAACGCCATCAACGGCATGCTGACCTCGCTCGATCCCCATTCCAGCTTCATGAATGCCAAGGATGCCGAAGACATGCGCACGCAGACGCGTGGCGAATTCGGCGGCCTCGGCATCGAAGTCACGATGGAAAACGAGCTCGTCAAGGTCATCGCGCCGATTGACGATACGCCCGCCTCCAAGGCCGGCATTCTGGCAGGCGACTACATCTCCGAGATCGACGGCGCCCCGGTGCGCGGCCTGAAGCTCGAAGAAGCCGTCGAGAAGATGCGCGGCGGCGTCAACACCCCGATCAAGCTGACGATCATCCGCCAGGGCGCCGATAAGCCGCTCGACATCACCGTGGTACGCGACATCATCGCAGTGCGCGCCGTGAAGTCCCGCGTCGAAGGCGGGGATGTCGGTTATGTCCGCGTCATCTCCTTCACCGAAAAGACCTATGACGACCTCGAAAAGGCGATCAAGAAGATCAAGGCAGACGTCCCGGCCGACAAGCTGAAGGGCTACGTGCTTGATCTGCGCCTCAACCCGGGCGGTCTGCTCGACCAGGCGATCAACGTTTCCGACGCCTTCCTGGAACGTGGCGAAGTGGTTTCGACCCGCGGCCGCAATGCCGAAGAGACCCGCCGCTTCAACGCTGGCCCGGGTGACCTGACCGACGGCAAGCCGGTCATCGTGCTCGTCAACGGCGGCTCGGCTTCCGCTTCGGAAATCGTCGCCGGTGCGCTCCAGGATCTGCGCCGCGCCACGGTTCTCGGCACACGGTCCTTCGGCAAGGGCTCGGTTCAGACGATCATCCCGCTCGGCGATGCCGGCGCGCTGCGTCTGACCACCGCGCTCTATTACACGCCGTCGGGCAAGTCGATCCAGGGCACCGGCATCCAGCCGGATATCAAGGTAGAACAGCCGCTGCCGCCGGAACTGCAGGGCAAGGTCAGGGCTGAAGGCGAATCGAGCCTGCGCGGCCACATCCAGGGCGCGGCCGAAACGGACGAAGGTTCCGGTTCCGTCGCCTACGTGCCGCCGGAAGCCAAGGACGACCTCCAGCTCAACTATGCGCTGGATCTCTTCCGCGGCGTGAAGAAGGATGCCTCCTTCCCGCCGAGCCCGGACAAGGCCGCAGCCGCCACGATCAAGAAGTAAAGACATCATCGGACCGGCCAGCGTGACGCGTTGAAAAGACGCCGCGCTGGCCGGTTCTTCGTATCTGCAGACAGAACGCGGACTAGACCTTGGGCACCGATCTCCACGCACCGCTCGGACAGAACCGGCCGGCCGCTCGGCGACGGAGCCGGAAGTTTTCTCTTGCAATCGTTTTTGCCTCTCTGGCGGTCGTCGGCATCTTGGGGCTTTCGCTCTACGCCATGCGCGGAGATGATGCCCTGAAGCAGGTTGCTTCCAACGTTCCGCCGGCTTCCAAGCCCGAACAGGTCCAGCCCCCCACAAAATCCGGCCAGAACGCAGCACCGCAGCAATCCACGGGCATGCCCCGTTCCGATCCGAATTCCGGCGCCAATATCGAGCGGACACTGACCGATGACGGTTCGGTGGTGACCAAGTACACGCCGCGCTCGCGCGACGGCAGCGGACCGGTGATGATCGGCACCCAGCGGATCGGCCAGGACCCGCGCATGGCTGCCCAACCCAACGATGCGCTGCTGGAGGATTCACCCCATGGCCGCCTGCCTATTGTCGGGCCTGGCGGACAGCGGCCGATGGATCAGTATGCGCGACCCTGGTCCGGCGCGCGCGGAACCCGCATCGCAATCGTCGTCGGCGGTCTCGGGCTCAGCCAGACGGGCACCCAGCGGGCAATCCGCGACCTGCCGCCGTCGGTGACGCTCGCCTTCGCCGTCAGCGGCAACAGCCTGCAGCGCTGGATGCAGGAAGCCCGTCGCGCCGGCCATGAAATCCTGATCCAGGTGCCGTTCGAACCGTTCGATTATCCGGCAAACGATCCGGGTCCCGGCACTCTGCTGACCAAGATGTCGGCCAAGGATAATCTCGGCCGCCTTCACCAGGCCATGGGCGAAATCACCAACTATACCGGCGTCATGAACTACCTCGGCGGCCGCTATCTTTCGGACGCCGGCGCCTTGGAGCCGGTCCTGCGTGATATTTCCAAACGCGGACTGCTCTTCCTCGACGACGGGACATCCGCGCAGTCCAAGACGGCGATCGTTGCCAAGGCGATCGAATTGCCACATGCCTTCGGCGATATGACGCTTGACGGCCAGTTGCAGAAGGATGCGATCCTCAAGAAGCTCGACGAACTGGAGCGCATAGCCGGCCGCAAGGGCACGGCGATCGGCGTTGCTTCGGCTTTCGACGAGAGCATCGATGCGATAAGGCAATGGAGCGAGGAAGTCTCGCAGCGCGGTATCGAGATTGTCGGCGTCTCTTCACTCGCGAGCGAAAGCGTTGGACCGTGATGGATCGGAGTTACCCATGAGCAAGAAAGGCAAACGTTCGGTCGTCGCGGAGGAGCTTCCTTATCGCCCCTGCGTCGGCATCATGGTTCTGAACCGTGAAGGCCTTGTCTGGGCCGGCCGGCGCATCAGCGACGGCAACAGCGAATTTGACGGTTCGCCGCAGCTCTGGCAGATGCCGCAGGGCGGCATCGACAAGGGCGAGGACCCGCTACCCGCGGCTTATCGCGAACTCTACGAGGAAACGGGGATGCGCTCCGTCACCTTGCTTGCCGAGGCGGACGATTGGATCAATTACGATCTACCCGCGCACCTGATCGGCATCGGGCTGAAGGGAAAATATCGCGGCCAGACCCAGCGCTGGTTCGCCTTTCGCTTCGATGGCGACGAAAGCGAGATCGCCATCAACCCGCCGCCGGGCGGACACGCGCCGGAATTTGACGCCTGGGAATGGAAGCCGATGGCCGACCTTCCCAGCCTGATCGTGCCCTTCAAGCGCGCGGTCTACGACCAGGTCGTCGCGGAGTTTAAGCACCTGGCCGAGGTGGCAGCCGAGCGGCTCTGACCGCCCGGGAGCTGGCAACCACCCGGTTCGGCCGGTTGCCGATCAAGGTTCATGGGCTGAAACGAAAAAGCCCCGGCGGAGCAAATGCTTTCGCCGGGGCTCGTGTGTTCGGATAAGCGATTATTCGGCGGAATCAGCCGATTCCGCGTTGAGGAGGCCGTAACGCTCCTCGCCGATTTTCGCCAGCAGATCGAGTTGGGTTTCGAGGAAGTCGATATGGCCTTCCTCGTCCATCAGAAGCTCTTCGAAGAGCTTCATCGAGACGTAATCGCCGGCCGCGTGACAGATATCGCGGGAGGCTTTGTAGGCCGTGCGGGCGTCATATTCGCCAGCAAGATCGGCCTCCAGGACTTCCTTGACATTCTGGCCGATGCGCAACGGGGCAAGCGTCTGCAGGTTGGGGTGGCCTTCGAGAAAGATGATGCGATCGATGAGACGATCGGCATGATGCATTTCCTCGATCGACTCCGCCCGTTCCTTTTTCGCGAGCTTCTTGAAACCCCAGTCATCCAGCAGGCGATAATGCAGCCAATACTGGTTGACGGCGCCTAGCTCGAGAAAAAGTGCCTCGTTAAGCCGCTCGATGACCTTTGAGTCGCCTTTCAATGTCCGCTCTCCTGTTTTCCTCATGGAATTGTCTCAAGCGGGACATATATACGACCACTTCGTCTTCCGTCGAGTGGTGGTGGGCGTGATATTCCTCGGTTGTGCGGATGATCAGGTCGACAACGTTGGGGAAACAGCCGCAGCAGCGGCCACGTTTCGCCATGGCGTGGTAGACTTTGGATGGGACAATGAGCTGCCAACAGTCTTCGTCAAGGAGCTGCGTGATGACGTCCTTGATTTCCCTGTCGGTGATGTAATTGCAACTGCAAACCAGCATTCTCGGTCGACCTGCCAAACATGACCTGTAACATCCTCTTTTTGCGAAAGCGGACAGGCGATGTCAAGAAAGAATCGACATATATGCGTCCCTTCTTAAGGAGCATCCTATAATTCCCTCTTCTACCTTGGTCCCACTCCGGTAGCATTTAGTGGAAATTGCGGCCTTTCGGCATGACACCCCCTGGTCCGGTTCCATAGGAATTGTGCGGTACGGGCTCCTTGGCGCTCTCCTTGCTCGCCCCCTCCATTCCATGGGAGCGCCTTCTCTGCCGATGGTCACCGCTGGATTGCAATACCTCATCCGAACGGGCTGACACACCGAACCGCCTTGCTTCCTTCTGCAGCAGTCCCAGCATCGGGGTAATGTCCTCGATATGCTCGACCACCGTATGGATGACGCCACTCTGGCTCTGCAGCCTCCCCCGGATCTTCACCAGCCGCGCGCCCATCACGACCGGCCTGTAGCGTTCGAAAATCTTCGGCCAGACGATCGCATTGGCAACGCCGGTCTCGTCTTCCAGCGTCATGAAGATGACGCCCTTGGCCGAGCCAGGCCGCTGCCTGACGAGAACGAGCCCGCCGATCGTCACCCTTCGCCCGTTCGGAACCGTCAGGAGATCGACGCTACGGGTAATTCCCATGGTCTTGAATTCCTCGCGCAGGAAGGAGACCGGGTGTGCCTTCAGCGAAAGCGAGAGATGCCGATAATCCTCGATCACCTGTTCGCCGGGCAGCATTTCCGGCAGCGTCGCTTTCGCCTCCGGCCTGAGATCGACGCGGTCCGCCACATCGAACAGAGACAATGTCGCGGTGGCATTCTTGGTATCAAGCCCCCTGACCGCCCACAGCGCCTCGCGACGACTGAGCTCGATGGAGTTGAAGGCATCAGCATCCGCCAGCCGCTCGATATCCGATTTGTCGAGCCCCGACCGCAGCCAGAGATCATGGACGGAGGCATAACGTTCCCCGCGGTGGGCGATGAGCTTTTCAATCATGTCTTTCTCGGCAAGGCCTTTGACCTGCCGAAACCCAAGCCGCACGGCACGCTCAGTCTTGATGACATCCCGCATGGATTCATGACGCTTGTCGATCGCACCCCGGTCGAAAACGGTCTCTTCCAAAGTGCAGTCCCATTCCGACTTGTTGACGTCGACGGGGAGAATCCTGACACCGTGCTCTCGTGCATCCCGTATGAGCTGCGCCGGCGCATAAAACCCCATCGGCTGCGAATTCAGCATCGCCGTGCAGAAGACATCCGGATAATAGGCCTTGATCCAGGAGGATACGTAGACAAGCAAAGCGAATGACGCCGCATGGCTTTCCGGAAAGCCATATTCCGCGAAACCCTCGATCTGGCTGAAGCAGCTCTCCGCAAATTCCTTGGAATAACGCTCATTTTTCAGCATGCCGGCAACAAAATCGTTCTTAAATTCCTCCACTCTTCCCGATCGCTTGAACGTCGCCATCGATCGACGCAGCTTGTCCGCTTTCTCGGGAGAAAACCCGGCCGCGGTTATTGCAATCTGCATTGCCTGCTCTTGAAAGAGAGGTACGCCCAGCGTGCGTTCGAGAACCTTTTCCAATTCAGGACTGGGATATTCGATCGGCTGTTTGTTCCGTTTGGCTTCGCGCCGTTTTAGATACGGATGGACCATGTTTCCCTGGATGGGACCAGGTCTGACGATCGCCACTTCAACAACAAGGTCATAAAACTTTTCGGGCCTCAACCGCGGCAGCATGCTCATCTGCGCCCGGCTCTCGATCTGGAAAACCCCGATCGTATCGGCCCGGCAAATCATGCCATAGACATTTTGGTCTTTATCTTTCTGCAGAAGACCAGCGAGCGTCTCTTCAATCTCATAGTGCTGCTGCATAAGCTCGAAAGCCTTCTTGAGGCAGGTGAGCATGCCGAGCGCCAGCACATCGATCTTCAAAAGCTTCAGTGTGTCGAGGTCGTCCTTGTCCCATTCGACCATGTAGCGCCCGGGCATCGCCGTCTTCATGATCGGCACGACTTCATCCAGCCGGTCGCGAGTTATCAGAAATCCGCCGACATGCTGGGTGAGATGACGCGGAAAGCCCATGAGTTCCTTCGCATGGGCGATCACCTTGAGTGTCGTCTTGTCCGTCACATCCAGGCCTGCGACCCTGGCCTCCCGCTCCGAAAGCCCATCCTCGGACCAGCCCCACACGGTGCTGGAAAGCGCCGATTGCACGTCTTCGGAAAGGCCGAAAGCCTTGGCCACCTCGCGGCCTGCCATGCGGGTCCGGTAGCTGGTGACCGCCGCCGTCAAACCGGCATGGCGATAGCCATAATGCTGGTAGATATACTGGATAATGTCCTCGCGTCGCGCATGCTCGAAATCCACGTCGATATCCGGCGGCTCGTTCCGCTCCGTCGAAATGAACCGTTCGAAGAGAAGCGTCGTGAATGTAGGATCGACCTCGGTGATGCCGAGGCAGAAACAGACGGTGGAATTGGCCGCCGAACCGCGACCCTGGCAGAGGATTTTCAGCACATAGCGAGCATGCCAGACGATATGGCGCACCGTCAGGAAATACGGCTCGTATTCCATCTCCTTGATCAGATCGAGTTCGTACCTGATCTGGCTGGAGACCTTTTCCTCGATGCCGTTGGGATATCGGCGCTTTGCGCCTTCCCAGGTCAGGCGCTCCAGGGTTTCGGACACCGTTTCGCCCGGGACGCTCTCGTCAGGATAGTTATGACTGAGTTCATCGAGCGAGAATTCCAGCTTGCCGAAGAACTTTTTCGTATTGGCGATGGCATCCGGATAGGCGCGAAAAAGCCGCGCCATTTCGGCAGCCTGTTTGATGTACCTCTCTCCATTCGGCGCAAGCCGAAACCCGGCTTCCTGGATCGTCACATGCTCACGGATCGCCGTCACCACATCTGACAGGGACCTGCGATAAGGGAGATGGAAAAGGGGCAGATTGGTCGCGATCAGAGGTACTTGATTACGCGTGGCAATCTGGGCAAGCGAATTGAACACCAAGGCGTCGCGGCCGTCATAAGTTGGTGACAGAGCCAGATAGATGTTCTTTCCGAACCGCTCTCTGTATTTACGGAGACAGTCTCCCAGGTGCTGCTGATAGGCCATGTCTTCCACACGGGAAAACTCCGGAACGACCGCGAGCATCATCTCATCGCACCATTCCAGAAAATCCCACTCTTCCAGAATGCAGGACCCCTTCTCTGTCCTGAGGTTTCCACGGCTCAGCAGGCGGCAAAGATTGGCCCAGCCTTTTCGGTTTTGCGGATAGACCAGAACATCCGGCGTGCTGTCGGAAAAGACGAGCCGGGCTCCAGGGGAAAAGGCGCAAGGCAAAACAGCCTCTTCCTCACCTTCCTTTCTGCCCTGTTTCTGCTGACGTTCGTATGTCTCCTTCATGTTCCGGACCTGGCTATGCGCTCTCACTACGCCGGCCACTGAGTTCCTGTCGGCCATACCAAGCCCTGAAAGCCCGAGCATGCTTGCCGCAATGATCATCTCCTCCGGCTTGGCTGCCCCTTCCAGGAAGGAAAAGTTGGTCTTGGCACCGATCTCGAAAAAGGCGGGAGCGTTCGTCATGCGAAAATTCCGTGCACGCGCCATGTCGGTGCCGTTTCTCCGGCAACATAATGACCGGCGCGGAAAATCCAGAAGCGGCGGCCCGCTTCACTTTCCAACCGGAAATAATCACGCTCCTCTGCCTCCTCCGCGTCATGCCACCATTCCGGCGAAATCCGCTCCGGCCCCTCGGCGCGGATGACTTCATGAACGATGCGGCGCCAGCGGAAACGCCGGGGAGGTCCGTCCGGTACCGTTGCCGCAAAAGCGTCCACGAGTTCCGGGTGGCGGAAGAGCCGCAAAGGTCGGTCGCTTCTCGGCACGAAGGCGAAAACCTCCTCGGTTTTTTCCCGGACGATCCTTGCTGCAATCGCCGGCACGAAAATTTCTGCGCGCTCCGGCACGTGGCTCGGTTTCGGTTCGACGACCTGCAGACAGTCGGCCCCGAGCCGGGCCGAAACCCGATCGACAAAATCGGCAAGCGAGATCTCGCTGTCGCCATTGCCGGTGAAGTCGCCCTGCAGGGTCTTGAAGAGATCGTATTGCAGCACGTTGAGACGCAGGAGCTCGAAACCAAAACCGGCATCGAGATCATCGTGCACCGCATTCAGGCGCTCGGAAAACAGCGAGGAGATCCGTTTCGGATCCTGCAACGGCTGCGAGGCACCGGCCGCGATGCGAAACACCCGGCCATCGACCCGGAAAAGCACCAGTTCGAAAACCCGCCCCCCGACACCGCGGGCTTCCAGTTCCGATTTCAACGAAATGGCAATCTGGCCGGACAGCTGCAGAATATGCTCTTCCGCCTGGATCGGCTCGGCAAGTCGTCGCTCGGCGGAAAGAGCAGCCACGGGACGGCGAGGTGAGATGGCTTCCTCATTGTGCCCGAGCGCCTGATCCAGCCGAAGCAGCAGATGCATGCCGAAACGGCGAGCCAGCGGCGCACGCGGCATGGGCATAAGGTCGCCGATCCTTTTCAGTCCGAGCTTGTAGAGCGCTGCGATGGTGACCTCATCGATACGCAGAGCGTTGACCGGCAGAGGCGCCAGTATCTCCGCCGTCACCCGGTCGGCAATCACACCGCCACGGCCGAAGCGACAAGCGGCCCAGGACAGGCCCGGTGACGAGGAAATCGCCCCTTTGACGTCGAACCCCATCTGCAGAAGCCGGCCAAGAATATCCCTGAGCAGAGCCTCCTCGCCGCCGAAAAGATGGGCGCAGCCGGTGATATCGAGAAACAGGCCTTCGCGGCCGTCCAGCGCCACCAGCGGGGTATAACGATCGCACCAGTCGGCGATCGCCTCGAGAAGACCCTGGTCCGCCGCGCCATCCTCGTCCATCACATCGATCTTGGGAAACATGGCGCGCGCTTCAGCCAACCCCTGCCCGCGCTTCAGCCCGAGGCGTTCGGAAACCTCGTCGAGCGCCGTAAGCCGCATGGCGTTTTCCCGCCGGCCGGCACAGAGGATCGGCGGATGTTCAGGACGCCCTTTCGAACGCCATGACAGTCCCCAGAGCCGGCGCGCGATCCTGTCGGTCGGCAGATGCGGGAAGACGAGCGCCAGGATGCGCTGGCGGGTTGCGGAAAGAGAAAGCCTCTCCTGCGTCTCGGCCGAGGGAAAATTGACGGTCATGGGGGTTCCACTCCAGAAGTAAGGACAGCGGAGCCGGGTTGCGGCTCTTCTCCAGGGTGAGTTTGAAAACGGGATGACCAATGCTGCCGCCAAGCATGGATCCATCCGGAAGATGCCGGTGAGCCGCCGGGGCCGGTTCGACAAGGAAGCGGAAGGAAGCGCTGCTCGCTTCCTCCTCCCCCGCATGCCGCAATACAAAGAGCGGCCGCCCCGCCGCCTTTGCCCTCAGACCCAGCCTACGGCTTTCGGTGAGACCGAAATGCCTGGGGTTTCCCCGAATCTCGAGAATGGTGGCGACAACAGCCCCGCTGGCCACCGCGGTCTCCGCAAGCCACAGGGCATCGTCGAGCTTGCGCGGCGAGGCGTAAAGAACATCCCGCGAGCTCAATCCGAACTGTTTGAAGCCGACGGAATAAGGAACACCGGCTTCCTGCGTGGAAACGACATCGCCGATCCAGAGAACCGGCGCCTCGTTCGGTTGTCTCGCTTTGAGGTAAGATGCCAGCGAGAGAGCAAAGCCGCTTGCAGCCCCGGCATCTCCCATCAGGAGCGAGCGGATTTCCGTGATGCCGTCGAGCGGCAGACCGCCTTCCAATGCGGTGTCCATCTGCGTTATGCCGAATGGCAGGCGGGGCTGATTGTCCCTGGCTTTCCGGCCTTCCGGATCGGCGGCCGAGTCCGCCTGTTCCGCCGCGGCAAGCGCCGGCAGAGATTTTCCTTCCAGTCTGGCGATCTGTTCGCGCAGGGCAAAAAGCGTCTCCTGCGCCGTGGCGTGCTCGGCCATGGCGTCAGCTCCATCCATAATGTTCTCTTTATGTTCTTATGGATTCCAGAGCTGCCGATAAGAGTCAACAACCAAATCCTGGGAATCTTTTCCTCGGATCCTAGGCCGATGATTCTTCACTCGAAAAATATCGCGGGAGGTACTATATGGGCCTGATCAGAAGGAGAGCCTATGGCCCGCATCGACCAGACCGACGATTGGCAGGATCGCCACGCACCGACGATCAGCACGTTCGAGTCGCTGGCAATCGAAGCCTATGGTCATTTGCCGGAGGAATTCCGGGCTCTCACCGTCAACCTGACGATCGAGATCGAGGATTTCCCGGACGACGACGTTTTCGAGGACATGGCGCTCGAGACGCCTTTCGACCTGCTCGGCCTTTTCGAAGGCCGCGGCATTTCCGAACGGTTCAACATGGAAACGGGTGAATTGCCGAACCGCATCCGGCTTTATCGCCGGCCGATCCTCGATTACTGGGCGGAAAATGAAGAAACCCTGGGCGATATCATCACCCATGTGCTGATCCACGAGATCGGCCACCATTTCGGTCTCAGCGATGACGACATGGAGCGCATCGAGGCCAGCGCCGAGGAAGCGGCCCAGCGCTGATCCTTATTGCTCGCCGAGCTTCATCTCGGGATCGTATTCCTTGCCGTGAACGGTTTTCGTCACCGCCTGGCCGCATTGCATCTCGCCGGTCGTGGCGTTGAAGGCATAGGTCGGCGAGCCGGACAGTTCCCAGCCCTTGTTCAGCGCCGCCGTCACCTTGTGGCAGAAGGAGGAATCGTCGGGACCGCTGAGGAAACGATACAATTTCATGGCGTTTTCTTTCGTTCGGCGATGATCCGGGCCCTGGCGGCAAGCTTTTCGGCCTCCACCAGATGTAACCTTTCGACCATCTTGCCGTTCAGGTTGATGACGTTGAGAGAGTGAGCTTCCGGCTGGGCAAAGGCGGCGATCACCGCTTCCGCCTCTTCCACCGCCTGGGGGTCCGGCCCGAAATGCCGGTTGGCAGGCTCGATCTGGGCCGGATGGATCAGCATCTTGCCGGAAAAGCCCATGGCGCGGCCCTGCGCGCATTCCGCCTCGAAGGCTTCAGCATCCTTGAAATCGTTGAAGACGCTGTCGATCACATCGATCCCATGGGCGCGGCCGGCGAGTACGATCTGCATCAGCCACGGCACCAGATAGGTCCGGCCGGGCTGGGGCAGCACGCCCGTTTCCTTGCGCAGGTCGTTGAGGCCGACCACGAAACACTGGAGCCGCTCGTCGACAGGGGCAATCGCCGGCGCATTCAGGACGCCCTTCGGCGTTTCGATCATGGCCCATATGGCAAGCTCGTCCGGAGCCCCGGCCTCGGAAAGGATATCCGCCACCGCCTGGACCTGCGACATGTGCTCGACCTTCGGGATCAGCACCACGTCGGGGGAGACCTCGGTAACGAGATCCATATCGGCCCTGCCGAACTCGGTTTCGAGGGGGTTGATGCGAATGACCGTTTCCCTGCCTTGGAGCCGGTTTTCCGTAAACAGCCGGCGCAGGTTGTCGCGGGCCTCGCCTTTCTTTTCCGGCGCAACGGAATCTTCCAGGTCGAAGATCACCGCATCGCAATCCAGCCCATGCACCTTTTCCAACGCTCTCGTATTGCCGGCCGGCACGCTCAAAATCGAACGGCGAAGTCTAGCGGAGAAAGAATTGATATCGGTCAAGGCGGTCATCGGCGCTTTGTGCCAATCTTTTTGATCTGCGGCAATACCGCCCTGCGCAAAACCCCTTGCAAGAAAGGGCGCAAGGCCCCACATTCTTCGATGAGAAAGGTATATACCATGCAAAACATTCGCGTATTCTTCGTCATCGTTTCGGCCATTGCCGTGCTCGCCATGGCAGCGCTTCTGACGGCTTCGCTGACCGTCGCCTTTGCCGGTATCCTCGCGGTTCTGTCCATCGGGCGTGCGCTTTCGGCGCGGCTGAAGCCGGTCCCGGTGCGAGCCCAGGCGAACAAGCGCGAAATGCGTGTCTGGAACGACGGCCGCGGCACGATCATCGATCTTTGATCGTTCCAAGCGCTAACGAGACGAATACGCCGGTTTCCGGCGTGTTGGCGTACCGGTTCATGTCAAACAGGCCTTCAAATCTGCGTCGATTTGCTTTATGGCAGCTTCCGCAGATAAGTCCACCTGGAGGCAGATCATGGAAAAGTTCACCAAACTCACCGGCGTTGCAGCGCCGCTTCCGGTCATCAATATCGACACGGACATGATCATTCCGAAGGATTACCTCAAGACCATCAAGCGCACTGGTCTTGGCAAGGGTCTCTTCTCGGAAGCCCGCTACAAGGACGACGGTTCTGAAAATCCCGATTTCGTGCTGAACAAGCCGGCCTATCGCAATGCCAAGATCCTGGTCGCTGGCGACAATTTCGGCTGCGGCTCCTCGCGCGAACACGCGCCGTGGGCACTTCTCGATTTCGGCATCCGCTGCGTCATCTCGACGAGCTTCGCCGACATTTTCTACAACAACTGTTTCAAGAACGGCATCCTGCCGATCGTCGTTTCCCCGGCAGATCTTGAAAAGCTGATGGACGATGCCGAGCGCGGCTCGAACGCCATCCTCTCGATCGACCTGGAAGCCCAGGAAATCACCGGCCCCGATGGCGGCTCGATCCATTTCGACATCGATCCCGGCCGTCGCCATATCATGCTCGAAGGCCTCGACGACATCGCTTCGACCCTGAAAAGCGATACGGCGATCAGCACTTTCGAGAACAACAACCGAGCCGCACGTCCCTGGCTCTGATTTCCGGAGCATCCTGATGGTCACGCGGATTTCCTCCGGATCGCCCTTCGAAGCGCGGATCGGCTATTCACGCGCCGTGGTGGACCGCGACATGGTCTATGTCTCCGGCACCACCGGCTACGATTATGCCAGGATGGAAATGCCCGACGATGCGGCGGCCCAGACGCGCAATACGCTCGGCACGATCGAGAAGGCACTGAAAGAAGCCGGCAGCGGCCTCCAGGACGTCGTCCGGGTGCGCTACTACCTCACCGACATGGCGGATTACGATGCCATCGTTCAGGTTCTCGGCGAGACCTTCTCCGAGATCCGGCCGGCGGCGACCATGGTCGTCTGCGGCCTCACCACGCCGGAAATGAAGATCGAGATCGAAGTGACTGCCCGCATCGGCGCCGGTAGTCCTTAAAACCTTTCCGGCCTCGTCCTTTGGCAGGCTCGGACGAGGTTTTGCCAGGCGCGGAGATCCCGCGCGGGAGGACGCGAGCCTGCGAAACCCGCAAGGATACGAAAACGATATGGCAAAGAACCTCTTCCTCCTTCCCGGCGACGGCATCGGCCCCGAGGCCATGGGCGAAGTCCGCAAGATCATCGCTCACATGAACAGCGCCATGAAGGCCGATTTCGTCCTTGACGAAGGCCTGGTCGGCGGCTGCGCCTATGATGCGCATGGCGCCGCCATTTCCGAAGAGGACATGGCCAAGGCGATGGCAGCGGACGCGGTTCTCTTCGGCGCCGTCGGCGGTCCGAAATGGGATCACGTTGCTTATGAAGTGCGTCCGGAAGCCGGCCTGCTGCGGCTGCGCAAGGATATGGAACTGTTCGCCAACCTGCGCCCCGCCATCTGCTACCCGGCGCTTGCCTCCGCCTCCTCCCTGAAGCCGGAACTGGTCGAGGGCCTCGACATCCTGATCGTCCGCGAACTCACCGGGGGTGTCTATTTCGGCGAGCCGAAGGAAATCATCGACCTCGGCAACGGCCAGAAGCGCGGTATCGATACCCAGGTCTACGATACCTATGAGATCGAGCGCATCGCCGGCGTCGCTTTCGAGCTTGCCCGCACCCGCAAGAATGCCGTCTGCTCGATGGAAAAGCGCAACGTCATGAAGTCCGGTGTGCTCTGGAACCAGGTCGTTACCGCCACCCACAAGGAAAAATATTCCGACGTCAAGCTGGACCACATGCTGGCCGATGCCGGCGGCATGCAGCTGGTCCGCGCTCCAAAACAGTTTGACGTGATCGTCACCGACAACCTGTTCGGCGACATGCTCTCCGACGTCGCGGCCATGCTGACCGGCTCGCTCGGCATGCTGCCCTCCGCGTCGCTCGGCGCACCCGATGCCAAGACCGGCAAGCGCAAGGCGCTTTACGAGCCGGTTCACGGTTCGGCGCCGGATATCGCCGGCACCGGCGTTGCCAACCCGATCGCCATGATCGCCTCGTTTGCCATGTGCCTGCGTTACTCCTTCAACATGGTCACAGAAGCCGACAATCTCGAAAAGGCGATTGCCAACGTGCTCGACCAGGGCATCCGCACCGGCGACATCATGGCCGAAGGCGCCCGCAAGGTCGGCACCGCCGAAATGGGCGATGCGATCCTCAGGGAATTCGTAAGCCTTTCCGCCTGATACACTGAGAGGTGTCTTTCCGTCGCACGGCGGAAAGACACCTCGACATTTGGCGTTCGGCATCCTGCTACCCATATCGCGAAATCTATGGGAAGAAGCGGCACGGGATCGCTCCCACGCCACGGATGAAGGCCGATGAAACGGACAATCGAAAAACTGAGACATCGGCGGGATCGCCATCCGTCCGGGCCGCCGTCACCGCGATGGCTGTCTTATGCGCTGGTCACGATCAATCTGGTCCTGATCGCTTTCTTCCTGCTCGATGCGCCGGTCGGCTCCTATGCCGCCCATACGCCCAACGTGCTGCTGCCGATTGGCAAGGCGATCACCGATTTCGGTACGTCCGGCTGGATTCTCTTCGCGACCGCGATCCTCTTTTTCGAAGCCCTCGCCGTCATTCGGCTCGCCCCCCGCCTGAGGGCTCGCTTCCAGGCGATGCTGGTCAGCCATGTCGCGGCTTATATCTTTGTGGCCGTTGCCGGCTCGGGCCTTCTCGTCAACCTGGTAAAGCGTATCATCGGCCGTGCCCGCCCCGTCCTTTACGAGCAATGGGGCTTTCACGGCCTGAGCCCTTTTTCCGGTTCCCGTTTCGAAAGCTTCCCCTCCGGTCACGCAACGACGGTCGGGGCGTTCCTGATGGCACTGGCGTTGCTCGCCCCGCGCTACCGTCTGTTCTTTCTGATCATGAGCCTCTGGATCGGTTTTTCGCGTGTCATCGTCGGAGCCCATTATCCGAGCGACGTGATTGCCGGCCTCTCCTTCGGCGCCTGGTTCTCGGTGATCATGGCGATCGTCTTTTCCCGCTACGGGCTGCTCTTCCGGCAGGAGCCGGACGGCTGGCCGGTTCTGCGCCGGTCGGTTCCCCTGCTGATACGTCCCGACTGGACGAGCACGCCCTTGCCCCCGCGTGGCATGCCGCCGAAGCGGAGAGACTAGACACTCAAGGCGCGTCGCGCAAAACGGCAAGGATTCCGGAGCATCATTAAGCCGAAGCGTAAGTGCCGGATCAAAGATACTGGCTCGAATTCCATAAGAACCTTCAAAAATATAAGGGCCCGGCACATTGTACCAGGCCCCTTTTTTATCTGCAGATCTTGCCTCAGTGAGCGAGATCGACGTCCCGTTTCTCGCGGACGAACAGCAGGCCGATTACGACCGTCAAAAGTGCGAAGATGACGGGATACCAGAGTCCTGCGAAAATATCGCCGGTAGAGGCGACGATCGCGAAGGACGTGGCCGGCAGGAGGCCACCGAACCAGCCGTTACCGATGTGGTAAGGCAGGGACATGGCCGTATAGCGAATGCGGGTCGGGAAGAACTCGACCAGGGCGGCAGCGATCGGGCCGTAGACGATGGTGACGTAGATCACCATGATCGTCAGGATCGCGATGATCGTCAACGATTGACCGTTAGCCAGGGCGGAGAAGAAGCCGCTGACCTTAACCTTGGCCGGGTCGTTTGCCGCCGGATAGCCAGCCGCAACCATAGCCGGGCCGAGCGCCGCACTGAAGGCTGCGGCATCGGTGAAGGATATCGGTGCTCCGCCATTAACGACGAGTTGGGCCGGAGAGCCCGCAGGCGCGTCCACCAGCGTGTAGCGGAAAGCCTGCGTCGACATGGTGCGGCGCATCACGTCGCAAGGCGTCGTGAAGGTGCGGATGCCGACCGGGTCGAACAGGGAACCGCAGGTGGCGGGATCGGCCCTGACTTCAGCCTTGACGGTTTCGATCGCCTTGGAATAGGTCGGGTTGGCCGCCGTTGTCAGGGCGCTGAACAGAGGGAAGTAAGTTGCTGCCGCGAGAAGGCAGCCCGCCAGGATCACCGGCTTCCTTCCGATCCGGTCAGAAAGAGAGCCAAACACCAGGAAGAAGGGTGTTGCGATGATCAACGCCCAGGCGATCAGCACGTTGGCTGTCAAAAGGTCGATCTTCAGCACAGTCTGCAGGAAGAACAGGGCGTAGAACTGTCCCGTATACCAGACGACCGCCTGGCCGACCACGAGGCCGAACAACGCGATCAGCACGATCTTGCCATTCCCCCAGTTACCGAAAGCTTCCGACAGTGGCGCCTTGGACTGAGTGCCTTCCTCCTTCATTTTCTTGAAGAGCGGTGATTCATTCATCTGCAGACGAATGTAGATCGAGATGATGAGCAGGATGATCGACAGGAGGAAGGGAATACGCCATCCGCCCTGGAGACCGAAGAAGATCTTCTGCGTGGTCTGGAATGCCTCCTCACCGAGATTGATGCGCAAGGTCACGATGACGAAAAGCGACAGCAGCAGACCCATCGTGGCCGTCGTCTGGATCCAGGCCGTGTAGAAACCACGCCTGTTGCGGGGCGAATGTTCGGCGACATAAACCACCGCGCCGCCATATTCACCGCCAAGCGCCAAGCCCTGAGCCATGCGCAGTGCGACGAGAATGATGGGTGCGGCGACACCGATCTGATCGTAGCTCGGCAGAAGGCCGACCGCGAAGGTCGACAGACCCATGATCAGGATGGTGAGAAGGAAGGTGTATTTGCGGCCGACGAGATCGCCGAGCCGACCGAAAACCAGTGCGCCGAAGGGGCGGACAAGGAAGCCGGCGGCAAAGGTCAGCAGGGCGAAGATCGCCTGCGTTGCCGGCGGAAACTGCGAGAAGAACTGCTTGCCGATGATTGCAGCCAGCGTTCCATACAAATAGAAATCATACCATTCGAAGACGGTGCCGAGCGAGGAGGCGATAATCACCTTCCGCTCCTCGGCCGTCATCGGCTTGGTTCTGGTGTCAATCGCAGTTGCGACATTTGCCATTGTCGTCCTCCCTCAAGAATGAAACTCGCGTACCGGCTCCCAGCCCGTTCCCTCCTGGACTTGGATGCGGCAACGCATTGTCGCAGATTGACAGAATTCAAGGCTCAAGAAGAGGGATGCTTTGGGATTATGACTTTCGTCTAATATCGCGCCTGCCGTGCAGGATGAATGCTGCGGCGCGGAATGAGGGCAATGCAACGCAGCGCCCGAGTCAGCCATCGCTTGACTCGTTGCAAAAATCTTCTAAACAGCTTCGCGAACGGGAAGACACCCACATGCGCGCCTGCGAATTCAATATCGCTGCCTCCGCACTGCCGGCTATCCAAGCTGCGCAGCGGGCGTGTTTTTCCGCTTTCTCCAAAACCAAGGCCAAAACGACGACGAAAACCGTCTGACGTCTCTGGCCGCCGCTCTCTCCCCGGATGGCCGGGGACAAGGAATTCCGCGAATTCAACCGCGGTTTCCCCCTCACCGGAAACGAGGAGAGACAGAAAGAGAGCAAAAAATGGGTTTCAAGATCGCAGTCGCCGGTGCAACCGGCAATGTCGGCAGGGAAATGCTGACGATCCTTTCCGAGCGCGGCTTCCCGGTGGACGAAGTCGTGGCGCTGGCATCCGCCCGTAGCCAGGGAACCGAGGTTTCGTTCGGCGACCGGACGCTGAAGGTGTCAAACCTCGAAAACTACGATTTCTCCGACACCGATATCTGCCTGATGTCGGCGGGAGGCGAGGTCTCCAAGAAGTGGTCGCCGAAGATCGGCGCCCAGGGCTGCGTCGTCATCGATAACTCTTCCGCCTGGCGTTACGATCAGGACGTTCCGTTGATCGTTCCGGAAGTGAACCCGGATGCGATCTCCGGTTTCACCAAGCGCAATATCATCGCCAACCCGAATTGCTCGACTGCTCAGCTCGTCGTCGCCCTGAAGCCGCTGCACGACTTCGCCAAGATCAAGCGCGTCGTCGTCTCGACCTACCAGTCGGTTTCCGGTGCCGGCAAGGAAGGCATGGACGAACTCTTTACCCAGACTCGCGCCGTCTTCGTCGCCGATCCGGTCGAAGCAAAGAAGTTCACCAAGCGTATCGCCTTCAACGTCATCCCGCATATCGATGTCTTCATGGAGGACGGATATACGAAGGAAGAGTGGAAGGTTCTGGCCGAAACCAAGAAGATGCTCGACCCGAAGATCAGGGTCACCTGCACGGCCGTGCGCGTTCCGGTCTTCATCGGCCATTCGGAATCGGTCAATATCGAGTTCGAAAACGAGATCACCGCCGACCAGGCCCGCGATATTCTCCGCGAAGCTCCGGGCTGCCTCGTCATCGACAAGCACGAGAACGGCGGCTACATCACGCCTTACGAATGCGCCGGTGAGGATGCCACCTACATTTCCCGTATCCGCGAGGATGCGACGGTGGAAAACGGCCTCAATATCTGGGTCGTTTCCGACAACCTCCGCAAGGGCGCAGCACTCAACGCCATCCAGATCGCCGAATTGCTCGTCAATCGCGGCCTGATCAAGCCGCGCAAGGTTGCTGCCTGATAAATAATAAATTTATTAAGCATGTTCCGATAGAAACCCCGTCAGAAATGGCGGGGTCTTTCTTTCGAATCACCTATATCACGAACTATTCATGAACGGGTGAGTTGCGATTGTCCGCAGCCACCGCCATAAGGCCGAAACAAAGCACATTATCCGGACGCTTCTGGCTTAAGCGATTCGGCTCTCGGGACGGGTTTGACCGCATGAAGAAGATTTTGCTGGCAGGATTGATCGCAACCGGTTTCATGACCGCTAGTCCGGCGTTTGCCGCGCTCCAATGCGGCAACGATGCATCCGGCTTCGACCGCTGGGTCGACGAGTTCAAGCGGGTAGCGCCTGCGAGCGGCGTCAACCCTTCCGTCGTCGAAAAGGCTTTCTCGAGCGTCTCCTACAATCGCCCGACCATCAGCGCCGATCGCGGCCAGAAAAGTTTCAAGCTTTCCTTCGACGAATTCATGAAGAAGCGCGGCGGGGCTGCCATCATCTCCCGCGGCAAGGGCATGAAGTCTGGTAATGCCGCCCTCTTCGCATCGATCGAGCGCCGCTTCGGCGTGCCGGCCGGTCCGATCATCGCCATCTGGGGCATGGAAACCGGTTTCGGCAGCTTCATGGGCGATCAGCATACGCTTTCCGCTGTCGCGACGCTCGCTTACGATTGCCGACGCTCCGCTTATTTCACCGAGCAGCTCTACGCGGCCCTTCAGCTTGTCGGCCGAGGCGATCTGAGCGTCACCGCCCGCGGCGCTGCCCATGGCGAGATCGGCCAGACCCAGTTCCTGCCGCTGAACGTCATCCGGTACGGCGCCGATGGCGACGGCGACGGTCATATCGACATGGTCCGCTCGCGTGCCGATGCACTTGCCTCGACCGCCAATTTTCTGAAAGGACACGGCTGGAGGCCGGGCGCCGGCTACCAGCCGGGCCAGCCGAACTTCGTTGCCATCCAGGGCTGGAACGCCGCAACCGTATATCAGCAGGCGATCGCCTATATGGGCGCGCAGATCGACGGCCAATAAGCCCGGCAGCCGACAAGCCTACTTCACCTGAAGAAATTCAGGCCGACTCCTGCTCGGCCTGTTCAGGCGGTTCGGTAAGATCCGGACGGACGAAATCGCCCTTGCTGTCCATGATCCAGAGCTCGCCGGTCGAAATGTCGAACCAGGCGCCGTGAATGCCGAGTTTTCCCTCTTCGTCGAGTTTGCGAACAAAGGGAAACGTCTGCAGATTGGCGATCGAATTGCGGATCGAGACCCGCTCCAGTGCGGTCTGGCGTTCGGCCTGCGTCATGAATTCGTTGTTCTGGATCTGCTCGGCGGCGGGCCTGACCAGCCCCATCCACTTGCCGATGAAATCCCCCGGCGACAGCGGCTTCATGGAGGGATCGAGCGCCGCCTGAATGCCGCCGCAGCGGCCATGGCCCATCACCACGATATTGTCAATCTCAAGCACCTGAACGGCATATTCGATCGCCGCCGACGTGCCGTGGAACTGCCCGTCGGGCTCGTAGCGCGGCACCATGTTGGCAACGTTGCGCACCACGAACATTTCTCCGGGCCCGCAGTCGAAAATTGTCTCAGGCGCGGCACGGGAGTCGCAACAGGCAATCAGCAGCGTGTGGGGCTTTTGCCCCCTGTCCGCCAGCACGCGGTAACGTTCGCGTTCGTCACTATAGCGACCGCTCATGAAGTTGCGGTAGCCCGCCAGAAGTCTGTCAGGAAAATCCGTCATGGAGCAACGATTATAGCGCCGCCGAGCGAAGATCAACGCCCATTGTGCATCTGCGAACTCCGCAGGCCGATTACCGCTTGGTCCGCTGCAAGGGATGCACGAGCCGGCGCATCTGGACCATCGCCATGGGTGTAGAGAGGCTAGACGCGTCGGTCTCCAGCGTCAGCTCGTCGCCACCGCGCTTGGCCGTGCGCGCAAGAATCTCGAAAACGCTCGCCGTTGCCAGCTGCAGCGCCTTTTCCTCGTCCATGCCGGCAAGGATTCGTGCGAGAAACAGGGCTCCCAGAAGATCGCCGAGCCCGTTCGGCGGATTGTCGATCAGCCGGTGTTCGGCCAGCAGCGCATGTTTGCCGGTCAGGTAGAGATTGCCGGTGCCGCCCGTCATCATCGGCACGGCCGAGGTCACCAGGATGCGCGGCGGCCCGAGCGCGATCGCGGCATCCATGATATCGTTGTTGGTCTCGAGCGGCGCGCCGGAAAGCCAGGCGAGCTCGTAGCGGTTCGGAGTGGCGATCGTCGCGAGCGGTATGAGTTCGTCGCGGATGGCTTCTGCCGTCGGCTGCGGAATATAGAGCCCGCCGAGATCGCCCATGACCGGATCGCAGACATAAAGAAGGTCCGGGTTCTTCTCCTTCAGCGCGCGAATGAGCCGCGCCACCGAACGCGGCTGGGCGGCATTGCCGAAATAGCCGGTCAGCACCGCCTTCACTTCTCCCAACCATGGCGCGCGAATAAGATCGTCTATAGCCTTGTCGAAATCTGATTCGGGGAAGGTCAGCCGCGTAGAAGGCCCATGACCGGGATGCCAGGGGAGGACGACGGTCGGCATTGCCCAGACGGGAAATCCAAGCGTCTCGAGCGCGAAGACGGCGGCACGATTGCCGACCGAGCCGCGCACGACATGGCTGGAGATGACGAGGACGGCACTGCTGGTATCCTGCATGAGACTGACTTCCGGCTACGGTGGCCCTGTTGATCGTTTCTTCGTCGCCGCATGTCAACAAGGCTTCACGGAAGAATGAAACGTGTAGTGTTGACTGACATGGATCAGCCACGTTGCCGCATGATGACATAAATCTGATTTATTCGGTCCGAACACGCAAAAGGGGAGAGGGACATGGCCGTCAGGCAGAATCCGAAACGGGAAAAACAGATCGAAAGCGCGCGCAAGATCGCTGCTGCGAGCAAGGGGCCGCATCTCGACCCGCTCATCCTGTTCGGCCGGGCCAGCACTGACGACCTCGAAAGCTACACGCCGGACATGCTGGCGCTCTCCGCCAATCATGCAGCCGAACGGCTGATGGCCTGGACGCGGGTGCGGGCCGACATCACGGTCGAACCGGTCGCCGGTGTCGAGCCGGACGGAATTCCGGTCTCGGTGCTGACCGTCGTCGACCGCAACATGCCCTTCCTGTTCGATTCGGTCATGGGCGAGGTGACCGCGACCCACCGCGACCTCACCATGGCCGTCCATCCGATCCTGGTCGTCGAGCCGGGCAAGGAACCGGTCCTGCGCTCCAACGAACAGCCTGGCAACCCGGCTCATCACGTGAGCCTCATCCAGATCCATCTTTCGCCCCTCAACGAGGAACAGGCGGCTTCGCTGACCGAGCGCATCCGCTACATCCTCGACCAGGTGCATCTGTCGATCACCGACTGGGGCTCCATGCTGGAAGTCCTCGACGGCGCCGCCAAGCAGCTCAACAATTCGGCAAGCCGCCGCAAGGCCGATCGAGACGAGGCGCTCGCCTTCCTGGAATGGCTGCGCGACGACAACTTCACCTTCCTCGGCATGCGCGAATACGTCTATTCCGGCAAGGGCACGGAGGCCAAGGTCGAACGCGGCAAGGGCCGCGGTCTCGGCATTCTCTCCGATCCGGATGTGCTGGTCCTGCGCCAGGGCAAGGACGCGGTGACGACAACGCCGGAAATCCTCGAATTCCTCGACGGACCCGATTTCCTGATCGTCACCAAGGCCAACGTGAAGTCCGTCGTCCACCGCCGCGCCTATATGGATTATGTCGGCGTCAAGCGCTTCGACGAAAAGGGCGAAGTGGTCGGCGAACTGCGTGTTGTCGGCCTTTTCACGGCAACCGCCTATACCCATTCCGTTCGCGATATACCGCTCCTGCGCGCCAAGGCCGGCCGGATCGAGGAGCATTTCAGCTTCGACCCCGACAGCCATTCCGGCCGCATGCTGGAAAACACGCTCGAATCCTATCCGCGCGACGACCTCTTCCAGATCGATGTCGATCTGCTGGCCCGCTTCTGCGAGCAGATCATGGAACTGAGCGAGCGTCCCCGTGTCCGGGTTCTGCCGCGCATCGACCATTTCGACCGTTTCGTCTCGGTGATCGTCTACGTACCCCGCGAGGACTACAATTCCCTCGTCCGCGAAAAGGTCGGCGACTACCTGACCAAGGTCTATGACGGCCACGTCTCCGCCTATTACCCGGCCTTCCCGGAGGGCGGCGTCGCCCGCGTCCACATGATCATCGGCCGGCGCGGCGGCAAGACGCCGAGGATCGCGCAGGGCAAGCTCGAGGAAGCGATCCGGCTGATCGCCACGCCCTGGGAGGAACGCTTTGCAGCGCTCGCCGAGGAGGGGCCGCGGCTCTCCGTCACCCGGGCCTTCCAGGAAGCCTTCTCGCCCGAGGAAACCTTCGCCGACCTGCCGGACATCGCCGCTTGCGCTGCCGGCGAGACGATCCGCATCGCCTTCTATCGCCGCCCCGGCGATCCCGCCAACACCGTGTCGCTGAAGATCTTCCACAGGGAGCGGCATCTGTCGCTCTCCCGCCGCGTCCCGCTTCTCGAAAATCTCGGTTTCCACGCCGTCAGCGAGCAGACGTTCGAAATCCAGGCCGGGCCGGAGAACGACCGCCGCCAAGTCGTCCTCCACGACATGGAATTGCAGCTCGGCGACGGGCGCGAAGTCGATCTTGCCCGCGAGGGCTTGGCTCTGGAAGAGGCTTTCCTCTCCGCCTTCGAAGGCCTGATCGACAATGACGGCTTCAACCGGCTCGTTCTGCTGGCCGGCCTCTCCGCCCGCGAAGTCACGGTGCTGCGCGCATACTCGCGCTATTTACGCCAGACCGGCATCGTTTATTCGCAGACCTATATCGCCGATACGCTGGTGAAATACCCGGCCATCTCCGCCGCCATTTTCCGCCTCTTCCGCGACGGCTTCGATCCGAAGATCGGCGAAAAGGCCCGCGTCAAGAAACTCACCGACCACCACGCCGAGATCGAGGAAGCGCTCGGCAACGTGCCCAACCTCGACGAGGACCGCACGCTTCGCCGTTTCGTCAATGCGGTCGATGCGACGCTCAGGACGAACTATTTCCAGCGCGACGCCAATGGCGCGCCGCACCGGATGTTCGCCTTCAAGCTCGATCCGAAGCTACTGGACAGTTTGCCGGAGCCCCGCCCCTTCCGTGAAATCTTCGTCTACGGCACCGAGGTCGAAGGCCTGCACATGCGCTTCGGCAAGGTCGCGCGCGGCGGCCTGCGCTGGTCGGACCGCGGCGAGGACTACCGCACCGAAATCCTCGGCCTCGTGAAGGCGCAGCAGGTCAAGAACGCCGTTATCGTGCCGGTTGGCGCCAAGGGCGGCTTCTTCCCGAAAATGCTGCCCCCGGCGAGTTCGCGCGACGCGTTCTTCAATGCAGGCAAGGAGGCCTACAAGACCTTCATCCGCACGCTTCTGTCGATCACCGACAACATCGTCGGTGCCGACATCGTCGGGCCGCCGGACACGATCCGCATCGATGGTGACGACCCCTATTTCGTGGTTGCCGCCGATAAGGGCACCGCGACCTTCTCCGACACCGCCAACGGCCTGGCGCAGGAAGCCGGCTTCTGGCTGGACGACGCCTTCGCTTCCGGCGGCTCGGCGGGTTACGACCACAAGAAGATGGGCATCACCGCCCGCGGCGCCTGGGAGGCCGTGAAGCGGCATTTCCGCGAAAAGGATGTCGATATCCAGACGACGCCGTTCACAGTCGCCGGCGTCGGCGACATGTCCGGCGACGTCTTCGGCAACGGCATGCTGCTGTCGCGCAAGATCCGGCTGTTGGCCGCCTTCGACCATCGCGATATCGTCATCGATCCCGATCCGGATATCGAAAAGTCCTTCGCGGAACGCGAACGCATGTTCGCCCTGCCGCGATCGAGCTGGCAGGATTACGACAAATCGACCCTTTCCGAAGGCGCGATGATCATTTCGCGCTCGGAAAAGTCGGTCAAGCTCACCAAGCAGGCAGCGGCCGCAATCGGTATCGACAAGACGACCGCAACGCCCTTCGAGATCATGACCGCGATCCTGAAGAGCCCTGTCGACCTTCTCTGGTTCGGCGGCATCGGCACCTATATCAAGGCGGCCTCCGAGACAGACGCGGAAGTCGGCGACCGCGCCAATGACCCAATCCGTATCACCGCGGCCGAAGTGCGCGCCAGCGTCATCGGCGAAGGCGCCAATCTCGGCATGACCCAGAAGGGCCGCATCGCCTATTCGCTGAATGGCGGGCGCTGCAATTCCGACGCGATCGACAATTCGGCCGGCGTCAACTCCTCCGACGTCGAGGTCAATATCAAGGTCGCCCTCAACCCCGCCATGCAGGACGGTCGCCTCACCCGCGACAAGCGCAACCAGCTTCTCGCGTCGATGACCGAGGAAGTCGGCCACCTCGTCCTGCGCAACAACTACCTGCAGCCGCTGTCGATCTCGCTCACCGAACGCAAAGGCACCGGCAACCGGGAAGAGCTGTCGCGGCTGATGTCCGTCATGGAATCGCAAGGCCAGCTCAATCGCAAGGTCGAAACCTTGCCCGACGACGTGGAGCTTGCCGAGCGTTATGCCTCCGGCAGACCGCTGACCCGGCCGGAAATCGGCGTGTTGCTCTCCTATTCGAAGATCGTCCTCTTCGACGCCCTGATCGAGAGCAGCCTGCCGGACGATCCGTATTTCTCGGCCGTCCTGAAAGCCTATTTCCCAGCCAAGATGCAGAAGGTTTACGCCGCGGACATCCAGTCTCATCGCCTGCACCGCGAAATCGTCGCCACGGCGCTCGCCAACGAGGCGATCAACCGCGGCGGGCCCGGTTTCGTGCAGCAGATGAGCGACATGACCGGCGCCACGGCGGCGAATGTCGTGAAGGCCGCCTTCCTCGCCCGCGACGGTTTCGAGCTCCCGAAGCTCTGGGCCGAGATCGATGCGCTGGACGGAAAAATCCCCGGCCAGGTGCAGAACGATCTTTATGCCCGCACTACCGAAACCTTTGCGGAAGCGACCCGTCTCATCCTGCAGACACAGGTCGGTAGCGGCGACATGGACGGCGCGATGAGCCGGCTCAAGGCGGCGATCAAGGGACTGCGTTCCTCACTCGCCAGCGGAGATTTCGTGGAAACCGCGGCCCGCGCAGCCGAACTCGAAGCGCAAGGCATACCGGCCTCACTTGCCCGGGAAATCCTGCTGCTTTCCACCCTGGTCCTGGTACCGGAGATCATGCTGATCGCCGACCGCACCGGCGAGACCATGGCGCGCGCCACCGAGAGCTATTTCGCCGTCACCGAGACCTTCCGGGTCAACCGCCTGATCGGCGCCGGAGATCGGATCACCACCTCGGAACATTACGAGAGCCTGGCGCTCTCCCGCAGCCTGCAGCAGCTTGCCTCGGCGCGCCGCGATATCGTCATCGCCGCGCTGACCGCCCATCCGAAGGAGAAGAAGCCGCTGGAAGCCTGGGTCGGCGGCGATCGGATGCGGGTGAACCGCATTGGCGCCGAACTGGTGACCTTGAGCGAAAGCGGCGAGCTGACGCTTCCGAAGATCACCGTCGCAGCCGGCCTCCTGAGCGACCTTGCGCATGGGCGGGCGATGTAGGACAACGGACCGAACTGGCTGATCCGGGGGAAAAATGGCCGTTACTGATGTGGACGATGCGCCGGTGAAAACGAGCCGGCGCGGCATCTGGGGCTGGATGTTCTTCGATTGGGCCGCCCAACCGTTTTTCACCGTCGTCACCACCTTCATCTTCGGCCCCTATTTCGTCGCCCGGCTGACCGAGGACCCGGTTTCCGCGCAGGCCGCTTGGAGCAACATGGCGACGATCTCGTCGCTGGTCATCGCCGTCTTTTCGCCGGTCCTCGGCTCGATCGCCGACCAGGCAGGCCCGCGAAAACCCTGGATTGCCTTTTTCGCGGTGATCAAGATCGCCTGCGTCTCGGCCCTCTGGTTTGCGGCACCCGGTTCACCGATCATCTGGCCGATGATCTTCATGATCTTCGCATCGATTGCCACGGAATTTTCGACCGTCTTCAACGATTCCATGATGCCGCGACTGGTGTCCAAGCAGGATGTCGGCCGCATATCCAACGTCGCCTGGGGGCTCGGGTATCTCGGCGGCATGATCGTGCTGATCGCGGTCGTGACACTGCTTGCCGCCAATCCCGAAAGCGGCAAAACCCTGATCGGCATTCCCCCGCTCTTCGGCCTCGATCCGCATCTCGGCGAGGATGCCCGCATCACCGGGCCGATCTCGGCCTTCTGGTATTTCCTGTTCATCCTGCCGATGTTCTTCTTCACGCCGGACGCCAGGAAGGGCCTGCCGCTCGTCGATGCGGTCCGCTCCGGCATAGGGGAGCTCGGCGGCACGCTGCGCGACCTGAGGCAGCGCACCGGCATCACCAGGTTCCTGATTGCCCGCATGCTCTATCAGGACGGCGTCAACGGCCTGCTGATCCTCGGCGGCACGTTCGCGGCCGGCATGTTCGGCTGGGCGACGATCGAGATCGGCATCTACGGCATCATCCTGAACGTCGTGGCAATCTTCGGCTGCATCGTCGCCGGCTGGCTGGACCGCCTGCTCGGCTCGAAGATCGTCGTGATCATCAGCCTGGTTCTGCTGGTCATCGCCACCCTCGGAATCATTTCCACCGGCCCGGGCTTCGTCTTCTTCGGCCTTCTGCCTCTTTCGGCAGAGGACAGCGGCGGCCTGTTCGGCACCGCTGCGGAAAAGGCCTATATCCTGTTCGGACTGCTGATCGGCATCGCCTTCGGGCCGGTCCAGGCCTCGTCGCGATCCTACCTTGCCCGCAGCGTCAGTCTTTCGGAGACCGGCCGATATTTCGGCATCTACGCACTGTCCGGCCGGGCGACCAGCTTCCTCGCCACCCTGTTCTTCTCGCTCATGACCTATGCCAGCGGCTCCGCCCGGCTCGGCATGGCCACGCTGCTGATCTTCCTCGTGGCGGGGTTGGTTCTGCTGTTTGCGACGCCTTATCCGGCGAACAGGAAGTAGAGACGGATAGCTATTCGGCTGGGAGGTGGATCCTCGGGTCAAGCCCGAGGATGACGGAGCCCATAGGATTGCCTGGTGAAAGCAAGAAATCTAGTGGTTCATCAAACGTCTCTTTGGGCAGCCTTGAAACACCCCCACCACCGTCATCCTCGGGCTTGACCCGAGGATCCACGCCACACCCTCAGAGCATGACATCCGGCAATCAGTGCCGGAAATGCCGCATTCCTGTGAACACCATGGCCACGCCATGCTCGTCCGCCGCCGCAATCACCTCGTCGTCGCGCATCGAGCCACCCGGCTGGATGACCGCCGTGGCTCCTGCGGCGATCGCCGACAGCAGGCCGTCAGCGAAGGGGAAGAAGGCTTCCGAGGCAACGGCGGAACCCTTGGTCATCGGCTCGGCCCAGCCCATCGCCTTCGCCGCTTCTTCCGCCTTGATGCCGGCGATGCGGGCGGAATCGACGCGGCTCATCTGGCCGGCCCCGATGCCGGCCGTCTGGCCGTCCTTGGCGTAGACGATCGCATTCGACTTCACGTGCTTGGCGACCTTGAAGGCGAACTTCATGTCTTCATGCTCGGTCGGCGTCGGCGCACGCTTGGTGACGACGCGCAGGTCGATATCCTCGACCATGCCGTTGTCGCGGGTCTGGACCAGCAGGCCGCCCGAAACGGTCTTCGCCGTCAGGCCGCGCGAGCGCGGGTCCGGCAGGCCGCCGGTCACCAGCAGGCGCAGGTTCTTCTTGGCGGCAATGATCGCCTGGGCCTCGTCGGAAACTTCCGGCGCGATGATGACTTCCGTGAACAGCTTGACGATCTCTTCGGCCGTCTCTGCATCAAGAAGCTGGTTCACGGCAATGATGCCGCCGAAGGCCGAGGTGGAATCGCAGGCGAGCGCCCTGAGATAGGCTTGCCTAAGGCTCGGGCCGGTCGCCACGCCGCAAGGGTTGGCGTGCTTGATGATCGCGCAGGCCGGCGCCTTTTCCGGCGAGAACTCGGCAATCAACTCGAAGGCACCGTCCGTATCGTTGATATTGTTGTAGGAGAGCTGCTTGCCCTGCAGCAGTTTTGCGGTCGCCACGCCCGGACGGTTCTCGCCGGTCACGTAGAAGCCTGCGCTCTGGTGCGGGTTTTCGCCGTAGCGCATCTCTTCTTTCAGCACGCCGCCGATCGTCCGGTAGCGCGGGATCTCGATGTCGAGCGCTTCCGCGAACCAGTTGGAAATCGCCGTATCGTAGGCCGCCGTGCGGGCATAGGCCTTGGCCGCGAGCTTCTGGCGGAAGGCGTAGACCGTCTGGCCGTCGTTCGAACGCAGCGCCTCGATCAGCGCCGGATAATCGGAAGGATCGGTGACGGTGGTCACATAGGCGTGGTTCTTGGCCGATGCGCGGATCATCGCCGGGCCGCCGATATCGATATTCTCGACCGTCGTCGGATAGTCGCCGCCGGCGGCGCGCACTTCCTCGAACGGATAGAGATTGATGACGGCAAGATCGATGCCCTCGATGCCATGTTCCTTCATCGCCGCGACATGTTCCGCATCATCGCGGATCGCCAGCAGACCGCCATGCACTGTCGGATGCAGCGTCTTGACACGGCCGTCCATGATTTCCGGGAAACCGGTGACTTCCGACACATCGGTGACGGCCAGGCCCGCAGCGGCGATCGCCTTGTGCGTACCACCGGTCGACAGCAGCTTCACGCCCTGATCGGTGAGCGCCTGGGCAAGCTCGACGATGCCGGTCTTGTCGGAAACTGAAAGCAGCGCGGTGCGAATCCTGATGCGGTCGGGAGCGGGAATTTTCTTGGAAACGACGGCCATCGGTCTCTCCTGGAAACGCGCCGCGGAACCCGGCGCAAGGTAAGGTGGCCGCCCGTTAGCACAGCTTGGCAGAAGAAGAAACGCCCTATTCGCCGCGTCTCAGCATCCAGCGTATTTCCGATGTCTCCGGCGGAGAAAACTCGATGACCAGCTGCTGGCTCGGCCGCACGCCGGAAACGTCTGCAAAGAAGATATCCTCGTCGATCATCACCTGCAGCCCCGGTGCCGCAAAGATCCAGGTCTCACCGTCCGGCGCGCGCATGCTGACGCTTTCCTCGTCCCGCCGCGAAAGCGTGATGACCGGGTGGATGTGGAAGCGCGCCACCGCCAGGAAAGGCCCGTTATCGGCAGCCTCGCCCTCGGGCAGGTAAAACCGGTCATGGCCCTTGATCTTGTTGCCCTTCACATTGAGGCCGATCTCGCGCTCGTGGAAAAACCCGAACTGGTGGACGTAACCGTCGTGGCTGGCCCGCAGCCAGTCATTGCCATGCATGTCGTCCCAGCGTTCCACCTCCACCTCCGACACGCCGCCGAGCAGCATGGAGCCCGCGAAGCGGGACCGGATGATGCGGCTGGACGAGGTTTCGTTGAGCGTCACCGTCGAATGGGCGGGCGTCGAGCGCGACATGTGCCGATAGTTGCGGCCGGCATATTTGGGCGACCCGCAATTGACGATGAAACGATGCCGGCCCGCCGACATCTCGAAGGAAAGACAGCCCGCATGCGCGCCGCGCGAAAGCCCGGGGGAGAGCGGCCGGCCGGTATCGACAATCAGCGTCGTACCGTCCGCCGAGAGGCGGTGGTAGTGCATGTGCGGCAATGCCTTGAACGGCTTGCCCGCCGTTTCGTCATAACGCAGCACCGACATCAGCTCGCTCGCGGGCGTCGAACTGGCGCCGTTGAAGAGCGCGAGATCGCCGTCCTGGTGCCGGAAGAAGCGAAGCGCCGGATACATCCGATCGATCGTCGGAATGAGTTTTTGCGGCAGGTCGTGGCCGAGATTGATATAGGTCTGGCGAAGCGGCAGGAGATCGATCAGCAAATCGAGCACCGCCCGCGGATTACGTGAAACGTGGCCGCCGTCGGCAAGGATCTGCCGTTCAAGCTCCCGATCCAGCCGCCCACCCTCACGACGGATATAGGCAGCCCGCGTCGGCATCGAGATCGAGGCCATGGCGAGCGCGATCCTGAGCCTCAGCCGCGTATCGCCCTCTGGCGTGCAGCCGGCTATCTTTCTCAAGTAGCGGACCTGATAGGCGAGGCTTTTCATGAAGCGGCGGTAGAAGCCGGCCTCGGCGCCCTGCAGCACCACGGTCGAATGCGAGAGCCAGGCGATCACCCGTTCCGCCGCCACATGCGCTTCCCAGGCAATGCCCTTCGGGCTTCGGCCGTAAAGCGCTATCCAGTCCGCGACCACCTGACGAGCACTGGCACAGGCCACTTCCGTCTTGTTGGTGCGGATGTGACGAAGCCAGGCGAACGAATGCAGCCGCTCCGCCGCTGCCCGCGACGGCAGCTCGACGGAGAACGGCGATTGGCCATAGGTTTCGAGAATCCGCCCCGCGAGCGGGAACCGGCCTTCCAGGATCTCCTCCGCCACGAACGGATCGAGCGCCCGCAGATCCGTCGGCGCAACGATCAGCCGGTCCGGCACCTGCATCGAAAAGGAGGTCACGGCCAGGCGAAATCCAGCGGACCGCCGGCAAAGGCGCCGCCAGATTTCCCGCAAGCCGAAGGACAGGAGCCTCCGGCGATCCGCGAGCCGCATCTTCAATCTGGAATACTCCGCAGGAATCAGCCTCCGCCCCGCCGGCGGGAATCAACTATTAGATTGTTCGAAAGTATCAGCCGGTATGGTGAAGAAAGCCTTACCGTACCTGGAGCACGCTCGCGAAGAAGCCATCCATGCCGCCCACAAAATTTTCGGCCGCGGGCAGCATGGCCGGCGTGGTGCGGAATTCCCCGAGCGGCGAAATTGCCCCTTCCAGCCCCGGCCAGTCTTTGGGATTGACGGCCAGACGTTTCAATTCGGGATGGTCCTTGAGCACACGCACGACCAGTTCTTCCCCCTCTGCCGAATCAAGCGAGCAATTGGAGAAAACGATAAGGCCGCCCGGTTTCACCAGCGTGACGGCATGGCGCAGCATCTTTTCCTGAAGCGCCGCAAGCTTGGTGACATCCTCCGGTCCCTTGGTCCAGAGCACGTCCGGATGCCGGCGCGTCGTGCCGGTCGAGGAACAGGGCGCATCGAGCAGCACGCCATCCAGCAACTCTTCCGGCTTGAACTCGAAAAGGTCGCCACCGACCAGCTCCGCCTCGTAGCCAAGCCGTCCGAGATTTTCCTTCAGCCGTGCCAGCCGGTTGCCGGATTGCTCGACGGCGATCACCTCGGCACCGGCCGCAATCAGCTGCGCCGTCTTGCCGCCGGGGGCCGCGCAGAGATCGGCGACCTTCTTGCCCTTGAGATCGCCGAACAGCTTTGCAGGAATGCTGGCCGCGACATCCTGCACCCACCAGACGCCGTCCTCGAACCCTCCGAGCGCGGAAACCGCCCCATCGAAGGCCGTCAGGCGAATGCTGCCGGTCGGCAGAACCGTGCCGCCGAGCTTTTCCGCCCAGGCAGCGGGATCGGACTTGACCGTCAGGTCGATGGCCGCCGGAACAAGCTGCGCTTCGGCGATACGATCCGCCTCCGCCTCGCCATAGAGGGCGACCAGGCGCTTGCGGAACCATGCCGGTACCGGGGAAATCGTTGCAGTCGCGGCAAGGATCTCGTCCTTTTCCCGGTCCATCCGACGCAGGACCGCATTGACCAGCTTGGCGAAACGGCGGTTGCGCGGATCGCGGTTGGCCTGTTCGACTGCCAGGTCGACAGCGGCATGCGGCGGCACGTCGAGATGCAGGATCTGCGCCGCGGCAATCACCAGCACGTGGTGAAGCGCCCGCGCCCCTTCCGGCAGCGGCGTATCGATCAGCGACGCGATCGCCGCCTCGATGCGCGGCAGATGCCGGAGTGCGGTATTGAGAATGGCGCGGGTCAACGCCCGGTCGGCGTCGCTGAGCGCCCGATAGGCCGGATTGCCGTGGACGAGATCGAGCATGCCGTCGAGCGAGATCTTGCGGTCGATGACCGCCGCCAGCAACTTGGCGGCCGTGATCCGAACCTCGAGGCCCGCCTTGAAGGGGCCGCTTTCCCGCTCCGAATGAGCCGGTTTCCTGCGCTGTTCGGCTGGTTTGCCCGATAGCTTGTATGGCTTCTTGTTCTTCTTGGCTTCGTTCAAGACCAGGGACCTTTGCGCGGTTCATCCGAGCCGCGGCCCCAACCGGTATTCGGAACGGAGCGCGCGGTGCGCTGCGGTCTATCAGCCTGGAACCCGCCCGTCGAGGCACCGCCTCGAAAGCCACCGGGGAACTCCCCGGCCATCTGCTGGAGCGCGGCGATACGGTTCCCGGTGTCCGGGTGGGTCGAGAACAGGTTGTCCATGCGCTCGCCCGACAGCGGGTTGATGATGAACATATGCGCCGTCGCCGGATTGCGCTCGGCCTCGTAGTTCGGGATCTGATGCGCGGCGCCCGCGATCTTGTTGAGCGCCGAGGCGAGCCACAGCGGATTGCCGCAGATTTCGGCACCGCGACGGTCGGCCGAATATTCGCGCGTCCGGCTGATCGCCATCTGCACCAGCATCGCCGCGAAAGGCGCAACGATCATCGCCGCGATCACACCGATGAAGCCGAGCGGATTGTTGTTTTCGCGATTGCCACCGAAGAAGAAGGCGAAATTGCCGAGCATCGAGATCGCGCCGGCAAGCGTCGCGGTGATGGTCATGGTCAGCGTGTCGCGGTTCTGGATATGCGCCAGCTCGTGCGCCATCACGCCGGCCACCTCCTCATGGGTCAGCCGCTGCATCAGCCCGGTCGAGGCGGCAACGGCCGCGTTCTGCGGGTTGCGGCCGGTCGCAAAGGCGTTCGGCTGCGGATTGTCGTAGACATAGACCTTCGGCATCGGCAGGCCGGCATTGGCCGAAAGGTCGCGGATCATGTTGTAGAATTCCGGGGCGCTACGCGCATCGACCTCCTGGGCATGATAGGCCGACAGCACCATCTTGTCGGAATTCCAGTAGGAAAACAGGTTCATGCCGGCAGCGATCACCAGCGCGATCATCATGCCGCCCGTGCCGCCGATCAGAAAGCCGATCCCCATGAACAGGGCCGTCATGAAGGCCAGAAGCATGGCGGTGCGCATTACATTCATCGTCATCTCTCCCGTTGCCGATCGCCTCGAAGCCGCTAAAGGGTTTTCCCCCGGGCACGAACGTCCTATGATGTGGTCAATTCAACCAGAATTTTCAATAATCGACCCGGCAAAGCCCAAGATGCAAAACGCAGATAACGACAATTCGGAAATCGCACCGGAAGAAGCAGCCCCCAGGAAACCCCTTTCCCCGGCTGCCGAGCGCGCCCTGAAGGAAGCCGAAGAACGCCGCCAGGCGGCAGCCAGGGCCGAAATGCCCGAAGAATTCGGCGGTCGCGGCGGCGCCGACCCCGCCCGCTTCGGCGACTGGGAGATCAACGGCCGGGCGATCGATTTTTAGCGAACCGGCGAATGATTCGCTCACTAGGGATGGTAGGCTTACCGCTAGGAGTCGTCATCTAACCACAGCTGTAGAAATACAGAAAATCTTTTTAAATTAACGACTTATGTGCTTACTTGCTGAAGAAAAAGCGGCCTATATCTGGGCGCGCTTGACTCTTTCCGTAGAATCCAACTTACTTCGAGTTGCAAATGAAAAACCGCCACCCCCGGCCAAGGAAAGTGACGGTTTTGATTTTGTATCCCGCCCGTTGTCGGGCGCGGGACACGCCACTTAAGCGACTCTATTGAGTCAGAATTTTTCGCTGTGGTCAAGCCCGACGCTTTTAGCACGGAGGCCATGATGGCTACTCGCGAATACCCCTCGTATTGGATGTATAAGGATAATCGCAACGAATGGCGTTGGAGGTATGATGCCTCTAATGCCGAGACGATTGCGGTAAGCAGTGAAGGCTACATCAAAAGGTCTGATTGCCAGCGCGGCATCGACATTATGAAAGCATCCTACAACAGCCCTGTATGGCTGCCTTACGATCTCGTAGATGCCGCCTAAAATGACATTGATGCCGCTGCGACCTTGCTCTTCAGCGGCCTCGGAGACAAGTAAATATTCCTATTGACATTGTTCATGGAACGGAATTTATTCCTTTCCATGAACAATGCTCTTCTGTTTCTTGTTGGCACCGCCGCGGTGTTCACCACCGAAGCTGCAGCGCGTGACGAGATCTCCGGGCCGGTCGCAGCAGAAATCCTTCGGGTCATCGACGGTGATACGCTGTTGGTCGAAGCGCAGCCCTGGCCGCAGCAGAAGATGGAAGTTTATGTACGCATCCGCGGCATCGATGCGCCGGAACTGAAGTCGAAATGCGAGCGGATTCGCGAAGCGGGAATTGATGCACACCGTGCGCTTGAAGCGCTGGCAGCCCGATCACGCAAAATTCAGCTCACCCATATTTCCGGCGACAAATATTTCGGCCGCATCGTCGCTGACGTGGTGTTCTCCGACGGCCGCAATGCGGGGGCCGATCTGCTTCTCGCAGGCCTCGTGCAGACCTATGACGGCGGGCGCAAGCCGCGGCAGGTGTGCGACACGAACTGAAAAGGCCGCCCGGTGTCCCGAGCGGCCCTTTTTGAAATCAGCCCGCCTTGTTCTGGCGGTTGGCGATCAGGTCTTCCACCACGCCCGGATCGGCGAGCGTCGAGATATCCCCGAGCGAGCCGAAATCGTCCTCGGCGATCTTGCGCAGGATGCGGCGCATGATCTTGCCGGAGCGGGTCTTCGGCAGGCCGGGCGAAAATTGGATCTTGTCCGGTTGCGCGATCGGGCCGATTTCCTGGCGGACGTGCTTTACCAGTTCCTGGCGCAGCGCATCATTGCCTTCGTGGCCGGACATCAGGGTCACGTAGCAATAGATGCCCTGGCCCTTGATGTTGTGCGGATACCCGACGACGGCCGCTTCCGATACGAGATTGTGCGAGACGAGCGCCGATTCCACTTCCGCCGTGCCGAGCCGGTGGCCGGAGACGTTCAGCACGTCGTCGACGCGGCCGGTGATCCAGTAATAACCGTCCTCGTCGCGCCGGCAGCCGTCACCGGTGAAATATTTGCCCTTGTATATGGAGAAATAGGTCTGGATGAACCGCTCGTGGTCGCCATAGACCGTGCGCATCATGCCCGGCCACGCGTCGCTGATGCAGAGGTTGCCATCGGCTGCCCCTTCCAGCACCTTGCCCTCGTTGTCGACCAGTTCCGGCTTCACGCCGAAGAAGGGTTTGGTGGCAGAGCCCGGCTTCAGGTCGGTCGCGCCCGGCAGCGGCGTGATCATGTGGCCGCCGGTTTCCGTCTGCCACCAGGTATCGACGACCGGGCAGCGCTTGTCGCCGACCACGTTGTAATACCATTCCCAGGCTTCCGGATTGATCGGTTCGCCGACCGTGCCGAGCAGGCGCAGGCTTTCGCGCGAGGAGCGCTTCACGAATTCGTCGCCGGCGCCCATCAGTGAGCGGATCGCCGTCGGTGCGGTGTAGAAGATGTTGACCTTGTGCTTGTCGATGATTTCCCAGAACCGGCCCTGGTCGGGGAAGTTCGGCACGCCTTCGAACATCAGCGAGGTGGCGCAGTTCGCGAGCGGCCCGTAGACGATGTAGGAATGGCCGGTCACCCAGCCCACATCCGCCGTGCACCAGTAGATGTCGCCGTCATGGTAGTCGAACGTGTATTCATGGGTCATCGCCGCGAAGACGAGATAACCGCCGGTCGTGTGCAGCACGCCCTTCGGCTTGCCGGTGGAACCCGATGTGTAGAGGATGAACAGCGGATCTTCCGCCTTCATCTTCACCGGCTCGCAATGTTCCTTCACGGTGGCGATTTCCTGGTGGTACCAGAGGTCGCGACCGGGCGCCCAGCCGGTCTTGCCGCCGGTGCGGCGCACCACCACGACCTTGTTGACGATCACGTGCTGGCGGGCCGCGATATGGATCGCCGTATCGGTATTGTCCTTGAGCGGCACCGGCTTGCCGCCGCGCACGCCCTCGTCGCAGGTGATCACGAAGGTGGACTGGCAGTCGATGATTCGGCCGGCCAGTGCTTCCGGCGAAAAGCCGCCGAACACGACCGAATGCACCGCGCCGATACGGGCGCAGGCGAGCATCGCATAGGCCGCTTCGGGGATCATCGGCATGTAGATGGTGACGCGGTCGCCCTTCTTGACGCCGTGCTTCTTCAGGACGTTCGCCAGTCGGCAGACCTGATCGTAAAGCTGGTTATAGGTGATCTTCTTGTCGATATAGGGATTGTCGCCTTCCCAGATCAGCGCCGTGCGCTCCCCATGGGTCTTCAGGTGTCGGTCGATGCAATTGTAGGAGACGTTGGTCAGGCCGTCCTCGAACCACTTGATCGAGACCTTGCCCTTGAAGGACGTGTTCTTGACTTTCGTATAGGGCTTGAACCAGTCGATGCGCTTGCCGTGCTTGCCCCAGAACTTGTCCGGATCCTCGACGCTCTCCTCGTACCACTTTTCGTATTTGTCCTTGTCGATGAGCGCTTTTGCTTTGGCAGACTTGAGGACCGGGTAGACTTTTTCGGACATGAACACCTCCCTGAATTGGCACGCATGACGACGCATCGAGCCGTCAGCGATATGTGCCGCATTCATAACAGGTGAGGCAAGTGCGGCAATTAGACAAACGTTCATCCGGGCAGCGACGATCTCGCTTCAAAGATTTGCAATTCCGTCCCAATTCGATTATAGGGCGGTAAATTCCCGGAAATTGTGGTTGATACCCACGGCCCGCGACACCGGCGCGGACGGACAGAGGACCTATACCCATGGCTCAACAATTGCTCATGCCGAAGGCGACCGCTGTATGGCTGGTCGATAATACCGCGCTTTCCTTCGATCAGATCGCCAATTTCTGCAAGCTCCACCCGCTCGAGGTGAAGGCCATTGCAGACGGCGAAGCGGCGCAGGGCATCAAGGGCCTCGACCCGATCGCCACCGGTCAGCTTTCGCGCGATGAAATCGAGCGCGGCGAAAAGGACATCAACTACAAGCTGAAACTTTCCGAGCCGAAGGTTCGCGTGCCCGAATCGAAGCGCCGCGGCCCGCGCTACACGCCGGTCTCCAAGCGCCAGGATCGCCCGAACGCCATTCTCTGGCTGGTCCGCAACCATCCCGAACTGAAAGACGCCCAGATCTCCCGCCTCGTCGGCACCACCAAGTCGACGATCGAGCAGATCCGCGAGCGCACTCACTGGAACTCGACCAACCTGACGCCGATGGATCCGGTCACGCTCGGCCTCTGCAGCCAGATCGACCTCGACCTCGAAGTCGAACGCGCTTCCAAGGGCCGTCCTCTGCCGACCGCCGCCGAACTCGGCGCTTCCCTGCAGCCGGCGAGCGAAACCGAGAACCTCGGTTTCAGCTATCGCAACGAGCGCGAGGAAGAAAAGGAGAAGGAGATCGACGCGGACGCCGTTTTCGCCAAGCTCTCGTCGCTCAAGTCCACCCGTCGCGACGACGACGAGGAAGACGACCGCTTCTGATCGAACCTCTTTCGATTGTATCCAAAAGGCCCCGGATCGTCTCCGGGGCTTTTTCGTTCATGCGCTCTGTTTCAGGCCGCTGCCCTCGCGGGCATAACCGTTGGCCTTCAGGATCGCGGTGATCTCGTCCAGCACCGTCGCATCCTCGATCGTTGCCGGCATCTTCCATGGCATGTCGTCGGCGATCTTCTGCATCGTGCCGCGCAATATCTTGCCGGATCGGGTCTTCGGCAGCTTGTGAACCACCATCACCGTCTTGAACGCCGCGACGGGGCCGATCTCGTTGCGCACCAGTTCGGCCACTTCTCTCGCGATATCAGACGTTTCCCGTGAAACATGGTTCTTCAGCACCATGAAACCGCAAGGGATCTGCCCCTTGGTCGCATCATGGACGCCGATCACCGCGCATTCGGCGACATCGGGATGTTTGGCGCAGACTTCCTCCATCGCCCCGGTGGAAAGCCGGTGGCCGGCGCAGTTGATGATGTCGTCGGTGCGCGCCATCACGAAGATATAGCCGTCCTCGTCCATCATCCCGGCATCGGCCGTCTTATAGTAACCTGGAAACTCGTCGAGGCAGGCCTCGCGAAACCGCTGGTCGGCATTCCAGAAACTGACCAGGCAGCCAGGCGGCAGCGGCAGCGTGATGACGATATTGCCGAGCGTGCCGCGCGGCACCGGATGGCCGGCATCGTCCAGCACGTCGAGCGCATACCCCGGCATCGGCCGCGTCGGCGAACCGTGCTTGACCGGCATCAGACCGAGCCCGACGGTGTTGGCGGCTACCGGCCAGCCGGTTTCCGTCTGCCACCAGTGATCGATCACCGGGATCTTCAGCTTCTGCTCGGCCCATTTCAGCGTTTCCGAATCGGCCCGCTCGCCGGCGAGGAACAGCGCCCGCATCCCGAGAAGATCGTAGTTCTCGACCAGCTCGCCCTCAGGATCGTCGCGGCGGATCGCCCGGAAGGCCGTCGGCGCCGTGAACAGCACCTTCACGTCATGATCGCTGACGACGCGCCAGAACGTGCCCGCATCCGGCGTGCCGACAGGCTTGCCCTCGAAGATGACGCTGGTATTGCCGGTGAGCAGCGGCGCATAGACGATATAGGAATGGCCGACAACCCAGCCGATATCGGACGCCGTCCAGAACACCTCTCCCGGCCTGACGCCGAAAATGTTCTCCATGCTCCAATGCAGGGCCACCATGTGCCCGCCATTGTCGCGCACGACGCCCTTCGGTTGGCCGGTCGTTCCGGACGTATAGAGGATGTAGAGCGGATCGGTCGCCTTGACCGGCACGCACGGCACGTCCCTGCCCCGCGCCTTTTCGACGGTTTCCGCGAAATCCAGCTCTCCACGCTCCGGCCTCAGCTCCGCCAAGAGTTGTTCGCGCTGCAGGATAAGGCAATGTCTCGGCTTCAGGCGGGCAAGCTCAATCGCCTGGTCGAGCAGCGGCTTGTAGGCAACGGTGCGGCCGGGCTCGAGGCCACAGCTGGCGCTGATCACCAGTTTCGCTTCCGAATCGTTCAGACGCGCGGCCAGTTCCTGCGCCGCAAATCCGCCGAACACGACCGAATGCACAGCACCGAGCCGGGCGCAGGCCAGCATAGAGAAGATCGCTTCCGGCACCATCGGCATGTAGATGACGACGCGGTCGCCCTTGCCGATGCCGAGATCGCGCAGAACCGCGGCAATCGCCTTCACCTCGTCGAGAACCTCGGCATAGGTGAAAGTCTGCTGTTTTCCCGTCATGGCGCTGTCATGGATGAAGGCGCGCTGCCCGCCGCGGCCGGCCGCTACGTGCCGGTCGAGACAGTTGTAACAGGTATTGGTCTCGCCACCGGTGAACCAGCGTCCATAGACGCCCTGGTCACCGTCGAAAACCTTCTCCGGTTCCTTGAACCAGTCGATGGCGGTGGAAGCGCTTTTCCAGAACCCTTCCGGATCCCGTTGCCAGCCCTCATAAACGTCGAAATAGCGGCTTTGCATCTGCACCTCCCGTCACATGAGCACAGCCCGGAATGACCAATCTAGGGTGCTCGGGAGGTGCCGGGAAGCCCGACGAAAGCGCTAGGCGCCGCTTGGCAAAAGCCTATTTCAGCGCGATCCGAAGATGGCCGAGCCGACCCGGACGCTGGTCGCACCGAATTCGACAGCCGTCTCGAAATCGCCGGACATGCCCATGGAGAGTTTTTCGACACCGCATTCCTTGGCGAGCTTGGCAAGCAATGCGAAATGCGGCCCAGGATTTTCCTCGGCGGGCGGAATGCACATCAGCCCCTCGACCGAAAGCCCGAGTTCCTTGCGGCAGAGCTCCACGAAGGCAACGGTCTCTTTCGGCTCGATACCAGCCTTCTGCGGCTCCAGCCCGGTATTCACCTGCACATAGAGCTTCGGTGCCTTGCCCTGTTTCCTGATCTCGTCGGCAAGCGCGCGGGCGATCTTTTCCCGATCCACCGTTTCAATGACGTCAAACAGCGCCACGGCATCCGCGGCCTTGTTCGATTGCAGCGGCCCGATCAGGTGCAGTTCGAGATCCGGCGTCTCGGCCTTGAGTTCCGGCCACTTGCCCTGGCTTTCCTGTACGCGGTTCTCGCCGAACACCCGCTGCCCGGCCGCAATCACCGGGCGGATGTCTTCCGCATCGAACGTCTTGGAAACCGCCACAAGCGTCACCGACCCCGCCGGCCGCTTCGAAAGGCGCTCCGCCTTCCCGATCCGCACCTTTACATCCCGCAGCCGTTCTTCGACGCTCATGACCCCATGCCTTCCACTTTTACTGAAGCCTTCCGCTTTTCTTGCAAGCTCAGCGCTTAGCCCTCATATAAGGCTCTGCCAAGGGTGTTTCGCCCTGAACTTGGCCTTTCCCGACCCTGTAAAACTTGACGCTTGCAGGGTTTCATGGTGAAGGTCTCGCCCGACTCCTGATCCTGTTTTCCCGGAATATCATTGAAATGGCGACTGAACGTTATAATCCGCGCGATGCCGAGCCCCGTTGGCAGCAGACCTGGAACGATGCCAAGGTTTTCGAGACCGACAACAGCGATCCGCGCGAAAAATACTACGTTCTAGAGATGTTTCCCTATCCATCGGGCCGCATCCACATGGGCCATGTGCGCAACTACGCCATGGGCGACGTGGTCGCCCGCTACAAGCGCGCCCGTGGCTTCAACGTCCTCCACCCGATGGGCTGGGACGCCTTCGGCATGCCGGCCGAAAATGCGGCCCGCGACAACAAGGTGCATCCGAAGGCCTGGACCTACCAGAATATCGAATCCATGAAGGCGCAGCTGAAGGCCATGGGCCTGTCGCTCGACTGGTCACGCGAATTCGCCACCTGTGACGTCGAATATTACCAGCAGCAGCAGCACCTCTTCCTCGACATGATGGAAAAGGGCCTGGTCTACCGCAAGCAGTCCAAGGTCAACTGGGACCCGGTCGACCAGACGGTTCTCGCCAACGAGCAGGTCATCGACGGCCGCGGCTGGCGTTCCGGCGCGCTGGTGGAACAGCGTGACCTGGTGCAGTGGTTCTTCAAGATCACCGATTTCAGCCAGGACCTGCTGGACGCGCTCGACACCCTCGACCAGTGGCCGGAAAAGGTCCGGCTGATGCAGAAGAACTGGATCGGACGCTCCGAAGGCCTGACGATCCGCTGGGAAATCGTCAGCTCGACGGCACCCGCCGGCGAGAGCGAAGTCGTGGTCTACACGACCCGTCCCGACACGCTGTTCGGCGCCTCCTTCCTGGCGATCGCCGCCGATCATCCGCTGGCCAAGGCCGCAGCCGCCCAGAATCCGGCTATCGAAGCTTTTGCCGAAGAATGCCGCCATCACGGAACCTCGCTCGCAGCGCTGGAAACAGCCGAAAAAAAGGGCATCGACACGGGCATCCGCGTCAGGCACCCGCTCGACCCCTCCTGGGAGCTGCCGGTCTATGTCGCCAATTTCGTGCTGATGGATTACGGCACGGGCGCCATCTTCGGCTGCCCGTCCGGCGACCAGCGCGACCTGGATTTCGCCCGCAAATACGGCTTGGCCGTGGTCCCGGTCGTCATGCCGAAGGATGGCGATGCCGCGACCTTTACCGTCGGCGATACCGCTTATGTCGATGACGGCGTGATGATCAACTCGCACTTCCTGGATGGCAAGACGACGGACGAAGCCTTTGCGATCGTTGCAGACCGCCTGTCGGAAACGCTTGTCGGCAATATGCCGCAGGGCGAACGCAAGGTGAATTTCCGCCTGCGCGACTGGGGCATTTCCCGCCAGCGCTACTGGGGCTGCCCGATCCCGGTCATCCATTGCGATGACTGCGGCGTCGTACCGGTGCCGAAGGCCGACCTGCCGGTGAAACTGCCGGACGACGTCACCTTCGACCTGCCCGGCAACCCGCTCGACCGCCATCCGACCTGGCGCCACATCGCCTGCCCGCAATGCGGCAAGGATGCCCGCCGCGAGACCGACACGATGGATACGTTCGTCGATTCGAGCTGGTATTTTACCCGCTTCACGGCACCCTGGGAAAAGAACCCGACCGATCCGGCCGTCGCCAATCGCTGGCTGCCGGTCGACCAGTATATCGGCGGCATCGAGCACGCGATCCTGCATCTGCTCTATTCGCGCTTCTTCACCCGCGCTATGCGCGAAACAGGCCATGTGGACGCCAAGGAGCCCTTCAAGGGCCTCTTCACTCAGGGCATGGTCGTGCATGAAACCTATCGCCGCGGCTCCGGCCCGAACGGCGAATGGGTCGCTCCGGCTGATATCAAGATCGAGGAGGTCGACGGCAAGCGCCGCGCCACCATGCTGAAGGGCGGCGAGGAGGTGACGATCGGCTCGATCGAGAAGATGTCGAAGTCGAAGAAGAACGTCGTCGATCCGGACGATATCATCGCCTCCTACGGCGCTGACACGGCCCGCTTCTTCGTGCTGTCCGACTCTCCGCCGGACCGCGACGTCATCTGGTCGGAAGCCGGCGTCGAAGGCGCGCATCGTTTCACCCAGCGCCTGTGGCGCCTGATTTCCGAGGCCTCCGAGAACCTCGTGGGTGTCGATCCGGCGCCGGCTAAGGATGGTGAGGCGCTGGCGATCTCGCAGCTCGCCCACAAGACGCTGAAGGCAGTTCAGGGTGACTACGACAAGCTCTCCTTCAACAAGGCAGTGGCACGCATCTACGAGCTGGTGAACGCACTTGCAGCGCCGCTCGGCCGGGTCGCAGCCGGCGAGGGCGACGCCGTCTACCGCGCTGCCGTCCGCAACGCCTCGGAGATCCTGATCCAGCTCGTCGCCCCCATGACGCCGCATCTGGCCGAAGAATGCTGGGCGGCTCTGGGTAACGGGGAGCTGCTCTCCCTGGCTGCCTGGCCGCAATATGACGAGACCCTCGTCATCGAGAACGAGGTCACACTGCCGGTCCAAATCAACGGCAAGAAGCGTGGCGAATTGACAATCGCGCGCGACGCGGATCAAAGTGCGGTCGAAGCTGCGGTTCTGGCGCTGGATGCGGTCAAGGCGGCACTGGAAGGCCGGGCGCCGAAGAAAGTCATCGTCGTCCCACAGAGGATCGTAAACATTGTCGTTTGACCGCTCTCTTCGTCGTTTCGGGTTCGTATCCGGCCTGATAACGCTGACACTCTTGGCCAGCTGCCAGGTCCGCCCGCTTTATTCCGAAGCTTCCGGCACCGGTGAGCGGCTGGCCTCGGTCGGCTTCGAGCAGCCCCATAGCCGCATCGATCAGGTTGTCCGAAATCATCTGATTTTCCTGACCTCCGGAGGCGCCGGCGAGTCGGCCCATCCGGCGTACGACGTGAAGCTGACAACCAAGAGCACGGCTTCGAGCATCATCGACGACGAGGACGACGACAACGTCTCCCCGACCGGCATACCGCTTCCCGGCCGCGTCCAGGTGGAAGGCACCTATACGATTACACGCATCAACGACGGGCAGATCCTCAAGTCCGCGAAGCGTGAAGTCGTGTCGCTCATCGACGTCCCGGGCCAGGGCTTCGCGAAACTGCGCGCCGTTCGCGATGCCGAAAACCGCGCCGCAAGAGAGCTTGCTGAATTCATCCGCGCCGAGATCGCCATCGTGCTTTCGCGCGAACCTCAGCCGCAGACGGTATGGCAGAAGTAAAGTCCCACGAATTCGATCGTTTTGCCGAGAAGAGTGCGGAACTCTACAAGATCTTTGTGATCTATGGCCCGGATCGGGGCCTGGTTTCGGAACGCGCAGCCCTGCTCGCGGGCAAGACGGGCGTTTCACAGGACGACCCGTTCGCCATGCTCAAACTCGACGTATCGGACCTCCAGGGCGATCCCGGCCGGCTTTTGGACGAGGTCAACTCGCTCGGCCTTTTCGGCGGTTCCAAGCTCGTCTGGCTGCGTGGTGCTGCCAACGAAAAGCCTCTTCTCGACGCGATGCAGGTTCTTGCCGACGGCCCGGCTCCGGCCAATATCCTGATTATCGAGGCCGGCGACCTCAAGAAGGGCAGCGGGCTGCGCAAGATCGCCGAACCTTCGCGGTCGATCGCCGTCATTCCCTGCTATGCGGATGATGTGAAGGCCTTGAACAGCCTCATCGATTCGGAACTCGGAAGCGAAGGCCTCAGGATCACTCCAGCCGCTCGGCAGAGGCTTCTGGAACTGCTTGGCGGGGATCGCGTCGCCTCCCGCAACGAAATCCGCAAGCTGGCACTGTATTGCCGCGGAATGGGCATGGTCGAAGAGGAACATATCGACGAGATCATCGGCGATGCGAGCGCCGTTTCCGCGGACGAGGCCGTCGATGCGATCCTCAGCGGTGACCTTCCCGGCCTGCATCGCGCCATCCAGAAGGTCGTCGCATCGAAAACCCCGGTTTTTCTCGTCCTGCAATCCTGCCTGAAACAGTTCCAGCTGCTGGATCTGATGAAGGCGGAAATGGAGGAAAAGAAGCTTCAGACCGCCCAGGTCATGATGACGCTCGGCCGTCATATTCACTTCAAGCGCAAACCGCTCATAGAAAAGGCGCTGAGAACATGGAGTTCGCCGGCGCTGGCGCGCGAAACGGAAAGATTGCAGGCCGCGATCCTGATGTCGCGCCAGAAGCAGACCCTGGAACCCAATATCGCGTTCCACACCCTGATGGCCACGGCAATTCAATCAAGCCGTTGAATTTATTACGCTATCTACGTTCCAGAAGACGGCAGATCTCCTCGAGCTGCTCCAGCGTCCTATAGCCGATCCTGATCTGACCCCCACCGTTCTTGTGGTTGATCTTGACTTCCAGCCCGAGTGAATCGGAAAGAGTCCGCTCAAGCGCCAGCGTATCGGAATCTTTTTGTTCCGCTTTCGAAACGGTAGGCTCCGACTGCGCCTTGATATCGTTCTGAGCCAGTTTCTCTGCATCACGGACCGACATGCCCTTGGCAATGATGGTGCGCGCCAAAGAAGCCGGATCGGATGTAGTAATCAGCGCGCGGGCGTGACCGGCCGAAAGGCTGCCAGCCGCCAGCATATCCCGAACTGGCTCGGGCAATTTCAGCAGACGGAGGCTATTGGCCACGTGGCTTCGGCTTTTGCCGATAATTTCGCCGAGATCGTTCTGAGTATAACCGTGCTCCGCAATCAGCTGATCATATCCCAGCGCCTCTTCCAGAGGGTTGAGGTCGGAACGCTGAACGTTTTCAACGATCGCGATTTCAAGGGCCGTCCGATCATCGACATCACGAACGATGACCGGTATCTCGATCAGGCCGGCAAGCTGCGCAGCACGCCAGCGACGTTCACCGGCGATGATTTCATATTGATTGGCGCCTCGCGGCCGAACGACGACCGGTTGAACAATCCCATGCTGGCGAATGGAGCTTGCCAAATCCTGAAGTTCGCCCTCGTCGAAACTCCGACGCGGATTCTTTGGGTTGCGAGACACATGTTCGATCGGAACCATACGGTCCGGGTTGACACTCCGGGCGCCGCTATTGACGGGCGTCGCCTGGTCCATTTCGCCGATGAGTGCCGCTAGGCCGCGCCCCAGGCGCCGTTTCGAGAGATCGTCGTTCATTCTCACTACTCACTTGGTCTACAGGGCCTTCAGGCAGCCTTGCGCCTGCGTTCCCGCTGGATGACTTCGGAAGCCAGCTGCAAGTAAGCCTGACTGCCGGCGCATTTCAGATCGTAAAGGATAGCCGGCTTTCCGTAAGACGGCGCTTCCGATACGCGAACATTGCGGGGAATCAACGTGTGATAGACTTTTTCACCGAGATGGGCCCGCACATCATTGACGACCTGCTGCGCGAGGTTGTTGCGCGCGTCGAACATGGTCAGAACGATACCCTGGATATCGAGCGACGGATTGACGCTGCGGCGCACCTGGTCGACAGTTTCGAGAAGTTGGCTTAAGCCTTCCAACGCGAAGAACTCGCACTGCAGGGGAACAAGGATGGAATGAGCTGCCGCCATCGCGTTCATCGTCAGCAGATTGAACGAGGGCGGGCAATCCAGCAGAATATAGGAATAGGCCAGGGCGTCATCACCCTCCAGCGCCCGCCGCAGCTTGAAAGCTCGATCGGAAGCCTGAGAGATCTCCATCTCGAATCCCAGCAGGTCCATCGTCGACGGAACGATATGGAGGTTGGGAACAGCCGTTTCCAATGCCGTTTCGGTGATGGAGTTGTACCCCATCAGGAGATCATAGGACGAAAGCTTGCGATCTCGGCGCTCGATACCCAAGCCGGTACTGGCATTCCCCTGCGGATCGAGATCCACAATCAGAACACGCTCGCCGATGGCAGCGAGCGCTGTTGCCAGGTTGATTGCCGTCGTCGTCTTGCCCACACCGCCTTTTTGGTTGGCAATCGTGATAACCCGATTTCTTTCAAACATGCCGCACCTGAAAATCTAGGGTTCTTTGTGCCTTAAATTGCTGATTTCGAGAATAACTGAATCTGGCTCGACGGCACTTGGATGTTTTATCAGATCGAATGCCCAACGACCACGGGCTTTCTCGATTTCCGCCGCGTAATCCCGGCCTTTATGAAAAAAAGCTCTTGTATCTTTGCCGATCATCCAGCCGGATGTGTAGGAAAGAAGCAGATCGAGTTCGGCAAGAGCTCTTGCGGAGATCCGATCGCAGACCGGGAGAGCCGCTGAGGCCGCCTCGATTCGCAGAGGATGAACCGATCCTCTTGCGCCCGTCTCATTGAGAGCGACGCGAAGGAAGGCAGCTTTCTTCTGGTTGCTTTCAACCAGATGAACCCATCCTTCCTGCGTCGCGGCAAGAAAGATTGCCGTTATAACGCCTGGAAATCCACCTCCGGAACCGAGATCAAGCCATTTACAGGGCTGAGGAGAGAGTTGGAAGATCTGAGCGCTGTCAGCGATATGCCGTCGCCACAGCTCATCCAGCGTAGACGGCGCAACGAGATTGATGGTCTTCGCCCACTTCTGGAAAAGCGCTGCAAAATGCTCAAGCTTCTCCTGCGTTTCACGTGAAACACTCTTGCCGTTCAGGAGCATTACAGGACTCGCTTGACGCGATGCGGCGCAGCTTCTTCCTTGCGAAGCAGTGCCAGGATGAGTGCAAGGGCCGCCGGCGTCATCCCGTCGACCTTGGAGGCCTGCGCCAGATTCGCCGGATTTGCCGCTGTCAGTTTCAGCTTCAACTCGTTTGAAAGTCCAGGAAGTCCTGTAAAATCAAAGCCTTGCGGGATGGCGCGGGCCTCGTCTCGATGGGTGGCATGGATATCGGCCGCCTGCCGGTTCATGTAAACCGCATAGGATGCCTCGATCTCCAAGGCTTCACCGACTTTGGGCGAAAGTTGCGCCAATTCGGGCCAGATGGCTGTGAGCGCGTTCAGCGATTGATCGGGATAGGCCAGCAGCTCATAAGCAGTCCGGCGCTGCCCGTCCTTGTTGAGCTTCAATCCATGCCCATTGGCTTCATTCGGCGTCAGGTTACGGGACCGGAGAAGCTCCCGGCCATTGTCTAGCGCCTTCATATAGTCCCCGAACTTCATCGCCCGCTCAGGCCCGACACAGCCCAGTTCGATCGCCTTTCCGGTCAATCGAACATCTGCGTTGTCAGCCCGCAGCGAAAGGCGATATTCGGCGCGTGAGGTAAACATCCGATAGGGCTCGGTCACCCCGCGGGATGTCAGATCGTCGACCATGACGCCGATATAGGAATCCGCCCGGCTAAAGTGGTAAGCTTCGCCACCGGACGCCTTGCGTGCAGCATTCAGTCCCGCAACCAGCCCCTGTGCCGCAGCCTCCTCATAACCTGTCGTGCCATTGATCTGACCGGCGAGGAAAAGGCCTGGGATCTTCTTGACTTCGAGTGCAGCGGTCAACTCGCGGGGATCTACGTGATCGTATTCGATCGCATAGCCTGGCTGGATAATCGTCACCGATTCCAAACCTGGAATGGTACGAATAAACGCTTCCTGCACATCGGCGGGGAGGGAGGTCGAAATCCCGTTTGGATAGACGGTCGAGTCGTCCAGGCCTTCCGGTTCCAGAAAGATCTGATGCCCGTCCCGCTCGCCGAAGCGGACGATCTTGTCTTCGATTGAAGGGCAATAGCGCGGGCCGACACCTTCGATCTGGCCGGAATACATCGCCGAGCGATGAATGTTGTCCGAGATGATCTTATGAGTCGCATCCGTGGTGCGGGTGACGCCACAGGCAATCTGCGTTGTCGTAATCCGGTCGGTCATGAAGGAGAAGGGCACCGGATCCTCGTCCGCTTCCTGGCGGCCAACCCGTGCCCAGTCGATCGTATTTCCGTCCAGCCGGGCAGGGGTACCGGTCTTCAGTCTGCCGAGATGCAATCCGAACCGCGAAAGAGTTTCAGACAATCCGAGGGAAGGGGCTTCTCCTGCGCGACCGGCGGGGATCTTCTGGTCACCGATATGGATCAAACCTCGAAGGAAGGTACCCGTCGTCAGGACAATCGTTCCGCATCCGAATCGGCGGCCGTCCTTGAGTTCAACGGCAGCTACGCGTTTATCTTGGATCTCGATGTCAAACGCATCGCCTTGGATCACCGTGAGATTGGGATGGTTCAAGATCCCGCGCTGCATCGCCTGCCGGTAAAGCTTGCGGTCGGCTTGCGTCCGCGGCCCACGCACCGCGGGCCCCTTCTTGCGGTTGAGAAGCCGGAATTGAATGCCGGATGCATCGGCCACCCGCCCCATCAGCCCATCGAATGCATCGACTTCACGCACGAGGTGACCCTTGCCGAGCCCGCCAATCGCCGGATTGCAGGACATGACGCCGATCGTTTCCCGGCTATGCGTTATCAGCACGGTTTTCGCACCCATGCGAGCGGCAGCACTCGCAGCCTCGCATCCGGCATGTCCGCCACCGATGACGATTACGTCGTATGTCGTTTCCATTTACCCACCTTATGAAACCGCGCGAGGCGCCCTGTTTCACGTGAATCACTTGCCGATGCAGAACTGCGAAAAAATCACATCCAAGAGCTGCTCCACATCGACCCGGCCGGTGATGCGGCCCAGCGACGATGCCGCGGCCCGAAGGCTCTCGGCTCGAAGATCAAGCTCCCGGCCGTTTAGCGCTTCTGCGATAAAATGGGAAGCCTCTTTCAGGTATTGAAGATGCCGCTGTCGATTGGGGACGAGAGACCCGGACCATGTTTCCCGAAGTTTTTGCAGGATCAGGGAACGCAGTTCCTCCAATCCATCTCCCGTCTGGCTGGAAATGATGAGGTCGTATCGAGCCGATTGCCCGCGCGCATCCGCCTTGGTGCCCACCCTCAGAACGTCGGCTTTCACATCATCAAGAACATGTTTCGAGTCCGAATCGATTTCTTCGAGCTGCAGAACAAGGTCCGCCTGCTCGATTGCTATCCTTGCCCTGCGCACGCCTTCCTGCTCCACGCGGTCATCACTTTCGCGCAGCCCAGCCGTATCGAAGAACCGGACGAGATAACCCTCCATATCGATGTCAATATGCAAAAGGTCCCTTGTCGTCCCGGCGATCTCGGTGACGATGGCAACGTCGCGTTTCGCCAGCGCGTTGAGAAGGCTGGATTTTCCGGCATTGGGCGGACCGGCGATGACCACCTTGTATCCGTCGCGAATGATCTCCCCGGCTTTCGCGGAAGCGATATGCTCCTCGATCTCGAGATAAAGATCAGCCACTTCCGCCCAGACCCGTTCCGAAACCGATCCCGGAACATCGTCCTCATCGGCGAAGTCGAGTTCTGCTTCGATCAAGGCCCGCGCACGGGTCAATCTCTCGGCCCAGGCCATATAGAGCGCCGACTGTCCGCCAAACCCCTGCTCCACGGCCAGACGGCGCTGCATCTCGGTCTCGGCCGCAATCAGATCCGCCAGTCCCTCGACCTCCACGAGATCCATCTTGCCGTTCTCGAACGCCCGGCGGGAAAATTCGCCGGCTTCGGCCAGACGAAGCCCTTCAACAGCCTCCAGTTCCTGGTAGACCGCCGAGATGACGGCGCGGCTGCCATGCAGATGTATCTCTACACAATCCTCGCCGGTGAACGACCCGGGGCCGGGAAAGGTCAGTACGAGACCTTGGTCGATGACCAGACCGTTGCGGCTCCGAATCGTTCTAAGCCCCGCCTTCCTGTCCGCAGGCAGTTCTCCAGCCAGACTGACCGCCGCCTGAAAAGCCCGCGAGCCGCTCAGCCGCAGGACCGCAACACCCGCCGGCGGGGTGCCGCTGGAGAGGGCATAGATCGTATCAGTGTCTGCCTGGGCCATGGGACCAATGTATCAGAAGCGGCTCTAAACTGAAAAGCGCCCGGCAAAAACCGAGCGCTCCGTATCTGTCGTGAATCCGGCTAAGGATCAGGTATTCATCGAGTCGAAGAAATCGCCGTTGGTCTTCGTCTGCTTCAGCTTGTCGATCAGGAACTCGATCGCATCCGTGGTGCCCATCGGGGCAAGGATACGGCGAAGCACGAAGATCTTCTGAAGATCCTGGCGCGGCACCAGCAGGTCTTCCTTACGCGTACCGGACTTGAGAATGTCCATGGACGGGAAGATGCGCTTGTCGGCGACCTTCCGGTCGAGCACGATTTCCGAGTTGCCGGTACCCTTGAACTCTTCGAAGATGACTTCGTCCATGCGGCTCCCGGTATCGATCAGCGCCGTGGCGATGATCGTCAGCGATCCACCTTCTTCGATATTACGCGCGGCACCGAAGAAACGCTTCGGGCGCTGCAGGGCGTTGGCGTCCACACCGCCCGTCAGCACCTTGCCGGAGGAAGGGACAACGGTGTTGTAGGCGCGGCCGAGGCGGGTGATCGAATCGAGCAGGATGACAACGTCACGGCCGTGCTCGACGAGGCGCTTGGCCTTTTCGATCACCATTTCGGCGACCTGCACGTGGCGCACGGCTGGTTCGTCGAAGGTGGAGGAAACGACCTCGCCCTTGACCGAACGCTGCATGTCGGTGACTTCTTCCGGACGCTCGTCGATCAGCAGCACGATCAGATAGCATTCCGGATGATTGGCGGTGATCGAATGGGCGATGTTCTGCAGGAGAACGGTCTTACCGGTGCGCGGCGGCGCGACAATCAGACCACGCTGGCCCTTGCCGAGCGGCGCCACCAGATCGATGACGCGGGCGGAGAGATCCTTGGAGGTCGGAACTTCCAGTTCCATCTTGAACCGCTCGTTCGGATAGAGCGGCGTCAGGTTATCGAAGTGGACCTTGTGACGGATCTTTTCCGGGTCGTCGAAATTGATCGTGTTGACCTTGAGAAGGGCAAAATAACGCTCGCCTTCCTTCGGACCGCGGATCGGGCCTTCGACCGTATCGCCGGTCTTCAGCGAGAAGCGGCGGATCTGGGAGGGTGAGATATAGATATCATCGGGACCGGGCAGATAGTTTGCGTTCGCGGAACGCAGAAAACCAAACCCGTCCTGCAAGACCTCGACCACGCCTTCGCCGATGATTTCGACATCCTGGCTCGCCAGAACCTTGAGGATCGCGAACATCAGCTCCTGCTTGCGCATCGTGCTGGCGTTCTCGACCTCCAGTGATTCGGCGAAGGTCAGCAAATCGGTAGGGGATTTGCTTTTGAGTTCTTGAAGCTTCATTTCAGCCATGAAGGGGGGGACCATATTGAGAATTTCGGGGGAATGTAGGCGTGTCGGTGAAATTCGCTACCGCGGAAGATGAACCGGGGACGACGGGAAATTACACGCATGCCACGAGATGAGATGGTGAGGAAAATAGCGATTCACGTGGAACGCCGCAAGGGGGAAGACGGAAATCTTGCGAAAGAAAGAATTTCCTCGCGTCAGAACGGTTTCACGATCACCAGAATGACGATCCCGATCATCAGAACGGTCGGGACTTCATTCATCAAACGCCAGTAACGCGGCGTTTTTCGCGGACCATCGACCGCGAAGTTGCGCACCGCGCGGCTGAACAGCACATGCACCATTGTGAGCAGCACGACAAGCCCGATCTTCGCATGCAGCCAGCCGCCGCGAAATTCGTAGACGTCCCAGGCGAGGTAGAGACCAAGAACCCAGGTGATCATCATCGCCGGGTTCATGATGATTTTCAGGAGCCGCTGTTCCATCATCTTGAAGGTTTCGGACTGCGCTGAACCCGGCTCGGCATCGCTGTGATAGATGAACAGCCGCGGCATGTAGAGCAGGCCCGCCATCCAGGACATCACCGCGATGACGTGGAAAGCCTTGATGTAGAGGAGGAAGTCATCCGGCCGGGCGAGATAGACCGTTACCAGGATGGCGACGAAAACGGCAAGTGCGATGAAGGCCCGCAGTGCCGACCGCCGACCGGCCGCAGTGCCCGTCTGCCGCTCTTCCCCGCTCACGCTCCGGCTCCGCGCACCCGCTCGATCAGCTTGGCCACATGATCCGGATTGGCTTCAGGCGTGATGCCGTGGCCGAGATTGAAGATCAGCGGCCCTTGCCCGAGTGTGTCGAGAATGGCGTCGATCCCGTCCTCCAGCGACTTGCCACCGGCAACCACCCGCATCGGATCGAGATTGCCCTGGACCGGACCATCCTTCTGCAGCTCGGCCGCAAACGACAGTGGCACCGACCAGTCGAGGCCGATCGCATCCGCCTTGGTCTTCTGGCGGTAGGATTTCAGGTTCAGACCGGCACCCTTGGCAAAGGCGATGATCTTTGCCTGGGGTCGCTGGCTGCGAACGATCTCGATCATCCGGGCAACGGGTTTCACGGCATAGGCTTCAAATTCCTTTTCCCCGAGCACACCCGCCCATGAATCGAAGATCTGCACGGCATCCGCGCCCGCATCGATCTGAGCGATCAGATATTCGGCGGAGATTTCGGCAAGCACGGACAGCAGCCTCTCGAAGGCTTCCGGATGCCGATAGGCAAACAGCCGGGCAGGGGCTTGGTCGGGCGTCCCGTGGCCGGCGATCATGTAGGTGGCAACCGTCCAGGGCGCACCACAGAAACCAAGCAGGGTCGTTTCCTCAGGCAGCTCCCGCCTCAACCGGCGAACCGTTTCCATGACCGGAGCGAGATGGGCAAGAACCCCTTCGCCTTTCAGCGCGGAAATACCGGCAGCGTCGATCGGATCCATCTGCGGGCCTTCGCCCTGCACGAACCGTACGTTCCGATGAAGCGCATCCGGAATGACGAGGATATCGGAAAACAGGATCGCCGCATCGAAGCCGTAGCGCCGGATCGGCTGCAAGGTCACCTCGACAGCCAGATCCGGCGTGTAACAGAGATCGAGAAAGCTCCCTGCCGTGGCCCGCGTCTCACGGTATTCCGGCAGATAACGTCCTGCCTGTCTCATGAGCCAGACAGGTGGTGGACTGACGGTTTTGCCTTCCAGCACCTGGATGATCTTCCGGTATGCGCCGGTCAATGGGTTCTCCCTAAAAATATAAGAAATGAATCTTACTAGGTTTCTATTTCTTAGAGTCGGTGAGTAGCAAGGATTAAAGTCAAATCACAGCCGACGCGACGATCCGCCGCTTTATCTCCGCTTACGGAACAGAAAATCGCCAACGAGGCGCTCTTCTTTGGACAGCCTGGATTCCGCAAGCTATTTCAGGAGGATGACAGGAGCTGGGATTAGGCGCTATCTGTGGATAAGCTGGGGAGGAAAAAGAACGGCAATGACCCTGTCCCCAGAACGCACAAGCCAGTCTGATCCGCATCCGCGAGATATGCGAATGTGGAAAACCGGGCGGTTTTCCCGAGGCCGGGTCCGGGCCTGGGAGAACCCGATGGTCTCTCCCGAGTTATCAACAAAGGGTTAAGTTTAGCGTGGAGAACAGAAAAAACTTCTTCCATCTGCACCTCATATCTGACTCCACGGGTGAGACTCTCATCTCCGCCGGCCGTGCCGCCTCGGCGCAATTCCAGTCGTCGCTGGCGGTGGAGCATGTCTATCCGCTGATCCGCAACCGGAAGCAGCTGCTCGCGGTGCTCGAAGCGCTCGACCGCGAACCGGGCATCGTCCTTTATACCATTGTCGATCAGGAACTGGCCGGGCTCATCGATCAGCGTTGCCGGGACATGGGCCTGCCCTGCGTCAACCTGCTGGAACCGGTGATGGCGACATTTCAGGCCTATCTCGGTGCTCCGTCCCGGCGTCGTGTCGGCGCCCAGCACGCGCTCAATGCGGATTATTTCAAGCGCATCGAAGCGCTCAATTTCACAATGGATCACGACGACGGCCAGATGCCGGAGGATTACGATGAGGCGGATGTCGTGCTGATCGGCATCAGCCGCACGTCGAAGACCCCGACCAGCATCTATCTCGCCAACCGTGGCATCAAGACCGCCAACATCCCGATCGTGCCGGGCGTCGATCTGCCGGACAGCCTCTACCGCGCCACCCACCCGCTGATCGTCGGCCTCGTCGCCACGACCGACCGGATCAGCCAGGTGCGTGAACACCGCGAACTCGGTGTCACCCAAGGTTTCGACCGGCGCCATTATACGGACCGTGCAACGATCAACGAGGAGCTGAAATATGCCCGCGCGCTGTGCGCCCGCCAGAACTGGCCGGTCATCGACGTGACGCGCCGGTCGATCGAGGAGACGGCCGCCGCAATCGTTGCGCTGCGCCCGAAGCTGCGTTAAGCGAATCCGCGCGCAGCTCTTGGGAGATTTTCGTGACAGTGCCTCTCGTACTTGCCTCCTCCAGCCCCTTCCGCCGGATGCTGATGGAAAATGCCGGCCTCGCTTTTGAAAGCCGCGCGGCCGAGATCGACGAGCGGAAGATCGAGGCGGGGCTTGAAGGTGCCACCCCTGACCAGGTGGCGCTGGCGCTTGCCAAGGCAAAGGCGATCGACGTGAGCGCACATCTTGCAGGCGCGCTGGTGATCGGCTCGGACCAGACCATGTCGCTCGGAAGCCAAGTCTATCACAAGCCGAAAACGCTTGCCGAAGCGAAGGAGAACCTGCTCTCCCTCTCAGGCAAGACCCACCGCCTGAACAGTGCAGTCGCTTTTGTGCAGGATGGTGAAATCGCCTGGGAACATGTCGCCCATGCGGACCTGACCGTCCGGGATTTGAGCGAAACCTTCGTGGACCGCTATCTGTCGCGCGTCAGCGAAAAGGTCTACGGCAGCGTCGGGGCCTATCAGCTGGAGGGAGAGGGCATCCAGTTGTTTTCCAGAATCGAGGGCGACTACTTCACCATTCTTGGCCTGCCCATGCTGCCTCTCCTTGAGAAGCTGCGCGAACTGGGGGCGATCGATGGCTGATTCACGTGAAACATTTTTGGTTAATGCTTTCGTAACCGGCTGGCCGGTGAAGCATTCCCGCTCGCCGCTGATCCACGGCCATTGGCTGAAACAGTTTGGAATTGCCGGGTCCTACAGGGCAGAGGCTATCACCGAAGCAGATTTTCCCGCCTTCATCAAATCCCTGAAAGAGGGCCGTTCCGGTTTTCGCGGCGGCAATGTCACCATCCCCCACAAGGAACTCGCCTTCAAGCTGGCCGACCGGCCGGACGATCTGGCGGAAGAGCTTGGGGCGTCGAACACGCTCTGGATGGAAGACGGACTGTTGCACGCCACCAATACCGACGGTCATGGGTTCACCGCCAATCTCGATGACCGCCATCCTGGCTGGGACAAGACCGGCCGGGTCGTGATCTTCGGCGCCGGCGGTGCAAGCCGCGCCGTCATCCAGGCGATCCGCGACCGCGGCATCGGGGAGATTCACGTGGTCAACCGGACCGTTGCGCGGGCTAGAGAACTTGCCGACCGCTTCGGCGTGAAAGTTCATGCCCATCCGGTCGAAGCGCTGAATGAGGTTATGACCGGCGCCGGCCTGTTCGTGAACACGACATCGCTCGGCATGGACGGCAGCGAAGCGCCTGATATCGACTACTCGCCGCTGGCGTTCGGGGCTGTTGTCACCGATATCGTCTACGTACCTTTGAAAACTCCGCTACTCGCCCAGGCCGAAGCGCAGGGTTTTCCCATCGTCGACGGGCTCGGCATGCTGCTGCACCAGGCGGTGCCCGGTTTCGAAAAATGGTTCGGCCGCCGCCCGGTGGTCGACAAGGCACTGCGGGACCTCGTCATCGCCGATATGGAAAAACACGCATGATCGTCATCGGCCTGACCGGCTCCATCGGAATGGGAAAATCGACGACCGCGAAAATGTTCGCGGAAGAGGGCGTCCCGGTGAATGATGCCGATGCCGTCGTCCATGATCTCTATCGCACCGATGCGGTGGCACCCGTCGGCGAGGTGTTTCCCGGTACCATCAAGGACGGTGTCATCGACCGCCAGGAACTGTCCCGCCAGCTTTCGGCGTCACCAGAGAAATTCCCGGTCCTCGAGGCCATCGTCCATCCGCTGGTCCGCCAGCGCGAAGTCGATTTCCTGACCCGATACAGACAGGCCGGCACCGATCTCGTGCTCCTCGACATCCCTCTTCTTTTTGAAGTGAAGGGCGAAGATCGCGTCGATGTCATCGTCGTCGTTACCTGTGATCCACAGATACAGCGCGACAGGGTGCTTGCGCGGCCGGGCATGACGGAGGAAAAATTGGCGATGATTCTCTCCCGCCAGATGCCCGATGCGGAAAAACGCAAAAGAGCCGATTTCCTCATCGACACGGGCCTCGGACTGGAGGCGGCGAGGGAGCAGGTGCGCGCAATCATTGCGTCCCTGAGAGCTGGCCTGAGGACTGGTAAGACGAGCCCCAAGGAAGAGAACGACCCACATGCGTGAGATCATCTTCGATACGGAAACCACCGGCCTCGAATCGAAAGTCGACCGGGTGATCGAAATCGGCGGTATCGAGCTGATCAACAATTTCCCGACCGGCAGAACGCTGCATCTCTATATCAATCCGGGCGACCGCAAGGTTCATCCGGACGCGCTTGCCGTGCACGGCATTACTGACGAATTCCTGAAGGACAAGCCGAGCTTCGGGGATGTCGTCCAGCAGATCATCGATTTCTTCGACGGCGCCAAATGGATCGCCCATAATGCGACCTTCGACATGGGCTTCATCAACGCCGAATTCGCCCGTCTCGGCTTGCCGCCGGTGATGTCCGACCAGGTCATCGATACGCTGGCCATGGCCCGCCGCAAACATCCCATGGGTCCGAATTCGCTCGATGCCCTCTGCCGCCGTTACGGCATTGACAATGCCCATCGCACCAAGCATGGCGCGCTGCTCGACTCCGAACTGCTCGCCGAAGTCTATATCGAGATGACCGGCGGCCGTCAGACGGCGCTCGGCCTGATGGGCAACGAGCGGTCGGCGACGGCGGTCGAGGTCGAGGAAGTTGTGATCGAGGTTGCGGGTCGCCCCCGGCCTCTTGGCCCCCGGCTGACCGAAGCGGAGCTGGAGGCGCATGCCGCCATGGTGACGTCTCTGAAGGACAAGGCGGTCTGGCTGAAATACGGAACGGCCGAATAAAAAAGCCCGGGTCGAAGCCCGGGCTCTTTCGTCAAATCTGGAAAATTTTTGCTTAGCTGTCCAGCACCTGAACCTTGGAACGGGCCTGTTCCTCGGCCATGCGCTGCGTGAACATCTGCGCGAAATCGATCGGGTCGATCATCAGCGGCGGGAAACCGCCGTTGCGGGTCACGTCGGCGATAATCTGGCGGGCGAAGGGGAACAGCAGGCGCGGGCACTCGATGAAGAGCAGCGGCAGCATGTGCTCCTGCGGGAAGCCGGTGATGCGGAAGACGCCGCCATAAACCAGCTCGGCCGCGAAGACGACCTTGTCGCCATCCTTGGCTTCGGCGTTCAGCGTCAGGATAACGTCGAAATCGGCCTCGGAAAGCGGATTGGCATTGACGTTGACATTGATGTTGATCGCCGGCGCCTTGTCGCGTGACTGCAGCGAACGCGGAGCGCCCGGGTTCTCGAAGGAGAGATCCTTGGTGTATTGCGCCAGGATGTTGAGGGACGGCGTTTCGGCCTGGTTGTTATCGTCTGCCATTGGATTTCCTCGAGGCTTTGGAGCGTTGAGGCCCTCTAACATTTCGCTTGGGGGCTTACAACCCTGACCAACCGGCCGAACTCCTCAGGGTTCCTTGCTTTTCGGCCCGACCCAGGGCGACGAGGGATCGGGATCGCGATGATAGTCCTCTTCATCGAGATCGACCACCGGCCCCGTCTTTTTGGCCTCTGGCGAAGGCCTTGCACTTTCGTAACGATAGCTTTCGCTGCGCGGCGAACGGACGACGACGATGCGGCGGCCGATCATCGACCAGATGAGGCTGCGCACGAAGGGAATGAACAGTGCCAGGCCGATGATGTCGGTCAGGAAACCAGGCAGCAGCAGCAGGATGCCGGCCACCACGATCATCGCGCCGTCGATCAGTGCGCGGCCGGGCGCGCGGCCGTCGCGGCTCTCGGTCGAAATCTTCCTCAGGATCTGGGTGCCCTGGTTGCGCAGCAGAATGGCTCCGAGCACCGCCGTGCCAATCACCAAGCCGAGCGTTACCCAGAGGCCGAGCGCTTTGCCGACGAGCACGAAGCCCGCGATTTCGGCGAGCGGCCAGCCGATCAGAAAGAGCGGCACGAGAAAGAAGCGCATGATATTCCCTGTGTCGTGATATTCGGTTGCGCGCAAAGCGCTAACGTCTTCGCCATTTGAATGATAGGCGTATGCAGACTATATGAGAAACTGCACCGAATATTTAAACGCCAAATGCGGGTTAAGATGGGCTCCAACGACTTTATAACACTCTTTTTCCTTGTCGCAGCGGTTCTGATCTTCCTGCAACTGCGCAGTGTGCTCGGACGCCGGACGGGAAGCGAGAAGCCGCCGTTCGATCCTTACAGCCCCCGCGACGTCGCGAAAAATCCGGGCGGCGATGACGGCAAGGTCGTGACCCTGCCGCGCCGGGATGCCACGGAAGACGAGCAGCGTTATGCGGATGTCGATGCTGTCGCCAAGCCCGATACGCCACTCAACGCAGCGCTGCGCGAAGTGGTCAAGTCCGACCCCTCGTTCCGTCCCCGCGAGTTCCTGAACGGCGCCCGCATGGCTTACGAGATGATCGTCATGGCCTTTGCGGACGGCGACCGGAAGACGTTGAAGGGTCTTCTTTCGAAGGAAGTCTTCGATGGTTTCGACACGGCGATCACCGACCGGGAATCCCGCGGTGAAGTGGTGAAATCCACCTTCGTCGGCATCGACAAGGCGGATATTACCCATGCCGCAGTCAAGGATGCCGAGGAACAGATCACCGTCCGGATCGTCAGCCAGCTCATTTCCGCCACCTATGACAAGGCCGGCGCACTGATCGACGGCGACCAGGAGACCGTGGCCGAAGTCACCGATATCTGGACTTTCGCCCGCGACATCCGCTCCCGCGATCCGAACTGGAGACTTGTCGCCACCGAATCCGAACAATGACCTTCAGCTCTGCGGACTATACTCTTCGGCCGGTCGCCTTCTCCGATCTTGCGGGGTGGAATGACGATGATCCGACCGCGCTCTTTGCCGGCATGCGCGCGTCGCTGGAGCATATCCGCAAGGTCAAGCCCTATCGAACCGGGTCGCTTGGCCTGACGGCCGAAGAACTTGCAACTCTCATCGAAGCCGCCCGGGACCTCCCGGGCGATCCCGTTTCTGCCCGGGCCTTTTTCGAAACCCATTGCACGCCCTTCCTGATTTCGCGCAACGATGGCCGGCGCGGTTTCGTCACCGCCTTCTACGAGCCGGAGATCGAGGTTTCGGAAACGCGCGACGATGTCTGGGTTCATCCGTTTTATTATCGCCCCGACGATCTCATCGATCTCGACGACACGAACCGGCCGGCCGGATTGGACTCCGGCTACATGTTCGGCCGGCGGACGCCTGATGGAATCGAGCCCTATCCGGATCGCGGCGAGATCGATCGTGGTTTTCTCGAAGGCCGCGGCCTGGAGATCGCCTACGCGAAGTCCAAGGTTGATGTTTTCTTCATCCATGTTCAGGGCGCTGCGAGGCTGAGATATCCGGATGGAAACATCCGGCGGATCACCTATTCCGCCAAGGCGGGTCATCCGTTCTCGCCGATCGGCAAGCTGCTGATCGACCGCGGCGAGATCGATCCTGCCAAGATTTCCATGCAGAGCATCCGCGCCTGGCTGGCCGAGAATCCGGCTAAGGTTGATGAAGTGCTCTGGCACAATCGCTCTTACATATTCTTCCGGGAAGCGGATGTCTCCGATCCGTCACTCGGGCCGGTGGCTGCCGCCAAGGTGCCGCTGATCCCGGGGCGTTCGCTGGCGGTCGATCGCCAGATCCACACATTCGGTTTTCCCTTTTTCATCCGGTCCGAAACGCTGACCCACATGGATGGGGGCAAACCCTTCGCGCGGCTGATGCTGGCGCTCGATACCGGCTCCGCGATCGTCGGCTCAGCCCGCGGCGACATCTTTACCGGCTCCGGCTTCGAGGCGGGCGAGCTTGCCGGAACGGTGCGCAATGACGCGGATTTCCATATCCTCATCCCCAAGGCAGCGGCTGTCAGGTACGGCGGATGAAGGGCGGTCGCAAACTCGATCCGGAAGAGCGGATATTGTGGGGCAGGGTTGCCAAGTCCGCCCGCGCCCTGCCTGGCCGCATGAAGGAAATCCTGGAATTCGAGGAAGCCGAAGCCGCAAAGATTGCCGCGGAAGAGGCAGCCGTCCAAGCCGCAAAGCCGAAGCCCGCGCCGCGGCAGGAAAGCCATGCAGTCGAACTGCCGGCGCCCGTTCCGTCCAAGCGCCCCGTGGGTTCTCATCAGCCTCTCGAAAAACCGGTCAAGAAGAAGCTCGCCAAGGGCCGGCTGCCGATCGATGCCCGCCTCGATCTGCATGGACTTTTCCAGGGCGAGGCCCACGACCTGCTTCTCGACTTTCTGCTGAGAGCGCATGAACGCGGACTTCGCCACGTCCTGGTGATCACCGGCAAGGGCAGTTCGATGGGCAGTGAAGGTGCGCTTCGCCGCGCCGTGCCCCTGTGGTTTTCGAAAGCCGAGTTCCGCTTCCTGATTTCGTCCTACGAATGGGCGGCGCGCCATCACGGCGGGGAGGGCGCCATGTATGTGCGGCTCTCCCGTGGCCGGGGAGATCGGGAATGACTCCCTTCGGCCATGCACTGAGAGAGCTTCGCCGCCGCAAGGGTATCACCCAGCGCGAGCTGGCCGAGGCGATCGGGGTCACCCCCGCCTATCTCTCGGCCCTGGAGCATGGCAAGCGCGGCCGCCCGACCTTCGAACTGCTGCAGCGGATTGCCGGTTATTTCAACGTCATCTGGGATGAGGCGGAGGAGCTTTTCCGGCTCGCCGATGCCTCGCATCCGAAAGTCGTGCTCGATACGGCGGGTCTGCCGCCGTCCTATACGGGCTTTGCCAACCGGCTGGCGCAGCGGATTCGCTCTTTGCCGCCGGACGTGATAGAGGAAATGGACACGCTCCTCAAAAAAGCCGAGATGCGGGGCTGAATTCTGTACGCATCCACGGCTTTCGTGCCGTATTGGCGAGGCCCAACCTTTAGAAACCGCACCGATTTCCCTATATTCTAAGGGTGGAATGGCCGGTGATTCGCTTAACCGGCATCTCAAACGAATTGGAAGATACTGATGACCGATACACCCGTCAGCGATAATGGCGCGAGTGCCGAATATGGTGCCGACTCGATCAAGGTTCTGAAGGGCCTCGATGCCGTTCGCAAGCGCCCCGGCATGTATATCGGCGATACGGACGACGGCTCCGGCCTGCATCACATGGTCTACGAAGTCGTCGACAACGCAATCGACGAGGCGCTGGCCGGCCATGCCGACCTGGTGACCGTGACGCTCAACGCCGATGGCTCCGTTACCGTGACGGATAACGGCCGCGGCATCCCGACCGACATTCACACCGGCGAAGGCGTCTCCGCCGCCGAAGTGATCATGACCCAGCTGCATGCGGGGGGCAAGTTCGACCAGAACTCCTACAAGGTCTCCGGCGGCCTGCACGGCGTCGGCGTCTCGGTCGTCAACGCGTTGTCCGTCTGGCTGAAGCTGCGCATCCGCCGCAACGGCAAGCTCCACGAGATTTCCTTCACCCACGGCGTTGCCGACGGCCCGCTCAAGGTCATCGGCGAATACGAAGGCCGCTCCGGAACCGAGGTTACCTTCCTCGTCAGCTCCGAAACCTTCACGATGACCGAATATGACTACGGCACGCTCGAGCATCGTCTGCGCGAACTGGCCTTCCTGAATTCCGGCGTCAGAATCCGGCTCACGGACAAGCGCAAGCCGGATATCAAGGAAGAGGAGATGCTGTATGACGGAGGTCTTGAAGCCTTCGTCCGCTATCTCGACCGTTCCAAGAAGGCGCTGGTCGACAAGCCCGTCACCATCAAGGGCGAGAAGGACGGCATGACCGTCGAAGTGGCCATGTGGTGGAACGACAGCTACCACGAAAACATGCTCTGCTTCACCAACAACATTCCTCAGCGCGACGGCGGCACTCATATGGCCGGCTTCCGCGGCGCCCTGACGCGCCAGGTGACGTCCTATGCGGACAGTTCCGGCATCACCAAGAAGGAAAAGGTCACGCTGCAGGGAGAAGACTGCCGCGAGGGCCTGACCGCGGTTCTCTCCGTCAAGGTGCCCGACCCCAAGTTCTCGTCGCAGACCAAGGACAAACTCGTGTCGTCGGAAGTTCGGCCGGTGGTCGAAAGCCTGATGAACGAAGCCCTGAGCACCTGGTTCGAGGAACATCCGACCGAAGCGAAGATCCTCGTCGGCAAGGTGGTCGAAGCGGCCGTCGCCCGCGAGGCAGCGCGCAAGGCCCGCGAACTGACCCGCCGCAAGGGTGTGCTCGACATCGCCTCGCTGCCCGGCAAACTCGCCGACTGCTCCGAGCGCGATCCGGCCAAGTCCGAACTTTTCCTCGTCGAGGGTGATTCCGCCGGCGGTTCGGCCAAGCAGGGCCGTTCGCGCGAAAACCAGGCGATCCTGCCGCTGCGCGGCAAGATTCTGAACGTCGAACGCGCCCGTTTCGACAAGATGCTGTCCAGCCAGGAAATCGGCACGCTGATTACCGCGCTCGGCACGTCGATCGGCAAGGACGAGTTCAACGCCGACAAGCTGCGTTACCACAAGATCATCATCATGACGGACGCCGACGTCGACGGCGCCCATATCCGAACCCTGCTTCTGACCTTCTTCTTCCGCCAGATGCCGGAACTGATCGAACGCGGCCATATCTATATCGCCCAGCCGCCGCTCTATAAGGTCAGCCGCGGCAAGTCGATCCAGTACCTGAAGAACGAAGTTGCCCTGGAAGAATATCTCATCACCATGGGCCTCGAGGAAGCGACCCTGACGCTCGGCTCCGGTGAAGTTCGGGCCGGTGCGGATATGCGCGAAGTCATCCAGGATGCCCTGCGTCTCCGTGCCCTGGTCGAAGGCCTGCATTCTCGGTACAGCCGTTCGATCATCGAACAGGCCGCGATCGCTGGCGCTCTCAATCCGGAACTCACCGACAATCGCGAACGGGCTCTGGAGACCGCCGCCGAGGTTGCCCGTCGCCTCGACATGATCGCCGAAGAGACCGAACGCGGCTGGTCCGGCCATGTGACGGACGAGGGTGGCCTGCGTTTCGAGCGCATGGTGCGCGGCGTCAAGGAAGTCGCCGCCGTCGACGTGGCGCTGATCGGCTCGGCCGATGCCCGCCATATCGACCAGATGACCACGCGCCTGCAGGAAATCTACCGCACCCCGCCGGTCCTCACCCGCAAGGATGGACAGCAGGAAATGTCCGGTCCCCGCGCGCTGCTGGAATCGATCTTCGCGACGGGCCGCAAGGGTCTTTCCATGCAGCGCTACAAGGGCCTCGGCGAGATGAATGCCGAGCAGCTCTGGGAAACGACGCTCGATCCGAACGTCCGCTCGCTGCTGCAGGTCAGGGTCAACGATGCGACCGACGCCGACGGTCTCTTCTCGCGTCTGATGGGCGACGAAGTCGAGCCGCGCCGCGAATTCATCCAGGAAAACGCGTTGAGCGTCGCCAACCTCGACATCTGAGGTCGAAATCTTGAAAACAAAAAGCGGCGGCCCGTCGGACCGCCGCTTTTTGTTTGTCCAGCTCAAAAATGTTTCACGTGAATCTTTCCTGTGGATATGGATTCACGTGAAACAATTCTTAAAAGACGGCCTGATGCTCAGGGCTCTCCGGTAAACTTCCCTTCGAAGGCGATTTCCGAAACCGGCTTGCGCTTGCTCGGGAACTCCCGATCGGCAAGATCGTCGGGAAGCGTGGCTCTGTCGGCCATGCGACCGATCGCAGCTGCCGCCTCGACCCGGTAGCCTTCCGGAATCCCCAGCACCTCGACGGCCTTTTCCTTGTCGAAACCCTCCATGCCGTGGGCGTGGTAACCGAGCTTCATCGCCTGCGTGATGACCGAAAACCAGGCCGCACCCGTATCGTAGGAATGGGTATAGGCGAGCCGGTGTTCGCCATTGCTGGCCACGCGATAGGTCTTCGAGACGACGATCAGGAGCGCCGCCGCATGCTGCGCCCAGCGCTGGTTACCCGGCGAAAGAATGTCGACGAGCACCGGAAACGACGGCGTGCCGCGCAGCGCATAGATGAAACGCCAGGGCTGGTTGTTGCCGGAGGAGGGCGCCCAGTGGGCAGCATCGAGAATCGTCAGCATGGTCGCCTGATCGATCGTCTCCTGGGTAAACGCTCTGGGCGACCAGCGGTCGAGGAAAAAGGCATCGATCGGAAATTCCGAATCGCGGGTATTGCTGCTGGTCATGGCATCCTCTGAGATCTGCAGGCGGGGTAAATTCGAGGTCAACAATAGGCCCATCGGCCTCGTTGGCAACAGGCTTTCGATCTGCCGAAACGGGGGTGACAAGCCAGGGCGCATGTTCCATAAACCTCCCGATCAATGGAGGACCATGCTTTGAAACTGATGCGCATTGGCGAGCCGGGCCATGAAACGCCGGCACTTTTTGATAACCAGGGCAAGATCCGCGATCTGTCCGGTCACGTCGCCGATATTGCCGGCCCCGCGATTTCCCCGGAAGGTCTGGCGAAGATCGCCGCTCTCGATCCCCAAAGCTTGGCTGAAATGCAGCCGGCGCGCATCGGCCCCTGCGTTGCCGGCACCGGAAAGTTCATCTGCATCGGTCTCAACTATTCCGACCACGCCGCCGAAACCGGTGCCACCGTGCCGCCGGAACCGATCATCTTCATGAAGGCGACGTCGGCCATTGTCGGCCCGAACGACGACGTGGTCATTCCCCGCGGCTCGGTGAAGACCGATTGGGAAGTCGAGCTCGGCGTCGTTATCGGCAAGACCGCGAAATACGTCTCCGAAGCCGACGCCATGGATTACGTCGCCGGCTATTGCCTGACCAACGACGTCTCCGAACGCGCCTTCCAGAGCGAGCGCTCCGGCCAGTGGACCAAGGGCAAGTCCTGCGACACCTTCGGCCCGATCGGCCCCTGGCTGGTCACCAAGGACGAAATCCCCGACCCGCAGAATCTCGGCATGTGGCTCACCGTCAACGGCGAGAAGATGCAGGACGGCTCCACGAAGACCATGGTCTACGGCGTCCGTTACCTCGTCTCCTACCTCAGCCAGTTCATGTCGCTGCATCCGGGCGATATCATCTCCACCGGCACCCCTCCGGGCGTCGGCCTCGGCATGAAGCCGCAGCGTTTCCTGAAGGCCGGCGAAGTTGTCGAACTCGGCATCGATGGGCTCGGAACCCAGCGTCAGACCTTCGTCGCTGACGTATAAGTGATGGGAGGACTCATATCCGCCGGCGGATATGAGTCCTTTAACCAGGCTTGGATGGTGGAACCTTAAGGCTTACATGTCATTCTTAAGACAGCAGAATGATCTGTGGTCCCCGCCTTCCTCTTGGCCAATTCAGCCGGTATCCCCCACCATGTTGCACCGCAATCGAAAAGTGTTAGCCTATCCTCATTCTGCTCCTGAACCGATCGGTTCGATCTCGTTGTCGAATACGCTGTCGGAAATGACGAAAGGTAGCACCTCGATGTTCTATCAGTTCTACGAGATGAACCACGCCGCGATGGCCCCTGTTCGCGCCGCCGCGGATGCCATGCACTTCTTCTATTCCAATCCGCTCAATCCGTTTTCCCACACGACGATGGGCCGGACGCTGTCTGCCAGCCTCGAAGTCTTCGAGCGCGTCACACGCCGTTACGGCAAGCCTTCATTCGATCTTCCGCTGACGATCGTCGACGGTGAGACCGTCGCGGTGACGGAAGAGATCGTCTGGAACAAACCTTTCTGCAATCTCCTGCATTTCCGCCGCGATCTTCCGGCCGGCCGTGTTCCCGATCAGAAGATCCTGATCGTCGCGCCGATGTCGGGCCACTATGCGACGCTGCTGCGCGGCACGGTCGAAGCGCTGCTTCCGAGCGCCGACGTCTACATCACCGACTGGATCGACGCGCGCATGGTGCCGATCACCGACGGCCGCTTCGATCTCGACGACTATATCGACTACATCATCGAGATGCTGCACGCGATCGGCCCCGGCGCCCATGTCATCGGTGTCTGCCAGCCCTCCGTCCCGGTACTTGCCGCCGTAGCGGTGATGGAATCGCAGCGCGATTCGATGGTCCCGGCTTCGATGACCCTGATGGGCGGTCCGATCGACACCCGTATCAACCCCACCGCCGTCAACAAGCTTGCGGAAGAACATCCGATCGAATGGTTCCGCGACAATGTCATCATGAACGTGCCGTGGCCGCATTCCGGCTTCATGCGCCGCGTCTACCCGGGCTTCCTGCAATTGTCCGGCTTCATGTCGATGAACCTCGACCGGCATGTGTCCGCCCACAAGGAATTCTTCCAGCACCTCGTCAAGAACGACGGCGAGTCCGCCGAGAAGCACCGCGAGTTCTACGACGAATATCTGGCGGTCATGGACCTGACCGAGGAATTCTACCTCCAGACGGTCGAGACGGTCTTCATCAAGCATTCGCTGCCGAAGGGCGAGATGATGCACCGGAATGTTCGGGTGGATACCAAGCTCATCCGCCAAGTGGCGCTGCTGACCATCGAAGGCGAGAACGACGATATTTCCGGCCTCGGCCAGACCAATGCGGCGCAGACCATCTGCCCCAACATCCCCGATGACATGCGCATGCACTACATGCAGCCGGATGTCGGCCACTACGGCGTGTTCAACGGCTCGCGTTTCCGCCGCGAGATCGCTCCGCGCATCGTCGCCTTCACCCAGAAACATGCCAGGGCTGCACCGAAGAAGACACCGGTCAAGCGGGTGATCAAGGGCGGCAAGGCCGACTAGCTCCGCCGCGTTCTTTGAATTCTCGTTTATATTTCAGCATCTTCTTGAATTTAATGATCCGTCTTCTTGAAGGCGGATCATGGGCTCACCAAATCGAATTCAGTCGGGCTGGCATGCGGCCACCCGCTGAAACATCAGGGTGTGACCAATGAACCAGTCAGCATTGATTCGTCCGGAGTGGACGCCGGCCACCATCGCTCTCATGGTGCTCGGTTTCGTCGTTTTCTGGCCTCTCGGCCTTGCCATGCTCGCCTACATCATCTTCGGGGACAGGCTGCGCGGCTTCAAGCGTGATGCCAACGACCGGGCCGATCGTATGTTCGCCGGCTGCCGTCGGGCAAAATCTCGCTACAACACGCATTTCACCACTGGCAACGTCGCCTTCGACGATTGGCGCAAGACCGAGATCGACCGGATCGAGGAAGAGCGCCGCAAGCTCGACGAGATGCGCGAAGAATTCGACAACTATGTTCGTGAGCTTCGCCGCGCCAAGGACCAGGAGGAATTCGATCGCTTCATGCGCGAGCGCCAGAACCGCTCTTCCGGCCAGAACCCGGTGGTCGATCTCTGATCCTCCCAGGGATTCACGTGAAACGTGGTGGAGGCCGGCGTCGCTGAGACGCCGGCTTTCTTATGGAAAGGAATCGGCTAGAAAGGGTCCATGTTCGCGCTTCTGAAAAAGCCAGTCCGCTCCAAGCCGAAACCGCTCGAAACGGTGAAGCGGACCCTTCATGTCGGCGATCGCGCGATGCCGCTGACGATCAGGGAAAACCGCCGCGCCACCCGCATCACGCTCCGGATCGAACCCGGCGGCCGGGCGCTCAATCTGACGGTGCCGGCGGGTCTGCTCAAGCGTGAGATCGACGATTTCCTCGACCGGCATCAGGGCTGGCTGCTCACCAAGCTCGCAAAGTTTTCGGCCGATAACTCCATACGGCCCGGCGGACGCATCGCCTTTCGCGGCATTCCCCACCGGATCGAACATACCGGCACGCTGCGTGGCCTCACCGAAGCGTTGCTGGTCGACGGCGAACCGGTGCTGAGGGTCAGCGGGCTTGAGGATCACATGGGCCGCCGGCTCTCCGCCTTCTTCAAGAAGGAGGCGCGCAAGGATCTCGAAGTGCTGGTCGCCCGTCACGCCGCCGCCATCCGCAAGCCGATCAAGTCAGTCTCCATGAAGGACACCCGCAGCCGCTGGGGCTCCTGCTCCTGGGACGGGAACCTCAGCTTCTCCTGGCGCATCGTCATGGCCCCGCCTCTCATCATCGACTATCTCGCGGCGCATGAAGTGGCGCATCTGAAGGAGATGAACCACGGCCCGAAATTCTGGGCGCTCTGCAAACAGCTCTGCCCGCGCATGGAAGAAGCCCGCAAATGGCTGAAACAGCATGGCTCGCAGCTGCATGCGATCGATTTCGAGTGACGCGGAGGCAGATGGATCCTCGGGTCAAGCCCGAGGATGACGACGTTGTATGTCCTACCTGTTCTTCCCTGGTCCGTCGCTCTTTCCCCAGTCCTCTCCTTGATCAGCCCGCCAGCCTCTCCTCCGTCATCCCCGGGCTTCCCGAGGATCCACTCGCAGACACCGATCTAAAGACGCATATTCCGCACCGCCTCATCAGCGGCATCAAACACTTAACAACCTTCTCATCCCCGCCCCTCAAACCCATGCCTACAATCCACCCGTCCCATTTCGGCTACACCGGTCCGCATAACCGGCGAGATGGGACCGGTGATCTGGCGAACCGCCGTTATGCAAGCGGGTTGCCAGGGGCTGCGCAGAAAATGGTCCCCCTCTCGCCTTTTGGCGGGGCGTGCGTGTGTTGCACACAACCCGGTATGGCATCCGCAAGGACGTAAGCCCATGCCGCCGCAGAGGGACCGGAGTTGCGCGGATAAACACACCGAACGGGACACGTCGCGTGTCACCTAACTCATTTCAATCGAGGCACTCGACGTGTCCCGGCCGATCCTTTGGTTTAACCCGAGGGTGAAAATAACCAGGATCACCAAGGGCGGACTCCGTCTGCCATGATTTGCCTCGACTCCGTCGGAATTTCATGTCAATCCGCACGTCATGAAACCTGATATCAAGATCTGCGGGTTGAAGACCCCCGAGGCTGTCGATCGCGCCGTGGCGCGGGGAGCCTCGCATATCGGCTTCATCTTTTTTGCCAAGAGCCCGCGCAACGTCGAACCCGACCTTGCCGGAGACCTTGCCGATCGGGTCCGCGGACGGGTGAAGATCGTTGCGGTGACCGTCAATGCCGATGACGAGGAACTCGACGACATCGTCTCGATGGTGCGGCCGGATATCCTGCAGCTGCACGGTAACGAGAGCCCGGAACGGATCCTGCACCTGAAGGCGCTTTATGGACTGCCGGTTATGAAGGCCATTTCGGTGAAGGAAGCCGCCGATCTCGACCGGATCGATCCATATATCGGCGTTGCCGACCGCTTTCTTTTTGATGCCAAAGCGCCTGCCGCCTCGCAACTGCCGGGCGGCAACGGCGTTTCCTTTGACTGGAGCCTGATGGCTTCCCTTGACGAGGGCGTGGATTACATGCTTTCGGGAGGATTGAACAAGGATAATGCCGTTATCGCCCTCAAATCGACGCGGGCAAGCGGTATCGACCTGTCGTCCGGCGTGGAAAGTGCACCGGGCGTCAAGGATCTTGGAATGATCGATGCGTTTTTCGATGCCGTCGCAGATGCGGGTCGGAAAGGCGCGTGAGGGAGTAGAAAGTGAACGAGACGCCAAAACCCAATTCGTTCCGTGCCGGCCCCGACGAGGATGGCCGTTTCGGTATTTTCGGCGGGCGCTTCGTCGCCGAAACGCTGATGCCGCTGATCCTGGACCTCCAGGGCGAATGGGAAAAGGCGAAGAACGATCCTGCCTTCCAGGCGGAACTGGCTGATCTCGGCACCCATTATATCGGCCGCCCGAGCCCGCTCTATTTCGCCGAACGCCTGACCGAGCATCTTGGTGGCGCAAAGATCTATTTCAAGCGCGAAGAGCTGAACCACACCGGTTCGCACAAGATCAACAATTGCATCGGCCAGATCCTGCTCGCCAAGCGCATGGGCAAGACCCGTATCATCGCCGAGACCGGCGCCGGCCAGCATGGCGTTGCGTCCGCGACCGTTGCGGCGCGTTTCGGTTTCCCCTGCGTCGTCTACATGGGCGCGACCGATGTGGAGCGCCAGGCGCCGAACGTTTTCCGCATGAAGCTCCTGGGTGCGGAAGTCATTCCGGTGACCGCCGGCAACGGCACGCTGAAGGACGCCATGAACGAGGCCCTGCGTGACTGGGTCACCAATGTCGAGGATACCTATTATCTGATCGGCACGGCTGCCGGCCCGCATCCCTATCCGGAACTCGTCCGTGACTTCCAGTCGGTGATCGGCAAGGAGGCCCGCGAGCAGATTCTCGAAGCCGAAGGCCGGCTGCCGGATATGGTCATCGCTGCCGTCGGCGGCGGTTCGAACGCGATCGGCATCTTCCACCCGTTCCTGGATGATGCGGGCGTGCAGATCGTCGGCGTCGAAGCAGGCGGCCGCGGCCTTCAGGGCGTCGAGCACTGCGCCTCGATCACCGCCGGGGCGCCGGGCGTCCTGCATGGCAACCGCACCTATCTGCTGCAGGATCATGACGGCCAGATTCTCGAGGGCCATTCTGTCTCGGCCGGCCTCGATTATCCGGGCATCGGCCCGGAACACAGCTGGCTGCACGATATCGGCCGCGCGGAATATGTGCCGATCATGGACCACGAGGCGCTCGACGCCTTCCAGGTCCTGACCCGTCTTGAAGGCATCATCCCCGCGCTGGAACCGAGCCATGCCCTGGCGGAGGTGATCAAGCGAGCGCCAAAAATGCGCAAGGACCAGATTATTGTGATGAACCTCTCCGGTCGCGGCGACAAGGACATCTTCACCGTCGCCAAGATTCTCGGAATGGATATGTGACATGACCGTTCGTATGGACAAACGTTTCGCGGCCGTGAAAGCTGAAGGTCGCCCCGCTTTGGTCACCTATTTCATGGGTGGCGATCCGGATTTCGATACCTCGCTCGGCATCATGAAGGCGCTGCCGGGCGCCGGTTCCGATATCATCGAGCTTGGCATGCCGTTTTCCGACCCGATGGCGGACGGCCCCGCGGTCCAGATGGCCGGTCAGCGTGCGCTGAAGAGCGGCCAGACGCTGTCGAAGACGCTCGATCTCGCAGCCAAGTTCCGCGAAACCGACAACGACACGCCGATCGTCATGATGGGCTACTACAACCCGATCTACGTCTACGGCGTCGACAAGTTCCTGGACGATGCGATCGCAGCCGGCATCGACGGCCTGATCGTCGTCGACCTGCCGCCGGAAATGGATGACGAACTCTGCATTCCGGCGCTCGCCAAGGGCATCAACTTCATCCGCCTCGCCACCCCCACGACGGACGACAAGCGCCTGCCGACGGTTCTCAAGAACACGTCCGGTTTCGTCTATTACGTCTCGATGAACGGCATTACCGGTTCCGCGCTGCCGGACCCGTCGCTGATTGCCGGTGCGGTCAAGCGCATCAAGGGACATACGGACCTGCCGGTCTGCGTCGGTTTCGGTGTCAAGACCGCCGATCATGCCAAAGCGATTGGTGCTTCGGCCGACGGCGTCGTCGTCGGTACCGCAATCGTCCAGCAGATTGCCGGCAGCCTGACCAAGGACGGCAAGGCCGGCCCGGATACCGTCGCCTCGGTGGTGACGCTGGTTCGCGGCCTGGCGACCGGCGTTCGCGCCGCCCGCCTTGTTGCTGCCGAATAGTCTGCCCACATTAGGCCCTGATTCCAACGGGAGTATGCCCAGTGAACTGGATCACCAATTACGTCCGGCCACGTATCAATTCCATGCTTGGCCGTCCCAACCGGGACGTTCCGGAAAACCTCTGGATCAAGTGCCCCGAAACTGGGGAAATGGTCTTCCACAAGGATCTGGAAGAGAACAAGTGGGTCATCCCAGCTTCCGGCTTCCATATGAAGATGCCGGCCAAGTCTCGCTTGATTGATCTCTTCGACGGCGGTGTCTTCGAAGCATTTCCGCAGCCGAAGGTCGCCCAGGATCCGCTGAAATTCCGCGATTCGAAGCGTTATGCTGACCGCCTGAAGGACAGCCGCATCAAGACCGAGCAGGAGGACACGATTCTTGCCGGCCTCGGCGAAGTCCAGGGCCTGAAGCTCGTGGCCGTCGTCCACGAATTCAATTTCATCGGTGGTTCGCTCGGCATGGCAGCCGGCGAAGCGATCGTCCGGGCCTGCGAACGGGCCCTCACGGAAAAATGCCCGCTGGTCATCTTCCCGGCCTCCGGCGGCGCCCGCATGCAGGAAGGCATCCTGTCGCTGATGCAGCTTCCGCGCACCACGGTTGCGGTCGACATGCTGAAGGAAGCGGGCCTGCCCTATATCGTCGTGCTCACCAATCCGACGACCGGCGGTGTCACCGCCTCCTACGCCATGCTGGGTGATGTCCATATTGCCGAGCCCGGCGCCGAAATCGGCTTTGCCGGCAAGCGCGTCATCGAACAGACGCTGCGCGAAAAGTTGCCCGAAGGTTTCCAGACGTCGGAATACCTGCTGGAGCATGGCATGGTCGATATGGTGGTGAAGCGCCACGACATTCCGTCCACGCTGGCCAAAATCCTGAAGATGCTGACGAAACAGCCTGTCCAGGAAGCGCTCCCCGCGCCTATCGCGCTCAGCGCCTGACCGAAAGAGAGCATCGAAAGCCGGAGCGGCGGGATGACGACCATGAACGAGCCCGTTGTGAGCGAGGCCGAGCGGGAAATTGAACGGCTGATGACCCTTCATCCGAAGGGTTTCGATCTTTCGCTCGACAGAATTACCCGCCTGCTCGAAATGTTGGGCAATCCGCACCAGAAGCTGCCACGGGTCATCCATGTGGCCGGCACCAACGGCAAGGGCTCCGTGACGGCCTTCTGCCGCGCCCTGCTCGAGGCGGGTGGTTATGCGACGCATGTCCACACGTCCCCGCATCTCGTCCACTGGCACGAACGCTATCGGATCGGCGTCAAGGGCGGCCGCAGCCAGATCGTCAGCGACGAGATGCTGGCAGATGCCCTGCGGCGCATCGCGGCGGCCAACGGTGGCCAGACGATCACCGTCTTCGAAATCCTGACGGCGGCGACTTTCCTGTTGTTCTCCGAACAGCCGGGCGATGCGGTGATCCTTGAGGTCGGCCTCGGCGGCCGCTTCGATGCCACCAACGTCATTTCCGATCCGGCGGTTTCGGTCATCATGCCGATCTCGCTCGATCACCAGGCCTATCTCGGCGATCGGGTCGAGCTGATTGCCGCCGAAAAGGCCGGCATCATGAAGCGTGGCCGGCCCGTCGTCATCGGTCATCAGGAATTCGAAGCGGCTCGCGACGTGCTCGTCTCGACCGCCGACCGGCTCGGCTGTCCGACCGCCGTTTACGGCCAGGAGTTTTCCGCCCACGAGGAATTCGGCCGGCTGATCTACCAGGACGAGTTCGGCCTTGCCGATCTGCCGCTGCCGCGTCTGCCGGGCCGCCACCAATATGCCAATGCCGCCGCTGCCATCCGCGCCGTCAAGGCGGCCGGCTTCACCGTCACCGAGGCGATGATGGAAAAGGCGATGGCGACGGTCGAATGGCCGGCCCGCCTCCAGAAGCTGACCGAGGGCAAATTGCTGCAATATGCTCCGGAAGGCTCGGAGATCTGGCTGGATGGCGGGCACAATCCCGGCGCCGGCGAGGTGATCGCCGAGGCGATGGCCGCTTTCGAGGAACGCCAGGCCCGGCCGCTCTACATCATCGCCGGTATGATCAACACCAAGGATCCGATCGGCTATTTCCGCGCCTTTGCGGATATCGCCGAACACGTCTTCACGGTCCGCATCCGCGACAGTGAATCCGGGCTCGACCCGGTGGTTCTCGCCCATGCCGCGTTCGATGCGGGTCTGGTCGCCGAACCAGCCGGCTCAGCGGCCGAAGCATTGCAGGAAATCGCCCGCCGCCAGGTGCCGGGCGCTCCGCCTCCGCGCATCCTGATCGGCGGTTCGCTTTATTTCGCCGGCAATGTACTGGCCGACAACGGCACCCCGCCGACCTGACCGCAAAGGTCTCGGAAGACATAGAAAAAGCCCGGCTGCAGGGAACAGCCGGGCTTTTTTATGCGGGCATGCGACTGGAAGTTAGGCGGCGCTGGAAATCCAGGCCGAAAGGGCGGTCTTCGGAGCGGCGCCAACCTTGATGTCGGCGACTTCGCCACCCTTGAACATGGCAAGCGTCGGGATCGAGCGCACGCCGAACTGGGCAGCCAGCTCAGGATTTTCGTCGATATTCAGCTTGACGACCTTCACCTTGCCGGCGAGCTCGTTCGAAATTTCTTCGAGGCTCGGACCGATCATTTTGCAAGGGCCGCACCATTCAGCCCAGAAATCCACAACGACCGGCTGAGCGGAGTCGAGGACTTCGGTCTGGAAGTTGCTGTTATCGACTTTTACGGTAGCCATAGGGCACTCCTTCACGATTCTCTGTTGGCATAAATGTGAGCTTCCCGCTCAAAGTTTTCAATGGCTGCTGTCTCACTTTGTTTTGAGTTCTGCTAGCGAGCGTGACAGCAGGCCCAGTGGCAGCGACATGACCTGGGCCGACTCGGTATAGACCAGCACGCATTCGAAATCCTTTGCCGGATAAAGCGGCTTCAAAATCTCGCGATAGATGGCGAGCTGAGCGCGATGCGACAGCGGCACGTCCTCCGCGGTCTTCGGCGGCACGCGATTGGTCTTGTAGTCGAGAATGATCACCCGGTTTTCGGTCACCACCAGCCGATCGATGCGGCCGGAGATCGCGTAGTCGCGGCCCTCGAGTGCCAGCGTGCCCATGATCGAGACTTCCGACTGGCTGCGCTCGGAAAAGACCGGCCCGAGTTCGGCATGCGAAAGCACCGACATGACGCTGCCGACGAGCTTTTCGCGCTCCGCGGCCGGCCAGAAACGGGCGGCGCGGTCCGCATACCGCCGGGCGGCAGCGGCGCGTTCGGCCTCGGGAAAATCCGTCAGCATCTGCAGCATGCGATGGACCAGTTTGCCCTTCTGCAGTGCCAGCCCCGCGCTGCCTTTCTGGTCAGTGGCGAACAACGGCGAGGTGACGATCAGATCGTCCGCGTCGTCGTCGATCATCGTTCCTGCACCGGAAGGGCTGAGCGGCCGCGGCAGGATTTTCTGGGCCGGCAGGGGGCGGGAGAGGGCCTTGGGAAGCGGCCGTTTGTCGGCTGCCGCCTCCTCCTTGTGCACCGCCTTCGGTGCTTGTCCGGGAGCTGCCGGAAGCCGCCACTTGAAGCCGCCCCATTGGCCCTCGGACCCATGGAATTCCGCCGGGCTGCAATGATGCTCGTCGGCGGCAAGCGCCTTGGAAATCATCGACTGCCAGGTGTCCGGATTGTCGATCTTGCCGCGATAACCGCAGACGATCAGCCGGTCGGCGGCCCGCGTCATGCCGACATAGAGCAGCCGGCGATATTCTTCCTCGGTCGAGGTCCTGATCCGATCGTCATCGGCTGATGTCATCGCATTGGTCAGCATCTTGCCCGGCACCCAGGCCGGCACATCCTCGCCGCGGATCCGAAGCAGCCGAAATTTCGGCACATGCGAGGAAATGAAAGCCTTCGAGCCGCTGTCGACAAGAAACACGACTGGCGCCTCCAGGCCTTTGGAAGCGTGCACGGTCATGATCCGCACCTCGTTGCGGCCGCCATCCTGCTCGCGCTTCACCTCCGGCGATTCGATCTCCAGCGTCGAGATGAAGGCCTGCAGGCCGGGCAGTCCGCTGGTCTCGTGGTCGAGCGCGAAGGTCAGGAACTCGTCGAGAATGTCACCGGCCTCGGTACCGAGCCGGCCAAGGAATTTCCGCCGCCCACCCTGCGCGCCGAGAATCCGGGCAAACAGATCGTGCGGGCTGAGCTGCCGCGAAAGGGTAAGCAGGTGATGGAGCCTGTCGGCTGCATCGCGGAACCGGAGCGGCTGTTCCTCGCTCAGACGGTTGAGCTGCGCCCAGGCGCCGGTGTTCTCGGCCCGCAGTGCCGCGACTTCGAAGACATCCTCCTCGGAGAGATTGAAGAGCGGGCTCTTGAGGAGGGCCGCCAGCGAAAGATCGTCCTGCGGCAGCAGCAGGAAACGGCCGAGCGCCAGAAGATCCTGCACGGCGATATGGCTGGTCAGCCGCAGCCGGTCGGCCCCGGCGACGGGAATGTTGTCGCGGCGTTTCAGCGCCCGGGTCAGCGCATTGACGAAGGCATCTCGTTTCCGGACCAGAACGAGGATATCGCCGGCTTCGATCGGCCGCTCGACGCCCTTCTCGATGATCGTTTCCTTGGCGATCATCTCCTCGATCCGGTTGGCGATCCGGCTTGCGAGAATGGCCGACGGCGCCTTGTCGGGCGTCGAATCGAACGGCGCGGTCCAGTCCTCCTCCTGTTCGGAGACTTCCGGCACCACCACGTCCCACAGATCGACCGCGCCCGGATGGCCGATCCGGTTGGAGCGGTGCTGCACCGGTTCGCCAAGCGCGCTGAGGCCTCGAAAGTTTTCCTCAAGCGAAAACACCTGGTCGACGGCGGCCAGCACATCGGCCGTGGAGCGGAAGGAGAGCGGCAGCCGCACCGAGTGGAAGGCCTGGTCGCTGGCCCGCACCCGTTTTTCCGTCTCGCTGCGTTCCTCCGCAAACCGTTCCGGCCGGGCGCCCTGGAAGGAATAGATCGACTGCTTTTCGTCACCGACCGCAAAGATGGTGCGGCGGGTTTCGCGAGCGCTGGCACCGGAATAGAAATCCTCGGCCAGCGACTTGATCACCGTCCACTGGATCGGGCTGGTGTCCTGCGCCTCGTCGACGAGGATGTGGTCGATGCCCTGGTCGAGCTTGTAATGCACCCACGCGCCGACGCCGTCGCGAGTCAGAAGATCGGCGGTGCGGGCGATCAGGTCCTCGAAATCGAGCAGGCTGCGCTGTTTCTTCAGGTCCTCGTAGTCGTCGTTGAGGCGCTGCGCCAGCGTCAGCGCCGCCTTGGTGGCGAGGAACATCCTGACCAAGCGCAGCCGGTCGCGACAAGCGACGACATGGGCACGGGCGGCGGCGATCGCGTCGGCCAGTTCCGGCGCGGTCGTCGTCATCGCCTTGGCGATTAGCGAGCTGTCGGCCTTCGGCTTGCTCTCGCGGGTGAGAAAGATCTGGTCGAGATGCTGAGCGCGCTTCAGGACATCCGGCTCCTTGGCGACCAGCCGGAGACCGTAGGCGACTTCCGTGACCTTCTGGCCGCCCTTCTGGTCGGCGAGCGCCAGATAGAGATCGAGCGTCAGGCCCGAGAGGCCGGGCAGGGGCCAGTAGCCGGCTGCGATACTGTCCTCCGTGTCGGCGGGCCCGAGCCCGAGGGCTCGTTTCAGCTCGACGCCAATGCCGCCGTGGCGTTCCGCATGGGCTATGAAGCGGCGGATCGCGGTACGGTTGGCGATGATATCGCCGAGCAGCGTTTCGAGCCCGAATTCATCGCCGAGATCCAGCACATGCGCGAAGGCTTCGGCGAGCACCGGGTCTTCCTCCGCAGACGTCGCCGTCAGCAGCGAACGGCGTGCGTCGGCAAGCAGGGCGGAGGCGGCGCGGTCGTCCAGCACCGAAAAATGTCCGGCAACATTCGCTTCGAGCGGAAACTGGTGCAGCAGCGCTTCGCAAAAGGCGTGGATGGTCTGGATCTTCAGCCCGCCCGGCGTTTCCAGCGCCTTGGCGAACAGCCGCCTCGCTTCGGCGATCTTCAGCTGGCCCGGCTCGGCTCCCTCAATGCCGGCGATCCGCTTGCGCAACTCGTCATCGGAAAGCACCGTCCATTCCGAAAGCCGCTGGAAGACGCGGTTCGACATCTCCGATGCCGCCGCCTTGGTGTAGGTGAGGCAGAGGATGGACGAGGGCCGGCAACCGGCGAGCAGCAGCCGGATGACCCGCTGGGTCAGCACATGCGTCTTGCCGGAACCGGCATTGGCGGAAACCCAGGCGGAACTGACCGGATCGGAGGCGAGCGACTGCTGCACCGTCGTCCAGTCGATCCACTTGATCGGATCGTCGCCCTCGGGAGCCAGGTCATTCATCGGCTTCCGCTTCCTCGTCGTCGGCCGTCGACCATTCGGCCACGCGGGCGAGATGGTCGTATTCGCCGCCGAAATCATTCTGCGCCATCGGCACGAGCCGCGACGCGAAGCCGGCTTCTCCATTGCGCAGCGTGATCACGAACCGGGTCAGCTGTTCGAGCGATTCGTCCGCCAGATCGATCGCCGATTTCGGCTGCCGCTTGACCGTCGCGCTCGAACCCTCGTTGTTGACCTTGTCTTCCCGGAACCGGTCGCCGGGCCGAAGCCGGACGTAGAGCAGGTTATCCGGTGTCAGCGGCCCCGCATCCCTGAAAGCTCCCGCTCGAAGCGCCGCTGCCTCAAGGCCAAGCTGCGGATCGAGCAGCGCCCGTGCCTGGGAAACCGAAGGGCTGAGGCCCGTCTTGTAATCGACGAGATCGGCAAGGCCGGAGCCCTTGATATCAATCCGATCGGCAATGCCGGTGACGCGGATGCCGGCGGGCTCCAGCTCCCAGCCCGCCCCGACCTCCGTCATCGTTTTGCGGATATCCGGCGCGCGCTCGACTTCCCAGTCCAGGAAGGCGCGGGCCACTTCGACAAAACGCGGCCGCCAGACGCGGTCGATATGCGGGGGCAACAGCTCCTCGTCGAACAGTTCCTCGGTGATCCGGCGCATCGCCTCCCTGGCCGCGGGCGTGCCGGGCTTGTGGCCTTCGCGGGTATAGCGGTCGATGATCGCGTGATAGAGCGTGCCGCGCTCCGACGCGCCGGGATCGCGGTTGAACGGATCGAGCGGATCGAGCTTCAGGATGCGGCGGGCATAGATGGAATAGGGGTCGCGGCGCAGGCGACCCACCTCGCTGAAGGAATATTTCACCGGCTGCAGATCCGCCGGCGGCTTCGGGGCCGGGCGTTTGGCAACCTGCTGGTTTTCTCCGGCATCGATCATCGACGCCCATTCCCGATACTGGTTGCCGCGTGCCTTGAGGTTGTCGGCGAATTGTTTTCCGCCCAGCGCCAGCAGCCGCTGCAGCCAGCGCGAGGCGACGGTCGGCGTTGATCCTTGCCGCGTCGAGCGCGACAGGATGAGATGCCGTGTGCCGCAGGCCATTTCGAAGTCGTGGGCAAGCTGGCCGATCCGGCGCTCCGGCGGCTCCAGCCCCATATCGGTCTTCATGGTGCGGGACAGGAACGGGTTGTTGACCGTCTGCCCCGGCCAGGAGCCTTCGTTGAGCCCGCCGAGGATCATCGTATCGACGCTCTGCAACCGGGCTTCCAGCGTGCCGAAGATGAAGATGCGCGGATGGCTGAGCGAACGCGGTTTTACCGCCTCGCCTGTTGTCAGCGCCATGACGATGTCGATCCATTGCGGACCGTCCGCCTCCATCTGCCCGTCGGTCTCCATGACTTCGGACAGCAGCCCTGCCAGCCTTTCGCCGGCCTCGCCTGACCAGAGCGCCGCGAGGTTCTGCTGTTCGTCAATGCAGATCGCTTCCAGCGCGCGGCCTGTGCGTTCCGCCCAATCGGACAGCGGGAGTTTTGCGGTAAGGCCGCGTCCATCCGGTCGGCGGCGGACGAGGGCGGAGGCAAGCGGCTCGACGGCCTTCTCCAGCCGCCGGGCGAGGTCGCGGGCCTTCTCGGCAGCATCGGCAGGCAGGGACAGCCGCCAATGCGGCGCGTGCCGGTCTTCGAGCTGCGCCGCAAGCTGGGTTTCGAGCAGCGGTTCCAGCGCGGAAATGTCCATGTCGCCGATGCCGCCGCGCAGCGCCAGGATTTCGAGCGCTTCGACGGCTGAGCGCAGGTCTTCAGCTGGCAGGCCGAGCCGCATCAATGGATGCTTGATCAGCGCGACGATCGCCACCGGATCTCCCGGCCGGAGCGTTGCTTCGAGCAGCAACTGGGTCAGCGTCCCCTGCGGCGTGCCCGACAGCGGCGAACCGGCGGAATCGTCGGCGAGCAGGCCGAAACGGGAAAGCTCGGCGGTTACCCGGCGGGCGAGCGCGCGATCGGGCGTAATCAGCGCCGCCTGGCTCTCGCCACCATCTTTTCCCGGCTGTTCGAGCGCCAGCCGGAGCGCGATGGCGATCGCAACGGCCTCTTCGCGCTCGTTCGAGGCCTCGATCAGCGAGACGTCGGCAAAGGCTTCGGAAAGCTTGAGGGGATCGGCGCTGTCCCGCCAAGTGCTCCAGCGGTCGGTTGCTTTGGCGGGCACCAATGCCTGGGAGAGCGCTTCGGCGCGGAAGGCGAGATCGCCCGGCACCTCGCCGAGCACTTCCATATCTTCCCGCGTCACGCCGAGCTTTTTGAGCAGGCGCGACAGGCCGAATTGCGAATGGCTGCGGCTTGCCGGTTCCGGTTTGCCGTCGAAAGCCTCTTCGCCGATCATCGCCCATTGATCCGCCGGCATCGAGAGGTCGAGTCCCGGCAGCACGACGGTGCCGTTCGGCAGGTGGGAGATCGCGGCGATCAGGTCGGCTGCAGCCGGCACCGAGCCGGTCGAGCCCGCAACGATCACCGGGCCTTTATGGTCTCTCAAGGAAATCCGCCGTGCCTCGCCGCGCAGAATCGACGCCTGATGTTTTGCCGGCGAAGAACGGCGCAGTTCTTCCAGCCGCAGCGGCCAGAAGGCGCTGGCGATCGACAGGAATTCGGCGGTCAGCTGCCACCAGAGCGCATGTTCGCCGGTATCGAGTTTTTTCAGGTCGGCCCAGTCACGTTCCTCGGTCTCCACCGCGTCGATGAGTTCGGCAAGCGCCCGAGCGAGCCAGATGGCATCGGCGGGGCTGGCGGGCGCGACGAGCGGCGATTCCGAATGCACATCGAGCACGATTTTCGGAAGCTGGTTACGCCAGGCAAGAATCAGCCGGCCAAGTTCGAGCAGCCGGGCGGTGCCGCCGATCGGCAGCGCCAGGTCCATTTCCTCGGGCGCCACGAGGTCGAAATAACCGCTGTCGTCGTCAGTCTCGCCGAGTGGCCGGATGACCGGCAGGATCGCCGAACGGCCGCCGAGCAGATCGACGAATTCCGAGCGCAGCACGCGGGCCGAGCGGCGCGTCGGCACATAGATGGTGACGTCGGCAAGCGAAAGCGGGTCGGACGCATCGTAGTGAAAAGTCTCGTTGAGCCGGCCGTCGCAGAGCGCGGCTGCCACGGTCTTGAGGAACGGCGCTCCGGCGGCAATCGAGAAGACCCGCGTGCTGCGCCCGGATGGCGTGGTCATGCCTCCACCGGATAGCGTGCGATCACCGCTTCCGCCTCCGGCAGCGCCTCGGGCGTGCCGACGGTGATCCAGTGGCCCTCGAGCATGGTGCCATAGAGCCGGCCGCGGGCGATCGCCTTGTCGAAATAGATGTTGATATTGAAGGCATCGGACGGTGCGTCGTCCAGGAAGGAGGGGTTCATCGCGAAGGCGCCGGCATAAACGACCGGGTTGGCCGGATCGTCCCGGTAACGCCTCAACCGGCCAGCTGCATCCATGCCGAAATCGTTGATACCGTTATGCCCGGTCGTGTTGTCGATATCGACGCAGAGCATCGCCATGTCCATGTGCTCGGGGTCGAAGAATCCGGCCAGGTGCTGCAGGTTTGTGGGTTTGCCAGGTGTCTCGCCGATCCAGAAGAGGTCGGCATTCATGACGAAAATCGTGCTGCGGTCGAGAAGCTTCAACCCCTTCACGATACCGCCGCCATTGTTCATCAGGGCATCCCGCTCGTCGGAGATCAGGATTTCGAGGCCCTTATAGGCCGCAAGATGCGCCGCCATCTGGTCGGCGAAGTGGTGGACGTTGACGACCGCGCGCTCGACCTCGGCTTCCCTCAGCGAATCCAGCACATAGTCGATCATCGGCTTGCCGGCGACCGGCACCAGCGGCTTCGGCATCGTGTTGGTGATCGGCCGCATGCGGGTGCCGAGCCCTGCGGCAAGCACCATCGCCTGTTTGATGGGGGCTCGTTTATTGGTCATCGGCAACCGTATCTATGATTCGGGCAGTTCTATTCCAGCCCGACGGCACCAATCGCGCAAGGGGCTGAGCACATCGTGCTTAAGCGCCGTCGCGAGATGGCGGAGCGTCCGCGGCATGTGCTTCAGATAGCCCGGCTTGCCATCCCGCTGCAAGAGCCGCACCCAGAGACCGGCAAGCTTGCAATTGCGCTGCGCCGCCATGATCGCCCAGGCCTTCAGGAAGGTTGGCTCGTCGAAGGCCCCGAGTGCGCGGCGGAGCGTCACGTAATCAAGCATGAGCTGATCGGCGAGGGCCTTCGGGATGTCGACGCGCGCATCCTGGACGATCGAGGCGAGATCGTAGGCAGTGGGGCCGATCATCGCATCCTGGAAATCGATCAGGCCGACACGGCGCACGCCCGATTCATGGGGCCGCCAGATGATGTTCGGCGAATGGAAATCGCGCAGCAGCAGGTTTTTCTCGACGCCGTCGAGTTCGCGGACCAGGTTGTCCCAGATCTCCAGATATTCCTGCCGTTCCTCGTCGGTCGCAGGCGTGCCGCGCTTCCAGGGCAGATGCCAGTCGATCAGCAGCCGGGCTTCCATCTTCATCGCCGTCGGATCGAAATCTGGGATGTGATGGATATGCCCGTCGCCGACCGGCAGGTCCTGGCGCATCTCGTGGCTGTGCAGGAAGGCGAGGCAGACGATGCTTTCGCGGTACCGCTCCTCGATCGGGTTTCCGTCTTCGTCGACGGCACCTTCTTCGCCGAGATTTTCGATCAGCAGGATGCCCTGGTCGTAATCCACATGCAGAACTTCCGGTGCCGCAAGGCCGAGTTCCCGCAGATATTCGTCGATCGCCACGAAGGGGTAGGGGTCTTCGGCGAGATGCGCGACCTTGGGATAGGGCTTCCCGTCGAGAACCGGCGGCCCTTGCGCCGGGCGCGGCCAGTCCATCAGGATCAGCGTTTCGCCGTTTGCGATTGTCACGCTCTCATAGGCTCGCGTCGAGGCGTCGCCGGTGAGGAAACGCCGCCGGGCGCCGGGATAGCCATGGCTGTCGAGGAATTCGCGGATCGCCAGCACGCGGCGGATGCGCTGCATCTGCGCGTCCGGTGCGGTGATCGTCGCGGTCCGGCCGCTGCCGGACTGTTCGAGCCGAAGCTGGATGCGGGTCTGCGGCAGCAGGTCGTCGGCGACCTCGGGCCATTCCACCAGGCAGATGCCGGTGGAAAGCGCCTCGTCGAAACCAAGCTCGTCCAGCTCGGAGGAATCCCCCAGCCGATAGAGATCGAAATGCGAGACCGGGATGCGCAGCTCGTAACTCTGCACCAGCGTGAAGGTCGGGCTCGGCACTTCGAGTTCGCCGTCATCCGCAAGCGCGCGCAAAAAAGCCCGGGCGAAGGTCGATTTGCCGGCGCCGAGATCGCCGGAAAGGGCGATCCAGTCGCCCTTGTTCAGCGCCAATGCCAGGTCTTCGCCGAGGCGGATCGTTTCGGCCTCGTCGGCAAGCGTCAGGGTAAGAGCTGCCTCACCAATCATTCGGCGGCGACGGACCGCGCCGTCGTGCCGCTCGGAATGCGGCACGTAACCGTGGTTCCCTGGCCGGGCTTGCTGTCGATAGCCACATCGCCGTGATGCAGCGTCACGAAGCTCTCGACGATCGAAAGGCCAAGGCCTGCGCCGGAGCGCTTGCCACCCTTGGCATTGGCCGAGAAGCGGTCGAACACCGTTTTCAGAACATCTTCCGGAATGCCAGGACCCTTGTCGGTCACCGAGAAGAACACGTCGCTATGAGTGCGCCAGCAGTTCAGCGTGATGGCAGAACCTTCAGGTGCGAAATTGGTGGCATTGGTGAGCAGCTTGATGAGAATCTGCTTCAGCCGCTGCTGGTCGGCGACGATCGTGCCGAGCCCGGCCGGTGCGGTGATCGCCAGCGCCACGCCGTTCTCGTGCAAGCGATCTGCGATCTGCATGGCCACGTCGTCGAGTAGTTCGTCGATCGACATTTCCGAATAGTTGAGCTGCATGATGCCGGCATCGACCGTCGCCAGATCGAGGATGTCGTTGACGATCGTCAGCAGCACCGAGGACGATGTCGAGATATGGTCGATATATTCGGCCTGCCGATCGTTCAACGGGCCGATGCCCGGCGTCTTCAGGAGATCGGTGAAGCCGATGATATTGGTCAGCGGAGAGCGCAGTTCGTAGGAAACGTGCTGGACGAAATCGTTCTTGAGCTCGTCGGCCTTCTGCAGCGCCTCGTTCTTCTCCTTGAGCGCCCGTTCCGCCCTGGCACTCGCCGTCATGTCGACGAAGGTCAGCATCGTCTGGGCGTTCGGCAGCGGCGTCACGGCGTAATCGAGGATCAGGCCGGAATAGAGTTCGAACGTGCCCTGCAGCGAGGGGCGCTCGTCATCGAAATTGGTCAGCATCTGGCCGAAGCGGCGCCAGCCGTCCGGTTTGTCGTAGGAAGGCGAGCACGCGGTCTCGATCGCCTTGATATGCGTACCCGGCTTGGATTCCTCGGCAGTGATGCCCCAGAGCGCCCGGAAGGCCGGGTTCGAGAGGCGGATGCGTCCGTCCGGCCCGAAGACGGCGACGCCTTCGGACAGATGGTCGATGGTTTCGCCCTGGACCTGGACCAGCGTGTTGTAACGGGTCTCGAGATCCACCTGTTCGGTGAGGTTCTCGAACACCCAGGTGGCGCCGCCCTGCGGATGCGCGGTGGCAATGACGCGCAGCGTCTGGCCGTTCGGCAGGTGCCAGAGGTCGGTCTGGGTCTCCGGAGACTGGTAGACGGAAAGTGCCGCCTCCTTCCAGCTCCGCCAGCTGAGCTGTTCCGGCAGCTTGCCGTCGCTTCTGAGCTTGTCGAGCAGCTCGCTGTTATCGGGCCGCGAATCGAGGAAAGGAAGCGTGAAACCCCAGAGCTGCACGAAAGCCTGGTTGTAGAACTGCAGCCGGCGGTCGCCGTCGAAGATGGCGACGGGCGTTGCCAGATGGTCGAGCGTTTCCGCGTGGCTCTTGAGGGTCCGCTTGAGTTCCTCGCGCACCGCTTCCGCCTCGGAAACGTCGATCGCAAGGCCCGTGGAACCGCCCGGCACAACGACGTCGACGACGTCGAACATGGTGCGGTTGCCGTGCACGACCGTGGAAATCCGGTCATGGAAAGGCGAGGTGGACGTCGCCGTCGCCCGGATCTTTTCGCGGGCGATCGAGCCGAGGAACTCGCGACCGTCTTCGATCGCCTGTGCCGGCGTCGAAGCCTCCACGGCATCGCCATAGGCGTGGTTCACCCAGGTGAGCTTGCCCTGCGTATCGCGGCGCCAGACCGGCTGCTCGATGGCGTCGAGCAGGGAATGGAACAGCATGATCGAGTTGGTCAGCCGCTCACGCTCGATCTTGAGCTCGGCGAGTTCGGCGCGCAGATTGTTGAGTGCGATGAAACGGACGAAGGCCTTGCCGCCCGAAACCCGGCCCTGCACTTCCAGGATCTCGTCGCGATTGGTTTCCACCACCGTGTCGAAGGAGCGGGCTTCGACCCGCAGCAGCTCGATCGATTTTTCGAGCTCGCTGGCGGACGGGCCGCGCATCCAGCGGCCGAACGCGAGAAATTCGCGGTCCTGCTGCGGCGCGCCAGTTTCCGCCGGCAACTGGCCGAGGAATTCCGGTTTGGAGGAGCCGCTTTCCCATACGACGATCCGCCGGTTCTTGTCGGCGATCAGGGCTTCGAACTTGGAAATCCGCTGCTGCGCATCGGAAAGGGCGCTGCGCATTTCCTGGGATTCGGCTTCCATATTGCCGCGCTGACGCACCAGCCAGATGGCCGAAAACAGGGCGGCACCGAGCGCGCCCATCACCAGCGAAGAGATGATGACTTCCGTGGAGGAGAAAAGGCGGACAGCCGCATTGCCGGACTGCTGCGCAAGCGCTGCCGTCGCGAGCCCGGAAAGGGCTGTGCCCGAGAGGAAGGCGCTGCCGAACAGCGCCAGCCGGCGAAGCTTGCCGACCATCGCGTTACCGTCCGAGGATCCGAAAACGGAACGCCCGAGAAGAGAACGCAAAGCCGGAGCTTCCGCTCCGCCGCAAAGAGGATCGGCCCGTTCTGACGAGCTCATTTTTTTTACCGACATATCCGGTCTGTCTCCGTCCAATTGCCGCTCATCGACAAGACATACCACATCGCGCCTTGCCCGTAGCCGGACGGCTCCCAATCATATGGTGGGAGCGCGACGGATGTCCGAAAACCGCGGGCGGCTTTCGGCATCACGCTCCTGGGAAGGCGCGAATCAAGTTCTAAAACAATACTTGCTTAGGGAATCGCCGGGAAGGGACGGGCCCAAAAAAGAAGCCGCAGCCTTTGTCAAGGCTGCGGCTACTATATCTTGTGGATTAACCGGCTATTGATTAATAGCGGTAGTGTTCGGCTTTGAACGGACCGGTCTGCGAGACGCCGATATAGGCGGCCTGCTCGTCGGAGAGTTCCGTCAGCTTCACGCCGAGCTTGGCGAGATGCAGGCGGGCGACCTTTTCATCGAGGTGCTTCGGCAGGATATAGACGTCGTTCTTGTACTCGCCCTGCTTGGTGAAGAGCTCGATCTGGGCCAGCGTCTGGTTGGTGAACGAAGCCGACATCACGAAGGACGGATGGCCGGTGGCGTTGCCAAGGTTGAGCAGGCGGCCTTCCGACAGAAGGATGATGCGGTTGCCCTTGGGGAACTCGATCATGTCGACCTGCGGCTTGACGTTGGTCCACTTGAGGTTCTTGAGAGCCGCAACCTGGATCTCGTTGTCGAAGTGGCCGATATTGCCGACGATCGCCATGTCCTTCATCGCGCGCATGTGGTCGATGCGGATGACGTCCTTGTTGCCGGTCGTGGTGATGAAGATGTCTGCGCTTTCGACCACGTCTTCGAGGACGACGACTTCGAAACCGTCCATGGCGGCCTGGAGGGCGCAGATCGGGTCGACTTCGGTGACCTTGACGCGGGCGCCGGCGCCGGCGAGCGAAGCAGCCGAACCCTTGCCGACGTCACCGTAACCGCAGACGACGGCAACCTTGCCGGCCATCATCACGTCGGTGCCGCGGCGGATGCCGTCAACCAGCGATTCCTTGCAGCCGTACTTGTTGTCGAACTTCGACTTGGTGACAGAGTCGTTGACGTTGATCGCCGGGAAGGGGAGCAGGCCCTTCTTGGACAGTTCGTAGAGGCGGTGAACGCCCGTCGTGGTTTCTTCGGTAACGCCCTTGATCGCGTCGCGCTGCTTGGTGAACCAGCCGGGCGAAGCCTTGAGGCGCTTCTTGATCTGCGCGATGAGGATTTCTTCTTCTTCCGAGGTCGGGTTCGAAAGAACGTCCTCGCCGGCTTCGGCGCGGGCGCCGAGCAGGATGTACATGGTGGCGTCGCCGCCGTCATCGAGGATCATGTTGGAGAGGCCGCCATCGGCCCACTGGAAGATCTTGTCGGTATAATCCCAGTACTCGGTCAGCGATTCGCCCTTGACGGCGAAAACCGGGATGCCGGCGGCAGCGATGGCCGCAGCAGCATGGTCCTGGGTCGAGAAGATGTTGCAGGACGCCCAGCGGATTTCCGCGCCGAGATGCTGGAGTGTCTCGATCAGAACGGCCGTCTGGATGGTCATGTGGAGCGAACCCGAGATGCGGGCGCCCTTCAGCGGCTTCGACGTGCCAAATTCGGAACGGCACGACATCAGGCCCGGCATTTCGGTTTCTGCGATGTCGAGCTCCTTGCGGCCGTAGGCGGCAAGATTGATATCCGCGACGACATAATCCTTCTCAGTGCTCATAAAGCTCTCCATGTTCGGTGGTGCCTTCTCCGGCGGGGCGTACCGACGGATGTGGCAAGACCCGCTTTGGCCAAGCGGAAACTGGCCAGCGGTTTAGCAGGCTTCCCGCAAGCTGGCAACGGGATATAAAGAAGTCTTTATATGTTTATGTCGATAGAATGCTGGTCGCGAGCGGGTCAGGCTTCTTCGCCGAACTTGTTGGCGACGAGTTGTTCCAGCGCATTCAGCGCGTCTTCGGCCTGATTGCCTTCCGCGGAGACTTCGATCGTGCAGCCGGTGCTGGCGGCCAGCATCATCAGGCCCATGATGGACGTGCCCCCGACCGTCGTTCCATCCTTGGAAACGGTGATCTCGGCATCGAAGCTTTCCACCATCTGCACGAACTTGGCAGAGGCGCGCGCATGCAGGCCGCGTTTGTTGACGATCAGGAATTCACGGGGAGAGGGAGATGACATCCGGGTCTGGGTTCTCATTTGCCGCTGAGGACGCGGCTTGCGACATTGATGTATTTACGACCGGCTTCGGAGGCTTCGACGAGTGCCCGGTCCATGTTGTTGTCGCTGCGCACGCCGGCAAGCTTGATCAGCATCGGCAGGTTCATGCCGGCGATGACTTCGATCCGGCCGCTTTCCATGACGGAAATGGAAAGGTTGGAGGGCGTGCCGCCGAACATGTCTGTCAGAATGATGACGCCATGACCCTCATCGGCATTGGTGACGGCATCGACAATGTCCTGCCGCCGCTGATCCATGTCGTCCTCGGGACCGATTGATACGGTCTCTATGAATTTCTGAGGTCCGACGACATGCTCGACCGCATGACGAAATTCCTCAGCCAGCTTGCCATGAGTGACAAGCACTAGTCCGATCATGAAAACTGCCCCCTGCTATGGAAACTCGGCGCCATTATCGCATTGCAACAAAGCGGTCCAGCGGTGGGATGCCATCTTCTCCAAGTAGATTCGAAGTTCAAGTCAAAAAATCAGGCTTCCGGACGATCAAAACGGCATCTCATGGTGAAAATCAGGTGCAAATGCCGCCAGAATGGCCAGTGGATCAGGTGCACCGCGCCATATCCGGACAAGCGGAAGGTCACCCATACCGGGGATCCGGAAACGTTCGTTCTCCGGTGGAAACCGTTCGCTTTCCGGCAGCGAGATGACTTCGACCGCCAGGTCCAGCGCTGCGGCCGAGATGCTTTCCACAGGGACGATGCCGCTGCCGCGCAGTTCGATGAGGCCGGCGATCGCTTCCGGCCGGGTCGCGAGCAGGTGATCGCCGTGGCGCGAGACGAGGACCTGGTCGTCGGCGAGCAGAGCCGCGAAAGCGCCCTGGCGTCTGGCCGTGGCGATGCAGGTGAAGGCCAGCATGGATTTGCCGCTTCCGGACGGGCCGGTGAAGAGGAGGCCCCTGGTGCCGATCACGATAGCGGTCGCGTGGATATTGACTGGCGCCCGGCTCATTGGCCTTCGCCGCCCGGCAGGGACAGTGTGAAGCGGGCGCCGGTCATGGCGCCCGTCTTGGCGTCGTGCACGTTTTCCGCCTTAAGCGAGCCGCCATGGGCCTCCGCGATCTGCCGGCTGATCGACAGGCCAAGGCCGGAATTCTGGCCGAAACTCTCGCCATCCGGCCGGTCCGTGTAGAAGCGTTCGAAGATCCGGTCGATATCCTCGGCCTGGATGCCGGGTCCGTTGTCTTCCACCGTCACGGTCACCCGGTCCCTTATCCGTGACAGCCGGATGCCGATGCGGCCGCCCTTTTCGGGCACGAAGGATCGCGCGTTTTCGATGAGATTGGTGATGATCTGCCCGAGGCGAAGATCATGGCCGTTGACGAGGTAAGCGAATTTGTTGCCCGCCTTGCTGTCCACGGTGAGGCCGATCTCCACCGGCTTGCGGCCGGTGCGGATCTGCCGGGAAATATCGACCAGATTGCCGAGCAGGTTTTCCATGTCGACCGGGGTCGAATCCGAGCGGGCAAGCTCGGCGTCCAGCCGGGAGGCATCGGAAATGTCGCTGATCAGGCGGTCAAGACGGCGCACGTCGTGGAAGATGATTTCCGTCAGCCGCTGTTTCGACTCCTCGGATTTTGCCAGCGGCAGGGTCTCGACGGCGCTGCGAAGCGACGTCAGGGGGTTCTTCAACTCGTGGCTGACATCGGCCGCAAAACTCTCGATCGCGTCGATGCGGTCGTAAAGGGCGTTGGTCATCTCGCGAAGCGCGATGGAAAGATTGCCGATTTCATCCTGGCGATAGGAGAAGTCCGGGATTTCCTCGCGCTGCTTGGCGCCGCGCCGCACCCGGATCGCCGCAGCCGCCAGACGCCGCAGCGGATTGGCGATGGTCGAGGAGAGCAGCAGCGAGAGCAGGATGTTGACGAGCGTCGCCACGCCGAAGACGCGCAGGATCGCCAGCCGTTCCGCGTGCACGATCTTGTCGATGTCGCCGGCTTGGGTCGACAGAAGAAGCACGCCGAGCACCGCGCGAAAACGCTGGACCGGTACGGCGACCGAGACGATCAGCTCGCCGCGCTCTGTAACCCGCACGAGCGCGCCGCGCACGCCCGTCAGCGCGTTCATGACTTCCGGATAGATCGAACCGTCGCCACCCGGCGCTTCCTTGTAGACCGGCAGGTTGCCGGGCTGCAGCAGGCGGTTGATGAGGCCTGCGAACCATTCGCTCCAGGTCTGCGTTTCGTTTTCCACCGGCGGCAGGTCGAAACGCAGCACCTGGCCGCGCGAATAGAGGTGCCGGGAATCGAGCAGCAGGTTGGCGTCGGCATCGAAAATCCGGGCACGGGTGCGGGTCGGCGAAATCAGCCGCCTCAGGACCGGCGCGACGCGCTCGGGATCGATCGGGAAATCCAGGTCCTCGTCGTTTGGCACCGGCGTGATGCTCTGGCCGGCCTGCAGCTCGAGGAGTTTCTGCGGATCGATGGTGATCGAGTTGGTGTCCACCGAGGCGGAGGCGGAAATCGCCCCGGCGATGATCTCGCCCTGGGTCAGCAGGCTTTCGACGCGGGCGTCGATCAGCCCCTCGCGGAACTGGTTGAGGTAGAGAATGCCGGCGACCAGCACCACGGTCGCGGCGATGTTGAAGAACAGGATGCGGCGGGTAAGGCTCGAAAAGACCGCGTGGCCGAACACCCGGCGAATGAGCGTGAAAGGTCGCGACCAGAACCGCCGCGGCGCGCGGCGGGCTTCGGTCTTCTCCACCCTCGCCAGGTCACTGTCGAATGTTTGATCTGCCACTGCAGTCCTTCCACCGGGCCAGCTTAACGCTGGTCCGGCCGTGGCCTCAAGTTAACCTTTCGCAAGGATCAAGCTGCCTCGCGGAATCGGTAACCCACGCCGTAAAGCGTTTCGATCATGTCAAAGTCGGTGTCGACCATCTTGAACTTCTTGCGCAGCCGCTTGATGTGGCTGTCGATGGTGCGGTCGTCGACATAGACCTGCTCGTCATAGGCGGCATCCATCAGCGCGTCGCGGCTTTTGACCACGCCGGGCCGCTGGGCCAGCGAATGCAGGATCAGGAACTCGGTCACCGTCAGCGTCACCGGCTCGCCCTTCCAGGTGCAGGTATGGCGCTCCTGGTCCATGGCAAGCTGGCCGCGCTCGAGTGTGCGGGCCGCCTGCGCGTCGGCCGCGGCCTTGGTGCCGGTACCGCCTGCCGCCTGCGCCTCACGGGCGCCGGCGCGGCGCAGGATCGCCTTGACCCGCTCCACCAGCAGGCGCTGCGAGAACGGCTTGGTGATGAAGTCGTCGGCGCCCATCTTCAGCCCGAACAGCTCGTCGATCTCTTCATCCTTGGAGGTGAGGAAGATCACCGGCAGGTCGGACTTCTGCCGCAGGCGGCGCAGCAGCTCCATGCCGTCCATACGTGGCATCTTGATATCGAAGATCGCCAGCTGCGGAGGGCGGGCGATCAGCCCGTCGAGCGCGGAAGCGCCATCCGTATAGGTTTCGACCTTGTATCCTTCCGCCTCGAGTGCAATCGACACCGACGTCAGGATATTGCGGTCGTCATCTACGAGCGCGATTGTTTGCATGCTCTCCATCTCCGTCATCATCTATGCGCATCTCCTGGTATAGACCCCAGCCAGGCGGCATGAGCCGACGCGCTTCTTGAGTATAAAGGTGGAACAAATTGTGGCAAAGATAAAGAGCCCGCTTACGATAGCGCGTTTTGGCAATCAGGTTTAAGATAGGGCAGATGCGGATTGAAACAGTTCCTAAACCGATTTAAAGAGGAATAAAATTTTTTAAATCGATTAAATAATTGATATTATTAAAGAATTTTCCGGGGGCCTCTTGCCCTTTTGGAAATCAGTCATTAATTTCGCGTCAGTTCCCACGGCAAGCTGAAGGAGTGCGCGCATGGAGGAGTTTGGACTTCACAACCCGTCCAAGGGTTTAGCGGCGATCGGTCTCGGCGGTGTATCGCGTGTTTATTACAATTCGTCCGAGGTCGAACTGTATGAAGAAGCAATCCGCCGCGGTGAAGCCGATCTGACGATCGACGGTGCGCTGCGCGCCGTTACCGGCCAGCACACCGGCCGCTCCCCCAAGGACAAGTTCATCGTCCGCGACGCCGGCACGGAGAAACGCGTCTGGTGGGGCGCCGACAACAAGCCCATGAAGCCCGAACACTTCGAAGCCCTCAAGAAGGACATGCTCGCCCATGCGGCCGGCAAGACGCTGTTCGTCCAGGATCTGGTCGGCGGCGCCGATGCCGAATACGCCCTTCCGACCCGCGTCGTCAGCGAATTCGCCTGGCACGCCCTGTTCATCCGCAATCTTCTGATCCGCCCGGATCGCGCCACGCTCGAAAGCTTTGAAGAAAAGCTGACGATCATCAACCTGCCGAGCTTCAAAGCGGATCCCGGCCGTCACGGTTGCCGCACGGAAACTGTGATCGCCTGCGATTTCACCAACGGCCTGATCCTGGTCGGCGGCACGTCCTATGCCGGCGAGAACAAGAAGTCGGTCTTCTCCGTTCTGAACTATTTCCTGCCCGAAGAAGGCGTCATGCCGATGCATTGCTCGGCCAATGTCGGTCCGAATGGCGACACGGCATTGTTCTTCGGCCTGTCCGGTACCGGCAAGACCACGCTGTCGGCCGACCCGAACCGCACGCTGATCGGTGACGACGAACATGGCTGGGGCAAAAACGGCGTCTTCAACTTCGAAGGCGGCTGCTATGCCAAGGCCATCAACCTGTCTGCCGAAGCCGAGCCGGAAATCTATGCCGCGACCCGTCGTTTCGGCACCGTGATCGAAAACGTCGTGCTCGACGAGAACCGGGTTCCGGATTTCGACGACGATTCGCTGACCGAGAACACCCGCAGCGCCTATCCGCTGCATTTCATCCCGAACGCTTCGAAGACCGGCACCGCGCCGCAGCCGAAGTCGATCATCATGCTGACCGCCGATGCCTTTGGCGTCATGCCGCCGATCGCCAAGCTGACGCCTGAACAGGCCATGTACCATTTCCTTTCCGGCTACACCGCCAAGGTCGCCGGCACGGAAAAGGGTGTAACCGAGCCGGAAGCGACGTTCTCAACCTGCTTCGGCGGTCCGTTCATGCCGCGCCACCCGGCTGAATACGGCAACCTGCTCAAGGAGCTGATCGCCCGTCATGGCGTCGATTGCTGGCTGGTCAACACCGGCTGGACCGGCGGCGTCTATGGCGTCGGCCGCCGCATGCCGATCAAGGCAACCCGCGCGCTCCTCAGCGCTGCCCTCGACGGCAGCCTCAAGAATGCCGAGTTCCGCACCGACCCGAATTTCGGTTTCGCGGTGCCGGTCGCCGTGGAAGGCGTCGACAATGCGATCCTCGATCCGCGCTCGACATGGGCGGATCCCGCGGCCTTCGACGCCTATGCCAAGAAGCTCGTCGCGATGTTCATCCAGAATTTCGGGCAGTACGAAGATCATGTCGACAGCAATGTGAAGGGCGCCGCTCCGGGCATCCTCGCTGCCGCCGAGTAATCCTGGCTCAATGATTCACGTGGAACCGCCGGCCCGGGGATAACACCCTTGGGCCGGCGGTTTTCTTTTTGCCGGCTTTGTGGGAAACAGGTCACCTGCCGCATGTCGCCCGGAATTGGATGCCGGTTTCGGGATTCCGGCATGCATCCAAGCTAAAGACCAGAGACCCATGGCCAGCAATCCCCTCGATATCAACAACCGCATCACCATCGCCGGATGGGAGCTGACGGAACAGTTCGTGCTGGCGGGCGGGCCAGGTGGCCAGAACGTCAACAAGGTCTCGACGGCCGTCCAGCTTTTCTACGACATCGTCAATTCGCCGTCGCTGCCGGAGCGGGTGAAGGAAAATGCCATCAAGCTCGCTGGAAAACGGGTGTCGAAGGATGGCGTGCTGATGATAGAGGCGAACCGGTTCCGCAGTCAGGAACGCAATCGGGAGGATGCGCGGGAGCGGCTGAAGGAACTGATTCTCAAGGCCGCCGAACCGCCGCCGCCGCCGCGCAAGAAGACCAAGCCCACCAAGGGATCGGTGGAACGTCGGCTGAAGGAAAAATCCGGCCGGTCGGACGTCAAGAAGATGCGCGGCCGGCCAAGCGGCGACTGACAGCGGAGATCGATTTGGCGACGCTTGCGAACGGCATCAGGCACCTTCCCGATTATCTGGACCGGCCGGCGCAGGAGCATCTGGTCGAACTGATCCGCGGTGTGGTGGCCGAGGCGCCGCTCTACACGCCCGAAATGCCCGGCACCGGCAAACCCATGTCGGTGCGCATGACCAATTGCGGCCCCCTCGGCTGGGTGACGGACAAGGATGAGGGCTATCGCTACCAGCCCTTTCATCCGGCGACGAAAAGGCCATGGCCCGCCATGCCGCGGGAACTGCTCGATCTCTGGGAAAAGCTGGGCAATTATCCGAAGCCGCCGGAAGCCTGCCTCATCAACTTCTATTCCGACGACGCCAGGATGGGCCTGCATCAGGACCGCGACGAGAACGATCTGGCCGCCCCTGTTCTCTCCGTCTCGCTCGGTAACAGCTGCCTGTTCCGGGTCGGCGGCCTGAACCGCAAGGACTCGACCTGCTCTCTCCGGCTGGCAAGCGGCGATGTCGTTGTGCTGGGCGGGGAGGGGCGCCTCGCGTTCCACGGCGTCGATCGCATTTATCCGGGCACGTCGACGCTGTTGAAGAACGGCGGACGCATCAACTTGACGCTTCGCCGCGTGAATAGCGGACGATTTAATTCAATAGCCGGCGATCGATAGTCTACAATTTACGCAGTTCGACCGTTTCCACCAGGTGATTGCGGCCCTTGCGCAGGATCAGGTCCGCCCTCGGGCGGGTCGGCACGATGTTCTGCCGCAGGTTCTTGAGGTTGATGTTTTCCCACAGACCCTCGGCGACGGCGCGGGCCGCATCCGCATCGATCGCCGCGTATTTCTTGAAGAACGAGGTCGGATCGCGGAAAGCGGTCTGGCGCAGCTTCATGAAGCGCTGGACGTACCAGTTGTGGATCTGCTCTTCATCGGCATCGATATAGATCGAGAAGTCGAAGAAGTCCGAAACGATCGGCACGATCTTGCCGTCGGCCGGCAGCGCCCGCGACTGGAGGACGTTGATGCCCTCGAAGATCAGGATGTCCGGACGATCGACCAGCGTGTATTCGTCCGGCAGGACGTCATAGGTGAGATGCGAATAACGCGGCGCCTTGACGTTCGGCTCGCCGGCCTTGATCGCCGACAGGAAGCGCAGGATGGTGCCGATATCGTAGCTTTCCGGAAAACCTTTGCGCTCCATCAGGTTTTCGCGGCTCAGCACCGCATTGGGGTAGAGGAAGCCGTCGGTGGTGATGAGATCCACTTTCGGGCTCGACGGCCAGCGGGCGAGCAGTTCCTTCAGGATACGGGCGGTGGTCGACTTGCCGACCGCGACCGAGCCGGCGATGCCGATGATGAAGGGCGTCTTGGTGATATCGGAAAGGCTCAGGAATCGGTTGCGCTGCTGGAAGAGGCGCTGTGTAGCCTCCACATGCGTCGACAGAAGGCGCGACAGCGACAGATAGATGCGCCTGACTTCGTCGAGATCGATCGGGTCGTCCAGCGAGCGCAGCCTCTGCACCTCGTCGGCGGTGAGCGTCAGCGGTGTGTCTGCCCGGAATTTTGCCCATTCCTCCGCGGTGAAGCGGTGATAGGGCGAGTAATATTCCGTGTTCGGGCCGGTTTCGGGGTCAGGCGTCTCGGCGGGCTGGGAAGCAATGCTCATGATGTCGGCCGGCTTGCCTTTTCTTGAAGGCCGGACTGGCCGGTCCTTCTCTGGAGTTCGTCGAGCACATCCTGCAACGGCACCGCTGCAATATTCAAGACGACTAAAAGATGATAGAGGAGATCGGCGCTCTCAGCGGTCAGATTCTTGCGGTCCTGCTGAATGGCAGCGATGACCGTTTCGACCGCTTCTTCGCCGAGCTTCTTTGCGGCCTTCTCCTGGCCGGCGGCGAAAAGCTTCGCCGTCCAGGATTCCTCCGGTGAAGCCTTGGCTCGCTCGGCGACGATCCGTTCAAGGTCGATCAGGGAAAATTCACTCATAACATTCTTCCCGATGGCTCAATCGAGCCGCATGGCAATGCCGTGCTCAGCCATATAATGCTTTGCCTGGCCGACCGTATAGGTCCCGAAGTGGAAAATCGATGCGGCAAGAACCGCGGTCGCATGGCCCTGTTTAATGCCGGCGACCATGTCGTCCAGATTTCCGACGCCACCCGACGCGATGACCGGGGCGCGGACGCTATCGGCAATCATGCGCGTCAGCTCCAGATCGTAGCCGCTCTTGGTGCCGTCTCGGTCCATGGAGGTGACGAGCAGTTCGCCGGCGCCCCGCTCGACCATTCCGATTGCAAATTCCAGCGCGTTGATGCCGGTCGCGTTGCGGCCGCCATGCGTGAATATCTCCCAGCGGTCCGCCTCACCGGCACCGGAGACCTTCTTGGCGTCGATCGATACGACGATGCACTGGTTGCCGAACTTGTCGGCGGCCTCCGCCACGAAATCCGGGTTGGCGACCGCCGCCGAGTTGATCGCGACCTTGTCGGCACCGGCCAGCAGCAGCTTGCGGATATCCGCGACGGCGCGCACGCCCCCGCCGACGGTGAGCGGCATGAAGCAATGTTCGGCAGTGCGGGCGACGACGTCGAAGATCGTATCGCGATTGTCCGAGGAGGCGGTGATGTCGAGGAAGCACAGCTCGTCGGCACCGGCAGCGTCATAGGCCTTGGCCGCCTCGACGGGATCGCCGGCATCGATGAGGTCGACGAAATTGACGCCCTTGACGACGCGGCCGTCTTTCACGTCCAGGCAGGGGATGACACGAGCTTTGAGGGTCATGCGGCACGTCCTTGTCTGGAGCGGATCAGGTCCAGCGCTTGCCTGGGATCGATGCGGCCGTCATAGAGCGCGCGGCCGGAAATCGCGCCTTCGAGCCGGGCAGCATCCGGCTCCAGCATGCGGCTGATATCGTCGAGCGAAGCAAGCCCGCCGGAGGCGATGACCGGGATGGAGACGGCATTGGCGAGTTCCAGCGTGGATGCCCAGTTGATGCCGGCCAGAATACCGTCGCGGTCGATATCGGTATAGATGATCGCCGAAACGCCGGCGCCTTCGAATTTCTTCGCCAGTTCGATGACGCCGAGCTCCGACGCTTCCGCCCAGCCTTCGACGGCGACCTTGCCGCCCTTGGCGTCGATGCCGACCGCGACCTTGCCGGGAAACTGCTTGCAGGCCTCGATGACCAGCGCCGGATCGCGTACCGCGACCGTCCCGAGAATGACACGAGTCAGCCCCCGCGCCAGCCAGTTTTCGATATGGTCGAGCGTGCGGATGCCGCCGCCGAGCTGCACCGGGTTCTTGGTGGCCTTCAGGATTGCATCGACGGCCGCGCCATTGACGCTTTCACCCGCGAAGGCTCCGTTCAGATCGACGACATGCAGCCACTCGAAGCCCTGGTCCTCGAAGGTTTTGGCCTGGGCAGCCGGGTCGGGATTGTAGACGGTGGCCTGGTCCATGTCGCCGAGCTTGAGGCGCACGCACTGACCGTCCTTCAGGTCGATTGCAGGAAAGAGGATCATGTCTTTGGTCCTTGGTCGTTTGCGCGAGCTCAGGGCTTCCAGCGCAGGAAATTGGAGATGAGGGCAAGACCCAATGTCTGGCTTTTCTCAGGGTGAAACTGAGAACCCGCCACGTTGTCGCGGCCGACGAAGGCCGTCATCGCGCCGCCGTACTCGGTGGTGGCGATCACGTCGCTGCGGTGCTTTGCCGCCAGATGATAGGAATGCACGAAATAGGCGTGCAGGCCATCCGACCCGGTCGGAATGCCGTCCAACAGCGGATGCGGGTGATGAATATCGAGCGTATTCCAGCCGATCTGCGGGATTTTGAGATGGGGATCGCTTGGGCTCATCTCGACGACGTCGCCTTCGATCCAGCCGAATCCCGGCGTGGTGGTCTTTTCCAGCCCGCGCGACGACATCAGCTGCATGCCGACGCAGATGCCGAGAAAGGGGCGGCCCTTGTGCTCGACCACGTCGAGGATCGCCTCGCGCATGCCCGGCACGGCATCGAGGCCGGCGCGGCAATCCGCATAGGCGCCGACGCCCGGCAGCACGATGCGGTCGGCGGTCGCCACCGCTTCGGCCTTGTCAGTGAGGTCGATCACGGCGTTGATGCCGGCTTCCCGGGCGGCCCGTTCAAAGGCCTTGGTCGCGGAACGCAGATTGCCGGACCCGTAGTCGATAATTGCGACGCGCATCAGCGTCCTCCATGTTCGAAAAGGCCCATGTGAGGGGCCTGCCATCCGGCGGCGGGCGGTTTTGCCTGTTTTGCCCACTCGGCCGAGACCGGCATCGGTTGTTGTTCCGGCTGCGGCAGGCCGGAGAAATAGATCTCCTCGGCCGTGTGCAGATCGGGAGCGGAGATCACGGTTTCCAATGTCCAGCCGCGACGGATCAGCGCTTCGGAGCGATAATGTCGGCCCTCGAGCGCGATGAGCAGGCTGATGGCGACGCCGAACAGCAGCCCGGCGGTCCAGAAGCCTGGAATCTGCATCAGTACGACGCTGCCGATCTGGCCGAGCAGAATGACGATGCCGGCGATCCACAGCCCATGCCAGAAAAGCCAGATCCACGGAAACAACAGCGCGAGCCAGGAAAACCCGTCCCGCAGGACGAGGGTTGACCGGTGATCCCTGTCGGGTCCGCTTCGCGGGTCATTGGGCGGTGTCAGAACGAGGTAGCTTCTCAAGGATCGTCTCCTCAAGCAGTCAGACCAGCATTCCCTTCGTGGAGGGAACGCGATTGGCCTGCCGCGGGTCGATTTCAATGGCGGCGCGAAGTGTCCGCGCCACGGCTTTGAAGCAGGTCTCGGCGATATGATGGTTGTTGGCGCCGTAATGGTTCAGCACATGCAGCGTGATGCCGGCATTCTGGGCCAGCGCCTGGAAGAACTCCCGCACCAGTTCCGTGTCGAACGTGCCGATCTTCGGCGCGCTGAACGCGACGTTCCAGACCAGGAATGGCCGGCCGGACACGTCGATGGCCGCCTTGGTCATTGTCTCGTCCATGGCAAGGTCGAGCGAGGCATAGCGGGTGATGCCGCGACGGTCGCCGAGCGCCCTGGAGATCGCCTGGCCGATCGCGATGCCGGTGTCTTCCACCGTGTGGTGGTCATCGATATGCAGGTCGCCCTGAACCTCGATATCCATGTCGATCAGCGAATGTCGCGAAAGCTGGTCCAGCATATGGTCGAAGAAGCCGACGCCCGTGGAAATCCTGGCCGCGCCGGTGCCGTCGAGATTGACGGAAACGGAAACGGAGGTTTCGTTGGTTTTGCGGACGATATTGCCCACGCGTGCGGTTGTCGTCTCACCCATCTGGGTCTGCTCCATGCGGTCGATCTGCGCTCCTTATCAGGCACGACATCAAATATCCAGCAAAAGCAGGGGTGTCGCCGCGGCATCGCGTCATGAGATTGCATTCGCCCTCGACCGTCTTACATAAATGCTCAACGGGGCCGAAATGCCCATAAACGAAAGCCCGGAAGACGGGCCAGCAGGTGCTTTATGACAACGATTATTACTGTGAGGAAGGGCGGCAAGGTCATCATGGCAGGCGACGGCCAGGTGAGCCTCGGCCAGACCGTGATGAAGGGCAACGCCCGCAAGGTGCGCCGCATCGGCAAGGGCGAAGTGATCGCCGGTTTCGCCGGCGCGACGGCCGATGCCTTCACGCTGCTCGACCGGCTTGAAAAGAAGCTCGAACAATATCCGGGCCAGCTGATGCGCGCCGCCGTCGAGCTCGCCAAGGACTGGCGCACGGACAAGTACCTGCGCAATCTCGAAGCGATGATGCTGGTCGCCGACAAGTCGACGACGCTGGCGATCACCGGTAATGGCGACGTGCTCGAACCGGAGCACGGAACCATCGCGATTGGTTCCGGCGGCAACTATGCCTATGCCGCCGCCCGCGCGATGATGGATACGGACAAGTCGGCCGAAGAGATCGCCAGGAAAGCGCTCGATATCGCCGCCGATATCTGCGTCTATACCAACCACAACCTGGTCATCGAAACGCTGGACGCCGATGGCTGATGGCGCCCCCCGCTACTCGTTTCGTGATGTCACCCGTGAGGATTTTCCTCTCTTGGCGACATGGCTCGTCGAGCCGCATATCGCGAAATGGTGGGGTAATGTCGACGAGGAACTGGCGAGCATCGAATATTCGATGACGAGCGTCGAGACCCGGCCGATGATCGCGGAACTGGACGGCAGGCCGATCGCCTATCTCCAGTATTACGACCCGCATCTCGAAGAGGATCATCCCTACCAGGATCAGCCGAAGGGCACGCTTGGCATCGACATCTCGATCGGCAATGCTGAGCTTGTCGGCATCGGCCATGGCAGCGCGATCATCCGCCAGCTGACCTCTGAACTTTTCGAGAACGGCGCGAAAAGGATCGTCATCGATCCGGATCCGGAGAACGCCCAGGCGATCCGCGCTTATGAAAAGGCCGGCTTCCGCTACGTCGACACCAGGACATCCATTTACGGTCCGGCCCATTTCATGGCGCTGGACGCACCAGAAGAAACGGATTTGACATGAGTAACTTTTCACCCCGGGAAATCGTCTCCGAGCTGGATCGGCACATCATCGGCCAGCACGACGCCAAGCGCGCGGTGGCGATTGCGCTGCGCAATCGCTGGCGCCGCCACCAGCTCGACGAGAGCCTGCGCGACGAAGTGATGCCGAAGAACATTTTGATGATCGGCCCGACCGGCGTCGGCAAGACGGAAATCTCCCGGCGCCTCGCCAAGCTCGCCGGTGCGCCCTTCATCAAGGTCGAGGCCACCAAGTTCACCGAAGTCGGTTATGTCGGCCGCGATGTCGAGCAGATCATCCGCGATCTCGTCGAGATCGGCATCGGCCTCGTGCGCGACAAGATGCGCGCCGACGTGCAGGCGAAAGCCCATATGAGCGCCGAGGAACGCGTGCTCGATGCACTGGTCGGCGCCACGGCCTCGCCTGCCACCCGAGACAGCTTCCGCAAGAAACTGCGCAACGGCGAGATGGATGACAAGGAAATCGACATCGAAGTGGCCGACAGCGGCTCCGGGATGCCCGGTTTTGAGATTCCCGGCATGCCGGGCGCCAATATCGGCGTGCTGAACCTGTCGGAAATGTTCGGCAAGGCGATGGGCGGCCGCACCAAGAAGGTCCGCACCACCGTCAAGAAATCCTATGGTGAGCTGATCCGCGACGAATCCGACAAGCTGATCGACAACGAAGTCATCCAGCGCGAGGCCGTCCGTTCGGTCGAGAACGACGGCATCGTCTTCCTCGACGAGATCGACAAGATCGCCGCCCGTGACGGCGGGGTCGGTGCCGGCGTTTCCCGCGAAGGCGTGCAGCGCGACCTGCTGCCGCTCGTCGAGGGCACGACGGTCTCGACCAAATACGGGCCTGTCAAAACCGACCACATCCTGTTCATCGCTTCGGGCGCCTTCCACGTCTCCAAGCCCTCCGACCTGCTGCCGGAACTTCAGGGCCGCCTGCCGATCCGGGTCGAACTGAAGCCGCTCACCAAGGAAGACTTCCGCCGCATCCTGACGGAGACGGAAGCAAGCCTCATCCGCCAGTACAAGGCGCTGATGGAAACGGAAGAACTGACGCTGGACTTCACCGAGGACGCGATCGATGCGCTGGCGGATGTTGCCGTGCACCTCAACTCCTCGGTCGAGAATATCGGCGCCCGCCGGCTGCAGACCGTGATGGAACGGGTGCTCGACGAAATCTCGTTCAATGCCCCGGATCAGGGCGGCACGACCGTGATGATCGACGCGGAATACGTCAAGAAGCATGTCGGCGATCTCGCGGCCGATACGGATCTGTCGCGCTACATTCTCTGAGTGCGCAATCGTGGCAGCCGGGCAACGTCCGGCTGCTCATTTCCGGGCACTGACGGGATTTTGATCGCCCTCGTCTCGACACGGTCCTTGCGCCTCGCGTAAGGGAAGCGCGTTTTCATGGAAATGTCCGGCGCTTGAGTGAGTCGGTCTGGAATGGCTTTAAGCATCCGGTGCCGGAGATCGGCATAGTCGAAGTCCTGGGACACGCAAATCTTGAAACGCATCCTTCTGGCCCTGATCCTTGTCGTCGCGACGTCCGCGGCCTCTTCCGCGTTTGCAGGCGGCCTCACGATGGTTCCCGAGGGAAATCGTCATGCGGAACAGCCGAAGATCCCGGGCGCCTCGGTGCGCCGGACCCGCGCCGGCCGCACCACCTTCGACGACAAATACGAAAAGATCCGTGACCTGCTGGCCTCCGACAAGAAGCTGATCGCCAAGATCAAGTCGACCGCCGCCGATTACGGCATCGATCCGATCCACATGATCGGCGCGATCGTCGGCGAGCACACCTACAATGTCGATGCCTATGACCGGCTGCAGACCTATTACGTCAAGGCGGCGGCCTATGCCGGCAACAGTTTCCGTTTCGGATACGGCGACGAGAGCATCCAGCAGTTCCTTGACCGGCCGGAATTCGGCAAATGCGACGATTTTGCCGATTCCTACAAGCTCTGGTCCTGCCGCGAAGGTGTCTGGGAAAGGAGTTTTCGCGGCCGTTCGGTCGGGGGCACTTCGTTTCCCGACAATCGTTTCAGTGCCGTCTTCTTCCAGCCCTTTTATGCCGGCCAGACTTTCGGCCTCGGCCAGGTCAACCCGCTGACGGCGCTGATGCTCTCGGACATGGTTTCCCGGAATTCCGGCTACCCGAAGCTCGACGAGAACAAGGCCGCCGTGGTCTATGACGCGATCATGGATCCGGACAAGTCGCTCGCCTATATGGCGGCCAATATCCGCCGCTCGATCGACGACTACAAGACGATCGCCGGCATGGATATTTCCCGCAACCCCGGCATCACCGCGACGCTCTACAATACCGGCGGTTCGGCGCAGCGCGCCGCGGCTCTGGCTGCCCGCGGCGGCCTGCCGGAGGAGAATTATTACGGCTGGCTGGTCAACGATAAGCTCGCCGAGTTGAAATCTCTCCTCTGACGGCTGATATACCCTCCATAGGAAACCCCTGAGGAGGGCTGTCCGTGGACATCCGCCCCGAACCCTTCGTTCCGCCGGCACCTGCGCATCGAGATCGGTTGCTGAACCCGCTTGAGGTGATCTGGACGGCGCTACGCAATCCTCTGGAGCTCTGGGGCAAGGAGTCTTACACGCAGCCCTGGCTTGAGACGAAGTTCTTCAAGGAACGGACGCTGATCGTCAATCATCCGGGTCTCATCCGGCATGTCCTGGTGGACAATGTCGGCAATTACGAAATGTCGGAGATCCGCCAGCTCGTCCTTCGCCCGATCCTCAGGGGCGGCCTGCTGACGGCCGAAGGTGAGGTCTGGAAGCGTTGCCGCAAGGCCATGGCGCCGGTCTTTACGCCCAGACATTCCCGTGGCTTTGCCGGCCAGATGCTGAGCAAGACGGAAGAGTTCTCGAAGAAATATGCCATGACCGGCGCCGCGGGCGAGGTCCTCGATATTTCCGTCGACATGACGGAGCTGACCTACGCCATCCTCGCTGAAACCCTGTTTTCCGGTGAGATTGCGGGTGAAAAGGAGACGGTCGCGGACGATGTCGATCAGCTTCTGCACCGCATGGGCCGGATCGACCCCATGGACATGCTGCGCGCGCCCCCCTGGGTGCCGCGCATAACCCGCATCGGCGGCAGGAAGATACTCGACAAGTTCCGCGGCGTGGTTGCGGAAACCATGGTTATGCGGCAGGAGCGGATGCGCAAACACCCCGACGATGTGCCGCAGGATTTCCTCACTCTGCTGCTTCAGCTGGCCGGTCCCGACGGGCTGACCATGGACGAGATCGAGGACAACATCCTCACCTTCATCGGCGCCGGCCATGAGACGACGGCCCGGGCGCTCGCCTGGACACTCTATTGCGTCGCGAAATCACCGCCCGTGCGGCAGGCCATGGAAGAAGAGATCGGCCGCGTTCTGGCGACCGGTGCCGATCCGGTCGAATGGCTGGAGCTGATGCCCTGGGTGCGGGCGTCGTTCGAAGAGGCGCTGCGGCTTTATCCGCCGGCGCCCTCGATCAACCGGGAAGCGATCAGCGACGACAGCTGGACAAGCCCGGAAGGCAAGACGATCAGGATCGATGCCGGGGTGACCGTGCTGGTCATGCCCTGGACGTTGCACCGCCACGAGCTCTATTGGGAAAAACCGCGCGCCTTCATGCCGGAACGTTTCCTGCCCGAAAATCGCGGCAAGCTGAACCGCTTCCAGTACCTGCCTTTCGGCGCCGGCCCGCGTACCTGCATCGGCGCCACCTTCGCCCTGCAGGAAGCGGTGATCGCGCTTGCGGTGCTGATGCGCGACTATCGGTTCGAAGTTACGCCCGAAACCAAGGTCTGGCCGGTCCAGAAGCTGACCACCCAGCCGCGCGATGGCTTGCTGATGCGGGTCAGTCCGCGACATGAGAGGTCTTCGCTGGCGAATTGATCTTGCCGGCCCATGCGCTATTGATCCATAGACCCGATCTTCAGGATTCTCGCGTGGCCTCATCCATTCTTCCCGGCCCCCTACTTCTCGGAATCGACACGGGAGGCACCTATACGGATGCGGTGCTGTTCCGCGAGGGCGAAGGCGTCGTCGCCAAGGCGAAATCGCTGACGACGCGGCATGACCTCGCGGTTGGCATTGCCGGTGCCGTCGATGCGGTGCTGGAGAAAAGTGCGATTTCCGCCTCGGCAATCGGACTCGTTTCGCTGTCGACCACTCTTGCTACCAATGCGCTGGTCGAAGGGCAGGGCGGTCGTGCCGCCTTGATCATGGTCGGCTTTGCAGAGGAGGATCTCACCCGTGGCGGGCTTGCGGAGGCGCTGGGAAGCGATCCGGTGATCTTCCTGCCCGGAGGCCATGACGTGCACGGCAACGAGATGCCGCTCGACATGGCGGCTCTGGAGGCGGCCATGCCGACGCTTGTCGGAGCGGCCTCCTCCTTCGCGGTCGCCGGCTATTTCGCCGTCCGGAATCCGGCTCACGAAATCCGGGTGAGGGATCGCATTCGCGCGCTTTCGCATCTGCCCGTCACCTGCAGCCACGAGCTTTCGTCGAAACTCGGCGGTCCTCGCCGCGCGTTGACCACGCTGCTGAATGCCCGGCTGGTGTCGATCATCGACCGGCTGGTCGGTTCCTGCGAAAGCTTTCTGACCGCCCGTGGCATCACGGCGCCGATGATGGTGGTGCGCGGCGATGGTGCTTTGATCTCGGCTGCCGAGGCCCGGCTGAGGCCGATCGAAACCATCCTTTCCGGTCCTGCGGCAAGCCTTGTTGGGGCGCATTTCCTGACTGGGCTCGATCAGGCGGTGGTTTCCGATATTGGCGGCACGACCACCGATGTCGCGGTTCTCGATGGCGGGCGGCCGAAACTGGCGGAGGAGGGCGCGGTGGTCGGCGGTCATCGCACGATGGTGGAGGCGGTGGCGCTGCGCACCTACGGGCTCGGCGGCGATTCCGAGGTCCATATCGACGACCGCGGCCTCGAAGCCCGGCTTACGCTCGGCCCGCGCCGGCTTCTGCCGCTGAGCCTTGCCGCAATGGCGCATGGCGAGATCATTCTGTCGACGCTGGAAAGGCAGCTGCGCGCCGGCCATGCCGGCCGGCACGACGGCCGCTTTGCGGTGCGAACTGGTGTGCCCGATGTGATGGCTCAAGGCCTGCAGCCGCCGGAACAGGCGCTTTTTACCCGCATCGGCAGCCTGCCGGTTTCGCTCAACGATCTTCTGACGATGAATTCACAGAAGGCGATTCTCGACCGGCTGGTTGCGAGAGGGCTGGTGCATCTCTGCGGCATCACCCCTTCCGATGCGCTGCACGTGCTCGGCCGCCAGAGCCAATGGCACCGAGAGGCAGCGCGGCTGGGTCTGGAGCTTGCCGCCCGGCGCAAGGACGGCGCGGGACGCGAGATTGCCGCCTCGCCGGAAGAGCTTGCGGAAAAGATCGTCAGTCGGCTGACGCGCCAGTCCTCCGAGGCCGTGCTCACTGCCTGTCTCGCCGAAGATGGCGCCGAAGCCATCGATCCCGCGGTGTCGCTCGCCGTCGACCGGGCTCTGAAACGGGTTCCCGGCATCGCCCGATTTTCCGTGTCACTCGATCGTCCGCTGATCGGGCTCGGTGCCTCGGCACCGGTCTATTATCCCGCCGTCGCCGATATGCTCGGCGCGCGGTCGGTCATCCCGACTGACGCCGATGTGGCGAATGCCATCGGCGCCGTCGTCGGCCAGGTCCGCGCCAGCGTCACCGTCGTCGTTACCTCCCCCGAGGAAGGCCGCTTTATCCTCTCCGGCGCAGGCGAGCGGCTCTCAGTCATCGGTGAGACGCAGGCGGTGGCGATGGCCCGCGAGCGCGCCATCGCGGCAGCCCTGGCGCAGGCGAATGCGGACGGCGCCAAGGATGCGGTCGTGACGGTGTCAGAAGAGCTGGATGCGCCGGAAATCGAGGGCTCACGAAAGCTGGTCGAGGCACGGATCACCGCCGTTGCGGTCGGCAGGCCGAGAATAGCCGGTTTCTGAGCGCCGCTGTGGACGCTGTTGTGGACCGCCATTGAAAGCCCTATTCAACAAGGCGTAAGTGAGCCCGTATTTATTCCAGCAGGGAACAAATCGCAGTGATCACCGATCTTGCCGATCTGGAAATCTTCGTCAAAGTCGCAGCCAGCGGAAATATGTCGGCGGCAGCGAAGAGCCTCGGCATTTCCCCGGCGGTGGTCTCGAAGCGCATCAAGCGGCTGGAGGAGCAGCTCGGCACGCGCCTCCTGCAGCGCACCACCCGCCAGATCGGAATGACCGATGCCGGCAAGGGTTTTTACGATCGGATCGCCAATATCCTGACCGGTATCGAGGATGCCGAGCAGTTCGTCTCCGGCCGATCGACCGAGATCGCCGGCAATCTGCGCATCTCGGCGCCTACCTCCTTCGGGCGAATGCACATAGCGCCGCATCTGCCGACATTCATGCAGGCTAACCCGCATCTCGCGATCGACCTGATCCTGTCGGACGAGTTCACGGACATCATCGCCCAGGGCTTCGATGTGGCGATCCGGATCTCCGAGTTGAAGGATTCGAGCCTCGTCGCCCGCAAACTCGTCCAGGTCCGGCGCATCCTCTGTGCCTCTCCCTCCTATGTCGGACGCCATGGCGCCCCGACAAGTATCGAGGAACTGGCGAACCATCACTGCCTGATGGCCCACAATGGCGAACCCTGGAGGCTCGAAGGGCCTAAAGGCCCGCTGGTTTACCGGCCGGCCGGGATGCTGAACACCAATTCCAGTGAAGTCATCCGCGAAGCGGTGATCGCCGGTCTCGGCATAGCGCTGAGATCTACCTGGGATATCGGCAACGAACTCCAGGATGGGCGCCTGGTGATGGTGATGCCCGGCTATGAAGGCTCGAAGAACGTCTCTGTCTCGGCGGTTTATCCGAGCCGGCAGCATCTCCCATCCAAGGTCCGCGCCTTCATCGAATATCTCGCCGAACTTTACGGGCCGATTCCCTATTGGGAGCGGCATTCCTCGGATGCGGGCCGGAAATAACTGCTCACCGCGTCGATTATTTCCAATATGGCATAAGTCATTCAATATTTGTGCAATTGCAATTTCCCTCGCTACCAAAGAGACTTGCGCGCGACTGGAAAAATTCGGAGGAACCGATGGCCCGTATCGAAAAAAATGGTCTCGCAATCGACGAGAAGCTCTACGACTTCCTGGTGAAGGAAGCGCTGCCGGCGACCGGCGTCGATGCCGAACGGTTCTTCTCCGAGTTCTCGAAGATCGTCCACGACCTGGCGCCGAAGAACCGCGAGCTTCTTGCCAAGCGCGACGCCTTCCAGGCGAAGCTCGACGACTGGTACCGCAAGAACGGCGCCCCCAGCGATCTGGCGGTTTACGAGGCCTTCCTGCGCGACATCGGTTACCTGCTGCCGGAGGGGCCGGATTTCACGGTCTCGACCGACAGGGTTGATCCGGAAATCGCCGCGATCGCCGGCCCGCAGCTCGTCGTTCCGGTCATGAATGCCCGCTATGCGCTGAACGCCGCCAATGCCCGCTGGGGTTCGCTCTACGACGCGCTTTATGGCACCGACGCCATTCCCGAAGCCGACGGCGCCGAAAAGGGCAAGGGCTACAATCCGGTCCGCGGCGCCAAAGTCATCGCCTGGGCGCGTGACTTCCTCGATCAGTCCGTGCCGCTGTCCGGCGCGAGCTGGACCGACGTAACCTCGTTTGTGGTCTCCGGCGGCAAGCTGACGGCCGCAGCCCAGGACGGAAAGACGGTCGAGCTCGCCGATCCGGCTCAGTTTGCCGGTTATCTCGGCGAACCGGCGGAGCCGACGCATCTCCTAATCAAGAAAAACGGCCTGCATATCGAAATCCTCATAGATGCCACGACGGCGATCGGCAAGGACGATCCGGCCAGGATTTCGGATGTCTGGCTGGAATCGGCGATCACCGCGATCATGGACTGCGAGGATTCGATCGCCGCTGTCGATGCCGAGGACAAGGTCGTCGTCTACCGCAACTGGCTCGGACTGATGAAGGGCGACCTTCAGGAGGAAGTGGCCAAGGGCGGCAAGTCCTTCATCCGCAAGCTCAACCCGGATACCGCCTTCAAGGCCCCTGCCGGCGGCGATGTCACGGTCAAGCGCCGCTCGCTGATGCTGATCCGCAATGTCGGCCACCTGATGACCAATCCGGCGGTGCTGGACAGTGACGGCAGGGAAGTTCCGGAAGGCATCATGGATGCCATGGTGACGGCCCTGATCGCCATCCACGACATCGGCCCGAACGGCCGCCGCCAGAATTCCCGCGTGGGTTCCATGTATGTGGTGAAGCCGAAGATGCACGGGCCGGAAGAGGTCGCCTTCGCCTGCGAGATTTTTGCCCGCGTCGAACAGGCGCTCGGCCTTCCGGCCAATTCCATGAAGATGGGCATCATGGACGAGGAGCGCCGCACCACGATCAACCTCAAGGCCTGCATCCGCGAGGCGCGCGAACGCGTCGTCTTCATCAATACCGGCTTCCTCGACCGCACCGGCGACGAGATCCATACATCCATGGAAGCCGGCCCGATGATCCGCAAGGGCGACATGAAACAGGCGGCCTGGATCGCGGCCTACGAAAATTGGAATGTCGATATCGGCCTCGAATGCGGCCTGTCCGGCCATGCGCAGATCGGCAAGGGCATGTGGGCCATGCCCGACATGATGGCGGCGATGCTTGAGCAGAAGATCGCTCATCCGAAGGCCGGAGCCAACACCGCCTGGGTGCCGTCGCCAACGGCGGCGACGCTGCATGCGACGCATTATCACAAGGTCGATGTTGCCGCCGTCCAGGACGGTCTCAAGAGCCGTACCCGCGCAAAACTGTCGGATATCCTCTCCGTGCCGGTGGCCGTGCGGCCGAACTGGACGCCGGAGGAGATCCAGCGCGAGCTCGACAACAACGCGCAAGGCATTCTCGGTTATGTCGTCCGCTGGATCGACCAGGGCGTCGGCTGCTCCAAGGTGCCGGACATCAACAATGTCGGCCTGATGGAAGACCGGGCAACGCTGCGCATCTCCGCCCAGCACATGGCGAACTGGCTCTATCACAAGCTGGTCACGGAAGAGCAGATCGTCGAGACCATGAAGCGCATGGCCGGCGTCGTCGACGGCCAGAATGCTGGCGACCCCCTCTATATGCCGATGGCCAGGGATTTCGACGGTTCCGTCGCCTTCCAGGCTGCGCTCGACCTCGTTCTGAAGGGCCGCGAGCAGCCGAACGGTTATACCGAACCGGTCCTGCATCGCCGCCGGCAGGAACTGAAAGCCAAGCTCGCCGGCTGACCGGCGAGCAGATATCAGGCAAAGAAAAAGGCCGCCGGAGAGTTCTCCAGGCGGCCTTTTCGTATTCTTGTCGAATTTCGCGATTACTGGATCACGACAACCTTGGTTTCGCGGCCCGGACGGACGCGGCTGTAGAGGTCGATGACGTCCTGGTTGATCAGGCGGATGCAGCCCGACGAAGCGGCGGTGCCGATCGAGTTCCATTCCGGCGTGCCGTGCAGACGGAAGAGCGTATCCTGGCCCTTTTCGTTGAACAGGTACATGGCGCGCGCACCGAGCGGGTTGCTGAGACCTGGGCCCATGCCGTCTTCGACATATTTGGCAACGTCGGGACGACGGCCGGCCATTTCTTTCGGGGGGTGCCAGGTCGGCCATTCCTGCTTCCAGGCGACATAGGCCGTGCCGGACCAGGCAAAACCCTGCTTGCCGACGCCGATGCCGTAACGCATGGCCTTGCCGTTCGGCAGGATGTAGTAGAGATGGCGCTCACGCGTGTTGACGACGATCGTGCCCGGCTTTTCGCTTGTCTGATAGCTGACGATCTGGCGGACATACTGCTTGTCCACCTTGTTGATCGGGATCGCCGGAAGAGTGTAGCCGGCATCCCGCACCGAACCGTAGGAGTCGCTGAAGATCTGTTCGGTGTAGGAGACCGTGGCCACCTGGGTGCCGCCGCCGGGAATCGTGGAGGCGCAACCGGCCAAGGCAGCAGTTGCCAACAGGCCGAGTGCGAGCATGCTAGTGCGTAAGCGCATGGAAATCTCTTGGGTAAAACGAATCGATTGAGACGGGCGCTCGCCCATCTTTGACCACGGGTTATTTTCGATTAGATTACGCTTGGCAAGCGCTGCAGCGCATCAAAACAGAGCCGGCGCGTGATTGAAAAAAGCCATGGCGTTTTTGCAACATCATTGACGCGGTATTCGGGACTTCATGACTATACTCAACCTTGCCAGTAACAATCCGTTAATAGATGGCGGCAGTCGGCCCGCGCCATGATGGTGCGCAAGGGTGTCCAGCTGCTGCTGCATGACATGCGGCACGCGATACTGCCGGAACTCGTGCTCTCGAGCGGAAGGCGCGCTGATCTGGTGTCGATTTCGGAAAAGGGCGAGATCTGGATCGTCGAGGTCAAGACGTCGATCGAGGATTTTCGCGTCGACCGCAAATGGCCGGAATACCGCGACTTCTGCGACCGGCTTTTCTTCGCGACGCACAAGGACGTGCCGCTCGACATCTTCCCGGAGGATTGCGGCCTCTTCCTCTCGGACGGTTATGGCGGGCACCTGCTGCGCGACGCGCCGGAACACAGGCTGCCGCCCGCTACCCGCAAGGCGATGACGCTCAACTTCTCCCGTGCCGCCGCCCAGCGCCTGATGCTGGCGGAATGGGCGACCGGCAAGACGTTCGATGAGGTGTGACTATTTCGGCGCGCGCTTGGCGAGGATGCGCTGCAGCGTGCGCCGATGCATGTTGAGCCGGCGGGCAGTCTCCGAAACGTTGCGTTCGCACATCTCGTAGACCCGCTGGATATGTTCCCAGCGCACCCGATCCGCCGACATCGGGTTTTCCGGCACATCCGCCCGCTCGCCCGGCCGCTGCGTCAGCGCGCCGAATATATCGTCCGCATCCGCGGGCTTGGCGAGGTAGTCGAGCGCACCGAGCTTCACGGCCGTCACGGCGGTGGCGATATTGCCGTAGCCGGTCAGCACGATGACCTTGGTATCCTCGCGGCTCTGGCGAATCGCCTCGATCACGTCCAGCCCGTTGCCGTCGCCGAGACGCAGGTCGACCACCGCATATTTCGGCGGCCGCGCCTTCGTCTTGGCGATGCCTTCCGCGACCGACTCTGCGGTATCGACCAGGAAACCGCGAGTTTCCATCGCCCGAGCCAGCCGCCGCAGGAACGGGCCGTCGTCATCGACGATCAGCAGCGAAGGATCGGGCCCGAGGTCGGGGTCGGCATGAACCTTGGTCGGTTCCAGGTGTGTTTCCATCTCTTTCTTCTCCGCGGGTTTTCAACGGCCCCGCTTGCCTTTTCATGATGATCGGCCGGCCGGCCGGATTATTTCAAGTCCTGTGCGTCCATCACCGAGCGCGGCCATTCGATATGAATGCGGGCACCCGGTTCGCCGCTGTCGCGATTGCCGAAACGGATTGTGGCGCCGGACCTTTCGAGCAGCGTCTTGGCGATGAAGAGGCCGAGGCCAAGCCCGCCCGCTCGTTCGTCTTCCCGAGGTCTCTTCGTCATATAGGGTTCGCCGATCCGCGAAAGAATATCCGGCGCATAGCCCTGGCCATCATCCTCGATGGTGATAGCCACCCGATCGGCATTGTGCTCGACCGTGACGATCACCTTGTTCCGGGCGTAATCGACGGCATTTTCGATCAGGTTGCCGAGCCCGTATATAATGCCGGCGTTGCGGTTGCCGACCGGCTCGTTGCCCCGCTCGTCCTTCTCTACAAGCTCGATCTCGATGCCGAATTGCCGATGCGGCGCCACCACCTCCTCGATCAGAGAGGAAAGAGGCAGCCGACGCATATGTTCCTCGCTTTCGGCCGAAAGAGAGGTGAGCCGGCGAAGAATGTCGCGGCAGCGCTCGCTCTGGCTTCTGAGAAGAAGAACGTCCTCGCGGAACCGGTCGTCGGGCCCGAGTTCGCGTTCCATCTCCTTGGCGACGACGCTGATCGTTGCGAGCGGCGTGCCGAGCTCATGGGCGGCCGCGGCCGCCAGCCCGTCGAGCTGCGAAAGATGCTTTTCCCGCTCCAGGACCAGCTCGGTCGCCGCCAGCGCATCGGCAAGCAGCGTTGCTTCGTGGCTGACGCGATAGGCATAAAAGGCCGCAAACATCATCATCGAGGCGATCGAGCACCAGACGCCGAGCTGCATCACCGGCTGGATCCGCAGCGGCTCACCCTCGTACCAGGGCACCGGGTAGGGCGAAAATGCCAGCACCGTGGTGCAGATCAGCGCAAAGACGATCAGGACCAGCGAATGGCGCAGCGGCTGCGACGCAAACGCGATGATCACCGGCACGCAGATCAGCGGCGCGAAGGGATTGGCAAGCCCTCCGGTGATGTATAGCAGCGCCGCCATCTGCAACAGGTCGAAACCGAGCAGTGCCAGCGCCGATTTCGGGCCAAGCCGATGGGTCGGCGGAAACCACGCCGACAGCGTGAGATTAGCGATCGCCAGCGCCGCGACCAGAATGCCTGCCTCCTGCAGAGGCAGCGGAAATTGCAGCAAGAGCCCGACGATGACCACGGTAATCGTCTGGCCGGCGACCGCCAGCCAACGCAGCCGCACCAGCGTCTGAAGCCGGATTCGCCGGCTTGAGGGGCCGAATTGCGCAAAACGCACTGAAGGACTGTCTACGCTCACCGCCTGCTCTTCACCTTGCATTATATATAAGTGACCTGAAGCCGCCTTCATAAACCGGCTCGACTTCAGGTCGCAGGCGGCATTCTGTCACGTCCCGCGCGGTTTGGCACGTGTCGTCGGTGCTGCCTCGGCCGGCTCTTCCGGCCAGGGGTGTTTCGGATAGCGGCCGCGCATCTCGGCGCGCACATCCTTCCAGGAGCCGGCCCAGAAGCCGGGCAGGTCTCGCGTAGTCTGGATCGGCCGGTGCGCCGGCGAGGTGAGTTCGAGAAGCAGCGGCAGTTTTCCACCGGCAATCGCCGGGTGTTTCTTCAGCCCGAACAATTCCTGCACGCGGATCGCCAGAACCGGCTCCTCGCCGCCATAACGGATCGGATGCCGCTCGCCGGTGGGCGCCTCGAAATGCGTCGGCGCCAGCCTGTTGAGATCCTGGGAGACCTCATGCGGGATGAGCGACCGCAGCCCTTCGGAAAGACTGCCGGGATTGACGGAATCGAGGCCGGACGCATTGCCCTGGAACGGCACGAACCAGTCGTCGAGCCGGGCGAGCAGCGCCTCGTCGCTCATATCCGGCCAGGGCCCGCCGATCGACCGGTTGAGGAAGCCGATCCGGTCGCGCAATTGCGCGCCTTCCTTGGAGAACGGCAGAACCTGAAGCCCCAGTTCCCGCACGCCGTCCGCTAAGGCCTGCGCCGCCCGCTCGCCGCTCGGTCGGGGCAGCGGCCTTTCCTCGAAGATGATGGCGCCGAGCCGCGTCACCTTGCGGGCGCGCACCTGCCGGCTCGCCCGGTCGAAGAAACATTCGTCGCTCTCGCGGATAGCCCCGGAAAGCTCGGCTTCGACATCCGCCCGGCTGATCTCCGCCGCAGCCAGGATGCGAGCCTGCGCCGCCCGCCCGGTCAGATCGGCGATGACCAGCATCTGCGATGCCGCCAGCCGCTCCGTTTCCTGCAATTCCGCGCCGCGCCCGTTCGCCATCACGAAACGCCCGCGCCCGCCGCGCTGCAGCGCGATCCGGTCGGGATAGGCATGCAGGAGAAGCCGGCCGGCCAGAACCGTTTCTGAAGATTGCGATCGCTTCGGCAGGTTCGAAAAGATCCGATCTGCGAGTTTGTGCGCCGCATCGGCCCTCTCGCTGCGTTCGTTGCGGAACCGCCGCAGCCGCTCGTCGAGATCGATGTCGCTGCCGCCGAGGCCCTGTTCGGTCAGGAGCACGGCGAGCAGGCCTGCCTGCCTGCCGAAACCTTCCTCCGCCGCCGAGATCGCCATGGCCGAGAGCCGCGGCGGGAGCGCCAGTTCCCGCATCAGCCGGCCCTTTTCCGTCAGCCCGCCCTGAGGATCGAGCGCACCGAGCTGGGCCAGCAGCACCTTCGCTTCGTTGAAGGCCGGTCCGGGAGGCGGATCGAGAAACGCGAGGCCCTTCGGATCCTGGACGCCCCAATGGGCGAGATCGAGAACCAGGCCGGAGAGGTCGTTCGCCAGAATCTGCGGCGGCGTGAAAGCCTGCAGGGCGGCCGTCTGCCCCGGATGCCAGAGACGGATCGCGATGCCCGGCTCGGTACGGCCGGCACGGCCCGCCCGCTGGTCGGCCGAGGCGCGGGAAACGCGCACCGTTTCCAGCCGGGTGATCCCGGTCGACGGTTCGAACACCGGCAGGCGCTGTTGCCCGCTGTCGATGACGATCCTCACTCCATCTATGGTAATCGAGGTTTCGGCGATCGACGTGGCTAGCACGATCTTGCGCTGCCCGGCGGGGGCCGGCCGGATCGCCAGATCCTGCTCCCTCTGGGAGAGATTACCGTAAAGCGGCACCACCACGGTCTCCGGCCCGAACCGCCCCGCTAGCCGCTCGGCAGTCCGCAGGATTTCCGCCTGCCCCGGCAGGAAAGCGAGGATGGAACCCGTGTCATTAGAATGCGCCTCGACGATCGCCCGAGTCATCGCATCTTCGATCCGTTCATTTGGCGCGCGGTCGCGATGCTGGATATCGATCGGAAAAGTCCGGCCTTCGCTCTTGATGACCGGCGGCTCGCCGAGCAGTCCCGCGACGCGCTCTACATCCAATGTCGCCGACATGACGAGGATCCTCAAGTCGTCGCGCAGCGCCGATTGCACGTCCAGCGCCAGCGCCAGACCGAAATCCGCATCGAGCGAACGTTCGTGGAATTCGTCGAAAATGACGGCGGAAACGCCGTCGAGCTCCGGATCGTCAAGAATCATCCGCGCGAACACGCCCTCGGTCACCACCTCGATCCGGGTCTTCGCCGAGATCCTGTTGTCGAGCCGCATCCGGTAACCGACCCTCTCGCCCACCTGTTCGCCGAGCAGCGATGCCATGCGGGATGCAGCCGCGCGTGCCGCAAGCCGCCGCGGTTCGAGCAGGATGATTTTTCCCGTGCACCAAGACCGGTCGAGCAGCGCGAGCGGCACAAGCGTCGTCTTGCCGGCACCCGGCGGTGCCGAGAGCACGGCGCGCGTACCTTGGGCGAGCGCCTGCATGATATCGCCCAGAACCTCGGTGACGGGAAGCTTTGGCAGGGTCTTGGTGATCGGACCCGCACCTTGCGCTACGGTCATCAATGCGGAACCTGTCCGCTCGCATGACGATAGGCGAGGATCGCCCCGGCAAGATCTTCGAGTGCGGCCCCGACCGACTTGAAGAGCGTGATCTCGTCATCGCTCGTACGGCCCGGGTGTCGTCCATGGGCAAGGTCGGCAAGTTCCGCCTTGATCCCGTCCTTCGCCAGCGCACCGCTCTGCAGCGGCAGGACGATATCGCCACCCTCCTTCATCGCCCCCGCACGCGTATCGACGAACACGGACGAACGCCGCACCGCCTCGTCGTCGCTCTCGCGCATGCTCGGCTTGAAGGCGCCGACGAGGTCCAGATGCGCGCCCGGCTTCAGCCACTCGCCGCGGATCAGCGGCTCGCTGGACAGCGTCGCGCAGGAAATGATGTCGGCCTGTCCGGCCGCAGCAGGGAGATCCGTGATCGCGACCGCATCGAGCCCCAGCGTCCTTGCCTCACGGGCTGTCTCCTCGGCCTTCTCTATATTACGCCCCCAGATGCGGAAATGCTTGAGCGGCCGCACGAGCGCATGCGCCTGCATCAGGTTGAGCGACAGGCGGCCGGTTCCGACCATCAGCATGGTCTGCGCATCCTCGCGGGCAAGATATCGGGTGGCGAGCGCCGAAGTCGCGGCGGTGCGCCGCGCGGTCAGCTCTCCCCCATCGATGATCGCCAGCATCTCGCCGGTCTTGCCCGACGACAGGAGATAGCTGCCGAAGATGGTGGAGAGGGACCGGATATGATTGTCCGGAAACAGATTGAGGATCTTGACGCCGATATGGTCGCCCGGCACCCAGGCCGGCATCAGAAGCATGACCGCGCTCGTTTCGCCCGGCACCTCCATCTCATGATGGTGGCGCACCGGCATCACGCACTCGCTTTTGAACATCGCCTCGATCGCTTCGATCAGTTCTATAAAGGGGAGCGCTTCCCGCGTCTGCGCTTGATTCAATACCAGCATGTCATACTCCAGCCACCAGAAACTGTTTTCACCCTAACAACGGGAAATCGCCGCGTAAAATCGCTTTTTATGGGCCGCAAAGCTGCTCTTTCCTTAATCGGTGCTTATTTTCTGGCCTGAAATCGACTGTTTTGGGCGGGCCGCGAGAAAAATGACAGTTTTTTGAAAATCCCTGTTGACTTGTCGGAGTGGTGGGATCTATAACCCGCTCACTGAACGAGGGCGGCGGCGCTGCTGGCGACGACGACTTTCGTTCTCAGAAATCCTTGATGAATTGGCGCATGCTGGTTTGGGACCGAGTTTCGGTTTGGTCTCTGAGGGATTTGACGTCCGGCTTTTTATGAGGCTTTGGGCGTCGGTTATTTGACAATTGAAGATGAGAAGAAAGAGAAACGTGGTCGGCGGTTTTCGCGGGTGGGGCTTTCGGGCTTTGCTCATTAGAAGACAAATGACGGTCACGTTTTGAACAAGAGAACACCTGGTTTGGTGCGCAGTGATGCGGACCTTATCAAAGTGAGTTCTCGTCGATTCAGAACAAGAGTGATTAGTCGGATTGGATTCTCAACTTGAGAGTTTGATCCTGGCTCAGAACGAACGCTGGCGGCAGGCTTAACACATGCAAGTCGAGCGCCCCGCAAGGGGAGCGGCAGACGGGTGAGTAACGCGTGGGAATCTACCCATCCCTACGGAACAACTCCGGGAAACTGGAGCTAATACCGTATACGCCCTTCGGGGGAAAGATTTATCGGGGATGGATGAGCCCGCGTTGGATTAGCTAGTTGGTGGGGTAAAGGCCTACCAAGGCGACGATCCATAGCTGGTCTGAGAGGATGATCAGCCACATTGGGACTGAGACACGGCCCAAACTCCTACGGGAGGCAGCAGTGGGGAATATTGGACAATGGGCGCAAGCCTGATCCAGCCATGCCGCGTGAGTGATGAAGGTCTTAGGATTGTAAAGCTCTTTCACCGGAGAAGATAATGACGGTATCCGGAGAAGAAGCCCCGGCTAACTTCGTGCCAGCAGCCGCGGTAATACGAAGGGGGCTAGCGTTGTTCGGAATTACTGGGCGTAAAGCGCACGTAGGCGGATATTTAAGTCAGGGGTGAAATCCCAGAGCTCAACTCTGGAACTGCCTTTGATACTGGGTATCTTGAGTATGGAAGAGGTAAGTGGAATTGCGAGTGTAGAGGTGAAATTCGTAGATATTCGCAGGAACACCAGTGGCGAAGGCGGCTTACTGGTCCATTACTGACGCTGAGGTGCGAAAGCGTGGGGAGCAAACAGGATTAGATACCCTGGTAGTCCACGCCGTAAACGATGAATGTTAGCCGTCGGCAAGTTTACTTGTCGGTGGCGCAGCTAACGCATTAAACATTCCGCCTGGGGAGTACGGTCGCAAGATTAAAACTCAAAGGAATTGACGGGGGCCCGCACAAGCGGTGGAGCATGTGGTTTAATTCGAAGCAACGCGCAGAACCTTACCAGCCCTTGACATGCCCGGCCAGCTACAGAGATGTAGTGTTCCCTTCGGGGACCGGGACACAGGTGCTGCATGGCTGTCGTCAGCTCGTGTCGTGAGATGTTGGGTTAAGTCCCGCAACGAGCGCAACCCTCGCCCTTAGTTGCCAGCATTCAGTTGGGCACTCTAAGGGGACTGCCGGTGATAAGCCGAGAGGAAGGTGGGGATGACGTCAAGTCCTCATGGCCCTTACGGGCTGGGCTACACACGTGCTACAATGGTGGTGACAGTGGGCAGCGAAGGAGCGATCCCGAGCTAATCTCCAAAAGCCATCTCAGTTCGGATTGCACTCTGCAACTCGAGTGCATGAAGTTGGAATCGCTAGTAATCGCGGATCAGCACGCCGCGGTGAATACGTTCCCGGGCCTTGTACACACCGCCCGTCACACCATGGGAGTTGGTTTTACCCGAAGGTAGTGCGCTAACCGCAAGGAGGCAGCTAACCACGGTAGGGTCAGCGACTGGGGTGAAGTCGTAACAAGGTAGCCGTAGGGGAACCTGCGGCTGGATCACCTCCTTTCTAAGGAAGCTGTGGAACGGTAAGACGCCTGACCTGATCTTCGGATCAACTCAGGATGAACCTTCCCGTGCTTTTTAGAACAATAGATGGCACCAGTCAGGTGACCATCGAAACGCAATACGCCACGGAATTACTTTAAGTAATCGGATGGTATGGCGAACCCGCCGACTACGTTTCTCTTTCTTCAAGAAGACAAAAAACCGCACGACCGGTTTGACTGAATGGGCCCGTAGCTCAGTTGGTTAGAGCACACGCTTGATAAGCGTGGGGTCGGTAGTTCGAGTCTACCCGGGCCCACCATTTGCTGAAGAGCGGATGGCCTGGTGCCGCACGGGTTGCGAACACAGTTGAATGGCGCGCGGATTATGGTGTTGATGAACGGGCTTTGTGCTGACGCTTGTCGGCTGAGGCTGTTCCCAAGTGATTGGGGCTGTAGCTCAGCTGGGAGAGCACCTGCTTTGCAAGCAGGGGGTCAGCGGTTCGATCCCGCTCAGCTCCACCATATATTGTCCTGACGCTGTCGCGGCCTTTGGCCGCTGCGCTCCGGACGGGCCGCCGAACGATCGGCGACGGCCTCTGGCCTGTATGGGTGAACCCGTTGTTGGTTTGCCGCCTTTGTCTTCTGAAGAAAAACAAGTTTGCACGATGCTATTCTAGTGTCTGTGCCTGTTCTGCAAAAATCGTGAAGAGAAGATTGATCTGGAGGCTTCCAGGTATGGGTTTAGGCCCATGTCCGAAGCCGGTTCCAATGATGTCGTTGATGGCCTAGCCGGCCGGATACGAAAGAGGGATCGGAGTAGGTAGGAAGCTTGTCACTCTGGTCGTTCGTTGTTGGTATTCCTTATGGGGTGCTTCTGACGGATTACTGATGGCCGTTGCCTGACCGCGCGGTCCTGGATCATATCTCGAGAAGCTGGTCTTAAAGACAGGTTTGCAAGCGGGTCGCTCGGCGTGACCCCAATCAAGCAAGCTTGTCGAACACGTCGATGGCATCATGAGAAGGGCTGGTTGTAAAAGGTAACCGGTCCGCCACGCATTGGGTGTGAAAGCCCGATGGGTGGCTATATTGATGAGCATTGGCAATGAGAACGATTAAGTGTCGTAAGGGCATTTGGTGGATGCCTTGGCATGCACAGGCGAAGAAGGACGTGATACGCTGCGATAAGCCGTGGGGAGCTGCGAATGAGCTTTGATCCATGGATCTCCGAATGGGGCAACCCACCTTAGATACCTAGAAAGTTTAAGCCGTCTTTCGGGACGGTTTAGGTTTCTAGGTATTGTTAAAAGGTATCTTACCTTCGAATAAAATAGGGGTAAGAAGCGAACGCAGGGAACTGAAACATCTAAGTACCTGCAGGAAAGGACATCAACCGAGACTCCGTAAGTAGTGGCGAGCGAACACGGACCAGGCCAGTGGCAATGAGGAATAAAGCCGAACGCTTTGGAAAAGGCGGCCGTAGCGGGTGATAGCCCCGTAGGCGTAGAACACTCATTGTCCTAGAGTAGGGCGGGACACGTGAAATCCTGTCTGAACATGGGGAGACCACTCTCCAAGCCTAAGTACTCGTGCATGACCGATAGCGAACAAGTACCGTGAGGGAAAGGTGAAAAGCACCCCGACAAGGGGAGTGAAATAGAACCTGAAACCGGATGCCTACAAACAGTCGGAGGGCGCAAGCCTGACGGCGTACCTTTTGTATAATGGGTCAACGACTTAGTGTAACTAGCAAGCTTAAGCCGGTAGGTGTAGGCGCAGCGAAAGCGAGTCTGAACAGGGCGTTCAGTTAGTTGCATTAGACCCGAAACCGAGTGATCTAGCCATGAGCAGGTTGAAGGTTGGGTAACACCAACTGGAGGACCGAACCCGCATCTGTTGCAATAGATTGGGATGACTTGTGGCTAGGGGTGAAAGGCCAATCAAACTCGGAAATAGCTGGTTCTCCGCGAAAACTATTTAGGTAGTGCGTCGATCGAATACCCCGGGGGGTAGAGCACTGGATGGGCTATGGGGACTCACCGTCTTACTGATCCTAACCAAACTCCGAATACCCGGGAGTACTAATCGGCAGACACACGGCGGGTGCTAACGTCCGTCGTGAAAAGGGAAACAACCCTGACCTCCAGCTAAGGTCCCCAAGTCATGGCTAAGTGGGAAAGGATGTGAGGATCCCAAAACAACCAGGATGTTGGCTTAGAAGCAGCCATCATTTAAAGAAAGCGTAACAGCTCACTGGTCTAATTAAGGGTCTTTGCGCCGAAAATGTAACGGGGCTAAAGCCATGCACCGAAGCTGAGGATGTGCGACTTGTCGCACGTGGTAGCGGAGCGTTCCGTAAGCCTGTGAAGGAGGACCCGTGAGGGCCTCTGGAGGTATCGGAAGTGCGAATGTTGACATGAGTAACGATAAAGAGGGTGAGAGACCCTCTCGCCGAAAGACCAAGGGTTCCTGCTTAAAGTTAATCTGAGCAGGGTTAGCCGGCCCCTAAGCCGAGGCAGAAATGCGTAGGTGATGGGAACCACGTTAATATTCGTGGGCCTGGTGGTAGTGACGGATTGCTCAACTTGTGAGGTCTTATTGGATTGATCTTGCAGGGACGCGGTTCCAGGAAATAGCTCCACCGTATAGACCGTACCCGAAACCGACACAGGTGGTCAGGTAGAGTATACCAAGGCGCTTGAGAGAACTATGTTGAAGGAACTCGGCAAATTGCACGCGTAACTTCGGAAGAAGCGTGACCCCATTTTGGGCAACCATAATGGGGTGGCACAGACCAGGGGGTAGCGACTGTTTATCAAAAACACAGGGCTCTGCGAAGTCTAAAGACGACGTATAGGGCCTGACGCCTGCCCGGTGCTGGAAGGTTAAGAGGAGAGGTGCAAGCTTTGAATCGAAGCCCCAGTAAACGGCGGCCGTAACTATAACGGTCCTAAGGTAGCGAAATTCCTTGTCGGGTAAGTTCCGACCTGCACGAATGGCGTAACGACTTCCCCGCTGTCTCCAACATAGACTCAGTGAAATTGAATTCCCCGTGAAGATGCGGGGTTCCTGCGGTCAGACGGAAAGACCCCGTGCACCTTTACTATAGCTTTACACTGGCATTCGTGTCGGCATGTGTAGGATAGGTGGTAGGCTTTGAAGCGGGGACGCCAGTCTTCGTGGAGCCATCCTTGAAATACCACCCTTATCGTCATGGATGTCTAACCGCGGTCCGTCATCCGGATCCGGGACAGTGTATGGTGGGTAGTTTGACTGGGGCGGTCGCCTCCGAAAGAGTAACGGAGGCGCGCGATGGTGGGCTCAGACCGGTCGGAAATCGGTCGTCGAGTGCAATGGCATAAGCCCGCCTGACTGCGAGACTGACAAGTCGAGCAGAGACGAAAGTCGGTCATAGTGATCCGGTGGTCCCGCGTGGAAGGGCCATCGCTCAACGGATAAAAGGTACGCCGGGGATAACAGGCTGATGACCCCCAAGAGTCCATATCGACGGGGTTGTTTGGCACCTCGATGTCGGCTCATCGCATCCTGGGGCTGGAGCAGGTCCCAAGGGTTTGGCTGTTCGCCAATTAAAGCGGTACGTGAGCTGGGTTCAGAACGTCGTGAGACAGTTCGGTCCCTATCTGCCGTGGGTGTAGGAATATTGACAGGATCTGTCCCTAGTACGAGAGGACCGGGATGGACATATCTCTGGTGGACCTGTTGTCCTGCCAAGGGCATAGCAGGGTAGCTATATATGGAATGGATAACCGCTGAAGGCATCTAAGCGGGAAACCAACCTGAAAACGAGTGTTCCCTATCAGGGCCGTGGAAGACGACCACGTTGATAGGCCGGGTGTGGACGTGCAGCAATGCATGAAGCTTACCGGTACTAATCGCCCGATTGGCTTGATCGTTCTCATTGTTCATGCTCATCAAGCAAAGCTTGATGGCATTAGACCTTGTCCTGACGCTGTCGCATCCTTCGGATGCTGCGCTGCGGACGGCCCGCCAAACGATTGGCGACGGCCGCTGGCCTGTATGGGTGCCACAAGCATCCCTAGGGCTGGAAAGGTTCAAAGACGTGTTCAAAAGACTAAAAACGAAGTGAAAACTTCACCAGCTTCTCAAATGTTGCGCTTCGCTGACCTGGTGGTCATTGCGGGGCGGCCGCACCCGTTCCCATTCCGAACACGGCCGTGAAACGCCCCTGCGCCAATGGTACTCCGTCTCAAGACGCGGGAGAGTAGGTCGCTGCCAGGTCTGCTAAACGCAACATATCTTCTCGATCCACGAAACCTACGGCCCTTAAGCCGACCAAAGGGCCGCCCACAAAGCGGCCTTTTTGCTTTGTTAAAACTGAAAGACGAGGAAAATCGCACCGGAAATCTCCCGCTGCGGCCCTCACATCAGACAACTTGGGCAAGCCCAAGTGGCTTACGCAGACGCGAAAAAGCCTTCGGTTTTATCGCACCGGTATTTTGCCGCAGGCAAAAACCTTATAACGCGGGGTGGAGCAGCCCGGTAGCTCGTCAGGCTCATAACCTGAAGGCCGCAGGTTCAAATCCTGCCCCCGCAACCAACCATCCCTGCGATCCCAACAAAGCCCCTCCGTGGGGCTTTTTGCGTTTCTGAACACCAGCACCAACCACTGCAACACAACCCCAAATCGCGCCACGCAAGACAAGGCTAAGGCTTCATCGAGCGGAAGGGCGTTGAGATAGGCGGCGGAACCCGTCAAAGCCCCATCGGCTGAAAAAGCCGGGCGGATTCTGCCGCGGGATGCGTGAATGTTGGACGTGAGCAATAACCGCGGCGAACCGGATAAACCTTCTTCTGTAACCCGGAGCAAGCGATTAGGAAACTTATCGCCCCGGTACGAGTATAAATCCCGGAGTTGATTTTAAGTGCCGCTTTATGCATACTTTCAGCATGGATTGTATATTTCAAATGTCGAAGTATAGTTTCTCCGTAATTGCTGATGGATCGCCGCATGCTCGTATTTTCGGATGAAAATTTGGAGGTGATACATCGGTCAGGATCATCTCCCTATCTTCTCGTCACCTTCAACGAGATGGAAATGAAGGCGAACGGCAGCCGCTTCTGGGGGCAGCGGCTCTGCGAGAAAGCCGACATTTCGGCGCTTGGCTTCATCAGCCGACGGCCGAACTGGTTTCCGGCGGCAAGCGTCGTCAAGGCGGTCGAGGCGATCGCGCCCATCCTCCGCGCAGCACCGGAGCGGATCCTTTACGGGCACTCACAGGGCGGCTACGCGGCGTTGCGGTATCGAAGGCGCTTCGACGCCACCGTTGCCATCGCTTTTTGCCCTCAGGTCTCGATCGATCCGAAGGCTGTTCCTTTCGACGGCAGGTTTGCACGCCATTTCTCGCCCGACCTCCACGCCCATATGGGGATAGCGCCTGATCACGCAACCGGCCGCGCCTATCTTTTCTTCGATCCGTTCCACGCCGTCGATCACCAGCACGCGGCGCGAATCGCGACGTTGCAAGAGAAGACTCGCCTCGTGCCGGTCCACATGACAGGCCATGGCACCGTTCGGGCGTTCACCGGAACGGCACGCGCCCTGTCGCTGATCGAGGCCTGCCGCGAAGACGATCTTGCGGGTCTGCGCGCTCTGGCCCGTGCAGCCCGGGTCAAGGCGCCGATGCGCCCCTATCAGATCGCTGTGACGGCGATCGCCCGGCATCGGGCTTGGGCCGACCTGTTTCATGCACGCTTCGGCCCGGATTTCTCTCCTATCGAGCGAGTAAACTTCCTCTATCATCGGGCCAACCGGCACATTCGCGACGGTGAGCTTGCGACGGCGCGGAGCATGCTTGTGGACGCCATGACATATCAGCCGGAAAATACTGGCTTCGCCCGCCGGATAGCGGAACTGGACAACCGTATCGCGCGCGCCGCGCATTCGTAATCCAATGTTGCCGAGCGTCGTTAAAGCGCGTGCGCGAGAGGCGCGGGGCTCTCGGTTATCGCGGCATCGAGCTTGCGCCGCAGCAGGGTGCGATAGAGTTTGACGTGTTCTTGCGCGCAGGCGAGGCGGTCGGCGGGTTGTCGCATGGAACCGCGCAGCCGCTCCCAGATCTGGCGATCACCCAAGACCTCGACGATGCGGTCCGCGAGATCCTGGCTGCTGCCTGCGCGAAAGTGCAGGCCGTCCTTTCCGTCACGCACCTTTTCGGCCATCCCGCCGATGTCGGAGCAGATCATCGGCCTGCGATGGAGCAGGGCCTCCTGGATCACGACGGGCGAGTTTTCCCACCAGACGGACGGCAGAACCACCCAATCGACCGAACGCATGAGGCGCGGCACGTCCGCGTTCTGGTAAGCGCCGTAGAAACGGACGCGGTGGCCGGCGTCCGCGATGAGCGTCTTCATCCGCTCCTGGAATTCGATCGGCTGTCGCTCGAGGTTGCCGCCGAAGATCATCAGGCAGGAGTCTTCGCCCCATATCTCCTTCGGGATGCGCGAAACGGCGTCGATCAGGAGGTCGGCTCCCTTGAACGGCGTCATTTGTCCGAAATAGGCAAAGCGGTTGCGGCGCGGTTTGGAACCTTGCGTTTCTCGCGCCGGCGCAGCTGCTTCCACGGCGATGCCGTTCTCGATCACGCTGAGCTTGTCCTTTTCGATGCCCCATGCGGCGTAGCGCTCCGCCAGAAACCGGCTGGGGGAGACGAAAGCGTCGGCAAGGCCAAGCATCCCACGCGCAAACAACTCCCGCTTCAGGAAGCGTGAGACGGGGATGTCGGGAAAGCAGCCGTGGCAGGCGACGGGGGATGCCGTTTCGCAGAGCTGACCGGAAGGCAGTTTCACCATCTGCCCGTGATTATGGCACATCGACAGGTATTCGTGGAAGGTGACGATTATGGCCGCGTGCGGAAACGCTTCTCTAAGGGCGTAGAGCGCTTCGAGGCCGATACCGAGAACATGATGGAAATGGATGACATGCGGCCTGAGATCGCGCGCGAACCGCAAAAGGTCCCGGCTGATCGCCTGGGTATCGCCGTTGGACAAAAAGAAGTGGTCGTAGTCGTCCGCGTGGAACAGCAACTCGTCCTCGGCAAGGCGAAGGCTCATCAGCGCCGACGAGGCATGCCGCGGGACCGGATGACCGACCCGGGCGAGGTAAACCGACTGCACATTCGGCAACGCGTTCAGGCCGCGATGCAGGTTGTGAGATGCGATTTCTGCCCCGCCGAGCGAAACCGTCGGGTGCGCATGCGAAACGACAAGGACGCGAAGCTGCTCGTTCATGCGGGCCTCTTTTCCGGGTGCTTTTCAACGGTGAGGATAGGCAACCATTGGCTCTTGAAGATCTTTCGATCGATCTCTTCCACCAGAGCCGCCATTGCCGGGCTGTCGCCCTCGCGTGCGTCGTCGCAGCCCCACATCTGCACGGATGGCAGCAGATAGGAGTCAAACCCGGAGCGGCTGAGACGCAGGCCGAGATCCAGGCCCTTTTCCTGCGCGCCCAGATAGCCGCCGGAAAAGCCGCCCGCGCGCAACAGGGCATCGCGGGGCATGACGCAGCACTCGAGCGAGGCCGCCGCGATACGGGTCAGCTTCATGTCGGTAACCGCTTTGAGAGGATATCCGGTATAGCGGCCCACGACGGGTTCTTCGCAGTTGCCGTCATCGATCCAGCTTCCCGCCCAGCGAATGGAATGGTCCTCATAAACTAGGACGGGCGAGACGACGCTTCCTTCGAGCGTCGCGGCCGTGGCCAGGAGCTTGCCATACCAGCCTGTTCCGTGCGGGATCAGTGAGGCGGAGAGCGACACGATCGTTTCACAGGAGAGTGCTTGCGCGCCGGCTTCCAGCATGTCGTAGACGTCGCCCGTTCCCTTGGCCGATACCAGCCTGGCCGAAAGGCCATAGAACCGCGCGAGTTCCCTGAGGCGAGCCGCCTGCCGGCGAAAGCGCTCCGCAGGCATGGCGATCACGATCGGCGTGCGCCGGGTCTCCGGATCGAGCGCAAGCAAGGCCAGCAGCGGGGAAATGTCCTCCTCGCCCTCCACGGCGCCGATGACGATCGGCGGGCTGCTTTCCTCATCGAAGGAGCCGGCATCCAGGATCGTCTCGATGACCGGCCTTGACCTTCCGGATTGTCCGAGGAACGGGACAATTTGTGTATCGACGATCGCCGGCAGCGCATAGTTGGCAGGATCGATGGAGCCGATCTGGCGCAATGCCGCCAGGCGCGCAGAAACCCGCGTCGGTTTCACCGGCAGAAACGCACGGCGCGAATCGTGCAACGTGAGTTCGAAGTAGAGGGGCGCACCGGGATCTTCACCTGGCAATTGGGCGTGGGTGATGAAGCCATGCGCGCGCTGTTCGCTCCGAAGGCTCGGTGTGAAGTGCTGCTGGTCGTTGAAACTGTCCGTGACATCGGGGCGATCGAAACGCGTCCAGCGCTCGTCGAGGCGAGCCGCGGCATCGCGTCGGCGCAACCTTACCGTTCCGACGTGGCCGTCGGGGTCATAAAGCCAGCCGGAGACGAGCAGGTTTCCTCCATCGGCCTCAAATATGCTGTCTATTCCCATCCGGACGGGATAGGGCAGGCTGGAGACGGTTTCTTTGCCCTCAAAGCTGTTGGCGGCTGTTCGCAGGGACAGGAGCACGTCCGGAGTGCCTTGGGTCTTCAGCAGAATCGACCGGATGTGTTCGGGCGTTTCCAGCGGGCCGGCGATGCGCTTTCGGGCGTGAACCGCAACATACCTCCAACCGGCGCGCCCCCGAAACACCAGACCTTCGATGTCTAGAGCGCGGGCAGCCTGGCTGGCCTCGATAAGGCCGACAAAACCAGAAGCGCCATCGGGAGCGTCCGGGCGGGGAAAGATGGCGATACCGCACTCCGCGACCACCGGTGTCATATTGCCGACCAAGGAGACCCGGCAAGGCCCCGGCGCCATGCCGCGGCTCCAGCCCTGCAGGAGTGTGGCACCGTCATGGCTCTCACCAATCAACTCGATAAAACCATCGCTGGCGTGGGCTGCCTGCAAAAGCGCGGTTATGGTGAGAAGTCTGCGGCGGCTGACATTGCCGACCATCAGAGCGTCCACGAGCCGGTTGAGGACGGCGGCTGACTGAGATCCCGCGGACTCGATCACAAGAGCGGCTATTTCCTCCGCGGAGGCAAGCCGGGGCGCAAAGATGTAGCGGGCGCCCGTCTCCTCCTCTCCGAACCGGATCGTGGTCATGGCCAGGTCCGTGCCCACAGCCGGAAGGAGCGCTGCGAAGCCTTGCCTGGCCCGCGGTGAGGATGCGGCCAATCGCCATTCCGAGACAAACAAGCTTTGCGTGACTGTTTGATCCTCACCGAGGCCGACCACCACGTCGCCGGCCGTGACACGGCCAAGGCCGATGATCAGCAAGGTCGTCTCGTCGATGCGGCAGCCGATAACCCTTCCAGAGCGCATTGCCCTGCTCACCCCATGCGCGCCTGCCGGGGGGCCAATGACAGCGGGGGATTGTTCCGTGATCAGCACGCCTTGCCCTCCCTGGGTCAGATTCTGGCAACCAGCACAAGGCTGGCGCCCACGGCAAATCCCACGAGAACGAACAGCAGCAGCAGCAGGGGCTTTATTTCGCCGTTTGCACGCTTGCGCAACGCATTCAGGTTCTTCTCCATTCCTGCCACAACCCCGTCCAGCCGCATCAGGTGGACATCGAGATCATTCAGCCGTTGGCTGATATCCACCTTGAGGCTTTCGACGGCGTTACCGATATCGGCCAGGCCGGCGGACTCGGTCTTGTCGGCATCGATTTCCGGTGCGCGCTGCAGCGAGCGCTGCGAGACCTGCAACTGCCGCTGCGACGCCATCAGCACATCGAGCTTATCGAGCACTTTCGCCAGCGGTGCGGCGATAAGAGCCTCGGCCGCCTGCTCGTTTGGCTGGGGAACGCGCAGGGCCTGCTCGGAACCGTTTCCATTTCGCGCCATGACGACAACATCGTTCGCCCTGGACTGGAGGGGATCGGGCAGTACGATTTCAAAAGCGTGTTTGCCGTCGCCGATCCCGTTGCGACGCAAGTCGGGACGATTGCGATCGGCAACAGCCTCGGCGATCACCTTGCCATCGAGCAGGACGCGAATGGTCAGCCGTTGATCCGGCGCCATCGGGTCGAATGCCCAGCCGAAGATCCTGCCCATGTCGACGGCATCCACCCGGCCGTTCATCGGCTTGGCGTTGTCCTGTTCGGATGCGGCATCCGGTCGTTCAGCGGGACTGGTCATACGCTCTCCAATACCTGAACCTGTGCCGTCTCCATCCACTTCAGGTAGCGGCGGGCGGTCGTGTCGATGTCGTCGGGCTTGCGAGCGTTTTCGGAGAGCTGGCGCAGCAGGTTCGGCTCTTCCACTATGGTCCGCATCGCCGCGGCGAGCGCTCGGGCATCGTTGGGTGGAACAGTCAGGCCGTTGACGCCATGCTCGACCATCTCGGCCATTCCCCCGATATTGCTGGCGATGACCGGACGGCCCTGAGCCTGGGCTTCCTGAATGACAAGCGGCGCGTTCTCCCACCAGACGGAAGGAACGATGGTGCAATCGACCGCGGCCACCAGATCGGCAATATCTTCGCGTCGGTAGGGGCCTCGGGCCTGCACGGAGTCTGACGTTTCGGTAAAGCGCCGATTGATCTCATCGACAAAGGCTTCGCTCTGGAAGGGCGCTCCGCCATGGACGCGAAGTTCGAAATCAAGGCCATCGGCCAGAAGCTGGCGCGCGGCGTCGAGCAATACGGTCACCCCCTTCCAGGGGTTCAGATTTCCGAAATACCCGAAGACCGGTTTGCCGCCCTGCAGCAGCTCTCTTCGCGCGCCGGCATTTCGGGTGGGAATACCATTGGGAATGACGCTGATCGTATCTTCGTCCAGTCCCCACCGCACGAAACGCTCCCGTAAAAAAGCGCTTGGCGAGACGAAGTGGTCGACCGTGCTCAAGAGGGCCTTCAGGTGGCGCTCACGCAAGGCAAAGCGATCGAGCGGAATGTCCTTGAAACAGCTATGGCAGCGGTCCGGGGTGGATTGGTGACAAAGCTCCTTGCTGCCGGTGCGCACCATCAGGCCGTCATGGTGGCAAATGGGGTAGTAGTCATGCAGCGTCATGACGATCTGGCAGTGGGGCAAGGTGCGGCGGACGATGTGGGGGAACTCGGCGCCCAGCAGCAGCAGGTGATGGAGGTGAACCACATCCGGCCGGAAATCGCGCAGCAAGTCTGTTATGTCAGGCACAACACCATAGAGGTCGATCTGACTCATGAAAAAGCGATCGAAGTGTCCGGACCACAGCAGGACCTCATCTCCCGCCGAGCCGATGCTCTGAAAGCTCGTGCCCGGCCTGGCTTCGCGATGGATCTGGTTCGTGGCGCCGAGAAACAGGGCTTCGTGCCCCTCGCGCTGGTAGGCACGAAACAGGTCGTGAGCAAATATTTCCGTGCCACCCGGGTGAAGGGACGGATGGTTGTGGGCTGCCACCAGAATGCGCTTGCTCATCGGCCATTTCCCCGGCGCTTCGCCACGATGAAGTCCTGATGGTGGCCGGCATTGGTGCCGCGCCAATGGCCAAGCGATTTCAGAGCGACGGAAAGGCCGGACCGTTCGAGCGCCTTGTCCAGAAAGCCGTCTTCGAAACCGACCGCGGCAAGCGGCGGCTGGTTGGGTACGAACCAGCATGGGCTTTCGCCATAGCGGCGGAAGGCGAGACGCGGATCGCGTCGCCCGTGTTCGTTTGCCGCCGCGATCCGGTCGACCACGAAGGCGGTCATGAACACGCGCCCGCCGGGCGACAGGATTCTGCGGACCTCGGCGAGGTAGACAAGGACCTCCGCGGGCGGCAGATGAGTGACCACGGAGGTCATGATGACGAAGTCGAAATGACGATCCGGAAAAGGAAGCCTCAAGGTCTTCCCGCTGATCTTGCCGTTCGGATTGTAGAGTTCGTGCGCGATGTCCAGTCGTTGGAAGGCGAAATTGGGATAGGCAGGCGTGATCGTTCGCTGGCACCAGTCAATACCGCCCTCGACCGGATCGATACCATCGTAGCGGCCCCCTTGCGGATCGAGATATTGGGTGAGCGGTACGGCCATCCGGCCGATACCGCACCCGATGTCAAGCACGCGGCTGTCTTCGCGCAGACCGCCGATGCGAATGAAGTAGCCGAGAAACTCCGCTCCTATCGCGCGAAAATCCCCGTCTCCCACGAAGACGTTGGTGGATTCCGGTTGCGGCAGAAAGCGATTGCCCCGAACTGATTCGATCAGCCAGCGAACACGGTCTTCATCGATCAGCCGGGCCGGCCTGGTGGGGTTCAGGAGTGCCGCATCAGTCACGCCGCGTTCCTTTCCCGGATTTTCACACCCATGGCGGCGTGTCGATCATGGTCTCTATCGAGTTTGTCCGCCATCAGCGCCGCGATGTCGTCCTCCCAGCGCTGCGTGTGCAGCCATGAATTGTATTGGCTTGCAACGCCGCGCATGTAGTCCTGGCTGCGGCGGATCGAGCGACGCTCGAAATGATACAGGCACGCTGCCGGCTCATAGCCAATCTGGAGGCCGAGGCGACGGATCTTGAGGCACAGGTCGCTGTCCTCGTAGTCGCCGATCACGTAGTCCTCGGTAAACCCGCCGACGCGCTCGTAAGTATCCCTGCGGGTCACGAGGCAGGCGCCGGTAACGCCAGGAACGTCGCCGGCATGTTGCGCCGGCGCGTAATCGCCGGGCATGCCCTTGTGGAAATGGTGGTTCAGCCAGATACCACGCTGGTCGCGGCCGAAATACAGCCCGGCATGCTGCAGCGATCCGTCTTCGAAGATCAGTTTCGGGCCGACGGCACCCAGCTTGTTGCTGTCCAGCAGCGGTCGCGACAGCACCTGAAGCCATCCTGGCGCGCAAGGCACGACATCCGAATTGAGCATGACCAGTATGGCGCCACGTGCAAAACGTGCGCCGGCATTGCAAGCGCGCGCATAGCCGCCATTGCGATTCATGACGACCAGCTTCATCGACAGCCCGTGCAGAAGGTGCAGACCGCCCAGCATGTGCTCCGTCTCGTCCTGGATTTCCGGTGAATCGAGGACGAAGATGATCTCCGCATTGGCTGTGAGCCACGGGTCGGTGGCCATTCCCGACAGCTGGAAGCGCAGGAAATCAAGTACCTTGTAGAGGGGCACGACGATCGAAACGAGGGGTGTGGTTTCGGACAGGCTGTAGTCCTTTGTGCTGTCGACCTCTATGGTCCTGCCCAGTCGCCGTTCTATGTCCTGCAGGGCAGGGGCGAGAATCGTGCGGAAGGCACGGTCGACCGCATGCTGCGGCGGCACGGCGCGCAGGACATGGTTCCGTTGGGTCGCGGGCTCGAAAGGCTGTGGCGTCGGGATCAGCGGCTTGACCGCTCCCGAGGCGAGGCGCATCTGAAATCGCGGTTGCAGGAGCGGCCCGGGGGATTCCGACAGCGGCACCCAGGCGACGAAACCGGTCACGTCGGTCTTGCTCTTCTCATCCTTCCCTTGCGCCCATGCCGGAAATTCGTAGCTGTTGCCGTCGAGTGGCACGGCCGTGCCGTCCTCCTTGACGTAATCGATGCCGGCGAACGCGGATGACGGCGCGTGGAACCAGCCGCCGGCCAGCAGGCCATCGTCGAGCGCCAGGGCGAGATCGACCTCACCTGACGGATGCATCGTTGACTTGGCAATCCGGCTTGTCGCCAGCGGTGCACGAACTTGAAGGTCGATCGCCGTGGCGGCGCCGCTTTCCGGCAACGTGGCCAATCGACGGACAATCATTTCGCGCAGTTCCACTGCCTCGGGGTTTTTGCTCCACCAACTCTGAAGGCTGGGATGGCGAGACTTGCCGTCGGCAAGCTGGCGAATGGCGACGCCGTTCTTGCTCAGGAGGACGATGAGAAAAGGAGGGGAAGGGAAAGGCGCCTCTGCGATGAAATGGCACGATTGCAGGCCGTTTTTCGCGTTGCGGCCGAGGACAAGCCTTACGGCCATGCGTGTAATCGAAGCTGCGCCGATCGCATAGATCGCCGTGACATCGCCCAGATCCGGATTGATAGCCGTCTCGATCAGGTGACGCCCTTGCGCAATCTGACAGACGATGCTGGCGGCCTGCGGTTCGGGCACGAGGGCATGAAGGGCGTCTTCGACCACCATGTTGAAAAGGTAGTCGCTGGCGATGCGGAAGGCGCTTCGCCACACGGTCAGCAGGTTGTTGACGAACTTGATGCGGGCATCCGGCGCGAGATCCGCGAACAGTGCCTCCACATCGAGGGGCGCGAGCGTGCGCGCCGGCTGCATCACGATGGTCTCGGCGGTTCTGCCGTGTTCCGTGCAAATGTCCACACTCACCGGCTGCTTTTCCGGTCTCATCGCCCAGAACATGCGCTGTCTTCCGTTGCCGAGCGGCAGCATCATGCTGACGAGCGGTATCGGCGACCGATCCATGGACAACAGGCACTTTGTGGTGGCGGGAAGGGACGGGGGGAGATCCCAGATGAGGACGGCCAGGTCCGCGCCGAGCCGAAAGATCTTTGCGTTTCTGAAAACGCCAGTGGCGTCTATCGATTCGTCGAACGTCACGCGCTACCCCTCTGGATCGGAGTTGCGCGCCCCACGGGAGGAGGCAGGGCGCGCAGAAATCATATTCAGTGAACGGTGAAGTAGTTCTCGGGATTGGCATGGATGTCGTCGGCATCGACATTGACCAATGTGAGCGTATCGCCATGGCCGAGATCGACGACGACATTGCCACCGACCTGCGTGACACGCGATGCCAGGTCTTCGGGCGAAGACACGTCGAGGCCATTGATGCCCTTCGAGATCTGCAGCAGATCCTCGCCCGCGTTGAAGTCCAGGATGACGTCATTCCCGCCGCCGCCGTCGAAGACGAAGACGTCATGGCCGGCACCGCCTACCAGGAGGTCGTTGCCAGCACCGCCATCAATGATGTCGGCACCATCGCCGCCATACAGTATGTCGGCGCCCTTGCCGCCGGACAGAAGGTCGCTTCCCTGTCCGCCGAGTAGGGTGTCGCTGCCCTTGTCGCCGTACAGAAGGTCGTCACCCCAGCCGCCGACGAGATTGTCATTCCCGTCTTCGCCGTTCAGCAAGTCGCTGCCGTCGCCGCCGAACAGGGAATCGTGTCCCTTTCCGCCGAACAGCAGGTCGTCACCGTCACCACCGAACACGAGGTCGTGCCCGTTGCCGCCGCTCACGAAATCATCGCCACCATGGGCGCGAATGAAGTCGTTAAAGCGGGAGCCGAACAGGGCATCGTCGTATGCTCCGCCTTCCAATGTGGCCATCTGCCTCTCCTCTTCGGATTGATATCCATGCGTCTCGGCGCAGGGTGCGACGATTTCGCTCATGAACTGTGCACTGCAAAAAAACGAAGCGCAAGCATATCTTGGAGCTAAAATGTCATGTCTTGAGAAATATATTTCCCAAATTGAATCTTATTGGCACATTGTTTCGATAGTTGCCGGGTTTATAAAGTAATATGCCAATATTTTACTTAGAAATAACTTCAAAATTTGAAACATTTTCTGCTGTGCAGCATTCTATTCAGCTGAAAGCTAGTCTTCCCTGAATGCGCGATGGAAGCTCTCGAGGACGGGAGACGTGATGTAGTCGATTGCACGGCGTGCCTCGTGGATGATCAGCACCTCAGCGGGCATGCCGGGATAGAGGCGGACATCCGGGTTTGCCTTCAGCGATGACGGGTCGAGTTTGGCACGCGCGACGAAAAATGCACTGTTCGACTTTTCATCGACCGACTGATCCGCGGCGACATATGTGATGGTGCCTTCCATCGGCAGGCGGGAGCGTTGATTGTAGGCCGTCAGCCGGACTTGCGTATGCGAGCCCACGGCGATGCTGTCGATGTCGCGAGGATTGACGCGCATTTCGACCAGCAGGGGTTCGTTTTCCGGAACGATCTCAAGCAGCGGCTGGCCGGGCGTGACGGCGCTGCCGGGGGTGCGCAGCAGGATGTTGCTGATGATGCCGTCCTGCGGAGAGCGAATCTCAAGGCGCCGCAGCACGTCCTTCGAAGCGGTGATCTGCTCTTCGACATCCGCGAGATCGATGCGCGCCGTGGTGATTTCGCCGGCAATCGTCGACTGAAAGTCGCTTTCGATCCCGGTCAGCGCAAGCTGTGCGCCTGCTGCGGCTTTTTCGGCCTGGGCCCTGTTGCCGACCAGTTCCCCCCGCTCCCTCGCAAGCTCGCTGAGCTTGGAGTCGATCTCGATGAGTTGCGTGCGCGGTATCGCGCCTTTTTTCACCAACGTTTCCGTTGCTGTCCGATGCTCTTTGATGAAACCGATCTGCTGGTCGGCCGCCTCGATCTGGATGCCGAATGACGTTGCCAGCTCGAGGTGCTCCTCGATGGTCTTTTGCTGGACGTCGACACGCCCGACCTTGGTCTCGCGCCGCTTTTCGAAAAATATCGTCTCCGCCCTGACGGCGTCATCGACAGTAGCGTCCCGGATGTCACCCAAATCGCCTGGAAAGCTGATTTGCGGCATCTCAGTCTGCTCGGCTTTCAATCGGGCCAATTTCGCGATCAGACCAATGCGTCGGATTCGGAGCGACTGCAGGCTGGAACGGGCTCGCGTATCCTCCAATTCGATCAAGGGCTGGCCGGCGGCAACCTTGTCGCCCTCCTGAACGAGCAGTCGGCTCATCACGCCGCCTTCGAAATGGCTGATGGTCTTTCGTTTCGAATCGACGATGACCGTGCCGTTGGCGACCGTCGCGCTGCTGAGCTCGACCGAAAACGCCCAGGCAAAAAAACCACCGAAGGACACGAGGATCGTCGCGAGCCCCGCCACGACAAGACGACGGAGCGGCGAAAGGCCGTCAAACCGGTCGAATTCCAAGTTCGACGGGCCGATATCCAGCGACGCCGGCTGATGTCGCTGGAGGCGACGTTCGGAGAGATCGGCGCGGACCGCAAGGGGGTTCTTTTCAGTCATATCGCGGCTACCTCGCGGTGTGGTTCGCCCGGTATCGTGGTTGTAACCACGGCCGTTCGCGGTCCGAACTGCGTGATGCGGCCGTTTTCGAGCACGAGCAGCTTGTCGGCGACCTGCATGATGGCCGGTCTGTGAGCGATCATGATAACGATGGCGCCGTCGTCGCGGGCACGCTGGATTGCGCGAATAAGGGCCCGCTCGCCGATCGCGTCCAGGTTTGCGTTCGGCTCGTCGAGCACGATGAGGCGAGGCTGGTTATAGAGGCAGCGCGCCAACGCTATGCGCTGCCGCTGCCCTCCGGAAAGGGTCAGATGTCCGTCGCCGACGGGTGTGTCATAGCCGAGTGGCAGGCGCCCGATCATTTCGTGGATGTCGGCCAGCCGCGCCGCCTCCAGCACCTTGTATGGATCGCTGTCCGCCATTCGCCCGATATTTTCTCGAATGGTGCCTTCCAAAAGCGAGACGGATTGCGGCAGATATCCGACCACCTGGCCGAAAGAGCCGCGCTCCCAGAGATAGGTATTGTTGCCATCGAGGAAGACGCCGCCGGAGGTGGGGCGCAAGATGCCGACCAGCAGCCGCGCGAGTGTCGATTTGCCGGCCGCGGAAGGACCGATCACGCCCAGAACCTCGCCCGGAGAGAGCGAGAAGGAAATGCCCTTGATGATGGGCACATCCAGTCCCGGGGCCGCGTAGACGAGCTTGTCGACCACGATGTCGCCCGACGAATGCGGCGTGTGCATCGTCTGGCGGATTGCACCGTCCGCCTTGAGAAGGGCCTCGAGACGACGCCAGCCGGCGATCGCCAGCACCCATTGCCGCCAGTTCTCGATGATCGAATCGAAGGGGATCAGGAGGCGTCCGACAAGAATGCTCGATGCCATCATCGCGCCGGGCGTGATTTCCTGCTGCAGCACCAGATACGCTCCGGCTGCCAGGGTCATGATCTGGATGGAATAGCGCAGGCTGCGGGTGATGGACGACATCGCCTTGCTCCTGGTTCCACTCGTCTCGAAGGCGCTGAGAGCCTGCAGTTGAAGGGCGCGCCAACGGGCCGCCAGCGCTGGCAGCATGCCCATCGCCTCGATGGCCTCGGCATGTCGCAGCGAAGCGCCAATCTTGGACACGGCCTCGATATTTGTTTGATTCGCTTCCTTGGTGAGTTCGTGCGTCAACATGTACGTGACCAGGCCGCCGCAAATGAGCAGTGCGGCGGAGACGGCTCCGATAAGTCCAAAAAGCGGATGCAAGAGGAAAAGGGCGCCGAGGAAAATCGGTGACCAGGCAGCGTCCAGGGGTGCGGTGACCGCTGACGAGGTCAGGAAGCTTCGCAATTCTGCGATGTCCCGAAGCGACTGGCTGGCGCGTGACAGGCCCTGATCGACGGAAGCCTGAACGGCTGCGGCCAGGACAGGCATATTCAACCGACGCACGAGCGCGCCCCCGATGGCTTGGAACGAGAGGGCACGGATGAATTCCAGAACACCGAGCACCACAAGGGCGCCGACGGCCAGGATGGTGAGCATGGTGAGCGTATCCATGCTCTGGCTGTTGAGTACCCTGTCATGAACCTGCAGCATGAACAGAGGCATCGTCAGTTGTAACAGATTCAGGCACACGCTCAGTGCCGCTGCATAAAGCAGCCCCGACAGAAATACACGCTTTGCTTGCGAGATCAGCAACCCCGAGCTGTCTTGGTTTTTTCCTCCCCGCATTTGCCCCTTGCTTCTTGTCTCATTTTGAACAGTATCGCGCATGGCAATTTGCCCCGAGTTAACGTTAGATCAATCAGTTGGAGGAGGTATTTGGTTATAGCTAAGCCGAAGGATAGTATTGCTTCGGCCAATCTGGCACATAACGGAGGGCTTGTGCAAGCTCAGGGGAATCGGGGGGAATGAGCGTAGTTGAAGATTACTTCAATTTTTGAAGTATTTTCCTGAAACGGAGAGTGGGATGAAAGAAGAAGTTGTGCTTAGTTTGCCCGTAGAGCTGAACGGCGAACTAACGGTTCAGGCGGGCCAGGCAGCACAGACAGACCCTAGGCATCCTCAGGATGCCGAATTTGGAGACCTCCAACAGGTTACATATTTCGAGCTCGCTCGCCTCATGGAGCGGGCAAGCCGTCGTTTCTCGGGCCTGATCCGCGCCGAGCTGACCAAGCTTCGTGTAGACGATATCGGGCCGGCACAGGCGATGATCCTGCTGGCAATCGGCGATTCGGAGCTGTCGGTCGCCGAGCTTCTGGATCGTGGCCATTATGTCGGCTCCAACGTTTCCTATTATCTGAAGCAGCTGGGCGATGGCGACTACATCGATCGCGTTGCCTCCCAGCGCGACAAGCGGTCCGCGCGCATCAAATTGACGGAGAAGGGACGGCAGCTCAGGGCAAATCTCCGCGACGCGGCGATGGCCTATGAGCGGGCGGTGAATCGTGGCGACCAGGACCAGCGGATGCTTGAGACGGTCTTCCAGACACTGCACCAGCTCGAACTGGCCTGGGGCAGCGCTTCACGGTACGGCGTCTAGGTGGTGAGTGATGCCGTGCACCCGGCAGCGGCGGGCTAGACGCGATGCACGTGGCGTTTGTTCATCGACGGGGTTTCGGTCAGTTCGCCGCCTTGGCCGCTCAGCTCGCGCAGGCGGGCAATGAGGTTAGCCTCATTACCGAGACCATAGACCAGAAGATCCCATCCGTTCGCGTCGTTCGACATCGCGCGGAATCGGGCCCGCGCGCAGATCCGCATATGGCCCGACACATGGGGACTCCCGATCACCATGCGCGAATCGGCCATCGCGTCGCCGAAACGCTCGACGCGATGGTGCGGCAAGGGCTGGTGCCCGACATTGTCGTTGGCCATATCGGTTGGGGAAGCATGATGTTCTTGAAGGACGTGCTGCCGCGGGTGCCGGCGTTGGGGTATTGCGAGTTCTTTTACCGATCGGAAGGGGCAGACATCGGGTTCTCCCCCGACGATCTGCCCGATCTGGAGACGCGCAAGAGGCTGCGGCTGCGCAACATCGCGCAGCTCCTGTCCCTTGACGCCATCGACGCCGGCATCAGCCCCACCCATTGGCAGAGAAGTCTGTACCCCGCCGACGCCCAGGGGCGCATTTCGGTATGTCACGAGGGAATCGATACGGCGCGGTTTCGACCGGATCCGACAGCTTCGCCCACGCTTCCGGACGGACGTGTGCTCAGCGCCGGTGGCCCTCCCATCGTCACCTTTGTCGCGCGCGACCTTGAGCCGTATCGCGGATTTCCACAGGTTTTGGAGGCTGCCGCCAAGGTTGTGCGCCAACGCCCCGATGCGTTGTTCGTTTTCGTCGGAGGGGATGGCATCAGCTACGGTGTGCCGCCGCCCGGCGGCGGGGCTTGGAAGGATCATCTCCTCAAGTCCCTGGACATACCGCGGGAGAACATCCTCTTTCCCGGCGCAGTGCCGCATTCGGTTTTGCGGCAGCTTTACCAGATTTCGTCCGCGCATCTCTATCTGACCTATCCGTTCGTTCTGTCCTGGTCGGTGCTGGAAGCGATGGCCTGTGGCGCCCTGGTCATCGGATCGGACACGGCGCCCGTCCAGGAGGTTATACGCTCCGGCCGGAACGGCCTGCTGGTGCCGTTCTTCGATACGGACGCACTCGCTGAGGCCATTCTCGGCGCCCTGAAGGATCCGGAACGCCATTTTGGGATGCGTGCAGCGGCGCGCCGGACGATCGAGAGGCGTTTTCGACTGGCGGACTGCCTCGACCGACAGCAAAATCTTCTTGAAAAACTGATCGGAAAATCGCTTCGTGGCAATGTGGATGCCGTAGCATGATTATTACTTTGATTTTTTAAGTATATATGAAATATATTTCTTTATATCGGTTGAATTTTGTTATTGTGCACTGCAATGTTAGTTGTTAGGCTCCCTATCAAGAACGTCGGATGACTTTGATAAAATTTGATTATCCGGCGCTTTTGTTCTTTGTTGCGAGATAATTCTTCAGGGGCCGCGCGTGCAAGAATTGACGTCTTCCGGCATTGGGAAACGACTGGTGACGAGAAAGCTGATCGCGGCATCGAGCCGGGATCGGTCATGCTTCGAAGGGAGCGATATCGAACATCTGGTCGTTTGCCTCGATGCCGACGGTCGTCCTCCGGCGACATTGCAGAATGCTTTTCCATTGGTCGCCGTCGCGTTCTCAGAAGAGGGCGAGGCAGATCTGCAGGAGCGTCTGGCGCTGCTTGGACCGCTGGGGACGGTTCCCGCGGTTCCCATACAGCGGCTTGATCCCGTCAATACGTCGGACAGTTTTTCGCTTCTGCGGGCGCTGACCGAGGGCGGCGTCGGCCGGCTTGCGCGGTACAGCGCCTCGATCACCTCGGAGCTTGCGATCCTGCGCCGGGAACGCGAAACGCTGCTGGAAAACTACCGGGCGCTCGAAGATGCGTTCCAGGCGCGAAACTGGGAGCCGGTTTCAGAGATTTTCTCCCACGATCCCTATGCCGATCCAAAGGACGAGGGGATCGGGCCGCTGCTTGCCGCCGCCTTTGTCGAGCAATTGCTGCCGATATCCAGCCTTGGCGTGGCAGGGTTCGCGCTTCACCTGCACTCGGTGCCTAGGATCACCGGAGAGCTTGTCGTCGCATTGAGTTACCTGGAGAGCGGTGAAGGAGTTGCGGAATGGACCGTACCCTATGCGCAACTCGTGCCGAACTGGAATTTCTTCTCGCTGCCCCGGGCCTGCGGAGGAGCTGCGCGTACGCTTCGGCTGCGGATCTCCGCGACCGGGCCGGAGACCGTCGGCCTTTCGCTCGGCTATCCGATCGCCGGCGAGCGCTATTCGGCGCGGTCGGAACTTCCGCATCCGGATCTCGACCTGCGCCCGCTGGCGTTCAAGGTGTTTACGGGACTGCCTGGAGTAAAGCCCGCCAGAACGCCCAACATGATTGCGCCGAGCAGCCTGCTCGAAGGCCAGTACACTGTCGATTATCGCCTGGCGGTCAGTACGTTGAGCCAGATCGCGGACGTTTCGGTCACGCCGATCGTCCCGGATTTCCAGACGGTGCGCTTCCTCGAGCATGAGCATGCTGTTGTCTGCCACCCGTTGTCGAGTGGCATATCGGCAGGCGCGGTCAGTCGCGCCGTCGAGCCGGGAACGATATCCTTTTCGGTGAGCGCCTTTATCGATCATCCGGAAGGCAAGCCCGCGGCGGTCAGCTTCCTGCTCGCACCGGCGAACTCGAATGCGCGTTCCGAAGTGGCCGAGATCGCGCGAAAGGGCACGGCCAGACCGTCGGCCTTCTTCAGCGGATGGCGCGAAGTCAGCTCCAGCGAGGTCGTCAACATCAACATCCAGCTGGATGAGCCGGTACGCAGCCCGATGGATCTGATGATCCTCAGCCGCGCAGTCACGGATTCGGTCGACTTCTCCTGGCTCAAAGTGTCCGGCTTCAGGATGGTCAAGCAATTTACGGAGGCAGCCGATGTCCGGTAACAGGGAGCTGACTGACCTGATCGCCGTGGCCATGCCTCTCTACGGTCACGCCGCACTGGCCCTGGAGGCGATCGAATCGGTTCTTGCCTCGAATCTCAGCGGCTGCCGGACCGTCATTGTCGTCTCGGTCGACGGTGATCCACGGCATGAGACGTTCGATCAGCTGCTGCTCTACGCCGCGGCCAATCCTTCCGTCCATGTGATATTCGGCCAGAACGCCGGCCCGGGCGGCGCGCGCAATCGCGCCATCGACTTCGTCCTGGAGCACTTTCCCGAGGCGAGGGCCGTCTATTTTCTCGATGCCGACAATCGCGTCCTTCCCGGCACCATCGAGACGCTTTACCGGCACCTCATCTCCAGTGGCTGCGGTTGGGTCTACACGAATATCGACACATTTTCGGTCAGCTGGCGCGCCCACTACGGCAACCGCTATTCACGACTGGTCCACTGCATCACCGACAACATCTGCGATACGGGATCGATGATCTCGATCGATGTCTTTCAGCAAGGCGTCCGCTTCAACGACGACAGGCAGAACGGCTTCGAGGATTGGGAATTCTGGCTGTCCTGCATCGAACACGGTTTCGTCGGAACTCCCTGCCATGACACGGTCTTCGAATACAGGCTGAGGGCGGAGAGCCGCTTCAAGGAGGCCAATCGAGACCGCGCCACGTCGGTCAGCTTCCTGCGCAAGCGCCACAGACCGCTGTTCCAGCGCCCGATGCTGGTGGATTTCGAGCATGAGGATTGCCCGCGCTACCTGTTTGCGCGAACGGAAGATACGGCGATCTCCTTCTTCACCGATCCGACCAAACCGCCGACGACACTTCGCCTCGACGACATCATCCCGGCGTTCTGGGGCAATATCGGCGAGCCGGACAATGAACATTTTCCGCCTTTCCTGGTCGCCGGAAGCGGCGCGGCGCTCGACCTTTTGCGGCGTTCGCGCATGCTGCCGAACGTGCTTGCCCATCTTGAGAGGCTGAGTGAGGCCAGCAACGTCGTCTTCGTCCAACTCGCCAATGATGCCGCCCAGCGCAAGATCGAGCCGGTCATTCATGGGCCGGGCGCACAAAAAATCGGCCCCGCCGATCTTGTTTTCCTTTCGACCAAGCTCGTTCAGGACGTGGTCCAGAACAATGCCGTGGAGTGGTTCGCCTCGATCGCAAGCCAGCAGGTATGGCCGACATCGGCCGTTCTGAAAGTGCGCTTCCCTTTTCCAAGAAGCCTCCCGCGCCGCTCTCTCATCACGCCTCAGCAGGTGATGATCAATTGCATCAACGCAATCGCCTCGAGCCCGCTCCGCGAGACGGCGGGCAGGCGGTGGACCTGGCGTCCCGCGCGGCTCGTGCCCTACACCGATCTCCACAAGGCGCTGCGTAAGGAAGTCGGCGGATCACCGGTCCTGCCGCTCGGGCATAACGAAGGCAAGCGGACCGTGGCGCTGCTCGTGCCGAACGCCTCGTTCGGCGGAGCCGAAAAGGTCGTCTATGCAGCCGCCCGGGAATTGAAGGCGGCGGGTTACGAAACCCATCTCTTTGTGCTCGGCACGTCCCGGATGGATGTGATCGACGAATTCGATTCCAGCTTCGACTACATTCACTTCTGGGAGGCGGGAATCCCCGCCTGGGGAGGGTCGGGCTCCTTCCTGGGGCAGGACTTCATCGACGAGGGGCATTCGGTCGACTGGGAGGCGCTGAAGGGACAGCTTTCCGGCTTCGACCTGGTCATCAACAACCATGTGATGGCCGTCCATCCCCTCATCGCGCGACTGCGCTCCGAAGGCACGCGCACGGCCTGCTATCTGCACGTCGTGGACAACACGGCCTTCAAGAGGCCTGCCGGCCAGCCCTTCGCAGCGATTGCCCACGAGCATTGCTACGACGCCTTCCTGACCTGCTCCGAACAGCTCAAGATCTATCTGCACAGCTACGGCATCCCCCACGAGAAAGTCTTCGCCGTTGCGAACGGAGCGAGCTTCTCGGTACCGCCCAAGGCCCTGGCGGAGGTTCTGACCGTCAGGCGGATCGAGCGCAAGGATGACCGCTTGCGGCTTCTTTACATGGGCCGGTTCGATCAGCAGAAGGGTATCGACCGGCTGGCGGCAACGCTCGCGGAACTGCGGGCTTCCAACGTCGCCTTCGAGGCCCGGGCCATCGGAGGGGAGATCCTCGCCGATTCCAGGGTCTCCTGGAGCGAACGGCTGAAGGACCTGGGCGTCGACGTGCGCCCGCCCGTCTTCGCGAGCAAGGATCTGATCAAGGCGCTGGGCTGGGCCGACGTTCTCGTCATGCCCTCGCGATGGGAGGGCGCGCCGCTGATGATCGCCGAGGCGCAGCAACTCGGCTGCGTGCCGATCGCGACCGCGGTCGGCGCGGTGGACGAGCTCATTTCCGACGGCGAGGACGGCATTCTCATCAATGCGCCTTCCGATCCCCAGGTGGTGAGGGAGATGGCGCGGATCATCGAAGAGGTCGCGCGCAATCGCGAGAGGCTCGCTCCGCTCATGGAGGGTTGCATCAGAACCGCCGCACGCCGGTCATGGGCTTCCTCTTTCTCGGATTTCATCGCGTGGAGCGATCGGTCCGTGAAGAATTCGTCACAGTCCCGCGCTGCGGTCTTTCGCGAGCAGGCGGCGGCAAATCCCGTGGTCGCGGCAATTGGCTGATTGCCGCGCCGCTTCTTTGAAACAGAAAGGTCTAGTCGAATGCGTCCGCGAATTCTCGTGACGGGTATTCCCGGTCACTACACCCGCCTTGCCAACGGCGCCCACGGCCTGTCCGTCTCCTATGCGGAGCGGCAGAAGCAGCCGGAAACGAAAGAGGAGTTTCTGCAGGAGCTGCGCAACATCAGCAATACCGGGAACTACCTGATCGGTGAGGGCGCCCTGCATGCGCTCGCGCCACATGCGAAGCAGGTTCCCTTCTGGCATCTCTACAATTTGAGCAAGAGCGGCAACGGGTTCGACGAGTTCAACGCCAATTTCGACATCTGCGTCTTCACCTGCGCGAACCTCTTGCGCAAGGGGCTTTCCGCGGACGCGGAGGCGGATGTCCTAAGCCGGCTCAACATGCCGATCGTCATGCTGGGCATCGGCCTGCAGAACCGCAAGGACCTCGAGAACAATCTTCCGGAGGGAACGAAGCGGCTTCTGGCCGTCCTGAAGGAGCGAGAGCACTATTTCCTGACACGCGGCTACGAGTCCGCCGGCTTCCTGAAGGACCAGGGCTTCTCCTTCGTGCGCCCGACCGGCTGCCCTTCCGTCTATTTCATGCCGGATAACATGCGCCGGTCGATGAGGAAGCTGTCGAGCGTCAAGATCGGCAAGGCGAAGACCATTTTTTCGGGCTATCTCGGTGGCAATCAGGATGCGATCCTGGATGCGAACGCGCTCGCCCCGCAGGATACCGTGCCGCCATACGTTGTGCAGGACGAGTTCCTTCACTTCGATATGAAGGTGGAGCCCAATGACGAGGGACGCGTCTATGATTCCGCGTCGGGCCGAATGATCGGCGATCTGACCTATCCCGGTACGGAACGGGAGAAGCAGCGGTTCGAGGTTCGCACCTTCTTCGACAACAACCAGTGGCGCGGCTGGGCTTCGTCGATGGACTTCAATTTCGGCCGTCGTTTCCACGGCTCGATCATCGCCATGCAAGCGGCCGTCCCGAGCCTGATGGTGGCGGTGGACGACCGCATGCGCGAGATGCTGGGCTTCACCGGCCTGCCGGCCGTCGACATCACCGAGGTCGACGAGGCGGCGAACCGCGCCGAGTTCGTTGCCGATCATCTGGCAGGGCTCAACACGAACGAACTTGTCGATCGGTATTCCGACCGCGAGCGCGCCTTCCGCACCACACTTCGTGAAATCGGCATCGGTCTATAGCGGCCTGCGGGCCATCACCCTTCGGTTCAGAGGACAGTCATGCGTATCTTGCTCACGGGCATTCCATCCTACTTGCAGCGGACGATTGCGGACGTCTCAGGCACGACCGTCATCCATCGGCCCTATTTCGACGAAACCAGGACCAGGAAGGACCTGATCTCGCAGGTCAGGAAGATCGCCAACACCGGCAATTATCTGATCGGCGAAGGAGCGGCTGAGAGCCTGCGCGGTCATGACGTCACCTATCTGCCGTTCTGGCATTTCGCCAACAATCGGGACTCGAACGAGCTTTACGAGCGCGTGAACCACGAGTTCGATTTGTGCGTCTTCGCCTCCGCCAACCTGCTGCGCCCCGGCTACTCCGCCGATCTCGAAGCGGAAATCTTCGCGAAGCTGAAGATGCCGGTCGTGGTGATGGGCATCGGCATCCAGCGCAAGGAAGGCCTCAAGGATCAGCTGCCGGCCGGCACGCTCAAGTTCCTGGAGGTTTTGAGGAACAAGGAGAGTTTCTTCCTCACGCGCGGCTACTTCACCGCCGAATTCCTCAGAGAGCAGGGGATGAAGTTCGTCAAGCCGACCGGCTGCCCGTCGCTCTACTTCTCGCCGAACGACATGAAGCGCTCGCTTTTGGCGCTTGCCAATCCGGGACTGGCGGAGGCCCAGAAGATCGCCTTCGGCGGCTATCTCGGCAGTGTTGCCGATACGATCGTCGATGCCCATGCGCTGCTCAAGCCCGACAGCGTGGCAAGCTATGTCGTGCAGGACGAAGTGGTTGCCTACAGCCTCTCCCTGACAGGCGACGACAATGACATCGTCTATGACCGGTCGAGCGGGCGCATCACGGGAGGGACGGAGTACAAGCATTCGGAGAAATGGCAGCGGAAATACGAGCTGCTGGTCTATTTCGATACGAACCAGTGGCGCGGGGCGATGTCGGCGCGCGATCTGTGCTTCGGCCGCCGCTTTCACGGCTGCATCATCGGTATGCAGGCCGGCACGCCTGCCCTCATGATCGCGGTCGACGACCGCATGCGGGAGATGCTGGAATTCATCGGCTTCCCCTATATCGAGGCAGCCACCTGGAACAGGGAGGCGGACAAGCGCGCCTATCTCGCCAACTTCCTCGGCAAGATCGACACGCAGGCCGTGATCGATCGTTATTCCGCTTGCGAGGCGAATTTCCGCAATGCTCTGGTGCAGATCGGACTTTGAACGGATGAGGGCGGTGGTGCAAACCCGCGCCTCCCTTGCCTGCGCGCTGGCAGCGTTCTGGGCCTTTGCCCCGGCGCTGCCGGCGGTCGCTGCCGATGTGCGCTCCGATCGCATCGGCATCAACCGCGTAAACCTGGCCTGGCTTTCCCGCGCCGATCAGCAGCGCGTCCTGAATGAAATCGCGGCAAGCGGCATCACCCATGTCCGGCTTTCGCTGTCGAGGCCGGTGGACAAGAGCATCGAAGCGCTCGAAATGGCGGACCGGCTGGGGCTGAAAATCCTCCTCGAGATCCAGCTCGGCAACGTGGATTATTATCCCGCGGGGGCGCCGCCTCGCACCGGTTTCGGCCGGATCTGGGATGTTCAGCGGCTTTCGGATCTCGATCTCGATCTCTACCGGGCGCGGTTGCGCTCGGCGCTTCGCCGCATTGACGGAATGGGCATCCGCATCGACGCCGTCGAGCCCGGAAATGAAATAAACTACAGCGCTTACAACGGCGACCTCGTCGTCTATGAGAAACCTGGGCCGCAGACGCCGCGCAACGTTTCGGAAGTCGCAAATCGCTCGGCCTTCGAACGCGGGCTCGATGCCTATGTCGGCGCCGTCCGCATCACCCGGGAAGAATTGCAGGCGACGGTCCATAGCCGCGACGCGCTTCTGATTTCGGCCGGACTTTCCGATGTCGGCACCGACGAGGCCGACCGCCGCGGCATGGAACGGCTCGAACCCGGCGAGTTCATTTCACTCCTGCGGAAGCGGGGGATCGATGCGCTGGTCGATGGCTACGGCATTCATGCCTACCCGGGGCGCAAGGATGACGCGGCGCTTGCACGCTATGTGACGAGGCTTCTCGACTTCTGCCGGCCTGAAGGAGAAGGCAAGCCGTGCTGGGTGACCGAATGGGGCATTGCCAACACCGCGCTTTCCTGCCCGGTCGACGATCGCGAGCGGGAAGGAGCCGTCCGTGCAGTGCGCCGCAGCTTCACGGAGCTGATGGAGAAGGGAAGGCTGGAAGCGGCCTTCTATTACGACTGGGACACCCAACCGGTCTATAGCGTCTGGCGTTGCGGCGCCTTGAGCCCGGCCGGCGTTGCGGCCACGGAAGCGGGAAACGGTGACGGGAAGTAGGCGAATACACAACCGTTCGTATTCCGCATCGCTGTAAAGGTTAAGGTGCCGCCTTCCGGAAGCGGCTCCGGTCTCCAGACTGCAAAGCACGATTATTCGCGGCAGACCCTAAAGTCTCTGGTTCAAGAGAACCGCTCCCGGAAGAGGGGTGAGCCAGCTTCTTCCTCCGCGAGGGCGGCGCGGTTGGCAGCCTCGCGGAGTGCCTGAAAGTCGGCCTGGTCCCCGACCCTGGTGCCGCCAAGCCGCACCGTCACCGATATCTGGCGCTCCTGTCCGGCTGTGAACGTGGTCTCCTGGACCCGCGCGCGGATGCGCTCGCACATGTTGCTGGCATTTTCCGTTGTTGTGCCGGGCAAATAGATGCCGAGTTCGTCGGAGGCAAGGCGGGCGACGAGATCTCCATAGCGCACGGTGGAATGGACGATCTGGACAATCGATTGAAGCAGCGTATCGGCCCATTGCGGACCATAGCTGCGACCGATCTCATCGAAATTACCGACCCTGAGAACGAGCATGACGCCATCCGGGTCTTCCGCGTTGTTTGCGCGCCTACGGTCTATCGCCCGCTCGACCGAGTTCGCGAATTCGCTGGCGCGCAATGTACCCGTGAGGGGATCATGACGGAGCGCGTGCTGAAGTTCTTTTTGGGCATCACGAAGCGCTTCGTTGCGCAGACAGATTGCCAGTTGAAACCGGAATGTGACAGCAGCCGATATCAACGCCACGGCGGTCAATTCCACCCAAAATGGACGTTCGGGAACAAGCAGGCCCAATAGCCAGACGACGACGGTCGCTCCAGTCGCAGAGGCAAGGGCACGGAGCGTTGCTACCTTGATATGCGGGGAGATTATGGCCTGGCGACAACGAAATTGCAGAGTCATCGGTTAACGTAGCTTTTGCAGTGGTCACACTCTTTAGGCGCTTCGGTGAAATACCAGGTGAATAAATCTGACGGCATTTTAGCGGTGGGCCAAGAATTGATCGTCACGCCAACCAGATCACGGCCTGTGAGGCCCAGGCGCACGCTCAAACCTTCCGGCCGAAGCATCCCGAGTTTGCCGGCCAGATCATAATAATGGGCCGTTCGCAGGTGGTTGGAGGCCGACAGCCCCGGCATCCATACCAGCCGCGCACCCATGCCGAGCCCAACGGCAACCGCTCTGGGTTCAGCCTGCCCGGTACATTGTTGAGCGGCACAGCGGTATCCTATTTCAACGGTTGAAACAGATGCCTTGCCGCAATGGTCGTGGCCGGGGTTTTGTTTATGATCCGTTGTCGACCGGGATAAGGAGCAAAAGAGCCACCCGGATTGAGGGAGGAGAAAAGATGCGCAATATACTGGCATCCATAGGTATCGCGTTGCTTGCGTTCACGGGCGTGGCTGCGACAAGCAGTGCCGGCCTGGCGGCGGAATGGCCAAAAGACAAGCCGATCACCCTGGTTCACGCCTTCGCGGCCGGCAGCGATTATCTGGCGCGCCTCGTTGCGGCGGCACTTGAAAAGGGCATCGGCCAAACTGTGATTGTCGAAAACAAGCCGGGCGCGGGCGGCGCCATCGGCACCGGATACGTGGCGCGCCAGAAGCCGGACGGCTACACGCTGGTGACCGCTTATCCCGGCCCTGCCGCGAATTTTACCAATACGATGCCGGGCCTGCCCTACAAGCCGGTGCAGGATTTCGAGCACATCATCCAGTTTTCCGTCGGCGACATGGTGCTGGTCGCCCGCAAGGACTTTCCGGCACAAAACCTCGGCGAACTGATCGCCTACGCCAAGGCCAATCCCTCGCAGGTGAGCGCCGGCAACAACGGCATCGGCTCCTATGGCCACATGATCGAGACCGCGATCATGGACATGGCCGGCATCGACATCAAGCTTGTCAGCTACAAGGGCAGCCCGCCGATCGTGACCGACATGCTGTCGGCCAGCGTCGACCTGTCGGTGGACTATCTCGGGGACGCCTATATCAAGCACATCGAAGCCGGCAACCTGAAGCCGCTCGCCGTGATCTCGGCCAAGCGGGCGAAAATCCTGCCGAATGTTCCGACGCTGAGGGAACAGGGCCTCGACCTCGTTGCGGTCCCGTGGGGCGGCATCATGGCTCCGAAAGGCACGCCTCCGGCGATCGTCAAGAAGATCAATGACGTGCTCACCGCCTATCTGAAATCCGAGGATGCGATTTCGAAGTTCGCCGTGGCGGGTCAGATCGCAGCACCCACCACGCCCGAGGAGTTCCACAAGATCGTCGTCGACGAGGAGGCGCTGTGGCGCAACATCATCGCCAAATATAACATCCGGAGCGAATAGGCCACGGTCACTTCGAGGGAGCGGTCAGGCAGCCGGCCGCTCGGCAAATGCCCGATCTCGACGATGCGCTGACACTGAGGATGGCTCTGCATGACTGACCCGGATCATGAACCGCCGCTCGTGGATGCGCACTTTCACATCTACACCACCGATCTGCCGCTGGCGCCGAATGCCTGGCACACGCCGCCGGAAGATGCGGGCGTGGGCCGGCTGATCGGACTGCTCGACCGGCATGGCATCGCACTCGGCGTCGTTGCCGCCGCCAGCCTGCACGGGGAATATAATGACCATGTTCGGGACGCGTTGCGCCGCCACCGCCGCCTGCGGGCGACTGCCATCGTCTCCCCGTCGATCAGCGTCTACGAACTGGAGCGGATGCGCGATGACGGTTTTGTCGGCATCCGGCTGATGTGGCGGACGCTCGACCAGGCGCCGGATATCACCTCGCCGGACTATCGCCGCCTGCTGCGGCGGGTCGCCGATCTCGGCTGGCATGTCCACCTGATCGAACGCGCGGATCGCCTGCCGGCGATGATGAAGGAGATTGCCGCATCGGGTGCCCGCATGGTGATCGATCACATGGGAATGCCCGATTCTGCCAAGGGGCTGGACGATCCCGGATTTCGCCTGGTTCTCGATGCGCTGGAGTGCGGCAATACCTGGGTCAAGCTCTCGGCGGGGTACCGGTTCAAGCCGCCGTCGCTCGCGACCGATTTTGCGTATGAACTGCTGCGGCGCACGGGCGGAGAGCGGCTGGTATGGGCCAGCGACTGGCCGTTCGCCGCCTTTGAAGGCCGCGTCACCTACGGGCAAACCGTAGCTGCCCTGTCGGAATGGGTGCCTGACCCGGCCATGCGGCGACGCATTGGCGGACGCAACGCCCTCGAACTCTACTTCATGTAATGTCTGGGAACGAACATGGTCGAACTCGCTGAACTCGCGCTCAAGGCGGATATCCTGGCTCTCGTCACCGAATACTGGAACGATGTCGACACCAATTGGGGCGCCCGTGCGCATACGATGTTCACCGAGGATGGCGTGTTCGGATCGGGCGAGTCCGCCTATACAGGCCGGCAGCAGATCAAGGCATTCTACGACTGGCGCGTCAGCCGGGGCGACCGGGTCGCGCGCCATCTCGTCAACAATCCGATCGTCACGATTGATGGGCCGGACCGGGCGACGATCAGATACATCATGACCATCTATGCGGTTGACGGCGTGCCCGTCTTGTCCGTGAGGGCGCCGAACAGCATTTCGGACGTCGTCGAAGTGCTGGTGCGGGATCCGCAGGGAAACTGGAAGATCCGGTCGAAGACCTTTACCGCCCTGTTCAAGGGCGAAGAGCCGACCACCACGATGCCCGCCCATCTGCGCGAGGGCTTGTTCCCGGCGGATAGGACCTAATTCCCGCACGAGACCGATTTGAAATGCCGCTGAGGAGGAAAACCGCATGACCACCGAAATGGGACAGTCCCGACCGCGATCGTTTAGCCGACGAAATGTCACCTTCGCGGCAATCTTCGTATGTTTCAGCGTGGCGACCGGCATCTATGCATACCGCACGCTCAAGATCGGTACCGCGGCCGAAATGGGATCCGGGTTCTTTCCCGTCATGCTGTCGATCGTGCTGGCTTTGCTGGCTCTGGCCGTTGCCTTCACGCCGCTTTCCTCGGGCGCCCAGCCGCTTCGGTTCGCTTCGATCAAGTCGTCCATACTGGTCATGGGCGCTCCCCTCGTCTTCGGATTGACGATCCAGTCGCTCGGCCTGGTGATCGCGGTCGCGCTGACGATCTTCCTTTCAAGCTTTGCCAGCCGGTTTGCCACGCTGCGTCAATCTCTCCTTCTCGCCGCCGGCTTCACCATCTTCTGCGTCGCGGTGTTCCACTTCCTCCTGAACCTGCCGATCCCCCTCTGGGGCGATCTGATCATTGGTTAGAAACACGCCATGGATATCTTTGCCAATCTTGCTGTCGGCTTCGGGGCGGTTCTCGAACCTTCCAACCTTCTGTTCTGCTTCATCGGTTGCCTGCTCGGCACCGCGGTCGGTGTGCTGCCGGGCATCGGGCCGCTCGGCACCATCGCCATCCTGTTGCCGGTGACGTTCGGCTTTCCGCCGGAAGCCTCGATGATCATGCTGGCAGGCATCTATTACGGCGCCCAGTATGGCGGGTCGACGACGGCGATCCTGATCAATCTGCCGGGCGAGGCGACTTCCGCGGTCACCGCGATCGACGGTTACCAGATGGCGCGCCAGGGAAGGGCAGGCGTCGCATTGGCGATAGCAGCACTCGGGTCCTTTTTTGCGGGCTGCTTCGCGACGCTCGTCATTGCCCTGTTTGCCGTGCCGCTGACATCGCTGGCTCTCAAATTCGGCCCGTCGGATTATTTTGCCCTGATGGTGCTCGGTGTCGTGGCCTCGATTGCCTTGGCGCATGGCTCGGTGCTGAAAGGCCTGGTCATGATCGTGCTTGGCCTGCTGCTCGGCTGCGTGGGAACGGATGTCTATACCGGTAGCATGCGCCTCACTCTGGGTACGCTGGATCTCGCCGATGGCATTCCGATCATCGCCTTTGGTTCCGGCGTTTATGCGATCGCCGAAATCCTGCGTGGTCTCGAGGATGAACGGGAGCAGGAGCGCGATGTGCTGACCACCCGGGTGACCGGTCTGATGCCGTCCTGGGCCGATATCAAGGAATCGGCCGGCCCGATCCTGCGCGGCACGGGGCTGGGCTCGATTCTCGGCATCCTGCCGGGCGGCGGCGCTATGCTCTCGTCGTTCACGTCCTACGCGCTGGAGAAAAAGCTGTCACGCCATCCTGAACGCTTCGGCCATGGCGCCCTGGCCGGTGTCGCCGGCCCGGAATCGGCCAACAATGCCGGCGCCCAGAGCTCGTTCATTCCGATGCTGACGCTCGGTATTCCGTCGAACCCCATCATGGCTTTGATGATCGGCGCGCTGATGCTGCAGGGCGTGGCGCCCGGTCCCAATCTCGTCAACGAGCGGCCCGTCCTGTTCTGGGGTGTGATCGTCTCGATGTGGATCGGCAACCTGATGCTGGTGATCCTCAACCTGCCGCTCGTCGGGCTTTGGGTGAAGCTGCTGTCCGTCCGCAATCACTTCCTGTTCCCCGCCATCATCGGGTTCTCGGCGATCGGAGTGTACAGCGTCGGCAACAACCCGTTCGATCTGGTTGTCATGGCGGTTTTCGGCGTGGTCGGTTACGGCCTGACGAAGCTCGACTGCGAACCTGCGCCGCTGCTGCTGGGCTTTGTTCTCGGACCGATGCTGGAAGAATATCTGCGGCGTGCCATGCTGCTGGCGAACGGCAATCCTCTCACCTTCTTCCAGCGGCCGATTACGGCGGGCCTGCTGATCGTGGCGGCGGTGACGCTGTTCGCCGTGCTGTTTCCGGCGATCCGCAACAGCCGCAAGGTGGTGTTCGCCGAAGAGGATTGAGGTCTGTCAAACCGCTCGCAGGTCCACGCACCGCGCCTGCGGAGTTGCCGCCTAATCTGTTTCATCTCTTGAAATGAACGGCCGGCGGAGGTGGACCGCCGGCGGTCCGCCGTTTTATCTCGTCGGGACCGGCAATTCATCCCGGCACCGCCACGCGGCCCCCAATCACTCCAAAGTCCACAGGTGAGGCTTGCAACCCGCATTCATTGTCCATTTTTGCCGGCCGCGGCCATGAGGGTTGCCAAGCCACCGCGCTATAACCCCCTCCTGGCACTCAGGGACCTCCACTATCGCCGCTTTGCCATCGGCAGCATCATCTCCGTTCTCGGCATGTGGATGCAGAAGATCGGTGTCGCCTGGCTGGCCTGGGAGCTCAGCAGATCGCCATTCTGGCTGGGGCTGATCGCGGCCGCCGACATGCTGCCGTCGATCTTCCTCAGCAGCTTTGCCGGCTCGCTTGCGGATGCGCACGACAAGATCAAGGTGCTGCGCTGGGCCCAGTCGGTCGCCATCGTGCAGTCGCTGGTGCTCGCCGTGCTGTCATGGGCGGGGTTGACAACTGTCGAAGTGCTGTTTGCACTGACCATTGTACTCGGGATCTCGAGCAGTCTTGAACAGCCGGCGCGGCTGTCGCTGATCCGGGAGATCGTTCCGCCCGACTATCTTCATGCCGCGGTGGCGTTGAATGCGCTGAGCTTCAATCTGGCCCGCTTCGTCGGTCCGGTCCTCGCCGGCATCCTGATCAGTGAGATCAATGTCGGCATCACCTTCGCCGTCAGCGGCCTGGCGATCGCCTGTTTTTCCTACACTCTGGCGGTCATCCGGGTGCAAAGAGGCATGGGTCGCCCCGCCGGCACGGTGCCCGGATCAGGGACCGTCGACGGTTTCCGCTATGTGCTGGGCCATAAAGGCGTGCTCGCCACGCTGGGGCTGATGGGGTTTTCGGGCATCAGCGTCGGCGGGATATTGCAGATGTTGCCGGCCGTGTCCGATGCCTTGTTCGCAAGGGGCATAGACGGCTTCGTCGCGCTGATGGCCGCTTCCGCCCTGGGTTCGATCGTCTCCGGAACGGTGACGTTGCTGCGGCCATCCGACAGCCGCGGCGCGCTCGGCATCGCCGTCGCGGCACTTTGCGCCACCGCGTCCCTTGCGGCGCTGGCGCTGGCGCCCGGCTTTCATTTCGCCCTGGTCGCGATCTTCTGCATGTCCTTTGCCAACATGTATGCGGGCATTGCCGGTCAGGCCCTGCTGCAGCTGGAAAGCGAACCCGGCAAGCTCGGCCGGGTGATGGGGATCTACAGCATGATCATCCGCGGCAGCCCGGCAGTCGGCAGCTTCCTGATCGGCGCCGCGGCCACTTTCGTGGGCATGGTCGTTCCCATTATCGGCGTGGCCGCTTTGGCTGCATGTTATGCCGGCATCATCGCCCTGGCGTTCCGCCGGCCCAGGTGATCCCGGTCGTCGCATTTCATCTGTTGAAATACGCCACCGAAAGTGCTGGCATAGTCGGGGGCACGCAACTACCCTTTTGATCGGACATTGGTAGCCAAACCGATGCGGAAGAATTCTGGGAGGAGTTCTGAATGTTCGAAAGCGAGTTGAGGGAGAGACCGGCCAAATCTCCGCAGCTACCGAAATACAACGATCTTCACTGCAGGGCGAATTCATTGCGTGGCAGCATCGACGAACACAAGCCGTCCTACGCCCCGGTTGAATCCGCGCGCCGGGTCCTGGTGCTGCTGCAGGCGTTGAATGCGCAGCGCATCGCCACCATCGGCTCGCTGCATCAGGTGACGGGACTGTCCAAGCCGACGATCGTCAGGATGCTCGAAACCCTGATCAGCGAAGGTTATGTGGTCCGTGACAATTTCGTCGGCGGCTACAGTGTGACTTCGAAGGTCGTTTCGCTGGCCTCGGGCTTCAGCGGCGCGCCGCTGCTGATCGAGGCGGCACGGTCGCGGGCGGTGGCGCTGACCAACGATATCAAGTGGCCCGTGAGTCTCGGAACGCTGCGCGACGGCCATATCCTGGTCAGTTTCACAACAGCGCCGATCAGCCCCTGGGCCTACCCCTTTCCCGTTCTGCACCGGTTCCTCGATCTGGAGCTGACGGCGATGGGGCAATGTTACCTCGCTTTCTGCGAGGACGAGGAGCGCGCCCTGCTTCTCAACGCGGTTGCCCAGCAGCGTCGCGAACAGGGCAAGCCGATCGACGTTGCCCGCACGCTGCGCGACCTGCGGGTGACCCGCAAGCGCGGTTATGCCCGGGTCGGGGGACCGCGCCGCGTCTTCGAGTTCGTTGCGGTCCCGATCTTCGACCAGCAGCGCTGCTCGGCCTGCATGGGGGTCGGTTATTACCGCACGGCGGTTTCGGCCGATCGCATTCTGGAAAGCGTGGTTCAGCCCATGCTGGAAGCCGCATCCGCCATTGAGGTGGATATGCGCAGCCTGCACGGCACCACGTACTAAGGCGCCACCCAATTCTCGATACCCGCTGGATGTCGCGCGACAACGCGCGGCCCGGCTTTGCCATGGCGATCACGCCGTCAAACCCGATGAGGACCCCAATGAAGCGCAAGGTGATACTGACATGTGCCGTCACGGGCGGCAGCGCGCTGTCCAAGAACAGCCAATACGTTCCGATTACTCCGCAAGCTATCGCGGATGAAGCGATCAAGGCGGCAAGGGCCGGCGCGGCCTCCGTGCATATCCACGTGCGCGATCCGCAGACCGGGGCGCCCTCCATGCAGTTCGAACTTTATGACGAGGTGATGCAACGCATCCGCCGCTCGGGCAGCGACGTCATCATCAATCTGACGGCGGGACCCGGAGCCGGCTATGCACCGCCGTTGGACGAGACCGCTGCACCACCCATCCGTTCGCCGGGCGTCCGTACCGACCACGTCTCGCGCCTGCGCCCGGACATCTGCACGCTGGACGTGGCCACGATGAATTTCGGCGACCGGGCCATCGTCAACACGCCGCCGCATCTGATTGCCATGGCGCAGGCGATCCGCGCCGCCGGCGTGAAGCCGGAACTCGAAGTCTTCGATATCGGCCATGTCGGCGTCGCGGTGCGGCTGCTCGAGGCAGGCCATCTGCCCAAGCCGCCGTTCTTCCAGTTCTGCCTCGGCATTCCGGGCGGTGCGCCGGCAACCACGGAGGCGATGCTGCTGATGCGCTCGCTCGTTCCGCCGGGCACGATCTGGTCCGCCTTCGGTATCTCCCGTTTCCAGATGGCCATGGTCGCCCAGTCGGTCATCCTCGGCGGGCATTGCCGCGTCGGGCTGGAAGACAATCTCTACCTGGAACAGGGTGTGCTGGCCGAGGGCAATACGCCCCTGGTTCAGCGCGCGGTCGAAATCATCAGAGCGCTCGGAGCCGAGCCGGCGACACCGTCCGAAGCCCGCGAGATCCTGTCGCTCGAAGCGGCGAGGGCGGCGGCCTGATGACGAGCGACACGAATCTGCTGCCTGAAGACGTCTTCGATCCCGCCGGGGCCGGTTGGACCCGGCGCCGGTCCAACCCCTTCTTCGATCTGATCGGGCCGTTCTGGCAGAAGCAGGAGGAGGACGGCCAGTTCATCTTCGCGATGCACTGCACACCGAACACGCTCAACAATTCCGGCAACATGCATGGCGGCGCCCTCACTGCCTTCTGCGATCAGGCGCTGGGCGGCACGCTCATCGAAACCCTGTCGCGTGCCGAAGGCCAGGTGGGGCCGGTGCGATCGGTCACCGTCCAGCTCAACGTCCAGTTTCTGGCAGCGGTAAAGCCGTTCGATTTTTTGGTCGGCCGTTGCCGCGTGACCCGCCGCACGCGAACGCTGGTGTTCGTGGATGGGCTCGTGGAAGTGGGGGGCGAAGCTGTGGCGTCGCTGCAGTCCGTGTTCAAGCTGGTCAAGCCGGCGGCCTGACGAGCGATCGTTCGTTTTGTTTTTCACGCGCTGAAATGGCCGGACGCCGGCACTCCCCCGCAACCGGCAAACGCCGCAGAGTGACGACAACAAGATGACGACAGGGAGAGAAATAATGCCGCCAACGGAGTTCACGGCCCGGTTCAAGGCACGCCAGCAATTGCTCGGCGCTTTCGTCAAGACGCCTACCAGCCATGCCTCGGAAATTTTGGGTGGAGCCGGTTTCGACTTCGTCGTCATCGATGAGGAACACGCACCCATCGATCGTTCCGCGACCGATCAGATCCTTCTCGGGTGCCGGGCGAATGGCATTGCCGGCCTCGTCCGAGTGCCATCGTCGATGCCTGCCAGTATCCAGTCGGTACTGGATTGCGGCGCCAATGGCGTGCTGGTTCCGCATGTGGCCTCGGCGGAGACCGCCCGTGCCGTGGTTGCTGCAAGCCGGTATCGCGGCGGCATACGCGGCTTTTCCAATTCGCCGCGGGCCGGTGCTTTTGGCGCAACCGGCATGTGGGAGCATATCGAGACGCAGGATCGCGACATTGCGGTGCTGGCGATGATCGAGGATCGGGAAGCCATCGATGTCATCGAAGATATTGTGGGCGTCGACGGCCTCGACGGGATTTTCATCGGCCGCGGCGATCTGACGGTGTCTCTCGGCGCCCGGTCTGCCAGCGAGCCGGTGGTCAAGGATGCGGTCGCACGGATCATGGCGGCCGCCCGCAACGTCGGCAAACCCGTGTGCGTCATGGTCGGCTCGGTGGGCGAAATCGAGCCGTTCCGCGCCGAAGGAGCAAGCGCGTTCATCGTGTCCTCCGACCAGGGCATTTTGCGCACCAGCGCCTCCCGGATCCGCACCGAGTTCCACGCCGCCGCAAACTGAATTCATCACGTCAGGGATTGAAAATGTACGCACCCAACGACCCACGCGCGAGCCTCAACACCGCCGCTGCGCCAAGCACCGTGCCGACGGCATTCAAAGGTGGCGAATATGCGCGCTTCTACGACGCGCCGCCGCAGGACGTCACGGATGGCAGCACGACCTACTACGCGCGGGGACAAAACCTCGTGGTGGCGCACACGACCGGCAAGGCCGGCCTGGTGCTCTCCCGTGTCAATCAGCTCGATGAATACGTCGTTCTCCTCCCCAATCCCGATACGCCGGTCGAGGTTCGTTGGAATGGGCACAGCATCTCGGTTGATGGTTTTTGTCTCGTGGTTGTGCCGGCTGGCGATAGCGAAGTGCATCTGAAGGGCGACGGCGAAGTGATCCGGCTGGTGACCACGCGCGCCACCGATTTCGTCGCCAAATGCTCCAACGCGGGCTCGTATCTCAGTCCCGACCCGAACGTGCCGCCGTTCAAAGCCTGGCCCGATCCGGTCGATGGGCCGAAGCTGCGCCACTACAGCCTGGATGTCGCCGCCGAACCCGGGCGGTTCGGACGCATTTTCCGCTGCTCGACCATCATGGTGAACTACCTGCCCGGCAGCGGCCCGCGCGACATCACCAAGATGTCTCCGCATTTTCACGAGGATTTCGAGCAGTATTCGCTCTGTGTCGAAGGCTCCTACATCCATTACCTGCGTTGGCCCTGGATCAGCGACATGAACGCCTGGCGACCGGACGATGCCGAACTCTGCGCAGCACCCTCCGTCGCCGTCATCCCGCCGCCTGCCATCCACACATCCCGGTCCATGGACCCAGTGAAGAACGTGCTGGTCGACATCTTCAGCCCGCCCCGCGCCGATTTTTCGGCCAAGCCCGGCTGGGTGCTGAATGCGGCCGAATATCCGGCGCCCGGCGCCACCACACCGTGAAACCGATCATCAGCCCTTCTGGGAGTGCCTGCCCGTGACCCAATCCACTACCGCCGCGACCGACCGAGACGCCGAAGTCGCCGACCTCCTAGTCGGCGCCGTCGACCTGCATTGCCACAGCGGCCCCGCGGTCTTTCCCCGCCTGCTGAACCATTATGAAGCCATGGTGGAAGCGTCCGAGGCGGGTTTTTCCGCTCTTGTCTACAAGGACCACTTCTACCCGGGCATGGCTCATGCCCTGCTGCTCGAAACGCTTTATCCCGACCGGGGTACTCGTCTCTATTCGGGCGTCGCGCTCAACAATGCCAGCGGCGGCATCAATCCCCATGCCGTCGATCACGCGGTGAAGCTCGGCGGCAAGATTGTCTGGATGCCGACATTCGCGGCTCAGAACCATATCGACAAGAGCGCCGACGAGACCAAGAACTATCCGAAAAGCGCCAATCCGATGCTGCTGCCCATTCCCCTGACCGTCCTGGACGAGAACGGAAAGCTGACGAAGGAAACCAACGAGGTCCTCGATGTCATCGCGGCCGGCGACATCATCCTGGCCGGCGGGCACCTCTCGTCCCACGAACTAAAAGTGCTGTTTCCCGAGGCGAAGCGGCGTGGCGTCAAGAAGATGCTGGTCAATCATCCCACCTATGTCATCGGCTGCACGGACGACGACATTCGCGAACTGGCCCGGCTCGGCGTCTATATGGAGCACTCGATCTGCATGTTCATTCCGAACCAGCGTGGTCCATCCAAATGGGATGCGTCGGAGCTGCGCCGCCTGGTGGAGGTGGCCGGCGTCGACATGACCATATTCGGCTCCGACCTCGGCCTCGTGAAAATGCCGCGCCCCGTCGAAGGCTACCGGGCGATTGTCAACGACCTCCTCGAGTTGCAGATGCCGAAGTCCGAGATCCGCAAGCTGGTATCCTCCAATGCGGCGGGCCTGCTCTAGGGGCGTGAGAAAGATGCAGGCCGCAGGGGGGGCTGCCTGCAAACATGGGTCAGAAGCTTCGGCGGGATCGTCGGAGTCGAGGATAATCGACGGAAATCTGGTTACCCGGTTGAATTTCTGGTTGCCTAGAGATGCGCGGCGCTTCAAGCATAGGCGTATCAGACGCCGCGAAATTGGACCCATGACCGACAGAAATTACTATTCGAAACTCGGCGGTTTGCCGCCGCAGACCGAACTCCTTTCCAGCAAGGCCGTTTTCACGACATCCTATGCGGTCATCCCCCGAACCGTCATGTCCGATATCGTTGCCAGCCTGCTTCCCCATTGGGAGGGAACGCGGGCATGGATCATCTCCCGTCCGATGACAGGGTTCTCGGAAACGTTCTCGCAATACATCATGGAAGTCCAGCCAGGTGGCGGAAGCGACCGGCCGGAGCCGAACCCGCGCGCCGAAGCTGCAATCTTCGTCGTCGAGGGCGAGATGTCGATCGAGTTTGCCGGAAGCGATCACGCGCTGAGAGCAGGCTCCTTTGCCTTCATCCCGGCCGGATCGCCATGGAAGCTGCGCAATCGAGGCACGGCACCGGTGAAGTTCCATTGGGTGCGCAAGGCTTTCCAGGCGGTCGAGGGGCTGGAAGCTCCGCCGGCGGTCTTCACCCATGAAGACGAGCATCCGATTTCGTGGATGCCGGACACGGGTGATCGGTGGGGAACCACCCGGTTCGTCGATACGTCCGACGTCCGCTACGACATGCATCTCAACATCGTCACGTTGGAGCCGGGCGCGACCATTCCCTTCATGGAAACGCATGTCATGGAGCACGGCCTCTACGTGCTCGAAGGCAAGGCGGTCTATCGGCTCAATCAGGATTGGGTCGAGGTGGAAGCCGGCGACTACATGTGGCTGCGCGCCTTCTGCCCGCAGGCATGCTACGCCGGTGGCACCGGCCGTTTCCGTTACCTGCTTTACAAGGACGTCAACCGCCACACCGAACTCTGGTAGGCGTCGGTTCGCGGCGTTCTGATCGTCGGGACGCCGCCCTCACCCGAGCTCGAGCGTGGTGATCCCGAATACGCCCGACATCTGCACCGCTGGTGCCGGACCGCGATACATTCGTGCCGTGGTGAAACCCTTCGCAAAGCGATGCGCTTCGAGATAGGCGCAGAATTCCGTCTGCGCAGCCGGAACGTCGATATGCAGGGTTTCGCCACTGATCTCCGCGGCACAGGCGCTCAGCAGCCTCTGTGCGTCGGCGTCAGTCTGCGCAAACAATGGACCGATCTTGTAGCCGTCATGGCATCGGCGGCAGACCGCATAGCCGCCGATATTTCCGTCGCGAACGATGGCCTTGGCGGAACGCGGAGGCCTCAGCCATTCGCGGAGAAAGGTACCGCGCTCCGCAGGAAAGAAGCTCCGGTCATAGCCCACAATGCCAGGCACGAGATCGTCGGTGATCGCAACCACATCGATATCCGATTCCCCGTCGAGGGTCCCGCTCCAGCGAAACGTCTCGTAGAGCTGTTCGAACCCGATGCTGCGATAATTCGCCTGCTGTTCCGGCACGCCGTCGAGGCCGATCGTCCGGCCGTCGAGATGCGCCATGCCGGCATCCCAGACCTTTCTGCCATAGCCCTTTCCCCGGAAATCCGGATGGGCGATGTAAAGGCCGATGAAGCCGAAATCCGTTCCATAGCGGATCGCGGAAATGCCGGCCGCCATTTCACCATCCACGAAACAGCCGATGAAACCATCACCGTCCGCAGCATGAAGGGCCGCTGCATCCGCAAGGCCCGGATTCCAGCCTTCGATCCGCGCCCAGTCCACGAGTTGTTCGACCTCCGAAGAGGCGAGTGCGCGAATGACAGGCTGAGTCGTCATGAGGCGATGAGCTTCCCAGGGGCGAAACCTTCGAGCAGGCCTTTATAGGGCTTGGAGACCGGCGAAGCATAGGCGCCTCGCTTGGCCGTCGACAAGCCCAATGTCACCAGCGCTTCGGCCTGTTTCACTGCCGCCGCGACCCCGTCCACGACAGGCACGCCGAATTCCACCCGCAGTTCGGCCGTGAGATCCGCCATGCCGGCACAGCCGAGCACGATCGCCTCGGCCTTGTCGTCGCGTAGCGCCGTCGCGATCTCGCTGCGCAGCCGGTCGCGGGCGTTGGAATTCGGGTCTTCGAGGGAGAGGACGGGGATGTCTGCGGCCCGCACCTTGCACCGTCCGGCCATCCCGTAGCGATGGACAAGATGTTCGAGCGGCAGGCGCGAGCGTTCCATGGTCGTCACGATCGTGAAACGCTGAGCGATGAAGGCGGTCGAAGCGAGCGCCGCCTCGCAGATGCCGATTACGGGAATGTTGGCCAGCGCGCGCGCCGCATCGAGGCCAGTATCGTCGAAACAGGCAATGATCGCCGCATCGGCGCCGGCCTTCTCGCCCCTGGCGATCTCGATCAGCAGGCCGGGCACGGCGAAGGCCTCGTCATAATAGCCCTCGATCGAGACCGGCCCCATGGAGGAGGTGACCGCAACGATCTCGGTGTTCGGATTGGCGACACGCATGGCGGAATCGGCGATCGTCGCCGTCATGCTGGCGGTGGTATTCGGGTTTACGACGAGAATGCGCATTCTGTTCACGACCGCAGGCGGCGGCGATTGAGCTGGACGATCAGGCCGAGCGTGCCGGCGATGACGAGGAAGGAGAAAACCGTGGTCACCGTGCCGAGCGCATAGAGCACCGGCGTCGTGACATTGGTGGTCATGCCATAGATTTCGAGCGGCAGCGTGTTGAACGTACCCGCGGTCATCAACGTGCGCGCGAATTCGTCATAGGACAGCGTGAAGCCGAACAGGCCGACACCCACAAGGCTCGGCGCGATCATCGGCAGCACGACATGGGCGAAGGTCTGCCAGGACGAGGCGCCGAGATCGCGCGCGGCTTCCTCGTAGGCCGGCGAAAAACGGTTGAACACGGCAAACATGATCAGCACGCCGAAGGGCAGCGTCCAGGTGAGATGGGCGCCGAAGGCGGACGTATACCAGGACGGCTGGAAACCGAGCTGCTGGAAGACGACGCCGATACCGAGGGAGATGATGATCGACGGTACGACGAGACTGGCGACCGCGAGATAGAACAGCGCGGTCGAGCCGATAAAGCGGCGGCGGAAGGAAAGTCCTGCCAGGAGCGAGACCACGACGGTGACGATCATCACCATGATGCCGAGCATGGCGGAACGGCGGAACGATCCGCCGAAATCGCCGACCGCTTGGGTCTCGAACAGGTTGGCGAACCAGCGCAGCGACACCCCGTTCAGCGGGAAGGTCAGGCCGCCGTTCGGCCCCTGAAAGGAAAGAATCAGGATTGCCGAGAGCGGGCCGTAAAGGAACAGCACGAAGATGACGAAGAAGATGGCGAGAAGGTAGAATTCGCGGCCGCGCTTGTCGCTGTGCATCTCAAAACTCTCCCTTTTCCTAAAGCTCTTTGCGGATGTCGACGATGCGCAGGATGCCCGCGACCATCAGCAGCACGAGGATAAGCAGCACGACCGCGTTGGCGGCCGCCGCCGGATATTGCAGCAGCGACATCTGGTTCTTCATCATCAGCGCCACCGAGGCGCTCTGGCCGCCGGACATGACTTGCACTGTCGAGAAATCCGCCATCACCAGCGTCACCACGAAAATGGTGCCGATCGCCATGCCGGGTTTTGCGAGGGGAATGATGACGTTGGTGAGGATCTGCGTGCTCGTCGCACCGGCGTCGCGGGCGGCTTCCACCAACGATTTGTCGATGCGCATCAGCGTGTTGAAGATCGGCGTCACCATGAACAGCGTGTAGAGATGCACCATCGCGAGCACGACGGCGAAATCCGAATAGAGCAGCCATTCGATCGGCTCGGGAATGATGCCGGCGTTGATCAGCGTCGTATTGACGAGACCGTTACGGCCCAGCACCGGGATCCACGAGATCATGCGGATGATGTTGGACGTCAGGAACGGCACGGTGCAGACGAGGAAGAGCACCATCTGCATGGCGGTGGTGCGGATGTGGAAGGCGAGGAAATAGGCAACCCAGAAACCGACGAACAGCGTGATCGCCCAGACCAGGAAGGCGAATTTGAGGGTGTTCAGATAGGTCTTCCAGGTAACCCACGAACCCAGCGTCTCCGTATAGTTCATTGTCAGGAGGTCGGGGTACATCTGGGCGAAGTCGTAATCCCAGAAGCTGACGACTGTAATCATCAGGATCGGCAGGAGCAGAAAGGCGCCGAGGATCAGCGCCAGCGGCGTCGCCTGAAGATAGGAGATCAGCGCCGGCGACAGACGAAAGCCTTTCGCCTTCGTCATGTCGGCACTATCTGGTTCCGAGGATGTGATCGTCGCCATGTTTCGTCTCCCTGGGGTTACCCGAGAGCGGAATATGCTTCCTCACCCGGTCGTCATCCTCGGGCTTGACCCGAGGATCCATTTCGTCGTCCGTGCGCCCTTTCGCTCTCTCGCCCCTGGCGTGGATCCTCGGGCCAAGCCCGAGGATGACGGGTTCAGGGACGCTAGGCCTGCAGCGCCGGACCCTGGGGCCTTACGCCGCGATGAACTCGTTCCAGCGGCGGACCATGTAGCGGTCCTCGTCCATGACCGAGTTCCAGCAGGCCACGTGGCCCATGCGTTCCTCGAAGGAGCCGCCGTCGCGCACTGCACCGGCCTTTTCCATGACCTTGCCGTCCGGAGCGACGATATCGCCCTTGGCCGGCTTGCCTTCGATCCAGTAGCCCCATTCGTCGGCAGACATGTGGGCCTTGGCGGTTTCCATGGCGGCCGAATAGTAGCCCTGGCGATTGAGATAGGCGCCGACCCAGCCGGACGTGTACCAGTTGATATATTCATAGGCCGCATCGAGCTTGGCGCCCGAAAGATGGGCGGCAAGACCGAGACCGCCGCCCCAGGAGCGATAACCTTCTTTGAGCGGCTGGTATTTGCAGGCGATGCCCTTGGAGCGGACGGCGGCAACGGCCGGCGACCACATGGACTGGATGACGACTTCGCCCGAGGCCATCAGGTTGACGCTCTCGTCGAACGACTTCCAGAAAGCACGGAACTGGCCGCCCTGCTTCGCCTTGATCAGGAAGTCGATCGTCTTGTCGATCTCCGCCTTGGTCATGTTGCCCTTGTCGGCATACTTGATGTTGCCCATGGCCTCCATGATCATCGCGGCATCCATGATGCCGATCGACGGGATGTTGAGGATCGAGGCCTTGCCCTTGAACTTCGGGTCCATGATGTCGGCCCAGGTCGAGATCTCGCGGCCGACCAGGTCCGGGCGGATGCCGAGCGTGTCGGCGTTGTAGATGGTCGGAACCATCGTGAACCACTTGGTCTCTTCCTTGGCGAAGGTCTTGTCGCCGGGCTTGGCGACATAACCGACCGTGTGCGGCGCGGTCCCTTGCGCGATCACGCTGTCCGGCTTCAGCTTGCCGTTTTTGAACAGCGGCACGATCTTGTCGTAATATTTGAGCTTGGTCGTATCCATCGGCTGGATGACGCCGGCCGGATAGACCTTCTTGAGGATCCAGTATTCGATGTCGGCGATGTCGTAGGAATTCGGCTGAGTGACGGCGCGCTGGGCGGCGGCATCCGAATCCGTCGCGGTCATTTCGAGCGTGATGCCGAGGTCGGCCTTGCACTTCTCGGCGATCGCATTGAGGTTCGAAACGCCGGTGCCGAACTGGCGCAGCGTGATCGGGTTCTGGGCCCAGATGGTCGGGAAGCCGGTAATGGCGCCGGAGCCGGCGGCAAGACCGGCCGCGGCGGACGCCGTCTTCAGAAGCGTGCGGCGCGAAATTCCCTTAGGTGTCTTCTTGGTCTCAGTCATTGCCTTGTTCTCCTCTGGTTGAGTTTTTTGGTGGCATCAGTTCTTGAGGCGGCCGAGGACGATCGCATCCTCGCGGCCCCAGGAAAGGGGGATCGCTTCTCCGACCTTGACCGGATTGGCGAAAAATTCGGCGTCGGTCAGGATCGCGGTGAAATCCTCGATCCCTGCGCCGTTGACCGAGAGTTTTACCGAGGAACCGCGATATTCCACGTTCGAGACGGAGCCGGTGAAGCCGAGGCCCTTTTCGGAAGGCTGGCCGATGCGAACATGGTCGGTGCGGATGGCGATATCGGCGGTATCGGTCAGCCCGGCTGCGCCGTCATCGGTGGCAAGGAAATCGCCGCCTGCAGGCACGGACAACATCAGCTTGTCGCCGGAACTCTGCGTCACCCGGCCGGAAATGACGTTGTGATCGCCCATGAACTTGGCAACGAAGGCGGTGGCCGGCTTTTCGAACACGACGCGCGGATGGGCGGCCTGTTCGATCCGGCCATCGTTCATCACCACGATCAGGTCGGCGAGCGCCATCGCCTCTTCCTGGCTATGCGTCACATGCACGAAGGTGATGCCGAGCGAGGTCTGCAGCTTCTTCAGTTCCGCGCGCATGCGGATCTTCAGGAACGGATCGAGCGCCGAGAGCGGCTCGTCGAGCAGCAGCGCTTCCGGATCGGTGATCAGCGCGCGGGCAAGCGCCACGCGCTGCTGCTGGCCGCCGGAAAGCTGCGCCGGGCGGCGGGTCGCATAGGCTTCGAGCTGCATCAGTTGCAGCATGTCCATCGCCTTGGCGCGCCGCTCGTCCTTGTCGACGCCCTTCATCTTCAGGCTGAAAGCGACATTGTCGACGAGGTCGAGATGCGGGAAGAGGGCGTAGGACTGGAACATCATCGCCGTGCCGCGCTTGGCCGGCGGCAGGTCGGTGACGACGATGTTGCCGAGACGGACGTCGCCCGAGGAAATGCTCTCATGGCCGGCGATCATCCTGAGCGTCGAGGTCTTGCCGCAGCCGGACGGTCCGAGCAGGCAGCAATAGGTTCCGGCCGGAATCTTCAGGCTGATCGCGTGAACGGCCGTGGTTGTTCCGTAGATCTTAGAGACTGAAGCGATGTCGATTTCGGCGGCTTTGCTCATCAGGCGCTCCCTTGCGTCTGATATAGCTATGCATCAGCCGTGCCAACTCGACTAAACCTTTAGAAAGACTTGGCTTTACCTCGAGGCCTTGGCGGTTGCGTTTTGCGACTGCGTAAAAATCGTGCGATCGTTTGCGATCCTTTGGGCAAATCGTATGCAATCTTGACATTGGATCAAAAACAAGTCGCTTGGCATTCTGTAGCCACTCGGGTTACAAAAGCCGGACATCGGACTCCAGCAATGAATATCAGCGAAAAGATCAATCTTACCGACACCACACCCGAGGAACGTTCCCCGGAAGATCGCTCCATGGCGATCCGGGAATCCTTACGCAATGCGATCATCGACCGGCGTCTCGCGCCCGGCACCAAACTGTCTGAAAGCGAAGTGGGCTCTCTCTTCGACGTCAGCCGCACGGTGGCCCGCGCCGCACTGCAGATGCTCGCCTTCGAAGGCCTGGTGAAGACCGAGCGTAACCGCGGCGCCTTCGTCTCCAATCCGTCGCCGGAAGAAGCGCGCCAGATTTTTGCCTCGCGCCGGCTGATCGAGCCCGGCATTGTCGCGGCTGCGGTCGAGCGCATCACGCCTGAGGACATCGCGGAGTTCCGCCGTCAGCTCAACGAGGAAGAGCGCTACATGAACGAGCGCGGCCCGGCCGCGCGCCGCGCCGAGATCAAGGCTTCGGGGGATTTCCATCTGATGCTGGCATCCGTTGCCGGCAACGTCATCCTGCAGCGTTTCATGGACGAGCTGGTCGCCCGTTCATCGCTGGTGATTGCGCTCTATGGCCGTTCCGGCGTGTCGAGCTGCGGGCATTCCGAGCATACCGCCGTTCTCGACGCCCTGGAAAAGGGTGATGGCGAGCGTGCCGCCAAGCTCATGATCCACCACATCGACCATATCGAAGCCGATCTCGATCTCCAGGTGAAACAGGGCCTGGGTCTCAAGGACGCCCTGTCGCTCGGCTAAGCCCGCAAGTGCCGCAACGCCTCGGTATAGGCCGCGAGTTCCCGTTCGGGATCGGTCGGCAAAGCGGAGGCTCGGATGACACGGCCGCCGCCCGCTTCGATGCCGACGTCGATCATCAGATTGTCGGACTTGCCGTGGTTCTCGATCGACAGTCCGTCGGGACCGCGGGGGCGGCCGCTGCTTTCATCGATGTGGAGTCCGGCATACCAGATCGACCGTACCCGCATGCCATAGTCGTCGGGATGGTTGGTATAGGCCCAGACCCGTTTGCCGAGCGCGATCATGAAACCGACTTCGTAGACGGTACCGGGATCGGCGCTGATGCCGCGGAACGGCGTGATATTGGCGAGGCAGACATCCGCGCGCCGCGTCGCGTCCTCGTTACGCTGGTAGATCGCGGCTGCCGTCAGCCGTCCGACCGGCGCCTGGTTCTCGTCGCTGCCGGGACCGGTCGGCTCGAAACCGAAGCTGCGGGCAATCCGCCGTTTTTCGCCCATCACGGTCTGGGCATCGGGCAGAAATACTTCGGGGCCGGCGAGGTAGATGGTCGGCATGAATATCCTCTGATGAAATCGATCGACACCAGCGTTCCATAGCCGCCCGCCCGCTGCTTTGCGAGCGTGAATGCACCGACCGGGCGATTTGAGCCCGTCACAGGGCACCAGGTTGGATGAAAAGCTCTTTTAAAAGTGGAGATTTGTAGACAAGAATAATCACGCGCATTAGGAATGCTCCCCGACGACGTTACCGGCAGGGGATAGATCATGGTTTCGCTCACTCGTTTCGCTACGCGCTGCCTTCTGGCCGCTGCACTTTCCGGCTTGCTGGCGCATGGTGCCGCGGCGGAGGAGATCATTTTCAAGGATCAGGAAAACCGCGAGGTGAAACTCGCGAAAGCCGCCGAACGCATCGTCTCGATCGTCATTCCGATGGCCTCCACGGTGATCGCCCTCGACGGCGGGACGAAGAAGCTGGTCGGCATGAACCCGACCGCCAAGAGCGCCGTGCTCGAAGGTATCCTGAGCAAGATCTTTCCGGAAACCAAGGACATCCCGTCCGACGTGACCGCACCGAATTTCGTGCCGAACGTCGAGGCGCTGACGGCGACCAACCCCGATCTCGTCATCCAGTGGGGCGGCCGCGGCAACGACATCGTCGCGCCGATCACCAATGCCGGCCTCAACGCCATGCTGATCCTCTACGGCACAGAGCAGCTGACCCGCGACTACATGACGATGACCTCCAGGGCGATCGGCAAGCCGGAGCGCATCAAGGAACTGGTCGAGTGGCGCGACCGGGTGCAGAAGGACATCGAGGCGAAAGCCAAGGCGATCCCGGAAGACAAGAAGCCGACCACGCTTTATATCGCCCGTGCACTGACCGACATCGCCACGACGGGAACCAAGGGCAGCTACAATGCCTGGTACATGGAACTCGTCGGCGGCAAGAACGCCTCGGCCGAACTCAACGGCACGGTGACGATCAACAAGGAGCAGATCGCTCAGTGGGATCCGGAAATCATCTTCCTCAACGCCTTCGAAGCCAAACTGAACGTCGACTGGGTCTATAGCGACCCGATCCTGTCGCTGACCAAGGCGGCCAGGAACAAGCGCGTCTACAAGATGCCGCTCGGCGGCTATCGCTGGGACCCGCCGAACCAGGAATCGCCGCTGGCCTGGATGTGGACGGCCAATATCACCCAGCCGGACGTCTTCAAATACGATCTGCGCGCCGAGATGAAGACCGCCTACAAGACGCTCTACAACTACGACATCACCGATGCCGATATCGACGGCATCCTGTGGATGAAGGAACAGAGCGGCTCGGCCAACTACGCCCAGTTCAAGGCGAAGTAGGTCATGGCGGCGCTGACGCAGGACGAGACGGCTCCGATGGTCCGCCGCGCGCACTTGGCACGGCAGACCCTGGTTTTCGCAGGGCTGCTGGCGCTGTTTGCGGTCGCTTTCGTGGTCAGTCTCTGCGTCGGCCGTTTTTCTGTCCCGGCAACCCGTGCGCTGGAGCTGATCTGGCTCGGCGCCACCGACCCGTGGCGGGAACTCACCACGATCGACGAGCGCATCGTTCTTCTGGTCCGGGCACCACGCGTGGTGCTCGCAGCGCTCGCCGGCGCCGGGCTCGCTCTGTCGGGTGCGGCGCTGCAGGGTGTTTTCCGCAACCCGCTGGTCTCGCCGGATATCCTCGGCATCTCGCAAGGAGCAGCCTTCGGCGGTGCGCTCGGCATCATGCTCGGCGTCTGGGGTTTCCCGCTGATCTCCATGGTCTTCATCTCCGGCATGGCGGCGGTGATCCTCGTCGGCCTGATCTCGCGCATCAACGGCCGCAGCGAAACGATCACCGTGATCCTCTCCGGCCTCGTGGTCAGCTCGATGTTCTCGGCCGTCGTCTCGCTGCTGCAATTCGTCGCCGACCCGAACACGTCGCTTCCGGCCATCGTCTACTGGCTGATGGGCTCGTTTGCGACGGCGACCTGGGAACGTACGCTGATCGCCGCGCCCGGCCTCATCATCGGCGGCGTGCTTCTGTGGATGCTGCGTTTCCGCCTCAACATCCTGTCGCTGGACGAGTCGGAGGCTCAGAGCCTCGGCGCCAAGACCAACCGCGAACGCTGGATGGTGTTCGGGCTGATCGCCGTCATCGTCGGCAGCCAGGTGGCCGTCTCCGGCATCATCGGCTGGATCGGCATCGTCATCCCGCATGCCTGCCGCCTGCTGGTCGGCCACGACCACCGCGCGCTGCTGCCGGCCTCGGTCGTGCTCGGCGCCGGCTTCATGGTGATCATCGATACGCTCGCCCGCACCGCGACCGCCGCCGAAATCCCGCTCGGCGTCATCACCGCCCTCGTCGGCGCGCCGATCTTCGCGATGCTCCTGCGCAATCACTACCGCGAGAGGAACGGGTCATGATCGGCCTCGAAGACGCCACCGTCCGTTTCGGATCGCGCATCATCATCGAAGCCCTAAGCTTCTCGGTACCAGTCGGCCGCACGCTCGCCATCCTCGGCCCGAACGGCCGCGGCAAGACGACGACGCTGAAGGCCATGCTCGGTTTCCAGCGGCTTGATGATGGTCGCAGGGTTGCACCCGATATCGTCGGCTATGTGCCGCAGACCGGTACCAGCAACCAGCGGTATCGCGCGCTCGACGTGGCGGTCATGGGCCGCGCCGCGCATCTCGGCATTTTCGGCCAGCCGGGGCCGGAGGATTTCCGGATCGCCCATTCGGCGCTGGAACGGGCCGGTGCCGCCCGTTTCGCCGATCACTATTTCGATCGCCTGTCCGGCGGCGAACGCCAGCTCGTGCTGCTTGCCCGCGCGATCGCCACGGGCTCGCAAGTGCTGGTCCTCGACGAACCGGCGGCGGCCCTCGATCTGCATAATCAGGAACGGCTGCTGGCCCTGCTCAACACGCTGCGCCAGCCGCGCGACAAGGCGATCGTCTTCACCACGCATGACCCGAACCACGCGCTGTCCACCGCCGACGATGCGCTGCTGATGATGCCGGACGGCCAGCCGCCGCTGTTCGGACCGGTCGCCGAGACGATCACGCCGGAACATCTGGAAAGCCTCTATGGCGTGCCGATGCGCGTCGTCGAACTGGCCGGTCCGTCCGGCGAAACCCATCGGGCCGTTCTGCCCGCCTTTGCTGGAATCCGTGCCGCATGACCATCCTGATGATCCAGTCGCATTACCAGGAGTCGTTCTCGATGACCGCGCCGCTGTTCGGCGATGCCATCGCCTCCGGCCTCATGAAGCTCGTGCGCGAGATGGAGCTGACCGGCGAGGATTTCGCGACGGCGCGCGGGCTGATCACCACCACCCATCTCGACCAGATCGGCTTCCAGCGGTTCTCAACCGATGTTACCGCGTTCCTCGACCGCGGCGGCCGCTGGATCTATCACGGCCATATCCTGCGCCCGGTCTTGGCCGAACTCGGCACCTACCGGCCCATCCCCAACCCGAAGCGGATGGATTTCGTGCAGACGCGGCTTTACGACCATCCAATTTTCGCCGGCATCGACCAGAAGATGCTGGAAACCAACCATGGCGTCGCGGGCTTCTACGGCCGCGGCCACAACCCTCCGCCCGAAGGCGCCGTCGTCATCAATGCGCTCGGCCCGGCACAAACCCCGGTTGATTGGGTCTGGGCTCGGCCGCACGGCGGCGAGTTCCTCAGCCATGCCGGCAACGAATTCTGGGGTTGTGGCGACGATCCCGAAATCAAGAAGCAATTGGCGAGCCGCGCCACCGCCTGGCTTGCCGGAGAGCTGAACTGATGAGCATTCTCGCGATCCATCCCGGCGCCTATTACCATATCGAGACGCTCGAAGCGCCACGTTACGCCCACCATTTCGACGTGCTCGTGCGGCCGGAAGACTTGGCCTCCGCGGACCTTGCCGAACACGCCGTCGTCTTCATTCCGTGTCGCGCGCCGGCCGATCGCCTCGCGCCGCATGCCGCACAGCTGCGCGCCTATCTCGACCAGGGCGGCACGATCGTCGCCACCGGCGAAACCAACTGGGACGTCTTCCTTCCAGGCATCGCCTTCACGCCGCAGCTGACGAACTGGTGGTGGTGGCTGACGCCCGGTGCCGATCTCGGCGTCCGCATCGCGGCGCCTGGTCATCCGCTCTTCGATCGCCTCGGTCAGGACGATCTCACCTGGCACCTGCACGGCTGGTTCGATCCGCCGGAAGGCGCCGACGTGCTGGCCGTCAACGGCGAGGGCAAACCCATTCTCTATGTGGACGAGGTGACGACGCCCGGCCGCATGATTATCACCAGCCTCGATCCGTGCTTCCATCACGGATCCCATTTCATGCCGGCGACGACGCGTTTCCTGGATGGCTTTTTGCCCTGGATGCGTGAAGAGCTGGACGGAGCAAAGACGAAATGATCGACACGATCGACGTTCTCGAAGACGGCAAGCCGCTCTCCTACACCTATGCCGACCTCATGCATTTTCACGGCTTCGGCTTTCCCGGCGGCGTCGCCCATGCCTTCAAGGTGATGCAGCGTGCGATGCCGCTCTTGAGTCCCGACAGCCCGCCGGAGCGTCGCGAGATCATTATTCGCACCGCTTTCCGCGGTCCGGGTGGCCGCGACGCGTTCGAAATGGTGACGCGCGGCCTGACCGAAGGCCGCTACACGGTCGATCCGTCGCTCGACAAGCCGGAGCGCGGCGACATCCTGCAGCGCTACGTCTTCGAACTCACCTATCGCGGCAGGACGGTGACGCTTCAGCTGCAGGACGGTCATGTGCGGGAAGAGTTCATCCGGCTTGGCCAGAAACAGGGCCGCACGGCGGAAGAGGAAGATCGCCTGACCTACCTGAAGCAGGAAATGGCCGACCGGCTGCTCCTGGCGCCGGCCGACGCGGTCTACGAAGAGGCCTGAGCCTCGTCAGGCGATAAACAGGTTCCTGAGCTGCGACGGCTGGCAGCGGAGATATTGCGGTGCCGGCTTTATCTGGGCGCCGAGTTCCGCTGCGGCATGCCATGGCCAGCGCGGATCGTAGAGAACCGCACGCGCGAGCGCGACGATATCCGCATCGCCGGTCGAAACGATCGCTTCCGCCTGCGTCGGTTCGGTGATCAGGCCGACCGCCACGACCGGCATCTTCACCGCAGCCTTGACGGCACGCGCCAGCGGCACCTGATAGTTCGGTCCGAGCGGAATTTTCTGCTCGATATGCAGCCCGCCGCTCGACACATGGATGGCGTCGCAGCCTTTTTCGTCCAGAATCTGGGCAAAAGCGATGGTCTGGTCGATGTCGAGACCGCCATCGACCCAGTCGGTCGCCGAAACGCGAACAGTAACAGCCTTGTCGGAGGGGAAAGCCTGACGCACGGCATCGAAGATTTCGAGCGGAAAACGCATGCGGTTTTCCTGCGACCCGCCATATTCGTCGGTCCGCCGGTTGGAAAGCGGCGACAGGAACTGGTGCAGCAGATAGCCATGCGCGGCATGGATCTGGATCGCATCGAGGCCGATCCTTGCAGCCCGCACGGCGGAAGCCGCAAACGCATCGCGCACGCGCTTCAGCCCATCCTTGTCGAGTGCGACGGGGGCCACGTATTTCGGATTGAAGGGGATCGCCGAGGCCGACTCGGTCTGCCAGCCGTTCGGATGGTCCGGGGCGATCTGGCTGCCGCCGAACCAGGGCTTGTCGGACGAGGCCTTGCGGCCGGCATGGGCGAGCTGCACCGAGATCGGCATGTCCGACCATTTGCGGATGCTGTCGAGCGTGCGGGCCATCGCTTTCTCTGTCGCGTCGTCATAGAGCCCGACATCCCCATAGGTGATCCGGCCTTCCGGCGTGACCCCGGTCGCTTCGATCGTGAGCAGTGCCGCGCCGGAAAGCGCCAGCTGGCCGAGATGGATGAGGTGCCAGTCGGTCATGCAGCCGTCCTCGGCCGAATACTGGCACATCGGCGCGATGACGATGCGGTTCTGGAGATCGAGATTGCGGACGCGGAAGGGCGTGAAGAGTGTCGGTTGGGCCATGGCGGATTCCTCTGCGCGATCGGCGGCGCTCAAGGGAGGATAGGTTGCGCCGGGACCGGTTCCGGCTTTGTGGCAAATCGCGACCGGCGCTTCAAGTCACGCTGATGCGAGGGCCGTTCACCAGGCGACCGGATGCGTTTCACCGGTCAGCACGTTGACGAACCCGTCCGGCGCCCGCTCCGACGGCGCCACCAGCACCCAGCGCCAGGGCGAGCAGGTCAACGTCGCAAAAGACAGCCGTTCCGGGAAACCCGGCCACCAGCGCGGCGAGAAGGTCGGCTCGTACATCCAGTCGATCGTCTCGCCCGCTTTGTAGAGAGCCTGCATTTCCGCATCGAGTTCTTCCGCCGAGCGAGCCGTCATCAGCCCGCCGACTTCGTAATGGACGCGGGCGATCACCTTGCCGCCGGATACCAGAACCCAGCCGCCCTGCTGTTCGGCGAGCGCATTGGCGACCATCGCCATCGCCTCGTCCGAGGAACCGACCACCCAGATATTGTGCTTGTCGTGCCCGAGCGTCGAGCCGAGAGCGGTGCCCGGCGTGCGCGGCCCGGTGCCGAGCCAGAACATTTTTGAGACCTTGGCCTCGCCGGAGAACCGGTCGACGATCGAGAATTTCGTAACGTTGCGGTCATGATCACGCTGGACGGCGCCATCCTTGACCGGCAGTTCCATGGTGATGAATTCGTCCGACCAGTGGAAGGGCCGCAGCAGGGCGGCATTCGCCGTGGCGCGATCCGCCGGCGCCGCGATACGGAAATCGGCGGCGGTCACCTGACGGTCGATCTTCACCGTCTTTGTCGCCCATTCCGGCCAGTCGATAACCGGCCGTTCGCCGATAAACGTCTTGCCTTCCGACACCGGCCCGCCATCCGCCCAGACCTTGGCGATCGACAACTTTTCGACGTCGTCCAGCAGCACGATATCCGCGAATCGGCCGGGCGCGATCGAGCCCACCCAGGGCGTCAGCCGCATATGCCGCGCCGGGTTGAGCGTCACGCACTGAATGGCGATTTCGGGCGCAAGCCCGTTCTCGATCGCGAGGCGCACGTTGTAGTCGGTCGCGCCCATCTTCAGCGTATCGGAAGCGCTGCGGTCGTCGGTAACGAAAGCCACCTGCGACCAGTCGGCAAGGTTTTTTTCGATGAGGCCGCGGATGACTTCCGGCAGCGAATGCGGCCGAAGCTCGATGAACAGCCCATGCTGCAGCTTCTGCCAGATTTCGTCCAGGAACCAGCCTTCATGATCGGAGGCAAGGCCGGCGGCGGCAAACGCATTGATCGAGGCTAGGTCACGCAGGCCTGCCCCATGGCCCTCGACCACGCCGCGTTGCTCGAAGGTCGCACCGATCATGCCCCACAGCCGATCATAGGAGGGATTGGATGGGTCGGAGATCGACGGCCAGTCCATCACCTCGTCGAGGCCGGCGACCATCAGGCTTTCGCTCATGAACTGCTTCTGCTCGTCGTAGCCGAAATATCCGCCGCCCCATTCATAGGCCGTCGGCGGCACGGCGGAGCCCGGCAGCGGAAAGATCTTCATCGGCGAGCCGCGGCGGCGCGCTTCAAGCCAGAATTCCAGGTTGCGCGCGCCGTTGACATTCGAGAATTCATGGCTCGCCTCGCAAGTCCAGGTGGCCCCGTGCGGCATGACGAGCGCCGCTTCCCATTCCGGCGTCAGGTGGGAACTCTCGATATGCTTGTGCGCCTCGCCGAAACCCGGAACAGCCGAGAGGTCCGGCTCGTGGATGCGGTCCGTCACCTCGCCCGCAAAACTGCCGGCCGGCCCGACATAGGCGATCCGCCGTCCCTTGATGACGATCTCCTGGTCCTCGAGCCATGTCCTGCTGTGGACATCGAGCAATCTGCCAACCCTCAGCAATCGGTCCGCGGGCCGTTTGCCGAGCGCCGTCAGCACCAGGTCCTGGCGGATGCGGATCTCGTCGGCCGCGTTGATCAGCAAATCGTCGGGAAGGGGGGCGGAAATCGTCATCGGGAGCATGCCTGTGGGGTTCTGATCGCCGAACCCTAAAGACGATACCACGGCGTGTAAACCATCGCGGACCGTGCATTCTCCTCCGAGCCCTAGCCCGAAATCAACCTGTGGTATGATATATTTCAAGCCTAAAGAAATTCGGTTCTTTGGACGTCCATGCCTAATAATTGGGCTTGCAGCCGGACCGTTCAAAAAATAGTATTGCCCTCAATTCCCGGGGGTGCCCCCAGGGGAGCATCACCGCTGCTTTTCGCAAAAGGACACGCCTTATGAAGGCCACTCGTTTCACCCAATTGGCAACCCTTGCTCTCCTGGCGACGCTTAGCGGCGCAGCAACGGCAAACGCCCAGTCGAAGACTCTCACCATCTCGTGGTGGGGCTATAACGGCGAGAAGATGACCGCCAACATCATCGACCCGTTCAAGAAGATCTGCGGCTGCGACATCGTTTTCGAAACCGGCAACAATGCCGACCGACTCAACAAGCTGAAGCTGCGCGACGGCAAGGGCGTCGACGTCATCTATCTGACCGACAGCTTCTCGCAGCTCGGCATCGAGCAGGGCCTCTTCCAGCCGGTCGATCCGGCGAAGATCCCGAACCTCTCCGAAATCTACGAGCTCGGCCGTGCGCCGCAGGGCAAATACGGCCCGGCCTATACGATCGGCCGCATCGGCCTCGTTTATGACGCGGCCAAGGTCAACCCGCCGATCACCTCCTGGGCCGATCTGTGGCGTCCGGACCTGAAGAGCTCGGTCTCGCTTCCGGGCATCACCACCACGGCCGGCCCGATGGTCGTGACCGAAGCGGGCAAGCATGCCGGCGTCGATCCCTATGCCAATACCGACGGCGCCTTCAAGGCGATCGAAGCCCTGAAGCCGAACGTCGTCAAGAACTACAATACGGGCTCCGAACTGGTGAACCTGATCTCGACCGGCGAAGTCCGCGTCGCGATCGGCCAGGACTTCACGCTCGCCTCCATGCAGGCCGCGGTGAAGACCATGACCTGGGCGAAACTCAAGGACGGCGATATCGCCACGCTGAACACGGTCAACATCCCGAAGGGGTCGACAAACGTCGAACTGGCCCACCAGTTCATCAACTTCATCCTGTCGAAGGATGTGCAGCAGAAGGAAGCCGAGCAGGGTGTTGACGCGCCGATCTCCACCAAGGTCGTGCTCACTCCGGACCAGGCGAAGATATGGACCTACGGCGCCGACCAGGTTTCGAGCCTCAGCCGTATCGACTACGCCAAGATGAACGCCGCCAAGACCGACTGGATCGACCGTTGGAACGAGGTTTTCGGCAAGTAATTTTTGGTGCCGTCTGAACCGGCGGCATGGTTGAATTGAGAACGGAGCGCCGCTATCAACGCGGCGCTCCTGCTTTTGAAAGAGTACCTGATGAACAAGCTTGCCAGATGGAGTTTGACGATGCCGGCGACGATCGCCGTCGTCCTGCTTCTGGTGATCCCCGTCCTCTTGACGATCGCCACCACATTCGGCGAGGCCGGCGGGCCGTTCTCCACCTATGCGGCCTTCTTCAAGAGCGGCTTCCGCATGGCGGTCCTCTACCGGACCCTTCAGATCGCCCTGATCACCACGGCGATCGCGCTCGTGGTCGGCTTCATCACGGCTTATGTCATCGCCCAGATGCCGGGACGCCTGAAGAGTATCATGATCATCGCCGCGGTCTTTCCGCTGCTGACCGGGGTTGTCGTCCGCTCCTTTGCCTGGCTGATCATCCTCGGCAAGAACGGCATCATCAACAATGTCCTGATGTCGGTCGGGCTGATCGGCGAGCCGCTGTCGATGCTCTACACACAAGGGTCGGTCATCGTCGCGATGGTCTATCTCTTCGTACCGTTGATGATCCTGACGCTGGTCGGGGTGCTCGAAGGAATTCCGCGCGACCTCATTGAGGCAGCCGCCTCGCTTGGCGCCCGGCCGGTCCCGACCTTCCTTCAGGTCATCCTGCCGCTCGCAGCCCCCGGCCTCATCGTCGGTGCGGTGCTGGTCTTCACCGGCAGCTTCACCTCCTATGCGACCCCCCAGCTCCTCGGCGGCGAAAAGCAGATGATGATGGGCACCTTCCTCTACCAGCGCGCCATGGTGACCTTCGACTGGGTCGGCGCTTCGACGATCGCCGCGATCATGGTGGTCATAACCATCGGCGTCGTGCTCATCATGAGCCGCATGGCACGCCGTCTCAACCCGATGGCGGTCTGATGGCGACGCGTATTCACCCCATTCTTGGCGCTTTCGCCATCCTCGTCTTCTTCTTCCTGCTCGCGCCGCTGGTGATCATCGTCGGCTCCGCCCTCAGCGACACGACATTCCTCACCTTCCCGCCGCAGGGGCTGACGCTGCGCTGGTTCGCCAACATCTTCCAGATGGAGGCCTTTCGCCGCACGGCGATCACCAGCCTGCAGGTGGCGCTTCTCGGCACCGGCCTGTCGCTGCTGATCGGCATTCCGGCCGCTTATGCGCTGAACCGCTACCGGGTCGAGCTGCCGCGCTGGCTCTCGACACTGTTCGTGCTGCCGATCCTGGTGCCGGAAATCGTCTTCGGCTTCGCACTCCTGAAGTCGATCACGATAGGTCTCGGCCTGCCGGTCTTCATCAGCCTCGTCGTCGGCCATGCGCTGCTGATCCTGCCCTATTCGGTGCGGGTTGTCGGCGCCAGCCTCGCCTCCTTCGATTTCTCGATCGAGGAGGCGGCACGGAGCCTCGGCTGCCCGCCGCTCAAAACCTTCATGACCGTGGTGCTGCCGAACATCCGCGCCGGCGTCATCGCCGCCTTCATCCTGGCCTTCATCACCTCCATCAACGACGTCTCGGTCTCGGTCTTCCTGACCGGACCCGGCATATCGACGCTGCCGATCCAGATTCTCGCGCATATGGAGCAGTTCTTCGACCCGACGATCGCTTCCGTGTCCGTGCTTCTGATGCTGGTGACCGTCGGCGTCATGGCGATCGTCGAAGCGACGCTCGGCCTTACATTCCTGACCAAGTAGGTTCCCGTGACCGTATCCCTGACCATCGAAAACCTTGTCGCCCATTACGGAACCACGCAGGTCCTGAAAGACCTGTCGATTTCCGTCGCGGCCGGCGAACTCGTGTCGCTGCTCGGCTCCAGCGGTTGCGGCAAGACGACGACGCTGCGCCTCGTGGCCGGTTTCCTGCAGCCGACCAGCGGCCGGATCCGGCTTGGCGACCGCGATCTGACGACGCTGCCCGCCCATGCCCGCGATATCGGCCTCGTCTTCCAGAACTATGCGCTTTTCCCGCACCTGACGGTGCTCGACAATGTCGCCTTCGGTCTTAAGCAGCGCGGCTTGGCTAAGCCGGACCGCACCAAGCGGGCGATGGCGATGCTGGAACGCGTCGGCCTTTCGCCGCTCGCCGACCGCCTGCCGGCAGCGCTTTCCGGCGGCCAGAAGCAGCGCGTCGCGCTCGCCCGCGCTCTCGTCATCGAGCCGCCGCTCCTGATGTTCGACGAGCCGCTCTCCAACCTCGATGCCAAGCTCAGGATCGACATGCGCGTCGAGATCCGCCAGCTCCAGCGCGCCAACGGCACCACCTCGCTCTACGTCACCCACGATCAGGAAGAAGCCTTTTCGATCTCCGACCGCGTCGCGATCATGAATGCCGGCCGCATCCTGCAGCTCGATACGCCCGAGGTACTCTACCAGAAGCCTGCCAGCGCCTTCGTCGCACGCTTCGTCGGCTTCGAGAACCTGATCCGCATGAAGGTCGTCGAGCGCCAGGCAGCCATCGTCACGGCCGAGGCCGCCGGCGGCACGCGGCTGCATCTGTCCCAGGATCTGTTCGGCCCGATCAAGGACGATTTCATTCTGGCCTGCCGCGCCGACGGGCTTGCTGTCCGCCGCGAGGGAGAAGGCATCCCGGCGGTGCTCGGGACGCGCACCTATCTCGGCCGCGCCTATCAGTACAAGTGCCAGACGGCCGCCGGCGAAATCACCGCCAACGGCCCCCTTTCGGATCCGCTGGATGCCCGCGCGGGGGCAGTCCTCACGCCGCTGCCGGAACAGTGCTGCATCCTCGATCCGGAAAACTGAAACCGAAATAGAATACGAACGGGGCCGTTTGCCGGGGGCGTTGACGCAAGTCAAACCCCCGAAGCGGTCCGTATGTCAGCACAGCATGGTCACAATCCTTCAACCGGCAGCGTATTTGCGCTGTGAGGCTAAAGACCATGAATTACGTCTCAGAAACAATCGGGCTCGCAATCGGCACCTTCCTGGTGTTGCTCGCAGCCGCCTATGCCCATGATAGCCTTTTCGCGGCCCATATGTGGGTCCTGTTCTTCGTGCTGCTGCTCAGCACGGTCGTTCTGCTGCGCAAGATTTCCTTTGCGCCGCGGATGTCCGTAGCGAGCAAGCCGGCAAAATCCGAATATTTCGACGAGGTGGTCAAATACGGCACCATCGCCACCGTCTTCTGGGGCATCGTCGGCTTCCTGGTCGGCGTCGTCATTGCTCTCCAGCTTGCCTTTCCGGACCTGAACATCGAACCCTGGTTCAATTTCGGCCGCCTGCGGCCGTTGCACACCTCGGCCGTCGTCTTCGCCTTCGGCGGCAATGCGCTGATCGCCACCTCTTTCTATGTGGTCCAGCGCACCTGTCGGGCCCGCCTTTTCGGCGGCAATCTCGGCTGGTACGTCTTCTGGGGTTACCAGCTTTTCATCGTCATGGCGGCGACCGGCTATCTGCTCGGCATCACGCAGGGGCGCGAATATGCCGAGCCGGAATGGTATGTGGACCTCTTCCTGACGGTCGTCTGGGTCGCCTATCTCGCCGTCTTCCTCGGCACGATCCTGAACCGCAAGGAACCGCATATCTATGTGGCGAACTGGTTCTATCTCGCCTTCATCGTGACGATCGCCATGCTGCACGTGGTGAACAACCTGGCGGTTCCCGTATCCTTCCTCGGCGTGAAGAGCTATTCGGCCTTTTCGGGCGTACAGGATGCGCTGACCCAATGGTGGTACGGGCACAATGCGGTCGGGTTCTTCCTGACCGCCGGCTTCCTCGGGATGATGTATTATTTCGTGCCGAAGCAGGTCAATCGCCCGGTCTATTCCTACCGGCTCTCGATCATCCACTTCTGGGCGCTGATCTTCCTCTATATCTGGGCCGGCCCGCACCACCTGCACTATACCGCGCTGCCCGACTGGGCCCAGACGCTCGGCATGGTCTTCTCGATCATGCTCTGGATGCCCTCCTGGGGCGGCATGATCAACGGCCTGATGACGCTTTCGGGCGCCTGGGACAAGATCCGCACTGATCCGATCGTCCGCATGATGATCATCGCCATCGCCTTCTACGGCATGTCGACCTTCGAAGGCCCGATGATGTCGATCAAGGCCGTCAATTCGCTCAGCCACTATACGGACTGGACGATCGGCCACGTGCATTCCGGTGCGCTCGGCTGGGTGGGCATGATCACTTTCGGCGCCGTCTATTACATGACGCCGAAGCTCTGGAACCGCGAGCGCCTCTACAGTCTCGACCTGGTCAACTGGCACTTCTGGCTCGCCACCCTCGGCATCGTCGTCTACGCCGCCGTCATGTGGGTTGCGGGCGTGCAGCAGGGCCTGATGTGGCGCGAATACGACAACCAGGGCTTCCTCGTCTATTCCTTTGCGGAAACGGTCGCGGCCATGTTCCCCTATTACCTGCTGCGTGCAGTGGGCGGCGCCATGTATCTCGCCGGCGGGCTCATCATGGCCTTCAACGTCACCATGACCATCCTCGGTTACCAACGGCAGGAGCGGGTTCGAGGGAGTGTTTCCCCCGCCGCTTTCCAGCCGGCCGAATAAGGAGGGACATCCATGTCCATTCTCGACAAACATCATTACATCGAACGCAACGCGACCCTGCTCCTGGTCGGCTCGCTGCTCGTCGTCTCGATCGGCGGCATCGTGGAAATCGCACCGCTCTTCTACCTCGAAAACACCATCGAGAAGGTGGAAGGCATGCGGCCCTATTCCCCGCTCGAGCTTGCGGGGCGCGACATCTACATCCGCGAAGGCTGCTATGTCTGCCACAGCCAGATGATCCGCCCCTTCCGGGACGAGGTGGAACGCTACGGTCACTACAGCCTGGCGGCCGAGTCCATGTACGACCACCCGTTCCAGTGGGGGTCGAAGCGCACAGGCCCGGACCTCGCCCGCGTCGGCGACCGCTATTCCAACGAATGGCACGTCCAGCACCTGATCGAACCGCGCGACGTGGTGCCGGAATCGGTGATGCCGAGCTACGCCTTCCTCAAGGAGACGCCGCTCAAGATCACCGACGTTTCCATGGCGCTGAAGGCGAACCGCGCCGTCGGCGTCCCCTATTCGGAGGAGATGGTCGCGAGCGCCAAGGCGGATCTTTCGGCCCAGGCCGATCCGAATGCCGACACCTCCGGCCTGCTGGCCCGTTATCCCAAGGCCAAGGTCGGCGATTTCGACGGCAACGTCCAGAGCCTCACCGAGATGGATGCACTGGTCGCCTATTTGCAGATGCTCGGCACGCTGGTCGATTTCTCGACCTATGACGATGCCGCCGGTTACCGCTGAAGGAACAAGTCCATGGAATTCTACACGGCCATGCGCCACTTCGCCGATAGCTGGGGTCTGCTTGCCATGACCCTGTTCTTCCTCGGCGTTCTCGTCTTCACCTTGCGCCCCGGCGCGAAAGCCTCTGCAGACGAGGCCGCCCGGATCCCTCTGAAGGAGGATTGAACATGCCAGGAAAACATATGGCGGAAAAACCTATCGACCAGCTGAGCGGCGTTGAGACCACCGGCCACGAATGGGACGGCATCCGCGAACTCAACAACCCGCTGCCGCGCTGGTGGCTCTGGACGTTCTACGCCTGCATCCTGTGGGCAATCGGCTATGCGATCGCCTACCCGTCCATTCCCCTCCTGACCGACGCGACGAAGGGCCTGCTCGGATATTCGAGCCGCGCCGAGCTTACGGCCGATCTCGATGGCGCGAAGGTTGCCCAGGGTGGCATCCTCGAGAAGATCTCGACGTCTTCGCTGCAGGAGATTGTCGCCGATCCGCAGCTCAACCAGTTCGCAACGGCCGGCGGTGCTGCGGCCTTCCGCGTCAACTGCACCCCGTGCCACGGGACGGGCGCGACGGGCGGGCGGGGTTATCCCAACCTCAACGACGACGACTGGCTGTGGGGCGGCGATATCGATGCCCTCTACCAGACGATCGCCCATGGCGTCCGTGATCCCGCCGACGGCGACACCCGCATCTCCGAAATGCCGGCCTTCACGGAGATGCTGAAGCCAGACGAGGTGCGCCAGGTTTCGGCCTACGTGGTAAGCCTCACCGGAGCCGCGCGCGATCCGTCGATGGTCGAACCCGGAAAGCAGATCTTCGCCGACAACTGTGTCTCGTGTCACGGCGAGAAGGCCGAAGGCAACCGGGACCTCGGCGCGCCGAGCCTTGCCGACGCCATCTGGCTGAAGGCGCAAGGGGAGGTGGAAATCGCGGCCCAGATCCGCTCTCCGAAACATGGCGTCATGCCGGCCTGGGCAGGCCGCCTCGGCGACGTGGCGGTCAAGCAACTCGCCATCTACATCCACTCGCTCGGCGGCGGGGAATGATCAGTCTTCCGCCGACAGATACCGCAGTTCGATACCGGCCGGGGCGCGAATGCCCCGGTCATTTGTCAGGAAGACCTCGCATCAAAGCGCTTCGGCGGCCGCCACATGGATTGCATCGACCAGTTTCATGTTGGGCGGCGCCTTCGAACGACGCGATCGCGCGCTTCGCCCTGAGTTTGTAATCGGGTGTTCCATCTACAATGTAAATGAATATGTTCGCGTCGATATAGACCCGAGCAGTCGTTTGGCTCATTCGTCGCCACGCGCTTCTCTCAGCTCGCGAAGGATTTCTTCGCTTGAGAGATTAGAGGAATGACTGCCGGCCTTTTCAATCTCTCTGAGGAAGGCAAGATGGGATTCGAGTCTTTCCCGCTCCGCTAAAATTTCTACGAGACGTTCTTTCTGGGTCTTCAAAACCACCTCGGCACGCGAATGGTTGGTGTTGGTCGAAACGCTATCGATCATCGACAGCATCTCGTCATCCACTTCGATTTCCAGCTTGTGCAGGCCCATGGTCTTCTCCCGGTTGCGGAGGAGAATAGTGCATTTTGCACGTCCCCCGCCAGAATGTGCGGTCTGCTGCGCTCGCCCGGTTGACTTTGGTCAAGGAGGATTGCCCGCCCCGGTGCGAGAATATGGCCATAAAGGATTGGCCAATGAATCTCTACACAGCCCCGCACCCGGAACAGAACGGTTCGTCCGTCGAGCGGATCGATGTCCGGCCCGTGCATTCGCCGGGTGAGCCGAGCAAGCCGCTGTACGAAAGGCGGAAGAAGATCTTTCCCAAGCGTGCCGAAGGGCGTTTCCGCCGCTTCAAATGGCTGGTGATGCTGATAACCCTCGGCATCTACTACCTGACCCCCTGGATCCGCTGGGACCGCGGTCCCTTCGCGCCCGATCAGGCGGTGCTCGTCGATCTGGCGAGCCGCCGTTTCTATTTCTTCTTCATCGAGATCTGGCCGCAGGAATTCTTCTACGTCGCCGGGCTTTTGGTCATGGCGGGTTTCGGCCTTTTCCTCGTGACTTCGGCCGTCGGTCGCGCCTGGTGCGGTTATGCCTGTCCGCAGACGGTCTGGGTCGATCTTTTCCTGGTGGTCGAGCGCTTCATCGAGGGCGACCGCAATGCCCGCATCAAGCTCGACGCCGCGCCCTGGAGCCTCGACAAGCTCTGGAAGCGGGTCGCCAAACACGCCACATGGCTGGCGATCGCAGTCGCGACCGGCGGCGCCTGGATCTTCTATTTTGCCGATGCGCCCTCGCTGGCCTTCGATTTCGTCACGGGGCATGCAGCCGTGGTCGCCTACTCGACCGTCGCTTTCCTGACCGCCACGACCTACGTGCTCGGCGGGCTGCTGCGCGAACAGGTCTGCATCTACATGTGTCCGTGGCCGCGCATCCAGGCCGCCATGCTGGACGAGCGCTCGCTGGTCGTCACCTATAACGACTGGCGCGGCGAGCCGCGCAGCCGGCATGCCAAGAAGGCGGTGGCAGCGGGACAGCCGGTCGGCGATTGTGTCGACTGCAATGCCTGCGTGGCGGTCTGTCCCATGGGCATCGACATCCGCGAGGGGCAGCAGATGGCCTGCATCACCTGTGCGCTCTGCATCGATGCCTGCGACGGCGTGATGGACAAGATCGGCAAGCCGCGCGGTCTGATCGCCTATGCGACGCTCGACGAATACGAGACGAACATGGCGCTCGCCACGAGCGGCGGCACGACGGCGATCGACCCGGCCGGGGTGCGCAACCCGGACGGTTCCTTCACCGACAAGGTCCGCCACTTCGACTGGAGGGTGATCTTCAGGCTCCGCACGCTGATCTATTTCGGCGTCTGGTCGGCGGTCGGTCTCGGTCTCGTCTTCTCGCTCCTGTCGCGCGACCGGCTGGAGGTCAATGTGCTCCACGATCGCAACCCGCAATTCGTGCTGGAATCGGACGGCTCCATCCGCAATGGCTACACGATCCGGCTGCTCAACATGATCCCGGAGCCGCGCACCATCATGGTCTCGATGGAAGGCTTGCCCGAAGCCACGATGAAGATCGCCGGCGTCACTGATCTTCCGGGCCGTCTCTTCGCCGTGCAGGTGGAGCCCGACAAGACGCTTGCCCTGAAGGTCTTCGTGACCCTGCCCAAGGATGCCGTTTCCTCCGAGGCCGTCGATTTCCATTTCATCGCCGAGGACCGGTCGAGCCACGAGAAGGACAGCTATTCAGCGGTCTTCAATACGCCGGGAGCCAGAAAGTGAGCACGCCGAAAATGAACACGATCCCCGCAAAATCCTTTGTCTTCACCGGCTGGCACATGGTCGGCGTGTTGGTGCTCTTCTTCGGCACCATCATCTCGGTCAATTTCTACATGGCCTATAACGCGGTCACCAGCTGGAGCGGGCTGGTGGCGGAAAATACCTATGTCGCCAGCCAGCAGTTCAACGGCAAGGCGGCCGAGGCGCGGACGCTGACGGCCACGGGCGTCACCGGCCGCATCACCGTCACCGGTTCCGAGGTCCACTACGAGGTCTTCCACCCGAAGAACGGCCCGGTCGCAGCCGATACGCTGACGCTAAAGTTCAAGCGGCCGGTCGGCGAACATCAGGATTTCGAACTGGACCTCGTTCCCGTTGCCAAGGGGGTCTTCACGGCCACCCATGAAGTCCTGCCCGGCCACTGGATCGTCGATGCGAGCGCCATCCGTAACGGCAAGCGCATCCTGCATCAGGCCGAACGGATCGCTGTCTTGAGGAGGGCCGAATGAGTTGTTGCGCGCCAGGAACGGAAGGATATCTGGACCACCAGCTTCCGTCCTCGGAGGAGCTGACGCTGTCCAGCCGGGCGGTTGGCCCCGGCCTGCGCCAGACCGATCTCAGCGTTCCGCAGGTCCATTGTGGCACCTGCATCGCGACGATCGAAAAGGCGTTGAACGCGCTGCCCTCGGTGGAGCGGGCGCGGGTCAATCTTTCCACGAAGCGGGTTTCGATCGTCTGGCGGGAAAAGACCGGAGACGACGCCACGGATCCGGTCGGGCTGGTCAAGGCCATCGTCGATGCCACCGGTTACGATGCGCATCTTTTCTCGAATGCCGAGGAAGTCGGCGAAAAGCTTCAGCGCGACCTGATCCGCGCCGTCGCCCTCTGCGGTTTTGCGGCAGCCAACATCATGCTGCTTTCGGTCTCGGTCTGGTCGGGCGCCGATGCCTCGACGCGTGATATGTTCCATTGGATTTCAGCACTGATCGCCGCGCCGGCGCTGATCTATGGCGGCCGTTTCTTCTATCAGTCAGCCTGGAACGCACTGCGCCGCCGCCGCACCAACATGGACGTGCCGATCGCGCTCGCTATCACGCTTTCCTATGCGGTGTCGCTCTGGGAAACCATGCATCACGGCGAACACGCCTGGTTCGATGCGACCGTCTCGCTGCTATTCTTCCTGCTGATCGGCCGCACGCTGGACCATATCATGCGCGACCGCGCCCGCGCCGCGATCAGCGGCCTTGCGCGCCTGTCGCCCCGCGGCGCCACGGTTATCGGTGTGGACGGCTCGCGCGAATACCGCCCGGTGGACGAAATTCGGCCGGGTGACCGGGTGGCTATTGCCGCAGGCGAGCGCGTGCCGGTCGACGGCTTCGTCGAAAGTGGCGCAAGCGATATCGACGTCTCGATCGTCAACGGCGAAAGCGCGCCAAGGCCGGTCAGGGTCGGCGATATGATACAGGCCGGGACGCTCAGCCTCACCGGCTCGCTGATGCTGAAGGCGACGGCTGCCGCCAAGGACTCCTTTCTCTCCGAAGTCATTTCGCTGATGGAGGCGGCTGAGGGGGGCCGGGCGCGGTATCGCCGGATCGCCGATCGCGCCGCGCAATATTACTCCCCCGCTGTCCATCTTCTGGCGCTCGCCGCCTTTCTCTTCTGGGGTTTCATCGGCGGCGACTGGAAACAGGCGATGCTGATCGCCATCGCCGTCCTGATCATCACCTGCCCCTGCGCGCTCGGCCTCGCCGTGCCGGTGGTGCAGGTGGTGGCGGCCGGCCGCCTGTTCAGGAACGGCATCATGGTCAAGGACGGTTCGGCCATGGAGCGGCTTGCCGAAATCGACACCGTGCTTTTCGACAAGACCGGCACCCTGACCCTGGGCCGGCCCCGGTTGCTGGATATCGATCGGTTCGACAGGAAACAGCTCGCTTTGGCCGCCGGGCTCGCCGTCCACTCGCGCCACCCTCTCTCGCAGACGCTCGCGATGGCGGTATCCGGCCCGGTTGCGGTCTTCGAAACGGTCATCGAAATCCCCGGCAGAGGCCTGGAAGCGGTTACGCATGCAGGAGTGTATCGTCTCGGTAACCGACGCTTTGCCTTGTCGGTGCCGGATGACGGAAGCCCCGGCAATACCGTGACGGAAACGGTTCTCTCGCTCGACGCCAAGGAGATCGCCACCTTCCGCTTCGACGATTCGCTCCGTCCCGGTGCCCTGGCCGCGACGGCATCCCTTGCGGCCAGCGGTTTCGAAACGGGCATCCTGTCGGGCGATCGGCGGCGGGTGGTTGCCGATCTTGCCATCCGCCTCGGCCTCGAACACTGGCAGGCCGAACGTTCGCCGAAACAGAAGGCGGAGTTCTGCACGTCGTTGACGGCGAGCGGCCGCAAGGTGCTGATGGTTGGCGACGGCATCAATGACGCACCGGCGCTGGCCGCCGCCCATGTCTCTATTGCACCTGCGACGGCTGCGGATGTCGGCCGTCAGGCTGCCGACTTCGTCTTCATGCGCGACAGCCTCGAGGCGGTGCCGCTGGCGATCGATATTTCGCGACGCGCAGGCCGACTGATCCGCGAGAATTTCGCACTCGCCATCGGCTACAATGTCATTGCCGTGCCGATCGCGCTTGCCGGTTATGCGACGCCGCTGATTGCCGCGGTTGCCATGTCCACGTCGTCGATCATCGTCGTCGCCAACGCCCTGCGGCTCAGCGGATCGGGGAGCGCCGTCGAGGCGGAGGCGACAAGGAGCAACGGCACGGCCGCCGCTCCTCCCAGTGAGGCCCGCGTCGCATGAACATGCTGATCTATCTCATCCCGATCGCGCTTTTCCTCGGGGGGCTTGGCCTCTTCGCCTTTCTCTGGTCGTTGAAGAGCGGCCAGTACGACGACCTCGAAGGTGCGTCCTGGCGCGTGCTGCAGGACGATCCGCCGGAATAGCCGGCTGATTCCGGACAAACGCTGGCCCTGATGCGGACGCGGTCCACGCACCAGAGGCTGTCAAGATTTCCAGGAATGTCTCGGTTGATTGTCGAAAAAGGGCTGCAGATGCAGCCCTTTGAAACTTTGTTCAGTCCAGCAGCTCGCGAAGCCGCACCGCGAGCTCTCTCGCGGTATAGGGCTTCTTGAGCCAGCTACCGGATTGGGCCAGTTCGCGCCCGGCGATGGCCGGTTCGGCATAGCCGGAGGTGAACAGCACCTTCATGCCCGGCCGTCTCACGCGGACTTCGGCCGCCAGTTCGTCGCCGGTCATCCCGCCCGGCATCACGATGTCGGTGAAAAGAAGGTGGATGCCGTCGTGCTGGCCGAGCTGGTCCAGCGCTTCCTGGCCATTCGAAGCTTCAATAACGCCGTAACCCAGCTGCGTCAGCCGGGACACGGCGATGCGCCGGACCCGCGGATCGTCCTCGACGACGAGGATCTTTTCGGTGCCGCCGGGAATGGAGGCCTGCTTCGAAGCGGTCTCGGCAGCGATGGGATCCACCGCCTCCGTCTTGCGCGCCACCGGCAGAAAAATTCTGACGCTCGTGCCCTGTCCTGGCTCGCTGTAGAGCTGGATATGCCCGCCGGACTGTTTGGCGAACCCGTAGACCATGCTGAGGCCGAGCCCCGTTCCGGCGCCCAGGCCCTTGGTGGTAAAGAAAGGCTCGAAGGCCTTGTCCTTGACCTCGGGAGACATGCCGATACCCGTGTCGGTGACGGAAATCAGCACGAAGTCGCCGGTGCGGACATCGGGATACATCTGCGCATAGTCGACATCCAGCCTGACGCGGGAAATCTCGATCGACAGCTTGCCGCCGCGCGGCATCGCATCGCGCGCATTGAGCGCCAGGTTGAGAAGGGCGTTCTGAAGCTGCGACGCATCGACCAGCGCCTCATTGGAGACGCCGGTCACGGTGGTGCGAAGCTCGATCGTTTCGCCGAGCGTGCGCCTGAGAAGTTCCGAGAAGCCGGAGACGAGATTGCCGACATCCGCGAGCTTCGGGTTGAGCGGCTGGCGCCGTCCGAAGGCGAGCAGCTGGCCGGTGAGCTTGGCGCCATCTTCCGCAGCACCCTGCGCTTCATGCAGCAGTTCCAGCAGGCTCGCATCCGCGAGCTTGTTCTCGATCATCTCGAGATTGCCGCTGATGACCGTCAGAAGATTGTTGAAATCGTGCGCCAGGCCGCCGGTGAGCTGGCCGATCGCTTCCATCTTCTGGGCCTGGCGCAGCTCCTCTTCAATCTTGTGACGGCTGGTGAGGTCGCGGACGAAGCCGGTAAAGATGCGTTTTCCGTTGGTGACGGCCTCGCCGACCGAAAGCTCCATCGGAAACGTGCTTTTGTCCTTGCGCTGCCCGGTCACGACGCGGCCATAACCGATGATCCGGCGTTCGCCGGTATGGAGGTAGCGCGAGATATATCCGTCATGGGCGTCCCGGTCGGGCGATGGCATCAGCATCTTCACATTCTGTCCGCAGACCTCGTCGGACGAGTAGCCGAACAGCTGTTCTGCTGCGGCGCTGAAGGACGAGATGCAGCCGACCTCGTCGATGACGATCATCGATTCCGGAACGGTGTCCAGAATGGAGCGCAGATGCGCTTCGCGTTCGGCAAGATCGTTCTGCACCCTTTTCATCTCGGTGATGTCGTTGTTCGTTTGAATGATGATCGAAGGACCGTCGCTCGATGGATTGACGGCCACCCAGCGGGTCGCCACGACGACCGGATGACCGTGCTTGTGCCGATGGACGACCTCGCCTTGCCACGCATGATCAGTCTGGACACAGCGGCGGATCTCGTCGAGGGGCTCGGAAAACTGTGTCGCGAGAAGATCGTGAACGACCTTGCCGAGAGCCTCCTCCCGACGCCATCCGTAGAGCTGCTCGCAGCCGCTCGTCCAGCGGCTGATGATGCCGTCCACGCCGTGAACGATGAGATTGGCATCGTCGAGAAGGAGAGTGACGGCATCGAGTTGGCTTTCCGTCGTGGCTTCGGATCCTGTATTGCCGATCATGTCCATTCCGTTTAATGGCGCCGTCGCCCACCAAGAGCGATCAGGTCGCGCCGCATGTCTCCACAGTCATCGTCATCTCCGGCGAGTTGCGCAAGCATTCCCGGTCGTTCGATTCTTATGGAATGACGGGCGGCCGGGTCCAGAACATTCAGCACGCCCTTGCCGATAAGCCGGGTGATCGTACGCGAAACGGTCTCGATCGTCAGGCCGAGATAGTCGGCCATGTCCTGCCGGCTCATGGAGAGCTCGACGATCGGTTGCGCATTGCCTTCGGCCATCGCGCGCCTCAGATATTTCAGCAGGAAGGTGCAGATCCGTTCTTCCGCGCTCTTGCTCGACAACAGCACCATCTGGTCCTGGGCTGCGGCCATTTCGTCGCAGACGCGGGCAAAAACCTTCGGCCTCAGGCTTTCGGAATTGATGATTGCGGCCTCGAACTGGCGACGCGACAGCCGACGTACCTTCGCCGGGGTGATAGCCTCCGCGGTGTAGATATAGCTCTCGCGGAGCGAAACGCCGATGACGTCGCCGGCATGCAGAAAGCCGGTGATAACCCGCCGTCCGTCTGAAATGATCCGGAAAACCCGCAGTGTTCCCTCGATGACTTCGAAAATATGCTTGGCCTCGTCGCCCTCGAAGAAGAGGGGCTGGCCGGCCGCGAGAAATTCGACCGGCTGCTTTGCAAACAGCGAATGCAGGCAATCCGGTTCGTCGAGCGGTCTTGCTGCTGCGTTGAAGGTCTTCGCATAATCCGTGAGAAACATGAAACTGCCCCTATCCGTTTGGTTGAGGCAGTTGACCGAATCCCGGTAACGCGCGAATGCTAGTCCCGTGAAAGACGGTTCTAATTGGTAACAATCTGTAACACGCCGGTTCCCTGTTGATGTCATCCCCCGCAAGTTCCGCCAACATCCTCGTCGTCGACGACGATCCCCGAATCCGCCAGATGTTGACGCGGTATTTCGAGGGCGAAGGATATGCCGTCAGCGCGGTATCCGACGGGCAGGAAATGCGCGCTCAGCTGAAGAGACAGGAGGTCGACATCATCCTGCTCGATCTCTCGCTTCCCGGCGGCCAGGATGGCTTCGATCTGGCGCGGGAAATCCGGATGCAATCGGACGTTCCGATCATGATGCTGACCGGCCGCGACGACGTGGTCGACCGGATCATCGGCATCGAGATCGGCGCGGACGATTATATCGCAAAGCCGTTCCACCTGCGCGAAGTGCATGCCCGGCTGAAATCCATCCTTAGGCGGCGCCAGCCGGCTCAGCCGAAGCCCGAGGAAAACGAGGAGAAGATCGTCCGCTTCGAAGGATGGACGCTCAATCTTTCGAGGCGCCAGCTGCTGTCTGCCGACGATGGGGAAGTCGAACTGACGACGGGCGAATTCGACATGCTGGCGGCCTTCGTCCAGCATGCCGGCCGGGTGCTAACGCGCGATTTCCTGATGGACACCACGAGAGGGCGACAGCTCGATGCCTTCGACCGCACGATCGACGCCCAGATCGTCCGGCTGCGCCGCAAGATCGAGGCGGACGTCAAGCACCCCCAGCTCATCAAGGCTGTTCGCGGCGTCGGTTACATTTTCACCGGCAAGCTCGGCTGATCAGACGACGCACTGCCGGTCTGCAGCCGAAAGCCCGGAAAGGGCTCTTTTCCTGATATCGTCCGCGTCGGAGCCTCGCAGCGGAACCGGCCCCAAAGGCAAGCCATGCTCCGTCGGCCTGCCGACCGAAATCGGCAGCAGCTCGAGCCGTTCGCACGCGCCGTCATCGGCAAGCGTCAGCCGGATTGCGGCGCTGCGCCAGACATCCACACCCTTCTCGTCATAGGTCGCCGGCCGCCCGGTGTGGAAGACGAAGTTGCCGAGGCCGGCGATGATCGCCCGTCCGCGATGAAAGACGAGTGGCTGCATGACCGGCGCGCCGGTGCCGAGGATGAGGTCCGCGCCGTTGTCGATCAGGCCGCGACAGAGGTCCAGCAGCCAGTCGGGCGTTGTTTTCCAGTTCGAATCCCAGTGATGGCCGTGGATCGCCACGGCGACCAGGTCCCCTATCGCCTTTGCGGCGCCGATGCCGTCGACAAGCCGCTGCATGTCCTTCCCATCGGCAATCCAGCGTGCAGCGATCGAGTGACCGGCAACGACGGGCGTGCCGAAGAGGTCCAGCTCCGGGCGTTCGCCCACATCATAACCGACGGCGGCACGCGCCGCGCCGCGCTTGTCGTCACCGAGCGTCCCGACGATCCGCTTCAGCGTCTCGAATTCGGCGGTTGGCACGCTCACCGTCCGCTTCACCCGCAACGGGGCAATGCCGCCGCGCTCGGCCGAGGCGTAGTTGATGTCCGGTTGCGGCCCGAGATCGACGGAGAAGATCGCGAGCGATTTATAGGGTCCCGGCACGATCACCGGCGCGGCGGCTCGCTCGATATCCGATCCGCTACCGGCGAGCACCAGCCCGGCCGCCTCCACCGCGGCGCGGGTCGAAGCAATGCCCGGCGGGCCGAGATCGAAGGCGTGGTTGTTGGCATGCGTCACCGCGTGAAACCCCAGTTCCCGCACCGAGACGAGCGCTTCCGGTGAGGCCAGATGCAGCGTCTTCGTCTTGGTCGGCCAGGCGCCTGCGGTCTCGACCGTCGCCTCCAGGTTGCCGAAGGCGACATCCGCCTCCAGGAAATCCCGCACCTCGGCCTGTCCCTCGCCGCAGAGGTCGAGGGGGCCGTGGATCAGGATCTGGCCGGTAACGGCGACGGTAAGCATGGTTCAGTTCATTTCGCGATGGGCTTCAGCGCCACCATTGCCGCTCCGCCGACGATCGGCAGGCGGATGGCAGATGGCCGCGTACCATCGCAGAAAACCGTGTTGCGGGCCACTTGGCTTGTGCGTCCCCGGCCCTCCGGCGCATAGCTATTTGGATTTATATCGTACTTCGGGAAGTTGGACGATGAGATATCAACCCTGATGCGGTGACCCTTGGCGAACAGGTTGGCAGTCGCGAACGGCTCGATCGTTACCTTGAACACCTCTCCCTTGACGATCGGCTCCGGCTTTTCGAAGGAGTTGCGATAACGGCAGCGGATGATCCCGTCGGTGATGTTGAGCGCGTAACCGGTCGGATAGTCCTTGCTCGGCGGATAGACGTCGACGAGTTTCGCGGTGAAATCGGTGTCCGGCGCGTCGGATGAGACGTAGAGCTCGACCGTGATCGGCCCGACCACGGCGACATCCTCGGCGAGCGGTTCGGTCTCGAAGGAAAGCACGTCGGCACGCGCCGAAAGTGGCAGGCCCGGATGTTTGGAGCCGTAGAACTTCTCACCCTCGCGCTGGTCGAAACCGCCGCCCTCGAAGATCGGCTGGCCGCTGGTCAGCGAACCGCCAATGGTCGGGACCGGGTCCTTGGGATCGAAGTCGTAGGTGAAGGACGCGGCATCGTCCTTCGGCTTTTCGGTCGAAAGCGAGCCGTTTTCATGGATATAGTAGTTGCGGAATTCCGTCCCGGGCAGCGGCCAGTCACTCGCCTCGATCCAGTGTCCGCCGTGGTCCAGCCGGCCATCGGCATTGCGCGTGCCGGATCCGCCGCCCATCACGAAGGCACGGACCACCGGCTCCTGCGAAACCGTATTGTCCTTGCCCTTCAGCCAGTGGTCGAACCAGTTGCGGCGAAACGCGAGCCAGCTTTCCATGACGTTGCCGCCAAGCGGCGCGGCGGGGCCGAAGGAGGTATCGCCGGCGAGAGTCGTGTTGCGGTTGCCGTGCAGCCACGGCCCCATGATCAGCTGCAGCGGCCGGCTGTCCTTGGCCGAGAGGCCGCGATAGTTGTCGAGCGTCGATTTCACATAGGCATCGTACCAGCTCGACATCAGCACGATAGGCACTTCCGGAAAGGTCTCGTAGAACCCTTCCATATAAAGCCCGACGCGGCGCCAGCTTTCGTCGAACGTGCCGCTGCGCCACTGGTCGAGCAGGTAGTTCTCATATTCCGGCATCCAGCGCACCGGCGAGACGCCTTCGCTCCAGGGCATGACGTTGAACCAGGCGTGGATATCCTCCGCCTCGATCGCCGCGCGGGCCAGTTCATCGCCCTCGCCGATCGCCTGATTGTAGGCCCAGGTCGCCTGCTTCAGTTCAAAGGCACCGCCCTGGCGGATGCCGCATTGGTAGGCGTTCGAAAATCCGCCGGAATCCATCACCATGCAGGCCAGCCCCGGCGGGTTGAGGCAGGCGAGCGCGGCCTGCGTATGCGCCGCATAGGAAAGGCCCATCGTGCCGAACTGGCCGTTGGACCAGGCCTGTTCCACCAGCCAGCGGGCCGTATCGTAGCCGTCCGCGGCTTCGGAAATGTATTTGCTGAATTCGCCCTCGGAATTGTGGCGGCCACGGCAATCCTGGTAGATCACGGCATATCCCGCCCGGACGAAATAGCTAGCCACCTCATTGCGCTTCATCGGCTCCGCCATGCCCACTTCGATCTCGGAACGCGAGCGTTCCGCCTTGCCGTAGGGCGTGCGTTCCATGATTGCCGGCAGCCGGCCTTCGATCACCTTGCCGTCCTTGGCCGGCCGGTAGACGTCGGTTGCGAGCTTGATGCCGTCCCGCATCGTCACCATCACATCGCGTTCGACGATCACATCGTCGGCAATCACCTCGAAGCGCGATGGCGTCAGGGTATCCATGTCCATGTCCTCAAAATTGGCAAATCAATGCCCGGGCCGGCCCCACCACACGTCAGGCCGGCCCGGGATGTTGCGGCCCCGGAATGAGGGCCGCAGCAAGACCCAAACTTACTTGGCGATGCCGGCAAGCGTCGCGCTGGTGTCTTCCGTCATGTTGGCGACGTAGGAGAGGTTCGCCTTGCCGGCCCAGTGGACCTTCTGCCAGTAGAGCGGGATGACCGGCACGTCGGCGAACACCATCTTGGTGGCCTTCTGCAGCAGTTCCACGCGCTTCTTGACGTCGAACTCGGCGGTTGCGGCGCGCATCGCCTCGTCGAAGGCCGGGTTCGAGTATTTTGTCCGGTTGAACGAACCGGTGCCGGCATCCTTGTTGACGGTCATCAGGAGGTTGCGAAGGCCGGTCGCAGACGTCGGCGTCGAGTTGCCGAGCGAGAAGATGAAGGCCGAGAATTCGCCGGCCCCGGCACCCTTGGTATAGACGTTATAGGGCTGGGCGACGACGCCGTTCACCTTTAGGCCGCCGCGGGCGAACATCTGGCCGAGCGCCTGCGCCACTTCCGAATCGCCCGGGAAGCGGTCGTTGGAGGTGTGGATGGTGATGCCGAAACCGTCCTTGTAGCCGGCATCCGCCAGCAGCTTCTTGGCGTTCTCGGCGTTCATGGCGGGCACCTTGATCGACGGATCATTGCCGGCGACACCGTTCGGCACCAGCTGGCCTGCCGCTTCCGCCGAACCGTCGAGAATGCGGTCGATGATCAGCTGGCGGTTGACGAGTTCGGACAGCGCCGTACGGACCTTGACGTCCTTCAGCGGGTTCTTGTCGAGCGGCTTGCCATCCTTGTCGGTGATAAAAGGCGTCTTGTCGCGGGCGCTGTCGAGCGCGAGGTAGATCATGCGGGCCGAGGCGATCGAGAAGACCTTGAGGCCGGAAATGCCCTGGAGGGTCTTGATGTCGCCCGGCGGCACGGCGTCGATCAGGTCGACGGCGCCGGAGCGAAGGGCAGCGACGCGCGACGCATCATTGGAGATGAACTTGATCGTGACGTTGTCGAAGTCCTGCTTCTTGCCCCAGAAGGCGTCGTTGCGGGTGAGGGCCAAGTTGTCGCCCGGCGTCCAGGACTTGAACTTGTAGGCACCGGTGCCGATCGCCGCCTTGCCGCTGTTGAAGTCTTCGATCGAAGCGCCCTGGGCGACCTTCTTCTCGACGATGTAAACGAAACCGACCTGCTCGATGAAATCGGGCGTCGGCTTCTTGGTCTTGAACTCGACCGTCAGGTTGTCGATCGCCTTCATGCTGTCGATCGCCGCGACGTTGCCGGAGAACGGCGCCGGGCTGTTCGGGATGTCCTTGGCGCGCGTGAGCGAGAAGATCACGTCCTCGGCCGTCAGCGGGTTGCCGTCGTGGAACTTGACGCCGTCGCGCAGCTTGATCTGCCAGGTCAGGGGATCGATATTGGTCCAGGAAACAGCGAGCGCCGGCTCGATATTGATCGCTGCGTCGGTCTGCACCAGGCGGTCGAAGACCTGCATGGCGATGTTCTGGTTGTTGCCGGTGCGCGAGAACTGCGGATCGATCGCCGACGGCTCGGTGGCGCTGCCGAGTATCAGGTCAGCGGCCTGAGCCGCGCTCAGGGCGATGACCGAGGCCGCAACCCCGGCCAGGAGAAATTTCATCGGTTTCATTATATCTGTTCCCTTCGTTTTTAGATGGCCGGTTCGGCCGTGGCATTTGTTGTCTGGTTGGCGGCAAGATCGTTCAGGTGGCAGGCACTGACATGACGACCAGCGACCTTGGCCGCGTTTTCCTTCAAGGCCGGCCGTTCCACGCGGCAACGGTCGAAGGCCATCGGACAGCGGGGATGGAAATGGCATCCCGGTGGTGGATGGAGCGGTGAGGGGATCTCGCCCTTGATCGGCGTGAACACCCGGCGGCGGTCACTGACCGACGGCAGTTCGCGGATCAGCGCCTGGGTATAGGGGTGTTTCGGATTGTCGAAGAGCTCGTCCGGCGTCGCGATTTCGACGACGCGGCCGAGATACATGACGACCACCCGGTCGCAGATATGTTTCACCACGCCGAGATCGTGGCTGATGAACAGATAGGTCAGCCCGAATTCCCGTTTCAGGTCCATGAACAGGTTGAGGATCTGCGCCTGGATCGACACATCGAGGGCGGCGACGGATTCGTCGCAGACGAGCAGCTTCGGCTTCACCGCCAGCGCCCGGGCAATGCCGATGCGCTGCCGCTGGCCGCCGGAGAACTGGTGCGGATAGCGGTCGAGATAAGTGGCATCGAGACCGACGCGCTCGGCGAGCGAAGCGACATAGTCGCGCATCTCGCGACCCTTGACGATGCCATGCACTTTGGGCGCTTCGCCGATCAGGTCGATCACCCGCTTGCGCGGATTGAGCGTCGACATCGGGTCCTGGAAGATCATCTGGGCGGAAAGCCGCATGGCGCGTTTGTCGTCGCCCTGCAGGGAGGTCAGTGGCTGGCCCTTCCAGCGCACCTCGCCGCCGCTCGCCGGCATGATGCCCGCCATCACCCGGCCGAGCGTCGATTTCCCGCAGCCGGATTCGCCGACCAGGCCGACCACCTCCCCCGGATAGACGGCGAGGTTGACCTCATCGACCGCATGCACGGTCTTTTCCTCAAGCCCGGCGCCGAACAGATTGGCGATCTTTTCCGCATAGTCGAGCTTGCGGGAAAACCGCCGGCTGACATCCACTGCTTCTACAAGTGGCACGGCTTCCACGATCGGGTTCGTCATGCGGCGCTCCAGAGATGGGGGTGGAAGCAGCGGAACTCGCGGCCGGCGGCGATCTCCAGCATCGGTTCGGTGGCGCAGAGATCGGTGGCGCGGGCGCAACGGTCGCGGAAGGCGCAGCCGGAGGGACGCGACAGCGGCGACGGCGCGAAACCGGGGATCGGCCGGAGCGGCTCTCCACGCGGCACGGCGGCGGGCACGGCGCTGAGCAGGCCGGACGTATAGGGATGGCGGGGCGCTGTCAGCACGCCGTCGACCTGGCCCGCCTCGACGATCCGGCCCGCATACATGACCATGATCCGGTCCGCGAGTGCGGCGACAACGCCGAGGTCGTGGCTGATCCAGATCAGCGCCATGCCGAATTCGGCAGCCAGCCGCTTGATCTCGAACAGGATCTGCGACTGGATCGTCACATCGAGCGCCGTCGTCGGTTCGTCGGCGATGATCAGGTCCGGCCGGTGCAGAAGCGCGATGGCGATCGCCACACGCTGGCGCATGCCACCGGAAAACTGGTGCGGATAGGAATCGAGCCGCTCTTCCGGCGAGGGAATGCCGACAAGGCCGAGCGCATCGCGCGACCGCGCACGGGCTTCTGCGCGCGAAACCCGGTCATGCGCCTGCACGGTCTCGATCATCTGGGTGGCGACCGAGAGAACCGGGTTCAGCGTCATCATCGGATCCTGGAAGATCATCGCGATGCGCTTGCCACGGATGGCCCGCATGGCTGTTGGGGACTTCGTCAGCAGGTCTTCGCCGTTGAACAGGATCTGGCCACTGACCACCCGGCCGGGCGGATCGACGAGGCCGAGGATCGAGAAGCCGGTGATCGACTTGCCGGAGCCGGATTCGCCGACCAGGCCGACGATCTCGCGCTCACCGACCGTGAAGCTCACGTCGTCGACGGCCTTCAGCACGCCGCGGCGGGTCATGAAATGGGTGGAAAGGTTTTTGACTTCGAGGACGGGTGTCATCGCGCTCACCTTTCACCCAGTCGGGGGTTGAGGACTTCGCGCAGCCGGTCGCCGACGATATTGATCGAGAAGACCAGCACGAGCAGCAGCACGCCCGGATAGACGCTGATCCAGTATTCGCCGGACATCAGAAGCTGGTAGCCGTTGGCGATCAGCAGCCCGAGCGACGGCTCGGTGATCGGCAGGCCGATGCCGAGGAAGGAAAGCGTCGCCTCGGCCGAAATGGCGTTCGCCACCTGCAGCATGCCGATGACGATCAGCGGCGGCAGACAGTTCGGCAGGATATGGCCAATGAGGATGCGCGGTGTGCCGATCCCGAGCGTCACCGCCGCCTCGACATAATCCTTGTTCTTTTCGACAAGCGCGGCGCTCCTGACGGCGCGGGCAAATGTCGCCCACTGCACCAGGATCAGCGCGAAGATCACCTTCCAGAGGCCTTGGCCGAGAAGCGCCAGCAGCATCAGCGCCACGAGAATGGTCGGAAAACCGAGCATCAGGTCGACGACCCGCATGATCAGCGTGTCGATACGCCCGCCGAAATAGGCGGCGATCAGCCCGAGCACTGTGCCGACCAGAAGCGCGACGATGCCGGAGAACACGCCGACCCCGAGGCTGGTGCGCAACCCATAGATCATCGCCGAGAACATGTCGCGGCCCTGGCCGTCGGTGCCGAGCCAGTAGTTCATGCCGTCCATGCTTTGTGAACCAGGCGGCAGCTTGGAATCGAGGATGTCGAGGACCGCGAGATCGAACGGGTTCTGGGGCGTGAGATAGGGCCCGATGACCGCGGCAAACAGCAGGATGATACAGACGACGGCGGCCACGACCGCCTTCGGGCTGCGGGAAATGCCGAAAACCAGCCGGCCAAGCAGCATGTCTTCGGCGAATAGGGCGCGGGCGTTCATTGGGCGCCTCCCAGCCGGACGCGCGGATCGACCAGCGAATAAAGCACATCGACCACGAAATTGATGAAGATGAACAGGCTGACGATGACCAGCAGGTAGGCGACCACGACCGGCCGGTCGAGCCGCATGATGCTGTCGATCAGCAGCTTGCCGATCCCCGGCCAGGCGAAGATCGTCTCGGTGACGACCGCAAAGGCCAGCATGCTGCCGAGTTCCAGGCCGATCACGGTGATCAGTGGGATCAGGATGTTCTTGAACACATGCACGAAGACGATGCGGCGCTCGGAAACGCCCTTGGCGCGGGCGAATTTCACGAAATCGAGCGGCATGGTCTCGCGCACGCCGGTGCGGGTCAGGCGGATCACCAGCGACAGCTTGAAGAGCGACAGATTGATCGCCGGCAGGATGAGGTGCGTCAGGCCGTCCAGCGTGAACAGGCTCGAACGGATGCCGAGGAACTCGCCCATCTGCCCGCGCCCGGTCGACGGCAGCCAGCCGAGCCAGACGGAAAAGATCATGATCAGCATCATGCCCTGCCAGAAGCTCGGCAGCGAGAAGCCGAAGATCGAGCCGGTCATGATCACTTCGTCGGTGGGGCTGTTCGGCTTCAGGCCGGACACGAGGCCGAGCGGAATGCCGAGCACCAGCGCGAAGACGAGGCCGGTCAGCGTCAGTTCCAGCGTCGCCGGCAGGCGTTCGAAGATGAGCGCGATGGAGGGGCGGTTGAAGACGAAGGAACGGCCGAGGTCGCCGTGGAGCGCGTTCCAGGCAAAGGTGAAGAACTGTTCCCAGAGCGGCTTGTCGAGGCCGAGCGAGGCGACCACCTGGGCGCGTTCCGCGGGGCTCGCATCCGGGGCGATCAGCATCTCGGCCGGATCGCCGATCGCATAGATGCCGATGAAGACGATCACCGCGGTCACGATCAGGACGGCGATGCTCTGCAGGAAGCGGCGGATGACGAAAACCGTCATAGCGTGCGCTCCCGCTTACCCTTTGTCCCGCAGGGACAGAGAATTTTCATGAAAGACGTTCCCTTTTTTCTCTTAGTTGACGCCGACGATAGCGAGCCGGGGAGGATGCGCAATATTATGCGCGAAACGCATGATCCTATGCGTTTTGTGTGCGGGAACCCTGTTCGATGTCTTCGCTTGTGTTCGCCGCCGCCTTCCGTAGGATCGCGGCATGAATTTCAAGCAGCTCGAAATCTTCAAGACGATCATGGATACCGGCTCGACCATGGCGGCCGCTGCCCAACTCGGCCTGTCGCAGTCGGCGATCAGCCGCCAGCTTGCCTCGCTGGAAGAAGAGATCGGCCGCGAGCTTTTCCTGCGCGACAAGGGCCGGCTGATCCCGCGGCCGGAAGCGCATTTGCTGGTCGACGAGGTGGATGACGTCGCCCAGAGCGTCGCCCGGTTGCGCGTCAAGGTCGGCGACGTCCGCTCGGGAGCTTTTGGGGAGGCGCTCATCCGTGTCGCCTTCCCGCACAGCCTGGCGACCACCATGCTGCCGCCGATCCTCGCCCGCTTCAAGGCCGATCATCCGCGGGTGACGGTTGAAATCCTCAGCGGCCCCTATGATGCGATCGAGCGGATGGTGCGCGGCCGGGTCGCCGATCTCGGCTTCGTCCGCCTGCCGCCGGAGGAACATTCCTTCGACACCCGCCCGCTCTTCACCAGCGGCACGACCTGCGTCATGCCTGCCGGCCATCCGCTGGCGGCCAAGCAGGCGATCGATGTCAACGATCTCGCCCGCAACGACCTGATCCTGCTCGGCCGGCAGCGCATCAACCGCAACGAGCTGGAACACGAGCTGCGCCGCATGGTGCCGAGCTACCGCTGCAGCCTCGAAGTCCATTCGGTCGAAACCGCCTGCGCCTGCGCGGCGCAAGGCCTTGGCATCGCCATCGTGCCGTCGCTGATCGCCGAATTCTTCCGCAGCGACGCGATCGCCATGCGGCCTTTCCTGCCGGACAAGGTGGCCGACTACGGTATCATCACCATGCCCGGCGCACCGCTCTCCTGGACGGCCGAAGCCTTCATCAACATCATCAAGACGAATTCCGACGAAACGGCGCTTTGATCGGCGCCATGAGCGTTCGAGCATTTTGCATTTTCCGGCTCGCGCTCTTATCAATTCGTATAGATGCGCGTTCCGCGGTTTCCCGTAGGCCCGCAAGACGCTAAGTAATGCCCAAGAGAATACCGGGAGCAAACATGCGAGCAGTTCTGGGAGAGGTCGAAAAACGACGGGCGGAGGCAAGGCTCGGCGGCGGCGAAAAGCGCATCGAGGCGCAGCATGCCAAGGGCAAGCTGACGGCGCGCGAGCGCATCGAGGTCCTGCTCGACGAGGGCTCCTTCGAGGAGTTCGACATGTATGTCACCCACCGGGCGGTCGATTTCGGCATGGCCGAACAGAAGGTCGCGGGCGACGGCGTCGTTACCGGCTGGGGCACGATCAACGGCCGCCAGGTCTACGTCTTTTCCCAGGACTTTACGGTTCTCGGCGGCTCGCTGTCGGAAACCCATGCCCAGAAAATCTGCAAGATCATGGACATGGCCGTGCGCGTCGGCGCGCCGGTGATCGGGCTGAACGATTCCGGCGGCGCGCGCATCCAGGAAGGCGTTGCCTCGCTCGCCGGCTACGCGGAAGTTTTTCGCCGCAATGCCGAAGCCTCCGGCGTCGTGCCGCAGATTTCTGTCATCATGGGGCCCTGCGCGGGCGGCGCGGTCTATTCGCCTGCCATGACCGACTTCATCTTCATGGTGCGCGATTCATCCTACATGTTCGTCACCGGCCCCGACGTGGTGAAGACCGTCACCAACGAGATCGTCACCGCCGAAGAGCTCGGCGGCGCGGGCACCCACACGAAAAAATCCTCGGTCGCCGATGCCGCCTTCGAGAACGATATCGAGGCGCTCGAAGCCGTCCGCCAGCTCTTCGACTTCCTGCCCTTGAACAACCGCGAAAAACCGCCGGTCCGCCCCTTCCACGACGATCCGGCCCGCATCGAAAACCGCCTCGACAGCCTGATCCCGGATAGCGCTGCAAAACCCTACGACATGAAGGAACTGATCCTCGCGATCGCCGACGAGGGCGATTTTTTCGAGATCCAGGAAGCCTATGCGAGGAACATCATCACCGGCTTCCTTCGCCTCGAAGGCCAGACGGTCGGCGTCGTCGCCAACCAGCCGATGGTGCTCGCCGGCTGCCTCGATATCGACAGTTCCCGAAAGGCGGCCCGTTTCGTGCGATTCTGCGATGCCTTCTCGATCCCGATCCTGACGCTGGTCGATGTGCCGGGCTTCCTGCCCGGCGTCGCGCAGGAATATGGCGGCGTCATCAAGCATGGCGCGAAACTACTCTTTGCCTATTCCGAGGCGACCGTTCCGATGGTGACGCTGATCACCCGCAAAGCCTATGGCGGCGCCTATGACGTCATGGCCTCGAAACATATCGGCGCCGATTTCAACTACGCCTGGCCGACCGCCGAGATCGCCGTCATGGGAGCCAAGGGAGCCACCGAAATCCTCTATCGCTCGGAACTCGGCGATGCGGACAAGATCGCCGCGCGCACCAAGGAATATGAAGAGCGTTTCGCCAATCCGTTTGTGGCAGCCGAACGCGGCTTCATCGACGAGGTGATCATGCCGCATTCGTCTCGCCGCCGTATCGCCCGCGCGTTCGCCTCGCTGCGCAACAAGCAGGTGACGACGCATTGGAAAAAACACGACACGATCCCGTTGTAATGCCCCCAACAGCGGCAGCAGCCATGAAATACCCGAGGAGACCATGATGCCCAAAATCCCCGAAATGACCAAACATCGTGGCTTTCCGTCGGGTTTAACTGGAACGCAGTGGCAGTTCACCATTCGCCGGGCGAATCCCAAGGTGACGGTGTTGGGACAATGGCCGCGCCATCTCAGCCGGGATCAGACGGTTGCTCTGGCCGATACCGCCTTCATGCATTCCCTTTGGCATTATTTTGGAGCGGAACCCTTTGAGCGCGGCAATCTCGATGGCGAGAGATTGTCGCGTTTGCTGGGGCGGGAGGTGATCCCGGCAGACCGCACGTTCGACCCCGCCTCCTACCAGGCGATGTTGCGTATCAACGAGAGCCTGGCGCGGAAAAACTTCCCCCAGGCTTTCGAAGACGTCCTGGAGGTCTGATGGCGGTGTTTAAAAAAATCCTCATCGCCAACCGTGGCGAGATCGCCTGCCGGGTCATCAAGACGGCACGCAGGATGGGCATCAAGACGGTCGCCGTATATTCCGACGCGGATGCCGAGGCGCTGCATGTGCGGATGGCCGACGAAGCGGTGCATATCGGGCCGGCACCCTCCAGCCAGTCCTACATCGTCATCGACAAAATTCTCGATGCGATCCGGAAGACCGGCGCCGATGCCGTGCATCCGGGCTACGGCTTCCTGTCCGAAAACGCTGCCTTCGCTCAGGCCCTCGAAAAGGAAGGCGTCGCCTTCATCGGCCCGCCGGTGAAAGCCATCCAGGCGATGGGCGACAAGATCACCTCGAAGAAGATCGCCGCCGAAGCAGGCGTCTCCACGGTTCCCGGCCATATGGGCCTGATCGAGGATGCCGAGGAAGCGGTGAAAATCTCCGCCTCGATCGGTTATCCGGTGATGATCAAGGCGTCCGCCGGTGGCGGCGGCAAGGGCATGCGTATCGCCTGGAACGACGCCGAGGCGCGCGAGGGTTTCCAATCCTCCCGCAACGAGGCGAAGAATTCCTTCGGCGACGACCGCATCTTCATCGAAAAATTCGTCGACCAGCCCCGCCATATCGAAATCCAGGTTCTGGGTGATCAGCACGGCAATACGCTTTATCTCGGCGAGCGCGAATGCTCGATCCAGCGCCGCAATCAGAAGGTCATCGAGGAGGCCCCGTCGCCTTTCCTCGACGCGGCCACCCGAAAGGCCATGGGCGAACAGGCGGTCGCACTCGCCAGGGCGGTCGGTTATTTCTCCGCCGGCACGGTGGAGTTCATCGTCGACGGCAACCGCAATTTCTATTTCCTCGAGATGAACACCCGCCTGCAGGTGGAGCACCCGGTCACCGAACTCGTCACCGGCATCGATCTCGTCGAACAGATGATCCGCGTTGCGTCCGGCGAAAAGCTGTCCTTCGGTCAGGACGACGTCAAGCTTAACGGCTGGGCAATCGAAAGCCGGCTTTATGCCGAGGATCCATATCGTAATTTCCTGCCGTCGATCGGCCGGCTCACCCGCTATCGCCCGCCGGCGGAAGGCCGGCAGCACGACGGCACGGTGGTGCGCAACGATACCGGCGTCTTCGAAGGCGGCGAGATCTCCATGTATTACGACCCGATGATCGCCAAGCTGTGCACCTGGGCGCCTCACGGGGCACAGGGCGAGGGAGCCTCGGCGCGCCTCAAAGCAATCGATGCGATGGGCAAGGCGCTCGACGATTTCGAGGTCGATGGCATCGGCCACAACCTGCCCTTCCTCTCGGCGGTCATGGATCATCATCGTTTCCGTTCGGGAAACATTACTACCGCCTTCATCGCCGAGGAATTCCCGGAAGGCTTTTCCGGCGTGCACCCGGACGCGGCAGCGGCGAAAAAGCTCGCCGCCATCGCCGTCCTGATCAACCAGGCCCTGCAGGAGCGCGCGGTGCAAATCTCCGGCACGATCGGCAATCACCGCCGGATCCTCGCCAGGGACTGGGTGGTGACGCTCGCCGGCTTCGAGGAGGCCGTCACGCTCGAAACCGGGTCTGACGGCGCCGGCGTCCGCTTTGCCGATGGCACGCAGCTTTCCGTCGCCAGCGGCTGGCTTCCGGGCCAGCAACACGCCCGCTTCCATGTCGGTGGCGCAGTGATGGGGGTCAAGATCAACCTCGTCGGCTCCGCCGTCCGGCTGCGCTGGCGCGGCATGGACGTGACCGCCCGCGTGCGTTCGCCCCGCGTCGCCGAACTCGCCCGCCTGATGCCGGTCAAACTGCCGCCGGACACCTCGAAGATGCTGCTCTGCCCGATGCCGGGTGTCATTACCTCGGTCTCGGTAAAAGCCGGCGACGCCGTCGAAGCCGGCCAGACGCTCGCCACCGTCGAGGCGATGAAGATGGAAAACGTCCTGAAAGCCGAACGCAAGGGCACTGTCAAACGCGTCGCCGCCAGCCAAGGGCAGAGCCTGGCGGTCGATGAGTTGATCATGGAGTTCGAGTGATGGCCGAGAAGACCGTGAAGGATTGGGAAAAGCTTGCCGAGAAGGAGCTGAAGGCTTCGCCGGAAACGCTCGTCTGGCACACGCCCGAAGGCATCGACATCCAGCCGCTCTATACGGCGGAAGATCTCGAGGGTATCGATCACCTCAATTCGCTGCCGGGCATGAAACCTTTTGTGCGCGGCCCGCGTGCCACCATGTATGCCGGCCGGCCCTGGACGATCCGCCAATATGCCGGTTTCTCGACCGCCGAGGCGTCGAACGCCTTCTACCGCCGCAATCTCGCCGGCGGCCAGAAGGGCCTGTCGGTCGCCTTCGACCTCGCCACCCATCGCGGCTACGACAGCGACCATCCCCGTGTCGAGGGCGATGTCGGCAAGGCGGGGGTGGCGATCGATTCGGTCGAGGATATGAAGATCTTGTTCGACGGTATTCCTCTGAAGGACATGTCGGTGTCGATGACCATGAACGGCGCGGTCATCCCGATCCTCGCCTCCTTCATCGTCGCCGGTGAGGAGCAGGGCTGTTCGCGGGCGGAACTCTCAGGGACCATCCAGAACGACATCCTCAAGGAGTTCATGGTCCGCAACACCTATATCTATCCGCCAGAGCCCTCGATGCGGATCGTCGCCGACATTATCGAATATACGGCCAAGGAAATGCCGAAGTTCAATTCGATCTCGATATCCGGCTATCATATGCAGGAAGCGGGTGCGACGCTCGTCCAGGAACTTGCCTTCACGCTGGCCGACGGCCGCGAATATGTGCGCGCCGCACTTGCCAAGGGCCTCAGCGTTGACGAGTTTGCCGGCCGGCTGTCCTTCTTCTTCGCGATCGGCATGAACTTCTTCATGGAGGCCGCCAAGCTGCGTGCCGCCCGCCTGCTCTGGTCGCGGATCATGGAGGAGTTCAAGCCTCAAAAATCCTCGTCGCTGATGCTGCGCACCCACTGCCAGACCTCGGGCGTGTCGCTGCAGGAACAGGACCCCTATAACAACGTCATCCGCACGGCCTATGAGGCGCTGTCGGCGGTACTCGGCGGCACCCAGTCGCTGCATACCAATGCGCTCGACGAGGCGATGGCGCTGCCGACCGATTTCTCCGCCCGCATCGCCCGCAACACCCAGCTCATCCTGAACCACGAGACCGGCATCACCAAGGTCGTCGATCCGCTCGCCGGCTCCTATTACGTCGAGAGCCTCACCAACGAGCTTGCCGAAAAGGCCTGGGCACTGATCGAGGAAGTCGAGGCCATGGGCGGCATGACCAAGGCGGTCGCCGACGGCCTGCCGAAACGGCTGATCGAGGAAGCCGCCACCCGCCGCCAGGCCGCCGTCGACCGCGGCGAGGAAATCATCGTCGGCGTCAACAAATACAGGCTCGAGAACGAGGATGAACTCGACATTCTCGCCATCGACAACACCGCCGTGCGCAACGGCCAGATCAAGCGGCTGGAGGAGGTGCGGCGTCAGCGCGATCCGAGGCGCGTTGCGGCGGCGCTTGCAGTGCTGGAGGAAGCCGCCGAAACCGGCGAGGGAAACCTGCTGGAAGTGGCGATCGAAGCCGCCCGCGCCCGCGCCACCGTCGGTGAAATCTCCGATGCGATGCGCCAGGCCTTCGGCGACCACTCGGCGGTGCCGGAAGTGGTCAGCGATATCTACGGACCCGCCTATGAGGACGATCCGGAATACAAGACGATCGTCTCGCGGCTTGGCAGCTACGCTCAAACGCTCGGCAGCAAGCCCAAGATCATGGTCGCCAAGCTCGGCCAGGACGGCCATGACCGCGGTGCCAAGGTAATCGCCTCGGCCTTTGGCGACATCGGCTTCGAGGTTCTCGCCGGTCCGCTGTTCCAGACGCCCGAGGAAGCGGCCGACCTTGCGGTGAAGGAAAAGGTCCAGGTGGTCGGCATGTCGTCGCTCGCCGCCGGCCACAGGACGCTCGCGCCCCAGCTGGTCGAAGCCCTGAAAGCCAAGGGTGCCGAAAACGTCATCGTCGTGGTCGGCGGCGTCGTACCGCGCCAGGACTACGACTACCTGATGGACCACGGCATCGCCGCCGTCTTCGGCCCCGGCACCAACGTCCTCGATGCCGCCAACTCCATCATCGACCTCCTGGAGGGCAAGCGCCGCAATATCTGACGGTCACTTCGCCGCCAGCATCGCCTTGGCGCTGTCGGCATCGGTGATCAGCACGTTGATCAGCCCGCTCCGCGCTACCGCCTGCAGGATCTTGTGCTTGTGTGCCCCGCCTGACGCGACGATGCGGCAGCCGATCCGCCGGAAGTCTTGCATCTCGGGTGCCAGCACCTGACGGTTGAGCGGATGGTCGATCTCCTTGCCGTTGGCATCGAGATAACGGCCCATCAGGTCGCCGACCGCGCCGGCTTTTTTGAGGATCTGCTCGGTCATGCCTTCGGGCAGACCGTAGCGCACCTGCAGCGATTGCTGCGATACGTCGCCGACGCTCAAATAGGCGACATCCACCTCGCAGATCTGCCTGAACGTCCGCTGGAACACCGCCTGCGAAATGATCGCATCGCGCGATTCCGGGCTCTCGGCATAGATCGGCGCCACGAAATAGCGGCACTGGGCGTTCAGCACCTGCGCGAAGCCGCGAACGATCTCGAACGTGTTGATCTCGGAGCCCTGCGTCAACCCGCCCATCATCGAGCGCACCTTGATCTGCGGTTCGTTGAGCGACGGAATGTGCTGGATCGTCTCGCGCAGCGTCGAGCCCCAGCCGACGCCGATCGAGGCGGGTTTCTGCGTCTGGATCAGCCGCCCGAGAAAACCGGCCGCCCCGCGCCCGAGCACCGAATGGAGAAGTGCCGCATCGCCCGGTGTCGGAATGACGACCGCGTCGAGCAGGCCGAAGCGCTTGCGCAGCTTCGCTTCCAGCTCCACGCTTTCCGCCAGCACGGAATCGAAACTGATCCTCACGACGCCCGATTCCAGCGCTTCCGAAAGGATCTCGTTCACCCGCCGCCGGGTGATGTTCATCCGCTCCGAGATCTGCTGCTGGGTCAGTCCCTCCACGTGATAGAGCCACGCGGCCCGCACCATCAATTCACGCTGCTCCATAAATACCACCATCAAAATATCAAATGTCACATCGACTTAACATATGTAACGTAACCCATGCCTGTCATGGCTAACCCAGACTGATGGAGATGGCCAGAACCGAAACAGGGCGGGTCGTGTGAAAGACCCGAATATCGAGGGATCCGAAACATGGCTTCGACATATGTGAAATCGATCACGGGCCTTCTCGCCGCCGGCGCGCTGCTGATGGGCGCGACGGCTGCGACCGCCGCCGACCGCGTCAAGATCGAATGGTGGTACGCGATCTCCGGCAAGCTCGGCGATACCGTCCAGCAGCTGATCTCCGACTTCAACAAGTCGCAGGACAAATACGAGGTCGTCGGCACCTTCAAGGGCAATTACGAAGAGACCATGGCGGCCATGGTCGCCGCCTACCGCGTCAATCAGCAGCCGGCTATCCTTCAGTCGGCCGAACGCGGTTTCATGACCATGCTGAACTCTGGCGCGATCATCCCGGTCGATCAGCTGATGGCGAAACAGGGCTACAAGACCGACTGGAACGACTTCATCAAGCCGGTCGCCGGCTTCTACATCGTCAACGGCAAGCCGGCCGCTCTGCCCTTCAACTCCTCGACGCCGATCCTCTGGTATAATGCCGATGCGTTCAAGGCCGCCGGCTTCGATGCGCCGTCCGACACCTGGCAGGGCCTCGAAAAGCAGCTTTATGCGCTCAAGGAAAAGAAGATCACCGATTGCTCGATGGCGCTGCCGGGCGACTTCCAGTGGAGCCTGATCGAGAACTATTCGGCGATCAACAACTACCCCTTCGCCACCAAGGCCAACGGTTACGCCGGCCTCGACACAGAGTTCGTCTATAACAAGACCGGCGTGGTCGGCCAGGTCGCCCGTCTCAAGAAGTGGGTCGATGACGGCGTGCTGAAGATCGCCGGCCAGGGCGTTGCCCCGATCAGCCTCTTCACCTCTGGCACCTGCGCCACGATCATCAACTCCACCGCCAGCCATTCCGGCGTCGAAGCCGATGCCAAGTTCAAGTGGAGCGCTGCGGTTATGCCGCACGAAGAGGGCGCCGACGTCAGGAACGGCACCATCGGTGGTGCCTCGCTCTGGGCCGTCAAGGGTAAGTCGGAAGAGGTCCAGGCCGGTGTGGCGGCCTTCTTCAACTTCGTCGCCCAGCCGGCGACCCAGGAATGGTGGAGCAAGGCGACCGGCTACGTTCCAGTCACCAATGCCGCCTACCAGAAGATGAAGGCTGAGGGTTATTTCAAGGATCACCCGACCCGCGAAATCGCCCTCGAACAGCTCTCGCGCGGCGAGCCGACCGACAATTCCCGCGGCTTCCGATTCGGCAACCACAACCAGTCGACCGCCATTCTGATCGAGGAAATCCAGGCCGTCTGGACCGGCAAGAAGACGCCGCAGGAAGCGCTGGACTCATCCGTCAAGCGCGGCAACGAGATCCTGCGCCAGTACGAGAAGCTCCATGCCGGCAAATAATGCCATCATGACCAAGAACGAGGGTGCGGCGACGCGCCCCCGTTTGCCGTTGCGGCGGAGCCTGGGCTCCCTGGTCAGGCCGTCGGAAGCGGGGCTGAAGGCCTCGCATTTCCGGCGGCCCTGGCTGGCCGCAGGCCTGCTGGCGCCGCAGCTGCTGATCCTGCTCTTCTTCTTTTTCATCCCCACCTGGAAGGCTCTGTCGCTCGCCTTCGTGCAGGTCGATCCGTTCGGCGGCACGATGATCTTCGTCGGGCTGGACAATTTCACTACCCTGTTTTCGAGCCCGGAATACCGCGACAGCGCCATCCTCACCCTGTGGTTCACGGTCGTGCAATGCATCGCCACGCTCGTCATCGCCGGTCTGCTTGCTTTCGCCACCGACAACGTTTTGCGTGGCCGGGCGATCTACAAAGGCGTCATCCTTCTGCCCTATGCCATCGCGCCGGCCATATCGGGCGTGCTCTGGGCCTTCCTCTTCAACCCGACCGTCGGCCCGCTCGCCCAGATGCTGCATGAGCTGGGTTTCGCCTGGGACCCGAACCGCCGGCCGTTCGATGCGCTGCTGCTGGTCTCGGTCGCGGCGGTCTGGAAACATGTCTGCTACGATTACATCTTCCTGGTCGCGGCCTTCCTCGCCGTGCCGGCCTCGGTGATGGAAGCCGCCGCGATCGACGGCGCCCGTCCCGTCCGCCGCTTCCTCACGGTGACGCTGCCGATGGCCGCGCCGACCATCTTCTTCCTGATCGTCATGAACTTCGTCTACGGTCTGTTCGAGACCTTCGGCATCATCGACACGGTGACCCGCGGCGGCCCGGCCGGCAGCACCAACACGCTGGTCTACAAGGTCTATCAGGACGGCTTCCGCCAGCTCGACCTAGGCTCGTCGGCCGCTCAGTCGGTCATCCTGATGGCGATCGCCGTGCTCTTCACCTTCCTGCAGTTCCGCGCCGTCGAGCGCAAAGTCAATTATCAGGTGTGACCATGGTGGAGCGTCACATTGGCCTGTCGATCTTCTGCCACGTCGTTCTGCTGATCGGCGCCGCCGCCGTCTGCATGCCGCTCTATTTCGCTTTCGTCGCCGGTTCGCTGACGGTCGGCGAGGTGCAGCAGGTGCCGTTCCCGCTCGTTCCGGGCAGCCATTTCGTCGAGAACACCGTCCTTGCCTGGAACGAAGGCCAGTTCAGCCGGCTCTACGTCAATTCCCTCATCGTCACGACCGGCATCGTCGTCGGCAAGCTGGCGGTGTCGCTGATTGCCGGTTTCGCGGTCACCTATTTCCGGTTTCCCTTCCGCATGACCGCCTTCTGGCTGATCTTCATCTCGCTGATGCTGCCGGTCGAAGTCCGCATCATCCCGACCTATGAGGCGGTCGCCGATGCGGCCGGGCCGTTGCGGGCGCTGTTCGATGCGATCGGCCTGAACGGCTTCGTCGCCGATACGACCGGTTACCAGCTCGACGCGGCGCTGCAATGGAACATGATCAACAGCTATAGCGGCCTCATCCTGCCGCTGATCGCGTCTGCCTCCGCCACCTTCCTGTTCCGCCAATTTTTCCTGACCGTGCCGGACGAACTCTGCGAGGCCGCCAAGCTCGATGGCGCCGGGCCGCTGAAATTCTTCTGGGACGTGCTTCTGCCGCTGTCGCGCGCCAATATCGCGGCGCTGTCGATCATCCTCTTCCTCTACGGCTGGAACCAGTATCTCTGGCCGCTTCTCTTCACCACCGAGAAGGTGATGAGCACCGCAATGATCGGGCTCAAGGACCTGATCCCGGTCGCCGATGCCCAGCCAGCCTGGAACATCGCCATGGCCGCTTCCTTTTTTGTGATGGCGCCGCCCGCTCTCGTCATCCTTCTGATGCAACGCTGGTTCACCAAAGGCCTGGTGGATTCCAGCAAATAGAAAAGAGGTATTTCCAATGACCAATCCCATCATCGTCGGCCATCGCGGCGCCCGCAATCTCTGGGCCGAGAACAGCCTGACCGGCTTTCGCAACCTGCTCGACCTCTCCGTCGAATCGGTCGAATTCGACGTGCATCTGAGCGCCGCCGGCGAACTCCTCGTCATTCACGACGCGACCCTCGATCGCACCACCGAGCGCTCCGGTCGGGTGGCGGATCTTGCAGCCGGCGAATACCGCTCGGTGATCCTGAAGGGTACCAATGAGCACATCCCCACGCTCGAGGAAGTGCTGGAAATTTACGCACCGACCGGTCTCGAACTGCATGTGGAACTGAAGGCCGATGCCGACGGCAAGCCCTATGAAGGCCTCGAAGCCCAGGCAGCGGCCATGATCGATCGTTTCGGCGTCGCCGACAATTCCTTCCTGACCAGTTTCAGCAGCGAGGTCCTGAAGACGATCGGTGAAGTCGCGCCGCATATCCGTCGGCTGTCCTCGCTCAATCACAAATCCGTCCAGGTTCTCGGCCTGCGCCAGTCCGTCGAAGCCATGCTGCAGGTCTCCGACGTGCTGGCGATCGAAAAGGCGCTGCTGCTCGAAGAATGGGAACTGCTCTCCGCGCTCGTCCCGGCCGAAAAGCTCGGCGTGTGGGTTCCGAACGAGCTGGAAGACCTGTCCTTCTGGCTGAAGCGCCCGCTGCGCCAGATCACCACCGATCGGCCGGATCTTGCCGTCAAGGCACGCGAAGGACTGTTCGATGCCGCTCATTGATCGTCGAAGCCTGCTGGTGGGCGGATTGGCAGCGGCTGCCATCTGGCGGCCGCTGGGGTCCGCACGTGCGGCAAGCTTCAACACTGATCCCTTCGCTCTCGGCGTCGCCTCGGGCGCGCCGAGAGCCGACAGCGTCGTCCTCTGGACGCGGCTAATCCTGGAGAACGCATCGGCCGCCACCTCCGCCGATCCCTTTGCCCCGGCACCTAAGCCGGTCCTTGATCCCATCGATGTGGAATGGATGGTCGCCGAGGACGAGGCTTTTTCAAAGCCGGTCCAATCCGGCCTCTTCCGCGCGGTTCCGGAATTCGCTCATTCGGTGCATGTCGAGGTCACGGGCCTTTTGCCCGGCCGCTGGTATTTCTACCGCTTCCGCTCCGGCAATGCGACGAGCCCGGTCGGCCGCACCCGCACGGCACCGGCGGACAGTGTGGATACGCTCCGCCTCGCCTTCGCCTCCTGCCAGCAATACGAGCAGGGTTTCTACAGCCCCTATGCCGATATGGCCGGCCGCGATCTCGACCTCGTCGTGCATCTCGGCGACTACATCTACGAGCGGAGTTACGGTGCGCAACTGGTGCGTAAACACCAGACCGGCGTACCGTCGATGCTCTACGAATTCCGTGATCGTTACGCCCTCTACAAGTCCGACCCGCACTTGCAGGCGGCGCATGCCGCCTTTCCCTGGCTCGCCGTCTGGGACGACCACGAGGTCACCAACAACTACGCCAATGACCGTGCCCCCGACGCGCCGAACCCGGCGGAATTCCTCGCCCGCCGCCGCGCCGCCTACCAGGCCTGGTTCGAGCACATGCCGGTGCATCCGAGCCTCGCAGCCGGTTTCGATGCGCTGCGCATCTACGATCATTACAGCTTCGGCAATCTGGCCGGGGTAACGCTGCTCGACACCCGGCAATACCGCTCGCCCGAACTCGAAGGTTCCGCCGGCGACGACCGGCCGGAGCGGACCATGCTCGGCCCGGCGCAGGAAGAATGGCTCGGCAGGACGCTCGGTGCCAGCCATGCGAAATGGAATATCATCGCCCAGCAGACGCTGCTTGCCGAACGCGACACCAAATCCGGGCCGGCAACCGCGTATAATCTCGACGGCTGGGATGGCTATCGCGCCGCCCGCAGCCGGCTGCTGGAGGCGGTGCAGACCTCGGCGGTCGAGAACCCGCTGATCATCGGCGGCGACCTGCATGCGTTCTACGCGGCGGACGTGAAGCGCGATTTCGCGGATGAGAAAGCTCAGGCCATCGCCAGCGAATTCGTCTGCGGCTCGATCACCTCGGACGCACCGTCTGCCGCGAGCCTTGCCACCGCGCTTGCCGAAAACCCGCATCTCAAGTTTGCCTCGGACAAGCATGGTTATGCGATCATGCGTCTCAGCGAACGATCGGCCGAGGTTGACTTCATCGGTGTCGCCGACCGCAAGCAGCAGCATTCCCCCGCTGCCGTTTTTCAGAGTTTTGCCGTCGCCGACGGTGCAGCCGGCGTCAATCGGCTTTGACGCCTCATCTCAAGTTGGACTTTCATGCAGATAGATCTCCTAATTTTCGATTGTGACGGCGTCCTGATCAACAGCGAGCCGATCGCCAGCCGCACACTTGCCAAGGCCCTGCAGGATGCCGGCGCCGCCATTACCGCCGAAGAGGTGCTGGTCCGCTTCACCGGCAATTCGGCCAGTGCCATCCGCCGCATCTGCACGGAAGAGCTTGGCATCAAAGATCTGGATGCGGTTTTCGAGGCCTGGCATCTCGACATCTATCCGGAATTCGCCCGCTCGCTGGAGCCGATGCCCGGCATCGAAAGCCTGGTCCGGTCGCTGCCGCACCGCAAATGCGTCGCCTCCAACAGCTCGACGGACCGGCTGGCGAAAAGCCTCGGACTTTTGCCGCTCTGGCACGCTTTCGCGCCGTCGATCTTCAGCGCCGACATGGTGGCGCGGCCGAAACCGGCGCCGGATCTCTTCCATCTCTGCGCGGACACCCTGTCCGCCGATCCGGCCCGCTGCGTGGTGATCGACGACAGCGCCCACGGGATCACCGGGGCGAGGGCGGCGGGCATGACGGCGATCGGCTTCGTCGATCCGGCAGACCCACGGCCCGGCCGCGTGAAAATTCTGGCGGAAGCCGGAGCCATATTCGTGGCGACTGGAGCCGAAGAGCTTCAGGAAGCGCTCGTCCGTCTGGAAGCGCCGCTCACCGTGGAAGCCTGAGCGGCCACCTCGCCAGCATCCCGAAATAAAAAATCGCCGGTGTCATCCGCCTGTAAAACTCCGGCCCTAAGAAACCCCCAGCAAGGTTGCACGGCTGTGCAAAAGGGGGTTCGATGGAGCGGGACGGTTTTCTGGAATTGCGCGGCATCGCCAGCCGTTATGGCGCCACGCAGGTTCTGACCGATATCGACCTGTCGATTGCCAAGGGCGAGTTCGTGGCGCTGCTCGGTTCGTCCGGCTGCGGCAAGACCACGCTTCTGCGCCTGCTCGCCGGTTTCATCGGCCCGTCGGCCGGCGAGGTGAAGGTGCGCCATCGCGACGTGACCCACCTGCCGCCCGACAAGCGCGGCATGGCACTCGTCTTCCAGTCCTACGCACTGTGGCCGCACATGACGGTGGCGCAGAACATCGGCTACGGTCTGAAACTGAAGGGCATTGCGCGCCAGGAAATCGCCACCCGCGTTGCCGCCATGCAGTCGCTGCTTGGCCTCGACGGGCTGGAGGCGCGCAAGCCTTCGGCGCTCTCGGGCGGTCAGCGCCAGCGTGTCGCGCTCGGCCGGGCGCTCGCCATCGATCCGGAAATCCTGCTGCTCGACGAGCCGCTGTCGAACCTCGACGCCCGTATCCGCCTGACAGTGCGCCACGAGCTGCGGGCGCTACAGAAGCGGCTCGGCATCACCGCAATCCACGTCACCCACGATCGCGAGGAGGCCATGGTGATGGCCGACCGGATCGTCATCCTGAATGCCGGCAAGATCGCGCAAGCTGGCACGCCGGAGGATGTCTATAACCGTCCTGCCTCGGCCTTCGTCGCCGCCTTCATGGGCGCGGAAAACGTGCTTTTCCTGAACGGCGCGCCGCAGGGCGACCAGTTCGCGATCGACGCCGGCCCCGCCAATGCCGCCGCTACCGTGCCGCTCCTCGGTCGTCCGCTGGCAGCTGGTCCGATCGAAGCCCGTTTCCGCCCGGAGGCTGCCCGTCTTTTCTTGGCCGACGAAATCGCCGTGATCGGCCCCGGTATCACCTTCCGGGGCGAGATCGCCGCCGTCAGCTATCCCGGTGGCCATTGGCGTCATGTGGTGCGGCTCGGGCAGACCGAGATCATGGCCGATGCCGAACGCGCCTTCGACCCGGGCACCCGCGTCGCCGTGTTCGTGCCGGCGGATGCGCTGTTCCTGTTCAATTCGCCGGAGGCTGCTTCGGTTTCCCCCATTTCCCGGGTGCCATTCGGGAAAGTCCACGCCTGACCTTTTGATACCTCTGCCTTTTCAACTCACGGAGAAGCACTCATGAAGAAGATGTCTTACGCAGCCTTCGCCGTCGCTTTCGCAGCCCTTCCGGTTCACGCCGAAGAGCTGACGGTTGCGACCGCCGGCGACCAGAACATGGTCGATTACATCAACCAGTATCTCGGCCCGCTTTTCGAAAAGACCTATCCAGGCAACACGGTTCGCGCCGTCGGCACCGGCCCCGGCGATGCCGGTTCGCAGAAGATCCTCGAGCGTTTCGACGCCCAGTCTGCTGCCAAGTCCGATAAGTGGGACGTCGACGTTGCCGTCGTGCACGAAAAATTCGTCGGCCCGATGGTCACCAAGAACTACCTCGACAAGTACCGCGCCGACATCGACACCGGCAAGCTCGTCTCCCGCGACAACGCCAAGATGGCGCTCGGCTCGAATGTCGACGGTTATGTCATGCCGATGTTCAACAGCCAGACCGCGATCGCCTACAACCCGGCGCTCGTTCCGAACCCGCCGAAGTCCTATACCGAGCTGGCCGCCTGGGCCAAGGCTCATCCGAAGCAGTTCGGTTATAACGGCATCAAGGGCGGCGCTTCCGGCGTTTCGTTCGTCATGGGCTGGATCTACGCCTTCGGCGGCGGCGATGCCAACACCCTGATGAATGGCCCGTTCAAGGAAGAAGAAACCAAGAAGTGGGATGCGGCCTTCAAGAGCCTCGCCGACTTCACCACCAATGCGACGCTGACCCCGGGTAACGCCGGCACGCTCGACCTGCTGTCGCGCGGCGAAATCGCCATGGGCCCGGTCTGGGTCGACATGTTCTACTCCTGGCAGGCCAGCGGCCAGTTGCCGCCGACCATGAAGCTGGTTCTGCCGGCTCCGGGCATGCCGGGCCAGCCGATGCACTACGTCATGCCGGAAAAGGCGGCTCACAAGGCTCTGGCCGAGAAGTTCATCGCTCTCGCCACCAGCCCCAAGGTCCAGGCCGAAGGCATCGTCAAGCGCTTCAACTGGTATCCGGGCATCGACGCCGATAACGTCAGACGAGAACTGGACGACGCCACCTGGAACAAGCTGTTCGTCGACATCTCGCCGGCTGACCTTGCTGCCAAGGGCAAGCCCTTCCCGATCGCGCCTTACAACACTGCGATCCTCGAGGCCTATGAGAAGTCCGTGAAGTAATTTGAAAAAGGCAGTCCGCTCGATCGAGTGGATTGCCGCTTCAATGCGAAGATCGTGAGGCTCCTCTTCTCCCCAGCGGGGAGAAGATGTCCGAAGGACAGATGAGGGGGTGAGCGACGCAAGGAGCGAACGACCGAGCGCAAGCGAGGTCGAGTCTGCCGCGTCGCCCCCTCATCCGACCCTTCGGGCCACCTTCTCCCCGCTGGGGAGAAGAGGGAGGACTGCGGCGCTCACTTTGCAAGAACCTGAACGTGGTCGCCCGCTTGGTGGCGGTAGGCCCTAAACTCATCATCTTTGGTCGAACCATGCCAAAACGCTTCCTCGGTCTCCTCCTTGTGCTGCCGGCACTCGCGGTGATCGCCTTCCTCTTCATCCTGCCGCTGATCATGTCGGCGGTCGGCGCCTTCCAGGTGGAGGGGGCTTTCGGCTGGGGCAATTTCACCAAGACTTTCGATCTCTATACCAAGGACATCATTTTCACCGTCGTGATCGTCAGCCTGTCGACGGTGCTGATCGGCATCGCCTCGATCGCGATCGGCGGTTACCTGACGCTCGGCGAACATCCAGTGGCCGTCGCCATCCTGCGCTGGCTTTATCGTTGGCCGATGTTCATTCCCTTCATCGTCGTCGGCCAGATCCTGCGCACCTTTCTGTCGAAGAACGGCATGATGAACAACACTTTCATCAATCTCGGCCTGCTGACGCCGCTCGACGCCGTGAGCTTCCTCGATTGGCGCGGCATCGTCATCGCCTTCGTCTGGAAGCAGACGCCGTTCGTGGCATTGCTCGTCGCCGGCGCCATGGCTTCCATCAACCGTGACACGATCGAGGCAGCCCGCAATCTCGGGGCCTCGCGGCTGCGGCTCCTTTTCGAGATCGTCGTGCCGCAGGTGGCGATGACGCTGACCGTCGGCCTTATCCTCTCCTTCGTCACCATGATGTCGGTTCTGTCCGTGCCGCTGATGATCAACGCCCAGTCGCCGACCATGCTGACCGCCGATATCGCCTTCCGGGTCAATTCCTACGGGGATTACGGCGTCGCCAATGCGCTCGGCCTCGTCTCGCTCGTGCTCGCAGCGTCCGTCGCATGGATCTACCTGCGCGCCAGCCTCAAGGAGCGCGCATGACAGCCGCCCATATTCCCGCCACCCGCAATCCTATCGCTGCCCTCTGGTGGGTGCCGCGCGGCATCATCTTCGGGCTGATGGCCTTCTTCATCTTCGGGCCGCTCTTCAACCTCCTGCTCTGGACCGTGGCGGAGAAGTGGTATTTCCCCTACAGCCTGCCGCTCGAATACGGCTTCAGTTCTTGGGCAAAAGTGTTCGCGCCGCGCGGCGGGGCGATGGAGTCGCTCACCAATTCGCTGATCGTGGCCCTGCTGACCGTTGTCGTCTCGCTCTTGCTGGCGATCCCGGCCGGTTACGCGCTGGCCCGGCTGAAACTGCCGTTCCGCGGCCTCATTCTGCTCGCCTTTCTCATTCCGCAGGCGTTTCCGAACCTGACGGTCTATGTGAACATCGCCCGCATCTTCTACGAGATCAGGCTCAACGGCACCATTCCGGGCGTCGTGCTGGTCCACGTCTCGCATGGTCTGGTCTATGCGGTGTGGATCGCAACGGCCGCCTTTTCGGCGATCGACGCGGAGCTCGAACAGGCGGCCCGCAATATCGGCGCCGGCGCCTTCCGGGCCTTCCTCGACGTCACTCTGCCGCTTGCGGCACCCGGCCTGATGGCGAGCGCCATCTTCGTTTTCCTGGAATCGCTCGACGAATTCACCGGCAGCTATTTCGTCGGCGCGCCGGATGTAAACATGCTGCCGTTGCTGCTCTATACCACCGCTGCCGGCGGCAATTATCAGATTGCATCGATCACTGCCCTCTTGCTGCTCGTTCCCTCCCTGGTGTTCATGTTGATCGTGGAGCGATTCCTGAAGGCGGACGTCCTTTCGCGCGTTGGACATTGAGGAAAGCATGAAGGACGAAAAACGGATGCGCTTTGTCAGCGCCGAACAGGTCGCCCGCCTCGCCGGCGTCTCCCGTTCGGCCGTCTCCCGCACCTTCACGCCCGGCGCAAGCGTAGCACCGGCGACGCGGGAAAAGGTGCTGCGGGCGGCGGAGGAGCTCGGTTACCACGTCAATGACCTCGCCCGCGGCGTGCTCGCCAACCAGAGCCGGCTTGTCGGCATCGTCGCGACCAAGCCGGAACTCGGTTTTCGCGCCCATCTGACGGCGGCGCTCGCCAAGGCGCTGATCCAGCGTGGCAGCATCCCGATCCTCATCAATACCGGGCAGGCGGAAGAAGAACTGCTGGCGGCCCAGAAGATGCTGATCGGCCACCGCGCCGAGGCGACCATCATCCTCTCCGGCTCGCCGCCGGCAAGCTTCTTCGAGCTCGCGCAGCGCAACGGCCAGCCGCTGGTGGTGATCGGCCGCTCGGAGCCGGATGCCGATCATGTCCGCGCCGGCAATTCCGAGGCTTCCCGCAAGGCGGCTAATGCGTTTTTCGATACCGGCCGTCGGCGCCTGGCCGTCGTCGGTTCGCAATCCGGGACGCAGAGCATCGCCGAGCGTGAAACGGCCTTCCTGTCGGCGGCGCGGTCGCTCGGCGCCGAAGTGCAGTCCGCCGGGGGGCCGGATTCCGACTACGACAGCGGCATCGCCGCTGCCCGCGAGCTTTTTGCCGGCAGCGAACACCCGGACGCCATCTTCTGCGCCAACGACCAGATCGCCTTCGGCGTCATGGATTTCATCCGTATCGAGGCGAAGCTGCGCATTCCGGAAGACGTGGCGGTGATCGGCTTCGACGACGTGCCGGAAGCGGCCTGGCTGAGCTACAGCCTCACCACCTTCCGCCAGGACCCGGTCACCATGGCGTTGCGGGCCGTCGAGCTTCTCGAGCGGCGCCTCGAAAGCCCGGACGCTTCGCCGGGTTACGAGAGGGTCATCCCCGAACTGGTCGTACGAAAGAGTTTCGTCCCGGTTTAAAGCTTCAGCAGCTTGCGGGCGTTTTCCTTGAGGATCAGCGGCCGTACCTCGTCCTTGATCGAAATCGCGGCAAAGTCCGCCATCCAGCGGTCCGGCGTGATCGCCGGCCAGTCGGAGCCGAACAGCATTTTGTGCTTCAGGATCGAGTTGGCGTATTGCACCAGGATCTGCGGAAAGTACTTTGGCGACCAGCCGGACATGTCGATATAGACGTTCGGCTTGTGGGTCGCGACGGAAAGCGCCTCCTCCTGCCAGGGGAAGGAGGGATGTGCGAGGATGATCGGCATGTCCGGAAAATCCGCTGCCACGTCGTCCAGATAAATCGGGTTGGAATATTTGAGCCGCATGTTCATGCCGCCGCGCATGCCGGCGCCGACGCCGGTCTGGCCGGTATGGAACAGCGTGATCGCGCCTTCTTCGGCAATCGCCTCGTAGAGCGGATAGGCCATCCGGTCGTTCGGATAGAAGGCCTGCATGGTCGGGTGGAACTTGAAACCCTTGACGCCGAATTCCCGCACCAACCGGCGCGCCTCGCGGGCACCCATCTTGCCCTTGGCGGGGTCGATCGAGGCGAACGGGATCATGATGTCGCTGTTCTCGGCGGCGATCATCGCCACTTCTTCGTTGTTGTAGCGCCGGAAACCGGTCTCGCGCTCCGCGTCGACCGGGAAGATCACGCAGCCGATCTTGCGTTCGCGGTAGTAGACGGCGGTTTCGTTGACCGTCGGCAGCATGCCCTTGTGGCCGGCCGGGTTCTTGAAATATTTGGCCATGCCGGCCTGGAATTCATCATAGCCATCGTCACGCGGGCTGCAGCAGGGCTCTTCCGCATGGGTGTGGATGTCGATGGCGATCAGCTCGTCGATGTTCAAGGTCAGCTCCTCCCGATCCTTAAATTCAGTCCAGGCCCACGAATTTCTGCAGGAGGGCCGTCAGTTGCCGGCGCTCGTCGGCGGTAAGATTGGCGCCGACCGAGGCTTCATAGGTGAAGAACCATTGGCTCGCCTGCTCGACCCTGGTGACCGCTTTCGGGGTCAGTGTGATCTCCACGGCCCGGCGGTCTCCATCAGGGATTCGTCTGGAAACGAGGTTCTGGTCCTCCAGCGCCCGGATGAGCTTGGTCATATGGGCGCGCTTGATCATCAGCCTTTGGCCGAGCACGCTCTGGCGGATTCCGGGATTGTGCAGGATGACCCAAAGCACGGAGAACTCTCCGGGCTTCAGGTTGTGCTCGCCGACCTCTTCGAAAAAACGCTCGTAGATCTTGAGCTGCGCCAGCCGCATCAGGAAGCCGAGCGCCGAATTGAGCCGGTCGAGATCGACCTCATCTGCCGTGCGGATCGGCATGTCCATCGAGCAGTCCCCTTATGCCGAACCCGGCGCCTTCAGCCTTGCGGCGCGTTTTTCGAGGAACGCGCGCAGACGCTCCTCTGCTTCCGGGCTGGTGGCGGTAAACGAGGCGATGAAGGACTCGACGAAAAGCCCGTCTTCCTTCGCCATGTCCTGAATGCGCGGCAGTGCGTTGATGACCGCGTAATTCGAAATTTCGGCATTGCTCGCGGCCGCTTCGGCAAGTTCGTGCGCCTTCTGCCGGGCCATGCCCTTTTCGACGACGTATTGCGCAAGGTTCCAGCGCTCGGCCTCTTCAGCCGAGGCGACCCGTCCGGTCAGCATCATGTCGGTCATGCGGGCGACGCCCATCAGCCGCGCGGCGCGCACCGAACCGCCGCCGCCGACGAAAATGCCGCGCTGGCCTTCCGGCAGCGCGAAGAAGGCGGATTTGTCGGCCACGCGGATATGGGTGGAAGACGCCAGTTCCAGGCCGCCGCCGACGACCGCGCCATGCAGGGCGGAGATCCACGGGATCGTGCCGTGCTCGATGCCGGCAAATACCGCGTGCCACCGGCGCGAACCGTGTACGCCCTGGATCGGCGTTTTCTTGACGTGTTCGGCAAGGTCAAGCCCCGCGCAGAAATGATCGCCATGTCCGAAGAGCACGACGGCCTTCGCCTCGCTTTCGGCACGCGCCACAGTCTCGGCGATCGTCTCGACGAAACGGTCGCTGATCGCATTGCGCTTTTCCGGGCGGTTGAGACCTATATGGGCAATGTTGCCCTTGAGCTCATAGGTCACGAAGCTGGTTGCCGTCTGATCGGCCATCTTATGCATTCTCCTCCAGCAACGGACGCTCCCCAGCCCGTCATCAGTTTTTGATCGTTTACAGGGAGATTGTTTCTTTGTAAACAAATTTTGGGAGCCCGATAGGGAGCATTGACGTCTGGGAGGAGAAGTCATGAGCGGAAAACCTGTGCGTGACGTAAAGCTGTGGTCGCCCGTGGTCGGCTGGGAAGAGCGGCCGAACGGCGAATTCGTGGTCTGGCGTGAGGATCCGCTGGGTCCCTATCCCGACAAGCTCAACGAGCGGCTGATCCACTGGGCGAAAATCGCCCCCGACCGCACCTGGATGGCGGATCGCGAAGGAACGGCCGAGTGGCGCAGGGTGAGCTTTGCGCAGGCGCTCGATCAGGTGAGGCGCATCGGCCAGTTCCTGTTGAACATGAAGCTTTCGGCGGAAAACCCGCTCGTCATCCTCTCGGAAAACTCGATCGAACATGCGCTGATGGCGCTCGGCGCCCAGCATGTCGGCATCCCGTCCGCAGCGATTGCGCCGGCCTATGCGACCATTTCCTCCGATTTTTCAAAGCTGCACGATATCGCAAAACAGATCACCCCCGGCCTGATCTTCGCCGACGATGCGGAAGCCTTCCGCAAGGCCGTCGATACGGCATTCGGGCCGGATATTCCCTTTGCCGGGATGCGCAATCTGCCCGAGGGCCGGCCTCATACCTATCTCCTCGACGATATTCTCAAGACCGAGCCCACTCCCGCGGTCGACAAGGCTTTCGATGTGGTCGGGCCTGATACGGTCGCGAAATTCCTGTTCACCTCGGGCACGACCGGTTCGCCCAAGGCGGTCATCCAGACCCAGCGGATGCTCTGCTCCAACCAGGAAATGGTCACCGACTGCTATTCCTATTTCCGCGACGAGCCGCCGGTTCTGGTCGACTGGGCGCCCTGGAACCACACCGCCAGCGGCAACAAGGTGTTCAACATCGCCATTTATAACGGCGGCACCTATTACATCGACCGCGGCAAGCCGAGCCCGGCGCTGATGGCCCAGACGATCGCCAACCTGAAGGAAATCTCGCCGACCTGGTATTTCAACGTGCCGGCCGGCTACGAAATGCTGATCCAGGCGATGCGCGAGGACGAGGGGCTTCGCAAGACCTTCTTCAAGGACCTGAAACTGCTGATGTATGCCGGCGCCGGCATGGCTCAGCATACCTGGGACGCGCTGATCGAGCTTTCCGAAATGACGATCGGCGAACAGGTGCCGCTCGGCACCGGCATCGGCTCCACGGAGACCGCGCCGTTCGCGATCTTCTGCACCGATCCGCAGGAAAAGCCCGGCAATATCGGCGTGCCAGGCCAGGGCGTCACGATGAAACTGGTGCCGATCGACGACAAATACGAGCTTCGCCTCAAGGGCCCGAACGTCACCCCCGGTTACTGGCGCAACGAGAAGCTGACCAGGGAAGCCTTCGACGAGGAAGGCTTTTACCGGATCGGCGATGCGGTGAAGTTCGCAGTCCCCGGCGACCCGCGCCAGGGTTTCTATTTCGACGGACGCACGGCGGAGAACTTCAAGCTGCAGACCGGTACCTGGGTGGCAGTCGGCGTGCTGCGGGCACAGCTCGTCAACCAGTTCGGCGGGCTGATCCGCGATGCGGTGATCACCGGCGAGAACCGAGCGGAGCTCGGGGCGCTGGCGGTTCCCTTCATGCCGGCGCTGCGGGAACTGATCGGCGGCGAGGCCGGCCTTTCCGACGAGGCGGTCGTTGCCCACCCGAAGGTGAGGGCGGCGATCACCGAACGGCTGAGGGAACACCAGAAACAGTCGAGCGGTTCGGCAACACGGGTGATGCGCATGATGCTGATGACCCAGCCGCTGCGCTTCGAAAAGGGCGAAGTGACCGACAAGGGGTCGATCAACCAGCGCGCCGTGCTCGCCCACCGCGGCGATCTCGTCGAGGAACTGTATGCCGATGCGCCCGGCGTGATCAAGGTTGGCAAGGAGCTGGCGGCATGAGGATCGAAGGAACAAGCGCTGTCGTCACAGGCGGCGGATCCGGTCTCGGCGAAGCGACGGCCAGGCTGCTAGCGAAACTCGGGGCCGTGGTGCATGTCTTCGACCGCAACCAGGCGGCGGCCGAGAAAGTTGCGGGCGAGATCGGTGGCGTGGCGCTCTCTGGAGACGTGACCAGCGAGGACGATGCGGCCAAGGCACTCGACGTTGCGGCCAAGGCCGGTGATGGCTTGCGCATCCTCGTCAACTGCGCCGGAATCGGCACGGCGGGGCGCATCGTCGGCAAGAACGGCCCGATGCCGCTTGCCGATTTCGAGCGGGTGATCCGCGTCAACCTGGTCGGCACGTTCAACATGCTGCGGCTTGCCGCCGAGCGCATGTCGGGCTTGCCGGAGCGGGAAGACAAGGCGCGCGGCGTCATCGTCAACACGGCCTCGGTCGCCGCCTTCGAGGGACAGATCGGCCAGGCGGCCTATGCGGCCTCCAAGGGCGGCATCGTTTCCCTGGCCTTGCCGGCGGCGCGCGAATTCTCCCGTTTCGGCATCCGCGTCAACACGGTCGCGCCCGGCATCTTCCTGACGCCGCTGCTCTACGAGCTGCCGCAGGAGGCGCAGGATAGCCTTGCTGCCGCTATCCCCTATCCTTCGCGGCTCGGCGATCCCGGCGAATTTGCCGACGCGGTGCGGTTCGTGATCGAGAACCACTATATCAACGGCGAAGTGATCCGGCTCGACGGCGCGCTGCGCATGCAGCCGCGGTGACCGATCATGTCCTTCGCGGATCAGGCCGACCGGACACTGGAACTTCTCGCCCTGACGCCGGGCTGGCACCGGCTCAAGGAACTCCGCGAGGATTGCGACGACGAGACGGTCGCCGCGATCGTCGAGGAGGCGGCGAGTTTTGCCGAGGGCGTGCTGGCGCCGCTGAACGCGGTCGGTGATCGGATCGGTGCTCAGGTCATTGGTGGGCGGGTGAAGACGCCTGACGGTTTTGCCGATGCCTTCCGGCAATATGCCGAGGCCGGTTGGCTCGGCATGGACGTCGCCGAAAGGTTCGGCGGCCAGGCCGTGCCGCTGACATTGCACGCCGCCTGCGCGCCGCTGTTCGAGCGCGCCTGCGTGGCGCTGATGATGGCCGCCGGCTCGACACGGGCGGCCGCGCATCTTCTGGCGGAGGCCGCCGATGAGGCGACCGCGAAGGAATGGGTGCCGAAGCTTGCCGCCGGCGCATGGGCGGCCACCATCTGCATTTCCGAACCCGAGGCGGGTTCCGATGTCGGCCGGTTGCGCACCAGGGCCGAGTTCAACGATCGCGAATGGCTGATCACCGGCCAGAAGATCTGGATCTCCTTCGGCGACCACGACATGGCGGACCGCATCGGCCACTGCCTGCTCGCCCGCACCAACGACCAGCCGGGCACGCGCGGCATCAGCCTCTTCCTCGTGCCGAATCTGATCGACGGCGAGCCGAACGGCGTTTCGGTCGACCGGATCGAGGAGAAGATGGGTCTGCACGGCTCGCCCACCTGCGCCATGCGGTTCGAAGGCGCCAGGGGCATCATGCTCGGCCGCGAAGGCCGCGGCCTGCCGCAGCTTTTCACCATGATCGAGCTCATGCGGCTGCTCACCGGCTGCCAGGGGCTGGGCATCGCGTCCGCCTCGGCCGACATTGCCGAGGACTATGCCAAGGAGCGCCGCCAGGGCGGCCGGCCGGACCAGCCGCCGGTGCCGATATCGAGCCATCCGGATGTTCAGCGCCAACTGCATGAGATCCGCAGCGCCACGGAAATCCTGCGCGCGGCCATTCTGGAACTCGCCACGTCGATGGATATCGCCCGGCTGGAGCCCGAAACCGGGCTGGAGGATTTTACCGGCTGGATGTTGCCGCTGATCAAGAATTTTGGCGCGGCGGCCGGCTTCGAGACCGCGAATGCGGCGATCCAGGTGCTCGGCGGCGTCGGCTACAGCCGCGACTGGCCGCTCGAACAATACCTGCGCGATGCCCGCATCATGACCATCTACGAAGGTACGACGGGCATGCAGGCGCTGGATTTCCTGACCCGCCGCCTCTGGCGAGACGAGGGGCGGGGGCTAGCGCTGTTCCTGGAGAAGGCGCGTGATGAGATCGACGCCTATTCCGCCGAACATCCGCAGGCTTCCGAGACCGTTCTGGCCGTCCTCGACGGCTTCGAATTGTTGAGCGGCCGGATGACGGCGCTGCAATCCGATCCCGATGCGGCCCTCTACCGCGCCGACAGCTATATGCGGGCCGCCTGGGCGGCCGTTTCCGCCTGGATGGCGCTGCGCATTGCTGAAACCAGGGCGGTGGAAAGCCTTTCTGCGCAGTTTGCATTCCATAGCGCACGCTGCGTCTGAGCCGATCGCCTGCGCGTCATGTGGCCGAGTTGCGAAACCGCGGAAAATATGTGCGTGATGCCGGTTAGGATTTTTTCTCGAAACGAGAAAGACAGTGAACATACTTCTCGACATCGGCGCCTTCCTGGCAACGGCCCGCGCCGGCAGCTTTTCCGCCGCCGGGCGTGACCTGGGCGTCGCGACCTCGGTCATCACCAAGCGGGTCAAGCGGCTCGAAGAGCATCTGAACACCCAGCTTTTCGTGCGCACCACAAGGCGGCTGGCCCTGACGCTCGATGGCGAAAGGCTGAGGCCCCGCCTGCAGCTCCTGGTCGGCGAGATCGAGGAGACGCTGGCCACACCCAATACCCATGAACTGGGCCTGACCGGCTCGCTGCGCATCAAGGCGCCGACGACGCTGACCTCGATGTTCTTCGGGGATATCTGCGCCGCCTTCCAGGCGGTCAATCCGCGGGTGAAGATGGAGATCGTACTGATCGATCGCTCGGTCAATCCGCTCGAGGAAGGGTTCGACGTGGCGATCGGCGCGCTGCCGCAATCCTACGCCTACGTGATTGACCACCCGCTTTGCCCTTATCCGCGCGTCCTCTGCGCATCGCGGGATTATCTCGCCAGCCGCAAGCTGCCGAAGATGCCGACGGAACTGGTCGGCCACGCGTGCATCACTTTCCACACGATCGGCACGACCTGGACCTTTCAGATGGAGACAAGCACGCTCAATGTCGAGATCACCTCGAATTTCACCGCCAATGACAGCCGCGTCCTGCTCGCCGCCGCCCGCCAGGGGCTGGGATTGGCGATTCTGCCGAGATTCCTCGCGCAGTCGGATCTCGATAGCGGCATCCTCGAAGAGGTGATGCCGGAATTTCCGGTCGAGCCGCTCTGGGTCAAGGCCTCCGTGCCCAGGATCAAGATGAACAAGGTCGTGGTATCGGAGTTCGTATCCTACGTGCAGAAACGGTTCGCGGAAGGGGTGCCGGATCAGGTCATTCCGATGTTCTGAGAAGACCTCAGAGCGTGTCGGAAGCTTTCCGCGTCGGGGCTCACCATTCTGTCTGACGCCGAGCCGCGTGGATTTCTGGCCGTTACCTTTCTCGAAACAAGAAAGCTGATCGCATCACTTGCCGGGTTCAAGGCGAGGCGGCTTAGGTTACGATCATCCCCAAAGCGCCGGGAGGGCGCTGCGCTGTAGGGGAGGCTTCCATGGCGGAAACGCTGAGCAGGGAAACGCGGATCGTCAGGCGCGAGAAATCGGCGCCGTTCCGCAAGCTCAAGGCGGATATCTGCGTTGTCGGCGCCGGCATCGCAGGGATTTCGGCCGCACTCGAAGCTGCCAGGCTCGGCCGCAAGGTGGTGATCGTCGATGGCCAGGCGGCGCTCGGCGGCCAAGCGGTCAACTCGATCATCGCCACGTTCTGCGGCCTGTTTTCGAACGGCACGCATGGCTACCAGTTCACCTATGGCATCGCCGACAGGCTGCTCGCCCATCTGGAATCCCAGGACCAGTCGATCTATTACCGCCACGGCCCGAACACGACGGTCGTCTATTACGACGAAGTCGTCCTCGGCCGCTGGATGGAACAGAGCATTCTGGAAGCCGGTATCGAGGTCGTGCTCGGCGCACAGATCCTCGACGTGCATGTCGAAGGCCGCCGCGTCGTCCAGACCGATTTCATGACCCGTTACGGCGGCGTCTCGATCGAGGCGACCGGCTGGGTCGAGGCGAGCGGCGATGCGGCGCTCGTCTGGCAGGCCGGTTTCGCCTGTCGCCAGCCGGAAAAGGGCGGCGTCTTCGGCACCCAGATGGTGGTGCTCGAAAATATCGACGAAGCCAGACAGCCGACCCGCTACGAGATCGGCGACCGGATGAAGGAAAAGGCGGCCAACTACGGCCTGCTGCGCCGCGAAGGCCTCGGTTTCACCATTCCCGGTCGCGGCATCGCCGCCATGAACATGACGCATGTGGAAACCCCGCTCGATCCGGTCGAGGCTTCGAAGAAGGCGCTCGAAGGCAAGGATCAGGCGGCCCGAGCCGTGGAATTCCTGAAGACGGAATTCCCGGAATGCTTCGGCAATGCCCGCATCCGCTCCTTCGGCCTGCCGGGCATCCGCCAGACCCGCTGGATCGCCGGCAGCCATCACCTGACCGTCGACGAGATCAAGGCCGGCACCAAGTTCGACGACGCGGTCGCCCGCACCGCCTGGCCGATCGAACTGCATGACCACGGCGACGGCCATCACTGGATCACCTTCGACGAAGAGCACGCCCATTACATCCCGCTCGGCAGCCTGACGCCGGGCGAATGCGACAACATCGCCGCCGCCGGCCGCTGCGTCGATGCGGATTCGGCAGCGCTTTCGAGCATCCGCGTCATGGGCCCCTGCATCGCCATGGGCATGGCCGCGGCCAACGCGCTCGACCTTGCCGGAACCGGCAGCGTGCACCAGATCGATCGCGATGCACTGCGCGAGCGGGTTTCCGACAACGTCGAAAAGAAGCATTATCGCTGGACCGGCGCGGAAACGCGCGCCGCATCGTGAGGAGGGTCCGATGAATCTGACAGATCACGAAAAGGCCATGTATGACGGCGAGCACGGCCGCGCCAAGGCGCGCGCCATGGACCTGCTTGTCCGTTACGGCGAAGCGCTCGGCGCCGAACGGCTGGTCGAGACCAACAATGTCGCCGGCGCCTTCAATGCCTCGACCCCCTCGGTGCAGGCGATTGCCGAAAAGGGCATGGAGCACGTCTATTCCGAGCTGAACCTCGACAGCGACGAAGTCGTGGATGTGCCGCACATGGTGGCGCATACCTGCCAGCTGATCACCGGCATCGACAACGACAACTGGGAACTGCAGGGCGTCGACAAGTCGCTGGTCGACATGCAGCGCGCCAACGAGAAATACCTGGGGCGGCGCGGCGTCAACATGTTCGCCACCTGCACGCCCTATCAGGTCGGCAACGTACCGGTGAAGGGCGAACACTGCGCCTGGATGGAATCGTCCGCCGTCATCTACTGCAATTCCGTGCTCGGCGCCCGCACCAATGTCGAGGGCAAGGAAAGCACGGGCGCTGCAGCGCTCACCGGCCGCATTCCCTATTGGGGTTTCCACATCACCGAAAACCGCCGCGGCACCCATCTGGTCGAGCTCGATATCGAAGTCGACGACATGATGGATTGGGGCCTGCTCGGCTACTACATCGGCGAAGTGATCGGCGAGGAGATCCCCGTGCTGAAAGGCACCGGCCGCCAGCCCGACCTCATCAAGCTCAAGCATTTCGGCGCAGCCGCCGCGTCGTCGGGCGGGGTCGAGATGTACCATATTCCGGGCATCACGCCGGAAGCGGATTCGATCGAGGAAGCCTTTGGCGGTCGCAAGGTCAAGGGCACGTTCCGCTACGGTGCCAAGGAGCGGCGCGAGACCTACGAGAAGCTGCAGAGCTCGACCGAAAAAAAGGTCGATTTCATCATGCTCGGCTGTCCGCACAATTCGATCGACCAGATGGCGCTGATCGCCCATATGCTGGAGAACAGGAAGATCCATTCGGACGTGCAGCTCTGGGTGCATACGCCGCGTGCGATCAAACAGGTCGCCGAGCGCAACGGCTATATCGACACCATCCGCGACGCCGGCGGCGTTGTCATGAGCGACACCTGTCCCGCCATTTCCCGCCGTCTGCCGGCGGGGACCAAGGTCATCGCCACCGATTCCGCCAAGCAGGCGCATTACCTGCCGGCGATCACCGGCGTACAGGGCTGGTTCGGCTCGGTCAGCGATTGCGTCGATGCGGCCCTGACCGGCCAGTGGAACGGGAGGGTCTGATGGATATCGCAGCCGAAGCAAAACCCGAGACGATCGAACTCAAGGGCCGCAAGGTGGTGGCCGGCCGCGCCGAGGGCGAGGCGCTTGTCACCACCGAAACGATCTCCGGCTGGGGCGGCATCAATGAGCGCACCGGCACGGTGATCGAGCGGCGGCACGAGATGCGCGGCGTCTCCTTCGCCGGCAAGATCCTTGTCTTTCCGGGTGCCAAGGGCTCGTCCGGCTGGTCGGCCTATTTCCATATGACGCGATTGAACGGCGTCCAGCCGGCGGCGATGATCTTTACGCGGATGACCACCAAGATCGCGCTCGGCGCCGTCGTCACCCGCGTTCCGGCGATCACCGAACTCGATCAGGACCCGCTTTCGGTGATCGAGACTGGTGACTGGGTCGTGGTCGATGCCGATGCCGGCACGGTGACCGTGACCAGGAAATCTCGGAGGTGATATTCTCTCCGGCAAGCATGCCACTCGACGGCTGGGCCGATAGCCGACTATAAGGTCTACCATCACAGGTGGGAGGCAGGCATGTCGAAAGTAGCGATCGTAACCGGCGCGGGCTCGGGCGTCGGCAGGGCCGTGGCCCTCGGGCTTTTGAAAGCAGGCTATAGGACCGTACTTGCCGGCAGGCGCGAGAGCGAGCTGCGGGGCACGGCGGAACTTGCCGGCGGCGAGTCGCTCGTCGTGCCGACGGATGTCACCGATCCGGCCGCCGTCGACGCTCTGTTTGCGGCAACGCAAAAGGCCTATGGCCGGCTGGACCTTCTGTTCAACAATGCCGGCCGCGGCACGCCGGCCGTTCCGATCGACGAATTGCCGCTCGAAACCTGGCGGGCGGTCGTCGACCTCAACCTCAACGGCGCCTTCTATTGCGCCCGCGCCGCCTTCGGCATGATGCGGCGGCAGGCGCCCGGCGGCGGACGGATCATCAATAACGGATCGATCTCGGCCCATGTCCCGCGCCCCTATCAGGCCGCCTACACCGCCACCAAACACGCCATCACCGGCCTGACCCGCCAGATCGCGCTCGACGGGCGCGCGCTGAACATCGTCTGCGGCCAGGTGGATATCGGCAATGCCGATACGCCGATGACGGTGCGGATGAAAGAAGGCGCATTGCAGCCCGATCTTACGACTGCAGTGGAGCCCGTCATGGACCCGAAACACGTGGCCGATGCGGTGCTCTACATGGATGGTTTGCCGCTGGAGGCCAATGTCCTGTTCATGACGGTGATGGCAAACGGCATGCCTTACGCCGGACGCGGTTGAGAGCGCCCCAGGTCGCCTTGATCTCGCCCCGAAACTCGGCCAGCGTAAGAAGATGATCGGAAGGAGACATCCCATGCAGCAGGCCCTGGTGCTCGAGAAAAAAGACGTCCTCTCGCTGCGGGAGATTGAGCTTCCGACGGCAGTCGGTCCGGGTGACGTGAAGATCGCCATCGATACGGTCGGCGTCTGCGGCAGCGACGTCCATTATTATACCCACGGTGCCATCGGTCCCTATGTGCTGCGCGAGCCGATGGTGCTCGGGCATGAAGCGGCCGGCATCGTCATCGGGGTCGGCAGCGAGGTTAAGACCCTGAAGGTCGGCGACCGCGTCTGCATGGAACCCGGCGTGCCGAACCTTTCCTCGCGCGCCTCCAAGCTTGGTCTCTACAACGTCGATCCAGACGTCCGTTTCTGGGCGACGCCGCCCATCCACGGCGTGCTGACGCCTGAAACCATCCATCCAGCCGCCTTCACCTACAAACTGCCCGACAATGTCTCCTTTGCCGAAGGCGCCATGGTCGAGCCGTTCGCGATCGGCATGCAGGCCGCAAGCCGCGCCCGTATCCAGCCCGGCGATGTCGCCGCGGTGATCGGAGCCGGCCCGATCGGCATCATGGTGGCGCTGGCAGCACTTGCCGGCGGCTGCGCCCGCGTCTTCATCTCGGATCTGAGCCCGGACAAGCTGAAGATCGCCGGCCAGTATCCGGGCATTATCCCGGTCAACATCACCGAACGGCCCTTCGCGGAAGTCATCGCCGAGGAGACCGGCGGCTGGGGCGCGGATGTTGTGTTCGAGGCGAGCGGCAGCCCGAGGGCCTATGCGGGCATGCTGGACCTGGTGCGGCCGGGCGGCGCCTTCGTGCTGGTCGGACTGCCGGTCGAGCCGGTGCCGTTCGACGTGGCGAGCGCCATCTCCAAGGAAGTGCGCATCGAAACGGTGTTCCGCTACGCCAACATCTTCGACCGGGCTCTGGAACTGATCGCCTCGGGCAAGGTCGACCTGAAGCCGCTGATCACCGGCGTCTTCGATTTCAGGGATTCGATCAAGGCCTTCGAACGGGCCGCAGCCGGGCATCCCTCGGACGTCAAGCTGCAGATCGTGCTGAACGGCAAGGCCTGATCAGGCAGCGCGGACGAAGCGCTTCGACAGCGAAGCCGGCTTGTGAAGCGGCACGCGGCGGAGCATTTCGAGCGCGAACAGGCGGGCGTTCTGCCGGGCCTTGTCGAGATTGCTGATGCGGTTCTCGTCCATCGTGTAGAGCGTGCCGCCGAGATCGAAAATGTCGCGGAAGGCGGCGCGCTCGATGATCGGCGTGTCGAGCACTTCGACCTTGCGTTCGGCAAGCAGCATCTTGACCGCGAGCAGCGCGCGGGTGGTGACCATCGAATTGACGCGGGTCAGCACGACCGAATGCGGCACGCGAAGATTGGCCTTTTCTTCGAGATAGCGCAGCAGTTCGAGCACGTTGGCGCCGCCCTGGGCATCCATGGCGCAGCCCTGGATCGGGATCAGTACGTGGTCCGAAAGGCCGATCGCCTTGGCGAGCAGCGGGCTCTGCGCACCCGGCAGGTCGAGCACGAAATAATCGGTCTTGTGGCGGTTCTCGGCAATATGCCGGTCGATCGAGGCCTGCGTCACGTAGGAGATGACGTTGAGCTTGTCGTTGTGCGGCGAGAGCATGTGCCAGCGGGTGATCCAGTATTGCGGATCGGCGTCCAGGATGGTGACGCGGTAGCCTTGCTCAACGAGTTCGGTTGCAAGCAGGAGTACGGCGGTGGTCTTGCCCGCTCCGCCCTTGGTGTTGGCAAAGGTAATGACTGGCATCGTGGGTCCCTGTCCGGCTACGAGCGTCAAATCGCTCTCTCACCGCACCCTCATGATGCGTTGCCCTATTCTTGCCAAACATGGTTAACGAGGGGTGAAAGTTTAGATGGCAGATCTTACCGTCGGCGATCGGCGGCGAGGATTTCGCGGGCGATCTGTTCGAGCGACACGACCTTTTCGACCCCGCCATGGGCGATCGCCTCTTTCGGCATGCCGAAGACCACGGATGACGCTTCGTCCTGGGCCACCGTATAGGCGCCCGCCTGGTGCATCTCGTTCATGCCGCGGGCGCCGTCGTCGCCCATTCCGGTCATGATCACGCCCATGGCGTTGGCGCCGGCCGCGCGCGCGGCGGACCGGAACAGCACGTCGACGGACGGGCGATGGCGGCTGACGAGCGGGCCCGAGCGGATCGAAACCTCGTAACGCGCGCCGCGCCGTTCGAGCAGCATGTGTTTGTCGCCGGGGGCGATCAGCACGTGGCCGCGCAGCACCGGATCGCCGTCGGCTGCTTCCTTGACCTCGACTTCGCAGAGGCTGTTGAGGCGTTTGGCGAAGGCGGCGGTGAACTTTTCCGGCATGTGCTGGACGATGACCATGCCGGGAGAATTGGCCGGCAGGGCTTCGAGAAGCTCGCGCAGCGCTTCCGTTCCGCCGGTCGAGGCGCCGACGCAGACGACCATTTCGGTGGTCTTCGCCATGGCTCCGACCTTGGGCGGCGGAAGCACCGCATCGGCCGTGAGCTTGGCTGTCGTGCTGCCCTCGCCAATGCGCGACGGCCGCAATCGGCCGACCCGTGCGCGCGCGGCTCCCTTGACCGCGGTGCGGATCCGCTCGCCGGATTCGGCGAGATGGTCGGCCGCGCCGATCTTCGGTTTCAGGATGACGTCCACGGCGCCCGCTTCGAGCGCCTGCATCAGCGTTTCCGAGCCGCTTTCGGTCAGCGACGAACACATCACCACCGGAATCGGATGCTGCGACATCAGCTTGCGCAGAAAGGTGATGCCGTCCATCTGCGGCATTTCCACATCGAGCGTGATGACGTCGGGGATTTCCTCGCGCAGCTTTCGTGCCGCCATGAAGGGATCGCTGGCCGCCCCTATGACTTCGATATCCGGGTCCGCCGACAGGACGGCTGTCAGGGTCTGGCGGACGCTTGCGGAATCATCGATGATCAGAACTCGGATTTTGCCGCTCATGGTTCATACCCGCTTGAACACAGTATTGGCCACCTGCCGGATCGGCAGATCGAAGCCGGTCACGGTTTCCGAATGACCGATGAACAGATAGCCGCCAGGAAGCAGGGCTTCGCAAAGGCGCGACAGCACATGCTGCTGGGTCGGCTTGTCGAAATAGATCAGCACGTTTCGGCAGAAGATCATGTGCATCAGGTCGCCGACGGGATAGGCCTCGTCCATCAGGTTCAGCCGGGCGAAGCCGACGCGGGAGCGCAGTTTCGGCGAAATTCGCATCTCCTGCCGCCGGTTGTCGGATGGACGCATGACGTATTTGCTCATCATGTCGGCGGGCACGGGCGCCAGGAGTTCGCTCTGATAGATGGCCCGCTGGGCCTTCTGCAGCACGTCGGTCGACAGGTCGGTGGCAAGCACGAAATAGTCCCGTTCCGGCGCGGACGAGCTCAGAAATTCCGAAAGCACCATGGCCATCGTATAGGGTTCGGCGCCTGTCGAGCAGGCGGAGCTCCAGGTGCGGATGCGCCGGTCGGCATAGGTTTTCACGATGTCCGGCAAGGCCGTCTTCACCATGTATTCGAAATGCTTCGGCTCGCGGAAGAAATCGGTCTTGTTGGTGGTCACCGCGTCGATCAGGAAGATCGACTCCGCCTCGATGCCGCCGTGCTTGAACAGATAGTCGCAATAGCTGTCGAAAGTCGGCATGGCCGTGACGCGCAGGCGCCGGCGAAGCCGCCCCTCCAGCATGGTCATCTTGCTGTGCGGCATCTTGATGCCGCTATAGTCGTAGATGTACTTGGCCAGCAGGTCGAAGTTGCGCTTGCTCAGCCTGTCATCGAGCGGCTGGCTCCTCAATGCTACATTCACGCGCATACCCCCGTGCAACGAACCTATTCAATGACGCGATTTTTCCGGATCGCTCACGCGACCTGCGACTGAGGCCCCACATCGGCGAGTGCCGATCCGGAATCCGAAAACAGCCGTGCAAGGTCAACGACGACGACGAAGCCGGTCTCCCGGCGCACCACGCCGGCGATATAGTCGGAGCGCCAGCGCACGCCGATATCCGGCGCCGTCTCGATCTGCTCCTTGCGGAACGGTACGACCTCGAAGACCCGGTCTGCGACGAGGCCAAGCACCAGGGCGCGATCGGCGACCGGCACGTCGAGCACCAGGATGCGCGTATGCGGCGTTTTGACCGTTCTCGTCATGCCGAGGCGAAGACGAAGGTCGATCACCGGCACGCCCTGTCCGCGTACATCGCGCAGGCCGAGCAGATATTCGGGGCCGTGCGGAATCTTGAACGGTTCCTCGTGGTCGAGGATCTCGCGGACCACCTCGACGGGGACCGCGAAAATCTCATCGCCGAGGCTGAAGGTTACGAACTGGGATTCGGAGGATATGCCTGCCATTACGCGCTCTCCCTGAAGTCGTCGTCGTCCGCATCCGGGCCGCCCATCGACAGGTCGAGGGCAAAGCCTTTCACGCGGGCCTGTTGTGCTGTGACTGAATGCCCGGCCGGATAGGCCTTGGGCGTCGGCTGGGGTCTGGATTTCGCCGGTGCGGGCTTGGCGGCCGGGGCCGGCTGGCTCCGCTGCCTGGATCCGGCGCGGTCGACCTTGAAGAAGGCGATCGAGGCCTGCAGTTCTTCCGCCTGGGCGGCAAGTTCTTCCGAGGTTGCCGACATCTGTTCGGAGGCGCCGGCATTCTGCTGGGTCACCTTGTCGAGCTGCTGGATCGCTTCGTTGATCTGGCTGGCACCGATATCCTGCTCGCGGCAGGCGGCGGAGATTTCCGACACCAACTCGGCCGTCTTGTGGATGTCCGGCACCAGCTTGTTGAGCATTTCGCCGGCGTCCGTCGCGACCTGTACCGTTTCGCCCGAAAGCGCGCTGATTTCAGCGGCGGCAGCCTGGGACCGCTCGGCGAGCTTGCGGACTTCCGAGGCGACGACCGCAAAACCCTTGCCGTGTTCGCCGGCACGGGCAGCTTCCACCGCGGCGTTCAGGGCGAGAAGGTCGGTCTGGCGGGCGATTTCCTGGACGATCGAGATCTTCTCGGCGATCGTGCGCATGGCGCCCACCGCGCGGCCGACGGCCTGGCCGGATGCTTCGGCATCGCGGGACGACTGGCGAGCGATCTTTTCCGTCTGGGCGGCGTTATCGGCGTTCTGCTTGATGTTGGCCGCCATCTGTTCCATCGAGGCGGAAGCCTCCTCGGCCGACGATGCCTGTTCGGTGGCACCCTGGCTCAGCTGCTCCGAGCTTGCCGAAAGTTCCTGGCTGCCCGACGAGACGTTGTTCGATGCCGCAAGTGCATCGGCGACGACGCCGCGCAGGCGTTCCACCATGCTCTGCAGCGCAAGCCCGAGAATGTCCTTGTCGGACAGCGGCTTCGGCGAAATGGTCAGGTCGCCATTGGCGATCTGGTCGGCGACATGCGCCGTGGTGCGCAGGTTGGTGACCATGCTCTGCATGGCGAGCCCAAGCGTATCCTTGTCGGACAGCGGCTTGGCGTCGACGGAAAGGTCGCCTTCCGAGATGCGCTCGGCAATCGCCGCCGTATTGCGCAGATTGCCGGTCATCACGTTGACGGTATCGATCAGGTCCTTGACCTCGTCATTCGTCCTGACCTCGACCTTCTGGTTGAGATCGCCGATTGCCACTGCGTTGGCGACGGATGCAATCTTCTTGAGGCCATTGTTGATGCCGAGCGTGATCCAGAAGGCGGCGCCGATGGCGAGCAGGACGGCGGCGATCGAGGCGACGCTCAGGACCATCATCGTCGTGGAGAACAGATCCTGGTTCGCCTTCTCGGTATTTGCCATGCCCTTGCGCTGGATATCGAGGAGAACCTTGATGGCCTCGCCCATATCGGCGGTCATGGTGCGCAGATCGCCCATGGAGAGCGCCAGAGCGCCGGCTTGGTCGCCGCGTGCCTGGATAGCCTGCAGCTCGTCGGATCTCTGCTGGAACTGCTTGCCGATCGTCAGCAGCTTTTCCCAGTAGGGCTTGCCCTCCGCAGAGGCGATCGAAAGCCCTTCCTGAACGGCTTTGAACATCAGTTCCGTGTTGCCGTCCGCTTCCTTGTGGAATTTCGCGGCATCCGCCAGGTTGGTGGCCAGCAGCGCGTTTTTCTGAGCGCGTACCGCATCGACCTCGGCCACATTGGCAGTGAGCGCAAGTTCGAGACGGCGGACGGGGCCGTCGACCATCTTCGTGCTGGCCTCGTTGAGGTTGCCGAGGCTCAGGCTGCCATAGACCGCGATGCCAACCAGCAACAGCGTCAACAGGGCGAAAGCCAGTCCCAGTTTCAGTTTGATCGTAAACCGCATCTTAAATCTCCCAAATCCTTGAAAAAAGACGACAAAGCTGCCTTAAATTTCTGAGATGCGATCGAAAAAGTCCGACCGTAAGGCCGATAAGCCGGCAGCGGGGACTTCTTCGTTGTTCGCACCAACGCAGTGACGCTGGCTGTCGCGGGGCCGCTTGGCGGCCCGCTCAATGGTCGGGAAGCGCTCAGGCGCTTTCCCGGAAATCGTCGTCGTCAGAATCGGGGCCACCCATCGAAAGATCGAGGGCAAATCCCTTGGCGCGTGCCTGCTGGGCTGCGACGGAATGGCTGGCCGGCCGGGACGCAGAAGCTTTCGATGGCTGTTTTGCGCCGAGCTTTGCGGCTGCGTGAACCTTGGAGCCCTGCTGTGTCCGAGCCTTCGCGTTGGCGCGTTCGACCTTGAAGAAGGCGATCGAGGCCTGCAGCTCTTCCGCCTGGGCGGCAAGTTCTTCCGAGGTCGCAGACATTTCTTCCGAGGCGCCAGCATTCTGCTGGGTCACCTTATCGAGCTGCTGGATCGCTTCGTTGATCTGGGCAGCACCCACATCCTGCTCGCGGCAGGCGGCGGAAATTTCCGACACCAGTTCGGCCGTCTTGTGGATGTCCGGTACCAGCTTGTTGAGCATCTCGCCGGCTTCCGTTGCGACTTGCACCGTTTCACCCGAAAGCGAACTGATTTCGGCTGCCGCTGCCTGGGACCGTTCGGCAAGCTTGCGGACTTCCGAGGCGACGACCGCAAAACCCTTGCCGTGTTCGCCGGCACGGGCGGCTTCCACCGCGGCGTTCAGGGCGAGAAGGTCGGTCTGGCGGGCAATTTCCTGGACGATCGAGATCTTCTCGGCGATCGTGCGCATGGCGCCGACCGCACGGGAGACGGCTTGGCCACTGGCTTCCGCGTCCTTCGACGATTGGCGGGCGATCTTTTCCGTCTGGGCGGCGTTATCGGCGTTCTGCTTGATATTGGCTGCCATCTGCTCCATCGAGGCAGAAGCCTCCTCTGCCGAGGAAGCCTGCTCGGTGGCACCCTGGCTCAGCTGCTCCGAGCTCGCGGAAAGTTCCTGGCTGCCGGACGAGACGTTGTTGGCGGCTGCAAGCGCATCGGCAACGACACCGCGCAGGCGTTCGACCATGCTTTCGAGGGCGAGGCCCAAGGTATCCTTGTCGGAAAGCGGCTTCGGCGAGACGGTGAGGTCGCCGTTCGAAATCTGGTCGGCGATGGTTGCAGTGTTGCGCAGGTTGCCGGTCATCACGTTGAGGGTGTCGACCAGATCCTTGATTTCATCATTGGTCTTGATCTCAATCTCCTGGTTGAGATCGCCGATCGCCACCGCATTGACGGCATCCATGATCTTGCGCAGCCCTCTGCCGATACCGAGGGCGATCCAGAACGCCGTCGCCGCTGCCGTGATGACGGCCACCGCGGCAATCGAGATCATCAGGCTGCGGGTGGTCCAATAGGTGGCTTCGGCTGCATCATTGGCCTTCTGCATCCGGTCGCGGTTGATTTGTACGGATTCATCCAGCTGCGCGGTGAGTTCCGTGACCGTCTTGCGGCTTTCTCCGGCCGAGAGGGCGACTGCTTCCTGCATATCGCCGCGCTTGACGGCCGCGTCGACCTTTTCGTTCGCAGCGTGATTGGCAGTCGCGAGTGCCCGCGTTTCATCCCAGAACTGCTTCTGGTCCGATGACGCGGTCGACGCCAGTTCATTCAGCAAGGTCGTGAACTGCTGTTCCAGCTTGTCACCGTCGCTATAGAACTTTTCGATCTCCTGCGGCGAGGTGGCGAGCAGCATGTTCTTCTGCGCGCGAATGCGATTGAGCGACAGGATGTTCATCTGCTGGATTTTATCGAGCCGCGTCGCCGCGACCTCGGTGACGTAGGTCATGGCTTCATTGGCGGCGCCAAGACTATATATCCCATAGCCAGCCGTACCAACCAGCATGCTGACAAGAAAGCCGAAAGCCAATACCAGCTTGGCCTTGATCGTAAATCGCATAGCCCTATCCCCTCAAGGCAGTGATGTGCATCAGTTCAGTGCTTCCTCCCGAAAGGGGGGAAGCGGTGAAACGAGAAGACCGATACATTCACCCTTCTGCGATAGTCCGGCCATCCGGCCGTTCTCCCGCTTACATGCGGAAGACGATCCCGGTTCCTGTCAGCCCGGGATCATGTTCACTTGTCTCAGGCGCTTTCGCGGAAGTCAGCGTCGTCGGCGTCCGGCCCGCCCATCGACATGTCGAGGGCAAAACCCTTGGCGCGGGCTTGCTGGCTGAGCACCGAATGGTCGGCCTTGTGAGACTGCTGTGCCGCCGGGCGGTGCATCTGGGCCGGTCTCGAAACCGGCTTGTGGACGGCAGCGGTAGCCGGAGCCCGCTTGGCCGGCTTTTTGCCGCCGGCCTGATCGACCCGGAAGAAGGCAATCGAGGCCTGCAGTTCTTCAGCCTGCGAGGCAAGTTCTTCCGAGGTCGCCGACATTTCTTCCGAGGCGCCGGCATTCTGCTGGGTCACCTTGTCGAGCTGCTGGATCGCTTCGTTGATCTGGCTGGCACCGATATCCTGCTCGCGGCAGGCGGCGGAGATTTCCGAGACCAGTTCCGCAGTCTTCTGGATGTCCGGCACCAGCTTGTTGAGCATTTCGCCGGCGTCCGTCGCGACCTGTACCGTATCTCCGGAAAGCGCGCTGATTTCAGCGGCGGCAGCCTGGGACCGCTCGGCAAGCTTGCGGACTTCCGAGGCGACGACCGCAAAACCCTTGCCGTGTTCGCCGGCACGGGCGGCTTCCACCGCGGCGTTCAGGGCGAGAAGGTCGGTCTGGCGGGCGATTTCCTGGACGATCGAGATCTTCTCGGCGATCGTGCGCATGGCATGGACGGCGCGGCCGACGGCCTGGCCGGATGCTTCGGCATCGCGGGACGACTGGCGGGCGATCTTTTCCGTCTGGGCGGCGTTGTCGGCGTTCTGCTTGATGTTGGCCGCCATCTGCTCCATCGAGGCGGAAGCCTCCTCGGCCGACGATGCCTGTTCGGTGGCACCCTGGCTCAGCTGTTCCGAGCTTGCCGAAAGTTCCTGGCTGCCCGACGAGACATTGTCGGATGCGGCGAGCGCATCGCCGACGACGCCGCGCAGGCGCTCGATCATGGTGTTGACATAACCAAGCAGTTCGCCGATCTCGTCCTTGCTGGTGATCGTGGCAAACTTGGTCAGGTCACCGTCGGCGACGTTCTGTACTGCCGTCACCGCGTTGCGCAGGCCCCTGTTGATCGAAAGGGCGATCCAGAGGGCGGCCAGCACCGCGATCAGGAAGGCGGCGCCTGCGACCGAGATCATGATCAGGCGGGTCTGGGCATAATCCGCATCCGATTGTTCGTCGGCATCACCGAGTCGGCTTTCTTCGAGCTTGACCACGTCGTTGAGCAGGGCGTCGATATCGTTGGTGACGGAGCGTGCCTCGTTGGTGGAAATACGCAGCGCGGAGACTGTATCTCCGCCCAGCATCGAGGTGCGGATGCGGTCATCCTGCTTGCGGAACTCCGTCGTGAAACCGGCAAGCTTGGCCCAGAGGGCTTTGCCCTGCTCGGTTGCGCGGGCCTCGACCGATTTGAACGTTTGATCGAAAGCGCGGCGAGCCTCGTCGCTCTTCGAGATATATCCCTGCATCTCGGCAGGGTTTGCCGCCAGAAGCAGGTTTTTCTGCTGGCGGATCTGCTGGAGCTGCTCGTTGTTGAGGTTCTGAGCCAGTTTCAGGCGCAGGGCCGGCCCCTGCAGCACATTTTCGAGCGTATCGTTCAGGCTGCCGAGGCTGAAGATGCCGTAGGTGGCAGTCGCCAGCAGCATGACGATAATGAAACCGAATGCCGAGGCCAGCTTAAGCTTGATTGAAGCGTGCATTTTCTGACTCCATCGAAGGGGTGGTCAACCGTGGGAAGCCCCGGTCGCGGAATGGTCGTGTTGGGCGGAGAAGATCACCTGAAGATTGGGGAGGATGATGAATTCCGCCCCCCGCTTGACGAGGCAATCGATGAAATCCGGCCGCCAGCGCATGCCCACGCTCGGCGGCGGCTCGCCGGCGGCGCGGAGCAGGGTCGTAACTTCATGCACTTTGTCTGTACGGATGCCCGCAAGAACCGGTTCGCCATCGATGTTGATCGAGATGACGATGATCCGGCTGTCGATTGTCGGCTTCGTCGCTTCCATGCCGAATGCAAGCCGGATGTCGGCAAGTGGAATGACCTTGCCCCGGAAGTTGATGACGCTGCCGACGAAGGCTTTTGCGCCGGGCACCATGGTCTCGGGCAGGAGATCGAGGATTTCCTGTACGCTCACGGCTTCCAGCGCGAACATCTCGCCGGCGATGTCGAATGTCAGGACTTCCAGCTCTTCGCGGCCGTCCCAAAGGTTTTCGGAGATCTTTCTGACTGCTTCGTTCATCCGGCCGCGCGCAGATGCGCCTCCTGTTGTTGTCCTTCCGCCACGAGATGGCCGACGTCGAGGATCAGCGCCACGTCCCCGTCGCCGAGGATGGTCGCGCCCGAGAAGGTCGCGACGTCATGGTGCAGTTTCGACATGCCCTTGATGACGGTCTGGTGATCGCCGATGATCTGGTCGACGACCAGGCCCACCCGTTCGGAACCCGTCGAGATGACGACCACCTTCTGGAAGGGATCCGGCTTGGTGCCGGTACGGAAGAGGTCGCGAAGCCTGAGGAACGGCACGAGGCTGTCGCGTAGCGAGATGAAGCTGCGGCCGCGCGAACGCATGTCCTCTTCGATCGAGAGCTCGAGGCATTCCTCGACCGCCGAGAGCGGAATGACATAGCGGCCGGCGCCGACCCGCACGAGCAGGCCGTCGATGATGGCGAGCGTCAGTGGGATGGCGAGCGAGATCTCGGAACCCTTGCCCGGATGGCTTGCGACGTTGATCGTGCCGCGCAACGCGTCGATCGTCCGCTTGACCACATCCATGCCGACACCGCGGCCGGAGAGGTTGGTGACCGTCTGGGCCGTCGAGAAGCCGGGCTGGAAGATCAGCTGGTAGAGCTCCTGGTCGGTCAGGTTGGCGTTCGGCGCAATCAGACCCGAGGATTCCGCTTTGGCGCGCACCCGTTCCTTGTTGATGCCGCGTCCGTCGTCCTTGATGGTGATGATGACTTCGCCGCCCTGCTGGCGGGCGGAAAGCAGGATGTGGCCCGCTTCCGACTTGCCGGCCGCAAGGCGTTCCTCGGGCGTTTCGAGACCGTGGTCGCAGGAGTTGCGCACCAGATGCACCAGCGGATCGGCGAGGCGCTCGATGACGCTCTTGTCGACTTCCGTGGTTTCGCCCTCGGTCACCAGCTCGATCGTCTTGCCGGTTTCATGCGACAGGTCGTGCACCAGCCGGCGGAAACGGCTGAAGAGATGGGCGACCGGCACCATGCGCAGGATCATCATCGTGTCGCGCAACTCGCCGGAAAGGCGTTCCACGTCTTCCGAGACGGCCCGCAGCTGCAGATCGCCGCTGCCGCCTGCAAGCTGGCTGAGGCGCGACTGGGCGATGACGAGTTCGCCGACCCGGTCCATCAGCTCGTCGAGCTTTTCGGCGGGGACGCGGACGTTTTCGGAGGCCTTGTTCTGCTTTGCCTCGACAGGAGCCGGAGCGATCGGCGCAGGTGCCGCCGCCTGCGGGGCGGCAACCGGTGCCACCGCAACAGGCTGGGCGGGCTGGGGTGCCGCAGCCGGGGCTTCGGTCCTGGCCGGCGTCTTGGCCGCGGCAACTGGCACGTCCACCGTGACGACGTCGAGCTGCATCTCGTCCATGACGAAAATGAACACGTCGTCGATCGCCGAGCGCGGTTGGGTGGTCAGAAGCTCGACTTCCCAGGAGATATAGAGATCGGTCGGGGCCAGCAGGTCGAGCGATGGGATGGCGGAACGGTCTGCCACGATCGTGCATTCGCCAAGCTCGCGCAGTTCGTCGAGAAGCGGCAGCGGATTGGTGCCGTTTGCCATCGCGTTCTGCGGCAGGCTGAAGCGGATCTTGAAATGGTTCTGACCCGGCGCAGCCTTGGCGGGGCTGCCCGCACCCGGGCTGTTGGCGCCATCGACGGCGGCGCGCAGGTTGGCGAGAAGCGCTTCGCCGGTTGCCTCATGGTCGCCATTCGGCGTGTCGACCAGGGCACGCATGTGATCCTTGGCTTCCAGAACTGCGGTGACCAGTTCCTGGGTTGCCGGAACCTCGCCCTTGCGGACGCGGTCGAAGGCCGTTTCGCAGTGATGGGTGAAAGCGGCAAGGGCATCGAAGCCGAACATGGCGCCCGAACCCTTCAACGTGTGGAGGCCGCGGAAGACCGCGTCCACCTGATCCTTGTCGCCGAGGTTTACGTTCAGGTCGAGAAGCCCTGCTTCGATCTGTTCCAGAAGCTCGGCCGCTTCTGTCCTGAAAACCGCGATAGGATCGGGAAAGCTCATTTGCCAAGCACCTTTCGGACGATCTTGACCAGGCTTTCCGGGTCGAAAGGCTTGGTGAGCCAGCCGGTGGCGCCGGCGGCCTTGGCTTCCTGCTTGATGTCGTTGTCGGATTCCGTGGTCAGGAAGATGACCGGAACGCCCATATGGGCCGGCATCTTGCGCAGCTCTCGGATCATCGTCAGGCCGTCCATGTTCGGCATGTTGAGATCGGTGACGATCAGGTCGAACTGGCTGGCGCTGAGTTTGGCGATCCCGTCCATGCCGTCGACGGCCTCGGTGATCTGGTACCCGGCATTACTGAGCGCGACGCGCGTCGTCAGCCGGATGCTGGCGGAATCGTCGACTGTTAGGATGCTGGCGCTCATTGAATTCCCCCTTGATGAAGCCAGAATTTAAGGTCTTCAGCGGACATTCCTTCGAGGAAGCCGCTGCGCTTCAGGACATCGAGCGTTGGCCCGCTGGCGGGACGGGCCAACGCGATGTGTTTTCCGGCTGAACCGGCATAGATGCGTGCCGCTTCCATGAGTTGGATGAAGCTGATGTCCACTTGGCAATCATCGTCGAGTTCGATGGTTGCGGACGCAGTCTTGTCGAGAAATTGCAGCATTTCCTGCTGGACAATGGTGATTGCGCGAACGGTCAGGTTCTGCGGCAGGCGAAGATAATCCCCTTTAACATCGGAAGCAGGCATTCTTACCTCAATATATTTCCGAAAAAGCTGAAATAGCTGGCTAAATTTGGACTTACATCGTTAATCACGAGTTAATCCGCCATGGCGACTTTTCGCGAAACAATACTGATAGGTTGTATTTCGCCTCGCTTGGGGGCGGAAACATTAACCACAAGTCGCAAATGGGAATGCCGGATTCTACGGGAATTAACTCCTCGTCGCTCAGAGTGTTCTCACGCAGGACGGAACCATGCCACGAACTCGCTGGTGCGGGGCTGTCCCAAAACAACACAGACGAGTTCATCGTCGCGATCTTCAGCAGGCAGAGGTCCCGCGGGACCCGAAAGGTGAGGCAAAGTGGCTGTCAGGGCATCCATTTTCAACGTTGCAGAGAGTTCGACAGGCGTGTTCGCCTTTGTCGACCGGATGGAAACGGCACGCTCGCGTATCGAGGAACGCTTTCTCGATGGCGGGGCCGCACTTCTGTCGATCCTCGACGTGCTGAACAAGCTGATTGCGTCCCTCGACCAGTTGACCGGTTCGCTGGATGAAGGAACGGCCAATGCCACGATGGCCGAGCTGAAGAGCACGGTCGAGCGCCTGTCCCACCTGACCCGGCTCGAATCCGGACGCCAGGTCGGCTTCCAGGAAATTGCCTGCGCCGAGCGGAAGCTCCGGCCACAGATCGAGGACATGCAGGAAACGCTGCGCTATCTGCGCACGTTCGCCGTGACCGCCAAGATCACCGGCGCCGGCATTGCCGATTTCGCCGGCTTCGCGGAGGAAATCCTCGCAAGGATCCAGGAAGGATCACGCCAGGTCAACGATCTGGCCGGCAAGCTGAGTACGCTCGGTCACGGCCTGGGCCCAGTGATGACCAAGGGAAAGGCGATCCTCGCAAGCTATGACGAAACGGTGCCGCAGATCGTTTCGGGTCTTTCCAACGGTGCAACGGAGATCGGCAAGCACCGCAAGCTGCTTGTAGAACGCGCCGCGAGGGTACGTGCCGTCGCCGGCGGCATCCAATCGAAGCTCGCCTCGACGCTGTCGGCCATGCAGGTCGGCGACATTACCCGCCAGCGCATCGAACATTGCCAGTCGAGCCTGCGCATCCTTTCGGAATATCTGGAGTCGCCGGACGCCGCGGGGCTCAACGGCGACCAGCGCGAAAGCCTGTCGCTGATCATCCGCAAGCTCGTGTCGTTGCAGCTCAATCAATCCATCGCCGATTTCGATCGTGATACCGCAAAGATCGTCGCCATCGTCGCAAGCTTCCGGTCCGATCTGTCGCAGATCGAGGCCCTGCGCGCGACGATGACCGATACCGGCAGCGGCGACAACGACAATGCGATCCGGCAGCTCGAGAACGGCGTGGCCGCCGCCCGCGGCGCCGTGCGCGAAATCGAGGATGTCGCCCACCATGCCAGCGAGCTCAGCCGGTCGACCAGCGATACCGTCCGAGAACTTCTCGAGGGCATCAGCACGGTCAAGGTCGTGCGCACCGATATCCATTACATGGCGCTCAACACCAACCTGCGCTGCAGCAAGATCGGGGAAGAGGGCAGGGCGATCAACGTCGTGACCGCCGAACTGCGCAACTTCGCAGCGGCCCTCGATGAAACGGCCGAAAAGATCCTGACCGAGCTCCAGACACTCGAAATCGCCGCCAACAAGCTGACCAGCGTGCAGGCTGAAGAGGGCGAACAGAGCCTGGATCAGCGCCTTGAAAATGCGCTTGAAAACATCCGCTCCGTCGGCGACCGGATGGATGCCCAGATGCTGGCGCTCGGCGATCAGAGCAGGACAGCTGTCGGCGAAATGGATATCTCGCTCGCCCGGTTAAACTTCAACGCCGAACTCGGCGAAGTGCTGCGCTCCTGCGCCAACGAGATGGACCTTCACGAGGACGTCTTCGAAGCGCCGGGTCTCGAAGGGGCGCTTGCCGAAGTTGGTGGACGCATTGCCCGTCTTTATACCATGGTGACCGAACGCGAACTGCATGCCGCAGTGCTTGGCACCGCGCCGCCGGTGGAAGCCGCCGCCGTCGCAACCACCATGTCGGACGACGACATCGACGACGCCCTGTTTTGATGGGCGGGAGCCGGTTGGGAGCTGCATTCGGCAGCCCAGCCTGTTAAGATAAAGCGAAGGCGGCGCCTTGACCTTTGGGCGCGCCTGGGTCATGTGACCGCCTTTGCTGACGCAGCGCTTGGAATACGGGACGAACCCCGCAAGTGCTCTAGAAGAGAAACACAATGAGCAAGCCAACATCCTCGGCGCCTTCCCAGCGCATGCTTCGCGTTGGCGAACAGGTCCGCGCCGCCATAACCCAGGTCCTGCAGCGCGGCGAAGTGCGCGACGACCTCATCGAAAAGACCGTGATCTCGGTGTCCGAAGTGCGCATGTCGACGGACCTGAAGATCGCAACGGCCTATGTGACGCCCCTCGGCCTGCCGGATCATGCGGCGGTCATCGAGGCGCTGAACCGCAACGCCAAATACATCCGTGGCCGTATCGGCGGCCAGCTTCGGCAGATGAAATACATGCCGGAAGTCCGCTTCCGTGACGATACCAGCTTCGACAACTACAAGAAGATCGATGAGCTGCTGCGCTCGCCGGAGGTCCAGCGGGATCTCGACGGCGATAGTGAAGACAAAGAATAATCAAGAGAACGCATGTCCAAACCCCGCAAACCAAAGGGCCGCCCGGTTTCCGGCTGGCTGATCCTCGACAAGCCGATTGATTTCGGCTCGACCGAAGCCGTCTCCAAGATCAAGTGGCTGTTCAACGCCCAGAAGGCCGGCCACGCCGGCACGCTCGATCCGCTCGCCTCGGGCATGCTGCCGATCGCGCTCGGCGATGCGACCAAGACCGTGCCCTACGTCATGGACGGCCGCAAGATCTATGAATTCGCCGTCAGCTGGGGCGAAGAGCGCTCGACCGACGACCTCGAAGGCGAGGTGACGGCCTCCTCGGACACGCGTCCCGACGAACAGTCGATCCGCGATCTCCTGCCGAAATATACCGGCACGATCAGCCAGATCCCGCCGCAGTTCTCTGCCATCAAGATTGCCGGCGAACGCGCCTACGACCTCGCCCGCGACGGCGAGACGGTCGATATCCCTTCCCGTGAAGTGGAGATCTTCCGGCTGACGCTGCTTGGCGTGACCGCCGACAAGGCGCATTTCGAGGTGGAGTGCGGCAAGGGCACCTATGTGCGCGCGCTTGCCCGCGATTTCGGCCGGGACCTCGGCTGCTACGGCCATATCTCCGAATTGCGCCGCACCTTTGTCGCGCCGTTTGCCGAGGAAAAGATGGTGCCATTGGCCGATCTCGTGGCGCTCGAGGAAATCGAGGACCGCGAAGAGCGCCTGGCAGCGCTCGATGCATTCCTGATCGATACTGCCGAAGCCCTTTCCAGCCTGCCGCACCTGCCGATTACCGACGACCAGGCTCACCGGCTGAAGATGGGCAATCCGGTCATCCTGCGCGGGCGCGATGCACCGCTTGCGGAGGCGGAGGCCTATGCGACGGTCCGCGGCAAGCTGATCGCCATCGGCGAGATCGGTCAGGGCGAATTCAGGCCGAAGCGGGTGTTCGGCTGAGCGAAACATCCGCTCTTCCAATCCGGGCATGAATGGTTTATAGGCAGCGCCAGCAAGAAGGCGGCCTCTGGCACTCATTTTGCGTTCACGGCCAATGCTGGACGACATCCCGGCCTTTGGCGTCCCTGTTTCCTCTCAAAAGAAAGGATCATCCGATGTCGATCACTGCCGAGCGTAAGACTGCGCTGATCAAGGAATATGCAACTGTCGAAGGCGACACCGGTTCTCCGGAAGTCCAGGTTGCGATCCTGACCGAGCGCATCAACAACCTGACCGAACATTTCAAAGGCCACAAGAAGGACAACCATTCCCGTCGTGGCCTGCTGACGATGGTTTCGAGCCGCCGCTCGCTTCTTGACTATCTCAAGAAGAAGGACGAAGGCCGCTATACCAAGCTGATCACCAGCCTGGGCATTCGCCGCTAACAAATCTTCCGGCGGGACTGGCAACAGTGCCCGCCGGACGCCTTTTCGGGCCTGGTCCCGATGAAACGCTGGAACCGTGCCCTGAGACCTGCACGGTAAAAATCCCGGCGGACCCGGATGGGCCGGATCTGCCAAACAAACCGTTGACCTGTCATGGGGCAGGATTGCCGGATGCTTTCGGCCAAAGCCCTCGGGGCTTTAGCCGCGGCTCCTTTTGAGGAGACCGAAAACGCAAAGCCTCCCGTTGTCTTGCCCATGATGTGTCACATTGATTGCGGTCGACTGTGCGCTGCGCCCGATATCGGCGATGCGTGTGCTCCCGCATTGAAGGACAAGACATGTTCAATACACATTCCGTCGAAATCGAATGGGCAGGCCGCCCGCTGAGGCTGGAAACGGGCAAGATCGCCCGCCAGGCTGACGGCGCGGTTCTGGCCACCTACGGCGAAACCGTCGTTCTCGCGACCGTGGTATCCGCCAAGGCTCCGAAGCCGGGCCAGGACTTCTTCCCGCTCACCGTCAACTACCAGGAAAAGACCTATGCCGCCGGCAAGATCCCGGGCGGCTATTTCAAGCGCGAAGGTCGTCCGAGCGAAAACGAAACCCTCGTTTCCCGCCTGATCGACCGCCCGATCCGCCCGCTGTTCCCGGAAGGCTACAAGAACGACACCCAGGTCGTCGTCACGGTTATCCAGCATGACCTCGAGAACAACCCGGACATCCTGTCCATGGTTGCCACCTCGGCGGCACTCACCCTTTCCGGTGTTCCCTTCATGGGCCCGGTCGGCGGCGCCCGCGTCGGTTACATCAACGGCGAATACGTCCTCAACCCGCATCTCGACGAGATGGACGAGTCGGTTCTCGACCTCGTCGTTGCCGGCACCCAGGACGCCGTCCTGATGGTTGAATCCGAAGCCAAGGAACTCAACGAAGACGTCATGCTCGGTGCCGTCATGTTCGGCCACCGCGGCTTCCAGCCGGTCATCGACGCGATCATCAAGCTCGCCGAAGTCGCCGCCAAGGAGCCGCGCGAATTCGAACCGGAAGATCATTCCGAACTCGAAGCCGAAATGCTGCAGCATTTCGAAGCCGAGCTTCGCGAAGGCTACAAGATCACCCAGAAGGCTGACCGGTACGCTGCCGTCGACGCCGTCAAGGCGAAGGTGAAGGCCCACTTCTTCCCGGAAGGCGTCGAGCCGAAGTACAATGCCGAAGTCATCGGCGCCGTCTTCAAGCACCTGCAGGCGAAGATCGTTCGCTGGAACATCCTCGACACCAAGAGCCGTATCGACGGCCGCGACCTCGAAACCGTCCGTCCGATCGTCTCGGAAGTCGGCATCCTGCCGCGCACCCACGGTTCGGCCCTCTTCACCCGCGGCGAGACCCAGGCGATCGTTGTCGCCACCCTCGGCACCGGCGAGGACGAGCAGTACGTCGACAGCCTCACCGGCATGTACAAGGAACGCTTCCTGCTTCACTACAACTTCCCGCCCTACTCGGTCGGTGAAACCGGTCGCATGGGCTCCCCGGGCCGCCGCGAAATCGGCCATGGCAAGCTCGCATGGCGCGCCATTCGCCCGATGCTGCCGACGGTCGAGCAGTTCCCCTACACGCTGCGCGTCGTCTCCGAAATCACCGAGTCCAACGGCTCGTCTTCGATGGCGACCGTCTGCGGCACCTCGCTCGCTCTGATGGACGCAGGCGTGCCGCTCGCCAAGCCGGTTGCCGGTATCGCCATGGGCCTCATCCTCGAAGGTGAGCGTTTCGCCGTTCTCTCCGACATCCTCGGCGACGAAGACCACCTCGGCGACATGGACTTCAAGGTCGCGGGTACTGCCGACGGCATCACCTCGCTGCAGATGGACATCAAGATCGCCGGCATCACCGAAGAGATCATGAAGGTCGCGCTCGGTCAGGCACAGGGCGGCCGCAAGCACATCCTCGGCGAAATGGCCAATGCCATCACCGAGAGCCGCGGCCAGCTCGGCGAATTCGCACCGCGCATCGAAGTGATGAACATCCCGGTCGACAAGATCCGCGAAGTCATCGGTTCGGGCGGCAAGGTCATCCGCGAAATCGTCGAAAAGACCGGCGCCAAGATCAACATCGAGGACGACGGCACCGTCAAGATCGCTTCGTCTTCCGGCAAGGAAATCGAAGCGGCCCGCAAGTGGATCCACTCGATCGTTGCCGAGCCGGAAGTCGGTGCTATCTATGAAGGCACGGTCGTCAAGACCGCCGACTTCGGCGCCTTCGTGAACTTCTTCGGTGCCCGCGACGGCCTCGTGCACATCTCGCAGCTCGCTTCCGAGCGCGTTGCCAAGACCCAGGACGTCGTCAAGGAAGGCGACAAGGTCTGGGTCAAGCTGATGGGCTTCGACGAGCGCGGCAAGGTTCGCCTGTCGATGAAGGTCGTTGACCAGGCCACCGGCCAGGAAGTCAAGAAGGCTGAAGGCGAAGCCGCCGAATAAGGCCCTCTTCCTTCCGAGACATCGAGGCGCGGAAGCTCTTCCGCGCCTTTTGTTTATCTGCTGTTACGAGACGAACCCACGAGACGAAATATGAGCCGAGACGCCGTCAAAACCCTGTTCCACCCCTTTGACACCGAGGCAGTTCCCATGCCTGGCGAAGGCGAGCGTGTGCTCTTCCTGGGGGCGGAGGCGGGCAACGCCCTGCCTGAGGGGTTTGCTGCCGAGATCACCGCGGTACAGTCGTTCCGGCCTCTGTTCCGTGGCCTGAGCGAAGGCGCGTTTCCCGAGGCCGAGGGTGACGGCTACGACTTTGGACTGGTGCTCTGCGGCAAGCATCGCGGGGAGAATGAGAACCGCGTAGCAGAGGCCCTGGAGCGCGTCAGGGCGGGCGGCGTGATCATTGTGGCCGGCGGTAAGGAAGATGGCATCCAGCCGCTCCGCAACACGCTGCTGAAGCTCGGCATCGAACTCGACTACACGCCGAAATACCACGGCGTCGCCGTGTGGTTTGCCCGGCCCACCGATGCCGAGGCGGCGATCAAGGCGCTGAAGAAATCGACCGTCGTGATCGACGCCCGGTTTGAAGCAGCGCCCGGCATGTTCTCCCACGAGCGCGTGGATGCAGGCTCGGAACTGCTCGCAGGCCGCCTGCCGGCCGATTTCGACGGCAATGCCGCCGATTTCGGCGCGGGCTGGGGTTATCTGTCGGTGATGCTGGCGGAGAAGTCGAAGCGGGTGAACCGCATCGATCTTTTCGAGGCCGATTACCAGGCGCTGGAATTTGCCAAGCGCAACATCGCGCGCAACTGCCCGGACCTCAATGCCCGCTTCTACTGGCAGGATCTCGGCGCCGAGCCGCCAAAGGAAAAATACGATCTCGTCATCATGAACCCGCCTTTCCACGAGACGCAGGCGACCGATCCCGAACTCGGCAAGACGATGATCCGCACCGCCGCCGCGGCGCTCAAGAACGGCGGCCGCCTGATGCTGGTCGCCAATCGCGGCCTGACCTACGAACCAGTGCTGGCCGAAGGTTTCCGCGAGAGCGGTGAAACTTGCCGCAATGCACGGTTCAAAGTGCTGTGGGCAAAGAAGTAAGCCGACTCTAGGCCGCTTCGATATCCTTGCGGGCGGCGCTGGCCAGGAAGGCTGAGCGCGTCAGCCCGCGCTCCTTTGCGGCAGCGTCGATCGCGTCGAGCATGCCTTTTTCGAAAGTCACGTTGGCGCGCACGACACGCGTATCATCCTCGATGAACGGAATGCGCGCCAGGAACGCGCCCTTGGCAAGCTCTGCGCGGATCTCGCCGCGTGACATCAGCTCTTGATAGGAAGAGGGGGCCGGCAAGACGTCATCTTCCGCCCAGAGCCGAAGTGCTTCGATCGCGTTTGCAGTCAGGTCGTCCTCGATATCCGCCGCGGAGAAAACCGACGGCAGGTCCGGGAAGCTGATGCCGAAGGCGCTGCCACTGTCTTTATGTACGAGCGCGATGAAGTATTTCATCGATCTACCTCAAACCCATCCTGCCTGCTTGGCAATCGCAAGCGCGGTCCCAACAGGTAAATCTTTCTTCGGGTGCGGAACGATGATCGTTTGCGGGCCCTTGCGAAGCTTGTGGTGCGAGCCTTTTACAGAAACGAGTTCGTAACCGTCGCGCTTCAGCCTCGCGATGATCTTGTGACTGTTCCGCTCCACGGGCACACCCTTGCTATGCGAAGAAGATAGCGCGAGTGAGATGGGTAATCAAGATGCGCATAATAATGCGCATCTTGATTTATTCCGAATCCGCGTTCCGCAGCCGGTCGAGGCTCGGAAGCGACGTGATATTATACCCCGCGTCCACATAGTGGATTTCGCCCGTTACGCCGTGCGACAGGTCCGAGAGCAGGTAGAGTGCGGAACCGCCGATATCCTCGATGGTCGCGGTGCGGCGCAGCGGGGCGTTCTTCTGGTTCCAGGAATAGATCGCGCGAGCATCCGAAATGCCGGCGCCGGCAAGCGTGCGCACCGGGCCTGCCGAGATCGCGTTGACGCGGATGTCGCGCGGGCCGTAATCGGCCGCAAGATAACGCACCGAGCTTTCCAGCGCCGCCTTGGCGACACCCATGACATTGTAGTTCGGGATCACCCGCATCGAGCCGCCATAGGTAAGTGTCAGGATGGCGCCGCCATCCGTCATCAGGTCGGCTGCCCGCTTGGAGATTTCCGTGAAGGAGAAACAGGAGATCACCATCGTGCGGCTGAAATTGTCGCGTGTCGTGTCCGCGTAGAGGCCCTTCAGCTCGTTCTTGTCGGAAAAGCCGATCGCGTGCACGACAAAATCGAGCTTGCCCCAGCGTTCCTTGATCGCCGCGAACGTCGCGTCTACCGAGGCGATATCCTCGACATCGCAAGGCACGACGAAATCCGAATTGAGCTCGGCGGCGAGCGGCTTGACGCGCTTGCCGAGTGCTTCGCCCTGGTAGGTGAAGGCGAGTTCCGCACCCTGCGCGGCGACAGCTTTCGAGATCCCCCAGGCAATAGAGTGATTGTTGGCGACCCCCATGATCAGGCCGCGTTTCCCCTGCATGATTCCGGTCATGGAATTACCCGTTAAAGCGCTGGAAGACGAGCGTGGCGTTGGTGCCGCCGAACCCGAAGGAATTGGAAAGGACCGTATCGATCTTGGCGTCGTCGATGCGATTGCGCACGATCGGAACGCCTTCGAATTCTGGATCCAGGTTTTCGATATGGGCGCTTTCGCCGATGAAGCGCTCCTGCATCATCAGAAGCCCGTAGATCGATTCCTGCACGCCGGCGCCGCCGAGCGAATGGCCGGTCAGCGACTTGGTCGACTGGATGTGCGGGATCTTGGTCCCGAAGACCTGGCGGATCGCGCCGATTTCCTTGCTGTCCCCGACCGGCGTCGACGTGCCGTGGGTGTTGATGTAGTCGACATCGCCCTTCACGGTCGCAAGCGCCTGGCGCATGCAGCGGATAGCGCCTTCGCCCGACGGGGCGACCATGTCGTAACCGTCCGACGTCGCGCCGTAACCGACGATTTCCGCATAGATCTTCGCACCACGCGCCTTGGCATGCTCGAGCTCTTCGAGAACCAGCACGCCCGCACCGCCGGCGATGACGAAACCGTCGCGATCGACGTCATAGGCGCGCGAGGCCTTGTCGGGATCGTTGTTGTACTTGGTGGACATGGCGCCCATGGCGTCGAACAGGTTCGACATCGTCCAGTCGAGGTCCTCGTGGCCGCCGGCGAACATCACGTCCTGCTTGCCCCACTGGATCATCTCGGCGGCATTGCCGATGCAGTGCGCCGATGTCGAGCAGGCGGACGAGATCGAATAGTTGACGCCGTGGATCTTGAACCAGGTGGCAAGCGTCGCCGATGCCGTCGATGACATCGCCTTCGGCACGGCGAACGGGCCGATGCGCTTCGGGCTGTTGTTCTTGAGGGTGATCTCTGCGGCTTCGATGAGCGTGCGGGTGGACGGTCCGCCCGAACCCATGATGATCCCGGTGCGCTCGTTCTCGCCGATGTCCTTGTCTTCGAGACCGGAATCGGCGATCGCCTGTTTCATGGCGACATGGTTCCAGGCGCCGCCCTGGCTGAGGAAGCGCATCGCGCGGCGATCGACCAGCTCGGTCGGGTCAAGCGTCGGCCTGCCCCAGACCTGGCACTTGAAACCGTGCTCGGCAAAATCGGGAGAGAAGGAAATGCCGGACTTCGCCTGACGCAAGGATTCGGTGACTTCGGCGGCGTCGCTCCCGATCGAGGATACGATACCGAGACCCGTTACAACTACCCGTCTCATCTCATCAAAACCTTTTCTGCTCGTTCTGCTTTGGCCGGGACGCCGGATCAGGCGGCCTTTTCCTTCGACAGGCCTACACGAAGGTCGGTTGCCTGGTAAATGGTTTCGCCATCTGCCTTGAGCCAGCCATCCGCGGTGCCAAGCACCAGACGACCGCGCATGACGCGCTTGAAGTCGATGCCATATTCAAGCAGCTTGGTGTCTGGGCGTATCATGCCCTTGAACTTCACTTCGCCGGTCGACAAGGCCATGCCGCGTCCGGGCTCGCCGAGCCAGCCGAGGAAAAAACCGGTCAATTGCCACATGCCGTCGAGACCAAGGCAGCCCGGCATGATGGGATTGCCTTCGAAATGGCAGGGAAAATACCAGTCGTCGGGCCTGACGTCGTATTCGGCGCGAAGATAACCCTTGTCGAAGGTTCCGCCTGTTTCCGAAATGTCGGTGATGCGATGGACCATCAGCATCGGCGGCAGCGGAAGCTGCGCATTGCCCGGTCCGAACAGCTCACCATGGGCGCAAGAGAGAAGTTCTTCGTAAGAGAAGCTGGACTGCTTGGGTGCCATAAATTTCCGTTCCCCCCGTTGAACCTTAGACCTTTTGTTTCAGCAGCTTATTGCAAGATCGGTCGGAATTGAAGCGTAACGATGAACTTGCGCTCCGCCTGGGGATGGCAGCCGAGCCGCTGGAACATGCGTTTGTTCTGGTCCGCATATAGGAAGCTAAAGGCGCAAACCAGAGGCTTGTGACGGAAATTGCGCGTTTTTGACCCTGCTGCGCCAGGTATCCTCCGGAAACTATTGAAAGTGCTCGCCGTAAAAGTTATATCGGAAAGTCAAGATACCTGATATGGGCGAGAAACGGCAGGAGTTGACGGGCAATATGGCAGAAGCCGGTACGGACATCGAGACGAGACTGCGCCATTGCGGCCTGCGTCCGACGAGGCAGCGCGTTGCGCTAGCCGACCTGCTGTTCGCCAAGGGTGACCGCCACCTGACCGTCGAGGAACTGCACGAGGAAGCCACTTTCGCCGGCGTTCCGGTTTCGCTAGCAACCGTCTACAACACGCTGCACCAGTTCACCGAAGCCGGCCTCATCCGCGTCCTCGCAGTTGAAAGCGCCAGGACCTATTTCGACACCAATATTTCCGACCACCATCACTTCTTCGTCGAGGGTCGCAACGAGGTGCTCGACATTCCGGTCAGCAATCTGGAGATCGGCAACCTGCCGGAAGCCCCGGAAGGCATGGAAATCGCCCATGTGGATGTGATCATCCGCCTGCGCGAAAAGAAAGGCTGACGCTTCCTACTCTTTCCCTTTGTTTCCCCTCATGGCTTCGTCCTGGTCCCGTCCGGGCCGTGGCCTGTAGCGCGGCAATGTCCAGCCATAGTGGATCGCGCCTCCGCGCAGGCCGAAGGCAAGGGCAGCACCGAGCCCCGAACTCGCGTAGAGCGGCAGGCCGAGCGCATTCGCCGCGGTAAACCCGCAGGCGCCGGCAAGTGCGGCGGTAATGTAGATTTCCGGCCTCAGCAGCACCGAGGGTTCGTTGGCGAGAAGATCGCGCAGGATGCCGCCGAAGGCTGCCGTCAGCGCCCCGGTGACGATCGCGATCGTTGGCGATCCCGTGGCGGCGATCCCTTTTGCCGCGCCGATCACGCTATAGGCCGCGAGCCCGACCGCATCGAACCAGATCAGCAGGCGATAGCGCCATTCCACCCGGTGTGCTGTGCAGAAGACGAAGGCACCCGATATGACGCAGATCAGGATATAGGTAGGGTCGAGTACCCAGAAGACCGGGGTGCGGCCGAGGATGATATCCCTGAGCGTGCCGCCGCCGAGCCCCGTGACCGCCGCGAAAAACAGGAAACCGACCAGATCGAGCTGCTTTCGCGAAGCGGCCAGCGCCCCGGTCGCGGCAAAAAGCGCTATGCCGGCATAGTCGAGTATCGTCAGCAATGACATGTCAGACCTTGTGATCCAGCGTCGCGCAAGTGCAGACCGTTAACATAGCTGCCGATCGTTGCGTGCGTCATCCTTCGACGCGCGCCGTGAACAGATGAATTTGCAGGGGTCCGCCAGTGAAAAAGCTCTTGATCATTGTTGTGCAGGCGCTCGTCCTGGTGTTTGCGCCGACACTTGCCTTCGGTCAGCAGCCACAGCGTTTCAGCGATCCGGAAATCTACGAAAAGAATTACTTCCGCAAGGAATGCAAGACTGTCGACTACGGGCCGACCTTCATCAAGCGTTTCGACATCAACAACGACGGCATGCTCGACCTCGTTTCCAACCAATCCGACATGACCTGCGACGGGGTCAAGGGACCGCGCTGCACCGGCGAAGGCTGCCCCTACAATTTCTATGTCCAGATCAAGGAAGGCGGCTACGTCATGGTCGCCACCGCCCAGCTTTATACCTACGAGTTCGTTCAGTACTTCGGCAACATGGTCTTCGAATTGACGATGCATCCCCGCTTCTGCGGCCGCACCGACGCCGCGCCCTGCGAAATGCGCGTCCGGGTGCGCGGCCTCGATTTCAATATCCTGTCGAAAAAATAAAACGGTCCGGAACAGGGCTCATCCCGGAAAGATCTCGCCGATTCGCCCGGCGAGATAATAGGCCGTCAGGCTCATCCATTCCCGGGCAGCAGTCGTGGTCAACTGCGCATTCAGCGCCGGCTGGGTGAAATCCAGCGACAGGCCGACGACGCCGCTGGTGCGATAGTCGACCGGCCACGGCGTCACCTCCATCCCCGCCGCCCGGAACAGCCCCATCGCCCGCGGCATGTGGAAGGCCGACGTGATCAGCAGGCAGTGTTCGAGGCCCTGGGCCTTCAGCAGTCCGGCGGTGTTCAACGTATTCTCGTAGGTCGTGCGGGACGTGTTCTCCTTCACCAGTCGATCGGCCGGAATGCCGAAGGCGGAGAAGAACCGTTCGGAGGCCTGCGCCTCCCCTTCATAGGCGCCGCTGATCGAACCGTCGCCGCCGGAAATCAGGATGCGTGATGCCGGATGATTGCGGGCGAGCCGCAGCGCCTCCACGAACCGGTCGGCCGCCTGGTTGAGCTCGATGCCGCCACGCGCGGTCGTCACTTCGTTTTCGAGCACGCCACCGAGCACGATCATGCAGGAAACCGCCTGCGGCTCCTGGCCCCGCCTTGGAACGCGGTCTTCCAGAACCTGCAGCGCCACTGTGCCGGTCGTCGTGAAAAGCGTCACGAACAGCGCCAGTGCGGTCAGGAACGCGGCGAACCCGCCGAGCTTACGCCAGCCGATGAAGACCAGAAGTGCGGCGAGAACTGCGAGCAGAAAGGCGATCGAGAGAGGCTGGGCAAACACCCAGAAGAGCTTGGAAAGCAGGAACATCAAAAACTTTCGGAACGATCAGGCGCGGCGGCGGGTGGAGACGATCGGTTGCTGGAAATGCAGGTGCAGCGGACGCGGCAAAAGCGCCGTCGCCAACGCAACCGCAAGGGCCAGAACCGAAACGATCCAGAGCGCATGGCTGCCAGCATATTTCGTCAAAAAAGCACCGGTGACGGCACCGCATGCCATTCCGGTCCAGGGAACCGTCTGGATCAACCAGCCGGTCGGGTTGCGATCCCCGATCAACCAGCGGCCGATGCCGCGGCCGAAGCGGGAAAGCGCGCCCGTCACATAGGTCAGCCCGATCGGCAGCCCTTCGATATGCTCGACCGTTGCGTTGATCATGCCCATCGACAGCACGACCAGATAGAATTGCAGCCGCGGAAAACCGGTCGCGGGAACGATGGAAGCCGCGGCCAGCAGCAGCGAAACACCCGAGAGCACCACGAATGTGCGGCGCGCCGAAACCGTGTAGGCAAGCACGATGCCGAGCGCGTTGCCGAGAATGAAGACCCAGAGCGCGACAAAGAGGATGATCGCATGGCTGTAGTCGCCGTCGGCGAAGGCGATCGCCGCGCGGGTCGTGTTGCCGGTCATGAAGGAGACGAAATCGCCCGACAGAAGCAGGCCGACGGCATCCGTCATGCCCGCCACGAAGGAAATGGCGGCAACCAGCGCAAGACCTGTCACGGTACGCCGCCTGCGGATGATGCGTCTTCGTCTTTCCCTGGTCATGGAGGCCCTTCCTCCGCTCACTTTCTGCGCGAATCACGCCGTGAGGCGTTGATCCAGGACAATGTCGGATAAGTGGAAAAGAAATCGCAAATCGCGTGCAGAAGCCAGTCTTATCGCGCGCGCAGCCACTCCTCGATGCCTTGTGCTGCGGCCCGTCCCATCCCAAGGCAGGCGGTCAGCAGGTAGCCGCCCGTCGGCGCCTCCCAGTCGAGCATTTCCCCGGCGGCGAAAAGGCCCGGAAGCGGCTTCAGCATATAGTTTCCGTCAACATCGCTCCAGGCGACGCCGCCGGCGGACGAGATCGCTTCGGCGATCGGCCGCGGACGGAGAACGGGGATCGGCAGAGCCTTGATCAGCCTTGCCAATTCCTCCGGGGCCATCCGGTTGGCATCCGGAACGAGTTCGCGAAGCAACGCGGCTTTCACTCCCTGCAGCCCGGTGCCCTTGCGGAGCCGGTTGGAGAAACTCGCCTTGGCATCCTGCCGGGCAAGGTCGCGCGCCAGACGTTCCGTCGGGCGGCCAGGTGCGAGATCGACGGTCAAGGCTGCTCGGCCTTCCGCGAGAAGCCGGTCCCGAAGTGCTGCGGAATGCGCATAGACAAGGCTGCCTTCGATCCCGTGTTTTGAGACCACGAATTCGCCCTGGAATGTCCCGGCGTCGGACGTGGTCGAAACAGATTTCAGCGGCTCACCGGCAAATCGCTCGCGAAACGGCTCACTCCAGGCGACGTCGAAACCGCAATTGGCCGGCTGCAGGTCGGCGATCCTAATGCCCCTGTCTCTCAGCCACGGCACCCAGGCGGCATCCGAGCCAAGCCGCGGCCAGCTGGCACCGCCAAGTGCGACGAGAGCAGCATCCGGTTCCACGGTGATCGGGCCTTCCGGTGTTTCGAACCGATAACCGTTTTCGGCAAACCCCACCCAGCGATGCCGCGTCTTGAGCGCCACGCCCTGCGCCTCAAGCCGCCGCAGCCAGGCGCGCAACAGCGGCGAGGCTTTCATAACCTTTGGAAACACGCGGCCCGAGGTCCCCACGAAGGTTTCCGTACCCAGCCCCGCCGCCCAGTCCCGCACATCGTCCGGCGTGAACGCCTCCAGAGCCGGGCGCAGATGGGCAGAGGAGCTCCCGAATCGCTCCGCGAAACTCGAAAAATCTTCCGAATGGGTGATGTTCAGCCCGGACTTGCCGGCGAGCAGGAATTTCCGCCCGAAGGTCGGCATCGCCTCGTAGACCGTCACGGCATGACCGGCAGCGGAGAGAACCTCCGCCGCCATCAGCCCCGCCGGCCCGCCGCCGATGATTGCGATCTGCTTCGTCATGATCTCCGGTTACGGCAGATCAGTCCGCTTTGCCATAGCCTCCGGCCGTCGGCGTCTGCACCGTCACCGCTTCGCCGGCTTCGATGATCGTCTGGGCGCAGCCGCCGAGTTCTTCGAACGTGCCGTCGAGCCGCCGCACGGTTGTCTTCCCAAGCTCGCCGGTTTCACCACCGGCAAGCCCGTGCGGCTTGATCGTCCGGTGTGAGGAGAGGATGGCGCAGTCCATCTTTTCGAGGAAGCGGATCGTCCTTTTCGTTCCGTTGCCGGCCGAGAACCTGCCCCTGCCGCCGGAATTTTCGCGGATGTGAAAATCCTCGAGCAGGACCGGATAACGGGTTTCGAGGATTTCCGGGTCGGTGAGGCGGGAATTGGTCATGTGCACATGCACCGCATCCGTTCCCGCGAAACCGGTCCCGTCGTTGAATACACCGGCCGGCGAACCGGAGCACAGCGTCTCGTAATACTGGTAGGTTGCGTTGCCGAAGGTGAGATTGTTCATCGAACCCTGGCTCGCTGCCATCGCCCCGAGCGCGCCGAACAGCGCATTGGTCACGTGCTGGCTGGTCTCGACATTGCCCGCCACCACGGCCGCCGGATATTGCGGCTTCAGCATCGACCCTTCCGGGACGATGATGCGGATCGGCCGCAGGCATCCCGCATTCATCGGAATGGAACTCTCGACCATGACACGGAAGACATAGAGCACCGCCGCCCGGGTCACCGGTTCCGGTGCGTTGAAGTTGTTCTTCTTCTGCGGGCTCGTGCCGGTGAAGTCGACGGTCGCCTCGCGCTTGGCCCTGTCGACGGTGATCTTCACCTTGATCACGCTGCCCTGGTCGGTCGGGTAGGAGAATTCGGAATCGCCGAGTTTCTCGATCACCCGCCGGACGCTCTCCTCCGCATTGTCCTGCACGTGGCCCATATAGGCCTGCACCACGTCGAGCCCGAACTGCGCGATCATCTTGCGCATTTCGTGCACGCCTTTTTCGTTGGCAGCGATCTGGGCGCGCAGGTCGGCGACGTTCTGGGCGACATTGCGGGCGGGGTAGGGGTGGTTGGAGAGAAGATCGGTGATGCCGGCCTCGTCGAAACGGCCGCGATCGACGAGCAGCACGTTGTCGAACAGCACGCCTTCCTCATCCACGGTGGTCGCAAGCGGCGTCATCGACCCCGGCGCGGTACCGCCGACATCGGCGTGATGACCGCGCGAGGCGACGTAGAAGAGAATGTCCTTGCCCTCGGCATCGAAGACCGGCGTCACGACGGTGATATCCGGCAGATGGGTGCCGCCGTTATAGGGGGCATTCAGCGCAAACACGTCGCCGGGGCGGATCCTGCCCTGGTTCTGGGCGATGACGCTTTCGACGGAGCGGTCCATGGAGCCGAGATGCACCGGCATATGCGGGGCGTTCGCCACCAGCGCGCCGTCCGCGTCGAAGACGGCGCAGGAGAAGTCCAGCCGCTCCTTGATGTTGACCGAGGAAGCGGTGTTCTGCAGCGTCACGCCCATCTGTTCGGCGATCGACATGAACAGGTTGTTGAACACTTCGAGCAGAACCGGGTCCGCCTGGGTGCCGATCGGCCTGGCGCGGGAGAGTTCGGCGACGCGCTTCAGCACGACATGGTTCAGCTTCGTGATCTCGAACGCCCAGCCGTCCTCGACGACAATAGTCTGGTGCGGCTCGACGATCAGGCAGGGGCCGTTTGCGCGCGAGCCCGGCTTGATATCGGCGCGCCGATAGACAGGCGCTTCGCGCCATGCGCCGCCGGAGAAGAACTTTGTCTGTTCGGTCGTGGTCGGCTTGGCGTTGTCGATTTCGAATTCCGGCTCGTCGGAATCGGCACCGCCGCCGATCGCCTCGACCTCATAGGCCTCGAAAATGATCTCGCGGTTTTCGAAGATGAAACCGAACTGCTTCCTGTGCGCCGTCTCGAAGGCGACCGTCATCTCTGCCGCAGTGGCGAGTGTTACGGGCAAAGTCGTATCCGTGCCCTGATAGCGTAGGTGGGCGCGGTGAAGCACCTCGGTTTCGGAGGCAGTCACGCCCTGCGACGCCATTTCGTCCAGCACGCTGGCGGTCAGCTCGTCGCTTATGGCCCCGAGCGTTTCCAGCGCGGCCGCAAGCTCGTGCGAGACCGTGCGCTGGCGGGTGGCGCGGATATCCGCGAGCCCCATGCCATAGGCGGAAAGAATGCCCGAGAACGGGTGGATCATCACCGTCGAGATACCGAGCGCATCGGCCGTCAGGCAGGCATGCTGGCCGCCGGCACCGCCGAAGCAGGTCAGCACGTAATGGGTGACGTCGTAGCCGCGCTGGACGCTGATCTTCTTGACGGCATTCGCCATGTTCTCGACGGCGATCGCCAGGAACCCGTCGGCCACTTCTTCCGGCAAGCGGCCGTCGCCGATCACCTTCGCCATTTCCTCGAAGGCGGCGCGCACCGCATCCGCATCGAGCGGCTGATCGCGGTTGGGGCCGAAGATCGCCGGGAAGAGCTTTGGCGAGAGCTTGCCGAGCATGACATTGGCGTCAGTCACGGTCAGCGGACCGCCGCGGCGATAGGCCTTGGGGCCGGGATTGGCACCGGCGGAATCCGGGCCGACGCGAAAACGGCCGTTCTCGAAATGCAGGATCGAACCGCCGCCGGCGGCGACCGTGTGGATCGACATCATCGGCGCCCGCATGCGCACGCCGGCCACTTCGGTTTCGAACGAGCGTTCCAACTCGCCGTCATAATGCGAAACGTCGGTCGACGTGCCGCCCATGTCGAAGCCGATCATCCGGTTGAAGCCTGCCAACCGCGAAGTCTCGACCGCGCCGACCACGCCGCCGGCCGGGCCGGACAGGATCGCATCCTTGCCCTGGAACAGCCGCGCTGCGGTCAGCCCGCCGGAGGACTGCATGAACATCAATTGCGCGCCTTGGCTTTCGGTGGCGTCCAAGCCGGTGCCGAGTTCGCCGGCAACCTGCTCCACGTAGCGGCGCAGGATCGGCGAGAGATAGGCATCGACCACAGTCGTGTCGCCGCGCCCGACCAGCTTGATCAGCGGCGAAACCTCATGGCTGACGGAAACCTGGGTGAAGCCGATGTCGCGGGCGATCCCGGCCACCAGCTGTTCATGAGCCGGATAGCGATACGCGTGCATGAAGGCGATGGCGACGGCACGGAAACCAGCATCATACTGCTCTTGCAACTGGCCGCGGATTGTCTTTTCGTCCGGCGCCGCCTCGATCGTACCGTCGGCGCGGACCCGTTCGTCCACCTCGACCACATGCTTGTAGAGCAGTTCCGGCTTGATGATCTTCTTGGCAAAAATGTCGGCACGAGCCTGGTAGCCGATCGCCAGCGCGTCCCGGAAGCCGCGGGTCGTCACGAGCAGCGTGCGTTCGCCCTTGCGCTCCAGCAGCGCATTGGTGGCGACCGTCGTGCCCATCTTCACCGCGCCGATCGCATCGGCAGGGATGGCAGCCCCGGTCGGCACGCCGAGAAGCTCGCGGATGCCCTGCACCGCCGCATCGCGGTAGGCTTCCGGATTTTCGGACAGGACCTTGTGGGCCACGAGCGATCCGTCCGGCTTTCGGCCCACGATATCGGTGAACGTGCCGCCGCGATCGATCCAGAAATCCCACTTAGCCTCGGTCATAATCCGCCCCTCAAATCAAAACTGATACCTAACGAAAACATTTCGTCGATAAAACGTCAATGATTAGTTGACAGGAAATTGCTCATTGAAGCATCATGCTCGCTGAACGGGCAGGAAGCCGCCAAGAGCTCCACCCGGATAACCGGCAACCGAGGGGAGCCGACCATGCCGTTTTTTCGATCCTGTAAAGGGAGGATGAACCATGTCCTCCATTGATCCCCGCCACAGCATATTTCCGGATTGGCTCCGGAAAGGGCTGGATGCACTCTACCTGTTTTCCGGATATCTCGCCGGACTTTTCCTTGTCGCGATCTTCCTGCTGATGATGGCGCTTTCTGCCGGCCGCCCGCTCGATATCGACGTGCCGGCGGGTGACGATTTCGCCTCCTGGTGCATGGCGGCGAGCGCCTTTCTCGGCCTCGCGCACACGTTCCGCTCCGGCGAAATGATCCGCGTCGGCCTGCTGGTCGAGCGCTTCACCGGTACGGTCCGCCGTGTCGTCGAGATCTTCGCCCTCGTGATCGGCACGATCGCGACGCTCTATTTTGCCTGGTTCGCCTTCGACATGACGAAGACCTCCTACATGTTCAACGATCTGGCGCAGGGCGTCATCGCGGTGCCTTTGTGGATTCCGCAGCTCGGTTTCTGCGGCGGCCTGATCATCCTCGCGATCGCCTTCGTCGACGAACTCCTCCATGTCCTGTTCGGCGGCTCGCCGCGCTACGAGAAGCCGGAGCCGCAAACGGCCGAGGAAGTCATCGAGCGCGCCATCCAGAGCGGGGCGTGATCCATGAGCACGATCGAACTCGTTGAAATCGCCGGCATCGTCCTCGTCGCCCTGTTGGCGCTGCTGGCCAGCGGCGTCTGGATCGGCATCTCGCTGCTGATCTGCGGCTTTATTGCCATGCTCTTCGTGCCCGGCATCCCGATCGGCGCGGTGCTTGCCACCAATTCCTGGAGCGGCGGCGCGTCCTGGTCGCTCGCGGCGCTGCCGCTGTTCGTCTGGATGGGGGAAATCCTGTTCCGCACCCGGCTTTCGGAAGAGATGTTCCGAGGCCTCGCCCCCTGGCTCGGCTGGCTGCCCGGCCGCCTCATGCATGTCAACGTGATCGGCTGCGGCCTGTTCGGATCGATCTCGGGTTCGTCTGCCGCCACCACGGCGATGATCGCCAAGATCGCCCTGCCGGAACTCAAGAAACGCGGCTATGACGAGATGGTCAGCCTCGGCTCGCTCGCCGGTGCCGGCACGCTCGGCATCCTCATTCCGCCGTCGATCACCATGGTCGTCTATGCGGTGGCGGCGAATGTCTCGATCATCCAGATCTTCCTCGCCGGCTTCCTGCCGAGCGCCATCGTCATGGTGCTTTATTCCGGCTACATCATCGTCTGGTCGCTTCTGAACCCGGACAAGCAGCCGCCGGCACCGCCGAAGATGAGCTTCATGGAGAAGCTGAAGGAATCGGCCAACCTCATCCCCGTCACGCTGCTGATCGTCTTGGTCTTCGCGACGCTCATCCTCGGCTGGGCGACGGCGACGGAATGCGCCGCCTGGGGCGTGCTCGGCTCGCTCGCCATCGCCGCCTGGTCGCGGACGCTGACGATGAAGGCCTTCTGGGACAGCGTCATGGGCGCCACTAGGCTCACCTGCATGATCATGCTGATCCTCACAGGCGCCGGCTTCATGTCGATCGCCATGGGTTATACCGGCATTCCGAACGCGCTCGCCGCCTGGGTCGACAGCTTCAACCTCAGCCCCTATGCGCTGATCGCGGTGCTGACGGTCATGTATATCCTGCTCGGCGCAGCGCTCGACGGGCTGTCGATGATCGTGCTCACCACGGTTGTGGTCCTGCCGATGATCCAGCAGGCCGGTTTCGACCTCGTCTGGTTCGGCATCTTCCTGGTGCTGATCGTCGAAATGGCGGAAGTCTCGCCGCCGGTCGGCTTCAACCTCTTCGTGCTGCAGACCATGAGCGGCCGCGACAGCCTGACCGTCGCGCGCGCTTCGCTGCCGTTCTTCTTCCTGCTTGTGGCGACAGTCGCCATCATCACGGTCTTCCCGGAAATCGTGATGGTACTGCCGAAAATGGCATTCCCGGGTTAATCAGAGAAAGAAAAAGGGAACTGATATGAGGAAAATGATCTCTACTCTCGTTCGCTCGGGCCTTGTTGGCGCAGCGCTTCTGGCGGCTTCCGGCGCCGCCTTCGCCCAGACCGCCTGGGTCCTGCCGTCGGCCTATCCGCCGGCGAACTACCATGTCGAGAACCTGATGCAGTTCGCCAAGGACGTCGAAACGGCGACCAGCGGCAAGCTGAAGATCACCGTTCATCCGAGCGCCTCGCTCTTCAAGGCGCCGGATATCAAGCGCGCCGTTCAGACCGGCCAGGCCCAGGCCGGCGAGGTGCTGATCTCGCTGCACGAGAACGAAAACCCGGTCTTCGGCATCGACGTCGTGCCGTTCCTGGCAACCAGCTTCGATGCGTCGAAGAAGCTCTACGCCGCCTCCAAGCCGGCGATCGAAAAGGCGCTCGATGCGCAGGGCCTCAAGCTCCTCTATGCGACGCCGTGGCCGCCGCAGGGCATTTTCACCAAGAAGGATGTCAACAGCACCGCCGACCTCAAGGGGCTGAAATGGCGCGCCTATAACGTCGGCACGTCGCGCATCGCCGATCTGGTCGGCGCCCAGCCGGTCACGGTTCAGGCGGCCGAACTGCCGCAGGCTCTCGCAACCGGCGTCGTCGACGGCCTGATGACCTCGAGCGCCACCGGCGTCGATAGCAAGATCTGGGAATCGCTGACCCACTATTACGACACCCAGGCCTGGATCCCGAAGAACGTCATCTTCGTCAACAAGGCAGCCTTCGCTGGCCTCGATCCGGCCGTCCAGAAGGCTGTCACCGATGCAGCCGCTGCCGCAGAAACCCGCGGCTGGGCGCTCGGTGCCGAAAAGACGAGCGCCTACATGGAAACCCTCAAGAAGAACGGCATGAAGGTTCTCGAACCGAGCGCCGATCTCAAGAAGGGCCTGGCCGATGTCGGCGCCAAGCTGACCGAAGACTGGTCGAAGAAGGCCGGTGCCGACGGCGCCGCCATTCTGGACGCCTATAAGAAGATGTGATTTGAGAGGCGCCGCAGGCATCCGCTTGCGGCGCGCTCGCACTCGGGAGGAGAAATAGTGTCATCGGAAAAGAGTGAATTCGGCCCGATCGTATCCTCCGGGCACCTGGCGAGCGGGGCTTTGCCGGCGCTGTCGGAGATCGAGTTCGGCATGATCATGCTGAACCACGCCTTCAGCCGCTGGATGGTCCGCTGCATGTCAGCCGCCGGCGTGCCGGATCTGTCGCCGATCGACATCCTCGTCCTGCACAATATCAACAGCCGCAACAAGGCAAAGACGCTGGCCGATATCGCGCTGGTCCTCAACATCGAGGACACGCATGTGGTCACCTACGCGCTGAAGAAGCTCGAACGGCTGAAGCTGATCAAATCCGGCCGCCGCGGCAAGGAAAAGCTTGTCATGGTGACGGAAGCGGGCGCCGATGCCTGCAAGCGCTATGCGGCGGTGCGTGAGGAACTGCTCGTCAAATCGGTGCTTGCGACCGAGGTTTCGGGTGAAACCCTGTCAGCCATGGCAGCCCGCCTGCGCGCGCTTTCCGGCCATTACGACCAGGCAGCCCGCGCCGCCGCATCGCTTTAGGAAAACAGCGCATCCATCAGCGGATGGTCGGGGTCCGCCATGCCGTCGAGAATGGTGAAATGATGCCTGTCCGGCTCCTCGACGGCTTCCGTCTCGGCGCCCAGCCCCTTCCAGACGCTGGCAAGCAGCGCGTTCTGGCGGATGAATTCGGCGCGTTCGCCAGCCCCTACCCAGCAGGTCACCCGAGCTCCCGGAAGCGGCTCCAAAAGGACCGGACTTTCCCGGTAGGCTTCCTCGGCGTCAATCCGCTGCTTTTCGTTCATCTTCGTCTTCATGATCGGCCGCAGGTCGTGCACGCCGGACAATGAAACCGTATTGACGATGCGGTTGCGCACAGCCTCCGGCAGCGGCGACGTGGCGGAGATCATCCGCGTGACGAGATGCCCGCCCGCCGAATGGCCCATCAGCCGGATCGGGCCGCCGACCATGCCGGCGGCAGCCTCGATCGCCCTGCCGATTTCCACAGTGATGCCCGAAATGCGGTTCTCCGGCGCCAGCGTGTACATCGGCATGGCGACCGCATAACCGCGCTCCACCGCTCCGCTGGCAAACTGCGACCAGTAGCTGTTGTCGAGCCCGATCCAGAATCCGCCATGGACGAACACCACGAGGCCGGCCGGTTCGGTTGCCGGCAGGAAAAGATCGAAGCGGTTGCGCGGCTTCTCGCCATAGGAAAGACCGAGCCTGGCGCGGCCCGCAGCGGCAAGCGTCTCGCGATAAAGTCGTGCCGGTTCCACCCATGCCGCCGGCCAGCGGTCGCCCTGGGGAATGTTGATGCCGTTGGCATAGGCATTGTCCCAGTCGCTAATCCGATGCCGCATCTTAACTTTTCCCTTCGACAAAGCCTGATTTCCGGCGCCATACTGGCACCGCGCCGGCCCGCTTGGAAGCCTGCAGGGGCGCCCAAAACACCGCCCGCAGAAAATTATTACAAACCTAAAATTTCTCTCTTGCAACCAAAGAGAGGCGGTGCTTTTCTGGACAAAAGGCAAAAAGCCGCATCGATAAGAATATCTGGGAACGAAAATATGCTGGGACCGTCAGGCCATCTGGATACGTTTGCCCGCGACAATCTTCCGCCGCCGGATCAGTGGCCGGAAATCAAGCTCGATGGCTTCGATTATCCGGAATGGATGAATGCGGGCGTCGAACTCACCGACCGCATGGTCGAGCGCGGTTTCGGCGACAACACCGCTCTCATCGGCAACGGCCGCCGCCGCACCTACAAGGAGCTGTCCGACTGGACGAACCGCATCGCTCGCGCCTTGACCGAGGACTACGGCCTGAAGCCCGGCAACCGGGTGCTGATCCGTTCCGCCAACAACCCGGCCATGGTCGCCTGCTGGCTGGCCGCGACCAAGGCCGGCGCCGTCGTCGTCAACACCATGCCGATGCTGCGCTCCGGCGAGCTTGCCAAGATCATCGACAAGGCGGAGATTTCGATCGCGCTCTGCGATACGCGGCTGATGGACGAACTGGTCGCCTGCGCCAAGGAAAGCCGGTTCCTGAAACAGGTGATCGGCTTCGACGGCACGGCCAACCATGACGCCGAGCTCGATCGGGCGGCGCTCAACAAGCCGGTGCGTTTCGAGTCCGTGAAGACCGGCCGCGACGACGTCGCCCTGCTCGGCTTCACGTCGGGCTCCACGGGCGTGCCGAAGGCGACCATGCATTTCCATCGCGATATCCTGATCATCGCCGATGCCTATGCGAAGGAAGTGCTGGACGTGACGCCGGACGACGTGTTCGTCGGCTCCCCGCCGCTCGCCTTCACCTTCGGCCTTGGTGGTCTCGCAGTCTTCCCCTTGCGTTTCGGCGCGGCCGCGACCCTTCTGGAACAGGCCACGCCCCCGAAGATGATCGAGATCATCGAGACCTACAAGGCGACGATCAGCTTCACCGCACCCACCGCTTATCGCGCCATGCTGGCGGCGATGGATGCCGGCGCCGACCTCTCGTCGCTGCGCATCGCCGTTTCCGCCGGCGAGACCTTGCCCGGGCCCGTCTTCGACGAATGGGTGAAAAAAACCGGCAAGCCGATCCTCGACGGCATCGGCGCGACCGAGATGCTGCATATCTTCATCTCGAACCGGCTCGGCGATTCCAGGCCGGCCTGCACCGGCAAGCCGCTCACCGGCTACGAGGCGATCGTTGTCGACGACGACATGAACGAAGTGCCGCGCGGCACAATCGGCAAGCTTGCGGTCAAGGGGCCGATCGGCTGCCGTTACCTCGCCGACGACCGCCAGAAGGATTATGTCAGGGACGGCTGGAATCTTACGGGCGACAGTTTCGTCGAGGACGAGGACGGTTATTTCCACTTCGCCGCCCGCTCCGACGACATGATCGTCTCGGCCGGTTACAACATCGCCGGTCCCGAGGTCGAGGCGGCCCTCCTCAAACACGAGGCGGTGCTCGAATGCGCCGTGATTGGCGTGTCGGACGAGGCGCGCGGCACCATCGTCGAGGCGCATGTGGTGCTGGTGAAGGGAGCCGAGCCAGGCGAGCTGATGGTCAAGATCCTGCAGGATCATGTGAAGGCGGTGATCGCCCCTTACAAGTATCCGCGCTCGGTCGTCTTCACCGATGCGCTGCCGAAGACCGAGTCCGGCAAGATCCAGCGGTTCCGGCTGAAGCAGAAACCCTCAGCTTAACCATGGTGATTGGCGGTCGAATTTCGCCTTACATGTAGAGTGGAAGTTTCCACGCAAATGTGGAAGACAAAGAAGACCCGGCGGATGTCCAAGTCCGTCGAAGGCACCGGGAACAACACAAAAACAAACGGGAGTTCGTCACATGAAGAAAATGCTTGCTGCAGCCACTTTGGCGCTGAGCATGAGCACCACCGGCATGGCTTTCGCCGAGCCGCTGAAGATCGGCATGATCACCACGCTTTCGGGCGGTGGCGCCGGCCTTGGCATCGATACGCGCGACGGCTTCATGCTGGCGATCAAGAATGCCGGCAACAAGGACATCACCGTTGTTACCGAAGACGATGCGCAGAAGCCGGAACTGGCCGTGCAGATCGCCGACAAGATGATCCAGAGCGACAAGGTCGACGTCCTGACCGGCATCGTCTGGTCGAACCTCTTGATGGCCGTCGCCCCGAGCGCGGTGGCGCAGGGCAAGTTCTACGTCTCGACCAATGCCGCGCCTGCCGCGCTTGCCGGCGCCAACTGCAACAAGCTCTATTTCAACGCCGCCTACCAGAACGACAACCTTCATGAAGCCATGGGCGAATATGCCAACAAGGGCTACAAGAAGATGTTCATCCTCGCCCCGAACTATCCAGCCGGCAAGGATTCGCTGACCGGCTTCAAGCGTTATTACAAGGGCCAGCTCGCCGCCGAGGTCTACACCCAGGTCGGCCAAACCGACTACGCCGCCGAAATCGCCCAGATGCGCGCCTCCGGCGCCGACGGCATCTTCGTCTTCCTGCCGGGCGGCATGGGCATCGCCTTCATGAAGCAGTTCGCCCAGTCGGGCGTCAAAATCCCGGTCATGGGCCCGGGCTTCTCCTTCAGCCAGGACGTTCTGCCGGCAATCGGCGATGCGGCGGTCGGCGCCAAGGCGTCCGGCCAGTGGGCCCCGGACTTCGACAACGCCGCGAGCAAGAAGTTCCTGGCCGATTTCCAGAAGGAATATAACCGCCTGCCGTCCATCTATGCCGTCCAGGCCTATGACGCCGCCCAGCTCATCGTTGCCGCAGCGTCCAAGGCGAGCGTCAAGAACGCCGATGCTTTCGGTGCCGAACTTCGCAAGGCAGACATCCAGTCCCCGCGCGGAAAATTCAAGTTCAACACCAACCAGCATCCGATCCAGGACATCTACCTGACGGAAGTGATCAAGCAGAACGGCGTCATCACCAACAAGACGGTAGAGAAGATCTTCGCCGATCACGGCGATGCCTATGCCAAAGACTGCAAGATCTAAGGCCTGCCTGTGACTTTGGCACTTGCTCTCGAGCAGTTGCTCAACGGCCTGCAGCTCGGCGTCATGTTGTTTCTCATGGCTGCCGGGCTGACGCTGATCTTCGGCGTCATGGGCCTGATCAACCTTGCTCACGGCTCGCTCTACATGGTCGGCGCATTCGCTTGCGCCACCGTGGCGGCGTGGACCGGCTCATTCTGGATCGGCCTGATCGCCAGCCTCATCGCGGCGGCCGCGGCGGGCGCGATCGTCGAACTCGTGGTGATCCGCAGGCTCTATGACCGCGATCATCTCGACCAGGTGCTCGCCACCTTCGCGCTGATCCTGATGTTTTCGGAAGGCACGCGCTGGCTGTTCGGCTCCTTCCCGCTCTATCTCGATATTCCTCCCTTGCTGCAGGGCGCCGTCGCGCTGCCGGGTGGCACGGAATATCCGGTCTATCGCCTGGCGATCATCCTTGCCGGCGCGATCGTCGCCTTCGGCCTCTACCTGCTGATCTCCCGGACCCGTCTCGGCATGCGCATCCGCGCCGGCGAAAGCGACCGCGAGATGATCGGCGCCTTAGGCGTCGATATCCGCACGCTCTATACCGTGGTCTTCGCGCTCGGCGCGGCACTTGCGGGTCTCGCCGGCGCCATGGTCGGCGCGCTGCAATCGGTGCAGGTCGGCATGGGCGAACCGGTGCTGATCCTCGCCTTCGTGGTCATCGTCATCGGCGGCATCGGCTCGATCAAGGGCGCGCTTCTCGGCGCGCTGCTGGTCGGGGTCACCGATACGATGGGCCGTTTTCTCCTGCCGAAGATCCTGGCGCTGTTTGTCGCCCCGGCCCAGGCCGGCATGATCGGCGGCGCTGCGGCTTCGATGCTGATCTATATCGTCATGGCGGTCATTCTCGCGGTCAAACCGCGCGGCCTCTTTCCCGCGGCGCATGCGTGAGATCATGATCGTGACCCGCGAAAACCTCATCAACCTCATTCTGGCATCCCTGCTGCTCGCCGTCCCCTTTGCGGCGGACGCATTCGGCCAGCCGTTCTACATCACGCTTGCGACCCGCATCGCCATCCTCGCGCTCGCCGCCACCGGCCTCAATCTGGCGCTGGGTCTTGGTGGCCTCGTCTCTTTCGGCCATGCGGCCTTCTTCGGCATTGGCGGTTATGTCGCCGGCATCCTGGCGGCCCACGCCTTTTCCGGCGATCCGCTGGTGTTCGGCCTGCCCGGCTCGAAACAGATGTGGGTGATCTGGATCGTCGCGCTGATCCTCTCCGGCCTTGTCGGCCTGGCGATCGGCGCGATCAGTCTCAGGACCTCGGGCGTCTATTTCATCATGATCACGCTCGCCTTCGCGCAGATGGTCTATTATTTCGCGATCTCCTGGCCGGCCTATGGCGGCGAGGACGGGTTGTCGATCCTCGTCCGCAACCAGTTCCCCGGCGTCAACACCATGCGGCCGCTGACCTTCTTCCTGATCTGCTATGTCATCCTGTTGCTGGCGCTCGCCCTCTTCGCACTGATCCGCGCCTCGCGTTTCGGCACGGCGCTGCAGGCGGCACGGCAGAACGAGGTGCGTGTCGCGACCGTCGGCATCCAGCCCTATCGCATCCGGCTGACCGGCTTTGCGATCTCGGCGGCGGTCACCGGCCTTGCCGGCGCGCTGTTTGCCGATCTCAACCGCTTCGTCAGCCCGTCCATGCTGTCGTGGCACATGTCGGGCGAACTGATCGTGCTGATCATCCTCGGCGGCACTGGCCGGCTGTTCGGGCCGCTGGCGGGCGCCGCACTCTACGTAATCTTCGAATATGCGCTCGGCGGCCTCACCGAACGTTGGCAGTTCTTCCTGGGCCTCATCCTCCTCGTCGTGGTGCTGTTTGCGCGCGGCGGTCTTCTGGGCCTGCTTGCCGGAAAGGCCAGACATGGTTGAGCCGGTTCTCCAGATCTCCAACCTCGTCAAGAATTTTGGCGCGCTGCGGGCCACGGATGGCGTGACGCTCGATCTTCGCCCCGGCGAGATCCATGCCCTGATCGGCCCGAACGGCGCCGGCAAGTCCACGCTCATCCACCAGATCTGCGGCACGCTTAGGCAAGACAGCGGTACGATCCGTTTTGCCGGGCAGGACATCGGCTCGCTCGGCGTGGCCGATCGTGCCCGGCTCGGGCTTGGCCGCACCTTCCAGGTCTCGTCGATCGCACCGGATTTCTCGGGCCTGCGCAACGTCATGCTGGCGGTGCAGGCAAAGCAGGGTTCGAGCTTCCGTTTCTTCAAGCCCGTCATGCGCGACAGGTCGCTGATCGACACCGCCATGGCTATGCTGGAACGAGTCGGGCTGACGGCCCGCGCCCGCATCCCTGCTGCCGAGCTTTCCCATGGCGAACGCCGGCAGCTGGAAATCGCCATGGCGCTGGCCCTTGGCTCGAAAGCCTTCCTGCTCGACGAGCCGATGGCCGGCATGGGGCCGGAAGGCTCGAAATCGCTGACCCGCTTCCTCGATACGCTGCGGCAGGAAGCACCGATCCTGCTGGTCGAGCACGATATGGACGCGGTTTTCGCACTCGCCGACCGGATCTCGGTGCTCGTCTACGGCCGTATCATCGCGACGGGGACGGTCGAGGAAATCCGCCGTGACCCGACCGTGCGCACCGCCTATCTCGGAGACCACGCCTGATGCTGCTCGATGTCACCAGGATCGAAGCATTCTACGGCGCAAGCCAGGCGCTTTTTGGCGTCGATCTTGCGGTCGCGGAAGGCGAGGCCGTCGCCCTGATGGGCCGCAACGGCATGGGCAAGACGACCACCATCCGCGCCATCTGCAATCTCAACCCGCCCCGCGCCGGTGGCGTGAAGATCGGCGGCACGGACACCAAGGGCAAGCGGCCGCATCACGTCGCCAAGCTCGGCATCGGCCTCGTGCCGGAAGGCCGCCGCTGCTTCCCGAACCTCACGGTGCACGAAAACCTGGTCGCCGCCGCCCGGCCCGGCCAATGGACGCTGGAGCGCGTCAACGAACTCTTCCCGCGATTGTCTGAGCGTCATGCGCAGATGGCGAGATCGCTCTCCGGCGGCGAGCAGCAGATGCTGGCGATCGGCCGCGCGCTAATGACCAATCCGCGCCTGCTCATTCTCGACGAGGCGACCGAAGGCCTTGCCCCGGTCATCCGCCAGGACATCTGGAAGGCGATCCGGCGGCTGAAGGCCGAAGGCCTGTCCATTCTGGTGGTGGATAAGACGCTTTCGGAGCTTTTGCCGGTTGCGGACCGCTGCGTCATCCTGGAAAACGGAAGAAGCGCCTGGAGCGGCAGGCCGACGGACCTGACGACGGAACTGCAGGATCGATATCTCGGGGTGTAGGCATGGAAGCAGAAGCGGCAAGCGCCGACCTGGAACTGATCGCCCATGGCCCGCATGGGAAGAACAAGCCCGAGACGCGGCTGTGGCTGCGCATGCTCTCCACCACCAAACTGATCACAACCGAAATCCGCCGCCGGCTTCGCACCGAATTCAGTGCGACGCTTCCCCAGTTCGATTTGATGGCACAGCTCTATCGCGAGGCCGACGGCTTGAGACTTGGCGAGCTCTCGAAGCGCACCATGGTCACCAACGGCAATGTCACGGGTCTGGTGGAGCGGCTGGAGGCGGATGGTTTCGTGCAGCGCGTCACGCCGGACGGCGACCGCCGCGTCACGGTCGCCAAGCTGACGCCGGCCGGAACCGAGCTTTTTGTCGCCATGGCCGCCGCGCACGAAGGCTGGCTGCGCGACATCATGGCCGATGTCGACCCGGCGATGATTGCCTCATTGTGGTCGGAGATCGGCGCGGTCAAGGCTTCCGCCAGGAACCATCTTTCCGGCAGCGCCTTCGAATAGTAAGGCTCGTCTCGGGCGCGCAATAATTCGGGGTGAAGAGATGGCAGACCTGCAGGCGATCGTCGAGGAGATCCATGAGAAGCTGACGCCACGCCTCGGCGAAGGCAAGGTGGCGGACTATATCCCGCAGCTCGCCCATGTCGATCCGAAGAAGTTCGGCATGACGATCGTCACCGTCGATGGCGACGTGCACAAGGTCGGCGATTGCGACGAACCCTTCTCGATCCAGAGCGTCTCGAAAGTCTTCACCCTGACGCTCGCGCTAGGCAAACACGGCGAAACCACCTGGAACAGGGTCGGCCGCGAGCCCTCCGGCTCCGCCTTCAATTCGATCGTCCAGCTCGAGCACGAGGAAGGCAAGCCGCGCAATCCTTTCATCAATGCCGGCGCTATCGCGGTCAGCGATCTGGTGCTGGCCGGACACACGCCGCGCGAGGCGATCGGCGAGATCGTCCGCTTTGTACGCTATCTTGCCGATGACGACTCGATCGCCATCGACCCGGAGGTGGCGAAGTCCGAGCAGGCGACGGGTTTCCGCAACTTCGCGCTGGCCAATTTCATGCGTTCCTTCGGCAAGCTCGACCATCCGGTCGAACATGTCCTCGGCGTCTATTTCCATCATTGCGCGCTCGCAATGACCTGCACCCAGCTTGCCAAGGCCGGTCTGTTCCTCGCTGCCTCCGGCCGCAACCCGCTGACCGGGCACACCGTGGTATCAAGGCAGCGGGCACGGCGCATCAACGCGCTGATGCTCACCTGCGGCCATTATGACGGATCCGGGGATTTCGCCTATCGCGTCGGCCTGCCCGGCAAAAGCGGTGTCGGCGGCGGCATCATGGCGGTGGCACCTGGCAAGGCGTCCGTCGCCGTCTGGTCGCCGGGCCTCAATCACAACGGCAATTCGCTGCTGGGTTCGCTGGCTCTCGAAATGCTGGCCACTAGAACCGGCTGGTCGGTATTCGGGCAATAAAAAAAGCCCGGGTCGAAACCCGGGCTTTAGTCTGTTGGCAGCTTTATGATCAGTCTTCGCTGGCTGCCATCTGCGAAAGAGCATCGCCGCGTCCGCGTGCACGCAGGACGAGGGGAAGGATGAGGGCGAGTGCCGCCAGGCTCAGCAGCACGGCTGCGATCGGCGAGGTGAACAGCACCGTCACGTCACCCTGGCTGATCGCCAGCGCGCGGCGGAGCTGCTGTTCGGCAAGCGGCCCGAGAATGAGGCCGACGATCACAGGCGCGATCGGATAGTCGAAGACGCGCATGATGTAGGCGACGAGCCCGAAGACCAGCAGCATGCCGAGTTCGAACACAGAAGGGTTGGCACCGATCGTACCGAGCGTCGCAAACACCAGGATGCCCGCATAGAGCCACGGCTTCGGAATGGTCAGCAGCTTCACCCACAGGCCGACCAGCGGCAGGTTGAGGACGAGCAGCATCAGGTTGGCGATCAAAAGTGAGGCGATCAGGCCCCAGACGAGCTGCGGGTTGGTCGCAAACAGCAGAGGACCCGGCTGCAGGCCGTATTGCTGGAAGCCGGCGAGCATGATCGCCGCGGTCGCCGAGGTCGGCAGGCCGAGCGTCAGCAGCGGCACGAGCGTGCCGGCGGCAGACGCATTGTTGGCGGCTTCCGGACCGGCCACGCCTTCGATCGCACCATTGCCGAATTCTTCCGGATGCTTGGAAAGACGCTTTTCAGTCGCATAGGACAGGAAAGTGCCGATTTCGGCGCCGCCGGCCGGCATCGCGCCGATCGGGAAGCCGATCACGGTGCCGCGCAGCCAGGCTTTCCAGGAGCGCCCCCAATCCTGCGCCGTCATCCACACCGAACCCCGGATCGCTTCGATCTTGTCCGGTGCCGCTTCGCCCTGGGCGGCGATGTAAAGCGTCTCGCCGATCGCGAACATGGCGACCGCCATCGTCGTCACTTCGATACCGTCGAGCAGGTCGGGCACGCCGAAGGAGAGCCGGTTCTGGCCGGTCAGCTGGTCGATGCCGACGAGCGAGAGGGCAAGTCCGATGAAAAGCGAGGTGAGGCCGCGCAGCGTCGAATTGCCGAAGGCCGAAGAGACGGTGACGAAGGCCAGAACCATCAGCGCAAAATATTCGCGCGGACCGAAGACCAGCGCCAGCTTGACGATGTAGGGCGCGATGAAGGCTAGCGCGAGCGTCGCGATCAGGCCGGCGACGAACGATCCGATTGCCGCGGTCGCCAGTGCCGGGCCGCCGCGTCCCGCCCGGGCCATCTTGTTGCCCTCGAGCGCGGTGACGATCGAGGCGCTTTCGCCTGGCGTGTTCAAGAGGATCGACGTCGTCGAGCCGCCATACATGCCGCCGTAATAGATGCCGGCGAACATGATCAGCGAGCCGGTCGCATCCAGCTGGTAGGTAACCGGCAGAAGCAGGGCGACGGTCGTCGCCGGACCGATGCCGGGAAGCACGCCGACCATGGTGCCGAGCGTCACGCCGATCAGCGCGTAGAAGAGGTTCATCGGCTCCATTGCCGATGCGAGCCCCTGGAGAAGGAATTCGAATGTGCTCATGATCTTACTCTCGAGGGTCGCATCACTGGATCAGGTGTTCCAGCGGGCCTGCCGGAAGCGAAAGTTGCAGAACGCCGGCAAACAGCCACCAGATGCCAAGACAGACGACGATGCCGATCGGAATGCTGATCCACAGTTTGCGGGCGCCGAAACCTGCGGCGGCGAGGCCGAACAGCATGCCCGTGGCAATCGAGAAACCGGCGACCCGAATGAGGGCCATCTGCGCGACCAGGCCTGCGACAACCCAGACAACGGGTCCGAGCTCCTGCTTTTCCCGCGCAGGAAAGTCGCGTCGAAACGCGGCGAACACGGTCCAGATCGCAAGCCCTATCAGTGCAAAGGCAATCCAGTTCGGAACGGTGGCCGGGCCGACTTGGCTATAACCGCCCATATCCCGTAGCCGGTCGACATCCAGGAAGATGACGGCGGCGACGGCGACGAGGATGGCGGCAATAACAAGCGCCGCCCAATCGGGGCGGCGCTTTTCGGTGCTCGTTTTGTTGTTGTCGAGGCTCATTTAACCAGTCCGATGTCCTTCAGGATGGTTTCAGTGGCAGCGATGTCCTTGGCGAGCTGCGCTTCGAATTCCGGGCCGGAGAGATAGGTGTCGATCCAGCCCTTGGTCTTCAGGTTGTCCTGCCAGGTCTTGGACTTGGCGAGCTTTTCGACGTCGGCGGTCACGGCCTTCTTCTGCTCGGGGGTCAGGCCGGGAGCAGCGGCGACCATGCGCCAGTTCTGGATCACGACGTCAAGACCGGATTCCTTCAGCGTCGGGGCATTGATGCCGTCGAGCTTCTTGTCGGAGGAGATGGCGAGCAGACGCAGCGCGCCGGCCTTGATCTGTGATTCGAACTCGCCGTAGGACGAGATGCCGGCCGTGACTTGGCCACCGAGGATGGCGGCGAGTGCCTCACCGCCGCCGGAAAACGCGATGTAGTTGACCTTCGTCGGATCAACGCCGGCAGCCTTTGCGATCAAACCCGCCGTTATGTGGTCCGTACCGCCGGCCGAACCGCCGCCCCAGGAAACCGCGCCTGGGTTTGCCTTCAGCTTGGCGACGAGGTCGGCCACCGTCTTGATCTCGGACGCTGCCGGTACGACGATGACTTCATATTCGCCGGTGAGGCGGGCGATCGGGGTGACGTCCTTCAGGGTGACCGGTGACTTGTTGGTCAGGATGGCGCCGACCATGACGTAACCGCCGACCATGAGGGCGTTTGCATTGCCCTTCTGCTGGCTGGCGAACTGGGCGATGCCGATCGTGCCGCCGGCGCCCGGAACGTTCATGACCTGCACCTTGCCGGAGATCTTTTCAGTTTGCAGGGCGGTCTGCATGGTGCGGGCGGTCTGGTCCCAGCCGCCGCCGGGGGCGGCAGGAGCCATGATCGAATAGTCGGCCGCAGCGGCCGGGAGAGCGATTGCGCCCGCGAGAATGGAAGCGAGGAAGAAGTGTTTCAAGGGTATGTCCTCCGTTGGCGTCTTGATCCGACGCGAAGTTCGTTTGGCTGTGCGACAAGGAGAAAAGCCCAGGCGAGAACCGCTTGGTCAGATTCCTCCCATCGTCGATCAGGTCCCCGCCTCCAAACGGGGGCCGAATGTCCCTAAGCCAGCATATGAAGCTGACATTTACCTGACATCTTTCGCGTTCTTGAGATTTGGCAAGGGGCGAATGCCTCGAAATTGCCCGAATTGCCTATTGCAGGCGCAGAACTTCGTTCCAGCGGGAAATCAGCCGCGCCCGCTTCACCTGATCGAGATAGACCATCAGTCCGAGGCTGACCGGAACCGGCTTCAATTGCCCGCCGAGCATTTCCCTGAGCGTCGTGGCGGTATTATTGCCGGCGACTTCCGGGCTGACGGCGGGAATCTGCAACTCGCGGGCCATGATCGTCTGGCCCTCCTTCGACATGAAGAACTCGAGATAGCGCCTGCCGAGATCCGGAGCGTCGGCAGCCTGCGGCACCAGGCCGATGCGCGACATCACCACCGTATAGTCCTTCGGCAGCACGATGCCGACATCCGGATGACGGGAAGCCCAGTCTGCGGCATAGGAGCCGAGAATGTTGTAGCCGAGCAGGAAACGCCCGTCGGCAACGCGTTCCAGGATGGCCTGGCTGGTCGAATAGAGCTTCACGCCCGCAGCACCCATCGCCCGAATTACCGACCAGATGTCGCCGAACTGCTCCTGGTCGCGGGCCATGAACAGGAAACCGACGCCGGAACGCTCGATGTCGTAGGTGCCGATCCGGCCGTAGACCGCATCGCCCCGCTTCTGCAGGAATTCGACCAGTTCGGCCCGGGTCGAGGGCGGGGAAGAATCCTTGAAACTCGGCTTGTGATAGACGAACACGGCCGGTTCGAAGGTCAGCGCATAGGCGGTATTGCGCCAGTTGGCCCAGCCCGGCCATTGCCCGCTCATCGGCAGGTCGCTGCGCTGGGCGTAGCCATCATTGGCAAGCTTCACCTGCAGGTCCATGGCGGAGGAGAAGGCGAAGTCGGCCGTCTTGTTGCCGGCATCGGTTTCGCGCACGATCCGGTCGTAGATCTCGCCCGTCAACATGTCCTCGTAGCGCACCGCCACATCCGGATTGGCCGTCTGGAAGCCGGCGATCATCGGCTTGGCGAGCGGCTCGTCGAGCGAGGAATAGACCGTCAGCATCGGCGCGTCGGCCCGCCCGGAGAGCGCCTTGAACAGCGTCGTATCCGCCATGGCGAGGCCGGGGGAAAGGGCAAGACAGAGGAGTGGGAAAAGCAGCCTTTTCATCTGGCCACAATGCCCCACCGTGGCTGCGGCGACAAGCCGATAGGCAGACGCGTAACATTCCGGCCACAGGGGGCCTAATGCACCGTCTATCTGCTTGTTTTCCGATGCCGTGTCATTATCTGTGGGCGGTCTTTTCGCGCCGGAAGACCCGGCGTTTTGTCAGCACAAAAGGTCTCGCCCATGTCGCTCACCCTCTACGATATCACGGTGCCGGTCTTCATCCGCGCTTTCGGCAACCTCACGGAAATCCTCAAGAAAGGCGAAGCCTTCGCCGACGAGAAGGGCATCGCCCACAAGGAACTGCTGGAAACCCGGCTGGTCGATGACATGTACCCGCTGACCTCCCAGATCCAGCGCGCCAGCGACAGCGCGAAATTCGTGCCGGTCCGCGTCGGGCAGATCGAGAACATCCCGATGGCCGATAACGAAGCCACCTTCGCCGACCTGCATGCTCGCATCGAAAAAACCGTGGCGTTCCTGAACAGCGTCGATCCGGCCAGCATGGCGAACCGCGAGGACGCCGAAGTGATCATCAAGTCCCGCGGTGGCGAGACGAAGTTCAGCGGCCGCAACTACGTCCTGAGCTTCGCGCTGCCGAACTTCTATTTCCACGTCACCACGGCCTACGCGATCCTGCGCCACAAGGGCGTCCCGATCGGCAAGATGGATTACATCGGCCGTTCGCAGTAACGCTCGAAGTAACCACGGCATCAGCACATCCGTGACATCGCCGCTTCCGCGTTTATAATCATCTGCGGAAGCGGGGAGATTTCGTGCGTATTCTTCTGGTCGAGGACAATCAGGCGCTGGCCGAGGGGCTGTCGACGATCCTGCGCGGCAGCGGTTACGCGGTCGATGCGGTCGCCGACGGCGCTTCCGCCGAGGCCGTCGCCGCCGCCGAAACCTATGACCTCGTCATACTGGACCTGAACCTGCCGGAAATGGACGGGCTCGACGTGCTGCGCGCCATGCGGGCACGGGCGAACAAAGCGGCCGTGATGATCCTGACCGCCCGCGGCACGCCCGAGGAGAGGGTGAAGGGGCTCGATCTCGGCGCCGACGACTACATGATCAAGCCTTTCGACATCTCGGAATTCGAGGCGCGCATCCGCGTCCTGCTGCGCCGCCAGGCGGGCCTCAGAAGCTCGATAGTCAACTACGGCGGCGTCACCTTCGACCTGAATTCGCGGACATTTTCCAGCCTGGGCGTGACCCTCGATCTGCCTGCACGGGAAGTGGCGCTTCTGGAGCTGCTCTTCCTGCGCGCCGGCAAGGTGGTCTCCAAGGATGCGATCATGGCGTCGCTGACCGGTTTCGACGACGACCTGTCCGCCAATGCGATCGAGCAATATGTGAGCCGCCTGCGCCGGCGCCTGGGCCCGCACGGGTTGACCGTGAAGACCGCCCGCGGCATCGGTTATTATCTCGAAACCACGGCGCCCGGCGCATGACGGCGATCCCGCATGCCGCCCAACCGATGACGCCGACGGTTGCCTATTCCCTCCGCCGCCGTCTGCTCGCCTGGCTTCTCGCCTCGACGGCGGTGATCGGCACCGTCGCCATGGCCGATACCTGGGACGAGGCGGTGGATACCGCCAACGAGGTTTCCGACCGTGTGCTGGCCGGCTCGGCGCTGGCGATCGCCGAGCGGGTGATCGTCGCCGAGGACGGCACGCTCGAAGTCGACATCCCCTATGTGGCGCTGGAAATGCTGACTTCGGCGGCCCAGGACCGCGTTTTCTACCGTGTCGACGGTCCGCCCGGCACGTTCATCACCGGTTACCAGACGCTGCCGTCGATCCCTCGCCGCGAGGGCCAGGCGGCCGCTTTCGAGAATGCCACGTTCCGCGGCGAGCCGATCCGCGTGGCGGCGCTCGCCCGCTCCGCCTCTACCGGCATCAATTCGGTGCCCTTCACCGTCACCGTCGCGGAAACCACGATCGCCCGCCAGCAACTGACCCAGACGATCCTGATCCGCTCGGCGCTGCGCCTGCTGTTCATGATCGTCGGCGCCGCGATCATCGTCTGGGTGGCGGTGACGCTGTCGCTTCGGCCGCTCTACCGTTTCAGCGAGGCGATCGCCGAGCGCAGCCCGGACGATCTTCACCCGATCAGCGAGCGGGTGCCGAACGAAGTGCAGGGCCTTGTCGATACCGTCAATTCCTTCATGGTTCGGCTCGAAAGCGCACTGGAGGCGCTGAGGCATTTCACCGGCAATGCCAGCCACCAGCTGCGCACCCCGCTTACCATCATCCGCACCCAGCTGGCGCTCGCCGATCGCGGGACGGACCTCGCGGAGGTGAAGGAAGCGGCCCGCAAGGCGGACGAGGCGGTGGCGGATGCCGAGCGTATTATTGCCCAGCTCCTCCTGATGGCGAAGATTGACGCTGCCACCCGCTCCGCCTCGATGCAGGTTGTCGACCTGACGGCGCTGGCGCGCGGGGCAACGGCCGACAATGTCCCGCTCGCCGCCGATGCCGGCATCGATCTGGGCTTTGAGGGAGAGGGGGAGATCATCGTCTCCGCCGAACCGCTGCTGATCGGCGAATTGATGAAGAACCTGATCGGCAATGCTCTGCTTTATGCGGGAAAAGGCGCCGAGGTGACCGTTCGCGTCACGCCGGAAAACGGCATCGCAGTGCTCGAGGTGGAAGACGACGGCCCGGGCATCCCGCGCGAAAAGCGGGCTTCGGTGCTCAAACGCTTCGAACGCGGCGACCGCTCCGACAAGCTGGGCACCGGCCTCGGCCTGCCGATCGTCGAGGAAATCGCCCGCCTGCACGGCGCGACGATGACCCTCGCGGGGGGTCGCGAGGGCAGGGGGTTGAAGGTGGAGATACGGTTTCCGGTAGCCGGCTAAATTTGCACTAGGGTGTGGAGCAATTGCCCCTCATCCCCTACCGGGACCTTCTCCCCGCATGCGGGGAGAAGGAGGCTGGAGCGTCGGCAGTGCCACATATCCCTTCTCCCCGTCAGAACGGGGAGAAGGTGCCCGGCAGGGCGGATGAGGGGCTTGCTGGCGGAAAGAACCCGCGCGCCTACTCCTGATGAACCTTCGCCCCGCCGATCCAGGTGCTCTTCATGCCAAGCTCGTTGGTGAGGATCACGAAATCCGCGTCGAATCCGGGCTTCAGCGCGCCCTTGCGGTCGGCAAGCCAGGCCGCTTCCGCCGGATAGGTGGAGGCCATGCGCAACGCCTCCTCGACCGGCAGGTCGAGCGCCTCATGGGCAAACCGGACCGACGAAATCATGTCGATATCGGCGCCGGCAAGCGTCCCGTCGGCGAGCGTCAGACGGCCGTCCTGGCGCAGGATCTCGCGGCCGTTCAGCGTAAAGCTCTTCATGTCGGTGCCGATGGTCGACATCGCGTCGGTGACGATGAAGATCTTGCCCGGTCGGTTCTTGGCTCGCAGCGCGACGCCCATTGCCGCCGGATGGACATGGATGCCGTCGGCGATGATCCCGACATAGAGCGAGCCGATATCGAGCGCCGCGCCGACGACGCCCGGCTGGCGATGGCCGAGCGGGCTCATGGCGTTGAAGAGATGGGTGACGGTGCGAACGCCCGCCTCGGCATAGGTCCTGGCGGTTTCGTAGGTCGTGTCGGTATGGCCGAGGCTCACCATGAAGCCGGCCTGCGCCAGCCTTGCTGCCTGTTCCACTGTGACATTTTCCGGCGCGACGGTGATCATCGTCGCATCGAACACGCCTTTGCAGGAGAGCATCAGTTGGATGTCCTTCTCCTCCATCGGCCGGATCAGCTGCGGATCGTGGGCGCCCTTGCGCGCGACGGAGAGATGCGGGCCTTCGAGATGCAGGCCGAGAAAACCAGGCACGCCTTCGGCCTTCGCCTGCTTGCAGGCTTCGACCGTCCGGGACGTGATCTCGTAGGTGTCTGTGATCAGCGTCGGCAGCAGTGCCGTGGTGCCGAACTTGGCGTGCGCGGCGCAGATCTGCCTGAGACCGGCCACCGTCGGCTCCTCGTTCAGCAGCACGCCGCCGCCGCCATTCACCTGCAGGTCGATGAAGCCGGGCACGATCAGCCCGCCTCCGGCATCGATCCGGTCGATGTCTTCCGGCAGCTTCGGCGTGGACTGGATCGCCTCGATCTTGCCGTCCGCAAAAACGAGCGCGGCATCCTCGTGCCAGAAGGTGCCGTCGAAGATGCGGGCACCGGTAATGGCCTGTCGCGTGCTCATAACGTCTCGGTCACCTTCTTGAGCGCCACAGGCGCATCCGGATTGAAACCCTTGGCGCGCGACCAGGCTTCGACGAACCCGTAGAAAGGCAGGATGAGGGTAAGCGCGTCTGTCAGCGGATGGCCGGTCGCCACGAAAGGCAGCCTGCGGGTATCCCTGACCTTATCGGATGTAGCGAAAACGAGCGCACCCTTGGCCGAAAGGCTGTCAGCGATCTCGACGGCGGAAGCTTCGGCAGCGTCGCGCGCTGCAAAGGTGACGACCGGAAAGCGCTTTTCGACCAGCGCCACGGGGCCATGCAGCACTTCCGCCGCGGAATAGGCCTCGGCATGCATGTTGGAGGTTTCCTTGAACTTCAGCGCCGCCTCGCTGGCGATCGCCAGTGCCGGGCCGCGGCCGAGCATGTAGAGGGATTCCGCATCGCCGAGCTCATTGGCAAGTTCGCTCCAGTCGAGCTTGACCGCCTTTTCGAAATGCCCCGGCAGGGCGCGGATGGCGACTTTCAGCGCCTCGTCGCCGACCCATTCCGACAGCAGCGCAAGGCCTGCGACGATCGAGTTGACGAAGGATTTGGTCGCGGCGACGGCGAGTTCCGGCCCGGCGTTGATATTGACCGCATAGGCCGAGGCGCTGGCGATCGGCGAGGGAAGCGTATTGGTGAGCGCCACGGTGACGGCGCCGGCCTTGGTCGCGGCCTCGGCCATCGCGACGATATCCGGGCTCTTGCCGGACTGCGAAATGGCGATCGCCGCACCGCCGTCGAGCTTCAGCTTGGCGCCGTAGATCGAGGCAAGCGATGGACCGAGCGAGGCGACCGGCCGGCCGGCCGTCAGTTCGACCGCATATTTGATGAAGGTCGCCGCATGGTCGGAGGAGCCGCGCGCGATGGTGATCAGGAAGGCCGGGTCCTTTTCGCGCAGCGCGCGGCCGGCAGCGGCAAGTTCGGCCGCCGAACCGTCGAGCAGACGGGCCGTCGCTTCCGGTATCTCGTCGATCTCTTTGCGCATGTTCGTCATATTGGTCAGCATAACATCGTCCTCGAACGTCAGTTTTCGCCAAGCGAGAGCTCAGCCACGAAATCATAGGCATCGCCGCGATAGAGCGAGCGGGTAAGTTCCACCACCCGGCCGGATGCCAGATAGGAAACCCGCTCGATCGAAAGGCCGGCGGAGCCGATCGGCACGGCCAGCAGCCCGGCATCCGGGTTCTTCATATTGCAGGCCGATATCCGCTGTATGGCGCGCACCGGCCTCGCATCCTTTTTTTCGAGCTCCGCATAGAGCGAATTGGTCACGGCCGAAGGATCCGGCAGGAAGTCGGCGGAAATGCTGGCCCGCTCGATCGCAAGCGGCATATCGTTGCCGAGGCGTAGGCGACCCAGCCGGGCGACCTTCTCGCCGGGCGCAAGGCCAAGCATCATCATCTCCTCGGGCGAGGGGTGGAAAAGTCCGCGCTCCAGCCATTCGGATCGCGTCACCAGGCCCCGCCGTGCCATGTCTTCGGTGAACGAGGTGAGCCGAGTCAGCGGCTGCTCGACGCGCGACATCGGCTTGACCACGAACGTGCCGGAGCCGTGCTTGCGGGTGAGCAGCCCGTCCTTGACGAGATCATCGACCGCCTTGCGCACCGTGACCCGACTGACATTGGCGTAGTCGGCAAGATCGCGTTCGGCCGGCAGGGCGTCGCCATGGCCGAGCTTGCCGGTGCGGATCGCATCTTCAAGGCTCTGGCGCAGCTTCCGGTAAAGCGGCCCGGTGCCGGCCGATTGCAGGCCGTCGAGCGGCAGGATGGCGGCGAGCGTCTGGTTCATGCGCTGAGCTCCGCCCGCGCACCATAGGTCTTGACGGCAAGCGCCACCGCGCCGGTCAGCGCATCGGCAAGCGGCTCGGAAAGCCGGGCGCGATGCCGCTCGGCCAGATATTCGGGATAGAGAGGGGCGAGCCCGCCGAGCAGGCAGAGCCGGCCTTTGCCTTGGGTAAGGGCATTCACGGCATCGAGCGCCTCGTCGATGCCCGTTGCCCCGGTCTTGAGAATGCGGATAGCCGCCTCGTCTCCCCGCCGCGCAAACTCGAACACCTTGGGCGTGTGACGCCCGAAATCGCCGGGCTTCGCCAATCGGGCGAAATCGACCACCTTTTCCGGATTGTCGTCGAACTCGGCGAGGATCGCCTTCGACAGGCCCGTCATCGGGTGGATATTGTCATAGGCGAGCAGGCTTTCCTGCAGCGCAAGCTGGCCGAGCCGGGCGCCGCTGCCGAGATCGCTCACCTGGAAACCCCAGCCGGCGACCGAGTGAAGCCGGCCCTGGTGCCGGGCGATATAAACGGTGCCGGTGCCGACGATGCCGATCGCCCCGTCTTCGTCGCCGATCGCGCCCTGCAGCGCGATCACGCCGTCGGAAACGATATTCGATTGCCTGAAGGGCAGCCGCGCCTGCACATAACTCACCGCATCGCCGACATTGTTGCCGGCAAGGCCGAGAACGGCGGAGGCGGCGGAAAGCTCGGGCTCCAACCCGGCTTCGGAGAAAGCGAGGTGCGAAGCCTCGGCGATATGTTTCAGGGCCGTGTCGGGATCCGTCAGGATATTGGAGGCGCCGCTCTTGCCGCGGCCAAGGATGGTGCCATTTCCGTCAGCCAATGCCGCACGGCAACTCGTTCCACCACCATCGATTCCGATAAAATAGGCCGTCATGGATACCTCCACGGACGATAATACCAAAAAAGTACCAATAACCAAGCGTGATTTCAAAAATCTCAAACGGTAGGTTTCATATATTTGATATTGCTTCATTATTTTCCATGGTTTTTGCTGAGGTTATCAATCCGTTCATAAAAGTTAATTTTCCTTCTGGACAATTGGTATTTTTTTGGCATCATTTTGGACTAGAGGGAGAAACCGGATGAGCACAACTGCCACCGAGGCGAGACATGGGAAAGCGGAAGGGCTCGATACGCTCGCGTCCGCCGAAATCCTCGCGCTTCTCGCATCCGGCCAGCAGGCGGCTGCCAAGGTTGTCGATCAAGCCATTCCGGCGATCGCCAAGGCCGCCGATCTCGTCGCTGCAGCTTTGAAATCCGGCGGCAAGGTGATCTATGCCGGCGCCGGCAGTGCCGGCCTCGTGGCGATGGCCGATGCCATGGAGCTGCCCGGCACCTACGGCATCCCTCCGGAACGGATCGTCATCCTTTTTGCCGGCGGTCTTTCCGGCATAGCTGACCTGCCCGGCGGTCCCGAAGACGACGCGTCTCTGGGCGCGCGTGACGCCGACATCATCGAAGCCGCGGATTGCGTCATCTGCGTTTCCGCGAGCGGTTCGACACCCTATACGGTGGCGGTTGCCGAGACCGCGAAACGCCGGGGCGCAAAACTCGTGGCGATGGCCAACAATGTCGGCGCAAAACTGTTCGAGAGCGCCGATGCGGCGATCCTGCTCGAAACGCCGCCGGAAGTCGTCGCCGGCTCCACCCGCATGGGTGCCGCCACGGCGCAGAAGATCGCCTTCAACATGCTGTCGACGCTGTCAGCCATCAAACTCGGCCACGTGCATGACGGCCATATGGTCAATCTGCGCGCCGACAACGGCAAGCTGCGCATCCGCGCCGCCCGCATGGTGGCCGATATCGCCGGCATCGGTTTCAACGAGGCCCGTGACTGGATCGAGACCGCCGAGGGGTCGGTGAAAGTCGCGGTCCTGCTTGCGGCGGGCGCGGCCGATGTCGAGGCCGCCAAGGCCTTGCTTAGCCATTCAGAAGATGTGCTGCGCGTAGCGCTTGCCGAATTGCAGGCGTCCAAGAGTTCCATGAAACGCGCCTGAAAGGCGCATATAAAAGGGAGAACATCATGACACGCATATTGAAAAGCATTCTTTTTGCCACGACCGTACTCGCACCGGCGGGCTTTGTTGCCACTGGAGCGTCCGCTCAGACCGCCACGCTCACCATCGAGAGCTGGCGCAATGACGACCTGCCGATCTGGCAGCAGAAGATCATTCCCGCCTTCGAAGCCAAGAACCCGGGCATCAAGGTGACCTTCGCGCCAATGGCGCCGACGGAATACAATTCCGCCGTCAACGCCAAGCTCGAAGCCGGCACCGCGGGTGACCTCATCACCTGCCGTCCGTTCGACCTGTCGCTCGCCATGTTCCAGAAGGGCCAACTCGCATCGCTGAACGACCTGCCGGGCATTTCCAACTTCTCCGACGTCGGCAAGTCCGCCTGGAGCACTGACGACGGCAAGACCACCTTCTGCGTGCCGATGGCCTCCGTCATCCACGGCTTCATCTACAACAAGAAGGCCTTCACGGATGTCGGCGTCCAGATCCCGAAGACCGAGGACGAGTTCTTCGCGGTTCTCGAGAAGTTCAAGAAGGACGGCAAATACATCCCGCTCGCCATGGGCACCAAGGACCAGTGGGAAGCGGCGACCATGGGCTATTACAATATCGGCCCGAACTACTGGAAGGGCGAGGACGGCCGCAAGGCGCTGATCGCAGGCAAGGAAAAGCTGACCGACGCCGACTGGGTCGACCCCTACAAGACGCTCGCCAAATGGAAGCCCTATCTCGGCGACGGTTTCGAAGCCCAGACCTATCCGGACAGCCAGAACCTCTTCACCCTCGGCCGCGCCGCCATCTATCCGGCCGGTTCCTGGGAAATCGCGCCGTTCAAGGCGCAGGCCGATTTCGAAATGGGCGCCTTCCCGCCGCCGGTGAAGAAGGCCGGCGATACCTGCTACATTTCCGACCATAACGACATCGGCATCGGCCTCAACGCCAAGGGCAAGAACCTCGAAGCCGCCAAGAAATTCCTGTCCTGGGTCGCTTCGCCGGAATTCGCCGATCTCTACGCTAACGCCGCACCGGGCTTCTTCAGCCTGAACTCGACGCCGGTGAAGATGACCGACACGCTCGCTCAGGAATTCGTCTCCTGGCGCCAGAACTGCAAGCCGACGATCCGCCCGAGTGCGGCCATCGTCGGCCGCGGCCAGCCGAACCTCGACCTCGAAATGTGGCGCGTCTCGGCCAACGTGATCAACGGCACGCAAACCCCGGAACAGGCCGCTGCCGAAACCCAGAAGGGCCTCGACAGCTGGTACAAGCCGGCGAAGTAAGGCAGCCTCGCGTATCTGCCCCTCACCCTAACCCTCTCCCCGCTTGCGGGGAGAGGGGACTTGCCCCACGACCCCTTTGAGGGCACGGAAACGGCGCGGCATATCCCTTCTCCCCGTCAAAACGGGGAGAAGGTGCCGGCAGGCGGATGAGGGGCGATTCGCATACTCCGTTAAAAAAACACCGGAACCCAGATCCATGAGCGATACCGAAATTGCCGATATCGAAACGGTGCCGGTGAAACGCCCCACCCGCTGGCATATCGCCGTTTTCCTGGCACCGGCATTCCTGGTCTATACGGCGGTGATGATCCTGCCACTGATCGAGACCCTGCGGTTATCGTTCTTCAACATCGTCGAAGGCCAGCTCGCCTTCGTCGGTTTCAGCAATTTCCAGACCCTGTTCGGCGATCCGCGCCTTTCCGCCGATTTTTGGAACGCGCTGCGCAACAACGTCATCTTCTTCATCATCCACATGGCTGTGCAGAACCCGGTCGGCATCGCGATTGCCGCCATGCTGTCGCTGCCCGGCCTGCGCTTCGCCGCCTTTTACCGCTCGGCGATCTTCGTGCCGACGCTGCTGTCCTTCGTCATCGTCGGTTTCATCTGGAAGCTCATCCTGTCGCCAATCTGGGGCATCGCGCCGAGCCTGATGGATCTTGTCGGCCTGAAATGGGCCTTTGCGCCCTGGCTCGGCAAGGCCGAAACCGCGCTCATCGCCGTCTCGCTGATCTCCGTCTGGCAATATGTCGGCATCCCGATGATGCTGATCTATGCGGCGTTGCTCAACATCCCCGACGAGGTGCTGGAAGCCGCCGAATGCGACGGCATTACCGGCTGGAGCCAGTTCTGGAAGATCAAGCTGCCGCTCATCCTGCCCTCCATCGGCATCGTTTCGGTGCTCACCTTCGTCGGCAATTTCAACGCCTTCGACCTCATCTACACGGTGCAAGGGGCGCTTGCCGGCCCCAACGGCTCGACCGACATTCTCGGCACGCTGCTTTACCGCACCTTCTTCGGCTTCCAGAACCAGATGGGCGACCGTTCCATGGGCGCGACGATCGCTGCCGTGATGTTCCTGATCATCCTCGCCGGCGTCGCGCTCTATCTTTTCGTCATCCAGCGGCGCATGCGCCGCTACCAGTTCTGAGAGGAGCGAAAGACATGTCCAAAGCCCGCTCCGCCCCCGTCCGTGCCGCCTTCATCCACCTGGCGCTGATCGCCTATACGCTGGTGGCGCTGTTTCCGGTCTTCCTGACGCTGGTCAATTCGTTCAAGAGCCGCAGCGCGATCTTCAGCCAGCCGATGGCCCTGCCGACCCCCTCGACCTTCAGTTTGATCGGTTACCAGACCGTGCTGAGCCAGGGCAATTTCGTCGGTTATTTCCAGAACAGCCTGATCGTTACCGTCGCCTCGATCGCGCTCGTCTTGCTATTCGGCGCCATGGCCGCCTTCGCGCTCTCCGAATACCGTTTCCGCGGCAACACGCTGATGGGCCTTTATCTCGCGCTCGGCATCATGATCCCGATAAGGTTAGGCACCGTTGCGATCCTGCAGGGCATGGTCGCCGCCGGCCTCGTCAACACGCTGACCTCGCTGATCCTGGTCTACACGGCTCAAGGGTTGCCGCTTGCGATCTTCATCCTGTCGGAATTCATGCGCACCGTCTCGGACGACCTGAAGAGCGCCGGCCGCATCGACGGGCTCTCGGAATACGCGATCTTCTTCCGCCTCGTCCTGCCGCTGGTGCGCCCCGCCATGGCGACGGTCGCGGTCTTCACCATGATCCCGATCTGGAACGACCTCTGGTTCCCGCTGATCCTGGCCCCCGGCGAGGCCACCAAGACGGTGACCTTGGGGGCCCAGATGTTCATCGGCCAGTTCGTCACCAACTGGAACGCCGTGCTCTCGGCCCTGTCCCTGGCGATCCTGCCGGTCATGGTTCTCTACGTCATCTTCTCGCGGCAACTGATCCGGGGGATTACGTCGGGGGCGGTGAAGTGACGATGTCTAAATCCGAGGAGCCGTTGCTCCCCCTCATCCGCCTGCCGGCACCTTCTCCCCGCTGGGGAGAAGAGATATGCCGCGCCGGCTCCGTTATCCTCTCCCCTCGGGGAGAAGGTGGCCGAGCGAAGCGGAGGCCGGGTGAGGGGGCGACACGGCACGCCGCCAAAGGAAAAAGCCAATGACCTCCACCCGCCCCATCCGCGTCCTCGTCGCTGGCCTCGGCAACATGGGCAGGAGCCACGCGCTCGCCTACCACGACAATCCGGGCTTCGAGATCGTCGGTCTCGTCAACCGTTCGCGGCGCGACCTGCCGGCCGGGTTCGAAGCCTATCCGATGTTTTCCGATTTCGAGCAGGCGCTGAGCGAGACGAAGCCGGATCTCTGCTCGATCAACACCTATTCCGATACCCATGCGGACTATGCGGTGATGGCTTTCGAGGCCGGCTGCGACGTCTTCGTCGAAAAGCCGCTGGCGACCACCGTCGCCGATGCCGAACGTGTTGTTGCAGCCGCGAAGAAATACGGCCGCAAACTCGTCGTTGGTTATATCCTCCGCCACCATCCCTCCTGGATGCGGCTGATCGCCGAAGCGAGAAAGCTCGGGCCGCCCTTCGTCTTCCGCATGAACCTCAACCAGCAGTCCTCCGGGCCTAAGTGGGACGTCCACAAGGCGCTGATGCAGACCACCTCGCCGATCGTCGATTGCGGCGTACACTACGTCGACGTCTGGTGCCAGATCACCGATGCCAAGGCCGTCGAAGTCCGCGGCATGGGCCTGCGCATGACGGAAGAGGTCGCACCGGACATGTATAATTACGGCCACATGCAGGTCCTGTTCGAGGACGGCTCGGTCGGCTGGTATGAGGCCGGCTGGGGGCCGATGATGTCGGAAATGGCCTTCTTCGTGAAGGACGTGATGTCGCCCAAGGGATCGGTCTCGATCCTCGTCGATGCCAAGGCGAAGTCCGACGATATCGATACGCACACCAAGACCTCGGTCATCCGCGTTCATTCGGCCGAAACCGGCCCGGACGGCCAGTTCGTACGGCGCGACGAGGATCTCGCCATGACCGGCGAGCCGGATCATCAGAAACTCTGCGATCTCGAACAGGCCTATGTGCTGAAGGCCATCCGCGACAATATCGATCTCACCCGGCACATGGACGACGCCGTCCAGTCGCTGCGCATCTGCCTCGCGGCGGATGAGAGCGTGCGCACCGGCGCGCCCGTCCGCCTGTAAAAGCCTAGTTTTTAAGGAAAACGCCCTTGGGTTCGCTTCAACTGAAATCCATCCGCAAGGCCTTTGGCAGCAACGAGGTGCTGAAGGGCATCGATCTCGAGGTCAAGGACGGCGAGTTCGTGATCTTCGTCGGCCCCTCGGGCTGCGGCAAGTCCACGCTGCTGCGGGTGATCGCCGGCCTCGAGGACGCCACGTCCGGCTCGATCCGCATCGACGGCCAGGAAATGGCGACGACCCCGCCCGCCAAGCGCGGCATCGCCATGGTCTTCCAGTCCTACGCGCTGTATCCGCACCTGACGGTCAAGGACAATATGGGCCTCGGCCTGAAACAGGCCGGCACCGAAAAAGCCGAGATCGACACCCGCGTCGCCAAGGCCTCCGGCATGCTGTCGCTCGATCCCTATCTCGCCCGCCGCCCGGCGGAACTCTCCGGCGGCCAGCGCCAGCGCGTCGCGATCGGCCGCGCCATCGTCCGTGAACCGAAACTCTTCCTGTTCGACGAGCCGCTGTCGAACCTCGATGCGGCGCTCCGCGTCCAGACCCGCCTGGAGATCGCCGGCCTGCACCGGCGTCTCAAGGCGACGATGATCTACGTCACCCACGACCAGGTCGAGGCGATGACGCTTGCCGACAAGATCGTCGTCCTCAATGCCGGTGCCATCGAACAGATCGGCTCGCCGATGGAACTCTACAACAAGCCGGCCAACGTCTTCGTCGCCGGTTTCATCGGCTCGCCGCAGATGAATTTCATCCCGGCGGAAAAGCTGGGAGATACGGGCGCCAAGACGATCGGCGTTCGCCCGGAACATGTCGCCCTGTCACGCGAAAGCGGCGACTGGAAGGGCAAGGTCATCCATGTCGAACACCTCGGCGCTGACACGATCGTCTATCTGGAAACGGAGGCGACCGGCCTTCTGACCGTCCGCCTGTTCGGCGAACACGCCTATGCGCCCGACGACATGGTGTTTGCGACGCCGGACAGGACAAGCCTGCACCGCTTCGACGCCAACGACCGCGCCATCGCCTAAAACTAGTCGTTGCTGGCAAGCAGCTTGGCGCCGCCGGCCGCCTGGATGGCACGGCTGCCGAACCGGATGCCGGCACGCAAGGCGGCTTCTTCCGACGCCTCGTTCAGCCAGGCGTGGATGAAGCCGGCATTAAAGGCATCGCCGGCGCCGGTCGTATCGATCACCGGCACGGTTTCCGCCGGCGCATGCAGCATCCGGCCGTTGGACATCAGCCAGGCGCCTTCGGCACCACCCTTGAGGAGGACGAGCGGAAAGGCGAGAGACAGCTTGGCGAGCGCAACTTCCGGATCGGCCGACCCGGTGATCGCTTCGGCCTCTTCGAGATTGGGCAGGAACAGGTCAACGCCCTCGCAGGCCCGCAGCAGGCCGCGGTCATAGATCAGCGTTGCATCCCAGCTCGGATCGAGCGAAACGGTCAGGCCCTTGTCCTTGGCGCGGGAAACGAGGTCCGGGATCTCGTGCAGCGTCGCATATTCGGCAATGTGCAGGTGGCGGACTTCCTCCCAGTCGAGAGCCGCTTCGAGCGTCGCGGGAAGCGCAGGCCCGGCGCGGCGGGTGAGGAAGGCCCGGTCCTGGCCGACCACGGCCGCGACCGTCACCTGTGGCCCGGCATCTTCCGCATGTTCGATGAAACGCAGGTCGACGCCGCTGTCCCGGATCTGCTCCTCGACGCCCGTCGATAGCGAATCCGTGCCGAGCCGGGCGGCAAGCGCCACCTTGCGGCCCGCATGGGCAAGATGCGCGGCCGCGATGAAGGCGCCGCCGCCGGCTGCGATCTCCATGCCGCTGGCATAGATCTCACGGCCGAGCACCGGCAGGTGGCCGAGGCCTGTAAAAATCAGGTCGCAATAGATCCGACCGATGCTCAGCACCGCGGATCTGGTCTCTGCATGCGTCATCATGAACGGCCCAGAAATCTCTCTGTGCTGGCATCGAAGAGGTAAAGGTCACCCGGCGCGGCTTCGCAGGTGAGCGTGCTTCCGACCGCCGGCACGAATTTTTCGCGCACGGTGGCGATGATTGGGGTGTCGGCGACATCCAGGTGCACCAGGGTTTCCGGCCCCAAGGGTTCGACCGCCGAGACCGTTCCGGTCACGGTAAAACCGCTGCTGCCGGTGACTGTCGCATGCGCGATCAGGTCGTGCGGGCGCACGCCGATCAGGATATCTCCGACGCGTGCCATTTCCACGCCCGACCCCGTCCGGCGGCCGCGCACGAGATTCATCGACGGGCTGCCGATGAAGCGGGCGGTGAACACATCGACCGGGGCATCGTAGAGCTCCGAAGGCGTGCCGACCTGCAGGATCACGCCGTCCTTCATCACCACGATCCGGTCAGCCATCGTCATGGCCTCGATCTGGTCGTGGGTGACGTAGACGGTCGTGGTCTTCAGCTTTTGATGCAGCCGCTTGATCTCGATACGCATCTGCGCGCGAAGCTGGGCGTCGAGATTGGAAAGCGGTTCGTCGAACAGGAAGGCGGAAGGATCGCGCACCATGGCGCGGCCGATCGCGACGCGCTGGCGCTGCCCGCCGGAAAGGGCAGCCGGACGACGATCAAGCAGAGCTTCGAGGCCGAGGATCTTGCCGGCGTCCTCGATCCGCTTGTCCTTCTCGGCCTTGCTGAGCTTCGAGGTATAGAGGCCGAAACCGATGTTCTGGCGCACGGTCATATGCGGGTAGATCGCATAGTTCTGGAAGACCATGGCGATGTTGCGCTGTTTCGGCTCGCGCTCGTTGACCACTTCCGAGCCGATCTTCAGCGTGCCGCCGGAGATTTCCTCAAGGCCGGCGATCATGCGCAAAGTCGTCGACTTGCCGCAGCCGGACGGGCCGACGAAGACAACGAATTCGCCATCGGCGATCGAGAGGTCGATGCCCTTGACGGCCTCGACCTTGCCGTAACGCTTCACCAGTTTTTCGAGTTCGATCGTCGCCATCAGCGGGCTCCCGTCAGGGCGGTGAATTTCTGGTTCAGTTCGGCCGCGGCCCTTGCCTCATGCTCCGCGGCCTTCTTGGCTTCGGCCTCGAAGGCGGCGAGCTTGTCGCGATAGGCTGTTATCGCGGCCTGCATCGGCTCTGGCGCGGGCCCGCCGAAACGGGCGCGCACGGCGACGAAATGCTCGGGCGAGACAATCTCCCTGAACTTCTGGAGATCGACGGAAGGCTTACGGCTGGCCGAATGTTCGAAGGCCTTGAGGAAGGGCTCGTAACCGTCATTGGGCAGGTCGCCCTTGGAGGCGACGACGCTCTTTGCCGTTGCTGCAGCGATCTCGTGCGCCTCGCGAAAGGACAGTCCTTCGATGCGCACCAGCGAGTCGGCAAGCTCGGTAATCGTGATGCAGGACCGGCGGATATTCTGGTCGACGCGCTCCGGATCGATGCTGATCTGGCTGATCAGCGCGGCCAGCAGGTCGAGCACGCGCGACGCCGAGGCGAAGGCCTCGTAGCCCATGCCCTGAGTCTCGCCTTCGCTGTCGTTCATGTCGGTGAACGGCGTGTTGTGCATCACGTCGAGCACGGTGCGCGCCCGGCCCATCGTCTGGCTGGCGAGGTGGCGCAGGTGTTCGATCGGCACCGGGTTGCGCTTCTGCGGCATGATCGAGGAGATCTGCACCAGCGCGTTCGGCACGTAGATCTGCCCGACCTCGAAACTCGTCCAGAACTGAAAATCCTGTATCAGCCGGCCGAGATGCAGGAACATCAGCTCGATCGCCGAATAGGTCGAGGTCGTGTAGTCCACGGCCGCGATGCAGCTATAGGAGTTGCGCAACGGCGCGGAGAAGCCGAGCAGTTCGGCAACACGGGCGCGGTCGATCGGGAAGCCGGACGTGGTGATCGCGGCCGCCCCCATCGGCGACAGGTCGACGATTTTCCGGGCCTCGGCAAATCGCTCGATATCGCGGATCAGCACTTCGATCGCGGCCGAGAGATAATGCCCGAACGTCGTCGGCTGGGCCGGCTGGCCATGCGTATAGGCAACGATCAGCGTCGCCTTCTCGCGCTCGGCGGCATCGATCATCGTGGCGAGCAGTTTGCGGGCCTTGCCCATCAGCGCATCGATCTTGTCCTTCAGGCCGAGCTTGAAGAGCGTGTGGTCGATGTCGTTGCGCGACCGGGCGGTGTGCAGCCGCCCGGCGATATCGACGCCGATACGGGCCTTCAGCTCTTTTTCGATCAGGAAGAAGAAGTCCTCCACCTCGCCGGTGTAAACGAGCGTCGACGGATCGATTTCCGTGTCGATCGCCTCCAATGCGCCGGCGATCTTGGACGCGATTTCCTTGTCGAGGATACCGGTCTCGACGAGCATCACGAGATGGGCGCGGTCGATCCGGCGGAAACCGTCGACATGATGGCTCTTGGCGCCGTCGAAGAGCGGCCGAAGCACCGTTTCCTTGTAGACCGGATCGGGGAACGTGCTGGTGTCGGAAAGGCGCGGGTTGATGTCCGCCATGGCTTTATCCTTGCATTATCCCTTTAGGCCCGCCAGCATCACACCGCGGACGATGTAGCGCTGCAGGACGAGGAAGACGAGAAGGGTGGGAAGGGTGGCGATCGCCGCCCCCGTCATGATCATTTCCCACTGGATGGACTGCTCGACCGCGAAGCTCGAAAGTCCGACCGGCAGCGTATAGAGTTCCTTGCTGGTGGTGACGATCAGCGGCCAGAAGAACGCCGTCCAGTTGCCGAGGAAGGTGAAGATGGCCAGCGCCGAGAGCGCCGGCGTCACCAGCGGCAGCGCCACTTTCCACCAGATCTGGAATTCGTTGAGCCCGTCGACGCGCGCCGCCTCGATGAAGTCGTTCGGCACGGTTTCGAAGAACTGCTTCATCAGGAAGGTGCCGAAGGCCGTCATCATGCCGGGGAACATGATGCCCCAGTAGCTGTCCAGCCAGCCGAGCTGGCTCGACATCAGGTACCACGGGATGACCAGCATCTCGGTGGGGATCATCAGCGTCGAGAGGATCGCGAGGAAGATGAAATAACGCCCGCGGAACTCGAATTTGGCCAGCGTATAACCGACGAGGCTGTCGAAGAAGCAATTCGACAGGGTGACGATCACCGCGATCAGCGTCGAATTGAAGAACCAGCGCATGAACCGCCCGTCGGCGAGCACTGAGATATAGTTCGCCAGCGTCGGCGCCGCCGGGATGAGGCGCAGGTCATAGATCTGGTCGGCCGTCTTCAGGGACGTCGAGAACATGAAGGCGATCGGCGAGACCATGATCAGGCCGCCGATGAACAGCACGGTCCAGGTGACGATCAGGCCGGGCCGGATCCTGCCGTGGCTGAGGCGAGTGGCTTCGCTCATTTCTTTTCCCTCAGGATCCAGAGCTGCAGCAGCGAAACGATCAGCAGGATGGTGAACAGCACCACCGTCTGCGCCGCGGCGTAACCCATTGCGTAGGAGTTGAAGGCGGTCTGGTAGATCATCAGAACCAGCGGCTTGGTCGATCCGAGCGGTCCGCCGGGATCGTTGGTGGTCATGTTGTAGACCTGGTCGAAGATGCGCAGGAAACCGATCGACGAGAACACCACGAGGAAGACGGTGGTCGGTTTCAGGAGCGGCAGGGTGATCTTGCGGAGAATCGCCCATTCGCCGAGCCCGTCGATGCGGGCCGCCTCGTAGAACGTGCCCGGAATGGCGCGCAGGCCAGCCATGAAGATGATGATCTGGAAGCCGAGGCCGGCCCAGATCGCCGTCACCATGATCGAGAACAGCGCCTGGTCGGTCGAGCGGATGAACGGCTGCTGCGGAATGCCGAGCATGCTGAACACGTCGTTGATGACGCCGATCGGCGGCGGCTGGTAGAACCAGCGCCAGACCCAGGCCATGGCCGCCGCCGTGGTCAGGAACGGCAGAAAATACAGCGCCCGGATGACATTGTGCATGAAGCGGACGCGATCGAGAAAGAAGGCGATCGTGAAGGCGGTGACGAGGCTGATCGGTGTGCCGATGATCAGGTAGGTGAACGTGTTCTTGAACACCTTCCAGAACTGCGGATCCTTGAAGAGCTTGATGTAGTTGGCGAATCCGATGAATTTCGCCGGCCGCAGCAGGTCCCAGTTGGTGAACGACAGGTAGAAGGCCTGGAACGTCGGATAAAAGCGGATGATCGCGTAGAAGAGGATCGGCAGGGCAAGGAAACTCCAGACCCAGACGAGGCGCCGCGTTCGCATGGAAAAGCGGTCGCCAAAGGATGTCCCTGGGGATCCGCCGGGGCGGCCGGACGCCGCCCCCTGCTGTTCAATCGCTGCCATGATCGGCTCCGTATCTTACGGCTTGGCCGAGTCGATGATTTCCTGCTCGGCCGCGGCCGCCTGCTTGATCGAGTCCTCAACGGACTGACCCTGCAGCAGTACGCGGTTTGCCATGTCGATGGCGTTCTGGCGCTGGCCCTGCTCATCCATGAACAGCGTGGTGTGAGCGTATTCCAGGCCCTTCAGGAACGGCGCGTAGATTGGGTCCTTCAGGTTGGCTTCCGTCAGGGCGGCCGCGCGAAGCGCCGGCAGCTCGCCGACGGTCTTCAGCCAGATGTCCATGGCAGCAGGAGAGGTGATGTAGGCCAGGAACTTCTTCGAGGCTTCGAGCTCCTCGCCCTTCGCCTTGGCGCTGATGCCGTTGGCGAAATAGCTGGCATAGTTGGAACGCACGCCCTGCGCATTGGCCGGCAGTTCGGTCACGCCCCATTCGAAATCCTTGATGCTCTTGAAGGCGCCGAGGCGGAAGGTGCCGTCGATGGTCATGCCGGCCTTGCCGCCGCGGAAGGCCGCCTGGCCTTCGTCCATGAAGCCGGCCGCGCCGATCTTCTTCTCGAGCTGCAGGCTGGTGTAGAACTTCAAGGCCTTGATGCCGGCTTCGCTGTTATAGGCGACCTTCTGGTCGTTGTCGGTGTAGGGCACGCCGCCGAACTGGCGGATCAGCACTTCACGCCACCACTGGTGGTCCTGGCCGCCCATGTCGAGCGTCGAACCTTCGACGATGAGGTTTCCGGAAGCATCGCGCTTGGCGATCTTCTGGGCCGCGGCGACATAGTCGTCGAGCGTCTTCGGCGGGTTGTTCGGGTCGAGGCCGGCCTCGGTGAAGAGCTTCTTGTTGTAGAATAGGGCGAGCGAACGCACGGCGGTCGGCAGGCCGTAATAGTCGTCGCCACGCTTCATCGCCTTGACGATCGGGAAGAAGTCGCTCTCGATCTTGGCATGCGGGAAGGCGTCCTTCGGCAGCGGGGCGAGGAGGCCGCCGGCGACGAACTTGTCGAGCCAGCCGTAGAAGAGCTGCATGACGTCGGGACCGTTGCCGGCCATGTTGGCGGCGATCACGCGCGTCTGGTAATCGGCATAGGGGAAGGTAACCTGCTTGACGGTGATGCCCGGATTGGCCTTCTGGAACTCGGTGATGAGCTGGTCCATCGCCTTCACGCGCGTGTCGAAGACATACTGCCAGTATTCGATTTCCACCGCCTGCGCGGCATTGAATGCGAACGTGCTGAAACCGGCGACGAGTCCGGCGAACAAAGTTGCCTTGCGCATGTGAGCCTCCATTTGCCCCGCCGGGTGCACCGGTCTTGGGGTCTGATTGTTCCCTGCATTCGGACGCGACCTGCAGCCCGACGCGTTTATTGGTTTTCGGGAGGCACTCCTCCCTTCCAAGCACTGCGGCGCTTTGCCCCAGCCCTCCCCTTACGCTTTCCTGAGTGAGGTCGTTTGTCAATAAGATAATTTACTTGAATTATTCTATTGCCGGATGCCGTTTTCCGGCGTTATGAATTCTGCCAACCTAAGGTGGGCGAGATGACCATACACACGATCGGCACACACCCGGTGGCTATCGGCAAGAACCCCGAACGGAGCCGCGAGCACAATCGCCGCGTCGTGCTGGATGTGGTGCGCCGCCACGGTTCGCTCGGCCGCGCCCATATTGCCAAGCTCACCCAGCTCACCCCCCAGGCCGTCGCCAATATCGTCGATGAACTCGCCGGCGAGGGCCTGCTGATGGAGATGGGCCGGCTGAAATCCGGCCGCGGCCAGCCGCCGATCCAGTTTGCGGTCAACCCGGAAGGCGGCGCCACCATCGGCGTCGAAATCGCCGCCGATCACATGGTGACGGTGGCGCTCGATCTCTCCGGCGGCTTGAGGGCAAAGCGCATCACGCCGCTGAAAGATACCACCCCCGGGCACATCCTGCCCGCATTCGCAGCGGAGCTTGCCGCGGTCACGGAACTGGTCGGCGCAAAGCTGCTCGGCACCGGCGTCGTCATGCCCGGCCCGTTCGAGATCGACGGCATGACCTCGGTCGGCCCGACGACGTTGCCGGGCTGGGCGGGGCTCGACGCCGCCCAGGCGCTCAGCGAAGCCTGCGGCCATGCGGTGATCGTCGAAAACGACGCGACGGCGGCAGCCGTCGGCGAGCGGCTGTTCGGCGCGGGTCTGGCGATCTCCAATTTCTGCATGATCTATTTCGGCGTCGGTATCGGCCTCGGCATCATCCAGGACGGCGCCCCCTATCGCGGCGCCTTCGGCAATGCCGGCGAAATCGGCCATGTCACCGTCGTGCCGAAGGGCAGGCCCTGCCCCTCCTGCGGCCAGCTCGGCTGCCTGGAAGGTTATGTTTCCGCCTATGTGCTGAAGGAAAAGCTGAGCTGTGTCGGTATTTCCGACACCGAGTTTTCCGATCTCGAAAAGCTCCATGCCGACCGCCATCCGGTCGTCGAGGAATGGATCGACGAGGCTGCGACCTATCTCGGCCCGATGGTCGCCATGCTCGAAAACATCCTCGATCCGCAGACCGTCATCCTCGGCGGCGCGTTGCCGGATGCGATCATCGAGGACATCGTCGCCCGCATGGGCAACCTGCCGACCTCGGTCGCCAGCCGCAGGCAGCGCGATCTGCCCCGCGTCCTGCGCGGCCAGACGGGACAATTGACGGCAGCACTCGGCGCTGCCGCCCTTCCGCTTTTCGACATGGTGACGCCCAAGCTTGAAACCTCGCTTGCGGCGCCTGCCGATATTTCCGCCTGACCGATTGGAGAACCTTTCATGCTGACCGCCCGCGAACGCATCGAACGGCAGATGGCCGATCCCTCGCTCGTCCGGCTCCATCGCAAGCTGACGCGGCTGAAGTCGACGGTCACGATGATGAATACCGGCGCCCATCCCGACGACGAGCAGAACGGCATGCTCGCCTGGTTCCGCCTCGGCCTCGGCATGCGCGTCATCATCGCCTGCTCGACGCGCGGCGAGGGCGGTCAGAATGCGCTGGGTCCGGAACGTCTCGGCCCGCTCGGCGTGATTCGCTCCCGCGAGCTGGAAGAGGCCGCCCGCGCGATCGACAGCGACGTCTCTTGGCTCGGCCACGGCCCCACCGACCCGGTCCACGATTTCGGCTTCTCCAAGGATGGCGATGCGACCTTCAACCGCTGGGGCGAGGCCCGCACCATCGAGCGGCTGGTGCGCGCCTACCGCATGGAACACCCGGACATCGTCATCCCGACCTTCCTCGATGTGCCCGGCCAGCACGGCCATCACCGCGCCATGACGCGGGCCGCCGAGACGGCGATTACGCTCGCAGCCGACCCCACTGCATACCCCGAACATTTCGCCGAAGGCCTGAAACCCTGGAAGGTCGCCAAATATTACCTGCCGGCTTGGTCCGGCGGCGGCGATACCTATGACGACGAAGTGCCGCCGCCGGATACGACGGTCACGGTTCTGGCCAAGGGTCGCGACCCGGCCACCGGCGCGGACTATGACCGGATCGGCGAATGGTCGCGTTATTATCACGCGTCCCAGGGCATGGGCCACTGGCCGAAACGCCCGGAAAAGGACTGGCAGCTGCATCTGAAGCTCTCCGCCACGCGCTCGAAATCCGAGCAGTCGGTGCTCGAGGGCCTGCCGGCATCGCTGACCGTGCTTGCCGGCTTCGCCGGCCTGCCCGCCAATGTGGCGGAAGCCCTGCGCTTCGCGGACGCCGCCATTGCCGTGGCGTCAGCGGCCTTCCCGGACCGCGATGCGATCATCAGGGCGCTGACCGAGGCCGCCGGCTGGCTGGACATCGTGGCCTCCGCCGCACCGGAAGAGTTTGCGACCCTGCAGGGCCACCGCATCGCCCGCAAGCAGACGGAAGTCGATGCCGCCATCCTCGATGCGGCGGCGATCTTCGAACGCGCCTATGCCGATCCCTCCGTCATTTCTCCAGGCGGGGCGGCGGCGCTCACCGTCGAGCTTGGCGAAGGCGCTTCGACGCACAAGGTCGATGTTGTTCCGGTTCTCCCCGCCGGCGTCTCGTCCTCCATTCAGTCGCTCGCAAACGACCGCGTATTTGCGCTGACGGCAGCATCGGATGCGCCGCTTTCGGGCCTCTACCTGCCCGCCTGGTCGGCGCTTGGAGGCAACGGCCATGCGCATGTGAAGGTCTCGGCAGAAATCGGGGGCCGCACGGTCTCCGGCACCTTCGATCTCGAAGAGCCGTTCGCGGTAACGCCCGCCCAGTCGCTCACCCTGCTGCCGGATGCGCTGCTCGTGCCCCTCGGCACGAAACAGACGGAATGGCCCATCAAGGCCAATGTCTCCGGCACCAATGCGCCCGTCTCCTTCAAGACGCCTGCCGGCTGGGTGATGAAAAAGACCGATGGCGGCTGGACTGCCTCTGCGACCGATGCGGCCAGGCCCGGCCTTGTCGAGCTCGAACCGCAGATCGACGGCCGCCCGGCCTTCCAGGTCACGCCGATCGCCTACCGGCATATCGGCCGCACCAGTTTTCGCGCGCCCGCTACGCTGAAAATCCTGTCGGTTGATCTGAAGCTGCCCGAAGGCGCGCGGATCGGTTATGTCGGCGGCGGCGCCGACCGCATCGGCCTGTGGCTCGCCCGCATGGGCCTCGACGTCACCGAACTCGACGCCCAGGCACTCTCCGGCGATCTGTCGCGCTTCACCACGATCGTCGTCGGCATCTTCGCCTTCGGCATCCGCAAGGACCTTGCCGCTGCGACCGAGCGCCTGCACCGTTTCGTCGAAGAGGGCGGCCACCTCGTTACGCTGTATCACCGCCCGACGGACGGCTGGGATCCGAACGAAACCCCGCTCCGCCGCATCGAGATCGGTTCGCCGTCGCTGCGCTGGCGGGTCACCGATCCGAGAGCCGAAGTCACCGTGCTGGCGCCCGACCACATTCTCCTCAAGGGCCCGAACGCCATCGGCCCGGAAGACTGGCAGGGCTGGGACAAGGAGCGCGGCCTCTATTTCGTCTCCCGCTGGGATGACGTCTATGAGCCGCTGCTGGCCATGCATGACGCCAACGAACAGCCGCTCAAGGGCGCGCTGATCTCCGGCGTCATCGGCAAGGGCCGCCACACCCATACCAGCCTCGTGCTGCACCACCAGCTCGACAAGCTCGTTCCCGGCGCCTTCCGGCTGATGGCGAACCTCGTGCAGCCGGCGTGAGCACGGAGGCCGCGCCAGAGCCGGAAGCCGAGCGGGCCTCGAACGCCCGCACCGGCATCGGCTGGCTGCTTCTCGACATGACGCTGGTCTCGGGCGGCATGACGGCGCTGGTGAAGGCGCAAGGGGCGACCTATCCGGCCTTCCAGCTCGTCTTCATCCGGGCGATGATCGGTCTCCTGTTCATCCTGCCGCTGATCTGGCGGCACCGCGCCGAAATGCGCCGGGTCAAACACCCGTGGCGCAACATTTTCCGCATTTCCTGCAATGCGGTGGCGCTCACCAGCAATTTTCTCGCCATCACCATGCTGCCGCTCGCCATGGTCAATGCGGTCGGCTTTTCCCGGCCGCTGATCACCATGGCCATGGCGGTTGCGATGCTCGGCGAAACGGTGAGCCGCATCCGCTGGCTCGGTGCGGGCTTCGCCTTCATCGGAGTGCTGATCGTCATGGCACCCGGCACGTCGAGCTTCGATATCGAAGTTCTGGTCGTGCTGGTCTCGGTCGTTTTCGGTTCGCTGGCGATCATCCAGACCCGGGCGCTGAAGGACGAGAACACCACCGTGATGATGGTCTTCTACACGGTCGGCCTCGCGGTCATCACCGCCGTGCCTGCCGTCTTCACCTGGCAGCCGGTCATGCCCTTCGACTGGATCCCGCTGCTCGGCATCGGCTTCCTCGCCCAGCTCGGCCAATATTGTTTCCTGCGCGCCTATCGGATCGCCGATGCCAGCGTGCTCGCCCCCGTCGGCTATCTGTCGATCGTCTTCGTGACCGTCACCGGCTACGTCTTCTTCGACGAAGTGCCCGAGGTGAGGGTGGTGATCGGCGTGATGATTATCCTGGCCGCACTCCAGGGAGCTTCCTGGCTCGACCGCCGTCGCGGCCGCGCCCTGAGCAGGAGGACCTTGAGCAATGGTCCCTCTTTGAGCGAAGGCCCCTTGAGCGAAGACCCCCCTTGAACAAAGGGATGTGATGCGGCGTGAACGTCATCGGGCTATGATTGGCGAACTTTATCCGCTTCCGCACGTTTCACAGGAACAGGAGGTGCTCATGGTCGCTCTAATGTTCGTTATGGCAATCGTCGCAGTTCTTGCCGGCATATTCGCAGTCGTCATCCAACAGATGGCCAGGGCGCGCCGCCAGCAATATCTCGACGAGCTTGCCGTCGACAGCCTGGCATGCACGAGCTTGCCGGAGCTGGAACGAAAGGCCGAGCGCCAGAAGGTACTTCGCCACCGCTCTCAACAGATCTCCCGCAAACGGAGCCATAGGCCGCGAGCGCATCGCCCGAACCCGACTTTGATGGCGAGATGACACGAACGCCAAGCAGGCGTTCTGGCCCGGGCGATCAACTTCTACATGTCTCGGAGATATTTGGTGGAGCTAAGCGGGATCGAACCGCTGACCTCTTGCATGCCATGCAAGCGCTCTCCCAGCTGAGCTATAGCCCCATCAGGGTGGTCCGGTATTTTCCGGTCCTGGGAACTCCCCCGAGGCGCTTATGAAGGCTTTGCCCGGCGGAGTGGCGGCTTATTACTTCCGGTTTACGGAGAGTGCAAGCCGAAATTTGTCCGCCCGGCAATTTTTATTGAATTGCCGGGCGTTACCTTGGAAACGGATCAGACTTCGTCGTCGTCGCCGGTCACGCCGATGATGCCCGACATGTCGTCGTCATCTTCGTCTTCGTCGGCTTCCAGGAAGGTATCGTCGTCATCATCGCCGATATCGACATCGTCGTCATCGCCGATATCCGGGATGTCGTCGCCGCCGGCTGCCTCGTCGCCCTCTTCGAGCGAGACGAGTTCGACTTCCGGATTTTCGGTATCGACTTCCTGGACGTCTTCCTCCTCGGCCTGTTCCATCTTCTTGGCGACGCTGTTTTCCTCGAAGAAGGACAGCGGCCAGGACTTGCCGGTATAGGGAGAAACGACCGGATCGCGGTTCAGGTCGTAGAATTTTTTGCCGGTATCGGGGTCGGTTCGCTTGGTTCCGAGTTCCGCTTTTGCCACAGTCAGAGCCTCATGGGATGGCCGAATAGTTCGGCGCGCCGCTTGGATCGCGGCTTTATAGGGTGAAAATCTAAGCCGGTCCCCATAAGGCCTGTGCTCTTTGATGTCAAAGACAAACTTTTCATGAACCCCATAAGGGTGAAAGCGGTGACCGATCGCAGGCGTTATGTTAGTCACGGGGGGTAAAATTTCCGCCGTGACGGGCAGGCCCGCCGCCCGCTCCGGATGGAAGCGACAAGAGGTAAAGAGCATGTACCAGCCGCCGCATTTTCGCGAAGAGGAGCTTGGCACGCAGCACGCGCTGATCCGGGCTCATTCGCTCGGTTTGCTGGTGACATCCGGCAATTCCGGCCTGCTCGCCAATCCGGTGCCGTTTCATCTCGATGCCGGGGCTTCGGCAAAAGGAACGCTCCGCCTGCATCTCGCCCGCGCCAACGGCCAATGGAAGGACATCCGCGACGGAGCCTCGGTTCTCGCCGTCTTCCAGGGCGCCGATTCCTACGTTACGCCTTCCTGGTACCAGACCAAGCGCGAGACCGGAAAGGTCGTGCCGACCTGGAACTATGCGATCGTCCAGGCAAGAGGCCCGGCCCGCATCGTCGAGGACGCCGACTGGCTGCTGTCGCAGATCAATGCGATCACCAGCCAGCATGAGGGGAGCCGCGCCATGCCCTGGGCCGTCACCGATGCGCCGGACGATTTCATCCGCGCGCAATTGAAAGGCATCGTCGGCATCGAAATCGAGATCGCCGCGATCGAGGGCAAGTGGAAGGTCAGCCAGAACCGCCCCGTCGGCGATCGCGAAGGTGTTGCGGCAGGGCTTGATGAAATGCCCGGGCAGGGCGATATGGCGGATCTCGTCCGCCAGTATGGAGCCATGCGCGAAGCATGAGTTTGAATTTAAAGCCTGCAATGATCATCGCCATCGACGGCCCCGCCGCAGCCGGCAAGGGCACGCTGTCCCGTCAGATCGCCGACGCCTACGGTTTTCACCATCTGGATACGGGACTGACCTATCGCGCCACCGCCAAGGCGCTGCTCGATGCCAGCCTGCCGCTCGATGACGAGAAGGTCGCCGAGAAGATGGCGCGTGAGGTTGAACTCGCCGGCCTCGATCGCGATATTTTGTCCAGTCACGCGATCGGCGAGGCGGCCTCGAAGATTGCCGTCATGCCGTCCGTCCGCCGGGCTCTGGTCGAGGCGCAGCGCGCTTTTTCCCTGAGGCAGCCGGGAACGGTGCTCGACGGCCGGGATATCGGCACGGTCGTCTGCCCCGATGCGCCCGTGAAACTCTATGTCACCGCATCTGCGGATGTGAGGGCGAAGCGCCGGTACGACGAGATCGTCGGCAAGGGCGGCGAGGTCGATTATGACGCGATCTTCTCCGATGTGAAGAAACGCGACGAGCGCGACATGGGCCGGGCCGACAGCCCCCTGAAGCCCGCCGACGATGCGCACTTGCTTGATACCTCGGAAATGAGTATAGAGGCCGCGTTTCGGGCAGCGAAGACCATCATCGACGCCGCTCTGAAAAGACAATTGAAATAGAATAGCCCGAAGTTTAAGTCCCCGCGCCGGATTGCCTCCCCCGGATAACTCCGATGAGGGAGGCGGACATGAACCTTTGGGCATGTGCAACACGAACCACCGGCGCTGTATGGGCCCGTATCGGGTACCTCAGGAGATTTCATGGCAGTATCTAACCCCACGCGGGAGGACTTCGCAGCCCTCCTCGAAGAATCCTTCGCTACCAACGATCTGGCCGAAGGCTATGTCACAAAGGGCATCGTCACCGGGATCGAAAAGGACATGGCCGTCGTTGACGTCGGTCTCAAGGTCGAAGGTCGCATTGCGCTCAAGGAATTCGGTGCCAAGGGCAAGGACGGTTCGCTGAAGGTCGGCGACGAAGTCGAAGTTTACGTCGAGCGCATCGAGAACGCGCTTGGCGAAGCGGTTCTGTCGCGCGAGAAGGCTCGCCGCGAAGAAAGCTGGGTCAAGCTCGAACTCAAGTTCGAAGCTGGCGAGCGCGTCGAAGGCGTCATCTTCAACCAGGTCAAGGGTGGCTTCACCGTCGATCTCGACGGCGCCGTTGCCTTCCTGCCGCGTTCGCAGGTCGACATTCGTCCGATCCGCGACGTCACCCCGCTCATGCACAACCCGCAGCCCTTCGAAATCCTCAAGATGGATAAGCGCCGCGGCAACATCGTTGTGTCGCGCCGCACGGTTCTCGAAGAGTCCCGCGCCGAGCAGCGTTCTGAAATCGTTCAGAACCTCGAAGAAGGCCAGGTTGTTGACGGCGTCGTCAAGAACATCACCGATTACGGTGCGTTCGTTGATCTCGGCGGCATCGACGGCCTCCTGCACGTCACCGACATGGCATGGCGCCGTGTGAACCATCCGTCGGAAATCCTGTCCATCGGCCAGCAGGTCAAGGTACAGATCATCCGCATCAACCAGGAAACCCACCGCATCTCGCTCGGCATGAAGCAGCTCGAGTCGGATCCGTGGGATGGCATTGCCGCCAAGTATCCGGTCGGCAAGAAGATTTCCGGTACCGTCACGAACATCACCGACTACGGTGCATTCGTCGAACTGGAGCCGGGCATCGAAGGCCTCATCCACATTTCCGAAATGTCCTGGACCAAGAAGAACGTCCATCCCGGCAAGATCCTGTCCACGACGCAGGATGTTGACGTGGTCGTTCTCGAAGTCGATCCGTCCAAGCGCCGTATCTCGCTTGGCCTGAAGCAGACGCTCGAAAATCCGTGGCAGGCATTTGCCTACAGCCATCCGGCCGGCACTGAAGTCGAAGGCGAAGTCAAGAACAAGACCGAGTTCGGCCTGTTCATCGGCCTCGAAGGCGACGTTGACGGCATGGTCCATCTCTCCGACCTCGACTGGAACCGTCCGGGCGAACAGGTCATCGAGGAGTTCAACAAGGGCGACGTCGTCAAGGCTGTCGTTCTCGATGTGGACGTCGACAAGGAGCGTATCTCGCTCGGCATCAAGCAGCTCGGCAAGGATTCGGTCGGTGAAGCCGCCACTTCCGGCGACCTGCGCAAGAATGCCGTCGTGTCGTGCGAAGTCATCGCCGTCAACGACGGTGGTGTAGAGGTTCGTCTCGTCAACCACGAAGACATCACCTCCTTCATCCGCCGCAACGACCTGGCACGCGATCGCGACGATCAGCGTCCGGAGCGTTTCTCGGTTGGCCAGGTCTTCGATGCCCGCGTCGTCAACTTCTCCAAGAAGGACCGCAAGGTCATGCTGTCGATCAAGGCTCTCGAGATCGCAGAAGAGAAGGAAGCAGTCGCTCAGTTCGGTTCGTCCGACAGCGGCGCTTCGCTCGGCGACATCCTTGGCGCGGCTCTGAAGAACCGCGGCAACAACGAGTAATCGACGCCTCGCAAGAGATCGAAAACCGCCGGACGCAAGTCCGGCGGTTTTTTCATGCGCGGTTTTTATGAATGGAATTCAAGTCCAGCCGGCCATGCGCCAGTAGAGGTCGTTCGCCCGCTCCGCATCTTCCGTGGCTTCCTTCGAAACCTCGTCGCCTTCGTCCTCGCCGTGGTCGTCGGCCGGGCCTTCTTCGCTGAACGCCTGCTCGCCGGCCGATTGCTGCTGTTCACCGTCCTCGTCGGTCTGCGAGATCGCCTTTGTCTTGCGCTCCTCGGGGTCCCGCTCGCGCTCCTCCGGCGGGTAGGGGACATAGGGCAGGGCAACGCCTTCGCGAAAGGCGGGTGGCAGGGCGATCGGGAGAGCGAGCTGCTCGGCGAGTTCCGTCGCGCCTGCGGCCTGACTGCTTGCGTTCGGGGTAGTACCGGCGGTCCGGCTCGTTGAACCGGTGCTTGCCGGTTCATCCGCGGCCGGTGGCGCGGGCTTTGCCATGGCTTCATTCGCCTGCATGGCGGATTTTCCGATGAGGTCCTTGTCGGTCAATTCCTGCAATGCCTGCTGTTCCGGCAACTGCCTTGCCGCAACCGGCAGACCGTCGAGAAGGTCGCTGGTGGCGTCGGCAAGCACTTCCGCCAGCCATATGGTCGTGGCGCCGTTCGCCATCTTCTCCGCATTGAGCGCACGCGCGCCGCCTTGCTGTTCGAGGCCGCGCTGGGAAAGCCGGGCGAGAGCCGGGCCGTCATAAAAGACGGGTTGAGCCGTGCGCCGATCGCCTGGAACTGCGGTCGCAGTCTGTCGGCCTTCGTCCGGCCGCGCTGCCGTCGGGCTCTCCGGCGCCTCTTCGGTCCGCGCGGCGGCAAACTCCGGTGTCTCGCTTTCAGCGAGTTCGGCCGCTTCCTGCGCGGATGCGGGTGCCATACCCGGATCGGTTTCGGCGCTCGCCTGCAATGGGTTCTCGTCGGTGGGGGCCGCCAGGGCCTCGACTTCGGCGGAAAGCGTGGCCGCATCCTGAGTGGCGCTGGAAATTGTCGTCGCAGGCGATGCTTCCGCATCCTGCGTGGCTGCGTCTGCGGCAATCTCTTCCGGCAAATCTCCGTCGATCGCAGCTTCCTCGCCGGGTTGCGCGGCCTGGGCCTCGGCCTCTGCCGTCGGTGCGGAAGTCTGGCCGGATGCTGTTGGCGCGGCGTTTGCCGGCGGCGGCAGCGGGCCCGGCACCTGTTCCGCCCCGGCATTCTGGCGATAGGAGCTGACGACGGCCTTTGCGGCGAGATCGCGGTCGAGCAGCTGGGCGGTCTCCAGTTGCATGGCGACGCGTGCGGCCTCGGGACCGGCCGGATTATTGAGGATTTCGGCGAGAAGGCGGAGCGAAATGCCCTTGACCAGCTGGTTGAGCGTGCGTTCGAGAGCTGCCTTTTCGGCCGGGTTCATCGCCTTGACCGCTTCGGAAAGGCGCTGGGCATAATCGGCCAATGCTTCGCCTTCGCGGCGCGGCACCTTGATCAGCCGGCCGATGGTTTCGGCGAAGACGGAAAACCCCTGGGCGAGCTGGAGCTGCGCCGAAAGCGAAAGGACGTCCAGCCGCCCCGCAGACATCGGCGAGGAACCGATCAACCCGCTGTTCGCCACGGTATTGGCCACGTCGATCCGCTGACGCAGAATGGGTTGCTGCGATGGTGTCTGGTAGTCGACGAATGAACTGGTACGAACCGGGGGCAGCATCGTCCGCTCCAATGTCTGATAGAGACGATAGGACAGCTCGGCCGAACGGGTTCTTGTCTTTTCGCAACGAGCGGCGTTGCGACCGGAACGCCTCATGGCGTCGCCAGTGCCGATACACAGACATGACTGTGCGGCAAAAAGGTTAACAATTCGCTAACAGGTTTCGCCTTCCGCTGGGAGGTCAGCGAAAATGATCCATGGCGGGACAGATGAGGGGGAGATCGGGTTTATTGCAGGATCACGCAGCCAGCTTCTTCAACAGTTCATAGATGCCGATCTCGTCCACGCGCACGGGCACGATGTCGGCCTGGGATTTCTCGGCGGCCTCGGCGGCAAGCTCCTCGATCGCTTTCGCCGCCATTTCATTGGTCGGCGCTTCATTGTCTGCCAGGATCGCGTCGGAGGCGGCGGAGTCGTCCTCGGCGGAACTGTCGTCGGAAACGAGGCTGTCGGCCGCGTCGCCCGTATCGGAACTGGCCACCTGTTCGGCGGCCGCAGCGAAAAGCGCCAGCAGCGCGGTATCGTCGACGGATGCCGTATCGGCTGTGCCGCCGGCCGCCGGTTTTGCCGCCTCGTCATTCTTCTTCTCGATGACGTCCTGAACCTTCTGGACGTCATCGAGCTTCTTGCCGGCTTCCGCCGCTTGGATGTCGTCCTGGCGCTCGGCGCGGGTTTCGGCATCTTCGACTCGGGTCGGATCGTAGCCCTGCGGACCGAGCTTCAGCTCTTCGAGCGTCTTCGGGTCGGCGACATCCTCGAGCCGCTGCACGACACGCTCGACTTCCGTGTCCAGCTTGCCGCCATTGGCCTTGCGGTTGAGGCCGTCCATCAGGCGCTGGTTGTCGTCGCCATAGGGGTTCTTGATCGCCGCCAGCAGCGTATCGATCGAGATACCCATGTCCTTGAGGCCGAGGTCTTCCTCGAGCTTGGCCGCGCCGGCCGCTCCGAGATCCTTCAGCGCGTCTTCCAGCGCCTTGCCGAGCTTGTAGGACGAGCGCGCTTCGTCGGTGTCGATGCCGAGCTTGGAAGCGAGGCGGTCGACGAGCTCGATCTTCAGCTCGTTCGGGTCAGTGCTGTTGACGCCGAAAAGGGCGGTGGTGATCTTGTCGCGGGCGCGCCTGGCGTCTTCGCTGGCGCTGATGCGGGCTTCGGCAACCGGATCGCTCTTTTTGCCGGTCCGCTGCTCTTCGTCCTTCTTGCGCTGATCCTCGATGCTGTCGAGCATCGACTGCATCATGTTGGTCGCGGCAAGCCCGTAAGTCTGCTGGGTAGGAAGCAACATGGCCCGAAATCCGGTCTCGTCGAAAGATACACCGCGGGCAAAACTAGATTTGAAGGGTTAACGAGACGTTACCGGGCAGCTAGTAGTTATGCCGCTCTTTATCACATTCGGACGCAGGCCGTTTCGCTGTCACCCGGATTGCACGGCACGATGATACCGTCCCCCGGCATCAGCTATGGGCGAAAATGTCGGCCTCTTCCCAGCCGAGCAGATCCAGCTTCGCCCGCGTTGGCAGGAATTCGAAACAGGCCTGGGCCAGTTCGGCGCGCTTGTCGCGAACGAGGCGGTGGCTCAGCTTGTCTCGGAGCGCATGCAGGTGGAGCACGTCGGAGGCCGCATATTCGAGCTGCGCCGGCGAAAGCACTTCGGCCGCCCAGTCGGATTGCTGCTGCGCCTTGGAAACGTCGACGTCGAGCATCTCCTTGAGATTGTCCTTGAGCCCGTGCCGGTCCGTATAGGTGCGGGCCAGGCGCGAGGCGATCTTGGTGCAGAAGACCGGCGTCGTGGTGACGCCGAACGTGTGGAACAGAACGGCGATATCGAAGCGGCCGTAATGGAAGATCTTCTGGCGCGCCGGATCGGCCAGCATGGCGACGAGATTGGGGGCCTGGCTCTGCCCGGCGGCGATCCGGATCACGTCGGCCGAACCGTCTCCCGGCGAAAGCTGCACGACGCAAAGCCGGTCGCGGCGCGGCACGAGACCGAGCGTCTCGGTGTCGATGGCGATCGCTCCCGTATAACGGGCCGCGTCTGCTGCCGGAATATCGCCTTCGTGATATCTGATCTCTGCCATGTCCGACTCCGTCTGCCTGTCTGTCAGGCACCGCTATAGACCACGTTTTTCGCCAGGGATACGGTGATCTGGCAAGCTTGAGTGTCCCGCGGCGGTGAAAGGTGTCTCGTTGAGCGACGGAACGGTCCTCGGGCATTTGCTCAGCCTTGCATACAGCGCATTGCTGCATTGCAACAGGGTGGGTTGGCGTGCTTAAACGATTAGCCTATATCTTAGTCATCGAGCGACGCACTCCTCCTCCCAGTGTTGCTCGATACGGATCGACAACATCCTCCTCCTCCCAGTTGTCGATCAAGTTTAAAGCCTGGCGCACCTCCTCCCGCGCCAGGCTTTTTCCGTTTCCGGAGCAGGCTTTCCCCTCAAGAACGTTGCTTTTCCGCCTCATGACAGCCATGCGGCCAGGCGCCTCGATCTATGGTTGGCGTCACGTAGGTGTCATGCACCGCCGGTATACGAAACCTCGCCTTCCCTTTGAACTTTTCGTGAGGTTACTATGCGCAAGATTTTTGCCGCCCTGGTCGTTTCGACCGTGCTCGCCGGCGCCGCCCAGGCTGCCACCGTTTATCCGCTGGATCGCGCCACGATCCTCACCGCCTCACCCTTCGATTTCAAGGTCGAATTCAACTCGGTCGTGAAGCCGGAAGACGTCAAGATCACCGTCAACGGCCAGGATTACAAGACCGTTCTCGGCAAGGAAGTCCAGTTCGTCGCGGAAGAAAAGAACAAGGACAAGGTCCTCGGTTCTGCCGTCATCCTGCGCGGCCTGACCATCGCCACCGCCGGCGATTACAAGGTCGAAGTATCCGCTGGTTCGGAAACCAAGAGCGTCACCTGGAACGTCTACGGCACAGGCGCTGCCCCGAAGGCCAAGAACGTCATTTTCTTCCTCGGTGATGGCCTTTCGGTTGCTCACCGCACCGCTGCCCGCATCATGTCCAAGGGCATGACCGAGGGCAAGGCCAACGGCCGCCTCAATCTCGACGATATCCCGCCGGCTGCCTTCATCGGCACGTCCGCGACCAACGCTGTCGCCACCGATAGCGCCAACACCATGTCGGCCTACATGACCGGCCACAAGACCGCCGTCAACGCGATTGGCGTTTATGCCGACCGCACGCCGGACTCGCTGGACGACCCGAAGGTCGAGACCATTGCCGAAGCTCTTCGCCGCCAGACCGGCAAGTCGATCGGTATCGTCGCGACGTCTGAAGTCGAAGACGCCACGCCGGCTGCCGTCGTTTCCCACACCCGCAACCGTAACGACAAGGCAGACGTCGTCGGCATGCTGCTCGACGCCAAGCCGGACGTCGTGCTCGGCGGCGGCTCCGCTTATTTCCTTCCGCAGGCCACTGCCGGTTCCAAGCGCAAGGACGACAAGGACTATATCAAGCTCTTCAAGGACGCCGGCTACAGCGTCGCCACCGACAAGGCCGAGCTTGCCGCCAACATCAATGCGAACGGCCTGCTTCTCGGCCTCTTCCATCCGGGCAATATGGACGTCACGCTTGACCGCGAGTTCCTGAAGAAGGGCACCGTCGACAAGTATCCGAACCAACCGGGCCTGGTTGACATGACCAAGGTCGCTCTCGATCGCCTCTCCAAGGACCAGGACGGCTTCTTCCTGATGGTCGAAGGCTCCTCGATCGACAAGATGTCCCATCCGCTGGATTGGGACCGCGCGGTCATCGATACCATCGAATTCGACAAGGCGATCGGCCTTGCCCGCGAATTCCAGAAGACCAATCCCGACACCCTGATCGTCGTCACCGGCGACCACACCCATGGCGTTTCGATCATCGGCACCGTCGATGACGAGAAGCCGGGCACCGAAATGCGCGAAAAGGTCGGCACTTACGCGGAAGCCGGCTTCCCCAACTACAAGGACGAGAACGGCGACGGCTATCCGGACAAGATCGACGTTACCCGCCGCCTGTTCCTCAACGCCAACAACGGCCCGGATCATTACGAAACCTTCCGCCCGAAGATGGAAGGCCCGTTCGTTCCGGCGATCCAGAACGAAAAGAAGGAATACGTTGCCAACGAACAGTACAAGAATGTCCCGGGCGCCGTCTTCGTTCAGGGCAACATCCCGAAGAGCGGCGACAGCGGCGTTCACTCCGTTGACGACGTCTTGCTGCAGGCCACCGGCCCGGGCGCGGAAGGCTTCAAGGGCTATATGGAACAGAGCGACGTCTACAAGGTTCTCGCCGACGCGCTCGCTCTCGGCAGCAAGCAGACCAACTAAGGTCTGAACCACCTGCCGCACCACCCGTGTTAAAAACAATGCTCCCGGCCGGAACTCGGCCGGGAATACCGTTTCAGGAGGGTTTCGTGGAAAAGCTCTTTTCCCTGGGTTTCAACCGCCGTTCCGTGCTCGGTCTGGCTGCCGCCGCCCCGCTGCTTGCGGCAACCCGTTCCGCGGTCGCCGCCGATTCTCTCGGCTTTGGCGAACTCTATGGCAAGTACAGCGTCCTTGGCCTAGAATTTTCCGAAAAGGTAAAAAAGCTGGCCGGTCGGCAGGTCGCGATCCGCGGTTTCATGGCGCCGCCATTGAAGGCCGAAGCCGCTTTCTTCGTGCTGACCGAAGTGCCGATGGCGCTCTGCCCCTTCTGCTCGTCCGATGCGGACTGGCCGGACAATATCATCGTCGTCTATCTCGACGAAAAACAGACATTCACCCAGCCCAGCCAGACGATCGAAGTCCGCGGCAAGCTCGAATTCGGCTCCTGGACCGATCCCGAAACCGGTTTCGTCAGCCTGCTGCGCCTGCGCCAGGCCGAATACGGTACGGTCTGACCATGCTCGAACTCGCCGTAGACGGACTGGCGGTCGCCTTTCCCGGCCTCGATGCACCCGTGCTTGTCGTTGAACATCTGGCGCTCAGGCCGAGCGAACATGTGGCGGTGACCGGCGGTTCCGGTTCCGGCAAGAGCACGTTCATCAATGTCATCACCGGGCTCGAACGCCCCACGTCCGGCAAGGTCCTCTGGAGCGGCAAGGATATTACCCGGCTTTCGGAGACGGCGCGGGATCGCTGGCGGGCCGAACATGTCGGCCTCGTCATGCAGGATTTCCATCTGTTTCCCGGCCTTTCGGCGGTCGAGAACGTGCTTCTGCCGGCGCGGTTGGCGCGGGTTGCCGATAAGGCGCTGATCGCGCGTGCGCACGATCTCCTCAACGGTGTGGGCCTTTCCCGCCCGGACCAGAAGATCGAGACCATGTCGCGCGGCGAGATGCAGCGGGTCGCCATCGCCCGTGCGGTCCTGCGCAAGCCGGGCGTGATCGTTGCCGACGAACCGACCGCCAGCCTCGACGTGGAGGCCGGGGAAACCGTTGGCCGGTTGCTGCTCGACATGGCGACCGAGACGAAAAGCATGCTGATCGTCGTCTCCCATGACCAGCGGCTGATCGATCGCCTGGACCGCCGCATCACGCTGCGCGCCGGCCGCATCGTTGCCGACAGTTTTCGCGAAGAGGTGGCGGCATGATCCGCTTCATTGCGGCCGACCTGCGCCGCCTCTGGCTGGGGGCCGTGGTCGTCGTGCTGCTGGTGGCGCTTGCCACGGCGCTGGGCGTCACCGTCACGCTCCAGGAACGCGCTCTGCGCCTCGGCAGCGCCCGCGCCGCCGACAAGTTCGATCTGGTCATCGGCGCGGCGGGCAGCGAGACCCAACTTGTGCTCTCCTCGATCTTCCTGCAGCCGGCACCGCTGCCGCTGATGCCGGGCGAAGTGCTGGCGAAGCTCTCGAAGGATCCCCGCGTTGCCTGGGCGGCGCCGGTCGGCTTCGGCGATTCCTTTGCCGGCTACCCTTTGGTCGGTACGACCCGCGCGCTGATCGGAAGCACCGTTTCCGGCTTTGCTGAAGGCCGCATGTTCGAGAAGGAGGGCGAGGCGGTGGTCGGCGCGGCGGTGAAGCTGCCGGTCGGCGCCGAAGTCAAACCCATGCACGGCACGGCGCAGATGGGCGGCGAGACCCATGCGGGCGTCGTATACCATGTGACCGGCAAGCTGCCACCGACGGGCACGCCCTGGGATCGCGCCATTCTCGTGCCGATCCAGGCCGTCTGGCATGTCCATGGCCTCGGCCACGATCACGGGCATGAGGAGGAAGAAGAACATCACCAAGGCGAAGCACAGGTGACGCAGGCAGCGGCCGCCACGGATGAGCATGGCCACACGCCGCTGGAAGCGGCGCGCGAACATGCCGAAGATCATCAGCACGAAGGCGAGGCCGCTGCCGCTGGCCGTCCCGATGAGGATCACGATCATCACGGCGGCATCGATGCGGACGCTGTTATCGACGAGAATTTTGCGGCAGATGCGCCGGGTCTTCCCGCCGTCCTCGTAAAACCGAAGACGATCGCCGATGCCTACAAGCTCCGACAGGAATATCGCAACGGCAATACGCTTGCGGTTTTCCCAGGCGAAGTGCTCACCGGGCTCTATGCGACGCTCGGCGATGCCAAGATGGTTCTGAGCGCCGTGGCCGCCGGCTCGCAAGGGCTGGTGGCGGCGGCGCTGGTTCTGGTCACCGTCACCCATATCGGCCAGCGGAGGCGCCAGATCGGCGCGCTCCGGGCTTTTGGCGCGCCGCGGCTCTCGGTGTTCGCTATCGTCTGGCTCGAACTTTTCCTGCTGGTGGCACTCGGCATCGGCCTCGGCTTCCTGACCGGCCTTGCCGCCGCCCGGCTGATTGCCAATGCCTTCACCGTCAAGAGCGGCATCGTCCTGCCGGTCGGCTTTACGGGCGAAGACCTGCGCCTAGCGCTGATCCTGCTCGCCGCGTCGGCGGTGTTGTCCGCCGTGCCTGCCATCCTCGCCTACCGCCAGTCGCCCGCAGCAGCCCTGCGGGCCTAGGCCAGGGCCTTAATCGCCGCGATCACTTCGTCTTCGACGTCCAGCCCCTGCTCGATCGCCGTCCGGCGGGCGTTCTGGCCGCGCCGGCCGGGCAGGCGCACGCCCTCTTCGGAAGCCATCTCGTGAGCCAGTTCGGCGATCCGCTCCGCCGCCGACGCGGTGCTTGCGGAAGGATCGATGACAACAAGCGTCTGGCCGACCGAGGGCGGTAGGCCTTTCTCGTCCATGAACGAGCTTGCCTCATAGGAGAAGTTCGAGCCGGTCAGGCCCGCCGACAGGATCTCCACCATCAGCGCCAGCGCCGCACCCTTGGCGCCGCCGGAGGGCGCCATCAGGCCCTTGTGGGCCGCGTGCGGATCGGTGGTCGGCTTGCCGTCGGCGTCGAAGGCCCAGCCTTCGGGAATGCTCTCGCCCTTCTGGCGCGCGGCCATGATCTTGCCGGCGGCGACGGTCGAGAGCGCCAGGTCGATGACCAGCGGATCCTCGCCGGCGACCGGTGTCGCAAAGGCGATCGGGTTGGTGCCGAACAGCCGCTTCCTGCCGCCCCAGGCGGCCATGGAGGCCGGCGCATTGGCAAACATCAGCGCCACGAGGCCGAGCTCGGCAAACCGCTCCACGGTCAGCGCCATGACGCCCGCATGATGCGAGCGATGGACGGCACAAAGCGCAATGCCCTGTTCCCGCGCGATTGCAGGCAGTTCGGCAACCGCGATATCGAAGGCCGGGTAGGCGTAACCGAATGCAGCATCGACGACGAGCACCGCCGGCCGCGGCCGGGTGGCGATGGCCTTGGCCTTGCCATCCACCTTGCCGGTGCGGGCCTGGCCGATATAGGCGGGAACGCGGCGCAGCCCGTGGCCATATTGCCCGGCAGCTTCCGCATGCACGAGCGCATGGGCGACGGAGCGAGCGGTGTCGGCGATAACGCCATTGGCTTCGAAAACGCTCTGAACGAGCGTTTCGGCTTCGGTAAGGGTCATGTGCATGCTGGAAATCCAGATCAGGTCAGGGGGCGAACACCGCGAGGAAATCAGGCGGTTATTCGCACTTTACCGGCTGGCTGAGTGAACTTGCAACACCGGAGGGCGGCGCAGGGATTGGCGAAGCACGCCGGACAGCCGACGCGACATAGTCATCGATAGACGCGTTGCCCGATGACCCCGCAACCGAGACACTGCCGATGTTGCCACTGCCGTCGAAGCTGAAGCGGACCGTCACGACGCCGGTTCCATTGCCGGGGCATTTGCGGGCGTACCGCGCAATCTTCGTTCTTACGCGCGTCATCCACTGCTGCGGCGAGACCGACGCAGAGAAGAGGCTCGTGGAGTTCTGGATAGCGGCCGTGCGGTCCGATTGCTTGGCCTGGATCTTCGCCTCGGCCATGTCCGGCCGGGCCTGCTGCTGTTGCTGCTTAGGCTTCTGGACCTTCTTCACCGGCTCCTTCCTGGGCTCCGGCTTTTTCGGCTGTTCCGGCGGCTTTTCCGCGACCGGCGGCGGCAGGGGCCGCATCGCCGGCAACGGCACTTCGACATTTTCCAGCGCCGCCGTCATCTGTTCGTCGACCGGCTTGATCTCTTCGATCGGTTCCGGCGGCGGTTCGGGGATGGTTTCGGTGACCTGGGGCTCCGGCTCCGGCGGCGGTTCCGCCACGGGCGGCTGCACCGGTTCGGGCTCGACCGGCTCGGCAACTTCCTGCGGCGGCGGCTCGACCGGCTGCTCAACAGGTTCGGCAACAGGCTCAGGCATCGGCTCGGGTTCGGGCTGAGGCTGCTCGACGGGCTCCGGCTGCGGTTCCTCGATCGGCTGGGTCTGCTCGCTCACCACCTGCTCCTGCTCCTGCATATCAGGAGAGATCTTTTCCTCTTCGGTATTGGCGGATTCCGGCTCCGGCGCGAGCTCGATCATGATCGCCGCGGGCGGTGCGTTGTCGGCGAGCACCTCCGGTTGTTCGCGCATCAGATAGGCCGCGGCGCCGAAATGCACCGTCAGCATCAACAGCCCGGCAGCACCCCACAGCGCCAGCTCGCCGACGCGTCCGCCCGGACCTGCCTGCGAGACGACGAGGCTCATGGGTTGCCTCCGGCTGCCGGAATGGTAGGTGCGGCTGGCGGCGCCGCGACAGGAACACCGCCGGCCGGGGCGGCTGCCGGTGCCGGCGGACCGGGCAGCGTTTCGAGGCCGACGAGCGCGATCTTGAGGTAACCGGAATCGCGCAGGAGGTTCATGACCTCCATGAACTGGCCGTAGTCGACCGCCTTGTCGGCACGCAGGAACACGCGAGTGTCCTTCTTGCCTTCCGTGACACGATCGAGGGTCGCCGCAAGCTGCTCGCGCTGCACGGCGTCATTGCCGATATTGAGGCTCAGGTCTTCCTTGACCGTCAGGTAGAGCGGTTCTTCCGGCCGTTCCGCAGGCTTGGCGGTTGAGGCGGGAAGATCGACATTGACGTCGACGGTCGCCAGCGGCGCCGCCACCATGAAGATGATCAGCAGCACCAGCATGACGTCGATGAACGGCGTCACGTTGATCTCGTGGTTCTCGGAAAGCTCGTCGCCGTGCTGTTCGCGGATGCCGCCGGCCATGGTTGATCAGCCCCCTGCCACCAGCGAGACCGGCGCCTTGCGGCCGCCCGGGGGAACCTTGCGGAAATCGAGGTCGCGGCTCACCAGCCGTTCCACACCCGCTGCGGCATCCGCCAGCAGCTGGCGATAGCCGGTGATGGAGCGCGCGAAGACGTTGTAGATGACAACCGCCGGAATGGCCGCAACGAGGCCGATCGCGGTCGCAAGCAGCGCTTCCGCGATGCCGGGCGCGACGACGGCGAGGTTGGTGGTCTGCGATTCCGAAATGCCGATGAAGGCGTTCATGATGCCCCAGACGGTGCCGAACAACCCGACGAACGGGGCGGTGGAGCCGATCGTCGCGAGCACGCCGGTGCCGCGCGACATGCGCCGGCCGGCATAGGCCTCGATGCGGGAAAGCGCCGAGCCGACCCGCTCCTTCACGCCGTCGCCATGGGCATGGTCGATTGCGGCCTCGGAGAGCTGCATTTCTTCCGCGGCGGATCGGAGCATCAGGGCGGCCGGACCGCCGCGGCCACCGGCTGCGCCGACGGCTTCCGAAAGCGTGCGGGAGATGCGGATGACCTTCAGCGTCCGTGCGGCGCGGGCGCGGGCGCCCGCAAGCTCCAGCGTCTTTGCGAGCCAGACGGTCCAGGTGACCAGCGAGGCGAAGGCGAGCCCGATCATCACGCCTTTGACGACCCAGTCGGCCGCCATGAACATGCCCCAGGGCGAAAGGTTGTGCGGCAGGTCCGAACGCCGTTCGGGCTCAAGGAACTGCGTGAACATGTCGATCGGCTGGCGCGCCGCCGGTGCCTGGGCCGATGCGGGCTGGGCGGTATTGTTGGCTGGCGCTTCGGCCGGCGCGGCCGGCTGCGGCGCGGAAGCTTCCGGCTGCGTGGCAACGGGGTTGGCCGGCTGTGCGGCGGTCGGAGCAGCGGGCGGGAACGCAGCCGGGGGTGCTGCCGGCTCGGGCGCCGTGCGGGCGCTTGGCGGCGCTGCCTGCGTGGCAGGAGCAGGAGCCGCTGGAGTTGGGTGTGCACCGGAAGGCGACGTCGCCTGCGGCTGCGTTGAAGCATCGGGAGCAGGCGCCTGCGCCATCACCGCGCAAGCCGTCATCGCCAGGGCCGCGAGAGCGATCGGTAACCGGCTCCTGATCGGCTGGCGCATCGAAAAAGCGGGCTTCAGGGCAGCGGGCATGGCAGGCGATACTCCGGACTATTCGGCATGGCGGACAACGCTGGGGCGCAGGTCGGCAATGTCGGAAACGGGACACCGGAACGCCGCCGGCCACTGCCGCCGGGTTCGCGATGTTGCAGCTACCGGATAATAAACATGAGTACAAATGGCAACTAATAAATATTGAGAATGCCGATCAAATTAACGCGGGATCGGGGATCGTTACCCCGTTTGCGCATGGATGGGCCTTCCCTTGCCGAAAAATGAGGCCGGTCGGCGGCTAACGCGCCAGCCAGCCGCCATCGACCGGCAGCACGATGCCATGGATATAGTCGGAGGCCGGCGAGGCGAGGAACACGGCGGCACCGCCGAGTTCTTCCGGCTGGCCCCAGTGTCCGGCCGGGATGCGGCCGAGGATCGCCGCGTTGCGGTCCGGATCGTTGCGCAGCGCCTCGGTATTGTTGGTCGAGAAATAGCCCGGCGCGATGGCGTTGACGTTGATGCCCTTGCCCGCCCATTCGCAGGCGAGCAGCCGGGTCAGGCCGGCGAGACCACTCTTCGAGGCGGTATAGGAAGGAATGCGGATACCGCCCTGGAAGGAGAGCAGCGAGGCGATGTTGACGATCTTGCCGCCCTTGCCCTCGGTGATCAGCCGGCGTGCGAATGCCTGGGAGAGGAAGAACACCGTCTTCAGGTTCACGTCCATCACCGCGTCCCAATCGGCCTCGGTGAAATCGATCGCGTCGGCCCGGCGGATGATCCCGGCATTGTTGACAAGGATATCGGCGCGCCCGGTCCAGGCGACCGTTTCGCTGATGATCCGATCGACCGGTTCGAGCGTCGAAAGATCCGCCTGGATCGACAGGCTGCGCCCGCCCGCCGCGCCGACCGCTGCTTCCGTCTCGGCCATGGAGGAGCGGCCGACCAGCGCCACATCCGCGCCGGCCTGCGCCAGCGCCACGGAAATCGCCTGGCCGAGACCGGTATTGGCGCCGGTGACGATCGCCGTCTTGCCCGTCAGGTCGAATGAAACAGCCATGTTGTCCTCCTCGGAACTGGAAAATGCGGATATAGCGCAGATGCTTATCGTCGCGAGCCCCTCGGTAGAAGCTGAAAATTTTTTCCACGTCACGGGTTGATGTCGAAAGCGGGGTAAAAGCGTTGGGTGCGTGGCGCGCTGGCGGCGGCGGCGTATCAGGCCACGAACATAGCTGATGTAACGTTCGGCTGTTGTGTCGTTGGGAAAAATTCGCCGGGGCAAAAGCAGATGCCCGCCGTCATAGAAAAGAACCAGCCAGTTGCCCAGCGTTATCAACTTCCTGAGCCGTTTCGTATCCAGTTCGATCAGCAGGCCGTCGCCCTGCGCCCGGACGATGTCGGGTCCGAATTCCGCCTTTATGGAGCGAATCTCGCGCTTCTCAGAAACAATAAGCGGGGAAGGGGCCGTCTTTCGGAACCTCTTTGCCAAGGCATCGTAAAACCCCAGCAATCCCATCAGCTTCTGCCGCCTCTCGAAATGGTATTGCACGACGAGATCGATGCCCTCCCCGAGTTCCGCATCGGAAAGCACGTAGTCAAAATGCCAGGAGCCGTCCGTGAAACTCACGGACGGCTCCTGAAACTGCTGAGGCTCGTCGCCGGAGGTCACAGCGTGCGCGTGATATGCTCCACGCGGAAGCATTCGATCGTATCGCCGACGCGCATGTCCTCGTAGTTCTCGAAGGCCATGCCGCATTCCTGACCCATCGGCACTTCGCCGACTTCGTCCTTGAAGCGCTTGAGCGTCTTGAGCTTGCCTTCGTGGACAACGACGTTGTCGCGGATAAGGCGGACGCCGGCTCCACGCTCGACCTTGCCTTCGACGACACGGCAACCTGCGACCTTGCCGACCTTGGTGATGTTGAACACTTCCAGGATCTCGGCATTGCCGATGAAGGTTTCGCGGCGTTCCGGCGAGAGCAGGCCCGACATCGCCGACTTCACGTCATCCACCAGATCGTAGATGATGTTGTAGTAGCGGATCTCGATGCCGTTGCGCTCGGCGACCGTACGGGCCTGGGCGTTGGCACGGACGTTGAAGCCGATGATCGCGGCGTTGGAAGCCTCGGCAAGCGAGATATCCGATTCCGTGATGGCGCCGGCACCCGAGTGAACGATGCGGGCACGAACTTCGTCGGTGCCGAGCTTGTCGAGCGAGGCGATGATCGCTTCGATCGAACCCTGCACGTCACCCTTGATGACCAGCGGGAATTCCTTGAAGCCGGTATCCTGCAGCTTGCTCATCATCTGTTCGAGCGAACCGCGCTGACCGGACTGGCGGGCAGCCGCCTTGTCGCGGGCAAGACGCTGGCGATATTCGGAAATCTCGCGCGCGCGGCTTTCGTTCTCGACGACTGCGAACTTGTCGCCCGCAGCCGGCGTGCCGGAAAGACCGAGCACTTCGACCGGAGTCGCCGGACCGGCTTCCTTGACGTGGTCGCCCTTGTCGGTGACGAGCGCGCGAACGCGGCCCCACTGATCGCCGGCAACGATGATCTGGCCCGGCTTCAGCGTACCCTTCTGGACCAGGACGGTCGCAACCGCACCGCGGCCGCGGTCGAGCTGGGCTTCGATGACGGTACCTTCCGCCGTACGGCTCGGGTCGGCCTTGAGGTCGAGGATTTCGGCCTGCAGCAGCACGGCTTCGAGCAGCTTGTCGAGGTTGGTCTTGTTCTTGGCCGAAACCTCGACGTCGAGCACTTCGCCGCCCAGAGATTCAACGAAGACTTCGTGCTGCAGAAGCTGCTGGCGGACCCTGTCCGGCTTGGCTTCGTGCTTGTCGATCTTGTTGATCGCCACGATGATCGGAACACCGGCCGCCTTGGCGTGGTTGATGGATTCGATCGTCTGCGGCATCACGCTGTCGTCGGCCGCGACCACCAGGATCGCGATATCCGTCGCCTGCGCACCACGGGCACGCATCGCCGTGAAGGCGGCGTGGCCGGGGGTGTCGATGAAGGTGATCTTCTGGCCGTTCTGCTCGACCTGATAGGCGCCGATATGCTGGGTGATGCCGCCGGCTTCGCCGGAGACCACGTTCGCATGGCGGATGGCGTCGAGCAGCGAGGTCTTGCCGTGGTCGACGTGACCCATGATGGTGACGACCGGCGGGCGGGAAACCAGCTCGCCTTGGTCGTCCGCCTTGTTGAAGATGCCTTCTTCGACGTCGGATTCCGAGACGCGCTTGACGGTATGGCCGAATTCGCCGGCGATGATCTCGGCGAGGTCGGCGTCGATGACGTCGCCCGGCTTCATCATCTGGCCTTCCTTCATCAGGTACTTGATGACGTCGACGGCGCGTTCGGACATGCGCTGCGACAGTTCCTGAATGGTGATGGTTTCCGGCAGGATGACTTCGCGCATGACCTTTTCGCGCGTTTCCTGCATCTGGCTGCGGCGGAACTTCTCCTGCCGGCGGCGGGTCGCGGCCATCGAACGGCCACGGGCATTCCCGTCTTCGTCCGTGCTGACCGTGGTCACCGTCAGCTTGCCGCGACGGCGTTCGTCCTCGGTCTTCGGGCGGGCCGGAACCTTAGCGGGAGCCGGAGCGGCGACGCGGCCACGGCCGGGGGCGCCACGCGGCGGGCCGCGATCCTCGTCTTCTTCGTCGGCGCCCTTGCGGCGACCGGCAACCGGCAGTGCAGCGGGCGCAGCACCGGGTGCTGCAGGCCGCGGAGCCTGCGGACGTGCCTCGCCCGGACGGCCCGCAGGGGCTCCGGTGGCGGCGCGCTCGACGGGCTTTTCGGCAACTGCGGGTGCGGCGGCAGGAACTTCTGCCGGGGCTTCGACCGGCTCGACCTTAGGTTCGGCGGCGCGGCGGGCAGCCTCGGCGGCTTCCTCGATCTTGCGGCGTTCTTCCTCGACCTTGCGGCGTGCCTCGTCTTCAGCGCGCTGCTTGGCCTCGATGACTTCGCGGGCCTGCGCTTCCATCAGTGCGCGGCGACGGGCTTCCATCTCGCCGGCGGAGAGGTCGTGCAATACGGCACCGCCCTGGCGTTGCGGCTGGCGCTGCGGTTGGCCGGACTGCTGCGGACGCTGCGGCTGGTTGGGCTGCTGCGGGCGCTGCGGCTGGCTGGATTGTGGCGGACGCTGGCCATGCTGCGGCTGTTGCGGCCGCTGGTTCTGCGAGCCGGGCTGGTGGATGCGCGGCGCGGGAGCAGCCGCCTGCGGCTGCGGCGGACGCTGGGGAGCGACCGGCTGCTGCGCAACGGCCTCTACCACCCGCGGCGCGGGCGCCGGGGCTGCTGCAGGCGTGATTGCAGGCTTTTCGTCCAGCGGCCGGGTCGGCCGCCGCTTCACTGTCTCGACGACGACGGCCTTGGTGCGGCCGCGACCCATGTCCTGACGGACGGTACCCTGGCTCATCCCAGATGGCTTCAGTGTAAGGGTCTTCTTTACGCCGAGTGTCTTATCGTCTTTGTTGTCGGTCATTCCGTTCCTGTTCCTTCGGACAGGAACGGATGGAAGCCATCAGAACCCGTCGTTTAATCCGTACATCCAAAATGGCGGCCGGCATTCGCCGGTGACCGCGTCATAGTTTTCGCTGGCCAGCGCCGCCATCTGCTCCGGATTGACCGACATCGCGGTACCTTTCGAGCATGGTTGCGCGCTTCACTACACCCTCACCCGCCTGCCCTGCAAGCGCGCAAGCATGGATAAAAGCATTCTGGCCCATCACTTCGTCCAATTCCGCGCTGGTGAAGAGCGAAAAGGACGGAATGTCTTCCCCGGTATTGGAACCGAGCTTCCAGGCCTTGCGGGCCTGGTCTATTTTCCTCACTCCATCGGCGGCCGCATCGGCCGCATGGAATACTGCGAGCGCCGCGCCGGAGCGCACGGCGGCATCTACCTTGGTGGCGCCGGTGACGAACTGGCTCGCCTTGCGGGCCATGTTCATCATGCCGACGAGATCGGCCGCGAGCAGGCGATCCACCAGCGCGCCGAGATCCACATCCGCCTTCGCCTCGGCCTTGAGGGCCCGGGCGAAGAGCTTTTTCTGAACCGCCCGGTCGACGAGCGACCGTTCAGCCTTGATCCAGCAGCCACGGCCCGGAAGCTGGCGCTTCAGGTCGGGCACGACCTGGCCGTTCGGGCCAGCCACGAAGCGGATCAGCGTTTCCGGCGATCCCGCCTCGCGGGTGACGATGCAGGTACGGCCGTTCACGACGATCTCGCCCAGGTCATCATCGACAGGTCCGTCATCGTTCTCTTCCGGCTCATTCGCGAGCGGGATCATTCCTGCTCTACGGCGTCCGCCTCCTCCGCTTCAGCTTCCGGCTCGGGGGCACCCTTTGCGAGATCTTCCTCGGTAATCCAGCCTGCCGACAGGCGGGCCTGGACGATCATGTTCTCGGCTTCGACGCGGGAAACGTCGAACTTCGAGAACAGGCCTTCGAACTTCTTCGTCACGCCGTCCTTGCGTTCGCTCCAGCCGACGAGGTCGTCGGCAGCGCAACCGGCAAAGTCCTCGATCGTCTTGATGCCGTCTTCGCCGAGCGCGACGAGCATCTGGGCGTTCAAGCCGTCGATCTGGCGCAGTTCGTCCTCGACGCCGAGTTCCTTGCGCTTGGCATCCATCTCGCTTTCGATCCGCTCCAGGTATTCGCGGGCGCGGGTCTGGATTTCGGTCGCGGTGTCTTCGTCGAAACCGTCGATCGAGGAGATTTCGTCGAGATCGACGTATGCCAGTTCCTCGACCTGGGCAAAGCCTTCCGAAGCCAGCACCTGGCCGACCATTTCGTCGACGTCGAGCGCGTCCATGAAGAGGTTGGTGCGCTCGTTGAATTCCTTCTGGCGGCGCTCCGACTCTTCGGCTTCCGTCATGATGTCGATGTCCCAGCCGGTCAGCTGCGACGCGAGGCGGACGTTCTGGCCGCGACGGCCGATGGCAAGCGACAGCTGCTCGTCCGGAACCACGACTTCGATGCGCTCGGCATCCTCGTCGAGAACCACCTTGGCGACTTCTGCCGGCTGCAGCGCGTTGACGATGAACGACGCCGGATCCTGCGACCACGGAATGATGTCGATCTTCTCGCCCTGAAGCTCGCCGACCACGGCCTGGACGCGCGAACCGCGCATACCGACGCAGGCGCCGACCGGATCGATCGAGCTATCGTTCGAGATGACGGCGATCTTGGCGCGCGAACCCGGATCGCGGGCGACCGACTTGATCTGGATGATGCCGTCGTAGATTTCCGGCACTTCCATGGTGAACAGCTTCACCATGAACTGCGGATGGGTACGCGACAGGAAAATCTGCGGGCCGCGCTGTTCGCGACGGACATCGTAGACATAGGCACGGACGCGATCGCCGTAGCGCATGTTTTCGCGCGGGATCATTTCGTCGCGGCGGATGATGCCTTCGCCGCGGCCGAGGTCGACGATCACGTTACCGTATTCGACGCGCTTGACGGTACCGTTGACGATTTCGCCGACGCGGTCCTTGAACTCGTCGAACTGACGGTCACGCTCGGCTTCGCGCACCTTCTGCACGATCACCTGCTTGGCCGACTGGGCGGCGATGCGGCCGAAATCCATCGGCGGCAGCGGGTCGGCAATGAAGTCGCCGATCTTGGCATCGACATTGCGGTCGAGCGCCAGCGCCAGCGGGATCTGCGTGCCGTAGTCTTCGGCGTGCTCGACGACTTCCAGCAGGCGCTGGAGCCGGATTTCGCCGGTCTTGGAATTGATATCGGCGCGGATGTTGGTTTCCGAGCCGTAGCGGGAGCGGGCAGCCTTCTGGATGGCGTCGGCCATCGCAGCCAGCACGATCTCCCGGTCGATGACCTTTTCGCGCGCCACTGCATCCGCGATCTGCAGAAGTTCAAGCCGGTTCGCACTCACTGCCATTGTCGTTGGTCTCCGTAGGTCAAAAGATGAGGCCTCTGCTCGAAAGGGCCCCTGGTCTCTGTTCGTTTATTCGTCGTCTTCTTCGCCGTTCTGGTTCGCGGCCTGCGCCTTGGCGAGCTTGTCGGCCCGAAGCGCGTCGCGGATCAGATCGTCGGTCAGAATGAGCTTTGCCTCGGCCAGTGCCGAAAACGGGATCGTCACCCGCGGTTCCTCGCCATAGGCGACCTGATCCCGCTCGATCGTAAAACCGTCCGTATTGCTTTCCGTGATCTTGCCGCGGAACCGCTTGCGGTTGTCGATCATGATCGACGTTTCGCATTTGACCAGATGGTTCAGCCAGCGGGTAAAATCCGACTTGCGCACCATCGGACGGTCGATGCCCGGCGAGGACACTTCCAGATGATACTCCCGATCGATGGGATCTTCTACATCCAGAACCGGCGAAATCGCCACGGACACCGCTTCGCAGCCGTCCACATCCATGGTCCCGTCATTGCGCTCGGCCATGATCTGCAGCGTCGCGCCGTTCTGGTTCAGCATCCGGACGCGCACCAGGCGGTAGTCCATGGCCGTCAGGACTGGCTCGATGATTTCGGCGACCCTCAGGTCAAGCCCGGTCTCGATGATGAGCCGCGGCTCGTATTCGGTTTGCGGCATAAGCTCTCCGGCAATCATTGCCCCATGGCTGGGCCCAATGTCTGGGTTACAGTGATCGCCTAACAAAAAAGAGCGGGTCCGGTGGGGCCCACTCTTCATCGGACGATCAAGAATATGGGGTGCATATACGCTTTCAGCCCCCCGATTGCAAGAGTCGCATATTCCGGGGCTTTGGCGACTGGAATTTGGTTCCGTCAGGTCTATAACCGTTCGGGACGACGCATGAAAAGAACGAGGACAAAAGTGCCCGATCGGATATCGACCCTGGCTCCCTTCAGGCACCCGACATTCAGAACAATCTGGATCGCCAGCCTCGCCTCCAATTTCGGCAGTCTGATCCAGGCCGTCGGCGCGGCGTGGATGATGACCTCGATTACCGATTCCGAGGACATGGTTGCGCTGGTCCAGGCCTCGACGGCGCTGCCGATCATGCTCTTTTCGCTGATTGCGGGCGCGCTGGCCGATAACGTCAACCGCCGCACGCTGATGCTGACGGCACAGTTCTTCATGCTCACCGTCTCGCTCACCCTGACGGTCTTCGCCTATCTCGACCTCCTGACGCCCTGGCTGCTTCTGACATTCACCTTTCTTCTCGGCTGCGGCGTGGCCCTCAACAACCCGGCCTGGCAGGCCTCGGTCGGCGACATGGTGCCTCGCGAGGTGCTGCCGGCCGCGGTGACGATCAACAGCGTCGGCTTCAACATCACCCGCAGCGTCGGCCCCGCGATCGGCGGCGCGATCGTTGCGGCTGCTGGCGCTGCCGCGGCGTTCGCTGTCAATTCGATGAGCTATTTCGCCTTGATCTACGCCTTGATCCGCTGGAAACCGGAAAGCCGCGACAATGCGCTGCCGCGCGAGACGCTGCTGCGGGCGCTTTCGGCAGGCCTCGGCTACGTCGTCATGTCGCCGAACATTCTCAACGTGCTGTTCCGCGGCCTTATCTTCGGCCTTTCGGCGAGTGCCGTCCTGGCGCTTCTGCCGATCGTCGCGCGCGATCTGGTCTCCGGCGGCCCGTTGACCTATGGCATCATGCTCGGCGCCTTCGGGGTCGGCGCGATCGCCGGCGCCATGGGCAATTCGCGGCTGCGCGAAAAGCTGTCGAGCGAATCGATCGTCCGCCTTTCCTTTCTCGGTTTTGCCGCGAGCGCTGCAATCATCGGCCTGAGTTCAAGCACGGCGCTGACGGCGCTCGTCCTCCTGGTGCCCGGTGCCTGTTGGGTTCTGGCTCTGTCGCTGTTCAACACGACAGTGCAGCTTTCGACGCCGCGCTGGGTGGTCGCCCGCGCGCTATCCTTCTATCAGACGGCGACTTTCGGCGGCATAGCCGGCGGAAGCTGGGTGTGGGGCATCCTGTCCGACACCTTCGGCGTCTCGATCGCGCTGACATTGTCGAGCCTTGTCATGCTGCTTGGCGCCGTCATCGGCATGCGTCTGCCTCTGCCGCAGTTCAGCGATGCCAATCTCGATCCGCTCAACCGGTTCAACGTGCCGCTGCTGGGCCTCGACCTGCAGCCGCGCAGCGGGCCGATCGTCTCGCTGGTGGACTACATTATCGCCGACGAGGACGTGGCCGAGTTCCTGGCGCTGATGTCGCAGCGACGCCGCATCCGCATCCGCGACGGTGCGCGGCAATGGGCGCTGATGCGCGATCTGGAACATCCGGAAATCTGGACGGAGACCTATCACACCGCCACCTGGGCCGATTACGTGCGCCACAACCAGCGCCGTACCCAGGCGGATGCCGAGGTCTGGGATGCAATCCGCGTTCTTCATCGCGGCGAAGAAGACCCGCGCGTCCACCGGATGATCGAGCGTCAGACGATCCCGCCGAGCGACGATATCTTCCACAAGTCGCCGCCCGACCTGCACCACTGACTACCTGATCTTTCCCTTGAGCGACGGATCGGGGAAGCAGGTCGGGGCAATCCCGTTCTTCGCCTGCCAGTCGCCGAGCGACCGGCGGGTCTTGTAGCCCGGCAGGCCGTCGACATTGCCGACATCGTAGCCCTTGGCGACCAGCGCCTTCTGCATGGCGAGAACGTCCGAGCGCAGCATCTTGCCGACATCGCCCCAGGATGCCTGGAACGGTCCGGCGCCGGAAGCGATCCGATCGGCCAGATTGCCGATGAACAGCGCGTAGAGATCCGAGTTGTTGTATTCCTTGATCACGTAGAAGTTCGGCGTGACGACGAATTCCGGCCCGTTGCGCCCCGCCGGCACCAGCATCATGCCATCCGCCTTGAGATCTGCCGCGGGAAACGCCTTGCCGGTAACGCGGGTGATGCCTGTCGCCGCCCAGGCCGAGATCGGCTTGGCGAGATCCGGCCCTTCCTGCGCACAGGAAACCTTTGCGGGGATCGTCACTTCGAACCCCCAGTCGCGGCCGCGTTGCCAGCCTTCCTTCTGCAGATAGTGGGCAATCGAGGCGAGCGCATCCGGTACCGAATTCCAGATGTCGGGACGGCCGTCACCATCGAAGTCGACGGCGTATTTCAGATAGCTCGACGGCATGAACTGCGGCTGGCCGAGCGCGCCGGCCCAGGAGCCCTTCATCGTGCCCGCATCCACATCGCCCCGCTCGATCATTTTCAGCGCCGCGATCAGTTCCTCGCGGAACATGTCCTTGCGGGTCGACATGAAGGCCTTGGTCGCCAGCACCTGCACGGCGGAATAGGGCATCCGCGCCTTGCCGAACCCGGATTCGCGGCCCCAGATGGCGACGACGATCTCGCCCGGGACGCCATAGGTCGCCTCGATCTTCTTCAGCGCCGCCGAATAGGTTTCTGCAAGCCCGCGGCCGGTGGCGGCGAGCCCCTGCAGGCGTTTTTCGGAAAAATAGGCCCCCGGCGAGGAAAACTCCGCCTGGCTCTGGTCCTGCTGTTTCGGCGGCTCCGAACCCGGTGGCACCAGGTCCGGCAGGTCCCAGTTCAGCGTCACGCCCTGAAAGGCGGCCTTCAACGTCTTCTCGGAAATCCCCGCTTTCCTGGCCACCGGTCCCAGATCGCCGGCGATCCATCGCTGGAACTGCTTTTCGACATCGGGACGGTTCTGGGCGAGAGCGGGGAGGGGGAGGAGGGTTGTGAATATGGCGAAAACCAATGCGAGGACTCGCCTGGAGGCACCCCCCTCTGTCCTGCCGGACATCTCCCCCTCAAGGGGGGAGATCGGATGGGGGTGACGTTCTGCCCAAATCACAGCAAGCGATTGGAAGAAGTACGGTATGCGTCGCCTGATGGAGTTCGGCGTGGGATTCTTAATAGGAAGCGAAGGGCGTGCCTCTGGCCGATCTCCCCCCTTGAGGGGGGTGAGGCACGGTCCGGCGAAGCCGGAGCGATCGATCCAGCGAATCGATCGCAGTGCCGAACGCCCGGCAGGGCAGAGGGGGGCGAGCTTGCTCAACGTTATCCTCATCAAGGCTCCAACCAGCGAGGCAGATGGGGTACGTCTCCACATACTCTATGCTTCCTTTAAATCGCCGTCCGCGCCCGAAGCGCCGCCGTCAGCGTGCCCTCGTCGAGATAATCGAGCTCCCCGCCGACCGGCACCCCGTGCGCCAGCCGGGTGATCTTCACGTCGATCCCCGAAAGCTGGTCGGTAATATAGTGTGCCGTGGTCTGCCCCTCGACCGTCGCGTTGACGGCGATGATGATCTCGCGGATGACGCCTTCGTTCACCCGGTCGATCAGCCCGCGGATGTTGAGATCGTCCGGCCCGATGCCGTCGAGCGGCGACAGCGTGCCGCCGAGCACGTGATAGGCGGTGTTCATCGCGCCCGCCCGCTCCAGCGCCCAGAGATCGGACACGTCCTCGACGACGATCAACATCGTCTGGTCGCGGCGGATGTCGGTGCAGACGGTACAGGGATCGACCGTATCGACATTGCCGCAGCGCGAGCAGATCTTCACCTTGTCATAGGCCTCGCCCATGGCGCTTGAAAGCGGTCCGAGCAGCTGTTCCTTCTTCTTGATCAGGTGCAGCGCCGCCCGGCGCGCCGAGCGTGGCCCAAGTCCGGGGACCTTTGCCAGAAGCTGGATGAGTTTTTCGATTTCGGGGCCGGTGACTCGCTTTGCCATGTTCTCCCTTTAGCCCATATGCTTGAAAAACGGAATCGCGGAAGGACCGCTCATGAAACTTCTCGCCATCTGTCTCGGTCGTCCGGAAAAGCTGCCGGGCAAGAGTTTCAAGACCGGCATCTACAAGTCGGCCGTCAATGCCGCCGTCATGATCGACAACCTCGGCCTCGTCGGCGATGCGGTCTGCAACACGAAACACCACGGCGGCGAAGACCAGGCGATCCTGCTCGAGGGGTCGCTGACGCTGGACTGGTGGGCGGCGGAACTTGGCCGGGATCTCCCGCCTGGTACCTTCGGCGAGAACCTGATCGTCGAGGGCCTCGACAACCGCGATGTCGCCGCCGGCGACCGTTTTTATATCGGCGAGGTCGTCCTCGAAGCGAGCTGCGCCCGCTCTCCCTGCAACACGTTCGCGGTGAAGATGGGCGACCCGACATTCGTCAAGACCTACAAGAACGGCGGCCGTCCCGGCATCTATTGCCGGGTCATCAAATCCGGCATGGTTTCGCCCGGCGATCCCGTCCGCCGCGAACCCTATGCCGGCGAGCGGGTGACGATCGCGGAAATGCTGGCCGCCGTCGGCAAAAACCTGTCAGACGTTGAAAAAGCCCGTTTTCTTGCGGCCCCCATCGGCAGCCGCTGGCGGCCGACCTTCGAGAACTAGCGCGTCGCGATCGCCGCGGCCGCACTCGCCTTCGCGCCGGCCGAAACCCGGTTGGCGATCTGCACTGCACGGCGGCTCTTCAGGAAGCCGCGTGCCTTTCCGGCGAGGAACATCCAGGAGAGGTTGACCGTCATCAGCACCAGGAATTGGCAGGCGAGGAGCTCCGCCCAGCCCAGCGTATTGATCGCATGGATGTCGATGATCGAGGGCAGCAGCGCGATGTAGAACATCATGATCTTCGGATTGCCGAGCGCCACCGACAGCGCCGCGAAGAACAGTTTGAGGCTCGACCGCGCTTCCGGCAGCTCTGCCTCGGACGTATCCGGCGAAGCCGTCCACATCTTCCAGGCGAGATAGAGAAGATAGGCGACCCCGAGCCATTTGATGGCGACGAAGACGTGGTTGAACGTCTCGGCGATCGCCGAAAGTCCCGCGACCGCCACCGTAAGCCACACCGCATCGCCGACCCACATGCCGATCAGGAAGGGAAACACGCCGCGCGTGCCCTTCGAGATCACCCGCGCAACGAGCGCGGCGATGCTGGGGCCGGGCGTGCCGGCGGCGATGAACAATGCACCGGCAAAGACGATCATGGATGTCAGCGTCATCGGAACCTCCCTAGTCCATCAGACGAGGATCAGAACGGCATCTTGAAGCCGGGCGGGATCGGCAGGCCGGCGGTCAGTTCCTTGGTCTTTTCGGCGGTGATCGCCTCGGCACGCTCCTTGGCGGCCTTGTGGGCGGCGACGATCAGGTCTTCGAGGATCTCGACGTCGTCTTCCTTGAACAGCGACGGATCGATCTTCAAGGCCAGCATCTCGCCCTTGCCGTTGAGATGGACGGTCACCAGCCCGCCGCCGGATGTGCCTTCGACGTCGAGAGCGGCGATTTCCGCCTGCATCTGCTCCATCTTGGCCTGCATTTCCTTGACCTTGCCCATCATGCCCATGATGTCGCGCATCTGTCTCGTCCTCTTCTCTTATAGCTCGATGTCGTCGCCGGGCAGGATGTCGCCCTCTTCGGATTCCGCGGTCGCCGCTGCCGGCAGGTCCTCGGTCTCGCTCTCATCCTCTTCGCTGACGCGGATACGCACGTCGGTAATCCTGGCGCCGGGGAACTGGGCGAGGATCGCCGCCACGTCCGGATCGGCGCGGGCGTCGGTGAACTGCGCTTCCCGCACGCTCTTTTCCGATTCGACCAGGGTCGGCTCGCCGGCCTCGTTGCTGAGCGTCACCCACCAGGTGATCCCGGTCCATTCCTCCAGCCGTGCCTTCAGGTCGCCGGCAATGGTCTTCGGCGCATCGCCGGAAAGGTTGATCTCCAGCCGGCCCGGCTCGAGCTTCACCAGCCGCACGAAATTGCGCAACAGCGCCTTCAGCCGCGGATCGCGGTTCTTGGAGCAGAGATCGGCGATATCCGATATCGAGTTGACCGCAACCTTCGGCACCGGCTTTTCGGCCGGCTGTTCTTGCGTGCTGCCGACGGGGATTTCCCGCGGCATGGTATTCGGCACGGCCTGCAGCATGGCGGTCGGCCCGCCGGCCGGAATACGCGGGGCCGACATTTCCGTGCCGCGCGCATTGACCGGCGATTGCGGCGGCGAAACGGGCCGCCCGCCGCCATTGCCGTTCGGAACCGGCGCCCGCTGGCCGTCGCCATTGGAAAAATCCGCAAGCCTGCGCGCGGCATCTTCCGGCGAGGGAAGATGGGCCGCATGCGTCAGCCGGATCAGCACCATTTCGGCGGCACCCGCCGGGCGCGAGGAGTTTTCCGCTTCCGGAATACCCTTCAAGAGCATCTGCCAGATGCGCGACAGGGTGCTGACCGCCACGCCGTCCGCAAATTCCCGGCCGCGCACGCGCTCCACTTCGCTGATCGAAGGGTCGTTGGCGGCGTCCGGGATATATTTGAAGCGGGTGGTCAGGTGGGTGAAATCGGCAAGGTCGGTCAAGACCACGACCGGATTGGCGCCAGCCTCGTATTGCGCCGTAAATTCCGAAAGCGCCGCCGTCACGTCGCCGCGCACGATATGTTCGAAAAGGTCGACGATGCGGGCGCGGTCGGCAAGCCCCAGCATGCCGCGCACGGTTTCCGCGATCACGCTGCCGCCGCCATGGGCGATCGCTTGGTCGAGCAGCGACAGGCCGTCGCGCGCCGAACCCTCGGCGGCGCGGGCGATCATCGACAGCGCCTCCTGCTCGGCCGGGATGCCTTCCTTTTCGAGGATCGTCGTGAACAGCCCTACCAGATCGGCGGCGCTGATGCGGCGCAGGTCGAAGCGCTGGCAGCGCGACAGCACGGTGATCGGAACTTTTCGGATTTCGGTCGTCGCGAAGATGAACTTCACATGTTCCGGCGGCTCTTCGAGCGTCTTCAGCAGACCGTTGAAGGCCTGCGTCGAGAGCATGTGCACTTCGTCGATGATATAGACTTTGTAGCGCGCCGAGACCGGGCGGTAGCGCACCTGCTCGATGATTTCGCGGATGTCGTCGATGCCCGTATGGGAGGCGGCGTCCATCTCGATCACGTCGACATGCCGGCCTTCCATGATCGCCTGGCAATGTTCGCCGGGGATGCGCAGGTCGATGGTCGGTTTGTCGATATCGGGCGTCTTGTAGTTCAGCGCGCGGGCGAGGATGCGGGCAGTCGTCGTCTTGCCGACCCCGCGAACGCCGGTCAGCATATAGGCCTGGGCGATGCGGCCGGTCTCGAACGCGTTGGTCAGCGTGCGGACCATCGGCTCCTGGCCGACCATCAGGTCCGAAAAATCCTTGGGGCGGTATTTGCGGGCGAGCACTCGGTATGCGCTGCCGGCAGCCGCGTTTGCGGCAGGAGTGCTTGGAGATGTGGGCCCGGTATCGCTCATTCAGTCCTGCCAGCCTGCGCGGGCCAATCCTGAGCACGGTCTTGACCGGGCCGGAAGCTGACCAAGATGGTAGTACACGTAAAAGGGTGGGAGGCTGGCACGGCGACCCGTGCCTGGCTCGTTAGGGCTGCTTCCTTCCGGACCTGACCCGGTTGGCGAGTGGCTCGTCCACCACCAACCTCCCACCGTCCATATCGTCAATAACGCTTCCAAATGCAAGCCAACCCTGTAAAAAACTGCTATCGAACAGAAAAACAAGGGAGGAAAGTTTGAGCGAATTCGAACTGGACGGGAGGATAACCCGCGATTCCGATCTTGTGACGGCGCTGGACCTCTGCCAGCTGCGCATCCAGAACGACAGCCGCTGGCCCTGGCTGGTCATGGTGCCGCAACGCCCCGGCATGACCGAGATCTTCGATCTTTCGCCCACGGAACAGGCGCTGCTCTCCGCCGAGGTCAACAAGGTGGCAGCAGCCCTGAAGACGGTGACCGGCGCCACCAAGATCAATGTCGGCGCACTCGGCAATATCGTCCGCCAGCTGCATGTCCATGTCATTGCAAGGTTCGAAGGCGATCCGAACTGGCCCGGCCCGATCTGGGGTTTCGGTCAGGCGGCGCCTTATGGCGAATCACAGAAACAAGATTTCCTCAACAAACTGGTTGAAGCGCTTTCATGACCGCGACCCTATTCGAGACCGACGCACCCCATCCCGAACCGAGCACGCTGACGGCGTTTTCCGGCAACAAGCTGGATCGGCGGGCCGAGTACCGAGAAGACGATTGCGTCGAAAAGGCGCTCGCCGTCGAGGGCGCCCATATCCTCGCCTTCACCGGCAGCCGGGTGATCCTCAAGCATGACAGCCAGATCCTCGACCCGCTGTTTTCTCCCTATGAGCTTGCGGAACTGAAGCCGGATTTCGATAACGCCGTGCTGCTCGGTTACCACGAGACCGGCGAGCCGCGCATCGCCGTCCCGGTGCTGATCGCGGCAGAGGAACTGGCGGGCCACTACAAGCCGACCGAGGCCCGCGCGCTCTTTCGCGACCAGCTCATCGAAGGCGAACTGCAGGGCGAGATCGCCCAGGCTGTCGCGCTGCTCAACTGGAACGCCGCCAACAGGTTCTGCGGCAAATGCGGATCGCCGACCGAAACCAGGATCGGCGGCTACAAGCGCGTCTGCACCCAGTGCCAGCACATGACCTTCCCGCGCACAGACCCGGTGGTGATCATGCTCACCATCGACACCGAGCGCGACCGCTGCCTGCTCGGCCGCAGCCACCATTTCCAGGAGGGCATGTATTCCTGCCTCGCCGGTTTCGTGGAGCCTGGCGAGACGATCGAGGATGCGGTGCGCCGCGAGACCTTCGAGGAATCCGGCATCGAGACCGGCCGGGTGCGTTACCACGCCTCGCAGCCTTGGCCGATGCCGCATTCGCTGATGATCGGCTGTTACGCCGAGGCGAAATCCACCGAGATCAGGATCGATCCACAGGAAATGGCCGATGTCCGCTGGTTCGAGCGCGCCGAGGCCGCCGCCATGCTCGATGCTGGGCCGGACGCCCCGCTTTTCGCGCCGGTCAAGGGCGCCATCGCCCACCGCCTGCTGCGAGACTGGATCGAGTGGGGTGACGAACGGTCAAGCGAAGCTTGAGCAATCGATCCAGCGAATCGATTGCAGTGAGGAACGCCCGGAGCGCAAGCGAAAGGCAGAGCGGTCAAGCGAAGCTTGAGCAATCGATCCAGTGGATCGATTGCAGCGAGTGAGGACTGGTCGGCGAAGCCGACGGAATGATCCAGTGAATCATTCCGAAGGACGAACGCGCTGAGCCAAAGCGAAGCGCCGGCCGGTCGGCGAACTCGACGCAATGACCCGGTGAAACATCCCGCGAGACGAACACCCGAAGCGGGGCCGAGCGGCAAGGCCCATGTGAGTGGCCAGGAAAAGACACGGGGGCACAATTTCATGACCGTTGCCCGCTCCGAGCGCCTTCTGGCTCTTCTCCAGACGCTCCGGCGCTACCGCCAGCCGGTCAGCGGCGCGAAACTCGCCGCCGAGACCGGTGTCAGCCTGCGCACGCTCTACCGCGATATCGCCAGCCTCCAGGCGCAAGGGGCCTTCATCGAAGGCGAGGCGGGTCTTGGCTACGTATTGCGGCCTGGCTTCATGCTGCCGCCGATGATGTTTTCGCAGGAGGAGATCGAGGCGCTGGTGCTCGGCTCCCGCTGGGTAGCGAAGACTGCCGATGCGCGGCTGGCCGCCGGCGCCGTCGATGCGCTCGCCAAGATCGCCGCCGTGCTGCCGCCGGACCTGAAGGAGGAACTTGACAATTCGACGCTGCTTGTCGGCGCGCCGCGACGAAGCGAGGACCGGGCAGATCTCGCCCTGATCCGAAGGGCTATCCGCGCCGAGCACATCCTCGAACTCGCCTATGAGGACGAAAAGGGGGCGCTGACCCATCGAAAAGTCTGGCCATTCGCCCTCGGCTTCTTCGACAGCGTCAGGGTCATGATCGCCTGGTGCGAACTGAGGCAAGACTTCCGGCATTTCCGCACCGATCGCATTTCGTCGGCGGTTTCGACCGAAACGCGTTATCCGCGCCGCCGGCCGGTCCTGCTCAAGGAGTGGCGGCAGGCCGAGGGAATTCCGCCTCAGCCATGAACGCTGCTGCCATTATCTGACAGTAGGGTGCGATAATCTCCGGTCAGTCCCAACCAAAGGAGAACTGACATGATCCACCCTGATTTCACCATCCTCTTCGTCGACAATCCGCTCGCCAGCGCCGATTTCTACCAGTCCCTGTTCGGCACCGAACCCGTGGAAAAATCCCCGACCTTTGCACTCTTCGTGCTGAACACCGGCATGAAGCTCGGCCTGTGGTCACGCCACACCGCCGAGCCCTCGGTAACCGCTGGCACCGGCGCCTCGGAAATATGCTTCAAGCACGGCGATGCCGCCGGCGTCGACAAGGTCTATGCCGACTGGACGAGCCGCGGCCTGCGCGTGCTGCAGACGCCGGTAGAGATGGATTTCGGCTATACGTTCGCCGTCACCGATCCGGACGGACACCGGCTGCGGGTCTATGCGATGAGCGCCGCGTAAGCGCGAAAGGAGGTCGGCAGCGGCGGGCGTGACACCCCCTCTGCCCTGCCGGGCATCTCCCCCTCAAGGGGGGAGATCGCAAGCGACCTTAACGTTTGCCGGGAGAGCAACAGGTAGTTGTTTTGGGAAGTCAGCGCCCGGCCATCTCCCGCCCTCATCAGACAGTGGAAACCTATTTCTCTTTGTCAGCCTCGTGGTCAGAAGGCGCGGTGCTCGTCGTGGTGTTTGAGCGTCGTTTGAAGTCCTCAATAAATGCCCTATTCCGCTCCCTCAGTTCTTCGATCGCGGGCCGGGCTTCGGTTCTGAAGTAGTCGTGTATGAGGAAAGTGCTGTGGACAAGGATGCCGAGGTAGGTGCTCGACGTCCAGACTAGGTCCTCGGTGGTGGGCAGGTCGAAAATGACCAGCTCTGGTTGGTTGCCATCGCTCAATCTTAGATGACGGGAGATGAGCGCCCTGATGTTGTTATGGGACTCATTGCACAGATTGTTGTAGATCGACCGATAAGTGTTCTCCATTCCCGCTTTTCGGAAGCGATCGAACGCGTTGAGGGAAGGTGTGGCAGCCAAGGCGGCAAGGTCGTCTTTGTGCTGCTGCAGGAGAGCTGCGGCTTCAGGATTGTCACGGAAGCTTTGTAAGAACGGGCTTCCTCCGGCTAGACCGTGCCGCCCTAAGATAATCCACTGTTCGTGGAATGACGCTTTCATATGGCCGAGATAGGTAACATCCCCGCATAGATTGACGAGGTCGACATAGGCCTCGAGGGTCGCTCGCAAGATAATATTCAAGGTCGCGTTGGCCTCTCCTCGCCGGAGAATTAGAACGTCATGCGTCTGCTCAACTATGGAGGCATACAGCGAGACGATCGTTCGGTGGAGTTCGCTACGTTTGTCGAACATTACCTTGGGTAAGTGAGCAACGGCCTCTTGATACGTCTCATGCAAAAATTCGAACATGCGATCTCCCTCTTTGCGGAGTATGTCGCACCAGTTCCCGGCGCTTCGCTTTGGCTCAGCGCGTTCGAGGCTCAACACGCTCCACTGGAGCGTTTTGCTGGGAAAAGTCCATCGCCTCTCACCCCTTCTGCAGCGCCCCGCGCATCGGGTGGCCCTTGTACGTGCCGAGAACCCGCACCTTCTCCGAGAAGAACCGCAGCTCTTCCAGCGCCCGCCGCACCGGCGCGTCGTCCGGATGGCCTTCGATATCCGCGTAGAACTGGGTCGCCACGAATTTGCCGCCGAGCTGGTAGCTTTCGAGCTTGGTCATGTTGATGCCGTTGGTCGCAAAGCCGCCCATCGCCTTGTAGAGCGCGGCCGGAATGTTGCGGACGTTGAACACGAAGGTCGTGACCAGCACCTCGTCGGGATTGTTCCGCTGCACCCATTTTTCGTCGCGCGAGAGCACCACGAAGCGGGTCACGTTGTCGTCCCGGTCCTCGACATTTTCCGCCAGGATTTCAAGACCATAGAGGTCGGCCGCAAGCCGCGGCGCGAGTGCAGCCATGGTGCGGTCGCCCTTTTCGGCCACCATCTTGGCGGAGCCGGCCGTGTCGCCGGCGACGACCGCCTTCCAGCCGTTCGAACGGATGATCTTGCGGCACTGGCCGAGCGCATGGATATGGCTGTGGACGGTGCGGATTTCCTCGCGCGTCACGCCGGGCAGCACCATCAGCTGGAAGCGGATCGGCATGAAATATTCGCCGATGATATGCAGCCGCGATTCCGGCAGGAGGTGATGGATGTCGGCCACACGGCCGGCGATGGTGTTCTCGATCGGGATCATCGCCAGGTCCGCATCGCCGTTTTCGAGCGCCTGGAACGCGTCCTCGAAAGTCGGGCAGGGGAGCGGCTCCATGGTCGGGAACATGTCGCGGCAGGCCATGTCGGAATTGGCGCCGAAATCGCCCTGGAAGGCGATGCGATTGGTGAGTGCGTTCATGGGGTTATCCGTTACGAGGAGGCGCGCGCGGCCAGGCGGCCGGAAAGGATCGCACGGGCCTTTTCAAGGTCGGCGGGAGTATCGACGCCTAAGGGAACCGAGTCAACGATCTCGGCATCGATGCGCATGCCGGCTTCGAGTGCCCTGAGCTGCTCGAGCGATTCGCGCTTTTCGAGCACGGACGGCCCGAGCGACACGAATTTTTCGAGCGCCCCGCGGCGATAGGCATAGAGGCCGATATGGTGATAGAGCGGGCCGTTGCCATAGGGCGCCGTCGCGCGGGTAAAATAAAGCGCCTTCAGCCGGCTGGCGGAAATCGGCGAACCGACGATCTTCACCACGTTCGGATTGGTCTTCTCGTGCTCGTCGGTGATCTCGACCGTCAGCGTGCCGATATCGGTCGAAGGGTTTTCCTGCAGGGGCCTGAGCGAGCCGCGCACCGCGTCCGGCTCGATCGTCGGCAGGTCGCCCTGCACGTTGATGACGAAGTCCATCTGCGCGTCCGGATCGGCTTTCTGGACCGCTTCGAAAATGCGGTCCGACCCGGACTGATGGTCCTGCCGGGTCATCACCACGTCGAAGCCTGCGGCGGCCACGGCGTCGTAGACGTCCTGGTGGTCGACGGCGACGATGATTCGCCCGACCTGCGCTTCCTCGGCCCGTTTTGCTACCTGAACGATCATCGGCAGGCCGCAAATATCAGCCAGAGGTTTCCCCGGCAGGCGCGTCGACGCCATTCGTGCCGGGATCAACACCAGCGTCCGGTCAAAAGCCGAATTCTTCATGGAAAGACCCTTCTATTCCCGCGTAAACAGTGTCAAAAAGTCTCACGCGCGGGACGATAATCGTGTTGCAACAGCCATGCAAAAGACATAGGTTCCGCGCGATTTCAAGATGGTCCGCTTTCTCATGAGGCGGTTGCGAAGGAGCATTTGCGGATGAACCCCTATGTCAATATGGCGGCAGGCGCCCTGCTTGCTACTGTTTTCGTCATGATGTCGGTGTCCATTGCCTCGGAAGGCATTTTCCACTCGGAGGTCCCCGAGAAGGCCGGTTTTGCCATCGTTGCCGCCGAAGAGCCCGCAGCCGGTGAAGCCGCAGCACCCGCTGCTGCCGCCGTTCCGATCGCACAGCTTCTGGTCAAGGCCGATGCCAAGGCTGGTGAAGCCGTATTCAAGAAGTGTCAGAGCTGTCATTCCGGGGAGAAGGGCGGACCGAACAAGGTCGGCCCGGATCTCTGGAGCATTGTCGACCGTCCGGTCGCCGGACATGAGGGCTTCTCCTATTCGGCCGGCATGAAGGAATTCTCGAAGGCCGGCGCCGAGCACTGGACCTTCGACAACCTCAACCACTTCCTGACCGCCCCGAAGGCTTTCGTGAAGGGCACGGCGATGGGCTTCGCCGGCCTCAAGAACGACACCGAGCGCGCCAACCTCATCGCTTATCTGCGCACGCTGGCTGATTCGCCGGTTGCGCTTCCGGACCCGAATGCAGCCGCTCCGGCGCCCGCCACCAACTGATCGGCGACGTCAAGAATTCCAGACAAAAATGCCCGGCGTCAGTCGGGCATTTTTGTTTTCAGCACCTGGATCCGATGCTGATCGGCTCAGCCGAGCAGCCAGGCCCAGAAGCCGACGGTGAAGACCCCGAATGCGGTGGTCATGCTGATCACCGATGCCGCAAGGCTGTGTCCCGAGCGGAAGCGCTGGGCGATCAGCCAGGCGTTGATGCCGGTCGGCACCGACGCGGTCAGCACCAGTGCCGTGGTCCAGTCCTTGGGCAGGGCAAGCAGATGGCTCATCAGCAAGACGAGTGCCGGCAGCAGCAGCAGCTTGAGCACCGCTGCGGCCCCCGAAAGGCCGATATCGCCGCGGATCGGATATCGCGTCAGCGCCATGCCGATCGACAGCAGGGCAACCGGGCTCGCCGCGGCGGAAAACTGGTCGACGACGATGGCGATCGCGGACGGCAGGTGCAGGTCGAGGAAATTGAAGGCGACACCGACGATAAGGGCGATGACCAGAGGGTTGCGGGCAAGGTTGGATCCCACCTGTTTCAGGACGTCCAGAACGCCGCGCTTTTCTCCGCCATCCACCTTGGCGGCCGCACCTTCCATCAGGATCGTACCGACCACCATCATCAGCGGCAGGTGGATGGCGAGCAGGATGGAAATCGCCACCAGCCCGTCCTTGCCGACCACATGCGCCACTAGCGGCAGGCCGATGAAGACGTTGTTGGCAAACGAGCCGGACATGCCGGCGATCACGCCGACCTTGGCATCCCGGCCGAAAAGGCGGGTGGTGAGGATGTGACCGACCGTCCAGGTCATGGCGACGCCGAGGAAATAGGCGGTCCACAGCCGGAACGGCGAGGCGCCCTCGAAATGCGCATCCGCGAGCGTCCGGAAGATCAGCATCGGCACGGCGATCTTGAAGACGAATTCACCGAGCGCATCCCCGGTCTCCTCCTTCAACAATCCGGTTTTCGCAGCCATCCAGCCGATCAGGATCAGGATGAAGAGGGGCACGACATTCAGGAACACGGAGGACAAGGGGGAGGCTTTCTGTGGAGATGTTTTCATGCGTCTAACGCATGTCGCGGCGTGCGACAAATGCGTTTAATGCAGAGGAGCTGTTTGAAGGGGGAGGCGTGGCGGCAGGCGCCCAACAAAAAAGCGGGGCAATCCCCGCTTTCCTCCTGGTCTCGTCCAGGACATCCGGTGGTCGGCCGCCAGTTCATCCGTGGTCGGCAACACAACCGGATGCCCCAGGTCTATAACCTGTGATCGTGACAGCGGAGTGACGGCCCGGTGACGGCTAGGCAAAACGCCCTGGATTGCCGGCCTTGCGGTTATTTTCCCTTCCAATCGGTTCAAAACCCGAATACCGGTTTTCGCGACAAACTGTTTCCCAAGAGGATCAAGACCGGATGCCCAAGTTCGACGTGCTCACCATCGGCAATGCCATCGTGGATATCCTCGCCCGCTGCGACGACAATTTCCTGAACGACAATGCGATCACCAAGGGTGCGATGAACCTGATCGATGCCGAACGTGCCGAACTCCTCTATTCGAAGATGGGCCCGGCGGTCGAAGCATCCGGCGGTTCGGCCGGCAACACGGCTGCCGGCATTGCCGGTTTCGGCGGCAAGGCCGCCTATTTCGGCAAGGTCGCGGAAGACCAGCTCGGCCAAATCTTCCAGCACGACATCCGTGCCCAGGGCGTGCACTACCAGACCAGCCCGGAAGGCAACAATCCGCCGACCGCCCGCTCGATGATCTTCGTCACGCCGGATGGCGAGCGTTCGATGAACACCTATCTCGGCGCCTGCGTCGATCTCGGCCCGGAACATGTCGAAGAGGACGTCGTCGCCGAAGCCAAGGTCACCTATTTCGAAGGTTACCTCTGGGATCCGCCGCGCGCCAAGGAAGCGATCCGCGAATCGGCCCGCATCGCCCATGAGCACGGCCGCGAAGTGTCGATGACGCTGTCCGATCCGTTCTGCGTTGGCCGCTACCGCGCCGAATTCCTCGACCTGATGCGCTCGGGTACGGTCGACATCGTGTTCGCCAACAAACAGGAAGCGCTGTCGCTCTACGAGACCGAGGATTTCGAGCTGGCGCTGAAGAAGATTTCCGAAGATTGCAAGCTGGCGGCTGTGACGCTCAGCGAAGAAGGCGCGATCATTGTTCGCGGCCAAGAGCGCGTGAAGATCGATGCCTATCCGATCAAGGAACTGGTCGATACGACCGGCGCCGGCGACCTTTTCGCGGCCGGCTTCCTGTTCGGTTATACCCAGGATCGTTCGCTCGAGGATTGCGGCAAGCTCGGCTGCCTTGCGGCCGCCATCTGCATCCAGCAGATCGGCCCCCGCCCGATGGCGTCGCTCACCGAAGCAGCGGCGCGCGAAGGCCTTATTTAAGGCCTCGCCGGGAAGGCCTCATCTGAGGCCTCCATCAACGCCTTCCTGGGGACGTCTTATTTGAAGGCCTCGCCGGGATAGGCGCCCCAGATTTCGGCCTGGGCGATCCAGCCCTCGGCGCCGCTGGTTTCCGCGCGGCACCAGTCGCCATTGCATTCCTTGATCTGGAGCACGACGCCCGGCTCCAGCTTGGCGATGATGGCGGCCGTACCCTGCGGGTCGCGGCGCATGTTGACGTAGATGTCCTTGCCCTTGCCGCGCATCCACGGGGCGGCGAGTGCGGTTCGCTCGCCGGAAAGCAGGGCCTGGTTCACCCAGCCCTCGGTGCCCTCGGCATCGCGAACCCGCCGCCAGTTTTCGTATTCCTGGATGATTTCCATCGGCGTGCCGGACTTCATATACATCCAGGACACCGCATAGTCGGTGCTCGGGCCGATGCGGATGTTGACCTTTCTCGACTTGAGGCTGACGAAACGCGGCAGCGGCAGGCCGCTCGGACCCTTGGCCGCGCCCTGAGCGTAACTCGGGGCGGATGCGGACAGGGAGGCGACAAGCCCGAAGGAAAGAGCGATGAAGGAGGAAAGAATGGCGCGACGCATGTGTTTGGTTCCGGCTGAGCGATCTCGGGCTTTCGGGAACCTCGCGAGGTTTTGTTTGTCTTCGCTGACGGGTCTGGTAGAAAACGCCCTGGATGAACTGAATATCGCGCGACTTGGTTAAGGACCTCCTAAAGCATGCCGCCCGAAAGCGCGTACCGGTTTCGGGATAACGAGATGCGTCGAACAAAAGCTTGGGGCACGAAACCTGAATAGGTTCAGGTTCCGTGCCTTAAGGCGTCAGGCAGAGAGTTTCATGACGGCGAAGAAGAAACCCAAGGTCTATATCACCCGTAAGCTGCCGGATGCGGTGGAAACCCGCATGCGAGAGCTGTTCGAGGCCGAGCTCAACATCGATGACACGCGCCGTTCGCGCGACGAGCTGGCGGCTGCGATGAAGTCGGCCGACGTGCTGGTGCCGACCGTGACGGACCGTATCGACGAGGCGCTGATCGAGCAGGCAGGGCCGCAGCTGAAGCTGATCGCCAGCTTTTCAAACGGCTTCGATCATATCGACGTCGATGCCGCTGCGAGAAAAGGCATCACCGTGACCAACACGCCGAACGTGCTGACCGAAGACACCGCCGACATGACCGTGGCGCTGATCCTCGCCGTCAACCGGCGGCTTGTGGAAGGAGCGCGCATCCTCACCGACAAGCCCGGCGAGTGGAGCGGCTGGAGCCCCACCTGGATGCTCGGCCGGCGGATCTGGGGCAAACGCATCGGCATCGTGGGCATGGGCCGCATCGGCACTGCGGTCGCGCGCCGCGCCAAGGCTTTCGGCCTGTCGATCCATTATCACAACCGCAAGCCCGTCAGCCCGGCGACGGAAGAAGAGCTGGAGGCGACCTACTGGGACAGCCTCGACCAGATGCTTGCCCGGGTCGATATCGTCTCGGTCAATTGTCCCTCGACGCCGGCGACGTTCCATCTTCTGTCGGCGCGGCGCCTGGCGCTGATGCAGCCGGGCTCGATCATCGTCAACACCGCCCGCGGCGACATCATCGACGAGGCGGCGATGATCCAGCTTTTGCGCGACAACAAGATCGCCGGTGCCGGTCTCGACGTCTACCAGAACGAGCCGGCGGTGAACCCGAAACTCGTCAAGCTCGCCCATCAGGGCCGCGTCGTGCTGCTGCCGCATATGGGCTCGGCGACGATCGAAGGCCGGATCGACATGGGCGACAAGGTAATCATCAACATCCGCACCTTCTTCGACGGTCACCGTCCGCCGAACCGGGTGCTGCCCGGCCGCAACTGATCAGTCGAGGCGCTTCTGCATCTCGATCGAGGTGATGCGGGTAAAGCCCGGATGGGAATTTTCCGCCGTCCTGGCGAAACCCCATCCTGCGAAGGTCGCGTGATTGGCGGTGAGTTCGATGCGGGTTTCCAGCCGCAGTGCCGGCAAGCCTTTTTCCCGGGCAATCCCTTCCGCAACGGTCACCAGCCGGCGGCCGATACCCTTGCCTTGGCTCGCGGGGGCGATGGCGAGCTTGCCGATATAGAGGAAGCCCGGTTCCGGCTTGCAGAAGACGCAGCCGACGAACCTGCCGTTTTCGGTCGCCGCAAACGCAATCTCGTCGCGGGCCTTCCGGGCAAGCGAAGCGAGCGTCAGCCGATGTGCGGAAGAGGGGGGATCGATGACCCCGTCCATATAGGCGAAGGACGAGAGGATGAGCGCCAGAAGTTCGTCCCAGCGCTTGAACGCTTCGTCGATGCGGGCAATCTCGATCGCCGGCATCTCGCTCACTCGGCGGCAGCCTTGGCTGTGCGGCGCTTGTATTTGATCATGTCGAAACGGGCCGACAGCGAATCGTAGAGCATCAGCCGTCCGACCAGCGGTTCGCCGATGCCGGTGACGAGCTTGATCGCCTCCATCGCCATGAGGGTGCCGATAACGCCGGTCAGAGCGCCGACGACGCCGGTCTCGGCGCAGGACGGGATCAATCCCGCCGGCGGCTTTTCCGGAAAGAGATCGCGATAGCCGGGATAAAGAACGCCGTCCGGTCCCGCCTCATAGGGTTTCATCACCGTCACCGACCCGTCGAACCGGCCGACCGCGCCTGTCACCAGCGGGATCCGGGTGCGTTCCGCGGCATCGGCGGCCGCGTAGCGGGTATCGAAATTGTCGGAACCATCGATCAGCAGGTCGAAAAGGGCGAGCTTGCGTGCCGCCCATTCGGCGGAAAAGCGTTCCTCGAAGTCAACGACGCGGACATGCGGGTTGAGACGGGCGATCGCCTCGCGGGCGCTCCTCGTCTTCAACTCGCCGATCGTGCCGGTATCGTGGATGACCTGCCGCTGCAGGTTGGAAAGGGAAACCCGGTCGTCGTCGATGATCCCGAGCGTGCCGATGCCGGCGGCCGCAAGATATTCGAGGATCGGCGCGCCGAGCCCGCCGGCGCCGATCACCAGGACGCGGGCATTCTTCATCTTCTGCTGCCCCGTACCGCCGATTTCCGGCAGCAGGATATGGCGGCGGTAGCGCTCGATCTCGTCTTGGCTCAGTTTTTCCGGTGTCAGGCTTTCCATGACGCAACCATATCACCGGCCGTCGGGCCGTGTAAGATGGATTTCAATCGCCGATGCCGCCATGCGCGACGGTAAAAAACTGCGCCCGGTCGGCCAGCGCGGAAAACATCGAGCGGTCGGTGCCGGTCATGAAGGACTGCCCTCCGAGACCGTGAACGAGATCGAAGAGTGCGGCCCGCCGGCCTTCGTCGAGATGAGCGGCGATCTCGTCGAGCAGCAGGATCGGCGCATACCCCGTCATGTCGGCGGTGAGCCGTGCATGGGCAAGCACGAGGCCGATCAGCAGCGCCTTCTGTTCGCCGGTCGAGCAGCGCTCGGCCTCCATGTCCTTTTCGCGGTGACGCACCAGCAGGTCGGAGCGATGCGGCCCGTCGAGCGTCCGGCCCGCTGCGGCATCGCGGTTGCGGCCGTTGCGCAGCATGTCGAGATAGTCTTCCTCGAGATCGGCTGCCGGTCGGTCCATCGCACCGTCCATGAAGCCCTGGAGTGCCAGCACCGGCGTCGGGAACGGGGTTTCGCCGGAATTGCCGGATAGGGCCCTCAGAAGCCCGAGCATCTCCTGTCGGGCCGCGGCCATGGCGATGCCGAGGCCGGCCATCTGTGCCTCGATAGCGGACAGCCAGGAGGGGTCGAAACGGCCCTCCGACAGCAGTCGGTTGCGGCTGCGCATGGCCCGTTCGAAATCGCTCGCCCGCCGGCCATGGGCGGGATCGAGCGACAGGACGAGGCGATCGAGGAAACGGCGGCGGTCCGATGAGGCACCGGTGAAAAGCCCGTCCATCGCCGGCGTCAGCCAGAGGACGCTCAAGTGATCGGTAAGCTCCTCGGTCGATTTGGCCGGCGTACCGTTGATCCTGAGCTTGCGGGCGACGCTCTCGCCTTCACCCGGCTCGATGCCGGTGCCGATCGAGACCTCGCCATCCATGCCGTCGATATCCGCGAAGATGGTGAAACCACCGGCAGCCCCGACGCGCGTCACGTCGGACAGCACGGCCCGGCGCAGCCCGCGACCCGGCGACAGGAAGGAGACGGCTTCGAGCAGATTGGTCTTGCCCGCACCGTTCTCGCCGGTCAGCACCACATGCCGCCCGTCGAGCGGCAGCGCCGCTTCCGCGTAATTGCGGAAATCGGTGAGCTTCAGCCGGGAAAGGGAGGTCTTCTGCGCCATCGGGAATCTTCGGATTCGTCGTGAAACAGGAGCTAAGGGCTCGAAGCCCCGATGGCAAGCTCTCGCTTTCGGGGAGGCTTTTTAGGTGGCCTCGCGCCAGCCGCCGCCGCCATGTTTTACAACCTATCCGGTCGGCCGTCGTCGAATGATCTCGTTGATTGAAAAGACGAATCCCGATCCGTACCTTCCCTACGAAAGGTTGTCCCGCCGGGAATTTCCCGCCCAGCCTTCGACACCGAAACTCCCCGAGTGCAATGCCAACTTATGATTACTCAAAACCTAGGGGGTATGGCTAACAGCCCGTTAAAGCTTCGCTCCTAGAGATGCCTGAGCACGCATATGCATCTTCTGTCCGGATGGCCGCGTGGATCCTTTTAACTCCGGAGACCTCCCATGAAAGACCAGAACCACAAAGCCGATCTCGCCGAGCGCCTTGACTTCATCGGCCTTGGCCAGGAGCAGCGCCGGTCTCTGGCCGAGATCCGGCCGGCCATCAAGGACGCGATCGGCGGTGCGCTGGATGCCTTCTACCGCAAGGTAAAGGGTAATCCGCAGACCGCGAAGTTCTTCTCCAACGATGGCCATATCGCCCAGGCCAAGAGCCGCCAGGTCACCCATTGGGATGCCATCGCCTCCGGCAAATACGATGGCGCCTATGTCGACGCGGTCTCCACGATCGGCCGAACCCATGCCCGTCTCGGCCTCGAGCCGCGCTGGTATATCGGCGGTTATGCGCTGATCCTCGACGGCATCATCCGCGCCGTGGTCAGCCAGGAGATGAGCGGTTTCTTCCAGGAGAAGAAGGCGAAGGTGCTTTCCGAACATCTCTCCTCCGTGGTCAAGGCGGCCCTGCTGGACATGGACTACTCCATCTCGGTCTATCTCGAGGCGCTGGGCGACGAGCGCAAGCAGGTGGAAGCCGAACGGGAAAAGGCCAAGCTCGAGCAGGACGCGGCGCTTGCGGCGCTCGAAGCGGCGCTGACGAGCCTTTCCGGCGGCGACCTGACATCCGAACTCTGGCAGGAACTGGCGCCGAGCTTCGCCGGACTGCAGCAGAACTACAATTCCTCGATTTCCGAACTCGACGCGGCAATGCGCGAGATCAGCAGCTCGGTCGAGCACGTGCGCGCCGAGGCGGGCGGGATTTCGTCTGCGGCCGAGAACATGGCCAAGCGCACGGAGCAGCAGGCCTCCGCGCTCGAACAGACGGCGGCGGCACTCGAAGAGATCACCACGATTTCCGGCCAGGCCGCGCAGCGGACCCGCGAAGTGCAGGTGATCGTGCGTGAATCCGCGTCCGAGACGGTCCGCTCCGGCAAGGTGGTCGAGGAAGCGATTGCCGCGATGGGCGACATCGAGCAGTCCTCGCAGAAGATGACCCAGATCATCGGCGCCATCGACGAGATTGCCTTCCAGACCAATCTTCTGGCACTGAACGCCGGTGTCGAAGCGGCCCGTGCCGGCGAACAGGGCAAGGGTTTTGCCGTCGTCGCGCAGGAAGTCCGCGAACTGGCGCAGCGCTCCGCCGCGGCCGCCAAGGAAATCAAGGAACTGATCGACCAGTCCTCGACGGACGTCCATCGCGGCGTCGAGCTCGTCAACAAGACGGGACAGGCGCTGGTCGGCATTGGCGGACGTGTGAAATCGATCGACGAACATATCTCGTCGATCGCCCGCTCGGCCCAGGAACAGGCTTCCGGCATCGAGGAGATCAACTCCGCGATCCGCAACATGGACCAGATCACCCAGCAGAATGCCGCGCTGATGGAAGAGACCAACGCCTCGACCCAGAGCCTGGTCGGCATCAGCGGCCGGCTGGCGGCGCTGCTCGGCCGTTTCAAGACGAGGGCTGTGCGCGAGACCCGCACTGAGCGCCCGCGCCTTCGCGCCTGATCTTCGACCTGAAACATGGACCGGGCGGTTCCGGTCGGCTAATGTGCGGGCTCCAAAAGGAGCCTGCGACATGACCGATCCGACCCGTGACGGGGACCGCCCTTCCTGTATCCGCCACTGGAGCGAGGTGGAAAAGCCCCAGGAGAAACACTATCGCGGTGATGACGAGCTGATGGGCTTCGGCGCCGCGCTCGCCCGGCAGTTCGGCCTGAGGCGGCTAGGCATTCATCATCATCGCCTGCCACCCGGCCGCCGCACCTCCTTTCCGCATGCGGAGGAGCTCGAGGAAGAATTCATCTACGTGATCGAAGGCAATCCGGAGGTCTGGCTGGATGGCGAGGTCTATCCCCTGAAACCGGGCGACTCGGTCGGCTTCCCGGCCGGTACGGGGATTTCGCATACCTTCATCAATAACACGGATGCGGAAGTGCGCCTTTTGGTGATCGGGGAGGCCAACAAGGACGAAAACCGGCTTTTCTATCCGAAGAATCTCGACCTGAAAACGATCCGCCCCGACTGGTGGGACGACGCACCGGAGCGGCCACTCGGGGACCATGACGGCATGCCGGACAAGGTGCGCGCCGCAAAGGCCGCCAAGAAAGTAGCAAAGGAAACGACGGGTGAGTGACGAGGAAAGGCTGGTCAAGCTCGAGGAGCTGGCCGCCCATCAGGCCAAGGTGATCGAGGAACTGTCCGACCAGCTCGCCGAGCAGTGGAAGGTGATGGAGCAGACCCGCGCCAAGCTCGACCGGCTAACCGAGCGGTTTCTTTCGCTGGAGGAATCCTCGCTGGAAGCGCCTTCTATCACCAGGCCGCCGCATTATTGATCACCCGATCGCCGCTCAGGCGGCACGGGGCATGCGCCGTTTGAGCGCGACATATTCCCAGGTGGCGACGAGGAGCAGGATCGCTGTGGCGAGGACCTGCATCGCGAAATTGGCAATGAAGGGTACCAGCAGGAAGCAGGCGGCGAGAAGGACGATGCCGGCGATATGTGAATAGGGCATGATGCGCGACGAGACCGTCTTCATCCCGGCCATGCCGGCAAGGAACAGGATCGGCCCGCCGAGCAGCGCCAGCGCGTGGACGTAGGAACCTCTTTCATCGGGATGCGAAAGGCTGAAATCCTCGCCGACGGCGGTGAGGATGATGCCGGCGACGATCGGCAGGTGGCCGTAGGTGAAGAGATGCTGGGCGGTGGCCTGCGGCTCGGCGGTCTCTTCCGCCTTGTCGGCCGCCTTTTCCTGGCCGTCGTGAAAGTAGATCCACCACATGGCGACGGTCGAGAGAAACGCGCAGCAGAGCACCAGCGGCGTGCCGGCATTGTCCATGTGGCTCGCGGCGTTCTTGCCGGTGGTCAAAATGGTCTCGCCGAGCGCGATGATGACGAACAGAGCGCAGCGTTCGGCCAGATGTTCGCCGTTGATGTCGAGGGTTTCGGGCGGCGAGGCGCCGATCGACGGCACCCAGTAGCGCATCGCCGGCCCGGCATATTCGATGGCAAGCGCCGCGATCCACAGGATCACCCGCATCTGCGGCTCGACAAGCCCGCCGGCGATCCACAGCGCGCTTGAAATGATCAGCCATATGGTGATCCGGAAGAAGGTCATGAACGAGGCGGCATCGGTTCCGCGGAAGGCATAGAGAGCAAACAGCGAGCGGATGAGCTGCATCGCCGAATAGGCGAGCGCGAAGGCGAGCCCCATGTCGGTGAAGGCTTTCGGCAGCGCGATCGCCAGCACGATGCCGCAGAACATCAGCGCGAAGAGCAGCAGCCTGACGGGTTCGATTTCGGTATCGAGGAGGTTCGTGACCCAGGTCGTGTGGATCCACACCCACCAGAGCGCGAAGATGAAGAGGATGGCCTCGGCGGCGATGCCGAAGCTGAAATCCGAGGCAAGCGTCTCGGAAAGCTGGATCAGCGCGAAAACGAAGACGAGATCGAAGAACAGCTCGGGAAAGCTCGCCTTGGTCGATCGGCCGTCGTCCTTTCGAAGCCAGTGGTGCTCTGTCTCGCTCATCCGGTTCCTTAAGGTCGCTGCGGGACGTGATTGCGGCCCGCGCTGCTATTTAGGGCGCTGCCCGCCAAAGCCGAGGTGGGGTCGCACGATGTGCCGGAGACTTATGTGACCTCGAAGCCATGGACGAGGTGTCGAACCACGAGGCGCAGCTCTTCCGGCGTCATATCCAGCCGGTCGGTGAGCAGTCGTTTCCACGCAAAGCTCGTTATGATCTCCATGGCGAGCTCCGGTACGACCCAGTCGGCCACGTCGCCTCGGGCCTTTGCCCGGCGAAATATCTCGCCGCCCTGCCGATATCGGTCTGCCATGTAGGCGGCGACCGCCTTGCAGGCCGCCGGATCGGTCTGGGCCTCGGCGATGACCGAGCGGAAAACGGCCCCCCCATGGCCAGCGCTCCAGAACTCGAACAGCCCGCTCAAGAGCTGGAAAATATCGGTCTCGATCGTGCCGGTATCAGGTGCGATGTCGACGTATTTCTGGCGATGGTAGACATCCAGAAGCAGGATCGCGCGGTTGGGCCACCACCGATAGATCGTCGGCTTGCCCGCATGGGCTCGCCTGGCGACGGCCTCGATCGAAAACGATCCCAGCCCATTCTCGACGAGGATCTCCTCCGCCGCCTGGAGAATGGCATCCTGGCTGGCGGGATTGCGTTGTGCGCCGATCGATGTGCGGCGGGCCTCCGCGGCCGTTTTTCCCGTCATGAAGATCCCCCAAGCAAAGTTTCAATCGGCATAATACGAATCCCGCTTGAACGAAACGCCTCGTTTCGTTATATGCATCAATCGAAACGGGCCGTTTCTATAGATGCCCTTATGACCACAGCAACTTTCGCCCTCAGTTCCGATAGCGGAAACCAAGCCCCGGAGGCCCAATTGCAGCCCACGCCCGCCCGCGTCAATCCTTCGAAGGCGCGTCTCGCGATCGTGATGATCCTCGCGGTCTACCCGTTGATCACGACGCTTCTCTATATTCTCACGCCGCTCACCGAGGGTTGGGCCGTGTGGCATCGAACGATCCTGATCGCGCCGATCATGGTTCTGTCGATCGTATTTGTCATCGCGCCGGCGATCCAAAAATATCTCGGCTGGTTTGTGGTCCGCATGCCGCGGCCGATAAACTAAGCGGATTGATGGGTATCAATCGGTGTGCTGAAAATGCTGATAGAGAAGGAGGGGCCGGACCATGCCGGCCACTTCGACAGGCAGTTGCATGACCGTTCCGGAATTTACCCTCGCCATCCTCCTGCTTCTCTGCACGCCAGGGCCGACCAATACGCTGATGGCGCTTGGCGGGTATGCGCGCGGCTGGCTGAAGGGCCTGCCCCTGATCGCCGGCGAACTCGGCGGTTACCTGCTGGTGATCGTGCCGGTGGCGACGCTTGCCGCGCCTTTCTTCGATGCCTACCCGCAGGCTTCGGTCTGGGCGAAGCTCGCGGCGGGCGTCTGGGTGCTCTATTTGGGGTATCGTTTATGGACGTCCGAAAAACAGGCGAAGGACGCCGTGGAAATTTCCGTCCGGCAGGTCTTCGTCACCACGGTTTTGAACCCCAAGGCGCTGATCATCGCGCTCGTCATCATGCCGCATGGCGGCCTCACCCAACTCGCGCCCTGGCTTGCGCTGTTTGCCGGACTGGTGCTCCTGGCCGCCAATGGCTGGATCGCCTTCGGCAGCCTGATGCGGCGGACCGACCGTTTCGAGGTGAAGCCGTTCGTCGTGCGCCGCATCGCCGCCGCCTGCCTCGTGCTCTTCGCCATGATCCTCGCCAGCGCGTCGATCCAGTCGCTGGCCTGACATAGACGTCCCCGACCCGAGTTGACGAATCAAGGCCGCCTCTGCATCTTGGCTCTTGCGTGGCCCACGCCGAACCTCCCCGGACCTTCCCCAGCATGGTCCTGAAACGGAGGCAAAGGGACTTCAGTCTCGGGTCGCTATCTTGGTCCGACCGTTTCGGATGTGGTTGCTGGGGAACTCCGTCCGGGGCGTGAAAGGCTCAAGATGACCCAGAACGGAAATTTCAAGCGCCGTGTCCGTGCCCGTGCCGCAAAGACGGGCGAATCCTATACAGCAGCCCTCAGCCATATCCGCGAGAGTGCCCCGAGTGATCCAGGGTCGCAGGCCAGATCGGTGCGCCTGGCGGTGGCGCAGACTACGCCCTATGTCGATCCCCGCAGCGCCGCCGAGCTTCGTGCAAGCGGCGAGGAAATGCGCCGCCTGATGCGCGAGGCACAGAAGGCAAGCGTCAGGGTGATACACTTTCCTGAAGGTGCGACCTGCTCTCCCAACAAGCGCATCATGTCTTCGACCGGCCGCGATCCGGTCGGGCCGTCCGACTGGAGCCGGTTCGAATGGACCGTCCTGCGCGAAGAACTGGATGCCACGAGGGCACTGGCCCGCGAACTCGGGCTGTTTGCGGTGATCGGCTCCGTGCACCAGCTCACCCAGCCGCACCGGCCGCATAACAGCCTTTATGTCGTCTCCGACAGGGGAGAGCTGGTGACGCGCTATGACGAGCGCCTGCTGTCGAACACCAAGATCTCCTTCATGTACACGCCGGGTTCGACGCCGGTGACCTTCGAGGTCGATGGCGTCCGCTTCGGCTGCTCGCTCGGCATGGAAACGCATTTTCCCGAAATCTTCAGGGAATACGAGCAGCTCGATGTCGATTGCGTCCTGTTCTCGACCACTGGCGCAACGCCTGCCTTCGCGGCCGAGGCGCTGGGACATGCGGCGAGCAACAGATACTGGGTGAGTTTCTCGGTGCTCGCCTATCCCGGCTTCATGCCGCCTTCCGGGATCGCCGCTCCGAGCGGCGAATGGGTGGCCCAATGCCGGGCAGATGCGACGCCTTCGCTTGCAATCGTCGATATCGACCACAATCCGGGGGAGATCGCCCGACCCTGGAGGCGAATGGCGCGTGCCGGCATCTATGAGCCGCATATGGTGAACGACCCGCGCAGCGGCGGCCGCGACACGTTCTAGGCCCCCATGAAAAAGCCGTCCGCAACGATTTGTTGCGGACGGCTTTAAAGTTTGGGCTCCAGAAGCTCAGTTCTCGAAGAATTCCTTCATCCGGGCGAAGAAGCCCGTCGATTCCGGATTGTTCTCCTTCGAGGACAGTTCCTCGAATTCCTGCAGCAGTTCGCGCTGCCGCTTGGTGAGCTTCTGTGGCGTTTCGATCTGGATCTGGATGTAGAGATCGCCCGTCTGCGAGGATCGCAGTACCGGCATGCCCTTGCTCTTCAGGCGGAACTGTTTGCCCGGCTGGGTACCTTCCGGCACCGTCACGCGGGACTTGGTTCCGTCGAGCGTCGCCACGTCGAACGTGCCGCCGAGGGCGGCCGTCGTCATGGAGATCGGCACGGCGCAATAAAGGTCCGCGCCGTCGCGCTGGAAGAACTGATGCGGCTTCACCGACAGGAAGATGTAGAGATCTCCCGCAGGTCCGCCGCGCGTGCCGGCCTCGCCTTCGCCCTGCAGGCGGATGCGGGTGCCGTCCTCGATGCCGGCCGGGATGTTGACCGACAGCGAACGCTCTTCGGTGACGCGACCCTGGCCGTGGCACTTGGAGCAGGGATCGGTGATCGTCTGGCCGCGGCCGTGGCAGGTCGGGCAGGTGCGCTCGACCGAGAAGAAGCCTTGGGATGCGCGCACGCGACCGGAACCCTGGCAGGTGCCGCAGGTCTTCGGCTGCGTGCCGGGCTTGGCGCCCGAACCGGAACAGACGTCGCAGGTGATCGAGGTCGGAACCCGTATCTGCGCCGTCTTGCCGGCAAACGCCTCTTCCAGCGTGATTTCCATATTGTAGCGGAGGTCGGCGCCGCGTTCGCGACCGCCCGACGATCGACGGGCGCGTCCGCCGCCCATCATTTCGCCAAAGATGTCTTCGAAGATGTCGGAGAAGCCACCGGCGCCCGCGCCCGAGAAGCCGCCGCCACCGCCGCCCATTCCGCCCTGCTCGAAGGCGGCATGGCCGAAGCGGTCGTAGGCCGCACGCTTCTGGGGATCCTTCAAGGTCTCGTAGGCCTCGCCCAGCTCCTTGAACTTCTTTTCGGCTTCTGCGTCGCCCGGATTCTTGTCGGGATGATATTTCATCGCGAGCTTGCGGAAGGCGCTTTTCAGCTCCTTCTCATCGGCGGTCTTGCCGACACCCAGCGTTTCGTAAAAGTCTGCTTTTGCCATGGAGGTAACCGGCTCCGGAAAGGATTCCGGCTGCACGAAGGCAGCCGGATACTCTAGTCAACTATGGTCGAGGTCTGGCCATCAGGCAACCGGCGGATCAGGCGGACTTCTTGTCGTCCTTGACTTCCTCGTAGTCGGCATCGACGATATCGTCCTTGCCGCCCTCGGAGCCCTCGCCACCTTCGGCCTGCTGGGCCTCATAAATGGCCTGACCAAGCTTCATGGACACTTCCATCAGGGTCTGAGTCTTCGCCTGGATGTCGTCGGCGTCCGGTTCCGGAGCCTCGATGGCGGTCTTCAGCGAAGCGATCGCATCCTCGATCGCCTTGCGGTCGGTCTCGGAAACCTTGTCGCCATATTCCTTCAGCGACTTCTCGGACGAGTGAACGAGGCTTTCGGCCTGGTTCTTGGCTTCGACGCCGGCGCGGCGCTTCTTGTCGGCTTCGGCATTGGCCTCGGCGTCCTTGACCATCTTCTCGATTTCGGCGTCGGAGAGACCACCGGAAGCCTGGATGCGGATTTGCTGTTCCTTGCCGGTGCCCTTGTCCTTGGCCGAAACCTGGACGATGCCGTTGGCGTCGATGTCGAAGGTGACTTCGATCTGCGGCATGCCGCGCGGCGACGGCGGCAGGCCGACGAGGTCGAACTGGCCGAGCAGCTTGTTGTCGGCAGCCATTTCGCGCTCGCCCTGGGACACACGGATCGTCACGGCCTGCTGGTTGTCCTCGGCGGTCGAGAAGACCTGGGACTTCTTGGTCGGGATCGTCGTGTTGCGGTCGATCAGGCGGGTGAAGACGCCACCGAGCGTTTCGATGCCGAGCGACAGCGGGGTCACGTCGAGCAGCAGAACGTCCTTGACGTCACCCTGCAGAACGCCGGCCTGGATGGCGGCGCCGAGAGCGACCACTTCATCCGGGTTGACACCCTTGTGCGGCTCCTTGCCGAACAACTGCTTGACGACTTCCTGGACCTTCGGCATGCGGCTCATGCCGCCGACGAGAACCACTTCATCGATTTCGGCCGCGGTGACGCCGGCATCCTTGAGGGCTGCCTTGCACGGTGCGATCGTGCGCTGGACAAGATCGTCGACCAGGCTTTCGAACTTGGCGCGGGTCAACTTCAGCGTCAGGTGCTTCGGACCGGAAGCGTCCGCCGTGATGAACGGCAGGTTGATTTCGGTCTGCTGCGAGGACGAAAGCTCGATCTTGGCCTTTTCCGCAGCTTCCTTGAGGCGCTGCAGGGCAAGCTTGTCGTTCTTCAGGTCGATGCCCTGGTCCTTCTTGAACTCGTTGGCAAGATATTCGACGAGGCGCATGTCGAAGTCTTCACCGCCGAGGAAGGTGTCGCCGTTGGTCGACTTCACTTCGAAGACACCGTCACCGATTTCGAGGACCGAGATATCGAACGTGCCGCCGCCAAGGTCGTAGACGGCGATCGTCTTGCCGTCCTTCTTGTCGAGGCCATAGGCGAGTGCTGCAGCAGTCGGCTCGTTGATGATGCGGAGAACTTCAAGACCGGCGATGCGGCCGGCATCCTTGGTTGCCTGGCGCTGCGCGTCGTTGAAGTAGGCCGGAACGGTGATGACGGCCTTTTCGACCTTTTCACCGAGGTAGGATTCAGCGGTTTCCTTCATCTTCTGAAGGATCATCGCGGAAACCTGTGCGGGGGAATAGTTCTTGCCCTGGGCCTTGACCCATGCATCGCCGTTGTCACCCTTGACGATATCGAAGGGAACCAGGCCCTTGTCCTTTTCAACGGTCGGATCTTCGTAGCGGCGGCCGATCAGGCGCTTCACGGCGAAGAGGGTATTGGTGGGGTTGGTCACCGCCTGGCGCTTGGCCGGCTGGCCGACGAGGCGTTCGCCGTCATCGGAAAATGCGACCATGGAGGGCGTGGTACGCGCGCCTTCGGCGTTCTCGATCACCTTCGCATCTTTGCCGTCCATGATGGCGACGCAGGAGTTGGTGGTTCCGAGGTCGATGCCAATTACTTTTGCCATTTCTTCTCTCTCCTTTAAGCGAACTATCGGAACCCCTCAAAGGCATTCCATTGACAGTTCCTCGACTGGGATGGTTCGCAGCATCGGCTGCGGTCATGCGGCGTATATAAGGACGGGTTTTTAGGACTGCAAGGCGAGAAATCGCCTGTATCCGAGCAAAAAGAAGACTTTGCCGAGCAATACCGTGAATACGCTTCACTGACCCATGATCAGGTCGAAAAGCGTGGTCTGCCGGGGCTGTCCTCTGGAGCCCGCAACACCGACGTCGCCGGGCGGAACAGGTCCGCCGCCGATCGCTCCGGGCGGCACGGGAGCGGGCGAATCATAGGGGCCGCGATACTGACGATAGTCGCGAACCGGGACGTCGCCGGGCGGTATCACGTCGCCCCGGCGGCTGCGGTCGCCGTAGACCTGGCGATTGTCGTAGCCCGGATTGTCGCCGTAGACGGGCCGAACGCGGGCCGGCTCCCGTTCGATCGAGGCGGAATCCTGGACGGGAGCGCGCGGCGCCGGCGGATAGTCGGCGGGCAGCTCCGGAGTCTGGCGGGCGCCCGGCAGGATGCCGGAAATGATATCGCCAATGGTGGTCGAGGGCGATTCCGGCTGGGCGGCGGCAGGCGGCGGCAGATCGAGGCCGCGGCCGGTGCCGAACAGCGGCGTCGGCGTATAGCCCTTCATCGCTGCCGTCATGTATTCCTTCCACGCTTTTGCCGGAAGCCCGCCGCCGGTCACCTTTTTCATGAAGGCGCCGTCGTCGTTGCCGAACCAGATGCCGGTCGTCATGATGCTGGTGTAACCGACGAACAGCGCGTCGCGGAACGACTGGGTGGTGCCCGACTTGCCGGCCGCCTGCCAGCCGTCGATCTTCGCGGCCTTGCCGGTGCCTTCGTTGATGACGCGGTTCATCATGCCGTTCATCGTCGCGGCCACCGGTTCGCTGAGCACGCGCGGCGGATTGGCGTAATCGGCTTCGTAAAGCACCTTGCCATCCGGATCGGTGATGCGTTTGACGATATGCGGGGTCGCCTTGTAGCCGCCGTTCATGAACGAGGCATAGGCCGAGGTCAGCTCGACCAGCGAGACTTCCGAGGTGCCGAGCGCGATCGAGGCATTCGCCTGGATGTCGGAATCGATGCCGAGCCGGTGGGCTAGGCTTACCACCTTGTCGGGGCCGACCTGCATGACGAGCTGTGCGGCGACCGTATTCAGCGACTGCGCGAAGGCCGAGGCGAGCGTCACGGGACCGCGGTATTTCTCGTCGAAATTCTCCGGCGACCAGTTGCCGATCTTGACCGGCGCGTCGTTGACCATCGAGTCCGGCCGGGCGCCGGCTTCGAGTGCCGAGGCATAGACGAAAGGTTTGAAGGCCGAACCCGGCTGGCGCTTGGCCTTGACGGCGCGGTTGAACTGGCTCGTCGCATAATCGCGGCCGCCGACCAGCGCCCGGATCGCGCCTGTCGCATCGACCGAGACGAGGGCTGCCTGCGACGCGTTGAGCTTGCCGCCTTCCTTCTTGAGAACGTCGTTCAGCGACTTTTCGGCGGCAGTTTCGAGGCGCATGTCGAGCGTCGTTTCGACTGTCACGTCGACCTTCGGCTCGCCGATCAGGCTCTTCACCTCGTCGACGACCATGTCGGCGGCATAATGCTGGGCGCCGGTCCAGTAGCTCTTCGCCTTGGCCGGCGGCTGCGACATGGCGGTCTTGAGGTCGCTGTCGGTGACATAACCTTCCTCGCGCATCGTGCCGAGCACGACCTGGGCGCGGGCCTCCGCCGCCTTCGGATCACGGGCGGGCGACAGGCGGGATGGGGCCTTGAGGAGGCCTGCAAGCGTCGCCGCCTCGCCGAGGTTCACGTCGCGGGCGGACTTGTTGAAATAGCGCCGCGAGGCGGCCTCCACGCCATAGGCGTTCGAACCGAAGAACACCCGGTTCAGATACATGGCGAGAATCTGGTCCTTGGTGAACTTGTGCTCCAGCCAGAAGGACAGGAGCACTTCCTGGATCTTGCGCTCGAACGTGCGGTCCGGCGACAGGAACAGGTTCTTGGCGAGCTGCTGGGTGATCGTCGAGCCGCCCTGGATCGGCTGGCCGGTCAGGTTGTTGACCAAGGCGCGCGCCAGGCCCAAGGGATCGACGCCGAAATGCGAATAGAAACGGCGGTCCTCGATGGCGATCACCGCCTGCGGCAGGTAGGGCGACATTTCCTCGAGCGCCAGGGCTTCGCCGCCAGTCGAGCCGCGATTGGCGACGACCGAGCCGTCGACCGCGGTGATCTTCATGTTCGGCGGCCGATCCGGGATCGACCAGGTGCTGGCGGCCGGCATCTTGGCGCCGTAATAGAGCACCAGCCCGCCGACGGCGATGCCGCCCCAGATGCCGAGCACGAAACACCAGTAGACGAGCCTCCTGAGCGACGCGAAGAACCCGCCGCCCTGGCGACGGGGCGGAGCCTTCCTGTTGCGCGAGGAACGGGCACGTTCCGGGCGCTCGGACCGCTCGTCGCGGTCTTCGCTTTCGGCTCTCGATGGACGTCTGCCAGGCCGGCCGCTGCCCACGACCCGTTCGTCCGCGTCGAGGCGGAAATCGTCGCTCGGTCGCGAACCCTCGAAGGACGGTTCAACGCGTTTGTCTGATCTGCCTCTGGCTGCCATGGTGAGCCGGCATACCCCCGTTACGCGCCTGTCAAAACAGGCTGTTACTCGAATGTCTGATCGCCCAAGCTTTGGCTGGACTCTAAATGCGGCGATTTAAGGAGGCGTAAAGGAATGGTTTATCGGCCGTTACTTCTTGAACCGCTTGACTTCCATCTCCATTTATGAGAACAAATAGAGAACATTTGGAGGGTGCTGATGAGCAGAACCGAACAGGTGATCGAACGTGCCATGGCCGCAGTCGCGGCATCCAGGGCCCTGCGCGAAGCTGAAGCGCAGCGTCGGCAAGAGACGTTTCAGAAGATACAGATCGCCAACCAGCGACGCCCGAATATTCCCAAAGGCATCCAGCTGCCGCTGGACCTTCATTGAGATGTGGCAACGCCCTTCAATGCCGGGCGTTGGCCCATGTCACAAAAGCTACCCCGATACCGTATCCAACCTTAAAAAAATCCGATTCCTGATGGAACAATGAGGCAAGATCCGCGTTACGACGGATTCGACCTTGGAGGAGGGGAGGATATGCAGAAAATCGTCGAGGCAGTCGTCCGCAATGGCGACCAGCGTGTGCCGGTCGGTCTGGTCACCGTCAAGCAGGCGCTTCAGATGCCTGAAAGGGGGGTGCTGGAGTTCAGTCACCCCGCCTATGAGGCCGGAAAGACCGATATCTTCGTCAACCGCGAAACCCTTTCAAAGCTGATGTGATCGCGGCAGGCGACGAAAAACAGGCAGCATGATGGCAGCTCGAAACGCGAATTCGTGATTTCGGGTTCATCGCGTTGCGGGCTACCTTGGCGACCGCAACCACAGCGAAGGAGAATGGCATGAAGACAGTTCTCGTAATCGCCGCCGTGCTCGGCCTGTCGTCCACCGCAGCTCTTGCGGAATGCGCCGGCCATGTCACGGCTTCCGCCACGGTGGACAAGGACATCACCACGGCAAGCATCGCGGCTCCGAAAATGGACCCGCGCGAGGAAGCCGCCGTGCTGAAGCCGTCCGAAGGACAGGCCAAAGTCACCGAATAATCGTTTGGCCCGCGCCGGCTTCTCGTCGGTGCGGGCTTTCATTTCCTTTAAATAAGGCCGGCTCTCTCAGATAAGGATCTGGAGAGGGAACCTCGCGTTGCGCTCGGTGTTGTTTCCGAAAAGGAGACTCCCATGGCCAAAAAACCTCTCGCCGCCGGCTTTACCGGTGATGTTGCCGAAGAGACAGGCGTTAGCGCTCGCACGAAATCTGCCGTCCGCCAAGTCAGGGATGAGGCGGGAATGGTTGCCGCCCATGCTGTCGATCATCCGGCGGCTACCGGCTCGGCAATTGCCGTCATCGGCCTGCTCGGCCTGGCGATCGGCTACATGCTCGGCATGTCGTCCGCCTCCCGCGACCGGCGCTGGTATCGTTAGGAGAGTGGGGTTCTCGCGGGAATACGCGCTGTTCTCGGAACTGCGGCGCGGCTCAGCCGTTGGTCACCTGACAAGAAGAAGGAGACCAACCCATGCCCAACCGAGACCCCATTCCCACACCGAGCCCTGAAACGCCGCGCGGCCCGACGCCGACAGGCGGGGTTCCCGACCGGATCCAGGAAAAACCACCGCTGACGCCGGCGCAGGATCCTGCCGACAGCAAGAACCCGCAGGATCCGACGCTCGATCCTGCTCTATTGCCGGGCGGCGATCCTGCCGGCATGGCATAGTCCGCCGTCAACCTTTTGCCGCGTCCGTGGACGCTCGCGGGGACCCGCATAGGTAGTAGTCCGTACGGGTCCACCCTTATATTGCACCCCTCTATTATTGTTATTGTCAATTTATTAGCCAAGGCTCAGAATCCCGTCTCCTGTGGCTTGTAGATCTTTGGCCCTCGGGCGCCGACAAGGCCGGCGCAAGACTGTCGCAATAAAAGGCCGCTGGTATTTCCTCCGGCCGCCGTTGCTGAACAGGGCGAGGGGAAGGGTCCGCCGGTCGGGCACCGTATGATCGGGAGGGTTATATGCCTACACAGATGGTCCGAAATCCTGTCAATCCCGAGCAGCTCAGCCTGCTGCAGCAGGTGTTTGACCAGGCCTGCGCCGAGCACGAGATCGACAAGGCAAGCCCCGATGCGGAGGCGCTTGCACTGATTCTGGTGAACTCCCTTCAAAAAGGCTCGGACGACAAGGAAAAGCTCGCGGCGCTTGCGGAGGCGCTTGCCAAAAGCCGATAGGCTTCTTGCCCGAATGGGGAACCTATCGGGCGCTGGACAGTTGAACGATCTCTCGCTCAACCCAGGAGGCCGGTATGGCAGAGCCAATCAGAAATCTGAATACACCCGTTAAGTCGAATACACCCTCTTTCGACCATGAACCCAGCGAAAACGTCCGGACAGAGATTGCGACGCTTCGTTCCGAGATCGCCAATCTGCGCGAGATGCTCGCCGAAAAGACCGGCGCTGCCTATGACAAGGTGGCCGAGCGGGCCGGCAGTGCCGCGAGCTATGTCCAGCACGAGGCAAGCTCGGTCGCCGGTACCATCCGCGAACATCCCGCAGCCACCACGACGCTGTTCACCCTGATCGGCGCAATCGGTTTTGCGATCGGCTACGTGGTTGCGACCGCTTCGGCGGAAAGCAAGCACGCCTGGTATGACCGTTATCTGAGCGGCCGTCTCTAAGCGGCATCGCCGCCCGAAACCGGATCCTGACCGACATCGACCCAGGTCGCTGCGGTCAGGTCCGCCATACGTTCGGGGCTGATGCGCACCGCGGCATTGATGGCGCCGGCTGCGGGAACCACTTCCGGGAATCTCTTCAGCGACACGTCGCAATAGATCGGAATCGGCGAAGGCAGTCCGAACGGACATACGCCACCCACCGGATGGCTGGTGATGTCAGCCACCTCGTCGCCGCCCAGCATGCGCGGTTTGGCACCGAAATGATCCCGGAACTTGCGGTTGTCGAGACGGCTGGTTCCCGACATCACCACCAGAGCCGTCATTTCGCCGGAACGCACGCAGATCGTCTTGGCAATCTGCTCGGGCGCCACCCCGTGGGCGGCGGCTGCGAGCGGCACGGTCGCCGAACTTTGTTCGGTTACGATGACATCGATGTCGGGGGCATGGACGGCAAAAAAGGCGCGGACGGATTCGAGGCTCATGGCTCGAAATTGACGCAGGATAGGGCGCGCCGCAAGTGGGCAATGGAGCTATGCGAGAATTGCAATGCTGCACTGCGATATCGCGACTGTTTTTTAAGCTCTGATCCTCTATATTCAAATCATCGAAGGCGCACTCCTCCTCCCAGCGCCTTGGATGGGACCGACAACACCTCCTCCTCCCAGTTGTTGGTCAGTATCGGAAACCCGGCGCACCTCCTCCCGCGCCGGGTTTTCTGTTTTATGGCCCTTGAAATCGCTGGTGATTTCCCTTTTCAAAGCGCCGCTTACTTTTCCCGATCTTGACCTTTTGGCGCTAAGCCCCTATTTGGTTCGCCATCGATATTTGTTTGATAGCCAGCACTAAGCGCCTCGCGGCGTTTGCGACGATCTCTCTTCAAATACGAAACTTCAACGTTCCACGCGCTCGGGCGTGGAATAGTCGGTCATATTTGCAAGGGAAAGGCATCGTTATGGCTACCGGTACTGTAAAGTGGTTCAACGCAACCAAAGGCTACGGCTTCATTCAGCCTGACGACGGTTCGCAGGACGTATTCGTTCACATCTCTGCCGTTGAGCGCGCCGGCCTCGGCCAGCTCAAGGACGGTCAGAAGATCTCCTACGAACTGGTCAGCGACAAGCGTTCGGGCAAGGTTTCCGCAGACCGCCTCCAGGGCGCATGATCTGCTGAAGACCTTGAGGTCTTGATAGTGCGAAAGGCCGGCTCGTCCGGCCTTTCTGCTTTTTGGAAATGCCGCGTTTTCATTGTTTAGAAAAATTCTAAACTTTACCTCTTGTAAATGGAAATCGCAGTTCCCACTTACCGTACAATAGCGTTTCCGACGCACCGCATGGTCGGGCTCCAAAAAAGCTTCAGCGACCATGTGTGTTACGGCAAATACGGGCGACCGTGCCGTCCTGAGGCAGTTTCCATATCCGCGTTAACGGAATGTTTACCGAGCCAAGAGACGATGACCGCTAGAGCCGTGGTGATCTGAGAAGGTCGAAAGCGGCCGCGTCGGAAATGCTTGTCCCATCTAGAGTGACCACGGATGTACTGGCACCAATGAATGGGGGTGGAAAGGTCGGGCTTGCCCCGGCCTTTTTGTTTTCAAGGGCCTGATGCGGAGACGCGTCAGGCCCTTTTCAGTTTCAGGCACTCTCGGCTCCAGTTCAGGCCGCGAGCGCCGCGATGATGCGCGCCCAGGAGCGGATACCCTTGTGGAAGGAGCGCAGGTCGTATTTTTCGTTCGGCGAGTGGATGCGGTCGTCGCTGAGGCCGAAACCGACGAGCAGCGATTCCATGCCGAGCGTCTTCTGGAAATCCCCGACGATCGGGATCGATCCGCCCACACCGACGACCAAAGCCGGCTTCGGCCATTCTTCCGAAAGCGCCGTCTTCGCCTTGGTGAGCACCGGGGAGTCATAACCGAGCTGGATCGCCGGCGAGCCGCCATGCTTCAGGAACTCCACCGAGCAATCGGCAGGGATCTTCGAGCGCACATAGGCGCGAAAACTCTCGCGGATCTTTTCGGGATCCTGCCCGCCGACGAGACGGCAGGACACCTTTGCCGAAGCCTTAGAGGCGATGACGGTCTTGAAACCCTGGCCCTCGTAACCGCCGCTGATGCCGTTGAATTCGCAGGTCGGCCGCGCCCAGAGAAGTTCGAGCAGCGACCGGCCCTTTTCGCCGGCCAGTTCCGACAGCCCAACTTCCCCAAGAAAGTCGTCGCGTCCGCTGACCAGGCTTTCCCATGCAGCCTTGATGTTGGACGGGGTCTCCTCGATGCCGTCATAAAAGCCTTCGAGCGTCACGCGGCCGGCATCGTCATGCAATCCGGCGAGGATTTTCGACAGAATCTGGATCGGGTTTGCGGCTGCACCGCCATACATGCCGGAATGAAGGTCGCGGTTGGCGGCTGTAACGATGATTTCCTCGCCGACCAGACCGCGCAGCGACGCGGTAATCGCCGGCGTATCCGTGTCCCACATGCCGGTATCGCAGACGAGCGCGTAGTCTGCCTTCAGCTCGGCAGCATTGGCATCGAGGAAGGGTTTGAGCGACGGCGAGCCGGATTCTTCTTCGCCTTCGAAGAGGATGGTGACCCGCACCGGCAGCGAGCCGTGCACATCCTTGTAGGCGCGGCAGGCTTCGACGAAGGTCATCAACTGGCCCTTGTCGTCGGCAACGCCGCGGCCCGTCACAACCTTGCGGTCGGCGCCAAGTTCCTTGACCTTGGGATCGAAGGGATCGTCTTCCCACAGCTCGATCGGATCGATCGGCTGGACGTCGTAATGGCCGTAGAACAGCACATGCGGCGCGTCGGCGCTGGCGCCCGGGTGATGGCCGACGACCATCGGATGGCCGGCCGTATCACGAACCGAGGCCTCGAAACCGAGATCCTTCAATTCGGCCACCAGCCATTCGGCAGCCTTGCGGCAATCCGGCTTGAAGGCGGGATCGGTGGAAATCGACTTGATGCGAACGAGGCCGAACAGGCGCTCGAGGCTTGCGGGAAGATTCTGGTCGGCGCGGTCGAGGACGGAGGAAAGATCGGTCATGCGGAATCCTGTCTTGAGATGCGAGACCCTTGAGCCCAGGAGGCGGGAAGCGGCCCATCGTTTCGGATGCCCGACCTTGTTAGCAAGTCAGGGGCGGCGGAGACAATGGCAAAGACGGCAAGGGCGGTCGGATGGTCAGAGAGGCCGGCTCTTCCATCCCGCGCAGGACAGGCGTCTTAGCCGGAACGCGTAGCCCTGCGGGCGAGCCTCTCAATCGCCTGAAAGGCAGGAACGGCAAGCGTGCCGAGCGCCGCCGTGATCGAAAGCGACCAGAGAAAGCCCAGCCATTGCATGGAGAGTGCCAGGACGAACGGGGCGATTGCCGAGACGATCAGTCGGGCCGACATCATCTTGCCCTGCAGTTTGCCGTAGCCGTCGCTGCCGAACAATGTCAGCGGGAGGGTTCCGGTGACGATGCTCAAGAGCCCGCTGCCCATGCCGAAGATGACGGCAAAAAGCATCGCTCCGGGCACAGACGGCGCCGTCAGGACAAGGACGAGAACGCCCGCCGGAAGCAGCGCCGCCGCGATCAGCGCGAGGCGAAGGGGGGGCAGGTTGCGGCCAAACGTCATGTTGATAAGCCGGCTAAGAACCTGGGAGGGGCCGAACAAGGTGCCGACAAGGGCAGCGCTCGTGCCGAGGCCGAGGCCCGAGAGCAGCGGAACCATGTGGACGAGCACAGCGGAGCCCACCAGCGACTGCAGCGAAAAACCGGCGACCATCAGAGTGAAGCCGATGAACCGCTGCTCGGGCGTCAAAATGCCCTCGGTGCGGGCGGGGAGGGGGGCAGATGTCGCCTTTCGCCGCGTGGCACCATGCGAAAGCCAGGCATGCAGCGGCAGGCAGACCAGGAGGTTGAGCGCCGCGAAGACCAGATAGACGTTTTGCCAGGAGAGATGGGCATGCAGCGCGGCGGTGATCGGCCAGAAGATCGTCGAAGCGAAGCCGGCAATCAGGGTGAGATAGGTGATGCTGCGTTGCGCGACCTGCGGCCGAAGCTGCACCAGGAGGGCGAAGGCTGCGCCATATTGCACGAGATTGGCGGCCACCTCGATCGCAATCAGCGCCACGACGAAGGTGGCCTTGCCGGGCGCCATGGCGCAGGCCACCAATGCGGCAGCCGCGGTGGCCGAGCCGATGGTCATTACCCGGCCGGCGCCGATCCGGTCGAACAGGGCGCCGAGCCACGGAGCGGTGAGCCCACCGATCAGAAGCGCGACTGAAAGCGCCCCGAAGATCCATTCGCCGGACCACGAGAAATGCGCCGCCATGTCAGGCGCAAGGATGCTGAAACTGTAATAGAGGGTGCCATAGCCGATGATCTGCGTGACGCCGAGCGCGACGACCGCGGCAACGGGCATGCGTTCAGACAATGCGCCTGCCCTCGGCATCCAGTACCTGCTCGCCGTCTTCCTTGGCGAACGGTCCCTTGTGACTGTCCGGCAGAATGTCCAGGACGAGTTCCGACGGCCGCGCCAGGCGCGTGCCCCGGGGCGTGATGACGAACGGGCGGTTGATCAGGATCGGATCCTTCAGCATCGCGTCGAGCAATTGATCATCGGAAAGCGCCGGGTCGTCGAGACCGAGCTCCGCATAGGGCGTGCCTTTTTCGCGGATCGCCTGCCGCACGGTGAGACCCGCATCCGCGATCATTGCGGCGAGCTGGTCGCGCGCCGGCGGGGTCTTCAGGTATTCGATCACGGTCGGCTCGATGCCGGCATTGCGGATCATGGCCAGCGTGTTGCGCGAGGTGCCGCAATCCGGATTGTGATAGATGGTGACGTCCATGGTCATTCTGCGCCCTTTATGTGTGCGAGCGGTTGGGTGAGAGGTTTGGTCTCCGAAAGCAGCCAGCCGGTCAGCAGCAGAGCCGCCAGCGCACCCACGCTCTCGGCCAGGATGAAGCCCGGAAGGTCGGCAGGCCGGATTCCGGCAAAGGTATCGGTGAGCGACCGCGCCAGCGCGACGGCCGGATTGGCAAACGAGGTCGAGGCGGTGAACCAGTAGGCGGCGGTGATATAGAGGCCGACCAGCCATGGAATAGCCTCGGAACGGAACCGGATTCCGGCGAGGATCGTGAGGACCAGCCCGAAAGTGGCGACCACTTCCGCCAGCCATTGGCCCGGTCCGGTCCGGATCGTGGCGGATACCTGCAGGAGCGGTAGATCGAACATCGCATGCGCCAGGATGGTCCCGGCGACGCCGCCTGCGATTTGCGCGAGGATATAGAAGAATGCCACACGGGCGGTCATCTCGCGCCTGAGGGCAAACACCATGGTGACCGCCGGATTGAAATGCGCTCCGGAAATCGGCCCGAGCAGCGTGATCAGGACGACAAGAATTGCGCCGGTCGGAAGGGTATTGCCGAGCAGCGAAACCGCCGTGTCCTCCGACAGCCGGTCGGCCATGATGCCGGAACCGACCACGGTCGCGACCAGCATGGCGGTGCCGAGGGCTTCGGCTGTCAGGCGGCGGGGCAGGTCGAACATGGCTCTCAGCCCTCCACCGGGACAGATCCAGGGGCGCAGCAGGCGGCCACCTCGGCGGCAGGCGCGCAGATTTCCGGATGCCCGGCGCAGCAATCTTCCATCAGGAAGCGGACGAGGCCGCCCAGCCCTTCGAAATTGGCGGAATAGATGATCGAGCGGGATTCCCGCTGCTGGGAGATGAGGCCGGCCCGGTCTAGTTCCTTGAGATGGAAGGACACGTTCGACGGCGATACGTCCAGCCGCTCGGCGATCGTCCCGGCCGCCATGCCGGCCGGTCCGGCGACGACCAGCATCCGGACAATCTGCAGGCGGGTGTCCTGCGACAGGGCTCCGAATGATGCGAGGGCTTGACGTTCATCCATATTTCAACAATCCTTGAATCATTGAAATAAGGAGTAACGCAGATGAACGCGATAGACAAGCCGGTTCTGCAGGACGACATCAGCCTGGGCCTTCTGCTCGACACATTGGCGGGCGCCAGCGACCAGCCGCTGGTCTTCCACTACGACGGACGGCCGGTAAAGCCGGGCTACCATGTCACCGAGGTCAAGGCGGGGCAGTTCTCGGCACTCGATTGCGGCGCCAATCCGGAAACCTGGTCGGAAATTTTCGTGCAGCTCTGGGATATCGAGGAAGATGACCGCACGCATATGACGGCGGGCAAATTTTCCGCGATCATCCGCAAGGTGTCCGAGCATGTGAACATCGACGGGTCGGCCAAGTTGACGTTCGAAGTCAGCGACGGGATCCGGCCGATGCAGCTCTACTGCGCTTCGACGCCTGTCCTTCGGAACGGAGCATTGCATGTGGAACTGGCCGCGCGCCCAGCGAGCTGCAAACCCCGCGACCGGTGGCTGGCGGAGGAAACCCGCGCAGCGGCAGCATGCTGCGGACCGTCCGGCCGAGCCAGCGCCTGCTGCCCGTGATCACGCAAGTCGGCCACGAGGACGTCCTTGGCTTTAGATCTTGCGGGCGTTCTCGACGATCATCCGCATGTATTCGATCATCAGTTCCTGCTCGAAGCGACGGAATCCCGAGAAAAGCGCGGCATCCGCTTCGGCAGCCGCTTCGACGGCCTGGACTTCCAGCTCGCGGCCGAGCGGGGTCAGTGTGATGATCTGCGCGCGACGATCGTTCGGATGGGGGGTGCGCTGGATGAGCCCGTCGCGCTCCATGCGGGCGAGCGTGTTGGCAAGAGTCGCCTGTTCGACTTCCAGCTTGTCGAGGAGCTGCTTCTGCGTGAGGCCGTCTTCCTGCCAGAGTTCGAGCAGCACGGGAAACTGGCCGGGAGAAAAGCCAAGCACCATGGCTCGCTTCTGCAGAGAGCGCGCAAAGCCTTTGGCGAGTTGGCCCGCCAGGTATGTCGCCGAATGCGAGCGGTCGAATCCCATGGCTTGGTCTTCATCCCTCCCTGAACGAGCCCGTTTGCGAGCGCTATCCACTGGATATATCGCACGCCATGCTTTTGCCAAGCCTGTGCGAAGATGGGGAAAATGACAAGTCTTTCCTGCGAAAGGACAATAAAAAACCGCCACGGCAGGGAGGGGACGGCCGTGGCGGTTCTGATGGAAGGACAAAGGCCCGGAGAGGGGGATAGGCCTTTGTCCGGCCTGGTGCGGCGGGGGACAAGCCGGCTGCCAGACTGCGGCGTGATCAGTCGCCGGTGACAATGAAATGTGGGGCCGAACGCGGGTTTTCAAGAGATATGCATATTACAAATCGGTAACGTTCCAGTGAGGCGCGGGAGGTGCTGCGGGGCTCAAGTTTTCGTGGACGGATGAAGTGCCCCACGCTATTCCTTGCGCCATGAAAAAAGGCGATCATCTTTTCCTTATCGACGGTTCAGGCTTCATTTTTCGCGCCTTCCATGCGCTGCCGCCGCTCACCCGCAAATCCGACGGCCTGCCGGTCGGCGCCGTCTCCGGCTTCTGCAACATGCTGTGGAAGCTGCTGACCGATGCGCGCGACACCTCTGTCGGCGTGACGCCCAGCCATTTCGCGGTCATCTTCGACTATTCGGCCAAAACCTTCCGCAAGGAACTCTACGACGCCTACAAGGCGAACCGTTCGGCGCCGCCGGAAGAGCTGGTTCCGCAATTCGGCCTGATCCGCCAGGCGACCCGCGCCTTCAACCTGCCCTGCATCGAGACCGAAGGTTTCGAGGCTGACGACATCATCGCGACCTATGCCCGCCAGGCAGAAGCGACCGGCGCCGATGTCACGATCGTCTCGTCCGACAAGGACCTGATGCAACTCGTGACGCCGAATGTCCACATGTACGACAGCATGAAGGACAAGCAGATCGGCATTCCCGACGTCATCGAGAAATGGGGCGTGCCGCCGGAAAAGATGATCGACCTGCAGGCGATGGTCGGCGATTCGGTCGACAACGTGCCGGGCATTCCGGGCATCGGCCCGAAGACGGCAGCCCAGCTTCTCGAAGAGTTCGGCGATCTCGACACGCTGCTTGCCCGCGCCGGCGAGATCAAGCAGGTGAAGCGCCGCGAGAACATCGTCGCCAATGCCGATCTGGCGCGCCTGTCGCGCCGGCTCGTCTCGCTTCGGCTCGACGTGCCGCTGGATCTCGATCTCGATGCGCTGGTGCTGGAGCCGCAGGACGGCCCGAAACTGGTCGCCTTTCTCAAGACCATGGAATTCGGCACGCTGACGCGGCGTGTCGCGGCCGCCTGCAACTGCGATGCCGATGCCATCGAACCTGCCGTCGTGAATGTCGAATGGGGTGAGGCCGCCCGCGGCCCGGATCTCGATGCCGGCGGTGCGGCAGCGGTCGATACCGGCGAGGCGGCGGCCGAAGCGCCTGCAAATCCGGCCAAGGCGCCGGTCGCCAAGGGCACCGGAGAAGCCACGCCTTCGGAATTTGCCAAGACCCGCATCGAAGCTTTTGCCAATGCCAAGCTCGACCCCAGCTGCTACGTGACCATTCGCGACCTCACGGTGCTTGACGACTGGATCAAGGCCGCGCGGGAAACCGGGCTCGTCGCCTTCGATACGGAAACCACGTCGCTCGATCCGATGCAGGCGGAGCTGGTCGGCTTTTCGCTGGCGCTTGCCGACAATACGGCCAACCCCTCAGGTCTCGAAGTCCGCGCGGCCTATGTACCGCTCATCCACAAGACGGGGGTCGGCGACCTGCTGGGTGGCGGGCTTGCCGAAAACCAGATCCCGACGCGCGAGGCTCTCGCACGGCTGAAGCCGCTTTTGGAGGATCCGTCGGTTCTGAAAGTGGCTCAGAATCTGAAATACGACTATCTTGTAATGAAGCGCCACGGCATTACCGTCGAGGGTTATGACGACACGATGCTGATGTCCTATGTGCTGGAGGCCGGCAAGTCGAACCACGGCATGGATGCGCTGTCGGAACGCTGGCTGAACCACAAGCCGATCACGTTCAAGGAGGTCGCGGGCAGCGGCAAGGCCGGCGTGACCTTCGACTTCGTCGACATCGACAAGGCGACGGCCTATGCGGCGGAAGACGCCGACGTGACGCTACGTCTGTGGATGGTGCTGAAACCGCAGCTGGCCGCCGCGGGACTTACACGCATCTATGAGCGGCTGGAGCGACCGCTGGTCTCCGTGCTCGCCCGCATGGAAGAACGCGGGATCACCATCGACCGGCAGATCCTGTCCAGGCTTTCCGGCGAGCTCGCCCAGCGCGCCGCCGCCTTCGAAGACGAGATCTACGAACTCGCGGGTGAGAAATTCACCATTGGCTCGCCGAAACAGCTCGGCGACATCCTGTTCGGCAAGATGGGTCTGCCGGGTGGCGCCAAGACCAAGACTGGTCAGTGGTCGACTTCGGCAAGCGTGCTCGAAGACCTCGCGGCGGAAGGTCATCCGCTGCCGCGCAAGATCGTCGACTGGCGCCAGCTCACCAAGCTGAAATCCACCTATACCGATGCGCTGCCGGGTTACGTCCATCCCGAGACGAAACGGGTCCACACCTCCTATGCGCTCGCTTCGACGACGACCGGCCGCCTGTCCTCCTCCGAGCCGAACCTGCAGAACATTCCGGTGCGCACGGCGGAAGGCCGCAAGATCCGCACCGCCTTCATCTCGACACCCGGCCACAAGCTGGTTTCCGCCGACTACAGCCAGATCGAGCTGCGCGTGCTGGCCCACGTCGCCGACATTCCGCAGCTGCGTCAGGCCTTCTCCGACGGGATCGATATTCACGCGATGACGGCCTCGGAAATGTTCGGCGTGCCGGTCGAGGGCATGCCGAGCGAAGTACGCCGCCGCGCAAAGGCGATCAACTTCGGCATCATCTACGGCATTTCCGCCTTCGGGCTGGCCAACCAGCTGTCGATCGAGCGTTCGGAAGCGGGCGATTACATCAAGAAATATTTCGAGCGCTTCCCGGGCATCCGCGATTATATGGAAAGCACCAAGACTTTCGCCCGCGAGAACGGCTATGTTGAAACCATCTTCGGCCGCCGGGCGCATTATCCGGAGATCAAGTCCTCCAACCCTTCGGTGCGCGCCTTCAACGAACGGGCGTCGATCAACGCGCCGATCCAGGGTTCGGCCGCCGATATCATCCGCCGCGCCATGGCGAAGATGGAGCCGGCGCTGGAAACGGCCGGGCTGAACGGAAGGGCCCGCATGCTGCTGCAGGTGCATGACGAACTGATCTTCGAGGTCGAGGACGAAGAGATCGACAAGACCCTGCCGGTGATCATCTCGACCATGGAACACGCGGCCATGCCGGCGATCTCGATGCGGGTACCGCTGAAGGTGGATGCCCGCGCCGCCAGCAACTGGGACGAGGCGCACTGAGCTTGAGGCTCAGTGTTCCCGCGGATAAAGAGACAGAAGCGCGGTCGACAGCAGCTCGTCGGCATAGGTGCAGGCGGTGAGCCGCGCATCGTCGTGCATATTCATTTCGTGGCAACGCTGGCGAACGGTCTCGAGAATGAGATTGCTGATCCCGCGGGCATGTTCGACATCCGCGTTTTCGGACGTATCCATGGCGAGCGCCAGGGCCGTCATGGAGACGATTTCCAGAACAACGATGCGCGCTTCCAGATCGACGGCTGCTGCCCCATCGGGATGTTGCCCGTCACGCGGCTTGCTCTGGCCCATAACATTTCCTTCTACTAATATAAGGAAGGTCACATAGAGCCGGATCAGGGACTTTAAAGAACAGCGAGCAAGTTTTTCGCTAAAATTGTCTCTAGTCTGCAAAACATCCGTTGAGAGCCTCGACCAAGGCCCTGCCGGCATCTTCCAGCGATCCGCTATTGTCGATCGTCACCACGTGATAATCGCCGGTGACTGCAAGCGAGCTTCGTTCGAGCCGGCCAAGGATTTCCTCGCGCGTCTCCCGTCCGCGTGCTTCGAGCCGAGCCGCGAGCACGTCCAGGCTGGCGGTGATATTGACGACCACCAGCGAGGTATAGGCTTGCCTGAAGCGGGCGAGCGCGGAACGCGAACCGTTGGCGATGACGAGCTTGCCTTGCGCGACAGCGTCCCTGGTTTCGACCGGAATGCCGTATCGCAGTCCATGCGCAGCCCAGGAGACCGCGAAGCGGCCGGCCCGTTCCAGGGCCTCGAATTCGGTTTCGGAAACGCCGTCATGGTCTTCGCCGCCAGCGGCGGCGTCGCGGGTGATGACCCGCCGCGCGAAGACAACGTCATCGCGCCCCTCGAAGAACCGGGCGGCATAGGCCATCAGCGTGTCCTTGCCGGCGCCGCTCGGGCCGACGACGGCGACCATGCAGCCGCTTCGAGCCCGCTCCGTTCCTGCCGGTGCGGTGTCCATCAGGCGACCCGCCGGCCTTCCCGCCAGACGGCGCGGGAGACCGGAACGCCCTCTTCGTGATGGACGCGGACGATATCGGCGCGCAGACCCGTCGCGATCCGGCCGCGATCGTCGAGGCCAACGGTGCGGGCGGGCGTCGACGTCACCATCGCGAGCGCCTTCGGCAGCGAGATGCTCTCCACCTCGTCGGCCAGCACGAAAGGCGCATGCAACAGGCTGAGCGGTACATAGTCGGAGGAGAGCACGTCGAGCACGCCGCGCTCGGCAAGGTCGCGGGCGGCGATATTGCCGGAATGCGACTTGCCGCGAACGATGTTCGGCGCCCCCATCAGCACGCTCATTCCCGCTCCGTGCGAGGCCTTGGCGGCATCGAAACTGGTCGGGAATTCCGCCAGCCGGACGCCGTTGTCGATCGCCTCGTCCACATGGGAGAGCGTCGCGTCGTCATGGCTTGCGACGGTGATGCCGCGCTCGGCGCAAACCTTCGAGATCGCCGCGCGATGCGGCGTCGCGTTGCGTGCCGATTCTCCCTGGCGTTTGGCCACGAAGGCGGCGAATGCCTCGTCGCTGAGGCCGCGCTTCTTCTGGTAGTACAGGGTGTACTGATCCATCGTCTGGAACTGCCGCTGGCCCGGCGCGTGATCCATCAGCGAGACGAGCCGCACATGCGGATCGTTCTCGAAGTCGACGAAATGCTCCATGCAATTGTCGGCGGAGACCTCGCAGCGCAGGTGCAGGAAATGTTCGGAGCGCAGGCGGCCGTCCGCGCCGGCGGCGGCAATCGCATCCGCCATGGCGCGCATCTCGCCATTCGCAAAGCCGCCGTCCTCGTCGGCGCCCATGCGCAGGCAGTCGAAGACGGTGGTGATGCCGGACGTGGCAATCTGTGCGTCATGGGCCTGGATCGCCGCCGTGGTGTTCCAGCGCACGCCCGGACGTGGCGAATAGTGCTGTTCCAGATGATCGGTATGGAGTTCGACCAGGCCGGGGATCAGGTAGTCGCCCTCGAAATCCTCGCCGGTATGGACATTGCCTTCCGAAACGTCGGTGATCTTGCCGTTCCGGATCTGGACGGAGCCGGAGATCACGCCGTCCTCGAGCACGATGCGGGCATTGGTGAGCACGAGTTCGACGGTCATGATGCGGTCTTTCTGTTTTCGAAGCCGGACGCCAGCGCAAGCCAGCGGTGGGCGATAAAGGGAGCGCCGCGCTCGGGCTCGACGAAAATGGCGAGCCCATCGACGGTCAGTGGCGCGTTGGCGAAATCGGCGAAGCGGCGGTCGAGCTCGCGGCGCATGACCGGCGCCTCCTCGGTCGGGACCTGGCCGGTCAGCGTCATGTGGAAGCGGAATTCGTCCATCACATAAGGATAACCCCAGCGCACGAGATTGGCACGCTGAGCCGAACTCAGCGTGTCGGGCTTGCGCCGGGCGATATCGGCTTCCGACAGCGGCGCGCGAAAATGTTCGAATTCTTCGACGACGCGTCCGGCGTAATGCTGGAGCTCGGGGTAAATCGTATCGGGAACCAGCGCGAAGAACCGCCCCAGCTGGCCGACGATGACGTTCGGGATGTCGAAGACCGGCGTCTCTGCGGCGAACCGCTCGGCGGCATGGATCAGCTCGGCTTCCGTCCGGTCGGGATGCAGTTCGAACGGCGCCTTGAGCGTCGCGTGAAAGGCGTAGCGGCGCGGATCGGCGGTCAGTTCATGGACGGTGTCGCGGGACAGGCCTTCGACATCGGGCGTCGGAAACGTCTCGGCGGTGAAGGCGTCGCGGCCGAGCCAACGCGCAGCCGCTTTCGTCAGCGGATGGTTTTCAGCGGGCGAAAAATACAGAGCGTAGCGCAAGATGGGATTCCGGAATCAGGAGAATGCCGGCCGACCTTACCTGTCCGCCGGCTCGCAAAACAGGACCCCCGGCTAAAAGATTTCCATGACAGAATGATGATAATCCGGCCTGTCAGTGACCCTTTTTACCCATGACGCGCGAACGCAGTGCGTTCGAGAGGTTGTCAAAGACGAAGACCACCAGAAGGATCAGCAGCACCATGTAGGCGACCTTGTCCCAGTCGGCATTGGTCTTCATGGATTCGAGCAGTTTCAAGCCGATGCCGCCCGCGCCGACGGCGCCGATCACGGTCGCCGAACGGGTGTTGGACTCCCAGAAATACAGCGATTGCGAGATGAAGATCGGCAGGACCTGCGGCACGACGCCGTATCGTTGTACGATGACCGGGGCTGCACCCACCGACTTGACGCCCTCGCGCTGCTTGTCGTCGACGTTCTCCAGCGCTTCCGAATAGACCTTGCCGAGCGCACCGGTATCCGTGAAGAAGATGGCGGCGATCCCCGGCAGCGGCCCCGGGCCGAAGGCGCGGGTGAAGAACAGGGCCCAGATCAGCATGTCGATGGAGCGCAGGAAGTCGAAGAGGCGCTTCATGCCCCAGTTGACCGGCCGGCTCGTGGTGATGTTGCGCGCCGCGACGAAGGCGAGCGGGAAGGCGAGGAGGGTGGCGAACAGCGTGCCGACGAAAGCCATGACCAGCGTCTGCATCAGCTTGGAGAGAATATCGCCGTGCTGCCAGCTGCCATTGTTCAAGAAATTGTCGAGCGCCAGCGAGGCGTTGGACTGGGCCGGATCGATGCGCTCGCCGAAGAACATCAGCCCGGCCACACCGGTGAAGCTGCGGCCCCAGAACGGCGATTGCGTGTCGAAGAAGAAATTCGCCCAGCCGAGGAAGCGCCGTTGGACATAGACCTGGTTGCTGCGGATTTCCGCCTGGCCGGCAAAGCCGAACCGGACATTGACCTTGTTATCGTCCTGCACCATCCGCGCCGGCGCACCGGCCGGCAAAATCGCCCGGTCCCCTTTGATCGCTACGGGATAGAGCTTGCCGTCGATATAGACGTCGACCTGGCTCGGGGTTACGTCGAGCCGGTCGTCGTTACCGAAGATCACGGTGTAGCCGCCGTTGGAGGCAGGCTTCAGCCAGTCGATCGCCGCACCCTCCGGATATTGCCGGCGGCTCGTCCATTGCGGGACGACCTGACCGTTCTGGAAGCGCAGGCGGGGCTGCGCGCGCCATGAATACCAGTCCTGGAGGTAGATCCCCGCGCGGTCCCAGTTGCCGTTCACGAAGGTCGGGATGACGTTGAAGAAGGAGAAGCAGAAGGCGAGGTAGACGAAGACCGCGACGGCGGCGATCGCCAGGCCCCAGCGCTGCATGAAGCTGCGGTGAAAGGCTTCCGGATAGGCGTCGAGCAGGCGTTCGCGATCGGCGGCATTGACGGCGAGATTGGACATCAGGCAGCTCCCCGGCCGAATTCGAACGATTGCTTGCCGATCAGCCGGCGGCGCAGCCAGGCCGAGAACTGGTCGACGCAGATGACGGTAACCAGCAGGAGGATGATGATCGCATAGGTCTTGGCGGCGTGGTCGCGGCCGATCGACAGGCTGAACACTTCCCCGATGCCGCCGCCGCCGACGGCGCCGATAATGGTCGAGGCGCGCACGTTGATTTCGGTCCGCAGCAGCGTGTAGGAGACGAAATTCGGCAGGACCTGCGGCAGGATCGCGAAACGGACGCGCTCGAGCCAGCTGGCGCCGGAGGCCCGCAGGCCCTCGTCAGGCTTCATGTCGGCATTCTCGACCACTTCGAAGAACAGTTTTCCGAGCGCGCCGATCGTGTGGAAGGAAACCGCGATGATCGCCGCGATCGGACCGATCGACAGGATGGCGGCCAGCAGCCCGGCGATGACGATTTCCGGGAAGGCGCGCATGATTTCCATGATCCGCCTCACACCCCAGCGCACCGCCCGCGAGCCGACGAGGTTGGAAGAGGCGAAGAAGCAGAGCAGGAAGGCGCCGGTCGAACCGAGAATGGTCGAGACGATCGCGATATTGAGGGTGATGGCGAGCTGATAGAAGAAATTCGGAATGTAGAAACTGTCGGTGATCCACACGCGGTCGCTCGTGTAATCGAACTTGATCGATCCGTCGGCATAAGGCGACGGCAGGTCGAACATCGCGCGAAAGATTTCCAGCGGGCTGTTCGGCACGAAGCTTTTGATGAAATCGAAGAAATAGGGAAGGCGTTCGAAGAACTTGCCGGAATTGGCGTTGTTGGCGAAATCCAGCGACGCAGCGAGAACGATCAGGAAAACGACGATGGAGACGACGGTATAGATCCGCCGGGTCCGCACCTGTTGCTGATAATGATCGAGGATGGTGCGGGAGCTTTCCTGCAGCCCGCTGAACTGAGCGGGTCCGGCCACGTGCGCCATTCTGGGCATCCTTGTTGAACGAGCGGCGGCATCGTCATGATACCGCCGCAGGATATTGGTCAGACGTTGGATCAGCCGCCGATGACAGCCTTACGAGCGTCGATGATGGTCTGGTAGAAGGACTGGTCGACCGGCGACCAATCGACGTAACCGCCGCCCGTGAACGAGTCGAAGCAAGCCTTGTCCTTCTTCGGCAGCTCGGCGAAGTAGGCAGTGACCTTCTTCTTCATGTCGTCCGAAAGCTTGTTGGACACCATCAGCGGGCCGTTCGGGATGAGCGGCGACTTCCAGACCTGAACGACGTCGTCCATGTCGAGCAGGCCCTTGGTGACCATCTGGTGCAGGTTGCCCGAGGTGTAGCCCTGGGCCCAGTCGCCCTGAGCCGAACCGAAGGTGGTGCCGACATCGAACTTCTTGTCGAGAACGCCGAGAACGAGGTTCTCATGGCCGCCGCCGAAACCGGTTTCGGAGAAGTATTGCTTGACCGGCATACCGACGTCCTTCGGCAGGGCGACGTTCGGGACGAGGTAGCCCGAAGTCGAGTCGGGATCGGCGAAGCCGATCTTCTTGCCCTTGGCGTCGGCGAGCGTCTTGATGCCCGAATCCTTGCGGGCAACCATGATCGAGTAGTAGCCGGTCGAACCGTCGGCCTGTTTGGTGGTCAGGACCGGGGTAACGGCGTTCGGGTCCTTGATGTAGATTGCTGCGTAGGAAGCCGCGCCCATGACGGCGAGATCGATCGTGCCGCCGAGCAGGCCCTGGATGACGCCGTTATAGTTCGGCGACGGGAACAGCTTGACATCCGAAGCGCCGGTTGCGGCGATCAGGCCCGGCTTGACGCATTCGGTGCGGCGGACCTGGTCAGCTTCGTTTTCGCCGCCATCGAGACCGATGCGCAGAACGGGTGCGCTCTGGGCGTGGGCCTGGCCGGCGACGGCAGCAATGGCGATCGTCGCCATCAGGATCTTGCGGAATGCAGACATGAAAGTCTCCTTTGGTGATTGGATGGTCAACCCCGGAAAGGGCGTCAGTCTTCCGGCCGCGGGTCGGCAGCCGGAAACGGGTCAGCGCATGGCGGCGGCTTCGGTCACCATGCCGGATGTGTCGATCGCGGCCGGAGCCTCGCCGCGGCGGGTGGCGGCAAGGCTGGTCGATGTCATGGATTCGTCGATCCCGGCGCCATCCCTGTCGGAACCGTAGATCTCGCGCACTGCATTGGCATTGAGTTCCTGCGGCGGGCCGTCGAAGACGACGCGGCCGCCCGCCATGCCGATGATCCGCTCGCAATAGCTGCGGGCCGTATCGAGCGTATGCAGATTGGTGATGACCGTGATGCCTTCGCGTTCGTTGATGTCGCGCAGCGCATCCATGACAATCTTGGCGTTGAGCGGATCGAGCGAGGCGATCGGCTCGTCGGCAAGCATCATTTTCGGTGCCTGCACCAGAGCGCGGGCGATCGCGACGCGCTGCTGCTGGCCACCCGACAGCGTTCCGGCCGCCTGCAGCGCGGTCTGCTCGATGCCGAGTCGTTCCAGGGCCGCCATCGCCATGACGCGCTCGTCCCGGCTGAAGATTTTCAAGAGGCTCATCGTCGTCGAGCGGTGATTGAGACGGCCGAGCAGCACGTTGGTCATCACGTCGAGACGCGGCACCAGGTTGAACTGCTGGAAGATCATCGCGCAGTCACGCTGCCAGTTGCGCAGCGCCCGGCCCTTCAGGGAGGAGACTTCGGCGCCGTTGAAATAGATGGAGCCGGAACTCGGCTCCTGCAGGCGATTGATCATGCGCAGCAGGGTCGACTTGCCGGCGCCCGAGCGCCCGATGATGCCGACCATCTGGCCCTGGGGAATCTCGACGTTCACGGCGTTCACCGCGATACGGTCGCCGAAACGGCGGGTGATGTCCCTCAACTCGAACTTCATGCTCTCTCGCCAATGCAGCCTTTTTCTGAGAGCTCGATAGCGATGGTTGATGAAGTCTGAATGTCGGTTTTATGTCGGTTTTATTATATCCCGAAAACGCGCGTCACGCTTTCGTTATGTGGCATGACGGGACACGAATTCCTCTGCCGAAAGTGCCCGGAAATCATCGAGAGCAGCCCTCAGTTTCAGGTGATCCCAGTCCCACCAGGCAAGCCGGTCCATCGCTTCGCCGACCGCTTTTGTGAAGCGCTCGCGGATGAGTTTTGCCGGCACGCCGCCGACGATCGTATAGGGCGCGACGTCCTTTGAGACGACCGCGCCGGCGCCGATCACCGCACCGTTGCCGACGGTGACGCCCGGCAGCACGGTCGCGCCATGGCCGATCCACACGTCATGGCCGATCGTGACGCGATGGTCGCGCCGCCATTCGAAAAAGCTCTGCTCGTTTTCCGCATCGTCCCAGTAATTGGCGGCGCGATAGGTAAAATGGTGCAGCGTCGCCCGCCAGGTCGGATGGTTGGTGGCGTTGATGCGCACCGAGGCCGCCATGTTGACGAACTTGCCGATCGTCGCACACCAGATCGAGCCGTCCTGCATGATGTAGGAATAGGCGCCGATCTCGGCCTCGCTGATGCGGCAGCGCTCGGAAACTTCCGTATACGGGCCGAGCGTGGAATTGCTGACGTTTGCCGTTTCGTGGATTGCGGGCTCGAGCCCTACCTTGACGCTCATGCTGCGACTGCCTTTCGGGGGGAAAACTGGGAGACGTCGAGAACGCGGTCGGCAACTGCCTCGCGCACTTCCTCGTCGTGGAAGATGCCGAGAAGGGCGACGCCCTCACGCTTCTTGTCGGCGATCATCTCCACGACGACGCGCCGGTTGACAGCGTCGAGCGAAGCGGTCGGCTCGTCGAGGAGCAGGATGCGGTGGCTGGTGATGAAACCGCGGGCGATGTTGACCCGCTGCTGTTCGCCGCCCGAGAAGGTGGCGGGCGGCAGGGTCCAGAGTTCCCGGGGCAGGTTAAGCTTGCTGAGTAGCTCGGCCGCTTTCTCACGCGCTTCCGCGGCGGCGATGCCGCGGGCGACGAGTGGTTCGGCGACCACGTCGAGCGCGGAGACGCGCGGCACGGTGCGCAGGAACTGGCTGACATAACCGAGCGTATGGCGGCGCACGTCGAGCACGGTGCGCGGATCGGCGCGGGCGATATCGACGAGCCGGTCCTTGTGATCGACGAGGATCTGCCCGGCATCGACGGCATAGTTGCCGTAGAGCATCTTGAGGATCGAGCTCTTGCCGATCCCAGACGGGCCGCCGAGCACGACGCATTCGCCGCTTGCTACGGAAAAACTCACATCGTTGACGACCGGCAGATTGATGCCGTCGCGCAGATGCATGGTGAAGCTCTTGAAGACTTCGGAAACGACGAGAGGGGTGGCCATGACTTTATCCTTGTTTGCGCATGGTCTTGTCCGAAAACCGGCGACCACTTTTCGGGACCATGCGCCCCTCAGACCTGAAGAATGGAAGAGACGAGAAGTTGGGTATAGGGCTCGCGCGGATCGTCGAGCACCCGGTCGGTCAGCCCGTGCTCGATCACATGGCCGTCCTTCATCACCATCATCCGGTGCGAGAGCAGGCGGGCGACCGCGAGGTCGTGGGTGACGACGATCGCCGACAGGCCGAGATCGTTGACGAGGCCGCGCACCAGATCGAGCAGGCGGGCCTGGACCGAGACGTCGAGGCCGCCGGTCGGCTCGTCCATGAAGACGAGGCGCGGGCCGGTCACGAGATTGCGGGCGATCTGCAGGCGCTGGCGCATGCCGCCGGAAAAGGCGCGCGGCTGGTCGTCGATGCGGTCGGTACCGATCTCGACGCGGGTCAGCCAGTCGCTCGCCGTCTCGCGGATCTTGCCGTAATGCCGGTCGCCGACCGCCATCAGCCGCTCGCCGACATTGGCGCCGGCCGAGACCGTCATGCGCAGGCCGTCCGCCGGGTTCTGGTGCACGAAACCCCAGTCGGTGCGCATCAGGAAACGCCGTTCGGCCTCGCTCATATGGTAGAGGTCGCGGAAATTGCCGTCGCGCATCCGGTATTCGACGCTGCCGGTCGTCGGCATCAGCCGGGTCGACAGGCAGTTGAGCAGCGTCGTCTTGCCCGAACCGGATTCACCGACGATGGCGAGCACTTCGCCCGGCCACAGCTCGAAGGAAACATCCTTGCAGCCTATCCGGCTGCCGTAGAATTTCGAGACGCCGCTGACTTTGAGGAGGGGGGTATCGGTCATGGCGTCTTGTCCTTGAATGTCGGCGTGTGCGGTCCACCCCCCTCTGTCCTGCCGGACACCACTGCCTTCGCCGTCATCCTCGGGCTTGACCCGAGGATCCAGGCCGTCGCGCTCCAAGCGTCGAAATTTGGAGAGCCACTGAGGCAAAAGAGTGTGGATCCCCGGGTCAAGCCCGGGGATGACGGGAGGTGGGGAGGGGGAGATGTCCGGCTGGACAGAGGGGCGTAAGCCGCAACCACCATCATTCGGCGGCCTCCTTGGCGGGCGCCAGCATGGCGCCGACATGGCCGTGTTCGCGGCGGTCTTCGCAATTGTCGGTATCGGAGCAGACGAACATGCGACCGCCCTTGTCGTCGAGTACGACTTCATCGAGATAGACGTTCTCGGCGCCGCAGAGCGCGCAGGGCTTGTCGAACGTCTGGATCTCGAAGGGATAATCCTCGAAGTCGAGGCTGACGACGTCCGTATAGGGCGGCACCGCGTAGATGCGCTTTTCGCGGCCGGCACCGAAGAGCTGCAGCGCTTCCGAGCGATGCATTTTCGGATTGTCGAACTTCGGCGTCGGCGAAGGATCCATCACGTAACGGCCGGCAACCTTCACCGGATAGGCATAGGTCTTCGAGATGCGGCCGTTATGGGCGATGTCCTCGTAAAGCTTCACATGCATGAGCCCGTATTCTTCCAGCGCATGCATCTTGCGGGTCTCGGTCTCGCGCGGCTCGAGGAAGCGCAACGGTTCCGGGATCGGCACCTGGTAGACGAGGATCTGGCCCTCGGCGAGCTTGTGCTCGGGAATGCGGTGGCGGGTCTGGATGATCGTCGCATCCTTGGTATGGGTGGTGACGGCGACATTGGCGACCTTCTGGAAGAAGGCGCGGATCGACACCGCATTGGTGGTGTCATCGGCACCCTGGTCGATCACCTTCAGCACGTCTTCCGGGCCGATGATCGCGGCCGTCACCTGCACGCCGCCGGTGCCCCAGCCATAGGGCATCGGCATTTCGCGGGAGGCGAAGGGAACCTGGTAACCGGGGATGGCGATCGCTTTCAAGATCGCACGGCGGATCATCCGCTTCGTCTGCTCATCGAGATAGGCGAAGTTGTAAGTGGCGAGGTCCGTCATCTTGGAGTATCCTGTGACTGCATGAACCAACTAGAAGGAAAGGCTGTCATGGACGCCATCACTTCGAACGGATTGCTCGGCGCTGCCGTATTTGCGGCTTTCATCGCCTTCGGGATCATTTTGCCCTTCTATGTCATCAAACCACGCAGACGCGCCGCGGCTGGCGGCAGCACCGGGGATGCCGGTTATGTCGGCGGCACCGCTGATGGCTGCAGCAGCGCCAGCGCGGGCGGCGATGGTGGAGGGGGTGGCGGTGACTGAACTGCGTCCGGTGGTGTAGGCCGCCTCGGCGGCAATCATTCGGCTGCCTCCTGAAGCTCGCCCCTGTCACCCTTGCGGGCCGCCTCGATGTCCAGACGCATCTTGCGTACCAATGCGAGTTCCGCCTGGAAGTCGACATAATGCGGCAGCTTCAGATGCTCGACGAAACCGGTCGCCTGCACGTTGTCCGAATGCGAGATCACGAATTCCTCGTCCTGCGCCGGCGCGCTGATGTCTTCGCCGAGCTCTTCGGCGCGTAGCGCGCGATCCACCAGCGACATTGACATCGCCTTGCGCTCGCTCTGGCCGAACACCAGGCCGTAGCCGCGGGTGAACTGCGGCGGTGCCTTGGACGAACCCTTGAACTGGTTGACCATCTGGCATTCGGTGACGCGGATGCGGCCGAGCGAGACGGCAAAGCCGAGTTCGGCAACCTCGATCTCGACTTCCACCTCGCCGATGCGGACTTCGCCGACGAACGGGTGGTTGCGGCCGTAACCGCGCTGGGTGGAATAGCCGAGCGCCAGCAGGAAGCCCTCGTCGCCGCGGGCGAGCGCCTGCAGCCGCAGGTCCCGGCTCATCGGAAATTCCAGCGGCTCGCGGGTGAGGTCGCCGGCCTGATGATCCTCGGAAAACTCGCCATCGCCCTCGATCAAGCCCTCATGGGCGAGAATGTCCGAGACCCGCATGACGTGCTCTTGCGGCGTGTCGCGGCGCTCCGGCTCGTCGACCGGTTCGTCGGTGAGCAGCGAAGGGTCGAGCAGGCGGTGGGTATAGTCGAATGTCGGCCCGAGAAGCTGGCCGCCCGGCAGGTCCTTGTAGGTCGCCGAAACGCGCCGCTCGACCTTCATCGCCGCCGTATCGACCGGAACGGAAGAGCCGAAGCGCGGCAGCGTGGTGCGATAGGCGCGCAGCAGGAAGATCGCCTCGATCATGTCGCCGCGCGCCTGGCGGACGGCAAGCGCTGCGAGCGCCCGGTCATAGAGCGAGGCCTCGGCCATCACGCGGTCGACGGCGAGGCCAAGCTGCTCGACGATCTGCTCGATGGTGACGGAAGGAAGCGAACGATCACCCCGACGCCGGTCGGCCAGCAGCCTGTGAGCGTTGTTGATGGCGGCCTCGCCACCCTTGACGGCAACATACATGGTTCATTCTCCTGGCCATCGCCGGCATCCCATCGGAGATGCGGGGGAAGGGTTGGTCACGCGGCCCAAAGGCCAAAAGTCAGGCATCCGTTCATTGCGTGGCGATCCGCACCGTTCGCGGCAGGCACAACAGCTTCTTGCCTGCGGTCAGGATGACATCCACGCCGCGCGGGAAAAGCGCCCGATTGTCGGCCCAGAGCCGCGGAAAGACTTCCGGCAGGCCCTTCACCATGACGGTGGTCGCATGCGGAATGCCGGGGCCGGTCAGCGTCAGCGGCTGGCCTTCGCCAAGTGCCGAGACCTCGATCACCAGCGTCGTGGACCGGTCCGGATATTCCTGGGTGCCGGCCGAAAACAGGCCGAACGAGGCGAGCGTCGCGCCGGCTTCCACGAAGGCGAAACGGGCCTCCGCCTTCTCCCGGGTGATCGGCGCTCCGGTGTGGAAGCCGATCCATTCGCCGGTGGCCGATCTGGCAAGGCCGGCGCTCAGCCACACGGGCGTTTCATGGTCGCAGAGCGTCACGGCGATCGCCCCGGCTGCTCCTCCAAGCGGCTCGGGTTGACCGACATCCGGTCCGACGGTGCGGATCGTTCCCGGACGGGCCATGCCGTCCATCAGCATGCGGAACACGCCCTGGGATTCGAAAACCGGCTCTCCGAACCCGCCGGAAAGCGCTTGCGTCTTAATGTTCATCAGTCCTCCCCCCGTACCATGGTGAAGAAATCGACGCGGGTCGCTGCCGTCTCCTCTGCCTTTTGTTTGTCCTCCACCGCGATGCGCGCCTCGATGGGGCCGAGCAACGTGGTCTCCACGGAATTGCGCGTGCCGGCCTCCTGCCAGAGCGCGTCGAAAATGGCTGCGAGCCGGACATTCTCCTTAGACGTGCCGAGCGCCTGCGCATGGCCGGCGGTTCCGGAAGCCAGAAGCACGGTCGCGCGCGTCACCGTTGCCTCGCCGAGATTGAAGGGCGCGCCGCCGCCGCCGATGCGGCCGCGGACCATCACAAGCCCGGTTTCAGGTCCGCGCACCGGCTTGACCTCCGGTTTGGCCGGCAGTTTTTCCCAGGCGGCATGCAGTTCATTTGTCATCGCGCGCGCAAGCAGGCCAACGGCGCGACGGCGCGCGGCGATTTCTGCATTCGGCTCGATTTGTTTTGCCAGGTCCATTGCCAAGCTCCATAATGTCTATTAATATAGACAACCATACAAATCATATGTACTCTTAACTTTTGCATATAACAAGCGTGTGACATGGATACGGGGCAGACAAACGTTCACCGGCAAAACGGCGTGGCGCTCTGGCGGCAGATCGCCGACCGGATTCGCGCCTCGATCGCCAATGGCGACTATGACGCAACGGGCAAAGTGCCCCCGGAATTCACGCTCGCCGCACAGTTCGGCGTCAACCGCCATACGGTGAGAAGCGCGCTTGCCGCGCTCGCCCAGGAAGGCATCGTCCGTTCCGTGCAGGGACGCGGCACGCTGATCGAGCGCAAGGAGCGTCTGAACTTCCCGATCACCCGGCGCACCCGTTTCAGCGAGGGCATCGGCGACCAGGCGCGCGAAAAGGAGGGCCTGCTGCTTCATTCGGCGGAAGAACCGGCGTCCGCTGATCTGTCCGCCCGCCTGCAAATCCCCGAAGGTGCGCCGGTGATCCGGCTGGAGACGCTGCGGAAGGCCGACCGCCGCCCTGTCTCCCGCTCGACCGCCTGGTTTCCGGCCGATCGTTTCGGCGGCATCAAGGAAGCCTATGGCAAGACCGGCTCGATCACCGTGGCGTTCCGGATGCTCGGCCTGTCGGACTATCTGCGCGTCTCGACGGAAGTGACCGCAACCCATGCGGACGGGGCGGATCTCGCCGACCTGCAGCTATCGCCGGGCGCCATCATCCTGGTCGCCCGCGCGCTGAACACCGATCCGGAAGGCGTGCCGGTGCAATATGCGGTGAGCCGTTTTCCCGCCGATATGGTGCAGTTCACGATCGAGAATTGAGTGGTTATGCCGGTGGCCACTGGCGGGCGGTGTGGATGATGGCCAAAATCCGCACCGCGTCTGCTTGCACGTCATAAACGATCAAATAACTAGGGTGGGCAAGAAGCTCGCGCGTTCCGGTTATGCGGCCGGGGCGTCCCGAATAGGGATGGCGGGATAGTTGCTCTGCCGACATTGCGAATTGATCGTCCATGGCTACCGCGGCCATTGGATTTTCAGGACGGATGTAATCGAAGATTGTTCTGCGGTCGCGCCGGGCTTGCTGCGTCCAGAGAAGCTTCATTGAGTGGAGGACTTCCGCGCCTCTTCGCGCAATGCGGCGAATTCAGCTTCGACATCGTCCCCGGAGAGAAGGTTGCCGGCATCTGCCGAGTCTATTGCCGTTTTGACCTTTCGGCGAAACCAAACGTCGTAGTCCGCCGCTTCTTGCTGTTGCATGACATAGTCGCGCATGAATTTGCGCAACAACTGCGCGCTTGTCTGATCCTGGGCTTTCGCGGCCTCGGTGAACGCGGCCTTCAGCTCTTCGTCGACGCGGAACGTGAATGTGGCTTCAGTCATCATCAAATCCATGTGCTACGCTGTCAATACAGTGTAACACATGGATGCTGTGAAAACAAAAGCTCAGTGCGCGCCGGACATATCGCCGAGAACGTCCTTCGAAGCCACGGTCGAATCCGCCTTCAGCACATAGACCATCGGCACGCCGGTCGCGAGGTTCAGCGCAAGGATCTCTTCCTTGGTGAGGCGGTCGAGCACCATCACCAGCGCGCGCAGCGAATTGCCATGGGCGGCGACGAGCACCTTTTCGCCGCGCAGCACGCGGGGCAGGATTTCCGTCATGTAATAGGGCCAGACGCGGGCGCCGGTGTCGCGCAGCGATTCGCCGCCCGGCGGCGGCACGTCATAGGAGCGGCGCCAGATATGCACCTGTTCCTCGCCCCACTTGGCGCGGGCATCGTCCTTGTTGAGGCCGGAAAGATCGCCGTAGTCGCGTTCGTTGAGCGCCTGGTCGCGGATCGTTTCGAGGTCCGGCTGACCGACTTTGTCGAGCACGATCTTCAACGTGTTCTGGGCGCGCTTCAGCACCGAGGTAAAGGCGATATCGAACTTGATGCCCGTGGCGGCCAGCGCCTCACCACCGGTTTCGGCTTCCTGGATGCCGAGCGGGGTAAGGTCGACATCGCGCCAGCCGGTGAACAGGTTCTTGAGGTTCCATTCGCTCTGGCCGTGGCGAACGAGGACGAGAGTACCGCTCATGAGATGATTTCCTCCGGGAAGATTTTAAGAAAGCCCGAGCACGTCGAGCATGGAATAGTGGCCGGGCTTCTTGTCGCGCGCCCAGAGCGCTGCGGCAACCGCGCCGCGCGCGAAGATCGAGCGGTCGCGCGCGCTGTGCGAGAGCGTCACGAGTTCGCCTTCGCCGGCAAGGACGACGGAATGGTCGCCGACGACAGAACCGCCGCGCAGCGTCGCAAACCCGATCGTGCCGGTCGGGCGGGCGCCCGTATGGCCGTCGCGCACCCGGACGGACTGGCTCGCGAGATCGATGCCGCGACCCTGTGCCGCCGCTTCGCCGAGCAGCAGCGCCGTGCCCGAAGGCGCATCGACCTTGTGCTTGTGATGCATTTCAAGAACCTCGATATCCCAGCCCGCGGCGGGCAGGGCCTTTGCCGCCTGCGCGACGAGCACGCCGAGCAGGTTGACGCCGAGGCTCATATTGCCGGATCTGACGACGCGTGCATGACGGCCCGCCGCCTTGAACTTTTCCTCGTCCTCGACTGAGCATCCGGTCGTGCCGATGACATGGACAATGCGCGCCTGCGCGGAGAGGACCGAGAATGCGACGCTTGCCACTGGGGCGGTGAAATCGAGTACGCCCTCGGCGTCGAGAAAGGCCTTCAGCGGATCGGTGGTTATGGTCACGCCAAGCGTCCCGACGCCCGCGAGCTCTCCGGCGTCCTTGCCGGCAAAGGCCGAGCCATCGCGCTCGATCGCCGCGTGCAAGGTTACGCCATCGGTTTCATGGATAATCCGGATCAGGGTCTGCCCCATCCGGCCCGCCGCACCAACCACCACGAGTTTCATGTCATTTGCGGTCATGGGCGGCGCAGTCCTTGCTTTTGTCGGTCGGTCTTTTGGGGCGATTACAGCTTGTTGAAGCGAGCGTAAAGACCGCTTGCGCACTGCGCAAGCATCTCTTGCATGCCGCCTCTAGCGACACTGCCCCCGCGCTCCACGATTATCCCGTCCGCTTCGATCCGCGGCAAGGCCTTGAATTAGCGCTGCCAGCGGCGGCCGTCCATCGAGATGCCGTAGGCGGAAGGTGTGCGGGCGAAGCTGGCAAGACCGGCGAGTGCCGCCTGCGGATGGGTCACCACGAAGGTGGGGACCGTGCTCATCAGCTCCGTATGCGGCGCCTTGTCCTCGAAGGCGGCGCGGAATTCCGGGCCTTTCAGGGCCGGAATGATCTTCTGCGAGATGCCGCCGGCAAGATAAACGCCGCCGCGTGCCATGAAGATCAGCGCCATGTCGCCGGCGACCCGGCCGAGATAGGTGGCAAATAGCGAAAGCGTTTCGACGGCCTGGGAATTGCTGCCGTTCAGACCGTGGGCCGTGATGTCCGCCGGATCGGAAAATGCAGGCTGCAGGCCGTCGGCCACGCAGACGGCCTGATAGATGTTGACGACGCCGCGCCCGCTCAGGATTTCTTCCGCAGAAACGCGGCCCTCGATGCGCTTGAGATGCGGAAAAATCTCGAAATCCCGCTGCGAGCGCGGGCCGACATCCACATGTCCGCCTTCGCCGGGAACCGGAAACCACATGTGTCGGGCATAGACGAGGCCGGCGACTCCGAGGCCGGTGCCTGGACCAAGCACCACGCGCGATGCCATATGCGGCTGGCTGTTGACGCCGAGCGTTTCGCGGTATTCGTCGGACAGGGCCGCAACCGCGAGCGCCTGCGCTTCGAAATCGTTGACGACCAGCACGTCCTCGAAACCGAGATCGGCGATCATACCCTTCGGCCTCACCACCCAGTCGCAATTGGTCAGATCGATCTCGTCGCCGTCGATCGGCCCCGCGATGGCAAGGATCGCCGAGCGCGGCTGCACCGAACTCGTATCGAGCACCACCTTCTGGATCGCGTCGTCGATGGTCGGATAGTCGGCGGTGCGCACGTTCGGAAACGGCTTCGGTTCCGCATAGGCGTCGAGGAGGATGGAGAAGCGCGCATTGGTGCCGCCGATATCGCCGATCAGGATCGGAAAAGGCAGCTTTTCGGTCTTCATGCTATCGGCCATCGGGAAGCTTAGTCCTTCTGAAAGTCGATGAGTTTTTCGGCGGTGGCGCGGTTGAGCGCCATCGGAATGTCGTAGACGGTCGCAAGCCGCGTCAGCGCCTTGACGTCGACATCATGGGGAAGCGCGCTCAAGGGGTCGATGAAGAACACCAGCATGTCGACCTCGCCGGTGGCAATCATCGCGCCGATCTGCTGGTCGCCGCCGAGCGGGCCGCTCTTCAGCCGCGTCACTTCGAGGCCCGGACAGGCATCCTGAACCCGGCCGCCGGTCGTGCCGGTGGCGACGATGCGGAACCGCGACAGCGCCACCTGGTGATGGCGGGCGAAATCCGCCATGTCATTCTTCTTCTGGTCGTGTGCGATCAACGCGATGCAGGGCTTGGCCGACATGATTGGGTGTCCTCGCCAGAACGGTTTTCAATCGATTTGTAACGCGTTCTAGCGTGCCGCTTCGCTCTTGGGAAGGTAGCGGAGAGGCCAGCGTTTTCGATTGCCGGCCTCATCCTAAAACTATTGCAGCGGGCGCGGCGTCGGAACCGGCACGTCGTCGGATGCGGGCGGCGGATCGTTGATGATTGCATCGATATTCTTGGCCGGCGCCGATGCGGCCGGCTGTGCCGTATAGGCCATCGCGCTGCCGCCGAAAGTCGCGTCTTCTTCGGAACGCGCAGGAGCGGCGATAACCGCCGCACAGGCCTTCGGCAGGTCGGAGAGCATCACCTGGCGTGGCTTGACCGGTTTCTTGTTCGGGTCCGGCTTCGGCGGTGGCGCCCACGGCTCCTTGGTGAACCACCAGGCAAACCCCTTGCTGTTGCAGTCGTCCCCCTTCGGCACCGCGGCCTGTTTCTGGCAGGTCGAGGAACCCGGCGGGCAGGAGATGCGGATATGGAAATGTTCGTCATGGCCGTAGATCGGCCGCACCTTGCCGAGCAGGTTCCGGTCGCCGGTCCAGGTTTCGCAGAGCTTCTTCTTGATCGCCGGGTTGACGAAGACGCGCTCCACCTGCGGATAGCTCGCCGCCTGCATGACGAGCTTGGCGTGGGTGCTGGTCCAGCGGCTGGGGTCGACGGTGAGGAACTTGCTCTTGTCGAGCATGGAGGTGAACGGCAGGCTTTCGCGCTGCTGCACGGTCAACGGTTGGGCTGGCTTCGGGGTGAACCAGATATCCGCATCGAGGCCGATCTGATGCGAGGAATGGCCGTTGATCATCGGACCGCCGCGCGGCTGCGAAATGTCGCCGACGAGAATGCCGGAACCCCAGCCGAGCCTTGCGGCGTCGCCGGAGAACTGTTCGAGCAGCGCGATCATCTCCGGATTGCCCCAGCGGCGGTTGCGCGAAAGGCGCATCGCCTGCCAGGTCGGCCCATCGGTCGGCAGCGCCACGGCGCCCGACATGCAGCCCTTTGCATAGAAGCCGAGCGGCTCCGCCTCCGCCTTGCTCGGAAGCCTCATCCCCCCGAAAATCTGTTTCGCTGGCGTGCCTTCCTGCGCTGCCGCTGAGCCGGTGAAGCTGCCGCACAGAAGCGCGGTCACCGTCAGTCGCAGAATTGTACCCGAAATCGATTTCATGCCCATCCGCCGCAAATCACCTGATCGCTTTCAAACTAACGTGAAACAGGATTTTGGTGAAATGGAGATGGTGGTGGCCCAGCCGATTTTCCGGAAGATAAACCGCCGATAAATCGGATGTGAGTTTGGAACTCCTGTTTTTTGCCGCCTTTTGCCCTATGCTTCAGCGCAACAAAGAAACTCGCAAGGGGTAAGGTATGGTCTTGGCTCGGCTGAAGGTAGGCTTCGCGATCGCTCTCACTGCAATGTCCCTGGGGACATCGGCGGCGACGGCCCAGGAGCCGAAATGGCGGCATGGCATGGCTGTCATTGGTGACCTGAAGCTGCCGGAAGACTTCAAGCAGCTTCCCTATGTCGATGCGAACGCGCCGAAGGCCGGCGAACTGCATCTCGGCGATGAGGGCACGTTCGACAACCTCAATCTGGTGATCGACAGGGGTGCCGTGGCCGCAGGTGCCAGCATAATCTACGACACGCTCATGAAGCGGTCGGAGGACGAGGTTTTCGGCACCTATGGCCTTTTGGCCGAGGCCGTGTCCTATCCGGACGATGTATCTTCGGTGACGTTCCGGCTGAGGCAGGAGGCGAAATGGGCTGACGGCCAGCCGGTCACTCCGGAAGACGTGATCTTCAGCCTGGAGAAGCTGAAGGAGCACAGCGCCCTCTATTCCGGCTACTATCGCCATGTCACTGCTGCCGAAAAGACCGGCGATCGCGAAGTGACCTTCCGCTTCGACGAGAAGAACAATCGCGAACTGCCCTCGATCGTTGGCGACTTCCCGATCCTGCCGAAGCATTGGTGGGAAGGCAAGGATGCACAGGGCAGGCAGCGCGACATTTCCCGCACCACGCTGGAGCCGCCTATGGGGTCCGGTCCCTACAAGATCGGGGCCGTTCAGCCCGGCTCCACCATCCGTTACGAACTGCGCGACGATTATTGGGGCAAGAATCTGCCGATCAATCTCGGTCAGTATAACTTCCGGACGATCAGCTATACCTATTTTGCGGATGCCGACGTGGAATTCGAGGCCTTCCGGGCCGGCACGCTCGATTACCGCCAGGAAAACAGTTCGAGCCGCTGGGTCACGCGTTACGATTTCGATGCGGTGAAGGACGGGCGGGTAACCAAGGAGGCGCTGACCAACCCGTTCAAGGCTGTCGGCGTCATGCAGGCTTTCGTTCCGAATATGCGGCGCGACATCTTCAAGGATGCGCGGGTCCGAGAGGCGCTGAACTACGCCTACGACTTCGAGGATCTTAACAAGAACCTTGCCTATGGTGGCCTGAAGCGGGTCGACAGCTTCTTCTGGGGCACCGAGCTTGCGTCCTCCGGCCTGCCGCAGGGAAAAGAGCTGGAGATCCTCAACGGATTGAAGGACAAGGTCCCGGCGCGGGTCTTCAACACCCCGTACACCAATCCTGTCGGCGGCGACCCGAACAAGGTGCGCGATAACCTGCGGACGGCAATCAACCTGCTGAAGGAGGCGGGCTGGGAGCTGAAGGGCAACCGGATGGTCAATGCGAAGACCGGGCAGCCCCTGGGCTTCGAAATACTCTTGAGCAGCCAGTCGCAGGAACGCACCGTGCTGCCCTACGTGACGAGCCTCAAGAAAATCGGCATCGACGCCCGGCTGCGAACAGTGGACGCATCGCAATACATCAATCGCATCCGCAGCTTTGATTACGACATGATGTACGGGGTGTGGGCGCAAACCATGAACCCCGGCAACGAGCAGGGGGACTACTGGGGATCGGCCTCCGTCAACCGGCCTGGATCACGCAACTATGCTGGCATCGCCGATCCCGCGGTGGATCAGCTGATCACCATGATCACCTTCGCGCCGAACCGGGAAGATCAGGTGGCGGCCATCAAGGCGATGGACCGTGTGCTGCTCGCCAACCACTATGTGGTCCCGATGTTCTATTCCGGCGAAGCGAGGATCGCCTACTGGAACCGCATCACGCATCCGCAGAGACTGCCGGAATACAGCATAGGTTTCCCCGAGACCTGGTCGGCCAAAAGTCCTGCGAAGTGAAGGATTAAGCGCGGACTTGCGCCGCCGACCGGCACCTGTTCCAAATGAACCCATATGATTCGCACCGGAAAAGAGGAAAGAGCCATTTGATCGGCATTGGGATATGCGCTGAGACGAACGCCGGTACGCCAGGCAGGGAGCTCTGATGGGCGCCTATATTCTCCGCCGTCTCCTGCTGATGATACCGACCATCGTCGGCATCATGGCGATTTCGTTCCTTGTCGTGCAGTTCGCCCCGGGCGGGCCTGTCGAGCAGGTGATTGCCCAGATCCAGGGCCAGGATACCGGCGACCGGCTTTCCGGCGGGGGCGGCGACGTCCTCCAGCAACAAGGCGGCGGCGATGAAAGCCGTTACCGCGGTGCCCAGGGCCTCGATCCGGAATTCATCGCCAAGCTCGAGAAGCAGTTCGGTTTCGACAAGCCGCCGCTGACGCGATTTCTCGACATGATGTGGAATTACATTCGCTTCGATTTCGGCGAGAGCTTCTTCCGCAATACCTCGGTCCTGGATCTCATCATCGACAAGATGCCGGTATCGATCTCGCTCGGCTTCTGGATCCTGATTGTCTCCTACCTGATCTCGATTCCCTTGGGCATCCGCAAGGCGGTCAAGGATGGCTCGACCTTCGATGTCTGGACCTCCGGTGCGATCGTCATCGGTTATGCGGTGCCGAGCTTCCTGTTCGGCATCCTGCTGATCGTGCTTTTCGCGGGCGGTTCCTTCTTCGACTGGTTCCCGCTGCGCGGTCTGGTTTCGGACAATTTTTCTGAGCTCTCCTGGTGGGAAAAGATCATCGACTATTTCTGGCATCTGACATTGCCGTTGATCGCCATGTCGCTTTCGGCTTTCGCCACCACCACGCTTTTGACCAAGAACTCGTTCATCGACGAGATCAAGAAACAGTATGTGACGACGGCGCGCGCCAAGGGCCTCAACGAGCGGCAGGTGCTCTACGGCCACGTCTTCCGCAACGCCATGCTGATCGTCATCGCCGGCTTTCCCGGCGCCTTCATTTCCGCCTTCTTCACCGGCTCGCTGCTGATCGAGAACATCTTCTCGCTGGATGGGCTGGGTCGCCTTGGTTATCTCGCAATCGTCAACCGCGACTATCCGATCGTCTTCGGCACGCTCTACATCTTCTCGCTGATGGGCCTGTTCGTCAGCCTGATTTCCGACCTGATCTATACCTGGATCGATCCGCGCATCGATTTCGAGCGGAGGGATGTCTGATGGAGGCAACCGCCGCAAAGACCGCCGTGCAGACGGCGCCGCCGCGGAAGCGGCCGTGGATCACGCCAACCAACCGGCGGCGGCTCGCCAATTTCCGCGCCAACCGGCGCGGTTATTGGTCCTTCTGGCTGTTCATGGTCCTTTTCGTCCTCAGCCTGTTTGCGGAACTCATCGCCAACGACCGGCCGATCATCGCCTCTTACAAGGGCGAAATCCTTTATCCGGTCCTGGTCGATTATCCGGAGGAAAAGTTCGGCGGCTTCCTGGCGACGACCGATTACCGTTCCGACTACATCCAGCAGGAGATCGAAGGCAACGGCTGGATGGTCTGGCCGCCGATCCGGTATTCCTACCAGACCGTCAATTCCAACATACCCCATTCCGCCCCGACCGAGCCCTTCTGGCTGATGGAGAAGGCGGATCGTTGCGCCGCCTATCCGCAAAAGGATCAGGACCCCAACTGCATGCTCGGCAACCTCAACTGGCTCGGTACCGACGACCAGGCGCGCGACGTCGTCGCCCGCATGATCTACGGCTTCCGCATCTCGGTCCTGTTCGGCCTGGTGCTGACGATCTGCTCGGCGGTGATCGGTGTGACGGCCGGCGCGGTGCAGGGCTATTTCGGGGGATGGACGGACCTTCTGATGCAGCGTTTCATCGAGATCTGGTCGTCCATGCCGGTTCTCTACATCCTGCTGATCATCGCCTCGATCCTGCCGCCCGGCTTCTTCGTCCTGCTCGGCATCCTCCTGCTTTTCTCCTGGGTCGGTTTCGTCGGCGTGGTGCGCGCCGAATTCCTGCGGGCCCGCAATTTCGAATATGTCCGCGCCGCCCGCGCGCTCGGCGTCGGCAACTGGACGATCATGTCCCGGCATCTCCTGCCGAACGCCATGGTCGCGACGCTGACCTTCCTGCCCTTCATCCTGTCGGGTTCGATCGCCACGCTGACCTCGCTGGACTTCCTGGGTTTCGGCCTGCCGCCCGGCTCCCCGTCGCTCGGCGAGATGATTTCTCAGGGCAAGAACAACCTGCAGGCGCCCTGGCTCGGCTTCTCCGCCTTCTTCACCATGTCCATCATGCTGTCATTGCTGATCTTCATTGGGGAAGCGGTACGCGATGCCTTCGATCCGAGAAAGACGTTTGGGTGAGTGCGGGTCGTAATTGCGCGAGGGATGCGCTAGATTATCGGGTATGCCAGCGAGCGTGACGCCATGAACAAGATCGTCAGAGAGCACTATCCAGTCGCCAATCTTCCCGAGGATCTGCGGGAGGGACTGGCGGCTGACGCGACCGTGAAGATCGTTGTTGAGGTGGAAGATGCCGCGATACAAAACGATATCGGCAGATATCCCGGTTTCAAGGATTTCCCGATGGTCGAGCGAAAGCCGATGAGCATTGCAGATACGCTGGAAGCCATCAGGAAATACAAGGCTGAAGGCAGGCCGTCTGTCAGCGTCGAAGAAGCTGTCTCCCGCATACGCGAATTACGCGATGAATGGGAAGATTGATGCACGGGCTCGGAAAAATCTATCTCGATACGAATATCTTCATTCTGGCATTTGAGAACAACAGCGAAATCAGCGCCGCGTTGGGCAGTCTTCTTTCGATAGACGACCATTCTCAGCGTTTCGCCACTAGCGAACTGACATTGTCCGAATTGTTGGTCAAACCGTACCGAGACGGAAATGATAGCGCCATCGACAAATATGAAGGGCTGATTCAAACAAACGAATGGCTCGAAGTGCTCCCCGTTGGCAGGCAGATGCTATGGTACGCCGCGATCCTAAGATCTCAAAACGTGGGGCTGAAGCTTCCGGACTCGATCCATATTTCTACCGCATTCGGAGCCGGCTGTACGCACATGCTTACCGCCGATATGGGCCTGAAAAACATCTACGAAATTACGCATTTCCGCTTCGGTCTGACGAAAAGTAGCTCACCTTTAACCGTCCTTCGGCCAGACGAAACGACGCTCCGTTCCCTCATCGAAAGCCTGGGCCGATGACAGAGCCGCTTCTTTCCGTTCGCGATCTCTCCGTCGCCTTCCATCAGGGCGGCGATACCTCGATCGCCGTCGACCGGGTCTCCTTCGACATCCACCCCGGCGAGGTGATGGCGCTGGTGGGGGAATCCGGCTCCGGCAAGTCGGTGACGGCCAATTCCATCCTCAAGCTGCTGCCCTATCCCTCCGCCAGCCACCCGTCGGGCCAGATCCTGTTCGACGGCAAGGACCTGCTGAAGGCGTCTGAGCCGGAACTGCGCCACGTGCGCGGCAACGACGTCACGATGATCTTCCAGGAGCCGATGACCTCGCTCAACCCGCTTCACTCGATCGAAAAGCAGATCGGCGAGATTCTCGAGCTCCATCACGGAATGAACGGCCAGGCAGTGCGTATCCGCACCCTCGAACTCCTGAACCAGGTCGGCATACGCGAGCCGGAAAAGCGTCTGAAAGCCTATCCGCACGAGCTTTCCGGCGGTCAGCGCCAGCGTGTGATGATCGCCATGGCGCTCGCCAACCGCCCGAAACTGCTGATCGCCGACGAACCGACCACCGCGCTCGACGTTACCGTGCAGGCGCAGATTCTCGACCTTCTGCGCGGCCTGAAGGGCGAGCACGGCATGTCCATGCTGTTCATCACCCATGACCTCGGTATCGTCCGCAAGTTCGCCGATCGCGTCTGCGTCATGACCAAGGGCAAGATCGTCGAGACCGGCACGGTGGAGGACGTCTTTGCCAATCCGCAGCACACCTATACGCGCCATCTGCTCTCCTCCGAGCCCCGCGGCGAGCCGCCTCCGGCCGATCCGTCCAAGCCGGTGGTGATGGAAGGCAAGGACATCCGCGTCTGGTTTCCCATCAAGGCGGGTTTTCTGCGCAGGGTGGTCGATCATGTGAAGGCCGTCGATGGTGTCGATCTGCAACTGCGCGCCGGCGAGACGCTCGGCGTTGTCGGCGAATCCGGCTCCGGCAAGACGACGCTCGGTCTCGCGCTTGCAAGGCTCATCTCCTCGCAGGGCCGCATCGCCTTCGTCGGAACGGATATCGACAAGTTCTCCTTCAAGGAGATGCGCCCGTTCCGCGACCGTCTGCAGGTGGTCTTCCAGGATCCCTATGGATCGCTGAGCCCCCGCATGTCGGTCGGCGATATCGTCGCCGAAGGGCTCAAGGTCCACGAAAGGTCGCTCTCCGCCGATGGCCGGGACGAGCGCGTCGCCTGGGCTTTGGCCGAGGTCGGTCTCGATCCCGCGACCCGATGGCGTTATCCGCACGAATTTTCCGGTGGCCAGCGCCAGCGTATCGCGATTGCCCGCGCCATGGTGCTGAAACCGCGTTTCGTGATGCTCGACGAGCCGACATCTGCGCTCGACATGACCGTCCAGGCGCAGGTTGTCGATCTCTTGCGCGACCTGCAGAAGAAGCATGATCTCGCCTATCTCTTCATCAGCCACGATCTGAAGGTCGTGAAGACGCTCGCCAACCACGTGATCGTCATGCGGCTCGGCAAGGTGGTGGAAGAAGGTCCCGCCGACCAGATCTTCCAGGCGCCGAAACAGGATTATACCCGCGCGCTGATGGCGGCCGCCTTCCATCTCGAAGCGGTCGAAACCGAAGCCCTCAATCAATAGTTCCCAATAATCAAGGTCAATCCGTCCATGCCCGCCAAACATCCGGTCGTCATCGATCTCAAGTTCGAACGCCGCGAGATCGATGCAGCACTTGCCAATGCGTTCGCCGGTCGCCAGGTGCTGCGCGCTTCCGATCCGGGTGTCGATCTTTCGCAGGCCCGATACGCGGTGATCTGGAAGCCGGATCCGAACCTGTTCCAGCGGGCGCCGAAGCTGGAGGTCCTCTTTTCCGGCGGCGCCGGGGTCGACTATATCCTCACCATGCCCGATCTGCCGGATATCCCGATCGTCCGTTTCGTCGATGAAAGCCTGACGACGCGGATGAGCGAATGGGTCGTGCTGCAGGCCCTGAGCCACCTGCGGCAGGTGCCGGCCTATCTCAGGCTGCAGCGTGAACGCCAGTGGCGCGAGCTCTCGCAGCCGGAAGCGAAGGATCTGACCGTCGGCGTCATGGGCCTTGGCGTGCTCGGCCTGGATTCGGTCAGGAAGCTCAAGGTCATGGGTTTCGATGTTGTCGGCTGGTCGCGCAGTAAAAAGACCATCGAGGGTGTCGAAACCTTCGACGGCGGCGAGCTCGATGCTTTCCTCGCCCGCACGGACATTCTGATCGGTCTTCTGCCGCTGACGCCGGATACGCTCGGCATCTTCGACGCGTCGCTGTTTGCCAGGCTTCGCCAGGGCGGCGCCCTGGGCAAGCCGATCTTCATCAATGCCGGACGCGGCGGCAGCCAGGTGGAGACCGATCTCGTTGCCGCGCTCGATAACGGCATTCTCGGTGGCGCGTCGCTGGATGTCTTCGAGAAGGAGCCGCTGGGCGGGGATAGCCCGCTCTGGGCGATGGACAACGTCATCATCACCCCGCACGCCGCTTCGGCGTCCGACGTGCGGGCGCTGTTTCGCAATGCCGAAGCCCAGATGGAGCGTCATGAGGCGGGTGCGCCTCTGCAGCACGTCGTAGACCGCAAGGCCGGCTATTGACCCGAAAGGGGAACATTCATATCCCCTGACCGTTCCTTGTTCACGAGCCGGGGCATTCCGGCCGAATAAGGAGCGAAATCAATGAACACCCATTTCGATCCCAAGGAAGCCAACCCCCGTCATCCGAACCCGAGCGGCTCGCCGCCGGTGGTGGAAACCGCCACGGAAGCGCGTCAGGGCAGTTGGGGTGCGCCGGTGCTGAAGGTACTGATTGCCGGCCTCATCCTGGCAATGGTCGCCTGGGCTGGCGCCGAGTGGTACGGTCGAAGCACCGCACCTCCGGCAGAGCAGACCGCAACGCCGCCGGCCGGCAGCACGACGCCGCAGAACCCGAATGCGCCGCCGACCGCCAGTCCCTCCACTCCGCCGGCTGCCACGCCTCCGGCAACCAATTCCCAGACCGGCAACTGACCGGCCTCATCCCTGATTTATTCGGCCGCGAGCTTTCGCGGCCGAATTGCGTCTGGACTTAGTCTGCATTTTTTTCGATAAAAATGCTCGGAGGTTGATCAGCCGCTGCCTCCCTATGCATCGAATCGGCGGAGCCGGCCCGAGAGGGCCGGGGCAGGGGCAGGCATGACAAAGACCGATATCGCCAGCAGGGTGTATAATCACACTTGGAAGCTCGACCCGATCATCCGCAGTCTGATCGATACGGATTTCTACAAGCTCCTGATGCTGCAGATGATCTGGAAGCTCTATCCGGATGTCGACGCCACCTTCTCGCTGATCAACCGCACGACCAGCGTCAAGCTGGCGGAGGAGATCGACGAGGGTGCGCTGCGTGAACAGCTCGACCATGCCCGCACGGTCGGTTTGTCCAAGAAGGAGATGATCTGGCTCGCGGGTAATACCTTCTATGGCCGCAAGCAGATCTTCGAGCCGGAATTCTTGAACTGGCTGTCCACCTACAAGCTGCCGGAATACCAGCTTTCGAAGCGCGACGGCCAGTACGAACTGACCTTCCACGGCAAGTGGATGGAAACGACGCTGTGGGAAATTCCGGCACTCGCGATCATCAACGAATTGCGTTCCCGTTCCGCCATGCGCTCGCTTGGCTTCTTCACGCTGGACGTTCTCTATGCGCGGGCCAAGGCAAAGATGTGGGAAAAGGTCGAGCGGCTGCAGGCATTGCCGGGCCTGCGCATCTCCGATTTCGGAACGCGCCGCCGTCACAGCTTCCTCTGGCAGCGCTGGTGCGTCGAAGCGCTGAAGGAAGGCATCGGCCCGGCCTTCACCGGCACCAGCAACGTCCTGCTGGCGATGGACTCCGATCTCGAAGCCGTAGGCACCAATGCGCACGAACTGCCCATGGTGGCAGCGGCTCTCGCCGAGACCGACGAGCAGCTGCGCGCCTCGCCCTATCAGGTCCTGAAGGACTGGAACCGGCTTTACGGCGGCAACCTGCTGATCGTCCTGCCGGATGCCTTCGGCACGGCGGCATTCCTGCGCGATGCGCCGGACTGGGTGGCCGACTGGACCGGTTTCCGCCCAGACAGCGCGCCGCCGATCGAAGGCGGCGAAAAGATCATCGCCTGGTGGGAGAAGATGGGCCGCAATCCCAAGGACAAGCTGCTGATCTTCTCCGACGGGCTGGATGTCGAGGCCATCATCGACACCTACCGGCATTTCGAAGGTCGCGTGCGCATGAGTTTTGGCTGGGGCACCAACCTCACCAACGATTTCGCCGGCTGCGCGCCGTACGAGATCGCCGGCCTGATGCCGATCTCCATCGTCTGCAAGGTGAGCGAGGCGAATGGTCGCCCGGCGGTAAAACTCTCGGATAATCCACGCAAGGCAACCGGAGACCCGGCCGAGGTGGAACGGTACCTGAAATTCTTCGGTCAGGAAGACCGCGTCGACCAGGTCGTCCTGGTCTGATTGAAACGCTCAAACCACAACAGGCCCCGCCGAAAGTTGGCGGAGCCTGCTGTTGTTGGTTGGCTGGAGCCGCTGATGCCTGGCCTATCGGAGAACCTGAACCACTGTATGGGTCTGGGGATCGACGATCACGCGCTGGTTGTTGACCACCGTATAGGCATATTTCGGATTGCTTGGCACCGGGGTTACGACCACACTCTGCGGGATCGGCTTGCCGACAGCGATCGGCTGTTCGACCACCACCGATGTGGTCGGCGCAGGCTGTTCCTGAACATAGGTGACAACCTCGCGCGGCGGCGGATCGATCGCTGTGCCGGCGATGGCGCCAGCGACACCGCCCACGGCAGCGCCAACAGGGCCGCCGATGATTGCGCCGGTCACTGCGCCGCCGGCAGCGCCGTTGACGGTGCCCTGCTGTGCGCCGGCCTGGGTTGCGAAGGAAGCGGCGAGAATGGCGCAGGACGCCAGGATGATCTTCTTCATGGGTCTTCTCCTTTTCGTTGAACTTCCGAAGGGCTAACCCACCAGTTTCCGACTGGTTCCTGTCTATCGGTCACCTTTCGTAAGCGGCTGAAATCTTGGGCGAGGACGCATTCGGAAGGAAAAGTCGCCTGGAACCGCAGGCGAGAGCGATCTTTCCCGGTAAGCGGCTGCTTAATGTTTGCTTTCTCAGCCACGCCGCAACTAACGCCCCGTTCATGGTGTTGGCGAACAAGTCTGGTCGGTCTTCCCGTATTTAAGCCTTTCTTTGCGAGAGCCGCTCAGGCTCTGACAAAACAATGGCCGGATCGGCAGGGGCGGCAACGTGAAAGCGACGGACAAGAAGATCGATACAAGGCACGGCCGCATCCGGGTCAGCGATACCGAGGGCTCGGGCCTGCCGCTGCTTCTGCTCCACGGAGCCGGCACCTGCCGGAAAGTCTTCGAGCGGCAATGCCGCCCACATCTCCTCGAAAGAACGCGCATCATCGCCCTCGACCTGCCGGGACACGGCGATTCCGATGACGCCGAGGATCCGGAAATCGCCTATTCGCTTCCTGGCATGATCGACACGATCGACGAGGTGCTTGTCAATCTGGGTGTGCGCCAGCTGGCAATATTCGGATGGGGGCTTGGCGGCCACCTGTCCATCGAGATGCTTGGCCGAAGCCGTCTGGTCGAGGGCCTGCTGCTTGCCGGCACGCCACCCGTCTCCCGCGGGCTGATCGGCGCCCTTCGCGGCTTCCACCCTTCGGTCGATCTTCTCTTCGCCACCAAGCCGCATTGGTCCGAGCGCGAGTTCAAGCGCTTCGAGCAACTTTGCCTCGGTCACAGCGCCACGCCGGATATTCGCAACGCCATCGCGCGCGCCGACGGTCAGCTCCGGTCGATCTTCTCGCAGAGCATCATCCGCGGTGACGGCCATGACCAGCGTCGCACCGTCCTGGATGCCCAGGTGCCGGTCTTCCTGGTCAACGGCGCGGACGATCCCTTTGTCCGCCACGGCTATATCGCCGGGTTCCAGGACCATGCCCACAACCGTTTCGTGGAATTGATCGAAGACGCGGGCCATGCTTCGTTTCGCGAAAAACCCGAACCGTTCAACGCGATTCTCGACCGATTCGTCGACACCGTCCTGGAAAACCGAACGACCAAGGTGCCCCGCGCCGTGGCTTCACGATAAGCGGGCTAGATCAAAAAATCGATGCCGGGACCACTGATCCTATTGCCAAGTAGCGATCGGAGTCTATTTGCCTCCTTCAGTCTGGGAGGATCTGCCTGTGGAATATCGTTTCCTGATCGTCGAAGACAGTCTGCTGGTCGCCATGGATATCGAAGACGCCATCCATCGCAGCGGCCATGACGTCGTCGGAATAGCACCCGACATGACCGTGGCGCTGAACTATACGCGGGACACGGACATCGCCTTTGTGGACGTGCGCCTTGCCGATGGCGAGACCGGCCCGGAAATCGCCAAGACCCTGGCGGAATATGGCATCGTGGTCATCATGATCACCGGCAATCCCGGGCTCGTGGCGGGGGGCGTTTCCGGTGTCCTGGGCGTGATGGCCAAGCCGATGACCGACCAGGCGTCCATGGATCTCATCCAGTTCGCTGTCGACCGCAAGAATGGCCGGCCGGGCACGCCGCCGGCGCGGTTGCGCCTGTTCCACTGAGGGTCGGGGCCGCGACACTGAAATAACTTCCCGCCTCTTGGATGACAGGACCGGATATCCGCGCTATGGGATCGGCCCCAGAGCGACAGTGGGGCATACATGCGTTATTTCATCACCGGAACGGCAGGCTTTATCGGTTTCCATTTGGCGCGACGCTTGCTGGAGGATGGCCACGAGGTTCTCGGCTTCGACGGGATGACGTCCTACTACAGCCTGCGCCTCAAGGAGGCCCGCAACGCGGGGCTTGCCCAGTTCCCGGCCTTCCGCCCGGTCATCGGCATGCTGGAGGACAAGTCGCTGCTCGACACGTCGGTCGAGGACTTCAAGCCGGATGTCCTGATCCACCTCGCCGCCCAGGCGGGCGTGCGCTACAGCCTCGAAAATCCCAAGGCCTACCTCGACTCCAATCTCGTCGGCTCCTGGAACATCCTCGAGATCGCCCGCAACTATGGCGTCGGCCATCTGATGCTCGCCTCCACATCGTCGGTCTACGGCGCCAATCCGGACATTCCATTCCGGGAAACCGACCGGGCCGACGAACCGCTGACCTTCTATGCGGCGAGCAAGAAGGCCATGGAACTGATGGCGCACAGCTACGCGCATCTCTACAAGGTGCCGATCACCGGCTTCCGCTTCTTCACGGTCTACGGCCCCTGGGGCCGGCCGGACATGGCGCTCTTCAAGTTCGTCAAGGCGATGATCGAGGATCGCGAGATCGAGATCTACGGCGAAGGCAAGATGAGCCGCGACTTCACCTATATAGACGACCTGGTGAATTCGATCATCGACCTATCCAAGGTCTATCCGGGGGAAGACAACCGCGTCCCCGGCATCGATACGCTCTCCCATCAGGCCCCGTTCCGCGTCGTCAATATCGGCGGTGGCCAGCCGTCGGGCCTCCTCGATTTCGTCGAGACCATCGAACGGATCCTGGGAAAACCGGCCAGGCGCAAGATGCTGCCCATGCAGAAGGGCGATGTGCCGAGAACCTTCGCCAGCCCCGATCTGCTCGTGGCGCTCACCGGCCGCAAGCCGGAGATCGGCCTGGAGGAAGGCGTCAAGGCCTTCGTGCAATGGTATCTCGACCACCGGCACGAGATCGACTGAGCCGAGGCTCGGCCAAGTGGCTCAGCCGCGCCCGAACTCGTCGACGATGCGGATGATGTCGTCCTCGCCGAGATAGGATCCGGTCTGCACTTCGATCATTTCGAGCATGATCTTGCCGGGATTGGCGAGCCGATGCACCTCGCCCTGCGGGATATAGACGGACTCGTTTTCCCTGATGATCCGGGTTTCCTCGCCGATCGTCACTTCCGCGGTGCCCTTGACGCAGATCCAGTGTTCGGAGCGATGGTGATGCTTTTGCAAAGACAGCTTCTTGCCGGGCGTCACGAACAGCCGCTTCACCTGGAAACGATCGCCGTTGAGCACCGACGTATAACCGCCCCATGGCCGATAGGCGGTCGGATGGGTTTCGGTCAGCGCCGCGGTGGCCTTGGCGGCGGCGAGCTGCTTGACGATCTTGCCGACATCCTGACTGTCTTCCAGCCGGCCGATATAGACCGCATCCTCGCTGGCGATGACGGCGACGCCATCCAGCCCCTGTACCGCGAGATGACTGGTGCGCGACATGACGAGCGAGTTCGTCGTGTTGATCAGGGTGGCGTTGCCTGAAGCGACGTTCCCGGCCTCGTCGCGGGCGCCGAGTTTCCAGACCGCGTCCCAGCTTCCGAGGTCGGACCATGTGAACGAAGAGGGCACGACCGCCGCATTGGAGGTCTTCTCCATGAGCGCGTAGTCGATGGAGATATCCGGGCTTGCGGCAAATTCCTGGGCGTCGAGGCGGGTGAAGTCGAGGTCGCTCGACGCCTTGGCCAGTCCTGCACGGGCGGCTGCCTCTACCTCGGGCACGAAGATGCCGAGTTCGTTCAGCACCTGGCCGGCCTTGAACATGAAGATGCCGGAATTCCAGGCAAAGCCGCCGGCCGACAGCATCTTCTCCGCCTCGGCCAATACCGGCTTTTCGACGAAACGCTTCACCTTGCAGGCGCCGGCAGGCAGCGCCTCGCCGATCTCGATGTAACCATAACCGGTGGCGGGTTCCGTCGGAGCGATGCCGAAGGTGACGAGCTTGCCGGAAAGGGCCGTTTCTCTGGCGATGCGGATCGCATCGAAATAGCCGGCATCGGCGGTAATCTCGTGATCCGAGGCGAGCACCTGCAGGACGGCGTCCTCGCCGAACCGGCTTTCGACGAAAGCGGCAGCGGCGGCGACCGCCGGGGCCGTGTTGCGGGCGACGGGTTCGAGCAGGATGCCGGAGAGCTTGATGCCGAGTTCGCGGGCCTGTTCGGCGACCAGGAACCGGAAATCCTCGTTGGTGATGACGACCGGAGCCTCATAGAGTTTCTGGTCCGAAACGCGCGACAGCGTCGCCTGGAACAGCGTCTTGTCGCCGATGAACTGGATGAACTGCTTCGGCGCACTGGCGCGTGACAGGGGCCAGAGCCGGGTTCCCTTGCCGCCGGCCATGATGACGGGGATGATCTTGCTGTTCATTCCAATATCTCCGGCAGTTTTCGTCCAAAAATTATCGTTCAGGCTTTGCAGCCCAGGCGCGGATGAGGTTCAGCCCCTCATGCAACAAGGCCTTCGCCTCGTCTTCCGTCCCGGCCTCCACATAGCAGCGCATTTCAGGTGCGTTGCCCGATGGCCGGAAATGCACGATTCGCCCATCTCCGAGCGTCACCCGCAGACCATCGATATCGCTTTTGGCCGCGACTGTCGAAATCGGCGCGAGGAAGGCTGCAAGATTGTCGTCGGATTGTCTGAGATAGGCCATCAGCGCGGCACTGGTCTCGACCGGGAAATTCTCCAGCCGGTCGGCGGCCGCAAACGGGAGCCGGAAGGCGGCGGCGACTTGGGACAGGGACTTCCTTTCACGGGCAGCGAGAACAAGCGTTGCCAGCACCGGCAGAAAACTGTCGCGGGTCGGCAGCGCGGCGAGAACGCCTGCGCCTGCATCGAAAGGCGAGGCGGTCAGAAACCCGCCATTGGCCTCGAAACCCACGACGCCCGTTCTCCCTGCTTCGAGTGCTGCGAGCATGCCGGCGATCACGAAAGGCGATCCGACCTTGGTGCGGACGACCTCGAAATCCCCGGCCGCCTCAATGCCCGAATTGGAGGTGACCGGCGTCACAACGATGCGCGCTTTCAGAAAGTTCGCCGCGATCAGGCCCAGAAGGTCGCCGCGCAAAGGCTCTCCGGTTTCGTCGGAAACCAGCGGTCGGTCGCCGTCGCCATCGGCCGAGACGATCGCATCGAGCCCGTGTTCTCGCGCCCAGCCCTTGAGGAGGTCGATCGTCTCGGTTGAGACCGCTTCCGTATCGACCGGAATGAAATCTTCCGAGCGGCCGAGCGGCACGGCGTCTGCGCCGTAACCTTCAAGAACCTGCACCATGAGATCGCGGGCGACCGTCGAATGCTGGTAGACGCCGACCTTGAGGCCGGCGAGCGCGCCTTCGGGCAGCATCACCGCATTGCGCGCGAGGAACAATGCCCCGGCTTGCGCTGAATGATCCGGCGCTTCGCCTGCCATCGCATCGATCTCGCTTCTGTCGAGTTCGGCGGCGATCGCCGTGATCCGCGTTTCGTCCCGTTTGTCGATCTCGCCGTCGGGTCGGTAGAACTTGATGCCGTTGCGGTCTGCGGGGATGTGCGAGCCGGTGATCATCAGCGATGCGGCCTTGAGCTGAAGTCCGTAGAGCGCCAGCGCCGGTGTCGGGATCGCGCCACAGTCGATCGGCGAAAGGCCGGCTTGTCGGAGTGCGCCGATGCAGGTGGCGGCAATGCCGGGGCTCGACGGACGAAAATCGCGGCCGACGAGCACTGCAGCGCCGGGCTTTGCGGCGCCCGTTTCCAGGAGATGCCTGGCAAAGGCCTGGGTGTAGAGCGATGTAGCCCGTCCCTCCAGGTCGATCACAAGGCCTCGAAGGCCGCTCGTTCCGAATTTCATCCGATACCCACCAAGGAGATTCCAGCCCTGATCGTCCTAGTTCATTTCCTATGAAAATAAAGCCGAAACTGGCAATACCTCAAATCGGCGGTGATTGGGGCCGAAGGAGCAGGTTTCCGTAAAGCTTGGCGAGCCAGGCGGAATGGTGCTATCATTCGGGCACAATCAGGCCTTGTCCGGATGGCCAGGTCTTTTTCGAGTTCGGCTGCTTCGGGTTCGAAGCTTGGGAGAGCCGTCATGGGAGCGAATATCGTAAAAAGCGTCGCCTTCGTGGTGTCGATCGCCGGTCTGGCGCTTCTCATGGCCGTGGGCGAGCCGACCGAAGACGAGACGTGCCCCGGAAGCCTCGCCTTCGAGAAATCCCGGCAACTCGTCGAAGAGCGCCCCGACGTCATCGATATCGCCTGGAGCAATTTCCGCTGGGTCGACGATTGCCGATTCGCCATGGGCGGCTATGCGGACATCAATACCGACAAAGGCCTTGACCGCAGGGATTTCGAACTCGTGGTCGCTTTCGATCCGCAGCTGCGCCGCTGGCAGCAGGTCAGCTTTTCGACGTCGCAATAACGCCCGGCGCGCGCAGCTATGTCGGGGCCGCACCGTTCGGGATTTATCTATCTGCAGACGCGCGTGGTCCTGGTGACCCACCGCCCGTGATGGCGGTACTGGACGCTCCTGACCCTGCAGTGAGGCCGGTAATGGTGCCTGGAATACTGCCGGTAGTAAGGGCGATGGTAGCGATGGTATCCCGGCCGATAATGGTGCCCAGACGGCCGGTAGCCCCGATCACCGATCGTTATGCTGAAACTGTCGGCAAGGGTCGGGGCCGCAGTCGTGGTGAGACATCCAAGCCCGATGATGCAGGCGGCAATGAATTTTTTCATCTTCTCCTCCTTCAGATTGGCCGCTGGATTGGCGGTTTCTGTGAGGGTAGGCCGCGGAAAATGAACGAAAGCTGACCGCTGCGTTCATGTCCGGCAACACCCCCGGCTTTGCTCGGCCGGTGGTCACGAGCAGGGCTTGCGTCAGGGGTTGGCGGGCGCGTCGACATGCGTGTCTCTGACGAGCGGCTCGTCCGCGGCATCGTCGTCCATGGCTGCAATGCTCAGAACGCATGCGACGAGACCGGCGATAAGTAGCAATCCATATGGCATCGGCGTTTCCTCCGTTGCCCCCAGCGCCGAATACACGACCCAAAGCTTAAGCATCGCCTAAGATATTTGGTTAACGAGGCGAATGTGACCGTTGTTGGTACATGTCGAGGGAACGCCCGCAGTCCAGCTTGCAAGGCTGATCGGCTAAACTACTTCTATCAGCGGTAGACGCAGTAAAATGGCGGACAAGATGTCCGCCGCGATAATTCCTAAATTGCGCTGCAATATTCGCATAAACTATTGTTTTAACATGGTAATAACGAAAACCAGTGAATTTAGGCTCAGGACTCGTTAAATCACATCCAGAAGATGACGGCTGCAGCGATGCATATGCTTGAGAAATAGGTGTGTGCGCAGCGGTCGTATCTGGTGTGAATCCGCCTCCAGTCCTTGAGCCTGCCGAACATGTTTTCGATCTTGTGGCGCTTTTTGTAGAGCGTCGGATCATGTGGGATGACGCTCTTGCGGTTTGCCCGAGATGGAATGCAGGCCGTGATCTTGCGTGCGGCCAAGGCGTCTCGAAACCAGTCGGCGTCATAGCCCTTGTCGGCCAATAGGGTCTTGGCCTTGGGAAAGGCGGCGAGCATTTTCGCTGCCCCTTTGTAGTCGCTCATCTGCCCTTCGCTCAGAAGCAGGATGAGCGGTCGACCATGACCATCGCAGACGGCATGCAGCTTGGAGTTCAATCCACCTTTGGTGCGTCCGATACGTCGGGGAACATCCCCTTTTTTAGCAGACTGGCTGCGGTGCGGTGGGCTTTCAAGTGGGTCGCGTCGATCATCAACTGCTCGGGCCTGCCGCGTCTAGCGGTCAGTTCGGCCAAAATCCGGTTGAACACGCCGAGCCTGCTCCAGCGGATGAAGCGGTTGTAGATCGTCTTGTGCGGGCCATATTCCTTGGGCGCGTCGCGCCACCGTAGCCCGTTGGGTAAAACGAAAATAATGCCGCTCAAAATCAGTCGATCGTCAACGCGCGGAATACCGTGGGACAGCGGGAAGTACGGCTCGATCCGACGCATCTGCGCCTCCGACAACAACAGCAAATCACTCATCGCAGGGCTCCTTTCGATCCGAATGAATCAAAGCCACCGCGACGCTGCAAGCTATTTAATGGCTCCTGAGCCTAGGCGTGCTCGGAGGCACCTGTTGCAAATTGTCTATACTATCGCGGGCGTGTCGAGTTCGAGCCTGACGGGAACGGGTAGGCATCAAACGCAACTGAAGTAACAAAGAAAAATCCTGCTTGCAATATCGCAGGCAACTGCGGTACTACCCGCTTGGGTGGAATTTAGGGGAATGCACATGGGTTCTGTGCCGAAGGCACGAGTCGCATAGTCCTTTCTAGCACGACTGGGAGGCCTCTCCATTCCTAGGGGCAAATGCCGTAGATCTGGCGGCGCTAACACTTTATGAATATTAGAAAAATTGCGTCATGTGGCCGCAGTCAACCGGTCGATATTGAGAGCATGCCGTATGTTTGACCCATTTGGATTGTTATCGGTGGGACCACTACCGATAGCATTGGTAACAATCGGTGCGCTACTCTATATCAGAAACACAATCAGGCGCATAAACGTTCCACTAGCAACTTTTGCGTCGTCCCTTTTCATTTCTACTTTTATTTCATCTTTTCTATTTTTTACTTTCGCGGCAGCGTCATCTTTATTTTTATTGGCGGCTCAATGTTTCGGCACTCTGATATATTTTTGCTTGCTTGGGTACTCCTTCAGCACGGCAGAGATTGGAAAAAGAAAAATACTGGAGAGGACGGATGTTAGTCGTGGTCGTTTAGCGCTGTTTCCCTTTGTCGCACTCATTGCGGTATTTGTTTTGGATTGTCTGCCGTTTCTGGTTGAGCCGAAATGCTATGGCGCGCGATGCACGATTTTCCGATCAACTATAGGATATGATCGCGACTTCCAACTCTACTACGTCGCTTCACTTTTCGGCGTGATGGTTTTGTCGACAGCAATTTTATCCGTGCTGCATCTTCTTAGAACCCCCAAATAACTGTTTATAAGGATTGGACGTGGCCGACCTCGCCACATCTGACACGGTGGACTCAGCGCGAGGCCGCGCCACCCCAAGCAGGACTGCGAGGTCGTCGAGGCGTTCAAAAAAACTTCCCTCGCACCCTCGCGGCGCATCCCGCGGGCGTGACGCGCAAGAAGAAGATCGAGATCTGGTTCCAGGACGAGGCCAGGATCGGTCAGAAGAATGGCCTCGTCCGACAATGGGCGCGCCGCGGCACGCGCCCGATCCAGCCTGCAGACAGGCTACGAGAGCGCCTACCTGTTCGGCGCGATCTGCCCGGCTCGGGGCATGGGTGCGGCACTTGCGCTGCCATTCGCTGACACAGACGCCATGCAGGGGCACCTCGACGAGATCGCCCTCCATGTAGCCCGAAACGCTCATGCCGTGGTGCTGCTTGATCGCGCCGGATGGCACACTACTGCAAATCTCGTTTTGCCGGTGAGCGTCCGGCGAGCCGGTTTTGGCGGGGTGCGGAATTAGCGCAAGTTACGACACAGATGATTCATTTGTGTCGTAACAGGGGATGAATGGCCAAGGTTGAGATCCTGACGGGCGGTGAGCGCATCGCCAATATCCTGACCATTATCGAGACGGCCAAGCTACATGGCCACAATCCGGAAACTTATCTCACCGAGGTTCTCGGCCATATCAAGGACTGCCCGAAGGACCGTCTCGAAGACCTGTTGCCATGGAATATGGTGCCGGTAACCACCGCTCTACAAAAGGCTGTCTGATGGCTCGTTCGACGCACATCTATACGATCGAAGACGTCGCCACCATGATCGGCGAGAACCTTGAACTCCTCCAGGAAATCGCTGCCAACTCCGACAATATCGACTACGGCGAAATGGTCCACGTCCATAACGGAACCGAGGACGGCACCATCGGCTTTACGAGGTGAGGCATTGAAAGCCTTCAAGAGTTCCTCGCCGAAATCAGGTCATGGGACGGAGGTGTCCGCGAGTTCCTGACCGATGAAAACTGCGATCCAGAAATCATCGCGCGCGTCATGGCTGATGAGTCCAAGCTATCGGTCTAAACCGAAAAATCCGTTGGCCATCGCTCACCGACAACGAGCGCCGTAGCCATCTCATCAAACGGTCACCGAAACCCGATACCTCTCATAGCCTCAAAGAGAATTTCTTTCTGCTTGAATGGGCATTGGCCGGAGCGCAATTCCATTTCAGCATTGGCAGGGCGAAAATCAACGCAACGGGTTTTCACCAATATCCGCCCGTTGGACGTCGAGCTGGCGGCGAAGAGCGCCAATTATTTGACTGGTTCAACTGATCCCAAGGTCGTCGGCAAGGGTAAACCCTTCAATCTCGAGGTTGCCTTGTCCTACATGCTGGATTCACGCCGCACAGGCATCAGCACGTGCGTAGGCTTGGCGGCCGTGGCTGTGCTTCACAAATCAAGGATCGGCAGCGATCAGGGACGGCTGAACGGGCACGATCAAGCTACGAGGCTCTTTGTATTCCACTTTCTGTTGAATTGAAAAAACAAATTATTGGCGCTTGATTGCACGTTACCCCTGAAATTGGCGGAGGAGACGGCAATGCAGCGAATTGCTTTAAGTGCAACAATCCTCTTATTCTCGGTGGCGTCAGCATTCTCCCAGAACACATCACCTGACGAGATGGTAAAAAGAATTCAGTCTGGCTCGATCGACACAAATATCAACACCTATGTTGTTGAGCAAGCGACGGTTCATTTTGCGCTTGGGTATATCAAAGCGGCAGATCCCGACTGCGGGTTTGATGCGGACATCATCCTTGCAAATGAAGTGCTGGCAACAAACTACATATATCCCATTCTGCAAAAACATCTCGTGTTTGTGGACGAAAATGGCAAGGACGCACGTACAACGTCCCCGACGGAGCTGGTGAGACGGGCAGGCATCCTTTCCGCAAGGCTCGTCGTCTATCAAAAAACGTCCGAAGTGAAAGGGCGCGAGTTCTTTATACTGCAGAAGAAGATCGCGGGATGCTCAGGTGAACAGACCAAGCGATTCTTCTCCAATGCCTACGCGCTCGTTACCGGCGGCCGACTGCCATACGTTTCCGATCCAAAATTTACGACGACTCTTGAGGAGACGACCTATGAGACCGGCGATGCGGCCATGGATTGCTATTATCGCTTAAGCCCACAAGACCGCTACTCTATCAAGCAGTTCCAGTTCGCCGCCACCAAGCAGAATGTCAAAAAATTCGCGCTGGGGCCGATAAATCCCGAAATACGGAGCCTTGGAGGCTACCAGTTCATGAGATCGTCCTGTCCAGCAAACCCGGACCCTTGGACAGAATCCACGAGAGGCAAACTTAAGGAAAAGGCTTTTGAGTCTAAAGCGGCTTCAAAAGCCGAACGAATGGCGGACTACTACCTTCAGATCTTGGTCGAGCACAAGCAGAACCATAAGTTTGCAACTGATACTGAGCGAGACATGATCAAGGATGAAATCATCAAATACGAGTCATTTGCTGTAGCCCCGGAGGAAGTTACGCGGGAGGCCAAAAGCTTTAGGGATAGGTTCGACGGGACGATGTCGTGCTTCTTTGCGGACAACGAAATCAGGCGTAACAGGTTCATTGATAAATTCGGGTACGCCGTACGGCTCGATCACCTACCTCACCCACATCAGAAGCCCGGTTTCAAAACCATCGTGGTCCGCGGAACAGCTTACTTAGCCAGTCCCTACAATGGTCGCGGAGAAATATTGAATAGCCTTAAACTCAATTGGAGCTGGAACGGCAGCAGTTGCGTACAGCCAAGCTAGTCGAACGCAGCGTGATGGATTGGCGGGTATTTTTGCACGCCGAAACGCCGATGGCTTAAACGCTTGACCTCGACTTCGCGAACGCGTCTGCTGCCCGGATCACCTCCGCAGCGAAGCCAGTGGTTGACTTATTGCAGGGTCTCCTTGTCGGGCACTATACCAACCGAGTTCATGAAAGCCGCCAGAATGTCCGCGCTATCTTGCGGGAGGTCGGAGTAAGCCTTGCCTTCAACGATCACGGTTCGTCCAGTCGTGGTGTCGAATATCTCCCACGTGAATTCGCCATACTTGCGAATGTCGTAGCGTATGTCGGGCTCGCTCATGTCTGAAAATGACAGGGGGGCCAAGACGTCAAGGGCGAGCAGGCGTAACCCGGGGGTGTACTCCCGAATGACACGCTGCCAGTTGCAGCTCATCTCAAACTCTGGTGGGCCGACGAAGCCGGAATAGGGCCGAAGAACAACGTGGGGGCGGAACGTCAGTTACCCTTAAAAAGACAGGGCTTTGAAAGAACGGTCTAGTGAGTTTGTCTCCAAGGACCAACGCGTTTGCATGTCGCGAGCAATTCTCGAAGTGAGAATGTCCTTCCTAAAATACGATTCTTGCCGAAGTTGTCGAGCCAAGAACACCTCATCGCCTTCTAGCCGTTCGACAACCCCTGCCCATGCACAATCCAGCAAATCCTTCTGGAATAAATCGCGGATGCCAAAAGTTTTGACCGCACAAAATATAACCTGAGCAAGATGCCCAAAAAACATCGAAAAAAGGAGCCTACGCCCTCCCTCCGAGAAATGCGGCATATCAGATAGGTCAGCATCGAAAGCCTCAATCTCCGATATCCCATAGTCATGATCTCTATCCAGTATTACTGAATCCATATCCCGGACGATAAGCCGCACAGGAAGGCCATCATGTATTTCAATGATCGAATTTTGGAGGTGCGGCTCCAGTGCCAGTCGTAGTTTTGAAAAAGCATATAGCCCTGCTTCAATTAAAACATTTATGTACCTCTCCAGAAACTGTGTAACATCTAGAGAAGACAGTTTGCACTTTACAAACTTTGCGAAGGCTTCGGGACTGCAAAATATATTTATAGCGGGTATGATTTCGGCGCCAGACATTGCATCCACGGGCGCGCGTACGATCATGCAAGCGTGCTGTCCTATGATTTCGTTGCGATGGCCGAGCGTTGACGTATCGTACTGGAAGCCAAGTTTTTTGAATGGGGACCGTAGGTTAGAATGCCGCGCGATACACGATGTGACCTGAGAATACCGAAGATTCTTTCCATATATTAATCGATGTTCGCCAGTTATCGTTGCATTAATTGGAAGCTTTACATCAAATTTTGTGCCATCAAGGCGAAACGTTCTTTGAGAAGCTAATGGTATACCGGGAATCGTTCCGACCTTCACGAGGTGGCGCTCAGAAACTAGTGCTTGAACAACATGAGAGAGTTTCAGTTGCCACGGATGCACAATAAGCTGAGGTCGCTCGGTAGGGATAATTTGCCCCGCGCCCCAAAGCATTCGGGATTCAGCCTCGGTAAGGCCTAGCTGTGATCTGAAAATCGCGTCGCTCATTGCGAATACAGGAAGTTGGACTACGTGTCCCGTAACAGGAGAGCAAGCTTCAACTAACTCAGAATTTGGACCCACCCGCAACGCGGGGAATGGATAGTAGTGATGACCTTCATGGGCGCACTCTATCGCGGACTCGCCGTGAGGCGAAGTTTTGTGCAGCAAAGTATTAAACAACATATTTGCAAAACTATTCTGGAAGTCTGCATTTATATAAGAAACTTTATTTTCAAATTCCGTATGAAGCGATAGCTTCACTAAAGAATTGCAGAACATATTTACGGTTGATACTTTTAAACTGATCTCGCCATCGCAGAACAAAAACGGCGAAGCGAATAATATCTTACCAAATGGAAATATCTCAACCACTCTGCAGCATATAGATGGATCTCTCCCAATTTTGACGTGCTTTTCTCCATTTAATTCAACAGTTGACCAGATCCCCCATTTGTCTTCGTGAACGAGCGAGCAAATTATTCCAGATATGCATTTATATAATGACTCGTTGTAGGCAGTCTTGAAATCACGCGTGCTGATTTGTTTAGATTTACTCCAAGACCACGTATCCCAAACGTTCATAACTGGCCTTAATTTACGCGGGTTCGCATCGCGCAACCATTACACCTGTGGCAAGAAGGGAATGTCAAAGTAGAAACTTCATCGTTGGTTATTTTGTTGAAATCTCTCATTCTTTGAGAAAAGAGCTCTACAGTATCATCGGGGCCAAAATCTTTTGACAATTCATCAATCATTTTCGCTGTATATGCGATATGCTTTGTTTCGTCACAAATAAGAACATCGAGAAGGCGGATCAACCTCGACTGAGATTCCAGTGGCGCATAAGCCAAGAGTATAGGCCGCTGAATTAACTGATGTATTCTAGTTCTTATTTCTGCAATATTCATCTGTATCAAATCATCGATAGTTATATCATGCGCGAAGGCTGAATTTTTCCTGGCTGACAAGAAATCAATTTCTTCATAAAAGGGTATCAGAGAATGCAATTCGACACGTAAGCTCGCAGGAATTGAGCCGGGAAAAACCAACTCGGTAATTGCGATGTACCATCGGGCGTGACGAGCTTCATCAATCGAATGTTCCTTCACCAATGCCCGCGAAGGTCCTTTGCTCGTCGATGCGGCAAGATCTCTCAATCGCGATGAGCCGTCTCCTTCTGCGAGCGCATTCGCGATCAGGGTCTCGGCAAGCCAATTTGGATCAAAGGCCACCGCCCGATAGGCATCCCCATAGGGCTTCATCCCGAAAGGCGGCGGCTCTCTCAAGCACGCAAGAACTAAAGCCCTTTCATATGTAATTAGCGGGGGCGTCCCCACCTCGCGAAGAGCATCAATTGTTTGATTGGCTACGATACTCACCTGCGCCCCCGCATGCTGCCGTATTGTTAAGCTGCCTTAATCATAAATGGAGCGTTAACTGCAACAAAGGCCGTCCCTGAGCCTTGGAAGGTTTGGCCCTCATCCGCGAAAGATGCATTGTCAACGACAAGCTTTCCCTTTCGAATTTGGCCAGATAGACGAACTTTTCGTTTTCCAGCCAAATGGGCAAGTGCCTTGGCGTCCTCGTCTTCTAAATCGAACGTAATTGAGGTATCGGTGCTTGCAATAGTCCCCGTGCCAGTTTCACTCATCGCATCCTCCTTGTTTGGTGAAAGTACGCAGTTGTATACTCTCACAAATACACGCCGAAGCAAGTGGAATGTGATAATGCTCGCTCACACTCAAGATAGGGGCGCGAAATGACCTAGGCTCAGGACTCGTTAAATCACATCCAGAAGATGACGGCTGCAGCGATGCATATGCTTGAGAAATAGGTGTGTGCGCAGCGGTCGTATCTGGTGTGAATCCGCCTCCAGTCCTTGAGCCTGCCGAACATGTTTTCGATCTTGTGGCGCTTTTTGTAGAGCGTCGGATCATGTGGGATGACGCTCTTTGCGGTTTGCCCGAGATGGAATGCAGGCCGTGATCTTGCGTGCGGCCAAGGCCGTCTCGAAACCAGTCGGCGTCATAGCCCCTTGTCGGCCAATAGGGTCTTGGCCTTGGAAAGGCGGCGAGCATTTTCGCTGCCCCTTTGTAGTCGCCTCATCTGCCCTTCGCTCAGAAGCAGGATGAGCGGTCGACCATGACCATCGCAGACGGCATGCAGCTTGGAGTTCAATCCACCTTTGGTGCGTCCGATACGTCGGGAACATCCCTTTTTTAGCAGACTGGGCTGCGGTGCGGTGGGCTTTCAAGTTGGGTCGCGTCGATCATCAACTGCTCGGGCCTGCCGCGTCTAGCGGTCAGTTCGGCCAAAATCCGGTTGAACACGCCGAGCCTGCGCCAGCGGATGAAGCGGTTGTAGATCGTCTTGTGCGGGCCATATTCCTTGGGCGCGTCGCGCCACCGTAGCCCGTTGGGTAAAACGATAATAATGCCGCTCAAAATCAGTCGATCGTCAACGCGCGGAATACCGTGGGACAGCGGGAGAGTACGGCTCGATCCGACGCATCTGCGCCTCCGACAACAACAGCAAATCACTCATCGCAGGGCTCCTTTCGATCCGAATGAATCAAAGCCACCGCGACGCTGCAAGCTATTTAATGGTTCCTGAGCCTAGAGGACATCGCTGAGCAGCAGCTCGCCGTGATCATCGAGCAGCGCGACCAGTCTCGGAGACTCAATGACGAACTGATCACTGCTATAACGGAGCCGCTGCAGAAAGCCGTGGGATCGAGTGCAAGCCAAGTCGATCAAATGGTGAGCAAGCTTGCAACCTCGTTGTCCGACGGTCTTGTCGCTGCGATGACCATCACCAGCGACCGTTTGGAGTCGGCCTCGTCGAAGCTTGCAGGACTGGCAAATGAGATCAGCTCGGCGGCTGCCCAGTTTTCCTCCGCCGCTGAACGCACTGCCGTTGGTCTCGACGGTGCTGCTCAGCGCCTTGAGGCCGTATCGGAAAAGCTGTCGAACGCTGGTAGCGAACTTGCTGACGCCGCAGCACCGATGGTGCAAACTGCGTCAGAGACTGCAACCGCGACAAGACAGATTGCGAACGCAAGCACTGAGATGGTGGACGCAGCCAGAACTGCAATTTCCTCTGAAAAGGACGTGGCTGTCACAGCGTTGAACACCATTCGCGATCAAATCAAGACCTTCGAGGCACGAGCAGCATCCTACGACGGTCAGCTTGAGAAGGCATTCCGGTCCTTTTCCGAGGAAATCGCTCGTTCCATCAGTGAGGTCGAAAACCATTCGAACAATGTCCATGGACAGTATGCCGATGCGCTAGCGACCCTTCAGGCCGTGATCGAGAACGCCAAAGCTTTCCAGCCTGAGAGTCAGAGGCCCGCCCAGTGAGAGGCGCAAATCGAACCCACAAGAGCGAAGAGGAGGAGGAGTCTGTCTTCGTCTCGATGGCGGACATGACCATCAGCTTTCTTTTCATTCTGATGATCCTACTAGCATTCTTTGCGAGCCAATTCAGCGTCCAGGATACCGTACCGCGATCCGAGTACGATCAGCTCAAGAAGGAGAAGGACAAGCTGGAAAAAGAGGTGAGGGAGGTTGCGGATATCGTCGACGCGCCCGACTTATCGGTTGCCGCGCGTGTGCGGGAGATGAAGGAAGAGCTGGAGAGGCTGCGTCGACTTCTGAAACAGCCCGAACGCACGAATGCTATGGAGGCATACAACACCGCGGTCGCTGATACGCGCAGAAATCTCCTGGCCAATCTCAAAGACCGCATCAATGAACAGATACCCGGAGTCAACGTAACAGTGAGCGCAAATTTTGATGCCTTGCAGTTCCGCGGCGATGGTTTGTTCGATTCCGGCAGTGCGACGGCGACGGCAGCAGGCGAGAACCGTATGCGCCAGATCGCCGGTATCCTTGATTCAACGCTCTCCTGTTACGCAATGGGTCCGCGCAAGAATTTCAGGGTTGAGTGCAATCCTGCTTATGCATTGATCGATGCTCTTCAGGTCGAAGGGCACACCGACAATGTCGGCTCCGACACCTTGAACATGGACCTGAGCGCGAAGCGGGCATCCTCGATTTACACCTTGATGACGCAGCAGAAGCCCGATCTCATTCAGTTCCTCAACCGGAACTCGCAACCCGTTTTGTCGGTCGCTGGCTTCGGCAAGGGGAGGCCGATGCAGGATAACCAGACGAAGGCCGGTCAAGATGCCAACCGACGGATTGACCTGCGCTTCATCATGGTCGTCCCGTCAAGAGAGGCGGATATCGAAGGTATCAAACGCGCGCTCGCCGGGAGCCAATGATATGTCGCTTCTTGAGGCACTACGATCCCGGCCAAGAGTGAAGACGCGTAGTAGCTGGGAGACAGAGAAGTTTGATGCTGCAGCACTTGCCGTGAGCGTGGCATTTCCTGGCTACGAGAAAACCCCGACACTTTCGCTCACGGAAATTATGACCCGCCTCGATGCGAGTGTGGTCGATGGGACTTCGAAAGCATAAAAATCGGTGACGTAGGATTGGCGATCAAAGCAGCCTTCTCCCATCAGATGAAGGTACCGGAGCGCGTCTTTAAATTCCTTCACGGCGAACTTGAAGCCACAACGAACCCTGTATTTCTCCAAGCTCTATGCGAGGCCTACATCGAATTTTGGCGACCTGGAGCTGAGGAGACCTCCTGGATAGCGAACGTCATTCAGAGCCGAGCAAACTTCCTGCCGCCAAACTGGGTGAGGTGCTTTCGGGCCTTACCTGACGTGTTGCACCCTTCGGCCGCTCCCGAACGCATTGCCGACGCGATGGTAAGGCAAGCCGATGCTTTTCAATGGCTGGTCACAAGCGGTATCGCCGCCCCGCATTCGGGTGAATTAATGCGGCTGACCCACCTCGCTTGGCTCAACGCTTTGCCAGAAACGAACACGATTGAGCGCGCGAACGGTATCCTAGCGTGGATGTTTCCCGCCGGTCGAGCGGCGCTCGAAGGTGAGGCAGCGGCGAAGAGCATTGAGAAGTTCCTGCAGCCGTGGATCAGAGCTAGACCGGAGCCAGAGATGCAGTCGCTGCTGCTCAATACCCTCCTTGACGCCTATGGTGATCCCCGCAATCAGCGAACCGAGTTCTGGCCGTTGGTCTCCACGCCGCATCGGCGAGTAATCATCCGTTGGTTGGCGGCCAGAGCATGGATGCGCTGCTATCCATCATCACAAAGTCGACGGCCAACCATATGTGGCCGCCCCGGCATGGCTTTTGGAAAGGCCTTTATGACAAAGGCCTAATCGATGAAGCATGGGTCGCGCTTTCTCCTGGCGCGATAGACGATGCCGAAAAGATGTTCAAAGCAACCGGCGATCCCGTTTACACTATGACGAGCAAGCAGACTGCGAAGTCAAGAAAGGACACCTGCCTCTTGATCATGCGGATCGGCTCCTACACGGTGCTTGAAGGTTCACATAGCTACAGGCTTCACGTTTTTCTTTCCGCAGATCCCGCTGCTCCCGAGCTCTACCAGGATGAATACGATGCAGAGGCTTTGACCTTGGAAGTGGGGCATCCAAATACCTGCACACATGATGCTTATGGAGGATGGATGAGATGGGCCGAGCAGCGCCTTCTGAGGTGACGAGCGCGGATAGCCTTCTTGCAATCACTTCGCTCAGCTTTCAAAGTCAGATCGCCCCATTCAAAAGGAGCTTTTATGAACGCTCGTCTGTTGACAGCCATAAAGATCGGTGAAGCCGCCAAAGCGATTTTGCTAAAGACCCACAGCTTCCCCAGTCGAGGATCTGAAGAACCTGAGGATGTTGGACAACGCGAACATGTTGGCGTTGAGCCGATGCTTTTAGCGCTGTCCATGGAGTTGGCACTCAAGGCGTGGTTCGTTTTTGACTTCGATGATCCCAAAATTGCCAAATCTCACGACCTCGCCAAGCTGTTTGACATGCTTAGGCCCGAAAGTCGGGAGAAACTTGATGCGGAATTCAAGAGATCAGTGGCGCCATATCATCCCAACTTCCTCCATATTGACTACAGTATTCGCCACATCCTGTATCAGCACAAAGACGCGTTCACAGATTGGCGCTACTTCCATGAGCCAAAATCCACGGCGTTCGATCGGGGTGCTTTCGAGGCAACGCTAGAAATGGTGCTCAAGGAATTTGACAAGAGATATCGCAGTGAGCGGGCGGAGCCACTTTGGCGATCCTGAGTAGGTCCACATTGGGGATTGAGTGTCCGCTTTGAGGAACTTGCGGGCAGTCTAACGACCGAATCGCGGGCGCATTGCAGCAGAATGGAGGTCGATTGGTCGCTCCCCGCGTCACTTGAACGGTGCGGATCTACCGATCGCACAATGTGGGGCGAAATGTGGGGTAAGTGTGCCTATATGCGGCGATTCTCAATGAAACAATAGCTTGTGATGGCCGATGGCGGACAAGGTGGGATTCGAACCCACGGTACGCTTTCACGTACACACGCGTTCCAGGCGTGCGCCTTAAACCACTCGGCCACCTGTCCTTGGTTGCTTTGCGTCGTCTGAGAAGCAAAACGTTGGAACGGCCGCGATATATACCGATCAATTCCCCGGGATCAACCCGAATCTGAAGGTTTTTTGACAGCGGGCGGGAAAACCCCGTTGGCCGCGTTGCCAAGCCTTGGCGCCCGGACTATTTCTTCTGCCATTAAGGCCGTCGTGCCGGAGGCGGCGCGACCGCGATCAACGACGCGGGCTTGTTCGGGATGGCAGTCATACGGTTCGTTTTCCATCTGCTGAGCGCGCTTGCGCTGGCTGCTGCGATCGTTGCCGGCACGCTGGATTCGATCCAGTCCGTTTCGGCCTCCTCCGTTGTGCTGACCAGCCTCGGCAATGCCTGGCTCAATCTCGATCCGGAAAGCCTGACGCTCGCTGAAATCACTGCGAATACCTATCTTGGCCAGGATATCTGGCGGCCTTTCATGGCTCCGGTGCTGGCGCAGCCGGCATTCGCGGTGTTTCTGGCGATCGCGCTGATCTTCTGGATGGCCGGATACAGCAGGCCGCATTTCGCCGGGCGGTTTTCCGCCTGAGGCCAGACCGATTTCTCTCGGCGCCCGAGTTCTGTCGGGGCGGGGACACCCCTGGTCGTGTCGCCAGCGAAGCTTGACTGCTATCGTGGATTGCGCGCCACGAACGCACCCGCCGCGCTCGACTACGGTTGGAACGGTGTCTCAAAGCCGTCTGTTTGTGCAGTTTTCCCGCAACATTGTCGAAGTTTTCAGCAGCTTGGAAGTTTTTTACCAGTTGAAAAAAATCTCGTGAATTTTTCCGAAACCCGTGCAAGAGTGACCGAAGCCAGACCCTTGAAAAAAAAGGGCAGGTGGCCGCAGACATGCCCGGGGAACGGGATTGCGGGAGGACCTAACAGCTAAAAAACAGGGCTGCACGATGAAGAAAACCCTTTTGAGCCTCATTGCCATGGCCGCCATGTCGGCAACCGCGCTTGCCGCGGAGATCAAGCCGGCGCTGGTCTATGGCACGGGCGGCAAGTTCGACAAATCCTTCAACGAAGCCGCTTCCGTCGGCGCCGAAAGGTTCAAGAAGGAAACGGGGATCGACTTCCGGGATTTCGAACCGACCAGCGACACCCAGGGCGAGCAGGCTATCCGCAACTTCGCAAGCCGCGGCTTCAACCCGGTGGTCGCCGTATCGTTCGCCTGGACCTCCGCCATGGAGAAGGTCGCGGCCGAGTTCCCGGACACCAAGTTTGCGATCGTCGACTCCGTCGTCAACCTGAAGAACGTCCGCTCTGTCGTCTATAAGGAAGAAGAAGGTTCCTACCTCGTCGGCCTTCTCGCCGGCATGGCGTCGAAGACCGGCAAGGTCGGCTTCGTCGGCGGCATGGATATCCCGCTGATCCGCAAGTTCGGCTGCGGTTATGTCCAGGGCGTCAAGGCGGCCAAGCCCGATGCGCAGGTCTTCCAGAACATGACCGGCACGACCGGTGCTGCCTGGAACGACCCGGTCCGCGGCGGCGAGCTCACCAAGAACCAGATCGACCAGGGTGCCGACGTCGTTTATGCGGCTGCCGGTGCGACCGGTCTCGGCGTGCTGCAGACCGCTGCCGACAACAAGAAGCTGTCGATCGGCGTCGATTCGAACCAGAACCACCTGCATCCGGGTTCGGTCCTGACCTCGATGGTCAAGCGCGTCGATCTCGCCGTCTACAATGCCTTCAAGGACACCAAGGAAGACAAGTTCACGGGCGGCATCCAGGCTCTCGGCGTCAAGGAAGACGGCGTCGCCTACGCGCTTGACGACAACAACAAGGCGCTGATCACGCCCGAGATGAAGGCTGCTGTCGAAAAGGCCAAGGCCGACATCATCGCCGGCACCGTCAAGGTGCACGACTACATGTCGAACAACGCCTGCAACAAGTAAGGCGGGTTTTGAGGGGCGCAGGGCGACGATAATCGCCATGCGCCCTTTTTGCATATCAGGCGGAAGGGCGGACCATTGAGCCTCGATTCTCCGAAGGAGCCCGCGATCGAGCTTGTCGGCATCGACAAGAAGTTCGGCACGGTACACGCGAACAAGAACATCAATCTGACGGTCGCCAAGGGCTCGATCCACGGTATCATCGGGGAGAACGGTGCCGGCAAGTCGACCCTGATGTCGATCCTCTACGGTTTCTACCAGGCCGACCACGGCGAGATCCGCATTTCGGGAAAGCCGGTGACGATCCGTGACAGCCAGGCGGCGATCGCCGCGGGCATCGGCATGGTGCATCAGCACTTCATGCTGGTCGAGAATTTCACCGTCCTGGAAAATGTCATGCTCGGCGCCGAAGGCGGCCAGCTCCTCGCCAAGGGCGTTGCGAGCGCCCGCAAGGAGCTGAAGCGTCTGGAAGACGATTACGGCCTCGAGGTCGATCCTGATTCGGTCATCGAGGAACTGCCGGTCGGCAGCCAGCAGCGCGTCGAAATCTTGAAGGCGCTCTATCGCGGCGCCGAAATCCTCATCCTCGACGAGCCGACCGGCGTGCTGACCCCTCCGGAGGCCGACCACCTCTTCAAGGTCCTGCGCGTGCTGCGCGATCAGGGCAAAACGATCATCCTCATCACCCACAAGCTGCGCGAGATCATGGCGATCACCGATACGGTCTCGGTCATGCGCCGCGGCGAAATGGTCGCGACCCGCAAGACCGCCGAAACGACCGTCGAGGAACTTGCCGAACTGATGGTCGGCCGCCGAGTCCTGCTGCGCGTCGAAAAGGGCGCCGCCAATCCGGGGGCGGTCCTGATGTCGGTGAGGAACCTGACGGTCAGGGACAGCCGCGGCGTTACCATGGTCGACAACGTCTCCTTCGACGTGCGCGCCGGCGAGATCGTCGGCATCGCCGGCGTTGCCGGCAACGGCCAGTCTGAGCTTCTCGAAGCGATTGCCGGCATCCGCAAGCCGTCAGCCGGCGAGATCTTCATCGATGGCAAACCCGTCGCAGGTGTTGACCCGGCGGGCCTGCGCGAACTCGGGCTCGCGCATATCCCGGAAGATCGCCACCACATGGGCCTGGTCCTGAAATTCGAGGAATACGAGAACTCGATCCTCGGTTACCACCGTGATGCGAAATACGGCCGCGGTCCGTTCCTGGATCTCGATGCGATGCGCAGGGATGCCGAGGAAAAGATCGGCAAATACGATATCCGCCCGCCGAACCCGCGGCTGCGGACCGCCAATTTCTCCGGCGGCAATCAGCAGAAGATCGTCGTGGCGCGCGAGATCGAGCGCGATCCGAAAATGCTGATCATCGGCCAGCCGACCCGCGGCGTCGATATCGGCGCCATCGAATTCATCCACAAGCGGATTATCGAGATGCGTGATGCCGGCAAGGCGGTGCTGCTGGTCTCGGTCGAACTCGACGAGATCCGTTCGCTCTCCGACCGCATCCTGGTGATGTTCGCGGGCAAGATCGTCGGGGAGAAGTCGAGCGAGGCGGGCGAACAGACGCTGGGCCTGATGATGGCCGGGATCGCCGCATGATGTCTGGAGTAATGACGCTGACAGCAATGGCCCATCTGGAGCATCGAATGACTGAGCTTGCTGCCGCGGCAGGGCGGACGGGGGCAGGGGCATGAGCACCGTATCCGTGCCGCTTCCCGCCTGGATCAATTACGGCCTTATCCCGCTGCTCAACCTCATCCTGGCCTTCTTCTTTTCGGGCCTCGTCGTCTGGGCGATCGGGGAGAGCCCGTTCGAGGCGCTGCAACTGCTGCTGATCGGCGCGCTCGGCCGCGGCGAAGGCATCGGCTTCACGCTGTTCTACACGACGAGCTTCATCTTCACCGGCCTGTCGGTGGCGGTCGCCATCCATGCCGGCCTGTTCAACATCGGTTCGGAAGGCCAGGCCTATCTCGGCGGCCTCGGCGCTGCCCTGGTGGCGCTGGCGATGGACCGCTACGTGCCCTGGTACGTGACCATGCCGTTCGCGGTGATCGGGGCCGCCCTGTTCGGCGCGGCCTGCGCCGCCATCCCCGCCTGGCTGCAGGCCAAGCGCGGCAGCCATATCGTCATCACCACCATCATGTTCAACTTCATCGTCTCCTCGCTGATGAACTACATGCTGGTGCGCCTGCTGATCGTGCCGGGCAAGATGGCGCCGGAGACCCGCACCTTCCTGCCCGGCGGCCAGCTTCCCAAGCTCGACTGGCTGATTGCCATGTTCGGCGGCAAGCTCGGCGCCGCACCGCTCAACTTCTCCTTCCTGATCGCGCTGATCATGTGCTTCCTGGTCTGGGTGCTGATCTGGCGCACCAAGCTCGGCTATGAGATGCGCACGCTCGGCATCAGCCCGACGGCGGCGAGTTATGCCGGCATCCGTTATTCCAAGATCGTCATGATCACCATGCTGATCTCGGGCGGCCTTGCCGGCATGATGGCGCTGAACCCGGTCATGGGCGCTTCCGCCCGGCTGCAGATCGAATTCGTCGGCGGCGCCGGCTTCGTCGGCATCGCCGTCTCGCTGATGGGCCGCAACCACCCGGCCGGCATCATCCTGGCGGCACTGCTCTTCGGCATCCTCTATCAGGGCGGCGCGGAACTCTCCTTCGATATGCCGAGCATCACCCGTGACATGATCGTCGTCATCCAGGGCATGGTCATCCTGTTTGCCGGAGCCTTGGAGTACATGCTCCGCCCGGTCATCGTCCGGGCCTACCAGCAATTCACCGGGAAATAGGCTCATGGATTATTTCGATATTTTCGTCAGCATCCTCGGCTCGGCGATCCGCCTTTCGATCCCGCTCCTGTTCACAGCACTTGCCGGGCTGTTTTCGGAGCGTGCCGGCATTTTCGATATCGGGCTCGAAGGCAAGATGCTGGCATCCGCCTTCGCGGCTGCCTGCGTCGCCTATTGGACCGGCAATGCCTGGCTCGGCCTGCTCGGCGGCATCGGTATATCGATCGTGTTTTCCTTGATGCACGGCTTTGCCTCGATCACCAATCGCGGCAACCAGATCGTTTCCGGAGTGGCGCTGAACTTCGTGGCCGCAGGTCTGACGATCGTGCTCGGCCAGGCATGGTTCAGGCAGGGCGGGCGCACGGGGCAGGTGCCGCCCGAGGGCCGGTTCTCCTCCATCATCCTGCCGGGCGCCGATATGATGCGCGACGTGCCGATCATCGGCCCGCTTTATGCCAATGTCATCTCCGGCAACAATATCCTCACCTATATCGCCTTCCTGATGGTACCGATCTCCTGGTGGGTTCTCTATCGCACCCGCTTCGGCCTGCGCCTGCGCGCCGTCGGCGAAAATCCGGGCGCGGTCGACACCGCCGGCATCTCGGTTGCCTGGATGCGCTATCGCGCGCTGATCGTCGCCGGATTCCTGTGCGGCTTTGCGGGCACTTACCTGTCCATCGCCCAGTCGGCCGCTTTCATCAACAACATGTCGGCCGGCAAGGGTTACATCGCGCTCGCAGCGCTGATCTTCGCCAAGTGGAAGCCGGTGCCGGTCATGCTCGCCTGCCTGCTCTTCGGTTTCCTCGATGCATTCGCGAACTTCATGCAGGGCAAGTCATTGCCGCTGATCGGCGAAGTGCCGGTACAGATTTTCCAGGCGCTGCCCTATATCCTCACCTGCGTATTGCTTGCCGGCTTCATCGGCACCGCCCGTCCGCCCAAGGCCGGCGGCGTGCCCTATACCAAGGAGCGCTGACCGATGTCTCCCGAATCTTCATCGAAAGAGCTTTTCGAAGCCGCCCGTGGCGCGATGGCCAAGGCCCACGCCCCCTATTCCAAGTTCCCGGTGGGTGTGGCGCTCCGCGCCGATGACGGCAAGGTCTATCTCGGCGCCAATATCGAGAACATTTCCTTTCCCCAAGGCTGGTGCGCCGAACCGACCGCGATCGGCGCGATGGTGATGGGCGGGGGCAAGAAGATCGTCGAACTGGCGGTGCTCGCCGAAAAGCTGGCGCTCTGCTCGCCCTGCGGCGGCTGCCGGCAGAAGATTGCGGAATTTGCCTCCGCCGAGACGCGCGTCTATCTCTGCGACGATCTCGGCGTGCAGAAGACCGTCACCATGGCGGAGCTCCTCCCCTATGCTTTCGAGACGGACGTGATCGGCTGAGGAGGCAGACATGAAGGACTTGATCGATCTGCTCGTCGACCGCCTGGACGGCCTGGTGCCGCGCCATGCGATCGTGCTCGGCTCCGGCCTCGGCTCGCTGGTGAACGAGGTAACGGAGGCTGTCCGCATTCCCTATGGCGCTCTGGAGGGCTTTCCGGCGAGCGGCGTCACTGGCCATGCGGGCGAGATCGTCGCCGGTTATCTAGGAGCCCAGCCGGTCATCATGCTCTCCGGACGGGCTCACTATTACGAGCACGGCGACGCCAAGGTCATGCGCTTTCCGATCGAGGTGATGAAGGCCCTCGGCGTCCAGTCGCTGATCCTGACGAACTCGGCCGGATCGATCAGGGAAGATATGCCGCCGGGCTCGGTGATGCAGATTTCCGACCACATCAACTATTCCGGCATGAACCCGCTGATCGGTGAGGAAGGCGACGGGCGTTTCGTCGGCATGACCACCGCCTATGATGTGGACCTGGCGCTCGACATGCGCAACGCGGCGATCCGTTGCGGTGTCCCGCTGTTCTCGGGCGTCTACATGTGGTTCTCCGGCCCGAGCTTCGAGACGCCGGCGGAAATCCGCATGGCGCGAACCCTCGGTGCAGACGCGGTCGGCATGTCGACGGTGCCGGAAGTCATCCTGGCGCGCTATTTCGGGCTCAAGGTCGCGGCCGCCTCGGTCATCACCAATTTCGGTGCGGGCATGACCGGCGCAGAACTCAGCCACGCGGAAACCAAGGACATGGCGCCCATCGGCGGGCAGCGCCTGGCGACTATTCTGAAAGAAATGTTGGCCTGATTACACGATATATTTCAATCGGATACGTCTCGTGGGATTATGTGTCACCCGGGTGCGGCTTGCATCTAATCGTTTGAACGATAAATATGGGCGAGCCGCATGACCCGGAAATCGGACAGATTTTGACGGGGCCTGCGTCGCCTTTGAATTTACCGCGTCCCCGGCGCGCCACAGGCGCACGGTGCGGTAAGCAAGCCGGGGAGGCACTCGACATGGAACTCCTGAGCCCGCGTGAGGCGGCAGCCTTCGCGCTATCGCTTCTCGACCTGACGAACCTGCGTGACGACTGCGACAATGCCGCGATCGAGAAACTGTGCCTGCGGGCGCAGACGCCCTATGGCAATACGGCGGCAATCTGCATCTGGCCGCGTTTCGTCGCCCATGCCCGCCAGATTTTAGGCCCTGAACATCCGGTCCGCATTGCGACCGTCGTGAATTTTCCGTCCGGCGATTTGGCCGTCGCGACCGTGATCGAAGAGACGCGGCAGGCGATCGAAGACGGCGCCGACGAGATCGACATGGTCATTCCCTATCGCAAGCTGCTTGCCGGTGACGAGGCGGCGGTGACCGAAATGGTCGAGGCGGTCCGCGCTGCCTGCCCGAACGCCACTCTGAAGGTAATCCTGGAGACGGGTGAACTCAAGGACAGCGCGTTGATCCGCCGCGCCTCCGAACTGGCGATCGCCGCGGGCGCCGATTTCATCAAGACCTCGACCGGCAAGGTTGCAGTCAACGCGACGCTCGAAGCGGCGGACATCATGCTGCAGGCCATCCGGGATTCGAAGAAGCGGGTCGGTTTCAAGCCTGCCGGCGGGATCTCGACCGTTGCGGACGCCGATCTCTACTTCCGGCTTGCGGAAACGATCATGGCCCCCAACTGGATCATGCCCTCCACCTTCCGTTTCGGCGCATCGGGGCTGCTCGATGATATTCTCGGCGTGTTGAGCGGCAGCACCACTGTGCGCGCATCAAGCGGCTACTGACACGATGATCCCGCAGGAAATCATCCGCCGCAAACGCGACGGAAAGGTTCTCGCCGGCGAAGAGATCGCGGCCTTCATTGCGGCCCTGACCAAAGAGGAAATCTCCGAGGGACAGGCGGCCGCCTTCGCCATGGCTGTCTTCTTTCGGGGCATGTCCCGCGATGAGACAGTGGCGCTCACTCTTGCCATGCGCGATTCCGGGACGGTGCTGATTTGGGACAGCCTTGGCCGGCCGGTAGCGGACAAACATTCGACCGGCGGCGTCGGCGACAATGTCTCGCTGATGCTTGCGCCGATCGTGGCGGCCTGCGGCCTTGCGGTTCCGATGATTTCCGGCCGCGGGCTTGGTCATACCGGCGGCACGCTCGACAAGCTGCAGTCGATTCCCGGTTATAACGTGATGCCGGACGAGGCACTGTTCCGGAAGGTCGTCGACGAGGTCGGCTGTGCCATTATCGGACAGACGAGCGATCTCGCCCCCGCCGACCGCCGGCTCTACGGCATCCGCGACGTGACGGCCACTGTCGAATCCGTACCGCTGATCACAGCCTCCATCCTCTCCAAGAAGCTCGCGGCCGGGCTCGGCAGCCTCGTGCTCGACGTGAAGGTCGGCAACGGCGCGTTCATGGAAAGCTTAGGTGAGGCGGAGACGCTGGCCCGCTCGCTGGTCGAGGTGGCGAATGGGGCGGGCGTGAAGACGGCAGCGCTGCTGACTGACATGAACGAGCCGCTGGCCGATGCGGCCGGCAACGCGCTCGAGATCGTCAACTGTCTCGATTTTCTCGCCGGACTGAAAGCCGGTACGCGGCTTGAAGCCGTCGTTCTGGCGCAGGCCGCGGAAATGCTGGTACAGGCGGGTGTGGCGCATGACCTGTCGGAAGCCGAGGAGAATGCGCGGCTGGCCCTGAGTTCCGGCGAAGCGATGGTGCGTTTTGCGCGCATGGTCCATGCGCTCGGTGGTCCGGCGGATTTCTGCGAGCGGCCGGATACCTATCTTGAGCGCGCGCCGGTGCGGCTGCGCGTGCCGGCGCCGGGGGATGGCTACCTTGCCGCCTGTGAGACCCGTGCCATCGGCCTTGCCGTGGTCGAGCTCGGCGGCGGTCGCAAGCGCGCGGCGGATCCGATCGATCATCGCGTCGGCATCAATGAGCTTCTGCCGCTGGGAACGCAGGTTTCTGAAGGCGAGCCGATCGCCATGGTGCATGCGAAAAGCCGTGAAGATGCCGAGAGGATTGCCGAGGATCTCGCGCGTTTCTATACGATCTCGGACGCCCCACCCGCAGCCACGCCCGTCATCTTGAAGCGCATCGACTGATCACTGGATCAGTTTCAGGTTCCCGCCTTCCACCTGGAAGGATTTCAGTTTCTTCAGGAAACTCATGCCGACCAGCGTGCTGGCCAGCGCCTTGTCGCGCAGTACGAAGGCATCGACGTCTTTCACGCGCACGCCGCCGATTTCGATCCGGTCGAGGACCACATGCGCCGCCTCGGTGCCGCCATTGGCGGTATTGACCGTGTAGCGGAAATCCAGCCCGTTGGCGCTGTAGCCCAGTTTGCGCGCTGTGCTCTCGTTGATCGCCACCAGCGATGCCCCCGTATCGACGAGGCCGTCGACGGGTTTGCCGTTCATCCGGAACGTGCCGTTGAAGTGCCCGCGGCCATCCGCTTCCAGCGTCACGCTGCCAGACGTCACAGAAACCGGCATGGCCTTTGCCGGCGCCTCGACCCCGACAGTCGCCGCCGACGGATGATCGGCACGCTGGATCAGTGCGGGGATCTGTGTCGCCAGCAGCGCCGTAACGGCTGCAAAAATGACGGTGCGCAGGAGCATGAACAACCCTCTCGGCATGAACCGGATATCGCCTTCCTGCATACTCGACAAATCATAAGAAAACGGCCCGCGAAATCTCCGCAGGCCGTTCATTTCAAAGCTTGGTAAGCGAATTCTAAATTACTTACTTCGTACCGTACATGCGGTCGCCGGCGTCACCGAGACCGGGCACGATATAACCCTTCTCGTTGAGGTGGCTGTCGATCGAAGCCGTGTAGATCTTCACGTCTGGATGCGCCGCGCGGAAGTTTGCGATGCCTTCTGGGGCCGCGAGCAGGCAGAGGAAGCGGATATTGTGTGCTCCGCGTTCCTTGAGCTTGTCCACGGCGGCGATCGAGGAATTGCCGGTTGCCAGCATCGGGTCGACGACGATGATCAGCCGTTCGGCGATATCTTCCGGCGCCTTGAAGTAATATTCCACCGGCTGCAGCGTCTCGTGGTCGCGGTAGACGCCGATATGCGAGACGCGGGCAGAAGGCACCAGTTCCAGCATCCCTTCGAGAAGCCCGTTGCCGGCGCGCAGGATTGAAGCGAAGACCAGCTTCTTGCCCTCGACGATCGGCGCCTGCATTTCAACAAGCGGCGTCTCGATCGTTTCCATCGTCAGTTCGAGGTCGCGGGTTACCTCGTAGCAGAGCAGCATCGAGATTTCCCGGAGCAGCCGCCGGAAACCCGCCGTCGAGGTTTCCTTCTTGCGCATGATCGTCAGCTTGTGCTGCACCAGCGGATGGTCGATGACAGTGACGCCGTCCATGAGCTTCCCCTTTTCTGTTTGCCTGTTTCTTCTTTCAGGAAAAAGGCCCGTTCCGCAACCCGTCAGGCGCGCCTGGCGGCCTCATCCCCAGCCTCTGGCCCGTTCCGGGCATCCAACCGGGCGATCAGTTTCGCCCTTGTCGATCCATCCACGAAGGCAGCCTCGATCGCGGTGCGCGTCATCGCGTCGATCGCCTCGTCCGACATTCCCATGATCCCCGAAGCGATGTCGTATTCGCGGGCGAGCGAGGTATGGAAGAAGGGCGGGTCGTCGGAGTTGATGCAGACGCGCACGCCGGCCGCCTTGAGGCGCTTCAGCGGATGGCTGTCGAAATCCGGAAACACGTTCAGGGCGATGTTCGAACCTGGGCAGACCTCCAGCACGGTGCCAAGCTCGGCAAGCCGTTCCACCAGTGCCGGATCCTCGATCGCCCGCACGCCATGGCCGATCCGGGAAGGCTTCACCAGATCGAGCGCGTCGGAAACGCTGAAGGCACCGCAGACCTCGCCGGCGTGGATCGTCAGTCCGAGGCCCGCATCGCGGGCGATATCGAAGGCGCGGGCATAGTCGGCTACGCGGCCCATGCGTTCCTCGCCGGCCATGTTGAAGCCGGTCACCAGCGGGTTTTTCGCTCGTGCCGCATATTCGGCGGCCGAGACCACCCGGTCCGGCCCGAAATGCCGTTCGCCGGTGACGATGATCCGCGCCTCGATGCCGGCCTTTTCGCGTGCCGCATGGATGCCGTCGCAGATGCCGGCCAGATAGGCATCCGCCCCGAGCCCGATCCGGTCTCCATGGTCGGGAGAGACGATGATCTCGCTGTAGATCGTGTTGGCGGCGGCGAGTTCCAGAAGATAGGTTTCGGTCAGCAACGCATAGTCGCCGGCGGTTTTGAACAGTGCGGCGACGGCATCGTAGCAGACGAGGAATTCGGAAAAGTCCGACCAGACATAGGCGCCGTCGCGCAGCACGTTGCTCGCATCGACGCCGTATTTTTCTGCCTGGAGTGCTGCCAGGGCCGGCGGCGTGGCACCCTCGATATGGCAGTGGATCTCGGCCTTGAGGAGGTGTCTGGTCAAAGGAAGCTCCATCCGTTGGGGCCGGGCGGGATCGAGAGATGCGCAGCAATGGTTTCGGCAATGTCCGCGTAGGTCGATCTGATACCGATCGAGCGGGAGCGGATGCCAGGCCCGAACGCCATGACCGGCACCCGCTCGCGGGTGTGGTCGGTGCCGCGCCAGGTCGGATCGCAGCCATGGTCGGCGGTGAGGATGACGAGATCGCCGGGCTTCAGCCGCCGGTGCACGTCCGGCAGAGCGCGGTCGAAAGCTTCGAGCGCCGCCGCATAACCTGGCACGTCCCGTCGGTGGCCGTAGAGCATGTCGAAATCGACGAAATTGGTGAAGACGAGATCGCCGAGGGTCGCCTCGTCCATGAGGGAAAGCGTCGCCTCCATCAGCGCCGCATTGCCGTTCGCCTTGATGACCCGCGAAACCCCCTGGTGCGCGAAGATGTCGCCGATCTTGCCGATGGCATGCACCGACCGGCCGCCCCGGATCAGCCGGTCGAGCAGCGTCGGCTCGGGCGGCGGCACGGAGAAGTCGCGGCGATTGCCGGTGCGCTGGAACGTGGCCGACGTTTCGCCGAGGAAGGGTCGGGCGATTACCCGGCCGATATTCATCGGATCGAGCAGCACGCGTACGGTTTCGCAGAGCTTCAGCAGCCGGTCGAGGCCGAAATAGGTTTCGTGAGCGGCGATCTGGAAGACGGAGTCGGTCGATGTATAGCAGATCGGCTTTCCGGTGCGGATATGCTCCTCCCCGAGCCGGGCGATGATTTCGGTTCCGGATGCATGACAATTGCCGAGAATGCCCGCAATGCCGCCTTCGCGGCAGATGTCGTCCACCAGTTCGGGAGAGAAGGCGTCGCCTTCGCTAGGGAAATAACCCCAGTCGAACATGACAGGCGTACCGGCGATTTCCCAATGGCCGGACGGCGTATCCTTGCCGCGGGAGATCTCGTTGGCGGCTCCATGCAGGCCGAAGATCCGCTCCGGCATGGGCATGCCGACAGGATAGTCGCCGCTGGCGAGCTTGGCGATTTCCAGAAGGCCGAGCGACGACATGTTCGGCAGATGCAGCGGACCTTCTCTCAGGCCTGCCCGGTCGCCGACGCCGGCAGCGCAGAATTCCGCGATATGCCCGAGCGTGTTGGAGCCGAGATCGCCATATTCGTCCGCATCGGGGGCACCGCCCACGCCGAAGGAATCAAGAACGAACAGGAACGCACGCGCCATCGGTCACCCGGAAGTTTGAATATCGTCCGCCCGGCAGTTCTCTTAGCCGGCTCGAATCGGGATTCATATAGCCGTGGGCATGCATTAGCAAAGGGGATAACGTCCAGTGCGCCTCAGCAATTGGTGCAGCTGACGTTGTTTCCGAGGCGCTGGCGGTAGAAATATTCCCGCGCAATGGTGAGGTCCTGGACGCTGTTCGGCAAAAGACCGGGCATGAACATCAGGAGCTCATGGTGGACCGAGACTTCGGCCCGGACAAGAAATGAATTGGCGGTGCGCATATCGGACGGCACCTGGACCGCCGAACCAACAACATAGGGCCTGCCGCTATCCTGGTCCCATGACCAGGCGACGGTCGGATTGCCAGTGGCATCGAGTGTCACCCCGGTGACCTTGATGTTGAGCGTATCGGGCGTGTAAGGCGCAAAGAGACTTGCGGTGACGTCCTTCATCGTTGTCAGCATCGTCTTGTCGACGCTCGTTTCCCGGGTCACGAGATCGGCGATCGTGCTGGCGCTGCGCGTCACCCGCTTGGAAACGCTGAGGCCGATGGTGATCTCGAAGGACGTGATATAGAGGCTGAGAAGCAGCGGCGCGATCAGCGCGAACTCCACCGCGCCGACGCCGCGCCTGTCGGTCGCGAACTGCTTGAGGCGGATCAGCAGGCCGCGATATCGCTTCTGTGGCTGAGGCTTTTGGTCTTCCATCACGGATAGTCCTCGACTCGGAAGGCGGATGTCTCGACGATCAGGAAATAGCTCGGGCGCCCGCCGTCCGCTGGCCGGACGTTGGTGATATAAGGGCGGATCAGATCGGTGACGACGTCCCAGCGGTAATAGGCGCGCAGCATGTTGATGCTTTTCGCGGGGCCTGGTGCATAGGCGAAGGAAGACGTATCGAGCTCCCCGAAAGCGCCGCCGGACGTCGAGCGCGGAATTGTCGTCGGAATGAGGGCAAAGCTGGCGAACGAGCGCACATCGAGCTGAAGCTTATCCGGCGTCGTGATTTCGTCCTCGCTGCACTTGATCAGGATCGATACTTCATCGCAGAAGGCGCGGCGGAATTCCGTCTGGTTCTTGTCGGTGCTGCGATTGAGCCCGTAGGTGATGTTGCCGGTCCTGAGCTTGCGCGCCATCGTATCGACGGCATTGGCGACAAGCTGTTCTCCCGTATAGGCAATGAAGGTTTCGACGATCGCAAAGACGATCAGGAAATAGGGAATGGCCAGCAGCGCGAATTCGATTGCGGCTGCTCCATCCTTGGAGCGGATGATCCGCCGCCATGCGCCTTTACCTCTCACAGGTATTGGCGCACCGCTTCTGGTATCGTCATGATCCTGGCACATGGTTTCCGTCCGACAGCCCGGTTTGAGCATGCCGATCGTACGGTTGGATTATTGAGATTCCGTTGCAGCGATCGTCCGCAGTTTAACCATCTGTCCCCGATCAGGGCGTACCGGTGTTCTTGAACTCGGCGTGCTGCTCGCAATTGGGTGTGCAGGAGAGGATGGAGCGTTCCGTTTGCCGGAAGACGCGCACCGTGTTCCCCTCGTCGATGGAAACAAGGATGCGTTCGTCGGCGATCGCATTGCCCTCGGCGTCCAGCAGCACGAGATTGGTCGTGCCGAAACTGCGGCCGGTGAGGACGATCGTCGTGGAATCGGCAACGGTGGCATCGGCAACGTTGGAATTGCCGACGATGACCTTGCTGACCGGCCTGTCGAGCTTCAGCACGCGCGCGTGATTCATGAATACGCGAAGAAGATCCGGTTTATCCTGCGCAGCCGCTTGCCCTGCACCGGCGAAGACGACACCGCACAGGGTGACGAGTCGAACCATGACGCTACGGAACAGCATTGGAGGCGGCCTTTAGGTGCGGTTTGTTGTCCGCCAAGAATGGATGCGATTGGTGAATGAAGGGTTAAGCGGCACAGGAGGGCGTTTTTGATCTCCTCTTAACCATTGCCGATTGGTCGGGATTTCGGCTGGTCGGGTCAGTTTCAGATTTCTTGCTGGCAATTAACGCAATGAAAAAAAACGTACATTAGGGGTTTTTTAGAGGGGTGAGCGGCCGCTCGAATGCCACCTTTTTTCTTTCCCCTTCGTTTACCACGCAACCGGCAATCCTCCATTAACGGGAGGGTAACGATGTTCCTTAAGCCGATAGCAATCGTCCGTCTGTAGATTGCAGTCATCCGAACAACGGAAACAGTTGTCGGGAAGTGCTGAACAACAAATGTGGATTAGGAGAGTTCCATGTCGAAGATTTTCGCTCGTTTTATGAAAGATGAGTCTGGTGCGACCGCCATCGAGTATGGTCTCATCGCAGCCCTCATCTCTGTTGCTCTGATCGCCGGCGCGACGACCCTCGGCGGTTCGCTGAACAACCAGTTTGCCAACATCGCCACGAAGCTCAGCTGCGGCAACAGCGCTACCTCGTGCTGATATTACAGCGGCTGCAGCTCAGCCGTATCGCCTCAGCTCTATGATTTATGCGAGAGTCGCCAATCGGCGGCTCTCGCAATCTGTTAAGTGCACCGGCTGTGAGATCGGGTGAACCATGGCTGATATGGCTATCGCCATACTAATTCTAACGGTACTTCCGCTCGCGCTGGCCATTGCCGCGGTCAGCGACCTGTTCACGATGACCATTCCCAACCGCATTTCAGTGATCGCGGTCCTTGCGTTCCTGGGCCTGGCCCCGTTTGCGGGGCTGCCTTGGCCGGTGATCGGCCTGAACCTCCTGGCTGCGCTCTTGGTGTTTGCCGTATGCTTCGCGTTATTCGCCTTGAATGTCATGGGCGGCGGCGATGCGAAGCTCCTGACCGCGACTGCCATATGGTTCGGCTTCAATCATTCGCTTCTCGTCTTGCTGGTCACCGTCGGTTATGTCGGCGGCGCTGTGACCCTTGTTTTCCTCCTTCTGCGCTCGCAGGCTGGATCGGTCATGGCGATGGGCATTCCGCTGCCGGCATCCTTGGTCAATGCCAAGAAGATCCCCTACGGTATCGCCATCGCGATTGCCGGCTTCCTGACCTTCGAGCAGGCCCCGATATATTCGTTGGCCATGAAGGCGCTTCAATAGAGGTCCGCGATGGAAAGATCGCGTTAACCAGAATTGTAAGCTTCTCATTAACTATAATTACACCATTGGAGGCCATGCTTCGGGGGAATTAGTGTTCCCTCAAGGAATGGCCATGAAGCCCACCCGTATCATTATTCTCGCGGTTGCCGTGGTGGCGGCGGGCCTTGCCGGCATGCTCGCCATGCGCCTTTCCGGCACGAAGGCACCCGAACTGGTGGAAACCGTCATCCAGAAGGAGCCGACGGTCAAGGTGCTCGTTTCGGCCGAGAACCTGCCCGTGGGCAGCCGCCTGAATGACAAGTCGATGCAGTGGATGTCCTGGCCGTCGAGCGGCATCGTCGACGGGTTCATCACCGATTCGACGCGGCCGAACGCGATGACCGAGCTTCAGGGCGTCGTGGTCCGGATGCCGATGTTCAAGGGCGAGCCGATGCGGGCCGAGAAGATCGCCGATTCCTCCAGCCGAATCATGTCCTCGCTGCTGCCGTCCGGAAAACGGGCCGTCGCCACTGAAATCTCCGTCGCCACGGGCGCCGGCGGCTTCGTGCTGCCGAATGATCGCGTCGACATCATCATGGTGCGGGAGAACAAGGACAGCGGCAACTACATCACCGAAAACATCCTCAGCAACGTTCGCGTCCTGGCGATCGACCAGCAGGTCCAGGAAAGCGAGGACGGCAAGAAATCTGTCGTCGGCACGACGGCGACGCTGGAACTGACGCCGGACCAGGCAAAGGTCATTGCCGTAGCCCAGCAGATGGCTCAGCGGCTGACGCTTGCGCTGCGCTCGGTCGCGGATTCGCAGGAGGCCGACACGGTGGCTCCGGACTATTTGCTGCATGGGGGCGATGGCAAGGCGGATATCCAGGTCATCAAATCGGGGGCGATCGTCAAGAGCACGGCGACGGTGCAGGCGAAATGAACGGAGCGTTCAAGTGAACAGTCTGAAACACAAGATTCGTAGCTCGGCAGCGGCAGGCATGGCTTTTTGCCTCGCCTTTTCCGGCGTTTCGCTGGATATTGCCCCGATCAGCCTCGAACCGGCTCAAGCACTGGCGGCCGAAAACACCGTCGTTCGTATCACCGACGGGGGCCCCGGCATACGCAAACGGCTGCAGCTCGGCCTCAACAAGGCATTGGTTGTCGATTTGCCTTCCGATGCCCATGACATTCTGGTCGCCGACCCGACCATGGCTGACGCGGTGACGCGCACCTCCCGCCGTATCTATCTTTTCGGCAAGACTGTCGGCCAGACCAATATCTTCGTATTCGGACCCAACGGCGAGGAGATCGTCAGCCTCGACGTGGCAATCGAGCGCGATATTTCCGGCCTCGAGCAGAACCTTCGCCGGTTCCTGCCGGATTCGAATATCAAGGTCGAGATCATCTCCGACAACATCGTGCTGTCCGGCAGCGTCCGGACGCCGCAGGATTCGGCGCAGGCCGAAAAGCTCACCACCGCCTTCCTCAAGGGCGGTGAGGCGACCACCCGGAATATCACGGCTCAGGGCAATAACGGCGATGCGGATATCTTTGCCGAAACCCGCCAGCAGTCGCAGATCGTCAACCTCCTGACGATCGAGGGCGAGGACCAGGTCACGCTGAAGGTCACGGTTGCGGAAGTCAGCCGGCAGGTGCTGAAGCAGCTCGGTTTCAACGGTTCCGTGACAGGCCCTAAAGGCTCGATTTCCTTCGCCAATCCCGCCAATCTGGGAAATGCCGTCGGCTTGGCTGCTCAAGGCGTTATGTCCGGCAACATCGGCAATGTCGGTCTTTCGACTTACATGAACGCCATGGAACAGGCGGGCGTCATGCGCACGCTTGCCGAACCCAGCCTGACTGCCATTTCCGGCCAGCAAGCGAAATTTTATGTGGGCGGTGAATACCGCCTGCCTGGACAGCAGGAAGTCGATGGCCAGCAGGGCACCGTGACGCAGTCGGTCGACACGGTCGATTACGGCATTGAGCTCAACTTCAAACCGGTGGTCCTGTCGCCCGGACGCATCAGCCTGGTGATCGAAACCAACGTGTCGGAACCGACCTACGAAGGGTCGGCCGTGACGGGCAACGGCGCTTCGCTGCGGATCCCCGGCAATACCTACATGTCGATCCGCAAGCGTGAGGCTTCGACCACGGTCGAACTGCCCTCCGGCGGCTCGATCGTCATTGCCGGCCTGGTGCAGGACAATGTCCGCCAGGCGATGTCCGGCCTTCCGGGAATTTCGAAGGTTCCGGTGTTCGGGACGCTTTTCCGCAGCAAGGACTTTGTCCGCAACGAAACCGAACTCGTGATCATCGCGACGCCTTATCTGGTCCGTCCCGTTGCGCGCAGCGAGATCGCCCGGCCTGACGACAACTTCAATCCGGAAAACGATGCCGCGACCTTCTTCCTGAACCGCGTCAACAAGATCTACGGCCGCAAGGAACCCGTCGCGGCGGGCCAGTATCACGGCGCCGTCGGCTTTATCTACAAGTGAGCGGTCATGGACATTGAAACCCAGAAATTCTCCGCCGAAGGACAGGATGCCATGACCGAGGGTACGACCAGGTTCCGTCGCAGCAAGATAGCCTTGGCGCTCGTGGTGTCCGGCCTGCTCCTGTCGGCCTGCGGCAACAGCCAGCTTACCACCGGCTCCATCCCCGACGACTATCGCACCCGACATCCGATCGTGTTGGCGGAAGGCCAGTCGACGCTGGATATCCCGGTCGCATCGGGCGATGTCCGCCTGACGACCGGAATGAAGGATACGGTCAAGGGGTTTGCGCAGAACTTTATGTCCTCGCCGGCCGGCGTGATCCAGATCCAGGTGCCTTACGGCTCGTATAATTCCGGTGCCGCCCAGCATCTGGCGGGCGATATCCGCCGTGAACTGTCGCGTTCCGGCATCAAGCCGCAGCGGATCCTGATGAGCAGCTACGCTGCCTCGCCGAATGGCGATGCCGCGCCGATCCGGCTTTCCTACGTCACGACCAAGGCGATGACCGGCCAGTGCGGCGAGTGGCCGGCGGACCTGTCGGACAACACGTTCGGGAACAAGAACTGGTACAATTTCGGCTGTGCCAGCCAGAACAATCTCGCAGCCCAGGTCGCCAGCCCCACGGACCTCATCGCCCCGCGCGCCATCACGCCGATCGATGCGGCGCAGCGCGCCAAGGTCATCAGCGATTACCGCGGGGAATCCAGTGGCACCACGACGCCCTAAGCCAGTGAACCGGAGAACACGATGAGCGCGATCAACTACGAAATCCGCACTCCCGGCCAGGGTGAAGGGTTTGCCGAGGACGCCGACCGTCCGGGCGATTTCGATGCGTTGCGTCCGCTGCCGCGCATCTCGATCCATGCCTTCTGCGAGAGCGAGACCATGCAGCGCGTGGTCGATCGCATGGCCCGCGACCGCCGCATGGCCAAGGTCAACCTGCGGGTGACGATCGGCGGCACCAGTGCTGCCGCCAACATGTTCTCATCCACCCCGACCCCGAACCTCATCATCCTGGAAACCGAGTCCGAGCCGAAGAACCTGCTCGATGAGCTCACGCCGCTTGCGGAAGTGTGCGACCCTTCGACCAGGGTCATCGTCGTTGGCCGTTACAACGATATCTCGCTCTATCGCGAGCTGATCCGCAACGGCATTTCCGAATATCTCGTCGGTCCCGTGCAGATGCCGGACATGCTGGCGTCGATCTCAGCGATCTTCGTGGATCCCGAAGCGGAGCCGCTCGGCAAATCGATTGCCTTCATCGGCGCCAAGGGGGGGGTCGGCGCCTCGACCATCGCGCATAACTGCGCCTTCGGTATTTCGAGCCTGTTTTCGACCGAAACCATCCTCGCCGATCTCGACCTGCCCTTCGGCACGGCCAATATCGATTTCGATCAGGACCCCGCACAGGGCATCGCGGAAGCCGTCTTCGCGCCGGAACGTCTGGACGAGGTCTTCCTGGATCGGCTTCTCACCAAGTGCTCGGAGCATCTCTCGCTGCTTGCGGCCCCGTCGCTGCTCGATCGCGCCTATGATTTCGATCGCAACGCGTTCACGCCGATCATCGAGCTCCTGCAGCGCAGCGCTCCGGTCGCAGTCCTGGATGTTCCGCACGGCTGGACGGAATGGACGCGGGCAGTTCTGTCGGAGGTCGATGAGGTGGTGATCTGCGCGGTTCCCGATCTCGCCAACCTGCGCAACACCAAGAACATGATCGACGCGTTGAAGAAGCTTCGGCCGAACGACCGTGCGCCGCATCTGATCCTCAACCAGGTCGGCATGCCGAAGCGCCCGGAGATCGCCCCGAACGATTTCATCGAGCCGCTGGAGATCGAGCCGATCGCCATCCTGCCTTTCGATGTGCAGCTGTTCGGCAATGCTGCCAATAGCGGCCGCATGATTTCCGAAATCGACGCGAAGTCGCCCGCCGCCGAAACCTTCTCGCAGATCGCCCATGTCGTCACGGGTCGCATCGCGATGAAGAAGGTGAAGAAGGGCGGGCTTGGCAAGATGCTCGGCATGCTCGGGCGCAAGAAGGCATAACACCAGGAAACCGGTATGTTTGGAAAACGCGGAAACGAGGGATTTGGGAAGAGCGGCAGCGTAGCGCCGCCGCCGGCTGCTGCATCCGCTTCGGCTGCGCCTGTCGTGACGCGGTCCGCCGCCCCGGAAGTCCTTGCCGAGCCGGTGCGCGATCCCGTTACCCAGCGGCAGCAGATTTCTTCGCCGCCGCCGCTTGCGCCGCAATCGGCAGCCCGCAAGCGCCCGGCGCGCACGGAGCTCTACTACGATACCAAAAGCCAGGTCTTCTCGGCCCTGATCGATACGATCGACCTGTCCCAGCTCGCCAAGCTCGATGCCGAGAGCGCGCGCGAGGAAATCCGCGATATCGTCAACGATATCATCACCATCAAGAACTTCGCGATGTCGATCTCCGAGCAGGAGGAACTGCTCGAGGACATCTGCAACGACGTCCTGGGTTATGGTCCGCTGGAGCCGCTGCTGGCGCGTGACGACATCTCCGACATCATGGTCAACGGTGCCGGACAGACTTTCATAGAAGTCGCCGGCAAGACGATCGAATCCGAGATCCGCTTCCGCGACAATTCCCAGCTCCTGTCGATCTGCCAGCGCATAGTCAGTCAGGTCGGCCGCCGCGTCGACGAATCCTCGCCGATCTGTGACGCGCGCCTGCCGGACGGTTCGCGTGTCAACGTCATCGCGCCGCCGCTCGCCATCGACGGGCCGGCGCTCACCATCCGCAAGTTCAAGAAGGACAAGCTGAACCTCGACCAGCTCGTCAAGTTCGGCGCGATCACCCCGGAAGGCGCCGTCCTTTTGCAGATCATCGGCCGCGTCCGCTGCAACATCGTCATTTCCGGCGGTACCGGTTCCGGCAAGACGACGCTGCTGAACTGCCTGACCAATTACATCGATAAGGAAGAGCGGGTCATTACCTGCGAGGACACCGCAGAGCTGCAACTGCAGCAGCCGCATGTGGTGCGCCTCGAAACCCGCCCGCCGAACATCGAAGGCGAGGGCGAGATCACCATGCGCGATCTCGTCAAGAACTGCCTGCGCATGCGTCCCGAACGCATCATCGTCGGCGAAGTGCGCGGACCTGAAGTCTTCGACCTTCTGCAGGCGATGAACACTGGCCACGACGGCTCGATGGGTACGATCCACGCCAACACGCCGCGCGAATGCCTGAGCCGTATGGAATCGATGATCGCCATGGGCGGTTATTCGCTGCCGGCCAAGACCGTGCGCGAGATCATCACCGGCTCGATTGACGTGATCATCCAGGCGGCCCGCCTGCGCGACGGTTCGCGCCGCATCACCCAGATCACCGAGGTCGTCGGCATGGAAGGCGACGTGATCGTCACCCAGGACCTGATGCGCTACGAGATCGATGGCGAGGATGCGAATGGCCGCCTGATTGGCAAGCATATGTCGACCGGCATCGTGAAACCGCATTTCTGGGATCGCGCCCGCTATTACAACGAGGAAAAGCGCCTTTCCGCGGCCCTCGACTCGATGGAAAAAACCAAGGACTAAGGAGCAGGTTCCATGTTCGGGCTGGATATCAACGTCGTGGCGATCATCGCCCTCGTGGCGGTCGCCGCGGCGGCGGTCTGTTACGGGCTGTTGTTCTCCCGCATGGAAGTGGAAAAGAAGGCCGATAGCCGGCTCAACCGGGTCAAGTCTGCGGAAACCGACCTGAACAAGGTCAAGGCCGCCCGCGACCGCGTGCAGGAACTCTCCAAGCGCCGCAAGTCGATGCAGGATTCGATCAAGGATCTGGAGAAGAAGCAGGAAGAAAAGAACAAGAAGATGGGCGACGGCAGCTTGAAGTCCAAGCTCGCCCAGACCGGCCTGTCCCTGACGATGGGCCGCTTCTATATGTTCAGCATCCTTTTCGGGGTCTTCGTTTTCCTGGTGACCCTGATCGCCGGCCTGCCGCTGCTTGGCGCCGTCGGTGCCGCCTTCGTCAGCGCGGTTGGGCTGCCGCGCTGGATCGTCGGCTTCCTGGTCAAGCGCCGCCAGAAGAAGTTCCTGGAGGAATTTCCGAACGCGCTCGACGTCATGGTGCGGTCGATCAAATCCGGCCTGCCGCTCAATGATGCCATGCGCCTGATCTCGTCAGACGGCCAGGAGCCGGTGAAGACGGAATTCCGCCGGGTGATCGAATCCCAGCAGGTGGGCCTCAGCATTCCGGAAGCCTGCACGCGCATGATGATGACGATGCCGCTGCCGGAAGTGAACTTTTTCGCGATCGTCATCACCATCCAGAGCCAGGCCGGCGGCAACCTGTCCGAAGCGATCGGCAACCTGTCCAAGGTTCTGCGCGAGCGCAAGAAGATGAAGGCCAAGGTTCAGGCGTTGTCGATGGAAGCGAAAGCTTCGGCTGTCATCATCGGTGCGTTGCCCTTTATCGTGTCGCTGCTCGTCTATCTCACATCGCCGCAATACATCTCGATCATCTTTACCGATCCACGCGGTCACCTGATCCTTTTGATCTCAGGCGTCTGGATGTCGATTGGCATCTTCGTCATGCGCAACATGATCAACTTCGATATCTGAGGGGATTGAGCGATGGGACTGGCAACGGCGCTGACCGATCCGACCACGCTGATGGCCATTCTGGTGGCCGTGGCGGTTTTTGCGACCCTCTACACGCTGGCGAGCCCTTTCCTCGAAAGGGGAAGTCTCGACAAGCGCATGAAGGCCGTCTCCACCGAGCGTGAGCAGATCCGCGCCCGCGAACGCGCCCGCATGAATTCCGAACAGTCGAAGACCTCGCTGCGTGCCCAGAACAACCAGTCGGTCCGCCAGATCGTCGAGCGTTTCAATCTGCGCAAGGCGCTGGTGGACGATAACACCGTCAACAGGCTGCGTGCCGCCGGCCTGAGGTCGCAGAACGCCCTCAACATGTTCCTGCTGGCGCGTTTCCTGCTGCCCTTCGTCTTTCTCGCGGCCGCCATCGTCTGGATCTTCGTGCTCGGCAACCTTGCCACCCGGCCATTCCCGATCCGCATGCTGGCAGCGATCGTCGTCGCCTATATCGGTTTCTACGCGCCGAACATCTACGTTTCCAACCGCGTGAACAAGCGCCAGGCCTCGATCAAGCGGGCTTGGCCGGATGCGCTCGACCTGATGCTGATCTGCGTCGAATCGGGGATTTCCATGGAAGCGGCGATGCGCCGCGTGGCCGAGGAAATGGCTCAGGCGTCGCCGCCGCTGGCCGAGGAAATGGTGTTGACGACGGCCGAACTCTCCTTCCTGCAGGACCGCCGCACCGCGCTCGAAAATCTCGGCATCCGCACCCAGCTCGATATCGTCAGGGCCGTCACGCAGGCGCTTATCCAGGCGGAACGGTACGGCACGCCGATCGCCTCGGCACTGCGCGTGCTTGCCCAGGAAGGCCGCGACGAGCGGATGAACGAGGCGGAAAAGAAGGCGGCCGCCCTGCCGCCGAAGCTCACCGTGCCGATGATCCTGTTCTTCCTGCCGGTTCTGATCGCCGTCATTCTCGGCCCGGCCGGCATCCAGGTCGCCGACAAGTTCTGATGGACTTGGCCGTGGCGCCGTGCTGACCGTGAACGCCAGCTGAATTCCGGCTTCAGACCGCATTCAGCAGCGATCCCTCAATATCTCCTTATCGCACAAAGGTCCGCCTGCTGACGCAATGCGGATCGCGCGCTACATGATTTTGGAGGATACCCGATGCTGACAAGACTTTGCGTGAACCTCGTCCTGATCGGTGGAATCATTACCGTCATTTCACGCCTTATCTAAAAAGGCGCCTCGATCCCGAAAACAAGAAAACCGGCGTGAAGCCGGTTTTTTGTCGGGAATGCGGGAGCCCGGTCAGTTGGTATTGTTGGGCTTGCCCTTGCCATCCTTGTCGGCGAGCTTTGCCCAGGAATTCTGCTGGGAGAGCATCGAGCGCAGATAGGTGACGTTGGCATCCGCCTGCTGTTGCGAGAGTTCCCGCCGGGCGATCTGTTCGGCTTCCGCGAAACGGCCCTGCAGACCGACGACGAGCGCAAGGTTCTGGCGGACGCGGCTGTCGGCGGCCGGCTGGCCGGCGGCATTGCGCATGTAGGTTTCGGCCGTTTTCAGGTCGCCGGAAAGCACGTAGGACATTCCCAGATTCGACATCACGCTCGGCTCGTTCGGCTGGGCATCGAGCGCCATACGGTATTTCTGGCGGGCCTCCGCAGAGCGGCCGAGCTGGTCGAGCACGGCGCCTTCGGCGGAATAGAGCCGCCAGTCGGGATGATCGGGTGTCTGGGCGCGGTTGATGGTTGCCAGCGCCTGCTCAAGCTGGCCTGCGCCGGCCTGTGCTTTGCCGTAGGCTGCCAGCACGTCGCGGTCGGCGGGATGGGCGATCGCCACCTGCTGCATCACGGCGAGCGCCTGCGCGTTCTTGCCCGTCATGCCGAGCACCGTCGCATATTGCAGCCCGATTTCCTTGTTCTTGGGGTCGCGGGCGTAACTCGCACCGACCGATTTCTCGGTGCTCGCGAGATCGTTGGCGTTCATTCCGTCCATGGAGGCGGCCGCCGCCCTTGGGATCGAGCCTGTCGTTGCGACATCGCGCTTTGTCGCACAGCCGGTGACCGAGAGAGCGGCAAGAAGCGCGAAGGCGGCGGTCTGGGCGAGGCGGGTCTTGCGAGGCGTCAGGGCTGCGGAAGCGGTCATGGGGTGCGGTCTCGTTCGGTCCGGTGCCACGCCTTCCGAATGCGGAGCGGGCAGATAGCGCATTTCCACTCCAGCAATAAACTGTTAACCCTAACAGATCGTTAAGACGAGCGATTCCAGCAGCTTCCGAAGGCTTCCCCCATGACCCCCTATCAATATATCGAACGTCCCTCTCCCTTCAGCGCGAAAGGAGCGGCGACCAGGCCGGTCCATGCCGTGACGCCGGCCGACCTCGAGGCAGGCAAGCTTGATGCGGCGGCGCTCGCCTGGGCGAAGGCGGCAGGCTTCAAGGCAGAGGCCGGCGCGCTGCTTCTGGTGCCGGCGGCTGGCGGTGAGGTGGGCAGCGCCCTGCTCGGCCTCGGCAGCGACCCCGGCGAGGCGCCCTTTATCACCGGAAAGCTCTCGAAGCTCCTGCCCGCAGGCGACTGGCATGTCGAGACCTCGGCGCTTGGCGATGCGCATCTGGCCCTCGGTTACGGGCTCGGCACCTATGGTTTCAGTCGTTACAAGTCCGAAAAGCAGAAGGATGTCCGGCTCTCGATCCCGGGCACTGCCGATGCCGCCGATGTCGAGCGCCAGCTTGCCGGCGTTTTCCTGGCGCGCGACCTGGTGAACATTCCGACCAACGAGATGGGACCGATCGAGCTCGAAGCAGCCTTCCGGGCGCTCGGCGAACATTATGGCGCCACCGTCACCTCGATCGTTGGTGAGGACCTCCTTCAGCAGAACTTCCCGCTCGTCCATACGGTCGGTCGAGCTAGCGTCTCGGCCCCGCGCCTGCTCGAAATGCGCTGGGGCCGGAAGGGCCATCCGCGCGTCACGCTGGTCGGCAAGGGCGTCTGCTTCGATACCGGCGGCCTCGACATCAAGGGTGCCGCCAACATGGCGCTGATGAAGAAGGACATGGGTGGTGCTGCCAACGTCATGGGCCTCGCCCTGATGATCATGGATGCGGGCCTTGAAGTGGACCTGCAGGTTCTGGTGCCCGCAGTCGAGAACTCCATTTCCGGCAATGCCTTCCGCCCCGGCGATATTTATAAAAGCCGCAAGGGCATCACCGTCCAGATCGACAATACCGATGCGGAAGGCCGGCTGGTCCTTGCCGACGCGCTGGCTTACGCGGACGAAAACCCGCCGGACTTGATGGTCGACATGTCGACGCTGACGGGTGCCGCCCGTGTTGCGCTCGGCGTCGAACTCGCCCCCTATTTCACCGATGACGAAGCGCTTGCCGGCAAGCTGATGGATGCGGGCCGCGCTGAAGCCGACCCGATGTGGCGCCTGCCGCTGTGGATGGGTTACGACAAGGACATCCGCTCCCGCGCCGCCGATATCACCAACTCGCCCTCTGGCGGCATGGCGGGCGCGATCACCGCAGCGCTGTTCCTGAAGCGCTTCGTCACCGCCACCAAAAGCTGGGTGCATTTCGATATCTACGCCTGGGTCGCGGCCGAAAAGCCGCAGGCACCGGTCGGCGGCGAGGCGTTTGCGATCCGTGCGCTCTACCGCACGATCCGCGACATGGCGGCGAAATAAAACGGCTCCGAAACAAACCGGTAAGACCTTCGGCTTAAAGTTCGCCCGATATTGAACCAAGGCCGATTTTGAATCGAGGGTCGTGATGCCGGTTGAACTGACCGCCACGGAAGCGCTGGGCCTCTGGCACCGGGTATCGCTGGAGCAGGTGCGCCGCGACAGCCGCGATCTGACATTGCGCCAGATGTCCATTCTGCTGCATATTTACCTCGTGCCGCCGCCGCATACGGTGCGGGGGTTGGCCGCGACGCTCGGCGTTACCAAGCCGGTCATCACCCGCGCGCTCGACACGATGGGCGAGATGGGCCTGGTGGACCGCGAGCGCGACGAACGCGACCGCCGCAACGTGGTGATCAAGCGCACGGTGGCAGGCGCGCTCTATCTGGAAAAACTCGGCGACCTGATCATCCGGGAAGGCCGTCACTGACGGGTTTGAAGTGAAGGCGCCGGAGGGGAATTTGACATGACGAAAATACTCGACAGACGCCTGCACGCCTTCCGACCCGATCTCGCCGACGAGACGCTGAAGGGCAGCGTCGAGGCAGGCCAGTTCGTCCACGGCGAACCGGCGCGCATCGCCGTGCCCGTGGCCCAGTTGCGCCCAGCGCCGGATCTCGCCCGCGGCATCGATACCGAGCTTCTACTGGGCGAAACGGTCCGGGTCTTCGACCGCGCCGACGGTTTTGCCTGGGTGCAGGCCGATCAGGACGGTTATGTCGGCTACCTGCCGGAAGGCATGCTCGGCAGCCTGGACGAGCCGACCCATCGCATCGCCGTGCCGCGCACCTTCCTTTATCCCGAAGCCGAACTCCGCAAGCCGCAGGTCGGCGCACTCTCCTTGGGCAGCCGCATCACTGTCGTCGGCGAGGCGGAAACCCGAGGCACCCGTTATTTCGTCCTGGCGAGCGGCGAGGCGGTGATCGCCCGCCATTGCCTGCCCATCGCCGAGACCCTGGGCGACGACTATGTCGCCGTCGCCGCAAAATTCATCGAGACGCCCTATCTCTGGGGCGGTCGTTCCGGTTTTGGCCTGGATTGCTCGGCGCTCGTGCAACTGGCCTTGATGATGACCGGCCAGTCCGCCCCGCGCGATTCCGACATGCAGGCCTCGATCGGCAAAGAGATCACGCGAGGGGAACTTCGCCGCGGCGATCTCGTTCTCTGGAAGGGTCACGTCGGCATCATGGAGAATGCCGAGACGCTTCTCCATGCGAACGGCCATACGATGAGCGTCGCCCGCGAGAATTTCGAGGCGGCCGTCGAGCGTATCGGCTGGCTCTATCAGCAGCCCACCGGCTATCGCCGCCTGGATAACGGCAGATGATCACGCAAACGTGGTCCCGTACCCATAGAATGGTCAACTTGCCGTCCATATCTTGGAATCATCTGCAGGTTTCGTGGATGAGGAGTCGATTGATGCTCAAAGGTGCATGGATACTGCCGGCCGTGATGCTCGTGGCGCTGCTTGTCGCCGCGCTGTTTCCGGTCGAGGTATTCGCAGCCGAGCGGCAGGCCTTCCCGCAGGATACGCAGACCTTTTTCCGCAACCTGCCCGGCGTCGTGCCGGAGGAAGAGCGGGTCAAGAAGGACGCGGTGAGCTGCACCACCGATATCGAGAACGTCTATCGCGGCCGCGGCGGCTTCGACATCCTTTATGGCGATGTCATGCCGACTCGGATCTACCGCTGCAAGACGCCCAGCGGCGTCACCTATACGGGCACCCGCATGCCGAATACCCAATGGGTCCCCGGCCTCAATCCGCTTCACCTGCCCGAATAGGGTAATCATCGTACAAAGGCGGCGCGCCCGAAGACCGTATCTTGCGATGTCGCGCAAGAGGCCTCTCGGCCATTGACGACCAGCCGCCGCTGCCCCACTACTTTCTGATATACGGAACTTGGCACACCGGGAGGATGGAAGGTGTTCCACGCAAGCATGAACTTCGCGCTCGGCGAGGAGGTCGATGCCGTTCGCGACACGGTCCACCGTTTCGCACAGGAAAAGCTTGGTCCCCGCGCCGACGAGATCGACCGCAGCAACGAATTTGCCCGCGACCTCTGGCCGGAACTGGGTGCGCTCGGCCTGCTCGGCATCACCGCCGATCCGGATTTCGGCGGCTCCGGCCTCGGTTATCTTGCCCATGTGGTCGCCGTCGAGGAACTGGCCCGCGCCTCGGCCTCGACCTCGCTCAGCTACGGCGCCCATTCCAATCTCTGTGTCAACCAGATCAACCGCAACGGCAATGCCGAGCAGAAGGCGCGCTACCTGCCGAAACTCTGCTCGGGAGAGCATGTCGGGGCGCTCGCCATGTCCGAGCCGGGTGCGGGTTCCGACGTCGTGTCGATGAAGCTCCGCGCCGAGAAGCGCGGCGACCGCTATGTCCTGAACGGCAACAAAATGTGGATCACCAACGGCCCGGATGCCGATGTGCTGGTGGTCTACGCCAAGACCGATCCTTCGGCCGCCTCGAAGGGCATCACCGCTTTCCTCGTCGAAAAGGGGTTCAAGGGGTTCTCGACCGCCCAGAAGCTCGACAAGCTCGGCATGCGCGGCTCCAACACCTGCGAACTGGTGTTTGAGGATTGCGACGTGCCGGCCGAAAACGTCATGGGTTCGGAAGGCGGCGGCGCCCGTGTCCTGATGTCCGGTCTCGATTACGAACGCGTCGTGCTCTCCGCCATCGGCATCGGCATCATGCATGCCTGCCTCGACGTGGTCATGCCCTATGTCCATGAGCGAAAGCAGTTCGGCCAGCCGATCGGCGAGTTCCAACTGATCCAGGCCAAGGTCGCCGACATGTACACGGCGATGAATTCCGCCCGGGCCTATGTCTATGCGGTGGCCGCCGCCTGCGATCGCGGTGCGGTGACGCGGCAGGATGCCGCCGCCTGCTGCCTCTACGCCTCCGAACAGGCGACCCAGCAGGCGCTGCAGGCAATCCAGATCCTCGGCGGCAACGGTTATATCAACGACTTTCCGACCGGCCGGCTGCTACGCGATGCCAAGCTGATGGAAATCGGCGCCGGCACGTCGGAAATCCGCCGCATGCTGATCGGCCGCGAGCTCTTCAAGGAAACCGCCTGATGGCTGTCATCCGGTCGCAGGTCAACCTCAGGAGCGAAGCCGCCGAAGCCAACCGCGCCGCCATGCAGGCGAAGATTGCCGAGGTCGAGGCGGCCGTTGCGCTCGCCGAAGCCGGCGGCGGCGAGGAGGCGAAGGCAAGGCATGTGAAGCGCGGAAAACTGCTTCCGCGCGAACGCATAGCCCGGCTGCTCGATCACGGCTCGCCTTTCCTGGAGGTCGGCGCCACCGCGGCGCACGGCCTTTACGGCGGCGCCAGCCCGGCGGCCGGCATCGTCACCGGCATCGGCCGCGTCGAAGGCCGCGAGGTGATGATGGTCGCCAACGATGCCACGGTAAAGGGCGGCACCTATTACCCGATGACGGTCAAGAAACACCTGCGCGCCCAGGAGATCGCCGAGGAAAATCGGCTGCCTTGCGTCTATCTGGTCGATTCCGGCGGCGCCAACCTGCCGAACCAGGACGAGGTGTTTCCCGACCGCGATCATTTCGGCCGCATCTTTTTCAATCAGGCCCAGATGTCCGCCAAAGGCATCGCCCAGATCGCCGCCGTCATGGGTTCCTGCACGGCGGGCGGCGCCTATGTGCCGGCGATGTCCGACGAGGCGATCATCGTCAAGGATCAGGGCACGATCTTCCTCGCCGGCCCGCCGCTGGTGAAGGCCGCGACAGGCGAGGAAGTCTCGGCCGAGGACCTCGGCGGCGGCGATGTCCACACAAGGCTCTCCGGTGTGGCGGATCATCTCGCCCGCGACGACGCCCACGCTTTGGCGCTGGTTCGCCGCGCCGTTGCCGGCTTGAACACCCGCAAACCCGAAACCTTGGTGCTGGCGACCCCCGAGGAGCCGCTTTACGACCCGGAAGAAATCGCCGCGATCGTCCCGTCGTCGCTCAGCACGCCCTACGACATCCGCGAAGTGATCGCCCGGCTGGTCGACGGCTCGCGTTTCGAGGAGTTCAAGGCACGGTTCGGCATCACATTGGTCTGCGGTTTCGCGCACGTCTTCGGCATCCCCGTCGGCATCATCGCCAACAACGGCGTGCTGTTTTCCGAAAGCGCCCAGAAGGGCGCGCATTTCATCGAACTCTGCTCGCAGCGGAAAATCCCGCTCGTCTTCCTGCAGAACATCAGCGGCTTCATGGTCGGCCGCAAATACGAGGCGGAGGGCATTGCCAAGCACGGCGCCAAGCTGGTGACCGCGGTTGCGACCACCTCGGTGCCCAAGGTCACCATATTGGTCGGCGGCTCCTTCGGCGCCGGCAATTACGGCATGGCCGGCCGGGCCTATTCGCCGCGTTTCCTGTGGACCTGGCCGAACAGCCGCATCTCGGTGATGGGCGGCCCGCAGGCGGCCGGCGTGCTCGCCACCGTCCGACGCGACGCGATCGAACGCGGCGGTAAAACATGGAGTGCGGACGAGGAGGTTGCTTTCAAACAGCCGGTGCTCGACCAGTTCGAGGAGCAGAGCCACCCGCTTTATGCCTCCGCAAGGCTCTGGGATGATGGGATCATCCATCCGGCCAGGACGCGTCAGGTCCTGGCTCTCAGCCTCTCCGCCGCGTTGAATGCGCCGGTTGAAGAGACACGCTTCGGCGTGTTCCGGATGTGAGGGGCGGATGATGAGTTTCTTAGTTCCTTCCCACGATCTGTTCGGTGATATCGTGCGAGGCCGGCACCGTGGTCGTTTCTTCCCCCTTGCGGGGAAGATGTCAGCGGAGCTGACAGATGGTGGTGGTGCCAGGACCTCGACGTTGGCATGCGCCGAACCACCCCCCTCTGTCGCCTCTGGCGACATCTCCCCCGCAAGGGGGGAGAAGGGGAGTTCGTTGCGCCCGCCGAGGACCGGCCGATGCTGAGAAAAGTCCTCATAGCCAATCGCGGCGAGATCGCCTGCCGCATCATCCGGACCTGCCACCGGTTGGGCATCGCCACCGTCGCCGTCTATTCCGACGCCGATCGGGATGCCCTGCATGTGTCGCTTGCCGGCGAGGCGGTCCATATCGGCCCGTCCCCCGCAGCCGAAAGTTACCTGCGCGGCGATACGATCATCGAAGCGGCGCTGCGGACAGGCGCCGATGCCATCCATCCCGGTTATGGGTTTCTCTCGGAAAACCCGGATTTCGCCGACGCGGTGACATCCGCGGGCCTCCGGTTCATTGGCCCATCGTCCGATGCGATCCGCGCCATGGGCCTGAAGGACGCCGCCAAGGCGCTGATGGAAAAGGCCGGCGTGCCCGTCGTGCCGGGTTATCACGGCGCCGAGCAGGATCCGGATTTTCTCTTAGGTGAGGCCGACCGCATCGGTTTCCCGGTCTTGATCAAGGCGCGCTCCGGCGGCGGCGGCAAGGGCATGCGGCGGGTCGAGGATGCCGAGGCTTTCAAGGAAGCGCTTGCCTCGGCGCAGCGCGAAGCGTCGGCCGCCTTCGGCGATGCCGCCTGCCTGATCGAGGCATATATCACCCATCCTCGCCACATCGAGATCCAGATATTCGGAGACGACCACGGAAATGTGGTGCATCTCTTCGAACGCGACTGCTCTCTGCAGCGCCGCCACCAGAAGGTGATCGAGGAAGCCCCGGCGCCCGGGATGTCCGACGAGATGCGCACCGCCATGGGCGAGGCGGCGGTGAAGGCGGCGATGGCGATCGGTTATTCCGGCGCCGGCACGATCGAGTTTATCGCCGATGCTTCCGAGGGGCTGAAACCAGACCGTTTCTGGTTCATGGAGATGAACACGCGCCTGCAGGTGGAGCACCCGGTCACCGAGGCGATCACCGGCGTCGACCTCGTCGAATGGCAGCTGCGCGTCGCGTCCGGCGAGCCCCTGCCGCGCCTGCAGGACGAGCTTTTCATCAGCGGCTGGGCCTTCGAGGCGCGGCTTTATGCGGAAGACGCCGAGCGAGGCTTTCTGCCCGCCACCGGTCGGCTCACCCATCTCGACCTGCCGGACGAACTGGCGCGCGTGGATAGCGGCGTGCGCGCCGGCGACCGCATCTCGCCTTTCTACGATCCGATGATCGCCAAGATCGTCACTCGGGGTGCGGACCGCCAGACGGCGCTCTCGCTGCTGTCGTCCGCCCTTTCCGAGGTCCGCGCCACCGGCGTCACCACCAATGCCGCGTTCCTTCGCCGGCTAACGATCCAGCCCGATTTTACCGAAGGCAGCCCTGATACCGGCCTCATCGACCGCCATCTGGCCGAATTGACGATCGGACGGGCTGCGTCTCGCGAGGCCATGGCGCTTGCCGCCCTGAAGCTTTCCGGCGCACTCGAGCCGAAAACCGTCAGCGATCCCTGGGGCCGCTTATCCGGGTTCCGGTTATGGTCCGAAGCGTCCGATTTCGTCGAACTGGATTATCGCGGCCAGCATGTCCCCATATCGTTCGGATCGATCGGGGAGGGCGCCTATGCGGCCATTGTCGACGGCAAGCCGGTCGATTTCGGCCTTTCACGCTTGGGTGACGACGCCTATCTGCTGGAGATCGACGGCCGCAAACGCCGTGTCCATCTCGTGTCCGGCGAACATGACGTGACGATCTTCGGCGACGGCGAAAGCTGGCACTTCGGCCTCATCGATCCGCTCGCCGGCGAGGACGAGATTACCGGCGGCGGCGATCGCATCTTCGCTCCCATGCCTGGCCTCGTCAAACTCCTGCGCGCCACGCCGGGAATGGCAGTCGCGAAGGGCGAGACCCTGGCCGTCATGGAAGCGATGAAGATGGAGCTGACGCTGTCCGCGCCCCGCGACGGAACGGTCGCCGAAGTCCTGGTGCCGCAGGGCGAACAGGTGATCGAAGGCGCCGTGCTGCTGATCCTGGAGCCGGAAGATGGAGAGCCCGAGGATGGGGAGCCGGAAGATGGCTGACTTCGTCCGCATCCACGAAATGGGCCCGCGCGATGGCCTGCAGAACGAGAAGCGGCTCATTTCCACCGCCGACAAGATCCGCCTCGTCGACCTGCTCTCCGCTTGCTGCTTCGAAAAGATCGAGGTGACGAGCTTCGTGCGCGCCGACTGGGTGCCGCAGATGGCAGACGGCGCCGAGGTCATGGCCGGCATCGTCCGCCGCCCTGGAACGCTGTACACCGTGCTGACGCCGAACGTGCGGGGCTATGCGGCGGCGGTCTCGGCCAAAGCGGATGAAGTCGCCGTCTTCGCCTCGGCGTCGGAAGGTTTCAGCCACCGCAACATCAATTGCAGCATCGCCGAAAGCTTTCAACGGTTCGCGCCGCTGATCGACAGCGCCCGCCGCGACGGCATCCCGGTCCGCGCCTATGTCTCCTGCGCCGTTGATTGCCCCTTCGACGGCCCGACGCCGCCGGCGCAAGTTGCACGGGTGGCTACCGAGCTTCATGCGCTCGGTTGCAGCGAGGTGGCATTGGCCGATACGATCGGCACCGGTACGCCGGACCGGGTCGCCGCCATGCTCGATGCGGTGCTTGATCTGATGCCGGCGACACGTCTTGCCGGGCATTTTCACGACACCAATGGCCGGGCGCTCGACAACATCACCGTCTCGCTCGAAAAAGGTCTGCGCGTTTTCGATGCCGCGGCGGGCGGGCTTGGTGGCTGTCCTTACGCTCCGGGTGCGGAAGGCAATGTCGCAACCGGCAAGACGGTCGATCATCTGCATACGCTGGGTTTCGAGACCCGTATCGACCGCGGCCTGCTGGCCGAAGCGGAAGATTTCGCCAGGAGTTTGAGAGGAGCGCGCTGATGGGCGCTTACGACACGCTGACATTGGAACGGGATGACCGCGGCGTCGTGACGCTGACACTCGCCCGGCCCGAAAAGCACAATGCCATGAATGCGCGAATGATTGCCGATCTGGCGGATGCGGCCGGCAAGCTTGCGGCCGACGAGGCGGTGCGCGTCGTGGTTCTCGCATCCGCCGGCCCCACCTTCTGTGCCGGGGCCGACCTGCAGTGGATGCGCGATCAGGCGGCAAGAGACCGTGCCGGCAAGATCGAAGGTGCCACGGAACTGGCGTTGATGCTGAAGGCGCTGGATGATCTGCCAAAGCCGCTGATCGGCCGGGTGCAGGGCAATGCCTTCGGCGGCGGCATCGGCCTGATGGCCATCTGCGATATCGTCATCGCGGCCGAGAATGCCCGGTTTGCACTCACCGAAACCCGGCTCGGGCTGATCCCGGCGACGATCGGCCCCTATGTCGTCCGGCGCATCGGCGAAGGCCATGCCCGTCGCCTGTTCCTCAATGCCCGACGCTTCGATGCGGTGACCGCTCGCGAGATCGGACTTGTTTCCGCCGTCCGTCCAGCCGACGAACTCGACCTGGCAGTCGAGGAAGAAGTTGCCGCATTCCTCGATTGCGCTCCGGGCGCCGTCGCCAGCGCCAAGAGCCTCGTTCAGAATCTCGCCCGCCAGACGATCGAAGATCCGGTCGCCTACAGCACGGGCCTGCTCGCCGATCGTTGGGAAAGCACCGAAGGCCACGCCGGCATCGACGCTTTCCTCAACCGGCGACCGATGCCCTGGATGCCCCTGAAGGGAGGCGAGGATTAGAGCCTCGGACTGCGGGAAGGGAGATGATCCGGGGACCAATCGTGGGTTACTGTTTCGGGATGCCGGCTTTCTGGATCACGTCCGACCATTTCTGGATGTCGGCCTTCAGGCGGCCACCGATCTCCTCGGGCGTGCTGGAACGGGCTTCGACGCCGAGATCCGCAAAGCGCTTCTGGAGAGCGGGGTCGGCCAGCACTTCGACAAGCGTGGCGTTCAGCTTCTTGATCGCTTCCGGCGGCGTGCCTTTGGGTGCGAAGATGGCATTCCAGGAGGTCACGTCGAAGCCTTTGACGCCTTCTTCCGCGGCGGTCGGAACGTTCGGCGAGAGGCTGGAGCGTGTCGGTCCGGAGGAGGCGATGGCGGCCGCCTGGTTCTGCTGCAGCGCAGCTTTCAGCGCCGTCTGGCTGTCGATGATGACGTCCAGTTCGCCGCCGAGCAGCGCGACCTGGAGATCCGGCGTGGCCTTGTAGGGCACGATGGTGAAATCGATCCCGGATGTCGATTTGAAGAGTTCCGCGGCCAGGTTCTGGCTGCTGCCGACATTGATGGTTCCGACGTTGAGCGCGCCCGGCTTGGCTTTGGCGGCTTCCAGAACATCCTTGAGGGATTTGAATTTGCCGCCGGACTTGGTGACGAACACGAAATCGAAATAGGCAAGGCTCGATACTGGTACGAAATCGGCGACCGGATCGAATTGCAGGTTCTTGAAGAGCGGTACGCTGATCGCGGTTCCGTTCGAGAGAAGCGCGAGCGTATAACCGTCCGCCGGGGCGTTCAGTGCCGCCCGTGCCGCGACCGAACCGCCGGCACCCGGCTGGTTCATGATCACGATCTGACGGCCGAGCTTCTTGCCGAGCGACTCGGCCACCAGGCGTGCCGTGATGTCGGCGATCCCGCCGGGGCCGAAAGGCAGCACAAGCGTGATGTCCCTCGAAGGATAGGCGTCCTGCGCAAGGGCGCCGGTCGGCAGCATCAGGGTCAGGGCGACGGCCAGAGATTTCATCCATCGTGCCGGCCGCCCGAATCGTCCCGCTGACCTCTCCGTAGTTGTGCAATCCATTCTTTCCTCCTCCTTGTAAGGCCGCTCAGGCGGCGAAACCGTATAGACGTGCGGGATTGTCGACGAGCAGCCGCCGCCGATCCTCTTCCGCCAGCGCGAACCTGGGCACGAGATCCACGAGATCAGCCTCGTCAACCGGCTCCTTGAGGTTCGGATGCGGGAAGTCGGTACCCCAGAGGCTCCGCTCGGGGCTCGCCTTGACCAGCGCTTTTGCGAAAGGCACCGCCGTATCGAAGGGAAAACGGGAAATCCGCTCCGACCCGCAGACCTTGATCCAGCAGTTTTCCCGCCGTACCAGGTCCAGCAGCGTCTGAAACGCCGGCTGGTCGGTGCCGAGGCTGGTGTCGACGCGCCCCATGTGATCGATGACGAAGGGGACCGGCAGGCGGGCGATCATGTCGGAAAGCGGAACGATGTCGCTCCCGTCTAGATGCAGCACCACATGCCAGCCGCGACCCTTGATGCGGTCGATCACCCGGTTGAAGACGTCCAGGTCCGGTGCCCCGCCGAGATGGCGTACGAAATTGAACCGCACGCCGCGCACGCCGCCGTCGTCGAGCGTCTGGTAGGCGCGGTCGTCAAAACTGTCGTCGACGATCGCGACGCCGCGGTAACGATCCGGGCGCCAGGCGATCGCGTCGAGCATGGCGTGATTGTCGGTCCCGTGGCAGCTCGCCTGAACGATGACGGCGCGGGCGATGCCAAGCCGCTCGTGGAGCTTTGCCAGCGCCTCTTTCGGGGCATCATCCGGCGTATAGCTGCGGTCGGGCGCATAGGGGAAAACGGCTCCCGGACCGAAAACGTGGCAATGGGCATCGCAGCTGCCGTCAGGCAACAGGAAGTCCGGCTTCCGCCGTGCAATGCCAGCCCCGTGACCGCTCTCCTGCCGATCTTCGTTCATTCTTCTTCCCTCATGTAAGTCAGGCGCGCTCGGATTGCCTGGTTTCGACGCCGAGGCTTCGAAAGCTCGCATAGCTCGCCTCGACGATTTGGTTGACGGCGGCTTCCCGATCGTTTCCGTCGACCGTGCCGCCCGAAAGACGCGTCACGCGGTCCGGATTGATCAGAGCGTAATAGAGCGATCCGAGCAGGAACTGGCTGCGCCAGACGAGCCCGCTCAACGGCGCGCCGGGAACGCAGTCGGCCAGAGCCTTGAGAAAGGCACGGCTCGTCTCGTCGAACGCGTCCGCGATGATCGCCTGGGCGTCGGGGTTTCCTTCCGCCGACAGCACCGCCCGCATCCGGGTGAATTCGGCACCGCCGCCATCGCCCTCGGACGAGGAAACGAAAGCCGGCACGACATAGGCGCGCAGGATGGCCATCAGCCGCTGATCCGCATCGCTGATCCGCAGCGCCTCGCCCAGCAGTTCGCGGCGGCGGGCGTTCATCGGCACCGTGTGGCGCTCGTAAACCTCCCGCAGCAATTTCGCCTTAGAGCCGAAATGGTAGGTGAGGCTGCCGACATTGGCGCCGGACGCCTTGGCGATATCCCGCAGCGACACGGCATTGTAGCCACTGCGAGAAAACAGGGTCACGGCGTTTCTGAGCAAGGCTTCCCTCAAATTCGGGCGCATGGAGATCCATAGTCAATTGTCCGCGCAATTTGTACAGTTGTACAAATTGCGCGTCAATCGAAAACAGCGCGATGAGGGCGGAGATTGTTTGAGGTGGGAATTGGTCCCTAAAAAACCAATTCCCACACCGGAAGCGGGCTAGTTCTGCGGCACCATGAAGCCGTTGAAGAATGCCGACAGCTCGGCATATCCGTCGAGCGGCAGCACATGCGCGACATACTGGTCCGGCCGCACCAGGACCATGCAGCCCTGTTCCCGATCGATGCCGCGCATGTCGAAGATATCGTGGCCGCCCCTGAAGTCGGGGCAGAACATCTTCTCGTAGTCGCAGAGCCCGTAGCGCCCCTTCCGGGGCAGGAGGAAGGCTGGCATGGTGTCTACGGCGAGCGTGCGATGGGCCTGCTGGAAGACGGCGCGGACATCGATCACCGAGTCGATGTCCTGGCCGGTCGGCGTATGTCTCTTCACCGGCGAGGCGGGGGAGTCCGCCAGGAAATCGCAAAGCGCCCGCAGCCGCGAAGATGGCTGGGCACGATCCTCCGCCCCGGCAAAGGCATAGATGCGCCAGCGGCCGTCGGCTTTCGCGGCATGGCCGAGTTGCGTAGGCCTGGCATCGACCAGCCGGATCACCGGCGCCGAATGGAACCGCGTACCGATCGTCAGCCCCTTGGCGAGATGCTGATGGGTCGCTTCGCCGGTCAGCACCGACGGCGTGTAGCGGGTGGCTGTGCCGGCCGTATAACGCCCGGACCGGACGAAATATTTCTGGACTTCCGCCGGCTCGACGCCTTCGCCATCCGGATTGTCGGGGGATTTCAGCGGCGCGCTCAGCATGGCCGACCATTCGCGGTCGAAGTCGATCAGTTCCTTGGCGATGGTCTGGCGTTCGGCGGAATAGCTGTGCAGCAGTTCGGGCCTGCTCCGTCCCTGCAGGACGGCCGCCAGTTTCCAGCCGAGATTGAACCCGTCCTGCATCGAGACATTCATGCCCTGGCCGGCTTTCGGGCTATGCGTATGGCAGGCGTCACCGGCAATGAACACGCGGGGCAGACGCTCTCCGATCGCGTCTTCGGCCACGTCATCGAACTTGTCGGTAAGGCGCTGGCCGATCTCGTAGACCGACCACCAGGCGACCTCCTTCACCTCGAACGTGTGGGGATGCAGGACACGCTGCACGGCCGCGATCAGCTTGTCGACGGTGATGTTCCGGCTCGCGACCCGCTCGTTTTCGTTGAGTTTGTCCATCTCGACATAGATGCGGACCATGTAGCCGCCCTCGCGCGGGATCAGCACGATGCTGCCTTCGCCGGCGGACTGGATCAGCGCCTTGAGGCGGATGTCGGGAAAACTGGTGACGGCAAGCACGTCCATGACGCCCCAGGCGTGATTGGCGGAATCGCCGTGCAGCGCCCGGCCGATCGACTTGCGCACCGTGCTGCGCGCCCCGTCGCAGCCGACCACGTAACGGGCCTTGACGATCTCGACCTCGCCTTCGTGGGAGGGATCGAGACGCTCCAGCCTTGCGGTCACCGGATAGTCGGAGGCGGCGGGGTCGGTCTCCAGATCGATCAGGCGCCGCGAATAATGCGGTTCGAGCCTGGTCGGCGATTTGCGCATGACGTCGAGGAAGAAATCCTGCACCCGCGCCTGGTTGAGGATGACATGCGGGAATTCGGAAAGCCCGTCCTCCGTGTCGTCGATCCTCCCGCTGCGGACGATGTTCTCGCGCTTCAAGTCGTCGGGCTTCCAGAAAGAGGTCTCGTTGACCCAGTAGGATTCTCTCAGCACCCGCTCGGCAAAGCCAAAGGCGTGGAACATTTCCATCGTGCGGCAGGCAATGCCGTCCGCCTGGCCGCGCAGCAGCGGGCCGGATCTCTGGTCGACGATGCAGGTCTTGATGTCGGAAAAGGCCGAGAGCTGTGCGGCAAGCGTCAGGCCCGCCGGCCCGCAGCCGACGATCAGCACATCGACTTCGGTGGGAAGCGGTCCTTTATCAGCCGGAGCGCTGTATCGATCCTCCAGGTGAAAGATTTCCGGGTCGCCGGGCTCGAACCCATTCAGATGGAATTGCATGGAACCAGTTTCCTCCGCATGTTTCTTGATGGCGTCCGCGGAAATGGATTCGGCGGATCCAATATTGATCAGTATGCTGATTATCAGTACACATGTCAAGCTTGCGATGGTTTTGGAGAGTTCGGTGAAAGACAACGATGATATGCCGGGGCATCTGGCCCGCCGGTTCCAGCAGATCGCCGTGGCGGTCTTCCACGCCGAGGTCGATCAAGCCGGCTACGATCTGACACCTGTTCAATACGCGGCGCTCGCCGCGATCAGCACCAATCCCGGGATCGATCAGGTCACGCTGGCCGGGCTGATCGCCTATGACCGGACGACGATTACCGGGGTCGTCGACCGGCTGGTGCAGAAGGGTCTGCTGGTGCGCAATGCCAGCACCAAGGACCGGCGCGCCCGCGAGCTGCAGATCACCGACGATGGGCGAAAGACCCTCGACGGAATAGCGCCGGCGGTGGAGGCGGCGCAGGAACTGATGCTGCGCGGCCTGACGGCAGCAGAAGCCGACGAACTGCTGCGGCTTCTGCGCAAGGCGATCGCCGCCGGCAACGAACTGAGCCGGGCGCCGCTGCGCGAAGTTCCCGAGGCCGGCCAGGGCAGGCCGGTCAAGTGACCCGCTATCGACGCCGCTGCGGGCAAGGCCGCCCGGCTGCCGGGCAAGCCGCACATCCAATCCCGTTTCGTTAACCTTTTGTTGACCATATTCCCCGAGCCTTGCCATCCACGCATCACGCGTTCGGTCCGGTTACAGCAAGGAGAAGAGCATGACGCTCGTGACATTGCCCAACAAGATCATGCGAAACAGCCATCACACGCTTCTGGTCATGCGCGACGGCGGCACATGCCAGGCCGTCTGCGTGGTCAACGACGGCAGGATCGGCGATGTGCGTTCGAAACTGGGTCTCATCGAAACGATCGCCAGCAGCAAGCTCGATCACGGCGAGGTGGCTTTCGACGGGCGCGTCTGGATTACCCATTCCGACATGCCGCGCCCGCTTCATGCAGGCCGTCACTGACAAAGGCTGGAGCTGGCAGGACGGCATGGTAATTCCTTGGCGATCCTCGGTTTCTTTTCGTCATCCTCGGGCGACCCTCGGGTTTAACCCGAGGGCGAGGATCGGACGGGGCGCTGAAAGCCGCCTCGTAAGGTAAGTAATAAGTGACACCTCTCAGCGCCCCGCTCGGCGGTTGATATCCGCGACTTCGGTCCCTCTGCGATGACAGGGGTTGTGGGAACGGTTGCGTGCCTCTCCTGGAGAGGGCGTCACGCACGCTCTCAGGTTACGATGCCGCAGGCCATGACTGCCGCCCGGCATCGTCTTCCACCTGCGCCGCACAATCCGGGTTTTTGAAAAAAACCTCGGACGCCGCACGGCGCGGCCCCGATCACCCTGTGTGCCGCACAGGGTGATCGGCGCTCCATGATGGAAAACGAAACGAGAAGTCGGTCCGACAGCTTCTCACCCGTCCCACGTCGCCGGAGGGAGACCATTTTCCGCGAACCCGGACCGTGAGATTTTGCGTCTCACCCTCACGACCCGCGCCTGTCCCGCCTCGCCGGCACGCCTGCCGGTGTATCCGTGACGGAACGGGGGGATTGTAGGCACGGGTTGGGAAGGCGGGGATGCGATGGAGGCTAAGTGTTTGATGGGCTGGCGGGGAGGTGTCGAATGTGCCCGGATAGGTCGACATCTGGAGGGTGGATCCTCGGGTCAAGCCCGAGGATGACGACGGAGAGGTGGGGCAACGGAGTCCAAAACAAACGTCGAGAATTTCTTACTCATGCTGTTGGTCACCTTGGCACTACCTCCAACGCCGTCATCCTCGGGCTTGACCCGAGGATCCAGCTACCGTGCGTCCTACACGGCGAGAGACACGTCACGCCGGTCGCAGGTTATCAGGAGTATTCCGACGGCCACCGACGCGGCACCGGATTCATGTCACAGCGACAGAAATGTGAGCATGCCGTCCCGCGGCGTCTCCCCTCTGCGGGAGAAAGCCATATCCGGCCCCCGGGCAAGCTCGAGGGCCGGATATCGGGGAGGTATCAGCGGAAGAGGTCGAGAATGCGCTTCGACTGTTCGTTGACGATGCTGAGGCCGATCGTCTGGAGCTGCTGCTGCACCTTCGTGGCGGCAAGCTTGACGGCGCTCTCCTCCATATTGGCATCGACGAGGCGCCCGACACCGCGGTCGATCGTATCCTGCAGCTTGGAGAGGAATTCCGTATTGGCGCTGATGCGGCTCGACGTGGAGCCGAGTTTGGCGCCGGCGGAGGTGAGGCTCGAAAGCATGCTGTCGGTGGCGGAGATCATGCCGTCCAGTTCGTCTTCGGTCGTTGCGTTCGAGATCTTGATTTCGCTGGCGGTTGCCGATCCCTGCGATCCCGTATCGAGAAGATAATATTCGTAAGCAGTGCCATTCTCCGTCGTGCCCGAATAGGCCTTGGTCAGAAGACCGTTGGCAGCGTCGCCGCTGCTGGCCAGTGTCGTCGAGGCGGTATCGAAATCGATCGTGTTGACGGCGGCAGTGCCGTCCGGATTGGTCGATGTCGACGCAAGCAGCGACTTGACCCCCGGCGCCCCGGCGGAACTCAGCCAGTTTTCACCATTGAAGGACGACGATTCAGCGACCGTCCCCAGCTGATCCTTGAGTTGGCTGATCTCCGCATTGATGGCGTCGCGATCCACACCCGGCGAGCGTGCCAGGATGAGTTTCGCCTTGATCTCGGAAACCAAGCTGGTGGCGGCCTCCATGCCGAGCGATGCCGTATCCGTCATCGCGGCGGCAAGGCCCGATGCGTCCTCGACTGCCGAGAGCGACATGCCCGTCGAACGCATGGAGGTGGCGATCGACCAATAGGCGGCGTTGTCGGATGCCGTATTCACGTTGCGGCCGGAAGCGACCTGGATCGTGTTGCGCTCCAGCGCTTTGGCGGAACCGGTCAGCAGCAAAAGCGCAGATGCGGCCGACGAATTATAGGAAATGCTGCTCATGAAGCTTCTCGCAGGTGGGAAGGACACGTTACGGGCTCAGGCAGTGAAGATCGGCATCATGCCTTTGAGCCGTCGCCATATCGGCGCACGCACTCATCACCTGCAATCACCTTGCACGAGCCGGATTTCAAAGCATTTGCAGGATTTATTAAGGTTTTAGTGATTGGCGGATTTTTTGAAGGGCGGCGGCGCGGCGATAAGATCAAACCGCATCGTCAGAACTGGCGATACTTTGCATGCGGGAGGCCGTGTTTCTCGACATACTCATTGTGAAACCGGATTGCCTCGGCACTTTCCAGCCGCCAAAGGTGCTCCCGCTCTGCCTTGATAGCCTTGGCCATACCTTCCTCAGCTGCGCGCGATATGTCTATCTTCAGCGCGCAAGCTTCAGAAACAAGATTAGCGTCCAGCGAGAGCCGAGTTGACTTGCGGGCGGGCTGGGACATTCCAACCTCCAAGTTCATGCACAAAATATATGCGCATGAACTGTCATTGGAAAGATCAATCGTCCTTCATCTTCAAGGCCGCGATGAACGCTTCCTGCGGGATGTCGACCTTGCCGAACTGCCGCATGCGCTTCTTGCCTTCCTTCTGCTTGTCGAGCAGCTTGCGCTTGCGGGTGGCGTCGCCGCCGTAGCATTTTGCGGTCACGTCCTTGCGCATCGCGGAGATCGTTTCGCGGGCGATCACGTTGCCGCCGATCGCCGCCTGGATCGGGATCTTGAACATGTGCCGCGGGATCAGGTCCTTGAGCTTTTCGCACATGTCGCGGCCGCGCTTCTCCGCGGCGGAACGGTGGACCAGCATGGAGAGCGCGTCGACCGGCTCGCCGTTGACCATGATCGACATTTTCACGAGATTGCCCTCGCGATAGCCGTGCAGATGGTAGTCGAACGAGGCATAACCCTTGGAGATCGACTTCAGGCGGTCGTAGAAATCGAACACCACTTCGTTGAGCGGCAGCTCATAGGTGAGCATGGCGCGCTTGCCGACATAGGTAAGTTCGGTCTGGATGCCGCGCCGATCCTGGCAGAGTTTCAGGATGCCGCCGAGATAATCGTCCGGCGTCAGGATCGTCGCCTTGATCCACGGCTCGCGGATTTCGGAGATGCGGACGACATCCGGCATGTCGGCCGGATTGTGGAGTTCGCGCTCGGTGCCGTCGCTCATCGTCAGCTGGTAGACGACCGAAGGCGCCGTGGCGATCAGGTCGAGGTCGAACTCGCGCTCCAGGCGTTCCTGGATGATTTCGAGATGCAGCAGGCCGAGGAAACCGCAGCGGAAGCCGAAGCCGAGCGCTGCCGAGCTTTCCATCTCGAAGGAGAACGACGCGTCGTTGAGGCGCAGCTTGCCCATCGCGGCGCGCAGGTCCTCGAAATCGGCCGCATCGACCGGGAACAGGCCACAGAACACCACCGGCTGAGCCGGTTTAAAGCCGGGAAGCGCCTTGGCGGTCGGGCGCTTGTCTTCCGTGATCGTGTCGCCGACGCGGGTATCGGCCACTTCCTTGATCGAGCCGGTAAAGAAACCGATCTCGCCCGGGCCGAGGCTGTCGACGGCCAGCATCTTCGGGGTCAGCACGCCGACGCGCTCCACCTGGTATTTGGCGTCGGTGCCCATCATGCGGATGGTCTGGCCCTTGGTCAGCACGCCGTCATGGATGCGCACCAGAACCATGACGCCGAGATAGGTGTCGTACCAGCTGTCGACCAGCAGCGCCTTCAAGGGGCCGGTTGCGCCGAGTTCGCTCTTCGGCGGCGGCAGCTGGTGGACGATCGCTTCGAGCACGTCCGGAATGCCGAGGCCGGTCTTCGCCGAGATCAGCACCGCCTGCGACGCGTCGATGCCGATCACTTCCTCGATCTGTTCGCGGATGCGGTCGGGTTCGGCGGCCGGCAGGTCAATCTTGTTGAGGACGGTGACGATCTCGTGGTTGTTGTCGATCGCCTGGTAGACGTTGGCGAGCGTCTGGGCCTCGACGCCCTGGGATGCGTCGACGACGAGAAGCGACCCTTCGCAGGCCGACAGCGAACGCGACACTTCATAGGCGAAGTCGACATGGCCGGGCGTGTCGATGAGGTTGAGGATATAAGTCTCGCCGTTGTTCGCCTTGTAGTGCAGGCGCACGGTCTGGGCCTTGATGGTGATGCCGCGCTCGCGCTCGATATCCATCGAGTCCAGCACCTGTTCCGACATGTCGCGCTCGGCAAGACCGCCGGTCGTCTGGATCAGCCGGTCGGCGAGCGTCGACTTGCCGTGGTCGATATGCGCCACGATCGAGAAGTTGCGGATATGGTCAAGCGGAGTGCGGGTGGAATTGGTGCTCATGGCTCGCGCATATAGCAGCGCGAATCCCTGTCGCAAAGCGGAAAGATAACCCTTCGTTGAGGATAAAGCCCGGCAGCGTGGGCTATTTGGCGGGTATTTCCGCCTCCGGGCCGGTCATGACGGAGGCATTCGGGAACTGGGCGCTCCGCACCCCGCAATTCTCCCGCTCGTCGGCAGGCACGCCCTCGCGTTCCTTGAGGCGCCAGATGACGTAGGCTGCATAGGCGATCGCCACCAGGATCACCGCATAGATGAAGGTATGCTGGCCGAAAGCCGGGGTGAGCAGCGTCACGCCGAGGGGCACGATGGTGGCTGCCGTCGACCATGCCACCAAGAGCGTCGAGGAGAGCGGCACGAAATCGTCAGGATCGGCCCGGTCGTTGGCATGCGCATTGGCGACCGAATAGACGGTCTCGACCGCGCCGCCGAAGACGAGGAAGACGAGCATTAAAATGATCATCATCGAGAAGGACACGAACAGCGCCGAAAAACCCGCCGCGACGATCAGCGCGCAGGTGATCAGCAGCACGAAACGGCGGTCGATGCGATCCGACAGCATGCCGAGCGGATATTGCACGAACAGCAGACCGGTCTGCATCACCAGCATCAGCAGCGCCACATCCGTCTGCGCGACGTGATTGGTGGTGGCATAGATCGGCACGAAGCCCTGGATCACCATCGAAAGGCCGCCGGACGCGAGCACGCCGATCAGCCCGACCGGCGAGATGCGCCAGGCCATCTTGATGTCGACATTGACATTGGCCGGCGCCGGCGGGTTCGGCAGGCGGGTGAGCCCGATCGGCAGGATGGCGAGCGCGGTGACGAAGACCACCGCAAGCGGCGCGAGATTGCCGTCCGCGGGAATGCGGCCGAACAGCCAGGCGCCGACGCCCAAGCCCAGCACGAAGGCCATGTAGAAGAAGGACATCGCCCGGCCGCGCCATTCGTTCGAGGCGGCGTGGTTGAGCCAGCTCTGGGCGATGATGAAATTGACGTTGGAGGCCGCTCCATAGACGCCGCGCGCCAAAACCCACCAGATTGGCGGCGGGTTGATGGCGATCAGCACCGCGGCGATGATCACCATCGCCATCGAGCAGGAGAACAGTCGGGCATGCCCGACCCGACGGATCAGCGGCCCGCCGACGATACAGCCGACCAGGCCGCCGAAGGCGAGCGTCGGGACGGCGGCGCTGGCGGCCCAGGTGTCGCCCGTCTGCGTCAGCACGAAAGGCACGTAGGCAGACATGATACCGCTGCCGACGGCGGCGATCGTCATCGAGACGACGATGCTGGCGATCGACAGGGGCGATGCCGTCTCGATTGTCTGGCCGTTCATCTGATCCCCCGCAAGCACGGGCGTCGGCAGTTCCTGCCGGCTTGAGGCCCGATGATGCTCCATAGCCGATGGACCATGACGGGAGCTATCGCGGAAGCGCCATTGCTTGTAAAATTCGACGGTTCCATCATCGTACCACTTGATTCCATCATAAGAGAATGCAATTCTCAAATCATGGAAGCGACGGATCATGACATCGAGAACGCCATCAGCGAGCGGCTGAAGAGCCTGCGCGCCCGCGCCGGATTGACGCTCGACGAATTGGCGAGCCGCTCCGGCGTCAGCCGCGCGATGATTTCCAGGATCGAGCGAGCGGAGGCGAGTCCGACCGCCGCGCTGCTGGCAAGGCTGGCGGAAGCGCTCGGGCTCTCACTCTCCGCCTTCTTCGCCGATGACGAACCGCTAAGCTCGCCGCTCAGCCGCAGGGCGGAGCAGAAGCTGTGGCGCGATCCGCATACGGGTTATCTGCGCCGCTCGGTTTCGCCGCCGGGCACGCCGAGCAGGGTGGATATCGTCGAGGTGGATTTCCCCGCCCATGCGCGGGTCAGCTTTCCGCCGCGCGAGGAAAGCCGGGTGATGACCCAGCATGTCTGGCTCTTCGAAGGTGTGCTGGAGATGATCATCGGCGAAACCGTCCACAGGCTGCAGCCCGGCGACTGCCTCTACATGGACATCGGCGATGCCTTCGACTTCCACAATCCATCCGACCAGCCGGCCCGCTATGCCGTCATCCTCGACCGCGGTCGCTGAACCTTTCCAAGATGCCAGGAGCCTTCATAAGATGAACCTCACCATCCGCATCCTCAATGCCAGCGAAACCCGCGCCGTGATCGCCGATCTCTCCGAGACCCTGTCCGATTGCGTCAAAGGCGGGGCTTCGCTCGGCTTCATGCTGCCCTTCGAGCCCGAGGACGCGGTCGGCTACTGGCAGGAGATTGCCGATGCGGTCGAAAAAGGCGGCATAATCCTCGCTGTGGCCGAAGTGGAGGGCAAGGTCGTCGGCACGGTGCAGGTGGGCCTTGCCTCGAAGCCGAACCAGCCGCATCGCGGCGACCTGATGAAGCTCCTCGTGCATCGCTCCGCCCGCGGGCTCGGCCTGTCGCGCAAGCTGATGGAGGCCGTGGAAGCGGAAGCCGCACGGCGCGGCCGCACGCTTCTGGTGCTCGACACCGCAACCGGCAGCGATGCGGAAAAGATCTATCCGCGCTTCGGCTGGGAGCGGGTCGGCGTCATCCCGGATTATGCCCTGTGGCCGCAAGGCGGTTTCTGCGCCACCACGCTGTTCTACAAGCGCGTTGCTTGAGGCCGCGAAGAAAAAATCCGGCAAGAGAAGTCCATCCAGCTCGATTTATTCTTGCAAATCAGGGCATATGAACCTGCGCCGATTGATCAGGCGCTTTCATGGGGGACGTTATGCTGATTTTTAATTCGCTGCCGGCGATGCGCCGCGCAGCTCTGCTGGTTTTGACCGCAACCATCTGCTCCACGGCCGGACAGGCGCTGTCTGCGGATGTGAGCTTCATCATGCGCAACGAGCATCCGAACGCCGTCGAGGTCGAGCTCTACAGCCAGGACCGCAAACATGTCTGGCCGGGCGGCAACCAAGTCTATTACCTGGATGACGGCGAATCCAAGCAGATCCACCTCTCCTGCCAGCAGGGCGAGAACATCTGCTACGGTGCCTGGGTCTCCGGCGACAAGCAGACCTATTGGGGCACGGGTCCGAACAACAAGGAAGCCTGCGAAGACTGCTGCTACGTCTGCGAAGGCGGCGAGACCGAGGAAATCAATCTCGTCGAGTAAGCTGGGTCTGAAGCAGGATCGGCCGTTCGGCGGCCGATCCCTTCGCTGCTGTCCAATCTGCCGAACGACGAATGCGCTGAAGAGCGCGCGCACTTCGCTCAGCGGCGGGGTCCGAGGCCTCGCTCGAAAGCCGCAACGATGAGGCCCGTCAGTTCCCGGTGGATATCGGCCCGCGTTCGGTTGGAGTTCTCGTCGCAGATCGGATCGGGTTCTTCGACGGATTTCAGGAACTCGGCCGCACCCGGTTTGCAGACGGGCAGGAAGCTGAAATGGTTGGCGCCGTTCACCTGCGCGTAAGTGGCGTTCGGGGCCTGTTTCGCCAGCGCGTCCGAAAGCACCGCGACCGGGATCTGCCCGACACTGCCGAGATTGATGAAGGCCATCGGAATATCGATGGCTCTCACGCTGCCGGCCGTGAAAGCCGTCGCAAGGCCGGGATCGACCATGACGGCCGCAGTGATGCGCGGATCGCGGTTCGATCGTTCGAAGCGTGTCCTGCCGATGCTTTCGAGATCGAATTTTTCGACCGCGACCTGTTCGCCATCGGCAAAACCGCGTCCCCCTTGGAACCACATGCAATCCATCATGGCCGGATAGTCGTCGCAATACCGTTTGTAGGCATCGAGATCGGCACGTGCGCCGGCAAGCTCCATCGCCGTACTGCCGCCGAGCGAGAAGCCGAGAACGCCGATATGCTCCGTGTCGATTGCCGCCTTCCAGGGGGCTCCGCCAGTCAATGCGGTGATGATGTCGGAAAGGTCCTGAGTCCGTTCCCAGATCTTCGGTGTCGCGGCCGGCGTGGAATCGCCGCTCGTGGTGCCGGGATGGTTGGGACCGGCGACGATGAAGCCGGCCTCGGCGAGCCGGGTGGCAATCCAGGCCATGCCTTCGGCGCGGGAGCCGGAGCCATGGGAGAGAAGCACGAGCGGAAAGCGGCCGCTTTCGAGGGACGCGTTCTTGGATGCAGGCAATCCCTCGAAAATCCGGTTGTCGCCGATGGGCGTGGTTTCGCCGTCACCCTTTGACGGATACCAGACGGTTACAGCAAGTGCCCGGTCGTGTTCGGGCGAAACCACGCTGATTTTCCGGACCCCGACGGGATCGGCGGCAAGGACGGGTGAACTGCTGATACCTGCCAGCAGAAAAGCAAAAAAGCGAAGGGTGGGGCGCATGGAAGCCTCGTTCGATCTGAGAAACGAAGGCTGACCCCTGGCAGGAGGATGGCACGGTTGACGACCTCGATCACGTTCGAGGTCGTCCTGGAACGTGATCTTGTCCTATCGCCTCAAGCCTTGGCGCGCTTTTCCGTCAGGAAATACAAGAAGGCGATGACCGGCAGGGCAAGGCCGAGCGAGGAGGCGAGCAACCAGCCGCCTTCGGCAAAGGCCCAGGCGCCGACGGCCGAACCGATTGCGCCGCCGCAGAAGAAGGTCGCCATGTAGAGGCCGTTCAGCCGGCTTCTCAGGTCCGCGCCGAGATTGTAGATCGACCGCTGGCCGATCACGAGCGTCATCGTCACCCCGAAATCGAGCAGGATGGCGGCAACGGTCAGCAACGCGAGCGCGATGATCGAGCCCTCCGGCGCGATATGGGTGATCAGGAAGGCGACGGCGACGGCAGCGATGCCGAAGATTGTCGCGGGCCGGCCAAGATCCCGGTCGGCCAGGCGTCCGGCGATCGGCGAGGCGATGGCTCCCGCGACACCTGCCAAGGCGAACAGCGCAATGCCGGCCTGGCTGAGTTGGAAGGCGGGGCCGGCGAGAACCAGCGGCGTCACCGTCCAGAACAGGCTGAAAGTGGCGAACTGGCAGGCCTGGTAGAATGCCCGGCGGCGCAGAACCGGTTGGGTGGCGTAAAGGCTGCCCATCGATGCGAGCAGGGCGACATAGGAGAGCTTCGTCTGCGGCATGCGCTTCGGCAGCCGGGCGGCGAGCACGAACCCGAGCACGATCATGACAGCCGCCGACAGGAAGAAGACGATGTGCCAGGAAGAGAACTCGGCAATGAAGCTCGAGACCGGCCGCGCCATCATGATGCCGATCATCAGTCCGCTCATGACATTGCCGACCACGCGGCCGCGATTGGCGTCGTTGGTCAGGCTGGCGGCAAACGGCACGATCATCTGGACCGCGGTGGAGCCGACGCCGATCGCCAGCGATGCTGCAAGGAACGGCACCGACGCGGTCGACAGGCCGGCGCCGAGCAGTGCCACGGTGACCACGCCGATCATGGTGAGGATCAGCCGGCGGTTTTCGAGAAGGTCGCCGAGCGGCACGACCAGCAGCAGGCCGAGGCCATAGCCGATCTGGGTGAGGGTGACGATAAGGCCGGTTGCATGCGCCGGCAGGCCGATCGAGGTGGCGATCGGGCCTGCGAGCGGCTGGGAATAATAAAGATTGGCGGCGATGAGCCCGCAGGCCGCGGCCATCACGAAGGTCATGGCGGCGGACAGTCCGGAAGCGGCCGCCGGCGGGGCCATCGTTGCGGTATTGGTGGTCATGAGAAGCTCCTTGGGAGGAAGGATCGGATAAAAGTCAGTCGAGAAGTTTCATGGCCGTATCGACCACGGAAAAGGCACGGTCGCGGTTCGGGCCGGTTTTGCCCAGCACCCTCAGGCCCTGAGTAACGGAGAGTAGCAGGCGGGCGGTTGCGCCCGGATCGATCGCCTGCGCAATGGAGCCATCCGCCTGGCCCTCGCGGATCAGGGTCTCGAACAGGGCTTCGCTGCGGCCCATGGAACGATCGACCCGCTCGGCGGCCTCCGCATCGTAGACCGCAAGCTCGATCGCCGTTCCGACGACGAGGCAGCCGCGCCGGCCGTTCTCCCCATGCGAGGCTTCGGCATAGAAGCGCAGCATGCGGGAAACCCTGTCGCGGCCGTTGATCCCCTGTGCAAGTTCCTGTTCGAGAACCGCATTGCGGACCTGCTTGTAGCGGTCGAAGCTCGCGAGAAAGATCGCCTTTTTGTCCTTGAACGCCTTGTAGAGGCTGCCGGCGGCAAGCCCCATGGCGTCCTTCAGTTCCGAAATCGAGGCCGCGTGATAGCCCCTTTCGGAAAAGACGATGACCGCCTTGTCGAGCGCTTCTTCGATTTCGAATTCGCGGGGGCGACCCGGCGGGCGCGTCGCGGTGTTGATATCCATGATGCCGGCTTAATTTGGAAACGATCGTTCCCCAATAGAAGCATGTTTGCGTTTCGTCAAGGGCAGAGCCTGTTCGCGGCGTGGGAAGCTTCGGTGTCGGTTGTCGCGCCGATCCGGACGATTAACGGGGAACACTTGGCCTTCCGGGTGGTTACACCTCCGTCACCAACCCCAAAGCTGGAGGCAGACATGAGCAAGAGTGACGTAGAACAGGCCGTGAAACGCGCCAAACGCCAGGTCGAGAACACCAGTTCCGGTGGCCACCTCGGCGGCACCTATTATGGCCAGAACCCCGACGGCAAGACGGCATCGACGAACACCAATGTCGGCAAGAACCGTCCGAATGCCGGCAGCAGCTAGAACGTCACCACGATACGAGCTTTGGAAAGCCCCGCCGCGTGCGGGGCTTTTTGTTATATGATCCCAAAAATCCGGTTGCGAAAAAATCGGTTGGTGTGTCGGCAGGGAGGGGCCTCACACGTCCTGGGTTCAAGGATGGCATTGCGATGTCGCGCAATCCGTCCGGATCTCGGAACCTGTGACATATGGGGAGTAGACATGAGTAGCAATTATCGTTGGGTCATTGTCGCGGCCGGCGCCCTGATGGGCTGTGTCGCCGTCGGCACGATGTTCTCGCTGGCCATCTTTCTGGAGCCGATCGCCAAGGCGACCGGTTGGTCCCATGCGGGCATTTCGAGCGCCATGACGCTCAATTTCGTGGTGATGGGCCTCGGCGGCTTCATGTGGGGCACGTTGAGCGATCGTTTCGGAGCGCGCATCGTCGTGCTGATCGGGGCCGCACTTCTCGGCTTGGCGTTAGTGCTTGCCAGTCAGGCGCAGAGCCTCCTTGCCTTCCAGCTGATCTATGGCTGTCTGATCGGGCTTGCCGCGAGCGCTTTCTTCGCGCCGATGATCACCGTCACCATGTCCTGGTTCGATGAGCACCGCAGCCTCGCGGTCTCCCTGGTATCCGCCGGCATGGGCATGGCGCCGATGACCATTTCGCCGTTCGCGCGCTGGCTGATCACCGCCTATGACGACTGGCGCGTGGCGATGCTCTTCATCGGCATCGGCGCCTGGATCCTGCTTCTGCCGACGGCTTTCCTGGTGCGCAATCCTCCGGCCGTGGCGGCCGCGGGCGGCATGGCGTCTGAACCTCAGGCCGAAGGTGCCGGCATGCCGCTGTCGCGGGTGTTCCGCTCGCCGCAGTTCCTGGTGCTCGGGTTTACCTTCTTCGCCTGCTGCGCGGCCCATTCCGGACCGATCTTCCACATGGTGAGCTACGCGATGTTCTGCGGCATGGCGCCGATGTCGGCCGTCAGCATCTACAGCGTCGAGGGGGCGGCGGGTCTGGGCGGCCGCATTCTGTTTGGGCTTCTGGCCGACAGGCTGGGCGTCAAGCCGGTGCTGATCGGCGGGCTGATGATCCAGGCGGCGGTCATTGCGGCCTACACGATGGCCAGCGATCTCAGCCAGTTCTACATGCTGGCAGTGATCTTCGGCGGCACCTATGGCGGCGTGATGCCGCTTTATGCGGTGCTCGCTCGGGACTATTTCGGGCCGAAGATCATGGGCACCGTATTCGGCGCCGCGACCATGCTGTCGAGCATCGGCATGGCCTTCGGGCCTCTGGCCGGCGGCTGGGCCTTCGACCACTTCGCCAATTATGACTGGCTGTTCTTCGGCTCGGCGCTGGTCGGCCTCGGGGCCGTGGCGATCGCTCTCGCCTTTCCACCGCTGCCGCGCCAGCCGGCGCAGCTTCAGGCGGCCTGAACAGCTCCCGGACTGTGAGCCACACAGCAAAAAGCCCGGAAAGTTCCGGGCTTTTTGAAATTCAGTGATCGGCCGGGGCCTTGCGGCCCTTGGCTCGAGCCGGAGCCGGTGCTGGCTCCGCAGCCTCGCGTTCAAGGCGAAGCTGCTTCAATTTCTCGGTCTTCTTTTCCCGCTGGGTCGCTTCCGCCGAAATGATGGAGCGCGCGGTGTGATCTGTCGCAGCAGCCTTGTCACGCGCGGAAAGCTTGGTGGGATTGAAGAATTCGTCCTTGGTCGCGGCCATAATATCCTCCTTCCTGATGGGATGTCCGTGCGGTCAACAGGTTATGCGCGCGCCGGGCGGACGACTTTCTTGGGCGCCGGCAGGAGGCCTTCGCGCTGCATCTTCTTGCGGGCCAGCTTGCGGTAACGCCGCACGGCTTCGGCCTTTTCGCGCACCCGCTTTTCGGAGGGCTTCTCATAGGCGCTGCGCGCCTTCATCTCACGGAAGACGCCTTCGCGCTGCATCTTCTTCTTCAGCACCCGAAGTGCCTGCTCGACGTTGTTGTCTCGGACTAGAACCTGCAAACTATATCCTTCCACTGCGGGCAGATCCCGCTTTCGATCAAAGGGTTGATTACTTACCAATACGGATGCTGGACGCTTTCAGCCAGGGCCCGCCTGCGTCGTCGGCGGAAACATCGTCCTTCTTGGCGGACGATGCCGTCTCCAAGGTGTCGATATCACTTTCGACGATCCGGCGCTCGAAATTTTCGCTGCCGAAGCGTACGCGATACTGATTTTCACCCCGGTCGGCCGCCGGCAGAAGGCCCACGACGCGGCATGTCCGGTCGCCAGTGGCGGTCCGGGTCAGGCCTGCCTTGAGGACGATGTTATCGCCTATGGCATAGACATTTGCGCTCATCGTGTTCTCCTTGGACCAGCCGAAAGCCGGAGCAAAACAAAAAGGCCGGGCGTTACCCCGACCTCTTCCCGTCATTCAAGCCGTCGCTGCCAGTACATCCGTGGTCAGCAGAGGCGAATGACATCCTTATGCGGCCCGAAGGTTGTCGGCCGAGCTCTTGCCGGACTTGCGGTCGCGAACGATCTCGTAGGAAATCTTCTGACCTTCCGTCAGGGAAGACATGCCGGCGCGTTCGACAGCCGAAACGTGAACGAAAACGTCCGTTGCGCCGTCATCAGGCTGAATGAAGCCGAAGCCCTTGGTGCTATTGAACCACTTCACGGTGCCAGTATTCATAACGATTTCCTTTCAATCGCCAGAGACTGCGGACAGTATTTCGCCCGCTTTAATCGATATTTGATAGGAAATCTGACTGAGCACCAGGCCCGGGAACAAAGGTCGCAAGCAATTTTCGATTACATCAATATAAGCTTTATCCGTTGATAATCAATGCTCCCGCAGCGATTTAATTTCGCGGGGGCTTGTCGGCGGTGCCGATTTTCTCATTCAACGATATGATTTTACGATGCTTTATTGAAAAGCGCAACCGTCCCCGCTGCCCAGGAAGACGGTTCGTAGCCGCTGCCGAGGCATCCGCAAATAGGCTTTCAAAACAAAAAGCCCGAAGGGTCGCTCCGGGCTTTTGGCACATCATCGCGACACGGCGGTCACAGCGTGCCGGCGCGCTGCTGCGTCATCATATAGGTATCGTAGGAATATTCGGCAATCTGCGCCCAGAGATAGGCGTCCTTCTTGAAGGCCTGCTGGCTGTCATAGATCTTCTTGAAGGCCGGGCTCTTGGCCGAGAGCTCGGCATAGGTCTCCATCGCCGCCTTGAAGCAGACGTCCATGATCTCGCGGCTGAAGGGTTTCAGGATCGCGCCTTCGGCGACGAGCTTCTTCAGCGCCGTGGCGTTATGGGCATCGTAATTGGCGAGCATGCTCATATTGGCGGCGGCGCAGGCATCGGTGAGGATCTGCTGGTAGCTCTTCGGCAGGGCCTTGAACTTTTCGAGGTTGAAGAAGGCATGCATGGCCGGGCCGCCTTCCCACCAGGCCGGGTAATAATAGTATTTGGCGACCTTCACGAAGCCGAGCTTCTGGTCGTCATAGGGACCGACGAATTCGGTGGCGTCGATCGTACCCTTTTCGAGGGCGGCATAAACGTCGCCGCCGGCGATCTGCTGCGGGGTGACCCCGACCTTCTGCATGACCTGGCCCGCGAGGCCGGCAATGCGCATCTTGAGGCCCTTCAGGTCGTCGATCGTGTTGATTTCCTTGCGGAACCAGCCGCCCATCTGGGTGCCGCTATTGCCGGCGGGCAGGGCGTAGAGATTGCGCGGGGCGAGGAACTCGTTGATCAGATCGTTGCCGCCGCCGGCCGTGAACCAGGCATTCGTCATGCGTGCATTGAGGCCGAAGGGAATGGCGGTGCCGAGCGCGAACGCCGGGTCCTGACCGATATAGTAGTAGGAGCACGTATGGGCCATCTCGACCGTGCCGTTGGCCACCGCATCCGCCGCCTGCAGCGGCGGCACGATCTCGCCGGCCCCGAAAGTCTGGATGGTGAACTTGCCATCGGTAGCGTTCTTCACGCTGTCGGCGATCTGGTTGGCGGCGTTGAAGATGATGTCGAGGCTTTTCGGGAAGGACGAGGTCAGCCGCCAGCTCACCCTCGGGGTTTCCTGGGCGACTGCCGGAGCAGCCAGCGCGGTCGCGGCAGCGGCGCCGACCCCGGCCGTGGCAGCCTGCTTGAAGAAACGTCTGCGGTCCATGAAATCCTCCTTGAAGCGAAGTGTATGCGGCCTGTCCCGGCCCTGTCGGTTTCGCTCATAATCCTTTCATTTCGGGAACGGCAAGGAAATTCCAAAAACTCGCACTGGTGGCCGGCCCAACGTCGGGCCGGCCGGGTCGCGGCATTTACCAGGGAAGTGTCTGGTCGTCGAAGAAATAGCCCGCCGTCGGACCGTCCGGCCCGAGCATGGCCAGCCGCACCGGCGCTTCCGCCGCCTGTTCGACGGTGCGATAGCCCGAATGGCCGTTCATGTCGGTCTTCGTATAACCCGGATCGGCGGCATTGACCTTGATGCCGAAGGGCTCTGCCGCCTTGGCGAGCGATACGGTCACGGCATTGAGCGCCGTCTTGGATGAATTGTAGCCGAGCGCATTGATGCCGTAGAACTGGTTCTGTGGGTCGAGCAGAGCCTGGAGCGAACCGAGTTCGCTGCTCAGCATGACGACACGTCCCGCGCCGGATGCCTTGAGCAGGGGCAGTGCAGCCTGGGTGAGGCGGATCGGGCCGAACGTATTCACCTCGTAGACGGCTTTTACCACTGTGATCGGCTCATCGAAGGGCTGGTGCGTAAAGCTGTCGGCGATGCCGGCATTGTTGATGAGCGCATCGAGATGGTCGGTCTGTCGGCTGAGTTCCGCGATAGCCGAGACGACGCTTTCGTCGCTGGTGACATCGAGCTGCAGGACATGCGCGTCGAGCCCCTGGTCCCGCAGTTTCTGCGCAGCTTCTTCGCCGCGACCGACATCGCGGCTGCCGAGCCAGACGCGATATCCCTCGGCGGCGAGCCGTCTTGCGATCTCGAAGCCGATACTTCTGTTGGCGCCGGTGACGAGTGCTGTCTTCTGTTTGGTCATGTGCAAAACTCCTGTAGTTGCTGGCCACAGATGGCAGCGGGCGACCACCGGGCGTGAGCCAAGAACTGCCGATTTCTTGCCTAATCCTCCCGACCGAGGCTTCCACATGCGTGGGGGCTCTTGCGCCCGCGCCAGCCAATCGGCATCTCAGGGGTATGACGAAGCCCATGGATGAAATCCGCGATCTGGTCTCGCGACGCGCTGTCGGCCGCCGCACCGAAACGCTGGTGCCGCGTCTTGTGATCATGAAGGGCACGAACCCGACCAGCATGCTGCCGAGCGTCTACGAGCCGATGCTTTGCCTCGTGCTGCAGGGATCGAAATGCGTGGTGATCGGCGACCAGGCGATGCATTACGATAGTGCGAGCTATTTCGTCTCGTCCGTCGAGGTGCCGGCCTCCGGGCAGATTGTCGATGCAAGCCCGGAACAGCCCTATCTCGCCCTCAGCCTGACCCTCGACATGGCGGCGATCGCCGAAATCCTGATCGACATGCCGGATGACGCCATTGTGTGCAGCGGTGCATGTTTCGGGGTGAGCCCCGTAACGCCGGAATTGGCGGATGCCTTCCTACGTTTTGCCCGGCTGACCGAACGGCCGCAGGATGTTCGTGTGCTCGGTCCGCTGATCGAACGGGAAATCCTCTACCGGCTGTTGCAGGGGCCACAGGGCGCTGCGATCCGCCAATTGGCGCGGCCGGAAAGCCGGCTTGGCCATATCCGCAGGACGATCGGCCATATCCGCACGCATTTCGATGCGCCGCTCAGGGTCGACGAATTGGCGCGGCTCGCGGGCATGAGCGCCTCGGTCTTTCACCGCCACTTCAAGGAAGTGACCGCCATGAGCCCAATCCAGTACCAGAAGAGCATCCGCCTGCACGAAGCTCGCCGCCGGCTGCTGGCGGAAGCGGGCGATACGGCGCGGGTCGCCTTTTCGGTCGGCTACGAAAGCGTCACCCAGTTCAACCGCGAATACTCCCGCCAGTTCGGCGCCTCGCCGGCCCGCGATGTCGGACGCCTTCGCGACAGGATGGCTGGCGATATCGAGCTGGTCGAGGGCTGATAGACAAAAAAGCCCGAAGCGATGCTCCGGGCTTTTGATGAAACGAACGGACGCTGATTACAGCGTGCCCTTGCGCTGCTGCACCATCATGAAGGTGTCGTAGCTGTATTCGGCGATCTGGTTCCAGAGATAACCTTCCTTCTTGAAGGCCTGCTGGCTGTCGTAGATCTTCTTGAAGGCGGCGTTCTTGGCGTTGAGTTCGGCATAGACTTCGAGCGCAGCCTTGTAGCTGGCTTCGAGGATTTCCGCGCTGAACGGCTTCAGGACAGCACCTTCCGAAACGAGCTGACGCAGCGCCTTGGCGTTGTGGGTGTCGTAGCGGGAGAGCATGTTCTGGTTGGCATTGGCGCATGCATCCTTGATCATGCGCTGGTAGCTCTTCGGCAGGGCGTTGAACTTGTCCTTGTTCATGAAGGCGTGGACGGCCGGGCCGCCTTCCCACCATGCCGGATAATAATAGTATTTCGCGACCTTCACGAAGCCCAGCTTCTGGTCGTCATAGGGACCGACGAATTCGGTGGCGTCGATCGTGCCCTTTTCCAGCGCCGCATAGACGTCGCCGCCGGCGATCTGCTGCGGCGTGACGCCGAGCTTCTGCATGACCTGGCCTGCAAGGCCGGCAATGCGCATCTTCAGGCCCTTCAGGTCTTCGATCGTGTTGATTTCCTTGCGGTACCAACCGCCCATCTGGGCACCGGTATTGCCCGCCGGCAGCGCGAAGAGATTGTAGCTGCCGAGGAAGTCGTTGAGCATCTCGTTACCGCCGCCGACCGAGAACCATGCATTGGTCTGGCGGGCATTGAGACCGAAGGGAACGGCGGTGCCGAGCGCAAACGTCGGATCCTTGCCGATATAGTAATAGGCGCAGGTATGCGCCATTTCGACGGTACCGTTGGAAACGGCATCTGCCGCCTGCAGCGGCGGAACGATTTCGCCGGCGGCGAAGGTGTGGATCGTAAAGTTGCCGTCCGAGGCTTCCTTGACGCTTTCGGCGATGTCGGTGGCGGCGGACCAGAGGATGTCGGTATTCTTGGTGAACGACGAGGTCATCCGCCAGGTGATCTTCGGGGATTCCTGGGCGATGGCCGGTGCAGCAAGCGCGGTCGCGGCAGCGGCGCCCACGCCGGCGGTCGCGGCCTGCCGGAAGAAGTTTCTGCGGTTCATGGGATTATGCCTTCTAAACTTTGGAGGTGCCCGGATTTTTGCCCGCGCAGGGCCGCTCATAATCCTTTCATTTCGGGAACAGCAAGCAAAAAATCCAAAAGATTACGCTGCGCCGCAGCAAAGCTTTCCGGATATTGCGTTTTGTTTCCTCGGTACCTTTCGATTGGGCGGAGGGCAGAAATCCCTTGAAGTTTTCGAGTGAGGCTTTAGTTTAGAATTATTCTAATAAGAGGTTTCCATGCTCGCCCGCCTTCTCTCCAGTTCCAAGCGCCCCTTCGCCTCCCTCAACGAGAAGGAAATCCTGGCGCTCGCCATCGCTTCGGAAGAGGAGGATGCGCGGATTTATCTCGCTTATGCGGACAATCTCAAGGACCAGTTTCCGGCATCCGCCAAGGTGTTCGAGGACATGGCGGAGGTCGAGCAGACCCACAAGAACATGCTGATCGAGATGTTCCGCTCCCGCTTCGGCGAGCGCATCCCGCTGATCCGCCGAGAGCATGTGCGCGGTTTCTACGAACGCAAGCCGGACTGGCTGACCCGCAACCTGCCGCTCGACAATATCCGGGAACAGGCGGAAGCCATGGAGAGTCAGGCTTTCCGGTTTTATACCGAAGCGGCAAAGCAGGTCTCCGACGCCTCGACGCGGCAATTGCTGGGCGATCTGGCGATCGCCGAACAGGGGCACGAGGATATCGCCCGCATGCTCGGCGACAAGCATGTGGCGGGCGATGTGAAGACCGAAGAGGATGAGACCGCCCGCCGCCAGTTCATCCTCACTTACGTACAGCCGGGCCTGGCCGGGCTGATGGACGGTTCGGTTTCGACATTGGCGCCGATCTTTGCGGCGGCCTTTGCGACGGGCGACACGTGGTCGACTTTCCTGATCGGCCTTTCGGCTTCGGTCGGTGCCGGCATTTCCATGGGCTTTACCGAAGCCGCACATGACGACGGCAAGATTTCCGGCCGCGGTTCGCCGGTCAAACGCGGACTGGCCTCCGGCATCATGACGGCGCTTGGCGGCCTCGGCCACACGCTGCCCTATCTGATTCCGGATTTCTGGACCGCGACCATCGTCGCCGCGATCATCGTCTTCTTCGAACTCTGGGCGATCGCCTTCATCCAGAACCGCTACATGGAAACGCCGTTTCTCCGGGCCGTCGTCCAGGTGGTGCTCGGCGGTTCGCTGGTCCTGGCCGCAGGTATTCTGATTGGGAATGGGTGAGAAGCGGTCGGACAAAGCCCGAGCAATCGATCCAGTGAATCGATTGCAGCTTCGAACACACTCAGCCAAAGCGAAGGACCGGGATAAGGCGCGTCCAACTCCCTGAGCTCAATCGAGCGGGCAAAAGTCTGCTGGTAAGACTCCCGGAGCCGTCCTCAAGCCGCCGCCTGCGGCGCCCGTACCCTCGGTACCTCGAGCGAAAACACGGCGCCACCGTCGTTGCGGGTGGTGAACTGCCCGCCGAGCTGCTTGACGAAATTGGCGATCAGTTTGCTGCCCATGCCACCGACCCGGCTGAAGGCCTCGATGCCCGGCCCGTCGTCGCGGATGACGAGGCTCAGATTGTCGCCGTCTTCACGAAGTTCGACGGAAAGCCTGCCGCTCTGGCGGCCGGCAAAGGCATATTTGAAGGAGTTGGAAACGACCTCGTTGATGATCATGCCAAGCGGCAGAGCCTGTTCGCGGTCGACGGTGAGCGCCTGCAGCTTGAGGTCGAGCACGACAGGCGTCTCATAGCCCGAGGCGATATCGTTGATCAGCTTGGTCGCATAGGGCGCCACCTCGACCTGTTCGAACTGGTCGTTCTGGTAGATCTGCTCGTGCACGGCGATCATCGCGGCGATGCGCCTCGCCATGTCGTCGCGCGCTTCGACCGGCAGCGCCTGCAGTCGCACGAGCGCCAGCACCGCCTGGAGATTGTTCTTCACCCGGTGATGGATCTCCCGCAGCAGGAAACGGTTGCGCTCCACCGCCTGCTCCAGATCCTCGTTGCGTGCGGCGGTGCGATAGAGAAGGCGATTGATCCAGAAGGCACCGACGACCAGCAGCGCCATCAACGGCAGCATGATCAGCGCGTCCGACAGGAGATTGCGCCAGAACTGGTCGAGAACTTCCTGCCGTTCGATTGCCGCAAGGGCGATGAGCGGCCATCCGGAAACCTTCCAGAAGGCGACGATGCGGGCATAACCGTCGATCTGCGAGACCGGATTGTGATAGAAGCCGGAAAGGCTATCACGGGTCATCGGGTACCATTCGGTCGTGCTGAGATCGATCGGGCGCGTTACCGCCGGGCGTCGTGCCATCAGCCAGCCGTCGTCCCTGATGATCGAAATGGTGGAGTTCGGCCCGAGCCCCATCGAGGCCCAGAAACTGTTCAGGCTCTCGTTCGGAATGGTAATGCTGGCGACGCCCCGGAAAATCCCGTCTCGGTCGATCCGCCGTGCGATGGTGAAGGATGGCTTGCCGGCACGTTCGTTGTCGAGCAGCCGGGTGAAAGTCAGCTCCTCGCCTTGCTTCAGCCTCCCGAAATAGGCGCGTTCGCTGTGATTGTCGGATGCATTGCCGGCGCCACTCCCCTCAGCGCTGGAAAAACGCATGATGCCCGTGCCATCCAGAAGCGAATACTGAAAACCGGCCGGCAGTTGGCCGACAGCCCGCGACAGATCGGCCGCAAGGTCAGGCGAGGCGTCGATCGGCCGGCTGGCCACCTCGGTTTCGATGCGCCGCAGGGCCTGGTCGCTGGCCTCGATCATCCACTCGAGGTGGGCGGCGACCACATGCGCGGACGAGAGTGCGCGCGCTTCGCCTTCTTTCAAGGCATTCCGGTAGTTTTCAAGGACGATAAGGCCGGCGACCAACAGCAGGACAACGAGGAATACACCGGTCAGCAGGATCGGGAGGGTGGGCCTCGTCGCACGGACCGTGCGGGGCAAACCTGCTATCACCTCGTCACGCACAACCCGCTCCGGTTTCAGAGATTCCCTCCTAGCAGGTTGGCCGCATTGAGGAAATGTCTTCCGATTAGGCGATACTAAAAACATTCGCCCGCAATCTCAACGGTTGCGGGCGAATGTCAATCAATACTTAAAGATGCGGGTTATTTTAACGCGCCGACCAGCAGGTCGCGGCCGTTTTCGATCGTGACCCAGCGGCCCGTGTTGAACGAGGCCTGGCGCTTCAGGAAGGTGTAGGGCGTCGCATACCAGGGCCTCACCTCGTTATCGAGATTGTCCAGGATGAAGTCGCCATCGGAGGTCCGCAAGGTCAGGACCGCATGGCCTTCGCCGTCCGGCTTGCGGACGACGGTCATCAGGAGGTCGGAAAGGGCAAAGCCTTGCGCTGCCAGTTCCTTGCGCTTTTCAAGCGCATAGTCTTCGCAATCGGCGAAATTGCTCGGATAGCTCCAGACCTCTTCGCGGCCGTAGACTTCCTTGTCGGTCTTGGCGATGTAGCGGGCATTCACGGCCCGGTTGATCTGACGGACGGTGGCCCAGCCTTTTGCGCTGATCTTGGGGGAAGGAGCGGACCGGCTCTTGATCGAACATTCCGCCGCATATTTCTGGCAGAATTCGTAATGGCCGATCGGCTGGGAGGTAACGGCGCCGGTGACCATCGCGGCCATTGGCCTTGGAGCCGGAACTGCAGCACTCACTGGTACAAGTACGCTAACTAGGATCACGGCGAAACGCCGTGCCTGCAAGGCTATCTTCATGGACCCGTCCCTTCAAATCCTAATGAAAGGTTAAGGGCGGACGGGAGAAAGAGTCAATCGGTGACTTTTGTTAACGGCTCACCGTTCGTATTAATGGTTAAGGCTGCAACATTTTTGTCTCAGCCCAAAATTTAATCATTAAGTATTAGGGCCGAGACCGCAACTTTCAACTTTTCGATGTCCTGCGGCCTGGAAAGCCGGTGATCTCCGTCCCGGATGAGCGTCAGGACGACGTCGTCGGCCGGCAGGAATTCGACCAGCTTCAGCGCGTGGGCATAGGGCACGTCCGGGTCCTTCATGCCCTGCAGGATGTGGACCGGGCAGCCGGTCTCGATAATGCCCGTCATCACCAGGTTCCGACGGCCGTCCTCGATGAGGTCGCGCGTATAGATATTGGGTTCGGGACTGTATTCGGAGCGCTCCTCGAAATAGCCGCGCTCGGCAAGCGACTGCCGTTCGACCTCGGTGAGATTGGGTTCGATGAGCTCGACGGTGAAATCCGGCGCCGGCGCGATCAGCACGATGCCGTCGACCTTCGCAGCCTTTTTGCGTTTCCTTAATTCCTGAACCAGGCGCAGCGTGATCCAGCCGCCCATCGAGGAGCCGACCAGGATGACCCGTTTCGGCTTGATGTCGTCGAGAACGGCGATCGCCTCTTCCAGCCAGCGCGAGATCGTGCCGTCGCGGAAGGCGCCGCCGGAAACGCCGTGGCCGGAATAGTCGAACCGGATCGCCGCAAGCCCCAGTTCTCCGGCAAGCGCATCGAGCTCGACGGCCTTGGTGCCCGCCATGTCCGACCGGTAGCCGCCGAGCCAGACGAAGGTTGGCCCGGACTTCTTCTTAAGAGCTGCCCGATGGACGATCGCGATCTCGCGCGCAAGCGGTCCGGAGCCGACGGTGATCGTCTTACGGGTGAGATTGGCTGCGTCGGTCATGGCGGAATCCTCGGGCTTTGCCGCGCCTATAAAACAGATTCTTAGGCATCGGACAGCAGGTGATTTTTTCGATAGGCTGTGCTATTGACTTCGCCGTAGTGATCACGACATTGCCGTCGGCCGCAACCGGGCGGGCAAAAATCGTCACTGCGTTCCGAAACAACCCAGGAGAATACGACCATCCGCAGACCATTCAAAACCGATGCCCCTGTTAAGGACGGGCCGCGCTCTAACCGGGAAATTCGCATTCCGAAGGTCCAGCTTATCGATGCCGAAGGCCTGAACCTAGGTATCGTTCCGACCGAGCAGGCCCTCAAGATGGCCGAGGACGCCGGCCTTGATCTCGTCGAGATCTCGCCGAACACCGAACCGCCGGTGTGCAAGATCCTCGATCTCGGCAAGCTGAAATATGCGAACCAGAAAAAGGCCGCCGAGGCCCGCAAGAAGCAGAAGATCGTCGAAATCAAAGAAATCAAGATGCGCCCGAACATCGACACGCATGACTATGACGTGAAGATGAAGGCGATGAACCGCTTCTTCGAAGACGGCGACAAGGTCAAGGTGACGCTGAAGTTCCGCGGCCGTGAAATGGCCCACCAGGAACTCGGCATGAAGCTTCTGCTTCAGGTGAAGGACGACACCACGGAAATTGCCAAGGTGGAAGCCGAGCCGAAGCTCGAAGGCCGCCAGATGATGATGGTGCTGGCGCCGAAATAAGCGCCCACCACCTGTTTTTCGCGGATCAACCGGCATTTCGGCCGGGCTTTTGCCGCGTTTTTCTTTCCCATTGCGCTTTCGACCGACTGCGGTTATAAGCGCGCGTTCCGAACGGTCCGGCAGGGCATGCCGTGGCTGTTCTAAATGCTTGAAACCAGCCTCGTCTGCGGTTTCGATACAAAACTGGAGTAGCAAAATGCCCAAGATGAAGACGAAATCGGCTGCCAAGAAGCGGTTCAAGATCACCGCCACCGGCAAAGTCGTTGCAGCAGCCGCTGGCAAGCGCCACGGCATGATCAAGCGGTCCAACAAGTTCATCCGCGATGCGCGCGGAACGATGATCCTTGCCGAACCCGATGGCAAGAAGGTTATCAAGAACTACCTGCCGAACGGTCTCTGAGACCCTCGTCACTTTTGGATCAGTTAAGGAGATCATGACATGGCACGCGTAAAACGGGGCGTCACTTCCCGCGCTAAGCACACCAAGACTTTGAAGGCAGCCAAGGGCTTCTACGGCCGCCGCAAGAATACGATCCGTGCAGCCAAGGCTGCCGTCGATCGTTCGCGTCAGTTCGCCACGCGCGACCGTCGCGTCAAGAAGCGCAATTTCCGCGCCCTGTGGATTCAGCGTATCAATGCTGCCGTCCGCGAATTCGGCCTCACCTACGGCCGCTTCATCGACGGCCTCAACAAGGCTGGCATCGAAGTCGACCGCAAGGTTCTCTCCGACATGGCAATTCATGAGCCGGAAGCATTCGGTGCTCTGGTTGCCGCTTCGAAGAAGGCTCTTGAGTATCTCAAGGACGCCGGCACCACCAACGAGTTTGAAAGCGCGGTTCGTTAACCAGCGCTTCCCAAGCTTATTAGCTCTACTGATTTTGGGAAACCCGCGCTGGTTACGGCTGGCGCGGGTTTTTCTTTTGCCCGTCACGTCCTCGCACTACACCTCGCCGAGCATCAAACGGAAGAAATCATGTCCGATCTGGAAAACCTGAAAACTTCGCTTCTGGCGGAAATCGCCGGCGCCAGTGACGAGGCGGCGATCGAGGCCGTGCGCGTCGGCGCGCTTGGCAAGAAGGGCTCCGTCTCCGAGCTCCTGAAGACGCTGGGCTCGATGTCGGCCGAAGAGCGCCAGACCCGCGGCGCTGCGATCAACGCGCTGAAGAACGAGATCACCGAGGCCATCACCGAGCGCAAGACGGTGCTGAAGGATGCGGCGATCGAGGCGCGCCTCAGGGCAGAGACCGTCGACGTCTCGCTGCCGGTGCGCTCCTCGCCCGCCGAGCGCGGCCGCATCCATCCGATCAGCCAGATCGTCGATGAAATCACCGCCATCTTCGGCGACATGGGCTTCTCGATTGCCGAAGGTCCGGACGTCGAGACCGACTACTACAACTTCACGGCGCTCAACTTCCCCGAAGGCCACCCGGCCCGCGAGATGCACGACACCTTCTTCTTCCAGCCGGATGAGAATGGCGAGCGCAAGGTCCTGCGCACCCACACCTCGCCGGTGCAGGTCCGCACCATGGAAGCGCAGAAGCCGCCGATCCGCATCATAATTCCGGGCAAGACATATCGCCAGGACAGCGACGCCACCCATTCGCCGATGTTCCATCAGGTCGAAGGCCTGGTCGTCGACCGCAAGTCGCATGTCGGCAACATGCGCTGGATCCTCGAAGAGTTCTGCAAGGCTTTCTTCGAGGTCGACAGCGTCACCATGCGCTTCCGCCCGTCCTTCTTCCCGTTCACCGAACCGAGCTTCGAAGTGGACATCCAGTGCGACCGCTCCGGCCAGATCGTCAAGTTCGGCGAGGGCACCGACTGGATGGAAATCCTCGGCTGCGGCATGGTGCACCCGAATGTGCTGCGCTCCGGCGGGCTCGACCCGGACGAGTTCCAGGGTTTTGCCTGGGGCATGGGGCTGGACCGCATCGCCATGCTGAAATACGGCATGCCGGACCTGCGCGACTTCTTCAACGCCGACGTCCGCTGGATGAACCACTACGGTTTCCGCCCGCTCGACATGCCGACGTTGTTCGGCGGGTTGAGCGCCTGAGCCAGAGAGCCTGACAAATGCCGACCCTGCTGATTTGGCATGGATACAAGTTCCGGTTCTACGCTTTGGATGTGGGCGAACCGCCGCCCGTCCATATCGTCAAGGATTCAAAATCCCTGAAGGTCTGGCTGAGGAATTTGGAAGTCGCGCAGAATAAAGGGTATAGTGACCAGGAAATTGCGAAGCTGCTGAAGGTAGCCTCGGAACATCGTGATGAATGGCTGGGCGTTTGGCATGACTTCTTTGGCCTTTGAAACTGACGAGATGCGGCCTGTTCGGGCCTGGTGTGCCGACGGTGAAGTTCATGTGGCGCTTGCCGACGGTCGCGTCATCGCGACGCCTCTCTGGTGGTATCCGTTCCTATCGAAGCTGACCGACAACCAGCTGAACGACATCGAGTTGATGTACGAAGGAATCTGGTGGACCGCTGTCGATGAGGGCATTTCGGTGAAAAGCATGTTCCTGGGCATAAAGGCACCCGGTGCCAAGGCACCGGAAAAGGCCGCCTGATCCGATTTTCCTGATGATTTTGAGACGAGAACAAAGACAATGAAATTCACGCTTTCCTGGCTGAAGGATCATCTGGAAACGGATGCAACTCTCAATGAAATCTGCGAGCGCCTGACGGCGATCGGGCTCGAGGTCGAGGATGTCGATGATAAGGCGGCTTACAAGCCGTTCGTCATCGCCAGGGTCCTCTCCGCCGAAAAGCACCCGTCCGCGGATCGCCTCAAGGTACTGATGGTCGATGCTGGCGACGGCAAGCCGGTGCAGGTCGTCTGCGGCGCGCCGAACGCGCGCGCCGGTCTGGTCGGCGCGTTTGCGCAACCCGGTACTTACGTTCCGGGCATCGACGTGACGCTGGCCGTCGGCAATATCCGCGGCGTCGAAAGCCATGGCATGATGTGCTCGGAAAAAGAGCTCGACATGTCGGACAATCACGACGGCATCATCGATCTGCCCGAGGATGCGCCGGTCGGCACGCCGTTCGCATCGTATGCCGGTCTCGACGATCCGGTCATCGAGATCAACCTGACGCCGAACCGTCCGGACTGCACGTCGATCCACGGCATCGCCCGCGATCTGGCGGCGTCGGGCCTCGGGACGCTGAAGCCGCAGGCAAAGCCGGACTTCAGGACCGAAGGCGAGACCTCGGTTGGCCTCAAGATCGTGCTCGACGACGAACGACTCTGCCCCGGTTTCGGTCTGCGCCTGGTGCGCGGTGTCAGGAACGGCCCGAGCCCGCTGTGGATGCAGCAGCGGCTGAAGGCGATTGGCCTTCGCCCGATCAACGCGCTGGTCGATATCACCAACTTCATGACCTTCGACCACGGAAGGCCGATGCACGTCTTCGACGCCGCCAAGGTGAAGGGCGGCCTGACGGTGCGCCGCGCGCTGGATGGCGAGACGGTGCTGGCGCTCGATACGCGCGAATACAAGCTGAACCCCAATAACGTCGTCATCGCCGACGACAACGGCGTGGAATCGATCGGCGGCATCATGGGCGGCGAACATTCCGGTTGCGACGAGAATACGGTCGACGTTCTGATCGAATCGGCACTCTGGGACCCCATCAACATCGCCAAGTCCGGCCGCTCGCTCGGCATCATCACCGATGCGCGCTACCGGTTCGAGCGCGGCGTCGATCCGGAATACATGGTTCCCGGCCTTGACCGCACCACCCAGCTGGTGCTGGAACTCTGCGGCGGCGTGGCCGCGCAAGCGAAAGTCGTCGGTTACAAAGGTTATCAGCCAAAGGTCGTCGATTTCCCCTATTCGGAAGTGAAACGCCTCACCGGCCTCGAAGTCTCGACCGAGGAAAGCCGCCATATCCTGACGCGTCTCGGTTTCGCCGTCGAAGGTTCCGGCAATCGTGTTTCCGTCACCGTTCCGTCCTGGCGCCCGGATGTCGACGGCAAGGCTGATCTCGTCGAAGAGGTCATGCGCATCCATGGCGTCGATCAGATCAAGCCGGAGCCGATCGAGAAACTGTCGAGCGTCAATGGCAAGATCCTGACGACCCTGCAGATCCGCACCCGCACCGCCAAGCGGGCGCTTGCCTCGCGCGGCATGCTGGAAGCGGTCACCTGGTCGTTCATTCCGGAAGATCAGGCAAAGCTCTTCGGCGGCGGCGCTCAGGCGCTGAAGCTGGCCAACCCGATCGCATCAGACATGTCCGACATGCGGCCGTCGCTGCTGCCGGGCCTGCTCTCCGCTGCACAGCGCAATGCCGACAAGGGCTTTGGCGACGTGGCGATCTTCGAAGTGTCCGGTACTTACGAAAACGACAGGCCGGAAGGCCAGCGCCGCGTTGCCGGCGGCATCCGCCGCGGCACGGCTTCCATCAACGGCACCGGCCGTCTCTGGTCGAACAACGCCAAGGGCGGCGGCAAGCCGGTCGATGTCTTCGACGCCAAGGCCGATGCGCTGGCGGTGCTCGAAGCCTGCGGCCTGCCGATGGGCAATGTGCAGATCGAGAAGGGCGCCCCGGAATGGTATCATCCGGGCCGTTCCGGCACGATCAAGATGGGCCCGAAAGTCGTGCTCGGTTATTTCGGTGAATTCCACCCGAAGACGCTGGGCGCCCTGGACGTCTCCGGCGCGCTCTGCGGTTTCGAAGTCTTCCTCGATGCCATGCCCGAGCCGAAGAAGAAGGCGACCCGCACCAAGCCGCCGCTGGAGCTTTCACCCTTCCAGGTGGTCAAGCGCGACTTCGCCTTCGTGGTTTCGAGCGATGTGGAGGCCGGCGCGATCGTCAAGGCGGCGGTGACCGCCGACCGCAAGCTGATCACCGGGGTCAATGTCTTCGACGTGTTCGAAGGCGCGTCGCTCGGCGAGGGCAGGAAGTCTGTGGCTATCGAAGTGCTGATCCAGCCGGTCGAGCGCACGCTGACCGACGAGGATTTCGACGCGCTGACCGGCAAGATCGTTACCAATGTCGAAAAGACCACGGGTGGGACCTTGCGCGCCTGAAACGGGTGGCCTGAATCACCTCCGAAAGATAGCCTGCCGCACGGATGATGTGGGGCGGGCTTTTTTGTTGGAGGAACGATGCGCACGCCGGGATCGATGAAGGGGCTGGAGGAACTCGGCCGGGTGCGGCTGTCGAAGAATTTCTTCTTCCGCGATTTCCTGTTCTCGGAGATCGCCAATTTCTACGCCATCCCGAACATGCCGGAAGACCCGGACCTGGCGATTGAGGCTGGCCGGCACCTCTGCGAGGAACTGCTGGAACCGCTGCAGGCGACTTTCGGGCGGTTACACCTGCGCTCCGGTTATCGCTGCGCCAAGGTCAACGAATTCGGCAACCGGAACAACCTCAACTGCTCCTCCAATGCCAACACGGCGGCCGACCATATCTGGGATCGGCGTGATGCCAAGGGTTTCATGGGGGCCACCGCCTGCGTCGTCTTCCCATGGCTGATCGACAACTATCACGACGAGGGCGACTGGCAGAAGATGGCCTGGTGGATCCACGATCATCTGCCCTACAGTTCCATCATGGTTTTCCCGAAACTCTGGGCCATGAACATCCAGTGGCATGAAAAGCCCGCCCGGCGAATCCGCAGTTTTGCCGAGCCGCGCGGCGTCCTCACCAAGATCGGAATGGCCAACAACGAAGGCGATCATTCCGCGCACTACATCGGGTTTCCGGCCCTTGAACGGTAACCGATGGCTAACGGTTTAGGAATGCAGGTAATAGAGCTTGTTGACGATCATCCAGCGGCCGTCGATCTTCAGAAGCGAAAGATAGTCCGAAAACCGCATGCCGGCGAACTGATCGACGACCTTGACCGTTGCCGCATCGCCGGTGACGTCGAGCGTTTCGATCTGGATCAGCGGCTGCGTGCCGGCGGGGGCTGCACCTTCTGAGGTGACCGCCCCGATGAAATCGTCGAGCGACAGCCACTCGACCGCCCCATCGTAATTGCCGATGATACACGCCTTCGGATGAAACGCTTTTCGAAGCGCAGCCTCATGCGCAAACGTCATTCCGTCCACATAGAGATGGATCACGGCCTGAACGGCCCGTTCCTCGGACATCGATCTCCTCCCGTGTTAGCTTCATCATGCTAACACGGGAAGATGGAAATCCAAGGTTGCGTTAGCAAGGGCAAACTTAACGATTGGTCCAGGCCATGGCCTGTGCCGCATAGCGGGTGCCGGAGAATTTCTCCGGAGCCAGCAGGTCGCCGAGCGTCTTGAGCTCATCCGCCGACAGCGAAATCTCGGTGGCGGCGACGTTCTGTTCCAGGTGAGGGATCTTTCTGGCGCCCGGGATCGGCACGATGAAATCCCCCTGGGCGAGAACCCAGGCTAGCGCCAGCTGCGCGGCGGTGACGCCCTTCTGGGCGGCCATATCCTCCAGCATCTTCACCAGGGCGGCATTGGCGGCCATGTTCTCGGCGCTGAAGCGCGGCAGCGTGTTGCGGAAATCGTCGGGGCCGAAATCCTCCGGCTTCTGGATCTTGCCGGTGAGGAAACCGCGGCCGAGCGGGCTGAACGGTACGAAACCGATATCGAGTTCGCGGCAGGTATCGAGGATCTCGCCTTCCGGCTCGCGGGTCCAGAGCGAATATTCGCTCTGCAGGGCGGTGATCGGATGAACCGCATGGGCACGGCGGATGGCGGCCGCACCCGCTTCGGAAAGCCCGAGTGCACGCACCTTGCCTTCCTTGACCAGTTCGGCCATCGCGCCCACCGTATCTTCGATCGGCACGTTCGGATCGACACGGTGCTGGTAGAAGAGGTCGATCACCTCGACGCCGAGGCGTTTCAGCGAGGCCTCTGCCACTTCGCGCACATGTTCCGGCCGGCTGTCGAGACCGGACATGGCCCGGGCGTCGGATGCGTTCGGATCGATCCTGAAGCCGAACTTGGTGGCGATGACGACCTTGTCGCGGAAGGGTTTCAGGCCCTTGCCGACCAGTTCCTCGTTCTTGAAAGGACCGTAGACCTCGGCCGTATCGAAGAAATTGACGCCGAGATCGACGGCGCGGTGCAGCGTCCTGATCGCTTCCTGTTCGTCCTGGCCGCCGTAACCATGGCTCATGCCCATGCAGCCGAGACCGACGGCAGAAACGGTCAGTTCTTTTCCGAGCTTCCTCATTTTCATGAGAGCCTCCTTTGTGATCGCAGAAAAACTGGCGGGCGTCTTGCGGCGCCCGCTGGATGCATCAGGCGCCGGCTTCGTTGAGCAGTTTCATCTGGTCGGCCGAAAGCGCCAGATTGCCGGCGGCGATGATCGCGTCGAGCTGGCCGACGCTGGTGGCGCTGGCGATCGGCGCGGTGACGCCGCGGGTCTGGATGAGCCATGCGAGCGCGATCGAGGCGGGCTCGGCATTGGTCTCGACCGAGACCTCGTCGAGAGCTGCGAGGATGCGCAGGCCCTTGTCGTTGAGATAACCGAGCGCCCGGCCGCCACGTGCCTTGCCTTCGGTATCGGCCTTGTCGCGATACTTGCCGGTGAGGAAGCCGGAGGCGAGGCCGTAATAGTTGATGACACCGATCTCCTGGCTGACACAAAGGTCGGCAAGCGGGCCTTCGAACGTATCGCGGTCATAGAGATTGTATTGCGGCTGCAGCACGTCGTAGCGGGGCAGGCCGGCTTTGGCCGCGGCGTCGAAGCTCTCCCGCAGCAGCTTGACGTCGTAGTTGGAGCAGCCGATCGCGCGGATCTTGCCTTGTTCCTTCAGCTTGGCGAAGGCGCCGAGCGTCTCTTCGTGGCTGACCGTGTCGTCCGGCCAGTGGGCGAGGTAGAGGTCGATATAGTCGCTCTGCAGGCGGCGCAGGGAATTTTCGACCTCTTCGAGGATCCATTTGGCCGACAAGTCCTTCTTGCCCTGGCCCATGTCCGAACCAACCTTGGTGACGATGACCGCCTTGTCGCGCGAGATGCCACCGCTTTTCAGCCACTTGCCGATGATTGCCTCGGACTCGCCGCCCACATGGCCCGGCACCCAGCGATTGTAGGAATCGGCCGTATCGACCGTGTTGAAGCCGGCGTCGAAGAAACGGTCGAGAACGTCGAATGAGGTCCTCTCGTCGGCGGTCCAGCCGAAGACGTTGCAGCCGAGAACGACGGGCGAAATGGAAAGGCCGGTCCGGCCGAGTGCGCGCAGCTCCATGATATTCCTCCAAAATTTTTTAAGTGAGTGGACGGGCTCGAGAAAGGAGCCTGAGATTAGCCGATGTTCCGCTGCCGACCAGTCCCTATTTTGGGCGGACGATCACATTTTCAAGCGCCGCATCCGGCCTGCCGTTGCGTGGTTGTCGACGGGCCAATAAGGTGCGGCAACAACGCCATAGGGAGGCTCACATGCTGCGTTTCGGAATCCTGTCGACTGCCAAGATCGGTCATGAACAGGTGGTGCCGGCGATCCAGGATGCGGAGAACTGCGTCGTCACCGCCTTTGCCAGCCGCGATCTCGCCAAGGCGCGGGCGCTCGCCGACCGTTTCGGCGCCCCGCATGCCTTCGGTTCCTACGACGAGATGCTGGCCTCCGACGTCATCGACGCCGTGTATATCCCGCTGCCGTCCAGCCAGCATGTCGAATGGTCGATCAAGGCCGCCGAGGCCGGCAAGCATGTGCTTTCCGAAAAGCCGATTGCCATCAAGGCAAGCGAGATCGAAGATCTGATCAAGGTGCGCGATCGCACCGGCAAGCTGATCTGTGAAGCGTTCATGGTCACTTACGCACCAGTGTGGCTGAAAGTGCGCGAACTCCTGCGCCAAAAGGCGATCGGCGAGCTGAAACACGTGCAGGGCTCGTTCAGCTATTTCAATCGCGACCCGTCCAACATGCGCAACATCCCGGAACTCGGCGGCGGCGCCCTGCCGGATATCGGCGTCTATCCGACGATCACCACACGTTTCGTGACCGGCCAGGAGCCGCAGCGGGTGCAGGCGCGGGTGGAGCGCGATCCGGGTTTCGGCACGGATATCTATTCCAGCGTCAAGGCGGATTTCGGTTCGTTCGAAATGACCTTCTATATCGCCACCCAGATGGCTGCCCGCCAGCTGATGGTCTTCCACGGCACCGAGGGGTATATCGAGGTCAAGTCACCCTTCAATGCCGGCCGCTGGGGTGCCGAGGAAATCGAACTTACCAACCAAAACCACGCGGTGTCGCAGATCTTCCGCTTCCCGGACAGCCGGCAATACAAGCGCCAGGCGGAGGCCTTCGCGAAGGCCGCCAAGGGCGATCCGGTCGAAGTCGTGACGCTCGAGAATTCGCTGGCGAACCAGAAGTTCATCGACGCGATCTATCGCGCCGGCGGGCACGACGGCTGGGAAAAGGTCTAGTTCCGCCAGCGGCGGATGCGATATAGCCCGAAGCCGCCGAAGATGAGTGTGCAGGCCCAGGAAAAGCCGAGATGCACGAGCGGCTGCACATGCGGCGCGCGCGAAGCCAGCGCTGCAAAAACTCCATAGTTAAGGACAAGGCCGACCGCAACGAGCGGCCAGAAACCCGGCTGGCGTGCTTGATCCCGAGCTGTGGGAACTATCCCGTGCAGGATCAGCGCGGCAACCAGGCCCACCCCGAGCGATATCAGTCGGTCTACAAGCGTGCCGGCCTCGGTCGCCGTGGTCAGCAGCTGCAGGAGCAGCGCATCGACGAAGATCGGGGGCACGAGGAGAAGCGCGAACCGGGCACGGCGGGTCATCGCGCGGTCAGCCGTTGATGGCCAGGAGACCGGCGAAGATCAGCACGGTTCCGAGCGCATATCGAAACGTCAGCGGCTCGCCGAAGAACAATTGCGCCAGCAGCGGCACGAAGCAGAATGTCAGTCCCATGAACGAATAGGCGAGCGTCAGCGGCACGGACTTCAGCACATAGATCCAGACGATCGTGCCAAAACCGTAGAGCGCCAGTGCGGCGAGCAGCACCGGATTGGCGGCGAGCGCCAGGAGCCCGCGCAGCGAGAAGTCTCCGGCAGTGGAACTGGTCATCTTGAACAGAACCTGCCCCATGGCGATCAGCAGCGGCGTTCCGAGAAGCCCGAGCCAGGTGATGGGAGAAAGCGAGGCGAACATAAAACGTCCTCAGCCCGGCCGGTCTTCGCTGTAGAAGATGTCGCGACCTACGTCCTCGCAGACATAGACCTCAGGCACCGGATGCGCGGCGCGCAGGAAAGAATGCGTGTAGGCGAAGAAGTTGAAATGCGGGTTGAACGTGTAGCGGGATTCCCGCTCGCGCGGCACGACGATGATCAGCCGTCTTTTCGCGATCCGCCGCAGTTCCGCAATCGCCTTTTGATATTCCAGCACATGCTCGATCACATGGGTACAGACCACGGTGTCGAATTCGCCGTCGGCAAATGGCAGGTCCTCGATCTTGGCGGCGATATATTCGACGCCCTCGATAGCGGCTGCATCCTCGACGACGAAATCGACGCCGACGAGACGCTTGAGTTCCGGATGGGCGGCGCGGATATGGGTGAGCAGCGCGCCGGTGCCGCAGCCGACGTCGCAGACGCTTGTTCCGGTGATCATCGAATTGATCCGCCGGATGCAGGCCGCCGAATTGTCCGTGCCTTCATGGACGCGCGGATGGTTGCGGTAAAGGTCCGCATATTCCTCCGCCGTTAGGAACGGCGCCCGCTCGCGAAAGCGGGCGAGGTGGCTGATATGGTTGCCCCAGACGCGCTTGGCGAGCCAGAGGAAAAGCGGCGAATCCCGCAGGATCGGCGGCAGCAGGTCCTCGATGACGAAGCGGATGCGGTTGGTGGTTTCCCGGTTCATGCCGCTTTGGTCCTGCGCCGCTCGGGCTTGGCGGGCGGGGCCGCCGCAATCGGGGCCGAGGCGGTAGCGTGGATGCTTGCCGGCAGGCTCATATAGTGGATGCGGAGCTGTTCGGCGCGGGCGCGGGACACGGAATCGAGGATCAGCCCGGCGGTGAAGACTAAGAGCGAAACCAGCATCAGCACCAGCGAGAAGACCCAGGTGGGCATCCGCTCCACCAGGCCGGTCTGGAAATAGGCGACGAGGACGGGGGCCATGAAGATCAGGCTTGCCGCCATGAAGGCGCCGCTGATCAGGCCGAAAAACGCGAACGGCCGCGTCTCCTTCATCAGCATGGCGAACATCCAGAGGATTCTGGCGCCGTCCTTGAAGGTCGAGAGCTTGGAATGGGAGCCTTCCGGGCGCCTTCCGTAGTCGAGTTCGATCTCGCAGACCGGGAGCTTGAGCAGCGAGGCATGCACCGACATTTCGGTCTCGATCTCGAAGCCGCCGGAGACAGCCGGAAAGCTCTTCACGAACCGGCGCGAGAAGGCGCGGTACCCGGAGAAGATGTCGGTGAAGTCCGAAGCGAACATCGTCCGGTAGAGGAAGTTGAACAGCCGGTTGCCCGCCGCATGACCCTGCCGCCCCGCATCCGCATGCACCCCGCGGCGGGTACCGACCACCATGTCGGCGCGCTCGGTGAGTAGCGTGCGGACCAGTTCCTCCGCATCCTGCGGCGCATAGGTGCCGTCGCCATCGGCCATGATGTAGACGTCCGCCTCGATGTCGGCGAACATGCGGCGCACCACATGGCCCTTGCCCTGCCGACGCTCGCGCATGACGAGGGCGCCTGCGAGCATCGCCTGAAGTGCGGTGCCGTCCGTGGAATTGTTGTCGTAGACATAGATCCGGGCACCCGGCAGCGCCTCGCGGAAGCCGCGCACCACGCCGGCGACGGTCATGGCCTCGTTGTAACAGGGCAGCAGGATCGCAATGTCGAAATGGCCGGTGAGGGCGTCGGTCATGTTGCTCACTCGATACACGGAAAACCGAACGCGGGAAGTCTCCCGTGCCGCGGGCTTTACTATTTCTTGGGAAGGTTAAGGCTAGGTTTCCTCGACCCTCGAAACAGGCGAAAAGTCCGGACGAAGATGACGGAAAACACGGCAGACAGATTCTTTCCGAGGGCGCCAGGCCAGGTCGCCATGCCGCTCTTGTCGCGGCTTCTGCCCGCGGTTGGTCTTTACGCGGTCATCGTCGCCGTCGCGGCTCTTGCGTTTTTTCTCCCCGACGCGACCGACTACCTCGGGTCCGACAATGACGATGTCATGCGGCTCGTCGAAATCCGGGATTTTCTCGGTGGCCAGAACTGGTTCGATCTCACTCAGTACCGGCTCGGCCTTGAAGGCGGCACGCTGATGCATTGGTCGCGGTTGATCGATCTGCCGATCGCGCTGCTGATCCGGTTGTTTTCGCTCTTCCTGACGCCGGACAAGGCCGAAGCCGTCGTTGTCACGGTCTGGCCTCTCCTTCTGGTGCCGCTGCTGCTCCTGCCGCTTGGCCTGGCTGTCCGTCGCTTGGCCGGCGTTGCGGCCATGCATATTGCGCTCGGCCTCGGAGCATTCTTCGTCCTCGGCTGCGTCCGCTTCAAGCCCGGTTCCATCGACCATCACAACGTCCAGCTCATGCTCGTCATGTGGATCGCTGCCATGCTGGTTGATCCACAGCGGCGGGCATCGAGCTATGTCGTCGCTGCCATCGCCTGCGCGCTGGCACTGGCGATCGGCGTCGAAACGACGCCTTTTGTTGCCGTCGTCTGCGTCTGCGTCGCGCTTCAGTGGGTTTGGCATGGCCAGCCGTTCTCCCGGCCGGCCCGTTCTTTCGGCCTGTCGCTGGCCCTCTCCGTCTCGGCGGTCTTTTTCCTGACGATCCCGCCTCGTGCGTATGCGGTCGTCACCTGCGACAACTTTTCGCTCGGCTTCTATGCCCTTTCCGCGCTGGGAGGAGCCGCGCTCTTTCTCCTCGCAAGCCTGCCGAAACAGCCCTCACGTCTCGTCCGTGTCGGCTTGGCCGGCATTACCGGCGGGCTCATCCTTCTGACGGCCCGGATCATCGCGCCGCAATGCCTCGGCGATCCGCTCGGCACGCTCGATCCGCTGCTGGTGGAGCTTTGGCTGAACGGCGTGACGGAAGCGCGTTCGTTCCTGGCCGAAACCCGGCTCGAGCCGGAAATGGTGGGCGGGTTCTACGCCGTCGGGCTCTTTGCGATGGTGGTCTGCCTTGTTCGCAGCCTGAGGCGCGAGGAGACGGAACTCCATCTCGTGCTGCTGGCGCTGATCGGGGCGTCGTGGGGCATCGCGCTGCTGCAGGTGCGCGGTGCCTTCTTTTCCAACATGCTGGCCATCCTGCCGTTGTCACTGCTGATCAGCGACCTGCGACGCGCCTCGGCAGCCAATCCGGAAAATCCCAGCACGGCCTTTGCCTATATCAGCACGGTGCTCATGTCCGTGCCGGTCGTCTGGGCCCTGGGCGGTGTACTTGCGGTGCATGGCTGGAAACAGGCGGCCGACATGCGGACGCTTTCGAGGGCGGGCATTTCCGACGGCGAAGTCGGGGAGTGCGGCGATCCGGCGGATATGATGGCGTTGAACGCGTTGCCTACCGGTGTCATAGTCGCACCCTCCAACAGCGGCGCCGACATCTTGCGCTTCACCCCTCATCGGGTACTGTCAGGCCCCTATCATCGCAACCAGAAGGGCATGCTGACCGAACTCTATATCGGGATGGCCCAGCCGGGTGAGGCGAAAGCCTTCCTGAGGGGGGCCGAGGTGACTGCGCTTGCCTTCTGCAAGACAGATCCGCAGACCGACGCCCTGATCAGGCGCAAGCCGGACGGGCTCTATGCCAACCTCGCTCGCGGCCAGGTGCCAGATTATCTCCAGCCGTTCGGACAACCGAACGCCGACGGCTTCCGCCTCTACAAGGTGCTGCCGGACAGGAATTGATTGCGGAGATAAAAGGTCTTCAGGCCGTGCGGCGGGTATCCAGGGCAAAAAGGCCTGCCAAGAACGCGATCAGTCCAGCATTGTAGCCGATAATGGCGATCAGGAGATTGAAATAGGACGCCGGGCCGGGCGAAACGGCGGTCGCAAGCGCGAATGTCGCGGCGATCATGACAGCGATTAAAGCGATCGAGAATGCGGACCGCATCATGCCGACACAAATGCCTATCGATGCAGCGGTCAGGAAAAGCACTCGAATATCTCCTCATCTGCTTCAAGGGAACGAGCGTATTAGCAACGTGCTAATAAATGCTTTCGTTCCAATGCATGTCAGGCGCCAAGGCACGCGACGACTTTGATACGATCTGATTCGGTGCGGTTAAGCCATGTTCAGTGGCTCCGGCATTCGCCTGAAGCGTCGCGATCCACAAGATATTGTGCCAGCGAGCGTGGCAGTTCTCCTCGCCAGATGAGCCGGACATGGTAGCCCGGGACCGGGCAGGTGAGGGCGATGGCCTCGCCCTCGAATTCGGCCGTTTCGCCCGTCGGCTTGCGGATGATGCCGTCACCGGAGATGGCATCGAACGCAATGCCGATCTCGCCGAGCACGGACACGGCCTGCCGCCTGTCCTCGAAGCGCAGCAACAAGGGTCTAAGCCGCATCGCTGCCCACCTTTTTCCTCAGACGAGCCCGGCGATCGCCACCGCCGTCGTGCCGGTCGCCAGCACACGGGTCACCCGCAACGGAAGCAGGCCGCCGGCCGGTACGTTCGAAAGTGTCAGCACTTCGCCCGACAGCATGCGCACGGACAGGTGACCGCCGGTGCCGACATAGAGAGCGCGCGTGGTCTCCGGCAGGTCGGCGCTGTCGCTGGGCGTGATCGCGAAACCGGAGGAGGCGGGGCCGGAAAGCGAGGCTTGGGTATTGGCGAAACGGTCTGGCATGGACGAAATCTCCTTGAATATCGCTTGCCGTCATTGTCGCTCTCCTCTCTCCGGCGGGGAAAATGCGAGGCTTTAAAAAAGCGCCGTGCCGGAAGTTTCCTGCCTCTCCAGAGAAGGAAATGTGGCGTGCCCGGCAAAAGAAAAGATGCAGCGTCAAATACTTGGGCGCAAAAGGGCGAACGGGCAGGCGCTCACGCATCGCCGCAAGAACCTGTCGAAACGGCTCTCTTGCGGGCTGCATCATCCCCGTTTCAACTGCTTGGAACTGGTGAAATCGCCGCGCTCTTGCTTTAGAAGAGAAGGATGACCAGTTTGCTCGACAACGATTCGCCCACGAACCTCACCGAATTTTCGGTGTCGGAACTGTCCGGTTCGATCAAGCGGACGGTGGAGAACGCGTTCGACCACGTACGCGTGCGCGGCGAGATTTCCGGTTATCGCGGCCAGCATTCCTCCGGCCACGCCTATTTCTCGCTGAAGGACGATCGCGCCCGGATCGACGCCGTGATCTGGAAGGGCACCTTCCCGCGCATCAAATTCCGCCCGGAAGAGGGCATGGAAGTGATCGCCACGGGCAAGATCACCACGTTCCCCGGCTCCTCGAAATACCAGATCGTCATCGAGAACCTGGAGCCGGCGGGTGCCGGCGCGCTGATGGCGCTGCTCGAAGAACGCCGGCGCCGGCTCGGCGGCGAAGGACTGTTCGACCAGAGCCGCAAGCAGCTTCTTCCCTTCCTGCCGCAGGTGATCGGCGTCGTGACCTCGCCGACCGGCGCCGTCATCAGGGATATCCTGCACCGTATTGCCGACCGTTTTCCGGTGCATGTCATCGTCTGGCCGGTCAAGGTGCAGGGGGAGGGGTCCGGCGACGAGGTGGCTGCGGCGATCCGCGGCTTCAATGCGATGGCGCCCGGCGGCCCGATCAGGCGGCCGGACGTGCTGATTGTCGCGCGTGGTGGCGGCAGTCTCGAAGACCTCTGGAGCTTCAACGACGAGGCGGTGGTGCGCGCCGCGGCGGACAGCGAGATCCCGCTGATCTCGGCCGTCGGCCACGAGACCGACTGGACGCTGATCGACCACGCCGCCGATGTCCGCGCGCCGACCCCGACGGGTGCCGCCGAAATGGCCGTGCCGGTCAAGGCGGACCTCGAAGCGCAGGTCGCGAACCTCGCCGCCCGCCTGCGGGGTGTCGCAAGCCGCCAGATGGACCTGCGGCGGCAGTCCGTTCGAGCCCTGGTTCGCGCGCTTCCCTCGCTCGATCAGCTGCTCGCCTTGCCGCGCCGGCGTTTCGACGAGGCGGCGGCCGGCCTCGGGCGTGGGCTGGAGCGCACGACGGTGGTTAAGCGCCGCAGTTTCGAGCGGGCTTCTTCCGGGCTGCGGCTGGAACTCCTGACCAACCGGCTGGCCCAGCAGCGGCAATTGCTGGCCGACCGGCTGACGCGCAGCGACCGCTGCCTGGAGCGGCAATTGCTGAAGGAAAACAATCGTGTCGCCAGGGCCGGTGTCTCTCTTTCCGCACTGCCCGCAAGATTACTCGGCCAGTTGCAGCGCGAGCGCCAGCATCTCGCGTCGATGGCCCGTCATGCGGATACGGCGATCTCGCACACGCTGATACGCAGCCGCGCGGCGATCACCGCGCAGGACCGCGTGCTGCAATCGCTCTCCTACAAGAACGTGCTGAAACGCGGCTTTGCCGTGGTGCGCGGCGAGGATGACCGGCCGCTGACGCGTGCTGCCGGCATAGGCGAGGGCCTGGCGATCTCGGTGGAATTCGCCGACGGTCGCATTGCAGCGATGACAGGTGAGGGTGGCGATCCTGCGGTTGCGTCCGCCGTGTCGTCTCAGCCCAAGAAGCGGCCAGCCAAATCGGAGCCGACCGGAGATGCGCCGAAACAGGGTACGCTTTTCTGATGCATGTCCTCCTGGTGCTTGCCCATCCGCTGCCGGAAAGCTTTGCGCATTCGGTCGCCCGTTTGGCGCGCGAGACACTGGAGGCAAACGGCCATACGGTCGATGTGCTTGATCTCTATGCCGAAAATTTCGATCCACGGCTGACGGGAAAGGAACGGCGCGGTTATTTCGATGTGCCCTATGATACGTCGGAGGTCGCGGGTCTCGTGGCGCGGCTGCAGAAGGCCGAGGCACTGATATTCGTCTTTCCGCAGTGGTGGTTCAACCTGCCGGCGGTGCTGAAGGGTTTCTTCGATCGGGTCTTTGCGCCAGGCGTCGCCTTCCGCCACGACAAGGCAGGCGGAAGGATCACCCCGCTGCTCACCAACATCCGCCACTTCTGGGCCTTCACCACGACCGGTTCACCCTGGTGGGTGGTGAAATTCTATATGGGCGACCCGGTGCGCCGTCAGCTCAAGCGCGGCATTGCGATCTTCTGCAACAAAAAAGTCGATTTCCGCATGCTGGCACTGCACGACATGGACCGGGCCACGGATGACAAGCGCAGGCGGCATCTGGAGCGCGTGAAGGCCGCGCTTCGGGATATACGATAGGGACAATATGACTGCGCCGCCGCCGGCAGTAATCTGGCGCGAGGCTCAGGTCAGGAATGGACCTTAGCGGTCAATTCGATACCCAGTGACTTCATCACCGCAATCGTCGTCCTCAGCGTCGGGTTACCCGTGGCGCTGAAGGAGCGATAGAGTTGCTCCCGGGACAGGCCCGTGTCCTTGGCGATCTGGGTCATGCCTTTGGCGCGGGCAACCACTCCCAGGGCATGCGCGATATAGGCCGCATCCTCGGTCTCGAAAGCTTCGGCCATGAACATTGCGATTGCCTCATCCGAACCTAGGTCTTCGGCGGGATCGTAAGCGGTCAGTTTTTCAGCCATCACTCACTCCATTCCATCGCGAGCCGCTTTGCAGCCTTGATGTCCTTCGCCTGGCTGCTTTTGTCGCCGCCGCACCGGAGAACAATCAGCAGATTGCCGCGCTGCTGAAAGTAGATGCGGTAACCCGGCCCATGATGGATGCGCAGTTCGCTGACACCTTCACCGAAAGGAGCCACATCACCGGCATGCCCGAAGGCGAGCCGGTCCAGACGCGAGGCAATCAGTGCCCGAACACGCTCGTCCTTCAGACGCGTGCGCCACTTGAGGAACGTCTCCGTCTGCTTGAGCTCGAACATTGACGATCCGTAGTTTAAAAACTACGGATCGTCAATGTTATGAGGCGAAATCAGGCCCACTCGCCCTTGCGCATCACCGGCACCTTCGAGCCGTCGGCACGAAGGCCGTCGATGTCGACCTTGTCGGAGCCGATCATCCAGTCGATATGGATCAGGCTCGAATTGCCGCCCTGTGCCTTGATCTGGTCCTGGCTGAGCGATGCGCCGTGGAGGAAGCATTTCGAATAGCACTGGCCGAGCGCGATATGGCAGGAGGCGTTTTCGTCGAACAGAGTGTTGTAGAACAGGATGCCGCTCTTGGAGATCGGCGAGGAATGCGGCACCAGCGCCACTTCGCCGAGCCGGCGGGCGCCTTCGTCCGTATCCAGCACCTTGTTCAACACTTCCTCGCCCCTTGAAGCCTTGGCCTCGACGATCCGGCCGCCTTCGAACTTCACCTGGATATTGTCGATCAGCGTGCCCTGGTGCGACAGCGGCTTGGTGCTGGAGACATGGCCTTCGACCTTCAGCGCATGCGGCGTGGTGAAGACCTCTTCGGTCGGGATGTTCGGGTTGCAGGTGATGCCGTTCTTGGCGGTGGAGGCGCCGCCATGCCATTCGTGGCCGTCGGCAAGGCCAACCGTCAGATCGGTGCCCGGGCCGGTGAAGTGGAGTGCGGAAAAGCGCTCGCCGTTCAGCCAGGTCGAGCGCTTCTTGAGGTTGGCGTTGTGCTCTGCCCAGGCGGCGATCGGATCGGCGAGATCGACGCGCGAGGCGGCGAAGATCGCATCCGCCAGCTTGCCGACCGCGACGTCTTCCGGAACGTCCGGGAAGACCTGCCGCGCCCAGGAGGGGTTGGGATAGGACACGATGTTCCAGTTGATGTCGAAATTGGCGATCTTTTCGAGCGCCGGCTTGTAAGCAATGGAATTGGCCTTGTTGGCGCGCGCCACCTTGGCGGGATCCTGGCCGGAGAGCATCATCGGGTTGTCGCCGGAGATGGCAAGCCGCGCGGCACCGTTGGCATAGGCCTGGGCCATGCCGTCGTAGAGCCAGCCGGACGCCTTGTCGAAACTTCCGTCAGGCGCGTATTCGTAGCGTGCCAGCGTCGTTTCCTCGTCGGAATAGAAGGTCGTGACGATACCGGCGCCGGCCATATAGGCGTGTTTGGTGAGGAGCCGCACGAGCGGCAAAGCGGCGATCGGTGCCGTGATCACCAGATCCTGGCCCTTCTCGAGGCGCAAGCCCACCTTGATGGCGACTTCCGCCAGCTTTTCGAGCTTCTGAGGATCGACGACGGTTTGAAAATTCGGCACGATTGTCATGATAGACCTCACCTGATTTCTGTGATCGAAGAGACTTAAAGAGGTTTGGGGCAAAATTGAAGCTCAGGGATCGATGTTCATGAAAACCGTCTTGCCCATATGCGCCGTGCTCTTCGGCGCCTCGGCTTCCGCCTGTCTTGCGGCCGATTTTGCGGCGACCATGTTCGATCATCAGGTGGCCATCGCATCCGATGACAATGAGGAGAAACTGACGATCGACGGCAGGCAAGTCCATTCCAACCGGTTCCTGCTGATCGACAATGTCGGTGTGGTCGCAGGTGTGCCGTTCGTCGTGGTCGTGAGTTCGGACGGCGGTAACGCATGTCCGGGTTCGCCTCTGGTCCTATCCTTTCCACAAGGCGAGGAGCCGCGTGTCGATGAGCCACTGGACGATTGCCGCGGCGCCGCTTCGATTGCGACAGAGGGCGATCATCTCTTGCTTGCGACGGAAGCCATCCCCGGTCAGCCGAGCGTGCGCTGGACCTGGACGCCCGGAAAAGGCTTCGCCGAGGTCGGCAAGGTCGCCTTTCAGCCGAATGCGACGATGGGTTGGGATGACATGAAGAAGGCGGGGCACCCATCCGAACTTCTCGGCATAGGCCCGATCGCCGATGCGGCAAACGCCATGCTCGGCGAGCATCGACAGGAATTCGAGAGCTCCATCACCGGACCCGGCAGTGGAGCGTTCAAGAACGGTTTTTATATCGGCGAAGCCTGCATGCCGCATATGTGCACCGAGGCCGAGGCGCTGATAGCTGCGGATATTTCGGCGAGAAAGCTCTATCTTGCTTGGAAACCCGCGGGCAAGAAGATCATCCTGCGCCCGGCGGTCCGCAGATGGCCGGCGCCGGCGCTCGCTGCCCTCAAACAATGGTCGGCAAAGTGGCCATGACGGTTTGACGGCTGTTTTCTGGCCGGTCAGCGCTGCAGCGCCGCTTTAACGGCGGCGATATTGCTGGTGTGAACCTCCTCGTAGGGCGCGAAGTAAAGCACGGTGCCGGAGGCGATTTCTTCCTCGACGAAAGATCTCAGAGAGGGATCGATGTCCTGGCCGGCGGCGACGGCGCCCGCCATTCGGCGCAGATAGGCGCGGTTGGCGTCGACCAGGGTCGAACCATAACCGCCGGAAGCGATGCGCTCCGCATCGCCATGGGCCGGCAGGATGTTTGCGATCGGCCAGGAGCGCATCCGCGCGAGTTCGCCGATATGCGTACCGATCTCGGCCGCTTCCGAGATATAGGTGACAGTGTCTTCCAGCGTATCGCCGGCGAGCAGAAGCCGTTCTTCCGGCAGCCAGATCACGTTGCCGTCGGCACTGTGGATGGCGAAATGGTGCAGTTCGATCCTGCGGCGCCCGACCGTAAGGTCCAACCGGCCATCGAAGAGGGTGGTCGGCATGACAAGTGGTGCGATCGGCGGATTGGCGTTTTCGATCTTCCCGCGGTTCTGCGTGAGTTTCTCGGCCGTCAGCGTGAGCGCGATGATCTCGCAATCGGAGAAGATCGCATTTCCGGCAATATGATCCTTGTGCCAGTGGCTGAGCACGACGCGGATCTTCGTGACGCCAAGTGCTTCCAGATGTGTGCGGATCGCTTTCGCATGATCGAGCGAAATATGCGTGTCATAGACCAGCGCCTCGCCCTGATCGACGATCGCATAGGAGGCGACGCCGAGCGAATAGGCGCCGTCATCCAGCCAGTTTGCGGTTTTCGCATGGAGCCGTTTGCCGGGCACGCGCCCATCGTAATAGGCGAATATGCCGGGGTAGGGTTCGAGAATTCGAAGGGTCGAGGTCATTTCAGTCATGATTGCATTCACGCCACCAGCGGCGCGGCGACCGCCTTCAGTGCATCGCGGGCCGCCTTGGGGTCGAGCCGCACCTGCAGCCCGCGCTGGCCGCCATTGATGAAGACATGCGGCTCGTCGAGCGCCGCGATCTCGATCGCGGTCGGCACGAGCTTCTTCTGGCCGAAGGGGCTGATGCCGCCGACATGGTAGCCGGTCGCCCGTTCCGCATCGGCGGGTTTCATCATGTTCGCCGACTTGCCTTTGAACGCCGCAGCGAGCTTCTTCATTGAAACCTCGCGGTCCGACGGCACCACGACGCAAACTGCCTTGCCATCCACTTCCGCCATCAGTGTCTTCAGCACACGACGCGGTTCCTCGCCGATCGCCTCCGCCGCCTGCATCCCGATCCGGTCCGCATTCGGATCGTAGTCATAGGTGACGGTGGTAAAGGCGATCCCTGCCTTTTCGAGCATCTGGGTGGCGCGGGTTGTCTTGGACATGGCTCGAATCCTGGGTTCAGATCTCGGCAAAGGCCTCTTCGTAAATCTCCGGCTTGAAGCCGACGATCAGCTTTCCGCCCGCTTCCAGAACCGGCCGCTTGATCATCGAAGGCTGGGCGAGCATCAGCGTGATCGCCTTTTCCTGGTCGAGGTCAGCCTTGTCGGTTTCGCCGAGTTTCTTGAACGTGGTGCCGGCGCGGTTGAGCACGATTTCCCAACCGGCTCGGTCCGTCCAGGTATCCAGATGGGCGCGGTCGATACCCTCGGCCTTGTAGTCGTGAAAAGCATAGGTGACGCCTTTGCGGTCGAGCCAGTCGCGCGCCTTCTTCATCGTGTCGCAGTTCTTGATGCCGTAGATCGTGATTGCCATCGCAGCCTCTCATTCCATGCCTGATCGATACCAAGAGCAACCCTTGCCGTGCAAGCTGCCCAGCCTGGTTAATAGTTGTTATGTGACAGTTGCATGGCTCCCCTGTTTTGTTGTGCATTGCACAAAAACAGTACACCCATCATATTTTAGCAGAACCAAAAAAGGAGAGTTTCACATGTCCGTACAGACCAAGAGCCGTCGTGGCGTCATCGGCCGCGCCTTCGCAGTCATGAGCGCAGCAATTTCGGTTTCGGCCGCCGTTGAAAACCATCGCCGCCCAAGCAACCGCGACCTGAACACCCTTGGCATTGATCCCAAGGCTTTCGATCGTCTCGGCTAATCCGTTTTTCCCGGCTTCATCAGGCGGGGGGGGGCTGCGTATCTCAGCCTTAAGTATAAGTCTCCGCGGGATACTCGCGTAAACTATCCGTTAACCATGGATATCCTATAGTCTCCTAATATTCCGGGAGATGTAGATTTGGTTGCGCTGGTCATCAAGGAAGAAGCGCCGTCGAGGCTTGTGCCTGTCGACGGCGGGGAGTTGAAGCGGTCCGTCGCCAAGCTGGCGAACGAGGCTTCTGCGCTTGGGCTTCATCTGGTCGATATTGCCGGTGCCATCCAGGATACCGCGTCGCAATCTTCGGAACATGCGACATTGCTTGGTCGCCTGACCCAGTCCGCTCAATCGATTGCGGATGCCAATGGCCATGTCGCCCGCTCCTTGCACGAATCCGACAAGCTGACGGCGAATGCGCGCAAGGTGCTCGGCGAACAGGCTGAGCAGCTTTCCGGCTCGATCGCCGCGATCGACAACATGGTGCATGCCTCGCAGGAGATCGGCGCCGAGATCAAGCTGTTTTCCACGGCTCTCGGAGACGTCGGACGTTTGGCGGACGCGATCGGCATGATCGCCCGGCAGACCAACCTCTTGGCGCTCAACGCCGCCATCGAAGCGGCGCGTGCGGGCGAGGCGGGCAAGGGTTTTGCCGTGGTCGCCGCGGAAGTACGCGCGCTGTCGCTGCAGACGTCCCAGACCACGAGTTCAATCCAGGCCACGCTCGACCAGTTGAACAGCCGCATCGACCGGCTTGTGACCGCCGGGGAAGGTGCCAGCCAGTCGGCCGAAGGCGTCAAGGCCACCGCCATGAAGGTTCAGGGCTCATTCAAGGGTGTCGAAGGCGTCATGACCCAGATCCTCGACAACGCGTCCTCGCTTGCCGGGACGACCGAGGCCGTCGACCGGCAATGCGGCGAGTTCGCCTCTTCGATTGCTTCCGCGGCAGGTGCGATCCTGAAATCCAACGACCAACTGCAGCAGACCTCGTCCCGTGTCGGCGAGGTGGTGACGATTTCCGAGCGGATGATCCAGACGACGGCGAGCGCCGGCATCGAGACCCCGGACAGTCCCTATATCCATGCCGTGATGGCCTATGCCGCCGAGGTCTCGTCCGTCTTCGAGGCGAGCGTGAAATCCGGCCGCATCGATCTCGGGTCATTGTTCGACCGGCAGTATGTTGCGATCCCGGGCAGCGATCCCGTCCAGTACATGACGCGCTTTACGGAATTCACGGATGCGGTTCTGCCGCCGATCCAGGAAGAGGCAGCCGAAAGCGACGCGCAGGTCGCGTTCTGTGCTGCCATAGACGAAAACGGTTATCTGCCGACCCATAACCGAAAATTCTCGCAGCGCCAGCGTCCGGGCGACGTCACCTGGAACACCGCCAACTGCCGCAACCGACGCATCTTCAACGACCGCGTGGGCCTGGCCGCCGGCCGCAGCAAGGAGCCCTTCCTGCTGCAGACCTACCGCCGCGACATGGGCGGCGGCCAGTTCGTGCTGATGAAGGACATTTCTGCTCCGATCACCGTCAATGGGCGTCACTGGGGCGGGCTGCGCCTGGCGATCAAGGTCTGATATCGGGGATGACGTGCGTCACCCCCCGAAGGCAACGTCCCGCTCTCTCCTCCAAGGGATGATCGCCCATAGGACACGCGCGCTCGCGCCGGCCCGACACATTTCACGAATTCTTTTCGGTCAGATCATCATGCGGAGCTGCTCCGGCCGCGCCGGATAGGCAGGGGCATTCGGATCGAAGCTCCATCTTCCGAATTCCTCGTGCCGTGTCTGGCCGTAGTGGCTGTAGATGAGCATGAATTCCCCGGCAATCCAGGCGTAGTTCCGCTCGACAGGCATCGTCTCTATGCGACCGCAGCCATAGATCAGTGTCACGTGCGGGGCAGCGTCGGCCATCCGGAAACTCGGCAGGTTGTGGCGCGAAAGAGCACTCCGCAGCATCTGGGCGAACTGGTTGACGACCGGATTGCCCCTGGCACGATAGAGGGCGAGATGACGCTTGCCTCCAAACAGGCCGCTGCTGTCGAGGGTGATTGGAACGGGCCTCGCCTGGAGACCGGCCGCGACCATTCTGGTTGCCTCGATGAGCGCCATGGGCGGCTCGTCGAACTGTTCCATGCAGAGCAGGCTCATATGGAGAAGATGGGCGGGGTAGGCCTCGCGGGTATTCTGGTTCGCCGCATGAAGCGTGGCGGCGCCATGCATGGCGAGACCCAAGGGAGCGGAAGGCTTCAGCACGAACATCAGCTTGCTCTTGGGTCGAACAGGCCGGGCCGGTTTGGAAAGCCAGCCTTCGCCAAAGGGGAGCGAAGGCTGGCCAGCGTGCTTGCGCAAGCTCATCTTGCTACCGTCATAGTAATGCGACCTCATGCCGTTGAAAGAAGCCTAGCGGGACTCCGCGGATGTGTAAAGAACAAACGCGGAACAATTGCAATCATGGTTAATCCGAAAGTCGATTCGCTAATGATTTCAAAGGACAACCCGCTAAAAGACGCCGTCGTTTGTGGCCTCAACCAACAGTTCTGTGAGAACAGTGCTCGTCGCGGCAAGAAACGGGTTGAATCCTTGAACCCAAGGCCTGATTTTATGGTCAATCGAAATGCGGAGGTTTCCTCATGACAACGCATCAATACCTGATTTTCGAAACGGCCGGCGGCTTCTGCGGCATCGCCTGGAATGACGTCGGCATCACCCGTTTCCAGCTCCCGACCAAGAGCGCGGATTCGACCGAAAAGCTGCTGCGGCGCCGGTTGCCGGAGGCCGAGCCCGGCACGCCATTCATCGAGGTGCGCGAAGCCGTCAGCGCCGTGAAGCGTTATTTCGCGGGCGAAGAAGTCGACTTCTCGAAGGTGAGGCTCGATCTAGAAGGCCAGGATGATTTCTTCAAGCGGATCTATGCCGCCGCCCGCCGGGTGGGCTGGGGGCATACGACGACCTATGGCGCGATCGCCAAGGAACTCGGCGCCGGTCCCGAGACCGCCCGCGACGTTGGCCAGGCGATGGCGAAGAACCCCGTGGCACTGATCATCCCATGCCACCGCGTGCTTGCCGCCGGCGGCAAGATCGGCGGCTTTTCGGCGCCCGGCGGATCGACCTCGAAGACCCGTATGCTGGAACTCGAAGGTGTGCGCCTGACGCCGCCCGAGCCGGCGCAACAATCACTGGGGTTCTGATTGTCAATGCGTCAGGAATTTGTAGGCGACGTAGGCGACGATCAGCACTCCCGCCGCCACCATGGTAATCAGGCCCAGCCGCTTTTCGATGAAATGGCGGATGTCCTCCCCATAACGGCGCAGCAGCCAGGCAAGCAGGAAAAAGCGGGCGCTTCGGGTGACGATCGCCGAGACGACGAACAGGCCGAGATTGACATGTGTCACACCGGACAGGATCGTCACCACCTTGATCGGCGGCAGGTGCGCCAGGCCTGACGTTACCAGCAGCAGCACGACCGTTTCATAGGTAATGCCGGCCTTGAGCTCGTTGAAGGTGCTAAGTTTGCCCCAGAACTGCAGGATCGGTTCTGCCAGCGCATCGAAGGCGAAATAACCGATGCCCCACCCCGCAACGCCGCCGAGCACCGAAAAGACCGTCGCGATCAGCGCATAACGCCAGGCGCGCTCCGGACGGGCGAGCGCCATCGGCAGGAACAGCACGTCGGCCGGCACCAGGAAAACCGAGCTTTCGACGAAGGCGATGACGGCGAGCCAGACGGCCGCGGACCTGCGGGCGCTGAGCGCCATCGTCCAGTTATAGAGGCTGCGAAGCATGGGCGGGAATCCGACAGGGACCAGAGGTTCGGCTGTCGCAGGAAAACTGCGGCAGCCGGAAGCGCTTGGCTATTCCCATTCGATCGTGCCGGGCGGCTTGCTGGTCACATCGTAGACGACGCGGTTGATGCCGCGGACTTCGTTGATGATGCGGGTCGCGGTGCGGCCGAGGAAGTTCATGTCGTAGGGGTAGAAATCCGCCGTCATGCCATCGACCGAGGTTACGGCGCGGAGCGCACAGACGAAGTCGTAGGTGCGGTAGTCGCCCATGACGCCGACGGTCTGCACCGGCAAGAGCACGGCAAACGCCTGCCAGATCGTGTCGTAAAGGCCGGCCTTGCGGATTTCGTCGAGATAGATCGCATCCGCCTTGCGCAGGATATCGAGCTTTTCGCGGGTGACGCCGCCTGGGCAGCGGATCGCGAGGCCCGGACCGGGGAAGGGATGGCGGCCGATGAAGCTTTCCGGCAGGCCGAGCTCGCGGCCGAGCGCGCGAACTTCGTCCTTGAAGAGCTCGCGCAGCGGCTCGACCAGCTTCATGTTCATCCGCTCGGGCAGGCCGCCGACATTGTGGTGGCTCTTGATGGTGACCGAAGGTCCGCCGGAGAAGGAGACGCTTTCGATCACGTCCGGATAGAGCGTGCCCTGGGCGAGGAAGGCCGGAGAGCCCTTGCCATCGGCGGCGATCTTGGCGGCTTCCGCCTCGAAGACCTCGATGAACAGGCGGCCGATCGTCTTGCGCTTCACTTCCGGGTCGGTGACGCCCTCGAGCTGGCCGAGGAACAGATCGGAAGCGTCCACATGGACAAGCGGGATGTTGTAGTGGTCGCGGAACATGCTGACGACCTGCTCGGTTTCGCCCATCCGCATCAGGCCGTGATCGACATAGATGCAGGTCAGCTGGTCGCCGACCGCCTCATGGATCAGCACGGCCGCGACGGAGGAGTCGACACCGCCGGAAAGGCCGCAGATGACACGCTCCTTGCCGACCTGCTCGCGGATCTTGCGGATCATCTCGGCGCGATAGGCAGCCATCGTCCAATCGGACTTCAGGCCGACGATCTTGTGCACGAAATTGGAGAGCAGCTTGGCGCCGTCGGGCGTATGCACCACTTCCGGATGGAACATGGTGGTGTAATAGTGCCGGCTCTCGTCAGCCGCGATCGCGAAGGGCGCGTTCTCGGAGGTCGCGATGACCTCGAAGCCTTCCGGAAGCTGGGTGACACGATCGCCATGGCTCATCCACACCGGATACCGGCCACCGACCTCCCAGAAACCTTCGAACAGCGGGCTCTTCGCCTTGATCTCCACGTCGGCGCGGCCGAATTCCGCTGCGTGTCCGCCTTCGACGACACCGCCGAGCTGGGTGGCGAGCGTCTGCTGGCCGTAACAGATGCCGAGAATCGGAACGCCGCTGTTGAACACCGCCTGCGGTGCGCGGGGGCTGCCTTCGGTGGTGACCGATGCAGGGCCGCCGGAGAAGATCACGCCCTTGGGCTTGAGCCTCTCGAACGCCGCGCCGGCGTTCTGGAAGGGGTGGATTTCGCAGTAGACGCCGGCTTCACGGATGCGACGCGCGATGAGCTGCGTCACCTGGCTGCCGAAATCGATGATGAGAATGCTGTCGGGATGAGCTATCTGGGTCATGCCGAGCCTTTAAAGAAACTTCCCCTTTCTGGCAACGGGGAATGAGGCGAAAATCGCGCGTTCAGAGAGCGATCGCGCCATCCTCCAGCCCCTCGAACAGGCTGTCGACCGCATCCGCCAGCTTCCGGTCGATCACATGCAGGTATTCGGTCCAGTCGCCGACATGCTTCAGCTCTTCCTTGCCGTCGGAAATGCCGCGCAGGCCGATCAGCGGCAGGCCGAAAAGCTGGCAGCAGCGCAGCACCGCGAACGTCTCCATGTCGACCATGTCGGCGCCGACGAGATCGTAGGCGGCGCCCGAGACGATATTGCCGCCGGTCGACAGCGAGGCTTGCCTGACACCCGGGATGCGCAATGGAAGCGGTATGATCGCCGGATGGTCGAGGAAGGGCGTGCGGCCCTTTTCGAACCCGAGCGGCGAGGCATCCATGTCGCGATAGGCGACCGACAAGGCCTGGTAGATTTCCGTCTGCTCGAGGTTGCGGGAGCCGGCGGAACCGAGCGAGACGACGAGATCGGGCAGATCGTCCGTCGCTTCGAGCCGGGTCAGCGCATGGGAAAGCACGACAGCGGCCTCCACCGGCCCCACACCGGTCATCAGCGGCTTGATGCGGGATTTGAGCGCCGGGCCGTATTCGGCATCGACGGCCATCACGAAGAGAATGGATTTGCCGCCTGCGAGGCTAGGTTCGCCGAGGGGAAGAGGAGAAGTCATCCGGTTACGTCCTCTCGGCCACGGATCACCATCATGGTGCCGGTCATGGAAGCAATGAGTTTGGCGGGGCCGTCTCCGATCGCATAGGCGCGGCCGTCCGCGACGATGATCGTCGAGCCCGGCTTGGTGATTTCACCGCGGAACAGGAAGCGTTCGCCGCGGCCGGGCGACATCAGGTTCACCTTGAATTCGATGGTGAGGATCGATGCTTCCGGTTCGATGACGGTATAGGCGGCATAACCGCAGGCGGCGTCGAGTGCTGCCGAAATCACGCCGGCATGCAGGAAACCATGCTGCTGGGTGAGCTTGATGTCGAAAGGCAGCTCGATCTCGATCATCGCCTGTTCGACGCGGGTAAGCTCCGCGCCGAGCATCGCCATCGCGCCCTGGCGGCCGAAGCTTTGGCGCACCCGTTCGCGGAAATCGCCCGTATCTTTCCCGTTCATGTCCCGTCCCTTTTCGCAGTTGCGAAATTGACATGCCGGGAGATGTTCGGCAAGCCGTCCGATGGAGCGCGCTTAATTGAGGACGACAATCGACAGGTTGAGGAGCGTCGCGAAGGCGACCCAGAGCGCATAGGGCACGAAAAGCCAGGCGGCCCTGCGGTTTTCCCTCCAACTGGCGGCGATGAACAGCAGGATCGAGACCAGCAGCGGCACGATGACGACGAGGCCGAGAACCGGGCTCTGCAGTCCGAAGAAGGCCGGCGACCACAGAAGGTTGAGCGCGGCCTGTATGGCAAACAGAACGAGGCGCCGGCCGTTGTTCTCGTCATACCATATTTCGGAAAGGGCGACGCCGATCAGGACATAGAGGACCGTCCAGACCGGCGCGAAGATCCAGCCCGGCGGATTGAAGAAGGGTTTGTCGAGCGCCTGATACCATTCACCGGGCTGGTTGCTTGCGCCGCTCAGGGCGCCGAGTGCGACGCAGGCGACGATGAAGACGATCATAACGACGGTTTTGCTCATCCCGCCGCAACTAGGGCGCTCCGGCGGCCAGGAAAGGTCAACCCAGCCGGACGATGTGCTGGTCCCAGGCGACCTTGCTGCGCGTCTCGTTGAACTGCCCGTCATAGGAGGAAACGGCGATGCCATGAGCTGCGGGCGCGACGCCGGCAGCCTCGCGGACGGTTTCTTCCTTCACCACTGCCCCGGTTTTCGCGTCAAGCGTGACCGCGGCCCCGCCGACGGGCGAGGTGAGGCCAACGACGCCGTCGCGCCGGTTGACGGCGATGGCGCCGATATAGTTGCCGAGGCGGAGGGTCGTCTCCTCGGGCAGCGGGACGAAGGACAGGTCCTCGCCCTTGGAAAACCAGCCGGCAAGCGGCGGCAGGGCGTTGCGCGCACCTTCCCACTGGCAGGCGAACCAGATGCGGCCGTTCTCAGTGATGTCGAGATGGCGGGTGGAGAGTTGCTTCAGCGAAGCGGGCAGGCGGTGCCGCTGGATGAGGGCGCCGGTCTTCGCGTCGAGCAGAACCAGCGATGGTTCCATGCGGTCGACATTGAGCTTGGTGCGGCCGAAATCCGGATGGGTCTCGATGCCGCCATTGGCGATGACCAGCAGCTTGCCGTCGTCGGAAACGGTCATGTCGTGGGTGCCGATGCCATGGGCGTCGAACTCGCCGATGCGGCGGAACCTGTCCCGCGCATCGTAGACGCCGATCATGCCGCGATTGCCGTCGAAATCGTTTTCGCTGGCGTAGAGGAAGCGGCCGTCCGGCGAGAAATGACCGTGCCCGTAGAAATGCCGGCCTTCCGGCGAAGTGATCATTACCGGTTCGGCCTGCCGCGACGGGTCGAACACCATCGCGAACGTGCCCGGGCGGCGGGCGAAGGCGACAGTGCGACCGGTCGCAGTACTATAGGCCATGCCGTGGGCGCGGGCGGGAAGCGCCACGCGGTCGATGATCTCTCCGCGTTCCGAGACGGTGGCGACGCCGAAAGAACCGTCCGGCGCACGAAAACCCGAGGCATAGACCGCATCAGTGCGTTCGAGCGCCATCAGCGAGCGCGGCGAAAGGGCGGCGGTAAAGGCGATCCCCGCCGCCTTCAGGAAGCCTCGCCGATCGATGGCCTCGCCGCGCCACATGGTTTCAGTCGCCATCCGCGAAGGAAAAGCCGGAGCTGAGGCCGATCGCGCCGCCGTAGCCGTCATTCAGCTTGGCGATGACGTCTTTTCCGTCCGCCAGCAGCGTATCGAGCTTCTTGCGCTCGGCGGCATTCCCGACTGCCTTTTCGAGATCCGGCGTGATCTTGGCAGAAAGCTCGATCATCGACTTCAGCTGCGCCTGGGTGGCGGCGACGATCGGCCGGTCCTTCTCCTTCAACAACTCAACCATGCCGGATTTTTCGAGCAGGGTCGAAAGGCCTTCGAGATTGCCCTTGATGGTCGGCCAGGTGTTTTCCGAGCGCCAGAACAGCGCCTGCTTTGGGAATTTCGCCTTGTCGGCGCCCTTGTAAAAAGTTTCGATCCGCTGGTCGCGCACCGCTTCGGCGCCATGCACGAGAATGCCGAGCAGCGCCGTGATCGCCTCGCCGCCGGTGCGGAAATTGAGGTTGTCCGGCCCCGGCTGCTCCCAGGCCTTCTGGATCCCGTCGGGGGCATCCCAGATATCGGAAAGCTCCTTGGCGACATTGGCGATATTGCCGGCGATAGCCGCGCCATAGCGGCAGCGGTAACTGTTCTTCGCCTTGAGAAGTTCGTCGGAGCCGGTGCCGGCAAGAACATATTCCAGTGCGCCAAAACCCTGCATGGCGACGCTCTTGGTGCCGAGCGTGGCGGGGTCTGTGGCGGTCTCGTCGACCTTGGACAGGACCGACTGAACCTGCTTCAGTCCCGTACTCTTCCGATCCGGGTAAAAGAGAATGCGTTCGAAGCGGTTCTGCTCGATGACGGGACCGACGCGAACCACTTCGATATGCGCCCAGCTGACCGCTCCGTCACGGAAGGCGCCCTTGGCGGCATCGTAATTCGCCTTGGACGGCACCTCGCAAAGCGCCTTCATCGCCGTCGTCATCTTGCCCGCGGATTCGTAGAACGCGTCGTAGCCCGGCCGGATGAACCCGTCGACCGCCGCCGTCATCACCTTGGTGACATCAGCCATCGGCAGATCCACGGAGGGCGCGGGTTCACCTTCCTGGGCAAAGGCGGTGGCAGGAAGCAGCGAGACGAGTCCGGCAAACAGAATCTTGCGCATCAGAGCGACTCCAGGAATTTGAGGAGGGCGGCACGGTCTTGTCTTGAGAGTGCGGCGAAGGCATCGCGGGCTTTCTGCGCTTCCCCGCCATGCCAGAGAACGGCTTCGGTCAGGTTTCGCGCCCGGCCGTCATGCAGGAAGAACGTATGGGCGTTGACGGTTTCGGTGAGGCCAATGCCCCAGAGCGGCTGAGTCCGCCATTCGCTGCCGGTGGCGATGCCCACCGGCTGGCCATCGGCCAGGCCTTCGCCCATGTCATGCAGCAGGAAATCCGAATAGGGCCAGATGAGCTGGAAGGCATGCGCCTTGTTGCCGGCATCGCGGCTGGTCACGAATTTCGGCGTGTGACAGGCGGAGCAGCCGGCCTGGTAGAAAAGTTCCTTGCCCTTCAGCACCGTCTTGTCGCCGATGTCACGGCGGGCCGGCACCGCGAGGTTTTCGGAATAGAAGGTCACGAGCGGCAGAACCGGATCGGGCGCTTCGACCGACCCGAGCCGCTGCTGCACGCCGGTCGGCATGGCGAGGCATGCAGCCTCCGCCTTGGTGCAGTCGCCGTGGTCAAACGGATTGTCGGGAGTGGAGATGCCGAGATCGCCGGCAAAGGCGGAGGAGGTCTGGTCGCGGACCGACGCATTCTGCCCCTTGAAGCCGAAACGGCCCAGCTTCAGTTCGCCGGTCTTGTGGTCGCGCACCATGGCCGGCTTGCCGGAAATCCCGTCGCCGTCCCTGTCGTCTGGGTCGGCCAGGCTAAGAATGTCGGCGTCGTGGATCGCCTGGATCAGCCCCATGCCGATCATCGGCGGAGCGATGCGTGGCGACAGCGTCACGTCATCTTCCATCGCGCCGTAACCGAGGTCGGTTACCGAATAGCTCGGCTTGCGCAGGTGGACGATTTCGCCGTCGCCGAGCTTGACCGGGATTTCCTGGTAGGAAATCTGCATCCGGCCTTCGGAGGCGAGGCCGGACACGGCGAGGTCCTGCAGCTGCTCGCCATAGATCGCGTCGGGGAAATTGAGCTTCCTGTAATCGGCGACCGCTTCGCGCTCCTCGTCGGTGCGCGCCGGACGAGCGAGACGGAAGAACATCGAGGTCGCGTCGGCACCGCCTTCGGGTGGATGGCCGCGGCCGTCCTTCAGGTGGCAGCTCTGACAGGCGCGGGCATTGAAGAGCGGGCCGAGCCCGTCGGAGGCCTGTGTCGAAGAAGGGGCCGAGACCCAGAGTTTGGTGAACAGCGCATTGCCGAGCTTGAACGTCCCTTCTTCCTCGAAGGTGATGTTGGCGGAAAAATGCGAAAAGGCGTCACCATTGACATCGGCGCGGCTGGTCGCGGCCCCGGCGGACATGGTCTCGAACGGCTCGGGCTTGGAGAAATCCGTCGTCGGGCGGGTAACGCTCTCGACACGTTTCTGGTCCTTCGGATTGAGATCCGTGCGGAAGGTCGGGAAAAGAGCATCGCCACCGATCGCGATCAGCGGCGTGAGAAGGAGAGTGCCCGAAAGGATCGGCAACAGGAAGACGAAAGACTTGGGCGTTCTCATGGGAAATCGGGCCGCAGGCTGAAGGTCAGCCGCGGCCCGCCTTTTCATTGCTTATTTGAAGACGGCATCAGGATTATCGAGGCTGTCGGAACCTTCAAGCTCTACTTTGCCAAGCTTCAGCGACGCAATGACGCGCTCGACGCTCTTGCTCTGGTCGATCAGGCCGTCGATCGCCTTCTGGACGACCGCGTTGCCCTCTTTATTGCCTTCGCCGATCATCTGGTCATAGGCCTCGACCTTCTTTGCGCGGTCGGCCATGGCGTTCATGGCCGCGAGCGTCGCGTCGAGCTTGCCGAGCATTTCGGTGTCGAGCGACTTGTCGGTCGCCGCAACCAGTTCGGAGAGCGAAGGCCCGGTCATCTTGGTGCCGTCGACGCGGGTATATTCACCCGTATAGGCCGACTTGATGCCGATCGCGTCGTTGAGATGCGAGTTGTAGGTGTTGTCGGAGAAGCAATCGTGCTCCTCTTCCGGGTCGTGCAGCAGCAGGCCGAGCTTCATGCGCTCGCCGGCCAGTTCGCCATAGGAGAGCGAACCCATGCCGGTCAGGATGGCGGTCAGGCCCTTCTTGGAATTGGCCTCGACGTTTTTGGTTGCCTTGCCCTTCGGGCCCCAGGCGGTGACCATGTCCTTGAGGTCGGAGACGAGCAGGGCGGACGCGGCCTTCAGGTAATCGGCACGGCGATCGCAATGGCCGTTGGTGCAATTGGTCTTGTCGTAGTCGGTATAGGAGCGCTTGCCGGCGCCCGGTCCGGTGCCGTTCAAATCCTGGCCCCAGAGCAGGAATTCGATGACATGGTAGCCGGTCGCGACGTTCGCCTCGATCTCGCCGGCCTCATTGAGGCTGCGCAGCGTCTTGGCGTCGAACTTCGAAAGGTTGAGCGTCTTGCCGTTGACCTTGATCTTCGGGTTGGCGATGACATTCGCGGTATAGAGTGCGTTCTCGTCGCTCTCGGTGCCATAGGAGGCATCGACATAGTCGATCAGGCCTTCATCGAGCGGCCAGGCATTCACCTTGCCTTCCCAATCGTCGACGATCGGATTGCCGAAACGATAGACTTCCGTCTGCTGGTAGGGAACGCGGGCGGCGAGCCAGGCGTCCTTGGCAGCCTTCAGCGTCTCTTCGCTGGGCTTGGCGATCAGCGCGTTGACCGCCTTGTCGAGCGCCTGCGCGGTCGTCAGCGAGTCCTCGTATTTCGCATGCGCCAGCTCGGCATAGTGCTTGAGGACGGCGGCGGATGTGGTGGCGGCCTGCGCCTCTGTCACGACGAACGCCGCGGAGGCGGCGAAAAGCGCCAGGGCGGCGCCAAGAACGGTCTTGCGGATCATGTCCCTCTCCTTCACGGCCCGGATCTCTCCCCGGCCGTCAAAGGGTTCATCGCGCAATTGGAAACTGGTGTCAAACTATCTAGTTTAGAATAATTTGAAAGTAGAACTCTACTTTGACTTTGGTCTCGACGCACTCAAACTTTGCGTTGCATGCGGCAGAAAAAGAATCCGTCCGTATCGGTACTTGCAGGCGTGAGCGTCACAGTCAGCGCATCCTTCGAGCGAGGTTGCGGGGCATCTTTTTCGAAGATGCTGTCCCAGTGCTCCGCCGCGGCGACGATCGAAAATTCTGGGTTTTCGGCACAGAAGCGGGAAACCTGGGCGTCGTTCTCCTCCGGCAGGATCGAACAGGTGACATAGACAAGTGCGCCGCCCGGCTTCACGAAGACGGCGGCTTCGGAAAGCGCCTCCTGCTGCTGGGCAATGCGCTCGTCGAGGTTCTTCGGGGTCAGCCGCCATTTGGTGTCCGGACGGCGGCGCCAGGTGCCGGTGCCGGTGCAGGGCGCATCGACCAGGACCGCATCGAGCTTGCCCTGCAGGCCACTCAGCTGTCGAGCGTCGTCATGGACCTGGACATTGCGGGTGCCGGCGCGGCGCAGCCGTTCGATGATCGGTGCCAGCCGCTTGCGGTCGGCGTCATAGGCGTGGATCTGGCCCTTGTTGTGCATGGCGGCGGCCATGGCGAGCGTCTTGCCGCCGCCGCCGGCGCAATAGTCGAGGACCTGATGATGTTCGCCCGGCTGGACCAGGTCGGCGACGATCTGCGAGCCTTCGTCCTGAACTTCGAACCAGCCTTTCTGGAACGAAAGCTCGGCAGTGACGTTGGGCAGGCGGGATGCTCCTTCGCCCGCGGCAATCCGGATGCCGTTGCGGGCGATGCGCGAAGCCTTGGCGTTCGAGCGTTCCAGTGCCTTGACGACCTTCTCGCGTGACGCCTTCAACGTGTTGGCGCGCAGATCGAGGGTCGGGCGGCCGGCCAATGCCTTGGCCTCGATCAGCCAGTCCTCGCCGAAATTGGCTTCGAAGGATGGCTGGATCCAGTCCGGGATGTCCCCCTGAACATGGAGAGGCGCATCACCGAGATTGCGGGAGGCGAGTGAAGAGAGGTTCGCCTCCGTCGGAGCCGGCGGTGCGAAGCGGTCGTCCGTGAACTCGGCCTGGAGCGCCTCGGGGGTGAAACCCCATTGCCGGATGAGAACCGCGTAGGCGAGGGCAGTCGGGCTCTCGTCGTCCATCAGCCAGGCATGCGAAAGACGCATGCGCAGTGCGTCGTAGACGATATTGCCGATTGCGGCACGATCGCCGGAACCGGCGAAACGATGGGCGAGACCCCAATCCTTGAGGGCGTCGGCGACAGGACGCTTGCGCGTCTCGATGTCCGCCAGCACCTCTATGGCACCGGCAATTCGTCCGCCCAATCGCATGTCACACTCCGTGTCGGTTGCACCCGTATGGCACGGGTCGTAACCGCGATTGCGCGATAGGGCAAGAGGTCGGCCTCAACCATCTCTTCGGACAGCCTCAGCCGTCGATCGCTTTCAGGCCCTTGCCCGAGACTTTCTGGTTGCCGGCATCGACGATCTGGTAACAGACCTGGGCGGTACCGGAGCTGATCATGCCGATGTTCTTGGCCGCGGCCTTGGACACGTCGATCACCCGGCCGCGGATGAACGGGCCGCGGTCGTTGATGCGTACGACGACGCTTTTGCCGTTGCGCTTGTTCGTCACCATCACCTTGGTGCCGAAGGGCAGCGTCCGGTGGGCGGCCGTCATGAGAGAGGCGTTCATTCGTTCCCCGGATGCCGTCTTGGATCCGAGGGCATACCAGGATGCGTGACCGCACCCGGGCGCAGCATTGGCCTGCGCGGCGCCGAGAGTTGCAAAAGCAGCAATGGAGGCCGCGGCGAAAGTCGAGCGTCGAATTGTTGTCAAGTCGGTCGTCCCCGTTCGTTTTGTCCCTGCACGTTGCGTGCAAAACGGCTAAGCGGGGCGAAAAGTGGCGAAAAAGTGGGGCTCGCGATCACGGAACGTTACAGTCTGTAATATTTGTGATTAGATTTACGCGGATCTTTTTAAGAAGCCAGCTAACTTTCTCCGGAAGAAAACCTTTAAAAACAGTCAGAAAGCGGAATGTAGTTTCAGCGAGACTCGCAAAGAGTCTGCGATCACGAAAATTGCAGAAAAAAATTTGTCGTGATGCGAGGTCTATTGCCTCATTTGGGCAAATTTTGTGGCGCTCAGCCGTAAGGATTAAGAAATAATAACTAGATCAGCCGATAGGGATGAAAATTTCAACCGTTTCAAAATGGGAATTTCAACCTCGCCAGCGGCCCGAGATCCACATTTCGGCGAGCGACATCCGGTAGTGCGGGAAGCGGAATTCAAACCCGGCCGCGCGGATCTTGGCGTTCGAAACGCGCTTGTTGGCGCTATAGAAGGAGCGCGCCATTGGCGTCATCTCGGCGGTGTCGAAATCCTGTTCCGGTGGCGGCTCGATGCCCATCAGCCGTGCCGCTTCGACGATGACATCCTGCGGCGGACCGGGCTCGTCGTCCGTGACATTATATATGCCGCCGAGATTGCCCTTCGCGAGGAAGAGCGCCGCACCGCCTATGTCTTCGACGCGGATCCGGTTGAAGACCTGGTCTCTCTTTATAATGCGTCGCGCAGTGCCACGGGCAAGGTTGACGAACGCGTTGCGGCCAGGCCCGTAGATGCCGGAGAGGCGAAGGCTCGCCACGGGCAGGCCGGCGGCCCGCGCCAATGCAGTCCAGGCCTCTTCCGTATCGACCCGCTCGATCGACCGGCCCTGGATCGGACTGCCCGGCGTCTCCTCGGTGACCCACCCGCCGCCGTGATCCCCGTAGACGCCGACGGTAGAGAGATAGCCGATCCATTCGAGCCTCGGGCAAAGCTCCCGCAGTCGCCCGGAGACGAGCTTCAGCAGCGGATCGCCTTCCCTGCCGGGTGGGATCGACTGCACGAGATGCGTGATCTCGGACAATTTGGCCAGCAGCTCGTCGCTGAATGGGCTGCCGTCGAACACGAAGGCCTCAATGTCTCGCGCCGCAAGCTCCAGCGCCTTGTCGACCGTCCTGACCGTGCCGGAGACCGGATGGCCTTCGGATTTGAAGGTTTCGGCGATCGCCTGGCCCGAGTAGCCGCATCCGAAGATCATCACACTCATCATGCCGCTCCCGCCAATCGCCATTCTTCCAGCACGTCCGGATCGTCTTCCGCGCCGCGTGCCTCGGCAAACCGCGCAAAATCGTCCTCCGCCATCAGCCGCTTCAGAGCCCATATAGCCATGCCGCGTACCGCGGGCGAGGGGTCGCCCGCAAGTTCGAGACATTGCCCAACGAGCCTGGCATCACCGGAATTGCCGGCAGCGATCAGCACATTGCGGATGAAACGGTCCCGCCCGATGCGCTTGACCGGCGAGCCGCTGAAAAAGGTTCGAAAGGTCGCATCGTCCAGAGTCAGCAGATACGCGATCGACGGTTCCTTCAGGTCTTCGCGCGCCTGCAGCTTCATTTCGGAGGCGCTTGCCGCGAACTTGTTCCAGGGACAGGCCGCAAGACAGTCGTCGCAGCCATAGATGCGGTTGCCGATCAATGGCCGGAATTCCGGATCGATCGGGCCTTTGTGTTCGATCGTCAGATATGAAATGCAGCGGCGGGCATCGAGCCGATAGGGCGCCGGAAAGGCAGCCGTCGGACAGGCGTCGAGACAGGCGCGGCAGGAACCGCAATGGTCTGTTTCAGCCTCATTGACAATAAGGTCCGCCGTGGTGAACAGGCTGCCGAGGAACAGCCAGGAGCCATGGGTGCGGCTGACAAGATTGGTGTGCTTGCCCTGCCAGCCAAGCCCGGCCGCTTCCGCGAGCGGCTTTTCCATCACCGGTGCAGTATCGACAAAGACCTTGACGTCCTCGCCGGCGCGCGCCGCAAAGCGCGTGGCGATCTCCTTCAGCCGGCCCTTGATGACGTCATGATAATCGCGATTGCGCGCATAGACCGAGATTGCCGCCTTGTCCGGTTTGTCGAGAATGCCGCGCGGGTCTTCGTCCGGCCCATAGTTCAGCCCGAACATGACGATCGAGCGGACTTGGTCCCACAGAACCTTTGGGTCGGCGCGTCTCGCGCGCGTCTCCGCCATCCAGTCCATGCTGCCGTGGTGGCCGTCGGCCAGAAAGATCTCCAGCCGTTCCGGCGCCTGCGGAATGCTGTCGGGCCCCGTGATTCGGCAAAGATCGAAACCCTGGGCCGCCGCTTCCTCGCGAATGAAGGCGGTCAGCTTCTCCCGCCGTCGAAGCGCCCTGTCTTCCTCCCGCGCGGCTGCGTCAGAAATCAAGGTCCGCATAATGGGATACCGGGGTGAGGCCGCGGATGCGTTCGGAGAGCATCGGCCGGAAGGAGGGGCGGGATTTCAGCCGCTGATACCAGTCCTTGGCGACCGGCGTCTCCGACCAGTCGATTTCTCCAAGATAGTCGAGGATAGAAATCGAGGCGGCGGCGGCAAGGTCGGCATAGCTCAGCCGGTCGCCCGCGAGCCAGGGCCGTGAACCGGCAAGCCAGGAGAGATATTTCATATGCTGGCGGATATTTGCGCGGGATGTGCGCAGCACCTTCGAATCCGGGGCGCCTCCGCCTTGAGCCGTCGTCATCTGCAGCTTGAAGACCCGCTCCCGGGTCAGCGGCCGGGTGACATCTTGCTCCATCTTCTGCAGGAACCATTCCGTCAGACGGCGGATTTCGGCGCGTTGCCACGGGTCTTCGGCCAGCAGCCGGCGGTCGCGCTTCAGCACGCCATGCGTTTCGTCGAGGAATTCCAGGAGCACGGAAGGGCCACAAAGCACTCTCATGCTGTCGTCGACATAGACCGGGAGAGTGCCCGCAGGATTGAGCGTCAGGAATTCCCGCCGTTTTTCCCAGGGCTGCTCTTCCACCAGATCCGCCTGGAAGCCGTATTCGGCGAGAATCAGCCGGACGAACCGCGAGGCCGAAGACATGGAATGATGATAGAGCGTGGGCATGGATATTTGAACTTCACGAATTTCGTATAGGAGGGGTGGGGGCGCCTCGCGCGCCCGCCTGACATATGGCAGCTATATGGATTTGGTAGGCCCAAGACAAGCAACGGCTCATAAACTGCTTAAAACTGCCCTTATCTGCTCAATAAAGGATTAAGAATGGCGGATCAGTCCATCATCAGTGCGCTCGTCCTCGGTTTGATCGAGGGTCTCACTGAATTTCTTCCCGTTTCCTCGACCGCCCACGTTCTGCTGGCCGGCCATTTCCTCGGTTTCCAGTCGCCTGGCAACACCTTCGCGGTGCTGATCCAGTTGGGCGCCATCCTGGCCATCCTGCTCGTTTATGCCCGCAAGCTGCTGCAGATCGCGGCCGACCTGCCGACCAGCCCCAAGGCGCGTCGTTTCGTCGCGACGGTGCTGATCGCATTCCTGCCCGCGGCGGTGATCGGCGCTCTGGCACATGACTTCATCAAGGCCGTGCTGTTCGAGACGCCGATGCTGATCTGTATCATGCTGATCCTCGGCGGCTTCGTGCTGCTTGCCGTCGACAGGATGAAATTTCAGCCGAAATATCACGACGTGATGGACTATCCGCCTTCGCTCGCCTTCAAGATCGGGCTTTGCCAATGCGTTGCGATGATCCCCGGCACCTCGCGTTCCGGCGCGACCATCGTCGGCGCATTGCTGCTCGGCGCTGACAAGCGCTCGGCGGCCGAATTCTCGTTCTTCCTCGCCATGCCGACCATGCTCGGCGCCTTCGTGCTGGATCTTTACAAGAACCGCAATGCGTTGAGTTTCGACGACGGCGCGCTGATTGCGGTCGGGTTTATCGCCGCCTTCGTCACCGCCATCTTGGTGGTGCGCTCGCTGCTCGATTTCGTGTCGAGCCGCGGTTATGCGCCGTTCGCCTACTGGCGAATCGTCGTCGGCGCCCTGGGCCTGATCGCGCTGCTGCTGGGAGCATAAGAAGAAGGCGGCTCGAAAGGCCGCCGACTCTCAAATCGTTTTCTTAGTGATGGATGGATGCCGTGCTGCACGGATCGACGCCGTATGCGGGCGTGCATTCGCTCTTGCCGGCGGCACCCGTCGTCGGGGCCATGAAGGAGCCCGCGAGGATGATCAGTGCTGCACACGCAAAAAAGAGGGCGATGGGCTTGCCCATGGAGGAATGCCTTTCGATGGATGATTTTATCGTCACGGTTGCGCCGCTTGTTGTGTGAGGGTGGATTTATGGGTTGGATTAGAGGAATTCAATAAAGGATTTTGCTGAACCGGCTATTAACGCGACTGCTTCGGCCACTGCGACCTTTGTGCCACTATCCTTGCCCGAAACATGAGCGACAACAACGGGGTGCCCGATTTTTCAGCGGGCACGACCGGTGTATCGGAGCGAAACAAATCGCTGGATGTGGTTAATGATATCAGGCCGCGCGGCCGGAGCCGGTGTACTGGCCCTGCGGGCGATACTGCACAAGGTAGGATGGCAGGATAGAGGACGCGAGCGTCGGGCGGATGCCTATCCCCTGCAGGGTGCGGCCTTCCGCGGCGGCGGCGTCAGAGACGACATTATCGACCTTCAGCAGCTTTACCTGATCGCTGGTGATCGGCGGCTGGACGAACGGGATGAGCGACGCGATGCTGCCGATCAGCGAAGCGATGCCGAAGGGCAGCGAGACGAGCGCGTTGCTGCGGTTGGTGACGCGCAGCACCGTCTCCAGACACTGGCGGAAGGTCATCACTTCGCCGCCGCCGAGCTCATAGATCTTGCCGGACGCGATCGTGCCATCGACGGAACGGGCGACGGTCTCGGCGACGTCCTCGACATAGACCGGCTGGAACTTCGTCTTGCCGCCGCCGATCAGCGGCAGGGCAGGGAAGGTGCGGGCCATGGACGCGAACTTGTTGAAGAAGCTGTCTTCCGGGCCGAACACGATCGAAGGCCGCAGGATGATGGCATCCGGCAGCGTCGAGAGGATCGTCGCCTCGGCGCGGCCCTTGCTCTGGGCATAGGAAGATTCCGAATTGGCATCTGCGCCGATGGCCGAAATATGGGTGAGCTTGGCACCGGCCGCACGCGCCGCATCAACGACCGCGCGGGCGCCAAAATCCTGGACCGCGTCGAACGTGTTGCGGCCGCTTTCGAACAGGATGCCGACGCAGTTGACGACATGCGAAGCGCCTTCGACGGCCCGCAGAACCGACTGACGGTAGCGCAGGTTTGCCTGGATCAGCGAGACCTGGCCGACATAACCGGCCGGCAGCAGGAAGCCGGCGAGATCCGGCCGGCGGACGGCAACCCGGACGCGATAACCGCGCTTCACGAGCGCGCGCACCACATGCCTGCCGACAAAGCCCGATCCTCCGAAAACGGTGACGAGCGGCGGAAGGTTGTTGATGGTCATGGCGTGCTCCGGGAGCCTGTGGGACGAGATGAGTGCTGTTTAACCGAATCGCGGCACGGGTGGAAGTGTCTCCACTGCCGCACCGCCCGTGATAACTGGTTCTTAAAGGCCGTCGAGGACGACGATTTCGCCGTCCGCCACTTCCTGGCGGATCTTGATGGCAATCGCGTATTCCGGCGAATTGTAGCAGTCGATGGCGGCCTGCATCGAGGGAAACTCGATGATCACGTTGCGGGTGCGGGACTTGCCCTCCATTGCCGCCATTGCGCCACCACGGGCGAGGAAGTTGGCGCCGTATTTTTCGAAGGCGGGCGTGGCCGCTGCGATATAGTCCTTGTAGCGTTCCGGGTCGCGGACATCGACGCGAGCGACCCAATATCCCTTGGCCATGGTATCTCCTCCAATGTGTTTTCGGTTCGGATGACTTCAGGCAAATTCCCGGGCGAGTCAATATGATGAGCTTTGTCCCATATCTGGCGCCAGGCGCCCTTCTCGCCCTGTTGCTGCCGGTCGGGCTGGTGTCCGGGCGTGCTGAAGCGGCAGCTTGCACGGCGGATGTCTATGCAGGGATCCGCGCCCCGGCTGCGGCTGGAACAGCGCCGGTAGCGCTCGGTTGCGATCTGTCGCTTGCGAAAAATGATGTGATCACCGCGCCCATTGTCTTTTCCGGCAGCAGGGCTTCCGGCGTCACGCTCGATTGCAACGGCGGGACGCTCGACGGCACGGCTGCGAAGAGAGACGTCCTGCTGATCCAGTCGGTTGAGAGGCCAGACGGAAGCTGGGACGTGCCGCGCGGTACCCATATCCGGAATTGCACGATCAGGGGCGGCATCCGTATCCGGGGTCTCGGTGCCAATGGCGAGGCAGAAAATGTACGGCGGTCGTCTCTGGAGGCCGGGCATACGCAGCGAGCCCAGGCCGCGGCCCCGAGCGGCATCACGCTGAGCAACATCACCCTGGAGGCGAACGGCAGGATCCCGCTTTACGCGGCACCCGGCGTGACCGGCATGACAATCGAGAATTCCCGCATCACCGGAACGAGCGCGTCAACGGCCATCTATCTCGATGCGGAATCGGCGGGCAACCGCATCATCGGCAACACGTTCACCATAAGCACGGCGAAGCGGGAAATGATCGCGGTGGACGGCTCGGCGGACAACCGCATAGAGAACAACGTCTTCGACAATCCGGTGACGGGTGGCATCTTTCTCTATCGGAACTGCGGAGAAGGCGGCACCATCCGCCATCAGGCTCCGGAGCGTAATCTCATCACCGGAAACACGTTTCGCTATCGGAATTTCTGGGGGGCGAGGCCGGCGGTTTGGCTTGGGAGCCGGCAGGGCGCAAGGTCCTACTGCTTCTCGAGCCCCGGCCATCCATTCGGCAGCAGCCTCAGCCCGCTCGATTTTGCGCGGCACAACACCGTGACCGGCAATCACCTGGCCGGCGGCGCACCGGAACTCATCCTGGACCACGACCGGGAGAATATCGTCTCCGGCAACGATTAGCCGTCAGAGCACGCCCTGCATTTCGGCAAGGATCGCTTGCGCCGAGGCCTTCGGATCCTGTGCCTTGACGATCGGACGGGCGACGACGAGATGGCTCGATCCGGCGCGCAGCGCATCGGCCGGCGTCATCACCCGCTTCTGGTCGCCTGCGTCCGAGCCCGCCGGGCGGATGCCGGGCGTGACGATCGCCATGTCGGGACCGACGATCTTGCGCACCGCAGCCGATTCCTCGGCCGAGCAGACGATACCGCCCATGCCCGCCGCCAGAGCCTGTTCCGAGCGGCGCAGAACCAAGGTGTGCGGGTCGTATTCGTAACCGGCATCGACGAGGTCCGTCTCGTCCATGGAGGTCAGCACGGTGACCGCGAGCAGGCAGAGCTCGGAACCCTTCGCAGCCTCGACGGCGGCGCGCATCGCCTTCGGATAGGCATGCAGGGTGAGCATGGTCACGCCCATCTTGACGATGTTCTCGACGCCCTTCGCCACCGTGTTATCGATGTCGAGCAGTTTCATGTCGAGAAAGACCTGTTTGCCGTCTTTCACGAGGTCGCGGGCGAATTCGAGGCCGCCGGCAAACACGAGCTGGTAGCCGATCTTGTAGAAGGAAACGGTGTCGCCGAGTGTGGAGACCATCTTTTCGGCTTCACCGATCGTCGGGATATCGAGACCTACGATGAGGCGATCACGTGCGTTCATGCCTGAAACCCTTCCCATTTTTCGATGGGCGTCCAGTCGCATGAGACAGTTCGATCCGCAAGAGTGAAGCAGAAGAGATTTCCGCCGCCGCCCGGCTGGTCCCGATCGCGGGCGATCGGCGAGCCGGTAAGATGGCATTTCAAAAGCGTGCCCACTCCGCCATGGCCGACGAAGGCGATCGGCATGCTGGGATCATGGTCGGCGAGAATTCTCGTCACGGCGGAAACGATGCGTTTCTGCGCATCCACGGCGCGCTCCCAGCCTTTGAAGCTTTCCTCCGGGTGGGCAAAAAACCAGTTCGCCGCGTCCTCGAACAGCGGCGGCGGCAGGAAACCGGTCGCCGAGCGGTCGTTCTCATGGGTGTCGTGCGCGATCTCGATCGAAATCCCCGAGGCGGCGGCGATGATTCCGGCGGTCTCTATCGCTTTCACCTCGTCGCTGGAGATGATCCGGCCGAGCTTTTTTGCCCAGTCGGACTGTGCAGCCTCACGGGCGCGGGCGGCGCCGACATCCGAAAGCCCCCATTGAGGCACCGGAACGTCCGGATCGATACGGACCTGCGGATGGGTGATGTAGAGACCGAATGTCATGATCAGCCGCGGCTATAGGTCCAGAGCTGAGCCGGGGGAATATTGCGGACCACGAAGTCGTAATGCTTGATCCGGTAGCGGTCGGGCTGGGCGATGATCGGCGAGACGGGGCCGTAGGTGATCTGCATCACGGGCCGGCCGGCAGGGATGCGGTCGAGCAGGTCTTCGAGCATCGCGATGCGGCGCTCCATCGGGAAGCTCAAAAGCGGGATCGCCGAAACGACGCTGTCGAAGGTCTTGTCCTTCCAGGCACCGAGCGTGCGCTTCAGGTCGAAGGCGTCGCCGTTGATGAAGTTCACACCCGGATAGGTGCGGACGAGATGCTGGAAGAAATCGGTCGAATATTCGACGGAGACGAGTTTCTCAGGCGAGATCCCGTGCTTCAGGATCGCCTTGGTGATGATGCCGGTGCCGGGTCCGAGCTCGAGGACGGGCAGGCCCGAGGCCGTGTCGATGACGCTGGCCATACGTTTGGCGGTGACGGAGGAGGTGGGGCAGATCGCGCCAACCCGTTTCGGGCCGTCGATCCAGCCTTTGAAGAACCGGATCTCGTCGTCGAACTTGCGGCCAAGCCGCTCCTTCAGGCGCAATTCCATTTTTTTATCCTCTCCCTTTTGCCCCATGTGGACCATCATGCCGCAAAAGCAAGGAAAAATGTCGCACCGGGAAAACCGCATGAAAAAGGCGGCTGGAGTTTTCCAGCCGCCTGGATGATTTAAACGCGCATCGGCATCAACACATAGAGCGCATCGTCGCCCGCCGTGTCGCGTACCAATGTCGGAGAACCGGCATCCGCCAGCATGAAGATCGCATCCTCGCCCGAAAGCTGGGCGGTGATGTCGAGCAGGTATTTGGCATTGAAGCCGATTTCCATCGGATCATTGTCGTAACCGACCGCAACTTCTTCCGTAGCACTTCCCGAATCCGGGTTGTTGACCGTCAGCATCAGCTGGCCGTCGGTCAGCGACAGTTTCACAGCGCGGCCCCTTTCGGAGGAAATGGTCGAAACGCGGTCGACGGCCCTGGTAAAGCTCTGGCAATCGACGCGCATTTCCTTGTCGTTGCCCGTCGGGATGACCCGCTGGTAATCCGGGAAAGTGCCGTCGATCAGCTTCGAGGTCATCACGACCGAGCCGATTGTGACGCGGATCTTGGCATCCGAAACCTCGACCGTGACGACCGCTTCCGGATCATCGACCAGTTTCTGGAGCTCGCCGACTGTCTTGCGGGGAATGATGATGCCCGGCATTCCTTCCGAACCGGACGGCGCCTGCACATCGGCGCGGGCCAGACGGTGACCGTCGGTGGCGACCGCGCGAAGCTTCAGGTCCCCGTCGGCTTCGATCGTGTGGAAGAAGATGCCGTTCAGGTAATAGCGGGTCTCCTCGGTGGAGATCGCGAACTGGGTGCGGTCGATCAGCATTTTCAGATCGGTCGCCTTCAGCTTGAACGTATGCGTGAAGCTGCCGGCGGTGAGATCCGGGAAGTCCGATTCCGGCAGGCACTGCAGCGAGAACTTCGAACGGCCGGATTGCACCGTCATCGAGCCGCCATCCGGATTGGTGGCAAGCAGCACTTCGGAACCGTCCGGCAGCTTGCGGACGATTTCGTAAAGCAGGTGTGCGGGAACCGTCGTGGCGCCGGCAGTCTCCACCATGGCCGGCAGGGCCTCGGTGATTTCGAGATCGAGGTCGGTCGCCTTCAGGTCGAGACCGGCGCCGGACGCGCGCATCAGCACGTTGGAGAGAATCGGGATCGTGTTCCGACGCTCCACCACGCGATGCACGTGGTTCAGCGACTTCAGAAGGTTGGACCGCTCAAGAGTAATACGCATGGACGCAATCGCTTTCGACCGTGACGATCCGGCAGGGCCGGACCCTGATTTTCTGCCGGCTTTGGGCCAGCCGGATGATGTGGACCGGCAAAATGGCAGACAACGCCTTCGAAAAGCAAGAGGTGAACAAGGCGTTAGCAAGTCATTTCACATCTGTCCTACGTGCTGCACACAGAAAATATGCGTTCTCAACAGCTTGCGCTTTACTTGCCGAAGCCCGCCGGCTTGCCCATAAAGGCACATGACCATCCTTTTGCGCGTGACATTCCTTGACCGATGACCTGAAGAGCAGCCAGCGCGGCTATCGCGTCGCCAACACTTTCGTTCCCGCGCGACCGCTGGAGCCGGCGCTTTATCTGGTCGCAACCCCCATCGGCAATCTCGGCGACATCACGCTGCGTGCGCTCGAAACGCTGTCCGGCTCCGATGTGCTGGCCTGCGAGGACACCCGGGTGACCCGCGTGCTGCTCGACCGCTACGGCATCGTCAACCGGCCCTACGCCTATCACGAGCACAATTCCGACGAAGTCGGACCGAAGCTCATCGCGGCGCTGGAAGAGGGGAAGTCCGTGGCGCTGGTCTCCGATGCCGGCACCCCTTTGGTCTCCGATCCCGGCTACCGGCTCGGCCAGATGGCGATCGAGGCCGGCTACAAGGTCGTACCGATTCCCGGTGCCTCGGCGCCGCTCGCGGCCCTCGTCGGTTCCGGCATGCCGTCCGACGCGTTCCTGTTCGCCGGTTTCCTGCCGGTCAAGGACAAGGGCCGGCGGGACCGATTGGCCGAGCTTTCCAAGGTGCCGGCAACATTGATCTTCTTCGAATCGCCACATCGCATCGGCGCAACGCTTGCCGCCGCCGCCGAAGTGCTCGGGACCGGCCGGCGTGCTGCGGTCTGCCGGGAATTGACGAAGACGTTCGAGGAGTTCCGCCGCGGCACGCTGGAGGAGCTCGCCGCCTACTACAATGACGATCGCGTCGTGAAGGGGGAGATCGTGCTGCTCGTGGCGCCGCCGGAGGCCGAGGAGCCTCCCGGGGAGATCGAGGTGGACGCGCTATTGCGCCAGTTGGCGTCTGCCATGCCGGCCGCCAAGGCCGCCGCCGAAGCTGCCCGCGTGACGGGACTTCCGCGCAAGGACCTCTATCAGCGGCTTCTGGACCTGAAAGGCGAGGCAGGTGGCGGAGAGTGACCCAGGCCTGAAACGCGGCAAAGCCGAGCGGCAGAAGGCTCAGCGATGGGGTCATCTCTCGGAATATCTCGCCGCCCTTTATCTATTGGCCAAAGGCTACAAGGTTCTGGCGATCCGCTACCGCACCAGGCTCGGTGAGATCGATCTCATCGTCCGCAAGGGTGATCTGGTGGCCTTCGTCGAGGTCAAGGCGCGGCTCGGGGAACAGGAGGCGATCGACGCAGTCGGTTTCACGACGCAGAAGCGCATTCGGGCCGCAAGCGATCTCTGGCTTTCGAAGCGGAAAGATGCCGCAAGACTGTCACAACGTTACGACGTGGTCGCCGTACTTCCAGGTCGTCTGCCGCGGCATTTTGCGAATGCTTTCTGACGCTGATGTGAAATTATTGCATGGCTGTGCAATGTAATGTTTCTGACATAAAACTGTTAAGGGCCTGTCACAGCCGAGCCCTATTGCGATCCTCATCCCAACAAAGGTGGAGAGGACGTTCAAATGTTCAAAAAGCTCTCGATGGCCGCGGTCGCGGTCGCTCTGTCCGCGACTTCGTCGCTTGCTGCAACCGAAGTCACCTGGTGGCATGCCATGGGCGGCGAGCTCGGCAAGAAGCTCGAAGAAATCGCTCAGAAGTTCAACGACAGCCAGAGCGACTACAAGGTCGTTCCGGTCTTCAAGGGCACCTATCCGGAAACCCTGACCGCCGCTATCGCCGCCTTCCGCGCTGGCCAGCAGCCGGCAATCGTTCAGGTCTTCGAAGTCGGCACCGGCACGATGATGGCCGCCAAGGGCGCCGTTTATCCGGTCTACAAGCTGATGGCCGACAACAAGGAGCCGTGGGATCCTAAGGGCTTCCTCGCACCGGTCGTAGGTTATTATTCGGACGCACAGGGCAACATCCTGTCGATGCCCTTCAACTCCTCCACCCCGATCATGTACTACAACAAGGACGTCTTCCAGAAGGCCGGCCTTGATCCGGAAGTTGCCCCGAAGACCTGGGCCGAACTGGCCACCATGGGCAAGAAGATCGTCGATTCCGGCGCTGCTGCCTGCGGCTTCACCCTGTCCTACGCTGCGACCTGGGTTGGTCTCGAAAACTACTCCGCCATCCAGAACCTGCCCTACGGCACGCTTCAGAACGGCTTTGGTGGCCTGAAGACCGAGTTCAAGTTCAACGGCAAGGAACAGGCTGCATTCTGGGATAACCTGAAGAAGCAGCAGGACGCCAAGGTCTTCAAATACGGCGGCCCGGGCGGCGGTGCTGAAACCGCTCCGATGTTCTACGCGCAACAGTGCGCCATCTACATGGGCTCTTCCGCTTCGCGCGCCGGCGTCATCAACAACGCCAAGGGCTTCAAGGTCGGCTTCGCACCGATGCCTTACGACGACACCGTCACCAAGGATCCGAAGAACTCGATCATCGGCGGCGCCACGCTCTGGACCCTGAACGGTCAGAAGAACCCCGACGTCTACAAGGGCGTTGCCAAGTTCTTCACCTACCTCTCCAAGCCGGAAGTTCAGGCCGATTGGCACCAGTTCACGGGTTACCTGCCGATCACCAACGCTGCTTACGAGCTTGGTCAGAAGCAGGGCTATTATGAAAAGACCCCGGGTTCCGACATTGCCATCAAGCAGATCACCCGCGGCACGCCGACCGACAACTCCAGGGGCCTTCGCTTCGGCAACCTGACGCAGATCCGCGATTTGATCGACCAGCAGTTCGAAACCGTCCTGTCCGGCAAGAAGACCGGCCAGCAGGCTCTCGACGATGCTGCCAAGGCTGGCAACGCCATCCTGCGCGAATTCGAAGCTTCGAATTCGAACTGAGCCTCGCCTTAACCTTCAAGCCCTTCCCGATCCCCGGGGAGGGCATTTCCTTGGGCACGCCTCGCCATGCAAACCAAGCGCACCGTTTTTCACAGTCGCATCCTGCCGTATTTCCTGCTCGCGCCGCAGCTGATCATCACGCTCATCTTCTTCGTATGGCCCGCCGCCCAGGCGATCTGGCAGTCGTTTCTGCGCCAGGACCCATTCGGCCTGAAGGTGACGTTCGTCTGGTTTGCGAATTATACGCGTTTGCTGGACGATCCCGACTATCTCAATGCGCTCGGAGCGACCTTCGTCTTCTCCGTCGGCGTGACGGTTCTGTCGATGGGACTGTCTTTGATGTTTGCCGTCGCCGTGAACCGCCTGCTGCGCTCGGGTCGGTTCTACACGACGCTGCTGGTCTGGCCTTATGCGGTGGCGCCGGCCGCTGCCGGCCTGCTCTGGTGGTTCATGTTCAACCCCAGCGTCGGCATCATTCCCTATCTCCTGAGCTTCCTCGGATACGAATGGAACCATCGTCTTCATACCGGCGATGCCATAGTGCTGATCATCATTGCCGCCGCATGGAAGCAGATCTCCTACAATTTCCTCTTCTTCGTGGCGGGCCTCCAGTCCGTGCCGCAATCCCTGACCGAAGCCGCGGCCATCGACGGCGCCGGTCCGTTCAAGCGTTTCTGGACCGTGGTCTTCCCGCTGCTGTCGCCGACGACCTTCTTCCTGGCGGTCATCAACATCACCTACGCGATGTTCGACACGTTCGGCATCGTCGATGCGACCACCTCGGGCGGGCCGTCCCAGTCCACCAACATCCTGGTCTACAAGGTCTATGCGGATGGCTTCATCGGCCTGAACCTCGGGCCCTCCGCCGCGCAGTCGGTCATCCTGATGCTGATCGTGGTTGTCCTCACCGTCGTCCAGTTCCGCTGGATCGAGCGCAAAGTGCAGTATTGAGGTTTACTGATGGTCGAGAACCGCCCCTTCCTGAATTTCCTGACCCACCTGGTCCTCATTCTCGGCGTGCTGATGGTGGTCTTCCCCGTCTATCTCGCCTTCATCGCTTCGACCCACGGTCCGACCGACTTCATGAGCGGTATCGTTCCGCTGCTGCCCGGCGATCGGTTTTCGGCGAATTATGGCTATCTGCTCGGCACCGGTGAATCGACCGCCGGCGCACCGCCCTTCCTGCTGATGCTGGCAAACAGCCTGGTGATGGCGATCATGATCGCCGTCGGCAAGATCGCCATCTCCATCATCTCCGCCTTCGCGATCGTCTATTTCCGCTTTCCGCTGCGGGTGCCGGCCTTCTGGCTGATCTTCATGACGCTGATGCTGCCGGTGGAAGTGCGCATCCTGCCGACCTACAAGGTGGTCGCCGATCTCGGCATGCTGAACTCCTATTCCGGCCTCGTCATCCCCGTCATCGCGTCGGCGACCGCCACCTTCCTGTTCCGCCAATTCTTCCTGACGGTGCCGGAGGAAATGATGGAGGCGGCCCGCGTCGATGGCGCCGGGCCGCTGAAGTTCTTCCGCGATATCCTTCTGCCACTGTCGCGCACCAATATCGCGGCACTCTTCATCATCATGTTCATCTACGGCTGGAACCAGTACCTCTGGCCGATGCTGATCACCACCGAACCGCACTATTACACGGTCGTCATGGGCATCAAGCGCCTCGCCAGCGTGCTGGATGGCGACAATCAGTGGAACCTGGTGATGGCCGGCGTCATCCTGGCGGGCCTGCCGCCCGTCCTCGTCATCATCTTCATGCAGCGCCTATTCGTCAAAGGCCTGGTTGAAACGGAGAAATAACAATGGCTTCCATCGATGTCGAAAACGTCGGCAAGGTTTATTCCGGCGGTGTACGCGCGGTCACCGATATCAAGCTGAACATCGCCGATGGCGAGTTCATCGTGCTGGTCGGCCCGTCGGGCTGCGGCAAGTCCACGCTCCTGCGCATGGTCGCCGGGCTGGAGACCATTTCCGAAGGCGAAGTGAAGATCGGCAGCCGGGTCGTCAACAATGTCGAACCGGCCGATCGCGACATCGCGATGGTGTTCCAGAACTATGCGCTCTATCCGCATATGACGGTCTATAACAACCTCGCCTACGGTCTGAAGAACCGCGGCACGCCGAAGGCCGAGATCGACGCCCGTGTCGCGGAAGCCGCCCGCATGCTGGAGATCACCCAGTATCTGGAACGCAAGCCCCGCGCGCTGTCCGGTGGCCAGCGCCAGCGGGTCGCCATGGGCCGCGCCATCGTCCGCAAGCCGGCCGCCTTCCTGTTCGACGAGCCGCTCTCCAATCTCGATGCGAAACTGCGCGTTTCCATGCGCGGCGAGATCAAGCGCCTGCAGCGCCGTCTCGGCACCACGTCGATCTACGTGACCCACGACCAGCTCGAAGCCATGACACTGGCCGACCGCCTCGTTGTCCTGAACGGCGGCCAGATCGAGCAGATCGGTGCACCGCTGGAAGTCTACCACGCACCGGCCTCCACCTTCGTTGCAAGCTTCATCGGCTCGCCGGCCATGAACCTCGTCAAGGGTGAACTGCATGGCGACAAGCTGGCGATCGGCCCGGCGATGATCGGCCTCAACGGTTTCGCACCGACTTCGGGCGCCGTTACCGTCGGCGTCCGCGCCGAGGATCTGCGCATCGCTCGCGACGACGAGGAGGCTCTGCCCTTCCGGCTCGAATATACCGAGGAACTGGGCGCCCAGCGCCTGATCCATGGCACCGTCGGCGATCAGCAGATCACCGCGGCCGTTTCGCCGGAAATTGCACTTTCCCCGGAAATGCGCATCGCCGTCGATGCCAAGCGCCTGCACTTCTTTTCGATCGATACGGGCAAGCGCCTGCCGGGCCACGTTCCGGCCGAGGCAAAGTTCGCACCGGTCGAACCGGTCCTCTGAGGCAGGTTTCGGAAATTCGGGCCGATCGTTAAAACTCTAACATCGGCCTGAACGACCGGCTTACTCTTTGCCGTTACCATCCCCGGAGTTAACAGCTTCCGGGGGAAAGATGAGTTGGCACGTCCTCGCCGCGACCGCAGCGGCAATTGCATTTCGGTCCAAATCCTACGCACCTGAGAAGCCGAAGGTGAAGCCGTTCATCGGCGCCTGCCCGCATTCTCTGGAAATGAAGCCAATGCCGATCGAGCCCACTTGGGTGCTCGCCGGCGATCCGCAGGCGCGTGCCGGGTCCCATTCCACAGCAGAAGACGATTGCGCCACCACCGGTGTGTGGGAATGCACCGCGGGCGAATTCCGCTGGTATTTCCACTGGGATGAGACGGTGGTGATCCTCGAAGGCGAAGTGCACGTGACTGCCGAAGATGGCACGCGGCGCACCCTGACGGCAGGCGACGTCGCCTACTTCAAGGGCCGGACCTGGGCCACCTGGCGCATCGACAGTTATCTGAAGAAGGTCGCCTTCATCCGCAGGCCTTTCCCGAAGCCGATCGCCATGCTCTTCCGTCTGCGCAACATGTTGCGGGCAAAGACGCAGGTCGGCATCGCCGCGTGATATTGGCCTGATTGCGGTTGCCTTTGGAGGCTCGCCATCCTACATCAGGCGGGCCAATCCTAGGGGGCTGAAGTCATGTCGAAAATCCGCAAGGTCGCGTTCCAGATGGACCACATCTCCGGCATCAATATTGCCGGCGATTCCACCTTTGCCATGGCGCTAGAGGCGCAGGCACGTGGCTTCGAGCTGTTTCATTACACTCCCGACCGCCTGACCATGCGCGACGGCAATATCTTTGCAGCCGTCGAGCCGTTGCAGGTGCGCGATATCAAAGGCGATCATTTCACGCTCGGCGACAAGGAACGCATCGACCTCTCGGAGATGGATGTCGTGCATCTCCGCCAGGATCCGCCCTTCGACATGGGTTACATCACCTCGACCCATCTGCTCGAGCGTATCCACCCGAAGACGCTTGTCGTCAACGACCCGGCCTGGGTGCGCAATTCGCCGGAGAAGATTTTTGTCACCGAATTCGCCGACCTCATGCCGGCAACGCTGATCAGCCGCGATGCGAGCGAAATCGCCCGTTTCCGTGAGGAGATGGGCGATATCATCCTGAAGCCGCTTTATGGCAATGGCGGCGCTGGGGTTTTCCATTCCGCCCGTGACGACCGCAATTTCACGTCGCTGCTCGAAATGTTCGGCCAGATGTATCGCGGCGAACCCTATATCGCCCAGGCCTATCTGCCGGCAGTACGCAAGGGCGACAAGCGCATCCTTCTGGTGGATGGCGAGCCGGTCGGTGCGATCAACCGGGTGCCTGCCGAGCATGACAGCCGTTCCAACATGCATGTCGGCGGCCGTGCAGAGGCGACCGAAATCACGCCGCGTGAAAAGGAAATCTGCAGCCGGATCGGACCCGCATTGCGCGAACGCGGCTTCCTGTTCGTCGGCATCGACGTCATCGGCGATTATATGACCGAGATCAACGTCACATCCCCGACGGGTATTCGCGAGGTCAAGAAGTTCGGGGGCGCCGACGTCGCAAGCCTCCTCTGGGATGCAATCGAGGCCAAGCGACCCTGATGGGGTCCAGCGTTTCGGATACGGATCGCCTTTGTTCTGCCGCTGCAACCGAGCACAACCTGAACGCAGCGTAGACGTGAAATTGTTCAGTTAATGTTCTTGTTTCATTCCGGTTTCTATGCCAGATTGCAATTGCTGGCTCGGAAAGCGTGTATCGCTGACGTCCCGGACATGATGTTAGGGGTGGGGCGGATATGGTTGCGCGCGTCAGCACAGTGGCATTCCAGGGCATAGAAGGCGTTCCGGTCGATGTGCAGGTCATGATCGGACCCGGCAAGATCAACATGCATATCGTCGGCCTGCCGGACAAGGCGGTGGCCGAGAGCCGAGAGCGGGTGCAGGCCGCGTTGCACGCCTCCGGCCTCGCCATGCCGCCGAAGAAGATCACCGTCAATCTGGCGCCGGCCGACCTACCGAAAGAGGGTTCGCATTTCGACCTGCCGATCGCGCTGGCGCTGATGGCAGCCCTTGGCGCTGTCCCCGGAGATGCGCTCACCGGCTACGTGGTGATCGGCGAGCTGAACCTCGACGGTACGCTTGCGCCGGTCGCCGGCGCCCTTCCGGCGGCGATCGCGGCCAACGCCTTGGGCAAAGGCCTGATCTGCCCGGCTGACAGCGGCGCGGAAGCCGCCTGGGCCGGCGCGGATATCGATATCGTCGCACCGCGCAGCCTGATCGCGCTCGCCAACCATTTCCGCGGCACCCAGGTCATCTCGCGGCCACAGGCGGCCATCCGCGCCTTGCCTGCCAACTTGCCGGATCTCGTCGACATCAAGGGTCAGGAAAGCGCCAAGCGGGCGCTGGAGGTCGCGGCCGCCGGCGGGCACAACCTTCTGATGGTCGGCCCTCCCGGGTCCGGCAAATCCATGCTGGCGGCGCGACTGCCCTCCATCCTGCCGCCGCTTTCGGCCGCCGAGCTGCTGGAAGTGTCGATGATCCATTCGATCGCCAGCCAGCTTTCCGGCGGCAAGCTTTCCGACCGCCGGCCTTACCGCACGCCGCATCATTCGGCCACCATGGCAGCGCTCGTCGGCGGCGGCCTGCGCGCCAGGCCCGGAGAAGCGTCGCTCGCCCACCACGGCGTGCTGTTCCTCGACGAGTTTCCGGAATTCTCGCCCCAGGCATTGGATGCGCTCCGCCAGCCCTTGGAGACCGGCGAATGTATCATCGCCCGCGCCAATCACCGGGTCTCCTATCCCGCCAGCATCCAGCTCGTCGCGGCCATGAACCCGTGCCGCTGCGGCATGGCGGGCGAACCGGGCCATACCTGCGCGCGTGGGCCAAAATGCATGTCGGACTATCAGGGCCGCATTTCAGGGCCGCTGATGGATCGGATCGATATCCGCATCGATGTGCCCGCTGTGTCCGCTGCCGATCTCATTCGCCCGATGCCGGCGGAAAGGAGCGCCGAAGTCGCCAAGCGCGTGGCGGCTGCGCGCGAAAGGCAGCGGGAACGTTTCGAACATGCCGGTTTCCCACGGGTGCTTACCAATGCCCGCTGCTCGACGGCACTGATCGAGAAGATCGCTGAACCCGATCCCGGCGGTCTTCAATTGCTCAGGGATGCAGCGGAAAAACTCAAGTTCTCGGCGCGCGGATACCACCGCATCTTGAAGGTGGCCCGCACGCTCGCCGATCTCGACGGCAAGGATATCGTCGGCCGCATCCATCTCGCCGAGGCGATTTCCTACCGCATGGCCGGCGAACGGCTGGCGACGGCCGCGGCGTGAGGCAGACGGTTAGGGATGGGGTTGCGAGGGCCGGGAGGTAGCGATGAATTTGCTCTGCGGCCAGGCAGGTCGTCACCGATGACCAAGCTCCATTGAGGCGGACCGCCGCTTAGGCATACCCGGCATACCCTTCCGTCGTCATCCTCGGGCTTGACCCGAGGATCCATCCGCCTGGCGACGCGCCCTAACGTAGTCAACCCTGGTGGGCTTGGCCGTGGATCCTCGGGTCAAGCCCGAGGATGACGACCTGAAGAAGTGCAGCTAACCACCCAACCCTTCAAACAGTGCCGTCGAGAGATAGCGTTCGGCAAAGGACGGAATGATGACGACGATAGTCTTGCCGGCATTTTCCTCCCGGCTGCCGACTTCGATAGCGGCCTGCAGAGCCGCACCGGACGAGATGCCGACTGGAACACCTTCGAGCCTCGCCACCAGGCGGGCCATTTCCATGGCCTCGCCGCTGTTGACGGTGACGATCTCGTCATAGATGTGCGTGTCGAGGATCTTCGGCGCGAAGCCGGCGCCGATGCCCTGGATCTTGTGCGGGCCGGGCTGGCCGCCGGAGAGTACGGGCGATTCCTCCGGCTCGACGGCGATGACCTTGAGCGCCGGGTTGCGCTCCTTCAGTACCTGGCCGGCACCGGTGATCGTGCCGCCGGTGCCGATGCCGGAGACGAAGATGTCGATCTTGCCGTCGGTATCGTTCCAGATCTCCTCGGCCGTCGTCTTGCGGTGGATGTCCGGGTTGGCCGGGTTTTCGAACTGTTGCGGAATGATCGCGTCGGGCAGCGAGGCGGCAAGTTCTTCCGCCTTGGCGATCGCACCCTTCATGCCTTTCGGACCTTCCGTCAGTACCAGCTCGGCGCCGAGCAGGGCGAGCATTTTGCGCCGCTCGATCGACATGGTTTCCGGCATGGTGAGGATCAGCTTGTATCCCTTGGCGGCGGCAGCGAAGGCGAGCGCAATGCCGGTATTGCCGGATGTGGGCTCGACCAGCGTCGTCTTGCCGGGCGTTATCTTGCCCTGGGCTTCCAGGCTCTCGATCATCGCCACGCCGATGCGGTCCTTCACCGAAGCGATCGGATTGAAGAACTCGAGCTTGGCCAGAAGATTGGCCTTCACGCCCTTTTCCTTGGCCAGCTTGTCAAGGCGCACGATCGGCGTGTCGCCGATGGTTTCGGTGATCGAGGAATAGATTCTGCCGCGTCCCGGCTTTCTGGTCTCTGCCATGGTGCTCTCCCTGAGGTTTGGAGAGAACGTAGGGCGTGTTCCCGGCGAAAGCCAGCAAGGCGGAACCCGACGGCAAGCGAAATGGAAATTTTGTTCCCGGAAGTCGTCGGGAACGAAAACGCCGTTTCGTTCAGAGGCCGGTCGAGCCGAAGCCACCTGCGCCGCGAGCGGTCGCGGTCGCCTCGGAAATCTCGGCAACCCGAACCTGGGTGACGGGAGCGATCACCATCTGGGCAATGCGCATGCCGCGAGTAATCACGAAATCCTCGTCGCCGAGGTTGATGAGCAGCACCTTCACCTCGCCGCGGTAATCGCTGTCGATCGTGCCCGGCGTGTTGAGGCAGGTGATGCCGTTCTTGAAGGCAAGGCCGGAGCGTGGCCGTATCTGCGCCTCGAAACCCTCCGGAATCTCGAAGATGAAGCCGGTCGGCACCAGCCCCCGTTTACCGGGCGCGATCGTCAGCGTCATGCCGTCTTCGACGGCGGCGCGCAGGTCCATGCCGGCGGCGCCTGCGGTTTCATAGGCCGGCAGGTCGAGGCCGGAACCATGCGCGAGACGGATGAGGTTCAGCTTCGGCGAGGAGGGGGAGTGGATGTTCATCATGTCATTTGCCGACTCGGTGTCGCTCCGGTCAAACACGAATTGAAAGTTATCCACGGAGACGTTAGATACGCGGCAACGTAAAGGATCTAGAAAAAATGCCCGAAACGATTGCCGAGGCGGTTTCCCGCCGTCGCACATTCGCAATTATTGCCCACCCGGATGCGGGCAAGACGACGCTGACTGAAAAACTGCTGCTGTTCGGCGGCGCGATCCAGCTCGCCGGCGAAGTCAAGGCGAAGAAGGATCGCATCCAGACGCGGTCCGACTGGATGAAGATCGAGCGCGAACGCGGCATCTCGGTCGTTACCTCGGTGATGACCTTCGAATATGACGGCAACGTCTTCAACATCCTCGATACGCCCGGCCACGAAGACTTCGCCGACGACACCTACCGCACGCTGACGGCGGTGGATGCCGCGGTCATGGTCATCGACGCCGCAAAAGGCATCGAACCGCGGACGCTGAAGCTGTTCGAAGTGTGCCGCATGCGCGATATCCCGATCATCACCTTCATCAACAAGATGGACCGCGAAAGCCGCGATCCCTTCGAGATTCTCGATGAGGTCGAGGAAAAGCTGGCGCTTGATACCGCTCCGGTCACTTGGCCGATCGGCCGTTCAAAGACCTTCTGCGGCTCCTACAATCTCGCTGACAACACCGTCCGCGGTTCGGATACGGACGTCAAGGCGATCCCGGTCAACGGGCCTCAGAGCGTTGCCGACCGTCTTCCGGAAAACGAACGCGCCGCCTTCGTCGAGGAGACCGAGCTGGCGATCGAGGCCTGCCGTCCGTTCGACCGCCAGGCTTTTCTCGAAGGCCACATGACCCCGGTCTTCTTCGGCTCGGCGCTGCGGAATTTTGGCGTGCGCGATCTCATCGATGCTCTGGGTGACTTCGCTCCGCCGCCGCGCGACCAGGTGGCGGACATCCGCACCGTGCATGCGACCGACGAGAAGATGACAGCCTTCGTTTTCAAGATTCAGGCGAACATGGATCCGAACCACCGCGACCGTATCGCGTTTGCGCGCATCTGCTCCGGCAAGCTGGAGCGCGGCATGAAGGCACGGCTGTCGCGCACCGGCAAACAGCTCGGGCTGACGGCACCGCAGTTCTTCTTCGCCTCGCAACGCCAGCTCGCCGACACCGCCTATGCGGGCGATGTGGTCGGCATCCCGAACCACGGTACGCTGCGCATCGGCGATACGCTGACTGAAGGCGAACAACTCGTCTTCCAGGGCGTGCCGAACTTCTCGCCGGAAATTCTTCGCCGCGTGCGGCTGGAGGATGCCATGAAGGCGAAGAAGTTGAAGGAAGCCCTGCAGCAGATGGCGGAAGAGGGTGTCGTTCAACTCTTCTCCCCGGAAGACGGCTCGCCGGCCATCGTCGGCGTCGTCGGCGCCCTGCAGCTTGACGTGTTGAAGGAGCGGTTGCAGGGCGAATACGGCCTGCCGGTTTCTTTCGAAATGTCGCGCTTCTCGATCTGCCGCTGGATTTCGGCGGACCAGCCCGCCGATCTCGAAAAATTCCTGACGGTAAAACGCGGCGATATCGCCCGCGACCTTGACGGCGATCCGGTTTTCCTGGCGCAGGACAGCTTTTCGCTGCGTTACGAGTCAGAGCGCTTCCCGGCGATCAAGATGGTCGCGATCAAGGAATATCAGGTCGCCAAGGCGGCCTGACACATCGCGATGTCTTAGCCGAACTTGACGGCCGTGGTGTTGGAACCGCAGACGAGCACGCAGACGCGCTCATCCGGACCCGGGACATATTTGCCCGATAGCAGGGCGGCGAAAGCCGCGGCCCCGCCGGGTTCGGCCACGATCCGTGCGCCGGCCCAGAGCGCTTTCTGAGCGCCGAGGATTTCGTCGTCTGTTACCAGTACCGGCGGCTGCACGTATTTCTGCGCGACGGGGAACATCAGTTCACCCACCTGTTTCGGCGCAAGCGAATCCGCAGCGATGCCGCCGGCCGGTGCATCCACCGGGTGGCCGGCCTTGAAGGCTTCGTAAAGCGTCGGCGCGCCGTCGGATTCCACCGCGACGATCTTGACCCTGCCGCGGAACCAGGAGGCGATGCCGCCGATCAATCCGCCGCCGCCGACCGCCACCAGCAGCGTCGTCATCTCGGGCAGGTCGTCCTCGATCTCCTTGCCGAGCGTGCCCTGGCCGAGCAGGGTTTCCACCTGGTCATAGGCATGGGCGGCGATTGCGCCGCTCGTCGCCACATAGGTCTGGCTGGCGGCCAGCGCATCGTTGTAGCGATCGCCACCGACCACCAGTTCCGCGCCATAGGAGCGGATGAGATCGATCTTCGCCTGCGATGCCACGCTCGGCACGAAGATATGCGCCGGCACGCCGAGCCGCATCGCCGCATAGGCGACCGCCGCCCCGTGATTGCCGCCGGATGCCGCGACGACACCCGCCGGCGGGACGTTGCGCGTCAACAGATTGGTGAAGGCGCCGCGGGCCTTAAACGAGCCGGAATGCTGCAGCAGTTCGAGCTTCAGGTCGATCGGCAACGGTGCCCCGCCGAAGTCCTGCATATCGACGCGCATGACCGGCGTGCGGCGGATGTGCGGGCGGATGAGCTTCTCGGTCTCCGCGATACGTTCGGGCGTGACGGTGTTTTCGATCGACATGATGGCCTCTTGGGAATGGGACGGCCATGGGTAGCCGCCAAACCGCCGAAATGAAAGACCCTTCAGGTGCCTATCCGTTCGCTCAAGAAATCGACCACGGCGCGCACCGCGGGAAGCTGCCCCCGCCGATGCGGCATCAGGATCGTCGTGGTGATGCTGCCGGCGGTCCAGTCCGGCAGAAGGCGCACGAGCCTGCCTTCAGCCAACGCCCCGCGGCAGACCGATGTGGGCAGGCAGGTGAGGCCAAGCCCGGCCAGCGCTGCCTTCATCATCACCATCGGCTCGTCGGCGGAAAAGATCGGTTTCGGGCTCGCCGACACCTCCTCGCCGCTGTCGGACGTGAGCCGCCAGCTATTGTCCGCCTGGCCGGCCGTCACGGCCCTGTGCCCAGCCAGATCCTCCGGCCGCAACGGCTCGCCATGGGTGCGAACATAGTCCGGCGAGGCGACGACGAAGAAAGGATGCGTCGCGAGCTTCTTCTGCAGAAGCGTCGAATCCGGCAACGGCGCCTGGTGGCTTCGCACCGCGATGTCGAAACCCTCCTGCACGATGTCGACGAACCGGTCGCTGACATGCAGCGACAGATGCAGCTTGGGGTAACGCATCGAAAGTTCGGCGAGATGATCGGCGAGCACGAATTGCGCGGTCGGCACCGCGGCCGTCATCCGCACGATGCCGCTCGGTTCGCCGAGATGGGTGCGCACAATGGTCTCCGCCATCTCCGCCTCGATCACCGATGCCTGCGCGTGCCGGAAGAAATCGCGGCCAAGATCGGTCAGCGAGAAACTGCGGGATGTCCGCTGGATCAGCCGCACGCCGAGCCGGTCCTCGAGTTCCGCCACGCGCTTGCTGACGGTGGACTTCGGCACCCCGAGCCGGCGCCCGGCCGCGGAAAAGCCGCCATGCTCCACCGCCTGAACGAAGAAATAGAGATCGTTGAGGTTGGGTGAAACCATTTTCAGCTTCCAGATATGTGGACTTAAAGACGAGAAATAGATGTCTACCGCGCCAGCGTCCATGAAATCATATTGGCGGCGTCTCAAAGTTTCAATCCAGGGAGTAATAAAATGACACCGATCCTGTTTTACGGCGTGCCGGAAGGATGTTCGTTCGGCTCGATCGTCGCGCTCGAATGGACCGGCGCACCCTATCGGCTGTGCCGTATCGAAATGCCGTCCGTGGTTTCGAGCGATGTCTACCGACCGGTCAATCCGATCGGTGAAACACCGTCGCTGATGCTGCCGGATGGCCGGGTGATGAGCGAGAGCATGGCGATCCTCAACCACATCGCCGCGCGCACCGTGAACAAAGGCTGGGGCTTCGATCCGAAATCGGAGAAGTTCGACCGGCTGAATCAGATGCTGGCTTTCCTGAACACCGGTTTCTTCAATGCCTTCGGCCCGCTCTGGCACACGGTCGAGCATGAGTTGGAGCCGCAGGCCAAGCAAGCGCTTCGTGCTTACGGCATCGCCAAGGTGGAAAAGGCGCACGCGCATCTCGAAAAACTTCTCGCCGGCCGCGACTGGCTGCTCGGCGACGAGAAGAGTCTTGCGGACGCCTATTTCGTCGGCATTGCCCGCTGGAACGATTTCCACCAGGTCGTCGACCGGCAGCAGTTTCCGTCGCTCAACGCGCTTTATGAGCGTCTGCAGCAGGACCCGGCGGTACGGTTCGCCTGGGCCATCGAGCATCAGGAGGAGGTGCAGACCACCGGCCAGTTCCTCGGCCATGTGAGCCTCGAGGAAGCGCTCGGATCTCTGAAGCAGGCGGCGTAAATCGGCAGCGAGAGTGTTCGAAGATGTGACCACGCCCCCATTGCCAATATCACTGGCGCATGCGCGGTGGTGGTGGCCTTCACGACATCGATCGCATCACTCAGCGGTGAGGTCCTTGAGGAAGTCGTCGCACCAGCGGGTGACGTCGTGTTCGAGAAGATGTTCCACCATCCGGCCCCATCGCTCCTTGCGCTCCTCGATCGGCATGTTGATGCCGCGCGCGATCGCGTTCGCGGTACCTTCAATGTCATAGGGATTGACCAGCAGCGCCCCTCGCAGTTCCCGCGCTGCACCCGCGAAACGCGACAGCACCAGGACGCCCGGGTTTTCCGGATCCTGTGCCGCGACATATTCCTTGGCGACCAGGTTCATGCCGTCGCGCAGTGGGGTGACGAGCCCGATCGTGGCGAGCCGATAAAGCCCTGCCAGAACAGGCCTGCCGATCGAGCGGTTGATATAGCGGATCGGCACCCAGTCGACCGTGCCGATGGCACCGTTCACGCGGCCTGCCTGCTCGGCCACCATGCGCTGCATCTGCTCGTATTCCGGCACTTCCGAGCGGGATTTCGGCGTGATCTGCAGGTAGGTGACGCGGTTATGATGGGCGGGATTGGATTTGACGAAGTGCTCGAAAGCATCGATCCGCTGGGTGATGCCCTTGGAATAATCGAGCCGATCGACGCCGATGATCAGGTCGCGGCCCTCGACGCTCTGCTTGGCCTTGCGAACGATGACATTGCTCGCGGCCTTCTTCGCATATTCCGCAAACATCGCTGTCTCGATGCTGATGGGATAAAAGCCGCCCTTGAAGGTCCGCCCGTAGGAACTCAGCTTCCCCCCTTCCAGCGCGTCGCCGATGCCTTCACGCACGAGCCCGCCGACGAAATTGGCGAGGTCGTGGTCTGTCTGGAAACCGACCAGATCGTAATACGACAGCCCCTTCATGATCTCCTCGTGGACGGGCATGGTGAAGAGCACGTCGGCCGGCGGCCAGGGAATATGCAGGAAGAAACCGATCTTGTTCTTGAGGCCCATCTGGCGCAGTTCCGCGGCGAGCGGGATCAGGTGATAGTCGTGTATCCAGATGACGTCGTCTTCCTGGATGAGCGGCGCCAGCTTGTGGGCGAAGAAGCGGTTGACGCGGAAGTACCCCGCCATTTCCTTGCGCCCGTATTCCGCCAGATCCATCCGGTAATGACAGATCGGCCAGAGCACCCGGTTGGCAAATCCGTGATAATATTCCTCGACATCCGTCTTGGTGAGATCGGTGAGCGCATAGGTGATGTTGCCGTGCTGCTGCATGTCGAGCGGCGCCGGCTCCTTCGCGCCGCTGGATTTGCCGGACCATCCCATCCAGATGCCGCCGTGCTCCTCCAGGGCGGCCTGTAGCGCGACGGCCAGGCCACCGGCGGGGGCATCACCGCTCTTTTGCGGAAGGGAGACACGGTTCGAAACGACGACAAGTCGGCTCAAGATATAGTCCTTTCAACTCAGGCGGAGACGGGTCTTGTGTCGCTCGCCAGGGCAGTGATTGCTGCGCGCAGAGCCGCAGCCGAGGGGAGGGTGAATTTTGCCAGCGTTTCCGTCTCCGTTTCCGCAATGCGGATGGAGTGGCCGCCAAGCGCGTTGGCGGCGCGGAACATCGCCTCGTCGGTCAGGTCGTCGCCGATGGCGATCGGCTTGCGGCCCTTGAACGGCGGTTGATCGAGAAAGGCCTGCAATGCGTGGCTCTTGCTCGCCCGGGCGGGCCGGATCTCCATCACCATCTTGCCGTGCTGGAGCGTGAAGTCTGGGCCTGCCATATCGAGGTAACGCGGCATAGCCGCTTCGACCGCCTCGCGCTGCTCCGGCGCCCGGCGGTAGTGGGCGGCGACCGCGGCACCCTTGTCCTCCACCAGAACGCCCGGCCATTGGCTGGCTTCGCGGACAAGCGCCGCCTTCAGATCCTCGAACGCGGCCCCGACTTCGATCCGGCTGATCGCGCCGGAGGGATCGCGGCGCTCGGAGCCATGCAGGCCTGCGATCGGGAATCTATACGGGGTGAAAAGCTGGTCGGCATAGGGAAGCGCCCGGCCCGTGACGAGCGCCAGCGCACCGCCGAGCTTCATGGAAAGACGATGCAGGTTTCCCGGCAGGTCCGGCGGTACGATGATCCCGTCCGGGGTCTCTGCAAGGTCGATCAGCGTGCCGTCGATATCGAGAAACAGAGCCCATCGCTCCGGTTCGAGCATGAGCCTTGCGAGAATGGGATCGCCCGACGGGAGCATTTCTGCTGTGGCTGGGCTCGACTGTTCTTCACGCGACATGTGCAGCTATCTAGGCCGCCAAACCGCCGCGGCAACCTCGAAAGAACACACCCTGTCGCAAAAAGTGATACGCCCTTTGCCAAAAAACTGTCATGAAGCTATCGAATTCATGTTTCGTTAAGCATTTGTCGAGACGCTGAACTTCTTGGATTTTAAGGCCGCGGACGGGCGGCAATGGCGGAGCAGAAAGACCCATGTGTCGTTGGGCAGCCTATCGCGGCGAACCTCTTTATCTCGAAGAACTCGTATCCTCGCCGGCCCATTCCCTGATCGAACAGTCCCATTGCGCAACCCGCGCCAAGACGGCGACCAATGGCGATGGTTTCGGCATCGCCTGGTATGGCGACAGGCCGGAGCCCGGTCGTTACCGCGATATCCTGCCCGCCTGGTCCGATTGCAATCTGAAGAGTCTCGCACGGCAGATCCGTTCGCCGCTTTTCCTCGCCCATGTGCGGGCAGCGACCAATGGCGGAACGCGCCGCGACAATTGCCATCCTTTCGTTCATGGCCACTGGTCGTTCATGCATAACGGCCAGATCTCCGGCTTTGAGCGCATCCGCCGATCCATGGAAGGCATGCTCTCCGATGCGCTGTTCGAAGCCCGCACCGGCACGACGGATTCCGAGCTGCTGTTTCTTCTGGCCCTCGAATTCGGCCTCGATGCCGACCCCTTCAGCGCCATGGAGAAAGCGATCGCCACCGTCGAGGACCTGTCGCTCGAAAAATCCGGCGAGGCGCTGGTGCGTTTCACCGCCGCCTATTCCAACGGCCGCGAACTCTATGCCGTGCGTTACGCCACCGACCACAAGCCGCCGACGCTCTATGCGGCGCCAATGGGCGGCAAGACGGGCTATTGCCTTGTTTCCGAGCCGCTGAACGATGACGTCGATACCTGGGTGGAAATCCCGGACGGCAGCGCCGTCGTGGTTGGCACCGACGGCATGCAGGCCTCGCTCTTCCGGCCGAAGACGCTCTCCGAAGCGGCCTGAGATCTATCCGAGTTTTGAGGCGATCAGCGCTGCTAGGCGTTCCGCCACCTCGTCCTTGCCGAGGTCCGGCCATTCTTCGACGCCATTGGCGCTGATGATCTTCACCCGGTTGCGAGAGCCGCCCATGATTCCGGTTTCCGGTGACACGTCATTGGCGACGATCATGTCGGCGCCCTTGCGTTCCCGTTTCGAACGGCCGTTCTTCTCGACATCCTGGGTCTCGGCGGCAAAGCCGACCACCAGCTTCGGCCGCTTTTCGTGATGGCCGACAGTCTTGAGGATGTCCGGGTTTTCGGTCAGCAACAGCGGAGGCGGGGCTTCACCCGGCTGCTTCTTGATCTTCTGGCCGGCGGACGAGGCGATGCGCCAGTCGGCAACGGCTGCCACCATCACCGCGATATCGGCCGGCAGGCGCGAGATCACTGCTTCCAGCATCTCCTCGGCGCGTTCCACATGCACGGTCTCGACGCCGGCCGGGTCGGGAATGGTCACGGGTCCGGAGACCAGCGTCACATGCGCGCCGAGCTTTGCAAGTGCCGCGGCAATCGCGTGGCCCTGCCGCCCGGAGGAGCGGTTGGCAATGTACCGCACCGGATCGATCGGCTCGTGGGTCGGACCGGATGTAACAATCACCTTTTTGCCGGCAAGCGGCTTTGGCGCGCCGTCCAGTAGTCTGACCGCTGCCGCGACAATCTCCAGCGGCTCCGCCATCCGGCCTGTGCCGGCCTCGTTGCTTTCGGCCATCTCGCCCGCCTTCGGGCCGATCAAATGGATGCCGTCAGCCTTCAGCGTTTCGACATTGCGCTTGGTCGCGGGTGCCGTCCACATTTTCGGGTTCATGGCCGGCGCGACCAGAACCGGCCGGTCGGTGGCGAGCAGCACGGCGCTCGCAAGATCGTCCGCCAGCCCATGCGCCATCTTGGCCATCAGGTCGGCACTGGCGGGCGCGACGATGACGAGGTCGTTGTCGCGGGCAAGCCTGATATGGCCGACATCCTGCTCGTCCTCGCGGGAAAACAGATCGATATAGACATGGCTGGCGGAAAGCGCGCCGACCGCGAGCGGCGTGATGAATTCCTGGGCTGCCCTAGTCATTACCGGCCGGACGGAGGCTCCCCGCTCGCGAAGCCGGCGAATGAGATCGAGGCTCTTATAGGCCGCTATGCCGCCGGAGATGATCAGAAGGATGCGCTTGCCAGAAAGTTCCATGCCTGTACCCGATACCAGAATGGCCGGAAACTAAGCCTTTGGCCGCCGAGTTGCAATTGCCTTCCGCATCGGGGGTTCGGCGGAACAGTTGGCATGGATGGGAGTTCGGCGGCAAAGGAGAGCCGTCATGAAAAAGAAGATCGTTCCGAAGAAGGTCGCCGGGTTCAAGGTGCCGAAGTCGGTGCGCCAGTCCTCGCTGCTGCGCAACATGCTGGCGAGCCGCACCGGCCGGCAGATGCTCGCCAAGGCGCTCGTCGCCGGCGCCAATGCCGCGGCCGCGGTCCTGACCGATGACCGCGCCGACATCCGTAAGCCCAGCAAGACGAAAGGCCGCAAACGCGCGCTTGCCGCGGGCGTCGCCAGCGAGGCGATCGAGAGCGCGACCGCCGCAGCTGCGGACATCGTCACCAGTCCGACACGCCCGCTCTTCAAGGCAAGTGCCAAGGCGAAGGAGGGTCGCATTTTCCCGGAACCGGTCACGCACTGACGCGAAGGCAATCTCGACATCTTGCGCTGAATTCTAGACTGCGCTAGTCCTGTTTGCGGCCGGATGCGGCCAGCCGCCCGCGGCGCTCAGGCGTCAAGGTGAACGCATCCCACCGCCTCTCATCCTTTGCCAATCCGGCCAGCGATGACGAACGGATCAGTAACGCGGGCGCTGATTGATGGGACCTGACGGTCTTTGTTCGTCTGTTGAGAGGATGACGAGATGCGCGATTTCCGCGATGCAAAACTGATGGCGAAAAGCCTGCGAGAGGCGCTTGCCGAACGTAAGGTAGAGCTGAAGCATAGCCAGGTCTTGGAGCTGGTTGCGACCCAGTTCGGCTACGACAACTGGAATATTCTTGCTGCAAAGATCGACGCAGCAGAGCCGCAGCAAAGAAAGCCGGATGCGGTTTCGATCCAGCCGGCAATTCCGATCTTCCGGATCTTCTCCGTCGACAAGGCGATGGAATTCTATCGCGATTTCCTGGGCTTCACTGTGGATTGGGAGTATCGCTTCGGGGAGAAATTCCCGCTCTATTGCCAGATTTCCCGCGGCGGCATGCTGATGCATCTGTCCGAACATTCGGGCGATGCCTCTCCTGGGGCGAGAGTCTTCGTGCCGATGACGGGGGCGCGCGCTTTCCAGCAGGAACTGATCGGCAAGAACTACCCCTACATGAAGCCAGGGCTGGAACAGGCGGAATGGGGTCTGGAGGTGACGGTCATCGACCCGTTCAGCAACCGCATCACCTTCTGCGAGCGGGAGATCAAGCCCCAGGCATGACTTGGAGCTTGATCAGACAAGGCCCAGCATATTGAGCGCGATCGGGGAGCGCTGTGCCTTGAGCACGGCGAGCCCCAGCCGCGCGATCAGCGGCGGGCCATCGATCGGCCGGTAGACGACGCCCTCGATCGCCAGTTTCGCGATCGAGGCAGGCACGATCGACACGCCGAGATCGGCGGCCACCAGGTTGACCACCGAAGGGATCTGCGGCGCTTCCTGCGTCACCTTGAGCTCGAAGCCCGCCTCCCGGCAGCCGCGCACGATATCGTCGTAGAGGCTGAGGCCGACGGTGCGGGGGAAGAGAATGAAGGGTTCGCCGGCCAGTGCCAGAAGCGGCACGCGAGCATCTCTGGCCAGCAGATGGTGCGCCGGCAACGCGATCAGCATTGGTTCGTCCGGCAGTCGTTTCAGCCGTACTTCCTTTGGGTCCTCAAGCCCGGGACGGATGAAAGCGGCATCGATTTCACCACGGATCAGTTTTTCCATCAGCAGGTTGCTGTTCATTTCGCTGAGTGCCAGTGCCACGTCAGGCCATTGGCTGCGGAAGCGTCGGATGACCCCGGTGACCAGGGGATTGAATGCCGCGGATGCCGTAAAGCCAAGCGCCAGACGGCCGGTTTCGCCGCGTGCCGCGCGCTTGGCCGCGAGTATGGCATTGTCGGCCGCGGCTAATGAGGCCTTGGCTTCGACGAGAAAGGCGATGCCCGCCGCCGTCAATTCCGCGCCATGCGGCACGCGATGGAACAGGACGGCGCCAACCTCGATTTCAAGGATACGGATCTGCTGGCTGAGCGGCGGTTGAGCGATACCGAGTTTGGCAGCCGCACGGGTGAAATTGCCTTCCTCGGCGACGGCTAGGAAATATCGGATATGCCGGAGCTCCATATGTGAAACCTATCAAGATTGCCTTTTCCATATATTGGACAAATCAAAACCCGCTGGCTACCTTTTGTCTATCGAAAGGTTTTCTCATCATGCCGAGCACCGCCGACCTCCGGGTTGACGCACCTGCGTCCCCCGATGTCCATCTCGCAAACTCCGTTGTGAACGAAAGAGAAAAGCAGTTTCTGGTGCGCGGCACGCCGGCCTATCGCCGGGCCAGCCTCGCCTTCTTCCTTTCGGGTTTCTCGACCTTCGCGCTGCTCTATTGCGTGCAGCCGCTGATGCCGATCTTTTCGCAGGAATTCGGGGTAAGCCCGGCGTCCAGTTCGCTGTCCCTGTCGCTCTCCACCGGCTTTCTCGCCGTGGCGATCTTCTGCGCAGCGGCCGTGTCCGAGCGTTTCGGCCGCCGCAGCCTGATGTTCGTCTCGCTGCTCGGCGCCTCGCTCTGTACGATCGCCTGTGCCGCCATGCCGGATTGGTACATGCTGCTGTTCATCCGGGCGCTGGAAGGTTTCCTGCTGGGCGGCGTGCCGGCGGTCGCCATGGCCTATCTGTCGGAAGAGATCGACCCGAAGGGGCTTGGCGCCTCGATGGGCCTCTATATCGCCGGCAATGCCTTCGGCGGCATGGCAGGCCGTGTCGTCACCGGCATGCTCGCGGAATATCTCTCCTGGCGTCCGGCGCTCGCCGGCATGGGCGTGCTCGGCATCGCTGCCGCGATCGGTTTCCTGATCCTGCTGCCGCCCTCGCGCAACTTCGTGCCCCGCAAGTCCGATACGCGCTACCATGTCCAGGCCTGGCTCGGACACCTAAAGAACCCGACGCTCGCACTTCTGTTCGCGATCGCCTTCCTGATGATGGGCGCCTTCGTGACCATCTACAACTACGCTGGCTTCCGGCTGGTCGCAGCACCCTACAATCTCAACCAGACCGAACTCGGCCTGATCTTCACGGTCTACCTGTTCGGCATTGTCGCTTCATGGGCAGCCGGTCATCTGGGCGATCGCTTCGGCCATTTCCTGGTCATGCCGCTCGGCATGCTCGTTGCGGTTGCCGGTGTCGGTATCACGCTCGCCTCGCCACTCTGGCTGATCATCCTCGGCATCGTGCTTCTGACCTCGGGCTTCTTCATGGCCCACTCGGTGGCGAGTGCCTTGGTCGGCAAGCTGGCGCGCGGCACGAAAGGCCATGCCTCGTCGCTCTACCTGTTGGGCTATTATCTAGGCTCCAGCGTCGCGGGCTCGCTCGGCGGTCATTTCTGGAGCGCTGACGGCTGGTGGGCGGTCGCGGCCTTCACTGGCGTCATGTTGCTCCTCTCGCTGTTCGCCGCATTGCAGGCGAAACGGATCGCGGTGAGACGCTAGATTTTCTTCTTCGCCGTCGCGAGCAGCTCGGTCGTCAGCCTGAAATCCGTCATTTCCTTCGGCGTCAGATAGTAAAGCCGGTCCGGCGGTGTTTCGAGCGCATGGATCCAGAGCCCAGCGGCGATGCCCATCTGATCGAGATGCCGGGCGACCTTCGCGGTGGTCGCCTGGGCGGCGGACATAGCCTGTTCTGCCGAAGGCCTGTCCTTGGCTCCGTTGAACACCTGGTGCACGCCGATCACCGCATCCTTTTCCGCCAGACGGCTGATGCCGCCGGCAAATACGACCGGGCAGGATGAGGCGCAGAGCGCTTTCGACGCGACCTTGGTGTCGAGCTTCCTGTCGCGGATCAGCTTCGACATGGCGAGCGCATCGTCCACCGAGCCGCCGGGCGAATTGAGCGTTACCGTCTTCACATATTCGCCGCGGGCCTCGATCTCCTTGGCGAAGCGGCCGGTAGCGCCGGGATCGATCGTCCCTTCGGCGAGCAGCACGCCACCTGTGGTGAGCTCGAAAGTCATTGGCTTGCGCAGGACTTCCCTGGGGCTGGCGGGCTGTACCGGAGGTGCTGCCGGCACGCCCTCGGTCAAGGCCGGCGGCAGCACCGGCTGGTCTTCGTGCATCGGATCGAAGCCGGGCAGGGCCGCGTTCATCGCCGTCATGTCGCGAATATCGACGACGAGGAAAACCGCGGCGGCCGAGAGCAGGATGTAGAAGGCGCCGCGCATCAGCACGCCCTCATCGAGCCTCCTGATCGCCTCACCGATCCTCATGCGTCCGGTCCCGGCTGCGTGATTTGAGGTCGATGGCGGTGATGTTGTTCGGCTCGGGGGTGGGCTCTGAACCAGGCCCAGGCTCTGTCTCCGCCTCCGCCGCCACGCCCGTCCTTGGTGCCGGCATTTCGCTTCCGGGTTCCGTCTTGGCGACGGCCTGTTCGATGTTCATGCCGCTGGCGGTGACGGCGCGGTGTACGTCCAGCGCCCGCAGAAGTTCGGCCGCGGTGATCCGTTCGGCGAACGGCAGATCTTCCTCCTGGCGGCGGATCGCGCCATGGACGGTGGCCAGGATGAACACCATCACGCCGGGCAGGAGGTCGATGGAAATCGCCCCGGCCCAGGCGGGAATGAAGTCCTGCGCATAATGCAGCACGGCTTCAGCGGACGAGAGCGGCACGAAGCGGCGTTCCTGAACCGGCGGACGGGCGAGGATCTCGTCTGCGGCCTTGGCAAGCGCCTTGGATTGTGCGGTGACCGAGGTACGGACGGTGTCCATCACCTGGTTCTGGCGGTTGACGAGATCGGCAGCACCTCCATCCGGGACCGGCGCGATGAACCCGACCGACAGGTCGTCCGCCGCGCGGCGGATCGAGGGCGCGATCGAAGTCTGCGCCAGCGAGGTGATGACACCGGTCAGGGCCACGGCTTCCGTGGAGAACTGGTCGGCGCGGGGCTCGATCGTACCCGGTGCGGAAACCAGAGAGCGCATCGTCTCCAGCCGCTTCTGGCCTTGAGCAAAAAGGTCGTTCACCTGCTCGCGCGAGGCGTTGATGCCGGTTGCGAGCGACTTCATCTGCGCCGACATCTGGCTGAGAAGCTGCACGACGCTGCCCGAACCGGTCGTGCCGGTCAGCGAGCCGGACTGCCGTTCCACGCCTGCAAGCTGGGAGAAACGTTCGGATGCGCGCTGGATATCCGGCAGCAGGCTTTGCGCCGCGAGCGCATTCTGGTGGGCGCGGTCGAGATCGGCCGTGTAGTCCTCGACCGTCTCGGAAAGATGCTGCTCGACGGCCGCGGAGCCGGCAAGTGCTGCCGCATTCAGCCAGCTCGACATCGCAAGGATCATCGCCGCGCCGATCGCCATGACGCCGAGCATGGCCGTGCGACCGGCACGGGTCGTCACATGCGGATAGAACCGCGCCATATAGGACCAGAAGGCATAGATGCCGACCGAGACCGAGGCCGAGTAGATGACCGCCGCAAAGAATACGGCTGTCGGCGACCCGTCGAGAATGCTGCGTGCGCCGAGATAGGTGTAGACGCCGGAAGCAAGCGCCAGCACGGCGAGCGCGAAACGAGTCATCGTCTCGACGGCAGCGACACCGTCATGCAAGCGTTGAGTTGCGCCTAGCGCCATGAACTGTCTCCGTTAGGCGAAATTCCAAAAGGCCAAGCCCAAAAGGAATGTATTCCTTAACAGAGAATGAGAACTCGGCGGAATAAAGGCCGATTTAGAGTTGCAATATGGGGAAAGCCCTGTGAAGCAGGGGTTTCCATCATCAACGAGCTAGACGAAGGCGCGCTCGGCTCAACCGAGAGTGAAGGCGAGATAAAGCAGCGACAGCGCGATGATCCAGAGTGCGACGCGCCCGGAGCGGTTGTGGCGCGCTTCCGACTTGCCGATCGCCTCCGTCGTCTCCGGATCGAAGCGCAGGCCGTGCTCGCTCATATGCACGAGTTCCTGGTGCAGTTTCTCCGTCTTGGCGGCAATCTCGGGCAGGGCTTCGGCAAGTTTGAGGGCCGCTTTGACGCCGTCGCGCAGATCCGAGACGATGCGTTTCGGCCCGAGATTGTCGCGGATCCACTGACCGACGACCGGTTCGGACGCTTTCCACATGTTGAAGCGCGGATCGAGCATGCGCGACACGCCTTCGACCACGACCATGGTCTTCTGCAGCAGGATCAACTCCGTACGGGTCTGCATCTCGAACAGGTCGGTAACCTCGAAGAGAAGTGCCAAGAGCCGCGCCATGGAGATCGTTTCGGCCGGCTGGCCGTGGATCGGCTCGCCGATCGCGCGGATCGCCTGGGCGAAGCTCGCCACGTCGTGATGGGCCGGCACGTAACCCGCCTCGAAATGCACTTCCGCGACGCGCATGTAGTCGCGGGTGATGAAGCCGTAGAGGATTTCGGCGAGGAAACGGCGCTCCTTCTTGCCGAGCCGCCCGACGATGCCCATGTCGACCGCGACGATCGTGCCGGCGGAATCGACGAACAGATTGCCGGGATGCATGTCCGCATGGAAGAAGCCGTCCCGCAGCGTATGGCGCAGGAAGGACTGGATCAGCACTTCGGCGAGCTTTTCGAGATGGTGGCCGGCGGCGCGAAGCCCCGCCAGGTCCGACATCTTGACGCCGTCGATCCACTCCATGGTGATCACGTCGCGGCCGGTGCGTTCCCAATCGACCAGCGGCACTCTGAAGCCCGGATCGTCCTTGGTATTTTCGGCGATCTCGGACAGCGCTGCCGCTTCCAGGCGCAGGTCCATCTCCACCTTGGTGGTCTGTTCGAGCGTCCGCGTCACCTCGACCGGTCGCAGCCGGCGGCTGGAGCGCATGAAGCGTTCCTGCATGCGCGACAACAGATACATGCTCTCGATGTCATGCGCGAAGCGCTGTCGCACGCCCGGGCGCACCACCTTGATCGCCACTTTCCTGTCATTGACGACGCCAGGATGGACCTGGGCGATCGAGGCGGCCGCAATCGGCTCGCCGAAGGAGGAATAGAGGGCGCCGATCGTCCGGCCGAGCGATGCCTCGACCGCTGATTTCGCGGTCTCGGTCGGGAAGAAGGCCATCTGGTCCTGCAGCATGGCGAGATCGACGGCCCAGTCGACGCCGACCACATCCGGGCGGGTCGCAAGGAACTGGCCGATCTTGACATAGGAAGGCCCCAGCCGATCGACGGCACGGGTCAGGCGTTCGCTGCGCGCCTGCGTCTTGGAGCGAAACCGCGCCAAGGGCTCAAGCAGCGCTTTGACGAGGCCGACGGAAGGCGGCATGTCCTGGGTCGGCAGAGCCGACACCACACCCTCGCGCACCAGGACCCAGCCGACGCGGGCAAGCCGGAAATAAGCGCCGATCGTGCTCATGCGTTCAGAGTTTCCAGCCGGAATGCAGCGCTGCGATGCCGCCGGTATAATTCGTGTAGGTGACGCGCGAAAAACCCGCATTGCGGATCATCGCCGCGAAATTCTCCTGGTTCGGGAATTTGCGGATCGATTCCACCAGATATTGATAGGGTTCGGCATCGCCTGTGATCATCTTGCCGAAGCGCGGGATCGCCTTGAACGACCATTCCTCGTAGAAGCGCTCGAGAAGCGGCATCTCGACCTCGGAGAATTCCAGCACCAGCAGCCGCCCGCCGCGCTTCAGCACGCGATAGGCCTCCTGCAGCGCCACATCGATATGCGGCACGTTGCGGATCCCGAAGGCGATCGTATAGGCGTCGAAGGAATTGGCCTCGAAGGGAAGCGACTCGGCATTGGCCTCGACGAAGCTCAAGTTTTCCGAGAGATGCTTCTTTTCGGCCCGCTCGGCGCCGACCGCCAGCATCGAGCCGTTGATGTCGAGCACGGTCACGTGCGCCTTACGGTCGGAAGCCTCGACGATCCGGAAGGCGACGTCACCGGTGCCGCCGGCCACGTCCAGGGTTTTGTAGCCGGCATCCTTTCTCGGATTGAGCGAAGCGATCAACGCATCCTTCCAGACGCGGTGCATGCCGGCCGACATCACGTCGTTCATCACGTCGTAACGCTTGGCGACCTTGTGGAAGACGTCGTTGACGAGGCCCTGCTTCTCGCCATCCGCGACCTTGCGGAAGCCATAGGATGTTTCCATCCCGCCGTCGGCGCTGGTACGGGCTTCGGTCATCGGCGAACTCCTAACGTCTCTCTTCTGGTCGGCGACCATAGCGAAGTCGCGCATCCCGCGCTATCTGTGGCGCGTATTCATAAGATGGGTGCGACATCCGGTCCGGTCTATAGACCAGGCGCGATATCGTTGAAACAGGAAGTTAGTCAATCATGCCCGAATTGCCAGAGGTGGAAACCGTCCGGCGCGGTCTCGCCCCGGCAATGGAAGGCGCCGTGATCGCAAGGCTGGAACTCAATCGTCCGGACCTGCGCTTTCCGTTGCCGGAGAATTTTGCCGAAGCGGTGGAGGAGCGCCGCATCATCTCGCTCGGCCGACGCGCCAAATACCTGCTGATCGACCTGGAGGACGATCTGACCGTGATCAGCCACCTCGGCATGTCGGGATCGTTTCGGATAGAGAACGAAATCCCCGGCGAATTCCATCATCCGCGTTCGAAGGATCAGAAGCACGATCACGTGGCCTTTCATCTGAAGCGCAATGAAGGGCGGCTGCGCGTCATCTATAATGACCCGCGCCGGTTCGGCTTCATGCAGCTGTGGAAGCGCAGCGAGCTCGATCTTTACCCGGCTTTCGCCGAACTCGGACCGGAGCCGACCGGCAATGCGCTCGATGCCGATTACCTGGCGGGCAGGCTGGCGGGCAAGAGCCAGCCGCTCAAGGGGGCGCTCCTCGACCAGACGGTGATCGCCGGTCTCGGTAATATCTATGTCTGCGAGGCGCTGTGGCGTTCGCATCTGCTCCCGACCCGGGCTTCGGGGAGCGTCGTGACCAAGACCGGCAGACCGAACAAGGAACTGATCCTGCTCAATCAGTCGATCCGCGAGGTGATCGCCGATGCGATCGCCGCCGGCGGGTCATCGCTCCGAGACCATATCCAGACGGATGGCTCGCTCGGGTATTTCCAGCACTCCTTCTCCGTTTACGACCGGGAAGACGAGGCTTGCCGCACGCCCGGCTGCGGCGGTACCGTCGCGCGCATCACCCAGGCAGGCCGCTCCACCTTCTATTGCCCCACCTGCCAGAAATAACCTGCTGCCAGAAATAACCGCTGCCAGAAGCATAAAGAGGAGACACCAGATGAGCTACGAAACCCTGCTGACCGAAACTCGGGGCGCCGTCGCGCTCATCACTCTCAATCGCCCGAAGGCGCTGAACGCGCTCAATTCGACTGTCATGGCCGAGCTGACGCAAGTGCTTGCCGCATTCGGCAAGGATGAGGCGATCGGTGCGATCGTGCTCACCGGCTCGGAAAAGGCCTTTGCCGCCGGCGCCGACATCAAGGAAATGCAGGGCATCGATTTCGTCGAAGCCTATGTGAACGACTTTATTTCCGGCTGGGAGGCGATTGCCGCCACCCGCAAGCCGATGATCGCCGCGGTCTCCGGCTTTGCGCTCGGCGGCGGCTGCGAACTCGCCATGATGTGCGATTTCATCATCGCCTCGGAAACCGCAAAGTTCGGCCAGCCGGAGATCACGCTCGGCGTCATTCCGGGCATGGGCGGTTCGCAGCGGCTGACCCGCGCCGTCGGCAAAGCGAAGGCGATGGATATGGTCATGACTGGTCGGATGATGGATGTGGCGGAAGCGGAGCGGGCAGGGCTCGTGTCGCGCATCGTTTCGCCGGAGCGGCTGATCGACGAGGCGGTCGAGGCGGCCGCGAAGATCGCTTCCTTTCCGCGCGCCGCGGTGCTGATGGCCAAGGAGGCCGTCAACCGTTCTTTCGAGGCGACACTTGCCGAAGGTCTGCGTTTCGAACGCCGGCTCTTCCATTCGCTGTTTGCGACCGCCGACCAGAAGGAAGGCATGGCGGCCTTCGTGGAAAAGCGCAAAGCACAGTTCTCGAACCGCTAGATCGCAAAAGGGGTTGGCCATCCGCCAAAATGCGCGTTGACTGGGGCGGGTATTCCGGTTATATGCCCGCCCACAGTTGGGAAAGCCTGATCACGGCTTCCTCTATTGCTCCCGAATTGCTGGATTGATGGTCGCAAGGACCGGCGCGGCAACGGCGGAGTTTGGTTCGAATTCGTAGAGAGGCATGAAATGGCCAATACAACTTCGGCGAAAAAGGCGACCCGCAAGATCGCACGCCGTACCGCAGTCAACAAGTCCCGCCGCTCGCGCGTTCGCGGCTTCATCCGCAAGGTCGAGGAAGCTATCGCTACGGGCGATGTGGCCGTCGCTGCCGAAGCGCTCAAGGCTGCCCAGCCGGAGATCCAGCGCGCCGCTTCCAAGGGCGTGCTTCACAGCAACACGGCATCCCGCAAGGTGTCCCGTCTTGCTGCACGTGTGAAGGCCCTTTCGGCCTAATTAATTTCACAAACTGTATCATAATGAAGCCTGGTCCTTTCGACCGGGCTTTTTGTGATTCTCTCAGGCCTCCTTATATTTATCCGGCTCATTAACAATTTCGTGTCACCTGCGTGACAGAAAATAGTCAGTGAAATCAGTGCGTTGTGGGAGGTCTGTGAGTCTGTGGGTGACTTTGGTGATGGCTAAAAGCCCCCAGGTCGAGTCAAGAACATTTTTATTTTTTCTGTGAACAAACGTTCAGAATGTATGTCCTTTTTGAATCCCATTGATTCAACAGCGATTCTCCATGAATGGCTCTGTGACATTCAAATCACGCTCGCGGAGTCAACGCCCGGCTCTTAATTTTGCGTAAAATTCATCATTGATCTTGGCATTTGATCCTGCCTAAATGGCCTTCAGCAAGGGGCGCGGGGATTACTTCAAAGGGCTGCCGATAACCGTCATGTGTACGACGGCTGGTAGACTTTTGCCCTTTGCAACGGGATCAACTCGCCCGTTTTCCTGATAACCATCGGTTGCGGTCCGGAAATTGGCATTTCCGGAAACGGTCGGTTTTTGTCAATGCGATCCGGTCCGGTATCCGGATGAAGGAGGTGGAAGAGGTTCGGACGGCTCATGATGAGGATGAGGGCGTTCGTTTATGCGGGGTGGCTCCTGCAAGCGCAGACCGTTTACGAGGCGGGCTGGGCGGGACTTTTGATCGGCTGCGAGGACGAGAGAGAGTTTTTAAAAGGGGACGGGCGGCGACGGTTCTCAATGATTGGGAATGGTTTGCTATGCCTTGAAACGAAGTTTGTTCTGGCGGCGTTAACGAGAACCGCCAGGCGACGAGATTTTGGAAGGCGGCGAATTATGCATATGAATACTATCTCAGCCCGTGCAGGTAATGGGGACCACGCGCGGCAGGCATTTGATCCAAGTTGCTCCCAGGCGGCAGGGGAAACGACGGAAATGAAGCATGATGCTCTTTTTGAGCGGTTTAGCGCGCGTCTGAAGGCACAGGTCGGCCAGGATGTTTATGCAAGCTGGTTCGGACGTTTGAAGCTGCATTCCGTCTCAAAGAGTGTTGTTCGGCTCACAGTGCCGACGACGTTTCTGAAGTCCTGGATCAACAACCGTTACCTCGATCTCATCACCACCATATTCCAGGCGGAAGACGCGGAGATCCTGAAGGTGGAAATCCTGGTCCGCAGCGCGAGCCGCAGCACCAAGGCACCTGTAGCAGGAGAAGAGCGCAGTCTTGTGCCGGAGCCGGCAGTTGCTGCATCCTTCCCACGCACTCAGGGTCCCCGCGAGATCGGCAAGATTGCCGCTTTCCCGCTGCCGTCAGCTTCTCCTGCGCGTTCGGCCAATGTTCCAGGCCCGCTGTTCGGCTCACCGCTCGACAGCCGCTTCACCTTCGATACCTTCGTGGAAGGCCCGTCGAACCGGGTAGCACTTGCGGCAGCCAAGACGATCGCTGAAGCCGGCGCCAGCGCGGTTCGTTTCAATCCGCTCTTCATCCATTCGGGTGTCGGCCTCGGCAAGACGCATCTTCTGCAGGCGATTGCCAATGCGGCGGTCGGCAGCGAGCGCATGCCGCGGGTCGTCTATCTCACGGCGGAATATTTCATGTGGCGTTTTGCAACCGCGATCCGCGACAATGACGCGCTGACGCTGAAGGACTCGCTGCGCAATATCGACCTGCTGATCATCGACGACATGCAGTTCCTGCAGGGCAAGATGATCCAGAACGAGTTCTGCCATCTTCTGAACATGCTGCTCGACAGCGCCAAACAGGTGGTGGTTGCCGCCGACCGTGCGCCCTGGGAGCTGGAATCGCTCGATCCGCGCGTCCGCTCGCGCTTGCAGGGTGGGGTGGCGATCGAAGTCGAGGCGCCGGACTATGAAATGCGTCTCGAGATGATCAAGGGCCGTCTTGCGACTGCCCGTCAGGACGACCCGTCGCTCGATATCCCTGCGGAAATCCTGAGCCACGTGGCTCGGAATGTGACCGCCAGCGGTCGCGAGCTGGAAGGCGCGTTCAACCAGCTGCTGTTCCGCCGTTCCTTCGAGCCTTCGCTCTCGATCGAGCGCGTCGATGAACTGCTCGCGCATCTGGTCGGTGCCGGCGAAGCCAAGCGGGTCCGTATCGAGGACATCCAGCGCATCGTCGCCCGCCATTATAATGTGTCGCGCCAGGAACTGGTCTCGAACCGCCGCACCCGCGTCATCGTCAAGCCGCGCCAGATCGCCATGTATCTGTCGAAGACGTTGACACCGCGGTCCTTCCCGGAGATCGGCCGCCGTTTTGGCGGCAGGGATCACACGACCGTCCTGCATGCGGTCCGCAAGATCGAGGAACTGATTTCGGGTGACACGAAGCTCAGCCACGAGGTAGAACTCTTGAAACGGCTGATCAACGAGAACAACGCTTAAAATATATGTTTCTACTTTCTGTCGCAACAATCTGGGCCGTGGCGTGCATAACGCCAGGGCCCAATACGCTTTTGGTCATGCGCTATGCGCTGACCGCTCCGCGACGCGTGCCGATCCTGGCGGCGATGGGGACAATCACCGGCACGCTCTGCTGGGGATTTGCCGGCTGGCTGGGGATCAACGCGCTCTTCCAGGCCGCTCCCTTTGCCTATGTGGCGCTCAAGATTATCGGCGGGCTTTATCTCGTCTGGCTCGGATTGAAGATATTCCTCGACGCACGAAAAACGCGCCAGTCGGCTGATATCGTGACGGCACGGATCGAGGTTCCGCTCAAGACTGCCTACCGCATGGGGCTGGCGACCAATCTCGCCAATCCGAAATCGGCGCTGTTCGTGGCCAGTCTTTTTGCCGCCACCATGCCGGTCGGCACGCCTTTCCTGTACGGCCTGGCGGCGATTGCGGTCATGGTCACCGTCTCGACGATCTACTATACCTTCCTGGTCGCGCTGATCACACATCGCACGGTGGCAGCAGCCTATCTGAAGGCGAAGAAAAAGATCGATCTCGGCGTCGGCATGGTCTTTGTCGGTTTCGGTACCAAACTGCTGATGTCGCAGCGCTGAGGATTGCGAATGGCCACCGAGAAGGATCCGACGGCCAGCTTTTATAGCGAAAACGCGGTGACCTACGCGGCCAATTCTGCGCCGAGTACACGCCGCCTCGATGTCTTCCTGTCAAAACTTGCGCCCGGCGCTGTGATCCTGGAACTCGGCTGTGGTAGCGGCCGGGATAGCGCGGTGATGATCGAGCGGGGCTTTGACGTCACGCCGACGGATGGCACGCCCGAAATGGCGGAGCAGGCCGCCAAACATCTGGGCAGGCCGGTCAGCGTGCTGCGTTTTGGGGATATCGATGCGGTCTCGGCTTTCGATGGCATCTGGGCGAACGCCTGCCTGCTGCATGCGCCGCGGGTGGAGCTCGGCGGCATCTTCGGCCGTATCCACCAGGCCCTGCGTCCGGGCGGTGTCTTCTATGCGAGCTTCAAGGCAGGAGAAGCGGAAGGCCATGACGGCCTCGGACGTTACTACAACTACCCGTCCAAGGCATGGCTAAGTGCGGCTTATGAGACTTTCGCCTGGGCCTCTGTCGATATCGATGAGGTGCAAGGCAGCGGCTACGACAAGAAGCCGACCGACTGGCTGCATGTCCTGGCGGTAAAAGCTTAAGCGCCGGACTTTCAGCAGGCGAGATCGGCCACCACGGCGTCAAGGATCAGCATGCCGGACGGCGTGCAGCGTAGCCGCGAATTGCCGAGCCGCTCGATGAAGCCGTATTCCAGCAGCCGTTCTTCGCGGATCGGGTCCGGATCGCGGCCGGAAAGCTGCTGCCAGCGGGCGAGGTCGACGCCTTCTCGCAGACGCAGGCCCATCAGCAACAATTCGTCGGCCTGTTCGTCGTAGCCGAGGATTTCCTCGTCCAGCATGCCATGGCCGATGCGTTCCACCTGTTCCAGCCAGGCTTCCGGGCGCCGCTCGGTGGAGGTGGCGATCTTGTTCCTGCCGCGCATCAGGCGGCCATGGGCGCCGGGGCCAATGCCGGCATAGTCGCCGTAGCGCCAATAGGTCAGGTTGTGGCGGCTTTCCGCGCCGGGCCGGGCGTGATTGGAAACCTCGTAGGCCGGCATGCCGAACCGCTCGGTAATCTCCTGTGTCGCCTCGTAGAGTGCCGCCGACTGGTCGTCGTCCGGCACGATCAGCTTGCCGGCCTTGTGCAGGCCATAGAAGGGCGTGCCTTCCTCGATGGTGAGCTGGTAGAGGGACAGATGGTCGACCGCGTAGGAAATCGCTTCCTTCAGTTCCGCTTCCCAGGCCTCGACCGTCTGTTTCGGCCGGGCATAGATGAGATCGAAGGACATGCGCGGAAAGATGTCCCGCGCCAGTCTGATCGCCTTCAGGGCGTCGGCAACGTCATGCAGCCGGCCGAGGAACTTGAGGTCCGGGTCGTTGAGCGCCTGCACGCCTAGCGAGACGCGGTTGACGCCCGCGTCGCGATAGCCGCGGAAGCGTGTCGCCTCGACGCTGGACGGATTGGCCTCCATGGTGATCTCGATACCGTCAGGCACATGCCAGTGCTTGGCGATGCCGTCGAGGATCGCCGAAACCGTCGCAGGGTCCATCAGCGACGGCGTACCGCCGCCGAGGAAGACGCTGGTCACGGTCTTTGGCCCGCTCATGCGCCGCATCACTTCCATTTCCTTGAGGAAGGCGGCGGTGAAGCGCGGCTGGTCCACCGGCTGGTGGCGCACATGGCTGTTGAAGTCGCAATAAGGGCATTTGGCCGCGCAGAATGGCCAATGCACATAGACGCCAAAGCCCGGCTCGCCTGTATCAGGCAGAAGCGTATCGCGCAGAAGAGGAGCGGCTGAATTCAAAGCGCCTCAAGCCTCCAGGCAGGTTTCGACGAAACGCTTGAAGGCACGGGCGCGATGCGACAGCGCTTCCGGTTCGCCGGGTTTCCAGCCATGTTTCTGATCACTGCTCATTTCACCGAACGTAGTCTCATAACCTTCCGGTTGGAAGACCGGGTCATAACCAAAACCCTGGGTGCCGCGCGGCGGCCACACCACCGTGCCTTCCACCTCGCCGCGGAACATTTCCGTGTGTCCGTCCGGCCAGCCGAGGCAGAGCACGCTCACAAAGCGGCAGCTGCGCTGTTCCGGCTTCGTCGCACCGCGCTCTTCCAACGCCTTCTCGACCTTTTCCATCGCCATCTGAAAGTCGCGGCTACCATCCTCGCGCTCCGCCCAGTTGGCAGTGTAGACGCCCGGTGCACCATCGAGCGCGTCGATAACGATGCCGGAATCGTCCGACAGGGCAGGAAGACCGGAGGCTTTGGCAGAGGCGAGAGCCTTGATCGCCGCGTTTTCTTCGAATGTCGTGCCGGTTTCATCAGGCTCTTCGAATTTCAGCTCCGCGGCGGATTTCGCCGAGAAGCCGAATGGACCGATCAGTTCGGCGATTTCGCGGATCTTTCCGGCATTGTGGCTGGCGACGACGATGGTCTTGGTCTCGAGCTTGCGCATGACAATTCCTATTCGATATTCCAGAGCCTGGGCTCTGCGCATTCCAGGCTGTTGCCGGCCGGATCGCGGAAATAGATGGAGCGGGCACCGTTCGGCCAGCAGAAATCGCTTTCGATGGCAATACCTGCCTTGTTGAGCTTTTCCTTGATCAAGTCAATCGCCTCGCCCGTCATGCGAAAGCAGACATGTCCGGGTCCGGTCGCGCCATGTGGTGGTACGGGCAAGGCGCCGGTCGAAGGCGGCTTTATCGTTTCCGCAGGATTGAAGATCAGCAGGATGCCCGGGCCGCAGCGGAAGAATACATGCCGGTTGCCGGCGCGCAGCACCTTTTCAAGGCTGAGAATGCCGCCGTAAAATGCTTCGGCGGCATCGAGATCATCGGCATAAAGTGCGGTTTCGAGAATGCCTTCGATCAAACCGCACCTCTTTCAATATCAGGCAATCGCCTGCTTCTGCATCGCAATCAGTTCCTGGGTACCATCCTGAGCAAGAGCCAGCAGCTTCAGGAACTCTTCCTGGCTGAACGGCTTGCCCTCGGCCGTGCCCTGCACTTCGACGATGCCGCCGGTGCCGGTCATCACGAAATTCGCATCCGTCTCGGCAGCCGAATCCTCGATATAGTCGATGTCGATCACCGGCTGGCCGGCAAAGATGCCGCAGGAGATTGCGGCGACGTGGTCCTTCAGTACCTTGTCGACCTTCGTCATCGAGCGGGCTTCCATCCACTTCAAGCAGTCGTAAAGCGCGATCCAGCCGCCGGTGATCGAGGCCGTGCGCGTGCCACCGTCCGCCTGGATGACGTCGCAGTCGATGGTGATCTGCTTTTCGCCGAGCGCTTCGAGATCGATGACGGCGCGCAGGGATCGGCCGATCAGGCGCTGGATTTCCTGGGTGCGGCCGCCCTGCTTGCCGCTAGCGGCTTCGCGCTTCATGCGGTCGCCCGTGGCGCGCGGCAGCATGCCGTATTCGGCCGTCACCCAACCCTTGCCGCTGTTGCGCAGCCACGGCGGCGTCTTTTCTTCCAGGCTCGCGGTGCACAGCACATGCGTGTCGCCGAACTTCACGAGGCAGGAGCCTTCCGCATGTTTGGAGAAATTGCGCTCGAATGAGACCTTGCGCATCTGGTTCAACTGTCTGCCTGAAGGCCGCATGTTTCACTCCTGGATTTCTGTTTCCGCCTTCTACGGCCCCGGCCCGGCTTTTGCAAAGAAAAAGGCCCGGTGCGTTTCTAGGGCGGTTGATTGTGGCTGCTGTGATTTTCCCTTTGGAGAAGCCGCGGCGAATGACTATATTTTATCGAAAGATCAACGGAACGGTGAAGGTCTAGATGGGATTTTCCGCATCGACGGGTAGAGACAGCGGCTCTGTGCTCGATGATCGTTCGCGCGAAATTTTCCGCCGCATCGTGGAAAGCTATCTGGAAACCGGCGAGCCGCTCGGCTCCCGCAATCTTTCCCGCCTGCTGCCCATATCGCTGTCGCCGGCTTCCGTGCGCAATGTGATGAGCGATCTCGAGGAACTCGGCCTCATCTATTCCCCGCATATCAGCGCCGGTCGCCTGCCGACCCAGTCTGGGCTCCGTTTTTTCGTGGATGCCTTCATGCAGGTCGGTGACCTGTCGGCGGAGGAGCGCGCCAGTATCGACCGGCAGATCCGGCCTGCAGATCGCGATCAGCCGATCGAGAGCCTGATGGCCGAAGCAACACGTATGCTGTCGGGCGTCTCGCGCGGCGCCGGCATCGTCATCACCACCAAGAGCGACCCGGTGCTCAAGCATGTCGAGTTCATTCGCCTGGAGCCGACCAAGGCGCTCGCGGTGCTGGTCGGCGATCATAACCAGGTGGAAAACCGCATCATCGAACTTCCGGCTGGCGTAACGTCGTCGCAATTGACAGAGGCGGCGAATTTCCTCAATGCCCATCTGAGCGGCCAGACGCTGCCGGAACTGCGTGGCCAACTGAAGACACTCAAGGACCAGGTACAGGGCGAGCTTTATGCGCTCTCGCAGGAACTGGTCGAACGCGGTCTTGCGGTCTGGTCGGGCGACAGCGAGGAAGGCAAGCCGACCCAGCTCATCGTCCGCGGCCGTGCCAATCTGCTCGAAGGTCTGGCGGATGTCGCCGATCTCGATCGCCTGCGGCTGCTTTTCGATGATCTCGAAAAGAAGGACAGCCTGATCGAGATCCTCGATCTCGCCGAAAAGGGGCCGGGCGTGCGGATCTTCATCGGCTCGGAAAACAAGCTGTTTTCCCTCTCGGGTTCCTCGCTCATCGTGGCGCCCTATCGTGACGGCGAGGACCGGATCGTCGGTGCCGTCGGCGTCATAGGCCCGACGCGGCTCAATTATTCCCGCATCGTGCCGATGGTGGACTACACGGCCCAGCTCCTTGCAAGGCTGTCGCGCTGAATCCGCGACGAGGGCCCCCCAAGTTTCCCACCAAGCCTTGATTTTTTCACCTTTAACCTCGATATCGGGCACAAATCAAAGCCCGTAATCTAAGCCACGAATAACCGGAGACCGTCATGACCGACGAAACCAACAAGAACGGACCTGACGCAGCTGCCGCGGAGAACACGGCGGAAGCTGTTGCATCTGCTCTTGAGGACGCGGCCAACCAGAAGAATGCCGAGGCGCCCGTCGCCGAACCGGATCCGCTGGAATTGCTGAAGGCCGAGAATAACGAACTGCGCGACCGTTTCCTGCGGCTTGCCGCCGAGATGGACAACCTTCGCCGCCGCACTGAACGCGAAATCAAGGATGCAAAGTCCTATGCGGCCGCCGGCTTTGCGCGCGACATGCTCGCCGTTTCTGACAACCTGCGCCGGGCGCTGGACGCGGTGCCGGCCGAGATGCGCGCCGGAGCCGATGCGTCGCTGACCACGCTTCTGGAGGGGGTCGAGCTGACCGAACGCTCCATGCTGTCGGCGCTGGAACGCCACGGTGTGAAGAAGATCGATGCGGAAGGTCAGAAGTTCGACCCGAACTTCCATCAGGCGATGTTCGAAATCCCGAACCCTGCCGTCCCGAACAATACTGTCGTCCAGGTCGTCCAGGCCGGCTTCACGATCGGCGAACGCGTCCTGCGCCCCGCCATGGTCGGTGTCGCCAAGGGCGGCCCGAAGTCGGAAGCCTCTGCGGAAGCTGCCGGCGAGAAGAACGCCTGAGATCTTTGAGAAGCGGGCGTAAACCCGCTTCTCGCTTACGCCCGATGTTAAACATTAAACAGCGGCTGAAAACAAAACCGCGCGGCGCATTGTCAGCGGCCGCGCGGTTCGTTTCGTCCCCACGAAATGTATGTGCCGTCAGGCGGCGTGGTTTGCCTGCTCCTCGTTGAGGAAGGCGTAGATCGCCGAAGCGGAATCGGTCTTGCGCAGCTTGGCGACGAGGTCCTGGTCCCGCAGCACGCGGGCGATGCGCGACAGGGCCTTCAGGTGGTCGGCGCCGGCCCCTTCGGGTGCGAGCAGCAGGAACACCAGATCGACCGGCTCGTCATCGAGCGCTTCGAAATCGACCGGTGCTTCAAGGCGCGCGAAAATACCCTTGATGGAGGAAATGCTGCTCAGCTTGCCGTGCGGAATGGCGATGCCATGGCCGACGCCGGTGGAGCCGAGCCTCTCGCGCTGCAGGATGATGTCGAAGATTTCTCGTTCGCTCACACCCGTCAGCTTGGAAGCCTTGGCCGCCAGCTCCTGCAATAGCTGCTTTTTGGAATTTACCTTCAGGGCAGGAATAATCGCATCTTGCTGCAGCAAATCTGCCAATGCCATTTCTCGTCATCCTTCGTGCCGCAAGAGCTTGTGCCCTAGGCGAAGGGGAGCGCCGTCTCCGACGCTCTCCCCAAGTTTTAGTTCTTGATATTGGTGGAATCGATCCAGCCAATATTGCCGTCAGTGCGGCGGTACACAATGTTCAGATGTTCCTTGCCGGGGCTGCGGAACAGGAGAACAGGCTCGTCTGTCATATCAAGTGCCATGACGGCACTTGCGACCGTCATCGTCTTCAACTGCTTCGAGCTCTCCGCGACGATAGTCGGCGCGAAATCCTCCGGCACTTCCTCCCCTTCATCCGGTACGCTGTCCATAACAGTGTAGGCAACTTCCGCATAACCATTCACATGGTTGCCGGCATGATGATCCTTGAGCCGCCGCTTGTAGCGGCGCAGACGTTTTTCGATCCGCTGTGCTGCGGCGTCGAAACTGATCTGCGGATCATTCGCCTCACCAGCCGCATGCAGGACGATCCCGGTATCGAGATGCACCTTGCAGTCGGCAGAAAAGCGCGAACCAGCCTTTTCCACGATGACTTGGCCTGAATAGCCTCCGTCGAAGTATTTTGTAACCGCTTCTCCGATTTGGTCCTCGATCCTTTGACGGAACGAATCGCCAATTTCCATATGCTTACCGGATACACGCACACTCATGGAGTTCTTCCTTCTTGTCGTGACTTGCGTTTTTCAGTCTACGCCAAGCCGTCCCCTCATCCAAGCCGTTCGCATGCGACTGGGCTAAAATGCTGCAAGCGATGCCTGTCTGGATGTTGGGATGCGTTTCGTGCCATGTCCCGTGCAGTTGCGGCGGGCTTCTAGCGCCCGATGTTTTAAATGTCAACGGCAGCGGGCCTCGGGATTTCTACGTAGACCTGTGGAAACCGGGTGTTTCGGCCGGAGATTCAGAACGCCGCGACACCGGCGATCGCACGCTTTTCGCGACGGCGCTGGACGGAGGAGGGGATGTTCATCGCCTCTCGGTATTTCGCGACGGTCCGGCGCGCGAGTTCCACTCCGCCGCGTTTCAGGTTGATGACGATATCGTCGTCGGAGAGGACGGCATCCGGTGTTTCCTGGGCGATCAGCAGGCGAATCCGGTGGCGTACGGCCTCCGCCGAATGGCTGTCGCCGCCTTCTTCCGCCGAGCCGATCGACACCGTGAAGAAATATTTGAGTTCGAACAGTCCTCGCGGCGTCAGGACGTACTTGTTGGAGGTGACTCGGCTCACCGTCGATTCATGCATCTTGATCGCTTCCGCGACGGTCTTGAGGTTGAGCGGCCGCAGATGATCGACGCCGTGCATCAGGAAGGCATCCTGCTGGCGGACGATTTCGGATGCCACCTTCATGATCGTCTTGGCCCGCTGGTCGAGGCTGCGTGTCAGCCAGTTGGCATTCTGCATGCATTCGGAAAGGAAATTATGATCCTCGCCGTTTTTCGGGCAGTGTTTGGAGACCGTCTGGAAATAGGTGTGGTTGACCAGAACCCGCGGCAGGGTATCCGGATTGAGCTCGACCATCCAGCTGCCGTCCGGGGCGGCCCGCACGACGATATCCGGCGAAATCGTCTCCGACATGCCACGCTCGAAACCGGCGCCTGGTTTTGGATTGAGCCCACGAATTTCCGCCAGCATGTCGATCAGGTCTTCGTCGTCCACTCCGCAGATCTTCCGGAGCGAGGCGAAGTCGCGCTTGCCGAGTAGCTCCAGGTTCTTGATCAGCGCATCCATGGCCGGATCGAGCCGGTCCTTCTGCCGAAGCTGGATCGCCAGACATTCGCTGAGTGAACGGGCGAAGACCCCCGGCGGATCGAGCGTCTGCAGCGACCGCAGAATGGCTTCCACATTCTCGGTGCTTCTGCCGAGGCGAGCGGCTATTTCCCCCATGTCGCCCAGCATGTAGCCGGCCTCGTCGAGCTGATCGACGAGATGTTGCGCAATCAGGCGGCTGGCCGCGTCGACGATCAGGAAGGGGATCTGCTGGTTCAGATGATCGCGCAGCGTTACCTGGCCGGCAACGAAGTCGTCCAGGTCGTAATCTTCGCCGAACTCTCCGCCCGGCATGGACTTCCATTGGCTGAGCAGCTCCGGCGCATCGGCGCGCCGCGCCGGGCCATCGTCGGGAAAGACGTTCTCGAAGCCCGTATCGAGCCCTTCGCCGAGCCGTTCCGCACTGATGGAAGAGGAGCCTTCGTACCAATCGCTGTCGACCTCGGCTGCTGCCGAAGTCTCGCGCCCTTCGGTCGGGGCAAAGTCGTCTTCAGCGCCGAAGCCTGTTTCCGCGTCGTTTTCGCTCTCGGCTGATGTAATTTCGAGCAGCGGATTCTTTTCGACTTCCTGGGCGATGAACTGGTTGAGTTCGAAATGCGTCATCTGCAACAGCTGAATGGATTGCATCAGCTGCGGCGTCATCACCAGCGATTGGGTTTGGCGTAGGAAAAGATTAGCGGATAAACCCATGGCGGACGCGAAACTCCCCTGCAATCCCCTTGAGCCACCCGGTCATGGAGTGGCGGAAGCGCGCCTCTGGCCGCGCCTCCACGAGGCCAAAATTGCATCTGGCACAAGAATTGCTTTTTTGAGAGATTTGGTCAAGCGTTGCAGTGCGGGAAAGTAAATTTCTGTGCTCGCGTTGCAGCGCCTAGAGACTGAATTTGTCGCCGAGGTACAGACGGCGAACATCCGGGTTGTTGACGATATCGTCTGCCCGGCCATGCGTCAGCACTTCGCCCGCATGGATGATATAGGCCCGGTCGATCAGGCCCAGCGTCTCGCGGACGTTGTGATCCGTTATCAGAACCCCGATCCCGCGCGCCGTCAAGTGGCGTACGAGATTCTGGATGTCGGAGACCGAAATAGGGTCGACGCCGGCAAAAGGCTCATCGAGCAGCATGAAGGCCGGGTCGGTCGCAAGCGCCCGGGCAATTTCAAGACGCCGGCGCTCGCCGCCGGAAAGTGCCACGGCCGCCGATTTCCGGAGCTGGCTGATGTGGAACTCTTCCAGCAGTTCGTCGAGCTTGCTTTCCCGCTTGTCCCTGTCGGGCTGGTGCACTTCCAGGACCGCACGGATATTCTCCTCGACGGTCAGGCCGCGGAAGATCGAGGCTTCCTGCGGCAGATAGCCGACGCCGAGGCGCGCACGGCGATACATCGGCATATGGGTGACTTCGTTGCCGTTGATCGCGATCATGCCTTCGTCCACCGGCACCAGGCCGGTGATCATGTAGAAACAGGTCGTCTTGCCCGCACCGTTCGGCCCGAGCAGCCCGACGGCCTCGCCACGGCGCACGACCAGCGACACCCCGTTGACGACGCGGCGCGTATCGTAGGTCTTCGAAAGCCCGTGCGCGACCAGGGTGCCCTCGTAGCGCGCTTTATCGCGTACGACGAAGGGTTCTGGCGCGGACGGCTTCCTTGCCGACAGACTGGAGAGGAACGGTATTTTCACGTCAAATGTCTATTATTGCTTCGGCCGGGATTTCGGATCGAGCAGAATCTCGACGCGCCCGCCACAGGCATCAAGCTTGGCCTGGCCGGTTTCCATCAGCACGGTGAGCTTGCAGCCCTTGAAGACGTTGGGACCTTCGGAGAGCACGACCTGCTTGCCCGAAAGCACGAAGGTCTGGGCTGCCATGTCGAACTCGCCCTTTTCGGCGGTCGCCTGCTGCGTGCCCGAGGTCAGGAACACCGTGTCGTCGAGGAAGATCTTGTCGATATTGGCATTGCCCGAGGTAACCGATGAGCCTTCGCCGGTATAGAGGACCGTCATCTTGCCGGCCTTCATCGTGGTCGTGCCCTGCACGACCTGGACGTTGCCGGTGAAATAGGCCTTCTTTTCCTGCTCCTTGATCTCAAGCTGGTCGCTCTGGATCTGGATCGGCTGGTCGCCGGAAAGCTTGAGGCCTTCCATCTGGCTGGTGGTCGTCTGGGCCTGCGCGGTCGCCGCCAGACAGGAGACGAATCCTGCCGCGATCAGAACTGCGGTATTGCGTGTAAGAAGGCGGCGATGGGTCATGACGGCCGGGCTCTACTTGCCTTGGTTGCGGATGGTGGCTGGGTCGAGATGAAGGCGAACCTGGCCCTTGAAGGTGATGGTTCGTCCCTTATCCGTTATCTTTAAAGACTCTGCAACAATAGAGCCCTCTTTCATGGATATATCGACGTGCTCGGGTGAATCCATCACACCCGCGTTGATATCGAGATGGGCGGACTTGAACCGGGCGGTGATCCCGTTGCTCAGATTGACATCGAACGGGGAGTTGAGATCGAGCATGTCGGCACCACGGTCGAAATCCGCGGTGGTCGCAGTCACCCGCGCGATCACGTCGTCATTGACCGGTACGGCGGCCTTGACGTCCTCGAGCGTGATCATGTTCGAGTTCTGGATATCCTGCAGCGCGCGGTTGGCGGTCATCGAGTAGCTGATGCCGTCCTTGTTGCGGCCCGATATCGCCGGCCGCTCCATGACGATCTTGCCGTTTTCGATGCGGGCGTTTTCGATCGAAAGGTTTTCGGGCAGGTAGGCACGGATGATCGAAATCCCGATGAAGGCGGCCGAAATCACGCCGGCTAGGATCGGCAGCAATATCTTGAGCTTGTGCACGAGCGCGGAATGCGCAAGCGCTGCCTGATAGGCATCCGCATGCGGCTCCAGCGCCGCTGCAAAGCCTGCCGTTTTTCGAATATGCTGCAGCATGAGTGCCGGATAGTTCCTTAATAGCCCGTCTCCGTCCTCGTCTCGTCATACCGATGAGACGGGTGGGAGCTTTGCTTTGTCCGCCAATATGGTTTTTATTCATCAACAAACAATAACGGACAACATAAAAACGTGATGTGAGCTGCTGCAAAACACGCTAGAGAGCCTATTTAGCAACGACGGCGCATCTCGAAGGGTGATTTCATGGATCAAATGGCAATTGCGGACCGGCGTTCCCTGCGCCGCAAGCTGAGTTTCTGGCGGGTTGTCGCACTTGTTTTCCTGGTTGGCATGGGATTTGCGCTTTACCGGGTCGTTGCCGGCGAGAGCGCCGGATCCGCCGTGCCCCATGTCGCCCGCATCGAAATCTCCGGCTTGATCACCGACGACAAGGAATTGCTGGTGCGCCTCGACAGGATCGCTGAAAGCAGCCAGGCTAGGGCGCTGATCGTCTCGATCTCCTCGCCGGGCGGAACCACCTATGGCGGCGAGCGCATCTTCAAGGCGATCCGCAAGGTTTCCGAAAAGAAGCCGGTCGTATCCGACATCCGCACGCTGGCCGCGTCGGCCGGCTACATGATCGCCACAGCCGGTGACCAGATCGTCGCGGGCGAAAGCTCGATCACCGGCTCGATCGGCGTGATCTTCCAGTATCCCCAGATCGACGAAGTGATGAAGAAGATCGGCGTCTCGCTCGAGGAGATAAAGTCCGCGCCCCTGAAGGCCGAGCCGTCGCCCTTCCATCCGGCAAGCGAAGAAGCCAAGACGATGATCCGCAACATGGTGATGGACAGCTACGCTTGGTTCGTCGACCTGGTTGCCGACCGCCGCAAGATGCCGCGTGACGAAGTCCTGAAGCTCGCGGACGGCACCATCTTCACCGGTCGCCAGGCGCTCAACGTCAAGCTGGTCGACAAACTCGGCGGCGAGGAGGACATCCGCGATTATCTGGAATCCCGCGGCGTCTCGAAAGGCCTGCCGATCGTCGATTGGAAAGAACGCAAATCCTCCTCGTCCTTCTGGTTCGCGAGCGCTGTCAGCGAGTTCTTCAAGCTCTCCGGTTTCGGCCAGGCGCTCACTCCCGACGCGCTTCGCGCCTTCGGCGCAGACAAGTTGTTTCTTGACGGTCTTGTCTCCGTTTGGCAGGTTGGGCGCGGTTAAAAATCTAAACTTTTCAGGGGGCAACCGTGATCAAGTCAGAACTGGTGCAGATCGTTGCGGCTCGCAATCCGCATCTCTACCACCGCGACGTCGAGAACATCGTCAATGCCGTGCTCGACGAGATCACAGATGCCCTGGCAGGCGGAAATCGCGTCGAACTGCGTGGCTTCGGTGCGTTTTCGGTGAAGAACCGTCCCTCCCGGTCCGGTCGCAATCCGCGCACCGGTGAGAGCGTTTTCGTCGAGGAGAAATGGGTTCCTTTCTTCAAGACAGGCAAGGAACTGCGAGAGCGCCTGAACCCGGGCCTCGATGACGAAGAAGATTGATCTCTCCGGCGCGGCTTTCCGCCGCCCTTGAAACCCCACAAAGCGCGCCTATTCTGCAACAGACGCTGGTAAAACAGCAGACAGTCTGCTGCCGGAGATTCACATGGATAAGTTCAAAAAGATCGTCTCGCTCGTGGTCTTCGTACCGCTCGGCATCGTTCTGATCGTGCTCGCCGTCGCGAACCGTCAGATGGTCACCCTGGCGCTCAATCCCTTCCGGCCGGAAGACGGCATGCTGGCGGTGAGCGCACCCTTCTTCCTGTTCCTGTTTCTGGCCTTGCTGATCGGGATGTTCATCGGCTCGTTCGTGACCTGGTGGAGCCAGGGCAAACACCGCAAACAGGCTCGCGTCGAAGCGCGCGAAGCGGTTCGGTGGCAGAACGAGCACAAGGCCGCCGTCGCGGGACGGCCGGCCTCGGCTCAACTTCCTTCGAAATAAATTCAGGCGAAGTAGATTAGGCCTGAGCCGCCTTGGCAACCACGGCCTTGTTGAAGTCCGCGAAGAACTGGCCGGCGAGCTTCTGCGAGGTCGAATCGATCAGCCGTGAGCCGAGCTGCGCAAGCTTGCCGCCGACCTGCGCCTTGGTGGAGTAGCGCAGCAGGGTGTCGCTGCCGTCTTCGAGGAGTGTAACGGTCGCCGAACCCTTGGCGAAGCCTGCGATGCCGCCCTTGCCTTCGCCTGAAATCGTGTAGCTTTCCGGCGGGTTGATGTCGGAGAGGGTGACTTCGCCGGAGAAGCTCGCCGAGACCGGACCGACCTTCAGCTTGACCGTCGCGGCAAGCTCGGTCGGAGACCTCTGTTCGAGGGTCTGGCAACCGGGAATGCACTGGCGAAGGATTTCCGGGTCGTTCAACGCCGCCCAGACCACTTCGCGAGGTGCCGCAATACGTTCTTCGCCGCCCATATCCATGTGATGATCCTCCAAGAGTGCGTTTCTCAGGCCTTATTGCAAGGTCCCGATCCTTTGCCAAGTAGGACAAAGGGAGGGACAATATGCGCAATGTAGTATCGTATGACAAGGTGGCGGCTTGCAGGATTCTTCGATAAGAGCCGCTTTGAAGAACGGCTGCCAGATGTTATCTGCTGCCCAAGACCAGAACCAAGCGGATGAACGCATTGAAGAACAAGGAAAGGCGGCCGGTCCAGAAGACCCGGAGCGAAGGGGGCAATCGCCCCTCTTACGGGCATGACGGCGCCAAGAGATCAGCTCCCGTCAAGCAGGCCCCCCGGCTGCAGGAAAAGACAGCCAAACCGGCCCCGGTGGCAGCGCCGGTGGAAACCCGCGCGCTTTTGCCCCGCAGCGGCGAGCGACCACCCGAGCGTGTGCCGGTTATCCTCGAATCCTCGGGCGCTGGTGATTTCCACCTGATCGACAGTGGCAACGCGCTGAAACTGGAGCAATACGGTCCCTACCGCATCGTCCGGCCGGAAGCGCAGGCGCTCTGGCAGCCATCGCTTGCCGGCCATGTCTGGGAAAAGGCGGACGCCGTCTTTACCGGTGATACGGACGAGGACGGCATGGGCCGCTGGAGATTCTCCGAGGCGCTCGGTGAAACCTGGCCGCTATCGCTGCTCGGCGTTGATTTCCTCGGCCGCTTCACCTCCTTCCGCCATGTCGGCGTCTTCCCGGAGCAGATCGTTCACTGGGAGTGGATGAAGAGCCGCATCGAGGAGGTGAAACGCCCGGTGAAGGTGCTGAACCTGTTCGGTTATACCGGCGTCGCATCGCTGGTGGCGGCGGCTGCCGGGGCGGAAGTCACTCATGTGGACGCCTCCAAGAAAGCGATCGGCTGGGCGCGCGAAAACCAGTCGCTCGCCCGCCTGGACAAGGCGCCGATCCGCTGGATCTGCGAGGATGCGATGAAGTTCATCCTGCGCGAGGAGCGTCGCGGCAACCGCTACGACATCATCCTTACCGATCCGCCGAAATTCGGCCGCGGTCCGAACGGCGAGGTCTGGCAGCTTTTCGATCACCTGCCGCTGATGCTCGACATCTGCCGCGAACTGCTGTCGCCAAAGGCGATCGGCCTGGTGCTGACCGCCTATTCGATCCGGGCCAGCTTCTATTCCATCCATGAGTTGATGCGCGAGACGATGCGTGGCGCCGGCGGTGCCGTGGAATCGGGCGAACTCGTCATCCGCGAGGCGGGGCTGGACGGCAAGACGCCGGGCCGCGCGCTTTCCACATCCCTTTTCAGTCGCTGGGTGCCGGCATGACCGACGATTTTCAGAAGTCCGGAGCAAGACGGGTCGGCCAGGTGAAGGAAGTCACCTCGCTTTCCAATCCGATCATCAAGGACATCAAGGCGCTCACCAACAAGAAGGACCGCGAAGAGAGCGGCACCTTCATGGCCGAAGGCCTGAAGCTCGTCATCGATGCGCTCGAACTCGGCTGGACGATCCGCACACTCGTCTATGCCAAGGCAGCCAAGGGCAAGACGCTGGTCGAGCAGGTGGCGGCAAAGACCGTCGCCCATGGCGGGCTGGTGCTGGAGGTGAGCGAAAAGGTGCTCTCCTCCGTCACCCGCCGCGACAATCCGCAGATGGTCGTCGGAATTTTCGAGCAGCGCTGGAAGAGGCTCGACGATCTGCGGCCGGGCAGGGACGAGACGCTGGTGGCGCTCGACCGCGTCCGTGACCCCGGCAATCTCGGCACAATTATCCGCACGGCCGATGCGGCCGGCGCTTCCGGCGTCATCCTGGTCGGCGAATGCACCGATCCCTTTTCGCTGGAAACCGTACGCGCCACCATGGGTTCGGTTTTCGCCATGCCGGTTGTCAAATGTTCGGCTGAGGAGTTCCTCACCTGGCAGAAGCGTTCCGGCACACAGGTCGTGGCCACCCATCTCGCCGGCGCCGTCGACTACCGCACCGTGGATTATGCGAAGAAGCCGGTCGTGCTGCTGATGGGCAACGAGCAGTCCGGCCTGCCGGACAATCTTGCCAAGGCGGCCGATCGTACGGTTCGCATTCCCCAGCAGGGCAGGGCCGATTCGCTCAACCTTGCCGTCGCCTCTGCCGTGATGCTCTTCGAAGCCCGCCGCCATCTGCTGACCCTGGACGACAAGAAATGACCGGACGCGTAGCCCTCCTTTCGCGGCCTCTAATGGCGCTGATCGTCATCGTCATCGCGGTCGCCCTCGATCAGGTGGTGAAGATCGCCGTCGAGAACAATCTTCCGATGCAGGAGGCGGTGCCGCTGCTCCCGGTGCTGGCGCTCTACCGAACCTATAACCTCGGCGTCGCCTTCTCGCTGCTGTCCGGCATGGAGCGGGAATTCATCGTCGGCATGCGGGTGCTGATCGTCGCCTTCGTGCTCTGGCTCTGGCGCCGCACGCCGAAGGATCGTCCTTTCGCCCACAGCGGCTTCGCGTTGATCATCGCCGGCGCGATCGGCAATCTGATCGATGGCTTCGCCTATGGCCATGTGATCGACTACATCCTGTTCCACACCGAGACTTGGGCGTTTGCCGTCTTCAATCTGGCGGACAGTTTCATCACAATCGGGGCGGGGCTGGTGATCCTCGACGAGCTGTTCGGGCCGAAAAAGGTCGATCAGTAAAATTTTACCTGATTGCTCTAAGGATTGGGAAAGAAACCTCGTTAGTCTTTCCCAATGCGAGATATCGCCGACATACATGAACGTATCTCCAAGGCGTTCGCCTCTTCCGCCGCGGCCGATATGGCCGAACCGGTGGCGGAAAAGGTCGTGCCCGCGTTAGGATTGCGGCAGGGTGAGGAGGGGAGCGCACCGCGCAGCGCATTTGCCTCGCTCTTTTCCCGGATCTCCGAATGGCGCCGCCAGCGCACCGTCCCGCGGCTCCAGCATGCCCTGAAGAACGCCGAGGCAGCGAGCGCCGCCAAATCCCGACAGATCGCCACGGTCGTCCATGAGATCCGCACGCCGCTCAACGGCATTCTCGGCATGACCCATCTGCTCGGCCAGACCAAGCTGACTGCGGAACAGCAGAATTATCTGAGCGGGATCCGCCAGTCCGGTTATGCGCTGGTGCAGCTCGTCGAGGACCTGCTCGATTATTCGACTCTGGAAGCCGGCCGTTTCCGGCTCAACAACCGGGCGGAAAACCTCCGCCACCTGATCGAAAACGTCGTCGAGATGCTGGCGCCTCGCGCCCATGAAAAGCGCATCGAGATCGCCGCGACAATGGCTGCCGATCTGCCCGATCTTCTCGATTTCGACCCGGGGCGCATCCGGCAGGTGCTGTTCAACGTCATCGGCAATGCGGTGAAGTTCACCGCCCATGGCGGCGTGCTGGTGCGCGCCCTGGTTGAAGAAGGCAATGTCTCGATCGCCGTCGTCGATACAGGCCCCGGCATGGCGCCCCAGGAAATGGCGCGGGTTTTCGGGGAGTTCGAGCAGGCGGGCTCAGCCGAGGCACGCAGCGGCGGCACGGGTCTCGGGCTTGGCATAGCATCCCGTATCCTGACGGAATTCGGCGGGTCGCTTTCCGTCACCAGTCAGAAGGGGGCTGGCAGCACGTTCACGATCCGCTTCCCTCTGCATTTTGCGGAAACCGCGCAATCGGGTGCAGGCGAGCGCAATCAGTTGCTCGCCATGTCCCGGGTTCTGCTTCTGGCGCCCGAAGGACCGGCGGCCAAGGCGACGGTGGCGACGATCGAAACGCTTGGCGGTCGCTGCCGGCATGTCGCCAATACGGCCGACGCCCAGATGCTGATCGACCGCGCCGAGGCCGGCCCGGCTCCCTATACCGACCTGATCGTCGATCACCGGCTTGCCTCCGACTATGCCAACGAAAAGGCGCATGCGCCGCTCCACCGTATCCTGCTCGTCAACCCCGAGGAACGGGCCTCTCAGCCTCAGGATTTCTTTGACGCCTGGCTCATCCGGCCGCTTCGGGAAAAGTCCCTGATCGACGTGCTGAGCGGCCGCCTGCGTGGCTTCGGCACGCGCGACGCGCTGAACGACAACCAGGCCATGCCGCCACCGCCCGTCATCGAAAAGCATGGCGAAGGGCTTGATGTGCTGCTCGGCGAGGACGATCCCGTCAACGCGCTCATCATCCGCTCGGTCCTCACAAAAGCAGGCCATCGGGTTCGCCTGATCGAGGATTTCCCCACATTGATCGAGGTTGCGCTCGACCGGGACACGCCGCTCGATCTCATCGTTTCCGACATGCACATGCCCGGCGGAGATGTGTTCAGCCTCCTGGCGGCTCTGCGCGCCGACGAGCAGAACGGCCTCCGGTCGCTGGTCCCGGTGATCGTGCTGACGGGTGAGAGCCGGGAGGCGACGCATCGGGAGGCGCTTCTGAACGGCGCAAGCCGCGTTCTGGCAAAGCCGGCCGATCCGCTGGCGCTGCTGGAGGAAGTCCGAATTCTGGGAGTTCTCTCCGCCGAGCGCCAACAGGCGCGTTGACGCGACCATCCGTGGAACCTATTGTGACAGTGAATGTCACGTTCTTGTCGCAGAGAAGTGATTTAAGGCGGTGATCAAACCGGGACGGGGAGAATCACCTTGGCAATTGAACTCCTGAACCGTGAAGTGATACCTGAAACAACCCAGGCGCCGGCCTCTGCTCCGGTAAGCGGCGATGTCTTCGGCCGCATTGGCACGCTCGAAACGCGGCTTGCCCGCAGCGAGCGCGAGATCGATGCCGCTCAGGCGGTCCGCTATCGCGTATTCGTCGAGGAAATGAACGCGACCTTGAGCCCGGAGGCCATGCGCAGCCGCCGCGATGTCGATGCCTTTGACGCGATCTGCGATCATCTTCTGGTCGTCGACAACGCAATCGAAGGCGATATCGAAGACCAGATCGTCGGCACGTACCGCCTGCTGCGCCAGGAAGTGGCGCTTGCCAATAACGGCTTCTATTCGGCATCGGAATTCGACATCGAACCGCTGCTCGCCCGTCATCCCGACAAGCAGTTCATGGAACTCGGCCGCTCCTGCGTCCTGCCGGACTACCGCACCAAGCGCACTGTGGAACTGCTCTGGCAGGGCAATTGGGCCTATTCCCTGAAGCACGGCATGAACGCCATGTTCGGCTGCGCGTCCTTCCCGGGCGTTTCGCCTGAAGAGCACGCCATGGCGCTGTCCTTCCTGCATCATACGGTCTCGACCAAGGGCGACTGGGCGGTTTCGGCGCTGCCGGAACTCTATCGCTCAATGGATCTGATGCCGATGGAAGGGGTCAACGCCCGCAAGGCACTTTCCCTGTTGCCGCCGCTGATCAAGGGATATCTGCGCCTCGGCGCCATGGTGGGCGACGGTGCTGTCATCGACCACGCCTTCAACACGACCGACGTGCTGATCGTCCTGCCGATCTCCTCGATCTCCGACCGCTACATCAGCCATTTCGGCGCCGATGCGGGGCGTTTCGCGAGCTGAGTTATCAGCAAAAATGATGGCCTTCGCCCATACGACGAAAATTACCTTACGAGCTGAATCGTTCCACTATATCGCGCGATCGTCTCATCTGAGGTCAGGAGCAGCATACCTTCCGAAATGCTCTGCGCGATCAGCATCCGGTCGAATGGGTCTTTATGGATGGGCGGCAGGCCCGCCAAGGCAAAAGCGTGCCGGCTGTTTAGAGGGAGCTCTTCATATTCGTTGTCCAGCAGCTCGGAATAGAGCTGCATGACATCGACGTGGTAATCGATCTTTCCGAGTGCGCTCTTGATTGCAAGTTCCCAGAGGCTTGCGGCGCTGAAAAAGAAACGGTGTTCGCCATCTTCCAAAAGGCGCTCAACGATTTTAGGTAACCTCGGCGACTCTTCGGATATCCAGACAAGAAGGTGCGAGTCGAGAAGGATCCTCACTTGTGCTCGCCATAGAACATGTCTTCGATCTCCTTGGCGAACATCGTGTCGAAGTCGTCCGGAACCGAAATCTGGCCCTTCAGGAAGCCGATCCGGCGTTTCTTCTTCGGTTCTTCCGAAGGCACCTCTTCCAGAGGCACGACCTTCACCATCGGCTTTCCGGCCTTGGCGATGACAAAAGCTTCGCCGTTCGCCGCCTCTTCAACGAGACGCGACAAGTGAGTCTTGGCTTCATGGATATTGACGGTCTTCATGAGCAGCGACCTCAAGTGGACTTAGTTCACTGAACTTAGTCCACTTGGAGTTCGCTTTCAAGAAACTACGTTCCGGCGTTGTAGGCCGCGATTGCCGCCATGTTGACGATATCGCTGTCCTTGGCGCCCATCGAGGTGATTTGCACCGACTTATCAAGACCGACGAGCAGCGGGCCGATCACGGTCGAAGCGCCGAGCTCCTGCAGCATGCGGGTCGAGATCGAGGCGGAGTGGATCGCCGGCATGACCAGTACGTTGGCCGTGCCCGAGAGGCGGCAGAACGGATACTGCTCCATCCGGTGCGGGTTGAGGGCCACGTCCGCGGCCATCTCGCCGTCATATTCGAAATCCACGCGACGCTGGTCGAGGATCTTGACTGCCTCGCGGACCCGCTCCGAACGCTCGCCGATCGGTTGGCCGAAGGTGGAATAGGCGAGCATGGCGACGCGCGGCTCGTAGCCCATGCGCTTTGCGACACGCGCAGCTTCGATGGCGATATCCGCAAGATCTTCCGCGTTCGGCATGTCGTGCACGGCGGTGTCGGCGACGAAGATCGTCCGGCCGCGCGAGATCACCAGCGACACGCCGATCACCTTGTGCCCCGGCTTCGGATCGATGCAGCGGCGGACGTCCTGCAAGGCCGTCGCATAGTTGCGGGTCGTGCCGGTCACCATCGCATCCGCATCGCCGATTGCCACCATGGTGGCCGCGAAATGGTTGCGGTCGTTATGGATCAGGCGCTGAACGTCGCGATAGAGGAGCCCCTCGCGCTGCAGCCGCGCATAGAGGTGGTCGATATAGGCATCGACCCGATTGGACAGGCGTGCGTTGACGACTTCGATGCCGGGGCGGTCGAGATCGATGCCTGCCTTTTCCGCCGTCGCGCGGATGATATCGTCACGGCCGAGAAGGATGGCAGTGCCGAGCTTCTGGCTGGTGAAGGAAATCGCGGCGCGCATGACCTGCTCTTCTTCGGCCTCGGCGAATACGACCCGCTTGGGGAACCGGCGGACACGTTCGTAGATGCCCTGCGTCGTTGCGGCGATCGGATCGCGGCGGGCGGAAAGCTCGCGGCCATACGCGGCAAGATCGGCGATGTTCCTGCGGGCGACGCCGCTTTCCATCGCCGCTTCGGCGACGGCGACCGGGATCGCCGAGATGAGGCGCGGGTCGAAGGGGACGGGGATGATGTATTGCGCACCGAAACGGGGGCGGTTGCCCTGGTAGGCGGCGGCAACGTCATCCGGCACGTCTTCGCGGGCGAGATTGGCAAGCGCCTTGACGGCGGCGATCTTCATCGCGTCGTTGATCTGGCTGGCGCGGACGTCAAGTGCGCCGCGGAAGATATAGGGGAAGCCCAGCACGTTGTTGACCTGGTTCGGATAATCCGAACGGCCGGTCGCCATGATTGCGTCGTCGCGAATGCGGGCGACCTCTTCCGGGGTGATCTCCGGATCCGGGTTGGCCATCGCGAAGATGATCGGCCTGTCCGCCATCGAACGGATCATCTCTTCGGTAAAGGCGCCCTTCTGGGAAAGGCCGAACACGACATCCGCGTCCTTCATCGCCTCTTCCAGGGTCCGTTTCGTGGTTTTTGCCGCATGGGCGGATTTCCACTGGTTCATCCCCTCGGTGCGGCCCTGGTAGATGACGCCCTTGGTGTCGACCAGGATGATGTTCTCCGAAGCAAAGCCCATCGCCTTGATCAGCTCGATGCAGGCGATGGCTGCCGCGCCGGCGCCGTTGCAGACGAGTTTGGTGGTCTTCAGGTCGCGGCCGGTCAGCTCCAACGCGTTGATCAGGCCGGCGGCGGCGATGATCGCCGTTCCGTGCTGGTCGTCATGGAAGACCGGAATGTCCATCAGCTCGCGCAGGCGGCTTTCGATGATGAAGCACTCCGGCGCCTTGATGTCCTCGAGATTGATGCCGCCGAAGGAAGGGCCGAGGAAACGCACGCAGTTGATGAATTCATCGACGTTCTCGGTATCGACTTCAAGGTCGATGGAATCGACGTCGGCGAAGCGCTTGAACAGTACTGCCTTGCCTTCCATCACCGGCTTCGAGGCGAGCGCCCCGAGATTGCCGAGGCCGAGGATCGCCGTGCCGTTGGAAATGACGGCCACCATGTTGCCGCGCGTCGTATAGTCATAGGCGGTTGCCGGGTTTGCGGCGATTGCCAAGACCGGCACGGCGACGCCTGGCGAATAGGCCAGCGACAGGTCGCGCTGGGTCGCCATCGGCTTGGTGGGAACCACTTCGAGTTTACCGGGGCGGCCTTCCGAATGGAAATCGAGTGCTTCCTGTTCGGTTACGGAAGCGCGCGAACGTGCGGCCTTCTCCGTGGCCTTGTCCTTAGCAGGCATGTCTCCTCCAGCTTTTTGTGGGCAGCCGTCCTCTAGGCCGCAGCAGATGTTGTCTTTCAGGTGTCTTCATCGATAGTGTCGCAAGTTCCAGCGCGCAACAAAAAATCGGTTCCGTGACCCAGTTTGAAAGATTCCCCATCGACGCCCTGAATACTGCCGAGCTTGCCTCGGAGGAAAGCCGCGCCTCGGCGACGCCGATGATGGAGCAATATATCGAGATCAAGGCGAACAATCCGGGTTCGCTGCTCTTCTATCGCATGGGCGATTTCTACGAGCTGTTCTTCGAGGATGCGGTCGATGCGTCCCGCGCTCTCGGCATCACGCTCACCAAGCGCGGCCAGCATCTCGGTCGCGACATCCCGATGTGCGGCGTGCCGGTGCATGCCGCCGACGACTATCTGCAGAAGCTGATCTCGCTCGGTTTCCGCGTCGCCGTCTGCGAACAGGTGGAAGATCCGGCGGAGGCCAAGAAGCGCGGCTCGAAGTCGGTGGTGAAACGCGATGTCGTGCGGCTGGTGACACCCGGCACGATCACCGAGGAAAAGCTGCTTTCGCCCTCCGAGTCGAACTACCTGATGGCGCTCGCCCGCATCAAGGGCGCGGCCGAGCCTCTCCTGGCGCTCGCCTGGATCGATATCTCGACGGGTGTCTTCCGGCTCGCCGAGACCGATCAGTCGCGGCTGCTTGCCGATATCCTGCGCATTGATCCGCGTGAGCTGATCCTGCCGGACACGATGTTCCATGACGCCGAGCTGAAGCCGGTCTTCGACGTGCTCGGCAAGGTCGCGGTGCCGCAGCCGTCCGTGCTCTTCGACAGCGCCAGCGCCGAGGGCCGCATAACCCGCTATTTCGGCGTCGGCACGCTCGAAGGTTTCGGCAATTTTTCCCGCGCGGAACTGGCCGCTGCCGCTGCCGCCGTCGCTTATGTGGAAAAGACCCAAATCGCCGAACGACCCCCGCTCGGCCGCCCGGAGCGCGAAAGCGGCGCCTCGACGCTGTTCATCGACCCGGCGACCCGCGGCAATCTGGAATTGACCAAGACTTTGTCGGGCGAGCGTGAAGGCACGCTTCTGAAGGCGATCGACCGCACGGTGACCGGCGGCGGGGCTCGCCTGCTCGCAGAACGGCTGATGTCGCCGCTGACCGATCCAGACCGCATCAATCGGCGCCTCGATTCCATCTCATTCCTGCTGGAAGAACCGTCTCTCTGCAGTGAGCTGCGCTCCGGGCTGAAGCATGTGCCGGATATGCCGCGCGCCTTGTCGCGCCTGGCGCTCGACCGTGGCGGCCCTCGCGATCTCGGCAGTATCCTGCAGGGGTTGGAAGCGGCCCGCGGTGTCGCGGCCTTCCTCGACCGGGCGATGTTGCCCGAGGAACTGGGGCAGGCGCTCGACGACCTGAAGGCTCTGCCGCTTCATCTGGAATCCATGCTCGGCAATATGCTGGCGGAGGAACTGCCGCTTTTGAAGCGCGACGGCGGCTTCCTTGCCGAAGGCGCTCATTCCGAGCTCGACGAAGTCCGGGCACTGCGCGACCAGTCCCGGCGGGTCATCGCCGCACTCCAGCTCCAATATGCCGAGGAAACCGGCATCAAGTCGCTGAAGATCAAGCACAACAACGTGCTCGGCTATTTCATCGAAGTGACCGCCGGCAATTCTGGCACGATGACCGATACGCCGGAAGGCAAGGCCCGATTCATCCACCGCCAGACCATGGCAAGCGCCATGCGCTTCACGACGACGGAACTTGCCGATCTCGAAAGCCGCATCGCCAACGCCGCCGACAAGGCGCTGACCATCGAGCTCGAAGCCTTCGACAAGATGGTCGCGGCGGTGACCTCGGAGGCTGAGGCGATCAAGGCCGGCGCCCGGGCGCTGGCAGTGATCGATGTCGCGGCGGCTCTTGCTATGCTCGCCGACGAGTGGAGCTACCGTCGCCCGATCGTCGACGCCTCGCGGATGTTCGCGATCGAAGGCGGCCGCCATCCGGTGGTCGAGCAGGCGCTGCGCAAACAGTCCGTCGGCCCGTTCATCGCCAATGATTGCGATCTCTCGCCGCACAATGGCAGCGAATTCGGCGCGCTCTGGCTGCTGACTGGCCCCAACATGGGCGGCAAGTCGACTTTCCTGCGCCAGAACGCATTGATCGCCATCCTTGCGCAGATGGGCTCGTTCGTGCCGGCGACGTCGGCCCATATCGGCATCGTCGACCGGCTCTTCTCCCGCGTCGGCGCGTCCGACGATCTGGCCCGCGGCCGCTCCACCTTCATGGTCGAGATGGTCGAAACGGCCGCCATCCTCAATCAGGCGAGCGACCGTTCGCTGGTCATCCTCGACGAGATCGGCCGCGGGACTGCGACGTTCGACGGTCTGTCGATCGCCTGGGCCGCCGTGGAGCACCTGCACGAGGCAAACAAGTGCCGTGGCCTCTTCGCCACCCATTTCCACGAGCTGACGGTGCTGTCGGAAAAGCTGAACCGGCTTTCCAACGCCACGATGCGGGTGAAGGAATGGGATGGTGAGGTGATCTTCCTGCACGAAGTCGGCCCCGGCGCTGCCGACCGTTCCTACGGCATCCAGGTCGCGCGACTTGCCGGTCTTCCCGACTCGGTCGTCGCCCGCGCCCGCGACGTGCTGACCAAGCTCGAGGATTCCGACCGTAAGAACCCAGCGAGCCAGCTGATCGACGACCTGCCGCTCTTCCAGGTCGCGGTCCGCCGCGAAGAGGCAAAACGCGCCGGGCCGTCTAAGGTCGAGGACGCGCTGAAGGCCATCAACCCGGACGACATGACCCCCCGCGAAGCTCTGGACGCCCTCTATGCGCTGAAGAAGCAGCTGAAGGCCTGACGTTCCGGCAGGGATTCCAGAGTGTGCAGTCCTGAGTTATCCAAAGGTGGGGAATCGCGCCGGGCATAGCCTTGCCCGAACTTCGATCCGCATGCCTTTCGACCTCGAACGTGATAAAGGCCTTCAAGATCATGATTTAGGCCGCTTTCATCGGGGCTCCACGTGCTGTCCGTTCCTTTGCCCTTTCTTGCCGGCCTTGTTTTTGCGTTGACGCTCTACCGCAGCTTGAGGGGCGTCGAAGCGCCGGGCTCGCGTCGTTACTTCTTCGCTTTTCTCATTCTCTATGCCCTGCAGGGCGTGATCGTCGGCCTGCACTTCGGTTACGGCGTCAAGGCGCTTGCGCCGGTTCAGCCGATCACCGCCGCGATCATGCCGCCGCTTGCCTTCCTGGCGTTCCGTGCGTTGATGGACGAACCTCTCGAAAAGCCCTGGCTGCATATCCTGCCGCCCCTGGCTGTCGCCGCCTCTATCGGTTTTCTGCGCCATCTCGTCGATCCGTTGTTGCTGGTGATCTTCTTCGGCTACGGCATCGCACTCTGGCGCCTGACGCTCTTAGGTGGTGCGGACGTGATGGCGGAAGCCTCGCTTCCGCGCATGAGACCGGCTCTGCGCGCCGCCCGATTGACCGCGGGCCTGATGCTGTTCTTCGCCCTCAGCGACGCCTCGCTGGCCGTCTACACCAGTATCCACGGCGCGGGCGATGTGCCATTGGCTGTCACGATCATGAATCTGGCGGCGATCGCAGCTGTGATCGTCTACTATTTTTCACCCGATTTTTCGTCGGCCAAACCGGCTGCAGCTTCGCCTTCGATAGAACCGACGGAAGAAGACAGGGCCGCACTATCCCACATTGAGGTGGCTCTGGAAGAGGGCGAGCTTTATCGGAGCGAGGACCTGAGCCTCGCAAAGCTTGCCCGCAGAGCAAGGCTCCCCGCCCGTGAGGTCTCGGCCGCCATCAATCGCGCGACGGGGCTGAATGTCTCGCAATTCGTCAACAACCGCCGCATCGCCGAAGCCTGCCGCCTTTTGCGGGAAACCGAACTGACGGTGATCCAGATCATGCTCGACGTCGGCTTCTCGACGAAGTCGAACTTCAACCGTGAATTCCGCCGCGTGACGGGCATGAGCCCCAAGCAATGGAGGGTCGAGGCAAGGGCCGCACAAGACGGCGGTGCCAGAAAAACACGGGCTTGAACTTCGAAGCAGGAAGCAACAACTTTGAAACGTCCGATGATGATAATCGTTGGTCAAGGTGCCCTAAAAAGACTATAGCCCCCTCCGCAGGCCGGGCACCGGCAGGATAACATGGCCAGACACGACATCGATTTTTCTGAACTTCTCGACGTGGCCCGTCTTCGGGCCGATTGCCGGACGATCGTCAAGGACGAGGATCGCCCCCAGCTCGAATTGCGGGCGGCACTTCTGCCGCTGCTGCGCCGGGCAAGCGTCGAGGGCCGCGAAAAGGCTCGCCAGCTTCTGGCCAAGGACGGCAGCGGGCTGAATTGTGCCCGCCGCATCTCCTGGCTTCAGGACCAGCTGATCTGCGTTCTCTACGAGACGATTGCTGACGGCCTCTATACAGAGGGTACCGATATCGCCGTGGCGGCCGTTGGTGGTTATGGCCGCGATACGTTGGCGCCGGGTTCGGACATCGACCTCCTGTTCCTGCTGCCCGCGCGCAATACCGAGACCATGCGCAAGGCCGTCGAGTTCCTGCTCTATCTCCTGTGGGACATGGGCTTCAAGGTCGGTCATGCGACCCGCACCGTCGAAGAGTGCATCCGCCTGTCGAAGACCGACATGACGATCCGCACCGCCATTCTCGAAAGCCGCTATATCTGCGGTCGCGAGGCGCTGGTGAAGGAACTCGAGAGCCGTTTCGACAACGAAATCGTCGCTGATACCGGCCCGGAATTCATCGCCGCCAAGCTTGCCGAGCGCGACAATCGCCACGAGAAGGCCGGCGATACGCGCTATCTGGTCGAGCCGAACGTCAAGGAAGGCAAGGGCGGCCTGCGCGACCTCCATACGCTCTTCTGGATCGCCAAATATTACTACCGGGTCCGCGAGACGACCGAGCTGGTAAAACTCGGCGTCCTCTCCCGCGAGGAGGCGCGCTCGTTCGAGAAGGCCGACGACTTCCTCTGGGCGGTGCGCTGCCAGATGCATTTCCTCACCGGCAAGGCAGAGGAGCGTCTCTCGTTCGACATTCAGCGCGAGATCGCCGAAAGCCTCGGCTATCACTCGCGCCCCGGCCTTTCCGCCGTCGAGCGCTTCATGAAGCACTATTTCCTCGTCTCGAAGAATGTCGGCGATCTGACCCGCATTCTCTGCGCGGCGCTGGAAGAGCAGCAGGCGAAGGCCGCTCCCGGCCTCACCAATCGCGTCATCTCGCGCTTCACCAAGCGTCTCCACAAGATCCCCGGCACCGTGGAATTCGTGGTGGACCGCGGCCGCATTACGCTGGCTGATCCGAACGTCTTCAAGCGCGATCCGGTCAATATCATCCGCTTTTTCCATGTGGCCGACATCAACGGGCTGGAGCTTCATCCGGATGCGCTGAAGCGCATGACCCGCTCGCTGGCGCTGATCGACAACGATGTGCGCGAGAACGAGGAGGCGAACCGGCTGTTCCTTTCCATGCTGACCTCGCGGCGTGACCCGGCGCTGATGCTGCGCCGCATGAATGAGGCCGGCGTGCTCGGCCGCTTCATTCCGGAATTCGGCAAGGTCGTAGCGATGATGCAGTTCAACATGTATCATCACTACACCGTCGACGAGCACCTGATCCGTTCGGTCGAGGCATTGTCGGAAGTCGACAAGGGCAAGGCTGCCGATATCCACCCGCTCGCCAACAAGGTGATGCCGAGTGTCGAGGAGCGCGAGGCGCTTTACGTCGCCGTGCTGCTGCATGACGTCGCCAAGGGCCGCCAGGAAGATCACTCGATCGCCGGCGCCCGCATCGCCCGCAAGCTGTGCCCGCGTCTCGGCCTCAATGCCAAGCAGACCGAACTCGTCGTCTGGCTGATCGAAGTGCATCTGCTGATGTCGATGACGGCCCAGACCCGCGACCTGCACGACCGCAAGACGATCACCGACTTTGCCGAGAAGGTGCAGTCGATGGACCGGCTGAAGCTGCTATTGATCCTGACCATCTGCGATATCCGCGCCGTCGGCCCGGGTGTCTGGAACGGCTGGAAGGGGCAGCTGCTGCGCACGCTCTATTACGAGACCGAGCTGCTGCTCTCGGGGGGCTTCTCGGAAGTCTCGCGCAAGGAGCGCGCCAAGGTCGCCGAAGAAGAGCTCTTCAAGGCATTGGCCGAGTGGAGCGCCAAGGACCGCCGCACCTACTCGAAACTGCACTACCAGCCTTACCTCCTGTCGGTCTCGCTGGAGGATCAGGTCCGCCATACGAAGTTCATCCGCGATACCGACAAGGCGGGCCAGGCGCTCGCCACCATGGTGAGGACGGACAGTTTCCACGCCATTACCGAGATCACCGTTCTGGCGCCTGACCATCCGCGTCTGCTGTCGATCATCGCCGGCGCCTGCGCCGCAGCCGGCGCCAACATTGCTGACGCGCAGATCTTCACGACTTCCGACGGCCGGGCGCTCGACACTATTCTGATCAATCGGGAATTCCCGGTGGACGAGGATGAACTGCGCCGCGCCGGCACGATCAGCCGGATGATCGAGGACGTGCTCTCGGGCAAGAAGCGCCTGCCGGAAGTCATCGCGACGCGCGCCAAATCGCGCAAGCGCAACAAGACCTTCACCATTCCGCCGTCGGTCATTTTGTCGAACGGCCTGTCGAACAAGTTCACGGTCATCGAGGTGGAATGCCTCGACCGCACCGGCCTGCTGGCGGATATCACCGCCGTGCTTGCCGATCTCTCGCTCGACATTCATTCGGCACGGATCACCACCTTCGGCGAAAAGGTCATCGATACCTTCTACGTCACCGATCTCGTCGGCCAGAAGGTCGTGAACGAGAACCGCCAGGGCAATATCGCAGCGCGGCTGAAGGCTGTGATGTCCGAGCAGGAGGATGAACTGAGAAGCGGCATGCCGACGGGCATCATCGCCCCGGCTCCCAATCCGGACCTGGCGCCCCAGCCCCGCAAGTCCAAGGCAAGCATGTGAGTTCCCTGCGATGAGCCTCGCCCAATGAGCCTTGTTCGAAAATTCGCGACAGTCGGCGGAGCGACCCTCGGCAGCCGGATTTTCGGTTTTGCACGCGAGACCTTCATGGCCGCGGCGCTCGGCACCGGCCCGATGGCTGACGTCTTCTACGCCGCCTTCCGCTTCCCGAACCTCTTCCGCCGGCTGTTTGCCGAGGGCGCCTTCAATGCCGCCTTCGTGCCGCTGTTTTCGAAGGAGATCGAGGAGAACGGCGTCGAGGGAGCAAAGCGCTTCTCGGAAGAGGTTTTTGGCGTTCTCTTCTCGGCTCTGATGATCATCACCATCGTCATGGAACTGATGATGCCGTGGCTGGTGGAATGGATCATCGCGCCGGGTTTCGCCGGCGATCCGGAAAAGATTTCCATCACCATCCGCCTGGCAGCGGTGATGTTTCCCTATCTGATGTGCATGTCGCTGACGGCGATGCTGAGCGGCATGCTGAATTCGCTGCACCACTTCTTCGCCGCCGCCATCGCCCCGGTCTTCCTGAACGTGGTGATGATCGGCGCATTGTTCTACGGCCTCTGGATCCATGCCGATCCGCTGACGATTGCCTGGTATCTCTCCTGGAGTGTGCTGGCGGCCGGTATCCTGCAGCTTGCCGTCGTCTATGCCGGCGTGCGCCATGCGGGCATCAATATCGGTTTCCGCCGACCGAAGATGACGCCGAACGTCAAGCGCCTTCTCGTGCTGGCGGTACCGGCGGCCGTCACCGGCGGCATCACCCAGATCAACCAGATCATCGGCCAGGCGATCGCGTCCGGCAAAGAAGGCGCAATCGCCGCCCTCCAATATGCCGACCGCATCTACCAGCTTCCGCTCGGTGTCGTCGGCGTCGCCGTCGGCATCGTGCTTCTGCCCGAGCTTGCCCGCGCCTTGAAAGGCGGGCACCTCAAGGAAGCCGCCAATATCCAGAACCGCTCGATCGAATTCGTGCTGTTCCTGACCCTGCCGGCTGCCGCCGGCCTCTGGATCCTGTCCGACGCGATCATCCGCGTGCTCTATGAGCGCGGCGCCTTCTCGGCCGAAAATACCTCGATCGTCGCCGCCATCCTCGCGATCTACGGCATCGGCCTGCCCGGCTTTGTGCTGATCAAGGCGCTGCAACCGGGCTTCTACGCCCGCGAGGACACCAAGACTCCGATGCGGTTCACCATGCTCTCGGTCGTCATCAATTCGGGCCTGGCTATCTCGCTTTTCCCGCTGATTGCCGAACGCGGCATTGCAACGGCCGAGGCTGCGGCCGGCTGGACCAACACGGTGCTGCTGTTTACGACGCTCGTCTGGCGGGGCCATCTCACCTGGGAATGGGCGCTCGCGAAGCGTACGGCCCTGCTGCTGGTCTCGACCGGCATCATGTCGGCGGCGCTGGTCTATGCGCTCCGCCATGCCGGGCCGTGGCTGACCCCGGATGCCTCGCTGATCCATCAGGTCGCGGCACTCGGCGGCCTGCTCGTCCTGGCGATGGTCGTCTATTTCGCCAGCGCCTTCCTGATCGGCGGCGCCGACATCGGCATGCTACGCCGGAACATCAAGCGGAAACCGAAGACCTAACCTCGCCTGCGTCGCCCGCAATACGCCCATTGGCGTTTCGGCCCGACATCCACGTGCACGATGCCGTTGCAATACCGGCCTATGCCGCCGATGCCCGGCGCGCTGGCTGCTGCTGCAAGGATGGTCCGCTCCGACACGCCCGGCACCCGGATATCCGCCGCATAACAATGGCTGTGCTGCGATCTGCCGGAATGCGGCCGGTGGCCGGACGTGACCATCGGCTTGTGGCCGGTCTTCTGCGCGATATGCGCGAGGATGGCTCCCAGCTTTTCCGGGAAACAGCTCGTACGGACGCTGATCCGCTGTACGGTGTAAAAGGCTGAATAGTCATGCTTGAAGGAAGTGCTTCGGCGTTTTTGGTTTTCGCCAGCTTCGGCAGTGACATTGAGGCCTAGCGCCAATAGGCAGGTAAGCGCGACGCGAAATATGATGCGCATGATATCCCCCGAGGACAGACCGTGTCGTTCATGACCGGTTAACCGTGGTACGCTTGGGTATTTCCTTTCCAAAAGGGGCGCGAATAAGGAGACTTTTGCTCAGAATTGGGATTATGGCTGCCTAAAAGACTAACATTCATTAATCTATTCGGAGGCGCCAGGAGAAAAATTTTGCCTTTAGGCGTATTGACTTAGGAGTTGTACGCCTAATGAGGTAGGCGTTTCGTGGCCCTACCTCGAATGATATGTGGACCGCTCTTTTGTCGCTGTAGTGCTTCGCGAGACCTCCTCAAATGGAGCTCCTCGCTCCGCTAAAATCGCCACGGCCGGCAACCTGCAGCGGCCAAATCAATCGAATTCGGAGTTCCCCCATGCCCGTCCAATCGCTGTTTCTCGTGGCCCTGATCGTCGATGATTACGATGGGGCGAAGGATTTTTATTGCGGCGTGCTCGGCTTCGAATGCCTGGAGGATAGTGTGCAGCCGGAGGGCAAGCGCTGGGTCGTGGTGAAGCCGAAGGGGAGCGAGGGCGCTGCCCTGCTGCTGGCCAAGGCCGCCACCGACACGCAGAAGGCCGCGATCGGCAACCAGGCCGGCGGCCGGGTCGGGTTCTTCCTGAAGACGGACGATTTCGCTCGCGACCATGCCGCCATGACCGCCAGAGGCGTCCGCTTCCTCGAAGAGCCGCGGCACGAGATCTACGGCTCGGTGGCCGTGTTTGCCGATCCTTACGGCAACACCTGGGATCTGATTGAACACGCAGTTCCCCGAGCCCCTTGATCCTCCGCGCTTCGCCGTGCATAAGCCCGCGCGTTAGCAACATGACCCTTCGGGTCTGGGGCCCTCCACCAGCCTAATTGAGGACGATATGAACAGCTTCAAGCCGCTTGTCTTTTCCGGCGTCCAGCCGACCGGCAATCTCCATCTCGGCAACTATCTCGGCGCGATCCGCAAGTTCGTCGCGCTCCAGGAAAACAACGACTGCATCTATTGCGTCGTCGATCTGCACGCGATCACCGCCCAGCTCGTTCATGACGATCTGAAGGGGCAGATCCGCTCGATCGCCGCCGCCTTCATCGCTTCGGGCATCGACCCGAAGAAGCATATCGTCTTCAACCAGTCGGCCGTGCCGCAGCATGCGGAACTCGCCTGGGTCTTCAACTGCGTCGCCCGCATCGGCTGGATGAACCGCATGACCCAGTTCAAGGACAAGGCCGGCAAGGATCGCGAGAACGCCTCGCTCGGCTTGCTCGCCTATCCGAGCCTGATGGCGGCTGACATTCTCGTCTACCGCGCTACCCACGTGCCGGTCGGCGACGACCAGAAGCAGCACCTGGAGCTTGCCCGCGATATCGCCCAGAAGTTCAACATCGACTTCCAGGAAAAGATCCGCGCGGCCGGCACCGGCGTCGACATGGTCGTCGGCGAGGAGCCGATCCATGGCTTCTTCCCGCTCGTCGAGCCGCTGATCGATGGGCCTGCGCCGCGCGTCATGTCGCTGCGTGACGGCACCAAGAAGATGTCGAAATCCGACCCGTCGGACCTGTCGCGCATCAACCTGATGGACGACCCGGAAGAGATCGCCAAGAAGATCCGCAAGGCGAAGACCGATCCGGAAGGCCTGCCGAGCGAACTCGAAGGCCTCAAGGGCCGCCCGGAAGCCGACAATCTCGTCGGCATCTACGCAGCCCTTGCCGACAGGACCAAGGCGGACGTGCTTGCCGAATACGGCGGCCAGCAGTTCTCGGTCTTCAAGCCGGCACTGGCCGATCTCGCAGTCCATGTCCTCGCGCCCATCACCTCGGAAATGCGTCGCCTGATGGACGACACGACCCATATCGATGCGATCCTCAAGGATGGCGGCGAGCGTGCCCGCGCCCGCGCCGAGAAGGTCATGGGAGACGTCTTCGACATCGTCGGCTTCCTGCGCTGAGACTCTCGCCGCAGCTCAAGTCACGCAAAGATTGCATACCCGCCACGGCATTCGTGGCGGGTTTTCATTTTTTTCGGTTGGTATAAGTTCCGCATCACGACTGCTTCGGTCGACTACATGCGAAGGAGGGGCGGCATGGTTTCAAAACGGCTTTCGCGGCTTGAAGGGCACCGGCGCAAGTTCATGGCGGTCATCGACGGCACGCCGGAATGTGAAAAGGCGGTCCACTACGCGGGGCGCCGCGCCAAGAACTCCAACGGCGGTCTCGTCCTGCTTTTCGTCATTCCCGAGGGCGATTTCCAGCAATGGCTGGGCGTCGAGCAGATCATGCGTGCTGAAGCCCGCGAAGAGGCGGATGCGGTGATGGCCAAGGCCGCCCAGAAAGTGCGCGAGACGATCGGCATCGATCCGGAAATCGTCATCCGCGAAGGTAACGCCAGCGAACAGATCATCCAGCTGGTCGAGGAAGACCGCGATATCGCGGTCCTCGTGCTGGCGGCCGGCTCCACCAAGGAAGGGCCGGGACCCCTGGTATCCGCCGTTGCCGCCTTCCCGATTCCCGTCACCGTGCTGCCCGACACGCTGACCGCCGAGGAAATTGACGCGCTGGCATGATTGCGGACTTGATCTTGCGCAGGCAAAGGAGCACTTGAACGAAAAGCTGATACGGCTTATCTTCTTTTGAAGAGTTCTAAATTTGCGAGGGGCGCTGTGCCCCAGGAGAGACGAGATGTTCATTCAGACGGAAGCCACCCCCAATCCGGCGACCCTGAAGTTCCTGCCTGGCAAAGTCGTTATGGATAAAGGCACCGCCGATTTCCGCAACGCCGGCGAGGCGGAAGCATCTCCGCTGGCCGAGCGGCTGTTCGGCATCTCCGGCGTCACCGGCGTCTATTTCGGCTACGACTTTATCACCGTCACCAAGGAAAGCGCCGAATGGCAGCACCTGAAGCCGGCGATCCTCGGCTCGATCATGGAGCATTTCATGTCCGGCGCGCCGGTCATGGGCGGTGCGTCCACGCTTGCTGAAGCGTCCGACGTGGAGGGCGAGTTCTTCGACGAGGACGACGAAACGATCGTCGCGACGATCAAGGAACTGCTGGAAACCCGCGTCCGCCCGGCCGTTGCCCAGGACGGCGGCGACATCACCTTCAAGGGTTTCCGCGACGGTACGGTCTACCTTAACATGAAGGGCGCATGCTCGGGTTGCCCGTCGTCAACGGCCACCCTCAAGCACGGCGTGCAGAACCTGCTTAAGCATTTCGTTCCGGAAGTGCAGGCCGTCGAAGCGCTCTGAGCCCGCCGGCACCGTTGAATGATTGTTCTGGCCATCGATACCGCCGGGGTGGATTGCTCCGCAGCGCTTTATGACAGCGCCGCGGGCAAAGTGCTGTCGGCGGTCACCGAAACGATCGGCAAGGGTCATGCCGAAAGGTTGATGGCGGTCATCGACGAAGCGCTCACCGCCGCCAGCTTTCCTCTCAAATCGGTCGAACGCATTGCGGTCGTCATCGGACCCGGCTCGTTCACCGGCATTCGCGTCGGCGTTGCGGCCGCCCGTGGTCTGGGCCTTGCGCTCGGCGTCGAGTCGGTCGGCGTAACCACGCTCGAGGCCCTTGCGGTCAAGTTTCTTGGCGAACATCCCGGCCACCCGGTCGTGGTCGCCATGGATGCCAAGCGCAACGAGGTCTACACCCAGGCTTTTTCCGCCAAGGGTGAGGCGTTGGGCGAACCCGCGGCGCTTTCGCCGGAGAGCGTTTCGGCACTCGCCAACTCGCTTTCGGCAGTGACGACCGGTTCCTGGGTGGAGCATTCCCTTGGTAAGGGAGCGGCCGAGAATGACGGGCGGGATCGCTTCGATATCGCCGTCGTCGCCCGCATCGCTGCCGAAAAACCTGCGGATGCGCAACGTCCTAAACCGTTGTATCTTCGTGGGCCCGATGCGAAACCGCAGACCGGTTTCGCGCTTGCCCGTTCGTGAATGTACAGACTGCGCCGATGTTCGACGATTACCTGACCTGGAAGCCGTATTTCGAAGTCGTGCCGATGGAGGCCGGCGATTGCCTGGAAATCTCCGAGCTGCATGGCCAGCGATTTCCCCGCCAATGGAGCGATGGCGAATTCCAGAACCTGCTCCTGCAGCACAATGTCTTCGGTTTTATCGCCCGCCAGACCAATGCGTTCTTTTCGAAGCCGCTCGGCGGTTTCGTTCTGTCGCGTGAGGCGGCCGGCGAGGCGGAGATCCTGACGGTCGCCGTCAATGAGAAATTCGGCCGGGCGGGGCTCGGCTGGCGTTTGATGCAGGCGGCCTTGCGCGAGGCGGCGTCGCGAGGCGGAGAGAGCATGTTCCTGGAAGTGGAGGCAGCCAATCGCCCGGCCGTCGAGCTTTACCGCAAGCTCGGATTCCAGAAAGTCGGCGAAAGGCCAGCCTATTATGCCGGGCCGGATGGGACGCGCTCCACGGCGCTTGTCATGAGCCGAGTTCTTCGCTAGTCCGTTAGTTTCTACGGGAACGTTTCGAAGGCCAAAACGACATGACAGACCTTTCCAAAACCCTGGAGGAGCTGTGTGCCGAAAAGGGCATGCGAATGACGGATCAACGCCGTGTGATCGCGCGTATCCTGCAGGACTCCGACGACCATCCGGACGTGGAGGAGCTCTACCGCCGCTCCTCGAAAGTCGATCCGCGTATTTCGATCTCGACGGTCTACCGCACGGTAAAATTGTTCGAGGACGAGGGGATTATCGAACGTCACGATTTCCGTGACGGCCGCTCGCGTTACGAGACCGTGCCTGAGGAACATCACGACCACATGATCGATCTCAATACCGGTAATGTCATCGAATTCCGCTCGGCGGAAATCGAGGCGCTGCAGGAGCGCATCGCCCGCGAGCACGGCTTTCGTCTCGTCGGACACCGGCTGGAGCTCTATGGCATCCCGCTGGACAAGGACGATAAGTGATTACTTGGGCGCGGATCGGCTTCGTTTTTGTCGCTCTTTTCGCAGTCACGCTGATTCTTTGGCCGTTCCAGCTCCTCGGCCTCGCCTTCGATCTCAAGATCCGCCGCTATATCCCGCGTTACTGGCATAGGACCGCCTGTTTCCTGCTTGGCATCCGTATTCATGTTCACGGAAAGCTGGAGCGTTGCCGGCCGCTGATGCTCGCCTGCAATCATGCGTCGTGGAAGGACATTCTCGTGCTCGGCGCGATCGCCGACGTCGTTTTCATTGCCAAGATGGAAGTGTCGGAATGGCCGGTCTTCGGCACGCTCGCCAAGCTGCAGAAGAGCATCTTCGTCGCTCGCGAGCAGAAGCGCAGTGCCGGCGAACAGGTGAACGAGATCGCCGAGCGCATGGCGGCTGGCGAGATCGTCGTGCTCTTTCCGGAGGGCACCACCTCCGACGGGAACCGGCTTCTGGAGGTGAAGTCTTCCCTGTTCGGCGCCGCCGCCGCCGCGGTCCAGCATTCACCGGAAGGTGTTGTGCATGTCCAGCCGGTGGCGATCGCCTATACCCGCGTCCACGGCATGGCGATGGGCCGTTACCATCGCCCGATTGCCGCCTGGCCGGGCGACATCGAACTCGTGCCGCATCTGCTCGGCGTCCTGAAGGAAGGGGCGCTCGACGTGGACGTGGCCTTTGGCGAGACTGTCGAATTCCGCGCCGGAGACAATCGCAAGCACCTGAGCCGGACGGTGACCAGCCGCATGCGCCGCATGCTGATCCGCCATCTGCGGGGGCGCGACTACGAAGTGCTCTAGGAAACGCTTCATTTCCGGGTCTTCTTGGGGTATGGAGCGAGCCATGAACGAACACGTCTCCCTTTCCACGTCCGCCGACGAGCCGGTCCAGCGCTCGAATTCCCGCAAGGTCTTCATCAAGACCTACGGCTGCCAGATGAATGTCTATGATTCAGGCCGCATGAGCGATGCGCTGGCGGGCGAAGGTTACGTGCCGACCGAAGAGATGGGCGAGGCTGACCTCATCCTCCTCAATACCTGTCATATCCGCGAGAAGGCGGCCGACAAGGTCTATTCGGCGCTCGGGCGCCTGCGCGACATGAAGAAGGCGCGGGCTGCCGAAGGCCGGGAGCTGATGATCGGCGTCGCCGGCTGCGTCGCCCAGGCCGAAGGCGAGGAAATCATCCGCCGCGCGCCGGCCGTCGATGTGGTGATCGGCCCGCAGACCTATCATCGCCTGCCGGAAGCGCTGAGGCGCGCCCGCGGCGGCAAGCCGGTCGTCGATACCGAATATGCGGTCGAGGACAAGTTCGAGCACCTGCCGGTTACCGAAAAGGCGAAGATCCGCGCCCGCGGTGTCACCGCCTTCCTCACCGTTCAGGAAGGCTGCGACAAGTTCTGCACCTTCTGCGTCGTGCCCTATACCCGCGGTTCGGAAGTCTCGCGCCCTGTCCAGCAGATCGTCGACGAAGCCTGGCGGCTGGTCGATGGCGGCGTGCGCGAGATCACACTGCTCGGCCAGAACGTCAATGCCTGGCGTGCCGAAGGCCCGAAAGGCGGCGAATGGAGCCTGGGCGATCTTCTCTATCGCCTGGCGGAAATTCCCGGCCTCGCGCGTCTGCGCTACACCACCAGCCATCCGCGCGACATGGACGATCGGCTGATCGAGGCCCATCGCAATCTGCGCACCCTGATGCCCTATCTGCATCTGCCGGTTCAGGCGGGTTCGGATCGCATCCTGAAGGCCATGAACCGCCGGCACACGAGCGCTGAATATCTGCGCCTGATCGAGCGCATCCGCGAGGCTCGGCCAGACATCGCCATCGCCGGCGATTTCATCGTCGGTTTCCCCGGCGAGACGGATCGGGACTTCGAAGATACGTTGCGCCTCGTCGAGGACGTGAACTACGCCCAGGCCTATTCCTTCAAATATTCGACCCGTCCCGGCACGCCCGGCGCCGACCTCGGCGATCAGGTGCCGGAAGAGGTGAAGGCGGAGCGGCTCGAAAGATTGCAGGCCCTGCTCTTGAAACAGCAGGCCGAATTCGCCAAATCCTGCGTTGGAAAGGTCATCGATCTGTTGCTTGAAAAGCCCGGTCGCATGCCAGGACAGATAATCGGACGTTCTCCCTGGCTTCAATCTGTGAATGTTGATGCAAAAACATCGCAAATCGGTGACATTATCCAGGTACGAATCAGTGGAACCGGCCCGAACAGCTTGTTTGCCGACCCGGCAGGGAGTTTAATAGGAGCCTGAGCAAATATCGAGGAGCTTGCCTACTTGAACGGACGTGAATTGGTTTCCTCATCCGCGCGCCACCCCCGCACCGCCGCTACCGACGCCAATCACTTTGTCCTGACGTTCGAGAACAATAGGTTCGCCAGCGAGCTTTTCGGTCAGTTCGATCAGAATCTCAAACTTCTCGAAGAGCGGCTTCATATCGATGCCAGGGCACGTGGCAACTCGGTGGCCATCTCCGGCGATCTGACCGCCACCAACCAGGCGCGCCGGGCGCTGGATTTCCTCTACGAACGCATCCAGAAGGGTGGCTCGGTCGAAACTTCCGATGTCGACGGCGCGATCCGTATGGCGCAGGCGGCAGATGACCAGCTGCAGCTGCCGACGCTGGAGAAAAAAGCCAAGCTCTCCATGAGTCAGATTTCCACCAAGAAGAAGACGGTCGTCGCACGCACTCCGACCCAGGACGCCTATATGCGGGCGCTGGAGCGCTCGGAACTCGTTTTCGGTGTCGGCCCGGCCGGTACCGGCAAGACCTATCTCGCCGTCGCCCATGCCGCCCAGCTTCTGGAGCGCGGCGCCGTCGATCGCATCATCCTGTCGCGTCCGGCCGTCGAAGCAGGTGAGCGCCTGGGCTTTCTGCCGGGCGATATGAAGGACAAGGTCGATCCCTATCTGCGGCCGCTTTATGATGCCCTCTACGACATGATGCCGGGCGACAAGGTGGAACGGGCGATCACCGCCGGCGTCATCGAAATCGCGCCGCTCGCCTTCATGCGCGGCCGCACGCTCGCAAATGCCGCCGTCATCCTCGACGAGGCGCAGAACACCACATCGATGCAGATGAAGATGTTCCTGACCCGTCTCGGCGAAAATGCCCGGATGATCATCACCGGCGACCCGAGCCAGGTCGATCTGCCGCGCGGCGTGAAATCCGGCCTTGTGGAAGCCCTGCAGATCCTGAAGGGGGTCGAAGGTATTTCGGTGATCCGCTTCAAGGACACCGACGTGGTCCGCCATCCGCTGGTTGGCCGCATCGTCCGGGCCTATGACGCGCAATATGCCGTCCACGAGGAAAGCGAGGAAGTCGACCGGTAATGGTCGGCTCCAAACCTTATGCCGCAACTCGACATACAGATCAGCATTGAAGACGAGGGCTGGCCCGAAGAGCCGGCCCTTCTGGCCTTAAGCGAAAAGACGCTCGGCGCCGCCGCCGAATTCCTGGTCGGGCAAGAAAAGCAGCCGTTCCCGAAAATTGCGCCGGAACTGTCGCTGGTCTTTACCGACGACGCGGCGATCCAGGAAATTAATGCCGAATGGCGCGGCAAGGACAAGCCGACCAACGTCCTGTCTTTCCCCGCCTTTCCGCTTGAGCCGGGCAAGATGCCGGGGCCGATGCTCGGCGATATCGTCATCGCTCGCGAGACGGTTGAGCGGGAAGCGGTTGATCTCGACAAGAGTTTCGAGGATCATCTGACCCATCTGCTCGTCCACGGTTTCCTGCATCTGTTCGGCTACGACCATATGGAAACGGACGAAGCGGAAAGAATGGAAGCGTTGGAGACTCGCATTTTGGCCGTGCTTGGCCTATCTGACCCCTATGCGGGGCAAGACCCGATAGTATAGTCTGGATCAATGAACGACTTTTCGACAAACCCGACCCGCGAGGGCAAGGACGCCGACTCAAGTTCCTCGGAAGAGGGCAGTAGTCCGTCTCGAGCGGAAGCCCAAAAACACCAAAGCTCTTTCTGGTCGCGCGCGCTCAGGCTCCTCAGGCCGTCGCAGGGCGAGAAGCTCCGCGAGGACCTCGCCGATGCTTTGATGACCGATTCCAATATCAGCAATGCCTTTTCGCCCGAGGAACGGGCGATGCTGCACAATATCCTCCGCTTCCGCGAGGTCCGGGTCGAAGACATCATGGTACCCCGCGCCGATATCGAGGCGGTCGATATGACCATGACCATCGGCGAACTGATGATCCATTTCGAGGAAACCGGTCGCTCGCGCATGCCGGTCTACAGCGATACGCTCGACGACCCGCGCGGCATGGTCCATATCCGCGATCTCTTGTCCTATCTTGCCAAGCAGGCGCGCAACAAACGCCGCACCAGTGCGCGCGCGGCGCCCGCCCAGCCGATGCCGCTGGCAACGGACAAGCCGGAGAAGGCGGAAAAGACAGTGCGCACGCCGCGGCCCGCCTTCGACCTCGGTCGCGTCGACCTGGAGCAGACCGTTGCGGAAGCCGGGCTGATCCGCAAGATCCTGTTCGTGCCGCCTTCAATGCTCGCCTCCGACCTGATGCAGAGCATGCAGGCGGCCCGCACCCAGCTCGCGCTCGTCATCGACGAATATGGCGGCACCGACGGCCTCGTCACCCACGAGGACATCGTCGAAATGGTGATCGGTGACGTCGAGGACGAGCATGACAACGAGGAAGCCATGTTCTCGCGCACCAGCGAGGATGTCTTCGTCGCAGACGCGCGTATCGAACTCGAGGAGATCGCCGAGGCGATCGGTTCCGATTTCGACATTCGCGATCGCCTCGAAGACGTCGATACGCTGGGAGGGCTGATCTTCTCCGCTCTCGGCCGTATTCCGGTGCGCGGTGAGGTGGTGCAGGCTGTGCCTGGCTTCGAATTCCAGATCCTGGAAGCCGATCCTCGCCGAATCAAGCGCGTACGGATCCTGCGCAAGCGGACGCTCGCTCGCCGCCGTCAGAAGGGCGAGGGCGAAATGCTGCTGACCGATCAGACGCCGACCACCGTGCTGCTGCCTGCGCCATCCGCGCCGGATACCGACCGGCCCAATCACTAGACCTGAATGATCCCTGAGCTATCCGAGCCTCTTTGACCTCAGGACAAGCCCGCCATTTTTTGAAACACTGCAGCGGCTGATTCGGGGCGGAAGGGAACATAGATGGTGCGGCTGGCGGGCAGGATCATGCTTCTCTGGGGCTTCCCGCGCGTCGTGGTCGCTTTTCTGGCAGGCGCGCTCGGCGCGCTCGCCCTGCCGCCCTTCGGCTTCTTTGCGGCGCTCTTCATCTCCTTCACGCTGCTTGTCTGGCTGATCGACGGTTCCACCGGCAACCCGGATGGCGGATGGTTCGGGCGGTTCCGTTCGGCCTTCTGGATCGGCTGGGTCTTCGGTTTCGGGTATTTCGTCGCCGGCCTCTGGTGGCTCGGCAATGCGCTGTTGGTGGAAGCGGACGAATTCGCCTGGGCGCTGCCGCTCGCTGTTCTCGGCCTGCCGGCCTATCTCGCCCTCTTCTACGGCCTCGCGACGGCCATCGCCCGCATCTTCTGGTCGGATGGTTTCGGGCGGATCGCTTCGCTCGCCTTCGGTTTCGGCCTTGCCGAATGGCTGCGCGGCCTCGTTGCCACCGGCTTCCCCTGGAACGCGATCGGATATGGCGCGATGCCCATGCCGCTGATGATGCAGTCCGCGGCCGTGCTCGGCATTTTCGGGGTGACGGTGCTCGCCGTCTTCGTGTTTTCAGCACCCGCCCTGGTCGCCACCGGCAAGGGCATGAAGACCGGGTTGGCACTGACGGCCCTGCTATTGGCCGCTCATCTCGGTTATGGCGCCTATCGGCTTCACGTCGCCGACGCGGCACCGGCACCGGCACCGGCCGCCGACAATCAGCCGGTCGTCCGCATCGTCCAGCCGGTGATCGACCAGGCGCGAAAACTGGATGATGCCGAACGAGCGGCGATCTTCGAGGAACATCTGGCGCTGTCCGCCCTGCCGCCGGAGAGCGGTGGCAAGCGGCCGGATATCATCGTCTGGCCGGAAACCTCCGTGCCCTTCATTTTGACTCAAAACCCGGATGCGTTGACCCGTATCGCCGAGGTGCTGCAGGATGGCCAGGTCCTCATCACCGGCGCGGTGCGCTCGGAAGATGCAGGCGCGGGCATTGCGCCGCGTTTCTACAATTCCATCTATGTGATCGACAGCGAAGGCCAGATCGTTTCGGCGTCCGACAAGGTGCACCTCGTCCCGTTCGGGGAATATGTCCCCTACGAGGATCTCCTGCGCAACCTTGGAATTCCCGACGCCATCGCCATGCCGGGCGGGTTCAGCGCAGCGCCCGTCCGGTCAATGCTGACCCTGCCGGGCGGCATGACCTTCTACCCGCTGATCTGCTACGAGGCGATCTTCCCGGACGAAATCGGGCAGGACGTGGAGCGGGCGAGCGCACTTCTGAACGTCACCAATGACGGCTGGTTCGGAGCGACGCCGGGACCCTACCAGCACTTCCAGCAGGCTCGAATCCGCGCGGTCGAAAACGGTCTGCCGCTGATTCGCGGGGCGAATACCGGCGTTTCAGCGGTTGTCGACCCCTTCGGAAGACTAATACGGGGTATGGACTACAATCAAAAAGGCGTGATAGACGCAACCTTGGGCAGTATTTCAATCCCGCATTGGGACTTGGCCGCTCGGGAAAGGCACTTCTGGTTGGTTCTTTCACTCATGTTGTTGATTGCAGCCGTCTCGCGCGTTGGTTTTAATTTTCGGACGAATTGACCAAAAACCCCTAAAATTGCATAGTGGTCTCAGCCTTTCGTCTCGCCATATGCTTCAAACGTTGAGCCTGTTGTGACCAGCCGCGCGAAGTGTATCTCCACACGCAGACCGGGTTGTGAGGATTAAACAACAAACGTCGTCAGGACATCGTTATGATTGAAAACAAAAAGAAGCCGAACCCGATCGATATTCACGTCGGAAGCCGGATTCGCCTTCGCCGGACCATGCTCGGGATGAGCCAGGAAAAGCTGGGCGAAAGCCTTGGCATCACTTTTCAGCAGATTCAGAAATACGAGAAGGGCACCAACCGCGTTGGCGCCAGCCGTCTGCAGAATATTTCCAGCATCCTCAACGTGCCGGTATCCTTCTTCTTCGAGGATGCGCCGGGCGATCAAGGTGGTGGTCAGAGCGGGATGGCGGAAGCCTCGAGCTCCAACTATGTGGTCGATTTCCTCTCCTCTTCCGAGGGCCTGCAACTCAACCGGGCTTTCGTGAAGATTTCCGACCCGAAAATTCGTCGGCGTGTGGTTGATCTCGTAAAGGCTCTGGCAGCGGACGCCGAGGTCGAATAAGGCTCATTCGATATCAACACGGAAGCGGCCTCAGGGCCGCTTTTTTGTTGCCTTTGTGAGGCATCGGAGTGTTGCGGGAATGCTTGGCTTGTACACATAAAGATATATTTATGTCGTTGTACGCTTGTGTTTGTCGCCGGAAATCACTAACACAGATGCGTTCGTTTCTTTGAGGGGAATCCCGTAATGCGCGCAAGTTATCTGTTCACCAGCGAGTCCGTCGCCGAGGGCCATCCGGACAAGGTTTGTGATCGTATCTCCGATGAAATTGTAGATCTTGTGTACCGCGAAGCGGCCAAGACCGGCGTCGATCCCTGGACCGTGCGCATTGCCTGCGAAACGCTCGCAACCACGAACCGCGTGGTCATCGCCGGCGAAGTCCGTCTGCCGCCGAGCCTGATGAAGAAGGACAAGAACGGCAAGGACGTCATCAATCCTTCGAAGTTCAAGTCGGCCGCCCGCAAGGCTATCCGCGACATCGGTTACGAGCAGGACGGCTTCCACTGGAAGACCGCCAAGATCGACGTGCTGCTGCACTCCCAGTCCGCTGATATCGCGCAGGGCGTTGACAGCGCTGCCGACAAGCAGGGCGATGAAGGCGCGGGCGACCAGGGCATCATGTTCGGTTACGCCTGCAAGGAAACGCCGGACCTCATGCCGGCGCCGATCTACTATTCCCACAAGATCCTGCAGCTGCTCGCGATCGCCCGCAAGAAGGGTGAGGGCGATGCCGGCAAGCTCGGCCCGGACGCCAAGAGCCAGGTGACCGTGCGCTACGAGAACGGCAAGCCGGCCGCCGTCGACTCGATCGTTCTTTCCACCCAGCACCTCGACGAGAGCTGGGATTCCAAGAAGGTCCGCCAGGTCGTCGAACCCTATATCCGCGAAGCGCTCGGCGACCTGCCGATCGACAAGGATTGCAAGTGGTACATCAATCCGACCGGCAAGTTCGTCATCGGCGGCCCGGATGGTGACGCAGGCCTGACCGGTCGCAAGATCATCGTCGATACCTATGGCGGTGCGGCTCCGCACGGCGGCGGCGCATTCTCCGGCAAGGACACGACCAAGGTCGACCGTTCGGCTGCCTATGCTGCCCGTTATCTGGCGAAGAATGTCGTCGCTGCCGGCATTGCCGACCGCTGCACGATCCAGATTTCCTACGCTATCGGCATCGCCCAGCCGCTGTCGATCTATGTCGACCTGCACGGCACGGGCAAGGGCACGACGGAAGATCAGGTGGAAGCCGCCATCCGCAAGGTCATGGACCTGTCGCCGACCGGCATCCGCCGCCATCTCGACCTCAACAAGCCGATCTATGCCAAGACCTCCGCTTACGGTCATTTCGGCCGCAAGTCCGGTCGCGACGGCTCCTTCTCCTGGGAGAAGACCGACCTGGTGAAGCCGCTCAAGGATGCGCTGAAGGAAGATACCCTCAAGGCTGCCTGATCGGCCTTTACGGATAGCTCCATAAAACTGTAAAGCGGGTGCCTCCTGACGGAGACGCCCGCTTTTATCGTGAGAGACCAGCCTATGACCGAACCGCAGCACCCGAGCCGCAGCACCGAAGCCTTTTTCGGACGCCGCAAGGGCAAGCAGCTCCGCGAGCGCCAGGCGGAAGGCATTGCAACTCTGCTGCCCGCGCTGAAGCTCGATCTCCAGGCTCCCGCGCCGGCGGTGCTTTCAGAGATATTTCCCATTCCGGTGGGGGAACTGCGGCTGGAGATCGGCTTCGGCGGCGGCGAGCACCTCGTCCACCGCGCACAGGAAAACCCGAAGACCGGTTTCATCGGCGTCGAGCCCTTCGTCAATTCCATGGCGAAGCTTCTATCGCGCGTCGACGAACTGGGACTGAAGAATATCCGGGTCTATGACGACGACGCGACACAGGTGCTGGACTGGCTGCCGGATGCCTCGCTCGATCGCATCGACCTGCTCTATCCGGATCCTTGGCCGAAGCGGAAACATTGGAAAAGACGGTTCGTGTCTGAGGTCAATCTTGGCCGCTTCCACCGCGTGCTGAAGCCGGGCGGCCTGTTCCTGTTCGCATCCGACATCGACACTTACGTCAACTGGACGCTCATCCATTGCCGCGACCATGGCGGTTTTCAATGGCAGGCGGAGCAATCCTCGGACTGGCTGACGCCCTTCGCCGGCTGGCCCGGTACGCGATACGAAAACAAGGCCCGCCGGGAAGGCCGCTCCTCGGCCTATCTGACGTTCAGGAAAACCTGAAAGGTCAGTGCAGGCTGACGGTCTTCAGGTCGTCTTCAGCAGCCTTGAAGAAGGTGCTGGAGCGATTGTCGGTCAGGAGAATCGGCGTACCATCTGCGCCGAACAGGGCCCAAAGATCGAGACTGGGGTCGATATCCGGGGCTTCGGGAAAGCAGCGGGACACTTCTTCCGACCGCATTTTGCGAATATATCCGACTTCCCCAGCACCCAGATGAGCAAGTTCGGACAGCGTCAAACGCGTATTCGCTTCTTTCAGGAGCATTCCAGCCTCCAGCATTGAGGGGCAACGGCATTGGCGCCGTTGACCTACTCTGAGACGGAAATGTTAATTTTTCGCACCATGCGTGCGGGTTCGGGCCGGATAAGGTCAACGGACAGCAAACCGTTCTTGAGCGAGGCGCCGGAAACCTGCATTCCGTCGGCGAGCACGAACATACGCTGGAACTGCCGCGCAGCAATGCCGCGGTAAAGATAGTCTCGATCGCTCTGCTCCGTCTGGCGTCCGCGGATGACGAGCTGGTTTTCTTCCGTCGTCACATCGAGCTCGGTTTCGGAAAAACCGGCGACGGCCAGCGTGATTCGCAGTCGCTCAGGTGCCCCGGAAGCGTCTGCGCGGATACGTTCGATATTATAGGGCGGATAACCGTCATTCGCCTTGGCAAGGCGTTCGAGGGTCTTTTCCATGGCGTCGAAGCCCAGAAGCAGAGGGCTCGCAAACGGCGTCATTCGGCTCATCGTCCAGTCCTTGCAACAAGCGACCATGTCGGCACCCGTCGTACGGCCCGCCAACTCAGCCGTTATATGGGAGGTTGCTGCGGCGACCGCAAGGATGCGCGCCGGGACCAATGGTCACGGTTGCGCCATGCAGGCTATGTACTACTTGACAGAACGCAAGGTTGTGAACCACTAGCCGCGGGAAACGGGAGCAATCATGCAGCGCAGCAAGATCATCATCGATACAGATCCGGGCCAGGACGATGCGGCGATCATGCTTGCTTTTGCAAGTCCCGACGAGATCGAGGTGCTCGAAAACGCCGCCCGATGCTTGGTCAAAGCAGTTCAGACCCTGGCGTCGACGGCCCCGGCAGGCGGGATCGACGGCTGGGCGCCACGGCTGAGGCAGGCGAGCGAACCGGCCACCGCTGCCCGGCGAAGCGCTTTCGCAAAATCGAGCCCCTGTTCCAGGCTGGCGGCCAGATAACCGCAAAACGTGTCGCCGGCGCCGACCGTATCGACCGGTTCGATCTTCAGGCCCTCGGCGGTGACGATCTCTCCGTCGCGGATCGCGATCACGCCATCGCCCCCGAGCGTGACGACGAATGTCTGGCCGGTTTCCGCATGCAGTTTCTTCAACGTCGCCTGGCGGGCCTCTGCGTCAGGGATCGGGGCTCCTGTCAGCAACTCGAATTCCGTTTCATTGGCGACGACTATATCTGCGAGCCGGGCAAGCCGGGCCGCGTCGCCGGTGAGCGGCGCGGTGTTGATCATCGTTAGAACGCCTTTGGCGCGCGCCGCATTGAGCGCGGCTTCCACCGTCCCGGCCGGGATTTCGAGCTGAAGCATCAGGATGTCGCCGGTCTTCATGACATCGACAGCTGCCTCAGCCTGCGCCGCGCCCACCGTGCCATTGGCGCCAGCCACCACGACAATCATGTTTTCACCCGTGCCGCCCACCAGAATAAGAGCCGTGCCGGTAGGTTCGCTGACGCGAGCGACCGCGGAAAGATCGACCTTGGCGTCATCAAGAAGCGCCAACGCCGGCGCGGCGAAACCATCTTCGCCGACGGCTCCGGTCATATGGACGGTGCTTCCGGCGCGGCGTGCCGCGAGCGCTTGGTTGGCGCCCTTGCCGCCGGCGGCCGTCGCAAAGCTTGATCCCTCAACCGTCTCGCCCGGCTGAGGCAGACGTTCGGTGGTGGCGACGAGATCCATGTTGATGGAGCCGAGGACGGTGATCATGGGCAGGCCTGCTTGCTGAATAAAAGTCGCGCGACACTGCCCCAGAGCATCACTCCTCGTCAACCACCCGCAGCTTGAGAAGGCCGGTGCGGCTTTCCACCACCTTGGCCTGCGGCAGATCGCGAGTTACCTCGGCTTCCACAGGCGCCTCCAGTTCCAGAGCCTCGATCTTGGCGCCGCGGCGGTTGAGTTTGTCGGTGGACGTCAAGATCTGCTCGACATCCTTTTGCGCGGCAAAGAAATGTGCCTGCAGCTTGCGGGTACGGTCGTCGAGGCGGGAAAGATCCTCGATCAGCAGCGCGACCTCGCCCTGGATGAGATGCGCCTGCTCGCGCATCCGCTGGTCCTTCAGCACGGCCTGGATGACCTGGATCGACAGCATCAGCAGCGAAGGCGAGACGATGACGATCCTGGACCGCTGTGCCTTCTGCACTGCACTCTCGAAATGCTCGTGGATCTCGGCAAAGATCGATTCCGACGGCACGAAGAGGAAGGCCATTTCCTGCGTCTCGCCCGGGATCAGGTATTTTTCCGAAACATCACGGATATGCACCTCGAGGTCGCGCTTGAAGGCCTGGCTCGCGGCTCGCCGGGCCTCCGGCGCGGTGGCCTCGCGAAAGGCATTCCAGGCTTCGAGCGGAAATTTGGCATCGATCACCAGGGGCGGAGCGTCGTTCGGCATCCTGATCGTGCAGTCGGGCCGGGTCCCATTCGAAAGCGTGGTCTGGAAGCCATAGGCGCCCATCGGCAATCCGTCGGCGACGATCGCTTCCATGCGGCCCTGACCGAAGGCTCCGCGCGTCTGCTTGTTCGACAGGATCGCCTGCAGGCCGACGACGTCCTTGGCCAGGGTCTGGATATTGTTCTGGGCGGCGTCGATCACCGCCAGCCGTTCCTGCAGCCGCTGCAGGTTCTCGTGCGTCGACTTGGTCTGTTCGGTGATCGTCGCGCCGATCCGGTGCGTCATGCCGTCGAGCCGCTGGCTGACAGACTGGTTGAGCTCCGATTGCCGTGTCGAAAGCGTTTCCGCCATGGCCGACAGCCTGCCTTGCATCTCGCTCTGGGCTCTCAGGAGTTCGGAAAGCCGGGCCTCACCTTCCATCGCCCGCAAGTCCGCATCTTCCTGCCGCCGATATGATGCACGGCGCGCCAGAAAGAGCCATAACAGCAGCAATACGGCACCAGACATCACCGCCACGACGGCAGCGCGTGGATCGTCGAAAAGAGCGTGAAGGTTCGCTACGAGATTATTCATAGCGGGAAGCTAACAGAATTTTGCCGCTTGAAAAGATCAAAACGTGAACATTCTGCTTCCTCAGGCCGTAATTTCTATTTCTTCGGAAAAAAAGATGGGTTATGGGAAGCCATGACGATCAAGCCTCTGATTATTCTGCCTGACCCGATCCTGCGCCAGGTTTCCAAGCCGATAGAGCGCGTCGACGCGGAGCTTTTGAAGCTCGCGGACGACATGCTCGAGACCATGTATGACGCACCGGGCATCGGCCTTGCTGCGATCCAGATCGGCGTGCCACGCCGCCTCCTCGTCGTGGACGTCGCGCGCGAGGGCGAGGAAAAACAGCCGCAGGTTTTCATCAATCCGGAGATCGTCAGATCCTCCGACGAAATCGCGGTCTATGAAGAAGGCTGCCTTTCCATTCCGGAATATTATGCCGAGGTGGAGCGCCCGGCGACCGTCAGCGTCAGGCATCTGGGCCGCGACGGCAAGGAATATGTGGTAGAGGCCGATGGCCTGCTCGCCACCTGCCTGCAGCACGAGATAGATCACCTGAATGGCGTGCTTTTCATCGACCATATTTCCCGCCTGAAACGCGAGATGGTGATCAAGAAATTCACCAAGGCTGCCAAGTCCAAGGCGGTCTGATTCGTCGCTCAGGCGATCCGAAGCAAGAAGGCGCGGTCTTTCGGGACGCGGAACGTCCATGTCTCTTCGCATCATCTTCATGGGAACGCCGGAATTTTCCGTGCCGACGCTGCAGAGCCTCAAGCATGCGGGCCATGAGATCGTCGCGGTCTATACCCAGCCGCCGCGTCCGGGTGGCCGCCGCGGCCTTGATCTCGTGAAGTCGCCGGTGCACCAGGCCGCCGAACTGCTCGGCATTCCCGTCTTGACGCCGGTGAATTTCAAGGATCCCGAGGAGCGCGAGAAATTCCGCGCATTTAATGCCGATGTGGGAGTCGTCGTCGCCTATGGCCTGTTGTTGCCGGAAGCGATCCTGACCGGCACCAAGCTCGGGTGCTATAACGGTCATGCTTCGCTCCTGCCGCGTTGGCGAGGTGCCGCGCCGATCCAGCGGGCGATCATGGCCGGCGATGAGAAAACCGGGATGATGGTCATGCAGATGGAGAGGGGCCTCGATACCGGCCCCGTTGCGCTGACCAGGGAAGTCGAAATCGGCGACACCATGACCGCCGGCGAACTGCACGACAGGCTGATGCTGGTCGGCGCCCGTGCCATGGTCGAGGCGATGGGCAAGCTCGAGGCCAACGACCTGCCGCTGACGCCGCAACCGACCGAAGGCGTGCTTTACGCCGCCAAGATCGACAAGGGCGAGACACGCATCGATTTTTCGAGGCCGGCACGCGATGTGCACAACCACATCCGCGGCCTGTCGCCATTTCCCGGCGCATGGTTCGAGGCCGAGATCAACGGAAAGCCGGAGCGCGTAAAGGTTCTCGGGTCGGAAGTCGGCAAAGGGCAGGGTGAGGTCGGAACGGTTTTGGACGAGACGTTGACCACTGCCTGCGGCGAAGGGGCCGTGCGCCTCCTGAAATTGCAGAAGGCCGGGGCTAAACCTCTGGCGGCGGCGGAGTTCCTGCGCGGCACGCCGCTCGGGCCCGGCACGAGGCTCTCCTGATGCCGCGATTCCGCATGACCGTCGAATATGACGGCACGCCCTATGTCGGCTGGCAGAAACAGGAAAACGGCCATTCGGTTCAATCGGCACTTGAAAAAGCCATCCTGGCGCTGACCAGGGAGACGGTGCTGGTCAAGGGCGCCGGGCGCACCGATTCCGGCGTTCATGCGCGCGGACAGGTCGTGCATATGGATCTCTCGCGGCCATGGGAGCCACACAAGCTGCGCAATGCGCTGAACGCCTATCTGGGCATGGCGCACGAGAAGGTCGCGGTCATTGACGTGCAGGCTGTCGATGACGCGTTCGATGCCCGCTTTTCGGCCGTGCGCCGGCACTATCTCTACCGTATCATTTCGCGGGCCGCGCCATTGGCGCTGGAGGCGAAGCGTGCCTGGTGGGTGACCCGGGATCTGGACCACGAAATCATGCATGCTGCCGCCCAGACACTGGTCGGAAAGCATGACTTCACGACGTTTCGTTCGGTTCATTGCCAGGCGAAAAGCCCCGTCCGCACACTGGACCTGCTGGACGTGACGCGCAGCGGCGATCTGATCGAAATTCGCGCGACGGCGCAGAGTTTTCTGCACAATCAAATACGCTCGCTCGCCGGCACGCTGAAACTCGCCGGCGAAGGCCGCATGACGCCGGCGGACGTTCGCGCAGCGCTGGACGCGCGCGATCGCAAGGCCTGCGGCCCGGTCGCCCCGCCGGAAGGCCTTTATTTCATGAAGGTGGAATATCCCGGCGACCGGACGGAGCCCTGAAAGGCCTCAATCCGTCAGAGCGGATAGATGCCGAGGAAACGCTGCAGCGCTTCCGTCAGCAGCATGCTCGGCACGATCAGCACCAGCACCAGTGTGGTGATCATCAGCGGCTGCGGCCCGCAGATCATCCGCATCACCCGTGATACCGAGATGACCATGACGATGAGCAGCGCGAAGTGAACCAGCGCCAGCGCGGTATCGAAGCCGGACGGCAACAGAAAGCGCAGGCTCAGCAGGCCGTAGAGATAGGTGAAGGGAACCGACAGCCAGTTGACGCTGACGACGACCGCGGGAAACTTCCGGGCAATGCCGAGAAGCGAGCAGAGTATGCCGGCGAGGATCAGCGGCACCAGCCAGTTGAAGATTTCCAGCATCGCCATGCGAACGAAGAAAATCCCGCCGATCCGGGCGCCCGGCGGCATGCCTTCGAGCAGATAGTCGCGCCACCACAGCCACGAGATGAACGCACCCGGCAGGCACCAGATAAATGCCCAGAACGAGCGCATCATCCCGCGATCGGAAATGTCGAGCAGGCGGAAACCCTGCGCATCACCGCGGATCAGCAGCCAGAGGCCGCTGAGGTAGAGTCTGACTTCAGGGTAGGAAGGCATCGCGACCTCCCTGCGAAACGGTGAAATCACGCATCAGGTTATGGAAACCCCCATGATATTCTCCAGTTCGCGCGCAACAAGCATATCGGTCAGGGCCACGAGCCCAAGGGTCGCGATCCGGATCATCACGGGGCCGCCCATGACTGTTCTGAGAATGCACCAGGCTAGAAAAAGCGCAGCGACCAGAATGGTTGCCGCCAGAACGATCGAACCGTAACCGGCAAGCCCCATGGCGCCATTCTGCGCGTGGGATAGGTAGGCGATGGCCGCAGAGGTCGCATAGGCGAGCGGCACGGCAAACCAGTTGCGAACCACCATCAGGATCGGCACCAGCGGCATGAACCGAAGCACGAACCCGAGAGCGATGAGCGCCGCGGCCGGCACAAGCCAGTAGGCTGCTTCCAGGACGAGCATTTTCAGGAAAAAAATGAAGGAATAGTCTTCGCGCTGGGGAAAGTGGCGAAGATATTCCATCCGCCGAAAAATCCAGCCGACGATCAGCGCCGGCGCACACCAGGCGATCGCCCAGAAGGAGCGCAGCACGCCCTCATCGGAAATGTCGAACGGCCGCAGACCGCGCGCATCGCCGCGGATCAGCAGCCAGAGGCCGCCGAAGTAGAGCCTGACTTCATGATAGGAGGGCATTATCGAACCAGCGGGAGATGAATGTCCCATAGATTTGGGTAAGCGTCTCCAGATCGGCAAGGGCCACGCGCTCGTCGATCATGTGCATGGTCTGTCCGACCAGGCCGAATTCGACGACCGGGCAGTAATCCTTGATGAACCGGGCGTCCGACGTACCGCCGGTCGTGGAAAGTTTCGGCACCTTGCCGGTCACGCTTTCGACAGCGCCGGAAAGCGAGGCGATCAGGGCATTGTTGCGCGTGAGGAAAACGTGGCTTGGACGTTCCGCCCAGGTGATGTCGTAGCGCGCCGGATCTCGATCCGGGCGAAGTGGACCGGAGGCAGCCGCCGCATCCAGCCGTCGGACGATCTCCGCCTTGACGGTATCGGCGGTCCAGGTGTCGTTGAAACGGATGTTGAAGGCGAAGGTGGCTTTTGCCGGAATGACGTTGGTTGCCGGATTGCCGACATCGACCGATGTCACTTCCAGGTTGGAGGCAGGGAATTCCGGCGTGCCGCCGTCGAAGGGCGGGTCCATCAGCGAAGATGCAAGCGGCAGGAGCCCGCGCACCGTATTGTCGGCAAGGTGCGGATAGGCCGCGTGGCCCTGGACGCCGAAGACGGTAACCTTGCCGGAGACCGAACCGCGACGGCCGATCTTGATCATGTCGCCGAGCACATCGGGATTGGTCGGCTCGCCGACCAGGCAGGCATCCCAGCTCTCGCCCCTTTCGGCCGCCCATTTGAGCAGCTTCTCGGTACCGTTGACGGCCGGGCCTTCCTCGTCGCCGGTGATCAAAAAGGAGATCGAGCCTTTTGGCGCACCGTGCTGCTCGATATGGCGTGCGACCGCCGCGACGAAACAGGCGATGCCGCCCTTCATGTCCACCGCGCCGCGACCGAACAGCTCACCGCCGACAATCTCGGCGGCAAACGGCGGCCGGCTCCACGACGTCTCGTCCCCCGGCGGCACCACGTCCGTATGCCCGGCAAACATCAGATGCGGGGCATCGCTGCCGAGCCGGGCATAGAGGTTCTCGATATCCGGCATGCCGGGCTCCGTCGCCACCATGCGCTCGACCTTGAAACCGAGTGGAAGCAGCATGGCTTCGAGTGCCGCAAGCGCGCCGCCCTCGGCGGGTGTCACCGAGGGGCAGCGGATGAGCGTCTGAAGATTGGCGATGGGATCGGCAGCGGACATTTGATCAGATCAGTCGCGCAGCAGTTCGTTGATGGCGGTCTTGGAGCGGGTCTGCGCATCGACGCGCTTGACGATCACGGCGCAATAGAGGCCCGGCCCCATGTCTCCGTTCGGGAACGGCTTGCCCGGCATCGTGCCGGCGACGACGACGGAATAGGGCGGTACTTCTCCATAGCTGATCTCGCCGGTGGCACGGTCGACAATCTTGGTCGACTTGCCGATGAACACGCCCATGCCGAGTACCGAACCTTCGCGAACGATGCAGCCTTCGACGACTTCCGAGCGGGCGCCGATAAAGCAATTGTCCTCGATGATGGTCGGGCCGGCCTGCATCGGTTCCAGCACGCCGCCGATGCCGACGCCGCCCGAGAGATGCACGTGTTTGCCGATCTGGGCGCAGGAACCGACCGTCGCCCAGGTGTCGACCATCGTGCCTTCGTCGACATAGGCGCCAAGGTTGACGAAGGACGGCATCAGGATGACGTTCTTGCCGATATGGGCCGAGCGGCGCACCACCGCGTTCGGCACGGCGCGGAAACCGGCGGCGCGGAACTGGTTTTCACCCCAGTTCTCGAACTTGGAGGGCACTTTGTCCCACCAGGTGGAGGCGCCGGGGCCATTCTTCACCACTTCCATGTCGTTGAGGCGGAAGGAGAGCAGAACGGCCTTCTTCAGCCACTGGTGCACAGTCCAGTTTCCGTCTTCGCCGCGGGTCGCAACGCGCGCCCTACCGTCGTCCAGCAGGTTGAGCGCTTCCTCGACGGCATCGCGGATTTCCCCTTTGGTCGAAACCGTGACGCTGTCGCGGTTGTCGAAGGCGGTCTCGATAGTCTTTTCGAGGGAAGAGAAGTCGGGGCTGCTCATGGGAAATCCTTAAACGTCACTCGGTATCGTGATGGTGGGAGAGGTGGCCATTTGGTGTCATTTGATCTAAGCGACCGCCACTCAAGCGTCAATGTGAATTGGCGTCAATGCATTTGACGCCGGAAGGATCATGCGAATGGCAAAGGCGAAGAAGGATGGCCCGCGAGGCAAGGACGGAGTCTGGGATCCGCTGAAGGACAACAAGGCGGACAAGAATGCCGCCGCCGTCCTGCCAAAGACGCCGCAGACGGAATCGCATTCCTATCGTCTCGCCTATGCGGATGACGAATTCTTGAGCCGGGAGGAACTTCGCCCCGTCCGTCTCCAACTCGAGTTGATGAAGACGGAAATGGCGCTCGCCGAGCGCGGCATCAAATCGACCGTCGTGCTGTTCGGCGGTGCACGCATCCCGGCGCCTGGCCAGAGCGCCTGGGCCGCCCGCAACGAGACCCAGCGGCACAATCTCGAAGCAGCTTCCGTTTATTACGAGGAGGCGCGCAAGTTCGCGGCGCTCTGCGGCAAGCACTCGGCAGGCTACAATCATCAAGAATATGTGGTGGTGACGGGTGGCGGGCCGGGCGTCATGGAGGCTGGCAACCGTGGTGCGGCGGACGCCGGTGCCCCGAGCATCGGCCTCAACATCATGCTGCCGCACGAACAGGCTCCGAACCGTTACGTGACGCCGGAGCTCAGCTTCAACTTCCACTATTTCGCCATCCGCAAGATGCATTTCCTGATGCGGGCCAAGGCGGTCGTCGTTTTCCCGGGCGGGTTCGGCACGCTGGACGAAATGTTCGAGGCGCTGACCCTCATCCAGACCAAGCGGATGGAACGCATACCGCTGATCCTGTTCAGCGAAGCCTTCTGGCGCGGCATCATCAACTTTGGCGCACTCGCGGAATTCGGCACGATCGCCCCGGACGACCTCAACGTCATCAATTTCGTGGAGACCGCGGAAGAGGCGTGGAAGATCATCTCGGATTTCTACGATATCGAAAAATAAAAGAACCCGCCCCTTGGGAGAAGGGGCGGGTCCTTTGGACGACTGTCGGGACTAGTTCCAAGGGGGCGGAGAACTAGAGGGGGCGGTCCGGCAGGTCGTCGATGGAAATGGTTCCATCCTTGTTGGTGTCCATGCGGGCGAACAGCTTGTCGGATGCGGCGGAGGCTTCCGCCTTGGTGATCTTGCCGTCGCTGTCTTCATCGATCATGCGGAACATGCCCTGGCCCATCATCTGGCGGCCATGCGGCCGCTCCCCGCGGGCATCTTCTCGACCCCAGCCATGGCGGCCCTGGCCATCACGGTTCCAGGCGGAATGATCGCGGTCGCGGCGATGGTCGTCACGTCGGTCGGCCATGTCGCGGTCGGACGGCTCATCCTTCTTGTCCGCGGTATTGGCGACTTCCGGCTGGTTGTTCTTGCGGAACTCTTCCATCTTCGCCTGGCGATAGTCGAACATCTCGCCGCGCGTCAGCGAACCGTCCTTGTTGGCGTCGATTGCCGTGAAGAGCTTGTCCTGGAAGGCGGTCATCTCGTCCTTGGAGACCTTGCCGTCCTTGTCGGCATCGGCATTCTTCAGCAGGCGGACGAACATCATGTCCTGCATCATGGCGCGGCCGGGGCCATCATGGCGCCCGGGACCATCACGCCCTGGGGCTGCAAAGGCAGGAATGGCTGCGCCGGCGATCAGCGCTGCTCCAAGGGTCGCCAGAACGATCTTCTTCGCGGTCATTGTGGTGGTCTTTCAGGTTGTTTCGATAGCCTGAAGATAGGGACCGCAACCCGTCAAAACCACTTAAACATCCGTAATGTGTATGAATTTTTAGTAATGCCGATAAAACCTTAGCTGATATTGAGGCCCTTGAGGAAGCCGGTCAGATCGTCAGTCACGTAGTCGATGTGATCGTCCTCATCGGTAAGCTTCTCCCAACGTTCCATCAGCACCGCATCGAGATTGCGCGGCACGAGAAGGATGGTGCGCATGCCGAGTGCCTTCGGCACCTGCAGATTGCGCGGCAGGTCCTCGAACATCGCTGCCTGTCTCGTATCGACCCGGTGCAGGCTGGCGAACTTGTCGTAAGTCGCGCCTGCCGGTTTCGGCACATAGTCGGCGGCGACGATGTCGAAGATGTCATCGAAATTATCAAGAATGCCGAGCGCCCTGGCTGCGGCTTCCGCATGCGGCACGCTGCCATTGGTGAAGATGAACTTGCGGCCGGGAAGGGCCTTGATCGCCTCGCCGAGCTCCGGATGCGGCAGAAGCGCCGAATAATCGATCGCATGCGCCTGTTCGAGAAACCCGTCCGGATCGACGCCATGGTTCAGCATCAGGCCCTGCAACGTCGTGCCGTGCTCATGGTAATATTGCTTCTGCAGCGCTTTCGCTTCCGCCGGTTCGAGCTGCAGCAGTTCCTGCACATAGGCAGTCATGTTCTTGTCGATCTGCGCGAACAGATTGATGTGATGCGGATAAAGCGTGTTGTCGAGATCGAATACCCAGTCGCGGACATGGGCGAAATCGGCGGGATTGGGCAAGGTCTGCGGCTTTTTTTCCATAGCCGCTTTATGCACCGGCTCGGCGGCAAAGAAAACGAAAAAGACGAACGCTTTCAGCCGAAGCCGACCTTGGCGATCTGCCGGAACGCATGATACCGCCAGCATATGGAACTCTGGATCCCCATAACGATTGCTGCAGCCTTCCTGCAGAATTTGCGCTCTGCCCTGCAGAAGCATCTGCAGGGTTCGCTCGGCACGCGCGGTGCGAGCTTCGTGCGCTTCGGCTACGGTTTTCCGATCGCCATCCTCTATGTCCTGTGCCTGCACCATTTCGCCGGTTATCCGTTCCCGGCATTGAACTGGACCTTCGCTTTATGGGCGGTGATCGGCGGCCTGGCGCAGATCTTTGCGACCATGATGCTGGTACATCTCTTTTCGCTGCGGAATTTTGCGGTCGGCACGGCCTATTCCAAGACCGAGCCGGTGCAGGCCGCCATATTCGGCTTCATCCTGCTCGGCGAAAAGCTGACGCCGGGCTCGGTCGCGGCAATCATCGTCGGCGTCATCGGCGTAATGACGATCTCGATGGCGCGCATGCCGCTTTCCTGGCGCAACATGCTCGTCGCCATGACCAGCCGCACCGCCATGATTGGCATAGCCTCGGGCGCAGTCTTCGGTATTTCGGCCGTTTCCTATCGCACGGCTTCGCTGTCGCTCGGCGGCCCGGGGCCGGTCATGGAAGCGGCCATGACGCTCGCCTGCGTCACGACCTTTCAGACGGCCTTCATGCTCGTCTGGATGTTCTGGAAGGACAAGCGCGAGATCGTCCAGGTCATTCTCTCGTGGCGTTCATCCTCTCTTGTGGGAATGGCAGGCGTCGTCGGCTCGGCCGGCTGGTTCACCGCGATGACCCTGCAGCAGGTGGCCTATGTCCGCGCACTCGGCCAGATCGAGCTCGTCTTCACCTTCATGGCCTCCTACTTCCTCTTCCATGAAAGGGTAAACCGCATGGAGGTTTTCGGCTGCCTGCTGATCGTCTGCGGCATCCTGGGGTTGATCTTTTCCTGATCGACGCCCGATTTGCGGCGGCGTCCGTCGTCGAATCCGGTTAGGGTAGGCGATCAACGGGAGGATCATCCATGTCTCAGAACGACAAGGCCGCCGCGTTCGGCGCACTTCACCGGAAGGGTAATCCGGTCATCATCTATAATATCTGGGATGCCGGCACCGCCAAGGCGGTTGCGGATGCTGGCGCGAAGGCGCTCGGCACCGGAAGCTGGTCTGTCGCAGCAGCGCAAGGGTACGCCGACGGCGAAAACCTGCCGCTCGAAGCGCTGCTGGCGGCGGTGAAATCTATCACGGCGGCGGTGAATCTGCCGCTGTCGGTGGACTTCGAAGGCGGTTATGCAGAAGACCCCGCCGAACTGGTGAAGAATGTCGGCAAGGTCATCGAGGCTGGCGCGATCGGCATCAATTTCGAGGACCAGGTCGTCGGCGGCAGCGGCGTCTATCCGGTGGACCGGCAGGCCGAGCGCATCCGTGCCATCCGGGCATTGGCGGACACTCGGGATATGCCCTTCTTCGTCAACGCACGTACCGATCTCTTCCTGCAGGAGGGCGATCAGGGCAAGCATGCAGCACTTCTCGATGAAGCGATCCGCCGCGCCAAGGCCTATGCCGAGGCCGGAGGCAACGGCTTCTTCGCGCCGGGGCTGGCCGATGAAGGGTTGATCGAGACGCTATGCAAGGCCTCGCCGCTTCCGGTCAATATCATGATGTTCAACGGAGTCCCGTCGCCGAAACGCCTCGGTGAACTCGGCGTCGGCCGGGTCAGCTACGGCCCCGGTCCCTACCGGGCGATGATGGCGAAGCTGAAGGAAGACGCAGCGGCGGTTTTCACCGAGGCCGGTATCTGAATCAGGTGCGGCCCCAGGCCTGGCTTTCGCGGTAGGAAGCACGAAGCGCATAGGTGAGGATGGCGATCGTCACCCATAGGCGAATATATGAAAATACAAACACGAGGGATAGGTAGAGGCCGTTCCTCAGGGCGGGCAGTTGCAGGCTTTGATAGATGGGCTCGAGCCGTGGCACGAACGTGATCTGGATGATACCGATCCCATAAAACGCAGCAACGATCATCAAGGCCGCGACCGCCATATGTCGCCACCTGCCTGCCAATTGGCGTGCGGCGGCCTGGAAGGTTGGCTGCCGGCCGAGGCCTTTTTCCACGACCATCAGAAAAACGAGAATGGCAACGAAAGCGCTCCAGAACGGAAGATAGGTACCGGGCCACGGATGGACGATGTTATCGAGGCCGAGCCAAAGCACAGCGGCATAGTTTGGGTGGAGGCCAAGGCCGATGGCGCTCAGTACGGCCAAGAAGAACAATGCCAACAGCCGCCAGACGACTGAACGGGCCAGTTGATATTGTTCCTTGAAAGCCAAGCGCTCGAGATTGACCTCTCCGCCGGCCAATTGGATCATTCGGTGAGCCGCGAGAAGAAAAGCGATCAAAAGTGCATATTCGACGATGATCATCAGTGCTAGGCCAATGAAACCGGCCTGCGCACGCCCATGCATGCGCAATGCCGTTGCCAGCAGCAGCCAGGGAACTGAGTGCAGGATGAGGTAGGGGCCAAAGCTCGCCCGCTGGACATGAAGCTTTTGCCCGCCTCGGGCCTTTTTCAAAAGATCTTGGCCGGACAAATGAAACTCCCGAAGCGAATGCAATCGGCAGTTTAGTGTTCAATCCTCAAACGACAGTAAAGCCGATATCTAAATTGCCTCAGATCAGGGGACGATCAGCGTGCCGGCGCCGTGCTCGGTGAAGATTTCGAGCAGCACCGAGTGGGCGGTCTTGCCGTTCAGGATGACGACGCCCTGCACGCCGGCCTTGATCGCCTCGATGCAGGTCTCGACCTTCGGGATCATGCCGCCGGAGATCGTGCCGTCCTTGATAAGGGCCTGGGCCTGGGCGACCGTCAGTTCCTTGATCAGCTGCTTGTCCTTGTCGAGCACGCCCGGAACGTCGGTGAGAAAGAGCAGGCGGGTGGCGCTGAGTGCGCCGGCGATGGCGCCAGCAAACGTATCGGCATTGATGTTATAGGTCGCGCCATCGCGGCCCGGGGCGACCGGGGCGATGACGGGGATCATTTCCGACTTGGCGAGCAGGTCGAGCAGGGTGCGATCGACTTCCACCACTTCGCCGACGAAACCGAGGTCGAGGACCCGCTCGATATTGCTGTCGGGATCGATGATGGTCTTCTTTGCCTTCTCGGCGAAGACCATGTTGCCGTCCTTACCGCAAAGGCCGATCGCCCATTCGCCGGTCTGGTTGATCAGCGCGACGATTTCCTTGTTGATCGAGCCGGCGAGGACCATTTCGACGATCTCGACCGTCTTCTGGTCGGTGACGCGCAGGCCGGCTTCGAACTTGGATTCGATACCCATCTTCGTCAGCATCGCGCCGATTTGCGGGCCGCCGCCGTGAACGACGATCGGGTTGACGCCGGACTGCTTCAGAAGCGCGATATCCGCGGCGAACGCCTTGCCGAGTTCGGTGTCGCCCATGGCGTGGCCGCCGTATTTCACGACGATCGTCTTGTTTTCGTAACGCTGCATATAGGGCAACGCCTGTGCCAGAAGCTTGGCCTGAAGTTCGCTTTCGGAAGCCGTCATCGGATACCCCTGAATATCAAGTGGGGCCTTTTAGCGCATGTTTTTGACATAGGAAATAATCAGTGCGCGATATTGTCGTTCAATCGGCGAGCTGAGCCCGCCAAATGGAATGCCGGCTTCCGGCCGTAAACACCTTCCGGCAAGTGCAGGCCTGCTTGACTGCATGCAAAGCAAAAAATTCCCTTCAATGAAAACAGCGGCTTAAACGTTTTTTGGCGGCTTTCGCATCGCGGCTGAAACTCTTCTCCCACGCCTTCCGTCTCTTGCAATGTCTCCGCAGATGTCGGGACGCCGGGCCTTGGAGGCGCGCATCCGCGCCGGGGCAAGTCGATTTTTTAAGAGGAAGCCATCATGTTGAAGACCGCACTCCGCACGCTCGCCATCGCGACCGTTCTGTCCGCCACCGCTGTGACCGCCTTTGCCGCCAATCCGAAGGTCGGCGGCGCCGCGATGTACGAAGAGAAGAACATCATCGAAAATGCCGTGAACTCCAAGGACCACACGACGCTCGTCGCCGCCGTCAAGGCTGCCGGCCTGGTCGAGACGCTCCAGGGCAAGGGTCCGTTCACGGTCTTCGCGCCGACCAACGACGCATTCGCCGCCCTGCCCAAGGGCACGGTCGAAACGCTGCTGAAGCCGGAAAACAAGGCTCAGCTCACCAAGGTGCTGACCTGCCATGTGGTCGCAGCGAACGCCCTGTCCACGGCCATCGACAAGATGATCAAGGACGACAAGGGCACGCATGACGTCAAGACGGTCGGCGGCTGCATTCTGAAAGCCAAGGAAAGCATGGGCAAGATCACGCTGACCGACGAAATGGGCGGCGTGTCGCATGTCACGATCGCCGACGTCAAGCAGTCGAACGGCGTCATCCACGTGGTCGACAAGGTTCTGCTGCCGAAAATGTAAAAGCCGACCGCCCTCGCTTTTACATCAGGATCCGGTCGTCTCACCTCGGGGGCGGCCGGATCTGCCGTTTTTGGGGCAACTCAGACCGGACGGCCGACCGTTTCGGCGATCGCCTGGCGCAGTTCGTCGATCCCCTTGCCCTTTTCGGACGAGGTGGAGAGTACGAACGGGAAGGCGGCGGGACGCTTGCGGATTTTTTCCTGCGTCTCCTCCAACAGCTTCACCACGGCCGGCTCCTTGATCTTGTCTGTCTTGGTCAGCACGATCTGGTAGGAGACGGCGGCCTTGTCGAGCAGGTCCAGCACTTCGTCGTCGTTCTTCTTGACGCCGTGACGGCTGTCGATCAACAGATAGACGCGCTTCAGCGTCGCGCGACCGCGCAGGTAATCGAAGACGAGCTTGGTCCAGGCATCGACATTTTCCTTCGGCGCCTGGGCGTAACCGTAGCCGGGCATGTCGACCAGCGCCATCGGCGGCAGGTCGCCGCTTGCGCCCGAATAGCCGTCCGGTACGAAATAATTGAGTTCCTGGGTTCGGCCAGGCGTGTTCGATGTACGCGCCAGGGCCTTCTGGCCGACGAGCGCGTTGATCAGCGACGACTTGCCGACATTCGAGCGGCCGGCGAAGGCCACTTCGAGCGGGCCCTCCGGTGGCAGGAATTTCATGGATGGCACGCCGCGGATGAAGATCCAGGGGCGGCCGAAAAGCGGCTTGTCGTCCGTGCTCATGTCTGCCGGCATCGGTTCTGGTCGTCCTGTTTTGTCGAAGGGCACGGCTTCAAGCTTTTGGCCGGCAATGTCAAGCTTTCGGGCAATCTGGCCCTTTTCCTGAAAGAAAAACCCCGGACAAGCCGGGGTTTCTCATTCGTTTGTCTTGCGGGCGCTATTTCGTTGGCGCCGGTTTTCGGCGGAAGAGGCCCTTCAGATTGTCGAAGAGCTCGACCTTGGCGCCGTGGCGTTTCATGATGATCGCCTGCTGCGTCACCGACAGCGTGTTGTTCCAGGCCCAGTAGATGACGAGGCCGGCCGGGAAGGAGGCCAGCATGAAGGTGAACACCAGCGGCATCCAGGTGAAGATCATCGCCTGGGTCGGGTCCGGAGGCGTCGGGTTCATGCGCATCTGCACGAACATCGTGACGCCCATGACAAGCGGCCAGACGCCTATCATCAGCGCATGCGGCACGTCGTAGGGCAGCAGGCCGAACAGGTTGAAGAGCGAGGTTGGGTCCGGTGCGGACAGGTCCTGGATCCAGCCGAAGAACGGCGCATGCCGCATTTCGATGGTCACATAGATGACCTTGTAGAGCGCGAAGAAGACGGGGATCTGCAGGAGCACCGGCCAGCAGCCGGCGATCGGATTGATCTTTTCTTCCTTGTAGAGGGCCATCATCGCCTGCTGCAGGCCCATACGGTCGTCGCCGAACTTGGCCTTCAGCTCTTCCATCTTCGGCTGCATGCGCTTCATGTTGGCCATGGAAGCGTATTGCTTGCTGGCGAGCGGGAAGAACAGCGCCTTGACGACGATGGTGGTCAGCAGGATCGCCACACCGAAATTGCCCACGTGACGGAAGAAGAAGTCCATCAGCTGGAACATCGGCTTGGTGATGAAGTAGAACCATCCCCAGTCGATCAGGCGGTTGAACTGCGGAACGGCGAACTCCGTCTCGTAACGCGAGATCAGCGGCACTTCCTTGGCGCCGGCGAAGACGAGGTTCTTGAGCTCGGTGGACTGACCCGGCTGAACCGTCAGGTCGTCGCCCTTGTAGTCCGCCTGGTAGCTCGCCTGACCGCCGTTGAAATGCGAGAAGCGCGCCACATAGGGCAATGTCTGCGGCGGCACGAGGGTGGCGGCCCAGTACTTGTCGGTGATGCCGAGCCAGCCGGTCGTCGCCTTCTCGTTGGTGAACTGCTCTTTTTCGATATTGGCGTAGGTGTGCTCGTTGAGGCTGCCGCTCTCGCCCATCACGCCGATGAAGCCTTCATGGATGACCCAGACGGATGGAGTTGCAGGCTTGTTGTTGCGCAGTACGCGGCCATAAGGCGTCAGCGTCACCGGGCCGGCCGTCTTGTTGTCGATCTTGTCGGCAACGGTCAGCATGTAATGGTCATCGACCGAAATCGTACGCGTGAAGGTCACGCCCTTCTCGTTGGTGAAGGTCAGCGTCACCGGCGTCTGCTGGGTCAGCTTGTCGCCGCTTGCGAGCGTCCACTGCGTGCCGGTGCCGGGAGCGGTGCCGATCGATTCATTCGGGATATAACCGACTTCCGTGAAATAACCGTCCGCCGTGTCGGACGGCGAGAACAGCGTGATGATCGGGCTCTTGTCATCGACGGTTTCGTGATATTCGCGCAGCTTGAGGTCATCGAAACGGGCGCCGGTCAGGTTGATGGAGCCGATCAGGGCAGGCGTCTCGATCTGCACGCGCTGTGACCTGGAGAGTGCCTGATCGCGGGAGAGCGCAGCAGTTGCCGGGGTCGCGCCGGGCAGGTTCCCCAACACGCCGGAACCACTCTGAGCGCCGGGGCTTTCCGGCGAAACAGGCTGGGCGGTTTCGCCCTGCAGCGCGCGGCTGGCCTCTTCGGCGCGCCGTTGGGCTTCCATCCTCGGGTTCATATAGAGGAACTGCCAGGCAAGAACGATCAGCACCGAGAGCGCGATCGCGATGAAGTAATTGCGGTTCTTTTCCATCATGCTTTCCTGGAACGGGTCTCCTCGGACCGCTTTGGTCTCGGCTTGCTTTCGATACGTTCGATAAGCTGGGCCGTCATATCCGCAAAGGGGGCCGTAAGCACCTCCCGCCGCGCGACAATCACATAGTCGTGTCCGTTCTTCATTGCAAATCCGGCAGATTGCCTCACCACCTCGCGGAGGCGGCGGCGCATGCGGTTGCGTTCGACCGCGTTGCCATGTTTCTTGGTAACGGTGAAACCGACGCGCGGCGCTTCGTCCGGCTGGTTTCGATCAAGGACTTCCAGAAGGAAGTTCCGGCCCCGGCGGGATTCCCCCCCCCGGACGGCAAGGAACTGCGGCCGGCTTTTAAGCCGCCCGACAGTTTTCTCGTTCTTTGTCTCAGTCGTCATCGCCCGGTCGTCTCGGGCATCTCAGGCCTTAGGCCGAGAGACGCTTGCGGCCACGGGCGCGACGTGCGGAGAGAACCAGACGACCACCTTTGGTGGCCATGCGGGTACGGAATCCGTGGCGGCGCTTGCGAACAAGCTTGGACGGTTGATAGGTACGCTTCATTTATTTTAATACCGCGGTGTGCGGCCCTTCTTGGAGTTTGCCGTCATCACGACGGCAAGAGCGCTTCGGAAAAACGATCTGCGCAAGCGACTGCATGCGTGCAAGCCCGCCGGAGCTGAACGTGGGCGGCTTATAAGAGGACTCCGCCGGAAAAGTCAATCGCTGCCGGGATTTTTGGCCTCCTGGAGAAGGCGTCCGGCGTAGGTGCGTTCCGAAAGGCTGAGACGCCCTGCAACTCATTAAGGATTGTGACAATCTGCAATTGTCTTTACGCTCTCTGAAATGAGCGATAAAAATTCGTGGCAACGTTGCGGATTGTCTCACATGCGAGAATTTTTTCTCGTTTTAATCCCGCCACGGCAAAATACTGCTGCTTTTGCTCGAGAGCTGGGCGATTGCCACTCAAACATTGTTAATGCCTCACTGCTAAATTTAGCACTACGTGATGGAATTCTGGCAGCCTTGCCGCCTGGTCTCCGTCTCCATGGTTGTGTTTTGCAGGGGGACTGCAGTGAAAATTAGAGCCAAGATCAATCTCCTCGTCGGCCTGATGAGCCTCGTGGCCTGCGTCATCGGGGGGCTATCGCTCTTTGCGGTGGAAGAATATCGCGATCAGACGCAGCAATATGCCGATGTCGCGGATCGTGCCTACAAGGGCGAGCATCTCAACCGCCTGGTCACGGCTGTCGTGATGGACGCGCGCGGTATCTACGCGGCGAAGGACAATGAGGCAGCCAAGCAGTTTGGCGATGGAGTCCTGAAGTCCCTCAACGACATGGAAAAGCTGATCAGCGCGTGGCGGCCGATGGTTCCGGCCGTACAGAAGGAGACGTTCGACAAGCTGATCGCCCGCTCCAACGAATTCAAGGCGTTCCGGACCGAGACCGTCCGCCTCAGCCAGACGGAAGGCCCGCCGGCGGCGAATGTCCAAGGCAACAACGAGGCGAACCGCGCCAACCGCAAGGCCTATCAGGCTGAAATCGACGCCGTCGTGAAGATGGACCGGACCGAGCTCGACACGCTGAGTGCCGGTATGGATGCGTTCGGCAATATGGTGTTCTATTCGGTCCTCGCCGCCACGCTTGTCGGCGTCGCCGGTGGAATGGCCTTCGGCCTCTATCTCGGTCGCAAGGAACTGAGCCAGCCGATCCTCGGTCTGACGTCGTCGATGAAATTGATCGCGGATGGCGACTACAATACCGATGTGCCATCGGCCGGACGTCGGGACGAAATCGGTGACATGGCTGCCGCCGTCGAAGTCTTCAAGAAGAACGGCATCGAAGTCGCTCGCATGAATGCCTCCGAAGCGACCTTGCGTGGCAAGAGCGACGATCTGCAGGCGCGCATGGCCGCCGTTGTCGCAGCCGCGGCGGAGGGAGATTTCACCCGCCGTATCAACATGCAATGGGGCGAGGAGAGCCTCGACCATTTCGCCCGCGACGTCGACATGCTCGTCGAGAGTGTCGATGCCGGGGTGTCGGAAACCCGGCGCGTGGTGAAGAGCCTCGCCGAGGGCGACCTCACCGACAGCATGCGAGGCAACTTCAAGGGCGCTTTCGCGGAGCTTCAACACAATGTCAACGGCACCATGGACACGCTGCGTGGCACGATGCGGAATGTCCGCACTGCCACGGGCTCCATCAACGGAAGCGCCGCCGAGCTGAGCCGGGCGACCAACGATCTGTCACGCCGCACCGAACAGCAGGCCGCCGCGCTGGAAGAAACGTCAGCCGCGCTCGCGGAGATCACCGCCGTCGTCAAGAGTTCGACCGAGCGGGCACATGAGGCGACCGTCATGGTCGGCGAGGCCAAGCAGAGTGCGGTCCAGTCGGGCGAGGTAGTGCGCAGCGCCGTCGACGCGATGGGCCGGATAGAGCAGGCCTCCCGCGAGATCGCCCAGATCACCAACGTCATCGACGAAATCGCCTTCCAGACCAATCTTCTGGCACTCAACGCCGGCGTCGAGGCGGCCCGTGCAGGCGAAGCCGGCAAGGGATTTGCGGTCGTCGCCCAGGAGGTCCGCGAGCTCGCCCAGCGCTCGGCAAGTGCCGCAAAGGACATCAAGGCGTTGATCAGCAAGTCCGGCGAGGAAGTCGCCGGAGGCGTGATGCTGGTCCAGAAGACCGGCGAGGCGCTTTCGGAAATCGAAACCCGCGTGCTGCGCATCAACGACCATATCCATTCGATCGCCGTCGCTTCCCGCGAGCAGGCGACGGGGCTTGGCGAGGTCAGCACCGCCGTCAACCAGATGGACCAGGTGACGCAGCAGAACGCCGCCATGGTGGAGGAGACGTCCGCAGCGACCCAGACCCTGTCCTCCGAGGCCGACAGCCTGTTTGCGCTTGTCTCCAACTTCGACATCGGCCAGGAGAGCGAGCGCGTCGCCCAACCGGTCAGGGCCCCGCGGCCCGTCGCGGCAGCTCCTGTCCATCGGCCGCGCGTCTCTCCGGTGAAGGCGATGACGGGCGCACTCTCGCGGGCTTTCGGCGGGACGGCCACCGCAACGGCAGCCGCTGCCGGAGATTGGGAAGAGTTCTGATCCAATTTCGCATGTCGACCGAATAAGGAAGCGGAGACGGGAAACCGTTCTCCGCTTTCTCTTTTGCACTGCGGTAAAGGGGACTGGTAAAAAACTGCCGAACCTCTAAAATAGCCGATCATCCCAGAGCCTGCTCCGATCCGGCGGGCTGGGTATTCGGAAATGGAGATCCGCATGGACGACGAGGTTCATACCTCGGGGCGCTCGGGGTCCTCGCCGGAAGGCGCGGGGCCGGAAACCATGCCGCGCCTTTTCCGCGGCCTCTCCGGCAGGCTTCTCTGGCTCACCGTCATCTTCGTGATGATGGCCGAAGTGCTGATCTTCGTCCCTTCCGTCGCCACCATGCGGATGAACTGGCTGCGCGATCGTCTGGATACCGCCGCCGCCGCCGGCATCGTCATCGACGGACTGCAGCCCGCCGAGCTTCCTCGCGCGGTGCAGGACGACACGCTGCTTGCGACCGGCACCAAGGTGATCGCGCTGCGCAAGGATGGCACGTCGCGCCTGCTGGCTGCCACGGACACTCAGCCGCAGATCGATGAAGTCTTCGATCTTGCGAATGTCCCGATAGCATCCTCGATGCGCGACGCACTTGACACGCTCGTCTTCGGCGGTGGCCGCGTCATGCGCGTCTATGGTCCGATCGGCGACAGCGACATGATCATCGAGCTGGTCATGACCGATGACGCACTGCGCAAGGACATGCTGAAATATTCGAAGACGATGTTTCTTCTGTCGCTGCTGATATCCCTGATCACCGCGGTGCTGATCTTCCTCGCCATCAACCGCATGATGATCATGCCAATCCGGCGGCTCACCCACAGCATGCAGCTTTTCTCGGAGCAGCCGGACGATCCTGGCCGCGTCTTTAGCGCCGATCGCTCCCGGGGCGAGCTTGCCGTCGCCGGCCGGCACCTCACCGCCATGCAGGCGCAATTGCAGCGCACCTTGAAACAGCAGAAGAACCTGGCCGATCTCGGCCTCGCGGTGTCGAAGATCAATCACGACATGCGCAACATCCTGGCCTCGGCGCAGCTGATGTCGGACCGGTTGACGGATGTCGACGATCCGATGGTGAGGAGCTTTGCTCCGAAGCTGTTGCGCACCATCGACCGGGCGGTGGGTTACACGAGCGAGGTCCTGGCCTATGGTCAGGCCTCCGAGGCAGCCCCCCGCCGCCGCCGCATCCGCTTTGCCGCCCTCGCGCAGGACGTGCGCGACATGCTGGCGATCGATCCGGAAATAGGCATCGAATTCCTGGACCAGATCGCCGCCGATCTCGAAGTGGACTGCGACAGTGAGCAGATTTTCCGCGTCATCCACAATCTCTGCCGGAACGCGATCCAGGCGCTGGTGAATTTCGATCCGCAGGATGCCGCGATGGTTCGCAGGGTCACGGTTTCCGCCCACCGGGTGGGCAGCGTCGTCAGCATTACCATCGACGACACCGGTCCCGGCATGCCGCGAAAGGCCCGCGAGAACCTGTTTTCCGCTTTCCGCGGCTCGGCGCGGTCGGGCGGCACCGGCCTCGGCCTGGTCATTGCCCGCGAGCTGGTCCTGGCCCATGGCGGCACCATAGCGCTTGTGGAAAAGCCAGGCCCCGGCACGCAGTTTAGAATTGAGATTCCCGATCGTCCGGTCTCGCTGGAGGACTACCGGGTTCGGGCCTGATGCAAATAAATGTTGCTTCTCAACGGTTTGAGCGAGAAGTGACAGCAAAATGACGTTGCCCTTGGTAAAATCGCTTGCAATCGCAATGCGGACGTTTTAGAGGATCGCCACGCAAGCGGTGACGCACTGCTTGCAAACGCACCCGTAGCTCAGCTGGATAGAGCACCAGACTACGAATCTGGGGGTCAGGAGTTCGAATCTCTTCGGGTGCGCCATTTCCTCCAATTCTCTCTGAACATTGTTGCGAGTTGGTCGGCTGCCGGTGGCAACTCGCGCTCGCCTAACTCCCGCGACGCCGCATTGATGATATGAGATAACCCAATGCAAACGTCATGGCGGCAACCGCGATTCCGGTGCTGATCACGCCCGCCGGCGTTATTCTGGCGCTGCCCTGCAGGGTAATGTTTTTCCCGACGCGCAGATCGAAAGTGGATTTGATTTCCTCAGGATGTGAGGGGAGTGCGGTCGGAGGTTCTTCCTGAATAACTGTCATTTTGAAGCTCCAGTACAAATGTGCCGCGGCCGAATATCCATTCTAAGATAGGGTAGATGCCACGAACGACGATATCCGTCTTCGTTTGTGCTTCGCATAATTGCACACCTCGGCAACGGCGTACGATTTGGAGCATCGAGTCGATGAGCAGCTCTTCTCGTGCAGGTGCTGAATTCGCGGTTTCTCCAGGCTGCCGCGAGGGCGAAATGACCGCTTTGATCGTTCTCCCGCCTTGCGAAATACCCATGCCCCATGGACGGTGACAGCGGCAACCGTGCCCGACGCCAACAGGAAGAAAAGAATCCCGGCGGCAATGGTGGTGACGGTCCAGGTGAACTATGTTGGGGATCAGTTTTTCTTTGAAATCGCTTCCGGACCCGGGCGCGTATGCCAAGAAAAGGCGCGAGGCAGCTTAACGGCTGGCTGCCGACGTCGACTTCAGGCGGCGGAGCCGATCCCAACGAGCGCCTGGCGGAGCTTCGGTGCCGCAAAATCCAGGAAGCTGCGCATCTTGAGCGGCATCTGGCCACGCGCGGCGTGGATAAGGTGGATGGGCGGCGGCTCCGGCTCGAAGGATTCCAGGACGATCCGGAGCGCGCCGGCTTTGACCGCGTCCGCCACCTGATAGTGGAGCAGCCGCGTTGCCCCGACATTGCGCATCGCGGCCTCTGTCGCGGCTTCTGCGGTCGAGACCGAAAGGCGCGATGCAGCCACTACCTCAGCGGCCGTAGTCGATCCTGCCGGCAGTAGGTGCCGGGCGGGTAATGGCGTCGGTCCTTCGAACGTCACCCACGGCATCCGTCCAAGGTCCTCCGGCGTCTGTGGAACGCCATGAGCTGCAAGCAGGGCAGGGCTGGCGCAGATGACCATCCGCATCGATCCGATCCGCGTCGCAACCATCGTACTGTCCGGCAGCTGCCCGATCCGGACGGCCATGTCGATATGATCGTCGACGAGATGAACGTTGCGGTCCGCGAGCAGCAAGCGGATGTTGATCTCGGGAAACAGCGCCAGGAAGTCGGTGACGATCGGCAGGACATGCAACCGCCCGAACAGGATCGGCGCGGTGACGACCAGTTCACCCTTCGGCGCCGTGAACTCGCCGGCCGCCTCGCGTTCCGCATCCTCGACCTGTTCAAGAATACGCCGCGCGGCCGCCGCATAAGTGACGCCCGCATCGGTCAGGGTGAGTTTGCGGGTCGTACGGATCAGCAGACGTGTGCCGAGCGAAGCCTCGAGCTCAGAAACCTTCCGGCTGAGCGTCGGCACGGGAACCCGAAGCGACCGGCTTGCCGCGGACAGGCTACCCTTGTCCACCACTTCCAGCAGCATCGACATGGCTTCGAATCGATCCATTCGCTTTTCCATTTTTTGGTAAGATGAGTTCCAATCTTACTGTATTCCGAGGATTTGTGAAAAGAGGCATTGTCGCGCCAACCCGCCGATGGCGGCTCCCGACCTGAAGGAGGTCCATCATGTCCTATGGCTTTCTCGACATTGCTATAACGCCCAGCGTCCGGGCCGCGCAAAAGGCAATGGGTGTCGATCACATCTGGCAGAATTTCAACGGCGATCGCGAGTTCGACCGCCTAACGGAAAACGAAGCCGCATTCATCGCCGCCCGCGACAGCTTCTACATGGCGACGGTTTCGGAGACCGGTTGGCCCTATGTCCAGCACCGGGGCGGCCCGCGTGGCTTCCTGAAAGTGGTCGATGACCGGACCCTGGCTTTTGCGGACTATCGCGGCAATCGCCAGTATATCAGCACTGGCAATGTGGCGGCGAACGATCGGGTAAGCCTCTTCCTGATGGATTACGCCCATCGCGCCCGGTTGAAGATTTATGCCCGTGTCGAGGAGGTGGCGCTCGACGCGGATCCTGATCTGACTATGCTGGTCACCGACCCGAACTACCGAGCCAGGATCGAGCGCATCTTCCGGCTGCGGCTGGAAAGCTTTGATTGGAACTGCCCGCAACATATCACTCCCCGCTTCACGGAGGGAGAAGTCAACGAGGCGGTCCGTCCACTCAGGGACCGCCTTGCCGAGCTCGAATCCGAAAACGCCGACCTGCGCGCTCGCCTTGCAACCCTCGGAGATATCCAATGAGCGATCAACGTCCGCCTCTGCCGCCTTTCACGCCGGCAACGGCCGTCGAGAAAGTCCGCCTTGCGGAAGACGGCTGGAACAGCCGCGATCCGGCACGCGTGGCGCTTGCCTATACCGTCGATAGCTACTGGCGCAACCGCGCCGAATTCGTCGAGGGGCGCGAGGCGATTGTCGGGTTCCTCACCCGCAAGTGGCAGCGCGAGCTGGATTACCGGCTCATCAAGGAACTCTGGAGTTTTGGCGAAAACCGCATAGCGGTACGCTTCGCCTACGAGTGGCACGACGACAGCGGTAACTGGTTCCGCTCCTACGGCAACGAGAATTGGGAATTTGACGAACATGGCTTGATGCGCCGGCGCTTCGCCTCCATCAATGACGCGCCCATGCCTGAGACTGGCCGGCGATTCCGCTGGCCGCTCGGACGGCGGCCAGACGATCATCTCGGCCTCAGCGATCTGGGCTTCTGACCCTCAAATGATTCTTAGGGATATCTTCACCCACCATGGAACTGTCGTCCTTCGACATCCTTGCCCCGGAACTGCCGGTCGTCTTCTGTGGCATAAACCCCAGTGTGCAGGCGGCAGCCACCGGCCATAATTTCGGATCAGCGTCCAATCGCTTTTGGCGTGTGCTCCACCTTTCCGGCTTCACGCCTGAGAGGGTGCCGGCGGAAGAAGACCGGCGCGTGCTGGAATTTGGGTGCGGCATTACCGCCGCCGTCTCGCGCGCCACCCGCAGTGCAGCCGAACTCCGGCACAACGAGTTCCGGAAATCCGCAGAAGCGTTCAAAGGGAAGATTGCCCACTTCCGGCCGGAGACCATCGCGTTTCTCGGGAAGGCGGCCTATGAGGCGATCGAAGGTGGCAAGGTTGGTTGGGGTCCGCAATCCTCGCGATTCTGTGGTGCAAGCGTGTGGATCTTGCCGAACCCGAGCGGCCTCAATCGCAGCTTCAGCCTCAGCGATCTTGTCGAGGCCTACGCGGTACTAAGAATTGACCGCTCATCCTCTCTGGCGCGCTGGATCAATCGGAAATCTCCCGAGTGAGCGCGGTTTCTATTGATCCGCGCCGCCGGCCGTGTCACCTGCTGCCACATGATGTTTTCCTCAAGAAGCGAAAATGGATCGTGAGAGCATGGACGCGGTGCGTTCCGAAGAGTTGAAAAAGCCTGGCCGGCTGGCGACGTTTCTGGCCGGTGGTCTCTGGCCGGCGGCGCTTTTTCTCGGCGCCTATTTCCTGCTGAGTATCGCTGTTCGCCTGATCCTGCCCAACGCACTGACGTTGGACGAGGCGGAGCAGACGCTGTTCTCACAATATTGGCTCGCTGGTTACGGGCCGCAGCCGCCTTTCTACAACTGGGTTCAGAATTCCTTTGTCAGCGTCATTGGCACCTCGCTCTTCTCGCTGACCCTGCCGAAATTCCTGATGCTGCTGCTGTGCTACGTGTTTTTCGGCATGGCGGCCCGTGAGCTCGATACCCGACCCGGCTTTGTGGCGATGGCGATGCTGAGCCTGCTCACCCTGCCGCAGCTCTCCTATATGCCGCAGCAGGACCTGACGCATACCGTCGCAGCGCTGATGGCGACGTCTCTGTTCCTCTACGGGCTTTTCCGAACGCTTGTCCGGTCGGACTGGCAGGGCTACGTGATCCTTGGGCTGGCGATTGGCATCGGCACGATCTCGAAATACAATTTCGCGCTGCTGCCTGCCTCCGCCATTGTTGCCGTGTTCTGCGACAGGGAGTGGCGCACCCGTCTTTTTGATCCGCGAGTCCTGCTGACTGCGATCGTCAGCCTGATAATCGTCCTCCCCCACGCCCTCTGGCTTCTCGACAATCTCGATCTCGCGACAGCCGGCACGATCGGCAAGATGGTCGAGGCGAATGCCCCGCACGGCATTGCCCGTATCGCACGCGCCCTCGGCTCGCTGGTGCTCGCTTGTCTGGCGTTCGGCGCTCTGACTGTCGTTATCTTCGCGGTCCCCTTCAGAAAGGACTTCAGGCGATCGCTGACCGCCGGCGACCGCTGGACGCACCTTCTGGGGCTGATGATGGCAGTGGGCCTGTTGGGTGTCGTATTGGTGATCCTTTTCACGGGCACGACCAAGATCACGGAGCGTTGGCTGGATCCCTATCTGCTGCCTCTGCCGCTCTATCTCCTGGGGAAGCTGGAACGAGCGGGCATCGATACCGCGCGCCATCTCAAGCGCTTCGTCCCCGTATTCGGCGTCATCATGCTGGTGACATTGGTCCCGCTGGCGGGCAAGACTTTTACCGGCGGGCTCACCGGCGCCTACACCCGTATCAACTATCCCCTCGCATCCGTCGCCGAAACACTGAAATCCGAGGGCCGGCCGGCGGTGATCGTTGCGGCCGGCATGCACCTGGCCGGCAACATGCGGCTGCAGTTTCCGGATGTGCCGGTCATCAATTCCGAGCAACCGATCGCCGGCTTCCCGGCTCCGGACGCCATGAAGGGGCCGGTTCTGGCGGTCTGGACCGATGGCGGGGCTGGGACGGGTTCGCCGCCGCCGATCGATCTTTCCTCCGTCGATGCCCTCGGACTGACTGCATCGCCTGCGAAATCCCTGTCGCTGCCCTATTATTACGGCGACGGCAAAATGCGGCTGAACCTCGGCTATCGCTGGCTTCGTTGAAGACGGTAGGCAAAGCCTTAGTGCTGATATATCTGTTCGAAAAGCCCGCTTGCAGGCGGGATGACACTCAAGGAGATTCCGATGGCTGAGACGGAAAAGGTCGCGCTGATCACCGGCGGCGGGCGCGGCATGGGTGAGGCGATCGCCCGCGAACTGCACGCCCAGGGTTACAAGCTCGCGCTGATGTCGCCTTCCGAAAGCTGCGAGAAACTGGCCGCTGAACTCGGCGGGGTCGCCTCCCGCGGCGTCGCGGAAAAGGCCGAGGACATACAGGCGATCTTCGACCTCGCCATGAAGACCTACGGCCGCATCGATGCGGTGGTAAACCACACCGGCCATCCGCCGAAGGGCGATCTGCTCGACATCAGCGACGAGGACTGGACGCTCGGTTCCGACATGATGATCCTGTCACTGGTGCGCCTGGCGCGCCTGGTGACGCCCGTCATGCTGAAACAGGGCAAGGGCGCCTTCGTCAACATCACCACGTTTGCGGCCTTCGAGCCCTCACTGATCTTCCCGGTCTCCTGCACCTATCGCGCTGCGGCCGGAGCCTTCACCAAGCTCTATTCGGATCGTTATGCGGCCGACAACATCCGCATGAACTGCATCCTGCCGGGGTTCATCGACAGCCTGCCGCACAAGCCCGGCACCGAGGAAAAGGTGCCCATGAAGCGCATGGGGCAGGTCGGAGAGGTCGCCAAGACCGCCGCCTTCCTGCTGTCGGATGGCGCCGGTTACATCACCGGCCAGAATATCCGCGTCGACGGCGGCATCACCCGTCACGTCTGATCGGAGTAGCCGAAATGAGATGGAAACGTACGATCCAGCTGCTGGACGTTCATTGCGAGGGTGAGATCGGCAAGGTCGCCATCGGTGGCGTGCCGAAGATTCCGGGCGAAACGGTCGCGGCTCAGCTTCATTGGCTGAACACGGATCCGAAGGGCAACGAGCTTCGCCGCTTTCTCTGCCTCGAGCCGCGCGGTGCGCCGATCGGCTCGGTCAATCTACTGCTGCCGGCGAAGCACCCCGATGCCGATGCGGCCTTCATCATCCTGCAGCCGGACCAGGCGCATGCGAGTTCCGGCTCGAACTCCATCTGCGTCACCACCGCACTTCTGGAATCCGGTATCGTCGAGATGCAGGAGCCTGAAACCATCGTGACGCTCGAAACCGCGGCCGGTCTCGTGCGCGCGACCGCCACGTGCCGCGACGGGCGCTGCGAAAAAGTGAAACTCACCATGGTACCGTCCTTCGTGCATCAGCTCGATGTGAAGGTTGAGACCCCTTCATGGGGCGAGATCACGCTTGATCTTTGTTACGGCGGGATATTCTACGGACTGGTGGATGTCGGCCAGATCGGCATGACCATCGAAAAGGGCAATGCGGCAGCGCTCGTCCAGGCCGGTATGGTGCTGAAGGATCTGATCAACAGGCAGATCGAGGTCGTGCACCCGGAAATCCCGGCGATTTCGGGCGTCGCTTACGTGATGTTCCGCGATACGGAAGCCGACGGTACGGTGCGGACGTGCACCACGATGTGGCCGGGCAGGGCAGACCGTTCGCCCTGCGGCACCGGCAATTCCGCCAATCTGGCAGCGCTCCATGCACGCGGCAAGGTGAGGGTGGGAGACATCTTCAAGTCGCGCTCGATCATCGGTTCGCAGTTCGAGGTGGGGCTGGCATCCGAAACGGAAGTCGCAGGAAAGCCGGCGATCATCCCGACGATCACCGGCCGCGGTTTTACCTTCGGTCTGCATCAGATCGCCCTTGATCCGTTCGACCCTCTGTCGGATGGTTTTGCGATGACCGACGTATGGGGGCCTTCCGCCGGGGAAATCTGAGTTATCAGATGTCCTTGCCGATGCCGGCAGGCTGTTCCATGTCGCCCGGCTTCAGCACCAGCGAATTGACGCCTTCGGTCATCGCCGGTTCGCTCGGGCCGGGGACGACACCCAGTTCCTGCATCTGCATGAACTTGTAGGCGCCGAAGACATCGCCGTTTTCGGCGGCCTTGCCGTACATCTGGGCAGCCTTGAGGGCATTCGCTTCAATGCCTTCGCCGGCCTCGTACATCAAGCCGAGATTGATCATCGCATCGGTATTGCCGCGCTGGGCTGCAAGGTCGTACCAGGCGATCGCCGTCTGGTCGTCCTGCTCCACAAGCTGGCCTTCGTCATAGATCGCACCGATATTGAAGGCAGCGGTATCGTCGCCTTCCGCTGCAGCCTTCTGGAACCAGGTCAGCGCCCGCTGGACATCCGGCTGGGTGCCGAGGCCATCGCGATAGGCGACGCCGAGATTGTAGGCAGCAAGGACGTTGCCGCTATCGGCCGCCTCGGTATAGAGCTGGAATTCCGACTGTTCGTCGCCCAGTCGGCCCATCAGCATGCCGAAATTCACCTTGGCGGCGGCATAACCCGCCTGGACGGCAACATCGTAAGCGCTCATCGCCTGGTCGGCCTGCTGGGTCTTGTTGAGAGCCCGGCCGAGCTGATAGGCGAAACGCGGATTGCCGGTCGCATCAAAGGCCATGCGGCAGGCCTCGACGGCGGTGCCGTCGATATCGGAAATCCCGACCGGCGCAAATTCGCCGTTACGTTGCTGATCGTAAGGGCTGCCGGCAAGACGATCGCATTCCGTCTGCATCACCGAGGCAAGCTGAAGGCTGGCGCGTTCCTCGGCGCCGGGCGAAACCGTCAGCGCGCAAAGCGCGACAGCAGTACCTGTGGCAATCGCAAAACCCCTGTTGACTTTGGATAGGCGGGATTTCATTGTCCGCTCCGATTTACTGATTCTTCAGATTGCTTAACGAACGCCGGAAGCTGGCGCCGGTTCCGTGCGCCCTTCATGTTTCGTGCGCGGGAGGCCTTTGGGCCCCGCACATTTGCGTGAGAATTACCACGCGTCTGGCCTGGCGGATTGCAGGTTCCTCTCATGATCGGATTGTTTTGTCCGAACCATTGATGTTATGGCGGACGGATCGATCACGTCCGGAAGCCTCCCATGAAAACGCTTACGCTCCGCCGCCCCGATGACTGGCATCTTCACCTGCGCGACGGCGACGTCCTGCAAGCGGTGATCGGCGATACGAGCCGGCATTTCGCGCGCGCCATCATCATGCCCAACCTCGTGCCGCCGGTGGTGACGACGACGGATGCCAAGGCCTATCGCGAACGCATTCTCGCCGCCCTTCCGGCCGGCGACCGCTTCGAGCCGCTGATGACGCTCTATCTGACGGAACACACCGATCCGGACGATGTGGAAGAGGGCAAGAAGAGCGGCCTGATCTCGGCCGTAAAACTTTATCCTGCCGGTGCGACGACCAACTCCCATGGCGGCGTGCGCGATTTCAACAAGGCGATGCCGGTTCTGGAGCGCATGGCGAAGATCGGCCTGCCGCTCTGCGTGCATGGCGAAGTGACCACGCCGGAGGTCGACATCTTCGACCGAGAGGCCGTCTTCATCGAGACCGTGCTCGATCCGCTGCGCCAGCGCCTGCCGGAACTGAAGGTCACCATGGAACATGTGACGACCGCCGACGGCATCGATTACATCAAGTCGTCGAAGGGCAATCTTGCCGGCTCGATCACCACCCACCACCTGATCATCAACCGCAATGCCATCCTGGTCGGTGGCATCCGCCCGCATTATTACTGCCTGCCGGTCGCCAAGCGCGAGAACCATCGCCTCGCGCTCCGGGCGGCGGCGACGTCAGGTGATGCGCGCTTCTTCCTCGGCACCGATTCCGCGCCCCATGTCGATCCGCTGAAGGAATGCGCCTGCGGGTGTGCCGGCATCTATACCTCCGTCAATACGATGAGCTGCCTTGCCCATGTGTTCGAGGACGACAATGCGCTCGACAAGCTGGAGGCGTTCACTTCGCTCAACGGCCCGGCCTGGTATGGCCTGAAGCCGAACGAAGAGACGATTACGCTTGAAAAGCGCGACGAACCGGCGAGGTTTCCCGACAAGCGCGACAGCGGTGCGGGGCCGATCACGGTCTTCGATCCGATGTTCCCACTCCACTGGCAAGTGGTTGAGAAGTAAAGTCTGACCCCAATCCGGTTGATGGTATTTGGAATGACCCGGTAACCTTTTGGATAGAATCCGGGTTTAGCGTGGTGCCCAAGATTTTCCCGCCGGGATCTACCCGAAGAGAAGCTAGGCATGATGCTCGACTACCATTCTCTTCTGCTCGCGCTGGGCGTCTCGGCGGCGTGCCTGATGGTGACGCTGTTCGGCACATGGTATTCGCGTCGCACCGATTCCTTCCTGCTCACCCTCGTCGTCGCGCTCTGCCTCACCGTTTCCGGCATTTTCGCCTATAGTTCCTATACCGTCGAAGCGGGCGTCGTCGGCGCCTCGATCGCCTATACCTTCCTGATGGCGGGATTCAGTACGATCTATGCGGCCTCCGTGCAGTTTCGCAGCGGTGTGCGGCCCTGGATAACGGCCGTTGCCCTCACGGCCGCCTCCGTGACATTCGGCGTGCCACTGATGATAACCGGCCTCGACGGCCTTGGTTTCATCGTCATGAACCTGGCGACGGCGGTGCTGCTTCTCGAAACGGCCAGACAATATTGGCGGGCACGCCGGGAGGCGCCGGGACCGCTCATCGGGATGGCGGTGCTCTACGCCGCCACCGCCGTGTCTTTCGCCCTCTGTGCTGCCGTCCTGATTGATGGACAGCAATGGGTGCTGGGCCACGCGCCCGACAATTGGGCCGAAAACCTCAATATCGGCGTCTGCATCGCTGGCATGACCGGCATCGGAGCGCTTTCGCTGGCGCTCCACCAGTGGCGCATGGCGGCCCACCATCGTCACGAGGCGATGACCGACGCGCTGACGGGGCTCCTCAATCGCCGCGCGCTCTTCGAGCAGCACGCCCATCGCACTCTCGGTTCGTCGACCGCCGTCATCGTTTTCGATATCGACCGGTTCAAATCCATCAACGATCAGCATGGCCATGCTGCCGGCGACCAGGTGTTGAGGCTGTTTGCCGAAGACCTCGTAAGCGGCGTGAAAACTCGCAATACCGTCGCGCGGCTGGGCGGCGAGGAATTCGTGATGATCCTCGACGGCGTCCTTCCCGGACGGGCTGAGCGGATCGCCAACGACATCTCCCGTCGCTTCGCCGCCCGCGAGATGACCCTCGGCGAGGCCGTGCTGAAGTGCACGGTCAGCGCCGGTGTCGCCGTCGGGGCTCCGACGGGCCAGCCTTTCGAAACCGTGCTCAGCCTTGCCGACAACGCGCTCTACGAAGCAAAGCGGGCCGGCCGCGACCGCGTGGAGGTCGCAGGTTATCTGCGTCCCGTGGACACGAGCGAAACACGCACCACCGCCTGATCCCCTCTTATTTTCTGCATCGTCTGGCGTACTCTGCCGCATGCTGCTATTGCGGCGCGTGGTTTTGACAAAAGGAGCGGGCGCATGATTCAAACCACATTTCCGGACCGCGGCGTAATGGCCGAACTGATGGCAAAGATGCTCTGGGAGATCGGAGCGGTCCATTTCAGCGCCGACAAGCCCTACAAGTTTGCCTCCGGCCTGATGAGCCCGGTCTATATCGACTGCCGCAAGCTGATTTCCTACCCCCGCATCCGTTCCGCGATCATGGATTTTGCTGCCGCCACCGTCATGCGCGAAGCAGGTTTTGAAAAGTTCGATTGCATCGCGGGCGGCGAAACGGCAGGCATCCCCTTTGCCGCATTCCTCGCCGAGCGGCTCGGCCTGCCGATGATCTATGTCCGTAAGGCGCCGAAGGGCCATGGCCGCAACGCGCAGATCGAAGGCCATATGCCGGAGGGCGCGCGTGTGCTGGTCATCGAGGACCTGACGACCGCCGGCGGCAGCATGTTCAAGTTCATCGATGCGATCCGCGCCGCGGGGGCCACGGTTGATCATGGTATTGCGCTCTTCTTCTACGATATTTTCCCGGAAGCCTATGAGCGCTTTTCCAACGGCCAGGTGAAGCTTCACCACATCGCCACCTGGCGTCATGTGCTCGCGGCAGCCCGCGAGGACAAGCTTTTCGACGAAAACACTCTGTCGGAAGTCGAGGCCTTCCTCGATGCGCCGTTGGCCTGGTCGGGACGCAATGGCGGCGTGAGCGAGATTGCGCTCTGATTTTTTGCTCTGGCCTTTTGGCAAAAGCTCGCTTAATCGATTGAAAAATTGCTGAGAAAGCGCGCGGGAGGATTTTATGATTTTGTGCTGCGGCGAAGCCCTGATCGACATGCTCCCGCGTGACACCACGCTGGGTGAAAAAGGTTTTGCGCCCTATGCCGGGGGCGCGATCTTCAACACCGCGATTGCGCTCGGCCGACTCGGTCAGCCGACTGCATTTTTCACCGGCATCTCCGACGATTTGATGGGCGACGTCCTGCGGGAAACGCTGTCGAAGAGCGGCGTGGATTACAGCCTTGCAGCGGTTTCGTCCCGCCCGACGACCATCGCCTTCGTGAAACTCGTCAATGGCCAGGCGACCTACGCCTTCTATGACGAAGGCACAGCCGGCCGGATGATCACCGAGGCTGACCTGCCTGCGCTGGGCGATGATTGCGAGGCCATGCATTTCGGTGCGATCAGCCTGATCCCCGAACCCTGCGGCGGCACCTACGAGGCGCTGATGGCTCGCGAGTACCGGAAGCGGGTCATTTCCTTCGATCCGAACATCCGCCCGGGCTTTATCAAGGACAAGCCGAAACACATGGACCGCGTCCGCCGCATGGCCGCCATGTCCGACATCATCAAGTTCTCCGATGAGGACCTCGACTGGTTTGGCATGCAGGGCGACCACGATACGCTGGCGGCGCATTGGCTGGATCATGGCGCCAAGCTGGTGGTCCTGACCCGTGGCGCGGATGGGGCTACCGGCTATACCAAGAGCTTCAAGGTATCGGTGCCGAGCGAACGCGTCACAGTGGTCGATACCGTCGGCGCGGGTGACACCTTCGATGCGGGCATTCTGGCCTCGCTGAAGATGCAGGGCCTGCTGACCAAGCCGCAGGTCGCCAATCTCGTCGAGGCTCAGGTCGCCAATGCTCTGGCACTGGGCGCAAAGGCCGCTGCCGTCACGGTATCGCGGGCGGGCGCCAACCCGCCTTTCGCCCATGAAATCGGCCTCTGAGGTCCCGCCCTCAATTCGCAAATGGAAATAGTTCGGCCCCATGATGAGGGGCCGACGCGTCATTTCCGGGCGGCGAGCAATGCCTTTACCAGCCCTTGCGTCGAGGCGTCGTGGCCGCCGGCGCTTTCTTTGCCTTCCACGACGGGCAGCAGGCCGGTCGCCAGTTCCTTGCCGAGTTCAACGCCCCACTGGTCGAACGAGTTGATGCGGAAGAGCACGCCTTCGACGAAAACCCGATGTTCGTAGAGCGCGATCAGCCGGCCGAGCGCAAACGGCGTCAGCTTGTCGTAGACGAAGGTGATCGACGGGCGATTGCCGGTGAAGACGCGGTGCGGCGCGATGAAATCGGCCTGTTTGTCGTCCATGCCCTTCGAGGTGAGCTGTGCCTTGGCTTCCGCCACGGTGCGGCCCTTCATCAGCGCTTCCGACTGCGCCAGGCAATTGGCGATCAGCAATTCGTGCTGGTGGCGCAGATGCGGCTCGAAACTGTTGGCGGCGATCATGAACTCGGCCGGGATGACCGTCGTGCCCTGGTGGATGAGCTGGTAGAAGGCGTGCTGCCCGTTGGTGCCGGGCTCGCCCCAGACGACAGGACCCGAATTTCCTTCCACCGGCGTGCCGTCGATCGTCACGCCCTTGCCGTTCGATTCCATGTCGAGCTGCTGCAGGTAGGCAGGGAAGCGCAGGAGCCGCTGGTCATAGGGCAGGATGGCGCGCGACGGATAACCGAGAACGTTGCGGTGATAGAAGCCGATCAGGCCGAGCAGCATCGGCAGGTTCTGGCGCACCGGCGCGGTGCGGAAATGTGTGTCCATCGCATGCGCGCCGTCCAGGAACTTGCCAAAGTTCTCCGGGCCGACGGCGATCATCAAAGGCAGGCCGATCGCCGACCAGATCGAATACCGTCCGCCGACCCAATCCCAGAAACCGAAGATGCGGTCGCTGTCGATGCCGAACGCCGCGACCTTGTCGAGCGCGGTAGAGACGGCGCAGAAATGATGACCGACGGCCGCTTCCCCGAGCTTGTCGGCGATGAAGGCGCGCGCCGAGGCGGCGTTGGTCATCGTTTCGATGGTCGTGAAGGTCTTGGAGGCGACGATGAACAGCGTCGCTTCCGCATCGAGCAGCTTCAGCGTGTCGGCGATATGGGCGCCATCGACATTGGAGACGAAATGCGCACGCGGTCCGTCATGGAAGGGCGCGAGCGCCAGTGTGACCATGACCGGGCCGAGGTCGGACCCGCCGATGCCGATATTGACGATATCGGTGATCTTCTTGCCGGTCGCGCCCTTCAGCGTGCCGGAGCGGATGCCGTCGGCAAATTTGCCCATCGCGGCGAGCACGCCGTTCACGTCCGGCATCACATCCTTGCCGTCGACCATGACCGGCGTATTGGCGCGGTTGCGCAGCGCCGTGTGCAGAACGGCGCGGCCTTCGGTGAAGTTGATCGCGACGCCCGAGAACATCTCCTCGCGCTTCTTGGCGACGCCGCCGGCGTCTGCCAGCTTTTCGAGAAACACCATGATGTCGTCGTTCACGGCCGTCTTGGAATAGTCCATGAGAAGGTCGTCGAACGTGGCGCTGAACTTCGCGAAACGCCCGGAATCGGCTGCGAAGGCGGCGCGGATATCCGTGGCATTGGCTTTTGCGACGGTGGATTTCAGGTCTTGGACGATGGCCTGCATGGGTGATTCCTCGACACTCGGAATGGGATGAGCGGGAACCTATTCCGTTTCCGTCCCAAATCAAGCGCAGTCCAAAGTGAAGTCGTGTTTATTGCCCGACGGCCGTCGTCACCGTGTTGCCGACGGCATTGCCGAGCCGGTCGACCTGGTCGTTGTAGGTGCGTCGCGTCGCCGGATCGAAGATCGCGATCGGCGTGCTGACGGCGACGCTCGCCGCACCGCCGACCGTCTGGGCGGCACCCAATGCCACGGCGCCAAGCCGGTCACCCAGGCCGACATCCGAGTCGCTTACCGTCTGGCCGGCGATCAGCCGGTTGCCGATCAGCTTCACCACTTCCGGGCTCTCGGCGAACTTGCCGTGGTTCAGGCGATCGCCGGTTTTCAGCGCGGTGAGGTCCAGGACGACGATGCCGGCCTTCTCGAACTCGGTGCGATAGGGCTCGACGGTCGGATCCACCTGGCCGAGCCGGTCGATATTGCCGGAAATCCGCCGGGACAGGCTGAGCGCCCGGTCGTCGCGGGATACGAACAGGGTGAAATGCGGCCGCTTCTCGCCGATCTCGGCAAGCTGCTGGCCGAACACGTCGACATCGAGGTCGGGGGAGGCGAGGATGACGTTCTGGATCTTCGGCGCCACGCGGCCGTCGCGGATTGCCATCTGGCGAAGCGCTTCGACGGTCAGCCACGATCCCATCGAATGGGCCATGAGGGTAATCTCGCCCACACTCGGCTCCTTGGCCAGCCGGCGCAGCATCTCCTCCAGTGCGTCGCGGGAATAGTTGGTGCTTTCCTTGTCGTAATTATAGGCAAAGATGCTACCGCGAGACGGCCAGGTGAACAGGACCGGTGCCACATCCGCGTTCGAATCGTGGACGATCTGTGCGAAGCGATAGACCGCGTCCTCGTAGCGGTTGTTGAACCCGTGCACGAAGACAAAAACCCGACGGCTCTTGCCCAGATGGCCCTTGAGCCACGACTGCGCGGCCTGCGGCTGCAGGGGCGTGACCGAGACCGTCGTAAACTCCTTGGCCGGATTGGCCGGCAGCTTCGACGGCCACTGCACCTGCCCGACCTCGCGAGCCTTGTCCGGCGGAATGGAGACGGCAATCTCGGTGACGACAGGTTCCTTGCCGCGCTCCCCGGAAAACAGCACGCCGGGCGTTTCGGTCGAGCGTCGCGTGGTCGCCACCAGCACATCGACCTTCGACGTTCCGGCCGCCTGCGTCTGGGTTGGAATGAGCACACCTTCGGGACGCCCCGCACAGCCTGCAAGGACGCTCAATACCGCGACGACGGCAAACATACGAAACAAAAATCCGGTGCGGCTTTCCAAGCGAACTCCAACATTGCCTTGCCCAGCCCCTTGAGAGAGGGCTAATCAAGGATTGCAGGATCGTCCACCGCTAACGCAGGAAATTCGGCTCCGCGACCGACGCTTGGTCGTTCTCTGTCGCACCGGTGCAACGGTAGGTTAGCCGCGCAACTCGCGCCGCAGGATCTTGCCGACATTGGATTTTGGCAGTTCGGTGCGGAATTCGATGAAGCGGGGGCGCTTGTAGCCGGTCAGGCTGGCCACGCAGTGGGCCTTGAGGTCCGCCTCTGTCAGGTTCGGATCCTTCTTGACCACGAAGAGCTTCACGGCTTCGCCGGAATGCTCGTCCGGCACGCCGACCGCAGCGCATTCCAGCACGCCGGGATGGGTTGCCACGACTTCCTCCACCTCGTTCGGATAGACGTTGAAGCCGGAGACGAGGATCATGTCCTTCTTCCGGTCGACGATCTTCGTGTAACCCTGGCGGTCCATGTAGCCCATGTCGCCGGTCCGGAAATAACCGTCGGTCGTCATCACCTTGGCGGTTTCGTCCGGCCGGTTCCAGTAGCCGGCCATCACCTGCGGACCGCGGATGCAGATCTCGCCGACATCGCCGAGTTCCACTTCGGAACCGTCGTCGTTGCGGATCGAGATTTCCGTGGACGAGATGGGAAGCCCGATCATGCCGCTGAATTCGGTGGCGTCGAGCCGGTTGGCGGTGGCGACCGGCGAGGTTTCGGACAGGCCATAGCCCTCGGTGATCTGGCAATGGGTCATCTTCAGCCAGCGCTCAGCCACAGGCCGCTGCACCGACATGCCACCGCCGAAGACGAGCAGCAGCGAGGAAAAATCGAGCTTCTGGAAGTCCGGATTGTTCATCAGCGCGTTGAACAGCGTGTTGAGGCCCGGGAAGATATGGACCTTGTATTTCTGCAATTCCTTGACGAAGGCCGGGATGTCGCGCGGATTGGCGATCAGGATGTTATGGCTGCCGGTGGCGACGCCCATCAGCGAATTCACCGTCAGGGCGAAGATATGGTAGAGCGGCAGCGCGCAAAGGAATTGGATCTGTTCCGGGCGCGGTTTGTTGAGGAAAGCGGTTTCCAGCCACAGGCCCATCTGCTCCTTGTTGGCGAGCAGGTTCGCATGGGTGAGGATCGCGCCCTTGGAAACGCCGGTGGTGCCGCCGGTATATTGCAGGAAGGCGATGTCGCGTGCCGAAACCTCGACCGCATTCATCGTCTTTCGGGCGCCTTCCGCGATCACCTGCTTGAAGCTCAGGGCCGATGGCAGCGACCATTCCGGCACCAGCTTTTTCACCTTGCGCACGACCAGGTTGACGATATGGCCCTTCAAGCCCAGCATGTCGCCCATCGTGGCGATGACCACATGCTTGATCTCCGTCTGGGGCAAAGCCTGCTGCACGGTATGGGCAAAGTTTTCGAGAACGAAGATCGCCTTGGCGCCGGCATCCTTGAGCTGGTAGGCCAGTTCGCGCGGGGTGTAGAGCGGGTTGACGTTGACGACCACCATGCCGACGCGAAGAATGCCGTAGACGATCACCGGGTTCTGGAGAATGTTGGGCAGCATCACCGCCACCCGGTCGCCCTTCACAAGGCCCTGGGCTTGCAGCCAGGCACCGACCTTGCGGCTTTCCGCTTCGAGCGCTCGGTAGGTGAGTGCCTTGCCCATGCTTGAAAAGGCGGGGCGGTCGGCATAGCGCGCGCAGCTGTCCTCGAACAGTGCTCCGAGCGATTGATGCTCCAGCGGCGGGATTTCGGCCGGCACGGTCGGCGGGTAGGAGGCAAGCCAGATCTTGGGCGGATTGGCACCGGTACGTGCGGTGACTTCGTTCATGCTGGACCTCCTCTATCGTTTTTCTTGTTGCTCCGCGCTTTCCCGGCGCGTGCGGGCCAGGTCCTCCACCTTCCCGCGAACAACAGCTTATGCCATGCCGCTGCAGCATCAAGCCATCGGCACAGATTTAAACAGCTATCTAACTTTGACGTAAACGTCAACGAGAGGCTGAAGCCGGCATCCGAGCGTATTTGAACCGATAGCGGAACATCCGGAAGGGTCGGGCGTTTCCAAGCGTAACAAAATGCATGAGGAATCACAAAGGAGGCGCGCAATGTTGCATCACGAACCACGAGCCGGACAGGATCCCTATGTCAAGGACACTCCGTCGCTGATCGCCAGCGACAAAGTCGAAGGGACAAAGGTCTATGGTGCCGACGGCAAGCATATCGGCTCTATTGCCCGAGTGCTTCTCGAAAAGCGCGGCGGCCGCGTCGGATATGCGGTGCTGAGCTTTGGTGGCTTTCTCGGTATCGGCGACGATTATTACCCGCTCCCTTGGGAAAAGCTTCGCTACGACGAACAGCTCGACGGCTATCGCATCGACCTGACCAAGGACCAGATCACCGGTGCCCCGCGCTACCGTGATCTCGACGACGATACCTGGTACAACGACAAGGGCCGCACGATTTACGACTACTACGGCGTTGCGCCCTACTGGATGTAATCGTTCAGGTGCAGGAATTTCGGGAGGCTCCGCTTTGCGGGGCCTCTTTTCGTTTATTTAATTCTCCTCCTGCAAGGTCCCCTGACAGAAGGGGACAGCGATGACGGGAAAGACGGAAGCGGGTACGGTCCGCGATTTCGAGCGCGGCGACATCAAGGCCGTGGCGCAGCTTTTCCAGGAAACGTTTCGCAAGTCCAAGACACCGTCTCCCTCGCTGATCACCTACTTGGAAGAAGCCTTCTTCGACCACCCCTGGGCTGATCCGGATATGCGCTCCAAGGTCTTCGTACAGGCGGATGGAAGGGCCTCTGGTTTCATCGGTGTTTTCCCTTCTCGGTTGGAACTCGACGGCCGGCCGCTCCGCGCGGCCTTCGCCGGCTCGATGATGGTCGAGAACCCGAAGGAAAACCCGCTTGCCGGCGCACGCCTGCTGCGATCCTTCCTTGCCGGTCCGCAGGATATCTCGCTCACAGAGACCGCGAATTCCACAGCACTCGGCATGTGGCAGAAGGCAGGCCATCCGCTCGATCCCGGCTATAGCATGAACTGGCTGCGCATCCTGCGTCCCGCCTCGGCGGCGGTCGAAGTGTTGGCCAGGCGGCTCCGTCCAGCAAGTCTCCTGCGTCCCTTTGGCCGTATTGCCGACCGTGGTGCGGCCCTTATCCGCGCGACGCCGCTTCGTCCAGCCGAGCGCGGCGCGTCGAAAATCACCTTCCGTGATGTCACGCGCGAGGAATTCGGCAGCGTCCTTCCGACACTCGCCCCGATTTACCCGCTTCGCCCGCGCTGGGACGATGGCTCGTTGCCATGGTTTCTGGGTCAGGCGGAAAACAAGCGGAATTTGGGTTATCCCGAATGGCGCGTCGGCTTTGCTCCCGACGGACGACCGGTGGCAGCTTACGTCTACTTCGCCAGTCCTGGTGAGATCGGCTGGCTGCTGCAGGCACTGTCGGTGCCGAATGCGACAGCCGACCTTGTCGATGATATGTTTGCCCACGCTTACGAAATGGGATGTTCAGGCATCCGCGGCGCCGCGCATCCGTGGTTGATACCGGCCTTGATGAGCCGCAAGACGATGTTCTACGGCCGCTCGTTTTATGTCGCGCAGGCACGCGACAAGAGCCTGCTGGAGCCGATCAAGTCCGGCCAGGCGCTGATCAGCGGGCTCGCCGGCGAAAGCTGGACCCGCCTGATCGGCGACCGGTTGGACTGAGCTTCTCAGCCGAGCATCGTCACTGGCTCGGCATGCAGATATTCCGCCACCTTCCGCTTCGAGGCGATATTACGCCAGACGGCATCGACCTCGTCCGGCGTCAGTCCGGCAGCCTCGCCGACCTCTTCCCGCGCAATCCCGTTGTCGAGACCGTAGAGGCAGAGATCCATCCGGTCATAGGGCAGGGAGAAATAATATTCGTCCTGGCCCTGCGGCAGCGACCAGGTATCGGTCGTCGGCGGCCGGCGGCGGATGTCGGCGGGCACGCCGAGCGCCTCGGCAAGCTGGTAGACTTGGCTCTTGTAGAGATGTGCTATCGGCTTGAAGTCGGCGGCGCCATCGCCGTTCTTCACGAAGAAGCCCTGGTCGTATTCGAGCCGGTTCGGCGTGCCGGCGACGGCGAAGTTCAGCCGGTCGGCGTGGTAATATTCGATCTGCTTGCGGGTGCGCTGCTTCATGTTGGCGGCAGCGATCATGCCGAGATAGACCTCGAGCGGCATGCGGTGGCGGCTCTGCTCGCCGTCGGGATTGGCGACCACTAGCCAGGAAATGTTGTAGCCGCGGCCGGTCAGCGCATTTTCCAGCACCACCTTGCAGCCCCAGCCTTCGCCAAATTCCGGCACGATCTGGCGGATGAAACCGTCGCGGCGGGTATAGCAGCCGGCGGCGGCAAGCGCCGGGCCGATGTCTTCGAGCACGGTCTCGATGCCGACCGCCTCCGCCAGAGCCCGGCCGAGCTTCAGGCTGTCCGGATCGGAATCATGTTCTGGCATGAAGATGCCCGTCACCTTGCCCGGCCCGAGCGCACGGGCACACAGAGCCGCGGTCACGCTGGAATCGATGCCGCCCGAAAGTCCGAGCACCGCGCCGCGTTTGCGCAAGGTTTTGAGCACCGTCTCGCGCAGCCAGCCGCAGATGCGTTCGATCTCGGCCTCCGCATCGAGCTTCAGCGTATCGGCCGAGAATTTCTCCGCCCCTTGGGCGCGCTTCAGGCTCTGGTTCATGCGACATTCCCCTGTGTGACAGTGTTAGTTTCATCCGCGCCGAGCCGGATCTTGCCGGTCGCCGTGCGCGGCAGCGCATCGCGGAATTCGACGCTTTTCGGCACCATGTAGTCTTCGAGCGCTTGAGCGCAGTGACGGATGATCTCGCGCTCGGTGAGCGTCACGCCATCCTCAACCACCACGTAGGCGCGGATAACCTGGCCGAAGATCGGATCGTCTATGCCGCCGGCCGCCGCTTCCTTGATGCCGGGCAGGGCATAGAGCGCGCGCTCGACTTCCTGCGGGCTCACCTTCTCGCCGCGTGTTTTGATGATGTCGTCACGCCGGCTGATGAAATAGAGAAAGCCGTCGGCGTCCGTGCGGAAGAGATCGCCGGTGTGCAGGCGTCTGCCGCCCGCCACCGGCGAAAGCGCACGCACCGAGGTCAGGCCGTTGCCCCAGTAGCCGGACATCACATGTGGCCCTTCAATAACCAGTTCGCCGATCGCGCCGGGCCCGGCCGGGCACCCGTCCTCGTCGATCACGAAAGCCTTGGTGCCCGGAATGGCGCGGCCGACCGAGAGCGGCCGGCGGAGCACTTCTTCGGGCGGCAGGTAGGTGGCGCGCAGGCATTCGGTCTGGCCGTACATCAGGAAAAGCCGGGTGTCGGGAAAAAGCTGCTGCAGCCGTTCGGCAAGAGCGGGCGGCATCGCCGCCGCGGCGCTGGTAATGGTGCGCAGATGCGGCAGGAAACCCGGCTCCAGATCCTTCATGCCGGTAATCAGAGCGGCCATCGGCGGCACCAGCGGGAAACCGGTCGCCTTCACTTCGACCAGCCGCTCAAGAATCTTGCGCGGGAAGGCGAAGCTTTTCTCGAGCACTAGCGTGCCGCCGGCCATCACCATCGTCACCACCTGGGTGATGCCATAGCCGAAGGACAGCGGCAGGACGCTGAGCACGACGTCGTCGGCCGTGTTGCCGAGATAGGCAACGATCGCTTCGCAGGCGGCTTCGACATTGGCGTGGGTGAGCATCACGCCCTTCGGCTGGCCGGTGGAGCCTGACGTGTGGATCAGCAGCGCCAGGGCTTCGGCATTTTTGAATTCCCTGAGCGGAACAGGAATCTCGCCGCTGACCAGGTCTTCGAACCGCAACGTATAGCCAGGATCTTCGCTGGCATCGGCCTGCGCGACGATCGTGAGCGGCCGCATCTTCGTCATGGAGATGGCCGTATTCACGGTTGCCCGCTGGCGGGCCTGGGTAATGATCGCCGAAGCCTCGGTGCTGTTGAGAATGACGGAGAGCTTTTCGGCCTTGATCGACGGATAGAGCGGGCAGGGCACGGCACCCGCCTTCCAGATACCGAAGAAGCTGACGACCGCTTCATGGCCGTTGTCCAGCACCATCAACACCCGGTCGCCGGGCTTGATGCCGCCGCGGGCAAGGCTTGCGGCGAGCCGATCGGACGAGGCGTCGAGTTCCGCATAGGTCAGCCGGATGTCGCCTGCGATGAGCGCAGGCTTGGTCCCGAAACGTCTGGCGCTGTCGCGGAGCCTGGCCTCTATGCGCATCGGCCCGGCCTCAGGCCGCTGCCAGTTTGGTCGCGAGGTAGCTGGTCATGTTGTCGATGCTGTCAAGGTTTTCGGGAATGATCTCCTCGTCGGCGACGGTGATACCGTAGGTCTGCTCCAGGAAGGCGATCAGTTCGAGCACGCCGGTGGAATCGATCACGCCGCTTTCGAGCAGCGACTGGTTGTTCGAAACCTCTGCGTCGGCGCGGAACAGGAAGTTCTCCGCAATGAACTCACGCACGCTATTTTCGAATGCTTCCGCCATCGCCGGGCCTCTCCACAAACAGATTTGCCGCGCGGATGAGGCGCGGTCGGTTGAAAGGCATCTTCCGGGCTATCCCTGAATGTTTTGCTAATTTCTAAAACGCTTTTGTCCATAAGCTTAACTGCATCCAAATTCCGGCATCGACGTTGATGCATCCATGAAGATCGCGACCTTCAATGTGAACGGCGTCAACGGTCGCCTCGGCCTGCTCCTCGAATGGCTGGAGGAGGCACGGCCGGATGTCGTCTGCCTGCAGGAGTTGAAGGCGCCGCAGGAGAAGTTTCCGGCAGGTGCGATCGAAAAGGCGGGCTACGGCGCAATCTGGCACGGCCAGAAGAGCTGGAACGGCGTCGCCATCCTCGCCCGCGATGCCGATCCGATCGAAACGCGCCGTGGCCTGCCGGGCGATCCCGAAGATCTTCACAGCCGCTATATAGAAGCCGCGGTGCGGGGAGTACTCATTGCATGCCTCTATGCCCCGAACGGCAATCCCGCCCCTGGCCCGAAATTCTCCTACAAGCTTGCCTGGTACGAGCGGTTTCTGACCCACGCCCAGGCGCTTCTGGATACCGGTGCGCCCGTCGTCCTTGCCGGAGACTACAACGTTATGCCGACCGATCTCGATGTCTACAAGCCGGAACGCTGGCGGGAGGACGCGCTGTTCCGGCCGGAGGTACGAGAGGCCTTTTCCCGGCTGCAGGAGCAAGGCTGGACAGATGCGATCCGCAAGCTGCATCCGGGCGAGCGCATCTATACGTTCTGGGATTATTTCCGGAATGCCTGGGGCCGCGATGCGGGCCTGCGGCTCGACCACCTTTTGCTCAGCCCCTCGATCGCGGACCGGTTGCAGGCGGCCAGCGTCGACCGTCACGTTCGCGGCCGCGAACATGCCAGCGACCATGCCCCGGCCTGGATCGAACTCGGCGACTAGGCCAGATCGATCGCCATTTCCGACTGGGTGAGAGTGCTTTTCCGCCAGCCGATCCGCCGCATGAAGCGGTCGATCAGGCCATCCGGCACATTCTCGATGATGAAAAGCCTGCGGCCCGGATAACGAGCGGCGAGCGCATCGGTCAGGGCCCGGCCAAGCCCCTGCCGGCGATGGGCGGGATCGACGGCGAGGCCGTAAAGCCGGATATCCTTACCCGTATCATCCAGAAGCACGGCAGCCTTGCCGTCGAGCGCGAACCCTTTCATCGGCGGCCCGGCTTTCTGGAAACTGCGCGGATCCGTCTGCCAGGTGAGATCGGCGTCCGCGAACCTCGCGAGCATCCCGGCAGCCATCCCGAGCTCGCATTCCTCGGCCGGCGCCACGTCCGGCACCGCAAGCTTGCGGCTGCGGCCGAAGCCCACGAGTTTACGTGTAATCACAAAACCGAGCGACAGATAGAGATCGCGCGCCCGCTCATTGGTGTTGATCACTTCCAGAATGAGCTTGCGGTCACCGCGCGCCTTCGCGGCCTCGATCGCATCCAGCATCACGCTGCGCCCGAAACCCTTGCCGCGGATGGTCGGCCCCATGCCGATCGCGCCGACCCGCGAAAGATCGCCCCGCCGGCCGATCAGCAGAATGCCCGCCGGCTTTTCGCCGTCGAAATAGACGAAGCTCACGTCGGGATCGACATGATCGCGTTCGATGCGCAACTGCAGCGACGGGACCGTCACGTTCATCGGCACCACATAGCCGGAAAAACCGGTGGTGAAGCCTTCAGCCGCATCTTCCAGGCTGCATTCCGACAGGCGGCGATGGGAAACGGCGGATGTCATGACCTCTCTCCCGACCTTGTCGCCTCACAGTACGTTGGACGGCGAGCCCTTTTCGAAGTTCTCGACATGGTTGATCACCTGCGCCCAGAGCGTCTGCATCGCCTCATCGCTCGCCCAGGCCACATGCGGGGTGAGGATGAAGTTCGGTCGTTCCAGGATCGTCAGCAGCGGATTGTCCGGTGCCGGCGGTTCCTTGGTCAGCACGTCGAAACCGGCGCCGCCGATCAGGCCCTCGTTTAGCGCCGTCACCAGATCCGCCTCGTTCACCAGCCCGCCGCGGGCGGTGTTGATGATCAGCGGATGCCGTTTCATCTTGCGGAATTCGGGCAGGCCGATGAGGTTGCGGGTCGCGGGCGTCAGCGGCATGTGGAAGGTAATGATATCGGCGGTTTCCAGCACCTCGTCAAAGGTGGTGTAGCCGGGCTCGACCTTGTCCGCATCTTTCCGGGCCGCGAAGATCACCTTCATGCCAAAAGCTTCGGCGATCTTCGCCACCGACTTGCCGAGCGTGCCGCGCCCGAAAATGCCGAGCGTCGAGCCGGCAAGATCCTTGATCGGATGGTTGAAGAAGCAGAACTGGTTGGCGCGCTGCCATTCGCCGGCGATCACGTCCTGGCGGAAGCCGACGATCGAGCGGCGGAGGGCAAAGATCAGGCCGAACGTATGCTCCGGCACGGTGTTGACCGCATACCCGCGCACGTTGGAGACCGTGATGCCGCGATCCTTGGCAAAGGCGAGATCAATCACGTCGTAACCGGTTGCGGCGACTGCGATCATCTTCAGCTTCGGTGCAAGGGCGATTGACTGTTCGCGCACCGGCGCTTTGTTGGTGATGACGATATCCGCGTCGGCGATGCGGGCAGCCACATCCTCCGGCACCGTCTTGCCGTATTCCACCCATTGATGCGCAAAGGCGGGCCGGGTGATCGTCACCGACGGGCCGATCGTGTCACGGTCCAGAAACACAACCTTCATCGCGAAAATTCCTGCATGATTCAAATCCTCCCCAATCGAATCCAAGGCGGCCGAAGCGCTAGCCGCGATGGATTTCTCGTATATCATCCCGCCTGTCATCCGGAAGGCCAAAGTGCGGAGAATGTCATGAGTGAGGTGCTTGCGCTCGACTGCGTCGTCATCGGCGGCGGCGTGGTAGGGCTTGCGGTCGCCCGCGAACTGGCGATGGCTGGCCGCGACGTCGTGGTTCTCGAAGCCGAGCCGATGACCGGCAGCATCACGTCTTCCCGCAACAGCGAGGTCATCCATGCCGGGCTTTATTACCCGACCCGCAGCCTCAAGGCGGAACTCTGCGTTTCCGGCAAACGGAAGCTTTACGACTACTGCCGCGATCGCCACGTCCCGTACAAAAGATGCGGCAAACTGGTCGTCGCCTCGAACGAGGCCGAAGTCGCCTATCTCGAAAAACTGCTGAAGCAGGCGGAAGCCAACGGTGTCGACGATTGTCGGCTGATCGACAGCGCCGAACTTGCCTGCCTCGAGCCTCACATCACCGGTTTTGCCGCGCTTGTCTCCCCTTCGACCGGCATCATCGACAGCCATCGGCTGATGGAAGCCTATATTGCCGACATCGAAGCCCATGGCGGCAGCGTCGTGCTGAATTCGCCCGTCCTTGGTGGCGAGCTTCTGGCCAATGCCCTGCGGCTTTCGATCGGCGGTCGCGATCCCGTGGAGATCGAGGCGAAACTGGTGGTGAATGCTGCCGGGTTGAGTGCCTGGACGATCTCCGAGGGCATGATCGGTCTCGACCGGAAAACAGTGCCCCAGCGTCACTATGCGAAAGGCTGTTATTTTTCTCTGGCCGGCCGCGCGCCGGCAGAGCGGCTGATCTACCCGGTGCCGGAGACCGGTGGGCTTGGCGTTCACCTGACACTCGATCTCGCCGGTCAGGCTCGTTTCGGCCCGGATGTCGAATGGGTGGAGACGATCGACTATGATGTCGACCCGCATCGCGCCGACAAGTTTTACGGAGCCATCCGCCGTTATTGGCCGGACCTGCCGGACGGCGCCCTGCAGCCGGCCTATTCGGGCATGCGGCCGAAAGTCGTCGGTCCGAATGGGGGAGGGGGTGGCGACTTCGTTATTCAGGGGCCCGAAACGACCGGCCACCCGGCCTATGCCGCGCTTTATGGCATCGAAAGCCCTGGCTTGACCTCGTCCATGGCAATCGCGGAGAGGGTTAAAAGCTTGAGCTTGGGTTGAGGCCGGAGTCGGAAACCCCCTCATCCGCCTGCCGGCACCTTCTCTCCGATGGGGAGAAGAGGTATGCCGCGCCGGCTCCGTTCCTCCTCTCCCCAGCGGGGAGAGGGTCGCCGAGCAAAGCGGAGGCGGGGTGAGGGGAGCCACTGGATCGACCTCACTGATGAGGGTTTCTCAGAATGCGGCGCGCCTGTCGTGTTTGGCGAGACGGGTGAGCAGATAGTCAACTTCCGCCTTGGCGGCGGGGCTCAGCATCTGCGCCGGCTTGCGCTGCGCATCCGACGTGATGACGCCGCGCCGTTTCAGCACGTGCTTGCGGATGGCCAGACCCACTCCGGCCTGCTGCTCGTAGCGGATCAGCGGCAGATGCGCGTCGAACAGGTCATGCGCCTCGTCGCGCTTGCCAGCGGCGAAGAGGTTGACCAGTTCCGTCAGCATGTCCGGGAAGCCGTAACCGGTCATCGCGCCGTCCGCACCGCGTTCCGGTTCGAAATCGAGGAACAGACCCCCATTGCCGCAGAGGATAGAGAAGGGGCGCAGTTCGCCGGCCTTCTGCATGGCCCGCAGCTTCGAGACCTTTTCAAGCCCCGGCCAGTCCTCGTGCTTCAGCATCAGGCAGGACGGGTGGTTGGTGATGATCCTGGCGATCACGCCCGGCGACATCACCACAGTGAGCGTCAGCGGATAATCCTGCAGCACCCAAGACACATCCTCGCCGACCGCTTCGACGGCGCCGGCGAAATAGTTGACGATCTGGTCGTCGGTGCGCAGCGCCGGCGTAGGCGCGATCATCACGCCCGCGGCCCCCATGTCCATCGCGTCGCGGGCGAGCGAGCGCATCCCGGCAAAGCCGGGCGCCGAGACGCCGACGATGATCGGCACCTTCGCCCGCGAGACGACGCGCTTGATGATGGCGCGGCTTTCGTCCGGCTCCATCTTCGGCGCTTCGCCCATGATCCCGAGAATGGTGATACCGGTGCAGCCGCTCTGCTCATAAAAATCCGTCAGCCGATCGATCGAGGCAAAATCGATCGATCCGTCTTCGAAGAACGGCGTGGTGGCGATGGCGTAGACGCCTTTGGATTCGATTCCGAACGTCATTGTTGTGCGTCCTTCCAGGCCTGGTAGCGGGCTTTCGTTTCTGCATTCATGGGGTAGAGGCCGGGCAGCGGCACGCCCCGGTCCACTTCGGTCATGATCCAGCCTTCCATGCGTTCCTGCTCGGGCGCTTCGGCGACGACTGCATCGAGCAGCTTGGCCGGGATCAGCACCGCGCCGTCCTCGTCCACCACGACGATATCGTCCGGGAAAACGGCGACACCGCCGCAGGAGATCGGCTCCTGCCAGCCGACAAAAGTGAGGCCGGCGACGGAAGGCGGGGCGGCGATGCCGTCGCACCAGACCTTCATGCCGCTGCCGAGCACGCCTTCGGCGTCACGCATCACACCGTCGGTCACAAGCCCCGCCACGCCGCGCTTGGCCATGCGGGAGCAGAGAATGTCACCGAAAATGCCGGCATCGGTAACGCCGAGCGCATCCGCGACCGCAACGCAACCTTCCGGCATCGCCTCGATCGCCGCGCGGGTGGAGATCGGCGAGGCCCAGCTTTCCGGCGTCGCGAGATCCTCGCGGGCGGGGACGAAACGCAGCGTGAAGGCCGGCCCGACGACGCGGCCCTGGCCCGGTCTCAGCGGCTTCGTGCCGCGCATCCAGACATTGCGCAGGCCCTTCTTCAAAAGCACCGTGGTCAGCGTGGCGGTGGAGACGCCTTTCAGCGTCTCGATGATCTTGGGGTCCAGCGGCATGAATTCTCCTTGGAATTTAAAAGGCCGCCTTGGCAGGCGGCGCGCGATATTCGTTCGCAGCTTTCCGTTCGTCAAGGAAACTAACGGACCCATCGTCATTGACACGACCACGATCCGTTGGAGTATAACGGCTTTCAACAATGGCACATGGGAGGATGAGACATTGCTTTTTCCAACGACACTTGTCGGCAGTTATCCGCAGCCTGAATGGCTGATCGACCGCGCCAAGCTTGCGGGCCGTTTCCCACCGCGCGTCCGCGCCAGGGAACTCTGGCGCATCCCCCAGGAATATCTCGCCGAGGCGCAGAATGACGCGACGATCATGGCGATCAAGGCGCAGGAGGAGGCCGGCCTAGACATCATCACCGATGGCGAAATCCGCCGCGAGAGTTATTCCAACCGCTTTGCGACTGCGCTCGAAGGCGTCGATCTCGACAATCCGGGCTCGGCGCTCGATCGTTCCGGCCATCCGAATCCCGTGCCGCGCATTACCGGCAAGATCCGCCGCAAGCATGCGGTCGAGGCCGAGGACGTGAAATTCCTGCGCAGCCACACGGACCGCAAGATCAAGATCACGGTTCCCGGCCCATTCACCATGTCGCAGCAGGCCCAGAACGACTTCTACAAGTCGGAAGAGGAAGCGGCCTACGATTACGCCGATGCGGTGAACGCCGAAATCCGCGATCTCTTCGCCGCCGGTGCCGACGTGGTGCAGATCGACGAGCCTTATATGCAGGCCCGCCCGCAGAAGGCCGAGCAATACGGCCTGGCTGCGCTCAACCGCGCGCTTGACGGCGTCAAGGGCACGACCGCCGTCCACATCTGCTTCGGTTATGCGGCGATCATCCACGAGCGCCCGACCGGGTATTCGTTCCTCAACCAGCTCTCCGGCTGCTCCTGTCATCAGGTATCGCTCGAAACCGCGCAGTCGAACCTCGACTGCTCGACGCTGACAGGCCTTTCCGGCAAGACGCTGATGCTCGGCGTCATCGACCTGTCGGACATGAATATCGAGACCCCGGAGACCGTCGCCAACCGTATCCGCCGGGCGTTGCCTTATGTCGAAGCGAAGAACATCATCGTGGCGCCCGATTGCGGTATGAAATACCTGCCACGCGACGTCGCCTTCGGCAAGATGAAGGCGATGGTCGAGGGCGCCAAGATCATGCGTCGGGAATTCGGCGAAGCCGTCTGATTTCTATTCGACGGCCTGGATAAAAGGGCGATTGCCACGGCAATCGCCCTTTTTGTTTTGTGATTTTCGCTGTCGCGTACACGTGATTTATAAGTTTGCATCCCAAATTCACAAAATAGTGCCATTATACGCTTAAATGTGCGCCTATTGTATCCTAATTAAAATTGATGTATACATTGGGTGGAGGATTTTCAGGCGGGATGGGCCGATGAACTCCTCGATAGGAAGATCATGACGACCCTTGTTCTTATACCCGGGCTTGTATCGGACGCGATCGTCTGGGCGCCCTTGGCCGAAGCGGCGTCTGGCTTCATGCCAGTTCATCACGCGGATCTCTTCGACGGCACATCGATCACCGGTATGGCTCGAACGCTTGTCGACGAGACGGCTGGCGACATCGTCGCTGTAGGCCACTCGATGGGCGGCCGCGTCGCCATGGAAATGGCGCATATCGCGCCGGATCGGGTTCGCGGTCTCGTGCTGGCGAATACCGGTCATCATCCCAAGCGCGAAGGCGAGGAGATCAAACGTCAGCAGATGATCGATCTCGGCAACCGCAGCATCGAGGAACTGGCGCAGCAATGGCTGCCGCCGATGGTCGACCCGGCCCGGGTGGGTGACCAGGACCTGATCGGACGCCTCCACGCCATGGTTCTCAGGGCAGGTTCGCAGGTTCATGAGCGCCACATTCACGCCCTGATCGGCCGCCCGGATGCCAACGCCTATATCGCCGATCTTACCTGTCCGATCCTGCTTGTCGCCGCTCGCCAGGATGGCTGGAGCCCGATCGCACAGCACCAGGAAATCGCCGACGCCGCGCCGGATACCGAACTCGTCATCATCGAAAATGCCGGGCATTTCGCTCCCGTCGAACGGCCTGTGGAAACGACCGCCGCCATCACCGAATGGCTGGCGCGCAGATTTGGAGAATCCCTATGAGTGAAGCAGCAGCCATGATACCGGATACCCCGCTCTTCGACCGGGCGGGCTCGATCCGCGGCTACCGGATCAACAAGATGGCGATGGCGCTTGGCCAGCCCGCCAACCGCGCAGCGTTCAAGGCCGACGAGGAAGCCTATCTCGACAGTTTTGGCCTGAGCGCCCACGAAAAGTCGGCGGTCATGGCCCGTGACTGGCACGAGATGGTGCGCCTCGGCGGCAACCTTTTCTTCATCCTGAAGATCTCGGCTGTCGATCCGACCCCGATCACCAGGATCGGTGCGGCCCAGGCCAGCATGGAACACGAAGACTTCCTGCATCTGAGATTGGGGAAAAAGCGCAATGGCTAAGATCATCGGTGGGCTCGGAACGAGCCACGTTCCCTCGATTGGTGCTGCGCTCGACAAGGGTCTGCGCGACACGCCGGACTGGAAGCCGTTCTTCGACGGTTATGAAGTCGGCAAGCAATGGATGCGGGACGCCAAGCCCGATATCGCCGTCGTCGTCTTCAACGATCACGGCAATACCTTCTTCCTCGACCGCGTGCCGACTTTTGCCGTCGGCGTCGCCGAAACTTACAATCCGGTCGATGAAGGCTGGGGGCCGCGCGCCATCCCGGCATTCGAAGGGGCGGTGGATTTCTCCTGGCATTTCGTCGACAAGCTGGTCGAGCGTCATTTCGACCCGATGGTCTGCCGCGAGATCGAGGTGGATCACGGCCTGCAGGTGCCGATGGAGCTTTTCTTCGGCCGGCCGGAAGCCTGGCCGGTGAAGGTTCTGCCGATCTGGGTCAACACCATTCAATATCCGATCCCGACTCCACAGCGCTGCTGGGAAATGGGCAAGGTCCTGCGCGAAGCGATCGAAAGCTGGCCGGGCGACGAACGCGTCGTCATTCTCGGCACCGGCGGCCTGTCGCACCAGTTGCAGGGCGCTCGCGCCGGTTTCATCAACCAGGCCGCCGACCGCGCCTGGCTTGACGGCATCGCCAGCAATCCGGAACCCTATCGCGCCATGAGCCGCGAGGATTATGTCGAGCAGTTCGGCTCCGAAGGCGCCGAGCTGATCATGTGGCTCGTCATGCGCGCCGCGATGAACAGCGACGTCAACCTCATCCACAAGCACTACCACGCTCCTGCCTCGATGACCGGCGCCGGCATGGTCGTGCTGGAAAATGCGGCCTGATCCGATGTTCTTCCTGATGCGCTGCCTGCACCATAAGGGCCAGGACGCCGCCCGCGATACCCACCGCCCGTCCCATCGGGCCTGGGTCCAGTCGGGCGGAGAAGGCCTTGCTGCGGTCCTGATCGGCTCCGCCCTCGTCGATGACGGCGGCTCGTCGATCGGCAATTTCGGTATCCTCGAGGCTGCGAGCCTCGAGGAGGCGCAGGCCTTTGCCGAAGGCGATCCCTTCAATCGCGCCGGCATTGTCGCGGCGATCGAACTGACACAACTGCCGGACACGTTCCAGGCAGCCCGGATCAGCGATCCGATGAGCCCGCGGAAGAACAAGTAGCGCTGTTTCCAACGAAACGGCAGATTGGAAAAGGCGGCGCCATCCACGTCAGGATCGCGTCGCCTTTTGTCGTTTGGCTCAACGCACGGGAAGATTGCCGCAGCCGTTCAGTCTTTGTGAAGGACTGGCAGCCAATGTGTTGCAATTCCCGGGCGATTCGCCCGACAGTGCGGAGACTACATGACACTGCTGCAATTCCCGGCCGATCGGCGCGCCGCTGACGTTAAACGCTGCGCCGAGGCGCTTCTGCGGCTTCACGGCGAAGAAGCAAACCGTTTCTGGCGATCGGAGATGGCTGGCTTTGCGCAGGCTCTCAGAGCCCAGGGCGTTGCAGACGAGGAAATTTCCCGTCAGGCAGGCCTGTTCATGCATGCAGTCCAGATGCAGCTGCAAGGCATTTGCATTGACGACGGGACGAACCTGGCCGCAGGTTGATCCGCTCCTGCGCTGACCCAGCGAATGTCGGCGGCGCGGTCTGTCCAAATGCGGATGATAAGTGGTGCCGCTTGCAGGACTCGAACCTGCGACCCCATCATTACGAATGATGTGCTCTACCACCTGAGCTAAAGCGGCACGGGCAGCGAACGGCCGAGCCGGGCTGCGAGTGATGCGGCTGATACAGGCAATGACCTGCGATTTCAAGCCGGCTTTTGGGCTTCTCGACGATTTTCCTCAAAAGACGGTTATTATCCGCCTGTTAGTTCAAATCGCGAGGCGCTCGCGGGCCGCCCGATATTCGCTTTCCAGCCGGTCGACGAGCTCTGCGACCGGAACCACCGCCTTGACGGCGCCGACACCCTGGCCCGCCCCCCAGATCTCCTTCCAGGCCTTTGGCCCGCTGACCGCCTGGTCGAAATCCATCTTGGACGGATCGGCGACCGGAAGCGCATCCGGGTCCATGCCGGTGGCGGTGATCGAGCCCTTGAGATAGTTGCCGTGAATGCCGGTGAAATAGTTGGAGTAGACGACGTCGGCGGCGTTCGAATCGACGATCATCTGCTTGTAACCGTCGACGGCGCGCGCCTCCTTTGTCGCGATGAAGGGCGAGCCGATATAGGCCATGTCGGCGCCCATGGCCTGAGCCGCAAGGATGCCGCCCCCGGTGGCGATCGCGCCGGCAAGCAGCAGCGGCCCGTCGAACCACTCGCGGATTTCCTGCACCAGCGCGAAGGGCGAAAGCGTCCCGGCATGCCCGCCGGCCCCGGCGGCGACGGCGATCAGCCCGTCGGCGCCCTTGCGGATCGCCGAATTGGCATGGCGGTTGTTGATGATGTCGTGCAGCACGATGCCGCCATAGGAATGCACGGCGGCATTCACCTCCGGCACCGCCCCGAGCGAGGAGATGACGATCGGCACTTTATACTTCACGCACATCATCAGGTCGTGCTCCAGCCGCTTGTTGGAGGTATGGACGATCTGGTTGACGGCAAAGGGCGCGGCGGGCCTGTCCGGGTTGGCGGCATCATAGGCGGCGAGATCCTCGGTGATCATCGCCAGCCATTCGTCGAGCTGGCTTTCCGGCCGCGCATTGAGAGCGGGGAAGGCACCGACGACGCCGGCCTTGCATTGCGCCAGCGTCAGTTCCGGATGGGAAATGATGAACAGCGGCGATGCGACCACGGGCAGGCGGAGCCTGTCCTTGAGGACTGCTGGAAGCATGGATCAAAAACCTCCCGATTGACCTTTACGCAAACGTAAATTCGTCTACCAGATAGCAGGAGCCGCGAAAAGCCGGTGGAAAGATTTTCGCAGCGGAACTTCGCGGCGCCCGGCAAAGGCTGCGGACATATCCTGTCCTTATTTTTGGCCATGGTGCAGGCGAAGGCGGTGCTTGCAGTTCCGCAGCGGAGAGGTTACCGAAACGTAAACTTCCGCGCAGTGGGAATGAGTATGAAGAAGGACCGGCAGTGAGCGGTTTGGAAACGGCCATCAGGAACGCACTGGATCGCTCGAACCGGGCGGACCGGGAGATCAGGGCACGTATTTATCAGTCGGCGCGCCAGGCGCTGGACGCCGGCCTTCGCAAGCAGGGCGTCAGCGATCGGCTGATCATCATGCAGCAGCATGAACTCCTGGAGCGGAAGATCCACGAGATCGAGATGGCGGAGGTGCAGCGGCTGGCCGAACCGGGGCCGGAACCCGCCGTTGAGCTCGACTCGGAGCTGCCATACGCCGCAGAATCCATGGCCGTGGAGTCTCCGGTCATGGAGGCTCGCCCTCGGCCGGAAATGCCGCAACGGTCGGCTTCGCCGCCGCCTGTAGCGCCGCCCATCGATACTGTTCCAGGCGAGACGCGCTCCAACGCTCCGGCTGCTGCTGCGGCGATGTCTTCCGGAGATCTCGGCAGCGTCAGCCCCGCGCGCGGCGAGCGGATCGAAGCCCAGCAATTCGAACCGGCGCCTCAGGCAAAGGCGGCAAAGCCGGGCAAGACGAACAAGGGCGCCCGGCCGTCATCCGATAGCGGACTGGACGTCCCCCCGGAGCGCGCTGCCAAGCCGCGCAAGCGTCGCGGTTTCCTGTCGCATCTGCTCACCTGGATCATCACCCTTGGCGTGGTCGGTGGCGCCTGCTGGTGGTTCTACCAATCAGGTCTGGTGCAGTCGATCATCGAGGAAGCGATGAAGTCGGCCGACCGCTCGGTCGCCGGCCAGGGAGCGGGAGCCCCCGTCGCCTTCGATCCGCGCCGCGGTTTCTCGGATGAATGGGTGGAGATCTTCGTGCCCTCCAAGGCGGCGGAAATGAAAGCCGGGGGCCAGGCGAAAGTCGAGGCGGTCGCTGCCTCGGAAGGACAGGCCGTCCGTATCGTATCGGCGACGTCAGGCGAGGGCGGCGATGTTTCGGTCGACGTGCCGCCGGAAGTGCTCCGCGAAATGGCCGGCAAGAGCTCGACGGTGGCGCTGACCCTGCAGTCGGGGCAGAACAATTCGGTGCAGCTGTCGGTGCGCTGCGATTTCGGAAGTCTCGGCAGCTGCAGCCGTCATCGCTTTACGGCAACGCAGGAGAAGCTGGAAGCGCTCTTCCGGGTGACCTTCGAACGGTCGCTCGCCCCCAACCGGCCAGGCCGCCTGGTCTTCAACAGCGGCATCGACGGTGCCGACCGGGCAGTGCTGCTCTATTCGGTTCGCATCCTGCCCGGTCAATGAGTTCTATTTCAGGAATTTCGGGCCGAAACCGAAGATCTTGTCGTCGATTTCGCCGATGGCGTCCTTGTCCTTCCCCTCGTAGTCCAGCGACAGCAGGATATGGCGGATGACGTTGAGGCGGGCGCGGCGCTTGTCGTTGGCCCGAACGACAACCCACGGCGTCTCCTTGTTGTGGGTCTTTTCCAGCATCGCGTCGCGCTTCTCGGTGTAGTCGTCCCACTTGTTGAACGCGGCAATATCCATCGGCGACAGTTTCCAGATCTTGAGCGGATCATGCCGCCGGTCGTGGAAACGCTTGAGCTGCATCTCGCGGCCGATATCCAGCCAGAACTTGAAGAAGATGATGCCTTCGTCGGAGATCGTGTCCTCGAACCGCGGAACCGCCTTCATGAAATCCTTGTATTGCTCCGGCGTGCAGAACCCCATCACGGGTTCGACCCCGGCGCGGTTGTACCAGGAGCGGTCGAAGAGCACGATCTCCCCGGATGTCGGGAAATGCGAGATGTAGCGCTGGAAATACCATTGCCCGGCTTCTGTCTCAGTCGGCTTGTTGAGGGCCACCACACGCGCCGAACGCGGGTTGAGATAGGCGTTGATCGAAAAGATCGTCCCGCCCTTGCCGGCCGCGTCGCGCCCCTCAAAGAGGGCCATCATCCGCTTGCCGGTCGCTTTCAGCCAGAACTGCACCTTGACGAGCTCGACCTGCAGCTTTTCGAGCTGTTTTGCGTATTTGTCCTTGTCCAGCTTGTCGTCGTGGGGATATCCGCCTGAGCCGAGCGCGTGTTCCTCGATCCAGCCCGGCAGTTCCGGGTCGTCGATATCGAACCGCTTGAGCTTGCCGTTGATGTCGATAGTGACTGCCCGGCTTTCGGTTTCATCCGCCATGATGGTGCTTCCTCTGATCAATCCGCCGCGCTGGGCGGTATCCGATATGTAACGCAGGTTCGAAATTCCGCTACTATGTGGCTAGCGCCTATTTTTGCGATACCCCATCGGAAGCGATGTATATCTGTCATGCAAGGGATATATGAGCGCGTGTTCAACCTGTGAAAGCTGCGAGTGGGATCTGTGGAGTCGGTACTGGAGAAATGGCGTCGGGGTCTGGGTACGCTCGCTGCGAGAGCCCGCCAGGAACGACCTCTGTTGCTGCTTCTGACCCTTCTGGCCGTGATCGCGTTTCTGATCGGAATGGATTGGGTGGGTGTGCTGGTGGGCTGGCTGCTCCTGGTTCTGGTCGTCGTCGGGCGCAAGCCTGCCGTCCTTCCGGCGCCCGCTCCGGAGGTTGTTGAGGACGAGGAGCCGGGCTTCCAGCCGTTGCCTCAGGTGGCGGCGACGCTCGGTGCGCTGGAGATCCCGGCTTTCGTTCTGGGCCAGGACATCACGGTTCTCTTCCAGAACAAGGCGGCCGAAAGAGCTTTCGGCACCATGCCTGTCGGATCGCATCTTTCGGCACGGCTGCGTTCGCCGGGCATTCTCGACATGGTGCGCGAGACAATCGCCACCGACGAGCCGAACCAGATCGAGCATTCCGAGCGGCTGCCCTCCGAGCGCGTCTATACCCTGCGCATCGCTCCCATCGATCTCGGCCAGGCGGCGCCGCATCGCTCGGAAGAGGCGCCGCAAAAACTTTATCTTCTGTCCTTCCGGGACATTTCGGAACTACGCCGCATCGACCGGATGCGCTCGGATTTCGTGGCCAATGCCAGCCATGAGTTGCGCACCCCGCTTGCGTCGCTGAGAGGGTTCATCGAGACCCTGCAGGGACCGGCGCGCTCCGATCCTGCCGCGCATGAACGGTTCCTGGCGATCATGTTCGACCAGGCGACGCGCATGAGCCGTCTTGTCGACGACCTCATGTCGCTGTCGCGCCTGGAGCTCAAATCCCATATCGCTCCGGACCAGACGATCGACCTGAAGCCGCTGATCGGCCATGTGCGGGATGCGCTGGTGCCGCTCGCCGACGACCTCGGGGTGGAGATCCGCACGCATCTGCCCGAAGGTAAGGTGGAAGTGCTGGGCGATCGCGACGAGCTTGTTCAGGTTTTCGAAAACCTGATCGAGAACGCCTGCAAATACGGCCAGGAAGGCAAGGTCGTGGATGTCTATCTCAGGAACGGCCCGTCCGATCCGGTCGAAGTCACGGTCGTCGACCAGGGGCCGGGCATTCCGGCCGAGCACGTTCCGCGGCTGACCGAGCGCTTTTACCGTGTCAGCGTGGCCGACAGTCGTTCCAAGAAGGGGACGGGTCTCGGCCTTGCAATTGTCAAGCACATCCTCACCCGCCACAGAGCGCGTCTGATCGTGAAGTCGGAAGTCGGCAAGGGAAGTGAGTTCACCGTCAGATTTTGACATAAAGCCCTCTCATTGCAAAGCTGTGCATGAGATTTTTGATTATATATCAATGGCTTGATATGTCACAAATGTTTCATCGAATTGACATAAAAGAGAGAGGCTAAGGCGGCTAAGACAAGCGGGCCGAGCGTTGGCGAGAGCGAGAGCCAGCGCCGTCCGCATTCACACAAGCCCATGACGGGAGATTCCTCATGAACATCCTCAAACTTTCAGCAGCTGCCCTGGTGGCCTCCGTTGCGTTTGCCGGCGCTGCCGCCGCACGCGACCAGGTCCAGGTTGCCGGATCCTCCACCGTTCTTCCCTATGCGAAGATCGTTGCCGAATCTTTCGGTGAAGCCTTCCCGAAGTTCAAGACCCCGGTCGTTGAGTCCGGCGGCACCGGCGCTGGCCTCAAGGAATTCTGCAAGGGCGTTGGCGAAGCTACGATCGACATTGCAAACGCTTCCCGCCCGATCAACAAGTCTGAAGCCGAAGCCTGCAAGGCGGCCGGCGTCACCGACATCCAGGAAATCCGCATCGGTTACGACGGTATCGTTTTCGCGACTGCCAGCAGCAACGGCGACATGAAGCTCGAGCCGAAGGACCTCTACAAGGCTCTCGCTGCTCAGGTTGTTGTTGACGGCAAGCTCGTCGCCAACCCCTACACGAACTGGTCGGACATCAACCCGACCCTTCCGAAGGGCCCGATCGCTGCCTACATCCCGGGCGAAAAGCACGGCACCCGCGAAGTGTTCGAACTGAACGTTCTCGACGCAGGCTGCAAGGATGCTGGCGCCAAGGAAGTGATCGCTGCCGCTATCGCTGACAAGGCTGCCCAGGCCAAGGCTTGCGTTGCCGTTCGCAAGGACGGCGTTGCTGTCGACATCGACGGCGACTACACCGAGACGCTCGCTCGCATCGCTGCCAACAAGACCGGCGTCGGCGTATTCGGTCTGGCTTTCTACGAAAACAACGCCGACAAGCTGAAGGTCGCCACCATGCGCGGCATCAAGCCGACCTCGGCCACCATCGCTGACGGCACCTACCCGGTTTCCCGCCCGCTGTTCTTCTACGTCAAGAAGGCTCACCTGGGCGTGGTCCCGGGCCTCAAGGAATACGTCGAGTTCTTCACCTCTGACGACATGGTTGGCCCTGAGTCGCCGCTCGTCGAGTACGGCCTCGTTGCTGCTCCGGAAGCACAGCGCGTGCAGGTCCGCAAGGACTTCGCCGCTGGCAAGACCATGTAATTGAAAGACCGGCGCCGCTTCATAAGCGGCGCCGTTTTTCTTCTGACCGGTTTTTTGCATCGGTGGGAATCGTCGGTTTTGCGGCGATTGTGTTGCGCAAGGCGCGACGGCGAATGCGATCGGTTCCGATGAACGGAGCTGGGCGGTGATGGGTTGCCGCCGAAGGCGGTACGCCGGGGGATTATGATGAACACATCACTCATATTGTTGATTTTGGCGATAATCGGCATAGCCGGTTACGTTGTCGGTGCCCGCTATTCGATGGCACTGGTCGGAGGAATTTCCTCCAAACTTCATTCGCGGCCTGGTTATTACGGCTCCTTTGTCGCCGTTTGGGCGATTGTGCCGGCCGTTGTCATTCTTTTTGTCTGGCTGGTGGCCAGCCCGATGTATATCAGTTCCTCCGTGCGCGGTGCGTTTCCCGAAGACGTGAAAGCCCAGTCTCAGGCCGAGCAGGGCCTGAGCTATGGCATGATCAGCTCGATTGCCCGCGGCATGAACGCGCTGACTCGGGAAGAGATTGCGCGGGTTGAAAACAATCCGGTCGAGCTGCGCACCGCCCTTGGCGCCAAGGGTGTTCCGCTTGCCGGCGACCCGAAGCCCTTCATGGTCAAGGCCGCTGCCGATCTGAACACGATGACCTTCGTCAGCCGCATGCTCATGACGATCGTCGTGCTGGCGGCTTCCATCGGCGGCGCATTCTCCGCCTATCGCCAGATTGCGCCGCGCTTCCGCGCCCGCAACCGGGTGGAAAAGGTCATCCTGGGCAGTCTCGTCGTTGCGTCTTCGATCGCCATCCTGACCACGGTCGGCATCGTCGCCTCGATGCTCACCGAAGCGGCTCACTTCTTCGCGGCTGTTCCGGCCTGGGAGTTCTTCTTCGGCACGGTCTGGGATCCGCGTTTTGCCGCGGCCGGTTCTGGCGGCTCCGAAGGCCAGTTCGGCCTCATTCCGCTGCTGCTCGGCACGCTCTATATCGGTTTCGTCGCAATGCTCTTTGCGGTTCCGATCGGCCTCTTTTCGGCAATCTACATGTCGGAATACGCCTCGCCGCAGGTCCGCTCGGTCGCCAAGCCGCTGCTCGAAGTGCTTGCCGGCATTCCGACCATCGTCTACGGCTTCTTCGCCTTGACGACCGTCGGCCCCTTCCTGCGCGATATCTCTTCGCAGCTGAACGGCCTCGTCACCGGCGACTATGCCAACTTCATTCAGGCGCAGAGCGTTCTGACGGCCGGTTTCGTCATGGGCATCATGCTGATCCCCTACGTCTCCTCGCTGTCGGACGATATCATCACCGCAGTGCCGCGTGCCCTGCGTGACGGCTCGCTCGGCCTCGGCGCCACCCGTTCGGAAACCATCAAGAAGGTTGTCCTGCCGGCGGCTCTGCCTGGCATCGTCGGCGCGCTTCTGATGACCGCGTCGCGCGCCGTCGGCGAAACCATGATCGTCGTGCTTGCGGCCGGTGTCGCCGCCCGCCTGCAGATCAATCCCTTCGAGCCGATGACGACCGTGACCGTCAAGATCGTCAACCAGCTGACGGGCGACCTCGAGTTCACCTCGCCGCAGACCCTGGTTGCCTTCGCGCTGGGCATCACGCTGTTCGCCATCACGCTTTGCCTCAACATCTACGCGCTTTATATCGTGCGCAAATACCGGGAGCAGTACGAATGACCGATGTGGTTTCTCCCGCCGCCGGCATCCCCAAGGCCAAGTCCATCCGTCGCGATATCGGCATCAAGGGCCGTTACGCCGCCGAACGTCGCTTCCGCGCCTATGGCATCGCCGCGCTTTCCTTCGGCATCATCTTCCTGATGCTTCTCCTCTGGTCGGTGGTATCCAAGGGTTACACCGCCTTCCAGCAGACCATGATCACCATGCCGGTCGAGTTCTCGCAGCAGATCATCGACCCGCAGAACGAACGTGCCACCAATCCGCAGAAGCTGATGACGGCGAACTATCCGGTCGTCGCCCGCAACGCGCTCGCCAAGCTGCTCAACGCCAGCGTGGACGACCGTGTCGCTGCCCGTGCGATCGGCCAGATGCTGTCGGATGGCGTCCGTGTTCAGCTGCGTGACCTGGTCGTCGCCAATCCGGCGATCATCGGTACGACGCAGACGGTAAGATTGCTCGCTTCCGGCGATATCGACTCTGCCTACAAGGGCCAGATCGACCTCACCGTCAGCCAGGAGAACCGCAAGATCAACGACCAGCAGCTCGGCTGGATGAAGCAGCTCTCCGATAGCGGCGCGCTTGCCAAGCACTTCAATGGCGGCATCTTCGTCAACGGCGCATCGAGCCGTCCGGAAGCCGCCGGCGTTGGCGTCGCCCTGATCGGCTCGTTCTACATGATGCTGATCGTGCTCGTCCTGGCGCTGCCGATCGGCGTCGCGGCCTCGATCTATCTTGAGGAATTCGCCCCGAAGAACAAGTTCACCGACCTGATCGAGGTGAACATCAACAACCTCGCGGCCGTTCCCTCGATCGTCTACGGTCTGCTCGGCTTGGCGGTCTTCGTCAATTTCATGGGCCTGCCCCGTTCCGCCTCCTTGGTCGGCGGTCTTGTGCTCACCCTGATGACCCTGCCGACGATCATCATCGCGACCCGTGCAGCATTGAAGGCTGTGCCGCCTTCGATCCGCGCAGCGGCCCTCGGGCTGGGCGCATCCAAGATGCAGACGATCTTCCACCATGTCCTGCCGCTTGCCATGCCCGGCATCCTGACTGGTACGATCATCGGTCTCGCCCACGCACTCGGCGAAACCGCTCCGCTGCTTTTGATCGGCATGGTGGCGTTCGTCGCCAACTATCCGACGACGCCGCTCGATCCTTCGACGGCGCTGCCGGTACAGATCTACATGTGGGCGAACGAAGCGGAGCGCGCGTTCGTCGAGCGTACCTCGGGAGCAATCATCATCCTGCTCCTGTTCCTCATCCTAATGAATGTTGGCGCAATTCTCTTGCGGCGTCGCTTCGAGCGGCGTTGGTAGAAGGAGTATGACAATGAATATGATGTCAGAATCAGCAGTTGAAAAGGCGCTGGACCAAAAGATGAGCGATGCTTCCCACAAGATGATCGGCAAGGACGTTTCGGTGTATTACGGCGAGAAGCGTGCGCTTTTCGACGTGAACCTCAACGTTCGCGAAAACACTGTGACAGCTCTCATCGGTCCTTCCGGTTGCGGCAAGTCCACCTTCCTGCGTTGCCTCAACCGTATGAACGACACGATCGAGCACTGCCGCGTCACCGGCAAGATCACCCTCGACACGGACGATATCTACGACCAGGCGATCGACGTCGTGGAACTTCGCGCCCGTGTTGGCATGGTCTTCCAGAAGCCGAACCCGTTCCCGAAGACCATCTACGAGAACATTTCCTACGGTCCGCGCATCCACGGTCTTTCCAAGAACAAGGCCGACATGGACCAGATCGTCGAGGCGAGCCTGCAGCGCGCCGGCCTCTGGGGTGAAGTCAAGGATCGCCTGCATGAATCCGGCACCGGTCTCTCCGGCGGTCAGCAGCAGCGTCTGTGCATTGCCCGCGCGATCGCCGTGTCGCCGGAAGTCATCCTGATGGACGAACCCTGTTCGGCTCTCGACCCGATCGCGACCGCCAAGGTTGAAGAACTCATCCACGAGTTGCGTGCCAACTACACGATCGTCATCGTGACGCACTCGATGCAGCAGGCCGCCCGCGTGTCGCAGCGCACCGCCATGTTCCATCTCGGCCAGCTCGTCGAGGAGAACGATACTGACAAGATGTTCACCAACCCCGACGACCAGCGCACACAGGATTACATCATGGGCCGTTTCGGCTGATCCAGCCGACTGTGCCGCCTGAAAATCAATTTTGAGGACTAGAAGATGGCATCGACCCATATCCTGTCGGCTTATGACGACGAACTGAAATACCTGAGCCGCCGCATTTCCGAAATGGGCGGCCTCGCCGAGCAGATGTGCTCGGACGCCGTGCGGGCGCTGGTCAACTCCGACGCCGCACTCGCGCAGAAGGTCATCTCCGATGACGTGATCCTCGATCACGCCGAGCGCGAGATCGGCGACAAGGCGATCATCACGATCGCCCGCCGCCAGCCCGTGGCAGCCGACCTTCGCGAGATCGTCGGTTCGCTGCGCATCGCCTCCGATCTGGAGCGCGTCGGCGACCTTGGCAAGAACACCGCCAAGCGCGTCATCGCGGTTCAGGGCACCGGCGTTCCGCGCAAGCTCGCCCGCGGCCTCGAACATCTCTCCGATCTCGCCCTCGTGCAGCTCAAGGACGTCCTCGACGTCTATGCGACGCGTTCGGCGGAAAAGGCCGAGGCGATCCGCATCCGCGACGAGGAAATCGACGCAATGTACACCTCGCTGTTCCGCGAACTCCTCACCTATATGATGGAGGATCCGCGCAACATCACCACCTGCACGCACCTCCTGTTCTGCGCCAAGAACATCGAGCGTATCGGCGACCACGCCACCAACATCGCCGAGACCATCTACTACATGACGACAGGCGCCCAGCCGGAAGGCGATCGTCCGAAGGACGACTCGTCGAACACGCTCGGCGCGATCACCGAATAATGATGATGGAATGCTGACGGAGCAGAGCTGAAATGCTGCCTAAAATCGCGGTGGTGGAGGACGAAGAAGCACTCAGCGTGCTTCTTCGCTACAATCTCGAAGCGGAAGGTTATGAGGTCGAGACGATCTTGCGGGGGGATGAAGCCGAGATCCGGCTTCAGGAGCGTACGCCGGATCTTCTGATACTCGACTGGATGCTGCCCGGTGTTTCCGGCATCGAACTCTGCCGCCGGCTGCGCATGCGCTCGGAAACGGAGCGCCTGCCGATCATCATGCTGACGGCCCGCGGCGAGGAGAGCGAACGTGTTCGCGGCCTCGCCACCGGTGCCGACGACTATGTGGTGAAGCCGTTCTCGACGCCGGAACTGATGGCCCGCGTCAAGGCGATGCTCCGCCGTGCCCGCCCCGAAGTGCTCTCCAGCGTGCTCCGCTGCGGCGATATCGAACTCGACCGGGAAACCCATCGCGTTCACCGCAAGAGCCGCGAAGTGCGCCTGGGCCCGACCGAATTCCGCCTTCTGGAATTCCTGATGGCCTCGCCCGGCCGCGTCTTTTCGCGTTCGCAGCTTCTGGACGGCGTCTGGGGTCACGACATCTATGTCGACGAGCGTACCGTCGACGTGCATGTCGGGCGCCTCAGGAAGGCGCTCAACTTCTCCAACATGCAGGATGTCATCCGCACCGTCCGCGGCGCGGGTTACTCGATGGAATCCTGAGGAGGCGGCTTTAAGCCGCCTCGGTCTGCCGTTGCCATTCCGGCAGCGGGAAGATCCGGTCATAGGCCCAGTTGAATACGAAGGCATAGACCACGTAAAAGACCGCGAACGAGACATCCATCGTCAGCGCATGGATGAGGCTGATGTCGAGATACCAGGCGATCAGCGGCAGAAGCGCGATCAGCAGACCAAGCTCGAACAGCACCGCATGCGCTACGCGTATCGCGGTGTTTTTCTGCGTGCCGCCGGTGAAGCGCTGCATCAGGTGATCGAAGCCGAGATTGTAGAGATAGTTCCATCCGGTGGCGATCGTCGCGCTGCCGATGCCGACCACACCGATATCGGCGGCTGGCATGCCGAAGGCCAAAGAGCCGAGCGGTGTGATGAGAGCGAGCCCGATCAGTTCGAAGCTGATGGCATGGCGGATACGGTCGCGTGTCGAGCGCATGATGACCTCCTGGGGTGCTTTCCGGGCCGTCCCGGAGTTTCTGCCCGAATGGGGGAGGTCGTCCTCGCTGTCTCCAAAATAGGCGGGTTGTGGCTCTGGAGCAAGGCTCTACCGGCATACCTGCCATGCGCAACAAAAAAGCGGGCCTTAAGCCCGCCTTCGATCTTGCCCTCGTGTCGGCGCGGCCGCTCAGACCCGAGCTGCAACCTTGCGGCGCTCGTTGACCGGCTGGTAAGCGAGCTTTGCGTGATAACCGCAATAGGGCGAGGCATCCGGGGATTCACAGCCGCAGAAGTGGAAGTCTTCCTTGAGCGGATCACCGACCGGCCACTTGCAGGTGCGCTCGGTAAGTTCGGTCAATGCGAGGCGACGGGAAATCGGCACCACCACGTTGGAGGCGGGACGATATTCCATCTCCTGATAGGGTTCGATCTCGACTTCTTCCTTCACCATCGTCGCGCCGACGGCCCGAGTAACGGTCCGGGTCGTGACGCGCGATGCATAGTTCGGAGCCCGCGGCGCCGATGTCGTACGCTTGGCCGCCGATGCACGGCCGGTTGCTACCGTGCCGCCGGCTTTCGCCCGGCCTGGCAGGCTGAGACGATGCACCTTGCCGATCACGGCATTTCGGCTTACGCCTCCGAGTTGTGCTGCGATCTGGCTGGCACTCAGGCCCTCCGACCACAATCTTTTGAGCTTCTCGACACGCTCGTCTGTCCAGTTCATGCCCGTTCTCCGCCTTTGAACGTTGCTGGCATGCAGAATCCTTCCACCTTTGCTGCGAAATCATTTCGCAGCACCCACTATATCTATGCTTGAGGTGACTAGTTCCGCCGCATGCAGTCTAGTAATTGATCTTTAACCTAGTGTGAGGCTGACTCCGTGGCAAGAGTCGGAAGAATCTGCGGGAATCGATTTCGTGGTTTTCCCCAACTTGCTGTCACGGAGAGTCATTTTTGTCACATAAGCCGGCGCCTGCCACTTGGCGGCCCAAACTCGCCTAAAATGCCGAGCTTTGTTGACATTGAGGGCCTAAACCCCGATAGTGCCTCCGCCGCCCAGTGGGCGGCATTTTTGATTTTTCCGGCCCGTTTTGTGGGCCTTTTGACTGCCTAGAGGAGTGATGTCGCCATGGCTGAAGCCGCGCTTTTCGACACGTTTGCCCGGGCTCCGCTGCGCTTCGAGCGCGGCGAGGGCGTATGGCTTGTGACGGAAAGTGGAGAGCGATATCTCGACTTTGGTTCCGGCATCGCCGTCAATTCGCTCGGTTATGCCCACCCGCATCTCGTCGGCGCGCTGAAGGCGCAGGCCGACAAGGTCTGGCACACGTCCAACCTTTTCGAACAGCCGGGCCAGGAGACGCTATCGCGTCGTCTCGCCGACAACTCTTTCGCGGACAAGGTGTTCTTCACCAATTCCGGCGCCGAGGCGCTGGAATGCGCCATAAAGACGGCGCGCCGCTATCAGTTCGTGAAAGGCCATCCGGAGCGCTTCCACATCGTCACCTTCGAAGGTGCCTTCCATGGCCGTACCCTTGCGACCATCGCAGCCGGCGGCCAGGCGAAATATCTCGAAGGTTTCGGGCCGAAGGTCGAAGGTTTCGACCAGGTACCGTTCGGCGACATGGACGCCCTGAAGGCTGCGATAACCGAAAAGACGGCAGCGATCCTCATCGAGCCGATCCAGGGCGAAGGCGGTATCCGGCCGGTTCCGAAGGAATTCTTGGCTGCGCTGCGCCAGATCTGCGACGACAATGGTCTGCTCCTGATCTTCGACGAGGTCCAGACCGGCGTCGGCCGTACCGGCAAGCTGTTCGCTTATGAATGGACGGGCGTGACGCCGGACATCATGGCGCTCGCCAAGGGTATCGGCGGCGGTTTCCCGCTCGGCGCCTGCCTTGCGACCGCGGAAGCAGCCTCGGGCATGACGGCCGGCACTCACGGCACGACCTATGGCGGCAATCCGCTGGCCATGGCGGTCGGCAATGCGGTGCTCGACGTGATCCTGGGTGACGGTTTCCTTGAAAACGTCCGCGACATCGCCCTTGTTTTGCGCCAGGGGCTCGCCAGCCTCAAGGACCGTTTCCCAAATGTCATCGAGGACATCCGTGGCGAAGGCCTGCTGCTCGGCATGAAGGCGAAAGTGCCCGCGGGTGATCTGGTTGCCGCCATGCGCGGCGAACATATGCTTGCCGTTCCGGCCGGCGACAACGTGGTGCGTCTCCTGCCACCGCTCACAGTGACGGCGGAGGAAGCGCGCGAAGGGCTTGCCCGCATCGAGAAGGCGGCGGAAGAGCTTTCCGCATCCGAGATGAAGAAATCGGCCTGAGCGGGCAAAAAGGGGGACGCCGTTGTAGGTTTCCCTCTTCACAGGGAACATCAAATGGCATCTCCGAAGCATTTTCTCGATCTCTCCGTCGTTTCCTCGGCAGACCTCAGGGCGATCCTCGACGACGCGAAGATCCGTAAGCAGGCCACCAAGGCGGGCACGGCGGAAAAGCCGCTCGCTGGCAAGATGCTGGCGATGATCTTCGAAAAACCCTCCACCCGCACCCGCGTCTCCTTCGATGTCGGCATGCGCCAGCTCGGCGGCGAGACGCTGTTCCTGTCGGGCACCGAAATGCAGCTCGGCCGCGCCGAGACGATCGGCGACACTGCAAAGGTTCTGTCGCGTTATGTCGATGCCATCATGATCCGCACCACGGACCATGCCCGCATGCTGGAACTTGCCGAGCACGCGACAGTGCCGGTCATCAACGCGCTGACGGACGACACGCATCCCTGCCAGATCATGGCGGACATCATGACCTACGAGGAGCATCGCGGCCCGATCGCCGGCAAGACGATCGCCTGGACCGGCGACGGCAACAACGTCCTGCATTCCTTCGTGGAGGGTGCCGCGCGTTTCGGCTACCGCATGAACATGGCCGTGCCGATGGGCTCCGAGCCGCACGACAAGTTCCTCAACTGGGCGCGCAACAATGGCGGCAACATCATGCTCTGCCATGACGCCGAGCGCGCGGTCGCCGGCGCCGATTGCGTCGTCACCGATACCTGGGTCTCCATGAACCAGGAGCACAAGGCGCGCGGCCACAACGTCTTCCAGCCCTTCCAGGTCAATGCGGACCTGATGAAGCGGGCCGACAAGGAGGCGGTGTTCATGCACTGCCTGCCAGCCCATCGCGGCGAGGAAGTGACCGACGAGGTGATTGACGGTCCGCAGTCGGTCGTCTTCGACGAAGCCGAAAATCGCCTGCACGCGCAGAAATCCATTCTCGCCTGGTGCTTCGGCGCCGTCTGAGCGCCAACGTCCCTGGTGCGCGGACGCGGAGAACCGGCGGCGGCGATCGAGCCTTGATTTCCGCCCCGCAATCCCCCATCTCTCGGCTTTCAACAATACGCCGTCCTCTGGACTGGCGTTCCAACACACATCGTCGACGTCTTTTCCTCCGGCCGGCGGTTCCGCTCGGGCTGGCGCTTGTGTAAAGGTTTTTGGGTCGGCGCGAAGGAGTGAAGTCATGGCGGAAGCGACTGTGGAACTCAACGAACTCGACTTTGCCGGAGACGACCGGGTTGTTCCCTTCCAGGTGGAGGGTCTCGACGTGCGCGGCCGTGCGGTCCAGCTCGGCCCCCTGTTAAACTCCATCCTCGGCCGTCACGAATATCCCGGGCCGGTCGCGCGGCTGCTTGCCGAAGCGATCGTGCTGACGGCCCTGCTCGGCACCTCGCTGAAATTCGACGGCAAGTTCACGGTGCAGACCAAGGGCGACGGCCCCGTCGATCTCCTGGTTGCGGATTTCTCGACGCCCGACAGTCTTCGCGCCTATGCCCGTTACGATGAGGAAGCCCTGGCTACGGCGGTCCGGGAAGGCAGGACCTCGCCGGCCGAACTTCTCGGTCAGGGCGTGCTGGCCTTCACCATTGACCAGGGCCGCGGCATGCAGCCCTATCAGGGCATCGTGCCGCTCGACGGCTCCTCGCTCGAGGAGATCGCCGGCGTCTATTTCCGCCAGTCGGAACAGATCCCGACCAAGGTTCGCCTCGGCGTCGCCGAGCTCTTCGATCGCGATGCCGACGGCAAGCCGCGCCACAACTGGCGGGCCGGCGGGCTGGTCGCGCAGTTCCTGCCGCAGGCGCCCGAGCGCATGCGCCAGCCGGACCTGCATGGCGGCGATGGCGATGAGCGCGATATCGATTTGGCCTCTGACGATGCCTGGGCCGAAGCCCGCACGCTCGTGGAGACGATCGACACCGACGAACTGACCGACCCGCAGGTCGCGATAGAGCGGCTGCTGTTCCGCCTCTTCCACGAGCGCGGCGTCCGGGTCTACACACCGCACCCGGTATTCGATCGCTGCAGCTGCTCGCGCGACAAGATCAAGGGCGTTCTCTCGGGCTTCAGCGCCGAGGAGATCGAGGCAAGCGAGGAAGATGGCGAGATTGCCGTCACCTGCGAATTCTGCTCGACCACCTATCGCTACAAGACGGACGAATTTGCAGCGGCCTAACCAAAGAAATCCGTTCGTAAGGTCGATGCAGGTGCGGTCTAGTTGAGGATGCGCATCAGGCCCGGTGAATCCAGCGAGAAGGCCGGAATCGTCACCTCGAAGGTTTCGCCGTCATCGGTCTGCATGTCGTAATGGCCGAACATCAGGCCGGATGGTGTGTCCAGCGGACAGCCGGAGGAATATTCGTAACTGTCGCCGGGCTTCAGCCGCGGCTGCTCGCCGACGACCCCCGGCCCGTCCACTTCATCGACGATGCCGTTCTGGTCGGTAATGTGCCAGTAGCGATGCACGAGCTGCACGGTAAGCGTCGAATGGTTCTCGATGACGATGCGATATCCCCACACATAGCGGCTCTCTTCCGGGTTGGATTGCTCCTCCAGATAGTAGGGCTCGACGGCGACATCTATATCTCTTGTCCGGGCGCGATACATGCGACACCTCAACAACGCTCACTGCTTCGATATTGTACAGGGGGACCGCAAGGTCAAGAATTCTCGCGGTTTGAACGGCCGAGTGTGAGCATTTGTTGAAGTTAAGGATAACCGGGATGGTGAATTTCGTGGCCTATCCACCATCCCGGAAAACAAAGGCTTACATGCCTGCCTTGGACAGCGCCTGGGCGAAATCCTCGATCAGGTCATCGGTATCCTCGATGCCGGCCGACAGGCGCACTGTGCCGGGCGAGATGCCGAGTTCGGCACGGGCCTCATCCGTCAGGTTCTTGTGCGTCGTGGTCGCCGGATGGGTGATCAGGCTCTTGGCGTCGCCGAGATTGTTGGAGATCCGGACGATCTCCAGCGCGTTCTGCAGCTTGAAGGCCGCCTCCTTGCCGCCCTTCAGCTCGAAGCAGACCAGCGTCGAGCCGGCCTTCATCTGCCGGGCGATGATATCGGCCTGAGGATGGTCCTTGCGTCCGGGATAGATGACCCGCGCGACTTGGCTCTGCTCGGCGAGGAAGTCGGCGATCTTAGAGGCACTTTCCGTCTGCTGCTTGACGCGCAGCGGCAGGGTCTCGATGCCCTTCAGCAGCGTCCAGGCGTTGAACGGCGACATCGCCGGGCCGGTATGGCGGAAATAGTCGTGCAGGTTCTCGTCGATCCAGGCCTTGTCGGACAGCACGACGCCGCCGAGGCAGCGGCCCTGGCCGTCGATATGCTTGGTCGCCGAATAGACGACGATATGGGCGCCGAGCTCCAGCGGCTTCTGGAAGAGCGGCGTGGCGAACACGTTGTCGACCACGACCTTGGCGCCGATCTGGTTGGCGAGCTTGGCGACGCCGGCAATGTCGACCACTTCAAGCGTCGGGTTGGTCGGGCTTTCCAGGAAGAACACCTTGGTCTTCGGGGTGATCGCCTTTTCCCAGTTTTCCAGGAAGCGGCCATCGACCAGCGTGCATTCGATGCCGTATTTCGGAGCGAGCGTCTCGACCACCCAGCGGCAGGAGCCGAACAGGGCGCGGGCCGCGACGATATGGTCGCCGGCCTTCAGCTGGCAGAGGATCGCGGCGGTGACGGCGGCCATGCCGGATGCGGTGGCGCGGGCGTCCTCGGCGCCTTCCAGCATGCACATGCGCTTTTCGAACATGTCGTTGGTGGGGCTGCCGTAACGGGCGTAGATGAAACCGTCGGTCTCGCCCTTGAAGCGGGCTTCCGCCGCTTCGGACGTATCATAAACGAACCCTTGCGTCAGGAAGATCGCTTCCGAGGTTTCGCCATATTGCGAGCGCAACGTGCCGCCGTGTACGAGCTGAGTTGCCGGGCGCCATTTGTTAGTCATGCGTGTTCCCCATTCAGAACAAAAAAACCGGTCGCATAAGCAGACCGGTTTCGCACCCGGTCTTTTTAGCCACTTATTTAACGTGGCTGCAAGCCGACCGGCCAAATCACCACGGGATAAGAGTGGCATAGCGCCACGCCCCGCTTGCGTCAATGGCTCGCATTTGGTTTTGTCGCCTCGAAAACTTGAGAGAGACATGATGGCTCGCGAAACAGGAATTTTGGCGGACCGCGCAATCGCGGCGCTTTTCGACAGTGGACGGCTGATCTCCGAGCGCGAGCTCGATCTGGACCAGATCCAGCCTGCAAGCCTCGACCTGCGCCTCGGCGCCAAGGCTTTTCGCGTCCGCGCCAGCTTCATGCCGGGCCCGACGAGCCTCGTCTCCGACAAGCTCGATCGCCTCAAGCTGCACGTGATCGACCTCTCGGAAGCCGCCGTGCTCGAAACCGGCTGCGTCTACATCGTGCCGCTGATGGAACGGCTCGACCTGCCGGCCAACATGTCTGCTTCCGCCAATCCGAAAAGCTCCACCGGCCGGCTTGATATCTTTACCCGCGTCATTACCGATTACGCACAGGAGTTCGACAAGATTCCTGCAGGGTACTCCGGTCCGCTCTACCTTGAAATCTCGCCGCGTACTTTCCCGATCGTCGTGCGCCGCGGTTCGCGTCTGTCGCAGATCCGCTTCCGCGTCGGCAACGCGCTGCTTGGCGAGCCGGACCTTCTGCAACTCCATAACGACGAAACCCTGGTCGCATCCGCCAAGCCGAATGTCTCGGGTGGCGGCATCGCCCTGTCGATCGACCTGTCCGGCGATAGCGTCGGCCTGATCGGCTATCGCGGCAAGCACCATACGGCCGTCGTCGATGTCGACAAGAAGGCCCAACACGACATCTTCGACTTCTGGGAGCCGCTTTACAGCCGCGGCCGCAACGAACTGATCCTCGATCCCGACGAGTTTTATATCCTTGTCTCCCGCGAGGCGGTGCATGTGCCGCCGCTGTATGCAGCCGAGATGACGCCCTTCGATCCGCTGGTTGGCGAGTTCCGCGTCCATTATGCCGGTTTCTTCGATCCGGGCTTCGGCCATGAGGCGGCGGGCGGACGCGGAAGCCGTGCGGTGCTCGAGGTGCGTAGCCACGAAGTGCCCTTCATCCTCGAAGACGGCCAGATCGTCGGCCGTCTGGTCTATGAACATATGCTGGAAAAACCCGAAGGCATGTACGGCGCCGGCCTCGGCTCTAATTACCAGGCCCAGGGCCTGAAACTGTCCAAGCATTTTCGCGTCTGACACCACCTCCGGCTTGACAGGCGATGCCGTCTGTTGGAAGTCTGCGGACCGACGCGGGTGTAGCTCAATGGTAGAGCAGCAGCTTCCCAAGCTGAATACGAGGGTTCGATTCCCTTCACCCGCTCCAGCTACCCGTCTGCCTGAACGCGACAGTCATTGCCTCCATCATTTGATGATGGAGCTTGGGGTTAGGGAACTGCCCATATTATGGTAAGCTGCCGCAGAGAGTTCCAATAATTAGAACCAGCATGCACCACGAGCCGCCATCGCGATCGCGATGATAGGGAGGCACCGTCCATGGCTGAGGGCATAGACACGCTTTTCGCGCAGGCAGCGCGCCTGGCCGCCGACTACCGCCAGGCCGAGCCTCGGCTCCACCGCCCGCAATTGCAGTACCAGGAATGCCTGGCGACGCTCGCCGAAGATCTCCAGGAGGAAACTTTGGCGATGGAGAACGTTCTTCGACATCTCGTGGAAAAGGCAGAGCCGGGGCTCCACCGAATGACCGGGCCGAGTTTCTTCGGCTGGGTGATCGGCGGCTCGCATCCGATGGGCGTGGCGGCCGATTTCCTCACGAGCGCCTGGGGGCAGAATGCCGGCAATCATACCGCGTCTCCGGCAGCCGCGTCTTTCGAGAAGGTCGCAGCCACGTGGCTCTTGGATGTTCTGGGCCTACCTGCGCAATCTTCCGTGGGCTTTGTGACGGGAGCGACTGTCGCCAACTTCAGCTGTCTGGCCGCCGCGAGAGGCGAAGTGCTTCGCCGCGCCGGCTGGAATGTCGATGCAGACGGGCTTTTCGGTGCGCCGCCGATTACCGTTGTCATCGGTGACGATGCCCACACCACCGTTTTCTCGGCCTTGCAATTCCTGGGACTTGGGCATGACCGCGTCGTCAGGGTAGCGACCGATCCGCAGGGGCGTATCCTTGCCAGGCATTTCGAGGAAGCGGTCAATAAAGCCGAGGGCCCCATGATCGCCATCCTTCAGGCGGGACAGCTCAATACAGGGGCCTTTGATCCGTTCACCGAGCTTGTCCCGGTCGCCAGGAGCAGGGATGCCTGGGTGCATGTGGATGGCGCATTTGGCCTGTGGGCAAAGGCTTCACCGTCGACGCGGCACCTTTGTCCCGGAGTGGAGCTGGCCGATAGCTGGGCCACCGACGGCCACAAGTGGCTCCAGACCCCCTATGACAGCGGCTATGCGATCGTGAGGGACGAAGTGACCCACCGCCGTGCCATGACGATCGCTGCCAGTTACCTTCCCATTGCGGCGGAAGGGGAGCGAGATCCATCGCACTACGTGCCGGAGCTTTCAAGACGAGCACGCGGTTTTGCGACCTGGGCAATGATGAAGCATCTCGGCCGAAACGGCATCGCCCGTCTCGTCGAAGGTTGCTGCTCCTCGGCGCGGATCATTGCCGAACATCTGTCGCGCGAACCGGGGATCGAGATCCTGAACGACGTCGACCTGAATCAGGTGATCTGCCGCTTCGGCTCGGATCTCTCGACCACCGATGCCAACGAGATGACGAGAAGAACCATTGCGCGGTTGCAGCGCGAGGGAACGATCTTCGTGACTGGAGCCAAGTGGAGAGGGATCGATGTTATGCGAATCTCCGTAAGCAACTACCGCACTGACGCGAACACGGCCATGCTGGCCGCGGAGACGGTGTCGGCAGCGTTCCGGAAGGAACGGTTGGCCAGCTGAGCTGCGGCAGGCGGTCTATTCGGGCTCAAGAGGCGTCGGCGACGGCGACCCGGCAGTCGGTGGCCGCCGGGCGCCTTGAGCGCCCGGCGAACCGGCTTACTTCTTGGCGTCAGCCCAGCTCTTTACGAGCTCGTCGTAGTTGACGGTGACGGGCTTTTCCTTCTCGTTGGCGACCTTGAGCTGGGGAGCGAGGTTGCCCTTGGCGACCGCGTCCTTGTTCCAGTATGCGAGATCGCGTTCCTCGGCGAGCGCCGGTCCCATGTCGCCCTGGACCTTGGCACGTTCCAGGCGCTGCAGGACCTTTTCCTGCTCTGAGCAAAGCGAGTCCATGGCGGCCTGAGCCGTCTTGGCGCCCGAGGAGGCATCGCCGATCGCCTGCCACCAGAGCTGCGCGAGCTTCGGATAGTCAGGAACGTTCGTGCCGGTCGGCGACCACTGGACGCGGGCCGGTGAACGATAGAACTCGATCAGGCCGCCGAGTTTCGGTGCGCGGTCCGTGAAGCTCTTGTGCCGGATGGTGCTCTCGCGGATCAAGGTCAGGCCGACATGGCTCTTCTTGACGTCCACCGTCTTCGAGGTGACGAACTGGGCATAGAGCCAGGCCGCCTTGGCGCGGTTGGTGGGCGTGGACTTCATCAGCGTCCAGGAGCCGACGTCCTGGTAACCGAGCTTCATGCCGTCCTTCCAGTAGACCCCATGTGGAGACGGTGCGAAACGCCATTTTGGCGTACCGTCCTGGTTCATGACAGGCAGGCCGGCCTTCACCATGTCGGCGGTGAAAGCCGTGTACATGAACATCTGCTGGGCGATTTCGCCTTGAGCCGGCACCGGTCCGGATTCCGAGAAGGTCATGCCCTGGGCGGCGGCCGGCGCATAGGCCTTCATCCAGTCGAGATATTTCTGGATAGAATAGACGGCCGCCGGGCCATTGGTGTCGCCGCCGCGCGCGACGCAGGAGCCGACCGGACGGGATTTCTCATCGACCTTGATGCCCCATTCGTCGACAGGCAGGCCGTTCGGCAGGCCCTTGTCGCCGTTGCCGGCCATGGACAGCCACGCGTCGGTGAATCGCCAGCCGAGCGAGGGGTCCTTCTTGCCGTAGTCCATGTGGCCATAGACCTTCTTGCCGCCGACGTCGCGGCCGGTGAAGAAGGCGGCAATGTCCTCATAGGCAGACCAGTTCACCGGAACACCGAGATCGTAGCCGTATTTTGCCTTGAAATCGGCCTTGTTCTTCTCGTCGTTGAACCAGTCGTAACGGAACCAGTAGAGGTTGGCGAACTGCTGGTCCGGCAGCTGGTAGAGCTTCTTGTCCGGTGCTGTCGTGAACTTGAGGCCGATGAAGTCCTGAAGATCGAGGCCGGGATTGGTGACGTCCTTGCCTTCGCCCGCCATCCAGTCGGTGAGCGAACGGGCCTGCTGATAACGCCAATGGGTGCCGATCAGGTCGGAGTCGTTGACATAGCCGTCATAGATGTTTTCGCCCGATTGCATCTGGGTCTGTAGTTTTTCGACGACGTCGCCTTCGCCGATCAGGTCATGGCTGACCTTGATGCCGGTGATGGCAGCAAAGGCCGGCGCCAGGACCTTCGATTCGTATTCATGCGTGGTGATCGTTTCGGAGACGACCTTGATATCCAGTCCGGCAAGCGGTTTTGCCGCATCGATGAACCATTGCATCTCCTTTTCCTGCTCGGCGCGGGAAAGGGTCGAGAGTTCGCCGACTTCCTTATCCAGGAATTGCTTTGCCTCCTCCATGCCGGCATAGGCGGAACCGGTCAGAGCCAGCAGCACCGCTGCCGTCGTTGTCATAAGATGCCGTCGCATTTTATCCTCCCAGAGTTTTGCGATTGCAATTTCGTACCGAGTGGCGGTTCTCCCGCCACCTTTTCAGCTTGCCTTCACACGAAGCGGAAGACGCCGATTGCGTAGACCACTGCGAGGGCAAGAGCCCACCACAGGTTAGGGCCGATAAGCCCGAGCCATGCGAGATGAATGAATGCGGCGCCGAGCAGCGAGATGAAGAGCCTATCTCCCCGCGTCGTCTCGAAACGCAGGATGCCGACCCTGGGCGAACCGCCGGGCGCGAAATATTCCCAGATGCTCATGCCGATGAGCAGGGCGAGGATCGTCAGAAAGAACAGGGCCGTGGGAAGCGTCCATGCCATCCATGAAAAGTTCATGCGTTGGTTCCTCCTTGTCAGACCCGGCCGAGGGCAAAGCCCTTGGCGATGTAGTTTCGGACGAAATAGATGACGAGCGCGCCGGGAACGATGGTCAGCACGCCGGCGGCGGCCAGTACGCCCCAGTCCATGCCGGAGGCGGAAACGGTACGGGTCATGATCGCCGAAATGGGCTTGGCGTCGGTCGTTGTCAGCGTGCGGGCGAGCAGCAGTTCCACCCAGGAAAACATGAAGCAGAAGAAGGCCGCGACCCCGATGCCCGAGGCGATCAGCGGCATAAAGATCTTCACGAAGAACCGCGGGAACGAGTAGCCGTCGATATAGGCGGTCTCGTCGATTTCCTTCGGTACGCCCGACATGAAGCCTTCCAGGATCCAGACGGCAAGCGGCACGTTGAACAGGCAGTGGGCGAGAGCGACCGCGATATGCGTGTCGATGAGACCGAAGGCCGAATAGAGCTGGAAGAAGGGCAGGGCGAAGACGGCGGGCGGCGCCATCCGGTTGGTGAGCAGCCAGAAGAACAGGTGCTTGTCGCCGAGGAACCTATAGCGCGAAAAGGCATAGGCAGCCGGCAGTGCTGCCAGCACCGAAATCAAGGTGTTCAGCACCACATAGATGATGGAGTTGATATAGCCGTTGTACCAGGAAGGATCGGTGAAGATCACCATGTAGTTCCTGAGCGTCGGGTTCTGCGGCCAGAGCGAGAAGGCTCCGGTGATCTCGGAATTCTCCTTGAAGCTCATGTTGACGAGCCAGTAGATCGGCAGCAGCAGGAAGATGATGTAGATCGTCGAAACCAGCCAGGAGAGGTTGCCCGCAGGCTTGTATTTGATTGTCTTCGCCATGGTTTTCCTCCCTCCTTCAATTGTCTGCATCGCTGCTGGTCATCACGGTGTAGAAGATCCATGACAGCAGCAGGATGATCAGGAAGTAGACGATCGACATGGCGGCGGCCGGCCCAAGGTCGAACTGGCCGACGGCCGTCTTGACGAGATCGATCGACAGGAAGGTCGTGGAGTTTCCCGGGCCCCCGCCCGTGACCACGAAAGGCTCCGTATAGATCATGAAACTATCCATGAAGCGCAGGAGGACGGCGATAAGCAGCACCCGCTTCATCTTCGGCAGCTGGATGTAGCGGAAGACCGACCACCTCGAGGCCCCATCTATCTTGGCCGCCTGGTAATAGGCATCCGGAATGGAGACGAGACCGGCGTAGCACAACAGCACGACGAGGCTCGTCCAGTGCCAGACATCCATGACGACGACGGTGATCCATGCATCCAGAGGATCGCGCACATAGTTGTAATCGATGCCGAGCGCCGCCAGCGTGTGGCCGAGGAGGCCAATGTCGACCCGCCCGAAGACCTGCCAGATCGTGCCGACGACATTCCACGGGATAAGAAGCGGAAGGGCCATCAGGACCAGGCAGACCGGCACGCCGAGACCCTTCTTCGGCATGTTCAGCGCAATGAAGATGCCGAGCGGGATTTCAAGCGCAAGAATGATGAAGGAGAAAAGCAGATTGCGCTGCAGGGCCTCCCAGAAGCGGGCAGAATGCAGGATATCGTCGAACCAGTCGGTGCCGGCCCAGAAGAACGCGTTGTTGCCAAACGTATCCTGGACGGAATAGTTCACGACGGTCATCAGCGGGATGACCGCCGAAAAGGCGACGAGCAAAAGCACGGGAAGCACCAGAAACCAGGCCTTGTTGTTCCACGTCTTTTCCATGGTTCAGGCCTCCCTGCCGACGCGCCATGAGTTGGCATAGATATTCAGCGCACCGGGATCGAAAGTGACCCGGGGCTCTGCCGGGAACTCGATATCCTCGGAAGCGACGATCGCGATCTGCTGCCCCGCGAGGTTGGCGCGAACGATCTTCCGCCGGCCGATATCCTCGACACGTGTCACCGTTATCGCCATGCCTTCCCGACCGATGCGAATGAATTCCGGTCGAATGCCAAGCTCGACCTTGTCTCCCGCGGCAATCTTTGGTGCATGGTCGAGGGCAATCGTCTCGCTCCCGAGCGTGATCGTGCTGCCATGGACCTCGGCAGGCATCACGTTCATGCCGGGGGAGCCGATGAAATAGCCGACGAATGTATGGCTCGGTCTCTCGAAGAGTTCGGCCGGCGTTCCGATCTGAACGATCTGCCCGTCGTACATGACGACCACCTTGTCGGCGAAGGTGAGCGCCTCCGTCTGGTCGTGGGTCACATAGACCATGGTGAAGCCGAATTGCTTGTGGAAGCGCTTCAGCTGGGAGCGGAGCACCCATTTCATATGCGGATCGATGACCGTCAGAGGCTCATCGAAGAGGATCGCGTTGACGTCGTTGCGGACGAGACCTCTCCCGAGCGAGATCTTCTGCTTCTGATCGGCCGTGAGCCGCTGGGCCTTGCGGTTCGACCAGTCGGAGAGGTCGATGATCTCCAGCATCTCGCGGACGCGGCGATCGACATCCGGTTCCGCGATGCCTCTGTTGCGCAAGGGAAATGCCAGATTGTCGTAGACCGTCATCGTGTCGTAGATGACCGGAAACTGGAAAACCTGGGCAATGTTGCGTTCCTGCGTGGAAAGGTTGGTGACGTCTTTTCCATCGAAGAGGATACGCCCGTGGGACGGCTGCAGCAGGCCGGAAATGATGTTCAGCAAGGTCGTCTTGCCGCAGCCGGAGGGGCCGAGCAGGGCATAGGCGCCGCCGTCGGCCCATTCGTGGTCCACCTCGCGCAGCGCGTAGGCCGCGTCGGATTTCGGGTTGGGGCCGTAGGCGTGGCGGATGTGATCGAGCGTGATGCGTGCCATGTCCGCCTCCTTCAAGCCGCCGCGATGGCGCGGCCGTCTGTTCCGAAAGCCATCAGATGACGGGTATCCAGGAAGAGCTCGATTTCCGTATCCGGGTCGATGTCGTGGATGCCGGGGGCAAGCATGACCCAGCGCACACCGTTGTAGTGCATATGCACGAAGCTCTCGGAGCCCGTGATTTCCGAGATCTGCGTTTGAGCCTTGAGCCTCGCTGCATTGCCTGTCTGTGCCGTGAGCCCCAGGTGATGGGGGTGAAAGGCGATCGTCACCCGGCCGTCCGGCACGCCGGACAGATGCGACGGCACGGCAAGGCTGTCTGTTCCCTGGTACTGGAATGAGCCGCCGGATTTGACCACATCGATGAAGTTGAGCGGCGGGTCGGCAAATGTCTTAGCCGTCACCAGGTCTGCCGGGCGACGATAGACCTCGATCGTCGGACCGAATTGGGTGATCCGTCCTTCCGAAAGCGTCGCCGTATTCCCGCCGAGCAGCAGGGCTTCGGACGGTTCGGTCGTCGCATAAACGAAGATGGCGCCGGATTGCGCAAAGATCTTCGGCAGTTCCTCGCGCAGTTCCTCGCGAAGCTTGTAGTCGAGATTGGCAAGCGGCTCGTCCATCAGCACGAGGCTCGCATTCTTGACGAGTGCGCGGGCGAGTGCCGTGCGCTGCTGCTGTCCGCCGGAAAGATTGAGCGGCGTCCGATCGAGATAGGGCGTCAATCTCAGCAGTTCCGCAGCCTTGCGGACTTCGCGATCAATTGTCGTCGCGTCCTTGCCGGCGATCCGCATCGGCGAGGCGATGTTTTCGTAGACGGTCAGAGCCGGATAGTTGATGAACTGCTGGTAGACCATCGCGACATTGCGTTTTTGCACCGCAACTCCGGTGACGTCGGCGCCGTCGAAATACACCGAGCCGCCGGTGGGACGGTCGAGCCCGGCCATCAATCGCATAAGCGACGTCTTGCCCGCGAGCGTCGGGCCGAGCAATACGTTCAGTGAGCCGCGATCCAGTGCAAGATTGGTCGGATGAATATGATATTCACCCCCCACCATCTTGGCGACGTTGCGCATTTCCAGCATTCGGGTTCCCGTGCCTCCTCACACCGGGAACACATGCCGCTTATCCGGCCATTTTTGCCGGTATAGCGGCCATGTACTCCTCCAGATATTCTTTTTCCTTTTCACTCAGACGCAAACCGTCCTTGGTTCTCCGCCAGAGCACATCCTCCGCGCTCATGGCCCATTCACGGTCAACAAGATATTTGACTTCGGCCTCGTAGAGATCACCGCCGAAATGATGACCAAGATCCTCCGTCCTGGCGGCACTGTCGAGGATCATCACGGAGCGGGTTCCGTACCGACGCACCAGGCGCCGCGCATGCCTTTCCTCCAGAAACGGATAGCGGGCCTTGAGCTTTCGCACTTCTTCCTCGTAACCCTGGGCTGCAAAATCGCCGCCGGGCAGGTGGCTCTTCGCCGTCCAGGGCTGGCCCTTTGCCCCGATCGCTTCGGCGATCTTCTCCAGCGCGTGTTCCGAAAGCCGGCGATAGGTGGTCAGCTTGCCGCCGAAAACGTTGAGCACAGGCGCGTCCTGCGTGTAATCGAGCTTCAGCACGTAGTCGCGGGTTGCTTCCTGCGCCTTCGAGGCGCCGTCGTCAAAGAGCGGGCGAACCGCCGAATAGGTCCAGACGATGTCTGCCGGTCTCACCGGCTCTCGAAAATACTCGCTCGCCGCATTGCAGAGATAGGTCGTCTCCTCTTCGGAGATTTTCACATTCTTCGGATCGCCGGAATAATCCCGGTCGGTCGTTCCGATAAGGGTGAAGTCGTTTTCGTAAGGGATCGCGAAAATGATGCGATTGTCCCGGTTCTGAAAGAAATAGGCCCGGGGTCCCTCGAACTTCCTTTTCACGACGATATGGCTGCCCTGGACCAAGCGGACATGGCGGGCGTCATTGTTGCCCAGCGCCTCGCGGATCACCTGGTCCACCCATGGGCCTGCGGCATTCACCAGCATGCGGGCCTGATAGGTCTCGGCCCTGCCGGTGCGGGCATCGAGCGTGCCGATCACCCACACACCGTTCTCCCGACGGGCGGAAACAACCCGGGTGCGGGGCAGGATCAAAGCGCCGCGATCGGCTGCATCCCGGGCGTTCAACACGACCATCCTGGCGTCGTCGACCCAGCCGTCGGAATATTCGAATGCCTTGGTAAAAAGCGGCTTCAGAGGCTTTCCGGCCGGGTCGGTGCGCATGTCGAGCACGGCGGTCGGCGGCAGCAGCTTTCGGCCGCCAAGATGGTCGTAGAGAAACAGGCCGAGGCGGATCAGCCACGCCGGGCGGATTCCACCCTTGTGGTATGGCAGGACGAAACGCAGCGGCCAGATGATGTGCGGCGCCATGGCCCAGAGGGTTTCGCGTTCCATCAGCGATTCCCGCACGAGCCTGAATTCGTAATGTTCGAGGTAGCGCAGACCACCGTGGATGAGTTTGGTGGCGCCTGAGGAGGTGCCCGAAGCAAAATCGTCCATCTCCGCGAGTGCAACGGAATAACCGCGCCCAGCCGCATCGCGTGCAATGCCGCAGCCGTTGATACCGCCGCCGATCACGAAAATGTCGTGGATTTCCTCGCCCATCATTTCCCTCGCTGAACCGAAACGGACAGCAACCCACAGATGTTGTGAACCTGAAAATGATTAAATCGAAAACATTCCGAATGTCAAACGAAACTCAAACGTTATGAATTTACGCCCTCGTCTTTCGAAGTTTCCACGAGCGCAACGCCGTTCTGGACGCATACATCTCGGATCGACGGCGAAGGACAGTGGTCGGTGATAAAGGTCTGGACCTGCGAAATCTGGCCGATACGCACGGGAGCAGTGCGCTCGAACTTCGTTGAGTCGGCGACGAGGATCACATGTCTGGCATTGGCGATGATCGCCTGCGCGACTTTCACTTCGCGAAAGTCATAATCGAGAAGGGCGCCATCCGGGTCGATCGCCGAAACACCGATAATCGCATAGTCGACCTTGAACTGGCGGATGAAATCGACCGCGGCTTCGCCTACGATCCCACCGTCCGACTGGCGAACGACGCCGCCGGCGATGACAACCTCGATTTCGTCGAGAAGGCGCAACCTGTTGGCGACGTTGATGTTATTGGTGATCACCATCAGTTCGCGATGATTGACAAGCGCTTCGCTGACCGCCTCGGTGGTGGTGCCGATATTGATGAAGAGCGACGCGTTGTCCGGAATAAGGTTGGCGGCGGCGACGCCGATCGCCTGCTTTTCCGCAGCGGCGATCTGTCGGCGTGCGTCATAGCGGACATTCTCGTTACTGCGGGGAAGGGTGGCGCCGCCATGGATTCGCGTGAGAATTTGCTTGTCGCATAGATCATTGAGATCCTTGCGGATCGTCTGTGAGGTTACCGAGAACTGCGCCGCCAGGTCATCGACGAGCACTCGGCCCGCCGATTTGGCAAACTCGACAATCTTCGTCTGGCGGTCCGTAATAAACATCCGACCCCTCCGTTCGCTTTTCTTTCACTTTTAGCGAAAGCGCGCGTGAAGGCAAAGGGCGCGAACCGATTTTTCGGGGTCGGATGCAAGTTCTGCCTGAAGTGCTCAGGCGGCGCGGATATTTGCGACGTTTTCCAGCTCCGTCATCACAGCATCCGACAGCTGCAATTCGGCCGCGGCGAGATTTTCACGCAGGTGGGCCACGGACGAGGTCCCTGGGATGAGCAGAATATTCGGTGCGCGACGCAGCAGCCAGGCGAGTGCGACCTGCATCGGGGTCGCGCCCAGGCGCTGGGCAACGTCCGATAGGGTCGATGACTGCAGCGGGCTGAAACCGCCGAGCGGGAAGAACGGCACATAGGCGGTGCCATCGCGGGCGAGATCGTCGATCATGGCATCGTCCTGCCGGTGAGCGAGATTATACTGGTTCTGTACGCAGACAATCTTGGCGATCCGCTTGCCCTCGGCAACCTGCGCCGGAGTCACGTTGCTGAGCCCGATATGGCGAACAAGGCCATTGCGCTGCAGTTCGGCGAGAGCCGTCAGAGGCTCTTCGATCGATCCTTCGGCCGGGCCGTGTACATCGAACATGATGCGCAGATTGACGACGTCCATGGCGTCGAGGTCCAGATTGCGCAGGTTGTCGTGAACGGCCTGTCCCAGTTGTTCGGCTGAAAATGCCGGATTCCATGAACCGTCAGTGCCGCGCATGGCGCCGATCTTGGTAACGATCACCAGGTCATCGGGGTATGGATGAAGTGCTTCGCGGATGATCTGGTTGGTCACGTGCGGACCATAAAAGTCGCTGGTGTCGATATGGTTGACCCCGGCCTCGACCGCCTCGCGCAGTACCGCCACTGCTGCATCGCGATCCTTCGGCGGGCCGAAGACGCCCTTGCCTGCAAGCTGCATGGCGCCGTAGCCAAGCCGCTTCACATTGCGGTCACCGAGGATGAATGTGCCTGCCTGGTCTATATTCGACATGGGATATCTCCTTTTCAAGATGGTATGGATATAGACGTTGAGGGCCGGCACGAAAATTAGCTACAGTCGGCACAGGCTGTGCGGAATCGCGAACAATGAAAATCGATCTGGGTGATCTGAACGCTTTCGTGGCGGTGGCGCGCGCCGGCGGGTTTCGCGAGGGTGCACGGGCCACGGGCAGCAGCGCATCCGGACTGAGCGAGGCGGTGCGGCGTGTCGAGGCGCAACTCGGCGTCAGGCTGCTCAATCGCACCACCCGCAGCGTGGTGCCGACGGAAGCAGGCGCCGGCCTGCTGGCTCGGTTGACCCCGGCGCTGAGCGAGGTCGACGCTGCACTCGACGTGGTCAACGGGTTTCGCGACAAGCCCGCGGGTTCGTTGCGTCTCAATGTGCCGGTCAGCGCCGCCCGGCTGGTACTCCCGGCGATTGTCCCGTCGTTCCTCGCGGCTTATCCCGACATCCGGCTTGAGATCCTTGCCAACGACAGTTTCGTCGACGTGCTGGCTGCAGGATGCGATGCCGGCATCCGTTATGATGAGCGGTTGGAGCAGGACATGATCGCGGTGCCGATCGGTCCCCGCGTGCAGCGTTTCGCGACTGCGGCGTCCCCCGCATACCTCGATCGCCATGGCCGTCCCGATCATCCCCGGGACCTGCTTGCGCACGCCTGTCTTCTCAAGCGTTTTGCAAGCGGTGCGATGACGCTTTGGGAATTTGAGCGCGACGGCGAAGTGGTACGGATCGACCCGCGTGGCCCGTTGACCGTGCAGGTGGGCGCAGCAACCGATCTTGCCGTGGCTACGGCGATTGCCGGCACCGGGATCATATCGCTGTTCGAGGACTGGCTGCGGCCCCATCTCGACAGCGGCGCCCTGGAGCCGGTGCTTGAGCCATGGTGGCCGCAATTTTCAGGCCCATTTCTCTATTATCCCGGGCGTCGGCTCGTGCCAGCGCCGCTGCGGGCCTTCATCGATTTCGTCAAAACGGCATCCAGCCAAGAGTGACGCGCGCGAGAGTCGGCCTCGTGCTTCGCTGGGCGTTCCCTCATATCGAATGTCCGTCCCTCCGCCGAATTTCTGAGAGACCGCTCCTCAGTTCAGCTTGACCTCCCAACCACCGAGGAATTCCTCCGAGGGCTTCAGCCTGATTCGAAAGCGAACGGCCGTGTCGAAATCTTAACCACTCGTTGACTCAGTGCTTTAGTGATTTTTAATATTCGCACGTGCTATTGGATGCATGCAGCGCAATGCGGACATGACGTCTTCTGCAGCCTTTGGGCCCAATCAACAAAGCTGGAATCCGTCATGCTCGCACGCCGACCGAAGGAGAGCCGTGAAGGCAACTCCGTTTTCATCGCCACCTCGCTGCTCCTGCTTGTCGCTGTGATCCTGGGCGCGATAGGTGCTCATGTCGTTGATCGCATGCGCAGTTCCGCGAACGCGCTCGATGACAACAGAGCCATTCTGGCGGCCGAGGCGGCGGCCTCCTCGTTCAAGGAGAAACTTGCCGCAACCGTGCGGGACAACGCTGTCTGGGATGAGGCCTACAAGGCGATAACGCAGGGCGACCGCGAGGGCTGGGTTTATGAGAACTGGGGCAAGACCAGCGAGGACTACGCCCTCTATGACGGGATAGCGCTGACGGCCCCGGCAGGCGGTAGCAGCATCGCCTATTTCAAAGCCGACATAATAGATGCCAACGAATATCTCGGGGCGAAATTTCAGGCGCAAACGGAAGCCGCTGCTCGGCCCGGCATGGACCCCGTCGTCAACTTCTTCAGAAGCGGCGATGATATCATCGCGGTGGCATCGGAAGCGGTTCAGCCATTTGGATCACAGGTGCAGGACCCGGGCTACTATGTCCTCAGCTTCTTCAAGACTCTGACCTCTGAAGTCGTGGCCGCAATGGCCAAAGAACATCAGCTACCAAAACTCCACATAACCCACAGTGCCGGGGGCGATCTTTTGAATTTGCCGCTCCTGGATGTCGATAGGGTTGAGGTCGCACGTTTGGCGTGGCCGAGTGCCGCGCCGGGAAATGCGATTTTTGATGAAGTGCGCCCCTTTATCGCCGCGGCGGTCGCAATCCTTGGCGTCTATTTGGTTGGCGTCCTGTTTGCAGGCTGGTCGGAAACGCGTCGCTTGAGGAGCTTGGCGGATCGCGCCCGACAAGAAGCCACGCACGACAGTCTCAGCGGTCTTTTGAACAGGCTCGGTCTCATCGAAAGACTGGACCGGTTCATGCAGGCCAACAAGAGCCAGATGCTGGTCCTGCACCTTATCGATCTCGACGGCTTCAAAGCCGTCAACGATGCCTGGGGGCACGCGATCGGGGATCGGCTGATCAGGCTGGTGGCGGAAGCCCTGCGCGATATTCATACCGACGTAGCTGGTGTCGCCCGGTTGGGCGGTGATGAATTCGCCCTGATTCAGCTTGGCTCGGCAAACCTCGCCGAGCTTGACAATCAACTTCTTGAACGTCTCAAAAAGCCGTTTCTCATCGAAGGCCGCACTATCGAAATCGGCGCAAGCATTGGTGTTGCATCCCGTGACGACGCACAGGATGCGCATGAACTTCTCCGTCGGGCAGATATGGCCCTTTATGAAGCCAAGGAAACGGGCAGGGGATGTGCTGTCACCTATCATCCGGATCTTGATCGCCGGCGTGAGAAGATAGCGGTTTTGGAAAGCGAGCTTCGGCGAGCCCTTCAGAACGATGAGATCCAGCCGGTTTTCCAGCCTTTGGCTTCAGCCGCTTCGGGCGAGATCACAGGCGTGGAGGCACTGGCAAGATGGAGGCGCGCCGAAGGAGCAATCGGCCCGGATGCGTTCATACCTCTGGCGGAGAAATGTGGATTGATCGATATCCTGGGCCTCCAGATGCTTCGCAAGTCCATCGTTGCGTCGGAGGCGTGGTGTCCACTCTCCTTGTCGGTCAATGTTTCTCCGATCCAGCTATGCAATCCCAATTTTGCGGGGGATGTGCTCGCAGTTCTGAAAGAGGAGGCCTTTGATCCTTCCCGCCTGACGCTGGAGATCACCGAAGCGGTTCTGATGTCGAACCCCGAGCAGGCACGACGCTCCATCACTGCCTTGAAATCGGCAGGCATCCGGTTTGCCCTGGATGATTTTGGCTCCGGTTATGCCAGTATCGGCACGCTCCGCGAGTTCGGCTTCGACCGGATGAAGATCGATCGTTCCCTGATTCAAGCCATGGATGACGGCAGCACCGGCCGGAACGTCCTGACGGCCACGATCTCGTTGGCAAAGGCCCTCGGGATTCCAGTCACGGCTGAAGGCATCGAATCCACCGATCAGGCGGACGCTCTTCGAGTTGCCGGTTGCGATCAGCTGCAAGGTTACCTGGTGGGCAGGCCCATGGGGCGAGACGAGCTTGTGTCCTGGCTGGCTTCATCGATTGCCGCATGAGGATTTTCTTGTGACACGGCCCCTTAAGCCGACTGCTGTTGTCTGATTTCGTCGAACGGCAGCTCGACTGTGAAGGTCGTACCCTGTCCCAGGATGCTCTGGACTGAGATCGATCCCCCATGCAACTCGACAATTTCCTTCACGATATTGAGGCCGATCCCCGTTCCCGCGATTCCGGTGGCGCTACGGGCGCGAAAGTAGGGCTCGAACAGTTTCGGCAGGTCGTCTGCATCCATGCCGATGCCGGAGTCGGTGACGCTGACCAGAACCCGCCTCCCGTCTTTCCATCCGCTGATACGGATTTTGGAGCCGGCGGGTGAATACTTTACCGCATTTGACAGCAGGTTGGAGAAAACCCGCTCTATTGCGGCCCTGTCGATCATCTGCAGCGCTGGAAGCGCTTCGAGATCATGGCTGATCGTGTGGCTCTTGCTGATCTCAGCTCGGCTTGCGACGCATTGGCGAAGGATAGCACCGAGCGAACTGGCCTCCTTGTTGATTGCAATGGTCCCTGTCTCCAGCCGCCCCGCCGCGAGGATGCTTTCCATCAGTTCGACCATCCGGGCGACGGCGCCCTTGATCTGCAGAGCCTTGCCCTCCAGGAATTGCGGAGTGACGGCCGTCTTTGTCCGCGTGAGCCGTTGGGCTGCTCCGTCGATCACCGCCAAAGGCGTCCTGAATTCGTGCGAGATCATCCCCACGAAGCGGCGCTGCAGCGCATTGATCCCCCGTTCATGCTGGAGAAGGCGGTCCAGCTCGATGTTCTTTTCCTGAACTTCCGCCGTCCTGGCCAGAACGATCTTCTCGAGCTCGTCCCGATGTTGGCGCAGTCTGCGCTCGCTCGATTGGAGCGCTTTCAGGGCAAGCTGGCGGTCGTGGACGTCCTCGAGGAGGCCATACCAGCGGACGACCCCGCCGTTGACGTCGAGACGGGGCGCCGCACGGTTCCGATACCATCGGTACCGCCCTTTTGCAGTCCCGATCCTGTAGATCATGTCGAATGGAGCGCCGGTCTTGACTGCGGTCTCCCATTTCTCGACCACCTCGGGCAGGTCCTTCGGGTGTAAGGTCTTCTCCCACCCGCGCCCCAGCGCTTCCCCGACCTCTCGTCCGGAAGCGTTCTGCCAGCCTGGGCCGACTTCGATGACGTTCCCTTCCGCGTCAGCCAACCACGGTATTTGGGGATGCAGTTCGACAAGGGAGCGATAGTGTTCCTCACTTGCCCGTAGGACCTGTTCGGCGTGACGAAGTTTGGTAATGTCGGAAATGACGACAACGACGACCGGTTTCTTTCCGCCGGGCACTGGTACGAAAGACCGCCGCTTGTGCGTGAAAAGCGTCCGGGTCGAACCATCCGGCCCGGTGACCTCCTCCTCGAACCGCCGTTCCTCGCCGGTCGCCAGCACTTCTGCATCCACCTTCTGGATTCGTTCGGCTTCCTCCGCAGGCAGGAAGTCGTGGTCTGTGCAGCCAAGCACGTCATCGAGATTCACGCCAAACATCTCGCAGGCCTTGCTGTTGAGGAACAGGAAGCGCGACTCTTCATCCTTGATGATCGTAGGTCCTGGCGCGCCCTCGAACAGGTCCTCCAGAAGTGTGCGGTGAGGTGTTTGCAGGTCAGAGCCGATGGCGGAGTGATGGTTCATTTTGCTGGCGCCCCACTGTACTCGCACAATTTGATGGATGCCTAATGTACAATCGGAGCGTTACCGAATACTGAAACCGATGGTAGTGTTTTGTCCTACAAGAAATCGGAGAAGACCTGCGATTTGAAGCGGGCGCGGGCGAGGATCGAGAGTACGATTGCTCTCAGGCCTATCCCGGCCCCTGCTCCAGCACCTCCTTCAACGTTCCGACAAATGTCTGCGCCGCAAGCGACAAAGGGCGGCGTTTCGGAATGATCATGCCAACAGAAACCGGAATTCGCGGTTCGAACTGGCGCACGGCGATGTGGTCGAATTCGTTGGCATCCCAAACCGAGAAATGGTCGACAAGCGCCACGCCGCGTCCCCGTTCCACAAGGCGGCGGATAAGCTGGCTCTGGTTCGAGATCAGGTAGTTCGAAGGACGCACGCCCTCGTCGGAAAGCGATCGGAAGATCGCGGCTCCGAAAGGCACCGACCTCGGATATGTCACGAAGGGCTGGTCGGCGATGTCGCTCGCCAGAATAATCCTATGCTTCGCGAGCATATGGTCCGGCGGCATGATGCAGACCATGGACGAGGTCTTGAGCGTCTGCGTCATCAGGTCGGACTCGTGTTCGGGATGGTGCACGAGGCCGAAATCGTAGTTCCCGCGGCTGACATAGGAGTGGATCTTGTCGGAATCGAGCAGGTCCACCTGGACCTGGATTCCGGGATAGAGATTGTTGAAGCGTTCGACCGCCATCGGGATAAGAGCCGTGCTGAACGCCGACAATATGCCGATGTTGACGTAGCCCTGCGTCATGGCCGTGAGGTCGAGCGACAGATTTTCGAAGACTGTCAGCTCATCCATCAGGCGCGCCGCATGGGCGAAAAGCAGCTCCGCTTCCGGCGTTGGACGCAGCCGGCCGGCACTACGTTCGAAGAGTTTTACACCTGCGAAATCCTCCAGCTGTTTCAGGGATTTGCTGGCATTCGGCTGGGTGGTGTGCAGCACAAGGGCCGCTTCCGTCACCGAGCCGGTCTTCATGAAGGCCGCAAGTGTGTCGAGATGCCTGAGCTTGATCCGTCGCATATGTCGCACTCCACGAACATTCCATTTTGGCATGGAAAGCTTGAATAATTGAATTTTACAAACTTGAGGAGTCAATTTTAGATGTCGCTCATGACAGGCAAGGCGTCGGCGTGAAGCCGGTACCACAGCGCAAAAGACCAGAGCATCATGGGCAATATCAGGGTCGGCATCGATGTCGGCGGAACCTTTACAGATTTCACGGTCCTCGATGACGAGACCGGAAACATGCGCCATTTCAAGGTGTCCTCGACGCCTCACGATCCGTCCGAGGCGATCGAGACCGGCATTGCCGGCTTTGCCGAGCGGGGCCTCCAGGCCACCGACGTGGTCCATTTCGGTCATGGCACGACGGTCGCGACCAACATGGTCATCGAACGGCGCGGCGGAAAGACCGGCCTCCTGACCACCGAAGGTTTCCGCGACGTACTCGAGATCGGTCGCCAGACCCGTCCCGACCTGTTCGACATGAGCGTTCGAAAGCCGGACCCGCTGGTTGTCCGTCCGCTTCGCCTCGAAGTGACGGAGCGCCTCGGCCCGGCGGGCGAAGTCATCATACCCCTCGACGAAGCGGGCGTCGAAGCCGCCGCGGAACGCTTCAAACAAGAGGGCGTAGAGGCCGTCGCGATCGGCTTCCTGCATTCCTACAGCAACCCGGCGCACGAGCGGCGCGCCGGAGAAATCATCCGCAAGCGCCTGCCCGGCGTTTTCATCTCGCTGTCGAGCGACGTCCTGCCCGAGTTCCGGGAATACGAGCGCATCTCGACCACGGTGATGAACGCCTACCTGATGCCGCGCATGGACGGTTATCTCGATCGCTTCATGACGCGATCGCGCAAGGCGGGTATCGAGGCCAAGCCCTATACGATCCATTCCAATGGTGGCCTGATGTCCACCGAGACGGCGCGCAACTACCCCGTCCGGACCTGCCTTTCCGGCCCTGCTGCCGGTGTTGTCGGTGCGTCCCTCGTGGGCAAGGCGGCGTCCTTCCCCGACATCGTCACCTATGATGTCGGCGGCACCTCCACCGACGTCGCCCTGATCGCCAACGGCAAGCCGGCCTATTCCACCGACCGCGATGTGGCCGGTTATTCGATCCGTTGCCCGATGGTCGACGTCAACGTCATTGGCGCCGGCGGCGGCTCGATCGCTTGGCTCGATGATGCCGGCGGCCTGAAGGTCGGCCCGCAGAGCGCGGCAGCCGTGCCCGGGCCTGCCGCCTACGGCAAGGGCGGAACGGATGCGACCATCTCAGATGCCAATATCGTGTTGCAGCGGCTCAACCCGATCGCGCTTCTCGATGGGGCCATGCCCGTCGATCGGGAGGCGGCCCTCAAGGCCGTCGGCGCCGTCGCCGAAAAGATCGGTCGCTCCGTCGAGGATACGGCCTGGGGCATCATCCGCATCGCCGTCGCCAACATGGCGCGCGCCATCCGGGCGGTATCGATGGACAAGGGGCATGATCTCAAATCCTTCGCGCTGATGGCTTTCGGTGGCGCCGGCCCCCTCCATTCCTCGCTGGTGGCTGCGGAAACCGGCCTTAACACGGTCATCATTCCGGAATCCCCCGGCACGATGTGCGCCCGCGGTGTGCTTCTGTCCGACGTGACGCGCGATTTCGTTTCCACGCAGATCAAGCGGGTTCAGGGCGAAAGCTGGCTCGACATCCGCTCCGCCCTTGAAGGTCTGGAAGTCCAGGCACGCGAATGGCTCGAAGCGGAAACGATCCCGGATGAGAAGCGTGCGCTCCAGCATATCGCCGAAGCTCGCTATGCCGGCCAGAACCATGAAATCCGCGTCGAGGGCATTCTCTCCACTGCGGAAGACTTCAATGCCCGTTTCGCCGAAGCCCATCGCGTCGTCTATGGTTATGCGCTGAACGACCATCCGGTCGAGATTGTCAACCTGCGCGTCCAGGCGATCGGTCATGCGGGCCGGCCGCTCCAGACGGTACCGGGCGTTGCCGGCACCATGAAGGACGCCATCGTCGGAGAGCGCGAGGTCTATATCGATCCGCAGACCGGATGGCGGACCGTGCCGGTCTACAAGCGCGCTTCGATGCCGCAGAACGAGAGGTTCTCCGGACCCGCGATCATCGAGGAACTGACCTCCACGACCTACGTGCTTCCCGGCCAGTCGGGCGTCGTCGACGCCTACGGCAACATCATCCTCAGCTTTGTGAAGGACCGTGCGTGATGCAGCAGCACGTCAGACAGCCGCGCGAATTCGACGCCATCGAGATGGAGGTCTACTCCAACCGGTTCATGTCGATCACCGACGAGATGGGACTGAGCCTCGTGCGCTCGTCCTTCTCGACCAATATCAAGGAACGCAAGGACTGCTCGGTCGGTCTTTTCGACGGTGGTGGCCGGCTGATCGTGCAGGCGTCCCATATTCCGGTCCACCTCGGTTCGCTGCAGGGCGGCGTCGCGGCGGTTCTGGAAAACTACAAGCTTGAGGACATCAGGCCGGGCGATGCCTTCATCTGCAACGATCCGTATCTCGCCGGCGGCTCGCACACGCCGGACATCTCGATCCTGACACCTGTTTTCTACGAAGGCCGGCTCTGCTTCTTCGCCGCCAACCTCGGTCATCATTCGGATGTCGGCGGCGGCGTTCCCGGCTCCTGCGATCCCAGCCAGACGAGCATCTTTGCGGAAGGCCTGCGCATCCCCGTGCTGAAGATCGCCCGCGAAGGGGTTCTGGACGAGCAGATCGTCAAGCTCATCAGCACCAACAGCCGCGATCCGCTGGAGCGTATTCTCGACCTCAAGGTGCAGATCGCTACCAACGAGATCGGTCAGCGGAAACTCGTGACGCTTGCGGACCAGTTCGGGATAGCGACTGTCGAGAAGGCGATCGATGACCTGATCGCCTATTCGGAAAGCCGTCTGCGCAAGCGTATCAGCGATCTTCCCGATGGCGTCTACAGGGGCGAAGCCTTCATCGACGGCGACGGCGTCGGTTACGAGCCCTGCCGCATCGAGGTGGCGATCAAGGTCAAGGGCGACGGCATCACCTTCGATTTCACCGGCACCGATCCTCAGGCGCGAGGTGCGGTCAACATTCCCAAGACCGCCCTCGACGCCACCTGCTACTACACGATCAAGGCGCTGCTCGATCCGGCGCTGCCGCCGAACGAGGGCATGGCACTTCCCGTGACGATCGTTGCGGAAGAGGGCACGCTGGTGCGTCCGAAATTCCCGGCTGCCGTGGGCATCCGCTCGACCAGCTGCCAGCGTGTCGTCCGCGCCATTTTCCAGGCCTTTGCCGATGTGCTGCCGAGGGAGAAGGTCTTTGCCTCCTCGGCCGACATGAACGCGACGATGATCTTTTTCGGTCCGCACAAGACGCGCGAAGGCAATTTCGTCTACCTCGAAACCGTCGGTGGCGGTGCGGGTGCAAGCCTTGACCACGACGGCATGAACGGCATTCAGGTGCATATCACCAACACCTCGAACCTGCCGGCCGAAGCGCTCGAAATCGAATATCCGCTGATGGTGCGCCGCTATGCGCTCGCCACCGGCTCGGGTGGTGAAGGCCAGACGACGGGCGGCATGGGCATTGTCCGCGAAGTGGTCGCAATGACGGATGGCGTTCGGGCGAACGCATCCTGCGAAGGCCTCCGGACGCCGGCAGACGGTGTCTTCGGCGGCGGCCAGGGCGAGGTTGCCCGGCTGAAATTCGCGAATGCCGACGGGACGGTCAAGGAATACGACATCTCGATCACCAACATCCTGATGAACCGCGGGGACAGCCTGTTCCTGCAAACGCCGGGCGGCGGTGGCTTCGGCCGCGCTTCCTGAATTCCCTTTGGAGAATGAATAACATGGCTCTCGAAAACCTGACGCCGAGCGACGAACAGATCAAGTCCGCTCCGAACCCGAACTACCTGGAAGGCGACTATCTGAAGGGCGTCCTGGAGATGACCTTCCGTGACGGCAACCCGGTTGCCGAAAAGCTGGTCGATGAAATCTTCTCTTCGCGCCAGATCGACTCCATCTATCTGGTCGGTGCCGGCGGCTCGAACTCCTATATCGAGCCGGTCAAATACATCCTCGACAAATATTGCGACCTCAGGATCGAGCGCATCAACTCGACGGAACTCGAAACGCGCCGTCCGAAGCCCGTCAATGAAAAGGCCGTCGTGCTCCTCACGTCCCATAACGGTGAGACCGAAGACACGGTCGTCGCCGCCCGCTGGGCCAAGACGACCGGCGCCGTCACCGTGGCGCTGACCTCGGGTCACGACAGCGGCCTTGCGAAGATCTGCGACTACCTGCTGCCCTACAGCAAGGAGTTGCCGGGCATGCCGAAGACGATGATCGCCTATCTCTTCGCCGCCCATTTCCTGAAGCGCCTCGGCAACCCGGTGGGCGCCCAGCTCATCGCCGATCTGGAAGCGATGCCGGCCAAGCTGCACGACATCAAGAATGCCGAGCGCGAGCGCGGCATGGAACTCGCCCGCCGCTACAAGGACGAGAACATATACTATGTTCTTTCGAGCGGCATTCTGTCGGCGCTGAACTACCAGTATTCGATCTGCATCTTCAACGAGATGCTGTGGCTCGACGCGTCCGACATCCATTCGGGCGAATTCCGCCACGGCCCGTTTGAGGTCGCCGATCCGGAGATGGCCTACGTCTTCCTGATGGACAACGGCGAGAACCGCAAGATCGACCAGCGAGCGCTAAAGTTCACCCGCCGCGTCACGGACAAGATCATCACCTTTGATGCCGGCCGCTACGAGGACGTCTCGCCGCTGCTGTCTCCCTTCGTGATTGGCGTCACCTGGTACTGGTTCGCGCATACGCTCTCGGTTCTGCGCGAGCATCCGCTCAGCGTGCGCCGCTACATGTGGAAAGTCGACTACTGATGACGAAGACGTCCGCCCACATCGCCTTCAATCCCGGCGCGAGAGTTTCGCGCCGGGTCGGGCTGCGCGATCGGCGGATGTCCCACCCGTCTCGGCACCGCACGACAGGGAAGGCGGTCGGGGAATGATGACGCCGGACAAGACATATTCGGGCCTCAGGGTCCTCGGACTGGGCGACAACGTCGTCGACCGTTACCTGCATGCGGGCAAGATGTACCCGGGCGGCAATGCGCTCAATTTTTCGGCCTACGCCAAGATGCTCGGCGCGGATGCGGCTTTTCTCGGTACGTTCGGTACGGATACCGCCGGACGCCATGTGCGCTCCACGCTGGAAGAGCTTGCCATTCCGACATCGCTCTGCCGGATTGTCGAAGGCGAGAACGGCCATGCGGATGTGCGCGTCGTTGATGGAAACCGCGAATTCGTCTTTTCCAACAAGGGCGGCGTCGCGCGCGAAAATCCCTTCACGCCAGACCAGGCCGATCTAGACTATATTGCCGGTTTCCGCCTCGTGCACACGAGCTGCTACAGCCATCTCAATCCGCATCTGGCGGCATTGAAGGGCGCGAGCGCCCTGCTTTCCTATGACTTTTCCTATCGCTGGCAGGTGGACGATCTGATCGGACCCGTAACGCCGCATCTTGATTTTGCAGCGCTTTCGGCGGGCGACGTCGGTCGTGAACGCGGTCTTGCTGTCCTGCGCGAAGCCGTTTCCAACGGTTGCAGCCTGGCCTTGGCGACCTTCGGACCGGAAGGCGCCACGGCCTATAACGGCGAAGACTTCGTTTCGGTCATGCCAAAGCCTGCCAATGTCGTCGATACGCTCGGCGCCGGCGATGCGTTCATTACAGCGACACTCCTTTCACTGCTCGCGGCAGGCTGGACGCGCGGCAGCCGGCCTTCGGCGGACGCCATCGCTATCGCCATGGAAAAGGGCAGCAAGTTTGCAGCCGAAATCTGCGGGATCGACGGTGCGTTCGGCTATGCCGCTCCCATCCCCACCAACGAACACGTCTGAGAGGAGGTCGGATGCTCGAAGTCAGAAACCTCTCGATCGCTTTCAAGACCAATACCGGGCTGAAGTCGGCCGTGCGCAATATCGATTTCACCATCCGGCCGGGCGAAATCCTCGGGCTCGTCGGTGAAAGCGGCAGCGGCAAGACCATCACCTCGCTCGGTGTGATGGGGCTCCTGCCGCCGAACGCGGTGGTCACCGGCGGCGAGGTTCTGGTGGACGGCATCGACATCCTGAAGCTGCCGCCGGCGGAACTGCGCAAGCTGCGCGGCAGCCATATCGCTATGATCTTCCAGGATCCGATAGCGTCGCTCGATCCGATCTTCACCTGCGGCGACCAGATCATCGAGGCCATCCTCCTGCATGACCCCATCGGCCGCGCGAATGCGCGCCGGAAGGCTCGCGACCTGCTGGAAAAGGTCCTGATCCCCGATCCCGATCGCGCCATGCGGGCTTATCCGCACGAGCTGTCCGGCGGTCAGTGCCAGCGCATCATGATCGCCATGGCGGTCGCCTGCCGGCCACGCATCATCATCGCCGACGAGCCGACCACCGCGCTCGACGTCACCGTGCAAAAGCAGGTGCTCGACCTGCTCCGCGAATTGAACGGGGAAGTTGGCGCGGCGATCCTGCTGATAACCCACGATCTCGGCGTCATTTACGAAGTCGCCGATCGCGTCGTGGTCATGTATGCCGGCGACAAGATGGAGGAGGCGACGACCGCGGATCTCTTCGCCGCCCCCCGAAACGACTACTCCAGGGCGCTGATCGATTCCATGCCGTCGCTTGGCCGCGATGCCGAACGGCTGCCGGTGATCGAGCGCGATTCATCGGGCAAGGTGCGCAGCGTCCGGCCGGAACCGCGCCCCCGCCCCGCGTCCTCGGGACCCATTCCGGCAGCGGGCGATCGTCCGCTTCTCGAAATCCGCGATCTCTGCAAGTCCTACTGGGTCAAGCCTTCGCCTCTCGCCATGCCGGTCGAGATGCGTGCCGTCGATCGCGTCAGCCTGTCGATCGCGCCGCGCACGACGCTCGGTCTCGTCGGCGAATCCGGCTGCGGCAAGAGCACGCTCTCCCGTGCAGTCATACGGCTCTACAAGCCCGACTCGGGCCAGATTTTCTTTAAGGGCAAGGATATTGCGGGGCTCTCGGAAAAGGAGATGCGGCCGTTCCGGCGCGAGATCGCCATGGTCTTCCAGAACCCCTACGGTTCGCTCAACCCGCGCCAGACGGTCGCCCAGATCGTCGAGGCACCGATGGTGATCTTCGCGGACGGTGACGCATCGAAGCGTCAGGGGCGGATACGGTCGCTGCTTGAAGCCGTTGGCCTGCCCGCCACGGCGGCGCAGAAATATCCGCATGAATTCTCCGGCGGGCAGCGGCAAAGAATTGCCATCGCGCGTGCGCTTGCCCTCAACCCGTCGCTTGTCATCTGCGACGAAGCGGTCTCCGCGCTCGACGTCTCCGTCCAGGCCCAGGTGCTGAACCTGCTCAAGGACCTGCAGGCGGAGTTCGACCTGACCTATCTCTTCATCTCCCATGATCTCTCCGTGGTCGAGCATGTCAGCGACACCGTCGCGGTCATGCAGAAGGGCAGGATCGTCGAATACGGACCTGCCGCGGAGATCTTCGGCAATCCTAAAGAGCCCTATACCCGCATTTTGCTGGATGCCGTGCCGACCGTCGGTTCGCTGCGCGGCGGAAAGGAGGGCGCATGAACGCCTCGATCGGGGCTCTGCTCCTTGCCGCGCGAAAGCTCCTGACGGCCTTAGTCCAGCTTCTGGTGGTCGCTACACTGATCTTCTCCGTCATGTACATCATGCCGGGCGATCCCGTGCTCCTGCTCCTCGGTGCCGACAGCAATCCGTCGCCGGAGGCAATCGCCTCGATGCGCAGCCAGCTCGGCCTCGACCAGCCGGTGGTGTCCCAATATTTCGTCTGGCTCTGGAACGCGCTGCATCTCGATTTCGGCAAGTCGCTGACCAACGGTTATCCGGTCGCCAACTACGTGATGCAGAACCTGCCGCGCACACTCGAGCTCGCATTTGCGGCGATCGTCATTGCAACGCTCATCGGCGTTCCGCTCGGCATTGCGGCCGCACTCAAGCGGGGCAGCATGCGCGATACGGTGCTGACCTCGCTCGCGACGATCGGCATATCGGTGCCGGTCTATATCATGGGCACGCTGCTGGTGCTGTTCTTCAGCCTGAAGCTCGGCTGGCTTCCGGCAAGCGGCTACACGGATATCTCGCGCAACGCGCTGGAGCATTTCCGCAAGCTGGCCTTGCCGGCGCTGGCTCTGGGCTTCGGTCTGGCCGCGTCGATCGCCCGGATGACGCGCTCCTCCATGCTGGAAATCCTCGGCCGCGATTTCGTCCGCGCGCTGCGTGCCAAAGGCATGTCCGAACGGCGGATCATTTGGCAGCACGTCCTGCGCAATGCCGCGATCCCGATCGTCACGATCATCGGCCTGCAGCTCGGTAACCTCATGGGCGGCACGGTTCTCGTCGAAGCCATGTTCAACTGGCCGGGCCTCAGCACGCTTCTCGTTGGCGCCGTATCGGCGCGTAACTATCCTCTGGTCCAGGGGGCGATGCTGGCCATCGCGGCGGCGTTCATCCTGATCAACCTGGTGGTGGAGCTGCTCTACAGCCTGCTCGACCCGCGCATACGGAGGAAACGCTCGTGATCCCCGAGGCAATTCTCCGCGCGACCCGCAACCAGCCGTCCTTCCTTGCCAGCATCGTGCTGCTCGTCGCGGTGGTCTTCATCGGCGTCTTCGGCAGCTGGCTTGCTCCGCAGGATCCGTTCCTGCTCAATCCGCAGACGGTCAATCAGGGCAGTTCCACGGCCCACTTTCTGGGCACCGACGAATTCGGCCGCGATCTGCTGAGCCGCCTGCTGATCGGGGTTCAGCCGACCTTGCTGGTGGCGATCGGCGCGACCGTGATCGCCGGAGTTCTCGGAACCATGATCGGCATCGCGGGCGCTTATGGCCGGCCGCTGATCGCATTCCTGATCATGCGCAGCGTGGATATCATGCTGAGCTTCCCGCCCATCCTTCTGGCTCTCCTGGCGGTCGGATTCTGGGAAAGCGGAATCTTCAGCCTCGCCGTCGTTATCGGCGTTCTCTACGTCCCGCATTTCGCCCGCGTCGCGCACGCCGCCACGCTGCAGGTCTCGCGGATGGAGTTCATGGAGGCCGAACATGCGATGGGCGCGTCAGCCCGCCGCGTCGTTTTCACCGCCATCCTGCCGAACATCCTGTCGCCGCTGGTCGTGCAGGCAACGTTGACGGTCGCGGCCGCCATCCTTCTGGAATCCGGCCTGAGCTTCCTCGGCCTCGGCATCGTGCCGCCGGAGCCGTCCTGGGGCCAGATGATCGGAACCGCGCGCGGCTATCTCGGCCAGAACCCGATGTACGTGATCTGGCCATCTCTTCTTCTCGCCTTGACGGTGCTTGCCATCAACGTGGTGGGCGACCGGCTGCGCGACATTCTCGATCCACGACTCAGGGAGGAGTAACGGACATGGCAATTTCTCATCAACAAACAGAAGCAAAAAAGGGGTACAGCATGAAAAGGAAGATCTTCGGGCTCGTCTTGGCCCTGGCATCGAGCGTCTTCGCTCATCAAGCGCTGGCGGATGGCGGCACGCTCTATTTCGGTATTTCCGGCGAGCCGTCGACGCTTGAAAGCACCATCAATGCGGGCACGCCGGCGCGCACCATCCGGCTTGCGATCCATCGCGGCCTCTTCAACTACGGCGCCGACGGCAAGCTCTCGCTGGAGCTCGCCGAGAGCTACAACGTCGCTCCGGATGCGCTCAACTATACGTTCAAGCTGCGCGACGCGAAGTTCCATGACGGTTCTCCGGTCACGTCGGCGGACGTCAAGGCGTCCATCGAGCGCATGACCGCCAAGGACAGCAAGGCGACCTACCGGAACGAACTCGGCGTCATCCAGTCGATCGAGACGCCGGACGCCAAGACCGTGAAGCTGGTGCTTTCCAAGCCGTTCGTGCCGTTGGTGCATTACCTGGCGCTTCCGGAATCGGCGATCATCCCGGCCGCCTGGATCAAGGCGCATGGTACGGACCCGAATGCGGCGCCCGTCGGTGCCGGCCCCTTCAAGTTCGCCACCTGGGAGCGCGGCCGCGAGCTGACCGTCGAAAAGTTCGACGGCTACTACAAAAAGGGCAAGCCGCATCTCGATGACGTGCACTACGTCTTCTACGGCGACGAAAACACCCGCGTGAACGCGCTGAAGTCCGGCGACGTCGATATCATCGACTACGTTCCGTGGAAGGATGCCGGTTCGATCGAAGGCAGCTCGGACCTGAAGCTGGCAAGCACCACCGGCCCGTTCATGATGCTGCAGTTCAACACCAAGTTCGAGCCCTTCTCGAAGCCGGAAGTGCGGCAGGCGATTTCCTACGCAATCGACCGTGCGACCGTCATCAACACCGCCTTCAACGGCCGCGGGACCCCACTGTTCGGCATCGCAATCCCGGAAGGCTACATGGGGTATTCGAAGGAAAAGGCGAACTTCTTCAAGTACGACATCGCGAAAGCCAAGGAACTGCTCGCCAAGGCAGGCTATCCGGACGGTTTCGAAGCCCGGCTGCTCGCCACCTCGCAATACGGCTTCCACAACAACACCGCTATCGCCGTCCAGGCCGAGCTTGCCAAGATCGGCATCAAGGCGAAGCTCGATCTCCCCGACTGGTCCGGCCGTATCGCCAAGAACAATGCGGGTGACTACGACTTCCTGGTTGCCGGCACGGCCGGAGATATCGCCGACCCCGACTGGCTCAGCAACTTCTTCTACGGCGGCCAGCAGCTGGTGCGGCTCAACAACTCCGCCTACTTCAACGACCCGGTCATCAACGATCTCCTGGACAAGGGACGCGTCACGCTCGATGCCGGCGAGCGCGAAAAGATCTACGGCCAGTTCGTGGATCGCGCCCTCGAACAGTCGCCGTTCGTCTATCTGATGTGGCGCGACCAGAGTTTTGGCCTCAACAAGAAGGTCAAGGGCTTCACCAATATCCCGGGCTTCCTGACCTTTCAGTCCGGCATAACCGTCGAGAATGTCGAAGTGGAATGATCCGGAGAACGGTCGTTCTCAGATCCTATCGATAGCGTCAGGAGCGGGATGTCGAATCCCGCTCCTTTCTGTTTTAGGTCTTCGAAGCGCTGATAGATAGCGGTGGCTACTGACCCATCAATTCGCCCATCCGCCTCACGATGTCGTCCAGCACGGCAATGCGCTGCCCGCCCGACGGACGAATGGCGAAATAGGAGACTTCGATCCTCGGCTCGAACGGAATGGCGATGATGTCGGCGCCGGCGGAGCGAAGGCTCGTATGGTCGACGATGCCGACACCCATTCCCGATGCCGCGAAATAGCAGCAGTTCAGCATCGAGGTTTCCATGGTGCTGATCGGTTGATGGTCTTCATTCGAAAAGGCGCGGTCCAGCGCCAGCCTCAGCGGTGAATTGCGGCCCGGGATCAGGACACGCTCGTCCAGAAGGTCGGCAGGCGTGATGACCTTGCGAGACGCCAGCCGATGGCCCGGCGCCATGGCGGCGACCGCATGCGAACCGTGCAGCAGGATCGCGTTCTTGTCCGCCATGCGCGGCGAGCCGAAGACGAAGCCGAGATCGTAGCGGTTTTTCTCGACCATGTCCCAGATATGCCGGCTGTTTTCGACATCGATCACCAAGGGGATGTCCAGACGGTTGCCGACGACGTCGATGATCGCCTGGTGCAGGTAGGGCCGGACCAGCGAAGTGACGCTGGCGATCCTCAGCACGATGTTCTTGTGCCGGCGGATATCGTCCGCGGCCTGGGCAATTTGGTCGAGGCCGAGATAAAGCCGCTCGACCTCCCGGAAGAGCTGCGTCGCCTCGGCTGTCGGCATGAGCCGGGTCCCGACCCGTTCGAACAGCCTGATTTCGAGGATTTCCTCCAGGTCACGGATGAGGCGGCTGACGGCAGGCTGCGTGACGTTCATAACCTCGGCGGCGGCGGTGATGCCACCCGTCATCATCACGCTTCTGAAGGCTTCGACCTGTCGTGGCTTCAATCGCATGCGCTGTGCCCTCCCATAACATTAGGACATGAATGGAACACCAAATGCAATTTTTCTTTTCTGGGCAGAGGCTCTAATGGCATGTCTAATCCGCAGGGAGAGCGCGGATTTCGGAAACACCGGAGGAGCTCCATCATGAAATTCCTTACGATCGCAGCCGCATTGGCAGCGTCAGTCTTTGCCGTACCGTTCGCAGCCCATGCGAAGGACCTGACCGTTGGCCTGGCCGCCTCGACCACGTCCATGGATCCGCAGTTCTATGTCGTCGGCCCGAACAGCGCCATGGCGCGCAACCTCTTCGATGGCCTTGTCAATCAGGACGCCAAGCAGCAGATCCAGCCGGCACTCGCCGCATCCTGGAAGACGATCGATGATACGACCTGGGAGTTCAAGCTGCGGCCGAACGTCAAGTTCCACGACGGCAGCGACTTCACGGCTGAAGACGTCGTCGCCAGCATCAAGCGCGTGCCGCTCGCCTCGAAGAATAGCCCAAGCTCGTTCGCAGCCTATGTAAAGGCGATCACCGACGTTACCGCCGTCGATCCGCTCACGGTCCGTATCAAGACGGACGGCCCGACGCCGCTGCTTCTGAACAACCTCAGCCGCATCGCCATCCTGCCGGCCGAGATGGAAAAGACGACCACCGAAGACATGAACTCGGGCAAGGGCGTCATCGGCACCGGTCCGTTCAAATTCGTCTCCTGGACGCCGGACGACAACGTTGTCGTCGCGCGCAACGACGGCTATTGGGGCGAGAAGGCGGCTTGGGACAAGGTGACGTTCCGGGTGTTCAAGAACAGCAGCGCCCGTGTCGCCGCCATGCTTTCCGGCGACGTCGACATGATCGAGAGCATCCCGACTGCCGACACGCGCAAGCTCCAGGCGTCCGACAAGCTCAAGGTCGTCAATGTGGCGGGTAACCGCATCATGTATCTTCACATGGACCAGGGCCGCGAGGAATCGCCTTTCGCCAAGGGGCCGGACGGCAAGAACCCGCTGCTGAAGCCGGACGTGCGCCGTGCGCTTTCTCTTTCGATCAACCGTGAGGCGCTCGTCGATCGCATCATGGACGGCCAGGGCGTGCCGGCTGGACAGGTCGTTCCGGAAGGTTATTTCGGCTATGATCCGGCCATCAAGGTCGATGCCTACGACCCGAACAAGGCCAAGGAACTGCTGGCCAAGGCCGGTTACCCGGACGGTTTCTCGTTGACCTTCCACGCATCGAACGACCGTTATCCGAACGACTCCAAGGTCGCACAGGCGATTGGCCAGTTCTTCAGCCGCATCGGCATCAAGACGGAAGTCGTGACGCTGCCGGGCAGCGTCTACTTCACGCGCGCTTCCAATCTGGAGTTCAGCTTCATCATGGGTGGTGCCGCTGTCGAAACCGGCGAAGCCTCCGGCGTGCTCGGCCCGATCCTCGAGACCTATGGCGAGAAGGCAGGGCAGGGCAATCGTGGCCGCTACTCCAATCCGGAGTTCGACAAGGCGCTGAGCGAAGCCCGCGGCACGCTCGACGATACCAAGCGCGAGGCGCTCCTGAAGAAGGCGACCGAGATCGCCATGACGGATCTCGGTGTCATCCCGGTCTTTTACCTCGCCAACACCTGGGCTCTCAAGAACGGCCTTTCCTATGAAGGCCGGTCGGACGCCTACACGCTTCCCTACTATGTGAAGCCGAACTGATCCGGAAAGCGGTGATCCATCATGTCTTTCAGCGGTGTTTTCCCCTACCTTGTTTCGCCGATCGATCAGTCGGGTGCGGTGATGGAAGGCGTGCTGACTGATCTGGTGGATCACCTGATCGACGCGGGCGTCCATGGCCTGACGCCGCTCGGCAGCACTGGTGAATTTGCCTATCTCTCCCAAGAGCAGCGGCGTCACGTCGTCGACACGGTAATCTCGGCCAATCGCAGCCGGGTGCCCGTTGTCGCCGGCGTGGCGTCTACGTCGACCAGCGATGCGGTTGCTCAGACGGAATACATGGTCGAGGCCGGGGCCGACGGAATATTGGCTATTCTCGAAGCCTATTTCCCGATCAGCGACGAGGGCGTCGAAGCCTATTTTACGGCTATCGCCAAGGCAGCGAAGGGCCGGCCGGTCGTTCTCTACACCAATCCTCAGTTCCAGCGTTCCGATCTCACGCTCCCGGTCATCGAGCGTCTGAGCCATGTCGAGAACATCCGTTACATCAAGGATGCCTCGACCAATACCGGGCGCCTCCTCTCCATCATCGAGCGGACCCGCGGCCGGATGGAGGTGTTCGCCGCCTCCGCGCATATTCCGGTCTGCGTGATGATGATCGGTGGGGTTGGCTGGATGGCCGGTCCCGCCTGCATCGTGCCGCGCCAGAGCATTGCCCTTTACGAAGCGGCGAAGGCGGGGGACTGGGCAAAGGCAATGGAATTGCAGCGTCTGCTTTGGCGCGTCAACGAGATCTTCGCGAAATATTCGATCGCCGCCTGCATCAAGACGGCGCTCGAGCTTCAGGGCTTTCCGGTTGGCGCGCCGATGGCGCCGCAGGTGCCGCTCGGTGAGGCGGCTCGTGCCGAGATCGGTGCGGTTCTGCGTGATGTGGGTGCGCTCTGAGCGCCGGCATACGACTGACAATTCAAGGGCAAATTCGAAATGACTCCAATTCCGATCATCGTGGATTGCGATCCGGGGATAGACGACACGATCGCGCTTCTGACGGCTTTCGTTTCACCGGAACTCGACATCCTCGGCATCACGCCCGTCTGCGGTAACCAGCCGCTCGAACGCACGGTGCGCAATGCCCTGCAGATCTGCGAACTGGGCCGGAGAACGGATATTCCGGTCTATGCCGGCTGCTTCCGGCCGATGCTGCGCGAGCCGATCTATGGCCAGTTCCACGGCAAGACCGGGCTGGGCAATACGGTGCTGCCGGAACCGGTGAAGACGGTCGAGCCCAAGTCGGCAGTCGATTTCCTGATCGACACCCTGACCGCCGCAGCTCTGGAAAAAAAACGGATCACTGTCTGTTGCCTCGGTCCGATGACCAATCTCGCTGTGGCGCTGCGGATGAACCCGCAGGTCGCCGAGGGCATCGAGCGTATCGTGATGATGGGCGGCGCCTATCGCGAGCCCGGCAACCGGACGATGACCGCGGAATTCAACGTGCTGGCCGATCCGCATGCCGCGCATGTCGTGTTTTCGAGCGGCATCCCGATCGTCGCGCTGGCACTCGATGCCACGCATCAGGTCATGCTGAAGCCGGAGCACGTCGCAGAGTTTTCGAACGTCAGCGGCCGGATCTCACAGACGCTTGCCGAACTCATGGCCTTCTGGGACCGTAACGACGTGCGGCGCTACGGCTCGCGCGGCGGCCCCCTCCATGATCCGCTGGTGATCGCTTACCTTCTGGCGCCGCATCTCTTTACGACCGAGCGCGCCCGGGTGTTCGTCGAGCACGAGAGCGAACTTTGCATGGGCCAGACCGTCGCCGACTGGTACGGCAAGAGCGGCCTCGAACCCAATGCGGATATCGTGACCAAAGTGGATGCGGAGGGCATTATCGCCTTGTTCCTCGATCGCCTTTCGCGTTACGCCGAAAAGGCCGTGGCATGAACCGCCAACGGGTCATCATCGATGCGGACCCTGGCTTGGATGACGCGGCGGCCATCCTCATGGCGCTGGCATCGCCGGAGATCGACGTGCTCGGCCTGTCGATCGTGGCGGGAAATGTTCCCTTGCAGGATACGGTGGCGAACGCCTGCAGGATCGTCGGCGTCTCCGGCCGCACCGATGTGCCCGTCTACGCGGGCGCGGCCGGTCCGTTGGTCCGGGAGCAGGTGCTCGGAAAATATGCGAGGATCGGCGCGTTCAGCGATGACCTCGTCGCCCGCGGCGGCATTGAGCCGTCGGAAGAACATGCGGTGCGGTTCATCGTGAGATCGGCGCGCGAAGCGGCCGAGGCAGGCGAGCCGATCACCATTTGCGCCATCGGGCCGATGACCAATCTTGCGCTTGCTCTCATCCAGCATCCCGATGTGGCGCGCGGCATCCGGCAGATCGTATCCATGGGTGGTGCCTTCACCGCGCTCGGCCATCGCACCCCCTGGGCCGAGTTCAACGTGCTTGCGGACCCGCATGCGGCAGAGATCGTCTATCGTTCCGGCGTCCCGATCGTGGTGATGCCGCTCGACATGACCTTCCAGGCACTGTTCACCGAGGAACACTTCAAGAGCTTCGGCACTCGCGGCGGGGCCGCGGGCGGTGCGCTCTACAATCTCTTCTCGACCTTCGATCGCAGTGACATGGTGCGCTTCGGACGGCCGGGCGGGCCGATCCACGACGCGACGACGATCGCGTGGCTGATCAGGCCGGAGCTTTTCACCAGCCGCAAGGCAACCGTCGGTACGCAGGTCACCGGGCTCACGATGGGCTATACCTATGCCGACTTCTACCAAAAGATGGACCGCACCCCGAACGCCACCGTGGTGACCGATGTGGACGAGGCCGGGTTCATCAATCTGTTGATCGAACGCATTTCGCTTTATGGAAGCGCTGCGCCCGGTCCCAAAACGCCGGGAGGCTGAAATCTATGAGCGGTTATCTCTTAAGCCGGTCGATCCAGACGGTTCTGACGCTATTCGTGATGTCGGTTCTGGTTTTCGTGGGCCTTTATCTCGTCGGCAATCCGGTCGATGTGCTCCTGAGCTCCACGGCGACGCCGACCGAGCGCCTGCAGGTCATCCAGTCCTTCGGGCTCGATAAGCCTGTGTGGGAGCAATATTGGTTGTTCCTCACCCGCGCCTTGTCTGGCGACCTCGGCAATTCCTTCGTCTTCAACCAGCCGGCGCTGACGCTGATCCTCAAACGCATGCCGGCGACGCTCGAACTTGCCTTTGTGGCGCTCGTCCTCGGTCTCGTTTTCGGAATTCCGCTCGGCGTCTATGCGGGCCTGAAACCGAAGAGTCTGATCTCCAAATCGGTGATGACCTTCTCGATCCTTGGCTTCAGTCTGCCGACCTTCTGGATCGGCCTGGTGATGGTCATGCTGTTCAGCGTCCAGCTGGGATGGCTGCCGGCATCCGGGCGAGGGGAGACGGTGCCGGTTTTCGGCGTTCCCATCAGCCTTTTCACGCTGGATGGCCTGTCCCATCTTCTTCTGCCGGCGCTGAACCTGGCGCTGTTCAAGATTTCCCTCATCATCCGTCTCACGCGGGCGGGCGTGCTCGAAACAATGCAGCTCGATTTCGTCCGTTTCGCGCGTGCCAAGGGCCTGCCGGAACGCCGGATCGTCACCGTGCATGTGCTGAAGAACACGCTCATTCCCCTGATCACGGTCATCGGCCTCGAACTCGGTTCGCTGATCGCGTTCGCCGTCGTCACCGAAACGATCTTCGCCTGGCCGGGAATGGGCAAGCTCATCATCGACGCCATCGCCGTTCTCGATCGCCCGCTGATCCTCGCCTACCTGATGATCACCGTCGTGATGTTCAGCGTCATCAACCTCCTCGTCGATATCCTCTACTCGATCGTCGACCCGCGCGTTCGTCTTGAAGGGAATTCGTGATGAGCCAGGATACAAATGCCGCAAATTCGCTGCATGTCGGCAGCACCAACGATCAGGCGCGCCGCTCGCGCTCGCCTGCCCGTCAGATGCTTTCGGCCCTGCTGCACGACAAGCTGGCGCTTGTCGGCATCCTTCTGGTGCTGGTTTTCATTCTGGCGGCGGTGCTTGCGCCCCTGATCGCGCCGCAGAATCCGTATGATCTGTCGCAGCTCGATATCCTCGACGGGCGCCTGGCTCCCGGTTCGCAGAGCACGAACGGGATGGTCTACCTGATCGGCACCGACGACCAGGGCCGTGATCTCCTGAGCGCTATCCTTTACGGGCTGCGCACCAGTATCCTTGTCGGCATATCGAGTGCGGCGATCGCATTGGTGATCGGCGCCTCCCTCGGTCTCGTCAGCGCCTATGCCGGCGGCCGGCTGGATTCGTTCCTGATGCGCGTCGTCGACATCCAGCTCAGCTTTCCGGCGATCCTGATCGCCCTGATCTTCCTTGCCGTCCTGGGGCAGGGGGTCGACAAGATCATCCTGGCGCTGATCGTAACCCAATGGGCCTATTACGCCCGCACGATCCGCGGCTCGGCGCTGGTGGAGCGCAAGCGTGCCTACGTGGACGCGGCTCGATCCATGGCACTTCCCGACCGGCGCATCCTCTTCAGGCACATCCTGCCGAACTGCCTGCCGCCGCTGATCGTCGTCGCGACCATGCGCGTCGCCTATGCGATCATGCTGGAGGCGACGCTTTCCTTCCTCGGCATCGGCCTGCCGGTGACCGAGCCGTCGCTCGGCCTGCTGATCTCGAACGGGTTCGAATACCTGCTTTCCGGCGACTACTGGATCAGCTTCTTCCCCGGCCTGGTCCTTCTGCTGCTCATCGTCGGCATCAACCTGATCGGCGACAGCCTGCGCGACATTCTCAATCCCCGGCGGGAAGGCTGAGACATGACCCATCCGATCCTTTCGATTTCAAACCTCAACACATCGTTCCGCGTCGGCGGCGAATGGCGCAACGTCGTGCACGACGTCAGCTTCGACATCGGCGCGAAGGAGACCGTCGCGGTGGTCGGTGAATCCGGCTCCGGCAAGAGCGTCACGGCCATGTCGATCATGCGGCTTCTGTCGCCCGGCAACTCGCGCGTCACCGGTCGCATCGACTTCGAGGGCAGGAACCTGCTCGACCTGCCACTTGACGAAATGCAGTCCATCCGTGGCAACCGCATCGGCATGATCTTCCAGGAGCCGATGACCAGCCTCAATCCGGTCCTGAAAATCGGTCAGCAGATCACCGAAGTCCTCGTCCATCATCGTGGCATGTCGAATGCGCAGGCTGAGGCGGAAGCGGTCAGACTCCTGGAGAAAGTTCGCATTCCGTCGGCGAAGTCACGCCTCAATGAGTATCCCATGAACTTCTCCGGCGGCATGCGGCAGCGCGTCGTCATCGCCATCGCGCTCGCCTGCGATCCGAAACTCCTGATCGCCGACGAGCCGACGACGGCGCTGGACGTTACCATCCAGGCGCAGATCCTCGAACTCATCAAGGCCCTGCAGGAAGAAGAGGGCATGTCCGTCCTCTTCATCACCCACGACATGGGCGTGGTAGCGGAAATCTCCGACCGCACCGTGGTCATGTATCGGGGCGATGCTGTCGAGACCGGCACGACGCGCGAGATTTTCTCCGGCGCCAAACACCCCTATACGCGTGCGCTTCTCTCCGCCGTACCGCAGCTCGGTTCCATGACCGGGCTTGACCGGCCGCTGCGCTTCCCGGAGGTCGACATGGCGACAGGCGATATCCAGCCCCCCGAGCCCACGGTGGATACGGTGAGGCGCGATGCGGCACCGATCCTTAAGGTCAACGACCTGGTGACCCGGTTCGACATCAAGAAGGGCTTCCTGCGCAAGACAGTCGGCCGCATTCACGCCGTCGAAGGCGTTTCACTGCAGTTGCGGCAGGGCGAGACGCTTTCGCTCGTCGGAGAATCCGGCTGCGGCAAGTCCACGACCGGCCGTTCGATCATCCGGTTGACGGATGCGAAGTCCGGCACGATCGAGATCGACGGCAAAAACGTCCTGGGAGCCGGAAAATCCCAGCTGGCAGACATCCGCCGGGAAGCGCAGATGATCTTCCAGGATCCGTTCGAAAGCCTCAATCCGCGCATCCGCATCGGCAATGCGATCGCCGAGCCGATCGTCACCCATGGATTGGCCGATGCGGCTGAAGCGAAGGAACGGGTGGCCGAACTGCTCGAACGCGTCGGCCTCTCGGCATCGATGGCGGACCGTTTCCCGCACGAATTCTCCGGCGGCCAGCGGCAGCGCGTCTGCATCGCCCGCGCTCTTGCTCTCGAGCCGAAGCTGATCATCGCCGACGAGAGCGTGTCCGCGCTGGACGTGTCGGTCAAGGCGCAGGTCATCAACCTGATGCTCGACCTGCAGGAGAAATACGGGCTCGGCTATCTCTTCATCTCGCACGACATGGCGGTTGTGGAGCGGATCAGCCACCGGGTCGCGGTCATGTATCTGGGCGAGATCGTCGAGATCGGTTCGCGGCAGGCCGTCTTCGAGAATCCTCAGCACGACTACACGAAGCGCCTGATGGCGGCGGTGCCGATCGCCGATCCCTCCCGCCGCCAGACGCGCCGGATTTCCAACGACGAGATCAAGAGTCCGTTCCGGCCCGCGGACTACGTGCCGCCGAAGCGCTCCTATCAGCAGGCCGGCGAGGGTCATTTCTTCCAGGTTGCCTGATAATCGGGGCCATGCTGGAGCGTACCAACAGAGCGGGAGCGCCTAACGCCCATAACGCGCTCCGCAATCGCGGAGCGCCACGGTCGGAAACTACTCTTTGACCCAATATGAGGTCGTATTCTCGATGACTTTCTTGATCTTGCGGTTGTCTCTCCATTCCCTTCCGGTGTCACGGATGACCGGCGTCTGCTGGGGAGAGAAAATGTAGTTCTTGTGCGGCGCCGCCAGCTGCTCCAGCTTTGCGTTGACGCCGGAATAGAACTGTTTTTCCGGGTCCCGCGACTCGTCCATCAGGCTCGAAGCTTGCCGGGCGAAGGAACCGCGAAGAATGGAAGGCGACGTGGTGAATTTGGGAAAGGTCCGAAACAGCGGGATCTTTATGCCCAGGAACCGCGCGTACTCGTTTCTCTCGTGAAGATGACCATGCTTGGCGATATCCCAATTCTGGTCGGCCGTGTGAAAGGATACCTGCATCACGCTTGGATCCGAAAACGGGCCGAAAACGTCCTCGCCGAGGTCCCTCAACGCGACCCAGTCATCTTCGAGGTGGAACACGTAATCGGAACGGGTATTGGACCAGAGACGCTTGACCGCAGCCCCAAATCCCGGCTCGCTGGGTCTAAAAAAGGAAGCTGAGGGCAGATAGCTTTCGACGACCCTTATGCACGCGCTTTCATCTTCTTCCGTTCCGAATATCGGATCGATATTCACAAGAATATTCGAAAAAGTAAGATGAGCAAAACTACGCTTTGAGAAGCTTTTCAAAGTCTCCTCAAGCAAATCTGGTCTTCTACCCGCAACTATACACAAATCCAGACTAAAGTTCGCCAACGCAGCATATCCCGATATAATCCAGTACTCCGTACAGAGGAGTTTTGCCCGGATATCATAGTGGCGGCAACGTCGCCACTCGTTTTGGGATATGCTGCCCTGTCAGGTCAAGGCGTGTCCGGTTGGCCCCCACAAACGGATGGCTACCTTCTGAAGAAGGAAGCCAGATATGCAAGGGTGCCGCTGGATTTGCGGGTGGCGATGGTACGCACCTGATGGGCCACCGTGCTTGCGCTCACATGCGCTCCGAAGTGGCAGAAGCAGACCAGTCTGTGGAGCTGTCGATCGGACAGTTCAAAAAACCGCCTGGCTTCCCCGTAGGTGTCGTCTCTCATCCCCGCCGCGCGCAGGACAGGATCCGAAAAGGCAACGGCGATCGCGGTCCCGTCGCCGCGCATGGCGGCCCGTATTTCATCAGGCTGATATTCGGTTTCCCGAAATGTCGAAAGGGATCGGTCGGGGTTGAGCTCGAGAATCTCGGCCCACCGTTCGAGGCGTTCGCTGCTGGACATCTGGAAGTTGGGATAGCTGCGGTTTATCCTGGCTATAGTCTTCAGCTGTTCGACTGCACGTTGCTCCATTACGGCCTCCTATTTGAACAAAATAGATGCCCGTCGCCCGTCATTATTTTGATCCAGACCGCTTTTCATGTCCAATCACGATTGGGGACCGACACCAGTCCCCAGCCTTCCTTCATCATAATTGATGAACCCCGAGGCCAGCACCCCTTAGCGCGCCGAGCCGTGGCGGGCTGATCACGGTGGATTTGACCGTTCATCTCTTTCAGGAAGAGGATTCGCCCCTTTGAAGGATCTCCCGGGGATGCGCGGAATGTTCCTTCACCACCTGCTCGCTGCCATCGATTTCCTGCAGCATGACGTCATATCCCCACAGATCCGCCAGATGCTGCAGGACCTGCCTGGTCTCGCTATCCTCCAGAACCCAGTCGTTCGGAGCCCGGTGCTGCAGGAGGAGGCGGCGGTCGCCGGCGAGATCGACGTCGACAATGTCGATTCTCGGATCGGTCCAGCCGATATCGTATTCGCGCGCCAGCTGCCGGCGGACCCGCTTGTAGCCCCGCTCGTCGTGGATCGCCGAGACCAGGATGCCTTCGCTCACTTGCGGGTCGTCGTAGAGCTGGAAAAGGCGCCACTTGCGGATCAGGTGCGGGCTCAGGAACTGGCTGATGAAGCTCTCATCGCGGTAGTCGGCCCATATACCGCGCAGAACCTGCATAGGGTCGCCGCGGCCGGCGATATCGGGGAACCATTCGCGATCCTCGTCGGTCGGCTTGGTCACGATCCGCTCGATATCCTGCATCATCGCAAAACCGAGGGCATAGGGGTTGAAGCCGGAGAAGCGCCGGTCGTCGAAGGTCGGCTGGAACACGACATTGGTATGGGATTTCAGGAATTCGAAATAGTTGCCATCGCTGATCTGCCCGCGGGCGTGTAGCCGGTCCATGATTTGGTAGTGGACATAGGTCGCTGTCCCCTCGTTCATCACCTTGGTCTGACGCTGCGGGTGGAAATACTGCGCCACGTGGCGGACGATCCGCAGGATTTCCCGCTGCCACGGCTGCAGCCGGGGCGAGGACTTTTCGAGGAAATAGAGCAGGTTGTCCTGCGGCAGGCCGAGCGCCGCGCGCCGTCTCTCAAGATCGACGTCGGCCGCATCGCGCTTGCGGCCCGCCGGCACCGTGCGCCAGAGGTCGTTGAACATCTGTTCTTCATGGGCGCGTCGTTCCTGCTGGCGTTTTTCCTCCTGGCGCAGGTCGAGCCTCGTCTTGCCGGCATAACGGTGCACGCCGTGCGACATCAGCGCATGGGCGGCATCGAGGGTCCGTTCGACAGCCGTCTCGCCATAACGTTCCTCGCAGCGGGCGATATAGCCCTTGGCGAAATCGAGGTAATCGAGAATGCCCTCGGCGTCGGTCCACAGTTTGAACAGATAGTTGTTCTTGAAGAAATGGTTATGGCCGAAGGCCGCATGGGCGATGACCAGGGTCTGCATCGTCGCGGTGTTCTCCTCCATCAGGTAGGAGATGCAGGGCGAACTGTTGATGACAATCTCGTAGGCGAGATCCCGCATGCCACGGCGATAGAAGGCTTCGTGATGGGCGAAATGCTTGCCGAAGGACCAGTGGCGGTAAAACAGCGGCATGCCCGTCGACGAATAGGCGTCCAGCATCTGTTCGGCCGTGATCACCTCGATCTGGTTCGGGTAGACGTCAAGCCCGAGTTCGCCGATCGCGATCTCCTCGCATGCGTCGTGGATGCGCTGGAGGGTGGCAAAATCCCAGTCCGCCCCCTCGAAGAGCAGCCGATCCTTTTGCATAACCGCCTGAGTCATGGCACCGCCTTCGTCTGTGTCGAACGCTTCTGGAAAAGATCGTGGAAGACCGGGAATATCTCGTTCTTGCGGCAGACCTTGCGCATCGCAAGGGGAGCCATCTCTGAGCGGATGCTTTCATAGAGGCGCCAGAGGGGGGAATTAGAGACAGAGGAATCGCCGCCCTCCTCATCGACCTCGATATAGGCGAAATACTGGCAGAGCGGCAGGATCTCGTGCTTCAGCAGATGGCCGGTCGGGGCCTCGTCCCGGTAGGAATTGTCGCCATCCGAAGCCTGGGCGGCGTAGATGTTCCATTCCGTCGGGTCGAAGCGTGCGGCGATGATGGTGCGCATCGCCGCCAGTGCGCTCGAGACCAGCGTACCGCCGGTCGCCTGGCCATAGAAGAAAGTCTCCTCGTCCACCTCCTCGGCCTTCTCGGTGTGGCGGATGAAGACAATTTCCACCTTCTCGTAGCGCTGCGAGAGAAACAGATAGAGCAGAAGGTAGAAGCGCTTGGCCAGATCCTTCATGTGTTCCGACATCGATCCGGACACGTCCATCAGGCAGAACATCACCGCCTTCGCAACCGGCTTCGGCTCGTTCTCGAAACGGCGATAGCGCACGTCGAGCGGATCGACATAGGGAATACGCCGGATCCTGTCTGTCAGCGACTTGAGCTCCGTCTCCAGCAACAGGCGCGTTTCCTCGTTGTCGCATTCGTCGATCTGGCGTTGCAGCGCCTCGATCTCGGCAGGCTTGGGGCGCTTGAGGGCGATGCGCCGCATCATCGCGAGCCGCGTCGTCCGGTCGATGGAGAGATTGGAAGGAGAGCCGGAAATGGAGTAGCCGGCCCGCACCGGGCTCATCTCCTCGGTTTCGCTGAGCCGCCGCTTGGCAAGCTCGGGGAGTTCGAGATCATCCAGAAAAACCGAGAGAAATTCCTCGCGCGTCAGCACGAAGCGGAAGCCATCTTCGCCATCGCCCTGGCCCGCCTCCTTGGGTCGGCCGGCACCCTGGCCGGGGGGGCGGGGAATGATATCGCCTTCAACGAAGGCCCGGTTGCCGGGCAGGACATGATCCGTGATCCCGCCTTCGGCCCGGCGGAAACTTGGCTCACCCATGCCGCCGATCGGAAGGCTGACTTCGCCGCCATCCAGGACATCACGGATGCTGCGGCTTTGCAGCGATCGCCTGACTGCTTGCTGCACGGCGTCCTTTGCACGCCGAAGAAACCGCTGCCGATTTTCCAAACTTTTACCGCGCGGGTTCAGCCGCCGGTCGATGATGTGCATGTTGGCTCCTGCATGAGCATTAGGGTCTGTACTCAACTAGAGTTCGGGCGCTGCACAACTAAGTATGCCACAATCCTACGTCCTGTCGTCACACACAATGATGGAGATCAAATCCACCATTGTGTGCTTCTGAAACTCAACGGCTTTCGTGCCTGCCGCGTTCCAAATCCTAATTGAGTACAGACGCTAACCTGCCTGTTTAACCCGCATGTACCACTCTACCAGACGGCGGACCTGTCTTTCGGTGTAGCCGCGCGCCGTCATGCGCGATACGAACTCGCTGTGTTTCTTCTCCGTTTCGCCATCCTTCTTCGATCCGAAGGAAATTACCGGCAGAAGATCCTCCACCTGGGAGAACATTCTTTTCTCGATCACCTCCCGGATCTTCTCGTAGCTCGCCCATGACGGGTTCTTGCCGCCATTGTTGGCGCGCGAACGCAGGCAGAATTTGACGATCTCGTTGCGGAAATCTTTCGGATTGGCGATCCCCGCCGGCTTTTCGATCTTCGTCAGTTCCTGGTTGAGCAGATCGCGGTCAAGAAGCTGCCCGGTGTCCGGATCCTTGAAATCGACGTCTTCGATCCAGGCGTCTGCATAATCGACGTAACGATCGAAGAGGTTCTGTCCGTAATCCGAATAGGATTCCAGATAGGCCTTCTGGATCTCGTTGCCGATGAACTCCGCATAACGCGGGGCAAGGTCTGCCTTGATGAACTCGATATACCGCTTTTCAGTTTCCTCCTGGAATTGCTCGCGGCGGATGGCCTGTTCCAGCACATACATCAGATGGACGGGGTCGGCGCCGATATCCGTCGTGTCGTGGTTGAAGGTCGAGGCCAGAACCTTGAAGGCAAAACGTGTCGATATTCCGTCCATGCCTTCATCGACGCCGGCCGCATCCCGGTATTCCAGGACGCTGCGGGCGCGCGGATCGGTTTCCTTGAGGCTTTCGCCGTTGTAGGCGCGCATCTTGGAGAAGAATGTCGAGTTCTCGTGCTTGCGCAGCCGCGAGAGCACCGAAAACCGGGCCAGCATTTCAAGCGTTGCCGGCGCGCAGGAGGCATTCGCCAGCTCCGAACCCTCGATCAGCTTTTCGTAGATCTTCTGCTCCTCGTCCACCCGCAGGCAATAGGGCACCTTGATAACGCAGATGCGGTCGATGAAGGCCTCGTTGTTCTTGTTGGCCTTGAAGCTCTGCCATTCGGCTTCGTTCGAATGGGCCAGGATGACGCCGGAGAAGGGAATGGCGCCGATATTCTCGGTGCCCATGTAGTTGCCTTCCTGGGTCGCCGTCAGCAGCGGATGCAGCATCTTGATCGGCGCCTTGAACATTTCGACGAATTCGAGCACGCCCTGGTTGGCCCGGTTGAGCCCGCCGGAATAGCTGTAGGCATCCGAGTCGTTCTGGGAATAGTTTTCCAGCTTGCGGATATCGACCTTGCCGACAAGCGAGGAGACGTCCTGATTGTTCTCATCGCCCGGTTCAGTCTTGGCGATCCCGATCTGGCGCAGTCGCGAGGGCTGCAGCCGCACCACCCGGAAGCGGGTTATGTCGCCACCGAATTCATCGAGCCGCTTCAGGCACCACGGGCTCATGAGCCCGCTGAGACGCCGTGTCGGAACGCCATATTGCTGGAGCAGCATCGGACCCATGGTAACTGGATCGAAGAGATTGAGCGGGCTTTCGAAAACCGGGCTGATATCGTCGCCGGCCTTCAAGACATAGATCGGATTGGCTTCCATGAGCAATTTGAGCCGCTCGGCAAGCGAAGACTTGCCACCCCCGACCGGGCCGAGCAGATAGAGAATCTGCTTCCGCTCCTCGAGGCCCTGGGCCGCATGCCGGAAGAAGGAGACGATTCGTTCGATCGTCTCTTCCATGCCATAGAAACCGGCAAAGGCCGGATAGGCCCGGATGGTGCGGTTCATGAAGATTCGGCCGAGCCTGGCATCCTTGGCCGTATCGACCATCTGCGGCTCGCCGATCGCTGCCAGCAGCCGCTCGGCCGCGTTGGCATAGGCCATTGGATCTTTTTTACAAAGTGCCAGATAGTCGGCGATCGACATGTCGGTCTCGCGCCGCGCTTCATAGTTCCTGGTGAAGGCATCGAACAAGGATTCACTCGGCATAGGCATCTCCAGTCAAGGTTGCGCTACTGCTCGACTGCCGCAAAGATTGAAAACGATGCGGCAATCCATTGAGAATCAAGATGTTTCTAAACCTAATACGACACCCGGAGCGTTTTCATGGCAATGCACAAAAATGTGCGTCCACAAATCAGTTAAGACTTGGCAAACAGCAAGTGAGGCCCGAACCGGTCGGCGGCAATGGAAATGGCGCCGTGATCGTGATCGCCGAAAAGGCGTCTTGACCCGCGGCAACCCGGCGGCGCCCCATCCAGGCATGGGCCCGCCGCGAGGCGGGGAAGACAAGCTCTGCTTTGCTGTCTATGGATGCCCGTATCAGGCAGCCGAGACGGGCGTTTCTCATGGACCAGCAGTTTTTCGACAGAAGCTCGGTGGAAGTCGCGCGTGACTTGATCGGTGTCGAACTCGATGTCGCGGGTATCGGTGGCGTGATTGTCGAGACGGAAGCATACCAGCCGGATGAGCCGGCCTCCCACAGTTTTCGTGGGCCTACCCAGAGGAATGCGGTGATGTTCGGCCCGCCCGGGCATGCCTATGTCTATCGTTCCTACGGAATCCACTGGTGCCTGAATTTCGTCTGCCGCCCAGGAAGCGCCGTACTGATCAGGGCGCTGCAGCCGGTCCGAGGCCTCGAGAGAATGGAGAAAAGGCGCGGCCTTGCCGATCCGCTGCTCCTGTGCTCCGGCCCGGGCCGTCTCTGCCAGGCGCTCGGCATCACCATTGAACACAACGGCCTGCCGCTGTTTGCGCCGCCATTCGAACTGGCTCTTCCACAAACACCGCCGCTGATCGTCACCGGGCGGCGGATCGGCATCTCGCAGGCCGTCGATCTGCCCTGGCGTTTCGGCCTTTCCGGCTCATTGCACATCAGCAAGAAGTTTTCGGGCAAGGGCGGTCTGGCGCCCTGAGCCTGAGGATCATTTGTTGCGGCCGAGCAGCGACAGCAGCCCGCCCGTCGCAAGCCCGAGCAGGACGCCGCCGGCGGCCAGCAGCAGCGCATAGGACATGATATTGTCCGACAGCCAGTTGGCCGCGATCAGCCGCGCATTTGCCGGCGAGAAAGGCTGTGTCGGCATGAACCGGAACCAGCTCACCGGCACGTCGTGCGGTTCCTTGTCGCCGCCTTCATAGATCATGATGCGGCCCTTGAGCTTGTCCCACTCCTCCCGTGCGGAGAACGCTCGCATGCCCTCCGCCAGTGACGCGGAGTCCGGGGAGATGATGGCCGTCCAGGTGCCGACCTCCGTCGGGTCGCTTTCCTGGGCTATGATCAGTTTTGCCGTTTGCGAAGGCTTGTAGAGCTCGTCGGTGGCCGGGGCAAAACGCAGCATCGCCAGGCTGAGATCGAAATTGTCCTTCGCCCATGCGCTGAGCGCCGTGAATTGCTGGGAAAAGAAGTTGTTTCCGGCGCGTTGCTGCCAGTCCTGCAGCGTCAGCGAGGTTCTGGCCGATCCGTTCGATGGTATGCCGGCGGGGTTCCAGCTATTGCGGCTCTCCTGGTCGATCTTGAGCTGGGTGAGGATGTTGGCGGGGAATTCCGATATGGAGCCGACGAAGAGTGCGTTCGCTCCGGCAACCCGCGCCGCCGATATGGTGACGTCGACCGGCATGATGTGATGCGAGGCGATCGACATCTTGCCGATAAACGTCGCGGCCGCGGACAGCGTCTGCTCGTCGATCCGGCCGAGGAACAGTGAAACAGGGGCGGTGCCCAGCCGGTAAGGAAAGCCGGTTCCGGCCGTGGCGGCGAGATTGGGGACTTGGGCGATGCGGGCAAAATCCGGCATCTGGAACTGCGAGGTGCCGAACAGCGCAAATCTTGCCTTGTTGTCGGCGGTTGAGCCCGGGGCGCAGGCGATATCCTGCCGGGTCAGAAGGGCGGCTTCGATGACGATCGTGTTCACGCCTGGCTTGAAATGCTGCAGCGTCAGCTTGATCGGCAGGTGACGCAATATGGAGCCGCCTGAGGAGGTAATGGGTACTGTCGAGGCGATATTGCCGTTGACGAAGATGTCGATATGGCTGCCCGGCTGGACGTCGGCCGTATAGGCGGCATCGAGCAGGATACGCGCTTCCCCATAGGCATTGGCGTAGAAATCGGCAGGCACGCCGATGGTGAAGTGGGTGCGGAACAGCCGGCCGCCGAATTCCTGGCTTTCGATACCCAGTTGCGCGAAGTCGATTTCCGCATTGGAGAACAGGAACGGCGTATCGAGGCCATGCCAGGCCTGGGTGGACAGCGTCTCGCGCCTCTGGGTCGCCGAACCGTCGGTGGCGGCGACGAAGCTCTCGATCAGGCCCTCTAGCGACGGCCAGCTCGGACCGGAGAGGACGAGCGCCGACGCGCCGTCGGTCCCCGGATAGTCGAGGAAGCTCGCCACGGCGGCATTGGCGGCGGCGGCGGGTAGGGCCGGCAGCAACGGCCGCAATTCGTCACGGGTACCGACGAAGATCGCAAGCTCGCCGGGTTTCGGCAGGGCGCTCGGCGTTTTCTCGAACGCGAAGGACTGGTTGGGCATGCCGCCCATCAGCGCCAGCCCCTGGGTCAGACGCATCAGTACGTCCGTCGCCCCGAGCTGGTCGAGGGCTGGCACGATCAGCCGGAATCGGGTGCTCCCTTTTTCATCGACGCCGACGGCTCGGATATCGTCAAGCCGCGACAGCCGTTTCATGCCGCTGGTGCCGAATGTCAGGAACGTCCGCGCCGGATCGATCTCTGTCCACAGCTCGAACGTAGACTCGATCGTGCAGTCGGTGCGGTGACGCTGGTCGGCGCGAAAGCGGACGAGATTGATGCCGGCTTTCAGAATGCCGGCCGGAACGTCGAGGACGCGATCGCTGACCTGTTCGGGAGAGGTGATCGGATTGTTGTAGACCGGCACGTCGTTGATGGTGACCGCCAGTTGGGAGATTTCCGGCGCGACCACGATGGAGTTCTGGTAGCCGATATTGAGTTTTGCCGGCGCCGATGCCTGTTCCGGCGTCAGGTAGATCGACCAGGAGCGCTGCTCGATCTCACCATTCAGCCGCAGGCTCTTCTCGGGCACGAGGTAATACCGCCCCGCGAGGGCCGCAGGGGAGGCCGGTTGCTGCCGCACCGGTGCCCGCGGCTGCGCAGCAGGAACTGGCGTTGGCGAAGGCGGCGTGGCTGCCCGCGGTGCCGTCGGTACCGGTGCCGGGCCGGTCGCGGGGGCAGGTGCCGCCTGGAATGGAGCGGGTGCCGGCGGCAGCGGGATCGGCGTCTGCACCGGCGCGGGGGTCTGAACGGGGGCAGGTGCCGGCTGTGAGGGTCTTGCTGGGGGGGTCTGCTGGGCCGGAGGAGCGACCGGCGGCTGGTTTTCCTGGGATCGTTCCGGGTTCATGTTGAATGGCGCCGGCGTCTGGGCGGGCGCAATGCCTGCCGAGAGAAGAACAACTGCGATGGCGAGAGCCTTTATCATCATGCCCCCTATTTCCGCGCGTCTGAGGCGTTATCACGTCCAGTATCGCGGACAAGATAGGAGAGCCCGCGCGCCGTCTGGTAGATCGCCAGGCCGAGAAACCACAACGTGCCAGCCACAAGGCCCGGATTGCGCCGGCGTGAGATTTGGAACTGTGTCCATTGAGCGGAGTTGGCGAAGATAAGGTCGGCGATCAGCCGGTGGTCTGTCGCCCGTTCCGGCGTATAGCGGCAGCCGATCGAGGTGACGTCGCCGATCGTCTCCACATTGCGGATCTCGACCGGCAGATCGCTGATCGGCATGTCGCTGAAGGGCTGGAAACGGAGAACCCCCTTTTTCTCGACCGCGATATCCTTAAACCCTTCCGTATAGACCTGCACGGCGGCACCATGCACCGAAACGTCCTCTATGGTTGCCGTGAACCAGCGGTCGTCGACGCCGAATTCGCAGCGCCGGCTGACCTTGACGCGCCGCGAGGCCTGCCGTTCTCCCCGCTCCGACACGACGCCCAGCGCACAGCCGGCAAGGATGATGTTGAGCAGGTTCCAGCCGCCGACCACCAGCGTCACGTCGGCTTTATAGGGCTCGGCATAGACGCGGTAGACGCTGATCGCAAACGCGACGAGCAGCACGAAGAAGATCACGAAGAACGGCCGGCTGATTTCCGAAAGACGGCTGACGGCGACGGATTCATCCTTGGCGGTCACCTTGAAGGTCGGCTTGCGTGGATTGAGCATCACCGAGACGACGGCGGGCAGCAGATGCACCGTCTGCACATATTCGTACAGTTCGGAAATCCAGGGCCAGCGGAACGCTCCGTAGAGATAGTTCTGCATCATCAGGTTCACGACCATGTAAGCAAGCGAATAGACCATGAATTCGCCGCCGGACGAGGTGAAGATCTCGAGATCGAAGAACAGGTAGAAGAGCGGCGCGAAGAGAAAGATCGTGCGCGGGAAGGGAAATAGCCAGAACAGCGTCGATGACATGTAGCAGAATCGCTGTGGCAGCGAGAGACCGCGCTTAAGCGGCGGAAAGCGGAAGCGCAGGATCTGCATCATGCCCTGGGCCCAGCGGCTGCGCTGGCCGATGAAGCTCGCGAACGTGGCGGGCTGCAGGCCGGCGATCAGGGGCCGGTCGAGATAGAGGCTGTGCCAGCCGCGGGCATGCAGGTCGAGCGCCGTCTCGCAGTCCTCGGTGATGCTGACGCCCGAAAAGCCGTTCGAGACTTCGAGCGCCTTGCGGTTCAAGACCGCCGCCGACCCGCAGAAGAAGGCCGCATCCCATTTGTCGAGCCCGCGCTGGATGATGCCGTAGAACATCTCGTTCTCGCTCGGCATCTTCTCGAAGGTGCGCAGGTTGCGCTCGACAGGGTCGGGATTGAGGAAGAAATGCGGCGTCTGGACAAGGAACAGCTTCGGGTCCTCGTCGAAATAGCCGACCGTCTCCAGCAGGAAGTCGCGGGCCGGCGCATGGTCCGCGTCGAAGACGGCGACCAGCGATCCGGTCGAATGCTTGAGCCCGTTGTTGAGATTGCCGGCCTTCGCATGCTCGTTACGCTCGCGGGTGAGGTAACGCACGCCAAGATCTTCGCAGAGCTGCTGCAGCAGCTTGTGGCGGGTTTCCGCGGCCCGGGCGTCGGCGACATTGCCTGATTTGCGTTTCTGCACGGTGCCGCCGTCGTCGAGCAGCCAGACGGTCAGCTTTTCCGGCGGGTAGTCCATGTTGCGGGCGGCGGCGAGCGTGTTGGCGAGCAGCACCTCGTCCTCGTTGTAGCTCGGCACGAAGACGTCGACGGTCGGCAGCTCCCGATCGCGGCGTCCGTATGGCGGACGCGACGGCAGCGGCATCGCCACGACGAACAGGCTGAGCGACAGCATCAGCACGCTGTACATTTCCGCCAGATAGACGAGCAGGCCCGGAATGAAGTTCTCGAGCTGGTTGACCGGCGGCAGCGTGCTGGTCGTGCGCCAGTAGACGTAGCGCATCACCATCGCGGTGCCGAAGGCAAGTGCCACCAGGCGCCACTTGCCGCCTGCCTTGAGCAGCCGGATGACGGCCATCACGCCGACGACGAGAATGCTGGCGATGAGCTGGGTGCGCGTGTTGATAGGTAGGGTTACCAGCGTGATGATCAGTGCGCTCGCGAGCGCCCAGATAACCGCAGAAAGGAATGTCCGCATCTTTGGCTATCTCCAGCTGCCGGAAGATCCGGCGGGCGATCGGTCGGCATGATTTGAATTAGCGGCACGCATTGGCGGCTCCGCTGGTCGTGTCGGCGCAGGAAGGCGCCGGAACGCTCGCCCGCCCGGCTGCGCTCAGGCCTGATGGCGAGGGAACGAGCGGCGCGCGTGGCATGGATGGTGAGGTCGTGACCGGCAGAGCGCTCCCAACAGGTGGAGCGCTGGCGGCTGTCTGTGTCATCACTGGCCGTGGCACCGAAACCACCGGTCCGGTGGGGAGCGGCGCGCTTGTAACCGGGGCAGCGGCAACCGGCTGCGGCTGCTGAACGGCAGGTGCCGGCGCGGGGCGGGTGTAGACGACCGCTCTCTGCGGCAGGACCGGGACGATCGTCTCGGTGGAGGCCGGTCGCGGATAGATCGGCGCGCCGACCCCGCCAAGGCTCGACGAGACCGGCTGAGGTTCGCCGTAAGGGTTCCAGCCGCCGTCATCCACCGCACCGGTGATCGTGTAATTGTACATGAAGGCCAGCAGCTTCTGTTCCGTGGCGTTCGCCTCACAGATCCTCACGCGGATCTGGATCGAGCCGTGGTTGGCGAGCGGCGAGACGGTGCCGGCCGGGCTGCGGACCTGCTGCCAGCCATACATGCAAAGATCGCTGCCGGCGCTGCGCCCGAAGGCATAGCCGAACGGCCCGTAATTGTTCTGGACGAAGAAGGACGAGCGCTCCATGCGCACACCCGGCAGCAATCTCCGCATCTCGGAAGCGACCCCGGCTTCGGTGACCGGTGTGGAGGTAAGCGTGTTGTCGCTGAGCTTGAACGGGCTGGCCGTGCCGAAGAACTGTGCCTTCAGCACGTTCTGCCCCGGAGTAAGGGCCGAGGTATAAAGAAAGATGTCCTGATCGATCGCGTTGTTGTAGCGCCGTTCGATGACGCTGACGATCCCGGGGCCGGCCGGCGGCGGCAGGACCATGGCCTGTTCGGCAGGCACATTCTTGGCAAACGTACCCATTTGGAGGGGCTGGCCAGCGCAGCCGACAGCAAGAAGTGGCAGCCCGGAAAACAGAACCGCTGCACCCAGATGGCCGAGGCCGCTCATTTTCTGTTTTCGAACCAGATGCTTTTCCGCCATGCCGAGCAATACCGATAGGTCGCGGACATTCATGTCCGTCGGAGGTCTCTGACGACCGTTCGTTGCAAGGTGAGCTGCAGCAGAATCGATGGCCTGGACCGACTCGGCTATTTGATGTTGTAAATCTAAATTGTTCGTTAACCATATCAGTTCATTCTTTCGAAACAGAAAGCTTAAAGAGCAGAAGCCCGCAGCATGAGGCGTAGACGGGGAGTAAGGACGATAGCGGAGTGAGTATGCGGTTCTCGCTGATCTCATTGACGGTTTTGGGCATTGGCGCCGTGGGGTTGTATGGTTTGAGCCGTCAGCCGACGGTCGACGTTGGCATGCTGACGAGTTCGGTAAACTCCGTGCCCACCGCTCCCACCGCGCCCAAAACATTGCGCCCGTCGTCCCCGCCCGCCGAAAAGACCGAGCGCACCGTTACTCAGCTCCTCTATCCGAACCAGGATGCGACCCCGGCTGTCAAACCGGGTTCGTCTTCGCTGGTGATCGCCCAGGCGCCACCGCCAACGGCTCAGCCCGCTCCACCGGTCGCTCCTGCAAATCCGCCGCCGGTCATCTCGACTGACGCCTCGCCTCAAGGCCAGCAGCCGGTCGTCGACGAAAGCGCGCTACGCTATTTCGCAGCCCGGGGCGACACCGCCCGCCTGCAGGCCGAGATTTCCCGCCTCAGGACGCTTTATCCCAGCTGGACGCCACCGGCCGATCCATTGGCGGCACAGGTCACCACCGACCGCCAGCTCGAAACCATGTGGCAACTCTACGCCCTGTCCCGCTATCCGGATGTCCGCAAGGCAATCGCCGACCGTCAGGTGAGCGAACCCGGCTGGCAGCCGCCGGCCGATCTGCTCGATCGGCTGAAGCTCGCCGAGGCGCGCGCCGGCCTGGTCGTGGCTTCCGACGCCAGGAATTACGACGCGGTGATCCGCATGGCGGCCGACAATCCGAGCCTGCTCACCTGCAGCGAAGTGGACATGCTGTGGCGGGTGGCAGAAGCCTTTGCGAAGACCGACCGGCAGGGCCGCGCGCGAGACGCCTATGCCTATATTCTCAACAACTGCGACAATTCCTCGGAGCGTTTCGCGACCGCGCAGAAGGCGAGTGAGCTGTTGCCGCCGGACATGCTGGAGGATCTGCTGTCCAAGGAGCGGACACCGCCCGGTGGTCAGCCCGAATTCGAGCCGCTGCGCGACGACATCGCACGGCGGCTGGTGGCCAGCGGCAATACCGATGCAAAGCTCGTCGTGCCGGAAAAATATCTGACCCGTCTGGAACGGCTCGCGGAAGTGAACGGCATGCCCTCCGATGCGTTGCTGCTCGGCTGGTATTATTACCGCCGCGACAATCTCGGCGGTGCCGAGCGCTGGTTCCGCCGCGCCTTCAACAAGGAGGAGACCGCCTCGGCCGCCGAAGGTCTGGCACTGACGCTGGTCGCTCAAAAGTCGCCGGTGGAGGCGGAAGCCATACTCTATCGCTGGCGTGACACGTCCAGCGGTTCGAAAGAGGCCTATCTCGCCGCCGTCGCCAATCTTCTGGCGCTTGATCCTCCGCCAGTTCTTCAGGACGAGGTGCTGCGTCGCATGGCCCCGGTGGTGATAACCGCCCGCAACGCCGATGCCGCACAGCAGTTCGGCTGGTATGCGCGCGCCATGCAGCAGCTTGAAACGGCAGCCGAATGGTTTCAGGCGGCACTTTCCTGGAAGCGGGATGACGAACCCTCGGCCTATGGTCTCGCGCTCACACGCAACGACCTCGGCGACAAGGCAGGCGTCGCCCAGATCCAGAGAGCCTGGAATGGCCGGTCGGAACGCATAACAAGGCTCGGCGAACCTGTGACCGAACGAGGTGCGCCGCGCCGGCAGCCCGCGATCGCATCGAGATCGGCTGTCGATGAGGCAAGGACGAACGCTTTGGCAGCCGAACCGCCAGCGCAGGAGAGCTATCCGGTCGCCCGGACCGAAGCTCCCGTGGTGCGCGTTGCGCCGCAGCCCGTCCAGAGAACCGCGAGAATACCCGCGCAACCCCGCCGCGGACAATGCTCGACCACCCAGGATCCGCGCCAGATGCCACCGGAGGCGGCGCTGGCGAGAGGCTGGTGCCTGATGGATCTCAACCGTCCCCTTGAGGCGGCACAATCTTTCGATGTCGCCTATGCGAGCAATTCGGCCGCTGCCCGCTCTGATGCCGCTTACGGCAAGAGCCTTGCCTATCTGCGTGCCGGCTTGACCGACAAGGCATCCGTCGCTGCGGCCGATGCCGCCCAAACGAACCCGCGTGCGGTGGAACTGCAGGCGGCGATCCTCTCCGATCGCGCCCTCAACGCCTTCAAGGCCGGGCGTTATCGCGAAGCGCTGCTGGCGCTCGACCAGCGGGCCCAGATCGTCCCGGAACAGTCCGACCTGATGTCGCTGCGCGGCTATGCGCATCTGAACCTCGGCAGGTATGCCGATGCCACACGCATTTTCCAGGCGCTTGCCGACACGGGCGACAAGGCCGGATTGCGCGGGCTGGCTGACGTCGGCGCTGCGAACTGACGGCAAAGCGTTCTGCGCGATGCCGAGATAATTGCAAGCACAGCGGGTAATATGCGCTCACCTGAAGCAAAACAGGCATCCTTGCACGCTCTATTAACCTTCAGGCAAGGAATTAACCATACATATTAGAGACCACGGCGAAATGGGATGACTGCGGTCCCCCACCAGGCATGAAGCCGCAAAGCCGTACCGGTCCAATCCGGTATCCGCTCATGAAAATCCAGGAAAGCCCGTGGTGACCGTGTTGCCCATGCCCGACGGATATTGATCCGGTCTGGCGAGCATCCCCCGTTCATCCAGGATTCTGGCCGACAGCTGCTGCATGCCGCCGATCCTCTTCGGGATTGGCTTGATTAATTTGGGGACGGGGTTTTGGTGCAGGAAATGCCATCGGATCAGGCGCGACGTGGCCAGGCAGGCAGCCTGGGCGAGAGACTGGCATTCGCCGGCCTCGACGGCGAACTGCGCGATCTGCTGCGCCGCTGCCGCCCGCAGCTCGACCGGCACCTGAAGACCGGCCTGCGCGATCTTTTCCACCGCTTTCAATCCTTTCCGGAAGCTGCCCGCAATTTCGAGAGCGAGCAGCAGATCGAACGGCTGCACGACCTGCAGGCCTCCCATTGGGGCGTGCTGACCGATGCCCGCTTCGACGCGCTTTATGCCGAACGAGTGAAGGTTCTGTCGGATGCCGAGAGCCGCATGGGCCTCGATCCGCGGTGGCACGTTGCCGGCCATGCCGTCATGCTCGAACATCTGATCGCCGGCGCGATCGTCGATCTCGCTCCGAAATCGCTGCTGCCGGGTAGCCGCAAGCGCGAGCAGGAGCTGCTCGACCTCGTCGGCGCGATTACCCGCCTGGTGATGGTCGATGTCGAGATCGCCGTCTCGCTCCGCTTCAACGAACAGCGCCAGAAGCATCAGCGCGCGCTTGCCGAGCAGCGCGAGGCCGATCAGGCACAGGCGATCGAAACCTTCACCGACGTCATCGCAGCCCTTGCCGACCGCGACCTGACGGCCTGTCTGCCGGCCGACGTGCCGGATGTCTATCGCGAGCTTGCCGATCTGCTCAACCAGGCGGTTGCCGGCATGCGCTCGTCGGTGGAGACGGCCGATGGCCATAGTCAAAAAGCCGGTGCGCTGACGCAGTCGCTCGCCGAAGGTGCACGTTCCTTTGCCTCCGCTTCGGAAGAACAGTCCGCCCGCCTCAGGGAGGCGGCCCGCGTGCTCCTGGACGTCACAGCCAAGGTCAAGGGGAGCGCCGACGAGACGGCCGCTGCCGAAAAGGCGGCCGCCGAGACCCGCCGTTCGGTCGAGGCAAGCGGCGAGGTGGTCGGCCGTGCGATCAGCGCCATGGCCGATATCGAATCTTCTGCCGAAAAGATCGGCGAGATCATCGGCGTCATCGACGATATTGCATTCCAGACCAATCTGCTGGCGCTCAACGCCGGCATCGAAGCGGCTCGCGCCGGTGAGACAGGCCGTGGTTTTGCGGTCGTGGCCCAGGAAGTGCGCGCGCTCGCGCAACGCTCTGCCGATGCGGCCCGCGAGATCAAGACGCTCGTCAATGGCACCAAGTCTCAGGTGGATGCGGGCGTCGACATGGTTCACCGCACCCAGGACGCGATCGGCGGCATCGTCCGCCAGGTGTCCGATATCAATGATGCAATCGCGGGCATTGCCCGCGACACCGGCGAGCAGGCCGTCGGCCTCGACCGGCTGAGCGCGGAAATCGGCTCGGTCAGTGAACACGTCGCCTCGAACGCAAGTCTTGCGTCCCGCGCGGGCGAGGGCGCCGATGAACTCCACACCGTCATCCTGGAACTCGGCCGCACGGTCCGCGAGTTCCGGATCGAACGGCAGAATCGTTATGCGGATGCGCGCCGCCCGGCAGCGCCACGACCTCAGCCGGCCCTTGTCTCGATCGCGCCGACGACGGCCGGCCGGGAAGATGACGGCGAATACCTCTTTCAGAAACGACAAGGAATAAGCTGATGGCAGCAAAGAAGGCTGGACCTGGAAGTTTGAAGCTGGCCGCGGTGCTGGACCTCAACGAGGCCTCGAACCTGCATGGCAAGCTGGTCTCCATGCGAGGCAGCGATCTTAAGATCGATGCCTCGGGCGTTGAGCGGGTCGGTGTCCAGTGCGCCCAGGTTCTGGTCGCCGGCGTCAAGGCTTGGGAAGACGACAAGAAGACCTTCCTGGTGGAGAAGGCTTCGGATGCATTTCAGAAGACGATGCAACTCATCGGCATCAATCACGAAAATTTGGTTGCTAAGGAGATCTAGCAATGAAGAAGAAAGTACTGACCGTGGATGACTCGCGGACGATCCGGAACATGCTTCTGGTGACCCTGAATAATGCAGGCTTTGAGACAATTCAGGCGGAAGACGGCGTTGAAGGCCTCGAAGTCCTCGAGGGCTGCAATCCGGACGTCATCGTCACGGATATCAACATGCCGCGCCTCGACGGCTTCGGTTTCATCGAAGGCGTCCGCCGCAACGAAAAATACCGCGCCGTCCCGATCCTCGTCCTGACGACGGAAAGCGATGCCGAAAAGAAGAACCGCGCCCGCCAGGCTGGCGCGACTGGCTGGATCGTCAAGCCTTTCGATCCTGCCAAACTGATTGATGCGATCGAGCGTGTAACCGCCTGAGCCAGGAATTCCCCCGATGGATATGAACGAAATCAAAGAGATCTTCTTTCAGGAATGCGAAGAGCAGCTCGCTGAACTGGAGTCGGGTCTTCTCAAGCTGAACGATGGGGATCGCGACCCCGAAACGGTGAACGCCGTTTTCCGTGCCGTTCATTCCATCAAGGGGGGCGCTGGCGCCTTCGGTCTGGACGACCTCGTTTCCTTCGCCCACGTCTTCGAGACGACGCTTGATTGCGTGCGTTCCAACAAGCTGGAGCCGACGCCGGACGTCCTGAAGGTCATGTTGAAATCGGCCGACGTGCTCGCCGACCTCGTCAGCGCATCGCGTGACGGGGGCGGCGTCGACGAATCGAGAAGCCGCGGACTCGTCAAAGAACTCGAGGCGCTCGCCCATGGCGAACTGCCCTCTTCCTCCGCCCACGAGGCTCCCAAGCCGGCTCCGAAGGCCGCACCCGCCCCGGCTCCTGTGGCGAAAGCCGAGACCCCCAAGCCGACCGACGACAGCGGCTTCCAGCCGATCCCCTTCTCGTTCGATGGGTTCGGCGAAGACGAAGAGCCGGCAATCGAAGGTTCGGTCTACGAAGTCTCCTTCAAGCCCCGCCGCGAACTCTACTCCAAGGGCAATGAGGCAGCGCTCCTGCTGCGCGATCTGTCCCGTCTCGGCGAGATGAGCATCAATTGCGATACGGACGCCCTTCCGCCGCTCGACAAGATGGATCCGGAAGCCTCCTATTTCGGCTGGAAGATCTCGATCCGGACCACCAAGAGCGAAGACGATATCCGCGCTGTCTTCGAATTCGCGGAATGGGATTGCGACCTCGAAGTGAAGCTTGCCGAAGAGGCATCTTCCGACGAGGAACTGCCGATGGTCCCGGTTCCGTTCGACCTTTCAATCCTCGATGACTCCTCTGGTGGAGAAGAAGAGAAGGGCGCGGAGCAGGGCGTTTCGGAAGAAACCGTCGCTGCGGCCGTATCTGCCGCCGAGACCGCGAGCAACGTCTCGAGGGCTGCTCGTGCCGTCGAGAAGAAGGAATCGGCTGCTGCCGCTGCCGCCGCCCAGAACAATGCGGCCGCCGCCGCTGCTGCCGCTGGCCAGACGATCCGCGTCGATCTCGACCGCGTCGACCGTCTCATCAACCTCGTCGGCGAACTCGTCATCAACCAAGCGATGCTTTCCCAGAGCGTCATCGAAAACGATGCGACCGGCACGTCGGCCGTTAACATGGGCCTCGAGGAGCTTCAGCAGCTCACCCGCGAGATCCAGGACTCGGTCATGGCGATCCGCGCGCAGCCGGTAAAGCCGGTCTTCCAGCGCATGTCGCGTATCGTTCGCGAAGTGGCCGACATGGTCGGCAAATCGATCCGCCTGGTCACTGAAGGTGAAAACACCGAAGTCGACAAGACGGTCATTGACAAGATCGCCGAGCCGCTGACCCACATGATCCGCAACGCCGTCGACCACGGCATTGAATCGCCTGAAAAGCGTGAAGCCGCCGGCAAGGATCCGGAAGGCACGATCAAGCTCACCGCAAAACATCGGTCGGGCCGCATCCTGATTGAGCTTGCCGACGATGGCGCCGGCATCAACCGCGAGCGCGTCCGCCAGAAGGCGATCGACAACGACATCATCGCCGCCGACGCAAACCTGTCGGACGACGAGATCGACAACCTGATCTTCATGGCCGGCTTCTCGACTGCCGACAAGATCTCCGACATTTCCGGCCGCGGCGTCGGCATGGACGTGGTCAAGCGGTCGATCCAGGCGCTCGGCGGCCGTATTTCGATCTCCTCGCGGCCGGGTTACGGCTCGACCTTCACCATGAGCCTACCGCTGACGCTTGCCGTTCTCGACGGCATGGTGGTCACGGTCGCCGGCCAGACGCTGGTGGTGCCGCTCACCGCGATCGTCGAGACGCTGCAGCCGGAGGCTGCCGCCATCCACTCCTTCGGCGCCAACCAGCGGCTCATCTCGATCCGCAATTCGTTCTGCCCGCTGGTCGATGTCGGTCGGGTTCTCAACTACCGCGCCACTCAGGCCAATCCCGTCGAAGGTGTCGCACTGCTGGTCGAATCGGAAGGTGGCGGACAGCGTGCTCTGATGGTCGATGCCATCCAGGGCCAGCGCCAGGTCGTCATCAAGTCGCTCGAGGCGAACTACACCCACGTCCCGGGCATTGCCGCAGCCACCATCCTCGGTGATGGCCGCGTCGCGCTCATTCTCGATGTCGATGCCGTGGTCGCAGCCTCGCGCGGCCAGTCCATGAAACCTGAAATGTCCTTAGCCGCCACGGGTTGATTGTATGTCGTCCTTTGCCGTGAAAAACCTTGTTCAGGCAGACCGGAAGCTGATTGCTTTCCGCATCGGTGATCAGGAATTCTGCGTCAACATCATGTCCGTCCGCGAAATTCGCGGATGGACCCAGGCAACGCCGCTGCCGCATGCGCCCGCCTACGTCATGGGTGTCATCAATCTGCGCGGCGCGGTTCTGCCGATTATCGACCTTTCGGCCCGGCTTGGCATGAAGGATGCCGAGCCGACGGCGCGCCATGTGATCATCGTGGCGCAGATGAAGACCAAAGTTGTTGGTCTGCTCGTCGAAGCCGTTTCCGATATCCTTACGATTACCGAGGAGAATATCCAGCCAGTACCGGAAGTCTCCTCCGATCTGGAGAGACAATACGCCCGGGGGATTCTCGCCATCGATAAGCGGATGATCTGCATGATCGAGTTGGACGCCCTCTTCCCCGACCAGGAAAGCGAAGCCGCATGAAGCCTTTGGGCGCCATCGAAAGCCGACAGTCACCGGATGAGGTCCTCGCAAGCGGAGAATATCCGCTGACGCGCCGCGACCTCACCGATATCTCGGCGATGATCTACTCGGATGCCGGGATCTATCTCAACGATTCCAAGGCTTCGCTGGTCTATTCCCGTCTTTCCAAGCATATCCGGGCACTCGGCCTGCGCGGTTTCAAGGACTATTGCGCTCTGGTCTCGTCGCCCGACGGCGCGGCCGCCCGCCGCGAAATGCTGTCGCATCTGACGACCAACTTCACCCGTTTCTTCCGCGAGAACCACCACTTCGAGCACCTGCGCGACGAGGTCTTGCCGGGTCTCATCAACCGCGCCAAGAGCGGCGGTCGTGTGCGCATCTGGTCTGCCGCCTGTTCGGACGGCCAGGAGCCCTATTCGATTGCGCTGACCGTGCTGTCGCTGCTTCCTAATGTGGCCGATTTGGATTTCCGTATCCTGGCGACCGATATCGATCCGAAGATTCTGGCTGCGGCCCGCGCCGGCGTCTACGACGAGAACGCGCTCGAGACCATGACGCCGGCCATGCGCAAGCAGTGGTTTCGCGAGGTCGATGCCGGCGGTCGCCGCAGGTTCCAGATCGATGAACGCGTCAAGAAGCTGATCACCTTCAACGAGCTGAACCTGATGGCGCAATGGCCCTTCAAGGGCAATTTCGACGTCATCTTCTGCCGCAACGTCGTCATCTATTTCGATGAGCCCACGCAGATGAAGATCTGGTCCCGCTTTGCTTCGCTCCTGCCTGAAGGCGGGCATCTTTATATCGGCCATTCCGAGCGCGTCTCTGGCGATGCGAAAAACCTGTTCGATAACATCGGCATCACGACCTATCGTTATGCGGGTAAGAACGCAGGGAGGAAAGCATGAGCGCTCCGGCACGAGTCCTGGTTGTTGACGATTCGCCCACCATGCGAGGCCTGATCACGGCCGTCCTGAATTCCGATCCGGAAGTGAATGTCGTCGGCCAGGCCGGCGATGCGTTGGAAGCGCGCGTCGCGATCAAGCAGCTCAACCCCGATGTCGTCACCCTCGATATCGAGATGCCCAATATGAACGGGCTGGAATTCCTCGAAAAGATCATGCGCCTGCGCCCGATGCCGGTGATCATGGTTTCGGCGATGACCCATCAGGGTGCCAATGCGACCCTGGCCGCTCTCGAGATCGGCGCCTTCGATTGCGTCGGCAAGCCAGCCCCCGGCGATATTCGTCCCTTCATGGATCTTGCCGAAAAGGTGAAGGCTGCAGCCCGGTCGGGACCCCGCCGCAACGGGCCGGCCCCGGTCATCGCCGCCTCCCCCGCTGCGGAGTACCGGGTGGGTAGAAAGGTTGTGGCCATAGGGTCGTCAACCGGCGGTGTCGAAGCCCTCATCGCGGTGCTGCAAAAGTTCCCGCAAAACTGCCCGCCCACTGTAATTACTCAACATATGCCTTCCACGTTTACCAAAAGTTTTGCTGAACGGCTTAATCGTATCTGCGCTCCTGTGGTCCAGGAAGCTACCGACGGCGCACGGCTGGAGATCGGCAGGATCTATCTGGCGCCCGGTGGCGAACGGCACTTGCAGGTGGTCAATCCGTCGGCGCCATGTTGCCGGCTGATCGAAAGGGAGCCGGTAAACGGCCACAGGCCCTCAGTGGACGTCCTTTTCGACTCGGTCGCCGATCTGGCAGGTCGCAATGCGGTCGGGGTCATCCTGACAGGCATGGGGCGCGACGGAGCTGCAGGTTTGCTCAGAATGCGTAGCGCGGGCGCACGCACGATCGGGCAGAACGAAAAGACCTGTGTGGTCTACGGCATGCCGAGGGTTGCCCATGAAATGGGGGCCGTCGAGCAGCAACTGCCGCTAGGCTCCATTGGAGAAGAAGTGTTGAAGTTAACTGCCGCCCGAAAAGAAGGTACCGAATAAATGTCTATCGCTGAAAAAATCAAAGTTCTGATCGTCGATGATCAGGTCACCAGCCGCCTGCTGCTCAGCGACGCCCTGACACAGCTCGGCTTCAAACAGATCACGTCTGCCGGCGATGGCGAACAGGGCATGAAGATCATGGCCGAACAGCCGCACCATCTCGTCATTTCGGATTTCAACATGCCGAAAATGGATGGCATCGGTTTCCTGCAGGCCGTTCGCGCCAATCCGAACACCAAGAAGGCCGCATTCATCATCCTGACGGCTCAGGGGGATCGGGCCCTGGTCCAGAAGGCCGCTTCGCTCGGTGCCAACAACGTTCTCGCCAAGCCGTTCACGATCGAAAAGATGAAGGCCGCTATCGAAGCGGTGTTTGGAGCATTGAAATGAATGACGCCGCTGCAGTCAGGCGTGTCCATATTATCCAGGGGGAATTTAAGGTCCTGAACGACCCGAATGCCGTTCTCTCGACGATTTTGGGCTCTTGCGTGGCTGCGTGTCTTCGCGATCCTGTCGCTGGCATCGGCGGCATGAACCACTTCCTGCTTCCGGGATCCGGCGGTTCCACGGCCTCGGGCGGCGATGCGACGCGCTATGGCGTGCATCTGATGGAACTGCTGATCAATGGGCTTTTGAAGCAGGGAGCCCGGCGAGACCGGTTGGAAGCGAAGATTTTCGGCGGCGCCAAGACAATTGCCAGCTTTTCGAATGTCGGCGAGCAGAATGCCGCATTCGCCATGCAATTTCTCAAGGACGAAGGCATTCCGGTGGTCGGTTCCTCGACGGGTGGGGATCACGGGCGCAAGCTGGAGTTCTGGCCCGTGAGTGGCCGGGCTCGTCAGTATCCGCTGACCGGCGCCGAAACTCAACGGACCGTGGCGATGGAGGAGCGTCCGGTACGCATGCCGCCGAAGCCGGTCGAGAACTCGATCGAGTTCTTTTAAAGAAGTCATTTCTCGGGGCGAAGAAAGCCATGAACGACATCGTCAAGACGCCAATCGCTCCCTTTGAGGAATCGCTGCCAGAAGTTCTGATGCGTCTGGTCTCGGAGCTTCATGACGTCGCCTATCTGATCGAACGGGTCGAGCCGCAGCTATTGGAGCTCGGCGGCGAAACGATCCTCCAGTCGCCGGACAGTCTGAAAGTCTTGCAGGGCATCGATCTTGCCGTGCAGAAGACGCGCGGCCTTGCGGAATTCATCGACACGATCACCGGCGGCATTCCGAACGAATGGATGGTCGATGTCTCGACCGCACTCAATCTCGTCAAGCTTGCCGATATGCAGAAGGCGCTGACCAATGGCATGCGCCATGGCCATTCCCAGCCTTTGAGCAAGGCAGCCGGCGATTTCGATTTCTTCTGATCGCCTGCCCTGACATGCATGTTTCGGCCATGACGGCCGGTCAAATTGCCAGTCTCGCCAGCCCTCCATAATCGTCAGAATCCACGCTCCCGCGAAACGCTCGCACAAGCTTCGCTTTCTAAGGTGCGACTGGGCATGGGCTCGAATACCTAGTTGGCGATGTGGGAACAGAATGAATCTGTTGGCTCAATTTTCACAAGTCTTTAAAAATCTGGCCGGTTTAGGCCAGACACGACTTATTGCTCTAGGCGCCGTCGGCGTCATTTCAATTGCGATCGTTATTGCTGCGGCCCTCTTCGTTAACAAGCCGGCTTACGAGACGCTCTACGTCGGCCTTGATACCGCCGACCTCAACCAGGTGAGCATCGCGCTGGCAGAGGCAAACATGCCTTTTCAGGTCGGCACGGACGGCACGAGCCTTCAGGTTCCGGCCGGCACGACGAGCAAGGCCCGGCTTCTGCTGGCCGAGCGAGGCCTGCCGAACAGCGCCAATGCCGGTTATGAACTCTTCGACAATGTCGGTTCGCTCGGCCTGACCTCCTTCATGCAGGAAGTCACCCGCGTGCGTGCCCTCGAAGGTGAAATCGGGCGGTCGATCCAGCAGATCAACGGCGTCAACGCTGCTCGCGTCCATATCGTGATGCCGGATGTCGGCAACTTCCGTCGCGGCGAGCAGAAACCCACCGCATCTGTGATGATCCGGGCAAGCTCGACGACGGGCCGCAAGGCCGCGTCGTCCATTCGTCACCTGGTCGCCTCCGCAGTTCCCGGCCTTGACGTCGATGACGTCACCATACTCGACTCCACCGGGCAGTTGCTCGCTTCCGGCGACGAATACGGCGGCAGCGAAATGAACAAGTCGCTGAGCATCGTCCAGAACGTTCAGCAGGAAATCGAGAACAATATCGACAAGGCGCTCGCGCCCTTCCTCGGCATGGACAATTTCCGTTCGAGCGTCACGGCGTCCCTCAATACGGACAGCCAGCAGATCAACGAGACGGTGTTCGATCCGAACTCCCGCGTCGAACGTTCGGTCCGCACCACCAAGGAAGCGTCGAAATCGCAGCAGACCCAGGACGACAATGCCACGACCGTGGAGCAGAACGTGCCGCAGGCCGCTCCGCCTCCGGGTGGCGCGAATGGTCCGAAATCGTCTGATCAGTCCGACAAGAAGGAAGAGCAGACCAACTACGAGATCAACCAGAAGACGGTCGCCACGACGCGTAACAGCTATCAGATCGAGAAGGTTTCGGTTGCGGTCGTCGTCAACAAGGGGCGTATCGCGAGAATGGTCGGCGAGCCGGTCGATCAGGCCAAGGTTGATGCCTACCTCGCCGAGATGCAGAAGATCGTCGCATCCGCTGCCGGCATTAATTCGGGCCGCGGCGACGTCGTGACCCTGACGGCCATGGACTTCCTTGAGAACCAGCTTCTCGCCGAGGCCTCCAGCGGTCCGGGCGTGATGGACATGCTGAGCCGCAATGTCGGCGGCATCATTAACTCGCTCGCCTTCGTCCTGGTCGCCTTCCTGGTGGTCTGGCTCGGTCTTCGCCCGCTCATCCGCACCGTCAGCGGTACCAATGTCGCCGGCGAAGCGGCGGAAGGTGCAGGCCTCGAACTTCCGGACTTCTCGCCGACGACCGGAAGCCCGGCGCTCATGGATGGCTTCGGTTCCGACTTCGGTTTCGACAGCTCGAACGACATGCTGGGTGGCGGGGACGACGACGGCTTCAACCGCCGTGTCAAGGAAGGTCCCGAAAAACGCCTCGCCCGGATGGTCGAAATCTCCGAAGAGCGCGCTGCGAAAATTCTCCGCAAATGGGCACTCGAAAAGGCCGCCTGATAGGGTATCACGAAAATATGATCGCGATGGGCCGGACCCTTGTCCGGCCCATTTCTTTTCAGCCCGCCACACACTTGGCGGATTTGCGCGTACGCGAATCAGCGAGAATATGGCGCAACTGGGGAAATCCGGTGTCCAGGCGATGGTAATTCGCGACGCGTCTCCTACAATGGCTTTGATTCGTACAATGACTTCCGAAGGTTCCGAGGAGGGTGGAGCTGGCTGGAAATCCCGGTGTGGACGACGAATGAAAGCGGCTACAGACAGTATCTTTTGATGAATTCGTCTAACTCGGGATCGTTTCAGCGCGGGAGGGGTTGTATGGAAGTCGCAATATGCCGCGATGCGCGCATTCATGATGGATGCACCACGTGGCCGGGAGCAGATAGCGAATGGAGTTGTCGGGGGTAGAAATGATGACGGAGGGGCGCTCCTACGCGGAGGCTGCCAGCTCCAGGGGACTATCGCGTGAGCAGTTGGTTCGCCGTCTTTCAGTTCTGGCGGGCTCCAACAACGTTCAGGCGGTCATGCGCCTGCTTGCCGATTACGTCGGCGCCTCTCATTTCCTGCTGGCCCGCTACGACCTCATCCAGGAACAGGGCCTCGACTTCATCGTTACCTCCAACTGGCCCTTTGATCTTGTGCGGCGCCTGGGCTCGGAGCTGGCAAGCGGTTATGCGCGTTCCACCGAACTCGAAAAGTGCCTCTCGCTGCTGACCCCCAGCTTTGCCTTGCTACCCGACGACATCGTGCCGCCGGACGACATCAGCCGGCAGTACTGCGCTCTGACCTTTTGCGTCGGCAGGACGCGCTTCTCGCTGATGCTGCTGTTTAACGACGGTATCATCCTGTCGCAGGAACGACTGAGGGAAGTTGGCCTGTTTGCTGCCTACGGCGCCAGTTTCGGAGAGAATGCCGACGCCAGGACTGAACGTGATTTCGAGCTGACGGAACGCGAGCTTGAATGCCTCTTCTGGATCGCGGAGGGCAAGACCAGCGACGAGATCGCCGTGATCCTCGGCATATCCCGCAATACGATCAACAACTACATTACCAGTGTGATGCGCAAGACGGCAACCAAAACGCGTTCCGAGGCAATTGCCTATGCGGTTCGCAACAACCTAGTTTAGGAAAATAATTTCAATGGGTTATTCGCGCAGCGGCATGGCAGATGGACCTGGAAGCATCCAGTATCTGCGCCTCCAGCGCGCCTCCAGCCGGTCGGACATCTTCCCGAAGCTCATCGCCATGCAGAAGAATCTGAAGGCGCGGAATTTTGCGGTTTTCCGGGTCGCCGGTGCCGGCCTGCCCAACAAGCGCAAACTCGTATGCGAACTCGAAAACTGGGGTGCCGGCGCGCTCGAAAGCAGCAACCAGCTTGTCAGCGCCTATGGCGAGGCGCTGCTGGAACATATCGAGACGTCACTTCTGCCGCTGATCTGGAACGGATCGGAGAATACCAGCTTTGCCGATGCCGGCGAGTTCTCGCCATTGACACATCGCCTGGAGACCGGCGTCGTTCCTTTTTCGGGTATCGCCTTTCCGGTGCGTCTCGGTGCGCTGGGGAACGGTTTCGTTGCTTTCTTCGGGACCTCCATGGAACTGGTGAGCGATGTCATCATCGACCAGCATGTCAGAAGCTGCCAGGTGGTCATGGATCTGCTGGCGCTCGACGAACGCCGCAGCGTGCCGGCCGAATCGCTGAGCGAACGTGAGATTGCCTGTCTTCAACTGGCCGGCGACGGTCGCATCAGTGAAGAAATTGCCGAGAAGCTCGGCCTCTCGGTCCACACTGTCAACGCCTATCTGGGCTCGGCGACCATCAAGCTCGATTCGGTCAATCGCATCCAGGCGATCGCCAAGGCTATCCGGCTCGGCTACATCCACTGATCCGTTCCGATAGGCGACGCGCCTTTTGCACCGAGAGCAATGCAGCTCACATCTGTGAACTGCTGGTCTTCACGAATTTGGCTTCCTGGAGGCTTTTTGCCAGGAACGCGGTGTTGTCGTGGGGATCCTCGAAAGGGGCCTGGAAGGCAATGTGGTCGATTTCGAGCGCCGCCTGCTGGTCGGCCAGCGTCAGACGGGCATAGACCGAAACGCCGCGCGGCTTGATTTCGAGGTCGAGGACGACTTCCGGCTTTCCGTTCCATTCGAGCTTGTAGTCGCCTCCGGCGCCAAAACTGACGGTGCCCGGATGGAAATAGAGCTCGGCCGCAGAAGACACGAGGTCGGCAAGGCTGCTGTGGCACTCCAGACGTAGAAGTGAGATGAGATCACCGGCATCGAGCAGGCGAAGTTCCGAAGCCACCGGGCTGATTGCTTGTGCGACGATTTCTTCTCGTTCGGTGGAATAGGTGCATTTCTTCATGACGCTCAGCGTGTCCGTTTTTTGAGCGACCGGGAAGCGTAGACCCGGTGCACGAGTTCTGCCACAGCCTTATAAAAGACTGGCGGAATGACACTATCCACCGAGACTTGCGCAAACATGGAGCGTGCCAGGGGCGGATCTTCAAAAACGGGGATGCCGTTTTCCTCTGCGATTTCGCGGATCTTCAGGGCAATCAGGTCCTGGCCCTTGGCGACGACGACCGGGGCGTCGTTCTCCTCACGCACGTAACGCAGCGCCACCGCAAAGTGAGTCGGGTTGGCGATCACGAGCGTGGCGCGGGGCACATTGTTGATCATGCGCCGGCGAGCGCGGTCGCGCGCCACCGATTTCTGGCGCTGCTTGACGATCGGGTCGCCCTGCGCCTGCTTGTATTCGTCCTTGACCTCCTGCTTGGTCATCTTCAGTTCGTTGTACCAGTGGTAGCGCGTCCACAGGACGTCGACGACGGCAAGCAGACCGGCCGACATGACCACAACGATCACCATCCGGCGGATGACTGCGTCCAGTTTGACGAGAATGATCTGCGGATCCGAGAACATCGCGTCCAGCGTGGAGAAATATTCGCGCCGCAACGCGAAATACATGATCACCGCGACGATCATGATCTTGAAGATCGACTTTCCGAATTCGACGAAGCCCGGAACGCTGTAGATTCGTCCGAAACCCTTGGCAGGTGAAACGCGGGAAATCTGCGGCCGCACGCGCTCGAGCACCAGCGATGGCATGTTCTGCGCGAATGACGAGCCGAGCCCGAAAATGATGAACAGCAGCATCACCGGAACCAGGAACGCTGCGACGGCCCAGCCGAGATGGACGCTCAGCGAGACGACGTCCGTCGAGTTCTCGAGCCGCCACTGATCCGGCTGCTCGAAAAGGTCCTTCAGCGTCTCGGCCATCTTTGAGATGCCGGAGGGAAGGAAGAAGACGAGATATACATAGAATGCTAGGATCGAGGCGAAAAGCGGCACTTCTCGGGAGACAGGGACGTTACCCTTGTCTGCCGCTTCCGACATTCGTTTGGCGGTCGGGTTTTCTGTTTTACTGTCTTTGTCGTCGTCAGACACGGCTTTGAACCAATCGGTCTTCCGGTTGCGAGGACGTGGCTCAAACGAATCGGCCGCCGCCGCCTGCGATGTTATCGCATCGCCTGCTAGCCGCTAATCGAGTCAACAAAAAGACTGTGGGTGGCCGGAAAATAACGGCGAAAGGCGGGTGAAACGAAAGCGGAGCGAGATGTTTCCAGCTCCGCTTTGCTTCTTATATCTCAATCGGCAGGTTAGGCGGCTTCGGCCGCCTTCTCGCCATCCTTCTTTTCTTCCTTGAGGAGGATCTGGCCCGAATTGGCGAGCCGGATCGCTTCCTGTGCGATCGCGCGACGGGCGATCGCCACTTCGCGCGGATTGAGGTTCATGTTCTGAACCGCCAGATCGCTTTCGATCATGCGGCGCTGGCGCGGGCTGATCGCCGAGAGGACGCATTCCTTGATCTCGTTGGTCGCACCGCGCAGCGCCATCGTGAGAATGTCTCCCGCGACGTCGTTGAGCAGCATGACGCGGCTGCGCTGCGGCATGTAGAGCAGGTCTTCGAAGAGGAAGATCTTCGGCCGGACCTTGTTGACGGATTCCTTGCTGATCGTCTCCAGCGAGTTGAGCAGGGTATCGACCTGGTTCTTGTCGAGTTCGTTCATGAGCTCGGCGACCTTGTTCGAGCCGTTCGAGTTGCGCTCTGCTTCGATGGCCGCGATCAGTTCCATCACCCGGTTCTCGATGATCTGCGCTGCCTTGGGGCTGACTTCCTTCATGTTGACGGCGCGGTTCATGATATCGGCGCGGCGGCTGTCGGGAAGCTGGAGCAGCACCTTGGCACCGAAGATCGACGGCATCTGCGAAAGGATATAGGCGACGGTCTGGGGATGTTCGCGCGACAGGAATTTGCCCACGAATGCCGGATCGGCGTCCTGCAGGCGGTCCCAGATATTGGCCTGATAATCGTCGAACGCGGCGCGGCGGCCGAGCAGCCCGTCGACCTCTTCCGGTGTCAGGCCGGCTTCGAGAATGCCCTCGATCGCTGCGGCATTGTCCATGAGACCGGTGCCTTCGGTGAACAGATCCTCGAACTCGTTGACGAGTTCGAGGAGTTCGTCCGGCGGGATCGCACGCAGCGTCTGAGCACAGGCAATGATATTCTGCAGCTCGGCCTGGGTGAAATATTTGAGAAGCTTGCCGGCAACGCCCTTGCCCATGGCCAGGAGCACTGCCGCGGCCTTTTCGGCCTTGGACAACGGTTTCGTCGAGAGGGCGCTGCCACCGAAATCCTCAAAGTCCATCATGGTCTTCCTTTTCTGTCCCAAACAGGGATCAGGTTCTTCTCGTGCTCAGTACTTCCGTCAGTCTCACACCGAAGCGCGTTTCGTCATTTTCCAGCACGGTGATCTCACCCTTGCCGATGCGGCGTCCGTTGACCACGATCTCCACCGGCTCGCCGATCTTCTTGTCGAGTGCGATCGTCGCACCCTCCTCGAGTGTCATCAGGCCGGAGACCTGCATGCGGCTCGTTCCGAGCACGATCTCGACGTCGATCGGGATATCCATGATCAGGTCGAGATTGGCGTTGAGCGCGCTGCCCGGCTCCTGGTAGGCGGCACTGCTGGATGCCGAACCGCCGAAATCGTTGCCACCGAAGCTTTTTGCGCCGCCAAGGCCGCCAGCACCGCCACCGAAGCTTCCGCCGCCGCCGAATGTATCGGCCTGTGCTTCGAAACCACCGCCGAAGGACGGGGCGTCGGGCGAAAAATCACTGGTTGCGGACGCGCCGAAATCCGCATCGAAGCCCGGCACGCCACCATCGGCATCCGTCTTCAAGACGCCGCGCAGATCGTCGATGGCCTGATCCAGATCGGCGTCATTGCCGAGCGGCATCAGTGAGTCGTCATCGGTGAGAGGTGTCTTCTTCGTAGCCATGCGGTGATTATTCCTGTTGAAACTTGCGTCAGCCTGCCTTGGCGAAATAAGCCGGCAACAGGCTGGCTGCGGATCTAGCCTATCAGGTGTTGGAGAATCTCGTCGTCCGTGCTGATATTATCCTTTACGCGGACTGTATATCGCTCGCCGGAGCGCCCGAATTCGCAAGAATACATGTCCCGGCCGTTGGCGCTGACCTGAACCTGGACATCGCGCTTGTCCTGGAAAGCGATCACGTCGCCGGCGGCGAGCCGCGAGATCGTTCCGAGCGTCAGCTTCTGCAACCGGATACGGGCCTCAAGGGTAACATGCGAGCGGCGGACTTGATCGTTCATGCGGTCCGTCCATTCTTGCTTGGCCTTGGAGGCTTGAGCCTTCGACTTCGGCGCGGTGACTTTGGTCTTCAGGAATGCGCGTTGAGGGATGACGAGTGCGAATTCGGAAGTGACCGAACCAAGCTCGAACGCCATGCGGATGGAGACGCCGAATTCCGGGCGCGTCAGATCGTCCGGCTTTGGGCGGTCTTCGGCGTTATGGGGCCGTTCAAGGCTTGCTTCGAAGCCACCCTGCGCGTTGACGCCGGAACGCAGCACGTCGGCGATCCGCTCGAAGACCATCACGGCGAGGTCGAGCTCGATATCCGAAAGCGGACGTTCGATGGGTTGTTCGATCGTGTTGGGGGCGGAGCCGAGCATCAGCTCCATGAGTGCGATCACGAAGGTGTTGCCGCAACCGAGCACGAAATTCGGCGACCAGTTGCGCAGGGATCCGTCGGAAAGGGCAAACCCATCGCCCAGATCGGCGATGAGGTCGGTCATGAGGCCGGACGTGCAGCTCACATAGGAGACGCCGATGCGGATGCCGGTTTCGCTGTGGAAGACGTCAGGCAGGAATTCCGCATAGAGTTGCGCAAACTCACTGCTGATCTTCTCGACGGTCTTCTTGTCGCCGAGACCTCCGGTCAATTTTGCCAGGAGCGCCAGGTCCATGCCCGACGCCGTTGATTGATTTGCTTGATTCGACGTCATCATGCCGCCTTTTCTCCACCAGGATTCATCATTTCCTGCTCGACTGAGTCGATCGAGGGCCGTTCTTTGTTGGAAATCGTCTTACGTCCGTATTCGAGCGCGACCTGCGGAACGGAGCCGTTCATGTAGGCAAGCAGGGTCTGCTTGACGATGATGTACAGGCGGTGCTGCTTGGTGCGGACGATCTTGATCTGCGAGGTCAGCGGGTTGCAGACCGAATAGGACAGGAAGATGCCGAGCATGGTGCCGACGAGAGCCGCACCGATGAGGCCGCCGAGAACTTCCGGCGATTCGTTGATCTTGCCCATCGCCTTGATAACCCCGAGAACGGCGGCGACGATACCGATGGCCGGGAACGAGTCGCCCATCGCGGTGATCGCGTGATAGGGCTTCATCTTGTCGGCGAACATGGTGTTGATTTCTTCGTCCATCAGCGCCTCGATCTCGTGCGAGCGGGCATTGCCGATGATGATGAGGCGCACGTAGTCGCAGATGAAGGCAGTCAGTTCCTTGTTCTTCAGGACCGTCGGCGCGGTCTGGAAGATCGGCGATTCATCCGGATTGTCGATATGCGCTTCGATTTCATTGCGCGACTTGGTTCTGAGGTCGCGCATCAGCGAATAGAGCACGCCGAGAATGTCGAGGTAGTTGCGTTCTTTCGGGACAGTGTTCTTGAATGCCTCTCCGAGCGCCTTGCCGCTATCCTTCACGACCTTCATCGGGTTGGCCATGATGAAGCCGCCGAGACCGGCGCCGCCGATGATCATGAGCTCGAAGGGCTGGATAAGAACGTCGATGTGGCCACCCATGGCCATGAAGCCGCCGAGAATACAGCCAACGGTGATGACAAAGCCGATAATAATATTCATCGCGTACCTGTGCCCGATCGTTTTCGTTTGTCTTGGGGATAAGGCGTCTGGCTTGCGTGAGGCTGGCTGTGAGGACGCTAATAGAAGCAGGCCCCGAACAGCTTCGCACAAGTCTTCGAGCCTAGTTCTGCCCACGATCGGACCGGATTGCCCGCTCCGCAGCGATGTCCGCCGCTTCCGCGGACTTAGGTAGAGCTATCGTGATCACGACCTATACCAGCTACGCAATGATCAGCCGCGACATGTCGAAGTCGCTGGAGCGCGTCGCCGAAAAGCCGGAAGTTGCGCGCGAGACCGAATATTACCTTTCCAAGATCGGCAGCATCAAGACCATCGACGACTTCATGGCCGATACGCGCGTCTACAATTACGCGCTGAAGGCTCACGGCCTCGAAGATATGGCTTATGCGAAGGCATTCATTCGCAAGGTTCTGACGGAAGGCACCGACAACGAGGCCGATTTCGCCAACCAGCTCTCCGACAGCCGCTATGCGCAGCTGGCCGAATCCCTGAATTTCGCCGCCTTCGGCACCACCGCCACCTCCTTCGACAAGGCCCAGAAGGGCGTCGTAGACAAGTTCCAGCGCCAGACGCTGGAAGAGGATGCGGGCGCCGACAACATGGGCGTTCGGCTTGCGCTCTATTTCGAGCGCACAGCGCCGACGATCAAGTCCGGGATGGAAGTTCTCGCCGACGACGCCCTTTCGGAAGTCATGCGCACGGCGCTGGGCATGTCGGCAGACATGATCGGCGCCGACCTCGACCGTCAGGCCAAGTACATCGAAGAGACGGTCAAGATCGAGGATTTCCAGGATCCGGCCAAGGTCAACAAGTTCCTCGAGCGATTCACGGCCATGTGGGAGATCAGCAATCCCAGCGAGAGCTACGATCCGCTTGCCGTCTTCAACTCCCCGTCGTCGAGCGGGATTTCCACGGATCTTCTGATCTCGATCAACAATCTGAAACTCGGAGGCAAATGATATGCAGTCCGGACTTTACGTCGGCATCTCTTCCCAGATCGCGCTCGAGCGTCGCTTGAACACGATCGCCGACAACATGGCCAACATGAACACCACCGGCTTCCGTTCCACGGAGGTCAAGTTCGACGAGGTTCTGAGCAAGACCCAGAATGATATCGGCGCAAAGGTCGCTTTCGTGACCCAGGGCAACGACTATCTGTCGACCCGCACGGGCGAAATGCAGCGCACGGGCAACCCGCTCGACTTTGCGATCAAGGGCAATGCCTGGTTCGCGATCGATACGCCGGCCGGCCAGGTGCTGACCCGCGACGGTCGTTTCACCATGGATGAGTTGGGTCAACTCCGCTCGATCCGCGGTTACGCAGTTCTCGATGCCGGCGGCGCGCCGATCCAGCTGAACCGCGACGGCGGCCCTCCGACCGTCGGCTCCGACGGCATCATCCGACAGAACGAACAGCCGGTGGCCAGCCTCGGCCTGTTCACCGCTGACGTTACCAAGGGCTTCGTCCGCCACGACAACTCTGGCGTCATCACCGTCGATACCCCGCAGCCGGTTCTCGAAGGAATCGAGAATTCCGTCGTTCAAGGATATCTTGAGGGATCCAACGTCAACGGCATCAGTGAAATGACCCAGCTCATCCAGGTCAATCGCGCTTTCGAAAGCATTTCGTCGCTGATGCGCGACAGCGAGACCTCGCTGGACGATGCGATCAAGACACTCGGCGGTTCCAACGCTTAAACGATAGGAAAGAGGGCCCACCATGATGGAAGCGGCTATCCTCGATGCAGTTAACGGCGGCAAGCTGGCCCAGCTTGCCGGTCTTTCGGCGCGTTATGCCGATCCGGCCTTCTCGGTCGCCCATGGGGGTCATGTCAGGACCATCGCTGCAGGACATTATACGGTCGCGGGCTTGTCGAAACACGTGCGGCTCGGCGAATTCGTCGCCCATCGCAGCGCGACCGGCATCCATCTGGGCGAAGTGGTTCGCGTGGAGCCGGACATCATCTATGTCTGCCCGATCGAACCCGGCGAGCCGATCGGCATCGGCGATACGGTGATTCGCAAGGGCGCCTTTCGTGTCGCGCCGGACGATAGCTGGTGCGGGCGCACGATCAACTCGCTTGGCGAGCCGATCGATGGCAAGGGGCCGATCGCACGCGGCCTCAATCCGCGTTCCATCGCCAATACCGCGCCGCCGTCGATGACGCGCAGCCGCGTCGAAAAGGGTTTCCGGACCGGTGTCCGGGCAATCGACATCTTCTCGCCGCTCTGCCTCGGCCAGCGTCTCGGCATTTTCGCCGGCTCCGGCGTCGGCAAGTCGACGCTACTTTCGATGCTCGCCCGGGCCGATGCCTTCGACAAGGTAGTGATCGCGCTGGTCGGCGAACGCGGCCGCGAAGTGCGTGAATTCATTGAGGATACGCTCGGCGAGAATATGTCGAAATCGATCGCCATCGTCGCAACCAGCGACGAAAGCCCGATGCTGCGCAAGATGGCACCGCTGGTGGCGATCACCATCGCCGAACATTTCCGCGACCAGGGCGACAACGTCCTGTTCATCGCCGACAGCGTCACCCGTTTTGCCCATGCCATCCGCGAGGTCGCGGTCGCTGCAGGCGAACCGCCGATCGCCCGCGGTTATCCGGCCTCCGTCTTCACCGAGCTGCCGCGCCTGCTGGAGCGCGCCGGTCCCGGCGTCGAGGGTACCGGCACGATCACCGCGATCATCTCGATCCTGGTCGACGGCGACAATCACAACGACCCGATCGCCGACTCCACCCGCGGCATTCTCGACGGCCACATCGTCCTCGACCGTTCGCTGGCCGAGGAAGGCCGCTACCCGCCGATCAATCCGCTCGCCTCGATCTCGCGTCTCGCCCGCAAGGCCTGGACCGAGGATCAGGAAAAGCTGGTCTCGCGCCTGAAATCGCTGGTGCACCGCTACGAGGAAACCCGCGACCTGCGCCTGATCGGTGGTTATCGCGCCGGCAGCGATCCGGATCTCGACATGGCGATCAAGCAGGTGCCGGTCATCTACGAAGTCTTGAAGCAGACGCCGGGGGAAAAGCCGGCGCTCGACGCATACGCGGATCTGGCCAATGCGCTCCGGGCGGCGGCCGGGCAGGGCAATCCGCAGTCGGCCATAGCGAGAAGGTGATTATTCGATGAGCGACAAGAACAATCAGGATGCGGCGGCTCAGTCGAAGTCGGAAGAGGCTCAGTCGCGATTAGGCGACAAGATCCTGGTCGCGACGGGTATCACCCTGGCCGCAGCCTCCGCCTTCTTTCCCTGGTACGTCTTTCTGAATGCCGACAAGTTCGGCATCCGCACCGAAGCGCTGGGCCGCACCCGCGACCTGCCGCCGGGCGTCGCCCGTTCGGTCGTCACCGTATCGCCGCTCGCCATGACCGACAGTTCCAAGGAGGACTGGCCGAAGCCTGTCGAGCCGATGGATGCGCTGACCACAGCCACCACATCGTCGCTCGGCGAGACCCGCAAGAATGGCAATCTGCAGGAAGAGCAGCCCTTTCCGGGCAAAGGCAACTTCCGGCTGCTTCACGTTGCCAACGGCCGCGCGCTCATCGAGGACGGTTCTGGCATGTACATGGTCCGGGTCGGCTCGGTCCTGCCCGATAACAGCAAGCTCGCCACGCTCGAACAACGGGACGGCAAGTGGGTCATCATTACTTCCAGCGGAGAAGTTTATCGGGATACGGGCGGGAGTGCTCGCCCGTAAGTCCGACGCAAGGTTACCGGCATAGTCTCCAGATAGAAGATGGAGACAAGCCTATGCAGCCGATTCAATTGTTCGAAATGGCATCCCGTCAGGCCGATTGGCTTTCGGTACGTCAGGAAGTTGTTGCGGGCAATATCGCGAATGCCAACACGCCGAAGTTCAAGGCCAAGGACATTACGCCTTTCAATTCGGTGCTGGACCGCACGCATATTCCAATGGCCCGCACTAACCCGGCCCATTTTGCCAGCAACGACCTCAGCGATGAGATCGACATCAAACCATCGGAACTGAACGAGGAAATCGGCGTCCAGGAATCCGGAAATACCGTCTCGCTGGCCGATGAGCTGACCAAGACGGGTGAAATCAAGCGCCAATACGAATTGAGCACAGGACTGGTGAAATCGTTTCACAGCATGATGCTGACGTTAGTTAAGAGGTAAGCAAATGGATCCGCTTTCAGCCTCCCTGAAGATAGCTGGATCGGGAATGGAGGCGCAGTCGACACGTCTGCGCATCGTTTCCGAAAACATCGCCAACGCCCGCTCCACAGGCGATACGCCCGGTGCGGACCCCTATCGCCGCAAGACCATTACCTTCGGCTCCGAGCTGGACAAGGCAAGCGGCGTCGACGTGGTCGAGGTCAAGAAGCTCGGCAACGACAGCTCCAAGTTCATCGAGGAATATGATCCGGCCCATCCGGCTGCCGATGCGAAGGGCATGGTCAAGATGCCCAATGTCAACATGCTGATCGAGATGGCCGACATGCGCGAAGCCAATCGTTCCTATGACGCAAACATCCAGACCATCAAGCAGACGCGCGAACTGATCGCTGCGACGATTGACCTTCTGAAGGCCGGACAATGATCGATAAGATTCAAAACGTTAGTTCGCTTTCGCTGTCGAACGGCATTGACGAGGTCGGTTCCACGAGCAGCTCTGTATTTGCTGGCGGCATCGCGACGACGCCGGGCCAGAATACCGGCATGGATTTCTCCAGCGTCATGGCCAACATGGCGACCGACACGATGAACAGCCTGAAGGGCGCGGAATCGATGTCGTTCAAGGCTATCCAGGGCAAGGCGAATACCCGTGAAGTCGTAGATGCGGTCCTTGAAGCGCAGCAGTCGCTCCAGACCGCCATGGCGCTACGCGACAAGATCGTGTCCGCCTATCTCGAAGTCACGAAAATGCAGATCTAGAGTTTGAGGACGAAGACATGAGAGCGCTTTCCGTCGCAGCAACGGGCATGGATGCCCAGCAGACCAATCTCGAAGTCATCGCGAACAACATCGCGAACATCAACACGACCGGTTACAAACGCGCCCGCGCCGAGTTTTCCGACCTGCTTTATCAAAGCGAGCGCGCCCAGGGCGTGCCGAACCGCGCCAACCAGGCGATCGTGCCGGAAGGCGCCAATATCGGTCTCGGCGTGCAGACCTCTGCCGTTCGCAACATCCATACGCAGGGTGAACTGACCCACACCGAGAACGATCTCGACGTGGCGATCGTCGGCCGCGGCTGGTACCAGATCCAGACCCCGGATGGCCAGACGCTCTACAGCCGGGCCGGTGCCTTCAACAAGAACGCCCAGGGCCAGCTGGTCACGATCGACGGTTATGCGGTCGTGCCGAACATCACCTTCCCGGCGGATGTCAGCGAAACGCAGATCACCCGCACCGGCCAGGTCATGGTCCGTATCGGCAATTCGGCGGATTTCACTGAAATCGGCCAGCTCACCACCGCCAACTTCGTCAACGAGGCTGGCCTGCAGCCGCTCGGCGACAACCTGTTTGCGCAGACCGCCGCATCCGGCGAACCGATCGTTGCAGCGCCCGAGGATCCGGGCTTCGGTTACCTGAAACAGGGCTATCTGGAGAGTTCGAACGTCGACGCCGTCCGTGAAATCACCGATCTGATCTCCGCCCAGCGCGCCTACGAGATGAATTCCAAGGTCATCACCACCGCCGATGAGATGGCAACGATCGTCAGCAAAAACCTGAAATAATAACCAGGAGACGGGCAGACATGAAGTTTCGCCGGAAAAATGCGATTGGCGCCGGGCTGGCCTTGCGGCTCCTGGCGGCTCTTCTTGCCGCAACGGGCTCCCCCGTCCTGGCCGGGATGGGGACGGCCGTCGTGCCGACCCAGACCATCTACCCCGGCGAAGAGATCACCGAGGGCAGGGTCGAAGAAGTGCAGATCACCAATCCGAATCTGGCCGGCGACTATGCCCGCAAGACCAAGGAAGTCGTAGGCATGGTGGCAAAGCGCACGCTGCTGCCCGGTCGCACCGTTCCGGTTTCGGCACTTCGCGAAGCCTTCGCGGTCACCCGCGGCAAAGCGGTTCGCTTGACCTTCACCATCGGCGCCATGACGATTTCGGCCTCCGGGTCGCCGCTCGAGAATGCGGCTGTCGGGGACGTCATTCGTGTCCGCAATCTCGATTCGGGCGTCACTGTCAGCGGCACCGTCATGGCCGATGGGACAATACAGGTGATGGCGAAATGAGAACCCGTTTCTTCCTCACTACGCTCGCCGTGATCGGCTCCCTGCTGGGGAGCGCGCCGGCGTCTGCCGACGGTCCCTATGTCGTCTCCGCCCGCATCAAGGATATCGCGTCCCTGCAGGCAGGCCGCGACAACCAGCTCATCGGTTACGGCCTCGTCGTTGGTCTTCAGGGCACGGGCGACAGCCTGCGCTCGTCTCCCTTTACCGACCAGTCCATGAAGGCGATGCTGCAGAACCTCGGCATCTCGACCCAGGGCAGCCAGTCCAACGCCAAGAACGTCGCGGCCGTCATGGTCACGGCCAATCTGCCTCCCTTCGCCAGCCCGGGCAGCCGCATCGACGTCACGACCAGCTCGCTCGGCGACGCGACCTCGCTGCGTGGCGGCACGCTGGTCATGACCTCGCTTTCCGGCGCCGATGGCCAGATCTATGCCGTGGCCCAGGGCGCGCTGGTCGTGTCAGGGTTTTCGGCGCAGGGTCAGGCGGCGACGCTGACCGAAGGTGTAACGACCGCGGCCCGGGTGCCGAACGGCGCGATCATCGAGCGTGAACTGCCGTCCAAGTTCAAGGACTCCGTCAACCTCGTCCTGCAGCTCCGCAATCCGGATTTCTCGACGGCGGTGCGTGTCTCGGACATCGTCAACAGTTTCGCGGCCCGCCGTTACGGGGGGCCGATCGCTGAGCCCCGCGACAGCCAGGAAGTGGTGATCGAAAAGCCGAAGAGCGCCGATCTGACCCGGCTGATGGCGGAGATCGAGAACCTGGTGGTCGAAACCGATACGCCGGCCAAGGTCGTGGTCAACGAGCGGACCGGCACGATCGTCATCGGTGCGGATGTGAAGATATCGCGTGTCGCGGTGAGCTACGGCACGCTCACGGTGCAGGTCACGGAGACCCCGCAGGTGATCCAGCCCGAACCGTTCTCGCGCGGCGAGACGGCGGTCCAGCCCCAGACGGATATCATGGCCATGAAGGATGGCGGCCAGGTCGCTCTCCTCAACGGTCCGGATCTGAGAACCCTCGTCGCCGGCCTCAACAGCATCGGCGTCAAGCCGGACGGCATCATCGCCATCCTGCAAGGCATCAAGTCCGCCGGCGCCCTTCAAGCGGAGCTCGTCCTGCAATGACCGAGACCCTTTTCACCATTTCCATATCCAAGACGCTGGCGCGCCGCGTCCTCGCCGCTGCGGCTGTCCTGACGCTGGTCTCCCAGGTCGGAGCACAGCAGCCGGCTCCGGTCACCGAAGCATCGACCAGCGACGAGATCCAGAAGTTCTGCACCAATATCGCCGATGCCGCGCGCGATCAGCGTTATCTCCTGCAGAAGCAGGAGCTTGAAAAGCTGCAGGCGGATGTCGATACCCGCATCAAGGCCCTCCAGGATCGGACCGCCGAATACCAGGACTGGCTGAAGCGCCGCAACGACTTCCTGGCGCGGGCTCAAGCAGGCCTGGTCGATATCTTCAAGACGATGAAGCCGGATGCGGCAGCACCGCAGCTCGGAGAAATGAACATGGAGGTCGCAGCCGCGATCATCATGCAGCTTCCGGCCCGTCAGTCAGCCCTTTTCCTCGCGGAAATGGACCCGCAGAAGGCCGGCATGATCTCGACGATCATCTCAAGCGCTTCCGACCCGAATACGTCGAAAGCACGCACTCCCAATGTTCCGAAAGTGCCCTCATGACGAAACGCATCCCTGCAATCCTCGCCGTTCTCTTGCTGGCCGGTTGTTCCAGCCAGACGATCAAGGAGATCGGCAATGCGCCGTCGATGAGCCCGATCGGCAGCGGCCTGCAATATGCGCAGGCGCCGCAGATGTCGTCCTATCCGAAGCAGCCGCGGCAGATGGCCAGTGGCTACTCGCTCTGGAGCGACAATCAGGCCGCGCTCTTCAAGGATTCGCGCGCCCTCAACGTCGGCGACATCCTGACTGTCGATATCAAGATCAACGACAAGGCGTCGTTCGACAATCAGACGGAACGCAACCGCAAGAATTCGACCAGCCTCACCTGGGGGGCCACCTTGAGCAATCTGTTCGGCTGGACCCCCGAGGCCGGCACGACCGGCGATCTCGGAACGGATTCGAATACCGATTCACAGGGCAAGGGCACGACCAAGCGGGCTGAAACCCTGAAGCTGCTCGTGGCAGCGGTCGTCACCGGCATCCTGGAAAACGGCAACCTGCTCATCAGCGGTTCGCAGGAAGTGCGCGTCAACCACGAAATCCGCATTCTGAACGTTGCCGGTATCGTCCGGCCGCAGGATGTCGATTCCACCAACATGATCTCCTACGACAAGATCGCCGAAGCCCGCATTTCCTACGGTGGCCGTGGCCGCCTGACGGAAGTCCAGCAGCCTCCGGTCGGTCAGCAGGTCGTCGATCTGTTCTCGCCCTTCTGACGAAGATCTCTTGACGTGAAGGTTTGAAGGCCATGGCGGATGAAGCACAGGCGGCCGACGCCGCTAAGAAAAAGAAAAACGGTACCATCATGGTCATCGCGGGCGTCGCGATCCTGACGGTGATCGGCGCCGGCGGCGGCTGGGTCGTCGGCGGCATGATCGCGCCCAAGGATCCGAACGCGACGAAGACCCATGAGACGGCGGCGGCCGGCGGCGAACATGGCGAAGCCGGCAAGAAGGAAGAGGGGCTGCCCCATATCTCCACGGAGGCCAACGGCGTCATTCTTCTCGAGCCGATCACCACCAATCTCGCCTATCCGTCCGAAAACTGGATCCGGCTCGAAGTGGCGCTCGCCTTCAAAGGCCCGCCGGAACTGCCGCTCGCCGAGAATATCCACCAGGATATCCTCGCCTACATGCGCACCGTTTCGCTGCAGCAGATCGAGGGCCCGCGCGGCTTCCAGTATCTCAAGGACGATCTCAAGGAGCGCATCGATCTTCGCTCGCAGGGCAAGGTCGCCAAGGTGATGTTTCGCTCCTTCGTGATCGAATAAGACCGGCTGCTCCGGTCAATACAAAAAGGCGGCGAAGCATGGCTTCGCCGCCTTTTTGTATTTGGGAATTTGTCTTTCAGTGCGCCCGGTCACGGGACCGGAGATCGCAACCCGGCGCATAACTGCTGCGCGCCGGGACCACCTCGTCTGTAGAGCCTCAGCGTACGCGCTTGAGGTAACCGTCCGGAGCGACGGTGACCAGCAGCTTGTTTTCGACATGCTTGTCGATGACGAATTCCGAATGGGTCTTCAGATATTCGTGCACGGCCGTCATCGGATTGTCTCCGGGACCCCAGGGCCGGTCGTTGGAGGTTTCCGCCGGCATGTTCTCGACCAGCGTATCGAAGACGACGCAATAGCTGCCGACGCTCGTCAGCGGCGCGTAGAGTTCGAGTTCCTTGAGGACGTGCTCGTGGGTGTGATTGCTGTCGAGGCAGACCAGGATGTTCGAATACTGCGAGGCGACCTCGCGAACCTGGGCGATGATGTCCTCGGCGATGCTCGATCCCTGGATCATCTCGATCCGCGGATAGAAAGGATGCGCCTCGATGGCAGCCCGGTTGTGGGCGCGGATATCGATGTCGATGCCGAGAACCTTGCGCTTCGGCCTGTTCGGATCGACGACTTCGCCCTTTTCCGCGGCTTCTGCCAATTCGATCATCGCGAGCATGGAAGCGCTGAGGATCAGGGATCCGCCGTGCGCAATACCGGTTTCGATGATCAGATCCGGCTTCACGGCCCAGATCAGCTCCTGCATCGCCACCATGTCCTGGGGGTACTGGATGATCGGCCGGCCGAGCCAGAAGAAGTTGTAGGAATATTTGGACGCCACCGACGCTTCCAAGAATTTTGCGGCCTTGTCCTTCAACTCGCTATTGCCGGCGACGGCTTCGACGCGAGTTTCGACTTCCTTCTGGAAATCACTCATGATGGGTCCTCTGTATGTCAGCGTTGCAACTTTGTTTGATTCTCATGGCAATCCCAACGCAGCACACCGGTTGCCGTTTACTGAAGGCAGGCTATCGCGGCTGATCACGCCGCCTCAAAGCTCTGCTGCCATTTCCTACCTTTTCAGCCCGACGACGCAAGGCGGATCCACCAGATTGTCGGGACGGGCGCCGAATCGTAAGAGATCGCGGCGACCATACTCGTCGGCCAACCGCTCGGCGATCTGCCGCACCGTGACCGGAATTCCGGAGCAGATGTTGACTGCTCCCGTTCTGTCGCCGAGCCCGATTTCGGCGATCTGCCTTCCTGCTTCTCGAACGTCCAGGAAGTCGCGGATCTGGTTGCCGCTCGTCAGATCGACGGGCTTACTCGCAGCAAGCTGGGCGCGAAGATAGGGAAAGAGACGCCGCTCGTCCTCGCCTTCGCCGAACAGATAGAAAAGCCGGCACCAGGCAAAGCTGATCTGGTGCAGCGACAGCCATTGCGACAGGGCCAGAAACGCGGCGGCCTTGGCGCCGGCATAGGGGCTGATGGGCCGCAGCGGCGTATCGGTGGCCAGCATGCCGACCGAGACGTCGTATTCGAAACACGTACCCACGCCGACGAAACGTTTGACACCCGCAAGAGCCGCACCTTGTGCGATGCGCAACGTGCCTTCGAGGCAGACGATGTTTTCCGGCGACTGCAGATATTTGCCGGGTTCCGCATACCAGGCGACATGCACGACCGTATCCACGCCTTCGAGCGCCTTGGCCCACCACTCGACCGATTCGCGGAACAGATCCGGCGTCCGCACGATGCTCTCGACAGCGGAGAGATCGCCAAGCCGGCTTTCCGATGATCCTTCGCGCAAGGTCACCCGGACGCGCGCACCAGCTTCGGTCAGCGACCGGAGCACCTGCCGGCCGACAAAACCTGTTCCTCCGGTGAGCAGAACCAGCGGCGTCATACGATCTGCAACTCCGGCACAGCCGTCACGAACTTCGTGCCCTTTTCGGCAAGCGAAGCCAGCTGCTGGCGGACTTCGGTCGCGATGTTCCAGGGGAGGATCATCACATAGTCCGGGCGGCGCGCGACGATTTCGTTGGGATGCAGGATCGGGATATGGCTGCCCGGCATGAACTTGTTCTGCTTGGCGGCCGCGGCATCGCAGACATAGGGCAGCAGGTCCGGCTTGACCCCGGCAAAGTTCAGAAGCGTATTGCCCTTGGCCGCTGCACCGTAAGCGGCGACCGTCTTGCCCTCGCGCTTTGCCTCCAGCAGGAAGGCGAGCGCATCGTTCTTGACCTTTTCGGCCTTGGCCTGGAAGTCGGCATAGGTGGCCGAGGTCTGAAGACCGCGGCGCTGCTCTTCGCCGAGAAGTGCGGTAACCGCCTCCGCGGTCCGGCGCGAGTCATCCGCATGGCAGCCATAGACGCGAAGACTGCCGCCATGGGTCGGCAATTCCTCGACGTCGAAGACGCGCAGGCCGGCCGCTTTAAAGATCTTTCCGACCGTGAAGAGCGAAAGATAGGAGAAGTGCTCGTGATAGACCGTGTCGAACTGATTGTGTTCGATGAGCCGCATCACATGCGGAAATTCGAGCGTCACCGTGCCACCGGCCTTCAGCGCCGCCTTGATGCCGCGCGTGAAATCGTTGATGTCGGGCACATGCGCATAGACATTGTTGCCGAGGATGAGATCGGCACGCTTGCCTTCCTCAGCCAGCGTTTTGCCGAGCGCTTCGCCAAAGAACTCCCGGCAGACCGGAATGCCAAGCGCCTCGGCGGCTTCGGCCGTGCTTGCAGTCGGCTCGACGCCGAGGCAGGGAATGCCGACCTTAACGAAATTCTTCAGGAGATATCCGTCGTTCGAGGCGACCTCGATGACCATGCTGTCCTTGCCGAGGCCAAGACGGGCGGTGATCATCTCCACATAACGGGCGGCATGCGCGAGCCAGCTCGTCGAGGCGCTGGAGAAATAGGCGTATTCGGCACTGAAGAGTAATTCGGCGGACGCATAATCCTCTGTCTGAACCAGCCAGCATTCCTCGCAGACTTGCAGCCGCAACGGAAAATAGACTTCCGGCTTGGAAAGGTCCTCGGCGGTCAAATAGGCGTTGGACGGCGGCGCGAAGCCGAGGTCGAGGAAATCGCAGCGAAGTGCGGTCCCGCAGTGGCGGCAGTTCATGGCGTCAGTCCCGTGAATTGTGATGTCAGGGTGGAATGGCCGCGATCTCGTTCCGACATTTCGGTGATCTTCAGCGGCCAGGCGATGCCGAGTGCGGGATCCAGCGCGTTGAGCGCACCTTCCGAACCGGATGCATAGGGCATCGAATGGAAATAGAGGAGTTCGCAATCGTCGGTCAGCGCCTGGAAGGCGTGTGCGAAACCTTCCGGAATCAACAGCGAGCGGCGGTTCTCGGCGGAAAGCTCCTGAGCATGCCATTTCAGGAAGGTGGGGGATTCGCGCCTGAGATCCACGGCGACGTCGAAGACCGCGCCGCGCAAGCAATTGACCAGTTTCATCTCGGCATGCGGCGGATGCTGGAAGTGCATGCCGCGCACGGTGCCTTGCCGCGCCGTCATCGTCAGGTTGATCTGAGCAACCGGCTTTGACCAGCCTGCCGACGCCAGTTCCTCGGCGCAGAACATGCGCGACAGGAAACCGCGCGAATCACCGAGATTCTGGCGTTCGACGAGTTTCAGGCCGGCAAGCGGCAGGTCGGTGACGGTGAAGCGGCTCAAGGGCGTGCCTCGTATTCGGCGATTTCGGCCTCGCAAAGTGAGCGGACGTCAGCGCCGTCGTTCTGCGCGCGATACCATTTCATGGTCCGGTCGACGGCTTCCGCCAGCGACCAGCGCGGTTCGATGCCTAGCATATGCCGCGCTTTGGCGGTTTCCAAGGCAAGCCAGCCGGCTTCGTGCGGTCCTTCGCTTCCGTCGCCATATTGCACCTCGCCGCGGCCGTAGGAGGCACGGGCGATCTCGATCACCTGGCGCACCGGCGCGGCCTCATGGCTGATCGGGCCGAAATTGAAGGCATCGCCAAGCGAAGGGTCGTCCCACAGCCGTTCGGCAAGCACGAGATAGGCCGAAAGCGGTTCCAGCACATGCTGCCAGGGGCGCTTCGCCTCCGGCCGCCGGACGCTGAGCGTCTTGCCGGATTGCCAGGCACGCACCGCATCCGGCAGCAGCCGGTCGGCCGACCAGTCACCGCCGCCGATCACGTTGCCGGCGCGGGCGCTGGCAATCGCCACACCCTTTTCGCGCAGAAACGAATCGCGATAGCTCGAAATGACGATCTCGGATGCCGCCTTGCTGGCGCTGTACGGGTCATGCCCGCCGAGATGGTCGGTCTCCCGGTAAGGAAAGGCATGTTCGAGGTTGCGATAGACCTTATCCGTGGTGATAGCGACGACCACGCGTGCCGAGGAAACCCAACGGACCGCCTCGAGCAGGTTGGCCGTTCCGAGCACGTTCGTCGCGAACGTGCCGAGCGGATCCTGATAGCTCGGGCGCACCAGCGCCTGAGCGCCGAGATGCATCACGATATCGGGGGAGGTGGCCTGCACGAGTTCGGCGAGATTGGCCGCCTCGCGAATGTCCTGGAAATGGCTTTCCTTCAGATCGGGACGCGCGAGCGCGAAGAGGCTGGGCTCCGTTGCGGGCGGCAGAGCAATGCCGGTGACTTCGGCACCGAGGCGTCCGAGCCAGATGGAGAGCCAGGCTCCCTTGAAGCCCGTATGCCCTGTCAGCAGAACGCGTTTACCCGCCCAGAAATTGCGGTCCGGACGAGCTCCTGCGCTCACGGCCAGATTTTCCATGGCGCTTTTCCGGAGGCCCAGAGATCCTCGAGCAGATTCTTTTCGCGCAGCGTGTCCATCGGCTGCCAGAAACCTTCATGCTCGTAGGCCATCAGTTCGCCCATCGTGGCAAGGTTCGCCATCGGCGCGGATTCCCAGGGGATGGTATCGCCTTCAATGAGATCGATGCATTTCGGCGAAAGCACGAAGAAACCGCCATTGATCATGCCGCCGTCACCGCGCGGCTTCTCGACGAAGCCGGTAACCTGATTGCCGGAGCGTTCGAGCGCGCCGTAACGGCCGGGCGGATGGACGGCGGTGACCGTCGCATTCCTGCCGTGCGAACGATGGAAGCGCACGAGCTCGGTGATATTCACGTCGCTCAGGCCGTCGCCATAGGTGAAGCAGAAGCTTTCCTCGTTGCGCAGATATTCGGAGACGCGCTTCAGGCGGCCGCCGGTCATCGTCGCTTCGCCGGTATCGATCAGCGTTACCTTCCAAGGCTCGGCGCTGCGGCGATGGACCTGCTTCTCGTTATAGGCCATGTCAAAGGTGACGTCCGACATGTGCAGGAAGTAGTTCGCGAAATACTCCTTGATGACGTAACCTTTGTATCCGCAGCAGATGATGAACTCGTTCACACCGTGGGCGGAGTAGAGTTTCATGATGTGCCAAAGGATCGGCCGACCGCCGATCTCGATCATCGGCTTGGGCTTGAGATGCGTCTCCTCGGAGATGCGGGTTCCCAACCCACCGGCGAGAATTACAGCTTTCAATTCAATCTCTCCGTAACTGACGGGCTATCCATTGAACGATGACCGTCAGCAAACCCTGCGATAAGGCTTCTCTGACGATCCGGCCAAACGCCTTCGCCCGCTAAAGCAAAATGGTCTTGATCAGATCGTCCTGGCTGAACACGAGGTTCGGCAAATAACCCATCTCTACGAAACGGTCCCGCTCTTCCGGCAAGTGTACCAGGATCGCAGTACTCTCAAGCTGCCTGGGGGAAGGTGCCGCCGGCTCGTCGATGATCTCCAGTCGCGAGGGGAACCTTACCCTGAAGAGCCGTTCCTTGAGGGTTGCGATGTCTGGGTATCCGGAGATGACGAGATTCTCGATGCCTGCGGTCACCGTCAGCTGCCAGGAAAGAGTCTGCAGCGCCGTGGCGAGCAATCCGCCGTCCTTGAAGGACATGACTTCCGGATGCTCGTCGAATCCTCCGAAGACCATTCTCGTATAGACTTCGTACGCCTTCACGTATTCGCGCATGCCGACGAGCAGTCGCATCGAGACGGCCATTCGCTGCAGCGTGAAGTTTCTGCAGAGATGCTCCTGCGTCGCGCGTTCGTCTGGCGAGGTACCGACCTTGCCGCGTTTGGATGCGAAATAGAGAAAGTATTCCAGGCCGCCGCGATACTGGTCCCAGCCGGTCGCAGCGATCTGAGCACCCCCTTGAACGCGATCGCGCTCGACGCCGGATGCGATGACCTGACGATAGAAGGGCGTTCTGCGGAAGGCGATATCGCCCTGGTCCAGGAAGTGGGCAAGCATGGGGAAGGGATAGAAGCAGATATCCCTGGGAACCCATGATGACCGGAAAGCGCTGGCGCGGTAGATGCCGATTTCAGGGAAGATGTGGCCCCGGAACATATAGTTGAAGACTTCGGCGAAGCTTTTCTGCGGAAAAACCTTGTCTTCGTTGACCGTGTAGAACAGTCCGCCCTCTACTTCGTTGATGCCGTCATACATCGCCCACGGCGCATGGCAGACCGTGATGTTCGGATTCTCGTCCAGGTACGCAACGATATTGGCGACTTCCTGCGGGATCAGGCGATCGTCGTCCGCGAGGTAGAGCATGTAATCGCCCCGTCCCAGCCGCAGGGCGCTGTTCATGTTGGGAATCATCCCCACATTTTCCGCGCCCCGGACGTAACGGATCGGCATTCCCCGCTCGAGGAATTCCTTGGCGACTGCGCCGGTATTATCCGTGGAGGCGTTGTCGGAGATGACGATTTCGTAGGGGAAATCGAAGCGAAAATCGCGATGGCACCGTTCCAGGCAATCGTGCAGGTGTTTCTCACGGTTGTAGGTAGGGATGCATATGCTGAGTTTGATGGAAGACACCGATTTTCCTCGACCTGATTTGCTCGAAAACGCAGCGGGCTCCGCAAGCAAGGGACGCTCAGCGGCAGATGTTCCGAGGCGCTTCCGATCGACGTGAGAGCCAGCACGGGGCTTTCCAGGCTCTGTAGTCCATTAGCTATTCCTGAGTTGAGGCTATTCAACCAGACTTGCGCCAAGCTGAATGAAGATCGCGCGGGAACCCAGCCATTGTCGTTTGGCCAGGCTGATGCGGCTTTCTGTGTACGAGCTCCCGGACACGGCCCGCAGGTGTTGACCTGCGTTGGCCAGGGTGACAATCGAGGAGGACGCAAAGGACCTTCGTGATCGCATGATTCGGCTGATCTACCTGTTCGTCGCTCTGATGGCGGCACCCGGGCTCGCGCTCGCCCAGCAATCGCCTGCGGATCTTCTCAATCTGCCGGTCGATGGTTCTGCCGCGGCGTGGATCATCCGAACCTTCGGACTGTTGACGGTTCTCTCCGTCGCCCCCGGCATCCTGATCATGGTCACGAGCTTCCCGCGATTCGTGATCGCCTTCTCGATCCTGCGGTCCGGCATGGGCCTGTCGACCGCACCGTCGAACATGATATTGGTCTCGATGGCGCTGTTCATGACGTTTTACGTCATGTCGCCCACCTTCGACAGGGCTTGGAACGAGGGTGTCCAACCGCTCCTTCAGAACCGGGTGACAGAGGCTGAGGCGGTTCAACGGATCGCGGAACCGTTCCGGGTTTTCATGTCGGCCAATACGCGCGACAAGGACCTGCAACTTTTCGTTGAAATCGCCCGGGAAAGAAACCAGTCGGTCGGCACGCCGCAGGCGATCGATTACCGCGTTCTGATCCCCGCCTTCATGCTCTCGGAAATAAGGCGCGGCTTCGAGATCGGCTTCCTGATCATCCTGCCGTTTCTGGTCATCGACATGATCGTAGCGGCCATCACCATGGCGATGGGTATGATGATGCTGCCACCGACCTCGATTTCGCTGCCGTTCAAGATCCTTTTCTTTGTCCTGATCGACGGCTGGAATCTGCTGGTCGGCAGCCTGGTTCGTTCCTTCAATTAATTGGTAGCAGAGCTGCTGAAATGGAAACGGCGGGGATCTCCCGCCGTTTCTGTTCGGATATCAGTTCTTGCGAGAGCTGAAGGGGCCTTCCCGCGGGGGGAGAGCCGGAACGCTGAAGTGCTCCGGCTTGGTCTTGGCCTTGGCCTTCTCCGCCATCATCGTGTAGGCGGTTTCGAGATGCCGGCAATAACGCTCGGCATCGAACAGCGGATGCGTGAAGCGATTTGCCTCCAGCCGCGTGCGGACTTCTTTGAGCTCTTCGCGGTTGTTGTAGTAGTGGACCGCGCGTCGAACGAAGTCGTCCTGATCCTCGGCGACCATTTCCGGCAGGCCGAGCGCATTCAGCAGGCTTTCGCTCACTCGCGATGCGAAATTCTTGCCTTTGTGGGTGAGCATCGGAAGTCCGGCCCAAAGCTTCTCGGACGTGGTCGTATGGCCATTGTACGGGTAGGTATCGAGACCGAGATCGGTCAGGCCGATACGGTTGATGTAGGCCGCATAGTTGTTGACGCGATCGCCGAATATCAGGCGGCTCTCGGGGATCCCCGCCTCCACGAAGGCCTTGATCAGATTCTTTCGGGCGCCGAAACGCTCGCGGCAGATCAGGAACAGATAGCTCTCCGGCGTTTCCTTGAGAACGCGTACCCAGAGGTCGATCGTCGCGGGCGTGAACTTCCAGTGGCTGTGGAAGCATGAGAAGATGAAAGCATCCTGCGGCATGTCGCAGAGCGACCGGTCGATCGGTTGCGGCATCGGGCGGTGGACCGCTTCGTTCGGGAAGAACGTTTCGGGCATCCAGACAACCTTCTCGTAATAGTTTGGGAAGGAGCTTTCCGGCACCACCGTGCTGTCGGCGATGAGATAGTCGATGTCGACGTTGACCACAGTGCCCGGATAGCCGAGCCAGGTCGCGTGCACGGGTGCAGTCTGCCGGTTCATCACGAATACCCGGTTTTCCGCCGTATGCCCCTGCAGGTCGACCAGGATGTCGATATTCTCGGCCTTGATGGCTTCGGCCGCCTCGTCATCCGTCATGCCGCGGATGCGCACGACCCTGCCCCATTCCTCGCGGATGGCGTTGTTGTCGTTGCGCAGCCGCTCTGCAGGAGCGTTGCAGAAGAGCGTGATGTCGAAGCGGCTCTTGTCGTGCGACTCCAGTATGCCGCGAAGCGCCTTCATGACGGCGTGTTCCGTCCAAAGGTCGGCTGAGAGATAGCCGACGCGCAATTTATGGCCCCAGCGATGCGGCATGTTATGCCTTTTCGATGCAGCATTCTTGGGCTTGCGTTCGCCCATTCTGGCGCCTGCGATGGCGTTCGTCTTTTCGTCGTCGCACCAGCGCAGATTGAAGAGCGATACCTCGTCGGCGATCGCTTCGAATTCGCCCCTGGCGATTTCCTCGAATTGGATAGGCTCGTATTTGCGGATGATATCGTAATCGAGGGCGTCCCTCATCGCCGAGAGGTAGAAGTTGCGCACGATTCGATCCTCGGGATCTTTCTCAAAGATCTCGAGAATGCACTTGTTCTCTTCGTCACTGCGGTCCTGGAGCCGGATCGAGCGGGCTGCAAGCTGGCGATGTGTCGGCTCTTCGCTTCTTGCAAGCGTATTGCGAAATGCTTCGGCGCCTTCCAATTCCTGGCGCATCAGGGCGCCGGACATCAGGACGGCCATGTCGGGATCGGCGATCGCTTCCTTGAGGAAGCGCGCACCCAGACGAAGAACGTTGATGTCGTCGTTATTGGAGAAATGAAGCCGCATGGCTTCGCGCATGTATTTCATCTTGTGGGGGGATTCCATGCCCCCGGCAAGTTGGAACGCCTGGGCGGCCTCGGTTTTCATCTTGAGCTTCAACAGCGTTGCGCCCAGGAGTGCGTAGTGCCTCGGATCCTTGTGGACATCCAGCAGCTTGTTCAGGATGCCCAATACATCGTGATATTCTTTTTTGTCGAAGTGGTTTTGTGCTGCGACGTATTGCCGTTGTATCTTCAGGGGTTTCAAGGCTTCCCGCTCCAGTAAAGTTGTGCCGGCGTCCCGGCAAATCGGCTTCCCCGACAATGGTGCCAAGCCAAGCTTGCATGAAGCCGACCTCGCTGAGGCGGATTGTGTTGTAAACCTTCGGTTAAACATATCGCTCGAACGGGTGTGTCCTCGCGGCGTTTAAAGAACTTAGCAAGGAATTGCTGCGAGATTTGGCTCACACGACGGGTTTGGTGTTCCTTCAGATTGAAGAGACCGAGTTGGCATGATGCCGGACCGAAGTGCCGGTAAAATATACAGTCCGGTATGTCCCCCTCCAGGTATCTAGTTCAAAGGGACAATCAACTATGGCTAGCATTCTCACCAACGTGTCGGCGATGGCCGCGCTTCAGACGCTGCGCGGCATCAGCAACGACATGGAATCCACGCAGAGCCGAGTTTCCTCGGGCCTGCGCGTCGGCTCTGCTTCCGACAACGCCGCCTACTGGTCGATCGCCACCACAATGCGTTCCGACAAGGGCTCCCTCTCGACCGTTCAGGACGCTCTCGGCCTCGGCGCTGCCAAGGTCGACACTGCCTATTCCGCTATGGAATCGGCCATCGACGTCGTCACCGAAATCAAGAACAAGCTGGTTGCCGCTTCCGAACCGGGCGTCGACAAGTCCAAGGTCCAGGAAGAAATCACCCAGCTGCAGAGCCAGCTGAAGAGCATCGCTTCCTCCGCTTCGTTCTCCGGTGAAAACTGGCTGCAGGCCGAAATCGGCGGCACTCAGAACGCCACCACCGGCATCATCCAGGCCGGCTCTGAGATCACCAAGCAGCTCGTCGGTTCGTTCGTCCGTGATGCCGACGGCAATGTCACGGTCAAGACCATCAACGTCGTTCTCGACGAACAGAACGTGCTGTTCGATCTGAGCGGTGGCCATGGCGGTCTTCTCGACGCCAATGCCCTCAACGGTTTCCGTGCCATCAACTTCGACGACGGCACGACCAACCACAAGGAATACTTCGGCAAGGTCAACACCTCGGCGATCTACGCTACCAATGCCCTCTGGAAGGACATCGGCGGCGGTGTATTCATGAAGGGCGACACCAACGGCGTCTACTCTTCGGGCTCCAACGGCACCTACATGATCAAGGTCGGCGGCGCTTACATCGACGCAGTCTACACCACCAAGGGCTACGACTTCTCGGCTGGTGCAACCGCAACGGCCGGCATCAAGTACGGTACGGACATCTCCATCTCCGACCTCGACATCACCAAGCTCGAAGACTATCGCGACTCCAGCGGTGTCAGCTATCTTGGCCTGGGTACCAAAGCCAGCGATGAAGACCTCATGGCTGCACTGACGTCGTTCGTCGACGGCCAGCTGGAAGCGATGAACAGTGCGGCGGCCAAGCTCGGTGCTGTATCGAAGCGTCTCGATATGCAGACGGACTTCATCTCCAAGCTGACGGATTCCTTCGACCAGGGTGTCGGCCGACTGGTGGATGCCGACATGAACGAAGAGTCGACCCGGCTCAAGGCACTGCAGACCCAGCAGCAGCTGGCGATCCAGTCGCTCTCGATCGCAAACTCCGACTCGCAGAACATCCTGTCGCTCTTCCGTTAATCGAAACAGGGGAAATGGCCGGAGGCTGATCGCGCCATGGATCCAAAAAGGAGCCGCGTTCGAATTCGAACGCGGCTTTTTCTATTTTCCTAACTTGCTTCAATATTCATTAACCATATTGCGGTTACCTAGGAGCATCGAAACGGTGAGTTAACCAAGAAAATTAAATGGTTAACAAGCATGATGCTGCCCGCTGTTCCCGGTGAAATCCGGAATGTCCCTTTTCGTAATCAGCCACTCAAGGGGCACCTAAAATGACAAGCATTCTTACCAATATTGCGGCCATGTCCGCTCTCCAGACGTTGCGCGGTATCGCTTCCGATATGGATTCCACGCAGAGTCGCGTTTCCTCGGGCCTGCGCGTCGGCACCGCTTCCGACAACGCCGCCTACTGGTCGATCGCCACCACCATGCGTTCCGACAACGGCGCGCTTTCTGCGGTCCAGGACGCCCTCGGTCTTGGCGCTGCCAAGGTCGATACCGCCTATTCCGCCATGGAATCGGCCATCGACGTCGTCACCGAAATCAAGAACAAGCTGGTTGCCGCTTCTGAACCGGGCGTCGACAAGTCCAAGGTCCAGGAAGAAATCACCCAGCTGCAGAGCCAGCTGAAGAGCATCGCTTCCTCCGCCTCCTTCTCCGGTGAAAACTGGTTGCAGGCCGAAATCGGCGGTTCGCAGAGCGCCACCACCGGCATCATCTATGCTTCCAGCGAAATCAGCAAGCAGCTCGTCGGCTCGTTCGTCCGTGATGCCGACGGCAATGTCACGGTCAAGACCATCAACGTCGTCCTCGACGAAACCAACGTCCTGTTCGACCTGAGCGGCGGCCGTGGTGGTCTTCTCGACGCCAATGCCCTCAATGGTTTCCGTGCCATCAACTTCGACGACGGCACGACCAACCACAAGGAATACTTCGGCAAGATCAACACCTCGGCCTATTATGCGACCAACTCGGTCTGGAAGGATATCGGCGGCGGCGTGTTCATGCGGGGCGATACCAACGGCGTCTACTCTTCGGGCTCCAACGGCACCTACATGATCAAGGTCGGCGGCGCTTACATCGACGCAGTCTACACCACCAAGGGCTACGACTTCTCGGCTGGTGCGACCGCAACGGCCGGCATCAAGTACGGTACGGACATCTCCATCTCCGACCTCGACATCACCAGGCTCGAAGACTACCGCGACTCCAGCGGTGTCAGCTATCTCGGCCTGGGTACCAAAGCCAGCGATGAGGACATCATGGCGGCACTGACCTCGTTCGTCGACGGGCAGCTGGAACTGATGGCCAGCGGGGCGGCGAAGCTCGGTGCGGTATCGAAGCGTCTCGAAATGCAGACGGACTTCGTCTCGAAGCTGACCGACTCGATCGATAAGGGTGTCGGCCGACTGGTGGATGCCGACATGAACGAAGAGTCGACCCGGCTCAAGGCACTGCAGACCCAGCAGCAGCTGGCGATCCAGTCGCTCTCGATCGCAAATTCCGACTCGCAGAACATCCTGTCGCTCTTCCGTCAGTAAGACGCGTCACGTCACCCCAAGAAGCCGCGCCCTTCCCGGGCGCGGCTTTTTTTATGCCGGAATTTTTTTCCGCGGCCGGCAGGTTTTGTTAACTTTCATGAATTCCGTTTAACCTTTGTTAACCATTTCCACCCTAAATGAGCTCATCGAAACGATGGGTTAACCAAGACGAAGAAAAGGTTAACAGGCATCAGGCCAAGCCAACGTTCACCGGTGTAATCCCGGAAATGTCCCTTCCATCTAGCCAATCAAGGGGCAATCAAAATGACCAGCATTCTTACCAATATCGCAGCTATGGCTGCTCTCCAGACTCTGCGTAAGATCGATAGCCAGATGCAGACCACACAGGACCGTGTCTCTTCCGGTCTGCGCGTCGGTACCGCTTCCGATAACGCCGCCTACTGGTCGATCGCGACCACCATGCGTTCCGACAATGGCGCTCTCTCTGCAGTTCAAGACGCCCTCGGTCTCGGCGCCGCCAAGGTCGACACCGCCTATTCCGCCATGGAAAGCGTTGTCGACGTCGTAAAGGAAATCAAGAACAAGCTCGTTACCGCCTCCGAGGCAGGCGTCGACAAGGCGAAGATCCAGGCAGAAATCTCGCAGTTGCAGGATCAGCTCAAGAGCATCACTTCCTCTGCCTCGTTCTCCGGTGAAAACTGGCTGCAGGCCGAAGTTGGCGGCGCCTCCAACCCCACCACGGGTGTGATCTATGCGGCCAGCCCGGTCGTCAAGCAGGTTGTGAGCTCGTTCATCCGTGATCCCGACGGCAATGTTGCGGTCAAATCGGTGGATGTCGTACTGAACGAAACGAACGTCCTGTTCGACTTGAGCGGCGGCCACGGCGGTCTGCTCGACGGCAATTCCTACAATGGTTTCCGTGCGATCGACTATGACGATGGTACGACCAACCACAAGGAATACTTCGGCAAGATCAACACGTCTGCCATCTATGCGACAGATGCACTCTGGAAGGATGTTGGCGGCGGCGTTTACATGAAGGGCGACACCAACGGCATCTATACGGCAGGCACCAGTGGCACCTACCTTATCAAGATCGGTGGCGCCTACATCGATGCGATCTACACCACCAAGGGGTACGACTTCTCGGCGGGTGCAACGGCCACGGCCGGCGTCAAATACGCCGCCAACGTTTCCATCTCGGAACTGGATATCACCAAGCTCGACGACTATCGCAATTCGAACGGTACCAGCTACCTCGGAATGGGGACCAAGGCTAACGACGCTGACCTTATGGCCGCTCTCAACTCGTTCGTCGACGGCCAGCTCGAAGCGCTCATCAGCGCGACGGCAAAACTCGGGTCGATCTCCAAGCGTATCGACATGCAGGAAGACTTCGTCTCCAGTCTGACCGACTCCATCGACAGCGGCATCGGCCGACTGGTGGATGCGGACATGAGCGAAGAGTCGACCCGGCTCAAGGCACTTCAGACCCAGCAGCAACTTGCGATCCAGTCGCTCTCGATCGCCAACACCAGTTCCGAGAATATTCTGTCGCTCTTCCGTCAGTAAGCGGCGCTCTAGGCTAGGAGCGGTTTCGTCCCGCTCTGCTGACGTGAACAGCAAATATTCCGGAGAGAAGACCGCGTCCCGAAAGGGGCGCGGTTTTTCGCGTTTGGCGCGTGGCTTGCGCGAAACCTGCACGGCTGTCGGATAACGCCGTTAAGACTTCATTAACGTCTTGCCAATCCTCAACGGGCTTTGATAACTGTCGAATTAACGATTTGTTAAGAACGACAGACCGCCCGCATCTGTGATGCTGAGTGGCGGTACGCATGATGCCTCTCGTCGTTTCCGGTGAAATACTCCGGATTTCCAGACCATTTGACCGAGGCACGGCCGATGACCAGTATCCTGACCAATACCGCCGCTATGGCTGCCCTGCAAACGTTGCGCTCGATCGACCGCAGCATGGAAGTGACTCAGGCGCGGGTTTCCTCGGGCATGCGTGTTCAAACTGCTGCGGACAATGCCGCCTATTGGTCGATCGCAACCACGATGCGCTCCGACAATCATGCGCTCTCGACGATCCAGGACGCGCTTGGGCTCGGCGCGGCGAAGGTGGATACCGCCTACACGGCGATGGAAAGTGCCATCGACACCGTCGTTGAAATCAAGTCCAAGATCGTTGCGGCCTATGGCGTCGGTTCCAATCGCGGCAAGATTCAGGAAGAAATCGCCCAGCTCCAGGAACAACTGAGGAGTATCTCGGATTCGGCGACCTTCTCCGGCGAGAACTGGCTCCAGGACTATATCAGCGACGGCGGTACGAATGCCCAGGAAAGGCCGGTCGTCAAACAGGTCGTTGCGTCGTTCACCCGCACGGCTTCCGGCGAGGTCGCGGTCAAGACTGTCGACTATACGCTCGATTCCAAGACCGTCCTTTTCGACCTCAATGGCGGCAATCTCGGTATATTGGATTCGTCGGTCGAGTTCGTTGCCGAGAGCGAAGTCGCCGTCGACGTGACCACCAGCAACGGCACGATGGGTGCGACGAACGCGTCCTATGCGGTTTCGTTCCTGACGGAAAGCCAGCTGACGGCTTTGGGTACGGATATGAATACAACTGACGCGAGCATCTATGCCGTCGGCGGTAATTTTTATCTCAAGGTCGCGGAAGGCAAGTGGGCTCAGGTGACGACGACCGATCCGGCTACGGCGCCAGCGGTCACCACCCCTGCGCATGACGACGGTACGACAAAATATTATGTCGCCGTGACCGCCGCGAACAATCTCAACAACCGAAAACTTGGCATGTCCGTCACGACTGTTGATATCAACAAGCTGGATGACTTCGTCGTGAAGATGAACACCATGGTCCCGGGCTCGGCGCCGAATACAGACGCCGTGCTTGATATGATGGAGCGTTTCCTCGACAAACAGCTTCTGGCCATGACCAGCGCGGCTTCGAGCCTCGGCTCGATCCAGAAGCGCATCGATCTGCAGGAAAGCTTCGTAGCCTCTCTGACCGACGTGATCGACAAGGGTGTCGGCCGATTGGTCGATGCGGATATGAACGAAGAATCGACACGTCTGAAGGCGCTGCAGACCCAGCAGCAGCTCGGCATCCAGTCGCTTCAGATCGCCAACACCAACGCCGAAAACATCCTCCAGTTGTTCCGGCAAGGCTAAGAATAGGCGGCGCAGGTCGCTCGGTCGTCGCATGAAAGTCATTCGAACCTGTCCGCGAGGTTCGAGGCGGTGCGGCATCTTCATCCTCGCGCAAGTTTAACTTCCTACCGTTCCGCTAAAGTCCGGCGAAGTGTCTTGTGTTCGCCGGGGACAAACGAATGGCAACCTTGTCGGGATGATACGATGATTGCAGCGGTGACGATTTGCACTTTCGGGAGGCTCATGACGAGCCCCGTACGAAAGGCGATGGCAGGGCAGGGGGATGCACGATGAGTGCTTCGCTCGCCCGCTACCTGAAGGATTTCAGCGAGCCGCAGACCCTGCCACTGCCCTTGCTGGCCGATGGTTTCGGCGATGGCCTTGAAGATGATCTGGCGCTTCCCGCCCTGGTCGAGGAGCCTGTCGACATCGAAGCCGAGCGCGCCGAAGCTTATGCGAAGGGTCATGAAGCGGCATCCGAAGAGCTTCAGCAGCGTTTTGACGAAGAGCGGCAGGCGCTTCTGACTGCGCATGCGGAAGAAATGGCGGCGCTGCGCGAAAAGTATGAAACCGAAGCGGCTGCGGCAATCGCGACCGGCCTTCAGGACATCGCCGGGCTGACGGCGCAGGCGGTCAGCGACCAGACGGCGAGGATCCTGTCGCCTCTCCTCGATGAAGCACTGGTCGCCAAGGCGATATCCGACATGGCGGATATCATCCGGAGTGCCGTGCTTGAGGGCGACGTTGGAACGTTGACGGTGCGCGGCCCGCTGCATCTGTTCGAAAAACTCAAAACTGCGCTTGGAGAGCCTACCCCGCTCCTGCGCCATATCGAAGCGCCTGACCTCGATATTGCGGTCGACATCGGCGAGACCGCCCTTGTGACCCGCATGTCGGCATGGCTGGCGAGTCTGAAGAAGGTATTGGGATGAGCGAAGGCGAAAACCATCACCACGGCAAGAACGAGGTCGTCATCGTCAAGCGACATGGCGGCGCACACGACGAAGGCGCCCATGGTGGCGCCTGGAAGATCGCCTATGCCGACTTCATGACTGCGATGATGGCGTTCTTCCTCGTCATGTGGCTGGTCAACGCCGCCAACGAGGAGACGAAAGCCTCGATGGCGAGCTATTTCAATCCGATCAAGCTGTCCGACGAGACCCCGGCCTCGAAGGGATTGGAAAAGCCGGTCGACGCGGCCGAGGGCCAGGAGAACGGCGAGAAGTCGAAGGTCAAGGCCGAAGGCGACGTCCAGGGCTCCGCGGCGGCGACCGGCGAGGATATGACCTCGACGTCCGGCGACGAGCCCAATTATTCCGAGGCCGATTTCTTCGAAAACCCCTATTCCGTTCTTGCCGAGATCGCTCAGCAGGTCGGCCAGCAGGCGAATGTCAGCGCCAAGGGCGAGGGCGGTGCCAGTGACTCAGGCCCCGCGACCGGTGCCGACGGCGGTCAAGCCTATCGCGACCCCTTCGATCCGGACTTCTGGACCAAGCAGATGCAGACGACGCGCGCCGACGGCCCCGAAAAGGCCGTCAAGACCACGGCGAGCGACGATCCGCTCGCTCAGATGGGGCAGGCGCCGCAATACCAGCAGGTGCCGCAATCCACGGAAGCCAAGACACAGTTGCAGCAGACCCAGATGGCTGTCGCCATTCCCATCCCGCGCCCCGATCCGACGCAACTCGATAAGCCGCAGACGCCTTCGGGCGCCCAGGCCGCCAAACCGGCCAACCTCAACGGGCAGAAGCCGGAAGATGGCGCGAAGGCGGAACAGCAGGCAGAACTGAAGGCTGCCGACGAGCTGAAGAAGGAAATCCAGCAGCAGATTTCCGGTGTCGCCGGCAAGCTGGCGGAGGGTCTTGTCGTGACGCCTGCAGAAGGCGGCCTGCTGGTATCGATCTCCGACCAGACAAATGATCCGATGTTCAACGTCGGTTCGGCCGTGCCGCGTCGAGAAATGGTGCTGGCGATGGAGAAAATCGGCCAGATCCTCAAGGATCGCAAGGGTAGCATCGTCCTGCGCGGTCACACGGACGGCCGTCAGTTCAAGGGTACCGAGAACGACAACTGGCGCCTTTCCATGTCTCGCGCCCACAGTGCCTACTACATGCTGGTGCATGGCGGCCTGGCGGAGGATCGCATCAAGCAGGTTTCCGGATTCGCCGACAGGCGCTTGCAGGTGCCGGCCGACCCGCTTGCCGCGGCCAACCGGCGTATCGAAATCCTGCTCGAGGCGGACGAGGGATAGTGATGGCTGTGGGCATAAAGTCCTTAGTTGCGGCGGGCCTCGTTTTCGGGGTCTCGTTCGCGCCTGTGGCGTCGGCTCAGGATCGTGCGGACCTTGCGCCCTATGCGATGCTTCGGTCCCTGCAATTCGTGCAGGATTCCGTCGTGCTCGGCGATCATTCGGCCGCCGAAATGCAGCGCTTCATGCTGGGGACGATCGATCAGCGCCTGCGGACCGCCGACCCGTCGATCTTCGAAGATCCGCGCAACGTCGATGCCGCACTGATCTACGCCATGAGCGGTGGCAATCCCGCGACGCTCGAATATCTCGCCTCACGCGACGTTGCAGGCAATTTCGATAATCGTGTTGCCGACGGGTTGAGGAAATATCTCGGCGGGCGGGGAACGCTGATCGAAAAAAGCCTGAGCGAAATGGCCAGGGAATATCGGGACGAGAAGATCGGCCCCTACCTCTCCCTGGTCAGCGGAAACGTGATGGTCGCCAAGGATCCCAAGGGTGCCCTGGTCTTCTATGACTGGGCGCGGTTGACGGCGCCCGGCACGATCATCGAGGAAGCCGCGTTGCGCCGGTCCGTCGCGATCACCGTCGATGCCAACATGGTGGAGCCGGCGCTCTCCTACTCCCGCAAATATGCGCGGCGTTTCATCCATTCGCCCTACGCCAGCCAGTTCGCCGACTTCTTCGTGCAGCTGGTCGTCGGTCATTTCGGCGAGATCTCGGAAGACGATATCGACGGAGCACTGGAATTCATGGATGCCGACCGGCGTCGTGAGATTTTCCTGCGCGTCGCGCGTTCTGCCGCAATCGCCGGCAAGAACGATCTTGCCCGCCTCGCCTCCGCAAAGGCCGAAGCGCTCGCCAAAAGTCCGACGCCCGAGGCGCTCGCGAAGCTTTACGGCGGTTTTGCCAATATCCCGACGAAGGACATCGGGGCGGCCATGCAGGCGATAGCTGACGTGCCCGAGGAAACGCTTACACCGCGCGACCGTGCTTTGCGGCAAGCGGCAAAAACAGTGGCGGAGCAAGTCGTTAGCCGGCCGACCGCCGACAGCCTCGCACAAGATAAATCTATCAAGCTGACTAATACAGAAGACGCGAAATCTCCAGTCGCGTTGCCCAGAAATGAGATCGCTGGGCCTGCCTCCGCCACGGAAGGTCCGATGGCCGGCACCGCTGCCAGATTCGATCCGGCCTTCCAGACATTCGTCGATAGCGGTCGTTCGAAATTGAGTGCTATCGACGAAATGCTGAAGGAGGAGAACGCTTCCAAATGATTACTGACATTCTTGGTGGTGGTAAGACTGGCGCAGCCGACGCGGCTTCGTCGACGAAGCAGGGTGTTGCCGGTCGCAAAGGCGATGGTTCCGCCGGTGGCTTCTCCGATGCTCTCTCCGGTTTCGACCGTGATATGTCTTCGCAGCATGCCGATGACGTTCCGGATGAGGACGCTCGCGCCTCCTCTGCGGAAGAGCGCATGACAGGCGACGTGAAGCAGGGCAAGCCAAAGCCGATCATCGATATCAAGCCGGAATCCCTTCGCCGCCCGGCGGAGGAAACGGAGAAATCCGTCGGAGCCTCCAAGTATGAAGCGAAGGAGCCCGAGGAAAAGCAGATGATACCTGCGGAAAAGAAACTTCGCGAAGCCCTGGAGGCTGCGAAAGCCGTTGCGCGCAAGTCGGACGAAGTTCATGGCAAGCGCGCGGCTGCATCCAAGAAGGACGCGACGGCCGACGCGGAGGCGGAGGGTGCCGAAGATCTAGACGTCTCCATGTTGGTCGCGGATGACGCCAAGATCGCTGACATGCTGTCGCTGTTGACCGGCGAAACCAGTGTCGGCGAGATCAGCGCAATGGTATCGAAGAATCCTACCGGGCAGCAGCCGACCAAGCGAACCAAAGGTCAGGAGGGCAGTGGGCGCGAAGTCGATGCCCTCGCCGCGACGGATCCTAAGCACGCGAATGTGCGGGCCGAGGCCGAAGGTGACCCGCTGTCGACGCCGGTGGATACCGAGACGAGTGCCCAGGGCTCGCGCCTTTTCCGTTTCAGCAATGCGCGTGCCGACCAGCATGTCGATATGGCTGTCGGTGGTCGGGGCGAGCGCAGCACTGTGGAATTCAGATCGTCGTCGAACAGCGCCGCGGAAAACGTCACCGTGCTCGACGCACGCCGGTTCCTTGGGCTGGCACCGAATTCGAACGGCGCCAATCTTACGGCCATGCTGTCGGATGATACGGAGTGGGCAAGCGCCATGAGCCCGAGTGCGGCGCTTTCGAATGCTGCTGCACAGAGCAGTACCGGCAACGTCGTGAACACGTTGAAGTTGCAGATGAATCCGCACGATCTTGGCTCGGTGACGGCCACGTTGCGGCTTCACGGCGAAGAACTCAACGTTCATCTGACTGTCGAGACCCGGGCCGCCTATCGGCAGCTCAGCGAAGACAGCGGTGGCATTCTGGATGCGTTGCGCGCCCAGGGCTTTGCCGTCGACCAGGTGACCATCAGCATCGCCCCGACTGCGGATTCCGATGGTACCGGCAGCCAGCAGGGGCAAGCGGGCCAGACCGGCCAGCAAGCCATGGCTGAAGGCGGGCGGCAGGGCCAGGCTGCCGACCGCGGCCAACATCAGAATGGCAACCGCCAGGCCGCTGATCAGGGAACGAGGAATACAAATGATGCGGCATCGGACAATGTGGCGGGCACCGTTCCTGGCGGCGCTCGTCCTGGTCAGCTCTACCTTTGACGCTGGCGCCGGGTCGCTCTTCAGTTCTGGAGGTTGGGGTGCGCAGCAAGGCGCTGCTGCGCCCGCCGGGCCTCCCAGCAGGGCCGCACCTTCCAACGACGCGACTGTGATACGCCGTATGCCCGTCAGAACGCCGGCGAGCAACACACGGTCCACAGCCGCAACTGTCGGTTCCGGCGTCTGCGAGCGAGAAATACAGGCTGCCGCGGCGAAGTATGGCGTACCGGAAGGCATTCTCTATTCGGTCGGTCTTACCGAGACGGGCCGCAAGGGCAGCCTCAGCGCCTATGCCATGAACGTAGAGGGAAAGGCCTATTTTCCGCCCTCGCAGCAGGCAGCAATGACGACCTTTTATGACGCCAAACGGCAGGGCATGAAGCTCATCGATATAGGCTGCATGCAGATCAATCACTATTTCCACGGCGAGAATTTCTCCTCGCCGGAGGAGATGTTCGATCCGAAACGGAATGTGGAATACGCGGCAAAGTTTCTTCGAAACCTCCACGACAAGCATGAGACGTGGACGATGGCGGTAGCTCGATACCACGCTGGACCGAATAACAATCCCGCGCAGAAGCAATATGTCTGCCGGGTGATCAGCAATCTCGTGGCAACGGGCTATGGAGAGTGGACGTCCAACGCGTCTCGGTTCTGCACCAGCTGAGCAATCACGGGTTGAATCTTTAAAATAAAGAATCGCAAAATTGCAGCGATTTGCGTTTATGGCGAAAATGGCCACGCAAGTCTTCTTTTACGATGCGTTAATTTTTCCACCGGAAATTTGTGTCCGAAAATGGTGCACCCACTATATCTAGTGCAAATCGCGGTGCAGTTCTTAATCAACTATTAATTTGTTTGGTTAACTTCACACAGCTTGTCTCGGATTCCGCCGATTCGTACCCATAGACGCATTGAAACACCACAAGTGATTCGGAGGCGGACGAATGATCGTAGTGGTTGATGAGCGTGAGCTCGTGAAAGACGGATACACATCTCTTTTTGGACGTGAAGGAATTCCTTCCCAGGGATTCGATCCAAAAGAATTTGGCGAATGGGTGAGTACGGCGGCTGACTCGGATATTGCCGCGGTCGAAGCTTTCCTGATCGGTCAGGGCGAGCGTGCGCTCGAGCTGCCGCGGGCCATCCGGGATCGGTCCATGGCACCGGTGATCGCAGTCAGCGATCAGCCGTCCCTGGAGGCGACCCTTGCCTTCTTCGACAGCGGCGTCGATGACGTAGTGCGCAAGCCCGTCCATCCTCGCGAAATCCTGGCGCGTGCCGCCGCGATTCGTCGTCGGTTGAAGGCGATCTCGAATTTCACCGACATCGGTTCGATCCGGGTTTTCTCCGACGGTCGCGATCCGGAAATCGACGGCGATGTCTTCGCGCTGCCGCGCCGTGAGCGCCGCATCCTCGAATATCTGGTCTCCAACCGCGGTCGTCGCGTTTCCAAGACTCAGATCTTCAACGCGATCTACGGCATCTTCGACGAGGAAGTCGAAGAAAACGTCGTTGAAAGCCACATCAGCAAGCTGCGCAAGAAGCTGCGCAAGAAGCTCGGCTTCGATCCGGTCGATTCCAAGCGTTTCCTTGGTTATTGCATCGACTGGAACTGATTTTTTTAAGAGGGCCTTGCCGCATATTTTCGGCGGGGAACGTAGGCAGACAGCTTCACGCAAGGCCCACCACTTACTCTCTCCATCAGACAAAAAGGAGATTTCCTATGAGTATTTTCGGCACCATGAAAACGGCAGTCTCGGGCATGAACGCTCAGGCGAACCGTCTCGGTACCGTTGGTGACAACATCGCCAACTCCAGCACCGTCGGTTACAAGCGCTCTTCCACGGCGTTCTCCACGCTGGTTCTGCCTTCGACCCAGGGCTCCTATTCTTCCGGTGGTGTCGAAACCAACGTTCGCTACAGCATCGCTGAACAGGGCGGTATCCAGTACACCACGTCCTCGACCGACCTCGCCATCCAGGGCGAAGGCTTCTTCATCGTCAGCGATCCGAACGGTACTCCTTACCTGACCCGCGCCGGTGCCTTCGTAAAGGATTCCCAAGGCTACCTCAAGAATACCGCCGGTTTCAACCTCATGGGTTATCCCTATGGTTCAAACCCGCCGGCCGCCGTCGTCAACGGCTTCAACGGTCTCGAGGAAATCAACATCAACGACTTCGGGATGGTCTCTTCGCCGTCCACCGCTGGCAGCTTCCCGGCCAACCTGGACAAGGGAGCAGCAATCGTTGCCGCCGGTAGCCTCCCAAGTGACAACGTCGCCGGCAGCGTGATCACCAACAAGAGCTCGCTGACTGCCTACGACCATGCCGGCGCGAAAGTTCTCTACGACTTCTATTATACCAAGACTGCCAGCAATGAATGGGAAGTCACGGTCTACCGTCAGGATCAGGCCACGAACGGCGGCTTCCCATATATTGGGGCGGCTGGCACTGCGGCCAGCGCCATCAAGTCGACCGCAACGCTGAGATTCGATCCGAACACCAACAAGCTGGAGGCTGGCGCTTACACTCCGGGCAGCGCCGGTCCTCCGGTCGTTCTCCCAAGTGGTTCCGACAAGGAAATCGTCATCACCGACCCCACCGACGGTGCAACGCCGGCCCAGGAAATCACGATCGATTTCTCGGATATGACGCAATTCGCAGCCGCCTTTACCCCTGGTAAGGGCATCATCGATGGTAACGCGCCGAGCCCGATCACCGACGTCGAAATCGGTGGTGACGGCCTGGTCACGGCAGTATATCAGGATGGTGGCCGTCGCCCGATCTACCAGGTTGCCCTCGCAACGGTTCCGAGCGTCGACAAGCTGCTCCCGCAGAACGGCAACGTGTATCTGCCGACCAATGATTCGGGGGTCGTCACCATCGGCTTCCCGCAGGCTGGCGCCTTCGGCCAGATCTATTCCGGCGCGCTTGAAAGCTCTAACGTCGATATCGCCAGCGAGCTGACCGAAATGATCGAATCGCAACGTGTCTACACGGCGAATTCGAAGGTCTTCCAGACCGGTTCGGACCTGATGGACGTCCTGATCAATCTGAAGAGATAATCGGACGCATAATCGAGAGAATAAGTCTCAAGAGGTTAGTAAAAAATGTCGCTCGCATCAGCATTGTCTACGGCACAGTCGATCTTCACCAACTCCGGCACGCAGTCGGCCGTCTCGGCGAAGAACATCGCTAATGCACAGAACCCCGACTACACCCGCCGATCCGCAATGGTCGTGACCGGCGGCAACGGGGCCATGATCGACGACATTGCACGATCCCAGAGTGAGCCGCTCCTGCGCCAGACGATCGCAAGCTCGTCGATCGCGAGCGGCCAGCGGACGGTGCTCGACGGCCTCACGGAGATCAAGAACCTGATGGGGGGGAACGACAACGAGCTCTCCCCCGCTAACCTGATCGCGGCTTTCCGGAACGACCTCGATGCTTTCGCCGGAAAGGCGAACGACACCGGCATCGGCATCTCCTTCATTTCGAGCGCACGGGACGTCGCGACCGGCCTCAACACCGCTTCCAACAAGCTTCAGCAGATCCGCAAGGATGCGGACGACCAGATCAAGCAGAATGTTACCGATCTGAACGCGCTGCTCGCGAAGTTCGAGACCGTCAACAATCAGGTCAAGAACGCGGTCGCGAGCGGCACCGATCCGAACGACTCTCTTGATGAGCGCGATGGTCTCGTCAAGAAGATCTCAGAAATCGTTGGGGTCACGTCTTACACGCGCAGCGGCAATGACATGGTGCTTTACACCTCGGACGGCGTGACGCTGTTCGAGACGGTGCCACGCAAGGTGACATTCCAGCAGACCACCGCCTTCGACGCATCGACGACCGGCAACGGTGTCTATATCGACGGCGTGGCGCTCAAGGCCGGGGATTCGGGCAACACGACTGCCAAGGGCTCCATCCAGGGGTATATGCAGATCCGCGACAAGATCGCGCCGACCTTCCAGAGCCAGCTCGACGAAATCGCCCGAGGTCTGATCACCTCGTTCGCGGAAACCGGCCCGACCGGGGCGCTGACCCCGATGACGGGTCTCTTCACGTACAAGGACGGCGCCGGCGTACAGCAGACGGCCATTCCCGCCGCAGGCACGATCGTTCCAGGCCTCGCCTCGAGGATCTTCGTCAATCCGGTGGTCGTTCCGCCTGCAGGCACGCCGGACAAGGTGCGCGACGGTGGTATCAACGGCGCGACCTATATCGTCAACACGGGCGGTAGCAGCTATGCGGACCTCCTCGACAAATACAATGAAAATCTGACCGGCCCGATGAGCTTCGCTCCGGCCACGGAAATCGCCGACGCAGCGGATCTCCTCTCTTTCTCTGCCGACTCCATGGGCTGGCTTGAAGAGCTTCGCAGCACGGCGACTGCCGCTGACGAGACCAAGACGGCCATGCTGTCGCGCAGCCTTGAAGCTTTTTCCAGCAACACGGGTGTCAGTCTCGACGAGGAACTGTCGCTGCTTCTCGATATCGAGCAGTCCTACAAGGCCGGAGCCAAGCTTATGTCGACGGTCGATGATATGATGAAGGCACTTTTGGATATTGCGAGCTGATCATGAAGACCTCTTTCATTTCAACATTGTCTATCCAGACCACGATGCGGAACTCCATCGCCAGCGTTCAGCGCGAGATGGTGAAGGCGAACCAGGAAGCCGTGACCCAGAAGCACGCCGATCTCGGCGTCGCGCTCGGCGCCAATACGTCGCGCGCACTCGATCTTTCCCGCGACATTACCCGCACGGACTCGCTTCTGACCACCGCCGCGCTCGCGACGCAGCGTCTCGAAACCGCCGAACTTTCGCTGAGCAGCATGAACGAACAGGGCTTGAAGATTCAGAGCGCGATCTTGACGCTCGGAAGCTCGGCCGACGAAACGAGCCTTGCGACTGCGCGTCTGGCCATGTCCGACGCGCTGGATGCCTTCACGAACTTCGCCAACACCGCGGTGCAGGGCGAATATATCTTCTCCGGCATCAATTCGGACGTGAAGCCGATGGAGGATTATTTCGCGCCGGGATCGCCGGCCAAGGCCGCTGTGGACGCCGAGCTTACTCAGTACCTTTCGGACAACGCGATCCCGAGCAAGGAACAGATGACGCAGGCCCAGATGAACGACTTCCTGGATGATCTGGAAGCCAAGTTCAATGGTTCTGCGCCGTTGACAAGCCCCCCGCATCCGGCGGCGGTTGCCGGTCAGGACTTCTGGAAGACCTTCTTCTCGGATGCCAGCGACGAGAACATGAAGAGCCGCATCAGCCCGACGGAAGTGGTCGAAAGCTCGACCAATGCCAACAGCCAGGGCATGCGCAACTTTGCCTTCGCATCGATCATCTCTATGGAATATCTGCAGACCGGCATGGACAAGGATGCCCGGGCAGCCGTGGCCACGCGCACTACAAGCCTTATCAACAAGGCGATGAACAGCGAGGGCAGCATTAACCAGCAGCGGACCTCGATCGGTATCTATACCGAACGCGTCTCCAAGGCTGAGGAAAGGTTGCAGGCCCAGAAAGATATTCTGACGACCAGTCTTGGATCGATGGAGAACGTCGATCCGGAAGAGGCCGCAACCCGTCTCAACACGATGAAGACGCTTCTCGAAACCGCATACACAGTAACGGCGAAGATACAGCAGTTGAGCCTAGCCAACTTCCTTTGATGAATAAAGGAAGGCTCGTGACGAAGGATACATGAATGTACCAATTTTCATATGCCGAGATCATGGAGGACGGCGTTGCCAACGCCAAGGATCGCGAACGGCAGGCCCTGGACCGCTCTATCGACCTTCTGATCGCAGCACGCGACGAGAAGGCCTATACGCGCACCACGGTTGAGGCTTTGTTCTATACCCGGCGTGTCTGGATCCGCTTCGTCGAGGATCTGAAACATCCGGACAACGAGCTAGCCAACGAACTTCGAGCGGATCTGATCTCGATCGCAATCTGGATATTGAAGGAATGCGAGAAGATCAGAAATCGTGAATCGACCAATTTCCAGGGTATTATTGAAGTGACCACCATCATCAGGGATGGACTTAAATGAAAAGTACGCTTCGCATCTCTTTGAAATCCGGCGAGCGGATATTCATCAACGGCGCGGTTCTGCGCGTTGATCGCAAGGTCGCGCTGGAATTTCTCAATGACGTCACGTTCCTGCTGGAGAACCACGTTCTTCAGCCGGAGGATGCGACCACGCCGCTTCGGCAGCTCTACTTCATCGCCCAGATGATGCTCATCAATCCGGACGGCAAGGAACAGTCGAACGCGCTGTTCCGCAAGTCGGTGGCCATGCTGCTCACCTGCTTCACCGACGATGAGATGCTGGCGGAACTCAAGCGCATCGACGGCATGGTTGCATCGGGCCGCGCCTTCGACGCTTTGAAGGCAATCCGCGCGCTCTACCCCATAGAAGACCGCATCCTCAACAATCGGGAAATCGCGCCGGCAACTGTCGAGCGGATTCGCAAGGAGATCGCACCATGGCGGTAGACTCGATCAATACCAATAATCCCTATTCCTCCGGCAACGGCGCCGCGGCAGCGTCCGACGCGTCGGCCGCCGGCCTGAACTACGACAACTTCCTGCAGCTCCTCATCGCCCAGATGAAGTATCAGGATCCGACCGATCCGATGGATGCGAGCGAGCAGATTGCGCAGCTAGCCACCTTCTCGCAGGTCGAGCAGTCGGTGAAGATGAACTCGAACCTGCAGTCGCTCATCCAGGCGAACTCGTTCTCGCAGGCCGCCGATATGATCGGCAAGTACATCACCAGCGCCGACGACAAGACCACCGGCCTCATCAAACAGGTGGAAATCTATTCCGATGGTCTGGTAGCGATCACCGAGAACGGTGATAAGGTCCTCGTCCAGCCGGGAATCATTCTTTCGAATCAGGCTCCGGCGGCGGATACCGACACTGGGGACGACTCGGCATGACGCCGAAACATTAAAGCAGACGGAGCCGGCGCAATGAATGAAGCCGATGCCCTTGATATCATGCAGGCGGCGATCTGGACGATCCTGATCGCCTCTGGTCCCGCGGTCCTTGTTGCGATGGTCGTGGGTGTCGTTATCGCCTTTCTTCAGGCTCTGACGCAGATCCAGGAAATGACGCTGACTTTCGTGCCGAAGATCGTCGCCATCATGATCACGATCGGCATTACTGCGCCGTTTATCGGCGGCCAGATCAATCTTTTTGCCAATCTGGTATTTTCGCGGGTGCAATCGGGGTTCTGACCCCGTTGCTGCCCGCTTATTCTTTTTCACTTACCCACCTTCGCGCAAGCTTCGCCCTTTAGGCAGGACATGAACTGGCAGGAGTACTTCCTGCCGCCATCTCATGAAGAGACGGGGAAGTCATGGCGCAACCACCTTCACTATCCATTCCGAAAGTAGCCCCGAGCGGTCGCGATCTCGGATTTGCGGGCGGCATTGTCGCCATCCTCTGCATCCTCTTCCTGCCGATCCCGCCGTTCCTGATCGACCTTGGCCTTGCCTTCTCGATCGCGTTTTCGGTGCTGATCCTGATGGTGGCGCTGTGGATCCAGAGACCGCTGGACTTCTCGTCCTTCCCGACCATCCTGCTTATCGCCACCATGATCCGATTGTCGCTCAACATCGCGACGACGCGCGTGATCCTGTCGCATGGCAACGAGGGGCATGGCGCGGCCGGTAACGTGATCCAGGGCTTCGCGGGCCTCGTCATGTCCGGCGACTTCGTGATCGGGGTGATCGTCTTCATGATCCTCGTCACCGTGAACTTCATCGTCATCACCAAGGGCGCCACCCGTATCGCGGAAGTCGGCGCCCGTTTCACTCTCGATGCCATCCCCGGCAAACAGATGTCTATCGATGCGGATCTCTCGGCCGGCATCATCGACGAGAAGGAGGCGCAGCGCCGCCGTTCCGAGCTGGAAGAGGAAAGCTCCTTCTTCGGGGCCATGGACGGTGCGTCGAAGTTCGTTCGCGGCGACGCGATCGCCGGCCTTATCATCACCGCCATCAACATCTTCGGCGGCATCATCATCGGCTACTTCCGCCATGACATGCAGATCGGCGAAGCCGCCGACGTGTTCGTCAAGCTGTCGGTCGGCGATGGTATCGTCACGCAGATCCCGGCGCTTATCGTCTCGCTCGCCGCCGGCCTCCTGGTCACCCGCGGCGGCACCGCCGGTTCCACCGACAAGGCGGTCGTCGATCAGCTGAGCGGCTATCCGCGCGCCCTTTCGATGTCAGCCGGTCTGATGGCCCTTCTGGCGATCGTCCCCGGTCTGCCCTTCCTGCCCTTCATGGCACTCGGCGGCCTGATGGGTTTCGGTGCCTGGCTCGTTCCGCGCCGCATCGAGGCGGAGAACAAGGCTCGCCGCGAAGACGAGGAACAGAAGGTCGTCCAGACCAAGGAGGCCGAGAAGGATTCGGTCAAGTCGGTTCTCAAGACCTCCGAAATCGAGCTGGCTCTCGGCAAGCAGGTCTCGACCCGACTACTCGGCGCCCATCAGGAACTGGCCTTCCGTGTCGGCAAGATGCGCAAGAAGTTCGCCACGCAATACGGTTTCGTGGTGCCGGAGATCAAGGTTACCGACGACATTTCGATCCAGGAAAAGTCCTATCAGATCCGTATCCACGGCACGACGATCGCCTCCAACGCTCTGCGGGTCGGCGACGTCCTCGTGGTGACCGGATCCGGCCGCAAGCCAAGCATCCCGGGCGACGAAATCCGCGAACCCGCCTTCGGCATGCCGGCTGTGTCGATCCTCGAAACCTTCGCTGAAGACTTGAAGCGTGAAGGCTTCCACCCGATCGACAACGTCTCGGTCGTGTTGACCCACTTGTCGGAAGTCATCCGCAACAACCTGCCCCAGCTTCTGTCCTACAAGGACGTCAAGATTCTGATCGAGCGTCTCGACCCGGAATACAAGAAGCTGGCCGATGAGATCTGCTCGTCGCACATGTCCTATTCCGGCCTGCAGGCGGTGCTAAAGCTTCTGCTCGCGGAACGCGTTTCGATCCGCAACCTGCATCTCATCCTGGAAGCGGTGGCCGAGCTTGCTCCCCATGTCCGCAAGACGGAGCAGATCGTCGAGCATGTGCGCGTGCGGATGTCGCAGCAGCTCTGCGGCGACCTGGCCGACAACGGCGTGCTGCGCGTACTTCGTCTCGGCAACAAATGGGACATGCTGTTCCACCAGGCACTGAAGCGCGACGGCAAGGGCGAAGTGGTCGAATTCGACATCGATCCGCGTACGCTTGAGGAGTTCAGCGAACAGGCGACCAAGGTCATCCGCGAATTCATGGACCGCGGCCTGCCCTTCGTGCTCGTCACGTCGCCGGAAACGCGTTCCTACGTGCGCATGATTATCGAGCGGCTGTTCGCGACCCTGCCGGTTCTTTCCCATGTAGAACTCGCCAAGGGCCTCGAAATCAAAATACTCGGCGCCATTTCGTGATAGGCTGTCCGCAAAGGACGATTCTCACATGATTACCGACCCGCAGGGGACCATTCTTGCACTTTTCCTTGCGTTTTGCCGCATGGGCACGTGCGTGATGGTTCTTCCGGGGCTGGGAAGCGGCCGCGTGCCGGTTCAGGTCCGGTTGTTCGTGGCGGTCGCCCTGTCCATGGCGGTGCTGCCGGTTCTCTGGGATCAGATTTATCCGAAAGCGTCGGAGCCGACGGCCACCTATCTTGGGCTGATCTTTACGGAAGCCTTAATCGGTGCGGTCTATGGAATGATCGCCAGGCTCTATACGCTCGGCATGCAATTTGCCGGCACGGTCCTGACCCTGTCGATCGGTTTCACGGCGCCGGGCGGCCACGACATTTTCGAAGATTCACAGGAAAACCAGCTCACCATTCTGCTGACGCTGAGTGGCCTTCTGCTGCTGTTCATGATGGATTTCCACCATATCGTGTTCCGCGCGCTGGTCGATTCCTACACGGCAACGCCGGTCGGTGCGGTGATCGATCCGCGCAAGATACTGATCACTCTGACCGATACATTGCGTGCGTCGACCATCATCATGTTGCGGCTGGCAAGTCCGTTCCTGATTTTCGGCCTGATGTTCAACGTGGCGATCGGCCTCATCAACAAGATGGCGCCGCAGGTCCCGATCTTCTTCATCTCGACGCCCTTCCTGCTGATGGGAGGGCTTTTCCTTCTTTATCTGTCGATCGCCGCCTTCATTCGCCAGTATGCGGATGGTTTCGCGCCGATCTTCCGATCTTTCTAGGAGAAGGTTATGGCAGGTCCCGTGAAGCGGTCGGACAAGCTCAAGCGTCTCGTGGCGGTCCAGCGGCATCTTGAGGTGATGGCCGAGCACGAGCTTGCGGCGACAACCCGCTATCGTGCCGAGGTCAACCAGTCGATGGAGGAAGTCATCGATGCGATCGGTTCGATGAACCCGGTCCACCGGCAGTTCTCGCAGCATTATTCAGAACGTTTCGGCCGCCTGACGACTAAGGAACGCCAGCTTGCCGGCGTTCAGCAGATCCAGGAGATGAAGGTTCTCAAGGAGCGCACCAAGGCTGATCGCCTGGAAGAGAACATGAAGGACGCCCGAGATCACGAAGACCGCGAAGCGGCCGACGACTCGATCTATGAGCTCATCGATATTACGCTCGCCCTCGAGCAGATCAAATAGACTGGCCAGCCTCCAGCAAGCTTCGAACTTCATAGTCTCGTCATTGCACTGATCGCCGTCTCGAATCGAGGTCGGACGGGATCATGTGCCATTTCAAACTGATGCTGCGCTCTTGCCTCTTCAAGGACGCGATTCGCGGCAGTCATGAAAGGAGCTGACGTGGCGATTTCACCTCCGAGCGATCTGGTCATGGACGTCGTCCGCGCGGCGGACCCGACTGCCGTTCAAGAAGCGCAGGCCAAGCTGAAGGCGAACAAGGCGGCTTTTGCCGCGACCAGCCTTGCCGAAAACGGCAAGGGTTTTGGTGCGGCCATGAAATTCATCGACACGCCCGGCACCGCGGCCGGTCTGGGCAATCCGGAGGCGCCGAAAAAGGTCGCCGAAATGCCGGAGGAATACCGCAAGTTCGAGGCCTCCGTGCTCTCGACCTTCGTGAATTCCATGCTCCCGAAGGAGACCGAAGAAGTCTACGGCAAGGGCTCCGCCGGTGAATTCTGGAAGAGCATGATGGCCGAGAAGATTGCTGACGAGATGTCGAAGAAGGGCGGCGTCGGTATTGCCGAACAGATGTATTCGCAGGCACTCGCCCGTGCGGAACGTCAGGCCACGGTCAATCCGACCACCAATGAGACCGATCGTAGCCGCGCAATGAGCATGATCACCGATTTCGAGCGACAGGTTCTCGGCGTCGGCAAGAAGAGTGAGGCCTGATATGTATCAGATTGGGGCAGAGAATATGGAAGTTGTTTCGAATGATTATCGCATCAAGACCGTGCTTGGCCGGTTGGAGATGATAATCGACAACGAAAATCAGCGGATCGGCCGCGATCCGGAATTCGACCTGAAAGTGTCGAACGCCCATAAGAGCCGCTGCCTTTATGAGTTGACCATGCTGTTCCGCGGCACCGATCCGAAGCAGCTCGCCACCGGCCATATCGATCAGATGCACGGTTTGAAGAGCAAGCTGGCCATCAATGCCCGCCGGGTCGAGGCGCATCTTCATGCTGTCCGCGCGGTTGCAGATCTCTTGAAGAACGCCGCCCGTGACGCGGATGACGACGGTACCTACACTCAAGAACAGTTCACCTACGGCGAGGCCTGATGGTCAAGCTCCTTCTCACAGGTCTATGGGTCTGCATCGTCACGCTTGGGGCGGTGTACTTCTCCGTGCAGATGTCCGCAGCACCTGCGCCGGTCGACGAAGAGGCCAGGCGGAAGGAGCTTCTCGAACTGGTACGCGGCGAATCGATCACCATTCCGATGATCTCGGACGGCGCGATCACCGGTTATTTCCTGAGCCGCGTCTCGTTCATGATGGACAAGGAAAAGATCAAGAACACCAAGCTCCCGATCACGGAACTGACCACCGACGAGCTTTTCACGCTGCTGATCGGGAACCAGATGGTCGATCTCAGCAAGCCCGGCGCCTTCAATATCGAGAAGTTCCGTACGACCATCAAGGATGACTTCAACAAGAAGCTCGGAGACGGGCTGGTGGCGGAGGTCCTGGTCGAGCAGCTCGACTACCTCTCCAAGGAAGATATCCGCAACAATGCCTCGCGCGGCAACAAGAACCCCAACCCGGGCAAGAAGATCGTCGAGGGTGTGAAGATCGAAGATCCGAAAGCTGCGCCCGCGGGTCACTGACGCGCCCCGCCGTGTTATTTGAAGAATATCGGCCGGCCCCAGTGGTCGGCCTTTTTTGTTGCGAGCCTCCTGGAAATGCGGGGATCGCTCGCATTTTACCGATCGATTTAAAGGCGATTTCAGGGCGCGCTGTTAGACCTTGGGGAAGAATAGGTCTTGGCCCCTTGGAGCGCATCGATGAACGCATCCGGAGACTTCCTGGCATCCGCGTCACCCCGGACGCTGTTCGGACAGCGTGTCTGCGATCTCGGATGGAACGCTGCGCTCAGCCTCGTGGAGAGCCTGATCGCGCTGCGCGGCAATCGCACGACGCTTGGCTTCCTGGACGAGCGGACGGCTTTCCGCCAGATGGTCGATCCTGCCTATCGCGGTCAGTTGGGTCGCAGGTTGCTCCTGCCGGGTGGCGGCCGCGCCTTCAGCATCTTCGCCAAGGCGCGGCATGAGAAACCGACTCCGGTGCTTTTTTCGGCCGGGACCTTTGTGCCGGCGCTGCTGAGCTTCCTGGAAAGAGGCCACCGCATCGGCATAGCTGGCGAGGATACCGGACGCATCGAAGCGTTGCGCGAGCATTTCGCCCGCCATGCGCCCTGGCACGACGTGGCGGTGATCGCGCTTGACCAGGACATCTCGCGGCGTTTTGACCTCATCCTCGTCGATGCGGCAAGCCTTGCCCAGGAGCGGCGGATCGAGCGTCGGCTCGCTTCGGTCCGCACCGGACTGGTGGTCATGACCGGATCTGGGCTATCCGCCTTCATCCAGGGCAAGCCGGCGCGCTCGGTGCGCAATTCGACGGCCCCGTCGCCGAAACCGTCTTTCGCCTGACGAGTTAACCCTTTCTTTGCCATGAAATTTTAGACTGCCTTAATCAGAGGGCTGCCCGCGGGATGCCGGCAGCACCAGATTAGCGTGGTCATCCCATGTATCAGTCGGCGAAAATCGAAGACGACCGAAACCCCGAACCGGCAGCGCAGCTCGCCGGCGCGGTTTCCGTGTTCGCGGGATTGCGATCCGCTGCCCTCAGGATCAGCGCTCTCACGCTGGTGGGCGCGGTGTTGCCTCTGCTGTTCGTCGAGACGGTTCCGGATAAATTCAGCGCCGAAACCCGGCTGAAGATCGAGGCGGCAGGCGAGGGCACGATCAACACGGCCGCTGCTGCGCTGCGCTCCAAGGCCAATCTCGACAATGTCATCCGCGCCTTGAATCTCGGTCGCGACAGCGAGTTTGCCGTTGACCGCCCGAGCGTCGTCAGGGTCGTGTCCGATATCGTTTCGGGTGAGGCGATGACCGTGTCAGAGGCAGAAAACCGGCTGCGCGAAAGGCTTTCCCAGGCGATCGTCACCAGTTACGACCGCAGTACCGGCCAACTGATGATCTCCGTCACGGCGGAACAGCCGGATGAGGCGGCCCGCATCGCCAACATGCTCGGCGATACTTTCCACGATGAAATCGCCGTCTCCGGCACGAAGTCCTCCGCACCGGTGGTGGAGAAGCTGCGCCAGACGCTCGAACATGCGCAAGCCGCCCTTTCCGGCTTCATCGCCGAGACGGACGAGCAGAAACTCGCCGAGCTTCGCAGGACCGAGGGCGACGGACAGCAGCTCACGGCGGAGATAAACCAGGCGACGGCGCAGCTTGGCGAACTGAGGCAGAAGGCGGCCCAGGCGTCTGTCATGAAGCTTTCGGATGTGCTGAACAAGCCCTTGCCGGACAGTCTCGAATATACCGGCCTCGACTATCAGCGGCAGAGGCATGTCGAGGCAAAGCTTGCCGTCGACCAGCTTTCCAGCGATCTCGGCCCGCGTCACCCTCGGCTGGCTGCGGCGCAAGCCGCGCTGACGGATGTGAAAAACGACATTCAGGAGGCGCTGAAACAGCTTGGCACCTCGCTTCGCCAGCAGGAAACTGCGGCCGCCAAGCGTCTTGCCGACCTCAAGGCGAAACAGGCGAAAAAGCCCGACGACAAGGAAATCGCCGATTCCGCAGCGCGGCTGAAGACCCTCGATGCTGCGGTCGACGAGGCGCGGCGCAATTATCTCGACGCGCTCCATGGTTCCGAGACCAAGGCATCGACGGCCAAGGTGAGCGTTCTGGTTCCGGCCGCAGCAGCAGCGGCTGCGACCCTTGGTCCTTCGCTAGCCGCAGTTTCGGGCATCGGAGCCCTGATCGGTTTTGGCCTCGGTGTCGCACTTGCCTTCCTGACCCGTCGCAGACGCGTGCAGACAATCTTGGCGGATGAGCTGGATCTCCTGGACGAGCCCGCGCAGATTGTCGATCGGGACCTGCTGGCGGAACACCTGGACGAGCAGGACTTCTTTGGCGAGGATGATCGTCGGATCTATGACCAGCCCGTCTACGAGCCGCAGCAGTCCTGGCGTCCGCGCCATCCGGCTCCGGCCAACGACAGCCCGCTTGCCGATCACATCCGCGAAGTCCTGATGGCCAATCGCCGTCCGGCACAGGAGGTCGAGATCCCTCCGCTGGTCGCGGCCGTCATGGCCGGCCGTCTCGCCGATATGCCTGCCTATGCGCCCTCCTATAACGCGCCTCGTCGCCCGGTTCACTCGCCGGAAGAGATCCGCAAGGCGGAAGAGCTCCGCGAGCTCCGTCGCCATATCGCGGAACTGCGCGAACGGGTGCAGGTGTATTCAGCCCGCCGGAACGCCTCCCGAGGATAACAGACCTGCGACATCGAATCCGCTTGCATTTGCTGTCTGCGACCAGCATAGGGCGTTGGCGGACAAATTCAAAAGATGCTCCATGTATACATTGGAGGCGGTTTCCAGCGGGAGGTGCGCATGGTTGTGGTGATCGATGGTAAAGAGGCGGCAGCATCCGTGATCGCCGCCGTGACCGAGGCATCGGGTTCGCTCGAGAAGGAAACCGGCGTGAAGCCGGGCCTTGCAGTCGTCATCGTCGGCGACGATCCGGCAAGCCACGCCTATGTCAGTTCCAAGAGCAAGATGGCCAAGCAGTGCGGCTTCAACTCGATCCAGCACAGCCTGTCCGAAGACACGACCCAGGAAACGCTGGAAAAGCTGGTGGTTGAGCTCAATGCCGATCCGTCCATCCACGGCATCCTGGTGCAGCTTCCGCTGCCGAAGCACCTGAATGCCGAGCCGGTGATCCTGTCGGTCTCTCCGGAAAAGGATGTCGACGGCCTGCATGTCGTCAACGCCGGCAAGATCGCCACCGGCGACCTGGAGACCGGCCTTATCTCCTGCACTCCGGCCGGCGCCATGCTGCTTGTCAACCGTATACATGGCCGCGACCTTTCGGGCCTCAACGCCGTCGTGATTGGCCGTTCCAATCTGTTCGGCAAGCCGATGGGGCTGCTGCTCCTGGCAGCCAATGCGACGGTCACCATGGCGCATTCGAAGACGAAGGATCTCGCCGGCGTCTGCCGTGGTGCCGATATCCTGGTGGCTGCCGTCGGCCGCCCGCAGATGGTCAAGGCCGATTGGGTGAAGCCCGGCGCCACCGTCATCGACGTCGGCATCAACCGCGTGGCCGCTCCCGACAAGGGCGAGGGCAAGACCCGGCTGGTCGGCGACGTGGCCTATGCGGAAACCGCCGAAGTTGCCGGTGCCATCACCCCGGTTCCGGGCGGCGTCGGCCCGATGACGATAGCCATGCTGATGGCCAACACCGTGATCGCCGCCTATCGCACGGCGGGCAAAACTGCACCCAGATTCTGAGTTCTGGGCGGACGGATTTTTTCATTTGTTCCACGCCGCTTGCGCAGGGGTTGACTCCTCCGCGAGAGCGTTAAATCTCTCCCATGTTGTGAACTCCCGGCAAGGTAGCAAAAGCCGGGACAACGGGAGGATTATTTCATGAAGGCATCATTTTGGATCGGTACGGCGCTGGCAGCGCTCGTAGCCGGTGGCGCTGTCGCCCAGGAGCTGAAATTCGCGCCCGGCCAGGATTCGAAATTTACCTGGAAGAGTTATGAGGATTTCAAGGCTTCCCACGCCAATCTCAAGGGGCAGAGCCTGACGCTTTTCGGCCCCTGGCGCGGCGAGGACGAGGTACTCTTCAACAGCGTTCTAGCCTATTTCAACGCTGCGACCGGCATCAACGGCCGCTATTCCTCCTCGGAAAACTACGAACAGCAGATCGTCATCGACACGCAGGCCGGTTCTCCACCGAACGTCGCCATCATTCCGCAGCCTGGCCTCCTGGCCGATCTTGCCGCCAAGGGTTTCTTGACTTCGCTCGGCCAGGAGAACTCCGACTGGGTCAAGACCAATTACGGCTCGGGCGAAGACTGGATCCGTTACGGCACCTACAAGGGCAAGGACGGCAAGGAGGCCTATTTCGGCTTCCCCTTCAAGGCCGATTTCAAATCCATGGTCTGGTATGTGCCCGAGAACTTCGAGGAGGCGGATTACGAGGTTCCGAAGACCATGGAGGACCTGATCAAGCTCAGTGATCAGATCGTCAAGGACGGCGGCGTTCCGTGGTGCATCGGTCTCGGCTCCGGCGGCGCAACGGGCTGGCCGGCGACCGACTGGGTCGAGGACATGATGCTGCGCACCCAGAAGCCTGACGTCTACGACAAGTGGGTGAGCAACGAGGTCAAGTTCAATGATCCGGCTGTCGTTGGCGCGATCGACGAATTCGGCAAGTTCGCCAAGAATCCAAAATACGTGAGCGGTGGCGTCGCTGCCGTGTCCTCAACCGACTTCCGCGACAGCCCGAAGGGCCTCTTCGGCATTCCGCCGAAATGCTACCTGCATCACCAGGCATCCTTCGTGCCGTCCTTCTTCCCGCCGGGTACGAAGCTCGGCACCGATGCCGACTTCTTCTACCTGCCCACCTATGCTTCGAAGCCGGAACTCGGAACGCCGGTCCTTGGCGCCGGTACGATGTTTGCCATCACCAAGGATTCGCCGGCCGCCAAGGCCTTTATCGAATTCCTCAAGACTCCGATCGCCCACGAGGTCTGGATGGCACAGTCATCGTTCCTGACGCCCTTCAAGGGTGCCAATCCGAATGCTTATGCCAATGAAGTGCTGAAGAAGCAGGGCGAACTTCTGACCACCGCCACGACCTTCCGCTTCGACGCCTCCGACCTGATGCCTGGCAAGATCGGCGCCGGCGCATTCTGGACCGGCATGGTCGATTACGTCGGCGGCAAGGATGCAAAGACCGTGGGGACCGACATCCAGAAGGCATGGGACGGTTTGAAATAAGCCTGCCCCATAGGTTCTCGAATTACGACCGCGCCGGACACCGGCGCGGTACAATCAAAAGCTACGCATAAAACGGTGAAAAGGGGAGAGGGATGATATCGCAGATCGTTTCAGCCGTCGGCGTCGTGATCGCCGGCGTTTTCGTCTGTGCTTTATATTACTGGCTCTCCGATAAGATCCTGCAAGCCGTCTTTCCCGTTCCGGTGGACAATGTCCGCGCCGCCTCGGTCAATCTCAACCGCCGCGCCATGGTGCGTCCCTGGTTGTTTCTCGGCCCAGCGCTGATCCTGCTGCTCGTCTATCTGGTCTACCCGGTGGTCGCGACCTTCATCCTCTCCTTCTACGACCGGTCGGGCGGCAATTTCGTCGGTCTCGCGAATTATCGCTGGGCCATCCAGGACGCGCAGTTCCGCCAGTCCATCTTCAATAACATCCTCTGGCTCGCCGTGGTGCCTGCAGCCTGCACCTTCTTCGGCCTCGTCATCGCGGTGCTGACCGACCGCATCTGGTGGGGCAATATCGCCAAAAGCCTGATCTTCATGCCGATGGCGATTTCCTTCGTCGGCGCCTCGGTCATCTGGAAGTTTATCTACGAATATCGCGGCGGCAGCGAAACGCAGATCGGCCTCCTCAACGCCATCGTGCAGGCCATTGGCGGCTCTCCGCAGGTGTGGATCTCGTTGCCCTTCTGGAACAACTTTTTCCTGATGGCGATCCTCGTCTGGATTCAGACGGGCTTTGCCATGGTCATCCTGTCGGCGGCCCTTCGCGGCATCCCCGAGGAGACCATCGAGGCGGCGGTCATCGACGGCGCCAGTGGCTGGCAGATATTCTGGAAGATCATGGTGCCGCAGATCTGGGGCACGATCGCCGTCGTCTGGACGACGATCACCATTCTCGTGCTCAAGGTCTTCGATATCGTGCTGACCATGACCAACGGCCAGTGGAACACCATGGTCCTCGCAAACCTGATGTTCGACTGGATGTTCCGCGGCGGGGGCGATAGCGGCCGAAGTGCGGTCATCGCGCTGATCATCATGGCGGCCGTCACCCCGATCATGATCTGGAACATCCGCCAGGCGAACAAGGAAATGGGAGGCCATTGAGATGCGCGCAGCAGCAAGCCTCCGTCGCATAGGCCTTCCGCGCCTCGTGGTTCACCTCTCCGTCCTCGTCATCTGCATCATCTGGCTCATCCCGACGCTCGGCATCCTCGTCACTTCCTTTCGCGAAGCAGGCCAGATCACCGCGTCGGGCTGGTGGACGGCCTTCACGGGCGCTGCCGAAACGAGCGCCGCCCGCCTCGGGGAGGCCTCGACCGCCAAGCAGAATGGCGCGACTTACGTCATTTCTGGTTCGGTCTTCGAAGGAGGGAAGGGTGGCACCGTGCGCGCCTTCGGCACCCGCGTTGCCGCTCCGACGGAGTTTGCGGTTGGAAAGGCCGCCGATATCGGCGACGGCGAGACGCTGACCATCAACGAAGACGGCAGTTATACCTATTCCAAGAATGCGCCGTTCGAGGCCGGGCGCGGCAAGCGCGTTTACCTCTCCGTCGCGACGCCGCCATCCTTCACCACTGAAAATTACCGCACGGTGCTGACCTCCCAAGGCATTGGCCAGTCCTTCGTCAATTCGCTGACGGTCGCAGTTCCCGCGACCATTATTCCCATCCTGATCGCCGCCTTTGCAGCCTACGCCCTGTCCTGGATGGAGTTTCCCGGGCGGGCCCTGATCATCGCCCTGGTGGTTGGGCTGATCGTCGTGCCCCTGCAGATGTCGCTCATTCCGCTGCTGAAGATGTATAACGAGATCGGCAGTTTCTTTGGCGTGCCTTCGCGCAGTTATGCGGGCATCTGGCTTGCCCACTCCGCCTTCGGCATGCCGCTCGCGATCTATCTTCTGCGCAACTACATTGCCGGCCTGCCAAGGGAAATCATCGAATCCGCCCGCGTCGATGGCGCCAGCGATTTCGAGATCTTCGTCAAGATCATCCTGCCGCTGTCATTCCCGGCGCTCGCATCCTTCTCGATCTTCCAGTTCCTGTGGACATGGAACGACCTTCTTGTCGCCATGGTCTTCCTCGGCACCGGCAAGGATCAATTGGTCCTCACCGGCGCCCTGAACGCGCTTCTCGGCTCCATGGGTGGAAAGTGGGAAATCCTGACGGCTTCGGCCTTCATAACAATCGTCGTGCCGATTATCGTCTTTTTCGCCCTGCAGCGGTATTTGGTTCGCGGCTTGCTCGCTGGCTCCGTCAAAGGCGGATGATCAACATCGAACGACAACAGGATTTTTGAATGAGCGTTTCCGCAGAAGCTCCCGCAGCACCGGACAAGGACTGGTGGCGTGGGGCGGTCATTTATCAAATTTACCCGCGCTCCTATCAGGACTCGAACGGCGATGGCATCGGCGATCTGAAGGGCATTACCGCCCGCCTGCCGCATGTGGCAGCGCTCGGCGCGGACGCGATCTGGATCTCACCCTTCTTCCCGTCGCCGATGCGGGATTTCGGCTACGACGTCTCGAACTATACGGATGTCGATCCGATGTTCGGTTCGCTGTCGGATTTCGACGGTCTGATTTCCGAGGCGCACCGGCTCGGCATCAAGGTGATGATCGACCTCGTCATGTCGCACAGCTCCGACCAGCATGCCTGGTTCATCGAGAGCCGGTCCAGTCGCTTCAACCCCAAGGCCGACTGGTATGTCTGGGCCGATGCGAAGCCGGACGGCACGCCGCCCAACAACTGGCTGTCGATCTTCGGTGGATCGGCTTGGGCCTGGGATCCGACCCGCATGCAATATTACATGCACAACTTCCTGACATCGCAGCCGGATCTCAACCTGCACAATGCGGAGGTCCAGGATGCTCTGCTCGACATGACCCGTTTCTGGCTGAAGCGCGGCGTCGACGGTTTTCGTCTCGACACGATCAACTTCTATTTCCACGACAAGGACCTGCGCGATAACCCGGCGCTCGATCCCTCGCGCCGCAACGCCTCCACCGCGCCGGCCGTGAACCCCTATAACTTCCAGGAGCATCTCTACGACAAGAACCGCCCGGAAAACCTGGAATTCCTGCGGCGCTTCCGCGCCGTGCTCGACGAGTTTCCGGCGATCGCCGCCGTCGGCGAAGTCGGCGACAGCCAGCGCGGGCTGGAAATCGTCGGCGAATACACGTCCGGCAACGACAAGATGCAGATGTGCTACGCGTTCGAATTCCTGGCGCCCGATCCGCTGACGCCGGCGCGCGTGTCCGAGGTACAGAAAGCGTTCTCGGTCGCAGCACCCGATGGTTGGGCCTGCTGGGCCTTCTCGAACCACGACGTGGTGCGCCATGTCAGCCGCTGGGGCCACGATGTTCTCGATCGCGACGGCTACGCCAAGATGGCATCCGCCATCCTGATGTCCCAGCGCGGCTCGGTCTGCATCTATCAGGGCGAGGAGCTGGGACTGACTGAGGCGGATATCGCCTATGCCGATCTTCAGGACCCCTACGGCATTCAGTTCTGGCCGGAATTCAAGGGCCGCGACGGTTGTCGCACCCCGATGGTCTGGGACAGCCAGGCGCTACAGGCAGGCTTCTCCACGGCGGAGAGAACCTGGCTGCCGATACCGGTCGAGCATCAGCTTCGGGCCGTGGGTGCCCAATATGGCGATCCGGCCTCGGTGCTGGAGCAGTACCGCCGCTTCCTTGCCTTCCGCAAGCAGCACCCGGCCCTTGCCAAGGGCGACATCGAGTTCCTGGCCGAAGACGGTGCGGTGCTCGGTTACAAGCGCCTGTACGGCAACGAGACGGTGCTCTGCCTGTTCAACATGAGCGCGGCGGAGACGGCAAGCGAGCTGCCGGCCGGCGATTGGGAAGTGCTGACCGGCCACGGCTTCGAAAGCGGGCTGGAAGGCAGGCGAGTGGAACTACCGGCCTGGGGGGCGTTCTTCGCCCATCACGCATAACGATAAAGGGGAGGAATCATGGCTGGCGTCATTCTGAAGGATATCCGCAAGGCCTATGGCCAGGTGAAGGTGCTGCACGGTATCGACCTGGAGATCACCCAGGGCGAGTTCGTGGTGTTTGTCGGGCCGTCCGGCTGCGGCAAGTCCACGCTGCTGCGGATGATCTCCGGGCTTGAAAGCATCACCGGCGGCGAGATGTTCATCGACGGCCAACTCGTCAACGAGGTGCCGCCGTCGCGGCGCGGGATTGCCATGGTCTTCCAGTCCTACGCGCTTTATCCGCATATGACGGTCTACGACAACATGGCTTTCGGCATGCGGATCGCCAAGGAAAGTCGGGACGAGATCGACCGCCGCGTGCGTGCGGCGGGAGACATTCTCCAGCTTACACCCTATCTCGACCGCCTGCCGAAGGCGCTATCCGGCGGGCAGCGCCAGCGCGTCGCCATCGGCCGCGCCATCTGCCGCAATCCGAAGGTCTTCCTGTTCGACGAACCGCTCTCCAACCTCGACGCAGCACTTCGCGTCGCGACCCGCATCGAGATCGCCAAGCTCAAGGATTCGATGCCGGACACGACGATGGTCTACGTCACCCACGACCAGGTGGAGGCGATGACGCTCGCCGACCGCATCGTTGTGTTGTCGGCCGGCCGCATCGAACAGGTCGGTGCACCGCTCGAACTTTACGAGCGCCCGCAAAACCTCTTCGTCGCGGGCTTCATCGGCTCGCCGGCGATGAACATCATCCCGGCCACCGTGACGGAGACCGGCGAAGCGACCACGGTGTCGCTGAAGGGCGGAAAATCGGTGCGCGTGCCGGTGCCGACTGCGGCTGCGGAAAAAGGCAAGGCCGCCAGTTTTGGCGTACGGCCCGAAGACTTGTCGATCGCGTCCGGCGAAGACTATCTTTTCGAGGGCCAGATCGCGATCATCGAGGCGCTCGGCGAAGTGACGCTGCTTTACGTCGAAGGATTGGCCGATCACGAGCCGATCATTGCCAAGATCCCGGGCATTCTGCAGGTTAAGAAAGGCGACACCATGCGCTTTTCAGCAGACCTTAAGAAACTGCATCTTTTCAATGCAGAAGGTAGGACCTATGCCATTTGAGGGGTAACGGCCTGTTTACCATGATTTTGCGATTTGCATTTGGAGTTGTCCTGATTTGGGACTCCAAAACTCTCTGTTAAATTTCGCCGGCTAGCTTTCTCCTGTAAAGAAATGGAGGGATGTCGTGAGCGCGGCACCAGGTAACAAAAATCACTTTTTGAATAAGGAAGAGTCTTTCATGTACGACCGGGAAGCCCGGTTCAAGATGGAAGACACGATGAACGCGGCGCGTATCGAATATACGGAAAACGGCGTGATGAACATGGCGCAGCGCCGCTGCGACGTCATCCGCATCTCGATGAGCGGCGCCGTTCTCGGCATCCTGACACAGTATAATCTGCCGAAGCAGTTCTATCTCGATATTCCGGATGCCCGCATTTCCAAGGTCGGCTGCCTGCTGATGCGCACCAACGCCAACAACACGATCGAGGTCCGTTTCCTGTCTCTGCTCACAAAGAAGGAACTGGACCGCATCTTCGTATTCTCGACCCACCCGAACCATCGCGACCGGACGCTGGATATCCGCTCCTGGTAACAAGATTCATGGTTTGAAACAAACAGGGCGGCCATTGGGTTGGCCGCCCTGCTTGTTTGTCTTGTTAACGCACATCGCCTCGTTCACGCAAAGACGCTGGCGCCCATATCTGCCGTGCCGACATGGCGTCGGAAGGGAGCGAAGAGTTCGCGGCCCATGCCGAATTCGTTGTCGGAAAGATCCACGACGACCGGCGTGCGGGCTGCAAATTCGGCGGCATCCACCAGCACTTCCAGCGTGCCGGTTACCGCATCGAGGCGGATCATGTCGCCGTCCTTGATCTTGGCGATTGGCCCGCCGTCCGAGGCTTCCGGGGTGATGTGGATTGCCGCGGGCACCTTGCCCGAGGCGCCCGACATCCGACCGTCAGTGACCAAAGCCACCTTGAAGCCGCGGTCCTGGAGCACGCCGAGCGGCGGGGTGAGGCGATGCAGCTCCGGCATGCCGTTCGCCTTCGGCCCCTGGAAGCGCACGACGGCGATGAAATCCTTGTTGAGTTCGCCGCGCTTGAAGGCGTCCTGCAGCCCCTGCTGGTCGTGGAAGACAACCGCCGGCGCCTCGATGATGTGACGCTCGGGCTTGACGGCCGAGATTTTGATGACCGCCTTTCCGAGATTGCCCTTGAGCATCTTGAGGCCGCCATTCGACTGGAAGGGGGTCTCGATCGGCGCCAGAACCTTGAGGTCGCCGCTCTCATTCGGGGTGGACTCGCGGAAGACGGCGCCATTGGCGTCGAGCTTCGCCTCCACCGTATAGGCTTCAAGGCCCTGACCGAAGACGGTGCGCACGTCGTCATGCACCATGCCGGTCTTCAGGAGCTGCTTGATCAGGAAACCCATGCCGCCGGCGGCGTGGAAATGGTTCACGTCGGCAAGCCCGTTCGGATAGACGCGGGCAAGCAGCGGCACGACATCCGAAAGCTCCGAAATATCCTGCCAGGTGAGCAGGATGCCGGCCGCGCGCGCCATGGCAACGAGGTGGAGCGTGTGGTTGGTCGAACCGCCGGTCGCATGCAGGCCGACGACGCCGTTGACCACCGAACGCTCGTCGATCATCTCGCCGGCCGGCGTGAATTCGTTGCCGAGCGCGGTGATCGCCAGCGCCCGCTTGGCCGCCTCGCGGGTCAGCGCTTCGCGCAGCGGCGTGCCCGGATTGACGAAGGAAGCCCCGGGCATGTGAAAACCCATGATCTCCATCAGCATCTGGTTGGAATTGGCGGTGCCGTAGAAGGTGCAGGTGCCGGGGCCGTGATAGGACTTCGATTCCGCTTCGAGCAGTTCGGCGCGGCCGACCTTGCCCTCCGCATACAGCTGGCGGATGCGCGACTTTTCGTCGTTCGGAAGTCCCGTGGTCATCGGGCCGGCAGGAATGAAGACGGAGGGCAGGTGGCCGAAGCTCAGCGCCGCGATGACGAGCCCCGGCACGATCTTGTCGCAAATGCCGAGGAAGACGGCCGCGTCGAACATATTGTGCGACAGGCCGATGCCGGCTGCCATGGCAATCGCATCGCGCGAGAACAGCGACAGCTCCATGCCCGGCTGGCCTTGGGTGACGCCGTCGCACATGGCCGGCACGCCGCCGGCGACCTGCGCGATGCCGCCGGCTTCCCGCGCCGCCTCGCGGATGATCGACGGGAAGGTCTCGTAGGGCTGATGCGCCGAGAGCATGTCGTTATAGGCGGTGATGATGCCGAGGTTCGCAACGACGTCTCCTGCGAGCGCGTCCTTCTCGGCGGGGGAACAGACCGCAAATCCGTGGGCGAGATTGCCGCAGGAGAGCGTCGATCTGTGCGGACCCCGCGTGGCCGCCCGTCGAACGCGGTCGAGATAGGCTTCGCGATGGGGTTTCGAGCGTTCGACGATACGGGCGGTGATTGCCTCGATGCTGGAATGGGCGGCCATGGTCTTGTCCTCTTGTGCTCAACCCCGGCTTGGGAGGGGCAGGACCTTCGGAAGGGCCCTAAGCCACCGGGATTGCTCGTGTTGAAAAGTCGGCGCTTTAGGGCGCCCAGAAAATCTGCAGCGGTGAGGCGGCGCGATTGAGCACGGCGCGGACCGGCATGTCGGTTTCGTCGGATCCGGCCTTTGCTGTTTCGAGCACGTCCTTCTTGCCCTGGCCTTCGATATGCAGCGCCAGAAAACGGGCGTCCGAAAGGCTGGCGAACGAGAAGGTCAGCCGCTCTTCGCCCGCACCTTCCGCCTGCATGGTCAGCACGCCGCGCGGGCCGGAAAGGTCGAGCGCCCGGGCGAGGTTGTTCCCATGCGGAAAGAACGAAGCCGTGTGGCCGTCGCCGCCCATGCCGAGGATCGCCACATCGAAGGGTTGGCCGATGCTGGAGGTCTTGTCCGTTGCGATCACCGCAGCGTCCTCGATCGAGGGCGCTTCGTAGTAGAGCGGGATGAACTTCGCCGCGGCCGCCTTATCCTTCAGAAGATGCGTCGAAACCAGAAGGTGGTTTGAACGCGGGCTGTCTGCCGGCACGAAACGTTCGTCGACCAGCGTCACCGAAACCTTGCCCCAGTCGATATCGCGGGTCGCCAGCGCCTCGAAGAACTTCTTCGGGGTCGAACCGCCCGAGACAGCGATCGAGGCGATGCCCCGGTCGCGGATCGCGGTTTCAAGCTGTGCTGCAACCTCGTCCGCCAGACTGGCGGCGAGGGCTGCGGCATCGGAGAATTCATGCGTATTCACGGTCATGGCCGTCAACCTTCATGCCATGTGCGGCCGTCGCGCTCGATGAGGGCGATGGCTTGGCTCGGTCCCCATGTGCCGGCGGTATAACCCTGCACCTGCTGGCCGGCCGCTTCCCAGCCTTTGAGGATCGGATCGACCCAGTGCCATGCGGCTTCCACTTCGTCGCGACGCATGAACAGCGTCTGGTTGGAGCGGATCGTGTCGGTCAGCAGCCGCTCGTAGGCATCCGGATTGCGCACCGAGAAGGCTTCCGCAAAGCTCATGTCGAGCGAGACATTGCGCAGCCGCATGCCGCCCGGGCCGGGGTCCTTGATCATCAGCGACTGCTTGACGCCTTCGTCCGGCTGCAGGCGGATGATCAGCTGGTTGGCTGATATGCGGCCGGCGGCGGCATCGAAGATATTGTGCGGAATCGGCTTGAAGGTGATGACGATCTCGGACATGCGGGCTGCGAGCCGCTTGCCGGTGCGGATGTAGAAGGGCACGCCGGCCCAGCGCCAGTTGCCGATCTCGGCCTTGATGGCGACGAAGGTTTCAGTGTTGGAAACGCCGCCTTCGAGCTCATCGAGATAGCCCTTGACCGGGCCGCCCGCGGATGCGCCGGCGCGGTACTGGCCGCGCACCGTCATCTGCTCGACATTGGCCTCGGTGATCGGCTTCAGCGCGCGTAGCACCTTGAGCTTTTCGTCGCGCACGGATTCCGAATTCATGGAGGAGGGCACTTCCATGGCGACAAGGCAGAGGAGCTGCAGGATGTGGTTCTGCACCATGTCGCGCAGCGCTCCGGCCGTGTCGTAATAGCCGGCGCGGCCTTCGAGGCCGACCGCTTCGGCGACGGTGATCTGCACGTGATCGATGTGATCGGCGTTCCACAGCGGCTCGTAGAGCGCATTGGCGAAGCGCAGCGCCATCAGGTTCTGCACCGTCTCCTTGCCGAGATAGTGGTCGATGCGGAAAATCTGCTCTTCCTTGAACACCCGTCCGATCGTGTCGTTAAGTTCGAGCGCCGAGGCAAGATCGCGGCCGATCGGCTTTTCGACGACGATGCGGGTCGATTTGGTGATCAGCTTGTGGTCGCGGATCTTTTCCGAGATTGCACCGAAAATGCCCGGGGCGACGGCGAGGTAGAAAACACGGATGCGCTCCTTGCCGTCCTCGAGCAGCTTCTTGAGTTCGGCCCAGCCCCCATCGGCCTTGGCGTCGACCGAGACGTAATAGAGCCGCTGGAGGAATTTCTGGACTTCCGCCTCGTCGTATTCGCCCTTCTTCAGATGCTCTTTCAGAGCATCCTGGGCGAACTTGCGGTAATCCTCATGTGAAAGCGCACTGCGCGAGGCGCCGATGATACGGGTTGGCTCGGTGAACTGACCCTCGATTTGCCGGTGGTAGAGTGCCGGAAGGAGCTTGCGTTCCGCAAGGTCGCCGGTACCACCGAACACGATACAATCAAAGGCTTCAACTGGGATGATCTGGCTGCTCATCGCTGTTCTTTCGTCCTGCATAGTTGGGTGCATACTTATTCTAATCGATTTAAAAACGCTAGCCCGAATTGGCTTCCGAAGTGTGTTAGGAACCTTGCCTTGTCAGAGCCTGTCCCGCAGCGCAAACCACGTGAGAGCAAGGAAAAGCAGTGGGGTCCGCATGTGACGCCCGCCTGGGAAGGCAGGAATTTTGAGTGCGGCGAGGTGGTCGAGATCCGTCGCCTTGCCGCCGACCATATCAGCATAAAGCTTGCCACAATAGTTTGACAGCATCACGCCATGACCGGAATAACCGCCGATCGACGTGACCCCCGGCATGACTTCGCGCACAAAGGGCTGGCGCGGCATGGTGATCCCGACATTTCCGCCCCAGGCATGGGTGATTTCAACGTCTTTGAGCGCCGGATAGGTGTCGACTATCTGCTTGCGGATGGCATTTGCAGTGTCTGCCGGGTTGCTCGACGTATAGACCTCGCGGCCGCCGAACAGCAGCCGGTTGTCCCGGCTCTTGCGGAAATAGCGTACCACGAACCGCGAATCAGCGACGGCCTCGCCGCCGGGGATGATGCCGGGAAAATCGTCGAGCGGCGCAGTCGCGGCGATGAAGGAGCCGATCGGCATGATATGGGCGGCTGTGACCGGCTCCAGATTGCCGATATAGGCGTTAGTGGCGATCAGGACGCGGTCGGCAGTCAGGGTGCCCTTGGGTGTCCGGACCAGAATCTTGCCGCCCGGTCCGTTTCTTGTTTTTTCGATGCCCGTCGCGCTGGTCATCTCGAAAATCTGCGCTCCCGCCGCCTGCGCCGTGCGGGCAAGCCCGACCAGCAGTTTCAGCGGATGAATATGGCCGGTGCCGGTGTCGCGCACGCCGTAATAATAGTCTTTGGTGCCGAGCCGCTCAGCGGTCTCCCGGCCGTCCATGAAGGAGATGTGCGGATAACCGTAGCGCTCCGCAGCGATCTCGGCGGTCGCCCGGTAATCCTTCTCATGGCCTTGTCTGTGGGAGACGTTCATCTGACCCGGTATGTAGTCGATGTCGATGCCGTGGGCCTCGGCAAAGTCGAGAAGGTGCCGCTTGGCGCTCTCGGCCATGTCGAACAGCGCCTTGGATCGCTCGTAGCCGATCTCCTTTTCAAGATCCTCCGGCGCCCAGCGCTGCCCGGTGCCCATCTGTCCGCCATTGCGGCCGGACGCCCCGTCGCCGAAGCGGTTTGCCTCGATCAGCGCGACGGAAATGCCGGCTTTTGCCAGATTGTAGGCTGCCTGCAGGCCGGTATAGCCGCCGCCGACGATCGCCACATCGACCGATTTCGATCCGTCGAGCGCCGGATAGGTCGGCCGCTCGCGGACTGTTGCCTGATACCAGGAAATCCCCGGCGCGATCGGGCTCTGCCATTCATCCAAGGAGCAGCCCTCACACGTTGAGAAGCAGGAATTCCCGCTCCCAGGGGCTGATAACCTGCATGAAAGTCTCGAATTCGCCGCGTTTGACGCCGGCATAGAGGCCGATGAATTCAGAGCTGAAGACGCCGGCGAGCGCCGGATCGGATTCGAGCAGCGACACGGCTTCGAGCAGGCCGCGCGGCAGTTCGATCGACCCCTCGTTGGCTGTATCCTCGGTCGGCGGTCCCGGCTCGATCGCGTTCATGATGCCGAGCAGGCCGCAGCCGAGCGAGGCCGCGAGCGCCAGATAGGGATTGGCGTCCGAGCTCGGCAGGCGGTTTTCGACGCGGCGGGCGTTCGCATCCGAGACCGGCACGCGGAAGGCGGTGGTCCGATTATCGTAGCCCCAGGCATTGTTGACCGGTGCCGACATGTCGGGCGTCAGGCGGCGGTAGGAGTTCACATAGGGCGCCATCATGGCGAGCGTCTTCGGCACATAGGTCTGCATGCCGCCGATGAAGTGGAAAAACTCCTTGGAAGCCGAGCCGTCCGGGTTCGAGAAGACGTTCTTGCCGGTCTTGATGTCGACCACCGACTGGTGGATGTGCATTGCCGAGCCCGCCTGGCCCTGCATGGGCTTGGCCATGAACGTCGCGTAGATGCCGTGTTTCAGGGCCGCCTCGCGGATGGTACGCTTGAACATGAACACCTGGTCGGCGAGTTCGATCGGGTCGCCGTGGCGCAGGTTGATCTCGAGCTGCGCCGGGCCCTCCTCGTGGATCAGGGTATCGATCTCGAGACCCTGCTTTTCCGAAAAATGGTAGATGTCGTCGATCAGCTCGTCGAATTCGTTGATGCCGGCGATCGAATAGCCCTGGCCGCCGAGAATGGAGCGGCCGGACCGACCCTTCGGCGGATGCAGCGGATAATCCGGGTCGTCGTTCTTGGCGACGAGGTAGAATTCGATTTCCGGCGCCACGACCGGTTTCCAGCCTCGCTCCTCATAGAGCTTGAGGATGTTCTTCAGGACGTTGCGCGGCGTATAGGGAACCGCCTTGCCCTCGGTATCGACGATGTCGCAGATCACCTGCGCGGTTGGGTCGGTTTCCCAGGGCACCACCGCCAGGGTCGAAAGATCAGGCACCAGCTTCAGGTCGCTGTCGCGCGGCTCGTAGCGGAATGTGCCGGTCTCCTCGGGGTATTCGCCGGAAATGGTGTGCCGGTAGAGGGCGGACGGCAGTGCCAGCGAGGTATTCGAGGTGAACTTCGAAGAGGGCATCATCTTGCCGCGCGGCACGCCGGCGAGATCGGGCGTGATGCACTCGATATCCTCTATCCCTCGAGCCCGAAGCCACGCGGCGGCCTCCCGCCAGTCCGCGACGCCTCTGAGCGAAGTGAGCGTCGGCTGGGCAGTCGCGGCTTTCGCCACGGTGCCGGTTGCGAGGGCGGGAGCGGTTTTTTTGCGCGGCATGACACATCGGGGTGAGGTTGATCGAATGTTCCATCATAACCACGGATTGGCGAATGGCGAGGGGGAGACGCCATTGACTTTGAGTTGCCGATCGAAAAAGCAGATATCGAAACAAGGAGCATGCGGTGACGCGGAAATTCGACGTGGTGGTTCTGGGCGCCGGCGGGGCGGGCATGATGTGCGCCATCCGGGCGGGCGGGCGCGGTCGGTCGGTGCTCGTGCTCGACCATGCCAAGGCGCCGGGCGAGAAGATCCGCATTTCCGGCGGCGGCCGCTGCAATTTCACCAATATCCATGCGACTGCGAAGAACTATCTCTCCGCCAATCCGCATTTCGCCAAATCGGCGCTCGCCCGGTACACGCCCCGCGATTTTCTCGACATGGTCGAACGCCACGGTATCGCCTGGCATGAAAAGACGCTCGGCCAGCTCTTCTGCGACGATAGCGCCAAGGATATCATCCGCATGCTGCTGTCCGAGATGAAGGCGGCGAACGTGGTGCTCGAGCTGCAGAAACAGATCACGTCGCTCGAAAAGACGTCCGATGGCTTCCGCATCGCTACCACCGACGGGCCAGTGGAAGTGGGATCCGTGGTGGTCGCCACCGGCGGCAAGTCGATCCCCAAGATGGGGGCCACCGGCTTTGCCTACGATATCGCCAGGCAGTTCGGCTTGAAGATCGTCGAGACCCGTCCGGCGCTGGTGCCGCTGACGCTCGATCCGAACCTGCTCGAAAAGCTCTCGCCGCTCTCCGGCATCGCGGTGCCGGCCGAGGTCCGCCACGGCAGGACGGGTTTTCGCGAGGCTCTGCTTTTCACCCACCGGGGCTTGAGCGGTCCGTCGATCCTGCAGATTTCGTCTTACTGGCGGGAAGGCGACGACGTAGCGCTTGTCATCGAGCCCGATCTCGATATCGCAGCGATGCTCAAGACCGCCCGCAAGGTCAACGGTCGCCAGGCGGCGCAGACGGTGCTGGCGGAAGTGCTGCCGAAACGGCTGGCGCAATTCTTCGTCGAAGCGCGTGGCCTGACCGCTCATCTTGCCGATCTTTCCGACAAGGCGATCGAGGGCCTGGCAGCCTCCATCCAGAACTGGGCGATCAAGCCCGCCGGATCCGAAGGTTATCGGACGGCCGAGGTAACGCTCGGCGGCATCGACACGTCCGAACTGGACTCGAAGACCATGCAGGCCAAGGCGGTGCCCGGCCTTTATTTCATCGGCGAATGCGTCGACGTGACCGGCTGGCTCGGCGGTTACAATTTCCAATGGGCCTGGGCCTCGGGCCATGTTTGTGGGGAGGCTTTGTAGTATAGGTTGATTCAGCACTTGTTAATGTGCGCCAGCCATCCTGCCTTAATGCCAGCTAAATCCTATGGTTTAAAGCGGCATGCGCTTCCTGCCGGTGGCGGCTGAAGCGCCAGAGCAACTTGCCTTGGAGTGCCGTTTCCATGCAGAAATCCAGCCGTGCCCGTGCAATAGCAATCGCTAAGGTTCAGGATAACCAGAAGCTCATTCGTCTCCGTTTTCTGGCGATCGCCATCGGTGCAACGGCTGCGCTCCTCGCGCTTCCGACGCTTTTTTTCTAGGAGCCCCCGCTCTTTGATCTCGCCGTGCGCCTGAATGGCGGCGGTCTTCAGCCACGCTCGCGGAGCGCTGGCATTTTGATTTGCGAACCTCCGGCCTCAGGTTTGTGCGTGCTTCGTGCCTCAATGGCATCTGTATTTTATTACATTCAAATTTAGTAAGTTTTCACTTCCGCCAGCGATACTCGGTCAGTTCTTAGTTGCGGGGAAGCTGGCCTTCATGATCAAAATCCTGCCGTCATCCGTCGTATCCCGGATCGTTCTTCTATGCCTCTTTATGATCTTTGTTGCGGTGATGGCCGTCGGTGGTCTCACCTATACCTATCTGCGCGGCGATATCATGCGCTCGGCGGCGGACGATGCCCGCAAGGCGATACGCACCATGAGCCTGCTTTACGATTTGGAGATGGATGGTGCCAAGAGCGAAATCCGTGACGGCGCGATCATCAGTGTCAGCCAGGGCGAGGGTGCGCTGAAAGATCACGACATGGTCGATCGCACCGCGAGTGCCATCGGCGGTGTTGCGACCCTGTTCGAAAAGAAGGGCAGCGACTATGTCCGGGTCTCGACCAATCTGAAGACGGAAAAAGGCGAGCGGGCCGTCGGCACAAAGCTGGCCGCGGAACACCCGGCGCAGCCGTTCCTGGCGCGCGGCGAGGCCTATTTCGGTCCGGCAGTTTTGTTCGGCAAGGATTTCATGACGGGCTATTTCCCGATCACCAATGCTTCGAATGGCGTCACCGGCCTGCTCTTCATCGGCATTCCGATGGAAGTCTATTTCGCCCATATCGCCACCTTGGGCAAAATCGTCGTCGGCACGTCGCTTGCCGCTCTCCTGGTGGTCGGTCTCGCAAGCCTCTTCGCGCTTCGAATGCTGCTCCGGCCACTCGGCGTTCTGACCGGCACGGTGCGGTCGCTGGCTGAGGGTAATGAGGCTACGGAAATTCCCTTTGCCGAGCGCCGCAGCGAATTCGGTAATATCGCCCGCGCCTTGGAAGTCTTCCGGGATGCTGCCCGCGAGAAACGGCTGATGGAAAGCCGCAGCGCCGAGGATCGCGCCGAAGCGGAAGCCGAGCGCCACCGCAACGACGCCGAAAAGCAGCGTGTCGACCGCCAGATAGATACAGCCGTCAGCGAGCTGGGTGCGGCCTTGGCCCGCCTGGCTCAGGGCGATCTGTCGGGTACGATCGAGACGCCGTTCTCGGGTCGGCTGGAGCAGTTGCGCAGCGACTTCAACGGCTCCATCGTCCGGCTGCGTGATACGCTTTCCCATATTCGCCTAAGCACGCTCTCCATCCAGAAGAGCAGTACCGACCTCAGCCATTCCTCGACCGAGCTTTCGCGCAGGACGGAAACTCAGGCAGCTTCCCTCGAAGAAACGGCCGCTTCCGTCGACGAGATCACCGCGACGGTTCGTTCATCGGCCGAACTCGCCCGCGAGGCCAACCAGGCCGTGGCGCTCACCAAGAAGAGTGCCGACAGTTCGGGCAGCGTGGTCAGCAACGCGGTCGCGGCCATGGGACGCATCGAGGAAGCTTCGGGCAAGATCGAGCTGATCATCGAGGTGATCGACGACATCGCCTTCCAGACCAACCTCCTGGCGCTCAACGCCGGCATCGAGGCGGCCCGTGCCGGCGAGGCAGGTAAGGGTTTTGCTGTCGTGGCGCAGGAAGTCCGGGAACTGGCGCAGCGTTCCGCCGGAGCCGCCAAGGAGATCAAGGACCTGATCACCCAGTCGAGCCGGGAAGTCGGCGCCGGTGCCGGCCTCGTCCAGCAGGCGGGTGAGGTGCTGGCGGCGATCAGCCGGCAGATCACTGGCGTCAGCCAGCATGTGGAAATGATCGCCACAGCCAGCCAGGATCAGTCGGCCGCACTGCAAAACATCAACAATTCCGTCAACCGTATGGACCAGATGACCCAGCAGAACGGCGCCATGGTCGGCGAAACCGCCGAATCCAGCCGACGCCTTGCGGGCGAAGCGGATGCCCTGCTTGAACTGGTCCAGCAGTTCCGTATCGATGCGGACGGTCGCTCCGGTTACTCTCGCGCTGCATAAGCTGTGCCGGTCGATCGACCGGAACCAATCTTGGGGGGTGGCAGCGATGCCGCCCCTTGTCGTTTTACGTCTGCCGGTAAGCCGCAGCAGGCCGAACCAGCGCGGATAGGGGTCGAGCCTCCGGCAAGCCAATGGATCGTGAGGAACAACCACGATCGCCACCGCCGGGACATCCGCGCGGTGGTCGATCGGATGGTGAAGTGCGTCCGGGCCTACGGTCCGCACTCCGCCGGCCGACAGCCCAAACGCGTCTTCCGGTCACTGCACCCGGTTGGTGACGATGACAGGTATCATCAGGTCGCCCCAATGACCGTCGCCGCCGTGATGCCGGGCGGAGCGGACGAGTTCGACAGAAACCCCGGCCTCGACCGCCTTCATGATCGCATGGTTGAGGCGATGCAGGTCGTTGGCAAGCGTGCGGATTGCTGCCTGCTGCTCGGGCGTCATCGTCGTCGACTGCTCTTCTGCGCGTTCCTTGACGTGGGTCTGGATGTTCATGATGGTTCTCCTCTTGTTGATTGGCGGCGGGTCGTATGTAAAAATCTGTCATTGCATCCTGGTATGTAAATACGGCCAGACTCACCTAGACGGTTTTGATGTGACTGAATTTACATAAGAGAATGCTGCGCTGCCAGAAAAGATGCAGAATGATCGACTTCAAAGGGGTTAGGATGTCTTGTCTTTCACAAGGGCGTCTGTGAAGATGTCAAAATAGTAAAGTCAGATGACCTTCGAATTTTGTAAAAATGGTGACAAATGGCGGAGCGAAAGATTTTTGCCGGCCCGCGGGTGCGGCGGGTGCGATTGGGGCTTGGCCTGACCCAGACCGCCATGGCCGAAGCGCTCGGCATTTCGCCTTCCTATCTCAACCTCATCGAACGCAACCAGCGGCCGCTCACCGTCCAGCTCCTCCTGAAGCTCGCCTCGGTCTACAAGGTCGATCTCGATGCGCTGCAGGGCGAGGGCGGCGGACTTGCGGCGCGGCTACGCGAAGTCTTCGCCGATCCGCTGCTGGCGGGTGAAATCCCCGGGGACCAGGAAATCATCGAGGTGGCGGAGGCGGCCCCCAACGCGGCGCTCGGGCTGATGAAGCTCTATCGCGCCTATCGCGAGCAGGCGGCCAGGCTTTCCGATCTCGCCGACCTCCTCACCCGCGAGGGTCACGAAACCTCGATCGCGGGCACGCGGCTGCCGATCGATGAGGTGCGCGAGACGTTGGAGCGTCGCCCCAACTTCTTCGCGCGCATCGAGGATGCGGCGGAAATCTTTGCGGCCAGGCTCGGGACCGGCGACGAACTGCCGGGCGCCTTGAAGGCCTGGGCGAAGAGCGAGCACGGCATCGTGGTGCGCACGCTGCCCGTCCATGCCATGCCAAACCTGCGCCGGCGCTACGACCGTCATTCGATGCGGTTGTTTCTGTCGGAACGGCTGTCGCCCTTCGATCGGACCCGTGAACTCGCCATGGAAGTGGCGCTGCTGGCGCTGGACCAGGAGATCGCCGCCGAACTCGATGACCTCAACCTCTCCACCAACGAGGCGCGGCGTATCGGCCGTTTCGAACTCGCCCGCCATGCCGCCCATGCGCTGATGATGCCCTACGGTGCTTTTCTGACGGCCGCCCAGCGCGCGCGGTATGACCTCGACGTATTGCGCTCCCGTTTCGACGTGTCGTTCGAACAGGTCGCCAACCGCCTGACGTCGCTCGTGCGCTCCGGCGCGCCGGGCATTCCGTTTTTCCTGATGGAACTCGACCATGCCGGCAATGTCCTCCGCCGCGCCGGCGCCCAAGGCTTCCCGCAGGCCCGTTTCGGGGGGCTCTGTCCGAAGCTTGGGCTTCATGCCGCCTTTCTCCAGCCGGGCCAGGTCCTCGTCGATCGCGTCGAGATGCCGGATGGCGGCACGTTCCTGACGTTGTCGCGCACCCTCGAAGGTCCTCAGGCGGGATTTGGCGAGCGGGTCCGGCGCACCGCCATCCTTCTCGGCTGCGATCTCTCGAATGCCGGCGACACCGTCTATGGCGAAGCACTGCCCGGGACGGCGGCCACGGTGCTTGCCGGCACTGCCTGCCGGCTCTGCGAAAGACAGGGTTGCCTCTCCCGAGCCGAGCCGCCGGTGACTAGACCTCTCGGTCTAGATGAAATGGTGACAGGCCTCAGCGCCTTCGATTTTCAATGAGTTTTGCGGCGGCGCACATTCCCCCTTGTGGGGTGTAAAATTACTTTTTACTCTCACGGAAAATATAAGGGAATTTAGGCGTGATTTGATGATTGCGCAGAAAAAAACTGGAACAGGAGAGATCATGAAAAGTCATTTGCTCAGCCTTGCCGCCGCGGTTGCTGCGACGGCCTTCGCCGCGACGGCTGCTCTGGCCCAGGAGCGCGAAGTCCGCGTCTATAACTGGTCGGACTATATCGATGAGACGATCCTGGCGGATTTCACCAAGGAGACCGGCATCAAGGTCATCTACGACGTGTTCGACAGCAACGAGATGCTGGAGACCAAGCTTCTCGCCGGCGGTTCCGGTTATGATGTCGTCGTTCCGACCGGGCCTTTCCTCGCCCGCCAGATCCAGGCCAAGGTTTTCCAGAAGCTCGACAAGTCGAAGCTGCCCAACCTTTCCAACCTGTGGCCGGTGGTTTCCGAGCGGCTCGCGAAATACGATCCCGGCAATCAGTATGCCGTCAACTACATGTGGGGCACGACCGGTATCGGCTACAACGTCGACAAGGTGAAGGCAGCGCTCGGCAACGTGCCGATCGACAGCTGGAGCGTTCTCTTCAAGCCGGAAAACGCCGCCAAGCTGAAGTCCTGCGGCATCAACATCCTCGATGCCTCCGACGAGACTTTCGCGATCGCGCTGAACTATCTCGGCAAGAACCCCGACAGCAAGGACACCAAGGATCTCGAAGCCGGCGGCGCCGTCTACAACAAGATCCGCAAATCGGTGAAGACCTTCAACTCGTCGGCCTATATCGATGAACTCGCCAACGGTGACAGCTGCATCACGATCGGCTGGTCGGGTGACGTGCTGCAGGCCAAGACCCGTGCCGAGGAAGCCAAAAACGGCGTCAACATCGAGTTCATCATTCCCAAGGAAGGCACGTATATGTGGTTCGACAACCTCGCGATCCCGGCGGACGCGAAGCATGTCGCCGAAGCGCATGCCTTCATCAACTACCTGCTGAAGCCGGAGGTCATCGCCAAGGCCTCGAACTACGTCCAGTACGCCAACGGCAACCTGGCTTCGCAGAAGTTCCTCGACAAGGAAGTGCTGGAAAACCCCTCAGTCTATCCGCCGGAAGACGTGGTCAAGAAGCTCTTCACCATTTCGCCATACGGGCCACGCGAGCAGCGGGTCCTGAACCGGGTCTGGACGCAGATCAAGACCGGTAGCTGATCAAAGGCGGGGCAGACGGAAACGTCTGCCCCGATTACTTTTGGGGCTGCCATCGGGCGAAATGGGGTAAGGGCATGGCGAAATCTCTTGGGCCGGTTAAACGCAAATTTTCTCCGTGGACCGATCCTTCGGCGGTTCCGTTCATCCGTTTCGAAAACATCACCAAGCGGTTCGGCACCTTCACCGCCGTCGACAACCTGACGCTCGATATCTACGAGCGGGAATTCTTCTCGCTGCTTGGCCCCTCCGGTTGCGGCAAGACGACCCTGATGCGCATGCTCGCCGGCTTCGAGGAACCGACCGAAGGCCGCATCCTGCTGCAGGGCAAGGATATTTCCGGCGTGCCACCCTATCGCCGCCCGACCAACATGATGTTCCAGTCCTACGCGCTTTTCCCGCATATGACGGTGGAAAAAAACATCGCCTTCGGCCTGGAGCAGGACAATCTCCCGAAGGGCGAGATCGCCACCCGCGTCGAGGAAATGCTGAAGCTCGTCAAGCTGGAGCAGTTCGCCAAGCGCAAGCCCAACCAGCTCTCCGGCGGCCAGCGCCAGCGCGTCGCACTTGCCCGCTCGCTCGCCAAGCGACCCAAGGTCTTGCTGCTCGACGAGCCGCTCGGCGCGCTCGACAAGAAGCTGCGAGAGGAAACCCAGTTCGAGTTGATGGACCTCCAGACCAAGCTCGGCCTCACCTTCCTGATCGTCACCCATGACCAGGAAGAGGCGATGACCGTGTCCGACCGTATCGCGGTGATGGATAAGGGCCTCATCATGCAGGTGGCGACGCCGGCCGAGATCTACGAAGCGCCGAACAGCCGCTACGTCGCGGATTTCATCGGCGATATCAACATCCTCGAAGGCACGGTTGCCGAGACGGGCAGTGCGCTCGGCGCACCGGGGACAGTCAGGATCGATTGCGATGGCATCGCCGTCTCTGTCGAGCAGGAATGCCAAGCGGTGAAGGCCGACAAGGTCGCCTTCGCGGTCCGGCCGGAAAAGGTTCGCATCTCGCCCGACCAGCCGTCCAATACCTCGGTCAATGCAGTCTATGGCGAAGTCTGGGATATCGGTTACCTCGGCGACTTCTCGGTTTTCCTCGTCAAGCTTGCGGATGGCCGGGTGGTGCGTGCGGCGCAGGCCAATGTCTCCCGCCTCGTCGACCGACCGATCACTTTCGGCGACATGGTGTGGCTCACCTGGCCGCTCGATGCCGGCCTCGTGTTGACGCGCTGAGCGGGGGACGAGGAGATGGCAAGCGTTTCCGAAACCCACCCCGCCAACAAACCCAATCCTGCCCGTTGGCTGGTGGTCGCGGTGCCGTACGTCTGGCTGCTGCTGTTCTTTGCGGCGCCCTTCCTGATCATCTTCAAGATCTCGCTGTCGGAGACGGCGATCGCCATGCCGCCCTACACGCCGCTTTTTGACGGGTTCGGCGCAATCGGCGATTTCGTCTCGGAACTCGACTTCGACAACTACCTCTTCCTGACCGACGACCCTCTCTACATCGAAGCCTATCTGTCTTCGCTGCGCATCGCAGTGATCTCCACCTTCCTTCTGCTGCTGATCGGTTATCCGATGGCGCTCGCCATGGCCCGCGCGCCGACGATGCTGCGCCCGACGCTGGTCATGCTGGTCATCCTGCCGTTCTGGACCTCGTTCCTGATCCGCGTCTATGCCTGGATCGGCATCCTGAAGCCCGATGGCCTGCTGACGCTGCTGTTCCAGTCGGTCGGTCTTCTCGGCGCCGACGATCAGGTGCAGATCTTCCGCACCGACTATGCCGTCTTCATCGGCATCGTCTATTCCTACCTGCCGTTCATGATCCTACCGCTCTATTCGGCGCTGGAGAAGATGGACAACACGCTCCTGGAGGCGGCGAGCGATCTCGGCTGCCCGCCCTGGAAGGCGTTCTGGAAGATCACCTTCCCGCTGTCGCTGCCGGGCGTCATCGCCGGTTCGATGATCTGCTTCATTCCGATCACCGGCGAATTCGTCATTCCCGACCTGCTCGGCGGGGCCGACACGCTGATGATCGGCAAGACGTTGTGGACGGAATTCTTCGGCAATCGCGACTGGCCGCTCGCGTCGGCCGTGGCGGTGATCCTGCTGATCATGCTCGTCGTGCCGATCATGATCTTCCAGAACCAGCAGAAGAAGGTGACTTGAGATGAAATCATCCCGTTTCGACGCCACCGTCCTCACCCTCGGATTCGCCTTCCTCTATATCCCGATCATCATTCTGGTGGTCTATTCCTTCAACGCCTCAAAGCTGGTCACGGTCTGGGGCGGGTTCTCGTTGCAATGGTACAAGACCATGTGGTCGAACCAGGGCCTGATGGATGCTGCCTGGGTGACGGCGCGTGTCGGCGTCATCAGCGCGACGCTCGGCACCGTGCTCGGCACGCTTGCGGCGCTTTCGCTGGTGCGCTTCACGCGCTTTCCGGGCCGGATGCTGTTTTCCGGGATGATCTACGCGCCGCTGGTCATGCCGGAAGTAATCACCGGCCTGTCGCTGTTGCTACTGTTCGTCGCCGTCGGCATCGATCGCGGCTTCTGGACCGTCATCATCGCGCACACGACCTTTACCATGTGCTACGTGGCGATCGTCGTGCAGTCGCGGCTGCTGACCTTCGACCGCAGCCTCGAGGAGGCCGCGCTCGATCTCGGCTGCCCACCGGTCAAGACCTTCTTCAAGATCACCCTGCCACTGATCTTTCCGGCCGTCATCGCCGGCTGGATGCTGGCCTTCACCCTGTCTCTGGACGATCTCGTCATCGCGAGTTTCGCGACCGGTCCCGGCGCCACGACGCTGCCGATCAAGATCTATAGCCAGGTCCGGCTTGGGGTCACGCCGGAGATCAACGCGATCTGCACCATCCTGATCGGGCTGGTCACCATCGGCGTCATCATCGCCTCGATCAGCACCAAGCAGGCGGAGATGCGCCGTATTCGCGACGAACATGCCGCGATCCGCGGCACGACCTGACGATTACTCGCCGCGCGGTGGCAGGAAGATATAGATGAGCAGCCAGGCCGGCAGCACGATGACTGCGCCGAGCACGATACGCGGCACCGACCAGATATAGGCGTTTTCAACCCCGACCCGGATATCGTCGGGCGTCAGGTGCAGAAGCGCCAGTAGCGCCGGCATGGTGATGCCGAAGAAGCTCAAAACCGCGCCCATGATGAGGCAGGCGAGCAGCACCTTGCACAGGTTGATCAGGAAGCGCGACACCAGATAACCCCCATCCGGTTGATTCGGCTTATTGTACGGGCTTAACCGGGGTTTGCGAAACCGGCCAGATGACAGGATTGGGCCAGGAGCCGCCGATGAAGACCGTCAGTGGCACGGCATTGGCCCCCATTGCCACCGGCGCGACGGTCGCGGAGAGCGCGAGGCTGTTGTTGATATAGGGAATGACGCCGGAAAGCGTCAGCGTCTCCATTGAGCCGGTGATCTTTCCCTCGCGGATATCCGCCGAGCCATCCGCGAGATTGGCGGATATGTCGATATGGTCGAATTCCAGACTGCCGCTACCGGCCTCGCTCAAGGGGAAATAGGGTTTCTGCGCTGCAAGCTGGCGCACGCCCGCAAGATTGACGCCTGAAAGCGAACCGCGTTCTGCCCTGAAGCGCAGGGTGCCCTTTGCATTGCGCCATGCATCCGGTTCGAGTGGCCGGTCGACGTCGAGCGCCAGATCAAGCGATCCGCGCGCCGCCGGAAGGGGGCCGGCAAGGCCGAGTTCCTTGACGATATTGCCGAAATCAGCGTCCTGTATGGCAAGACGCAGCGCCACGGCTCCGGCCGTTCCGCCTTTTACCGTGGCGATCCGGCCGGTCAGCCGGCCCGTCTCGAAATCGCTGTCGGCAATGTCGATGCGCGACTGGTCGCCGACATTCATTATACTCACGGCCGCCTCCGTAAGCTGGAAACGCCCGAGCGTCGCCTGTTGGGCGGAAAGCCTCAGATCGAGTTCCAGGCCGGCGAGATGGCCGTTGCCCTGGCTGGTGTCGCCCATGGCGCGCGGCGCTATCGCGGCAAGGGCCGCGGAAAGGTCCATCCGGTCGAAGGCGAGCGTACCAGCGAGCCTCGGCGCTCTGTCCGGTGGCAGCATGAGATCGAGTATGCCGGTCGCCTTGATGTCGTTGAGACCGAGGGACAGGTTGTCGAAACGCAGGATGTTGTCATTGGTGACGAGCCGGGTATTCAGCGAAAAGCTCTTCAGCCGTTCGACACCGGCCAAGTTCAGCCCGGACCAGCGCATCACCGCAGAAAGATCGGGAACCGTCAGTTCGGCATCGCCGGAAAGAAACGCATGCGCGGCAAGATTGGCGACGCCTCGGAATTGGCCGTGAAAGAGAGCGGATGCCATCGTGCCCGAGAGATTGCCGCTTTTGCCCGAAAGCAGCAGCAGGGGTTGCGTCGAGCTCATGTCCAGCGTTAGCGCCTGGCCGTTGAGATTGGCATCTGCCTTCAGCTCCAGGCCGCGTGACAGCCAGGGCCAATCGAGCGTGCCATTGATCGACTGGAACCGCGTGACCCGGCCGCTGGCGACGTCGGAGATTTCGAACACTCCGTTGCTGATGCGGACATCGCCTACGCGCGCATCGTCATCCGCCGTCAGTACCTGGCCGCTGCTGTCCGGTCGTGCGTCGCGCACGGCGCGACTGAGCAGCCCGTCATTCGCCCAGTCGAGCCTGCCGTCCGCTTCCCTGAGAACGTAAATCTTCGGGTCCGTGAGGCGAAAGTTCTTGAATTCTGGCTGTCCGACCAAGGCCTCCAGGAGATCGAAGGAGGCCGAAAGCCGAGCGACCCGGCCGAGCACGCGCTCCCCGGCCTCCGCCTGCTTTCGGATGGTGATCTCCCTGAGCGTGATCCTGGGTTCGGGCCAGAAGCGGATATCCGGTGTCCCCTCGATCGTCACGTCGTGGCCGGTCCATTCGGCGACGGCCCGCTCCATGCTTTCGCGCACCACGGTCGATGAAATCAGGAACGGTGCGATGATCTGGAAAAGCGAGAAGAGGCAGAGCGCGATGATGGCGCCGATCAGAATACGGCGCGGCCGGCGGCCCAGCGGGCGCCCCAGGTTCTTCCGCAGATTTCCGATCGGGTTGTTGAGCATGATCCCCACGCGCATATAGGAAATGCGGCCCCCGCGCAAACCCGTGAAACGCCCCGGCGGTCCCTTTATCATGCGGTGCAACATGCTATACAGATCGATACGTTCGGCCTTGAAGCTTGGGCGCGGATGGGAACGGGACGCGCCCCTGATTCCAATGCGGGCAGGGTCCTCTGGGGTGGAGGAATGGGAATGGGGAACGAACAGCCGCTGTGGAGCCCCTCGAAGGAAGCGGAGCAGAAAATCCCGCTTTATCAGTTCATAGGCTGGTGCGCCGAGCGCTTTGGCAAAAGCTTTCCGGACTATGATGCATTCTATGCCTGGTCGATCTTCGAGCGCGCCGATTTCTGGTCGGCGGTCTGGGATTATTGTGGCGTCAAGGGCGAGCGCGGCGCACTTGCGCTGATCAATGGCGACGACATGCTGGCCGCCCGGTTCTTCCCCGATGCGACGTTGAATTTCGCCGAAAACCTGCTGTCCGGAACCGGCGCCGGAGACGCGCTGATCTTCCGCGGCGAGGACAAGGTGAGCTATCGCTGGTCCTGGGACAAGCTCCGTGCTGAAGTCTCGCGCCTGCAGCAAGCCCTTAAAACACTCGGCATCGAAAAAGGCGACCGCGTCGCCGCGATGATGCCGAACATGCCGGAAACCATTGCATGTATGCTGGCCGCCGCCTCGATCGGCGTGATCTGGTCCTCCTGTTCTCCCGATTTCGGCGAACAGGGCGTGCTCGACCGTTTCGGACAGATCGGCCCAAAACTGTTCATTACCTGCGATGGCTATTGGTATAACGGCAAGTTCCAGGATGTCGCCGCCAAGGTGAAGGCGGTCTCCGACGTGCTAAAGACGCCGGTTCTGGTCGTGCCCTATGCGGGCGACGCGCCGGCACTGGCCGCATCGCTTGCCGACGGCCGCACGCTTGCCGATTTCACTACGCCTTTTGAGGCGAAGGCCGTCGAATTCGAAGCGCTGCCTTTCTCGCATCCGCTCTACATTCTTTTCTCGTCCGGCACGACCGGCGTGCCGAAATGCATCGTCCATTCGGCCGGCGGCACGCTGCTGCAGCACATCAAGGAACATCGTTTCCATTGCAGTCTCGAGCCCGGTGAAAAGCTGTTCTATTTCACCACCTGCGGCTGGATGATGTGGAACTGGCTGGTGTCCGGTCTCGCATCTGGCGCCACGCTCTGTCTGTTCGACGGATCCCCTTTCGCTCCGGATGGCAATGTCCTATTCGATTATGCCGAAGCGGAGCGCTTCGCGGTATTCGGCACATCGGCGAAATATATCGACGCGGTGCGCAAGGGCGGCATCGTGCCGAAGGAGAGTCATGATCTCTCGGCACTCCGTTTGGTGATCTCGACCGGATCGCCGCTGTCTTCGGAAGGCTTCTCTTTCGTTTATGAGGGTGTCAGGAGCGACGTGCATCTTGCCTCCGTCTCGGGCGGCACGGACATCGTCTCCTGTTTCGTGCTCGGCAATCCGCTCAAACCCGTCTGGCGCGGCGAGATCCAGGGGCCGGGCCTGGCCTTGGCCGTCGATGTGTGGAACGACGACGGCAAGCCGGTGCGCGGGGAAAAGGGCGAGCTTGTCTGCACCAAGGCGCTTCCGTCCATGCCGATCATGTTCTGGAACGATCCCGAGGGTAAAAAATATCGGGCGGCTTATTTCGAGCGCTTCGACAATGTCTGGTGCCACGGCGATTTTGCGGAGTGGACGGAGCATGGCGGCATTGTCATCCATGGCCGATCGGACGCGACGCTCAACCCGGGCGGCGTGCGCATCGGCACCGCCGAGATCTACAATCAGGTCGAGCAGATGGAAGAGGTTGCGGAAGCCATCTGCATCGGTCAGGACTGGGACGACGACGTGCGAGTCATTCTCTTCGTCCGCCTCGCCAATGGACTGCAGCTCAGCGACGATCTCGTCAAGGCGATCAAGGCCCGCATCCGCACCGGCGCTTCGCCGCGCCATGTGCCGGCCAAGGTCATCCAGGTCGCCGATATCCCGCGCACCAAGTCCGGCAAGATCGTCGAACTGGCAGTCCGCGACGTCGTCCATGGCCGGGCCGTCAAGAACAAGGAGACGCTCGCCAACCCGGAAGCGCTGGATCTGTTTGATGGACTTGCCGAATTGAAAAGCTGAATGGCTGGTATGCGGATGAGGCCGCATGTATCGCCATGGTACAGATCCAACATAAATTCCAGAAACTGGACGCTGTTAACGGCCCATTAAGCCGCTTTGATCAAAAGTGGAGCAACATGGTTTCGTCTCGTGTATGAAATACGCCTAGCCGCGAGCTTTCATAGACATGACGTCTCCTCCGACCCTCGTTGGACAGCATTAAACTTCAAAGGCAGCTTCGGCTGCCTTTCTTTTGAACCTGAATGCAACTTTAAACTGTTATTTCTTCCAGTTGCAATTGATCGGCCTGCAGCCTGGAAACCTGAAACATGTCACGCGGCGACGAGGCCGAAACCGGGGTCATAATCCCCGCATCAGTTGGCAAGCACCCGCGGTGAAGGGAAGGTGATTTCCACCAGCGTGCCTTCGTTCGGCGCCGAGGTGATGGCGAAGGCGGCACGGTTTGCGTCGACCATGGCCTTGGTCAGCGGCAGGCCGAGCCCGGTGCCATCGCCGCGCTTGTGCGAAGCGCCCGACACCTGGCGGAACGGCTTCATGGCGAGTTCCAGTTCCGAGCGGGTCATGCCGATGCCGGTATCGCGGACGCGAAGCACGACATTGCCGTTCGTCTCGTAGGCGGTGGACACCACGATCTGCCCGCCCGACGGCGTGAAGCGGATGGCGTTCGACAGGATGTTCAGCACGATCTGCTTGATCGAGCGCGGATCGGCCACCACCTGCGGCACGGCATGCGAGAGCGCCGTGCGGATGATGACGCGCTGGCCGTTTGCCTGGGGCTGTACCAGAGAAACAGCTTCAGACACCGCCTCGTTCAGGCCGACGGCGACGAAATCGAGCTCCATCTCGCCGGCCTCTATCTTCGAAATGTCGAGAAGGTCGTTGACGATATCGAGTACGTGCCGGCCGGATCGGCTGATGTCGTTGGCATATTCCACATAACGGGCGTGGCCGATCTGCCCGAAGCGTTCGGTCGCCATCATGTCGGCAAAGCCGATGATCGCGTTGAGCGGGGTGCGGATCTCATGGCTCACATGCGCGAGGAACTCGCTCTTGTGGGCGTTTGCGGTTTCGGCGGCGCGCTTGGCGGTGCGCAATTCGTCTTCGGTGCGCTTCCATTGGGTGATGTCGCGGATGACGGCGCAATAGCCGTTCGAGGAGGTCAGCTTGCCGATCGTCATGAACAGCGGCAGAAAGCCGCCGGACGCCTCGCGGCCGATCACTTCTCGGCCGTCGTTGAGGACGCTGGCGACGCCGTGGCCGGCAAGGCCTGCGAGATAGTCGAGGATCGCTCGCTGGCTCTCATGGGCAAACAGCGTGACGAAGGGTTTGCCGTTGATCTCTTCATTATCGTAGTTGAAGAGCGCGCTCGCGGCCCGGTTCAAGGAGCGGATATCCCCTTCAGCGCCGATGATCACCACACCGTCGGTGGCCGTTTCCAGGATGGCGCGCAGTTCCGTCACCTCGACCTGCAACTTGGCGAGCTGATCGGCAGGGCGGGGCGCACGCAACGGAATCACGTCCGCCGCTTCTCCGCCTTCGCTGGAGGTCTGCGTCTCGGCGACGACCGGCATCAATGCCAGCATGAGAACGGTCGAATTGTCCCAGCGGACGGATTGCAGCCGCGCCGTGACGGGCACCAGCGCATCGTCGGCGCGCACCACGACCATGCCGCCGGCTTCCGTCGTCTTGCCCTCGAGATCCTGGCGCTGCAGCAGCGCATCGAGACCGCCAACTTCCGCCAGCTCGCTCACCGAGGCATAGCCGGTGAGCCGCAGGAATTCCGGATTGCCGTGGATCAGCAGGTCCCCGGCATGAACCAGGAGAGCCACGGGCATCTGGTCGACGATCTCGGCGGAAAGGCCGATCCGCTCGCGGACCGGGATCATCTGGCTTAAAAGTTCGCGATCGGAAAGCTCCGGATGCGGGTCGGCCGGTTCTTCCGCAACCGCTTCCTTATCCGCGACGGGCTCTATCGGGGCGTCGGCAAAGGCCTCGTTCGCGTCCTGCGCGAAGGCGATGGCCTCCTCCTCGGAAATATCTTCGGCTTCGGGAGCAACCTCCGCTTCGGGAGCGGTTTCAATTTCGGGCATGGCTTCCGCCGGAGCTTCGATCGCGTCTTCCGAAACGGGATCGAAAGGCTCTGCGCTTACCGTCTCGTGCTCGACCGCAGCTGGTTCGACTGCGGTCGGTTCGCTCTGTTCAACTGCGGGGGCTTCCGCTTCAGTCGGAATCCCCGGCGTCTTTTCCTCGTTGCGGCGGCCGACGAAATTGTCGAGCTGGCGGGCGATCTCGCGGAACGCCGCCTGTTCGATGGGAGTGAGCCCGTCGCGCCGGTTTGAGCGGCGCTCCTCGAGCTGGATGACCTTGTCGGAATGACGGCGGCCGGCATTTTCGACGATGCGGAGAGCCGGGCGTTCGCCCGCCGGCCAGTCGAGCAGCGAAGGGATCTGCCGGCCGGACATGGATGACTTCGGCTCGTCCTGCGTGACCGGCTCGGCCAGCAGGTCTTCGGAAGGCGCGGCGTCCGCGGAAATGTCTTCGGCGGCAGCCGGCTGCTCGGCGTCTTCGGCGATCTCCGGTTCCTCGGATATCACGGCCTCGTCCGCTGCAATGGCCTCCGCAACCGATTCGTCGCTCGCGGGGCCTTCGATGATTGTATCTTCGCCGGCGCCAACGTCAGGAGTGTGCTCCTCGATCTCGACGATTTCCGCCGGTACATCGGAAGTTTCTTCCTGCCAAACGGAAAGATTGTCGTCCGCCGCCAATTCCAACGCATCGACGGGCATCTCATAGGCTTCGGAAACGCTCTCCGCTTCCTGTTCGACGACATCCTCCGGCACGGCCCGGGTCAGCGTCAGCCCGACGGCATTCGGATCCTCGGCCGCATCGCTGATGCGAACGATGCCGAATCCGCGAAAACCGTCGAATTCGCGGGTGCGGGTATAGGTCGGCAGTGCCGCGAGATCAACCGGCACGACCAGCGAGGTGCCCTCGATCGGCCACCAGATGGTCTTGCCGGACCAGGTGTCGCGCTTGTTGAGCAGTTCGGTGATCTTGCCCTCGGGGTCGAGATGGAAGAGGGCCGCGAGATCGGTAAAGGCCATGCCGTTGATATCGGCGGCATGCGGGCCGACGGCATCGGCAAATTCGGTCGAAACTTCCCGGAATCGCCCTTCCGAATCGATCTTCCAGACGAAGCGGGTTGCGCGTCCATCGCGGCGGAAAACGAAACCGGCCGGTTCCCGTGCCGCGATTTCAGCATCCGGAGGGTCGATTGCAGGCGCGGCTTCCATGAGCGGCGGTTCGGCGACCAAGGGTTCCGCGGTCGCGGTTTCGGAAACGAGCTCTTCCGCCGTCTCGATCGCCTCGACCGAGGAAACAGCCTCGGCTTCGGCGATGGGCTCTGCTTTTTCAGACGCGGCCTCTTCCACCATTGCCCCGGAAGCGGCGGCCTGAACAGGAGCGAGATTTTCACCGGTTTCCAGCAGGATCTCTTCTTCCGGTTCTTCCGTGTCCTCGATTTCCGACACGGCGGCGATCACATCGGCAAAACCGTCGGCCGAGATGGCCTCGACCGTCAAGTCCTCGGCGCTGTCGCCGGTGGCCGGGGGGGCAGCTTCCATAACGATCCCGGCGCTGGCCTGGTCGTCTTCCGGGGTCGCCGGCGCCTCATCGCGCGGCTCGTAGCCGTTCGCGGCGGCGGCGCGGCCCTGTTCGGTCTCGACCGTGAACAGGAGATGCAGGGCCGGTTCGCTGGACAGTTTGCCGATGGCAGCCGGCAGGTAACCTTTGGCAGTCGGGATCGGGCGCTTCACCAGGCGGCTCGGATCGGCGCCCGCCATGGTCGTCATCATCTTGGCGGTCTGGGTGGAAACACCGAGCCCGGCAAATTCAGCCGAAGCGGCGAGTATCTCACCGTTTTCGTCGATCACCGCCATATGCGTGTCGGGGTCGTCGAAGCCTTCGATCATCCGCGCCGCAGAGGCGGAACCCGAAAGCCTCCCCTTTTCGCCCGGCGCGCTGAACAGCACCGCCGTTTCGCCCTGAACCTGGACAAGCTCGCAGACCGCCTGCACGGGGATACGCTGGAACCCGGAAGCGACGCGGATCGTCAGGTTGCGGATGTCGCCGACTTGGTCGAGCTGGCGCGCCGCCGCTTCGATCTGGCGGAAGGCGATATCGACGTGGTTAGGCCCCTGGTCCAGGAAATCGTAGATGGAACTGAAGCCAAAAAGATCGGCGCCGCGTCCATTTGCCCAGAGAGGGTTTTTCATGTCCGGAGAAAACAGCACGATCGCTTCGCCCGCTGCAAAACGATCGCGGACGCGCTCGTGCACGGCAATATCGATGAACGGGTATTGGACTGCGGACATAGGCAAAACCTACAGGGCGTTTGTGACCGGACTTCTACGTAGTTTAACGGATTGTTAATAACCTTCCGCTGCCTTCGGGTCGAGAGTGGCGCTCCCCAAACCGTCGATAGGGTTAATTCCGGGAATCATTTTATTGTGCAGCGCACAATGATATTGCAATGCACAACGAGATGGTCTATATAAGAGGCATGACATCTTCGGTTCTGCCGAAGAAATCGCCAACGAGGACCTAAAACGATGGCATACAAGACCGACGATATCTTTTCCTTCTCCGCTTTCGATCCGTCCAAGATGACCGAAGGCTTCCGCGACTTCGCCGAAAAGGGTGCCACCCAGTCTCGCGAAGCTTATGCTAAGATGAAAGCCGCTGCCGAGGAAGCCACCAAAACGGTGGAATCCACAATGCAATCGGCTCAGTCCGGCTCTGTAGAGCTCGGCCTTAAGACGATTGACGCTCTGCGCACCAATGCTGAGATCTCGCTGGCCCACATGGAAAAGCTGCTCGGCGTGAAGTCCTTTGCCGAACTGATCGAACTTCAGACCGGCTTCATTCGCAAGCAGGCTGAAATCACGGTTGAACAGGCGAAGTCCATGCAGGACACCGCCCGCAAGATCGTCGAAGACGTGACGAAGCCCGGCAAGGAAGCCGCTGAAAAAGCCATGACGACCTTCAAGGCTGCCTAATTCCTGAGCTTGATTTCAAGGAGAAGGCCGGAGCATGCTCCGGCCTCTTCTATTTGCGGGAAAGGACTTGCAAAAAAAGTCCGATCGCCGTATGTGACCCCCCAACGGCGCTCAAGGGCGCTTGTGCGGTTGTAGCTCAGTTGGTTAGAGCGCAGGTTTGTGGCACCTGAGGTCGGAGGTTCGAGACCCCCCAACCGTACCATTTCTCAAAATCACGAATTTTGTTGAAATCTGATGGTACCTGAGTGCCTTAGGCACCGGTGCATGTATTTGCAGGCTCACCAGCGCAGCAGGCGCGGCCCCATGAGCGAGCCGAGAATGCCCGTCAGCAGGATGCCGAGCGAATACCAGATGAGCACGAAGGGCATGCCGTTCTCGGTGCAGAACCAGGAATAGACCCAGGCGCCGGCAGCACCTGCCGCGATGCCGGCGATAAAGCCGGTAAGCCTCAGCTCCGTCGGCGCGCCGCGTCTAAGCACCCAGATATTTCCAGCAAATACCGGAAGCGCGAAGAGGAAGATCAGCAGCGGGCAATGCAGCGCCGAAGATCCGAGGATCATCTTGGGGTAGGTATCGACAGGTGACATTATCAACTGGATCACCGCGACCACCGCCATCGTCACGACGATGGCTGCCGCAATCTGGAAGAACCGTCCTTGGGAGCCGTCGGGCCGGGCCAGATGATAGGCGGCTAGGAAAGCGGCGATCGCCAGAAGGGCATTGTAGGCGGACTTGATCCAGAACGCCGGCAGCATCAGCGCTTCAGCCATGTCGATGCGCAGGCCGAGGATCGCGAGCATCAGCACCAGCGACACGGCGAGCGCCGGCAGGATGCCGATCGCGAACCGCCTCTCCAGCGCGTGTCGCGGCACCGGCTTCAGATCGCCCACCAGGCTGTCGATGATGTTGTCCGTCTTTCTCACTTTCCGCCTCGCAATTTCTCCGCCAGCGCCTTGAGACCTCTATGAATGCCGACCTTGACCGCTGATTCCGACTGGCCGATACGGCTTGCGGTGTCTGCCACCGACTGACCCTCGATCTTCACCTGGCGGATCAATTCCCGCTGTTTCTCCGGCAGGCCTTCCAGAAGTCGCTCGACATCCATTCGAGCGGTCAAGGCCTCCTCGTTGTAATCGCTCTCGACATCCTCGCCGAGCTCCGTCTCTGCCATAATGCGGCCGCCGCGGCCGCGATGGTGGTCGATCAGCTTGTAGCGGGCGATCGAGAAGAACCACGCCGTGAACGGCCGCTCACGATCGTAGGTCCCCCGGCGGGAATGCAGCGCCAGCAATGTCTCCTGGACAAGGTCTTCCATGTCCGCCTTCGTCGCAGCAGCCATTCGGCGGCTGTAATATCCGATCAGCAGGACGCGCACCGCGTTGAGCAAACGCCGATAGGCTGCCTCGTCCCCGTCAAGGGAGAGAAGCATCAGGGCCTTCAGGGCTTCTTCCGAATGGGCGCTCATCATGCTGTTTCAATGATCATTCGGAAAGGCACGTAAACGGTTACAGGCGGAATGGAAAATTCTCCGGATGCCTCAGGCCTATCACATCGCCGTGAAGCTGTAACGACTTTCTGCGGGGATCGAATGGATGGTTGTGAGCCTTCGGCAGGCGGCCGGCGGACACATTGATTGATCCCAGGAGGACATCCCATGACCAAGCTTCTTTCCTGCCTCGCAGCCTGCACCTTCCTTGTCGGCCTTTCGCTTGCCGGTGTGGCGAGCGCTCAGAGCAGCATGAGTTCCGACGCGATGAAGAAGGACAGCATGAAGACCGACGCCATGAAGCCGGACGCGATGAAGAAGGACTCGATGGCGACGGGCAGCACCAAGACCGACTGCATGCACAACGCCGGCATGGAAAAGGATGCGATGAAGAAGTCCGACATGATGAAGGCCTGCGACGCGATGAAGTGATCCCATGAAATCCGCGGCCGCTGAAACTTTTTGTATCGCGGCCGCGTCTCATTGCCGAAGCCCACTTCCCGCATTCGGAGGAAACACCATGGCCACCATCGATGCCGGCGCTGCGACCGGCCGGACGGTCATCTACCGCCACAGCCTGCTGGTGCGCCTGTCGCACTGGGTGAATGTACTCTGCATGACCGTGCTGCTGTTCAGCGGCCTGCAGATCTTCAATGCCCATCCAGCGCTCTATTGGGGGCAGTATGGCGCCGACAACGATCCCTCCTTCATCTCCATGGAGGCGGTCGAAGAGGGTGACAGGGCCAAGGGCCTAACGCATGTCGGTTCGCTGACTTTCAATACGACCGGATTTCTCGGTCTCTCCGAAGTGGACGGCGAGGCTACCGCACGGGGCTTCCCCGACTGGCTGACGATGCCAAGCTATCAGGATCTCGCGAGCGGTCGGCGCTGGCATTTCTTCTTTGCCTGGCTGTTTGTCATCAACGGCTTCGCCTACCTCCTCTACGGGCTGTTGAGCCGGCATTTCCGCCGCGATCTGCTGCCCGCCGGAAATGAATTGACCCCCGCCCATATCGGCCACGAGATCGTCAATCACGCCCGGCTGCGGTTTCCGAAAGGGCCGGAGGCGCGGCACTACAACACGCTGCAGAAGCTCACCTATGTCGCGGTGATCTTCCTGCTCCTGCCGCTGATGGTCTTGACGGGCCTCACCATGTCGCCCGGCTTCAACGCGGTTGCGCCCTGGCTGCTCGACGTGTTCGGCGGCCGGCAATCTGCCCGCACGATCCATTTCCTGACGGCCTTTTCCCTCACCGCTTTCGTGGTGGTCCACGTGGCGATGGTGATCCTGTCGGGCGTCTTCAACAATCTGCGTTCGATGATCACCGGCTATTACGCCATTGAACAGGGAGACAAACAATGAGCCGCATCATCACCCGGCGCCGTTTCCTGATCGGCGCGACCATGACCGCCTCGGCGCTGGGCCTCAGCGGCTGCGACGCGCTCGTCGAAAGCGACCGGACGAAATCCGTCCTCAAGATCGCGGAAGGGTTTTCGATGAAGACCCAGCGTTTCCTGCTCGGCGACGATGCGCTGGCGCGCGAGTTCACCGAGGCGGATCTCTCCCCGGTCTTTCGTGCCAACGGCACCAGCATGCCGGACAATCCGCAATATCTCGACTGGATGAACCGGCAGTTCTCCACCTGGAAGCTCGAAGTCGGCGGCCTGGTCGAAAAGCCGATGCAGCTGTCGCTCGCCGAACTGAAGGCCTTGCCGGCCCGCTCCCAGATCACCCGGCACGATTGCGTCGAGGGCTGGAGCGCCATCGGCAAATGGACCGGCGTGCCGCTGGGTGCGCTTTTGAAGACGGTCGGCCTGAAGCCGGAAGCGCGCTACATCGTCTTCCATTGCGCCGACGAGTACGAAAAGACGCTGGACGGCAGCGGCTGGTATTATGAGAGCATCGACCTGGTCGATGCCTTCCATCCACAGACCATCCTCGCTCACACCATGAACGGCCGCGACCTTGAAGTCGCCCATGGCGCGCCGCTGCGGCTGCGCGTCGAGCGGCAGCTCGGCTACAAACAGGCGAAATACCTGACCCGTATCGAGGCGGTGGCGGATCTTGGCCGCCTCTATGGCGGCAGCGGCGGTTTCTGGGAGGATCGCGGCTATGAATGGTATGCCGGGATCTGAAGCGGGGCTTAGGTTTCCGCCTGTGCCGGAGCACTTTTCGGAAGCCGGATGATGAACCGGGTGCCGCGGACCTCGCCATCCGGTGGGCTCTCGACGGCGATCGAACCGCCGAGAACCTCGGTCACGATCTGGTGGACGATGTGCAGCCCAAGCCCGGTACCGCCGCTGTGACGGGCAGTGGAAAAGAAGGGTTCGAATATCTTCTGAATGTCCGTATCGTTGATCCCGCGGCCGTCGTCGGTGAATTCGATGAGGACCTGATCTGCCAGTTTCCGGACATTGATCGTGATCATGCCGGGTTTACCCGCATCGAAGGCATGCAGCAGCGAATTGTTGAGCAGGTTCGACAGGACCTGGGCAAGAGGCCCCGGATAGGTGGTTATCGCCACGTCCTGAGGGACGTTCAACGTCAAACCGATCCCGGCGCTGGCGTCCCATCTGCGCAGGCGCGGGTCGGCATCGGGAATGAACAAGGCGAGATCGATATCCCGCCGCTCCAACGTTGCTCGGTCCACCGCAACCTGCTTGAAGCGTTGAACCAGCGCGGCACATCGGTGGATGGCGTCGCGGACCATATCCAGGCTGACATCGCTGTCTGCGATATAAAGGTCGAGATCGGAGCGGCGCAGTCCCGTGGCGATCCTTTCCTTGAAAAGCCTGAGATCCTTGGCGGCTTTGCTGAGTACGAGTGCCGCGCTTCCAAGCGGCGTGTTCATCTCATGCGCGACGCCGGCAACCATGAGGCCCAGCGACGACAGCCGTTCGGCCCGCGCCAGTTCCCGTTGAGTTACGCTCAGTTTTTCATTCGTCTCGCGCAGCGTTTGGTTCGTGTCCTCCATTTGCCGTGCCCATTCCGCTTCGGCCTCCATGCTGTTGGCGAGGCGACCCGTTACCGCGAGCGCCACCACGGCGAGAATGGCCGCCACCATGCCGAGGATGAGTTTTCCCCTTGTTTCCTGGCTGTTGATCGCCCCCGCCGCGTCACGGGCAAGCAGATAGAGACCGGCATCCGGGGCACGCATTTCCACGACCTCGCCAGTTATCAGCAAGCCCGCACCCGGGTCGAAGCGACGGTAGCTCCAATCTCCGCCGACAGTGTGAAAAAGGCCCTTGTTTCCGGTGCTGACTCCCCGCAACAGCTCGGCTCGAGCCGCGTCGGGTGTCGGAATCCCGAGCTGCCAGGCCCAGTTCGCTTCTGGGTTGGGTCCCTGGATCCAGTATCCGGCCTGGTTCATCAGATAAAGGTCTACGCTCGTGTCGAGCCGCTTCAGGCGTTCGAGCAAACGTGTGGCGCGATAGTTGATGACGATGATGCCCTGCTTGATCCCGTTGCGGAAAACAGGGCTTGCAACACGCAATGTCGGCAGATGGGGCACCTCGACCACGCCGTTTTCGACATTGAGATCGAGAGTGGAGAAATACAGGCCATGCAGCGGCAGCGCCGCCGTGTCGCGAAAGTAAGGCCGGTCCACCTTGTTCTGCAATTGATCCTCGGCAACGACGATCGGTTCTCCGCCGCCCCGATGGTTGACGCGCAGTCGTTCATTGCCGCTAGTATCCAGCCACCGCACCTGATCGTAGTCCGGCGAGCTCGAGGCGAAACTCTGGAATATCTCGACACTCAACGGAGTGATCGGAGTTTCCGTATCGCCGAAACGCGATTGCAGGTCGGCAAGGAACAGGGCGTCGCGGCCGAGCCGGTCCAAGGTTCTGCTGAGAATGTCATAGGCCTGCGACAGGGTCTCCTCCCTGTTGCGGATCTGAGGTTCCCGCGCATTCACGACGATCTGATGCCAAAGCAATGGCACGCCGAGGCCGAGCCCGACGACCCACGGTATCACGAAGACGGCGAGGCGCCTGCGATGGCGATAGGCGGCCCAGAGAGACGGAAAGATGCGGGTTGCAGGCGTATGGATCATCAGCAGCTACGCAGTCTTGGCTGGCGAATTTCGCAGCCTTGCAAGAAATTGCTCGAAGGATTCCGGCGGGGCGTAGAGATAGCCCTGCGCCAGCATGCACCCTCTTGACTGCAGCCATTCCGCCTGCTGCTCGGTCTCGACACCCTCGGCAAGGACACGCATGTTCATGCGTTCGCCAAGCCGAATGATCATCTCGACGATCATCTCGTTCTGGATGGATTCTCCGAGACCGGCAATAAAAGACCCATCGATCTTGAGCATGGCGGCCTCGAAGGACCGGAGTTTCGTCAGGGAAGAATAGCCGGTGCCAAAATCATCGATTGCGATCGCGAATCCTTTTCGTCTGAGGGTGGAAAGCACATCGTTTGCGTGTTGATGTTCGTCCATAGCGACCGTCTCGGTGATCTCGAGCTCCAGCCGGTCCGGCGACAGGCCATAGCGGCGCGTGGTCGCGATCAGTTCGTCGATAAATTCCTGTCGGCCGAGCTGCACCGGCGAGACATTGACGGCGAGGGTGACCGCTGGGAAGCCCGCTTCGTCCATGGAGCGGAGAGCGCTGCAGGCCTGTTCGAGGATCTGCTGGCCCAGGGGCACGATCAGCCCGTTCGCCTCTGCCAGGGGAATGAAATCCGCTGGAAAGATGGTCGATCCGTCCGGACGCGTCCAGCGTGCCAGGATCTCCGCGCCGACGATCCGATTGTCGGTCAGGTCGATCTGTGGCTGGAACACGACACTGATTTCCCGGTTGAGCACCGCCTTGTAAAGCTGCTGCGAAAGAGCGTACCGGCGGCGCGTTTCCTCTTCGACATTGGGATCGTATTCGACGAGTTGCCCGCTTGTGCCCTTCAGTCCAGCCTTCTTCAAGAGCAGAAGTCCGGTCGCGATGACGGTTTGAGCCGACGTGAAATGATTGAGATCGAGAGAGGCTGCCTCTGCGCCGAAGAACAGGGCTTCGGGCGAATGGGCGCCCGCTTCGAGACGGTTTACATACTCGATCCGCACCAGATATTCCGGTCCGAGCACGGCAAATATGTCTTCGTGCAGACGCGCGATCATGCAGGGGGGCGGAAAGGCCGCGGCGAGGCGCTTCGCGAAAGCGCGTAGTAGGCGATCGCCCTGTTCGACGCCGAGGGAGACGCAGCTTCTCGCATATTGGTTCAGCTCGATGAACAGGACCTTCCGCCTGCGGGGCGGGGGAATCTCGAGTGCAGCCTGCACGCCGCGCTTCAGCGCATTGCCATTCGCAATTTCAAGCAGTCCATCTTCGTAGGCGATACGGTCGAGCTGGCTCGTCAGCGCTACATTGACCAGGCCCGTACCGATATTGGTCGCAAAGACCCGCAGCAGTTCCCGCTCCGTATCGTCGATCCGCCTGTTCGTTGCGATGTAGGCCGCCGCAGGAGGCGCGACGGCCTGGCCCGGGAAAAACAGGACCTGCGCCATCGCCGTCTCCATATTCGCCTGCTCGTCGAGCGCGTGCTGGATCAAGTCGCGGACGGATTCGTCATTGATGGTATCGAGGGTCTGGTTGAGGACGGAGGCGAAGCGCCCCGCCGACCCGATGATTTTCGGCGGCTGTTCCTGGTCACGCCCGCGAACGCAGACGATGCCGTCCTCGCTGACGCCCAGAAGCGACGCCAATTCGTGGATCATCCGGCGGGAGAAATCTTCAAATCCCGACGACTTCGCTAAGCTGTTGCTCGCCTCGACAATGCTCTGGAGGCCCCGGCGCGCACGGTTCAGCACATCGATCTGCTCGAATGTCCTGAGATTTGCGGTCAGAATGCTGTGAAGCCGCTCGTTGGTCAGATCGGTCTTCAGCCAGTAATCGCTGATATCGTAGGTCTCGAGCGACGACTGCATCGGTGCGATGCCCGGTTGTCCCGTGAGAAGCACGATACGCAGCTGCGAGTTACCGAGAACTTCGCGGATCGTGCGAACCAGCCGCAACCCCGCATCGTCGGTCTCCATCACGATATCGAGCAGCAGGACCGCGGTCGAAGGTGTTTCAAGCAGAAGTTTAGCTGCTTCGTTGGCGGAGCTGGCGACCAATATGCGCGGAGCGATGCCGCGATAGCTGAAGCCCGAGAGTGAGAGACGGAGGGAGTTCTGGAACATCTCGTCGTCATCGACGCTCAAGATGGTGAAATCATTCATCTCTGGGCGGAACTGGTGGGGCGAGTCCGGCGCTGCGGAATCGACTTCCGGTTGAAACTGAAAGAGATCCTGAGATGGTGTTTCTTTTTCGATATCGCCCACGGACACATCCCCCGATTGCCGTGCAAGGACTGCGCCCTGCATTTCCGCGAGTCTATTAATTGATCCAAAAACCTAGCATGTCTCGCAAAAAATGGACGCTGGCGAAAATTTTACCTCGTCGTAATCGCGCGGCAGCTTGGCGGCTCCTCCTGTCTGCAGCCGCACCTACTGTTTCCGCCGTGGTAGAAAATGGTGGTTATGGGACAGGTATCGTCGTGGTGAAATGCGGCACTTCGTAGCCCCGCTTGACCTGGGGCCGGGCTGCAAGCCCCAGATACCAGCGCCTGACATTCTGAAAATCGTTGAGATCGACCTTGTGGCGCTGAAACCGCGAGACCCAGGGCCAGACGGCCATATCGGCGATCGAATAGTCGTCGACCAGATAGTTGCGCCCCTGAAGGCGGGCGTCGAGCGTTTCGTAGAGGCGGCGGGTTTCCCTGGCAAACAGGGTTTCGGCGAAGGGCGCTTCGCCGGCGTTGTAGGTCAGGAAATAATGGGCATGGCCGAGCGTCGGGCCGAACCCGCCCATCTGCCACATCAGCCATTCGATCACCTGCAGCCGGGCGGGGCCGGAGGCGGGCATGAAACGGCCTGTCTTTTCGGCAAGATAGATGAGGATTGCACCGGACTCGGTGAGCGTGATGCCCGTCTCATGATCGACGATCGCCGGGATTTTCGAGCCCGGATTGATCTTCACATAGTCCGGTGAGAATTGGTCGCCTTTCGTGATGTCGACCGTGTGGGTGTGGTAGTCGAGGCCGAATTCCTCAAGGGCAATCGAGATCTTCAGGCCGTTCGGCGTAATCCAGGTATAGAAATCGATCATCGCCCGATCAATCGAACATCATTTCGTCGACCGGCAGCGTCTGCATGCCGTGCCGATTGGCGACGTCGTCGAGGCCGGAAAACAGGTCGCGCAGGGTGTAGACGATCGCCTGCACCTTCGGATCGCCGACCCGGTAGACGACCGCCTTGCCGTCACGGCGACCTTCGATCACACCGGCTTCGCGCAGTTCCGCAAGCTGCTGAGAAAGCGTCGGCTGGCGGATGCCGAGCTCGTGTTCGAGGGCAGATACGGACGCTTCCGTTTCCATCAGGTAACAGACGATCGCCAGCCGATTGGTATTGCCAACCAGCTTCAACAGCTCGCTCGCTTCGCCCACGCTGCGGCAGATTCGGTTCGATACAGGCTTCGTCACGGCATAGCGTCCCGCTTGGTTCTATAAAAAAGTAAAGTGTTCGCCGTTGAATTTCAATGACCTGTTGGGCGCTTGCCGCAAAAAGCGGCAGGAATTTTTGCATTCCAGCAATTCTGTAGATTTCTCATTTCTATTTCGGCCTCTTGTCAGGAGACGGTTCCTCGTCAACAATCTATAAAAAAGTAGATTGTTGTGCATTGCGAGGAGCGAAATGAATATGCGAATCGGGGTTCATCCGAACAATCTTCATCTGCGGCTGGCGCGGCTGTGGCCGGGCGCGTTTGCGGAGTTGAAACCGGAATTCGTCCCCTATGCCGAGGGCCGGGATACGGCGTCGCTTCTCGAAAGCGGAGCGATCCATTTCAGCGGAACCGGCTCGACACCACCGATCGAGGCGGATTTCCGCGGCCTCGGCGTCGAATACGTCGCGGCTTCCGCACCGCGCCCGGCAAACGGCGCCATTCTCGTGAGGGCGGATAGTCCGATCCATGCGGTCGCCGATCTCGCCGGCAAACGTATCTCGCTGGTCGACGGCTCGTTCCACACCTATCTGCTCGCCCGCAGCCTGGAAGGCGAGGGGCTCGGCCTGGCCGATGTCACCCGTGTCGAAAGCGGCAATTCGGATTCGCTGAGCGACCTGCTCGAAGGCCGGGTCGATGCCTGGGTCGCCATGTCGCCGCGCCTCGAAAAGGCGCTCGACCGCGACGATCTCCGCCTGATCGTCCGCTGCGGCTCGACCATTCCCAACCGTTCCTTGTTCTGGACGCTGCAGCGCCACGGGCTTTCGGCGAGCGACCTCAATGCCATCGCCGCAGAGCTCGACCGGCTCGGCAGGGCCGTCACCGCCGACCTGCGCAAGGCAGCCGAGCTGCTCGCGGCCGAGCCGGACAGCGAAGGCGATGCAGAGTCCTGGGAGCGAGTTCTTCGCTCGCGTGATTTCACCGTCGTGCCGATCGACGAGGCGATCATCGACGAACAGCAGGCCGAGGCCGATACGCTCTATCGGCACGGCCATTTCGACAAACCGGTCGCCCTGAAGCGGCCCCTGGCCATCGCCTAAGGAGCCGGACATGAACGTTTTCTGGTATATGTGCGCGCCCGACGGCGCCTATCCCTGGCAGCCGGAAGGCTCCCGCAAGGTCGATCTCGGTTACTACAAGCAGCTCGCCCAGGCCTATGACCATCTCGGCTATACAGGCGCGCTGTTTGCGACCGGGGCCCACGATGTCTGGGTGCTGGCGGGCGCCCTGCTATCTTACACAGAGCGGATGAAATTCCTCGTCGCCATCCATCCGGGCCTCGTGGCCCCGACGCTGCTCGCGAAAATGGCCGCGACGCTGCAGGAGTTCTCGCGCGGCCGCCTGCTGATCAACGTCGTGTCAGGCGATGCCAAGATGCTCGGCGCCTATGGCATGACCATGCCGCATGACGAGCGTTACGACATGGCCGACGAATACCTGCAGATCTGGCACCGACTGTTTGCCGGCGAGAGCGTCAGCTACCAGGGCAAATACTTCCAGACGGACGGCGCCAAGCTGGCGCTGCCGGTCAGCGATACCATCGCCCCGCCGCCGCTCTGGTTTGGCGGCTCTTCCGACAAGGCGCTCGATGTCGCGGCAAAGCACGTCGATACCTATCTCTCCTGGGGCGAGACGCCGGAGCAGATCGGCGCCAAGGTTGAAGCGGTCAAGGCGAAGGCCACGCAATACGGCCGCACGCTGGAATACGGCATCCGGCTTTATGTCATCGTTCGCGATACCGACGAGAAGGCCTGGGAAGCCGCTGCCGATCTCTATGGTCGGATGGACGACGCGGCGATTGCCGCAAACCAGCGTTTTGTCGGAAAAAGCGATTCCGTCGGCCAGCAGCGCATGACCGCCATGCATGGCGGGTTGAAGCCAGCAAACCTGCGCGATCTCGAAGTCGCCCCCAATCTCTGGGCCGGCATCGGGCTCGTCCGCCCGGGCCCCGGCACCGCGATCGTTGGTTCGCCCGATACGGTGATCCGCACGCTGGAAGCCTACAGACAAGCGGGCGTCGAAACTTTTATCCTTTCTGGCATGCCGCTGCTTGAGGAAGCCTATCGCTTCGGCGAAAAGGTATTGCCGCGTCTCGATGTTGCCCGCGAGGTTTCGGCAGCGCGTCATTTCACCTGGTCGACGCTCTTCGATCGTGATCTTTCCACGGTCAAGACCGTCTGATCCTCCTGCAAAGGTAAGAGCCCGTGGCAGCCAGCCCATCCGATTTTCTCGAGCAGACGGCAATCCCCGGCGACGGTATCGCGGCGAGGGTGCTGAAGGGCGTCGAGACTGTCCTCGGCGCTGTCGCAGCGCTCATCCTCGCCGTTCTTCTGACGGTCGTGCTGGTCAGCGTCTGCCTGCGTTATTTCTTCAATACCGGCTTCATCGGCGCCGAGGATCTCGGCATCTGGCTGCATGTGGCGCTGATCTCGATCGGTGCGCCGCTCAGCCTCAACAGCGCGCTGGCGATGCGGCTCGACGTCTTCGTACGTCTGCTTCCTGCCCGGCTGCTGCCGTCGACCCAGGTTCTGGCCGACGTGTTCACCGTGCTGGCGGCCCTGATCCTGCTGTTCGGCGGTTCCGAAATCATGGCCATGCTCGGCGGCATTTCCCCGACGCTGGGAGTTCCGGAGTGGATCCGCTTCGGTTTCTTAGGGGCCGGCGGCGTGCTGATCCTTCTCGTGCTCCTGCTGCAGCGGCTGGCGGAGGGCAGGGCCCTGCCGGTGCTGATATCTCTGAGCCTCGGGGCTGCACTCTATTTCGGCATTCCCGAAATCTTCGTCGACAGCGAATTGCCGCCGAGCCTGTTCCTCGCGCTGGTCGCCGCGCTCGGCCTGGTGCTGGCCGCGCCTTTGGCACATGCCTTTCTCGCAGCCGCCTATGTGGCAATCGCCTTCGGCAGCAGCCTGCCGGAACCGGCGATCGTGTCCTCGACCGTCACCGGCATGTCGAAATTCCTGCTGCTTGCCATTCCCTTCTTCCTGCTGGCCGGCGGGTTGCTGACCTCTTCCGGCGTCGCCAACCAGCTTGTCCGTTTCGCCGCCTCCATGGTCGGCCACCGCCGAGCAGGGCTGGCGCAGACGACGCTGCTGACCAGCGTGCTGTTTTCCGGGGCCTCGGGTTCGTCGGTGGCCAACGCTGCCTTTGGGGCCTCGACCTTCCAGCCGGAACTGGTGAAGCACGGCTATCCCCCGGCCCAGGCAGGCGCGATCATCGCCGCCACCTCGGTTCTCGACAACGTCATCCCACCCTCGATCGCCTTCCTGATCCTGGCGACCGCCACCAATCTGTCGGTCGGTTCGCTGCTGGTCGGCGGTTTCTTCGCCGGCGGCCTCATGGCGATCTGCCTGGCGGTAGCCATCCATCTGTCCGTCCGCGATCAGGTGGCGCTGCCGCGCGCATCGGGACGCGAGCGCTGGCAGGCGGCGATCTCCGCCATTCCGGCCTTCGGTCTCGGCATCATCGTCGTGGTCGGCATCCGCATCGGCATCGTCACCACGACGGAAGCGGCGGCTCTCGCGGCGCTCTATACGATTATCCTGGCCGTCTGGGGCAAGGTCGGGGCCGGCTCGCTGCTCGCCTCGTTCCGGCAGGCCGCCACCGAATCCGCTGCGATCGGCCTCTTGATCGGCACTGCCGGACCTTTCGCCTTTCTGCTGGCGGTTGACAACGTTTCCGGCCTGGTCTCGGATTTCGTGACCATGCTCGGCGGCAGCGCGCTCGCCGTCATCATCCTCTCCAACGTCATCCTTCTGGTCGTCGGCCTAGTGCTGGATATCGGCGCGGCGATCCTGCTGTTCGGCCCGATCCTGTTGCCCGCCGCCATCGCCGCCGGCATCGATCCCATCCATTTCGGCGTCATCATTGTGGTCAACCTGATGATCCATGGCCTGACCCCGCCGCTCGGCATGCTGATCTTCGTGGTCAGCGGCGTCACCCGCATTCCCGCGACCGCGCTGTTCAAGGCGGTCGTGCCCTATCTGCTCGCACTTCTCGTGTCCCTGGCGATCCTTTGCGCCTGGGCGATCATCTTTTAACCGCTTCACATCTCCGGGGACCTTGAGACATGGACAACATCAACCGCCGAACCCTTCTGAAGACTGCCGCGGCAACCGGCGTGGCGCTTGCCGCTCCGGTTTTCGTGCGCACTGCCGCCGCCCGCACGACGACGATCACCACCGCCTCGCTGCTTGGCGACGACAAGCCGGAAACGAAGATCTGGGTGAAGATCGGCGAGCTGGTGGAAGCCAAGCTGCCCGGCCAGTTCAAGTTCAACATCGTCAAGAGCGGCGCGCTCGGCGGCGAGAAGGAAGTGGCCGAAGGCGCCCGTCTCGGGTCCGTGCAGGCGAGCCTTTCGACCGTCTCGTCGCTGTCCGGCTGGGTGCCGGAGCTGCAGGTCCTCGATCTGCCCTTCCTCTTCCGCGACGCAGCCCATGTCCGCAAGACGGTCGATGGCAGCGTCGGGGCCGATCTCAAGCAGAAGCTCGCCGCCCAGAATTTCATCATCGGCGATTTCATCAATTACGGCGCGCGCCATCTCCTGACCAAGGAACCGGTCACCCGTCCGGAACAGCTCAAGGGCAAGAAGATCCGCGTCATCCAGAGCCCGCTGCACACCAAGCTGTGGAGCGCCTTCGGTACCGCCCCGGTCGGTATTCCGATCACCGAGACCTACAATGCGCTGGCAACCGGCGTTGCCGATGCCATGGACCTCACCAAATCCGCCTATGCCGGCTTCAAGCTCTACGAAGTCGTGCCCTATATGACCGAGACCGGCCATATCTGGGCGTCCGGCGTCATCTATTATTCCGCAAGCTTCTGGAACCAGTTGAACCCCGAACAGAAGACGGTCTTCCAGGAGGCCTCGAAGGAAGGGGCTGCCTATTTCAACCAGCTCATCATCGATGACGAGGCCGCATCGGTTGCCGTGTCGCTTAAGAATGGCGGCAAGCTCTTGAAGCCGGAAGTCTTCGAAGAATGGCAGAAGGGCGCGCAGGGAGTGTGGCAGGATTTCGCCACAATCGTTGGTGGCATAGACCGGATCAAGGCAATCCAGTCTGCCTGATACCGTTTCTCGAATATTAAGAAAATTTAATGTGGCACCGCGAAAGTGGTGCCATTTCTGTCTTTTCAGCTCAATTCCAGCCGGAATCTCCCCGATTCCAGCCCTTTCGAGCGACCCAAGTGATTTGACGGTGCCTTCTTTCGACCCGAAAGTGAACACATTTTTGTGCACTGCACTAATCGCCCTTGTCTCGGTCGTTAGCATGCCTATGTTTGCGGCAGCCGGTGCCTAAATTTTTAGACTCCTGCGTCTCGGGCGTTCGTCCCCCTTCACCTGACCGGTTTCGGCAGGCCATTCTAGAAGGAGCATACAATGACAATTTCGATCAATAATTTCGCATCCGCCAATGGAGCGAAGTTTTCTCCGCAGCACATTGCCTCAGCCGTCGCCGAAACGCGCCGTTCTGTCGGCTACAGCATCGAAGAGCTTGCCATCACGACCGGCCTCGTCAATGACGAGATCGTTCGCATCGAAAACGGCACCGATGCCGACCCGGCCAAGCTGAAGCGCATCGCTGCGGCACTCAAGGTTCCGGTCACGACCTTCCTGCCTTCCTGATCCAAAGGTTTTCCGGCCGCCTCGGCGGCCGGACCCTATTTTGGTCTTCTATCTCCTTTTCGCTGAAGACAGTCCGACCCATCACACGAAGATGTGGCCTTCCTCGTCGACCAGCTCCTTCAGAAACTCCACCACCGTCCGCAGCCGCATCAGCTCGCGCGTCGTTTCGTGATAGGTTGTCCAGTAGGACCGCCGGATGACGGTTTCGGGCAGCACCCGCACCAGTTCCGGATATTGCCGCGCCACATAATCGTGCAGGATGCCAATGCCGGCGCCAGAACGCACAGCCTCGGTCTGGCCGATGGCGCTCGATATCTCGAAGCTCGCATCCCAGTCTCGCATCACCTCGCCGGTGAAATTCAGCGACGGCGAAAAGATCAGGTCCTCCACATAACCGATGCGCGGATGGCTTTTCAGCGCCTCGACCGTCCGGGGCGTTCCGGCCTGATCGAGATAGGTCTTCGAGGCGTAGAGGCCGAGTGTATAATCGGTCAGTTTCGAAGAAACGAGCCGGCCCTGTTCGGGCCGCTCGATGGTGATTGCGATATCCGCCTCTCGCTGGGAGAGCGAAAAGGATCGCGGCACCGGCACCAGTTGCAGCTTGAGCTCCGGATGTCGGCGCGTCAGCCGCCCGAGCCGGGACGCGAGGAAGGAGACGCCAAAACCGTCGGGCGCGCCGATCCGCACCGTGCCGGCAATCGCCGTGTCGATGCGTCCGGTGCTCGCCTGCGCCGTCAGCATCTCCGTTTCCATCCGCTCGGCGGCGCGAAAGAACACTTCGCCTTCGGCGGTCAGCTCACAGCCATTGGTGCGGCGGATGAGGAGGCGGGTGCGCAAATCCTCCTCGAGCGCCGTCACCCGGCGGCCGAGCGTTGCATGGTTGACGCCAAGCCGTCGGGAGGCTGCGAGGATCTGGCCGGTGCGGGCAACCGCGAGGAACATACGCACATCGTCCCAGTTCATTTCAGGCTCCAATGTCGAAATCTGCACAACGGATGCGTAAACTACGGCGTTGCCTTGTGCAAATCTGAGAGTATCCTCGGCCATCCAAAAAAGATCGCCACAAAAGGCAGGAGGAGTTACCCATGCGTGAGATCGGGCATTTCATCGGCGGCAAGCATGTCGCCGGCACCAGCGGCCGCACGGCTGATGTCTTCAACCCCGCGACCGGCGAAGTCCAGGCGAAGCTTGCGCTCGCCAGCGTTTCGGAAATCCGCGCCGCCGTCGAAAACGCCAAGCAGGCGCAGCCGAAATGGGCTGCCACCAATCCGCAGCGCCGCGCCCGCGTGTTCATGAAATTCGTCGACCTGCTCAACCAGAACATGGACGAGTTGGCCGAAATGCTCTCGCGCGAACATGGCAAGACGGTCGACGATTCCAAGGGCGATGTCATCCGTGGCCTGGAAGTCTGCGAATTCGTGATCGGCATCCCGCATCTGTCGAAGGGGGAGTTCACTGAAGGTGCCGGCCCGCAGATCGACATGTATTCCATGCGCCAGCCGGTCGGCATCGGCGCCGGCATCACCCCGTTCAACTTCCCCGGCATGATCCCGATGTGGATGTTCGCCCCGGCGATCGCCTGCGGCAATGCCTTCATCCTGAAGCCGTCGGAGCGCGATCCGTCTCTGCCGATCCGCCTTGCCGAACTGATGATCGAAGCGGGCCTGCCTGCCGGCATCTTGAACGTCGTCAACGGCGACAAGGCGGCCGTCGACGCGATCCTCACCGATCCGGATATCGGCGCCATCTCCTTTGTCGGCTCGACCCCGATCGCCCGTTACGTCTATGGAACGGCGGCGATGAACGGCAAGCGCGCCCAGTGCTTCGGTGGCGCCAAGAACCACATGATCATCATGCCCGATGCCGATCTCGATCAGGCCGTCAACGCGCTGATGGGCGCAGGCTACGGCTCGGCCGGCGAGCGCTGCATGGCTGTTTCGGTCGCAGTGCCGGTCGGTGAGGAAACCGCCAACCGCCTTGTCGAAAAGCTGATCCCGAAGATCGAGTCCCTGCGTATCGGTCCCTACACGGACGAGAAGGCCGACATGGGCCCGGTCGTCACCAAGGAAGCCCATGCCCGCATCAACGGTCTGATCGACCGCGGCGTCGAGGAAGGCGCCAAGCTCCTGGTCGATGGTCGCGGTTTCAAGCTGCAGGGTTACGAGAACGGCTATTTCGTCGGCGGCACGCTGTTCGACCATGTCACGCCCGAGATGGACATCTACAAGCAGGAAATCTTCGGCCCCGTCCTCTCGGTCGTCCGCGCCCATAACTATGAAGAAGCGCTCGATCTGCCGATGAAGCATGAATACGGCAACGGCGTCGCGATCTTCACCCGCGACGGCGATGCCGCCCGCGATTTCGCCAGCCGCATCAATATCGGCATGATCGGCATCAACGTGCCGATCCCGGTTCCGCTCGCCTACCACTCCTTCGGCGGCTGGAAAGCTTCCAGCTTCGGCGACCTGAACCAGCACGGCACGGATTCGATCAAGTTCTGGACCAAGACCAAGACGATCACCGCCCGCTGGCCGTCCGGCATCAAGGACGGCGCCGAATTCGTCATGCCAACGATGAAGTAGTCGGACAATCAGCTCGGAGCATCAGGCGGGCCTCTTCGGAGGCCCGCCTTTTTTTATTTTCGCGGTCGAAAGCTTCGTCGCGGTATAGAGCGGTGATTGAAATGACATGTCCTGACCTTACAATGACGCGAAGAATCGGGCAGGGGCCATTGCGACGGGCATTCGGCAAAGGGGGCATGATATCATGGCAGTAGCGGAGACGACGCCTCGGGCGGCGGCGGAGCAATTTGAGCGCGCATCCTTCACGGGCAGCGCCAGCGAATATTTCGGTATCTGGATCGTCAACGTTCTCCTGACAATCATCACCCTCGGCATTTATTCGGCCTGGGCGAAGGTGCGGCGCATGCGATATTTCTTCGGCAACACGGTCATTCTCGGCCGTGCTTTCGAATACCATGCCACCGGCAAGCAGATCTTCATCGGCCGGCTGATCGTCATCGCGTTCCTGATCGTGATCAATATCGGCACGGCGATCTTTCCGCCAATCGGCATCCTATCCCCGATCGTGATCCTGATCGCTCTGCCGTGGCTCATCAAGCGCAGCCTGCGCTTCAACGCCCGGGTGACGAGCTATCGCAACGTGCGTTTCGATTTCGTCGGCACGGCAGGCGGCGCCTTCGTGGCTATCCTGCTCGGCAGCTTCGTAGCCTTCATTTCCTTCGGCATCCTGGCGCCGCTCGCGAGCCGCTGGACCTGGCGATACGTCTTCAACAACCTGCGTTATGGCGACCGGACGTTTTCCAGCGACCCGCAGCTCGGCCGGCTTTATGGCGTCTGGGTCCTGCCTGCATTGATCGTATTCCTGGGCAGCATCGTCTTCGGTGTCATTGCCTTCGTCGTGATCATCGGTGCTGCGGCCGTCATGCGCGAGAGCGCCGAACTGACGAGCGCGCAGGTGACCATGCTGAGCATTGCCGGTCTCTATGCCGGGATCTTCATCTATTTCATCCTCTACGGTATCGCTGGTCTCTTCTATCGGGCTGGTGTGCGCAATGTCGCCTGGTCGGCGGCGGAGCTTGACGGTCGCCATCAGCTGTTCAGCGACATTTCCCGGCTGCGTTATGCCTGGATCGCAATCAGCAATGTGATAGTCACCATGCTGACGCTCGGGCTGATGCGCCCTTGGGCAGCAGTCCGGATGGCGCGGTATGTAAACGAACACACGGGTATCCGCATCAACGGCGACCCGGGCGAGATCCTCTCCTCGATCGAAGTGAGCGGTGCTGCGATCAGCGCCGAATACATGGATATGGAAGGGTTCGACTTTGGCTTCTGACGGAGCGGTCATCGCGAAAGGCGAATGGCACCCGGCCAATTCCAGCCGCGCGGTCCCGGCTGTTCTGCGCGAGGAGGGGCCTCTCCTCGTGGCAGCGGAAGAGGAGCGGGTCCTCGCGTCTGCGGTGCCGGAGCGGACCGGGATCAGCTCGCGGGTCGGCTCGATCCCGCGGCGGGTGAGCTTTCCGGATGGCTCCGTATTCGAGACGCGCGACAACGACGGGGTCGACACCTATCTTCGCGGCAAGCGCGGTGCCCGGAGCGGCCTGGTACACCGGCTGGAACAGTTCCATCCGCGGCTGATCCTCATGACGCTCGCCGTCATCCTGCTGGCCACCACGATCTACCGCTTCGCCGTCCCGGCGCTGGTGGAAGTCGCGGTCTTGGTGACGCCACCCTTCGTGCCGGAACTGATAGGCTCCGGTACGCTCGCATCGCTCGACCGGACGATCCTGAAGCCGTCCGAACTGCCCGAAGGCGAGCGACAGGCGATCTCCGAGGGCTTTTCGAAACTCGCCGTGCATTCGAAAGGCGGGCAGGGCGCCTATGACCTTTATTTCCGGGATGGCGGTGTGATCGGCCCGAACGCCTTCGCGCTTCCGGACGGCAGCCTGATCCTCACCGACGCCCTGGTGAAGCTCGCCAATGGCGACCGGGAAATGATCCTCGGCGTGCTCGGTCATGAGATCGCTCATGTGGAAGGAGAGCACAGCCTGCGGCAGCTCTACCGTGCTGCGGGCATTGCTGCGCTCGTCATGCTGATTGCCGGCGATGTCGGCTCAGGCGTCGAAGACATCCTCACCCAGGGTGGGGCGCTCGTGGCGCTTTCCTATTCCCGTGCCGCGGAAGCGGAGGCAGACCGCCGTTCGGTCGAACTGATGCGTACCGCCGGTTACGATCCCGCTGCGCTCGCCCGGTTCTTTGCGGTGCTGGAAGACAAGCTCGGAGACCATGGGGATGCGAACATCCTGTCCAGCCATCCCGGCACGCCGCAACGTCAGCAGGACATCCGCAACTACGCCGCCGAGCTCGAAGGTCGGCCTCGGGCAAGGTAGCTGTGATCCATAGCCACCCATTGACGTATCCGCAGACTATTCTAATTTAGCTCGCGGAGTAGGAGTGGGGATGTATGTCCATGGTTTACGAGTGGGATGCCAAGCGTGCCCGCCGCACGTATCTGGCGAAGATCGGCCTTAGCCTGCTGGCTGCAATGGTGGTGGTCGCGGTCCCGACCTGGGTTGCGATGTCTATGACCGGTTGACGTGAACCGGAACTATTCCGGCGATCCGCCGCCGATCCTGAATAGCGATCTGAAGGCGCGCGAGATCGATATATAATTCGGCGGTTGCCGTTCAATCGCCGTGTATCCTGCCTCTGTCAGCGAGAACAGCCGCCCCGCCCGCGTGTCGCGGTGGGTGATGTATTGCATGTTGAGCGCCCGGTTCAGCGCCGGCGCCATGTCACTGGTCCAGTCGATCTCGGAGGCCGGGACACGCGAGGCGCCGGCTTCGTACAGGACCATCAAAACCTCATGCAGGTCGCGCGATATCATCGGCCATCCTTGCACAACCCGTCCGATACAGCCAGCGGTCGCTCTTCTGCAGACCGCAAAAATGCAAACGCCTGGGCGGGGGGCGGCCTTCCGGGTTTATTGTTGACGAGCAATTATGACTTGAATTCCGCGCCGATGAAGGCAATCTGGCTCGGCTCGGAAACTTGATGACAATTTTCTTATTTTGGAATTGTTCAAAACTAGCGGAGCCTCTATATAGGGTGGGTACGAGTCTCGGGAGACCAGCATGCGCTTGACCAAACAGACGAATTACGCAGTACGGATGCTGATGTATTGTGCCGCCAACGAAGGCCATCTCAGCCGCATCCCCGAGATCGCCAGGGCGTACGGCGTTTCCGAACTCTTCCTCTTCAAGATCCTGCAGCCGCTCAACAGGGCCGGACTGGTGGAGACCGTGCGTGGTCGCAACGGCGGCGTCAGGCTGGGCCGCGCTGCTGACCGGATCACGTTGTTCGATGTCGTCAAGGTGACTGAAGACAGCTTCGCCATGGCGGAATGTTTCGAAGAGGGTGTGGCGGAATGCCCGCTTGTTGACAGCTGCGGCCTGAACGCCGCGCTCCGCAAGGCGCTCAATGCGTTCTTCGACGTGCTCGCCGAATACACGATCGATGATCTCGTCAAGGCGCGTCCGCAGATCAACTTCCTGCTGGGCATCGATATGCTGCACCTGCCGAAGGCCATCCCCAAGGCCATCGCGCCGGCCGCCTGATCTTCCCGATCCATGTTTTTTGAGAGGCGCCGCCGTTGAGGCCGGCGCCTTTTGTTTTGCTTGGGAGCGGCGGAAGAGGTTGACCTCGTTCGCATTTGCAATAGAAGGGGACTAGGCGTTTTGCTGGCTTTTGTCAGTTTTCCTTCCTGTGGCGCCTTCAGGATCTAAGCCATGTCCCCTTCGGAATTGCGCGCATTTGCGCTGACTGCGCTGATCGGCACCGCCGGTGCGTTGATTGCAATTCTCGTTGCCTTTCCAGCCCCCTATCTCATCGGTCCGGCAATCGCGATCACCATTGCAGGGCTCGCCGGGCTGAACCTGACGGTGCCGGCGCAGGTCCGCAATGTCTGTTTCATCATCGTCGGGGTATCGATGGGGGCGACCGTCACGCCTGAGGTGATCGTCGCGGCGCGCACTTGGCCGCTGAGTTTCGTCATGGTGCTCGTGGCGGTCGTGATCCTGCTCTATGTGAGTTCCTGGGTACTGCAGCGGTTCTTCCATTATGACCGGATTACCGCGTTGCTCGCCTCATCCCCCGGCCATCTGAGCTATGTGCTGAGCCTCGCTGCCGAAACCCGCTGCGACCTGCGCGCCGTCAGCGTCGGCCAGAGCGTGCGCGTTCTGGCACTGACCATCACCGTCCCGCTGATCGTCGAAATCTTCGATCTCGTCGGCACCGATCCCGTTGTGATTCCGCTGGCGATGAACACCCCAGTTCTGGTCGCCATGCTCGCGGTCTCGGCGCTGTTCGGCCTGCTGTTCATGCGTTGGAATTTTCCGGCAGCGCTGCTGCTCGGCGGCGTCGTGGTGTCGATCGCCACGCATGTGACCGGGTTCATCAGCGGCGGCGTTCCGAACTGGCTCCTGGTTCCGACCTATGTGGTCCTCGGCTCGGTTATCGGCACACGCTTCTGCGGCGTGTCGATCAGCGAATTGCGCACCGCCTTCGTGGCCGGCGGCGTGGTGACGGTGGTCGTCATCGTCCTCGCGGCCGGGATTGCCGGCGGCGTTTCCTATCTGACCGGCGTGCCGCTCGATGCGGCACTGATCGCCTTTGCGCCGGGCGGGCTCGAGACCATGTCGGCGATGGCGGTGATGCTGCATGCCGACCCCACCTATGTCGGCGCCCATCACGTGCTGCGGCTGATGTTCCTGTCGGTGCTGATGCCCATCGTGCTCGGCAAGGATGCGCGGCAGCGTTGAGCGTCAGTTGACGAGGCGCACCGAGGTGATCTCGGAACCGGTCCCGCCCGCAACTCCCGTATAGGGTTCGATCGTCCAGTTGGACGAGTTCATGATCATGGTATTGACCACCAGCGTGATGAGATTCGTCTGGTTCGTCGTCGAATTGTAGGTGACGTCGCGGTTCGGAAGATGGATCACTCCCTTGAGAGTTTCCCCATTGGAACCGTTGAAGATGTATTGCTGCTTGCGGGCATTGTTGGCGGCATCGCTGGTCTTTTCGAACATCAGGATGCCCTTGTAGGTGCCGCTGGTCGGCGCCGATGCGGTGAAGCTCAAGCTGCCATTGGCGCGGATTTCGCTGTCGGTGTCGGGAAAATAGAAGGTCACTCCCTCCGCGACGACCGTCGAACCGGAATTGATGATCATTCGGCCTTTGACGATGTGGAGGCCGGGTTTGAACGTGATCTTCGGCGACCCGTTGAAGGTGGTGCCGCAATGGACGCCGGGCGCAAGTTCCTGCACCGCGCCGTCCTTCGTGCCGCTGGTGGTGCAGGTCGAGGAGACGGCCGGCTCGGCAATGCCGCCGGCATAGGGCTCTGCGGAAACCTTGCAGCCGGGCTTCAGGTTGCTGAGTGTCCCACCGTTCTTGATATATTGGGTGCCGGCAACGCAGAAGCTGGCCGTATCGATCGTCGCGCCGCTATTCATGATGAAGGCCGGATTTTGGGTCGAACTGACCTCCACGCCGCATTTCTCCGAATGCACGTTGGCGCCCGAATTGATCAGGACCGCCTGCGACGCATTGCCGAGCACGTAGATGCATGCGCCGGATGGCTTCGGGTTCCTGTTCGCGATGGCGGTGGATTGGACCTTGACGTCGATGCTGTGGATGCCGAGCAGGCCGAGGAAATTTGTAGGCACGCCTTGGGCATAGGTGCCTGTCAGGCTGCCGTCGCTATTTCCCGCGACGACGAGTGCGGTGTCGAGATCAGCGTCTTCCGGAACCGCATCGGTCAGAAAGCGCAGCGCTTCCCGGCGCTGACTGGTGATATCGGGTTTCGCAACGGCGCTCAGCAAAGCCGCGTCGAGCGTACCCTGCAGTTTGGCGCGTTCGAACGAAGCCTGGGCAAAATCGATAGCGCCACCAGCGGTCGCAACGAGGATCGGCAGCGCGAGAGCCGTCGCTATCGCAAAATTGCCGCCCGTATCGCGCAGGATATGATAGATGCGAAACGCTGTATTATCGATGAGTCTCCGCATGACGTGGGTCCCAAGTTGAATCCGGTGAGGGTAGAATGCACTTTTAAGGAGAGCCTTCTATCGCACTCTCTCTAAGGTTCCCGTAAGAGAATTGGAAAACCTGAGGTTAACTCCGTTTTGTCCTTCGACCCTTCCGCCCCCCTGAACGTGTTCTCAATGGAAGTTATTCATGCCCGCACTCAAACTTTCGTCCCCTCTTGCCATCGTCGTCATGGGTGTCAGCGGATCGGGGAAGACATCGGTCGGCGAACATCTCGCCGCGCGTCTCGATTGCGCGTTCGTGGAAGGTGACCGTCTGCATCCGGAGGTGAATGTCGCCAAGATGGCGAAAGGCATTCCGCTGACCGACGACGACCGCTGGCCCTGGCTCGATCTCGTCGGCAGCGAATTGGCCAGGGCAACGGGACGGGGCGAAAGCGTGGTTGTCTCGTGCTCTGCCCTGAAACAAACCTACCGGGACCGGCTGCGGCGGGAGAGCGGCGGCACGCTCTATTTCATCTTCCTCACCGGCGACCCCAAGGTGCTTGAGCAGCGGATGGGCGCACGCACCGGCCATTTCATGCCTGCATCGCTGCTTCAGAGCCAGCTTGCCACCCTGGAAAGCCCGGAATTTGAGCCCGGCGTGGTAACCGTCGACATCAACGCAAGTCTTAATACCATCGTCGATAAGGCTTTTGATGGTATTGCTAAGCTCCTGTGAGCATAGATAATAGGATTTAGGCTCTCGTTTTCTCCGATGTCCTGTCTTGTGCATGGGCGTGGAAAGTATTCTAAAAATTACCAGGCTTCGTGATCCGATGCTCTTCGGGCGCCGTATAAACAACAGTTTTGCGTTCAAGCAATTCCGCCTGACTTACCGGAGATTTCACCGGCAACGACAGGCAACGGCTGACAGGTGTTTTAGGAGACGGTTTGCGGATGCCAGATTCGACGCAAGGACCGGGGCGGGGTTCCCTTCGCCGGGTGCCGAAACAGGAACGAAGCCGCGAGCGTATCGATGAGATCCTGAAAGTATCCATGGAACTGATCGGCCAGAAGGGCATCGACGCAGTGACCATGAAGGAGATCGCCGCTCTTTCCGGCGGGCCCATCGCATCCGTCTATCAGTATTTCCCGAACAAGTCCGCCATCATCGCAACGCTTTACGAACGTTATGTCGAAGAGGTTCGTTCCTTGGTAACGGGGCAGATTGAAAAGATCGCCACCGCCGAAGACGCGCTGCAGGCACCGGCCGCACTTTTCGATCTGTACTATTATAACATGCGGGAGAGGCCATCGCTTCAAGATCTCCTGAACGCGATCCAGGCCGACAAGGCGCTTGCGGATCTGGATATTGCCGAGACCCGCTTTCAGGCTGATGTATTCTACAAGGCCACCGAGCCCTTTGTGGAAGAGCCGCTTCGCGAAAGTTATGCACAGACGCTCCTGGTGATGTTCCACCTGTCGGGTGCGACCATGCGGCTGGCTCTCATGGTTCCGGAAGACGAAGCCGCCAGGGCCGTAGCGCAGTTCAAGTCCATCATCAGCGCGCAGGCGACCTATTATTTCACCGGCAGCTTCCCAGCTTCGCTCTGATCCGTTGATCAGACGCCCAACCGGTCGCGCCAGCCATACCACCAGGCGCCGAGCACGGTAAGCGGGACCCGGAACGTCTGTCCGCCCGGAAACGGCAGGTTGGGCAGCGACGACCAGATGTCGAAACGTTCCGCATGGCCGGCGACCGCCTCGCCGAGGATTTTGCCGAGCAGATGGGTGGTGGTCACTCCGTGGCCGCTGTCGCCGTGTGAGAAATAGACCTTGTCCGACAGTTTCCCCATATGCGGGATGCGGGTGAGGGTCAGCGCGAAATTGCCGCTCCAGGCGTAGTCGATCTTTACGTCCTTCAGTTGCGGAAACGTCTTCAGCATGTTGGGGCGGATGACCCCCGTGAGGTCGCTCGGGTCATGGCCACCATAACCGATGCCGCCGCCATAGAGCAGCCGGTTGTCCGCGGTGCGCCTGTAGTAGTCGAGGATGTAATTGGCGTCCTCGACGCAATAATTGGCCGGCAGCAGGCTTTCGATCAGCGCGGCGTCGAGCGGTTCCGTCGCCATAACCTGGCTGGAAACCGGCATCATCCGGCCGCTGATCTCCGGAAATTGCGGGGAGAGATAGGCGTTGCCGCAGACGAGCACGTAAGAGGCTTTCACCGAACCGTTTTCGGTTCGCACCACCGGCTTTTCGCCCATGTCGAGACTTGTCACGCGCGAAGCTTCGAAGATGCGTCCGCCAAGGCTTTCGAAAGCAGCGGCTTCCCCGAGCACCAGATTGAGCGGGTGGATATGGCCGCCGAGCCTGTCGATCATGCCGCCGGCATAACGGTCGGTCTTCACGTACCGTCCGACCTCGGCCTTCGAGACCATCTCCAGCCCGCCATGGCCGTATCGTTCCCAATCGGCCTTGTGATGCTCCATTTCGCGGATCTGCTTGTTCGTGAAGGCCGCGAAGAAGCCGCCATGCACCAGATCGCAGTCGATCCCGTATTTCACGACGCGGCTGCGGATGATCTCACCGCCTTCGAGCGACATCGCCCCGAGCTTCACCGCCTTGTCGCGGCCATAACGGCCGGCGATGGTTTCGAGATCGCGGCTGTAGCCATTGACGATCTGGCCGCCATTGCGGCCCGAGGCGCCAAAGCCGATACGTTCTGCTTCCAGCACCACGACCGAATAACCGCGTTCGGCAAGCTCCAGCGCCGCGGAAATCCCGGTGAATCCGGCGCCGACGACGCAGACATCTGCTTCTATCGCGCCTTCGAGGGCAGGGCGGACACGCTTGTCCTTGGCCGAGGCCGCGTACCACGAATTCGTGTGGCGGGGATTGTCGCTTGTCTCGAAGACCATCTCACACCGTCCGAATATAGGCCCGTCGGTCACGCCCGACAGCCCCTGCCGCCTGCTGGCCAGCCCACTCTTTATGTAAGGCTAGGCGTTGAAACGCTCCGGGCGATAGGCCGAGATATCGATCAGCGGCTTCTGCCCCGTGATCGCTTCGGCGATCACCTGCCCGGTCACTGGTCCAAGCGTCAGGCCGTGATGCGCGTGGCCGAAGGCGAACCAGAGGCCCTCGTGCCGCGGCGCCTTGCCGATCACCGGCATCATGTCCGGCGTGCAGGGGCGGGCGCCCATCCACGGCTCGCTGTCGAGCCGCTCCGCCAGCGGGAATATGCTGCGCGCGACGGCCTCGGCGCGATCGAGCTGAACAGGCGTCTTCGGCGCATCGCGGCGGGCGAATTCCGCGCCCGTCGTCAGCCGAATACCCTGGTTCATCGGCGCCAGGAAATAGCCGCGCTCCGCATCCATGGTCCAGCCGTTGAGCTTGGCATTGCCCTTGGCCGCATAGTGCATGTGGTAGCCGCGTTTGACGCCGACCAGGAAATTGTAGCCGAGCGGCTTCGTAACCGTATCGGACCAGGGGCCGAGCGCCACCACCACGTCCTTGGCTTCCACCGTGCCTTCGCCCGCGACGATCCGCCAGCCGGTCTTGGTCTGCGACAGGCTCTTGGCATCGCCCTTCAGCACGCGGCCGCCGAGCTTTTCGAACAGCGCCACATAGGCGCGCGTCAGCGCCAGCGGGTCCTTGACCGACCATGGGTCTTCCCAACGCAGGCCGCCGACGAAATCGGTGGAAAGATTGGGCTCCTGTTCGGCGATATCGGTAGGCGAAAGCTCCTTGAAGGCGACGCCGTACTCCTTGCGGAGCCGTTCGGCCTCGCCGATCTCGCCGTCATGCTTGGCGCGGGTGCGGAACACCTCCGTCCAGCCGTTCTTGGCGATCAGATCCTGGGCCCCGGCTTCCTCGATCAGCTCGTTATGGGTCGCGATCGAGTGCTCTATCAGCGGCGCATAGGCGCGCGCGATCAGCTGGTGGCGGGTCAGGTTCGAATGCCACCAGTATTTCGCCAGGAACGAGGTGACTGATGGGATCGCCCGCCAGTGGAAATGCGCGTCGATGCGGTTGTTCATGGCATAACGCAGGATCAGGCCGAACTGCTGGGGAAAGCCATAGGGTACGACGCCCTCGCGCTGGATCAGCCCGGCATTGCCGTAGGATGTCTCCATCCCGGGTTCCTTCCGGTCGACGAGCACCACCGATTTGCCGCGCCGGGCGAGCTGCAATGCCGTCGAAACGCCGACAATGCCGGCTCCCAGCACGATCGCATCTGCTGTCATGATCTGAATTCCATTTCCCAAGTCTTTTATAGTTCGAGGATTTCGAACATGCCGCCCGGAATGCTGCGGCGCAAATGAAAAATCACGGATGCTTATATGGATTCCCTATTTCTTCGTGCCCGACGCCCAATCGAAAGCCTATGAGGCCGTCGCTACCTTCTGGATCGTGCATCGGTTTCGATGCCGGCTCCGTGCGAACAATGCCGCGAGCCAATCCCAACAAGGAGTGACTGAAATGTTTGGTCGTTTGGGGAACGTCTACGTCCTGCATCTGGCTGAAGCCAAGGCCCAGCAGCGCCGGCTGTCGCAGCCAGGTCGCCCGGTCGATGCGAATCTCGGGGTCTTCCTGAGGCTTCTCGGCGTCATCGGTCTCGGCCTCTGCGCCGCGGGCCTTGTTTCCATGATGGTGGCTTGAGGAGAAACACGATGAGCAAGGCAATGTTGAAAAGCGAACCTCCCGCGCGTGGCGTGCGTTTCACGGTCGGCCGCGATGCCGGTGGCCGCTGGGTCGTCTCCGACCGGGAAGGTCTCATCGGCGGCCTCTTCACCGACCGGGCGTCGGCGGTGCATTTCGCGATGTTCGAAAGCGATCATGAGCCCGGCGCCGTCTGCTGCGTCCCGGAAGACGTGACCTTGAGCCTCGGGCCGGTTTTCGAGCCGCCGGTCAGCCGCTCTCGGGCGAAAAGCTCCCACATGAAGATCGTGGGACGGGCGTGAGGAGAATGCCGATGTCCAGGGCCATCTACTATATGCGTGGGAATGTCTATCCGCGCTCCCGCCCTTTCGGGAAGCCAGACCGCCTGCGTGCTTCGAACATCATCCTCGGCATGCTCGCAGTCATGCTGGTAATGCTCGTCACCGCCTACGCGATAACCTTTGCGGCCGCATCCTGAGGATAGCCGCCGCCGGAAAGAACGAAATTCCTATAGGATTTTTATTTCTTTCCTCTGCGCTCCGTCTCGAACCCCTATGCGGTCGCGCCGCATATTAGGGTCCGAGAGATCGCAAAAGATCATCTCCAAGCCGGAAAGCATCAAGGTGCCGTCCCATCAGGATGGCACCCTTTACCTTGTCCGGCCTCGCCTTAACAACAGGAGTCCAGATCCATGATGGACGTCATTCTACTCGGCACCGCAGTCGTCTTTTTCGGTCTCTGCTTTGCCTACACCCGTGCCTGCGACAGGCTTTGAAGGGAGAAGCTCCGATGATCCTCGATTATGTCCTGAGCGGTGCCGTGACCGTGTTCCTCACCGTCTACCTCACCTACGCTCTCATTCGTCCAGAACGCTTTTGAAGAGAACTGGCGCTTCTAGTCAAGCTGCCGGGTATTGAAAGTTAACCCCAAATGACCCTCAACGGATGGCTTCAGATCCTGCTTTATTGCGGGATCATCATCGCGCTCGTCAAACCGCTCGGCGGTTACATGACGCGTGTCTTTTCAGGCGAGCGCACTTTTCTGTCACCCGTCCTCGTTCCGATCGAACGGGGACTTTATGCCGTGGCCGGCACCAGCGAACGCGAAGACCAGCATTGGACCTCCTATGCCTTCGCCATGCTGATGTTCAACCTCTTCGGCGTCCTCGTGCTTTATGCGGTGATGCGGCTGCAGGCCGGCCTGCCCTATAATCCGGCCGGCATGGGCGCCGTACCGCCGGAGCTTTCCTTCAACACCGCCGTCAGTTTCGTCAGCAATACCAACTGGCAGAACTACGGTGGCGAAAGCACCATGTCCTATCTCACCCAGATGATGGGCCTCAACGTGCAGAACTTCGTTTCTGCCGCGACCGGCATGGCGATTGCCGTCGGCCTGATCCGCGCCTTTTCGCGCGCATCGGGTAAGGCGATCGGCAATTTCTGGGTCGATATGACCCGCGCCACGCTCTACATCCTGCTGCCGATCTGCATCGTGCTGACGCTGGTCTATGTCTATCTCGGCGTGCCGCAGACGCTTGGGCCTTATGTCGAGGTAACGACGCTGGAAGGCGCCAAGCAGACCATCGCTCTCGGTCCGGTCGCCTCGCAGCTTGCCATCAAGATGCTCGGCACTAACGGCGGTGGCTTCTTCAACGCCAACTCCGCCCATCCGTTCGAGAACCCCGACAACATCTCCAACATGATCCAGATGCTGTCGATCTTCGCGATCGGCGCGGGCTTCACCAACGTTTTCGGCCGCATGGTCGGCAACCAGCGCCAGGGCTGGGCGATCCTCACCTCGATGGGCATCCTGTTCATCGTCGGTGTCGGTATCACCTACTGGGCGGAAGCGGCCGGCAATCCTCTCATGCACCAGCTCGGTCTTGCCGGCGGTAACATGGAAGGCAAGGAAGTCCGCTTCGGCGTCGCCATGTCCTCGCTGTTTGCTGTCATCACCACGGCGGCCTCCTGCGGTGCGGTCAATGCCATGCATGGTTCGTTCACGGCACTCGGCGGCCTGATTCCGCTCATCAACATGCAGCTCGGCGAAGTCATCGTCGGCGGCGTCGGTGCGGGTTTCTACGGCATCATCCTCTTCATCATCGTCGCGGTCTTCGTGGCCGGGCTTATGGTCGGTCGCACGCCGGAATATCTCGGCAAGAAGATCGAGGCGAAGGAGATGAAGATGGCTGTGCTTGCCATCCTCTGCCTGCCGCTCGCCATGCTGGTCTTCACGGCGATCGCCACGGTCCTGCCGTCCGCCGTCGCCTCGATCGGCACCGCCGGCCCGCACGGCTTCTCCGAAATCCTCTATGCCTATACGTCGGCTGCGGCCAACAACGGCTCGGCTTTCGGCGGGCTTACGGGCAACACGCCCTGGTACAACGTGACGCTCGGCATCGGCATGCTGATGGGCCGCTTCCTGGTCATCATCCCGGCACTTGCGATCGCAGGTTCGCTGGTTGCCAAGAAGACGGTTCCGGCCTCGGCAGGCACCTTCCCGACCGACGGCCCGCTCTTCGTCGGCCTGTTGGTCGGCACGATCCTGATCGTCGGCGGCCTCACCTTCATGCCCGCTCTGGCGCTCGGCCCGGTCGTCGAACACCTGGTCATGATCGCCGGCCAGACCTTCTGAGGTCCTGAGGGAGCAATGCCATGAGCATCCGCAAAGCCCTCCGCAGACAGGCCACCCTTGCCTCGCAAAAGCGAGGCAAGGGTGAGCAGAACCCCTACGGATCCTATGCAATTTTTATCATGACGGCGGTCATTCTTGCCGTTGTGCTCGTGATCGAAGTCTTGCGCGGCTGATCGACCCTTCGTCGCCTCGTTTGACAAGGCAACTCATTTCAAAGCTGGAGTCTCTTATGAGCCAGGCAAAATCCGCGAGTATCATGGATAGTCGCATCCTCATTCCGGCCGTGGGAGCCGCTTTCAAGAAGCTCAACCCCCGGAGCCTTGCCCGAAACCCGGTCATGTTCGTCGTGGCCACGGTCTCGGTCCTCACCACCGTGCTTTTCCTGCGCGATCTCGCGGCGGGCAACGGCAATCTCGGTTTCTCCTTCCAGATCAACATCTGGCTCTGGTTCACCGTGCTGTTCGCCAACTTCGCCGAAGCGGTCGCGGAAGGCCGCGGCAAGGCGCAGGCGGATTCGCTGCGCAAGGCCCGCACCGAAACCCAGGCCAAGCTGCTCTCGGGCAGCGACCGCACCCATTACAAGATGGTCGCCGGCACCAGCCTCAAGGTCGGCGACGTCGTGCTCGTCGAACCGGGCGACATCATTCCCTCCGATGGTGAAGTCATCGAGGGTGTCGCCTCGGTCAACGAAGCGGCGATCACCGGCGAGTCCGCCCCGGTCATCCGCGAATCCGGCGGCGACCGCTCGGCCGTGACCGGCGGCACCCAGGTGCTGTCCGACTGGATCCGCGTCCGTATCACGGCTGCCGCCGGCTCCACCTTCCTCGACCGGATGATCTCGCTCGTCGAAGGCGCCGAGCGCCAGAAGACGCCGAACGAGATCGCGCTCAACATCCTGCTCGCCGGCATGACGCTGATCTTCGTGCTCGCCACCGCAACGATCCCGAGCTTCGCGATCTATGCCGGTGGTTCGATCCCGATCATCATCCTCGTCGCGCTGTTTGTGACGTTGATCCCGACCACGATCGGCGCGCTACTCTCGGCGATCGGCATCGCCGGCATGGACCGTCTCGTCCGCTTCAACGTGCTCGCCATGTCCGGCCGCGCGGTGGAAGCCGCCGGCGACGTCGATACGCTGCTCCTCGACAAGACCGGCACGATCACGCTCGGCAACCGCCAGGCCACCTCGTTCCGCCCGGTCCGCGGCGTCTCCGAACAGGATCTCGCCGATGCGGCTCAGCTCGCGTCGCTTGCCGACGAAACGCCGGAAGGCCGTTCCATCGTGGTGCTTGCCAAGGAGAAATACGCGATCCGTGGCCGTGATATGGCGAGCCTGAAGGCGACCTTCGTCCCCTTCACCGCGCAGACCCGCATGAGCGGTGTCGATCTCGAAGGCTCGCAGATCCGCAAGGGTGCGGTCGATGCGGTGCTTGCCTATGTCGGCGCCGGTTCGCTGCCGGTCTCCGGCAATGCGGCAATCGCCGCCAGCCCGCAATCTGATATCGTGCGCGAGCTGCAGGCAATCGCCGACGAGATCGCCAAGGCCGGCGGCACGCCGCTCGCCGTTGCCCGTGACGGCAAGCTGCTCGGCGTCGTCCAGTTGAAGGACATCGTCAAGGGCGGTATCCGCGAGCGTTTTGCGGAACTGCGCCGCATGGGCATCCGTACCGTGATGATCACCGGCGACAATCCGATGACGGCCGCTGCGATTGCCGCCGAAGCCGGTGTCGATGACTTCCTCGCCCAGGCGACCCCGGAGAACAAGCTGACGCTGATCCGCGAGGAGCAGGCCAAGGGCAAGCTCGTCGCCATGTGCGGCGACGGCACCAACGATGCGCCAGCACTCGCCCAGGCCGATGTCGGCGTCGCGATGAACACCGGCACGGTCGCCGCCCGCGAGGCCGGCAACATGGTCGACCTCGACTCGGACCCGACCAAGCTCATCGAGATCGTCGAGATCGGCAAGCAGCTCCTGATGACCCGCGGCGCGCTGACCACCTTCTCGATCGCCAACGACATCGCCAAGTATTTCGCCATCATCCCGGCGATGTTCCTGACCTTCTATCCCCAGCTCGGCGTGCTCAACATCATGGGGCTCGCCACGCCGCAAAGCGCCATCCTGTCGGCGATCATCTTCAACGCGCTGATCATCATCGCGTTGATCCCGCTATCGCTGAAGGGCGTCAAATACCGCGCCATCGGTGCCGGCGCGCTGCTGTCCCGCAACCTGCTCGTCTACGGTCTCGGCGGTATCATCGTCCCCTTCATCGGCATCAAGGCGATTGACATGATCATCACCGCGATCGGTCTCGCTTAAGGAGAAATGACAATGTTCAAGCAACTTCGTCCCGCGATCGTCATGATCGTCGCCACTACGGCCATTACCGGCCTTATCTACCCCTTCGCCATGACCGGCATCGCCCAGGCCGTTTTCCCGACCCAGGCAAACGGCAGCCTGATCGAGAAGGACGGAACCGTTGTCGGCTCGACCCTGATCGGCCAGGCCTTTGCCGGCGACCAGTATTTCCACGGCCGCCCGTCGGCCGCCGGCGACGGCTACAACGCCGCCTCGTCTTCCGGCTCCAACCTCGGCCCGACCAGCGCCAAGCTGATCGACCGGGTGAAGACGGACTATGAGGCCGCCAAGGCGACCAACCCGAACGCCGAGGTGCCTATCGACCTCGTCACCGCATCCGGCAGCGGCCTCGACCCGCATGTCTCGCCGGAAGCCGCCCTCTTCCAGGTGCCGCGCGTCGCCAAGGCCCGCAACATGGATGAGGCTGCGGTCCGCGCGCTCGTCGAAGCCCATGTCGAAGGCCGGGAACTCGGTTTCCTCGGTGAACCTGTGGTTAATGTTCTGGCGCTCAACATGGCGCTTGACCAGCCGCGTTCTTAAATTGAAATGGCGGCGGCTGTCAGCATCGACAGCCGCCGCTTCCCGCACGGGAGACAGGTAGCCAATGCCCGACGACAGTCGCGAGAGTGAAAACAGGCCTTCGCCGGATGCGCTCCTGGAGCATGCCGAGCGGGAATCGCGTGGGCGGCTGAAGATTTTCCTGGGCGCCGCCCCCGGCGTCGGCAAGACCTACGAGATGCTGATGTCCGGCCGCGCCCGCAAGGCCGACGGCCTCGACGTGGTGATCGGCGTCGTCGAGACCCATGGCCGCAAGGAGACCGAGGCGCTGGTCGAAGGCTTCGAAGTGGTGCCCCGCAAGCTGATCGACTACCGCGGCCAGCAGCTCGATGAAATGGACCTCGACGCCATTCTGGCGCGTCGCCCCGCCCTGGTCCTGGTCGACGAGCTCGCCCATACCAACGCCGCCGGCAGCCGCCATCCGAAGCGCTACATGGACGTTCAGGAAATTCTCTCGCAAGGCATCGACGTCTATTCGACGCTCAACATCCAGCATGTCGAAAGCCTGAACGACGTGGTCGCGCAGATCACCCGTATCCGGGTGCGCGAGACGGTGCCGGACAGTATCATTGACCGCGCCGACGACGTCGAGATCATCGACATCACCCCGGACGACCTCATCAAGCGGCTGAACGACGGCAAGGTCTATGTGCCGACCACGGCGCGGCGCGCCATCGAGAACTACTTTTCGCCTGGCAACCTCACGGCTTTGCGCGAACTGGCGCTTCGCCGCACTGCCCAGCGCGTCGACGAGCAGCTCCTGAACCACATGCAGGCGCATGCCATTTCCGGCCCTTGGGCTGCTGGCGACCGGGTGCTCGTCTGCCTCGACCATGGACGCAACGGCGCGAGCCTCGTCCGGTACGCCCGCCGGCAGGCCGATCGCCTGAGGGCGCCATGGGCGGCGCTGCATCTCGAAACGCCGCAGTCGGTCAATCGGTCGGAGCAGGACAAGGATCGGCTGGCGGCCAACATGCGGCTTGCCGATCAGCTCGGCGCCGAGACTGTGACGCTGCCGGCGCTGCAGCCGTCACGCGAGATTATCGCCTACGCGAATGCCAACAACTTCACCCATATCGTCGTCGGGCGCCCTGGCAAGCCACGCTGGCGGCAGATCTGGCAGGGATCGGTCACCCATGACCTGATCCGTTATGCGGGCGATATCAGCGTCCACGTCATCTCCGGAGATGCCAAAGAGGGCGAACCGCAGCGCGGTGTGAAGGCAGCGCAGCTGCCCAAGGCATTCCGCTTCAAGCCCTATGTCAAAAGCACGATTTTCGTCGTTCTCGCCATCATCGCCGGCGCCGCGCTCGACCAGACGCTTGATGTCCGCAACCTCGCTCTCGTTTTTCTGATGGCTGTGCTGGCGGCGGCGGTGCGCGGCGGGTTGGGGCCGGGCCTGTTCGCTTCTGTGGCCGGTGCGCTCTCCTTCAACTTCTTTTTCCTCGAGCCGCGCTATACGTTCACGGTCCGGGATCCGGAAAGCCTGGTGGCGCTGTTCTTTTATCTCGGCGTGGCGGTCGTCGCCTCCAACCTCACGGCGGCCGTGCAGCGCCAGGCTGCCGCGGCTCGCCAGCGGGCGCGCACCACCGAAGACCTCTATCTTTTCTCGAAAAAACTCGCCGGCACCGGCACGCTCGACGACGTGCTCTGGGCGACCGCCTTCCAGATCGCTTCGATGCTGAAAGTCCGGGTCGTCATCCTCTTGCCGGAAAACGGCTCGATCGCCGTCAAGGCCGGTTACCCGCCGGACGACACGCTGGTGGATGCCGATATCGCCGCCGCCAAATGGGCCTGGGAGCACAATCGCCCGGCCGGCCGCGCCGCCGATACGCTGCCAGGCGCAAAGCGCCTTTATCTGCCGATGCGTACCGGCCGCGAGGCGGTCGGCGTCATCGGCCTCGACAACGACAAGCAAGGACCGCTGCTGACGCCCGAGCAACAGCGGCTGTTCGATGCGCTGGCCGATCAGGCCGCACTGGCGATCGAGCGCATCCAGCTCGTCTCGGATGTAGACAAGGCCAAGCTCGCCGCGGAGACCGACCGCCTGCGCACCGCACTGCTCACCTCGATCTCGCACGACCTGAAGACGCCGCTCGCCGCGATCATGGGTTCGGCCGGCACGCTTAAGGACTTTGGCGCCGATATTCCGGAAGAGGCGCGTGCCGAACTTCTGACCAGCGTGGTCGACGAGTCCGAGCGGCTGAACCGCTTCATTTCCAACCTGCTCGACATGACCCGCATCGGGTCCGGCGCCATGGAGCCGAACTATGCCTTCCACTTTGCCGGCGATATCGTCGGCACGGCATTGAGCCGGGCAGCAAAGATCGCCTCCGGGCACAAGCTCAATGTCAGCATTCCGGCGGACATGCCGATGCTCAAGGTCGATCCGGTCCTGTTCGAGCAGGTCCTCTTCAACCTCATTGACAATGCTGCCAAATACGCGCCCGACGAGACGGTGATCGATATCCGCGGCTGGCAGGACGGCGGCTCGATCCTTATCTCCGTGATGGATGAAGGCCCGGGCATTCCGCCCGACGATCTCGAGCGCATCTTCGACAGCTTTTACCGTGTGCGGAAAGGCGACCATGTGCGGGCCGGCACCGGGCTCGGTCTTTCCATCTGCCGCGGTTTCATCGAGGCCATGGGCGGCACGATCCGGGCCGCCAACCGCTCGGATCGAGCAGGTGCGGTCTTCACGATCCGCATGCCGGTGCCGGCCGAAATGCCCATTCTGGGAGAACAAGAATGACCAATACTGCCGTTAGAGTCCTGATCGTCGATGACGAGCCGCCGATCCGCAAGCTCTTGCGCGTGGGCCTCTCCACCCAGGACTATGCGGTCAGCGAGGCGATGAACGCCAAGGTCGCGATCGATCTCGTTAAGACCGACAAGCCGGATCTGATCATCCTCGATCTCGGCCTGCCGGACATGGCCGGCCACGATCTGCTCGCCCGATGGCGTGGCGAGGGGCTGGACCTGCCGATCGTCATCCTGTCGAGCCGCACCGACGAGGCGGGCATCGTCAAGGCGCTCGAACTCGGCGCCGACGACTATGTGACAAAACCCTTCGGCATGAACGAGCTCGTCGCCCGCATCCGCGTGGCGCTCCGCCATCGCCTGCAAACCCAAGGCGAAAAGCCCGTCTTCCAGACCGGCGAGCTTTCGGTCGACCTCGTCAAGCGCATCGTCAAGGTGGCGGATAGGGAGATAAAACTGTCCCCGAAGGAATATGACATCCTGCGTATCCTGGTGCAGCATGCCGGCAAGGTGCTGACCCACCGTTTCCTGCTCGAACATGTCTGGGACGGCCTGACCGACGTGCAATACCTGCGCGTCTATGTGCGTCAGCTGCGCCAGAAGATCGAAAAGGCGCCCGACCAGCCGCAATACATCCTGACCGAGACCGGCGTCGGTTATCGGCTGCAGGAAGGCCAATAGGCGCTGCGATCCCAATCAATGGACATGACAATGAAACTCCGTGATTACCTCCCGCCGGAGAATATCGTGCTCGACCTCGCGCCGCCGTCAAAGGCGATCCTGATCCGGCAGCTCGCCGCGCTTGCCGCCGAAAGGCTGGCCTTCGATGCCAACGAGATCGTCCGGGTGCTGACCAATCGCGAAATCCTGGGTTCGACGGGGATCGGTGCCGGCATTGCCATTCCGCACGCGAACGTGAAGGGCCTCGATCGGAATTTCTGCCTTTTCGCGCGGCTGGCGAAGCCGGTCGATTTCGAGGCTGTGGACGACGAGCCGGTCGATCTCGTGTTCCTGCTCCTCAATCCTGAAAGCCGTCCGAACCATCTGAACATCCTGTCCTGCATCGCGCGCCGCGTGCGTGAGGAGGAGGTGGCTGCAGCCATTCGGCGAGCGATCGGCGTGCAGGACGTGCATTCGCTGCTTTGTCCAGCAAATCCATGATTAAAATACAGGCAAGTTAATTTAGGCGAACGTAAACGACTTCTTCCTAATGTTCTTGACGGCGGATCGCAACTCCTGAGCCGCCTGTTGCGTCGGTTTGGGAGAGAGAGATGACTGGTGCAATCAAATTCCTGCCCGCCAAGACGTTTGTTGCCGTTGCGTTTGCCGTTTTCGGTTTTTTGGGTCTGATCGTCTGGGGAGAGTATTCCAGTTGGAAATCCCAGGTCGCCCACATCGAGTCGGAGCTGATCCAGACGGCCAAGGCGCTGGTGCAGCATGCCGACGATACGGTCGACATGGCGAAGTTTCCGCTGGCGGCCCTGATCACTCAGATCGAGCAGGAACGCGATGTGCCGGACATGCCGGCGAAGATCACCCAGGTGATGAAGCGCCAGGTCGATACCACACCTTGGCTCGGCGCTCTCTCCGTCGTCGATGCCGATGGCAGAATTGTCGCGACGTCGTCGTCTATCAACACCAGCGGTATCAATTTTGCGGATCGGGAATATTTCGTATTCCACCAATCCTCCGACACGCTGGAACCTGTTTTGGGCAGGCCGTTGAAAAGCAAGTTGTCCGGCCAGTGGATATTGCCCGTCACGCAAAGGATCAGCAATCCGGACGGGAGTTTCGGTGGGGTTGCGCTCGCGGCCTTCATCCTGACCGAGCTGACCAATTTCTTTCAGGGTTTCAGCCTCGGCGGCGAGGGCTCGTTCCTGTTGGCCCGCCGCGACGGCGTCGTACTGGCGCGCGCGCCATTTCTTCAGACGCTGCTGGGATCGAGCATCTCCTCCTACGATCTCTTCACGACCCACCTTCGCCAACGACATTCCGGCTCCTATCACTACATCTCGCCGATAGACGACACGCTGCGCATCGGCGGCTTTTATCAGAGCGAGCACAGCGGCATGGTCGGGCTTGCCGCCGCGTCCCAGTCCGAAGCGCTGGCGACGTGGATGAAGGGCGCGCGGATACGCTGGCTGTCCTGCTTTATCCTGGTGACGATCACCGGTTTCCTGGTTTGGCGTTGGCGACGCCAGATCATGTTGCGGCGGGCGAGCGAAGCGCTTCTGGTGGCGCGCGAAGCCGAATTCCGGTTGCTTGCGGAAGGCTCCGGCGACCTGATCCAGCGTTTCAACGGCCACGGGATCAGGGAGTATCTGTCGCCATCCGTCAGGGAGATATTCGGCGTCGATGCCGAGGCGATGCTCGGCACCCATATCCTCGAGAATCTGCATGAGGACGATCACGAGGTCGTCACCCAGGTCATGGATCGTCTGCGGGAAGGTTCGACCAGGGAAAACATGGTCGTCCGTCGCAAACGGGCCGACGGCAAGCAGATATGGCTCGAAACCACGCTGAACAGGCTGCCGGGAGGGACTGGCGGCACCGATATCCGCATCGTTGCCGTCGCACGCGATGTCACGCGTCAGAAGAGCATCCAGGAGGAGCTGGACGCGCTCGCCAATACCGATGAGCTCACTCAGCTTGCCAATCGCCGCTCCTTCAACATCCATTTCGAGGAAATGGTACTGCAGGCCGCACAGAAGCTCACGCCGCTTTCCATTCTGATGATCGACGCCGACCGCTTCAAGTTCTTCAACGATACCTATGGCCACGCCTCCGGTGACGATTGTCTGCGTGCGCTCGCGGATGTGGTGCGCGGCTCGATCCGCCGGTCGAGGGATCTCGCCGCCCGTTATGGAGGCGAGGAAATCGCCGTCCTCCTGCCTGATACGGATGGCGCAGGCGCGTTGAAGGCGGCGGAAAATATCCGCCAGCGCGTCGCTGGCCTTCGATTGCCGCATGAGAAGAATCTTCCCTGGGGATATGTGACGATCAGCATCGGCACGGCGACCTTCCGCCCTGCAGGGGGCGACAGCCTGACGACCGCGGAGCTGTTCGAGCGCGCCGATCATGCGCTCTACCGGGCGAAGAACAGCGGCCGCAATCGGGTCGCGGCTGCCGGAGACGAGGTGGTGGTGACAATCGACCGGTCGGGCATCAAGTCCGTCTGAGCCGCCCGCCACGGTCACGGGCTCGTTACCTCCTTGATAAATGCCAGATTTCGCGCTTGACGCCGGCCCGCAGGGGGATACTAAGAAATATCCCGCACGACGGCCGTTTGACCGCCGAACATCCATCCCTATCGTGTTCGCCGCGTGGCGTTCCCAGGTGAATCCATGACCCATCCAAGCTCCAACCGGGCGCTCGTCATTGCGGCCGTCATGGCAAGCATGGCGATGATCGCAATCGAGGCGACCATCGTTTCGACGGCCATGCCGCAGATCGCTGCCCAACTCGGTCAGTTGAATCTCTATAGCTGGGTGTTCTCGTCCTTCCTTCTCGCCCAGACGGCGACGACCGTGGTGTTCGGCAAGCTCTCCGATATCTACGGCCGCAAGCCGATCATCCTGATTGGCACGGCAATCTTCCTGATCGCCTCCATTCTTGCGGGCTTTGCCTGGTCGATGCCGTCGATGATCGCCTTCCGGCTCCTGCAGGGCATCGGTGCCGGCGCGATCCAGCCGGTCATCATGACGGTGGTCGGCGATCTGTATCCGGGGGCGGAGCGCGGCAAGGTGCAGGGATATCTCGCCAGCGTCTGGGCGCTTTCCGCGGTCGTCGGCCCACTGCTCGGCAGCATCATCGTCCACAACCTCCCCTGGGCCTGGGTGTTCTGGATCAATGTTCCGATCGGCATCATGTCGGCGGTGGCCTTCATCCTTTTCCTTCACGAAGAAAAACAGACCCGCACGGCATCGATAGACTTTCTTGGAGCGGGGCTCTTTGCCGTGGCCATTTCCGCCCTGATGATCGCACTCACCGAAACCGAGGGCGCCACCGCCTACATGTTCGTTTCGCTGGCGATCTTCCTTGTCAGTTTCGTGCTGTTCATCTGGCAGGAGCGGCGCGCCGAGGCCCCGATGGTTTCCCTCCAGCTCTGGCTAAAGCGGCCGATCGCATTCGCCAATACGGCGGTCTTTCTCGCCAGCATGGCGATCATGGGCCTGACGACCTTCCTGCCCATGTATGTGCAGACGGTGCTCAACCGCTCGCCGCTGGTCGCTGGTTTCACGCTGACCATGCTGCTAGTCGGCTGGCCGAGTGGCGGGACCTTCGCCTCGCGAATGTTCCCGCGCTTCGGACTGCGGCCGTTGATGATCGCCGGAAGCATCTTCGTGCCGGTCGGGGCACTTTTCCTGGTCCTGCTGACGCCGGAAAGCTCGCCTATCCAGGCCGGCGCCGGCTCGCTCCTGATGGGTTTCGGTATGGGCCTGCTCAATATCTCAGGTCTTGTGATCATCCAGGAGAATGTCGGCTGGTCCGAACGCGGCAGCGCGACCGCCTCCAACGTCTTTTCGCGCAATCTCGGAAGCACGCTCGGTGCAGCGCTTCTCGGTGCCGTGCTGAGCTACGGCCTTGCCAACTCCGTCTCGGGACCGATTACCTCCGATGAATTGCGCGATCTGTTGCAGGGGGTCGGCGGCGGGCTTGCAGCCGACTCGCCCATCCGGTTTGCGCTTCAGCATGCACTGCACATGACCTTCATCGCGATGTTCCTGATCACCGCCCTGATCGTCGTCGCCTGCCTCTGCGTGCCGGGCGTCGCACGGCGCACCGAGGCCGTGCAGGAAAGCTGAGGTTGCGCAGGCGAGGGCAGAGCTTTCGCCTGTCGGCGCCCATTGGGCGGCCGGGATGCCCGGCCCGGATCATTGAGTTGACCAGGCCCCATATCCTGCCGGCTTACCAGCCGATGTGGGCCGGCGTTCGAAGTCTCAGTTACCAATGCCTGCCTGTGCGACTAGGACCGGTTTGTCGCGGTAGTCGTCCGGGAAGATCTGCCGCAGGTTCTCGATCTTCGGCAGGTCGTTGTAGACGATATAGGGATAGGTCGGGTTCTGGGTCAGGAAGTCCTGATGGTAGGCTTCTGCCGGATAGAAGGCCTTGCCCGGCTCGATGGTGGTGGCAATCGCTGCACGGAAGACCTTGGCCTTGTTGAGCTGGTCGATATAGGCCTTGGCGACGCGCGCCTGATCCTCGCTGGTCGGGAAGATCGTCGAGCGATATTGCGTGCCGGTATCCGGTCCCTGGCGGTTGAGCTGGGTCGGGTCATGGGCGACCGAGAAATAGATCTGTAGCAGGTGTCCGTAGGTCACCTTCTTCGGATCGAAGGTCACACGAACCGCTTCCGCATGGCCCGTTTTGCCGTAGCCGACCGCCTCGTAGACGGCAGTTTCCTTGGCGCCGCCGGCATAACCGGAAACCGCATTCTTGACCCCCTCGACATGCTGGAACACACCCTGGACGCCCCAGAAACAGCCGCCGGCGAAGATGGCGGTTTCTGTCGCAGCCGTGCTCGCCGCCTGATCGACTGCGGGGGCGGGGATGGCAATTCCCTCCTCGGCCGTGGCGCTGGTGGCCGCGCCGAACGTCAGGCCGGCCAGGACCAGCGCCGCACCGGCAAACGCGGAGAGGCTATAGGATATCTTTGTCTTGTTTTTCATGGCGGTCTCCTCAGGCGAAGTGGATGAAGGGGCGTGAAGGATAGGGTGGCGGATCAGGCCGATACCGGACGGAATTTCATGACCGCGCCGTTCATGCAGTAGCGCAGGCCGGTGGGCTTCGGTCCGTCGTCGAAGACATGGCCGAGATGGCCGCCGCAGCGTGCGCAATTGACGGCGACACGGACCATGCCGAGTGTCGTGTCGCGCACCGTGCCGACGGCATTGGTGAGCGGTGCCCAGAAGCTCGGCCAGCCGGTACCGCTCTCGAATTTCGTCTCCGAGGAGAAGAGTGCCTGGTCGCATCCGACACAGGAGAACGTGCCTTTGCGGTGCTCGTTGAGAAGCGCGCTGCTGCCGGGATATTCGGTGCCTTCCTCGCGCAGGATATTGTACTGCTCCGGCGTCAAAAGCTTGCGCCACTCGTCCGCCGTATGCGTCACAGGGAAACTGCCGGCCGCGGCGAGCGTCGACCGGATGCTCATTACGAGAGGCACTGCGGCAAGCGTTAGCGCGCTGCCGGCCAGGAATATACGTCTGTTCATCATGGTGGAGCCTCCCGGTCCATAATCTGCTTTCCTGCATGATTACGGAAGAGGCGGGCGATTGGTTACACACATAGCCGCGAAACACCGAAACGTGATCTCGCCTCGACGCCCGTTTGCCCACCGCGGTGAAGGCCCTGTGCCAGAAGCCGGGGCCTTCATGGATGCGACGTCAGCGTGTCGGCCATTTCCAGTCGCGGATTTCAGGCATGTCCTCGCCATGTTCGCGGACATAGCTTGTATGTTCGCCAAGCTTGCCCTTGAGCATGTCGACCACGCCGGCCGCCTTTTCCTTGAGGCCCGGCACGCGCTCGATCGCCTCGATGGCAAGGTGGAAACGGTCGAGTTCGTTCAGCACCGTCATGTCGAAGGGCGTCGTCGTCGTGCCCTCCTCGATGAAGCCGCGCACATGGATGTTCCGGTGGTTGGTGCGTTTATAGGTCAGCCGGTGGATGAGGTATGGATAGCCGTGATAGGCAAAGATCACCGGCCGGTCGGTGGTGAACAACCTGTCGAACTGTTCGTCCGGCAGGCCATGCGGATGCTGGTCCTGAGACTGCAGAGCGAGCAGATCCACGACGTTGACGACGCGGATCCTGAGTTCCGGGATCGCCTCGCGCAGCAGGGAGACCGCCGCCAGCGTTTCCAGGGTTGGCACGTCGCCGGCGCAGGCCATCACGACGTCGGGCTCGACTGCACCGCCCTCGTTGCTCGCCCAGTCCCAGATGCCGATCCCGGCCTCGCAATGCCGGATCGCCTCGTCGATCGTCAGCCATTGCGGTTCCGGCTGCTTGCCGGCGACGATGACGTTGACGCGGTCCCAGGTCTTCAGGCAGTGGTCGCCGATCCAGAGCAGCGTATTGGCATCCGGCGGCAGATAGATGCGCACGATATCCGCCTTCTTGTTGGCGACGAGATCGACGAAGCCGGGGTCCTGATGGGAGAAACCGTTGTGGTCCTGCCGCCAGACATGCGAGGTGAGCAGGTAGTTGAGCGAGGAAACGGGCTTCCGCCACGGCAGCTCGCGCGACACTTTCAGCCACTTGGCATGCTGGTTGAACATCGAATCGACGATGTGGATGAAGGCCTCGTAGCACGAGAAGAAACCGTGCCGGCCGGTCAGCAGGTAGCCTTCCAGCCAGCCCTGGCAGAGATGCTCGGAAAGCACCTCCATCACCCGGCCATCGCGCAAAAGATGGACGTCATAAGGCTCGATCCGCTCCATCCAAACGCGGTCGGTGACCTCGAAGACATTGCCGAGCCGGTTGGATTCCGTTTCGTCCGGACCGAAGATCCGGAAGTTGGAATTGGCGTCGTTGAGTTTCAGCACGTCGCGCAGATATTTACCGAGTATCTCCGTCGTCTGGACCATGTCGGCACCCCGCGCCCCGACGGGTACCGCGTAATCCCGGATGCTGGGCACGATGAGTTCCTTGCGCAACAAGCCGCCATTGGCATGCGGGTTGGCACCCATGCGGCGCTCGCCACCTGGAGAAAGCGCCCGCAGCTCCTCCTTCAGCCGGCCATTGCCGTCGAAGAGATCGTCCGGATTGTAGCTCCGCATCCAGTCCTCGAGGATCCTGCGGTGGCCGTCGTTCTCGCGGCAGCCGGAGACCGGCACCTGGTGGGCGCGCCAGAAGTCTTCGACCTTCTTGCCATCGACTTCCTTTGGTCCGGTCCAGCCTTTCGGACTGCGCAGCACGATCATCGGCCAGCGCGGGCAGCCTTCGGGCGCCTTGCCCTCGCGAGCTTGGCCCTGGATCGCCCGGATACGATCGAAAACCTTCTCAAAGGTCGCGGCCATCTGCCGGTGCATATCAGCCGGCTCATGGCCTTCCACGAAGAACGGCTCATAACCGTAACCGCGGAAAAGATGGTCGATATCCTCATCCGGCATGCGGCCGAGGACAGTCGGGCCGGCGATCTTGTAGCCATTGAGATGCAGGATCGGCAGCACGGCACCGTCGCGGGCGGGGTTCAGGAACTTGTTCGAGTGCCAGCTTGCGGCGAGCGGTCCGGTCTCGGCCTCACCATCGCCGACGACGCAGGCGACGACGAGGTCGGGGTTGTCGAAGGCCGCTCCGTAGGCATGCACCAGCGCATAGCCGAGTTCGCCGCCTTCGTGGACGGAGCCGGGTGTTTCCGGCGCCGCGTGGCTGGGAATGCCGCCCGGGAACGAAAACTGCCGGAACAATTTCCGCATGCCGGCCGCGTCTTCGCTGATCTCCGGATAGATCTCGCTATAGGTGCCTTCGAGATAGGTGCTGGCAACCATTCCCGGCCCGCCATGGCCGGGACCGCAGACATAGATCATGCTGAGATCGCGGTTGCGGATGATCCGGTTGAGATGCGCGTAGATGAAGTTGAGGCCGGGCGTCGTGCCCCAGTGGCCGAGCAGCCGTGGCTTGATATGCTCCGGCTTCAGCGGCTCCTTGAGGAGTGGATTGTCGAGCAGATAGATCTGCCCCACCGAAAGATAGTTCGCCGCCCGCCAGTAGCGGTCGATGAGGGTCAGTTCCTCCGAGCCGATCTCGGGCATAACGGGCGTGGCTGTGTTTGACTGCATCTTCTTGCTCCTTCGGGAGGGCGAGTTGATCGGAAAAATCTGTCGTGAGCTGAGAGTGTGTCCCCAGCGCTGATCACGAAGCGGCGGAGTGATCCTTCGCGTGCAGGACGGAAAGGCATTCCTCCGCAATCATCTGTTCTTCATCCGTGGGGATGACGTGGACGGCAATCCGGCTTGCGGCGGTACTGATCGTGAGCGCGCCCTTTTCGTTGGCGGTCGTATCCAGCTCTACGCCCAGCCATAGAAGTTGTTCCGTGACACTTTTGCGTATCTGCGGTTGGTTCTCTCCGATGCCGGCGGTGAAGACCAAGGCATCGAGCCCGCCGAGCGTTGATGCGAGCCTCCCGACCTCACCGGCGATCCTGAGCGTGAAGAGGTCGATCGCTTCCCGAGCCTGCCTGCCGCCGTCCTCGATGAGTTCGCGGGTATCGCCGCTGAGGCCCGAGACGCCGAGGAGACCGGATTTGTGATAGAGCATGTCCTCGACTTCCTCGACCGATTTTCCGAGCGGCCCCAGGAAATGCAGGAGTACGCCGGGGTCGAGCCACCCCGGCCTCGTCGCCATGGGAATGCCGTCGAGCGTCGAGAAGCCCATGCTGGAATCCCGGCTGATACCGTTTTCAATGGCGCAGAGGCTGGCGCCGCTGCCGAGATGGGCGATGATGACTTTGCCGTTTGCGATGTCCGGCGCCTTGGCTGCCAGTGTACCGGCCACATATCGATAGGAAAGTCCGTGAAAGCCGTACCGTTTGATGCCCTCATCATGATAGGCGCGCGGAATGGCGAGACGCCGCACCAGATCGGACTGGGTCGCATGGAAGGTGGTGTCAAAGGAGCCGGTCTGGAAGAGATGCGGCCGTAGGTGCCTCACGGCCCTGATCATCCGCAGCGCCTGGGGCTGGTGGAGTGGCGCCAGGTCCGTCAGCGACCGGACCTTCGCGATCGTCTCGGTCGTCAGTTCCACGGGGCCGTCAAAGACGTCGCCGCCATGGACGATCCGGTGGCCGGCGCAGGTGACGGCGTTAAGGTCGAAATGCGTGTCGAGTTCCCGGAACACTTCGTCCATCAGTTCGGCGAGATCGTCGCCGGCCTCGCCCTTCAGCGGCAACTCGAACTGCTCCGGGCCTTCCTTCAGATGCAAAGTCAGCGGATAGGTTCCGAAGTCGACGACTGCCTTGCCGATCCGCTCCGGCGTGCCGCCGCCCACCTTGAATATGCCGATCTTCACGGTCGAAGAACCGGCATTGAACGTCAGGAGAAGGTTGTCCGTCATAGAGGCATCCTTGCTTCAAGTCGTTTTGCAGCCGTCAGCCGGGCGAGGGCGGCGGATGCCGTTCGAACTTTGTCCGGGTCCGAGCGGCTTGTCAGTATGATAGGGACGCGGGCGCCAAGAACCAGCCCGGCGGCATCCGCACCTGCGAAATAAATAAGTTGCTTGGCCAGCATGTTGCCGGCTTCGAGATCGGGAACCAGCAGGATATCCGCCTGGCCGGCGACCGGGGAGGCAATGCATTTCGCCTGCGCGGCCTCGATGCTGATCGCATTGTCGAAGGCGAGCGGACCGTCGACGATCGCCCCTTCGATCTGCCCGCGGGCCGCCATGACGGTCAAGGCTGCTGCGTCCAGCGTCGAGGGCATCTTGCTGTTGACGGTCTCGACGGCGGCAAGCACCGCGACGAGCGGTCTTTCGACGCCGAGAAGATGCATCAGGTCGACTGCGTTCTGGCAGATATCGCGTTTCTGGTCGAGGTCCGGCTGGATGTTGATCGCGGCATCGGTGACGATCAGCAGCTTGTCATAGGCCGGGATGTCCATGACGTAGGCGTGGCTCATGCGCCGCGCGGTCTTCAGTCTCGACGCCGGCGCAATCACGGCCGAAAGCAGTTCATCGCTGTGCAGGCTACCTTTCATCAGGGCGGTGACCCTTCCGGCGGAGGCAAGTTCGACGCTGCGATCTGCCGCCGCATGGCTGTGTTCGACGGGCTCGATGTCGATGCCGGCGAGCGACAACTCGGCGGCGTCCGCGATCGCCCTGATCCTGTGCTCCGGGCCGACCAGGACCGGATCGAGAAGGCCCTGTTCCCTGAGTTCGACAGCGGAACGCAGGGTTTCCGTCGAGCAGGGATGGACCACTGCCGTTCGCATCGGCGGCAGCGAAATCGCCTCGCGGATGATGGCCTCGTAACGGCCGTGATGTCTGAGCGTCATCTCCACAGAACGCCTTTCCTAGTGGTGCAGGGTTGGTATCGCTTTTGGACTGCGGCCACCGGCGGTGCCTTGACGCAGCGCAACGCCCCGCGAGCCGTCACCAAAGATTGGTCTTTGGGAGACAGGCTGGTGGAACGTGCATGGAGACACGATGTCGTGGAAATCTTGGCCGGGCACCGCGTAAGGTGCAACCGGCGTCGTGCTCGCCCGTTGACCGATATCAAGGCCCGTGAGACCGTTGAATGGCCTCCTGTCGAAGAGGCTGCAGCGCAGGGAGAAGGGGTATGGCGGTTGAGGATCAAGGCGACACGATTGCCTTTCTGGCCAACCCGGCATCCTATGGGCTTGCTGGCCCCGTCGAACGGGTGGAGACGCATATCTCCTTGATCTTCCTGGTCGGCGACAAGGTCTACAAGCTCAAGAAGGCGCTGAAACTTCCCTATGTCGATTTTTCGACGGCCGCGATCCGCGAGGATGCCTGCCGCAAGGAAGTCGCGCTGAACAGCGAGACCGCGCCCGGCCTCTATATCGGCGTGCGGCGGATCACCCGGTCCGACGCAGGCCCCCTGGAGTTCGATGGGGACGGCCCGCTTGTCGATGCCGTCGTCGAGATGAGCCGCTTCGAGCAGAGCCAGCTCTTCGACCGCATGGCGGTTGCCGGCAGTCTGACGCCGGAGCTAGCGACACAGACGGCCCGGATGATCGCATTCTATCATCGCCGGGCGCCGGTGGTCTCCAAGGGCGGCGGGGTGGCCAATATCGAGGCCGTGCTCGATATCAACGATGCCGGGTTTGCGACCAGCCATGTGTTCGGCGCGGCGGAGGTGGCGAAGCTGAGCGAGACCTTACGGTCGCGGCTCATGCGGCATGGCGAACTTCTCGACCGGCGAGCGCTGGCGGGCAGGGTCCGCCGCTGCCACGGCGATCTTCACCTGCGCAATATCTGCCTGCTGGGCGGCAAACCGTGCCTGTTCGACTGTATCGAGTTCAATCTCGGGATCGCTACCGTCGATGTCCTCTACGACCTCGCCTTTCTGCTGATGGATCTCTGGCACCGCGGTTTCCCCGACCTCGCCAATCTGGTGATGAACCGTTATCTCGATGGGATCGACGACGAGGACGGGTTCTGCCTTCTGCCGTTTTTCATGGCGATCAGGGCGGAGGTCCGCGCGCATGTGACGGCGACGCAGGCTGAAGAGCCCGGCCAGGATGCCGCCAGCCTGGCGCAGGAGGCGAAGTCCTATTTCGATCTCGCCCATGCTCTCCTGAAGGAAACGCCACCACGTCTGATCGCGATCGGCGGCCTCAGCGGTTCGGGCAAGACGACGGTCGCGGATCGTCTGGCTGCGAAGGTGGGCGCGCCGCCGGGAGCCAGGATCGTCGAAAGCGACCGAATTCGCAAAGCCCTGCATGGCGTTTCCGCCGAGACGAGGCTTCCCGTCTCCGCCTATCAGCCCGATGTGTCGAGAAGGGTCTATCATGAGATGGCGAGGCACGCGGAGCTGATCCTTGCCGAGGGCGGATCCGTCGTCGCCGATGCGGTCTTTGACGATCCGGCCAATCGGCGCCTCATGGAGGCTGCTGTCACAAATACCAGGGCAGTTTTTCAAGGCATTTGGCTCGAGGCCGATCCGGAACTGCTCTGGAAGCGGGTCCGCGAGCGTGCAGGAAGCCCCTCGGATGCGACCACGGACGTGCTGTCCGGCCAATTGGCCCGCAAGCCCACGGATATAACATGGCGGCATCTCGATGCATCAAAAGAGCCCGATGCGGTCGCCGCCGCCATCCTGCAGGACTGATCCAGTGTCGGGCGGCAGCCGCCCGACACTGGGCGATGATCAGGATGCGGACGAGAAATCCAGCACCATGCGCCCGTCGATCTTACCGTCCTTCAGGTGTGCGAAGATGTCATTGATGTCTTCGAGCGGCGCCTTGTGGATTTCCGCCTTGACCTTGCCTTCCGCGGCAAACGCGATCGCTTCGTCAAGATCGCGCCGTGTTCCGACGATCGAGCCGCGAACGGTGATGCGTTTGAGCACGACATCGAAAATCGGCGTCGGGAACTCGCCCGGCGGCAGCCCGACGAGGCTGACCGTGCCCTTGCGGCGGACCATTCGGATCGCCTGGGAGAAAGCTGGCGGGGAAACGGCGGTGACCAGCACGCCATGCGCGCCGCCGGCCGTTGCCTTCAGCGTATCCTCGACTGCGGTGAGCGACCGGGCATCGACGGCGAGATCCGCGCCGAGGCTGCGGGCAAGCTCCAGTTTTTCCGAGCTGACGTCGAGCGCCACCACATGGAAGCCCATTGCCTTGGCATATTGGATCGCCACATGGCCAAGCCCGCCGATGCCGGAGATTGCCACCCATTCGCCGGGCTTCGCCTCTGTTTCCTTGAGCCCCTTGTAGGTGGTCACGCCGGCGCAGAGGATCGGCGAGATCGCCGCGAAGTCGACATTCTGCGGCAGTCGCGCGGCAAAGGCGGCGGAAGCGATAACATATTCGGCAAAGCCGCCGTTGCAGCTATAGCCGGTATTGTGCTGATGCTCGCAAAGCGTCTCCCATCCGGTTTCGCAATATTCGCAAGCGAGGCATGCATCATGCAGCCAGGCGACGCCCACCGCATCGCCTTCCTTCAATCCCGTCACGCCGGGGCCAAGCTCGACGATGATACCGGCAGCCTCGTGTCCGGGAATGAACGGCGGTGTCGGTTTGACGGGCCAGTCGCCATCGGCGGCGTGAAGGTCGGTGTGGCAGACGCCGCAGGCCATGACCTTCACCAGGATTTCACCCGGCCCCGGTACAGGCACCGGGACACACTCGATCGCAAGCGGTTTGCCGAATTGATGCACCACGGCGGCTTTCATCGTTCTGGCCATAACTCGTCTCCTTGTTGTGGAAGCATGAATGCCGCAACGATTATCTTGAACCCCGGCCGCTTCATTGACCCAGCGCAAGCGAAGACCCACGCTTCGACTCTGCGCCCGTTGATGCGCGTCAATGTCCACGGCGCTGACGGTGCTACGAAATGGGGTTCAGGGAGCCGGCCTGTGCGATCTGCACGGGTCTTGTTGGAGCGAGGATATATGGAGATGGATTACGACGTAGGTGTCCTCAACGCGGCGGATGTCTATCGCGCTTTCGCGGTCGTCCGGCTGATCATGTCGGACCTGGATCTGCGGACGTGGAAACGGTTGACCGCTTCGGCCTCATCGCGCCGCGATTGGCTGACCGTGACGGATGCGCAAGGATATATTCGCGGCCTCTGCCACGTATTCGCCCGCGAGCATCCGGTTCACGGGCGCCGGCTGGAAATCCCGATCTTTGCGTCCGTCAGTCTCCACGATGACCAGGGTGTTGCCAGGCGCCTTTTCGAATTCGCCAAGCTACGGGCAAAACTGGACGGATGTGAAAAGGTCCATTTCTGGTCCTTCGCATCGAAGGATTGGGATAACCTTGATACGCTCAGGGACTTGGAGCGTTGGGACGATGGCCTCGTTTATGATCTGGGCACCGATCGCGCCACCATTCATTAGTGGCGTAGCCGCTTAGGACGTCTTGAGCGCGGTAGTTGGGCGATCACGCGGAGCAACAGTCCGACCACGGTCGGGATCCGATTTCCAAACCCGGATCAGCCGAGATCGGCGGCCGTCAGCGTATAGGTGGTGCCCCGATTGGGATGATATGCCTTGATTGCTGCATTCTGGATGCTGGATCGCGCCGCATCGAAAGCCCTGAGGTAATCGTCCTCCGACATGCCCGTCGCCGTGGAGTTGGTGAGTGCCTTGGCCTCCACGAAAAACCGGACCTCGAACATCCCGTCATAACCCAGGAAGCGAACGACCTTGCGCGTTTCGTCGAAACTGCGGCTTCTGTTCGGAAATATCAGGGTCATGACGATTTCAGTTCGAGATGGAACGCGTTTCTCTCGGGAGGCGGCGTTCCGGGTTTCTGATGATGCGTATTGCCAGGTCAGAACAGATCGCGCAGCAGGATGTAGAGAATGAATGCCATGGAAATAGCCGGCACCGCCATGCGGAACAGGTATCCGTAGCCTGCCCGATGTAACTGCGGGCCTGTCTGGGAAGAAGGTTGGATTCGCCTGATGGAAGACATTTTGTCCTCCTCGTTTGGGCCAGGGCTCAAGCCCTTGATCGCAGCGCCCGTTCTGAATCTGCTACCTACCCGCAATATGGGTCGAATACGGACAAATACAAGGGGAGTTCTCTCCGCTCCTCAAGAGCTGAGAGATCTGCCGCAGCCGCATTTCACGTGATCCGGCTGCTTCAGGTCGGGCGGATTTGGCCGCGGATCTGTTACTTGTTCTTCAGAAGCCACATCTTGCCGGCCATGGTGATCCCATGGGCGGATTCTTCCACCGAGACGTCCTCGTTGAGGATACGCAGAAGGCCGTATTCCCGCAGTTCGTTCAACGTCGTCGTTGTCAGGAACTTGATCTTCTGCGGCCGTTCCTTGAACCGGTCGTTCCGCGCATAGGTCACGACCGCATTCAGATGCGTCCACTTCTTGGCTTCCTGCGGAAACAGGTCGCCATCCTTGGCGAGCTTGAGGCCCCTGATCTGGGTCGGCGTCAGTTCGACGGTCAACGCGTGCGCCGCAGCGGTCGGGGCAGCGGTCGTTTTGGTATTCTCGGTCGTGTTCAATGTTTAGTCCTTGATCGGTACGGAGGTAGTTTTGCATTCGGCGCGCGGGCGGTGTTTCAGCCCCGACCGATTGCCTGGTTCAGGAAGTCTTTGCCACCTTGGCGGCATCGCGAAACGACAGGAGCCTTCGGCTCTTTTCGTCCCAGAGCACGAGCTTGACGCATTGGATGCTCTGCCAAAGCGTTATGCGGCCGATGCCGGCCAGTTCGGGATGATCGCGCAGCACCTCGGGCAGCCGGTAATAGGGGATCCTGCTCGACAGGTGATGGACGTGGTGGATGCCGATATTGCCGGTCAGCCAGCGCAGCGCCAGCGGCAGGTCGTAATGGGAAGCGCCGTGAAGAGCGGCCTCCGGAAACTGCCAGTCCTCGGTCTTCGACCAATGGGTTTCCTCGAACTGATGCTGGACGTAGAAGAGCCAGACACCGGCGGCCCCTGCGATCAGCACGATCGGCAGGTGGACCAGCAGAAAGGGCACGACCCCGATCGCCCATATCATCAGGGCCGCCAGAACAGCGATCGCGAGGTTGGTCGCCATCGTCGAAATCCAGGGCAGGGCACCGGAACGCATCATTCCGAACGGCAGGCGTTGTTTGAAGAGGAAAAGCCAGGCGGGTCCGATGCCGAACATCACCAGAGGGTGGCGATAAAGCCGATAGGCGAGCCGGCGCGACCAGGGAAGGGCCTGGTATTCGGCGATGGTCAGGGTGGTAATGTCGCCGACGCCGCGTTCGTCGAGGTTGCCGGCCGAGGCGTGGTGGGCGGCATGCGCCCGTCGCCAGTAATCATAAGGCGTCAGGGTCAGTACTCCGAGCATCCGCCCGGTCCAATTGTCGAGGCGCCGGCGTGCGAAAAACGAACCGTGCCCGCAATCGTGCTGGATCATGAACAGCCGTAACAGAAAAGCCCCGGCCGGAAGCACGAGGATCAGCCCGATCGTGTAGCCCAAGAAAACGGAAATATAGGCGCCGGCCCAGAAGGCGGCGAAGGGTAGTACCGTGACGATCAGCTCGAAGGTGCTGCGTCCAAAGCGCGGCTGGCGATATTTGGAAAGAATCTTCAGCCACGCGCCGACATCGTCTTCGGTCTGGGGCGCAGGCGCATAGGCTCTGGCGTTCATGGAAATCGATCCACCTTTTCGGCCCGGTATGCGGCGCGCCCGAAGCGGGATGTGCCTGCACGTTCTCAGGCACATGCCTCAATGTCAGCCCTGACGGGCCTTGCGTGCGGCGTAACGACGATCGCGCTCCGCCTTGCGGGCTGCTTCATCGGCAACGACCCGGGCAACCCGGTCGTTGGTTTCCGCTTGCCGGGCCTCAGCAGCGGCCTTTTCATGGGCTTCAGCAGCGGCGGCCAGTTCGGCAGCTTCCCGCAGCTGGCGCTCGTTTTCGGCGGCCTTCTGCGCTTCGCGCTCAGCGCGGCGGGCTTCTCTTGCGGCGGCTACGGCCTCGCGCTCGGCGCGCCGCTCCTGCATGGCAGGGTCGCTCAACTTCGGTGCGGACGCAAATTTCGCCAAAAGCTCTCGCTTGGCATCCGCGGCTGTTTTGCGGCGCTCGGCAAAGCTGTTGTCGTTTGGATGTCTCAATGTATCTTCCTTGTCAGATCTGGAAATGTCGCAGTTGAAACGAATGTCGCGCTTAACGGGAAGTCATGCGGATGTTCGCGTCAGTCAATAGCCTCAACAGAAAAAGGCCAGACATACGCCTGGCCTTCACATACCTTTGCCACCATGCCAGTACATCCGTGGTCATGGGAGGCTAAAGTTTTAGGCAGCCTGGAGCTGGCCTGCGGACATCTTGCCCGACTTCTTGTCACGCTCGAGTTCAAAGCCGAGCTTCTGGCCTTCAACGATCGAGCTCATGCCGGCGCGTTCGACGGCCGAGATGTGAACGAAAACGTCGGCGCTGCCGTCGTCAGGCTGAATGAAGCCGAAGCCCTTGGTGGCATTGAACCATTTAACTGTGCCAGTGGTCATAACGAACCCTTTCATAGCAACATTGACTACCGCCATGCGACGCAGGGCGGGTGTTTCGACTTTTGAGAGGGGAAGTTCGTCACGAAGCGCTAAGCGCAGCAAAAACAAATATCGGCAAACAAAGTATCGATGACCATTACCTATCCCTTTGCGATTGAACTGTCAACTTTTTGTTTCCGGAATTGCTGAATATTCTATCCTTGGTTGCGGAACTTCGCGGCGAGAGGATATCTGCGGTACCTGTAGCCAGCTCTGGAATCCAGGCGGATCGGGAATTTTTATGATCCTAGCCGGAGACCGGCATTTCTTCGGTTGTCACTTCGAAACACGCCAGGAGTGCCGGGCCGAAGGCGGTCGAAAGAGCCACGTCCGTGGCATCCCGCCCTGTCGCCATCAGGATGCGCCCGATGCGAGGCTTGTTGTGGCGGGCATCGACCGTATTCCAGCGACCGCCAAGATAAACTTGGAACCAGGCGCTGAAATCCATCGGATTGGGATCTTGCGGGACACCGATATCGCCGAGATAGCCGGTGCAGTAGCGCGCGGGGATGTTCATGCAACGGCAAAGCGTGATGGCGAGATGCGCGAAATCGCGGCAGACGCCGGTGCGATCGGTATATCCGCCGAAGGCCGTCCGCAGCGGGTCTGCCTTCTGGTAGTTGAAGGTGATGTGGTTGTGGACGAAGTCGAGGATCGCCTGCACCCGCGGCCAGCCGAGAGGGGTCGAGGAGAATGTCTTCCAGGCGAAGTCCGCCAGACGGTCGGTGTCGCAATAGCGGCTGCCGAGCAGGAAGACCAGCACGTCGTCCGGCAGATCCTTGATGTCATGCTGGAAGGCATTTTGCGGCACGGGGTCGGGCAGACCGTCGTCATAGATCTCGAACTCGGTGGAAATAGTCGTCAGCCCCGGCGGGGCGACGATGCGGCTGCAGGCGTTTCCGAAGCTATCGAGATAACTACGGGCCTCGATTGGCCGGTCGAAACTCAGCACCTGGTCAGTCAATAGATCCGCGCGACGCGTGGGATGTATATTGAGGACCAGCAGCATCGCCGTATCGTGCTGGCATTCATACCCTATGCGAAACCCCGCGCGTATCTTCATGATCGTATCCCTATGGTGAAACTCTTGCCAAAACGGCAGTTCAGCGGCAACGCTCGAATAACCCGGGTGTTCCGGTCATCCGTGGAGTTTCACGCTATGGTCATCGGTCGTCACGTTAACCTGCACGGACATGCTGTCGAAATCGGCTTCATCGCCGTCGTAGCTTCCCGATAGCGGCATTGCCTGCCGTGGGTCGCGAGCGACGCCTACGCGTATCAGGTCGCGGTTCCCGACGATACCGTTGGTGGGATCGAATTCCACCCAGCCGGCGCCGGGAAGATAGATCTGGCACCAGGCATGGGTCGATCCGCCGCCGAGCGTTATCGATCCGTCGCGGTCCGGCACGTAGATGTAGCCGGTGACGAAACGTGCCGCCAAGCCGAGCGATCGCGCCGCCTCCATCATCAGCAGTGCGAAATCACGGCAGGTGCCACGGCGCTGCTGCAGGGTTTCAAGCGGGGGCTGGGTTCCGTGTTCCGAACGCCGTGCGTAGATGAAACCCTCGTGGATCGCAAAACACATCGTCATCAGCAGGTGGCCGGTTTCGGTCGGATGGCCGATCTTGACGAATTGCCGCGCCCATTTGCCGACCCGGTCCTCGGGATCGGGATAGTGGCGCTGGATCGTCCTTTCCAGATCGAAGGTTTCTTCCGGATCGTATGTGAAGGGATAGGTGAGGGCATCCTCGTCGATCTGGAAATCCATCGCCACCTGCGGCGTGTGATCGAGGCGGATATTGGTTTCGAACCGGAGCTCGGACGAGGCTTTCGAGATCTCGACGAGCGCGACGCAATTGCCGAAAACATCGTGGATCCACCGGACATGGTCCGGTTTTGGATAGATGTCGAGTTGGGAACTCAGCAGGGTCTGGTCAAAACTGTCCCGCGGCCGGAACATCAGCCTGTGTTCGCCGAACTCTACCGGCCTCTTATACCGGTAGGAAGTGACATGCCGGACGGAAAATATCGTCATCCAATCACCCCAAAAGCATTAAGGTCGCACGCGCTGGCGCGGGGGGCTTTCATCCAACTCTGCATGGATCATCGCTATAGCAGGCACCATGCGAAGGCGACAGGAAAAACCGGCGGCAACCGGTAAAATGCGAGGAAGCTGAACGCCGGATGAGAACCCGGAACGTCGCTGCCTCACTGGTCTTGGCGCTGCAGTGGATATTCGCCGGCGTCATAGAGTCTCTGTATCTGGGCACTGTCGAAACGAGCTTCCTCGACTTCGAGAATGGAGCCGCGCAACAGGGACGCAGGCATGACCTCGATCGCGAAGCGAAGTGCTTCCGCGACGGTATCGAATCTCTTGTAGCCAAGCCTGCTTGTTCTCTTCCAGTTCTTGCACGGGTAAAGCCCTGCGCTGGCATTATAGTCGAAAGCAGCCATGGTGGTGTCCTTGTGGTCAAAGAGGTGGGGCAGGGGATTGGCCGATACTCCGAAACGAATTGTCCTCGTCGGAGCGCAAACACGTCAGGCCGGTTGCATCTGCGTCGCGCGCTTCTGGAGGCGTTCCTCCTTTTGAGCAATCTTGAGCTCGCGGCTTCTCAACGCCTGTCTGTTGCGGACTTCCTGCAGCTTGGCTGCATTGGAGCCTTCCTCGGCATTGGGTTTTTGAAACAGATTCTGGGCGGCGTGGCGGACTGTGTCTATCATGATGGTAACCTTAAGGGTAGGATTGCGAGGCGCGACAACGGCCCACGCAAGAATTCTCCAGCCGACAGGGCGGAGTTCAACGTTCACAAAATCAAGGGTGTCGCCAAGCAACCGGCATGGCCGGGAGGATCAGGGAGCCGAAAAGGCTGGAAACGTGAATAACATATGGCGATATATTGAGTCACTTTCAAGACGTATTTGGCGAGAGCTGTCCGGAAATGCCGAGCGTCGCTTGCTATGGTGGAAAATGAAGCCCATGGTACCGCGTCGGTCGCAACTGGTAAGGGCGTGACCGCCTGAGGGACCTGACGCGAGCCCTAGCCCCGACAAGAAGGAAGGGCGCGATGTCTTCACGATCCTCGCATCCGACTTTTCTGCTTTATTTCCAGAAAATGCTCGTGAACAGCAGACTCGAAACCGGGCAGAACTTGGAGAGCGGACCCGTACGCGCGGTCTTGCGGGATATCCTGATCCAGGGTCCGCCGCGAACAGGTTCCGATATACGGCTGGACGGCATCCTTGCCGGCCGGGTTGCAAAAAGACGCCCCGTATCCCGCTAATCGGCACCTGTTCTTCCCTTCCCAGCTCAGCGTCGAGTGTCACCGGGGGGTATATTCCAAACCGAGGATACGGTCGGACGGTCATTCGGAGACAAGCCATTGCGCCATCGACCATTGAGGGCACTGGCCCTGACGACCTTCATGCTTCTGCTGACGACGCCCTTGTTCACGCTCGCCGCCTCGGCCCAATCGGCTGGGTCGGTGCCTGCCAATGCCGAGGCAAATCGCTATGGATCGGGCTGGGAATGCAATCAAGGCTTTCGAAAGCAGAACGATGCGTGCCTAGCAGTGAAG
>NZ_AKKC02000003.1 GCF_000282095.2 Rhizobium sp. CF080 | reverse complement strand
GCCAGGTCTCCGCCCATCTCCTCATCCCCGGCTTCGTGTTTACCGGCCTGACCAAGGGCGACCGCATCGAAAAGCCCACCGGCGCCTGGACGTCGGAACAGACGGTCGAGTTCATGCTCACCAGCCTGGAGCGCGGCGACTTCTACATCCTGTGCCCCGACAACGACGTGGACCGGGCGACCGACGAGCGCCGCATGCTGTGGGCGATCAGCGACATCATCGAGAACCGTCCGCCGCTGTCGCGCTGGCATCCGGATTTCGCGGATGCATCAAAGGAATTCATCAACGGCCGTTGATAGATTGATTTGTGACGGCTTCGAAAGCCGGGTAAACGGAGCAATCCATTATCCGGCTATTCGAGTGCGCCCATGGAATTCCTGCCGAGCCTTGCCACCCTGCTTGCCTTCACCGCCGCCGGCCTGCTTCTGGCGCTGACGCCGGGACCCGACATGACGCTGTCGATCAGCCGCGCGCTCGGCCAGGGCCGCCGGCCGGCGCTGTTCGTGGTGCTCGGCACCAGCCTCGGCGTCGTCTGCCATACGCTGCTCGTCGCTTTCGGCATCTCGGCGCTGATCACCGCCTCGCCGACCGCCTTCTTCATCCTGAAGACCGGCGGCGCCGCCTATCTCCTGTGGCTGGCGATCCAGGCGATCCGCTTCGGTTCGAATTTTTCGGTGGAGCAGGTGGAAAAGACCGCCAGCAGTCCGCTCGCCAATATCTCGACCGGCTTCTGGGTGAACATCCTCAATCCGAAGGTCATCATCTTCTTCATGACCTTCCTGCCGCAGTTCGTGACGGCCGGCGATCCGCACGTCACCGGAAAACTGATCTTTTTCGGCTTCTATTTCATCGTCATCGGCATGCCGGTAAACCTGATCGTCGTTCTTGCCGCCGACTGGCTTTCTGGGTGGTTGCAGGCCAACCCGAAGGTCCTGCGGGGCATAGACTACACTTTCGCCGGCGTCTTCTCGATCTTCGCGGCGAAGATCTTCTTCACCCAGGCACGCTGACAGAAAGGCCGGCAAAGCCGGCCTGGTCTCCTCAGTCGTCCTCGCCGTGACCGGCGATCATCATCGCCTCGAAGGCGAGGCGATCAGTCTTGCGCATGCGCTCCGATTCCGACTTCAGCTGGCCGCAGGCGGCGAGGATGTCGCGGCCGCGCGGGGTGCGGATCGGTGAGGCGTAACCCGCCTGGTTGATGAAGTCGGCGAATTTTTCGATCTGCGCCCATTCCGAACACTGATAGTTGGTGCCCGGCCAGGGGTTGAAGGGGATCAGGTTGATCTTCGCCGGAACGCCCTTGAGGAGCTGGATCAGCGCCTTGGCGTCCTCCAGGCTGTCGTTGACGTCCTTCAGCATCACATATTCGAAGGTGATGCGACGGGCGTTCGAAAGCCCCGGATAGTTGCGGCAGGCTTCGATCAGCTCCTTCAGCGGATATTTCTTGTTGATCGGCACCAGCATGTCGCGCAGGTCGTCGCGCACCGCATGCAGCGAGATCGCCAGCATCACGCCGATCTCGTCGCCGGTCCGGTAGATTTCAGGCACGACGCCGGAGGTCGAGAGCGTCACGCGCCGCTTCGACAGCGACAGCCCATCGCCATCCGTCGCGATCAGCAGCGCGGTCTTGACGCTCTCGAAATTGTAGAGCGGTTCGCCCATGCCCATCATGACGATATTGGTGACCTTGCGGTCGCCGGTCGGCACGAAGGCGCCCGGCGGCGTGTCGGTGCCCGGAAAATCGCCAAGCCGGTCGCGCGCCAGCAGCAGCTGGGCGAGGATTTCTTCCGCCGTCAGGTTGCGCACCAGGCGCTGCGTGCCCGTATGGCAGAAGGAACAGGTGAGCGAACAGCCGACCTGGCTGGAAATGCAGAGCGTGCCGCGGCCTTCTTCCGGAATGTAGACGGTCTCGACTTCCACCGGACGACCGGCGCCGCGCGGCGGAAAGCGCAACAGCCATTTGCGGGTGCCGTCATTGGAAACCTGTTCCTCGACGATCTCGGGACGCGCGATGGTGAAATGCGCTTTGAGCATCTCGCGCATGTCCTTGGCGACATTGGTCATCGCATCGAAATCGGAGACGCCGCGGATATAGAGCCAGTGCCAGAGCTGGCTGACGCGCATGCGCACCTGCTTTTCCGATACGCCCTTTTCCTTCAGCGCTGCCGCCATGTCCTCGCGCGTCAGCCCGATCAGTGACGGCTTGGTGCCGAACAGATCCGGATTGGCGACAAGCGGCTTCTTGATGGCGAGCGGCGCCAGAGCCTCTGAGACTGACATTGTTTTATCCCGTTCGAACACATGCAGCTTTCCCACGATTGATCAGCGGGAAAGTCAGGGCATGTTGAATGCGTGAAACCTGTATCGGCCCATCGGGCACAAGTGCCGGACCTTCGTTGAGGCGGGGCTTTATCATCAAATAGCCGCCGCGTCACTATTCTTCAGGAAATGCAAAAGGCCGGTCACGGGACCGGCCTTCGATTGTTCTGATGAGCTGCCGCTTACTTGCAGGTTTCGATCTGCTTCAGCGCCGCCGCAATGCCCTGTAGCGAATAGGCGTAGGAGGTCTTGGTGCCGCGGCCGGAAACGGCGCTGACGCTCATATTCTGGCCCGTCTTCATCGCCGCGACCAGCGCCGGCTCTTCGGCCGCGTTCTCGACCCAGGCAGCCTTGTCCTTGGTGAACATCACGAAGTTCTTCTTGTCGATCGTCACCGTCACCTTGGAATTCGGCTGCAGCACGTAACCGACCATGGCCTGCGGCTCATAGGAGATGTTCTGGCCCGGGCGCTGCGAGACGATGAAGAAGATGTCGCCGTGATCGACGCTGGCCGGTTCCTTGGTGGTCGGCACCGAAAGCACGTAACAGACGTTGCTGGCGCCCGACTTGTAGGAATAGGCGCCCCATGCCTTGAACTGCTGGATGCGGGTGGGACCGGCGGCCGCTGCTGCGGGTGCCTGGGCCTGCTGCGGCTTGGCCGGGGCAGTGGCCTTCGGCGCCTGAGCCGATGCCAGGCCGGAGCTTGCAGCCAAGATTGCCAATGCGGTTGCGATTGTTCTTACAGACATGATCTCCTGCCGGTTTTGTTCGTTCAACGGCCCGAGCGGGCAAGCCTTGCCAGGCATGATCCTGATTCGGTGCATTTTGACTTGATCCTGGTTACCAAACCGTCAACCAGACTATTAGAATCTGCTGAATCTCCTGCCTCGGCTCGTAGGTGGGTGGGAACGGGACTCCCCGCTATGCCTCCAAAGACCCAACCAGCAGAATTTCCATGCGTTTCGTCAATCAGTGACACAAGGATTGGGGCAAGAGTTTGTTCTTTTCCTAACTCTCACAATGACATTAGAATGGTCGAATATGACGCGAATCTCATCGGTAACTTTGCGCAGCGTAAATGGATGTAGACGAAAGAGACCACTTCGCCGGCTTGGTAAGGGCAGTGGCCGATGAGCGCGATCAGGCAGCTTTTGTCGTGCTGTTCGATTATTTTGCGCCGCGCCTGAAATCCTGGCTCGTGAAGCGTTCGATGCGGCCCGACGATGCGGAGGAGCTTGTCCAAGAGGTGATGGCGGTTCTCTGGCACCGCGCCCACCTCTACGATCCGGCCCGATCCTCCCTGTCCACCTGGCTTTTCCGGATCGCCCGCAACCGCCGCATCGATGCGGAACGCCGGGCAAGACACAAGCAGCTGGACATCTACGAACCCCTGTTCTTCGTGACCGAGACGCCGGGCGCCGATACGATCTTCGAAGGCGAGGAACGGGACGCGCAGGTGCGCGCAGCACTCGCCGATATCCCCGGTGAACAGATGGAACTGGTGCGGGCGGCCTTCTTCCTCGGCCAGTCCCATTCGGAAATCGCCTCGGCGACAGGTCTCCCGCTCGGCACGGTGAAGTCGCGAATCCGGCTCGCATTCGAACGCTTGCGAAGAGTTCTCGAAGATCCTTCGAAGGGATAGCGCCCCTTGAGGCTATTTGCCGCGCACGCCCTCGGCGATGTCCGGATTGTCCGAAAGCGCCAGATCGGCGGCCTCATAGTGTCGGTCGGCGATATGGCCCTGGATCATCCGGAAGGCGGCGGCGAGCACCGCGACATCGTCGGTAAAGCCGACGAGGACGAACATGTCAGGCAGGAAGTCGATCGGCATGATGAAATAGGCAAGCGCCGCAAGCAGGACGCCCCGCACCCGCGTCGGAGTCCGCCGGTCGATCGCGCAATAATAGGCGGCGATCAGGTCGCGGCTGAACGGCACCTGCCGGACGGCCCGCTTCAGGGTCGGCCAGAACCTGGCGCGCACCTGCCGCTCGCGGCGATCTTGCGTATCCTCGTCACCCGGCAGCAGAATCTCGCCGATCTTCACGTCGTCCATGGTCGCTCCGTTCGCTCAACGTGTGCCCAACCAATATGGGCTCTGGACCATGAAGTTCAATTGCGGCGCAAGGATGCCTTGTCCATCGCCCGGGCCAGCTTGAAGTCGATGTCGGTGAGGCTCTTCGTTTCATGCGTGGTCAGAAGCACGTCGACCCGCGAGTAGACGTTCGACCATTCCGGATGGTGGTTGAGCTTCTCGGCGGACAACGCGCACTCGGCCATGAAACCGAACGCCTCGATGAAGTTCTTGAACTTGAAGCTCCTGAAGATCGCGTCGCCTTCCGGCTTCAGCTCCCAGCCTTGAAGCGTCGCGAGTTCGCGCATGACGGCGGCCGCATCCAGCTTTTCGTAATTCATCGTCAAGAACTCCTTCGGGTTAAAGGAGGCTCTTCACCGGCTCCATGTCGCCTGCATAGGCATTGCCGTAGCTCGCCTCCTGCAGCGGGAAGATTTCCTCCGTCAGATACGGTCCGCCCCCGACCGATTCCTTCGACGACAGCAGCACGAAACGCGATACTGAGAAGGGCGCCGTGTAGAAGTTGCCGCGGCCGGAAAGGTAGTGAACCACATCGTCCACCCGGCAATTCTTGAGCCGTGCGAGCGTCACATGCGGCGTGAACTTGCGGGGATCCGGCGGCAGGCCGATACGCTGGCAGATCCGCTCGATCTCCGCCTGCAGCGCGTATATTTCCGGCGAGGGCGAAACGCCGGCCCAGATGGAATGCGGCTTCTTCGATCCGAAGGAGCCGATCCCGGTCAGCGTCGCCTGGAATTCCGGCCGGTCGATACGGTCCAGACGGTCGACGATCTCGTCGGCGGTCCGGCCGTCGACATCGCCGATGAAGCGCAGTGTGATGTGATAGTTCTCCACGTCGATCCACCGGGCACCGGGGATCCCTCCGCGCAGGAGAGACAGGCTCATCGCTACATTGCGCGGAACTTCGAGGGCGGTGAAAAGTCTCGGCATAGGGACCTCCTCGAATCTTTTGCAGATGCTAACAGCGAATCATGCAACGAGGTTCCGCGCAAGCTGTTATTTTCCCTTATCCTTAATAGCCCCCAGGAAGCTTTTGACAGGTTGAATGGTCTTTTCGACCATGACACCTACCCCTTTTGCGTTGGGATGCATGCCATCCGGGAGCTGCAGGCTGGAAATGGTCGCGACCCCATCGAGGAAGAACGGATAAAGCGGCACCGCGTATTTGTCGGCCAGCCGCTTGTAGATCGGATTGAACCTATCGGCATAATCCCCGCCCATGTTGGGCGGTGCCAGGATGCCCATCAGCAACACCGGGATCTTCCGCTCCTTCAGCCGCGCCAGGACGGCATCGAGATTCTTCTCCGACTGGTCGGGGGAGATGCCGCGCAGCGCGTCGTTGGCCCCGAGTTCGAGGATCACTCCGTCGGTGCCGTCGGGCACCGACCAGTCGATGCGCGAAAGCCCGCCTGCCGTCGTATCGCCCGAAACACCCGCATTGGTGACCACGACATTCTGCCCGCTGGCCTTCAATGCCGCCTCGAGCTGCGCCGTGTAGGATTCGGAGGGCGCAAGCTGATAACCTGCCATCAGGCTGTCGCCGAAACCGACGAGCTGGATCGCCTTGTCCTGCGCGGCAGCCGGCAATGCAGCCAGCGCCAAAGCGGACATGACGATGAAGTGAAGCAGGCTTGCTTTAAAACTCACGATCCGTCTCCTAGATTGGGCGCTGCCGAAACGCGGTGTTCGGGTTACGCTTCACGCCTAATATAGGACGGTTCGATTTGACTAAAACCATCATCACGCTGAAGAAAGCCGATCTGACGCTCGGCAGCGCGGCGGCATCGGTGCATGTGCTGAAGCAGATCGACCTCGACATCCGTGCGGGCGAAGCCGTCGGCATCGTCGGGCCGTCGGGCTCCGGGAAGTCGACGCTGCTGATGGTCCTGGCAGGCCTCGAACGCCTCGACAGCGGCGAGATCGTCATCAACGGCGCGCCCCTTCATGCCCTGTCTGAAGACCGGCTGGCGGATTTCCGCGGCCGCAATATCGGCATCGTCTTCCAGTCCTTCCACCTGATCGCCAACATGACGGCGCTCGAAAACGTCGCCGTGCCGCTCGAACTCGCCAATGTCAGGGACGCCTTCGAGATCGCCCGGCGCGAACTCACCGCCGTCGGCCTCGGCGAGCGACTGAGCCACTATCCCGGCCAGCTTTCCGGCGGCGAGCAGCAGCGCGTGGCGATCGCCCGCGCGCTTGCCCCCTCGCCCTCGGTGCTGATCGCCGACGAACCGACCGGCAATCTCGACACCGAGACCGGCCGGCAGATCGCCGACCTCTTGTTTTCGAAACAGGCCGAGCGCGGCATGACCATGCTGCTCGTCACCCATGACAACGCGCTTGCCGCCCGCTGCTCGCGCCAGATTCGCGTCCGCTCCGGCGAAATCGTCGGCGACGGCGCCGCCGCTCATCACCCGGTTCAGGCGGTCTCCGCATGAGGCAGGCCTTTCCGCGCCTCTCGATTTCCTTCCGCCTGGCGCTGCGCGAAATGCGCGGCGGCCTTGCCGGTTTCTACATCTTCCTCGCCTGTATCGCACTCGGCACCGGGGCGATCGCGGCGGTCAATTCCGTCTCGCGGGCGATCACCGGCGCCATCGCCTCTCAAGGCCAGGAGATCCTTGCCGGCGACATCCGCTTCGAGCTGAACAACCGCGAGGCCACCGAACAGGAACGCGCGTTCCTCACAAGCCTCGGCAAGGTCTCCGTCTCCACCGGCCTGCGCTCCATGGCGCGCAAGCCCGACGGTTCCGAGCAGGCGCTGGTCGAGGTCAAGGCGGTGGACGACGCCTACCCGCTCTACGGCAGTTTCGGCGCCGAACCTTCCGCGCCGCTGCCCGATCTTCTTGGCAGGCAGGGAGACGCTTTTGGGGCACTGGCAGCCCCGCTTCTGCTGGAACGCCTCGGCCTCAAGGACGGCGATCAGCTTCTGCTCGGCAATGCCCGGCTGACATTGCGCGGTACGATCACCGCCGAGCCCGATGCGCTTTCGGAAGGTTTCGGCTTTGCGCCGCGCCTGATCGTCAGCCGCGAGGCGCTTGCCGCCTCGGGCCTGATCACCACCGGCAGCCTCGTCGAACATGCCTACAAGGTCCGGCTCGATGATCCCTCGACCCGTTCGACGCTCGCCGCCCGCGCCAATCGCGAGTTTCCGAGCGCCGGCTGGTCTGTGCGCACCAGCGACCGCGCGGCCCCTTCGCTCACCGAAAACGTCGATCGCTTCTCGCAATTCCTGACCTTGGTTGGCCTGACGGCATTGATCGTCGGCGGCGTCGGAGTCGCCAATGCCGTGCGCGCTTTCCTGGATGCCAAGCGCACCACGATCGCCACCTTCAAATGCCTCGGCGCGCCGGCCTCGGTCGTGACGATGATCTATCTCATCCAGATCATGCTGCTTGCGGTGATCGGCATCCTCATCGGCCTCGTCATCGGCGCCGCCTCGCCCTTCGTGGCGCTGCGGTTCCTCGAAGGCGTGCTGCCGGTTCCAAAGGAAGTCACCTTCTACCCCTCGGCGCTGGCGCTGGCGGCACTGTTCGGCATCCTGATCACCTTCGCCTTCGCGGTTCTGCCGCTCGGCCATGCCCGCGAAGTGCCGGCGACCGCCCTCTTCCGCGAACAGAGTTTCGACAATACCCGCCTTCCCTCCTGGCCCTATCTTCTGGCCGCCGGTCTGGCGCTCGCCGCCCTGGCGGCACTTGCGATCATCTCCGCCGAGGAGCACTTCATCGCCTCGGTTTTCCTCGCCGCCGTCGCCGGTGCCTTCGTGCTGCTGCGCCTCGTGGCAGCGCTGATTGCAGCACTTGCCCGAAGAAGCCCGCGGGTCAACTCGCCGGCGCTGCGGCTGGCGATCGGCAATATCCACCGGCCCGGCGCGCTGACGCCGTCGGTCGTGCTGTCGCTCGGCCTCGGCCTTGCCCTCCTCGTGACGCTCGCCCTGATCGACGGCAACATGCGCCGCCAGCTGACCGGCAGCATCGCCCAGCAGGCGCCGAACTTCTTCTTCGTCGACATCCAGGGATCGGAGCGCGAAGGCTTCGTCAACATCCTGAAACAGCAGGCGCCGGAGGGTACTATCACCCAGGTGCCGATGCTGCGCGGCCGGATTCTCGCTTTCAACGGCCAGGACGTGACCCAGATGAGCGTGCCGCCCGCCGGCCGCTGGGTGCTGCGCGGCGACCGCGGCATCACCTACGAGGACAAGCTGCCATCCAACTCGGCGCTGACCGCGGGACAATGGTGGGCCGCCGATTATACCGGCGAGCCGCTCGTGTCCTTTTCGGCGGAAGAGGCCGGCGAACTCGGCCTCAAGCTCGGCGACACCGTGACCGTCAACGTGCTCGGCCGCAACATCACCGCCCGCATCGCCAATTTCCGTAAAGTTCAGTGGGAATCGCTGTCGATCAATTTCGTGATGATCTTCTCGCCCAACACCTTCCGCGGCGCGCCGCATGCCTGGCTTGCGACGCTGAGCGATCCTCAAGCCACCGCCCAGCAGGAAGCCGCGATCCTGCGCGCCGTCACCAACGCCTATCCGACCATCACCAGCGTCCGGGTGAAAGACGCGATCGACATCGTCGATCAGCTCGTCGGCCAACTGGCGATGGCGATCCGGGCCGCCGCCGCCGTTGCGCTGATCTCGTCCGTGCTCGTGCTTGCCGGTGCGCTTGCGGCCGGCAACCGGGCGCGCACTCATGACGCCGTCATCCTCAAGACGCTCGGTGGCACGCGCGGTATGCTGATGCGCGCCTTCAGCTACGAATACATGATCCTGGGCGCCGCGACCGCGCTCTTTGCGCTCGTCGCCGGCGGCCTCTCCGCCTGGTTCGTTGTCAGCCGGATCATGCGGCTCCAGTCGGTCTTCCTGCCCGATGTCGCATTGCTGACACTCGCCGTTTCGCTGGTGCTGACGGTCGGAATAGGCCTTGCCGGCACCTGGCGGATATTGGGCCAGAAAGCCGCACCGGTCCTCCGCGAGCTCTAATTCGCCCGCAGGTAGTATTTCTTGTTAACTCACTGATCAAATTCCCGTCAGAGCGTCCCATAGGTTGCTAAATAGCGCCCATGGCTTGCGTTTTTCGCTTGCCGCACCTCTTGTATGTGAAGCGATCTCGCATCATATTTATGCGCAGGCTTGCTGGAGCTCCGCAGCGGCGCCTGGGTCCGTAAAAAAGGGGGCCCGACACCGTGAATAATTCCGGAGCTTAAAGAGGAAACAATGGCTGACTTTAACAACTACCAGACCCGGGCGACGCAGGGTCGCGCCCAGTCCGGCGCGATGATCGATGAAGGCCTGCGCGCCTACATGCTCAAGGTCTACAACCTGATGGCTGTCGGCTTGGGTATCACCGCTATCGCCGCTTATGGTATCTCGGCCCTCGCAACGACGACGGATGCAGCTGCAGCTGTTGCCCGGCTTCCGAACGGCATCCTGCTGACCAGCCTCGGCGCTGCGATCTACGGTTCGCCGCTTCGCTGGGTCATCATGCTCGCGCCGCTCGCCGTGGTGTTCTTCCTGAGCTTCCGCGTTCATAAGATGAGCGTCGGCGCTGCTCAGAGCACCTTCTGGGGCTATGCGGCCCTGATGGGTCTGTCGCTCTCGTCGATCTTCCTGGTCTACACGGCCCAGAGCATCGTTCAGACGCTTTTCATCACCGCCGCCTCCTTCGGCGCCCTGTCGCTTTACGGCTACACGACGAAGAGAAGCCTGTCGGGCATGGGTTCGTTCCTGATCATGGGCCTGTTCGGCCTGATCATCGCCTCGATCGTCAACATCTTCCTTGCGTCTTCGGCCCTCGGCTTCGCGATCTCCGCGATCGGCGTGCTGATCTTCGCAGGCCTCACCGCCTACGACACGCAGAAGATCAAGGAAATGTACTTTGACGGCGACGACGTCGCGGTTGCTGGCCGCAAGGCCATCATGGGCGCTCTGACCCTCTACCTCGACTTCATCAACCTCTTCACGTTCCTCCTCCAGTTCCTGGGCAACCGGAACAACTAATTCGAGGAACTCGGATAGGAAAAGGCGGCCTCCGGGCCGCCTTTTTTATTGCCCGGCTTCGCGCCGCAGCATAGTCTTCGGCCATTCTTTTCAACGGCCTGAATCTCAATGACATTCCATCTCCGCGACGCCTCCTCCGCCGATCTTCCGACCATCACCGAAATCTATCGCGACAGCGTGCTGAACGGCACGGCGAGCTACGAGATACTGCCCCCGGACCAGGCGGAGATGGCGGCCCGCTTCGAGGCGATCCGGGCCAAGGGTTATCCCTATATCGCGGCGGAACAGGAAGACGGCACGCTCCTCGGTTACGCCTACGCATCGGCCTTCCGGACCCGCCCGGCCTATCGCTGGCTGGTCGAGGACTCGATCTACCTGGCGCCGGAAGCGCGCGGCAAGGGCGTCGGCAAGGCGCTGCTGAAAGAACTGCTCGTGCGTTGCGAGGCGCTCGGTTTCCGCCAGATGGTCGCCGTCATCGGCGGCGCGAGCCCGGCCTCCGTGGCCTTGCATCGCGGCCTCGGCTTCGAGCTGACCGGCACCCTGAAGGGCACCGGCTTCAAGCACGGGAAATGGCAGGATACGGTGCTGATGCAGGTGGCGCTCGGCGAAGGCAATGAAACCGATCCGGATCCGGAGACCTATCCCGGCTCGCTGTTTACCGAATAGCGCCGTGCCTCAATCGATCAGCTTCAACACCTTGTCGAACACTTTCAGCACCTGCGGAAGCTCGTGGCCGCGCTTCATGATCAGGCCATGGGTGTTCATGACGGAATAGGCGCCCTGCTTGGCGGCGAGCTTCGGGTTCTTCTCGATTCGAAACAGCGGCGTCTCGCCCGAGCGCTTGAAGATGGAGAATACCGCGCGATCCCTGAGGTGATCGATCGCGTAGTCCTTCCACTCCCCTTCGCCGACCATGCGGCCGTAAATCCTTAAAATCGCATCGAGTTCGCGCCGATGGAAGGTGATGGGTGCGGGATCGCGGTTCTGCCGATAATCACTGAGATCGACGACAACGGCTGTGTCATGGGGTCTCTGTCCCCCCGGCAAATCCGGCTGATCTGTCATCAAGACTCCCAAATCGTCAAATGTCAGAGTTATGACAGTGTGCCTGAGAGGCGGCAAAAATCAACCCCGGCAATCCCGGCGGGGAAGAACCACACGATTTTATTCTTGCCCCATTTCGGACAAAAGAGTGCCCGATTTCGAAGCGAGATTGGCGTCGTTGGTTGGCGCCGTTTTCAGCGCCATATGGCCCGGTCCGGTCGCATTGACCCTTACCCCCAGCCCCCCAATGTTATTGGATCGGGCCGCCAACGATAAGGTCACGCACAATCCGTCAAACCTTCAACCGCACCTGCGGTCAGTATTTCTTGTAGCCTGCCATCAGCACCGTCGCACCGAGAATGGCGCCCGGCTCGCCGCCCGGCCCCGAAGCCTGCAGCAGGATCGCGCAACCGTCCTTCTTGGACTTGCCCATCAGCTTGCCCGGCAGGGTCAGCTTCATGCTCTGGCCGTTCCAGGTACCGACCGACTGCACGTCATAGACGGCGTGCCAATAGTCCATGGTCTTGCCGCTGTTTTCGCCCTTGGTGACATCCACCTGCTGGCGCTTGGTGAAATAGGCGACGACGACGTCCGCCTGCCCCTTGCCACCGCCGATCTCGATCTCGATCTCGTCGCCGCGCATCGCCGCGGTCACGGGAACGTCGAGCCCCTTGCCGTTCTGGCTGAGCACCTTCACCTTGTCGTTGATGACCGTCAGATCCGTGCCCTTGACGTGATCGCGCCCATTGATGACGGCCTGGGGTGTATAGACACCGCTCCGTCCGAGCGACTTGGCATAACCATATTGCCGCTCGGTATTTTCCTTGGAGCTCAGCGTATCGGTCCAGCCGAGATAGTTCCAGTAGTCGACGTGATAGGAGAGCACGACCATGTCGCCCTGAGCCACCAGCTGACCCAGAGTGGCGTCGGCCGGCGGGCAGGAGGAGCACCCTTGAGAGGTGAAAAGCTCGATCACGCCCTTCGGCGCCCTGACCTCTCCCGCAAATGCAGCGCCCGCATAAAGCAGGCCCGCAACAAGGAGTACGGAGCGAAAACGAAAGGGCATGGATGGCAGACCTTTTTATCAGGGCAACTGTTATCCACGATTGTTCGTGGCGATCAAGGGCCTAACGCACTGGATGACGGAAAGTAACCGCCGGCCCCCCCCAAGAGAAAGTCACGAAGGGGTGAAGACCGGATAATTGATCGGTTTCCTTATGCGTTGGTTGGACGTCAAACTTCGCGAAAAACGCGCCAAGGTCAAATCAGTTTGAGCAGTCCTTGAGTAAAATAAACGGCACCTACGCCGGTGACGATCCAGCGCGTCCAGGCGCGGAAATTCTGGTCGGTCATCTTCTGCAGGATGTCATTGCCGGCCCGCGCTCCGAGGATGGCGATCGGCGCCGCCACCAGCACCGCGATCCACTCGGTGGTCGGCAGTTGCGAGGCCGCATTCCAGTAGAACACCACCTTCGTCGCATGCGAGGCGACCTGCACCGCGGCCTTGGTGGCGATCACCTTGCGCCGGTCCATCGTCGTGCGGATGAAGAAGATGTCGATCGTCGGCCCCGACACGCCGACGCCAACCGTCAGCGCCCCGGCGATCAGCCCGCAGATCAGTGCATGCAGCGGTTTTGAGGCATCGAGCCGCAGTTTCGATACCGGCATCCAGACGAGGATCGGCATCAGCCCGATGGCGATCGACACGACGATGAGATCCGGCTGGTAGTCGACGATCAGAAGGATGATGCTCGAGATGACGAGGCCGATGCCGAGGATGCCGAGAATGCGGTATTCGATATAGGCCCGGGAAAACCAGGCGCGCGACCCGTTCGAGACCATCTGGATGACACCATGGATGGCGATCGCGGTGCCGACGGGATAGAGGAAAAGCAGCACCCAGAGCAGGATCAGCCCGCCCGCCATGCCGAAAATGCCCGAAAGCAGCGATGTCAGGAAAACGGTGACGGCCATTCCGGTGAGGATGACGACGGTCAAGGGCACGGGACCTTAGGGGCAGAACGACGACTCTTTGGCAGCAGGTGCAGGTGCGTCGGATAGCAGGAAGGAATCCGCCGGAGGTTTCCCTCCGGCGGATGATGGGTGGATGTCACTTAGGCGGCGAGGTCGCGCAGAACTGTCTGCAGGATGCCGCCATTGTTCATGTAGATGACCTCGTCGAGCGTATCGATGCGGCAAAGGATGTTGATTTCCTTCACCGTGCCGTCGCCATAGGTGATCTTGGCGGTCTTCCATTCGCGCGGCTTGATATCGCCTTCGAGACCGTCGATCTCGACCACTTCGTCACCCTTGAGATCAAGGCTGGCCCAGGTCGTGCCCTCTTCGAAGACGAAGGGAACGACGCCCATGCCGACCAGGTTCGAGCGGTGGATACGCTCGAAGGACTGGGCGATGACCGCCTTGACGCCGAGCAGGTTGGTGCCCTTCGCGGCCCAGTCGCGCGACGAACCGTTGCCGTATTCGACGCCGGCGAAGATGACGAGCGGAACGCCCTCGGCCTTGTACTGCATGGCCGCGTCGTAGATCGACATCTCTTCCTTCGACGGATAGTGGAAGGTGTAGCCGCCTTCCTTGCCGTTCGGGCCGAGCATGTAGTTGCGGATGCGGATGTTGGCGAACGTGCCGCGCATCATCACTTCATGGTTGCCGCGGCGCGTGCCGTACTGGTTGAAGTCGGCAACGCCGACGCCATGACCGGTGAGGTAGGCACCGGCCGGCGAAGCAGCCTTGATCGAACCGGCCGGCGAGATGTGGTCGGTGGTGATCTTGTCGCCGAAGAGACCGAGGACGCGGGCGCCCTTGATGTTCTTGAGGCCCGAACCGGTCTTGCCCATGCCGACGAAGTAGGGCGGGTTCTGCACATAGGTCGAATTGTCGTCCCATGCATAGGTCTGGCCCGGAGGAACCTTGACCGCCTGCCAGTTTTCGTCGCCCTTGAACACGTCCGCATACTTGGTTTCGTAAAGTTCGCGGGTGACGTATTTCAGGATGAATTCCTGGACTTCCTTCGAGGTCGGCCAGATGTCCTTGAGGAAGACCGGATTGCCGTTCTGGTCTTCGCCGAGCGGCTCGGAGGTCAGGTCATTCTGGACCGAACCGGCCAGCGCATAGGCGACGACGAGCGGCGGCGACGCGAGGTAGTTCGCCTGGACGTCCGGAGAAATACGGCCTTCGAAGTTACGGTTGCCCGAGAGCACGCCGGCGGCGATCAGGCCCTTGTCGTTGATCGTCTTCGAGATCGGCGCCGGCAGCGGGCCGGAATTGCCTATGCAGGTCGTGCAGCCGAAGCCGACGAGGTTGAAGCCGAGCTTGTCGAGATCGGCCTGCAGGCCGGACTTGGCAAGGTATTCGCCGACGACCTGGGATCCCGGAGCCAGCGAGGTCTTGACCCACGGCTTGGACTTCAGGCCCTTGGCGACCGCGTTGCGGGCGAGAAGACCGGCGGCGATCAGCACCGACGGGTTGGACGTGTTGGTGCACGACGTGATCGCGGCAATCGCCACGTCGCCATGGCCGAGATCGAAATCCGTGCCTTCGACGGCATAACGGTTACCGAGCTGGCCGGGCTTCTTGTACTCGGTATCGAGCGAACCGGCGAAGCCGGAAGCGATCTTGTCGAGCGAGATGCGGCCTTCCGGACGCTTCGGGCCGGCCATGGAAGGCACGACGTCGTTGAGGTCGAGTTCGAGCGTATCGGTGAAGACCAGGTCGGAACCGTCGCCCTCGCGCCACATGCCCTGGACCTTGGAATAGGCCTCGACCAGTGCGATCCGCTCAAGCGTGCGGCCGGACATCGTAAGGTAGTTGATGGTTTCGCCGTCTACGGGGAAGAAGCCGCAGGTCGCGCCGTATTCCGGACCCATGTTGCCGATCGTCGCACGGTCGGCAAGCGGCATGTTGTCCATGCCCGGACCGAAGAATTCGACGAACTTGGAAACGACGCCCTTCTTGCGCAGCATCTGCACGACGGTCAGCACCAGGTCGGTCGCCGTGACGCCTTCCTTGAGCTTGCCGGTGAGCTTGAAGCCGATGACTTCAGGCAAAAGCATCGAGACCGGCTGGCCGAGCATCGAGGCTTCCGCTTCGATACCGCCCACACCCCAGCCGAGAACGCCGAGGCCGTTGATCATCGTGGTGTGCGAGTCCGTGCCGACGCAGGTGTCCGGATAAGCGATCGTTTCGCCATCCTCTTCCTTGGTCCAGACGGTCTGGCCGAGATATTCGAGATTGACCTGATGACAGATGCCGGTGCCCGGGGGAACCACACGGAAATTCTTGAACGCCTGCTGGCCCCACTTCAGGAAGCGGTAACGCTCGCCGTTGCGCTCGTATTCGAGCTCGACGTTCTTGGCAAAGGCGGTCGGCGTGCCGAATTCGTCGACGATGACCGAGTGGTCGATGACTAGATCGACGGGAACCAGCGGGTTGATCTTTTCCGGATCGCCGCCGAGCGAAACCATCGCGTCGCGCATTGCGGCAAGGTCGACGACGGCGGGAACGCCGGTGAAGTCCTGCATCAGCACGCGGGCCGGACGGTAAGCGATTTCCGCTTCCGTGAGACCCTTGTTGTTCAGCCATTCGGCAACGGTGAGGATCTGTTCCTTGGTGACGGACTGACCGTCTTCAAAGCGGAGCAGGTTTTCGAGCAGCACCTTCATGGAGAAGGGCAGCTTCGAAACGCCGGCAAGGCCGTTTTGCTCAGCCTTGGGAAGGCTGTAGTAAACGTAATCCTTACCGCCTACGGTAAGGATGGAGCGACAATTGAAACTGTCGAGAGACTTAGCCACGGAATAAACCCCGCTGATTAAAGAGCCAACACGCGCGTGCGGACGCCTATGCACTTCATGCACATCAGGATGCGGGTGCGACCATTTCCGCTGTCCGCACGAGAAGATTTTTTGGGATCTTCAGGTTCGGCGGAAGATTGAAATCACGCCGGCCGCTGGCGTGGTTGCAGTGCTTATAGATAATTTCTAAGAAGGGTTCCAGACGCTTGGCGCCCATTCCGAATAAATTTTCGGATCGCGATGATTAAAATCTTAATGAAGGTCTCCGGCATGCGGCTTTTGGCCGAAAACTTGAGCGCAAGACGCGGCGAAGACCTGATTTTCACCGACATCTCCTTTACCCTCGGAGCCGGTGAAAGCCTCGTGCTGACCGGCCGCAACGGATCGGGAAAATCGACACTTCTGCGGGTCGTCGCCGGATTGCTGCGCCCGGAGACCGGCCGCGTCGCCTGGACTGCGGAGAGCGCCGAATCAGGCATGCGCGCCGCCGAGGCCTGCCACTATCTCGGCCACCGCAATGCGATGAAGGCGGAGTTGACGGTCTTTGAGAACCTCGCCTTCTGGAAGGACTTCCTCGGCGACACGGAGGACGGCAAGGGTATCCCGCCGGGCGAGGCCGCAGACGCCGTGGGCCTCGGTGGGATCATCCATCTGCCCTTCGGTTATCTCTCCGCCGGCCAGCAGCGCCGCATGGCGTTTGCCAAGCTGCTTGTCGCCTATAGGCCGGTCTGGATATTGGACGAGCCGACTGCGGCGCTCGATGTGAGCGCGGAGGGTGTGTTCACCGGGCTTATCAAGTTGCATCTGGCGACCGGCGGCATTGTGCTGGCGGCGACCCATCAGCCGCTGGGGCTGGAGAATGCACGGGAATTGCGGATGACCGGGTTTGCAGGCGTGGCGGAGGGAAGATGGTGATCGTCCTGGCCGTGGCTGCCCCCCTCTGCCTTGCCGGACCCCACCGCCTCCCCCGCAAGGGAATGGCTATGGTGTATGGGGCCTGGGACAGTGCTGCACTCTTAACCCTCCCCCTTGTGGGGAGGGTGGCCGGCAGGCGGGAGGGGTCTTTTGGAGACAGAAAAACCCTCCCCACCCCCTCCCCACAAGGGGGAGGGGCTCCTCGCACCCTCACACCCGCCGTCATCCGCCGCCCCCGCCCTCTCGCCGTCATCCTCGGGCTCGGCCCGAGGATCCAGGCCTCCGACCTGTACCGGTCGGACCGGATCGACGCCTTCCGGCAAATGCAAGGCCTCACGTCATGACCGCCCTCCTCCTCCGCGACCTCAAGCTCTCGGTCCGCGCCGGCGGAGGCGCCTTGATCGGTGTCCTCTTCTTCATGACCGTCGTCGCGGTCATCCCCTTCGGTGTTGGCCCGGATCTCAACCTCCTCTCCCGCATCGGTCCGGCAATCGTCTGGATCGGCGCGCTGCTCTCGGCCCTGCTCGGGCTCGACCGCCTGTTCCAGACCGAGCGCGAGGACGGGTCGCTCGACCTGCTGCTGATGCAGGAACACCCGCTGGTGCTGACCGTACTCGTCAAATGCCTGGCCCACTGGCTCGGCAATGGCCTGCCGCTGGTGATCGCCTCGCCGCTGCTCGGCCTGTTCATGAACATGGACGAGGTGGCGATCGGCGCCACCATGCTGACGCTGCTGGTCGGCACGCCGGCGCTGACCTTCATCGGTGCGGTCGGCGCGGCCGTGGCTGTCGCCCTGCCGCGTGGCGGGTTGCTCGTCTCGATCCTTGTCCTGCCGCTCGCGATCCCCGTGCTGATCTTCGGGGTCAGCGCCTCCTATGCGGCGGTCGAGGACCCTGCCCCGTTTCTGCCGCCTTTCCTGATATTGGTGGCGATCACGATGTTTTTTGCCGTGCTCGGTCCGCTCGGCGCGGCACTGGCGTTGCGCAATGCCGGCGATTGACTAGAATCGGATGGATCGGATCAGGTTGAATCGGATCGGGTTGACCGGGATCAAGCTGCTTTTCCACGCGCAGATTAGAAAGTGCCCATGACCGACAGCCTCGCCATCAGCAAGTTCAGCGACCTGGCCAACCCGACGCGGTTTCTGGCGCTGGCGGCCCGTATCCTCCCCTGGATGGCGGCGGCCACCGCGATCCTGTTCGCGATCGGGCTCTACCTCAGCTTTACCACCGAGGGCGATTACCAGCAGGGCCTGACGGTGCGCATCATGTATGTGCATGTGCCCTCCGCCTGGCTGTCGATGATGTGCTACACGGTGATGGCCGTTTCGGCGATCGGCACGCTGGTCTGGCGCCATCCTCTCGCCGACGTGTCGCACAAGGCGGCGGCCCCGCTCGGCGCCGCCTTCACGCTGATCGCGCTCGCCACCGGCTCCCTCTGGGGCAGGCCGATGTGGGGAACCTGGTGGGTCTGGGACGCGCGCCTCACCTCCGTCTTCGTGCTCTTCCTCATGTATCTCGGCCTGATCGCGCTCAACCGCGCCATGGACGATCCGTCGCGGGCGGCGCGCGTGTCCGCCGTGCTGATCCTTGTCGGCTTCGTCAACATCCCGATCATCAAGTTCTCGGTCGACTGGTGGAACACGCTGCACCAGCCGGCAAGCGTCATCCGCATGGGCGGCCCGACCATCGACCAGGAATTCCTCTGGCCGCTCCTGGTCATGGCAATCGCCTTCACCCTGCTGTTCTTCACCCTGCACGTAATGGCGATGCGCAACGAGATCTGGCGCCGCCGCGTCGCCGCCCAGCGCCGCATGGCCGCGCGCATGGCCGGACGGGAGGCTTAAAGATCATGACCCACACGTTCTATATCGCCATGTCCTATGCTGTTGCTGCTGTGGTCATCCTCTGTCTGATCGCCTGGACCTGGCTGGATGGCCGCGCCCGCAGGCAGGAACTGGCCGAGCTCGAAGCCTCCGGCATCCGCCGCCGTTCCGCCCAGCCGACAGGTGACGCGAGATGAGCGTCGAAACCGAAAATCAGCCAGCCGCCCGCAAAAGCCTGGCGCGTTATGCGCTGCCGCTGATCCCGCTGGTGATCTTCCTGGGTTTCGCCGCCGTCGCCGGCAAGATGCTCTACGACCAGGACGTCAACGGCCGCGACGTCTCGGCCATTCCTTCCGCCCTGATCGGCAAGAAGGCGCCGTCGCTGGCGCTCCCGCCGCTGGAGGGCTCGAAGACCGCGGCGCTGACGACCGCGGCGATCACCGGCAAGCTGACGCTGGTCAACATCTTTGCCTCCTGGTGCGTGCCCTGCCGGCAGGAACACCCGATCCTGAAGGAACTAGCAAACGACAGCCGCCTCACCATCGTCGGCATCAACTACAAGGACCGCAACGACAACGCGCTACGTTTCCTCGGCGAGCTCGGCAACCCCTACAAGGCGATCGGCGTCGATCCGAACGGCAAGGCGGCGATCGACTGGGGTGTCTACGGCATTCCGGAAAGTTATCTGGTCGCGCCTGACGGCACCATCCTCTACAAGCGCGTCGGCCCCTTCGACGCCCGCAGCCTGACGCAGGATCTCCTGCCGGCGATCGAAAAGGCCTCGGCCAAAGGCTGATCAGGCGCCCAGAACGGATCAGGCGCGAAGATCGGATGCGGAGATGACCCTCAGCTGCGGCTGCACACTGGCCGCCTGCTGGCCTTCCAAAACGACCTGGTTGCGGCCGGCGGATTTGGCCGTATAGAGGCAGGTGTCGGCCCGCCCGATCGCATCGTGCATCGAGTGATCGCCGCGGGAGGTCGAGGACACGCCGAAACTTGCGGTGATCTGTTGGGTGACGCCGCTGTCGCGCCAGTCGCGCGCGGCAAAAGCCAGCCGGATAGCATTGGCGAGCACGCCGGCCTCCGCGAGCGTCACACCCGGCAGGAAAGCCACGAATTCCTCGCCGCCGAAACGCGCCACCAGCGCGTCGCTCTGCAGTCCCTCGTGAAGTACGGCGGCCAGGCCGACGATGACCGTATCTCCGGCCGCATGGCCGAAGCGGTCGTTGACCAGCTTGAAGTGGTCGATATCGCAGACGAGGACGGCACCGGAAGGAAAACTCTCCCTGCGGAAATCCGGGATCGCCCGCTCGAAACCCCGGCGGTTCAGGAGATCGGTCAGCGGATCATGCTCGGCCGCGTGGCGATGCTGCCAGACGGCATCCAGCATCACAGTTCCCAGTACCGTCAGCGCCAGCAGGAAGCCGATGATGCTCGCGGTCATCTGCATGAAGAAGGCATAATCGGAAGTCAGGAAGTCATCGAGCGACGCGTAGGTCCCGGATGACGTGAGGATCAGGAGGGCCGACACCCGGACGAGATTGTCCGCGATCACCAGCCCGACCATGGCCCCGAGCAGCCGGTCGATCGGCCGACGGATATCGTGGCGGACCTGCCAGAGCGGGATGATCAGCAAGGTCGAGCAGGCTATGTCGCTGACGGCAAGCTCTCCCCGCAGATCGTGCTCCACCAGGATCAGGTAGGAAATGCCGAGGAATGCGGCAACGCAAAAGATCAGCCGCTCGGAAATGAGAACCGACTGGCCGAAGCGGGTTAGAAAAGCGTGGCCGTAGAAGAAGAACGCCGCCAGGAAGAGGGCGTTCGAGACGATGGCCTGAACCGGGACCGGCAGACCGGTCAAAATGAGCGGCGAGGCAAATCCGAGCGCTGCACCGATATATCCGAAACCCCAGTAACGGGACGAGGCAGAACTCCAGCGCTGCAGAAACAGGAACGTGCAGCCGAATACGAAAAAGATGAACGGCAGCAGGTAGGCAAAATTATCGTGCGATTCCATGAGACCCCCGCACGAAAGCATTCCCCCAAACGTTTGGTGCTGGCCGCGAAATTTAGCCGCTTGTCGTTAAGAAAACTTGACTGGTAGTCGCAAAGGCTTGGATCAAAGCTGTATCATTTCGCCGGCCGGAAGCTTCGAGGATCGGCGCACAAACGCAAGCACTTTTGGCCGCGCCGGACGTCTTGTCCGGCGCGGTTTTGTTTTGGGAATGGGGCAGGCGGTATCGGTATGTGGGAGGTAGGCGGTTTGTGCCTGCCCCGGCTGCTTTTGAGCGACTTGAGAGGATTTCCGAGCCCTCGTCACCCGCCTTCGCAACCATCACCGGAAACTGGGGTCCGAAAACCCTTGGACGAGGATGCCGGTTCGCGAACCCGGTTTCCCATCCGATGACGGAGTGATTATGGGGCGGGTTCGCAGAGACGGGGACGGACGGGGACGTGAACGCGGGTAAAGGATTGATAAGGTTGGGGAGTTTTTCATGGGTGGGTTAAATCGTCCCCGGTTAAAGACCCCTCCCGCCCTGTCGGGCACCCTCCCCACAAGGGGGAGGGATATATGCCGCCTGCTCGCAGTTCCCCATCGTGAGCAGGGATGTCTTCAATAGTGAGAGTAGTCATATCTTCGATCAAGCGGCGATCTTGAGCCAACAATCGAGGTCTGTGGTTTGGCACGAGCATCGCGGCTTGGTCTCCCTCCCCCTTGTGGGGAGGGTGGCCGGCAGGCCGGGAGGGGTCTTTTTTCTCTCGCCCGCAGCCGAGATCTACAACCCACCCTGCCACACCCGCACAGCATCGACCGGCCAGACGAGCATCAGCACGTTGAGCGTCAGGTTGTCGCGGATGATGTAGCCGGTCGCAAGCTCGAAGAAGATGGCGCTCGCGATCGTCAGCCAGACCGGCAGGCGCGAGGCGGCGAAGAAACCGAGCACCATGAACACCGTGTCCATCGCCGAATTGAGGATGCTGTCACCGGTATAACCGAGCGCCATGGTCGCGGTGCGGTAGCGGTCGATGATCAATGGCGAATTCTCGGCGATCTCCCAGGCTGCCTCGATCAGCACCGCGAGCGACAGCCGGGCGGAGAGCGGCGCGCGGCGGAGAATCAGCCAGCCGAGACCGTAGAAGAGGAAGCCGTGGATGATGTGCGACGGCGTGTACCAGTCGGAGAGATGCTGCGAATTGCCGCTGGTGTTCACCCCGCCTTCCCAGAGCTTCACATAACCGCATTCGCAGATTGGAATGCGGCCGATCGCGTAGAGGATGGCGATCTGGAGAAGAAAGAGGATGACGGCGGCGAGAAGCCAGCGCCGGGAGGACGAACTCGATGGGGAGAATTCCGCCGCCGTCACTTTTCGGCCTCAGCGTTGCCTGCCGGCTCCTGGACCGTGTGGCGCATGATCAGCGGCATCTGCGTCATGGTGAAGATCAGCGTGATCGGCATCGTGCCCCAGACCTTGAAGGCGACCCAGAAGTTATCCGCCGCCTTGGCGTCAGGCAGGTAATAGGCATTCGCGCCGCGCCAGACGATCTCGTTAAGGACGGCGAGGAATAGGAAGAACACGCCCCAGCGGATGGTGAGCTTGCGCCAGCCGGCATCGTCGAGCTGGAAGGCCGCGTTGAAGACATAGCCGAGCAACGATTTGCCGAACAGCAGGCCGCCGAGCAGCACGACGCCGAACAGCGTGTTGATGATGGTCGGCTTCATCTTGAAGAACAGCTCGTCCTGCAGCCAGATGCCGAGCCCGCCGAAGACGAGGACGACGATGCCGGAAATGAAGGGCATCAGCGGCAGGTGGCCGAGAACGATCTTCGAGACGACGAGCGAAATGACGGTCGCGAGCATGAACAGGCCGCTGGCGATGAACAGCGGGCCACCGAGCACCGAAAGCCACGGAAAGGTCGCGGCAAGCCATTCTCCGCGCAGATTGGCGAAGAAGAAGACGAGCAGCGGCCCGAGCTCAAGCGCGAGCTTCAGCATCGGATGGTGCCGGTCGGCGGCGGTGGGCGTCGTGTCGCTTTCGAATTTCATATATGGGTCAAACCTGCTTAATCCTGCGTTGGCCCTGCGCGGGTGCCAAGGCAGATTTGTGGCATCAATGGGCAATCCCGGCAATGGCGCGCGCAAAATCCTGCGCCTCGAACGGTTCGAGATCATCTACACCCTCGCCGACCCCGATGAAATAGACCGGCAGCTTGTGCTTGGCCGCGATCGCCACGAGAATACCGCCGCGCGCCGTGCCGTCGAGCTTGGTCATGATCAGGCCGCTGACCCCCGCAACGTTCCGGAAGATCTCGACCTGGTTCATGGCGTTCTGGCCGGTCGTGGCATCCAGCGTCTGCAGCACCGTATGCGGCGCGTCGGGATCGAGCTTGCCGAGCACACGCACGATCTTTTCGAGCTCGGCCATCAGCTCGGTGCGGTTCTGCAGCCGGCCGGCGGTATCGATGATCAGGACGTCGCTCTTGTTGGCGCGTGCCTGCTCGTAGGCGTCATAGGCAAGGCCGGCCGCATCGGCGCCGAGCTTGGTGCCGATGAAGCCCGAGCCGGTGCGATCCGCCCAGATCTTCAGCTGTTCGATGGCCGCCGCGCGAAAGGTGTCGCCGGCGGCGAGCATGACCTTGAGGCCAGAGCCGGAGAGTTTTGCCGCCAGCTTGCCGATCGTCGTCGTCTTGCCGGTGCCGTTGACGCCGACCACGAGGATGACATGCGGCTTGTGATTGAGGTCGAGCGCCAGCGGCTTTGCGACCGGCGCCAGAACCCTGGTGATTTCGGCCGCCATGATCCGCGACACATCCTCGCCGGTGACGTCCTTGCCGTAACGCTCGGAAGAAAGCGCACCGGTCACCCGCATCGCGGTCTCGACGCCGAGATCGGCTTGGATCAGCAGGTCTTCGAGCTGTTCCAGCGTATCCTCGTCCAGCTTGCGCTTGGTAAAGAGCGCGCTGATCTGGCCGGTGAGCTGCGACGACGTGCGCGCAAGGCCGGCGCGCAGGCGCTGGAACCAGGTCAGTTTCGGCTGGGGGGCGACGGGTTCGGGCGTGGGTTCCGGGCGGGCGGTGGAGAAGCCTTTGGGGAGGGTGGGTTCGGGGCGAAGCATTTCGCTTGGAGCGGCAACGGGGACCGCTTCGTTTGCGGAAGCACCCCCCTCTGTCCTGCCGGACATCTCCCCCTCAAGGGGGGAGATCGACTCGTGGATCGAACCTTGCCCTAAAACTTCAGCCGAGCCTGTTGTACTGTCGTCCGATGCTGGCGCCGACGGCGCATCCGTGATCTCCCCCCTTGAGGGGGAGATGTCCGGCAGGACAGAGGGGGGTGCTTCCGCCGACGCAGCCTCTTGCTCGACTCCCTCGGCCTCCGCTTCCGCCTGCAATAACGAAAGTGGCACCATGCCGATATCGGATGCGGCTTCGACACTGGAAAGCAGCGCCGGCTCATCGTCGTCGGCAGCCTCCGCCTCAGACAGATCGGCATCCTCCGCCACCACATCCGCAACCGGCCCGCCGGCCGTCTCGATCTCCGTCGGCGCAACCGGATCGACCGGCGAGACTGGCAGGTCCTCGTCGCGCGACTTCGGCTCCAGCTCCGCCTGGACGGCAGCCAGGTCTTCCGGCCTCACCGCATCGGGTGCCGGTTCCTCGGCGGGCTTGCCGAAGGTGAAGACGCGTTTGATGAAGCCCAATGCCATGAGAACCTGTTCCGGTTACGCTGCCCGAGACGGGACAAGGGCGGACGTGACCTGCATTTCCAGATGTTTGCCGTTATGGCCGGCAATCATAACGCGCTTGAACTCGCGGGGAACAAGGCGAGGCACTGCCACCAGCGAAAAGTTTTCCGTATGCGCCATGCCGTTGTTCTCGACGATGATCGCCTGCTCGGTGCCGACCATGCGGTCGAGATGGACGCGATGCAGCACCTCGCCCCGCGCCCGCAGCCGCGCCGCCCGGTCCTTGACGACAGCCCGATCGACCTGCGGCATGCGGGCAGCCGGCGTGTCCGGACGCGGGCTATAAGGGAAAACGTGCAGGAAGGAGATGCCGGCCTCTTCCGAGAGCGTCGCGGCGTTCTCGAACATCTCTTCGGTCTCGGTCGGGAAACCGGCGATCATATCCGCCCCGAAGGCGATCCCGGGCCGCAGACGCCGCGCCTGTGCCGTGAAGGCCAGCGCCTCGGCGCGCGAATGGCGGCGCTTCATGCGCTTCAGGATCATGTCGTCGCCATGCTGCAGCGACAGGTGCAGATGCGGCATGAACCGGGGCTCGTCGGCGATCAGGTCCCAGAGGTGTTTGTCCGCCTCGATGCTGTCGATCGAGGAGAGGCGCAGGCGCAGAATCTCGGGCACTTGGCGGAGCAGCGTCTTTGCGAGAAGCCCGAGCGACGGCTGGCCGGGGAGATCGGCGCCGTAGCTGGTGGCATCGACGCCGGTCAGCACGATCTCGCGATAACCGCCTTCGACAAGCTTGCGGGCCTGATCGACCACCGCGCCCATCGGCACCGAGCGGGAATTGCCGCGGCCATAGGGGATGATGCAGAAGGTGCAACGATGATCGCAGCCGTTCTGCACCTGGATGAAGGCACGCACGTGGCCGTCGATATGCTTCACCATCTGCGGCGCGGTGGCGCGCACGCTCATGATGTCGTTGACGCGCAGCTTCTCTTCCGCCGAGACGCCGAAATCCGGCAGCGCCCGGTAGGAGGCGCTTTTCAGTTTCTCTTCGTTGCCGAGCACGGCATCGACTTCCGCCATCCCGGCAAAAGTGTCTTTTTCCGTCTGGGCGGCGCAGCCGGTGACGATGATGCGGGCATGCGGGTTCTCGCGCCGCGCCCGGCGGATCGCCTGGCGGGCCTGGCGCACCGCCTCGCCGGTCACGGCGCAGGTATTGACCAGGATGGCGTTGTTGAGCCCGGCCTTTTCGGCCTCCGCCCGCATCACTTCCGATTCATAGGTATTGAGCCGACAGCCGAAGGTGATGACCTCGACGCCGCTCAACTGACCCGAGCCTCCGGCTCGCCCCTTTGGTCGGCATCGGAGTCACGCGTAAAACCGCCGCTCTGCGGATCGACCTTGCCGGACCATTCCCATTCGGCGGGACCGGTCATGACGACATGATCGTCACCGCGCCATTCGATGGTGAGCGGCTGGCGAACCGGGCTGGAGGCGACGTCGATCGTCACCGTGCGGCCGGTGCGCCCGGTGCGGGCGGCCGAAACGGCAGCGGAACAGGCGGCTGAACCGCAGGCGAGCGTCAGCCCCGCGCCCCGCTCCCAGGTACGGGTGCGCAGCGACGACTTCGACGTCACCTGCGCCAGCGTGATATTGGCCTTTTCCGGAAACATCGGATGGTTTTCCAAGAGTGGGCCGAAACGTTCGAGATCGAAGCTCATCGGATCGCTTGTCACCCAGAAGACGGCATGCGGGTTGCCCATCGACATGGCCGATGGCGAATGCAGGATCGGCGCATCGATCGGGCCGATCTGCAGCTCGATCCGGCTGGTATCGAAAAATTCCTCGGCAAGCGGAATGCGGTCCCAGTCGAACACCGGCTTTCCCATATCGACCGAAATCGTGCCGTCCTCATGCTCGATCGCATTGAGGATGCCGGCGACGGTCTGGAAGGTAAAGGTCTTGCGGCCGGTCTCGGCGCTGAGCGCCTGCACGACGCAGCGCATGCCATTGCCGCAGGCCTGCGCCTTCGTACCGTCGGAATTGAGGATGTCGACCCAGGCGTCGGTGCCTTGAGCCTTCGGATCGTGGATAGCCATGATCTGGTCGAACTGGGTGGCGGGATCGGCATTCAGCGCAATCGCGGCTTGCGGCGTCACCATGTCGGTGCGTCGGCGCATGTCGACGACCAGGATCTTGTTGCCAAGCCCGTTCATCCGCGCGAATTCCACCAGTTCCGTCATCATATCGATCCATTCCGGGCCATTTGCCCGCTTATCGGGCTGTATATGGCGGAAAAGGCAGGGAATTACCAGTGGGGGTGAGGCATGCGCATCGACGTGGCACCGGCCCCGCTTACCCACGAAACACTTCGGCCGCGGAAGCGAGAGGGTTGGGACGCGGGCGAGAGGGTGGGGGGCGAATGAGGGCAAGGTGTTGGAAACGTTGGAATGCGCCGCTTGTGGATCCTCGGGTCAAGCCCGAGGATGACGACATAGAGGGTGAACCCGACATAGAGGGCAAAGATAGGGGTGCCCGAAGCAGCCGCCGAGGGCGGATAAGAATTTGCGGTTGGGCATCGGATACGCCCAAAATATACCCCTAACCTCGGATCTCACTCCTTCGCGTTTGCCGTTCTGGTGAAAACGCCCAATGCCGTCATCCTCGGGCTCGACCCGAGGATCCACGCATCCCCATCACACGAAAAACTCGTCCACCAGCGCATGCACCCGCCGAAACGCCGCCTTGGCGCCTTCGGCCATGTCCGCTTCCTCCGCCTCGGACATGTCGAACCCGTTGAAGGCCGCGACGAAGGTGCGCCAGTGCAGGCCGCGGCCGGCGGGGTGGCCGGCGAGGTGGCGGGCGCCGAATTCTTCGGACAGGCCGAGCTTTGCCGCCTGCTTCAGGAGGAAGGCCGCGCCGAGATTCGAGCCTTCGGCGACGTAGAGCCAGCCGAGTGCAGCCGGGATACCGAGCCTACCCGTCCCGGCGGTGAGGACGGGCGGCTCGCTTCCGGTGACATCGGCGATATCCTGCCGCAGCGCTTCAAGCCGGACGCGGCTCGGAAGATCGGGGACGAGGCGGTTCAGCCGCGGATCGGTAAACAGCGGATCGACATCGGCATGGAAATGATGCTGCACGGCGAGGAACAGTGCGTAACGCTCGCGGCTGGCGAAGGGACCGGCTGCCATGATGCGCGTGTCGAGGCGCTCATGGGTGGCATCCGTGAGAGCCTTCAGGCGCTGGATCCGGGTCGGCGCGGCGGGGGTTTCGAGTTCGATCTGCATATGTCTTCCGTTTCGAATATTTTTAGAATTTGGCGGTCAACGAGGCCCGGATCGTCCGTCCCGGCGCAGGGTTCCAGCCATCGAGGGCATCAATGTAGAAACGATCGGTCAAGTTTTCGGCCTGGAGGTCGAATGTCAAGTTTTCCGTGATCTTATAGGTCGCGAAGGCATCGACGGTCGTATAGGGGACCCACATGCCGGTATACATGCGGGCCGACTGCGTGACCGGCGAAAGGCGCGCACCGGCCTGGGTGATGCGGATGCCGGCGGTCAGCTTGTCCTCAAAGAGCTTCGTGCCGATCGTCAGCCGCTTCATGATTTCGGGCGGCATATGGTTGGCGGCATAGTCCATATCGACTGTCGTGCCCGAGCAGGTGGAGAGCGTGCGGCAGAATTCATAGTCGGTGTAATAGGTCAGCGATCCCTCGGCAAAGAGAAAGCCGAGATCGTAGGAGGCGGAAACCTCCACGCCCGAGAAACGCGCTTTTTTCAGGTTGTCGAACGTGAAGGCCGGCGTACCGGGAGGTACCGGCGACGGGACAACGAGAGGCACGCGGGAGATATAATCGGTGTAGTTATTATTGAAGTAGGAGAACTTCAGCCGCGCCGAGTCGTCTGCGGTGATCAGCCCTTCCTTGCTCAAATTTATGCCGACTTCCCAGTTCTTCGCAACTTCTGGCTTGAGATAGGGATTGGGCCTGACGTTCCCGTCGTTTCCCATGGTCTCGCGCATGGTCGGCGGCCGCACGCCTTCCGCATAAAGCGCATAGAGCTGAAGGCCGTCGATCGGCTCGATCGTGGCGCTGATCGATGGATTGAGACGCCCGCCATCCTTTTCGCGAACGCCCGTGTCCGAGGTGGCGCCTTTGTCCTCAAGGCGGTAATAGTCGTAGCGCAGGCCCGCATTGAGCTTGAGCCAGTCGGTCGCCTCCCATTCGCCCTGGGTGAAGGCGCTGGCGATCGAACGGCTGCCGACGCTTGGCACCATCGACGCACCGATGGAACTCGCGGTGGTACGGCTCTGGTAGGGCCGGGAGTCGATGTCTTCGAACAGGTACGAGATGCCGTAGTTGAGGCTGGCATTGCCGTAGTCCGTATCGAACTTGCTCGTGTTCGAAATGTCGCCGCCATAGGTGTGGGTCATCGCATACCGCGGATCGTCACCCGGCGGCTGGTTGATTGGCGTGATGACCGGCGGAAGGTAGAAGGCAAGACCGGTCGACATGTCCATCTGGTCGACGATGCTCATCCATGCATTGACCTTGAGATCGACCATGTCGTCCGGATTATAGCGGTAGCGGCTGGTGAACGTATCCGTGGTCACGTTGGAGAGTGGCGCCTGACGGAATGTTCCGTCCTGCGTGAACAGCAGGGACGACATGGCCTCGCCGTATTCGGCTTCGTAGTGGACGTAACCGAGCTCGAGGCTCTGGTCGTCGTCCATATGGATCGTCCCCTTGGCAAGGAAGGAGGTCGATTCACTCGACGTATTCCAGACCTCCTCGCCCGGTTTGGTATAAGACAGGAGGTAGTCGCGATTGTTGAAATTGTAGGTCGTCGGGCCTTTCGAGCCGGCGAAATAATTGCCGCGATACCGGCGCGCCGCGGCGATCACCAGATCGAAATTGTCCTGCACAGTCGCCAGCGCGACGCTGCCGTTGCCGTTCGTGAAGTCGAAGAAATCGGCAGAATCGGTCTGCTGGACGATCGAGTTGATGGTAAAATCGGACGTCGTATTGTCCTGCGCCCCTATCTTGATGCGGCCGCCATATTGCTTGCCATCCTCGACGATATCCTTCGCGTTGATCGTGCGAATGCCGACGACGCCGCCGTTGACGCCGGCACCAGCAGCGCCGCCAGACGGGCCTTTGGAGATGCTGACGCCGCCGATCAGGTCCGGGTCGATATAGGTGCGGTCGTCGACGCCGGCGTAACCGCGCCAGGTCGTGGTCGTTTGCTGCGTTCCGTCGATCGCAACGCGGACGCGGTTCTGGCCCTGCAGGCCGCGGATATTGACGTTGACGGCACCACCATTGTGGTTGTTGGCGGAGATGACGCCGGGCGTGTTCTTGAAGATGTCACCGGCTGTCGAGCCGCGGAACCGTTCGATCTGCTCGGAGGAGATATAGCTGGTGGAACCCGCCGTCTCGTAAGGCGCGTCCGCCGGCCGGCCCTCGCCGCCGCGAAGCACGATCGGCTTGAGCGTCGTATCGCCTGTCGGGTCCGGCAGGCCCGCCGCCGACGAAGCTCCCGCCTCCAGCGTCACCGTATTGCCGCCGCTTGATCGGAAGGAAACGCCGGTGCCGGAAAGCAGTCGCGACAGGGCGGCCGACGGAGTCAGCGAACCGGTCACGCCGGCAGTTGTCTTGCCGGCGGTGATTTCGCTGCGATAGACGAGACGCAGGTCGGTCTGGCGGCCAAGCGCAAGAAGCGCGTTTTCCAGCGGCCCGGCCGGAATGGAAATGGCGACCTGCTGCGACTGGACGCCCTGCGCCGGCTGTTGCGCCATCGCCGGAGCGATACCGCCCAGCAAGGATACGCAGCCAAGCGCGATCCGGACATGCCGCGAAAGAAGCGGTCCCGTCAAACTCATTTCGACCCCCTGTACTCAAACGTCATGGCCGCTCTCGTCGCGGCCCCTGATGGCTATGAGTGAAAGAGGGCCCCACCTCCTGACGTCAGTTTTGGAAAAAAGATGATCATTATACTCAAATTTTCCGATCGGGCATGTCCTCAGCGGGAACGGACCAGGGTAACCCAGTCGGAAAGCCGGATGATGCGGATCGGCAGGCTCTCCTGCAGGGCCGCGAAAGTCTGATCGGCGTCATTGGCGGCAAAGACGCCGCTGACCCGCAGCTGCGCCGCCTGATCGTCGAGCACCATGATGCGGCCATGCTGGTAACGGCCGATCTGGTCGAGCACCTCGCCGAGCGGCCGGCCGGAGAAGACCAGCTTGCCGCTGCGCCAGCTGGTCAGATTGGCGACATCGCCGGTGCCGGTCATCAATTGGCCATCGGCATCGAGCTGCGCCGTGCCGCCGGCATCGAGCACCGCGCGCTGCGAGCCGGAGGTCACCGCCACATGCCCCTCCTCGACCATCACCTCGTCGCGATCGCCGACCCGCACCGCATAATGGGTGCCGAGCGCGATCGCCTGCGTTTCATCGCCGCTGACGACGAAAGGACGAGCCGGGTTCGGCGCTACGTCGAAGAAGGCCTCGCCGCGCAGAAGCACGATCCGGCGCTCCGTCTGGCCGTATCTTACCTGGATGGCGCTATCGGTATTGAGCGTCACCACCGACCCGTCGTCGAGGTCGATGCGCTTGATGACGCCAACCGGCGTGTAGAAATCCGAACGATACCAGGCGATGAGGCCGGTATCGCTGGCGATAATGCCAAGACAGCCCATCAGAAGCAGGGCGGCGATGCCGCCGCCGACCACCCGGCGCCGGCGTGGCGCGACCGTTTTCGGCACCGCGGCGAGATCGCCCCAGAGAGCACTCATCTCCTCGAAGGCCGCGGCATGCGCCGGATCCTGCATTTTCCAGAATTCGAAACGGCGGCGGTCCGCGTCCGTCGCGTCGCGGGATCCGAGACGCGCCACCCAGCCTGCCGCTTCTTCCGCAATGGCGTCTTCGCGCGCCTTATCCGAGACATTAGTCATGTGTGTTTCCCCCGGCCGGAGGCAATGCCGCAAGGCGAGCCTGACGGCAAGCCATGAGTGCACGGATGATGTGTTTTTCAACCATGTTCCGGGAGATTCCGAGCTTGGTCGCGATCTCTCCGTTGGAAAGCCCTTCGAGCCGGCTGAGCACGAAGACGACCCGGCATTTCGGCGGCAGGGCGGAAATCGTTTCGATCAGGAGCCCGAGCTGCTGGCGCGCCGCCACCACCCGTTCCGGGCTCGGCGCGTCGTCGGCGACCTGCGTCCCCTCCATCTCGTCCGCGAAGAGCGCGCTGTCGCGCATCAGCCGCGAGGTAATGCCATGGGCGACGGACCGGGCGACCTGGAAGAGATAGGCATGCGGATTGCGCAGATCCTCCTTCGGCGATGCCGTCAGCAGCCGCAGAAAAGTCTCCTGTGTCGCGTCCGCCGCATCCTCCCTGTTGCGCAGACGCCGAAGAAAGAACCGCTGCAGCTTCCCCTCCTCGGTCTGCTGCAACTGCTCGATAAGGCTGATGTCCAAGTCCGTAACCCCAAGGCCGGGACCTGCCCGACCAACCGGCCCGCGTTTAGCGCCGCCTAAAAAATGATTCAACATCAATGATTTGGAATGAATCCAAGGAGTATTAAAAAACATGATTATGATAATCATGTTTTTATGCAAAATCAGCACGTTGGACAGGCACCCGCCTTGCGGCGGCAGATGCTGAAATATTCGTAGATCCGGGCCATTTGTCGCGTTTCCGCAACAGTTCCCCAAGGTTCAGACGGAAATCGCCGGGACCTCGAAGACTTCGCCGGGCCGCATCGGCCGGAAACGGTCGCGGGAAATGCGGCGTGCATCGAGAGCGGCATGAAGCGCCGCCAGCGGCTGCTCGATCCCCTCGTCGGTCAGGTTGAAAGTACCCCAATGATGGCCGGCGACGAAAGCCGCGTCGCAGAGAAGCATGCCCTCGACCGCCTCGTCCGGGTTCTGGTGCTGCGCCTGCATGAACCAGCGCGGTTCATAGGCGCCGAACGGCAGGTTGGCGAGCCGGAAGGGCCCGTGCTTTTCCCGCGCGGCGCGATAATTGATGCCCCGGTGGAAGCCGGTATCGCCGATATGGTAGATCTTGCCAGCCGGAGTTTCGAACACGAAGGCGGCCCACAGAGCCATACGCCGGTCGCCAACTCCGCGCGCCGACCAGTGATGGCAGGGCTCGCAATGCAGGACGACGCCAGGGGCGATATTTGCGGCGATCTCCTCGCGGCCGCCCCAATCCATCACCGTGATCCTCGCATCCTTGACGCGTGAACGGATGAGCGCGTCGTTGCCGAGCGGCGTGATGAAGTGCGGCTTGTCGCGGCTCTGCAGAACCCGGAGGGTTTCAAGGTCCATATGGTCGTAATGGTTATGGGTGACGAGCACGACGTCGATCGGCGGCAGGTCGCCGATGCGCACGCCCGGTGGATTGACCCGCTTCGGTCCTGCGAAACGCACCGGGCTGGCGCGATCGTCCCAGACCGGATCGGTCAGGATGTTGAGGCCGGCGACCTGGATCAGCATCGCGGCATGGCCGACCATGGTGACGGTCAGCCGATCGCCCGAGACACGGGTTTCCGGCACCGCCTGCGGAAACGGGCTCGGAAAACTGTCGGGCCAGGCGATATTGTTGCCGGCAAGCTTCCAGCGCAGCAGGTCGAGACCGCCGCGCGGCTCCTCGCCACCCGGATTGAAGAAATACGTTCCGTCGAAATGATCGGAGACCGGACCGGAGTAATATTTGTTGGCAGCCATGGCTCCCCTTGCCGCGAACCCGCCCACGAGGGCGGCGATCGCACCGATACCGGACCATTTCAGGAATTTTCGACGGTTCATGATGGCTATCTAACAGCGTCAGGCTGCATCTGAAAACTCAAATCGAGACCCGGCGGACACGATCATGCGACCTCTATGTCCGTTTTGGAGAAATCGTTGCCCACGAAGAGGAGCGGTGACCGAAGCGTTCTTGCGGCGGCATAAGAGAAGCAATCGCCAAAGTTCAATTTTGCGGGATGGCCGACAAAGCGGCCATAAATTTTTGCAGCAGCCAGTGCCGAGTCATGAAGCCCAGATGGAAGCGCGACTTCGACAGCACCAATCTGTTGGAAGAAATCAGCGACAACCGCCTGCACCTCTTCGATCAGATATTTCGGCGTCGGTGCATGCTCGCCATAGGCGGCGACCTTTCTCTGACGGGCCAAAGCGATGACCGCCTCAAACACCACCATCGAGGAATAATAAACCGGGACTTCAGCACCTTTGATTTTGCCAAGCAAGGACGCCCCTACCGATTCTCCGCCTAAAATCGCGACGATCGCGGACGCATCGAGGAACATCAGATTTCCCACATCTCGTCCATGAAGGCCTTTTCATCGAAGTTCGGATCTTTTGGTCCGAGCGCCGCAATACGATCTTGCAACCGCCTGACACGCTCCTCCAGCGACAGCTCCTCGCCGGCCCGTTTCAGCTCGTTCTCCAGCGCCACGCGCACGGCTTCCGTCTTGGTTTTCGTGCCAAGCCGGCGCATGACCTCGTTTGCCAGTTCATCGACCTTGTCGTCACGGATATAGAGAGACACGGCTATCCACTCCCATGGAGCGCTGCAGGAATATTCAATATAGCCGAAATGAATATCCCCGCAAGCGCGCAGCACAGTGGACTTGCCAGCCTTGACTTTCCCGCCTGTTTCCTGTTTAAGCCCGCCCATCTGCTGACAAGTTACGACTTGGAGCCGCCGACCGGGGCCGACATAGTGAGCCCGGAGGTCAACACCCGACAGCGCGTTGCGCCCTCGGGTGCTTTTTGGCTTTGTCTCTTGTTTTCCGCAGACAAGAACCCGACGTTTCGGTGATCCCGAAACGCGAGAAGGAAGAAACGATGTTCGAAAGCCTCCAGGACCGTCTTGGCTCCATCTTGAGTGGACTGACCGGCCGTGGCGCATTGAGCGAAGCGGATGTGTCCGCCGCTCTGCGCGAGGTTCGCCGTGCGCTGCTCGAAGCGGACGTGGCGCTGGAAGTCGTGCGCTCCTTTACCGACAAGGTGCGTGAAAAGGCCGTCGGCGCCGAAGTCCTGAAGTCGATCAAGCCCGGCCAGATGGTCGTCAAGATCGTCCATGACGAGCTGATCGAAATGCTCGGCTCCGAAGGGGTTGGCATCGACCTGCATGCGGTTGCCCCGGTCGTGATCATGATGGTCGGCCTCCAAGGCTCCGGCAAAACGACAACGACGGGCAAGATCGCCAAGCGGCTGACCGAACGCGAGCGCAAGAAGGTGCTGATGGCATCGCTCGATACGCGCCGCCCGGCCGCCCAGGAACAGCTTCGTCAGCTCGGCGTCCAGACCGGCGTCGACACGCTGCCAATCATTGCCGGCCAGTCGCCGACCGAGATCGCCGCACGCGCCGTGCAGGCCGCCAAGCTCGGCGGCCATGACGTCGTCATCCTCGACACAGCCGGCCGCACCCATATCGACGAGCCGCTGATGGCGGAGATGGCGGAGATCAAGCGCCGCTCCAACCCGCATGAAATCCTGCTGGTCGCCGACTCGCTCACCGGCCAGGACGCCGTCAACCTCGCCCGCAATTTCGACGAGCGCGTCGGCATTACCGGCCTCGTGCTGACCCGCATGGACGGCGACGGACGCGGCGGTGCCGCCCTTTCGATGCGCGCCGTCACCGGCAAGCCGATCAAGCTGATCGGTACCGGCGAAAAGATGACGGAGATGGAGGAATTCCATCCCCGCCGCATCGCCGACCGCATTCTCGGCATGGGCGACATCGTCTCGCTGGTCGAGAAGGCTGCGGAAAATATCGACGCCGACAAGGCGCGCGCCATGGCCGAGAAGATGGCCAAGGGCAAGTTCGACCTGAACGACCTAGCCGAACAGCTGAAGCAGATGCAGTCGCTCGGCGGAATGGGCGGCATCATGGGTCTGATGCCCGGCATGAGCGGCATGAAGGACAAGCTCTCGGCTGCCGGCATGAGCGACAAGACATTCGCCCGCCATATCGCCATCATCCAGTCGATGACCAGGGCCGAGCGTGCCAACCCGGACATGCTGAAGCACAGCCGCAAGAAGCGCATCGCCGCCGGCTCGGGCACGGATGCCGCCGAAATCAACAAGCTTCTGAAAATGCACCGCCAGATGGCCGACATGATGAAAATGATGGGCGGCAAGGGCAAGGGCGGGATGATGAAGCAGATGATGGGCGGCCTTGCCTCGAAGATGGGTCTTGGTGGCATGGGCGGCGGAATGGGTGGAATGGGCGGCATGCCCGACCTCTCCAAGCTCGATCCGAAACAGCTCGAAGCGCTGCAGAAGCAGGCCGAGGCCGCGGGCATCAAGCCGGGCTCGATGCCCGGTCTTCCAGGGGGAGGCCTTCCGGGCGGTGGCATGCCGGGTCTCGGCGGGGCCAAGCTGCCCGGCCTCGGCGGCGGTTTCCCCGGCCTTCCGGGCCTGCCCAAGAAGAAGTAAGGGAGGACACGCCGATGGTTGACCCAGAGGTCAAAGCGAAACTTGCAAGCTACCGCCAATCGATCGACAACATCGACGCGGCGCTCGTGCATATGCTGGCGGAACGTTTCCGCTGCACCAAGGAAGTGGGCGTCCTGAAAGCCCAGTACGATTTGCCGCCGGCCGACCCGGCGCGCGAAGAATTCCAGATCGAGCGTCTTCGCCGCCTGGCGAAGGAAGCGCATCTGGACCCGGATTTCGCCGAGAAGTTCCTGAACTTCGTCATCAAGGAAGTCATCCGGCACCATGAAGCCATCGCCGCCGAACACGTCGGCATGAAATAGCCTGAACCAGCCCGCCTGATGGCGGCCTCAAGAAGAACCCCGGCCCGCCTGACGGCAGCCAGAAAAAACCTAGGAGTAATTGAAATGGCCCTGAAAATTCGTCTCGCCCGCGGCGGCTCCAAGAAGCGTCCGTACTACACCGTCGTCGTTGCCGACGCCCGTTCGCCCCGCGACGGCCGCTTCCTCGAAAAGCTCGGTTCCTGGAACCCGATGCTCGCCAAGGACGATGCCAAGCGCGTTGAACTGAACGCCGAGCGCATCCAGCATTGGATCGACAACGGCGCCCAGCCGACCGACCGCGTTCTGCGCTTCCTCGCTGAAGCCGGCATTGCCCAGCGCGAAGCCAAGAACAACCCGGGCAAGGGTCAGCCGGGCAAGAAGGCCCAGGAACGCGCCAAGGAACGCGCCCAGAAGGCTGAAGAAGCAGCTGCTGCCGCCGCCGAAGCATAAGCTTCGCGACCAGCCTTTCCCAAACGACGGGCGGCGCGGCAACGCGCTGCCCGTTTTGCTGTTTGCTTTTGATCGTGCAAAGCTTAAATGAGCGCACGACAACCGAGATGACGACCCTCATGACCAAGCTCGAAAATCCCATTCTGATGGCGACCATCGGCGCCGCCCAGGGTCTCCGGGGCGAGGTACGGGTGCGCACGTATACGGCCGATGCGACCGCGCTCGGCGATTACGGCAACCTGCACAGCGAAGACGGCCGGGTTTTCGAGATTCTCGAAATCCGCGAGGCCAAGAACGTCGCGATCGTCCGTTTCCGCGGCATCAACGACCGCAATGCGGCCGAGGCGCTGGCCGGGCTCGAACTGTTCATCGAGCGCGACAACCTGCCCGACGACGAGCTCGAGGAAGATGAGTTCTATTACGCCGATCTCGAAGGCCTCGAAGCGGTCGACGAAGAAGGCAAGAGCTACGGCACGGTGAGCGCGGTCTACGATTTCGGCGCCGGCGATCTGCTGGAGCTGAAAGGTCCCGGCCGCCGCCCTACCCTCATCCCCTTCTCCGAAGCTGCGGTACTGGAAATCGACCTCGAAGGAGGGAAGATCCTGATCGACCCGCAGGCGGCCGGCCTTGCCGAGAACCCGGAAGACGACGGTCCGGCACCGGGTTTCCCAAAAAAGGGCAAGTAGGCGCGATGACCTTTCGCGCCACCATCCTGACGCTCTACCCGGAGATGTTTCCGGGCCACCTGGCCGTTTCGCTCGCCGGCAAGGCGCTGGAGCGCGGACAATGGTCGCTCGACACGGTACAGATCCGCGATTTTGCGCAGGACAGGCATCGCACGGTCGACGACACGCCGGCCGGCGGAGGCGCCGGAATGGTGCTGAAGCCGGATATTCTCGCCAAGGCGATCGACAAAGTCTCCGAAGGCGACAACCGCCCTCGTCTGCTGATGAGCCCGCGCGGAAAGCCGCTGACCCAGGAGAAGGTGCGCGAGCTGGCGGCCGGCGACGGCGTGGTGATTGTCTGCGGCCGGTTCGAGGGTGTCGACCAGCGGGTGATCGATGCCCGCAATCTCGAAGAGGTGTCGATCGGCGACTATGTTCTGTCCGGCGGCGAGCCGGCGGCGCTGACCCTGCTCGACGCGGTGGTGCGCATCCTGCCGGGCGTGATGGGCAATGCGCTGTCCGGCACCCATGAAAGTTTCGAGAACGGGCTGCTCGAACATCCGCAATATACCAGGCCGCAAGTGTTCGAAGGTCTGGAAATCCCCGCCGTTCTGACCTCCGGCAACCATGCGGCGATCGAGAAATGGCGGTTGGAAGAGGCGCGGAAACTGACCGCGGAGCGCCGACCGGATTTGCTGCCGAACAAGGCGAAGTAACCCCCTCATCCGACCCTTCGGGCCACCTTCTCCCCGCTGGGGAGAAGAAGGGTATGCCGCGACGCCTCCATACCTCCTCTCCCCTCGGGGAGAGGGTGGCCGAGCGAAGCGGAGGCCGGGTGAGGGGGGCGCCACTCAGCCGGTCGCAAAATAGTCGCCACTCACCCCGTCACGAAATAATAGATCGTCAGAGCGAACCCGACGGCCACCACGCACCAGCGCAGCACCGCCTGCGGCACCCGCCGCGCCATCCACACGCCGGCATAACCGCCGAGCGCGCCGGCCGGGATCATCACGATCGCCTCCGGCCAGGCGATGACGCCGCCGCCGACGAAGACGATGATGGCAACGGCCGCGATCAGGATCGCCAGCATGTTCTTCAGCGCGTTGAGATGGTGGTAGCTGCCGCCGGTCGTCAACCCGAGGACGGCGAGCATCATGATCCCCATGCCGGCGCCGAAGAACCCGCCATAGATCGCCGTCAGGAACTGGGCGATGACGGAGCCGGGAGAATTGGCCGACCGCTCCGCAGACACCTTCGGTTTCAGCCACGGTCCCGCGGCAAACACCGCCGTCGCGGCTGCCAGCAGCCAGGGCACGAGGGCGCGAAAGGACGGATTGTCGAGCGACAGCAGCAGAAAGGCGCCGGCGAAAGCGCCGACGACCGAAACCAGCGCCAGCACCAGCGCGCTGCGCCAGCGGCTGGAAATCTCGTCCCAATAGGCGATCGTCGAAGTAACATAGCCCGGGAACTGCACGATCGAGGACGTGGCATTGGCCAGGATCGGCGGAACGCCGGCAAGCGTCATCGCCCCGAAGGTCAGAAAGGTCCCGCCGCCGGCGATCGCGTTGACCGCACCGGACAGGAAGCCCGCCACGGCGAGCAGGGCTATCATTGTGATTGTCATTGGTGTTTCCTCATCCTTGGCCTTCAGATAGCGGCTTGAGCGAAAGGCAGCAATAGCGGGCTTTTTCGTCACAAAATCGCAATCAACGGGATGACAAACCCCTGTCTTTCGTGTATTGGCGCACCCGGAAATGGGAAATATCCCGTCGACCAGCAACAAAGAATGGTGAATTCGCTCTGCCGAAAAGGCAAATCCCCGAGGCTTTGACCAAAGGGATATACTCGAGCGCTCTGGCTGTTTCAGAAGAACCAAAGGTTTGAGACGATGAATATCATCCAGGAATTGGAAGCCGAACAGGCCGCCAAGATTGCAGCCAAGCGCACGCTTCCGGAATTTTCCGCCGGCGACACGCTCCGCGTCAACGTGAAGGTTACCGAAGGCAACCGCACCCGCGTGCAGGCCTATGAAGGCGTCTGCATCGGCCGCTCCGGCGGTGGCATCAACGAGAGCTTCACTGTTCGCAAGATCTCCTACGGCGAAGGCGTCGAGCGCGTATTCCCGGTCTATTCGCCGATGGTCGAAAGCGTCGAAGTCGTTCGCCGCGGCAAGGTCCGTCGCGCCAAGCTCTACTACCTGCGCGATCGTCGCGGCAAGTCGGCTCGTATCGTTGAAGACACCGGCGTTCGCGCCCGCAAGCTGAACGACGCCGAGCGTCAGGCCGTTGCCGACGAAAAGGCACGGATCGAAGCCGAGAAGGTTGCAGCAGCACAGGCTCTCGCTGCCGAAGCAAAGGCCGCAGCAGAAGCTGCTGAAGCCGCAGAAGCCGCCAAGGCTGCTGAAGCTTCTGCCGAATAAGCTTCGGACATCGATTACGGAAAAGGCGGTCCTCGGGCCGCCTTTTTTCGTTTCAGACTGTCGGCGGGCAACGATGCGCCTTGCCATCCGCTTTGGACATGTGAGAATTTTCCGACCGACCGTTTGCTTGAGGAGTTTCCCGATGCCAGCCCGCCGCACCGTCCTCGCCGGCCTTGCCGCGCTTCTCCTCTCGCCGATGGCGGCGTTTGCCGCCGAGCTTCCCAATCTCAACGGAAGGACCGTCGTGGTGGTGACGGAAAACGCCTATCCGCCGCTGCAATTCGTCGATCCGAAGAGTGGCAAGGCGGTCGGCTGGGAATATGACGCGATGAACGAGATCGCCGGGCGGCTGAATTTCAAGCTCGAATACCAGAACACCAGCTGGGACGCGATGATCCAGGCGGTTTCCGATGGCCAGTACGACATCGGCATGACCGGCATCACCATCAAGAACGACCGCAAGGAGAAGGTCGACTTCTCCGATCCCTACATGCGCTCGCAGCAGCTGATGCTGGTGCGTGGCGACGAGAAGCGCTTTGCCGACGCCAGGAGTTTTGGCGCCCTGACGACCGGGCTGATCGGCGCGCAACCGGGGACGAGCCCGTTCTACACGGCGGTCTACGAGATCCTAGACGGCAACGAGCAGAACCCGCGGATCAAACTGTTCGAGACTTTTGGTGCGACCGTGCAGGCGCTGAAAGCGGGAGACGTTGATCTGGTCTTGACGGACAGCACCGCCGGCGACGGCTATGTGAAAGCCTCCGGCGGCTCCCTGAAGCTGATCGGTGAACCTCTTGGCACCGAGGATTTCGGCTTCATCTTCAAGAAGGGCTCCGATCTCGTCGCCCCGGTCAATGCGGCGATCGCGGCACTGAAGGCCGACGGCACGCTCGACAAGCTGAACAAGAAGTGGTTCCTCGACTACAAGATGGGCCAGTAAAGGCATGGCGCCTCAGCGCCGCAGGACATCGCAGCCGCAGGACTTTCCCTGGTGGCTGGTCGCCTTCGGGATCCTTTGTTTCGGCCTCGCGGCGGTCATCGCCCTCAACGGCCTCTATTCCCAGGTCTTCAATGTCGTCGCCAAGGGCATCGGCATCACCATCGGCGTGACGCTCACCGCCTTCCTCCTGGCAACGTTGCTCGGGCTCGGCATCGCGCTTGCGGGTCTGTCCGGCAGTGTGATGCTCCGGCAGGCGGCGCGTTTCTATATCGAGTTGATCCGCGGCATCCCGATCCTCGTGCTGCTCTTCTATATCGCTTTCGTCGGCGCGCCGGCCTTCGTGACCTTCTACAATTGGATGCTGGCGCCGCTGATCGAAAGCGGCTGGAGCCAGGCGCTTCTGGTACGCGACGTCTCGCTCCTGTGGCGGGCGATCATCGCCCTGACGATCGGTTATGCGGCCTTCATCGCCGAGATCTTTCGCGCCGGGTTCCAGGCCGTCGACATCGGCCAGATCGAGGCGGCGAAGGCGCTGGGCCTCAGTCGCTGGCAGCGTTTCCGGCTGATCGTCTTCCCGCAGGCGATGCGGGTCATCCTGCCGCCGCTGTCCAACGACTTCGTCTCGATGGTGAAGGATTCGTCGCTGGTCTCGGTACTCGGCGTCGCCGACATCACCCAGATGGCCAAGGTCTATGCCGCAGGCTCCTTTCGCTTCTTCGAGACCTATTCGATCGTCACCTATATCTATCTACTGCTGACGATCGGCCTGTCGCTGGCCCTGCGCGGTGTCGAGAGCCGGTTGCGCAGGCGGACGGAGCGGTGAGGGAAAAGGCGGTCAGCTGATCACCAGCCGGGATATCCGGTCGTCATCGAGCGTGAAGGCCATGTTGCCTTCGCCGTTGTACCCGTTGCCGCGAACCGAGATCCGGGCACGCCATGTGCCGCCGGCCTCCTCGACGCGCAGGATCGTCAGATGCGACTGCACGCCGATATTGTCGGTCTCGTCCCAGCGGGCGATCTCGGCCCTTCCGTTGAAATGCCGGCCCCAGTCGGTGAGCGAGCCGGTCTCGGTGAAGGCGGCGAGCAACGCCGCCCTGTCGCCTGAATTGGTTGCGTCGATGAAGCGCTGGATGGCCTGCGGAACAGCATTGGTCATGATCGTTCTCCTTCGGTCAGGGATTCAGCGAACCGGGCGCGGCAAACGGGCAACGAACCAGCCGAGATATTTCTGGATGTTCGGACCGACCACGAAAACGATCGACGAGACCATGATCGGCGCGATCACCAGCGTGCGCTGCCAGGTGGACCAGCCTTCGGTGAGCGGTGCCAGAGCATAAAGCAGCGCGGTGATGATCGGATAGACGGCGACGACCATCAAGACGGCGAGGCGGACCTTGGAAGGGTTCGGCTTGCGAACGGCCGGAGCGGAAACCGGAGCGGCGGTCTGAATGGCAACGGGAGCGAAAGTCTGGGTGGCTTGAAGAGCGGACATTGTGGGGACCTTTCCTTGTATCGGGCGGCTCGACCACCGGGCCGCCTCTGTCTGTGAGGACAGGTATAGGGGATGGACGGGATGAAGAAAAATTCATAAGATACAGACTAAGAATGACTGAAAGTCAGTCTCGATGAGTTTCGACAGCCGATTGCTGAGTGGGGTGGGGGTGCTGGCCGCCGTCGTGGAGGCCGGCAGTTTCGTGCGCGCCGGCGAGGCGCTGGGGATCACCCAGTCCGGTGTCAGCCGGGCGATCGCGAGACTCGAACAGCGGGTCGGCATCCGCATCTTCCACCGCACCGCCCGCTCGATCACGCTGACCGAGGAAGGCCGGCAGTTCTATGAGGAGGTGAGCCCGCACCTCTCCGGCATCGAGGACGCGGCGATCAAGGCCGGCGGCAGCACGGCGACGGTGCGCGGCAGGCTGCGGGTCAATGTCGATGCCGCCTTCGGCATCCATGTGCTGGCGCCGGCGATCGAGCCTTTCCTTGCCCGCTATCCGGATCTGCACGTCGAGCTCGCGGTGCGCGACCGGATGGGTGATCTGGTGGCGGAAGGGTTCGACGTGGCGATCCGTTTCGGTGAACCGGAACCGTCCTCGCTGATCGCCCGGCTGCTGCTGCGCACCCGTGTGCTGACCTGCGCCACGCCCACCTATTTGGCCCGGCACGGGACGCCGCAACGGCCGGAAGACCTGGAAGCCGGTCATCAATGCGTGCTGATGCGCGACCCGACCACCGGCCGCGGCTTTCTGTGGGAATTCCAGAAGGGCAAGGAGATCGTCTCGGTCACCGCCCATGGCAGCCTGATGGTCAACGAAACCGGCGCGCTGCTTGGCGCCTGCCTCGGCGGCCAGGGCATCGCCCAGCCCCTGGCGCTCTATGCGGAGGATTATCTGCGCGACGGACGGCTGGTGCAGGTCCTGCCAGACTGGGCAGACGAAACCTTCCCGCTCTACATTTACCATCGATCGCAGAACCTGATGTCCGCGCGGGTGCGTGCCTTCCTGGATTTCGTCATCGAACTGACGAAACGACGGGCATGAGAAAGGCGGCCCGAAGGCCGCCTCCCCGTTTCACGCCCTGCCGAGCGCCAGGCGCAGGGCGATCTCGACCGGCGAATAATCGCCGTCCTCCCGCTCCAGCCGGTATGGCTCGGCAAGCCCGAGCGGTGGCTGCGCCATGAAGCGCGGCTCCGTACCGCGATGCTTCTGAGCCGCGTGGATGAGCAGCGGGTGGCAGAGATAGACGGTGCCCGCCTCGCCCGTCGCCAGCGCCTCCTCGCAATCCGCCCCGACCGCCTCCAGCATCATCGGCCCCATGCCGGCCTCTCCCGCCGGTTCCAGCAGCCGCGCCATCTCCATGTGCGAGCCCGGGCGGATGCGGGTCGGTGCGTCGTTTTCGCCGACATCCGAGAACAGGAAGAGCATCAACAAGGCCCGATCCCGCGAGGTATAGTTGGCCCGCCAATTGGAGAAGTCGTACTGCTCGTTGGGATTGGACGACGGCCCGGGGAAACTGAGGTCCACGTGCCAGCCGTCGTCACCGGCGCTGTCGGGATGCGGGAAGCGGATCGGAAAGCTGCCGAGCCCGCTGCGCGGCAGCCAGCGGCCCTTGCCGACCAGCTGGTCGAAGGCCCTGTGCAGCGCCGGCATGTTGACGGCGGCCTCGAAAGGCCCGCCGCCATAACCCGGCAGGCGGATGACGGGCTGCGTCCAGGTGGTCGGGTCGTAGCGGTCGAAGGGAATGTCGCGCCACATAATGTCGCGGCCTTCTGCTGCGACTTGCCTGGGGAAGGCGTTGTCGATCCGCACGAACCCGTCGCGGATGAAAGCCTCGATTTCGGCAGGCTCAAGCGCCCGCGCTTCGGCAGGATGATGATCGGTCATAGGGAAATCTCTCGTTCGCTCTCCACCGGACGGCACGCATGCGCTCGGGCTATGGGCGCTCGGGGCGGAGTGTTTCGGCCATGAGCCATCGTCAGCCGCAGGGGCTGCGATCAGGGCTCGTTGTCTTCATTGCCGCTGGCAAATGCTCAGGCGGTTATGAAGAAGACCGAAGCGATATTGAGAGTGTTCATCATCATGGCGGATCCAGGTTAGCGTCGGCGCCCCGCAGCGTCAACGACGGCGGGGCGCAGGGCATCAGTAGACTTCCGGAACATACATGTCCGCCGGCACCGGATGGCGGATATAGTCGTCGTGGCGGACGCGGCCGGGCAGGTCGATCGATTCCTTCGGCACGGTCTCGTAAGGCACCTGGGCAAGAAGATGCGCGATGCAGTTCAGCCGCGCCTTCTTCTTGTCGACGGCCTGCACCACCCACCACGGCGCTTCCGGAATGTGGGTGCGCTGGAGCATCTCTTCCTTGGCCTTGGTATATTCTTCCCAGTGGACACGGCTTTCGAGGTCCATCGGCGACAGCTTCCACTGCTTCAGCGGATCGTGGATGCGCATCTTGAAGCGGAATTCCTGCTCCTCGTCGGTAATCGAGAACCAGTATTTGACGAGGATGATGCCGGAGCGGACCAGCATGCGCTCGAATTCCGGCACCGAGCGGAAGAACTCTTCCAGCTCGTCCTTGGTGCAGAAGCCCATGACGCGCTCGACGCCGGCGCGGTTGTACCAGGAGCGGTCGAACAGTACCATTTCGCCGGCGGTCGGCAGATGCGGCACGTAGCGCTGGAAATACCACTGGCTGCGTTCGCGCTCGGTCGGCGCCGGAAGGGCGACGGTGCGGCAGACGCGCGGGTTGAGCCGCTGGGTGACGCGCTTGATGGCGCCGCCCTTGCCGGCCGAGTCGCGGCCTTCGAACAACACGACCATCTTCAGCTTCTTGTACTGAACCCAGTCCTGCAGGCGCACCAACTCGTGCTGGAGGCGGAAGAGTTCGCGGAAATAGATTTTCCGGTCGATCGTCGGCTCGGCCGGCTCCGACATGCCCTCGGCGACCAGCTCGTCGAGCCGGTCCTCTTCCATCTGCATTTCCAGCTCTTCATCGAAGCTGTCGGCGATTTCATCCTTGATGCGGCTGAGCTGGTCTTGCATGGGTTCGGACATCGGGCATTCCTCCGTTCTGGAAACCGAGATCAACCACGTTTCCGCGAAAGCTTTATGACAATCATGCGACAGGTTTCCCACGAAGCAATTTGATTGCCGATTTCTCCGGAAACTGCTATTGCAGCCGCCATGGGATCGAAATTTGGATGCCTCGCGAACCATATCGTCGTGCTGCAGGACCACAAGCGTCTGCCGGCACGCTTTTTCGCGCGGGTATCCGGGGCGCTTTGCGACCGACTTAGCTGACCTTCCTCAGCTTGAGGCAGCCCCGTGCTGCCGGATACCCATTTCCTGTTTCAGTCAGCTTTACGGATAGCAGCCATGAGCGCACCCCGCACCCTTTACGACAAGATCTGGGACGACCACGTCGTTTCCGAGGATGAAAACCACACCTGTCTTCTCTACATCGACCGTCACCTCGTTCACGAAGTGACGTCGCCGCAGGCGTTCGAAGGCCTGCGCATCGCCGGCCGCAAGGTCCGCGCGCCGGAAAAGACGCTCGCCGTCGTCGACCACAACGTGCCGACCACCGCCGACCGCCACGAAGGCATCAAGAACGAGGAAAGCCGCATCCAGGTGGAGGCGCTTGCCCAGAACGCCCATGACTTCGGCGTCGAATATTATTCGGAGAAGGACGTCCGCCAGGGGATCGTCCATATCGTCGGTCCGGAACAGGGTTTTACCCTGCCGGGCATGACCATCGTCTGTGGTGACAGCCACACCTCGACGCACGGCGCCTTCGGCGCCCTGGCGCACGGTATCGGCACGTCAGAAGTCGAGCACGTGCTCGCCACCCAGACGCTGGTGCAGAAGAAGGCGAAGAACATGCTGGTGCGCGTCGACGGCCAGCTGCCGCCGGGCGTCACCGCCAAGGACATCATCCTTGCCATCATCGGCGAAATCGGCACCGCCGGGGGCACCGGCCACGTCATCGAATTCGCCGGCGAAGCGATCCGGGCACTCTCCATGGAAGGCCGCATGACGGTCTGCAACATGACGATCGAAGGCGGCGCCCGCGCCGGCCTGATCGCGCCGGACGAAAAGACCTTCGAATACATCAAGGGCAAGCCCCGCGCCCCGCAGGGCAAGGCCTGGGACATGGCGCTCGACTACTGGAAGACGCTGCAGAGCGACGAAGGCGCGCATTTCGACAAGGTCGTCGTGCTCGATGCCGCCAACCTGCCGCCGATCGTCTCCTGGGGTTCCTCGCCGGAAGACGTGATCTCGGTTGAAGGCTCCGTTCCGAACCCCGACGACATTCCGGACGAAACCAAGCGCACCTCCAAGTGGCGTGCGCTGGACTATATGGGTCTGAAGCCGGGCACCAAGATCACCGACATCGCGATCGACCGCGTCTTCATCGGTTCCTGCACCAACGGCCGCATCGAGGACCTGCGCGCCGCCGCCAAGGTGGTCGAAGGCCGCACCGTCGCGTCGACCGTGTCCGCCATGGTCGTCCCGGGCTCCGGCATCGTCAAGGAACAGGCCGAAGCCGAAGGCCTCGACAAGATCTTCAAGGACGCAGGTTTCGAATGGCGTGAACCGGGCTGCTCGATGTGCCTGGCGATGAACGACGACCGCCTGAAGCCGGGCGAGCGCTGCGCCTCCACCTCGAACCGCAATTTCGAGGGCCGCCAGGGCTACAAGGGCCGCACCCACCTCGTCTCGCCGGCCATGGCAGCGGCTGCCGCGATCGCCGGACATTTCGTCGATATCCGCGAGTGGAAGTAAGCGTCTTTCAGCTTTGAATTCGAGATGCCCGGCCTTCACGCCGGGCATTTTTGTTTCGGGCGGCCTTAGCCCAGCACCCTCACCACCGTTCCCTTGCGCATGAAGCGGATGAGCCGTTTCATGTCGGCAAGGCTGACGGCAACGCATCCCGCAGTCGGCTGGTACCCTGGCTTGATGAGGTGGAAAAAGATCGCCGAACCGCGGTTGCGGGCGCGCGACGTGATGTTCCAGTCGAGCACCAGGCAGATGTCGTAAAGCCCATCGGCCCGCATCATCTCCTCATGGCTTGGCCGAAACGGCGCCTTCACCGGGCGATTGTACGACGGATGCTCCGGCTGGTCGCACCACAACAAGTCTTTGCCGATGCGCGTGATCGGAAGCGCCGTCGGGGGCAGGCGCGCGTGGTCCCCACGTACATAGCCATGAAGAAGACGCATCGCCGCAATCGGCGTTGCGCCGTCCCCTTCCCGCTTGAAGGGAGTGGTGCCGGAACGCCCGAGCGCTGCCGGTACGGTGATGCCGGCGAAGGAGACGATCGCCCGGCGCCGGTCACGTGGCGCGGTCCGGACCGTGACGACAGCCGTCTTTTTGTGATTTCCCTCGCGAAAACGTTGCATTTCTCTCACAAGGTTTTGCTTTGAATATGATTTCGTTTGAATTCATAGCACGTTGGGATTTAGATCGAGGAGCCCTAAATGCGCTTCGATTGACTGGCAATGACAGTCAGGACGCAACGGTGAGACGAAAGGCAAGAACGCATGGCAGCGCGCACGATACTCCTGGTGGACGACGACGACGATCTGCGTGAAACGCTCGTCGAGCAGTTGTCGTTTTACGAAGAGTTCGCAATTCTGCAGGAGGCGAATGCCGCCAAGGCGTTGCAGACCGCCAAGAATGCCCAGATCGATCTCCTGATCATGGACGTCGGCCTGCCGGACATGGACGGCCGCGAGGCGGTGAAACTGCTGCGCAAGAACGGCTTCAAGGCGCCGATCATCATGCTGACCGGCCACGACACCGATTCCGATACCATTCTCGGCCTCGAAGCCGGCGCCAACGACTATGTCACGAAGCCCTTCCGCTTCGCCGTGCTGCTCGCCCGCATCCGCGCCCAGCTTCGCCAGTACGAGCAGAGTGAGGACGCCACCTTCACGGTCGGTCCCTATCTCTTCAAGCCGAGCCAGAAGCTGCTGACCACCGAAGACGGCAAGAAGATCCGTCTGACCGAAAAGGAAGCGGCGATCATCCGCTACCTCTATCGCGCCGGCCAGAAGGTAGTGACCCGCGACGTCCTCCTGGAGGAAGTCTGGGGCTATAATTCCGGCGTCACAACGCATACGCTGGAAACCCATGTCTACCGTCTTCGCCAGAAGATCGAGCGCGATCCGTCGAGCGCCGAAATCCTGGTCACTGAAAACGGCGGCTACAAGATCGTACCGTAAAGAGCCCCGATGTCGCTGACCGAAGATATCCGCCTGCTGTCGCAGGTCCCGCTGTTCCGGGACATGAACGAAGACCAGCTGCGCCTCGTCGCCTTCGGCGCCGAGCGGCGGCAGGTGACGACCGGCCAGCAGCTTTTTCGGGAAAGATCCCCGGCCGAATCGGCCTTCATCGTCGCAAGGGGCCGCTTCGAGCTGTTGATGGCGGACCGCAACGGCGAGCTGAAGGTCGAAGCGACCGTAGGCCCCGGCACCCTGCTGTCGGAACTGGCGCTCGTCACCATGGTCGAGCGCAAGTTCACCGCCATTGCGATCGAAGACTCCGAAGCCCTGAAGATCAGCCGCTCACTGTTCCACCGCTTGCTGGAGGAATATCCGCAGGTCGGCCGGGTGATCGAAAGCCGCATCCGCGACAATATCGCCAGCCTCGCCAAGGCGGCGGCAGCGATGCAGGACCGGTTCGCCTGAGGCTTCGAAGGAGCTTCGCCCTCGATCGTCGAGCCTCGTATCTGGATCCTCGGGTCAAGCGCAAGGATGACGAAGGCATAGGGCGTGCCTTGCCGTCAGATCCGTTTGAAGAGCATCAAGGTCGTCATCCTCGGGCTTGACCCGAGGATCCAGACGCAACCTCCGACGTCACCTCAGAACTTGAACACCGCCGTCACCGGCACGTGGTCCGAAGGCTGGTTCCAGCCGCGGGCTTCCTTGAGCACGTCGATGCGATCGAGGAACGGGCCGAGGTCGGGCGAGGACCAGATATGGTCGAGACGGCGGCCCTTGTTCGCCGCTTCCCAGTCCTTGGCGCGGTAGCTCCACCACGTATAGATCTTCTCCGGCTCCGGCGTGTGCTGGCGCATCAGGTCGAGCCAGCCGCCGCGGGCGATGATCTCCTTCATGCCCTCGGTCTCGACAGGCGTGTGGCTGACGATCTTCAGGAGCTGCTTGTGCGACCAGACGTCGTGTTCCAGCGGCGCGATATTGAGGTCGCCGACGAGGATCGAGGAAATGCCAGGCATGGCATCCGCCTTCAGCGCCTTCATCTCCTCGATGAAATCGAGCTTGTGGCCGAATTTCGGATTGATCGTCCGGTCCGGCTCGTCGCCGCCGGCGGGCACGTAGAAATTATGCAGGCGGATGCGCCGCGAGCCGCGCTCGAAGAGCGCCGAAATATGCCGGGCATCGCCGACATCGCAGTAGTTCTGGCGATGGTCTTCGAGAAGCGGCACTTTCGAGGCGATGGCGACGCCGTGATAGCCCTTCTGGCCGTGGATGATGATGTGCTGGTAGCCGAGATCCTTCAGCGGCTGCAGCGGAAACTCCGGCTCCTGGCACTTGATTTCCTGCAGGCAGAGAATGTCCGGCTTGTGGCGGACGAGGAACTGCTGGACGATGGGCATGCGCAGCCGCACGGAGTTGATATTCCAGGTCGTGATCGAAAATGTCATGATATCCCTCGGGCTCTGCCGCGAGCTTTAGGAAATTTTGGGGTCGCTGAGAAGCAAAAAGGGCCGCGCAATCAAGCGCAGCCCTTCATTGATTTCAGGCCCAGCAGAGATCAACCCTTGCGGACGTCCTCATAGGGGATGGTGAAGACCTTTTCGTCGAGATTGACGCCGTTCTGGACGTTGTAGATCATCACCGACGTATCCTTGTTCTGAGCATCGGTGATCGTCCACTGGCGCAGGTCGTAGGTCTTGGAATCGAACATCATGGTGATGGTCGAATCGCCGAAGACGGTCTTGTTGCCAAGCACGATCGTGGTGAGGTCGGACTCCTGCTTGACGTCGCGGACCATCTGGTTGCCGAGGTCGATGCGGCTGGCGAGCAGCAGGCTGAGCGGCGTCTTTGAGAGCGGGTAGATATCCCAGGTCTTGAGCTTCATATTGCCGATGACGACGTTGTTGCCGTCGGCGATGACGCGGATCGGCGACGGATCCTCGAAGTTGAAGCGCAGCTTGCCCGGGCGCTCGATGAAGAATTTTCCGCCAGTCTGCTCGCCGCGCGGGCCGAACTGCACGAATTCGCCCATCATGGTTTTGACCGAGGAGAAATGGTCGGCGATCTTCTGGGCTGCCGCACTGCTGGCGCTCTGGGCAAAGCCGAGATTCGGCGCAAACACCGCCGCCGCCAGACCCGCAAGCCCGAGCGAAAACTGCCGGCGGCCGAGCGCGCCAGCACTAATGTTTGAAAGGATAGTCTTTTCTTGTCTCATTCTGGTCTCCTTTCGTTACTCCTCCGCACCAAAGGCGGCGGCTTGATGGCCGTCCCCTGGCGATCACGAAAGCCTTACCGTTCGAGAATGTCGCCCTCGGTCGGCACCAGGATCTCGCGTTTGCCGGCATGGTTGGCCGGCCCGATCAACCCCTCCTGCTCCATCCGCTCGATGAGCGAAGCGGCACGGTTGTAGCCGATGCCGAGACGGCGCTGGACATAGGACGTCGACGCCTTGCCGTCTCGCAGCACGATCGCCACCGCCTGATCATAGGGGTCGTCCGACTCTGCGAGATTGGACATGCCGGCGGGGCCGGCACCATCACCATCCTCGTCGTCATCGGCCGTGATCGCATCGAGATATTGGGGTTGGCCCTGAGTTTTCAAGTAGGCGACGATGTCTTCCACTTCGGTATCGGAGACGAACGGCCCGTGGACGCGTTGGATGCGTCCGCCGCCGGCCATGTAGAGCATGTCGCCCATGCCGAGCAGCTGTTCGGCGCCCTGCTCGCCGAGAATGGTGCGGCTGTCGATCTTCGAGGTGACCTGGAAGGAAATGCGGGTCGGGAAGTTGGCCTTGATCGTGCCGGTGATAACGTCGACCGAGGGGCGCTGCGTCGCCATGATCACGTGGATGCCGGCGGCACGCGCCATCTGCGCCAGCCGCTGCACGGCGCCTTCGATGTCCTTGCCGGCGACCATCATCAGGTCGGCCATTTCGTCGATGATCACGACGATATAGGGGATCGGCGCGAGGTCGAATTCCTCCGTCTCGTACATGGCCTCGCCGGTGTGGCGGTCGAAACCGGTCTGCACGGTGCGGGTCAGCACCTCGCCCTTTTCCATCGCCTGCTCGACGCGGCTGTTGAAACCGTCAATATTGCGCACGCCGATCTTCGACATCTTCTTGTAGCGCTCTTCCATCTCGCGGACGGTCCACTTGAGCGCGACGACCGCCTTTTTCGGATCGGTCACCACGGGCGACAGAAGATGCGGGATGCCGTCATAGACGGAAAGTTCCAGCATTTTCGGGTCGATCATGATCAGGCGGCACTTCTCCGGCGTGTAGCGATAGAGAAGCGACAGGATCATGGTGTTGATGGCGACCGACTTACCCGAGCCGGTGGTACCGGCGACGAGCAGGTGCGGCATCTTGGCAAGGTCGGCGACGACAGGTTCGCCGCCGATCGTCTTGCCGAGCGCCATGGCGAGCTTCGCCTTGCTGCCCTCGAAATCCTTCGACCCGATCATTTCGCGCAGATAGACGGTCTCGCGGGTCCGGTTCGGCAGTTCGATGCCGATCGCGTTGCGGCCGGGAACGACGGCGACGCGGGCGGCGATCGCGCTCATCGAACGGGCAATATCATCCGCAAGGCCGATGACGCGCGACGACTTGATGCCCGGCGCGGGCTCGAGTTCGTAGAGCGTGACGACCGGGCCGGGGCGGACATGGATGATCTCGCCCTTGACGCCGAAATCCTCGAGCACGCCTTCGAGCAGCCGCGCATTCTGCTCCAGCGCATCGGCGGACAGCGAGGCGTCACGGGCGACGGCCTTCGGCTCGTTCAGGAGATGCACGGAGGGAAGCTGGAAACCATCAGGCGCGATGAACGATCCCTGGGCTTCGCGGGCAACACGGGCGCTCGGCTTCGGCGGCGCAGCCGACGGGGCGACACGCTGCTGGACGCGGACGCCGTTGACGTTCTGCGGCGCGCGCGAGGCGACGAACGGTGCGTCGTCATCATCGTCGTCATCGGCCAGGATGCCGGCCGGGCGGGGCGGCAGGCCGTCGCGGTCGAACGGCGGATCGTAGTCGTCGTCTTCGTCATGGCTGGAAATCGGCGGCGCTGCCACCACCCGACGCGGCGACGTGACCCGTTCGGCGGGGCCGTCAAGCGAGGGCTCCGTACGGCGGCCGGGAGCTGCTGGGGCCGAGCGCGCGCGGACCGGTTCGTTCAGCGTGCCGAACTCGTCCTCGTTGAAATCGTAGGGCTGATCGAACTCCATCCGCCGGCGCGGCTTGATGCCGGCAAGACGGCGCAACCGTGCCTGGGCAATATACCAGTAGTGAGCGAGCGCGCCGAAGGCCAGGAAACCGGCAAACCGGTCCTCGTCGTCCTCCTCCTCGACCTCCTCGCGCTTGGAGCGGGCCTTGACCGCTGCAACCGGCTGGTCGTCATCCTCGGCATCCTCCTCGAACGCTTCACCGACGAGGCCCGAGGCAAACAGCATCAGCCAGGCGCAGGGGATGGTGAAGATGCAGCCGAGCACCATCGCCACGGTGCCGGTCGGATAGGCGCCGACGAACAGCGCCGGGAACCGCAGGATCATGTCGCCGATGACGCCGCCGATACCGTTCGGGATCGGCCAGGTGAGCGGTGCGGGAAAGCAGCCCAGCGTCGCGGAGGCCAGCAGCGTGCCGCCGCCCCAGGCCGCAAGACGCGCCGGGACACGGTCGTATTTGCGGCCCGCGATCAGCGCCAGGGCAAAGGCGAGCACCGGCAGCAGGGCGACGAGGCTTGCTAGCCCGAGGAACTGCATCATCAGGTCGGCGAAGGCAGCCCCCGGAAAGCCGAGGATATTGGTCGGCGCATTGTCGGTCGCGTAAGAGAAGCTCGGGTCGGCGACATTCCAGGTAGCGAGTGCCGCAACCGCCAGCGCCAAGGCGAGGAAGATGCCGAAACCGACGAGCGCCAGCGCCTGCCGCCACACGAAGGCGGTGAGCACCAGGCGGGTGGACCGGTTTGCCATAGCCGCTGAACTGCTTCTGCCCATCGTGTCTGCCCGCCGTCCTTGAAACGCAACTACAAGCGCGAATCGGCAAGGTGAGAGCTGATTCACGCAATTCCAAAAGAGAATAGCGCGACGGTGGTTAATGTCCCTTTAACCACGACGGGCCGCAGGAAGGCTGAAAACATGCATAAAAAAGCCCGGGCCGAGGCCCGGGCGAATGCAGCGTCCAAAAGCTGCGGCGTAGTCTGCTGCGGCGACGGTTACCCGCCGCCGCAAGCCGTCGATCAGGAGTGGTAAGCGGCTTCGCCGTGGGTGGCGAGGTCGAGACCTTCGCGCTCGGCTTCGACTGTGACGCGCAGGCCGACGATCAGGTCGACGATCTTGTAGAGGATCGCGGAACCGATGCCGGACCACAGGAGAGTGACGACCACGCCCTTCAACTGAGCCCAGACCTGCGTTGCCGTGCCGGCATAGCTGGCAGCGAAGTCAGCCGTCGAATAGTCGACGATGCCTGCGCCGCCGAGAGCCGGGTTGACGAAGACGCCGGTGAGGATGGCACCGATGATGCCGCCGATGCCGTGTACGCCGAAGACGTCAGCCGTATCGTCGTAACCGAACTTGTTCTTCACCGTCGAGACGAAGAAGTAGCAGACCGGCGAGACGATCAGACCCATGATGACAGCCCCCATCGGGCCGACGAAACCGGCAGCCGGGGTGATCACGACGAGGCCTGCAACGGCACCCGAAGCAGCACCCAGCATGGAAGCCTTGCCACGAGCGAAGGTTTCAACGAGAGCCCAGGCGACGATGGCGGCAGCGGTGGCAACGAAGGTGTTGATCATTGCAAGGGCTGCATAGGCATTGGCTTCGAGGTTCGAACCGGCGTTGAAGCCGAACCAACCAACCCACAGAAGCGCAGCACCAACCATGGTGAGCGTCATCGAGTGCGGAGCCATCATGTCCTTGCCAAAGCCGGTGCGCTTGCCGACCATGATGGCGCCGACGAGACCCGCGATACCAGCATTGATGTGGACGACGGTGCCGCCTGCGAAATCGATCGCGCCGAAGCCGAAGATCAGGCCGGTCGGGCCGGAATAGGCGCTCGGGCCGCCCCAGAACCAGACCATGTGGGCCATCGGGAAGTAGATGAAGGTGAGCCACAGGATGGTGAACAGGATGACTGCGGAGAACTTGATGCGTTCGGCGAATGCACCGATGATCAGCGCAGGGGTGATGGCTGCGAAGGTCATCTGGAAGCAAACGAAGGCGAGTTCCGGAATGGCAGCGCCCTTGGTGAAGCTTTCCGACATCGTCGTCGTGTCGACGCCTGCAAGGAACATCTTGGAGAAGCCGCCGACGAAGCTGTTGATCGAGCCGCCGTCGGTGAAGGCAAGCGAATAACCGTAAGTGACCCAGACAATCATCGCCACGGCGGCGATCATCATGACCTGCATGAGAACCGAAAGCATGTTCTTGGTGCGAACGAGACCGCCGTAGAACAGTGCGAGACCAGGCACGATCATCAGAAGGACGAGAATGGAAGAAATCAGCATCCAGGTCGTATCGCCCTTGTCGACCGTCATGGCCGGAGCTGCGGCTGCAGCTTCAGCCGCCGGTGCGGCAGCCGTCTGCGCAAAAGCGACGGCCGGAGCGAGAAGCGCCGCGCTAGCGGCACCCAAGCGTCCGAGAGTGGAAATCTTGTTAAATTGCATAGCTAAAAAACTCCCCTGTCAAGCCGTGCTTAAAGCGCTTCTGTGTTGGTTTCGCCGGTACGGATGCGCACGGCCTGCTCGATCGAATAGACGAAGATCTTGCCATCGCCGATCTGGCCGGTCTTGGCGGCCGAAGCGATCGCATCCACGGCCTTTTCGACGAGGTCGGAGGGGACTGCGATTTCGATCTTCAGTTTTGGCAGAAAACTTACGGCATATTCGGTACCGCGATAGATTTCGGTGTGTCCCTTTTGGCGTCCGTAACCTTTGACTTCGGTCACGGTCAGGCCCTGGATACCGACAGCCGTGAGGGCTTCGCGCACCTCATCCAGCTTGAACGGCTTGATAATGGCCATCACGATTTTCATCTGGCTTTCCCATCCTTTGGTTGTCTTCGGCCGGGGCCGACTCTCCTCATCGTCGTCAGATCATGACAGCGACTGGCGAGATACATTCAAGGGCCGTGCCAGTTTCCATCGTCCATATAAGTTATTGAAATGTAAAGGTTTACAAAGCTCGCCCTAAGAAACGGGCAATTGGATGGCCGAAAGGCGACCAAAACTTGTGCAATTTTTAAAAATTGCACAACTATTAATCATTTGCCTTTTTCCGAATCAATCCTTCCTGGGCAACCGAAGCGATCAGTGTGCCAGAACGGGTATAAATGCTACCGCGGGTCATTCCGCGGGCACCGGAGGCGCTGGGACTGTCCTGGGTATAGAGGAGCCAGTCGTCATATGTGACAGGCCTGTGAAACCACATGGCATGGTCGAGGCTCGCCGCCTGGAGCGCCGGAGCGAAGATCGATGTCCCGTGCGGATAGAGCGAGGTGTCGAGCAGCGTCATGTCGGAGAGATAGGCGAGCACCGCCGCCTGGTAATGGCGGTCGGAGGGCACCTCGCCGACCGTACGGACCCAGATGTCCTGCCGCGGATCGAGCTTGTCCTTGGTGAGATAGTGCACGAGCGAAGTCGGACGCACTTCGATCGGCCGCTCGCGCGACCAGTAGTGACGCACATTCGCCGGCGCATTTTTGAGGAAGAGTTCCTTGAACTCCTTCTCGCCCATCAGATCTTCCGGCTGGGTGACGGAGGGCATGTCGATCTGGTGCTCATAACCGCCCTCCTCGACCTGGAACGAGGCAGACATGGCGAATATCGCCTTGCCATGCTGCACCGCCGTGAGCCTGCGGGTGGTGAAGCTTGACCCGTCGCGAATGCGCTCCACCTGATAGAGGATCGGCACCGAAGGGTCGCCGGGGCGCATGAAATAGGCATGCAGCGAATGCACGAAACGATCCGCATCGACGGTGCGCTGCGCGGCCATCAGGGCCTGGGCGATCACCTGGCCGCCAAACACCCGCTGCCAGCCGACATCCGGGCTGGTGCCGCGATAGATGTTCTCCTCGAGCTTTTCGAGGTCGAGCGTCGAGATCAACTGTTCCATGGCGGAGGGGGATTCGGTCTGGCGCGACATTATGACGAACTCCGGTGATAGGAAGCAGCTGCGGGATGATCTATATCCAGGATACGATATTCTCAAGTCTCACGGGAGTTTAGGCAAATGCTGGACATGCTGGTTGTAGGAGGCGGTTATGTGGGTCTCGCCGCCGCCGTCGCGGTCAAGCAGGCGGCGCCGCATCTCAAGGTCGAGGTGATCGAGGCGGCGCCAGTCGGCGTCTGGGAAAAGGACGAGCGGGCCTCGGCCCTCATCGCCGCCGCGACCCGCATGCTGGACGTCATCGGCGTCTGGAACGAGATCGCGGTCGACGCCCAGCCGATCAACCGGATGATCGTCACCGACAGCCGCACCTCCGATCCGGTACGGCCGGTCTTCCTGACCTTCGACGGCGAAATCGAGGAGGGCCGGCCCTTTGCCCATATGGTGCCGAACGTCGCGATGGTGAGGGCTCTGCGCGGTGCGGCCGAACGCCTCGGCATCACCATCCGCCACGGGCTTTCCGCCACCGGCTTTCAGTCCGGCAGCACCCGCTGCACAGTGTCGCTCTCCGACGGTTCGACGGTCGAGACCCGCCTTCTGGTCGCCTGCGACGGCGTGCGCTCCAGGCTGCGCGACATGGCCGGCATCAAGACCGTCACCTGGGACTACGGCCAGTCGGGCATCGTCGCGACCGTTGCGCACGAGCGGCCGCATGAAGGTGTCGCCGAAGAACATTTCCTGCCGTCCGGCCCGTTTGCCATCCTGCCGCTCACCAACAACCGCTCCTCGCTCGTCTGGACCGAGCGGACGGCGGAGGCCAACCGGCTGGTTGCCGCGGACGACCTGGTGTTCGAGGAAGAGCTGCAGCGCCGTTTCGGCCACAAGCTCGGCGAACTGACGGTGGTCGGTGACAAACGCGCGTTCCCGCTCGGCCTGACGCTCGCCCGCGCCTTCGTGGCGCCGCGCATCGCCCTTGCCGGCGATGCCGCCCACGGCATCCACCCGATCTCCGGCCAGGGCCTCAATCTCGGCTTCAAGGATGTCGCAGCGCTGGCGGAAACGGTCGTGGAAGCCGATCGTCTCGGTCTCGACATCGGTGCGCTCAACGTGCTGGAGCGCTACCAGTCCTGGCGGCGTTTCGACACGTTCCGCATGGGGGTTACGACCGACGTTCTGAACCGGCTGTTTTCCAACGACATCACCCCGATCCGCATCGCCCGCGGCTTCGGGCTCGGTATCGTCGAACGGCTGCCGAAGCTGAAGAGCTTCTTCATCGACCAGGCGGCGGGGAAGAGCGGCGAGGATGGCCCGAAGCTACTGACGGGCGAGGCTATCTGAAGAACCGCCAACCGCTGCAGCCTTATCGGGCGGTCCGGGCGATTGCCTCGACAATCGTCCCATAAAGGGCAGGCGGCAGATCGTGCCCCATGCCCTCCACCAGCATGAATTCTGCGTCGGGGATAGAGGCAGCCGTATCCATGCCGCAGGCCGGGAGGATCAACGGATCGTCTGCGCCATGAACGACGAGCGCCGGCACGTCGATTGCCGCCAGCCTCGATCGACGGTCACCGGCCACGGCCATCGCGGCGATCTGTCTGGCGGTGCCATGCGGATCGTACGCCCGCCGCACCTCTTCCAGAACGAGACCACGGTGCGCGTCCTCGTCGAGCCCAAACTTCGTGCCCGCGATACGCCGGGCGAAGGCAAGACTGTGTGCCAGGAAGCCTTCCTGGTCGGAAACAGGATCGGGCGCAGGACGCATCATCATTGCCATGACATCGGGCGCGGCCTGCGGAAGGGCCGGGTTGCCGGTGCTCGACATGATGGAGGTAAGCGACAGGACCCGATCGGGATGTTCACTGGCGATGATCTGAGCGATCATGCCGCCCATTGACCGACCCGCCACATGCGCGCGGTCGATCGATAGCGCATCGAGCAGGCCGATCGCATCGGCTGCCATGTCATGGAGGCTGTAGGGGATGTCAGGCCGCCGCCCGGCCATGAGCGCCGCGACCAGCGCGCCGAACTCCGGAGGCGCTAGATCGGAAAAATGCGTCGACCATCCGGCATCCCGGTTATCGAACCGGATCACGCGATAGCCTCGCGCCGCCAGTTCCTCGCAGAACGAAGACGTCCAGCGGATCATTTGCGTTCCGAGCCCGGCGATCAGCAGAACCGGTTCATCCTCCTGCCGGCCGAAAATATCGTAGGCAAGCTGTACGCCATTCGCATTAACGGAGTTCATGATGGGCTCCCGCGCGGGAAAGGCATAATCCGGGCACCGCGCTGGATTTCGGAATTGCTGTCAGCGCAGCCGGACGTTAGCTACCAAACGCTTCTGCGGAAGTCGATGGGCAGAATGTGGATCGGGCACGCATAATCAGTCCTCGATCTTGCGGGCCTCGGAGATCAGCATGATGGGGATGCCGTCGCGGATCGGGTAGGCGAGCTGCGCCTTCTCGGAGATGAGCTCGTTGGTCTCCCGGTTGAGGGACAGCCGGCTCTTGGAGAGCGGGCAGACGAGCAGGTCGAGCAGTTTCGGATCGACCTTGCTGAGTTTCTCGTCCATGGACCTGGGGCCTTACTGAAGCATAGTGTCGGAATCGCCGAAATCCCGCGCCAGCAGGATTTCCGTGATGGCGATCAGCGTTTCGGCACGGGTCCGAAGGTCCGGCGCCTCGAGAAGAGCCTGTTTCTCGGCCGGTCCGAAGGGCGACATCATCGACAGCGAGTTGACCAGCGTGCGGTTGCCGGCGCGCTCCACGCTTTCCCAGTCCGCCTCCAGCTTGTTGGCGTCGAGATAGGCGCGGAAGACGCGCAGCAGCTCTGCGCGGTCGACCGTGCTCTCGTCGTCCTCGGTGGAGAGGTCGGTCATCATCGGCGCGATCTTGAAGGTGCGATAGGGATGGCCCTGGCCCACCTCTTCGATGAGCCGGAAGCGGCAGATGCCGCTGATCGAGGTGATGTAACGGCCATCGCCCGTTTCGGCAAATGAGGTGATGCGGCCGATACAGCCGACAGTCGAGAGCGGAGCGCGCGGACCTTCGGCCGCCTCGCCCGATTCGAGCAGCGACGGCTGCACGATGCCGATCAGCCGGTCGCCGGCGAGCGCCGCATCGAACATGGCGAGATAGCGCGGCTCGAAGATATTCAGCGGCAGCTGTCCGCCCGGCAGAAGCAGTGCGCCGGTGAGAGGAAAGACTGGAATCGTCTCCGGCAGATCCTCGCGCTTCAGATATCTTGCGTTTCCCACATGCATGGGTCCGACACCTCCCAGAGGATCACTGGCCAGACGATCGCCGGCCAAGACCAAAGATTCGCCGCATCGAATAATGTGGGGCGCCTACCCGAGAACGCAAGGCCAATCCTTTGGGATTGGCCCCAGCTTACGAAAACAGGCTCGGGTTCACGAAAACAGGATCGAGGACAGGCGGCGGCGGGCGGCGATCGTCGCCGGATCCTTCGGTCCCCAGACTTCGAAGAATGCCAGAAGCTGGCGGCGGGCGCCGTCGTCGTCGAAGGTGCGGTCCTTGCGCATGATGGTCAGCAGGTGCTCGGCGGCCTTGTCGCGTTCGCCCTGGACGTTGAGGATCTTGGCAAGCTTGAGGCGGGCGTCGTGATCTTCCGGATCGGCTTCGAGCTGGCGCTCCAGCGCTACGGGATCGCCGAGCTTGCGGGCTTCCTCGATCTGCTCGAGCTTCTTGGCGACCGCCTGGATCGCCGGTTCCTTGGCAAGCTCTTCCGGGAGGGAGGCGAGCATCTGGCTGGCGCGGGCCGTCTCGCCCATGGCGATCAGGCACTGCATCATGCCGGCGGCAGCCTTGGCATTCTCCGGATCGGCCTGAAGCACGGCGCCGTAAAGCTGGGCGGCCTGCTGGATCTCGCCGCCGGCGAGCAGGGTTTCCGCCTCGCCAAGGGCCGCTTCGATCTCGGCAGCCTGGTCGGCGCCGGGAGGCCCGGCGAGCTTGTCGATGAACTGGCGAACCTGGCTTTCCGGCACCGCACCCATGAAACCGTCGACCGGACGGCCATCGACAAAGGCGATGACCGCCGGGATCGACTGGATGCCGAGCTGGCCCGGGATCGACGGGTGATCGTCAATGTTCATCTTGACGAGCTTGACCCGGCCCTGGCCTTCGTTGACGACCTTTTCGAGCACCGGTGTCAGCTGCTTGCACGGCCCGCACCATGGCGCCCAGAAATCCACAAGCACCGGCTGGCGGCGCGATTCTTCGAGAACGTCCTTGGTGAAGCCGGCCGTGCTCGTATCCGACACGTATCCTCCTGCAGGAGCCGATGCAGCGGGTGCTGCGCCAAAACTCGCCGAGGCGGTCATCTGTCCGCCGTAAGAACCACCATAGGGGTTATTGCTGCCGCTCATGAATGTTCTCCCGGGAACGCTTCGCATCTTCGCCATCTAGGCTGCAAAGATCGTATGTCAGTCTGTTACTTTCAAGACAAGCGGTGCATGGCCGGTCGCTTCCAGAAAGCGGATGAGATCATTGCTGGCGATCGATGTGGTGGCGTCGTTCGACAGCGGATGGCCGTTGATGATGTCGTGCTTCATCAGGTCTTCGTCGAGCACGAAGGTAACATTGCGCCCGGTATCGTTGAAAGCGCCGAATACCGTCACCGAACCGGGAACGACCCCGAGATAATCCAGGAGCATTTCCGGCCGTCCGAACGAGACGCGGCTCGAAGCACCGATCACCTTGTGCACGGTCTTCAGATCGACGGTGGCGCGCTCCTCGACCGTCAGGACGAAATACTGGTCCTTCTTGTCCTTCACGAACAGGTTCTTGGTATGACCGCCGGGGATTTCGTCCCGCAGGCTTTCGGACTCCGCCACGGTGAAAACCGGCGGATGGGTCTTGGTCGAATGCGGAATATCCAGGCTGTCGAGGAAACGGAAAAGATCCTCGGCGGTTTTTGGCTTTGTCTCGGTCATGCGGATGGAATTGGCTCTGTTGGTGGGCGGGGGGACTATAACCGCAATGTTCCGTGCGGCCAAGGCGAGCGCACACGATCTCGTGAGGCGCTTGATCTTGTCTGATGGTCGACCATTTAATTCATCTGAGGAGAACCGGATTTCACTCGGGTATCCAGCTGATAAGTAATAACTATTCTTATTTTCTCAAGTTTGTTTCGGCGCGAATTTCCGCGCTCCCGGTTACCGGCCCCGGCCGATAGCAGCCGCTCCATCTCTCATGCCGGCGCAGCGCTCGGCTCTCACCTGAAAGGTCTGCCTCATGGTCACCTTCACGCTCAACGGACAGGAAAGAACGTTCGACGGCGATCCAGATACCCCGCTTCTGTGGGTCATCCGCGATTTCGAAAAGCTCACCGGCACCAAATACGGCTGCGGCGTCGCCCAGTGCGGCGCTTGCACGGTCCATCTCGACGGCATGCCGCGCCGCTCGTGCGTGACCACGATCGCCACGATCGAAGGCTCTGAAGTCGTCACCATCGAAGGCGTTTCCGGCACGGAAGCCGATGCGGTCAAGACCGCCTGGACCGGCCTCGACGTACCGCAATGCGGTTACTGTCAGTCGGGGCAGATCATGTCGGCCGTCGCGTTGCTGCAGATGGTGCCGAAGCCGACGGATGCCGATATCGACGGCGCGATGGCCGGGAACATCTGTCGATGCGCCACCTACCATCGCATCCGTGCGGCGATCCACAATGCCGCCAGTGCGATGGAGGGCTGAGCCATGACCATCCAGGACATCAACACCACCCGCCGCGGCTTTATCGCTGGCTCCGGCCTCGTCATCGGCGTTGCGATCGCGCCCAAAATGCTTTCCGCAGCACCGACCGGCGTCCATGCCGGCGGCGATCCGGCGCTGGCCCCGATGAACGCCTTCGTCAAGATCGGCACCGACGACACGGTAACCGTGCTCTCCAAGCACATCGAATTCGGCCAGGGACCGTTCACCGGCCTTGCGACGCTGGTCGCCGAGGAACTTGATGCCGACTGGAGCCAGATGCGCGCCGTCCATTCGCCGACCGACAACAAGGTCTATGCCAACCTGATGTTCGGCCTGCAGGGCACCGGCGGTTCGAGCTCCATCGCCAACGCCTATGAGCAGATGCGCAAGGCCGGCGCCACTGCGCGGGCCATGCTTGTCGTTGCCGCGGCCAACGAATGGAAAGTGCCGGCCTCCCAGATCACCGTCCAGAAGGGCCGCATCAAACACGCCGCCTCCGGCAAGGAGAGCGGCTTCGGCGCCTTCGCCGAAAAGGCGGCCCGCCTGACACCGCCCGCAGAGCCGAAACTCAAGGACCCCAAGGATTTCGTGCTGATCGGCACCGACCTGCCTAAACTCGATACCCACGGCAAGACCAACGGCACGGCGATCTTCACGCTCGACATCACGCCGAACAACCTGTTGATCGCCGTCGTCGCCCATCCGGAGCATTTTGGCGCGACGGTGAAGAGCTTCAACGATGCCGAAGCCCGCAAGGTGCAGGGCGTGGTCGACGTCAAGCAGGTGCCGTCGGGCATCGCCGTTTATGCGGACAACACGTTCGCGGCGCTCAAGGGCCGCGATGCGCTGAGCATCGAATGGGATCTCTCCAAGGCCGAGACCCGCTCCTCGGAGGAGCTTTCCGCCGACTACAGAAAGCTCTTTGGCGAAAAGGGGCTGGAGGCGACCAACAACGGTAATGTCGACAACGCCTTCAAGGCACCAGGCCTGCAGACGGTGGAAGCCGAGATCGTCTTCCCCTTCCTGGCGCATGCGCCGATGGAGCCGCTCGACGCCGTCTTCATCAAGGCGGATGACGGATCGGTCGATATCTATAACGGCGCGCAGTTCCCGGGCATGGACCAGGAGGTCGCCGCCAAGATCCTCGGGCTCGACCAATCGAAGGTGCGGGTGAACACCCAGCTCGCCGGCGGCAGCTTCGGCCGCAAGGCACAGTTCGGTTCGCCCTACATACAGGAAGCGGCAGCCGTCTACGCCGCAACCGATCGCAGCCGTCCCCTGAAGCACATGTGGACCCGCGAGGACGACATCCGCGGCGGCTATTACCGCCCGATGTATGCCCACAGGATGCGCGGCGCGATCAACGCGCAAGGCCAGATCACCGCCTGGGAACAGGTGATCGTCGGCCAGTCGATCATGGGCAAGGCCGATCTCGATCCGACCTCCGTCGAAGGTGCATCCAACCTGCCCTACACGATCCCCAACCTGAAGGTCAGCGCCCACAACGTCCAGCTCGCCATCCCGCCGCTCTGGTGGCGGTCGGTCGGCCATACCCATACCGGCTTTGCCGTCGAGACCTTCGTGGACGAGCTCTTCCAGAAGATCGGCAAGGATCCGGTGGAAGGACGCCTTGCGTTGCTCGGCGAAAAACCGCGTCACGCGGGCGTGCTGAAAAAGGCCGCCGAGATGGCGAACTGGGGCTCGCCGGTACCGGAAGGCCGGGCCCGCGGCGTCGCGGTCGTCGAAAGCTTCGGCACCTTCGTCGGACAGGTGGTCGAGGTCTCGGTCGGGCCGGAAGGCGCACCGCGCGTCCACAAGGTGTGGGTGGCGGTCGATTGCGGCGTGGCGGTCAACCCGAACGTCATCAAGGCGCAGATGGAAGGCGGCGTCGGTTATGGCCTCGGCGCGGTCCTCTTCGATGCGGTGACGCTGGCCAAGGGCGGCAAGATCGTGCAGTCGAACTTCCACGACTACCGTTCGATCCGCATCAACGAGATGCCGGATGTCGCGGTGGAAATCATCAAGTCGAGCGAAAAGCCGAGCGGCGTCGGGGAACCCGGCGTGCCGCCCGTCGGCCCGGCGGTTGCCAATGCGTGGCGTCACCTCACCGGAGCGCCGGTTCGGCAGCTGCCCATCGTCAACATCGTTTCGGCCTGAGGATTAAAGCCCGATGAATTGGAAACTCGCAATCACCGGCCTCGCTGCCGTCTGTCTTTTCGTGGGCGTCGGCACCGTGCTGTCGCCCGCCTCGGTCGCCCAGGACGCCAAGGCCGACGCCAAAACGCTCAAACCGGCCGCCTCCTTCCAGTCGATCGCCGATGAGCGGGAACGCTCCCTGGCGCTCTTCCAGGAGGCGGGCAAGGTCATCCAGCACCCGCGCTGCGTCAACTGTCACCCGGCGACCGACCGGCCGCTGCAGGGCGCCAACATGCATCCGCACCAGCCGCCGGTCTTCCGCGGCGACGGTGGCATGGGCCTGCCGGGCATGCAGTGCACCACCTGCCATAGCGCGGAAAACACGCCCGTTATCGGCCAGGCCGACACGATCAAGAGCATTCCGGGCAATCCCGCCTGGCATCTCGCGCCGGTCGAAATGGCCTGGGTCGGCAAATCGCTCGGGCAGATCTGTCAGCAGATCAAGGACCCGGCCCGCAACGGCGGCAAGACCATGGACGAGATCGTCGAACACATGGCGCATGACGAACTGGTCGGCTGGGGCTGGAACCCCGGCGCCGGCCGCCAACCGGTGCCGGGCACGCAGGCCGAATTCGGCGAGCTCATCAACGCGTGGGTGAAGTCCGGAGCAGCCTGCCCCGCCTCCTGAAAATAACGCGACCGCCGGTTCCGACACGGAACCGGCGGTTTGCAGGGGCTTTGACGGGATCGCAATTTTTCTTGGCACCAATCGTCATTTCCCTGTTGCATTTGAAAAAGGACTGGGCCATATAGCGCCCGTCGCCGGCAACGAGCCGCGGCACCACGGTCTAGCTTACTACCACGGACCGGTGGATTGATGAGCGGGTGTAGCTCAGTGGTAGAGCACAACCTTGCCAAGGTTGGGGTCGAGGGTTCGAATCCCTTCGCCCGCTCCAAATCTTCTGAAAATTTGGCATGTCTTGGATCGACGATCTGATCGTTCGCGAGGCTCGGCGGCTCTGCCGATGCCAAGGCAGCCTGCCTTTCATGACCTTCCCACATAAATCTAATGATTTACGCATTCACCAAATGCGAGAGATGGAATAGTAATTGCAACCGTACTCGCAATGCCGGGCCGGTGATTCGGCGGTTGAATTGGAGATGTGCGGTTATGGAATCTCGCCCACACCAACGGAAACTGAGTCAGAAAACCGCCGTTGAAATCATGCAGCGGCTTGAGGGCATCGTTGCCTCGGCAATGGACGGCATCATCACCATCGACGACGAGCAGCGGGTCATCCTGTTCAATCCGGCCGCCGAACGCATGTTCGGCCTGCCGGCCACCGAGGCACTCGGCCAGCACATCTCCCGTTTCATGCCGGAACGCTATCGTCCGACCCACGCGGCGCACATTCACCGCTTTACCGAGACCGGGGTGACCACAAGACAGATGGGCTCGCTTGGCGCAATCAGCGGTTTGCGGGCGGACGGCAAGGAATTTCCGATTGAGGCCTCGATCTCGCAGGTCGAGGTCGGGGGCGAGCGCCTCGCCACCGTCATCCTGCGCGATATCACTGAGCGCAAGGCCGCCGAGGATGCTCTGCTGGAAAGCCGGCGGCGGATGGAGGGGATCGTGGAATCGGCGATGGACGCGCTGATCACCGTCGATGAAGGCCAGCGGATCGTGCTGTTCAACCCGGCCGCCGAGCGCATGTTCGGCGTTGCAGGCGAAGATGCGATCGGCTCGCCGATCGAACGCTTCATCCCCGAGCGGTATAGGCACGGACATGCCGAACATATCCGCTTCTTCAAGGAGACCGGGGTCACCAACCGTCGGATGGGCGCCTTGGGGGCCATCAGCGGCCTGCGCGCCAATGGCGAGGAATTCCCGGTCGAGGCTTCGATCTCGCAGGTCGAGATCGGTGGAGGAAAACTTGCCACGGTCATCCTGCGCGATATTACCGAACGCAAGGCCAACGAGGATTCCCGCCAGCTGTTGGCCCGGGAAGTCGATCACCGGGCCAAGAATGCCCTGGCGGTCGTGCAGGCCCTGGTCTCCCTGACACGCGCCGAAACCAAGGAGGAATTCATCGTCGCGGTTCGGGGCCGCGTTTCGACGCTGAGCCGCGCCCATTCCCTGCTCGCCCAGAACCGGTGGCAGGGGGGAGACCTCGCAGCCGTCCTCACCGAGGAAACCCGGGCCTATCAGAGCGTCAACCAGTTGATGATCGGCGGCCCTGCCGTCACCCTCACTCCCAATGCCGTACAGCCGGTCAGCCTCCTCATCCATGAACTTGCCACCAATGCCGTCAAATACGGGGCATTGTCGGTCGCGGAGGGGCGGGTTGATGTCTCGTGGCGCATCCTGCCGTCGTTCGAACTGGAGCTTCGCTGGATCGAGACCGGCGGCCCGCTGGTGCAGAAGCCCGTATCCAGGGGTTTCGGCTCCACTCTGGTGACCGAAGTCGCCACCCGCCAACTGGCGGGCAAGCTCGACATCAGCTGGCCTCCAACCGGCATGTGCCTTGTCGCGATGCTGCCGCAGTCCGTCTACCGCCCCGACATTTCAGCCAACTCGGTTCCCGGCCAGGAGGCCGCGCCCAAATCGTCGGATACCGGTTCGGCAGGACGGATACTCGTCGTCGAGGACGAGACCCTTATTGCCATGGAACTCTGCAACGAGCTCGAATCGCGCGGCTGGGAAGTCGTCGGGCCGGCGGCAACAGCCGACGAAGCCATGCGCCTGGTCGGCGGCTCGCAGCTCCCCGACGTCGCTGTTCTCGACGTCAATCTGGGCGGAAAGCCGGTCTATCCTTTTGCGGAATGGCTGCAGACCCGCGGCGTGCCCTTCCTGTTCTGCACCGGATACGAGCAGATCGATGATCGCCAGGGATTCGGTAACCGGACGACCATTCGAAAACCCGTGAACATGGCGTTGCTGGAAGGCGAGCTGCGCCGCATGCTCCAGCCGATATGACCGGAAAACGCCGCCGGCTTTGGGCCGACGGCGTCGTCAATCTCGAAAAAGCCCGGTCAGGCTGCGCGCGAGCGATAACCGCCCGAAGCATATCCCTGCGAGGGTGCGCCGGCATTCGTCTTGAAGCGGGCCACCATGTCGGCGAGGCTGTCTGTTTCCTGCGTCAGGCTCTGGGCGGCAGCGGTGGTTTCTTCGACCATTGCGGCGTTCTGCTGGGTCACCTTGTCCATCTGGTCGGCAGAAGCCGCCACTTCGCGAAGGCTGGTCGCCTGCTCGCTGGTGCTTGATGTGATCGTGTTGACGAAGGTGCTCATCTGCGCGACTTCGCTGACGATGTCGTCGAGCGATTTGCCGGAGGCGGTGACGAGTTCGACGCCCTGCTTGACCTGGGCCGACGAGGTGGAGATCAGCGCCTTGATCTCCTTGGCGGCATCGGCAGAGCGCTGGGCGAGCCCGCGGACTTCCTGCGCAACGACCGCGAAGCCACGGCCGGCTTCGCCTGCGCGGGCGGCTTCGACACCTGCATTGAGAGCCAGCAGGTTGGTCTGGAAGGCGATGTCGTCGATCACGCCGATGATGCGGTTGATCTGCTCCGCCGAGCCTTCGATGGCAGCCATGGCAGCGACCGCATTGGCAACGATTTCGCCCCCGCGCTGCGCCTTCTGCTGCGCAAGCGATGCAACGCCCTGGGCGCGGCTGGCGCCGCTGGCGCTGTCATTGACGGCCGAGGTCACCTGGCCGAGGGCCGCCACCGTTTCCTCAAGGCTCGCGGCCTGCTGTTCGGTGCGCTTGGCAAGATCGTTGGAGGCGATCGAGATTTCCTGGAGACCGGCGCGGATCATGCCGACGGCTCCGACGACCGAGCCGATCGCTTCTTCGAGATTGCCGACCGAACTGTTGAACTTGGCGCGGATCGGCTCGAATTCCTCGGCGACGGCACGATCCATGCGGACCGTCAGGTCGCCGCCGGCGAGGCGGTTGAAGCCTTCCTCGATCGCTTGCACGAAGGCGCGCAGATCCTCGCCCTTGGCATTGTCGATCGCGGACTGGCGCTGGCGCTGGTGTTCCTGCGACTCGCGGGCCTCCGACGCCTGCTGTTCCAGCCGCACATTCTCTTCCGCCGATGCCTTGAAGACCTGGACGGCGCGAGCCATGGCGCCGAGCTCGTCCTGGCGCTCCTGGCCATCCACCTCGGCGCCAAGATCGCCGGCGGCGAGCTTTGCCATCGTGGTGGTCAGGCGACGGACGGTGCCACCGAGCGACCGGGCGAAGATCAGGAAACCGATCAGCGACAGGATTGAAACGGCGACGGTGCCGAGTGCGGTCATCCAGAGCGCCGTCTCGCTGGCCTTGACCAGCGGCGTGATGTCCGAGGCGATTTCGAGAACGCCGACCTTGGTTCCGGAAAAATCGAGGAGCGGCACGGCTTCGACGGCGTACTGCTTGCCGCCGATATCGGCGTAGCGCCGCACGGCGCCCTTGTCATAGGCCTCCTGCAGCTCCGCTCCACTCAGGATCGGATTGCCGCCATAGGTGGAAGCCTGTTTGTCGAACTTGTCGGCACCCTTGGTGTAGAGCGTGACATAAGCGTTCACTTCCTTGGTCAGGCGGGAGAAATAGGAATCCACAAGCTTCAGCCCGACATCCACCGCGCCGACGACCTTGCCGTCGGTGACAACCGGGGCGGTCGCAAACAGGCTGACGGCGGTACGGCCGGTCTCGATGCCGACGACGAGCTTCTTGTCGCTGAGCGAGGTTGCCACCATCTTGCGGCGCGCCTTGATATTGTCGCCAAACACATCCGGATCGTGCACGCGGGCAACCACATCGGCCGTCGCGGTGCTGAAGGTGATCATTTCAAGCCCGCTCGCATCCTTGACGGTCTTCATGCTGGCATAGCGGGAGAGCAGGCTTTGCCGATCGTTGGCGAGAATGAGGGGCGAGGTTTCCGGTAGCGATGCGATCGTCAGCGCCAGCGCGGAAGCGGCACGCCCCTGGGCGGCCATGTCGTCCTGGATGACCGCGAGATCGCTATCGAGCTCGGTCTGCAGCGCCTGCTCGGTCATGCTCGACTGGCGTTCCCAGGCAAGCCCGCCAATCACCGCGCTCGCGAAAAGCACGGCTGCAAACCCGAAGAAGGTAAGCCGTCTCGACAATGGCTTCCTGATGCTGATCTCGTTCATATGTCCCTCGAATTGTGCTCCGCGAAAGCAGAGGGCCGCCGCCCGGCGGGCGGCAATGCCAATCTCGAAGAAAACTATCTCGAAATCAGTTGAAATTTAACTAATGTCAAAATCTCACGGCGTTCCACAATGTAAAACGGCGAATGATAACTTTGCTTCGGAAACCTTGCGCAGCGGTAGAATTACAACTGGAATCCACGGCTTACCTATTTTACATGGACCCCGAAGCAAGCCCCGTTTGAATGACAAGAGTTATTTGAATGTGTCGGCACAAGCTGGGTCCAGACGCGGCCCGCTGCGATCATTGTTTCGAAAAGACATAGTCCGTTTCCTGCCGCAACACCTCGCCCGGACGCAGCACCGCATTCGGGAAATTGGCGTGGTTGATGGCGTCCGGCCAGACCTGGGTCTCCATGCAGAACCCGGCAAAGGGCCCATAGCGGCGCCCGTCAAGGCCCGGCACGGAGAACTGCTGCAGCTTGAAGGCGGCATAGAGCTGCACGCCCGGCTCGGTGGTGCGAACTTCCATCGACACACCGGAATGGATGCTGCGCGCCAAGGCCACGGAACGCTTAGGCGTGCGCTCCGGCGACAGGCAGAAATTGTGATCGAACAGGACCTGTGCATCGCCATCGAAGCGCTTCATGGGCCCCATGTCACGCAGGTCGAAAGGCGTGCCGGCGACATCCATCAATTCGCCGGTCGGCACCTGCTTCTCGTCAAGGACAAGCACATGGTCGGCCGCGATCATGATGTCATGGCCGAGCGCATCCTCGCGGCCGTCGAGATTGAAATAGGTATGCTGGCAGATATTGGCGAGCGTCGGCTGATCGGTGGTGGATTCGTAGACGACGGAAAGAACACCATTGCTTTTGAGATGGTAGGTGGCCGTGATCGTGCAGTTGCCCGGATAACCGGCACGGCCGTCCGGATCGATGATCCGCAGCACCACCTTGTCCGCAGCATGTTCGACGATCGTCCAGTTGCTGCGGCCGATGCCGTCCGAGCCGCCATGGAGATGGGTGACGCCCCGTTCGTTCAATTCCAGCTGATACGGCTTGCCATCCAGCGTGAAACGGCCACCGCCGGTACGGTTGGACGAACGGCCGGGTGTCGCGCCGAAATAGGGAGAATGGTTCAGGTAGTCTTCAAACCGTTCGAAGCCGAGCACGAGCGGCGGCTGGTGGCCTTCGAGCCGAAGATCCTGGATCACCGCACCCCAGGTGATGACGCTGGCCGTCAGCCCGCCACCGGAGATCCGGACGCGATAGACGGTTTCGCCCTTTTCCGTGGTGCCGAAAACTTCGAAATTCTGGTCCGCCATGAGACTGCTCCTCCACCGATATGTTTTGCGGCAAACTGCGCGATTTGACGGCAGGCCGCAACGCCGGGGAACGATAAAGTTCACGGAAAGCAAAGTCAGCGGGTGAGCGTCCGCGTCGCCTGTTCCAATCCGCCAAGCGTCAGCGGAAACATCCGTTCGGCCATCAGCTGCCGCATCACGCCGATCGAGGTCGTATGGCTCCAATGGTCCTGCGGCAGCGGATTGAGCCAGACGCAACGATGGAAGTGATCGGTGACACGCCTGATCCAGGCCTCGCCCGGTTCCTGGTTCCAATGCTCCACCGAACCGCCCGTATGGGTGATCTCATAGGGGCTCATCGAGGCATCGCCGACGAAGATCACCTTGTAGTCTGCACCATAACTGCGGATGAGGTCGAGCGTCGGCGTCCGGTCGGAGCGGCGGCGGTTCTCCTTCCACACGCCTTCGTAGAGGCAATTGTGGAAGTAGAAATGCTCCATATGCCTGAATTCGGCACGGGCCGCCGAGAACAGTTCTTCGACGATACGGATATGATCGTCCATCGAACCGCCGACATCGAAGAACATCAGCAGCTTGACTGCATTGCGCCGCTCCGGCCGGGTCTGCACGTCGAGATAACCGTGCTCGGCGGTGGAGCGGATCGTGCCGGGCAGATCGAATTCCTCGACCGCCCCTTCCCTCACCCAGCGACGCAGCCGCTTCAGCGCCAGCTTGATGTTGCGGGTGCCGAGCTCGACCTTGTCGTCGAAATCGGCGAATTCGCGCTTGTCCCAGACCTTCACCGCCCGGCGGTGGCGAGACTGGTCCTGGCCGATCCGCACGCCTTCGGGATTGTAGCCGTAGGCGCCGAAAGGGGACGTACCGCCGGTGCCGATCCATTTCGAGCCGCCTTGATGCCGGCCCTTCTGCTCCTCCAGCCGCTGGCGCAACGTCTCCATCAGCTTCTCGAAACCGCCGAGCGACTCGACGAGCTTCTTCTCCTCGTCCGTCAGGTGCTTTTCGACGAGCTTGCGCAGCCATTCCTCGGGGATATTCGCGACGTCCATGCCCGGCTCGCCAGAGACGGCCTCGAGTCCGCGGAAATAGGAGGAAAACACCCGGTCGAATTTGTCGATATGCCGCTCGTCCTTCACCAGCGCGGTGCGGGCGAGGAAATAGAAGGCTTCAACATCGAAATCAACGATCCCTTCCTCCATGCCTTCGAGAAGGTCGAGGAATTCCCGGAGTGTCACCGGGATCTTCGCTTCTTTGAGGTGAAGGAAGAAGGGAATGAACATCGCCTCGAACCCTATTCGGTACCGATCTTCTCCGGATCATACGGCGTCGTCTGGTAGATCTCGTTGATCCAGTTGCCGAACAGAAGATGTGCATGGCTGCGCCAACGGTTCAAGGGCGTCAGCGTGTCGTCGTTATGCGGAAAATAGTTGTGCGGCATCTTGATCGGCACGCCGGCATTGACGTCCCGGAAATATTCGTCCGCCAGCGAGGTGGAGTCGTATTCCACATGGTTGAACATGTAGAGCCGCTTGCCCGCCTTCTCATGCACCAGGCAGATGCCCATTTCCTCGGATTCCATCAGGATTTCGAGATCCGGGTTCTTCTCGATGTCGGGACGGCGCACCTCAGTCCAGCGCGATACCGGCACCTGGAAATCGTCCGAAAATCCGTTGAGATAGATCGACGACGGCACGAGGTTGCGGTGACGATAGACGCCAAACGCCTTTTCCTTGAGCTCGTATTTCGGCACGCCGTGAAAATGATAGATCGCCGCCATCGCGCCCCAGCAGACATTCATGGTCGAATGCACGTTGGTCGCCGTCCAGTCGAGGATCTGTCTCATCTCGTCCCAATAGGTGACGTCCTCGAAGGCAAGCGTCTCGATCGGCGCACCGGTGATGATGAAGCCGTCGAACTTGCGGTGCTTCACCTCTTCCCAGGTCTCGTAGAACGACAGGAGATGATCTTCCGACGTGTTCTTCGCCTTGTGGCCGCCGACGCGGACCAGCGAGAACTCGACCTGCAGCGGCGAGGCGCCGACGAGGCGCGCCATCTGCAGCTCGGTCTTGATCTTGTTCGGCATGAGATTGAGAAGCCCGATCTGCAGCGGACGAATGTCCTGCCGCACCGCCATGGTTTCGGTCATCACCCGCACGCCTTCGGAAACGAGCGTGCTGAATGCGGGCAGCGTATCGGGAATCTTGATCGGCATGTCTTTACCCAGCGAAAATAAAAAACCGGCGACGACAAAAATCGCAACCGGTCCGTGGGAAGACATCTTCTCGCGGCCCTTTAGCGACTTTTTTAACGTGGCTGCAAGCCGGCCGGCCAAATCACCACGAATTCACAACGCTCAAATACGCCTTGCTACAGGCCTCGTCAATGGGAGCAAAATCTTGCTTCTATAGCTCGTCCTTGAGAACAAGCGGAAGCGCGTCCGCCATCCCCCCACCAAGCTGGCGTGCCGCCTCGTCCAACCGCATCCAGGAGAAGCTAAAACGAATGGGCTCGCCACCATCAAAGCGATGTTCCTCAAGGTGAATCCAGGTATCGGGGTAGTCTCCCGTCAAGCGGAGCAGGAAATAGTGCCGGCGATGGCAGATCTCGCCGCCATCCTTTGGAAAACGATAGTCGTGAACCACAAGCGGATGCAGCGGAACCACGACATCGAGACCCGTCTCCTCGTAAAATTCACGGGCGGCGGCGATATCCGGCGCTTCGCCCGGCTCGATCGTACCGCCCGGCACCTGCAGCCACTGATCGGGAAAATCCGGCTCGTCGAAGACCAGGAGCCGATCCTGCCAGACGGCATAGATCAGCACCTTGAACGCATCGGGCGTCATCGCTCCCGCCGCGCCATGAAGGCCAGCCGCTCGAAGAGATGCACGTCCTGCTCGTTCTTGAGCAGCGCGCCATGCAGCTTCGGCAACGCGTTCCTGACGTCGCCGCGCAGGTCCGACGGATCGACGTCGTCGGAGACCAGCAGCCGGATCCAGTCGAGCGCCTCGGAGGTCGAGGGCTTTTTCTTCAGGCCCGGCATCTCGCGGATTTCGTAAAATTGCGTCAACGCATTGCGCACCAGCGTCTGCTTGATGCCGGGGTAGTGAACCTCGACGATCCGGGCGAGCGTATCGACATCCGGAAAGCGGATATAATGGAAGAAACAGCGGCGCAGGAAGGCGTCCGGCAGCTCCTTCTCGTTGTTGGAGGTAATGATGACGATCGGCCGGACCTTGGCACGCACCATCTCGCCGGTCTCGTAGACATGGAATTCCATGCGGTCGAGTTCCTGCAGCAGGTCGTTCGGGAATTCGATATCCGCTTTGTCGATCTCGTCGATCAACAGGACGAGCTTCTTGTCCGAGGCAAAGGCCTGCCACAGCTTGCCGCGGCGGATATAGTTGGCGACATCGTGGACGCGCTCGTCGCCGAGCTGGCTGTCGCGCAGCCGCGAGACGGCGTCGTATTCGTAAAGCCCCTGCTGCGCCTTGGTGGTAGACTTGATATTCCACTCGATGAGATCAAGCCCGAGGGCGGCGGCGACCTGCCGCGCCAGTTCGGTTTTGCCGGTGCCCGGCTCGCCTTTGACCAGCAGCGGACGTTCGAGCCGGATCGCGGCGTTGACCGCCACCATCAGATCCTTGTCGGCAATATAGTCCGCTGTACCCTGAAACTGCATCTCGGCTTCCTGATCAATTAAGCGCCGCAAACTAAAAGCTCATCCCCGGCGGTGCAACAGCTTTCCCTTTCGGCCGGCTTTGCGCTATGGGCAATGCGCATGAGCCATTCGACCTTCACCATTCTGCTCGGCGGCAATCTCACCGTCACCGACCGCCTGCGGGACACCGTTACCGGCAGCCGCTTCATTGCGGCCGATAGCGGCATGCGCCATGCGGCGGCGCTGGGCGTCACGCCGGAGCTCTGGGTCGGCGATTTCGACTCCTCCGATGCGGCGCTGATCGAACAATTCCCGCACGTGGAGCGGCAGACCTACCCGCCCGCCAAGACCGAGACCGACGGCGAGATCGCGACCCTGGAGGCAATCGAGCGCGGCGCCACTCGGCTGATCTTCGTCGGCGCCCTCGGCGGCGAGCGCAGCGACCATGCGCTGCAGCACTTCTTTCACGCCATGAGCCTTGCAGAACGCGGCCTCGACATCCTGCTGACCTCGGGCGACGAAGAGGCCCTGCCGCTGCTGCCGGGGACGAAAAACCTCGACCTGCCCAAGGGCTCGCTGTTTTCCGTCGTCGGCTTTTCGGGTCTGGAAGGGCTCGATATCGTCGGCGCCCGTTATCCGCTCGACAACTTTTCGCTTCCCTTCGGCTCCTCGCGCACCGTCTCGAACGTTGCGGAAGGCCAGGTGGATTTCCATTTGAGGGAGGGCAAGGCCATGATCCTCGCCCGCCCCTATGACATGACAGGAGCCTAAGCTATTGGCGCCCCCTATCCTGAAACTTGACGATATCTTCCTGAGCTTCGGCGGCGCGCCGCTGCTTGCCGGCGCCGGCCTGCAGGTGGAGCCGGGCGACCGCATCTGCCTCGTCGGCCGCAACGGTTCCGGCAAGTCGACGCTGATGAAGATCGCGGCCGGCATGGTCGAGCCGCAATCGGGCGAAGTGTTCCGCCATCCGTCCTCGACCATCCGCTATCTCGAACAGGCACCGGATTTCGCCGATTATTCGACCGTGCAGGCCTATGCGGAAGCTGGCCTCGGCCCCGGCGACGATCCCTATCGCGTCACCTACCTGCTCGAACATCTGGGCCTCACCGGCCAGGAACACCCGAACACGCTCTCCGGCGGCGAGTCCCGCCGTGCAGCACTTGCCCGCGTCATGGCACCAGAGCCCGATATCCTGATGCTCGACGAGCCGACCAACCACCTCGACCTGCCGACCATCGAATGGCTGGAAGACGAGTTGCGCAAAACCAGAAGCGCGCTGGTGGTGATCTCCCATGACCGTCGCTTCCTCGAAAAGGTCTCGAACGCCACGGTCTGGCTCGATCGCGGCACGTCACGACGCCTCAACCGCGGTTTCGGCGAGTTCGAAGCGTGGCGCGACGAGGTGCTGGAGGCGGAAGAGCTGGAGCAGCACAAGCTCGGCAAGGCGATCGAGCGCGAGGAACACTGGCTGCGCTATGGCGTGACGGCGCGCCGCAAGCGCAACATGCGCCGCCTCGGCGAGTTGCAGACGATGCGCAGCAATTACCGCGGCCACAAGGGACCGCAGGGCACGGTCCAGGCGAGCGTCAGCGAAGGCCGCGAATCCGGCAAGCTGGTCATCGAGGCCGAGTTCATCACCAAGAGCTATGACGAGCGGATCATCGTCGCGCCTTTCTCGATCCGCGTGCATCGCGGCGACTGTATCGGTCTCGTCGGCCCGAACGGCGCCGGCAAGACCACACTGCTGAAGATGCTGACCGGCCAGCTGGCGCCGGATACGGGCAAGGTGAAGCTCGGCACCAATCTGGAAATCGCAACGCTCGACCAGAAGCGCGAAGATCTGGATCCCGAGGACACCCTGTCCCATTATCTGACGGATGGGCGCGGTGAGACGCTGCTGGTCAATGGCGAGCAGCGGCATGTCGCGGGTTACATGAAGGACTTCCTGTTCCAACCTGAACAGATCAGGACACCGATCAAGAACCTGTCGGGCGGCGAGCGCGCGAGGCTGATGCTCGCCCGTATCATGGCCCGGCCTTCCAATCTGCTCATTCTCGACGAACCGACCAACGACCTCGATATCGAGACGCTGGACCTGCTGCAGGAAATCGTCGCGGGCTACACCGGCACGGTCATCCTCGTCAGCCACGACCGCGACTTCCTCGACCGCACCGTGACCTCGACCATCGCTCCCGCCAATCCGGACGCGCCGGACGGCCGTTGGATCGAATATGCCGGCGGCTACTCGGATATGCTGGCGCAGCGCAAGGGCGCGCAGGAAGAACGACGCCGCACGGAAAAGGCCGACAGGGCAAGAACCGAAGCTTCAGCACCGGCAGCCGACGTCCAGAAGGGAAAGGGCAAACTTTCCTACAAGCAGAAATTCGCGCTCGAAACCCTGCCGAAGGAAATGGCGAAAGCCGAGGCCGAGATCGCCGCCCGCGAGAAGAAGATGGCCGATCCCAACCTCTTCACCAAGGATCCCGCCGCCTTTAACAAGCTGGCCGCGGAAATGGAAAAGCTGCGGCAGAGCATCAGCAAGATGGAAGAAGAGTGGCTGGAGCTGGAAATACTGCGGGAGGAAATCGAAGGATAATTTTACTATTTGTTATGCTTAACAAATAGTTAGCCGGGAAAATATTTGTCGCGGACCGGAACATATATCGTCCCGGGACGTTCATTGGGTCAAGCACGGTCGAAATGTCTTGGGGACTCCTCGGCCACCACGGAACCGATCAACCGAGTAGGGACCTCCAATGCTGACAAATGTTACGCGTCGTCGGCTGGCCGCTGAAGCAATGAATCAACGTGTCATGATCGTCGAAGATGAGTTTCTGATCGCACTCGATGTGGCCGAAACAATCGAATCCATGGGCCTTGAGGTCGCCGGATTCGCCAACGCTCGCAAACACGCGCTGGCGCTCGCTGCCCATGCCGATATTGCCCTGGTCGATGTCAATCTCTCCGACGGCCGGACCGGGCCGGAGATCGGCCGCGAGCTTGCGCAACAATATGGTGTCACCGTCATCTTCATGACCGGAAATCCGGACGACGTCAAAGATGGCGTCGCGGGCTCGCTCGGCGTCCTGACCAAGCCCGTCATGCCTGACGTGGTCGAGAAGACCATCGACTACGCCATCGCCAACCGGCTCGGCGCCATGGCGATCGTGCCGCGCGAACTGAAGGTGTTTTCTCAGAACCATTGAGAAATCCTGGCTCCTGCCGGATACGCCCGGAGCCGGTCATAGACCACCCCTTGCCAGACAATCCCCGCACCGCTAAATCTGATCCCGCTCTAACGGGGTGCCGTGTCTTTTCGCACGGCTGAGAGGCCTTTGGCCAACCCGCGGAACCTGATCCGGTTAAGACCGGCGGAGGGATTAGACGGCTCTTCATCAGCGCCTATTCCCCTTGTAACGCAAGCAGAGGAGGCGCTGATGCGCAGAACCGTTCTTTCGATATTGGCGGCCGCAGCCGCCCTTTCCCTGTCCGCGCCGGCCGAGGCGCAGGAAAAGACGCTGACCGTCTACACCTATGAGAGCTTCATTTCCGACTGGGGTCCCGGCCCCAAGGTGAAGGAGGCATTCGAGAAGACCTGCGCCTGCAAGCTGAATTTCGTCGGCGTTGCCGATGGCGTAGCACTTCTCACCCGCCTGAAGCTGGAGGGTCCGGGCACCGACGCGGATATCGCGCTCGGCCTCGACACCAACCTGATCTCCGAGGCGAAGGCGACCGGCCTGTTCGAGCCGCATGGGCTCGACGCCTCCGCCGCCAAGGTGCCGGGCAATTATAGCGACGACACGTTCATTCCCTACGATTACGGCCATTTCGCCGTCGTCTACGATACCCAGGCGATCAAGAACCCGCCGAAGAGCCTGAAGGAACTGGTGGAAGGCGATCCGGCGCAGAAGATCGCCATCGAGGATCCCCGCACCTCGACACCGGGCCTCGGCCTGCTGCTGTGGGTGAAATCGGTCTATGGCGACAAGGCGCCGGAGGCCTGGGCAAAACTCAGGAAACGCGTGCTGACCGTCACGCCGGGCTGGTCGGAAGCCTATGGTCTTTTCACCAAGGGTGAGGTGCCGATGGTGTTTTCCTACACGACTTCTCCCGCCTATCATATGGTTGAGGAAAAGATCGACCGCTATCAGGCTGCATCCTTTTCGGAGGGCCACTATATCCAGATCGAGGTTGCCGGCATGCTGAAGGGCACGGGAGACAAGGATCTGGCGAAACAGTTCCTGAAATTCATGGTGTCGCCGGCCTTCCAGGACATCATCCCGACCACCAACTGGATGATGCCGGTCGCCAAGACCTCCGCGCCGCTTCCGGACGCCTTCAACAAGCTCGTGCAGCCGGCCAAGACGTTCCTGATGGGGTCGGACGAGGTCGCCAGGAATCGGCAAGCCTGGATCGATCAATGGCTGACCGCCATGAGCATGAACTGATCCCATGCTGACACGGACTGAACGGAGACGGGGGATAGGCTGGGGGCTTCTCAGCCTTACCGGCATCGCCCTCTTCGTTGGCGTCGCTATCGTTGCCCTTCTGTCCTGGGATGCGGGCAACGCCCAAAGCCGGCTGTTTACCCTCTACACCTGGCAAATCCTGCGCTTCACCCTGCTGCAGGCGGTTCTTTCGACGCTGCTGTCGGTCGTCTTCGCGCTTCCCGTGGCTCTAGCGCTTGCACGCCGCCCAAGCTTTCCGGGCCGTCTCTGGATCATCCGGCTGATGGCATTGCCCATGGGCCTGCCGGTGCTGATCGGCGCGCTCGGGCTGATCGGCATCTGGGGCCGGCAAGGGGCGATGAACAGCCTGCTGTTGAAGCTCGGCCTGGAGCAACCGGTCAGCATTTACGGGCTTTCCGGCATCCTGCTTGCACATGTGTTCTTCAACCTGCCGCTCGCGGCAAGGCTGCTGCTCGCGGCGCTGGAACGGTTGCCGGCGGAATATTGGCTGCTCTCCTCCAGTCTTGGGATGAAGCCCTTTTCCGTCTTCCGTTTCATCGAATGGCCCGCGGCGCGGCGCGTCATCCCCGGCATCGCCGGCCTGATCTTCATGCTCTGCGCCACGAGTTTCACGCTCGTCCTGGTGCTCGGTGGCGGGCCGGCCGCGACGACGCTCGAGGTCGCGATCTACCAGTCGCTCCGTTTCGACTTCGATCCGCCTCGCGCCATCGCGCTGTCGCTGCTGCAGATCGGCATGACGGCGCTGATCCTGATCGCGATCTCGCTTTTCCTAGTGCCGGACGATAGCGGCATCACGGCAGGCCGGGCCACCCGCCGCTTCGATGGCCGGACGGTGCCGGCACACCTTTGGGACACGCTCGCCATCCTGCTGGCGACCGCCTTCCTGGTACTGCCGCTCGCCTCGATCGTCGCGGCCGGCGTTCAGGCCAATCTCTGGAACCTCGTCACCAGCCCCGCCTTCCTGCGCGCCGCATGGACCAGTTTCGCGATCGCGCTTTCTGCCGGCCTGCTGGCCGTCCTGACGTCGCTGGCGATCATTGCCGGACGCGGGGCGGTCGCCGACATGAAGCGACCCGGCGGAACTGCCAGGGCATTTTCCCTGTCACTTGCCGGCATGTCCTCGCTGGTACTGCTCGTGCCGCCCGTCGTGCTCGGCACCGGCTGGTTCCTGATGCTGAGGCCATTCGGTGATGTCGCGCGTTTCGCCTCGGCGCTGGTCGCGATCATCAACATGCTGATGGCGCTTCCCTTCGTGATGCGCGTCCTGGCGCCGGCGGTGGAAACGCATCGGAAGCGGACCGCCAGGCTGTCGGCGAGCCTTGGCCTTTCAGGCTTTTCGCGGGTTTGGAGGATCGATCTGCCGGTTCTGGCAAAGCCGCTGCTGACAGCGCTCTCCTTCGCCATGGCGCTGTCGCTCGGCGATCTGGGAGCGGTTGCACTGTTCGGCTCGAGCGAGCTCACCACCCTGCCCTGGCTTGTCTATAGCCGGCTATCCAGCTATCGCACCAACGATGCCGACGGGCTGGCGCTCATCCTCGGCGTCATCTGCCTGGGGCTGACGATGATCGGCACGGCCGGCCAAAGGGAGATAAAGCGTGGCTGACGGGATCGTGCTGGAAAAGGTCGAGCTGAAGCTCGGCACGAAGGAATTCCGTTTCGATTGCCGGCTATCTGCCGGCGCCGTGACGGCGGTCACCGGCCCATCCGGCTCCGGCAAGTCGACCTTCCTCAACCTCGTTGCGGGCTTCGAAACACCCGATCGCGGCCGTATCCTGATCGCCAGCGAGGATGTGACGGAGAAACATCCCTCGGAGCGTCCCGTCTCCCTGGTCTTCCAGGACAACAACCTCTTCGCCCATCTGGACATCGCCACCAATATCGGGCTCGGCATCAACCCATCGCTCAAACTTTCCGACCCTGACCGGAAGGCGATCTCGCAAGCGCTGGAACGCGTGGACTTGAGCGGCTTCGAAACGCGGATGCCGGGAACGCTTTCCGGCGGCGAAAGGCAGCGTGCCGCCTTTGCCCGGGCTCTGGTGCGCAGGAAACCGGTCCTGCTGATGGACGAGCCGTTTGCAGCACTCGATCCCGGTCTTAGGTTCTCTATGGCCAATTTGCTCATCGACCTGCATCGCGAGACGGGCAATACGGTGCTGATCGTGACCCATGATCCCGATGAAGTCGGCCGATTGGCCGACCACGCGATCTTCATCGATCACGGCCAAATCCTGCTGCAAGCGCCGGTCGAGGAATTCCTCAGCCAGCGCGATATTCCGGCGCTCGCCGAATTTCTGTCCGGCTGATCAGGCCGCCTTTCCGCGGAACCAGGCGCCGGAGCGGATGGCGAGGAACAGTATCCCGCCGTAGGCGACCAGACCGGCCGCCAGCGCGAAGAACAATCCGTTCAGCGAACCGGTGAATTCCAGCGCCAGCCAGCCCCCGAGACCTGCAATGGCAAGTCTCAGGAAACCACAGGCGAGCGGCCAGAGCAGTTGACCCGCCCCTTGAGAGGCGAAATAGAGCGCCAGCCCCGCGCCGAAGAAACCATAGACCGGCCCGACGATCTGCAGATAGGCGACGCCCGCATCGATGGCGCCATGCTCCTCGCTGAACAGCGAGATCCAGGCGACCGGGAAGATCGCCGCGATCAGGCCGATCGTCTCGGTGATGACGAAGGCAATCGCGGCGCCGGTAAAGGCTATGCGGATTGCCCGATCCTTCTGGCCCGCGCCCATATTGGTGCCGACCAGCGCCACCATCGGGGCACCGATACCGAAGATCACCGGGATCAGCAGATATTCGAGCCGGGCGCCGGTGCCGAAACCGGCAACCGCCGAGACACCAGCCTTGGTCGCCACCAGGGCCGTGGCAATACCGATGGTCACATTGGTGAGAACCGAATTGATCGCCGCGGCAGCCCCGAGACGGACGATATCCCGAAACATCGCCCAGCGAAGCGGGCCGACGCCGAAACGAACGAGATTGTGGCCGGAGAGGATGTACCAGGCAAGAACCGCGGTGCCACAGAAGCTGTAGAGCACCAGGGCCAGGCCGCCGCCGGCAATGCCGAGCCCCTGGATAGGGCCGAAGCCGAAGATCAGCAGCGGCGACACCGGCACAAGGAGTGCCGCCCCCACGCAGGTGACCAGCGCCGGAAACAGCATGTTGCCTGTGCCGCGCACCACGCTTGCAAGGCCGTTCATCAGCCAGACGAAGACCATGCCGCCGAACACCACGTTCGAATAGACGAGTGCCGCCTCGAGTTCCGGGCCTTCGCCGCCGAGCGCCCGATAGATCGGTCGGCCGTAGGCGAGCATGATCGCCGAGAACAACAGCCCCAGCGCAACATTGACCACGACGGCATGCCAGGCAAGCAGGTCGGCATCGTCACGCCGGCCGCTGCCGAGCGCACGGGCGATGGCAGACGAGATCGCCCCGCCGAACCCGCCGGCCGACATCATCTGCATCAGCATGACGGCCGGGAAAACCAGCGCCATGCCGGCGAGCGCCGCGGTGCCCATGTGCGAAACCCACCAGGTTTCGATCAGGCCCGTCGAGGCCTGGGCCAGCATGATCAGGATATTCGGCCATGCGAGCCGGATCAGCATGGGCAGGATGGGATCCTGCAGTAGCTGCAGGGTTCGCGGATTGATCGCCGCCGCCTCGTCACTGGTTATCGCGCTCATCGATCAGTCCCCCTGCCCCTGCTGACTTGCCTCAGCTGGAATTCTGTCATCGCCGGATAGCGGCGGCGGATGCGTTCGTTTGCGGCCGGCCCTGCCGCATTGGTGAAGACCGGATCGCTGAGCGGCCTGCCGCTGCGGCGATCGACCATCGTCGGCTCGGCCTGCTCGCCCGTTTCCGTGTTGACGATCACCACGCTTTCGCCTTCCGGTGCGAAATGCTGGTTGCCCCAGGCGAGCAGCGCCTGCACCACGGGCCTGAAATCGCGGCCGCGCTCTGTAAGATGATATTCTTCGCGCGGCGGCCGCTCGGAATAACGCCGCTTTTCCATCAGTCCCGAATCGACGAGCGATTTCAGCCGGCTGGTCAGGATGTTCGGGGCGATATCGAGGTTGCGCTGGAATTCGTCGAAACGGGTGGCACCCGCCAGCGCATCGCGCAGGATCAGGAAACTCCAGCTCTCGCCGACATGTTTGAGACTGCGCAGCACCGGGCATCCGGTATCGGTGGGACCTGCTCGTTTCATGGGTCGCTCCAAGTGATGGCGGCCTTGTGGCATAAGTAACTAGCAATTTGCAAGTCACTATTTGCGTGATCACGTTTCGCGACGAAGGCGGCCGGACCGTTATGGAGCTCGCCACAATTTGGACGTGCCACGATGGCATCGCGGAAAGGCAGCGGGGATTTTCATTGCAAACGCGCCAGCAAGACATATTTCAACAAGAGCATCTGTGCATGCGACGCGAAAATCGCTAAGCGACATAGAGAAGGAGCCGGCTTGGATCGAAAGAGTCTCTGCCAAGCTGGATGGCGGACCTTGGGAATGATGGTGCGGAAGACGAGGACGATGAGGCGCGACACAACGATCCCGGCTGCCGGGGTCATTGTCCGCGCCCTGCCCGGCTGGCGGGTTATGAGCGCCCTGCTGCTGAGCAGCGCGATCCTTTCCGGCTGCCAGTCGATCTTCGACCAGGCCTACACGCCGAATGTCTCCCCTTCCGACTCGCCGCAGATAGTCGACGAAGTGCAGAAGAACGACCCCCGGGCCCAGATGGGCGCGCGCGAGCATCCGCGCATTGTCGCCAGTTACGGCGGGGAATATCGCGACGCCAAGACCGAGCGCCTGGTCGCCCGCATCGCCGGCGCGCTGACGGCGGTCTCGGAAAATCCCAACCAGTCGTTCCGCATCACCATTTTGAATTCACCGGCGATCAACGCTTTCGCATTGCCGGGCGGATATCTCTACGTGACGCGTGGGCTTCTGGCGCTCGCCAACGACGCATCGGAAGTGGCAGCCGTGCTTTCGCATGAGATGGGCCACGTCACCGCCAACCACGGTATCGAACGCCAGCGCCGCGAAGAGGCGGAAGTGATTGCCAGCCGGGTCGTGGCCGAGGTCCTTTCCAGCGATCTCGCCGGCAAACAGGCGCTTGCCCGCGGCAAGCTGAGGCTCGCCGCCTTCTCGCGCCAGCAGGAACTGCAGGCCGACGTGATCGGCGTGCGGATGCTCGGCGAAGCCGGCTACGACCCCTATGCAGCGGCGCGGTTCCTCGATTCCATGGCGGCCTATGCCCGTTATTCGGCGGTCGATCCGGACAATGACCAGAGCCTCGACTTCCTGTCGAGCCATCCGAATTCCGCCCAGCGCGTCGATCTCGCCCGCCGCCACGCCCGCAATTTTGGCCAGGAAGGGACCGTCGGCGACAAGGGCCGCGATTATTACATCGCCGGTATCGACGGCCTGCTTTATGGCGACAGCCCACAGGAAGGCTATGTCCGCGGCCAGACTTTCCTGCATGGCGGCCTCGGCATCCGTTTTGACGTGCCGCCGGATTTCCGCATCGACAACAAAGTGGAAGCCGTGCTGGCGACCGGTCCCGGGGAGACGGCGATCCGCTTCGACGGTGTCGCCGCCGGCGACAACAACAACCTGCCGAACTATCTGACCAGCGGCTGGGTGGCCGGCCTGCAGCCGGAGACGGTGCGGGAGATCCAGGTAAACGGGATGCCCGCGGCAACCGCGCGTGCCTCCGCCGAACGCTGGGACTTCGATGTGACGGTCATCCGCGTCGACAATCAGATTTTCCGCTTCCTGACGGCGGTGCCGAAGGGAAGTCCCGCACTCGAGACGACCTCCGAAACCTTGCGCTCGACCTTCCGCCGAATGACGCCTCAGGAAATAGCGACGCTCAAGCCGCTGAGGGTGCGGATCGTCACGGCGACCAAGGACGACACGGTCGCTTCGCTGTCGGCGCGCATGATGGGCACGGATCGCAAGCTGGATCTTTTCAAGCTGATCAACGCATTGCCGGTCGGCGCGACGATCTCGCCGGGCCAGAAGTTCAAGATCATTTCGGAATGAGATCGGCTGGCCGCCTCAGCAGGCGGCCGCTGCCATCTGCGGATTGGCGGACACCAGCGCCGACTTGAGCTTTTCGATCGCCCGGCTTTCGATCTGCCGCACGCGCTCCTTGGAAATACCGAGCTCCGCGCCGAGCGCTTCGAGCGTCGCGCCATCGTCCGTCAGGCGGCGAGCGCGAATAATCTTCTTTTCCCGGTCGTTGAGCTTGGTGAGCGCGCCCTGCAGCCATTTCAGACGGCGCTCGCCGTCGATCATTCCGGAAACCTGCTCATCCGGCAAAGGTTCGGCGCTGGCGAGCATATCGAGCCGTTCGCCGCTATCCGCATCGCCCGCGATCGATGGCGCCTGCAGCGAGGAATCGTTGCCGGAAAGGCGGGCATCCATGGTCTGAACGTCGGCAACACTGACGCCGAGCGCAACCGCGATCTCTTCATGAATGGCCCGGGCGGTGAGATTGGAATCACCGCGGGCGAGCTTGGCGCGCAGCCGGCGAAGATTGAAGAACAGCGCCTTCTGCGCTGAACTGGTGCCGCCACGCACGATCGACCAGTTTCGAAGAATATAATCCTGCATGGAAGCGCGGATCCACCAGCTGGCATAAGTGGAAAAACGCACGTCACGGGCCGGCTCAAACCTTGCCGCCGCTTCGAGCAGCCCTACATAGCCCTCTTGTACGAGGTCGCTCATCGGCAAACCGAAGCCCCGGAACTTCGAGGCCATGGCGATCACGAGACGCATATGCGCAAGGGCGATCTGGTTGCGGGCATCCTGGTCCTGATCGTCCTTCCAGCGGACCGCCAGATCGCGCTCCTCCTCCCGGGCGAGATATGGAGCGGACATTGCTATCTTGATCATCGTGCGGTCTGCGGACATGGCTGTCATCGTGTTCTCCGTGAACGGTCTGATCCGACAAAAACAGCGAGGCACAAACCAAAAACACCGTGCACGCGACCAGCCCGAACGATGATTGCTTGAGTTTCCTGCCGCTTTTGCTCCCCTCGTCTTGAGTTCAGCGGGGGATTCACATCGGCTCAAGAGACCGACCTTCCGCCCCGCACTTAGCTGTCCCGAACGCAAACCGATGCACATCAGTTCGCCGTTCCGGCGGATTAACGCGGGGGCGGGCAAAAAGTTCCAATAAAAAACCCGGCTCGACGGCCGGGTTTTTGAGAGAACTATGGCTGGATGATCAGGCCGCTTCTTCCTGCGCCTCATCTTCCTCGACGTTCTTGCCGCGCTTGGGACCCTTGGCGAGGTTGACCTCGACAAGGCGAACGGCTTCGGTTTCAGACATCTTGTTCACGGCCGCGATTTCACGAGCCATGCGGTCGAGAGCGGCTTCGTAAAGCTGGCGCTCGGAATAGGACTGTTCCGGCTGGTTCTCGGCGCGATAGAGGTCGCGGACAACTTCCGCGATCGAAATCAGGTCACCGGAATTGATCTTGGCATCATATTCCTGGGCGCGGCGCGACCACATGGTGCGCTTCACACGAGCCTTGCCCTGAACCACCTTGAGAGCACGCTCGACAAAATCCGTTTCGGACAGCTTGCGCATGCCGATGCTGACGGCCTTTGCAACCGGCACCTTGAGGCGCATCTTGTCCTTTTCGAAATCGATCACGAAAAGCTCAAGCTTCATGCCGGCTACTTCCTGCTCTTCGATAGCAGAGATAGTGCCTACACCATGAGCGGGATAAACAATCGATTCACCAGTCTTGAAGCCCTGGCGTGCGGGAGAAGTCTTTTTCTGCTGAGTCGTCATTCGTTTCACAAACTCCCTGTTACTCACCCGTTGCCGGGTCGGGGGAACCGGGTCTGTCAGGCCCGGATGAGACGGGGGAAACCGTCGGGTCACTCCATACTGGTCCGACCAACGCGAGCGAAAAAACACCCCATCGCGAACTGCGACCGACAACATCTAAGCGTTGCAATGTCACGGAAACCGCGCGTTGGGTGGTCTGTTGCTTTCGTGATGTTTTTTGGGCACACACGTGCCGCCTTGTGGAACAGTTCTTATTGTCTAGCACAAAAAAGTGCGGAAATCAATAATTTGCTTTTGCACGTGCACAGAGAGCCACACTCGCACTCTGCCCAACAAAAAGGCAAAGTGATTCGAAACGGCTACAGAGCCATCCCGCAGCTGCAAATCTCAGTCGCCCTTGCCCGGTTCGGCGGAGAAATACTGCTCGTACTTGTTGGCGACGCCGTCCATCTCCTTGGCCTCGGGCAAGGCATCACGCTTGACCGTTATATTCGGCCAGATCTGGGCAAATTCGGAGTTGATCTTGAGCCATTTGTCGAGACCCGGTTCCGTATCCGGCTTGATCGCCTCCGCGGGACATTCCGGTTCGCAGACGCCGCAGTCGATGCACTCGTCGGGATGGATGACGAGGAAGTTTTCGCCTTCATAAAAACAGTCGACCGGGCAGACCTCGACGCAGTCGGTATACTTGCAGCGGATACAATTGTCGGTCACGACATACGTCATGCAGCACTCCAGGACTCTCACGGATCAGCGGCACGTCGACGGATGGGAAGCGCCGGCACACCGGAAAGCCGGGAGAGGCGAAAACCCAACTGCGAAACTGACAGGAGGTAGGCGGATCCGGCTTTTCGACAGTCAGGTAAAGCCTTTGGCTTGGCTTAGCAAGGATATCCGTGCTGAAAACCAACGCGTAGCGGGTGGTTTTTTCTAATCCAGGTCCGCGTCGAGACCAGGAATCAGTCGATCGGTCTCCCGGCGCTCCTTCTTGGTCGGCCGCCCGCTTCCCTGGGCGCGTTGCGCCTGCTCGAACAGCGTCAGCCTTCTGGTTTCTTCAGAAGGCGGGCTGATGTCTTCGTAGAGCAGCCGGGCCTCTTCGAAAGGACCCCGCCGTTCCCCGCCGGTCTTCACCACCAGCACAAGATCGCGACGCTCGAGCTTGAGATCGATGCGGTCGCCCGGCTTCACCTGGGAGCTCGGCTGGGAAACCAGATCGCCATTGACCCGCACGTGGTTGGAGCGGATCATATCCTGGGCGATCGACCGCGACTTCGCCATGCGGGCAAAAAACAGCCACTTGTCGATGCGCTGACGCGAACCGGATTGTGGCTGTTTTTCCGTCATGGCCTACTTCTTCATCTGCTCCTTGAGAGCTGCAAGCTTTGCAAAGGGCGAATCGGGATCGATCGGCTTTTCCTTGCGCGGCGGCTTTGCCTCGAAGCGAGCGGGCTGCGGCCCTTTGCCGCGGTCGTTGCGGTCCGGACGAGGACCGCCTTCGTGGCGCTCCCCACGGTTCGGACGATCGCCCCCGCGGTTGCCGCCATTGTTGTTGTTATTGTTGTCTGGCCGGCGATTGTTGTCGCGGTTGGGCTTGCCGCCGTCCCGGCGATCACCACCGCCGTTCGGACGCGCATCGCGCCGCTCGCCACCGTCGCGACGACCCTGAGCCGGCTGGCCCGCTGCTTCGCCCCCGGCGTTGTTGCGCTGGCCGCCATAGCCACGACGATCGCCATGCTGCGGACGTCCGCCACGCTGGTTGTTTTCACGACCGCCGCCCGGACGCCACAACAGGACCGGTTTCGGCTCTCCAGCCTCGGCAGCCTTTGCCTCGTCGGTCGGTTCGGCAGCCGGCGCCTGCTCCGCGGGAGCTTCATCGGAAGCAACCGGCTCGGTTGCCGAAGCTTCGGCCGGAGCAGCTTCCGCCGAGCTCTCGGCCGGAGCGGCTTCAGCAGCCGTCTCGGCCTGAGCCTCGCTCGCATCGGCATCATCGGTTTCGGAAACCTCCGGCGTCTCTTCTGCCGGAGCCGAAGCGGTGGCAGCCACAGCGCCCGCCGAACCGACGTCCTGGCCCGCCAGGAATGCCTGCGCTTCTTCCGCCTTCACGGCATCGGCACGATATCCGAGACCTTTCAGGATTTCTTCCATGTCGTCCGGCGTAGCACCCAGAATGGAAAGCATGGCGGTCGTGGCCACGAAGCGGCGGCCGTCATAGGCCCCTTCCGGACGCGGCGTCGCACCGGGCTTCCACTGCAGAAGCGGACGGATGAGATCGGCAAGGCGCTCCAGGATGTCGATACGCACGGCGCGCTTGCCGAGGAAACGAAAACCCGCAAGCTTGTAGAACATCCGCTCGAAAGTCGGATCGGCGACGACCGACGTGCGTCCCGCGGCCAGAGCCGGGATGAGATCGCCGTAACCGGGCTTGTCGAGACCGTCATTCCCCAGCGCCCAGAGAAGCGTGATGAGCTCGGCCGGAGCCGGCTTCAGAAGCAGGGGCATGAAGACGTGGTAGGCGCCGAAACGGATGCCGTAGCGGCGCATCGAGGCGCGCGCATCCTGGTCGAGCGACTTCACGTCGTCGGCGACATCCCGCCGGAACAGCACGCCAAGATTTTCGACGAGCTGGAAGGCCAGCCCCTTGGCGAGACCCTGAAGGTCTTCGGCGCGCGACAGATCGTCGAGCGGCTTCAAGACCGTCGCGATGTGATGATTGACGAAGCGCTCGAGGCGGGCGAGCACATGTTCGCGCGCATTGCCGGTGAGCTGCTCGTCGGCAAGCAGGATGACGCGCGGACGCATGACATGCTCGCTCGCGGCAAGACGGGCTATAGGCTCGCCGAGCCAGCGCACGAAACCATCGGATCCGACCGCCAGGTCGCTGTTGCCCGATGCATAAAGCCTTGCCGCCCGCGCCTCGAATTCGAGCGCCAGCGCTTTCTGAGCGGCACCCTGCACCGCCTTGGCGTCGGGCCCCTCGGTTCCCGAAACGGGCGTGAACCGGAAACCGGCCAATTGCCCGACGTGATGTCCTTCTACAAAGACATCGCCATTCACACTGATTTCAGCTTCCAGCATCGCATTCTCTCTCAGGCGCTTCATGAGCACAGATGTCCTGCGATCAACAAAGCGTTTCGTCAACCTTTCATGTAGCGCGTCCGATAACCTATCCTCTATTTCCCGTGTCTTTTCTTGCCAGTGTGTCGGATCGGCAAGCCAACCAGGGCGATTAGAGACGTAGGTCCAGGTCCGGATCTGCGCTATGCGGGCCGACAGTGTGTCGATTTCACCATCGGTGCGGTCGGCGCGGCGGACCTGTTCCGCCATGAATTCTTCGTTCACCGTCCCGAAGCGTACAAGATCGGAAAAAAGAGTCGAAATAAGGTCGGCGTGCTGCGCCGGCGCGATACGCCGGTAGTCCGGCAGGGCGCAGGCTTCCCAGAGCTTCTCGACCCGCTGCGGCGTCGTCGCGATGTCCTTGATTTCCGGATAACGCGAAAGATAATCAAAGGCTTGGCTGTCGGTCGCAGGAAGCGCCCGCGTCAGGCCTGCAAGGGTTGGCGCAGCGTCCAGGCTTTCCCGGAGAGCCTTGAGCGACGAAAAATCGAGATTCTTCGAACGCCATTGCAGCACTTTTACCGGATCGAAGTGGTGGCTTTCGATTCGCTCGACCAATTCGTCCTCGAAAGGCGCGACCTGGCCGGTCACGCCGAACGTCCCGTCCCGCACATGCCGCCCGGCGCGGCCGGCGATCTGCGCGAGTTCGGCAGGATTGAGGCTGCGGAACTGGTAGCCGTCGAATTTCCGGTCCTGGGCGAACGCCACGTGATCGACATCGAGATTGAGCCCCATGCCGATCGCATCCGTCGCCACGAGATATTCGACGTCGCCGGACTGGTAGAGGCCGACCTGCGCATTGCGGGTACGCGGGCTGAGCGCGCCGAGCACCACCGCCGCACCTCCGCGCTGGCGGCGAATGAGCTCGGCGATCGCATAGACCTCGTCGGCCGAAAACGCCACGATGGCGGAACGCTGCGGCAGCCGGGTAATCTTTTTCTGGCCCGCGTAAAAGAGCTGCGAAAGGCGCGGTCGCTCGACGACGGTTATTCCCGGCAGAAGCCGTTCAAGGATAGGCCGCATGGTCGCGGCGCCCAGAAGCAGCGTTTCATCGCGCCCGCGCAGGTGCAGGATACGGTCGGTGAAGATATGGCCGCGCTCGAGATCGCCAGCGAGCTGCACCTCGTCGATCGCGACGAAAGAGGCCTTCGTCTCGCGTGGCATCGCCTCGACGGTGCACACGGAAAAGCGGGCATTCGGCGGAGTGATCTTTTCCTCGCCGGTGACCAGCGCCACCTGGGAGACGCCGACCTTCTCGACAAGGCGCGTATAGACCTCGCGCGCCAGCAGCCGGAGCGGCAGGCCGATCACGCCGGTACCATGCGCCACCATTCGCTCGATGGCATAATGGGTCTTGCCGGTATTGGTGGGTCCGAGGACGGCGGTGACGCCGCGCCCGCTGAGCATCATGGGCTGGAAATTCAAAGCCTGGTTCCGCGCATCACATAACGCCTGGGTTTCGCGCTTTCGCCCAAAACCCCAAGCTTCGCAACACATGGCGATCTCGGCCGGCAAACGCAAGCCTGTAGAAATGGTTTTGCGGCCGAAGAATGCCGGCGGGGGCATCGAATCGCGAAAAGGCGATTCGAATTTTACAGGTGAAGGAACAGACGCGAACGAATCGGAGACGAATCGCAGACTCGGGAGGATTCAGCTTTTGTTCACCGCTACATATTGATGAGACTCCGGATTTCTCCACGACATCCTGAATCTGTACCGGACTCGAGTGCACACAAATTGGAGATTCACCCGCAAGCTGCACGTTCACGAAGAATCGCAGGAGTCAATCCATTGATATGGTTAACATTTCGTTAGCCGATTCAGGTGGTTGAGGCGCATTTCGGACGCTGAATTAACATTCGGGTCAAAGGCGGAACGAATCGCTGACGAATCACAGACATCCCTGTTTTCGCGGTTTGTTTCCCACAACATATGGTAGGTATCCATGGGACAGACCCGCAAGAAAATCGCCCCGCTGAATTCGGAAATCGCGAATCTCCGCCTGCCGTTAACGTTGGCTAACGCACTTTAACCACGCGGAAGAGCACACGTTTGCAAGCCCATGGAACAAAAATCGCGGCGCCACGTTTCCTCGCCAAATCCATATCGGATTGTCTAGCGGAGTAGAAAATCATGCTCGGAACCGTGTTGCTCGTCATCCTCATTCTGCTACTCATTGGCGCGTTGCCGAATTGGGGCTATAGCCGAGGCTGGGGTTATGGTCCGTCGGGCGGATTGGGCCTCGTGGTCCTTATCATCATTATCCTGCTGCTGATGGGCAGGATTTAAAAGCGGCGTAGCCGTGTGTACCAAGGGAAGGGAAAATAACATGATGAAGAAGATCCTGATTGCGGCTTGCATGATCGGCACGCTCGCGTCCTGTACTGCGACTGAACGGGGCACCGCCATCGGTGCCGGCACGGGTGCCGTTATCGGCGGCGCCGTGACGAATAGCTGGGGTGGCGCAGCAGTCGGCGCAGTTGCCGGCGGTCTTGTCGGCGCCGCGATCGGCCAGTCCTCGGAACGCCGCGGATATTGCATCTATCGCGACCGTTACGGCCGCCGCTACGAGGCTCGTTGCCGCTAGTCGCGGGACAGTCATCCAGTCCCTCAGGACCGGCGCCCGAGCAATCGGCGCCGGTTTTGTTTGGCCGAAACAATGCCGCCGTTAACTCCTGGCCAAAGCCGGAACGAATCGCCGACGAATCGGCGACATCGCCCGTTTCCCGGTTTGTTCACCTCCATATATCGTGGAAAAACAATCCGTTAACCATATAAACAGGCCGTTTCGACGCACGAATATGCGCCGAAACCCGTCCAAAGGTTAACGCCGGAGATCACCCCGCAAAGAACTGGCCGCCATTCGCCGTCAGCGTCGAGCCGGTAATGAAGCCGGCATCGTCGGATGCGAGGAAGACGACGCAACGGGCAATCTCTTCCGGCTCCCCGAGGCGTCCGACCGGGATCAGCGGAATGATCCGCTCGTTCAGCACCTTTTCCGGCACTGCCCGCACCATTTCTGTGGCGATGTAGCCGGGGCAGATGGCGTTGACGGTGATGTTTTTCGCAGCGCCTTCCTGGGCCAACGCCTTGGTAAAGCCGAGATCGCCCGCCTTGGCGGCCGAATAGTTCACCTGGCCCATCTGGCCCTTCTGACCATTGATGGACGAGATGTTGATGACGCGGCCGAAACTGCGATCGCGCATGCCGGTCCAGACCGGGTGCGTCATGTTGAAGAGACCGGTCAGGTTGGTGCCGATCACCTCGTTCCACTGTTCGGGGCTCATCTTGTGGAACATGCCGTCACGGGTAATGCCCGCATTGTTGACGAGCACCTCGATGGGGCCGAGTTCCGCCTCCACCTTGGCGATACCCTCGACGCAGGCCTGATAGCTGGAGACATCCCACTTGAAGACCGGAATGCCGGTCTCGTCATGGAAGGCCTTTGCCTTTTCTTCATTGCCCGCAAAATTTGCCGCGACACGATAACCTGCCGCTTTCAACGCGATGGAGATGGCTGCTCCGATCCCACGCGTTCCTCCCGAAACCAATGCAACCCTGCTCATGCGAATCCCCTCTTCGATTTGATCCGGTCCTTCTGTGTGACTGGATACTTACCCATTTTGACATGCTTTTAGCGAGGAGATAGTCCCGCCGCTCAGTTTTGCAACCGCGGCGGGATTATCCACAGTCATCCAATGGTATTACATGGCCTCCAGGCACATGGCGACACCCATGCCGCCGCCGATGCACAGCGTGGCAAGACCCTTCTTGGCACCGCGGCGCTTCATCTCGAAAAGGAGCGTGTTAAGGATGCGGGCGCCCGACGCGCCGATCGGATGGCCGATCGCGATCGCGCCGCCATTGACGTTGACGATCGACGGATCGAAACCGAGATCCTTGACGACGGCGCAGGATTGCGCGGCAAAGGCTTCGTTGGCCTCGATGAGATCGAGATCACCGACCTTCCAGCCCGCCTTTTCCAGCGCCTTTCGGGAAGCCGGGATCGGGCCGGTGCCCATGATCTGCGGATCGACGCCGGCGGTCGCCCAGGAAACGATGCGCACCATCGGCGTGATGCCGCGGCGGGCGGCTTCCGTTTCCGTCATCAGCACGGCAGCGGCAGCGCCGTCATTGAGGCCCGAGGCGTTGCCGGCGGTCACCGTGCCTTCCTTGTCGAAGGCGGGGCGCAGCTTGGCCATCGAATCGAGCGTCGCACCGGCGCGGATGTATTCGTCGTTTTCGACGGTGACGTCACCCTTCCGCGTCTGGATGATGTAGGGGATGATCTCGTCCTTGAAGCGGCCGGCGTTCTGCGCGGCTTCCGCCTTGTTCTGCGAAGAGACGGCGAACTGGTCCTGCTCCTCGCGGGAGAGCTGCCACTGGCGGGCGATATTTTCCGCCGTGATGCCCATGTGATAGCCGTAGAATGCGTCGGTCAGGCCGTCCTTGATCATCGTGTCGATCATCTTGAAGTCGCCCATCTTCACGCCGCCGCGAAGGTGCGCGCAATGCGGTGCCATCGACATCGATTCCTGACCGCCGGCAACGATGATCTTGGCGTCGCCAAGCGCGATCTGCTGCATGCCGAGTGCGACGGCGCGCAGGCCCGATCCGCAGAGCTGGTTGACGCCCCAGGCAGTCGCTTCCTTCGGCACGCCGGCCTTCATGGCCGCCTGGCGGGCCGGGTTCTGGCCCTCGCCGGCCGGCAGGACCTGGCCGAGGATCACCTCGTCCACTTCCGCCGCCTCGACGCCGGCACGCGCGAGCGCACCCTTGATTGCCGCAGCGCCCAGTTCATGCGCCGGGACATTGGCAAAGGCGCCATTGAAGGAGCCGACCGCGGTACGGCCGGCAGCTGCGATCACGATGGATGGGTTGGTCATGGACGTTTCCTCTTATTCGATATTTATGAGCGAGACTGGCAAAGCTTGGCCTCAGAGTCAAACGCCAGCCGGACACCGGGACGCACCTGCGGGCGCTTTCGAAAATGCCCGTTAGATTTCACGGGTTTGCTGCGCAACAAAGCAATCGCCGCGCCGCACAAATCGATTGTAAGTCCTCGTCATTTAGGCTTACATTCCTGTCGGGAGAAGCATGCCAATCGATAATGACCAAACCATATTGTTGGGAGCAGGAGGCAATCATGGCGAAGACCGAAGGCGAAATCATAATCAAGAAATATGCCAACAGGCGCCTCTACAACACGGGCACCAGCACCTATGTGACGCTGGAAGACCTGGCGAAGATGGTGAAGAAGGGCGAGGAGTTCACCGTTCAGGACGCCAAGAGCGGCGACGACATAACCCATTCGGTTCTGACGCAGATCATCTTCGAGCAGGAATCGAAGACCGGCAACACGTTGCTGCCGATTTCCTTCCTGCGGCAGCTGATTTCCTACTACGGCGACCAGATGCAGATGGTGGTGCCGACCTTTCTCGAACACTCGATGAAGGCCTTTACCGACCAGCAGGTCCAGATGCGCGAGCAGATGACGCGCGCCTTCGGCGATACGCCGCTCAGCAAGAACCTGCAGATGCCGATCCAGATGATGGAAGAACAGGTGCGCCGCAACACGGACATGTTCCGCCAGGCCATGCAGATGTTCTCGCCGTTCACGGCGCAGCCTGCGGTAACCGCCGCCAAGAAGACCGATGCCAAGGATATCGACGAGCTGAAGGAACAGCTCCGCAACCTGCAGAGCCGTCTCGATAATCTCTGAGACTGGCGATTCTCGTCAGAGCCCGATCGACACGTCACGGCCGGCCGAGCGGATCGCAACCGCAAAGCCGCCGATCACGTCGACGAAGGTGATCGTCATCAGGATGAAGAAGATCTGCGTCGCAGCATCCCGCACCAGCAGGAATTCGACCAGATAGGCGATGAAAACCAGCATCGACAGCATGTGGTTGATCAGCGAACCGCGGCCGTTGCGACTGGCTTTGAGGATTTCCACGAACAGGAAGACCAGCGAGATCACGATGATCACGTCGCCGAGTGTCATCGTCCACACCGCCCCGGACACCATCTGCAACGAACTGATGACGTTGCCGAGCGACGCGACCCCGCCGCCGCCCAGAATGCCGAGCATGGCGAGATTGTAGAGAACGAACGGGATGATCATCAGCGGTAATGCGGCAAGCATGGTCTCAAGACTCCAATCGGATGGGCCGGACTGTACGTTCTCGCCTTGCTTACGCAAGTCTTTGCGCAACTAAACAAATCATTGCGCAACAAAAAAGGCCAGCAGAGCCGGCCTTTGATGCAATAGAAGTCAGAAAACGCTTATGCGTTTTCCTTCGGCGTCAGAACCTGACGACCGCGATACATGCCGGTCTTCAGATCGACATGATGCGGGCGGCGCAGTTCGCCGGAATTCTTGTCTTCGATATAGGTCGGAGCCTTGAGTGCGTCTGCGGAGCGGCGCATACCGCGCTTCGACGGGCTCGTTTTTCTCTTCGGTACAGCCATTTTCGTTACTCCACTTGCGTGCAAAACATAATCCCCGGCCGGAACTGAGGCCGATTGGACATGTCTCGATCTCGGAAATTTGGGCGGCTTATACATGCCCTACCGGGCTTTGACCAGTCCCTGCCGGGATTTTTTGAGAAATATGCGGCTTAAGCCTCGTCCTCCGGCACGATCCAGGTTTCGGCAAGCGCCGCCTCCTGCCACTTGAGCCAGGCCGGATGGGATTTCATCGCCGCCATATAGGCAAGCGTCTCCGCATCCGTCGTCAGGTCATAAACGTCGAAGCGGCTGACGACAGGCGCAAACATCGCATCTGCTCCGGAAAATTCGCCGAACAGGAACGGCCCGCCGGACTTCGCCCTGAGTTCGCGCCAGATCGTCTCGATGCGGGCCACGTCATCCATCACGCCGTCGGCAAGGGCGATCCTCGCCTTCGGCCGGCGCATGTTCATCGGGCAGGCATTGCGCAACGCCCGGAAGCCGGAAATCATCTCCATCGAGATGGAACGCGCCACGGCGCGGTCGGCAGCGGCTTTCGGCCAGATGCCGTTGTTCGGGAAAAGCTCTGCGGCATATTCGACGATCGAAAGCGATTCCCAGACGCGAATATCGCCCTGGTGCAGCACCGGCACCTTGCCGGTCGGCGAGATCGGCTTGAATTTCGGATTGCCGGCCGGGAAATCGAAGGGGATCAGCACTTCCTCGAAGTCAATGCCCGCCGCCGTCAGCGCAATCCAGGGGCGGAGGGACCAGGAGGAGTAATTCTTGTTACCGATATAAAGGGTAAGCTTTTCCATGCGCCACATCTCCGGTTGGTTCACTAAGCCTCATAATGGCCTTAGCCGGACGCGACCAATGAAATCGGGAGACCTCAATCATAAATGCATTTGATGTAATCCCCAGAACCGCGGGCTCGGCTCTCGACCACGCCGGCTAGTCGCTGCACGCCGCGGCTCGGTTTGCCGGCGACGCGGGTGATCGGGTTGGGGAGCGCGACAGCGAGAAGTGCAGCCTGCCGGGCGCTCAGCTTCGAAGCCGGCACCTTGAAATGATATTGCGCCGCTGCCTCCGCGCCATAGATGCCCGGCCCCCATTCGGCGATGTTGAGATAGATCTCCATCATCCGTCGCTTCGACCAGACGAAATCGGCACCCAGCGCCAACGGCAGTTCCAGCCCCTTGCGGATGAAGGAGCGACCGTTCCAGAGGAAGAGGTTCTTGGCGGTCTGCATCGGAATGGTGCTGGCGCCCCGCGTCGCCTCGCCATCGAGCGCATCCTCGACCACGCCGCGCATCTGGTTCCAGTCGACGCCGCCATGGAAGCAGAACTGGCCGTCCTCGGACATCATCACCGATCGGACGAGATTGGGCGAGATCTCTTCGAGGCTTACCCAGCGCCGGTCGTATCCGCGAAACAGCGCGAGTTCCGACAGCATCAGCGTCGAGACCGGGCGGGTGAACGGCAGCGCGTAGACGAAGATCAGCAGATAGGGCAGCAGCACCAGCGCGATCGCGATCAGCACGATCCGGCGGATCAGAGTTCCGGAAACCGGGCGCCGTCGCCAGCGGGGCCTCACGGGCTCCTCCTGCACCTGCTGTTCGGGTGTGATGTCCAATATCGCACTCGTTCCTCGTTTTGAGTTTCATAACCGTTCAAAGTGGCCAAGGCGAGTCTGGCGCCGAAAACTTCGCGTGTCCTGGTGAATCGCCGTTGCCAGCCAACACTCGGCATGCCAAACAGCGGCCATGACGGACGCGAAAACGGCATTCGAAACACGCCTGCGGCAGAGCGCCGCCGAGACGGGAGCCCTGCTTTCGTCTCTCCTGTCCGATACCCCTCTTTCCGACGAGACGACCCGCCCGGCGCATCTGATGGCCGCCATGCGGCACGGGTCGCTGAACGGCGGAAAGCGGCTGCGGCCCTTCCTTGTCCGCGAGAGTGCCGCCCTGCTCGGCGGCCCGGCGGATGCGGCACTTCGGGTCGGCGTCGCGCTGGAATGCCTGCATTGTTATTCGCTGATCCACGACGACCTGCCGGCGATGGACAATGACGACTTGCGCCGCGGCCAGCCGACCGTGCACAAGGCCTTCGATGAGGCGACCGCGATCCTCGCCGGCGACAGCCTGCTGACCTACGCCTTCGACATCGTCGCCGCGCCGGAAACCGCGCTCGCCGACCGGCTGAAGACGGAACTCGTCCTCTCGCTTGCTCGCGCTGCGGGACCGGGCGGCATGGCCGGCGGCCAGGCGCTTGATCTCGCCGCGGAAAAATTGGCCCCCGACGAGGCCGGCATCACCATATTGCAGGCGATGAAGACCGGTGCGCTGCTGCGCTTTGCCTGCGAGGCGGGCGCGATCATCGCCGGCTCTGAGCCACAGCATCGCGAAAGGTTGCGGCTCTTCGGCCAGAAGATCGGCCTCGCCTTCCAGCTCGCCGACGATCTGCTCGACCTGACTTCGGACGCCGCAACCATGGGCAAGGCGACGGGCAAGGATGCCGGACGCGGCAAGGGCACGCTCGTCGCCCTGCACGGCATAGCCTGGGCGGAAGGCCGGCTCGATATTCTGACGAAGGAAGCCATGGAACTACTTGCGCCCTACGGCGAAAAGGCGTCCATTCTGCAGGAGACGGCACGCTTCATCGTCAGCCGGGAAAACTGAAAAGGGATAGGAAAAGAGAATGCCGGACGTCCTGAGCTATCTGCCCTACATGTGGCCGGCCTATGTGGCCTATGTCATCAATGTCGCGAGCCCGGGCCCGGCCAATTTCGCCATCATCGGCACCTCGATCTCGCAAGGCCGCCGCGCCGGCCTGATCACGGCGCTCGGCATCGCCTGCGGTTCTTTCACCTGGGCTTGCGCCGCAGCGCTCGGTCTTGCGGCACTGCTCCGCAACTATGCGATCGCGCTAGAGATCATGAAGGTGCTCGGCGGGATCTATCTGATCTACCTGGCCTGGAAGGCCTACAAGTCCGCGCGCCTGCCGGATTCCAAGGTCGCCCTCGGCAATGCGAAAACGAATTATACAGCGCGCCAGCTCTGGCTGCGCGGTTACGCGGTCCACGTCACCAATCCGAAGGCGATCTTTGCCTGGCTGGCGATCATTTCGCTCGGCCTGCCGGACAATGCGCCGACCTCGGCGATCCTGCTGATCATCGCCGTCTGCATGAGCTCGAGCATGCTGATCTTCACCACCTACGCGATGGTCTTTTCGACGTCCCATGCGCTGCGCGGCTACAAGGCCGCGCGACGCTGGGTCGAAGGCACGATGGCGGTGTTCTACAGCGTCGCCGGCCTGAAGCTGCTGACGAGCCGCATCTGAGCGGCTCGCCTTTCATCAGACCTTTATGATCAGCCCTGGGTGATCGGCGCGATCGCCACTTCGACGCGGCGGTTCTGCGCGCGGCCATCCGAGGTCGCGTTGGAGGCAACCGGCTGTGACGGTCCGAAGCCCATCGTCGACATGCGGCGCTGGTCCACACCACCGCGGCTTCCGAGATAGTTCGCGACGGAAGCGGCACGGCGTTCGGAGAGAGCCTGGTTATGCTGCAGGCTGCCGGTCGAGTCCGTGTGGCCGTTGACGTCGATCAGGGTGCGGTTGAACTTGTTCAGCACGATCGCGACGGCATCGAGCGTCCGGTAAAAGGGCGGGATCACCTGGTCCTGGTCGGTGGCGAACGTAATGTTCGACGGCATGTTGAGGATGATGCGGTCGCCGACGCGGGTCACCGAAACACCGGTGCCCTGCAGCTGGGCGCGCAGCTCCGCTTCCTGATTGTCCATATAGGCGCCGATCCCGCCGCCGGCGAGCGCGCCGATCCCGGCACCGATCAGCGCATTGCGGCCCGCATGGCGCCCGCCAGTCAAGCCGCCGGCAAGCGCGCCGAGACCCGCGCCGATGGCTGCGCCGCCGGCTGTATTGGAAACCTTCTGCTCGCCCGTATAAGGGTCGGTCGTGGTGCAGGCGGAAAGATAGGTCGCGCAAAGTGCGACGATTGCGATTTTCTTGAGCATGTAAATAAACGTCCCCGTCGTCAGTGGTGCCACCTCATTTACCATGAATTGCGGCAATAACGAGGAGGCCGGCGCATCTTCGTTATGAACCAGAGGGGCGACCAAAACGGTGCCGATCAAGACACTCGGCGAAAAAAATCCGGTACAGCGAAAAACGCGCGGATCAGCCGGCGACCGGCAGGCCTTTCAGGACTTCGAGCAGCCGGTCGCATTCGGCATCCGTGCCGATCGAGATGCGCAGATAGTCGGCTATGCGCGGCTTGTTCCAGTGGCGGACCAGCACGCCTTCGGCCCGCAGGGCTGAATAGACGTCTGCGCCCGGCAAAGTGGGATGCCTGGCGAAGACGAAGTTCGCCTGCGACGGCAGAACCTCAAAACCCATCGCGAACAATTCAGCGCTGACACGGTCGCGCGTCGCGATGATCTTCTGCCGGCAGGCCTCGAACCACGAGACATCCTCGACCGCGGCCGTCGCCGCAACCTGCGCCAACCGGTCGAGCGGATAGGAATTGAAACTGTCCTTCACCCGTTCCAGGGCATCGATCAGGTGCCGCTGGCCGAGCGCGAAACCGACGCGCATGCCGGCAAGCGACCGGGATTTCGACAGCGTCTGGATGACGAGAAGGTTCGGATAGCGGGCAATCAGGCTCGCGGCCGTCTCGCCGCCGAAATCGATATAGGCCTCGTCCACCACCACCGGCACGTTGGGATGCGCGGCCACCAGCGTCTCGATCTCCGAAAGCGACAAACCGACGCCGGTCGGCGCATTCGGGTTCGGGATGATGATCGCACCGCACGGACGTTCGTAATCGGAGAGCCGGACCCGGAAACCTTCATCGAGGGGGATTTCGACCACGTCGATATCGTAGAGCCGGCTATAGGTCGGATAGAAGCTGTAGGTGATATCCGGATAAAGCAGCGGCTTGTCGTGCTTCAGCAGCGCCTGGAACGTGTGCGCCAGCACCTCGTCCGAACCGTTGCCGACGAACACTTCATCCGCTTGCACGCCGAAACGCGCGGCGATCGCTTCGCGCAATGCGGTTGCCGACGGGTCCGGATAAAGCCGAAGGGCATCGTCGGCCGCTGCCTGTATCGCGGCAACCGCCTTCGGAGAAGGCCCATAGGGGTTCTCGTTGGTATTGAGCTTGACGAGATTCTCAACGCGCGGCTGTTCACCCGCGACATAGGGCGTAAGCCGGCTGACGATCGGCGACCAGTATTGGCTCATGGAATTATTCTGCAGCCGTGCGTTGGCCAAAACGCTGCTCGATATAGTCGATGACGAGCTTCTCGAAATCGGCGGCGATGTTCACGCCACGCAAAGTCAGCGCCTTCTTGCCGTCGATGAAGACAGGTGCTGCCGGCGTTTCGCCGGTGCCTGGCAGCGAGATGCCGATATCGGCATGCTTGCTCTCGCCGGGACCGTTGACGATGCAGCCCATGACCGCGACGTTGAGCGCTTCGACGCCGGGATATTTCTCGCGCCAGACCGGCATGTTCTTGCGCAGGTCGTTCTGGATGTTCTGGGCAAGCTCCTGGAACACCGTCGAGGTGGTGCGGCCACAACCGGGACAGGCGGCGACGACGGGAACGAACTGGCGGAACCCCATGACCTGCAGCAGTTCCTGCGCCACCTGCACTTCGCGGGTCCGGTCGCCGTTCGGCTCCGGCGTCAGCGAAACACGGATCGTATCGCCGATCCCGTGCTGCAGCACGTAGCCCATGGCAGCCGAGGAGGCGACGATGCCCTTGGAGCCCATGCCGGCCTCGGTCAGCCCGAGATGCAGCGCATGGTTGGAGCGCTCGGTGAGCATCGAATAGACGGCGATCAGGTCCTGCACCTGGCTGACCTTGGCCGACAGGATGATGCGGTTGCGCGGCAGGCCGATCTGCTCGGCAAGCTCGGCGGAGATCAGCGCCGACTGGACGATCGCCTCATGCATGACCTGGCGGGCCGACAGCGGCGAACTATCCGCCGCGTTGCGGTCCATCAGCGTGGTCAGGAGATCCTGGTCGAGCGAACCCCAGTTGACGCCGATGCGAACCGGCTTGTCGTAGCGGATCGCCATCTCGATGATGTCGGCGAACTGCTTGTCCTTCTTGTCCTTGAAGCCGACATTACCCGGATTGATGCGGTATTTGGCGAGCGCCTCGGCGCAGGCCGGGTGATCGGCGAGCAGCTTGTGGCCGATATAGTGAAAATCGCCGACCAGAGGCACGTCCATGCCGAGCCGCAGCAGGCGTTCACGGATTTTTGGAACGGCGGCAGCGCTCTCGTCGCGGTCGACGGTGATGCGGACGAGCTCGGAGCCGGCCTTGTAGAGCGCTGCGACCTGGGCGACCGTGCTATCGATATCAGCGGTATCGGTATTGGTCATCGACTGCACGACGACTGGCGCCCCTCCCCCGACAATGACGCCGCCGACATCGACGGCGACTGTGGCGCGGCGCGGTTTCGGGTCGTAGTCGATGGGTGCGGTCATCGGAAGTCTCGTCGGCTTGGGAATGAAGCGTCTTTCAGGTGGCGTATGGCTTACGGCTTGTCAACCGCCGCGACACTCACTTTATCGCGTCGACCTTCTCGCTTCCAGCCCGGCAGGCTGACGCAGCCTAGTGATGCGCCGTATCCGCATGTCTGGCCAAAGGCGAGAGTATGAGCACCACGACGATCAGCGCCGAAAGGCCGGCGAAGATGATCGCAAGGCCGGTATGTTCGGCAATGAAGCCGATGGCCGATGGCGCGACCAGGATGCCGGAATAACCCATGGTCGTGACCACCGAGAGGCCGACGCCGGCCGCCATGCCCGGCAGGTTGCCGGCGGCCGAGAAAGCGATCGGTACGATGTTGGAAATGCCGATGCCCGTCAGGGCAAAGCCGGCGATCGCCATCGGCGCATTCTGCGCAAAGCCGATCAGCAGCAGGCCGAAGATCGAAATGACGGCGCAGACCCGCAGCGTCTTCACCGCGCCAAAACGGTCGCGGATCAGGTCGCCGGCAAACCGCATCGTCGCCATGGTCAGCGAAAACGCAGCGAATGCGAAGCCGGACAGCGTGACGGAAGCCGCCAACTCGTTTCGGAGGTAGAGCGCACCCCAATCGAGGATCGCGCCTTCCGGGATCATGCAGAACAGCGCCATGATGCCGATCAGCCAGGGCAGCGGCGAACGCGGCAGGCGGCTTCCGCCATGCCTGGCTTCGTCCGGATGGGGTGCATCGTGCAGAACGATCCGCCAGGCAGCAATGATCATCAATGCTGCAAGTACCGTGACCAGGATGGCATGCGCGGAAACGCCGATGTGTTCGATCAGGAATCCGCCCGTCGAGGATCCCAGCAATCCGCCGAGACTCCAGAAGGCATGGCAGGACGACATGATCGCCCGCCGCATGTTTTTTTCCACCGAGACCGCATTGGCGTTCATCGCCACGTCCATCGCCCCGATCAGGCCGCCGAACAAGAATATGGCGAACGCGCCGGACCAGATGCTGCCGACCCAGGTGAGGAGGAGCAATGTCGGAGTGAGCAGCACCGACGTATATTTGGAAACCTGGCTCGATCCGAAACGGGCGATCTGGCTGCCGGCAATCGGCATCATCAGCAGAGATCCGAGCCCAAAAGTCAGAATCATCAACCCGAGCGAGCTCTCGCTCAAGCCCAGCCGACTTGCGAATTCCGGAATTTTTGGCGCCCAGGCGCCGACCATGAAGCCGTTCATCAGGAAGAGCAGCGACACGGCCACTCTTTCGCGGGTGATGAACGTTCGTGAGCCGGAGGAAGCGTTGGAGGGCGCGCGACTATCCATGGGCAAGTTCCTTCTCGATCGCCGCGAACATATTTAAATCGATTGAATTTGCAACGCTGCGAAGACGTCCTGCCTCTCACAAATTGTATCGAGGCGAAACCCACAACGGAAAGAAAAGTTCGCGGCAATTGACCACGCTCGAAAACTTTGGTTCCGATCGGTCACAATCCGCATCATATAAGGCGCTCGTTTTCAGGATCTGGGCGATCTGTCGGCTACGAACGGCAGGGCCGACGCACCCCTGGTCGGGGGCGCCGGCTGATAGCTATTTTCGGGGAAAGGCTCGGCCGGAAAGTCCGCGCAGGCCGGCATGGCGGCTGAAATCAGCCGCCATAGACGATAAGCAGATCCTTTGCGTCGATCTGGTCGCCGGCCTTGACGAGGACTTCGGCGATAGTGCCATCCTTTTCGGCATGCAGGGCGGTTTCCATCTTCATCGCCTCGATCGACAGGAGCACGTCGCCGGCCTTGACCGCCTGGCCGGTTGTCGCAAAGACGCGGCTGATGACGCCGGGCATCGGCGCGCCGAGATGGGCGGCATTGGCGGTATCCGCCTTGCGGCGGACCGCACTGCCGGAAGCACCATGCGCCCTGTCCGGCACCTTGATGCGGCGCGGCTGGCCGTTGAGCTCAAAGAACACGGTGACCAGGCCTTGCGCATCCGTGCCGCTCATCGCCTGGTTGACGACCACAAGCGTCTTGCCGCGCTCGATGTCGGCGAACATCTCCTCGCCATCGCCGAGCCCGTAGAAATAGGCATGCGTCGGCAGAACCGAGACCGGGCCGTAGGTATCCGACGCCAGCGCGAAGTCGGTGAACACCTTCGGATACATCAGGTAGGAGGCGAACTCGAAGTCGTTGACCTTGCGCTCCAGCTTGTCCTCGATCGTTTTGCGCTCGGCGTCGAGATCGGCCGGGGCCAGAAGCGAGCCGGGCACCGCCGTATAGGGCGCCTCGCCCTTCAGCGCCTTTTTCTGCAGCGCTTCCGGCCAGCCGCCGGGCGGTTGGCCGAGATCGCCCTTCAGCATCGATACGACGGAGTCGGGAAACGCGATGTCCTTGGCCGGGTTCTCGACATCGGCAACCGTCAGGTCCTGGGAGACCATCATCAGCGCCATGTCGCCGACCACCTTGGAGGACGGCGTCACCTTGACGATGTCGCCGAACATCCGGTTCACGTCCGCATAGGTCTGGGCGACCTTGTGCCAGCGGGTTTCAAGCCCGAGCGAACGGGCCTGTTCCTTGAGGTTGGTGAACTGGCCGCCCGGCATTTCGTGCAGATAGACTTCCGAGGCCGGCCCCTTGAGGTCGCTTTCGAAGGCGGCATACTGGCCGCGCACCGCTTCCCAGTAGAAGGAGATGCGGCGGATCCATTCGGGATCGAGACCCGGATCCCGTTCGGAGCCCGACAGCGCCTCGACGATCGAGCCGAGGCAGGGCTGCGAGGTATTGCCGGACACCGCGTCCATCGCCGCATCGACCGCATCGACGCCAGCCTCCACCGCGGCAAGCACCGTCGCGGCCGAGATGCCCGAGGTGTCATGCGTATGGAAATGGATCGGCAGCGAAGTGGCATCGCGCAGCGCCTTGAACAGCACCCTTGCCGCAGCCGGCTTCAGGAGGCCGGCCATGTCCTTCAGCGCGATGATATGCGCGCCCGCCTTCTCCAGCTCTTCGGCCAGAGAAACGTAATATTTGAGGTCGTATTTCGGGCGCGCGGAATTCAGGAGATCGCCGGTATAGCAGATCGCCGCCTCGCAGAGCTTGTTCTCCTCCTGGATCGCATCCATCGACACGCGCATGTTCTCGACCCAGTTGAGGCAGTCGAAGACACGGAAGAGGTCGATGCCGCCCTTGGCGGCCTGGGAGACGAAGTATTTGACGACGTTGTCGGGATAGTTCTTGTAACCGACCCCGTTGGCGCCGCGCAGAAGCATCTGCAAAAGCAGGTTCGGCGCGTCCTCTCGGATCATTGCCAGGCGTTCCCACGGGTCTTCGGTGAGGAAGCGCATGGAAACATCGAAAGTCGCCCCACCCCAGCATTCCAGCGAGAACAGGTTCGGCAGCGCCCGCGCATAGACGCCCGCCACCCGCGCGATGTCATAGGTGCGCATGCGGGTCGCCAGCAGCGACTGATGGCCGTCGCGCATCGTCGTGTCGGTCATCAGCACGCGCTTTTCATTGCGCATCCATTCGCCGAACTTTTTCGGCCCGAGCGTGTCGAGCAGCTGCTTGGTGCCGTCCGGGATCGGGCCGTTGATATAGGGCAGGATCGGCTTTGCGGCGTGTTCGGAAGGTGCGGGCCGGCCCTTGGTTTCCGGATGACCGTTGACGGTGACGTCGGCGAGATAGGTGAGCAGCTTGGTGGCGCGGTCCTGGCGCTTCACCTGCTCGAACAGTTCCGGCGTCGTGTCGATGAACCGCGTCGTATAGGTGTTGTCGCGGAATTTCTGATGACCGATGATCGCTTCGAGGAAGGTCAGGTTGGTGGCGACGCCGCGGATGCGGAATTCGCGCAGCGCCCGGTCCATGCGGTCGATCGCCTCCTGCGGCGTGGTGCCGGCAGCCGTTACCTTGACCAGCAGCGGATCGTAATAGCGGGTGATGATCGCGCCCGAATAGGCCGTGCCGCCGTCGAGACGGATGCCGAAACCGCCGGCCGAACGATAGGCGGTGATGCGCCCGTAATCCGGGATGAAGTTATGCTCCGGATCTTCGGTGGTGATGCGGCATTGCAGCGCGTGGCCGTGGAGGCGGATGTCAGCTTGAGCCGGCACGCCGGATTCCGGCGTGCCGATCGCAAAACCCTCGAGGATATGGATCTGCGCCTTGACGATATCGATGCCGGTGACGACCTCGGTCACCGTATGCTCGACCTGGATGCGCGGGTTCACCTCGATGAAGTAGAACTTGCCGCTGTCGGCATCCATCAGGTACTCGACCGTGCCGGCGCCGACATAATGGGTCGCCGCGGCGATCTTCAGCGAATAACCCGCCAGTTCCTGCCGCTGGGCTTCCGACAGATAGGGTGCCGGCGCACGCTCGACGACCTTCTGGTTGCGGCGCTGGATCGAACAGTCGCGCTCGAACAGATGCACGACATTGCCGTGCGTATCGCCGAGGATCTGGCTCTCCACGTGGCGGGCGCGCTCGACGAGCTTTTCGAGATAGACTTCGTCCTTGCCGAAGGCGGCCATCGCCTCGCGCTTGGCTTCCACGACTTCCCTGGCGAGGTCCTTCGGATCGCGGATGGCGCGCATGCCACGTCCGCCGCCGCCCCAGGAGGCCTTCAGCATCACCGGATAACCGATTTCCTCGGCCATTTTCGCAACGACCGCCATGTCGTCCGGCAGCGGCTCGGTCGCCGGCACCACCGGCACGCCGACCGAGATGGCCAGGTTGCGGGCCGCCACCTTGTTGCCGAGCTGGCGCATCGTATCCGGCCGCGGGCCGATGAAGATGATCCCTGCATCGTTGCAGGCCTCGACGAATTCCGGGCTTTCCGACAGCAGCCCATAGCCCGGATGAATGGCATCGGCACCGGAAAGCTTGGCGACGCGGATCACTTCCGGAATCGACAGATAGCTCTCGATCGGCCCCATATCCCTGGAAAGATGCGGGCCGCGGCCGACCTGATAGCTCTCGTCCGCCTTGAAGCGATGCAGCGAGAGCTTGTCCTCCTCCGCCCAGATCGCAACCGTTTTGATGCCAAGCTCATTGGCCGCACGGAAAACCCGGATCGCTATCTCCGAGCGGTTGGCAACCAGTATCTTCGAAATCGACAAGACGGATCTCCCCACGCGCCATCGAGAAAAATGCTGCACTGCAAGGAAATCACTATCGTCTTAATCGAGCAAGCGCAATTTGTCGGGAAGGCCGGATGACAAATTTATGTCGCGAGGAAATCGAGGTCCTGATCCTAGGTGACGAGGCCGAGGCGAAACGCCGAAGCGACCACATGCTGGCGGTTCTTGGCGCGCAGCTTCTCCTGAAGCCCGTTGATGTACCAGTCGACCGTATGGCTGGAGATATCGAGCGACTTTGCGATCTCGTTGGAGGTCAGCCCCTCGGTCAGCAGGACGATGACTTCCATCTCGCGGCGGGTAAGCTGGGTGTCGACTTTCGCGACAGCCTCCAGCTCTTCTGCCTGACCGCGCAGATCCAGAAAGCGCCAGAACACCTTTTTGGCGGCGACGTCGAAAAGCGCCATTTCAGCGGGCGAAAGGTCTACCGGCCGCCCACCGAGGCTCATGTTGCCGAGCAGCCCGTTGCGGCCATGAACCGGAAACATGTAGCCGTCCTGAAGGCCGTAACGCGTCCCCTCCTGCATCATTCGCTGCATGCGCTGGCGATGCGGGTCGTTCCGGAGCCTGAGGACCGCATCCCGCCAGCGGAAGGGTCTCTGCACAATGCTGAGCATGCGCACAGTCGGATCGACCAGCACATATTTGCGGGCCACATAAATTTCCTGCCAGCCTTCCGGCCAGCGGCTGGCCAGGGTAAGCCCGGCCTGATCCTGAAGGGAGCGCGGCTGGATCACCAGTCCGTAATATTCAAAACCATAGGCCTTCAGCAGAGATTCGAGCTGGGCCGTCAGCTCCGCCTCGGTCTTGATTTCCCCTACAAGTATCAAGAGTTGCACGACCAGCTGAATGTTCACGACCTGCTCCCTGCCGCGCTCTTTCCGGGCGCTTTTTCTCTTTACGTTAAATTTCAGTAACTTCCCTCATTCACAATCGATTAGCATAGTTATCATTCGTTGAAGGTATACCGCGAAATCTAGCCCTTGACGGTTTTGTGAGAGAAGCGGTGAGCTGGTTCAAGACACCGAATACGCGAAGCCTTGCCCTCCATGAAACATTTCTGGCAGAAGAGTATTATCTTCGGCGTCCGTCGCGGAATTGCCGTTTCCGATCATTAGATTACCGAGGCCGCCGGCATGGCGGCTCCATATGAAAAAGGTTGCGCAGTTGACGCTGTTCCAGGTTTACGCACGAGCCCTCAAATATCTGGCGAAGAATAAATGGCGCGTCACCGCCGTCGTCATCGCCAATATCGTGCTTGCCGTCATCACCATTGCCGAACCGATCCTGTTCGGCCGGATCATCGACGCCATTTCGTCCGGCGGTACCGTTGCGCCGGTCCTGGTGTTGTGGGCCGGTTTCGGTGTCTTCAACACCATCGCCTATGTGCTCGTTTCCCGCGAGGCGGACAGGCTTGCCCATGGCCGGCGTGCATCGCTGCTGACCGAGGCTTTCGGGCGCATCATCTCCATGCCCCTTGCCTGGCACCACACCCGCGGCACCTCCCACGCACTGCACACCTTGCTGCGTGCGGCGGAGAGCCTGTTCGGTCTGTGGCTCGAATTCATGCGCACCCACCTCGCCACCGCCGTGGCGCTCTTGCTGCTGATCCCGACTGCGATCTCGATGGATTGGCGGCTCAGCCTCGTGCTCCTGGTGCTGAGCATCCTCTACTGGATCATCGGCGTGACGGTGATGAACCGTACCAAGGAGGGCCAGGCCTCGGTCGAGAACCACTACCATACGGTCTTCTCGCATGTGAGCGACGCGATCAGCAACGTATCGGTGCTGCACAGCTATAACCGCATCGAGGCCGAAACCCTGGCGCTCAAGGACTATACCAAGGACCTGCTGGCCGCTCAGTATCCGGTGCTCGACTGGTGGGCTCTGGCGGGCGCGCTCAACCGGACCGCCTCGACCGTATCCATGGGCGTCATCCTCGTCATCGGCACGCTTCTGGTCCAGCGCGGCGAAATCCGGGTGGGCGATGTCGTGGCCTTCATCGGCTTCGCCAACCTGCTCATCGGCCGTCTCGATCTGTTGCGCCAGTTCGCGACCCAGATCTTCGAAGCGCGGGCCAAGCTCGAGGATTTCTTCATCCTCGAGGATTCCGTCGGGGAGCGTGCCGAGCCGGCTGATGCCGCCGATCTCGGCGAGGTTCGCGGCGACGTGGAATTCCGCGATGTCTCCTTCGGCTTCGCCAATACGAGCCAGGGCGTCCACAACGTCTCCTTCACCGCAAAGGCCGGGGAAACGGTCGCCATCGTCGGCCCGACCGGGGCCGGCAAGACGACGCTCATCAACCTCCTGCAGCGTGTTTACGACCCCCAGGAAGGCAAGATTCTGATCGACGGCGTCGATATCGGCAAGGTGACGCGCAAATCGCTGCGCCATTCCATCGCCACCGTCTTCCAGGATGCCGGGCTCCTGAACCGGTCGATCAGCGAGAACATTCGCCTCGGCCGCGAGGGCGCGAGCGAGGAGGAAATCGCCAAGGCTGCCGAAGCCGCCGCCGCCGCCGAATTCATCGAAACCCGTTTGAACGGCTATGAGACGCCTGTCGGCGAGCGCGGCAACCGCCTGTCCGGCGGCGAGCGCCAGCGTATCGCCATTGCCCGCGCCATCCTCAAGAATGCCCCGATCCTTGTCCTTGACGAGGCGACCAGCGCACTCGACGTCGAGACCGAGGCTCGCGTCAAGACAGCTATCGACCGTCTTCGGGAGAACCGCACCACCTTCATCATCGCCCACCGGCTCTCCACCGTTCGCGATGCCAACAAGGTGATCTTCCTCGAGAACGGGCGCGTCGCAGAGATGGGCAGCTATGACGAACTCAGCGAGAGCGGCGGACGCTTCGCGGCGCTGCTGAAGGCAAGCGGCATCCTGACCGACGACGAAGCGGTGGATCATCATACCGGGTCGGTGGCGCAGCCCGCCTGATCGGTTCGGAACGTCAATAAAAAACCCGCCGCCATTCGCTTGGCGGCGGGTTTTTCTTTGTCCGCTTCCCGATGAGCCGGGATCTCAGCTATTGGCCGGTTCCGGCAGACGCTTCGCAGCCGCTCCGCCGAGAAGGAAACCTTCCGTCTCGTTGACCGCCTGACCGTCGATCGTGACCTTGTCGCCTTCGACGGTGATCTTGTGCACCGTGTCCTCGATGGTCAGTTCGGCGGTAAAGCCATTCCAGTCGGTCGGCAGCGCCGGATTGACGAACAGCCGGTCGCCCTGTCGACGGATGCCGAGGATGCCCTCGGTGGCCGCACGATAGAGCCAGCCCGCCGAACCCGTGTACCAGCTCCAGCCGCCGCGGCCGGTATAGGAACCGTGACCGTAGACATCGGCGGCGACCACATAGGGCTCGACGCGATAGGTCTCGGCCGCCTCGCGATCGAGCGCGTGGTTGATCGGGTTCAGCATCTGGAAGCACTTCCAGGCATCGTCGCCCCGCTTCAGCGCTGCCAGCGCCAGCACGACCCAGATGGCCGCATGGGTATACTGGCCGCCGTTTTCACGGACACCCGGCGGATAGGCCTTGATATAGCCCGGGTCCTTGCGGGTATCCTGGAAGGGCGGCGTGAACAGGCGGATGATGCCCGCCTGGCTGTCGACGAGCTTGTCGAGCACCGCGTCCATCGACTGGGCGGCACGGTTAGGATCGCCGACGCCCGAGAGCACGCTCCAGGACTGGGCGAGCGAGTCGATACGGCATTCGTCGCTGGAGCTCGAGCCGAGCGCGGAACCATCGTCGAAATAACCGCGGCGGTAATAGGTGCCGTCCCAACCTGCCTTTTCGAGCGCCTGCTTGAGCGTTTCGATATGATCCGTCCAGCGCTGGATGCGCTTCCTGTCCTTGCGGGCTTCTGCATACGGCAGGAAGTCGCGCAGTGCAGCGGCCAGGAACCAGCCGAGCCAGACGCTCATGCCGCGGCCACCGACGCCGACGCGGTTCATGCCGTCGTTCCAGTCGCCGCCGAGGATAAGCGGCAGGCCCTTGTCGCCGGTGCGGGTGATCGCCAGGTCCAGCGCCCTTGCCGCATGCTCGTACAGGGTTGCGGACTCGGTCGAGATCGTCGGCTGGATGAAGGCGTCGTGCTTGCTCTTTTCAAGCACCGGACCGTCGATGAACGCCAGCTCCTCGTCGAGCAGCGACGTATCGCCGGTCACCGAGACATACTGGTGGATTCCGTAGGCGAGCCACACGACGTCGTCCGAGATCATCGTCCGGACGCCGGCGCCGGAGCCTGGCAGCCACCAATGCAGAACGTCGCCTTCCTTGAACTGCCGCGAGGCCGCATTGACGATCTGGCGGCGGGCGAGCGACGGCTCGTGCACCAGGAAGGCCAGGGTGTCCTGTAGCTGGTCACGGAAGCCGAAGGCGCCGGACGCCTGGTAGAAGGCGGTGCGGGCCATGATGCGGCAGCCGAGCGCCTGATAGGGGAGCCAGTGGTTGACCATGTTGTCGAGCGACTTGTCCGGCGTCGAGATCTTCAGGCGGCCGGTGAAGCCGGTCCAGAAATCCTGGTTCGCCTGGAGGATCGGAGCGAACTCCTCGCCGCGCAGCTGGGCAACCAGCGCCTGGGCCTCTTCCTTCGTATCGGCATCGCCGAGATAGAAGGTGACCGTCCTCTCTTCGCCCGGTGCCAGCTCGATGTCATAGGCGAGCGCCGCGCAGGGGTCGCCGTCGAGATCGAGCGCGTTGCTGAGCGACGAGGTGGACATCACCGCCGCCGGCATCTGGACCGAACCGAAACGGCCGATGAATTCGCGGCGGCTCGCCGTGAAGCCGACCGGCGTCTCCTTCATGCCCATGAACGCAACGCGGCGGTAGTCGACGCTGTAGGAGTTGGTGGCGAAGAGTGCCCCCGTCTCCTCGTCGCGGGTGGAGAGGATGAACGGGATGGACCGGGACGGATTGGAACCCAGCAGCCATTCCACATAACCGTAGATGCGCAGCTTGCGGGTTTCCGAACCACCGTTATGGAGGAGGATAGACGAGAGCTTTGCCGCCCGCGTCCGGTCGACCGTCTGGGTCAGCCTGATCTTCAGGCCGTCTTCTTCACTCGAAAAGACGGAGTAACCGAGGCCGTGCCGGGTTTCGAACTTGACCTCCGGCTTGCGCGACAGGACCGCGAACGGCGTCATGACCGCACCGCTATCCCGGTCGGCGACGTAGAATGCCTCGCCGGGACGGTTGATGACCATGTCGTTGGTCCAGGCCGTCAGCTGGTAGTCGCGGGAGTTCTTGGCCCAGGTGAAGCCTGAGCCTTCTGCCGCGATGTGGAAGCCGAACTTGTCGTTGGAGATGATGTTGATCCACGGCTGCGGCGTCGACTGGCCGCCGTGCAGGCGCACCACATATTCGCTGCCATCCTCGGTGAAGCCGCCGAAACCGTTCCAGAAGTCGAGATCCGCCGGCGCCTCGATCGGAGCCGGAGCCTGGAAGATCTCGCCGTTCAGCAGCGGACGGCGGTCGACCTCGATCTCCTGATCCTTCGGGGGAGCAAAGATTGTCGCCGTACGGTTGAGCTGATCGCTGATCTTGCCGTTGCGGGCATGCAGAACCACGCGGGACGCAGCAATCATGCCTTCCGAAGCCACATCGTCCAGGATGTCGCAGCGCAGCGAGAAGACATGCTGCCGCTGACCTTCCTGTTGGCTGAGGCGGCGGGCGTTCTCGGAGAGGTGTTCGATCGCCTGCTGCATGTCCTGCGCGTAGGAAGCGGCCCGCTCATTGAAGATGACGAGGTCGGTGATGACGCCGCGTGAGCGCAGATATTCCTGGGCGCTCATCGCCTCCTTGGCAACCGGCATGTCGTTGTCGTCGTTGATGCGCAGCGTGAAGATCGGGAAGTCGCCGGAAACCGACGACGGCCAGAGCGACGACTGCTGCTGCATGCCCGCATGGAGCGTCGCCTGGTCGGCGCGCAGCTGCATGTCCGGATAGATGAGATAGCGCGCCAGGTGCTGGAACGCCGCTGCATCCTGCGAAGAGACGCCGAGATGGCGCATCTGCACCTGGGTACGCGTCCAGGCCTGGGTGAGCTCGGTCTGGAAGGCATCCGGGTGGCGATAGCGTTCGATCGCCTGGTCGAGGTCTTCGCGCCGGGGCGCCGCGATCGTCCAGAAGATCACGCTCACCTTCTTGCCGGCCGGCACGCGCACCACGCGGCGCAGCGACAGGATCGGATCGAGCGTGAATCCGTCGGTGCCCGACAGCGTTACGCCCGGATCGAAGGCGGCGGCTTCCGAAAGCGTGCGGCCGCGGCCGAGGAACTTGCGGCGGTCGGTCTCGAATTCGGTCGGGCGAGCCGAACCGGCATTGTCAGCCGCCAGATGGGCGATGACCATGTCCGGATCGTTCGGCGTGCGCTTGTTGCGCCACGCGCGGATGACGTCGCCGCGTCGGCCGATTTCCGTGCGGATGAACATCCGCTGGAAGACCGGATGGGCGTTGTCGTCATCCTCGTTGGTCAGCACGGGTTCCATATAGGAGGTCACTTCGATGAAGCGGTCCTCGGTCCCCATGTTGAGAAGCGTCAGGCGGCGGCCTTCGGCATCGTGCTCGCTCGCGACGATGCATTCCACCGTGCTCGTGAGGTCGCCGATCGTCTTGTGGAATTCCGCCCGTTCGTCGGAAAAGATCGCTTTGGTCTTTTCGCCTTCGATACGGCGCGGCTCGGCGGTGGCGGACCACCATTCGCCGGTCGTGGTGTCGCGCAGGAACAGGAACTGGCCCCAACGGTCTTCCGTCGGATCGGGCTTCCAGCGCGCCACCGACAGGCCGTTCCAGCGGGAATAACCCGTGCCGGTCGCCGTCAGCATGACCGAATAGTGGCCGTTGGACAGCAGCACCAGCTCGCGATCCTTGGTGGCCGGATTGTTGACGGTGCGGATTTCCGGCCGCAGCAGCTCGCCCTGGCCCTTGCCGGGGGTTTCCTCGTGCTTGGCGCTCATCACCGGAATGTCGCGCGGCGCCTTTTCCTGCAGCAGCAGTTCGGCGGCCTCGATGACCGGGTCGGAGTGGAAGAGCTCGCGCAGCAGGCCGTTCATCACCACGTTGGCGATCGCGGCGATCGACATGCCGTGATGGTGGGCATAGTAGTTGAACACCACCGCGCAGCGCTTGCCTTCCGGTACGCGGGTAGGCGTGAAGTCGACCGCATCGTGGAAGCCGAACATGCCGAGCGCTCCGAGCGAGCGCAGCTCGGCAAGGTTTTCCGCCGCGGCGATCGGGTCGTACTGGCTGGCCAGGATCGACGCATAGGGCGCGATGACCGCGTTCTGGCCGAGGCCACGCTTGAGGCCGAGGGTTGGCACCCCGAAGTTCGAGTACTGATAATTCATCTGATGGTCGAGAGCGTTGAATGCCGCTTCGGAGATGCCCCATGGCGTGCCGAGGCGGCGGCCATGATTCATCTGTTCCTTGACGATCAGATTGTTGGTCTGGTTGAGGATGCCGCCCTGGCGCTCCTGCATGACGAGAGGCGGCATCAGGTATTCGAACATCGAGCCGGACCAGGAGACCAGGGCGCCCCGCGCGCCGATCGGCACGACCTGGCGGCCGAGCTTGTACCAATGCTCGGTCGGCAGATCGCCCTTGGCGATCCCGAACAGGCTGGTCAGACGCGCTTCGGATGCGAGCAGGTCGTAGCAGGCTTCGTCGATCTCGTTGCTTTCGACGCGATAGCCGATCGACAGAAGGCGGCGGTCCTTGCGGAACAGGAAGCTGAAATCCATCCCGAAGGCGAGGGCGCGGGTTCGGTCGCGCAACACGGCGAGCCGCTCGCGCAGGGATTCGATATTGCCATTGTCGAACACGCTGTCGGCGATATGCGCCTCGCAGGCGGTGACGAGAGACGCCGACCAGCGGGTGACTTCCTCGCTCTGCGCCGAGCGGACTTCCTGGTCGAGGTTGATCGCCAGCTTCTGGATGTCGCGGGCAAGCACGGAGAGGTTGATGATCCGGATCGATGCGAATTCATGCTCTCGCTTGACCGCGGCAAGCGCGTTGCCGAAGCCGACGATACGCTCTTCGAGACGGCGACGCAGCGGACGCACGGTCTTGCGATCGTCCGGAAGCGCCTTCAGCGTTTCGGCCAGGATACCGGAGACGTCGCCAAGGCCGTCGAGATTGCCCTGAAGATGCGCGGAAGGGGCCTCGGCCCAGATACGCAGTGCCGAGGAAATGGCGATCAGGTGACCGGCAAAATTGCCGCTGTCGACCGACGAGACGTAGCGCGGCATCAGCGGCTGTAGGGTATCGGTGTGATACCAGTTGAACATGTGGCCGCGGAATTTGTCGGCTCTTTCAACCGCCGAAATCGTCTGCTCGATGCGCTCGATCGTGTCGGTGAAGCTGATCCAGCCGAAATGCCGCGCCGAGATCGTCGACAACAGGTAGACGCCGATATTGGTAGGCGACGTGCGCTTGGCGATGACCGGGTTCGGCTTCTCCTGGAAATTGTCCGGCGGCAGGTAGTTCTGTTCTGCGGTCACGAAGGTCTCGAAATACCGCCAGGTGCGGCGGGCGATCTTGCGCAATTCGACGGAAACGGGTTCCGGCACGAACAGCCGGTCTTCGGTCTCGGCCGACTGGCTGACATACCAGGCGACGAGCGGCGAGAAGATCCACAGCACCGCGAACGGAATGCCGACCAGGAAGGCGTTGTCGCCGGGCATGGCCGCCAGGATGATGCTGAGCACGGCGATCGCCGGCGCATGCCACATCGTCTTGTAATAGTCCTGCGGGCTGCCCTGGGCGCTCGACTGGATCGAGGCGGCGGTGCGCCATTCCAGCATCAGCTTCCGGCTGAAGAACAGGCGGTAGAGGGACCGGGCGATCGCATCGGTCATGATGCAGGCGGAATCCGCGATGAAGACGACGCGGAGTGCGACCTGCGCATTGGCGGAACGCATGTCCGACCAGACGGAATAGAAATGCGCGCCGGGGACGATATCGGTTGAGCTCGGCAGGAGGCCGGTCACCAGGCTGAGGGTCGGAGCGACGAACAGCGAGAAGATCAGCAGGATCTGCCAGACGAGAGCGCCGAGCGGATCCATGAAGTACCAGCCGAGCACGGACGCGAAGAACCAGGCGATCGGGGTCAGCGACCGGCGCAGGTTGTCAACCATCTTCCAGCGGCCGAGCGCAGTCACGCCCCGCTTTGGATCGAGGATGTAGGGCAGAAGCTGCCAGTCGCCGCGAGCCCAGCGATGCTGACGCGAGACCTCAACCTCGTAGCGAACCGGAAAGTCCTCGACCAGCTCCACGTCGGTGACGAGAGCGCAGCGAGCGAACGAACCTTCGAGAAGATCGTGGGAGAGGACCGAATTCTCGTCGATCCGGCCTTTCAGCGAAGCCTCGAAGGCATCCACGTGATAGAGGCCCTTGCCGGTGAAGCTGCCTTCGCCGGTCAGGTCCTGGTAGACGTCGGAGACGGTGAAGACATAAGGGTCGAGGCCGCGGCCGACGGAGAAGACGCGCTGGAAGACAGAGGCTTCCTTGCCGGTCGTCAAGGACGGAGTCACGCGCGGCTGCATCAGGCCATAGCCGTGGATGACGCGATTGGTCTTCGGATCGAGCACCGGCTGATTGATCGGGTGGTGCATCTTGCCGACAAGCTTGGTCACCGCGTCGCGCATCAGGCGCGTATCGGCATCGAGCGTCATGACGTACTGGACGTTGGCCGGCACAGTGTTGGCGCCGGTAAGATAGCTGGTATCGCGATCGCCGCGCAGCAGCATGTTGAGCTCATGCAGCTTGCCGCGCTTGCGCTCCCAGCCCATCCATACGCCTTCGCTCGGATTGAACAGGCGGCGGCGATGCAGCAGATAGAAGCGCGCCTTGCCGTCCTCGTCATACTTGGCGTTCAGCGCTGCGATCTCGCGCTTCGCATAGTCGAGGATTTCGAGGTCGGTATCGGTCTCCTCGAACTTGCTGTCGCGCCAGTCGCTGAGCAGCGAGAAGTAGATCTCGCCGTGCGGATTGGCGAGGTAATGGACTTCGAGGTTGCGGACGAGCTCGTCCACGGTGTCGCGGTCGGTGATCAGGCAGGGGACGGCGACGAGGGTCCTGGCCTCTTCCGGAATGCCCTCCTTGAATTCATAGCCGACCAGCCGGGCCGGCCGCACCACATAGGTCACCAGCGTGTTGAACAGGCCGGTCGCGCCTTCGGAAGCCGGCAGCGCGAACATCAGCAGGAAGCACAAGACGACCGGCAGCGGAATATCCGCCTGCACCAGGAACCAGCCGGCAACCGCCATGGCGAGCACGGTAATCAGGATCACCGGGCCGGCGATCGCAAACCAGTTGAGGCGCCGGACGAGGCGGACGAATCTCTGGACGAACAGCAGATTGTAGCCGACGGCGGCTTCCAGTTCCCGGCGGCGGCGGCCCACGACGAAGGCGCCGACATTGGTCTCCCGCGGATCGGCATTTTCCTCGGCGGACGCCTTTTCGGCGAGCTGGATGGCGGCTTCCGCAACCTCGGCCTCGCTCTTGCGGCAGCGGCGGGCGATCTGCTCGATGCGGTTGCGATAGGCATTGCGCGAGCCGAAATCGAGCGCTTCGTAATCGGTGCGCTGGCGGAAGATCTTGTCGATCTGCGAAACGTCTTCGAACCAGACGCTCCATTCCGTGTCGTCGATCTCGCGCAGGCTCTTGATGATGTTGCCCATCGTCACATTGCCGGACGAAAGGCGGTTCTGCTCGGCGAGCATCACCTCTTCGACGTCGGTACCGGCCTGTTCGAGACGCTGCTCCAGCCAGGCGACGGCAAAACCCGATGTCTGCGAGGCGTTGCGAAGGCGATAGAGGAATTGTGCGGTGAACGTGTTGTCGTTCGTCAGGTTCTCGATGCCCTTCAGGACATCGGCGCTCGCCTCCTCGTTATTGAGGCGGATGATCTCGTCGGCCGTCTCGTTGGCGCGGCGGCGCATGTTGCGCGAACGATCGACGCGGGTCGCGATGCGGCGCAGGTTCTCGATCAGCACGAAACGGATGAACGAGGGCAGCGCCCAGAGTTCGCCGATCTCGAGCGGTTCCTTGACCTGGAACCCTTCGACCATCGCGGCCAGGCCGTCGCGGTTGAGGCTGCTGTGGGTATGGGCCACGTAGAGCCAGGCGAGCACCAGGGTGCGCGGCACTTCCTGGCCGCCGACCATCATCGTAGGCAACTGGCGAAAGAACTTTTTCGGGAAGTCGCGGCGGACTTCCTGGATCGCCTCTTCGACGATGTAGTAATTGTCGAGCAGCCACTCGGCGGCTGGCGTGATCGTCGCGCCGGCATCGACGTCGGTCGCCGTCGCCCGGTAGACCCGAAGGATTTCCTTCTCGTTCTCCTGGTGCCGCTTGAAGAACTCGAACTCCATCAGGCCCGGCAAGCTGGGCGTGCCCTCCTTGCCGAGTTTCTCGCCGCATTCCCTCAATGCATCGATGTTGAAATAGGTCGAGCGGATCGAATCGTTATGATCGATCTGCTTGGCTTCGGTTTCGCGCGAGGAAGCTGACGGCGGAGTGTGAAATGACATGGATACGGGCTTCTGGTGAAAACTCTAAGGGTTTGTCGGCCTCGCCTTACTCGGCCTGCATCGGAAGCGCCAGTCATCATTTGGATTATGGTGACCGGGCGGATGCAAACCCGCGAGGATGGGAAATAGAGAGCAGTCCGGATATTGCAAATGACTGACTGAAATCTATTGCTCACTTCCTGCGGATTGACACATGTTCCGGCTCTAGCGAGCCCAGCCTGAATGAAACCTGAACGGAAGCAGGTCTTTGATAATGCGGTGAATTTTCAACCCGGCACGATAGCCGGGCCGAAACGTCTTGCGGGTATCGAAGACGGCGAAATTTAATCGGCAAGGGTTACCTTCCAGGGGTCTCACTGCTATTCATCGCAGACGCGAGGGCGATCTCGTCTTGCCCGCGACCAAACCAATCGAACTTTCGGTGTTTGAGCGATGACGATTAAGTTTTCCAATGACATGGCAGACGTGGTGGCCACCCGCCGCTACCTTCATCAATATCCGGAGCTTGGCCTCTCGGAATTCAACACGTCCGACTTCGTCGCCAGGCAGCTTGCCGACCTCGGATACGAAGTCACCCGCGGCCTCGGCCAGACGGGTGTGGTCGCCACCTTGAAGAACGGCAGCAGCGGCCGGTCGATCGGCATCCGGGCCGACATGGACGCGCTGCCGATCGAGGAGGAAACCGGTGCGGAATATGCCAGCAGGAACAAGGGGCTGATGCATGCCTGCGGCCATGACGGCCACACCGCCATGCTGCTGGGTGCCGCCAGGATCCTTGCCGAAAGGCGGAACTTCGATGGCACGATCCACCTGATCTTCCAGCCGGCGGAGGAGAATTTCGGCGGCGCCAGGCTGATGATCGAGGACGGTCTTTTCGAACGCTTCCCGTGCAGTGCCGTCTTCGGCCTGCACAACGACCCCAGCCTGCCCTTCGGCCAGATCGGCGTGAAGGAAGGCCCGATGATGGCGGCCGTCGACGAATGCCGCATCACGGTCAACGGTCGCGGCGGCCATGGCGCCGAACCCCAGGACACATCGGACCCGATCGTCTGCGGCGCCAGCATCATCATGGCGCTGCAGACGATCGCCTCGCGCAACATCCATCCGCTCGACCAGATGGTCATCACTGTCGGTGCCTTCCATGCCGGAATGGCCAGCAACGTCATTCCGGAGCGGGCGGAAATGCTGCTCACCATCCGCTCCTTCGACCCGGACGTCCGCGACGAGCTGGAAAGGCGCATCCGGATGGTCGCCGAAGGCCAGGCCGCCAGCTACGGCATGGGCGTCACGCTCGACTACAAGCGCGGTTACGAGGCAACCATCAACCACAAGGCGGAAACGGATTTCGTCCGCGACCTCGCCAGGCGGGTGATCGGCGAAGACAAGGTGATCGACCTGCCGCGCCCGTCCATGGGTGCCGAAGACTTCGCCTATATGCTGGCGGAGCGCCCGGGCACCTATTTCCTGCTCGGCACCAGGCGCACCGACAACGACCCGCCGCTGCACCACCCCCGTTTCGACTTCAACGACGACGCGCTGCCGATCGGAACGAGTTTCTGGGTGGAGCTTGCCGAAGCCTATCTTCCGCCGAGATAGGCCTTTAAACAAAAACACCTCCCGAACGGCAAAGCGCGGGAGGTGTTTTCGGTCTTGGGAGGACCAAGCCCGAATTTGAAAAGGCGAAGCTTGAAAGCCTCAGGGGAAAAGGCCGAGCGTCACGGCGCCGACAAAGATGAAGGCTGCCGTTACCAGGGCTGTATTCGCCGCCCATTGCCATTTGCCCGCAAAGCTGCGAGCTGGGAAAGACCGTGTCTGATGCTCGATGTGACGCATGGATGTCTCCCGGGTTCTGGTTCCGCCCTTTTCGAGCGTTGTCCCTATGCTAGCTTATCTCTACCAACCCGATAGAGATAATGTTCCAAGCACCCACCGGTTCCGTAGAAAATCCTTTTTTCTTAACGGCGCTTCCGGGCAGTTAACGGTTTATTATGCCTCAGGGTCTTCAGAGCGCCTCAGGCGCCAAAACGATCCAGCGCCATGCGGAAAATGTCCGGGTCGATATTGCCGCCCGAGCAGACCGCAATCACCGTCTCGCCCAGCGTTTCGCCATGGAAGAGAGCGGCCGCCAATGCCACAGCCCCACCGGGTTCGACGACGATCTTCAGCCGGCTGAAGGCAAGCGCCACCGCATGCAGCGCTTCGTCGTCGGTCACCACAAGGCCCGCGCCGCAGAGCTTCGACATGATCGGGAAGGTGATGTTGCCGGGCTGCGGCGTAACGATGGCATCGCAGAGCGAGCCGCCCTGGGTTGCATTGCGCTCGATCTTTCCGGATGCCAGCGAACGCGTCACGTCTTCAAAGCCTTTCGGCTCGCAAGGGTGTACGACAAAGCCGGGCGCCTTGGCGTTCAACGCCAGCGCGACGCCGGAAATGAAGCCACCGCCCCCCGTGGGCACCAGCACGTCGGCCTTCTCGATGCGCTCTTCCCTGGCCTGTTCGGCGATTTCGAGCCCGGTCGTGCCCTGGCCGGCAATCACCAGCGGTTCGTCGAACGGCTTGATCAGCGTCAGGCCGCGCTCCTGCGACAGCCGCGCGCCGATCACATCGCGATCCTCGTTGAGGCGGTCATAGAGCACGACCTCTGCGCCATAGGCGCGGGTATTCTCGATCTTGATGCGCGGCGCATCGGACGGCATGATGATCACGCTCGGAATACCGTGCATCTTCGCCGCCAGCGCCACGCCCTGGGCATGGTTGCCCGATGAAAAGGCGATCACGCCCTTGGCGCGAACATCCGGCGACAGCGCCGAGATTGCCGACCAGGCACCGCGAAACTTGAACGACCCCGTATGCTGCAGGCATTCCGGCTTCACGAAGATGCGCCGCCCGGCGATTTCATCGAGGAATGGCGAGGATAGGAGCGGGGTGCGGCGTACGTGACCATCGAGACGGGCACGGGCGGCTTCGATCATGGCGATATCGGTCATGCGGGGAATTCCATTCGGAAAGACGGGTGGTGAGGCCGCAAACCTATCGATGCTTTCCGTTTCGGTAAAGACCGGGAAAGGACAGGCTCATCCGGCTTCCGCTTCCTGAGAAAACGGCAGCGAACCCAGTTTCACCACCGCCTTGATCGGCAGGTGGTCGGAAGCGAGCCGCGCAAGCGGGCTGTCATGGGTTTCGACGGCATCGATCAACCCGGGCCGGTTCGCCATGATGCGGTCGAGCGCCAGCACAGGCAGGCGCGACGGGAAACTCGGCACCGCCGCGGGCAGGCCGAAGACGGTCGCCAGCGTGTTCAGGGAGGAACGGTCGCCAAGCCGCCATTCGTTGAGATCGCCCATGAGCACGGTCGGCTGCTCGTCACGCGATCGCAGAATGTCGAGGATCATGCGGGCCTGCTGCTGCCGCGAGCGGTTGAGGAGGCCGAGATGCGCGGCAATGATGCGAAATGCGCTGCCGTCCTTGAGTTCCAGTTCGGTGATCAAAGCGCCCCGCGGTTCGAGCCCAGGCAGCTTGACCTGATGGACGTCGCGGACGAGGCCTTCACGAAAGAAGATTACGTTGCCATGCCAGCCATGTGCCCTGGCGACACCCGAGACGGGCACCGGAAACAGCCCCGTCTCACGCTCCATCCACGCAAGGTCGAGGAGGCCACGCCGCTCGCCGAACCGGGAATCCGCCTCCTGCAGCGCGATCACATCGGCGCCGATCTCTCGGATCACGTGGCTCGTGCGAGCGGGATCGAACCTGCCGTCGATGCCCACGCATTTGTGCACGTTGTAGGAGGCGATCAGCATGCCGTGCCCGCGCTCACGGCCCTCATGCGTTCCGGCACCGCGGTTCCTTCGAGCCCGGATCGAAGCCAGAATGCTTTTCGGAAGATTTGGGCGTTTTTCCCGCATGGTTCTTTTTGCTATTCGCCGATCATCAAAATTATAGGGCACCGTACCCGTCTATCCAGAAACTAGAGATAGGGCGAGCCCAGCCAAAGCACGCGCTCGATGAGGCGCACGGGGAAGGGCCTTGCCATCAACCCGTCGAGCGTCACTTCGGTTGCGGAAGAAATAGCCAGATCTATCCTCCGTTCCAAGGCTTCCGCGAAAGGGCAATCCAGAACTTCGAGATCAACCTCGAAATTGAGCCGAAGCGATCGTGGATCGAGGTTCGATGACCCAACATAGGCCCAGCGCCCGTCGATCACCAGAAGCTTGGAATGATTGAACGGGCCGGACGCCCGCCAGATGCGGCAGTAGTTCTTCAGCATCTGGTCGAACTGCGCAGTCATCGCCCTATCGACCAGAACCAGATTGTTGGCGGTCGGCACGACGATGTCGACTTCCACCCCTCGCCGGGCGGCGGTAATGAGGGCGGTGATCAGTTCGCGGTCCGGCAGGAAATAGGGCGACACGATCCGGATCGAGGAGCGCGCCACGGAAAACGCGCCCATCAGCATCTTGTGGTTCGTCTCGACGCTGCGGTCGGGCCCGGAGGAGACGGCGCGCATGACGACCGGCGAACCGGCCTCCGTCTCCGGCGGCTGCAGCGCCCAGGCCTCGCCGTCCAGCGCCTCGTCGGCCGAAAATCGCCAATCCGCCGCAGCAATCGCAAAGAGGTCGGCGATGATCGGCCCGGTCACCTTGAAGTGGGTGTCGAACGAGCATTTGTCGCCGCTGATCTCGCTCGAGAAACCTTCGCGGATGTTCATGCCGCCGGTAAATGCCACCAGGCCATCGATAACCAGGATCTTTCGGTGGGTGCGCAGGTTCGCATAGGGCAGCCTGAGGCCCATGATGACGTTGCCGTTGAAGACATCGACGGTGACACCCCCGTCTCTGAGCATGCCCAGCACGCTCGGCACGGAGTACCGGGCGCCAACCGCATCGATCAGCACGCGAACCTCGACGCCGCGCTTGACCGCGGCGATCAGTGCATCCGCGAACCGGATGCCGATCCGGTCCCGGTCGAAGATATAGGTTTCGAGGATAAGGCTGCGCTGCGCTGCGCCAATCGCCCTCAGCATCGCGCCATAGGCTTCGTCGCCGGTATCGAGCGCGACGATCGTATTGCCGGTGGTCAGCCGGTGGCGCGTCACCCGGTCGCCGAGCGTCTTCATCGCCCGGAACCGCTGCCCGAATTCCCCGATGACCATGTCGTTGGTCGCGTCGTAGGAAACGACATGCGCCCGGATTTCCCCCTGCAGCAACGCCCGCCGATCGCTGATGACGGCGCGGCGGATACGGTTTACCCCTGCCACAAGGTAAAGCAGCGCGCCGATGATGGGAGACAGAACGATGACACCGACCCAGCCGATCGCGGAGCGGACCTCTTCCTTGGTCATCGCCGCGTGAATCGCAGCGGCAGCCCCCATCAGGACCGACAAAACGAAGAGGATATGCGGCCAATAGGGTTCGATGAGATCCAGCATGGCGAGCAATATAGGCGTGCTCGCGTCAAGAGCAATCGGAGCCGCACCAATAGGTTAGCGCGGCTCCGGGATGTTTCAGACAGCCAGTTGCTTCTCGAAGACCTCGAGCGAAGCTTCGAACGTGTCGAAGATCGTGTCGATCTGTTGCTCGTTGATGATCATCGGCGGGCAGAGCGCCAGCGAGTCGCCGATGGCCCGCGAGATCAGGCCCTTTTCGAGCATGATCGCCAGCAGCTTGGGACCGAGCTGGCCGGCTGCGAAACCGTCTCGCGGCTTCAGCTCAAGGGCGCCGATGAGGCCGACGCCGCGCGCTTCGATCGCCAGTGGATGGCTTTCCAGCGCCTTCAGCCGGCCCTGGAACTTCGGCGCCAGCGCCCGCACATTGCCGACGAGGTCGCGTTCTTCGATGATCGCCAGGTTTTCCAGCGCAACGGCAGCAGCGACGGGATGACCGGCCGCCGTCACGCCATGGCCGAACGTGCCGATCTTCGCCGATTCGTCGGCGAGCGGGCCATAGACGTTCTCGTTGATCAGCAGCGCCGAGATCGGCTGGTAGGACGACGAAAGCTGCTTCGACAGCGTCATGATATCCGGCTGCAGCGCGTAGGTCGTGGTCCCGAACATCTCGCCGGTGCGCCCGAAACCGCAGATCACCTCGTCGGCGATCAGCAGGATGTCGTATTTCTTGAGCACCTTCTGGATCGCATCCCAGTAGCCGGCCGGCGGCACGATGACACCGCCCGCGCCCATGACCGGCTCGCCAATGAAAGCGGCGACGGTTTCCGGGCCTTCCTTGAGGATCAGGTCTTCGAGATCCTTGGCGCAGCGCTCGACGAAACCCGCCTCCGTCTCGTTTTCCTGTTTGAAGGCACGGTAATGCGGGCAGGTCGTGTGAAAGACGCCGGCGAGCGGCAGATCGAATGACCTGTGATTGTTCGGCAGGCCGGTCAGGCTGGCGCTGGCGATCGTCACCCCGTGATAGCCCTTGATGCGGGAAATAATCTTCTTCTTTTCCGGCTTGCCCAGCGCGTTCGAACGATACCAGACCATCTTCATGGCGGTGTCATTGGCTTCGGACCCGGAATTGGTGAAATAGGCCTTCGACATCGGCACCGGCGCCATCTGGATCAGCTTTTCGGCAAGATCGATCGACGGGCCGTGACTGCGGAGGGTGAAAGTATGGTAATAGGGAAGCTTCGCCATCTGCTTCGCGGCCGCTTCGACGAGCCGGCTTTCGCCGAAACCGACGCCGACGCTCCAGAGCCCGGCCATGCCCTCGATATATTTGTTGCCGTTCACGTCGTAGACATAGATGCCCTCGCCACGATCGATCACCAGCGATCCGTCGCGCTCCAGCGCGCGGGCATTGGTATAGGAGTGGAGCTGGTAAGCCTTGTCCCGGGCTTCGATGGAATTGGGCTGAATAGTCACGAAGGACCTCCTGTGAGACACGCAACGGTCTATGAATTCCATAAGCGGAAACGGCGATGTTGGACAGCCCAAATCGCCGTTTTCAGAGAGGCCAACCGTTCAAAATAGTTGACGCGTCGATCAGTTTATTTGGTTATTTCAGCGTCATCGCCGCAACCGGAGGTTCGGCGCCCGCCGGAATGGGGCTCTTGTAGTCCTCTCCCTTGCGCCGCTTCTTGAGATCGGCCCAGGCCGCCTCGCGAAGCTGATCGCTTGTCATGGCGGCAAGACCGGTCGCGGCCATCGCCTTGGCGGCCGAGACCATGCCCTTGTGGGCGAGCGGACTCTTGCCTTGCGCCACCACCTGCCAGGTGTGGAGCTGCGTGCCAACCGCAAGCGTCGCGCCATAAGCCTGCACCGTCGGCACGACCCAGCTCACATCGCCGACGTCGGTCGAGCCGCCCATCTGGCGGTTCTCCTTGTGCGGCGGCAGGATGAAGTCGGCAAGCGGAATGTCCCGCTGCTCCAGGCGTTCCTGGTTCCAGCTGGCCGCGATATCTTCCGGGGTCAGCGTGGCGCGGATCTTTTCCGCAAAGGCGATATCGGCCGCGTCGAAGGGCGGCGGACCCATGCTCTCCCAGACATCCTGCATCGCGTCCATCAAGGGCGTGTTGACGACGAGATTGGAGACGCCGGCCAGGATCGTGCTCTCGACCTTGGTCTCGGTCATCAGCGCCGCACCCTCTGCAACCTTCTTGACCCGCTCGATCAGAGTGAAAAGCCCCGGCAGGTCGGCGGAACGGACGACGTAGCGCACCTTGGCATGCGCCTGCACGACATTCGGCGAGATGCCGCCGCTGTCCAGAACCGCATAATGAATGCGGCTTTCGGACGGAATGTGCTCGCGCATATAATTGACACCGACGCTCATCAGCTCGACGGCATCGAGCGCGCTGCGGCCGAGTTCCGGCACGGCGGATGCATGCGCGGCGCGGCCGGTGAACGTAAAGTCGATCCGGCAGTTGGCAAGCGAGGTTTCCCGCTGCACGCCGGCAAAATTGCTCGGGTGCCAGCTGATCGCAATATCGACATCCTCGAAGGCACCGGCCCGCACCATGAAGGCCTTTGCAGCGCCACCTTCCTCTGCCGGGCAGCCGTAATAGCGCACGCGGCCCGGGGTGCCGGTCTTTTCGAGCCAGTCCTTGAGCGCAGTCGCCGCAAGCAGCGATGCGGAGCCGAGAAGATTGTGGCCGCAACCATGACCGTTGGCGCCGGGGATCATCGGGTCGTGCTGCGCGAGGCCGGCCTTCTGGCTGAGGCCCGCGAGCGCATCATATTCGCCGAGGAAGGCGATCACCGGGCCGCCTTCACCCGCCTCGCCGATCAGCGCGGTCGGAATGCCGGCGACGTTCGCGGTGATCCTGAAGCCCTGCGCCTCAAGCATCTCGCGGTGCGCGGCAGCGGAAAGCGTCTCCATGTAGCAGGTTTCCGGCGTCTCCCAAACGCGGTCCGCGAGTTCCGTGAAGACCTCTTTCTTGCGGTCGATGAAATCCCAAACGAGCGGGAGATTGGAATTGCCTGTCGTCATGAAACCGTTGCCTCGATACATCTATGCTGGTCGGAAGACCCGAACCGTACCCAATTCTCAGCCGATGGCAATGCGGCATTGCAGCAGAAATCAGCACTGTGGAGAGATTGGACGGAAGGAATGGGGATGTGACCAGAGCGCGAATGTTAACATCTCGACAACGGGATCATAATCGCTATGCTCGCGCCCCACGGCCCGCAGGCAAATCTAAGGTAAGGACCGAAAACAATAAAAATGGACCGGGATTTTGCCAATTTTGTGGAAAAATTTCTAAAAAATAAAGTGGGCGTGAAATCCGATACGGCGGGAGGCTGTTGATCGGAATCAAAGAACAAGAGGGACATGCGCGGCTTGAAGGCCGGAGCGGACCCGCCAGGAGAAACGCATTTTGAAGGCCGGCCGCAGCGAAATATCGCCGGCCAGGAGGTGGACACAAAAATACCAGTCGTTGGGCGCGAAAGCGCACCATTCCAACTGAAGACATCAACCGGGCACGGCACATAAGCCGGCCACAGGTCATTGGGAGATCCATATGAAATACAAACTCACCCTTGCCGCAGCGCTGCTGTCGGCAACGTTCTTCGCAAGCGCAGCCAGCGCCAAGACCTTCGTATATTGCTCGGAAGGTTCTCCGGAAGGCTTCGATCCCGGCATCTATACCGCCGGCACGACCTTCGACGCTTCGGCACATCCGATCTACAACCGCTTGCTCGAGTTCAAGCCGGGCACGACCCAGCCGGAAGCAGCCCTTGCCCAGAGCTGGGAGATTTCCGCTGACGGCACCGTCTACACTTTCAAGCTGCGCCCGAACGTCAAGTTTCAGACGACCGACTTCTTCAAGCCGACCCGCAACCTGAACGCCGACGACGTCGTCTTCTCGCTCGGCCGCCAGATCGACGAGAAGAACGCCTGGAACAAGTACATTTCCGGCGCGACCTGGGAATATGCCGATGGCATGGGCTTTCCGAAGCTCATCAAGTCGATCGAGAAGGTCGACGACCTGACCGTCAAGGTCACGCTCAACCGTCCGGAAGCACCGTTCCTCGCCAACGTCGCCATGCCGTTCGCGTCGATCCTGTCGAAGGAATATGCCGACAGCCTCGAGAAGGCCAGCAAGAAGGAACAGCTGAACCAGATGCCGGTCGGCACCGGTCCGTTCACCTTCGTCGGCTACCAGCAGGACGCCGTCATCCGCTACAAGAAGAACGCCGATTTCTGGGGCCCGGCTCCGAAGATCGACGACCTCGTCTTCGCCATCACCACCGACGCCGCCGTTCGTTACCAGAAGCTCAAGGCCGGCGAATGCCACCTGATGCCCTATCCGAACGCCGCCGACGTGAAGGCCATGAAGGCTGATCCGAATCTCCAGGTTCTGGAGCAGGAAGGCCTGAACGTCGCCTACCTCGCCTACAACACGACCAAGGCTCCGTTCGACAAGCTGGAAGTCCGCAAGGCGCTGAACAAGGCGATCAACAAGAAGGCGATCGTCGACGCCGTCTTCCAGGGCATGGCGACACCCGCCGTCAACCCGATCCCGCCGACCATGTGGTCTTACAGCAAGGCGACCCAGGACGACACCTACGACCTCGAAGCGGCCAAGAAGATGCTCGCCGACGCAGGCGTCAAGGACCTTTCCATGAAGGTCTGGGCGATGCCGGTTTCGCGTCCCTACATGCTGAACGCCCGCCGCGCGGCCGAAATCATCCAGGACGATTTTGCCAAGATCGGGGTCAAGGTCGAGATCGTTTCTTTCGAATGGGCTGAATACCTGCAGCGTTCGAAGGACAAGAACCGCGATGGCGCCGCCATCATGGGCTGGACCGGCGACAACGGCGATCCGGACAACTTCCTTGATACGCTGCTCGGTTGCGACGCCGTCGGCGGCAACAACCGCGCTCAGTGGTGCAACAAGGAGTTCGACGACCTGGTGAAGAAGGCCAAGGTCGTCTCCGACCAGGCCGAGCGCACCAAGCTCTACGAACAGGCTCAGGCGATCTTCAAGAAGGACGCTCCCTGGGCAACCATCGACCACTCCCTCGCCGTCGTCCCGATGCGCAAGGGCGTGACCGGCTTTACCCAGAGCCCGCTCGGCGACTTCACCTTCGAAGCTGTCGATATCGCCCAGTAATTTCTGCTTCGCGACGATTTTGCCGCGGGACGCGTTGCGTTTCCCGCGGCATTTTCTTATGAGACGCCAAAATTTTGGCGAAGACGCCACGATTGCCGTCTTCGTGGCTTGACAAAACCGTGAATCGGCCACGAACCAAAAACCACGAAGGTTTCGAATGTTTGGCTTCCTGTTGCGGCGTATCGCCGTGTTGATCCCGACTTTCATCGGGGTCTCGATCATTGCGTTTTCATTTATCCGACTTCTGCCGGGTGATCCGGTTGCGCTTCTTTCGGGCGAACGCGTCATGTCGCCGGAGCGGCATGCCCAGATCAGCGCCCAGCTCGGCATGGACCGGCCGCTGATCGTCCAGTATTTCGATTATCTCGGCGGCGTGCTGACCGGCGATTTCGGATCGTCTATCGTTTCCAAGAAACCGATCCTCGAGCAGTTCTGGGCGCTGTTTCCAGCGACCGTGGAGCTTTCCTTCTGTGCCATCGTCATCGCCGTCGCTCTCGGCATTCCGGCCGGCGTGATCGCCGCGATCAAGCGCGGCTCGATCTTCGACCAGGGGCTGATGGGCATTGCGCTTGTCGGTTATTCGATGCCGATCTTCTGGTGGGGCCTGCTGCTGATCATCCTCTTCTCCGGCACCCTGCAATGGTTCCCGGTTTCCGGCCGCATCTCGCTGATGTTCTTCTTTCCGCCGGTCACGGGCTTCATGCTGATCGATTCGCTGCTCTCGGGACAGAAGGGCGCCTTCGCCTCGGCGATCAGCCATCTTGCGCTGCCGTCGATCGTGCTCGCGACCATTCCGCTCGCCGTCATCGCCCGCCAGACGCGTTCCGCCATGCTGGAAGTGCTCTCGGAAGATTACGTCCGCACCGCCCGCGCCAAGGGCCTTTCGCCCTTCCGCGTCGTCGGCATCCATGCGCTGCGCAACGCCATGATCCCGGTCATCACCACGATCGGCCTGCAGATCGGCGTCATGCTCGCCGGCGCCATCCTGACCGAGACGATCTTCTCCTGGCCGGGCATCGGCAAGTGGATGGTCGACAGCGTCTTCCGCCGCGACTACGCCGTCATCCAGGGCGGCCTGCTCCTGATCGCGGCCATCATCATGTTCGTCAATCTCATCGTTGATCTGCTCTACGGGCTGATCAATCCCAGAATCCGACATTGATCCGGCACCAAGAAGGAGAAAATCCCATGGCCGACACCACTGTTACCAAGACCGCCGAGCCGGTTTCCAGCGCCGCGATGCGCCGCCAGATGCTCCGCGAGTTCTGGTTCTACTTTTCCGAAAACCGCGGCGCCGTTCTGGGGCTCATCATTTTCGTCGCCCTCGTCATCGTGGCGATCTTCGCGTCGCTCATCGCCCCGCATTCGCCGTTCGAGCAGTATCGTGATTTCGCTCTGCTTCCGCCGGCCTGGGCCGAGGGCGGCAACCCGTCCTATCTGCTCGGCACCGATCCTGTCGGCCGCGATATCCTGTCCCGCCTGATCTACGGCGCGCAGTATTCGCTGTTCATCGGCGTCTTCGTGACGACGCTGTCGCTCACCGGCGGCATCATCGTCGGCCTGATCGCCGGTTATTACCGCGGTTGGATCGATACGGTCATCATGCGCCTGATGGACATCATCCTTGCCTTCCCGTCGCTGCTGCTCGCCCTCGTGCTCGTCGCGATCCTCGGGCCCAGCCTCACCAACGGCATGATCGCCATCGCGCTCACCCTGCAGCCGCATTTCGTGCGCCTCACCCGCGCCGCCGTGATGGCCGAAAAGAGCCGCGACTACGTGACCGCGGCCCGGCTTGCCGGGGCCGGTCCCATTCGCCTGATGTTCCGCACCATCCTGCCGAACTGTACCGCGCCGCTGATCGTCCAGGCGACGCTTTCCTTCTCGAACGCCATCCTCGATGCGGCCGCCCTCGGCTTCCTCGGCATGGGCGCCCAGCCGCCGGCACCGGAATGGGGCACGATGCTTGCCGAAGCGCGTGAATTCATCCTGCGCGCCTGGTGGGTCGTCACCTTCCCCGGCGTCGCCATTCTCGTCACCGTTCTCGCCATCAACCTGATGGGCGACGGCCTGCGCGATGCGCTCGACCCGAAACTGAAGAGGTCCTGATCATGGCGCTTCTGCAAATCGATAACCTCACCGTCGAATTCGAAACCGCCACCGGCTGGTTCCGCGCCGTCGACGGCGTCTCCATCTCGGTCGAAAAGGCCGAGGTCCTGGCAATCGTCGGCGAATCCGGCTCCGGCAAGTCCGTCGCCATGCTCGCCGTCATGGGCCTTCTCCCCTGGACTGCCAAGATCACCGCCGACCGCATGCTCTTCGAAGGCCGCGACATCCAGAACATCAGCCCGGCCGAGCGCCGCAAGCTGATCGGCAAGGATATCGCGATGATCTTCCAGGAGCCGGTCGCCAGCCTCAACCCGTGCTTCACGGTCGGCTTCCAGATCGAGGAAGTGCTGCGCATCCATCTCGGCCTCGACGCAAAAGCCCGCCGCGCCCGCGCCATCGAGCTGTTCAGCCAGGTCGGCCTGCCCAACCCGGAAGAACGGCTGAACCATTTTCCGCACCAGATGTCCGGCGGCCAGTGCCAGCGCGTGATGATCGCCATCGCGATCGCCTGCAATCCGAAGCTTTTGATCGCCGACGAGCCGACCACCGCGCTCGACGTGACGATCCAGAAGCAGATCCTCGACCTGATCATGGCGCTGCAGGCGAAAAACGGCATGGGCCTGATCATGATCACCCATGACATGGGCGTCGTCGCCGAGACCGCCGACCGCGTCGTCGTGCAGTACAAGGGCCGCAAGATGGAGGAAGCCGACGTGCTCTCCCTCTTCGAAAACCCGAAGAGCAACTATACCAAGGCGCTGCTGGCGGCGCTGCCGGAAAACGCCACCGGCGACCGCCTCACCACCGTTTCCGCCTTCTTCGAGGGCAATCCGGAACCCGCACCCGGGGTAAGCGCATGAGCGAGACAATGACCGACAACACCATGCTCGAAGTGCGCAACATCAAGCGCGATTACGAACTGCCGGGCGGCCTCTTCAAGCCGAAGAAGATCATCCATGCGGTGAAGGGCGTTTCCTTCAAGCTGGAACGCGGCAAGACGCTGGCGATCGTCGGCGAAAGCGGCTGCGGCAAGTCCACCCTTGCACGCATGCTGACCTTCATCGACGAACCCACCGGCGGCGAGCTGCTGATCGACAACAAGATTGTCGACACCCGCCCCGGCCACCTGACCCAGGACATGCGCCAGAAGGTGCAGATCGTCTTCCAGAATCCCTACGGCTCGCTCAATCCGCGCCAGAAGATCGGCGACGTGCTCGGCGAGCCGCTTGCGATCAACACCGACATGTCGGCTGCCGAACGCCGCGACCGCGCCAGCGAAATGCTGACGAAGGTCGGCCTCGGCCCGGAACACTATAACCGCTATCCGCACATGTTCTCCGGCGGCCAGCGCCAGCGCATCGCGATTGCCCGCGCGCTGATGATGAACCCGAAGCTGCTGGTCCTCGATGAGCCGGTTTCGGCCCTTGACCTCTCGGTCCAGGCCCAGGTGCTGAACCTGCTCGCCGACCTGCAGGACGAGTTCAACCTCACCTACGTCTTCATCAGCCACGACCTGTCGGTGGTGCGCTACATCGCCGACGAGGTGATGGTGATGTATTTCGGCGAGGCGGTGGAATACGGCACCCGCAACGAGGTGTTTTCCGACCCGAAGCATGACTATACGCGCACGCTTTTCAAGGCGACGCCGAAGGCGGACATCGAGTCGATCCGTGCCCGCGTCGAAAAGAAAAAGGCGGCAGCGGCAGCCTGAGCTCCCTTCGAAGCGACCGCATCACGCTTTCCGAAAAGCCGATTTTGGGGCGTTGAACGGGTGCGGCTGTTGGGCGATTTGAGAGAGATCGTGCCGTGAGGCACCCCCCTCTGTCCTGCCGGGCATCTCCCCCTCAAGGGGGGAGATCGAAGGAGGCGTGCTCAGCGGTCCCTTTCTAATTTGTGGAGGGCAGGAAGCCGGCAGGGAGTGGAATTCGGCAATTTCAAGGTTTTTGGTCGGGCAGAACCTTGCTTCTGGCCGATCTCCCCCCTTGAGGGGGAGATGTCCGGCAGGACAGAGGGGGGTATTGCGGGGTACGCCTTCCAACGCTGTCTTTCCATGCTTGCCCGTGGATAATTCGTCGCCGCTTCCCAGCATTTCCAATGGCTTGATTGCGTCATCATCCACGCCCTCCAGCCTTCCGCCTACAATTGCCCCGCTTCCGTCGCCGGAGTGTTTCGCGAGACGTTCGCGGGCAGGCGAGAGCCGGCGCTTTCACCCAAACCGTAACGTGCGGGGATGGTGGAAGAGGTGAAAGCCATGGGCGGGTGTCGGGCAACCGGCTCTTGCCCTATCAAGCCTCCCCCTGGCCGCCGGGCCGGGTTCGGTCGAGCCGTGCAAGTGGCAAGGTTTCCCGAAAGGAGACCGCGAACAAAGCCACGCAGCGAGGCGAGGTGATCACCTGTAGGGGAGGGACACCCCGAAAAGACGCCGAAGGCCACGCGAATGCGGAGCCACATACTAAAACAAACTGAGGTTCCGCATTCGTGTGGGCTCTCCGATCTTTGACAGAGCCACGGCAGGTAACTGCGCGGGCTCCAAAGTGTTGGCCGAAAGCGCGCGAACGCTTGAACGCCTTCCTCGCGGAAGCTCCAACATTTCTATTCCACGAAAACTCGAACGCTGGCGGCGCGGCCGGCGGCGTCGATCACCGTCAGCGTCGAATAACCCGCGCCATCCGGCGTCCATTCACTGGTCCGGCGACGGGACAGTTCGCTGAGCGGCTTGCCGTTGGCCAGCCAGCGGAACGGTGCGCGGCCGCCCTGCAGCTTCAGGACCAGCGGCGAAATATCGCCCGATTGCGCCCCGAGATCGACGCGCGCGCCTTCCGGCGGATAGACGATCTGCGGCGCCGGCTCGCGCGTCGAGGCGGAAATGAGCCCGCTCGCCGTCATCGAGAACCGCCGCTGGCTGATCGGCAGCTCGGGCTGTGCAATGCGGACGGCACCCGATGGTGCCGATGGCAGAGGCGTGATCGGTACGCCGGATTTCGCAAACGCCTCGAACAGGATCGGCGCCGCCGTCTGATAGCCGGCAATGCCCGGCACCGCGCCATTGTCCGGCCGACCGACCCAGACGCCCAGCACATAACGCCCGTCGAACCCGACCGACCAGGCATCGCGATAGCCGTAGCTCGTGCCGGTCTTGTAGGCGATGCCGAGACGACGGCTGCCCTGCGGCGGCAGCACGTCCGAGAGAATATCGGCGACGTTCCACACTGCCTGCGGCTCGAGCAGCGGCTCGCCATCGATCATCCCCGGCTGATCCTCGATGCCATTGCCGATCCGCATCGGATTGCCGCGATTGGCGAGCGCCGCATAGGCCTGCACCAAATCCTTGAGCGTGATGCCGACGCCGCCGAGGCCGATCGCCAGACCCGGCGCCTCATTGGCCGGCAGGACCGGCCGCACATCCGCCCGGCGGAAGCGGATCATCAGCCGCGAGGGGCCGACCGCATCCAGCAACCGCACCGCGGGCACGTTGAGCGACAGTTGCAGGGCCTGCCGGACGCTGACATCACCCTGATAGGTCATGTCGAAATTTTTCGGCCGGTAACCGAAGAAATCCGCCGGCCGGTCTTCGATGATCGTCTCCTGGGACACCAGCCCCTGCTCGAAGGCGAGCCCGTAGATGAACGGCTTCAGCGTCGAGCCCGGCGAACGGTTGACCCGCGTCATGTCCACCCAGCCGGACCGGCTCGCATCGAAATAATCGGCCGAGCCGACCTCGCCGACGATCGCGCCGGTGGTGATATCTGCCATCACCATGGCGACCGAAACCTTCGGGCTGAGCTTGACCGAAGCTTCCCGGGCGACCTGTTCCAGCCCCTGCTGAATGCTGCGCTTCAGCGTCGTCCGGTGCTGCTCGATCTTCGGCTGCTTGCGGATCGCCGCTTCGGCGAGATGCGCCGCATAAGCCGGCAGTTGCAGCCGGCGCGTCGGAATGCCGTCCCCTGCCGCCCGCTCAGCCTCGCCATCGCCGGTCACTGCGGCGACGGCCGAGCGCATCAGCACCCGTTCCCGCGCCGCCTTCGCTATCTTGAAATGCCGGTCCGGCCGCCGGCCTTCCGGCGATTGCGGCAGGGCGACGAGAAGCGCTGCTTCCGCAATGGTCAGCCGTCGTGGCTCCTTGCCGAAATAGGCAAGGCTCGCGGCCCGCACGCCCTCAAGATTGCCGCCATAGGGCGCACGCGTCAGGTAAAGTTCGAGAATCTCTTTCTTCGACAGCCGACGCTCGATCTGTATCGCGCGCACCACCTGCCGGAGTTTTGCCGTCAGGGAACGGCTTTCGCGGGGTTCGATCAGCCGCGCCACCTGCATCGACAGTGTCGAAGCGCCGGAAACGACATGGCCATTGGTAACAAGCTGCAGCACGGCACGGCCGAGCGCCCACAGATCGACGCCCGCATGCTCGTAGAAACGCTGGTCCTCATAGGCGACCAGCATTTTCAGGAAGCGCGGATCGACATTCTCGACCGCCGTGCGAAGCCGCCAGCGGCCTTCGGGCGTCGCAAACGCGCGCAGCAGTTCGCCATCCGCATCCAGCACTTCGGCGGAAACCACCCGCGCCCTTTCGAGCGGCGGCGGATAGGCTTTGTCGGCGGCATCGAGGCCGACGATCAGCCCCGCCGCGACGACGAGGGCGACCACCAGACCGATCGAAAGTTTCCACCTGAGCTTCATCGGAACGAGCTGCCGCTTATTGGGCGGCCAGCACCTCCATCTTGCCGGTTGCGGTACGGGCCGAGAACTGCGGACGATACATGTCCTCGACCTGCGCAGCCGGATGATCATAGACACCGGGCGTCACGGCACGGACCACATAGGCAAGCGTGATCTCGCGGTTGTCGCCGGCGCTCCGGTCGAAAGCCGCGACGAAACGGTCGTTGCGGAACTCGGTATGGGCCGCCTGCACTTCTTCGATCCAGTCGAAGTTGGCAAGGCTCGCGCTGTTAACAATGCTCGGATTGTCGATCTCGAAACCGGCCGGCAGAAGGTCGGTGACGACGATGCGCGACGGCCAGCTGTTGCTTTCGGTGATCGTGATCACCGCGACATAACGCTGGTTCTGCTGCGCCTCACTGACATTCGTCTCCTCGCCATCCATCGAATAGTAGGTGCGGCTGATCTGGAAACCGTCGCCACCTGCCGGCAGCGGCTGGGCAGGTGCCGCGACCGTGGTGATCGAGGCCGACAGCGGATCGGCGCTGTTGTTCTTGACGGTCAGCGGATGACCGATCAGCGCATCGCCGGTCATCTGCGACATCAGCGTGCCGCGATGATCGGCACCGTTGACCTGCAGGCGCAAGCCGTCGTCGCCGTTCTGCAGCGCGCGAGCGGCGAGCAGCACCCAGGTCTGTTCCTGGGTGCTGGTATATTTCTTCTGCCCCCATTCCTTGGCGACGATGGTGGCGAGCGCCGGGACGATCGGCGGCACCGGCCGGCTTTCGGCGGCAAGCGCCAGAACCGCGGCACCGTCACGCAGCGACGAGCCGTAATCCGACCGCGACAGGCTCACCCGGCGGATCTGCGCATCTTCCGACATCTGCAGCGAGGCCGCAAAAATATTCCGGGACCGCTGGGCATCGCCGTAGAGCGCCAAAGCCGCAGCGATATGCGCCTTGGCGAGCGGCGTCGGGAAGTCGTTCAGCATCGTGTCGGCGTAATAACGCAGGTCGCTGATCGCGGCCTTGCGGTTGCGGGCCAGCACATAGAGCGCATAGGCGATCTCGTTGCCCTGATCCTTGACGTTGTTGGTGAAGCCGAGCGAGTTCTGCAGGCTGTCGAGGGCCTGGACGAGCGCCTGTTCCGGCACGTCGTAACCCTGCTCGCGGGCGCGGCTGAGGAAGTCGCTCACATAGGAATCGAGCCACAGATCGCCGCCGCCCGGGCCCCATAGGCCGAAACTGCCGGCGGAGGACTGGTAGGACAGCACGCGATAGATCGCATCCTGCACCCGCTTCTTGACTTCCGTATCGTCCGCAAGGCCGTTCTGCACCGCCATCTGGCTGAGATAGAGAAGCGGCAAGGCGCGGCTGGTCGTCTGCTCGGCGCAGCCATAGGGATACCGGCTGAGGCTCATCAGCAGTGCCGGGATGTCGAAGGCGGTCGAACGGCTGACATTCACGCTGATCGAGGCGCCCGGCAGGATGCTGTCGGCGAGCAGGTTGGCATCGACCGTGACGCTGGCGCCCGGCTTCAGCTGCACAAGCCGCTGCTGGGTGATCGGCATCGCAGCCGGTCGCACCGGAATGTCGAGGACCTGGTCCAGCGACATGCCCGACGCATTCGAAAGGCGGATCGAGATCGACCCGTCGCCCGGCTCGACACCGCGAAGCGCGAGCGTGACATCCGATTTGCCGCCGGCTGCGAGCATGATCTTTCCGGTCCCCTTCTGATCGACCGCAACCGGCTTGTTAGTCGTGATGGCAAGCTGGTAATCGCCGGCCGGCGCATCGGTGTTGGCGATATCGAGCCTGAGATTGGTCTGGTCGCCGGGGGCAAGGAAGCGCGGCAGGCTGGCGGTGATCACGACTGGGTCGCGGATCACCACATCCTTGACGCCATGTCCGACGCCGGTCTTCGACCAGGCGACCGCCATGACGCGCGCCGTGCCGTTGAACTGCGGAATGTCGAAGGAAACATTCGCCTTGCCCTGCGCATCCAGCTTTACAGGACCCGAGAAGAAGGCGATCAGCTTTTCCTTGGGCGGGCTGCTCTGCAGCGCCGTGCTGCCGCCATCGCCGCCGGTGCGCAACCGCCCGGTGGCTCCGAGCGAACCATCGATCAGACGGCCATAGAGGTCGCGGATTTCAAGGCCGAGGCGGCGCTGGCCGAAATACCAGTCGTCCGGTGCCGGAGGCTGGTATCGTGTGAGATTGAGGATGCCCACATCCACCGCAGCGACGGTGACATAGGCGTCCTGGTTGGCGCCCGCTCCCGCAACCTGCAGCGAGATATTCAGCGGCTGGCGCGGCAGCGTCTTTTCAGGCGCGGTGATCGACACCTGCAGATCGCGGCTTTCCGGATCGACCTTCAGCCAGGTGACGCCGATGGCGCGCATCGGCATGCGGCTTTCCTGCGCCTGGCCGGGACGGTAGAGCGTCGCGGTGACATAGGAACCGGCGCCCCAAGCGGCAGTGACGGGAATATCCACCTCGCCACCATCAGCGCCGATGCTCGCGGTCTTGACCGCTATCAGGCTCTCGGAACCGGACGTGATCATCAGCTCGCCGGCATAACGCGACGAGACCTTGAGCTTGGCCGTCTCGCCGACCTTGTAGCTCTGCTTGTCCAGCGCGATTTCCAGCGCGTCCGGAGTTTCGGTCGAGGTCGCGGTCACGAACCAGCCGGCATCGAATTCGACGCTGGAGGTGGGTCCGCCGATATCGGCGGTTTCGACCTCGAGCCGGTAGCGGCCCCACTTGACCGGAACGGAAACCTTGCCGCCATCCACCGTGACATTCACCGTGCCATTGGCAGCCTGGCTGGTGCGGGTCACCGGCTCATACCGCCAGGACGAACCGTCACGGTACCATTGGTAATCGCGGTCGATCTTGATCAGCTTCCAGGGCAGGTTCTGGATAGCCTGCTTCTTGCCGGCGGCGTCCACCATGATCACGGTGAAATTGCCGACCGAGTTCTCGCCGAGATCGCCGGAGAATTCCGGCTTGATGCCGATCCGCGCACCTTCCGCCTTGACCGGAAGGGTGATCGAACGCTCGATGGCGCGGCCGCCCGCCTCCTGCATGCGCACCACGATATCGGCATTCACCAGTTGTGTCGTCGAAGGCGCTTCGGCAACGGTCGCGTCGAAGGTTGCCTTGCCGTCGTCGTCGAGCGGTTCGAGTTCCTCCAGCGGAATACGGACCGCTTCGCTTGCCTCTTCGTCGACGAGGCCGAACTGGTAGCCCGGGAAGGCCGGGTTTTCGCGCGTCGTCTTCAGCGCGATCTCGCCTTCGAGATTGAGGCCCGCGGCAGGCGCCCCATAAAGATAACGGCCGTCGATATTGACCGGCACCGGCTCCCCGACCGCGATTTCCTTGGCATCGCTGGTCATGTCGAACTCGATGCGATCCGGCACGAAGTCATCGACGAGGAAGGTCTTTTCGCCGATCGCCGAACCCTTGGGATCGGTGAAGATCTGCATCGTCCAGGTGCCGCGCATGGAGGTGGCAAGCAGCGGCAGGTCGAGCGTGTAACCGCCGAGCGAGCCGTTGTTGACCATGCGCCGATCCTCGACGCCATCGGGGCGCAGGAAAACGAAGGTGAGCGGCAGGTTCTCG
>NZ_AKKC02000004.1 GCF_000282095.2 Rhizobium sp. CF080 | reverse complement strand
AGCTTGATCCGATCCGCGCGTTTTCCGCGGAAGCCGAAGATAGCGCCGGAACCGGGCGCCTCCTTGATGACTGCCTCCACCATCGCCGACAGGCCGTCGATGCCACGTCGCATATCGGTCACGCCGCAAGCGAGATAAACCTGCACATTCCCAGACGGCCCGATCATGCCGCCTCCACATAAGCGATCAACGACGCCAGCACCCCGAGATCCAAGTCCGCTGCAATCCTGAGCAAGCGACCGTTCTTGAGGACGATTTCGACGTCTTTGCACCTCGATCCGACAGCGCTCCGCTTGGAGCCGTTGCCAGGATTTTCTGAGGGCCCAATAATCGAAACCGGGACGAGCGATGCGGCCTGAGGAGAGCCGATGTCGGAGGCTAAGAACTTCTTTCGCCAGGCGTATATCTGTTGAGGAAGAACGTCATGCCGGCGGGCGACATCTGAGACGCTGCCATCCCCGCTAAACGCTTCGTGCAATATCGAGAGCTTCAGTTCTGTGGACCACCGGCGTTGCCGCTCTCCGCCCGTCAGGATCTCAACCTTGGCCATTCATACCCTGTTACGTCACAAATGAATCATCTGTTTCGTAACTTGCGCTAATTCCGCGCCCCGCCAAAACCGGCTCGCCGGACGCTCACCAAGAAGTGAAGTCGAGGATACTTTCAAAAGCCGTCTCGAATTGCTGGAAGTAAAGCTTGCCGTCGATCATCTGGTGGACCCCGCTACCGATCCCATATCTTCGCGCGCAATCATGGTTGCGGACGTTGCTCGCATGGCGGGAGATGGTGCTGGAAGCGCCTAGAAGCTCAAAGCACTCAGGCACTATCTTTACGAAAGCGGTGAGTGGAACGAGCATCGGCCATTCATCTATGACCTTAGCGATCCCCTAGGGGAAAAGTCCGCCAATCGATTGCTGCAGCGATACTTGGACACGCGGCGGGGCAACTGCATAACCATGCCGATCCTTCTCTTGATGATGGGGCAGCGCTTAGGGTCGAATATGGCGCTTGCTCAGGCTCCTCTTCACGTATTCGTCAAATATACCGACGATGCTGGCGCGACATGGAACCTGGAGGCGACGAGCGGCGGCGGATTTACGCGCGATCTCTGGTATAGGCAGAAGTTGCCGATGAATGACGATGCTGTCGCTAAAGGTACCTATCTCCGAGCACTCGCTCATGAGGAGGCTGTTGCGTTGATAGCTTCCTTCGTGGTCGAGCAACACTGGGCCGAGAGCAGGTTCGAGGTGGCGATATCGACCGCTGATGTCATTCTTCAACATTACCCGGCTTTTGCTTAGATGCTGGCCAAGAAGGGAAGTGCCTATAGCGCTCTCCTGCAGCGTGAGCTTGCGGGAAAGTATATACGCACCTCGGACATTCCGCCTGACGTGAAGGCCAGGGTTGACAGGTGGTACCAGGAAAATCTTACAGCATTCGCCAAAGCTGAAGCATTGGGATGGCGTCCGGAGGATGGGCAGGTCCCCTAGCGGCACCGCGCCTCCGTTCCTGCGGCTATAGCCTTGGGTCCATCGCCGGCTGGCTCTCGGCCCGCCGAAAGGGTGTTATTGGCAGCACAATTGCCGGCGCGCCTGTTGTGGAAAGAGCCGCTTTGCGAGAATCATTGACCTCCTTGACGACTCCACGAAGAGGCTATCATCGGTAGGGGAAGTATGTTGGATTTCTGCGATGCTGCCCATTAAATGGGTTGGAGTATGGCCTTGATGCTCGTGTTACCCGGATATTCGTCCAACACCTTTTCCAGCAGTTCGCGCTCTGTCGTCCCTCCGCCACCTTGCCGGAGTAACCGGAGCGCCGAGAACCACTGAGTCCTCCCCTGACCGACAATTACGAGACGTGATACGTCACCCCCAGCTCGTGCCCAAATCTCGCCTTGCATAGGACCGAGAGGGTATAACTCGCTCAATGCTTGAACTACATCGTCAATCGGCTGCATTGCAGGAGGCAAAGCTGGAGAATTCTGCGCACGTGGAGTCCCGCGAGCGACTGAAAAATTGGTTTCAAGGTTATCCGTCTTGAAAATGGGATGCTGAAATGACCGCGACGCCACGTCGTCAGCTACATAATCGAAGAGATCAAATATTCCAATCGTGCCATCGTCTTTGGACCTCGCAGCCCCTTGCAACCCTCGCAAAATACTGGTGGTAAATACACTGTTCCGGGCCCCGTCCAACACTACGGCAACTTCGTCACTGCGACAGGAAGTGAAAATCACCCTCCCACGCCCAGAACTGAGGTTTTGCGGGGCACTAGCACCAATACCCTTTGGCTTAACGCGGCCTCGGGCTGCTTTGATGGTCCCCATTCCGCCTGCATGACAGGCATCCAAGATTACCACCTGGCGGTACGACGGAAGATTATCGAGGCGCTCAACAAGGTCGGCATCGCTTATGGCTGTAACATCGTGATCGTCGAGGGTAGCCTGGTAACCAAGAAGATAGCTTCTTTCTGACGATACTTCTCCATGGCGGTCGCCATGACCCGAGAAAAAGAAAAAGAAGGGCTCGTCGCGAGTCAGACTCTCAACGTTTTGATCAATCGCTCGCAATATATTATCTCGTGTTGCATCGCGCTCCATGAGCATGTGAATTTTGGAGGGATCATAGCCACAGAATTTTGGATCGCCCAACGTTGAGGCTATATCAGAAGCATCATTGAGGACGGCCCTCGGCAACGCATCTACGTAGGGATAGCCGCTGATGGCAACGATGACTGCACGGCCGGGAACGAATTTTGTCATGCTAATGAAAAAACCTGTCGTACCTCATTTTCCGCAGCGTGTGATTACCTGGGAAATCTTCTGCCATCACCTTGATCAACGACGCCGGGTCTATTTTCCGACGCCCTTGCTCCATCTCCTGTACAACAATCCGCCAGCCTTCGCTCCCACTAGTTGCCCGTGGAATATCCCCATTCTTGCCGCCCGCCCGCTCCCAGAGGCTTCGATCGCCTGGACCGATCGGATAAAGCTCAACACCGATCTCCTCCAAGATCCTCCATTTAACGCCTGGAGCCAATGACCCCATAAGATCCAATCGATAACGTCGAAGATAGCCGATCTGGTCTCGACTGATATCCACAGCCGGTATGATGTCATTTCGGCCTTCAAGGCACCAGTCCGCAAGGTCGCGGGCCGTGCGTTCCCAATCGCGAGCGGCAACCAGCCGGCCGATAGCGGCCGCATCTTCTGTGGCCAAATGAATGTTTTTGATCGAATACCACAGCCACTTACGAAACTCGGATTCAGGCAACTCCCCAAACATTCGGAAGTAAGCGCAGCCCAGCGCGATGTTTGTTGAGAAATTCTGAAGTGCTTTTTCGACCCGTGTAGGAGCGAGGACACGCTCCTTCAGCGGTTGCTCCAAGGGAGCTAATCCGTCTATTAAAAATTGGGAAATCCACGCATCTGCTGTCGCGTCGAGGTAAGCTTGCCGCATTTCAGCAGGGATCGCCAGCCAAACCTGCGCTCGATGTTTATAGTCCACAATGTTAGCCAAAGCCGTCTTAGAAAGTTTTTCAAGAAGATCTCTGCCCGCTTCATCGATGGTTCCGGCTACGAGGAGATCAAGTAATCCGCGAAGTGCAACTTCGGGTTTTCGCGGCGCCTGATACGCCTTAATGTCCTCCCTCAGTACCTGAAGCCAGATTTTCCGCCAGTTTCCGTCATTGACATCTAAGGATTTTAGAAGACTTTGCCGCATCGCCGCCTTCGAAGCGGCGATTTCAATGAGGGCAGGTATGCCTTCCCTAACGGCGATAGAAATTATCTCCTGATCGGAACTTTTAGTTAAAGCGATTTTAATACTATCACTGGTGGCCGCAAAACCCTTGATGTGCTCCATCACTGCTTGACCTGGTTCAAAGAGCAACGCACAGCAAGCAGCATGGCTCAGGTTCAGTCCTTCTGTGGCTGTCAGTGCGAGGAGTTTATAGTCCGGCGTTTCACTGCTTGAGGCCAAGAGGCCTGATGCAAATCTCTTGTCGAATTTCGGACGAGCACCAGCTAGCTTTAGAAAGACGCGAAGTGTGGAAGGCTGGTAGAATACAACCCCTAAGACGAAGCGGATGTCAAAGCGGTCGGACTGAAAATAATCTTGCAGTCCGGCCGTTATGCTACTTTTCCACTGTGAGCTCGGCCCCTCGCGATCTGTGTCGAGGAGGACTGTAGCCGCGTCTTCTGAAGGCTCATTCGGAAGACGTTCGTGAGCCCAGTTGCGCAAAGATCGCCAAAATATCTCAGCATCAGCGATGGCTGAAAGATCGAGATTTCGAGACATCCTGATGGCGCCTGTGTCGGCGCCTTGAAACGCGGCTGATGTCCTCTCCAAAAGCTGAATCTTTTCGTTGGCCCCGTCGGTCGGTGAGGGGGAAAGAAAGCAAATCAACCTTGTCGCAGAGATCAAATCCGCGAAATCCTCATCAATCGTCAGAGCTCTGGAGATCTCCGCGACTTGCGGCAATTGACTGAAACTGCTCAACCTCGCGTTCAACGCTGTCATCAAGGCCTTGATTTCGTTGCCTTCGGGCAGTCCCATAAGCGTTGCCACAGCCGCGTCGTCGCTGTCGCCCTCTTCTTTGACAAGAGGATATCCAACCCATCGAGACTTCAGACCGGCAAGGGTCTTCACGACTGTTGGGCGATCAGGGATATCTTGTGGTGAAAACGCCAACCGGAAGCTGAAGCTCTGCCGCGCTTCGGGCCAGAGATTGCGCCATAAATTGGTAATAGCTTCTTCGAAGCCGGTTTCAAAAGGCCACACTATCGTGCTTTGAAAGTCTTTGACCATAGCGGTGGCGAGCCCTCGGTGGGCTGTGCCCAAGCCATTGTCGATGTCGATCTTCACGTCTTCCAGAGGTGCGGGATCATCGAAATGATCCTCCAGAAACCTAAAGGCGCCAGCGATGCTGTGAACCTTTTTAAGATTATCAAGAGAGACGAATAGCGCCTTCGACCGTACCATGCCAGGACGAACAGCAGTGTGGTCCGACGCTGTTCGAGCAAGGACATAGTGATCGCCAAATAGGAACCCGCTGAAATAAGGCTGCCACTGAACTCCTGGAGGGACGCTTCCGCGGAGATCCATCTGATTGACAATCGATCCGCTTATGGTGGCAGAGGGACTGGCGGCCAGCAAAGCATGGCCTTTATTCAGCTCACCGTATGCCGCTTGCCCGAGACGCATCAGGTTCTTCCGAGCACAGGTTTAATAGCAAGCGTGAGGTCTGGCGAGCGAGATCCGTCCTCCTGGACAATATAGCCGAAGTGTTCGGGCCCTAAATCGATGTAATCTTCATCCTCCGTGTCCTCGCTAAGGCTTTTTTCGAGAGCGGAAAGTCCGATAATTGAGCGATAGTTCGGGTCCCAGTTTGCTTCCACAAAGGATGACACCATGGGCATTCGACGACGTAGGACATCTAAAGGTGGTAGGTTTAGTTCAGGGGCGGTTAATTCATCCCAGCACGACAGCAACAGCAGAAGGCGTGGGGTCGATACCCGGGACAAGGTACCCGTCCCGCGAACGAACATGAGCCACTGAAGGAAGTCGACAAGGCGTGATTGATCAGACATTCGGAACGGGCCACTTTGCTTGTCCTGCCGGGCAGTCAGCTGAGAGAGTGGACGAGAGAATATGTCGTCACTTACACTCGAGTTGTTGATCCGCATCATTACGATCCACGCGTCTGCGGTTTCAACGCGTTTTCTCCATTCAGGAGGCATGCTTCTGTTGTCGCGAATGGAAGAAACCTGCTCGCCCCCATAGTCCGGCCATATCAATTCCGTAGAGTTGCCGTCAGCATCCGCTACAGGCCATCTGCTATCCGAGTATTGCGATGCTGAAGTATGTTGGGCTGCGCGTCCGTCGTTTAGCGATGATAGGGCATTTTCAAACGGCGAAAGCGAGCTTGGAGTTCCTACCATCCGCAGGTAACCCTTTTCTTGGTTCAACCGTCCAAGGAGCTGGCCGCCAAAGTTGGTTTTTCCGACGTTATATTCTCCGAGTAGGAGGATGTTGGAGCTCATCGGGTTCTGCCAAAGTTTAGGAACGGGTCGTTACTTGCAATTCGAGTTTCACTTGGAGTGAAACCTCGTGGATAAGGTTGTACAGCCCACTTCAAGACGTCGCCCATCGACTTCTGCGCAAAAATCTCATCACCATCGATATCTAGGTTCGAGACGCTGCAGGAAAATTCTGCGACCTCTGGCATGACGAGCTTCGCGGCCTCCAGGATCGAGTTGCGTATGTTGGGGGAGATTCCGATGTCCGCCTTTGTCCAGACCAAAGCAACGGGTCTTCCGCGGCGTTCATGCGCGGTCCTTCGGATCAATTGGATCAGTGAAGATCGCGCATTGCCCCGGTTTGAGCCGGAAAGTGCTTCGCAGTCTGCAGTGATCAAAAATACAGAAGCACGGTCTGCAAGCCATCGCGCTCCCTCCGCATCCTCAGCAGAGCTGTCGATCGCCCACCTTTGAAACCACTCGCCTGGTGAATCGGCGAATAGAAAATCAACGAGTTCGTCATCCTCCTGTCTCACGGCGAGATGCAACATTCCGGGTGCACGACCAGCGCCTGAGGATGTGTGTGGTGGAAAGGTCGGGGAAGAGCCCTCCCATCTTAGGGCGTGCGCTACCGCTTCCCACCCTTCAAGCGTAAAGCTACCGGCGAAGGTATGATCTCCCACCCGGCCAGACCTTCCAGCTCCTTGATACCATGCGGCCAAAAGCGTGGTCTTCCCCGCATTATGGGGGCCTACAATCGCTACCAGTCGTGTTTCACCCCTACCGGTGAGAAAAAGGAGCTCATCTGTTCCAAGCGCTGTCCCAGTCCAAGGCAACAACGTTTGTTCGCCATTCCCTCTCTTTTCCGCAACGGCCTTCTTGCCCCCTTGCGCGTCCAACCAATGTTTACAGGAGGCCGGTGTGGGTTCTCCAAGGCGACATGCGACATCCGGCACGTGACAACGTGGGTAGGGACAGCGTTCCATCACGTGCTCTTTTTGCGGGTCCGAGGGGCTACGACCGTGGCATTGGCGATTTGCAGATCGCGGTAGATCCAGAGCGAAAATCCTACGGGTGAAATTGAGGTCGTTTCTGCCAGTCCAAGACGTGTTCCCAGATATTGAGCGGGTTCGCCTTCCACAAGCAGACTTGTTAATTGCGTCCGACCTGATGCCCGGTAAACGCTCGCGAAATGCCCCTGCAACTTTTCATCGATCGCGCTTCCCCGATGCGCGACATCGCTGAGCAGGGTTGCTAACGAGATTGGCTCGTCAGCTTCTGGACCGAGCAGCGAACGCAACGCTTCCGAGATAACAGCTTCTGCCATGAGAGGAGCGTAAGCGCCTGTGATGGCGGCGGCATCAACCGCCATCCATGCACATGTTTTCGCAGTGCTGAGCGCTCGATAGCTTACTTCGGCTTCCGGTGAAAATAAAGCTTCCTTCCACCAAATCATTGAGGTCCGACGCTCAAGGCCGTGAGCTTGTTGAAGAGCGGAAGCAACGGCCAAACCGACTTGGTCGGCGAATGATTTTAAATGTTCGTCGGGTTTCAGAGCCTCTATGACTTTCTCAATATTTGCTTTCACAGAAGCGTCTACTGCTGCTGCTACCGCTTTCGCAGCTCTTGGCGCAAATTCGTAAGACCAAGATGCGCCGGTGTTCGGCCAATGCTGATTGCCTGCTTCGTACGCCTTGCTGTTGGCGTCATGAGGACCAGCCGCCGCACCAAAAAGGTTTGTGACCCAATCCACCTTCAGCGTTTGCACTGTAACGCTTGGAGTAGCAGGGATATCAAGCTCCAGTGTAGACGCATTCTTCGTCGGCAAAGCCCATTCTTTACGGGCCCGCTGCTCGAGCCTTGTCCCCGCCTCGCTGATTAACTCCTCCCAAAGCTCAATATCGGTAGACGCTCCAAGATGGGGAAGGAAGTTTCTGGCTGTAAGGCAGGTTGCGAGTGCGACTGCATCAATAGCCATGACCCGGGCTAAGCCATCGAGTATCACGGCTCTCATCACGACGGGCAGAGCCTTCTCCGGGAATGCACTAAGGTAGGAATTCCATTTCTTTTCGACGATAGTCGCGACTTCAGCAAGGATAGGCTCATCGGGTGGAACCTTTAAATCGCATCCAACCTGCACGAATGAAGCAACCCTATTTGGGGACGCTTTCAACAAGTTCGCGACATCGTCTGCCGCTTCTCGTAATTTCTGAAGCCTTGCGTCGTCGCCGGCCAGATCAAAGAGCCGTTTTGTGAGGAACCGCTGAAGAATGTCTTGCGCCACTTGCGAATGCCTTTCGCGGAAATCAAGTTCGAGTATGTTGTGAACATAATAGTTCGGGAGCCGCCTACTTACGCGGGTATATAAAGTATTCACAGTTTTATTTAGCAATGGGTTTAACGAGATAACCTACTAATGATCATCGCTGGATTCGGATGGCGCGGACCCCAATCAAGGTTCGGAAGACTGCTTAACGCTTTGGTGGTGCTTGATCGGGCATACGTCAATAAAGGCGAGCACAGTCTGGGAGATCTTTTGTGAGGAGAGCGGCATTGCTAATCGGGATTGACAAAGCGAAGTCCCTCAATCCGCTAAAGGCAGCTGTTTCGGGCGCAAAATCTATGGAGAGCTGGCTCGCCTTGGACGGATACGAAACTAGCTTGATCACCGACGAACATGGTGACGTTGCTATAGGAGACCTCAAGCGAGAGGTCCGACGGCTCGTGCAGAGCGCAGAATTCGAAAAACTGGTGATTTACTTCGCAGGCCACGGTTTGATGAGTGGCTCGAACGAGATCTGGTTGCTTTCCAACGCCATTGACGATGCGGATGAGGTAATCGATGTCGGAAGGAGTGCAGAAGATTCGCGGCGTGGAGAGATCGGGAGTGTGATATTTATTTCCGACGCGTGCCGCACCGTCCCACAAACATTAGCACAAAGCAGGATGACGGGTGGGACACTGTTCCCAAACGGTGATGGTCGGCTTGATGTAGAGGTTGATCGTTTTTTCGCTACCCGACCTGGTGATGCGGCTTTGGAAGTAGCCATATCTGAAGGGCAGTCTAGTGTTGTTGAGAAATACGTTGGCGTGTTTACCGAGGCACTCCGAAGCATTCACATCGATCCCGCAAGAGAACTCATTGGGTCAGCAGACGTCGACGGAACCGAAGGCCCAGTGGTTCTTTCCCGGCGCCTAAAGAGGGTGCTGCCCAACCTCGTTAATGAGCGCGTACAGGATGTGAAGCTCTCTCTGAGACAACAGCCTCAGCTGCGCCTAGAGTGTGGTGATGATGGATTCGTAGCAAAACCAATCTTCACGAAAGGTTTGCGTCGCGACGACAAAAAGCGACCTCAGCCGCCAGATCCAATACTGGAGAAGAGATTTGAAGCTGCGGAGGCAAATGTTCTCGGAGATAGGTCAGAATTTGAAACTGAGTTGTTTTTGCAAGACGATTCCGACCGCCCAAGGTTCGAAGCTTATCGCCAGAAATTCGCCCTGCTTGATGGCCGACTAACTGAGCCGATGCGGCCAGGGGCGACCATCATTGGACGTCCAGTAAAATCTATTTGGTCATATCGTTTCGCCGAGCTAGACGCCCGCTCTTCAGGCGACGCGGTGATTAACCTGAATGGACGAGCGGTCCACCCGGTCAGTGTCATAGTGCGGTTTGAGGACAATACAGGCGCAGTTTTAGCATTGCTTCCTAACTATCATCTGACCGTAAAGCTTGATGAATCGGGCATTTTGCAGATGACCTATTCCTCGATAGATCCTGACTCTGGAGAGAATTTCCGTACCTTCGATTCAAACGAGATCTGGATCTTACGAGCGCAAGCCGCTGCTGCGATAAACATAGGGCTTTTTCCGATGGACCGTCATCAGGTCATCGAATTTGCCGATGCTATTAGGAGGTGGAAGAAGGTCGATCCAACTTTAGGTCTATACGCTGCGATAGGGTATGCGGAGGTGGGACTGAAATCTCAAATAAATTCCGTTCTCCGATTTATGGATCACGATATAAAGGGATCGCTGTTGGACCTTTTGATATTGTCGGGCTCTCGTCGCCGCGGACGATCCGTGGCGCCGTTCTGCCCAATGCTCAGCCAAACCTGGGCGTATCTTGATAACGCGTCGATAGCGTGCCCGCAGAAAATCCTCGAGGCGGGAAGGCATCGTCAACAATCCCCGTGGACCACGTTCACGCCTGACGGGATGAGAATTCTTCGAGAAGCATACAAATTAGGAGAGCTGAATTGGGTAAATCGATAGTATTCATTCATGGAAGATCGCAGCAGGGCAAGGTTCCGGACGAGATAAGAAATGAATGGATAAATGCATTCCGGACTGGGCTCGGTCGCCAAGCGGATGAATTCTTGTCTACTATCAATATAGCACTTCCGTTCTACGGAGACATTTTGGATGGATTCACGCGTCAGATGGAAGCCGATCTTCCGGCAGACGTGATTCTGCGGGGTACGTCCGCCACTTCCGATATCGAGTTTCAGGAGTACGCGGCTGCGGTGGCAGATGGTTTGAGACGCTCGCTTGCGATGACGGATGCTCAAATTGATGCCGAGTTGGGAGACGCAGTAATCGAGCGTGGTCCACAAAACTGGGGATGGGTGCAGGCAATTTTCAAAGCTGCGGATCGCCTTCCAGGCTTGAGCGCTCACGCTATCGAGCGCGCGACCCGAGATGTCTACCTGTATTTGACCCGCACTAAAGTCCGGAAAGCGATCAACAGCGTAGTTGAGGATGCACTGGGAGACGGATCCGTCGTCCTAGTCGGGCACTCACTGGGGTCTGTGGTTGGGTACGACATTTTGTTGAATTCGCCAAAAGCCGCCAACGTCGTTCATTATGTGACAATTGGTTCGCCGCTTGCCGTGGGGCCGATCATGAGGTCTTTCAAACCGCTGAGATATCCAGAGCAGCTTCGGTCCTGGTACAACGCCTTTGATGATCGCGACGTGGTCGCATTGAATGCGCTTGATAATGGGTACTTCCCTGTCAGCGGAGGTCGGATCAACAATCAGAACAACATCAGAAACCGGACCGATAACGCTCATGGCATTTCGGGATACCTTTGCGATCCTACTCTTGCGAACCACCTGCGGCAAATAGTGGAAACTTGATGCTTCTTCTGGCCGAACCTGGTCTCTGAAGCGGAGCGTCCAACCGCCAGTATAAGGTTTTTTAATGTGGTAAATATCCAAGTAAGCGCCGGATTACGTGCACCAATCTCAAACTAGCTGCTCAATTATAAATAAAGTGCCGAGCTATCTCCTTGAACTTCTTGCACTTCAGACATTCTCATTAACTGCCAATGACATCAGGTGCTTAACCCATTTCGGTCAGGCGTCGCCGGTTCAGATCCCTTCAAGGCGAAGACGCAAGATAAGGATTTTGCTCGCGCCACCTTGGGGTGCGTTTTCTTGTGCTCGCGTCAGGCGGGCGTCGATGAGAGGCCGGTTGGGTCAGTCCCTCATACAGGATGGCGCCCGCTGAGCCGTCTTCGCCCAGCATGCCTGCCGGCTCAGGAGAGCAACTCAGCTCGCAGTTTTGCCGCTGGCCCGGCGAAACTCCTCTGACGTTTCGTCCAGGAAGACATAGAGCGCCGTGATCTTGCCGTCGCGGACCGTGATGACATCCCAGCCAGTGTATTCAGGTGCCTCATCACGAGGGCCGGAACTCCAGGCCAGGCGTCCGGCATATGAAGCACCTGCGGCTTGCCGTGCGGCGTGAAGACGTAGTGTGGATGCGTCGCCCGAAGATCGCCGGCAAACTTGTCAATCGCGTCGTGCCCGATGATGGCACCGGAAGGCACGTAGAGGACGCCGTACTCTGCCAGAGTTCGGCAATCGCGGCACGCCGGCGTACTTCGCCGGCGGATTGTTGTCATTCCTTTGAACCAGAAGACGGGACAGTCGGTTTTGCGAAAAACGGCCGACCGATGCAACAGTCTCGTTGAACTACGCATCCCGCGAAGGCCGCTTTCAGGCCCTTTAGTTATCCCTGACCAAATCTCTTGTCGATCCTACCGCCAGCGAAACACGACGTCGCGGATGTCGCCAACAGCAAAGCTCGCTCCGTCAAGCACGATACGGGCATTGGAGCCTTGCACCTGCTTGCACCTCATCTTGTGAATGTAGTCATTGTTCATCGACCAGTATTCGATAAAGGCGTCATTTCCCACTTTGATGTTTGGCATGACCTTGTAGATCTTCGAAGGGGACGGAAGTGTTCGGTCGGCACATAACGACATGAGGGGGCTTCGATCGGCAATGCCCCCAAGCTTCAGTTGACCGTTGGAAAGCTCGATTACATCGCGCCTAAGACTGATTGCCTTAAGAGCATTCAGCCGTCCGCGGCTCCAGGCATCTTCAGCTAACTCGGTATGATCAACGTCCACCGAGACTAATATGCGGTTCTTAATGTCCTTGGGGTGGGCTATGTCCAAAGCGGCGATCAAGCCGCCGGTAAAGGAAACGAGAGCGGCTGCAGGGGAAGTCCCGCTATCGAGGACGGTTGATCCCGTTCCATCTCGTGTCTCGACACCGCAGCCAGGCGCAAGTAGATCCACGAATTGCGACGAGTAATTCGAAAACGTCGCTCGTTTGCCCGAACGTCCATGGGCACCAACGGTGATGACGTTTTCACGATTTTGGCCGCTGAATCCGCCCAGTAATGCAGGGTAAGCGGCGTTCAGGCCAATATCTTCGCCTGGACCCAATCTGCTGTTTCCCGCAGCCACCACGAACAGTGTGTTGTTGGAGAAGCTGCGAATGGAATTTGTTATGCCAATGATGTTGAGCCTCGTGGCAAGGCTCATATTCACTACAACTGCGCCGCTAGCGCCAAGAAAACCTAACGCTCGATCCAGTTCGCTGGTCGGCACCATTCCACCATCCATTTTCGAGGACGCGAAGTTGACGACCTTGATCCTCAAAGGGGGGCGCGGCGCCCAAATCACATCAACCTTAGGCCCGCCAAGAACGAGGCTCGCCATTCGCGTGCCATGAAACTTCCAAGATAGATCGGGGTTCTGGTACGGAATGACATTACCAGTGGCTGGGTTCATGTTGAGGTTTACGCCAAATATGTCGTCAATTGCTCCGTTTGGCGGGATGTCGTCATCAGCGCCCATCTGCCCATTCATTTCCTGAGAATTCCTGGCGAGCGACGTGGGAACGAAGAAGCCGTCATCAGGCGCTGCCAAGCCGGTATCGATCACACCGATGGTGACTGTCTTCATGTCGCCGTCGTTTTTTGCTAGTTGATCGCGTTCCCACTTGAATTCATCCCTGAGCGCTGCGAGGTCGATCGGGACATTGATGTCCTCAGACGATGAGCAGGGGGTGTCGCCGCCCGCACTTGCAATTTCGACGGATTCGATCAGGGCGAGCTGCGTAGGATCTGACGTTTGCGGCACGGTCACCGGTTTGACCGAATTGTTGATGGCGGCAGCAAGGCCTGGACCAGCGAGCTGCTTCACGGCGTCGGGAAGCGCAATACCCCCGGCTTTAGGCTCAAAGATTTCGATTTTAGCGCCAAAGGGCAATAAGACCTTTCTGCCTGTTCTTATTGATTTGAATGCCTCTTCGATCTCCGCGCTATTGTCGGCCTCGCGCCCCTCATTGACGGCGTAGGTTTTCGCCTTTGTGAGGTTACCATAGACGCCGTAATGCTCTTTGAGGAGGGATTCGACCGTATCGTTCTCCTTGACATCAACCAGAATGTTACGATCCAGGCGCATACAAAACGGAACCGCCACAGTGACGTCCGGGCCAACCGGGACATCCGCCGGTTGCTTGTTAAGAGCTTCAGCTTCGGTGACCAACTCGGCTTTGACCTTTGCGGGCTGGTCGCCGCATATTTCCGCGATGATCGCGTTCAGCGTCTGGGTGCCGTTTTCCACGGTCTCGTAAGAAGGTCTCCCGTCCTTTGCCAACTGAATGCGCAATTCGTCGGGCATGCCGTCGACGGCGCGGACCGTCCAGGCGCGTGGGGAATTCGGATCCTCGGCACGGCTCGGCGAGCCCGATATCGTCAGAGCAAGCATAACAAGTATCTTGAATGCTTCTCTACAGTTCATCAGAGACCTCCGCGATCGCTTGTGCTGAAATTCCTTCGTTGTGGGACACCTGACAATTGCCAGCAAGGTGAACTCCAATGACGTCACCCTCCGCACTCATAATTGCAGCACCGGAAGAGCCGCCCCATGTGTCGACATCGTCGTAACGTATCTCCCCGCCATTAACCGCCTTCACCGTGCCAGCTTCGACCATCTTCGGTTTGCCATCGGGATGTTGAAAGATGACAATCGGCTCTCCTGAAACAACGGTCCGTGGTGCGACCGGCGATGGCGCGGCGTAGTCGCCAGCAAGCTTGCCGTCGGCGTCCTTTTCCAGTTCGACAATCGCAAAATCCAAGTGATTGGCGCCCGGTCGGTGCTCAACGAGCCGTTTGACTTGAAACGTCATAGGCTCTCTCACCTGCCGAGACGGATCGCGCTGATACCCGATATCGACGAGTTGCAGCTTTGCAAGTTCTCTGGGGTCCGACAGCCGAGGCTTTCCATCATTACCGTAACGAAATGGCGTGGTGCGGCCGGCATCATCATTCAACGCATCGAAACAATGAGCGGCCGTAAGAACCATTGCTTCATGAACAAGCGTGCCGGTGCACCAGCCCATCCCCGCAACGGTACCTGGGACATATCCCTCGTCAATTATTTTCTGATCGTCCGGCCATCGAAACCTCACCGTCGATCGCGCATTCTCCGAAACGAATTCCTTCGAGACGCCAAGCGTCCCGTCATAGAGTTCTACGTCCTGCATGCTGTCGCGGATCCCGCAAAGCGATTCCGGCTTGAGGGGATTGAGGTGAGGCAGGTCGATTCTGTCAAACTCGGTGGCAGCGACGACCACTGAGGCGAAGCCTGCCAGAGTTATCAACAGGCAAGCAGCGGCAATCCGATGATGCTTCGATGAAAGCATAGCGAAGGTCCGCCGAGTTTTGGGACGATTCATCACGTTATTGTCTCTCGATTGACGAGCCTCCAGCGCATGGAGATCACCATCAGAAAATACCTTGACGCCATCAAAAATCACGATTGTGTTTAGTACTGTTTTTGTTAACATTCAATCGAGGGTTTATTGAGGGGATAGTATGATCCTTCGTTGTTCAACCCATGCCGTGTTGCGGCTGTGGATGATATTATTTTTTTGCCTTGTTTGTGAAGTATCATCGGTGAACGCTGATGATGTTGGCATAGATAATAGTATAACTATTCTTACTGATCTTCTGTTAAAATCAAAACTGAAACAAAGTGATCCGAACAAGATTCAGAAGGTTGATATTCTTATTAGATATTTGCTCGATTACAAGGCGCGCGGGGCAGGAATAACCCTTGAGCGACAAACTGCGGTTATCTCGCAGGAGTTGCTGGCATCTGGCTTTACGCGAGACAATCTTCCCGCAAGCTGGACCGGTGATTTCACCGCTGCGCTGAGCGAGAGCGAGGCTTTTTTTGATAACCTTCTAGTGAGCCGTGATCCCACGGCGTCCTTCCTGCGCCGCGCCAAGACCCTAGCCGACGACAAGAGCAAGCTTTCCGCAACAAACCCTGCTGTCGTCGCAGCGGCGGCTCTCATTGATGCAAAGTTGAAGGTTCTGTTGGTGCCCGCCTCCGTGCCCGCGCTGGCGGCTCAAGCTGATGCGATGGTCACCGTTCTTCAGGATGCTGACTCGCGCAAGATTCTTCTGCTTGATAAGGACTCGATCAAAAGCTTGGCGGCTTTGCGTGCTGCGCTTCTTCCCTTCGAACAGCGCAGGGAATTGCGAGTCCATCTTCTCGGTGCCCTTTACGGTGACGTCGACGCGATTAACTCTGACTTCGAGCCAGGCGCAGGGAAGCGTATATCCCGCGCCCCTAAAACGGAGAGCCGCTGGTGCATCGCATCGGCGGCTCTTATCGCGCAATGTGAGCGCCAGGCGGCGTGCCAATTCAACGACGACTACAAGAATTTGTGTGGCTTTGATCCGGCTCCTTTTGCGCCGGCGGCGAAGAAAGCGCTGGTGGTCTTCTATGATTGCCGAGCAAACGATCAGGATTCCAGCTGGACCATGGTGCCCGAAACGAGTGCGATCCGCAAAAGTTTTACGCTTCCTACAGGTACTCAGACGCGTGTGGCAGCGCTTTATAGCAAGGGTCAGAGTTTCCGATGCTCGAATTCGCCAAACTGAAAGGCTATGTCTTGAGGCAACGCTTGCGAAAGACGATGCTCATCATCTTGGCTGCGACGGGTCTGATGGTCTCTGCGGCCTGCTCTGTCGTCGAGTCCTATTCAATCAGCGTGGTGGACGGACAGACCCTTACTGGCTCTTGTGCTAGCGAGGCGGGATCATACTCGCTTTCCATGACCACCTGGCAGTTCCAGATTACCAAGTATCCCGACAGTCCCTATATCCTCGAAAACATTGTAGAGAGCCACCACCCCGATGGTAAGCATACCTACTGTCTGGACTATGTCGCCTCGTCGCTGTCGCACGATCAACTGTCGATCGGCTATGCGAAGCCTAACAGCGAGACCGCCGGCGCTACGCAAGGCAAACCTGCGACGACAGGGCTGCTTAATTATGTGGCATCCTTCTCGGTTGATAAGTCCGTCAACACGGCTCGAAATCTGATCAGGGCGATCTTTGTCGGCATGTCCGGACAGAGGGATTTCTCGGGGGGCCGTGCCGGCAAAACCCTGTCGGGTGAGCCTCAGGTCCTGGGCCGCTTCGACGTTGATCCACTTGATCCGATTGATATGGCCAAGACCAATGCGCGGCTCGCTGATTTTGGTTTCTGCTTGGTGCTCGATCAGTATTCCTATGAAGCCTCGGTCGTATCCGGCGAGAAATATTGTGCCAATCCGACCGCGACGGCCGCCCGTTATCCGTCGGCAAAGCTTGCCGATGCCCGGCGGCAATATTGGATTCGTAAGGACCCGGAAAGGCGCGGCGTGCTTTATCGTCCGAGATTGCCATACATGCTTCAGGTCTATACCCAGGAAGACCCCCGGCATAGCGCGTGGCAGTTGCGTTATGTGACCGAGGTCAAACTTGAGAATATCGCGCCCATCATCTCGCTCGGCGTCCAGAGGGCGTTGTTTGCCCAGGCGAAGGTCGGCTTGGAATTTGACGACGGGGTGTTGACGAACTTCTGTATTTCTAAGTCGAGCGAAGTCGCGGGATTTGTCGATATTCCTCTCGATATCGTCTACGGGCTTGTCGAGCTTCCGGCGGCGACTATTCGCGCCGAATATGAACGGGCAAACTCAACGGAAGCGTTGAAGAGGGCTCAGATCAACCTTATCGAGACACAGGAATCCTACGCCGAATTCCTGAAAAACAAGGATAGCACAGCATCATTCAGCCCCGGGAAAGGCATAGCAAATTCCACCTGTGGGAATACTGCAGCCTGCAAGCCTGCCGAAAAGACAACCTTCGAACCAACGATCTCTCTGGCGCCGCCCGCGTTCACCTCTCAGGTCTGTAAGGACATTATGGCAAAGCTTCCTTCAGGAGGCACGTAACAATGCCAAAGTGGAAGAACAGCAACGCCGTCCTGATGTCGATGGTCGCCGCGTTCGCGCTGGCAGGGTGCAATGCGCTGGTGAGCGAAGAGGTTCAATCCATCGCAGGTTCGCCGAGCTCGAGCACATGCAGGTATAGCGAGGGCGAGTATGCCCTGCCGAAAGATATCCTTGTCGTCGACATCTTCAGGGACGAAGGCATCCCAAACCAGTACACGAGCGAAATTAAACTCAAACGCACTGCCAGCGATCAACACTATTGTTTGGACTTTCTTGGATCGGCCTTGGCTAGTGATAGGCTCGAGATTTCCCGCAGTTCAGCGGACCCGCGGCTACTAGGCAGCATTACGTCCGAATTTCAGGGTAAGACGCTCGATGTAGGCGAAGCCTTCATCAATGCTGCCGCGCAGCGATCGGCTGCTGCAGGGCGTAGCGCGTTCGCGAACGAACAAAAGCAGATCCTCGCAGGACATTTCGAGTTCGATCCTTTCGACCGGGGCTCGATTACTCGGATTGACGGGAAGCTACGTGATCTCGATCATTGCATCTTTATCGACCCGACCGATGATCCATACGTCCCCGCCTGGCAGTCTTCCCTATGTTCATCAGCGTCGCCGACTGTTGTTCAGTCCGGCTACTACGGGCTTTCCGTGATCAAGGCTTCCTCATCGCTATCTAAGGAAAGCCCACGGGGTGTGCTTTATCGACCTATGTTGACGCACAAGCTGGTGGTCATGCGACGAGATCACGCCGCCGGCGGTGCCTGGAAGCTGTTCGAAACGAGGCGTGTCCACATGCCAAATGCCGCGCCAGCCTTCTCTCTTGAGGTCAAACGGTCGCTATTCGTCGACAGGAAAATGGACATTGCTTTCGATGGGGGCGTGCTGAGTTCGATCAAGATCGACAAACCCAGCGAGGCGGAAGCTTTCTCCGGTTTTGTGCTCAGAACGATGCAGGTCATCGTCTCTATCCCTGTGCGCGCGCTCATAATCGGAAAGACCGATACTGAAAACCGGAACGAACTAATCCAGGCACAAGGCAAACTCATTGCAACATTGCGCGAATATGATGAGGCGGTGAAGCAGCACAAGGCGGAACAAGCGGCCATCTCCGGCATCCAGTCCGAGCCGCAACGGGCGGCCTTCGTCAATAGCGATCCTCTCGGTTCAGCCTTGGAAAGCGGTAACTTCGCTGACTGCATCAACTCGGCCGCTGGCATGGAAAGCGCCTATCAGAAGTGCCAAAAAATCGTTGAAGAAAACGGAAATCTCGAGTGAGTATTTGGGCAGCAGCCGGATATTGGGCGCTCCTTTGCGTGTGTATCGCTACCGCCTCCCAGGCGCAGGACCGGGAGACACAATTCCCGACGTGCCCAAAAGAGAAGTGTTATGTTCTGTCATATAACCCATTGATAAAAGCGCAGTCCTCGGGAAGAAAGGATGGGGCCTTCAACGCGGCTGACATGCTGGCAAAGGTTGGACCCGATGGTAGAGCGCTTCTGACCCGTGAGGTTATTGACGGTGTTGTCGTCCCTCCGCTTTTCGATGAGGTTGTTCGCATCACGCTGCGTGTGGGTGATGTCGAAGCGCTCTGCACCGGTGTCGCCCTCGGTGATAACACGGTCTTGACAGCCGGCCATTGCGGTTGCGCGCTAGCGTCAACTTACAGAATTCAGTATCCGCGCTTCGGCGACCCGGCATTCGAAACTCAATTCTATCGCCCACGGACACTGGCTAGGGCGCCTTTGACGTTTTTCGGATACGATTGCCAGCGGCCTGATACACCTCAGCCGGGCCGTGATCTGGCGTTGCTGTTCCTGTCGCCGGTCAAGCCGGAGGACCGATCTGGCGTTACACCACCGCCAGTAGCTTCCATGATCGTCCCATACGAGTTGGCGCAGGCCGGCAAGCTCGAAAGCATGCTCGCATTGGGATATGGCCGACGCGAGAACGGTGATTTCCCGAGAGATTTGATTGCCGCTTTTATAGGGCTTCGCGATCCCTTTTGCCTGAATGATCGAGGCGACGCTTCGGGTTGTGCGCCCTTTCGCGAATTTACGCTTTCCAGTCTCGTTTCCGAGACCGACCCTGCGGCTGATACCTGCGACGGAGATAGCGGTGGGCCGGTCTATTTCATTCATGGCAAGATCAACGACAGCGGCATGGCCGAGTACCACCGTATACTGGTCGGGATTACGTCTCGTGGCCTTGATGGCGTACCGCAGTTTGGGCCAACCGATTGCGGCGGCGGCGGGGTCTACACCGCGGTTGGCCACTCAGACGTGTTAAAGTGGCTGGCTGTCAACGGCGTACCGCTGGAAGTTGGCGATCAGGCTCGCCGTTATGTGGAGCGCGCCTTTCTTCCGAATTAATTTCGCTCGGGCAAGACATTGGCAAGAAATGCCGCTGTACTCCCGGCTTACGGTTCCATAATAGAGAGATATGCGCCTAAGTGGTAGGAATGTCCGCCAGTTGGCCAAAGTGAATGTGAGGGTCAACGGTTCGTTATGGCTCAAGGCGGAGACCAGGACGCCCGGCCAGATGCAACATGGTCTGAGTATCCGAGCCGAGCATCTCATTCGATCTTACGCAGCTTCCCAAACCTGATTGAGGATCTTTGCGGCCAGTGCGGCCTTGTCTTGCGGAAGGAAGCGACCGTAGTGCTGCTGAACGACATCGGGTGTATCCTGAATTGCGTAGCTCGCCTGCTCGTAGGATCCGGTCTGCTTCAGAATATGCGTCGCGAGAATGTCCCGCAGGTTATGGGGTCCATGCGGCAACAAGCCTTTGATGGCACCTCGCCCGGTGTAAGGGTTGTAAATTCCATAGCGTTGGATGACGGTCCTCCAAGCTTCGTAGAACGTGGTCGAGTTGTAAGCTGCGTCAGTACTGGTGGTCTTCACCGTTTTGACGAACAGGGTTCTGGGGTCTTTGGCGCCGCCAAGGAGGACACCACGATGACGGTCGATATAGGCATCGAGATATTCGTAGAGGTCGAGCAGGTCTGGCAATATCAGCCGAAACGGTTTCTGTCCGAAGAAGGATGAACCGGAGTTTTTGAATGCGACCGACGGGATAAGGACCTCCCACCCATGGTCGCGATCACTCCAGCGCAACTCACCGCATTTCAAATCCTCCAACCGGCGTTCTGACGCCGGATAGTGTGCACGGGGGCAGACACGAAGTTGGCGAAGGTTCTTTTGTCTGAGCCCAAGGTGCAGGCCCAGCCGAAGCAATAGGAATGATCTAACGGCTTCGGCGGCCGGTCGTGGATATCTGTTCTCATCCGGCATACGTCTCACGATCTCGTCCGTGATCTTGCGATATTCCGCCAGCGGGCTGTCCGCTTCAAGTACACACATGATCGGTTCAAATGGATCGCGATGCACGCGCATCACTCGCTGGATCTCCTTGGAACGGTTAGCGGCATGTCGGTGAAACGCATCACAGGCGCCATGCCAGTCCCGAGCCGCGAAATCGATTTCTTCCTGCTCAATCAAGCCCGCAATGGGCCTGACATTTCGAAGCAGCTCCGGATGCTGCCGGATCCAACCGACGTCTGCGCGAGATAGGGCTTGGGCGACCATCAGCATGTCTTCTTCCCACTTGGTGTAGAAGCCACGTCGCTGTTCCCGCCACTGCAGATACCAGTCCCAAACACCCGGGAAGACGAGAAGGCCGAAGCTCAACTGGCTGACTGGCACACCAAAACCCTTCACGACACCGTTTGGCGAGGCAGCAAGCGCACCAAACATCAAGCCGAGGTGCTCAATCTTCTGGGAGGCCGTTTCTTCACCCCAGACGCCGTTCCGTTGGAACCCAATCGCCGTCAGCGTCGAAGTCTTGAAGCGGATGAGATCAGCCATTTCCATGGCAAGTCTCGGCGGTGCGTCGACAACGCCGGAGAGCAGATCAGGATCGTCAAGTTCTGCGGCAACGTTCTGATTGGTGCCGGCCGCCGAGGCCAACGATCGAGAGGAAAGAAAGCTGCTGCCATTGGTGACGCCGGGAAAGCGGATGGCATATCGCTGCTTGCTGGCCGCCGCCTGATAGCGGCGATATTCCGTAGAGCCAGAAATGATCACCCGGCGCACCCAATCGAAGATCTCCTCGCGCTTGGTAAAGGGCAGGCTGTTGAAGTCTTCGGGCAGGTGCAATGAAATCCGCCGACGCTCAGCTGGGCTGATGTCACCGAGATCGTGACCATACAGCGAGCGTGCCTGGTGTGGTAGCTTCTCTTTGAAATATCCCTCTGAAAGTCGATAGCGTCGCTCGATGCGGCTGAGGATATTGAAACTGGCAACAGATCGGGGCACGCGCTCTCCCTGGATCCACGATAGCAGCGTCTTGTTGTCGAAGGTCTCATTCAGATGAACAACGGCGCGGTAAAGCTGCCAATAGGTGTCGCCGAACCGACGCATATGATAGACCAATGCATCCTGGAAGCTCGCCGGGTCCTCTGCCGCGTCGAACAGTGGTTCCGGGAATGGGCTGATCGGTTTTGGAGTCGGCCCACGTGGCACCGATTCAGACGGGGCAACGATGCCATCGGCCGTCGCACGTTGAGGCTTTCTGTTTGAAGTCGCGGAGGCTGCCTTTCTGGCGGGCGCCATTTTGTCCGGGCGAATTGTCTGCTCTGGCGGCCGTCTCTCTTCGGCCGCTGGTGTTGCACCAAGCCATCGGATGATCGCATCCAGGCCTGGCTGAAGTCGCTTTTTCAGTTCTACAGTCAGCTGAGCTTCGACACCACAGGCTTGGCCTATCGCCGTCCAGTCGAGTTGGCCACTCCGGAGCGGGGGCGATTTCCGATAGATGATTAAGCTGATCAGGAAGGGCCGGATGTTCTCCAGCACCCGCTTGGATGTGATCGGCGCGATACGCAGTTCGCAGAATTGGGATATTTTTCGCTGAAAATGACGTGATGAAAGATCGTGTTTGGGCATGCTCATTCCGTTTCTCTCGGCAACAGTGCCGAGGGCGAGCGGAAATATGAGGCGAGCTTTAACAAAGCATGTATCGGGCGTGTCACTTCTAATGGCGCCCGTTCATCGTGTTAGGCGCCGATGTCGCCCGGAATCAAAGCTCAGGAGTTCAATGTCGGCGTTAATTAAGCGCGCTTATCTAAGTCTGTCGATTAATTAAATGAAATGCGTCTTGCTTAAATAAGGGGCGCGGCTGATATTTGGTTATGTCTGATTCCCAATCCAAAAACCGCCTGGGTCGTTTCGTCGAGACGGTCGCCGCCAGTGAAACAGTGCGGGCGTTTGTACCCCCGCCATTGCCGCCCGAGCCTGCGATTGATGTGCTTTCATTGCTAGAGCGCCTCAGCTTGGCGGAACGCGCGCTAGGACGCCTGGATGGTATCACAATGCTGCTGCCGAGACAGGAGCTGTTTCTTTATATGTATGTGAGAAAGGAAGCCGTTCTTTCCTCGCAGATTGAAGGCACGCAGTCCACGCTTTCTGATCTCTTGCGGTTTGAGACCGAAGCCCAAGCCGGACAGCCGGTTGATGATATCCGTGAAGTATCCAACTACGTTGACGCCATGATGTATGGTTTAGAGCGGCTGGAAACGCTGCCCATGTCGTTGCGTCTGATCCGTGAGATGCACGCCAGGCTCCTACACAGTGGGCGAGGAGGCACCAAGGATCCTGGAGAGTTCCGCCGCTCGCAGAATTGGATTGGTGGGACGCGCCCCGGTAACGCACTCTTTGTACCGCCACCCGTCACTGAAATGGCCGGTTGCCTGGATGCGTTCGAGCGCTTCATGCATGACGACCAATCGCGTTTACCGGCGCTAATCAAAGCTGGCCTGCTGCATGTGCAGTTTGAAACGATCCATCCGTTTCTCGATGGCAATGGTCGCATCGGCCGTCTGCTTGTAACCCTGTATCTTTGCATGAACGGGGTTTTGCGAAAGCCGCTGCTCTACCTCAGCCTCTATCTGAAGTCCCATCGGAGAGAATATTACCGGTTATTGCAAGAGGTGCGTGAGCATGGAAACTGGGAAGCTTGGCTGGACTTTTTCCTGGCCGGCGTTGCCGACACTGCCAATCAAGCATTTGAGGCTGCGACCCAGATCGTCGATCTTTTCAAGGAAGATCGGGAGCGAATCACGATGGAGAGCGATAGAGCAGGGTCGGCCCTTCGTATTCACGAGCTGTTTCAGCAGAATCCTTTCCACACTGCGAACCAGATTGTTCAGATCACGGGTCTTTCCGCGCCAACGGTCAATGCCGCACTTGCTGATCTGGAGCGTTTGGGCATCGTTGATGAGGTGACCGGCCGCAAACGCGGCCGCGTGTTCAGCTATCAGCGATATCTTGCAATCCTGAACGAAGGCACCGATCCCTTGCCCCTCAGTTCATGAAAATAGATGGGCCAAAGGTTCGATTTTCATCAAGACCACTGTTCAGGAAAAATTCTCCAGCACCGCCAGGAATGTATGCCGATCGCCCTGTCCCTCGGTCAGCCGGACGCGGCCCTCGATGTCGGCCAGATGATGATCCATCAACTGCTGCGCCTTTGCCAGGTCCTTGGCCTTCAAGGCGCCGACGATCTGGCGATGATGATCGGCCCCGCAATCGTCCTTCCGCTCCTCTTCATAGAGGAACATGACAAGCGAGAGGCGAGCGACGATCTTCGACAACATCTCCGTTAGGACGGCATTGCCGCCAAGCTCTGCCAGAACGACATGAAACTTGCCCGACAGCACCGTCTTCGACTTCTCGTCGCCATGGTGATGAATGTGCTCTTCCTCGTCGGTCAGCTTTTCGAGCGCGTCCAGCTGGTCGGCGGTCGCGTGGTCCATTACCAGTTCGAGAATGACGTGCTCAAGCTTGCGACGGGCCTCGAACAAGGCCTTCGCTTCTTCGATGCTCGGTTCGGCCACGAAGGTGCCGCGGTTTTTCTTCCGCTCAAGGAGATGGTCGCTCTCCAATACGCCAAGTGCGCCACGCACGACCGTGCGGCTCACGCCGAAGTGGTCAGCGATCGCGTCCTCGAGGATCTTGACGCCGGGTTTGAGCGCGCCTTCACCTATCGCCGTGGCAAGGGTGATCCGGATGCGTTCCGTAACGTCGTCATGGGCGTTTTCCGCCGTGTCCACCGGGGCGTTGGCCTTCGGTGCGGTCTTGGTGCCCTGACGTCGTGTCGTCTTCTTCATTCTCGTCTCCAGCTCCAATTAGGCGATGTAATTATTTTCATGAGAATATTCCTGCGTATATGCGCATGGTGCCAAAAGTCGAGATATTCCCACGGTTTTCGGAGCACCGGCAACAACCGTCGCCGGTGCTGATACTTTTCCCTTTCAGGCTGCTCGCTGTTTCGTGGAAGCCGTCGAGAGTGAAATTCCGCTCTCCATGCAGACCTGTTGGATATGCAGGGCCGAGTTTTTGATGAACTCTACCGCTTCACTGTAGCCGTAGGACTGCTTCTCATAGGTCGGGTATCCATACTGACTGGCTTCATAGGTCTCCCAGTCCGGGATCTCGCCGGCGGCGACACGCTTTTCGAACCCATGCACCAGTGCCAGATAGGCCTCGAGTTCTTCCGCGGTCAGGTCGGGGTGCCCGGCGCGCCAGATCGGATCGTTGATCTCGATGCACTGGCGAGGATAGGTCCTGCGCGGCTTGTCCTCGACGGAAGCCGCGACCTCAAGGGAGAGGTTGAGATCAGGATTGGCCTTGGCGAGGATGGGGATGATCGTCGCAAAATCGACAATGCCCCGACCGACGGGACGGGTCTGGAAATCGAGGCCGCCCGCAGCACGGCCGACATAGGCGTCCTTGATATGGGTCTGGCGAACATAGGGGGCCACGCGTTTTGCGGCAAAGACCGGATGTTCTGCACGTTGCAGTCCGTTGGCGGTGTCAAAGACGACACCCATGCAATCCTCGCCCACCTTTTCGATCAGTCGAAGGATTTCGAAGGAGGTGATTTCGTCATGGGTCTCCATGTTGAGATGGACGCCATTGGCGCGCGCCACAGGGGCGAGCTTCAAGAGCACCTTTTCGATCGCCAGCAGTTGCTCGTCCCAGGTGACGTCGGTACGGAAGCGGTCATTGGCCAGACGCCCGCGATACTCCGATTTGAAGTTTCCCGGCGACACCCAGAGCTCGCGGCAGCCGATGGCCGCACTCGCTTCGATCATGCGGGTGAAACCGAGGATAGTGTCGCCATCGCCGATTGCCCGGAACTCAGGGGCTTCTGCGCTGCAATAGGGATTGATCTTGCCAACACCGGCTTCGAGATAAAGCCCGAGCTCGTCTGCCTTGGCCCGTATATCGGCCAATTCTCCCTTGTCCAGCGTGGCGCTCATATCGAGGATTGTACTGAAGAAGATGCCACCGAGACCCAGTTCCTTGACGTGGTCGAGGCTTTTGATTGGCCCGCGCTTCCTGGCTTCTGGAAGTTTTTGTCCATCGATGCCTAGTCTCATGATCTGCTCCTTGATGTTTCCTGATCGGATGCGCTGCAATGGCGACCCTGGTTGGTTGGTGGATTGAGTGGGTGGTGTGTCAGGCAGGTCTGGGCGCGCCTTTCTGCGCACCGGCGCTGCGGCCCTTCGGGGCAAGGTGCTTTTCCAGAAAATGCTGACCGATCGATGCGATGGTGGTGATCAGCAGGTACCAGAGCGAGGCGACGCACAGCAGCTCGATCACAAGGAAGTTGCGCGCGTAGATAGCCTGTGCCTGGGTCAGCAAGTCCTGCATGCCGATGACCGAAACGATGGCGCTCGCCTTCAGCATGCCGATCGCCTGGTTGCCGGTTGGCGGTACGATAAGCCGGATCGCCTGGGGCAGGACGACGGTTCGAAGGACCTGGAGTGGGCGAAGGCCGAGTGAGGAGGCCGCCTCGCGCTGGCCTCGATCGACAGCCGTTAATCCGCCGCGAATGATCTCGCTCATATTGGCGGCTTCATGCAGGCCGAGCGCGAGGAAGCCGGCAAGTGCGGGAGTGACTACTTCGTTGATCGATATGGAATAGCTGCCGACGCCCAGTTGCGGAATGAACAGCGCGATGTTGAACCAGAAGAAGATCTGGACGATGAGCGGCACGCCGCGGAACCACCAGACGAAGGCTATGGCGAAAGCCTTCAAGACGATATTCTGGCTGGTGGCCATGATAGCAACGATGCAGCCGAAGGCGATACCGAACACCATTGCACCGGCCGTCAGCTGCAAAGTCAGAACGACCCCGTCGAGGATAACAGGATCGACCATGTAACGGGGAATTTCGCCCCACTGAACGGTCTGGTTTCGTGCAATCGTGGTGACGAAGAAAACCAGCGCGAAAATCGCGCTGGTTCCGGTTGTGAGCTGCCCCCACCGGATCGGCTTGCCGACCGGAGGTGCGATGGCCATGCTGACGGGTTGAGCAAACAATGACATCGTCAGTTCACCGGCATGCTGGCGGCGTCGTTGAACTTGACGGTCGTCACGGCGAGGGCCCCGAGACCCCATTTCTCCATGATTGCCTTATAGGCGCCGCTGTCGACCATATGCTGCAACGAGGCGATGACCGCGTCGCGCAGTTCGGGATTGTCCTTCGACGTCAGCATGCCGAGATAACCGACGGCGAGGCGGACTTCCGGGATCGCCTGCAGGCCGGCACCTTTGCCGGTCTGGTTTTCCGTCGTGTAGACGCTCGTCGCATAACCGTTGACGGTTGCGTCGGCGCGGCCGGTGCGCACAGCCTGCAGGACGTCAGGCATTTTCGGGATCGACATGATGTTCATCGGTGTCGCGCATTTTGCCGATGCGGCTTCCACCAGACGCGCCTGGAACGTGCCGACGGGCACGGCAACCTTCTTGCCGCAGAGGTCTTCCATGCTCTTGATGCCGAGCGGGTTGCCCTTGATGGTCATGATCGTCGTGGCGTCGAACATGTAGTCGATGACGTCGACCTGCTTTTCCAGCTCCACATCGTCGTTGATGCCGGAGATGGTCATGTCGAAACGCTTGGACAGGACGGCGGGCACGATCGCGGCGCCGGCGCCAACATTGGTCATCTGAACATCGATGCCGAGAATGACACCCAGTGCTGCGGCGATATCGGCGTCGATCCCGATCAGCTTTCCGTCCTCTGCTTGGAAGCTTATCGGCGGCGTCAGGTCTGTCGCCACTTTCAGTGTCTTCTTGTCCTTGATCGCAGGTGGCAGGCGGTCCGCCAGTGTCTGATCGAAGGCGACGCCCGGCAGTTTGGCGACGTCTGCATCCGGTACCATCTTAATGGCGGTCCCTTCTGCGGCGTATGCCGAAGTCGCGAGCAGTGCGAATGCGATGCCGGCCAGGCCGCCTTTGAAACTTTTCTTGAAGCTGCGCATGTGATCCCCTTGTCGGTTTTTATGACCGTTAATTTACGCAAACTTCAATGCAATCGGTGTGCCACCTTGGGCGATGGCTTCTTAGTGTTTTGTTTTTAAATGTTTATTTTTTACAATAAAGGTTTTTCATTCATCCGTACAAATATGCGCACAAAGATCCGAAAACGTGATGATTAAAAAACCACCTCACGGATGCTTCCCAGACCGTGCGTTGGCGGTCGCTTGCCTAAGTCACTGCGTTGGCAGAGCATTTTTCTGATTATCCAAGCCGTATGGACAATCGTCTGCTGCGATTTCATTTGGGAAATTCCCGGAAAATCCCTATTTTTTGCCTCAAATAGTGCTTAATGCGTGAGCGGCGTCGGCGAAAGTTGCACATTTTTTAGTTACGGAATGATATTCGCACAAAGTTTACTGGAGATATGCGAAACTAGAAGATTCAGAATTAAATACGCAAAAACATTGTGTTGCCGCTATCGATCAGACGTAACCGGAGAACTGGCATGCAGATTGCTACTCTTCTGCCATGCCCGAAACAGAAGCCAACATCATCGACCGACCTCATCTCTGCCTGGTGCCACCACGCGCCGAGCGCTTTGACGACATGGCGAAACCGAAGGGGATATTCATGGCAGAGGCCTTGAAGGCAGGCGAAGGCAAGCAGCTCAGCGTTCGGGGTCTGACTCACAGCTACGGTGGGCAGAACGCCATCAGCGACATTTCGTTCGAGGTCGAGGCTGGCGAGATCGTCGCCCTACTGGGGCCAAGCGGCTGCGGCAAGTCCACGGTGCTGCGGGCGATCGCCGGGCTCATCCAACCAAGGAGCGGCGCTGTTCAGCTGGGCGGCCAGAATCTCGCCAACGTGTCCGCAAGGTCCCGTGGCATCGGCATGGTGTTTCAGAACTACGCTCTGTTTCCGCACCTGACGGTAGCGGAAAACATCGCCTATCCGCTGGCCTGCCAGCATATGCCACGAGTTGAGCGAAGGGAACGGGTGGAGGAAATGCTCTCGCTCGTGCAGTTGAAGAGCTATGGCAACCGCCTGCCGCGCGAACTTTCAGGCGGCCAGCAGCAGCGCGTCGCGGTCGCCCGCGCCATTGCCGGCCGGCCCTCGCTTCTATTGCTCGACGAACCCTTCGGCGCGCTTGACCGGGCGCTTCGTTTCGATCTGCAGGTCGAGCTTCTGCATTTGCAGAAGACGCTCGGCATCACCACGCTGATCGTCACGCATGATCAGGAAGAGGCGCAAAGCCTTGCGGGGCGTCTGGTGCTGATGAATAAGGGCAATGTCGAGCAGATCGACACGCCTATGGCCGTCTATGATCGGCCGAAGACGCTGTTCGTCAATACCTTCATCGGCCAGGCCAATGTGCTGCATGGGACAGTGGAGCGGCTGGACGCAGAGGCAACGACCGTTGCGCTCCCGAATGGCAACACGGTTGTTCTGCCGCGCCGCCTGAACTTCACGGTCGGCTCCAAGGTCACCATCACCTTCCGTCCCGAAGATGTGCGGCTGTCCACCAACCCGAGTGACTTCGCATTGCCAGCCCGGCTGACAGTGTCTGTGCCACTGGGACCGACGCTCGTCCACGATCTTGTCCTGGATGACGGGACGGGCCTGCGCGCGTCGCAGGTCCGTGGACCTTACACATTCATTCCCGAGCCGGGAGCCCAACTCTTTGCCGAGATCGACACCTTGAGGTGTCACGCCTTTCCGAGCGACCCGGAAACATCCCGTGAATGAACAACAACAGAGGTGAACAGATGCAAGAATTCAACATCACACGACGTCATTTCGGACTGCTCGCCGCCAGTGCGGCAGCCGCCGCCACGCTGCCCTTCGCTGCACGCGCCGCCGGAGGCATGGCCGTCGCCGCGACCTTCCCCGGCAATTGGGAGGATGCTTATCGCACCACGCTGACGCCGCTCGTCAAGGAAGCCGGGTTCGATCTTACGGTCGCGCCCGCCATGGCGCAGGATCAGCTCGCCAAGGTCATGGCGAGCCCCGGCAACCCGCCCTATGACACGCTGCTGATGTCGCCCGGCCAGATGGCCGTCGCCATCGAGAACGATCTGATCCAGAAGATCGATCCGTCGAAGCTGAAGAACTGGAGCCTGCTCGATCCGGCCTTCCAGGGCGAGTACGGCCCGACCGTGACCGTCGAAGTCAACGGGATCGCCTATAACCCGGACCTGGTACCCGCGCCTAAGGGCTACCGCGATCTGTTCGAAAATCCGGCCTACGAGGGCCTCGTTTCCTGGACGGGTTTTGCCTCCAACACCGGCGTCATGGCCTATTCCGAGATCGCCAAGATCTTCGGGACCGGTCCGACCGACATGGAGGCCGTGTTCAAGCTGTTCAAGGAGCATCCGGAGCAACTGAAAGGTGTCGTCGCCAGCACCAACCACCAGATGACGCTGTTCCAGCAGGGCGAAATCGCCGTCTTCATGTGCTCGACTGGCAATGTCGCGAAGCTGAAGGCATTGGGCCTCAAGGCCGAATTCGCCCAGCCCGAGACAGGCTCTCCGGCAGCTCCGGTCAACATCCACCTCACCAAGGGCGCAAAGAACCCGGATGCGGCTTATGCCTATATGGATGCCGCCATCTCCAAGGCCGCGCAGGACAAGCTGAAGATGCCGCCGACCGAGATGTTCCCGACCAACAGGCAAGTCGAATTGACGCCCGGCATCGAGGCCTATGTGAAGCGCGAACAGCTTGCGACGTTGGTCTATCCGGATTGGGCGGCGATCAACAAGAACCGTGCGGAATGGATCCGCCAGTTCGACGCTCTCGTCGCCGGTTGAGGGTATAAAATGAAAGCGAGCGGCTTCCCATACGTTCTCCCGATGCTTCTGCTGTCGGTGGCGTTCTTTGCGACGCCGCTCGCCGTTCTCGTGGGGTTCAGCTTCATCGGCCCCGACGGCCCGTCCCTTCACAACTACGCGCGCTTTCTGGGCGATGCGTTCAACTACCGCGTTTTGATAAACACAGCCAAGCTCGGCATGCAGACGATTGCTAGCACGACCCTGCTCGGTATTCCGATCGCGCTTCTCTACTGGCACAGCGGCAAAACCGCGCGACAGGTCATCATCTTCCTGACGCTCATCCCGATGCTGACCAGCAATGTGGTGCGCACCTTCGCCTGGATCGTCATCCTCGGGAGGCAGGGACCGATCAGCGAGACATTTGTGGCTCTCGGACTTGCAGAGCGCCCGTTCACGCTGATGTCCACCGAACTTGGCCTCGTATTGGCCATGTGCCAGATCGACCTGCCACTGATCATCCTGCCGTTGATCGCAATCCTGTCGCGTACGCCGGTGCAGTTCACGGAGGCCGCACAGGTCTCGGGCGCCGGACCGTGGCGGATCCTGGTAACGGTTCTCCTGCCGATGATGCTGCCGGGCCTGCTAGCGGGCTGGATCCTGGTCTTTGCCAGCACCAGCGCCTCTTTCGTCACCCAGGCAGTCATCGGCGGTGCCCGCAATGTCTATGTGCCGCAGCTCATCTATCGCGAGGTCGGTACGCTGTTCGACTGGCCAATGGCCTCTGCCATCGCGGTCGTCCTGCTTTTGTCGACCGGCATCCTTCTCGTCGCCATGACCACGATTTCCCGCCACAGGAGGCTTGTCGGCCATGCATAGTCCTCGCGAAAATCCGTTTCCCGTCTTCCTCTACAGGGCTTTCGTCTTCGGCTTCGGTGGTCTCAGCCTGATCTATCTGGTGGCGCCAATTGTCATCGCGATCACCATGTCGTTTACCGCGGGCCAGACGCTCAAATATCCGCCCGAGGGCTTTTCGCTCCGCTGGTACGAGGCGCTCCTCGATCCTGTCCGCTCCGGAACCGAACATATCGCGGCCGGCAATTCGCTGAAGATCGCAGTCCTCGCGGTACTCGGATCGCTCCTGTTTGCCGTGCCTGCCACGATCGGCATGGCGCGGATGCGGCGCAGCACGGTCAATTCGCTGGAGCCGTTTCTCTTGGCGCCGCTCGTCCTGCCTAGTCTTGTTTATGGTCTTGCAGCGTTGATCGTGGCGAATTTCATCGGCTTCCAGCCATCACTCTGGCTCACTGTGGTCGGCCATGTCGTCGTCTTCGGGCCGCTGATGTACCGGGCCGCATCGGTTGTCGCGCAGGGCATCAACCCGTCGCTGGCGGAGGCCTCCACCGTGATGGGCGCGACCTGGTACACGACGCTCCGCCGCGTGATCCTCCCGCTGCTGGCACCCGGCATCCTGGCCGGTGCCTTTCTCGTCTTCATCCAGTCGCTCGACAACGTCTCCGTCTCGCTCTTCCTTGCCGACGCTCAAACGACTGTGCTGTCGCTTCGCATGTTCGCGCTTATCGAAGAGTCGCTCGATGTCCGGGTGGCTGCGATGTCCGGCATCCTGATCGGGCTGACCCTGGTGGTGATGCTGGTTGCAAGGCGGGTGCTGGCGCCACCCAGGCAAGCCTGACCCATAGAAAAAACACTTCTGGAAGGAATACCCCATGAACATACATGCTACCAGGGCAGGCGCCTACCGCATCGGATCGCTGCTTGCCGATTTCCAGCCGAATTTCGATTTTGCGGCACCCTTGCCCTTGCCGGTCGAGGAATTCGAGGAGCGCCTGCGGCGCATCCGCCGCCAGGCCGTCGAGGCCGGGCATGACGCGCTGATCGTCCACACCGGCGGCGTCGGCTGGTTCCACACATCGAACCACTACCTTCGCTACATCTGCGACTGGATGCGTGAGGGCGTGCTGATCATTCCGACGGATGTCGACACGCCGCTGACGCTTTTGTCCTTCTTCACCCAGTCCGTGCTTCTGCCGCCGGGCGGCGAGCCCGTGCTGGTCGAAGATATCTGGCAGATCGGCCCGATCGGCCGCGAATATGCCGACCGTCCAGGTGATAGCGTGGTCAAGACGGCGGAGAAATGCGCCGAACTGCTGGCCGGCATGGGACTGTCGAAGGCACAGATCGGCCGCATCGGTGATCGTACTTCGCTGACCTTCTGGTCTGGTCTGGATGAGTTGATGCCCAAGTGCAAGTTCGTGGCTGACAACGCCATTCTCGACCGGATGCAGAAAGTGCGCTCGCCCCGGGAGATCGAGATGTTCCGGGCCGCCGCGCAACTCGTCAGCATTGCCACTCAGGCGGCCTATCACGTGGCGAAACCCGGCGTGACCGATCATGTAATCTATGCCGCCTTCACACAGGCGCAGCTTTCTTTCGGTGGCGAGACGGGTGACGGCTACCAGATCGGCATCAACGAGTTTGGCACCCATTGCGGCAAGCCATACGGCCACGTCGTCCGTCCCGGTGATCTGATCAATCTTTACGTCTCCAACATAACCTACCGCGGCTACACCGCCCAGACCGCCCGCATGATCGCGGTTGGTAACATCACCAAACGGCAGGAAGAGGTGCTTGCCGCCTGCACCGAGGGCGTCAAACGTGCTGAAAAGCTGATCCGGCCGGGGGCTCTGATGCGCGACGTTAACAACGCCGCCTTCGAGGCGATGATCGAGCGCGGCATGCTATCTTCGCCGGAAGCGCGCACCATGCCCTATAACTGGGCGCCGATGGACGATGGCAGCGCGCGGCTTATCCCGCGGCAGTATGTCAAAAATATCGACTGGGAGGCGCAGGGCCGCACGCTGATGCATGTCTACCCGGCCACCCACGGGCCGCATAACCCCAATCTCGGTCATTCCGTCGGCATGGCGGGCGGGCAGAACAGCTTCAACATCTCCTCCCATAATTACGACCGGATGGAGGAGGGCATGGTGTTCGTGCTGCATACGCAGTGGCTCGAACCACTGTCTGCCGGCTGCAATGTCGGCGACATGTATGTCGTCACAAAGGATGGGTTCGAGAACCTGTCCCGCCATACCCCGCTTGAAACCCACCGCATTGCAGTCGAGGCCTGACATGACCGAGCACACCCATTTCGATTTCGCCAAGCTCAACGAGCGCGAGCGCTACAAGCTACTCATTGGAACCGTGATCCCGCGCCCGATCGCGTTGGTGACGACCGTGAGTACTGATGGCCTGCCGAATGCCGGGCCCTTCAGCTTCTTCAACGTCCTGACCCATGATCCGGCAATCGTCGCGATCGGGGTCGAGAACTATTCCGACATGCGATTCAAGGATACCGCCCGCAATATACGCGAGACTGGCGAGTTCACCGTGCACATCTGCGACAATGCGCTGGTCGAACAGATGGAAGTTTGCGCCATCAAGTTTGGCCCCGAGATCGACGAGATGGAGGAAGCAGGCCTTGCGACCGTGCCCGGCCAGATGGTGCGCAGTCCACGCATTCTTGCTGCACCGGCAGCACTAGAGTGCCGTCGCCACACGACGCTGCAGGTCGGCCCGGCGCGAGAAATCATTCTGGGGGAGGTACTCGGCGTCTATGTCCGCAGCGACACGGTGAACCCATCGAACCTGCATATCGACCAGCACCTGATGGACGCGGTCGGCCGCATGGGAGGACACACTTATACCCGCACCCGCGATCAGTTCGACATCAAGACGCTGACGCCACAGGAATGGGAAAGCCGGGAGGACAAGTCAAAGGCAGCTGCCGAATGACCAGTGGGGGATATTTCTCGCAGGTCGGCGGCTTACCGCCGCAGACGCAGACGCTTTCCAGCAAGGCGGTATTCACCACCGCCTATGCCGTGATCCCGAAGACAGTGATGAGCGACATCGTTACCAGTGTTCTGCCGCATTGGGAAAAGACTCGCGCATGGATACTCTCGCGGCCGCTCAGCGGTTTTGCCGAGACGTTTGCGCAATACATTATGGAGGTCGCTCCCGGCGGGGGCAGCGTGATGCCGGAACCGGATTCGCGTGCGCAGGCCGCGATCTTCGTCGTCGAAGGCGAAGGCACGATCACCTATGAGGGCCAGGGCCGACCGTTGCGTTCAGGTTCCTTTGCCTATCTTCCAGCTGGTGCCAAGTGGACGTTTAGAAACGACAGTTCCGCGCCGATCCGCTTCCACTGGGTGCGCAAGGTGTTCAAGGCCGTGGAAGGCCTGGACCCGCCGCCGGCGGTATTTACCCTCGAGGACGAGTGCGTGCTCGACTGGATGCCTGACACGGAAGAAGCTTGGGGCACGACCCGTTTCCTCGATCCGAACGACGTGCGTCACGACTTCCATCTTAACATTGTCACTTTCGAACCGGGCGCCAGCATCCCCTTCATGGAAACCCACATCATGGAGCACGGGCTTTACGTGTTGGAAGGCAAAGCCGTCTATCGGCTGAACAGCGACTGGGTAGAAGTCGAGGCAGGCGACTACATGTGGCTGCGCGCCTATTGCCCGCAGGCCTGTTATGCCGGTGGCCCGGGACGCTTTCGCTACCTGCTCTACAAGGACGTCAACCGACATCCTGATCTGTGAAAGTGTTGAAAGACAGTTAGTTAGCCTGACTGTTGCTTCAGGTCGTAAGTTCGTATCCGTTCAAGGCGCTCAGAAACATCCGCGTGCTCTTTGGACGGTTAAGCGCCCGTGAATACAGCCCGCAGGATGTTGTAGGCCGTGAGAGACACCCATTCCCGGACGACCGGCGAAAGAACGCAATGGGAAACCCACTGCAGTTCTGGCGACAATACGGCAGAAAACAGCCTGCCGGTGAAGCCATCGCCGTCGCCGCGACGGAACGTCGTTTCGCAGTCAGCGATGGCTCTCACGCGCGCTAGATCAAATTTGGCGAGCGAGGTCGATCTTCGCTCTATTCTGCGGCTTGTCCATATCCCGAAATTGCTGTCGGCTTCGTATTCGTCATTGCCAGCTGGTAGCGAGTAAACTCCCTGTTTAAGGCCGGCAGCATGGCCAGGTCCATCATTCCGAGCTCCGGCTCCATGACGATCATCGCGACGGTGGCTGACTGGTTGTTGCCTCAGAGCGACGGACGCGGCGGCCGGCAGACGGAAGAGGGATCCTCGAAATCGTCGAAGAGAGCGGTCTTGACGATGTCCGGCGTGATCACGCCCAGATGAGGCTTCAGCAGATCGCGGACGCGAATATCGCGATAGAGCGAGTCCGGTATGTTGGCGACGCCCTTGTCGAGCAGCTTGGTGAGCGCCACCGAGCTCTGGAAATGGGTCGCGTGCACGATCAGCCCGTCTTCAGGCAGAATCTGGAACGTCTCCTCCGGCGCGCATTCGAAATTGATCGCGACGCCATTGGCATGGCTGACGATGATGTTGTTGGAGGCGGATTTCTGTGTCGCATAGACCGTCTTCATGGCAACCGCGAGCTGCTTCTGTTCCAGCACCTCGCGGCGGATCAGAGCCAGCGGCACCCCGAATTGGCGATAGTTCCGAATCCGAGCTAATGCAGCGGTATGCGGTGGCCCGTTCGAGCGTCCGGAGCGCGCTTAAGTCGCTCGCGGATCTCGACATGGTACAGCGTAAGCCCGGCTACGTTGGCGTTTCATGACGGTCTGGAATGCCGATGTTCGTATGGAGAGCTACCGGTTTCGCATGGTTATCGAACCGGCTGGCATTCTCGAGCCAAGCTTTCGATTGCCGCCCGTTGGTTTGAGGCCATGTGCCGGCGTCATAAGGAAATCCTCGCCGCTGCCTGGACGCCGGCTTACGGCATTCTCCACTACGAAGTGAATGCCGCCTTCCATGAAGGGATCGCCGCAGCTTCCGGCAAACCGTTTCTTTCATGAGGCGATCCGGCGGCGACGCTTATGCGCCGCCACCTGATGCTGGCCAGCCAGATGACGCCATCATTCGAAAAATAGCTGTCTTTCGAGATCTGAAAACTATCATGGTTTGACCTTCGCAGACGCTCGAACCTGAACGGGTCGCAAGGCTTTTAATATCGTTTCGCACCCACGCTGAACTCGTCGTTGCACGCCACGGCGGTGTGATCGACAAGTTCACCGGCGATGGGCTGTTGGCCGTGTTTGGGTTGACCGCTCCCAGCGATCGAGATGCTGCGAATACGGATGCAGCAGCCCACGATCTTAAGCGCGAGATCATTCGCTGGCGCAAAAAACGAGAAAGGGAGGGGCGAAGCCCGGTCGATGCCGGCATTGGCGTTCATTGCGGCCAGGCGTTTGTCGGCGCCCTCGGGCAACACCGGATGGAGTACACGGTCATCGGGGATGCGGTGAACGTCGCCCAACGCCTGAGGAACTAACCCGCATTTTCGATGGCGGCATCTCGCCTCGGCAGTGGTCTTGTCTGACGCCTGCGTGGAAGCACCGCCCAGGTCGGAATGGCCCCAGCACATTGTTGGGACCCAGATATACGGTAGGCGATTTTCGGCTCAGGATGGTGCCAACCTGATCGGGAGGAAGCCCTCCTGATCGACCTTCAGAGCGTCGGACCACACATAATCGCCGGTAAAATTGATGTGATCCCAGCCCAACGGCGACAGGTTGGAAATCATCTTCTCATCGAACGGCCTGCCCTGTCGGCGCGAAGCCTCCGTGATCCGTCCGAGATAGCGGCAATTCAAGAGAACTACGGCGGCCGTGACGAGATTGAGGGCTGCAGCCCGGCTCGCCTGATTTTCATAGCTACGGTCCCGAAAGCGCTCCAAACGACGGAAGGCGACGGCGCGGGCAAGGGTGTTTCGTGCTTCGCCCTTGTTGAGTTCTGCGGTGACGAGTTGCCGGAGAGCGGGATACTCAAACCACCTTAGGGTGAAGAGGGCGCGCTTGATACGCCCGATTTCACGCAAGGCCGCTGCCAGACCGCTCTGTTGCCGGTAGGCGGACAGCTTCTTCAAGATAAGAGAAGGTGTGAGCACCTTGTCGGCGAGTGCCCGGACTACCTTGCCGATTTCATCGGCGTGAGCGACAATCAGGCGAGCGTAGAGGCGATGGCCAAACAAAGGCGCGAGGCGCCCGTACCTCGACTTCGGCTCGAATGCATAGAGTTTGCGGTCCGACAGGCGTGGAATACGAGGTTCGAACGAGCGGCCCAGCAGCGCTGCGATTGTAAAGTCGATGCCAGAGACGCCGCCATCGACATGAAGTGCGCTGACACTCACATTGCTTTCATGGCCAAGAATGCCGTCCAACGCATGAATGGCTTCGCCGGCGGTGCCCGCGATGACCCTCTGATGAAGCGGCGCACAACGATCGGTGATCGTGGTGTAGATTTTCACGATTGGATCACGGCCATAGTGTCCATTGATTGTGCCGCCAGCTTCGCCCGAACTACCGAGATAATAGGCCTGTCGTCGAAGCGGACCGTGGAGGTTTTCGACGCCGAGCGGGCAAGCAGGGAAACCATCGAACGAGTACGTTCCGGGTTCGAAATTTTCATTTATTTCTGAAAATTCTTGTTGACATAAATTGGTCCTGGCTCAGATAAGCCGTCGGAGGGTGTTTCCGTAGTCCAGCGTGGGATCCAAAAAAGGGGCGTTTGGGGTGGAATTCCCTCTCCCTCGCGGATTTCCATCGATTATCTGGGCTGGCTGAACATGCGGGAAGAGGCGGCGCCCTGGGGCGCGCGCAGGCGAAACGGACAGGTTTTATTATTTGAATGCCCGGCAGCAATTCAAACTGAACTGATTCCTCGCTGATTGCGGGATCACGGCCCACCTTCATCACCACCCAAGTTATAGTTGGAATTGTCATGGTCATTTCAGGAAAATCCAGTTTCGTCGCGCTGCTTGGTCACCCTGTCACGCAGGTCAGGTCGCCGGAGCCGATCAACGAGTGGTTTGCCGCAAACCAGGTGGAGGCAATCATCTTTCCGATGGATGTGTACAGCGAGCAGGTGCCAACCCTGCTGGCTTCGGTCAGGGGTATCCGGAACTGCATTGGCCTTTCCGTCACCGTGCCGCACAAGCAGCTGGTGGCTCGGCATGTCGATGCGTTGACTGAAAGGGCGCGCGCGATTGGCGCGGTCAACATCGTGCGCCGGTCGAGCGACGGGCGGCTGCTTGGCGATATGGTCGATGGTATCGCCATGACGAAGGCGTTGACCAACAATGGCGTCTCACTGCACGGCGCCCGTGCGGCTGTCGTCGGGGCCGGCGGCGCCGGCCTGGCGATCTTGCACGCGCTTGGCGAAGCGGGCGTCGCCTCCCTGGTGATAATCGAGATCGATCCGGCGCGCAGGGCTGCGGCCGCTTCCAGTCTCGCCCGGAGCTTTCCGCAGCTTGAACTTCTGGACGTTTGGCCTGAAGGACAGGCCGTCAATCTGGTCATCAATGCCTCCACCCTTGGCATGCGCGAGGGCGATCCTTTTCCGGTCGCGCTCGAACGGCTGCAGGGTGTCAGGATTGTCGCCGACGTGGTGACGAAGCCGTCAATAGCGCCCTGGCTTGAGGCGGCGCGATCACAAGGTCACAAGATTCAACTGGGCGAAGAGATGACCCTTGCCCAGATCCCCATCCAACTGGATTTCTGGGGCTTCCGACCGAATTCGCACTGCTGACGCGTGTTTCATTTGTTTCGCGTGTTTCATCATTTAGAGCGTTTCTTTTGTTGACATGAGGCTCGTACCGCCTAAGACAGATAGGCTTCAGGCGACGGACAACGGCTCCGGTCGCCCGCCTGTGTCGAAACGGAGGAGAATGGGCCAATGCGTCTTATTGCGGGTGGCGATGCGTTGTTTTCGGGCGGGAATCTCGCCGAACGACTGGATGAAAAGCTTCTCGAGGAGTTCGAAGCCGCCGACGCTGTGTTTGCGAATGCGGAGTTTATCTGCCCCAACTATGGTACGCCGCCGGCGCCGCGCCGCTTCATGACTGCGGTCGGCATTCAGGCGGTCGACGAGCTGACCTCGATCGGCGTCAATCTGCTTTCGTTCGCCAACAATCACACCGGCGATTTCGGGCACCAGGGGGTCATCGACACGATCGAAGCCTGCGAGGAGAGGGGCGTCATCCATAGCGGTATCGGACGTAGCCTCGAGGAGGCGCGGATGGCGCAATTCCTCGATACCGCGAAGGGTCGCATCTCGCTGATATCGACGAGCACCACCCGCTCGGCGGAATTCGCGGCTAGTTCGCCGGGTGCCGGTATATCGCCGCGGGCAGGCCTCAATCCGCTGCGCTGGGGGCGAGCCTATGTGTTGCCTGAAAAGGAATTTCACCAAATCCAGGCGATCGACGAATTGCTCGGCATGGCGGCTAGCCGCAAGGAGGTCATGGAAGTTGAGGTCATGCCCGATCATGGCCCGAACCGCCTGCCCTTCGGCTCGGTTTTCGAGGGGCAATTGCAGTTCGAGCGCGGCGAGACGGCGCATATCCGCTATTACGCTAACGAGAAGGACGCCAAGGCGATCCTCGAAAACGTTCGCGACGCGGCCGCGCGTTCAGACTATGTGTTTCTAAGCCTGCACGCCCATGAGGGCACGGAGGAAAACTGGTATTCGCCGCGGCCGGCACCGTTCCTAGAAGAGTTTTCCCGCAGGGCGATCGATGCCGGTGCGACGGCGGTCATTGGCCACGGGCCACACATGCTGCGCGGCATCGAGATCTACAAGGGCAAGCCGATCTTCTATTCGCTCGGCAGCCTGCTGATGGAATTCGAAGCCGGCATGCAGCGCATGACGCCGGAAATGTACGAGACCTACGGCTTCACCCGCGAAAACCTGCCATCGCATCTGCATGGCTCGCGCGCCCGGGACGAGAACGGCAAGCCGAAGGGATTCAACGCTGACTCGCGTTTCTCGAAATCGGCGATCGCCGTCTGCGACTTCGAAGAGGACGAAGTCCGTATTCGGCTGGTGGCGCTTGATCTCGACCTCAACCGTCGGCGGCCATCGGATCGTGGCCTGCCCGCCTGCGCAAGCCTGGAGCTTGCGCGCGAGATAGCAGCCGACGTGGCGTCGATGAGCGAGACCTACGGCACGAGGATCGTATTTGACGAGAGTGACGGCTCCATCGCGGTTTCCGCGGGCTGAGATATCCGGTCAGGCGGCGGTGAGCAATTCGCTGCCGCTGCGGTACAGGATGTAGATGGCGACCAGAAAAACCAGTGCCGCGAAATAGCGGTGCAGCACATCCTTGCCGTTCGAGAGCGAAGTGGAGGCGATCATCCCGCCAATCCCGCCGGCAATGCCGCCGACGATAAATTCGCTGGCGATCCACCAGTCCACCAGCCCCGATGCGGCATAGTTCAAGGCCGTCGTCAGGCCGAACGTGCCGACGGCAAGCAGCGACGAGCCAACGGCGCTGATGGTCGGCATGCCGGTCGCGAGAATCAGGCCCGGTACGATGAGGAAGCCGCCACCGATCCCGAAGAAGCCGGACGTGAGGCCGGTCAGGAAGCCGATGGCGAGCGTCTTGGAATGGGTCTGGACGCTTTCGTGGCGCATATGATTGACGACCCGCTTGCCGGATCGCAGCATCAGAGCTCCAACCACCATCATCATCAGACCGAACAGGAAAAGTAGCTTGCTGCTGTCGATCGATTTCCCGATCGTGGAGCCGGCCAGTGCGCCAAGACAGCCGAAAACGGCGAAAAATCCGGCGCATTTCCACCAGATATGACCCTTGCGGGCGTGATTGAAGAGGTTGAGATAGGCGTTGACCGAGACGGCGAACGCGCCGGTACCGATTGCTACATGCGGCTCGGTGCCGACGGCGTAAAGCAGCAGCGGCGTGGCGAGAATCGAGCCGCCGCCGCCGAGAAGCCCAAGGATGAAGCCGACGAAGCCGCCCGAGACGATGGCAAGTACGGTTTCGGTCAGCACGGGACGCGACCGGACTTTGTGAAACTACAGCCCATTGATCGGAACTTTGAAGAACCGGCGCCCGCCGTCCTGCGGCAAGGGGAGCTGACCGCCTTTCATGTTCGCCTGCAAGGACGGAATGATAAGCTTAGGCATTGCCAGGCTTGCATCGCGCTGCAGGCGCCAGGTGACGAAATCGTCCTCGTTGGAATTTCGGCCGACGTGAATATTGTGCTCGCGCTCCTCGCCCACTGTGGTCTGGAACAGGACCTTGCGGCCATTCGGGCCATAGTCATGGCAGACGTAGACGCGGATTTCGTCCGGAAGCGCCAGCAGTCGCTGGATCGAGCGATAGAGCATGCGTGCATCGCCGCCGGGAAAGTCGGCGCGCGCCGTGCCGCTATCCGGCATGAAAAGCGTGTCGCCGACGAAGATTGCGTCGCCGATGATGTGACTGGTGCAGGCCGGCGTATGGCCGGGCGTCTCCATGACGTGGCCGCGCAGCGAACCAATCGTGTAGCTATCACCCTCCCGGAACAGGCGATCGAACTGCGATCCGTCGCGCTGGAACTCCGTGCCCTCGTTGAAGATCTTGCCAAAGATCTCCTGCACCTGGACGATATTGGCACCGATACCGAGTTTGCCGCCGGTCCGCTCCTGTATATAAGGCGCGGCGGAGAGATGATCGGCATGGACATGCGTCTCGATCAGCCATTCGACTGTCAGTCCGGCCGCCTCGACATGACGAATGATGGCGTCGGCGCCTTTGTAACTGATGCGGCCCGCAGCGTAGTCGATGTCCATCACCGTGTCGATGACGGCACAGGCGGGCGATTGCGGGTCCTTGACGACATAGCTGAACGTGTTTGTCTGCTGATCGAAGAACGGCGTAACATCCGTGCGGGAAGAAAGGTCGGGCAAAAAGAGGCTGGAATCGGCCATGGCGTTTTCCTTTAGTGGAAGCGCCGCCGTATGCGGCGACGCTTCTATCCATGCGATCCTTATTTGAGGCCGATGCCGGCTTCGGCAATCAACTTGCCGAATTCGGCAGCGTCGTCATTGGCGCGCTTGCGCACGCCTGCGAGATCCTCAATCCCGCCGATCAGGCCGAAGTTGACGATCTTCTTCTTCACCTCGTCGGTCTTCAGGAAGCCGTTGATCGTATCGCTCAGCTTTTTCTTGATGTCGTCCGGGGTCTTGGACAGGACCGTCACGGTATGCCAGCTGCGCGGCGCCCAACCGGGAATGCCGCTTTCGACGGTAGTGGGCAGGTCAGGCATGACGCTCCAGCGCTGGTCGCCCATGATGGCGATGCCCTTGAGCGCGCCAGCCTGAATCTGTGGCGCGGATTCGGGACCGAACATGATCTGGACCTCGCCGGAAATGCAGGCCTGCATCGCTTCCGGCGTGCCGTTATACGGGATATGGAGCATGTCGGCGCCGGCCTTCGCCTTGAGCCATTCGCCGCACAGATGGCCGACGGTGCCGCGACCGGACGAACCATAGGAAAGCTTGCCCGGGTTCTTCTTGGCGTAGTCGATCAGTTCCTTCAATGTCTTGGCCGGAACAGCCGGGTGCGCGGCGATGACCATTGGTGCATCGCCGATCAGGACCAGCGGCGTAAGATCGGTATCAGGATTGAATTCCACTTTGGTCATCTTCGGGATGATGGCGTAGAAGCTGTTGGTTGACTGCATGATCGTGTAGCCGTCAGGCTTCGTACCGACATAATAATTGGCCGCGATCGCGCCACCGGCGCCCGGACGGTAGTCATTGATGACATTCTTGCCGGTCGCCTTGGTCAGTTCAGCGCCGACAAGACGGGAGATGTTGTCGCTGAGACCGCCGGGGTTATAGGGGATCAGGTAGGTGATATCCTTTTGCGGGTAGGTCGACTGTGCAAAGCCGCGCATCGGAACGGTTGCGGCAAGCGCTGTGCCGGCCGCAAGCGTCATGAAATTCCGTCGGTTGAGTTGGTTAAACATGGATTGGGGTCCTCCTTTACCCTATTGTTATTCGACAAACGCCTCTTTCCGGAAAGACCGGAAGAAGGGAAGTGCGATGCTGATAAGCAGCGCCACGGTTATGATCATCATGACCAGGCTGATCGGGCGCTCGATGAAGATGCCGAGATCGCCGCGCGCCACGAGAAGCGAACGCCGGAAATACTGTTCCATCATCGGACCGAGCACAAAGGCCAGAATGAGCGGCGCCGGTTCGCAACGCCATTTGTTCATCAAGTAGCCAAGCAAGCCGAATGCCGCCGTCAGGTAGACGTCGAAGATGGAGAAATCGACCCCGAACACGCCGACGATGCTGACGACCAGGATCAGGGGATACAAGATGTGATAGCGGATCTTCAGCATCTGCACCCAGATGCCGACGAGCGGCAGGTTGATGATGACCAGCATCAGGTTTCCGATCCACATGGATGCGATCAGTCCCCAGAAGAGATCGGGCTGCGAGGTCATGATGCGCGGGCCGGGCACGATGCCCTGCACCAGCATCGCGCCGCTCATCAGTGCCATGACCGCATTCGACGGCAGGCCGAGCGTCAGGAGCGGCAGGAAAGCCGTCTGCGCCCCTGCATTGTTGGCCGATTCCGGCGCGGCGACCCCAGCCGGCGCGCCATTTCCGAATTTTTCCGGCGTCTTGGAAAAGCGTTTTTCGACAGAATAGGCAACGAACGAACTCATCAGCGCCCCGCCGCCGGGCAGAAGGCCGAGGAACAGGCCGATCAGCGTGCCACGGGCGGCGGCAGGCACCGACTCGCGCACTTCTTCCCTCGTCGGCCAGAGGCTGGTGATCTTGCCAATGGCTGGCGGGATCTTTTCCTTTACCTGGTTTTCCAACGCACCGAGGATATCTGCGACACCGAAGAGGCCGACGACGAGAGGCACGAAGGGGATGCCGTTCAGAAGCTCGTTGCTGCCGAATGTATAACGATATTGCCCGGAATTGAGATCTGTGCCGACCATTCCGAGAAGCAGGCCAAGCATGATCATCGCCATGGCACGGGGCACTGACCCCCGAGCAAGTACAACGGAGGCGATCAGGCCGAGGACCATGAGCATGAAATACTCCGGAGCGCCGAATTTCAGCACGATGGTCGCAAGCATCGGGCCGAAGAGCGCGATGAACAGCGTGCCCACAGTCCCTGCGAAAAACGAGCCGACCGCAGCGATGGCAAGCGCTGCGCCACCCCGCCCATTCTTGGTCATGCCATAGCCGTCGAGCGCGGTGACGACTGACGAGGCTTCGCCGGGAAGGCGCAGCAGGATCGATGTGGTCGAGCCGCCATATTGCGCGCCGTAGTAGATGCCGGCGAGCGTGATAAGCCCGGTAACCGGCGGAAGTCCGTATGTCAGCGGCAGGAGAACGGCGATCGTCGCTGTGGGTCCAAGGCCCGGCAGAACGCCGACGAGCGTGCCGACCATGCAGCCGAGAAAGGCGAAAAGTAGGTTGGTCGGTTCGAACGCGACGCCGAAGCCATGAACGACGCCGCCAAATGTGGTCGCGAGGTCAAGCATCGGAAAATCCCGGAAAGATGGAAACATTGACGCCGAGCAGCACCACGAAAAGCACGCAGGCAAACGCCGAAAGACAGGCGGCGAGCAGGAGGGTTGGCAGCAGTTCGGCGTCTCGGCGGGCGTAGCTCGCCAGGAAAACGAGAATGAAGGTGCTGATTGCCAGCCCCAGAACCCTCAGCCCGAAGCCAAAAACGATGATCGATCCGAGGATCATCAGAAGGACCCGAACGACGCCGCCGAACCTGTAACCTGCGCCGTTTTCCTGTTCGTCCTTCTCTTGCGCCGCGACATCCCCGCCGCGAAACGCCAGAATGACGACGCCGAAGAAGGTCAACAGCGCGGCTATCAATGTCGGAACGAAACCAGGCCCCATGGCAGTGAGCGTCCCGTACTCGTACCCCCTTGCAATCAGGATCGCGCCAATGCCGACAATGGTGCAGCTCGCGCCAAGCGGCAGGTAGCTGGTATCGTGACCAGAATCCCCTCCCACGGGGCGGTTTTGTATCTCCATCATGTCCTCCCAGACATCACTTCTCATTGGCTCGCAGGGCGGTCCGCCTCGATCGCGGCCGCTGGCGAGTACATCATGCCGGGCTGTTGAAGACCCAATTGTAGGGGCGGATTTCAACGGATGCGAAAAGGCCGGCTTTGGCATAGGGATCGGCTTCGGCAAGCGCTCCGACGGCCTCGCTCGATGCGGCTTCAAAAATCGCGAGCGTGCCGCATGGTTTTCCTTCCGCGTCGAGGAAGGGGCCGGCCATCTTCAGAATGCCCTTGTCGTTCAGGCCATTCAGAAATTCCACATGGGCCGGACGAGTCTCCATGCGAAGGTCGAGATGGTCCGGCTTGTCCACACACAGAATTGCCAAAAGCATGCGCCGTTTTCCTTGTTTCCCTTGGCCTTCCTAGACGAAAGCACGCTTCCGTAATTCATCCGGAAGCATGCCTTTGCTGCTATTTCGCGCTCATGTTGTCGAATGCGTCGAGGGTGCGTGCAGAATAGACGAGCGCTGCGCCGGCATTCAGCGCGATCGCGACGCCAAGCGCTTCGGCGATTTCTTCCTTCGTTGCACCAAGCGAGATCGCGGCTTCTACGTGGCTGGCAATGCATCCATCGCAACGGGTCGTGACTGCGACCGCGAGCGCGATCATTTCGCGGGTCTTGGCGTCGAGGTGCTTCGATTTCTCTCCCGCCATGGCGAGCGCACCATAACCCTTCATGACTTCCGGCACGAGCGTACGCAAATCGCCCACACGACTTTTGACTTCGCCGCGATATCCCATCCAGTCCAGCATTTTAAAGTTTCCGATCTCCAAACGGTTTTGTGAATGTAACGGGGTCCGTAAACGCGAGCGGGACGCTCTGAGCCAACGCGCAAACCCGAATGCCTTGAGGTAGCTTGAAAATCACGTAATTTCACGAATTGTCAATTAAAAACTTTGAAATATATGAAAATTATGGTTTGAAAGATTCATTGCTTAACCGAGGAATATCGCCATTTTCGGCGGATTTCAGCATGATTTACACGTCGTTGTTCGTGTCACTACCTGCAAACAGTAGTGAAAATTATGAAAACAAACTTTACGTGTTGCGCCTGCTGCAAAATTTTCTATGGTGCAGAAAATCGCATAAAACGGAGGAATTCACGCCTTGATAAAGATCGCCAGCAGCCTGCCTCCGGTGCAGAACGAGTATCTTGCAAGCCATCACGCCCGGCCTGAAGTCATTGCCTTGACGGGAGCCGCCTGGGAGGTGCCTTTGGAAGCGGAAGCGCTCTTCACCTTCCAGACCCAGTGGCGGCATGCGCCTAAGGAAAAGCCTGCCGGCTGGCCGTTCAACCTGAAATGGATCCAGGTTGGTTCGGCGGGCGTCGATACGTTTCCGGTGTGGGCCTATGAGGTTCCGCTGATCACACGCGGTCGCGGCGTGCAGGCGCCGATGATCGGTGAATATGTCATCGGGGCGATATTTGCCCATGAAAAGCAGTTCTGGGACCAGCGTGTTACCGATCGCGCAGGATGGCAGCCCACCATGCTCGGCGCGGTCAGCGGCAAAACGCTCGGGATTGCTGGCTTTGGTGCCATCGGCACCGAGGCGGCGCGGTTGGCACTTGCTCTCGGCATGAAGGTCGTCGCCTTGACCCGGTCCTCCAAGATCGACATGGTCGGCGTCGAAAGTATCGCCGATCTCGACGGGCTGATGGCGCTCAGCGACCATCTGGTCATCGCCATGCCGCAGACGCCGCAAACCGAGCGGATCTTCAACGCCGAACGCTTTGCAAACGCCAAGCCCGGACTGCATGTCATCAACGTGGCGCGCGGCATTCTGATCGACGACGAAGCGCTGGTCGCAGCGATCGACGGCGGCAGGATCAGCGCGGCGACGCTCGATGTGACGATGCCCGAACCACCGCCTGAAGGCCATCCCTTCTACAGCCACCCGCGTATTCGCCTGACAGCGCATGTCTCCGGTGGATCGGAAGACGCCGATAAGCGCCTCGCGCGCTACCTTGCCAAAAATCTCGACGACTACCTTGCCGGCAACCCGGTAACCGGGGTTGTCGAATACACGCGCGGGTATTGATGGAAACGGCATGACGGGACACTCGGATGGGCGAGAGCGCCGGGTGGATGAACAAACCCGGCGCGTTTTCCAAAGGCGTTGCCGGTAAATTCCCCGGGGCTTGCTCAACACGGCCTGACGCTACGGTCGCGCGCAGATTGCTCGCGCCTGCGGTTCAGACGGTGACGACGAGCGGCTTCGGCAGGTCGTAGAATGCGTTGTCGTCGCCACTGTCGACCTTCCACATCATCATCGCCATGTCGGCCGGCCTACCGAGGACGGTGAGCGGGGCATGCCACACATTGCGATGGAAGCAGATGGCGTCGCCGGAGCCTGCGATGAAAGCCATGGCCTTGTCCACGTCCGGATCGCCGTCGGCCTTCGTGGGAGCGACGATGACGAGCCAGCGGTCGGAGTTGAGTGCGAGAAAGCTCTGGCTGGTGTGTGGGTGACGCTCCAGCTTGGTTACGACGATGTCGCCTTCCACGGGTGCGTGGGTCATGATCGAGAACACCGGCTTGCCGGGGCTGTCGCCGGGCTCCGTTACCACCGGATAGACGGTGCGCTCTCCAGGATGGGCACGAAGCCGAGTGGCGAATGGTTCGAGACAATCGTCGGTGAGCGGCATGGCGTACATGGCAAGACCTTTCATGGTGTCGTTCGTTTGATCGCCGCATGGGCCGGCGCTTCGGTACTGGCCCAGTCGAGCAGATAGGCGATTGACTGGTAGTGGCGATCGGAATGGGCCGAAAGACCGATTTCGCAGGTGCGGCTGGTCGAATAGCCGGTGTTGCAGCGCTCCGGCAGCTGACCCTTCAGGGTCCTGAGCGCACTGGCATTCAGTTCCGGCGTGTCGAAACCCTTGTCGCCGGCAAAGCCGCAGCACTCGATGTCATCCGGCACGATGACCTCGTCCGCACAGGCGCGAGCAAGTTCGAGCAGCAGTGCGTCTTGGCCCATCTTGCGCGTGCTGCAGGTGACGTGCAGCGCAATCGTCTCAGCCTTGCGGCGGATGTTGAGCTTGGGCAGGACGAGCCTGGCGAGCGCCGCTGTAATATCCATTGGCCGGATATTCTGCGGGAATGTCAGCGCCATCTGGTTGGAGCAGGGGCTCGTGTCGCTGACGACGATATCGCTGCCGCCGCGGCTTGCTTCCAGAAGACGCGCGGCGAGCGTCGCGGCACTTTCTGCAGCCTGCTGCGGAAAGCCCTTGCTCTGGAACGGCATGCCGCAACAGGCTGTCTCGACGGCGGTGAGCAGCACCGCGTCATAGCCCGCCCTGTCGAACAGGGATTTCAAAACGTCCCACAGGGGGCGTGCGTCCGGGGCGTCGCGGGCCGGGCCCATGACGCTGCTCACGCAACTCGAGAAAAGGACGATCCGGGGACGCGCGGTCGTCGTTGCAAACGTCCCTGTTTTCGGCCTGCGGCCGGGCGTCGGCAGGTAGGGCGTCCATTGTGGGATGCGTCCGCGGGATATTCCGCGCAGCAACTGTATCGTGCGGTTCATTCCACCGGGGCCGAGCGCCCGCTGGCCGAGATCGGCGACGCCGAGCGCTCCCCGTACCGCGCTCATGGCAAGCCCGATGTGATGCTCCACGGTTCGCGCTGCTGTGCGGCTGGCCGGTCCACGGCGTAGCTGCCGACGCGTCCGCATCATCTCGCCGGTGTCGATGCCGACCGGGCAGAAGCCGGCGCAGAGCCCGTCGCCAGCGCAGGTATCTACTGCCGCATAGTCGTAGCGATGCCTGGACGCCTCGTCCGGCAAGGTGCCAGCGGCGAGCGCCCGGGTCGCGACAATCCGCTGGCGCGGCGTCGTGGTCAGCGCCCGGGAAGGACAGACCGGTTCGCAGAAGCCACATTCGATGCATTTGTCGATCAGCGGATCAACCGTCGGCAGAGCTTTGAGGGCTTTCAGATAAATGTCCGGATCGTCGGAAATGACCACGCCCGGGTTGAGAATCCCGTTTGGATCGAAAAGCGCCTTGATCCGCCGCATCAGGCCATAGGCCTTGGCGCCCCATTCCAGTTCGACGAACGGCGCCATCGCTCGGCCGGTCCCGTGTTCGGCCTTCAGCGCACCTTCAAAACGCACGGCGATCATCTGGGTAATCTCGGCTGTCAGCAGCGCGTAACGCACGATATCGGCGGGAGTATTGAAGGATTGCGGAAAGACGAAGTGAAGGTTTCCGTCGAGCGCATGGCCGAAGATGATCGCATCGTCATAGGCGAGCCGGTCGAAGATCTCGCGCAGCGCAATGGCGGCATCGGCCAGGTGTTCGATCGGTACGGCGACGTCCTCGACGATCACCGTCGTGCCGGCCGGGCGCATGCCGCCGACCGACGGCAGCAGGCCCTTGCGAACATTCCAGTAGTTCGCATAGGTCACCGGATCGGTCGAAAACAGCGCCCGTTCCAGGGGCGCGAAATGGGCTAGTGCTGCCTCGACGGAAATCGCGTAGCGGTCGAGCTCTTCGGCCGTTTCTGCGCGCAGGTCGATCAGCAGCGCCGACGTACCGGACGGCAGGGTCGCGAAACTGTCAGGTATGCCTGGCTTTCCGATTACCGAGGCGAGGGAGGCGAAGTCCATCATCTCGACGGCGGAGACCGGCTCCAGCTTCAGCCGTGTGGCGGCGGCGCAGGCCGAACGCATGTCTGGGAACAGGACCAGCGCCGCCGATTTCAACTTCGGTTCCGGTACGGTTTCCAGCGTCACCTCGCTGATGAAGGCAAGCGTGCCTTCCGATCCGATCAGCAGATGCTGGAGGATGTCGATCGGATCCGTAAAGTCGGTAAGCGCGTTCAGCGAATAGCCGGTCGTGTTCTTGATCTCGTATTTGCGGCGGATCATCGCGGAAAGCACCGCGTCGCCGGTTGCCTCGCGGGCGATCGCGGAAAGTTCTTCGAGAAAAGCCACATGGGTGCGGGCAAAGGCGATACGGCTTTCCGGATCGCCGGTGTCGAGGCGGGTGCCATCGATAAAGACGATCCGCATCGAGCGCAGCGTGCGATAGGTATTCTGCTCGGTGCCGCAGCACATGCCGCTGGAATTGTTGGCGGCAATGCCGCCCATCATCGCGGCACCGATCGAGGCCGGATCGGGTCCGATCTTGCGGTGGTGCCGGGCAAGGCGAGCGTTGACATGGGCGCCGACCATGGCCGGGCCGACGCGCACAAACTGCCCGGCCTCGCGCGCTTCGAACTGGCGCCAGCCGTTATGGCCGAGCTTGACAAGGACGCTGTTCGTCACCGCCTGGCCGGAAAGGCTGGTGCCGGCGGCTCGGAACGTGACCGGCACACCGGTACGGTTGGCCGCCGACAGGATATGGACAATTTCCTCCTCGGTCTCGACCAGCAGTACCGCTTTCGGCACGAGGCTGTAGGGACTGGCGTCGGCGCCGTGGGTGACGCGCTCGAACAGGCCCTCGAGGACGTTCTCCGCGGGCATAACCTGCCGGACGGAGGCGAGAAAGACTTGGTGGCCGTGATCGGGATCCAGCATCGGAAAAATCCTGTTCAGGGCTCGACAGGCGTTTCGCCCGGCATGCCCCATTCCGTCCAGGCGCCGTCATAGACCGCGACATCGTCCTTGCCGGTGAGATACATGCCGAAGACCAGCGCACAGGCCGTGACGCCCGAGCCGCAGGAGGCGATCGTCGGCTTCGACATGTCGAGACCGGCGTCACGGAACAGTCTCTCGATATCGGCGACCGGCTTCATCCTGCCGGTTTCGGGATCGGTCAGCAGGTTGAAGGGCAGGTTGAGGCTGCCGGGGACATGGCCGGAGCGAAGGCCGGGACGCGCCTCCTTCTCGACGGCGTTGAAGCGGGCGGCCGAGCGGGCATCGATCAGCGGGCGCTCGCCGGTGCTGACGTTCTCGAGCAAGTCGGCCTTCGAGACGACGCGACCGGCATCGAATGTCGCCTTGAAGGCGCCGCGCGTGACCTCCGGCGTTTCCGCCGTCACCGGCCGCCCCTCGGCCATCCAGGCCTTGAGGCCGCCGTCAAGGATCGCGACCTGCTGATGCCCGAATACGCGGAAGGTCCACCAGATCCGCCCCGCCGACATCAGGCCTGGCGTATCGTAGACGACGATGAAGCTGTCGTTGGAAATGCCGAGCGCCTCGGCCGCCTTTTCGAACTCGGCTGGCGAGGGCAGCATGTGAGGGAGCGTGGTCGAATGGTCGGCGACCGCGTCGATATCGAAGAAGCGGGCGCCCGGAATATGCCGTGCCTGGTAGTCTTCCCTGGCGATCGGCGTCACTCCCGGCAGCTTGAACGAGCCGTCGAGTACGACGAGCTTTTGATCGCCAAGGTGGTCGGCGAGCCATTGGGTGGAAACGAGGGGGCTGGTCGTGGACATCAAGGGGAACCTTTCAGAACGATGAATGGCGTGTTGCCAGGTGACCGAGAATCCGGTTGGCAACAAGATCACTGACGCGAGCGGTTGCTTCGTCTGCCGGTCGGCGGGTGGATCGTGACACTGCGATCGCTGCAGGCAGCGAGATCGATATTGTCCAGCCCGACGGCCTCGAGATGCGGCGCCGCAGCGAGCAGCGTAGCGTCCACCCGGGTTCGGTTGTGCACGATCAAGACGCGGGCATCGGCGAGCGCCGGAGCCAGATCAAGACGCAAAAGAGCATCGCGGTCGATGAACTCACCGATGACGGTCGTCGGCACGCTGACTTCTCCTCTTCTCCTGATCATCTCGACCCGAAAGCGGATGCGCCGCTGTCGGGCGCGGTCCGATCAGAGGGCATCGACGATCTTTCCGATCAATTCATCCCGGCGCGGGACGTCATACCAACGCAGGACGATCACCAGATCCTTGGCGGCGTCGGCCACGAGAAACGAGGCGATGCCCGATCCCCAGATAGCGGAGGTGGAGAGCGACGGGATCGTCGAGCGCCCGTTATTCCACCACATCAGGCCGAAATTCGGATTGAGCGATGGCTCCCGGACTGCATCGAACCAGCTTTCCGGAAGGATTTGCCGGCCCTCCCAGTTCCCACGACGGACATAAAGCAGCGCCAGCCGGGCAAGGTCGGTCGCCGGGATGATCAGCCCGCCGCCCCAATGCGCGCCGCCGGACACGACAGGAACGTGTCGCCCTTCGATCTCGACATAGGAGGTCTCGTAACCGTGCCACTCCCAGTCGCTGCTCGCCCCGATCGGGTCGAAAATCTCCTGCTTCAGAACGTCAGCCAGAGGGCGCTTCCACAGGAGCGTCAGGGCAAGTGCCAAAACATTGACGCGGACGTCGTTGAACTCCCACAACTCGCCCGGCGCCTTGCGGTCGCGCGGGGTGCCCTTAGGCGGCGAGCCAGGGAATTTCGGTACCGCGCGGTTCCAGTCGATACTGTCCGGAATGCCCCAGAGCGAGCCGTGCCACTCGCTGGTCATCGTCAGCAGATGCCGCCAGGTGATCACCGCATTCGGCCCCTCGAAGGCTTCAGCGCTGACCGACTGGGCTACAGGCGCATCAAGGGACGACATCAGATTCCTTGCAAGTGCCAGCCCCGCAAGCGTCGAGAGCGCGCCCTTGCTGACGCTGAAGGCGATGTCGGCACGCTCTGGCGTTCCCCATTCCGCGACCTTCAGGCCTTTGTGGATGACAAGGCCCGTCGGGGGGCCGCGATCAGGCATCGGACCGATGATCGCGCCGTGCTCGCCCTCGGAATATTCACCGAGGTTTTCCTTGAGCTTGAAGTCGCGAAGGTCGACGGAGACAGAGGTTTCCCAGCCGGAAATCTCCGCGACAACGGCATCGAGCGCCGCGCTCTTCCGCTCGGGCCAGGCAGGCGCTCGACCCGGATAAATCAATTCTGACATGATCGCCTCCTCGATTGTCTTCGGTAGAGGATTTTCACATGCATGCCGAAAACTCAAGAAAATAAATATTTTTTGCGGAAAAACTGGTAAAATAATTCACATATAAAAAAAGGAGATAACTACATAATTAGCGATTCAACTTCAAAAATATCATGAAAATAATGAAAATTATGTTGACCCCCGGAGCGACCGTATGACATGAATGTCTCATGGAGAGGGTGTCGCAAACATGGGCGCGGCCTTGGGAGGATATCGTGAGAAGAGTGCTTTTGACCGGTGCGGCAGGTGGGGTCGGGACGCGGCTGCGGAAGATCCTGCGTGGCCGTTATGAAAACTTGATCCTATCCGACGTGAGGCGGCCCGATGACCTTGTCGCGGGCGAACAGTTTGTCGAGGCGGATCTTGCAGATGTCGCTGCCGTGGCGCGGGCGGTCGATGGTGTCGACGGTGTCATCCATCTTGGTGGCCTTCCCTTCGAATACGAATGGGAGAAGATGCTGCAGGCCAATATCGTCGGCACATTCAACATGTTCGAGGAGGCTCGCAAGGCTGGCGTGAAGCGCATCGTCTTCGCCTCCACGAACCAGGTTGTCGGCTTCTATCCCCGCGACCGGCGCTTCGGCATCGACGTGCCCGTGCGGCCGTCGAGCCGCTATGGCGTCACCAAAGCATTCGGCGAATCCCTTGCGGCGCTTTATGCGGACAAGCACGGGATGCGATGCTTCTGCATCCGCATCGGCCGGGTGTTCGACGAGCCGGAGGACATTCGCCGGCTGGCCCTGTGGGTCAAGCCGGAAGATCTCGCCCAGCTCATGTGCATCGGTCTCGACCATCCCGATATCCACTACGACATCGTCTATGGCGTCTCCCACAACGAGCGCGGCTGGTACGACAATTCACGCGCCTATGAACTGGGCTACAAGCCGGAAGGGCGTGGCGAAGATCATGTTCTTGCGGCGATGGAGCGGCAGAAGGCAGCCTATTCCGACCCGGTTTCCGACAAGTTCATGGGCGCCAAGCTCTGCTCGATCGAATATACCGGCGATATCGAACGGTCCGGGAAGTAGGTCATGGCGCGGCTGGTCTGCATCTCGCACCTGACGGCGCTCGAGGCTTCCCCCGAGGAACTCATCGACCTTGCAGCCGAATTTGGCTTCGGCGGCGTCGGCATTCGCAACAGACCGCCGCAACATACTGCGCATCGCTGGCCGATCTCCGGCGATCTGAAGCGGTCACAGCAGATCGCCGAACGGGCTCGAAGCTGTGGCATCACGGTCTTCGAGGGCGAGACGTTTTCGATCTGGCCGGATTTCAGCGTCGAGGCGATGATGGCCGGGCTCGAGTCCGCGGCCGCCATGGGCGCCAGGGCGATTGTCAGCGCCGGCATCGACGACGAGGAGGATCGCCTGGTCGACAGCTACCGACAACTGGCGGAAGCGGCGCAGCCGTTCGGCATCGTCGTCGGTATCGAGTTCATGCCCTTCCAGAAGCTCCGGACACTGGAACAGGCCAGGCGCGTCCAGGCCCGCATCGGCATGGACAACGCCCGCATCCTGATCGACGCTTTGCATTTGTCGCGCAGTGGCGGCAGCGTGGAAGAGGTTGCACGGTTGCAGCCGCGCACGGTTGCCTATGTGCATCTCTGCGATGCGCCGGCGAAGCTTCCGCCGGCATCCGAAATCGCCGCCGAAGCGCGTGCGACGCGGCTTTATCCGGGAGAAGGCGAGCTCGATCTCGCCGGCCTGCTCGGGGTACTCGATCCCGACCTGCCGGTAAGCCTCGAAGCGCCGCACCGGGATCACGGGCATCTTCCGCCCCGCGAACTCGTGAAGCGCGCGGCGGCCGCAACCCTGCCCTTCGTCGCTGCCGTTGATCATCCGGCAGTCGCATCAACACGCCAAAAGAACTAAAGGAGGAGACATCATGATTTACGAATTGCGCGATTACTCAGCCGTCCCAGGCCGGCTCCCGGATCTTCTGAAGCGCTTCGAGACGGTGACGCTACCGCTCTGGAAATCGCATGGCATCCGTCCTGTCGGTTTCTGGACGGTGGAAATCGGCGACAGCAATCTGAGGCTCTACTATATGCTCGCCTGGGAATCGATGGCTGAGCGGGAAGAGAAATGGGCGACCTTCATGAAGGATCCGAACTGGCTGACTCCACGCGCGGAATCGGAAAAGAATGGTCCGCTGATCAGCAAGATCGTCAATTCCTTCCTGAAGCCGACGGCCTTCTCGCCGATGCAGTAGGAGGAGAGGGCGCGCTGTAATACGCGCCCTAATGCCGTGCGGGAGGAGAACGCATGCCGGCCCTGGATTTTTCGGCGATCTTTACGGAGCATTATCGCTGGCTGCTGATCACCGGCCTGGCGATGACGCTGCTGCTGTTTGTTTTGTGTTGGGTGGGTGCGATGGCTGTCGGCATCCTGCTGACGATCGTCCGGATGGTCCCGTTCCGGCCACTTGAGCTTCTCGTCTGGGCTTATGTCGAGTATCAGCGAAACGTACCGCTGCTCGTGCATCTCTTCGTGTGGTATTTCGGCATACCGCAGCTTCTGCCGTATTCCGCGAACGATTTCATCAACTCGCATAATTCCGAGCTGATCTTTGCAGTCATTGCGATCGCGCTTTATCAAGCCGCCTATATTTCCGAGGACCTGCGGTCGGGTATCCGCACGTTGCCGAAGGTGCAGTTCGAGGCAGCCAGGGCGATGGGCTTTACCTTCCTCGGCTCGCTGCGCTGGATCATTCTGCCGCAGGCGATGCGCAATTCGCTGCCGCCTCTCGTCAATCAGACCCTGCTGCTGTTCAAGGCGACCAGCCTTGCCGCCGTCATCGGCGTGGCGGAACTCACCTATCAGGCGAGGTTGATCGAGAACGAAACCTATCGGATTTTCGAGTCCTTCTCAGTCATCACAGTCGCCTATCTGGCTGGAACCATGCCATTGATTTGGCTCGGTTCTCGGCTTTCCCGCAACAACGCTTCGAGGACGCGCTGATGTGGCAGGTGTTTTCTGAAAACTGGGAATTTTTCCTGCTCGGAACCTATCCTCGCGGTCCGATCGGCGGGCTGGCCATGACCCTCATCATCGCCGTCGTCTCGCTTGCCATCACGTTTCCCTTCGCAATCGGCGTAGCGCTGCTGCGCGGTTCGAAGTCGGTCTGGGTCCGCAGGGCATGCGAGGCCTATACGACACTGATCCGCGGCTGCCCGCTTTTGATGCTGCTCCTGTGGATCTATTTCTTCCTGCCGCAGCTTCTCGGCTTTCCCTTGTCGCCGTTCACGACTTTGGTGATTGCCATCGTGTTCTTCCAGACGGCCTATCTTTCGGAAGTCATCCGGGGCGGGATCGAGGCGCTTCACAAGGGGCAGACCGAAGCGGCACTGGCGCTTGGCCTGAAGCGGTGGATGATCATCTGGAAAATCATCCTGCCGCAGGCGCTCTACAATGTCATTCCCGGCATCCTCAACCAGTTCACGTCCGTCATCAAGGAAACCTCGCTCGCCTACGTGATCGCGCTGGGCGAGGTGACTTATTCGGCAAGCCAGGTGAACGGCATCCTGATGACGCGTCCGATGGAGGTCTACATGGTCCTCGCCGCGCTCTATTTCGTACTCTGCTTCAGCCTAACCCAGATCGCCGGGTTACTCGACAGGCGCATCGCCCGAAACCGGAGCGCCGTCCGATGATCAGCATCCAGTCGCTCAACAAGGATTTCGGCGCTTTCCGGGCCCTGTCGGATATCAACGCCCGCGTCGAGAAAGGCGAGGTCGTCGTGTTGTGCGGGCCGTCCGGCTCGGGCAAGTCGACGCTTCTGCGGACCCTCAACCGGTTGGAGCCGATCACCACGGGCCGTATCGAAATCGCCGGCGTGGACGTCAACAGCCGTGGCGTCGATATCAACAAGCTGCGGCAGAAGATCGGCTTCGTGTTCCAGCAATACAATCTCTTCCCGCACCTGACTGCGCTCGACAATATCGTCATCGGCCTCACCAAGATCCTGAAAATGCCACGCGACGAGGCCACCAAACGCGCTATGGCCCTTCTGGAGCGAGTGAACCTTACCCGGCGCGCCAGCAACTATCCGGCGCAGTTGTCCGGCGGCGAGCAGCAACGCGTCGCGATTGTCCGCTCGCTCGCGTTCCAGCCCGAGATCATGCTGTTCGACGAGCCGACGAGCGCGCTCGACGCGGAGATGATCGGCGAAGTGCTGGCGCTGATGCGCGAACTGGCAGCGACGGGCATGACGATGATGTGCGTTACCCACGAAATGCGCTTCGCGCGCGAAGCCGCCGATCGCGTCTGGCTGATGGAAAAGGGAAAAATCATCGTCGATACGGACAAGGCCGCATTCTTCAATTCGCATCCGAACGAGCGCGTCCAGCGCTTCCTGAGTTCGATCAACTAGGGTCATGCTTTGAACGAAACACCCGACGACGGCTTTCTGACGCATTCCTCGCACTGGGGCGCCTTCCACGGGCGCTGGCGCGACGATGGGCTGGAAGTCCGCGCGTTTGCGGATGATCCATCGCCGTCAGCCATCCTTGGCAATCTCGAAACGGCGGCTCGGCATAAATCCCGCATTGCCCGCCCGATGGTGCGCCGCGGCTGGCTGGAGAACGGTCCCGGCCCGACCGATCGGCGGGGCAGCGACACTTACGTTGCCATGGAATGGGACGAAGTGGTGCCGCTGCTGGCGGGTGAGTTTAGGCGCGTCTACTCGGATTACGGTCCGCGCGCCGTCTACGGAGGCTCCTATGGCTGGTCGAGCGCCGGACGGTTCCACCACGCCCAGAGCCAGGTCCATCGCTTTCTCAATTGTCTTGGCGGCTATGTACGCTCGGTCAACAATTACAGCGCCGGCGCGGCGATGGTCATCCTGCCTCGCGTCTTTGCTGGTTATGACGAGTCCTACCTGAATTCAGTGCGTTTCGAGGAAATGGCGGAGCACACGGATCTCGTCCTCTCCTTCGGTGGCATGGCTGCAAAGAATGGCTCCGTCACCGGGGGTGGCACCAGTCGCCACCTGGTTCCGGGCTATCTTGCCGCGATGCAGAGCCGGGGCTGCAGCTTCCACCTCTTCAGTCCACTGAAGGCCGATTTCGATCCGGCGATCGGAGCGCAGTGGCACGCGATCCGTCCCGGTACGGATGTTGCCGTCCTGCTCGCCATCGCACACACCATGGTTATGGACGGCACCCATGACCGGGCATTCCTGGACCGCTGCTGCATCGGCTTCGGCACTTTCGAGGATTATCTGCTCGGTCGCGAGGACAACCAGCCGAAGAATGCGCGATGGGCATCCGGCATCTGCGGAATTCCGGAAGAGGATATTCTCGCCGTTGCCCGGAAGATTGCCGGACGTCGGACGGTGATCGCCGTAAGCCAGTCCGTGCAGCGCGCCGAACATGGCGAGCAGCCGATCTGGATGGCGATCGTGCTCGCCGCGATGACAGGGCAGATCGGCCTGCCCGGCGGCGGTTTCTGCTACGGCCTCGGCTCCATGGCCGATAGCGGAACGCGTCGGGTCGCCGTCAGCGCCGTCGCGCTCGATCAGGGGAGAAATCCGGTCCGTGATTTCATTCCCTGTGCGTCGATATCCGAGATGCTGCTCAATCCCGGCGGCACGCAGGACTATAACGGTGAAACCCTGACCTTTCCGGATATTCGGCTCGTCTACTGGGCCGGAGGAAATCCCTTCCACCATCATCAGGATCTCGGACGCCTGCGGCAGGCCTTCGGGCGGCCCGATACGATCGTCGTCCATGAAAGTGTCTGGACGGCCAGCGCCAAGCACGCCGACATCGTGCTCCCGGCGACCATGACGCTGGAACGCAACGATATCGCTTCCTCGCGCAGCGACGAGCGCATCATCGCCATGCACAGGCTTGTGCCGCCTTTTGCCGAGGCTCGGGACGATTATACGATTTTCAGCATGCTTGCGGCCGCTCTCGGGGTTGGCGAGGCATTTACCGAGGGACGCTCGGAGGAGGAGTGGCTGCGTGCCCTCTATGCGGCAACGGCGCGCAAATGCGAGGCGGCGAACTGGTCGCTCCCGGACTTCGACACCTTCTGGCGCGAAGGGCAGGCCAAGCTGCCGTTCGCCAAGTTCGACGGTGGCCTGCTCCGGCGTTTTCGCGACAATCCGGAAGACCATCCCTTGCCGACGGCGAGCGGCCGGATCGAGATAAGCTCCCCGACGATCGCCAGCTTCGGCTATTCCGATTGCCCGGAGCATCCGGCCTGGATACCGCCGGTCGAGGGTGCCGGTTCCCCGCGCATGGCCCGTTTCGCCCTGCAGCTGGTCGCCAACCAACCAGCCGTCCGGCTGCACAGCCAGCTTGATTTCGGAACACTCAGCCAGTCATCCAAGCGCGACGGCCGCGAGCCGATGATGATTAATCCGGCCGATGCCGGAATGCGCGGCATCGCCGATGGCGACATCGTGCGCGTCTTCAACGACCGGGGCGCATTCCTCGCCAGCGCCGTTGTCTCTGGCGACATCCGCGAAGGCGTGGTGCAGATCGCAACCGGCGCCTGGTTCAATCCCGTGGAGACGGCGGACGGAAGCGTGTTCTGCGCTCACGGCAATCCGAATGCCGTGACCCGCGACGCGGGAACCTCTCGCTTTGCCCAAGGCTCTACTGGCCAGTTGTGCCTGGTCGAAATGGAGCGTTACGACGTCCGGCCGCTTCCATCCATCACAGCCTATGATATGCCCGTGGTCGAGGCATTACCTGCTGCAAGGAGAAGCTGACGATGGCGGGACGCAAACCGATGGGGAAATCCGGTCCGGAAGAGCCGGGCAATGGCGAACGGCGCGCAACGATCCGCGAAGTCGCAGCAGCTGCGAACGTCTCTATCGGCACTGTGTCGCGTGTGGTGCTCGGCAACGTGCCTGTCAGCAGCGAGCTCAGCGAGCGGGTGCTCGCCGCCGCGCAAAGTCTTGGATATCGGCCGAAAGGCAAGGGAATTGTTGCGGCGAAGTCGCCGGCTGTCCGGCTCGTCGGCCTGTTCGTGACGGATCTCTCCAACCTGCTTTACGGACAGGTGGTGAGCGCCGTGGAGGAGCGGCTGGCGCAGCTTGGCTATACGCTGGTGGTCGCCAATACCCAGAACGACGAACGGCGCGAGCAGGAATTGCTCACCCTCTTGTCGGAAGGCGTGCTCACCGGTGCGATCATGTCGATCGGCACGGAGCGCCAGCCACGCCTGAAGCAGGCATTGAGAAAGGCGAAGGTGCCTTCCGTCATCCTTGATCGCGAGCCGCCGGAAGGCGTGGACAGCGTCCTTGTCGATCACCGGGAAGGGGCGCTGGGCGCCTGTCGCTACCTGATCAGCCTTGGTCATAAGCGGATCGCCATGATCACCGCCGACAGGATCGTCCGGCCGGGCGTCGAGCGGATCGCCGGTTTTGCACAAGCTCACCGGGAGGCCGGGCTTCCCTTCGACGAAGAACTCATCCGGGCGGGTTGCATCACCGCCGACGCCGCCTGCGCCGAAACACGGCAGCTGCTTCAGTCGGCAACCCGGCCGACGGCGATCATGACCCTTGGCAGCCAAGCTCTTACCGGCACGTTGCGCGGCATCGACATTCTGGGATTGAGCATACCGAAGGACGTTTCCGTTTTCTGTTTCGGCGATACGGACACGGCGCGCATCGTCCGTCCTCCGATGACCTGCGTCCAGTGGGATCGCCGCGAGCTTGGCCGCCAGGCCGTCGACATTCTCATCGGGCGCATGGAGGGCAAGACAGATTCGCCGCCGCGCTCGATTGTCCTGCCGACGGAAATTATCCTTCGGCAGTCCTGCGCGCCTCCATTCCAACCCTGACGATCGAGAGAGGTGGCCATGGATTTCGTCTATCGCAGCAGTCCGGCGGAAATCATCTTCGGCAGCCACTCCAGCGAGAAACTGTCGGATTGCATGGTGAAGCTCGGCTGCCGTCGGGCGCTGGTGCTTTCCACCGCCGGTCAGAAAATCCGGGCGGGCCTGTTTACAGATCGGCTGGGTGGATTTGCGGCTGGCCAGTTTTCCGGCGCCGTCATGCACACGCCCGTGCCGGTGACGGAGGCCGCCCTGCATTATGCCAGGCAGATTGGCGCCGATTGCCTCGTTGCCTATGGCGGCGGCTCGACTATCGGGCTCGGCAAAGCGATCGCCTATCGCACCGACCTGCTGCAGATCGTTATTCCGACGACCTATGCCGGCTCGGAAGTGACGTCCATGCTCGGCCAGACGGAGAACGGGCTGAAGACCACGTTGCGCAGCGACAAGGTGTTGCCGGAAGTCGTCATCTACGATCCCGAGTTGACGCTGGGCCTGCCCGTCTCCGTCAGCGTGACGAGCGGGCTGAACGCCATCGCCCACGCGGCGGAGGGGCTTTATGCCCCGGACCGCAACCCGGTGTCCTCGATCATTGCCGTCGAAGGCATGCGCAAATTCGCCGAGGCGCTTCCGAAGATCGTCGCCGATCCCGCCGATCGCGCCGCGCGAACGATAGCGCTCTGCGGCGCCTGGCTGTGCGGCAGCGTGCTCGGGCAGGTTGGAATGTCGCTCCATCACAAGATCTGCCACACGCTCGGTGGCAGCTTCAACTTGCCCCATGCGGAAACCCATTCAGTCATGCTGCCGCATACGATCGGCTTCAATGCTGCCGTGGTGCCCGAACTGCTGGCGCCTGCTGCGGCGATTTTCGGCAAACCGCTGGGGCGCGGGCTTCAGGATTTTTCACGCGGCCTCGGCGCGCCCATCGCGCTCAGAGATCTCGGACTGACCGAGGGTGATCTCGACCGCGCTGCCGAGCTGGCGACGCAAAATCCCTATGCAAATCCGCGGCCTCTCGATCGCCAGGCCATTCGGGCGATGCTGCGGCGAGCCTGGGCCGGCCTGACGCCGGAAGGCTGAACGGAAGACTCGAGGAGGAACACATGCAGTCGATTGGAAAAGGCTATTTCACGGAAGAAAACTCCGTCGAGGTTGTCATTGCCCGCAATGCGGAAACGGCCGATCAGCGTCTCAAGTTCATCCTCGAGGTCATTACTCGCAAGCTGCATGAAATGGTCAAGGAAATCGAGCCCAGCCAGGCGGAGTGGTTCGAGGCGATCCAGTTCCTGACTCAGACAGGGCAGCTCTGCAACGAATGGCGACAGGAGTTTATTCTGCTTTCCGATGTGCTCGGGGTTTCCATGCTGGTTGATGCGATCAACAACCGCAAGCCCTCCGGCGCGTCGGAAAGCACCGTCCTCGGCCCATTCCATGTGGCGGAGGTTCCGGAACGACCGATGGGCGCCAATATCTGTCTCGACCAGAAGGGCGAGGATATGCTCATCCATGGCCAGATTCGCGATACGGCCGGAAATCCTGTTGCCAACGCCCTGCTCGATGTCTGGCAAGCTAATGACGAGGGCTTCTATGACGTCCAGCAGCAAGGCCTGCAGCCGGAATTCAACCTGCGCGGCATGTTTCGCACAGGCGAGGATGGACGGTACCGGTTTCTCGCCGTGAAGCCCAAATATTATCCGATTCCGGACGACGGAACCGTCGGCAAGCTCCTGAAGCGGCTAGGCCGCCATCCATACCGGCCGGCCCATCTCCATTTCATTATCAAGGCGGACGGGTTCCAAAGCCTGACTACGCACATATTCGATCCGGACGATCCATATATCGAGTCCGACGCCGTCTTCGGCGTCAAGGAAAGCCTGCTTGCGAATTTCAAGCGCAACGAGGACCCGGCGCAGGCCGCGCAGCTGGGGTTCAAGAGCTGGTTTTGGGACGTCGAGTTCGATTTCGTCCTCGCTCGCGCGAACTCTTAGATTGTTTCATTTGTTTCATAAGTATTTTCTCCTGATCACGATATTGTTCTGGAAAATGTGATGATATTGCTGTAGTTTCACGGTGAATAATTTCCTGGAGGAGGAAGTTGTTTTTGCAGTATTTTCAAGCGAAAGGCTGAGCCCGTAGGCTCAGCTGCGCAAGGTCAGCCGGTAGTTGAGGGAGAGAGGCATGTTAAAATTCAAGCATCTGGTATTGGCGATCGCCACGGTCTTTGCAGCTGGAGGCGCTGCTCATTCCAGTTCCGCGACCACGCTCGACGACATCAAGGCGCGCGGCAGCCTGATCTGCGGCGTTCTTGGAACGAGCCAGCCTTACGGTTACATCAATGCGCAGACCAAGGAGGTCGAAGGCTACGAGGTGGATCTCTGCCGCATGGTGGCCGAAAGCCTGGGCGTCAAGGCAGAGCTAAAGGTCACGTCTTCGGAGGCGCGAATTCCGGAGCTGATGCAGGGCCGCGTCGATATGCTCGCCGCGCTGATTTCCTACAGTCCCGAACGCGCCCAGCAGATTGAATTCAGCAATTCGTATCTTCGCGAAAACTTCGGTTTCCTGGTCTCCAAGGATGCCGGTGTGACCAAGCTTTCCGAGCTGGACGGCAAGCGGCTGGGGATGAACAAGGGCAATTTCCTGGAAGCGCTGACAAAAGTGAAGTTGCCCAATGCTTCGATCATTGCTTTCGAGGAACAGCCGGCGGCCTTCGTGGCCATGCAGCAGGGGAAGGTTGTCGGTATCGCAGGACGCTTTTCCTCTTTGCGGGTTCTGCAGATGCGTGCCGGCGACAATGCGCGCCCGACCGAGATTGTCTCGGAGCCAATCACGACGCAGTCTTGCGGCTTCATCGTCAGGAAAGGCGAGACTGCCTTTCGAGATTACCTGAACACCTTCCTCAGCCACTTGGAAGCCTCCGGAAAGGCAGAGAAGCTTTATACGAAATGGCTGGGGGCCGACTCGGCCTACAAGTTCGAACGCACATTCAAGGTCGGTGACCCGCTTTAAGGCGGATCACCCCTCAGGCCGGAATTACCCCGCCTGCCATGGACAAAGGCAGGCGGGGCGCGTGACGAAGGATTGGCGCTCGCCCAGGATATTGGCCTTGTGAAACCGAATTTCGATTGAGCTTACGGGCGCAGGAATAGAAGATGAAGACGTCGATAGCCACGGTTTCGATCAGCGGGGAGCTGCCCGAGAAGCTTGAGGCGATTGCCAGGGCCGGTTTCGATGGGGTGGAGATCTTCGAGAACGATTTCCTCGCCTTCGACGGCAGCCCTGCCGATGTCGGAAAGATGGTCCGCGATCATGGGCTGGAGATCACCCTGTTCCAGCCGTTCCGCGATTTCGAGGGCATGCCCGCCACGCATCGGGGCCGCACCTTCGATCGCGCCGAGCGCAAGTTCGACGTCATGCAGGAACTCGGCACCGACCTCGTTCTCGTCTGCTCCAACGTCTCGCCGGTCTCGCTTGGCGGCATCGACCGGGCGGCGGCCGATTTCCACGAGCTCGGGGAACGGGCTGCCAAACGCGGGTTGAGAGTAGGCTATGAGGCGCTCGCCTGGGGCCGGCATATCAGCGACCACCGCGATGCCTGGGAGATCGTGCGGCGTGCCGACCACCCGAATATCGGTCTCATCCTCGACAGCTTTCACACGCTGTCGAAGAAGATCGACATCAATTCGATCCGCTCCATCCCCAAGGACAAGATCTTCATCGTCCAGCTCGCCGATGCGCCGCTGATCGACATGGACCTGCTCTACTGGTCACGGCATTTCCGCAACATGCCGGGCGAGGGCGATCTGCCGGTGACTGCGTTTACCACCGCAATCGCCGAGACCGGTTACGACGGTTATTTCTCGCTGGAGATTTTCAACGACCAGTTCCGCGGCGGATCAAGCCGGGCGATTGCCGATGACGGCTATCGCTCGCTCATCTATCTCGGCGACCAGGTGCGCCGCAGCCCGAATGCATCGGGCCTGACGGTCCGCGACATGCCGGACCGCGCGGCGGTCAAAGGGGTCGGTTTCGTGGAGTTCTCCTCCGACGAGAAGGACGCGGCCGATCTGGCTGCGATCCTGCGAACGCTCGGTTTCCGCAAGACGGCGGTGCACAGGACGAAGAAGGTCAGTCTCTACAGCCAGGGCGATATCCGTCTCCTGGTCAACACCGACGAGAAGGGGTTTACCAACGCCTCGTTTGCCGTCCACGGCACCTCGGCCTATGCCATGGCTCTGGTCGTCGAGGACGCGGGGCAGGCGTTCGAACGGGCGGTGGCGCTCGGGGCTGAGCCGTTCCGGCAGCAGGTGGCCGCGGGCGAAGTGGAGATACCGGCGATCCGTGGCGTCGGCGGCGGGCTCGTCTACCTGATCGACGACAAGAGCAATCTCGGCCGCTTTTCCGAGATTGACTTTCAGTCCGTGAGCGAAGAGGGCGAAGCCGAGGTGACGCCGGCGCATCTTCAGCATGTCGACCATATCGCCCAGACGGTCGCCTACGAGGAAATGCTGACCTGGCTGCTGTTCTACACCTCGATCTTCGAAATGCAGAAGACGCCGATGGTCGATATCATCGATCCGGCGGGCGTGGTGCGCAGCCAGGTGGTCGAAAACGCCTCCGGCACGTTGCGGATCACGCTGAACGGCGCCGAGAACCGCCGCACGCTGGCGGGGCATTTCATCGCCGAAAAATTCGGGTCCGGCGTCCAGCATCTCGCCTTCCACACCGACGACATCTTTGCGACCGCCGCGGCGCTGCGAAAGAACGGCTTCAAGCCGCTACAGATCTCACCCAACTACTACGGCGACGTCGAAGCCCGTTTCGGCCTCGATGCGGAACTTTCGGAGCGGCTGAAGGAAGAGAACATTCTCTATGACCGCGACGAACACGGCGAATATTTCCAGCTCTACAGCATGACCTATGGCGAAGGTTTCTTCTTCGAGATCGTCGAACGGCGCGGCTATCGCGGCTACGGCGCCCCGAACGCCATCTTCCGCATCGCGGCGCTGAAGAAGGCGCTTCGGCCCGAAGGCATGCCGAGGGTGTGAGGCATTCGCGCCAATTGCATATCACAGAGTCTATTGGTTGAACGCGGCGTGATGACTACCGCATTTCGACCGCGTCAACCCCTTCAAGTTAAGGCGAGACTGCCGCTATAGTCGATGGTTCATATCCCTTCAAGGCGGCCAATGTGCACCTGCAGTCGAAGCGCGGAGCGGCGATGAGTTTCCGCCCGCGCCCGTCGCAAAGGCGAGCGCTGCTGCACAGCTCGACAGTTCGTTCACTTTGCAATTCAAAGGTCAAACTGTTGACCTCACGACAAAAATTCAGGGGTCGGGACAAGCGTCAGTCTTGCAGTTGAAAGCTTCGTTCAGTTGATGACGTTTTCAGAGCCTGCAGCACCTCGGTTGCCGTCCGACTCTCAAGATGGCAGGACGGAGATCAACTTGGTTAGTGTTTTGACTAGGTTTTGTCGCTCAGCATTATCTAGGGCACGAATCCCGAGTAGGAGATGCGAAGCCCTGGCCACTTCCGCTCTGGTTCGGTTTAAGAGCTCCCGACCAGACTCCGTGATTTCGACATATATCGTTCGTTTGTCAGAAGGATGCGGTACCCGCGTGAGGTAAGACCGCTCCTCCAGTTTGGTTAGCCGTCCAGTAATGGCGCCAGTTGTCACCATACAAAGGCTCGCCAGATCGCTCGGCCGCAGGGGACGAGTCTCCGGGCGCTGAGCGAGGTGAGTGAGAACGTCGATGTCCCCAACTCCGATACCAAAGGGTACAAGGATCGCTTGGAGAGATTCCTGGTCCAATTGGTACAAATGCCGTATCCTCATGGCTATCGCAATCGGTGCACTGTCCTCACCCGGAAAATCAGTTTCCCACTGCCGCACAAGGTCGTCGAAGACCTTTTGGGTCTGAGAAATAGGCCGTTCGTTTGTATCAAACATCTTAAGATAAAATCTCCGAAGCTCATCCAGTCCTAGCAAAGCCGAGCACCGCGCGCAAATTGCTCATCACCTGCAAACCTGCCGGTGAGACTTCGCGATCGGTGAGCTTGACAGGATATATTTTAGCACTAAGATACATCTAAATCAAAAGGGAGGCAGCGATGATATCAGAACCATGTGCGCTCGCAGGTGATCCGCCATACTTTCAGAGCTTTGAGGATTATCCCAGCAAGGAGACGCTGAAAGCAGCCTTCGGACAATTGCCGTCCGGCGTCGTAGTTGTGACGAGCATCGCCGCTGACAACGAGTTTGCCGGCGCAACGGTGAGCTCCTTCAATTCCCTGTCCTTCGATCCTCCACTAGTCGCTTTGGGTCTTGCGCAAACTTCGAAGACGTTGGCCGCCATATTGGGATTCCAACACTTCGCTGTCCATTTCGTTTCGGAGGCGAACCGCGACCTCGCGCTGCGATTTGCCTCCGGCTCGACGTCCAAGTTCAAGGACGTTTCTTGCAAGCTCTCTCGGAATGGCGTTCCGCTTCTTGCGGGCTTTCACACCTCGATCGAATGCGTGCTCGATAGCGCGCAGATAGCCGGAGACCATCAGCTCCTCATCGGCCGGGTCCTTTCGGCATCGGTTGGAGATGACTGTGGGGGGCCGGTAGCCTGGTTTCGCCGAGGCTTTCATTCGTGCCTGCCTGTCGCTGACCGCTCCGGCAGCGACAGGCGCTATGTAGAATAAGGAATTGATCGTGAACATGACCATGCAAGCACTCGCGCACCCCGTGGAACAGAAGGGTTTGGAATCTCCCTGTTCCACCAAAATTGGCAGAGACATTCGCAGGAAGGCGGCTGAGCTGGTTCCGCTGCTGCGCAAGAATGCGTTGGAGGGCGAAAAGCTCGGTGCTTTGACGCGCGAAAGCCTGCAAGCGCTCAACGACATCGGCGCGTTTCGTCTAACGCTGCCGACGGATTTCGGCGGTTATGCGCTTGGAGCGCGTGACGTTGTAGAGATTGTCAGTGAGATCGGACGCGGCGACGGCGCCGCAGGCTGGATGGTGTTCGTTGCGGGTGGCTTGCGGAACATTATCTCCTTTCCGGACGATGCGGTTCAGGAAATCTTTGACTGTGGACAGAGCTGGGTCGGCCCGCTTGCCGCCGGCGCCTCAATCTTCGCCACCAAGGTCGGCTCCGCCCGCCCCGTCGAAGGAGGCTGGATGGTCAGTGGTTCATGGCACTTCGGCAGCGGTTGCAAGCACGCAAAATGGATCGCCGTCGGCGTCGACTATGAATGTGCGCCGGGTGAAATGGGCCGGGCAATGGCTATCCTGAATGCCGAGCAAATGGAGATCATTGACAACTGGCGCGTCATGGGGATGAAGGCGACATCGTCGAACAGCCTGACCGTTAAGGAAGAGCAGTTCGTGCCCGACCGCCGCTTCATGGATATGCGCGAATTTCCGATGCGCATGGACGAAACGCGCCGACGCTACAGCGGCCTTGCCAGCCAGTTCGACGCCCGCGGCTTAATGCTTCTGACCAATCTGACACACATGGCCATCGTGCTTGGAATGGCGCGCGGAGCACTCGAATGTTACATCGACATGGCGAAAAAGCAGCGGCCTTTCAATCTACCCTATCCGAGCGTGGCCGAAATGACATCCACCCAGGTTTGTGCGGCTAAGGCCTATGCGATGATCAAGATGGCTGAAGCGGTTGCTTATCGCACCGCCGACACGCTCGACCGTCATGCGATCGAAGGGATAGATATATCGCATGAGCAGGAACAGTCGATGATGATGGAGGCCGTCCACGCCACCAACTCGCTCGATGGCGTGCTAGGCACGCTCCAACTCAGTATCGGTTCGGCGACCGCCAACGAGAGCAACCCCGTGCAGCGATTTGCCCGCGACGTGCGCGTAGCGCTGCTCCATGGCGCCGTGCGTCTTGATCCGACAGCAGAAATCTTCGGGCGCCAACTCATGGGAATTGCGCCCTTCCCGATGTTTGCGGGCGGTCTGCCCGACCGGTCGCAGCCAGCGCCGGCCGTTTGAATTTTGCGCCCGTGCGGTAGGAGGCCGCGCGAGCATTCCACAGGGAGGAGAGACTTTGGAACAGGGAGTGAGGGTGCACACCGTCAGCGGACCGACGGCAGCACGGGGTTTTGAGTATAGCTCGGACGGCTGGAGGGTTCTAGGCGCACTGTGGCTGGTTGTGCTGCTGGTCGTGGCGGTGCCCAGTGCGGGCATTTCGGTCATCAATGCTCAAATGATCGCGGATCTTAATTTAGATCGCTCGGTATTCGGCCTGGGTTTCGGCATGTTTGTGATGATGATGGGCTTTCAGGGGCCGGTCGTGGCAATCTTGATGGAGAAATGCGGATATCAGCGGACCGTCACCTTTGGCTGTGGCGTCCTTCTGGTGGGCGCAGTCGCCATGGCGACGCTTGTCAATACGGGTTGGCAATATGTTGTTGCCTTCGGCATCGTCGTCGGGACTGGCGTATGTGTCGCAGGCATGCTGCCTGCCCAGGCAGCCATTGCAAGGTGGTTTCACGTTCGGCGTGCCCTTGCCGTTTCGGTCGTGCTGTCGGCGATCGAGTTCGGAGGCTTTCTATCGCCGCCGGCGCTCGACCGCTTGCTGGCTGTATCGGATAACAACTGGCGTTTGGGATGGTGGGTGATCGCTGGTCTCGCCGGCATAGCCCTGCTGACAGCTCGCCTGGCGCTGAACGAACGTCAAGTTGAACGTCTTGTGACGCAAAACCCAACGGGCATCGAGTCGTTGGGCGAGACGCATGTTTTCAAAAGCCAGGTTCGCTGGTCCCTGAAGGAAGCTGCGAGAACCAGAGCCTACTGGCTCATTCTTGCTTATATGAGCGTTGCCGGCGTGGCTTGGGTTTTCCTGATGGCGCACGGCGTCGTCCATCTTCAGGACATCGGCTACACATCCACCGATACCGCAATTGCTATGGCGATCACCATTGTCGCGTCGTTCATCGGCAATATGACTGCAGGAGTTCTGGGAGACCGCATATCTCCTGCAGTCATCGCTGCTGCTGGCATGGCGCTCGTCGCGGCTGGCTTCTTCCTGCTGATCCATCCGCAGGGGTTTGCCGGGATTTGGATGTATGCGGTGCCTGCCGGGATTGGATACGGGGCCTCACAGGTCTGCTTAATGGCACTGCTCGGCAATTACTTCGGCAGGGAATCCTTCCCGTCAATGTTCGGATCGATGATGCCGGCTTCCACGTTATGCGCCGCATCGGGAGCGGCCGGCGCCGGAGCGATCTTCGACCAAATGGGATCATATGACCTGATGTTCAACATCATTATCGGGCTCTGCGCATTTGCTTCACTCGCCATTTTGCTCGCCTCGCCTCCTGGATCTGCAAGCACCAATGAAAACCGGCTCGGGGAAGAGGCCGGCCAATGAGACATGTTTTTCACGTATGGGAGGGGAAAATGCGAATTCGGTTGAGCTACGTCATACCTATTGTTCTTATGACTGCGACCATGGCGCCTGCAGACGACGGTCTCGCAATCGCTGTTCCGCCAATCAATCCGATCGGCGGCATTCAAGAACCCGTATTCGTCGGCCCCTTATCGACAACCGGTAAGTGGCTTCATAACAACGGTATCGATATCAATCTTGACTATGTGAACATCTACCAAACCGCGCCATCCTTTGGCTTCGAAGGAGGATCTTCTGCGAATTATGGCATGTTTATCTTCGGTGCCACGGGGAACCTGACACCTGACCTAAGGGTCAAATGGGTGGAGACAATCAACTTCCCATCCTACAACGTCGACAACTACTTGTTCGATCTGTCGAACGCATTCTTTCCGGTCCCGGTTGTCGACACGCGCACCGATCTGACGCGACTGACGGTCGAAGCGGATTTCCTGGATGATCGGCTTCGGGTGGAGGCAGGTCGAATGGGATTGGCCCAAGACTTCATGACGCGCGGATTCTGCGGTGGATTAGGATGTTTGAACTCAACGCTTGCAATCACGCTGAACATGCCGGGAGAATCGTTGGCTGTCTGGGGTGCGCGAGCAGCCTACAAATTCAACACACATACAGCGATCGGCTTCGGGATCGTCGAGGACAATCCGGACAACTGGCAGGAGGGATCCGGTTGGAATTGGGGCAAAGGTGATGCTGAAGGCGCTATTGCAATCGCAAACCTCACTCACAAGGAGTCGTTCTTCGACAATCCCAATCCGTTGAAGTTCGAGGTCGGCGCCTACTACCGTTCCTCACGATACGAGGACGCTCTCTACAACTCCGGTTGGGGTAACCCCACCTTCGGTCCAACGCCGACGGTCATCGAGCACGAAGGCACGGCCGGCGTCTACGGCCAGGTCCGCAAGGTGATCTGGAGCGCTCCCGGTACCGGACCCGTTCCGGAGAACGTCGCGCTCTATGGTGGGTTGTTCCATACTTTCGGCGACGGCCAGGCCTACCCATGGGAAGCTTTTGCCGGCATTGAATATTCGGGCTTCTGGTCAGAGAACCCGCTCGCCACAATCGGTGCGTCCGTCCACTATATCGGGCTTAGCGAGAAACGCGCTGAATACGAGAGAAATGCGCGACTATTCTTTTCGGGCATCGATGATAAACAGCCGCGGGATACGTTCATGTTCGACGTTCATGGAAGCGTCGGGCTGTTCGAGCATGGCATCCTCGACATCGGCGCTGCCTACATGATCAACCCCAACACTTCGGTGCTCGGGGATTTCTCCACCGGCCGGCAGAAGGACGGTTTCGTGTTCTACGCGACCCTTGCCTTCGACATCAGCGGAGGCCTCGGTCTCTCGCCGTTGCGCCGGCCATAGTCCGTTAGCGTACGTCAATAGGGATAGGGACATGGAAGAGGAAAACAAAGAACAGTTGGAGCGCAATAAACGCCTCGTTCGAGATTTCTACCGCCGGGTATTCGACGGCCAAAACCCTGATGCGGTGAAGGATTTTGTGACCCAGGACTATCGCCAGCACTGCGAACACATTCCGAGTGGTCTATCCGGGCTCGAAGGTTTCGTAAAAACTGTTTTTCCGAACGGGCCGGTTCCCGAGCCGAAGGAAATGCGCATTCCTCCAGCCTTCATCATCGCTGAGGGGGACTTGGTGGTGGTCGCCGCCTATCTGCCTCAGCCGGAGCCGGACGGCAGCGGCAAGACCTACGACTATTTCGTCTTTGATGCCTTTCGCATTAACGGCGACAAACTTTCCGAACACTGGAGTAGCGTCAACAAGATAGCACCGCCCAAGCACTGATATCGAACACAAAGTAACGATAGGAGTACAAACACATGAAGCTTTACCAGGTTCCCGGAACCTGCTCGACCGCATCGCGGATCGTTCTGGAAGAGGCAGCGATCATGATTGACCTTCAGGATGTCGATCTGCGGACCAAGAGTCTCCAGGACGGGACGAGCTATCTTGCTGTCAATCCCAAGGGTCAGGTTCCGGCACTCGTCCTTGAGGACGGGCAGATCCTCACGGAAGGCGCGGTGATCATGCAGTACGTTGCAGATCAGGCGCCGGCGTCCGGGCTGCTGCCGCCACCCGGCGATTTCGCCCGCTACCGCGTGCTCGAGTGGACGAACTATATCGCCACCGAACTACACAAGACCTTCTCGCCGCTGAACCGGCCAAACACGCCGGCTGAGTATCGCGAACTGATCAAGTCGACGTTGCTGCCTCGGGTCTTTGGAGTGATCGAGGCCCGTCTCGCAGAAAACGCATATCTTGCCGGCGATACATTCACGATCGCCGACGCTTATGCTTACGTTGTGCTGGGCTGGGCAAAAATGGCCGAGCTCGATCTGTCGGCTTGGCCACGGATCAGCGCCTATCTTCAACGAGTTGGCGAGCGCCCGTCGGTTCAGAAGGTGGTGAGGGTGCTACCGGCCCACTGAGTAGCGCGCCAGTCGCCGCAGAACGACGAGCTGACGCCTGACAATCTTCCGGGCATCGAACATCCGGTCGCCTGCGGATCAAGCCGCATGTTTCGAAAACATCTCCGACAAGCTCACCTTCGCACAGCGACGTGCGGGGAGAAGGTTTCTGCGGCCTGAGAAAGGAGCGGGAAGTTGGGCAGAGGAAGCATTCATTCGAAGGAAGGATTTGAAGTGACTTACTTAATTCGACAAATGGGGCATGTCGTTATCTCCTCACCCGACCCCCTCGGGGCGGCAAAGGATATATGCGACGTCGTGGGCCTTCGCATCACCGAACAAGACGAGGACGCGGTCCATCTTTCAAGCAATGACCGGCATCATGAGGTCACTTACGTTAAGGGCGAGGGCAAGGCGGTCGCATGCGGGTTGGAGGCCGTCAGCCCTGAGGCCGTGGACGAAGTGAAGCGGCGCGCTCTATCGGACGGTCTCACCGTGCTGGACGATAAGCCGCTCGGAAAGCACTACGACAAAGCCGTGCGCATCGTCGCTCCTGGTGGCGCAATCTTCGAGATCCACACCCCGATCGCCCGCAATCAGCCACGCCGCTACAATTATTCGACGCCCGGAGCGCGCCCCCGCCGTATTGAGCACATCAACGCTTTCGCGCCGGATACCCAAGCCTTCGGTGAGTTCTGCGTGAAAGTTCTCGGCATGAAGCTCTCGGACCAGACGGAGGAAGATGGCTTGCGTTGGTACCGAGCCGAGGACGGGTTCCACCACACGATAGCCATGGGGCCGGGCGAGAGCGGGCTGCACCACTACGCCTTCGACCTCCACTCGCTCGAGGATCTCGCGGCAATCGCCGACAATCTGACTCTCAAGGACAGGGCTCTGGTCTGGGGACCCGGCCGGCACGGCGCCGGCGGAAACATATTCACCTACTATGCTGACCCGCATGGCTGCCTGGTCGAAAATTCCATCGAGCTCGACCGCATCGACAACGATGCAACCTATGAGCCACGGACCTGGGACATTTCCGAAGGACTGGCCGGCCGCTGGCTCAATCTGTGGGGCACGCCTCCTACACCTGGCTTCCTGCGTCCGGGCATAGCATTCGATCCGGACTTCTGATCGCCGGCGTCGGGGAAGGGTCGCTGTTCGGTTGTTGTCGGTTGAAGGGGGAGGAAAAGTCATGACGGAATACGATGTCATTATTGTCGGCTATGGACCCGCGGGAAAGATACTCGCTCGGCAGCTTATCGATGGTGGGCACACAGTAGCGGTAGTGGAACGCTGGCCGGAAGCCTATCCGCTGCCACGGGCGATTGGATACGACCACGAGATAAAGCGCATCTTCCATGCTCTCGGTATCGCTAGCGAGGTCGCAGCCATTTCCCGGGAGATGGGGCACTATGTTTGGTACAATGCCGACTGGAAAGTCCTGATTGACATCGACGAGACCAGGGAATCGATCTCCGGCGGCCCGACGGGATATACGTTCAATCAGCCAGAGCTAGAGCAGATCCTTCACGAGGATCTCAGGCGTCGGGACGGAATCTCGTACTATCTTGGCATGGAAGCCGTCGCTGCGCGTGACAGCGGCAATCACGTTGAGATTGAAATAGCCCGCTTCGATGAGCAAAATCTCACCATCGATCATTCACAGACGAGCCCGCTGATCGGACGCTATCTGGTTGGCTGCGACGGCGCTAATAGCCTCGTACGGCGGCTCATGAATGTTCCGATCATCGATCATGGCTTTGACGAGGCTTGGCTGGTGGTTGATGTCAGGCCGAGCGATCCCGAAAAGTTGTGCATCCCCGATGCCGCCCAATGGTGCAACCCCGAGCGCCCGACCACGATCGTGCCGAGCGGGATGCGCAACAGGCGTTGGGAATTCATGTTGCGTCCTGAAGAGGATCCCGCGGAGATGTGCGGTGCCGACAAGGTTTGGGAACTTCTCGCACCCTGGCTGTCACCTGCTGACGGCGAGCTCATCCGAAGCGCGAGCTATCGCTTTCGTTCGCTTCTCACCTGCGGCTGGCGAAAGGGCCGGATGCTGATCGCCGGAGACGCCGCCCATCTCATGCCGCCGTTCATGGGGCAGGGTATGTGCGCCGGCCTGCGTGATGCCTGGAATCTCGGATGGAAGCTCAACCGAGTTCTCGACGGCTCTGCCGCCGAAACACTGCTCGACAGCTACGAGGTCGAGCGTTCTCCCCATGTGGATGCGGTGATCAGGATCTCGATGGCGATGGGACAGTTGATCTGCGCGCTCGATCCGGAGGCGGCTCGCTATAGGGACGAGGCTTTCTTTGCCGGCGACATTCCTCCTCCGCCGGTTTTTCCTTCGCTGTCGGGCGGCATTATAGCCCGTGACGCTGGTGGAAAGATGATCGGCGCTGCGGGCGAACTCCTGCCGCATGACGACCTGGAGCATGACGGCATCATCTTACGGCTCGACAATCTGGCTGGTCGGAATTTTGTGCTGGTAACGCGCCAGGCTGTTGATGGCGTACGGCTGGAGAGGCTAGGGATTCGGCAGGTCATCCTAGGCGAGGGCGCTTGGCGCGACATCAGCGGACGTCTTTCGCAGTGGCTTGAAAGCCGCGGCGCCGTTGCCTATCTGGCCCGCCCGGATTTCTACTCCTTCGGCTCCGCAGCCAATGCCGATGATCTCGAAGCTCTGCTTGGTGCCTTTGAAGATCTGATGGGAGGACCTGAATATGTCTTCAATGAAGTCGCATAGCGCAACTATCGCGCTGGTATTCGGTCATATCGCCGGAATGATCGATCTTGCCGCCCTGCCCGTCTGGGTGGGGGCGCTGTCCGGCGGCTTCGGGCTCGGAAACACGCATGCCGGCGGCCTGGTAACGGCCTTCCTGCTCGGCATCGTGCTGGCGAGCCTCGTGGTGGCGCGCGTGTTTCACAAGGTGCCCGGTCATATGCTGGCACCGGCCGGCTATGGCGCCAGCGCCATCTGCCTTTTCGCGATGTCACAACTCCAGCCGGATTTTGGCACCTTCTTCATCCTGCACGCACTTGCCGGTACTGCCACGGGAATGGCGCTGTCGACGACGCATGGGACCATGGGACGGACAGCCAATCCTTTGCGCATCTTTGCGATCGGCTCCGCCGGTTTCGGTGTGTTCGCGCTGGTATTCCTGGGTACGGCCCCGGTGGTCATCGCCCACACAGATCCGGCCAAGCTCTTCGTGATCCTTGCCGCGATCATGGCAGCGGCAGCATGCGTGACATCGGCTTTCTTCCCCAAGGAACGGGCGGAGGCGGGCACGCCCGCTCATGCGGCCGCTCGCATCCCCTCCGTTGTCTGGCTGGTAATCTTTGGGGTGATGCTGATGAACCTCGTGCAGGCGCTGACCTTTTCCTACGTGGAGAGGATTGGCATGGCGAGGGGCTATGGAGCGCGCGAGGTGCAACTGGTCCTCCTCTCAATCGGGATCGTCAACATGTTCCCCGCGCTGATAGCCGCCGCTTTTCAGGGGCGGCTGCCGCCGCTTAAGGTCGGCATCGCCGGTGCGATCGTACAGGCTCTTCTCTCCGTTATGATCACCGTCCCGAGCGATCTCCTGCTCTATGCGCTTTCTTCGCTCTTCTTCGCTGCGATCATGATCTTCACCCACACTTTCCTGTTTGGCTTTCTCGCCAAGGCAGACCCTTCTGCTCGGGCTGCAGCCGCCACGCCAGCGATGACGATGTCGGGCTCGGCGGTCGCACCGCTGCTGGGCGGCGTTCTCTCGGACGTGGTTGGCTACCAGGCTATCGGCCTGACGGCTGCAATGGTCGCCTGCGTGACGGTGACCCTGTTCGCGCGAGCGCATCAGTCCACGCGTCCGATCCGACAATCCCGCGCGACGTGACATTTCGCTGCCTCAACACTTCAACGGAGATCAACTCATGGGCTTCACACCGAACCCAGACCATCGCTACCGAATGCCTGTCGTCTTCGGGCCGGCGGTAGGCCCGCGTCAAAAGCCCGGTGGCGGCATGTGGTCGCTGGATGAAACCGGCACCATGAATGCGGAATGGATGGCGATCACCTACCGCACAGACGCCGACAAGCTGAAGGCGCTGCTGCCACCTGGCATGAGCCTGCGCGGCGAGCCTCTCCTCAGCGTTTCCTGCGCCTGGTTCAAGAACCTCTACTGGCTCGCCGGCCGCGGCTACGGCATTTTGTCGCTTGATTTTCCGGTGACCTATCAGGGCAAGACTGAGACACTCGACGGGTCTTTCTGCCCAGTAATCTGGGAGGGGCAGCCCGAGGCGATCCTGACCGGCCGCGACGAAATGGGCTTCCCGAAGCTCTTCTGCGACATGCCAGAAATTGCCTGGGATCACCAGAAGGGAAAGGCGTCCTGCGAGACGTCCTGGTTTGGTTTCAAATTCTTCGACATCGCGCTCGCCGACATGGTCGAGGAAGATGCACCGCCGAGCCTGCCGGGTTCCGGCGGCGGAGCAGCCATGTATTATAAGTACGTGCCCCGTACAAACCCGCGGAAGGGAGCAGGCGCGGACATCGCCTACGTCACAACGCCGGCGCCACGACCGGGTGAGGGGCGGCCCGATGCCATCAGCTTCGAAGGTTACGATTTCAAACGGTGGAAGGCCAAGGGCAGCTTCAACTGGCATCGTGCCACTTTCGAGCAACTCCCAACGACCTTCCATATCGTCAATACGATTGCCGACCTTCCATGCCTTGAGATCGTCAGGACCGAGATGGTCGCTTTCTCAGGCCCCGGCATCGGTGTGTCGGTGAACAGCATCCGGCCGGTCGAACCCGCCGGGCAAACAGGAGAATGACATGAAACTCGCCAGATTTGCAGTCGAAGGAGAAACGCGGCTCGGCCGAGTGGACGGTGATCACGTCATCGACCTGAGCGCGGTGGCGCCGGGTCTAAATGGCTCGATGCGACATCTGATCGATCGGCTGCATGAATTGCGGCCGGCCATTGAAAAGGCCGATGCGCCACGCGTTCCGCTATCTGATGTTCGACTGCTGGCGCCAATCGACGATCCGCGCAAGTTCCTGGCCATCGGCATGAACTATAAGGCGCATGCCGAGGAGGCCGCCGCCGCCGGTATACCGATGCCCAAGTCGCAGCTCTGGTTTAACAAGCAGGTGTCGTGTATCAACGGCCCCTTCGACGACGTGGTCATTCCAAAGGTGTCGGAAAAGGTCGACTATGAGGCCGAACTGGGCTTCATCATCGGCACGCGGTGCCGGCATGTCAGCCATGAAGATGCGCGTTCCGTTATCGCGGGCTATTTCGTGGCCAATGATGTGACCGCCCGCGACTGGCAGTTCCGCTCGCCCACCTACACGCTGGGCAAGAGCTTCGATACGCACGGCCCGATCGGGCCGTGGATCACGACCGATGACGAGATTGTTGATCCGCATGATCTGACATTGACGCTTTCGCTGAACGGAGAGGAGCGGCAGCGGACGTCGACCGGCGACATGATTTACAACATCTGGGTTCAGATCGCATATCTCTCGACTGTGATGACCCTCGAACCGGGCGATATCATCGTCACCGGAACGCCGTCGAACGTGGGAATTGCGACCGAAACATTCATGAAGCCAGGCGATATCGTCCGGATTGAGATCGACGCCCTTGGCGCAATCGAAAATCGGTTTATCTCGGAATAAGGAGGACATAATGATGAACGCCGAACTTCTGATCTCTGGTAGAAGCGCCGCGGCCAAGGGAAACAGGACCTTTAGCCGTATAAATCCCTATAACAACGAAGTTGCCTCCACGGTGGCTGCCGCGTCGATCGAAGATGCGTTGAGAGCGGTGGCTGCGGCTCACTCTGCGTTTACGGACTGGGCCGCAACCGGACCCCACGAGCGGCGCAAGCTGCTTTTGAAAGCCGCCGATCTGATGGAGGCACGCATCAAGGATTTCGTTGCCCTGACGATTGCCGAAACGGGCGCAACGAGTGGATGGGCGGGCTTCAATGTAGTGGTTGCCGCCAAGATGTTGCGCGAGGCGGCTTCTATGACTACGCAGATTTCCGGCGAAGTCATTCCTACGGATAAACCGGACTCCCTGGCTTTGGCCGTTCGTCAGCCGGCCGGTGTCTGCCTGGGCATTGCACCTTGGAATGCCGCAGTGATCTTAGGAACGCGAGCATTGGCGATGCCGCTTGCATGCGGCAACCCGGTGATACTGAAGGCCTCGGAAATGTGCCCCGCGACCCATGTGATGATTGGTAAAGTTTTGAATGACGCCGGGCTGCCGCCGGGCGTCATTAACGTGATCACCAACGCACCGGAGGACGCCAGCGATGTCGTCGAGGCGCTTGTTCGGGCACCTGAGGTGAAAAGAGTGAATTTCACCGGCTCGACGAAAGTCGGTCGGATTGTCGCAAAGCTCTGCGCCGAGGAGTTGAAGCCCAGCCTTCTGGAATTGGGCGGTAAAGCTCCTTTCATCGTGCTGGATGATGCGGATGTGGAAGGTGCTGTGAATGGGGCCGTTTTCGGCGCCTACTTGAACATGGGCCAGATCTGCATGTCCACCGAGCGGATCATTGTGACGAAGAACATCGCTGATCGATTTGTCAGCGCGCTTGCAGAGAAAGCTGCGAAATTGCCCGCTGGCGATCCTACCGGTGCCAATGTTTTGGGAGCGTTGGTCAGTCCGGAAGCGGCAGAGAAGATGGACGAGATCATTTCCGACGCCGTCTCGAAAGGCGCAACAATTCTGGCAGGGGGCCGACGAAATGGCACGGTGGTGGAGGCAACGGTTATCGATAACGTCACTGCCGACATGCGCATCTACCGCGAGGAATCGTTTGGTCCGGTCAAACCGGTGATCCGGGTGGAAGATGCCGAAGAGGCGGTCGAAGTAGCCAACGACACGGAATACGGTCTTTCAGCGTCGATCTACACCCAGAATGTCACGAAGGCGCTCAAGTTGGCCGCCCGCGTCAAGTCGGGGATTTGCCACATTAATGGCCCCACCGTCGCCGATGAACCCCAGATGCCATTCGGTGGGGTGAATTCGTCGGGATGGGGACGTTTTGGCGGTAAGGCAGCAATCGCCGAGTTCACGGATTTGCGGTGGTTGACGATTGAAGACGCTAAGCAACGATTTCCCTTTTAGCGCTGCATGACACGGCTACCTAGTGCACGGGTAGAGGAACTTCCGAAGACGATGCTAGGGATCGGGAACACCACCTGCCGAGCTGTCCAACAGTATCGGGATCGTAACCGGCGCCAAGAAGCGCATCGTCGCTGACAAGCTTCGCTCCTATGCAGCGGCACAACACCAGGTCATTCCGACAGTCGAGCATCGATCGCATCAGGCCTGGACAATCGCACCGAGAACTCGCATGGAAGGCCATCTGATCCAACCGCATCTGTCCCAAAAGACTCTTGCGGATTTAGCCTTACATCACCCAGCCAGGAGCTTTCTCGGATCATCCCCAACGAGATGGAGCGACCTGCTCGGATTGTGTGTGGATCCTCCTTAAGTTGGAGGTTGGGGGTGTTAGTCGGCGGGACGCCGGACGGTTGCGTGCAAAGAGTGCGTCGTCCTCACCCACAAGCAGAGCGGCCCGAGGAGGCGCTCGACTACATTGCTCAACTGGAACCTCATGGATTACATTTGAGTGCCGGCGCGTAGTCCTGAAAATGAGATATCGTCCCGTATGCAGGCGATCCGGTGACCACCGCTCACTTCCCTGAGCGCCGGACGCGCCAACGAACAAGCCTCAATCGCGAAAGGGCAACGTGTGCGAAACACGCAGCCACTTGGAGGATTCGCAGGGCTGGGTGGATCGCCACGAAGCGCGATCCTCAGGACCGGCCTGATATCCGCATCAACCCTAGGGATGGCGCTCAGCAAAACGGCTGTATACGGGTGACGGGGGTTGGAGAACACGGCCTCCACCGAACCTTCCTCCATGATCCGACCAAGATAAAGTACAACCACCCGGTTGCACAAGTGCTTCACGACCAGTAGGTCATGGCTGATGAACAGAAGGGTCAGGTTCAACGTCTCCCGCAACTCAATAAGCAGTGCGAGAATTTGAGCCTGAACGGATACATCAAGGGCGGAAACCGGCTCGTCGGCGACAATGAAGTCTGGCTCCGTCGCAAGGGCGCGGGCAATCCCGATGCGTTGACGTTGGCCGCCGCTGAACTCGTGCGGAAACCTTTGGGCGTGTTCCGGACGAAGTCCGACCTGAACTAGGAGATCCGCAATCCGGCTTTCGCGTTCGCTTCTGCTCTTGCGGGTATGGAGCTTCAAGGCATCGTTGATTTGCGAACCGATCCGACGCCTTGGATCAAAGCTCGAATAAGGATCCTGGAAAATAATCTGCATCCGTTGACGAAGTCGGCGCAAATCAGTCTTGTTCATGCCGTCGAGCGTCTCACCGTCGAAGGTCACCGAGCCACCGCTCAGAGGGATGAGATTGAGGAGAAGCCGTCCGATTGTGCTTTTGCCGGAGCCACTTTCGCCGACCAGCCCGACTGCCTCGCCGCGGTTGATGGTGATGGACACATCGGAGACAGCTCTGACCGGTTTTTTGGCGGACAGGAACTGCGACGATCCAAAGGTTTTTTCCAGGCACGAGGCCTCGATCAGCGGAATGGTCATAGTTCCTCCCAACGAATACACCGGGTTTTGCGGTCGACTTCAATGCTGACCAAGGAAGGTCGCTGTCTTTCACAGTCGGGAAGGCAAAGCGGACATCTCGGGGCAAACGAACAACCGGGTGGTAGATGATGCGGCGGCGAAACGGAGCCTGGAATACCAACGGGCGCGGGGCCGAACTCCTTGGGATAGCTCTTTAGGAGAGCCATGGTGTACGGGTGTTTGGGTTTGTGGAAGACATCTCCGACCGGTCCTTCTTCCAGAATTTCCCCGGCATACATGACCATCACCCGGTCAGCAATTTCGCGGACGACACCAAGGCTATGCGTCACAAACAGGATCGCGAGATCACCCTCATCCCGGCGTTTGCGGATGAGATCGAGGACCTGCGCCTGAATTGTCACATCGAGCGCCGTTGTCGGTTCGTCCGCAATCAAGAGCTTAGGCTGGTTGGCCAACGCCATCGCAATCATGACGCGCTGCTTCATTCCGCCGGACATTTCGTGCGGGTACACACGAGCACGACGGGCGGGATCCGCGATCCCGACAGATGAAAGGAGGTCGACGACGGCGTGCGAAACCTGCTTGCGGGTCATCTTCGCATGGGCTTGCAATGCTTCCGCCAGCTGGAAGCCGATCTTCTTGACCGGGTTGAGGCTGCTCGACGGATCCTGGAATATCATGGCGAGCTTGCGCCCGCGACGCTTCAAGAGCTCGCCTTCGCTAAGCCCGAGGATTTCTTCGCGCTCGATCTGGATACTGCCCGACCGCGCTGCAACCCCCTCGGGAAGCAGGCCCATGACCGACAGGCTGAGCAGCGATTTGCCGGATCCGCTCTCACCGACCAGCGCAACGATTTCGCCGCTACAGATCGATAAAGAGACATTGCGCACCGCATAAAGGGGAGCTTTATCGTTGGTAATCGTGACCGACAGGTCATTCACCAAAAGACAGGCGTCGCGATTCGCATCCGCCGCATGTGACAACCGCGGCTCGATTATCGCTCGGGCTCTGAGTCTCGGCCTTGGGTCGAAGTGGTCACGCAGACCGTCGCAAAGCGCATTCATGACGAGGACGATGAAGGTAAGCGCCGCAGCTGGCCAAATGAGGAGATGCGGAGCCTGATACATAGACATACGCGCGGACGCTACCATGAGACCGAGCGATGATTCCGGTGGCGGAACACCGAGACCTAGAAAGGAGAGGCCTGATTCCATGAGAACAGCCGTCGCCATGGCGATGCTACATTGGACCAGAAGCGGCCCGATAATGTTCGGCAATATCGTGCGGAACATGATAAAGGAGCTGCGCACCCCGAGCGCCCGCATGGCTTCGACGAATTCCTGTTCGCGGATACCAAGAACGCCGGAGTAAACGACCCGCACGAAAGTGGGTACGAAAACAACGGAAAGTACCCCAATCAGTGTCGTGAGCCCCGGACCCGCGATCGTCACGACCAGCAGGGCAACCAGCAAGGGCGGGAAACAGAGCATGACATCTGATCCCCTCAATGCGAGAACGGCTGCAATCCCTTTGTAATAGCCTGCAAGAAGTCCAAGCACCGTCCCGATGGCAGCGGCAATCAGCGTCGCGATCACTGCGATCGTCAAGGACACGCGCACGCCATGAAGAAGCCGCACTAGGACGTCGCGACCGAAATCGTCCTGTCCGAGCCAGTGCGAAGCGGACATCGGGCCAAAGCGGCCCGTAAAATCCATGGCAATCGGGTCGGCTCTCAGGATGAGTGGGCCGCAAAAGGCTGCAGCGACAAGGAGGGTCAGCGCAACAATACTGAAGACAAGTCCGGGCTTCATGCGACGCGGCTCCTGGGATCGAGCACTCCGTAAAGGATATCGATCAGCAAATTGAGGAGCACAAAGACGATCGAAATCGTCATGATGATGCCAACCACCATCGGGTAGTCCCGGTAGTTGACAGAAGACACGAGCAACGACGAAAGGCCCGGCCAGTTGAAGACGTATTCCACGAGGACTGTGCCGCCCAAGAGCCCACCAAGTTGCAGCCCGAAGACTGTGGTTATCGGCAGTAGCGCATTGCGGACGACATGGTGAATCATCGTCCGGGGTCGTGACACACCCTTGGCGCGTGCGGTACGAATATAGTCCTTCAGCGCAATCTCTAGAACGGCAGTGCGCGTAATCCGGAAAATCGTCGCTGAAAGCCCGACCGCGATCGTGGTTGCTGGCATGATCAGCAATATCAGATGCTGAACAGGATCTTCGCTGAAGTTTACGAAGCCGCCGGCAGGTACCAGCCGCCAATACTGCGCCAAAAGGTAAAGAATACCTGTTCCAACGACATAGATTGGAATGGAAATGCCAAGACCGGCAATGGCGCTGAGGACACGATCGATCCACATGCTTCTCGAAAGTGCCGCAGCCACCCCGAAAGGGATACCAACGAGGGCGCTGATCAACGCGGCTGCACCGATCAGTTCGAATGTGCGCGGCAAGCGCTTGGCGATTTCGGCTCCCACGGAGGCTTCGTCACGCAGCGAATATCCGAAGTTGCCGTGCACAAAACCCTTCCAGGCCTGCAGGTATTGTTGGAGGAAGGGCTGATCGAGACCGAGCTGGGTGCGCAAGGCGGCAACAGTTGCCGGATCTGGTGCGGAGCCACTTTGCGAAAGAAGGAGTTCCGCGGGGTCGCCCGGAACGAGGTAGATGATGGAGAAGACGACGCTTCCGACAATCCAGACCAGCAGGATTGAAATCAGCAAGCGTTTTACAAACCAGACCATAATGCTTTCCTAGATAACAGACGTCGGCAGATCCTGGGCATCCGAAAGATAATGCCGAAAACAAATCAGGCGACCGGCAGTAGCCGGCCGCCCGACGCCTCGTTAACTAAGCGACGTGCTCTCCAGGGTTCTTCCGGAGAAGAATGTGAGCGCTCCGGGAAGGTTGTTGAAGCCCTGGACATTCTTGCGCAGCGCATAGGACTGGTTGCGCCAGGTCAGGCCCACATAGGGGGTGTTTTGGTAGACGAGTTTTTCGACCTCGGCATAGATACCCTTGCGGGCCTCGAGATTGCTTTCCCCACGACCCTTGGCCAACATCTCAGCCAGGCCCGGCGTCTTGATGTTGAGGCTGCGGGTATAGGCGGGCGACAGGGAATCGTCGACGATGGATGTGATCCCGTCCGGGTCATTGTTGTCGCAAGCGGTTCCGTTCACGCCGATATCGAACTGACCCTTGTTGCCGAGCGAAACACGTGTCGCAAAGTCTGGAAGGTTGAGCTGCGCCTGGATGCCGATTGTCGCCAGACCCTGCTGTACAACCTCGGCAGTGGCCTTCTGGATCGCCACATCGGATGCTGAAAGGAGATTGCACGAAAATCCGTTCGGAAAGCCGGCTTCCGACAGGAGTGCCTTGGCCCTCGCCAGGTCTTCGGTCCAGAAGTTCGAGCGCGTGGCATCGAAATAGGGAGTGCCCTTGTAGAAAGGCAGGCCCCTCAGGGGTTCACCGTGCCCATAGAATGCCGCCTGGACCATGGCCTCACGCTTCATCGCGAAGGCAACAGCCTGGCGAACGCGTGGGTTGGCCATCGGCCCCTGCGTGCCGTTGAACATCAGGTACATGAAGGCGCCCGGTGTCGTATCCAGCTTGAGATTGGGATCTTTCTCAAGGTTGTCGATCGCCCACCATGGGGCGTATTCCGTCATGTCAATGTCACCTGTCTGGAGGGCCGCGACACGCAGGTTTTCGTCCGGAAATGCCTGCAGCCGGATCTTCGAAACTTTCGGCAGGCCCGGCTTGTAATACTTGTCGAAGGCTTCGACGTCGATGTAGGAGCCACGCTCAATGTTGACGAGCTTGAAGGGACCCGTCCCGTTGGCGTTGTTTTCCTTCGTCGTCCCCTTTTTCAGGATCGGCATATAGTATGTCGCCAGGAGTTGGGTCACCGTCACCGACGGGTTTTTCATGATGACCTTGACGGTCCGCTCATCCGGAGTCTCGATCGAGGCGACTTCCTGAAACTGAGCGCGGAAGTAAGCAGTCGAATCCTTGGCTGCGACCTGTTCCAACGTCCACTTTACGTCTTCTGCCAACAGCGGCTGACCGTCGTGATAGGTCGCCTTGCGCAGCTTGAACGTGAAGACCTTGTTGCCGTCATTTTCAAAACTCTCGGCAAGCTCTCCCTGCAGACTTCCATCCGGGGCAAATGAGAACAGGCCCCTGTGGACAAGGCTCATGAACGTGCCGGCGGCGGCGCCGGCATTCACCCATGGCGTCAGGTTGGCCGGAAAATTGTTGAGGCCATAACGAAGATACTTGCCGGGCGTCTGCGCCAACGCGGTCTTGGCGGCCATTCCGACAAATGGAAGTGTAAGCGAACCGCCTACGAAACCACGACGAGAGATATTCATGCTTTAGTTCCCCTTCTTTAGCTAACTTCCTATTGCGAGAAGGCGCGCGGCGCCAAGCGCCGAAGTAGCTGCCCTTGTCGAGCAACCCCTTCACGCCCGCTTGACACGGTGGCCCGGAGTCAAGTTCAGATAGTTATGCAAGAATTTATAGCCCAAAATGTAGTCCAGTTGAAATTGGATTGCAAGCTGGTATTATCGGGCGGTCAAAATTTTTGGTCGCGCAGGCAATCACGCGCGATTTGGTCTAAAACCCCACCCACTGGAGGGCAATCGCGTGAGATCGGTAGAGATCGCCGAGCATTGAGCAGTGAGGGGATGCGCGAATGCGCAAGGCCGGCCGGGCCTGTTGCGGACCAAACCAGAGCGTTGGGGTCGTATGTTAACGTGCTGACCGGTCTTTTTCGTTCGTCCGAAAGACGACCAGTTTAGGATTGTTCAGCGAGTTCATGTACTCGATGGCCTGGCCATCACTGGTTTCGACGGTGAGGCGCAGGGACAGGACTGCAGCGCCCGGGGTCATTTCGAGCAGACGGCTTTCGAGGTCGTTCAGATACGAAATGGTGATGGTTCGGTCCGCATTGATTGTTTCATATCCATAGCGGCTTTTGAGCAACGCGTAGAGCGATTGCCCAGTGATTAGATCCTCAGCCGTCAAATCTGGTACAAGCTTGGTGACGAGATAGCTGGTCTCAATGCAAAAGGGCTTCTGGTTTATACTCCATAGGCGCCGAAGAATGGTGACGTCGTCATCCTCCGCGATGCGAAGGCGCTCCGCCATTCTGGCGCTGGCCTTTTCCACATGGAAATGCAATAGTTTATTGCTCGAAATGCCACCTTCCTCGGTGATGTGGCGCCCTACGCCGATAGACCTGTAGATATCAAGTTTGCGCGCCACTTTCGCTGCAGCGACGCGCGTTCCGCCGGTTCCATTGCTTTCTAGCAGGCCCGCTTTGATCAGATTTGTGACAGCTCGCCTGACGGTCGCCCTGTTGATACCGAGGGTTTCAGCGAAGTCGCGTTCGGAAGGAATGCGGTCGCCCGGGCCGTATTCCGAAGAGGTGAGCAGTTCCTTGATGTGTTGCTCCACCTGCCTGAATAGAGGGCCTTTCCCACTGCTGGCCGTCGTTCCGCTTGCTGTTTCCGAAAGAATCTGACGTCGCCCTGTCTGCGTCGGTTTTGCTGCGGTCACGCTCAATTTGTATCCCACCGGTTCTGACTGAAGTGTTCCAATTATAATGGCGCCAGGAGTACCAAAAGTCAACGAAACTGAGCATCCTCAAAAAATGTGGTCTAGTATGCCTTGATCTGGTCCGCTATCTGGTATAGCAAAATGACACCGCATATGATCCAGACACATCAGAGAGTAGGTCAAACCATGCAGCCATCCCAAATTGAATCCTCCATCCAGAGCGCGCTTGCAGCGGTTGCGCAGCGGAAATCGGTTTCGACCATCTACTTCGTCGCCTGTGGCGGATCGTTTGCCCAGATGCATCTGCCGAAATATGCGGTTGATCGAAATTCCTCGACTATTTTTGCTGAGACTTTCAACTCGGCCGAGTTCATTGCTCGCGATCCGGTTCATCTCGGCGAAGGAAGCGTCGTCATCCTTTGCTCGAGCTCCGGCAACACCCCCGAAACGGTAGCAGCCGCTGCTTTCGCAAAGAAGAAGGGCGCCTTCACCATCGGACTGACCACGAAACCCGAGTCTGAGCTCGGGCAGGTCTCCGATTCCACGGTTCCCTATGTCTCGACGCCGCTGATCGGCAACCAGGACGCACCGTCCGGTATCATCCTGCGAATCGCATTCGGTATCGTGAACGCTCGCGAAAATTCGCCAAAGGCGGCTGCACTTCTGTCGGCGCTGGAAAAGGTCGGAGATATCGCAGCCTCCGCCCAGAAAGTTCATGCGGAGGATGCCCGCGAATGGGGTGAGCGCAACAAGCGCGAACCGACGATCTACACGATGGCGTCGGGTTCGAACTGGGGTGTCGCCTATTCCTTCTCCATCTGCATTCTCCAGGAGATGCAATGGATCAACTCCCAGGCAATCCATTCCGGCGAATACTTCCACGGTCCCTTCGAAATCACCGACTTCGATACGCCAATCTTACTTCTTGTCGGCCTTGGTCCGACCCGCGAGATGGACACACGGGCACAGAAGTTTGCCGAGAAATACTCCAAGAATCTGCTCGTGCTGGATGCCGCCAAGATCGACATGCACGGCGTCGCGCCCGAGGTTGCCGAATACATCACGCCGTTGGTGTTCCAGCCGCTGATGCGCATCTATGCGGTGGAGCTGGCGGAGCGTCGCGGCCACCCGCTTACGGTTCGCCGATACATGTGGAAGATGGAATACTGATTGACCATAGGGTTGTGTTCTCTCGTTGATCGACACAGCTTCTCTAAAAAGTGTCTTCCCGGACCGCACGCATCGCTCGGTCTTCGTGAGCGATGCGAAACTGACCAGCCCCACGATCTCTGGGGCTGGTCCGAAAGCCACCGAGGCGACCGTAGAAAATGGGTACTTTCATGTGGGATCGCGAGCCGTCACTTCTTGGAATAGGCGACAACACCGTCGACGTCTATGTCGACAAGGGTTGGATGTTTCCAGGCGGAAACTCGGTTAACGTCGCCGCGATGGCCGCCAAACTCGGTGTTTCCGCAGGCTATGTTGGATGTCTTTCCCGCGATCAATACGGCTCGCTGATCTATGACGCCTTAAAAGAAGAAGGCGTTGACCTGTCCCATTGCCGCAGAGCCGAGGGCGCCAATGCCTGCGCTCTTATCGGCCATGACCAGGGAGACCGCCGATTTCTAGGCTCCCGTCCGGGCGTGCGGGAAGACTTTACGCTGATGGACGACGACTACCTTTACATGAGGTCCTTCGACATCGTGCACACGAGCATCTTCAGCGGTCTCGATGATCGTATCGAGACGCTCGCGGAGAACGCCACGATGCTTTCCTACGACTTTTCCAATCGTTGGACGGATACTCATCGGGATCATCTGGCGGACAAGATCGATATTGCTTTTCTGTCCTTGAGCGAGCTTGCACTCGACGAGTGCGAGGGAGTGCTTAAAAGCTGGGCGCAAGCTGGATGCCGGACCGTGGTCGGGACGCGCGGGAGCGAAGGTTCTCTTGCGCTTCACGAGGGACGGCTTTGTTCCTTTGGCGTGAAGCCCGCTAGGGTCGTGGACACGCTCGGTGCAGGTGACGGTTTCGTCGCCGGCTTCCTGGTGGAATGGTCCAAATCGTCCGACCTCACACGCGCGCTCGAGGCTGGTGCCGTCAATGCTGCTGCAGCTTGCGCGGTCATGGGCGGTTTTGGCCATGGCCGACCCTTCTCGGTTCTCCCGGATGACCTGCCGCCCAGGCGTGCAGCCGCCCGCACCTGACAGGGCGTCGGTCTCTGAAAAGGCGCGGCCGGCGTATATATCAATACTCACACCCGGAGTAACGCTGAACTAGGCGGCCCGGGCTCGATAAAAGGGGATCTTGCTTGAACTGGATTATCGGTGTCGATGTCGGCGGCACGTTCACGGATTTCTTTGCCTTCAACGCTATGAGCGGTGAGAACCGCTACTGGAAGCGCCCTTCCACGCCCGATGATCCGGCAAAGGCGATCATCGACGGACTTGGCGAACTGAGCCGGGCCCACGGCATTGATCTTAAGGACGTCTCGCGACTTTGCCATGGCAGTACCGTTGCAACAAACGCACTTATTCAACGGCGAGGAGCCCCGGTTGCGCTCGTCACGACGAAGGGCTTCCGCGATGTTCTGGAAATCGGGCGGCAGACAAGGCCGGCCATTTTCGACTTCCATCTCGACCAGCCGGCGCCCCTCGTTCCCCGGCGCCATCGTTTCGAAATCAACGAGCGCATCATGGCAGACGGAAGCGTGCGCAAACCCGTTGATGCCAGCGATCTAAGCGCGGTCATCGACGCAATTCGCGCCGAAAAGCTTCCTGCCGTCGCCGTGTGTTTGCTCTTCTCCTACATCAGACCCGAACATGAAAAAGAGGTCGGAGAGGCAATCCGTGCAGCGCTCCCGGATGTTGCGATATCGCTGTCGAGCGAGGTTCAGCCGGAGTTTCGTGAATTCGAGCGGTTCACCACGACTGTCGTCAATGCCTATCTTCAGCCTCGCCTTGATGTCTACATCACGACCCTGATCGAAACACTGGGCAAAGCCGTCCCCAACGCCAAGGTTGGTATCAACCAGTCCAGCGGCGGATTGATGTCGCTGGCAACAGCGCGCGCGTTTCCGGCGCGGATGGCTTTGTCGGGGCCTGCAGCCGGCATCGTCGGTGCGATCGAGATCGCAAAGGAAGCCGGGCGCTCCGAGGTGATTACGCTCGACATCGGCGGCACAAGCGCTGACGTGGCGCTTATTCGCGACAATGTCGCTGAACTCTCCAGTGGGCGAGACGTCGATGGTTTCCCGATCCGGTTGCCGATGATCGATATTGCAACGGTCGGCGCGGGCGGCGGCTCGATCGCGTGGTTCGATACCGACGGCCTGTTTAAGGTCGGCCCGCAAAGCGCCGGCGCTGTACCCGGTCCCGCCTGCTATCGACGTGGCGGGACCCTGCCGACGGTATCAGATGCCAATCTAGTGCTTGGCCGCCTGCCGTCGACCCTGATCGATGGTGAGATGACGCTCAGCCGCGAACTCGCCGAGAAGGCCCTGAAGTCGGTTGCCGACCCCATGGGCAAGTCGATTGAGGCCACCGCTCTGGGCATTCTCGAAATCATGACTGGCAACATGGTCCGCGCCATCCGCACGATGTCGGTTGAACGTGGCCACGATCCGCGGGATTTCGCGTTGATGCCCTTTGGCGGAGCCGGGGCACTTCACGCCCGCGATGTGGCTGTTGCGCTCGGTATCGGTGAAATTATCGTTCCGCTAGCACCAGGTATTGTCTGCGCCCAAGGGTTGACCGACGCCAAACTTCAGGAGAGCTTTGTCGTGAGCAGCCTGATCGTCTGCGAGGATGATGCCCGCGATACAATCACCGCCACTGTGCAGGGATTGCTCCAAGCCTGCGACGACTGGTTTGAACGCGAGCAGATCGAGGCATCGCATCGAAGCATTGATATCAGCGTCGACGCCCGCTTTCGTGGTCAGAACTATGAACTGAATGTCATACTCGGTCAGTCACGTACTGGCGCGCCGCCCGACATCGTCTCCATGGATGAGCTCAGGGAGCGTTTCTTCGCAGCACATCACCGAGCGTATGGGTTTGCAGATCGCCAAGGCTCCGTCGAAATCGTCAACGTCCGGGCCACCGCACACGCCCCTCTGGGCGTGGCAAGATCGCCGATGCAGGTAATTGCCTCCGAACGCCGCCCTCAGGCAAAGCAGTTCCGCGAGGTATGTTTCGGTGTCGCCAAAACAGTGAAGACGCCTGCCTTCCGACGCGATGAGCTTGAGCCCGGAGACCTGATCGAAGGGCCAGCAGTTATCGACCAGATGGATGCCACCACGGTTATTTTCCCGGGCGATATTGCCCATGTCGACACTTTCCGCAATATCCTCATCGAGGTTTCCCAATATGTCTGAGACCGCGACCGTGCTTCACGACCCGATCACGCTGGAAATCCTCTCGAACGCGTTGCGCTCGGTGGCGGACGAGACCTTTGTCGCCCTGCAGAAGAGTGCGTTTTCCACGAATATCAAAGAGCGCCACGACCATTCTACCGCCTTGTTCGACAGTAGCGGCCGCCTCGTCATGCAAGCCCAGAAATCCCTGCCGCTCCATGTGGGTGCGATGTCCGGCACGGTGGCCAAGGTCGTCGAGAAATATGGCACCGACATCCACGAGGGCGATGTTTTCGTCGCAAACGATCCCTACGCCGCATCCGGCACCCATTTGCCCGACATCTGCATATCCGCGCCCATCTTTTTCGACGGGCAACTGATCGGTTTCAGCAGTTCGACCGCACATCACGCCGATATCGGCGGCGCGAGTGTTGGTGGGTCGGCCGCCGGGTTGACCGAGATCTTTCAGGAGGGCTTGCGGATTCCAATGATCCGCCTTTTCTCGGAAGGGATGGTGAACCAGGAGCTGTTCGACCTCCTGCTGTTGAACGTGCGGCGGTCGGAAGAGCGCAAGGGCGACTATAATGCTCAGTTTGCGGCGGTAGCACTCGGCGTCAAGCGCATGCAGGAGATGTGCCGCCGTTATGGTGGGCCTTACGTTGCCGCTGCCTTCGATGAGATCATCGCCCGGACCAAAAAGCGGATGGAGAGGGCGATCGCGAGCATTCCGCAAGGCGAATATGCCTTTTCTGACATTATCGATGACGACGGGCTGGGGAATGAGAACATCCCCGTTGCAGTCCGGATCATCAAAAGCGCGGATCGCCTCACCGTCGATTTCGAGGGATCTGCCCCCCAGACCGCAGGAAATATCAACTCCCCCTGGGCGGATACTGTCGCAACCGTCATCTATGTATTGAAGTGTGTCCTGGACCCGCACATCCCCAGCAATCATGGCCTGTTTGCAACGGTCGACGTCGTAGCGCCAAAGGGGTCAATCGTCAGGGCGGAGTTTCCGGCCTCCGTGACAAATCGCTCTACGACTGCACAGCGTGTGGTGGATATCATGATCGGAGCCCTGGCTCAGGCACTGCCCGACCGGGTGGTCGCCGCCTCAAACGGTGCCAATACCGGTATCTATTTTTACGGTACCGACCATCGCACCGGCAAGCCGTTTTACTTTTTCGAAACGATGGGAGGCGGCTTCGGCGCTCGCCCGGAAAAGGACGGAAAGGACGCTGTCCAAGTTCACACTACCAATACCGCCAATACGCCCGTCGAAGCGCTCGAAAGAGAATTTCCGCTGTTTGTCGAGGAGTATTCGGTGGTGGAGAATTCCGGTGGCGCAGGTCGTCAGCGCGGCGGCTGTGGGCTGCGTCGCATCGTCAGGCCGCTTGGTCAATCCTGCACATTCGGGGGGACTGGCGAGCGCTTTAATAACCGCCCATGGGGTTTGTTTGGTGGTCAGCCCGGGGAGATGGGCAGCTTCGCGATCTCGGGCGACGATGGAAGCATGACGCGCCTGCCGAACAAGATCCCCAAAGTGCCTGTGGCACCCGACCAGACCGTCGTCATGCAAACGGCTGGCGCCGGCGGATATGGCGATCCCGCCGAGCGTACGCCCGCCGCGGTCCATGACGATCTTCTCGATGGGCTTTTCTCCCGTGCGTATCTCGAAAAACATTACCCCGCACAGATCAAGAGCGCCGAGTAAACGGAAACAAACAGGCAAGGCCCGGCAGGCAGGTCTCGCGACAGCCAGCTTGAAACAGCAGGAGGGCACCATGATGGCGAAAGCGCGCAAAGTTGGAATTATTGGCGCGGGAACGATCGGCAGGGCGATCCTCCACGATCTGATGACATCGCGCCTTGCGGAGATCGACTATATACTGATTTCCAATCCAAGCAGACATGTGGACCTGCGCGATTTGGGCCCAGCCATTCTCACCGACACGGAAGAAGCGCTGGAGCGATCTGTGGACCTTGTCATCGAGGCGGCAATGCCGGATATCCTGGCTCGTGTGGCGCCAGCTGCGCTCCGCTCCAGCGATGTCTGCGGCTTCAGTTGCACCGCGCTTGCCGACCCGACGACCGAGGCGGCGATCCAAGCTGCTTGCCAAAGGTCGGGGCATAGACAACACGTTCCCCACGGCGCGATCCTTGCGCTAGATGGACTTGCAGATGGTCGTGACGTGATCGATCGTGTGACGGTGACTACGACCAAAAGTGGCAAAAGCCTTGGGATCGACAAGGATGCAGAGGGTGTGATCTTCGAAGGTCCAACGCGCGATGTTTGTGCCCGCTTTCCCCGCAACGTGAATGTCCATGCCGCCATCGCGCTAGCTGGGATCGGTTTCGACAATACTGTCAGCCGCGTCGTAGCCGCTCCCGGGCAGGAAGACATGCTGCACCGTCTGGTAGTCGGGGGCAGGGGCTTTTCCTGGGATATCCAAGTGTCTTCCCGTTCGCTCGGCGGGGTCACCGGTGCCTACACGCCACGGTCCGCAGTGGGGTCCATTCGCCGTATTCTGGCCGGTGGCGGATTAAGCATTGCCTGACCAATGCGAGGCAACGGCAATCGAAGGGCAGTTTAGGCATGAGCACAACGATCGATATCGAGGCCGCAGCGCGCCGCATAAACGAAAATGCGCTCCGAACGCCGCTTCTGAATTCCCCGCTGATGGACGACGTTGCCGGGCGGCGCATCCTTGTCAAAGCCGAATGCCTGCAGAAAACTGGATCTTTCAAGTTTCGCGGGGCCTGGTCGGCAATCTCCGCTCTTCCCAATGATATTCGCGACCGCGGGGTTATTGCATATTCGTCCGGCAATCACGCACAAGGCGTAGCACTCGCCGCCCGCATGCACGCCATACCTGCTGTGATCGTCATGCCAGCCGATGCCCCGAAGATGAAGGTCGATAACACGCGTGCCTATGGCGCCGAAGTCGTTCTCTATGACCGGCGGACGGAAGATCGCGACGCGATCGGCGTGGACATTGCCCGAGCCAGAGACCTGACACTCATACGCCCTTACGACGAGCCTAACGTGATCGCAGGGCAAGGCACGATCGGGCTCGAACTTGTCGAGCAGTTGAAGGCACTCGGTGTCGCCGACACGCAAATTCTCGTACCGTGCGGCGGTGGTGGGCTGACCTCGGGAACTGCGCTTGCGCTCGAAGCCTCAGGCACTGGGTGGACCGCGCGCCCCTGTGAGCCTGAATGTTACGACGACACGACCCGCTCGCTGGCGCAAGGGTCGGTCGTTGCCAATCCTGGGTATGCACCCACAATCTGTGATGCGATCATGACGCCGCAGCCCGGCAATGTCACCTTTCCAATTATGCACAGATTGTGCGGACCCGGTCTGGTTGTTTCCGACGACGAGGTTCGCAGGGCCATACGGCTAGCCTTCAACCATCTGAAGATCGTAGTCGAACCGGGTGGTGCGATCGCGCTCGCTGCAGCGCTTTCCCGCCAGAACAGAATCGACACGGATACGATTACCGTCATCGCTTCAGGCGGGAACGTTGATCCTCATGTCTTTGCGTCGATGTTATCGATGTAATGCGTTATTCATCCTAGTTTCAGGAAGAGGTTTGCATGACCACGGTACTCGAAAAATTTGAAAAGTTGAAGACCGAGCATGCGCCCGGGCAGGAGGTACGGCAAAAGACGCCCGCCTTCGAAGAGTTGTTGATTGGCGAAAAGCTCGAAGGTCGAACGGTTGATTTCTCCCATGGCGACGTCGATGCATTCCTTCCGACCCCTGGTGCTTTCGAAGAGTTCAGCGACGGTGTGCACAGCGGCGGCAAGCAAGCCTACACCGTGTATCGTGGGCTTGCCGATCTCCGCGAAATTCTGTCGGTGAGGCTCACGAGCTTTACCGGCGCACCGGTCAACGCTGCCGACAACCTGATCATTACCCCCGGAACGCAAGGCGCTCTTTTCCTGTCTGTCGCCGCGACTGTTGCCGCCGGCGACAAGGTTGCAATAGTCCAGCCCGACTATTTTGCAAACCGTAAGCTTGTCGAATTTTTCGAAGCGGAAATGCTGCCGGTTCAGCTCGACTATCTTGGCACTGACAAGGCTGCGGGGCTCGATCTCAACCAGTTGGAGGCAGCCTTCCGCGATGGCGCCCGCGTATTCGTGTTTTCCAATCCTAACAATCCGACCGGCGCGGTCTATTCCACGGAGGAAATCGATGCCATCGCGGCGCTTGCGGACCGGTACGGCGCAATGGTCATTGTCGATCAACTCTACTCGCGCCTTTTGTACGAAGGCACGGAATACCAGCACCTCCGCGCCGTTGGCGGAACCGGCCGCGACAACGTCATCACGATCATGGGGCCATCTAAAACCGAGTCGTTGAGTGGTTACCGTCTCGGCGTCGCCTTCGGCCCCTCATCGGTCATCGAACGAATGGAGCGGCTCCAGGCGATCGTCTCCCTTCGCGCTGCCGGATATAACCAGGCGGTCCTCCAGACTTGGTTCTCTGAACCTGATGGCTGGATGAGCGAGCGTATCAAACTTCACCAGGCTATTCGCGATGATCTCCTTACCCGTTTCAGGGCGAGAGCAGACGTCGCAGTACGCACACCACAAGCCGGAAGCTATATGTTTGCCAAACTGCCGCGGCTTCGGGTATCGCCTATCGACTTCGTCAAGATCTTGCGCCACCAGGCAACGGTGATTGTGACGCCGGGAAGCGAGTTCAGTCCCCACACCGCCTCCAGCATCAGGCTGAATTTCTCCCAGGATCATGCGGCCGCAACGGCGGCTATGGAACGGATAGGATTGCTGATCGACCGCTATCGAGCAGCGCCGTTCGAACATTAAGCACCTTCAGGCATGTTGCCCTGAATATGCTTGCGCGGAAGCGCCTTTGCGTCAATCCCGTTGCTCGGGTCTACGGACCGTCCAGCGCTCGAACGAGCCCGCGTCTCGACCCGGAAGGCTCTTCTCTGGCGGTTATACGAATAGCGTGATGCGGATCGTCTTGTTTTCCGGCGGGAGCGCTCCCTGATACGAAAGATGTTGGAGCTCGAAGGCGATATTTGGCCGTCGTCAGATGCTCAAGATCTTTTTCTTTCTACAACGCTGAAAAACGGTACGGCGCGTATCGCGGGAACACGCCATAACTAACCTTTCCGACGAGGATGCGGTCATCGGAAATCGCATCGTCCAACTTGACCGGTCCGGAGGCGAAAAGCCTCCGCTTAACGCCAAGGCCCTGGAAGCAATTAGGGCCTCCAAGTAAGTCTACCAGTATAGGAAGGAGCGCGTCAAAGAGCGTACTCTGGAGATACCAACGAAGGTCTCTCCGATCCTGCCATGTCTGCGCTGTAGTGGACAGCGCTATCCACGGGCCATAGCATTTCGCCTTCAACACAAAATGAGCCCATCCGCGAGACGCTTCGAAACATTCAGATCAATCTCAGAAATGATCGCGTGCTACCTAAGCCTTCCCGTCACAAAGAGCGCGGTATCGAGGTGTAGCACAGTGATCATCAACCGGTTGTTTGGCTTCGCATTTGTTCAGGTCGAAACGTTAGACAGTTTGACCGCGCCATAAGGCGTGGGCAGCTGCAAAAATCGGACGCAGCACTATGCTCCCTGACAGGAAATGGGAGCCGGCTCGTTCCGCAGGTGATCGCGGGCCTTAAGGCAACGTTGATCGGCAGGTCGCGACGGCTGCCGCGCGATGTTTGTCACCGATCTCCATTTTTCGCTTCATCATGATCAATGCTCGCTTACGATGCCGGGCAGTTGATCGCTGTTGTTCGTGACTAAGCCCGCATCCATTTCGCGAAAGCAAAGTAAACGCGGCCAGTACTGACCGTCCCTCAGCAGACAAGCGCCAAGACAAGGCAAAACCGAATATGATCGCAGGTTCTAAGTTTTTCAACGTACTGTCGACACTTGTATTGTCTGCAGCGTATGTCACGGCAGGCGCCGGTTTCACGGTAGTCGCTACTTCAACTCAGGTGGAAGCGGCCGCCATAAGCAGGATACAGATTTTCGGCGCTCAAAGGGCTGGTGATGAAGCCGTTCGTTCTAATCTTACGATCCGCCCCGGCATCGTGTTTTCAGACAAGGACATCGATGAGTCAGTGAAGAAGCTATATGATACGGGCTACTTCTCCGATGTTCGCATTAGCGTTTCCGGTGGTGCGCTTCTCGTCACGGTCAAAGAAAATCAGCTGATCAATCAGATTGTCTTCAACGGTAATCGCAAAATCACGGATGACAAATTGCAAGGGGTCGTCAGGAGCCAGCCACTCGGCCCGTTTGACCCGACAATGATCACAGCTGACATTGAGCGCATCAAGGGAGCTTATCGCGCCATCGGCCGCAGCGACGTCGAGATCTCGACCCAGAGTATACCGGTCGCCCAAGGCCGCTTGAACGTTGCTTTCATCGTCAATGAGGGTGAACGGACCAAGATTGCGGATATCAAGTTTGTTGGCAATAACGCCTATGGCGAACAACGTCTGAAAGCGGTGATCTTGACCAAGGAATCCGGCCCGCTTTCGTTTCTGACTCGGAAAGATGTCTATACGGAAGAAAAATTGCGGACAGACGAAGAGGCATTGCAGAAATTCTACTATAATCATGGCTACGCGGACTTCCGCATCATATCCTCGAATGCCGTGCTCGACGAATCACACAGCAAGTACGAGATCACTTTTACCATCGATGAAGGCCAGCACTACCAATATGGCGAGATTAGCGTCGACTCTACGGTTCCGAATATCACTGGGGACGAGCTCAAGGGTGAGGTCGAAACAAAGAAGGGCGATGTTTACGACGCGCGCCGCGTTCAAGAGACGATGGATGCAATCTCGAAGCGCGTCTCGTCCGCCGGTTATCCGTTCGCACGTGTCACACCGCGCGGCAATCGCGATATCGCGGGCCACACGATCGGTATATCCTATACGGTCGATCCGGGCGAGCGTGCTTATGTCGAACGCATCGAGATCCGCGGCAATACGCGCACGCGGGACTACGTTATCCGCCGCGAATTCGACTTCAACGAAGGTGATGCTTTCAATCAATCAATGATAGCACGCGCTAAGAGCCGTCTTGAGGCTCTCGGCTTTTTTACATCGGTTAGTATTTCTACGGCGCAGGGAAGTGCGTCGGACCGGGTTGTGATCATCGTGGATGTTGAAGACCAATCGACAGGATCGTTTGGCATCGGCGCCGGCTACTCGGGCGACGATGGCGTCCTTCTTGAAGCGTCTGTGGAGGAAAAGAATTTCCTTGGTCGCGGCCAGTATATTCGTCTCGCTGCCGGTGTCGGAAGCGACGATGCCCAGACGTACAACATATCGTTCACCGAGCCATATTTCCTCGGGTATCGCCTTGCCGCTGGCTTTGATCTCTTCAAGACCCAGACCTCTTCAAACGACTACTACACCTACAATGAACAAGGCGTGACGTTCCGTATTACTGCGCCAATTTCCGAAGACCTGGCGACAACGTTCCGTTATACCTACAAGCAAATCAGTTATGGAGAGGATGGCGCGTACGGCGATGATGGCATCGCGTATACGTCTGACGATGAGATGTCGGCGCCATTCATCGCGCTGATCGAGCATGGAGCTTATGCCCAGTCATCTGTCTCGCAGACGCTGACGTACAATACTCTCGACAGCCAGACAAAGCCGCGGGAGGGAGTCTACGCGACCGCAACGCACGAGTTCGCCGGCTTGGGCGGCGATTCGAATTTCTATAAACTCTCCGCGCGCGCCCGCTATTATCATACGTTGTCGACCGACGCGGACCTGGTCGGCTCGCTGGCGGTTGCGGGAGGCCATGTCTTCAGTACCAATGGGGAAGATCTTAACGTCTTTGACCAGTTTAGCATCGGTCGCCAGATTCGTGGCTTCAAGAGCGATGGTATTGGTGCGCGGACTGTCGATGACGGCGATGCGCTTGGCGGAACCACTTACTTCACAGCCTCTGCCGAAGTATCGGTACCGATGCCAGGGCTTCCAGAAGACTTCGGTCTGCGTGTTGCAATTTTCACCGACGCTGGCACTCTTTTCGGCAACAGCGTCGATGGTCGTGGTGAGGTCATCGAGGGAACAGGTTTGTCCTGGCGCGCGTCCGTCGGTGCCGGAATTGTTTGGGATTCCCCCTTTGGTAACATCCGCATCGATTACGCTGAGCCCGTCGTCAAGGAAAGTTTCGACAAGGTAGAGCAGTTCCGATTCAGCATGTCGAACCCATTTTGATCATGGCACGTGACTCAAGTCACGTTCCCCCGCCGCTAATGGGAAGGGCTTCTTGCAAGAACATCCTCCTCAGGATCCATCGACCCTTCAGGCCCTGCAACCTCTGCATCGCTGGCTAGGCATGGGTAATGAAAGGCCGAACGATCGTTTGCCTATCTGGTAGGGCTGGAAAGAATATAGGAACCTTTACATGAAAAAAACATCTGCGCTACTGGCTGTGGGACTTCTAGCGAATTGCGGGACGGTCGTGGCGTCAACGCCAGCGGACTGGATTGGCGAGGGCGGATTGCACTACGCGGGGGAACAACCGCAAGGCGGGCAGGGAGGTGACCTTGAAGAGCAGAGAACTTGGTCGCAACGTCAGCAGGCAAACCATCCCGCCGACGGCGCAGACATGAAGGAAAGTTTCGGCGACTGGGCTGTTCAGTGCAGGAAGCCTGGCTCGATCATGCAGTGCCGAATGGGCCAATATCAGGAAGACACGAAAACAGGCCGGATGGTTTTCGCCATGGAAATATCTCCGCCCGACATCGGTGGAGCGAAAGTCGTCATCATGCTTCCCTTCGGGCTGCAGGTCACGGATGGTATTCGCCTGAAGCTCGACGATAACCTTGCTGTACAGAACGCGAAATTTGCCACCTGCATCCCGACAGGGTGCCTCGTGCTGTTGAAGCTAACGACAGCCAATCTTGAAGCGGTAAGACAAGCAAACAAATTTCAGATTATCCCCAAGATATATGGATCGGGATCACCTGCTCCCTTCAGCGTATCACTCCGGGGCTTTTCTGCAGCCTATGCACGATTGCAGGATCTGCAGCAGCGCAGATAAGCTGGAAATGGCTTTCGCTCGCGCCACAGACAAGCTCTCACCAGGCCGAGACTGTCCGGCACGGAACGCCCGGACCACGACGTGCTTCCCATAACCCAAGTGGGGTCGCATGGGCGTCTTTAGGAAGCGGTTCAGACCCGAGACCCTTTACCCTCCCAGGCTACTCGCGAGCAGCAAACCGATTTCAGTGTTGTCGAGGACAAGGTTTGGGAGCCGGATCCATTTCCGAGCTTATGTCTTGCTGTGCGCCACGATTAGAGATGCCATGCCCGGACATCAGAACATCAGTAACTTTTGTTATCGAGAGTTGCTGTCTCGTAGTCTGCTGCCTTCCAATTGCGAGCAATTTCCGCGGTGGACCCCGAAGTTATGCGGAGCTCTTGCCCGAAGGTTCCTCTCCAACGCCTGAGACGCGTAAAGTGAGGACAGGTCAGTCGCCCCAGAGCAGGCGCGGGTTTCCAGCTATATTGCTGTTCTGCCTCAGCCGGTTAGGAGACGTGACCGAGGCCTTGACGCGGGAGCGAATGCAGCTTGGGAAACAATTAGAAACAAAACTTCGCTTAGTTTTGCGCCTAGCATGGCTATAATACGGAAAAGAGGGCGATCGATGAACGAACGCATACTTGTCGTTGACGATGATCCGGAAATAAGGAGCCTCCTAAGTCGATATCTTGCCAGCCAGGGCTTCGAGACAGCAGTTGCTGGCTGCCGCCAAGCGTTCGAGGATCAATTCGAAAGCATCAATCCTGATCTCATCATCCTCGACGTTATGTTACCTGATGGGTCAGGCCTTGACATCTGTCAGCGGCTCAGGCTGTCGGATTGCGTCGTGCCGTTGATACTGCTGACCGCATTAAAGGAAGATATTGATCGGATCATCGGCCTTGAAATCGGAGCCGACGACTATCTGGTTAAGCCGTTCGTGCCGCGCGAACTCAGCGCAAGAATTCGGGCGGTGTTACGGCGGTCGAATGCTAGGAACTCAGGCTTACCGTCGGTCCAGGAATATCGCTTCGCGCAATTTGTTGTGGAGCCCAAACGCCGCTGCCTCTTTCACCTTGACAGTGGCCCGATTGAGCTAACGGGGGCGGAGTTCGACCTCCTGTCTATCTTCCTCTCCAACCCGGGCCGGCTGCTTGCGAGAGATGATCTGGTCAAGAGGATGCAAGGGAGAACCTACGTGCCGTCCAATCGCTCAGTTGATGTCCTCGTAAGTCGTCTCAGGCGAAAGATGTTGCAGGCGACGCCTGAGCTCCTATTTCGTGCCATTCGTAACGGGGGATACCAGCTGACCGTTCCTGTCGAGATCGTGTACAATCAATGAACTCTCTTCGCATGCGGATCGCGGCGTTGCTGATCTTAGCGATCGTCACGGTCGTTGCTCTCGCCACCCTAACGGCAAGCGTCATCTTGCGACGGCCGGGGCCTGAGGCAGCCATCAATCTCGCCGCGCAACAGATCAAACTTATGATCGACATAGGTGAGCTTGATAGGCTGCCAAACACGATCATCTTGCCGATCCAAAACAATGCCGGCAGTGGGATCCCGGAACGCGAGATGACAAGGCTTTTGTCGGCGGCGTTGGTGAACCTGGACATCAGCCGCGAGACGATCGTAACAAGACAGTCTAGTGAAACCGCTCTCGTCTCTGTTAAGCTTGCAGAAGGACGATGGCTTGTTGTGACATTTCCGAGCCTTGCGCCGCCGCCAGGCGCCCTATCTGGCCTGCTCGCTTGGGTCAGCCTTATCGTTCTCGGCAGCACAGCGATCTCTCTCTATGCCGCCGCCAAAATTACAAAGCCTCTTGCTGTCATTGAAGGTGCGGTCTCATCCATTGATGCTAAGGGAGAAATGCGTGCAATTCCAGAGACTGGCCCGGTGGAGGTTCGCACCACTGCTGAAGCGTTAAACCGCCTTTCCAAGAGCCTCAAGCTTGCGATGGAAAGCCGAATGCGCTTGGTGGCTGCCGCAGGTCACGACCTGCGAACGCCTATGACCCGCATGAGGTTGCGAGCGGAGTTTTTGCCTGACGACACTGACCGCGAAAAATGGTTGGCCGATTTGGAAGAACTTGATCACATCGCAGACAGCGCGATCAGCTTAGTTCGCGAAGAGATCGACGGTGTGACTGAACTCGTGGACCTTGGGATTATGCTTGAGGATATTGTCGAAGGCTTGTCGGAAACTTCGCTGCCAGTGCAGTTACTGCGAAAGGAGAATGTTTTGGTTAGGGGAGGCACAATCAGTCTGCGGCGCTCGCTCACTAATCTCATCATGAACGCCGCCACTCATGGAGGCGGCGCCAGGGTTTCCATCGTGCGGGCAGGCTGTCACGCTGTTATTTGGATAGAAGACAGCGGTCCTGGCATTCCCGAACCGTTGCTCTCCCACGTGTTCGAGCCTTTTTTCCGGGTCGATGCCGCGCGCAAGAAGACATTCCCCGGTGCCGGATTGGGGATGGCTATTGCCAAGGAGATCATCGAAAGGCTCGGGGGTGTAGTTGAAGTCCAAAACATTATGCCAACCGGGCTAAAACAAACGGTCAAACTGCCATTGCACTCTAGCAGCTAGTTTTTGGCGACACGGAACCGATGCTATGGCGATCGGTTCAGAAATAACTCGTCACACTATGACAGGCTCGCGGCGCGATGACGCCATGATCAAGTGGGCTATTTGCGTAAGGTCACTCGAAGAGATTCGAGGCCAACTGAATCGGACAAAAGGAATCTTAAAGTGGCGGACATCAATCCACCGTGTTCCCCGTCGCAAAATGAGAGCATTTATCAGATGGAGTGCCAGTTGCGCTTGAGCCTTCGGTAACGAGACTTGGGGGAAGGCAGAATCTGCCGGCTGGGACAGGCGGCACATTGCGCTTGCGCTCGGCGCGCTTACTAGTGCCCTATAGTCGGAATGCGAATGCGGCCTCCACGCGATCAGCGCGTCGACGCGCTGGAAGCCTTCCTCATTCCAGACGGTTTCATCGGATCCACTCAAATCCGTTACATCGTTGATGAACAGGTTCCAGTGCATCGGCAGGCGCACACTGTTGAAGCCCCAATCGGCCAGAGGCGTCAATATCGGACTTCGTGATGGCGTTGTCGCGCCACAACCGATAGAATATGTCGGTCTTTCGCGCGCCGACGATCTCTGAAATGCGGCTGTGGATGACGTGTTGGACCCCCAGATTCGGTACATCCAGCATATAGCCTTCCTAAATTATCCATCCGCCCAATCCCATGCCCCGCAGGATGAGCGGCTTGCCGTTGCCGTCAACGGTCTGCCGATGATCGGCGCGAACGAACCCTCCGAATGGGCCTCGGGCGAAAGGATGGCCGAAGAAAGGGTTAACAGGGTGTGAAAGGCCAATATGCGGATTTGCATGGATGTTTCCGGATTCATAATGACATCTTGGGCGAATTGGGGCAAAGCTGCCTTCAGCGGCGTAGTGCAGCAATCAATACTTTGACGCGCAGCCTACGAATACAGGTGCGGATCTCTTGCACTGGCGGCGGTGGACGAGAGGCAAGCCGCCGGGAGAACTGGCGACGCCTTGGCAGCCACCACCACCTACGTCTTTACCCTCAACCATGTCGCAGAAACGCTCGGCGAAAACTTGAAATTCCTAGAGGCAAGTCAACAATTCCGACCTATGGAAGTGTCATCAGCGTCATACAAGGAGGTGATGAATCAATCACCGGCCTGACTGACGGCGACATCGACGAGCTGACGCAGATGCTTTCCGCTGCTCGGCGCTCGCCCGAAGCTTGGAACGACATCCTCGACGACTTTGACTTCCTGTCAGACCCAGATGCAATCGCGCGCGTCAAGACGAAATCTCTGCGGTAACTATCGGCCGATTACGATATTCTTGGCCAGGCTATCACTGGTTATGAGAAGGTGAACCTTCTGGAAAGATCACCTTACTGGTTCCCGGAGACTCCGACGGTTGAGCAATGCGGAGGGCGGGAGGCAAGACGGAACAGGACGTTGAAGAGAGCTTGCTACCCGCCCCTTTTTGCCCGTATGAGATGCGGCTCTTCGCCGACGTCGATTGTTGCCGGTTTCGACGCATCGATCTCTCCATCCCATCCCCCACCGAGAGCCTTGTGAAGAGCGATGTAATACGTCGCGACGTCTGAGCGGGTCTCGATCAGATCCTCTTCGACGGAATACAGAGAGCGCTCGGTGTCGAGGATGGTGAAGAAATCAGTGACACCAGCTTGGTGAAGCTCTCTTGAGACCTGTAAGGCTCTTCGAAATCGCATCGCCGATAGCGCGAGTTTCGACTGCTTTAATCGAGACTGATTGGTTGCAATGATCGCGTTCTGAACGTCTTCCATCGCGGACAATATGGTTGATTGATACGCAATCAGATATTGGTCACGCTGGGCCTTGGCGACATCGACTGCAGCCTTTAGTCGGCCGCCCTGGAAAAGCGGTATGGTTATGTTTGGCCCAAGCGACCAGCCGACCGTCGAGTTCCTTCCTAAGTCGCTTAGACTGCCTGCTGAAGAATCGATTGAACCAGTCAGGCCAATAGACGGATATCGGTCGGCCTGAGCCTGACCAATGCGAGCCGTGGATTGAGCCAGCTGACGTTCTGCAACGCGGACATCAGGCCGGTTGACAAGAAGGTCAGCAGGGATTCCCAATGAAGTTGGTTTGGGCGGCAACGGTATCTTTTTCCTCATCGTGAGCACCTCATCGAGAGCTGACGGAGATTGGCCCAGGAGCAGGCTGAGGCGATGGACGGACTGTGCGTAAGAAGTCTGGTAGGAGGGAATATCGGCTTCGGTATAAGCTGCTTGTGCCTCTGCCTTCGCGACGTCGCCTTCGGTGACCTCTCCGGCCTTTTGCAGCTCTCTTGTAAGGCTTGCGGTCTGTCGCTGGGATTTAGCGGACCTCTCGGCCAACTCGATCAATTCCTGATACTCGCGAACCTGTACGTAGTAGGCAGCTACGTCACCGACCAATGTGACGAGCGTATCGCGAAGTTCCGCTTCGGACGCTTCCTCGCCATATTTTGCGGCCTCGATCGCACGCCTGTTGGCCCCGAAAAGATCAATCTCCCAACTGGAATCGAAACCCGCCTGATATTGGTTATTGACCGAAGATCCGGTGCTTCGACTGCGGGACGTTGAACCTGAGGAAGACAGGGTGGGAAACAGACCCCCGACCTGTTCTTGCGTTGTAGCGCGAGCTTCTCGAATTTTCGCTTTTGCAGTAGCAACATCCAGGTTTCCCTGAACCGCCCGGGCGACAAGATCGTTCAAAACCGGGTCTTGCAGACGTTTCCACCACTGGTGCAGTTCGGGTGGCCTGGATGACGCCTTGTCTTTTCTGGAGTTCCAGCTTGCCGGCAAAAGCGGCTTGGGGCTTTCGTAGTCGGGTCCGACCACACAGCTACTTAACACCAGCGTGAAGAGCAATAGTGCAGTCCGGCTCGTGACGCATCCACGGATCGTTTTATTCTGCACGCAGAGGCGCTCATGCATGTCGGTCACCTGAACTGAGCGTAGTCAACCAGGAGACGGGAATGATGGCCACAAGCGGGCAGCGAGGCCTTGAGGGAAATTTCCGATCGGTGATCAGCACGGTCGACTCCAGAACAAGGGACGGTGAGTTCTGGATAGCGAAGCCAACGTTAAGCGCGGTAAAGTGCATGTAAAGTTAGGTAAATTCGATTCGATCTGTTCAGTGGCGTGCTGACGGCGTGACGGCCATTAGTTGACCGTGCGACTTCGGCTGATGATAGATGCAGCCGCAGGCGCCGGAAATGGTAGCCTACAAGCCCCTTTCGACTGCGGGCTTATCTGGAGTGAGCTTTTCCGCTTGCAAGAGCGGTAACGCTGGCACCGCCGTCCGGAATGCCTGCCTTAACCGGAACGGTGAGTTGGTAACCGCCGTTTCGGATCGTCCGGAACAAGGGGCCGGCTTCGGTTTGGCCGAGCTTGCGCCGCAGCCTGCTTACCAGCACATCGATCGACCGTTCCATAGGTTCGCTCTTGCGCCCTTGAGTCAGGTCAAGCAAGCGATCTCGTGACAGCAGGCGGCCCGGCTTCTCCAGGAAGACCACTAAAAGGTCGAACTCGGCTCCGGTCAACTCGATTTCGGCGCCGAAGAACTTGTGAACCCGCCGCGTGCCCGTGTCGGCGATGAATTCTGCGAAGCTAAAGACTCTGGCTTCGCTCTCGGCGCTCTTGGCGTGAGCCGCTCGACGCAAGACTGCCCTGATCCTTGCAGTTAGTTCTCGCGGATTGAATGGCTTACTAAGATAGTCGTCTGCTCCGAATTCCAGGCCAATGATGCGATCAACCTCCTCCTTCAATGCGGTCAGCAGGATAACGGGAATGTGGGACCGGCTCGCGCGCAAGTTCTTGCAGATATCTAGGCCGGAACCGTCCGGAAGCAATACGTCAAGTACGATAAGGTCGGGTCTGCTGGTGTCGATCCACCTGTCGCATTCCCGGCGGCTTGCCGCCGCAGTAACACGAAACCCTTGATCTGAAAGATATCGCGCTAACAGCCTTCGGATCTCGGGGTCGTCATCGACGATTAGGATATGGTCCATACTGTTCACCTTTGATAATTTCCGAACTCACGGCGAGCTTCAGGCTGAGTTTTTCCAATGGGAAACCTCCAGAAATGTTCTGACATCGCTGAGAAAACCTGTGCTGATAAAATCCGTAACCTGAGTATGGCGCCTGGTAGTCGAGGACGAAGGTCGAAGACCCAAGAGCGACGCCGGAACTACGAATAGGGTGACTATAGACCCTCGAGTGAGTACCTTCGGGAGGATCCTGTTTGCTACTAAGGCTGATGAGTGTATTCGCACTATTCTTGTTCCCTAGTTTGGCTGCAGAAGGAGCGGCCGAACGAAGAACCATGGATGGGCCTTCATGGCGATTGGAAAGAGGACATAAAGCCTCCGGTGAGACTGATCGCCGCGCCAGAACGGAGGCCTCGACCGAACAGCTCCTGAACGGCGAGAGTGGGGTAAAAGAAAAATACGACGACTGGGGGGTTGAGTGCATAGTCGTCGATGCCGGCAAGCGATGCGCCGCGAGTCAATTTCATGAAGATCCGAAGACGGGCATGGTTGTGTTTGCAATTCAGGTCTACCCTTCTGAAGAGGGGGGCACGAGAGTACTGATCAGGATGCCGCTCGGCCTAAACTTATCTGAGGGCGTGCGCTTAAAACTCGACACGCAACCCGCCGAACAACATGCAGGTGTTGCGACCTGTCTACCTGACGGCTGCCTTGTTCTTCTCAGAATGTCCAACATCAACTTGAACATCATGAAAGCTGCACAAGGTCTTATGATCAGCGCCACCTCCTTTGCCTCAAATGAAGACCTGGTCTTCCGGGTCTCCTTCAGAGGATTTTCTCGTTCTATCGAACGAATGGAGGAGCTGCGCTGATCGAGATTCGAGAGCATGCTATCTTCCCACTAATTGGCTGGTTCTTGCGGAGTTGACCTCCCCCAATGAGGGATCGTAATCCCAATGGAAACATCCGGTTTCGTTGACGGCATGCCATGTTAGTCGCTCACTGACGCGGCTTTCGAGGCGAGCGTTAGGCTTTGCGCAAAGATCACTCCAAGTCCGCCGTTGTCTTGATCGGGATGACCTGAAAAATAGAGTACGTCGCCGTTTACGACCTTGAACCTCTGGCCGACAAACAGATTGCCGGCAGAACCGGCATGAAAGATATATACGAACGGGTATCGGCCTTCCGAATTCGGGGAATAACCGATAGAGCGGAGTGAACTGAATTTTGGCTTTCCTATGATCGCCTCTACCGTGGTTTCGTCTTCAAGTCGGAAGAGGAAGAAAGCTTTGGCGGTCGAAAGCTTGTCGCTGCTGCCACTTGCAAGAGCAATTGCCTCCAAAAGACTGACGTCTCTTGCTGGCAGCTGGTAGCGGTCAGCTCGTGCGGCGCCCATGGCAATAAAGCTCCCCTGCCGGAACGACACGAAGATTTTGTCATTAGGGATCAGGTGCAAGTTCTGCGAAGGCGTCTCGATGATGGATTGAAGGCTCATGGCCACGACCGTTTTTCCCCTCACCAACGTTATCGTCGATTGAAACGGCGCATGTTGGCTTCCCCCGGCTCTTGCAAGCGTCTGGGTAAGGCGTTCCGGGATCATTGGCAGCTGCAGTACGCCAGAATGCGCGACGTCGCCTGCGACGGTAATAGGGCGTGATCGGACTTGCCTGATTCCCAGAACGACGTCCGGGTCGACCGCTTTGTTGACCAGAGCACGACGCACCGCTTGACGTGCCTCTTCCGGAGTGGAGTTTGCGACCACAACCGCCCCGGCATAAGGGACGTCGATGGTGCCTTTGTCGGATACCTCGACGTCAAAAGAGATCGATTTCTTCCTACCGCTGGAAAACAGTCCGTGGGAAGACGCTTCGAAGATTTCAACGCTTAACTCGTCTCCAGTACCTAAACGCGGCACGAGCAGCGCTGCGTCGCGGATTCCGGCCCAGTGGACAGTTTGATTGTGCCTTTCGACAATCTCGGTAATCCGCAGGTCCACTTCAACGGCTTCGAAGATCGTAGGGGATGGTCGTTTCAGCTCGGATGCCCGCCGGCCGGCATCCTTCACGAGGGCGGCTTCCTTGAGAGCTGAGGAGGAAAATACCTCGCAGCCACAAAGCCCCAAGGGAACCGACAGCATTAGCTGTCGGCAAGAAAAAATCGCCGCCGTGAAGAAAGGTGCGAAGCGCTTGCGATTGCAAGACGCTGGTGCACCGCCATTTGCCGACGGTAGCCTTGTTGAGCCGCAGCTCCTGGAGCGGGGGGAATCAAGAATAGCGAGGTTACGCGGCAGGCAAATCATTGGTTGCAAGATATCGCGGGCTGGTCAGCGCAAAAACACTTGTAGCTCAACGAAGGACAGGATTTGACGGCCAATGTCCCGCTCGAACAGGAGCACTGAATCCAATAGTCTTTAGAGCCGTGCAGCGGTCCTCTAAATAGAGAATACCCCGTGCCTGCGTCAGAGGCTCTAGAGCCGACCTGGAACAGCGGAGTGGTCTCGGTTGCGCCGCCGTCAGCGAATGTTGCCGTCGGCAGGACAGGAGCGAGCATCCCTGTGATCAGGAGAATCAGCCGGCTCCTGAACAGATGCTTTACGCCTCGGCGCGGAGGAAGGCCTCTTAGCGAATTGGATGTGTGCAGTCCGCTATGCATTCGACTGGCTCCATAGTTGGGTCGCTAATTTAAGTAGCGGGTCCAATGTTAAGCAGCGTAAAGGCTAGGTAAAATTGGGTAAAAGAGCCGAGGCTTTCGAAAGGGTGCCCACCGGCCATGCGCGAGCCGATACCGCCGCCGCGGATGTGGCCTCACACAGCAGCAAGAGGGGAAAAATCAGTTTGGAAGGAGTTGCCTGGGAAGGACGCTCAGAGTTCCGCTTGTCCAGCTATACCAGTTATCACCTGGCTGAGGCAGCTTGCCGGTTGGCATCATCGACAATGGCCCGTTGCACCGACCCTCCGAATCGAGACTGCATGGGTAGCGAGCGATGCGTTCCCGCCGGTCGATGCCGCCGACATAAAGGACGAAGGCAAGCGCTGCGATCATCAGAGGGATTGAAGCCCATTTCATTCTCATCGTTGACACTCTTTGGTCCGCCCTGACGTCAGCTCAGGGGAGGGGTAGCAACTAGCGATTCGATCAAAAGAATAGGCGAACGAATGTTAAGTGCTGCAAAGGTCGGGTAAAGTTGGGTAAAATTTGGATCTTGATGTTCTTCATCGAACGAAGGTCGTGCAGTTCCATCGGGTTGGAAAGGGGCGCCTCCTGTCTGTCAGCTACCATTCAAGCTCCCCAGACGACGGCTTGTTCGTGGCGTTTGATCAGGTGCCTTAAGTCTTCAAAGGATGACTGGATATGGCCGGCAAACCGCTCAACGGAAGGCACACGCGACGCGTCAGAACGTTTCAAAAGCCCAAGCGCCCGCTCAGGGTGGGGAATCGTGATCGGCAGTGCCGTGACTGACTTATCATTGCGGAGCGCAAAGACCACGCTGTGGGGCATGATCGGCAACGCGTCTGCCGCTTCATATAGTTGATGACACTCATCAACGAGCCTCCCGAATAGCGGATCTTGATTTTCGAGGCGAAAGAGAGCTGCATCCTGCGCAGGTCGGCAAGCAGCGGACTGCCGGGGGGTGGCGCGATCCAGGGAAAATCGAGGAGGTGAGGGGGCTGCGGTCGCCGCTTTAACAACAGCGGATGAGTGACCCGGCAGGGACGACATTGCGTCCCGGGAGGATTTGCTTGAACTTGAGTCCTGAACCCTCGTCGAGTATATTGATCGGGCAAATGGCTAGGCTCAGGAGCCATTAAATAGCTTGCAGCGTCGCGGTGGCTTTGATTCATTCGGATCGAAAGGAGCCCTGCGATGAGTGATTTGCTGTTGTTGTCGGAGGCGCAGATGCGTCGGATCGAGCCGTACTTCCCGCTGTCCCACGGTATTCCGCGCGTTGACGATCGACTGATTTTGAGCGGCATTATTTTCGTTTTACCCAACGGGCTACGGTGGCGCGACGCGCCCAAGGAATATGGCCCGCACAAGACGATCTACAACCGCTTCATCCGCTGGAGCAGGCTCGGCGTGTTCAACCGGATTTTGGCCGAACTGACCGCTAGACGCGGCAGGCCCGAGCAGTTGATGATCGACGCGACCCACTTGAAAGCCCACCGCACCGCAGCCAGTCTGCTAAAAAAGGGGATGTTCCCCGACGTATCGGACGCACCAAAGGTGGATTGAACTCCAAGCTGCATGCCGTCTGCGATGGTCATGGTCGACCGCTCATCCTGCTTCTGAGCGAAGGGCAGATGAGCGACTACAAAGGGGCAGCGAAAATGCTCGCCGCCTTTCCCAAGGCCAAGACCCTATTGGCCGACAAGGGCTATGACGCCGACTGGTTTCGAGACGCCTTGGCCGCACGCAAGATCACGGCCTGCATTCCATCTCGGGCAAACCGCAAGAGCGTCATCCCACATGATCCGACGCTCTACAAAAAGCGCCACAAGATCGAAAACATGTTCGGCAGGCTCAAGGACTGGAGGCGGATTCACCCCAGATACGACCGCTGCGCACACACCTATTTCTCAAGCATATGCATCGCTGCAGCCGTCATCTTCTGGATGTGATTTAACGAGTCCTGAGCCTAGGTCGATCTGATCGGCATGAAGCGCCGCACGCAGATCAGGGAAGTAGCCGCAACTCCGGTCGACCCGCGCATCTGGGTTCAAGTTCTGGAACTCGGCGATTATGCCTGCGATCAGTGCATCCATGAAAAACGGCGTGCCACCGACGCGTACCACCCCGCTTTTACCGACACGAAAACTTTCGATGACATCCGATGCCTTGCCGGATGCCGACAACATGATCTGCCCGTGATCGGCAAGCGCCCGCTGTGCCGGAAAACTCCCGACGGTACAAGCTTCGGTCTCAGCGCACGCCGGCAGGTTGCTGAACCATCTTCGGTTCGAATAAGGGGCTCCCGCTACTAGCCATGGAGGGAAAGACAGGTCGATCTCGCCACAACCGCCCGTTCGACATCCTGTCATAGCCAATCTTGAAAACAGCCCTCATGTAGTCGTTGTTGAAAGGGTCGCTCATAGTATAGGGCACTGCAACGTCGATAGCGGCCATATGGAATCCGATCCCAACTCGGCGGCAATATTCGTAGACGGCATACAGTGACTGGCGGGTCTGGGACTTCACGAGGATCGAGTATGCGCGCGTGCTGACCGAAAGGGTCGAGTTCGCGGTGACAGAAAACTCAGGAGTCAAAGTATTGTTGATCAATAGATACATGTCGGATCCGCGAACTCCCGCAGGAACTGGTAGGCTGACGTCTGACAAGATAGCTTCCGGCACGGTCATAATCTGAGCGGACGGGCCTCCGTCGGAATGCATCTCGACGATGGGCCGCCCGTCAACCACTGCTTTGATCCGCACCGCGGGAAAGGCCCCCGGGATACTTGCTGACGCGATCAGGACATTCCGGAATAGGCTGAGCGCGTCCGGTTGAGAGCTGTTCGCAATGGCGCCCATGTTCCAAAGGACAGCACGCTGAGTATCGAGGTTCGTCGTCAGGACAAACAAATTGCGTCCCTTCCGGTACTCCGCGGAAATTTCATCAAGGAGAGGTTGGTCTACATACATCTCCACCATCTGCCTCAACGGCTTTTGATAATAGAGGCTTTCACCCAACAGGCCCCTTACGATAAATTTTCGGTCGATCAGCTCTGCCGCCACGCCGCTCGTGTAGAGATGCTCCAAGACTGAGTCATATTTCGGCCCTAAGAACGCAAAAGGCGCAATCAAGGCTCCAGTGCTGACGCCGCTGACGAGATCAAAGGTCGGTCGATCGCCGCGCTCTGACCAAGCCTTGAGAACGCCGACTGAAAACGCACCTCCCGCTCCACCGCCAGAGATCGCAAGATATTTCAGGGGTACGTCAGGCCGCGTCCTTTGGAACTTCTTCTTAACAAAGACGCTGAGTTCGCCGTCCAAGGGAGCGCGGACGTTTTCAAATCCCGCGATTTGCGCCTTATTCGCGTCTGCCTCCGAATACGGTTCCCGGGCCGTGGTGCACCCAATCAACATCAGGCACACCAGCCCGACGAAGCTTAAGTGTGGTCGGTTCTTTTCCCTGAGGTGACCGAGTTTACCTAAAGACATAGCCACTGTCCGCATTGTCTTCTCCGCGTGGACCTAACCTGCCGATCAATGGGAAACCTGGGCGTCTGACGACGGCTGCACAGCCACATTCCGACGGAACGGCTTCATCAGGATCTGCAACAGATCGTCGATGAACGTGAACACGACTGGTATCACCACAAGGCTGAGAAAGGTTGAGGTAATCAGTCCCCCGAGAACCACGATCGCCATCGGCTGACGGAAACTTGAGTCGCCCCCGCTCAGGCTCAGAGCAACCGGCATCATGCCTGCGCCCATGGCTATGGTCGTCATGATAATGGGCCGAGCCCGTTTGTGGCACGCATCAATGAGCGCTTCGAAACGCTCCATCCCCTGCCGACGGGCCATGATGGCATACTCAACAAGTAGGATGGAGTTTTTTGTCACGATCCCCATCAGCATCAACAAACCAATGACAGCTGGCATCGAGAAGGTGGTATCGGTCAACAGCAGTGGTACCAGCGCTCCTCCAAGAGCTAGCGGGAGAGCCATGAGAATGGTGACGGGCTGGAGAAAGTCATGGAACAGGAGGACCAACACGGCGTATATGCAAAACACCCCGATTGCCATGGCGATACCGAAGCTTTCGAACATCTCCGACATGCGCTGGAGCTCTCCTTGTTCAACGACATGGACACCGCTCGGCAGGCTTTTCATCGCAGGTAGCGCTCGCGCTTCCTGATTGACATCGCCCAAAGCACGTCCGTTCAGCTCGATCGATAGGGTGACGTTGCGTTCGCGATCGAGGCGGTCGATTTCAGATGAGCTTCCACCTATGCGTATGTCCGCTATCGATCCGAGTGCAACGCTGCCATTTGTACCACTTACACGCAGCTGCGAGATCGATTCAATGGCGGTTCTCATCTCGGGCTTCAACCTCACCCGGATAGCGATTTGCCGTTGTGGCAGATTTAGCTTCGACAATGACGAGGAGTAGTCCCCATTCGTCGCCACACGAACAACGTCAGCAATAGCTTCCGACGTGATTCCAAGTGCAGCCGCCCGTGCAAAATCTGGAACGATTTGTATTTCTGGTGCCTGCAATGAGGCGCTGGAGGTGATGGCTCCGATGCCGCTTAGGATGCGTAAGTCTTTCTCAACCGATGTTGCCGCTTGATCGAGCGCGTCTGCATCGTCGCTCGCAAGGGTAATTTCCAGCGTCGTGCCCCTTCCTCCAGATCCGACTTCGACCCTTGCGCCCGGCAAGACAGCAAGGGCGCGTCGGATATCGCCTTCAATCGCACTCTGAGCGCGATCGCGATCATCTAAAGGCGTAAGGTTGACCACAAGGGTCGCTGAAGCGGTGTCCGAAGAGGTGGACGCGTCAAGGCCACCACCGCTGGAAGCAGTCCCGACGGCGACGAAAACTGCCACCACGTCCGGGACAGTCTTGACGATCTCCGCAGCGCGACGCGCCAAAACATCAGTTGTTTGGATTTGGCTGCCGGGCTGTAGGGTCAAGGTGACTTTGGTTTGCGAGTCATCTGATGCTGGGAAGAACCCTGTTTCCAGAAACGGAATCACAGATAGTGAAATGGCCATGAATATGACGATGCCGACGACGGTTAGCTTTCGGAACCGAAGGCATCCACGAACAGCTTTCAAATAGGTACGCATGAGCCACCCGTCGGGCTTCTCTTCGCCGTGAGGTTTCATAATGTAGGCAGCCATCATCGGCGTGAGGAAGCGGGCCACCAGGAGCGATGCCAGAACAGCAACAGCCGCTGTGACACCGAATTGGCGAAACACCAGGCCGGGGATGCCGCTCATAAAAGCTGTGGGCAGAAATACGGCGACTAGGGTGAACGTGGTTGCGATAACGGCCAATCCGATCTCGTCGGCCGCCTCAAGCGCCGCATCCATGGCGGATTTGCCCATTCGCAGGTGGCGGGCAATATTTTCTACTTCGACGATCGCGTCGTCGACCAAAATACCAACCACCAAGGACAACGCGAGGAGGGAGACCGTATTGAGGCTGAACTCCGCAAAATACATTGCAAGAAAAGTGGGGATTACCGAAAGCGGAAGTGCAACAGCCGAGAGAATTGTCGCCCGCCAGTCCCGCAAGAAGAGCCAAACGACGACGACTGCAAGAAACGCGCCCTCGTACAGCATGTCCATCGACGCTTCGTAATTATTCACGACGGGCGTCACCGTTGTATACGCTTGCACTACATCGACTTCAGGGTGGTTTGCCGCGAACGCTTTCATCGCCTCTTGGATGCCTTCCGCTACGGCCGTGTCTGAAAACCCGTTTGAGCGTTTTACCTCAACGGCAATCACTGGCTGCCCGTCCAAATAAGCGAGCGACGACCGATCCGAGAAACTGTCTGTTACGGTTGCTATCTCATCCAGTCGGATTCGTTTGCCGTTTGACAGCGGTATAGGAAGCGCCGACAGCGCTTCGATCGAAGATACCGCGCCTATCGTCCTGATCGTCTGTCGCGTTCCGCCGATCTCGCCTCGCCCCCCCGACGTATTTACCTGGACAGCCTTGAGCTGGGTGGAGACAGTGGATGCAGTCAGGCCAAGAGATGTCATGATCACGGGATTGAGATCTACATGGACTTCGCGGTCGATGCCGCCTAGTCGGCTGACGTCACCGACACCCGCAACCTTCAGAAGTGCCTTTTTCATGTCGTTGTCGACGAACCAGGACAGCTCGGTTTCATTGAGCTTTGTAGAGCGGACAGCGTAGGTGAGGAGCGGAGAGGATTGAACACTTACCTTTGAAACGGTCGGTGAGTTCATTTCCGGCGGCAGATCGCCGGTGACACTGTCGACAGCATTGCGAACCTCGTTAAGCGCTTGTTCCGAGTCTTTCTCGAGCTCAAACGAGACGTTGATTTGTACCGATCCATCGGTAATGGTGGTGGTGATGTGATCGAGCCGACTGAGTGTGGCCAGCTCATCTTCAATCTTTCGCGCGACTTCGGTTTCCAGCTGCGATGGCGCTGCTCCTTCCAATGTGGCCGAGATCTTGATCGTCGGTAAGTCCATGTCAGGAAAGTTTTGGACGGCAAGCCTTTCAAAGGCGAGTAGACCGCAAACTGTCAAAAGGACGAAAAGCAGGATTGATGGAACGGGATTGCGAATGGACCAGGCGGAAATGTTCATTGATTTGCCTTTTCAACCTTCACCAGCGCACCATCAGAAAGAAAGGCTCCACCGGCCTCAACGACGTCGAGGTCCGCCTCGACACCTGAAAGCACCTCGACCTCGCCATCCAGCCGGCGTCCGACGTCGACGCGGATGCGCGCCACCCGATTGTCTGCATTGAGCGTAAAGACGTAATTCATCCCGTCCCTGAACACGAGTGCAGTCTCAGGCACCGTTAGAGCGGCGCTCCGTCCCAGCTCGATTGAACCAGTGGCATAGAGACCGACCCGCGGCCCGGCGATATTCGGAAGCTCGACGTAGACGATGGCCCGGCTGGAATCCGTGCTGATCGTCGGTCCGATGAGACGCACGGTACCCTTGATGATCTGGCCCCTGGGTCCATTGATGACTGCGGACATCCCCGTTTCGAGTTCCGGCAAATACTGGGCCGAAACTTCCGCTTGCCATTCGATCCGCTGCTGCCTGATCAACCGGAACAATTCAGATCCGGAAGAGACGACGGTACCAAGGGTTGCCGAACGAGAGGAAATGATGCCGTCATCAACGGCCCTGATTGTGGTCTGCTCCAGCTTGATTTTTTGGCTTTGGAGACCGGCTTCCTCAGAGGCCACCGAGGCCTCGGTGGTCTCCTCCGTAATGAGATACTCGTTCACCTGTTGGTCAGACAGCGCGCCTGACCCCTTTACTTGGCGAGCCCGATCGGCATTCGCCTTTGCCTGCGCCAGATTGGCTTTTGCGGTTGCAACCGCTGCTTCCTGCTTCCTGAGGTCTGCAAGTACGCTTTGGTTCGATAGCCGCACTAGCTCCTGATCTTTCTTCACCACTGAGCCAACGTCGACGAGCACGTCGGTGATGCGAAGCCCGCCGGTTTCGGCCGCGATGATGGCCTCATGCCAGGCTGCAAGCCAGCCGCTTGCCGGAATCGTTTGAGCCCAGTCCCGTTTTTGCGGTTTGACGACTGTGACTGTAAGGACAGCGGCCTCAGGCATTGTCGACGCATCCTGGGCAAAGGCGACAGTAGTCACGCCCAGTGGCCAGACGGACAAGGCAAAGCCCAGTGCAAATCTCAAGTAATTTAACTTCACGGAACATTTCCCTTTGTGGTGGCAGCCACCTTCTGCGTGATTGTCTTCGCAGCCGCGTTCCCCCATCCACCGCCTAAAGCCTTGTAAAGTGCGATCCAGTAACGCACGGCATCGCGCCGGACCTCGATCAGGCTGATCTCGGCGGATTGTGCCGAACGGCGCGCCTCTTCCCTGTCGAGGAGACTGGCTCCGCCGGCCCGCCAGTTCTCGTCAATTGCCGCGAAGTACGCTCGGTAATTCTTTGCGGCGACTGATGTGTCACCGATCCTGCGGCGCGTCGCATCGATCCGAATGAGCGCAGTCTCGACTTCGCTTACCGCGCCAAGGATGCCGCTCCGATAAGACTGGAATGCGATCTGGTAGCCGGCGACGGCAGTGTCGAAGGCGGCGCGGCGCTGGCCTTGGTCGAAGACGGGAATGGAGAGAGACGGTCCAAATGACCAAGGTATTGACGTTCCGGTAAGGCTGGACTGATTGATGGTGATTGAACCACCCAGTGAAAGGCTCGGATAAAAATCTGCCTGGGCGACACCTACCTCCGCGGCAGTAGCAGCCAGCTCTCGCTCAAGCGAAACGACATCTGGCCGTTGCCGCACCATGTCGGCAGGAAGCGTCCTGACAGCAAACGTGGACGGAGAAGGGATACTCGAGTTCCCTTGCTTCAGGACGATCCGGAGCTGTGGTTCGTCGCCGCCGGTAAGTTCGGCCAGTGTTTTAATCAGAACCTCGCATTCAGACGTCTGAGACGTCAGCGTCGAAGACGAACTCGCCGCACTTGCCTGAGCCAAAGCGAGATCCGCTGATGAGGTAAGGCCTGACGCCGCTGCCGTCTGTGTCGCTCTTATCGTCTGGCGTTGAGAAGCTAGTTCTTCGCTGTAACTTCTTTCGATCTGCCTGCAGGCACGATACTGCACATAGTAATCCGCGACTTCAGCCGCCAACGAGACCCGGGCATCATGCCAATTCGCGGCTTCCTCCGCGACCCGATGAGCGGCGGCGTCGGCCTGTCGACGTAACTTTCCAAAAAGATCGATCTCCCAAGACGCGTCCATACCTCCGCTGCCGGTGGTCGAGGCGGCAATCTCGTTGGTTTTGTCGCCTTCAGTACCAGAGCGCGTCGCGGAAGCCGTCCCCGTCAACGAAGGAAAAAAACCTGCTCTGGCGCTCGCAAGCGTAGCCCGTGCCTTTTGTATATTGGCCCAGGCTGTCGCCAGATCAGGGCTGCTAGTTTCAGCTGCCAGCTGCAACGTTGTCAGTGCAGGATCATGAAATGTCCCCCACCACGCAACAAGATCGCTGGTTTTGCCATCATGAGGAAGCGTCGCGTGCCAGTACTGGGCGATCGGAACGGGAGCATTCTGTTGGAAGGCGAGGCTCACGCAACCGGTAAGCGGGGCGATGGCGACGATAATGGCAAGCTTTATTGGCCGCCGAATAGGATATTGACCCATGCATGCTCTCTGATGACAGTTGGCCCTTTCAACTAACAGTGCCTGTGTTAAGTGCGGTCAAGAGAGTGTAAAGTTAGGTAAATGTAGGTTTCCGGTGCGCGTGAGAAGTGTATGCCTGCTTCAAGCGCGAATGGAGGATCAGGCGATGACAAAGGTGCTGATCATTGACGACGACCTTGAATTAACGGCACTGCTAAAGGAATATTTTTCGGACGAAGGTTTCGAGGTCCTGACCACGGATGATGGCAGACGCGCTATCTCCGAGGCGTCCGATGGCACCGTAGACATCATCCTGCTGGATATCATGATGCCTAGGATGAACGGAATCGAAGTCTTGCAGCGGATAAGGCGCGTGAGTAGCGTGCCGATTTTGATGGTCACGGCGCGCGGCGATGATGTGGATAGGATTTCGGGTCTCAACCTGGGGGCCGACGATTACGTTGCAAAGCCCTGTTCGCCCGGTGAGCTGGCGGCGCGGATCAGGGCGATTCTTCGTCGCACGAACCGCTTGGAGGGGAACGAGGCGGGCGACGACCTACTGAAAGTTGGCGATCTCGTCTTGAAGCCCTCACTGAGAAGCGCTGAATGGCATGCTCGTCCGCTTGAGCTGACAGGGACAGAGTTTAATCTGCTTGAAGTTCTTGCCCGCAACGCCGGTCAACTCGTGTCGAAACAGGAAATTTCCAAAAAAGCCTTCGGACGTCCCTTGACGCCATTTGACCGCCGGATCGACGTGCATATCAGCAGTGTCAGGCAGAAACTGGGTTTGCGTGAAGATGGACAATCCTGGATCCAATCGGTTCGCGGACAGGGATACCAACTGGTGCAGGACCCTTGATGCGCCGTCTCTTCTGGAAGTTTTTCTTGGTTGTATGGTTGGCCTTGACCTCCACGTTGGTGGCAGTCATGAGCCTTAACGTGTTGTTTGACTTCCTTCCACCGAAGAAGGATCGTTATGAGGTTGTTGCCCAGTCGAGCTTGGATTTGGCTGCTCAAACCCTGTCAACCATGGGGATCGATCTCGCGACACAGTACACTGAGGCGATTAGAAAGGGGGAAAATCCGGTAGCTCTCACGATCACTCGACTCCCAGAATCGGATATCTGCGTTAGAGAAGCTGCGGAGCGCTATATGCGCACCGCGGCGTACCGCGGAGCCTGCTATCGCGTCTCGGCTTCCCCATTCCAGGGAAGCGTACTCAGCGACTATTTTGTGCAGGGTTTGCCGTGGTTTGCGGCGGTCGTCAGCAGTTTAGGCTCTGCCTACTGGCTGGTGCGGCAATTGCTGCGCCCGGTTGAAGAGCTTCGGCACGGACTGAGCTCATTGGCGAGCGGTGTATTTTCATACCGGATTGATCGTCGCTCCATCCGCCGGGAGGATGAGATCAGCGCGCTGGCAGATGACTTTAACGTCACGGCGAACCGCCTGCAAGAGCTGCAAGATAGCCAAAAACGGTTGTTTCACGATGTTTCCCATGAGTTGCGTTCACCGCTGTCACGCTTGCAGGCAGCTACCGGCGTCCTCAGGAAGAATCCAGCCCGCCTAGATGCGATGCTCTCGAGAATGGACACGGAGATAGAACGCTTGGATCTTCTCGTTGAGGAGATCCTCACTTTGGCAAGGCTGAGCACGTCTGACCGGCCGCTCGAACGACAGACAATCGATATCCTCGACCTGGCAAACGACATTGTCGATGACGCTTCCTTTGAGGCGCAAGCGCGGGGAGTTGCGGTCAGGCTGGAAGGCGTGGAAACCTTCATCGCGCGGGTCGATGGAGAACTCATCTATCGAGCTATTGAGAACGTCGTCCGCAACGCGATTAAATACACCATTGACGGTTCCACGGTAACCTTAAAGGCGATGACTATCAACTCCGCGTTGCACCTATGTGTCTCGGACCGTGGTCCAGGTGTTTCGCAAACTGAGCTGAATTTAATCTTCGAACCATTCTTACGCTTAGCCGAACAAACGTCTGTACCAGGACACGGCCTAGGTCTAGCCATCACCAAAAGGGCAATCGAGCTCCATGGCGGCAGCGTCAGAGCGGCCATCAATGCCCACGGTGGCCTGGATATAACGCTTGTGTTTCGACCGATCTGACGGCTTGAGAGGTCCCTCATTCCGCAAGACGGTTTTTGCCCGGTAGATGCCGAACCAATCGCTGAAATTGTCGCATCGGATCTCGATTCCGCTCGAGTTGAAGCCGTGCCGGCTTGATAAGTAGACTGCGGCTGGGATCTCGACCGCAACGTCTCTCGGCACGTCGGCCGTGCTGCCAGTCGGACTGCCGCGGCTGCCGATTGGTCTCGGGGGCTGAGCGTCGAAGCAGAGGCGATAGGCTCAGACGGCACGCAGAAGGCCGCGATGGTCTGGGCTCGTGGGGCGGATTCGTTTACCACGAAGGCCCGTATCTCTCCCTTAGGCGATGCCTATTCCTTAGCGGAATCGTTCGGTAGCGATTTTAAGAATGCTGGTCAAAGGTGCGAGCCCTTTTGAAGGCATTGGTTCTTTACCGACGCGGCAAAAGCTCTGGTCTGGCCTGGGTGGGCAAAGCCGCTATTCTGCATGCGAAGGCTTTGGTCGCCCGCCGGGTATACCGGGGGCCATTGCGGGCAAGCTCGGCCTTCCGCCCGGGTGGACAGACCGGTCACCAAAAGCAGAAGCTCAACGGTGAAACTGAGTCTAGCCGCGGGGCGAAGCGCAGCACTGAAGTATGCACCCGCCGAATTCGTCACGCAGGTTTACCTATCTTTACACTCTCTTGACGGCACTTAACGTTGGATCCGTTAATCTCGCGTTAACCAAGCTGCACCTGAAGTGGGTATAGCGTGATTGGATGCAAAACCGCTCCTGGCTAGGCGTTTAGGCGCCCTGGTTGGCTGCCCGTAGGACCCTGCACGATGAGTATGTCTACGCGCCAGTATGGTAATGTCAGATGAGAGATGGGTGATCTGAATTTTAGCGGCCCATCTATAGGCGGGTCGGGCGGACTGCCAAGTATCAGTAGCTCTGCCAGTCTGACTTCCGGCGGGAACTGCGACACACAGATGCGACTTACAAAGGGTAGGGTTTCCCGGGGCGAGTTCCGGAGACAGCAATACTCCCAGGGAGATCAACGGATCTGTATGCCAGCATGGGGGATGGATGTGTTGTCCACGCAAAGGTCGAACGAAATCGCAGCTCTGTCCGAGGGCAGTGATACCGGCGTCAAGCGCTCATCCACTTGAGGTCCCACACCCAGATATATCTGCATCCAGCAAGAGACAGGTGGAACATGGCACTTTCTAAACCGCGCGTCAGGTGCGCGAAAGTCGCCGTAGCGACATTGACAATGGCTACAATGACGGTTGCCTTACTCCCTCTCGTGGTCCGAGACTTGACTATTTTGCGATTTCTGGGGGTGCTGGCGGGCGCCAACTTCTTAGCCATCCAGCTGGCAATGTTGTGGTTGTTACGCAAGGGAGACCCGATTCGGGCCGGCAGCCTCCCATATCGCCCGAACAGCCGTACTCCAATCACGTGCAAAGCACTGCCGTTGGACGCGGAATGTTCGTGTCTCACTGTGTCCTGCAATTGCCACAGGCGGCAAGTGGTGGAGGCAAGCGCATGGGCGCATTGGATTAGATCGACGTGAGGTTAACCGCGTACGAAGCACCAGCAGCAATTGATGTGTACGTTAACATCAATCAAATTCAATCCTGCCTTGAAGCTGCATATAAGCCGCAGCGCAGGAAATTAGAAGGTGATGATGGACCGGGTCCAGGATGGTTTGGTTGTTGAGATCCCCACAAGCGGAACTTCCCTGTCGGGGCGCTTTTATCTCCACGATTTTGGAGATCCCGGTACACGTTAACGAGCAGCTGTATTTATGACCGGCCGACAAAACTTGTCGGCCCTCCGGAGGCGCCCACCTTCCACAACGAACGCGGCCGGAACATGCGGCATAATCACCTGCTGAAACACATGAAGTTGGTCGAAACTACTGGGAGTCACCATGGTGCCAGGCGCCGTAGAAACCCTTTTGCCGGAGCATGTCCTAACGCTCTCCTCGGAACAAGCTACCTTGAGCAAGGAATATGTCATAACCTTCGCGTAGGAATGTGTCCCCGCGCAAACAATCCCTCAGGTACGCGGACGGACTGAAACGGGCGGGCAACTTGGAAACGTCAGGGGATTTATCCGCGGTCATTTGTATATGAAGCCGACCGTTCCGTGGTACTGCGAGGTCGGCTCGGAGGTCCTGCCATTGCCGTAGAGCTTGTTAATCCGGTTGAGAAATCCCTGAGACGCATCATCAGTTGGGCTGAGATTGTCATCGGGACGATTCAATTCTTTTGCCGCGACAGAGCGAACCAAATACGGTGTGGCGATGATCACTAACTCAGTTTCGCTTCTCTCGAAGCTCGTCTGACGAAACAAAGCCCCAATACCCGGGATCTTGTTTAAGACCGGCGTGCCGTTGGAACTCCTGTTGAAGTTGTCTCGAATGAGGCCCGCCAGGGCTATCGAGCCGCCGGATGGCAGTTCGACCGTCGTGCTTGTGGAACGCTTCCCATAAGTCGGCGAAGAACCGGAGACTGAGGTGACGGGTTCTGAAACTTCGGTCGAGATTTGCAAACTGATCCGGCCAGAGGTGAGGACGACAGGCTTAAATGAGAGACTGATGCCGTAGGTGTACGGGGTCTGGGTCGTATTGCCGTCACTGTCGGTGTTTGAATACAGAACCTCCCCACCCGCCTGAAACGATGCCGATTGCCCCGAGACGGCTGTCAAGGTCGGCTCGGCCAACGTGCGAACGACTTTGGCTTGTTCGAGCGCATTGAGTGTCGTCGAGAGGCTGTACTTGCCGAAGGATCCGCTAAATAGGGCTGACAGGCCGCCCCCGGACGTGGCCGTGGTGGCATCTGTGGATGCCGTTCCCAGCTGCGCGATTGTTGAACCACCGGCGCTTTTCAGTTCATTATCAAAACCCAGTTGTTTCAGAATCTCTCGCTTTACCTCCGCGATCGTCAACTTAAGCGTGACTTGATCATCGGCTGCGATGCGAAGAAGATTGATAATCCGAGAGGTCTGCCGATCTTCAGCAACCAGTGCGACGGATCCTTGGCTGCCCCCGCTAGTCGCGCTTTGGGTGCTTGTAGTCGCCTCCCCGCCTTTGACAAAAGCGGACGCTAGATCGGCGGCCTGTGCGGAGTCCTGCGCCGATTTAACCGTGCCGCTCAGAATGATGTTGTCGGAAATAATTTCGACCTCAATCTCGGCATCCGGAATAAGCCGACGCAAATTGTCTTCCAGACCGGTAATGTCTCTTTCGACTGCGATATCGATATTGATGATCGGCCGTTTGCTGGCATCGAGGATGAAGATGTTAGTTTGCCCAACCTTTTTTCCGAAGAGAAAGATCGTGCGCGTTGCTCTTACAATCGCATCAGAGACGCTTGGGTCTGAAACGACGATGTCATGAGCATCCTGAGGTAGTTCGACTATAAGGGTCTTATTGAGACCGATACTTACATGCCGGGTAACATTGGCACCGGTCTTTTCTATGCTTATGACACTCTCGGCGCGGCAACAGGTGGCCAACGAAACAAAGAACGTAAGCAGGAGGAATCCATGAAGACGCATCGTCCGTTTGGCATGGCCCGGGAACTCCTGCAGAGCAGTCTTGCGGGTCAGATGAGCCTTAATGTCCAATGCCACATCCTTCACTTTGCAAGCTTTCGCGCTCATTGAGCAACAGCTCACAACCAAGCGCGGCAATGGCAAGGGCAATATGCTGCGCGTCCCAACCGGCGGACCGTGCCTTCCCGAAAAGTCTCACTATCGAGGGCTCGAGCGCAAACTTGCATTCGATTTGGTAGGATCTATCCCTTTGCAACGAAGAAGACGGTGTATTGATTTCAGCCACTTGAATGTGCCCTTCCTTGTGATCGGCAGGCCTCGAATCTTTCGAGGATCTCCTGCCAGTAACTCACCTGATCGTGGCGCCATCGCGCTCCGAAGGTTTCAGTTTGTGACGAATTGTTTCTGAACTAGCTGTAGAATTCTGTGCGGCGCGGTGCAGAAAACTAGAGCATCGCACTTGAATTGAGAATCGAACGGGGTTTTCTTGCGGGTATTGGTGTGATTCACTACCGTTGGAGGTGAATCACATGGGTAAATCTCATTCTGTTGATCTTCGTCAGCGTGTTGTTTCCATGGTCGCTGGCGGCCAATCACGGCGAGCCGCTGCCCGTCATTTCGCTATCAGCGACAGCAATGCGATCAAACTGCTGCAACGCCAAGAGCGGACTGGCATGATAACTCCCGCATGGCGATAGCCTGGGTGCTGCTCGTGATCATCGCCGTCTTCACGGCGATCTCCTTCTACGCTTCGCGTTTCTGGGTCCATTACGAGAGCTGACAGAGATGAGCACGACCACCGATATCAACATCGCCGCCGCGGTCCGCCGCATCACGCGTGTCATCCTGCTTGTTGCCGCAGCCCTGCTGATGAGCTATCCGCTGCTCTGGTTGATATCGAGCTCGTTCAAGCCGGAAAGCGTCATCTTCAGCGATGCGGGCCTCGACTTCAACCACTTCACCTTGCGGAATTATGTCGAAGCCTGGAACGAGCTCGGCGTACCTTTCGGTGCCTTCATGCTGAATTCAGCGGTTATCTGCCTCCTTGCAATTGTCTGAAACCTCTTTCCTGCTCTCTCGCTGCGTATGCCTTCGGCCAGCCAATTCATCAGCCTGATAAACGAGGGCTGCGGGAGCGGGTAAATCGGGAGCTTTCCTTATCCCGCCCACCATTTTTGCGTCGCTGCGCCTCTGCAACAGGCGAGCGTCGAGGCGACGCGAGCCAGAGTGGCCAAAACACATAGGCGATCAGAAGCGCGCGATGCTTTGCAACTCGGCTCAAACGGTGAAGCGTTCCTCAAATCTCTTAAGCCTTCTTCCGCATCAGAAACATCAGGAACGGTGCCCCGATCAGTGCCGAAACCAAACCGGCCGGAATCTGGTATGGCGATACAATCGTGCGCCCGAGGAAGTCGGCAGCCACCATGAGGCTCCCGCCGATGAGAGCTGCGCCGACCATTTGCGGCAATGCGCGCGTCAGACCTGCCTCCCGCGCCAGATGGGGTCCCATGAGGCCCACAAATGACAAGGGACCAATCGTGAGCGTCGCGGCAGCGGTCATCAATCCCGCGAGTCCAAAGAGAGCAAATCTTGATTTTGCCAGCGGTATGCCGACAGCCGCTGAAGGCGACGGCCCAAGGGGGAGTATGTCGAGCCAGCGGCGAGCGGCGAAAGCGACAACCATGAGTACAGCACCCACTCCTACCTCGGTCGCGGCTGTCGGGCCGTCGACGAGATAGGTGGACCCGCTCATCCAGCGCATCAATAGAACCGCCCTCGGATCTCCCGTCGAACTCAACACGCCGACAACGGCATCAACCATCGCGCTTAAGGCGATGCCGGCGAGCAATATGCGCTCGGGGGCAAACCCGGATCGTCGGGAGCTCAGGAAGATGACGGCAAGGACACTGGTCGCACCGGCTACAGCGAATGCAAATTGTCCCATGAAACCCGGAGCAACGGCAAAGAGGCCGATCGCGACGCCAAATGTTGATCCCGCGCTGATCCCGAGAACCTCGGGGCTCGCCATCTCGTTTCCGGTCAACCGCTGAAGGATCGAACCTGCGACGGCAAGCATCGCACCGGAGGCCAGAGCGGCGAAAATCTTCGGAGCGCGAATGGCAAAGATATCGGACGAGAAATCGCCGGAAACGAGCGCCAGGTTTCCATCGATGCCACGTCCGACGAAAATGCCAATGCCCAAGAGCGCGAGAAGCCCCGCGGCCGCGAGGACAATCGACCTCGTTCCGCTCCACTGACGTGATCTGTTCCACACAGGTGATTCTTGTATCCTGTGGCGGATCTTAAGCCGAGGCAGCAGTGCCAGTAGAAGCGGTGAACCGAAGATCGCCGTTACGGCACCTGTCGGCAAGAAGTCGCCGAGCCCACCTGCAACCAGCTGGAGCACGGAATCGGCAAAGAACAGCAGACTGGCGCCAATCAAGGGAGACCAGAGGACCAGTTGTCCGGGACGCCGAACTCCTGACAGTCGCGCGACTGTTGGCGCAACCAATCCAATGAAGCTGATGACCCCGACAGCGCTTGTGACGAATGCGGCAAGCGCAACGGCACAGGCGATTACGATGAAGCGCAGACGAGCCAGCCTGACACCAAGCGCTGCAGAACTGCTGTCGCCCAGATCGAGCAGTGAGAGTGGTCTGATCATCAGGGCACAGACGACAGCGACGGCAGCCATCTTCCAAAGTAGCGATAAGGGAATGACCCAGCTCTGCTGAGCCAGCGAACCAGCCCCCCAGATGAACAGGCTCGTCAGATAGCGCTGGTTGAGATAGGTCAGGATCGCCGCAAGACCGCCGCACCATAAACTGAGCACCAGCCCTGACAGCACCAGCGAATAGGGCGAAAACCCACGGCGCGCACCTAGGCTGACGACAATTCCCGCGGCGATCGCACTTCCGACCAACGCGACGAGATCGCGGCTGGCCCCGAGCAGCCCCGGAAGAAACAGTGACGCTACGACCAGTGCAAGGTTTGCTCCGGCCGACACGCCGAGGGTTGTCGGATCCGCAAGTGGGTTGCGCAATACTTGTTGGAACAGGGCGCCAGCCAACGCAAGCGCTGCTCCGGCAAGGAGCGCCGTCGCAAGGCGGGGAAGCGTTGAATAATAAAGCACCAATCGCGTGACATCGTAGTTCGGCTGAACCGAACCCGACAACGAAGGGGCGACAAGCAGCCAGGATGCGGCACTTCCGGCGAGCAGCAGGAAGAGAACCACGAGAGCCGGCCCCATGATATCGCGGCGAAATATGGTCATGCCTTCCGCTCCAGAAGATCGGTCAGGAGGCCGGCGAAACGGATGGCCTCGTTTACCATGCCGAACATCAGGGCGGGCGGAAGGACCGAAAGGTGACCGGGACGCGCAAACGAAAGCCTGTTCCAAAGCGGGCTGTCCGCGAGTTTCGGAAGAACGTCCGGGGGAACGGGATCAAAGGCGACCAGATGAGCGTCCGGAGCTGTGATCTTGGACAGATCCTCGATACCGATGGTTTCGAAGCCCCAGTAATTCGATTCCCTCGTCCATGCGTTCCGGACACCGATCCGCTCAAGCACGTTGTGAAACAGGCCGGGGCTCGAATAAATGCGGGCGTGGCGAGCATCCATGAAGTTCACCAGCGCAACCGCCGGCACGTTTTTTCCCGCTAGGCGTTCGCGGCATTTCTCAAGGAAAACGTCGGATCGCAGGAGGAATTCCTCTGCCTCTTTCTGCCGCCCTACTTCCACAGCCAACTTGCGGGTCGCCGCGATCGCCGCCGGAAGAATAGGTCCGCCGTCTGGAGTGAATATCTCCAGACGGACAACTTTCGCATAAGACTGCAGCTTGGGTGACAGTTCGTCCAGGTAGGGTGTCGTCAAAATGATGTCGGGTTTCAACTGGACAAGGATCTCGAAGTTCACCTCGAACGAACTGCCTATGTCGACGACCGAGTCCGGCATCGCCGGCTCGACCACCCATTTGCCCCAATCGGCGAGATCGGAAATCCCGACAGGCGGTAGGCCAAGCGACAGAAGAGTGGACGCAAGGCCATAGTCCAGGCTGACGATCCTTTGACCGGCCGCCCCGGCGAACAGCGGCGTTGGAACAACCGCGGTCGCTGCGGCATACTGCAAAAAGGCTCGCCGGGAGACAAGCATTGAACGTTCGCCCTCAGCAGACATAGGCAAGAGGATAAGCCAGATTGGGCGTGGAGATGACGGCCATGTCGATCCCATAGATATCGTGCAGGGTGTCGGGCGCGAGGATCGTGGCCGGCGTGCCGCTGGCAACAACACGACCACGTTTCAGCGCATGGATCCGATCACAGAAGCGCGCCGCCATGTTGATATCGTGAAGAACGATGACGACACTCCTGCCACCTTCATGCGCCAGGCGCCGGACCAGTGAAAGCACCTCTATCTGGTGGGCGACATCGAGCGCGGCGGTCGGTTCGTCCAGGAGAAGGCAGCGAGCATCCTGAGCGATTAACATCGCGATCCATGCCCTCTGCCTTTCGCCGCCCGAAAGTGTTCCAACGAAACGGTCGGCAAAGTTCTCGATATGCGTTGCGCGAAGAGCTTCCTCGACCTTTTCTCTGTCCGCCTCGGAAAAGCGGCCGAGCGCGCCATGCCAAGGATAGCGGCCACAGGCGACAAGCTCGCGGATCGTCATCTCCGATCCAGTGCTCACGTCCTGGGGCAGGTAAGCCACCAAACGGGCAAAGGCTCGGTCGTGATAGCGTCCTATATCCTGACTCCCATAGGAAATCGATCCAGCCGTAGCCGGGAGCTGGCGCGCCAGCATCTTGAGAAGGCTGGATTTCCCTGAACCATTGTGGCCGACCAGCGCGACGACTTCTCCCGCCGGGAACTCGAGGCTCACATCGGAGAGAATATCGTTTCCGTCAATCGACAGGCCGACTTTCTCAATGACAAAAGTTTCCGTTGTGTTCGGCGCATCGCGCACCGGTTCCAGTGTCACCATGTTTATTCCTTACACTGAGGGCGAGACCCGGTCGAAGTTTCATCGCGTTTTGCCCGCTGTTATCCGCGACCTTATCGCTCGACCCACGGCAACCAAAACGTTGAGGACCACACGCAATTTCGAATGCGTATGGTCTTTGTGACGGCGCAAGCGCCAGACAGGATCACCAGGAATACTTAAGCGTGCCAACCACTTTACGCCGGTCGCCGTAATAATCCGTTCCGTAATAGGAGGTGGCGACGTATTTGCGGTCAAACAGGTTTGTGGCGTTGAGAGAAAGCGTCACATCCTTCGTTACCTTGTAGCTCAAAGCCGCGTCTACCGTCGCGTAGCCTCCGAGCGAAACGGTATTGGCATCGTCGCCATAAGTCTGCCCGACGTAACGCACACCTCCGCCGAGGGTCAGGTCCCCACGTTGCCCTTCTCCCGGGATCGTGTAGTCGAGCCAAGCGGACGCCAGATGACGAGGTACGCGCGACGGGCGGTTGCCAACGTTACCGCTTGTGGCTCCGGCTTCTTCAATTTCAGCATCCCAATAGGAATACGCAAGGGTCAGGTTGAGATTGTCGTTGATTGCTGCCTTTCCTTCCAGCTCAATGCCGCGGACGCCGACCTTTCCAATCTGCTGCTGGACGGCCGGGCTAACGTAGCTCAGGACATTGGTTTGGGTGAGATCGAAGAACGCAAGGGTGAAAAGGCCATCAAACCCATCAGGGCGGTATTTTAAGCCGACCTCATACTGCTCTCCCCTCTGGGGTTTTAGAGAACCCGGATAACCGTTGGCGGTTGGCGTCACCAGTGGCTGGAAGCTTTCCGAATAGTTCGCATAGGCTGCAAAGTTCGGGGTAAACTTGTAGGTCAAGCCGATCCGCTTGGTAAAAGCAGATGCGGTGTCATCGTCCCGCTTCCCAGTATCGAAATAGTCCGCAGTCGTATGAACGCGATCCCAACGACCGCCGAGCGTGACAATCCAACGATCGTCCAAGGTCAACTGCTCCTGCGCATACACACCCAGCGCTTGTTGCTTGACGCGCCAGTTTACGTAGGGGTCGAGATTGATGCAGGAGAGGCCGCAATAACTTGGATTATAAATATCAAGAGGTCCTGCAGTACCATACAGGATCACCTCGCGCGTGTTGTCGTTGGCATAATCGACACCGACGAGCGTCTTGCTTTCAATGCCATTCCAAACCGTATCGTATTGAAGCTGGTTATCAAAGGCATAGCGATTTGACAGGCCATCCACCGAAAATGCCGTCCGGTTTGCTGCCGGGTTGATCGACGCCCCGTAAACCTCGGCATAGTCGAGGTCCATATGCGTATAACGGAAGTTCGAACGGAAGGTCAGATTGTCGTTGATTTCATGTTCGAACTGGTAACCGAGGTCGGCCTGCTTTGTATTGAAGCGGTTGAAATCCGGCTCGCCGAGGAAGGTGTTGATATCGATATCAACACCGCTCGGGAAGCCGCGGGCGCCCGTCCCGTCTCGCTTGTAATAGTCCGTCAGGATGGTGAATGACGTGCCTTCGTCCGGCTTGATCGTCAATGCAGGGGCAATGTAGAGCCGATCGTCGTTGGAATAGTCCCAACCCAAATCGCCATCCTTGCCAAGTGCCGTGATCCTGTAGGTCCACACGCCCTCGTCATCGATCGGACCGCCAAAGTCGGTTCCGACCTCTTTGGTCCCATCGCCAAACGACGTGTAGACCTCGCCGTGCTTCTCGTCCTGCGGCCGTTTGGTGATCGAATTGACCAGACCGCCAGGGCCGTTCAGGCCGAAGAGGGTCGATGTCGATCCCTTCAGGACCTCGACCCGCTGAAGTCCATATGGCTCGAGGCGGCTAGCCGTGAAAAATGCAGGAATGCGAGCCGTCAAACCATCGCGATAGACACCGAGCGTCGTCTGGTCGAAACCGCGGATGCGGATATAGTCGTATCGGTCATCATTGCCGAACTCGTCGGCGAACACGCTGGACGTATAGGAAACCGCCTGCTGCAGGCTCTCGACGTGGCGGGTTTCCAGCTCCTTCTGGGTAATGACCGAAACCGATGCGGGAACATCGATGACAGGCGTATCAGTCTTTGTACCGGTCGCCGTATCCTTCGCCACGATCGTCGCGTCAGGGCCTAAAACACGATCGGACTTTCCCTGGATGACGATCGTTTCCAACTGAGTGGTACTGTCGCCGGAACCGTCCTGAGCCCGGCCGCTGCCGGCCATCGAGAGGAAGACCGTCATCAGAGCGGTGCTCCCAATGAGCCGTCTTCCCAACGTGCTTGATCCCGCTTGTCGACTGACCGTCATACCCAACCCTTTCTGAAATGACTTTCGTGCAGATCACGGCGCCTACGACGGCACCGTTGGGTCGGCTAACTACCAAAACATGATTAAATAAGTCAACTTAATAATCAAAAATTTGTGATATGTCCCTGATCGGTTACTGAGTAGAGATGCCACAGATTGAATGCTTGGGTGACTGAGCATCAGCCAACCACGAACATGGCTTCCGATTTGAAGCATTTGCCGTTAGCGCGCGGAAAACCTGATCATAGACGACCTTTGGTAAGATCCTGTCCAGCTTATGATTAGCGCCGCACCGCAAAGGCGATGCCAACCGCGCGGTTCACTGCCGCGGCAAGAACAGACATATGAGTTTCACCTGGGAAAAGCTCGAATTCGGTCCGCAGTCCGTCGGCAGTGCCGTCCAACCGTTGGGCCATTTCCCTGGCCAGCAAGACGGTCTTCTCCAGCTTCTTTTTCTCCAGGCGCGCGGCAGAGTCGTTGTTCCGATGTTGGAAGGGCGCCAGTTCATCACCCTCGTATTCGCCAGCCGACAAATGCAGGAAAGGCGCATCGGCGGTCACTGTCTGACGGCTGGCCTCGTTGTTGAGGATTTCGCAACCCTCCCAATAGATCGCAGGACTGGCCGCGACCCAATTCGCAAACAGGCCCGGGCGCTCGAACAACGCATAGAGGGCAAACAGACCTCCGAAGGAGTGCCCGAAAAGCGTTCTGCGCGATGCATCCAGAACCGTCATTTCTTCGATCTTCGGCAGGAGCGCGTGCTCGATGAAGTCTAGCAGTTGGCCCGTTCCTCCAATGACAACAGGCGGGCCGCCCTCGACGAATGGCGGATAAGACTTCATGGGCGGGGGACCGAGATCCCAGGAACGGCGAAGCGCATCATATGGTGTATCCGTGGGGTAGCCGATTGCGACAATGACACCCCAACCGACATTCGTGCCCGTCGGGTAAGGCGCCTGCGTCACGAGGCTGGCAGCCGCAAAGGGAAAAGTGGCATTGCCATCCGTGAGAATGAGAAGTGGCCATCCGTCTGCCGGTGGCGCCTCAGCCGGAATAGAAAGAAATATCCGGTAGGGTTCGCCGCCTGCAGCTGGCGCAAGATCGAAAAAACACGCCCCGGGCATGTAATACGCGTTGGTACCGACAATCACGCGAACCTCCTCGTCGTTTGCAAAGACGCACGATGACTACGGCGATGCGGATGCGAAACGCAAGCAGGCTGGCGAAAATTTCGGGAAAAAAACATAGGCTTCGCCTAGGGTTGCGATCGGGCAAAAAAGCGAGCGGATGGACGGACTTCTCCCCCTGAACATCCGAGCGCCGGACGACAGGTTTTCGGAAGGGGCCGTGTGTCCAGGCTCCGATGGGGGTCGAAACCGGGCGACCGGGACCCATTTTGCGTCGATGTATCGCGAGTTCAGATATCTTGGACTTGACAGGATTCGAACTGTCAACACCGTTTTGGAGTAATAGCAACCTTGTATAGACCTTGGGACAATCGGATTGGTCCGGCTGCCGTATTTTCTACTCGCGGCCGTTGAGGGAGACATCAGGCGGCTGCACGGCGCCCTGGGGAAAACGGCATCCCTCGAATAGGCAATGAACTGATGCCAGGCTCGGATGGCGCGAAGAGTGCAGCACGATCAGCCGCCGCGCTCCTCTCTCTTGCTGCCACTCGCGTCCGCAGTTCGGCGAGCGCCTCTTCGACGGTAGCAATGCGGGCGAAGCGGCCGGCCAGTACCAATCGGTGCCAGCGCGGATTTCTGCAGCACTCCATTCGCGCCGCGAGACATCCGTCATCGGAAAAGTCGGTGTCGCCTCGCCGACATAGCCGAGATCGGATGCATGGCGCGGCGCCGAAAACGCCTTGCCAAGCGAGATTTGGCATCCCTGGTGAAATACGCGGCCGCGCTTTTTAGAATGTCGGGCTCCTCGGTGACCCTGGCCAGTTCTCGTTTAAGCCGCCGGAGCTGCTCAGCCTCTTCGCTGCCAAAGGCCTCCGCCGCGGCGAACTTCTTCTACAAGTCTAGGGGCTATTCACCCGGCGCTCAATCAGCCCGGAGAAAGCCATCGTGTCGGACGCGTCTCCTTATGTGGTGATGGCATGATGCGTGCCCTTCTTTACGAAGCCGCGCAGGTTATGTTGAGCCGGGTGAAGAAATGGTCCTGGCTGAAGGTCTGGGCAACGAATGCAGGCGCCGGCCCGAAGCAATCGCGTCCGCGCGGTTGCGTTCAGTCATTGAAATGAGGATCTGTATTTGCCGCGCGATCGGTTCCATCGTCCCTTCCGGTAGCAGAGTCTGCAAAGCGCGACTTGCCGCAAATGCCGCCAAGCCGACCACCGGCGCGATCACCAGGATCGGCAGCGCGGCATACGGTTACGCAGGGAATTCATCGGGATATCGTTGACACTTTGACCGGCACGGTCAGTTGGTAGCCACCGTTGCGGATCGTCTTGAAGAGGGGGCAGGTTTCGTTTGCGCCGAGCTTGCGCCGCAGCCTGCTCATCAGCACGTCGATCGAGCGATCCATTGGATCGCGGTCGCGTCCCTGCGTAAGTTCCAGAAGTTGGTCGCGTGACAGCAATCGGCCCGGTCGTTCGAGAAACACCTTGAGAAGATCGAATTCGGCGCCGGTCAGATCGATAGCCTCCCCGTTCTGCCGTGACACGCAGCGCTGGTCGGGATCGGCTTCCAATGCGGAGAAGCTATAGATCCTTGAGTCGGATTCTTGCGTGTTGTCGTGACCCGTTCTGCGCAACACGGCTCTGATACGAGCGACCAATTCCCTTGGGTTGAAGGGTTTGCCAAGATAGTCGTCCGCGCCGATCTCTAACCCGATGATACGATCCACGTCCTCCTTCATTGCCGTCAGTACAATGATGGGTAAGCGGGATCGACGATCCCGTAGCCCGCGGCAGATGTCGAGGCCGGAGCCATCTGGCAACATGACATCCAGAACGACGAGATTTGGATCCCCAGTGTCAATTTGGCGTTCGCATTCACGCTTGTCGGGCGCAACCGAGACACGGAAGCCTTGTCCGCCCAGATAGCGAGCGAGCAGTGAACGTATTTCGGGATCATCGTCAACAATCAGAATGTGAGCTGCACTGTTCATGTCAAAGGAATGCCTTGTTGCACGGCGGAATTATAGCCATCACGAAGAATTAGATCCGGAAAATTTGTGATAAAGTTTTGCTGCACCTCCATCAGCAATATTCAGCTACAAAAGTCCTTTTTTAAATGTCTTTTGGACACGTTCGGATCAATTCAAGATACCTGGGATTCCTATCTTCGTTATTGTGACAACGGATGAGAGGAAGATAAGATGAGGCGTTCCCTCATGGTCATGGGAATGTTGTCGGCATCCATGCTGGCATTAACGGCTACCCTCTCCTATACGGAAGATCTGAACGTCAGTCTCTCGCAAGAGGCACAGCTGGGCACTTGGACCACCGCGGAATTTGCATGTGGGACGGAGAACAGCGATGCCGGTGACGGCGGCCTGTCGCGCAGCGCCCACGCGGAACGTGATACTAGAAACCGCGCCATGGTCCCGCGTTGGAATCTCGGTGGCAGGCAATTTGTTCCGCACCACCAGGATCGTGATGAGGCCTACTGGCCGCCGCGCGGTGGGTTGGATGGCGAACTGTATGATCGTCCCGATTCGAAGCTTGGTCTGGCAGGGCTGTTTTCGGCTTTGGAGACCTATGTCGGGATTATCAGTGCGCAGCTTGATGCATGGCGTGCATATACATCCGCGCTGATCGCTTTCCTGGAGCCTCCTGAGCCGCCATGGCCTCCGGATAGCGAGACGCCGTCGGCGCCTCCTGGCCCCGTAGACACAGCGAAGCCACCACAGGGGGCCGCTCCATTCTTTGCCGAACGTCTCGCTGACGGTGCCATCGCGCGAGCTGAGAAGGCGAAAACTTTGAAGCAGGCCATAGACGTATTGCGGCCGACGCTCAGCGCCGAGCAACTCGCCAGGCTGGCAAAAGCCGAGCCGCCGCTTGGTCCATGGCATCCTTTGCCCGGACCGACTAGGCAGGAGGACGGATCACCACTGTCCAGCCGATGAAGGTCTTCACCTGCCGGAACGAGATTGACCGTTCCCCGCTCACTATGCCCCCAGTTATACCCCCGGGTGAGCGGCGGACGCAGCCGCGAATGGCTGCGGGCCGGGGGCGCGTGGCCCACTTCGCGCCCCCGGCCAAACCAAGCCTTTCTCAGACGAGGAATTCCGCATGAAGAAGCGCTTACTCGCGGCGATGATTAGCTTAACGTCATCGGGGCTCCGCGCAGGCCCAAGGCAGCTCACCTGGCGGACTACAGGTCCACCAGTCGCCGAAACAGCTGATCAAGAATCAATACGTCAGGAAGACGGGCGGGGGTATAGCGGCTAAGCTTAGCCTAACGGCCATCGCGAGGGTACGTGACTCCGACGATTTTGTGCTGGTTGCCATGAGGATGGGTATCATGGCGTCGCACGTCGGCGGGGCGTGGCGAAATACCGGCGTCGTGCCGAATGATGGCGGCCCATCCGCCCTTGCTTCTCCTCAGCCTCCGTTGGACGCGGGCAATACCAATGATCAGCGTGAGAGTCGGCCGCCCTTCAATTCAATGCCTTTACGTGATGGAAATATAGGGGGTCGCAGGCAGTTCGGCATGTTTTAACGCAAATGTTTCATCTGCCGGCCAGCAAAAGTCAGTTACAAAAAAGCAGTTTCAGGCAACTCTCGGACATGATCAGCCCAATTGGAGATACGCTAAACCCCTACTTTCATGATCTATTCAATGGCTTGAAAGGAATATCGGATGATGTGGGCAGCTCGAATCGAGAGACGCAATGACGGGCTATCTGATCCTATGCGACGCGGGATCGATCGCTATCCTGCTCGCCATCGCAAGTTTATCGGAAGCCATAGCTTCGAATTCCTGCTGACCAACAAATCGGACACTCATACGCGGCCAACGGTGCCATATGCTTGACCCGCAAATGAACCACGTTCTCAATACTTTGCAGGCAGGCGGCCTTCGTGTGATAAGCGACGAGGAAGGCGAAGCAATTCTGCCAGGGTTCCGTCGGGCGGTTGATCTCGGATACACCACAGACGAAAGTGCTGCTGACGACCCCTTCAACCTTTTTCGACTAAGCGTCCGAGGAGAGCTCGCTCTCCAAGGAGTGCTGGACCCAACGTTCAGGCAGATGGCGGTCGCATTCATCAAACAGTTTTTTAGGGGACCTGCGTCCGCTTGATACGGACATCATCATCTCAGTGCTATAGTTGTATCGCGGAGGCGAATTTCTTGCGTCTTGAGTGATCAGAAGAGACGACAAGGCGGTTGATAACTGTGCCGGGCATAGGCGTTGTGACAGCACTGACCTTCCGCCATACCATCGACGACCCGTCTCAGGCTGCACTAACAAGAACTCTCGAAGCAATAAACCGTTTCTAACCCGCCGGTCGAGAGGTGACGAGGTGACATAAGCGATTGCTGTCTACAGTGGCGGCGCGTTCGGGAATGCTGCGGTGTGAATGGCTTATGAAACATCCGCGACGGGTTGGGACTGCTTTCTTACCTGCCGCGAATCCGCTCACATTCGGCGAACGATGTGGAGCCTGTCCAGGGCTGCGACCAAACGTTGTTGAACTGCAACATCCTCTCCGCTGACGGCCGTTATGATGTCGCGCATCGCGCCGGGCATGCCGTGAAGCTGGTCGACAAGATCCATGACAATATCAACACCTGCCTCGTTGACCCCCATGCGGTGCGTCAAGTCCAGGATGAGCCGGGCGCGGGCAAGATCTGTATCCCGGAAGCGGCGTTGGTGCTCGGCAATTTGGGGCGCAAGCCAACCCTCCCGGATCCACAGTTCGAGTTCGGTTACTTCGATTTTGAGGCGATGGCGGAATTCATGATCGTCCATGGTCAGCCCTCCATGCCTTTTCTCGGATTTTGTGTCGTTCCAGAAGCCCAACGTTTGATGAAGCCGGCCAGCTCTTCGTCCGGACGGTCGGGCAGCACGACCTTCAAAGTCACATAGATGTCGCCGGCGCCAGCATTTCCGCGCGGCACACCCTTGCCGTTGATGCGCAAGACCTTGCCGCTGCTGGAATTTGGGGCAGCACCAGGTCGACCGCACCGGAGGGCGTTGGCACGCGCACCTTGCCGCCAAGCACGGCCTCGCTGAGCGTGATTGGCAGTTCCAGGCGGATGTCGTCACCGTCGCGCGTGAAGAAGCGGTGCGGTCGCACGCTGATATCAATCAGCGCGTCGCCGGCGGGGCCGCCGCCGAATTCGAGTTCGCCCTTGCCCCGTAGCCGCAGCGTTTGGCCATCACGGGTACCGGGTGGAATCTGCACTTCGAGTGCGGGACCTCGGGTAGCTGGACCTGGGTTTTGGCGCCCTTCACCGCGTCGAGAAAATCGATCTCCATCGAGAAATGGCGGTCACGTCCCGGAGCGCGGAACGGGGATCCGCCGCCAGCCGGCGCGGCGCGAGAAAAAGCTCGCGAAAATATCGTCCGCATCGCCAAAGTCGGCAAACCCGCCACCATTGTGGCCGAACCAGATGTTGCCGGCGGCAAGCACCGCGACGACAATACCGGCCACGACATGGACCCACGTTGCAGCCGTCACGCCCGCGAAGCCGAGAACCCATGGGGCAGCTACGGCCCAAATGCCGAGCACCAGGTTGACCCATTCCTCCGCCTCGTAGAAGGCATAGAGGGCAGCGGCGGCGATCACGGCGTTCCAGATGGCATAGGTCTCAGCGGTGAAGCCAAGCAGCCACGGTGAGACCAGCAGACCAAGACCGGCAACGATATTGACGATATCGAAAACGGTCTGGTTGTTCGAAGACAGGGACTTCAGCATCGTTCATTTCTCCTCATCGGTTGGTTGCATCATCAATGAACCGTCTCCTGCGGACAGGAGGCGGGTGCGGCGGCAGTGCTTGCCGCGCCGACGCCTCGAAGCTCGGCTGTTGTTGGATCAGGAACCGGAAGAAGCGTTGTCGCTGCCGATCCGGGCAGGAACGGCGCGAGTTCGTCCCGACTGAACGCGCCACGGGCGATCTCATGCAGCGCAAGGTCGCTTACGCCGGCATGCGGCAGATCAAGCCTCGGCGCCGCACCGCGTTGGAGCGCACGGCTCCGGGCGGCTGCGGCAATCGTCAGCGCGAACTCGTTGGGTAAATCCGGCAGTCGAAGACGACATGCGGGTCCATGGGCGCACCTCATGCAGCTTTCCGATCGTCCGTGTGATCCTGCTTGGTTCTCGACATCTCGCTCGAGTGCAAGCAGGGCCTGCTCGACCTCGTGAAAGTGCGACGGACGCTTGTTCTCCGGCATCCCTTCGTTGGTCGCCTGGTCGATCAGGTATTCAGTCCAGGCCCAGTTCATCAGGATCGAACGCTTTGCTTCCAGAGGCAACGCCGGATCACGGATGACATCCATGGGCGATGACCATGTCGCGGGACCGGTAGCATCGTTCCGTTCCGCTGCCTCGTCCATTGCCTGACCGTAGCTCTCCTGAAGCGCGGCGAGGCCGAGCCGCTCCAATGTCGCATCGGAGAAGGCGTGAGATGGCAGGTTCGCCCGGCGGCGAATTCCCTGCTTTGCCAGGGCAGCAGCTTTAATTGCCGGATGCTGCACGACCTAGGCCAGACCCTGCCGCTCGGCATAGCGGATGGCGGATCGCAGCGTTGGAAATTCCAGCTCCACCTGCGTCAGCGTATCGGTACCGCCGGTATAGCCCATCAAAGGCTCGATGAACTGCTGGCTGCGGCGCTCGAAGACAAGCCGCCAGTCTCTCGTCCGCGCGTTGCCTGATGTCATCGCCGAGCGCGGCGGCCTGAAGATGCGGGCGACGGCATCATCGGGAAATACAGAGCGGCCGAAAGACAGACGATTCTGCCGGCTATCGTTCGAAGGCCGGATATCCGAAACCGGCCTCGCGCTTTGGTCCTTATATCTCTCTCTCTACTAATCTCCATCATTTCTATCCCTCCCGGTTGGCGAAGGATGCCGGCGGCCCCAATAAGGCCGGCCGCCGGACGGATTGGTTCGGTTAGCTCTTGATGGCGATCCGCTTGACCTGCGTCTGCGCCTTCTCGGTCATCGGCAGGGTCACGGTCAGCACGCCGTTCCTGAAGCTGGCTTCGACCTTGTCTTGCTCGACTTCGAAGCCAAGCGGAATGCGGCGCTCAAAGCGGCCGTAGTAGCGTTCGGAGAACTGTTTCTCCTTGTCCTCGGTCTCGGAGCGTTTCTCGCCCTTGACGGTCAGGACGCCGTCATTGAGCAGCACCTTGATGTCCTTTCCGTCAAGGCCCGGCACTTCGGCGGTCACCTTGACCTGCTTGTCGCTCTCCGAGATCTCGACGCTCGGCCAGCCGGCGCCGAAGGAGGGCAGGGAGCCCAAAGCCGGCAGGTCCCGGTCAAAAGAGCGGAAGACGTCGTCGAAGAGCCGGTTCATCTCACGGTGCGGCGACAGGAATGGATTGCGCTCCTCGTCGCGGTAGATGGTCGGGGCTTGATTGCCGTTGTTGTGGCCCCAGGGGATAAGATCACGGACACTCATGGTTTTCTCCTTTCTGTTCTATCGACGGACAATGGTTTCCCGCCAGCGCCGGGCATCGCCCGGCGCCGTGCGCGTCCATACTGCGGATGGTCTTGATTAGGCGGCCTGCTTTTCGGCCTCGATCTGCTTCGCCTCGGCCTTGGGGAGTGCCATTCCGGTGGCGATCTCGATCCGACGCGGCTTCATCGCTTCAGGGATTTCGCGCTTGAGATCGATGGTCAGCAGACCGTTCATCAGGCTGGCGCCCACGACCTTGACGTGATCGGCGAGCTCGAAGCGGCGCCTGAAGGTGCGCCCGGCAATGCCGCGATGCAGATATCGGCTGTCATCCTCGCTCGCCTTCTGCCCCGACACCACGAGCATGTTCTGCTCTTGGGTGATGTCGAGTTCGTCCTGCGAGAAGGCGGCCACCGCCATGCTGATGCGGTAGTCGTCCTCGCTGGTCTTGGCGATGTCATAAGGAGGCCAGTTGTCGATCGTCTCGACGCGGCTTGCGGCGTTGAGGGCGTTCAACATCCGGTCGAAGCCGATGCTCGACCGGAACAGGGGAGAGAAGTCGAAAGTGGTGGTTCTCATAGCCACATCCTCCATTGAAGCAACATGGGTACAAGTTTCGATTTTCGTCGCCGATGGCATCCATCGCCGACGTCCCGGACCCGATAGGGCGTCCGGCGACTACGATTTAGTTTTGGCAATTTGCCTGTTCAAGAGGTTGCCGACCGGCACCGCGACACTTTTTTCTGAACAGCAAGCTCCTATCTCAAACAGCGCAATCTCCCTAAAAACAGGAGGAAGCGACATGAAACTGGAAGAGATCACCACCATCCTTGGTCCCGTCGATGAGGCCCTGATTGCCGAGATCAACCAGACCGGTGCATCAGCGGGAGAACTCGCCGAAGCGTGGGCTTGGCTCAATGCTGACGAAGCACTTGTCAACGACGGGCGTTCGTTACCCTCGGGCAGAGTTGCCGATCTGGTCTCTCTTCTCGAAGCCGCCGACCCGCCCGATGAGGCATAAGTGGCGACGAGCGGGCAGGAACTTTGCGCGTGGCCCGCACCATGAGGCGCATGACAGTAACAGGGCAATGCTGCCGCCCGGCCAGGTGAGGGATGCGATATTCGGTGAAGGTGCCTTCGGTTCGGATCTCTTCAAGGCGTGGAGGCCACGCCAATCTCATTGTTATGGCGAACTTTCGCTTCAGCCAAAGAGAGGCGATCGCAGGATGGGGACGGCTCGACGCACTTGTAGATCAAACCGTCTTACGTGTGCCGAGAAACCAGTTCCGCGTATTCGACGAATGGCAGGATGCCCGGAATGGGGTTGTCCCCGCGCCAAGCGATGCCGATGGAGATCTCTTCCGTCAGATCTTCCACTCGCCGAAGCACGACGTCCTTCCCGACAATGCTGGAGATCCACTCCGGCAGGAAAGTGATGCCCAGGCCGGCAGATGCGAGGGCAAGCGCGGCCGTGGTGTTGGAAACCTTGATGCCTTGATCGGCGGATATCCCGCTTTCAATCACCTGATCGCGCACGGCTTTGAAGCTCGACAGCTCGAACCGATCGAGCGTGAACACATGATGGCCGATGAAATCCTTCATATGCAGGGTGCTACGAGCCGCCAGCGGAGACTGTCTCGGGATGACCGCCACAAAACGATCCGCGACCAGAGGCCGAAAGCGGATGAGGTTGACATTGACCGGAGGACGCATGATGCCGACGTCGTATTCGCCCCTCTCCAGCGCCCGCAATATCTCGGAGGAATCGAACGTTCGCACGTCGAGCCGCGTGTCAGGAAACCGATTTCGAAAGCGCCGCAGGATGCGGGGCAGAATCCGATGCACTGCAGGATCGATGGCGCCGATCCTGAGCTGCTCGCCGCCGGGCGTCATCCCCCCGGCAGCCAGTTTTGAAACGAGGACAGCTTCTTCAAGTTTCGCAAGAGCCTCACGCGCAAGGGGCAGGAAAGCCTCGCCCGACGCTGTCATTTCCACGCTGCGCGTGGATCGATTGAACAGCGCCACGCCGAAACTGGATTCGATTTTGCGTATCTGCTGACTGAGCGTCGGCTGCGTCATGTTCAGGCGCTTGGCCGCCCTTCCAAAATGCAGTTCCTCGGCCAGGGCGATAAAGCAGCGGATGCTCGACAGTTCCATTGGCGTGGTCATCGGACGAGTACGCTATCCTCCTCAAGATTTAATCCACACCAAAGGTAGATCGTGTGGGAGGACCTCGTTTGTTGAAGAGTGTTGATCATCACGTTTGGAAGCAGGCGTATCACGATCCGGATTGAAAGCAAAATCCTGCCTCGCAAGTCTGGCGTTATCGAGGAAACCGCAGATAGCCAGCTTCTATCGGGAACGGACAAAACCAGGAGTTATGCAGTAAAAAAGAGCGCAACCGATGCGCCTCAAGTGGATGCGAAGGGATGCAGCGCGTTCGATCAGGACGCTCGCCCCAGCTTTCCCGACAGTCGCATCACCTCGTTATCAACAACTTCTTTGAGCTTTCCAGGCTTGACCTGGCTGCCCTCGTTCAAAAGCTGGCTATGGACATTGGCGACAAGCTGGCTGCGAATTCGCTGCTCGAATGTGAGCGCAAGGCATGCCAGTTGTCGGCGCATGGGTAGAGGCCAGACGCGATCATGCCGTTTGCGTTCGTCGCAGAAATTGAAGTCAGCAAGCTCATGCTCGCGCTTCCTTTCTCTCTCTGCGGATGTCGCCGGCTCGTTGATGCCGCCGTCGGCATCAAATATGACGGCATAGGCTTCCGCTGCGCGCTCACGCGAGAGCATTCCGTTTTCGATATCGGTGGCGATTGCCTTGATGTCGCGCTCGAGCGGATCGCCAAAACCGCCGCCGGTGGGGCTGGTGATGCGCACGACGTCGCCTTGTCCCATTTCCAGGACCGAGATCTTGCCGATCGAGCGCTCATCCGGGCGACCGGGGTTAACGAGCGTCTGGCCAAGCAACCCTTTTTCGCCGCCACGGAAACCCCAGGGAGCAAAGACGAAGCGATTCATGTTTCTGACGGTCATGACCGCGCGGTTCGCGGTGTTCTCGATCTCCATCTCCAGAGCCGCACCGCTTGAGAACTTGCCCGCCCGGCGGCTGTCGGGAACGCTGCGTATCGTCCTCATGATGATGGGCGTTTCGACCTCGATCACTTCCACCGGGACCATGCGTTGCGCGTATCGCACTTCGGTGCCATCCACGCCATCGCTGCCGCGGCGACCGCCGCCGCCGCCGTGAATGGTGTTTATGACGTTGACGCGGTCTCGGCCCGTCCTCGGATCGGGAGCGGAGACGACGATGACGCCCGCCATGCCCGCGCCGGCCGCACCGAGGCCCTCGGGCAGCGCCTGGGCGAGGCAACCCATGATGATGTCATAGGCGCGAGTGGCGGAGGCCGCACGCGATCCGCCGGAGGCAGGAAATACCGCGTTCAGGACTGTTCCGCGTGGCGCATGCGCATGGATCGCCCGCAGAATTCCGGAATTGCGCGGGGTCAGCGGGTCCATGGTGAGGATGAAGGTGATGAGGCACATGACCACGTAAGGATGGGTCGTGGCGCCGGTGACCAGATTGTAGGCGGCGGAAAGCTGCGGGTCAGTGCCCGAGAAATCCACCTCGATCTCACCGCCGTTGACCGTGATTGTCACGCTGAAATAGGCAAGCTGGCCCTTGTTGATGCCTTCCAGATAATCCGAGAAACTGTAGACGCCGTCGGGGATGGTCTCGATCACGGCGCGGGCTTTCGATTCGGCGTAACCGATCACGTCATGCATACCTTCCTCGACGGCAGCGCGGCCATAGCGGTCACACAGTTCGTTGATGCGTCGATCCATGCTCTTCAGGCCGGAAATCATGGCCTGCATGTCCCCCCAAAGCTCTCCGGGGATCCGGCTATTGTCTTCCAGGATGGACTTTATTGCGACGTTGAGGACGCCGTTTTCGTACAGCTTGACCGGCCTGAGGCGCAGTCCTTCCTGAAACACTTCCGTGAAGGCCGGTGAAATGCTTCCAGGCACCGCGCCTCCGATATCGGATGCATGCACGAAAGCCCAGGCCACGGCGATCAGTTTGCCGTCGCGGAAAATCGGGTAGAGCAGCGTGATATCCATCAGATGCGTCACGAGACCATCCGTGGCGAAGGGATCGTTGGTGATGACGATGTCGCCGGGGTTCAGGTTCTCGCGCCCGATGGCGTCGAGCGTCGGACGCATGGGTGAACCGATGAAGACGTTGACGCCCGACATCATCGGGTAGGCGAACATATCGCCGTCAGCGGTCGCCAGTGCGCATTGATAATCCTGAACCAGTTTCACGAAGGTCGTATGGGCAGTGCGATAGACGGCGGCCGAAGCCTCCTCGACGATAGCATTGAAACGGTTGCTCATAATAGCGGTTCTTACGGCGTCCATCGATCAGCTCCGACTCATGAAAATTGCGCCATAGGCGCCGACGCGGGCGGCAAAACCTGGCGGTACGATGATTGTGGCTTCTGGCTGCTCGATCACGGCGGGGCCCCGTACTTCCTCGTTCAAGCCGAGGCGACCCCGGTCATAGACGCAAACCTCGGGGAAAACCTCGCCCTGGAAGCGCATCGGCCGCATGGTCTTCAGCGCCTTGCCTCCGGTCGATGTCCGGGGAGATGATGGTTCGGGGATAGACAGGGCGCCGCGGACCCGCATTCTCAGATCGACGAACTCCGCGGCCGCGCACGAATCAGCATGGCTGTAGATCCGTTCGTACTCCTTGTGAAAAGCCTCATGCATGGCTGCGATATTGCCGCTGTCGACGGCACTGTCGGGCAGGCGCACATCGATCTGGAATGATTGACCGACATAACGCATCTCGGCCCAGTATTCGAACTTCTCCACCACAAGGCGATCCGAGGGTGCCTGACGCGAAAGCCACTCGGCTGCCCTCTCCTTGAGAACCGAGAACTTGCTTGCGATGGTCGGACCGTCGACATAGACGCCGTGCACCGTTTCAAGCGTGTCGTTGCTCAGTTCCGAAACAAGTCCTCCAAGCGCGCAGAAGACCGAGGGGGTGCTCGGCACCAAAACTCGGTTGACGCCGATCTCGGCTGCGAGCAGTGGTCCCTGAAGGGCACCCGCACCACCGTAGACGAGCAGAGTGAGTTCTTCAGGATCGACGCCTTGGCGGGCCAGATAGGGAAGCACGCCCGCGACCATGTTCGAACTCGCGACGGTGATGCACATTTCCGCCGCGCTCAATGTGTCGGTGCCCAGTGCTTCGGCGATCGGCGCCATGGCGCGTTCTGCGGCGGTTCTGTCGAGTTTCATCTCGCCGCCCAGCAGCGCTTCGGGCAAATAGCCGGCCAGCAGATAGGCGTCCGTGAGGGTCGGCGCCATACCGCCTCGGCTGAAGCATGCAGGGCCAGGATAGGAACCGGCACTCTGAGGACCGATACGCAACACGCCTGCGTCGATCGTCGCAATCGAGCCGCCGCCGGCTCCGATCGCTTCGATCCCCGTTACCGGCATCACGACGGGGAAATCGCCCACTTCCGCAGCGGTCGACGTCAGGGCTTCGCCGTCTCGCACGAGGGAAATGTCGGTACTGGTGCCGCCCATATCCATTGTGAGGATATTCCTCTCGCCGAGCGACCGGCCGAGATATTGCACCGCCGTGACACCCGAAGCGGGACCCGAAAGAAGCGTGTGGACCGGAAAGGTTCTGGCCTCCGCGGCGGCCATCGCCCCACCGTTCGACCGGGTTACGAAAAGTTGGGATCCTGGCAGCCGTTCGGCCACGTAGCTCTCGACCGCCCCGATATACTGGTTCATGCGCTGCCGGACGAATGCGTTGAGCACGCTGAGGGTCGCTCGTTCGTACTCGCCGATCCGGGGCCAGATTTCGCTCGAAAGACTGACTTCCGCATCGTCGCCGACCACCCTCCTGATGACCCGCGCCACCGCTTGCTCATGTCGCGGATCGGCGTAGCTGTGCAGGAGGGCGACAGCATATCCGGCCGCGCCGGCTGCGATGGCCCGGCGAACCGAAGCCTCGGCCGCGGCTTCATCAATAGGGGTTTCGACGACACCGCCCCGCACGAGCCTTTCCTCGACTTCGAAGACCATCGAGCGTGCGATCAGCGGCCGTGTGCGATTCTCGAAAATATTGAGAGGGTTGCGGACGCCCATCCGCTGCAGTTCAAGCAGATCCCGATAACCCTTCGTGACGAAAAAGGCGATCTTCGGTCCCTTGCGCTCGATCACGGCATTGGTGCTGACGGTCGTCCCATGCATGACGAGAGCTGCTTCTCCAATCTTTGGTGACAGGAGTTCAAGCAGGTTTTCGAACCCCTGGCGGAAGCCGTTCTCAAATGCGGGGGGTGTGGATGGCACCTTGAGGCTGATGACGTCGTGCTCGCCTTCGCGCCAGCCGCAAAAATCAGTGAATGTGCCGCCAATATCGACGCCGATCCGAAGCATATTTCGCGTTCTCTTCAGTTTAGAAAACTAGGGGACATGCCCAAGGCATGTGAGTTCATCGTCTTGGTTGCGATGTTTCGAACCTGGTCCAAGGTCCGGCAGTCGCATCGACGCGACGGTACAGCGAGAGCCTTCACGCAGAGAAGTAAGGATTCGCGAGCATTGATTTCAGTTTCCAATCAATCTGTCGCGGAGAGCCGATCAACAATGGATCAATGGGAGAGCTCGGGAAGCGTGAGCGACGTCGACCTGCTTTGGCCAAAGTCGGGGCTGCACGCCACCACTCCGCTGCCGCAGCGAAACGCTCACGGGCTACGGATGAGCTGAAAAGATTCTCTGAACAGAGCTGCCACTGGCAGTAATTGAGGACCGCGCCGCTTGCCCGCTGCTAAGGTCCGTCATTTTGGCAATATGGTGCAGAGAGTACCATAAGGTGCACTTGAATGCGGCCGAATTGATTTGCATCCATAATAAATAGAACTCAATTCCTATTGGACGCACGGCATGTGAACGAGCAAGCATTCAAATTGGGAACAAACATCAAGGGAGCACATCATGCCGATCACAAAACGTCTTTTTGCATCCGTTGTTTTCACCGCCGGAGCGGCATCCGTCGCGCATGCCGAGCAGCTGGTCGTCAACAGCTATGGCGGCCCATACGAGCAGATCATCATGGAGCGCATTATCGAGCCGTTTCAGAAAATGACAGGTATTTCCGTCGTTTATGACTCAGTCGGCTCGGCTTCGCAGGATTATGCGAAGATCAAGGCCACCAGAGGCCGGCCCGGTTTCGACGTCGTGGTCATGACGGCCTCCCAGTCGCTCGACGGCTGCCGCGAAGGTCTGCTGGAAAAATTCTCTGCGAAAACGGTGCCCAACCTCGTGAAGCTCAACCCCGCGATCAATAGGATCGCCGGTGAGTGCGGCGCGGTTCACGAACTTCAGTACATGTCCCTGATGTGGCGCACGGACAAGATCAAATCCGCGCCGACCTCGTGGTCGCTGCTGTTCCAGCCGGAGCTCAAAGGCAAGGTCATCCTGCCGACGTTCCAGAACATCATGGCCGCCAATCTCGTTCAGGCCCTGTCCGTCATGAACGGCGGCGATCTCCTCGAAAATGTCGCTCCGGGCTTCACGGCAATGGGGAAACTGGCCAAGCAGACGGTCGGCTTCGAGCAATCGTCGGCGGTGATGGAAACCTACATAAAAGACGGCCAGGTATGGGCGATGCCCTTTTGGAACGGCCGCGCTCAGCTCCTGATGGATAGCGGACTTCCCGTTGACTACACCCGTCCCAAGGAAGGAACCATACCGCTGATCGCCACCTTGAACGTACCGACCGGTGCAGAAAACAAGGCGGCGGCCATGAAGTTCGTCGATTTCTTCCTGGAGAAGTCCAGCCAAGAAGCCTGGGTTACCGGATACAAGGTCGGCAGCGCCCGCCCGGACATCGAGGTTCCAGACAGCGTTCGCGCCAGGCAGATCACTACCGAAGAGGATCTGAAGAAGCTGCTGTTGCCCGACCTGTCCATCACCGCGACTAAACTGCCCGAGTGGGGCGACCGCTGGGAGCGGGATGTCGTTCACGCAGCCAATTGAGAGCGCGCACGATGTCGGCCGTTGTAACGGAAATGCCTGCGGCGGCGCCAAAAGGCCGCAGGTCGTCACTGGGCGGATATGTTCCGCTTGTCCCGCCTCTTACTGTCCTTCTGATCTTTTTCGCCATACCGATCGGCATGATGATCGGCATCAGCTTTCAGGATCCCAAGACGGCTGCTTGGAGCCTCGTCAGCTACGAAAAGTTCTTTACCGACAACCTGATGATAGCCGGTCTCTTGCGGACGCTCGTGATGTCCGGGTTGGTCGCGATATGCGTCACGGTGATGGCCTATCCGGTCGGCTATTTTCTGGCGCGGTCGACCTCGCGCTGGCGCGCTGTCGTCTTCGCCCTCGCAATCGCGCCGGAACTCGCAGGCGTGGTTTTGCGGACTTACGGTTGGCTGATCATCCTTGAGGATCGTGGCTTCATCAATGACGCGCTGATCTGGTCGGGCATCGTGTTATCACCGCTGCCGCTTGCGAAGAACCTTTTCGGGGTCGTGGTCGGCCTGACGCATGTCGTTCTTCCATTCGGGATACTTGCGATCATGACGAGCATACAGGGCATCGATCCGAACCTCGAAAAAGCGGCCCAGATTCTTGGCGCGTCGCGCTTGTCCGTTCTCAGGCATGTCGTATTCCCGCTTTCGGTGCCGGGGATCGTCAGCTCGCTGCTGATCTCGTTCACGATGGCGGCAAGCGCCTACGCGACCCCGGCGCTGCTTGGCGGAGCCCGCTTCAAGGTGCTCGCGACGATGATCTACGAACAGATCATGTTCTATACCAATTGGCCGATGGCCGCGGTGATGGCGCTTGTTCTCCTGGTTCTGATGCTGGCCTTCTCGTTCGCCGGCACGCGCGCCGAAACGCGGCTCCACAAGAAGCTGAACGTTTAGGAGGCGGACAATGAACCGAGCTCTATCCGGCCTCTACTGGCTCTCGCTGACCCTGATCCTCCTGTTCATCACGCTGCCGCTGCTTGTCGTCGTTGCCGCATCGCTGAGCCCGTCCTCGGCCGTCACCTTCGCGCCGTCGGAATGGACCTTTAAATGGTATGGCGCCCTGTGGGCGAACAAATGGCTGAACCCGTTCCTTTTGAGCCTGAAGATCGCTCTCGTCGTATCTTTCCTGAGCGGCGTGCTCGGCGCCTTGGCGGCCTATGCGATCGCCTACGAGAAGTGCCCAGGTAGCGCCGCGATCATGGCTTTCCTGCTGTCGCCGCTGGCGGTCCCTCAGATCGTCAAAGGCGTTGCGATCGTCCTCTTTCTGTCGTCGGCTGGTTTCTACATGCTGCTCGGAACGCCGGGATTGATCGCCGCGCATATCGTCCTAACACTGCCGTTCGCAGCCCGGATGATTGCCACGTCCATCTACAATTTCGACCGGAATCTCGATCGCGCGGCGCAGATTCTCGGCGCCAGCAAGTGGCAGAGGATCAGGCACATTCTTCTTCCCTTGGTGAAGCCGGGCGTGTTCTCCGGCATGACCTTCGCGTTCATCATTTCCTTCAACAACATCCCGCTTTCGGTCTTCCTCGTGCGGCCAGGCCAGACGACGCTGCCGATAACGGTCATCAATTACATGGAATACAGCCTAGATCCCGTCCTGGCGGCGGTGAATGTTGCGTCGCTGATCTTCATTCTTGCGACGATATTCCTGTTCGAAAAACTCGGCGGTTTTTCCGCGCAAATTCATGGTGGCAGTAAATGAGCGACATCGACATCGAACTCGTTTCCGTGTGCAAGACGTTTGGGGACTTTCGTGCGGTGAATGACGTAAGCCTCTCGGTTCCCAAGGGCGAGTTCGTCAGCCTGCTCGGCCCTTCGGGTTGCGGAAAAACCACCACGCTCAACATGATCGCTGGCTTTCAGGAGCCGACTTCGGGCGAAATCCGGATACGCGGGAACTGCCAGACAAGAACGCCACCGGAAAAGCGGAACATCGGTCTCGTTTTTCAGAACTACGCCCTCTTTCCGCATATGACCGTTGCCGAAAATGTCGGTTTCGGCCTCAGGATGAAAGGCGCGCCGCGCGCCGAAATCGATCAGGCGGTCAAGGCTGCCCTGAAGAGCGTCCATCTTGAGGGACTAGATGCCCGTTATCCGAAGGAATTGTCCGGCGGACAGCAGCAGCGCACCGCGCTTGCCCGGGCCATCGCTCCCAAGCCCTCCGTACTCCTGCTGGACGAGCCCCTTTCCAACCTCGACCTGAAACTTCGCGAGGCGATGCGCGTCGAGCTGAAGGAAATCCAGGAAAAGCTCGGCATGACCTTCGTCTACGTCACCCATGATCAGGAGGAGGCGATGGCGATGTCGGACCGGGTCGTCGTCATGGCCGGCGGCGTGATCGCGCAGCAGGGGAGGCCAGAGGCAATCTACAACAGCCCTGCCACAAGCTTCGTGGCGGATTTCATCGGCAAGTCGAACATCCTGCCGGTGGCGGTCAAGCAGGCAGCCGGCGATCGCCGGGAGATCTCCATCGGTGGAACTCCCCTGACGCTTCGGGTGGAGGGCGATGCCTCCACGCTGGCGACTGCGAAATTCTGCTGCATCCGGCCGGAGGATGTCAGGGTGGTGGACAATGGAGCCCAGCCGCTGCCGGATGACAATGTCTTTGACGGCACGATCGCGAAGATCGTCAATCTGGGCGCCCACCTCGATCTCTGGGTCTCCGTCGATCCGGGCATGACGATCAAGGCGCTGGTCAGGTCCAACCGCAGCGGCACGCTCAAGACCGGGCAGCCGATCACCGTTTCGATCGGTGCGAAAGCGATCCGTCTTCTGGACCGGTAGGAGCCGTTTAATGTCTCATCCAGGCAGCACGCCATCGACACTGGTATCTCACCTCGGTCGTTATCGCGACGGCGACTGGGACGCGCAAGTATTGGCGCGAACGAAACTATGCCTGCTCGACAGCCTTGCATGCTTTTCAGCCGGTCTCGGCCTGCATCATTTTCAGCAGTCTCTGATCGGCTTCCAGAAAAGCTTCTCGCATATCTCGAGTGCGGCCGGCGCCGCCTATGTCTATGGGCAGGCGAGCAACGCGCTGGATTACGACGATACCCTGATCGGGCATCCCGGTGCGCCGATCGTCGGCGCTGTGCTGGCCATTGCCGCAGAAGAGAACTTGCCCGAAGACAGGATCTTGGGGGGTATCGCCGGCGGATATGAAGCCCATGCCTTCCTTTGTTCGGCCGCGCTGCCCTCTCCCCAGCACGCGGCGAATGTCCGGTCGGTCGGCATCTGGGACACGGTCGCAGCGGCGATCGGCATACTGATCGCCCGGAACGCCGACGCGGAGGCGATCGAACGGGTGATCGGAGTGGCGGCAGCCCATACGATCCTGCCATACACCGCCAAATGGTATGACCGGCCGGTGCCGGCCATGAAAAACAACATGGGCTGGATCGCCATGGGTGCGGTTCTCTCCGCCAATCTGGCGGAGGCGGGACAGACCGGCGTGACCAATGTGCTCGATGGAGAAAACGGCATGTGGCGGATGGCGGGTTCCGACCGCTGGCAGCCTGATCCGCAACCCCTGGCCATGAAGCCGGCTGTCCTTCGCGTGGGGTTCAAACGCTTTCCGGGTTGCTGGCACACCCAGCAATATCTGAAGGCGCTCTCCGACCTCCTCGAAACAGTCGAACCTGAGGATAGGATCGAGGAGATCATCGTCTACGGCCCCGAGGATGTCGAGAAATTCTGCTCACCCGTCATTGCCGGCACTGCAGACATCGCTTTCAGCCTGCGGGCCTTGTTCTCCAAGCTGATTGACCACGTGGAGCCTGGACCGCGATGGGAGACCGAGATCGCCGACAATTCCGAAACATTCGCTTTCCGCTTCGAACATGCAGAGCAACCGGGTCTTTCGATCCGGACCGTCAGAGGCAAGGTGCAGAACGCGCTGGTCGCCGTGAGCAAAGGATTTGACCTGGCTTCAGGCGGTCTCGATGGCGACGGCGTCGTAGCCAAGTTCATGCAGCTTACCGCCGACGACCTGCGGAATGCCGGCCAGTTTTTTTTGGGCGGCGATCGCCAAATTGCGGGAAATCACGTTCCGGGTGACCTCTACGACACTTTGCGATCTACTGTTTCGGGTTTGTTGAGTTCTCAATGACGGCCGACTTGCCTACAAAATCACGCGCAATCGCGTGGGGCCGATATCGTTGCATTGCAACTCGCTAAATCGACAACCTCATTTCCGCTAAGCATGATATGACTGCTTCCGCTCCTGCTCGGGGTTCGACGATGTATTGGTAGCGCGCGCTAGCCCATTCGGGAATACGTCAATACGGACGCAGAGATCCGCCACGGCGCCCGTTTTTTTGGACCTAACAGCAACATAACTTGCGAGTTGTCAGCACTCGGCAATAGTGACCCGGACAGTTTGGTCGTAATTGCCCAATATGGCGCTGACGTGTGGCCGAAACCCCCGTTCTAGTGGCGCCGCGTGAAACGAAAAGATTCGCGATTGGCACCCGTCAGATTCAGCCACTGTGACTTTGATATAACCTATTTGAATACCGGAGCAAAGATAGCGACTTTGACACTTATACGTAAACGTGGCCGTATTCGCGCATAATAAGGAGGTGAACATGGTCCAAAAGAATAAAACCGGAGCCGTAACCGCATTTGCAATCTCGCTCGCCGCCATGGCTGCGCTGCCTCAGCTTGCCATGGCGGAGACGCTGAAAGTCGGCATCAACGCGCCCGATATATCGACCCTCGATCCCGCGCGCGCAACGGCAACCGCGGATGTTACGCTTGTGTCCTGGATGTTCAACGGGCTTGTGCGTTTCCCCCCGGGAAGCGCGGATCCGGCGTCGATCGAACCTGATTTGGCCGAAAGCTGGACTTCGTCGCCGGATGGGTTGGTCTGGACATTCAAACTGCGGCCCAATGTCAAATTCCATGGCGACTACGGGACGCTGAGCTCGGATGACGTCGTTTTCTCCCTGATGCGGGCCAAGGATCCGAAAACCTCGTCTTTCTCTAGCGATTTTTCCGGTGTGAAAGCGATCGAGGCCGTGGATCCGACAACCGTCAGGATTACCTTGAACGAACCGGTTCCGGGCTTCCTCGGGCTGATCGCCAATTATCATGGCGGCAACATCATCAGCAAGAAAGCCTTCGAGAAGCTCGGGGCGGATTTCAAGAGCCGGCCGATCGGCACTGGTCCGTTCATGTTCGAAAGCGCGGTCACCCAACAGGCGGTCAACCTGAAAGCTTTTCCCGGCTATTTCCGCGGTGCTCCGAAACTGGACGGCATCCGGTTTGACCTTATCCCGACCGACTCGAGCCGGGAACTGGCATTCCGCTCGGGCGAACTGGATCTCATCTACGGCAAGCGGGAGCAGCGGTGGGTCGATCAGGCGAAGGCATGGGACGCTGCCGTCGTGGATATCTTCGCGCCCGGCGAATACCGCACTGTCTTTCTCAACATGACACATCCGCCACTGGACAATGTCAAAGTCCGTGAGGCCGTGGCGCAAGCCATCAATGTCGACCAGATCGTGCAGTTCGTGGGAGCCGGCGTCGGACCGAAGGGCTGCTCTGTCGTTCCGTCCGGTTACCTTGGGGAAGACTGTAGCTGGACCTACAAATTCAACCCGGCCGCATCGAAGAAGCTGCTCGCGGAAGCGGGTTTTGCCAAGGGCGTGAAGCTCTCGGCGGTCGTCTCGTCTAACTCGTCGCAGCTTCCGATCATGGAGGTCATCCAGGCGCAACTCGGAGAGGCGGGGATCGACCTGCAGATGAAAGTCGTAGATCACCCGACGTACCAGGAACAGATCCGTAAGGATCTCGGCGATGTCGTTTTCTACGGCGCCGCGCGTTATCCTGTCGCTGACAGCTATCTGAGTCAGTTCTACCACTCGGATGCCGCGATGGGTAAGCCGACAGCCGTCACAAACTTCTCCCATTGCAATGCGGCGGATGCCGATATCACCGCCGCGCGGCGGGCAAGCTCGGACGCCGAGCGGCTGAGGTTGTGGTCATCTGCACAGAAGAAGATCTTCGAGCAGGTCTGCGCGGTTCCGCTTTTCAGCCTGATGCAGGTCTGGGTTCGCAGCAAGGCCCTGGATTACGGCTATGAACTGAAGGGCTCTCTCAATCTCGCTCCGCCGATCACCGAAAAGACCGTGTTGAAACGCTGAACGATCAAATCCCCCAAGCCTTGCCTCGACCTGAGCGCCGCCTGACGGCGGATCGTCTCAGGCGAGGCATTTTCGTTATGGCAATATCGTCGTCGTCAGCGCCGCAGCATGGGTGGCCTCGACAAAATCCGCAACCAGGCTGCTGTTACGGGCGCGGACCGGCCGGACGATCTCGTATTCGAAAGCCAGTTCCGGCCTGAACCGGCGGACGGCCACGCGATCCGCGACGATCTCCATGGAGAGAGGATCACCGATGGTGACACCCAGGCCGGCAGCGACGAATTCGGCAACGTTCGGAGCCGTTGTCGCCTCGATGACGATCCGGGGCCGAAGTCCATAATCGTCGAAAGCCGAATCGACCTTCCGGCGCATCATGCTGGTCGGCCCGAAAGCGATGAACGGTTCTTCCGCAAGTTCGAGCGGCGTCAGTTCCTCCTTTTTGCAAAGACGATGCCCCCTGGGCAGAACGACGACTGCCGGAGGGTTCTTCACGGCTTCCGCGATGACCGATGGGTGCTCCAGCCCGCTAATGACCAAAACCACGTCGAGCCGCCGCAGCAGCACCGCTTCGGTGAGATATTGGGAGCTTCTGGCTTCCACCGATACGAAGACGTCCGGATGGCGGGCCCGGAACAGCTTCAATACCCGCGTGATGAACGGGCCCGACAGGGCCGGCATGGTGCCGATGAACAGTTGGCCATGCTCTTCACGACGGATGGCTTCGACAGCACGCGCTAATTGATTGACCCCGCCGAAGATGCGCTCGACTTCCTCGTAGAGCCGCATTCCGCGGCCTGTCGGCACCAGCCGTCCGCTGTCGCGTTCGAATAATTGCAGCCCGGTATCGGCCTCCAGATCCTGGATAAGCTTGCTCGCGGCAGGTTGGGAAATACGCAATATTTCGGAGGCCCGACTGACTGTGCCCGCCTCGACCACGGCCATCAGCGCTTCGAGCTGCCTCAGACTCGGATTTCTCATTGGTATAACCCCCCTGAATACCGCGGCAAAATAATCGACTTTGACTTTCTACCTTTCTGACAAGATTGTGACAAGAGAGTTAGGGAGAACCCAGGTGGATTGTGACGTCATCGTTATCGGGGCAGGCGTGGTCGGTGCGGCTTTGGCCTATGGCCTTGCACGAAAGGGTCGAAGCGTCGTCGTTCTGGACGGTGCCGATCGCGACCTGCGCGCGGCACGGGCGAATTTCGGCCTGATCTGGGTGCAAGGCAAGGGGTCCGATGCGCCCGCCTACAGTGCCCTGACCCGGCAAAGCTCGGATCTCTGGCCCGGTTTCCTGAACGAGCTTTCGAATATCTCGACCAGCCGCGTCGATTACGCGCGGCCGGGCGGTCTCGTCTACTGTCTGAGCGAGATGGAATACGCCAACCGCCATGCAGTCAACGAGCGCACACACAATCAGGGAGCCCAGGCCGATACGGAAATGGTCTCGCGCGTGCAGCTTGAGCGCATGCTTCCGGCGGTGACCCTCGGCCCGGATGTCGTTGGGGCAAGCTATTGCAGGCTCGATGGACATGTAAACCCGCTGCAACTTCTGGCGGCACTGCACCGCGCGATCGCGGCTCTGGGAGGAAAAATCCTGTTCCGCAACCCAATAGACAGGATCATGCCCGTTTCCGGTGGTTTTCGCGTTTCCGTTTCCGACGGGACGCTGCAGGCGCCGCGTGTGGTGGTTGCGGCGGGGCTCGCCACGCCGGGGCTGACCGAGCCGCTTGGACTTGCCATGCCTCTGAAGTCGGAGCGCGGGCAAATTCTCGTCACGGAACGCGTGGCGCCCATCCTGCCGTTTCCCGCAAGCGGTCTCAGGCAGAGTGCCGACGGGACGGTGATGATCGGCGCGACAAACGAGAAGATAGCGGACACCGCCGTGACCGCGGCATCGGCGACCAAGCTTGCGCAAAGGGCGACCCGGATCATACCGGCGCTCGGATCCGCCCGGCTGGTCAGGCAATGGGCGGGATTGCGCGTCCTGCCGCTCGACAAGACGCCGATCTATGCCGAGTCGAGCGATCATCCCGGTCTTTTCGCAGTGGCTTGCCACTCGGGCGTGACCCTTGCCGCGGCCCATACCGACGTGATCGCGCCGGCTATCGCCAACGGACGTCTGCCTGACGACCTGGCGCCCTTTTCCAACGGAAGATTCAATGTTCAAAAGTGTGCATGACAAACCGGGCAAGGCGTCGGACATGACCGTGTTCGTCAATGGAGCGGAGACCGCCGCCTGGAATGGTGAAACGGTCGCCAGCGTGCTTTTGCGCGCGCCGGGAGCCGAACGGCGGTCGACCGTCAGCGGCGAGCCGCGTCTGCCCTATTGCCAGATGGGTGTCTGTTTCGAATGTCTGGTGATCGTCGACGGAGTGGCCTCGACGCAGGGGTGTCTGGTGCCCGTGGCGCCGGGAATGCGGATCGAGAGCCAGCATGGCCCACGGGAGATTTCCAAATGACCTACGATGTCGTGGTAATCGGCGCCGGGCCGGCCGGAATGTCGGCTGCAATCCAGTTGCGCAAGGCGGGTATTGCCGTTGCGGCGGTCGACGAGCAGGCCGCGCCCGGAGGCCAGATCTGGCGCGGAGTGGAGCGCAATGCCGGACCGGTTTCGGCGGCGCTGGGAGCCGATTACCAGAAAGGCGCCACGCTCGTCGAAGCTTTCCGAGACAGTGGCGCCGAGTATCTGCCGGCGACACAGGTCTGGCAGATCGAAGAGGGATGGAACCTGTTCCTGACTTCGGAGGGAAAGGCCCGTCGCATCAAGGCGCGCGCGGTGCTCCTTGCGAACGGTGCCCAGGAAAGGCCGGTGCCGTTTCCGGGCTGGACACTTCCGGGCGTCATGACGGTCGGGGCAGCGCAAATCCTCCTCAAGTCCGGCGGCATGTTGCCGGAAGGCGAGGTGTGGATTGCCGGTGCCGGACCGCTTCCGCTGCTCTACGCGACCCAGGTCCTTGGCCTTGAAGGCCGGATCGCCGGCTTCCTCGACACGTCCAAGCGGCCCGGACTGGCAGCCTTGAGCAGCCTTCCTGGCGCATGGCGCGATATTCCGGGCTTGCTCAAAGGGGTTCGCTGGCTTTGGGACCTCAAGCGCAGCGGCCGGATGGTCCGCGGCTTCAGCGATCTGCATGCCGAAGGTGAGGGACGTCTCCAGCATCTCCAGTGGCGGGCCGGCAACGAGCAGCGCAAGGTCAGGGCGGATGTATTGCTTGTGCATGAAGGCGTGGTGCCGCGCATTCACGAGACGATGGCGCTCGGCTGTGTTCACGACTGGAACTCCGACCAGAACTATTTCTCGGCGCGATTGGACCAGTGGGGCGAAACCAGCCGGCCGGGGCTGTTTGTGGCCGGCGATGCCGGCGGGATCGGCGGCTGGCTTGCCGCGACGCTGTCGGGCGAGATCGCGGCGCTTGGAATAGCTAGATATCTGGGGGGGTCTCCGGACGCCGACAGCCTGCGGCGCGAGGCGGGGCTGGACGAACGGCTTTCCCGTGCCCGTGCGCTACGGCCGTTTCTCGATGCGCTTTATCCGCCGCCCGCGGAGCATCTCGCGGACGAGGTCGTCGTCTGTCGGTGCGAAGAGGTCACTGCTGGGCAGATCCGTGCGGTCGCGAAGGTCAGCGCGCCCGATCCCAATGCCGTGAAGGCCGCGACGCGCTGCGGCATGGGTCCATGCCAGGGACGGCAATGCGGTTACACGGTGCAGGCGCTCGTTGCCGAGGTGCATGGCCTGCCGCTCGCCGATGTCAGCTTCTTCAACATCCGCCCGCCGCTGAAGCCCGTGACGCTTGGGGAAATTGCGGCTCTCGGCGATCTGGAGGAGGCATAATGAACGCGGATATCCTGGTCATCGGCGGCGGTTTGCACGGGCTCTCGGCAGCTCTCCAGTCCGCAAGGCGCGGCGCGTCGGTCATCCTGGTCGAACGGCATTTTCTCGGTCGGCACGCCTCCGGTGCGACGGCGGCCGGGGTGCGCACGCTGGGACGGGACCCCGCCGAACTGCCGCTCAGCCTCGAGGCGGCGGGGATGTGGCACGAGATGGCCGAGCTTGTCAGCGACGATTGCGGGTTTACCGCCTGCGGGCAGTTGCAGGTCGCCGAGGACGAGGCGGCGTTGAGCAAGATCAAGGCAAGGGTGAGGGCGCTCCAGTCGAAGGGTTTCATGCATGAGACCATGATCGGCCTGGAAGAGATGCAAGAGCTGGTGCCCGACCTCTCCCCGCACTGTCTTGGCGGCGCCTGGGTGTCGGGCGACGGTTCCGCCGACCCACACCGGACGATCTGCGCGTTTCGCGATGCCGCCCTGCGCGCCGGCGTTGAGATCCACGAGGAGTGCCTGGTCACCGGGCTGCAGCGGCGCAACGATCGGTGGCAGGCCCAGACGTCGCGAGGCGTCTTTGAGGCCAGCATAATCGTCAACGCCGGCGGGGCCTGGGCCGATCAGGTCGCCGCGCTGGCGGGCGAACCGGTCCAGCAGTCCATTCGCACCTCCATGATGGTTGTGACGGAGCGTACCCAGACCCGGGTCAAGCCCGTCGTCAGTTCGCTTGGAAAGAAATTGTCATTCAAGCAGACCGCCCAAGGAACCATGGTGATCGGCGGCGGATCGCAGGGCAGGCTTGCGGCCGACCGGCAGTCCGCGAGTGTGGATTTCGTGGCACTTGCCGCATCGGTCGGGGCTGCTGTCCGTCTGTTTCCGAAGACGAAGGGCCTGCGGATTGTGCGGACCTGGGCCGGCATGGAAGCCATGACCCGCGATCATCTTCCCGTCATCGGTTTTTCCCGCGGGGCGCCGGGCCTCATCCATGCTTTCGGGTTCTCAGGCCACGGCTTCCAGCTCGTTCCCTCGGTCGGCCGCGTGGTGGCCGATCTGGCTTGCAAGGGCCAAACCCGTCATGATCTCGGTGCGTTCGATGTTGAGCGCCTCTCCAAGGAAAGGGCTGCTGCATGATCGGTTATGTGATCCGGAGACTGCTCCTGGCGATCCCCACCGTACTTGCGATGCTGACTATGGTCTTCGTCCTGGTTCGGCTCGTCCCAGGCGATGCTGCGGTCGCCATGCTGGGAGATCGGGCGAGTGCAGCAACGCTGCAGACCCTGCGGGCCCAGCTGGGTCTCGACCAGCCCATCGCCGTCCAATACGTGCGATTTCTGACCGACATGCTCAGCGGCGATTTCGGCCGCTCTATGACCAGCGGCCGGACGGTTCTGGAAGAGGTGGCGCTGGTGCTTCCATACACGCTGGAACTCGCCGCCGCCGCCATGCTCATCGGAACCTGCCTCGGCATTCCGCTTGGCGTTGTCGCGGCGGTCCGGCGCAATCGCTGGCCGGATTATGTCAGCCGCGTCCTGTCGCTGATCGGCCTGTCGTTTCCGGGTTTCGTGTCCGGCATCCTGATGCTTCTCGCCTTTGCGGTCTGGCTGCAATGGCTGCCGGTGATGAGCCGCGCCTCCACGGACCCGATCAGCCATCTCCGGAACCTTGCGCTTCCGGCGCTCAATCTAGGGCTGATCATGACCGCCTACATCGCGCGCGTCACCCGATCCTCGATGCTGGACGTGATGGGCGAAGACTATATCCGCACCGCCCGGGCCAAGGGCGTGCGGCCGACGAAACTGATCCTGCGCCATGCGCTGGGCAACGCACTGATCCCGATCGTGACGGTCGTGGGTCTGTATTTCGGCACGCTGATAGGCAATTCGGTGCTGACCGAAATCGTGTTCACCCGGCCCGGTCTCGGTAAGCTCATTCTCGGCGCCCTGCAATCCCGCGACTATACCCTGCTGCAGGGCCTGATGGTGGTGTTTGCGACATTCGTGATCCTCGTGAATACCGCAACCGATATCATCTACGCCCTCGTAGACCCCAGAGTGAGCTACGCATCATGACCGTTTTCGCTATTTCTTCAAGCATGCCTGAACGGCAATCGAACCCGGTGCTCGCGGCGCTGCGCCGAAACCGTTTCTCCTGGATCGGCATCGGGCTATTGGCCCTGATCGTTCTACTGGCGATCTTCGCTCCGATGATCGCGCCTTACGATCCGATCAAGCAGAACATTCTCCATCGTCTGACCCCGCCTGCGGCCGACTTCTGGTTCGGAACTGACAGTTATGGCCGCGATGTCCTTTCACGCCTGCTTTATGGTGCGAGGATTTCGCTTTCCATAGGGTTCCTGGCGGTGCTGATTGCCATGGTCGTTGGATCGGCCCTCGGAATCCTGGCCGGCTACATCGGCGGCGTCTTCGATCAGGTGGTAATGGGGATCGTCGATGTCATGCTTTCGTTTCCGACCCTTCTACTCGGGCTGATGATCGCCGCCATGTTGGGCGCGAGTTTCGAAAACCTCATCATCGCGATCGCCATCACGGAGACTGCGCCTTTCGCGCGCGTTGCACGAGCGCCGACGATCGCCATGAAGCGCCGTGATTTCGTCGAGGCCGGCAGGTCCCTGGGCTTTACGCCTCTCAGGATCATGCGACTGCATATCCTGCCCAACATCCTTTCCGACATCGTTGTCGTCGCGTCCTTGTGGATGGCTTCGGCGATCCGCACCGAGGCCTCGCTCGCTTTCATCGGTCTCGGCGTTCTGCCCCCGACTGCAACATGGGGCGGCATGATCCGCGAGGGTTTCGACAATATCCTCAGCGCCTGGTGGCTGGTCGTCTTCCCGTCTCTTGCAATCCTGCTCACCGTCCTGGCGCTGAACATTCTCGGTGATGCGCTGCGCGATGCGATCGACCCCAAGACGAGGAACCAGGCATGAACCTGATCGGAGACAAACCGGCATTGTATCTCGCAACAGAAAAAGCGCCCGTTTCCCGTTCTGCTGCGCCGGTGCTTGCGGTTCGCAACCTGACGACCTCGTTCCGGGTCAATGGCGGCTGGAAGACCGTGATCCGCGACATCTCATTCGATGTCGCTCCGCGGGAAACCGTCGCCATTGTCGGCGAGTCGGGTTCCGGCAAGAGCGTCACGTCCCTATCGATCATGCGGCTTTTGCCACCAGCGTCCAGCAGGATCGAAGGCCAGGTGGTGCTCCGCGGCCGCGATCTTCTTGCGCTGCCGGAGGAGGACATGCGTCGCGTGCGCGGCAACGATATTGCGATGATCTTCCAGGAACCGATGACCTCGCTCAATCCGATCTTCCAGATCGGCAAACAGATCGCCGAGGCGTTGACCGTTCACACCGACATCAGCGAATCCGCCGCCAAGGCAGAAGCCATCCGTCTCCTCGAAAAGGTTAGGATACCCAATGCGCGGAACCGGTTCGACGAATATCCGCACCAGTTTTCCGGTGGCATGCGCCAGCGTGTGATGATCGCCATGGCGCTTGCATCGCGACCGAAGCTGTTGATCGCCGATGAACCGACCACCGCGCTCGACGTGACGATCCAGGGCCAGATCCTCGATCTCATCAAGACCCTTCAGGATGAGGAGGGGATGTCGGTCCTGTTCATTACGCATGACATGGGTGTCGTCGCCGAGGTGGCAGACCGCACGATCGTCATGTATCGCGGTGATGCGGTAGAGACAGGCGAAACGGGTGACATTTTCCACCGCGGAAAGCATCCCTATACGCGGGCCCTGTTATCGGCCGTGCCGAGATTGGGCTCGATGGGCGGTCGTGATCTTCCGCTCCGATTTCCAACCGTCGATATGACGACCGGAGAGCAGGTCCCGCTGGCCGAGGTTTCCGACACTGTCGCGCGCACGAAGCGACCGGTCCTTGAGGTGAAGGATCTGACCACCCGTTTCGACATCCGGTCCGGCCTGTTCGGTCGCAAGACTGGCGCCGTGCATGCCGTCGAGAATGTCTCGTTCGCGTTGTTCGAAGGCGAGACACTGTCGATCGTTGGGGAATCGGGCTGTGGCAAGTCGACCACCGGCCGTTCGGTGACGCGGCTGATCACGCCGACCAGCGGCAGCGTCACGGTCGATGGGCATGATGTCATGGGACTGAATCAGTCGGCGCTTCGGAAGATGCGTCGTTCGATCCAGATGATCTTCCAGGATCCCTATGCCTCGCTCAATCCCCGCTTGAGCATCGGCGCGGCCATCATGGAACCTTTCATCCAGCATTCGATCGGCACGAAGGCGCAGGCGCGCGACAAGACGGCGATGCTGCTCGCAAAGGTCGGGCTTTCCGCCGACATGATGACGCGCTTTCCGCACGAATTCTCCGGCGGCCAGCGGCAGCGTATCGCGATTGCCCGTGCCCTGATGCTCGATCCGAAGGTGATCGTGGCCGACGAGGCGGTGTCGGCGCTCGACGTGTCGATCAAGGCGCAGGTCTGCAACCTTTTGCTCGACCTTCAGCAGAGCCTCAACGTCGCCTTCCTGTTCATTTCTCACGACATGGCGGTGGTGGAGCGGGTGAGCCACCGGGTGGCAGTGATGTATCTCGGTGAGATCGTCGAGATCGGCTCGCGGGCCGCGGTGTTCGAGAACCCGCAGCACGAATATACGAGGAAGCTGATGGCGGCCGTGCCGGTTCCGGATCCGGCGCGGCGGAGCATCAAGCGCAACATGGTGGTCGACGAGTTGAAGAGCCCGATCCGTCCGGTCGGCTTCAATCCGCCGGCGCGTCAGTATCACGAGGCCTCCCCCGGTCATCTCTTCCGGGTGGATTGATCCACTCGGCGCCGCTGCTTTGCCTTGCTGGATTTTCCGCAAGGCAATGCGGCTTTAACACAAATCGGAAAGGTAGAATGATGATGCGGGTGGGCATCGCCGGAGCCGGCGCGATCGCCATGGGGTATGCGGCGTTTCTGTTGAACAACGGCCATGATGCGCGGCTCTGGTCTCCTTCGGGAAAAAGCACCGTAGGGCTTGCCGAGGGCAGGGCTCTGACTGTGGCGGGGGCGATTGAGGGGGATTTTCACCCGCCGACATGCAGCAGCGCGGAGGAGCTTGCGACCTGCGACATCATCGTCGTGGCTTTGCCGGCCTATGGCTACAGAATGGTCCTGGACAGCCTGATAGCGCATCTGGACGCGCGCCATACCGTCATCATAAGCGCCCACCTTTCGTTCGCGGCCCTTTATCTGGCCAGGAAACTGAGTGAACGTGGCCTCCAGATTCCGATCGCGGTGTGGAATACCACGATCCTGACGGCCAAGGCGTCGTTGCCGCTGAATGTCAGGATCGGCGCGATCCGGTCGAAAGTTGATATGGCGGTGCTGCCTGCACGGCTCGCGCAAAGTGTCCAAGAGACCTGTGTCGCGCTTTTCGGCGACCGGTTCCTGATCAAGGACGACCTGCTGACGATTGCGCTCAGCAATCTCAACCCGCAAAGCCATATGGCAATTGCTTTGTGCAACCTGACACGCATGGAGCGTGGGGAAACGTGGGGGCAGAATTCGAATATCACGGCGGCGGTGGCGAGGCTCTTGGAGCGCCTGGATCGGGAAAGGCTGGCGATCGCCTGCGCCTTCGGCAAGACGGTCCGCACCATTTTCGACCATGCGGCCCTGTCGTACGGCATATCCGGAAATTCCGTGGCGGAGATTTACGCGAACCTTGCCGAGAACGGAAAAGATCTGGCGGGTCCCAAGGATATCAACACCCGCTACGTTCTCGAAGACGTGCCCTTCGGACTTGTGCCTACCCTGCAGCTTGCACGGATGTGCGGGGTGAAGGCGATATTGCACGAGAGCGGCATCGAACTTCTGGGCGCCTGCTACGGCAGGGATTTCGGGACCGACAACGACATTCTTCGCGAACTTGGACCGTTGGATAGAGACGTGTTGATGAGACTTGTCAGGGAAGGATATCCGGTCAACGCTCCACCCAGCGAAATCAAGAACAAGGCGGTGGCGACGTGAGCGACCGATCCACCGATGGGACAGAAGGCTTGAATGAAAACGGAATGCTGGGTCGCGTCGTGTCCTATATTGAGGCGGCGCGACGGACGCCGGTCAGCGCCCGCGCCCGCGACGCAGCCTTCAGATGCATCATCGATCTCCTGGGTTCCGCGGCGGCCGGCGTAAACCAGCCGGGTGTGCGGGCCGTCCGGAGCACGGCTCTGGCAACCATGGGGACCGGCGGCGTGCCCATCTGGTTTTCCGGTGCTTCCAGCACGATCATCGGCGCCGCGTGGGCAAACAGTGCCTCGGCTTCTGCCCTCGACCTCGATGACGGCCACAGGTTGGCCCGCGGTCATCCGGGTGCTGCCGTCATACCGGCGGCCTTTGCCGTGGCCGGCGAAACCGGGGCGTCGCTCGACGAGATCATCAACGCGATCGTCATCGGTTATGAAGTCGGCGTTGCGATCGGGGCCGCACGCACATCTTACGGCAATACCGGAACCTGGTCCGCCTATGCCATCGTTGCGACGGCAGCAGCCTTGCTCCTTACTCCTTCCGACATATTGGCGCATGCCTTGGCAATTGCCGGAGAAAGCGCACCCAACCAATTGTTCGCGAGTGCGCCAGCACCGCGGGTCCCGGCTCCCGAGGGCAGCGATGTCAAGGAAGGCATACCGTGGTCGGTCGTCACAGGCCTGGTCGCGTTGAACCTTGCTGAAGCGGGGCATACAGGGCCACGCAACATTCTGGACAGTGCCCGTCACTACCGGTTTGCCGAGGACCTTCGTCTCGGCGCGGACCCGCATATCTGCAAGGCCTATTTCAAGCTCTATGCCTGCTGCCGTCATATTCATGCGCCACTCGATGCGATGCTTCAGGTGATCGAACAGAACGCGATCGATGCAGACACCATTGACCTAATGGAGGTGGAGACCACGAGCGGAGCATTGCGTATATCGAACCGGACAAGGCCCGCGAATATCATAGACGTCCAATACAGTGTTCCGTACTGCATGGCGCTCGCAGCCCTTTCCGGGCCGCATGTCCTGTTGCCGCTGATGCCCGATGCGCTGGGGCAGGAGAACGTGATGAAGCTGTCGGAGAAGGTGAACCTGTCGCTCAACATGGATTTCGACGCAAGGTTTCCGGCCGAGACCCTGGCGCGCGTCTCGATTATTGCAGATGGCCGACGTTTCGTGTCCGAGGTCACCACGCCAAAAGGGGAGGCAAGCAATCCACTGTCATCGGACGAGCTGGAAGCCAAATTCCGCGCTGCGACCCGGATGGTTTTGAGCACCCCCCGACAGGAGGATGTCCTGAAAGGGATAAGCACGGCTCGGGCCGGCGATATGTCGGCTCTGATGACGAGCCTCGTATCCGGTTGAAGCTGCTTAATTCTCAACACAATTATTTCTCAAAGCTGCACTTCGTGATCGATCCGTCGATAGTTGCCGTTGTGGTATAAAAGCGGAGCACTCTGCCTAGCTGAAGCGGCAACTACCCGGGCAAGAAAAACAGTGTGGGTTTCGCACGCCGTCTCCGAAAGCGTTTCGCAGTCTAGATGCGCGGCAGCGCCATCGATGATCGGAGCGTCGTTGCGGCCCGTGGTGTAGGCCACCGATGCGAACTGGTTCGTGGCTTTTCCCGCAAAGAGGTCGCTTACGTGGCGTTGTTCCTGCGACAAGAAGTTCACAACGAAGGCGCGGCTGCCCGAAATCAGTGGGTAGCTGCGCGTCGACCGGTTCACGACGATCAGGATCGTCGGCGGATCGGCGCTAACACTGGAAAATGCGGTGGCAGTCATACCGTGCAGGTGTCCTTCATGGCATGTGGTGATGACCGCAACGCTTGATGCGACAGTACGCAGGGCTTGGCAAAATGTGTCCCGATCGACCGGGATCTTGGGGTTTCCATTCGTCATGTCTTTGTTCCTAAGGAGTTTGCGGCATTGACGATAATGCGCTCCGAGCGGGCTGCAATGGTGAAGGCCTGAACCTGCGCTGTTGCCAAACTCAAAGTGCCCGGCCGGTTAAGCGGGCTTGGCGTGTCGTCACCGCAGGTCGTGGGAGGTGATCGACTTGCCGCCATCGACGGCGATGACCTGGCCGTTGACCCAGCTGCTGGACTTCGTCGCCAGGAACATGATGACCTCGGCGACTTCAGCCGATGTTCCCATGCGGCCGAGCGGGGTGCGTTTGAGGGCGCCGCTCGTCCAGTCACTCGGCTTGCCGGGATCGGCGAGCGCACTCTCGGTCGGGATCGGGCCGGGAGCAACCGAATTGCTGCGGATGCCGTCGCGGCCGAGTTCGACCGCAAGCTGCCGCGTTAGACCGGTCAGACCGGCCTTGAGGCTCGAATAGGCGGAAAAGCCGATGGAGCCTTGGAAGGCAGCGCCGGACGAGACATTGATGATCGCTGCGTCCGAGAAGGAGGCCGCCGCCTGCCTCAGGGCCGGCAGGGCAGCCTGGATGCACCAGATCGCGCCTTTCAGCCCAACGTCGAACGTCTTGTCGAGGCTGTCCTCGGTCAATTCCGAAAACGGCTGGAAGCGAACGAACACCGCATTGTTGACTAATGCGGAGAGTGGCTGTCCGGCCAGGAAGGCATCGAAGGCCTGCTGCACGCGCTCGCGATCGGTGACATCGACGGCAATCGGTTCGACGTCGAGCCCTTCGTGCCTTAGCTGCGCTGCTACCTCCTCCGCGGCTTTCTCGTCGATATCGAGGCAGCCAACGCGCAGGCCTTGCCGCGCAAGCAGCCGGACCGTCTCCAAACCTATGCCGCGGGCGCCTCCGGTGATGATCGCATTCCCTGAATGTGTTGACGACATCGATGACCTTTCCGAGCCCTGCGTTGAAAACAGGCGCCAGATGAAACCAGGATGGCGCCTGATCAAGAGTGAACAGGCCGTAAAGCGCGCTCAGAAAACTATTGAGACCCCGGTTGAAAACTGAGTAGCTTGGCGGTCAGAATTCGCCGGCATGTGGGAGGTCGTCGCGGATCAGGCGGGCGACCATCGTCAGGAACTGCGCGTGATCCTTCTCTGGGAGCGGCGAAAGGATCTTCTTTTGGGCGAGCGCCACCTTGCCCTCCAGCTCAGCGACGAGACGCACGCCGGCTTCTTCGATGAACAGCGCACGCGCCCGGCGGTCCTGCGGATGCACCTGCCGCGACATCAGACCCTTCTTTTCGAGACGGTCGAGCACACCGCCGATTGTGGCGCGATCGTAGCCGATCTCGTGGGCGAGCGTCGCTTGGTCGATTCCAGGGTTGATCTGGATGGTGGTCAGCGCCGCAAATTGCAGCGGTGTCAGGTCGGTGCCGGCTCTTTCCAGTTCTTCTGTCACGATCGACATCGAAGTCTTGTGCAAGCACCAGAAAAGATAGTTCGGCGTCGAGTGCAAAGAGCTTCCTCCCTTTCGAGAGCCGGCTGGGCTTTTTGCGCCGTTCTCGTCATCATTCTTTTCGTCGTGCATCAAAATCTTCTCCGGGGAGGGATGATCTCAATCAAAGTCATACAGCCCCTAACTTTATTGTCGTCAAGCCTCAAGTCGCCCGCATGAAAAATGCAGTCTAACCCGAGAATCGGCGGTAAAGGCCAGCCCCGTTGCGCTTCCAAGCAACAAGTCATGCCGCGCCGGACAAGCAAAGTTTTAGCCGCTGGGATGGTTCCGGGCGGCTTTCGTCCAAGCGCACAAAATATTGCTTGCGGTGTCTTTCGGGGATGACACCGTTTCGTGTGAAACTTAGCGTTCCTCACAAGACGATCGTCAAGCGCAGCGGCGGCTTGAGCGACGAACCTTACTCGGAAAGGTCATGTTTTGAACGCTATTGTCAGGCTCAACGAAATCAGTGTCGCCTTTGGTGGCGAGACGATCTACGACCGGCTTTCCTTCGATATCAAGGACGGCGAGTTTCTCTGCATCGTCGGGCGCAGCGGCTGCGGCAAGTCCACGTTGCTTCGGGTGATCGCCGACCTGCTTACCGTCGACTCCGGCGAGGTCGCCATTGGCGGCCGCCCGGCGAGCGAAGCCTGGCAGGACATTGCCTTCGTGTTTCAGAGCCCGCGGTTGCTCGCCTGGAGAAGTGCGAAAGATAACGTCGTCCTCGGCCAGCAGCTCCGCTTCGGTTCCGCAGTGGATCGCGCGAGCATGCATCGTAAGGCGCGTGAACTCCTGGCGCTGGTCGGCCTCGGCGGCGATGGGCACAAGATGCCCGGCATGCTCTCCGGCGGCGAAAGGCAGCGTGTGTCGATCGCGCGCGCTCTCGCCGTCGATCCGAAAATCATCCTCATGGACGAGCCTTTCTCGGCACTCGACGTCAAGACGCGCCACCACATGCGCGCCGAACTCGTCGAGATCTGGAAAAAGACCGGCAAGACCATCGTTTTCGTCACCCACGAGATCGAGGAGGCGATTGAGCTTGCCGACCGCATCGTCGTGCTTTCGAGCAAGCCGACCACCGTCAAGTCGGTGATCGAGCTCGACGCAGCCCGTCCACGCGACCTCGGATCCTCCAAGTTGAAGGCGGTGCGCGCGGAGCTACAGATTCTTTTGAACGCCCACTGATTGGGGTGGATCCAACCACATAAACGGGAACAGAACAGGAGAAGCCAATGCAGATTTTCAGGAGGGCGGCACTTTGTGCTGCGATAGTATTGAATACGACAGCCGGCGCCTTTGCCGCCGAGAAGATTACCGTGGGGGCAATCTCCGACCCGGGTTACGCCTCTGCTCTTTGGGCCGTGATGAACGGCAAGGTCAAGGATCCGGCGGTCGAAATCACTGTCAACCTGATGCCGATCCCGGCGATGATCCAAGCCTCGATGACCAAGCAATACGACATCATCCCGAACGGCGTTCTCGCCATTCCGCAGATGGCCGAGGCCGGCATCGATCCCCTGGTGATCGGCACGATGATCCGCCACATCCCGGGTCCGGACAACCACACGACTGACCTCTGGGTGAAGAACGACAGCCCGATCAAGAGCGTCAAGGACCTGAAGGGCAAGAAGATCGCCGTCACATCGCTCGAAGCCCAGGACGTCGTCTCGCGCCGAGCGGTCATTTCGGAGAAATACGGCATGAACGCCTCGGCGATCGGCGGCGATTTCACCTGGGTGGAAATCCCGGCCGCGCAGTTCGAGGCAGCACTTGAAGGTGGCCGTGTCGATGCTGTCGCCTTCTCCAACGTGCTTGCCTACAAGGTCGACAAATCCGGCAAGTACCGCTCGGTGCTGCAAGGCTCGAAGGAGCTGATCGACATGTATGGCGGCCCCATGCCGACCGTGCTCGAAATAGGCTACAAGGAAAAGATGGCCGCGAGGCCGCAGGCCTATCTCGCCGCCGCCAAGCTGCTGCGCCAGTCCGCTCAATACATGCTGACCCATCAGGACGAAGTGTTCGCCGACGTCGCGCCGAAATACGACATGACGCCGGATCAATTGAAGGGCTGGTTCACTTCCTACGCGACCATGCCCTATGCGCTTGGACCCACCGACGAGGCGATTTTCGTCAAGGCCTGGAAGTCCGGCGAGGCGCTCGGCGTCCTCCAGAAGGCCCCGACGGATGTCAAGCCGTTCATGTGGGAGCATGCGATCAAGGAATGAGGTGCCCCTGCGCCGGTCCATCACCGAGGCCGGCGCATGCACTTTGCCTTTTGACGACACAACGCAGGAAGTACAATGGCGATCATGGAAGAAGAAGCGGGCAGCAAGGACATCATTGCCGCTGAACACGTCAGGCGTCGACGGGGGTTCCGTTTCCGTGAGAGCCTGATGGACGCGCTGCCGGCCGTCCTATTTCTGGCCACGCTTCTGGCGATCTGGAAGGTGACCTCGGGCTTCATGCCGCCGGTGCTGATCCCGTCGCCCGAGCGGGTGGTGACGCGGTTCATCACAATGTGGTCGACGCCGGGTTTTCTGTCCTATGCAGGCATGACGGTCATTCACGTGGCATGTTCGGTGGCGATCGCCTTCATGCTCGGCCTCCTCGTCGCACTGACCGTGCAGTTCGTGCCGCTGTTCAGGAACGCGGTCTATCTGCGGCTGGCGCCGTTCCTCAATGCATTTCCAGGCGTCGGCTGGGCGTTTCTGGCGCTGATCTGGCTCGGTATCAATTCGCCCGCGGTGATCTTCGCTTCGTCGGCCGCGCTTTTGCCGCTCGCCATCATCAATCTCGGCGCCGGCCTCAAGGAAATGAACAGCGAGGCGCTGGAGATGGCGCTGAGCTTCAGCCGCAATCGGCGCCGGCGCATCTGGTGGGTCATGCTGCCGCTGATGTTTCCCTATATGTTCGCGACGCTGAGGCTCTGCTTCGGCGTCTCGTGGCAGATCGTGCTTGTCGTGGAGCTCCTGAGCGGTGCGCCGGGTCTCGGCGCCGTGGTCAGCGTCGCCCGCCAGCGTTACTGGACGGATATGATTTTCTCCGTCGTGGTGCTGATCCTGATTGCCGTCTTCGTCACTGATCGCCTGATCTTCGCGCGGCTGCAATCCCGTATTGGAAAGGTCTACAATGTCTGAGCAACGGTCATCGAAGGGCTTCTATTCCAGCGAACGCGCGGTTGCCGATTTCCTAGTCGTCGCGGTGGTCATCGTCTGGTGGCTGACCGCCCGCTCCATGCCGCAGGACGTGTTCCCCGGGATCGGCCGCATCGCCCAGGCATTCTTCGGCTTGGGCGCGAGCAGCGAGTTCTGGGTCAATGCCGGCACGACCGCCATGCGCATCATTGGCGCGGTGTGCATCGCGACCTTTGTTGGAACTCTGCTCGGCATCCTGCCACGCTATATCCGCTGGACGGGGGGTATTGTCGACAACATCCTCGTGCCCTTCTTCAGTTCATTTCCGGGCATTGCCTGGGCGATCCTCGGCACCATCTGGTTCGGGGTCACGTCGCAGGCCGTGCTGTTCGTGCAGGTGCTGATCATTCTGCCGTTTGCGCTCGTCAACGTCGCGGAAGGCGCCAAGGCGATCGGCACCGAAGAGGTGGAGATGGCGCGGTCGTTCACCCGTAACCGGTGGACCGTATTCTGGCGGGTCGAGCTGCCGCTCATCTGCCCCTTCATCATCGCCTCGGTGCGAATCGCCTATGGCGTCTGCTGGAAGATCAGCCTGGTCGCCGAGCTTTTTGGGGCGCAATCAGGCATTGGCTATATGATGCAGCTCTCTCAGGATATCGGCGCGGTCGACCGCATTCTGGCACTCTGCATTTGGATCGTCGTTTTCGTGATGATCGGCGAGCGCCTGATCATCGATCGCATCGCGAACTTGGTGGATCGAACCGGCAGCAAGCCAAGGCCGCCGATGCGGCGCCTCAGCTTTCTGTCGAAGGGATAGGTCATGTCTCAAAAAATCCTGGTCTGGGGCGCCGGTGCGATCGGCGGGACGGTCGGCGCTTACCTGTCGCGCGCCGGACACGAGGTCGCTTTCGTCGACAGTTCGCCGGTCCATGTAGAGGCGATCAAAAGGGATGGCCTTCGCATCGAAGGCCCCGTCTCGCAGTTCACCACCCGCGCGCCGGCCTTCCTACCGGATGCGGTCGAAGGCGAATGGCCGATCGTCGCGCTTGCGGTGAAGGCGCAACATACCGACGCCGCCTGCCGGCAACTGATGCCCCGGCTGGCACCGGACGGTTACGTCCTCTCGCTGCAGAACGGCCTCTGCGAAGTGGTGATCGAAGGCTTGGTCGGTCGCTCGCGGACCATGGGCGCGCTTGTTGGCTTCATGGGCGACCAGCTCGGGCCGGGAGTGGTGCGGTTCGGCCAGCGCGCCAAGTTTTGCGTCGGCGAACTGGACGGCCGCATCAGCGATCGCGCCACCGCACTCGGACGGCTGCTGAAGGATTTCGAGCCGAATGTCGAGGTCACCGACGATATCTGGGGTTACCTCTGGGGGAAACTCACCTTCATTGCGCTGCTCTATGGAACCGCCTTGGGTACGTCGAAGCTTACGGAACTCTTCGCCTCCGAACCTCTGCAACCGGTGTGGCGCGAACTCGCCGGCGAAATGGTGGCGGTCGCCGTCTCAGAAGGTGCGACGCCGCGTGCCTTTGATGGGCTCGAACCGGCCGCCTTTGCGGCTGGTGCCTCCCGGGAGGCCGCGCGGCGCAGCATGCAGGCGATGGCGGCGCTGCTGGTCGACAGCCCCAAGACCCATTCCGGCATCTGGCGGGACATGGCGATCCACAAGCGCCAGACCGAGGTCGAAACGCAGATCGGCCCGGTTCTGCAGATCGCCGCCCGCAACCGCATCCGCGTGCCGGCGCTGACGCGGCTTCTGGCGATGATCAGGAGCGTCGAAACCCACCAGATCGCCCAGTCCGACGCGCTGATCCCCGAGCTTCTCGAAGGCTGGCCGGAGCGCGCGCCGGCTCCGGGAGCAAGTTCGGGAGCGGCTTTGTGATGCGAGGAAAGCCATGACACCGCCCGCCAAGAAGACGGCCCCGGCAAAGCGCCATACCCATAACTTCATCGATCGCAATGACGAGGCGTTTGCGCGGCTGAACGACGCCCTGTTCTATTTCGGCGAGCTTGGAATGCAGGAACACCGCTCGGCGGCCCTGATGTGTGACCTTCTCGAAAAGGAAGGTTTTTCGGTCGACCGAAACCCTTCCGGTTTCGAGACTGGCTTCGTCGCCCGCTATGGCAGCGGCAGGCCGTTGATCGCCATCCATACCGAATACGACGCCAACCCCACAAACTCGCAGCAGCCCGGCATCGACGAGCAGCGCGAAATCGTCGCGGGCGCGCCGGGCCATTGCGAGGGCCACAATGTCAACGCCGCCTGCATGATCACCGCCGCTCTCGCGATCAGGCACGCGATGGATGAATATCGCCTGCCGGGTGAAATCCGCATCGTCGGCGCGCCGGCCGAGGAGCAGTTGATCAGCCGGCCCTATTACGTCCGCGACGGTCTATTCGACGATGTCGACGTGGCGCTGCATCCTCATATCCTCGACGAATTCCGTTCCGATTTCGGCCTCATTCAGGCGGCTGCCATTTCCGTCGACTTCGTCTTTTCAGGCCGCGCCGCCCATGCGGCGGTAGCACCCTGGGATGGGCGGGATGCGCTCGACGCGGTGATCCTGATGGACAACGGCATGGCCCAGCTTCGCGAGCACATGATGCCGGGGCTCACCATGCACCGGGTCATGACCCATGGCGGCGAGCAGCCGAACATCATCCCGGCCCGTGCTTCCGTCTGGTGGTATTTTCGCGGCCCGACGACTGAGAGCGTCGATCTGCTGTTCCAGCGGGCGAAGGAAATCGCCGAGGGCGCGGCGATGATGACGGGCTGCAGGGTCGAGACCGCGATCCGCGCCGCCGTCTGGCCTGTCCTGCTGACGCCCAAGGTCGCGGAAGTCATCCAGCGCAATATCGAGGCGGTCGGCATGCCGGAATGGACGGCCGACGAACAGGATTTCGCCCGTCGCCTGCAGAAGGCGGCCGAGAAATCACAGATCGGCCTGCGTCCCGCCATCACTCCTTTTGCCGGCCCGGCCCGGCAAATTTCCGCTTCGAACGATTGCGGCGACGTCTCCTGGAAAGTACCGATGGGCCGGCTCTGGTTTCCGGCCAATATCCCGCATATCCCGTTCCACCACTGGTCCGCGGGAGCGGCACTCACGACCTCGATCGCCCATAAAGGTGGCATCGCGGGCGCCAAGGTCCTGGCCGGCACAGTGATCGACTACCTGACCGATCCGACATTGGTCGAAGAAGCGCAAACGTCTTTCCGGGCCGAGATCGGTGACACGGTCTATCGCCCGCTGATTCCACTCGACCAGCCGCCGCCGCGCTCGCTCAATGCCGAGCTGATGGACCGTTACCGGCCGGCCATGGAAGCCTTCTACCCGGCGCAATTGCCGGTTTTCACCTGATATTCAATAACGACGGGAGACAAGGCCATGCGTGGTCCCGACAGAAAGAACTGGCATCTGCCCGACAACGCCCGGATCGCGGTTTCAGTGAACCTGGCGCTCGAAGCCTTCCGCAACAAAAGCCAATTGACGCTGGAATCCCGGCTCGGCAAGGTCGATCATTTTTCGCTCTCCTATGCGGAATACGGAGCACGCGCCGGCGTCTGGCGCATCCTCGACCTATTGGATGAACTCGACCTCAAGGCTTCCATGTCGATCAACGGCAAGGCCGCCGAACTCTATCCGCAAGCGGTCAGGGCGACAGCCGATGCCGGCCACGAGGTCGTGGCGCATGGCTGGGAAAACGACATCCTCAACGAGGACGGTGATCCCGCCAAGGAACTCGATGAGATCCGCCGAGTGACGGCGGCGATTACCGAGGCGGCGGGCACCCGACCCTATGGCTGGACGAGTCCAGGTTCGGCCGGATCGGAGAACACGCTCGATCTGCTGGCCGGCGAAGGCTACATCTGGAACGGCGACCAGGCCAATGACGACCTGCCCTACAGCACCACAACCAAGCATGGCCCGATGATGATCCTGCCGCGGGTGAACATGCCGCAGAACGACCTTATCATGTGGGCGAAATCCCACAATCCGCCGAGCGTCATCCTCGAAAGTTTCAAGGATACGTTCGACGAACTCTACCAGGAAGGTATCAAGGGCTCCCCAAAATGGGTCGAGATCGTGCTGCATGCCCATATGGGCGGCCGGCCGACGCTCATCCCGACCATCCGCCGGTGCATCGCCTATGCGCGCCAGCACGAGAGCGTCGCCTTCGTTCGCAAGGGCGATCTTGCCCGCTGGGCCGGCCAGCTCGAAGGCCTGTCGCTCTAAACTTTCAGTTCGCGGCCGATCAACAAGTCGTTCGCTGATCGGAAAGTCGCGGTCGGTTCGCCGTTTCAATGAATAGTGGTTTCCTTACAATGGCTTAATCGGGAAACCACTTTATCTGAACCGGAGTTGGCATGCAGAAGACAATCTTCATGGACGATGGCCCAGCCTTCAAGCTTGGCCTGTTTGGGTACCTTCACGACGGCGGCGTGACGATGACAAAGGTGGCCGAGCGCTGGCCCGGTCGCTGGAACGACATTGCAGCCATGGCGACCTATGCGGATGAGGCGGGCCTCGACTTCCTGCTGCCTTATGCCCGCTGGAAGGGAATGCCGGGCGAGATCCCGCAGCGAACGCATTCCTTCGAGACGATCACCCACGCGGCGGCGTTGACGGGCCTCACAAAACGTATCGGAGTTTTCGCGACCGTCCATACTTCCATCATCCATCCGGCGATCGCTGCCAAGATGATCATGACGGTCGACCAGGCTTCGCAGGGCCGGGCGGGCCTCAATATCGTCTGCGGCTGGAACCAGGACGATTTCGACATGTTCGGCATCGAACAGCTTCCGCACGACGAGCGTTATGCGCATGGCCGCGAATGGTTCGAGATCTGGTCGCGGCTGACCTCTGGCACCGACGCGCCGTTCGATTACGAAGGCAAGCATTTCCACGGAATCAAGCACGCCTTTTCGCAGCCAGGTAGCATCCAGCGTCCCTGGCCGCTGGTCATCTCTGCCGCCTATTCGCCCGCCGGCCGCAACTTCGCAATCGAGACGTCCGATTACCTCCTGACCGTCATGGAAGATGTCGAAGCTGGCCGCAAAGAACTTGCAGCGCTCGCCAGTCAGGCAGAAGCGACCGGCCGGACAGAACCCTTGAAGCCGATTGCCGTCTGCTACGTCGTCTGCCGAGAGACACGCGCCGAGGCCGAGGCATTCCATCGTTACTATGCGGAAGAAAATGCCGACAATGTCGGCGTTGATTACTGGCTGCAGGGACGTCAGACCAAGGCGATGCTGCCGGAGGCGCTCTACAAGCTGCGCTCCCGCATTGCCGGTGGCAATACCAATTTCCCGTTGATCGGCACGCCGCAGGACATCGCCGACCAACTGATCGAGCTGCAACAGGCAGGTTTTGCTGGCGCCGGCATCGGCTTCCTGAACTACCTGACCGACGTCCCGGTTTTTGTCGAAAAAGTCGTACCGCTCTTAAAGAAGGCCGGCCTGCGCGGATAAGGCGGTGCTCAATGAAATGGGCCGCGCTTGCAAGCGCGGCCGTTTTGTTTTGCCTGCAACGAAGCAGAAGGCCCTCAGCTCGGCTCAGCGGTCAATTGCGAGGACTTCCGCCATTGCGTGGCGGAAAAGCCGTAGCGGTTTTTGAATGCGGCGGCGAAATGGGCCTCGCTGCGAAAACCGACGCGATGGGCGATCTCGCGCACCTGCAGCGAGGATTTCTGCGGATCGGCAAGCTCCGTCTTGGCTGTCTCGAGCCGTGTCGTGCGCATGTAGGCGCAGACGGATTCGCCGGATTCCTGGAACACCTTGTGAAGATAACGGACAGATATGCCCATCGCCTCGGAGATCTTGTTGGGATCGAGACCGTAGTCGGAAATATGGCTTCGCACATAGGCCGAGCAGCGTTTGAACAATGCGTTCCGCCCCGAGGAACCGAACATCGACTGGCTGTCGGCCTCCACCGCGACGGTCACCACGTCGACCACTTGGTTGGCATAGCTGTAGGAAAGCTGCGGCGGCACATACTTGATCTCGTTGATCAGCATGCGCAGCAGACCCTTGGCGATCCGCCAAGGCAGTTCGGTGCAGGGAAGCGGCTGGGCGCTCATCCGAGCCATGTTGCGCAGCCGCGCCTGGAGCTGGAAGGCGGGAACGAAGACACCGAGCAGCCCGACATCGCCATTCGCCGAAAACCGGATTTTGGCGCCGCTGTCCAGCAGCATGTATTGGCCCTCGCGCAGGCTGGAAAGCCGCCCGGCCTGTGCAATCGATATCTGCCCGCGCTCGACGAGCAGCAGCAGGTATTTGCCCGGGCGTTCGAGGCAGAGTTCGGAAAGCTCGGCGATCGTTGCTGGTTTGTCGCTTGATATGGATATCAACTCGACATCACCAAGCGAGATCATCGCGGGCGCGAACGGTGTTCTTAAGGGGCGTCTCTGTATTGCTAATCGTTGCATCGCCTTGCGCCTTTTCGAAGTTGCATCAGGATAAGCGATGGGAGCTTTGGGTACAGGCAAGCCGTCCGCCCGGAGCGGCGGTTGGTCGGGCCTTGTGAACCGGTTCCCGTCGGTTCAATTTGTTATTATTTATAGTAAGTATACATACTATATGAGTGCGGTCAATTTCATTTTTTGATGGAAATCAACGACGCCGACGAGCGCCGACCGGGCGTTCGGCGATTTTATGGACATTCGGAGCATGCCCTGGTCCCCTGTGCCTTCGGACGAAAACGATGATGCGCCCGGACACATAAGCGCGCTGGATAACCGTTGCCGGCACGAGGGCGATCTTTAGCTTCGGGCTATCCACGATGATCTGAGGACGGATTCGAAGATGACAACAAGACAGCGTTTTCCACGGCAATGGGCTTGGCCGGACGGCAAGAAAGTGGCCTTCACCATCGGTGTTCCCTTCGAGGCCTTCGAGAACCAGAGCCAGTTCAATTTCGTCGCGACGCCCGGAAAACGGGATGCATTGTCGCTATCCTATGCGGACTACGGCTGGAAATCCGGCATCTGGCGCCTCCTGCATTTGCTCGACAAGCATGGCGCCAAGGCGTCAATGGCCACCAACGGCCGCGCCGCCGAACTGCACCCGGATATCGTGCGTCTCTGCGCCGACGAGGGTCATGAGATCATGGGCCACGGCTGGGTCAACGACATCTACGTCAAGGATGCCGGCGAGGAGATCGAGCGCGAAGAGATCCGCCGCTGCACCCGCGTCCTCACCGAAGCGACTGGCGGCATCGCACCCGTCGGTTGGACGAGCCCCGGGAGTTCCGGTTCGGAACACACGATCCGCCTCTTGAAGGAAGGCGGCTATATCTGGAACGGCGATGACCTCAGCGACGACCTGCCGTTCATCGTCAGCACGGATGGCGGACCGTTTGTGATGATGCCGCGCCAGAGCATCGCCACAAACGACATCACCCACTGGGTTTTTTCGCGCAATTCGCCGAACGTCATGTGGGAAGGTTTCAAGGATACGTTCGACGCCATCTATGCCGAAGCGCAGGATGGCTGGCCGCGCTGGATCGACATCACCCTCCACGCCCATATGGCGGGCCGCCCGACCTTGATTCCGGTGATCGAGAAGATGCTCTCCTACGCGGCAAGCCACGAGGGTGTCTATTTCACCCGCAAGCGCGATATTGCCGAATGGACGCTGGCCCGCGAAGGCGCCTGATGGGGCGGACCATCGATATCTGACATCAGGGCCGGCCGCAGATCGCGCGCCGGCCTTTCGTTTAGCCCCCGAACAAAAAAGGGCGGGCCGAAGAGACCCGCCCAACCTATCTACCGCCAGATGTTCAGGCGGCTTCCGCCTTCAGCCCGTCCTGGAAGGCAAGCAGCATGCGCAGGAACTCATCCGGCTGTTCGCGGAAGGGAAAGCTGCCGCTACGGTTGATCAGGTGGAAATGCGCCGCCCGCTGCTTCGCCGCGATGATCCGGTAGAGCCAGACGCCATGATCGACCGAGACCAGCGGATCATTTTTCGCCCAGATGATCTGCGTCGGAACCTGCACGCCCTCTTCGCGGGCGATCCGGAAGAAGCGCGATTTCGTCCGCATGATCGAGGTGAACACGTCACTGTCGGAAGGCGCCGCATCCGGTTTCGCATAGGCGCTGTGCCCGTCCCTGGCCGCAGCGGCCACGGATGCCTCGATCAGCGCAGCATCGATATGGTGATGGCTGTAGGATAGGCGATCGTAAGCCCAGGCTTGCGAATCCGCCGACCAGAGCGGAGCGGGCGGGCTGATGAGCGACAGGTTCTCGACGCCGTCGCCGGTTGGCGAGGCGGCATTGCTGGCGACGATCGTCAACGATGCCAGCAATTGTGGCGCGGTGATCGCAATCCACAGCGCGACGAGCCCGCCAAGATCATGCCCGAGAAGATGGACGCGTCCGCCGCCTTCCGCCTCGATCAGCGCGATGACGTGGGCCGCCATCGCGTCGATGGTCAGCGCTTCCGGCGCCGGCCCGGTCTCGCCGCTGCCGAGCAGGTCAGGCACGATCAGCCTGCGGCTCTTGGCAAGCTCGCTGAGGATGCCGCCCCAGAGATGTGTGCCGCCGCAGAAGGGCGAGAGCCCCGGGGAACCGCCGTGCAGGAGGACGAGGGCAGGGCCGTCTCCCTTGCCGCCGGTCAGGAAATGCGTCTGCGTGCCGGCGATCGAGGCGTGGTTATTCTTGAGACGGGTCATCGCCATCATCCTCGTGCGCTGTAAAGATTGACGAAATTGGCAAGCAGCGCGTTGAAGCGCTCGGGATGCTCGCGATAAACGAAGTGGCCTGCCTCGTTGATGATGTTGAGGCTGGTCCGCCGCTCGTGGGCCGAAACCATGTTGAACATTTCAACGCCGCGTTCCGCCACCACGGTGCGGTCGTTGAAACCCCAGACGATCTGGGTTGGCCGCTGCAGCCGTCCCTCGTTGATCCAGGCGAGCGTTTCCCGTTTGTAGCGGGCGAGGTCCGGTAGGAAGAGCCGCGTGCCGAGCTTCTCGTCGACCATCTTCCGGACGCCCCGGCGGTAGCCCTCCTGGGAAAGAACGTCCATCACGACGTCGATCCAGTCCTCGGTCACAACATGCGGCTTGTAGCAATAGTTCTCGTAGACCCAGCGGGCGCATTCGCGGGTGCCGGGCTGGAACGGCGGGTTGGCGAGCGTCACCTCGTTCGTGCCGACGCCCGGGCTGAGCGTGCCGCTGGAAACGATGGTCAGCGAGCGCACCAGTTCCGGGAACTGCATGGCGACCCGCGCCGAGGCGAACCCGCCGCGGGAATGGCCGACGATATGCACCGGCGGCAGTTTCATTTCCCGGATGAAATCGGCGATATGGGCGACCACCGCCGTCATCGTATAATCCTCGTCGCGCAACGGCACGTCTGTATAACCCTGGCCGAGCTTGTCGGGAACGACGACGCGAAAATGCTCGGAAAGCGGCACGGCGTTGATGCTCCAGACCGAGGCGCTGGACGAGGCGTCGGCCCCGCCGAAATTGCCGCCATAGATGAAAACAATGGTTTCCGGTCCGTTGCCCAGGTCGTGATAGGCGGTGCGCACGCCCTTGACGTCGATGAACGATTTCGGCGGGAAGGCATTGGCCTGGCTTGCCGCATCAGTCGCGGCTGCGTTGAGGTTCACGGGTTCTCTCCTTATGCAAATTGTCTTTGGTTGGATCGGAACGGCTGTCGCAGGCCGCGCTGCTCGAGGATCGGCATCACGTCGCGGTTGAAGCGCGCGAGCCCGTCGCGGAAATCCACCCAGGTGAAGAGGATGCCGTCGAGGCCTGCATCCGAAAGCTGGTGCAACCGTTCGGCGATGGATTCCGCGGTGCCAACCAGTCTTGTGCCGCCGCCACCAGCCGCGAAGCTGAGCCGCAGCTTCTGCAGCGTTTCCGGCGACATGCCCTGTGCCGTCGCGGCATTGCCGGCGATCCAGCCGTCGATACTGTCCCTGTCCTCGTTCTGGACCGCGTAATAGTCGAGATAGGCGTCGGCTTCCGCCAACGTGTCGCGCTGGACCATTGGCGCATAAGTCCATACCTGCACCTCGCGGCCGAATTCCTCGCGCCCAAAACGTTTGTAGGCATCGATCTGCTTTCTCCACTCCGCCGGATCCTCGGAATGCAGCAGCAGGAAGCAGATATCGGCATTTTCGCAGGCAAAGCGCCTACCGGTCTGCGAACCGCCGGCACTCATGATCGGCGGATAGGGGCGCTGGATCGGCTTCGGCATCGACATACCCCTGATGATCTTGAAGAAATTGCCCTCGTGATCGAGTTCCTCGCTCTCAGTCCACAGGCGCTTGATGATGCCGAGCCATTCCGCAAGATGCTCATAGCGCTCGGAATGTTCCTTCAGCGGCGCACCGAACATCTCCAGTTCCGGCTTGTTCCAGCCGGCGACTACGTTGAGGACCAGGCGACCGTTGGAAATGATGTCGATCGTCGCGCATTGCTTGGCGGCGGCGATCGGATGGATGGTTGGCGCATGGCTGGTCGCGAAGATTGCCGCATGCGACGTCGCTTGGGCGACACCCGCGGCATAGGTGAAGGGGTCGAGGATGATGCCGGCGGGATGATCGACCCGCCCCTGGATATATCCTTTCCAGCGCGCATAAGCGACGATCGCCTCGTAGCCGGCCTCGTCGGCGATCCGCGCGGTATCTATGACATTCTTCCAGGTCGGCTTAAATATCTCCGGCACCAGCGTCTGCGCCGAGCCTTTTCCATTCGTTCCGAATATGCCGATCTTCAGCCGGTTCGGGCCGAACAGAGGGTTGTTCGGCCGGTCTTCTGTCTCAGGCATGTGTGTCTCCTACGCTTGACGAAGAGTCGTTCCGGTCCCGAAGGACGGCAGTCTTCTCCCATGACCCAGACTTAAATTGCACGCAGATCGATATCCATCCGGGCACTTTCGCCTGAGTGCCCTGATCCTTTCGCTCATGCGACCCCGCGCTTTTGAGGCCGCTGGGGGTGGGCTAGGCACGAGGTCGGCAGTCGGCGCTGGAGCCAGATATGCATGCATCACGGAGGTGCCAAGGATGACCCAATTCAAATTCGACGGACGGCTGGCGGTAGTGACGGGTGCCGCGGACGGCATCGGTGCCGCGATCAGCAAGGCATTGTGGGAAGGAGGCGCCAGCCTTGCCGCGATCGATATCAAACCGGTGGACGAGTTGAAGATCACTGGCGGTGCCGTCGCGCCGGGACAAATCTTTCAAAACTATCTTTGCGATGCCACCAGTTCGGACGAGATCGTCTCCACCTGCAGAGCAATCGATGCCGATCTCGGGCCGACCGGGATCCTCGTCAACAATGTCGGGGGCGGCGGGTCCGACCAGTTGAACGACATCGAAACTTTGACCGACGAGGAATGGGATTTCGTGCTGTCGCTCAGTCTCGGCAGCACGATGCGCTTCTGCCGCGCGTTGGTCGGCGGCATGCGGTCGCGCTCCTATGGCCGGATCATCAATATTTCGTCCTCGTTGAAGGAGGGCGTCTTCGGTCCAGTCGGAACCGTGCGTGGACGCTTACCTTATATTGCCGCGAAAATGGGCCTGATCGGGCTCACCAAGCAGCTTTCCAACGATCTCGGCCCGTCCGGTATATCGGTTAACGCAGTCAGCCCGGGTCTGACGCTGCCGGGAGAAGACGCCAAGATCACCCAGAGGTTTCGCTCGCTGCCACCGGAGGAGCGGGCGAGGATGTATTCGCACATCCCGGCCGGCCGGCTGGCGACGGGAGAGGATATCGCCAACGCCGTCTGCTTCCTCGCGTCTGAAGCAAGCGGCTATATCAGTGGCGAAACGCTGCTCGTTGCCGGTGGCGGCTATCGCTGAGCGTCCGGGAGGGATTTTTCGATGACAGGAAGGGAGAGACTGATGTTGACTGCTGCTTTGGCCGGGGATCTTGTCGACGCCAACCACATTCTATTCGACCGCGGCATCGTCGACGGGTTCGGGCATGTGAGCGCGCGCGACCCGGATCACAAGGACCGTTTCTGGATCTCGCGCAATCTGGCGCCTGGAATGGTCACTGCGGAAGACCTGATGTGTTTCGACCTGGATGGAAACGCGGTCGATGACGATAGGACATCCTATCTGGAGCGGTACATTCATGCGGAGATCTATCGGGCGAGGCGGGATGTGCATGGCGTAGTCCACAATCACTCGCCATCGGTTATCCCCTTCACGGTGGCAAAGGGCGTTTCTCTTCGTCCCGTCTGCCATATGTGTGGTTTTTTGCGCAAGGAAGCACCGCTTTTCGAGATCCGCGAATGCGTCGGCGATGGCTCGAACCTGTTGATCAGCGACAGCAGGCTCGGTGCGGCGCTCGCTAAAAGTCTCGGCGAGGAGCCGCTGGTGCTGATGCGCGGACACGGCATCACGGTAGCAGGCGCAAACGTGCGCCAAGCGGTGTTCCGGTCAATCTATGCGGAACTGAATGCGAAGATCCAGATGCAGGCGATGGCGCTGAGCCCGGACGTGGTTTATCTCAGCCAAGCGGAAACAGATAACGCCAACGCGACGATCGACAGCCAGCTCGACCGCGCCTGGAACCTTTGGAAACAGCAGGTCGGCGCGCCCGCGCGACCCAATCCCCAAAACCGGTCAACTGAAATCGGCGACCGTCAGCGTGTGGATCCTGCGCGGTGAGCGAGTTCTGCTCTCATACGGGTCGCAGGGACGTTCCGTCGAAGGGGCACGGAGGGAGCATAAGGATTTGTGGGGCGGGATAGAACGAAGTATGTCGCCGTTATTGAATTTCGATGGGACCGGCGGATGTGAAGAGGGCAAAACGAGCGGCAGGGAAAACTGCTGAACGCCGCCGATGAAACCCATACCATTGTCGAGGCAACCTGAACCCTGCGCCATACGGGGCAGTCCTTATCGTCAAGAACAGCATTCGGGGAACGGCGACGGCGGCAAGCCTATGGGCTACAGGAGCGATCGGCACGGCAGTAGGGCTCGGCGCTTACGACACAGCGATTGTTCTTGCGATTGTCACCTTTCTCACGCTGCGGCTCATGAAGAATTTCAAGCCCTCGAAAGACGAAGAGGATCTCCGGGAAGGAGACCGAGGGTCCGCCGGAGCACAGATAGATAGCCCGTCCCGGACATAAGGCGGGCATGCGGATAACTCCTCAGGAAATTCGCCACCGGTTCACCGGTAAGCACACGTCCCATTAAGGTGGAGCACCGCAAGCGAGTGGACCTCAAGGCGTACTGGCGGTGTGCATGATTTCTTCCGGAATTCTCGCAATTTCCTCAAGAATCGACTCGGCTCGAACCCGGAAAACCTCCCTTCTCGGCAACACGCGACAGATTACCGAACTCGGCTCTTACGCGGCAACCCGCGGCCGTTTCAGATACGCCGCGATCTCCGCTATACTGACAATCAGCAGGCCGTGGCCTGGTCGAGCAAAATCGGCAGAAGTGCTTTTCCCGTCGATCAGCGCCCGGGCGGTCGCTGCACGGTCGGCGGCGGATATGCCGGTCGTCGTTTCGCGGATATAGTCGACTGATACGGTGAATGCCGTCTGCTGGGATTCCGTGTTTTGGGGCACCATGAGAGGGATCGCCAACCTGTCGAGGTCTTCGCCCTCGATTGCGATACACACAAGCCCGCGCGCATACCGCATCATAAAAGCGATTGATTGCGCCGTTACGGCCTCCGTCGCGACGACGATGTCACCCTCGTTCTCCCGGCCGGGGTCGTCGACCACGATGATCATCTCGCCGCGGGCGATTGCCGCGATTCCGTCCTCGATGTTCGCTATGGTCATGTCTGAGCCTATTTCGGCACGCCTGGCTGGAGCGTCGAAACGCTTCCCTGATACATCAATGCCGGCTCGCCGGAGCCTAGCCGGAAATCGACGAGCCGGCCAATAGCGATAGTCGCGCCATGCCGCTCAATCAGTTCCTCCAGGCGGCAATCGAGGACGCCGAGCGCTTTCGACAGAGCCGGTGCACCGGAAGAGAGCGTCGACCATCGATTTGCCTCGAACCGGTCGGCACCCTTCGCAGCGGTCTTGCCACCAAAGATGTCGATTAGGTCCCTGTCGTCGAGAGTGAGGTAATTGATTGCGAAGTGCCCGGCATTGCGAATCGTCCCCAGCGCCGACGTCGTGTTGCCCACCGAGACCATCAGCATCGGTGGCGAGGCCGAAAGGTGCGTGGGGGAAAGCCCCAAGAAGCCGGCCGGCCCGGCCGCATCCCGTGCCGTGACGATGGAGGCGCCGCATGCCCGCGTCCCGACTGCTTTCCAGAATTCTCCCGGGCCAATATCCCGTTCGGAAGATGAAGTCATGGTAGTTTTCGCCCCTGTATCTTTCGAATTACGCCGCGGGTTCCCATTCCTTGCCGGGAATGGCCGATATCAGCTGGCGCGTGTAATCATGGGTCGGAGCGCGAAATATCTGGGAGGGCGGGCCGTATTCCACCACCCTCCCACGGTGCATCACCGCAACATCGTCGCAGATCTGGCTGGCAATCCGCAGGTCGTGGGTGATAAAGACGATGGCGACGTTCAACTCTTTCTGGATCTTCCCCAGGAGCTGTAGAACCTGCGCCTGGATAGAGACATCAAGCGCCGATACCGCTTCGTCTGCGATAAGCACCAGCGGATCGAACATCAGTGCGCGGGCGATCCCCACGCGTTGGCGCTGGCCTCCGGAGAATTCGTGCGGGTAGCGGTCATAGGCGCCATGGTCCAAGCCTACCAGCTCGAGAAAGCGCAAGGCCTTCGCCCGGGCTTCGAAAAGCGGAATATCATGGGCCATCGGACCGGAGGTCAGAATACGGCCGATCGTATGGCGAGGATTGAGCGAGGCAAACGGATCCTGGAACACCATCTGAATGAATGGGCGCATCGTGCGGAATTCGTCTTCCCTAAGGCGCGCGATGTCCTGTCCGTTGAAGATGATCTGGCCCTCATCGCTGTTCATCAGCTTGACCAGCAATCGGCCGAGCGAAGACTTGCCAGAGCCGCTCTCGCCGACGATCCCCAGCGTCTGACCCTTGCGGACCGAGATATTCACATCGTTGACGGCATGTACGGTTCGGCTCGGTCTCAACAGTCCGCCGATCCGGAAGGTCTTCATGAGGCCGCGGGTTTCCAGCACGATCGGGGGTTCGTCCGGCTTGGCTCGGTCGCCTTCACTCATGCGCGGGACCGCGGCGATCAGCCGTTGCGTATAAGAATGCCCGGGCGTGGTCAGCACCTTCGAGGCGGGACCCTGTTCGACCAGATGGCCCTTTTCCATGACGATGACACGGTCGGCGATCTCCGCCACGACGCCAAAATCATGGGTGATGAACATCACGCTCATATTCTTGCGGCGCTGAATCCTGCGGATCAACTCGAGAATCTGCGCTTGCGTCGTTACGTCCAGTGCCGTGGTCGGCTCGTCGGCGATTAGAACGTCAGGGTCGAGAGCGAGCGCCATGGCGATCATCACACGCTGGCGCTGCCCGCCCGAAAGGCGGAAAGGATATTGGCGCACCATTACTTCGGGTTCGGGCAAGCCGACTTCGTGGAGGAGGTCGATGACCTTTTCCGAGCGGCTCTGCGGTGTACCAACCTTATGGGCAGTCATCACCTCAACGATTTGGTCACCGATCGTCATGACCGGGTTGAGGGAGGAGAGGGGATCCTGGAACACCATAGAGGCCGCGCGGCCACGAAGACTGCGAAGCTTCTGTGGATCGGCATTCAGCATGTCCACGCCATTTAAGGTGATGCTGCCAGCCGAAACCCGGATTGCCGGCGGGAGAAGGCCCATGATGGCATTGGCCGTCACCGACTTGCCAGAGCCGGATTCACCGATGATGCATAGGATTTCTCCCGGCATCAGATCGAAGGAAATGTTGTTGACCGCGTGGCGCCGTTCCATGGTGCGAGGAAGGTCCACCGTCAGTCCCTTGACGGATAGAATAGGCGAGATGGCTGCACCATCGGCTGGGTTCTGTTCGGTCACCTTTAGTCCCCTTTTATTCTCAAGTCATATCTTCGCTGCTGATCGCGACCGTCTTCACGCGGCGCCGTCAACGACCGTCTTTTCTGCCAGGCCATCGATGAAGCGCGCCAGCACATCGCGCGTCACTTCCAGCCTCTCAGGCGGAATGCCCGCCAATTGTTCCCGTTCGTATTCCTGAAGCCGCATCCGGATCGATCTGGCCAGTTTATGGCCGGCTTCCGAAAGGCTGAACTGGCCGCCCTCCGTCTGCGTGAGGCCGCCGCGCTGCAGAAGCTCGCCCAGCGCGTCCTCGACGGTCTGGGGCGTCATGTAAACCTGGCGAATGATGGCCTGTCGCGACATCGGCGACTGGCGGGTCAACGCAGACAGGATGCGGCTTTGAACAAGGGAAATGTTCTCCTCGCGGCGATGACGCTCGAAAGCGGCCGACGAATTGTGATGCGCCAGATAGAGAAGCGTTGTCAGCGGCAGTTCGCGCAGGGAACGGACCGTCTGGGGTGCCGTTGCATCGCTGGCCTGCGCCTTGAAGGCCGGATGCTCGTCGACGACGCCATACTGGCCCTGCGCGTAGAGCAGCGCTTTTCCGACATGGCGCTTGTGGCGCAGAACCCTGCCGATCAGGATGATATGATCTCCGCCGTCCTGGACCGCAAACGTGCTGCATTCCAGCGTGGCAATCGCGCCCGTGATCATCGGCGATCCTCCGATCCCCGGCTGCCAGGAAACGTCGCTGAACTTGTCTTCCTTGGAGCTGGAAAGCTTCTGCGATACGTCGATCTGGTGTTCCCCCAGAATGCTGACACAGAAATGCGACGCAGTGCTGAAGGTGGCGAAACTTCGGGAGGTGCGGGCGATCGACCAGAGGATCAAGGGCGGATCGAGTGACAGGGAACTGAAGGAGTTTGCCGTGACGCCGACTGGCCGGCCATCCTGTTCCGTCGCGATGACGGTGACGCCGGTCGCGAACTGACCCAGCGTCCGACGGAAAGCCTTGGGGTCCTCGGAAGGCTCTCCCGCTTCGATCGAGATGGAGTTGTCGATATCCTGCATCTTTCTGTTCCCTTATGATTTGGATCTGCGTCCAAATTCATCAAATTTTGTATATCGTATAATACTTCAATCGCATTGCCCGTCAACCTGACCAGGATCGAAGCTCATGACCGGTCGGCTGCCCTCAGGCAGCCGAGTTCTTCATCGTCGAAACGGCATGCGAACCCGGTTCCCGGGACAGGCGGGCCAAAACCGTATTGATAACTTCCTTGAGATGTTCGCGCATGGCGCGAGCGGACCCGTCGGCGTCTCCGGCAATGATGCGGTCGACAATCGCGTCGTGATGTTCAGCGGCGCTTTTCGTCAGCGTCTCCCGTTCGTTCGCATAGTTGCGGGCGCGGCTGACATGCCACATCACCGTCTCATGCATCTTTGCAAGAGTATTGTTGTTGCAGCCCAGCACGATGGCGCGATGGAATTCGTCGTTCAGTGCGTAATACTTGCTGATCTGGCCGTTCTTGGCCGCAACCGCCATCGCCTTGTGCAGCCGCTCGATCTCGCGGATGGCTGCGGAAGGCTGCAGTTCCGCCACCTTCATCGCCGACATCTGCTCAAGCCCGCTCATGACCTCCAGCTTTTCGGCGAGATCGGGCGGATCGAGCGGCGTGACGATCGCTCCCACATGCGGAAGCAGCGTTACAAGGCCCTCGACTTCAAGGATTTTCAGCACGTCACGCAGCGGGGTGCGCGATACGCCGAATTCTTCGCAAAGCTCCATTTCCGGCAGGCGTTCGTCGGGCGCCCAGCGGTTCAGCACGATGTCGCGCCGGATATGCGGAAGGATCTGCTCGTGGATCGGCTCCTTGGAGACGACCCGCATCCTGCTGCCGGCATCACCCTTGCGTCTGGAACCGATCGCCTTGTCCGGCGTCCTTGCTTTGCTAACCAAAAGTATTCCTCCAAATAAAAGGGCTCATTTGTTGAGCCTCTCGAAAAATCGCAGAAAACGCTACGAAATTTCGTATATTGTATAGGGCTTTCAATCAATGGTAGGGGTGGCCGAAATCCCCTGAAAACGTCTTAGGGCCACCTCAATTCGCATGGGCAGGCTCTTACGAGCGTTTGGATTCGCCTTCCTTCCAGAAGACATCCCCATAGCTGTAGATCGATTCCGCCGCCCAGCTGTGGAGATTTCCGAAGGCGGAATTGAAAGCCGAGTAGGCCGCATTCTCGTACAGCCAGACAAGCGCTGCATCCTCGCAGAGCACCGCAGACGCTTCCTTGTAAAGCACCGCGCGCTTCTGGCGATCAGGGTCTCCGGCGGCTTTTGCGAGCAGGTCATCGACCTTCGGATTGCGGTAGCCGATGCCGTTCGTGAACGGAATCGGCCGGATGTTGGACGAGATATACTGGCGCTGCATGCCCATGGCCGGATCTGGACCCGTGGTCAGGCTCTGGATGAACATGTCGTATTCGCGCTTGGTATAGACGGCCTCGGTGGTCGTCGCGGCGTCCATGCTGAGTACTTCGGCGGCGATGCCGACTTTCTTGAGTTGTTCCGCAATGATTTGCGCCGCCTTGAGGTTGGCCTCGATCGTGCGCGTCACCACGATGCCGGCCTTGAAGCGGATGCCGTTGCCGTCTTTCGCCACGCCCGCCTCGTCCAGAAGCCGGTTGGCCTCGGCGATGTTGAAGGGATATTGTTTGGTGTCGGGATTGTAGGCCCAGGCGATTTCGCTGGATATCGGGCCTGTGGCGATCTTGCTGAGGCCATAATTTGCCTTGGCGATGATGAAGTCGCGATCGATCGCATGGGTAATGGCGCGGCGCACACGCACATCGTTGTAGGGTGCCTTGTCGAGGTTCATCATCAGTTCGACGATCGACCCCCAGGCTTCGTGGCCCTTACTGACGACAGTGAGGTCGGCGTTCTTTTGGAGGTCGGCGACCATGGACGGCGGCAGATCGAAATAGGCGACGTAGTCGATCTCGCCGGCTTCCAGCGCGCGCACCCGCGCCGATGCCTCCGGAATGAAGCGGGTGACGATCCGCTCGACATAAGGCTGGTTTTTCTTGAAATAGGCGTCGTTGCGCAGAAGGGTCAGTTCCCGGCCGCGTGCCCACTGCGAGAACTTGAAAGGTCCCGTGCCGATCGGCTTGAGATTGGCCGGATTGTTCATGATATCCGTGCCGTCATAAATGTGCTTCGGCTGGATATAGCTCTGTCCCGCGACGAAGGTCATGAACACGTCGTTCGGCGATTTCAGCGTGAAGACGACGGTATTGGCGTCAGGCGTCGTTACCGAGGCGACGAAGGCGCCGAGCGACTTTCCGATATTGTGGTATTCGAAAAGCACCTTCTCGAAGGTGAACTTGACGTCGTCGGACGAGAACGGCTTGCCATCGTGCCAGGTGACGCCTTCCTCAAGCTTGAACGTATAGATCAGGCCGTCGTCCGACACGGTCCACGATCTGGCGAGATCCGCTGAAGGCGTGAAGTCGCTCTTCAGGCCGACCAGCTTACTGAAGATCGGGTTGGAGATCAGCTTGGTGGCGGAATCCGTCGTGATGTTCTGGTTGAGGTGGCGCGGTTCGGTGCCGCTGCCGACAACGAACGTGCCACCATAAAGCGGCATATCCGCGGCGCGGGCAAAACCCGGCATGGCCACATACGGAAGAGCGGCAGCGGCGGCCAACCCCTGTAGGACGGCGCGCCGGTTGACGCTGACACTGCCTGCAGTTTCGGTTTTGCGTTTTGTCATGAAATTCTCCCAGTCCATTCCCGTTGTCTGTTCTTCTGATCGCGCTCTGTTGTCATGAATGCCCGCCGGTTTCCCGCCCGCGAGCATCTGGAATATCAGGCCGAGCGCTTCATCCGCGTCGCCGGATGGGCCGGCCGGGCAAGGCCGAGGTTGTCACGAAGAGTCCTGCCCTCGTAATCGGTGCGGAAAAGCCCGCGCTTCTGAAGCACCGGCACGACCAGGTTGAGGAATTCGTAAAGCCCGTCGGGGAAATACGGCGCCATGATGTTAAAACCGTCGCATGCGCCCGCATTGAACCAGTCCTCCATCGTGTCGGCGATGCTTTCCGGGGTGCCGCAAAGCTGCAAATGGCCGGCAGCACCCGTGACTCTCATGTAGAGCTGGCGGATCGTAAGGTTGTTGTCGCGCGCCATCTTGAGAAGCGGCTCCCGGTGGCTCTTGACGCCGTCGAGCGTCGGGAGATTGTCCGGCAGCGGGCCGTCGAGATTGTAGCCGGAAAGGTCACCGAAGGTCCGGGCGAGCATGGCAAGGCCCACCTTGGGATGTATGAATTCCTGGATACGCTGGTATTTGGCCTGCGCCTCTTCCATCGTCTTGCCGACCACCGGCATGATACCCGGCATCACAAGCGCCTGATCCGTCGAGCGGCCGTATTTGCCGAAGCGGCCCTTAACGCTCTCGTAGAAGCCGCGCGCATCGTCACGCTTCTGCTTGGCGGTGTAGATGAGATCCGCCGTGCGTGCCGCCAGTTCCTGACCGGGCTCGGACGATCCGGCCTGGGCGATGACCGGGTAGCCCTGCGGCGGGCGGGCGATATTCAGCGGTCCGCGCACCGAGAAATCCTCACCGACATGATTGAGGACATGCATCTTGGCCGGGTCGAAATACCGGCCGCCTTCCTTGTCGCGCAGGAAAGCGTCGTCCTCCCAGCTGTCCCAGAGGCCGCGCACGACATCGACAAACTCCTCCGCCCGGCCGTAGCGGACGGAGTGCTCGAGATGCTTGTCTCGGCTGAAATTTTTGGCCTCGGCCTCGCTCCAGGATGTCACCACGTTCCAGCCGACGCGACCGCCGCTGATGAAATCCAGCGAGGCGAACTTGCGAGCGATATGGAAGGGCTCGTTATAGGTGGTGGAGGCGGTGGCGATGTAACCGATCTTTTCCGTGGATGCCGCAAGCCCGGCAATCAGGGTGAGGGGCTCGAACTGGTCGATGCGGCCGCTATAGCTTAGCGCGTCATCGTCGCTGGCGGCGGTGCGTACCGCAATGCCATCGGCCAGGAAGATGAAATGGATCTTGGCCTGCTCGGCGGCCTGCGCCATTTCCTTCCAGAGCGAAAAGTCGAGCGCCGCATCCGCACGTGCCTCCGGCAGCCGCCAGCCTGCCGGATGGGTGCCGTTCGATACCAGGCTGAGGCCTATCTTCAACTGTCGCTCGCTCATTTTCCCTTGTCCCTCTAGAAGGAATGCTCCCGGACCAGCCACGCCTTCGCGTATCTGCGAGTTTGTTACCACACCGGCGGCCATCACGTGCATATCGTATATTGTGCACGACGGCGATCTAAATCCCGTTATTTGCGGTTGTCAATAGTGAAAAAACAAACTTTTGCCTGATGCTTCATCATAATTGCGGTGAGCAAAACGTATACAAATCAAATATATAGGCTGTCTTCCGGAAAGTCTTCGACAGAAAATTAACGCTTGCAAACCACCAAGAGTTATGATGCTATGATATACATTATACAATATGTTGCGGACCAAGAAGCCACCTAAAGGCCTGCGGCGGGGACAAATCACAAGAGGAAAGACTTTGGCTACGGATCTTATGAACCCAGCAATCTCTTCGCCTGAGAGGAAACGCAGTGTGAAGGAAAACCTGAAAACGCTGCAATTCATCTCGTTGAAGATCCTGAGCGCTGTCCCCATGCTGATCGGTGTGATTACAGTGAATTTCATCCTCGTGCATCTAGCGCCAGGCGATCCGGTCAGTATTCTGGTTGGTGAAAGCGAACCGACGGAGGCGCAGCTGGCCGCGCTTTACGCCAAGCTCGGCCTGGATCAGCCGCTTTACGTCCAGTACTGGGAATACCTGAAATCGGTGATGACCGGCGATCTTGGTTACTCCTACGTTCTGCAATCCGACGTTCTGACGCTGATCGCTGGGCGCGTTCCGCCGACCCTGCTGCTGATGCTGACATCGCTGATCATCTTCACGGTGATCGGGGTCGTCCTGGCTGTGGCGGTTGCGCGCAAGCCGCGTTCGGCCTTTGACCGCATTGGCTCGTTTCTCGCCGTTATCGGTTATTCCGTCCCGGCCTTCTGGCTGGCGCAGCTCGCCCTTTTGTATTTCGCGCTGAACCTTCGCTGGTTTCCGACAAGCGGCATGACCAACAGCCGGCATGTCTATCACGGGTTCGGCTATGTCTGGGACGTCGCCCTCCACCTCGTTCTTCCCGCTTTCGTCCTGGGAATGCGCTATCTCGCCATCAATTTTCGCTACGCGCGCGCTTCCATGCGCGACGCGCTGTCGCAGGACTACATCACCACCGCAAAGGCCAAGGGCTTAAGCGAGGGCCGCATTCTTTTCCACGCCTTCCGCAATGGCATATTGCCCGTCATCACGGTGTTCGGGTTGAATGTCACGGACATCCTGGCCGGTGCGGTGTTGACCGAGATCGTCTTCGGCTGGCCGGGCCTTGGGCGCCTGATGTACGACGCCATGTATGCCCGCGATTATCCCTTGCTGATGGGCATGTTCGTCTTCGTCTCGATCGGCATCATCATCACCAATCTGGTGATCGACATCATCTACAGCATCTTCGACCCGCGCGTGGGGCAAGCTTAATGACCATTCCAGATCATCACATCGCCGCCCCCGGTATCCGCGGACGCATCTCCGGGCTTTTCGATCCGATCCGGGCCTTGCGGCTCGAGGGATCGGCGACGGTCGCCTTTATCACGCTTTGCGTCATGGCAGTCTTCGCCATCCTCGTCCCGCCGTTCCTCGGCGACGTCAACACGATGGGCAACAATTCCTTCGATCCACCAAGCCTTGCGCATTTCATGGGTACGGACGATCTTGGCCGCGACGTGTTCAGCCGGTTCGCATACGGCGCCCGGACATCGCTGATGGTCGGCGTGCTTGCCGCCATCACCGCCTGCATCATCGGCGTGACGCTCGGCGCCGTATCGGGTTATTGTCGGGGTTTCGTCGATATTGTCCTAATGCGCATCGCCGAACTGTTCCAGGTCATTCCGCGCTTCTTCCTGGCGCTGCTGATCATCGCGCTGTTCGGCAGCAATATTCTCTTCATTATCCTGACGATCGGCCTCCTGGGCTGGCCGGAAGTGGCGCGTATCACCCGCGGCGAATTCCTCAGCCTGCGCGAGCGCGAATACGTGCTCGCGGCGCGCGCCGGCGGACAGAAAGGGCAGGTCATCATCTTTTCGGAAATCTTGCCGAACGCCATGCCGCCGCTGATCGTTGCGATGACCATGCAGGTGTCCTCGGCGATCCTGCTCGAAGCGGGCCTGAGCTTCCTCGGTCTTGGCGACTCGGCCAACCCAAGCTGGGGCCTGATGCTCAACGAGGCGCAGCAGTTCCTGACCCGCGCCTGGTGGATGGCGGTGTTTCCGGGGCTTGGCATCCTTGTCGTGGTCGCGGCACTCAATGTCTTCGGGGACCACCTGACCGATGTGCTCAATCCGAGGCTGAGGGCAGGGCGGTAGGCGGATTTCACTGAATTCGGCGACCCCGGATGACGTGAAGTCGTCGCGCTAAAATCGTATGCAATATTACGCGTGCAATATATCGGCTCCCTATCGGGCCGGCAAACAAAGAAAATGCAGGACGGACACGAGAATGCGTAAGCTGAAGGTAGGTATAATTGGTGGGGGCATAGGCGGCGTCGCGCTGGCCGCTTCGCTGAAAAGACGCGGAATCGACTCGCATATCTTCGAGCGTGCACCCGCGTTCGGCGAAGTCGGTGCGGGCATCCAGATGACGCCCAACGCCGTCAAGATCATGCGGGCGCTGGATGTATTCGAGCCCCTGCAAAAGATCAGTTTCCTACCGCAGAACATCATCGGCCGGAACTGGAAGACGGCGCGCGAGATGTGGCGCACGCCGCTTGCCGAGGATTGCCCGCGGCTTTACGGAGCGCCCTTCTTCCACGTCCATCGCGCCGACCTGCATCGTATCCTGCTCGAGCGTATCGATCTCGAGGCGACGACGCTCGGAACGGCTTGCATGGAGGTCGGCCAGAAGGGAAACACCGCGTTTGCGACCTTCGCGGATGGGAAGGAATTCGAGGCCGACGTGATCATCGGCGCGGACGGTATCCATTCGACGGTCCGTAAGTCGCTGTTCGGCGATGAGCCGTCGCTCTTCACCGGCAACATGTGCTGGCGCGCGGTCGTGCCCTTCGATAAGCCACCCTTCGATTATGTGACGCCCGACAGCTCGTTCTGGCTGGGGCCGAACGGCCATGTCGTCACCTATTACGTGTCGGGCGGTGCTGCGGTGAACATCGTCGCGGTTCTGGAAACCAAAGACTGGGTCCAGGAATCCTGGAACGTCCGCTCCAGCCGTGACGAACTGCTGGCCGGTTACAAGGGCTGGCACGAGAACTTGCAGAAACTCTTCTCGCGCGCCGATAATGTCTTCAAATGGGGCCTCTTCGACCGCGATCCGATGCCGACCTGGACCAAGGGCCGTATGACCCTGCTCGGCGATGCCGCGCATCCGATGCTACCTTTCCTGTCGCAGGGGGCGGCCATGGCGATCGAGGATGGTTTCGTACTGTCCGGCGCCTTGTCCGACACGGCCGATGTACCCGAAGCACTGAAGCGGTATGAGAGCCTGCGACGTCCGCGCACGAGCCGCGTCCAGCTGGAATCGCGTGAGCGTGGCCGCACCTATCACCTCAGTTCCAGGTTCGCGCAGATTAAGCGCGACCTCGGTTACCGTTGGAAAAGCTTCATCAATCCGCAATCGAGCGGGCTGGGAGCAAACTGGGTCTACGAATACGACGCGGCCGCCCAGTTGCGCGACACGCGCCCCCTCAGTCAGGCAGCGGAGTAAAGCGATGTCCTCTGCACAAGTCCGCCAGGTTTATACGACGGCAGGGTTCGGAGCGCGTCTCGAACGCGGCAAGCGTCTCGCCATCGTCGTCGTCGATTTCACCTATGGTTTCACGGATCCGGTTTATCCGACCGCGTCCGACATGACGAGCCAGGTGGAAGCGACCCGAACGCTCCTCGATATGGCGCGCAGCCGCAACCTGCCGGTGATCTTCACCACCATCGCCTATGAAAAGGGACACGTCAAAACGTTGGCGTGGCTGCGCAAGGCAACGGGAATGGCATCGCTTCTCCTCGGCACGCGTCTAGTCGAGATCGATGGGCGCCTTGGCCGTCGTGAGGACGAAGTGCTCGTCGTCAAGCACGGAGCATCCGCCTTCTTCGGCACGGACCTCGCGTCGCATCTCGCCGCTCTGCATGTCGATACGGTCGTGATCACCGGCGCAACCACCAGCGGATGTGTGCGCGCCAGTGCTGTCGATGCGGTGCAGAGCGGCTTCGATGTTCTCGTGCCGCGCGAATGCGTCGCCGACCGGGCATCGGTTCCCCACGACGCCAACCTTTTCGATATCGACCAGAAATATGGCGACGTCATCGGTCTGGATGACGCGCTGGACTATCTCGCCGGTGTGGCCATCCGCCAGGCCTGACGCCCGAACCACAACCCAATACCCGCAAGCTTTCGTTCCGTAAGGATCGGGAAAGGAGGAACTTATGCATCGTATAGGACTGATCGTTCCAAGCTCCAACACCACGATGGAGACGGAAATCCCGCTCATGCTGGCCGCGCATGCGAAGCAGCACGGTTCGCAGTTCACGTTCCACGCCAGCCGCGCCCGGCTGAAAACGGTGGATGTGGAATCACTGTCCTGCATGGTCAACGACGGCGAGCGCTGCGCAGCCGAAGTCGGTGACGCAAGCATCGATGTCGCGGCCTATGCCTGCCTCGTCGCTCTCATGTCTCGCGGCGCCGGCGCCCATCACGGTATCGAGGCAAAACTCAACGGCGTCATCAAACAGGAAACCGGCCGCAACGTGCCTATCGTCAGCAGCGCGGGCGCACTGGTCCGCACGATCAACGATCTCGGCCTGCGCAAGATCGCGCTGGTCGCACCCTATATGCCGCCGCTCACCAAAATGGTCATCGATTATATCGAGGCCGAAGGCATTACCGTTGTCGATAGCATCAGCCTTTCCGTATCGGACAATCTGATGGTCGGACGTCTCGATCCGGCAGCACTGCCCGGATATGTCTCGCGGCTTGATCTTTCAAAGGCCGATGGCATCGTGCTGAGCGCCTGCGTGCAGATGCCGTCCTTCCCGTCGGTGCAGCTCGTCCAGGACCAGACCGGCCTGCCGGTGCTGACGGCTGCGACATCGACCGTCCGCGAGATCCTGCTGTCGCTTGGTCTTGAACCTTCTGTCCCCGGTGCCGGCGCCGCACTCGGCAATATCCCCCTCAGGAAGGCTGCCTGAGATGGTGATCGAGATTTCCGGAAAATCCCAGTTCGTCGAAGCCAATGGCCTGCGCCACCACCTGCTCGTTTATGGGGAAGCTGAAAAAGGCACGGTCATCATGCTGCCGGGGATTACCAGTCCGGCGGCGACCGCAGATTTCCTTGCGGTGCCCATTTCGGAATTCGGTTTCCGTGTCGTGGTGCCGGATCTGCGCGGCCGTGGCCAGACCGATATCGCGCCGGCCGGAAGCTATCGGATCGAGGACTATGCGGCGGATGTGACGGGCATCGTCGGCGCCCTCGGCATCACCGACCAGATCGTCATCGGCCACTCGCTCGGCGCCCGCATCGCGGCTGCCTATGCGGTACTGCATGCGCCCGATGGCCTGCGCAACCTGATCCTTGTCGATCCGCCGACATCCGGACCCGATCGCGGTCCGTATCCGACGACGCAGGAATCGTTCCTGTCCCAGATGAATGAGGCAAAACGCGGCAGTTCGCTGGAGGAAGTCCGGCGCTTCTATCCGAAATGGCCGGAGCGCGAGCTTAGGCTGCGTCTGGAAGTCCTACCGAGCTGCGACGAGACGGCCGTGCTGGAAACCCATGCAAATTTTCAGGCGGAAGACTTCTTCCCGTTCTGGAAGAAGCTGACGCGGCCGGCGATCCTGCTGCGCGGTGCAGAAAGCCCGGTCGTGACGCCGTCTGCTGCCGCTGATCTGGCTGCGGCCAATCCGACGATCCCGATCATCGCCATTCCGGGGGCAGGGCACATGGTCCCCTGGGACAATTTCCGCGGCTTCTTCGAAGTCCTCACGCCGGTGCTTACCGGCGGGCGCAAGCACTGACCACAAACGAGTAGAAAGGGAACGACAATCATGGATATCAGCACTTTAACGGCCATATGCAAAATCCAACTCGAACTCAGCGGCGTACATGAGGGTGAAAAGGTCATCGTGCTTTCGCAGGGCAGCGACCGCCTCGATTATGCGGACGCATTCCTCGCCGCCGGCCAGATGCTCGGCGCGCGCATGTACCATATGCGCCTGCCCGCACCGATGCCCGGCAATGGCGCCTGGGCCGTCGGTGAAACCGGCCTGGCAGGAAATCCGGACGCAGTCGAAGCGTTGAAACAGGCCGACATGGTCGTCGATCTGATCTTCCTGCTGTTCAGCGACGAGCAGATGGCGATCCAGGCCGCCGGCACGCGTATCGTCACGGCCGTGGAGCCCGCCGATCTCCTGGCCCGGCTTATTCCGACCAAGGAACTACGCGAACGGGTCGAAGTGGGCGCGGAGCTCCTTTCCAAGGCCAAGGTGATGCGCATCACAAACGAGCACGGCACGGATGTCACCTACAAGATCGGCATGTATCCGACCATGAGCGAATACGGCTATTCCGACGAGCCGGGCCGCTGGGACCATTGGCCAGCCGGTTTCGTTTTCACCGGCGGCGCTGATGACGGCGTCGACGGCCAGATCGTAGTGGCGCCGGGCGACGTGCTGCTGCCGTTTAACACCTACGCGCGCGATCCCATCACCTACACGATCGAGAAGGGCATCATCCGCGACATTCGCGGCGGTCTCGATGCGGAGCTAGTGAAATCCTACATGGCCGGCTTCAACGATCCGCGCGGCTTCGGCATGTCGCATGTCGGCTGGGGTCTTGACGGGCGCGCCAAGTGGCATGGCCTGACCCAGTTCCCGGGTGGCATGGGAATGGAGCTGCGTTCCTTCTACGGCAATGTGATGTTCTCTACCGGCCCGAACAACGAGCTCGGTGGCCCCAACGACACCGCATGCCATCTCGATATCCCGATGCGCAATTGCAGCCTTTTCCTTGATGACAAGCCGATCGTGATGAACGGCGAAATCACCATCAAGGAAATGCAGCCGGCAAAACGCGCCTGACGAACTACGATCCATGTAATGACACCGAGGCGAGCGACACCGGCCGGCGCGCTCGCTGTCCCTTTTACGACAATCAGGAAACGGGAACCGGCAGTCATGATCACGGCAGCCAGCCGGGAGATCTCAGGGTCGTCAACAGGGCCGACATAGCGGCGCTTTTTGCCTCCAGGTTCGTTTGAAATGTCGAAATACCAGTACCCTTTTGCGCTTCACCGCTGCCGTGACGAAGCGCCGCCTCTGGCGGTAAGTCAGCTGCCCACACTACTTCTGCCCAGCTTTTTCTGGTTGTTGATGGCGAACCTCGCACCCATCCGCTCCGTGATCTTATCGACATTGTCCATCGAACTGGGGCACTCCTCTCGGAGATGACGCGTGACGCGGATGGTCTTGTCTCGTAGGGTTCGACCCGAAGCACAGCCCTAAGTTGGGCTAACAGCGCCGGCTCCTCATCGAGCCGATCGTCGGGAACCAGGGTCAGGACCGACCGTCCGACGATTTCCTCAGCCATGTAACCGTAAAGCCGTTCAGCCGCGGCATTCCAGGAGGCGATCGTCATCGCCAGGTCAATGCCGAGGATAGCATCTTGGATGAGGCGATGATGGACGCCAGCTGACGTTCGACTTCCTGGCCCTTCTTTCGTTCGCTGATATCGATCGAGACAACGGCGACCTGTTCGATGTTACCGGCGCTTCCCGTCTTATCGAGCGTTTGTTGGCCCCTGAGATGAACGGGCGCTCTACGATCATCTACGATCCTGAAGGCGTGACATGCGAGATATAGGCGCAGCTCAATTCCCCAATTTGATCATGCTGCAAGGAACCAATTTCACCGCCGCGACTTTTGTCGCGGGACAACATCGCCGGGATCTTCATGCAGGAAAAGGATCAGCACCGAACCGATGCCCGAAATGCGGGTAATCGCCTTGTCGCAGGGCATGTTAGCGAGGATCCGTTCGCGGCGGCCTTCAAAGCAACCCGCATGCCGATGATCGTCACCGATCCTAATCAGTCAGACAATACGATCATCTTCTGTAACGAAGCTTTTCGAAAGATGACCGGGTATAGCGATGATGAAATCATCGGTCGTAACTGCCGTTTTCTGCAGGGACCGGACACGGATCGAGAGACAGTTTCAAAGATCCGGGAAGCGATTGTCGCGGGTCAGGACGTCGCTATTGATATTCTCAACTATCGGAAAGACGGCAGCACGTTCTGGAATGCAGTGTTTATTAGTCCTGTCCGCGACGAGGCTGGGAAGATCATCTACTTCTTTGCCTCGCAGCTCGACTTCACCAATGTCAAAAGCCGCGAGGCCGATCTGGCCGCCGCGCGGCATAAGGCGGAAGCTGAGGTTGCCAAACACACGGCCAATCTTCGTTCGGCGCTCGATGCACGCACGTTGCTTGTTCATGAAGTCGACCATCGCGTGAAAAACAACCTGTTGACGATGGCATCAATCGTGAAGATGCAGGCGCGCGTCACCAGGGACGATGGCCGGCGCAAAACTTTGATGTCAGTGCTAAACCGGATCGAGGCTCTCAGCACGGTCCAGCGAAAACTGTTCACGCTAGACGACGTGTCGAAGTTCGACGTGTCCGAATTTACGCGTGAGCTCGTGACGGACCTCGTCGATACAACTGGCCGGAAAGATATACGGCTCTCGCTCGATCTTTCGCCATTGCTGGTACCAGCCGTCAAGGCCACGCCGCTTTCCCTGATCGTAAACGAGCTGGTGGGTGATGCAGTTCGCCGGGGCCTGAGCGATGGGGGAGGCGACATCCACGTCGTCGTCCGGCGACTGAACGGACATTTCTTGATCAGGATTGAAGATACATCCGAACCAGTAGAGCCTGATATTGAAAATGCCGAACTCGGCCGGATGCTGCTTGAGGCGTCCGCTTTGCAGCTCGGGGCAGAGATCGAGCGAAAGCGGGAAGGCCAAAAAGCGATCGTCGAGGTCGTTTTGCTCGTTGGCGATCATCAGGAGAATGCCAATTGAAAGTCATGATTGTCGAGGACGAAATGCTACTTGCCATGGAGCTGGAGAGCGAAGTGGAAATGGCAGGACACCAGGTGACAGGGCTTGCCATGAGCAGCAGCCAGGCGCGCGAGCAGATCAGTACTTCGAAGCCGGATTTCGCATTTGTCGACATCCATCTCATGGATGGACCGACCGGGATAGAGGTCGGCCGGGAATTGGCCGCCGCCGGCATTCCTTATGTCTTCGTCAGCGGCAATATCAAAAAGATCCCGGGCGATTTTGCCGGCGCTATCGGCGCTATAGAAAAGCCCTACACGATGAACGGAATGAAGAACGCACTCGCCTACGTGTCAGCGATCGTCAAGGGCGATGATAGCGGGTCCCCGCCAGCAAGTCTGGTGTTGGCGGAAAACGCGACTGCCAGAAGCCGTTTCGGCTAAGGCGTTAGGAGGCGCCCTGGCCAAGCGAACTTTATGTGATGGGAGGAGAGGTCGGCAGACAACCTGAACATTTTGAAAGAGGTGAAGCTGCGGCCACCGTCTTTGGTAGATGATCTTATCGCGAACGGCGCCAAGCGGAATGTGGTCGTATATATGACGGAAAGGGAATCCATGCAGCTTCGGGAGGCAGCGGAATTTACGCTGGTGGACAAATCAAGCTCCGGGTTAGACGAGCCTTCGAATGATTGGCCGGCGGCCGGAAAGCCCCAGCTATTTCAGATCCCTGGATCAGTGGTGCAGCAGTCGAAGGTTCGCATGGGTTCAAGACCAACGACCGAGTCTGCGATCAGATGCTTCGAACGAATACGTTACAGCCCTCGCGGCGCGACGCCACACAAAGGTTCTTCCATCAGTGGTAGAGATGAGGCCCATACGATAAAGTGAAGTGAGTACGGCAGTGACGGCCGGACGCACCTTTGCCTGTTTGAAGCGCGCGGCGATTGCGGCGGCATCTCGTCGGAATCTTTGGCCGGGAAGCCCCGCTTCGAGCCTTTGGCTGCGGGAGGTCGCTGTCGCGTTAGTGATCACCCGAAGCGTCAATCGCCTCCCGAAGCGCCTCCGCAAGCTGCCACCGCGAATAGGGCTTGACCAATGGCCGGAATCTCGATTCAGCGCCGATGCTTTCGACATCCGCATAACCGGTCGTCAGGACGAAGGGGAGCATCGGATATTGCTTCATAACTTCTGTGGCCAGAGCGCGGCCATCAATCGCCCCGGGCATAACCATGTCTGAGAAAACCAAATCGAATGGGCCGTCTGTTTCTTGTACCCGCAACGCTTCGGTTGCGTCGGCCGCACATGTTACGGAGTACCCGAGAGAAATGAGTGTGCCTTCAGCGAATTCGCGAACCATCGTATCATCCTCGACAACAAGAATGTGCTCATTGCCACGATCCAACACCCTGGTCGCGAAAGTCTCAGCAGGTATTTCCGTTGGAGCCAGCCGTGGAAAGTACAGGAAGACGGTCGTTCCCTTGCCCGGTTCCGATTCTATTTCGATCCGACCCCCCGATTGCCGCACGAAACCGTAGACCTACGCGAAACGTTCTGCTTTACCGAGCATAACTGGCGTCCTGACGCAGGCCGACAAACCGCCGTTCTGCTCAAACCGTCCCCGGCCGTGCTGACCAAGCAAGGTATGGAATTTTTTTTTCATATATCGGCGTTGCCGAGTTATCGCGGCAGTCCTCTGCTGTGACTAAACGATGAGCTTGCCTTTGCGCTGTCGGTGTCGATTTTTCACAGGTGAAGTTACTTTTTTTGCCTTTGTCTGACCCTGGAAATCCAGGGATGTCATTGATCAGCCGAGAGAAATGATCCCCACCCAATGCTCGTCCTTGAGTCCTTTCGAGCGTGATTCTGCCTCGTTTTTTCAAATGCCCGTTTTGGGGGCAGTTTGGTCGTCAAATGATCGTTCGATGGACTATGCAAATTAATTTTCAGATATAATCTAGGTTCATCGGTATCTGCTAAATGAGAAGCCCAATGACCGCCCAAGCTCGTCCAAGCCACCCCTTTCAGCATGGTGATATGCGCTTCGAGCGCCTGCTGGACGGTTTCAGCCCGAGTTTCGAGTTCGAGCCGGTCGGTCCGCTCCCGGAAAGCGAGTTCGTCGACAGGCTGCGCCGCATTCGGCGCGAGGCGACCGTCGCAGGGCATGACGTCATGCTTGTCCATGCGGATTCCATCGGTTCCTACCGCGTTTCCAACTCATACCTCCGCTATATGTGCGACTGGGCACGCGAAGGCGTGCTGGTGGTCCCGACCGACGAAGACAAGCCGCTGACGCTGTTTTCCATCTTCAGCAGTTCCGTCCTGCTGCCGCCGGCCGGCGAGGCTGTGCTGGTCGAGGACATCTGGCAGGTGGGCACCTGGGGCCGCGAGACCTATAATCGCCCCGGCAAGACAGTCGACAAGGTGGTCGAGGCCGTTGGTTTCTTCCTGGAACGCGAAGGCTTTTCGTCCGCGCAGATCGGCCTGATCGGGGATGCGACTTCCGCCGGTTACTGGAATGGTCTCGGCAAACGTCTGCCGAAGAGTTCGTTCGTGCAGGCAAGCTCGATCATCGACCGCATGCAGAAGGTGCGTTCGAAGCGCGAGCAGGCGGTGGTACGGGCGGCGGCCCAGCTGGCCAGCATCGGCATAGAGGCGGCTTACCATGTCACCAAACCCGGCGTGACCGATCATGAAATCTACGCCGCGTTCACCTATGCCCAGATGGCGCGAGGCGGGGAGAGCGGCGACGGCTACCAGATCGGCATCAACCAATACGGCACCCATTGCGGCAAGCCTTACGGCCACGTGGTGCGCACCGGCGACATCATCAATCTCTATATTTCGGCGGTGATCTATCAGGGCTATACGGCCCAGATCGCCCGTATGATCGCGGTCGGCGACATTACCGACAAGCAGGAAGAGGTGCTGCAGATGTGCGCCGAGGGTGTCGAGAAGGCGGCCGCGCTGATCAAGCCGGGCGCGATCATTTCCGACCTCGCCAACGCCTCCTTTGAACCCTACATCGCTCGCGGCTACCTTTCGTCCCACGACAGCCGTACGATGCCCTATAACTGGGTGTCCGACGATGACGGCAAGCCGCGCCTGATCCCGCGAAAGCATGTCGTCGATCCGGATTGGGAGCGCCAGGGCCGCAAGCTGATGCATGTCTATCCGGCGACGCTCGGGCCTCACAATCCCAATGTCGGACATTCCGTCTCGATGGTGAAGTTCAACAACTACAACATCCAGTCGAACAACCACGACAAGCTTGAAGAAGGCATGACCTTCGTCCTCCACTCTCAATGGCTCGAGCCCGAGGTCGCCGGATGCAATGTCGGCGACTGCTACCTCGTCACCGATACGGGGAGCGAAAATCTCAGCCACCATACTCCGCTTGCAGTGCATCGTGTGAAAGCGGGTTCCTGACGCGCTGCCTGATCCGTGAATGCCAAAATGCCGATAAGAAACCGCCAAATAAAAAAACCAGATGGAGAACAGATATGTTTGATAGGATTCGTCGCCGGAAGCTGCTGGCTACGGCAGCCGTTGCAGCGCTCGCATTTACCGTCGGGCTCGGTGCAAGCGAAACTCGTGCCCAATCGAGCGAGAAGGTCACGCTGAAACTGGCCAATTCCCAATGGCTTGACGCCTTGCGCGGCAAGAACCTCTGGGCAGCAGTCGCCAAGTACCAGGAAGCCAATCCGAACATCACGCTCGAGCAGGAAGCCATTCCGTCAGCGGAATTCGCTGACAAGCTGACGACCGAAATGGGCGCAGGCCAGGGGCCGGATGTGGCGATGATGCAGGAAGGCCTGTTCTACGCCATTGCGGATGCAGGCTTCCTTGTCGACCTTTCGGCCGCAGCCGACGGCACCAAGCTGAACAAGACCAATGAAAACGGCGTGGTCGACGGCAAGCGTCTCGGCGTCGCCTGGCAGCGGGCGGTTTATGCCCTGATCTATAACAAGCCGCTGATCGATGCCGCCAATGCCAAGGTGCCGACGACGGTGGATGAGCTCATTTCCTCCGCCAAGGCTGCATCTGCCGCAACTCCGGGCGTGATCGGCTTTACAGCCCGCCACCAGATCAACGATTTTTCGGGCTGGTTCATGGATTTCCAGAGCTGGGCCTATGGCTACGGCGTCAACTGGGTCGATGCAAACGGCAAGCTGACGATCAATACCCCGGAAGCCGTCGCCGCCATCACGGCTTTCAAGAAGACTTACGACGCCGGCATCATGCCCATCGGCGACAGTTTTCCGACGCAGCGCACGCGCTTCAAGGAAAAGCATGCGGCCTTCTCGATCGACAATTCCGGCGGCACTCTCAATATCGCCTCCGGCGGTGCCCTTCAGTCCGGAGATCTTTATGCCGCTCCGATGCCGTTCAAGAACCCCGGCGCGCATCAGCAGATCTTCGTCGGCGTGAGCTCCCACGGCAAACATCACAAGGAAGCGATCGCCTTCGTCAAGTGGTTGGTCGGTCCCGTCGGTCAGCAGGCTCTGCGTGACGCATCAGGCCCGGATGCGCTTGCAACCGACGTGCCCGTCAGCGACGTCTACTCCAAGGCCAACCCTTGGGCACCGACCTTCGTCAAGCTCGCCGAAACCTCCCGCAGCACGCTGATCAAGGGATATGAAGTCGAAACGGCACAAATCATGCGTTTCGTGATGCAAGCCGTCGAAAAGGTCATCCTTGCGAATGCCGATCCGAAGACGGCGCTCGCCGAAGCTCAGTCAGCCATCGACAAGCAATTCTGAGAACGTCGCATCAAGAAGGGAGACTGATGTGAGCGTGAGTGGCCTGAAAAACAGGAGCGGCATGGCCAGATTGCTGCCCTATGCCTTCATTCTTCCGCCCATGATCTACCTGATGGTCTTCATGTTCTGGCCGTTGTCGCGGCAGATGTACATGAGCCTGACCAACACCCGGATCGTCAATCCCAACCGAGGCCGGTTCATCGGCCTCGGCAACTACGAACGGCTGATCGAAGATCCGGCCTTCTATCTCTCCCTGAAGGCAACCCTGACTTACACCGTTCTGACCGTCGTGATCGGCGTCGCGCTCGGTGTCGTGGCCGCACTTGCCATCGATCGTCCGTTCAAGGGGCGGGCGGTCGTGCGGGCCATCCTGCTGTTCGGCTGGGCCGTGCCGGGCGTGGCTGCGTCGCTGATCTGGTTGTGGATGTACAACGAGCGGTCCGGCGTCTTCAATCGCATCACCGAACTGCTCGGCATCGGTCGCTTCTCGTGGCTGACCAGCACCGATTATGCGCTCGGCTCGGTTCTTGCCGTCACGGTCTGGCAGGTCGCTCCATTTGTGATGCTGGTCGTGCTGGCAGCCCTCCAATCCGTGCCGCAGGAAGTGCGCGAAGCCGCCAGGATCGATGGCGCCGATGGGATTAGCACCTTCCGTGCCGTGACACTGCCGCATATCCGTCCCTCGATCCAGCTCGCCGCCCTTCTGGTCGCCGTCTGGTCCATCCGCCGCTTCGATATCATCTACCTTTTGACCGGGGGCGGTCCGCTCGGTTCGACCAGCACCCTTGTCGTCAAGCTCCGCCAGACGGCATTCGAAGGCCATGAACTGGGAATGGCCAGCGCTTACGGCGCGGTCGGCCTCGCACTGGCGCTGATGGTGGCGGCCATCCACTACACTGTCGAACAACGCCGCATGAAGAGGATGTCTCGATGATGACACCCCGAAGACTCGCCATGAAGGCGCTGCGATATACGCTGATCGGAACTCTGGTCGTGCTTGCCGGCTTCCCGGTCTACTGGATGGCGGCCACTGCGCTCAACGTCAATTCCCAGCTTTACGGAACCGGCCAGGTCGCCTGGCCGCAGCTGCAGCATTTGCCGGATCTGGTAACCGAGCTCGGCAATGTTCCGATCGGCCGCTGGCTGTTCAACACGCTGCTGATCGCCTCGGGCGGCACCATTTTGAGCCTGACACTCGGCGCGCTCGCGGGTTACGCCCTGAGCCGTTTCAAGTTCCATGGACGCGGCCTGGTCGGGTTTCTGCTGTTCATGACCCAGGTCGTTCCCGAAGCGCTGATCCTGGTGCCGCTTTATGCGATGTTCATCACCTTCGGCCTCCTGAACAGTCTTTGGGGGCTAATCCTGGCGAATGTGGGGTTCTCGCTGCCAGTGGCGTGTTTCGTGCTCAAGGGGGCAATGGATGCCGTGCCCTACGAGATAGAGGAGTCCGCGATCATCGACAATTGTCCGCGGTTCAGCGTGCTGACCATGATCATTCTGCCGCTGATCATGCCGAGCATCGCGGCGGCGGCGGTGGTGTCCTTCTTTGCAGGCTGGAACGAGTTTCTGTTTGCCTCGACCTTCCTCATGGATCGGGCCCTTTGGCCGGCAAGTGTCGGTCTCGCCTCCTTCGTCGGGCAATATGAAACACCGATGTCCGCCGTACTTGGCGCGGCCCTGGTCTTCAGCCTTCCCGCCATCGTCTTTTTCCTTCTTATCCAGCGCAAGATCGTGGCCGGTCTGACGGCTGGCGCCGTAAAGGGATAATCCATGCCCGCCTTGACGTTCAATAAAGTCTCCAAGACCTTTGGCGATCACAGCGTGATCAACGCCTTCAACGCCGATATCCATGACGGCGAGTTCCTGGTCCTGCTCGGCCCCTCCGGCTGCGGAAAGTCGACGCTGCTGCGCATGATCGCCGGGCTCAGCGACATTACCTCCGGGGACCTGCTGTTCGACGGATCCGTTGCCAACGATTGGGAGCCGAAAAAGCGCGGCGTCGCCTTCGTCTTCCAGACTTATGCGCTCTACCCGCATATGACGGTCCGCGAGAATATCGCGTTTCCGCTGGTCATGGACGCGTTTCGCAAGTGGTACCATCTGCCGATCGTCAACATCGTCGCCCGCCATCGGCTGATGAAGCGGGCGGATATCGCCGAGCGGACGCTCAGCATCGCCCGCCAGCTGGAGCTTGAGCCCCTGCTCGACAGACGCCCTGCAAGCCTGTCGGGCGGGCAGCGCCAGCGCGTCGCGCTTGCCCGCGCGCTGGTGCGCAATCCGGACCTCTATTTGCTCGACGAGCCGCTTTCCAACCTGGATGCCAAGCTGCGCACGCAGATGCGTTCGGAAATCTCCGCTCTGCATCACAAGGTCGGCAAGACCTTCGTCTACGTGACGCACGACCAGGTCGAGGCCATGACCATGGCGACGCGCATCATCGTGATGAACAAGGGCATCGTCCAGCAGGTCGATACGCCGGACGAGATCTATGACCATCCCGCCAATACCTTCGTCGCGCGTTTCGTGGGGTCGCCCCCGATGAACCTCATTCCGGCTTCGGTCAACAACGACGCGCTTCAGCTTTCGGGCAAGCTCGCTGTCGACCATGCAGCGCCGTTCCCCTCAAGACGGCATATGACATTCGGGGTGAGACCCGAAAAGCTTTCCCTTCACCCGGCCGGGGAAGGGCGCCTGCCGGCACAGGTGGCGGTCGTCGAGCGCCTCGGCGCGGAGACGGTGATCGGTTGCCGGCTGATGACCGGCGAGGAACACAATGACCAGCGGTTGCTTGAACACGATCTCGTCTTCGTCCGGGTCTCTGGAAACCCGAAGGTCAAGATCGGCGAACTGTGTTCGCTGGATTACCAGGCGAACGATGTCCTGTGGTTCGATATCGACAACGGCGATCGCATTTTCCTGGACCAGGAGTGAACGAACATCATGCAGAATTTCCACGTCTCGGCGACCGGGCACAGCCTCAACTACCTGCCCGAATATGTCGCGGTCTGGCAAGGCTTCTTTGAAGAAGAGGGGCTGGGCGTCACGGCAAGCGTTCCATCTCCCTGGGATCTGGTGCTCAGCGACATCGGCTCGGCCAAGGCCGATGCTGCGCTTGGCGGCATCTGGGTCCCGTCGATGTTCCATGGCCGCAGCAAACGTTATACGCCGTTTGCACAGGTTGCCGCCCGCGCGCCCCTGGCCATCCTCGGCCGCGAACAGCCCGGGGATTTCGACTGGCGAGCCGTGCCCGGCAAGACGATCTCGATGAAGGGCAGCAATGGCGCAAGCGTCGGCCTATTCACCAAGCTTTTGCTGCGCGAAAACGGCGTCGATCCGCTGACGGTCAATTTCGTCCAGGATCTCGACGGCAAGATGCTGTCCGATCTCTTCGCGGGGGGCATGGGCGACTATCTGGTGATCGACTATCCGTCCGCCGTCACGCTTGCATCGAAGACCGGCGTCCATGTCGTCGCCGAGCTCCCCATCACCGGCGGCAACGTGCCGTGGAGCGTCTATTATGCCGAAGGCGAGAGCGACGATGCGCGGCTGGACACCCAGACCCGGTTCTCAAGGGCGCTCGGACGGGGCATGGCATGGATTCTGGCCAATGAAGCCGAGGGGTACCGCGACTTTCTGGCAAAGACATTCCCGAAATTCTCGCCGGACCTGCTCGTCAGGCTTGCCGACATCTATCGGGCCAACGGCATGTGGACAACGCCGCGGATCGATCCCGACGCCTATGCTCGCTGGCAGCAGGGTATTGCCGACGGTCAGCTCACAGAGGCGCCGATCGCCTACGGCGATCTCATCGACACGCGCCCGACGGCAGCCTTCGTGGCCGCCTGACCCAACCTGGTCTCTGGAGTATCCGAAACGATGCGCATTGCCTTCATCAATCCCAATACGACTGCGTCGATGACGCAGCGCATCACGGCCGCGGCGCGCGCCGTTGCCGGCCGTGACACGGAAATCATCGGCCGGCAGCCGGGAAGCGGGCCGGAAGCGATCGAAGGCCCCTTTGACGGGGCGCTTTCGGTGCCAGGCCTGCTGAAAGAAATCGTTGCCGCCGAACGCGATGGTGCTGATGCCCATATCATCGCATGTTTCGACGATACCGGGCTGGATGCGGCGAGGGCGATTGCAGCCAGACCGGTGATCGGCATCGGCGAGGCTTCGTTCCATGCCGTCAGCCTCGTGGCGCACAGCTTCTGCGTAGTGACGACGCTTTCCCGCTCGGCGCCGGTCATCGAGGACAATATCCACCGCTATGGTTTCGGCCACCGCTGCCGCCGGGTCTTTGCGACCGACATTCCGGTGCTTGAGCTGGAAAATCCGCAAAGCGGCGCGTTCGAGCGGATTTCGGACTTCATTCGCCAGGGGCTGGCCATGGGTGCCGAGGGCGTTTCGCTCGGCTGTGCCGGCATGGCGGAATTTGCGCTCGACCTGCAGCGCACGCACGGCATTCCGGTAGTCGATGGCGTATCGGCGGCTGTCGGTCTTGCCGAGACGCTCGTCAGGTGCGAGCTGACCACGTCCAAGTCCGGCGTCTGGGCGGCGCCGACGCGTCTGCACGTGCTCGAAAAATTTTCCTGACCGAAGCCCGCCTTTGCCGGCCTACCGGCCGATACTGGTCTGGGGGGTCGATACGTCGTCGAGCAGCTTCACCAACCGGTCGATCTTTTCGAACCGGGCAAGGCTTGCCTCGCCCATCGCCGTCGATACGCTCCAGGCGAGATAATTGATGATGGTGACGGCGGCGACGAAGGAATTGAAGGGGGAGGGCGATTGGCACCGGCATCGCAGCACATGGTTGGCGGCCTTGGCGCTCGCCGCCGCGCTGAGATCGGTAATCAGCACCGTTATCGCTCCTGCGGCGCGTGCCTCCTTGATGATCGTCGGCAGCAGCCGGGGGCGCCGGCGGAATGCGATGACAAGGAACACGTCGCCCTTGGCGATGGACGCGATCTCGTGCGAATAGCTTCCCCCGCCGACGGGGATCACCTGCACATCGCTCTTCATCAGCGTGAAATAATGGGCGGCCTGGAGCGCCAGGCCGTAACCGCTGCGAAGGCCCATGATCCATAGTCGGCGGGCACCGACGATCGCCTGGCCTACCTCGCTTAGCGTGGTTTCGGACAGGCTTTCGGCGGTGGTTCGAATATTGTCGAGGTCCATCTGGACCGTGCTGCTCAGCGAGATCTTGCCTGACGGCGCGCGATCGGGGTCTTCCAGGCCTGCCCGGGGCGATCCCCAGTGCTGGTCGGCCCGGATCTGCCGCTTGGCATCGGGATATGTCGCATAACCGAGCGAGCGGATCAGCCGTGCCGCCGTCGCTTTCGACACCTGTGCCTTTTCCGCAAGCTCGCCCGCCGTGTAGCTCGGCAGGTCCATCTGGTATTGCAGCAGGATGTCGGCAAGCCGCTTTTCTGCGGGCGAGAGCGTGGAATAGATCGCGTAGATGCGTGCCTCGAGGGAGCGCGGCTGTTGCTGGGATGTCGATTTGCGGGACGGACTCACGGGGCACCCTTCGTCTGCATGCGATGAAGCGGACGTTAGGCCAGCCTCAGGCGGTTATGCAAGCGTGAGCGATGTGCGCTTGTAGCGTGCAGCGGCTGGTGGAAAGTCTCGACACGGAGTGACTGGCGTCTGCGGGGATCAACAGTGGACGACGATAGGGGCATTCACCGAGGTTCTTATTCTGCTCATCTTTCGCACCGTGCATTTCTGCCAGAGACCAATTGCTCAAAACGAGTAGAGATGATGCTCAGATTGGCGAGTTCTTGAAAAAAGGAAATCTATTACCCGCCTTACACACAGTCATCACGTTCTTACAACCTTGCGCCATTGGAGTAATTATTCACAAAATGTATCTTTGATGCCATTCTATGTCGTTATCACATAATCGGTTTGGATACGGGAATGCAGGATGGAAATCGACCAGCAGATCTTGAAGCGCGTCTCGCCCTGGATTTGCCGTGGTTGAATCAGCCGCCGAAGGCCTGGTTGCCGCATGGCGGAACGCCTGCAAAACCGATCAGGGAGCATACTGGCGTTGTCACGTTGTTGGTGGCTTAACAGTTGATGGCTAATCGAGCGCGATGCACACGCCGACCAATAAGCTATAAGAACCACCGCTTTCCACCGCAGATCATCGCCCATGCGGTTTGGCTGTATTTCCGGTTTCCTTTGAGCCTGCGACTGGTCGAGGAAATGCTCCTGGAACGGGGTATCGTCGTGCCTTACGAAACGATCCGTCGATGGGGCCGCAGGTTCGGCGCGGCATATGCGAAGCGTTTGCGTAGAAAGATGCCGTCCCGAGAGGATGTCTGGCACCTGGATGAGGTTGTGATTTCCATTGGCGGCCGGAAACATTGGCTCTGGCGAGCCGTCGATCAGGACGGTTATGTTCTCGACGAGATCGTCCAGAGCCGCCGCGATACCAAGGCGGCCAAGCGATTGTTACTCAGGCTGTTGAAGAAGCAGGGTCTGGCGCCGAAGCGCATCGTCTCCGACAAACTGCGGTCGTACGGCGCTGCCCAACGGGATGTGATGCCCTGCGTCGAACACCGTCACACAAGGGTCTCAACAATCGGGCAGAGAATTCCCATCTACCACTGCGGAAACGAGAGCGGGTGATGCAGGGCTTCCGATCAGCTGGCGGCTTGCAACATTTCATCTCGGTCTTTTCAGCAGTCAGAAATCTCTTCGCGCCGCCACATCAGAAACGTTCAGCCCTAGCCGCCCACATTCATCGGATCCGCGCAATCGCGCAGTGGAACGCCGTGACCGTCGCAGCTATCTGAGCTCAAAGGATAGCGCTTCGTCCACCTCAGTGAAAACGTGACAACGCAGAGCCGGTTAACGTTACGGTGCCCATGACATGGCTCCGGCGAAATGGCAGGCCGTCTGGTGCGCACGGCGATCTTGCGACGTGTGCGATCCGAGCATTGGCACTTGCTCGGAGCAAATCTGCTGCGCCATTGGACAGCGGGTGCGGAAACGGCATCCGGACGGCGGATCGATCGGGCTTGGAATATCGCCCTGCAACACGATGCGCGCCTTCTTGGCGGCCCCGATATCCGGGTCGGGGATCGCCGACAGCAGTGCTTGCGTATAGGGGTGTCGCGGTGTGTTCAGGATGTCAGCAGTCTCGCCGATCTCGACAACCCGCCCCAGATACATGACCGCGATCCGGTCGCTGACATAGCCGACGGCTGCCAGGTTGTGGGCAACGAAGACATAGGTGAGGCCGAGTTCGCGGCGCAGGTCGCCCATGAGGTTGAGAATTTGGGATTGCACCGAGACATCCAAAGCCGAGATCGGCTCGTCCGCGACCACAAGGCGTGGGCGCAGTACCAGCGCGCGTGCGATGCCGATCCGTTGCCGCTGACCGCCGGAAAATTCATGTGGGAACCGTTCCATGGCGTCGGATGGCAACCCCACCTTTTCCAGCATTTCGCGGATCAGCGCGTCACGTTCCGCCCGGCTCATGCCGCCCCGGGCAACGAGGCCTTCGCCGATAATGCTCCGCACGCGCATGCGTGGGTCCAGGGAGTCATTGGGATCCTGGAATATATACTGCATCTGATGGCGGATGGATTGGCGTGCTCGTCCGCTCAACGCGGCGACATCCTCGCCGGCAAAGATCACTTTGCCCCGGCTGGCTTGGTGCAGTCCGACGATCAAATGCGCTGTGGTCGACTTGCCGCAACCAGATTCGCCGACCAGGCCAAGCGTCTCGCCCTCGTAAACGTCAAGATTCACCCCGTCCACTGCCTGAACGACCTTACCGGCGCCGCTCGGAAAATGCTTGGTCAGGTCGCGTAGCGTCAATAGCGGCTCAGTCATCCGCATTTCCTATCCCTGCTGGAGCGCCGTTCTGCTGTCCTTCGGCCAGCCAGCAGGCGGTGCGTTGCGCGCCGACGACAAAATAAGGTGGCGCCTCGGTCTGACAACGATCGAATGCGTGGGGACAGCGGTTCGCGAACCGACAGCCCTGTGGCCAGGCCTTCGCACTTGGCACGATCCCGGGGATCGAGTTCAGCCTTTTTTCCCGACTCATTCCAAGCCGCGGAATACAATCCATCAGCCCTCGCGTATACGGATGCTGCGGTACGGCCATGACGGCAGCGACCGGCCCCTCCTCGACGACCTGGCCACCGTACATGACCGCGACGTCGTCGCAGATCTCCGCGACGACACCGAGGTCATGGGTAATGAACATGACCGCCATTCCCAGTTCGTCGCGCAGCCGCGCGATCAGCTCGAGGATCTGCGCCTGGATCGTCACGTCGAGAGCAGTTGTCGGTTCGTCCGCGATCAGCAGCGCCGGGTTGCAGGTGAGCGCCATGGCGATCATGATCCGCTGGCGCATGCCGCCAGACAGCTGATGCGGAAAGTCGTCGACGCGTCGATCCGGAGATGGAATTCCGACAAGCCGCATCAGCTCGATCGCCCGGTTGCGCGCCTCGCGTCGACCGATCTTTTGGTGCAGGCGGATGTTCTCGACAATCTGCGCACCGACGGTCAGAACCGGGTTCAGCGAGGTCATCGGCTCCTGAAAGATCATTGCGATCTCGTTGCCCCGAAGGTCGCGCAGGCTGCGCTCGTCCTCCAAGGCCAGGTCGCGGCCGCGGAACAGGATGCGGCTGCCGGGTTCTATCCGGCCTGGATGCTGGATCAGCCCCATGATCGACGCTCCGGTGACGCTCTTGCCGGATCCCGATTCGCCGACCACGCCCAGAATACGGCCTGCGCCGATGGACAGGTTGACCCCGTCCACCGCGCGCGTCGCCGCCCCGGGCGTATGGAAATAGGTGCGCAGGTTCTCGACCTGCAAAAGCATCGGCGCTGCGACCATCATGCGACTTCCAGATGTTCCGGCGGGTGCAGACCCTGCCACGGAAGGGCCAGTTCGAACTGGCGCGCCGCCCGCAGGACGAGCGCCTCGTCATTCGGGCGGCCGATGATCTGAAGGCCGACCGGGAGGCCGTCGACGAAACCGCAGGGCACGCTGGCGGCGCAGCAGCCCGCGAAGTTGACCGGCAGCGTGTAGGATACAAGTGCCGGGATACGCTTGGTCATGTTGTCCATTTCGATGACCGGGGCGGTGATCCCGATGGTCGGGGCCAGCAGCAGATCATGGTCGCCGAAAGCCTCATTCACACTACGGACAAATCGGGCGCGACGCAAAATCGCACGTGAATACTCGGTCCCGGATACACCCGCGGCCCATTCGAAGCGGGTCTTCGCATAGGGTGTAAGCTGTGCGAACTGCATCGGGTCGCGCTCCAACTCCTCGCCCAGGCTGGCGCGGCAGTCTACGAAATCCAGAATGCGCCAAGCTTCGTCTATTCCGTCCGTATCAAGCCGCAGCGGCTGCCGATCGAGTTTTGCGCCGAAGGCCCCGATTTTCTCCGCTGCCGCGCGCACGACGCGCAGGACCTCGGGAGAGGAGAAACCCTCGGCAACGGTGTTGTCCCACCAGGCAACCGAGACGCCCTCGATGCCGGTCTCCAGATCGCTCAGATAGTCGGGCGGCGTATCGGTGCGGCAGAAGGGATCCTGTGGCATGGGAGCCGCCAGAACCTGAAGCAGCATCGCCGCATCCCGCACGTCGCGCGCCATAGGGCCGATCGAAGAGAGGAACATCCTCGACCCGAAACCGCCGTGCTGGGGCACGCGACCGGAGCTGGGCAGCAGGCCGAATATGCCACATTGCGCCGAGGGGAGCCGGATCGAGCCTCCCGAATCGCTGCCGAGCGCGAGCGGGCCGAAACCCATTGTCAGCGCCGCCGCCGCGCCGCCGCTGGACCCGCCGGCGGTGCGCCGGCGTTCCCAGGGGTTGCGGCATTCGTCGGAAATCAGCCCGACGGTGCGCCAGTACATGCCGAATTCGGGCGTGTGGGTCTTGCCCAGGATGACCCCGCCAGCCGCCCGGATCCGCGCAACATGGACGCTGTCTTCCAACGGGATGTGGTTCTCGAATATCTTGGAGCCGCCGGTCGTGCGCAGACCCTTGGTGAAGAACTGGTCCTTGATCGTCACGGGCACGCCTGCGAGCGGTCCCGGGGTCTGGCCCTCGGCGATAGCCTTATCCGTCGCTTGCGCCTCGGCGATTGCCCCTTCGCCGGCCAGCGTCAGAAAAGCGTTGATCCCTTTGTCAAGACGGCCGATCCGCTCGAGTAATCGCGCGGTGATTTCCTCTGCGCTCACCTTGCGGCTCACCACCAATTCGCGCAGGCGCCAGGCGGGCAACCAGTGGATGTCTTCAGCATATGTCATTTTCAGCCACTCACTTTCGGATCGAATTTGTCTCTAAGCCCGTCGCCGAGCAGCAGGAACGCCAGCACGACAAGGATGATCGCCGATCCCGGCGCCAGGACCAGCCAGGGCGCACGCGTCATGACGGAAGTCGATTCCGCTATCATCCCGCCCCAGGTCGGTGTGGGGGGCTGGATGCCCATGCCGAGAAACGACAGCGCGGATTCCGTCAGAAGCGCCGCGGTGATGACCGAGGTCGACTCGATGATCAGCGGGGTCGAGATGTTGGGCAGCACATGGGTCAGCAGGTTGCGCAGCGGAGACACGCCCAGAACTTCGGCCGCCAGCACAAATTGCCGCCGGCGCAAAAGCAGCGTGGCCGACCGCGCAATCCGCGCGAATTGCGGCACAAACAGGATCGACATCGTAAAGACCAGATTTGGGGTGCTGGTTCCCAACATGGCGACCAGCGCCACCGCCAGCAGCAGCGGCGGAAAGGCCTGAAGAACGTCGAGCACCCGCATCAGCACCAGATCAACAGAGCCGACATTGTACCCCGCGATCATGCCCCACGCGGCTCCCGCCATCAGTGACAGTGCCATTGCACAGAAGGCGACGGTCAATGAGGTCCGGGCGGCGTCGAGGGTTCGAGCCAGAACGTCACGTCCGAGCAGGTCGGTCCCCAGAAGGTTCGCGGCACTCGGCGGCTGCAATGACATCGCGACCATATCGGTCGGCCCGTGGGGTATGACGAACGGCCCCCCAAGCGCCAACGCCAGCAGCGCGACGAGCATGACGCCGCCGATCCTGATAAGGACGTTCTGTCCCAAGAATGCCCTGATCAGGAAACGAGGGAATAATTCGGGCCGCCAAGCCGTATCGGATCGTTCAGACATAGATTAGATCCTCGGATCCAGAAGGTGATAGGTCAGATCGACGACCAGGTTGATCAACACAACCATCGCGCCGATGGTGAGGACGGTTCCTTGAACCAGCGTGTAGTCGCGGGTGCTGATCGCGCTCAGCATCAATTGCCCCATTCCCGGCAGGCCGAACACCTCCTCGACCACGACAACGCCGGAAATCAAATGCGCTGCGATCAGGCCGGAAGCCGTGACCACCGGCAGCAGCGCGGAGCGCAGACCGTGGCGCAGCAGGATACGCAGCGGCCCCGCCCCCTTGGCGCGTGCGGTCTGGATGTGCTGCTCCCGCATTACCTCCAACATGGCGCCGCGCGTGTAGCGCATGATGGTCGAGGCGGAAGACAGCGACAGTATGCAGGCAGGCAGGAACAGCGTCGTAATGCCGGCCCAGGGGTCCTCGCCGAAATCGATCGTGTTGAACAGTCGTACGGACGGCGCGAACAGTGAGAAGAACAGAATTGCCGAGACGCTGGCAAAGAAGGTCGGCACGGCCATTCCGGCAAGCGAGGCGATCCGCAGAAGAACATCCGAAATCCGGCCGCGCCGGTTGGAGGCCAGAACCCCCGCCGGTATCCCGACCACGACCGAGATGCCCAGCGCCATCGCCGTGAGCACCAGGGTAACCGGCAGGTGCGACAGGATTTCCCCCGCAACCGAAACCTTGCCGATCAGCGAATATCCAAGATCGCCGCGGACGACGCCGAATATCCACAACAGGTATTGCGTGACCAGCGGCTTGTCGAGGTTCAGGCTGCGGCGGATGTTCTGGGCTTCCTCCGAATCCGGCGCGATCTCGGCGCCGGCGATCGTGGTCACGACGTCACCCGGGACGAGATGGATGAGCAGAAAGCTCATCACCGACATGCCGAACAGAACCGGCACAAGCAGCATCAGCCGCCGCAGGAGGATAGACCCTTCCATGTTCTCAACTCCCCGATCAGCTCGCCAGCCAGGATTGCCGCAGCATGACGAGCGCCGCGAGCGGCGTCGAGGAGTAACCCTTCAGCTCCGAACGCCACAATTCGAAATTCATCGGGCAGGCCGCCGGGAACATGGCATAGGCCTGATCGGCGATACGCCGCTGGATATCGCGATAGATGCCCACGCGCGCGGCGGGATCGATGGTCTCGCGGCCCTTGAGGAAAAGTGCGTCCAGCTCGGGATCCTTCGTCTTGCCAGGGTTGACCGAGGAGGTGGAGGCCAGGCGGATATTCATGTTGGTTTCCGGATCGGCTGCCGGAGCCAATCCCACCACAACCAGTGGCGCCAGGGTGCCCTGGAGGGTCTTGACCAGGCTGCCCCATTCCTGCTGCTCGATGGTGAGGCGGATTCCTATCCGCGCAACCTGCTGCTGTACGACCTGGGCCACGGAAACGTCGCTGAACGTCGCGGGGGACACTGCGAGCTGGGTCTTGAACCCTTCGGGAAAGCCGGCCTCGGCCAGAAGCGCCTTGGCCTGCTTCAGATTCTCGGTCTGATAGGGCAGGCCGAGCACCTCCTCGCTCGGAATGCCATAAGGGGCCTGGGCTGGCGGAATGGCGGCCGCCAGAGCTGCCCGACCCCGCCACACTACATCCGCGATCTGCTGGCGGTTCATGGCAAGGCTGAAAGCGCGACGCACCCGGACATCGTCGAAGGGCGGCGTGCGCTGGTCGATTTGTAGCAGCATGACGCGCATATTCGCCGGGCTATTTTGGCTCTCGAACCCAGGCTGACCGGCCATCTGCTGCACCACTTCGGGGGTGTCGACCGACGTCAGCTGGCAGGTGTTGCTGCGAAGCGCGGCAACGCGGCTGCCTTCGTCAGGGATGATCCGGAGTTTCAGCCCATCGAGATAGGGCAGACCCTCTTCGTAGTAGTCGTCGTTGCGAGTCAAAACGAGATTGGAATTGGCCTGGAAGCTCACGAATTTGAACGGTCCGGTCCCGGCGCTGCCTGCGACGACCTCGTTGGTGGGCTTGATGTCGACTTCCGATACGATCGCCGAATATTTGACCGTCGCCAGTAGGTTCAGGAACGGCGCGAAGGGCTTGGACATGCGGAAGATGATGGTCCGTTCGTCCGGCGTCTCGATGGCGCTGATGGATGAATAGAGCGAGCGCCACGGCGAGGCGGTCTCCGGGTTCGCGATGCGGTCGAACGTGAACTTCACGTCCGAGCTGCGTAGCGTCTCGCCATTGTGGAACTTGACACCTTTTCGCAGAATGAACTTGTAGGTTAGGTTGTCGACAATCTCGTAGCTTTCCGCCAAATCAGGCTCGACTACGGTTCCGGTCCGATCCCAGCGAAGCAGGCAGCCAAAAATATGCTCGGTCACGGCGGTTGTCGCGAAGGCCGCCGATTTGTGGGGATCGAAGCTGGGTGGGTTGGCCGCCAGACCGACCACGAGAATGCCACCCCGGCGCGGTTTGCTTTGCGCTAACGCCGGATGGGTCAGCTCGACCGCGGTAAGCGCGAGCATGGAGGTTCCGGTCCCAAGAAAGGATCTTCTGCTGATCGTCATTTTTTTGTTCCCCTGTTGCTGGTAAGTTTGCGCTTTTTTCTTCTCCAGCGGATCCAAGAACCTCTTGGATGACAGCGCCTCCCGCCGCCTGCCGCATCGAACTCCAATCCATATCAATTTTGCGCTATTATGTTCTGGCGCTTACGGAGAAGTTTTGCGAAAATCAGGCTGGATAGGTTGCGCTAACGGCATTAGAGGAGATGTCCATAGCGGGAACAATGCCAGTCTTGGGCGAAATTCATAACGTAGGCGTAATAGTGTGAACCTCAGCCAGCTTCGGGTCTTTCTGGTCGTTGCCGAGCATTTGAATCTGTCGCATGCCGCAGACACCTTGGGTATCACGCAACCAGCCCTGTCGCGCCTTATGGCGCGGCTGCAGAGCGACCTCGACGTCCAGCTCTATGTGCGGAAAGGGCGCGGAATCGCGCTCACCGAGGCGGGCAGTGTGCTGCGCCGGCGCGTCCAGGATGTCGTAGAGCGTCTGGACGAAACCGTCGCTCTCGTCTCCGACATGCGCGTCGGCGTCACCGGGCATGTGAGACTAGGTGTCGGTCCGGCCTTTCTGAGCATCGCCGCCGATGCAATCGGGGCATTGGAGGTTTCGCAGCCGCACGTCCGCTACACGATCCGCGAAGGCACTACCCAAGAGTTGTTCGAATGGGTCAAGATCCGAGAGATCGACTTCGCGCTGCTCGGATGGATCCAGCCGGAGGTCGATGAGGCAAGCTTTGACGCGGCCCTGAACTGGAAGCGCCTGCTGGTCGACGATCTCGTGATCGTCACGCGGGAAGACCATCCGCTACAGAAAGCCAAGCCAAGGGCGCTCAGCGATCTTGCCGCCTACCACTGGATCCTCCCCCGAATTAGTACCAAGTTGGATCGGGAACTGCACCGCCGGTTTCGGAATGCCGGCCTACCGCCACCTTCGGCCAGCGTTCTGACGAGCTCTCTGTTTGCAACTTTGGCAATTCTGCGCCGTACCGATCATTTGGCGCTGATGACGAGAAGTTCGCTGTCCGAGCAGGATATGCCAGGCATTCGCGCGCTCGATCAACCGTGGATGGAACTCAGGCGCGAAGCGTTTCTCGTCACCCTGCGAGGCATGCAACTTCCGGCCCCGGTGGCCGCGCTCATCGACAAGATCCGACGTTTGCTCTGACTTCGCCCTGCGTCCGGCAAACCCGATATCGCCTACATGAGGGCATCGCGTTGATCTACCGCAGACAACGCCAAGACAGCCGGGACTACGACGGTACGTCGTTCTTGATGCAAGGCCTACGGAATTGCGGCAGTTGCGAACTTTATGGATGGGTGAGCGAGCCCAACCATCAGCCTCCGAATTCACAAGCGTTTACCAACATACGTTGACGCGCGTTAACGCAGCTGCGTCAATCACACTTCTGCCCTGTCCATAAGTTCTTTCACTGGCAGCGTAACATAACGGACATTAGTCGATCCAAGCATGTCGTGCCATTGGCACCTTGCGCGAATTTGCAGCGATTTATGGTGATTTACTCGCCTATTTGCCTATCGCGGGCACTCTTCCAGCCATCGAACATCGGGCGAAGGACAGAGAGATGGAATAGCAAGTCAAGCTCAGGCATCGTGAAACCGGTTTCGCCGGCCGGCATAGCCACAACATTGCCTACCAGATCTGGACCCCGCATGCCCATGTTCTGGCCCTGAAGAACAAGGATTCTTCGCGCGATCCGGCTGTCGTGGCGACGATGAATGCCGATCCACTGATTGCCAATGAGACGCAACCCACCAAGACTGTTGCCGAGATGGTCCGCGCCGACGAGCGCCTGAAGCGGGAGTTCCCGCAGATCACGCTGCCGGTCCTTATCCTGCACGGGACGAAGGACGTGGTGACGAAGCCCAGCGGCAGCGAATATTTCCATGGCCATGCCGGTTCTGCTGACCGCATGCTGAAGCTTTACGAAGGCCATGTCCACGACCTCAATTGCGGGTCTCACTGCCCCCTTGGAGGCGCTTTCTTCGATGGACGGAGCAAGCGTCTCACAGCGGATCTTTGCATTCACTGCCTCCTGATCGAGATATTGGAGGGCCTTGTGCTCGTCGATACCGGCTATGGAGCTCATGACATGCAGCAGCACGCCCGGGGCGGCTGCCGCGGCTATGGTCGACAATCCTCAACATCCGATACCGCGTGGAGGATACCGCCGCCTGGCAGATCCAGTCCCTCGGTTATCCGGCACGCGATGTTCGCCATATCGTTCTGACACACCTGGATTTCGATCATGCCGGCGGTATCGCCGATTTTCCGCGGGCGCGCATTCATGTCCTGACGGACGAATATCTAAATTTAGAGCGGCGGGAAAGTCAGTCGCTCTGAGGCGATCGCCGCCAGCCGTCGCGAATGGAACCATTGCGATCAGGTGTTCAAGCCGCCATCGACGTTGAGGATCACGCCGGTGACCTGCCTAGCTGCGGGACTGGCCAGGAATGCGACGGCGGCTGCGATGTCCGCTGGGGCGCCATATCGGCCCAACGGGATGAGGTTGCGCTGGAACTCGGAATATTCTCCATCCGCCGGGTTCATCTCGGTATCCGTCGAGCCTGGCTGGATCAGATTGGCGGTGATGTCGCGCGGCCCCAGTTCCTGTGCCAGGCCGCGGGTGAAGGACTGCAGTGCGGATTTCGTCATATAGTAGACCGTGCCCGTCGCCCCGACGATCCGGTCCGCACCGGCGGAACCGATCGTGATCACCCGGCCCCCGGCGCCGAGATAAGGAAGGGCGGCCTGGGTCGAAAGAACGGGGCCTCGGACATTCACCGCAAGGAGCGCATCGATGTCCTCGATCTTGATGTCGGCGATCGTCTCGTAGCGTGCGATCGCGGCGTTGTTCACCAGAATGTCGAGGCCGCCGAGCACCCTCGCGGCTTCATCGACCGAGCCCCGGATCGCAGCCGGATCGGCGCTGTCGGCCCGGATCGCCACGCCGCGCCTGCCGTGGGCCTCGATCGACTTGACGACCGCCATCGCGCGATCGGCCGAGCTTTGAAACGTCAAAGCGACGTCGGCACCGTGTTCAGCGAGCGTCCGGGCGATTGCCGCTCCTATACCGCGAGAGCCGCCGGTCACAAGCGCTCTCTTGCCCTTCAGATCAATCATGTCAACTCCATTTATGTAGCGATCGATGCAGAATGTCTATGGGTGTTGAAAATCGAAGTCAATGGGTTTATGTAGTGATCGATGCAAAAAGATCGAAAAAGCACGTTGGCGAAAACCGCCCCGACAGGTTCCGGACGTGGCCGGCCCCGGGCGTTCGACCGTGACGCGGCGCTGGCCCGCGCCATGCGGATATTTTGGATCAAGGGTTACGAGGCGACTTCGATCTCGGACCTGACGGAGGTGATGGGCGTCGGGACGACCAGCCTATACGCGGCGTTCGGCTCGAAGGATGAGCTCTATGCGGAAGCACTGCGGCACTACGCCGCCAACTACGAGAATCTGGTCTGGGGACGTTTCCGTGAGGCGACCACGGTGCGGGACGCGGTGAAGGCCTATCTGTACGACTCGGCCGCCGCCATGACCGGTTCGGATTGCGATCTGCCTCGCGGGTGCATGGCGACGCTCGGAACGGTCGGGAGCGATGGTCACGCTGAACTCGCCGGCCTGATGCGGTCGACGCGAGCGGGAGCTTTCGATGTGCTCGTGTCACGTCTGGAAAGGGCCGCCGAAGAAGGAGAGCTTCCACCGGCGCTCGATATCGCCAAGGTCGGCAGGTTTCTCCAGACCGTTCAGAGTGGGATGGCGATCCGCGCCCGTGACGGAGCGGAAACAGCCGAACTTCAAAGCGTCGCGGAGATCGCCATGGCCGGCTGGGACGGTTTTGTCTCAAAAGCCGCGGATTGACCCCGGTTCCCCTTCCGATCGTCGGACGAGCCGCGGACCAATTCGGTCGAAACGTGCACCAACCTTCGTTTGCGGGCCTTGGCAACATGCTCGAAGAGGACGGACATCGAGATTGATCATCACGATCGAATCTCGCATGGAGAGCTCCTTGAAACGCCAAAGCGCGATCAGCTTCGCCGGGCACATCGGCAGTCCCGGAAGGATGTCTTCACGACAGTACACGCCTTGAGCACAGAAGGTCTGTCGTGCTCGGAAATTGCACTTCGTACAGGATATGGTCGACGCAGCATCGCGAGATGGCTGAGAGCGCGAGCTTGAACCCACGCATGCGCCCTGCGGCGTTTCGGTGCCGTTGATACCGTGGCCGAGTTGTCCCGGTTCGGAAAACTGCCGACCGCGTTTGTCTGCTTCAATGGTGTGGTCGCTGTGGGTGCGATGGCGGGCTTGGAGCGGCTGGGCCTCAAGGTCGGCTAGGACGTTTCCGTCGTGGGTTTCGACAATATCGCGGACGCCGCGTTCACCATGCCGCCGCTGACGACGGTCGACACTCATGCCCGTCAACTAGGGAAGACGGCTGCCAAGCTGGTGCTGGAGAGCATCCGAGAAGGCAAGCCCATCAGCCCCACGACCATCACCAAGGCTTCGCTCGTCGTGCGCAGTTCGACTGGACAAGCTCTGCGAATCGTAGAGCGTGACGCACGCTCGACCTACTGTCGACTAACTGCGTGCTGTACCGAGCTACCGGGTCGGCTGGCTTAAAGGATTCGCTCAACCTCGAATTGGTAAAGCTCCGAAACCCGATTCGCAGAGGGCTCAATCGAAAGACGCCTAGAGCTAATCCGGGTTGATGGAGCAGACCGACGAGCATCCGGCGAGCGCCATCGTTGTGTCGAGTTCGCCGGTAAGCATGTTTATCGAGTGCTCCGCTCCGGCCTGTCCTGCGACGGCGGTGCCGTAGAGAAATGCACGGCCGACCATAACCGCCTTTGCTCCGCTGGCCAGCAGTTTGTATATATCGCTACCCCGCTGGATGCCGCTGTCGGCCAAGATTGTGAGGTGATTGCCTGCTGTTTCGGTAATCCTCTGAAGCACCTCGATAGGGGCGGCTGCGCTATCCAGGTTGCGGGCGCCGTGGCTCGATACGACGATTCCATTCATGCCGGCCGAGGCCGCTTTTACTGCGTCATCTGGCCTTAATATTCCTTTGAGGAGAAGATTTCCTTTCCACTCCCGGCGCACGTCGCCGATGTGGTCCCAGGATAATCCTGGCATATGCCGCATCCTGGCTTTCGGCCCGCGGCCAAGGATGTTGTGCCTGTACTCGGGCGGATAGTTGGCAAAGTCCGGCAGGGCGCCGGATATCGCGTAGCGCCCAAGCACCTGGAAAGCCCAGCGGGGATGCGTGACGACATCCAGCATGTTCTTTGCCGAGAAACGGAACGGTATGCCGAAACCGTTGCGCAGGTTGAATTCCCGCTTGGCGAAAACCGGCGTATCGACTGTCAGAACCAGGGTCCTGACACCGCAGGCCCAAGCGGTCTCCAGCAGCCTTTTCCACAGCCTTTTGTCTTCCCAGAGATAGAGCTGGAACCAGACTGGCCGGGACGATGCCGCCGCGATCTCCTCGATCGAGGTGACGGCCTCCGTGGCGGCACAATAGGGTATGCCGGCTGCGGCCGCCGCATGCGCAAGGGCCACTTCTCCCTTATGCCAGACAAGCCCGGTGAAAGCGGTAGGGGCCGCGATCAACGGGGACGCATAACGCTCGCCGAACAGTTCGACGGCGAGTGACCGCGTCTCTCCGCCTGTCAGGACATGCGGGGCGATCCGGTGTTCGTCGAAGAGGTTGCGGAGATGCTGCAGGCCGCGCTCGTCCTCGCTGCCGCGGTCAATATATTCGAATATGCCGCGGGGCAGCCGTGCCTTTGCCAGCTGGCGCAACTCGTGGAAATTCAGGGCGTCGATCGCCATGGTATGCCCACCTTACCGATCAGGCGGGCAGCAGGATTTTGCCCGGGTTCATGATGTTCTGTGGATCGAAGACTTTCTTTATCCCCCGCATCAGCTCCAGCTCGATCGGGTTTGTGGTCCGCTGCAGACGATAACGATAGCTGATGCCGATACCGTGCTCTGCCGTGATGCTGCCTTGCAGTTCGACCACGACCTCGTCGATAATCAGATCCAGTTCGCCGGCAGTCGCCATGTAGTCGTCGCGGGTCGGGAACCGGTCCGGCTTGAACAGCACGACGAGATGCATGTTGCCGTCGCCGAGATGGGCGACGAACAGCACTTCGCTTTCGGGAAACCGCTCTTTAATCGCCCTGCCGGTTCTCTCGGCGAAATCGCCCTGCTTGTCGATCGGCACCGAGCTGTCATGGGACATGTTCGGTCCCGCATAACGAATCGCGTCGGAAACCGCGTGCCTCAGGTGCCAGAAGAGATTGGTCTGGGCCTGGCTCTGTGAAATCACGGCGTCCCCCAAGAGGCCTTTTTCGAGGGCATCACCCAGGGCAGTCTCAAGCGCGCTCGTCAGGTCGACATTCGGCGCAGAATCGCAGACTTCCAGAAGCACATACCAGGCTGCCTTAGATTCGAACGGCAGGCGCGTTCCTTCGACATTGCGGAGGATCACGTCCATATAGTCCGAGCCGGTCAATTCGAAGCTGGTGACGCGCTCGCCGAAAGCGTCGCGCATCAGCCCCAGCACGGCAAGCGCGTTATCGATGCTGTCGACGGCCAGCATCGACGTGACGACCGAACGATGCGGCGGAAAGATCTTGAGAACCGCGCCGGTGATGATGCCGAGCGTGCCTTCCGATCCGATGAACAGCTGCCGTAGATCGTAGCCGGTATTGTCCTTCCGGAGCTTCAGGAGGTTGCTCATGATCTCGCCAGACGGTAAAACGACTTCGAGGCCGAGGACGAGGTTTCGCATCACGCCGTAGCGGATGGCCGTCAGCCCGCCGGCATTGGTGGCGATGTTGCCGCCAATCTGGCAGCTGCCTTCCGAACTCAGGCTGAGTGGGAAGAAACGATCGGCATCGACGGCTGCCTTCTGGATGTCCTGAAGCACGCAGCCGGCATCGAGGGTTATCGTGTCGTCGATGGTCGACAATTCGCGGATGCGGTTCATCTTGCGCAGGTTGAGAATGATCCCGGGCGTGTCCGTCCTGGCGATAGCCCCCCCAACAAGCCCGGTATTGCCACCCATCGGCGTTATAGGCACGTCATGCCTGGCGCAAAGCTTGACGACGTCTGACACCTCTTGGGTCGACCCCGGGAAGACCACGCAAAGCGCGCTTGCCGTGTAGGTCCGCCGTACGTCGATCAGGTAGGCGCCCATGTCGCCGGCATCGGAGACTACGTTGTGTTCTCCGACAATATCGGAAAGGGCGCCGAGAAAAGTGTCGTTGTCTGTCATGTACTTGCTGCCAGTGGGAAACTACATCCCGGCAACCGCTGCCGGGACGCCCTGTTCAATTATGCCCAATCCGGATCAGGAGATGATCCATTCGGAATAGCGCTTCTGGACGGCGTTATAGTTGTCGCCCCACCATTCGGCGTTGATGACGACGTTCTTACCGTTTTTGAGGTCGGGCAGGAAGCCGCCGTTCGGCGATGCCTTGATCTCGGCGACCGACTTGAGATTGTTTGGCAGGTAATAGCCACGCAAGGACCAAGCGGTCTGCCGATCCTGGCGAAGGCAGAACGCGATGAACCGCATCGCGGCTTCTTTGTTCTTGGTACCCTTCGGAATGGCGAAGAAGTCCAGTGAGTTGTTAGTCTGCGCGAAGGAGAAGTCGAGTGCGGCACCGCCGCTCTGGGCGCTCTTCACGCGGTTGTAATAGCTGTAGGAGAAATCGGCCTCGTTCTGGCTGACGGAGGTCACCTGCTCCGGCGTCGTGCCAGCGAACTTGGAGACATGCGGCTTCAACTTGTCGAGCTTGGCAAAAGCGCGCTCGACATCGAGCGGATAAAGCTTCTTTGGGTCGACACCATCGGCGATCAATGCGGCTTCCAGCGTCTCGGGCGCAAGGCTGCGCATGCAGCGCCGGCCGGGGAATTTTTCGACGTCGTAGAAGCCTGCGAAATCGACCGGATGCTTGCCTTCCGGATTGCGTTTATTGTCCCACAGAATTCCGCCACTGTAGAGGTAGAGCGGCATATAGAACGGATTGGGCTTTTCGAGGAGGTCGCCGGTCGAGACAAGCGATGCATCCAGCTCTTCCCAGAGTTTGTCCTTGGCGCCGGAGGTGGCGAAGGCTGCAGGCGCATCGATGATGTCCCAAGTAACGGAATTGCTCAGCACCTGTGCCTTGACCTTGGCCATGTCGCCATTGTCGACCAGCGTCACCTTGATGCCGGTTTCGGCGGTGAAGGGATCGACGAAGAGCTCTTGCACGCTTTTGTGGTAGTCGCCACCCCATGAGGTGACAGTTAACTCCTTGTCGGCAGCAACGGCACGGCCTGTGACAACCGCAGGCGCAGCGAGCGCGACACCGCCAAGGGCTGCGCCCTTGAAGAAGGTACGGCGCGAGATGATCAATCTGTCTTTCAGCATTTCCGGTATCCCCTTTTTCTATCGGCTTTCAGGCTAGACTTGTTTCTTCGAGAACGACGGATCTGCCGGCAGCAGGCGCGCGTCCTCGTTGCGCCATGTGATCTGTACCTCGCTGCCGCGTGATGGCAGTGCCATACCCGGCTGGTTAAGATCCTGGGCAATGACTTCGACACCGCCTTTCAGGGTGAGGAAGTGCCGGACCACGCCGCCGAGGACCAGCGTATCCTTGACTGTCGCAACGATTGAATTGTGCTCCGCCGACGCAGCGCCCTGGCCACCGACCCGGACATTTTCGGGACGCACCAGTAGGACGGCATCGCTGCCATCGGCGAAAGATGCAGACTGGGCTTGAGGCACAGACAGTGCCGCGCCATCGATCTGGAGCGCCTTGCTGCCGTCCACAGTTTTCAGCTTGCCGCTGAAGAGGTTGGAGCTGCCGATGAAATCCGCGCTGAACACGGTCTCCGGCTCGAAATAAAGCGCCGCCGGGCTTCCCTGCTGCTCGATGCGGCCGTTGCGCATCAGCACGATCCGGTCGGACATGGTCAGAGCCTCGTCCTGGTCATGGGTCACGTAGAGCATCGTAACGCCGAGTTCGGCATGAAGGCGCTTGATCTCCAGCTGCATGTCTTCGCGCAGCTTCTTGTCGAGCGCGCCGAGCGGCTCGTCCATCAGAATGATTGAGGGGTTGTAGACGATACAGCGAGCAAGCGAGATGCGCTGCTGCTGCCCGCCGGACAGCGCACGGGGCCGGCGATCGGCGACATGCTCGAGCTGGACAAGTTTCAGGACGTCCATCACGCGCCGACGGATTTCTTCCTTGCTGATCTTGCGGACCTGCAGCGGGAAGGCGATGTTCTGGAACACCGTCATATGCGGCATCAGCGCATAATTCTGGAAAACCATGCCCAGTCCGCGTTTGTTGGTCGGCATGTTCGTCGCATCTGTTCCGTCGATGGTGATCGTGCCGGAGGTCGGCGCCGTCATTCCGGAAATCAGGTTAAGCAGCGTCGACTTGCCCGATCCACTCGGGCCGAGCAGCGTGACGAACTCGCCTTTCCTGACGGAGAGGCTGACATGGTCGAGCGCGCGGAAGTCGCTGTATTGCTTGGTAAGGTTCTGGACCTCGATCATCATCTTGGCGGGCTCCTTCGTGTCCCGCATAGGGGCGGGGGACGTCATCGCCGGCGACTGTCCCTTTGTGTTTTGGCTCATCAGATCCATCATCATCAACCTGTGTTGGTGCGCTGGTTGCGCTCGAGAAACATGATCGCAATGGCGAGCACGAAAGAGACGATGGTCAGCAGCGTGGAGATGGCAGCGATGACGGGTGAAACTTCCCAGCGTATGGCGCTATACATTTTCACCGGCAGAGTCTGAGTATCCGGTCCGGTGATGAAATAGGCGACGATCACCTCGTCCAGCGAGATCAGGAAGGCGAACATGCTGCCGGCCGCGATGCCGGATGCAAGCTGCGGCAGCACAACCCGGAAGAAGACCGCGCGTTTCGATGCCCCCATGATCAGTGCGGCGTTTTCAAGCGCCGGATCGATATGGCGCAGCGAAGCACCGACAGAGAGCATCATGAACGGCACGGCCAGCATAGTGTGCGACAGAACCAAAGTGAGATTGCTGTTCAGTCCGCCCCAGGGGCCAAGCTGCAAGTAGAGACCGAGCGCAAGCACGATGACCGGCACCAAGAGCGGTCCCATGATCAGACCCTGCACGAAGCCCTGTCCACGGATGTGGCTGCGCTGGAGGGCATAGGCCGCGGGAACCGCCAGTACGATCGTCAGCACGGTGGTGATCAGGGCGATGATGCCGCTCTGGATCATGGAACCCCACCAAGCGGGATCGGAGAAGAACTGCCGGTAGAGATCCAGCGACGGGTTGCTCGGCGGAAACTCCATCTCGGCGGAATTGCCGAGCGATATCGGAAAGACGATCAGCGTAGGGATCAGCAGCAGCAGGTAGCAGATCCAGGCCACAAGAGGCACGAACAGTGCGCCCGCGAGAGAAGGCAGTCGATGCGATGTCATGCTGCCGCTCCCATCGTGCCCTGACTGCCGCGGACCTTGCCAAGGATCGCCACCAAGATGCCGGATATCGCAAGCAGCACCACTGCGATCGCCGATGCGACCGGCCAGTCCAAAGTCTGGCGCGTATAGAAATCGATCAGGTTGGCGATCATCATGTCCTGCCGGCCGCCCAGCAGGGCAGGGGTGATATACATGCCGATCGACAAGGTGAAATTGATGATAACGCCGGCCATCACGCCCGGCATGCTGAGCGGTAGCGTTACCTTGCGGAAAATCCGGAACCGGCCGGCGCCCATCACTTCGGCGGCGCGAGCAAGGTTCGGATCTTGGGCCAGAAGGCTGCCGAGGATCGACAGAATCATAAAAGGGAGCAGGTAGTTGATCATCCCGATGATGGCACCGAAGCGGTTGAAGACCATCGGAATGTTGAGCTGGCCGCCGCTGATCGAGCCGAGCATCTGGTTGATGATCCCGCTATAGCCGAGCAGCACGGTCAAGGCGAAGCTCTTCACCAGGATGCTGGTCCAGAAGGGTAGCATCACCAGCGTCAGGTAGATGACGCGGCGCCCTGGCGGCTGGCGTGAAATATGCAGCGCGACCGGATAACCAAGCAGGAGGCTGACCGCCGTCGCGGTGAAGCTTATCACGAAGGTCGTCCGTAGCACCTTGTAGAAAAGCGTGCTGGTGAACAGCTCCTCGTAGGCTCTCACCGTCAGCCCGCCCTCGTAAACGCTGTTCCACAGGGTGAACAGAAGAGGGTAGACGAAAAACAGCAGAAGCAGGATGACGAGCGGCGCAAGCAATAAGATCCCTGCGCGCGATGTCAGATATGGAGCATCTCCAGACATGCTATTCCCCGTTCGAGTTCAGCTCGACGCGTTTTCATATTTCCAAAATTCGGCACCAAAAGCTGCCTTGGAATTTCCATCACGCTGGCATAAAAACAAATCGACGACAAGCAATTTTCTGAAAAATGAAAATTTCCAACTAAAAATCGGCATTAACCCAAAAAACCGTACATTGCGCGGTGCCGATATTCGAGAAGCTGTGAGGTTTGTCACTCGGGAACGAAAAGCAGTCCCCTTCTCGAAGAACGAAAACACCATCCTCGATACGCAGTTCAAGTACCCCGGAAATCACCAGGCCGATTTCTTCGCCCGTATGCACGTATGGAACGGATCCGGAGCCGCCACCCGGCTCTATGATCAGGTAGAAAGCTTTCAGCCGGCCGGTGGCCGGCGGAGCAATCAAATCCTTGCGCATCCCTTCGGTGTGAATGAACGGCTGCCGTTGGTCGGCACGGACGATATAAGGCTCATCCCTTTCCCTATCATGATCCGGATCGATAAGCCAGGCAGGCGATACGTCGAGGGCATTGCTCAACGTGAAAAGGGTTCTCACTGTGGGAGAAACGAGATCGCGCTCCATCTGCGACAGCGTGCCTATCGAAATGCCGGTGCTCGCGGCAAGATCTGCCAATGTCAGGTTGCGTCCAAGCCGGAGGTCGCGAATCCTGGCGCCGAGCGCCGGATGAGTGCCGCCCGATCCGCCGGAAGGCTGCCCATTTTCGACATCGGGCGCCTTGGATCGGTTTTGGCGATTTTTGACCTTTCCCATGATTTGAAATTTTCTCCACGATCACTCGGTTGGCCACGTGCGGCGCTTGCAATGGATGCTTACTGCAGGACTACCCTGTCTTTGCGGCTCCCACAATAATTTTCATAATTCAGAAAAGCAGCATTGTGGATTTTCTGAAATTGTGTAGCCTGCCGCACACATTTTCCTAAAAATTAAGGGCGGCGGTGATGAACGATATGACGGTGGATATCTGGCACGCGAGGTCGCGAGATCTTCAGATCAGGGGCGAGGCGTTCATCGACGGGCGTTATACGAAAGCGCTCTCGGATGCCACGTTCGAGTCATTCAACCCTGCCACCGGCAAGCTGCTCGGCGTCATCGCCTCGGCCGAGGAGGCGGATGTCGATCGTGCCGTAGCATCCGCGCGTAAAGCCTTCGCACAAGGCTCCTGGTCAAAAGCCGCGCCGAGGGAGCGCAAGGCCAAGCTGCTCAAGTTCGCCGAACTGATAGAATCGAACGCCGATGAGCTTGCGCTGCTAGAAACCCTCGACATGGGCAAGCCCATCCGTGACAGCCTTTCCGTGGACCTGCCGTTGTCGATAAACTGCATCCGCTGGTATGCGGAGGCAGTTGACAAAGTGTATGACGAGATCGCGCCGACCCCATCGACCGCTATCTCGCTGATGAGACGCGAACCACTCGGCGTGGTGGCTGCCATCGTGCCCTGGAACTTCCCGCTTTTGATGGCCTCATGGAAGATCGCTCCCATTCTCGCGGCTGGAAACTCGGTGATTCTGAAGCCCGCCGAACAGTCTTCGCTGACGGCTATCCGCATCGCGGAGTTCGCGGCGGCTGCCGGCATTCCCGACGGCGTCTTCAATGTGCTGCCCGGCCGCGGGGAGATCGCAGGCAAGGCCCTCGGCCTTCACATGGATGTCGATTGCATAGCCTTCACTGGATCGACTGAAGTCGGGAAATACTTCATGCAATATGCCGGGCAGTCCAACCTGAAACGGGTCGGCCTGGAATGTGGTGGCAAATCTCCGAACATCATCTTCGCCGACGCTCCGGATCTCGATGCGGCGGCAATATCTGCCGCCTGGGGAATTTTCTACAATCAGGGCGAGGTCTGCAATGCCGGCTCCCGCCTGATCGTCGAAGACAAGGTCAAAGACCAGGTGGTCGAGAAGATCATCGCGACCGCGAAGGCCATGAAGGTCGGAGATCCGCTCGATCCGAGGACCGATATCGGCGCGATTGTCGATGGCAAACAGGCCGACACGATTATGAACTATATCGAAAGCGGCATTGCCGAAGGCGCAACTCTCCGTCTGGGTGGCAAGCGGATGGAGGCGGGTGACGGCCATTTCATAGAGCCGACCCTGTTCGACGACGTCGACAACAAGATGAAGATCGCCCAGGAAGAGATATTCGGCCCGGTTCTCTCGACCATTTCGGTGAAGGATGAAGACGAGGCGATCGCCGTTGGCAACGACACCATATACGGCTTGGCAGCCGGCATCTGGACAAGCAACATCAACCGCGCCTTCAAGGTCTCCAGCGCTCTGAGGGCAGGCGTCGTCTGGGTCAACTGCTTTGATCATGGCGATATATCCTCGCCTTTCGGAGGTTTCAAGCAGTCTGGGTCGGGGCGCGACAAGTCGCTTCACGCGCTGGAAAAATATACCGACCTGAAGGCCACCTGGATCAATCTCGGCTGACACGCGAGACAAGGAAGGAACGATATGACCAAACCTGTTTTCCTAAGTGGCCTGTTGCCTGCCTGCCCGACGCCGGTGTTTGCCGATGGCAGCTGTGATGTAGCCGGCATGATGGCGTTGATCGGCTATATGATCGAGCATGGGGTCAATGGAGTCGTGCCACTCGGCGGTACCGGCGAGTTCACCGCGCTTTCGCAAAGGACGCGCATTCAGGCGGTCGAAGCGAGCGTCGAAGCGGCTGCAGGCAAAATCCCGGTTGTCGCCGGCGTGCTGTCGCCGGGCTTCGGCGACGCGGTTGATGTCGGGCGCGACTTCAAGGCCGCCGGCGCCGACGCCGTGATGGTGATCGTTCCGTATTACGCCCGCAACGATCAGGTCGGCGTCATTCGGTATTTTCAAGCCTATCGCGAAGCCGTCGATCTGCCGATCGTGCTCTACGACAACCCGGCGCGAAGCCACTTCGTGCTGACACCCGATACGATCGCAACCCTTGCTAACGATGGCACCGTCATCGGCATGAAGGCGTCGAATACCGACCTTTACCACTTCGACCACGTCATGGAGCGGGTAACCCCGGATTTCCAGATGCTGAGCGGTCAAGATACGCTGTTCACCCAGCAGGTCAGCCAAGGCGCCCGTGGTGGTATCCTGACTTCGGCTGTGCTCGTACCCGGCGTCTGGAACGAGATCCAGGCGCTGGCCGAGGCAGGCAAGTTCAAGGAGGCGCTTACGTTGCAGCGCAAGCTGAGCCCGCTGATGGATAAGTTGTTTGCCGAGGAAAACCCGTCGCCGCTCCGCTATGCGCTGGAGTTGATCGGTCTTGCGAACGGCCCATCGCTATTGCCGCTCGGCCAGGTTTCTTCCGGCCTGAAGCAAAAACTCTTCGAGGTGCTGTCGAGCCTGCATGCCGATGGCATCTTGCCCATCAAACCGGTCCAAAGGCCCTGACTTCTATGCATGACGACGAAGACGCCAGCCTAAGCAGCCTCTATCGCGAAGCGGCCGGTAGGGGAGCCGACTTTTCGGCGCTCGATGGAAAACACGAAGTCGAAGTTGCCATCGTGGGCGGTGGGTTGACCGGCCTGTCGGCGGCATTTCACCTTGCCGAAGCGGGCACCAGCGTTGCCGTTGTCGAAGCCCGCCAGCCGGGGTGGGGCGCGTCCGGCCGCAATGGCGGGCAGCTCAACCCGGGCCTGAAATTTGACCCCGACGCGCTGGAGGCGATGTTCGGCCCTGAGCGGGGCAGGGCACTGGTCGATCTCGCTTGGCTTGGCCCGGATTTTACCCTTTCACTGATCCGCCGGCTGGGCATCGATTGCGATGCGCGGCAGAACGGCACCATTCGTGCAGCGAGCCATGGCAGGGCCGTCGATATCCTGAAGCACACCGTGGAGAAATGGCAGCATTACGGCATGCCGGTCCGGCTTCTGGACGCATCGGCCACCACCGCGGCCACGGGCACCGACCGCTACCGGGCTGCGATGCTCGATCTCAGGGGCGGCGACGTCAGTCCATTAAAGCTGGTGCGCGGGCTTGCCGCAGCCGCGTCGTCGGCAGGTGCTGCCATTTACGGCGACAGCGAAGTCAAGTCGCTCACAGACCGCAGCGGCAGCTGGGTTTTGGAGACATCGAGAGGCTCTGTTGCCGCGAAGCGCGTGCTGATCGCGACCAATGGCTATACGGACGACCTGTGGCCCGGCCTGCGCCGCTCGGTCATTCCGGTCTTCAGCGCGATCGCTGCGACCGAACCGCTGGGTGGCAGGCAGGCATCGCAGATCATGCCCTCGCGCTCGGTGCTCTACGAATCGGGCAATATCACCGTCTATTATCGGATGGACGCGCAAAACCGGCTGCTGATCGGCGGGCGCGGTCCGATGCGGCCGCTGTTTTCCGCCGATCTGCTGCCGAACCTGACTGGTTATGCGAAACGCCTCTGGCCATCGCTGTCGCAGGCGACATGGACGCATGGCTGGAACGGCCGGGTGGCGATGACCGGCGATCATTTGCCGCATCTGCACAATCCGGCGGAAGGCGTGTTTGCCTTACTGGGCTATAACGGCCGCGGCGTGGCGCTCAGCACCGCCCTTGGGCCTCACCTCGCAAAACTTCTTCAGGGCGGGGCGGTGAAGGATTTTCCGCTGGCGGTCTCGCCGGTCGAGCCGATCGCCTTCCACCGTTTCTGGCCGATCGGCGCCAAGGTCGCAATCTGGCATGGCCGCATGAAGGACCGGCTTGGCATCTGATCGATGCCCGCCTTCGCATTCCCGCTTTTCAGAAACATACGACCCTAAATCTTGTGAGATACATGACCGATATTTTGTCTTTCCACGCTCCTCTGACGCTCGACATTGGAGAGTTCAAGGTGAAACCGACGTCCATAGACGAGGGGCAGACAGAAGCCTCCCTGCAGTTCTGGGAAAGATCCGATGGCGCGATTTCAAGCGGAATCTGGGAATGCACACCCGGCCGTTTTGCCACGACGCGCGAGGCGACCTCGGAGACATGTTTTCTGTTGACCGGGCGTGTGACCATCCACAGCCAGGATGGACGGTCGTACTTCTTTGGTCCCGGTGACATGTTCACCCTGCCGCTCGGCTGGAGTGGAACCTGGGAAGTGCACGAGACCGTGCGAAAAGTCTATTTCATTTCGGCCGGCGATGCGGGCCAGTAGAATTCAGCGTGGCCTAAATTAAATTTAAGCGCAGTCAAAACCAGCGCGGCGACGCTCCTCTGACGACAGAGTTCCATAATAGCACGTTGTGCAGCAAAGGTTGGATTTTCAACAACTTGAGAAAGTGAACGGCAGGGGTCGACAGTTCGAATTGGCTCAAGACGCTTCCTAGCAATCGATGGCGTCCCTACAGCTATGATGCTCGCGGGCATGAGGAGGATCAACGTTCCTGTCCTGCCTGCCTTTGCTCCAATGCAATCTGCAGCCGCGCTCCGATCCCGCGAAACGGCTCCGGCGGAAGCCAGTTTGCAGCTTTCATGGCAAGGCGGTCCGAAAGTAGGCGGGAATCGATGCCGCAGGCAAGCTCTGCCAGAAGCTTGCCTTGCACAGTGCCGCGGACGACGCCTGCTCCACCGCAGCCGACGGATGCATAGATCCCCGGTCTGACCTGTCCGAAATAGAAACCGCCATTGTGGGTGACGGCTGTCAGCCCGCCCCAAGTATATTCCAGCTCGTGGCTGCGCATAAGCGGGAAACGGTTGCGGTAGAGCGTCGTCAACATGCGACGTGCATCGTCCGTCGAAAGTTCGCTTTCGTAGGAGTCGCCGCTTCGTATCAGCAGACGACGACCGGTCTTGCGCAATGTCGTCCCCATGCGATGCGCCGGCAGGATACCCCAGTCTGGTTCCTCGCCCAACTTCTGCAGATCGTCGTCGCCAAGTTCCGGCGTGAAGGCGCCATAGGTATAAATACCGACCATGCGATTGCGGGCGATGCCAAGCGACCTGGCATGCAGGTTGTTGGCGACAAACAGGCGGTCGCACCGGAATTCGCCGCGATCGGTCGCCACGTCGACTGGCGAGTTCCCGCTGAAACCCCGGACCGTGGTGTTCTCCAAAAGCGTAACGGCAGCCGGAAGCGTATCCGCAAGCCCGCGATGCAGCGCGGCGGGCTGGATCAACGCCTTTGTCAGCGACTGCAGCCCGTATCGGTAATAGTCCGTTCCCGTAATCCGTCGCAGGTCCTGCCGATCGTATTCCTGGGTATCGAGGCCCCATCCCATGTAGGTCACGCGTGTTTCGCGAGCCGTCTTCTCTACGCCCGGTGTCGCTGCAGCGGTGATTGCCAGCGGGTTATCGTTCCAGTTGCAATCTATTCCGTTGGATCTGACGAGCGAGCGGAGCAGTTCGAAGCCTTCGCCGACCAGACCCATCTGCCTGCCTGCCCAGTTCTCCCTAAAGCCGGCGGCATTGGCGCTGGGTTCGCCGGGGTTGATCAGGAGATACCCGGAATTTCGTCCGGAGGCGCCTTCGCCGATCGTCGATGCCTCGATCAGCAGAACTTCCTCTTTCAGTGCCAGCTCAGCAAGCCGGCGGGCGATCGCCAGTCCGGTAAAGCCCGCGCCGACGACGATCGTACGAAAACGCCGGCCTGAGGGCAGGTCAGTCTTCGGTTGACGTGTTGGCAGAAAGGCATTCCACCCTGATCTCGAATTGTAGGCAGGTGCATGTTTCATAACGCATCTCCGTGGACCTCACGATGGGCTCCGACGAGAGCCTAGCTATCGCGATGACCCCATCCAAGGATGCGAAGCGACCTTTTTTGATAGGATATACTTATCGAAGTTATGTTTTGCACGTACTGGATCTATGTGCCGGGGTCCGACAGAATGAGCCGAGTGACGGAGCTGCTGGCTGAAGCGCTTCGGTTTTAGGAAGGGCTGCCCGATGTCCGGTCATGTTTCCCATGCGGCCCACTGGGGTACGTTCACTGCGAGATGGGATGGCGAGCGGCTGGACGTCCGGCCGCATCCGTCCGATCCCGATCCGTCTCCGATCCTGGGGAATCTCAGTGATGTCCTGCGGCACCGCGCCCGTATCCTGAAGCCGGCGGTTCGAAAGGGGTGGCTGGAGAAGGGGCCGGGTTCGGGGCACCGCCGGCTGGATGATGTCTTCGTCGAGATGGAATGGGAAGACCTCCTGCCGATCGTTGCCCGAACGATCGGCGAGGTTCGCGACCGGCATGGGCCTGAAGGCGTTTACGGCGGTTCCTACGGCTGGTCGAGCGCCGGGCGCTTCCATCATGTTCAGAGCCAGGTCCATCGGTTTTTGAATGTTTCGATCGGCGGCTACGTGCGATCGGTCAACAGTTACAGTGCGGGTGCTTCGTCGGTGATCCTGCCGCGGGTGATGGGCCCGTTCGAGGCGCTCTCGCGCCACAACGTGACCTGGGACCAGGTCGTCGCGGACACGGATCTCGTGCTTGCATTCGGCGGCATGGCGCTCAAGAATTCCAACATCGCCCGCGGCGGCATCACCTCCCATATCGAACGGGGCTCCATGGCGCAGGCCGCTGCCTGCGGCTGCAGGTTCCACCTTTTCAGCCCGTTGCGAGACGATTTTCCACCGGAGGCGGGGGCGATCTGGCACCCGATAAATCCGGGGACCGATGTCGCGGTCATGCTCGGGCTCTGCCATATGATGCTGATAGAGGGACGTCATGATCGAGATTTCCTCGATCGCTACTGCACGGGTTTCGATGTGTTTGCCGCCTATTTGGAAGGGCGCGACGACAAGCAGCCGAAGACGGCGCAATGGGCGAGCGCAGTTTCCGGCGTTCCCGTGGAAACGATCGTCGAGCTTGCGCGGGAGATGACGCAAAGGCGCTCCCTCGTGACGGTGGCGCATGCGCTGCAAAGGGCGCGGTTCGGCGAACAACCCGTCTGGGCCGGTGTCGCGCTCGCGGCCATGGCCGGCCAGATAGGATTGCCCGGCGGCGGCTACAATTACGCTCTTGGCGCCATGGGACACACGGGACGACGCCTCAATTCCGTCCCCATCCCGACCCTGTCGCAGGGGACCAACGGCGTCGCGAATTTCATTCCGGTCGCACGGATCTGCGACATGCTGCTGAATCCCGGTTCGACCTATCAGTTCGATGGCCGGGACATGACCTACCCGGATATCCACCTGGTCTATTGGGCAGGTGGAAACCCCTTCCATCATCATCAGGACCTCAACAGGCTGCAACAGGCCTTTGCCGTGCTGGAGACGATCATCGTTCAGGAGAATGCCTGGACGCCGATGGCACGATCCGCCGATATAGTGCTTCCGGCGACGATGACCCTGGAGCGCGAAGATATCGGCGCTGCGGCGACCGATCCGAGATTGATCGCCATGAAAAGGCTCGCTCCGCCGGCCGGCGCGGCACGCGACGACTACGAGATATTTTCAGAGCTTTCACGGCTGATGGGGACGGAGCGTGCCTTTACCGAGGGGCGGGACGCGCGCGGTTGGATGGCGCATCTCTACGAACCGACGCGCAAGGCGCTCGCGGACAGAGGATGGGATGCGCCGGATTTCGAGGAATTCTGGCGGCGTGGGGAACTTGCCCTGCCTTCGGCGCCCGACGACGGCGGACTGCTTCGTTCGTTCCGGTGCGATCCGAAGACAACGCCACTGCCGACTCCGAGCGGACGGATTGAACTGTTTTCCAAGACCATTGCTGATTTCGGGTATGATGATTGCCCCGGTCATCCCACCTGGTTCGCACCCGAGGATCAACCCGACAGCAACCATCCTTTCGTGCTTGTCGCCAATCAACCCGCGACGCGGCTGCACAGCCAGCTCGATTTCGGGGCCTACAGCCAGTCGTCGAAGGTTCGTGGACGGGAGCCGGCTCGGCTTAACCCTCAGGATGCGGCTGCACGTGGCATTGGCGACGGCGACATCATCCGGATATTCAACTCGCGTGGCGCCTGCCTTGCCGGTGCCGTGCTGAGCGACGGCGTGATGCCGGGTGTCATCAACCTTTCGACCGGTGCCTGGTTCGACCCGATTGAGCATGATGTGAACCGGACCGAATGCCGCCATGGCAACCCCAACACGGTAACCCGCGACGTCGGCACCTCGAAACTAGCCCAGGGATGTTCCGGCCAGGTGACCATAGTGGATGTGTGCCGCTACGACGGCCCGCTCCCTCCCATCCAGGCCTACGACCCACCAACACTGGTTGGCTGCTGAGCAAGACGATTAGGAGACTGCCCATGCGTCCTCTCGACGGGATACGCATCCTCGACATGACCTCTGTTCTGATGGGGCCATACGCTACCGCCATCCTCAGCGACATGGGCGCCGAAGTCATCAAGATCGAGCCGGTCGGGGGAGACATATTGCGCCATGCCGGTGCCAGTCGCGGCGGCAGCATGGGTGGCATGTTCATGCATTCCAACATCGGCAAGCGCAGTGTCGTGCTCGACCTCAAAACGGAAGGCGGGCTGGATGCGCTGCTGCGTATTGCGCAGACCTGCGATGTGCTTTTCTACAACATCCGTCCGAAGGCGATGGAACGGCTGGGACTGGGCTACGACAAGGTAGCGGCGATCAATCCCGGCCTGCTTTATGTCGGCGCCTTCGGTTTCGGTCAAAACGGCCCCTACGCTGATCGCGCCGCCTATGACGACCTCATTCAGGCCGCATCGGGGATACCGATGCTGATTGCCCAGGCTTCCGGCGAGGCACCCGCCTATGTGCCTGTCAACATGGCAGATCGGATCGTCGGCCTGCATGCGGCGATTGCAATCGTTGCCGGCCTTCGCCACCGCGACCTGACCGGTGGCGGGCAACGCATCGACATGCCGATGTTCGAGACCATGGTGAGCTTCGTGCTCGGTGACCATATGGGTGGGTTGTCGTTCCAGCCATCGCTCGATCAGGGCGGCTACCGCCGCCTGCTCTCTCGCGGCCGAAAGCCCTTCGCCACCGCAGACGGCTATCTCGGTGCCGTCATCTATACGGATCAGCACTGGCAGCGTTTTCGCGCCCTGGTGGGCGACCCAGTGAAGCTTGCCGACAGCAGATACCGGACATTTGCGGGGCGCCAGGAGAATATCGACGAGGTGAACCAGTGCCTGACGGAGATATTTGTGACAAAAACGACGGCGCAATGGGAAGAGCTTCTCAATGCGGCCGACATACCCTGCATGCCGCTGCATTCCCTGACCAGCATCATGGACGATCCCCACCTCAAAGCTGTGGGTTTTTTCGAGGACGGCCAGCACCCGGTGGAGGGCCGGATCAGGACGATGCGGGTTCCTTCGACCTGGAGCGTATCGCAGCCCGAGCATTCGGGGCCGGCACCGGTGCTCGGACAGGATACGGAACATGTGCTGCGGGAACTAGGCTATTCCGAAGAAGAGATCTTAGGCCTCGTCAAGGAAGGTGCCGTCAGGATCGTCGCACCGGAGACCGCCTGACGTCCGATAGCAATTGATATCGATTGGACTTCGCCTATGCTGCCGCCCCGTGAATGCAAAAAAGCGAGGCTGCAGTTGGACGCGCCAAAACGCCGTGGTTTCGGCAACATCGAGTTGCGGCATCTCCGCTACTTCATGGCGATTGCCGAGGAGATGAGTTTTGCAAGGGCCGCCGAGCGCCTGGGGGTCGCACAGCCCGGGCTGAGCCAGCAGATCAAGATCCTCGAAGATCTACTCGAGGTGCGGCTGTTCGATCGCTCGCGGCGCAAGCCGAGCTTCACCCTGGCGGGCGAACTGTTCTACGAGGAAACGCGCAAGATCATAACGCAGCTCGATGTCGCGACCCAGATCGCGCGGCGCGCGGCGCGCGGCGAGGTCGGCAGGCTGGCCGTCGGTTATGTCGGGTCGGCCGCTTATACCGGCATGCTGACGCGGGTCATCGGCGAGTTCCGGGAAAATCATCCATCGGTCGAGCTTCACATCTCGGAGCTTGAAATGCTGCGCCAGCTCGATGCCATCGCCGAAGGGCGGATGGATATCGGCTTTATCCGCCCGCCCGCACCGCTGCCCCGCAACATCGATACGATCCCCATCCTTTTCGAGGATCTCGATATCGCCCTGAATACCAGACATCCCGCGGCTGATCAGGCCGAGGTCGATCTGAAGGATCTTGCAGGCGAAGACTTCATCATCCCCGTGCATTCTTCCCAGATCAGCTTTCATCACCATACTACCGTTGCCTGCCAGAAAGCCGGCTTCCAACCGCGCTTCGGGCCGCATGGCCGTGATTTCATGACGATCGCCAGCATGGTCTCGATCGGGCTTGGCGTGGCGCTTGTGCCGCGCTCCACTCGGTGCATCCAGCTGCCATCCCTGGTCTACAGGCCGATCAAGGGGCAGCACGTGAAGGCTGAACTAGCCGTCGCGTTCCGGCGTGGCGATCATTCGCCGATCGTGCGCTCCTTCATTGTAATTACCCGCCATCATATGCAGCAGATGACCGAAGCGGGACGCACTGTCTCTGGCTCGTCTGATAAGTCCTGATTATCAAATTAAAGCTCCAGCAATATTGTGATGATCATCCAGCTGTCATTTAATATGTTGACGGCGGTCGCATTCGAATGTCCGCCATAGTCGAGATCGCAGCAGAATGTGCACCGCGTAATCGCCTGCGCGCATGTGTCCAGCATTCTCATTAGGGTGGAAGGCAGCAAATTGTCCGACTGGCAGCAGCGTGCAGGGGTTATTTTTCGATGTGAGAAGGCCCCGGTGACAGGATCTCGCGGCGTGGCCGTGACCAATCATCCGCTGGCCTCTGCGGCTGCGATGGAAATGCTTGCGGCGGGCGGAAATGCCTTCGATGCGACAGTCGCATCGCTATTCGCTCTGACGGTGGTCGAGCCTATGATGGTCGGGATCTTCGGCGGAGGCACTTCGGTCGTCCATCTCGCCAACGGCGACCTGCATGTCTTTGACGGCCTGGCAACGGCACCTGCAAGCGCAACACCTGACGGCTACACGCCGATCTCGGAAAGCTGGCCCGACTATATGGAAACCAAAGGCCGGCAAAACAGGGTCGGCCCCAAGGCGATCGCCGTACCGGGAAATCTCAAGGCATGGTGTCAGATGTCGGCTGATTTCGGCCGGCTGCCTCTCAAGCGGGTTCTGGATCCGGCGATCCGCTATGCGGAAGAGGGATTTGTGCTGTCTCCTTATCTTGCCACCTGTATCGGCGAGATCAGTCCGGACCTGGCGCTCGACGAAGCGATTGCTGCGATCTTCCTGCCGGGCGGTAAACCGCTGGCGGCCGGCGAGATGCTTGTCCAGAAGGATTACGCCGAAACGCTGAGAGCCATCGCCGATTTAGGGGCTGAAGCGCTTTTGGCGGGTGAACTCGGCAACGATGTCCGCGCTTTCCTGAAGAATTCCGGTACATGGGTAACGGAAAAGGATATCCGCGATTACAAGGTGATCCGACGCGAACCCGTCCGCGGAATCTATCGCGGTTTCGAGATCATAGGCCCGCCACCCCCATGTTCGGGCGGCGTACAGACCATCCAGGTGCTGAACCTGCTCGAAGCCGCGAACGTGTCGGCCGAAGGATTTGGCACCGTATCGACGCTGCACCGACTGATCGAGGCCATGAAGGTTGCTGCAGCAGACCGGCTTGCCGTGACGGCCGATCCGGCGTTCGTCGACGTGCCGCTGGAACGGCTGACATCGAAGGCCTATGCGCAGGAAAGGCATGGGGACTTCGATCCGGAGCGCGCCCGCCGGCAGGAAGCGAAAATTCTCAGCAACGAGTCGGCCAACACTACGCATGTGACGATCGCGGATGGCGACGGCAACGTCGTGACATCGACGCAGACGATTAACAGCCTGTTTGGAGCGCGCGTGGTCATTCCGCAAACCGGAATAATCGCCAACAACTACATGTATCTGTTTGACCCTCATCCTGGCAAAGCGTTGTCGCTGTCACCTGGAAAACGGATCACCAGCGGGATAACCGCCCTTATTGCCAGAAGGGAGGGCAGGCTCGCATTCGCTCTCGGGCTTCCGGGCGCTCATCGTATTCCGGCGTCGGCAATGCAGGCGGTCATCAACCTCATCGATCACGGCATGTCGATCCAGGAGGCTGTCGAAGCCCCGCGGGTCTTTACCTGGGGCCAGGAAGTCGAAGTCGAGATGGAATTTTCCGAGGCCGTCAGGGAGGGGCTCGCGCAGAAGGGACACGAGATCGTGCCCTCGGCTCATGTGGCAGGCGGCATGGGAGCGATCCAGTTCCACGCGGATGGATCGATGACCGGAGCCTCGTGCTGGCGCGCAGACGGCGTGCCAATGGCGGCCGGCGGCGGTCCAGCCCGCGCCAACACCTCGTTCTGGCCGGACCCGCGCCGCGGCAAGGCGTACTGATAAAAATAAACAACGATAACAGAAACTTCAGAGGAGAATTGCAATGGATATGAACCGTCGTGAAGCGCTGCTGTTCACCAGCAGTGCACTTCTTTTTGCCGCTACCCGACCCGGTCTCGCCAGCGCACAGGGGCAAAGCGTCATCCGTTTCGCGCCGCATGCCGCGTTGAGGGTCCTCGATCCGGTCACCACCAATGCCTACATTACCCGCAACCACGCCTTCATGGTCTATGATACTCTTTTCGGCATGGATTCCGCCTATGTGCCGAAGCCGCAGATGGTCGATACTTGGAAAATGTCGGATGATGGCCTGACCTGGGATTTCCATCTCAGAGAGGGTCTCGCCTTCCATGACGGAGCACCGGTGACGACCGGCGATGTCGTTGCCTCCATCAAGCGGTGGTGGCAGAAGGATGTCGTCGGCCTGCGCCTCAAGGCCGTGACGAAGGAGATTGCCGCAGCCGACGAGCGCAGCTTCCGCGTGTCTCTGACCGAGCCCTTCGGCATCATGCTAGAGGCTTTCGCACGACCGACTTCTATCCCGCTTTTCGTGATGCCGAAGCGTATTGCCGATCTCCCGCCGGCGACCGTTCTGGAGGAGGTAGTCGGTTCCGGCCCCTATCGCTTCGTCAAGGAGGAGTTCCGGCCGGGTGTCAGCTGGGCCTATGTCAAGAACGACAAATATGTGCCGCGCAAGGAGCCTGCGGATGGGCTGTCCGGTGGCAAGGTGGCAGCCGTCGATCGCATCGAGGTGATCTGGTTTCCGAGCCCGGATACGGCGATGAGCGCCCTGCAGAACAAGGAGCTCGATATCATCGAGTCGGTCAGCCCAGACCGCAAGCCGATCTTTGACGGTTCCGATATCACGGTCATCGCAAGGGCAAGCCCGACCGTTTCGACGATCCGCTTCAACTGGGCGCAGGCCCCCTTCAACAACGTCAAACTGCGCCAGGCGGTGCAGGCGGCCGTGACCCAGCGAGATTATCTGGACATCGTGGTCGGCAATCCCGACGACTACCGCATATGTGGCGCGCTGTTCGGCTGCGACACGCCGCTGGAATCCGCCGCCGGCTTCGCCGACAAGGGTACTCCGGACCTGGAACGGGCGAAACAACTGGTCAAGGAGTCAGGCTACAAAGGCGAGAAGGTCGTCATCATCACGCCTGGTGACGTGGCCTCCTTCTCAGCGCTGGCACCGATGACCCAGCAGATTCTCGCCTCGATCGGCATCGCAAGCGAAATCCAGACGATGGAATGGAGCGCCTTCCTGACGCGGCGTGCCAATTCTGGCCCGGTGGCTGAGGGTGGTTGGAACCTCGCCCATGCTGTCTTCGACGGGATCGACCTAATCTCGCCGCTGGGTAACATGAATTTCGATGCCCGCGGCAAGGCCGGCTATACCGGTTTCATCGACGACACGGAAACGGAGACGTTGAAGACGCAATATCAGCGCGAACCCGATCCGGCCAAGCAGAAAGCGATCGCCGAGGAAATGCAGAAGCGCGCCTATGACCAGGTCTTCTACATTCCGCTCGGAACCTACAAGCAGTTCATCGCGCTGAGGCCGGAGTTGAAGGATTACGTCAACTCTCCAGTCGTCGTTCTCTGGAACGTGGCCAAGAGCTGATGCTGCGACTAATAATCCTTCGCACGGCGTCGGCCGTCCCGGTGATGTTGATTGTCGCCGTGATCGTGTTTCTCCTGCTTCGGCTGAGCCCGGGTGATCCGGCGACGATCATGGCCGGTGATGCAGCGACGCCCGCAGAAATCCAGGGTCTACGGGTGAGTATGGGGCTGGATCAGCCCTTGCCGCTGCAGTTTCTAGCCTGGATCGCAGGCGTCGTGCAGGGAGATCTGGGGCAATCCATCCTCTCGCGCATGCCGGTGAGCGACCTGATCGCCGATCGCCTGGGACCGACGCTGATGCTTGCCCTCTGTGCCATCGTCGTCACGGTTCTGGTCGCCGTGCCGCTCGGAGCGCTGGCAGCCTGGCGGCACAATACCTGGGTCGACTGGGTGGTTATGACGCTGTCGGTCCTCGGTTTCTCGATTCCGGCTTTCGTGGTCGGCTACCTGCTGATGTTGTTCTTCTCCATCAGCGCCGGCCTGTTGCCGGTGCAGGGATATGTCAGTCCGCTGGTCGACCCGGCGGCGGCGATGCGGCATCTCATACTGCCATCGCTGACCCTGGCGCTGGTGCTCATGGCGCTTATCGCCCGCGTCACCCGCTCCAGTCTTCTCGAAGTGCTCGGGCAGGATTTTGTCCGCACGGCGAAGGCTAAGGGCAATCCTGCCTTCCGCATGCTCTGGCGGCATGCGCTGCCAAATGCGGCCGTGCCGATCATCACGGTGATAGGTCTCGGCATCGCGCTGCTGATTTCCGGCGTGGTGGTGACCGAGAGCGTGTTCAATATTCCCGGCATCGGGAGACTGACCATCGATGCAATCCTGGCGCGGGATTATCCCGTGGTACAGGGGCTGATGCTGTTCTTCGCATTCATCTATGTCGGCGTAAACCTGCTGATCGACATTACCTACATCATCGTCGATCCGCGCATTCGATATTGAGGACAGGGCTTTGGCATCTCAAACGTCCACGCTTCCCGGTCGCTCGGCTTCCTGGCAAGCTCTTGTTTCCCGCAACCTGCTGATGCTCTCCTGCGTCGCGGTGTTGCTAATCATCATCCTTGTGTCGCTGATCGGGCCATGGTTCGTGGCCGGTGATGCGACAATGGTGCGTCCGCGCATGCGTCTCAAGGCCCCGTCCGAACTTGCCTGGTTCGGAACAGATGCCATGGGCCGCGATGTGTTTGCGCTTACCCTCGAAGGCGCCAGGCTCTCGCTTCTGGTGGGGTTCATGACTGCAGTCAGCGGTGGTCTCGTAGGAACGGCGATCGGGCTGATAACCGGATATTTTCGCCGGCTCGATGGTTTCGTCATGCGCATCATGGATGCGATCATGGCGATCCCGAACATTCTGTTCGCGGTGGCCGTCGTCTCCCTGCTTGGCCCCAGTCTCCTCACCATCGTCGGTGCGCTCGTCTTCAACGAGATCCCGCGCGTCGTACGCCTCGTCCGCAGTGTCGTCCTGAGCGTGCGCGAGGAGCCTTACGTGCATGCGGCAGTCGGGATGTCGATCCCGGCGCGGCTGATCCTGATACGCCACATCCTGCCAAGCTGCATCGCTCCGCTGATCGTCCAGACGACCTACATATTCGCGGCCGCCATCCTCTCGGAGGCCGTGCTCGGCTTTCTCGGCGTCGGGTTCCCGCGAGGCACGCCGACCTGGGGCAACGTGGTCGCGGAAGGCCGCGCGGTTTTCCTGCGCGCGCCGTGGACCATCATCGCGCCCGGCATGGTTCTCGCCATCACGGTCATGTCGGTGAACCTTCTCGGAGATAGTCTGCGCGACTGGCTCGATCCCACCCTGTCTCGTCGCGCAAAGGTGCATTCATGACCGCCTCGTCGTCAACGGACGTTCCGATCCTCAAGATCAGCGATCTCAGCGTCGCTCTTCCTTACGGCCTGGATCGGGCCTACGCCGTCGAGGGCATCTCGCTCTCGGTCAGGCCGCGGGAAATCGCCTGCGTGGTCGGGGAGTCCGGTTCGGGCAAATCGGTTACGGCCTCGGTGGTCATGGGGCTCTTGCCGAATGCGCTGCGTCTTGCGGGCGGCTCCATCAAGCTCGAGGGCGAGGAAATCGGCGGGGCGCCGGAAGCACGCATGAATGCGTTGCGTGGCAACCGCATGGCGATGATTTTCCAGGAGCCGCTGACCGCACTCAATCCGGTAATGCGCCTCGGCGACCAGATTGCCGAAGTGCTGGCACTGCACAGGAAGGAAATGGGCAAGACCGCCGTGCGCAAGCGCGTCCTGGAACTGATGGAGGATGTGCGTCTTCCGTCGCCGGAGACAATCTACGGGCGGTATCCGCACCAGATCTCCGGCGGACAGCGCCAGAGGGTGATGATCGCCATGGCGCTTGCCATGGAACCGGCCCTGATTATTGCGGACGAACCGACGACGGCACTCGACGTCACCACTCAGGCCCAGATCCTGCAGCTGTTCCGGGAACTGCTGGTCAAGCACGACAGCGCAATCCTGATGATTACCCACGATTTCGGCGTGGTGGCTGACGTCGCGGACCATGTCACGGTGATGCAGCACGGGCGTGTGGTCGAAAGCGGGAAACCCGACCAGGTGCTCGGCAATCCGCAGCATGCCTATACGCGCGAGCTGATAGCGGCTGTGCCTCGGCTGCGTTACCTGCCCGATCTGGAACCGGCGATGCCGATGCTGGAGGTGAAGGACCTCCATCTCACCTACCGCCAGGCCGGCTGGATCCGCAAGAGCCAGGCCGTTCATGCGCTTGCCGGCGTGAGTTTCTCGCTCGCGCCACGTCAGACGCTGGGCATAGTAGGCGAATCCGGATCCGGCAAAAGCACGCTTGCCAAGGCTGTGCTGGGCTTCGAGACCCCGAGCAGCGGCCAGATCCTGTTCTGCAAGCAGGACCTGTTTTCGCTATCCCAGACGGCTCTCGCCGGCACACGCCATCGCATCCAGATGATCTTCCAGGACCCCTATAGCTCGCTCAATCCGCGCCGCCGTATCGGCCAGTCGTTGGTCGAAGGCCCGATGCGTCACGGCAAGTCTTCGGCCGAGGCACGCCGGCGTGCTGTCGAACTGCTGGAACTGGTGGGCCTGCATCCGTCTTCCATGGACCGTTTCCCGCACGAGTTCTCGGGGGGCCAGAGACAAAGGCTCTGCATCGCCAGGGCGCTCGCTCTGGAACCAGACGTCATCGTCGCCGATGAGGCCGTATCGGCGCTCGACGTGACGGTTCAGGCGCAGGTCCTCGAACTGTTCAAGTCGCTTCAGAGCGAACTCGGTTTCGCAATGCTCTTCATCACCCACGATCTCCGCGTTGCCTCCAATATCTGCAACCGCATCGCCGTCATGAGCCGCGGCAAGATCGTGGAGATGGGAGAGGCGAGGGAGATCTTCGAAAACCCGCAGAACGCCTACACGCGAGAGCTTCTGGCGGCGCTGCCCGGCTCCGAACTTCGCTGACGGCTGAAAGGAAACCCATGGCCGGATTGTATTACGAGGAGTTCGTCGTTGGCCACGAATTCCGCCATGAATTGAGCCGCACGGTGACGGAAGCGGACAATATGAGCTTCAGCCTTATGACGCTCAACCCGCAGCCGCTTCATATCGATGCGCATTTCGCCGCACAGAGCGAGTGGGGTCAGCCTTTGTTTAACAGTCTCTGCACTCTGGCGATCATGATAGGCATGAGCGTTCAGGATACGACGCTCGGCACGACTGTCGGCAATCTCGGCATGTCTGATATTCGGTTCCCGAAACCTGTCTTCCACGGCGATACTTTGCGCAGCCGCACCACCGTGTTGTCGAAGCGCGAAAGCAAGTCGCGTGGGGATGTCGGTCTGGTAGAGTTCGAACATACCTGCCTCAATCAACGCGACGAGGTGGTAGCGATTTGCAAGCGCATGGCGATGATGCGCAAGAGGAGCGCAGGCTGATGCGTTCCTTCCTTTTCGTGCCGGCCGACAGCATAGCCAAATTCCGGAAGGCGAGCACCGGTGAGGCCGATGCCCTGATCCTCGATCTGGAGGATTCCGTTGCACCCGACGCCAAGGACAAGGCAAGAGAAATGCTGGCGGAGATGCTTAAGGCGCCGCGCAACCGCCAGCAGCTGTTCGTTCGGGTGAACGCCCTCGACACCGGCCTGAGCCTCACGGATCTGGTATCCGCCATGCCGCATCGACCCGATGGCATAGTGCTGCCCAAATCCGCGCATGGAGACGATGTCGGGAAACTGGCGGCTTGGCTCGATGCGCTTGAGGCAGCCTATGACATTGAGGCAGGGACGACGGACATCATCGCTATCGTTACGGAAACGCCCGAGTCCCTGTTCAATCTCGGCAGTTACAAGGATGCGAGCCCGAGGCTCGCAGGCATGATGTGGGGCGCGGAGGATCTGGCCGCGGCTTTTGGCGCGACGCACAATCGGACCGGCGACGGTTTTTTTGCCGCTCCGTTCCTGATGGCCAGAAATCTTTGCCTTGCGGGGGCGGCCGCGGCGGGGGTGATGGCGATCGATACGGTCTGCACGAATATTGGCGACGTGGAGGCCCTTTTGAGCGAGGTGCGGGAGGCCCGCCGCGACGGTTTTGGCGCCAAGGCGGTCATCCATCCAAGCCATGTCGATCCGGTCAATCGGGCATTCACCCCGACCAGCGAGGAGGTCGACTGGGCTCGGCGGGTCGCCGCGGCGTTTACCGACGAGCCCGCAGCCGGCGTCATCCGTATCGACGGTAAGATGGTGGACAGGCCGCACCAGCGCCAGGCGCGAAAGATCCTGGAGGCAGCACGTTCGGTCCGGCAAAGGTCGTGATCGCCTCGCTTCGCCAAACCAGAATAGCAACAGGTCGAGATCACTGTCAGGAGTATCACGCCATGGCGAGAAGTATTGCACTTCAGCAGTTTATCGATGCTGCATTCGTAGCGTATGACCGCTTTGCGGTAGATCGGCGCAGCCGCGAACCACTGCAGCGGATGGCTTCTATGTTACAGACGCCGGCGCGCGAAAGGGAGGGGCAAGGACTGCGTCTTCCGGTCTGCGCGATACTTGACGAAGCGCTCGATCACGATATGGGCCAGGCTGAACTCACCGATCTGGTTGCAAAGTTTCGTCCTATTGAGTCGCGTCTGATCTGGGACCTTAAGGAACGGCCGGACACATCCGCCAGCACCAATTTCGCGCAAGGGCATGCCAACGGCATGATCCTCGGACCGGGTGGAATAGAAGAGCGGAACGACGTGTGGCTGGGCGTGACGCTGATGGCGCCGGATGTTCGATACCCGGACCATGGCCATCCACCGGAAGAAATCTATCTTGCCCTGTCGCCCGGCGAGTTCAGGCAGGGAGGGGGCCACTGGTTTTCGCCGGGCGTCGGCGGTTCTTTCTACAACGTTCCCGGGATCAAACACGCCATGCGTTCGACCGACCGACCATTCTTCGCTTTTTGGGCTCTGCCTCTGATCTAAGATTCCGGATCTGCCCCGAGCGCCCTCCGAACGGTTCGATGTTTTGATCGAGGCGAGTTTCGAGTGCCGTCAGGGTCCGTTCAGATGGAGGTCCAAGCCTATCATGCTTACTGGATAAGCGCGAAAGACTCAGCCCACGGTGGGGGCATCCTCATGGCTCTGTTGCAAAAAAATCGGCTTGGTTAGTGGAACCGGTATTCCGCACTGATGGCTGTCACGCTGCTTGCCCTTCGAGATGTTGAGCGAGTAATGTCGCGGCCTCTGTGAGCGCGCTCGGCCCGATGCCGAAGGCCCGTTCGACGATGCGCGCTTCGCCACGCACGTCGCCGGTCAGGTTAAAAATCGCAGCCTGACCCTTGCGCAGCGCCCGCATTACCTCGAAACCTTGATCGTCGCGTAAGCCGTCGTCAACGTCTTGAAACCCCTGACCGGACGGATCAACTGTTTCAGCCTGCCGTGATCGGCCTCGACGACCTTGTTCAAATATTTGACCTAACGGTGCACAAGTTCCTCACGGCATTTACCTTCAGCCTTCAATTCCGCAATGGCAATGCCATAGGTCGGAGCCTTGTCGGTGTTGATGATTGTGAACTTTTCCCAATCCTTCAGGCCGTTCACGGTTTTACCAAGGAATCTCTTGGCGGCCTTGGCATTGCGCGTCGGCGACAGATGGAAATCAATGGTGTTGCCGAGTTTGTCGACGACCCGGTAGAGGTACGTCCATTGGCCGCGGACTTTCACATAGGTTTCGTCGACGCGCCAACTCGTCGATCGCGGTCGCCACCAATGCCCACGCAGCCGCTTTTCCATCTCCGGTGCGTATTTCTGGGCCCAGCGATAGATCGTCGAATGATCGACAAGGGACGCGGGGCTCACCCATCGTTTGTTCAAGATAGCGGCAATATCACCCAAAGAATGACCTCGCCCTCAAAATGGCCACTTGAAATCCGACATCACCACTCTCGACAATCAAATGGTAGCTTTTGCCAACCAAACCGAATTTCTGCAACAGAGCCTTCGACGGACCTAGGCGCCCACTTTACCGATCGCCTCCTTGATGAAGCGCATGCTCGTTCCCAGACTTGTCTGGATGTTGGCGTCGGCCTGGACGACCGGCGCGAAAGGCTCGTAGGAATATGCGCCCTCGTAGCCCATACCGGCCAGTGTCTTGAGCTGCTCGACATTCCTCAATTGGTCGGCCTCGTCTATCAGAACGCGATGCCGGTCTTCCATCTCGTCAAGCGCCAATGTCGGATCGACCACGCCGGAGATGTGCACGATCCCGGTCCATTCTGGGAAAAACTCAGTTTCACCCGCGATATGATGATGGAAGGTGTCGTGCACCAGCCGGAACCGATCTCTCCCGCCGATCGCCTCGATCGCCTCGATGGCTTCGCGCTTGCGGCGCAGCGAAGACGTCGTGAAGCCGAGGGGCTCCACAAGCGCTATCAGGTCCGCCTCGTCGAGCAGCGGCAGGATCAGGGCGAGCGCGCCTCGTAGATCGGAAAGGCGCTCCTCGTCCGTCTCCTTTGTACCCGCGTTGCTCGGGATGAGACTGATTGACTCGGCTCCGGCTTCCTTCGCTTGGTCTATCAGAAGCTTGATCTTGTCCTTCATCTCATCCGACCAGCGATTGAAGCCGTAGGCCTCGGAAAGGCCCAGCAGCCGAACGCCCTTGCCGCGTGCATATTCGCCGATCGCCCCAGGTTTGTCGCCATCAAAGAACACTCGCGTGGTGAGGCCCTTCTCGGCAAGGTCGTTCCGAAGTTCGACGCCGACGCAGCCGAGTTGAGACGCGACATCGATCAACTCGCGGCTGTTCAGCCGAGGAGCGGCCATATGGTTCAGAGCGAAATTTATCGTGCTGGCCAAGTCAGTTCTCCTTCCGCCGGTAGCCGCCCGGTGGGCAGGTGTCCGCACTATCGATGTTAGATTTCAGGAGGCGCTTTTTTCCATTGCCCGGGGCGGCGGTCGACTCCTCCTAAACCCCGGCCATGGTCTCGGTCTAGATGAAATCGGACCCTCGATCGCGGTCGCGCGGGGAAGCATAGATGATTCGCCGTTCTCACTCAGCGGTCGCTTTCATCGCGTCGCGTAAAACGGGCCAAGGGGTCAGGCCTCATCGAATCTCTCTTTTTTCCAATCCGCACGGGGCCTCTTTATGGACGATCGAAAGCGGCTGACGAAAGAACTCCACCAGGAAATCAAGGACGTTGCATTCGATCTGTTGCTCGAACTTTACAATAATGAGGCAAAGTACTCTTTGGCGCCCTTCTCAACCGAGGTCTGCGGGGTCAATCCGCGATCCTTTCGGCGCTCTCGCCCAATGCCGACGAAAACCACGACTTCTCAGGCTCGGGGGTCATCGTATGTCATCGACAAGGCGGTCACAATCCTGGTGAGCCAAGGGGCGCCGATCCTACTTGACGCAGTTGGCTCGGCATTCAGTTCCGGGCGGGGAATAATTCGACTAGCCCGATCACCTACCCAAGTCACTCGGGCTCCAGGGCAGGGGAGGGAAGAAAGCCACTCTGTCAATCGTTCTCGAGAGCATCGTGAAATACGTTGCGATAGCCTCATGCGAGAGCCACACGCTTGCCTCGCGGTTTTTCGAGACGGCTGCATCTGACCAGTTCTCGGAACTGATCAGAACGCTCTTTCCGTCCACGATGCGTCGTTCACCACGGGCGGCGCGCCAATACGACGGACGCACTATATTCGTCTTCCAGCGGAAACACCCCTCCCATGCTGGCTAGTCCCGCAATTTGAGCTTCGTCGAGATGTGAGAGGACATGGGTAAAAAAGCCGGAATTCATCCCGAAATCGTAGAAGTCCTCGAAGTCAACAAAGCTGACTTTTTTCGTGAAGCGCTCCACTGAGACAACATCGAGCCCGGCATTCGCACAGAAGGAAACGATGGTTTCGGTGTTGGCAGGTGCCGGATTTTTCTCCTGGATGAATTCTTCCGAGAACAACGTCCGAGCAAGCGAATATATCCGAGGAAAAGCTTCGAACGTGGTGCTGACTATCGAATAGTGGCCTTTAGGTTGCAGAAGTTTCGCTGTGCTCTCCACAATGTCTTCGCCGTCCACAAATGTTGTCAGAAAATGCATGAGCAACAAGTTCATGCTGTTCCGCATAAAGTGCCGATCGGTGTTGGCCACGTCGTCACGGATGGAATGGAAGGCGAGCTTGGTTTCGGCGATCCTCAGCATTTCCGCTGAGAGGTCTATGCCATGCAGCGCGGCGCGCGGAAAAAACCTCTGCATCGCGACAAGCGATTGGCCGGTTCCCACAGCTAGATCCAGGACATTCCTGACATCATCTGCAGGCACAAACTTTTCGATCTGCTGAAACGCGAGATTCCTGCCTCCCGAAAGCAGGCCTCTTTCGTCGCGATCGTAAGTGCCCGCGACGCTCCGATCGTAGAGTTCACCGATATTCATGGTGGTCGTAGTCCTTATATTTGATGATTTGACGCCACCGGCTCGGGGTAGGTGGTAAAGCCCTGTGGCAACAGGGGCATGGTGAACTACACCACGATAAACTTGCAGGTTGCGGCCGCGACCTGCAAACCTGGACTCCCGCGACGAGGCCGAGCCGTCAGCGCACAGACGTCGCCGAGGAAGTCGGTCATCAAGCATGTCGGCGAATGTGGCCCGCGCACGCGACAGCGGGCTTTTTGGCGTCGCGATTTCGCAGTTCCTGATCCCAGATGGCATCAAATGGAAATACAGGCTGGGTGCTGTAAATGTAAAGATTGCGCAGAGCAAATGAGGTGGAATATGGATGCCACTGCTGCCGTCGATGTGCCCGCACGGGTTGGAGAGATTGAAAAGAACGGACAAGCTTGCCCGTGCCGGCTTCGCTTTCCATGTTCAGGGGTGAGCGGTGAAGAACAGGATGCCGTTCGCCGCGACGACGAACGAAAGGTCGCGCGGGGCACTCTCTGTCACAGCAGGATAGCGTTTGGCGAGGCTGTGCTCGTCCCTATGGACCCCGCAACGACCTGGTGCGCTGGGTTGCCGACCGGCCGTCAAGCGACCCGTTTTACCGCCGTGGGCAATCGCCGGGTCAAGAATGTTTCTCCCCTGGGCGACGCCACTCATGGAATTGCACCTTGTAGCTAGACCAGCTTGTTGAGGCGGTCCGGGTTGCTTCTCAGGATCATGGGAGTAACATCGAAACGTGTCCCGGCAGTGCCCTATTGTCGCCAGCCAAATCGATAGCACCTGAATTAATCAATTCCACGGCCAGAGATGAAGGCGGTCGCGTGATTTGATTTGTCGTTGGCGCAAGCGACGATATCCGATGCGACCGCACAACCCCAATGACTGTGTCAAGACACCGGGCGTCGGCAAGTCTAGATCAGTGACGTCGGTGTCCAGATGGGAGATGCCGAGATGTTCAAGATGTGTTCAATCCTGACGCTTCTGATGGGCTTCGCATCAGCGACGTTAGGTGTAGCCGCCGCGGAGGAGGGAGAATATTACGACGGAACTTTCCGATCGGGATATTCTGCTCCAGACTACATTGTCACCTCCGCCATCGGCAGCTTTGATGAGAAGCGCGATTCTCGCGACATAGCGAGGAACAGAGGTGGCCGCGACAACAATTGGCCGGCCGTGAATGAAGGTATACCTCTTTCCGACTGATGCTCAAACTAAGAAAATGATCGGCCGCCGAAGGTAGCAGCTTGGCGGCCGGCGCGCAGGCCGAGCTCAAGATGCAGCTCACGCCAGAGCTTGAAGTCGAGAAACAAGTCTCGGAGTTGATCTGTTGTCGGGTCGCCGATCACCGCTCGCCGGGTCCGCCTCTCACATATCCCAAACGGGCTGGCTAAGAAATAGGAGGAAGTGAGTTCCAGCCGCCCTATTCAGCCGACCTGAATCCGATCGCCCGCAGCTTCGACGCCATTGCCCAAGCCCTCGGCGATATCTGCAATCTTCTCTCCCTCATAGAATGGAAAGCCGTAACGGGCCGGTTGCCTGATCTCGGGGCGTAGCAGGCTCGTTCGATCATAACTCGATAACCTGACAACTCCCTGCCTGGTGATCCGGGAAGGCTGCGGATACGAATCGGCGGGCCGGGCCCCGTCTTCCAAAGCTGATCGTACCGGCTTTGCAGAGTGTGTCGCGCCCCCCGTACGAGCGGAACACTATTGCGCAACTCCGATGCGTTGCGGCAGTGAGGAAATGAAGTCGGTCAACTGATCGCCCAAAAGCTGGACGTGGTCACTCGCCGCCTTTTGCGCGGCGTCCGGATCGCCCGCGTCGATTGCGTCCATGATCCGCACGTGCTCGGTCAGCGTTCCAAGCATACGTCCCGGCTGATAGGTGGCACGCAACCGGTAGGCGCCGATCCGACGGCGCAGTTGGATAGCCTGTTCGGCAATGAAATGCGTGTGGGCTGCATCGTAGAGTAGGTCGTGGAACTGCTGGTTGATCTTGTAGAAGGTGACCGGATCGCCGACCTCATAGGCCTTGACGAGTTCTTCATGAACCGCCCGCATGGCGGCCCGCTCGGTCGGCGTCGCGCGACGAGCGGCGAGCTTGGCGCATAGCCCTTCGAGTGAAGCCATGACATCGAACATCTCGATGATCGCCGGAATCGACAGAAGGGCGACATGCGTGCCTTGGCGTCCGCGCGTTTCTATCAGGCCTATGGCGAGCAACGATTTGATCGCTTCACGAACCGGCGTGCGCGAAAGCCCGAACCGGCGCGACAATTCCATCTCGTCCAGCCGCTCTCCGGGCGCCAGACGGCCGTCCAGGATCATCTCCTCGAGATGATCACGCAACTCGTCCGATCGTGTCGCCTGACGTGCCGTGCCGACACCGGATATGCGAACCGCATCTTGGTTCAATTGGAATGCTCCTTTGCCGGCCTTGCTCGTGACCGGTCGGGCTTTAGTGGCGCGCATATATGTTTATTTCTCTGCTGCATTCAATATCATATAATCAGTATACCAGGCTTGCGATGCAACTTCTGATCTTGTCCACAATCATCGAAGGGGCTTCCACCATGGGAAAGTGGCCGGAATCGTAGGTGGCTATCGGAGTTGCGGCAAAGCAAGGCATGGGATCGGGATGGGCCAGACGCGCCACGTAAGGTGAATTCAGCAGCATTTTCGGACAGGTTACCAGCGGCCAGCGATCTTCGGCATTCCAGAAGAACAGGTCGTCCTTAATATCCAGCGCGAAGTCGCCCGGTGCCGCGGCCAGCATGCCCTCCGTAATCCGGGCTCGCATGGCCTCCTCGGTGGTGGGATGAACGATCATATCGACCATGGCCCGCATCCGGCCTGGATAGTCCGCCTGGAAATCCTCGTGCCGACGCCGGATCTCGTCATCCGGCACACGTCCGTAATAGTCCCGGTCGGACAGCGTATCGAGACCGATCACCGCGGCCACTCTCTGCGGTGCGGCAATCGCCGTCTCCGTGGAGATGGGACCGCCCATGGAGTGACCGACCAGGATGGCGCCCGAAATGTCGAGATGATCGAGGACATGCGCGACCGCTGCGCCCATGGCCGCGATTGTCTGGCCGCTTGCAGGCGGCGGTGCAGTGCCACCGAAACCGGGATGTGAAAGTACAAGGACCCGGAAATTGCGGGCCAGTTCGGGCCCGATGATATCCCAGTGATCGGCGCTGCCGCACCAGCCATGGATCAGCACCAGCCAATCTCCTGCGGCGCCGAGCGCACGATAGCCGATCTGGCCGCCGAAAGGTGCGTCCAGCAGATGAAGATCGCTCATCCGCTCAGCCCTTTATCCCGCTGGTGGCCATGCCCTGGGTGAAGTATTTCTGCAGGACCAGGAAGAGCAGGATGAGCGGCACCGTGGCGACCGTCGCTCCGGCAAATGTCTCACCCCAGTTCGGCAGCTGGGTCGGCGAACCCTGCTGGGCGATCGCCACCTGGATGATCTGTCGCGCCGGATCCTGGACGATGACCAGAGGCCACAGGAAGCTGTTCCAACAGAACAGGAATGTGATGAGCCCAAGCGTCACCATCGGTACCTTGACGTTCGGCAGGACGATGGAAAAGAAGATGCGCACATGTCCGGCACCGTCGATGCGCGCCGCATCCTCCAACTCGGTCGGCAGTTCCTCGAAGGCCTGTTTCAGCAGGAAAAGGCCGAAGGGGCTGGCGATCCAGGGGATCATGATCCCGACCAGCGTGTTGGAAAGGCCGAGCCCGGAAACCACCTGGTAGAGGGGCACCATCATCGCCTCGATCGGCAACAGGAAAGTCAGGAGGATCAGCATGAAGACGATGTGGGCGCCGGGAAACTTGATGCGGGTCAGGGCATAGGCGGCCATCGAGCAGAGAAGCAGGGTGAACGCGACCTGCCCGATCGCGACGATCGCGGTGTTCAGCAAGGCCCTCAGAATATTCGTGCGCTCGAACAGCGACACGTAGTTCTCGATCGTCGCGCCGACCGGCACGAATGCGCGCCAGGAAAGGGGCGTGACGTCGCCGAACACGGTGAACTGGTTCTTCAAGGACGAAGCTACGACCCAGGCATAGGGTGCCAGAAAACAGGCGATGATCAGCAGGATGATCACCAGGGTGAGGGCGGTGCGGCGGATGCGGGTCGTTCTCATGTCAGTAGTTCCAACGGGATCGCAGGAGTGCCATCTGGACCATCGAGATGGCGAGGACGACGAGCAGCAGGACGACGGAAAGCGCCGAGGCATAACCGGCCTGCTGCATAATGAAGGCGGTATTGTAGATGTGGTAGACGATCAGGTTCGTTGCTTCCTGCGGCCCGCCCTGGGTCATCAAGAATGCCGGTGCGAAGGTCTGCAGCGAAAAGACCGTCATGATCACCACCACGAACAGCGTGGTGCGCGATAGGAGCGGTATCGTGATGTTCCACAGCACTTGCCATCGGGTGGCGCCATCGATGCGAGCCGCCTCGCCGAGTTCGGAAGGCACGCCCTGAAGGCCTGCGAGAAAGAGAATAGTGCCGAACCCGACCTGCTGCCACAGCGTCATGGCGATCAGCGACGGTAACGCCTGGGTGGTGCTGGTCAGAAATGGTTGCCGCGTGATGCCGACGATATCCAGCGCGCCGTTGATCAACCCGTTCGACGGATCGAGCAGGAAGGACCACATGGTCGCGGTCACCACCGAGGAGGTGACGACCGGCAGCATGATCATGGTGCGGACCAGGCCGCGCGCCGGCAGTTTCGAATTGAGGAAGAGTGCGAGCGCAAAAGCGATCGGGATGACGAACGCAACCACACCGAACGCGAAGAGGAAGGTGATGCCGAAGCTCCTGCCGGCGTCATCGTATTCGATCATGTCGGCGAAGTTGCGCAGGCCGACAAATTTCTCCGCTGCCGGGTTGAGCAGCGAATAGTCGTAGAAGCTGTTTCGCGCCATCACCAGCAGCGGAACGTACTGGAAGATCAGCAGCAGCAGCATGAAAGGCGCGAGAAAGCCGACAGCGACCAGACGCTCCTGCTTTTGCCGCCGGGTGGCGGCCTTGCGTGGCCGGGTCTTTGCACCCGCCGAAACGGTAAGGATCTGTTCGCCTGTCGACATTCTCGCGTCCATTGTCATTATCGGTCGAGGATACGCTGAACCTTCTTTTCAGCGTCCGCCATCAGTTCTGCCGGATCGCCGCCGAAGGCAACGCCGCGAAGAGCCTCGCTGACGATCTTGTCATACTGGGCGAATTTCGGGCCCGGCGGGCGTGGCTGGCCCCAGGACTGCAGCTGATCGACGAACACCTTCATCGGATATTTGTTGTAGACGTCGAAGCGGGAGAACAGGCTCTTCAATGTCGGCAGATTGCCGCGCTGGCTGACGTTCATATAGGCATATTCGCCCCATGACATATCGACCACGAACTTTGCGGCGATCTCGGGATGCTTGGAGCGGGCGGTCGCACCGAACGTGGTCGAGCCCGTATGCACGACCGGCGTCTTGAAATACGGCAGCGGCGTGATACCCCATTCGATCTTCGGATCCTTGATCAGCGCGTTGCCGGCGGCCGGAGTGTCGATGTAGAAGCAGGCCTTGGCATCGAAGAAGGCATTCGGAATGCCGACCTTCGGCGCAACGCCTTCGGCATTGAACATCGACTGGTAGAATTTCAGCGCTTCGACGGCTTCCGGCGTATTGAGATAGCCTTCAGCCGTCTTGCCGTCCGGCGCGAACGCCCAAAAGGTCTTGTAGGCGCTGCTGGTCGGGGCTGCCTTCGGGTCGCCGGCGGAGCGCTGGTAGGTCAGGTCCTGATAGACGAGACCCGGCTGCCCGTTGCCGAAGCGGGTCGGGCCGAGGCCCCAGACCGTGGCGGCACCTGCCGGACCCTGTTGGCACTTCTTGAAGGCTTCGAGCGCCTGGGGCCATGTCCATGCCTCTGCAAGCGTCTGCGGCGGCTTCACGCCTGCGGCTTCGACCAGCTTCTTGTTGTAGTACATGGCAACGGTGGTCTGCTCGATGCCTGGCGAATAGACCTCGCCATTGTAGCTGTGCTCGGCCTTGGTGGCCGGCAGGATGTCGGCATCCCAGCCCTTCGGCAGGTATTTGGTGATCGGCAGCAGGATGCCGGCAGCCGCGTAGGACTGGGTGTTCGGGCCGTCATAAACGATGATATCAGGCGGATTGGAGCTGGCTGCCTGAACCGAAATCGTGTCCGCGAGTTGCGGGAACGGGACTTCGTTGATTTCGAACTTGACGCAAGGATTGTCCTTCTGCCAGGCTTCCATCGGCTTGGGATAGGGGTAGTTGCCAGGCGTTCGCAGGATGCGCAACGTCACGGTTTCGCCGGTGCAGGTAGGCGTGCTTTGCGCGTTGGCGCCGGTCGCACCCAACGCCGTGGCGCCGAGCAGACTGGCAAAAACGATAGAATAGATCTTCATCAGCCGTTCTCCTTCTGGTGTTTTATCGGACAGCGTCTTTCAGATGGCGCCGCCGGTATCGGGGTCGAAAAGCGACATGCGGTCTTGGGCGATGCGGAGCGGCTGCTGACCTCCTTCGGGGAGCGCGTGCTGCGGCGCAAGCATGGCTGCGCAGGGCACGCCGGCAAGGGTGAAGTGAACCAGCGTGGTGGGTCCGAGCAGTTCGGCCATATCGACGGGAACCGAAAGATCCGGCTCGCCGTCACCGGCCAGGAAGTGTTCCGGCCTCAGACCCACTTCGACCGTCTTGCCCACATACGGAAGGAGAGCATCGCGCCGGTCGGCTGGCGACGGTAGGGTGGTATTATTGAGTTTCAGCACCGGCGCCCCGCCGTCCAGGGCAACCTGCGCCGGGAGGAAGTTCATCGAGGGGCTACCGATGAACCCGGCCACGAAGCGGGTGGCGGGACGTTCATAGAGTTCCTGCGGCGTGCCCTGCTGCTCGATCTTGCCGTTGTTCAGCACCACGACGCGATCGGCGAGCGTCATCGCCTCGACCTGGTCGTGAGTCACGTAAACGGTTGTCGCCTTCAGGCGCTTGTGCAGTCGGCGGATTTCCGTGCGCATCTGTCCGCGCAGCTTGGCGTCCAGATTGGAAAGCGGTTCGTCGAATAGGAAGACTGCCGGATCGCGAACCATGGCGCGCCCCATGGCAACACGCTGCCGCTGGCCGCCGGAAAGCTGCTTCGGCCGCCGGTTCAACAGTGCGGAGATCTCCAGCACCTTGGCGGCTTCCTCGACCTTGCGGCGAATTTCCGCCTTGTCCACTTTGGCGAGTCGCAGGCCGAAACTCATGTTCTGGGCGACGGTCATATGCGGATAGAGCGCGTAGTTCTGGAAAACCATGGCGATATCGCGCTCGCGCGGATCGAGCTCGTCAACCCGGCGCTCGCCAATCCAGATCTCGCCGCTGCTGACCTCTTCCAGGCCGGCAATCATGCGCAGCGTCGTGGACTTGCCGCAGCCCGAGGGGCCGACAAGTACCACGAATTCACCGCTGCGAATGTGCAGGTCAAGTCCATCGATCGTGGTTGCCGAAGCGCTCTCGTAGGTCTTGCCCACCTTTTTAAGCTGAACGTCTGCCATGCCGGCTGTAAGGCCTTTCCATTGAAAATTTCCGAGACCGCTGATCCCGCTAGCCAGACATTAGGGATGGAAAATGTATTCGTGCAAGAGATAAATGTATACGTCATCGATTTTTTTGGCCAACCGCTTTTTATGCTCATTTTTTTGGCTGAATTCTCAAGATTGTTGCTTATATATGGAGCAAATTGGGGTAATGGCGGCAATTGTTTAGTTTATCCGGCGGAAACTTCCAAATTCCTTTAAAAATTTCTATGGACAGGCCACGGAAATGTCGTATGCAAAAAAGACAAATATGTATTCATCATAGGAGACGTAGGGTGGAACTCAATCTTGCGGGCAAAACGGCCCTCATCACCGGAGCATCACAGGGCATTGGCTACGCGATCGCCAAGGTCCTGGCCGCTGAAGGATGCCACCTCCACTTGGCCGCTCGCAATGGCGCAGCCATGCAGGACCTCAAGAAGGAACTCGCCCAGTACCCGGTCAACGTCACGGTGCACGAGGCGGACCTGGGTACGACCGAAGCCATGGTCGCACTCGACAAGGCCTGTGGCGACTATGATATCCTGATGAACAACGCCGGTGATATCCCGGCCGGTTCGATAGAGGACGTCACCGACGAAGCCATCCGCCGCGGTTTTGATCTCAAGGTCTTCGGCTACATTACCCTTTCCCGCGAATTCTGGAAGCGCCGCAAGGGTCGCGACGGCGTGATCATCAACGTCATCGGCAATTCCGGCGAAAACTGGGATGCGGCCTATTTTGCAGGCTCGACCGGCAACGCAGCCCTGATGAGCTTCACCAAGGCACTCGGTGGCCGCAGTCTCGATCAGGGCATCCGAGTCATCGGCGTCAATCCGGGCCCGGTCGATACCGCGCGCATGCTCAAGATCATGAAGCGCAAGGCGATCGACATGCTCGGTGATGAATCCCGTTGGGAAGAACTCTACGACAAGTATCCGGGCAAGCGTCCGGCCACCGCCGAGGAAGTCGCTGATCTCTGCGCCTTCCTTGCCTCGCCCAAGGCCGGCTATATTACCGGCACGGTCGTCACCATCGACGGTGGTATCGCCGCGCGTGGTTCGGTGATCTGACGATCATGAGCGACGCCCGTATTCGAAACCGCTATTTCGACGACCTGTTCTCCACGCCGGATCTGGCGTGGATGGGGCAGAACACCAACCATATCCCCGCGCATCCCGCCGTGCGCGAGGCCATGATTCGTTCCATCGAGGCCGGTGAATTCAATGCCTACGCACCACCGATGGGCTTCGAGGCGCTTCGCGCCGGGATCGTTGCCGATCTCGGCGTCTTTTCAGCCGAAGCGCTGGTGACCGAAGGCGGCGTCAATGCGCTTGCGATGATCTGCAAGGCGCGCGCCAAGCCCGGCACGACGTTGGTGACGACGGACCCGACCTGGAAATGGCCGTGCATGTTTGCCGAACAGGCCGGTGCCGAGGTCATCCAGATCCCGATCTACGATCCGGAGACCAAATACAAACTGACCCCGGATGCACTGCGGGCTGCCGTCGATGACCGTTGCGCGATCATCTACATCGTCGATCCCAACAATCCGCTCGGCATCCGTTACGACCGCGAGGAAATCGAGGCCTTTGCCGAGATCGCCCGTTCGGTCGGCGCCTTGATGATCCACGACTGCACCTACCGCGATTTCGCCGACGGCCACACGCCTGTTCTGCAGGTCGCGCCGGAAGGCACCGTCGTTTCGCTGAGTTTCTCCAAGTGGCTGGGGCTGGCGGGCATGCGCATCGGCGCGCTTGTCGCATCCCCCGCACTGGTCGACGAGTTTTCATCCGTCTCGACCTCCGTGCTGGGAGCGTCGGTCGTCGCGCAGCGCGCTGCCATGGCCGGACTCTCTGTCAAGACCGAGTGGATGAAGGACGTGCGCTCCATTGACCGTGCGAACAAGGCGATGATCGTCGCTGCTGCCGAAGCCTCCGGCATAACCGTGCCGGTCCAACCATCACATGGCAATTTCCTCGTGCTAGAGACCGCGGCAACCGGCGTCTCCCCGGAAGCGATCGTCGAGGCTGCCCGCCGCGAGGGCGTGATGATCCGCCAAGGGCGCTACCACACAGCGCGTTTCGGCGACCGGTTCATCAAGGTCTCGACCTCGGTACCGAGCGCGTGGGCCGAGCGCTTCTGCGAAGGCTTGCCCGCCTATATCGCGACCGCGCGGACACTGAACGACGTGCCGGCCCTCTTCTAGGGGCCGGTCTAGGAACCAAGCATATTACAGGAGTAGCCGATTCATGTTCGTGACCAGCAAGGATGGCATCAAGCTCTATTACGAAACGGCAGGCGAGACCGGAACGCCGATCCTGTTCATCCACGAGTTCGGCGGCAATTACGACGCCTGGGAACCGCAGATGAACTTTTTTCCCCGGCGCAACCGCTGCATCACCTATGCGGCCCGCGGTTATGCTCCGTCCGATATCCCGGCGGATGTCGAACAGTATTCGCAGGCGCTGGCGGCAGAAGATGCCCTGACCGTGCTCGACGGTCTCGGCATCGAGAAGGCGCATATCGTCGGCCTGTCGATGGGCGGCTTTGCGACACTGCATTTCGGCCTGCGCTTCCCGGAGCGGGCGCTATCGCTGACGGTCGCCGGCGCCGGTTACGGCACGGAGCGCGCCACGGCCGATTATTTCCGCAACACGTCGCTGAAGGTTGCCGATAATTTCGAAAAGGATCCGGTTGGTTTCTCGAAGATCTATTCGCTCGGCGCAAGCCGCGTGCAGTTCCAGAACAAGGACCCGCGCGGCTGGGCAGCTTTCGCGGAGCGGCTGTCGCGGCACTCTGCCGTTGGTGCGGCCAACACCATGCGCGGCGTACAGTGCCGCCGGCCATCTTTCTGGGACCTGGAAGACGAACTGAAGAAGATGATGGTTCCGACCCTGATCATGTCCGGCGACGAGGACGATCATTGCCTCCAGCCGAGCATCTTCCTGAAGAAGACGCTTCCCGCCAGCGGCCTCGCGATCCTGCCGAAGACCGGCCATACGCTCAATCTCGAGGAACCCGCCCTGTTCAACACGCTGGTATCCGATTTTATCGGCCAGGTGGAAGCGGGCGCCTGGAAAGTGCGCGATCCGCGCGCCGATCCGGGACAGGTGATGCGGACGGAATAGCGCAATGACCGGCGTGGCCTCGATATCCCCGGAGCGGCTGTGGTCGCGGCTCATGGAACTCGGCAGAGATGGCGCCCTGCCCGAGAAGGGCGTCAATCGCCAGGCCCTGTCGGCCGAGGAAATTCTTAGCTGGCGCCGCATCATCGCATGGAGCGCCGAGGAAGGCTTGAAACCCTCCACGGACGCGGCCGGAAACCTTTTTCTGACACTCGACGGCAAGTTTCCCCACCTGTCGCCCGTCGTCGCCGGCAGTCATATCGACAGTCAGCCGACGGGCGGTCTTTTTGATGGGGCATTCGGCACGCTGGCGGCGCTCGAAGCCGTAACGGCTATAGCCGAGGCGGGCATGATACCGGAGCGGCCCATCACGGTTGTCGCATGGATGAACGAAGAGGGCAGCCGATTTGCGCCCGGAATGATGGGGTCCGAGCTTTTCGCCGGCAAGCGAACGATGGATGAGGTCATGGCGGTCAAGGACGCCGCCGGCATTTCCGTCGCCGAGGCGCTGGCCGTCGTGCATGCCGCCTTTCCGGATATAGAGTATCGGCCGCTCGGTTTTCCCGTCCACGCCTATATCGAACCGCATATCGAACAGGCGGACGTGCTCGAACGTGCCGGTGCGATAATCGGCGTGGTTTCCGGTATTCAGGGCAAGAAGACCTATGAGGTCATAATATCCGGACGCGAGGCGCATGCCGGCACCGAGCCGATGAAGCGCCGCCAGGACGCGTTGCAGGCGTTCGCGCGCATGGCGTTGCGCATGCAGCAAGATATGGCGGTCGACGACGTGGTGAAATTTACTATCGGCCGGCTGGAAATCCAACCCAACGCACCATCGGTCGTGCCCTCCAGCGCGGTCTTCCGCATCGATCTTCGGCATCCGGACAATGCAGTGCTCGACCGGCTCGGCCTGCGCCTGGAGGCGATCGTTACCGAAGAGGCGCACCCCTGCAGCTTCCGTGTCAAACGCCTGGTCGATGCTCCCTCGAACACGTTCGACGAGGGGCTTAGGGCAGCGATACGCCATTCCGCCGACCGCCACGGCTATTTCGCGCTCGATTTGCTTTCGGCGGCAGGGCATGATGCCCGGCAGATGGCGCCGCTTGCTCCGAGTGCGATGATCTTTATCCCCTGTCGCGCTGGCCTCAGTCATCATCCCGACGAGTGGGCTGAACCGGAACACGTCGCAGCCGGCGCGGCCGTTCTTCTCGATCTGCTCCTGGAGCAGACAGGTCTTTCACAGAAATATGGAGATGCATCATGAGCACCGTCAACGACATGGCCGAAATGGCGGTTCAGCTGCCTCGCAATCCAGCCAATGCTGCCGAGGCGCGGGGCCGCTATTTCAACTCCGGCAATGCCTTCAACATCAAGCTTCCATCGGTGCCGGGCAAGATCTTCACCGATGAACCGACCAGCGCCTTCGCGCTCGAAAAGACCGGTTTCATCAACTGCGATCTGTCCGCGGAAATGCAGTGCCCGTTTCCGGCGACGACCCCGTTGATGCTGGCCCGCTATGCGGTGGTCAAGTCCGGCGAAGTCCTGGATACGACGCTCACCAATACCGCCTCGATCTGGTACGTCATCAAGGGTAAGGCCACTCTCGTCGTAGGTGACGAAAAGGCTGTACTGGGCAAGGCAGATGTCTTCCTTCTTCCCGGCGGTGTGCCCTCTGCCATCACTGCGAGCGAGGACAGCATCTTCTGGCTGGTGGGCAATGATCCGCAGCTGATGTTCGACGCGTCGATGCCGATCATCGGGGACAACGCGGCAGTCAGCTTCGTGCATTACCCGGCAGGCGAGATCAGCCATCAGCTCGACGTGGTCTATGGGACCAACGCCAATGCCAGCACATCCGGCCATGCGCTGATCTTTTCGGCCGAAAAGACGGAAGCAAGCCGCAATATCGCAACGACGATGACCCTGTCGCTGAACACGCTGAAGCCGCGGAGTTTCCAGCCGCCGCACAAGCACAATTCCGCCGCGATCACCCTGGTGGTCAACGGCGATCCGGCTTATTCGATGGTGGCGGATGCCAAATGCGCGTGGTCGCCATGGGCGACGCTGGTGACACCTCCGGCCGCCAAGCATAGCCACCACAATGACGGAGATACCCGCGCCGAATTCCTGATCGTCCAGGACGGCGGTTTCCACTATCATGCCCGCACGATGGGTTTCGAGTTCTACTGATATGCGGCTGATCATAGACACCGATACGGCGGGAGACGACACCTATTCGCTCCTGCTTGCCATGCGCACCCCCGGCTCGACGCTGGAGGCGGTGACTATCTGCGTCGGCAACGTGCCCTTCGACCAGCAGGTTGAAAACGCGCTGGCGACCATCGAGGCGGCCGGTTTCTCCGGAAAGGTGCCGGTCTATCTCGGCGCCCGCCGGCCCATGGTGAAGCCCTGGGAAGCATCCACCATGCACGGCAACGACGGAATGAGCGGCGCTAACCTGCCGATCGCCCGTCAGCGGCCGGAAACAATGCATGCGGTTGATGCCATCATCGAACGGGTGATGGCAGAGCCGGGCCAGATCGATATCCTGGCCCAGGCGCCGCTCACCAATATCGCGCTGGCGGTGATGAAGGAGCCGCGGATCGCCAAGGCGGTGCGCCACCTCTGGATCATGGGCGGCACCGACAACGCGGTCGGCAATATCACGCCCTGCGCCGAATACAATTTCTTCATCGATCCGGAAGCCGCCCGTATCGTCTTCGAGGCGGGTTTCGATATCACGCTGTCCACCTGGACATTGACCATGCGTTCCGGGCTTTTGGAGGGCGACCAGCTGGACGAGATCTTCGCGATGCAGACGCCTCTTTCGGAATTCTACCGGAAGGTTTCTGCGGTGCCGCGCGAGACTGCCGAAGCGCGCTACGGTCGGCCGGTCAGCACCCATCCGGATTCGCTGACCTGCGCCTGCGCTCTCAACCCGGATCTGATCGAATCCTCGCGCGAGGCCGTGGTGCGCATCGAGACGTCGGGTGAAATCACCCGCGGTTTCTCCGCCATCCACCCGCCGAAGCTCGGCACCCGCTGGCCGGAATACAAGATCAACGCCCGTATCATCGAAAAGGCGTCGACAGAAGGCTTTCTCAAGATGATGAAGCAGGCATTCGCGGAAAACTGAAGGCCTGCGGTTTCGGCGGAAGTGATCCCACCGATCCGTTTCGATGTTGCCGCGGGGCTCAGGCCGCCGGCGCCAAGGCGACATCGAGTGCGTCGGCATCGGCCGCCGTGGCATCCGATCGGATGGTGACGATCGGCGGCATGTCCTTGCCGACCTTCCTGAAGCAGGTCGCCATGGCATCCAGCCAGACGCCTTGCTGCGGCAGGTCTTCCACGGCGGCGATCACTACGTCATAGCCGTTCTTGCGGTAATCGATGAGATCGCCTACGGAAACCTCGATCAGCCTTTCGCAGCTTTCCGGTTTTGCCACATGCGGCGGCATCTTCATGATGCCCCAGCCGCGCTCCACCAGCGCATCCATGAAGCCGCTCGGCGGTGCTTGTTGTCTGCCGTAAAGTGCCGAGCCGGGATTGACGACGAAATCGGCGATGACCGCAATGCGGCGGCTTCTCAGGTCTTCCCGGATCACGCTGCGTTCTCCGTGCCTTCGGTCAGAAACTCATCGAGCTCGACCATTGCCTTCTGGAGATCGAAATCCTGCGCATCCATCGCGACGCCCGTCGCGCGCGGGAATGCAAGGCCGCGTTCCTCGAACTCGAACTTCAGCTCTTCCATCCAGATGCCCATGCCGGGTCGGCGGTCGCTTCCGCCGTGGACGGCGCCCTCTGGTCGGCCACCCCAGGATGCCTTGGTGCTGGTGAGACGGACGCCGCTCGACGGACTGCCGTCCAGGCCGACGATGACGACGTCGTAGCCGGCGTCCTGATGCATCATCACGAGATCCACGACGCTTTTTGCCAGGTTGCGGCAGTGGCGCCGGTAACCAGGTGTGTCGTACTGTTCTCGAGATGCCCACCACCGGACGGCACCCATATGGCTCATCTCCGGGCAGGGCAGTTGTTGCAGCTCGAAGCCGTTCTTGACCAGCCGCTCGACCAAGGGAGAAAAAACGCCGGCGCATTTCGCGAACTCACTGACCTTGGCATTCTGGTTCATGAGACAGTGCGCCACATAGGCTACTCGTCTTGGTTCATCCTGCATGATGTGCTTCTCCCGATGTCTTGATCTGCCCGATACGGATAGTCGAAGTCTGCCATGCGGTTGGCTTGACATGTTTGATTGGTCTTCGATGCAATCGCCATGCCACTGTTCCTGCGCCTGACCGTTTCCGGCGAGTTGAACGCTTCGCGGGAAATGCCACCCGCCACAATGCCGCAATAGCGGTCAATCTGCGTCCAAAATATGCGTAATACGTATGCATAATTTTAATTCTTGGATATTTGAGCTGTGATTTGTCTCATGGTAGCGCCTTGACGGCTCAATCTTGGGCGAAAAACCCCTCGATTAGTGGTATTTTTTAGCAAGTAGGAAAGCTGGTGTGTTTGGCACGATGCTTGCTTGCATCCTTAATTGTAATAATTGCATGCAAGGAGATGCCTTCTCGATGACCGACATGTCGATTGCCTGGAGTGAGGACTATGCATGCGGATTGAATCCGGGAGCGCGCGGTCTCGCGGGCCTGTTGAGGCCGGTAAAGACCAAAGCCCTTGCGGCACCAGCCGCGGAACCGGCCTGGACCGTGTCGGGTGACGGGCCGCTCATCGAACTCCGCAAGGTATCCAAGAGCTTTGGCCCTGTCATGGCGCTGGATAACTTGGAGGCAACCATCCTTCCGGGTGAACTGGTGACGGTCGTCGGCCCTTCCGGCTGTGGCAAGAGTACGCTGTTCAACATCCTGGCGGGCCTGGAAGAGCCGGATCCGGGCAATATCCTGCGTTTCCGCGGCAAGAGCTCCGCGGCCTCGGAGCTGCTCGGACAGGTTTCTTTCATGCCGCAAAGGGACCTGCTGCTGCCATGGCGAAACGTCATCGACAACGCCATCCTGGCACTGGAGATCGAAGGCATGCCGCGGGCACAGGCCCGGGCGGAGGCACTGAAGATGCTGCCGGAATTCGGGCTTGCCGGGTTTGAAAAACAATATCCCAATCAGCTTTCGGGCGGCATGCGCCAGCGCGTGGCCCTGATGCGCACTTTTCTCTTCAAGCGTGATCTCATGCTGCTTGATGAACCGTTCGGTGCGCTGGACGCACTGACACGGACGATGATGCAGCGCTGGCTGCTCGACGTTTGGCAGAAACACCGGCGCACAGTGCTCTTCATCACCCACGACGTCGATGAGGCGATTTTCCTCGGCGACCGCGTGCTGGTCATGACGGCCCGGCCGGGCAAAGTGAAACTTGAACAGAAGATCGACCTGCCGCGACCCCGCAAGGCCGACATCGTCACGTCGCCCGAATTCGTCGGGCTGAAGAAGACACTCCTCGATGCCATCGAGGAGGAAAGCATGAAGTCGTTCATGACTTCAGGACATTAGAATAAAAGAGGAACACGATGGCCAGTGAATATGCCGAACGTCCCGCCCACATTTCTGAAGCCGAGTGGAAGGCGCGCGTCGATCTCGCTGCCTGCTATCGCATGGTCGCACGGCTGGGCCTGGATGACCTGATCTACAACCACATTTCCATGCGCGTACCGGGGCATGACGATCAGTTCCTTCTCAACCCCTATGGTTTTCTGTTCGGTGAGATAACCGCCTCCAGCCTCGTGCGTATCGATATCGACGGCAACAAGCTCGACAACACGCCCTATACGATCAACAAGGCCGCTTTCGTCATCCATGGCGCCATCCACAAGGCCGTGCATGATGCAGCCTGCGTTCTCCACACCCATTCCGATGCCAGCACCGCGATCTCCTGCCAAAAGAACGGACTTCTACCACTGACGCAGTTTGCCATGCGCTTCTACCAGCGGCAGGCCTTCCACGATTACGAAGGTGTGGCGATCGACATGGACGAACAGGCCCGCCTCATCGCCGACATGGGCGACAACCGGGTGATGCTGATGCGCAACCATGGCATCATGACGCTCGGTCGCACGCCGGGCGAAGCCTTCATGCTGCTTTATTATTTCGAGCGCGCCGCGCGCATTCAGCTCGATCTGCAGGCTTCCGGTGCCGAGCTTCTGACCCCGCCGCACGAGGTTTGCGAAAAGGCGGCACGTCAGTTCTGGGAGAACAAGGGTGACATCCTGATTGCGGGGGAACGGGAATGGCCCGCGTTCCTTCGCCAGCTCGAACGCGAGGGATCGGATTACCGCCGATAGTCGGGAGGAGAACGACTAACGCAACCATAACCAACCAAGAATCGACAGAGAGGGACCATGCTTAAAAAACGACAGCTTCTGGCGGCGCTTGCCGCAACGTTCATCGGCATTCAGGGCTTGGGCTACGGCGCAACCCCGGCTGCTGCCCAGCAGACAGTGAATGCCAGCCTGCGTCTCAAATGGTTGACCCAGGCTCAGTTCGCCGGCTTCTACGTCGCGCTGGAGAAGGGGTATTACAAGGATGAGGGCATCAACCTCACCATCAACCCCGGCGGCCCCAATCTGTTGACGGAAAACCTGGTGGCGACCGGCGCCGACACGTTCGGCCTTTCGGGCGGCACCGACAGCGTCTTTGCCGCACGCGACAAGGGCCTGCCGATCGTCTGCATCGGGGTTGCGCATCAGGTGACGCCGTTCGTCTTCGTGACCTACAAGGACGGCCCGGTCAAAACCATCCAGGATTTCAAGGGCAAGAAGGTGACCGCTTGGTTCACCGGCGCAAACCACGTGCTCTCGGCCATGTTGGCCAAGGCAGGCATCAAGGCTGGCGAAGTCGATGTCCAGCCGCAGCAGGTCTCGATGACGCCGTTCATCGACAAGCAGGTCGATGTCGCGACCGCAACCCGCTACAATGAACTGCAGATCGTCGCACAACGCGCCGGCATGGATAACCTGCGGATCTTCGTGCCCGAAGATAGCGGTGTTTCCTTCCCGCGAGACACTTTGATCGTGTCGGAACAGACTGCCAAGGAAAAGCCGGAACTGGTCGAGAAATTCTTGCGCGCCAGCATCAAGGGGTGGAAATACGCCCTGACCAACGAAAAAGAAGCGATCGACATCGTCATGAAGGTGGCGCCGACTCTCGACCGCGCCCAGCAGGAAGTGATGCTGTCCGAGATCAAGAAGCTGATGGTCGCCGGCAAGGGCGGCAGTGATGGCCTCTTCGCCATCGACAAAACAGCCGTCGGCTCTGCCAACAGCCTGCTCGCTGAATACAAGGTGATCTCTAAGCCCATCGATCTCGACGCCGCGTTCAACGACAGCTTCCTGTCGAAGATCCCGGTTGCGGAGAAGCGCCTGTGAGCCTCTCGGGCCTGTCCCGTGCATCCCTGTCCGCTGCAAAGGCGGGCAGGTTCGTCCCGATCCTGAAGTCACTGATCTGGATCGCGGCCTTTCTGCTGCTAGTCGAACTGATCGTCGTGGCGCTAGGCATCAGACCTTATTACCTGCCACGACCAAGCGCGATCGCAGCCGCATTCCTTGCCACGCCGCAGGCTTATCTGTTGAGCATGTGGCGCACGCTGCTGGAAACGGTGATCGGCTTCGTCGCCGGCAGCCTTTTTGGCGTTGCCATGGGCGTTCTTTTCCATCGCTGGACCCTGCTCAGGGAGTTGTTCTTTCCACTCTTCGTGGTGTCACAAACCATACCGGTCATCGCCTTCGGCGCCGTCGTCGTCCTGTGGTTCGGCAATACGCTGCTCGCCAAGGCCGTCATCGCCTTCTACATCAGCTTCCTACCAGTGACGGTGAACGCGCTTCTCGGCTTTGCAACGGTCGATCCGCGCCAGGTCGCGCTGATGCGCAGCTTCGGTGCAAAAGAGGGTCAGATCCTGCGGCGTCTCTACCTGCCGGCCGCGCTGCCGCAGATTTTCGTCGCCCTCAAGCTCGCCTCGTCGCTGTCGCTGATCGGAGCGATCGTCGGCGAATGGTTCGGGGATACGACCGGCCTCGGCGTGCTGCTGCTGCAGGCTATGTACAACGAAAACGTCGTCGGAATATGGGTCACCATCGTCGCCTCTGCCTGCCTGGGGATCGGCCTTTACGGCGCGGTCTCCAAAGCGGAAAGGCGGATCGTCTTCTGGGGAGCGGAACAATGAGCCCCGTCACCGCAAGCAGCAACGCGCGCCGCATCAGCCGGGGTTTTGCCGGTGCCTTCCTCCTCGCGGCAATCTGGGAACTGAGCGTCCGCGGTTTTAACCTGCCAGCCTATGTCCTGCCTTCCGTAAGCAGCATTATTACCGGCATGTTCGCCGATGCGGGCAAACTCGCCGACGCCGCCCGCTTCACCGCCGCCGAGGCCCTGACCGGCTATCTACTGGGCTGCGTCATCGGCATTGCGGTTGCCGTCGGGGTCAGCATGGTCCCTCGCACCCGCAGCGCCGTCATGTCGGTTGCGACGGCCATCAACTCGGTGCCGGTCGTCGCCTATTCGCCGCTCGTCCTGCTCTGGTTCGGCATCGGCATGACGTCCAAGATCGTCATGGTCGCCGTCGCCGTCAGCTTCACCGTCTTCCTCAGCACCATCGCGGGGTTGGATCGCATCGATCGTAAATCGATCGATCTGGTCCGCTCGTTCGGGGCAGGGCGGATGGCGGTGCTCTGGCGTTTGCGGCTCCCAACAGCTTTGCCGCTGATCATTGCCGGCATGCGTGTGTCCACCGTCCGCAGCGTCATCGTCGCCATCGTCACCGAAATGCTGGGTGCTTATGGGGGCCTTGGCTGGGTGATCTATCAGGCCGTGCTGCAGATCGATTTCGTGCAGGTCTGGGCGGCCATCATCGTCGCGTCGGCGATCAGCCTCTGCTTCTTTGGCGTGATCAGTTTCATAGAGCAGCGTTACATTTTCTGGAGATGACCATCTTATGACGCGCAGCATTCACTTCGGACTCTTTCTCCTTGGAACCGGCAGCCACGTAGCCGGTTGGCGGGTACCGGGGGCGATGGACAGCTTCCAGGATATCGAGATGGTACGGCGCATTGCCATGGAAGCGGAGCGCGGGCTATTCGATCTGATCTTCATGGGCGACAACCTCAATGCGGATCCGGGCGCCCATCCCTCGTACACGGCGCGGCTCGAGCCGCTGACGCTGCTGGCGGCGATTGCCGGCGCGACGCGCCATATCGGTCTCGGCGCCACGATGTCGACGACCTACAGCGATCCGTTTACGGTCGCCCGCGCATTTGCCTCGCTCGACCATATCAGTGGTGGCCGCGCCGCCTGGAATGCGGTCACCACGGCCAATCCTGCGGCGGCGGCAAATTTCGGAACGATCCATCCGGACCATTCCAAACGTTACGAGATCGCTGAAGAATTCCTGGCCGTGGTTCGCGGTTTGTGGGACTGTTGGGCCGATGACGCGATCCGCGCCGACCGGGAGAGCGGGGTTTATATCGACGCCGCAAAAGTTCGCGCGCTCGATCACGACGGCACCTATTTCAAGGTCAAGGGACCGATCAACATCAGCCGGTCTCCCCAAGGGCAGCCGATCATCTTGCAGGCCGGCGGCTCTGGTCCGGGACAGGAACTCGCGGCCAAGTCCGCCGATGTCGTCTTCTCCGTCACCCAGGATCTCGATGAGGCGCGCGCCTTCTATGCCTCAGTCAAAGGACTTCTTCCGAAATATGGTCGCACCGCGGATTCCATGGTCGTCTTGCCGGGCGTGATGCCGATCGTTGGGCGCACCGATCGTGAGGCCCACGACAAGCTCGCGGAGTTGCAGGGGTACATCAGCGAGACCAACGGGCTTTCGATTCTGAGCGACCGCTTCGGTGTGGACATGAGCCAATTCGATCTCGATGGACCGATCCCCGATATCGGCCCCTCAGACAACTATCATGCCTTTGCGCGGGTCATGCTGGACAAGGCAAAGCGGGAAAACATGCGCCTGCGGGACCTCTACAATCTGGTCGCTGCGGCACGCGGCCACTGGGTTCTCTGCGGCACGCCGGACTATGTGGCGGATACGCTGGAGACGTGGTTCACGACGGGTGCGGCGGATGGCTTCAACATCATGCCGTCCCATTTCCTGGGCGGATTGACGGATTTCGTCGATATGGTCGTACCGATCCTGCAGCAGCGTGGACTCTACCGCACGGAATACGAGGGCACGACGCTGCGCGACCGCTTGGGTCTGGCAAGGCCGGTGCGTGTCGAGCGGGCGTAGCGTAGGAACACCTCGCCGGCCGCCGTCAGTCCCACTCCTTGCTGCAACCGGTTGAGCAACGGCACACCCACTTCCGCCTCCAGTTGCTGGATCTGCCGGCTGACCGCTCAGATGGACGTCGCGTCGGCGACGGGAAGGAAATAGCGAGGGGAGGCCTGCTGGATCATCGCTGGGGTCGGGTTCCCTCAGTTGTGTCCCAGCATCGTTGTTTTGCACGCTGCCGGCCTTGGTATCTGCCGCTCCACCTATCGCAGGAATCGGGTGCTGCGTGCCACCCGCAGCCACCTGACGGATGCGACTTCGACTTATCGCGCAGCGGCCGCATGTCGAGGTGGTGCAGGCAGGTGGGGGGCGAGATCATCATTTGCAAGGTCGAGGAGTTCTTGCCGAAAGATTTCAACGAGGTCGAGTCGGGCCGGCGTCTGAAAATGGTGAGCTTGCACGGCAAGCGAAAGTTCGGTGGTGAGCGGGCGGTCGTAGGTGATGGGAATGAATACCAGTTCGCCCGCCCGTACCTCGCGACGTACAGAAAGCGAGCCGATGACCGCCACGTGATTACCTTGCGACATCAGCGCCTTCATGATCATCGTGGAATTGGTGGTGACGATTTCCTTTGGACGCAGCGGTAGACGATCGAAGGCTTCCTCCAGCGCCTGTCGTAGAACGAAGGACGAGTGCGGCAGTATGAGTTCATACGCCGCCAATTCATCCAGGCAGACGCTCTTTCGCTGGGCAAGCGCATGATCCAGGCGAACCGCTACGCCGGCTTGCGAAGGCAGCACAAGCGCGACGTCGAATTCCTTGCGGCTCTTCAGATTGAAGCAAATCGCAAGATCCAGGGTTCCGGCCGTGAGTTCTTCAGCGAGCTTTGCCGTCCCGCCGACCAAAACGTCCAGTGTCACGCGTCGATCGGTTTCGTTGAGCCGCTTGAAGATCCGGGGCATGAGATCGTCAGCAAGTGAATCGATAATGCCGACCCTTGCGTGCCCTCTTCGAAGGCCCTGTAATTCCTGGACCTGAATATCGCCCTGTTCCTGCTCGCGCCGCCAACGGCGGATGTTGCTGACAAGAACTTCGCCGGCAGGCGTAAGCCGCATGCCTCTTGGCAAGCGTTCGAAAAGCCGCACGCCGTATTGCGCCTCGAGGCCGAGAATGTGCCGATTAACGGCGGACGGCGAGGTGTTGAGCTTGTCCGCTGCACCGCGGATCGATCCGACACGGGCGACCTCATCCAGGAGTAGTGCTGCACGCGAGATCAATAGCATCGCCATTCTCCATTCGACATAGTGAAGCAAGAAGCATGCCATGCAGGTGGCCTTTTCCGCCCGCCAATCCTGCGCTCTGGCCCCAAAGGCAACGACGGAAGCACCGAAAACAGGCACGCCCCGCGAGGTCATGCCTAAAAATTTGTCACCGAGCTTGTGGAGTGCGTCGGCCATCGGGTCGTAGCCAAATCATCAACGCACCGTGCCGCTTATTGCGCTTGTCGTGTTTTGGATATTACGGCAGTTCTTGCCGGGATTGCATGCATGGTGACGTGAGGAGAATTCAGTGGCCAGAAAAGATCTCAGGCGCATTCTTTCGGATACCGCTCTCGCAAAGCTCGCTCCTGATCTGGTGCTGGCAAATGCCCGGATCGTCAACACCGTCACGCGGGAAATCGTCGCGGCCGATATCGCCATCAAGAGCGGCAGGATTGCCGCAATCGCTGAACCTGGCGAGGGTGGCTGGCTGGACTGCCCGGTCGAGGACCTGGGCGGCCGGTATGTGTCCCCCGGATTCATCGATCCGCATGTGCATGTCGAAGCGTCGATGATTACCGTGCGCGAATATTCCCGCGCCGCCGTCTCGCACGGAGTGACGATGGTCGCAGCAGACCCTCACGAGATCGGAAATGTGCTCGGATTGCCGGGCATGCGGCTAATGTTCGACGAAGCTGCAACCGTGCCCATGAAGCTGCTCCTGCGTGTTCCCGCCCGCATCCCGGCAATGCCTGATTGGCTGGAGACTTCCGGCGCCAAGATCTCGATCGCCGACACCGAGTCCATGATGGACTGGCCCGAGGCTGTGTGCCTGGCAGGCGACATCAATCCCAATCTGATCATTCGTCAGGACGACGAACAATTCGAAAAGATCGACATCACCATTGATCGCGGCATGACGGTCTCGGGACAGTCCCCGGGTCTGAGAGGCGCAAAGCTCAATGCCTTCATCGCGGGTGGTCCGGAGGACAACCATGTCGCCGGCAACATTGCCGAGGTGATGGAGAATGTCCGCAGCGGCATGCGCTCGGTCCTTGCCTGGCGACCGAAACATCGTCTCGACCGCGAACAGTTCCGGGAACTCAGCAGTCTCATTCGCGAAAAGAATCTCGACACCCGTTATTTCCAGTTCTGCACGGACGATGTCTATCCGCACGAATTCGTCGACGACGGGCATATCGATTGCCGGATCCGGATGCTGATCGAGGAAGGCATGGATCCGATCACTGCATTCCAGATCGGCACGCTAAATGTCGCGGAAGGGCTGCGGATCGACCGCGATTACGGAAGTGTGACGCCTGGCAAATGCGCCGACCTGATCATCCTGTCCGACCTGGAAAAAGTTGCGGTCGACGCAGTGATGATCGATGGCAAGTTCGTTTTCCGGGATGGGATCTACGATGCCCCGGATCGTGGCTTCCGCTACCCGGAATGGGCGCTGAACACGATGCGGGTCGGCGGCGAAGTGACGGCCGAGGACCTCAAGCTGCGCGTGCCGCACAACGCACCAAAGACGAAAGTCTGGGCGATCATGACCACCAGCCCGAAATCGGCGCAGGAATTTGTGCTCGACACGGAGAGCGGGTTTGTGATGCCCGATGCCGATCAGGGTATTTCCGCGGTCGCCGTCATCGATCGCCATCGCGAGACGCGTCACATCGGCCGCGGGTTCATGGGTGGCGTCCATGTCAAATACGGGGCGATCGCCTGCACCGTCAGCCACGATGCGCACAATCTGATGGTGGTGGGCGCCAATCACGACGACATGGCGCAAGCGGCCAACGAGGTGATCCGCCGTGGCGGCGGCTACGCGCTGGTCAAGGACGGCAAGCTGATCTTCGAACTCGCCCTGCCGGTCGCCGGGCTGATGTCGGAAGAGCCGCTGGAGGCGGTCGCCGACAAGACCCGCAAGCTCGAGCGCATTCTGATCGACGAACTGGGCTGCCCGCCGATTCCCCGCGTACTCCTGAAGCTCAACGGCTTCAGCCTGGCCAACATTCCGAACTTTGGCTTTACGGATTTCGGCCTCATAGACGCACAGGAAATGGCGATCCGGGACACGGTCATCGAACCTATCGGACGTTTTGAATTGGAAGCCGAAGACCATGATGGCTGCGCGCACTGAAGCATATAAGCCTTTGGCCTGGAAATATTCTTCGCTCTTCCAGATGGCAGGGGAAGCCCCATGAGCGTAGCGTCAATACAGCCGACTGCCCCGGAACCGATCATTGGGACCGCCGGCATCCCGGCCATCAACCTCGATCGGGTGGGGAAGAATTTCCGGCTCGATGCGCGTCGCGAGGTCAAGGCAGTTTCCGACGTTTCCATGAACGTCGGCAAGGGCGCGTTCGTCGCCATTCTCGGACCGAGCGGATGCGGCAAGAGCACGATCCTGAGAATGATCGCGTCGCTCGACGAGCCAACGAAAGGCACGCTGTCGGTGCTCGGAACCACGCCTGCCGATTGCGCCGCCAATCACAGGATGGGGATCGCCTTTCAGGACCATGCGCTGCTGCCATGGCTGACGATCTTCGACAATGTCGCGCTGCCTTACAGGCTTGCGCATCTCAAGGCCGATCCGGGTCGGGTCGCACAACTCATAGACCTTGTCGGCCTCGCCGGCTTCGAAAAGGCGCGGCCGAAGCAACTGTCCGGCGGCATGCGGCAGCGCGCGGCGATCGCCCGGGCCTTGCTTCTCAATCCGGACGTGCTGCTGCTTGACGAACCCTTCGGCGCGCTCGATGCGGTCACGCGGCGGCAGATGAATGTAGAGCTGCAGCGTATCTGGTCGGAGCAGCGCACGACCACGCTCCTCGTCACCCATTCGGTCGATGAGGCGGTCTTTCTGGCCGACCGGGTGATCGTGATGAGCGGGCGGCCGGGTCACATCATCCGGGAGGTCGCCATTCCGTTCGAACGCCCGCGTCACCCGGACGTGATGCGGACGGTCGAATTTCACCACCTCGTCAATGAACTGACAGAGGCGCTTCATCCCACGGAAGGGACGGGCGCTCCATGAACAGCGGCGACGGCAGCATGGCGAAGAACCTTCTAACCGGGGCAGTCGGGGTGATCCTCTTCCTGGTTCTGTGGCAGGTTATCGGCGCTTACCGGCTTGCCGGAATGGGCTGGCCGACATTGACCAGCGTCCTCGACGTGCTGGCCACGCCATCGCGCTTCGGCACATTCCAGCGCGCCGTGACCGCGACGGTTCGCTCCGTTCTTCTCGGTTATGTCGCAGGTTTCGTCATGGGTTTCGGGTTCGCCCTGCTCGGGCATCTGTGGCCCAGGTTGAAAGTCGGCACCGACCAGACGACCGCCGTAATTCACGCGATCCCGGCGATCGCGCTGGCCCCGCTGCTGATCGTGTTTTTCGGGTTGGCGGCGACGCCGATCGCCATCTGTGCGCTCAATGTGTTTTTCCTGGTCTACAATGCGACGTCGTCAGGCTTGCTGAGCGTAAACAACACTCACGGCGACCTGTTCACGGCCTATGGCGCCAATCGTTACGACCGCTTCCGCTGGCTGGAACTGCCAGCCGCGCTGCCGTCGATTGCGGCCGGCCTGAAACTTGCCGTGCCTGCTGCGTTGATCGGCACGATTCTCGGGGAATGGTTCGGCGCGCCGCAGGGCGTTGGTCTGCTGATGGTCGCCGCAATGCAGAATTTCCAGATCCCGATGCTCTGGTCCGCAGTGCTGTTATCGGTGGCGATCTCGCTGTCGATGATGGCTCTGACCAGCCTGATCGAACATTACGTCTCTCACCGGTTTGGATAAGGCGATGGAACCTGAACAAGGCGTTACGGCCGAGCCCATCGATGCCAATCCACTGCGGTGGCTATATTCGATCTTCGCGCGGTTCGTCGCTCGTTTCTGGGGCGTCATCATCATCCTCGGAGCGTGGCAGGCCTGGGTGCTGATCAGTGGCTACAATGCGATCGTGCTGCCGCCTCCGCTCAGCGTCCTGCATCAGGTCGCCACCAATCTGGGCCTTTTCGCCTTCGCCGGCCTGCAGACGCTCGCCGTTGCGATTATCGGAACGGTCATCGGCATGCTGCTTGGCAGCGTCGCGGCCATACTGGCCTGGTATTCCCGGCTGTTTTCGGGCCTGCTGACGCCTCTGGCCCTGATTTTCACGGCAGTCCCGGCCGTCGCGCTCGTGCCGGTCATCGCGCGCTTGCTCGGATACGATATCCGAACCGTGATTGCGATCGTGGCGGTTATCAGCTTCTTCCCGTCCTTCGTCTTCACAGGGTCCGGCCTTCGGGCGCTTCCCCCCGGTAGCGCCGATCTGTTCCGGGTCAATGGCGCCTCGACATGGATGCAGTTGCGCTATCTCGCGCTGCCGGCAGCCGTGCCACACTGGATGGTAGCCCTTCGGCTTGGGGCCGCCAGTGCCGTGCTGTCTGCGATCATCGCCGAATTTGCGATGGGCACCAGCGGTCTGGGTTCGGTTTTCAGCGAAGCCAGGGACAGTTTCGATATGACGCGGGCGCTCGGGGCAAGCCTTGTCGCGACCATCATCTCGGTCATTGGGTTTCTTCTTGCCATCTCCGCCGAACGTATCGTCCGCGACCGCTGGGACTGAGCTGAGGAGCTTGCAATGCGGGACGATCGTACGCGTCCATGCAACGCAACGTACCGATCTTTGCGCTTCTCAAGCGGTTGAAACCTGCGTCTAATCCCGTCCAACCCTATCGCTATCCAGGAGTTTTCCATGCTGGTAAATCGCCGAACGATGCTCACGTCAATCGCCGGTGCGGCGATGTTGCCTTTTCTGCCGTCAATGGCGAGGGCTGCCACGCCTTTGAGCATGCAGCTCGCCTGGATCCCCAACATCGAATATGCCGGCCTGTGGGTCGCCCTCGAAAAGGGCTACATGTCATCGGCAGGCGTCGACTTCACCTATGCGCCGGGCGGCCCGAATGCCCCGCAGGGTCCCGTCGCGGTCGCCGCGGGCAATGCCAATGTCAGCATCACCGGCTGGATCCCGTTCATCGATGCGGTCAACAAAGGCAACGACTTCGTCCTCATCGGCGTCACGTTCCAGCGCTCGCCGCTCGGGATTCTGTCGCTAGCCAAACGGCCGATTCTGAAACCCGCGGACATGGTCGGCGCAACCTTCCTGGGCAAGGGTGCGACCGTGAAAACCACGCTGGAAGCGACGCTCGCCATCAACAAGCTGCCGCCGGAACTCAAGCTTGTCGAGGTCGGTTATTCGCCGGAACCGCTGGTTGCGGGTCAGGGCGACGGCCATATCGGCTACGCCACCGATCAGCCTCTGCAGCTCAAGCATATGGGCATGACCCCGAACAAGGACTATTTCTTCACGCTGTTTGACGATCTCGGCTTCAAGTCCTATTCCGGCCTGCTGTTCACGACGCGCGCCTATCTGAATGCCAATCGTCCCGCGGTCGTCGGTTTCGTCAAGGCCATGATCCAGGGCTGGGCGGAAAACTCCAAGGACCCGAAGGTGGCGGCCAAATACGCCACTGAAAAATACGGGCGGGACTATTCGCTCAATTACGAGCATCAGATCGAGGAGAACGAGGTCCAGATCGGCCTGCTGCGCCCGGCCGACAAACCGAACTACCCGCTGTTCACCCTCGACAAGGATCTCATCAACGGCCCGATGATCGATGCCGCCAAGGCGTCCGGCCGCACCAGCATTCCGGATCTGTCGAAGTGTATCGACTATTCGGTCGCCGACGAAGCGCATGCAGCCCTGAAAGGCTGACAACACTCGCTTTTGCTTTCGAGGGAAAGGAGCCGCCGGCCATGCTGGCGGCTCCTTTGTCATGCGGCAAACCGGTTCCCGGGCTTCTTGAGCCCCAGATGATTCCGCAATGTCGTGCCCTCGTATTCCGAGCGGAACAGGCCGCGGCGCACCAGGACCGGGACCACAGTCGTGGTGAAGGTCAGGAGATCTCCCGGGAAGACCGGCGACATGACGTTGAAACCGTCAGTGCCATAGGCCTCGAAACGTTCTTCCATCGCGTCGGCGATCTGCTCGGGCGTGCCGATCACCTGAAAGTGCCCAGAGGACCCCATCACGCGCTGATACAACTGGCGGATCGTCAGGTTGTCGCGCCGCGCCATTTCGACCATCAGCGCTTGCCGGCTTTTCTCGCGGTTCGTTTCCGGCATGTCCGGCAAGGGTCCATCGATCGGATAGCCTCTGAGGTCAATGCCGCCAAGCAGATTGGACAGGCGATCGACGCCGATTTCCGGATCAATCAGATCCTGCAGCCGGGCATACCGGTCTTCCGCTTCCGACTGCGTGCTGCCGATCACCGGCAGGAAGCCCGTCATGATCTTCATGTCATCGGCCTCCCGGCCAAAGGCCGGCATGCGCCCCTTGAGATCGGAATAGAACGCGACCGCATCCGCAGTCTTGTCATGGGCCGAGAAAATCGCCTCAGCGGTTCGGGCGGCGAGCTGTCGTCCCGGTTCCGATGCCCCCGCCTGTACCACGACAGGATGCCCCTGCGGCGAACGCGGCAGGTTGAGCGGCCCCCGGACACGATAATACTTGCCGTGATGGTTGAGCATATGGACCTTGTCGAGATCGAGATAGACACCCGTTTCACGGTTTCGCGGAAAGGAATCCTCCTCGAAACTGTCCCACAAGCCTAAGACGATATCGGCGAATTCTTCGGCCCGGACATAACGCTCGCCATGATCCGGCTGGTCGACGAGGCCGAAATTCAATGCGGAGAACGGATCTGCTGACGTCACAAGGTTCCAGCCGGCGCGGCCGCCGCTCAGATTGTCGAGCGACCCGAACAGCCTGGCTAGATTATAGGGCTCGTAAAAACTGGTGGATGCTGTGGCAATCAGACCGATATGGCTGGTGACGGCCGATAGGGCGGACAGGAGCGTGACGGGTTCGAACGGTCGCACGCCATTGTGGGCGTTTCGGCTTGCGGCGGTCGGATTGTCCAGCGGTACACTGACGCCGTCGGCCAGGAAAACCGCATCCATCTTGGCCTCTTCGGCTGCCTTTGCCAGCTGGGCGTAATGAGCCAGTTGCAGGCCGGTCGTGGAGTTCGGATCACGCCAGGCGGCGAAATGGTTGCCGGTGAACGTCATATAGGCATTCAGTTTGATTTTGTCTTTGCGACGCATTTCAGGCTCCTCGATTGACCATCGGGCATTTTGGGAATGACGAAAGAATTAAGGAGTGATGCGCGCCGCGCACAAGCGCAATTGTCGGCATCGACCGTTGCGACTTTGGCAACGGTCGCCGCAGGCACAAGCGGAAGGCTGCGGGGTTAAGGGATACAGCGGAAAAATTCGTCCGAAAAATGCGTCTTGTAAGTCTCCGCCATCTTGGAGAGGCTAGGCGACGAAGGTCTTTACGGCCATGTCCGAAACAAGGATGCTGGTGGATGAGCCGCACTATCAATATTGCTTGCGCACAAATGGGGCCGATCGCCAAGGCGGACACCCGCACGCAGGTCGTCAAACGTCAGATAGCGCTGCTGCGCGAAGCAAAGGCGCGCGGCGCCGAATTCGTCGTTTTCCCGGAGCTCGCCTTCACCACCTTCTTTCCCCGCTGGCTGATCGACGACCAACAGGAACTCGATGCCTATTTCGAAACCGAGATGCCAAGCCTGGAAACCCTACCGTTGTTTGAGGAAGCAAAAAAACTCGGGATCGGCTTTTATATCGGTTATGCCGAACTCGCCGTCGAACACGGAGTGACGCACCACTTCAATACGGCCATTATTGTCGATGCATCCGGCAGCGTCGTCGGCAAGTACCGCAAGATTCATTTGCCCGGCCACGCCGAACCGGTACCGGGCCGGACGGCACAGCATCTGGAAAAGCGATATTTTGAGCCGGGCGATCTCGGTTTCCCCGTCTGGCGAACCCTGGACGGGATCGTCGGCATGTGTATCTGCAACGACAGGCGCTGGCCTGAAACCTATCGCGTCATGGCGCTGCAGGGCGCCGAACTGATTTGCATCGGCTATAATACCCCGGACAATCATACCGGCGTTTTCGATTTCGATCAGTTGACCGGCTTTCACCATCAATTGTCGCTGCAGGCTGGCGCCTATCAGAACGCCACTTGGGTTGCCGCCGCCGCCAAGGCCGGTTGCGAGGAAGGTACCAACATGATCGGCCTGTCGATGATCGTGGCACCCTCGGGCCAAATCATCGCCATGGCATCGACGACCGGCGACGAACTCGTCAACGCGAAATGCGATCTCGACATGGGCACATTGTACAAGCGCACCATCTTCGATTTTGCCCGCCACCGGGAACCATCGCAATATGGTCTGATCGTAGAGCGCAAGGGCGTCATCGAGCCGGCGAGATAGAAATCGATAGCCAGCGAACTCCGGTATGCCGATCGGAATGTCGGAGAGATACAAACACAGCAATGACCGACAGGGCCAGACCCGTGACTGCACGCTCCGTCAACGACATCAGCCTCGACGCGGGTCGTAGACGGTCTCGTGCAGCGCGACGAGACACGCAACATTACAAAATTTCAATCGTCGACCGATTCTCCGGCAAGGCGGCGGTCTCGAAGATGTTCTGGCTCGGTTGCGGCCCGCGCACGCCGGACGCGGCTCTCGCCTGCTCGATGGCGCATGACAAGCACAATGTCTGGTGCGTCAGCTCTTCCAACGAGGCGATGGCCAAGGCCGTCAACTCGCTCGCCGACAATGATGGTGGCTGGGCCTTGGTGCGCGAAGGCGAGCTGGCGGCGCGGGTTCGGTACGAGGTTGCTGGCCTGATGAGCTGTCGCCCCGCGGAAGCCCTGCATGTCGAGATGCAGGCGCTGTATTCCGAGGGCGAGAAGGTTGACTGGATGTATGAACCGAGTTTCCAGCCACGCTGGTATCCGGGCTTTCCCGAGCGTTTGGCCTGGGCCACTGTCACTTGCGCACCGTGGCGCTGGGTTCTGGTGGCGCCGAGCGATTATGCCCCTCAGGGACTGGCGAATGTCCAGACCGGCGCAATCCATCCGGTCGTCTTTTAAAGTTCGACGCTTGTAGCGGACTTTGGGCTGCATCATGAAGCCCTCTACCCAGCAACAGCTTCACGACCAGTTAACCTGACATCACCGCAACTTCTCAATCCAGCGTTTCTGTCATACATCCAATGCGGCGCCTGGCTGCCCGACTCCCCATGAGTCGAGCCGAGGTTTATTTGCCTAGTAGCGTTACTCTTGATTATAGCATAGCAAACCACGGTACCGCGACAGCACTTACCACTCCCCTGACTACAGATGAGACAGAGAATCCCCACGGCATGGCACGAAAAGTAATGACCGCGATGACATCTGATGGAGCTTCGGACGCAAAGGCAGGGGATCCTCGTGGCCGGATTATTGCGGCGGCGCAAAGCGTCTTCATTGAGCAGGGCTTCGACCTGGCAACGGTTCGGGAGATTACCCTTCGCGCTGATGTCAACGTGGCGGCGGTGAATTATTATTTCGGTTCCAAGGACGAACTGATCAGTGAAGTGCTCAATTTGATGATGGAGCCCTACACGCATGCGCGCATCGCGGCGCTGGAAGCATGCGAAAAGGCAGCATCGCCGGAATTGCCTTCCCTGGAGGATGTCGTCGAGGCTCTGGTTCGGCCGATGGTCCAGCTGAGCCGGGATGCATCCGGAGCGCGGCCTCTGACGCGGCTGATCCTTCAGATCCGTTCGCGTCCGCGTGAGCTGACAACGAGTTTTTTTATCCGGCGCGTCGATCCGGCGATCTTCCGATTCATCGATGCGCTGGCGCGAGTCATTCCGTCAATGACGCGCAAGGATATTTTTTGGCGCTATAATTTCGCAATCGGTGCAGTCATGCAGGTTTTGACAGACTCCGACCCATCATCCTATCGTCTCAAGCAATTGTCTGGCGGGTTGTGCGACACTGATGACGATGAGCAGATCATTTTGCAACTGAAGTCATTCGTCTGTGCCGGGTTTCGGGCTCCGCCGGTCAAATAACAGTCAGCAAGTGGCTCTCGCTCGAAACGGGAGTGGATGCCATTGAAGCCAATTCCATAAAAATCCCTGAATAGATTTTTCAGATTTCACGAAGATACAGCGCACGTCTCGGAACGCCAAAGACCATGATAACGAGGAAAGACGTGGCCGCGCGGAGGAGCGCTATTATTGTGCAGACATTGCTCAATATTTAGCCGCAATGACCATTCTTAGTCATTGACTGACGTGAGTGTTAAACTATGTTTCAAACATTGTTTAATCTTACGGAGCAATCTGATGGCGCTAACTGCAAGCCGCAAAATCACGGGGTCTTTCGTTGCGTTGATTACCCCATTCGACCGGTCCGGCGCCGTTGATTTCGGAGCATTCCGCGAACTCCTGTCCTTTCACGAATCCAATGGCACATCTGCCATCCTGATCATGGGCTCGACCGGAGAGGTCTCCATGCTTTCCGCCGATGAGAAGAAAAAAATCATCGTCGAAATGGCGAAGATGAAGTCTGAGAACATGCCGATTTTCTTCGGATGCACCGGCAATAACACCGATGTTACGATCGAGAACGTCAAGTTTGCACACGCAAACGGTGCAGATGGCGCCGTCATTGCCGCGCCCGCCTATATTTGCGCGCCGGAAGCCGATATCGAGCGCTATTTCCTGGAAATCGCCGATGCCACCGACCTTCCGCTCGGCCTTTACAACAATCCGCCGCGTGTGAAGAGCGACCTGCACTGGGATCATCTGCTGCGCATCTTCAAGCACCCGAACTACGTGGTGCACAAGGAATCAACTGCTCGTGTGGGTCAGGTCGCGCAGGTTCTTGCCGCTCGTCCGGATGTTTCGGTAATGTGCTGTGACAGCCCCAATCTCGGCTTGGTCGTCCCGACCATGAGTCTTGGCGGCCACGGTACGGCTAACATGAGCGGAAACATCGCGCCCGCCGAAGTCGCTGTCATGTCTCGCCCATGGGTGAGTTACGAGGAAGCGGAAGATTTCCGCACCAATTATCTAAACCTTTTGCCCCTTCTTCACTACAACTATTCCGCCATCAACCCAGTGGCGGTCAAATCGTTGATGAAGGCAGTCGGCCTGCCTGCCGGCGAACTCCGCCGGCCGTTGACGGGCCTTGAAGGCGAAGCGCTGGCGAAGGGTATTCGCATCGTTCAGGAACTGGGCCTCGACAGCAAATACGGTTGGACGGTCAAGTCCGCCTCTGCCATCGCCGCTTGAGGTCATGTCATGGATCTCGGCATATCCGGAAAAAAGGCGCTTGTGACCGGTGCAAGCCGCGGCATGGGCAAAGCGGCGGCCTTGGCGCTTGCGGGCGAGAAGGTTGATGTCACCATCATGGCCCGCACGGCGGCGACGCTTGAAGAAACGGCGAGCCAGATCCGCAATCTGACCGGCGCCCAGGTCACGACCGTTCTGGGTGATATCACGACGCTCGAAGGACGTAGGATCGCGCTGGCGGCCTGCCCGAGCCCGGACATTCTCGTCAACAACGCCGATGGCGAGCTTCCTGGCGATTTCCGCAACTGGAGCCGTGAGGACTGGCTGCGCGGGATCGACCGGATGATGCTGACGCCGATCGATATGATGCGTCTTACCGTGGACGGCATGATGGAGCGGGGTTTCGGCCGCGTGGTGAACATCGTCTCGCGCAGCGTCAAGATCGCGCAGGTCGAGCTGGGGATGTCGAATGCTGCGCGGTCCGGTCTTGTCGGTTTCGTTGCCGGTCTCGCCCGTCAGACCATCAAATACAACGTGACGATCAACAACGTCCTCCCAGGGATCATCGCTTCGGACGGCCAGCGCGAGCATGTCAGGGTTCTGGCAGAGGATAGCGGCCGGCCGTTCGAGGAAATTTGGAGTGCGCGGGCAGCACAAAACCCGGCTGGCCGCTACGGATTACCGGATGAGGTTGGCAGCTATATTGCCTTCCTGTGCTCTGCCAGGGCCGGATTCGTAACGGCGCAAAACCTGTTGATAGACGGGGGGCAATACCCCGGAACGTTCTGACGATAGCAGAGCGTTTGTCATGATCGAAGGTTCGAAAACCCGGATATTCGATCGAGAACTGCAAAGAAATCTCATTGATCGCTCGCGACTTTAACCAGAAGGAACACAATTATGAGAAGTGTTGGACCAACATTGCTTGCCTTGTCGATGACGCTGGTGTCTCCAGCCTTTGCAGCAGCGGATGACTTCCCATCGCGTCCTGTCACAATTGTTGTTCCTTATCCGCCAGGTGGTGCAGTCGATGGTATAGCGCGGGTTCTCGCGAGCGGCCTGGCTGCAAAGACCGGCAAGACCTTCGTCGTCGATAACCGCGCTGGGGGCGCTGGGGGCGCCGTCGGCTCAGCAGAGGTGATCAAGGCCCCTGCGGACGGCTATACTCTGCTGTTCAACGCATCAATCCATGTCGTGACGCCGCTCCTGAACAAGAACGTCAAGTTCGATATCATCAATGACTTCACGCATATCGGCGAAGTCGCCGCAGGCCCGCTGTTGGTAACGACCAATCCGACCGTCAAGGCAAATACGCTGAAGGAGTTCTTCGCCGAGGTGAAGGCAAATCCCGACGATTTCAATTTCGCGACATCGGGTTATGGTTCTGCCGGTCATTTGACCGTTGAGGTTCTCAAGCACGAGGCTGGCGTGGATACGGAAATCGTCGCCTACAAGGGTGCAAGTCCGGCACTGACGGACATGATCGGCGGACAGGTTCAACTGATCGCGGATCCGATCCTGTCTTCGCTTCCACATGTGAGGGCCAACCGCCTGAAGGCTCTCGCGATCACCAGTCTGAAGCGCTCTGCCCTGGCACCTGATGTCCCGACCGTTGCCGAAAGTGGCATGGAGCCGCTGGAAATGCTGTCTTGGTACGCCATCTGGGGGCCGAAGAACATGGATCCGAAAGCACAGGAATATCTGAACTCGGCTGTCGAGAACGTCGCGACCTCGCAGGAATTCAAGGACAAGCTTGCTGTATTCGGCTTTGAGCCCGCCTACAAGAACGGTGCCGACCTGAAGACCTTCGTTTCGGATGAAACCACCCGCTACCGCTCCATCATCGACGCTACTGGCATCAAGGTAGAGTGATCATGGCGAAGGCTCCGCACATCTTGGAAAAAGACACTGGATGTCCGGAGCCTTCAACGCGGCAGCCCCATGTCGCGGCGCACTGGGGGTTTTACGGCTATGACGCAAAACAGGACGTACTTCGCCCGGCCGAGATCGATCCCGATCCGGCATTGTTCGGTAGCGAACTTCTGTCCGACAGGCTCGCGCCCTGCCGCATTCTGAAGCCCGCTGTTCGCAAATCCTTTCTTGAGAACGGTCCTGGCACCGCCACCTCACGGCGTGGAAGCGATCCGTTTGTCGAGGTGAGCTGGAAAGAGGCGCTCGATCTGGTGGCTAACGAAATCCGTCTGGTTCGGGACAAATTTGGCAACGAGGCCATTTTTTCGGGCTCGTATGGCTGGTCCAGCGCCGGGCGGTTTCACCATGCCCAAAGCCAGCTCAAACGTTTTTTCAACACGATCGGTGGTTCGTTCCGGTCTGTCCAGACCTATAGCTATGCTGCAGGCGAAGTAATCCTGCCGCATGTGATTGGCTCGACGGAGGGGATGATTTCCGGGCACACGCCCTGGAGCCAGATCGTCGGACACAGCGAATTGATCGTCATGTTCGGCGGCACGCCCTTGCGCAATGCCCAAGTGAATGCCGGCGGCGTGTCGCGCCATGAAACCCGTAGTGGGTTGCTGGCCTGCCGCAAGGCTGGCGCGCGTTTCGTCAACATCACGCCCGTACGGGACGATGCAGCGAGCGAGCTCGACGCGGAGTGGCTCGGGTTGCGTCCCGGTACAGACACGGCTGCGCTTCTGGCCTTGGCCCATACATTGGTCGTTGAAGAACTGTACGACAGAACCTTCATCGAGCGCTATACGATAGGTTTCGAAAGGTACCGGGATTATCTTTTCGGGCGTAAGGATGGTATCGTGAAAGATGCCGCATGGGCGTGGGAAATCACCGGGCTTGCTGCGGACGCTATCGTCGCTCTCGCACGCGAGATGGCGGCAAAGCGCACGCTCATCATGATGTCGTGGTCGCTGCAGCGTGCAGACCATGGCGAGCAGCCCTATTGGGCCACGGTCGTGCTCTCGGCGTTGCTCGGCACGATCGGATTGCCGGGGGGCGGTTTCGGTTTCGGTTACGCATCCGTGGCCGGTATCGGCCAGCCGAAACCTGCAGTGAAATGGCCCTCCTTGCCACAAGGGCGAAATGCGATTGCCGGCGTCATTCCGGTTGCCCGTATCGCAGACATGTTGCTGTCGCCCGGTGGGGCCTATGACTATAACGGCAAGACGTTCCACTACCCGGAGATCAAGCTCGTCTACTGGGCGGGCGGCAATCCGTTCCACCATCATCAGGACCTCAATCGCTTGGTCGAAGCATGGCAACGGCCGGATACGATCGTGGTTCACGAGCACTGGTGGAATGCTCACGCAAAACATGCCGATATCGTTCTTCCAGCCGCCACATATCTCGAAAGGGACGATATCGTCGCCAGCGGCCGCGACAGTTTCATCGGATATTCGTCCGGAGTTTTCCCGCCGCCCGCCGGCGTCCGGACGGATCATGAAATTCTGCGAGAAATCTCAAGACGTTTCGGCGCGGAGCTGGCCTTTACCGAGGGGTTGACTGAGGCGGAATGGTTGCGTCGGCTTTATGATGAAACCCGGGCAAACGCATTGAAAAGCGGGATAGAGATCCCGGATTTCGGACATTTTAGGGAGGTTGGACTGGTCGAAATCGAGGGGCGTGAACCTGATGTCCCGTTCATGTCCGAATTCAGGGCGGACCCTCTCGCTCACCCTTTGAAAACGCCCTCCGGCCTGATCGAAATTGCCTCCGGCCCGATCGAGAGCTTTGGCTATGACGATTGTCCTGGCCACCCGGCGTGGGTGCCTCCGGCCGAATGGCTTGGCGCTGAGAGGGCTGCGCAATTCCCGCTTCATCTCCTGTCCTGCCAGCCGCATGACAAGCTGCACAGCCAGTGGGATCATGCGATACCATCGCGGCGAACAAAGAAAGGCGGCCGTCAGCCTGTTCGCATCCATCCGCACGACGCGTCGTTGCGAGGTATTGCCGAAGGCGATGTGGTCAAGCTGGCGAGCCTTCGGGGAGAATGCCTGGGGATCGCAACCATTACGGATGCCGTGCTGCCGGGTGTGGTCCAGATGGCGACGGGGGCATGGTTCGACCCGTCCGATCCTGCAGAGGCCGGCTCCCTCGAGCTCAACGGAAACCCCAACGTGCTGACCCTCGATCGCGGCACTTCCCGCCTGTCTCAGGGCCCCAGCCCTAATTCCTGCCTGGTCGAGATCGTCCGGTTTACGGCACCGCTGCCTGTGTCGCGTGCGTATGCTCCACCCGAATTCGTCGCCGACCCACGCCCCGTAACTACGACAGCCAAGGAGCTTCCGTGTCATCCCGTTTGAATGCAGACATCATCGCCGGGCTGTTCTTCATCCTGGTCGGAACGTGTTTCCTCGTCGGTAGCTTCGAACTTCCGTTCGGGAGCTTTCGGCGGATCGGGCCTGGCGCGTTTCCGGCGCTGGTGGCAGTCGGGCTTATCGCAATGGGTCTCGTCGTCTTCGTCTCGGGTCGCAGAAGCACAGCGAAGATCGCTCCTGCGCACGTTCATATCCAGAAAGTGTTTGTGATCATTGCGTCCATCATTGTCTTCGGGCTCATCGTCCGGGGAGGTGGACTTCTGCTTGCAGTCCTGTGTTGCAGCTTCATTGCTGCTCTGGCCTCCAGACCTTTCGAGTTCGCAAAAATGGTGCTGTACGGCCTGGCGCTTGGCGCGATTTGCAGTGTCGTCTTCATCAAGGGCCTCGGAATGTCGGTTCCGATCGTCGGTCCCTGGTTTGGATCTTAGGAGAGCAGCCATGGAAACCGTGAACCTTTTGCTTCTCGGCCTCGATCAGGCCACGTTGCCGGTCAATCTCCTGTGGTGTTTCGTCGGCGTTCTGCTCGGCACCCTCGTCGGCGTTCTGCCGGGTCTCGGGCCGGCGGCGACGATGGCGATCCTGTTACCGTTCACGATCGGGCTTGAGCCGGTGACCTCGCTCATCATGATGGCCGGTATTTATTATGGCGCGCAATATGGCGGCTCGACAACGGCTATCCTTCTCAATCTCCCCGGCGAAGCGTCATCGGTCGTTACGGCGATCGACGGTTACAAGATGGCGCGCAACGGAAGGGCTGGTGTCGCGCTATCGACAGCTGCCATCGGGTCGTTCTTTGCAGGGACAGTCGCTACTCTTCTGCTTGCCCTGTTTGCGCCTTCGCTGGCCGAGCTTGGTTTGCTCTTCGGTCCGGCCGAATATTTCTCCCTGATGATCCTCGGCCTGATCGCTTCGGTCGTCCTGGCGCGGGGTTCGTTGCCGAAGGCGCTTGCCATGGTCTTCATCGGCATTCTGGTCGGTCTGATCGGTCAGGATGTCCAGACGGCAGTACCCCGGTTCACATTGGGTTTCGAGGATCTGTCGAGCGGTGTGAATTTTGTGGTCGTCGCGATGGGGCTGTTCGGCATCGGCGAACTCATCAAGGATCTCGAAAATCCCGAGAGCCGCACCGCAATCAGCGCTCCATTGTTTTCGATGATTCCATCGAAGGATGACCTCAGGCGAATGGTGGGGCCAATCCTACGTGGAACAGGGATCGGTTCGCTTCTCGGCCTCCTGCCGGGCGGTGGTGCGCTTCTTGCCGCCTTCGCTGCCTACGCGATTGAAAAACGGGTGAGCTCTCCGCCGGAAGGGTTTGGCGGCGGCGCGATCGAAGGTGTCGCCTCGCCGGAAAGTGCCAACAATGCTGGCGCGCAAACCTCCTTCGTCCCGCTCCTGACACTTGGGCTGCCGGCGAATGCGGTGATGGCCCTGATGTTCGGAGCTCTCATCATGCAGGGCATAGCGCCCGGTCCGACCCTGATATCCGATCACCCCGACGTTTTCTGGGGTGTGATCGTCTCCATGTGGGTTGGCAACCTCATGTTGCTGGTGCTGAACCTGCCGTTGATCGGCATCTGGACGCGCCTCCTGACTTTGCCCTTCCGTTATCTATACCCGGCCATTCTGGTGTTCTGCTCGATCGGTGCAATCTCGCTTGGCAACAATGTCTTCGATCTCTGGCTGCTCGCCATCTTCGGCTTGGCTGGTTACATCTTCGCAAAGCTTGATTGCGACGCCGCACCTTTGATCATGGGATTGCTGCTGGGGCCGATGATGGAAGAGAATTTCCGCCGAGCGATGTTCCTTTCCCGCGGCAATCCGGTGATCTTCGTCGATCGCCCGATCTCGGCTGTGCTCCTTGCATGCGCGGTCATCAGCCTCGTCATCGTGGCGCTTCCGAAAATCAGCAGCGTTCGCGAGGAAGCGTTTCAGGAATGACGCGCGGATGACATCTCATCGAAGGTATATTCCCATGCATGTAGCCGTCATTGGAGCCGGTATCGTCGGCGCCGCGACTGCGTTGGAACTCGTCGACCAGGGTCATCGTGTCTCGATCATCGAGCCGGAGCAGCCCGGCGGTCGCCATGCCGCAAGCTACGGCAACAGCGGCTGGTTGAGCCCGGCCTCCATAATCCCGATGTCGATGCCGGGACTATGGAAGAAGGTCCCCGGATTCCTGGCCGATCCCACAGGGCCGCTTGCGATCCGCTGGACGCATCTGGCCTCGCTCGCCCCATGGCTCGTAAGGTTCGTCACGGCTGGCTCGACTGCGACAAAAGTGGAGTGCACGGCCCGCATCCTGTCTGGCCTGCTGCACGATGCGCCGGCGCGCCATGCGGCGCTTGCAGAAAAAATAGGCCGGCCGGAACTGATCAGGCGCAACGGCCTGATCTACGCATATCCCGACAGGGCAGCATTCGAAGCGGAGGCGTTTGCGTGGCGCGTGAGACGCGACAACGGCGTGGCCTTCCGCGAACTGTCCGCTGCTCAACTGCATGCATTGGAACCTGAACTGTCCGACCGTTATACATTTGCTGCCTTGGTTGAACACGGTGGCCACGTCGTCGATCCGGGTGGTTACGTAGCGGCAATCGTCGAGCAGGCCGTCAGACTGGGCGCCGAGCGGTTGAAGGCAAAAGCCGCCGCTTTCCAGGTGGCAAATGGGCGCCTGGAGGGTGTCGTCACCGAGACGGGCCTGATTTCTTGCGACCGTGCCGTCATAGCTGCCGGCGTTCATTCGAAAGCACTGGCGCAGGCGGCCGGTGATCGGGTGCCTCTGCAGAGCGAGCGGGGTTACCATGTAGTGATACCATCCGACATTCTGACGGGAACGATGCCGGTCATGCCGGGAGACGGCAAGATGGGTAACAATCCAACCGTTGCGGGTCTGCGCATTGCTGGGCAGGTTGAGCTCGCCAGCGTTGACGCTAAACCAGACTGGCGGCGGGCCGATATTCTGCTGCGCCATGCGGGAAAGACGTACACGGCGCTCGCAGACGGAACCGGGGGGAAAGAGATCGATCGCTGGATGGGACATCGCCCGTCCGTGGCGGATGGTTTGCCGGTCATCGGTCCCGCCCGCCTGAGCACCGACATCATCCATGCCTTCGGACATGGCCATATTGGCATGGCAACGGGGCCTGTGACCGCATTAATCGTTGCGGACCTCATCGCCGGGCGTCAATTTATGCCTGAGATAGCAAGTCTTTCCGCGTCACGTTTTCGGACATGAAGGACATCCCATCATCAGTCACCAACCGTGACTATTCCTGATATAGATGGCGCATACACCGGATCCGTCTCAAGACGGATAAGGGCACGTCAAATTGTGAAAGGCAGTTCCATGACCTCAATCTCCACCGACAAGGCGCCCGCCGCAATCGGCCCCTATTCGCAGGCCCGTATTGCCGGAGGACTGCTGTTTGTTTCAGGCCAGCTTCCGATCGATCCCGCCACCGGCAAATTCAGCTCGGAAGATGCCGTCGATCAGATGAGGCAGTGCCTCGCAAACATTGCCGCGATCGCCAAGGCTGCCGGCACGGACCTGTCGAAGACCGTCAAGACGACCATCCTGCTTACCGATCTTTCGGGTTTTGCTGCCATCAACGAGGCTTATGGCGCCACCTTCTCCGAGCCGTATCCGGCGCGTGCCACCTTCGAGGTGTCCGCGCTCCCCAAGGGTGCCAAGGTCGAGGTCGAAGCCATCATCGAACTCGTTTGAGGATACCTCGATGTCAAAAGCCCATGTCGATCCCTGCATTCCTTGCCCGCCACTGGAAACGTTGCCGCCCAACGTCGACCGTGAATGGTCACGTCATGCGATCGGTATTCTCCAGGGCGACGGCCGACGATCGGCGGATACCCATCTGGTCAATCCGGTCTTCAAGGGGCTGAAAGGGATTTCGATCTATCTCAAAGATGAATCCACGCATCCGACGGGTAGCCTCAAGCACAGGTTGGCGCGGTCGCTTTTTCTGTATGCTATCTGTAATGGCAAGATCAGAAAAGGCACCACGCTAGTCGAAGCCTCATCGGGTTCCACCGCCGTCAGTGAAGCATACTTCGCGCATCTGCTGGATTTGCCTTTCATAGCCGTGATGCCACATTCCACAAGCCGGCAAAAGATAGAAGCGATCGAGCGTTTCGGTGGGACGTGTCACTTCGTCGACAGTCCCGCTGCGGTCTACAACATTGCGGCGCAGATCGCAAAGGAGACCTGTGGGCATTACCTTGACCAGTTCACCTACGCTGAGCGAGCCACCGACTGGCGCGGGAACAACAACATCGCCGAAAGCATTTTCGAACAGATGAAAGCGGAAGAGCATCCCGAGCCTGAATGGGTGGTGATGAATGCTGGCACGGGCGGCACCTCGGCCACCATCGGCCGTTACATTCGCTACCGCAATTTCAATACCCGGCTCTGCGTTGTCGATGTCGAACATTCTGCGTTCTACGCATCGTATATCTCGGGTGATCGCGACGTCACCTGCACCACGCCATCTCGCATTGAAGGTGTCGGCCGGCCGAGAGTCGAGCCATCATTCATTCCAGGCGTCATCGATCACATGATCAAGATACCGGATGCCGCGTCGATCGCCGCGATGCATGTTCTGTCAGACCGGCTGTTCCGGCGCGTCGGTGGATCAAGCGGCACCAACTTCTTCGGACTGTGCTGGATAGCGGCCAATATGATGGCAGAGGACAAGACAGGCTCACTGGTCTCGTTGATCTGTGACAGTGGAGACCGGTATGCAGAGACTTACTACAATACCGATTGGTTGCAGGAAAAAGGAATCGATATCGAGCCTTATCGCACCATGATCGAGAACTTTATCGACAATGGCACATACGATCCGGCTATGTCGAGCAAACTTCGAACAGCCGGAATCTCCTCGTAGAGCCTGGCTATCCCGTTTCTGTCAGTCGTATTGGTGTTTCTGCGGCCGCTATCGATAGACAGCCGACGGGATTGCAGGTTCGCTTCAGTCCACGAGCACGGGCGGGCAATCTATCCGGCCGAACATGAGCGGGAAAAAGCGAGACGTGGATGCGGCGTCAAATTGACGAGACTAGACAGGCGCAGGGTATTCGGCGTGAGTTTAGGCGGCTTACCTCTCCCGAGGTTAGATCGAGTTGAGCGGGTTGCCGGATTTCTGGACACCGCGGTACTGGGTATCATATTCTGGAACATGATGATTTCTCGCTTTTCCTGCTTAGCCGCGTGGAGGATCCCGGCTTGGCAGAGAATTCGCGTGAGCAGCCGCTTCGCCGGAATAGGCGAAATCATCCCCGAGCTGACGATCGCCTTCGTAGACTTTGAAGGCAGGCCCATCGACTTCAACAATCTTGTACCCGTTCACGTATTCGATCTTCGGCGTTTTCCAACCCATTACGAGCTCCTATCTAAGGTCCAGTATTTCTCTATTTTAGAAGATGATGAGCGGCAGCCTATACTATCGAAGCACATTTTGAGTTGCAGAGTCTCCAGACGGCATCTCGCACCGCCGATCCCAGCCGATCCCAGCCGATCCCAGGTATCTTCAATCCCCATGCGCGACGTTGCTGAGCGGCGAATTGCCTCCGTCCGAAAAGCCACGGTAGCGCAGATGGCTTCGGTTGAGGTGAGCCCGCATCGCCTCGCGGGCCTGTTCCGCGCTACCGGAACTGATGGCCTCGCAGATTGCCTGGTGTTCGACCACGGTATTCTGAATGTAGTCGGGGGTGATGAGTGCCGGATTGAGCTGTCTCGAAAATGCCGGTTGCGGCAGTATCTGCAGGCTCATGAGGCTGAAGAATTCGATGAAGGCCCCGTTATTCGTCGCCTCTGCAATGGAGCGATGGAAAACGAAGTCGAGATGATCGAGTTCGGCTTCATCCTCCAGTGACGCCTCGAACTGACGAGCGGCGTTCCAGATATTCGATTCCTGCGCCCAGGAGCGTCGGACCGCAGCTAGTCCGGCGGCATGGACCTCGAAGGCCATTCTTAGTTCAAGAAGATCCATGAAAGAGGTTTTGAGGCGTGCCAGCGGAGCCAAGGCGACGTCGGCGTCAAAGGTGCTAGGCTCGTCCGTGCTCGGGCGCGGCGGTTCGCGGACAAAGACGCCGACACCATGACGCGCTTCGACCACGCCATCGGACCGCAATGCCGACACCGCCTCGCGGATAACTGTCCTGCTCACGCCGAATCGCTGGGACAATTCGTTCAGCGAACCAAGCTTGTTACCCTTGGCAAGCTGGCTTTCGCTGATGTGAGTCTTCAGTGCCTGGATTGTTCGGCCTGTCAGTGTATCCAAAAGTCACCCGTCCCAGGCGCCTGCTTCAGATATGGCGCCTATGTCGATAATGGAAACAAGGTAGCACGACCTGGCCCAGTGGTGCTACCTCTTTGCCGCAAATTTCCGTAGTGAGAGTGCGCACACTGCGGTGAAATGGTGGTTGAATACGAGTTAGCCGGACGCCCGCTGACCGAAATTCTTCAAAAATATTTTCTCGGCGTGTCCGCCAAGGACTTAAAACTAATGAAGATAGTACCTTATAACTAATTGAATCAAAATAGTTTTATATAGTTTTTTGGGAAGTTTCTCGTAAGAGAGAGCATCTCTTGCTTCGATGTTGACAAGAGGTACTATTTCAATAACTCTGAGTGACAGAAAAAAGGACCAGCGTCAGCGACGGCAAGACAGTCGGAATGGCGAAATGGTTCGGGAACGTGGTCCGCGCGATTGAGCGCGTTCGAAAAGTCAGATGGAAAACTGCTATGGGTGTCGTCTCCGCACGTCTCTCCGAGCGGGGTATCGTATTGCCTTCGATTGCCCCGGCTTCAGGTAACTACATTTCCCATCGGCTCGTCGGGAGCCTTCTCTTCGTTGCCGGACAGATTCCGAGAATTGACGGTGTCGAGCATTATGTCGGCATGGTCGGCCAGGAGATCTCGCCCGAGGACGGATACAGGGCAGCGCGCTTTTGCGCTCTCAATATCGTGGCCAGGGTGGGTGCCGCATTGGACGGTGATCTCGACCGGGTGATTGCCTGCGCCCAGTTGCGCGGTTTCGTCAATGCGCCGCCCGACTTCAAGGACCATCCAGCCGTTGTTGACGGGGCCTCCGACCTGATCGTCGAAATTTTTGGCGAAAGGGGCCGCCACGTTCGCACTGCGCTTGGCGCGGGATCGCTGCCACGCGGATCGTCCGTCGAGGTCGATGCCATATTCGAAGTTGCACCGTAAGCCTGACAACAAAAAGGGGAACTGGCCATGACGGGGACCAGCATGTCGGAAAAAGCCATCGCGATGATCGGCGTCAACAAGTGGTACGGCCACCTACAGGTGCTGAAGAGCATCAATCTGGAGGTCGGCCGCGGCGAGCACATCGTTCTATGCGGCCCCTCCGGTTCGGGCAAATCGACCCTCATCCGCTGTATCAATCACTTGGAGGAAATCCAGCAAGGCAGCATTGCCGTCAATGGCACGACGCTTAACCAGAAAGGTGCGAACGCCGACCATATTCGTCGTGATGTCGGGATGGTCTTCCAGCAGTTCAACCTCTTCCCGCATCTGACCGTTCTCGAAAACTGCATGCTAGCGCAACGCCGAGTCCGGAAGGCTTCGGCAACCGAAGCAAAGAACAAGGCCATGCGCCACCTCGAACGTGTCCATATCGCGGAACAGGCGCAGAAATATCCGGCTCAGCTTTCCGGCGGTCAGCAGCAGCGCGTGGCGATTGCCAGGGCGCTCTGCATGGATCCGAAGATCATGCTGTTCGATGAGCCGACCTCCGCCCTTGATCCGGAAATGGTCAAAGAGGTGCTCGATACGATGATCTCGCTTGCTGACGACGGGATTACGATGATCTGCGTGACCCATGAGATGGGGTTTGCGCGCGCCGTCGCGCACCGTGTCATCTTCATGGATCGCGGCGAGATCATTGAAAGCGCCAAGCCCGATGTGTTCTTCAGCAATCCGGGCCATGAACGCACCAAGGCGTTCCTCAGCCAGATTCTCAACCATTGAGGAGCGGCCGGTGAAATATACATTTGATTTTAGCCCGGTTCTTGCCGCTTGGCCAACGCTTCTGGAAGGTGTCGTAGGGACGCTGAGGATGTCGTCGCTCTCTATGGTCTTCGGTCTGAGCCTCGGTATCGTCTTCATGCTGATGCGGATGAGCAAACAGCCCGTCCTGCGTACGATCGCGATCGGTTACATCGAGCTGATCCGCAACACGCCGATCCTCGTTCAGGTCTTCTTCGTCTTCTTCGGCATGCCGGCGCTCGGTGTCCGGCTGAGCGGCGAGCAGGCGGCTATCCTTGCGATGACGCTGAACTGCGCGGCCTATGCGGCGGAGATCGTCCGCGGTGGCGTGCAGTCCATCCGGTCGGGACAGGTTGAAGCGGGCAGGGCGCTCGGCATGCACACAGCCGATATCTACCGCTTCATCGTCTTCAGGCCCGCGATCCGTGCCGTTTTTCCTGCACTCTGCAGTCAGTTCATCCTGTTGATGCTGAATTCAAGCCTCGTTTCGTCCGTATCTGCGGAAGAGTTGACCTACTTTGCTCAGACCCTGGACTCGCAGACGTTCCGCAGCTTCGAGATCTATTTCACACTCGGTGTCATCTATCTCGGATTGTCCCAGCTCCTCTCTGTCGTTCTGAGCGTGATCGGCAGGGTCTATTTCTCCTATCCTGCAAAGTGAGGCATTGCGATGATCCGTCAATTTGGTTGGGGAGAATTTGTCTTCCTGCTCGAAGGAGCGCGCTGGACCATCGTTCTTTCGCTTCTTGCTTTCACCGTCGGCGGCGCGTTCGGGCTGGCCGTGGCGCTCGGCCGCACCAGCCAGTGGAAGATGTTACGCATCTTGATGGCGACCTACATCCAGGTCTTCCAGGGCACACCGCTGCTGGTCCAGCTGTTCTTCGTCTATTTTGGCCTGCCGCTTTTGGGCTTCAAAGTGGATGTCTGGGTGGCGCTGACGATCGGCCTGTCGCTTCACACCAGCGCGTTCCTCGGCGAAATCTGGCGCGGAAGTATTCAGGCGGTTCCCGACGGACAAAGCGAAGCTGCGCGGGCTTTGGGGATCGGATATGCCCACCGGATGGTCGATGTCGTCCTGCCGCAAGCTTTCCGTATCGGGCTTCCGGCGACCATCAGCTTCCTCGTCAACCTCATCAAGGGCACCGCGCTCGCCGCGCTGCTCGGTCTGACGGAGCTTACCCGCTCCGGTCAGTTGATGTCGAACATCACGTTTCAGCCGCTGCAGGTCTACGGGGCGGTCGCACTGATCTACTTCTTCATCTGCCTTCCCTTGACCTACTGCAGTGCACGCATCGAACGGCGTCTCAACGCCGCTCGGTAAAACAAGAACGCATGACAAACCAACCAGAGGTGACCACATGTTCAATACAGCACTAACCATTTCGCGTTCGAAAGTTCTGCGCGGGTTCGCCGCCATGCTTCTGGCCGCGACCTCCTTTGCGACGGCGGCACTGGCCGTGACGCCTGAAGAGATCAAGGCCAAGGGTACCACCACCGTCGGCGTGCAGATGGACCAGTTCCCTTGGGGTTTCATCGACCAGAAGGGTCAGAATGACGGCTTCGACATCGAAATCGCCAAGCTTGTCGCCAAGGAACTGGGCGTTCAGGTGAAGTTCGAGCGCATTACCGGCCAGAACCGTATTCCGTTGCTGGTCAATGGCAATGTAGATTTTCTCGTGCCGTCGATGACGATTACCGAAGAGCGCGCCAAGGTGCTCCAGTACGTCATCCCCTATTCATCGAATGACATCACAGTCTGGGCGAAAAAGGATGCGAAGATCCAGGGCAACGAAGATCTTGGCAAGTTCGTGATCGGTGTTAACCGTGGCAGCGTGTTCGAACCGATCTTGGTCAAAGCAGCTCCGCCGAGCACGCAGATCAAGCGGTTCGACGACGACGCGACGACCGTCCAGGCGCTTCTCTCCGGCCAGGTCGACGCCATCCTCGGCAGCGTTACCTATGGGCTGGTGATCAAACAGACCGGCCATGATGATGACTTTGAGCGCAAGTACAAGGTTGCCGACAATTTCCAGGGGATGGCGGTCCGCAAGGGAGATGCCGAGATGCTCGCTTTCCTTACAGATTTCGTGACCCGGCACACCGCTGACGGATCACTCGACGTGCTCTACAAGAAATGGATCGGCGTCGATCGCGCAAAACTCCCTACCACGCTACCGGGTGTTGATTTCACCGGCAAGCAGTAAGCAGAAGCCCTGCGCGACCTCACGGGCCGCCGCGTAGCGCAACAGAAGTATCAACCACTGAAGAGCTTTTGGCCCCCCGCCTGTTCGCGCGGGCGGGGCAGGCCGCTGCACGTCGAAATTGAGCCTTTCCGGGCGCGGCGTGGCAACAGCTCTCATACGGAGCACGAGTTAGAAAATGGCGAAAGACGGCAAGCTGATCAGGGTCGGCGTGGATATCGGTGGTACCTTCACCGACGTTGCGATGGAGGTGGGCATCGCGCTCCATTCGATCAAAGTACTGACCGATTATTCCTTTCCCGAAAATGCGATCGTCAAGGGGATCCGCCAGGTCGCGGAGGCAGCGGGAGTTGAGCTCTCCGACATCGACACGATCATTCACGGCACCACGCTCGCCACCAACGCCCTGATCGAAAGGCGCGGCGCCCGCACCGCCTTCATCACCACCAAGGGTTTTCGCGACGTCATCGAAATGCGCACCGAAAGCCGCTTCGAGCAATATGATCTCGACATTGTGTTGCCGGCGCCGCTCGTCCCGCGCAACGAGCGCTTCGTGATCGACGAGCGTATCGGGGCCGACGGCTCGGTGCTGAAGGCGCTGGACCTTGCCGAAGTTGATGTTCTTTGCGAACACATCATTGCGGCCGGCTTTGAAAGCGTCGCAATCGGCTTCATCCACTCATATCTGAACGGCGCTCACGAGAAGGCCGTGCGTGATCGGCTTCTGGCGAAAAAAACGGACCTCTCAGTCTCGATTTCGTCTGAAGTTTCGCCGCAGATGCGCGAATTCCAGCGCTTCAACACCGTCTGCGCCAACGCCTTCGTCAAGCCACTGATGGCATCCTATCTCAACCGTCTCGTCGGGCGGCTGTCGGACGAGGGTACAGGCTGCCCGGTCTTCATGATCCATTCCGGCGGCGGCATCATCAGTGTCGAGAGCGCGGTGGAGTTTCCGGTTCGCCTGCTCGAATCCGGTCCGGCCGGTGGCGCGATCTTCGCCGCTTACATTGCCAGCAGCTATGGTCTCGACCAGGTGCTTTCGTATGACATGGGTGGAACGACCGCCAAGATCTGCCTGATCGAAAAGCTGACGCCGAAGACCTCGAAGACTTTCGAGGTCGCCCGCACCTGGCGGTTCAAGAAGGGCAGCGGCATGCCGATCTCCATCCCGGTCATCGAGATGGTCGAAATCGGTGCCGGCGGCGGTTCGATCGCGACCGTCGACAGCATGCGCCAGATCCGCGTCGGCCCGCACAGTGCTGGTTCCGAGCCGGGCCCTGCCTGCTATGGTCGCGGTGGCGAAAACCCGACCGTCACCGACGCCGACTTGATCCTGGGTCGCCTCGATGCCGACGAATTCGCCGGTGGCGTGATGAAACTCGACCGGCCTGCGTCGGAGAAGGCCATGCATGCGGACATCGCGGCAAGGCTCGATACGGATGTGGTGACGGCCGCTTACGGCCTCAGCGAAGTGGTCGATGAGAACATGAGCAATGCCGCCCGCATGCATGCGGTGGAAAATGGCAAGGAGCTTTCCGAGTTCACCATGATCGCCTTTGGCGGTGCTGCCCCCATTCATGCCGCCCGCCTTTGCGAAAAGCTCGGCATGTCGGGGTTGCTGATCCCGCCGGGGGCCGGCGTCGGTTCGGCGATCGGCTTCCTGCGTGCGCCCTTCGGCTTCGAATCCGTCCGCAGCGCCTATAGCCGCCTCAGTCGTTTCGATGCGGGAGCGATCAACCAGACGATCGCGGATCTGATCGCGGAAGCCACATCCTTCGTACGTTCCGGTGCGCCGGATGCGGACCCCGTTCTCGAATGCACGGCCTATATGCGTTACGTCGGCCAGGGCTGGGAAGTGCCGATCACCATTGCGGTGCGCGATTACGTCGATGCCGACGGTGTCCTGTTCCGCACGCTGTTCGACGAGCAGTACGAACATTTCTTCGGCCGCGTCATCGAAGGTCTCGACGTTGAGATCGTCAGCTGGTCGTTGCGTGCGACTTCCAAGGTCGCACCGCCGGACAGGATCGGCAGGACCGGAAAGGTGGCGAACGCAAATGTGCGCGGCACCCGCGACATTTTCGATGTCCAGGAAGGTCGCTTCCAGAAGGCTTTGATCGTTTCGCGCCAGGACATGAGGCCGGGCGATTGGGTTGCCGGCCCTGCCGTCATCACCGAACGCGAGACCTCGACCATCATCACCGCGAGCCGCGAAGTTATCATGCAGGCCGATGGCTGCCTGCTCATATGCGTCAAGCAGACCGCTTGAACGAAGGACAGATCATGAGAACCAATGCACTTTCTGACGTCCATATGCAGATCATGTGGAACCGGCTGATCTCCGTCGTCGAAGAGCAGGCCGTGACCCTCATCCGCACCGCCTTCAGCACCAGCGTGCGTGAGTCGGGGGACCTTTCTGCTGGCGTGTTCAATCGCGGTGGCAAGATGATTGCCCAGGCCGTGACGGGTACGCCCGGCCATGTCAACGCCATGGCGGAGGCCGTCGGCCACTTCATCCGCGACATCGGGCCTGAGAACATCTTCGAAGGCGATGTCTACATCACCAACGATCCGTGGAAGGGGACCGGCCACCTGCACGACTTTACCGTCGTGTCGCCGAGCTTTCGCAAGGGCGCGCTCGTCGGCTATTTCGCCTGCACGGCGCACGTCGTCGATGTCGGCGGTCGTGGTTTCGGCCCGGATGCCAACGAGGTCTATGAAGAGGGCATCTTCGTTCCGATCATGAAATTCGCCGAGCGCGGCAAGGTCAACAAGGATCTTGTCAACATCCTGCACAACAATGTGCGTGAAAGCCACCAGGTGGTCGGTGACGTTTATTCGCTGGCGGCCTGTAACGAGATCGGTCATCGCCGTCTGATGGACATGATGGAAGAGTTCGAACTCGCGGATCTGGAGACGCTGGGCGAATTCATCTTCAAGCGCAGCTATGATGCCACCATCGAGCGGATCGCGGCCCTGCCGAAGGGCACCTATTCCAACAGTATGCGCGTCGATGGGTACGGGTCGCCGGTAGATATCGTTGTGCGTCTCGACGTGGCAGAGGACCATATCCTCGCTGATTTTGAGGGAACGTCACCGCCAAGCCCGAAGGGCATCAACTGCCCGATCATCTATTCGGCCGCCTATGCCTGCTACGGCATGAAATGCTCAATCGCACCGGAAATCCCCAATAACCACGCGTCGCTACTGCCATTCCGCGTGACGGCCCCGAAGAACTGCATCCTCAATGCTCAGCACCCGGCGCCGGTTTCGGTGCGACACGTGCTCGGCCATCTGGTGCCCGATGCGGTGCTTGGCGCCGTGCACAAGATGCTGCCCGGCAAAGTGCCGGCGGAGGGGGCAGGTGCCTTGTGGAACCTACACGTCAGCGTGCGCCCGCTGCAAGGCGACAAGGCGCCGGCAGACGGTGGCCAACGTGCCGAAGTCCTGCTGTTCAACAGCGGTGGTACCGGTGCCCGTTCCACGCTCGATGGTCTCAGCGCCACGGCGTTCCCAAGCGGCGTGCATTCGATGTCGATCGAGGCCACCGAGCATGTCGGCCCGGTGATCTTCTGGCGCAAGGAACTGCGCGACGGCTCCGGTGGTGCCGGACAGTTCCGCGGCGGTCTCGGCCAGGTCGTGGAAATCTCTCCGACCGATGGTCATGAGATGCATTTCAACGCCATGTTCGATCGCATCGACCATCCCCCTCGCGGCCGCGAGGGCGGCAACAACGGCGCAGCCGGTGCCGTGCTGCTCGACGACGGCACCCGTCTTGCATCCAAGGGGCGCCAGCATGTGCCGGCCGGACGACGGCTGATCCTGCAGCTTCCCGGCGGCGGCGGCTATGGCCCGTCCGAAAAGCGTGATCCGGATGCCGCTCAGCGTGACCGCGCGTTCGACTACGTCGTCGCCAAGTGATCCTCCCAGAAGCCGGGCGAGGTGACGTCTAGCCCGGCCTCTAAACTTCGTCAGCGCAAGGAAAAACCAGGGATGACGTTCGAGAACCGCCGTGCTGCGGGCATACAGTCGTCGCCAAGCATGGCGATTGCGATGGCAGCAAAGAAACTTGTGGCGGAAGGCCGCGACATTATCGATCTTTCGCTTGGCGAACCTGATTTCGAGCCGCCTGCGCATGTCGCGGCGGCGGCGGCCGAGGCGATCCGCAAGGGCGGCATTCGGTATGGCGCTCCGGCCGGCACGGAAAGCCTGCGCAAAGCGATCATCAGCAAATTCAAGATCGAGAACGGACTGGATTACGGCTTCGACGAGGTAATCGTCGCGAATGGCGCCAAGCAGATCCTGTTCGACCTCTTCCTGGTAACCCTGGAGCCAGGTGACGAGGTGATCGTTCCCACGCCCTGCTGGGTCTCCTATGGTGACATCGTGTCATTGCATGGCGGTGAACCGATCTGGGTGGGCTGCGGGGCAGAGGCCGGCTTCAAGATGACCGCGGAGCAACTGGAGGCAGCGATCACCTCGAAGACCCGCTGGCTGATGCTGAATTCTCCGTGCAATCCGACCGGCGCGATCTATACGGCAGACGAATATCGCCGACTGGCAGACGTGCTAGCCCGCCATCCACGCGTTCTCGTCGTTTCCGACGAGATCTACGAACATGTTTTGCTAAAGGATACTTCCTTTGTTTGCTTCGCCGAAACCTGCCCGGAGTTGCGGGACCGGACGCTGATCGTCAACGGCGTTTCCAAGGCCTATGCGATGACGGGCTGGCGCCTGGGCTATGCGGCAGGGCCGAAGACGCTCATTTCCGCGCTCACCAAGATACAGTCCCAGAGTGTTTCGTGCGTGTCGATGGTCACCCAGGCGGCCGCGCTCGCTGCTCTGACCGGAGATCAGGATTTCGTCGGCAGGGGAGCCATGATCTTCGCCCGCCGCGCGAAGATCATGGCCGATCGTCTGGCTCAGATCGATGAGCTCGACTTCACGCCGCCGGATGGCGCTTTTTATGCCTTCATCGGTATTCACCGGCTGCTCGGCCGAAAGACGGCTACAGGGGATGTAATACACGACGATACGGCCTTTGCCTCTCACCTGCTGCAGCAGTTCGGCCTGTCGAGTGTACCCGGCGCGGCCTTCGGTGCTCCCGGTTTCATCCGCCTGTCGATTGCGGCATCCGACAGTGAGCTCGAGGGCGCCTGCGACCGGCTGGCCGCCATGGTTCAGTCACTGAAAGCCTGAGTGCAAGCCCGCATCGTTGAACGTGCTTTCTGCATCGGACCGAGCCGTAGTCCTGATCGCTCGGAATCTCGAGGGTCAGGCCGCTTGACAGCGGAGAACACGGGGATCTCGCAAACCACCCGGGATATTCGCAACAGCGCCCTGGAAAGGGCCGTGTACTGCATCCCAATCCCTGAAACGTTAACTTTTTTGCGATCGCTGAATTCGTTTGTTAATTTTTTGGATGGATCATCGACCCACAGTCCTTCGAGGAGCGACGCGGAGATGGTAGCGGCAGGACCAGTCGGAAAGTCATCTTCAGGCACCGCTCAGCGGAAAACATCCAGCCTAGCTGCCTTTGGTTTACATAATATCCGGCCGTGAACGGCGAGACGCATATCAGGTTAATGGAGGCGTCCCGAGTGAAGGTTTGGAAACGGGTTGTCAGGTGATTGCTAAGACCGGCACCACCTGGAGGTGGCGTTCAGATAGCGATTCAAGTTCCCAATGACACAAGATAATATCTCAGTTTGAGGACAAGTTCGTGGCGACAAACTCCGATAATTTCGATTTAACGAGCTGGAAACTCTGCCTACCGATCGACGAGGACGGTGGAACCATTGGCACGGCCTTGGAGATCTTGGATCTTTCGGGCTTCGAACATTCGTCTTATTTCTACACAGCCGACGATGGTGCGATGGTGTTTCGTGCGATCACCGAAGGTGCCTTGACCAAGGGTACAACCTGCGCAAGGTCGGAGCTGCGCGAGATGAATGGTCACTCTTTAGCCTCCTGGACTTTGGATGAAGGAGGCACGATGACTGCGACCTTGAAGATCGACGAGGCGCCGCACACGACGAACGGCGCGGAGGGGCGCATCGTCGTCGGCCAGATTCATGGTTCGGAGGACGAACTGGTCAGGCTCTATTGGGAGGACGGTGAAGTCTACTTCAAGAGCGACAAAGGTGGAGATGGCAACGATTCCTTGAAATTCGCGCTCACCAATGCGGGCGGCGACACGCCGCAAATTTCCCTTGGTGATCAGTTCTCCTACAAGATTGATGTTCACGGAGACACACTGACGGTCATCGTCTACGCCGACGGGGACACTTACACGTCGGTCACAACGGTCAGCTCGGCCTGGGATGGCGAACAGTTCTATTTCAAGGCAGGCGCCTATCTTGGAAACAATGAGACGAACAGTACCGGTGCCGGTCAGGTATCATTTTATGGCTTCGATTTTTCTCATGAAACAGGCGAGGGGCTGGACGGCTTGGTGAGCACAGCGACAGCCAATGACGATTCCAGCACCTATTCGGTAGATTCAACCGGTACGATCGGCAATGATGTGCTAACGGGTGGTACGCTCGCTGACGTCATCTACAGTTATGGCGGTAACGACGTAGTTCGCGCCGGTGCTGGCGACGACAGGGTGGTTGGTGGCTCTGGTGCTGACAAGCTGCTGGGACAGGACGGCGCCGACACGATCTTCGCGGGGGCGGACGATGATGTCGTCTATGGCGGCGACGGTGATGATACGATCGACGGCGGTGCCGGTAACGATACGCTCAAGGGCGAAGCTGGCGCGAATAGGATCACCGGCGGCGAAGGAGACGATACCATCTATGGTGGAGTAGGGGCCGATGACCTGAGCGGCGACGCCGGTGAAGACACCATCGTCGCAGGCGAGGGCGATGATATCCTCAGCGGCGGTGCGGATAACGATAAGCTCTATGGCGGGGAGGGTGCCGACCGGCTTTACGGCCAGGGTGGTGATGACGTGCTCATCGGTCAGGGCGGCGCTGACAAGTTGGTTGGGGCAGATGGCAATGATACGCTCTATGGTTACAGCGACAATGACAAGCTTTACGGTGACGCCGGATCGGACAAGCTGGTAGGCGGCGACGGCGACGACACGCTCTACGGAGGGGCTGGCGACGACCGGCTTTATGCCGACGAAGGCGCTGATAACCTCTACGGTGGGACGGGCGCCGACACCTTCGTCTTCACTTGGCTCGATCCATCGACGTTAACTTCCGGCGGCCGTGATGACATCTACCAGTTTTCTGAGGCTGACGGCGATATCATCAATCTTAGCGGGATCGACGCCAACCCTACCGTCAATGGCGGTCAAGCCTTCGATTTCATTGGGACTAACGCGTTTTCGGAGCAAGTCAGCGAATTGCGTTACGTCAATACCGGGTCGGAGACCTATATTTATGGCGATATCAATGGCGATGGGGCCGCGGATTTCTCGATCCACGTCGATGGCGTCGTTGAGCTTCAAAGCATTGACTTTATCCTCTGACGGACAAGATTGTTCGTTCGCACTGTTTGCTCCCGCAAGCTCGCCACCGCACAAAGCGCGAGCTGTAAATCTGGGGTGTTAAGTCAAAAGGGGATCACGTATTGCTTGCTGGCGTAGAGGTATCTACGGCCATGATGCGCCTTTCGATCTAGTACCACTTGCCATTTTCCGTATGAAGTCGCGGTTTTAATATTCGGAAGTTCGATTAATATTACATAATGCAAACGGTTGTGGGATCTTTCCATTCGTGTCAGAATCGAAAATCAAGCTATCAACATTTCTATTGAATAGGGAAAATCAGCTTACGAAAAAGGATGGGAGGATCCTGTGGACGTTCAGCAAAGAGCAATTTTGAAGGATGCGCTTGCCGATATTGAAAATCTCGCGGCTCCGAGACATATCGATCAAGTGAGCGCCGCACTTGGTATGGACATGGTTCGGTTTGCCAAGCTCGGCCCCGACGGCATGAAGGCGGCGATTTCCCGGGCTTTACTTTTGGGTAATACCGCGACTGCAGGCGCTTCCATTTTGGATCAGAAGAGATGGCGCGATGCCACGCCAATCGAACTTCTATCCGCTTCACCAACGCGCAACTGATGCGGCGGATTTAGCGTCCTGAAGGCTTGCCCATCTCACAATAGTGGAAGTGTGTTGAGCTTTAATGCCGCAGAATAGCTGGTTTCCGGGGAAGTCGCTGCCTGGCGCTGACCGGCGACACGTTCGAATTCCGTGGGATCCCGTAAAGCGTCACGCGTCATCGCGGTGAGACGCTTGAATCTGTCGAGGCATTTTGATTGAAGCGGCTCACCGTTGTCCGCGGCGAGTTTGACGATGGCCGCCAGCGGGCGCAACGCATAGACATGGTAGTCCAGCGCTTTCTCTCCGCGCGCTAGCTCAGCCGGCAGGAAGCCGCGATCATCGACTTGGCAAGCGCCAATCTCGAAACTCGTTTTGCCCCATGCCTTGAAATCCGAGTTGTCGAGAACGAATCCGATCGCAGTAACCGACAGGCCTGCCCAGTAGCGGTGGTTATTCGTCTTCGACTTCGGGCCGAGACGTAACGAGTAAGCGTCGATGGTGTCGCGGGCAAGTGTGCTGAACCATGTCGAGTAAAGCGCTTTGCGCTCGCTGGAGAGCTCAACACGTTTGCTGGCGGATTCAACCGCAAGTCCAATTTCCGCCACCCAACGGTCGCGGCTAAGATAGGCGTCAACCGTGCGCATGTCGGTCAACGCGTTCGCGGACGCCCAGCGATCGACATTGTGCAGCACGCATTCTGCCCGCGCCTGGGCAATTAACGAACTGTTCGATTCGGTATAGGCAATGTTGGTCAGCAGGCGAATGGAATTGCGAATTGGCTGTACGGTCTTATCACGGGCGGCCAAGGCATCATCATCGATCGAGGATTTCGAGTTGTCGTCAGCCTTGTATTTCGATTGCGTCTGTAGCGTTGCCGGCGGTGCCGGAATGCTGACGCAGAGAGGAACTTGCTCGGGTTCCGTGCCGGATGTTCCACTGCCGAAGCCGTTGGCTGTGGGAAGGGGCGAAATACTGCCTGTTTGGATCGTATAGTCCTTCTCCGGGGGTACAGCCGCTGTCGCTTCTGCGCTGGCAGCTGACGCAGTTGCATCCTGCAAGTCAGAGGCGCCAAAAAAGTGGCTACGCAGATTTGAGAATAGGGTCTGTGCCCTCTCCGAAGTGTTGCTGGGCGACTGAATCGTGACTGCCTCAGGCATGGTTGCCGCTTCTTGAGCAGCGCAGATGGTGGTGGAGAATATGTTGATCGCAATAATAGTTCCGGCCTGAAATGTTTTTATTCTCATAATTATCTCCCGTATTTATGGGGGATAATAGGGTCTATAAAGCAACATTCCGTTTTTATAGCGTATAAAATTTTAGGAAACCCAATTTTTATTTGGTGTACCGTGTATTGATTACATAAATTATATTTTATGGAATGAATTAAGTGAAAATTAATTGTGAGAAGTCCTTCGCTTTGGGCGTCGCCCAATGCGCCCTTTTTTGAGTGTTCTCCCTATGTGATTAGTCATCACGAACTGTGCGGCGGCAAAGTTCGGGTTGCGATGCTAACTGTGTGGGGGATGGCGTCGTGCTTCGACGCGTGCGTAGGTCGCGGGCAGACACGCGCCTTGTTGCAGAGTTCGACTTGGCGTTGCCGGCCGCAGAGCGCCTATGCCTGTTGCGTGTGGCGCTTGCCGATTCTCTCTCCATGGTGCCGTTGACGAAGCGTTGCGCCGTTGCCTCAGTCGTCCCAGAACTCACATAAATCCAATTTCCGTTAATGCTGCGATACACAAAAATTGTGCGCCGCATGCATATATTTTTATCATATAATAACATGTTGATATTGTTAATAAAATCCTGACGGTGAGATCATGCATATAAATAGAGTTGCGTAATATTGGCTCGAAATGAGTGTGACTAATTTTGATGCAAATATAGGCTTTTGATCACGTTGATAACTGAGACCCGTTATGTTGACGTCATAAAAATATGCTGTATTGCAACATCGAAAGGGGCGCTCTTCGCATGTGCAACATATAGATTTATTTGAGTTTGTTGCGGCGGCTAGGAAGGCGACATTTCTATTCTTTATTGATCGAAAATTGCGGGAAAGGGTGCAGTGGTGGGCAAGAAAAATTGGCGCGTAAGTATCTTTGGTGCGGGTTATGTTGGAGCCGTTTCGGCTGGATGCCTTGCAAAAGATGGCTTCAAAGTAGTGGCGGTCGATCCAGACCAGTACAAGGTCAAGTGCATCTCTGAAGGTCGCTCTCCAATCTACGAACCGGGTCTGCATGACCTGATCGAAACGGGCGTCGAGAACGGCTTATTGACCGCAACAAGCGACTATATCGCCGCGATTAACGAGACCGATATGTCGTTCTGCTGCCCGGGTACGCCGAGCCGTGAAGATGGTTCGCTGGACACGAGCTATGTCAAGCTGGTCTGCGAGCAGATCGGTGTTGCGTTGCGTGACAAGAGCGATTTCCATATGATCGTCATGCGTTCGACGATCCTTCCAGGCACGGTCGAGGCTGTGGTCATCCCGACCCTCGAAGGCGCCTCTGGCAAAAAGGTCGGGGTTGATTTCGGTCTGGCCTACTATCCGGAATTCCTGCGCGAAGGCACGGCGATCGCCGATTACTACAGCCCAGGTGCGATCGTCTTTGGCCAGTACGAAGGCGACGAGAAAACTATTCAGGCCCTGCATGACCTCTGCGCCTCGGTCGAGATAAAGCCGCATGTCATCCCGATCCGCAGCGCCGAAATCGTTAAGTACACCAACAACTGCTGGCATGCGGTGAAGATTTCCTTCGCCAACGAAATCGGCAATCTCTGCAAGTCCGTTGGCATCGACAGCCACGTCGTGATGGATGTTGTTTGCGCTGACACGCGACTCAACATTTCTCGAGCCTATATGAAGCCCGGCTTTGCCTATGGCGGCTCCTGCCTTCCGAAGGATCTTCGTGCGCTGCGCCATTTCGGCAAGATGCAGAACGTGTCTACGCCAGTCCTCGACGCAACCGTCGAGGCAAACCAGTACCAACTCGATCGCGCCTTCCGCCTCGTCAATCGTTCTGGTGCCAAGAAGGTCGGCCTTCTCGGCCTGACCTTTAAATCGGATACCGACGACTTGCGTGAGAGCCCGCTGGTACTTCTGGCCGAACGCTTGATGGGTAAGGGTTACGAGTTATCGATCTATGACGCCAACGTCTCGGTCAACGATCATGGCGGCAGGAACTTCATCTCGCACCTGGCCGGCTTCATGCGTTCGTCGCCGGACGAAGTCGTCTCGGAGAGTGAAGCCATCGTGGTCGGTATCAATGGCCAGGGCACCAAGGATGCGCTGAAGAAGGCGCGGGAAGGCGTCAAGGTCATTGACCTCGTCCGTATCCCCGTCGAGATGCCGTCAGGTGTGCACTACGAAGGTCTCGTCTGGTAAACGTTGATGCTGGGGGTCCTAAAGCACATCGTTTTCGTCCTACTGCTGGGGGTGTGTGCAGCGCTGCTGCCGCAGCAGGCGTTCGACGAGAAGGCACGCGATGCCGCGTTGGTGGTCGGCGTTATCGGGCTGTGGCGGTGGTCTTGGGGACTGCTTCATTTGCTGCGTAGCGTCTGGTTCCGGCTGGTCCGGTTCCCGGCGATGCGTCGGGTAGCCGAAGCGGCGGCGAAAGTGCAAGGGTTGGGGCATGCCTACTTCCTGATCACGAGCTTCAGGATCGATGCCCCGACGACTACCAAGGTCTATCGTGGCGCTTTCGTCGCGGCAGCCAATGCGCCGGCTGGCGCAACGATCGTCTGCTCGATCGTTGAAATCGGCGACGAGCGCCTCATTCGCCGCCTTGCCGAAGTGATGTATGGCGACAGCCTGCCGTTCCGGCTGGAAATCGTGCGCATTGCCGGGACGGGCAAGCGCGATGCCCTGGCTGCCGGCTTTCGTGCCATCGCGGCATTGAACCCGGCTGGCGACGATACCGTCTCGGTGATCGACGGCGACAGCATTGTGCCGCCCGATCTCGTCGAGCGTTGTGCCTGCATGTTTCTGATCAATCCGAACCTGGGAGCGCTGACCACCGATGAGGTGTGCACCGTCGAGGGTGCGGAAATCTTCAAGCAGTGGTACTCGATGCGCTTTGCACAGCGGCAGATTCTGATGTCGTCGCATGGTCTTGCAGGGCGCGTGCTGACGTTGACAGGACGCATGTCAATGTTCCGCGCGTGGCTCGCCTGCGATCCGGATTTCATCGATCACGTGCAGAACGACTATATCGACCATTGGCGCTTGGGTCGAATCCGCATGCTCACCGGTGATGACAAGTCGAGTTGGTTCTGGCTGCTGAAAAACGGCTACAACATGTATTACGTGCCGGACGTTCAGGTGGAGACCATCGAGCAGCCGCCGAGCCCGAGCTTCATTAGCTCCGCTTATGTGCTGATGACCCGCTGGTTCGGCAACATGCTGCGCACAAATGCTCGCGCCCTTAATCTTGGTCCGATGAAGGTCGGCGCGTTTACTTGGTGGTCGATTCTCGATCAGCGCATGTCGATGTGGACGAGCCTGTCGGGCATCACACTCGCCATTCTTGGCACCGTCATGATCACACCCTGGACGGCCGCCTTCTATGCCCTTTGGGTCGTCGTCTCGCGATATATCTTGGCGCTGACCTTCCTGACCGTGCGTCCGTCGATCAATCTGGTTTATATCCCGCTGCTCTACTTCAATCAGATCTTCGGCTCGGCAGTGAAGGTGTTGATCTTCTTCCGGCTCGACCGGCAGAAGTGGACGCGCCAGAAGACTGCCTTCAAGCGGACCGATTCCCGATTCGACGCAGCCTTCAAGTTGTGGTCGTCCCGGCTGGTCAATACCGTTGCCGTCTTGGTCTTTGTGTCAGTTCTCGTCTTCCTCGCCAATCTCGGTAGCTATTTCACGGACGAAGCGCCGGAACGCTTGCCGAAAATCACTGACAGGGTGTTTTGATGACTGCGGTTGCCGTGTCCAAGCGTCGCGAACGGGAGTTCCCGCGCTTCAAATTGCCGCTGGTGGCACAAATCGACGGAAAGCGTATCGAGGTATGCGACTGGTCGGTGACCGGTCTCGGGCTCACCGAGGTCGCGCTCACGCAGGCTCCAGGCGATCACCTCGCCGTGACCCTGCTTATAGAAACCGAGAGCTCCTGCCTCGAGCTGGCCCTCAATACGCGCGTCGTTTGGGTAAATACAGACGAACGGCGCGCCGGCCTTCAGATTCTCGACCCTGCGGAAAAGACGGCGCCTTTGGCGCATTTCGCCGACCTCTATCTCGCCGGGCGGGTCGTTCAAAGCGGTTCAAAAATTTTCGTGTTGGGAAATCATATGGCAGAAGTGGAAAATGCTAAGGCTGCGGTGGTCGGTGTGACGTCATCGACCGTGAACGGTCTTACAGGTCGTATATTCGGGCTTTTGATATTCGTCGTCATCGGCTTGGCCGCTTTCTCCTTCTTGTTCAATATCGTCTACAAGAGGCTGTTCACGTTCGAGGCTGTTTCGGCGAGTATCGCTGCGGAGACGGTCACCGTCTATCAGCCACGCGATGGCGTGGTCGAATTTGCCGATCTGCCGCAGAAGGTGAAGCAGGGAGACCGTCTGGCGACGATTACCCTCGATACGCCGGCCGCCGCCGGCAAGTCGACTGTGGAGGTTCTGTCTGCATGCGACTGCTATCTCTTGTCAGTCGACCATCCGGGCTCGACCTATGGCCGTGCGGGCGGGCGGATGCTCTCTCTCGTCCGCCAGGATGCGAATCTCTACGTGTCGGTTCGCGTGCCGTTCCGCCGTCTCGCCAACATCTCCGAGAAGCCGCAGATCTCGCTCAGCTACCTCGACGGCGTCGAGGCGAAGAATGTCGACATCGTCTCCATCCCCAAGGTGACCGAATACACCGCCACACAGCTTGAAATTCAGGTGCAGCCGGGTCGCAGCCTCGATCCGTCCATGGTCGGACAGCCGGTGCTGGCGACCTTTGACACGGCGCCGTGGCACTGAATTGAAAGATTGAGATCCATTGCGCTGACGAAGCCGGAGGCATGACAATGAGCATACCGACAAAGCCTGCAAAAATAACGCCGGCCATCATGATCGGCGGAAGCGGCACGCGGCTGTGGCCGTTGTCGCGCAGCAATATGCCCAAGCAGTTCTTGCAGCTGGTCGACGACCGTAGCCTGTTCCAGAACACGCTGGCACGAGTCAACGATCCGATGTTCTCGGCTCCCTGGCTGCTGACCAGCCGCGCCTTCATCGACATGGTCAATGCCCAGGCGCGGCAGATGGAGCAGGAATTCGCCGGTATCGTTCTGGAGCCGTTCCAGCGCGGTACGGCTGCGGCGCTTGCCGCCATTGCGGTTGCCGCGAGTCAGGGAGATGCGGATGCGCTCGTGCTGGCCATGCCTGCAGATCATGTCATCGACAATCCGGCCCTCTTCCTGGAAGCTGTCAAGAAGGCAGTTCCGCTGGCCGAGAACTCGAAGATCGTCACCTTTGGCATCGTGCCGACAGCACCGGAAACCGGCTTCGGCTATATCCGTCCCGGTGAGCCTCATGTCGTGAACGGCGAGGAGGTCGGCGCATTGGTCGACCAGCCAGGGGGCTTCCTGGAGAAGCCGGACTTGGGGCGGGCCAAGCAGTTCGTCGAGATGGGATATCTCTGGAACGCGGGCATCTTCCTCTTCCGCGCATCGGTGCTGGTCGAGGAACTCAAGCGGCACGCTCCGGCAGTCTATGAAGCCGTTGCGGCCTCAATCGCCGGCGGCACGACCCGTAACCTTGGCAGTCATACGCTGCTAATGCCGGCGGACGAAGATTTCGCCCGCTGCCCGCACGACGTTCCGATCGACACGGCGGTGCTGGAAAAGAGCGCCAATGTCGCTGTTGTACCATGCGACGACATCGGCTGGGCAGACATCGGCTCGCTGTCGGCCCTCTGGGATATCAGCGCTAAGGATGAGAACGGCAATGTACTGCGCGGTGACGGTTTCGTCTCGCAGTCGCGCAATTGCCTCGTGCACGCTCAGTCCGGGCGTCGCGTCGTCCTGAGCCATATCGAGGACATCATCGTTATCGACAGCGAGGATGCCATAGTTGTACTGCCCAAGGCCCAGGCCCAGCGGGTGAAGGACATCGTCGCCTCGCTGAAGAAGATAGATGCCCCGGAGGTCAGCTTTACTCGCAGCGCGTTAAAGAGTTGGGGAGCGGTTAAGATTGACCGCACCTACGACGGCAGCCAAGTCTGCGCCGTGACGCTCCACGGCAAGAACTCGGTGACTTACCGAGTCTCTGGTGCCGAGCGTGAGACCTGGTTCCTGCATGGTGATCAGCGTGCCGAGTACGGCGTGGACGGGGATTTCACACCCTTCGTGTCGGGCAATCCGGTCTCCTTCAGTAGAGGGCAGGTGGTGACGATCCGCAACGCTTTCGGGCTGTCCGAGTTCACCTATGTCCGCAAGGACCCTGATCTCAACTCGAAGATCGACGACTGGTTCCCCCAGGTGGCCGAGATCGAAGCACCGAAGGTTCGTCTGGGCTGAACGCAATGGGTACGAGCGAGATGAACGCGTCCGCGGATATAACGGTGGAAATTTCTGGCCGCATGTTTCTCGTGCTCGGTCTGAGTACCAGTGGTCTGATCGTGCCTTTGGCGCAGGAACTCCTGGGTTACGGCGGCATTGCGCGCGTCGCCATCGTCAAGGGCGGGATGGCCTGGAAGGGAGATGTCCTCGTTCGCGCAGAGCAGTCCGGCGACGAGATTAACCTCGTTCTGACCGGCGGGCGCGAGCAGTATAGTAGGCTGGTCAGCGTGCTCGGATGGTACAAGGGACGCAATCCGTCCTTTGCTCATCAGTTCGCCGACAGCGTGCCACCGGATGTTCGCCGTGCTTTTACAGGCCTTGGCGGTTCCGCCAAGCTGGCTGGCCTTGGCGTAGTCGCTCTCGTATTGATCGGACTAATCTTTCAGCTGATGTCGCAACGCAGCATGAGCGCCGTCTCGCAGATGGCCTATGTCGCCGTACCAGGCGCGGAGCTCGATTCCCATACCGCGGGCCAGGTTGTCTATGTCAAGGATGCCGGCAAGGTGGCGAAGGGAGAATTCTTTGCCGCACTGAAGACCTCGCAGGAGTACACAAAGTTTCTTGAGGCCAGCAATGGCGGTGAAATTAGTGCTCACGCTGTCGCGTCGCAAGACTATGTGCGCAAGGGTACACCAATCGTACGCCTCTCGGACAAAGGCGCAAGGCCCTATGTTGCAGCCTATGTGAAACTGTCCGATGTGGTCACAGCCCTCAACGCGGCAGAGGCCCGGATCGAGTTCCCCCAATCAGGGCGAATCGTTTTGGTTCCGATCGATGCGCGAAACTATGTGAACAGCACCAAGGTCTTCACCGACGAGGACGGCAAGGCTCTCGCGGAAATCAAACTCAGGATCTCGGACGGCGTTGACGTTCCTGTCGACGAACCGGTGATCGTCAAGTTCCAACGGCCGGTATGGAGCCCCTCGGTGATGTCACCGCAGTGGCTGAAGACCGTCTCCTCGCTGCTGTCGTAAGGATCGAATGGCATGCGCACTTCCTTGACACTGATTGCAACACCTGGGGTCATGGGCCTTATCGGCCTGACTGCCTTGGCAATGCTCTTATCGATTGCGCCAACGGACATGAACCTACGCGCCGTCCATGCGCAGGAATTGACGGCCGGCGAGCAGAGCCCGCAGTTGGATCAGCTCGCTCCGGGTGAGCGTGAAATCACCGAGAACAGCCTGAAATATGGGGCACAGCTTGCGCTGACGCGCTGGCAGGCCCTGCACGATGACGAGAAGTCGCGCAATTTCGACGCTTATTTCGAGATCTTCAGGGAAGTGGCTCGCATCGAGAGCCTCGATCATGCAACCCAGATCGCCGGCGTCGATGTGCGCAGCCGGCTGGCCATTGTGGCCTCCGAGCTGCACAAGCAGATGATTGCGCAAGGACTGTCGGCACGCGAGGCCGGCATTCGCGCACTGAAGACCCTCATCGGCCGTTCCGACCAGTTGCTGGAGACGACAGATCCGGATTCGTTCAAGGTGCGTTACACGCTCATTCTCGACTACGTGTCCGGGATCGACGCAGCCAAGCTCAGCCTCGATCTCGCCAAACGGCTGGCTCAGTCGAAGCTGAATGAACTTGCCCTGGATATCTATGTCGATTTCTTGCCGCTCTATTTCGACGGTCTGACCTCCGCGGCTGATCGGCGGGAGCTAATGAAGCTTGCAGCCGCAAATGCGGGAGCGGTCGCGGACCCGGCTGTCTTCCGGGTGCTGACCGATCTGCTGCGCATGTCGCCGCGTGCGGAAAAGTTCGAACTCGCCCGGCTGGTGTTCGACCAGATCGACGTCGACGTCATCCGGCATGCCCGTGACAGTGCCGCTGGTTCTGGAAGCCTCATCATGCCGGCATGGGTCGATGCTGTAGAAGTTGCGCATGGCGCCAAGGCTGGACATGATAACGCGGCGCTTCGCGAACAGGCGCGGCTGAGCCTCGATACGCGTGCCTTCGAACTCCTGACCCTCGCAGAAAAGGATGTGGCAACGCGCAATCGGCAGGTGTCAGATGCAGTCATGGCCGACATCCGGGAAGAGCGGCCGCTGGTGGGCTACGACAGGGCTGTCAATCTGGCCCTGCCGCCGGCGCAGGCTGTCGATAGCTATCTCGCGCTCATTCACAGCTTCTCCGTCGCCGGCTACGACAATTACGTGAAGGCCCTGGTGCAGCTCGTTGCCAGTGCCGTCAAGTCGAAGCAGCTGCAGCTCAGCGACGGGCAGGTCGTGGCATTGTTCCGCGATATCGAAACCGTTCGGGATCCCGCGTTTATCCTGGCGCAGGGACAGGAAATACGGCCTGGCGCGCAGATCTCGCAGGTTACGGCGCTGCGTGCCGACATCAGGACAATCTTTTCCCTTCCCGTCAACCAGCCGATCGGAACGAAAGCGATTACAAGCGGGCCGGCGGCGACGAAGGCTCTGCAGGTTGCTGCCAGCTTGCTCAACGGAGAGCTGCCGAATGCGGCGGTTCTCTCGAAGCTCGATGTTTCGAGCGGCGACGACATCGCCCTGCTGTCGCAAGTGGCGGAGAGGCTTTGGCAATATGCCAGTCGTCGTGAACTGCTTGTCGAATTCGTCCGTAGCGGAGCCGATGCCGATCTTAGGCAAGCGATCGCGCTCGGAGTGACGGACTTTGCCGGTTTCCGTGGTACTGAGGGCAGTGGTGCCGACTTTGTCGCCGCTATCGGCGAGCTGTTGCCGGCGACCTCGGGCGAAGGGCAGGCGCTCCTTGCTGCGTCCATAGGTCAGGTGGCCGAGCCCTCCAAGCTGCGGGGCGAAGCACTGGCGCGCTATGCACGCTATCTGGCGGCGCGCGGCCGGTCCTTGGCTTCGCTTGCCACTGCTACCGATGCCGGCAAGATCGTCGTTAGCGAGGCGGACGCCATCTTCGGCAATGTCGATGTCGCGACCAGCCGCGTGAAGACAGTATCCGATTACAAGGCACGCGTCAGTGAGTTCCGCCGCTTGGCCGAGGCCCGCGCCAGCGTGCTGGACGACAAGGGCTGGCTGAACAGCGCCACCGCGCCGGCAAAGTCCGCGCCCGATGCGCTCGACTTCGGCGAAGCCTCGACCATCAGCGATGGGCGTATCGCCCTGTCCTCATCGAAGGAAAACAGCCTGCCGACGGCCGGCCGGCCGTTCATGCCCAACCTGCTGCTTGGGCAAGAGTCGGTGACGTCGAGGATTCCCGTGCCGCCGTTGCGGGAGGCGAACGAGGCGCTGGCCGACGTTTCCAAACGCGGCGAGACGCGTGCGACCCGCTTGATTCGCTTCTCATCCGAACACTTCGACGAGATCATCAACCTCGGCGTCCGAGAATATCTCTACCTTAATTCTGAATCGACCGTTCCTCGCATCATCTTCGTCACGCGAGGCGTGCTGACCATGAGCGAGCTCATCGCCCAGGTGCGGGCGACCGATCCAGATGCCATCTCGTTGGACGGCAACGAGGTTACCCTGAACGTGCCGCTCGCCGTCAACGACGGTGCTTCGCTGGTCGTTAGCGGCCAAGAGATCAAGTCGCTGAAGCTTAATACCAAGGCCGGCGCCTTCATCGTCAACAGCGGTAAGATCTATTTCGATGGTGTGACTGTCTCGTCGGTCGATGTAACGACTGGTCAGCCGAGCTATGTTTACGACCATGAGAAGGGCATCTTCTTCCGTCCCTTCATCCTCAGCTGGAGCGGCAGCGAGACCCTTGCCGCCGCTTCCCGCTTCGTCGCGCTGGGCTATGCCGGCGGCCGAACCTACGGCATGTCGCTGTCTTCCGGCTCGACCGACACCGCCGCCCGCAAGGTCCAGGCGGCTGCGCCAACCGGCTATTTCATCAACAACTCGTTCGAGAACCTCTATTACGGTTTCTACGCTTTCGAGGCAAAGGACATCGTCTTCGTCGGCAACGAACTGGTCAACGGCGTGATCTATGGCCTCGACCCGCACGATCGGTCGACGAACCTGATGATGGCCTATAACACGGCCTACGGGACGCAGAAGAAGCACGGCATCATCATCTCGCGAGAGGTCGACGACAGTTTCATCCTTGGCAACCTCTCGTTCGAGAATCACGGGTCCGGCATCATGCTCGACCGCCAGAGCTATGGTACAATCGTCTATGCCAATGATGCGAGCCGCAACGAAGGTGATGGGTTCTCCGCTATGGAAAGCCCCTGCGCTCTCGTCGACAGCAACATGTTTTACGGCAATGGTCGATCTGGCGTGAAGGTACGCAATTCCTGGGATGTCCATGTGGAGGGCAACCAGATCCGTCAGAACAAGGCAGCCGGCATTGAAGCCTATATCGACAACCTGCAGGTTGCAGCGCAAAGCGAATTCCGCGACTTCGCCGAGGATCCTTACTATCCGGTCGCTACGGTGGCTGCTCGTGATAACCTGCTTGAGAACAACCGCGTCGGCCTGATGACCCGCGGTGCGTCCGAGGCAATATTTTTTGGCAACAAGTTTGTCGACCAACTGCCTCGCTACGTTTCAGGTGATCTCAAGCCGCTCGCGCTCCATGTCGTCACGCGCAACATGAAGACGGGTGTGCTGGTGCGCTCGGTCTGCGTGCCGCGCATTCCGGTTGAGAAGCAGTGCGCGCTGACGAAGAACGGCATCATCACTCCGCAATCGCTGCAACCGGAGTTCGCGGCCGACAACGCCTCGACCAATTATTGTATCGACGCCACAGGCTCGCCGCAGTCGGCCGCGTTCAATGCGCAACAAGGGGAGTGAGAGGATGAATCTCGCAACGAGAAAATCACGCCTCCTACTTGCCGCATTGGCGTCTTCGGTGGTGATCCTTGCCATGGCGTCGGCTACGACGGCGTCCGAAATGCCGCGACAGTTGGCGGCCGAGGCAAAAAAGGCCTATCAGGCCGAGCAGAAAACGCTCGCCGACTACAGGAGGTCGAATGAGGCGCGCGCGCTCCTGGCCTATGCTCGACTGCTAGCGCGCGGCACGATTGCGAGCGATCACAACCCTCTGAGGGTTGCCGACATCGACACGGCCATCGCCGTCTATCGCAGACTGCTGGCGGCGGGCGATGCTACGATCAATGCCAGGGTGACGTCGGGGCTCGCCGACCTGCTGTTGCGTAAGGGTGGTGCAATAAACGAAGACGAAGCACAGGCCTTGCGCGCCGCGTTGCACCATGCCGAACCTGTTGCCCAGGCTCCGGCCGGTGTCGATGCACAGGCACAGGTTATTGCGACCGACACCGAGGTGGCCCTGCGCGATAGGATGGCCAAGGGTTCGCTTGATGCGGCTTTCGAGCTGCTTCTGCTGCTCAATCGCCAGAACTCCCCCGAAGTCGATACATTGCGTAGCCAGATGCTGCTGATGGCCAACCTATCGGCGCTCGACGACGACAATGCGATTATCCGCCTCGCCGGACGCTATGTGACCTCCTTCGATGCGCAACGGCACCCCGATGTGCTCAATTCGCTGCTGGGGTTGGCCGCCGGTGCCGGCAGCGACAGCACCGCCGGGATCATCGAAAAGAACCGCAACGCGCTTTTTTCCAGCCTCGGCAAGGACAAACTGCGTCATCTGATTTGGAGGCTAGTCGACGGTGGCTCAAGCCGCGCGGCCGAGCTTATCGCGCTCGACTTGGTTGACGAGAACGTCTATGGCTTCGACGAGGCGGACTCCATGTGGGCCGTGTCGATGCTCGACGAGGCCGGAAGTTACCGAGCCAATTACCTTATCGCCAAGCTCTATTACCAGGGTATCTATGTCGAGAAAGATCTGGCCCGCGCCACTGCTGCCATGGATCGCATGCTGGACGGCGCCGCCGATGCGGGACAGGAACGCCTCGTCGTAGCCGACCGCTTCGCCCGCATCAATCTATCGGACAGCCTGATCGCAAAATACGCCCTGCCGATCTACCTGGACATCTGGAAGGGCGGAAAATCGTCGGTCATCGGTCGTCTGGCTCGCATAGTCGTCAGCGCCGAGAAGGCCGGCAACTATGCGACACCGGCGGATATGCCCATTGCGCCGGAGCAGCTCGTCGCCGAACTGTCGAGCGCTTATGACGCGGGCGACCTTTCGGTTGGCCTCATCCTCGGTGATATCTTTCGCGAGGGGCGTCTGGTCAAGGAAGAGTCGGGCCGGGCCCGGTCGATCTACGAGGGACTGAAGCAGCAGTATGCGGATTCGCCCGAGATGCAGCTCCAGCTGCGCGAGGCGCTTGCCAAGCTGGTCCGGAAAGATCTCGAAGTTACTTTGAACTATTCGCCCTACTATGCCGAGGTCCGTGATCTGGCAAACCAGCATAATCTGTGGGCGATGAAGGAATACGGCATGCTGTTGGCCAAGGGCGCGCCACAGTTCGAAGCCGATCCGGAAGCCGGCTTCACTCTGCTTCTGAATGCGCTGTCGCAACGCTATTTTGCCGCCGGTCCGGATGCCGCCGGACTCGCGCTTTCGACCGGCCGTGCCGACAAGCTCAAGCGTTTTGCCGATGTCTATGCAAGTTTCGATCCGCGCATCCTGACGCCGGAAAGCAATGTGCAGCTCGCCAAGATCGATTTCGCGCTCAAGCAGTTCGACAAGGCCGAGGTCCTGCTGGACACGCCGGAAATGCTGGAACTGCCGACTGCCCGCTTTCTCTTGGTTCAAGTCAGGCGGGCGGTCGGCAATCTGGATGCGGCGGAAGCGCATCGACAAATGAAAGATGTCGTCGTGTCCTTCAAGGGCGACGATGCCACTCTACTCGGCTTCGTTCAGCAACTAACGCAGGAGGATGGCCTCAGCCAAGATTTTGCAGAACCGATTCTCGTGCGGCTGGCACAACTCGCCGACCGGCGTGACGTCAATGCGATCACTGCCGCGTTTAAGCTACGCCAGAAATGGCCGTCGAGCCAGGCGTTAAACTTCCGCAGGGTGGTCGGCTGGTGCAACATCCTCGCCGAACGTGGGCAAGGCGGGCCGCTCACACGCGTCGCCGTCAACGTCAATCCCAAGGCGGTTGGCGACGAGAGCTTCCGTTATCTAATCGACACGGTCGAAGGGGCGCTGCCGCATCTGCCAACCAACGGCAATCTGCGTATGTTCCTTGCCCGGCAATACCTGAATGGCCAATACAGGCCCAAGGACTTCGCCAAGGCCGACCAACTGACAAAGCAGGCGGCTGAACTAGGCAATGAGGAAGCCCTAAACAGCATCGCGACAAATTATTATTTCGGCCAGGATGTAGAGATGGATCGCGATCGGGCCGAAGCGCTCTATCGCGATCTGGCCTTCATGGGATCCAACCGTAGCGCGCTGGCGCTGGCGCGCAACTATTCCAAGGGACCGAGTTCACGCGTCTATGAATCGCGTGCTTTCGCCTACTACATCAAGGCTGCGCTCAACGGGTCCGTCACCGCGATGACTGAGATGGGCCGGAGTTATCTTGCCGGTGCGGGGGCCGTACAGAACGAGCAAAAGGGTGTTGCCTGGCTGGAGAAGGCTGCTGCGCTCGGTAACACCGACGCGATGATTCAGCTCTACTACTACCATTTCATCAAGAATCCGACCAACCAGAACCCCGAGGCCGAACGTTGGCTCAACGCGCTCGTTGCGGCCGAAGTTCCGGACATGATCCTGCGCAAAGCCGTCCTGCTCTACGGTCGCGACAAGGACGCCAACAAGGATGAGATCTTCTCCCTGCTCGACCACGCTGAGGAATTGGGGAGCCAGTTCGCGCGGCGTCTGAAAAACTCCTACGTCAAGGAAGCCCGTGCCGGAGTTTCGAAATGATGCAAGCCAAATCCTTCAGCACGGCGCGGCTATTGAGCGTTTTATCCGTGGTCTGCATGGCAGCTCTGACCTGCGCTCTTTCGGTGGCTTCTGCGTCGGCCGGCGAAATACTCTACAAGTGTGAGGGGCTCGTGGAAAAGTCTCCTCAGACCTCGATCGCCGTAAAGATGTATCAAGGTTATGGCGGCTGGTTCTTCCGCGAAGGCGACATGGAGAACATGTATGAGCTGTCTGCGGAAACGCTGGATGCCTTCAAGGACGTGAACGATGCTCTGCGCTATCGAGGCATTCACCTCATTTTGGTGCCGATGCTGCCCCGTGGCATCGCCGGTGGGCCGTTTATCCCCAATGGCGGCATATTTTCTGACATGTTCTACGATCCGGCGTTCTCAGCCGAGCAGTTTCGAGCGATGGTTCAGTCCTTGCGCGACGTCGGGATCGATGCAGTTGACATTACTAAAATCAAGGACACCAAAACGGATTTCGACTGGAATTCCTATTATTTGAAGCGGGATATTCACTGGACGCCGGAGGGTGCTCAAGTGGTCGCCAAAGCTCTGGCCGAGAAGGTCCGCGGCCTAGCGGGCGAGATTGCTGATACCGTTGAGTTTAAGACTGAACTGACTGGCAAAGTCGCTCCGATACGCTTCAATATGGGCAAAGCGCTCAACGAGATTTGCCAAGAGAAGATCCCTACGGAAAGCGTCACCGGCTATTCGACCAAACGCAATGTCGATAACTTGGATGCCCTGCTAACTGAAGGTGACACGCCAGGCCAAGAACTCGTCCATATCGTCGGCACGTCCTTTACGGATGAGCGGATGGATTTCAACTTCAACGGTTTCCTTCGAGAGGCCCTGAAGCACGATCTATCTGGCTTCTCTATTGCCGGCGGTGGTTTGACGCAGTCGATTTACGGCTGGACGCAGAACGCCAATGGATTGGCCAAGAAGCCTGAAATACTTGTGTGGGAATACTCGGACCTTCAGTCGGTGCTGCGAAGTGTGGACTATGTTGACGAGGCAATCGTTCCGGCAATTGTCGGTGACTGCGACGGTAAACTAGAGCTTGCCAAGAAGACGTTCGATGAGACCGATACGGTTGATTTTGATCTGCCTGCGTTGGTTGGCAAGGCATCCGATCACTATCTCGTCTACGCCTTCACCAATAGAGCACTGACCGGATTCCAGTCGAGCTACAGCTACGCCAATAGTCCCGCGAAGAACGTTTCCTTCGAAAACCCGTCGCGCGTGAGCGGACTTGCCAAGCTTTATCAGGCGCTCCCCGGCGAGACGCGGAATGCACCTGTCCATGTTCGCCTCAAGATTGAGGGAGCGGCCAAATCGGCGGGCTCGGTGAAACTGTGCCGTTACCCAGAACGCATTTTCCAGAATGCGGCAACGTCCAATTGAAGAGTGGGATGAGATCATGAAACGCAAAATCCAAGCAATCCGTGTTGCACTCGTCTTAGGAGCCTGCGTGGGCACCTTCTCGACGCACCTGCTGGCAAACGACGCCGGCCTCTACGATGCGCCGATCCCGGCCGACAAAAGTCTCGTCCGCTTCCTCAATGTGAAGCTGAAGACCGGAGTGAGCCTCGACTTCTCGGGACAGAAGTTCGATGTCGATCCCGTCGTGTTGTCGAATTACCGGCTGATCGGCAACGGCTCCTATAAGATTTCCGACAATGCGAGCTCGACCGAAGCCAAGTTCGAACCCGGCAAATTTTACACCGTGGCGGTCGGGGCCGATGGCGCCGGGCAAAAAGGCATCGTGGTTATTCCCGACAAGGAGGTCGAAAATCCCTCCAGGTCAGCTTTGACCTTCTACAATTTTTCGACAAAGCCGGCGAACTTGTCGCTGCGCCTCAACGGCGACAGCAAAGTGCTGTTCAAAGATCTTGCGCCGTCCGCCATGGCATCCAAGGAACTGCCGGTCATCGACATCGGCCTCGAAGTTTCTGAAGGAGGCAAGAAGGTCACGGAGCTAGAGAAGGTTTCTCTGACCGCTAAGGACCGACAGAACGTCGTCGTCGTTGAGACGACCAGTGGTCCGGCCGGTTTCCTGGCGGCGACGGGCATCGACCGATAATTTCCTAACGGATGGGTCAAGAGAGTGGGGACGAGTAGAGTGCGCAAATTTCATTTTCATCGGTCTTTAGTCGCCGCTGTCGCGGTTGTGGCCGCTTCGGCCGGGCTTGCGACCTCAGTCCGGGCAGACAATCCGGCGATCCCGCTTGACCCTCCGAATCTCGACTACAAGGCCGTGTGCAAACCTGTTACCGAGCAGGTCACGCGCGTGAAACTCGATCGGGACTGGACGAAGGGCCCGATCGGCGACATCAAACTGCCATCGCAGGATGTCGTTGCTCTTGCCCTCGAATACAGTCGGGGCAGCGAGCGGGTGCAGAAGTCGCCGGCCGTGGCCGAAGCACTCTTGCGCGCAGGTTTGAAGAAATATCCATTCCGGCGCGACATTTTCCTCATTCCGCTTGCACGCGTGCTAATGGAGAACGGCTCGACAATCGACGAACTCCGGGAGGCGGAGTCGTATCTGCTCGACGCCTATGGTTCGGGCAGCACCCGCGCCGCTTTCGTGCTCGGCCAGTTCTACGGTGACGATGGCCCGAGCGAGATGCGTGATCTGACCAAATCGCGCTTCTACCTAGAAAAGTCGGCCCTGGTATCCGACCCGCAGGGGATGATCGAATATGCACGCATCATCACTCTCGACCCGCAGGCTTCGGACCATCAGAAGAAGAGTGCGGTGACCGGCGCACTTCTCGGGCTAGTGGCGCAGGTCAAGCAGGGCGATTGCTCGGCTCTGAACCAGATCGGCTTTCTCTATCTGCGTGGCAACCTCGTTAGCAAGGAGATTGAAACCGCGCTCAAGTGGCTCGAAGCCTTCGCTAAAACCGGCGATCCGAAAACGGCGCAGAACCTAGCCGAACTCTACCGCTCGAACCAGATCGACCAGATCGACATCCAGAAATCGGTGAGCTATCTCAAACAGGCGGCCGAAGGAGGAATGTCGTCGGCCCAGTTCAGCCTCGGCAAGGCTTATGCCACCGGCATCTCGGTGCCCCAGGACCTCAAGCTGGCCGTGAAATATCTCGCCGCCGCCGGCGAAGCCGGGCTTCGCCCGGCAGACGAGTGGTTGGCCCGAATCTATTCGGGTGAATTCGGCGGTGACCGCGACGCCGTGAAGGCGAAAACGTATTTCGAGCGTGCCATGCAGGCCCCGGACCGTTCGGAAGGGATACCTGTACAATATGGCGAGTTCCTCGCAGGGAGCGGTGCCTCAAAGGACGACATTGAGAAGGCGCTGAAGGTCCTGCAGGCCGCGGCCGCGGCGGGCTCCTCTGATGCCAGTGACGAGATTGGCAAGATCTATCTGGAGATGGGCAGGAAGGATCCCAACTACCTGAACAAAGCCATGCAGTTCTTCAGTGAAGCTGCCGCGGCCGGGAATTCTGATGGTGCGGCGAAACTCGCCGGCATGTTCGCCTGCGGACAGGGTGCGCCGATCTCGGTGGAACTGGCAAATGACTGGCGTCACAAGGCGGCGATCTTCGGATCGGTCCATTCGATCTACGTTACAGGCCTGAACATGCTGACCAAGACGGAGGAGACCGACCGTGCCAAAGGTCGCGTTTACCTCCAGCAGGCGGCCTTCAAGGGCAACCCCGATGCGATCGGCTATGTCGTCGCCCGCTGGGAGACCGGTACCAACAGCTTCGAGCAGAATCCGGAAGCAGCTCGGCGCCTGCTTCTCTTCGTCTCGTCACTGCACGACAAGGAGCAGCAGCGCTTGGCGCAGTTGTCGATCATCAGCAACCGCTTCGACGTGGCGACGAAGCTCGGCGACAAGCTCGTCCAGATTGCCTCGCTCGATCCGCTGATCAAGACAGGCGATCGGGACGCGCTGATGCTGAAAGCTCAGCTCTTGCAGCGGGCAGGGCAGGCGCCGTCGGCGGCGCGCAACGATATCTACAAGGCACTTGCCGAATTGGATGACCCACGAGGCATGCGTGAATACGGCAAGATGCTTCTGGCGGACTTGTCGCAGGACTCGGCCGCCGGGCGTGCGTGGCTGCGGAAGGCGGCCGATGCCGGTGACTTCAAGGCGAAGATCTCGCTCATCGATCCCGGCGACCCGAACGCGCTGCAGGATTTGGCAAAAATGACCGCCGCCGGCGAGGCTTGCTCGGTCGATGCCATCGTCAACTTGGCTCGTGTCTATTCGACCCTACCGGATCCCCAAGCCAAGAACTTGGCGCGCTATTGGCTCTCGTTGGCGGAGAGAATTTCCGATCAGGATGCTGACGATTTGTACGCGGTCGGCGCGGCATTCCGCGATGGCGTGGACGGCGTGGACAACCGTGCCAAGGCAGAGGGCTTCTTCCTGCGTTCCTATGCACTTGGGCGCATCTCCGTCCTGCGTGACTTGGCCGAAGGTCATCTGCAGGGCATGTGGACGGGCTCATCCGCCGACAAGGCCAAGGAAGCGCTGCTAAAGCTCTATGCCTCCGGCGACAAGGAGGCGGCCAACAAGCTGATCAGCGAGATTGCCGACGAACGCATCGTATCGACGCCGGCGGAAGTGAACGAGCTTCTGATTTTCCTTGGGCCGGACCTCAGTGCTCCGGGCAAGTATCTGCTCAAGATCGCGCGCCTCAATATCGACGGAAAGCTGGGGGGGCGGGATGATGCCATGGCCAATCGTTGGTTGGCAGTGTCGGCTGATGCAGGAGAGCCAAATGCCATGTATCGCCTCTACCAGGCCTATTTCTTCGGCAACGGCGCGGCAAAGGATACCACTAAGGCCTTCGACTGGCTGATGAAGTCCGCGGAGGCCGGCAACTCAAAGGCTGCCCGCGAGTTGGCCGTCGCTTACAAGGTCGGCGTTGTCGGCCTGGATCCCGATGCTGATAAGGCCGCCTATTGGAACAGCAAATACAAGGAACTGTCCAAGGGACAATGAAGATCGTTCCAGCCCCAGTCGTGACGACCGGGGCTGGAAGGCCGCGACGCAACGAAATGAACCGAGTAGATGGCAATGGTCGAGCTTTCGAGATTTAGTTTCCTGGCAAGTGCTTTTGTCCTGGTGGCCGCAACGCAGTCGGTACAGGGTGCCACGTTGACGGTCCCCTTCGAGCTGGCAAGGCATGCCGCGAAGAACAATGGCAAGGAAGTCTGCACGGTCAACCCGCCGGCGCCGGTGATTTCGCTCAGTCTTACCAGCATCTATGAGGATGACGACGAGAGTCACTCGACGATCGATCCACAGAACAAGGAACGCTACGACAAGGCGACTTCCCAGATGCGCCAGTTCTCTGCATTCGTTACAAAGTATGCGAGCAACTATACCGAGACAGATGGTAACCGGCTCGATGAGGCAAGCTGCGCCCTGAAAGCGCTGGACGTTTGGGCAAGGGCCGATGCGCTTTCAGATATGAAGACGCGTCAGAGCTATTTGAGCATAACGAGAATTGTGGCCGGCGTCGCCTTGGCTTACGTTCAGGTTCGCCCTGCTGCTGCGCTGCTCAAGTTCGATACGGGTGCCATCGAGAAGTGGCTGGGTGGACTCGCCGATCGGACGATCCCCGTCTATACGGAATCAGGAGACCGCAACTCCAATAAGCAGAACCATCGCTATTGGGGAGGATTCGCCGTGGCCGCGGTCGGAGTTGCGATCGGGCGGAAGGACTTCCTGGATTTCGGCTTCGAGAGCTACAAGCTGGGCGTTTGTCAGGTGACGGCCGACGGCGCGCTGCCCCTCGAACTCATGCGAAAGAAGAAGGCGCGCGACTACCACCTCCATGCCGCCGGGCCTCTGGTAATGATGGCGTCGCTTCTGCAGGCCAACGGATACGATGCGCTGTCGCAATGCGACAACGGCTTGGAGAGACTGGCGCATTTCGCCTTGGATTCAATCAGTGACCCGTCGAAGATGGAGATGCTGGCGGGAGAACCGCAGGTCAAACTGCCGCGTGGCAAGAACGGCCTGATCCGCCCTGATCGCATCGCCTGGCTGGGTGCCTACCTGCATTATTATCCAAAGGACAGAAAGGTTTACGGGAAGCTGTTCGAAGGGGCGTTGTTCTCCTCGAATCTGGGAGGACGCGTCAGTGTTCTCTACAACGTATCGGAACGAGACTGACATTCAAATTGCGTATTGCTTCAAGGAGGCTGGTTTGAGCCTGAAATTTGGTACGAGTGGATTGCGCGGTCTGTCGGTGGATCTGAAGGGGAAGCCCTCCTTCGTCTATTCGGCAGCGTTTGCAACCTTTCTGCTGCGAAACCGGATCGCAAAACCGGGCGATCGCGTTCTCGTCGGCTATGATTTCCGCGACTCCAGTCCGGCGATCGCCTCCAATGTCAAATCGGCACTCGGCGCACTCGGCCTGCAGCCGGTGGATTGCGGCTATCTGCCGACCCCTGCGCTTGCCTTCTACGGGATCCGCACGGGTGCTGCCTCGATGATGATCACCGGCTCGCACATTCCGGCCGATCGCAATGGCATCAAATTCTACCTCCCGGATGGAGAAATCGACAAAACACACGAGCAGGGGATTTCCGCGATCGCCCAGGAACTAGCCGATTTGGAAACGCCTGTCGCTACGGATACGACAACCGATACTGATGGGGCGGCGGATGCTGTGTCGCTGTTCATGGACCGCAACAAGATCTTGCTGCCCCAAAGTGCCCTTTCCGGTATCCGCGTCGGTGTCTACCAGCATTCGACGGTTGCGCGCGACATGCTGAGCGAGATCCTGAGTTATTATGGGGCCGAGGTGTTCGATCTAGGCCGATCCGAATTCTTCATCCCGGTCGATACGGAAGCCGTCTCCGCTCAAACCATCGCGGCATTGCAACAGTGGGCAACCGAGCTCCGCCTAGACGCGATCGTATCGGCTGATGGTGACGGTGACCGGCCGTTGATCGCCGACGAGACCGGAACACCGATCAACGGAGACATATGCGGCCTGATAGCTGCCCGCTTTCTCGGCGCCGATGCGATTATCACGCCGATCACTTCCAACTCGGGCATAGAGGCGCTTGGCAGTCATGTCGTGCGTACCAAGGTGGGCTCGCCCTTCGTGATCGCCGGAATGCAAGAAGCGCTGAAGACACACCAAGGCGTCGTTGGCTTCGAGGCGAATGGCGGGACGCTGACCGGCTCCTCCTTCTCGGTGGCGTCAGGTGTGCTCGAGCCTTTGCCAACGCGTGACTCGTTCCTGCCCATTCTGGCCGTGCTCGCCGCCACGGCGGCTACCGATCGGCCGCTGTCCAAGCTGAAAGTGGATCTCGGTCTGCCATTCACAGCTGCCGACCGGTTGGAGAACTTTGCGACCGAGCGCAGTGCTGCACTGATGGCCTGGCTGCGCGCCGATAACACTAATCTTGAACGCTTTACCGCCCCTTTGGGGGAGGTCTCCGGGATCAGCGAACTCGACGGACTGCGAGTGACCCTGAGCAACGGCAGGATCGTCCATTTCAGGCCGTCCGGGAATGCTCCCGAGATGCGCTGCTATGTCGAGGCCGGCAGCGCCGAGGAGACGGCGCAGGTGCTTGATATAGGGCTGGGATTGCTGCGCGACTTCGATACAGCCCGATCGGCGCTGAACAAGAGGATAGGGCCGGCCTGAGGCCGGCTTGGTGGTGGTTTGGATCTGCCGACGCGTGATCGGTTAAGGCCGCCGGCGGATGCATTTGAGGGTAAGGGTGGACTGACAATGAAGAAGATTATGAGTTTGAGTAAGGCGCTTGTGGTGGGAACCACGATGATCTCAGCGGCCGCGTGCACGAGTTCGCCTCAGATTGCTTATGACGATGCCATGGTCCAGATCGGTTCCGAGAAGGCGGGCTTCAAGTCGCGCCGTGATCCGGAACAGTTGCTTTCGTACGCCGCGCAGCAAGCGAAGGCAAAGGACGAGGTGATCCGTTACAACCGCGCCTATGCCAACCTGGTGCTTAATCGTGGCAAGAGTGGTGAAGCCTATACTGCTTTCGAGCGCGCTGCGCTTGTCGGCGATGTCAGCGCCGGCCGCCGCCTCGTCAAAGCGCACCTCGACGGGGTCTATCGTCCGAAAAATGTCCCGATGATCGCCCGTTCGGTTTATCTGCCGCTGACAGCTGACAAGTCCGACGCAAACACGCGGCTGCTCTTGGCGCAACTGCTCGATAGTGGCGAGATTGGGGGCAAGGAATTTCGCACCGCCGACGCCTGGCTCGATGAAGCTGCGGCCTCGGGTGCCACGAGGGCATTCCGCCAACTGGCCGAGCGGGCCGAGAAGTCCGGAAATGTCGCGCTTGCCTCCGATTATTATTATCGGATGGACAAGACATCGAAGGCCGATCGGGCCCTGCGCCAGGCGCGAGTCCATTATCTCGGCCTCGAAGGCGGTGCCAACCCGAAGCTCGGTCATGCTTGGCTCGAACTGGCGCGTAAGCTCGACAAGCAGGGCGCCGGCCAACTGGCCGCACGCGTCTATCGCGCCACTTCAGGCGGGCGCGACGGATCCTATCTGATCAGCGTTGCGACAGCCGCCGGCGTCAACGTACTCTCGCGAGAGCAGTTGCTGGAAGCCTATCGCAGCGCCAAGACCGATCTTGACCGGGCGAAGATCCTCGAACCGCTGAAGGCAGCGGCGCGCAACAACGATCCGAACGCATCTTATGAACTGGCCGCTATCTACATCAGCACGCGCGGCGCGCCGAGCGAAATCAACAGCCTCCTAGTCAAGGCCTATTCCAAAGGCAAGTCAGAGGCACTCGACCTGATGATCTCTCAGCTCATGCGTGCCGAAGCCGGGCAGAAGGCTGCGGAAATCCTGTTCGACGGTGTCGTCAAAGCGGCACAAAATGGTAATGTCGAGGCGGCCCGCTCGCTAAGCTCGCTCTACCGCATCGGTGGCTTCAAGGCTGCCGACCGGGCAGAGGGCCGCAAGTGGCTGCAACGGGCAGCCGATGCGGGTGACGCCAAGTCGCAATACGAACTCGGCGTTGATCTCTACGAGAACGGTGGTGATCCGCAATCCAAGCAGATGGCGCTGCAATATCTTAACAAGGCGGCCGGACAGGGTGACCTCTTCGCCTTGACTTATCTCAAATCCAAGACCTAAGGGGAGCATTGGCGAATGTTGGACGCTGAGTATGCGCGGGCCTTGGCCGCCTTTTCGGACGAAGTCTCTCTCTTGCGCGACTGGCTGCACGATAGCGCGCTGCCGCTCTGGTTCGAGGTCGGATACGACCGGCAAGCTGGGGGCTTTTTCGAACGGGTTGCGCTGGATGGGACACCTTGCGTGGCGGACAATCGGAGGGCTCGGGTGCATCCGCGGCAGATCTACTGCTTTGCGGCAGCGGGCGGGCGCAATGTGCTTGTCGATTGGCGCGAACTGATCCAGCACGGCTTCTCGTGGTTTGAGCGCGTCTACCGCAGGGACGACGCGTTCTTCGGTAGTGTCGCGTCCCCCTCTGGTGATATGATTGACGAGAGCTTCGACCTCTATAATCAGGCTTTCGCCCTCTTCGCTTTTTCCCAGTTGGGCCTGTCCATCCCCCAAGAGAAGGACGCGATGGAGCAAAAGGCGCGCATCCTGCTCGCCAAGTTGAAGGCGGAATATGCCCATCCAGATGCGGGGTTCGAGGAAGGCCGCCCGGTCAAGCTGCCGTTGTGCTCCAATCCGCACATGCATCTCTTCGAGGCCTGCCTCGCCTGGGAGACAATGGCTGCCGATCCTACACCCTGGATTACATTGGCGGATGAAATCGCCAATCTTGCGATGACGCGGTTCATCGATCAGGGGAGCGGTGCTCTCAGGGAGTTCTTCGACCGCGATTGGAAACCGTTTCCCGGTGACAAGGGACGGATCGTCGAGACCGGCCATCAATTCGAATGGGCATGGCTTCTGACCCGCTGGGGGATTGCGCGCAATGCCCCGGAGGCAATTGCGGCTGCCGAGCGGCTTTTCGAAATTGGCATCGAACACGGTGTCTGCGAGGAGCGACAGGTGGCCTTCATGGGGCTGTTTGACGATTTTTCGATTTCCGATCACGTCGCCAGACTTTGGCCGCAGACAGAGTGGCTGAAGGCCGCCGCCCTGCTGGCCCAGATCAGCCACGGCGCGTTACGGACTTACTATCTCCGCCAGGCGGCGAAGGCCGGGGTGGCGTTACGCAAATTCCTTGCCACCGACATTCCCGGGCTCTGGTACGACAAGCTCCCGCCGAGCGGGCAGTTTGTTAACGAGCCTGCGCCTGCCAGCAGTTTCTACCACATCCTTTGCTCGATCTACGAAGTCGACGCAACCCTAAAACAGTTACAGTGAATTCCGGCCTTTTTTGCCGGTCTGTTTTGACCCGATAGGCCGATCGGCGCGCTCGCCACCGGTTAGCAGTCACGAATGAGGACATCAACTTGGCCACTGATCTTGCTTCTGACGATGAGGGCGCAGCTTTGCCCGAATGCCCGGTTTACTCGGTCTCGCAGGAGGTTATGTCGCACGTATCGAGTCGAGCGGGTCACCGCCCGAGTTCCCGCCAGAGCTAGGAGGTTGGGGACATGGTCTTTTCGTCGGTCATCTTCATTTTCGTCTATCTGACGCTGTTCCTCGCGCTCTATTACGCCTGCCCGGTCCGATACAGGTCCTATTTCATCCTGATCGGCTCCTACTGCTTTTATGCGTGGTGGCGGGTGGATTTTTCTCTGCTGATGCTGGCCACAACAGCGTTCAACTATTGCGCGGCTCTTTCCGTCCACGGGGCACAAACGTCACAAAGGCGAAAACTGCTCCTGGTCGCGACCGTCGTCTGCGATCTCGCCTTGCTCTTCTATTTTAAGTATTTCAACTTCTTCGCTGACAGCAGCGCTTATCTGTTCAATCAGGGCACTCCCTACAGCTGGTCCTTGCCGCACGTCATACTGCCGATTGGCATCTCCTTCTACATCTTCCACAACATCAGTTATGTCGTCGATGTCTATCGGCGTGATCTCGAACCGTCGCGGACCTTCGTTGACTATGCGGCTTTCATCGCCTTTTTTCCGCATCAGATCGCCGGTCCGGTGTTACGCTTTTCTGACCTGGCCGAGCAATTCTATGGCCGTGTTCACAACTGGACGAAGTTCAACTATGGAGCAATGCGCTTCCTGACGGGGCTTGCGAAAAAAGTGCTTATTGCCGACTCGATCGCTCCGATCGCCGACGCGGCCTTTTCGATCCCAAATCCGACCATGGCGGAGAGCTGGCTTGGCGCCATAGCATACACGCTCCAGCTCTATTTCGATTTCTCCGGCTATTCGTCGATGGCGATCGGACTCGGCATGATGGTAGGTTTCCATTTTGTCGAGAACTTCGACGCGCCCTACAGGTCCGTCAACATTACGGATTTCTGGCGCCGCTGGCACATTTCTCTCTCGAGTTGGCTGCGCGACTATCTCTACATCTCGCTGGGCGGCAACCGGAAAGGTGTTGGGCGTACCTATTTCAACTTGGCGGCCACCATGGTCCTTGGAGGCTTGTGGCATGGAGCAAACACGACCTTCCTTGTTTGGGGGGCTTGGCACGGCTTCTGGCTTGCGGTGGAGCGCTATTTCAAGGTTTCGGCCAATGCGCCCTTTCGCGTTTCGTCCTGGTTCTTCACCATGCTGCTCGTTGTGATCGGCTGGGTTTTCTTCCGGGCGGCCAATATGGCCGAGGCGACGAGCATGCTTGCCGGCATGGTCGGATGGAATGGATTTGGTATGCGCAGCGACTATGCTTGGGAGTTTCCGAACTTTGGATTTCTGCTGATGGTCGTCGGCGTTCTCACGGCCCTTGGCGAGCCGCAATTGCGCCGGTTCTTCAGACTGAAAACGACCACGGAACTGGTGTCCGTCGAAGGGATCGACTACCCATATGTCAACCCCGTCCTGGGGGTTACCGCAACCCTTCTCGGCTTGGCCGCGATCGTTAAGCTCGTCGCGGATAGCGACACACCCTTCCTCTATTTCCAGTTCTAAGGAGAGGCCAAGTATGGACGAGATTACTCAGGTCGTCACTTCCGGTGAAATAGATGCTCTGGCGTCGAAAAAAGACAAGCTTGGTTTGAAGGGGAAACTAGCCTATCTGCCGGCTCTGTCGATCTTCATCATGTTTGCTTGCGGCGTTGCCGTCCTCAGTCATTTCTGGAATAGCAAGGAGATGGCTGAGCATCGGCAGTCGAAGCGTTCCCTCGCCGATGTCATCCAGGGGCGAGAGGCATTGGCGGTCGAGAGGATCTACAAAGACGTCTTCCCAATTCGTGCCTTCTCCACAGGCCTGTTGAATCTCGTAAGCTTCAAGGTATTTGGCGAAGCTCGCAAGGGACTGATCAAGGGGAGCGACGACTGGTTCTTCAGTGATGAGGAATTCAGTTGGAACCGCAATTCCTCGAGCATGCTTGAAAAGCATTTAGGCTTTGTCGAGGACACGCTTTCCACGCTAAGAGAGGCCGGTGTCGCGCCTATTCTTCTTTTGGTCCCGGAAAAGGCGGACATCTATCGTGATAAGCTCGGCAGTGTTGCCATGCCGTCGTCACGTGAGCACTACTATGAGAACGTGCGGCTCCGGCTGATCACTATGGGTGCACCGGTTCCTGACCTGCGCAAGGCCTTCCTACATGCTCGTGAACAAAAACCGGTCTTCCTGAAGTCCGACACTCACTGGACTGTGCACGGTGCTGGTGTGGCCGCTCGTTCAGTCGCTCAGGTGCTGGCGCATCGTCCCGCGCTGAAGCACAAGGAATTCACACTGAAGCCAGAAGAAGAGATTGTGCACATGGGTGACCTTTACAAGTTCGCCAAGTTCTCGATCTTTGACCCCTTCGTTCCCATGCCCGGCGATCGTCTCACATCGCTTTCCGCCGTGACCGCGGATGCCAGCCTTGACGACCTGATATCCGACGAGGATGGGGGCGCGGAGGTAGCGATGGTGGGCTCTAGCTACAGCGCCAACGCCAAATGGAGCTTCGAAGCCCAGTTGAAGGCAGAGGCGAAAGTTGATGTTATCAATTTCGCTGAGGAAGGAAAAGGGCCGTTCGCCCCTATGGAAACCTTCCTCAACGAGAACCTCCCCCGGCAGAAGCAACTCAAGTATGTTATATGGGAAATGCCACTTCGCTATTTTGATGAGGTGGCGTACTGAAGCGGATGGATCTTCCTCAATTTGCGTGAATCATCCGCTGTTAGCGACGTCATTGCTATGAGCGCGCATGCAAACGAAATTGAAATGGCGCCCGGTCCAGGGGGCAGATCCTGGGTGTCGCGCTCCGTTCGCAGTGACCGATCTTTAGCAGATCAGGTTAGTTGATCTCTATCGCTGACTTCCTGGCGCGGCCGATTTACTCTTTGCAAATCCTACCGAGTGGCGACAAGCCGCCCAAAACCTCTGCCGCCATCCGGAACGTTGGAGCAACTGATGAGTTGATGGGAGTAATCAAGCCGGCACCCAAATAGTTATCGATCTTACGTCGGGGCCTTGGGCATTAGGAGGAAGATCATGAACCTTAATACGGAAAGCCTTCTCGTCATATTGCTTGTAGGGGTAGTCGCCGGATGGCTGGCAGGCCAGATCGTTCGCGGAGCGGGTTTCGGCCTTATCGCGGATATGGCTATTGGCATTGTTGGCGCTCTGATCGGCAGCTGGTTACTTCCTCAACTGCACATCGCGTTGGGATCCGGGATCGTTCCGGCGATCGCCAACGCCACAATCGGCGCCATCATTCTCCTGTTGATTATATCTGTCACACGGGGCGGAGGCCGCCGCAGCTTCTGGCGGCGGTAACTGAAGAAATATCGTCGGTTACACAGCGCATGTTCTCAGCGCCGAACTCAATTCGGCTCGAAACTTCGAGTTCGTCATGACCCGATGTGATCGTGGTCGGCGGTCGGAGTGAAGGGTATCGCGGCTTTGGCGGCTTCACCGTGATCCCGGACGATACTGAAATCCTGCAACGCCTGCCAAATGCATGCCGAAGCCTACCACCCACATCATTGACTGGTTCCGCATCGCCATGAAGATCCAGCCCATGCAGCAATCGCCAATCACATGGAGTCCTTGCCGGCATGGGCATCCACAGCCGGCAGGTCTGATCGGTTGTGCATCCGAAACCGTCATCGTCCGGCGGGCATCGGAAGCCCTCACCGTCAATGACAGGCTGGACGAGAAGGTGATTTCTGCAGCCTGAGCCGGCCGATCAACGGAAATTCTTGTCGCCGGCGCCCAGTATTTCTCGTTTGATTTCACGGATTGCCTCACGCAGGCTCAGAGCCGCGATCCCTCTGGATCGCGTTATTCATCAGCCTTCAGCAAACGAGGAACCATGTTCACGATCAACGAAATGCCGCCGCGCCTCGATCCGGAACTCGTCAAACTGCTCGAATGCGCCGAGACCGGGACCATCGGGCATTTCTTCCATTCCGGTTTCGTGGATCGGGGCATTGCCGCCGTGATCGGAAATGCGAGGGTCGCCGGAACGGCCGTCACCGTGCGGACGCCCCATGCGGATTCGACCATCGTTCACTACCTGACCAAACTGGTGCGGCCGGGCGATTTCGTCGTCATCGAACGTTGCGGCGATACGCGCCATGCCTGCTGGGGCGGAGCCGTTTCCCATGCGATGAAGATCGCCGGCATAGCGGGCGCGGCGATCGACGGTCCGTCGACCGATCTGGCGGAAATCCGGAAGATCGGCCTTCCGGTCTGGTGCCGCGGCCCTTCCTCCATTACCACCAAACTGCTCGGCCTGGACGGAGAGATCAATGTCCCGGTGACGGTTGGCGGACAGGTCATCCGCCCCGGAGATGCGATCCTCGCGGACGAAAGCGGGGTCGTGGTGCTCGATCCTTCGAAAGCCGAGGCGATCGCTCGCGAAGCGATCGCCGATCAGGAGGATGAGATTCTGCTGCTCGAAAGGTTGCGGAAGGGCGAGTTCCTGCCGGATATCAGCGGCGCCACGCGACTCGTCGAAGGCAATCTGACGCCGAGGCGGGCATGAGCTGCGGGAGCGTAAGGACCGGTTGGAATTTCCACGAACTCTATCTCTGGCATGATACCGGCAATGCGGCGACATGGTACCCGCCCGGCCCGACGATCGAGCCCGGTGAACACGCCGAGAACCCGGCGACGAAGCGACGCTTCAAGAACCTCGTCGAAGTCTCCGGCCTTTCCGACAGATTGGCAAGGATCGATGCCGAACCGGTCACTGAAGAAGACCTCGCCCTGTTTCACACGCGAGACTATATCAGCCGCATCAAGGCGATGAGCGGTGACCGAGGCGGCGACGCCAGCTATCTGACGCCCTTCGGCCGCGGCAGTTTCGAGATCGCCTGCCTTTCTGCCGGCGGAACCTTCGCGATGGTCGACGCGGTTCTTTCCGGCCGAGTCAGCAATGGTTATGCCCTCGTGCGCCCGCCGGGACACCATGCGGAGCATGATCGCGGGCTTGGCTTCTGCCTTTTCGGAAACGTGCCCGTCGCGATCCTGAAGGCGCGAAAGGTTCATGGCATGGGACGCATCGCCACGATCGACTGGGACGTCCACCACGGAAACGGCACCCAATCCGCCTTCTATGCCGACCCCGACGTCTTGACGATCTCGATCCATCAGGAAAGGCTCTTTCCCGGTGATCGAGGTGACCGCTCGGAACGCGGCGAAGGACCCGGCGAGGGCTTCAATCTGAACATCCCGCTGCCGCCGGGAAGCGGGCACGGCGCCTATATGGCCGCCTTCGAGCAGGCCGTCCTCCCCGCGCTCGCCCGCTACAAACCCGAGCTGATCGTGGTTTCCTCCGGTTTCGATGCGTCCGCGATCGACCCGTTCGGCCGGATGATGCTGCACAGCGATAGCTACCGTGAAATGGCGCGGCTCCTGATGCAGGCGGCGGACACGCTCTGCGGGGGCCGGCTGGCCATGTCTCATGAAGGTGGGTACTCGGCCTCCTACGTTCCCTATTGCGGCCTCGCGGTCCTGGAGCAGCTGAGCGGCATCCGGACGGGCGTCGCCGATCCGTTTCTCGACGTCTTCCGCAACTATGCGGGCCAGTCGTTACAGCCCCATCAGGCGGCCGCGATATCCCTCGCTTCCGAGCTGGTGGAAAAGATTCCGGCCTGACACCTCGGCCTGCACCCTGACACTTCGACCCGCACGACGTCGGAAAAGCCCGGAAACAGCGTGCCGGGCTTTTTCAAAATGGTCGAGGATGGGATCAGGACTTCTTCCATACGCCCCATGCGCGCGGCTTGTCGAGCGCCCAGGTCTCGTATCCGATGAGCTTGTCAGAGATCGCCTCGATCACCGGGAAATAATAGAGGCCGAGTATCGGAACCTGCTCGGCCATCAAGGCATGAAGTTTCTTCAATGCCGCCTTTTTCTGTTCGAAACCCTCGGTATCAATCGCCTTGAGGTAGAGATCGAGCGCCTTGGGATCGCCCCACTGGTAGTTCGGCGTCTTGGCCTTGTCGCCGGTAAACATGCCGTAGATGACCAGCGGATCCGGCCGCGAGGCATAACCGAAGGACTGCATCTGGAACTTGCCACTGAAGAAATTGTCCAACTGCGCCGACCAATCCAGCACGTCGAGTTCGATATTGATCCCGGCCGCAGCAAGCATTGCCTGGATGACGATGGCATTGTCATACATGCCAACGTAGCGGTTATTGGTCTGAAGCTTGATAGCTTGCCCCTTGTACCCCGCCTCGGCGAGCAGCTTCCTCGTTTCCGCAAGATCGTATGCGGGCCATTGCAGGAACGACTTCTCGAAATAGGCGCTGGTTTCAGGAACTCCGGAAGGGTTGAATGCAGCCATGCCGACCGTCTGGGCCTTGGCGATCTGGTCGAAGTCCAATGCATGCGCGATCGCCTGCCGCATCTTGACATTCGACAGGAGGGGATCCCGGGTCTGCATGAGGATTGCAGTCAGGGAAAGCCCCGGCGACGAAATGATCCTGGCGCCTTTTGCCTTGAGATCCGCCACCCGCGAGGGCTGGATTGTCGATACGACATCCACCTGCCCCGCGAACAACGCGGTTTCCGCGGCGGTCTTGTCCGGCACGATGGTGAAACGGGCTTCGTCGACATACACGGTCCGATCGCCGCTCTGCCCGTTTCGTTCACCTCTCGTCGGCACATAGCCGTCAAAGCGTCCAAGAGCGATATATTGCTCCTTCTTCCATTCCTTCAGTTTGAAGGGACCGCTGCCGATCGCCGAACCTTCGATCCATTTTCCATCGCTGCCGACATTCCTGGGACTTGCTATCCAGATGTTGCAGACCGGGTCAGCAAGCCGGACAAGAAACAAGGTGTTGGGCGCGTCGAGACGGAAAACGAGCGTGTCGTCATCCGTCGCTTCGACGTCATTGACCTTCAGCCCGCGCGAGCCGTCGAATGTCGGAATGCAGAGCCAGGGGGCGTCGCCGGCCCTTGAAGCCATGCGGCGTTCCCACAGCCATTTGAAATCGGCAGCCCTTACCTTGTCGCCGTTATGATAGGTCGTGCCTTTCTTGAAATGAAAAGTGTAGGTCTTCGCATCCTGCGAGACGTCCCAGGTCTCCGCGAGCATGGGGCCGACCGTCATATTGGTCCGGAAGCCCACGAGCGGTTCATAGATATGGCTGAGAACCGTGTCGGTATTGCTGTCGTTGCGGCTCGCATCGAGACTGCGGATATCGGCGGTCAGCACGATCCTCAGCGTACCATCTTTTTGAGGTTCCTGCGCGCTGCCGCAGCCCGCAAAAGCAAACACAGCCAATATGACGGCCGATAAAAAGCTGATCTTCATGAATTTCTCCAACTGTTCCACCGCTTATAGGGTTGCCGGATCAGAGGCTCAGTCCTCGCCCGAAACCCTTTTTTTTCCACTGTGCAGGCGCGGCAGGCACAGTTCAAACGAGAAATCTTCCCGCGTCGCGACAAGAAAAATCTATAGATGCGGTCCTTTTTGATAGGCGGAGAATAGGTCCGGATCGTCGGCTTCCGCGGCGATTTCGAATGCGATGTCCGCCACCGCCTTGACGAGAGGGTTTTCATTCACATCGAGGTAGGAAAGATAGTGCGTGAAGACCGGGAAAGCCGGATCTACATCCAGCGCGCGCAGGAGACCGGCACCCAGATGCTTGCCCAGCACCGCGCGCGGCAGCGCCGTCGCCCCGAAGCCCGCGACAGCCAGATCAATCATCGTAATCAATGCATTGATGTTGGAAACCGACAATGCATTCAGTCCGGCATCGGCAAACTGCTTCATGAGCCCGCGATAGGGCACGCTGTCGCGGGAAAATGTCAGCAGGGGACGGTTCGCGAGATCGGCAAGACCGAGCTTGCCATCCGGCAGAAGAAAATCCGAACTGGCGACCCAAACGGGCACGAAAGCCCCGTATTGCGCATTGATGATCCTGTCGTCATCGATAGTGCCCATTCCAAGGGCTATATCGATGCGACGGTCAAACAGTGCGCGCGTATTGGCCGAACTGGTTTCGATCTGAAGGTCGATCGTGATCCCGGGGTAACGTTGCCGCACCCGCGCCATAATACGCGACAGCAGCGAATGGGCGATCACGTCATTCGTTCCTAAGCTGACCGAACCCTGGATCTGCCCGGGTTCGGCAATGGCAAGCTGGAACTCGGCTGCGGCGCGCAAGATCTCCTCGGCTTTTGGAATGGCCCGCAGCCCGGCAGGGGTGAGGACGACGCTTCTCGAATCCCGATCGAACAATGCCACGCCGAGTTCTTGCTCCAGGGTCGCAATGCGATGGGAAACCGAAGCCTGGGTGGCGCCTAGCCGCTCGGCGGCGGCACTGAAGCTGCCGAGTCTGGCAACCCAGAGGAAAGTCTCAACGAATCTCAGGTTCACGCCTGCTGCCCTTGGTTCTGGGGCAAGTCCGGCGGCCGCCGGCTCAGGCCGCCGAAACTGCCTTCATCATTGCGATGATGCATTGGTCGAGATCGTCGTTGACGGGAACCGGCTCCGACGACAATCGAACAATGACGGTTTCGGAAGAGCGGTCAACCCATAGCCATTGCCCGAAAATGCCCATGCCCGCCAGCGCACCCGTCCCTGTTTCGTACCAGTAGGATCGGTAGCTGCCGCCCGGGTAGATGTAATGCTGGTCGCCGGTTGCCCAGACCGCCCGGTCGCCGCCTTGCCAAAGGCTCTCGATGAACCACTCGGGCACCAATCCCCCGCCGCCCCTGCGCACGAGATCACCGAAGCGGGCGAGATCCCGCGCGGAGACGGATATTCCGCCGGAGGTCCTAGGGCTACCAGCGCGGTCGACGGTGATGAAGCCATCCGTGTGGGCTCCCATAGGCTGCCAGACAAGCGTGCTGAGCAGATCGGCATAGCGCATGCCGCCGGCCGCTTCGACGACAAGCCCGGCCATGTCCGAGTTGGGTGAACGATAGGCATGCCTTGTCCCATGCGGATGGTCGGCCTTCCTCAACGATACGAGGAATTCCCGCAGCGTCGGCGTCGGCTTTTCCGGATGCTCCGGCTGCCAAAGGACCGCCCGCCGATAACGATCGAAGTCGCCGGTCTCGTCAAGGTAGCTTTCCTCGAAAACCACGCTCACGGTCATGTTGAGAAGCTCGCGCACCGTCACGTCGCCGTAAGCCGAGCCTTTGGCTTCGGGGACATATGCGCTGACCGGTGCCGCAAACGACAGTTTTTCCTGCGCTTCGAGGATGCCGGCGATGAGACCGGTGAACGATTTCGAGATCGAAAAAATGAGATGGGGTTCCGACGGACCGCAGCCGTTTGCATACCACTCGGCGATGATCTCGCCTTTCTTCATGACGACGAAGGCGTCGCTGCCGCTCTTCGTGAGGAAAGCGTCGAGGGGCATCTCATGGCCGTCTGGATTGCGAATGAGGAGAGTGGAAAATTGGCCCAGGTCACGCTGAGGTTTTTCCGGCAGACGCGCGCTGCGGATCACCGCCGAGGGCACCAGTTCCGCCATGTTGCGGAAAGACCAGGTCGAATAGGGGCGAGCGCGCCAATTGCCCAGATTGATGTCGGATCGCTTGAAGTTGACTGCGCTCATGGTTTTCCCCTGCTGGCGGTACGTGGTTCGATCAACGCGAATGGAATTGATTTTCTTTCGCCAATGATTAAATTGCGATCGCAGATCGCGCAAGTGGACCATTTTCAAAACTCGAAAACGATCTCGCAGGAGTGTGAAATTGACTGTCGATCCGGAAATTCAGGCAATGTTGCAAAACATTGCCGAGGAAAAAGAACGCCTTCCAGGGAAGATAACGCTCGAACGGTCGCGGGAGATCTACAAGCAGCAATATCTGTCCATGAGCCGTCACCCCGAGGAAACGGTCGTGAAAGACGTAATAACTCTGACCGAGGCGGCAGATGTCAGGCTGACATTCTATCGCCCCAAATCTCTCCCGGCCCGTGCGCCGCTCATCCTTTATTTGCATGGGGGCGGCTTTGTACTCGGCGACTCCTCGACTTATGCTCATCAGTCCGCCCGTATCGCGCTCCATTGCAATGCGCTCGTTGCCTTTCTCGATTATCGCCTTGCCCCGGAGCATCCCTTCCCGGCAGCCTTGGGAGATACCCTGGCTGCCACCCGGTGGCTGAAGGGAAACACCGACCGGTTGAACGTTGATCCGGAGCGCTTTGTGGTCATGGGCGACAGCGCCGGCGGCAATCTTGCCATAGCTGCCATGCGGCACTACCGGGCCGAGAAAGTTTTTCACCACGGCACACTTCTCTACCCTGTTACCGATCTGCGTTCCTATCTGGGAATGGCCGCCTATTCCGCATCCGATGAAGCTTTTGCCGCCGGCTACTATCTCGAACGGCCGGCGATGGAGTATTTTGCGCGCTCCTACCTGCCGACGCCTGCGCTGGCGCTTGATCCCCAGATATCGCCTCTCCTGGCGGATGACCTCGCCGGCCTTCCTTCCGTCGCGGTATACGGCGGAGAGATCGATTTGCTGAGGGATCAGGGCCATCAATTTGCAGAACGCTTGAGACAGGCTGGTGTCACGACACGATATCTCTGCTTTGATGGCTTGATCCATAATTTCATGCAGCATTCCGGAGTTTCCCGGAAATCGAATGAAGCATTTCTCAGAGTTTGTGCGGAACTACGTGCCGTTATAGCCAACTGAGCAGCCAATGGCACTTGATGGCTCCTCCTCACGATCAGCATGGAATCCGCTCAAATTGCGCTGACATGTGTCGCCTTCAGTAAAACAGATGACTTTGGCAGCTGAGCGCCCCCGCCATCTGATCCACTTTTCAAGTCACGTAATTGAGCTGCGTCCAAACCGTGATTGCAGATGTTCGCCGAGCCTGCTGCATGTTCAATCGAGTCCGGTTTTTCCGGGCGCTCAATAGGCTTTGGTAACAATGCGTGCCGCCGGTACCGCCTGCCGTTTCAGGCTTTGCCGGAGCCGCTGGATGGTGCTGGCCCTTCCCGTCAGCAACACGTTGCCATCTGGGCACGCGTTGAGACAGCTAAATCATGCCGTAGTTCGCGGGCGAGGCAAGATGCACCGATGGTGGGCAAGTCTGGTCGTGCCGCCAGATCGCGCATTTTAGTCGCTGCCCCGTTAACGTGACGGTGCCTTATCGGACGTTCCATATTCCCGACATGCCGTGCGGTTTTGCCGTTCGCACAAGGTAAACCGCGCGCATTATCTATGCTACGTCGCATGGCTTCGCCGTTCAATCACCTTAAAAAGCCGGTAGTAGCTCAGTAGAATTGACGTCGATTGCCATGCTGCTGGACAACCGGCTCAGGTCTTCCGAGATGGCAATGGCCGCAGATTTAAGAATTGGAACATAGCGCTCGCGGGCATCCTGCTCGGAATCAAAAGCAGACTTGAAATATGTGAGGCCGAGGCTCGCAAGGACTCGGCCACTTTTGGCTAGGATCGGAACGGCAATCGTGTTGGAATTCCTCGGTTCCACGACCGACGAACGGGTCGCGTAGCCGTTTTCCCGTACCTGCTTGAGCAACCGCAGGAGTTCATCCCGGTGATGGCTCAAAGCGTTCTCGGGATCCTCGGATTTTTGCAGGATCCCGATTATCACGTCGCGGTCTTCAACATCGAGAAAGGCAAGATACGCAAGTCCCATCCCGCGGGTGAGCATGCATAGCCGTCGGTTTACGGTGCTGTGGAACGGCGAAATCAGGCTGTCCGGCACCGTGCTGAAGCGAATGATCATCCCGTCATAGTCCGGTAAGGCGATGGCGACGGGCCATTTGTGTTTGCGAGTGATCGCTATCGCCCATGCTCTCCCGGCCTCAACGACAAGGGGATCCTTATGGAAACCAGAGCTCAAGGAGGTCACGAGAGCGCTGACGTGATAGCCGCCTTGGCGCGTGTCATTCTCGACATAGCCGGCTTCTTCCAGCGTCCGTAAGATGCGCACAAGGGTCGGCTTGGGGAGCTTTGTGCGCGCATGGAGCTGCGCGATCGTGTTGATTGGCTGCAAGTTAAGCTCCTGCAGCACGTTCATCGCGCGTTCTATAGCTCGAATGCTCATCGATCCTCCTCCGAGACGTTCTGCAGGTGCCATTTCGGCCCGCGAAACAGCGGAGACGATAGGTTGTCGTCCGAGCAAGTCAAGTTCTAAGGCTACCTTAGATGCAGGAGGAGGAATTAGATGGCTTCGACAGAAGATACGAAACGCAATCGTGAAGAGGTCCGTAGACTCATAGCAGGCGTGGACGACGCGTTGGCGGCAAGCTTGCTACGCGGCGCTCTCGATCTTCACGTGCATTCCGGACCTTCCACGATGCCGCGGCAGATCGACCACTTGGAAGCAGCCGAAGAGGCGGCCGCAGCCGGCATGCGCGGCCTGCTGTTCAAGGATCACCATTATTCGGTGGCGCCTTTCATCCCCATGATGGAGCGAGTGCTCGGCGATCGCGGCCTGGCGATGTATAGCGGTCTTGTGCTCAACAACTCCACCGGGGGCCTGAATCCCTTTGTCGTGGATGCCCAGTTGAAGATGGGCGCGAAGCTGATCTGGATGCCGACGGCGCAAGCGGCCAACCATATCAGGAGCGCACACGGCAAGGTCCGGCTTGCCTCCAATGTCCAGCTGAAAAACTCGCCGGCGCTGAGTGTCGTTGATGGCTACGGCAATGTTCTGGACGAGGTGAAGCAGATCCTCGACATGATCGCCGAATTCGATGCGATCCTGTCTTCCGGTCACCTGCATGTCTGGGAAATCTGGAGGCTTTTCGAAGAGGCGAAGGCGCGGGGCGTCAAGCGCCTCCTCATAAACCACCCGATGTACGGGTTGCACTTCACCTATGACGATATCCGCGATCTCGCGGCGGAGGGAGCGCTGGTCGAGCAGTCGGCCGGCATGTATATCGACAGCCGCTTCAACGCATATTCCCCGCAGGAGCTAAAGGAACATATCCTCGCCGCCGGCGTCGCACGTTCGTCGATCGGTTCCGATCTCGGGCAGGTGGACAATCCCACACCGGTGGAAGGCATGCGCCAGGCCATCAAACTCTGCCTAGCGCTCGGCTTCAGCGAAGCGGACGTGCGTACCATGGTCGCCGACAACCCGGCCCGGCTGGTCGGGCTGGCAGATTGACGCGGCGACGGGTACGAGCCGGTGAAAGTCATTGAAATCGAAAGGCCAGGCGGTCCGGAAGTCCTTCGGATCGCCGAACGGCGCCGGCCGCCGCCAGGTGCCGACGAGGTGCTGATCCGGGTCGTTGCAGCAGGTATAAACCGGCCGGATGTCCAGCAGAGGCGGGGTCTCTACCCGCCGCCGCCAGGCGCATCGGACATTCCAGGGCTCGATGTTGCGGGCCTTGTTGAAGAGATCGGTCCGGGCGTCGAAACGCTTAAGGTCGGTATGCCGGTATGCGCACTGGTCAATGGCGGCGGATATGCGGAGTTTTGCTTGGCGCCGGCCGTGCAATGCATGTCGATCCCGCGCGGCCTCAATTTCATCGAAGGGGCGTCGCTTCCGGAAGTGTTCTTCACCGCCTGGAACAACCTGATCTGGCTGGCGCGTCTGAGCGAGGGGGAAGCGCTGCTGATCCATGGCGGTACGAGCGGGGTCGGCATGGCCGGCATCCAGATCGCCTGGCATTTGCGTCGGGCGATGATTTTCGCGACGGCGGGCAATCTCGAAAAGCGGGAGGTCTGCCTGGCGATCGGCGCAAGCGCTGCAGTGGACTATAGAAGTGATTGGGACGATGAAATCCGCGGGCTGACAGATGGCGCGGGCGTCGACGTCATTCTGGATGGGCAGGCAGGGCCAAATACGCAGCGACAGCTCGATCTTCTCAAGACCGATGGCAGGCTGGTCTTTATCGCCAGTCATGAAGGCGAGACGGCCGAGGTCAATATAAGATCGCTAGTTCGTCGGCGTCTGACGATCACGGGATCGACGCTGAGGCCGCGACCGTCGGACTATAAAGGGCGGCTGGCACGCGAGCTTGTCACACATGTCTGGCCTCTCATCGAAGACGGTCGGATCAAAACACATATCCACCAGGCTGTGGCGTTTCACCAGGTGAAGGACGCGCACGTCATACTCGACGAGAACCGGCAGATCGGCAAAGTGGTGCTGATCGTCGATCCGGCGATCGCGACAACCGTGCCCGAACCAAAGCAACTACGCTAACGGACGAGAGGCCAAGATGACCGACCAACGCCCGAACTTTACCACGTTTCGAGAGCGCCTCCTTGCCGGAGAGCGGATGCTGGGGACGTTCCTGAAACTGCCGACGACCCAGGTCATCGAAATCCTCGGGCCACTCGGTTATGACTTCGCCGTCATTGACCAGGAACATGCGCCGCTCGACCGGGCAATGACCGATCTGATGATCTTCGCCGCACGCGCTTCCAATATCGCGCCGCTTGTTCGGGTCCCGGAATTCAATGCGGCAGGCATTCTCTCCGCACTGGATTGTGGTGCGATGGGGATCATGGTTCCGCACGTGAACTCCGTGGAGAAGGCGCAGGCCGTTGTGCAGAGCTGCCGTTATGCCGGTGGCAACCGCGGTTTTGCAAGCCTTACCCGGGCCGGCATATGGGGCAGCATCGGCAGCGTACAACATATGGAAATTCAGGACCGGCAGGTCGCCTGCATCGTGATGATCGAAGATCAGGATGCGGTCGACCTGGCCGGGGCGATCGCCCGTGTCGACGGGGTCGATGCCCTGTTCATCGGTCGGGGGGATCTGACCGCCTCCTTCGGAAACGATCCGGATGCCGCAAGGAAGGTGGCGGAGATCAGCACCAGGGTCGCGGCCGCCGCCCGGGAGGCGAACGTCCCCCTGCTGATGCTGCCGACGAGCCGGGACGACTACGAATTCGCCAAGGGGCTCGGGGCAAGCGCGATGCTGCTTTCAAGCGACCACGGGTTCATCCGCTCCGCAGCCGGCAAGGCGATCAAGGATTTTTCGGACTGATATGGGCGCCTGGCCAATGACGGCCGATTGGAGGAGAATGTGACTGCTATCGATATCCCCGCGCTCCGCATACCCAAAGTGGCTGTCGTCACCGGAGCAAGCAGCGGGATCGGCCGGGCCATCGCGGCGCGTCTGGCCGGCATGGGTTCGACGGTTGTCGTCGGCTACAACAGCCGATCCGATGCGGCGAACGAAGTGGTGTGCGGTCTTGCAGGACGCGGACATGTCGCCCTGCGTATCGCGATCGACGATCCGGTCTCGATCACCGAGTCCGCCGCTGCGGTCAAAGAGCGGTTCGATCGTGTCGATGCGCTTGTCAATTGCGGCGGCGCGACCACCCCCGTTCCCGCAGGGGACCTGGAAGGGCTTACCGACGAGATCTTCGACCTTACCGTGATGCTCAACCTGCGCGGCCCTTTCGCAGTGATCCGCGCTTTTCGCCCGCTGTTAGAGCGCGGCGACAATGCTGCCATCGTCAATATCTCATCGATCGCGGCGCGGACCGGGATCGGCAGCAGCCTTGCCTATCTGGCGGCAAAGGCCGGGCTGGACTCGCTGACCGTCGCACTCGCCAAGGTGCTGGCGCCGAAGGTGCGGGTCTTTTCGGTGTCGCCCGCCGGGGTCGATACGGATTTCGTTCCCAACCGCACCCGCGAGCAGCTCGAGAAGGTAGCCGAAAAGCTTCCTCTCGGGCGGGTGACCACGCCCGACGATGTGGCGCGGGCCGTTATCGCCTGCGTCGTCAACCTGACGAGTTCGACCGGGATTATCGTGCCGGTGGATGAAGGCAGGCATTTATGAGGGAGCCTTCCGTGGCGGCCCCGTTGTCGTCTGGCGAAACGTGTTCGAGAACGCGTTGCCAGCCACGTCAAGCCCTGTAATGTCTCAGAACTCCCGAGCCCTCCGGTGCCAGCAGCAATGAACGGAACGATGGAAAAACTGAAGTTTTACATAGACGGCCGATGGGTCGACCCTGCGGTTCCGGCGACGATCGGCATAACCAACCCGGCGACCGAGGAGACGTTCGCGCGGATCAGCCTCGGCTCGCGCCAAGACATCGATAGGGCGGCACGGGCGGCCCGACGCGCTTTTGCGCTCTATAGCGAAACGAGCGTCGAAGAGCGGCTGGGCTATCTCGAAAAGATCATCGCCGGCTTCCGGGCACATCTGCCGGAGCTCGCGAAGCTGATGACCTTGGAGATGGGATCACCCATCACCTTCTCGACCGAGCGCCAGGCGACTGTCGCTCTCTTCCATTTCGAGGAAGTGGTTCGCGTGCTCGCCAATTACGACTTCGAACATCGGATGGGAAATGGCATCCTGCGCCGCGAACCAATCGGCGTCTGTGGTTTCATCACGCCCTGGAACTGGCCGCTGAACCAGGTTGCCTCCAAGGTTGCGCCAGCGCTTGCAACCGGCTGTACCGTCGTTCTGAAGCCGAGCGAGATCGCGCCGCTCAGTTCGATGTTTCTTGCGGAGATCATCGACGCGGCGGGTCTTCCGCCCGGCGTCTTCAATCTCGTGAATGGCGACGGCCCCACCGTCGGAGAAGCCATTGCGGGCCATCCCGAAATCGACATGGTGTCGTTCACGGGTTCGACGGTAGCCGGCATCAGGGTCGCCAAGCTGGCGGCCGATACCGTCAAGCGGGTCGCCCAGGAACTTGGCGGAAAGTCCGCAAACATCATCCTGACGGACGCCGATCTCGACGCTTCGGTCGAGGCCGGCGTGCATGCCTGCTACACCAATGCCGGTCAGAACTGTCAGTCGCCTACGCGCATGCTCGTTCACCGTTCGCAGCGTGACCAGGCGTTTGAAGCGGCCCGCAGGGCGGTCGACAGCATCCGTCTCGGCGATCCGCTCGATCCGAAATCCACGATGGGGCCGCTGGTCAGCCAGCAGCAGTTCGACAAAGTCCAGAACCTGATACAGACCGGCATCGACGAAGGTGCGACGCTGGTGGCGGGCGGGCCAGGGCGTCCTGCCGAACTCAATCGCGGTTATTACGTGCGCCCCACGGTGTTCGGCGACGTCACGCCCGACATGACGATTTCTCGCGAGGAAATCTTCGGGCCTGTCCTGTCCATCCTGAACTATGACACCGAAGAAGAAGCAATTGCGATAGCAAACGATACGCCCTTCGGGCTCGCGGGTTTCGTACAGTCGAAGGACCCGGATCATGCCCGCAAGGTCGCCAACCGCATCCGGGCGGGGCGGGTCTATCTGAACGGTGCTGCCTTCGACCGCAGCCTGCCGTTCGGAGGTTACAAACAGTCCGGCAACGGACGCGAGTTCGGCCTATTCGGCTTTGAAGAATATCTCGAAATCAAGGCCATACTTGGCTACCCTGCCGGGCAGTAGCGGGCACCGGTTTCGGCAGGAGGAAGGCCGAGGCTGATTGCATGGCGTATCGATTTCATTGGCCAAACCTTGCCGTCAAGGCACGGGGCCTCTGTTCATTTGCATGGGAGGTTTGCCGATGAAGATCGGTCAAGACAGTATATTAGGGCTCTTTTTCGCCGTCATCGGAAGCATAGCGCTCTGGATCGCCATCCAGTATCCGTTCGGCACAGCGGGACGCATGGGGCCGGGCTATTTCCCCGTCATCATCTCAAGCCTCCTCGTTTTGACCGGCATCTGTGTGCTGATCCGCTCCATGTCCATGTCGGGCGATCCTTTTCCGGCCATCCGTTGGAAGGCGCTGACACTTGTACCTGCGGCGATCGTTGTCTTCGGCCTGGCGGTCGAGCCCCTCGGCCTCCTGCCGGCCGTCTTCCTGCTCCTCGTCCTCAGCGCGGCGACCAGCGTCAAGTTCCGGCTCGACTGGAAGGCGTTTGCTGGTGCGCTGATTTTTGCGGGCCTGTGCGCGGTTCTTTTCGTGGAGTTGATCGGGCTGCCGATGCCCGTGCTCGGTACCTGGCTGCAATAACCAACGCTTCGTGAGCCTCGACATGGATATATTCAACGGACTTCTCCTGGGCTTCTCGACGGCGACGACGTTTGGGAACCTTCTTTATTGTTTCTTAGGCGTGCTGCTTGGCACGGCGGTCGGCGTGCTGCCCGGTCTCGGGCCGATCGCGACTATTTCCATGCTTCTGCCCTTCACCTTCGGTCTGCCGGTCGATACCGCGCTGATCATGCTGGCAGGCATCTTCTACGGTTCGCAATACGGAGGCTCGACGACCGCTATCCTGATGAACCTTCCCGGAGAGGCTTCGTCGGTTGTCACCATGCTTGATGGCCACGAGATGGCGAAACAGGGAAAGGCGGGCCGTGCGCTCGCCGCGGCGGCGATCGGGAGCTTCTTCGCCGGAACGGTCGGCACGCTTTTCATCGCGATTTCGGCGCCGCTGCTCGCAAGTCTTGCGCTGGCCTTCGGCCCTGCGGAATATTTCTCTCTGATCGTGCTCGGGCTGATCACCTCGATGGTGCTGGCGAGCGGCTCCCTGCTGACCGCCTTCGGCATGGCCCTGTTCGGCATGGTCCTCGGCATGATCGGAACAGACGTCAATTCGGGCGCCGCGCGCTTCACTTTCGGTACGCCGAACCTGCTCGACGGCCTGGATTTCGTCGTGGTGGCGACGGGCATTTTCGGCCTTGGCGACGTTCTTGCAAATCTTGAGAATGAGCGCAGCCGGGCGGCCGGCGTGGCACCGGTCAGCAGCCTGTTTCCGACCCGCGAGGACTGGAAGCGCATGGTCGCGCCGATCCTGCGCGGCACCGGGATCGGTGTCCTGCTCGGCGTGCTGCCGGGGGCAGGCGTGCTGCTCGCGTCCTTCTCCGCCTATGCGCTGGAAAAGAAGGTCTCGCGTTATTCCGCCGAGTTCGGCAAAGGGGCGATCGAAGGCGTCGCCGCCCCGGAGGCGGCAAACAACGCGGCCGCCCAGACATGTTTCATTCCCATGTTGACGCTCGGCCTGCCCGGCACCGCGACCATGGCCCTGATGATCGGTGCGCTCGTCGTGCAGGGCGTGCAGCCGGGACCGGAAATCCTCACCCAGCAGCCGGCTCTGTTCTGGGGCCTGGTCGTCTCCATGTGGCTCGGAAACCTGATGCTGCTGTTCCTCAACCTTCCCCTGGTCGGCGTCTGGGCGAAACTGATCTCGGTGCCCTATCAATACCTGTTTCCGATGATCTGCGCCTTCGTTGCAATCGGCGTCTACAGCATCAACAACAGCGTCTTCGACGTCTACATGATGGCCCTGTTCGGCATGCTGGGCTATTTCTTCCGGAAGGTCGGCGCGGAGCCTGCTCCGCTTATCCTCGCCATGATTCTTGGCCCGATGGCCGAAGAATATCTGCGGCGGGCGCTGCTGATTTCCCATGGCGATGCCAGTGTTTTCTTCACCAGCCCACTCAGCCTCGGGACACTGAGCGTCGCCGCCCTGCTGCTTCTGTCGATCGTGTCCCCCCGTTTCCGCAAAGTGCGCGAGGAGGGGCTGCAGGAAGCCGACTGACAATGTCGCCGGCTTCCTGCACCTTCGTCTGCGCCGCCAGCGCCTGCAATAAAACCCAGGAGACCCCATGCCAAAGGATTTCGACGCTCGCCTGCGGGCTCATCTCGACCGCGAGGAACTCTTCGATCTGGTGCGCCGCGAACGCTTCGCGCGCGACCAGCGCCGCTTCGACGTCATGAGTGCCTGTTTCCACCGTGACGCCTATATCCGCACGAGCTGGTACGACGGCCGCGGCGGCGACGCCTATGTGGAAGCCACGCGGAAATGGATGAGCAATACGGGCAACAGCAAGCACTGGGTGTTTCCCGCCTTTGCCCAGATCACGGGCGACCGGGCGACGGTGGAAAGTCCCGCCATGATTTTCAATCGCGCGCGGTTGGAGAATGTCGAGGTGGATTTTCACGTGTTCTGCCGGTTCTTTTCCCGCGCATTCAGGGAATCCGGCGCCTGGAAGCTTCTCTCCTTCGAGGTTCTGTTCGAGCGGGACGTGATGACGCCGGTCAACCCGTCCGAGACGCTTCCGATCGATTGGGTGAAGCTGAACTCGATGCGGCCCTCCTACAAGTTCCTTGCCTATATCCAGAGCGTCCGGGGCGTGAAGGTCAATCCCGACCTGCTTGGCGACGATCGGCCGGATCAGCTGGCTGCTTTCCATGCCGGAGAGGATCGCTGGCTTGCCGGCGGGGAATGAGGAGGACTTGGCAGCCGCTGCCAAGGCGTTCCAAGCAGCGAAACGGATGCAGCCGCATGTTCGGGAAGAGAATGTATTGCGCTAGTTTGACGGCATGGGCTCGATCAACGGGCGAGTGGGAGGACTGAACAATGAAGAGACGTGAATTCATGGTGCTCGGCGGTACGGCGGCTATGCTCGCCTCGAGCGGAACGGCATGGGCGGCCGGAAAATGGCCAAGCAAATCGGCTGTCGTGATATCGGCCTACCCGCCGGGAGGCACCAGCGATATCATCACACGCCTGGTGGCTGACGTCCTGACGGCCAAATTCGGCCAGCAGTTCGTCGTCGAAAATCATGCCGGTGCAGCGGGAGCGCTGGCCGGCGGCAAACTCGCCCGCGCTGTACCCGATGGCTACACGATCATGGTAAGCGGCAGCGCGCCGATCGCGGCCAACAAGGTCGTCCAGAAGAACCTTGCCTATGATCCGCAGGTGGACTTCACCCCGATCTCGATCGTTGCGGAGAGCCCGGCCTTGCTGACCGCGAGCGCTTCCGCTCCGGCAAAGTCGCTTCAGGAACTGGTCGCATACGCCAAGGCAAACCCCGGCAAGGTCAATATCGGCAACCCGGGTGCCGGTACGAAGGGGCATATTGCAGCGGCCATCATCGGCCAGATGGCTGGTGTGGAAATCAATCATGTCCCCTACAAGGGATCGCCACCGCTGCTGGCGGATCTCCTGGGCGGGCATATCCACTTCGCCCTCGACGCGCCGTCGAACTACCTGCAGCACATTCGCGAAGCCAAGATCCGCGGGCTCGCCGTAACGTCCCCTAAACGCACGGGGGAACTGCCGGAGGTGCCGACCGTCGCTGAGCAGGGTTTCAAGGGTTACGACCAGACGCTCTGGTTCGGTGCCGTGGGTCCGAAGGGAATGCCGGCGGACATCGTTGCTGCGATCCGTGGCGCCATCAAGGAATGGATCGATACCCCTGCGGCGAAGGAAAAACTGACGTCGCTCGGGCTGACGCCTGTTGCCAACACTCCGGACGAGATGCGGGTTTCCATCCAGCGCGAGATCGAATCCATCCGGCCGCTCGTCGAGGCGGGGCTGGTTCAGCCGACTTGATCCGCAGACATCTCTAGATCCTGATAAAAAGCCCCTTGGAAAATTCCAAGGGGCTTTTTTTGCATTCAGCTTACGCCTTGCGCATCGGATAATCGTCTTCGTTGAGAACCCAGCCGGGCTTCAGCGAGAAATCCACGCGCGGTGGTGCGAATATGTCGACGAGCTGGTTCACGCCGGCCGACTCCGCGGTAGTGGTGTGGATCGACGGCGGCGGGATCACGCAGATGGACGGCGACTCGCAGTAGAGATGCTCGTCATCGCGCCAGATGTTCATGTTCGTCGTCCACGGCCAGCGAAGATGGTGTGTGAAGGTGCCGGTCAGGGCCAGCGAGCATTGCTCGAAGTCGTCGTGATGATGCGGTGAGACCTTGTCCCGCTCGCGGGGGCCGATACGCGGCGTCAGGTAGTTGATCATGAAGGTGGTGCACCGGTAGATCCGACCGAACCGGGACGGATCTTCGGGAACGTCCAGCGTGTACCACTTGAGCTTGAGCCCGCCCGACGGTTCCGGCCAGGCTTCGAACGGCGGGACATTGGGATGCGGGCCTGAGAATGCTTGCGCATTGGAAGCAGCTTCGGCCATGTCTGTCGATTTCGGCGTGAAAAGCCGAACGATGCCGCCGGAGGTCAGCATGCGGATGCTGCTCTTGCCCGGCGGCAGAAAGGCGACCGAATAGCCGGGGACGGTTGTCGTACCGTCAGCGGTGGTAATCTCGACGGATGTCTCCCGATCGGGGATGATCAGGGCATATTCGTCCGGCTGCGCACTGCGTGCAAAGACGCCGCCTTCCTTTCCGTCGCTGTAGGCGATGACGAAATTCTGCCCACGGCTGATCCAGGTCTTTCCATTCTCGTCGGAGACCTGCGGTTCGGTGCCGTAAAACAGGCCAAGCTGCGAGCCGAAATAGCTGCTGTGCACATGGGCTTCCTTCGGCTCTGCCGCCTGAGCCAGGCTGGATCTGGGGTCGCTCTGGTCGTACATGGGATCCTCCGCTTCGGTTTCAAAATGTGTTCATGAAACGCCGCCGGCGCCTCCCTTCTGGGTAAGGTTTTCGGCAGGCGTGACGGTCTTCGGTTCATCTGGGAGGCTGTTTCTTGATCCCCAGAATCTCGCGCGTTTCCCCGGGTGTGGCGATCGAGCCACCGAGTTCCTTCAGGATGCGTACGGCCTTGTGAACGAGCTCCGCATTGCTTTTCGCCAGAACGCCTTTTTCGAGATAGATGTTGTCTTCCAGACCGACGCGCACGTGGCCGCCGAGCAGCCAGGCCTGCGCCAGCATGGGAAATTCCCATCGGCCGATGCCGAAGGCCGCCCAGTGCGATTTCGCCGGCAGCAGCGACTTCATGTAGGCGAGGGTCTCCGGCGTAGCGATCGCTCCATAGCGGACGCCCAGCACGATCTGGAAGAGGGCAGGCGCATCGATGCGCCCTTCCTGGATGAACTGGTTGGCAAGCTGGATATCGCCGGTGTCGAAGACTTCGAGTTCAGGCCTGACGCCGGCCTCCCGGATGATGTCCGCCATGATGCCGAGGTTGCGCGGCGTGTTGATGACGACCGAACTGCCGGAATACATGGTGTTGAAATCGAGGCTGCAGATTTCGGGCCGAAGGGCGGCGATATGTTCGACGCGCCGTTCCGGCGGCAGCAACGTCGTTCCCGGCCCGGCAATGCTCGGCTCCGGCTCGCCTGGAACGAACCGCCCGCCCGGTCCGGTGGTCAGATTGATGATGACGTCCTCATCCGCCGCGCGAAGGCGATCCACCACCTCGCGATAGTGCTGCAACTCCATGCTCGGCCGTCCATCCGGATGCCGGACGTGGATATGCACGATCGCCGCACCCGCTCGCACGGCTTCAAGGCAGGAGTTTGCGATCTGCTCGGGTGTGACAGGCAAGTAAGGCGTCGATTCGACACTCGTGATGTTGCCTGTGACGGCGCAGCTGATGATGGTCGGATTGGCCAAATCTTTCTCCTGTGTTTTCAACGTACTGCAGTTGCAGGCGCTGAGGCGGTCTTGCTGGCTCCTCGCTCGCATCTGCTCGCGCAGAGCGCAAAACAAATCGGTCAGCGTTTCACGCACAGAAATGCCGTGTTCGAAATCACGTCGGGGCAAAGTCGAGGCGATGCGCGCTACGCATCTTCTGTAAAGGCCACGCTGCGGCCACGGCGGATTTGCGGGAGCACGATGACCAGGCACATGACCGCCGCGATGGAGAGCATCACGATCGAAAGGGGGCTCTGATAGAAGATTGCCAGGTCGCCATTCGAAAGAAGGAGGGCACGGCGAAAGTGTTCCTCCATCAGCGGCCCCAGGATGAAGCCGAGAAGGAGCGGTGCCGCCTCGGCGCGGAAGCGCCAGAACAGGCAGCCCACGAGCGTAAACCCGGCTGCGAAATAGATCGGCAGCAGGCTGTTCTCTATGCTGAACAGGCCCACGCAGCATACGGTGAGAATGATCGGATAGAGGATCCAGTAGTGAACCTGGATCAACCGGACCCACAGCGGAATAAGTGGAAGGTTCAAGATTACCAGCATCGCATTGCCGATCCACATCGACGCGATCAGGCCCCAGAAAACTTCCGGATTGGAGACCATGACATAGGGGCCGGGGGCGATATTGTGCACCATCAATGCGCCGATCATCAACGCCATTACGCCGTTGCTCGGGATGCCCAGTGTCAGCATCGGGATGAAGGAGGTCTGTGCCCCGGCATTGTTGGCCGCCTCCGGGCCTGCGAGACCGGCAATCGCGCCGTGGCCGAATTCCTGCGGCCTTTTGGCAAGACGTTTCTCGATGGCATAGGATGCAAACGAGGAAATCATCGCGCCGCCGCCGGGAAGGAGACCCAGCACCGATCCGATCGCCGTGCCGCGTATCACAGGAAAGGCCGCCTCCGTGGCTTCCCTGCGGTTTAGCCACAGATTGCGCAGCGAAGGCGTGGTGACCTCCCGCGCCTGGTCGCCGCGGATGTTGGTCACGATATCGGTGAAGGCGAAAAGACCCATCGCCACCGCGACGAACTCGATGCCTTCGGTCAGTGAGAAGGAGCCGAACGTAAAGCGGTATGTGCCGCTGTTCACGTCTGCGCCGACGAGGCCGAGGATCAGCCCGGTCAGGACCATGGCGACACCCTTGATGAACGAGCCGTGGGCAAGAAGCGTCGCAGCCGTGAGCCCCAGTACCATCATCGCGAAATATTCGACCGGGCCGAAGAGGAATGCCACTTCCGCCAGAATGGGGGAAAATGCCGCGATCAGCATTGTCGCGATCGTTCCCGCGAAGAAGGACCCGAGCGCTGCGATGGCCAGTGCCGCGCCGGCCCGGCCCTTGCGTGCCATCTGATGGCCGTCAAGGCAGGAGACGACTGAAGAAGATTCTCCCGGCAGGTTGACGAGGATCGCGGTCGTGGAGCCGCCGTATTGCGCGCCGTAATAGATGCCGGAGATCATGATCAGGCCGGTGACCGGTTCGAGCGAATAGGTCAGCGGCAGGAGCATGGCGATCGTTGCCAGCGGGCCGAGCCCCGGCAGAATGCCGATGGCGGTGCCGACCAGCACACCGATGAAGCAGAATGTCAGGTTGTTCAGTGAGAGGGCGGCCTCGAAACCCAGGCCGAGATTATTCAGGAAGTCCATGGGATCAGACCGCAATCATGGGCACTGCAATGCCGAGGAAATAGATGAAGACCAGGCAGCAGAAGAGCAGCAGCCCGATGCTGAGCGCGATTGCGCGCTTCAGGGTAAAATGGTCGGAAGCCCATAGCGCGATAAACACCTGTGCCGGCACGGCCGCGACAAGTCCTACCGAGAGGACCAGGACGGCAAAAGCCATGAGCGACAGGGTAATCAGAAGTACCACTCTCGGCGGCAGGCTTCGAGTCCTTTCGCCGCCGGCCATTACGCCTTTCGCCAGGATCACCAGGCCGAGAATTGTCAGGATGACGCCGAGGATGAGGGGGAACATGCCGGGACCCATCGCGGCGATGGTGCCCATCTGGTATTGCAGCGACAATCCGGCGGTGAGACCTCCGAATAGCGTGAAGAACAGGCCCGCCTCGACATCGGCCATGTTGTTGAGCCTAAAAGACAACTTGAACCTCCCGGCACCCATGCTGTGAATTTCGGTTGGATCCGGCACCCGATGCGCGAGGCAACGAACATCGGATCGAGAGTAGCGCTCTTACGAAAGTTCACTCGGGCTTCAGGCCGATGCTTTCGATAATGGTCTTGCTGGTCGCCATTTCCTTGGCAAGATAGTTCCTCGCCTCAGCCGAGCTGCTGGCAATGCCCATGATATTCTGGCCGGCCAGCCGGTCCTTGGTGTCCTGCTCGGCAAAGATTTCCTTGAGCGTGCGGTTGAGCTTGTCGGTCACGGCAGCAGGCGTTCCCGCAGGTGCGATCAAGGCTAGCCAGTTCTGGTATTCGAAGTCCGGAACAGTGTCGCCGATCGCCGGGATTTTCTCGCTGCCCAACAATCCTGTGCCAGTATGTGCAAAAGCCTTCATCTTCCCGCTTTCGGCAAAGGGGCGCACGGTCTCGTAACCCGAAAACACCATATCGACAAAGCCGCCCGCCACGTTGTTCAGGCTGTCGCCGGCCCCCTTGAACGGGATTTCGCGGATCTGGATGCCGGCGCTCTTGTTCAGGAGACCGAGCGCGAGCTGCGCTCCGGCTCCTCGGCCGGGCGTGCCGGCGGTCAACTTGCCGGGATTGGCCTTGGCGTAGTCGATAAGCTCCTGCATGTTCTTGAATGGCAGGCCGCTGCGAATCCCGAGCACGAAGGGATAGGCGGTCAGTATAGACACGGGAACGAAGGACTCCGGCGTCTTGTAGGGCAGCTTGGCATAGAGAAACGGATTGTTGGCGATGGCGCCCGTCACCACCAGCAGGGTGTGACCGTCGGGGGCGGAGTCGGCAAGCAAGGTTGTTCCGATGACGGAATTGCTGCCTGCATGGTTTTCCTTCACCACCGGCTGGCCGAATTTCTTGGCCATCTTGTCGGAGAACACTGCGGCGACCGCGTCCGTGCCACCACCGGGCGCGTAGGGTATGATCAGCTTGATCGGCTTTGTCGGGTACGGCGCGTTTTGGGCGACGGCGCCTGTCGTCGATAGGGCAGACGCCACTGCCACGGCGGCAGCCAGCGTTAATCTGCGAATAATCTGTACCATTCCTCTCCTCCTAGGATGGATTGCATTGTTCTTCTGTAGTTTCGCCAGCCGGCCGATGTCGTCGGTGTCATGGCCCGGCAAAGGTGTCAGAGAAATGCCTCCCGACCTTATCCTCTGAACGTCGTCGTTGGTACTCCGCCCTTGAACCAGGTCTCGAACCTGCGGTTCCTGTAACGCCAGACGCCATCATCGCCTCTGACGCAGTGGTCGGTCGCCAGTGCGATCTGGATCGGCGGCGCGGACTGCAGCACCGGCTCTCCGTCATGGGCGTAAAGGATCAGATACCAGGTGGTCATGGCTTCATTGGACGTTTCGGAAACGACGCGGAAATTGCTCACGGTATGGGCCGCTACGCGCGGCCCGCGGCTGATCCGGTATTCATAGAATTGGCGGATTTTCTCGCGCCCGCGGTAGACCTGTTCACTTGCCTCGAAAACGCCGTCCTCGGTATAAAAATCTGCGGCTTGTCGCCCCCAGTTGGTATCGACGTCATGCCAGAAATCGTGGAGCTGGCGCTCCAGCTCCCAGGCAAGGCTCGTCCGGTCTTCGCTCCTTAACAATGTCAGCTCCTCTTGTGTCGGGCATGGGCCGGATCGAATTGCCGGAAGCGAGGCGGCCCGTTTCCATTGTTCTAGGACAGCGCTTTCACCACGTCCGAGGAGACATGATCTATTTCTTATCGTGAAATGATTGGTGGCGCCGATTGGCGTCGTCCGCTTGGTTGATATCTTTGCGGCGCCCCGTTACGACTTCTCGGGAAAACCGGGCCGGGTTCCGGAACGGACAATGATCCCGGCGCCGCGTGGTTGAGGCGAAGACGATGGATATGACAATCTTGGGGCGGACCGGATTGAAGGTCAGCGCGGTGGTTCTCGGGGCTGGTGGAAACAGCCGGCTCGGCTTGCGCCGTGGGGGCAGCGATGCGGAAGCGATCGACCTGGTGCGGGCGGCACTCGATCGCGGCATCAACTTCATCGATACGGCGCCGGTTTATGGCACCGAAGAGGTTGTCGGTGCTGGTATCGAGGGACGGCGCGACAGCATGATCGTTGCGACCAAGGCGCGCTGCACGGTTCAAGGCAGCTCCTATGAAAGCCGTGAATACGTTGCCCCCGGCGAGATGCGCAGGAGTGTGGAAAACAGTCTCAGGGCGCTCCGCACGGATCATATCGACATATTGCAGCTGCATGGAGTGCGCCCGCATCAATACGAATTTTGCCGTAACGAGCTTCTGCCGGAACTGCAGCAGCTTCGCGACGAGGGCAAACTACGGTTTCTCGGTGTGACCGAAGCGTTCGGTGCCGATGAAGAGCACAAGATGGCGCAAAATGCTGTCGCGGATGACGTCTGGGACGTGCTGATGCTCGGCTGCAATTTCGTCAATCCTTCGATCGCACGCTTTGTCCTGCCGCAGGCGACGGAAAGGAACATCGGCATCATGGCCATGTATGCCGTGCGGGGTGCGCTGGCCCGAAAGGACACGCTGAACAGCCTGGTAGCGAAGCTCGTGGCCAAAGGCGAGGTTCCGTCGGACATGCTCGATCCGAGCGATCCATCGGGATTCCTGCTCGAAAACGGCGTGGCTGGTTCATTGACGGAAGCTGCCTATCGGTTCTGCCGTTATGTGCCGGGCATCAGTGTCGTCATGACGGGTACCGGCAGCCTCGCGCATCTCGAAGAAAACATCGCGGCGATCAATGGCGCGCAGCTGCCTGCTGGCGTCCTGGACAGGCTCTCGGACGCTTTCGGCAAAGTCACATCCGCCACGGGCGATCTCGAATAGCCGCTCATCTCACCACCATGAAGCGGACCGGCTTGCGAAAAGCTCGCGGGTCTGTGATGGCTGCTGTCCGATTTAATGGATATGGCCATGCCGCAACGTGTGCTAAATATTGAAAAACACTCGCGGATTTATAAGGTTTTCGCAAGGCGAAACTTACGTGGCCAATCATTGCCGACGATCAGGTGTCAGGCCCATCCTGCAGAACTATTCGGCGCTGTTGCAGGTCACCGGGGACGGGAGACGGATCGGTAGGGCAGGCGTTGCTGGGAGGCACGGACTGTCCGATGATCCGAAAGGGCATTCAATCTGATGAGGGATTGCGGCGCGGCGAGGATGGGAAGGCGTGGGGAGGTTATCATGGAACTTGGTGTGCAGGCCAATGAAGCATTTGTCGGCGACGGCGCCCTTGACGAAGACGAGCGGCCTTCGGCCTGGAAAGCCGGGTCGCGTGGCCAGATTGCAAATTGCCGAGCCAATTCCCGACGCGGCATGACGGATGCGATCAAGCCTTCCTATCCGCCGGTGGAATCCGTGCGTCGTGCGCTGGAAATCCTGCGCATCCTGAACCGGCTGCGCATCTGCACCGTGGGTGACATCCATGCTGCGACCGGGCTGCCCAAGCCGACCATCGTGCGGATGCTCGATACCCTGATCGCCGATGGCTATGTCGTTCGCGACAACATGTGCGGCGGTTATCGCGTCACGCATCGTGTGGAGGAGCTTCACGCCGGTTACGAGGGTATTGCTGAAGTCATCGAAGCATCTCGGCCTTTCTCAATCGATCTGACGAATTCGATCAAATGGCCTGTCGGCATCGGTACTCTGGATGGCGATGCGATCGCGGTGCAGTTCTGGACAGGCACGATCAGCCCGTGGGTGCATACAAACACCCTGCTCCATAACAGGCCGAACCTGCTAACCTCTGCCATGGGCAGGGCTTATATGGCCTTCTGCGGGGAAGAGGAACGGGCATCGTTGTTTGCCATGATGCGCGCCAAGAGCGGCGGGAGTTTCGGACCCGAACAGGAAGCGCAACACAACGTGCTTCTCGCCAACGTCCGCAAGAACGGGTTTGCGATCAGAGCGCCGCAGACGGAGCCGCGCCGCAACACGACGGTCGCGATCCCGATCTGTCATGGGGGTACAGTCCTTGCTTCCATCACCGTCAGCTTCTTCATCAGCGCTGTTCCGCGCAACAAGGTCGAACAACGGATCATCGATCCGCTGAGGGAGGCGGTGAACAAGATCGAGGCGGTCATAACATTCATGCGGCACGGTCGCGCGCCGGCGCTCGGCGTCGATAGCAATGTGGAGTTACCTTCAACACCGCAATCGAATTCAGTAGGATGTTTGCCGACGAAATTTCAAGACTGAGGGGGCCCGCCGACAGTAGTGAGCCTGCCGGAAGGAGTCCAGGAACACCTTCACCTCGTTGAACAGGGATAGTGCCGTACCTAACGCGACAGGTGGTCTGCCAGCCCGCCTCTATGTTCCGGAGGGACGCGCTCAAGCAGTATGAATCCGCGATCAATTTGGACGTTTTTGACCAGTTGATCCCATCGATCTCATGTGGTTGGTCGTGTTTGCAAAGAGGTAATGGGCATAGTCCGTCACCGCCAATGTGATGACAGGCGGCGAATTCTTCAGGTTGAGACCACTAGCGGTCTCAACCTCGCCATTGTCGGCGGTTGTGGCTGAAGATCGAGCCATGCGTTTCGGCATTGAAGGATAAGATGACCTGGGACATGGAATTCCGTGTTAGGGTGCGACCTTGTTCCATTGTCCGTCGAGCACGAGCATTTCTGTCACCGACATGCCAATGACGAGTTCGGGACGTTGAAGATGCATGGCGTCGAGGGGTATCATTGCCGCCATGCGGTAGGCTTCCGCGATGGGCAATCCGACGTGATGAACGGCGTTGAACAGGCAGGTTGCCAGATCGATATGCGCACCGGCGAGAGAGCCGTTGCTATTGACGAGAGCGCCGTCCCGCACGGTGATAGTTTCACCGTAAAGGTCGAAATGGTCGGGGCCGCCGATCGTCGCCATGGCGTCGGATACCATGAACATCCGCCCCTCGACCGGGCGGGCGCGGCAGGCGAGGCCTACCATCTCCCAAACGACGTGATGCCCGTCGACAATGATCCCGGCAAAGCTGTCGGAGTTGATCGCCGCGCCGACAATGCCCGGTTCACGTGACTGCATGGGTGGCATCGCGTTGAAGAGATGCGTGAAGCAACTGACGCCTGCGGCAATTCCCGAACGAGTCTCCGGCGCGGTGGCCGCGCTGTGACCGGCGGAGACGACCACTCCCATATCTGCAATCTGACGGATGACGTCGGGCGGAACGACCTCGGGCGCAAGCGTCAGCATGACCGGAATGCCTGCGCGGCTGAGCTCCGTCAGGATCTCGATGGTGGGTTCGTCGATCGGCCGAATGAACGCCGGATTGTGCGTTCCCTTGCGCAAGGGATTTATATGCGGTCCCTCGACATGCAGGCCGAGGAAACCCGGCAGGCCCCAGGCATCGCGGGCGGCTTCGGCTGCCTTCTTCATGCAGTCTGGTTCGCAGGTGATCAGCGTCGGCATCACCCAACCCGTGCCGCGGTCGCGTTGCGTCGCGACGATATGGGCGATTGCCTCCGCCGAAGGATCGTTGTTCAGCATTACGCCGCCGCTGCCGTTGACCTGGAGATCCGTCAGTGCCGGACCGATCAGACCGACGCGCAGGTCGGGTATTTCTCCAGCGTTCAGCGGGCGAATGCGCGTCAGTGCTCCGCCAGCGACTTCGACGGCCAGACCCTCCCGCATTTCGCCTTCGTGCCAGAGAAGATCGGAAGCAATCAATCGCGTCATCGGACACCTTTGAGGAAAGTTATTGGACCGCGCGCTGGGCCATCACTGCCGCGCCGCGCGCACCGGAACTATCACCATGCCTGGCCACGCGAATTGCAGGCATGCGCATTTTGCCAAGCCGTATCGCCTCGAACGGCTTCTCAAGCAGCGGAACCAGATCTGGAATTCGGGAAAGCCCGCCGCCGATGACAATACAGTCCGGATCGTGATCGAGCTGAATGGTGAGAAGGAGTTCCGCAGCGATTTCGGCCCATTCTGAAAGAACGGCGGCACTGCACTCGTCGCCCTCACTCGCTGATGCGACAATCTTTTCCGCGACGATCGGGCGGGAGAGCCTGAATTGGCCGAGCGCTGCAAGGCCGTTGCCGGAGACATATTTCTCGAAGCAGCCCTGCTTTCCGCATCCACACGGCCAGACGGGGATTTGGCGCGGAACGAGGGTGCGTGCCGGCACGCCGATATGCCCGACTTCGAGTGCCGAGCCGTTGGCGCGTCTGGTGAGGTTGCCATTGAAGGCCAATCCCGCACCGACACCTGTTCCCAGGATTAGGCCGACCACCGTCTCGAATTCGTCACCCGCACCACCATTGGCCTCCGAGAGAGCAAAAGCCTGGCAATCGTTCATGAGCGGGAGCTTGCGGCCGATCCGTTCGGCAAGAAGGGTTTGAATATTATGGCCGCTTGCCGGCAGGTTAGACGTGAAGGCATGTCCGGTCTGGCTATCTATCAAGCCGGGCAGGGCGATGCCGACCGGCAAGACCGGTCCCGGTTCCGAACGCGCATCGAGCCAGCGGACCTGCTCGGCCAAGATATCGATAAAATCGTTCAGGCTGTCTCGGGGCGTCGGCACACGCCGCACATCCATCGTCGCCAGATCGTGCGAGAACAATCGTGCTTCGATCTTCGTGCCGCCGATATCGATGCCGCCGCAGATCATGCGCGGACCGGATAGAGGGTTACGCCAGACACGACGCGCGACAAGTTCTCTCGGCCGGCGAAGGGATTGTCGATATTCAGGTCGAGATCGCCTGCCCATAAGACAGCCCAGATCTGGGCCGCGAGCACATAAAGAACCGCTTCCCATCGCGCGTCGGAAACCGTGCGCATAACGACGTCACATTCGTCTCCACCGAACGTCAATACGGTAGCGTTCGGATATTGTGCCTTTATCTCGCGGGCGACGTCCCAGTCGTAGAGAGCCGTATGCTGGTCGGGATGGATCATCACGACCACGAGATCGCGCCCGGTAATGACCGCCTTGGGGCCATGGCGGAAACCGAGCGTGCTGTCCCATGATGTCATGGTCTGCCCGGCGGTTAGTTCGAGAACCTTCAGTGCGGATTCGCGTGCAAGCCCCTTCAGAGCGCCGGAGCCAAGGAAAATGGCCCGATCAGGTCTGACGGGAACCATTGTCGGCAAGTTCTGCAGCAGTGTTTTCGCCGTCTGTGCAAGCTTGTCCAGTTTTCCGACAACATCCGATCCAGCTTCGAGGCAGGCCATGGCGGTCAGAAGCATCGTCGTGAAACTGGACGTCATGGCGAAACCGTTGTCGTGGGTTTGCTCGGGGAGGGTGACAATTTGCTGTTCACCCGGTCCGACTGGCTGCCTGTTTGCCAAGGCGCCGTGGGGGTTGCAGGTAATGTTGAGACGCTGCACCGCGGGGAACTGATGATCGAGCAGATTGAGGGTGCCGATGCTTTCAGAACTGTCTCCCGAGCGGCCGAATTGTACCACGAGCAGCTGGGGGTCGTTGCGCAGGCATTCGAAAGGCTGGGCGACGATATCGGTGGTGGGTATGGCGCGAAGCCGAATGGGACCGGGAGCCGCGAAGCTCAGAATATCCCCGATGAATGCCGATGTCCCGGCTCCGGCGAAAACGATCTCCTTGATGTTCTTTTCCGCGATCCAAGCCGCTATCGCCCTGGAACGGTCTGCAAGCCGCGGAGCCGAGGCCGTCCAGATATCAGGCTGGGCCAGGATTTCTCCCCATGTCAGGCTGTCTTGATACCGTGTCATCGCAATCCTCTTATATTGCCAGTTCGCTGTCTTGCGTCTGCAGTCCGGGGTAGCCCCGAAGGCGCGCCGCTCCCGGTTTGTTGGTTTCAGTTGCGTGCAGAGACCGCACTGATCACAGTGCGGTCGTCACAGCTTTCAAACGAAGTGGAACCCTTGACCGTCGGGAAGGCGCCCGTTTTGTGGAAGTCGGACAGTTCGACCCGCTGGAATTCCTTCTCCCAGTCGTCTACCGCAATTCCGCTTGCCGGTATCGAAACATATCCGTCGGAAAAGATTTCGATGCTTCGCACGTCTGCCTTAGGCAGCCTCAGATTGGTTACTCCGTCGAGAATGATCTGTTTGCCGTTGATCGAGGCATAACCCAAGGGTCCATGTGCATTGGCGTGGTGGAATTGGGTGCGAATTCCGCCGGTCAGAAAATCTGCGGCAATAGTTTCGGAGACCCGGGCTGCGGCGACGGCTGCCGCGAGCGCCTCGGCGGCCTCATCCACCGTCAACGAACCGGCTGCAACGGCAGCGTTGAATCCACTGAAGATCACCTCCCGCGTCGCCATTTCCACATCATCGGCATCGGCGATCTTGCGCGTCAGGATACCATGCACGGCCACGCGCGCTGCGGTGCTGACCGTGTCGATCAGCTTGTGATGCTGATAGACGTCCCTGCCGTTGATGCGAATTCCGGTGTCGCCGAGCGCCAGCAGGCGAAAGTGGTCGGGAGCTTCGACCACGATGGCGGCTGTGGTCGAAGGCGGGTGGGCGATATTGTGCTCGGTGGCGGCGTCCTTGACGCTGTCGCTTAGCGCTTGGAAGATCTCTTGGGCCGAAGCGTCCAGAAGTTTGCCGTCTGCGGCCAACTTCGCAGTGCGGCGTGCGGCGCTTCGGGCCGCGATCCGCCCGGAACTCTCCCCGTGATAGATGGCTCCGGTCGGATCCGTCGCCCCGTCAAATACTGCGAGCACGCCGTCGGGCTCGATCAGGATCACATCGTCACCAGGCTTAGCCATGTCCTTGTATTTCGAGCGTGAGAAAGCTTCGATGTTCATGCGAGGTATCCTATGGCATTGGTTCGAAAGCCGGCGCCTCGGAGGCGCCGGATAAGATAGCGAGAGTGATGTGGTCGTTCAGACGAACGCGGCTTCCTTGCTTTCGGAAAACCGGAAGACGATGAATACGCAAATCCCGGTGGACAGAAGCAGCAGGGTGGAGAGCGCCGCGGCTGTGCCGAATTCGCCGTCGATCACCTGGACATAGATCAGGACCGGCATCGTGATCGTTCGCGCCGTATAGAGGATCAGCGTGGACGAAAGCTCGTTGATCGCGGTGATGAAGCTCATCAGTGACCCGATTATCAGACCCGGCATCATCAGCGGAACCGTGACCGAGATGAAGGTCTTGGCAGGCGAGGCCCCAAGGTTGATGGAAGCCTCCTCGATGGACGGCTTGATCTGCCGCAGGATCGAGGTCGTCGATCTTACGCCGTAAGGGAGCCTGCGGATGAAGACCAGAATGATGATGATCAGTGCGGTTCCGGTGATGTCAAAAGGCGGATTGCGGAATGTCGCAACATAACCGATGGCCATAACGACGCCCGGAATGAGATAGGGTACCATCAGCAGCAGATCCAGCGAGCCGGAAACGACATTGTCGCGCCGCACGACGATGAACGAGAGGAGCCCCGACACGACGGCAATGAGCGCAACCGCTGCTAACGAGAACATGAAGCTGTTGTAGATCGCCTGCGGAGAATCCCGCAGGATCCGCTGGTAGCTTCCAAGTCCGAAACCGCCACTGAAGACAGGGCCACTCGTTGCCAGGAACGATGTGAACACGACGGTGAAGGCAGGCAGCATGGCGATGAAGACGACGAGGTAGCAGAAGCCGTGAACGAGAAAGGATTTCACCGGCGACATGGATTTCTTGACCGGGCGATTGGTCAAGGCGCTGGCATAACGGCGCTTGGAGAGGATCCGCCGCTGCAGCAGCAATGCCGCCATGGAGATGACGATCATCAGCATGGACACCGTGACCGCCATCGTCGGCGTGCCGCCCATTTCGGACGTATATTGCGCATAGGCGATCGTCGACAGCGTGCGAACACCACGGCCGAGGATTGCCGGCGTGCCGAAGTCGGCGATCGACAGTACGAAGCAGATGATGGCACCGGTGCTGACCGCCGGAAACACGAGCGGAAGGGTGACCTTGTAGAAGCGCTCGAACGCTGTGCAGCCGAGGTTTTCCGCAGCATCCTCGTAGGACTTGTTGATGGTATTCAGCGCATTTTCCGTCATCAGGAAAATGTACGGAAAGAACTTGAGGCTGAAGACCATGACGATGCCTGGAATGCCATAGATCGTCGGCGCGGGAATACCCACGTAAGACAAGGCGTTGGTGACGGCACCATTCGAGCCGAACAGCATGATCCATGCATAAGCGCCGATGAAGGGCGGGGCGCAGAGAACCAGCACGGCGAAGGTCGATATGACGGCGCGGCCGCGAATGCGATAACGAGAAGTGCAGAACGCCAGTGGAATGCCAAGCAGGCAGGCGCCGAGCATGCCGCAGATGCCAATGACAAGTGTGTTCCATAGCGCAAGCGTATAGAAGCGCCGGGTGAGAACCTGCCAATAGTTCGACAGGCCAAAACTTCCCGTTTCCGCATCGAAGAAGCTGATTGCCAGGACGTTGGCGATCGGCAGCAGAAGAAATACCGCAAGAAGAACGACCGCAAGGCCAGTGATGACTGTCCAGAAGCCGGGCATTCTAAGCTTGCCGGCGAACCCCGACCTAACGGATACAACGACGCTCATGACAGCCTTGCTCCGGTGATCCCTTCATCGAACAGTTGCATGTCTTTCGCCGCAAACACGAAGACGGCATCATCGTTCGGGCGAAGATCGATGATGTCGGGAGTTGGCTTGGTGATCGCTTCAATCTCCTCTCCAGAAGACAGCACGGCAGCGACCGCCATTTCGCGGCCGGTGAAACTCACCTGGCGGATCTTGACCGGCAAACGGATCGTGTCGGCCGCATCTGTCGCCGAGTTGACCGAGATGAACTCGGGGCGAATTGCGGCGGCGATGCCCTTGGCGGCCCCGATTTTCGATGCCTGGGGCAAGATGAAGGGGGTGCCGGCGATCGACTGCTGTGCGCCATTGAGCGAAAGCGCCATGAAATTGTTGGCACCGACGAAGGAAGCGACAAAACGGTTGGCCGGGCTGTAGTAGACTTCCCAGGGGGCTGCGGCCTGCTGGATGACGCCGCCATACATGACGCAGACATAGTCAGACATCGCGAGCGCCTCTTCCTGGTCATGGGTCACATAGATGGTGGTGATGTTCATCGACTGCTGAATGCCGCGCAACTCCCGCCGCAGGTCGACACGCAGTTTGGCATCTAGGTTGGAGAGGGGCTCGTCCATCAAGAGTACTTTGGGGTTGATGACCAGGGCGCGCGCAAGACCGACGCGTTGCTGTTGGCCGCCGGACAGTTCATGCGGCATGCGCGCGGCATAGGGCTTCAACTGGACGACATCGAGCACTTCGGAAACACGGCGCTCGATTTCGCTCCTAGAGACTTTGCGCTGCTTGAGACCGAAAGCTATGTTGTCGGAAACGCTGATATGCGGAAAGACCGCATAGTCCTGAAACACCATGCCGACATCGCGCTTGTGTGCAGGCACGTTTTCGATCTTCTGGTCGGCGACGGCAATGCTGCCGTGATCTTGTTGGTGAAAGCCGGCAATCGTGCGCAGGAGGGTGGTCTTGCCGCAGCCACTTGGTCCGAGCAGCGTAAAAAACGAACCGGATGGAATGGAAATGCTGATGTCCGACAGGGCGACTACGCCCCCGTAACTTTTGCGGATATTGGAAATCTCAACAGCGGACATAAAGGTCTCCGTGTGCCGGCATCGAGAAAAACGCCCGCGTACGAACTAATGGGATCTTTGAAGGTATCGGACATGGCGCAATCAGCGCCATGTCCGAGGCTTTGCTTACTGGAGATCCAGCATCATGTCGTTCCAGGTCTTCATGGTCTTGCTGCGGTTGTCGGCGGCCAGCTTGAAGTCGTATTTCGCATCCGGAACCTGGGAGAGCGGGATCAGCACGGGGTTTGCGGCGACGTCGCCGCGGATCGGCCGCCGGCCGGCCTTGGCGACGAATTCCTGCGCTTCCTTGGAAACGATGTAGTCGATGAACGCTTTGCCGTTTTCAGCGTGCGGAGCGCCCTTGGTGAGTGCCATGCCGTCCGGCGCGATCGCCGTACCTTCCTTGGGATAGACGATATCGACAGGTGCTTTGCCGAGCTTATAGCGCAGCGCCGCGTCTTCGAGTGTGATGCCGATCGCCTGTTCGCCGTCGTTGACGAAGCGCGGAACCGCGCCTGACGACGTCGACATGACGGAGTTGGTGATTATGCCCTTGTAGATTTCCCAGGCCTTGGATTCCGGCTTGAAGACCTGCAACACGGTGGAAAGCTGGATATAGGCGGAGCCGGACTGGTCGGCGCGAGCCGATGAAATCATGCCCTTGTATTCCGGCCTGGCAAGATCTTCCCAGGAGGTCGGTGCCGGCTTGCCTTTCAGCGCATCGCGATTGACGATGAATGCGGTCACGACAGCGGTAAAGGGAACCCAGTTCTTGCTTGGGGCCAGCGAAGGCGTGATAGCCGCGGCTTCCTTCGGAGCGTAGGGCTCAAACAGTGCGGCAGAGAAATCGATCACCGTGCCGTCGACACTCCAAATCACGTCGGCGGCCGGCTTGCTGCTTTCAGCCTTGATTCGGTTCATCAATTCGCCGGAGCCCGCCTTGACCAGCTCCACCTTCGTGCCGGTCTTCTTTTCGAAAGCCGGCAGGATGCTGTCCATGAGCTCCTGAGGCGCTGCAGAATAAACGACTACGGTGCCATCGGCGTGAGCAATCGAGAAAGACGCGAACATCGCAGCGCCGGTGGTGAGAGTCGTCAAAAATTTGCGAAAATAGCCCAAAACGGCCTCCATCTTTTCGTTCCCAAGGGCGCTATTTCAAAAGGATTGTGGCAGCTCTTGTCGGCTTTCCATCCTTCCATAGCGTCGATTATTAATTTTCTTTACGTAAATAAATATGTCAAGGTCATTTTCACAAAACTGTCATAAAGTCTTGGCGCAGGTGGAAACAGGCTGCAACAAACGGGGTGATTGTGACAGCGATGTAGGGTAGGGCCTTTGGCGCTCTTTGCGCGATACGGGGACTGTTTTGATCAATCTGGGCTATAACGAACGGCGGCTCATAGAAACATTGCGCGGTCGCGGCGGCATGTCGCGTAGCGAATTGGCGCGCGACATGGATGTCTCCGCGCCGACGCTGACACGACTCACGTCAAGTTTGCTCGATGCCGGCTTGATCGTCGAGGCCGAAACAAGCCGACCGGGCAATGGAAGAGGCAAACCTTCGACCGTGGTCGAGATCAACCCCGATGGCTTGTTCACGCTCGGCGTCTATTTCAACCCGGATGATATCCGGATTTGCGTTGCTGACTTGAACGGCCAAATTCGTGCGGAAGTGCGCGAAGACCTCGAAGATCACAGTTTTCAGCACATCATGAACATTGCGGCGCCGGCCGCCAGGCAGGTTGTCGCGCAATCCGGTATCGACGAGCGACGGGTGCTAGGATGCGGACTGTCGTTTCCCGGCCATTTTTCGCGCAATCCGGGACATGTATTTCAGATTCCGCAGTTTACCGGTTGGCACGACGTCGATGTGGATAAAGACTTTCAGCAGTATTTCGACTACCCCGTTCACCATGAGAACGACGGCAAGGCCGTCATTTTGTCGGAACTTTACTACGGCGTGGGGCGAAATCTTTCGAATTTCGCGATGATCTGGCTCACCTATGGAATCGGTGGCGGAGTTGTCGTGCAGCGGCATCTATATCGCGGCGCTCACCGGAATGCCGGAGAATTCGGGGGACTTTTCCCCAAATCGCACTCCAGGCCTTCGGGGCAGGATCTCTGCAAGACACTTGGCGATGCCGGTATCTCGATCAGGAGATTGAAAGACATAGATGACCGCTACGCCGATCATCCCCGGATGGTGGAGTGGCTTGAGCGAGCGACCGATCAATTGCGTACTCTCGCCTTGACCGTTGCAAGAACCATGGATCCGTCGGCTATCGTGGTTGGCGGCTCGCTCCCCGACTGGATCATAGGCCATATCGTCAAGCGCCTCGGCTCGCTCGAAACCCTCGGAGAAGACTTCTTCGTGGAGCCTCCGGAGATCCATAAATCCGATTTAAGCGAAATGCCGCATCTGGGCGCAGCCACGATACCATTGTATCGGGCCACTACGCCGAGCTACTATTCGGGCCGGGCATTGAAAGGGTGGGCCTAAAGCGTTCCGACTTTCCCGGTCAGGCGGAATTCCGGAGCACGATTTCCCCTTTCAGCAGAATGATTTCGCCGCGATCCGTCACGTGCTGCTCCTGCTCCATGTCCATCATCTGAAACAGCAGATCCAGTGCGTGTGTGCCGATCTGGTCGTAATCCTGCGCGACAGTCGTGATCGGCGGGCAGGCGTATCGCGAAAGCGGGTGGTCGTCGTGGCCTGCAATCCGTAGGTCACCTTGTCCAGTCTGGCCGACTTTCACGCCTGCCTGATAAGCCGCGGATATAGCCCCGAATGCAATACGGTCGTTCGCACATAACACGGTTCTGCTGGGGAGGGCTTTCTGACTTATCAAGCGCCGCATCTCGTCGAAGCCGAACCTTTCGAAATCCCAGTCTGCACCGCCCGAGACATTCAAGACCATAGGCTCCCTGTTCAACCGGAGCATGGATTCCGCGTAGGCAGTTTCACGCGTTCGCGCATTAGTATTGACGGCCGGCATGCCGAGATAGCAGGGCGGTTCGCCGGAGCGGCAGAGATAATCCGTCATCAGCTGGAAGCTCTGCCGGTTGTCTGTCCCGACGAAGGGTGAGGTTTCGTCGAGGGGGGAATCGACATAAACGATCGGTGTTGCATCGCTGAGCGACCGTAAGGTGTCGCGATGCGACTTGATACCCAGCGGCGCAATGATGGCGCCAGCGGCATTCATCGATTTCAAGGTCGTGATCGCCCGCGCTTCCAAATCCGCGTCGCCGTCCGACGACAGCACGAATGCGAGGAAGCCTTCGGTTTTCGCGATGAGCTCGACACGCCGGGCGAGAGCCATATAGAAAGGGTCGGAAGAGTTCGGAACAATGACCCCGATAATATTGGCGCGTCGACGGTTGAGGTTGACCGCAAACATATTGGGCCGAAAGCCGGTCTTGTCGATCGCCGCCTCGATCCGGTCGCGCGTCTTGCGGCGTATCGACTCCGGATCGTGGAAAAACTTAGACACGGTGGGGCGCGATAACCCGACGAACCGGGAAAACTCCTCCATTGTTCTGATGACTTTTCCCGGCAAATCCTGTTCCAAAGGCGTCTTTCCAATCCGATTGCGCAGGCGTCCAGTCTCGCCAGATGTCGACACGGCCGCTGCGTCGTCAAGGGCGGCAGGCTTCGAAATAATTATGCAGGACGCGATCGACCGAGGCTAGCACGAGAGCCTTGGCTTGCGACTTGACGATGCCGTCGCGGACGTCGGGGTAGCTCGCTTGCATGTACTGGCTGATCAGCGTTTCCGGTATGTCGATATTATCCAGCGTTTCGAAAAGCACTTTCACGGCCCTGTCGATTTCGGGATGCGGCCAGTAATAACGGATGCGGTCGCTGTAGCTGAAATGACGCTGGGCGCGCCGTTCCGCCTCCGAGCCGTGATAGTATTTCTCCCAGTTCCCGGGCTCCGATGTCAGCACGCGCTCGACAGTCGCGGTCAGCGTTTCCCGACGCTTGCCAGCAAAAATGAATTCGGCGATCTGGTCGAGACCGTAGAATGCCTCGCGCATCGCGAAGGTGAGGCCCGGGCCAACTTTGAGGATGGCAAAACCATCCCTGACCAATCGCTGCAGCGCTTCGCGCGTCTGGTAGTCGGTGGAGTGCGCTTCGAAAACCATGCCTGGCAGATCGGCAAGCGCGTCGCTGAGCGCCGTCGCCTGATCCGCCTGATAGGCGATGACATTTTCGTTGCCAAACTCGACCCCCGGTTGGACAACGACCCCCACCACGCGGGAAAACGCTTCGGCGACACCCGCCGCCTCAAACGCCTTGCGATGCACTGCGACCGTTTCTCGGGCAGCCTCCGGCTTCGTCACTTCCAGCACATCGAGCTCTTCCATGGCGCCACCGGGAATAGGCACCTCCGTGCCGATGATATAGACGGGCTTGATCCCTTCATCGGGCTTCAAAGTCGCTTCGGCAGCGGCGGCGAGACTTGCAGCGCGTGCGGCCGTGATTCCGTCGGGCAGCGCAACCGGCTCGCCGGCGCAGCCCATGCTCGTATCGAGGTGAAGCTTGGTGAAGCCGGCCTTGGCATAGGCCTCGATCATCGCGGAAGCCTTTACCATCGCCTGTTCCGCGGGCAGGTGTTTCCACGGGTTGGGACCGAGGTGGTCGCCGCCTAGAATCAGCCGTTCTGTTGGAAAGCCGGTCGTGGCTGCGATACCTAGGACAAAAGTGCGGAAGTCCTCCGGCGTCATGCCCGTGTAGCCGCCATCCTGATTGACCTGGTTGCAGGTCGCTTCGACCAGAAGATGGGAATCGCTCCACAAGGCGCGCAACATCGCAGCTTCGATCACCAGGGGGTGGGCTGAGCATACGGATGGAATGCCCTTGCGGCTTTCCTGCCGATGCCAGTTTGCGATATCAAGTAGAAAGTTCGTCTGCATGTACCGGCAATCCTTGATCAAATGAATCGGTGGAGCGTTAGGAAATTTATTTACGCGCGTCAATTTTAAATGATCCGTGCGTGAATATATTTTTTCGGCATTGGTGGAGGCGACCTATGAGGTTGCACGATGCGCGACCGGAACTGGGACTTGGCACATCAAATCTCGCTCCTTCGACCGACAAAATGTTTCCCCGCGAAACCGAGGACCTGCGCCAGCACGGACCGGTAGGCGGCAGTCGATACCGATGCGAGACCGGCAAACATGTGATCGAGCTCGAGACAGACCATGCCATGTTCGCGAGGGATAATTCCGTGAGGGAAGGCAGGATCGAAGGACGTGCCGAGTTCCAGAATCAGCAAGGTGCGAATTCCGTACGCCGATCTGCATGCCCCGAACAGCCAGAGCCATTTCCCCTCGACGCAAGGGTCTCCGTCGGAAGATCAGGGGGCTGTTAGCGCGTCAAGGACATCTCGGCTTCGACCATTGTGGGGCTTGTTCCGGGCACCGCCACTCGACGCTCGTGACGGAACCCGCAGTCTCCTGGCCAAGTTCGCCTCCGACCTGCGCCGCAACGCGAGACTGACGCGCAGTGCAGCATGAGACTAGTTAATGCTTTATGTCAGTAGGCAGACAAGGATCGCGACGCCCGTTATCCAAAGCCCGCTCAAAAGGGCTAGAGAAACAGCAACGGTTCTGCGGTCAACTTGAACCCACGGCCGCTGCGGACCGCGCAGGCTCAAGGCAGCCGTGTTGTCGCGCGTGGTTGGGGCTCCGAAGGCCGATATGCTCTCCTCAGCAGAAGCTGTTTTTGACAGTCTCGCTTTCATGCCAGTCTCATCCGATTTTGTCCGTGAACTCTTCACCGCATCCAGCCAGATCCATTCGATTTTTCGATTTGAGGGCCAACGGCTCATTGAACGCGCGGCGCGGTAATCGCGACCAGCGAGAACGTTTGATGATCTCAAGTAAAGTCGTGGCGCTCACCCAAGATCTCACCGCCGACCTCCCGAAGTCTCTCGCCAATTTTGGACGGTATTCCGCCGGATCTCATTGCGGTCGCGTTGATGCGGTGCGCCGACGAGATCATGTGTGCTAAAAGTTGTCCCAGTGACTCACCGGTCGCGGTGGAAATTTACTTTATATTCGCTACACTTTCCGACGTAACTGGACGACGGCGACAGCTGTGTGGAAGTTCCACTGCCGCAGGGCCGCCCCCCGGCGGTTACCCCAACTGCGGCAAGGGCTCGACGTGCTTTCCATACCGCCCGTCGAGCCCTTCGTGCCGCCCCCCGCTGCACAGTTCAGCGACCTCAACCGTCGACCATTTCCGGATCGCGGTTTCCACCTATTGATAGGTTTGACCCGGCGTTCTGGGTGAGTGCTTGGTCGCCGCAATATCTATGTCACCGGTCAGCTCCTTGGTGATCGCCTCAAGGGTCACGGAAAGTCCGGCCTCGACCTCGACCGATTTGAGGCCCTTTGCCGTCTCTCTCGCGTAAATCACCAGCCTCGCCAAGGCGACGAGTTCTGCTTCTCTATCAATTTGCAAATCTGAGCATGCCATGCACCAACCCCCAACTTGTGAGGGCAATCTAAAACTCTTTGAAGGTCACCGGGTGTGACATCGGCGTGACACAACGCATGGCTGATGACGCTAGCCATCACGCCAGAGAGACGTTCGGTTAAATTCAAAGCGGATGGGGGGAGGATACGTGTCGGCCTGACGCAGAGCATCAATCAGGGCCATGGCGTCCGCTCTTTTTTGGTCCACATAGTTGTGGTGAAGAATTCGCAACAATTCATTTGCGCGGGCACCAGCAATTTCCGAGCAGTTTGCGATGATCGCGTTCCAGCTACGGACCTTAAAGAACAAAGAACGCGCGCTTTCCTTGAGATGTCGCGTCTCCTCACCGCAGATCAGACCGTGTGCGCAACAGCTCGTGACGGTCGCGTCCACGTTGACCATCGGGATGGTGATAGCGACATATCCGAGCTCTTCCGGTCCATGCAGCAGTGCGACATCCGCGTCGTCGACGAGGGTTTCGTTCGCATAGGCCGCGAAGATTTCCCCGACGCCAGTCATACCGAAGGCGTGACACTCCGCGGCCCGCAAGGCACCCATGCTCGCCGCTCCGAAGACCGCCACGCCTTTCGAGAGACTGTAGAGAATTTCCTTGTGCCAGACGGGGGCGACATATTCGAAGGCGCCATCGATCAATCCAATCGCCCGCGCACCCTCGTCGACTGCCAGCCGTACATCACCCTGCATCGCCGGCGGTCTTATAATCATATCCTCCGCCACGAGACGCCTTGCATCCGGAAGGCTTGGGCCGACAAAGAGTACTTTCATGACGCAAACGATGCTGTCATCGCCCTTTCGCCAAATCTATGCCGTCGCTCTCCCTCCGGGTTTTCCAATCCGGGCACCAATATCTTGACGACCGCGAAGGGTAATGCCGGATCGCTCAATCGGACGGCGATTGCTTGCGTGACACGCGCCCGCTTCAAATTCATCAAGATTCCTGCGAGGTCCCTTGGACCGGATAAGGGCACGCCGCGTGAAGGTTCAGCGGAAAACAGCCTTCGCAACCGCTCCGGCAGCGGTCGTCGATAGGTCTCATGAAAGACGTCATCACGTGCGCCACTGATATAGGTGACGCGGGACTGCGCGGCTTCCGTCAGAGCTCGCATGGCAGCGCGTTCGGGGGACGGATGAGCGCCGCAGCCGAACGTCACGTCGATAAATCGCGGTGCACGGGACGCGAGCGCGGTTCTGGCCGCAAGGAAGGCACCGATACACGGTATGCCGATATCGCTTGTCATGTCGAACATACTCAGCAGGATGCCCGCATCCTCGATCTTCACGATAAGGGACCTAACATTCTCGTCGCTGAATGTGTCGGGGTCCAAACACCTGGTGTGTTGGTTCGATTCAGGAAAACCCTGCCACAGGACATGAGCGTCGCGTTCGATACGCTCGAGAAGGCCGTAGAAAATTGCCTCGTCATGCGTGTTGCCCGACGCAAGGCCGTCCGAGGATTGCCAGTATCGGCAGTTCGACAAGGTCCGATCGAGTGACACGGCGTCGACTGGAACGTAGACGCGATCAAAACTAAAGAGGTCTTCTCCCGCCACAAACGCCATAGTATCCGTTGCTCGTGGAGGGGGCTGGTTCCTGCCAAGAAGCGGCACAAGCAAATCGAAACGCTCGCCGGCATCCGAAAGAACTGACGCGGAGACATTCTTGATTGACAGGAACGGATCGCAAGCGACAGCCCGTTCGATAGCCTCCATGACTGCGGATGTTCTCGCGGCGGCATCGGTAGACCCTTTGCCTTGAGCAACCACGATCGACTTGGCGTTTGGAGTATAGGCACACCAAACCGGAATACCGATATGATCAAGTCCGGTCTGGCGGCCGATACGGGTTATCCCAAGCGTCTTCAGAAAAGGACGCACCCGCTCATAGGTCTCTTCAGGTGAGCAGATGCGTTCCATCACTCACGCCATTGACAGCTTAGCCATCGAACACACCAGAGAAAGCCTGTTCAGAGGAGGAGACTGCAACAGCCATATTGACGTCTTTGACAATTGTTCCTCCTGCATTTCTAAGATCGTTGGCCGCAGCAAGCGGCCCGGAAACGGGCGGCTGCATCGGCAGGACCGTTCCCGCATCAATGTCCGCCAGATAAAGCTGATCGTCTCCGGGCAGCCCAATTACCACAACTCTTGCCATATCTAACCCCCTTAGGTTTTTGGCGTTAAAAATTTAAAAACCAGCTTTTAACAGGCCCTCTCGGTAGAGTTCCTTCTGCCATTGTTCTTTCACCGGAAGTACGGACAGCCATTTGTCGAGGTCGAATTGCGGGTTGAGCTCTTGAGCCTTGCGGCGATGAGCGCGTGCCTTCGCAGTATCACCAGCCATAGCATAACTCGCCGCAAGCAATCTCCGGGCCGATGAGGAGTCGCCCATTCGGTCTATATAGCTGATCGCCTGATGAAACTCACCCAGGAAATAACTGGCGCCGGCCGCAATCCAGAAATAATCGTCGGGGCATATCGGATTTAGACGGATAGCGTTGCTAATCTTAGCCAACCCATCGGCAGGCTTCGACGCATGGACCAGAGCGTCGGCATACCCGCATATTGCGTCGGCAAGGTGTGGGCTCAATCCTTCCGCCCGATCGAATGCCTCCAGGCTCCCGTCGACATCGCCAAGGTAAAGCCTCGATAGCCCCAGCTCCCGGTGCGCCGATGCCAATTCCGGCTCCAATGCCACTGCTTTTCTTGCCGTTTCTTCCGCCTGAACCAGCAGCTCATTCTCCCCCCGCGCCGTCAAGACCCATTCCCAGGAGTAGGTGCGGGACAGACCGGCCAATGCCGGCGCGAAATCCCCGCGCATTCTCAGTGTTTCTCGAAAGGCATTTCTAGCCCGGCGCACGTCAGGGAGTGTGAACTTGTTGAGATGCTGGGCGCTTGAAAGATAGGACCTATAGACTTCCGGATGAGCACGGTAGTCAGCGAGCACAATTTCGGTGCGCTGGAGGTGGCCGCTAATTGCCATCACGATCATCTGTGCCACTTGCCTGCGATGTGAAGCAAGTGAGCTGGCCTTGAGGCGGAAGCGCTCCGCCCACAAAACGCTGTCCGAGGGGAGGAAGATCATCTGTACGAAGAGACCTTCGCCGCTGATGTTCGTGTCAAGGACGTAGGAGATGGAATGTCTCTCCAGTTGAGCCATCTTATCCGCATCCTGCCGAATACGGGCAGCCGTATAGGGAGCGACGACCGCTACTGTCCTCAAGGAACATAGACTTATCGTGATATCTTCCATCAACGCGCGGGCAGGATAAGAAGCGTTTTGCTCTGTCTCTTGGGGAGGAAGCAATACCAGCCGGGGTAGTTCTATGGGCATTGAGGGGACGACTGCAGGCCCCCTGGGCAACGTGAACTCGGTTCGACTGACCGATGGTCTAGAGGATCCAATTTGGTCATCACGACGATGCGCCACAAGCAGGACATCGCGAACAGCAGTATCGCCCGGATCGCGTTCAAGGAGTTGTTTTGCGCTCTCCTTGACGTCAGCCCATTCAGACCGGCTCCTCGCAGTGGCTTGTGCCTCGAAAAAACCCGCCCGAAAGCGTTCCCACTGGACCGAACGTTGTTTCTCGACCCATGGTTTTAGCCCGACGGGCAAGCTGGTCTCGTCCATAAACTGCCGCGTCATCAATTTTGACATCGCGTTCAATCGCGGTAGCGGTTCAAGATCACTGGAGAAGACGGAGAAATCCGCCTCAAGGGGCTCGGCGGATAGATATACGGTCGAAGCCGTGAAATCGAGTGGAGGAGACCAGCCATCCTTGGCGCATTTGCGCACGCGCTCTGTCATCTTTCGAAAGTTGATTTTCGCGGCGTCTTGATCGCCTGCCCAAAGCAGCCGCGCCAGATAATCTCGCGGCAGTTCAAATTCACCGCTGGCCAACATATATGCGAGCCCATACAGCGCCTTTTGTGGCAGTGGCACTGTCCCTCGTTCGTCGTCGGCAAGCCAAAGGCCCCCGAATGTCACAAGCCTAAGCACGGGAATGATCCGCTAACGCGTTGCGCCTGGATCCGCGATGTCGTGGTCCAGATCTGACGGGCGCCCCAGGGATTTGACCAACTGAACGATGTTTTGGCGCAGCTTGGCATTTGCCACCCTTTGGAATGCCAGATTGAGCTCCATCCCCTCACGGCTTGCCAGGAAGGAGGTCACCGCATCTTCCTCGTGCACAGGCTTGTTATCGGTCGTCGATGACGGGGTTGGCACATCGGTGAAGAAATAGCCAACAGGCACGCTCAGTATGGTTGCAATCTGCTGAAGACGGCTGGCGCCAACCCGATTGGTTCCCTTCTCGTATTTCTGCACCTGTTGGAAGGTGATCCCAAGACCATCGGCCAATTTTTCCTGGGACATTTTCAGCATGGCGCGCCTCAGTCGGATCCTTGATCCGACATGTATATCAATCGGGTTTGGTTTCTTGTGATCCATCACTGCGCTCTCCGTCACGACCATACAGTGATATAAACCGAGGCTTCGTGCAACTAGGGCCTGTTAACAAGTTCAGGTCGAGGCGCACATCCTCAACGGCGAGAATAGCTTTATTGCGAATTTTCCGGAGATTTACTCAGGCTTGCGGCCAAAAAAAACCGGCCCATACCAAAGCTTGTTGGGTCACTTGGGCTGCGGCACTTCGACGAGACAACGCTTGAGGATGAGTGGCAGGATGCCACCTGCGCGCAGGATCTCAACCTCGGCATTTGTTTCGACCGCGGCAGAAGCCTTGAAAATCATCGACGAGCCGCTGGTATGCCTGACGGCTACCGGTATATCACAGCGTGGAGACATCATGTCGGGATTGGCGTGGATGGTGAGGAAGTCGCCTGAACGGAGGCCGAGCATCTGCGGCTCCACGTCGGGTGGAAGCCGCAGTGGGAGGATGCCCATGCCAATCAGGTTCCAGCGGTGGATACGCTCGAAGCTTGACGCAAGGACGGCGCGAACGCCGATAAGCGCCACGCCCTTCGCCGCCCAGTCGCGGGACGAGCCCATTCCGTAGCGCGCTCCCGCCACAAGCACGACGGACTTTCCCTCGGCCTTGTAGCACTGTGCCGCACCCCAGAGCGGCAGGACTTTTCCCGATCCGGCATGGACAGTGGAGCCCGGCGCAATGCCTGTTGCCAGAAGATTGTTCACGGTCTTGTTGGTGAAGAGGCCGCGGATCATAACTTCCCAGTTTCCGCGCCGGGATGAAAAGACGTTGAGGTCGCCCGGGTTCTCACCGCGTTCGACGAGATACCGCCCCGCCTCACCCTTGGCCGGGATTGCACCGGCAGGCGAGATATGGTCGGTGGTGATGTCGTCGCCGAGAACGAGGATGGGATGCGCCTCATAGGTGCCGAGCCGGGTTCCATCGCCGAAGCTCGCGAAGGGCGGGGGCTGGATGTAGCTGGAGTTTTCATCCCAGGGAAACAGAGTAGTCGCCGGCGCGGGAAGCTCTTTCCAAGCCCTGCTCGCCTCGGCGGCATCATAGGCAGGCGAAAAGTCATTCACGTCGGACGCAGCCAGAAGAGTTGCGTCGATCTCGGAAGCGCCGGGCCAGAGCATCGACAGTGTCACCGGGGTTCCGTCTGCGGAAATGCCGATCGGATCGCGGAGAATGTCGAACTCGACGGTTCCGGCGAGCGCGAAGGCGACGACCATAGGCGGCGAGGCGAGGAAGGCCGCCTCCAACTGCGGATGTACCCGGCCCGGAAAGTTCCGGTTCCCGGACAGGACGGCGACCGGAACTATGCCGCGTTCGGCCATCGCTTCAGCTATAGGCTCGGTCAGAGGTCCGGAATTGCCAATACAGGTCGTGCAGCCATATCCAACGATGCCGAAACCAACGGCCTGCAGATCCCCGAGCAGGCGGGCGCGGGCGAGGTAACGCTCGGCGGTCGGGGATCCGGGGGCAAGCGAGGTCTTCACCCAATGCGGCGGGTGCAGGCCGTAGGCGCGCGCCTTTCGGGCGAGGAGACCGGCGGCCACGAGAAGCCGCGGGTCGGAAGTGTTCGTGCAGCTGGTGATCGCGGCGATCGCCACCGCGCCGTCATTGGGTGCGCCCTCGACTGCGAGATTCTCCGAAGATTTTTTCATTCCGCGAACGGCCGCGCGCGTCTCGCTGACTGCGATCCTGTCCTGGGGGCGTCGTGGGCCTGCAAGGCTCGGCTCGACGCTGCTGATGTCCAGATCGAGTATCGAGGTGTAGCAGGGATCGGCATCTGGATCGAACCAGATGCCCGCCCGTTTCGCATAACATTCGACGAATCGAGCGTGGCTTTCACTGCGGCCGGTTTTCAACAGGTAGTCGATCGACCGGCAGTCGATCGGGAAATAGCCGCTGTTAGCACCGAATTCCGGCGCCATATTGGCCACGACCGCCCGGTCGCCGGCCGTCAGATTCGAGACGCCCGGTCCGTAGAACTCGACGAACTTGTCCTGCAGGTCGATCCGGCGCAGAAGATGCGTCACCACGAGCGCGAGATCGGTGGCGAGAACCCCTTCCTTCAACATTCCCGTCAGGCGGACGCCGACAACGTCGGGTACGCGCAACGTCACCGGCATGCCGAAAAGGACACTCTCCGCCTCCAAACCGCCCACTCCCCAGGCCAGCACGCCGATCCCGTTTATCATCGGCGTGTGGCTGTCGGTTCCAATCAGGGTGTCCGGTATCGCCCAAAGTCGGCCGTCCTGCAGGTGCTGCGTCGCGACCGTCGCCAGGCGTTCGAGATTGAGCGTATGCATGATACCGGTGCCTGGCGGATGGACCCGAAAGCCGGAGAGCGTATTCGTTGCCCATTTCATGAAGCTGTAGCGCTCGGCATTGCGCTCGTATTCCCGCCGCATATTGTGCTCGATGGCGGTCGGAGTTCCAAAAGCGTCGACCGCGACCGAGTGGTCGGTGGAGACGTCGACCGGCACGACGAGATTGAGCAGTGCCGGATCGCCGCCGGCTTCCGCCAACGCGGAGCGCATGCCGGCAATGTCGACCAGCGCAGGGCCGCAGGTCGTATCGTGCATCAGGACGCGGTTTGGCAGGAAGGGGATTTCGACGTCGCTCCGGCCCCTCTGAAGCCAGTCGATCATCGCGGCCTTGGCCCGCGGCGCATCGTCGGCGGCCGTTCTCAGGATATTTTCCAGCAGGATCCGGTGGATATAGGGCATGCGCGCGAGATCGTCGCCAGCCACGGCGGGCAGGTCGATCAGGTCGTAACTTACGCCATCGATATCAATTTTCGTGCGCATGTGTTCGGCACTGCCTTCTGTCGTCCGCGCTACAGCGTCTTCAATCCGGCGGCAATCGTTGAGAACAGCGTGTCGATTTCCGTCTCCGAAATGACCAAGGGAGGGGAGAGGACGATCGTGTTTGCCACCGGGCGTATCAATACGCCGCGCTCGAAGCAATAATCGTAGACCGCTTTGGCCATCGCCTTGCCGCTCGCGACGTCGTCGCCGAGTTCGATGCCGGCAAGCAGGCCGAGATTGCGGATATCCGCCACGCCGGAGAGGCCCTTGAGTGCATGGGCACGCTCCTGCCAGACCGGTTCGACCGCTGCCGCGTGCTCGAACATGCCTTCGGTCATGTAGACATCCAGTGCCGCAAGCGCCGCCGCCGATGCCAGCGGATGGCCGGAATAGGTATAGCCGTGGGAGAATTCCACGGTCCCTTGCGGCGCGATCTCCATCAGCATCTCGTAGATATTGTTCGAACTGATCACACCGCCCATGGGAACTGCACCGTTCGTCATGCCCTTGGCGATGGCAATGAGGTCGGGTGTGATGCCGAAACGGTCCGCCGCGAATGGCCGCCCAAGGCGGCCGAAACCGGTCACCACCTCGTCGAAAATCAGCAGAATGCCGTGGCGCGTGCAGATTTCTCTCAGTCGTTGGAGATAACCGACCGGCGGGATCAGCACCCCCGTCGAGCCGGCGACCGGTTCGACGATGACCGCCGCGACCGTCGACGGATCGTAGGTCTGCAACATTTGATCAAGCGCGTCGGCGATCTCCGCGCCGTGGCTCGGCTGGCCGCGGCTGAAGGCGTTGCGGGCAAGGTCGTGGGTATGCGGCATGTGGGCGGCGCCCGGCAGAAGCATGCCGAACTGTTTCTTATGCGGTCCCATGCCGGCTGCGGAAAGTCCGCCAAAACCGACCCCGTGATACCCGCGCTGGCGGCCAATGATCCGCTGCCTTTGCCCCTGGCCGCGAGCATGGTGGTAGGCAAGCGCAAGCTTGAGCGCGGTATCGGTCGCTTCCGACCCGGAATTGGTGAAGAAGACGTGGTCCAGGCCTTCGGGGGCAATGGATGTCAGCCGGTTGGCATATTCGAAGGCGAGCGGATGGCCGAGCCCGAATGACGACGCGAAATCGAGCTGCGCAGCCTGTTTTTGGATCGCCTCGACGATCTTCGGATGCCCATGCCCGGCATTCACGCACCAGAGGCCGGCGATCCCGTCCAGGAGCCGGTGGCCGTCGCTCATGTGGTAATACATGCCCGACGCGCCGGTGATGATTTGCGGCTTCTTCTTGAAATCCCGGTTGACCGTGAACGGCATCCAGAAGGATTCGAGCGAATTGGCATTGAGCTGTTGCATGGGGATGGCTTTCGTTCGTGTCTCGAGGAGACTCGTCTCTTGAGGTTATCTGCGATCGCGGCGCCGATGGCCCGCGTGTTTGCCGAGTCGAATCTCGTCTCGTCACGCCGCTATGCCGAGGGTCGGTGTCGCCTCGAGCAGGGCCTGCGTATAGGCGTGTTGCGGGTGATCCAAGATCCGGCTGACGCTGCCTTCCTCGACGATCAGACCCTGTTGCATGACGATGATCCGGTCGGCAACGCGGGAAACGGCGCCGAGATCGTGTGAAATGAACAGGCAGGCGAAGCCGTGGTTTTCTTGCAGTTTGCGGAAGAGATCGAGAACCTGCTTCTGGATTGTCATGTCCAGCGCCGAAACCGGCTCGTCGGCGACGACGAAAGCGGGATTGCGGATCACCGCCCGGGCGATCGCAACGCGCTGCCTTTGCCCACCGGACAAAGCATGCGGGTAACGGTCGCCAAGTCCGGCAAGACCCACCTCGTCGAGCATGGCGCTTACCCGTTCCGCCTTCTCGGCCCGGCCGAGCTTCGGGCCGTGCGCCAGGGGTTCGCCGATAATATCGACAATCTTCTGGCGGGGATCGAGGGAGGAATAAGGGTCTTGGAAGACGAGCTGGCATTGCAGACGGTAGTCGCGGAGTGCGGAGCGGTCGGCAGATGCCATCGGGCGCCCGCGGAAGAATACGTCTCCTCCAGAAAGCGGCAGCAGGCCGAGCATCGCCCGTCCGAGCGTCGTCTTGCCCGAGCCTGAGCCGCCGACCACGGCAACGACTTCGCCGGGGCGTACACCGAGCGACACGCCGCGCACGGCGAGTTTCTTTTCCGCCGTGCTGAACATGTTGCCGGCGCCGGAGAACGTCACTTCGACATTACGGGCCTCGATCAGCGGCGCGGCGTCGGCTGGCGGCTTGCGGCCATGATCGCGCTTCGGCAACGCGTCTATCAGGGTGCGGGTATATTGTTCCTTCGGATGGTGAAGCACGTCTTCCACCGGTCCCGTCTCGATCAGCCTGCCGCGTTCGAGAACGATGACCTTCTTCGCATATTGCGCGACGAGGCCGAGATTGTGGGTGATAAGCAGAACGGCAGTACCGAAGGTGCGGGTAAGGTCCACCATTACTTCCAAAACCTCGCGCTGGGTCAGCGTATCGAGCGCGGTGGTCGGCTCGTCGGCGATCAGCAGCTTCGGCCGCAGAAGCATGACGGAAGCGAGCATGATGCGCTGGCGCATGCCGCCCGAGAACTGGTGAGGGAAGGCGGCAAGGCAGGCTTCGGGGTTCGGGATCTTCACCCGTTCCAGCATTTCAGTTGCCCGCGCTAGGGCAGCTTCGGTGCCGAGCTTCTCATGCAGCCGCAGTCCTTCAACGAGCTGTGCGCCGATCGTCATCGCCGGGTTGAGCGATACCATCGGTTCCTGAAAGACCATGCCGATCTTCGCGCCGCGAACCTGGCGCACTTCAGAACTCGACATCTTCAGGACGTCGCGGCCTTCAAACAGGATTTCACCGGCAACCGGGCTGATCGCCTTGGGGAGAAGGCGCATGGCGGCACGCGCTGCGACCGTCTTGCCGCTGCCGCTCTCGCCGACCAGCGCGACGATACCGCCGGCTTCGACATCGAAAGAGACGTCGTGCAGGACCGGATGGCCGTTGGATGTCGTAACGCGGAGATTGCGGACGCTCAGCAGCGGACGGGAAGTTTCGGTAGTCATCACCGTTGCTCCATTCTCGGATCGAAGCGGTCGCGCAAGGCATCGCCCAGCAGATTGATGCCGAGAAGCGTCAGCGAGATGCAGATGCCGGGGGCAAGCCCAAGCCAAGGGGCCTTCTCGATATAGGTACGCGCCGCCGACAGCATGTTGCCCCAGGTGGGCGCCGGTGGTGGAACACCGAGCCCGAGGAAGCTCAGGCCGCTTTCCGCCAGCACCACCCAGCCGAACATGGAGGTGGCCAGCACCACGATCGGCGCCGTGCAGTTCGGCAGGATATGGCGGAACATGGTAGTAAGTTCGGAATTGCCGATAACGCGTGAGGCCTCGACATATTCACGCTCTCTGGTCGACAGCACGCTCGCGCGGACGATGCGCAGCACCGACGGGGCATAGGCGATGCCGAGCGCCAGGATGATGCCGTATTTGTTCGGGCCGGAAATCACCATCAGGCCGAGGGCCAGCAAGGTGCCGGGGAAGGCGAGAAGCGCGTCGCTGAAGACCATCAGGATGCGGTCCACCAGGCCACGCGTGTAACCGGCGATCAGTCCGGTGATCGTGCCGACGGTGATTGCGAAGGCGACGGTCAGGATGGCGACCGTCATGCTCTGCACCGCGCCGGTCATCAGGCGGGAGACGACGTCGCGGCCGAATTCGTCGGTGCCGAGCCAGAATTGCGCCGACGGTGGCTTCAGCTTGGCGATCAGCTTGATCGCCGCCGGATCGTAAGGTGTCCAGAACAGGGCTAGCAGCGCCATGCCGCCGATGAAAATCAACAGAAGAGAGCCGATGATGAGATTTGCCGGTTGCCTGATCATGAGGCGGTGATCCGCGGATCGAACAACGGATAGCACAGATCGACGATCAGATTGACGATCACGTAGATCAAGGCCGTGAACAGAAGACATCCCTGTACCACTGGATAGTCGCGAGCGAAGATCGCATCGACGAGAAGGCGCCCCAGGCCGGGCAAGGTGAAGACGGTTTCCAGCACCGCAATGCCGCCGAGTAGCCCGCCGAGCACCAGCCCGATCATCGTCCAGGTCGGAGCGAAGGCATTCGGCAGCACGTGGCGCAGCAGGACCTTGCGTTCGGAAAGGCCTTTCGCGCGGGCATGCATGACATATTCCAGCCGCAGGATTTCGATGGCGCTGGCGCGCATCATGCGGGTCAGCACGCCAACCTCGATCAGCATCAGCGTCACCACTGGCAGGATCACATAGGTGATGGCGGTCCAGGGCTTTTCGGTGAACGGCACATAACCGACGACCGGCAGCCATCCGAGCTTCAGACCGAAGACCAGCAAAAGCACGAGGCCGAGCCAGAAACTCGGAACCGACATCAGCAGCGTCGATGCGGCGACGATGGCGATATCGACATGCTCGTTCTGCCGCCATGCCGCGAAAAGCCCGGCCGGAACAGCCATCAGCGTCGCGAGGGCGACGGCGACCAGCACGATGGTGGCGCTGACCTGGAAACGGTCGAGCATCAGCGGCAGCACGGACGCACCATTGGAGATCGAATGGCCAAGGTCGCCCCGGAGGACATTGCCAAGCCAGTAGAGGAACTGGACCGGCACTGGCTGGTCGAGGCCCAGATTGGCGCGCAGGTTGGCCAGTTCTTCCGGGCCGGCGCTATCACCGAGGATCAGCTGGGCGGGATCGCCAGGGATCATCCGCACCAGGAAGAACACCATCACGGCCACGATCAAGAGCGTCGGAAGCGTCCATAACAGACGCTTCGCGACATATTTGGAAAGGGCATGCATGAGCTACTTTCCTTGCGCGAAAGAAACGCCCCACATGCGCGGATAACCGACCGGCCAGGTCTTGTAACCTTCGACATTGGCACGCACCGCACCGATGCGGGTGCCGGAATAAAGCGGGATCAGCGGCACATCGGCGCGGATCATGCCTTCCAGCTTGTCGAATAGTGCCTGGCGCTGCTTGTCATCGCTGATGGTCGTGCTTTCGTTGATCAGCTTCAGGCCTTCCGGATTGTCCCAGACCTTGTTCGGGCTCTTATCCTTGTTGCCGCTGACCATGTCGAAGGAAAGCGAGGGATCGAGGCGGGCGGAATAGGTGAACGACATGGCCGAATAGTTGCCGGCCGTATAGCGATCGAGCAGCGTTGCCCAATCGAGCGTTTCGATCTCGATATTGATTCCGGCTTCCTGCGCCATGGCCTGGACGAGTACGGCGGCATCGAAGAGCGACGGATAGAATTTCGTCGCAAGCCACTTGATCGGCTGGCCCTTGTATCCGGCTTCTGCCAGCAGTTTCTTGGCCTCCTCAAGATTGCGAGTCGGGACTACCTTTTGCAGCTTGCCGGAATAGGGGCTTGGTACAGGAATGACCGAAAGGTTGGCCGGTGACTGGCCATTCGTCAGTGCTTCGGAGATCTGCGGGATATCGAGCGAGAGCAGCAGCGCCTTGCGGATTCGGACGTCCTTCAGCAGCGGATCGCGGGTCTGGAAGAGGAGGCCGGTCAGGCCCATGCTGGCGACCTTGTCCACCTTCAGCTTATCGCTGGCGGAAAACTCCTCGACATCGGCATTGTTGACGTCGCTGATGACATCGACATCGCCAGAATAAAGCCCGGCCTTGGCCGCCGCATCATCCGGAATGACCATGAAACGCACGGCCGCAACCTTCGGCGTCTTGTCGCCGACATAACCGGTGCGTTCGCCGCCGGGGGAGACGTAGTTCGGGTTGGCGACGAGCTGGACATATTGTCCGCTGCGCCATTCCTGCAGCATGAAGGGACCGGTGCCGACTGGCTTCACCCACTTGCCCTGCGCATCGAGCGAACTCTTCTGATAGATGCCGGTACTGCCGCAATCGGTGCGCGCGAGGGTGGCGAGGAAGAGAGCGGTCGGCTTCTCCAGCGTGAAGACAACAGTCGAGGCATCCGGTGCCGCCACATTGGTGACGTTCGCGACGCTCGATCCCGTGACGTCCTTGAGGCATCTCCATGCGGTCTTCGGATCGACATAACGTTGCCAAGAGGCCAACACATCGGCGGAAGTCAGCGGTTCGCCATTGCTGAATTTTAACCCGTCGCGCAATTTGAACGTATAGGTCTTGCCATCGGCGGAGACGTCGACCGATTTTGCCAGCAACGGCGCGATCGATGCGTCGTCCTTGTATCCGACGAGGCCCTCGACCATGTGCAGCACAATGGCGTCGCTATTGGCGTCGCGGTTGACGCCCGGATCGGTCGAGCGGATGTCGGCATTGATGCGCACCCGCATCGTCTTGTCCTGTGCCATCGCCGTGCCTGCGGTGGCGGCCAGCAGCGCCACTACCGCCGCGGTCTTCAAGAGGTTATGATATTTCATTGGAGGCTCCCGTCTCGTTCCCTTATTGGTCTTGGTTAGGCCGCGTGCGTGTGTGCCTTGCGGGGCTCTTCGACGGGCCGGATTTTCATGTCGAGGCTGTAATTCCAGAAATGCGCTCCCAGCGCCGGCAGCAATGCCACTTCCATGCGTCCTTCGCTTGGAACCATGACGATCATCGCGACCGTTGCGGACTGGTTGTTGGAAAGCGACTTGCGCGGCGGCCGGCAGACTGACCACGGGCTTTCGAACGTGTCGGACAGCGCGGCCTTTACGGTGTCGACCGTGACCTTGCCGATATGCGGCTCGATCAACTGGCGGACGCGGAGGTCGCGGTAAAGCGAGTCCGGCATGTTGAGGACACCCTTGTCGAGCAGCTTCGACAGCGCGACCGGGCTCTGGAAGTGGTTGGCATGCACCAGCATGCCGTTTTGCGGATGGACGAGGAAGGTCTCGTCCGGCGCGCATTCGAAATCGATCGCGACGCCATGTGCGTGGCCGATCATCATGTTGTTGGAGGCTGATTTGCGGGTACCGTAGACGGCCTGCATCGACATTGCCAGATGATCCTGTTCCAGAACTTTGCGGCGGATGATGGCGAGCGGCACGCCGAGTTCGCGGTAGTCCCGATCGGTTTCGAGATAGTTGCCGCTGATGGAGATGCCGGCGGCATTGAAGCCGGTGCGCGCGAGGCCGCCGGCTTCCGTGAATGTGATGATATCCGGCCCGTCCTCCCGGTTGATCTTCAGCACGACCGCAGTCTCGGCGCATTCTGCCTTCCAGTCCCAGTTCTGGGCGTGGATGAAGACCTCGTCACGGCTGGCCTGCGGCATGACGAAGACGCCCGTGCAGCCGTCAGACTGTATGAAGTCCGCCTGCCCCTTTTCCCTGCGGCGCGCGAGCTTGAGAATTTCGGTGCGAGCGTTGAGCAGGAGGATCGCTGCGAGATCGGTATTCACCGCCTTGGCGATGCCGCGCATTTCCTCGATATACTGGCTGCCGTAATTCTCGACCGCGCCGGCGAAACGATCGATCATCGCGGCAAGGTCACTGTCCTTCAGGCCCGAGGAATGCAGCTGAAGCTTGTAATGTTCGATGCCTCTGAGAATACGTTCCGCGGCCTGCTCGCCATATTGTTGACCCCGTTCGAACGGGGTACCAGAAACTTCGATGAGCGGGCAGGGAAGAGGTAAGGTCATGACGGCTTGTTCCAGATGCTGAATGGTGGCGCGGACAAACCGGGATTGCCTTCGCCAAAAAAGTATTTCATAAAACAAAAACCAAAACTGACAGGAAGGCAAGCGGAAAATGTCGGATGCGAGCACGCCTCTTCAGCAGGACCTGATGCGCCGCATCATCGACGTCATCCATGACGACCATCTCCAGCCTGGCGCGCGGCTGCGTCAGAACCAGCTTGCCGACCGGCTCAGCGTTTCACGCACGCCGGTGCGCATCGCACTGGAAATGCTGGCGGAAGAAGGCTTCGTGCAGCATGAGCCCAACCGGGGCATGATGCTGGCTTCGATCCCGCCGCGCGTTGAAAAACTTGAGACGCTATCTGGCGACGAAGATCTGCTGATCGCAATTGCTAGGCTACGCCGCGAAGGAGCGTTGCCCGAACAATTCGCGGAACTCGAGCTGATGCGGCTCACCGGCCGGGAGCGAACGCCGGTGCGCCAGGCGCTGATCAAGCTCGAGGGCCTAGGCGTCATTGAGCGCCGGCAGGGCTATGGCTGGCAGTTCTTCGATCCCGTCCGCGATTCCCGCGCCCGAGAGGAGAGCTATGATTTTCGGCAGTTGATCGAATGCGCGGCGATCCTTTCGCCTGAATTCTCGCTTTCAGCGGACTGGATGAAGTCGATGCGATCAAGGCACGAAGCGATTATGACGGCACCTTGGACCGACACATCGAGCGTCACGCTTTTTGAGATGAATGCGGAGTTTCACCTGGGTATCAGTGCGGCCTCCGGGAATCGATACATCAAAGAAGCAATGCATCGCCAGAACCAGCTCCGGCGCCTCTCGAACTACAACTGGCAGCACGGCTCCGCCCGCGTGGCTGTAACCTGTCGCGAGCATCTGGAGATCCTCGACCGGCTGGAGCGTGGCGAGAATGAAATCGCGGCAGCCCTGATGCGTAGACACCTGATGGGCGCACGAGAGACATCCAAGTAAGATAATGAATTTTGTGTGATAAAAATCATCAACCGGTTCGCTTGCCGCCGCCAAACAGGGCCACCCGCCTAGCAGCAAGCTTTCAGCCCATGGTGACAGAATGCCGAAACTTCTTCAAAGCGGCAGGCTATGAGGCCGAATAGATGCGACATGCTAATGGTACATCGTTTTCCTTGGAGTGGAGGGAAGCACAGCGGGCCAGATTTTACATGGGAGCGCCACGACGACTGAATAGCCCCCAGCCTGAGCGTTCTCCATTTATGAGTAGCGTGGCAAAGCCTTGCCTTCCCCTTTTTGAGGGTTAAAACGTTATTGCTGCAACAACCGAGAGCGTGAGCATGGCGCGAAAACTGTCATCGCGGGAACAGCGGCTTGTTCGCCTTGGCAGAGCGCTTGGCGGGATGCTTCACAAGGCCGAAGAATCGCTCGATGCGGCGGCTCGAGAAGGCAAGATCCACCCCACGGATCTGCGGTGCATTTCCTTCCTCGGCAGTGCGGATGCACCCGTAAGCCCGAAGGAGATCATCGCATATCTCGGCATCACATCGGCCACTGGGACGGCACTCCTGGATCGTCTGCAGCGATTTGGGTACGTAACGCGAAGCGAAAATCCGGGGGATCGCCGAAGCGTTCTGATCTCTCTGGATCGGAAAGCCGCAGCGCAGCCTATCCAGTTGCTGGAGGAGCTCAGGGCGCAATATGCCAAGGTGACGGAGAGGTATTCGGAGGAGCAACTGGACGTCATCGTCGATTACCTCGAACGCGTCGCCCGCATCGGTACGACTGCGAAACCCTGATCCCCTCAGAAGCCCCCGGCTCCGGGAGGGGATAAGCGGAATGACCCAGGTCTGCGTGAGGCTCGGAAATCATTTCGGTTTAAGCCAATACGCATCCATCACGGCGGCATAGGCGACGCTTTCGACCTCGTGAGCGAGGCCAAACATAACGTCCGCATTCTGCTTGCACTGCTGCGTGAGTGTGGGTGGCGAGGTCACTGTCGTTGACTGGTCCTTGACCGTGGCGATCACGAGTTGAGCGTCGCTCTGGGCAAAATATTGCTGGTGCATGAGCGCCGGCCTTTCCCGGATCCGAACGAATCAGCTGCGCCGAATATGCCGGTTATCGGGACCGATCGAGGCGTTTTGCGACCGGCCCTGCAGATGGAAGACCAGTTGTTATCGCGCCAAAGCCAAGGCCTCGGTCCGCATGTTCCACAGGTCATCGTCGTCGCTGGCAGTTACGACTGTGCCGGCCTCGACAAGTGTTTTGATCTCGGCATCCGAGTGACCGGCTTCTCGGAGCAGCGGCACGGTGTGTTCTCCGAGCAGGGGCGGCGGGGCAACCAGGCCTTCGGTCGCCAAGGAAGCGGCAACCGGAAAATCCGGCGCCTCGAAAGTGAAGGACGAGAACGGTATGCTGCTGTATTTGGCGGGCGTCCGGGCCTGTTTCGCGTCGAGGACCTTGTCGGCCGAAAGGACCTCGGTGAATCCGACGCCCGCCGCAGCCAGCGATCCCGTCCATTCCTCGAATGAGAAACGCTTGACGTTTTGGGTGACGATGTCCTCGACCACCGCCCTGTGCTTGCGTCTCTGGCGAAGCGTCGCAAGCTCGGGATCGACCTCGAGCACCGCCGCCCGGCAGAATTTTCGCCAGTGATCATCGGTGAGCATGACCAGATAGATCCACCGTCCATCCGCCGTCTCGTAGGCGCCGTAGCCCGGCATGCTGAATTCCGGAGAGGGCTCCTGTTCCGCCTTGCCGGTGATCTGAGACTTGAGCTGGACACCGACGAGTTCTCTTGCGGCGATGTGCAGGCCGGTCTCGTAAAGGCCGAGCTCGATATTGCGCCTCTCCCTTGATGCATCGGGATCGAGCAGGGCGGACAGCACGCCGATCACCGCATAGCAACCGGCAAACTGGTCGTGGTACGAAGGGCCGAGCCTCGACGGTTTCCCGTTGGTGCGATTTGCGAACATCACGCCGGTCGCGGCCTCCGCAATTGGATTGGACGCGATCTCTTCAGAGAGTGGCCCGGGTCCGTAGCCCTTGATGTGGCAGAAGACGATGCGAGGATTGATCGCCTCGCATTCCTCGAAAGTGACCTTCATCTTACGGGCAGCGCTGGGCGAAAGGTTGTGTACGAGCATGTCGGCCTTTGCCACAAGGGAGCGGAAAATCCGGGCGCCATCCTCGGATTGCAGATTGAGGCAAATGCTTTTCTTGCCGCGATTGTAAGCGATGTAGGTGCCGCTGGGGCCGCCGCGGACAAGCCTGCGGGTCGTTTCGCCGCCTGGTGGCTCGATCTTTATGATCTCCGCACCGAGCTGACCAAGGATGTGGGTCGCGAAAGGAGCAGCGATCATGCTCCCCAGTTCCAGCACCGTCTTGTTCGCAAGCACTCCCACAGCGTTCTCCTTTGCGTTCGTTTCGATGATAATAATGCATTTTATATCATGCGCAATGGTCGACGCTGACGGAGATAGTTCATTCTCGCCTTTAATATCATAAATATATGGTTATTAAACATTATTTACGGATTGATTTTCGTATTGCGCACTCAATATGCGGCCATATTATCTCGACCATCAAGTAATTGCTGCACTGCATAATGCATTTTATGTTGACCGGGTGCAGTTGTTATTTTACGGTCCGGCCTTGAAATGATGGTTGGTCAAGTTCGATGGGAGGTCGATATGTTGCCAGGTATCGCAGGAACGCTCGGGATAGCTGTGAGCGCGCTCGTGCTGACGTTGGGGAGCGTAGGCACAGCCGCCGCTCAGCAAAAGGGAATTGACACGGAAAAGAAAGTGGTCACGGTCGGCGCCTTTACGCCCGTGACCGGGCCGGTTCCTTTCTACTCGGTGCTGACCCATGCCGCAGATGCTTACTTCAAGCATCTGAACGAGACCGGCGGCATCAAGGGATGGAAGGTCAACTATATTACCTATGATGACGGTTATGATCCCGCACGCAGCGTTGCCGTAAGCCGCAAGCTCGTCGAGGACGACGGAGCATTCGCGCTCGCAGCACCCGTCGGCACGGCCACCAATGTTGCGGCCATTCCCTATGCCAAGGAAAAGAAGGTTCCGATGATTGGGCCGATCGGAGGCGCCAGCGCCTTCTTCGTCGAGCCTAACGTTTTCCCGCTGCTGCCCGACTACGGGTGGTCCGCCGCGTCGAACGTCGATTATGCCGTCAAGGATCTGGGGCTGAAGAAAATCGCCTTGCTCTGGGAAAACGACGAGCTGGGAAAATCCGCCAAGCGCGGCTTCGATCTCTACATGAAGGAGCTCGGCATCGAGCCGGCTGAATCCGTGCCCTTCGACGTCAAGACAACCAGCTTCAGCCCGCACATTCGCCGTGTCGCGAATTCCGGTGCGGAGGCCGTCATTCTCTTCGGTTCAAACGCCAATCTTGCGGCCGCTCTCAAGGCGGCGGACTTGCAGGGGCTGAAAGTGAAATGGTTCGCGCCGTTCTTCACGGCCGACCCTTCCACCGTCAAGCTCGCGGGCGACCTTCTGGATGGCACCTATTTCTCGTCCTGGCTGCTGCCGGTCAGCAGCGAGGAGCCGGGCGTCAAGGCTTACCGTGAGGCGGTGACGAAATATTATCCCGGCGATCCGGTGGGTGTTTTCGGTCTCAATGGCTGGAGCAACGCAGCGTTGTTTGCAAAGGGCTTCGAAGCATTGTTGGATAGCGGCAAGCCGCTGACCGGTGAAAGCCTGATCGCGGCCCTGGATAATTTGAACAACGCCTCCGTGGGAGGAGCGCAGGGCGTGTCGTTCAAGCCTGGAGACCACCGCGGTACGCGCAAGGAAGGCATCATTCAGGCGAAAGGCGGTAAGTTCGAACTCGTGCGCGACTTCAAGCCCTATCCGGTCGCCGTCTTTGACGCGCCTGCCCAGTAAGCTCCTCGACGAGAAAATCTCCCGCCCTCCTGGGGGCGGGGGGCGATATCATGAATGGAGGAGCCAATGATAAACATCCCGATCAGTTCGCCTGCACGGCTCGATGGCCGTGTCGCCCTCGTCACCGGTGCCGCAGGCGGTATAGGCAAGGCCACCGCCCAGGCGCTGGCCGAGGCAGGGGCAACTGTCATCGCGACGGATATCGCGGAACAGGCAGATTTCTATCACGCATCCATTGAATACCGCCGATATGACGTAACGTCCTCGGACGAAACCAAGACCGTGATCGCCGACCTCATCCGGCGCCATCGGCAACTCGACATCCTCGTCCTTTGCGCTGGCACGATCACGCATCGCCCGTTGACGGAATCGACGGATGAGGAATGGCGCGCGATGCTCGACGTCAACCTCATGGGCGTCGTCAATCCAGTCCGTGAAGCATTCCCGCTGATGGCGGAGAGCGGCGGCGGAAAGATCGTTGCGTTGGGCTCTATTGCGGCCAAGATCGGCGGTGTCGCTTCCGGCCCCGCCTATGTCGCGGCCAAATCCGCCGTGCATGGATTGATGAAATGGGTGGCCAAGGCCGGTGCGGCGCAGGGCGTTTATGCCAGCGTCATCGCGCCCGGCCCGGTCGAAACCCCGATGTGGAACAAGGTGACACAGCGCGCCGCACCGTCGGCAAACGGCAACGTGCCGCTTGGCCGTTATGGCCAGCCGGAAGACATCGCCCAGGCAATCTTATTCCTTTGCTCGCCTGCATCGAACTGGATCACCGGAACGGTCCTCGATGTGAACGGCGGAATGTTGATGGATTGAAGCAATGACCAGCAATTCTACCATCGGATTTATCGGGCTCGGCGTCATGGGTGGCCCTATGTGTCGCAACATGGCGCTCAAGCACGCCGGACGCGTGATCGCCTTCGACATGAACGAGCAGGCTTTCGAAATCCTGGTCGACACCAAAGCGGAACGTCAGGCATCCGTCGCCTCGCTGGCCGGCGACGCTGATTTCATCTTCATGTCTCTGCCGGGCGGGCCGCAGGTGGAGGCCGTGACCAGCGAGGTGGCGAAACATGCCAGGTCCGGTTCTACGATCGTCGATCTGTCGACCACGCCGGTGGCGCTTGCCCGCAAGATCGCAGCGGATCTGCAGCCGCAGGGACTGCATTTCGCCGACGCTCCCGTCGCCCGTACCCGCGAAGCGGCGCAGCGCGGCGAACTCAGCATCATGGTCGGCGCATCCGAAGGCGTGTTCGCCAGTATCAAGCCGATCCTGGACTATGTAGCGACCGACATCACCCATGGCGGCGAGGTCGGCACGGGGCAAGTGCTGAAGCTGGTCAACAACATGCTGGTATTCGAGCATGTCGTAACGCTTGCCGAGATGATGGTGCTCGGCGAGCGGGCAGGGGTGGCGCCGGAGACCTTGCTCGATGCCGTCTCGAAAGGATCGGGCGACAGCTTCGTGCTGCGAAACCATGGCCGCAAGGCAATGCTGCCGCGTGAGTTTCCCGAACGGTCGTTTCCGCCGGAATATGTGCTGAAGGATATCGACTACGTGTTTCAACTGGCGGCGGAAACCGGCGTTACGATCAAGGCTGCCGAAACCGTCAGGCGCTATTACGAGGCCGCTGTCGAGAGGGGCCTGGGCGGGCGCTATTTTCCGGGCGTGATCCGCCTGGTCGAGGACGGTACGATGTCGGAGGTTTCGGCATGAACTCCGTACCCGACCTTCTGCTCGATTTATTTCCGCTGATCTGGTCGGGCGTCGTCACCGGCTGCCTCTATGCGCTCGGCGCACTCGGGCTGGTGATGATCTTCAAGAGTTCGCGCGTGGTGAATTTCTCGCACGGAAACGTCGCGGGGCTGGCGGCATTCCTGATCTATGGTTTTTCCAGCGGTGTTCTGCTCAGCCTATCCTGGGGAGTGGCGGTGCTGCTGGCGGTCGTCGCGGTCGTGGCGGTCGCGTTCCTCAGCTATGCGATCATCGCGCCGATCATGGCGGAATCGGATCTGACGGCGACGATCACCACCCTCGGCATCGGCCTGATCGCGCAGGGCGTTACCTTGCTGGTATTCGGCGCCGATATCGTGCCTCTCGATCTTCCCTTGCCGCGCTTCAGCGCCACGACCCTGGGGCTGCGTATCACCGGCTACGATCTCACGGTTCTGACGGTTGCAGTCGTCACGATCGTCGGCCTTTTCCTCATCATCGACTATTCGAAACTGGGCGTTGCCTTTCGGGCTATCTCGGCAAATCCCGTTGCGGCCGAAATCTGTGGCCTCAACCTGCGTTCAGTCCATCTGTTCGCATGGATCGTTTCCGCCGTCCTCGGTGTCGTCGGGGCATTGCTGATCGTGCCGACCACGTTCCTCAGCGCAACGACGGTTGCAACCTTCATGCTGCAGGCCTTCGCGGCGGCCGTGCTGGGTGGTTTCGCCAGCCTGCCCGGCGCACTGGTTGGCGGCATTCTCATTGGCATCCTGATGAACCTGTTCACCTTCTACGTATCGCCGGAATTCACCAACACATTCCTGCTGATCGTCATTCTGACGGCTCTGAACATTTTCCCGAACGGCATCTTTGCAAAGGCAGGAGGCAACCGTGTCTGACAGCATTATCGCCCTGGACGGCGAACGTGCCAACATGGCCGGACTTCGAGCACTTGCGACGGGTGCCGCCGCGAATGTCGTCGTGATCGCGGCGCTCGTTCTGCTGCCGCTCTTCGTCACAGGCTCGTGGAGCTACGCGCTCGGACTGTGCTTTGCCAACAGTATCGGCGTTCTTTCGGTCAGCGCTCTGGTCCGTTATGGCGGAGAGGTCTCGATCGGGCATAGCTTCTTCGCGGCCATCGGTGCCTATTCGGTGGCGATCATCGAGGCGCGGCTTGGTTTGCCGCTTTTGGTTTCACTGCCTGTGGCGGTTATCGCCGGCGTCCTGTTCGGCATCCTGTTTGCCTGGCCATCCCGCCGGATTTCGGGGATCTATCTTGCCGTGTCGACGATGGCGCTGGCGCTGGCCCTGCCGGAAATCATCATCAGCGGCGATCGGTGGACAGGCGGGTTTGAGGGACTGTATGTCTCCAAGCCCGTCATTCCCGGCATCGCGATCGAGTTGCAACGCTATTACGTGCCGCTCGCGGCACTTGCCGCAGTCGTCTACGTGCTCAGCCGGTTGAGGCAGTCGCGCCAGGGCCGCGCCCTCCTGCTGGCCCGCTCCCATCCGGCGGCGGCGGACGCCTTCGGCACGCGCAGGTCCTGGGCACGCGTCAGCATCATGGGCATCAGCGGCGGCATTGCTGCGGTGTCGGGCGCCATGCTGGCCTTTGCCAGCTCGGCAGTGTCGCCGACGGGATATACGTTCTGGTCGTCGGTCTTTTTGCTGGTCGGTTCCGTCGTCAGCTTTTATGGGCTGAGCCTGACCCGGGCACTGATCGGCGGAGCTTTTCTGACGCTCGCCCCGCAACTCCTGTCCGGCTCGGGAGCCTGGATCCCGGTCTTCTACGGCCTCGCGCTGATCGCTGTCGTCCTTTCCGGACATTTTGCGCCGAAGCTGGCGGCGATGGCCACACAACGCCGGGGGAAACGATGATGGACCAGAGGACGAGGGCCCTCAGGGGCGAGAATATCGCGCTTTCGTTCGGTGGGATCAAAGTTCTGCGCGGCCTCTCCGTCGAATTCTGCGCCGGCGAGGTCACGGGCCTCATCGGCCCCAACGGTGCGGGCAAGACCAGCCTGTTCAACTGCCTGACCGGTGCCTATCAGCCTCAGGGCGGTTCGATCACATTCGACGGCCGCCCGCTCGATGGCCTGTCGCCCGCATCCCGAGCGTCCCGCGGTGTAGTGCGCAGCTTTCAAACGGTCGCGCTGTGCCCTGATCTCACGGTGGTTGAAAACGTGATGATGGGTCTCGCCCGAAACTACCATGCCGGTTGGCTGGATGCTCTCCTGCCGCTGTCGCGCGGGCGCCGCGAGACCGGGGAGATGCAGAATGCGGCAGTCGAGGCGCTGGCAAGCCTCGGTCTCGCCGATGCGAGGGATCTTTTTCCGCAGCAATTGCCGCCCGGCATGCAGAGGCTGGTGGAAATCGCCCGCGCTATCGTCGGCAAGCCGTCCGTCCTTCTCCTGGACGAGCCGGCTGCGGGTCTGAACAATGCCGAAACGCGCGATCTCACCCAGACGCTGCGCAGGATCGCCTCACCGGATCTGGTGATGGTCATCGTCGAGCACGATATGGATCTCGTCATGTCGCTCTGCGACCGGATCTACGTGATCAATTTCGGCGAAGTCGTCACGTGCGGCCCGCCCGAGGCGGTACGCCGTAATGAGAACGTGGTTTCGATCTATCTGGGGAGCGACGATGACTAACCTGTTGTCCGTCAAAAACCTGTCGGTATTCTATGGAGCGTCCGCACAGGCCGTCGAGAATGTCAGCTTCGACGTGGAGCCCGGAAAGGTCACCGCGCTGCTTGGTGCAAATGGCGCCGGCAAGTCATCGATCATGAAGGCGGTGGCTGGGCTGATTTCCGCCAAAGGTGACATCGTCTACGACGGGTTGTCGATCGGCGAGCTGCCCATCCGGGAGCGGGTCAGGCGCGGCATCGTCTATGTGCCTGAGAGGCGCGAGATCGTCGGTGAACTCAGCGTCCGCGAGAACCTTGTCCTCGGCGGCTATCAAGTGTCGACGGGCGAGCGTCGCAGGCGGATGGACACCGTGCTCGAATTGTTTCCCGAAATTGCCAATAAAGTGGATGGAGGTGCCTGGCGGCTTAGCGGCGGTGAGCAGCAGATGCTCGCGATCGGTCGCGGCCTGATGTCGGGGCCGAGGCTCCTGCTCCTGGATGAACCTTCGCTCGGGCTGGCGCCGCTTCTGATCAGAAGGGTATTCGAAAGGCTCGCGGCGATCCGTGGCGAAGGCGATCTGGCCATCGTGCTGGTCGAACAGAACCTCCGAATGACGATGCGCCTTTGCGACGATCTCCACTTCCTGCGAAGCGGACGGATCGTGGGCCGTCGCAGAGCCGAGGAGTTGAAGGACGAAGCCGCCCGCCAGCAGGCGATCGACGCCTATCTGGGAGCGTCGGAGACGGAGGTCGTAACGGAACATGCCTGACAAGACGATCATGACCGAAGGCCATACCCTTTGGGAAATCTATGCGATCCGCTACGGCAACAACCCGCGTCGCACGCGGGGAGAAAATTTCATTCTCGAAAAACGCCCCGCAGACCCCATGCCGATGGACTTCTATTGCTGGGTGCTGAAGGCCCAAGGCAAGCTGATCGTCGTTGACACGGGCATGGATCCCGAAAAGGCTTCGAGGCATGGGCACGATATCCTCTGCACTCCAGTCGAGGCCTGGAAAGCGCTGGAGATCGATCCGGCGTCGGTGGACACGGTCATCCTGACGCATGCGCATTACGATCATCTGGGGCATCTCGATGCTTTGGAAAACGCTCATTTCCTGATGCAGGCGGAGGAAATGAGTTACGTCACTGGTCCCTGGATGCAACGACCCTGGTTTCGACGCGCCTATGAGCCGGATGAACTCGCCCGCCTCGTGCATCTGCTGCATGCCGGCCGGCTCACCCTGCACGGCCGTGATCATGAGATTGCCGACGGTGTTTCCGTGCACTGGGTCGGCGGCCATTGCGCCGGTCAGGAGGTTGTGCGCGTGAAAACAGCGCGCGGCTGGGTGGTGCTGGCGTCGGATGCGCTGCACTATTATGAGGAATACGAGCGGGGAATTCCGTTCTCCGTCGCATTCAACCTTTCCGACATGATTGCCGGCCACGAACGTATCCGCGAGCTTGCCGACAGCGATGATCATGTCCTACCGGCCCACGATCCGCGGATCGTGCAGATCTACCCAGCCGCCAGCGAGCCATTGAAGGAGAAGGTGCTGCGGGTCGATCTTCCGCCTGCCGCCGGGGGCAATACCGGATGATGGAACATTGCATTGTGCACCATCTTCGCGGTAAGTCCGAAATGGTCATCGGACATGAAAGGCTTACGCGTGAAGCATCGGACGAAAGAAGAGTTTGTCGCGGACTTCCTTCGGGAGGGAATTATCTCTGGGCGTTTCCCGCGTGGTTCCAAGCTGAAGCAGGCGGAGCTGGCCCAGATGATCGGAACCAGCATCACGCCGGTTCGCGAAGCGATCAAACTTTTGGAAGCCGAAGGCTTCGTGCTGGGAGACTCTCATCGTGGCGCGGTGGTTGCGCCATTCGACATGGGCGCCACCGAGGAGATCGTGGACCTGCGTGTCACGCTGGAATCGAAACTGGCGCTCGCTGCCTTGAAGCACCTGACCTCGCAGAACGTGGAGGAACTCCGGGAACTTCAGCAGCAGATCGAACAAGCCGCCGTCAATGGAGATCGCGAAGCGGTTCGGCTGATCAACTACCGTTTCCACGAAGCGATCTATATGGCGTCGGGCTTGCCGCAGACCCTGCAATTTGTCCGCATTCTATGGGCTCGCTACCCGTTCGACCTGATCAACAAGCTCGACAACCGCATCGAACGAGCTTCGGCCGAGCATCGGGAAATGCTCAGCGCCATTATCGTCCGCGACGAAGCCGCAATGCTCTCCGCGCTGCGGGTCCACATCCGTGCCGGATGGGACGAGTTCAAGGCCAATTACGCCAGCTGACAAGGCAGGCAGGTGCCTCCTGGATGGCTTTTCGTCGCGGTTCCATTCCGACCACGATACCAGCCAAGGAGCCCTTCCATGCCTTCTGATACGATCCTGCTCGTCATGGACATGATCAACGACCTCGTACATCCCGACGGCGCGGGCGCGAAGACCTATGTGGTGAAATGCGGCGAGCGCAATGTCTACGAGAACACCAGGCTCGCGATCCGTAAAGCGCGCGAGGCAGGCACCATGGTCGGATATGTGCGGGTCGGCTTCTCGCCCGATTACCGCGAATGCCCGCCGAATTCCCCTGTGTTTTCGCGTGCCAGAGACAATGGCCTCTTCAAGCTGGGCGGCTGGGGAACCGAGGTTTTCGAAGATTTTGCGCCGCAGCCAGGCGATGCGGACATCATCAAGCATCGCGTCAGTCCCTTTTACGGCACGGCCCTGCTTCCTCTCCTCAGCGCAAAGGGAATCAGGCGACTTGTGCTGAGCGGCGTTTCGACCAACGGCGTCGTTCAGGCCGCGGCGCGTGAAGGTCATGACCGCGACTTCGAATGCGTCGTTCTAGAAGACTGCTGCGCCGGAGCGACTGACGAGGAACATGAATACGCACTTGCGGGCCTGCGCCGGTTTGCCGGGATTGCAACCTCTTCCTCGGTATCGTTGTAGGCGGCACTTCAGAATATAATGCATTATAATGTGGTCATGGCAGTTTTATTCGCTTCCAGATGCTGCTGACAAAGACCTGTTATCGCTCAATTTTTGAACGAATTACATTTTCACATCGGCGGCGCATTGACGACTATAATATAAAATGCATTATGCATCAAAACGCAGCGCGGATCGCTGTGGTTCGATGAGCGCATATGGAGGATGATGACGTGACAGCTGAAATAATCGAGAAGACGAAGCAGGATGTTGGTGGGGCGCCAGCGGAAGGCCGGATCACCGACGAAGCCGTCGCTGCGGCACGCAGCATGATCGGCCTGCAGCTGCGCCCTGAAGGCCCCTACCTGCAGGACGCGACGACCGACACGCTGCGGAATTGGTGCAACGGTATCGGCGACCTCAATCCGCTCTATCGCGAACAGGAATACGGCCGCAATTCCCGCTACGGAGGTCAGGTCGCGCATCCGATGTTCCCGATGGCGTTCGGCTGGGTCGGGCGTACGCGCTGGGGCCTGCCGGGTGTCCACGGTTTCTACGCCGGCAACGACTGGGAGCTTTTCCGGCACATTCGCCCGGGCGACCGGATCAGCGCCATCGAGCGCGTCGTCGGCGTCGAGGAAAAAGAAAGCAAATTCTCCGGCCGCCTCGTCCTGCAGTATGTCGAGGCGACTTACAGCAACCAGCACGGCGAGATCGTCGCTCGCGCGCTGGGGACTTGCACGCGTCACGAGCGCAAGGCGGCCCGGGATGCCGGCAAATACAAGGATATCCAGACCCACGAATATTCCCAGGAAGAATTCGAGCAGATCGACGAGGCTATCCTGCGTGAAGAGAGCCGCATGCGCGGCAGCAATGTCCGGTACTGGGAGGACGTGAAGGAAGGCGAGGAGCTCGAGCCGATAGTCCGCGGACCACTTTCGCTGATGGATACGATGGGCTTCCTGGTCGGCTGCGGCCGCGGCCACACCCATGGCGTCGTCTTCAAGGCGGCGATGAAGCATCCGGGCCACTTCTTCCGCAATCCCGAAGCGGGTGGCGGCATCGAATATACCGGCATCGGCCACCATCGCGAATCGACGGCGAAGGAAGTGGGCGTTCCAGGCGTCTACGATTACGGCCCGCAGCGGTCGTCCTGGATGTGTTCGCTAGTCACCAACTGGATGGGCGACGCAGCCTTCCTGAAGCGCGTCCGCACCGAAATGCGCCGCTTCAACACCATGGGCGATTCCACCTGGTGCAAGGGCAAGGTCACCCGCAAATACGTCAAGGATCGCCATGCTCTCGTCGATATCGAGATCTGGGGTGAAAATCAGCGCGGTGAAATCACCACGCCGGGCCTGGCCACGGTGATTCTTCCGAGCCGCGATCCCAACGTTCCGGTGCATTTCGACGGCGCAGGCCTCGATCTCGAGCTTCCGGTCGTCCGGTAGCTGACGAAGGAGAGGATCATGGAGGCGCTGCTTCCCCTTGCCGGTCTGCGCTGCGTCGAATGCGCCACCGGCGTCGCTGCGGCCTATGCCGGACGGCTTCTGGCGTCGATGGGTGCGGACGTGACGATGATAGAACCGAGGGATGGTTCTCCGCTGCGGCGGGAGCCTCCCTTTCTCGGACCGCGTAGCGGCGAAAGTGCGCTGTTCGCCTATCTTTCCGCAGGGAAGCAAGCCATCTCTGTCGATCTTGATACGGAAGCCGGTCGGGAGGAGTTCGCCCGGCTGATCGGCCAGGCGCAGGTTCTCGTCGAGGACGTTCCAGTCGCACAACGGGAATTGGTGGGAATCGCCGCTGAGGCGGTTTCGGCCCGATGGCCTGATCTTGTCCATCTATCCATACTGCCTTTCGGTTCTTGCGGACCGAAAAGCAGATGGGTGGGCTCGGAGCTCAATCTCATTCATTCGGCGGGCGAGGGTTTTCTGCTTCCTAACGGGCTATCGGCGGCACTTTTTCCCGATCGACCACCCCTCAAGATCGCGGGGCATTTCGCCGAGATGCAAGGCGGCATCGCTGGCGCACTCGACGCCCTGGCCGCGCTTTGGAGCGGAATAGGCCAGTATGTCGATGTCTCCATCCAGGATGCCAATCTTGCCGTCGGCGCCTTCACGGTGCAGCGGTATGGCGACGGATCTCTGGAGCACAGGCTCTCAAGGTCGTTCCGTTACGGCGGCGTTATCGCGTGCATGGATGGTTATGTGGAACTGCTGACGCTTGAGCAGCGGCAGTGGCAGGGCCTGATAGAGCTGATGGGTCATCCGGAATGGGCCAGGGATCCCGCGCTGGAGGATGCGACCGAGCGCAGCACGAGAGGCGACTTCATCAACGCGCAAATCCGTGAATGGGCGGGAAGCCAGCTGGTCGAGGACGTCGTCGTCGAGGCACAGAAGCTGGGCGTGCCAATGGCAAGATACAATGCGCCCGAGCAGATCCTGGACGGGCATCATGAAGCCGCACGCGGCCTGTTCTCTACCATGTCCATGCCAGAAGGCGGGGAATGCAAGATGCAAACCGGGCCTTTCCGGTTCGATGGCAGGCCGCTTCCGGCGCGCCCCTGGCCGACATTGGCGCCCGCAGATCGGGACGTGGAGCCGAGGCAGCTGGATTCAACGAGAATTCGTGTTGGAAGGGAGCGCGCATGAAACCGCTTCACGGCGTCCGGGTCGCCGATTTCACCGTTCATGCGGCGGGTCCGTTCTGCACGCATATGCTGTCGCAGCTCGGGGCGGAATGCATCAAGATCGAGAGCGCGCTACGGCCCGATATCTTCAGGAAGCCGCATGCGGTCTACGGTCGAAACGGGCCTGCGAGCTTCGATCAGGTGGCGTCGAACAAGCTCTCCATCCGCTTGAATATGAAGCACCCGGAAGGCGTCGGGCTGGCGAAAAGGCTCGTCGCCATATCGGATGTCGCTGCCGAGAGCTTTCGTGCAGGCGTCATGAAGAGGCTGGGTCTCGGCTATGATGCCCTGCGGCAGGTCAAGGACGACATCGTTATGGTGTCGGTGTCTTCTTCCGGCCAGACCGGCCCGGATTCACATTTTGCCGGATATGCGCCCTTGTTCGGAGCCTGGGGAGGACTTGGCTTCCTGTCGGGGTACAGCGACGGCCCCCCCATGGAAATGAGGCATGTCATGGATCATTCGGTCGGGCTCAACGCAGCACTTGCCACCATGGCGGCACTTCACCGTCGCCGCAATACTGGGCAGGGCGGGCATATCGACGTGGCGGCCCGCGAGGTCGCCTCTTCGCTGGTGGGGGAGGCGCTGATGGCGGTCTCGGCCGGTGGCATCGTCGAGCGTCTGGGCAATGACGACTATCGTCGCGCACCCCATGGTCTTTACGCAACGGACAAGCCTGACCGGTGGCTCAGCATCGCCATCGGTACCGAAGAACAGTGGCGCGCCTTCCTGAACGTCGCGGAATTGCAGGATTTCCAGATGGATCCTCGCTTCACAGATGCCGCGAGCCGCCATGCCAACCGGCGTATCCTGGACATCATCGTCGGAACATGGTGCGCGAAGCGTAATGCGGACGATACCGCCGCCTTGCTCCAAAGCGTCGGTGTGCCTGCACATGTATCGTGGAACACGCATGACCTCGTGCAGGATCCGCATCTGAAGGCGAGGGGTGCGATCGTTCAGGTTGACGACCGGGATGGCGGCTCTCGGGCAGCCGTCGGGTTTCCGGGACGGTTCTCCAAGAGCGATGCCCCGTCGATCGAGCGGGGCACGCCGGAGCTCGGGGAGCATGAAGCGTATGTATACGGCGAGCTGCTGGGAATGGCCCAACGGGAAATCGATGAGCTCGTCGAACGGGAAGTGATCTATTAAGGTGGTGGGAGGCGGAATATGTCAGCGGATTCTGTATCCGGAGCGGTTCCGGACTATTCGGATGTGGTAGGCCGGACAGAGCGAAGAAGCGCACTGATCGAACCCGAACGCGTCGAAGCCTTGGCGAACACGCTCGGCATCGACAACATACCCGGGCAAGGTGGTGCTCTGCCACCGGCATGGCATTGGATATTCTTCAATCCATTCGTCCCGCGCAGTGCGGTGGGTGTGGATGGTCATCTCAAACGCGGCGGTTTTCTGCCGGATGTGGGGTTGCCGAGGCGAATGTGGGCGGGTGGACGCTTGCAGTATATCGCGCCCGTTCCCATCGGCAAGATTGCGGAAAAGGTGAGTGAAATACTGTCCGTGACGCCGAAATCGGGCAAAGCGGGGCGACTGGTATTCGTCACGGTGAAACATCGCATCGTCTGCGACGGCACAGTGTGTGTCGAGGAGGAACAGGACATCGTCTACCGCGAGCTGCCTCAGGCGGGTGCAGCTCCTGCGCCCGTCCAGACCGCTCCGGAAGGCGCGACATGGTCCGAAACGCTGACGCCTGACCCGGTGCTGTTGTTTCGTTATTCCGCCCTAACATTCAATGGTCACCGGATCCACTACGACGCACCCTATGCGCGGGAGGCGGAGGGCTATCCGGATCTTGTTGTCCACGGACCACTGATCTCGACGCTGCTGCATGGGTTGGCAACGCGGGCTCGCCCCGGCAAGCGACTCCGTCATTTCGATTTTCGGGCGATATCTCCCTTGTTCGTCAGCGCACCCTTTGCATTGGAAGCGGCGCCGGGCGATGCTGCGGACGGCCTGATCTTATGGGCGCGCGGCGCCAAGGGAGAGCTCGCGATGCGGGCAGAAGCAGTGTTCGCCGACTGAAGCAGATCCATCGAAACAGGCAATGTGCAATGAATCATCCTCATAGCTATCTATTTGTGCCCGGCCATCGGGCCGACAGATTTGAAAAGGCCGCAGCCTCGGGCGCGCACCGTATCATCATCGATCTCGAAGACGCCGTCGCGCCAGCGGAGAAGGACGACGCACGCCGAAACGTTGTCAGCTGGTTCCAGCAAGGAGGAAGCGGCGTCGTTCGGATCAATGGGGCCGACACGTTCTGGTTCGATGCGGATCTGGCTGCGGTTGCCTCGTGTTCACACGCGGAGGTCATGGTTCCGAAAGCAACCGTGGCAAGCTTGCAGCGTGTCGCACGCTTTCTCATCGACACTCCCCTTCTAGCGTTAGTCGAAAGCGTGGAAGGTCTGGTCGATATCCACGCGGTCGCCGCAGTTGACGCGGTAACGCGTCTCGCTTTCGGAAACCTTGATTTTGGCGCCGATTCTCGAATCTCGGAGGGCGGCAGCTTTCTCGACCCGGCTCGGTTCCAAATTGCCCTCGCCTCACGGCATGCCAATCTTCTTCCGCCAATAGACGGCGTAACGGTCAGTTTCGACGATGAGGCAAAGTTGCTAGAGGACGTTGAACGAGCAAAGGGTTTCGGCTTCTCCGCCAAGCTTTGCATCCATCCAAGGCAAATCGGAGTGGTCAACGCGGGCTTTCTGCCCAGTGAGACCGATATTGCATGGGCATCAACTATACTTGCTGCGGTACAATCGACGCAGGGCGAAGCCATTCAGATCGACGGCAAAATGGTCGACAAGCCGATTGTTGAGCGCGCTCGAGCGATTCTTTCCGGCAGAAGCGCGTAAGCACTGGCTCGTCTATCCCACGCGCCCTAACGTTACGGTCGATGGTTCAGATCCTTTCAAAGAAGGGATCTGAAAACATGTCGGGAGCGTCATAGCAGTATTATTTCAGCATTTAATTGGGCGCGTTGACTGGCGTGTGTATTGAGGCGCCCGCCTTTCGGTAACTGCTTGGCGTCGAGCTGCCAGGAAAGCGATCACGCCGCCGCGATCCCGAAGGCTGCCAAGCGCCAGTTCGCCGATCACGCTCGGTGGCAGAGTAGGCGATCGTCCTCAAATGCAGGGTTCGCGGTTCGATTACCGTCAAGATCGTAGGTTCACGTCAAATTGACCAGCCACGCGACGCACGTCAGCAATAGACCGCGGCGCAAAATTAGGCCAAGTTGCTGCCATCAAGCAGAAGCATAGCCGCCCTTCATCGGCCGGAGCACAAGAGGCGCGAAAGAGCCCACTCAGCCATCGATCGGCCGCTGTCCATAATGGTTGGAGGATGAATGGCTGGTCGTCTGGACGGTAAGGTCGCGCTCATCAGTGGCGGCGCGGGTGGATGCGGTCTCGCCGCGTCCGAGCTTTTTGCCCGAGAGGGCGCAGCAGTCGGGATCGTCGATCTCCCGCATAGCCAGGGGGCAGTCGTCGCAGCCCGCTTGTGTGAAGAGGGCCTGAAAGTAGCATTTGCGCCCGCCGACGTTTCCGACGAATTGCAGGTGAAACGTGCGGTAGACGCGATTTCCGGCGAACTCGGACCGATAACGGTGCTGTTCAATCACGCCGGCACGATCATCATCCGGCCGCTCCTCGAAACCTCGGTGGAGGATTGGGATCGGCTGATGGCCATCAATGTCCGCAGCATGTTCCTTATGACGCGTGCCGTCCTGCCGCACATGATCAAGGCGGGTGGCGGGTCCATCGTCTGCACGTCGTCGATCTCGGCGGTCGCCGCGACACCGATGGAAGTTCTCTACGATACGACCAAGGGCGCATGTCACATGTTTGCTCGGGCGATCGCGGTCGAATTTCGCGACCGCAATATTCGCTGCAATGCGGTCTGCCCGGGCTTCATCCAGACGCCGCACGGCCAGAAAGAAGTCGAGGAATTGACCCGCTACGGGATCGACGTCTCGGATGCAGCGATCGCCGCTCAGCAGGGCAGGATGTGCCGGCCGGACGAGGTCGCCAAGGCGGCACTCTACCTCGCGAGCGACGACGCCAGTTTCGTCAGCGGCACCCATCTGTTTGTCGATAATTGTTTTACAGCGATGTGAGGGAAAAATGGCTCTGGAAAAAGGCGGCCTGTGGCGCAACTGGGTCGGCAATCAATATTGCGTTTCACAATTCAAGGCATCGCCAGAAACGGAAGCCGAAGTGGCAGAGCTTGTCCACGAAGCCGATATACATGATCTGGCAGTCCGTGTTTCGGGCTCGGGACATTCCTTCACACCCGTTGTCGGCACCAACGGGCTGTTACTGTCGCTCGCAAATCTGCGCGGCGTGCAGAACATCGACCGTGAGCGGAAACAGATCACGGTGGCGGGCGGAACGCGCATCAACGAAGTCGGCAGGACGCTGAAAGAACATGGTCTTTCATTGATCAACCAGGGCGACATCGACAGCCAGGCTGTCGCCGGCGCGTTTACGACCGGAACCCACGGAACCGGGATCAAGCTCGGAAACCTGGCCTCGTCGATTGCCGGTATGCGGATCGTCACCGCTACTGGAGACATTGTCGATATCGACGGTAGCGACAGCGACATGCTGCACGCAGCCCAGGTTTCGGTCGGAACGCTCGGTGTGATATCCTCGCTGACGCTCAACGTGATGGACGCCTATAATCTGCACGAACGTCTCTGGCGGGACGACTTCGAGACTTGCATGGAGCGTCACGACGAACTGGCTTCAAAACATCGCCATTTCGGCTTCTTCTGGTGCCCGACGCCGGAAAGCCGCCATCTGTACTGCCTTGCGGACACGTCTGCGGTATCGAGTACGAACAAGCTGGCCGATGTCTGCGAGATGAAGGTGATGGATATCACCGAAGCCGCTCCGATGGAGAGCGAATTCGAAAAGATCGCCTATAGTTCCGAGGTTTATCCGATCGAATACGTGCCGAATTTCGTCGAACTGGAATATGCGGTTCCCCTCGAGCACGGCAAGGCCGCGATAAGGGCCGTCCGGGATCTGATGCTGAACAAGCACACCAACTGCATCTATCCGATCGAATACCGCTTTACCGCCGGCGATCCGGCATGGATGAGCCCCTTCCACCGCCAGGATAGCATCACCCTGTCGGTGTCGGGCGGTCCGGGTATCGACTACTGGCCCTTCCTGAAGGACGTCGATCAAATTCTACGGGGATACAACTCTCGCCCGCATTGGGGAAAGATGCATTTCCTCGACACGGATGACGTCACGAAGCTTTACCCTCGCGCCAAAGAGTTTCGAGCGCTGAGACGGGATCTGGATCCGAAGGGCCGGTTCCTGAACGACCACTTGAAGATGTTGTTTGGATAAACGGTTAGCCAGCCTCGACTCGGCCGCGGTCCGCAAAGAGCAGGAGGCTGCGCCGTCCGGCGTCTGACGCCTCAGAAATGTCGAAGCCTCGGCACCATTAGTACCGAGGCTTCTTTTGTGGCGCGCCGCCGAGCGGAACTTCGCCTAGGAGGAGATGTCCTCGAGCTTGCGCCCACCGGTCTCGATCATCTGGGTTGCGGCAAGCGCGCCGATCACGGCAACGATCCCGAACATGATGAAGACTGACTTGATGCCTTGCGTACCGACCATATAGCCGACCGTCGCCGGCCCGACGGCCGAGGCGATGCGCAGCCATGAAGTGGCAAGACCCGTTCCGACCGCACGCATTCGTGTCGGATAGATTTCCGGCGTGTAGAGGTAAAGCACGGCGTTGACGGAGCCAACGACGCCATAGGCGAGAGTCGCGAGCAGAATGAGCGACCAGAGGCTGCTCGCACCACCGGCGGCGAGTGCAGCCAAGAGAACGGCGCCGACCAGGAAGGAGACGATAGCCCAGGTGCGCCTCCCGATACGATCGATGCAGAAGGCGCAGGCAAACAGAATGACGACCTGCGCGACATTGGTCATCGAGGCTGCCCGCAGAGCACTGCCGAGTTCGAGCGAATAGACGGTATGGTAGAGCGTCGGCATCCAGTTGTTCAGGCTGTTGGCCACGAAGAACGAGCTCGCCCAGAGGATCCATGCGACGATAGTACGCACGCGGAAGGTGGGCGACAGCAGCTCTCGCCAGCGGCTGCGTGGCCGCGGCGCAGCGGCCTCGCTTTGGCCACCGAGCGTCAATGTCGCTTCGTTATAGGCGCGGTCATCGAAGGAATAGCCGGGATCCTTGCGCCGCGCACTTTCCTCAGCCTGGCATATCACTTTTTCGGCTTCGTCCAGCCGGCCCTGGCCGATCAGCCAGCGCGGCGATTCCGGTAATCGGTACACCAGATAGGCGATGAGCAGGCCTGGAATCCCGCCAAGCAGGAACAACGATTTCCAGCCAAAGACCGGCACGATTAACGTGCCGACCTGGCCTGTCACCATCAACCCGATCGGAAAGATCAGCTCGTAGAGCATGAAGTTGCGCCCGCGCCCCTTGGCGCGCAAAAGCTCGCTGATATAGGTGGCCGCAACGGGCATTTCGCCGCCGACCCCGATACCTTGGATCAGCCGGCAAATGAACAGCATCTGGAAATCGCCGGCCAATATGCAGGCGAGGCTCATGACCGACATCAGCGCGGTGGCGGATGCAGCCATGTGAACGCGGCCGAGCGTCTCCGCAAGGCGGCTGAAGAGCAGCGCGCCGACGAGCTGGCCGATATAGCTTGCCGCGATCATCCAGCCGATTTGAGCCGGCGTCAGCGCCCAGAGCTTGATCAGGATCGGCAGGACAAACGCAAGCGAAAGCGCATCGAAGGCATCGAGAAATGTGGCGCTGCCCATGATGATACGCGCCCGGCGATGCCAGGATGTAAAAGGGATCGCTTCGAAGCGCGCGGTCAAAACCGCGGCGCGGCCTGTCGGTGGCGTCTGCTGCGGGCTGTCTTGCGAGACTTCGCCTGCAGCTGAGCCAGCGACCAGTATGCTATTGTTATCGTGCATATCATCCTCCCAGATCAGCACGGTTAAACAGGCTGGCGGCGCCTCCTGGCCGCCAGCTTCGCCCTATTTGGCGGCAGCTTCGATGATCTTGCCGATCGCCTCGGCGACGTCATCGCTGCATTCTATCGGCGTCAGATGCCGGGCGCCCGGCAGGATCGTCAAGGACGCCCCGGGGATCGCCTCGGCAAGCTGGCGTGCACTCTCGACCGGGGTCGCATAGTCTTCTTCGCCGACGATGACGGAAACCGGGAAATGAAAGCCGGAAAGCGCACTGCGAAGATCGGCATTTCCGAGCATGATGCAGGTTGCCTCATAGGCATCGAGATCGTTGCGGACAAAGATCTCCATCATCTCCTGGATCTTGCGCGGATTTTCCGCCCGAAAGCGGTTACCGAACCAACGGGTTGCCTGGAAGGCGGCCATCGAGGCGAGGCCTTCGGCCCGCGCTTTCGCAGCCCGGGCCCGCCATTCCTGCGGTGCCTCTTCCCCATACCAAGCCGTGGTATCGATAAGAGTCATGGCCGAAACCCGTTTCGGATGACGGGCGGCAAAAGCCTGCGTAATGCAGCCGCCCATAGAGCAGCCCGCAACAACCGCCTGATCCCAGCCGACTTTGTCGAGAACCTCGGCGATATCATCGGCATAGCGTTCGATAGCGTGGGAAAGGGGCGCGCGGCTGCTCCAGCCATGCCCGCGGCAGTCGATGCAGATTATCTCGGCCTGCGCCTCCAGTCCGGAGACGACATCCGTCCAGATGCTGCCGTCAAGGGCGAGCGAATGGATCAGCAGCAGGCGCGGCTTTCCCGGCGTGCCGTATCGTCGGAAGGCGATGGTTGCCTGGTCCGAGACGGTCACGAACTCGTAGCGACCGTCCATCATGCGGGCTTCTTGCTGCAACATTGCGCTGTTCCGATCAGCCGGCCATGGCCAGTTCGTTTTCGCCCACGAGCGGCACGTTCCAGGCGTCATAGCCGTAGAGCCAGGTTGTATCGTCGTTGCCACCAGACATCCATGTGTTGGCGCTGGAGATCGCCTGGATGCGAGACGTACGCGGCTTGCGGTTTGCCTCGTAGCGGCGGAAGGCACCTTCGATGTCGTCATTGTCGACGGCCTCGAGGCAGCGTGCCAGCACGGCGGCGTCCTCGATGGAGGTTGCGGCACCCTGAGCCATATAGGGCGTCATGGGATGGCAAGCATCGCCCAGAAGCGCAACACGGCCGTCGCTCCAGCGCGGCAGCGGTTCGCGTTCGAGAATGGCCCATTTATGGCAATCCGGGCAGGCGTTGAGCACCATCTGCACTTCCGGATGGAAGCCTTCGTAAGCCGCTCTCAATTCCTTGACATCGCCCTTTGCCGACCAGGATTCGGCCGTCATCCAGTCCGCCGGCTCGGGAACGCTGGTGACGAAATACAGCGAGCTGTGGTCTGCGGCTGTGTAATAGATCACGATGTGCCGATCGACGCCCCACCACTTCGTTCTTGAGGGCGCAATCTTGCCCCCGTTCATCAGGCTGGCATCGAAGACCGCACGATAGGCGATACGCCCCTTGTGCAGCGGCGCGTCCGGGCCGACGATGATCTCGCGCACCAGCGAGTGAACGCCATCAGCGGCAATAACCGCATCGGCTTCGACCTTGGTGCTGTCGGCGAAGGAAAGGCTGACGCCGCCGCGTTCCTGATCGAGACCGACGAGCTTCTTGCCGAGATGGACGATCTCAGGCGGAAGCACCGAGTAAAGCGCCTCATGCAGATCGGCGCGATGCATGCAGAGGAACGGTGCACCGTAGAGGCTCTCCGGCATCGGCAGCTCGCGCTTGATCTCGCCCGTGTCCCAGACGCGGTTGAGGTGGGAATAGGGTTCGAAGGCAATCTTCTTGAGGCGATCCAGCACGCCGATGCCGCGCAGCACATGCGACGAATTGGGCAGCATCTGGATGCCAGCGCCGACGCGCGCGAATTTCGGCGCCTGCTCGTAAACCTGGACGTCGATACCGACCTTGCGCAGTGTCGCCGCAGCGGCAAGCCCGCCCATGCCGGCTCCAATGATTGCGATCTTCGGTTTGCTCTTGGCCATGTCGTCTCCTCCGTGTGTCGGTCAAGTTGGAGGAGCCTAGAGGCGTGACATCTGCATGTAAAATATTTATATTGTTCAACACTTAAACTCAAAAGGTTCTAAATTATCCGATGGAGCTCAGACATCTCAGATATTTCGTGGCCGTTGCAGAGGAGGGGAGTTTCAATCGCGCGGCGGAGCGCCTTCATATCCAGCAGCCGCCACTTGGCCAGCAGATCCGCGATCTTGAATATGAGCTTGGCGTCCCTTTGTTCGATCGGTCCCCGCGCAAGGTCGCGCTGAACAGTTCGGGCGAGCTGTTCCTGGAGGAGGCACGCGATATTCTCAGAAGGGCGCAATTGGCCGTCGACAATGTGCGACGTTTCAGCCAGGGCGAAAGCGGACGACTATCGGTCGGCTTTACGAGTTCGGCTTCTCTGCATGTACTTGCGCCGCAGTTCCTCCAGCAGTTCCGGCGGGCCTTTCCGCTGGCCGAGATCGCGGTCGAGGAGAGCGAGACCTACGAGTTGATTCTGGCCCTGCAGCAGCAACGCGTCGATGTCGCATTGCTGCACATTGATGCGAAGCGCTTTCCGGAGCTGACGGCGCGGGCTCTGTCAGAAGAGGACATGCTGGTCGCAGTCCCGCGCAGCCACCCCTACGCCCAGGCGGAAGATGAACCCCTGACGCTTGGCATGCTTCATGATGTCGATATGGTCGTCTATCGGCGCACGGACGGGCCTGGGATATTTGAACGACTTACGGAAACCTTCCGTACCGCCGGCGTCACACCCCGGATCGTCGATGAGGTTTCTCGAATCATCGCCGCCATCAATCTGGTGGCCGGTGGCCGGGGCCTGACGGTAGTGCCGGCGTCGATGCGGGTGCTTCATCGGGAGTCTGTGGTCTATCGGCCCTTATTGCCCGGCGAACTGCCCCCCCTGCCGCTTTACGTCGCCCACCGTGCCGATGCGCGGCTCGCCCTCATTCGCAATTTCGTCGATCTTACGGAGAAGATCGCATCAAGATCGAAAGAGCACTCCGCCACCGGTGGGTGACACCCCGCATGCGATATCCACGTCAAGAGATAAGCGGCGCCTTGCGAGGTAATCCATCCAAACTGCCTGGCGGATTTGCCATCCCACATGATGGTTTAGGCTAAAAAATTACTTTCTAAAGTGAAAGACGGTTGCGCAAGAACTGCAGTATCTCAACATTGTCGACGGACGTAACAACGTGACAATTTGGCTTGCGGCCGGCGAGATGGCGATCGGAAATGTGGGCGACGGTCTTTCCGAAATTCGGTCCTGATCCGCAGTCGACCTCGACAAATGCATCAACACCTTCAAATAGCATAGGGTTTATCAGCCAAGCGATTGCGCAAGGGTCATGCAGGCAGGGATCCCCAGCCGAGTAGGAGGCCAGCATGCCGCCGAGCAGTCGCGGCATCTCGGCTTGTGCCGAGATAAGCGCGTTGAGCAGATCCCGATCGATGAGCGCTTTGCGCGTCACGTCGAGACCGATCATCGTCAGCTTGACCCCGCTGGACAACACGACATGCGCTGCTTGCGGATCGACATAGATGTTGAATTCCGCCGCCGCTGTCGTGTTTCCCGGGCAGAACGCTGCGCCGCCCATGAAAACGATCTCGCGCAGGTTCTTCGACAGCCGTGGCTCTTTGATCATTGCCAGCGCTACATTCGTCATCGGGCCGATCGGGCAAAGCGTGATCTCGCCCGGGTGGGCCATCACCTGGTCGATGATGAAGTCCACTGCATGGGCTTGCCCAAGCGGCACGGCGCTGGGATCGAGCACCACGCCACCCAGACCTTCGCCGCCGTGCATGACTGATCGATGTCCGGTGGTTCGCATGATGGGTCGCGCACAGCCTGCATGCACGGGAATATCGAGGCGATCGGCCAGAGCAAGCAGTCCCCGGGCATTCCGCGTCGTATGTTCCAGCGGCACATTGCCCGCGACGGTCGTTATGCCAATGATCTTCACGGCATCGGGCGCCGCAAGCGCCAGCATCAGAGCAAGCGCGTCGTCCACGCCCGGGTCGCAATCCAAAATGACCTTGTGTTGTCGCGCCAACGTCCGTCTCTCCTTGATGTCCATTCCACGTTCGCCGAAGCCGGGCCACAATGGCAAATCGTTATTTCTGTGCAACCACATCGGCCCAGCCTAAGCAGGTTTGCCTCGGTTTGGATTGAGTGCCAGATAACCTGCACCGGATTCTATTGGCAGGCCGGCTTTCTCGAAAGCGATGGCCACTCCCAGGAGTTAACATTGCGCGCACCGATGAGCTCTATCGAACGCCGACCATGTATCCATGGCGCCGTTACACTGCTGTCGGCTTGACGTTTCGAGGACATTTCGCTGGGGATGAGTATGCCGTCTATAGGAACAATCGTTTTCCGCCACAGGTCATTGCCCGTGCGGTCTGGCTTTATTTCGGCTTTTCCTTGAACCTGCGTTTGGGCGATGAAATGCTGTTGGAACGCGGTGCTGGCCTGAATGAACTCCCGCTGGCCCTCAATGCTGACGCCGTTCGAACAATGTGACAGCGCCTGGTGTCCACTTTTGGTTCATCGTTGAAAGGACCGCTCTAAACCGGCAGTTCGAAGACGCGGTTGCGATTGAGGATGTGGTTCGGATCGAACGCTGCCTTCAGCCGGCGCATGGCGGCCATCTCGGCTTCGCTGCGCACGAGCCGAAGATATTTCGCCTTCTCGACGCCGATCCCGTGTTCTGCCGAGATGCCGCCGCCGAGTGCCGCGACGCCGGAAAATATGGCGTCCGCAACCGGAGCCCGATGACGCGGCTTGACACAATAGTGCAGGTTGCCGTCCCCCAGATGCTGGAAAATCAAGGACGCCTCATCGGGGTCGGCTTGCGCTATGTCACCCGCCGCCGTCCCCGCAGGCTCAGGCGATCATGGCTTCGATGAGGAAAGGTCCCTTGCGGCCGAGCGCCGCCGTATAGAGTTTAACGAATTCCTCGACGGTCGTCGCGCGGCCGGACTCGACGCCCAGTCCCTTGGCTAGCGAGCACCAGTCGAGCTTCGGCGCATCGAGATCAAGCATGCGCTGAGCGTTATGGCCGTATGAGTTGACACCGACTCCGACCATTTCGCCTTGCAATATCCGATAAGCACTGTTGGCGAAAACGATTGTCACGACATCGAGCTGTTCGCGGGCCTGTGTCCAGAGACCTTGCACCGTGTACATGCCGCTGCCGTCCGCCTGCATCGCCACGACCTTACGGTCGGGCGCTCCGATCGCCGCGCCCGCAGCCAGCGGGATGCCGATGCCGATCGCGCCGCCTGTCAGCCGCAGGTAGTCATGTGGATGCAAGCCCGGCGCCAGCACGTGATACTGCCCAATCGAGGTCAGTGCTTCGTCGACAATAATGGCGTTCTCCGGCAAATGGCGGGCGATGACAAGGCTGAGCGCATCCGGCGTTAATGCGCCCGACGGGATCTGGATGCCGTTCTGCGTGAAAGCATTGCGGGTAAAATGCGCGTCGCGACTGATACCGAGTTCGTCGGCCAGCACGCTTAGGACATCGGCAAGATCGTGTTCGTGCCGGGCGAGCTGGATAATCTCGCAAGCAGGCGGCAGCGTCGTGCTTGGTTTACCGGGATAGGCGAAGAAGCTGACGGGGCGAGCCGGGCCGATGCAGATTGCGATTTCGAATTCCTTGAGTGCCTCGACCGCAAGTTCGATCTTGTAGGGAATAGCCCTGACAAGACCGCGGCCTGCGCCATGCGCGGAGCGATCGGATGAGGTCGAGAATACCGCAGCCCCTGTCGCGTGGCTGATACGGCTCACGGTTTCGAGCGGCTTTTGGCGCAGAGCACGACCCGCCAGGATGATCGCGACCCTCTTGCCGCTGCGTAGCGCAAGGACCGCTGCCTTCAAGTTCTCAGGATCTATCCCTGCAGGTGCAGCGATCGCGGTTGGCGAAAGCTCTTCAGGCTTGGCGTCGCCCCATGCGGCATCCGCCGGCAGGATCATCGTCGAGACGCCGCGATTGGCTAGGGCGGCGGCATAACCTTCCTCGGTGCAGCGGCGGATATCGTGCGCACCGGCGGCCCGCCCCACCCAATGGGACATCGGCCGCGCCAGGCTTTCGACATCGCTGGTGAGCGGCGCGTCGTATTCCAGATGATAGGAGGCATGGTCGCCGACGACGTTGAGTATCGGCGTGCGGGCGCGGCGGGCATTGTGGAGGTTAGCAAGGCCGTTTGCGAGGCCGGGGCCAAGATGGAGGAGCGTCGCTGCCGGCTTTTCCGCCATGCGGGCATAACCGTCGGCAGCACCGGTCACGACGCCTTCCGACAGGCCGAGGATGCAGCGCATTGCCGGCTTGCGGTCGAGTGCGGCGACGAAATGCATCTCCGATGTGCCGGGATTGGCAAAGCAGACATCGACGCCGTTCACCAGAAGGACATCACACAGCATATCGGCGCCGTTCATACGCTTTTCCTCATTCTTGCAGCCTGCCCGCAGGCGACCGCGACCCAAAATTACCGCAGAGCCGAAGCGGCTCCTGCGATCGGTGCGACGTGGTTTGCTCAGGCAGCTGCAGAAGCCGTGGCATCGGAGAACGCCGCTTCGATCGAAGCTTCGAGAATGGCGAGCCCTTCCTCCAGAACCTCCCACTCGATGGTCAGCGGCGGCAGCAAACGGATCACATTGAGGCGCGTTCCGCAAGACAGGAGGATGAGGCCGCGGGCTTCCGCTTCTGCGACGATGCGGTTGGTGAGGGCAGGAGATGCTGCCTTCGACTGGCGGTCCTCGACCAGTTCGAATGCAACCATCGCGCCGAGGCCGCGCACCTCGCCGACATGTTCCATGCCCTGGCGGGAGGCGACCGCCGCCAGTCGTTCGGTGATCCGCCGGCCCACCTCGACGGCGCGTTCGCAGAGCTTCTCATCTTCGATGACGTCAAGCACGGCATTGGCCGCAGCGACGCTCAGCGGATTGCCGGCATAGGTGCCGCCCAACCCACCCGGATGGGCTGCGTTCATGATCTCGGCCTTACCGGTGACGGCCGAAAGCGGGAAACCGCCGGCCAGGCCCTTGGCCATGGTGATGATGTCCGGCTTAACCATGGCATGTTCGAATCCGAACATCTTGCCGGTGCGCGCCATGCCGGCCTGGATCTCGTCGGCGATCAGCACGATGCCGTATTTATCCGCGACCTGGCGAAGGTGGGCGAGAAATTCCTCCGGGGCGACGTTGAAGCCACCTTCGCCCTGCACCGGTTCGACGATGAAGGCCGCAATCCGTTCCGGGTCGACATCGGCGGCAAAGAGCCGATCGAGGCCGGCAATCGCTTCCTCGGTCGAGAAGCCGAGATAGGGGGTCGGGAAGGGGGCGTGGTAGATATCGGCCGGGAATGGACCGAAATTCTTCTTGTACGGCATGACCTTGCCGGTCAGCGCCATGCCGAGCATGGTGCGGCCGTGAAAGGCGCCGGAAAAGGCGATAACGCCGGCACGGCCGGTATGGGCGCGGGCGATCTTCACTGCGTTCTCGACCGCCTCGGCGCCGGTCGTCACCAGCATGGTGCGGTTTTCGGCTCCGGTTGGCGCCATCGCGTTCAGCCGCTCGGCGAGCTTCAAATAACCTTCGTAGGGCGCGACATGGAAGCAGGTATGGGTGAAGTGCTCGGCCTGTTCGGCGACGGCGCGCATGACGGCCGGGTGGCGGTGGCCGGTATTGTTGACCGCGATGCCGGCGGCGAAGTCGACATAACGTTTGCCATCGACGTCCCAGAGCTCGGAATTCAAGGCCTTCCGGGCAAAGATGCCCCGGGTGCCCACGCCACCCGCGACGGCGGCTTTCTGGCGCGACTGCAGATCTGCTGAAACGGTCATGACGATATCCCCTAAAGTCGATGACCCAGCTATAGTATTGCTCATTATTTTGAGCAATAGGCTCTTCTGAAAAATCAGAGATAGGGGGGTGAGCAGGCGGAAATGACGATTGTCCGGCGGTCGGAGGGGTTGCGGAAGCGGTGAGGCACGCGGCTGTCGAAGAGATAGGCCTCGCCGGCTTTCAGTATGCGCACGTCGTCCCCGACCGTCACTTCCAACTCGCCTTCGACGACATAGCCGCCCTCGGAAGAAGCATGTTGCAAAAGCATGTCGCCGGTGTCGGCGCTGGGCTCGTAGATTTCATGCAAGATTTGCAGGTTATGCGCTCGCGCATCGCCGATCTGCCGGAAAACGAGAGTGCCGTCGTTTCCGCCCGTTATCGGCGATGCGGCGATTTTGGACGTTAGATCAAGGAGTTCATGGGGGGAAAAGAACGGTCCTTTCGGCGGGCTGCGTTCTGGTTCGAAGAAGTCGCCCATGCCGACGCCGAGACCGCTCAGGATCTTGCGAAGCGTCGAAACGGAGGGGCTGACTTTGTTGGTCTCGACATTGGATATCTGCGCATGCGGAACGCCCGCCCGCTCGGCGAGCTGGCGCTGAGAGAGGCCGGCCGCCACGCGCATGGCATTGAGGCGTGCGCCGATATCGAACTTCTCATCCATTGTTAACGTCCCATGTTTCCTGCGCCCGTTATGACGCAAGCTTCTCTCGGGATCAAATGGATGATATATTGAGCGTATCCGCTGATTTTTTCAGTATTGAGATGGCGCCACTTCGCTCGATTTCGGTCCGTTTCAATTTGGTCGCGACGTTCCCATGCTGTCGAGAGTGCTTGGCTTGGAGCTTGCCGCTTTCAGCTCAGGAAGCCATCTGAGATATCTGGTCTCTTGCCAGTGGTGAATGCCGGGTCCTCCTCGCGACCGAGACGGCTGTAGGAAAAAGGGCCGGCAAGGGCAGCGGCGATCATCAGGCAGATGACGAGGCTTCTGTGACGCAGAGCCCAGTCTGATAGGTTGAAGCTTTCCATCTTAGTTCTCCGAGTCCTGGGTCCAAGGTTCGAGATAGCCGTACCAGGGCCGCGCGCGATAGTAGGCATCCCAATAGGCCGCCCCGAACGCCACCGTCCCGACACCGACAACGGGGAGCGATGGCGGGAGTCAGCACGGTCTGCTGGCCGTCGTAGGACCCCTGGATGTAGCTCGCCGCAACCCAGCCACGGTTTCCGCCCCAGCCGATATCGCACCAGGAACGGTCCGCAAGGCATCCGTGGACCGCAATGGGGGCATTCTGGGGCAGGGCGACGACGACCGGATACTGGGCGCCCGGGCCTGCCCGCAAATTGACATTCGCGGTGGTTTTCCCGTTCGTGGCGGCGGATACCTCGCTAGTTCCGCAAAGCGCAACGGCCGCAAGCGTTGCGACGAGCACCAAGGACAAGGCAGTCCTCCGGCTCCGGAAGCTCTCGAAGCCGGACGTCTTCGCGCGCGAGGGCGCAATTGTGAGGAAGGTATTGTCGGTAGGATGTTCTATGGTCTGCACGGCGTATCTCCTTCTGTTGACGGAGATGCTTTTGCCGAGAGCCGCCTCGGAAATCCCGATCGGGCGCCGATAAAATTCCGATAAAGTTCAAGGCGCGGCGGCTTTCATTCGAGACGAGCTTGTTTGGCGTGCATGATTTTGACCGCCCGTGGAGCAGGCCACGCGCCCTCATGCCACTGCTATAAGCTTTGCGTTGTCGGTGGGCGTCATGGTAGGAGTTGGTATGAACCTACTAACCGACCTAGATTGCCAAGCCTGCGGCGCATGTTGCTCCTTTTCATCCCATTGGCCAAGATTTTCTACGGAAAGTGAAACTGCTCTCGATTTGCTGCCGTCCCGCTTCGTCGCTGAAGATGAAAGCGGAATGCGCTGCGATGGAGCGCGTTGCTCTGCGTTATCGGGCCGAGTCGGCTTGGAGACATCTTGCCTCGTCTACGATATTAGACCTGAGGTTTGTCGCGAATGCGTTCCGGGAGATGCTGCCTGCCTGATTGCGCGTGACGCGTTCGGATTGACGCGACCGCATGAGAACGCCTGAGTGGAGGGCTTCCGCCAGAAACCGAATCCAGACCTCGGCGTTGCTTATGGTCGGCCCCTTTCAAGCGCTTAGGAGTTTAGCAGGTCATTCGGAAGGTCGTCGGGCTCATAGGTGCCGGGGCGTGTCATCATGATCAGGTTGCAGAAACCTGCGACGAAGACTCCGCAACCGATCATAGGAAACAGAACCTCGGTCAAGGACACCTTGCCGACAAGCACTGCCCCGATGAGGAAAAGGAGCGGTGCTGCAAATATGACCGTGCAGCCGATGACGAACCGATGCCTGGCGGGGGAGATCCCACGGCGAAAGACAATGCGTTTTTTGTCGTCCGCGGAAAGCCGCCGGTGCAGGTCTCTGACAAAGGCAGCAAAGGCCTGGGACCTTTCTCGCACCGGGCCTGTCTGAAGCTTTGAATAGACGAATAGCGGTTCCCCCCGCATGAACTGCAACTCTATAACAGCTACCCATGATGGTCGCGGCGACAATAATTGCAGCCGGATACCCCGGAGGCCGGAAAAGGGGCGAAGGCCCGAGCGGCCCTTGAGCGCATAACTTACGCCTTCATCGGAGAGGATCAATTCGGCGTCTGTCAGAAGGAAGAATGGCCCGTTACCCTTGATCGCGAATTCGTAGCGGTTCTCCGGACGCAATACAGAATTCTCCATTTGTTGCGCTCCCTTCGCGAGTTACGGTATTGGCACTTCGACCACCCGTTGAGTTTTCCTGCAGCCAAAACGCCTTGCCAGCCAGACCCCAGAGGAGACAAACCGGCCTATCCGGCGGGATCATGCGACGCCGAGTTTCCCGCGCTCCCCTTTACGAGGTGTGGAGAGTTCTTCGGGTGTCAGAAATTCGGCCAGGTCCGCTGCCTCGTAGAACGGCCCATCTGTGACCGTTCGGTCCGGTCCGTCGAGAATGACCCGTTTGGCCTGTGCGCTATTCTGGCCGGCTGCAGCAACCGACATCGTTTTATAAATTTTCTTGAGGTTCTAAACGGAGCAGGGCCGCCGCTTTTCCGATCGGGGAGCCAGATAGCGCAAGTTTGCCGCCGTGGCTTAGGAAGCCGGATCAGGGCCAGCAACAGTGGCGTCCGTGTCGTAGCGGCCGACAATCTGGACCTCTTCGCGAAGGCAAGAACCCTTGTTGTTCGGCGTGATGTCTTAAATCCCTGACCCGTCGAACTGCTGGGTGTCGCTGCCTTCCCAAGGTGAGGGCAGCGAGAGGCGATTGAGGTTGGCAGAGGGCATCGGCATCCAACACTTCAATTCCGGCTCAGCATATTCGATGATGTGCCCGGGCGATGAATCAGAGGCGCGCCAGCCTTCTCCGCCGAATTGATCGCCATTCGACCAATACGCGAGGTCAACTTCTGCCGGCCCTTGTTCGGACGGGCGGATCGTGACGAGGATCCGGCTCCCGTCTTTCGGTGCGCTTGCCATATGGCGCCAGCGGTCTGGCTCGTCCATCGTTTTTCCTCCTGCCTTGCTGCAGCTTGCAACTGTCGCCTCGCCATTGAAAGCGGTCAACCCGAATTTTGCAGAACCATTCTCTATCGATTGACTACCGATCGCGATGGCGGACGCCCGAAGTGTTCCGACGTTGGCAAGAGGCTTCCTTTGTGGAGTCATGGTGCGCCCAGTATGGAACCAGACAACGAAAATCCTTAAGAGCACATGGGCGACGGCAGGCAACCAAACCTTAAATCAAAATCGCGACCGCAATGCTAGGCGACGGGTACCAGGCGAACGCTGTCTCTCTCTACCAACTGGACCGGCAGAATAAGCCGGGAGGGTTGTTCTGCCTCGGGTTGATGAGCGGACCTTGTCACGATCGCTTTGACAAGCGTCTCTGCGGAGGAGACGCCCACACCAAGCAGCGGAATCGCAATGGTCGTCAGAGGAACAGACAGGTGGGCTCCAAACTTGATGCCATCAAATCCGATGATGGAAATATCCTTGGGGACCTCGATTTTTGCCCGTTGCAGGCTGCCGATAAATCCTATTGCGATCTCATCGGAGCAGCAAAATACCGCCGTCGGCCGATCGCCGGACGGCATCTCCAGCCAAACGGCCGCAGCGTCCACGCCAGCTTCGAGGCGAAAGTCTCCGTCGATGAACCACTCTTCCCGTATGGGTAGTTCAAGCTCGCGCATGCGCTGGCGCATGGCCTCCTCCCGCCGCCGCGCGGCGAAGTTCGCCGCATTGCCTCGAACATGCCCGATCTTCCGGTGACCAAGGTCATGGAGATGATCGACGGCAAGGCGCCCACCCTGAGTGTTGTCTGTACTGATGTGCGGAAATGGTAGCGATCGCGGCCAATCGAAGGCGCATACCAGCGGTACGTTCACCTCATCGGCACGATCAAGCAACCGCCCTGCTATATTGTCGCCTCCGAGCACGATGACACCGTCGCACCGACTACGGTTCATATAGCTAAGCAGGCCTATCTTGCCGCCTGGGCTATCGTGGGCGGATTGGTCCCCCACAAACATGCTGTAGCCGGCTGCCGTCAGGACCGAGGCGATCCCGGCCAGGATTTCTGAAAAGAGCGGGCTCGAAAGATCCGGCACTAGAACGAAAACCGCCTGGGTGCGCTGCTGGCGAAGATTTCTTGCCGCGACATTAATCGTGTACCCGACCGCCTCAACCGCATGTGCCACGATCTCCAGCGTTTCAGGCGCCACTTTTTCCGGATTGGAAAGTGCCCGGCTCACTGTGGAAGGCGAAACGCCCGCGCGCCTGGCCACATCGACAATTCGGGGTAAACGGCTCATGCAGGGACCTTATGCATTGCAACTCGTTATATCGGCATTCCACGCAAGGACTGCCTTGGATGACCGTGCCTCAGATAAACTTTAACCTTGAAATAAGTTCCAAACGGTGTAAATTCAAGCATGAAATCGATGTCATAACAAGCCGCGCGAAAGCGGAGATGAATCGTGCAACTTCGAAAAACAGGGGAACTGCCATGCGTAAAATTTTGTTAGTGCTTGCAATGACATCGATGTCATTCTCGGAAGCCGTTGCTGATCCTGTCGCAGAGGTAACCCATTGGTGGACATCTCCCGGCGAGTCCCGAGCCGTCGGCGTGCTGGCCGGAGCCTATCGCGCCCGAGGCGGCAATTGGATCGATAGCGCCGTTGCAGGGGGCGCAAATGCCCGCGCCGTCGCTTACAACCGGATCATAGGCGGCAATCCGCCGACAGCCAGTCAGTTCACTGCCGGCAATGAAATGAATTCGATGGTGGAGCAGGGCCTGCTGCGGGACGTGACGCCACTGATCAACGAATTTGGCTACGACAAGATTCTGACGCCGGTGCTCGCTCGGGCCGTCCTTCGCGACGGCCGTTATTACGGGCTGCCGGTGTCCATGCAGGTCCAGAACGTCTTTTTCTACTCTCTGCCGGTGATGAACGCATCCGGTGTCAATGTCGATACTCTGACCGACTGGCCGTCATTCTTTGCAGCGCTGGACAAGGTCAAGGCCGCTGGCTATGTGCCGTTGGCGTTCGGTGCCGATCCCGCGCTTCTGAGGCATCTCTTTTCCGTAGTGCTGATGCAGGCGGGTGGCAAGGATCTCTATACGAACGTTCTCGGCGATAACTATCAGGCAGCGCTGTCCTCGCCGGAATTCATCAAGGTGGCCGAGTATTATCTGAGGTTGCGCGCCTATACCGACGAAGGAGCGGAAAACCGCGCCTGGAATATCGCAACAAATATGATCATCAAGGGGCAGGCCGGCTTTCAGATTATCGGCGATTTTGCCAAGGGAGAAATTGTCAATGCCGGAATGAAGCCGGGCATCGATGTCGGTTGTTTCTCAGGCCCGGGCCAGCGGATTTACCAGATCGGCAGCGACGTGTTCGTTTTCCCTCTCGTAAAGGACGCCAATCATCAGCAGGGGCAGGCGCTGCTCGTCAAGACATTGCTTGAGCCCAAGGTGCAACTGGATTTCGCCAAAGCCAAGGGCGGACTTCCGATTGCCAAGGATTTTGACGTCAGCCAGCTTGACGCCTGCGCGCGGAAGATGTTCCCAGCCGTGCTTGCATCCGAAAATCAGGTGCCTGCGCCAGCGCAGCTTGTCTCGCCCGATGTGTGGGGTGCAGTCACCGACACCCTGGTGCAGGTCTGGTCGAATCCAGCTTCCACGGCGGGCGATCTGTCGAAGCAGCTAATCTCCGCAATTGAACTCGCTCGGTAAATTTGGCGGAAAGCGAGATCACGATGGAGAGCACCACACCCGGGCGGCGCCCACCGAGCCGTCCTCCGTTCCGCATCCGTATGGAGCAAATTGCCGTTGTTCCGGCGTGGGCCATCTTGTTGATGGCCTATCTCGGCACCCTGATGTTCACCGTGGTGCTGTCCTTTACAAACTCCCGGGGCTTTCCACAATTCGACTTTGTGGGGCTTTCCCAGTATCGCCGGTTGATGGCGACGCCACGCTGGTCGGTGTCCGTGGAGAACCTTTTGGTTTTCGGCACGGGATTCATAATCTGCTGTCTGGTGTTTGGCTTCCTTCTAGCCGTGGTGATGGATAGCCGTATCCGCGGCGAAGGGTTCCTGAGGACCGTATTCCTCTACCCCCATTCCATGTCATTCGTGGTCACCGGGCTCGCCTGGCAATGGATGTTCAACCCGGCATTGGGCATCCAGTCGACCGTCAGGGGGTGGGGCTGGGAAACGTTCACGCTGAACTGGCTGACCCGACCGGACCTTGCGATCTATGTCATGATCATTGCTGGAGCGTGGCAATCGACCGGCCTGATCTCCGTCATCCTGCTGGCCGGCCTGCGCGGTGTGGACGCAGACATATGGAAGGCGACAAAGGTCGATGGCGTGCCGACCTGGCAGGTTTATCTGCGGATCGTGCTGCCGATGATCAGACCAATGGTCGCCGTCTCCGTCATCATGCTCGCCATCTCCGTGGTCAAGGCTTACGACCTCGTAGTGGCGCTGACCAATGGCGGCCCAGGAATGTCAACGGAGCTTCCGGCGAAGTTTGCGATGGACAGCCTCTTTACCCGACAGAACATCGGCCTCGCCTCCGCTTCCATCACGCTCATCCTTGTAAGCGTCGTCGCCATCGTCGGACCCTGGATGTATTGCGAAGCGCGTAAGGCCAGGAATTCGGGAGGTCACTGAACATGGATCGTCGAGCTTCGGCTATGCAGATCGACCGCAAGCCAATCCCCCTCGGCAGGCCCCGGCTCGTTTCTCCGGGCCGCATTGGACTGTATATCTTCGCCTTCGCGAGCATGCTGTTTTTCCTTCTGCCCTTTTGGGTCATGCTGGTGACTTCCCTGAAGCCCATGGATGAAATCCGGCTCGGCAATCTCCTGGCATGGCCAGACAACCTGACGTTCCAACCCTGGATCGCGGCGTGGTCGTCGGCCTGCACAGGCCTCGTCTGCGACGGGATTCGCGGCGGCTTTGTCAATTCGGTCCTGATCACCGTTCCGGCGGTCATCATTTCCGTCCTGTTCGGGGCGATCAACGGCTATGCGATTTCGACATGGAAGCCGCGCGGGGCCGATCTTTTGTTCGGCGGTCTCGTGCTCGGTGCCTTCATTCCCTATCAGGTCTTCGTCTATCCAATGACCCGTGTGCTCGCCAATTTCGGCCTGTTCGGTTCGCTGGGCGGCCTGATCGGCATCCATGTGGTCTTTGGGCTGCCGCTGACAACGATGCTCTTTCGCAACTTCTATGCCGGCATGCCGCCGGAACTCTTCAAGGCGGCGCGTGTCGACGGCGCCGGGTTCTGGAAGATGTTTGTCTACGTCATGCTCCCCATGTCGATGCCGATCCTCGTGGTGGCCCTGGTGCTGCAGGTGACAGGCATCTGGAACGACTATCTGCTCGGGCTCATTTTCGGTGGCAGTTCGTATGCGCCGATGACCCTGCAGCTCAACAACATCGTCAATACGGTCGAGGGCGAGCGCAACTACAATATCGACATGGCCGCGACCATCATCACCGCCCTCGTTCCCCTTCTTGTCTATTTTCTCTCGGGCAAGCTCCTGGTTCGCGGAGTAACCGCCGGGGCTGTGAAAGGCTGATCATGATAGAAGCAACCCCCTCCGTTCCCCTGGGAGCCCGCTCCAGCGTCTCGGTTCGCGACCTGACCATTGCCTATGGCGATCTGGAAATCCTGAAAGAGATGAACCTCGATGTCCGAACCGGTGAGTTTCTGGTTCTGCTCGGACCGTCGGGATGCGGCAAGTCCACACTGCTGAACGCGATCGCGGGGCTGAACGACATCCGTTCAGGCCAGATCTGCATCGGCGACGTTGACGTGACCTATGCGGAACCCTCGAAGAGAGGCATTGGCATGGTGTTCCAGTCCTATGCGCTCTATCCAAGGATGACGGTCGAGCAGAACATGTCGTTCGGTCTTCGGATGACATCGACTCCGAAAGCCGAAATCGGTGCTCGCGTTGCCGAAGCGGCGCGGATTTTGCAACTGGAACCACTTTTGAAACGCCGCCCCGGGGAGCTGTCGGGGGGGCAGCGGCAGCGCGTGGCCATCGGCCGGGCATTGGTCAAGAAGGCCGGCGTCTTTCTCTTCGACGAGCCGCTGTCGAATCTCGATGCGAAGCTGCGTTCCGAACTCAGGGTTGAACTGAAACGCCTGCATCAGGATCTCGATTCCACGATGATCTATGTCACCCACGATCAGATCGAGGCCATGACGCTTGGCGACAGAGTTGCCGTCATGAAGGACGGCATCATCCAGCAGCTCGGCACGCCGCATGAAATCTATCATCGCCCGGCCAATCGCTTCATAGCGTCCTTCATCGGTACGCCGGGTATGAATTTCATCGACGGAAGGGTCGAGATAGGCCCTGACGGTGCCTGTTTCCGATCTGCTGCCATGGATGTTCCACTCGCCGGCTACGAACCAGTCGGACCACTTCGCCAGGGTGCTGCCGTACTGGGGATCCGGCCAGAGCATTTGCAGCCTATGTCTGAGGATCGTGACGGACCGGCAATGTCCGTCACCCTGGTCGAGGCCATGGGCCCGGAAACGATCGTCCACGGACGCATCGGCGAGAACGCCTTGGCCCTGCGGGTTCCGGGCGAGTTCGAGGGAGGTCGGGGGGACATCCTGCATTTAAGTTTGGCGACAACGAAGATCAATCTCTTCGATACCGCCAGCGGTCTGCGTCTTTAATCTTCAAAAATACATATCGGAAGAAGTCCTCCAGATGACCATGCTACAACCCTTCTCCTTCCAGATTTTTTCAGCGAGGGAGTTCCCACCAATTTCCGAGCAGCTTCGTTGTGTGGCCGAAATCGGCTTCCGGGCGATCGAGACCTATCGCGATCTCTATGAAAACCCGGCACAAATGCGAGAGCTGCTCGATCAATACAATCTCTCCGCTCCGACGGGTCATTTCGCGCTTGCGGCGCTGGAATCGGAGCTTGAACGGCATATGAACGCAGCCCGTATTCTCGGCATAGAAACCATGATCGTGCCCTTCCTGCCACCGGCCGACCGCGCGACGGACGTCGCCGGCTGGAAGGCGATCGGCGCGCGTCTGGATGACATGCGCAGACGCGTGGAGGCGGAGGGCTTCGGCTTTGCCTGGCACAACCACAACTGGGACATGGCTCGGCTGGAGGACGGCAGCACGGCCATCCAACATATCCTGGGCGAAGAATTGAAGTGGCAAATGGACGTCGCCTGGCTGGCTCGCTCCGGCCAGGACCCGTTCGAATGGATGAGGCGCTACCACGGGCGCATATGCGGCATCCATTTCAAGGACATGGCCCGCCCGGGCGAAAACGAGGACGAGATGGGCTGGGCCGATCCCGGTGAAGGCATCCTGCCCTGGGACGCGCTCTGGGTTGCGGCGATCGAGGCCGGCGCAAGCATTTCCGTGGCGGAGCACGACATGCCGAAGGACTACGTCCGCTTTGCAAGGAAGGCCATGGCGCAGCTCAGGATTTTCGCAGGGGAGATCGCGTAAATGACACGTCAGGTTCCAATGCGCGTCGGCGTGGTCGGCTGCGGCAGCATCTCCGATATCTATCTGCGCAATGCCCCGTTCTTTCCCTCCTTCGAGATTGCCGCCGTGGCCGACATCCGGCCGGACGCTGCCGCGGCGAAGGCGGCGCAATACGGCATCGGCGCAATGGGTGTAAAGGAGATGATGGCGCGCGATGACATTGACGCTATCCTCAATCTGACGGTGCCGGAAGCCCACGCTCCCATAGCCTTGGAAGCAATCGCGGCCGGCAAGCATGTCTATCTTGAAAAGCCGCTGGCGACATCGCTGGCCGATGCGCGTGCCATTCTGGACGCGGCGGCGGAGGTTGGCGTTCGGATCGGCTCTGCGCCGGATACGGTTCTTGGACCCGGTCCGTCGACGGCGCGCGACCTGATCGTCTCGGGCCGTATTGGCCGGCCCTTGATCGGGACGTCGGCAATGATGAACCACGGCATGGAGTCCCGCCACCCCAGCCCGGATTTCTTCTTTAAACCGGGCGGGGGGCCGGTTCTGGACATGGGGCCGTACTATATCGCCTTGATGACGGCGTTGCTGGGTCCGGTTGCCGCCGTGGAGGCAAGCGGCATGATCGGCTTTGCGGAGCGAACGATCACGACTCCTGGAGCCGCCCGTCAGGGCGCGACCATCAAGGTCGAGGTCTTCACGACGGTACAAGGGATGCTCTACTTCGACTGCGGAGCGCAGGTCAGCTTCTCCTACAGCTGGGATATCTGGAAGCACAGCCTGCCGCCACTCGAACTACACGGAACCGAAGCCTCGCTGCGGATCCCGGATCCCAATTTCTTCGCGGGCAAAATCGAGATTGGCGTCGGACGCGATCCTTGGGAGGAGATCGATACCTCTGCACTGCCCTACGGTGAGCCCAATTACCCCTATCCCGGCATGGCCGGCTTCCCCGACGATGTGAAGCCTTTGTTCGCCAACTATCGCGGTCTGGGCCTCGCCGACCTAGCCACTTCGATCGCGATGGTCAGACCCCACCGCGCTTCGGGCGAGGTTGCGTTCCATGTGCTGGAAGTTCTGACCGCGATCATGGAGGCCGCCACCCACGGACGGCGGATCAACATCATGTCGAAGCTCGGCATCCCGATCCCATCGTCCGCGACCCCAACGGGGGGCGCCTGAATATCATTTCGGCCGGTGCGGACGACCCGTACGCCCGTCCGGATCCCCGCGGCGACTGAATGGATACCGATATTCTGCCGGGGAGTCCTCGACTGGAATACGCGAGGGAAAACCGTTCGGCGTCCGCGGGCTCATCGCCACCCGATACCCCATGTCTCGAATGGGCGTAGGGCCGATATTCTCGAGTTTTGCTGCCACGCTCATTGCGATTCCCCACGCTATTGCCTCGTTGGCTACCTGATGGCGCAGGTACTCTCTCGACGTCTGACATTGCGATTGCCGCAAATCGAGCCACCCGTTTGCTTGGCGAACTACCTGGGGAAGCTGAGAATACTCCTCCGGCAACCTCGGCCTTGCCCCTCAAACACCTTTCGATCCTCGCCAACTCACGACCGAGAGTTTCCCCCTAGCCAATTGTTTAAGCAGGCTTGCGGAACTTGAGAGGTTCGAGGCCGTTGCCCGTGAACCTGCCGTTGCTTCCTGGTCCGGTAGCATTCGGGGACCAGGCATACTGCCTTTTTCAGCGAGACGGCGACACACCGTACCGTCTAGTTCCCCTCTCGGCCACGGGTCCTCCGTGGTCGGTCCTCATAACAACGGAGCCACCAAATGGCCGACGTAAAGAAACTCGATAACCTCTTCCATGATACCCTCATGGACGTCTATTTCGCGGAGCAGAAGATCGTCGAAACCCTGCCGAAACTCTACGAGGCAGCGAAAAGCGTTCAGCTCAAGGACGCATTCATGAAACATCTGGGCGAAACCAAGATTCATGTCGAACGCCTCGAGCAGGTGTTCAAGATCATCGGTAAGGAGCCTAAGGCCAAGACCTGCGATGCGATCCTCGGCATTACCGACGAAGGCGACGAGATCATGAAAGAGTATGCAGGCTCTCCTGCCCTTGATGCCGGTCTTCTTGCCGCCGCGCAGGCTGTGGAGCACTATGAGATGGCGCGCTACGGCACTTTGCGCACCTGGGCGCTGGAGCTCGGCCTTAATGATGCCGCCGGTCTTCTTCAGACTACCCTTGATGAGGAACAGGCGACAGATCTGACCCTGACGGCTATTGCCACGTCCGTCGTCAACCAGAAGGCGGAAGGTTGAACGGCCTTCAGATCCGAGGCTTGCATACGGATATCAACGGAGGAGAATGATATGGTAAGCGGACCGATGAAAGCCCTTTTAGGTGTTCTGGCTATTGCCGGATATCAGAACAGGGACAAGATTGGCGAATTGTTGCGGAACCTGCAAAACCCGCAGGCCAAAGGCCCCAATGGCGAGCCATCGGGCGGGCTCGGTGGGCTGCTCGGCGGCCTCGCGAGCGGTTCGGGTGGGCTCGGAGACCTTCTCCGCGGCGGCTCGTCCGGAGGCATTCTGGGAGGCGGGCTCAGCGACCTGCTCAAGCAATTCCAACAGAACGGACACGGCGAAACTGCCAGCTCCTGGGTTCGTCCCGGTCCGAATACCGAGATCGACAACCGCCAGCTTTCCGAAGCCCTAGGCCCGGAGGTACTGGAGGATCTGTCAGCTCGGACGGGCCTTACCGCCGAGGAAATATTGAGCCGGCTTAGCCGCGACCTTCCAAAGGCCGTGGACGATCTCACGCCCAACGGCAGCATTCCAACCGACGACGATCTCCCGTCGGCGGTCGGCAGCCCCGCGCAGTCCACCAAACCCTTCAGTATATGAAGATTTCATTCGGCCGCGATATCATCGCGGCCGAATGCCAATTGGGCATCCTTTGCGCGCTGACGCGATACTCGTCGCGCATCGTCAGAGAATCTCTCGCGGCAGCACCCGATGCCGTGTTGTCGAATGCGCGCCAGCTGTCCGCCGCGGGAGATGCGAGGATCTTAGTAGCGCTGCAAAGGAGTGTGAATCCTCTCCCGGCAAGGAATGGAATTTATTCAGCCCTCGCCAAGACCGGGTCGCTGTTCCAGCGATCTTGTTTGCCGCTATCCAATATGATGTTGCTCAATTCCGGCTGAAGACTTGGCGCGTCGACGTGCTGGAGCCGGAGCAGGTCAGCGATATCCTCCGACGGCACAGGTTTGCTGAACAGGAAGCCCTGGATTTCATCGCATGCATTCTGAGTCAGAAATGCACTCTGTTCCTTCGTCTCGACCCCTTCGGCGACGACCGTCAATCCGAGCGCCTTGCCCATGGCGATAATCGCTTGGGTAATGGCTTTGTCTTCGGAGCCGTGCGGCAGATCGCGAACGAAGGACCGGTCGATCTTGATGGTGTCGATCGGGAACTGTTTCATCAACGACATCGACGAATAGCCGGTGCCGAAGTCATCGATCGCAAGTCGGACCCCGCGGCTCTGAATGGAATCAAGCAATTGAATTGCCCGGTCCACATTGAGCATGACCATGCTTTCGGTGATCTCGATCTGGAGAAGATTGGGGTTCATTCCAGTGGCTGCAAGCACATCATCGATGTCCCGCAACAGATTTTCATCGAGGAATTGCCGTGGCGAGACGTTGACCGCCATGGAAAGCGGCGGAAGTCCCTGGCGTTGCCACGCCATGTTCTGTGCGCAGGCCGTCTTTAAGACCCAGCGGCCTATCGCGACGATCAAACCGGTCTCCTCGGCGAGCGGTATGAACCGCATGGGCGGAAGCATGCCAAGCTCTGGATGGTTCCAGCGCAGCAGAGCCTCGACACCCGCTATGCGCCCCGTCACGACGTCCAGCTTTGGCTGGTAGTGAAGGCAGAACTGGTTTCGGTCGAGAGCGTGACGCAGGCCTGCTTCCAGCATCAGGCGATCGACGGACTGCGTTGCGATCTCGGTCGAGAAGAACCGGATGTCGTTCTTGCCTTCCTGTTTGGCAAGGTACATCGCGATATCGGCGTTCTTCATCAATGTCTGTTCGTTGTCGCCGTCCTCAGGGAACATTGCGATGCCGATGCTCGCAGTAACGCCGCATTCGTGTCCACCGAGATCCATGGTTTTGCTAACCGACGCGAGCAGATTACGCGCGATGGTTGCCACATGCTGGATTTCGGTGATCTCGTTGAGGAGAATGACGAATTCGTCACCCCCCAGTCGGGCGACGACATCGCCCTTGCGCACGCCGCTGCGGAGCCTGCGCGCAACCTCGATCAGCAAGGCATCGCCTGCCGCATGGCCAAGGGTATCATTGATGATCTTGAACCTGTCGAGATCGATGAACAGAACTGCGCAATGCCGTTCGTAGCGCCTCGCCTCCTGCATCGAGAAGCCCAGGAGCTGGTTGAACATTGCCCGGTTCGGCAGATCGGTCAGCGTATCGTGTGTCGCGAGATATTTGATGCGTTCTTCGGCTTTTTCCTTTTCATCGGCGCGGTCGAAACCTTCAAGCGCAAACGAAACGTTTGCAGCAAGCCGCTGCAGCAGATCGACGAACTCCGGCGTGAACGTCCCGATCTCGGCGGACAGGAATAGAAGGACACCCGCCGCCTGGTTCTGGCTGAGCAAGGGCAGCGCCGCCCCCGATTTTGTTCCGGTGCGGCGAACCGCCTCGTGGAAGGCCTTGGATTGCACGTCGGCCAGATAATCGTTGCTGATGCAGGGGCGTTTTGCGCGGAAGGCTATTCCCGATAACCCTCGTCCCTCGGGATAGGCGTTGGACGTCGCGATCCTCTGGCCCCTCTGCACCTTGGCACCGGGACCGGTCGCCGCTGCTATGCGAAGAAATTCGTTTCCGGGTTCCGCTAATGCAATGGTCATCGACGTAAACTTGGCACCGGCGATCGCCGCCTTGCAGACGAATTCGAAAAGCTGCTCGCGGGTTTTCGCTCGCATGATCGCTTCGTTGGTTGCGTTAAGTGCGGCGAGCATTCGCGTCAGCCGCTCTTTCGAGATCCTGGCGGCCTCATCGTCATCCGCGCGAGCCTTGAGCGTGGTCTGCATTACCACAAGCGAGTTCAGAAGACGGCCGAGTTCATCGCGGCGGCGGATGTCGATCTTGTCTGTGAAATTGCCGGTCGCGACGCGTTCCGCGACCCGCATCGCAGCAAAGATCGGCTTGCTCATGGAATAGGCAAAAGCGATCGCAAGCATCAGCCCTGCAAGTGCCGCGCCTACAGCAAGTGTCAGCATGGTGGCACGCGCCGCCGTCGCTTTCGCTTCCGCTTGCATCCGGTAGTCGAAGCCATATGCAGCGACAATCTCCACCAAATCGTCGAGTGCTGCAACGGTGGCTTCACTTTTCCGCGCGATCGCAAATGGTGCAGGAATAGTAGTCAAACCGCCTGTCGGAGGTTGGAGAATTTGCAGTTCTGCGTCGGACCAGTCGCGAAGCCGGCTTTCGGCCCGCTCCAAGGCGACCGTGACGTCTTTTGTCTTAACCCGCTCTCGAACTATTTGCAGGTTGTCAGCAATATCCGCGAGCAGCTTTTCGAATTTTTCGGCAGTTTCCTTCGGCGGCGCCTCGCCGGGGCCTGGCTGCAGAAGAAGGCGGGCTTCGTTTAATGCCGCATGCGCCGAGCGCGCATAATTAATCCCCATAAGTGGGCCGTCATAGAGGTTTACGACAAGATCGCCCGTGCTGGAGATGCTACGAATGCCGTAGAACGCCAGCCCGCAGGCAAGGGCGACAACGATACTGAATGCCCCGAAAAATTTGTAGCGAATCGACATTACGGTTCCCCTGGGAACAGCCTGTAAGATTAGTTGGTGACCTTCACGGCCATCTTCATCCGCGGATGAATTGCGCATAGCACCTGAGCGTCGCCGGCTTCCGTGAAGGTTACCTCGGTCGACATTCCGGGGGCTTGTGATCCGAGGTTGAATTCGTTTCCGCTGCTGGCCGAGTAGATATTGTGGGGGACCGTATCGTCATTCACGAATGTCAGCTTCTCGCCTGCCTTTATAGTGATGCTATCGGAGGAGAATTTGCGGCCCTGCTGATGGATGGTCAGGCTGGCCGCAAGCGCGCCCACCGAAAGGCCGGTAAGAATTATGAAGGTGATCAGGACTAACTGGCGCATGGTATCTCCCTGGTATCCGGGTTGTCAGGTTTCAGCGAGGAAGGGTCGGCACTGCCGTAGGGCTGAGGTTACTGGTCAAAGTCCTGAGGAAAGCAACCAGATCGGCTTTCTCCTGCGACGTAAGGTAGAGCGGCTTCATCAGATCGGAACGGCTTGGCCTGTCGAGACCGCCTTGATCGTAGTGCTCGACGACATCCTCAAGCGTGGCAAGGGACCCGTCGTGCATGTAAGGAGCCCGGCTGGCGATCTCGCGTAGACCTGGCGTCTTGAAGGCATGCTGCATCTTGACGATGTCGGGCAGGTATTCCCCGCGCCCGATATCCGTGCCGGGAAGGCCGATATCTTGAAAGCCGTCATTTGTGAAGTTCCAGCCCTCGTGACAGGATGAGCACTGACCTTTCGTGTTGAAGACGACAAAACCGCGCTTCGCCTGTTCGGAGATCGCCTGCTCGTCTCCTTCTACCCAGGCATCGAAAGGCGCCTGTTCGGAGACGATGGTTCGTTCATAGGCGGCGATCGCTTTTGCAAGCGTGTTGGGGTTCACCCCTTCGCCAGGGAAGGCGTTCTCAAACAGCGAACCGTATGAGGTGATGGAGTTGAGGCGATTGACAAGACGGTCAATCGGCATGCCCATCTCACGGGCGGACTGGATCGGCCCCAGCGCCTGTTCTTCAAGGCTGGAAGCGCGGCCGTCCCACATGAAAATTGCCCCCCAGGCGGCGTTGACGACCGTGGGCGAGCGACGGCTTAGCTTCTCCATGCCGTGGCCGACGCCCACGGACAGCCCGTCTCCCCAGCCAAAACCCGGGTTATGGCAGCTGGCGCAAGACTGCGCGGAAGTCGACGAAAGACGAGGATCAAAATAGAGTTTCTTGCCGAGGGACGCTTTTTCCGGCGTGTAAGGATTATCCGCAGGAAACAGAATAGAGTCCGGCCGCCGGTACCCGGCTTTCATCGCCTCGATGCCGTCAGCGGATTTTGAACTGGTATCAATGCGATGCGTCTCTCCAACGACAACTGCAGCGAAGCTGGTGCTCGCAGAGTCGGCCACGCCGAGAAGGATCGTCGCTGTTGTCGCGCCGAACAACATTGTGCGTCGAAAATGAGATGCAAGCATGTCACCTACCTTGTCATGGGCCGATATCGGCTGGCTGCCGCGATCGCTTCCCGCCTGATAAGCTCGCGTAGCCGCTTCTTCGTTATGTCCTCGATGCAGCCGTCTGTATTACCAATACCTTCGACTGCAACGTGCCGCCAAAGCATTCTCCAGTTGCATTAAGATTCGCTAAATAATTTGTCTCAATTGTCCCCGGCGATTTGTTGAGCTTTTGATATTGCAGGATACGCTTCAATCAAAAGATGAGCCGCCCTGGATGTTTGATCCCAGGCTTTGAAAGGGCATTTTTTCTCTGGGAAGGCCGCGGTTCCCGCTAGACCTCCTGCGCGCTGCGCGACGGGACTAGAATGTCGGCGGTGTGCAGGCGCTGATGACCTCGCATGGAACCGGTCCCACGCAGCGAAAGCGGTGCGGACGTCGGCTTTCGAAATAGTAGGCGTCGCCGGGGCCGAGAATTCGCCGTTCATCATCCACCGTGACTTCGAGCCTTCCGGAGAGGACAATTCCACCTTCCTCCCCATCGTGGACGAGCGGCACCTTCCCGGTGTCCGCGCCAGGCTGATAACATTCCTTCAGCATCTGCAGGCTGCGGCCGAACAGATTCTCTCCGACCTGGCGGTAGGAGATGGTGCCCTTGCCGATCTCCAACAGTTCCTCGCTGGCATAGAAGGCCTTCCTGGGGCGCTCCGGCTCGAACGCGAAGAACTCCGCCAGACCGATGGGTATGCCGTCGAGAATCCGTTTGAGAGCGCCGACGGACGGGTTGGACGCGTTCGACTCGATCAGCGAGATCGTTGAATTCGGCACGCCGGTGCGCTTGGCCAGTTCCCGCTGGGAAAGATTGTGGGCAATGCGCAGGTAGCGGAGGCGGTTTCCGATGTCGATCGACATTTGCATCCGTTCACGTTGTTCAGAATATCTCAAATGGTAGCGTGTGGGTCTCATATATTCAATGGCTTATGGAACAGAAGAAAAGGTCTTGTTTGACTTCCTGAAATCGTCGATCTGATTGTCATGCCAAAGGAGGCCCTCATGGATCAGGCGATCAAGACAAACGCACCAACGCTCGAAAATTTCTGGATGCCGTTCACCGCCAATCGCCAGTTCAAGGCGGCACCCCGCCTGCTCGCCGCAGCCGATGGCATGTACTATACAGATATCGACGGCAACCAGGTGCTCGACGGAACCGCCGGTCTCTGGTGCTGCAATGCCGGGCATGGCCGGAAGAAAATCGCCCAGGCTGTCGAACGTCAGCTCGCAACTATGGACTTCGCTCCAACTTTCCAGATGGGCCATCCGATCGCCTTCGACTTCGCTGCGAAGCTGGCTTCGACTGCGCCGGGCGGCGCCGAGGGCAAGCTGGACCGAGTGTTTTTCACCGGATCCGGTTCCGAATCCGTTGATACCGCCTTGAAGATAGCGATCGCCTACCAGCGTGCGATCGGGCAGGGGACCCGTACCCGGATCATCGGCCGGGAGAAGGGGTATCACGGGGTCGGCTTCGGCGGCATCTCGGTCGGCGGCCTGGTCAACAATCGCCGCGTCTTCCCGCAGATCCCCGCGGATCACATGCGCCACACGCTCGACATCGAGCGCAACGCATTTTCGAAAGGTCTTCCCACCCATGGCGTCGAACTCGCCGACGACCTCGAACGTCTCGTTCAGCTTCATGGCGCGGAGACCATCGCCGCCGTCATCGTCGAGCCGATGTCCGGATCGGCCGGCGTCATCCTGCCACCGAAGGGATATCTTGAGAAGCTGCGCGCGACGGCGGACAAGCATGGCATCCTGCTGATATTCGACGAGGTCATCACCGGCTTCGGCCGTCTCGGCACGCCGTTCGCGACCGACTATTTCGGCGTCGTTCCCGACCTGGTCACGACGGCCAAGGGAATTACGAACGGCACCATCCCGATGGGAGCCGTCTTCGCGAGCCGCAAGATCTATGACGGACTGATGGTAGGCGCGGAAAATGCGATCGAGCTTTTCCACGGCTATACCTATTCTGGTCACCCCGTTGCCTGTGCCGCAGGCATCGCCACCCTCGAAATCTACGAGGAGGAGGGGCTTCTGACCCGTGCGGCGGGACTGGCCGACTACTGGCAGGAAGCCCTTCATTCCCTGAAGGGCTTTCCGAACGTTGTCGACATCCGCAATCTCGGACTGGTCGGCGCCGTCGAGTTGGCATCCCGGGGCGGAGCAGCCGGAACGCGTGCATATGACGTCTTCGTCGACTGCTTCAACAGCGGCCTGTTGATCCGCGTGACCGGCGACATCGTCGCCCTGTCGCCGCCGCTGATCATCGAGAAGGCCCAGATCGACACGATCGTAGCGATACTCGGCGACGCACTAAAGCGCGTGGCTTAATCTCCAGGCCAACAAAGAATGGGACCGGACCCGCCTTCCGGTCTTTTGCGGCTTGTCTGTCACCGAAGGTCAACGGTTCGAACCGGTTCCCTCGCGGCTGACACGCTGGTTCACGGTTTAACTGTGGTCACACGGAATGTTCAGGATTTCGATGATACCGGCGTGATCGTAGTCGACCCATAGCGATGTCAATGGTGACGTCTAGCCTGTCTGATTGGTCGGCTCTCTCTTGAGCGCCGACCAATCAGAGCCGTGCATTGATTAGTCGAGCTTAACCCCGGTTTTTTTGATCAGGGCGCTCCAACGATCGATCTCCTTGGCGATGTGATCGTGAAATTGCGCGGGCGTATTCGTCCATACGTCCGCTCCCTCGAGGGCTAGACGCTCTCGAATTTCTGCGCCGGACAGGGCCGCGACGATCTCCTGGTTGAGGCGATCAACGATCTCTTTCGGCGTCCCGCTCGGAGCCAGGATGCCATACCACTGCGAGGCCTCAAACCCGGGAAAGCCGGATTCGGCCACGGTCGGGACGTCCGGCGCAGCTTTCAAACGGGTTGAACCCGACACGGCGAGCGCACGCATCTTGCCGGCCTCAACGTGCTGGATAAGGTTCGGCGCGCCCGTGAATGTGAGCTGCACACGTCCGCCAAGCAGGTCGGTTACGGCTGGGGCGGTGCCTTTGTAGGGCACATGCGTCATCTGAACGCCAGCACGATCGCAGAGCGCAACCATAGCGATGTGTGCCGCACTCCCGTTGCCGCCCGACGCATAGTTCAGTTTGCCGGGGTTCCGCTTCGCGTACTCGATCAGCTCCTGCAGCGTCTTCGCCGGCACATCCGGATGAACGACGAGCATGTTGTGCACCTGGGCAATGCCACTCACGGGATCGAGGCTCTTCAATGGATCGTAGGAGAGTTTTGGATAAAGAGCGGGAGCCGCGCCAAGGGTGCCGATATGGCCCATCACAAGCGTATGTCCGTCCGGTGTTGCACGTGCAACCGCCGCAACCCCAACCGTCCCGCCCGCACCCGGCCGTGACTCGATGATCACCGGTTGCTTCAGCGCTACTTCAAGCTTTTGCCCGATGACGCGCGCGAGAATGTCGGTCGAACCACCAGGAGTGAAAGGTACGATCAGCGTAATGTTCTGGGTCGGGTATGTCTGAGCGATTGCCCTCGAGAAGCCGGTGGCACTTAAGGTCAAAGCAGACACTCCCACTAGGACTTGTCGGCGGGTCACAGGCATGTTTGGTGTGTCGGTCATCGCACTCTCCTCCTTGGATGCAAAACGATTGGAACTAAGTTCGGTTGGCTCAGCCGCTGGTGTCGAGACCTCAACCTTCGACGAAGACTTCCTTGCGGCCTTCTCGGATTGCCGGGATCAGTGCGAGGATGAGGGTAATTGCCGCCAGCCCGAGCAGTCCCTTGCTGATCGGACTTTCGATCAATGTCGCGAGCGATCCATGCGATATGATCAGAGCCCGTCGGAAATTCTCTTCGATCAGCTTGCCGAGGACGAAGCCTAACAGCAGAGGTGCGGGTTCGAAGCCGAGCTTCGTCAGTAGATATCCTGCCAGTCCGAATAGCCCGATGAACATCACGTCGGTTGGAAGCGAGTTGATCGTGTAGATGCCGATGCAACAGAACAGCAGGATCGCGGGGAACATCAGCCTGTATGGGACCTTAAGCAATCGGACCCATAGGCCGACCATGGGAAGGTTGATGACCAGCAACATCAGGTTGCCAACCCACATTGAGGCGATCATGCCCCAGAAGAGGTCGGGGCTCTTCGTCATCACCTGAGGGCCGGGAACGATGCCGTGGATGGTCATGGCCCCCACCATCAAGGCCATCACGGCGTTCGACGGAATGCCGAGGGTCAGGAGTGGAATGAAAGATGTTTGAGCGCCGGCGTTGTTCGCCGCCTCCGGTCCTGCAACCCCTTCGATGGCGCCTTTGCCAAATCTGGCCGGATCCGTGGCTAGTTTCTTCTCGAGCGTGTAGGACGCGAATGGACCAAGTATGGCGCCGCTTCCAGGCAGAATACCAAGGATTGCTCCGATCGCCGTGCCGCGCAGCACTGGTTTGTACGACTGCTTGACATCATCACGGTTCGGCAACAATCGTCCGATTGCCTGTTTCACGGTGTCGCGTGTTTCCGATGCATCGAGGTTGCGGAGAATCTCCGAGATCCCGAACAGGCCCATCGCTAATACCGCAAAATCAATTCCATCCGCGAGAAACGGCAGGTCGAAAGTCATCCGCTCTTCACCCGTTTCCAGATCCGTGCCGACGGTGGATAGGAGAATGCCGAAGAGGATCATCGCCACGGCCTTCAGGATCGACCCTCGTGCAAGCACGACAGCGAAGATCAGTCCCATCACCATCAAAGCGAAGTATTCCGGAGCTCCGAAAACCAGTGCGACCGCGGTAAGCGGGCCGCTAAGAGCGGCGATAAACACTGTTGCTACAGTTCCCGCGAAGAACGACCCAAGCGCCGCGACGCCCAAAGCCACACCGGCGCGGCCTTGGCGGGCCATCTGGTGGCCGTCGAGGGCGGTTACGACTGAAGAGGCTTCTCCAGGAATGTTGACGAGGATCGCGGTCGTCGACCCCCCATATTGAGCTCCATAGTAGATGCCGGCGAGCATGATCAAAGCGCCTGCTGGATCAATGCCGAAGGTGATAGGCAGCAGCATGGCTATCGTGGCAATCGGGCCGACACCTGGAAGGACGCCGATCAGGGTTCCGACCAGGCAACCGATGAAGGCGAGTCCAAGGTTGACCGGCGTGAGCGCGACAGAAAAGCCAAGGCTGAGGTTCGCGAGCAACTCAGTCATTCTTCTTCTCCAACTCAGCGGCACCCAGCTTCGCTGCCCGGCGATGTTTGAGAATGTCCGACATCCCAATGAAGATGCCCATGACCAGCAGAACTGCCGCAGCTACACGTAGCGCAAGCTTGGCGGAAATACCCGCGAGATAGGGGACGACGAATTGCGGGAAAATCGGAATGGGCAGGTTCAGGATGTCGCCGAACAGAAACATACAGGAGCCAGTTAGCACGAGCGCGAGAACGACCAGCTCCCGGAGCCGAGCGTCGGGGGCTGCAAGGCCTCCGACAATGACGGCGAAAGGGCCAGTGATGATCAGACCGAGCGTTGGCGTGCTGATAGGCCCCAAAGCAAATGGGCGGATGAATATGCCAAATCCGACAATCGCAACTACGATGAGAGCGATGCCGCGCCAGTTGGCCGGCTCAATGGCTTCGCTTTGAGCACGAAGGCCCATGACAAGCAGTACGATGCCGCACAATCCAATCAAAAGGCCAAGCCAGCGGGGCATAAGACCAGCGCCCATTGACGACAGTGTACCTTGCGAAAGGTCGCGCGTCAGCCATAGACCGAGCGCCGACAAGGCGAGAAGTGCCAGCCCGCCCAAAACGTTCTGCGAAAGTCTTGGCTTTCCACCGAATAGCTTTTGCAACGGCTCCTCCCAGGTTGCGTCAGCGGATAAATCGTGCATTTTTCGTCGTGAAACAAACGATTATTATGAACCATAAGATGAAACATAATCATCTGGAGGCTGTATGAATTACAACTCGCGCATCGACTTTCTGGGATTGCATGCCTTTGTCGCCGTTGCCGAAAGAGGTAGCTTTCGCGATGCGGCGGCTCATCTCAACCTCTCCAATACAGCGATCAGTCACCGGATCCGTAAGCTGGAGGAGGAGGTCGGGCAGAAACTTTTCCTTCGAACCAATCGCGATGTGACCCTCACGAAAGCCGGAGTAGAGCTGCTGCCGAAGGTACAGAAGACGTTATATAACTTGGCGGGCGCGCTGGACGAACTTAAGCAAGCGAGCAAGAACCGGCAGGAGAGGCTTTCTGTGGGATGTCTTCCGACGATCGCAACCGGAAGATTGCCAAACATCGTGATGCGCCTTCGAAAGCTCTATCCTGATCTGCTCGTCGAGATTTACGACAAGTCAGCGGCCGAAATCAGTGAACTGGTCGCAAATGGTACGGTTGAGGTCGGCGTCACTCTGATATCGAGCCATCGATGGGACTTTCAGACCGAAGTGCTCGTCGAAGATCCCTTCATCCTCGTATGTCCCGAACATCATCCATTTGGTGACAAAAAAGCTATCAATTGGTCCGAGCTCGCCAGCCACCCGCTTATTCGGGTCAGCCAGCAATCGGGTAACAGGATGATCATCGATGATGCGCTGGCGGGACAGGAGAATTCCTTGAACTGGGCCTATGAGGCCCAACATCTCCAAACTGCGGTGGCGATGGCACGAGCCGGAGCGGCTCTAGCCATAGTGCCACGCATGACGTTCGCGGCGGCTGACGAAAGCGGATTGAGACTACTTCCACTTGAAAAGCCAAGCATCAAAAGGCAGCTCGGGATTGTTTCAAAAAGCGGTGCCGCATTATCGTCCGCGGCCCAAGCGTTCATCAGCATCGTGAAAGAGGTTTTTGCCGAGACGTCTTCGAGCGCTGATACGGTATGATTGAGTTAGGTCGACCGCTTGATTCCAGTCGAGGCGGGCATCTTCGACCCGGCAATCGTCATCGGCGTTGACCTCGTCAGAGTTCGTCGAGGCCGTCATTCAATGTCTCGATTTTGCGTAGGCGCTTTCTCCCCTCGGCACCTGCCTTCTCCAGGCACCGGGTGATCAGCAGATGGCAGACGGCCATTACCGCAGTGTGGTTGAAGAGTGGTCCGGGGGCAAGGGTCTGGCACTGAAAATGCCAGGTTGCCGACGTCTCGAACGCCGCGCCCTCATCGGTGATGTAGAGGAGTTTGGCCTTCGACTTGCGGATTTGGGCAAGGATGGCGTCCACCTGCGCTATCCTGCGGCGCATGGCGACGAACACGACGACGTCGTCTTCCCGCAAGCTGACGAGGTGTTCTCCGAGAGTCTGTCCGGCGCCGGGGATTGCGACAATATCCTCGATGACCTGAGTCAACTGCCATTGCAGATATGACGCGAAGGGATGGCTGCTGCGAAAACCGAGTACCCAGACTTTCCGGGCCGCAATGAGGGCTTCCGTCACGGCCTCGATCTGGCCCTCGGAAATGGAAAGGAACGTTGCCTCCAGATTGGCGATGCCCTGAGCGACATGCGCCTGCATCGACTGGGCGGACGACGCGTCGGCCGCCTCCGTCAGAAAGAGCCGGGAGCCGGTTTGTTTCTCGGCGCGGGCATGGCGACGGGCTTCCTCGTAGTTTTCGTAACCGAGGCGCTGGATGAAGCGGGTGACAGTTGCCTTGGAGACATGTGCAAGGGCGGCAAGCTCCTGCGCGGAATAACTTGCGAGTTCACCGGGGAAGTCGCAGACGAACTCCCCCAGACGCTTCTCGGCGGGGTGTAGTTCGGGCAGGGCTTCCCTTACACGATACAGGAACGATCTATCCTTCGGCACGGGAAACTCCGCCAACACACCAGCGGGCGGACTTTCCGGCGGAACGGCGCGAGTTGCAACAGAAAAAGCATCACGTCCATGGCGCGGTCCAGGAGACGCACGCATCAGCTCGCTCTCGTGCCGGTTTGGCGGAGATGCGCGATCTGGGAGAGGAGCAGCCCGAAGGCGGATCGGATCGGCGCGATCACCGGCGCCGACAACGCGCGCTGAAGATCGTCCGCCGCCTGACCCAATGGGCCGCCGCCGATAATGACCGCCTCCGCGCCGTCCTGCTGGAAACATTCGCGGACGGCGATTTCGAGCGCCGCATGGAGACGCGCCGGATCGGACGCCAATTCCTGTGGATCACCGCTCGTCAGCCGCGTGCCGGTGAAAAGATGGGCAACGCCGAGGAACTGCGCCTTGGCGGCGAAACTCGCCACGAGATCCGGTGTGACGGTTGCTATCCCGAAGCGACGCGCTCCGGCGGAGGCTTCCAACATGCTCGCCTCGCATATGCCAACGGCCGGCGTGCCGGATAGGGCTTTGAGGCGTTCGAGCCCCGGATCCCCGAATGCGCTGACGATCAGCCCATCGCTCTTTTCGGAAGCGGCCAATCCCATCTCCACAACGCCATCGGCCGCCGCCGTAAGCTCTGTAGCGTTCAGGATCATCGGTACGCCTCTGTTGGCCGTAACGCCCTCCACGGAGACGTCTTTGGGCAGGTACTTCCGAGCGATCTCGGTCATCATGACCGTCGTCGCCCGGGATGTATTCGGGTTAATCAAGGTAATATGCGTCATGTGTCGGTCCATGCGTGATCGCACGGACACCTCCCTATTTGGTCATCCCAGCGCCAGTTCAGGCATACAGCACGCACGCGACACTTGCGGCTTCACCAGTCGGCATCAATGCAGGCACGTCGGTTCGGCAGACATCCGAAACCTGGCTGCAGCGCGGAGCGAAGGCGCAACCGGGCGGCATAGCAGCAAGGTCCGGCGGAGCGCCGGGAATGGTGATAAGCCTGTCGCGCCCGTGGGCCAGTTCGACGCGCGCGCCGAGAAGCCCCTTGGTGTAGGGATGCCGCGGTTCGCGGATGATATCCGCAACCCTGCCTTCCTCGACGATCCGGCCCGCATACATGACGGCAATCCGGTCGGCCACTTCCGCCGCGACTCCGATATCGTGGGTCACGAAGATGACCGAAAGCCCGTATTCCTTCTGCAATTCCCGTATCAGCAGTAAAATCTGGATCTGCACCGTCGCATCGAGGGCTGTCGTCGGTTCGTCGGCAAGCAGGACCTTGGGATTGCAGGCAAGCGCCATGGCGATCATCGAACGCTGCAGCATGCCGCCCGACATTTCGTGCGGATAGTTCTGGAGCCTGCGCTCCGGCGAGGGGATGCGGACTTTCTGGAAGAGCGCGAGTGCCCGCGCCGATGCTTCCGACCGGGAGACCCTCTCATGCCGCATGATGGTTTCCTCGATCTGCTGGCCGAGGGTATAGACAGGGTCGAGCGCCAGGCGCGGTTCCTGGAAGACCATCGAGACCACAGCTCCGCGAAAGGCGCCGAGTTCTCCCGCCGAAAGTCCGGTCACGTCGCGGCCGGCGACGGCCATCGCGCCTTCGATCTTCGTGCCTTTTGGGTGAAGGCGCAGCAGCGAGCGCATCGTGACGCTCTTGCCCGAGCCGGATTCCCCCAGAAGCGCCACGACTTCCCCCGGTTTGACCGAAAGGCTGACCCCGTTGACGGCCTTCACCGGCTTGCGGCCGCGATTGAAGGTGACGGAGAGATTGCGGATATCGATCATCGCATCGGACTTCATGGTCAAACCTCCATCACGGCGGGTGCGCGACTGTGGCCGGAGCCCGGCACGGACATCAGACAGGCTGCTGCCTGACTTGCGGATATCTCGGCGAGCGGCGGAGTATCCGCGCTGCAGACGCTTTCGGCAAACGAACAGCGGGTGTGGAACCGGCAGCCCGGTGGCGGGTCGATCGGGTTCGGCGGATCACCGGAAAGCGGCGGCTCGGATGTCCGTTCCGACGGATCCATCTTCGGCATGGAGGCGAGGAGGGCCGATGAATAGGGATGGCGTGTATTCTCGAAAATCGCGTCCCGGCTTCCGACCTCCGCGACTTTGCCGAGATACATGACCATGACCCGGTCGCACATAAAGCGCACGACGTTGAGGTCGTGAGAGATGAACAGGTAGGTCAGGCCGAAGTCCCGCTTGAGATCGAGCAGCAGGTTCAACACCTGGGCTTCGACCGACTTGTCGAGCGCCGACACCGCTTCGTCGAGGATAACGAGGCGCGGCTCGAGTGCGAGCGCGCGGGCGATGTTGATGCGCTGTCGTTGCCCGCCCGAAAGTTCATGGGGATAACGACCGGCAAAGCGGGCCGGCTCGAGGCCGACGCGATGCAGGAGATCGTGCGCTCTGGCGATCGCCTTGCCAGATGGAACGCCGTGGACCCGTGGGGCGAAGGCGATGGATTCTTCGATCGTCAGGCGCGGATTGAGCGAGGCGTAGCTATCCTGGAAGACCATCTGCACCTGCCGGCGGTAGTCCGAAAGCGGAAGCGTTCCACCTACTTTTTCGCCGTCGAACAGGATATCGCCTCGGTCCGGGACGATGAGTTGCATCAGGAGACGCGCCGTCGTCGATTTGCCGCAGCCGCTCTCTCCCACCACCCCGAGCGTCTCGCCCTTGAGGATATCGAAATCGACGCCGTCGACGGCGCGGACGACCTTTTTCGGCTTCAGGAAACCACTGCCCTTGACGGGAAAATGCTTGAGAAGGCCACGGGCGGAGATCAGCGGCTGGGCAGGGCCGCCCCTTTCTCCGATCGGCAGGTCATAGGCCGGTTCTTCGACGATGCTGATCATGATTTCACGTCCATGGCTGTGCGCAGCCCGTCTGAGAAGAGATTGAAGCAGATCGAGGTGATGAAGATCATCACGCCCGGAAGGGCGGCGACGAACGGGTTGTTGTAGATGGCGGTCCTGAGCGTGTTGAGCATCAGCCCCCATTCCGCATCCGGTGGGCGAACGCCGAGGCCGAGGAAGGAAAGGCCGGAGGCAAGGATCATCGAAACCGAGATCAGGCTGGTCGAAAAGACAAAGATCGGGCCGAGCACGTTGCCGAGGATATGCACCCGGATGATGGTGGTCGGCGGTGCGCCCGAGGCTCTGGCGGCATCGACATAGTCGAGCTTGCGGACCTGCGTGGTGACGCTCTCCGCGACGCGGGCGATTTGGGGAATGAAAACCACCGTCAGCGAGACAAGCGCATTGGTCAGTCCCGATCCGAGCGCGCCGGAAAGCGCCACGGCGAGAAGCACGGAGGGGAAGGCATAAAAGACGTCGATCGTACGCATGATCAGCGTGTTAACGATACCACCCGCATAGCCAGCTATGATACCGATCGCTGAACCGATCACGAACGCTATGGGCACCGGTATGACGCCCATGATGAGCGAAAGGCGCGCGCCGTAGATAAGGCGGGAGACCATGTCCCGGCCGAGTTCGTCGGTGCCGAGAATAAAGCCTGGCGTGCCGATCGGCTTCAGGCGACGGATGACGCTGCCCTTGGACGGGTCGTAGGGCGCGATATAGGGCGCGAAGATCGCGATCAGCACCAGGATAATCAGGATCGCGAGTGCCGTCATCGCGACCGGGTCTCGACAGAGCCGGCGAAGCACACTGCTCCAGAAGCCGGGAGATTTGGCGATCCCCTGGGAAGGAGCGGCGATGTCTGCTGTGATGACGGCCATGGTCAGCTCCTCTGGATGCGGGGATCGATCGCGCTCTGCAGCACGTCGACCAGGAGGTTCAGGAAGACGAAGAACATGGCGAGTATCAGGATCGTGCCCTGCAGGATCGGCAGGTCGCGGGTGAAGATCGCGCCGTTCAGGAGAAAACCGGTTCCGGGCCAGGAAAAAACCGTCTCGATCAGGATCGAGCCGCCCAGCAGGTAACCGAGCTGCAGGCCCATGACGGAGAGTGCGGTCGGGGCGGCATTGCGCATGACATGCCGCAGGATCTGCCGGCTCATCAGGCCCTTGGCGGCAAGCGCCTGGGTGAAGTCCTGCGAGAGAATGTCGGCGACCAGAGAACGGATGGTGCGTGCGATGATGCCCATCGGGATGACCGACATGGTGACTGCCGGCAGGATCAGGAATTGCAGATAGGCCCAGCTCAGGCTTCGACCCGAGGAGCCTCCCGGTCCGCCGCCCATAGCCGGAAGCCAGCCCAATGTCACCGAGAAGGCGATCACCAGCACCATGCCCAGCCAGTAATGCGGCACGCTGACGCCGAGCATCGAAACCGCCGATGCGGCGCGATCCACCCAGCTTCCACGGAAGACGCCAGCCAGAAAACCGAGCGTCGAACCAACGAGGAAGCCGATGACGGCGGCTGCAAGTGCGAGAATGATCGAGTTGATCGAAGCATCCATGATCTCGCGCAGCACCGGGCGACCGCTGGCGATGGACGTGCCGAGATCGCCATGCAGGGCGTGCCAGGCCCAAAGTACGTATTGCACCGGCAATGGCCGGTCGAGGCCGTAGAAGCTGCGCATCTGCGCCTGCATGTCCGCAGAAGCATCCGAGGGCAGGATGGCGGCGAGCGGATCGCCCGGCGCGATATGGATCAGCATGAAGCAAACGATGCTCACGCCGATCGTGACGGGAATGACGTGCAGCAGCCGTTTCAGGGCATAGAGCAGCATGGTGTCCTCACCAAAACAGGTTGATCGGGCATCATGAAAAGTGACGCGCCAGTCAGCCTGGCGCGTCGCACGCAGGAGATCAGGGATCGACGGTGATCGTGGAGAAGTCTTGGAACCAGTTCTGCGCCTGGACGAAGCCCTTAACCTTGGCGGTCATGGCGCGCGGGTTGACGTCATGCGTTACCATCAGGAACAGCGCATCGTTCACGTATTTCTCGTGCACCTGCTGCATCACCTTGTCCTGCTCCTTGGGATCGAAGGTGTTGCGCACCTTGTCGAACAGGGCGTCCATCTCCTTATCGCAATAATAGCCCCAATTGGTACCGGTCGGCGGTGCGAGATTGCACTGGGACTGGCGGATCATCGCGGTGAAGGGGTCCTGGATGAAGTAGCTGTAGTTGACCGCCGTCGCGCCCTTGGCGCTCGCATCCTTGGCGCCGGCACGCCAGACGTTGATGACCGTGTTCCAGTCCATCACCTCGTATTCGACATTGATACCGACTTCGGCGAGCGTCTGCTGGATATATTCGTTCATCTGCAGGGGCAGCATCTGGCCGGAGCCGGACGAGGAGATGATGACTTTGGTCTTCAAGGGCTTGTCGGGGCCGTAGCCCGCTTCCTTCATCAGTTTCTTGGCTTCCTCGACATTGTATTCCACCTTGAAGGTCGGCTTGCCGAACCACTGATGACCGGGGGGCATGTAGCCCTGTGCGGGAACGGAGAGTCCGCCGAGAAGCTCGTTCAAGCCGGCGCGGTCGACCGCGAGGTTTGCGGCCTTGCGAACCCGGATATCGTTCCACGGCGAGCCTTCGACACGCGACAGGTGCCAGGTCCAGTTATGCGGATAGGAATTGGTGATGATCTTGAAGCCCGCTTCCTTCAGCGACTTCACCGAATCCGGGGCAGGGGCCTCGACCCAGTCGACCTGACCTGAACGAAGGGCAGCGACGCGGGTATTCGGCTCCGGCAGCGGGATGAGGACTAGCTTGTCGAGCTTCGGAATGCGTGCCTTGTCCCAATAATCCTTGTTGGGCGTCAATTCGGCCCGCTCGCGCGGCGTAAAACCACTCTCCATCTTCCAGGGGCCGGTACCGGACGGTTTCTGGGCAACGGCGTCCCAGCTCTTGCCCTGCTTTTCCCAGTTCGCAGGCGAGGAGATCAGAATCCAGCTCAGCTGGTAGGGAAGCGTTGCATCAGGCCCGTTGGTGACGATCTCGACAGTCAGCGGATCCACGACCTTGTAGGAGGCGACCGCCGGAATGCGCGACTTGCCCTGGGCCGCCTGGCGTTTGTCGAATTGTGCTGCATCGGTCTTCAGGAGCTTGTCGAGGTTCCAGACCACGGCATCGGCATTGAAGGCGCTGCCATCATGGAACTTGACGCCGTCGCGCAGCTTGAAGATCCACTTGGTCTTGTCGGTTGCATCGACCTGCCAGGAGGTCGCGAGACTCGGGATCAGAGCGGACGGCTTGTCCGCGCTCGAAAGGTCCCACTCGATCAACGAATTGTAGACGGTGTAGCCCATAAAGCGCTGGCCTTCGCCACCCTGGTCGGTCTGGCCTGTGGTCAGTGGGATATCGGACGCCGTCATGCCGATCCGCAGGGTTCCGGCTGCAAGTGCGGGGTTTACCGCTGCGGCCATCACGCAGGCTGCCGTCGCGCCGAGTATCGTCGTCACCCGAAACGTGTTGAGAAAACCAGTGCTGCGCCAGATTTTCGATGATGTGTTGGTCATACCGTTCCCTCTTTTTATGAACTGCTGGACTTTTGCCCAGTCGTGGGAGGTAAAGCAGATTTCATGCCAATTTTTGTGAAACTGTAGTTTCATGTTCTTTTACAATTAGATAATATAAAATGTGGTTGAGATCGGCCTCAAGACGGGGATAGGTCGTGCCGAATTGTGAGGCGACAATGAGCGACCTCTGCCAAAAAATAATGCCGCGATCGATCAGGGCGTCTCGGCAGGCTGTCATATTTTTGTCGCATGGCACAATTCGGTGCTGGCCATTTTGCAGCGCAACAGATACGCTTGCCTGACGCGAGGAGATCGGCAGAATGATGACGGTCTATGAAGGTATCAAAGGCGAGCTTTTGAACGGATCTATTCCACTGGGCCGGGTGGAATACTCGGTCGCGGAATTCCGGGAAGGCGACCAGAGTCGCTTTGAGGGTCTGGTCCATGCCAAGGCGTCGGTCCTGCAGGCTGCATTTCAGGCCACAGCCCTCAGTCTTGATCGACGCAGGATCGTTCTTGGTTCCTTTGTATCGAAAGATTGTGCCTCATTTAACCTCACGGACCGATTTCCGTAGTCTTGCCGGCCAGGCGCTTCACCAAGCTCCCTAATCTTCCTGGCATCCCAACGGGGTTTGTTGTTCCAGCACAAGACGATCATCGCTCGACGGCCTCAGGTAGCTGGTCGGGCCTAAATCTTCGGCATCAAGCGATCGCTTGGCGACTTCGGCGAACCAGTGGGTTGCTGTCGGTAATATCTCGTCGTTGAAATCATACCGCGGATTGTGAAGTTCGCCGTCCCGCAACGCAGGTCCATTGCCAATCCAGATGTAAGCACCAGGCCGTTTTGCCAGGATGTATCCCATGTCATCGCCGCCCATCGTAGGCGGAATATCCCGATGCACGACGGCACCGATTGCAGCTGCCGCGCTCGCTGCAATCTCGGTTTCGCCCGGTGCATTGATGCTGACCTGCCCGCCGGGAGACACGTTGACTTCGGCACGAATGCCGTAGGTCGCGGCAATACCGTCGGAAACCCTGTGGATCGCGTCCGCGATCTCTCGCCGAACAGTGAGATCATAGGTGCGGATAGTGCCGGCGATTTCTACCCTTTCCGGTATCTGGTTGGTTACGGTGCCGCCACTGATCTTACCGACTGTGACAACCGCCGGGTTAAGCGGGTTGACGTTGCGGGACACAACGGTCTGCAGCGCGACGAGCAGATGACCTGCGGCAACGATCGTGTCCTTGGTGAGATGTGGTGCCGCCGCATGGCCGGCAACGCCGTGGAGCGTAATGTAGAACGGGCCGCCCGCCGCGAAGACCGGCCCGCTGTGAACGGCGATTTCGCCGGCAGGAAGGCCCGGCCAGTTGTGAAGCGCAAAAACCCGGTCCATCGAAAACCGCTCCAGAAGGCCGTCCGCCAGCATCGCCTTCGCGCCGCCGCCCTTTTCTTCTGCAGGCTGGAAGATCAGGTGGACTGCCCCGGACCAATCGGGATCGTCGGCGAGTAGCTTAGCTGCGCCGAGCAGCGCGGTGGTGTGACCGTCATGTCCGCAAGCATGCATCACGCCGGGTTTCGTGGAGCGGTAGGCTACGTCATTGGCTTCTTCGATCGGCAGGGCGTCCATGTCTGCCCGCAGGCCGACGGATCGGTTGGAGCCGGGCCGCGCAATCGTCGCCACAATGCCGTGCCCGCCAATTCCACTTTCGAATGGGATGCCCATTTCGGTCAGGCGCGCTGCAATGAAACGGGCCGTCTCAGCCTCCTCGAACGAGAGTTCGGGATGGGCATGCAGGTATCGGCGCCATTCGGTGAGCTGGGCGGCAAAGGTCTGGTCGTGCATCTGCATGGCAAGCTTTCTGAAATTAGCGAGAAAAGGGCGTGCCGAGATATTTCTCCAGCCAGGCCGAATAGAGCGAGGTGGAAAAGCACAGTGCGAAGTAGATGAAGCCGATGAACAGATAGGCTTCGGCAAAGGGGCTTGGCCAGTTGGGGTCCGCAAGTGCTGCACGGGTCGAACTCAGAAGGTCGAACAGGCCGACGACGAAAACGAGGCTGGTGTTCTTGATCATCACGATCAGGGTATTCGTCAGCGGCGGGATGACCTTACGGAGCGCCTGCGGGATGACGATCTTGCGCATCGTCGTGAACCACGAAATGCCAAGCGCTCGTGCCGCTTCGCTCTGACCGTCCGATACGTCCTGCAGACCGCCACGAACGACCTCGGCAAGATAGGCCGCGGAGAAGATGGTGAGTGCCACGAGCGCCCGCATCAGCTTGTCGGGCGACCAGCCGTCCGGCAGGAAAAGCGGCATGAGGATCGAGGCGACGAACAGGAGGCTAAGAAGAGGCGTGCCACGGATGATCTCGATCAGACCGATCGACAGGTAGCGGGCGATAGGAAGGTTGCTGCGCCGTCCGACCGCAAGCGCAATCGACATTGGAAAAGCAAGCACCAGTGACAGGGATGCCAGAAGCAGCGTAACCGGAAGGCCTCCCCACGCCGATGTCGGCACCGCTGAAAGTCCGAACAGGCCGCCACCCATCAACACGATCACGACGAGGAAAGTGATCGCCCAGGCGACAACCAATCGCCGTCCCCACAACCTGGGCGGCAGGCTTGCGAGAGCCATGACGAGAAAGATAGTGATGACGATCTGCGGACGCCATTGCTCCTCAAGGGGATAGATACCGAACAGGATGAGCCGGCTCTTGGCGGCGATAAACGCCCAACAGGCGCCGGCTTCGCGGCAGGCCATGCCGTTGTCGACCCGCCAGACGGCGTCGAACACCGCCCAATCGAGGACCCTCGGCAATAGCGTAAGGATCACGGCGATACCGAGGATGGTAAAGAATGAACTGACGAGGGTGCCGAAGAAAATCCCCCGGATGCCGGGCGTCTTTGCTGGCGGTGGCAGGATGCTCGAACGAAGTCCAGACGCGATCGGCGAAGAAGATATCACGGCGCTCATCGTCCACCCTTCAGGGCCACGTGCCCGTTGTACCAGTTCATGAAGCCGGCGACCGACAGGCTGATGACGAGGTAAATCACGATCATCACGCTGAAGCCTTCCAGCGCGCGCCCGGACTGGTTAATCACCGTCCCGACGATGCCTGAGAGATCGGGATAACCGACGGCAAGCGCCACAGTCGTGTTCTTGACAGCGGTAAGATACTGGCTCGCCATTGGAGGAACGATGACGCGCAGCGCCTGCGGCAGGATGATGAGGCGGAGCGTGTCGCGGTCCTTGAGGCCGATGGCGCGCCCGGCTTCCCATTGCCCGTGGCCAACCGCATTCAGGCCGCCTCGGAAGATTTCCGCGATGAACGCAGTCTTGTAGACGACAAGGCCCAGAATGAGCGCCGAGAATTCCGGCGTCAGCTGGATACCGCCTCGATAGTTGAGGCCGCGCAGTTCCGGCAAATCAGGCGAGAGCGATAGACCTTCCGCAAGCCATGCCCCGAAGAAGAGCGTAGCGGCGGCGGCAATGACAGCGAACGGTCCGACCGGCCCCGCATGGCGAGCGATCCTGTTCCGATATGCGGGTATGATCGTAGCGAGCACGCAAAGCGCGGCGGCGAATAACGCAGACAGCAGCCACCACCCGGCCTGACCCTCGATCGTGAACGCGGGCAGAAATACTCCGCGGGTAGACAGAAAAAGATGTGGAAGCGGCTGGAAAGCGTGGCGCGTGTTCGGGAGCGCCGTAATCAGCAGAAGGTACCAGAAGAGCAGGTGCACCACGAGCGGCGTGTTGCGGATGACTTCGATATAGGTCTTGGCGGCACCCGTCAGCAAAGGATGGCGCGAGCGTCGCGCAAGGGCGAGAAGGAATCCGGCAATCGTTGAAAGAACGATCACCACAGCTGACACAAGCAGAGTGTTGATCAGGCCGATCACGAAAGCCCAGGCGAAACTGTCGGATGGATTGTAGTCGAGCACGTGTTCCGAGATTGGGAACCGCGCAGCCTGCGAGAAGAACGCGAAGCTGACATTCATGCCGCGTGCGGCAAGATTGGTGATCGTATTGTTGATCAGCCACCAGATGGTCCCGACGACCAGTCCGGCAAGAACCAGCTGGAGAACACCCGCGCGGATGCGGGTATCGTACCAGAGTGTGCGAAGGCTGCGCATGGAAATTGCCTCGCCGATCAATCAGTTGAACGGATCGCTATGCATCAGCCCGCCGTCGCGCACCAGTGCATTATATTCCCTTTCCAGCTTCATCGGGCTCTTCGTGCCGAGGTTTTTGTCCCAGAGTTCACCGTAGTTGCCGAGTTGTTTGACGATGTTGTAGGCGAACTTCTCGTCCAGGCCGAGCGCCGCTCCATTCCCCGGCTCGACACCCAGAAAGCGCCGGATATCCGGGTTCGCGGATTTCAGCATCTCGTCGACATTTGCTTGGGTGATGCCAAGCTCCTCTGCGCGGATGAGCGCCAGAAAACTCCACTTGGCGAGATCGAACCATTGGTCATCGCCATGCCTTACAGCCGGAGCCGAGGCGTTGATGATATCGTTTGCCTTGAAGATGATGTAGTCGTCCGGTTTTTTGGCCTGCGTTGCGCGGACGGAGGCCAGAAAGGCGTTTCCGGTGATGAGCGCATCGCAACGCTGGGCGAAAAAGGCTTCGCGGGCGGCGACTGGATTTTCAAACGTTGTCAGCTTGAGATCCAGGTTATTGGCGCGCGAGACGTCTGATGCCGTGACCTCGGTCGTTGATCCGCTCTGTACGCAGACCGAGGCGCCGGTCATGTCCTTGATCTGGGTAACGCCAAGATCCTTTCGGACCATGAAGCCATCATAGCCGTAGAAGTTCGGAGGAATGAAGTTGACGCCGTTCGCATCGCGCTGGAGCGTTCCGATCGTCGTTCGGGGGAGATAATCGACCTCTCCGGACTGCAATGCGGCCATCCGCTTGGCGCCGCTCAGGGGCACGAAGCGGGCCTTTTCTTTATCATTGAAGATCGCCACCGCCAGCGCCCGGCAGGTGTCGATCTCCATCCCTTCCCACTTGCCATCATTCCCGGGCGTATAGAAACCCATCGTGGAGTCCCCCGCACCGCAGGTCACGTAGCCGCGCTCCTTGACGGTTTCGAGCGTTGATTTGGCTTCGACTACACCGGTCATGACGGCGAGGGTGGAGATGGCCAGAATGCCAGTTTTCCAGGCTGATAGGTGCATGCGCTTGTTCCCTTTTTATTGTTTGAGTATGGGCAATGTCGTCAGGCAGTGCGGACGATCGGCTCCCTGGCTGCGATCGATGCAACGATGGGATGAAGGTCGGCCCAGAGGTCGTTCTCGTCCTCAAGCCCGATGCTGATGCGAAGAATGGTGCCGGGATGGGCGTCGTCCGAAGCTTTTCGGGTGATCGTCATCGGTGCCAGGAGGCTATGCGTTCCGCCCCAGGACGCACCGATTGAGAAGATTTTTGCCGCGGTCAGCAGGTCGGGAATCGTATCCTCCGCATGCGGCGGGATGACAATGCTGAAGACACCGCTCGAACCCGTAAAATCCCTTTTCCAGAATTCGTGCCCGGCGCAATCGGGCAGCGCCGGATGCAGGACCAGACCCGAGGGGACAAGTCCGGCCATCCGTCTGGCGAAACTTGTCGCGACTTGCCCCGAATGCGCAAGCCGCACGCCCATCGTTTCCATTCCGCGCAGTGCAAGGGCGCAGTCGTCTGGCGAGACGCCAATGCCGATCATCCGCATCGTATCCTTGAGGCGGCGATGCAGGTCGGTATCCTTTACGGCAATCGATCCCATCAGGAGATCCGAATGCCCGCCGACATATTTCGTCAGCGCCATCGAGGAGAAATCCAGACCATGGGCGAGGGGCTTGAAATAAAGCGGCGTCGCCCAGGTGTTGTCGCAGCCCGTTAGCACGCCGCGCGCCTTGGCCGCTGAGACAATCGCTGGAATATCCTGAATTTCCATCGTGGTGGAGCCAGGGGATTCAGTCCAGATCAGCTTGACGCTTTCGTCGATCAGTTCAGCAATAGCGCCGCCGATCATTGGATCATAGATGCGGTAGCCGATTCCGCGCGGCTTCAGATAGTTCTCACAGAAGCCAGCCACCGGGGGATAGGCGGTGTCGGGAATGAGCACGCTGTCGCCCGGCAGCAGTATGGAAAGAAAGACGACCGTGATCGCTGCTTGGCCAGAGGGAACGAGGACGGTGCGTTCACCCTGTTCCAGAGCCGTAATCGAGGCTTCCAGCGTCCGTGAGGTCGGTGTTCCATGCAGGCCGTAGGTATAGCCGTCCGGACCGCGCTGGCTACGCTTAGCATAAGCCTCGGCGCTGTCGAATACGATCGTCGAAGCGCGATAGGTCGGCGTTGCGAGGCTTGCAAAGCCCTCATGGGAGACCTGGGGGCGTTTTACGCAAAGCGTCTTGTCACGCATGGTATGTCCTTCAATGCAAGATTTCCCGCGATATTGACGGGCCAGATCTAGACAAACAATTGACCAGCGCATCTAACTCTATGCGAAAAGCTTATAGGAGGCGGCGCTTGAACTTCCGGCAGATTGAAGCCTTTCGTGCCGTAATCCTCAGCGGTACGGTCTCCCGGGCGGCGGAACTGATGGGGGTTACCCAACCAAATGTCAGCCGTCTGGTCGGCGAATTGGAAGAGGCTGTGGGCTTTGCGCTGTTCGACCGCGTAAAGGGCCGCTTGATCCCCACACCGGAAGGCCAGGCTTTTTACCGTGACGTGGATCAGAGTTTCAGGGGGCTCGACAAGCTGCGCTCGTCTGCGGCCCGCATTCGCGACTTCGGGTCGGGCCATATCCGCGTCGCAAGCCTTGCAGCGGCCGGCACGACCATTGTCCCCAGGGCCGTGCGCAAATTCCGAGAGAGTTTTCCATCCGCGATCGTGACCCTCAGTATCATGACGTCGGCTTCCGTGCGGAACCATATCGTCGACGGAGAGTACGATCTGGGGCTCGCCGCCGACGAAGTCGATCTTTCCGGTGTCGAGCATCAGGTCTTCGGTAGTTTTCCTGCGCTCTGTGCCTTTCCCGCTGGCCATCCCTTTGCTGCCAAGCAGACCATACGTCCGGAAGACTTCGATGGTGTCGACTATGTCGCCTTGTCCCCCGAGGATCGCGCCAGATTGCAATTTGATCGCCTTTGCGAAGAGGCCGGGGCAAAACCAAATCTCGTCATCGAAACTCCTTACGCGATCACTGCCTGCGCCCTGATCCTGGAGGGCGTTGGTGTGGGCATCGTCAACCCGCTCGCGATCGACGGCTTCGCGCAACGAGGCGTGGTGTTCCGGCCGTTCGAACCGGCTGTTTATTTCAAGAGCTATCTTTTGTTTCGGCCGGATATGCAGAAGGCGCGGCTCGTGCGCGCATTTGTTTCATCCCTGTTTGAGGTAAGGAATACTCGTCCGTCATCACGGCTATAGGAGGTGGAGCAGGCGATAGATGCGCTGAAGCTTCCGGTTCCCCAGGAGCAATGCCGCTGGCGGGTGATCCGCCCAATCGTCCAAAGTCAGACGAAGGTCGAATCATCGTGCTGTTCGCGCACGGTATCGGCCGAGCGGCGCACCACCTCGGAAATCTGCAGGAGCTGAGTGACCAGAGGCGTTGAATGGCGCCAGATCATTCCGATCGTGCGGGATGGCCGGGGCGCCTGGAAGCGGGAGATCGAGACCCGCGCCGAGCGCGTTTCGACCGGCACGGCCATTTCCGGGATCAGGGTTACGCCGATGCCGGCACTGACCATCTGCACCAGGGTGGACAGAGAACTGCCTTCCATGACCTCCCGAGGGCGGGCTGTTCCTATCTTGCAGAAGGACAGAGCCTGATCGCGGAAGCAGTGCCCTTCCTCCAGAAGAAGCAGGCGCATTTCGCGCAGCGCCTCGCGTTCGGGTACCGGCTTGCCCTCGTCCTCGCGTCGCCGGACCAGGACGAACTCTTCTTCGAACAATTTGAGCTCGGTCAGGAACGGCTCCGAGACAGGCAGGGCAACGATTGCCAGATCAAGCTCGCCCTGTGCCAGCTCCTGGACCAGCTTTGCCGTCTGCGTCTCGCGCACCTGTATCTCGATTCCGTCGAACGTCCTGTTCAGATCGTTGATGATGGCCGGCAGCAGATAGGGCGCGACCGTCGGGATGATGCCGATGCGCAGGCGTGCCAGAAACGGATCGCGCGAAGCCCGGGCGAGGTCTGCAAGTTCATCCACGGCACGAAGGATATCGCGGACCCGCAGTGCGAATGTTTGACCGAAGGCGGTCAGCTTCACTTCGCGCGCATTCCGCTCGAAGAGATCGCCCCCCACTTCCTGTTCGAGTTCCTTGATCTGCATCGACAAGGCTGGCTGGGAGATCGCGCAGGCGTCGGCCGCGCGGCGGAAACGGCCATCCCGCGCCAAGGCTTCGAAATAGCGGAGCTGTTTCAGGGTAAGATTTTTCATAATCTCAACTTATCGCAGCGATCAGTAAATCCAACTTAAATTTATGAGGCGCTTCCGTTAAGAAGGGATCCAAGGAGGGTGCGCGTGGCTATGGCCCTGGCTCGAAGGGTGGGGATTACAGTCTGAAATAGCGCGGCCGAGCCGGACGGTTCGGGAGAAATACCCTCTTTTGCACGACAGATAATTCAAGCAATCAAGGAGATAGTGTCATGGATGCGAAATCTAGCGAAAACGCCGGCAAATGTCCGGTCGCCCACACGCCTCGCGGCAGATCGAACCGCGAGTGGTGGCCCAACCAGCTGAACGTCCAGATTCTTCATGGGCACTCCGTCCGCTCGGACCCGATGGGCGAGGCGTTCAATTATGCCGAAGAATTCAAGACGCTCGATCTCGACGCCTTGAAGAAAGACCTTCATGCCCTGATGACCGATTCGCAGGACTGGTGGCCGGCCGACTTCGGTCATTACGGTGGCCTGTTCATCCGCATGGCCTGGCACAGCGCCGGTACCTATCGCATCACCGACGGCCGCGGCGGCGCAGGTCAGGGTCAGCAGCGGTTTGCCCCGCTCAACAGCTGGCCGGATAACGTCAACCTCGACAAGGCACGTCGCCTGCTTTGGCCGATCAAGCAGAAATACGGCAACAAGATCTCCTGGGCCGACCTGATGATCCTCACGGGCAATGTCGCGCTCGAATCGATGGGCTTCAAGACCTTCGGTTTCGCCGGCGGCCGCGCCGACGTTTGGGAGCCGGAGGAGCTCTACTGGGGTCCGGAGGGAACCTGGCTCGGCGACGAACGCTACAGCGGCGAGCGCGAACTCGCAGAACCGCTCGGCGCCGTGCAGATGGGCCTCATCTACGTCAATCCGGAAGGCCCGAACGGCACTCCCGATCCGCTCGCATCCGCCCGCGACATCCGCGATACCTTCGCCCGCATGGCGATGAACGATGAAGAGACCGTGGCGCTGATCGCCGGCGGGCACACCTTCGGCAAGACCCATGGCGCTGGCGATCCGTCGTTTGTCGGCATTGACCCGGAAGGCGGCGAGCTCGAAGCCCAGGGCCTCGGCTGGGCGAGCAAGTTCAACACCGGCGTTGGTCGCGATGCCATCGGTAGCGGCCTGGAAGTGACCTGGACCCAAACGCCCACTCAGTGGAGCAATTACTTCTTCGAAAACCTGTTCGGCTTCGAATGGGAGCTGACCACAAGCCCGGCCGGCGCCAAGCAGTGGGTTGCGAAGAACGCCGAAGCATCCATTCCGGACGCCTTCGATCCCTCGAGGAAGCAGCTCCCGACCATGCTGACCAGCGACCTGGCACTGCGTTTCGACCCGGCCTACGAGAAGATCTCGCGTCGCTTCCTCGAAAACCCCGCTGAGTTCGCCGACGCCTTTGCCCGCGCCTGGTTCAAGCTGACCCACCGTGACATGGGGCCGAAGGTTCGCTACCTCGGTCCGGAAGTGCCGGCCGAAGACCTGATCTGGCAGGACGTGATCCCGCCGGTCAATCATGATCTGGTCGACGACCATGATCTCGCCGACCTGAAGTCCAGAATCCTGGCATCCGGTCTCACGGTGCAGGAACTGGTCTCGACCGCCTGGGCCTCCGCCTCGACCTTCCGCGGTTCCGACAAGCGCGGCGGTGCCAATGGCGCACGCATCCGGCTTGCACCGCAGAAGGACTGGGAAGCCAACCAGCCGGCACAGCTCGCGAAGGTCTTGGGCGTTCTCGAAGGCATCCAGAAGGATTTCTCCGCCTCCCATACCGGGAGCAAGAAGATCTCGCTGGCCGACCTGATCGTCCTTGGCGGCGCAGCAGGCGTCGAGAAGGCTGCGAAGGCAGCAGGTCAGGACATTTCCGTACCGTTCACGCCGGGCCGCATGGACGCCTCGCAGGAACAGACGGATGCCGTGTCCTTCGCCCCGCTGGAACCCCGTGCCGACGCTTTCCGCAACTATGTCAACAACAGCAGGACGCAGTTCATGCAGGCTGAAGAGGCCCTCGTGGACCGTGCCCAGCTGTTGACGCTGACCGCGCCGGAAATGACCGTCCTCCTCGGCGGCCTGCGCGTGCTGAAGGCCGGACAGCCCGAACATGGCGTCTTCACGGACAAGCCCGAGACGTTGACGAACGACTTCTTCGTCAACCTGCTCGACATGGGCACGGAATGGTCGCCTGTTGCCGGCAAGAGCGGCGTTTACGAAGGCCGCGACCGCAAGACCAAGGCACCGAAGTGGACCGGCACCCGCGTCGACCTCATCTTCGGTTCGCACTCGCAGCTTCGTGCGATCGCCGAAGTCTATGCCCAGTCCGACGCCAAGCAGAAGTTCGTGAAGGACTTTGTCGCCGCCTGGACCAAGGTCATGAACGCCGATCGTTTCGATCTCGTCTGATCGACAAAAATAGCCCGGACGTAGCCTTAGCTACGTCCGGGCATCTTCAGGAAGTTTGAATCCGCCTCAGGTCGGCACGAAGGCCGAGGCGATGGCCAGCACGAATCCCAGGATTGTCGCACACACGGACAAGGCCTCGCGCGTCTTCTCCGAGCTGACGCTCCATCCCTCGCTGGTGAGATACCTTGCGATCAGGCCAAGCGAAAGCAGGCCGACGCAGCCGAGGAAGGCGAAGAAATAGACCCCGTATTGCATGTTGGAGATCTTCTTGGTCAGCACTTCGGTAATCCCGACCAGGGTCGACAGGGACAAGAGCAGGCTGCCGATGATCAGATATTCGGCGTGTTGCGATCTCGCGGTGGAATAGAGCGACAGGATCGTGAAGAGGAACGCGATCAGGACGATGGCGATGTAATTGCCGCTGACATGGCCCGTCGCGGAAATCGACATGAAGATCGATGTCAGGATGAACAGCGTTGCCGCGAAGATGATCTTGTATTTCGAGTTGAAAAACTGGCGCATGCTATCAATCCGCTCTTAGCCGGCCCGCCTGCGGCGCTGGCAAATGCCGTTTATCAAGTATGGGAAATTCGGCGCGCGATGAACAGGTTGCAGACCTGCTATTCAGTGGAAATCCACGCCCCAAGTTTCAGGCAAGACGCCTGCGCTGGATCGCGTAAGCCGCAGCGGCGCTCATCACCGCCAGCAGATACCAGGTGACGGCGTAGACGAGGTGGCTGTTGCGGAAGCGGATCACCGTCAGCCCACCGACGGGCAGGCCGCCGGGAATGGGCGTCGCATCGGCATCGATGAAATAGGGAGCCACCTTTTCGAGGCCTTTTGTTGCAGCGATCGCGGCGACGTCACGTGAATACCAGCGACCGTTGGCGGGGTCGTTGGAGCGCAGGAAAGCACCCTTCGGCTCGCTCATGCGGATGAGGCCGGTGATCTTGACGGGACCTTCGATCTCACCATCTGCGCGGGCGGCCGGGTCGCGGCGGTCGGCTGGCACGAAGCCCCGATTGATCAGGACCGAGGTTCCGTCCGCCTGCTCCAGCGGGGTCAGAATCCAGAAGCCTGGTCCGAGGTCCGTGACGGCCTGCGCCGGCGTTTCCTCGTCATGGCGGAAAATGCCGGTCGCGGTTACCCGCCGGTATTCGTCATCTTCGGCGTTGATCCCAGGCCAGGCTTGCGAGGAGGGGGCCTGCACGGGGGTCGCGCTGACCCGGGCGTCGACGCGCGCGATCAGGTCGAGTTTCCAGAAGAGCCGCTGTACCTGCCAGGTGCCCAGCCCGAGGAAGATCAGCGTCAGAAAAAGCATGGCGCCCGCGAAGAGGAACTGGGAGCGGTTTGACCCCGCATCCGCTGTTTCTCCCGTCAAAGGATGGTCTAGAGCCACGCATCTATCCTTCCCAGGCTCATCCCCTTCGGGGGATCACGGCATGTTCTTCATCATCTCCGGCGACATCGACATCATGTTGCTGTTCAGATGATGCATGACCCAGAGCGAGCCGACAAGCGTGATGCCGACCAGTACCAGTGTAAAGAGCAGCGCCATCATCGTCCAGCCGCCTTCCGAGCGCGGATTCATGTGCAGGAAATAGACCATGTGGACGATGATCTGCACGACGCCGAGCCCCATGATCAGAAAAGCAGTCAGGAGCTTGCTGTCGAAGACGCCGCCCATGACGAGCCAGAAGGGAATGGCAGTCAGGATTACCGACAGGGCAAAGCCGATCAGATAACCTTTCAGCGTGCCGTGGCCGGCCTGGTGGCCGTTGCTGTGGCCATGATGGGCCTGTGCGGCATCTTCGTGCAGGGGGGCTTGGCCGTGCGCGCTCATCCGAGGACTCCCATGAGATAGACGAAGGAAAAGACGCCGATCCAGACGACGTCGAGGAAGTGCCAGAACATCGACAGGCACATCAGGCGGCGCTTGTTCTCCTCGATCAGCCCGTGTTTGCCGACCTGGACCATCAGCGTGATCAGCCAGACGATGCCGAAGGTGACGTGCAGGCCGTGGGTACCCACCAGCGTGAAGAAGGAGGAGAGGAAGGCCGAGCGGGTCGGGCCGGCGCCCTCCTGGATGAGGTGGTTGAACTCGTAGAGTTCAAGGCCGAGGAAGGTCGCGCCGAACACGCCCGTCACGCCGAGCCAGAACAGCGTCTCCGGCTTGGCGCCCCGCTCCATCTGCAACATCGCGAAGCCGTAAGTGATCGACGAGAAGAGCAGCATTGCGGTGTTGAGGGCGACGATTGGCAGATCGAACAGGTCTGCGGGCGAGGGGCCTGCAGCATAATTGCGGCCGAGCACGCCGTGAGTGGCAAAGAGCACGGCGAAGATCAGGCAGTCGCTCATCAGGTAGAGCCAGAAGCCCAGCATGGTGCTGCCTTCCGGATGGTGCTCTTCCGTGACGTAGAACTGCGGCTTGTCGGTTTCATGTGTGCCGGAGGGGCCGTGGGTTTGAACTTGCGTCTGGCTCATCGTCTCAGGTCCGTTCCGCGAGCAGCTTCGAGCGCGCGTCCTCTGTTGCGGTCACGGTGTCGGCTGGAATGTAGAAATCCCGGTTGTAGTTGAAGGTATGGCCGATCGCGACGGCGATCATGGTGACGAAGGCGACGATCGCCAGCCACCAGATGTACCAGATCATCGCGAAGGCGAAGACGACACTGATGGCGGCGAGGATGACGCCGGTGCCCGTGTTCTTCGGCATGTGGATCGGCTTGAAACCGCCGAGCGGGCGCTCGTAGCCGCGGCTCTTCATGTCGTACCAGCTGTCGTGATCGTGCACGACCGGCGTGAAGGCGAAGTTGTAGTCCGGCGGTGGTGAGGAGGTCGACCATTCGAGCGTGCGGCCATCCCAGGGATCACCGGAAGTCTCGCGTAGCTGGTCGCGCTTCAGGTAGCTGACGACGATCTGGATGATGAAGGCGCCGATGCCGCATGCGATGATCACCGCGCCGAATGCGGCAATGATGAACCAGATCTGCAGCGACGGGTCCTCGAACTGGGAAACACGGCGGGTGACACCCATCAGGCCGAGCACATAGAGCGGCATGAACGCGACATAGAAGCCGATCAGCCAGCACCAGAAACTGATCTTGCCCCAGAACGTATCGAGCTTGTAACCGAATGCCTTCGGCCACCAGTAGACGACGCCGGCCATCAGCCCGAACACCACGCCGCCGATGATGACGTTGTGGAAATGGGCGATGAGGAACAGCGAATTGTGGAGCACAAAATCGGCCGGGGGAACCGCCAGCATGACGCCGGTCATGCCGCCGATGACGAAGGTGACCATGAAGCCGACCGTCCACATCATCGGCAGTTCGTAACGGATGCGGCCGCGATACATGGTGAACAGCCAGTTGAACATCTTGGCCCCGGTCGGGATCGAGATGATCATCGTAGTGATGCCGAAGAAGGCGTTGACCGAGGCACCGGACCCCATCGTGAAGAAATGGTGCAGCCAGACGATATAGGAGAGGATCATGATCACGCAGGTGGCGTAGACCATCGAGGCGTAACCGAAGAGCCGCTTGCCGCAGAAGGTGGCGACCACTTCCGAAAAGATGCCGAACGCCGGCAGGACGAGGATGTAGACCTCCGGATGGCCCCAGATCCAGATGAGGTTCACGTACATCATCGGGTTGCCGCCGAGATCGTTGGTGAAGAAGTTCGTGCCGGCATAGCGGTCGAGCGACAGCAGAACGAGGGTGGCGGTGAGGATCGGGAAGGAGGCGACGATCAGCACGTTGGTGCAGAGCGAGGTCCAGGTGAAGATCGGCATCTTCATGAAGGTCATGCCTGGGGCGCGCATCTTGACGATCGTGGCGATCAGGTTGATGCCCGATAGGGTCGTTCCGATGCCGGCCACCTGCAAGCCCCAGATGTAATAATCGACCCCGACGCCCGGACTGTAATCGGCGCCCGAGAGCGGCGGGTAGGCGAGCCAGCCGGTGCGGGCGAATTCACCGACGAACAGCGACATCATGATGATGACGGCGCCCGCCGTCGTCATCCAGAACGAGAAGTTGTTGAGGAACGGGAAGGAGACGTCGCGGGCACCGATCTGCAGCGGCACGACGTAGTTCATCAGCCCGGTGACGAAAGGCATGGCCATGAAGAAGATCATGATGACGCCATGGGCGGTGAAGACCTGGTCGTAATGGTGCGGCGTCAGGTACCCCTCGCTGCCGTTGAAGGCGAGCGCCTGCTGGAGGCGCATCATGATCGCGTCGGCAAAACCGCGCAGCAGCATGACGATCGCCAGCACCACATACATGATACCGATCTTCTTGTGATCGACGCTGGTGAACCACTCGCTCCACAGATAACCCCAGAGCTTGTATTTGGTGATCAGCGCCAGGATGGCGATGCCGCCGAGCGCCACCGCGATAAAGGTCACCACGAGAATCGGCTCGTGATAGGGGATGGCTTCGAAGGTCAGCCGCCCGAAAAGGAATTGGGTCAGGGTGGTGTTGCCGAACATGGGTTTCTACCAGATCTCTTTCAGGGCTTTGCCGGAACGTCGGTGTTGAGCTGCGCCGGTGCGGCACCGCCCCCGGAGGTTCCTGGGGCACTTCCGGGCATATTGCCCTGCATGTTGTGCATGTCTGGCGCGCCGTGCGCGCCTTGGTTCATCGGGGGCTGCGTCTGGGATTGCGGCTGGCCCTGATTTTCGTTGACGCCTTCCGCCGGTTGGTCGCTGCGGGCAGGATTGCCGGTGGCCGGGAAGGTGGCGCCAGGTGCAGCCGTGCCATGCACCGCTTCGCCCGCATGGCGGTTGTCATGCTCCAGACGCGCACGGTTTTCATGGCTCTCGGTTCCGCCGCCACCCATCAGGTCGACATGCATCATCTCGTCCATGCACATCTTGCCGGGCATGGCGCACATGTTGAGCACGGCGCGGTAGAGCCCGTCCTCGACGTTTGCATAGTAGCGGACCGGTTCCTTGGTGCTCGGCTTTTCGAGCTTCAGGTAGGCGTCGCGGTTGAGCGCGGTGCCGTTCTGCTTCACCCGGGCGATCCACTGGTCGAAGCCGGCTCGATCGACACCATGGAACTTGAAGCGCATATGCGAAAAACCGTCGCCGCTATAGTTCGCGGACAAGCCTTCGAATTCGCCCGGCGTGTTGATGACGGCATGCAGCTTCGTCTCCATGCCGGGCATGGCATAGATCATGCCCGCCAGCGCCGGCACATAGAAGGAATTCATCACCGACGAGGCGGTGATCTTGAAGTTGATCGGCACGTCCACCGGCGCGGCCATCTCGTTGACGGTCGCAATGCCGTATTCCGGGTAGAAGAACAGCCATTTCCAATCGAGTGCCACGACCTCGACCGTGATCGGTTTTGTCTCTGCCGGCAGGGCGCGCGTGGCATCGAGCCGGTCGAGGGGCCTATAGGGGTCGAGCTTGTGGGTGCTGATCCAGGTGACGGCGCCGAGTGCGATGATGATGGCGAGCGGTGCGGACCAGATGATGACTTCCAGCCGCGTCGAATGGTGCCATTCGGGGTCATAGGGTGCGCTGGTGTTCGAGCCGCGATAGCGCCAGGCGAAGAACAGCGTGAGGAAGATGACGGGCACGATGATGATCAGCATCAGCACCGTGGCAACGACGATCAGGTCGGCCTGCTGTCTGGCGATATCGCCGGAAGGCGACATGACGACCAGGTTGCACCCTGAAAGCCCTGCAAGGGTCAGAAGAGCGAACAACCGTGCGACGATTTTCAACTGAGGGGTCATCTCGGGCTCAAGTTTGCGTTTTGTCCAGTGGGGAGTAACCGTGTTCCGGCATCGGCTTAAATGAGGTCGTTCGTCGCAGTGCAGCAATATGTCGCGGTGCAGCAAAAAACCGCATGGCCTTCGAAACCGTTTTGCTGCACGACCGGCATGCTCGGCTCCACATCCGCCAACCGGCAAATCTAGGACAACCCGACGGGCTGACCAGAGGGGGTGGATGAGAAGACGGTACGGACCGCCGCAAGATCAAGTTTTTTTGGCCTTGTTCCTTGATCTCGACAGCATGTTGATCAACATTTCTGGGGCAAGGCGAACTATCGCCAGGAGGAATTCATGACCACGGTCGTCAATCCCGCGTCAACGGGCCCCACATCGTCCGGGATGGAAAAGGACGCCCGCCGCATTCATGACGACAAGCCGATCTCCCCGGGCAGCATCGCGCTCGGTGTGATCATCGGTCGCATGTCGGAATTCTTTGATTTCTTCGTCTATGGACTGGGCTCCGTCCTTGTCTTCCCGAAGCTGATTTTTCCGTTTGCGCCGACGCCGGTTGCCGCAACCTTGATGTCCTTCGCGATCTTCCCGCTCGCTTTCATGGCGCGGCCGGTTGGTTCGTTTGTCTTCATGTGGGTCGACCGCAACTATGGGCGCGGCACCAAGCTGACGATCGCACTCTTCCTGCTCGGCGGATCGACGGCATCGATCGCCTTCTTGCCGGGGTATGACACGATCGGCTATTGGGCCGTGGCGTTGCTGGCGCTGTTCCGCATGGGACAAGGTTTTGCGCTCGGCGGCGCCTGGGACGGTCTCGCCTCCCTCTTGAACCTCAATGCGCCGCCTAACCGGCGCGGCTGGTATGCGATGATCCCGCAGCTCGGCGCACCGATCGGCTTTGCGCTGGCAAGCATCCTGTTCGGTTATTTTGTCGCCAATCTCTCCGAAGCGGATTTCATTTCCTGGGGATGGCGTTATCCGTTCTTCGTCGCCTTCGCGATCAATGTAGTGGCGCTGTTTGCGCGCCTGCGCATCGTCGCCAGCAAGGAGTTCGGCTCTGCGCTCGAAGCCAACGAGCTGCAGGCCCGGCCGATCTTCGAAATGCTGAGCAAGCATGCCCATGACGTCGTGCTCGGCGCATTTGTGCCGCTGGCCAGCTTCGCCATGTTTCATCTGGTGACAATCTTCCCGTTGAGCTGGGTGACGCTCTATGGCGGGCAGTCGGCGGCGGAATTCCTGTTCGTTCAGGTGATCGGCGCTGCCGTTGGTATCGTCGGCATCATTCTGTCGGGCCTGATCGCCGACCGCATCGGCCGCCGCAGCCAGCTGATGATCGGCGCGGTGATCATCGCGATCTTTTCGTTCTCGGCCCCCTTCCTGCTCGATGCCGGCGGCAAGGGGCAGGATGCCTTCATCATCATCGGCTTCGGGATTCTTGGCCTTTCCTTCGGCCAGGCCTCCGGTGCCGTCTCGTCGCGCTTCGGGCAATATTATCGTTATACCGGCGCGGCACTTACCTCTGACCTCGCCTGGCTGGTCGGTGCCGGTTTCGCACCGCTGGTCGCGCTCGGCCTCGCCAGCAGCTTCGGCATCATCTTCATCGGCGGATACCTGATTTCCGGCGCGATCTGCACCATCGCGGCGCTCAGCCTCAGCCGGGTTCTTGACCAGAGCGGCGAGCCGGGCGGACAGCGGTAAAGCGCTGCTACCTACCGTTACTGAATGCATTAGCAGTTTGTGAGGCGGCGGGGCCGCGCACTCCATCTCCCCCCTTGCGGGGGAGATGTCATCGGAGATGACAGAGGGGGTGGCGCCGCGAGCTCAACAAACGAGGAGGATGTAGAACCACCCCCCTCTGCCCTGCCGGGCATCTCCCCCGCAAGGGGGGAGATTGGCAAGCCGCTATCAAGCCGCCTTCTTGCTCAAGGTCGGCCGCGTCGCAGCAGCCTTTTCGACCATCGCCGTCACTTCAGCACGGCGCGCACCCGTCAACAGCATGCGCGGCATGCGGACGCGCTCGGAGCCGCGACCCATGATCTGCTCGGCGAGCTTGATCGACTGGACGAGGTCGTGCTCGGCATCGAGATGCAACAATGGCATGAACCAGCGATAGATGGCGCGGGCTTCGACCCAGTCGCCGCGGGCGGCGGCGGCCACGAGGGCGACGGATTCCTGCGGGAAGGCGCTGGTGAGGCCGGAGACCCAGCCCTTGGCGCCGAGCATCAGGCCTTCGAGTGCCACGTCGTCGAGACCTGCGAAGATGTCGAAACGATCGCCGAAGGCGTTGATCAGGTCGGTGAAGCGGCGCGGATCCGGGGCGCTTTCCTTGACGGCCTTGATGTTCGGCACGTCTTCGAGCTGGCGCAGCACGTCAGTACCGATGTTGACGCGGTAGGCCGGCGGGTTGTTATAGAGCATGATCGGCAGCGAAGTGGCGGCGGCGACCGTCTTGAAATGGGCGACGAGTTCTTCCGGCTTCGGCACATAGACCATGGCCGGCAGCAGCATCAGGCCGTCGGCGCCGAGCTCTTCGGCATCGCGGGCATAGGCGACGGCGCGGCGGGTGTCGAATTCGGAAACGCCGGTGACGACCGGCACGCGGCCGTTCACCACCTCGACGGCGGCCTTGAGAATGGTGCGTTTTTCTTCCGGATCGAGCGAGTTGTTCTCGCCGCAGGTGCCCATGACGATGAGGCCGTTGACGCCGTCATTGACGAGCGCGTCCTGCACGCCTTGCGTCGCCTTGAGGTCGATCGAGAAGTCTTCGTTGAATTGTGTTGTCACCGCGGGGAAAACGCCGCTCCAGCCTGTGGTCATAAAAAGCACTCCTCTGGTTGATGGGTCATACTATGCGCGGTCGCGCCGATATTTGTCACGCGAAGGGTTCGGCCGGACCTTTTGCCGGCTGGGTGAACCATTGCGGCCCGGTTTCGGTCATGTGGATATGGTCTTCGAGACGGATGCCGAAACGATCCGGGAAAACGATCATCGGTTCGTTGGAGAAACACATGCCCGGTTCCAATACGGTCGCATTGCCGCGCACCAGATAGGGTTCCTCGTGGATTTCGAGGCCGAGCCCGTGGCCGGCGCGATGCGGCAGGCCGGGGAGGACGTAGTCCGGGCCGAGTCCATGCTTTGCCAAAACCTTGCGCGCCGCGTCGTCGAGGCTGCCGCAGGTGGCGCCGAGGCGGGCGGCCTCGAAGACGGCCTGTTCCGCCTCGCGCTCGATCGCCCAGGCGGCGGCGAATTCCGTCGTCGGCTCCTCCAGCACGTAGGTGCGGGTGAGATCCGAATGATAACCGTCGAGCCGGCAGCCGGTATCGACCAGCACGACGTCGCCGGGCGCATAGGCCTGCTCGCCGTCGGCGCCGTGGGGAAGCGAGGTCGCGACCCCGAAGGAGACGATGCAGAAGCTCGAACCACCTTCGGCACCCAGCACGCGATGCTGTTCGTCGATATGGCGCACCACATCGGAGGCAAGCACGCCCGGCTTGATGAAGGCATGCGCCCGGCGATGCACTTCGAGCGTCAGGTTCATCGCATACTGGATGAGATCGATCTCGGCCTTCGACTTCCGGAGCCTGAGATCGCGGATCATCCGGCCGCCATCGACGAACCGGTCGGCGCCGAGGACACCGGCGAGCTGGTGGTAGACGAACAGCGGCAGCGCGTCGTCGAGGGCGACTTTCACATCGGAAGGCAGAAGCGAAGCGACCAGCGCGGCACTCGCTTCATCCTCCTGCCAGACGACGATCTCGCCCGGAAGATGGGATAGGCTCTCGACGCGACTCTGTTCGAACCCCGGCACGATATAGGTCACCGATTTCGGCGTCACCAGTGCACCGAGCAGGCGTTCGCTCTGATGCCAGACGAGGCCGGTGAAATAGCGCAGGCTCTCGCTGGCGCCAAGCAGGATGCCGCCCAGCCCCTTTTCGTCCAGCGACGCTTGCAGGCGCGAAAGACGCTGCCGCCGCTCGTCGTCGGTGATCTTCGGGACGGGGTGAGACCAGGCCATGTCCGGTTCCTTTCAATTTCACTGCGGTTATATCGCTTTGTAGTCAGTTTGTCGACAGAGATATTTGGCGCAGATCGGCGGCCCGCATTCCGCCGTCGGCAGCGTCAGCGGAAACGGCCGATGCTGTAGGGTTCGATGTCGAGAGTAGGCGTTCTGCGTGCCGCGATATCGGCCACCAGCCGGCCGGTTGCGGCTGACTGGGTGAGGCCAAGATGTCCGTGGCCGAAGGCATAGATGATTGCCGGCGTCGCGCTCGAGGGTCCGATCACCGGCAGGCAATCCGGCATGGACGGGCGAAAACCCATCCATTGACGGCCCCCCTCGATCTTCAGGTCGGGCAGGAAGCTCTTCGCCTTTTTCAGCATCGCTTCCGAGCGCTTGTAGTTCGGCGCCAGTGTCAGTCCACCGAGTTCGACCGCGCCGCCGACGCGGATACCAGAGGAGAGCGGCGTGACGACGAAGCCATGGTCGTTGAAATAAATCTGGCGGTGAAGCGGAAAGGCGCCTTCTGGCAGCGTCGTGTTGTAGCCGCGCTCGGTTTCCAGCGGAGCATGATCGCCGAGGCCGGTGACGATCTTCTTCGACCAGGCGCCGCCGGCCAGGACAACGGTCTTCGCGTCAAAGGCGGCACCATCCGCAAGGATAACCCTGGCGCCATCGGTCAGCGGTTCGATGCGGACGACTTCACCGATCCTGAGCGATGCGCCGCGGGACATGGCGTTACTGAAGAGGGCCTGGGTGAATTCCAGCGGATCGGAAACCTGCAGGCCGGACGGCGTGAAGATGCCGTGTCGAAACTGCGGCGCAAGACCGGGCTGCAGGGAGTCGATCTCGTCGCGGCCGACCTTCTGGAATTCGAAACCGGCCTTGCGTTTCGCCTGCCAATCGTCGCCGGCCGCATTGAGGCTCACCTCGCTGTCGTAGAGGTCGAGCGTGCCGGTCTGCTTCACCATGGCCCGAAGGCCGGTGCGTTCGACGGTCCTAAGCATTTCGCTGCGCGCCATAGGCATCATCCTGGCATGCACGCCGACAGTGCGCTCGTAGGCCGGCCGGGCGCTGGCCCGCCAGAGCCGCCACAGCCAGGGCACCATGTTGAGAGCATAAGAGGGCGGCAGGCTGAGCGGGCCGAGCGGATCGAGCAGCCATTTCGGCGCCTTCCACATCATGCCGGGTGCGGCGATCGGAATGATCTCGGGAAAGGCGAGAATGCCCGCGTTGCCGCTGCTGGCACCCCGCGCCACCTCGCCGCGTTCGATCATCAACACCGAGCGGCCATCCTCCAGCAGGTACTGGGCCGACATCGCGCCGATTATGCCCGAGCCGATGACGACGGCGTCGACCGAAGTGGAATTCATGATTTCTGTCCTGTGAAACGAATGCGGGAGGTGGCGGGTCAGGGAGTGGCAAGATCGATCGGCTGGCCGAGATCGCTGGCGAGATAGTCCTGGATCTGCCGGACGATCTGTTCCGCGTGCTTGAGGGCGAGCTTGTCGGAGCGCTCGACGTCGCGCGCCTCGATCGCAGCGATCATTTCCTCGTGCTCGTCGACATATTGGCGCGGCAGCCGGTCGTCGAACGTGCGGTAGTAGAGACGCAGGATGCGCCGGCCTTCATCGAGCAGCCGGGCGAAGAAGGCGGTGTAATAGGCATTGCCGGCGAGTTCGGCAATCGCCACGTGGAATTCCCGGTTCGCCTCGATCATCGCGAAGGCGTCATGGGCCTCGACGGCTGCGGCAAACTCGGCCTGCCGCTTGCGGATCTCGCCCATCGCCTGCGGCGTCCCGCGCATGGCGGCACCACGGGTGGTGACACGGTACATTAGCGTCAGCGCATCGAAATAGGGAGGTAGCGAGGCGAAATCGATCGTCGCGACGATGGTGTTGCGGTTCGGCAGCGTCGTGACGAGGCCATCGGCGGAAAGCCGCAGCAGCGCCTCACGGATCGGCGTGCGCGACATGCCGAAACGCTCGGACAGCCGGACCTCGTCCAGTGGGCTGCCGGGGCCAAGAGTCATGGCGAGGATTTCCCGGCGCAGAACCGTATAGACGCTCTGCGTTCCGGAGCCGCGGGTGCGGGGGATATCGGTTTCTGCAGGTTCGCTCTTCGCCATCGTTCACCCTATCTGCGTAGCAAGCCAATAGGGCGGAACAATTGCACACATATTGTCGACAGGAAATAGCCTGTCCGATAGCAAGAACGGATACAGCGCACTTTTATCGGGTCAATGCCTGAAGGTCGGCACCATCAGTCGCGTCCTCGGGACGTGGTGCCGTCGGCGGGCCTGCTGCCTTGGCATTATAGAGTGCCAGATCGGTTTGCGCCAGCAGTTGCTCGAGGGAAGCCCGTTACGACGGCGAGGCCGACGGATGCTGCTATATCGAAACCTGCCATTTTGACATCGATCCGTGCTGCACCTTTTCGGGTCGTTCAGACGATTTTTGAGGAATTTTCGGCAGATACGCGACGGTGGCCGTAGATATTGACGATGATGATCCCGGCCACGATGCAGACGAGCGCAAGCACGTGATGGGCGTCGATCCGCTCGCCGAGCAGCAGGATGCCGGCAAGCGCTGCGAGCAGCGGCGTCAGGAAGGTGAACACCGACAGTTTCGTCGCCGAATAGCGGGCGATCAGCGCGAACCAGGCGAGAAACGAAAGGGCTGCGACGATCACCGTCTGATAGGCAAGCGAGGACCAGGCCAGCAGAGAATGTGGAACGGGGAGCGTTCCTTCGAAGACAATGGCGGCAGCCGTCAGCAGCACGCCCGACACCGCGAGCTGGTAGAGCAGCGTCTGCGAAGCGGGCGCCTGTGCAAGGCCGCTGCGGCGGATGGCAAGTGTCGTCAGCCCCCAGAGGATGCCGGCCGCGAGCGCACAGGCGTCGCCGAGGAACTTGCCACTAGCGACCGCAATCGAGGCCTGCAGCACAAGGCCGGTGCCAGCGAAGGCGATGACGACGCCGATCCAGCCCGCGAGCGACAGCCGCTCTCCCGGCATCAGAAAATGCGCGCCGATCGCCACCACGAACGGCGCCGTGTAGAGGAGCAGCGCCGCCCTTGCCGCATCGGTGAACCCGAGCGAAACATAGAGCAGTCCGAATTCCACCGAAAAGAGCGTACCGGTCAGCAAGCCGGGCCAGAACAGGCCGGGCGTCCATTTCAGGCCCGAATAGCGGAACCAGCCGGCGATCACGATGGTAGCGCCAATGGAGCGAATGGCCGACTGCCAGAAGGGCGGCACTTCCGGAATGATCGCCTTGATGGAAATCTGCTGCAGCGCCCAGAGGCTGCAGAGCACGACCATGGCGGTGACGGCGAATGCGTCGAGGGACCGTTTTCGTATCATCGGCCGATCATGTCGGGCGGCGCCGATTCATGCCAATGAAAAAGCGTGAGCGATGGATGAGAAATGCTGATCGAAGCGTCAGGCACCGCTGACCTTGGAGTGGCTACCCTGCAATGCGTCGATGACCCGTGCCGCCGCCAGCCTGCCCGCAACGATCGCGCCTTCGACATAGCCCGGATAGGATGGGGAGAGTTCCGACGACGCGAAATGGACCGGGGGCACGCCTACGTTGATGATGTCTTCCGCATAACGGGCATCGAGATCGATCACGACGTCGCTATAGGCGCCGCCGCTCCAGGGATCGTCGACCCAGTCGCGGACATGGATGTCACGCGGATTGTCGCCTTCGGGGCCGAAGGCTTCGGTCAACTGCTCGCGGATGAAGGCGGTGAGTTCCTCTCGCGGCCGCCCGTGCCACTGCTGAGCCTCCGGCCCGCCGACGAAAACGATGAGGCCGGCATAATCGTCGTGGCTGGCATCACAGGCGTAGAGCCCCTGGGGTTCGTGCCACATGACGGCACCGGAAAGCCCCTGTTCCCGCCAGAATGGCTTGTCGTAAGTGACCTGCAGCTTGATCGAAAGGCCGGGCGCCCAAGCCGAAAGCGCCTTCTGCAGCCGCTCGGGCAAAGAGGGCGAAAACGGAAGCCGGCGGATCATCACTGGCGGCAATGCCAGGATGAGGCGTTTCGCCGAGAACCGTTCAGCACCAGCGATGACGGTGACGCCGGTATCGGAATATTCGATGCCCGCCACTGCTGTGCCAAGACGGAGCCGGTCGCCAAGCCCGGCCGCGAGTTGGTCGGCCAGCGCATGCAGCGTGCCGGGCAGGAACATTTCCATTTCCGAATAGGTATTGGTGATGCGCCGGTCGTTCGAGGCGAGCCAGGTGAAGGCGACCTCTTCCGGCGCGCGGCACCAGAGGCCCTTGATCAGCCGCAGGAAACTTTTTCGCACGTCGGCCGGCACGTCATCCTGCCGGGCCACCCAATCGGCTACCGTCAGTTTCGCGAGATCCGGGTCGTCCGGATCGGTGGCGATCATCCGATCGCGGAGCGCATCGACCCCCTGCCAGCGCGCGAAGCCCTGCTGCGGCGGGACCGCTGGCCGGTAGATCATCTCGCCGTCGTAATGGGTCATGACCGGCGTCTTGCCGTTCTCATGGATGAGCGCCATCAGCTCGGCCATGTCGCGGCAGAAAAATTGCCCGCCTGTATCGACACGGGTACCGTCCGATAGCGTCTCGGACTCGACCTTGCCGCCGACCCTGTCGCGCGCTTCGAGTAGCAGCACGTCGAGCCCTGCACCAATGAGCTCCAGCGCGGCGCTCAGGCCAGTAAACCCAGCGCCGACGACGATGGCATCCCGCACAGGCATTCTTTTCTCCGACTGTCTTCCTGACTTTGCCATTACCGCAAGCGCTTGGACACGTCTACGAGGCTGGGAGGCGAGCGATCGGAATCCGTGAGGCCCCAGGCACCATGCCTGGGGCTGCGGATGGCTAAGATTACGCGAGCGGCAGGATCAGCACGTCACGGGCCGGCACTTCGATCTTGCCGCCGTCATGGGCGTTTCCGACCGGCCAAACCGCCTTTCCAGTAGCGAGCCGGCCATGTCCCTCGGCAAGCTTGACGTCGGTTACCTGCGCCGAGCGGGTTGGGTTGACGAGCCAGAGGAAGCTGCCTTTCTCGCTCTTGTGGATACGCGCGAACAGCGCCTTGTTCGACAGGGTCGCATGGGGCGTGCAGCCGCTCCAGCGCAGCAATTCGGCAAAGAAGGCACCGTTCGCCTTGCCCTGGGACTTGTAATAGGCGACCGAGGGATTGGTGCCGATCAGCAGCGTGCGGCCCTTGCCGTAAGTGTGCTCGACCACGGCCAGCCGTCCGTCGTCGAAATTGCCGCGCGCGGTGCCGCCAGCCAGCACATAGGACTGCAGGAAACCGCCGCCATCGACCGCTGCTCCATCCAGCTTGAAATGGATGCGGTCGCCGATATCCGGCATGAACTCGACCTGATCTTCGCGAGCGCCAAAAACCTTGTCGAGGCCCATGTTCGGCTGCACCTGGCCGACATGGCCGCGGTCGCCGAAATAACCGGGGCAGGCTTCGGCCATCAGCGTGCCGCCTTTTTCCACCCAGGCGGTAATGCGTTTTGCCTGCTCGGCGGTGAACATGATCGGATAGGGGAAATAGAGGCGATCATAGGCATCGATATCGTCGATATGCACCCAGTCCGGCTGGACGCCGTTTTCGAGGAAGGCGCGATAGGCGCCCCACATGGCTTCCGGATACGGCTTTTCCTTGCGGTCGTAGTTCAGGAGGTAATCCCATTCCTGGGTCTCGGGAACGACCAGGATGCCGATCTCGCCCCGCACCGGCTTTGCCTCCCAGAGAGCGGCCTGTGCCGGGTCGTTGGCCCATTTCGCCATGTCGCTCTGCATCTTCGAGCGCGGCGTGCGGGCGCCGTCCATGCCATAGGCGCCGAAGGCACCGAAGAGCGGGCCGTCGAGCAGCGGCCGCCAGCGCAGGTTCAGCACGCCGCGGGCGCCGCCGGCAAACGAGGTCATGCTCCACAGGCGGATATCTTCCGGTTCGGCGACGCGGCCGTCGTCCTTGTCGCGGCCGATCACCTGCGGCTGAAGCCAGAGCGGCCCGCCCTGGCGTTCGGCATGCCAGAAGGGTTTGCCGCGGGCGGCGGCGCGGTTGATGTCGACGCCGTACCAGTTCTTCCAGGCCTCCGCCCCCTTGCGGGCCTGGATCCAGGTAAAGCCGTAGACCTCGACCTTGGAGGCGGCCAGCCAATCGTCGCAGCCGTTCGCCGCCATATTGGGGATCGCGCCTGATATGCCGTGGGCGGCAATGGTGTTCTTCGGATCGACGGCGCGGATGGTGTCGATGCGCCATTGCATCTGGTCGTAGAAATTGTCGCGCTTGAACTGCAGCCAGTCGATGCATTCCGGATAGGGCGCCATGTGGACCGGCGGTTCGACATCCTCCCATTCGGCATAGCTGTAGCGATGCCAGGCCTTGGCGAGCACTTTCAGCGTGCCGTATTTCTTCTCAAGCCAGGTGCGGAAGGCGGACTTCGCATAGCTGCTGTAATCGACATCGGCGGAATAATTGCACTCGTTCCAGACGTCGTAGCCATAGATCGCCGGATGGTCCTTGTAGCGGGTGGCGAGCGCGGTCAGGAACCTGCCGGCCGCCTCCTTCACTTCGGGGCTGTTGAGCGTCAGCGCGCCAGCACCGCCGCCATTGTTGGAAAAGCCGCCGGTCGCAGCGGAAACACCCATATAGGAGCCGAGCTTGGTGCCGTCGGCATTGACCTGCAGCGCATCGGCATATTTGCGAACCGCCCAGTCGGGCACAGCGTGGATGAGTTCGGCGATGACCGTCTTGATGCCGTTCTTTGCGGCGAGATCGAGCTGCCGGTCGTATTCTTCCCAGTCGTAGACGCCGGGCGCGGTTTCGATCGCGCTCCACATGAACCAGTGACGGAAGATGTTGAGGCCGTCCTCGCCCGCCGTCGTGTAATCGCGCTCCCAGTCCTCGCGGGGCGGATTGGACTTGCGGAAATAGACGGCGCCGTAGGGGAATTGGATATCGTTCTTGAGCATGGTCCTGTCCTTCTGCATCGATGTTCGGACATGGCTCCGCCCTCCGGAAAAAGGCTCCGGTCTGGAAGCGGCAAAGATGGTGTCCGGTTAGGTCGGAAAAGCGTTGATCTTAGCGTGGCCCTCCGGCGAGATGGGGCTTCATCCACCCAAGGCCTTCGCTGGTGCCGGCCTTCGGCCTGTATTCGCAGCCGACCCAGCCGTCGTAACCGAGGCGGTCGAGTTCGCGGAGTATGAAATCGTAGTTGATCTCACCGGTACCCGGCTCGTTGCGGCCGGGATTGTCGGCGATCTGCACATGGGCGATCCGCTCCTTCAGGCGGGTGAAGGTGGGGATGAGATCGCCCTGCATGATCTGCATGTGGTAGAAATCGTACTGGATATAGAGATTGTCGGAGCCGACCTTGTCGAGGACGCGTTCCGCATGATCGGTCGTCGACAGGAAGAAACCGGGAATGTCGCGCAGGTTGATCGGCTCGATCAGCAGCTTGACGCCGGCGTCGGCGCAACGCGGCGCGGCGTATTTCAGGTTGTCGACAAGCACCTTTTCCAGAGCGTCGATATCGGCACCCTTCGCCACGAGGCCGGAGATGACATTGACCTGGCGGCAATCGAGCGCCTTGGCATAGTCGAGCGCGAGGGCGACGCCATCGCGGAATTCCCGGATACGGTCAGGCAGGCAGGCGATGCCGCGTTCACCGCTGGCCCAGTCGCCCGAGGGCACGTTGAAGAGTGTCTGGACGAGGCTACTCGCTTTCAATGCATCGACGACCTTCTCTTTCGGCTCGGCATAGGGGCCGAGATACTCGAGCCCGCCGAAACCGTCTTTCGCAGCGGCGGCGAAACGATCAACGAAGGGCAGGTTCTGGTAGAGGAAGGAGAGATTGGCGGAGAATTTCGGCACTGGCACTGTCCTTAGAGAACGGGTGCGACGAAGCGGTGCCGGTGCAGCATGCGCTTGTCGCGGGGGTCGGGATTGGGAACGGCGGAAATCAGGCTCTTGGTATAGGCCTCCTGCGGCGCGGTGCAGATCTGCTCGGCCTCGCCAAGCTCGACGATCTTGCCGCGATGCATGACGGCGACGCGGTCGCAGAAATAGCGCACCACCGAAATGTCGTGCGAGATGAAGATGAAACTGAGGTTCAGCCGCTGGCGGATATCCAGCAGCAGGTCGAGAATCTGGCTGCGGATCGACACGTCGAGCGCCGAGGTCGCCTCGTCGGCGATGATGATGCGCGGATCGAGCGCCAGCGCGCGGGCAATGCCGATGCGCTGGCGCTGGCCGCCGGAAAAGGCGTGCGGATAACGTTCCATGCCCATCGGATCCAGCCCGACGAGGCGCATCAGTTCGGCGACGCGTTCTTCGAGCACCTTGCCCTTGGCGAGGCCGTTGACGACCAGCGGGTCGCCGATCACTTCCTTGACGGTCATGCGCGGATTGAGCGAGGCGAACGGATCCTGGAAGACGAGGCGGACTTCCCGGTGGAAGCCGCGCAGCTCCTTCTTGGTCAGGCTGGTGACCTCGACCTCGCTGCTATCCTTGTTGTGGTAAATGACGCTACCCGTGGTCGGCTCGACGGTGCGCAGGATCAGCCGTCCGAGCGTCGTCTTGCCCGAGCCACTTTCACCGACGATGCCGAGGTTTTCGCCGGGATAGAGATCGAAATTGGCGTCATCGACCGCCCGCAGCGAATTGGTCTTGCCGTGCCAGCCGAAGGTCTTGCCGAGATTGCGGACCGAAAGGATCGGCCGCAGTGGCTGCGATGCCACGGCCACCGCCGGCAGCCTGCCTTCGACATGGCGGGTGAGCTTCACCGTCGAGGCGAGAAGCTGGCGCGTATAGGGATGCTGGGCATCATGGTAGATCGCATCGACCGGGCCTCGCTCGACGATACGGCCGAAGCGCATGACGGCGACGTCGTCCGCCACCTCGGCGACGATGCCCATGTCGTGGGTGATCAGCAGCATCGCCATGCCGCGCTCCACCTGCAGCCGCTTGATCAGGTCGAGGATTTCGGCCTGGGTGGTGACGTCGAGCGCCGTCGTCGGTTCGTCGGCGATCAGGATGTCGGGATTGCCGGCGAGCGCCATGGCGATCATCGCCCGCTGCCGCATGCCGCCGGAGAATTCGAACGTGTATCGGTCGGCCATCTGGTCCGGATTGGGGATTTCCACCTGGCGCAGCAATTCGACCGTTTTCGCCCGCGCCGCGCGCTTGTCGAGATCGCTGTGCAGGCGGACGGCTTCGATGATCTGCGAGCCGATCGTATGGACCGGCGACAGCGAACTCATCGGTTCCTGGAAGATCAAACCGATCCTCCGGCCGCGAATGGCGCGCATGGCCTGGCCATCCGGATCGAGCCTGGCGATGTCGGTAACCGCGCCACCGTTGCGCAAAAGGATGCGCCCGCCGACGATGCTGCCGGGCCTGTCGACGATCTGCAGCAGGGAACGGGCGGTGACGCTCTTGCCCGAGCCGCTTTCGCCGACGAGACAGAGCGTCTGGCCGCGCTTGAGGTCGAAACTGACATTCTCGACGGCATGCAGGATATGCGTTCTCAACCGGAAATCGATCGAGAGGTTCTCGACGGAGAGGACGACGTCTTCGGCAGGATCGGTCATGGTTTCCTCCTCAATTGTCATAGGGGTCGGCGGCATCGCGAAGGCCGTCGCCGAAGAAATTGAAGGACAGCACGGCGACGATCACCGCGAGCGAAGGCCAGATCAGCAGCCATGGCGCCGTCGCCACCGTGCGGATGTTCTGGGCGTCCTGCAGCAGCACGCCCCAGCTGACGACCGGCGGTTTCAGGCCGATGCCGAGGAAGGAAAGGGAAGTCTCGGCAACGATCATGGTAGGCACCGCAAGCGTCACGACGGCGAGAATATGGCTCGTCAGGGACGGCAGGATATGGCGGAAGATCAGCCGCTTCTCGCTCGATCCGTCGAGGACCGCGGCGGTGACGAAGTCTTCGCTGCGAAGGGCGAGGAAGCGGCCGCGCACCTCGCGCGCGAGACTGGTCCAGCCGAGCAGCGAGACGATGATGGTGATGACGAAATAGACGTTGACCGGCGACCATGTCAGCGGGATCGCTGCCGCAAGGCCAAGCCAGAGCGGGATGGTCGGCATGGCGCTGACGACCTCGATGACGCGCTGGATCACTGTATCGATCCAGCCGCCGTAAAAACCTGATATCGAGCCGAGCACGACGCCGAGAACGAGCGACATGACGACGCCGACGAGGCCGATCGACATGGAAATCCGGGTGCCGTAGACCAGCCGCGAGAAGACGTCGCGGCCCAGCCGATCGGCGCCGAGCAGGTACATCGGATCGTTCGGATTGATCGGGCCGATCAGGTGGCGGTCCATCGGGATCAGGCCCCAGAGTTCATAGCGCGGCCCTTTGACGAACAGGCCGATCGGCACGACCTTGGTGTCGTCAACTACGAAGGTACGACGCAGCGCCACCTTCTCAATCTCGACCTTGTAGCCCTTCACATGGAAATTGAACTCCGAACTGCCATCCGGCTTGGTGACGAAGAAGCTCAAGCCCTGTGGTGGCGCATAGGTATATTGCGGCCGGGAGGTCGAAGGCAGGCTGGGCGCCAGGAATTCGGCAAACAGGCCGATCAGATAAAGGATCAGGATGACCATGCCGGCGAACATCGCCACCTTCTGGCGGACCAGCTTGCCGGCGATCAGCTTCCAGGGGCCGACGGTTGCGGTCGAAACGGTCTTGCCGGCCTTCAGCGGACTGATCGAGGGGCCGTCGGTGACGGTATGTACTGGGCCGGAATAGGTTCCGAATGTCTCGTGCGCGCTCATGCGGCCTCCCTCAATTGAACCGGATGCGCGGATCGAGCAGCGCGAGCAGCAGATCCGAGAGCAGCATGCCGACAAGGGTGAGGGCACTCAAAAGCAGGATAAAACTGCCGGCGAGATACATGTCCTGCGACACCAGCGCCCGAAACAGCAGCGGGCCGGCGGTTGGCAGGTTGAGCACGATGGCCGTGATCGTCACACCGGACACCAGATGCGGCAGCACCCAGCCGATTGCCGAGACGAACGGGTTGAGGGCGATGCGCACCGGATATTTGAGAATGACCTTGTATTCCGGCAGACCCTTGGCGCGGGCGGTGATCACATAGGGTTTGTGCAGCTCGTCGGTCAGGTTGGCGCGCAGGACGCGGATCAGCGCCGCCGTTCCCGAGGCCCCGATGATGATGATCGGAATCCACAGATGGGCGAGGAAATCGCCGACCTTGGCAAGGCTCCAGGGAGCCTCGGCGAATTCGGGAGAATTGAGGCCACCGACGCTCTGGCCGAGATAGCGGTAGGCGACATACATCAGCACCAGCGCCAGGATGAAGTTCGGCACGGCAAGCCCGATGAAGCCGAAGAAGGTGAAGACGTGGTCGCTGATCGAATGACGGCGTACGGCGGAATAGATGCCGATCGGCAGCGCGACGATCCACACGAACAGCAGGCTTAAGAGCGAGATGACCAGGGTCGAACCCATCCGGCCCCAGATCAGGCCCGAGACGGGCTGGTTCCACTCGAACGAGTGGCCGAAATCGCCACGGCTGACGATACCCCAGATCCATTTGAGATACTGGATGTAGAAGGGATCGTCGAAGCCATAGATTTCCTTCAGCCGCTCTATCTGGGCCGGATCGACTGCCTGGCCGCTGTCGCTCATCGTGGCGATCATCGACGTCAGGTAGTCACCCGGCGGCAGCTGGATGATCAGAAACGATATCAGCGACATGCCGAACAGCGTCGGGATCATGTAGAGCACGCGCTTGAAGATGTAGCCAAGCATCGGAATAGTTCTCCTCCCGTTGAAGACGCCGCGCAGGCGCCACCTTCGGATCTCCATCCGCTCCCGGCCCCTCCAGGCCGGAAACGCTCCTCCATTCGTCTCCCACCCTATTTCCAGGTGAGATGCAGCACCTCCAGCCGCTCTATTCCCGGCACCTCCACTTCCGCGCGTCCATCCTTCACGCTGAAGCTTGCCGCCCGGTCCGCGACGACGAGCCAGGCTTTCGCCACCGACTTGCCGTTTGGAACTTCCACCGAAACGGTCTGGGCCGCCAGTGGATAATTTTCGCGTATCGGCCCTTTCATCATCATCGGGTTGGTGAGGTTGAAAAGGCTGAGGGCGATACCCTCGGCGTTTTCCCTGAACGCCAGGTCAATGACGCCCGGGCCGTTCACGGTGACCTGCGGGGTCTTGCCGAGCGCCCAATGGACAGCGTTGGAGAGCAGTCGGCCGTGGTCGACGGCAAAGACTTCCCAGAAGATTTCGCCGATGTTCCAGGGAATATAGACCGTGCGGCCGCCCTTGCCGGTTTCGCGGGCGACGACCGCTGCCCCTTCCGGCGCCTTGCGCGGATACACCTCCTCCATGGGAAGGTCCGGGAAATCGGGAACGTAGAGGAAAGGCGTCTCGGCGCCGTCCGCCGTCTCAACATGGATCAGCCTTGTGCCGCCCATGATCCGCTCGGCGCCGTCAAAGCCCTTGTTGACCGGGTGGTCACCGGACAGCGCCACATAGGTGTTCTTGACGATGCCGCGCGGGCCGGAGACGAATTTTGCCCCGAGCACGTCCGAGAGGCCGAATTCGGGGCGCGTCTTGCCGAATTCGTCACGGAGCGACGTTTCATAGGAGGCGACGACACTGCCGCCGCGCCCAACATAGGCGCGGATGGCCTCGTTCTGCGCATCCGAAAGGCAGGAGGCGTTGGCGAGGATGATGACCTTGAAGCGATCGAGATTGTCCTTGGTCAGCACCTGATCGGACAGAAGCTCGAAAGGCAGGCGTGCCTCGACCAGGGCGTGGTAGACGCCGAGATCGTGTTTTTCCGCGGCATGGCGTTCTTCCGGCGCCCAGTGGCGCAAGGTGGTCGACGGGTCGATCACGGCGATTTCCGCTGTCGGCCTCATGCTTTCGATAACCGGCTCGACGGCCGACTGCAGCACGAAAGCCTCGGCGACCGGATCCACCCATCGCTTGTCGGGCACCACGCCGTTGAATTTCGTGAACCAGGCGAAAAGCCCGTGGGCCGTGCCGTTGTTGATCCACAGCTGCATTTCCTCGCCCGAGGTCACGGCATCCTTCCAGCGGTATTCCTCCTCCGGGCCGATCGAGGTGATCAGCACCACGGGGCGATCGGCAAAGGTGGCGCGGATGCGCTTGCCGTTGCGCCCGGCCGACCAGCCGAGCTCCAGCCCCTTGCGGCCCTGGTGGTCGACGACGAGGAAGGGGCAATGTTTGGTGATGACGGAGAGATCGAACTCCATCAGCGACGCGCCGCTCATATTCGGGATGAAGCTTGCATGCGGCCGGATGGCTTTGACCGCGTCGTCCCACTGGGCGATCATGTCGGTCAGCACGCGGCGGCGCCATTGCAGCCAGGCTTGCCAGGCCGGGTCTTCGGCATCCGCCTTCTTGGGCAGGGCGTAGCCGGACATGTCCTTGAAACGGCGGGCGCTGTTTTCGCTATAATCGACGCCGTGGCCCTGCCAGCGATTGGCGAAGATCGCGTCGATATCGTATTCGCGGACGATCTCCTTCACCACCTCCGGCATGAATACGGAGTTGTAGTCGCCATAGGCATTGGTGACCCATACATCCGGGTAGGCCCAGTGGCGGCGCGGCGTGCCGTCGGCATTGATCATCACCCATTCCGGATGGGCCTTGGCCGCATCGTCATGGATGGCATGCGGATCGACGCGGGCCATGACATGCATGTCGAGCTTGCGGGCCGCACCGACAAGCGCGCCGAAAATATCCTTATCGCCCAGATATTGGCTGACGTAGTGGTAGGATACCTTGCTTGGATAGTAGGCGATGTAACCGCCGGCGCTGAGGCAAACGGCGTTGGATTTCGTGCGCTTGAAGACATCGATCCAGAAGGCGGGGTCGTATTTGTCCGGATCGTCCTCGACGAAGGTCAGCTGTGTCCAGCGCGTCGCGGTCCTGAACCAGTCCGGGGTCCGCAAGGTGTCGGTGTTCTGTCGTCTCGCCTCAAGCATGATAGCATCCAATCATCAGAAAAAGGGGCGCCCTCGGCGCCGGCCGACTGAAGCCGGCGCCCGGAAAACATCGGAAATTGCGAGGCCATCAGACCTTGTAGAACTGCTCCGGCATGGTCGGGGCAGGGGTCGGCCAGCCGAAAGAATTCGGCATGGTCTTGGTGATGTTCTTCATGTTGTTCTTGACGATGCCGTAGCCATCCGGCGGCTGCGAAATGCCGAAGACATAGAAGGTTTCCGCAGCACCCTGCAGAATCTGTTTCATGATCTCGCGCTGGCCGGCCTGATCCGAGGTCGCCTTCAGCTTGTCGTAGAGTGCGAGCAGTTTCTTGGTATCCTCAGGCGGTTCCTCGGCATTGGCGTTCTTGGGGTCGAGATACCAGAGCTGCCAGGCCGGGGCATACATCGCATTGCTGTCGGTCGGCACGTAGTAGCGGGGATCGAGCATCGCCGCGACGCCGCCATTGGCGCCGAACTGGTGCGCGGTCGCGTCGAAATCGCGACCCTGGCGAACGCGGGTCTCCCAGAGGGAACGGTCCATGGTGCGCATCTGCGCATCGATACCGACCGCCTGGAACATCGGGATGACCAACTGGAAGAGATCGAGGAAGATCGGGCGTGCCTGGTCGATCTCGAAGATGATCGTCAGCCGCCGGCCCTTCTCGTCGAGACGGAAATTCTGCCCGTCGCGCTTCGGGATCAGTTCGTCGAGCATGGCATTCGCCTTGTCAACGCTGTACTCCGTGAACTGCTTGGCAAGCACCTCATTATAGAGCGGATCGCCTTCCTTGATCGACGGCTGGGCGGGCGCGCCCTGGCCGACGAGCACCGCGTCGATCAGCGTCTGGCGGTCAAGTGCCGTCGAAAGAGCTGCGCGGAACTTCTTGTTTCGGAAGAGCTTTCGCTTCGTCTCGTCGTTATGGTTCAGGTTGAAGATGAAGTTCATGACGTTGGCCTCGGTCGAGGTCAGCGTGTAGAAATCGTAGTCGCCCTGCTTGCGCGCGTCGTAGAGAACCGACTTGTTGTTCGGTGTCGCGATATATTGGTCCATCAGGTCGATTTCGCCCTGCATGCATTTCAAGAGCAGCACCTGCGGATCGGCGACCATTTGATAGACGATGCGATCCATATAGGGCAGCTGGTTGCCCGCGGTATCGACCTTCCAGTAGTAGGGGTTGCGCTCGGCCACCACCCGCTCGGTATTTTCGCCCGGCGCGATCGTGAACATCCAGGCATTGAGACACGGCTTCTTCGATGAGTTGAGGAAGAAGGCATTGTCGTCCTGGAAACCGGAGGCCGACTGAAATGCGGCGATCCAGCTCTGGAAACCGCGCTGCTTGGCCAGTTCGTCCGCCTTGGGATTGTAATCGATGTGGAACTGCTCGAGATAATGCTTGGGGCAGCGGGTGGTGTGATCCCAGTTGGACCATGCAACCTGCAGCGGGAACATAACGTTAGGCTTCTCGAAGATGACCTTGAAGGTCTGCTCGTCGACCACTTCGAGCTTTGCAGGCTTGCCGGAAGTCTTCCAGTGGCCCTGGCTGGTGACGGCGACGCGCTTGTCGGTGAGGATGGTGTCATACCAGAACTTGACGTCGGCGGTGGTGTAGGGATGTCCGTCGGACCATTTCATACCCTTGCGCAGGCGGATGGTGTAGACGGTGGAGTCGGCGTTTCCTTCGAAGGCTTCCGCGACATTGAGCGTCACGCCCGACCAATCCGGCGTATACCGCAACAGGGGCTCATAGGCCTGGTAGCGGAACAGCATGGAAAGTGAACCGCCGCCGACCAGCGCCAGCTTCCAGTCGCCGCCGTATTTCCCAACGCTTTCAACAGGTTTGATGACAAGGGGGTTGGCAGGCAGCCGATCCTTGGCCGGAGGAAGGGCGCCGCTTGCGACCTTGTCCTTCAAAAGGCCTGCTTCCTTGTAGTCGACGGCTAAGGCCGGCAGGGCCGGCAAAATCAAAACGGCCGAACTCCCGGCCAGAAACGCACGACGTTTCAGCTTGATCATGAGTGTCTCCTCCACACAGTCCCCGCCGTTACCTATTATTTCCCTTGGGCGTGGATAACGAAAAGTTTGCATTAGAATACTGTTAGGTAAAGTGTTATGTAATGTTGTTTGGGAAAATTGCGTTTTGCAGCGCAGCAGCTTAATCGGGCGGTGGCTGCGGAGGGGTGTAGAATGAAGAGCAGAGGACGGGTCACCTTACAAACGATCGCGCGCGAGGTCGGCCTCTCGAAATATGCGGTCTCCAGATCGTTGTCAGGCAAGAGCGGTGTCAGCGATGAAACCCGCGAGCGCATTCGTGAGGCGGCTCAGCGTCTCGGCTATAGCAAACCTGCCAACCAGGTCGCGTCAGGCGATATCGCGGTGGTCTTTCACGACCTCGATCCCGTCAATAGCGAGCTATACATGCAGATCCAGAACGGCGTGCAGGCAGAGGCGCACCGGCTAGGCATGGCCCTCAGAATGTTATGGACGCACAGCCAAGGCCAGCTCCAAGAACTGGCCCACACCTGCGCGGGGCTGCTGCTCGTCGGGCCGCATGACCGCGAGGCGATCCGCGCCGCGATGGCGACCGGCACTCCGATCATCCGTTTCGGCTGGGTCGATCCGCTCGAGGATTCCGATCAGGTCTCCGGAACCGATCACGAGGCGGGGCAGGCCGTGATACAATATCTGGTCGATCTCGGCCACCGCTCCATCGCCTATGTCTATGGTACCCCCGGCTATCGCGGCCGCCGCGAGCGTTTTTATGGCGCGCGAGAAATTGCCGAGCGCTACCCGAACGTTGTGCTGCATGTCCTGCAGTTCGAGGAGCAGAACGGTTTTGCCGACGCCTATCGGGCGCTGAAAGACAAGGGCGATCGACCGACCGCCTTCTTCTGCGCTCATGACGGCCTGGCGCTCACCGTTGTTTCCGAACTCCTAGGCCAAGGCTACCGCATCCCCGATGATGTCTCGGTGGTCGGTTTCGGCGATTTCTCGCCGGCAAAGCAGATTTCGCCGCCTCTGACGACGGTGCGCATGGAAGGACAGGAATGCGGGGCCGTCGGTCTGCGGCTCCTGCTTGAGCGGATCGAGAACCCGCGCCAGCCGGGTACGCCGGCCCGCAGGGTTTATGTCGCATCGAGGATCGTCGAACGTCGATCCAGCGGTCCATGCAAGGGCGGCGCCCATCCGAGCGATCAGGCGGTATCTAGGCAAGAACCTCGGATAATCTCCGTCTGATGGTCCCCCCCGCTGTCGCCGGTCCTGGCAGCTCTGCGCTTTGGCGGCGGATGGCTTCGACGGCCTATTTGAGGCTCTTCATATCCACAATGTCCATGTCGGTGAAGGACTGGTTGTCACCAGCCATGCTCCAGATGAAGGCGTAGGCGCCGGTGCCGGCGCCGCAGTGGATGGACCAGGGTGGTGAGAGCACGGCCTGCTCATTGCGGACGATCAGATGGTTCGTGGCCGCCGGCCGGCCCATAAGGTGGACGACGAAGGCGTTTTCCGGGATCTCGAAATAGAGGTAGGCCTCCATTCGCCGGTCGTGCAGATGCGCTGGCATGGTGTTCCAGACACTGCCGGTTTCCAGCCGGGTAAGCCCCATCAGCAACTGGCAGGTCGGCAGCACTTTCGGATGAAGGTATTGGTAGAGCTTGCGTTTGTTCGACGTTGCGCCGTCACCGAGATTGTTCTCGATCGCCTCTGCGCTGCTGACGATCCGTGAGGGCAGGGTGGTGTGCGCCGGCGCGCTGTTGATATAGAATTTCGCTGGCGCCGACGGGTCATTGCTCTCGAAGAAGATCTCCTTCGTTCCCATTCCGAGGTAAAGCCCGTCCATGGACTGGAGCTCGTAAGCCTTACCGTCGGCGGTGACGCGGCCCGGTCCACCGATATTGATGAGGCCGAGCTCGCGGCGCTCCAACAGGTAGTCGGCGCCGACAATCTTCGCCAGTTCGCTGCCGACACCGAGGCTTGCCTGCGTCGGCGCCGCACCGGCCACCAGCATCCGGTCGTAGTGGGTGTACACCGCCTGCAGGGTTCCCGCGACAAAGAGATCCTCGATCACGAAATTTTCGCGTAAGTCCGCGCTCGTCATGCGCTCCGACTGGGTGTAGTGAACGGCATGGCGCGTCCGGACATCGATCGTCATGGTCTGGTTTCCTCCTGTTTATCGGCGGGTGCGTTGCTACCGCTTGACGGCAGCGCTGAGCTCGACCCGGCCCCCTGGCCGCGCAGACTGGGGCATCACCGATTGCGTGTCCAGCAGCGTTTCCGCATAGGCCATCATCAGCGGTCCGACACCCTTGATGTCGTCGGGGCGGATTTCCTCGGAGAGATAATAACCGACCGTTCCGTCGCGGTAGCGGCCGTTGAAGCCTCCGAGGCCGGCGACGCAGCAGATGTTGTGGAGCCTCAGCCTGCCATCCGCATCCCGCCGTAGCTCCTGCCCGGTCAGCGATTGCAGGCTCGTCCGACCGGCCTCGGAAACGGAGGCAGGGCCGCCGAGCCGTGCAAGCTTCTGGAGAAAATAGGAGAACATCGCCGTGGCGGAGCTTTCCGGATAGTTCAACGCCTCGTCTGGCTGGTCGATCACCTGCAGCCAACGGTGATCGATGGTGCGAAGAGCGATGAGCCGGGATGCCAGTGCTTCGGCGCGACCGGTCAGCTCCCGCCTCGCCGTACCGGTCGGCAGGTTTTCGATGATGTCGACGAAGGCCATTGCCAGCCAGCCGATCGACCTCGCCCAATGCGCCGGCGAAAGGCCGCTTTCCACGTCCGCCCAGGACTGCTGACGGGCTTCGTCGTAGCCGTGACGGTAAAGGTCGGCCTCTTGGTCGTAAGTCAGGTCCAGCGCCGTGGTGAATTGCCGGAGCGCCTCCTCGACAGCCTGAGGCCTTGAAACCGCGCGGGCATATTCGACCTTGAAGGGCAGCGCCATGTAGAGCCCGTCCAGCCAGATCTGATGCGGGTAACGCAGCTTATGCCAATAGACGTCGCTGTCGGTGCGCGGATGCGTTTCGAGCTGCGTCGCCAACGGAGCGGCAGCATCGAGCCAGCGGCTTTCGCCCGTATGCCGGTAGAGAAACACCAGGGCACGGCCGGGCAGGATGTTGTCGATGTTGAACTCGTCGATCTCGTAGCCGACCAGCCGCCCCTGTGCGTCGATCTGGCCGCTCACCAGCCGGATGAGATGATCCAGCCACTGGCGCCCGCCGGTCGCCTCGTAAAGCGCGATCAGGCCGCGATACAGGCAGCCGTCTTCGTAGCACCAGGCGCCGCCTTTATAATATTCATAGTCGCGTATGTAGGTCTCGAAATAGTCCTGAAGCATCGGATTTCAGTCTTGGGCTGGATGAATGGAGACGGGGGAGAGCCTCGCGAGGCGGCTAAAGACGGTGTTTTCCGCAACGATTCCGGCATGCCGGAGCGGCGGGAGAAGAGAGGCCATCTCCGGCACCTCGGCCTCGGCATCCGACGCGAAGGAAACCGTGTAGTTTTCAAAGGCAATGTCGCGGATCACCGATTCCGGCAGGCCGTAGAAGACGGCGGCTGCCGTTCGCGCGCCGGAAACGGTGACATTCTCGACGGTAATCGACCTTATGCTGGGTGTTTCCACGGAGACCGGCAGCGGGGAGCGGGACTGGACATAGTTCGACTGGCCGTCCGCATCGCAGAAATAGAAGGAATTGACGGCAACCGGCGTGGCCACGTCCTCCATCAGGCTGTCTGAGAGCCGTATATCGGCGACCAAACCGCCGCGTCCCCTGCGCGTCTTGATGCGCAGCCCGCGGTCCGTTCCCTTGAAGTGGCAGTTTCGGATGGCGATGTCGCTTATGCCCGCGCTCATCTCGCTGCCGATCACCACCGCGCCATGGCCGCGCTCCATCAGGCAGTTTTCGATCCGCACATGCTCGGTGGGACGGTCCGGTCCGCCGAGCGGGCTGCGTTTGCCTGCCTTCAGCGCGATGCAATCGTCGCCAACCGAGATGTGCAGGCCGACAAGGCGGATATCGGAGCTGCTTTCGGGATTGAACCCATCGGTATTCGGGGAATCCGGATCGTTCTCTATGGTGAGGTCGGCGGCTATCAGCCCTTTGCAGAGGACCGGATGGACCGTCCAGGATGGCGAGTTGCGGATAGTGAGGCCGGAAAGCGTAACGTCCTCGCAAGCCGACAGGAAGACGGTGCGGGCGCGCCGCGCGCCCTGGCGCGTCTCCTTCGGCCATGACCACCAGTCGCCGCGATCGCCGCCGCCGTCGATGATGCCGGCGCCGGCAAGATGCACCCCCCGGCAATCTATCGCGTTGATCAGGCTGGCATAACAGGCCTCCGCCACGCCTTCCCAGGTGCCGAGGATGCGGCCGTCCGCATGGCGCGCCGGCAGGATGGGAAAGTTTTCTCTGCTCGCAATTGCCGCGAGTTCCCCGCCGTCTTCGACGAGCAGAGCCATATGGCTTTTGAGGAAGATCGGACCGCTCAGCCAGCGGCCGGCCGGTATTCTCAGCGTGCCTCCGGGCGGGAGCGCTGCGATGGTGCGCTGGATCGCCGGCGCGTTGTTCGAGGCCTCGGGGGAGGCGCCGAAATCGCGGATGTCGAGCAGGGCGGTTTCCTGCCGTGTGGTGAATTCGAGCCGGGCACTCCCTCCATGGAGATGATAGGTCGCGCCCGGCTCGAGGGAGGTGACCGTGAAGACGACGTTGCGTATCGCCCCCTCGGCCACCATCGCGCCATCGGGCCCCCAGACCTGCCAGGCAAGCGCTTCATCGCATGCGTGGAGATGCCTTTCGGCATCGACGCTGAAGGTCGCGCTGCGGGGTCCGGCGATCAGGAGTTCGATGGCGACGTCCGTCACGTCAAATCCCCGTCAGTGCCTGGTTGATGCCGGCGATGATCTCGGTCGCGGTGTCCTTGGCGGACTGCTGGCCATAGGCGAAGGCCTCGAAATTGGTGTCGAAGACTTCGGTGACGCGCGGATGCTCGTTGAGCGGTGAGACGCCGGGACTGGTCGGCTCCATCACCCGCTTGTAGGCTTCGATCTGCACCGGCTTGATCTTGCCTTCCTTGGACAGCGTGTCGAGCGCCACCTTGCTGGACGGAATGCCGCGCGTCGCGCCCATGATCTTGACCGCTTCCGGATCGTTGAGCAGGCAGTTCAGCACCTGCGCCGCCGCCTTCGGGTCCTTGCTGTTCCTGGAGATCGAGAACAGCATCGAGGGCTTGCGATAGACGCCGTCTGTCTTGGCGCCCTCGATGGTCAAGAGCTTGACGGGAACCAGTTCCTGGCCCTTTTCCATCGGCGTTGCGATCTTGCCGTAAGTGCTGTCCCACTGGTAGGTGCCGGCGATCTGGCCCTTGGCCCATTTCTGGTTTTCGTGCAGCGGCTTGTTGCCGCCGGCGGCAACCGTTTTCCAGCTCTCGATCACGCCCTTGTCGACCAGGGTCTGGTAGAATTGCAGGCCTTCGGCAAGCTCGGCCTCGGTCCAGGCGACCTTGTTGGTGGCGGGGTCGATCAGGTCCTTGCCGGTTTTCTGGGTCGTGCGGAGGATGACCATCAGGCGTGCGTCGAGGGCGGCGCCTTCGAACGGGAAATAGTCCTTGCCGAGCTTTTCCTTCATCTTCGGTGCAGCGGCGATCAGCTCTTCCCAGGTCTTTGGGATCGGGATGCCGGCCTTGTCGAAGGTCGTCTTGTTGAACATGAAGACGCGGCCGGTGGTGGAGACGGAAATGCCGTTCAACTTTCCCTTGACGGTGCCGCTATCGAGATCCGACTTCGGCCACTGGCTGAGGTCGATGATGTCCTTGTACTGGTTGAGGTCGGCAAAACCGTCGCCGTTCTTGGTGAACAGCGGCAGCCACGGCCAGTTCACCTGCATGATGTCGGCTTCTGTGCGGCCGGCGAGCTGGGTGGCGATCTTTTCCTGATGTCCCTGGAAACCAGTGAATTCAGGCGCGATCGTGTGGCCGAACTTGGCACCGCAGATCTTCAGGGCCTCCTGGGTGGCGATATGGCGGTCGTCGCTGCCCCACCAGGACATGCGCAGATCCGAGGCGAATGCGGTCGAAAGGCTGGTGGCGGCAAACAAAGCCGCCGTCATGATCATGGTTCTCATTTTGGCTCCTCCCAAGTTGGAACGATGAAGTTTTCAAAGCGCCAGACTGATGTTTTCCCCGGACTGGCGATCGAACAGATGGACGCCTTTCGGGTCGGCGGAGAGCCAGACCCAGTCGTCGCGAAGAGCGCTGCGGTCGTAGGACGCGGACGGCACCACGGCGATGAGGCGTTTCGGGCCGATGTCCACATAGAGGTAGACTTCGTGGCCCATGAACTCGATGTGTGTAAGCTTGCCCTTCAGGGTGCCGGGCGCTTCGGCCGCAGCGATGCGCAGATGCTGCGGCCGGATGCCGAGCGTCACCTCGCCGCTCGGTTCGCCGGAGAGGCGGCGCGCGAAGTCTCCGCCAAGCGAAATCGTCTGGTCCGCGGCCCGGATACTCTCCTCCCCTTCGAACGTGCCATCGAGGAAATTCATTTCCGGACTGCCGATGAAGCCGGCGACGAAAGTGTTGGCCGGGCGGCTGTAAAGCGTCACCGGATCGGCGACCTGCATGATGCGGCCGTCCCTCATGACGCAGATCCGGTCGCCCATGGTCATGGCTTCGGTCTGGTCGTGGGTGACGTAGATGACGGTCGCCTGCTGGTTTTCCGCCTTCAGCCGCTTGTGCAGGTCGGTGATGCGCACCCGCATCGAGGCGCGCAGCTTGGCATCGAGGTTGGAGAGTGGCTCGTCGAACAGGAAGACTTGCGGTTTCTTGATCAGCGCCCGGCCCACCGCGACGCGCTGCGCCTGGCCGCCGGACAGCTGTTTTGGAAGCCGGTCGAGCAGCGGGTCGATCTCCAGCAGACCGGCGACGTGGTTCGTCGCCTGTTCGATCTCGGCGCCGGGGCGGCGCTTCAGCCGCATGCTGAAGGAGAGGTTCTTACGCACCTTCATATGCGGATAGAGCGCGTAATTCTGGAAGACCATGGAAATGCCACGGTCGCCTGGCGTCTTGTCGTTGACCAGTTCGCCGCCGATGCGGATCTCGCCGCCGGTGACCCGTTCCAGCCCGGCGATCATCCGAAGCGTTGTCGACTTGGCGCAGCCGGACGGGCCGACGAGCACCATGAATTCGCCATCCTCGACATCGAGATTGATGCCATGCACGGCGCGGAAGGAACCGTAGTCCTTTTCGAGGTTTCTCAGCTGCAGACGCGCCATGTGACTATCCTTTGATCCCGCCGGACGAGATGCCGTCGATGAAATATTTCTGGGCGAGGAAGAAGACCGCCAGCGCCGGCGCCAGCGACAGTACCGACATGGCCAGAACCCGGTTCCACTCGAAGGCCTCGGTCGTGTCGATCGACAGTTTCAGCGCGAGCGAGATCGGGTATTTGTCGACCGAGGAGATGTAGATCAGTGGGCCGAGGAAGTCGTTCATCGTCCACATGAACTGGAACAGGCAGACCGAGATCAGCGCCGGCATCAGCAGCGGCACGACGATGAAAATCAGCGTCTGGATGGTACTGGCTCCATCGACGCGGGCAGCTTCTTCCATGTCGCGCGGAATTGCGCGCAGGAACTGCACCAGCATGAAGACGAAGAACGCATCGCCCGCGAGCGCCGAAGGCACCCAGAGCGGCAGGTAGCTGTCGAGCCATCCGAGATCGCGGAAGATCAGGTATTGCGGAATGCGGGTAACGACATTCGGCAGAAGCAGCGTCGCGATCAGCGCGGCGAACAGGACCTTCTTGCCTGGGAATTCGAAACGGGCGAAGCCGTAGGCGACCGCGGTGCAGGAGATCGCCGTGCCGATCACCTTCGGAATGACGATCCACAAGGTGTTCAGGAAGAACGTGCCGAAGGAATAGGGCGTCGAGGTCTTCCAACCCTTGATATAGCCGTCGAGCGTCGGGTTTTCCGGCCAGAAGCCGGGATTGGAGAAGATTTCCGAGTTGGTCTTGAACGATGCGCCGACCAGCCAGATCAGCGGATAGAGCATCAGGAGTCCGACACCGCCGAGCAGAGCATAACGCAGCACGGCATTGAGGCGGTAGCGGCGCATTTCGCGGATTCGGATAACGTCGATATCGCGGGCGGCCGGGGAATTCTGGGAGAGGATGTGATCGGTCATGGTCAGCTCCTCTTGTCGCCGGCGTAATAGACCCAATGGCGCGAAGACCAGAAGGCGATGAGGGTGAGGGCCATGATAATGATGAACAGGACCCAGGCGATCGCCGAGGCATACCCCATGTCGAACCGCTTGAAGGCCTCGTCATAGATGTAGATCGGCAGGAGATAGGTGGATTTCAGCGGGCCACCCTGGGTGATGATGTAGGGGCCGTTGAACTCCTGGAAGGCCTGGACCATCTGCATGATCAGGTTGAAGAAAATGACAGGCGTGATCAGGGGCAGGGTGATGTAGACGAAGCTCGTCCACTTGCCGGCGCCGTCGATCGAGGCGGCCTCGTAAAGCGTCTTGTCGATGCTCTGGAGGGCGGCGAGGAAAATTACCATGGCCGAGCCGAATTGCCACAGGCGCAAGAGCGTGATGGTGAACAACGCGTTGGTCGGATCGCCGAACCAGTTGACGGGTTCGAAGCCGATGAGCTGCAGGCCCATGTTGACGAGGCCGACATCGGCGAAGATGTAGCGCCACAGAACCGCGATGGCGATCGAGCCGCCGAGGATCGACGGCACGTAATAGGCCGTCCTGAAGACGTTGATGAACTTCAGCTTGTAATTGAGGATCACCGCCATGAAGAGCGCGAAGACGAGCTTCAGCGGCACCGTCGTGAACACGTAGATGAGCGTCACCCACAGTGATTTGCGGAACGTCCGGTCGTTGGTGAACAGCCGGATGTAGTTCTGCAGGCCGGTGAAGACCGGCTCGTTCATCAGGTTGTAATTGGTGAAGCTCAGATAGAGCGACGCCATGAAGGGCAGAGCGGTGAAGACCAAAAGCCCGATGATAAAGGGCGACAGGTAGAAAAGCCCGAGGAACTTGTTATCGCCACTCATGCTGCCTGCCCCAGTCTGGCGTAAAGCCGGACATACCCGGCGACGGTTTCGTCATAGGCAAGATCGCCTATGAGTTTCGTCGCCCAGTTGAGCGAGTCGCCACCGAAACAGGCAATATTGAACGAAGAGACACTTCCTATATTGTGCATCGCAACCTCTGGCGCTTCGATCTGCGGACGAACCTGACCCCATCAGGCTCTCGAAAAGAAGCGCCAATTCCTCCATTCCTGCCCCAGACGTGTTGAGTTCTGAGCTCCCAGGCTGATATTCTCACTTTGCCTGTGAGATCAAATCGACGAATTCGGGGAAAAGGATGGAGAAAATCGAAGGTAGCATCCTGTCTGCTATTCCGATGAATGCGATGTATTTAACGCTGACGCGTTCAACCATAAGGATGCAGCATTCGCCCACCTGGGGCGTCGATAAATCGAACAGTGTGCATGACCTGATCATCTGTCTGACGGGTTCAGCGTGTTATGAGGTCGAAGGCGAGACGGTCGAGATGGCCCCGGGCAGGGCCATGTTATTGCGTGCCGATACGTGGTTCTCCGGCCGTTCGACGTCACGGGAGGACTATACCGGCATCGCCCAGCATTTTACGCTCGACCTCTTCGGGCGCCTCGACCTGATAGCCCAGATGAACCTGAAACACGCAGTAACGCTCGCCCGATGGGACATGATGGGACCGCTGACGCGTTACTATCACGACAACGCGCCGCCCTATTCGACGACGCTTCTCCAGCATCATCTCTTCATGTTCCTGCTGATCGAATTCATCGAACAGGCGCATATCGGCTGGAAGGAGCAATCAGTTGGTAACGTCAACAACCCGGACGCGCTGTCCTTTTCGGTGATGGTGGCCGCAAGCCAGATTGCCGCCGATCCGCTTAACGAGGAGATCGTCGAAAGGACGATCAATTCGGCGCCCTATAATCCGGATTATTTCAAGCGGGAATTCAGGAAGCGCGTCGGCTGGACGCCGGACAAGTTCCAGGAATTCAAGCGGATGGAGCGAGCCATGGGCCTGATGGCCGGCGGCTGCACGGTGAAGCGGGCCGCCGAACTATCCGGCTATACGGACGCCTATTATTTCTCGCGCATGTTCAAGCGGTATATAGGCATAAGCCCGCAGGGCTATCAGCAATCCGAAAAGCGTAGCCGCGAGGGTGCCTTTCCGAGAGGCGAGGAAGACGGCCAACTCATCTACCCGCTGACGCGCTGACGGGCCTGTATCACTCCAACGTAGATCAATCGTCTCCGAATTTCATCCAAGAGCTTCGCGTACGAGCCAACCGGCGCACCGGCAGTGGAAAGGCCCGAGCTTTCGGAAGGCGACTGCCCCGTTCCTTAGCGGGAGCGGGGATCAAGAGCGTCGCGAAGACCGTCGCCGAGCAGATTGAAGGACAGCACCGTCATGAAGATCGCCATGCCCGGCCAGAGCGCCATCCAAGGTGCGTTGGTAAGGAAGCGCTGCGCCGAGTTGAGCATCGAACCCCAGGAGGGGGCGGGCGGCTGCAGGCCGAGGCCGAGGAAGGACATGCTCGCCTCCGCGATGATGGCGGACGCGATGGTCAGAGTTGCCTGGACCATTAGCTGAGGCAGGATGTTCGGCAGTATATGCCGGACCGCGATCCGCCATTGCGGATTGCCGACGGCGCTTGCCGCTTCCACATATTCCTCCGCTTTGATCGACAGAACCTGACCACGTGTCAGGCGGATGAAGAGCGGCATGGCGGTGATGCCGATCGCCAGCATCGCGTTGGTCAGGCTCGGGCCGAGGAAGGCTGCAAACGCGATGGCGAGGATCAGGAACGGGCAGGCGAGCATCGCATCGGTGAAGCGGCTGATCAGTCCGTCGATCAGGCCGCCGAGGAAACCGGCGGCAAGCCCGAGCGGAACACCGATCGCCATGGCGATGCCAACCGAGGTGAGACCCGCCATCAGCGAGGCGCGGGCGCCCCAGATGATGCGCGAGAGCATGTCGCGGCCGGCTTCGTCGGTGCCCATCCAATGGAGGGCGGACGGTGCCTTGCGGACTGCCGTCCAGCTCTGGGCGGCCGGATCATAGGGTGCCAGAAACGGTGCGAAGGCCGCCACGAACACCATAATGAGCACGACGACCAGACCGACGAGGGCACTCTTGCGCTTCGAGAGCCGCCGCCACAGCCGTCCCCGGAAGAAGGCCGAGACGGGATTGATCGAGGTCTTGGGTTCGGAGATCGTCAGCACGGTCAGCTTCTCAGTCGGGGGTTGACGAGGATGTATCCGATGTCAGCCAGGAGGTTGAGGATGATGTAGAAGATCGACGTGACCAGCACAACGCCCTGCACCACGGGATAATCGCGGGTGAAGACCGCATCGACGATCAGCTTGCCGAAGCCGGGGATCGTGAAGATCTGCTCGGTCAGCACCGCGCCGGAGAGGAGGGCGCCGAATTCCAGCGCGCCGAGCGTGATGATCGGCGTCAGCGCGTTGCGCATCGCGTGTTTGAAGACCACGACCCATTCGCTGAGGCCCTTGGCGCGGGCGGTGCGGACATAATCGCTTTCCAGCGCCTGCAGCATGGCGCTGCGGGTATGGCGCATGATGACGCCGGCGATCGCGGAGCCGAGCACGAAGGCCGGCATGATCGTCGTCGAAAGGTTCATCCGCCAGTCTTCCCAGGGGCTGACGAAGCCGGATGCGGGCAGCCAGCCGAGATAGACCGAGAAGAACATGATCAGCATGATGCCGAGCCAGAAGTTCGGCACCGAAATGCCGGCGAGCGACACGACATTGGTCATGTAGTCGATGGGCGTGTTCTGGCGAAGCGCCGAGATGACGCCGCCGGTTATGCCCAGCACCAGCGCCACGACGATGCCCATCACCGCGAGCTGCAGGGTCACCGGCAGCTTGAGGAGGATCAGGTCGAGGACCGGGCGGTTGTGGCGCATGGATTCGCCGAGATCGCCGGTCAGCACACCTTTGATCCAGAAGATGTATTGGACGAAGACCGGCTGATCGAGGTGATATTGTTCCCGGATGGCGGCAAGCGTTGCCTCGTCCGGGTTGTCGCCGGCAAGCACCAGCGCCGGATCGCCCGGCAGGAGATGTTGGAGCGAAAAGATGATCAGCGACAGCAGAATGACCGTCGGGATGAGCTGCAGCAGGCGGCGGGCGAGAAGCGAGGACATGGCTTAGCTCTCCGATACGGTCAGTGCCGGACGCGCGGCCATCGCCTCGAAGGCCGCGAACAGCTTTTCGAGTTTCGGGTTGCGCGGCTCGCGAACATGGTCGGCATCCTGCGCCGGTAGCTCGCGCCAGAAGGCGCAGGCATTGGCGTGACCGTTCGGCTCGATATCGAGCGCCATGCTGACCGTCTGGCATTCCGGACGCGCATGCGGGCAGCGCGTGTGCAGCCGGCAGCCCTGCGGCGGCGCGATCGGGCTCGGCAGGTCGCCGTGCAGGCGCGCGGCGCGGGACCGGTGCTGACTTGGTGGTGCGGCGACGGGAATGGCCGAGAGCAGGGCGCGCGTATAGGGATGGCGGGGCGTCGAGAAGGTCATCTCGGCGGTGCCGATCTCGACCACCTTGCCGAGATACATGACCGCGACGCGGTCGGCGATGTGCTTCACCACGCCGAGATCATGACTGATGAACACGAAGGCGAGGCCGAGGCGCTTCTGCAGATCCTTCAGAAGATTGAGGACCTGCGCCTGGATCGATACGTCGAGCGCGGACACTGCCTCGTCGCAGATGATCGCCTTCGGCTCGGAGGCAAGCGCACGCGCGATCACCACACGCTGGCGCTGACCGCCGGAAAACTCGTGCGGATAACGGTTCGCCTGTTCCGGACGCAGGCCTACCATTTCCAGGAGTTCCGCGACGCGTTTGGCGCGCTGGCCGGCCGGAACGATATTGTGCAGCATCAGTGGCTCGGCAATCGTCTGGGCGATCGTCATGCGCGGATTGAGCGAGGCATACGGATCCTGGAAGATCAGTTGCACGTGCCGGCGCTGCTCGCGCATCACGGCATGGCTGACATTGGTGACGTTGTGCCCATCGATGAACACTTCACCGGCGCTTGGCTTGATCAGCCGGATCAGCATGCGGCCAAGGGTGGACTTGCCGCAGCCGGACTCACCGACGACGGCAAGCGTCTCGCCCGGCATCAGCGAGAAGGTCACGTCGTCGACCGCGCCGACTTGCGCCAGCGGCCGCCCGAAGACGGTGCGCTTGACGACGAACTTCTTTCCTAGACCGCGGACCTCGATGATCGGCGTTCCGGGAGGAGAGGAGGAAACCGGCTTGATCATGGGACGAGGTCCTCCATGGGCGCGCGCCAACAGCGGCTGAAATGTCCCGGAGACACTTCCATCAGGTCGGGCATTTCGGCGCATTTGTCGATGCGGAAGGGACAGCGGGCCTGGAAACGACAGCCCTTGGGCGGATTGGCCATGTCGGGCACGGCGCCAGTGATCGCCACCAGGCTCTCGCGCTTTTCGTCGAGACGCGGCAGCGAGCCGAGCAGGCCGATCGTGTAGGGGTGTTCTGGGAAGGTGAAGAGCTGTTCGACCGAACACTGCTCGACCACCTGGCCCGCATACATGACGATCACGTCGTCGCAGGCTTCGGCGACGACGCCGAGATCATGGGTGATGAGGACGATCGCGGTTCCGGTCTTTTGCTGCAGCTCGCGCATCAGTTCGAGCACCTGCGCCTGGATGGTGACATCCAGCGCCGTGGTCGGCTCGTCGGCGATCAGCAGTTCCGGATCGCAGGCGAGCGCCATCGCGATCATCACGCGCTGGCGCATGCCGCCGGAAAGATTGTGCGGATATTGGTGATAACGGGTCTCGGGCGAGGGAATGCGCACCAGCCGCAGCATGGCGATGGCGCGTTCGGTCGCCTCCTTCTTGGAGATCGGGCGGTGGCGCAGGATGACTTCGTTGATCTGCTCGCCGACCGTGTAGGACGGGTTGAGCGAGGTCATCGGCTCCTGGAAGATCATCGCCAGCCGGTTGCCGCGCAAGGACCGCATCGCGCTCTTGGTCTCGTCGAGCAGCTGGCGCCCGTCGAAATTGACCTTGCCGGAAATACGCGCCGAGTGTTCGGGCAGAAGCCGCATGACCGCAAGCGAGGTGACGCTCTTGCCGGAACCGGACTCGCCGACGATCGCAAGGGTGCGGCCTTTCCTGACGGTGAAACTGACGCCGTCGACAGCGGTGACGGTCCGCGCGTCGCCTTCGAAGGCGACACGCAGGTCCGTGACTTCCAATACGGGCGTAACGGCATCGTCAGCCCGAACGGATCGGGCTGACGGGTTGCTGAGGATATCTTGAGACGTGCTCATCGAAGCTCGATTGCCAACTTATTTCTTACGGCTGACGCCGGTCAGACGGATGATGCCGTCCGGAGCAGGCTTCAGGCCGGTGATGTTGGAATTGTGCGCGAAGATCCACTGCGAGTGGTAGAGATAGACGAGCGGCAGGTCCTTGAGAAGGATGGCGATCGCCTTGCTGTACTCGACCTTGCGGGCAGCCATATCGCCGATTGCGCGTGCCTTGGTCAGGATCGTGTCCAGATCCTTGTTGCAGTAATGCGCGTCGTTGCCGGCAGCACCGCAGGCAAGCATCGGCGTGATGTTGAGATCCGGGTCGACGCGGCCGCTCCAGCCGACGAGATGGGACTCGAACTTGCCCTGACGAGCGATGTCGAGCAGCGTCATCAATTCGGTCGGCTTGATGGAAACCTTGATACCGATTTCGGCGACCATGGCCTGGATGAGCTGAGCGACCTGCTGGCGTTCGGCGTCGGTCGGAACCAGGAGTTCCAGATCGACCGACTTCACGCCGGCTTCGGCCATCTTCTTCTTGGCGGCGTCCAGGTTACGGGCAGGAACCGGGAAGTTCTTGTCGTAATAAGGGCTGGCTGGCGGGAAGGGCTGGTTGCCGGTGGTGAACTGGCCTTCGAAGACGACATTGTTGATCGCGTCGCGGTCGATCGCCAGGCTGAAGGCTTCGCGGATGGCGGCCTTCTTGCCGGCATCGAGGTCGGCGCCTTCGCCGGTGATGTCGAAGGTAATGCCATAATAGCCGAGACCGACGACCGGAGCGACGGCCAGAGCCTTGTCTGCCTTGACGGCTTCGACGTCGGTTGCCGCGAGACGTTCGATCAGGTCGAGCTGGCCTGAACGCAGGTTGAGCAGGCGGACGTTGGAGTCCGGCATGCCGCGATAGACGAGCTGGTCGAAATGGTACTGGTCGGCATTGTAGTACTTGTCGAACTTGGCCAGCACGATGCGGTCCTGGGTGACGCGTTCCACGAACTTGTAGGGGCCGGAGCAGACCGGGGCGTCGGTGAACTTTTCGCCGAGCGCTTCACCGGCCTTCGGGCTGATGATCATGCCGGCGCGATCGCTGAGAGCGGCCAGAAGCGGAACCGACGGTTCCTTGAGGTTGATCTTGACGGTATAGGGATCGACCACGTCGACGCTGCTGACGGCGCTGATTTCGGCCTTGCGGCGGGAGATCTTCATGGTCAGTTCGCGGTCAAGATTGTACTTGATCGCCGCGGCATCCATCTTGGTGCCGTCGTGGAAGACCACGTCGTTGCGCAGCTTGAGCGTCAGCGCGGTGCTGTCCGCATTCCATTCCCAGCTGGTGGCCAGCATGGGGATGATCTTGCCCTCGGTGTCGATGTCGACGATCTTGTCGCAGAGCGACTGGAGAACGTGGCGGCCGACGAAGCTCCAGTTGGAAACCGGGTCGAGCGTATCGGGATCGTCCTGCAGGCCGATCTTGAGGACGGACTGGGCAGCGGCAGGGGTGGCCAGTGCCGTCATGCCGCTCAGAGCCAGACCGGCTGCGAGTGCGAGATAAAGTGGTTTCATCAACATTCCCTCTCTTGTTTTAAACTCGAATTCGAAGATCAGCGCGCGACCGCGTATCCCTGCACACCGCGGGGATTGGAACCGGCCTTGATCAGTTGCGTGTTGCCGTCCATCTCGCGTGCGACCGCGGCAAGCCGGCCTTCCGACCAGGCGTCGCTGATCGTGATCTTGTGCCCCCGCGCCGCCAGTTCCTCGCGCACGGCTTCCGGAAAGCGCGCTTCGAGCGTGACCGCGCCGAAGCTGATCTCGCGCGGCCAGAAGGAGCTCGGCAGGTGGTCGGTATGGAAGGAGGGCGCGTCGATCGCCTCCTGAAGGTTCATGCCTTTGTGGACGTGGCGCAGGAACATGATCAGCTGCCACTGGTCCTGCTGGTCGCCGCCGGGCGTGCCAAAGGCCATGTAGGGCTTGCCGTTGCGGAAGGCCGTCGACGGTGTCAGCGTCGTGCGCGGGCGCACCGACGGCATCATCGTCGAGTTGAACCCCTCCTCAAGCCAGAACATCTGGCCGCGGGTCGTCAGGCTGAAGCCGAGGCCCGGAATGACCGGGCTCGACTGGAACCAGCCGCCGGAAGGCGTCGCCGAAACCATGTTGCCCCATTTGTCGACGGCGCTGACCTGCACGGTGTCGCCGCGCTGGGCGCCTTCGCGGGTGAGCGTCGGTTCGCCCTCACGGTCGTTCGGCAGTTTCGGTTCGCGCGCCACCGTCGGTTCGCCGCCGCCGAGGCCCGGCTGAGGGATGGTGCCAACGGCGCGAAGCGGCGGCACATTGGGATTGCGCCCGTCGGGCGATCCGGGGCGGATTTCCATCGAGGCCGTGCTGCCGATCAGCGCACGACGGATATCCGCGTAACCGGAAGACAGGAGGGTCTTCATCGGCACGTCCGGATTGTCACCATACCAGCTGTCGCGATCGGCCATGGCAAGCTTGGTCGTCTCGACGATGAGATGGACGAAATCCGGGCTCATCGGATCGAGATCGGCGATATCGGTGCCCTTCAGGATCTGCAGCATCTGCAGGAGCACCGGGCCCTGCGACCACGGTCCGCATTTGAACACCTCGTAGTCGCCGTAGGTGACCGAGACCGGCTTTTCGATCAGCGGCTTGTAGTCGGCCATGTCCTGCGCGGTGATCAGGCCCTTGTGGTGGCGGCCCGAAACGTCCCAGACATTTTCAGTCGCGCAAAACTCTTCGATCCGCTCGGCGATCGGGCCGCGATACCAGAAATCGAGCGCCGCATCGATGCGCGCTTCACGGTTCCTGGCGGACTTGGTCTGGTCGATGATGCGCTGATAGACATCGGCGATCTGCGGATTGCGGAACAGCTTGCCGGATTGGGGTGCTACGCCGCCGGGCAGGTAGACTTCCGCCGAACTCGGCCAGTGGGTCTCGAAAAGCTCGCGCATGGAAGCGATGGTGTTGGCGATGCGCGGCACCAGCGGGTGGCCGGTGCGGGCATAATAGATCGCCGGCGCCAGCACGTCTTCGAGTTCGGCCGTGCCGTAGTCGCGCAGCAGTGTCAGCCAGGCACCGAAGGCGCCGGGAATGCATGCCGGCAGCAGGCCGGTACCCGGAATGATGTCGAGGCCGAGATCCTTGAAATACTTGACCGTCGCCTTGGCGGGCGAGGGGCCCTGGCCGGAAATCACGGTCGGCGTCTCGGCGCCGGCCGGGGTGACGATGATCGGCACTTCACCGGCGGGGCCGTTCAGATGCGGCTCGACGACCTGGAGGACGAAACCGGTGGCGACCGCTGCGTCGAAAGCCGTATGGCCCTTTTCGAGAATGGACATGCCGACCGCTGAGGCCAGCCAGTGGGTGGACGACACGGCGCCGAATGTGCCCCTGAGTTCCGGTCGCGTCGTGAAGGTCATGTCGTTTCCCACTCTCTCATCCAGCACGACCCGCGCGCAGACCGCTCCCATGCTGGAAGCTTGTCGACAAACCAAGATCATGAGGGCTAGATTATATACAAGCCACGGTGCAGTCAGCCGCCGGCGCCAATGTGTGCCTACGCCCTGTGGACATATTGTATATTCTCTGGCCACAATGCAAGCGCATTGTGTAACTTACTCATGCTCGCATAATCGAAAAGGCGCCGGCTCAAGGAGCGCCGCTTGGGAAAACAAAGAGATGCTGGATACGCCCCAACCGGGAAAGAAAATTCGCAGCGACGCGATCGCCGAACAGCTTGAAGAAGCGGTGATCAACGGCGAGCTCGCTGCCGGCTCACGCCTCGACGAAACCTCGATCGCTGCCCAGTTCAACGTCTCGCGCACGCCGGTGCGGGAAGCGCTGCACATCCTGTGCGGGCGCGGCCTTGCCGAGCGCGAGCCCTACAAGGGCGTGATCGTGACACAGATCTCGGCCGAGCGGATCGACGAGATGTTCGAGGCCATGGCCGAACTCGAAGCGACCTGCGGGCGCCTTGCGTCCCATCGAATGACCATGAGCGAGCGCGCCGAACTCGAAAGCATGCACCGGGAGATGAATGCGCTTGCCGAAGAGGGCGATCACGCCGGCTACAACGAGATCAACACCCGTTTCCACAGCCTTCTGTTCCAGGGTAGCCACAACAGCGATCTGATCGCCGCGGCCCAGACATTGCGGCTGAAGCTCGCGCCGTTCCGCAAATATCAGTTGAAGGACAGGGGGCGCCTGAAGCGGTCGTGCAGCGAACATCAACAGATCGTCGATGCGATCCTCGACCAGGACGCCAAGGCGGTGGAAAACGCGCTTCGCCGACATCTGGTCTCGGCGGCGCAGGAAGTCCTCGTCAAAAGGCAGCGGCAGGAAGACGACGCCGTCGCCAAAAACAATCTTCTCGGGAAGGCATGAATTACCGAATGTCCAATACTGATCAAGACGCCATCCGCACCGTCATCGCCGACATGCAGGCGGCCTGGAACCGGGCCGATTTCCATGGCTACATGGCCGGTTTCGCCAATCCCGACGTCATCTTCGTGTCGCGCGGTCGTATACAAAAGGACTGGCAGGCGACGCTCGAGCACTATATCGCCGATTACGGCGGTTCTCCGGGCTCGCAGGGCGAGCTTGCCTTCTCCAACATCCGCATCGAAATGCTGGCGCCGGATGCGGCGCAACTGATCAGCGACTACAAGCTGGTCCGGCCGGCCGGCAACCAGACCGGCGTCAACACCCGCCTGATGCGCAAGCGCGATGGCAAATGGGTGATCGCGCTGAACCACGTTTCGCAGATCGAGAGATAAGCCGAACCTTTGGTCCGATATCCAATCGTTTGAGGCAGCCCAGCGCCGGAGGCTTCCAGCGTCGGGCTGTCGTCTCTCAGGGCCTATTCTCCAGCCTGCTTGGCCGCCCGGGCGATGACATCGGCGACCTTCTCGGGCTGGGAGGCGAAAACGGCGTGGCTTGCCTTGATCTCGGTGATGTCACTGCCGGCCCGCCGCGCCATGTCCCGTTCGAGGTCAGGATTGATGGAGCGGTCTTCGGTGGCGACGATCGACCAGCTCTTCTTGGCCCTCCAGGCGGGATCGCCGATCTTGGCCGAGAAGGCCTCCTTGGCGGCAAACACCTGGGACCTGGCAAGAAACCGCGCTTCGTCCTTCGGCAGGTCGGCCGCGAAGTCGCCGGGGAATGCGGCGGGGTCGAGATAGAGATATTTGCCGTCCTTCGTCTCGCGGATGTTCATACCGCCCGCCGGCCTGGAGCTTGCTAAGCTGAGCAGGCTTTCGCCCTTGTCGGGCTGGAACGCCGCCACGTAGACGACGCCTGCGACATGCGGGCTGTGGCCTGCCTCGGTGATCACCATGCCGCCATAACTGTGTCCGACGAGCAGGGTCGGGCCGTCCTGCAGGTCCAGCACCCGGTTGGTTGCGGCGATATCGTCGGCAAGCGAGGTGATCGGCTGCTGGACGATCGTCACGTTGAAGCCGCGCTTTTCGAGGATTTCGGTCGCCTTGCGCCAGCTCGATCCGTCGGCGAGCGCGCCGTGGACGATGACGATGTTCTTGACCTCCGCCGCCTGCGCCGTAAAGGCGATGACGCTGGTGGCGAGGGCAAGGACGAAAGTAGAAATATGTCTTTTCATGAGCTTAACTCCTGTTGGTTAATGTAGAGGAGGTTTTGGATGAAGTTTCAGCCGAAGGTGAAGGCGTAGGCTTCGACACCGGGATCGAGGAAGCGAATCTCGAAATTTCGCGCCTCGACATCGCCCGCCTGGCGGACGAGTTGGTAGAGCTTGGTCGCGGTCACCGTGCCGTTGCCATCGGCGTCGATATCGGCGCCGTGGTCTATGCCCGGAGCCTTGCCGTCGATCGTCACCTGAAAGCGCACCGGCTTGCCGGCGGCGCCGGGACCGAGGACGAGATGCAGGTCGCGGGCGCTGAACCGGTAGGCGATGCTGCCATCGGGCTGGCTGAGCGTCGCCTGTTCCGCACCGACGGTCCAGGTGCCCGAGAGGCCCCATTCATTGAGGCTCGGTTCCTCGACCGAATAGTCGCGGGCGGCGTCGGCGCGCAGGGTTTCCCGCGAGGCGAAGTTGGTTGCGCGCTTGTAGCCAAGATAGGTTTCGCCGGAACGGACATTGCGCAGGTCCGGACTTGCCTCCGCGCCCTTGGCGTCGGGCACCACCGATGCGGTGGAGGCCATCTCGCTGCCGGCTTCGCGAAGCAGGTCCTGGATTGCCTGCTCGGATTGCCGGTAGTTGCCCTCGCCGAAGTGGTGGTAACGGATCTGACCCTTGGCATCGATCAGATAATGGGCCGGCCAATAGCTGTTTTCGAAAGCGCGCCAGATCTTGTAGTCGTTGTCGATTGCGACCGGATAACCGATCTTGAAATCGCCGACGGCTTTTTTGACATTGTCGATCTTCTTCTCGAAGGCGAATTCCGGAGCGTGAACGCCGATCACCACGAGGCCCTGATCCTTGTATTTTTCGGCCCAGGCGCGGACGTAAGGCACGGTGCGGATGCAGTTGATGCAGGAATAGGTCCAGAAATCGACGAGCACGACCTTGCCGCGGAGCTGTTCCGCCGTCAGCGGGGCAGAGTTCAACCATTCGACCGCGCCGTCGAGCGAAGGTGCACGACCCTCGACCGGCAGGCTGCTGCGGAACGGCCGGGCGGTATCGGCGACGGCCACCATCATGTCATTGCCGGCGATTTCCGAAGGCGAGCCGGTTGCGGACTTGGAATGCAGCCTGTCGAGCACCGCCTGCTCGAAGGAGGCGGTGCTGGCATAGGAGAGACGGGCGAGCAGGCCGGTATCGAGGCCGAGCGCGATGGCGGCGACACCGGCAAGCACGGCGGCACCCAGGACCTGGCGAAGCCGTTCGCTGACACCGAGTGAGCGCTTCATGCCCGCAAACACCTTTCCACCGACGATCAGCGCGATGGCAAGCGAGGTCGCCGCTCCGGCGGCATAGGCAGCGAGCAGGAATGTCGTTTCGAGGTTGGCGCCCTGCAGCGCAGCACCCGTCAAGACAAGGCCAAGAATGGGACCGGCGCAGGGTGCCCAGAGCAGGCCGGTTGCGACGCCGAGGACGAGCGAGCTTGCCGCAGTCGGCACCGAACCGGGTTTGCCGGAGGCATTCACGAGCTTGTTGCCGAAATCGACGACCGGCCGGGTGACGAAGCTTGCGACGCGCGGCGAAAGGAGGCTGACGCCGAAGACTGCAAGAAGGACGATGGCGGCGAGCCGGCCGTATTCGTTGGCGTGGACGGCCCAGCTGCCGCCGACGGCTGCAAGCGTGGCGACGAGCGCAAACGTGGCGGCCATGCCGACGAGCATCGGCAGTGTGCTCCTGACGAACGGCTGTCCGGCGCGGGCAAAGACGAAGGGGAGGATGGGGAGGATACACGGGCTGAGGATCGTCAGCGCCCCTCCGAGATAGGCAATGATAAGAAGCGTCATCATCGTTTCCTTTGAAACCGGGTGTTCGGGTTCTGGGCGGCGATGCGGCTCGACCAGCAACGGGGCCAATCTGGTCGAGGCGACGTATCCCGGATGTGTCCGGGTTCGAGGGGAAATGTACCAAAATGTAGAAATTCGCCCGGCCGCTACAGAGCGACACAAATCGCCAGACACAGCGGTGGTCGGCGGATTTCGGCGGTGCCTGAATTGTATCAGAACGTATCCCGGTGGCCGTCTGCTACATCCACATTCAAAACCGGCGGCTCGGGACACATCGGGGATACATGGCCGTAGCTCTCTTCCGATCGTGATCAACACGGATTGGAGAGAGATCGATGTCCGACCTAATCAACCACCAGCGCCGCCGCTTCTTCGGCGTGGCCGCCATGACCGTTGCAGCGGTCGAATTCGGAATGACCGACAGCGCGGGCGCCCAGTCTCCGCAGGCTCCCGCAACGCCGCTGCCCGCCGTTAAGGCCGGCACCAACACCTCCTTCGAAACGCTGAAGCAGGTCAAGGCTGGTGTGCTGGATGTGGGTTATGCCGAGGCCGGTCCGGCAAACGGCCCGGTCATTCTGCTGCTGCATGGCTGGCCCTACGACATCTATAGTTTCGTGGATGTCGCGCCGCTGCTCGCCTCGGCCGGCTATCGCGTCATCGTGCCCTATCTCAGGGGCTACGGCACGACCCGGTTCCTCTCGAAGGACACGCCGCGCAACGGCCAGCAGTCCGCAGTCGCGGCCGACATGATCGCGCTCCTGGATGCGCTCGCTATCGACAAGGCGATCGTTGCGGCCTTCGACTGGGGCGCGAGAACCGCCAACATCATGGCGGCGCTCTGGCCGGAGCGTTGCAAGGCGATGGTATCGGTCAGCGGCTACCTGATCGGCAGCCCGGAGATCAACAAAAAGCCACTGCCGCCGACAGCCGAGCTTGCCTGGTGGTACCAGTTCTATTTCGCCACCGAGCGCGGTCGGCTGGGTTACGAGCAGAACCGGCGCGATTTTAACCGGCTCATCTGGCAGACGGCATCGCCCACCTGGACATTCGACGATGCCACCTTCGAAAGGTCGGCTGCCGCATTCGACAATCCCGATCACGTCGAGATTGTCATCCACAATTACCGCTGGCGGCAGGGCCTTGTCGAAGGCGAGGCCCGGTTCGATGCCCTTGAAAAACAGCTCGCCACAGGGCCGATGATCTCAGTGCCGACCATTACCATGGAAGGCGATGCCAACGGCGCGCCGCATGCCGAGTCTTCTGCCTATGCGGGTAAGTTCTCCGGAAAATACGAGCATCGCACCATCAGCGGCGGGATCGGTCACAACCTGCCGCAGGAGGCACCACAGGCCTTTGCGCAGGCTGTTCTGGATGTCGATCGGTTCTAAACCTTTGACGGCTGTCGCGGAGATAATTCTCCGCTTCGCGGCGGCCATCCTCCGGTTTAAAGAAGGAAGGGCGGTGCGATACCGTTCCGATGGAAAAGGGATCTGAAGTCCGAAAATGGAACATGTCGACCATATCCTGATCGTCGATGACGACCGCGAAATCCGCGAGCTGGTGTCGAGCTATCTGAAGAAGAACGGCCTTCGGGCGACGGTGGCCGCGGATGGCCGCCAGATGCGCAGTTTTCTCGAAGCCAATACGGTCGACCTGATCGTGCTCGACGTGATGATGCCGGGCGATGACGGGCTCGTGCTCTGCCGCGAACTCAGGGCCGGCAAGCACAAGGCGACGCCGATCCTGATGCTGACCGCCCGCAGCGACGAGATGGACCGGATCATCGGGCTCGAAATGGGCGCCGACGACTATCTGCCGAAACCGTTTGCCGCGCGCGAGCTGCTGGCGCGCATCAAGGCGGTCCTGCGCCGGACGCGGATGCTGCCGCCCAACCTGCAGATCAGCGAGGCCGGCCAGTTGCTGACTTTCGGCGACTGGCAGCTCGATACGGTCGGTCGCCATCTGCTCGACAAACAGGGCACGGAAATCGCTTTGAGCGGTGCCGAATACCGGCTGCTGCGCGTTTTCATCGACCATCCGCAGCGCGTGTTGAATCGCGACCAGATCCTCAACCTCACCCAGGGCCGCGATGCCGACCTCTTTGACCGCTCGATCGACCTGCTTGTGAGCCGGCTTCGCCAGCGGCTCGGCGACGACGCGCGCGAGCCGACCTATATCAAGACGGTGCGCAGCGAAGGTTACGTCTTCTCGGTTCCCGTCGAGATCTCGGAGCCGAAGCCGTGACCGCCAGCATCTCCCGGTCGAGCAAGTGGTGGCCGAGCACCCTGCGTGCCCGGCTTTTCCTCATCCTGTTTGCCGGGTTGGCCATCGCCTACGGGCTCTCCTTCAGCATCCTCTTCATCGAACGTTACATGTCGGCAAAGGCCGTCATGCTCGGCACGCTCGAAAACGATCTTGCGACATCGATCGCCATCCTCGACCGGCTGCCGGCCAAAGAGCGCGCCGATTGGCTGGACCGCTTGAGCCGCGGCAATTATCGCCTCGTGCTCGGCCCCGGGCTTCCCGGCGTGCCTGACATCTCGGGCCGCGGCGTCGAGATCACCGGCAAGATCGAAGAGGCGGTCGGGCATCGGTTCCCGCTGCGGGTGGAATCCATTCCCGGCGACGACAGAAGACTGCAGGGTCATCTAACCCTTTCCGACGGCTCGCCGCTGACCATAGAAGTTACGCCGACCGGTGTCATGCCGATCGCCGAATGGCTTCCTTACGTGTTCGCCGTCCAGATGGCGCTTCTGGTGATCTGCACCTGGTTTGCGGTCCGGCAGGCAATCCGCCCGCTGGGAGACCTTGCGGCCGCCGCCGATGCGCTTGATCCCAATAAAAAGAACTCGCCCTTGAGCGAGGCGGGGCCGAGCGAAGTCGCGCATGCCGCAAGAGCCTTCAATGCCATGCGCGACAGGATCGCCCATTATCTCGAAGAACGGGTACAGATTCTTGCGGCGATCTCCCACGATCTCCAGACACCGATCACCCGCATGCGGTTGCGCGCCGACATGGCGGACGATTCGCCCGAGCGGGAGAAGCTGGTGCATGACCTCGGCGAGATCGAACGGCTGGTGCAGGACGGGATCGCCTATGCGCGCAGTGCGCATGGCAATGGCGAGAAGATTTCCCGCATCGATCTTGCCTCGTTCATCGACAGCATTGCCTATGACTATCAGGACACCGGCAAGGCGGTGACGGTCCTGGGCGTGGTTCAGGGTACCGCGTCCACCAAGCCACACGCCCTGCGCCGCATTCTGTCGAACTTCATCGACAATGCGGTGAAATTTGCTGGCGCGGCCGAGATCAGCGTCGAGCGAAGGGGCGAGGGCGACATCGTCATCACGGTCCTCGATCGCGGGCCGGGAATACCGGAAAACATGCTGGAGGCTGCGATGCAGCCATTCTTCAGGCTGGAGCAATCCCGCAACCGCGAAACCGGCGGCACGGGGCTTGGCCTTGCCATCGCCCAGCAGCTTGCTGCAGCGCTCGGCGGTTCGGTCAGGCTCTACAATCGCGCCGGCGGCGGCCTCGCGGCCGAAATCACCATCCGCTGATCTCCGAAGTCGGCCGAAATTTTCGAAGCGTTTTGTATGAGAGAATGTCCGGCGAGGCCGGCACTACGTTTTGATACATTTCCGGCGCTTTCGGAAACATGCCGGACACGTCCACCCCTCAAACCACTCCCCGTCAACGGATGTCGCAATCGGCGACACGAACAAAGGAGTGTTCCATGACCAATATCGACAAGGTTCTCTATACCGGCAAGACGCGCACGACCGGCGGGCGCGACGGGTTCTCGCGCAGCGACGATGCCCAGCTCGACGTCAAGCTCTCGCCTCCCGGCAGCGCCCATGCCGGCACCAATCCCGAACAACTCTTCGCAGCCGGATGGTCGGCCTGCTTCATCGGCGCCATGGGGATTGCAGCGGGCAAGCGGAAGATCCAGCTTCCCGCTGAGACGGCAGTCGATGCCGAGGTCGACCTGGGGACCACAGAGGGCGCATATTTCCTGCAGGCCCGCCTCAACATCAGCCTGCCGGGCATCGATCCGGAACTGGCCAGGGCGCTTGTTGAAGAAGCCCACCAGACCTGCCCCTATTCGAAGGCAACCCGCGGCAACATCAATGTCGAGCTGATCCTCGCCTGAGGATCGCGACGGTCGGAATGAAATGCGCACAGGACGAGGCTGAAGCCTCGTCCCTTGGAGAACCCAATGAAACTGGCGATTATCTACATCCTCGGAGCAGCCGTATTCGCGGTACCCTGCATCTACGACGTGACCTCACTGGAGCCTTCGGCCTTGGCCGGCCTCCTGGCCGCGGCTTCCTCATTCTGAAGCTTGCCCAATCTGGAAAATGGCGACGACCGGGAGCGCCCGGTTGTCGCCGTTGCCGTGCCCGGTAGCGGGCGGTCGGTGGCCGCGCCGGCGCTTGACGAGGCGAAAATAGCGGGGCATGGTCGTTCCATTCGACTGGAACAGATAGTGATCGTATTCATGGATTTTTTCATCGACCGTGAGTTGACGGTGTCGCTGCGCACCCAGCTTCAGGGGCTCATCACCGACGGTTGGGCATGAGCCAGCCAATCCTGATCTGGGGCGCCGGCGCGATCGGCGGCACGCTGGGGGCGGCTTTCATCCGCGCCGGCGAGGATGTGATTTTCGTCGACAACGTCAAGGAACATGTCGACGCGATCAACGAAAAGGGATTGAAGATCGTCGGCCCGATCTTTGAAGATATCGTCAAGGCCAGGGCCTATCTCCCGGAAGAGCTGGAAGGCGAGTATCAGCGGACCTTTCTCTGCGTCAAAGCCCATCATACGGAGGCGGCGGCAAAGTCTCTCGTCCAGCATCTCCCCGCCGACGGATATGTTGTCTCCGCCCAGAACGGGCTCAACGAACGGGTGCTTGCCCGCATCGCCGGAGACCATCGGGTCGTCGGCTGCTTCGTCAATTTCGGGGCGGATTATCTGGAGCCGGGCGTCGTGCAATATAGCGGCCACGGCGCCGTTGTGATCGGAGAGCTCGGCGGGCGTTTCACGGACCGGGCCGAAGATATCTATGAACTCATGCGGCAGTTCGAGCCGAAAGCGCTGATCACGAACAATATCTGGGGCTTTCTGTGGGGCAAACTCATCTACGGCGCCCTACTCTTCGGCACGGCTCTGACCAATGACAGCATTGCAGATGTGCTCGCCAATCCGATCGCCCGCCCGGTTCTGCGCAGGCTTGCGCTGGAAGTGGCGACCGTGGCCGCCATCAACAACATCCAGCCGGAAGCCTTCGACGGGTTCGATCCGGCTGCCTTCGGGCCGCTGGCGTCACCGGAGCAGACCGACAAGTCCTTCGACGACATGGTCGAGCATAATCGCAGGTCGGCGAAATCGCATTCCGGCATCTGGCGCGATCTTGCCGTGCGCAAGCGCAAGACGGAGGTGGACGCGCAGGTGATGCCGGTCGTCGAGATCGGCAAGGAATCGCGGGTTCCGACGCCGCTTGCCGCACGCCTGATCGTCATGATCCACGAGATCGAGGACGGCAAGCGCGAGCTCGACATGGCCAATCTCGAAGAGCTGGCGAACGTGACGGTATGAACATCTCGTTCGACGGCAAGGTGGTAATCGTCACGGGTGCTGCCCACGGGTTTGACCGGGCGATCGCGCAAGGGTTCGCAAGCCGCGGTGCCGTGGTCCATGTCTGCGACGTCAATGTTGCCGGGCTTGAGGAAACAGTCAGGCTTTGCGGGCCGCAGGCCACGGCGCATATGCTCGACGTTGGTAACCGCAGCGCCGTGCAGACGCTTTTGGCCCTCATCGGCGACGTGGATATCCTCGTCAACAATGCCGGCGGCGTGCGGGGGCAGGTGGGCCGGCCGATCGAGGAGATATCCGAGAGCGACTGGCAGACGATCTTTGACGTCAACCTGTCCGGCGCCTTCTTCATGGCCCAGGCGGTCGCGCCCGGCATGAAGCGGAAAAACGCAGGCCGCATCATCAATATCTCCAGCGGTGCAGGTCTCGGGATTTCGCTGACCGGCATCCAGGCCTATGCCAGCGCCAAGGCCGGCCAGATCGGGCTGACGCGCCAGCTCGCCCATGAGCTCGGGCCGTGGGGCATCACCGTCAACAATGTCGCCCCCGGCTTCGTGCGTTCCAACCCGGCGACCGAACGGCAGTGGGAGGCGATGGGCGAGGAAGGGCAGGAGCGGCTCCTGCAGAATATTGCCCTGAAACGCCTGGGCAGCCCAGACGACATCGCCGCGATGGTGATGTTCTTCGCATCCGATTTCGCCGGCTGGATTTCCGGGCAGGTCATCAGCGTGGATGGCGGCAAATGAGCGTCGAAGCCTAATTCGACGCGCATGATGAAGCCTGAAGAATGCCGCTCATCTCCGTATCGCAATCTGCCAGAGAAAAAACGGACCACCGACGAGGGCGACCAGCAGGCCGACAGGCACTTGCCAGGGAAAGATGAGCGTCCGGCCGAGCCAGTCGGCGATCGCCATTGTGACACCACCGAGGAACGCACTGACGAAAAGCTGAGGCAGCGGCCGATGATAACCGAGATAGTCAGCGGCACGTGGCGCGATCAGCCCGATGAAACTCAACGGCCCGACAAACACGGTTGCGGCTGCCGCGGAGAGTCCGGCCGCCAGGAGGATGGAGAGCCGCACGGTCTTCAGCGGAATGCCCAGCGACATCGAGGTCGCTTGGCCGAGCGGCAGGATTTCCAACCAGCGCGCCATGAGCGGTGAACCGGCCAGGATGACAAGCAAGATGCAGCCTGCCGTTGCCGCATCGCTCAGGGTCGCCCGATAGGTCGAGCCGGAGAGCCAGGCGAGCAGAAAATCGATGCGCGGATCGCCGCTTGCCAGCACCAGCGCAGCAAGCCCCGTGCCGACGGCTGACAGGGAAATTCCCGCAAGCAGGATATGGTCGGGCGAAAAGAATGTCCTTGCGGCCATCCGCACGATTACCCCGAGCGTCAGCAATGCGCCGGCCGTAGCCGCCAGGATCATGTTCGTCCGGTCGAGTTCGATGCCGACCAGAAACAGCAGGACAACGCCGATGGCGGCCCCGGAAGATATGCCGAGTACCTCCGGCGAAGCCATAGGATTGCCCGTCATGCGTTGTATGAGCGTTCCGGAGACGGCGAGAATCGCGCCCGCCGAGAGCGCAACGAGCGCACGCGGCAGGCGTAGCGGCAGGAAGGTTGCAAGTTCGGCTCCGGAAACCCAATGCCATCCATCGACGCCGCGCGCGAAAAACAGGCTGAGGGCAATCGTCAAGGCCATTGTGGCTATCGCCGCAAACGGCATCCACCAACGGATCACATGGCGAGGCGACGCAATGTCGGATCCGCCCTGCGTCGGCATGATTACGCGCATGCGCGGCAGAAGGAAGAGAAGCAATGGCGCCCCGATGAGCGCTGTCGCCGTGCCTGTCGGCACTTCTTCCGGCAGAGGGAGAACCTGGACGAGCTGGTCGGTGAACCAAAGGAGCAAGGCGCCACCGGCCGACGCCACAACCATCCGCCGCGCAAAAGTGCGTGCACCGAGCGCTCCTGCGATATGCGGCGCTGCGAGCCCGACGAAACCAATGACACCGACCGCGGCAACGACGGCAGCACTTAGCCAGACGGCGACGGCCAGACCTGCCAACCGGAGTAACCCGGGGGAAACCCCGAGGCTGCGGGTACTCTCATCATCAAGCTCGAGAATGCGAATCGGCCGGATCAGGCTTGTCGCCAGGGCAAATCCGACCAGCAGCTTGACCGAAAGGTTCGTCACCACAGCCGTGCCATTCTGGATGAGGGATCCCGTCTGCCAGATAAAAAGCTCGGTCATGTAGTCGCGGTCGAGAACGACGAGGAGCGCGCTTGCCGAACCGCAGACCAGGCTGACGACGAGGCCTGCGAGCACCAGTGAAACGGGCGAGAGATGTCGGCGCCAGGCGAGCAGAATGACCGCCGCCGTCGCCAGCGCGCCGCCGCCGATCGCCACCAGTTCGCGACCGGTCTGCAGGAGAAATGGCGCAAGGATGGCGGCTGTGCCGAGTGCCAGGTTGGCGCCCGCTGCCGTCCCGACGGTTGCGGGCTCGGCGAGCGGATTGCGGAGCGTTTGCTGGAAGATCGTTCCCGCAAGGCCGAGCGCCGCGCCAGCGACGATGCTGACAGCCACACGGGGAATGGCGGAGTGATGGAAGAGCAACTGCCCGACATCGGTCATCTCAGGTGCGATCAATGCGCTCCACCAGAGGTTCAACGGCAGCAGCTCGGCAAGCCGAAGCGAGGTCAGGACAAGGCAAAGACCGGCAAATGCCAGGAGGGCAAGAATGGCGAATGGTGTCGATCTCCACTCCAGCGAAATCCGCGAGCCGGTTATCATGCCGAAACCAGGTTGTCGGCGAGGAGCGCCGCAAAACGGGCCGCTACATCCAGTCCGCCGAACGGCCAGAGGGTGGGAATGGTGGTAATCGGGTGGGCACGCACGGCGGGCAGGTTTTGCCACAATGAACTTCCGCGCATCATCCGCACCGCATGCGGCATGATCGGTTCCAGGCAAACGAGCCGGGCGTCGCCGATGGTTGCGAGCTGCTCCACGCCGACGGTCGAAATCCCCCATTCGCTTGTCTCGCGGTCCCATGCGTTCCGGATGTCCAGCCGGTCCATCACATTCTGAAGCAGGCTGCCGGCACCGTAGATGCGCAGGTGCCGGTCATCAAAAAAGGTGAAGAGGCAGAGTGGGGTAGCCTTGCGATCTGCGAGCCGCCGGCGAGATTCGTCAATCGTTCGCTCCGTCTGGATAAGAAGGGCTTCTGCCTCGCGCTCCCGTCCCAGGCGCTCGCCAAGCCTTTGCGTCTCCCGTTTGGCCTGTGCATATGGCGAGTTTTTCTCGGCATAGAGGGAAAGGTCATAGGTTGGCGCGAAACGTTCAAAATCCCCGATCTCCAATCCGTAGCCGTAGGTCGCGATGATCAAGTCCGGATTGAGCTCTTCCAGCAGCTCGAGGCTCGGCTCGCCCCGTGACCCGAGGTCGAGCGTCGTCTCCGGCAATGTCGGCTGCTCGACCCATTGCGTGTACCCTTTGAGATCGCCGACGGCGATCGGCGCAAGCCCAAGGGACATGACCATCCCGGCGGCCGTCCACTCCAGGCAGGCGACGCGCCGGGGAGGAGACGACGTAAAACCGCAAGATGGGAAAACGGCAAAGGCGCCCGTCCCGCCCAGGAACGTGCGCCTCGTCGGAGAATGGAAGCCAGCGCTCAAGCTGCCTTCCTTACCATGTAACCCGCACCGAGGCGGTGATCCGGCGACCCTCGCCGTAAAAGCAACCGAAGCTGTCGGCAAAGCAGGAAGCGACGTAATCCTTGTCGAAGATGTTGCTGACGTTGAGCGAGAGTGTCGTATTGTCCTTCTTGTAGCTGAGGGCGGCGTCGGCGAGCACATAGCCGGGAACCTTGAAGGTATTGGCGTCATCGCCCCAGGTCTTGCCCACATATCGAACGCCGCCGCCAATGGTGAGCCCTTCCAGCGGTCCATCCTGCAACTCATAGTCCGCCCAGAGCGAGACACGGTGCCGGGCGACGCCGAAGGGTGTGGTGCCGAGATCACTTGTTCCGGCGACAGAATCCCCGCTGGTTTCCTTTGTTACTTCCGTGTCGAGATAGGTGTAGGCGAGCCGCACATCCAAACCGGAATCAAGGCTTGCCACGCCCTCGACTTCAATCCCGCGCGAGGTGATTTCACCGGTCTGCGAAACCGTGCCTCCGCCCGGACCGCTGTAGCTCACGACATTCTGGCGGGAGAGATCGAAGGCAGACACAGTCATGAAGGAGTTTGAGCCCGGAGGTTGATACTTGATACCGACCTCATACTGGCGGCCTGTCTCCGGTTCGAATCCGGCCATGATGACCGGGTTGAAAGATTCCGTATAGCTCACATATGGCGCCAGGCCATTGTCGGCGAGATAGACGAGGCCGGCGCGTCCGGTGAATGCGTCGTCTTTCATGTTCACGTTGTTGGCGGAGTCGATGGCGTCACGCGCCGTTCCCCATGCCCAGTCGTAACGGCCGCCCAATGTCAGCGTCCACCGATCGAGCTTGATCTGGTCCTGTCCATAGACGCCAAGCTGGCTCTGAACGGTCTCGGTGTTCCGGTAAGGCGTCATCGGACCGATCGGGCTGCCGTAGACGGGTTCGAAGATGTCGAGCGGATCCACGTCACCGCTCGACGCGTAGTCGCGAAAATAGTGGCGCTTGAAGTCGATACCGGCGAGCAGGGTGTGCGCCAACTCACCCGTATCGAACTCGCCGATGATCTGCGTGTCGATCGTGCCGCCCTGGAGATTGGTGCTGCCGCCGTCGGCATAACGATCATAGGTCCGGCCGTCCGCCTGCAGCCCGGCGCCGAAAACGCCCTGTTCCTCATGGGTCAGCCAGACATAGCGCGCGTTCTGGCGGATCTGCCATGCATCGTTGAAATGGTGTTCGAATTCGTAACCGACGGAACCGAGCGTATTGTTGTATTCGTCGAAAGCGGGCTCGCCGACGAAACGGCTATTCGGGATCTTGCCAAAAGGGCTGCCAAAAACAGTACCGGATGCCGGAAGATATTGCATGGCCCAGCCCGAACGGTCGCGCTGATACTGACCGAGAACGGTGAGCTTTGTGTCTTCATCCGGCTTGAACGTGATCGCCGGCGCCAGGAAGAGGCGGTCATCGTCGACGAAATCGATCTGCGTCGAGCTGTCGCGCACCACGCCCGTCATGCGATAGAACAGCGTGTCTTCGCTACCCACCGGCCCGCCGAAATCGAACCGGCCCTCATAATGCTCGAAACTCCCGCCCACAATCTCGACCTCGCGCAGCACGTCTTCGGTCGGCCGCTTGCTGACATAGTTGATCAAGCCGCCGGGTGTGGCCTGTCCATAAAGAACGGAAGCCGGACCGCGCAGGATCTCGTAGCGCTCGGCGCCATAGGGCTCGATCGCGTTGAACATGGTAAAGTTGGAGTCTTTGAGCTGCAGGCCATCGCGATAGAAGATGCCGCTATTGCCCGTGCCCATGCCGCGGAGCTGGACACCGAGACCGCGATTGTCCGTGCCATAGAGGTCGCCGCTGGCGCCTGGGGTGTAGCGCAGCGCGCTGTTGAGGCTGTTGACCCCTTGCACGTCCATCTGATCGCGCGTGACCACGGAAATCGACTGCGGCGTCTCGATCAGCGGCGTATCGGTCTTGGTGCCCGTCGCGCTGCGGGTCGCCACGAAGCCGTCCACCGGCCCCCAGGCGGTCTCCGAACTCAATATGATCGGCGCAAGTTCCGTGGCACCGCCAGCCGATGCGGCGGTGTTGGTGCTGGTCGGATCCGTCAGCACAACGGTATTGGCCCCCTGGAACCGCCAGGAAAGACCGCTTCCGGCAAGCAGCCGTCTGAGCGCTTCCTCCGGTGACGCGGAACCGCTGAGACCCTGTGTGCGAGCGCCGGCAGGCAGGGCGCCGTTGAAAAGCACGTCTATACCCGTCACCGAGGAAAAGCGCACCAAGGCTGATGACAGTGGCTGGGCAGGGATCGAGAACGTGTAGGAGGATGCAGGAGCCTGCGCCGCTGCCGACATGGCCTGAAAGAGCGGAATGACGCAGACAGTCGCCAGAAGCAGCTTGCGGAACGATCCTGCCGACATGCTCGGCAGATGGCGATTGATGATAAGACGCGACACGAAAATCCCCCTTGGCAACGCGACAGACCAGCGCGATACATGCGCTCTGATCATGGGGACGAACGCTTTCCCCAAAAACCTGAGTGATTTTTGAAATATTTATCTCGGGTAAATAAAGGTCAGCCACGGTGACAGGGTCTGGACCTTGATCGGCAGTCCAAGCGCCAGCGTGTCGAGGATGGTATCGGACCGCTTTACGTCGACGATGATCGTCACCGGGCTCTGCGCCAGCCTGTCGTCCATGACGATGATCTTGCCGGTGCGCCAGCGGGAGAGAGACGATATGACATCTCGAAATGGGGTAGAGAGGAAAACCAGCTTGCCGCTCCTCCAGGAAAGCTGCGTCTCGACATCCGTCTTGAGAGGCATCGACATCCGCCCGTTTCGGTAGATCAGGCTTTGTCCCTGCTCGACACGCTGGAATTTGTCGCCGCTGGAAACGCTGACCGCATGCTCGGTGACCGTCACCGCGATCCCGTCTTCCTGGAAGCCGACTGAAAAGGCAGTGCCGAGCGCTCTTGAAAAGAGATCCGAGGCCTCGACGACAAAGGGGCGTGACGCGTCCGGTGCAACCTGGAAAAACGCCTCGCCCTTTTCAAGCACGACCCGGCGCCGTTCCGCATCGAAATTGAGTGCCAATGCGGTCCGGGTCGACAACGTGGCGACCGAACCATCGGGCAGCGTCACCGAGGCGGTCTCGCCCGTTCCCGTGCTGTAAACCGCTGAGGGACTGAAGAGGCGCATGCCGCCCCAGACAGCGCCGGCGAGCACGATGGCGGCCCCGCCCGTTTTCAGAACGGTCCGCCGTGAAGCGGACGGCGTCTTGCCGAGATCATTGACGATGCCGGCCCCGGACCACAACCGTTCCAGTTCGGCATACGCCTTCGCATGCCTCTCGTCGGCAAGCAGCCATTCCCGAAGACCCTGGCGGTCGGACGCGGTCTCGTTACCATCCAGCAGAAGCGCGAACCACTCCGCTGCCCTGCGGGAAATCTCATCCTCTGTTTGTCTGCGGCCCTCGGGCACTTCTTCCATGCGACGCGATTCCTCAAAACCCATAAACAGAACGAACAGGACGGGGAGAAATCTGGTTCGGCATGACGAATGAAACTGCTTACATTCCGGCTTTCAGCCGTTCCAGCGCAGTCACCATATGGCTGAAGACCGTTTTGGGAGAAATGCCGAGCTTCGCGCCGATCTCGACATAGCTCAACCCTTCTATCCGCGAGAGTAGGAAGACTTGCCGGCATTTCGGCGGCAGCGAATTGACGATTTCCTGCAGTTTCTTCAATTCATCGCGGCTGAGAACCACATCCTCGGCGGAGGGACGGTTGTCCGCGACGTATTCCAGATGATCGACGCCGGCGACGAAAGGTGCGATGCGCCGTCGACGTTCATGGTCGGCCGCCAGATTACGTCCGGTGGTGACGAAATAGCCCGCCAGATCGGATACGTCGCGCAGAAGACCAGGTCGCTCCCAGAGCCTCAGAAACGTATCTTGCGTGAGGTCGGCCGTGGTCGCCGCACATTCCACCCGCCGTTGAATGGCGGCAGCAAGGCGTTCTCTCACGGAGAGGAAAACCTCAAGAAAATCGCGTCTACGGATATCGTCCATGCTGCCGACTATACCGCCGCCCCGGGGGGCGGCAAGAGGCTTGGCCAAAAAATCATGACTATTATCTTCATGTTTTATGCGGAATTGAGACGTGACTCGGGATCGACGCACGTTGCTTTCAGCCCGATCCTCCGAAGCCGGAGAAATTTTCGCGTATTTTGATCTCTATCCGTTGACGCGAATCTAACCTCGACTACTATATCTAGTGTTCGAGGTTCTTTCGATTCGCATGGGTCGAAAGCTAAGATGGGAATTCGGTGCGCGACGCTCATGATGAGTGCGCAATGCCGGAGCTGCCCCCGCAACTGTAAGCGGCGAGCATCCGCTCAAATCAGCCACTGACGCCGGAAGGCGTCGGGAAGGCGAGTTGGATGCTGCGACCCGTGAGCCAGGAGACCTGCCTCAAAACGAAAACGTCCACGGGCGGGGTGTCCGGAGGTCGCGGATGATGTGCGGGATGATGCCGCATGCGCCGCTTCCCCCGATCTCCCGTATGAGCCACTTCGGGGTGAAGTCTATGCCGCATTATTAAGTTCAGTATCTGCGCGAGTAGCGGGCGCTTGACGTCCGGCGACTGAGCGCGGTCGCCATCCAATTTCAGATTTGTCGCACGGGCATCGGTGGATCACCGGCCGATACTCCATGCTTTTAATCCTGCACGAGGAACACAATGAGCATTATCGTTTACAGCAAGCCTGCCTGCGTCCAGTGCACGGCAACCACCCGGGCGCTCGACCGTCAGGGCATCGATTATCAGGTCGTGGATGTGTCCACTGATCCCTCTGCCTACCAGTTCGTGCAGGGCCTCGGCTATCGCCAGGTTCCCGTGGTCGTGGTGGGTGAGCTTCATTGGGCGGGATTTCGTCCGGACATGATCGACTCGCTCGCGGCTTGAAGACGTCAAGCGATGGGTGAGATCGTCTACTTCTCCAGCCGGTCTGAGAACACGCATCGCTTCGTGACCCGGCTCGGCTTTCCCGCCCGGCGCATTCCCATCAGCACCGGCGAGGCGTTTAGTGCGGTCTCTCCCTATGTGCTGATTGTCCCGACCTATTGTGGCGAAGGCGGCAAGGGAGCTGTGCCTAAACAGGTGATCCGCTTTCTCAATGAGGCGGCAAACCGAGAAAACATCCGCGGCGTGATCGCTGCGGGCAACAGCAATTTCGGAGCGACCTTCGGGATCGCCGGCGACATCATCTCCGTCAAGTGCCGTGTGCCGTACCTCTACCGGTTCGAGCTGCTTGGCACCGATGAGGATGTCGCGAACGTCAGACACGGATTGGAACGATTTTGGACGCGACAACCTTCGAAATACCGATGAAGACATCGGAATCCGACCTAGATTACCACGCCCTCAACGCGATGCTGAACCTCTATGACGAGCATGGCAAAATCCAGCTCGACAAGGACCGGCTGGCGGCACGGCAATATTTCCTCCAGCACGTCAACCAGAACACCGTCTTCTTTCATAATCTCAGGGAAAAGCTCGATTACCTCGTGACCGAGGGGTATTACGAGCGTGAGGTGCTGGACCAGTATTCGTTCAACTTCGTCCGCGACCTGTTCGACGAGGCCTATGCCAGGAAGTTCCGTTTTCCGACCTTCCTCGGGGCTTTCAAGTATTACACAAGCTATACGCTGAAGACGTTCGACGGGAAGCGGTATCTGGAGCGCTATGAAGACCGCGTCTGCATGGTGGCCTTGACTTTGGCACGCGGCAACGAGGCACTGGCCCGCGATCTCGTCGACGAGATCATTTCCGGCCGCTTTCAGCCGGCGACACCGACCTTCCTCAATGCCGGCAAGAAGCAACGCGGCGAGCTTGTGTCCTGCTTCCTGCTGCGCGTCGAAGACAACATGGAAAGCATCGGCCGCTCGATCAATTCGGCGCTGCAGCTGTCAAAGCGCGGCGGCGGGGTGGCGCTGTCACTTACCAACATCCGCGAGGCCGGCGCGCCGATCAAGCATATCGAGAACCAGTCCTCCGGTATCATCCCGGTCATGAAACTGCTGGAAGACTCGTTCTCCTACGCCAACCAACTCGGCGCGCGGCAAGGAGCGGGTGCGGTCTACCTGAATGCCCACCATCCCGACATCATGCGCTTCCTCGATACCAAGCGCGAGAATGCCGACGAGAAGATCAGGATCAAGACCCTGTCGCTCGGCGTCGTCATTCCCGACATCACCTTCGAGCTCGCCAGGAACAACGAGGACATGTACCTCTTCTCGCCCTATGACGTCGAACGGGTCTACGGGGTACCCTTCACCGAAATCTCGGTGACGGAAAAGTACCGCGAGATGGTGGCGGACAGCCGCATCCGCAAGAAGAAGATCAAGGCGCGCGACTTCTTCCAGGTGATCGCCGAAATCCAGTTCGAGAGCGGTTATCCCTACCTCATGTTCGAAGACACGGTAAACCGCGCCAACCCGATCGCCGGCCGCATCACCATGAGCAATCTCTGCTCGGAAATCCTGCAGGTGAGCCAGGCGAGTGCCTTCAACGACGATCTGTCCTACAGCCATATGGGCAAGGACATTTCCTGCAATCTCGGCTCGCTCAACATTGCAGCCGCGATGGATGCGGCCGATTTCGGCAGGACCATCGAGATGGCCATCCGGGCGTTGACGGCGGTCTCCGAGATGAGCCACATCTCCTCGGTGCCGTCGATCGAAAAGGGCAATGACGACAGCCATGCGATCGGCCTCGGCCAGATGAACTTGCACGGCTATCTCGCCCGCGAGCGCATTTTCTACGGTTCCGACGAGGGCATCGACTTCACCAACATCTATTTCTACACGGTGACCTATCACGCCATCCGCGCCTCGAACCGGCTGGCAGTCGAGCGGGGCCAGAGCTTCAAGGGTTTCGAGAACTCGAAATACGCCTCAGGCGAGTATTTCGACAAATATACCGAGCGCGCGTGGGTTCCGGTAACGGAGCGAGTCAAGGAACTCTTCGAAATGGCGGGCATCGCGATCCCGACGCAGGAGGAATGGCTGGCGCTGAAGCAGGCGGTGATGGCCTCGGGACTCTATAACCAGAACCTGCAGGCCGTGCCGCCGACCGGGTCGATCTCCTATATCAACCACTCGACCTCCTCGATCCATCCGATCGTCTCGAAGATCGAGATCCGCAAGGAAGGCAAGATTGGTCGCGTCTATTATCCCGCGGCTTTCCTCACCAACGACAATCTCGAATATTATCAGGATGCCTACGAGATCGGGCCGGAGAAGATCATCGACACCTATGCGGCGGCCACCCAGCATGTCGACCAAGGCCTGTCGCTGACCTTGTTCTTCCGCGACACGGCAACGACCCGCGACATTAACCGGGCGCAGATCCATGCCTGGAAAAAAGGCATCAAGACCATCTATTACATCCGGCTTCGCCAGATGGCGCTCGAAGGCACGGAAGTGCAGGGCTGCGTTTCCTGCACGCTGTGATCAGACCAGATTTCAAGGACATCAAAATGAACATTGCCATCAAGCCTGTCGCACGCGTGCGCGCCATCAACTGGAACCGCGTCGACGACGACAAGGACCTCGAAGTCTGGAACCGCCTCACCGGCAATTTCTGGCTGCCGGAAAAGGTGCCGTTGTCGAACGATATTCCCTCGTGGGGCACGCTGAAGCCGGAGGAGCAGCAGCTCACAATCCGCGTCTTCACGGGCCTGACGCTGCTCGACACGATCCAGAACGGCGTCGGCTCCGTCCGCCTCATGGCGGACTCCGCCACGCCGCATGAAGAGGCGGTGTTCTCCAATATCTCCTTCATGGAGGCGGTTCACGCGCGATCCTATTCGTCGATCTTCTCGACGCTGTGCTCGACGCCGGATGTCGACGATGCCTACCGCTGGTCGGAGGAGAATGAGTTCCTGCAGAAGAAGTCGATGCTGATCATGGAACAGTATGCGACCAGTGATCCGCTGAAGAAGAAGGTGGCGTCCGTCTTCCTGGAAAGCTTCCTGTTCTATTCCGGCTTCTACCTGCCGATGTACTGGTCGAGCCGTGCCAAGCTCACCAATACCGCGGACATGATCCGCCTCATCATCCGTGACGAGGCGGTGCACGGTTACTACATCGGCTACAAGTTCCAGCGCACGCTGGATCGGCTGAGCGAGGAGCGACGCCAGGAGATCAAGGATTTCGCCTTCGACCTGCTGCTCGAACTCTACGACAACGAGGCGAGATATACGGAGGCGCTTTATGACAGCGTCGGGCTGACTGAAGACGTCAAGAAATTCCTGCACTACAACGCCAACAAGGCGCTGATGAACCTCGGTTACGAGGCGTTGTTTCCGCCTGAAGCCTGCAAGGTCAATCCGGCAATCCTGTCGGCGCTCTCGCCCAATGCCGACGAGAACCACGACTTCTTCTCCGGCTCCGGGTCATCCTACGTCATCGGCAAGGCGGTCGCGACCGAAGACGAGGATTGGGATTTCTGAACGGTGGGATCGCGCTTGTTGAACCCTAGCTGAGAGCGTTAGCGCAAATCGGCCCCACCGTCGGGATCCAACTCTATCAGGAAAACACCTGTGCCCCCTGAGATAACGAGGTCGCTGGTCGCTTCGGCCTCTAAGGCCAGGCAGTCAAGTGGCCCGAGTTCAGCTTTCTCCGAACCGAAGGCGATCGTGTGGTTTCCGGTCGCAAGAACGAACCTCAAGGAGGCGGACGGCGATAGCGAGAGGGGAGCCGGCTGCCGGCTGACGCGGTGGGAAAACCGACCGCGTCGCGTCATGACGTTGAGGTCGGTTACGACACCATTCACAAGCTTTGCCAAGACCGGCTTGTCGGCGGGAAATGGACAGGGTTCGGAATTGAGATCAAGAACAAGGGAAGTGTCGCCATCGATCGTGAGCTCCATCCCGGCACCGGCGAGGATCGACAGGGTTCGGTCGATCCCGGGAAAGATCGAGAACGGTCCGTCCGAGGCGACGGTCGCCATGCTGATGCGCCAGTCGAAATCCTCGATCGACGCGCCCGGGGGAAACACGGCGATCTCCACTGTCTCGCCGCCTCCGTTCTTCCACGGCATTCGCTTGTAGTCGGATGCGCGCAGGATTTTCATAGCTTCAGTTTCCGAGAATACCCGGCAAGCGAAGACCGTTTTCCGTGGCACAATCGATAGCGATCTCGTAGCCGGCATCCGCGTGGCGCATGACGCCGGTGGCGGGGTCGTTCCAGAGCACGCGTTCGATCCGGCGGTCGGCATCCACCGTGCCGTCGCAGCAGATGACCATGCCGGAATGCTGCGAATAACCCATGCCCACGCCGCCGCCGTGATGTAGCGATACCCAGGTGGCACCAGATGCGGTATTCAGGAGCGCGTTCAGGAGCGGCCAGTCGGACACCGCATCCGAACCGTCCTTCATCGCTTCGGTTTCTCGATTGGGAGAGGCGACCGAACCGGAATCGAGGTGGTCGCGGCCGATCACGATCGGCGCTTTCAGCTCGCCATTGCGAACCATCTCGTTGAAGGCGAGGCCGAGCTTGTGGCGGACGCCGAGGCCCACCCAGCAGATGCGCGCCGGCAGGCCCTGGAAGGAAATCCGTTCACGCGCCATGTCGAGCCAGTTGTGGAGATGCGTGTTGTCCGGCAGCAGCTCCTTCACCTTGGCGTCGGTACGGTAGATATCTTCCGGATCACCGGAAAGGGCGGCCCAGCGGAACGGGCCGATGCCGCGGCAGAACAGCGGGCGGATATAGGCCGGCACGAAGCCCGGGAAGGCGAAGGCGTTTTCCAGCCCTTCGTCCTTGGCGACCTGGCGGATATTGTTGCCGTAGTCGAGTGTCGGGATGCCGGCGTTCCAGAAGGCGATCATTGCCTCCACATGTTCGCGCATCGAGGCGCGGGCGGCTTTTTCCACCGCCTTTGGATCGCTTTCGCGTTTCGCCTTCCATTCGGCGATCGTCCAGCCCTTCGGCAGATAGCCGTTGATCGGATCGTGGGCGGAGGTCTGGTCCGTGACCATGTCCGGACGGATCCCGCGACGGACCATTTCGGGCAGAATCTCCGCGGCATTGCCGAGCAGGCCGACGGATTTTGCCTCGCCGGCGGCGGTCCAGCGGGTGATCATCTCCATGGCTTCGTCGAGCGTTTCCGCCTTGGCGTCGACATAGCGGGTGCGCAGGCGAAAATCGATGCTGTCCGGATTGCATTCGACGGCCAGGCAGCAGGCACCGGCCATGACGGCGGCAAGCGGCTGTGCGCCGCCCATGCCGCCGAGGCCGCCGGTCAGGATCCATCTGCCCTTGAGGTTGCCGTCATAATGCTGGCGTCCGGCCTCCACGAACGTCTCGTAGGTGCCCTGCACGATGCCCTGGGTGCCGATATAGATCCACGAACCGGCGGTCATCTGGCCGTACATGGCCAGCCCTTTCTTATCCAGCTCGTTGAAATGGTCCCAGGTCGCCCAATGGGGCACGAGGTTCGAGTTGGCGATCAGCACGCGCGGCGCGTCCTTGTGGGTGCGGAACACGCCGACCGGCTTGCCGGATTGCACCAGCAACGTTTCCTCCTCCGTGAGCGTCTTCAGCGTCGCGACGATCCGGTCGAAATCGTCCCAGGTGCGGGCAGCGCGTCCGATGCCGCCATAAACGACGAGTTCGTTGGGATTTTCCGCCACGTCCGGGTCGAGATTGTTCATCAGCATGCGCAGCGGCGCTTCCGTCATCCAGCTTTTGGCGTTGAGCTGGTTGCCGCGCGGGGCGCGGATTTCGCGGATATTGGGTCGGGGATTGGTCATCGGAACGTTCCCTTTATCGGTTGTTGTTTTTCTGTGAGGCGAGGTCGAGGGCGACCCGCTCGATCCGCGTCAGGATATCTTTCAGATGGACGCGCAGCCGCTCTGCCTTGGTCGGATGATAGGCAAAGGGCAGGGCCTGCGCCGCGAGATGGGTGGACTGGGCAAGTTCCATCTGGATGGCATGGGCGCCGGTTTCCGGCCTGCCGTAAAACCGTGTCGTCCAGCCGCCCTTGAAGCGGCCGTTGAGGATGCTGGTGTAGCCCGACGCCGCCGCCGTCACGGCGAGCACCGCCTCTTCGATTGCCGGCGCGCAGGTCCTGCCCGTGTCCGTGCCGATGTTGAAATCAGGCAGGATGCCCTCGAACAGGTACGGGATATGCGAGCGGATCGAGTGGCAATCGTAGAGCACGGCAATGCCGTGAATGGATTTGACCCGTTCGATCTCGGCTGCGAGCGCGGCATGATAGGGCGCATGGAAATCGCGCAGCCGCTCTGTGGTGTCGGCCTCGGTTGGCGCGGCATCCTGTTTCCATATGCTCTTGCCGTCGAAATCCGTCTCCGGGATCAGGCCCGTGGTGTTCTGGCCGGGATAGAGGCTTGCACCCTGCGGATCGCGGTTGGCGTCGATCACGTAGCGGTGGAAGGTGGCGCGCACGGTCGTTGCATCCGCCAGAAGCCCGTCATAAAGCCGGTGGATGTGCCAGTCCGTATCGGCCAGCAGGCGGCCGTTGTCGTTCAGCCGCTCCCAGATCGCCGAGGGCACATCGGTTCCCGTATGCGGAAAGCCGAGAATGACGGGGGAGGCGCCCTGTCTGGTCTCAACAACAGTCATCTACGCCTCCAGATCCGTCAGGATATCCGGTGAAACGGATGCGACGAGCGCGCCCGTGGCGACGAGATCGGTGGCGGCTTTCAGATCATTCGCCATGTAGCGGTCCTCTTCCAGGCTCGGAACGGCGGAGCGGATGGTGGCGATCACCTTCTGGAGTTCGGGGCTGGTCGTCAGCGGCTTGCGCAGTTCCACGCCTTGAGCCGCCGTCAGCGCCTCGATGCCGATGATGGTCGCAAGATTGTCGGTCATCTGCAGAAGCCGGCGTGCCCCGTGGCAGGCCATCGAAACGTGGTCTTCCTGGTTGGCGGAGGTCGGTGTCGAATCGACGGAGGCCGGATGCGACATCTGCTTGTTTTCCGACATCAGGGCGGCGGATGTGACTTCCGCGATCATCAAGCCGGAATTGAGCCCCGGTTTCTTCGCAAGAAATGCCGGCAGGCCGTAGGAGAGGGTCGGATCCACGAGCAGCGCAATGCGGCGCTGGGCGATCGCGCCGATTTCGCAGACGGCAAGCGCGATCTGGTCGGCGGCAAACGCCACCGGCTCGGCGTGGAAATTGCCGCCCGAAACAACGCTATCATCTGACAGCACCAGCGGATTGTCGGTCACTGCATTGGCTTCGATCTCGAGCGTGCGGGCGACCGAGCGCAGCAGATCGAGGCAGGCGCCGTCCACCTGCGGCTGGCAGCGGATGCAATAGGGGTCCTGCACCCGTTCGTCGCCTTGCAGATGGCTTTCGCGTATGACCGAACCCGACAGCAGGGCACGCAGAGCCGCGGCGGCATCGATCTGGCCCTTGTGGCCGCGAAGTGTGTGGATATCCGAATGGAACGGCGCGGAAGAGCCCATGGCGGCATCCGTCGACATTGCGCCGGTCACCAGCGCTGTCTGGGCAGCCCGATGGGCGCGGAACAGGCCGGCCAGTGCCAAGGCCGTGGAAGTCTGGGTGCCGTTGATCAGGGCAAGGCCTTCCTTGGCGGCAAGCACGACGGGTTTCAATCCGGCCTTCGCAAGCGCCTCGGCGGCGGGCAGCAGGCTGCCTTGATAAAAGGCCTTGCCTTCGCCCATCATCACGGCCGCCATATGGGCAAGGGGTGCCAGATCGCCAGACGCGCCGACCGAACCTTTTTCCGGGATGAGCGGGATCACGCCCTTTTCCAGCATCGCCTCGATCAGGCGTACCAGTTCGAGCCGGACGCCGGAGGCGCCACGACCGAGCGACACGAGTTTCAGCGCCATGATCAGGCGAACGATATTCTCGGCAAGCGGAGCGCCGACGCCGCAGCAATGCGACAGGATCAGGTTGCGCTGGAGCGTGGCGACATCGGCACTGTCGATCTTGATCGACGCTAGTTTTCCAAAGCCCGTGTTGATGCCGTAGACCGGCTCGTTGCCGGCGGCGATCTGGGCGATCCGCGCCGCAGCCTTTTCGATCCCCGCGTCGAACGAAGGATCGATCCGCGCCGGCGTTCCGTTCCAGTAGATGTCCTGGAGTTCGCGAAGGCTCACCGAGCCGGGTGTCAGTACAATGCTCATGCGGAAACCCTCTCGCCCTTGAAGATCCGTGCCGTCAGCGGATTGAAGCCGATGCGATAGACAAGCTCCGCCGGCCGCTCGATATCCCAGATCGCAAAATCCGCGGATTTGCCGACCTCAAGCGTGCCGGTTTCTGCCTGAAGGCCGAGTGCGCGCGCGGCCTCGCGTGTGACGCCGGCAAGGCACTCTTCGACCGTCAGGCCGAACAGCGTCGCGCCCATGTTCATGGTCATGAGCAGCGAGGTCAGCGGCGACGTGCCGGGATTGCTGTCGGTTGCAAGTGCGATACGCGTGCCGGCATCGCGTAGCGCCTGGACAGGCGGGGCCTGCTTTTCGCGAAGCGTATAGAAGGCGCCCGGCAGCAGCACGGCGACCGTACCGGCATCAGCCATGGCCCTGGCGTCTGCGGCAGAAAGATATTCGAGATGGTCGGCCGACAGCGCACCATAGGAGGCGGCGAGGCGCGCGCCACCGAGATCGGAGAGCTGTTCCGCGTGCAGCTTGACGGGCAACCCAAGCGCTTTCGCCTTGTCGAAAACCCGGGTGATTTCGGTTGGCGAGAAGGCGATGCCTTCGCAGAAACCGTCGACCGCATCGACAAGTCCTTGCGAATGCGCAGTCTCAAGGCCTGGCAAGACCACGTCGGTGATGTAATCGCCGTTGCGGCCCTTGTAGTCCGGCGGTGTCGCGTGTGCGGCAAGCCAGCTCGTGACGATCCGCACTGGCCGGACTTCACTGAGTCTGCGGGCGACCCGCAGCATCTTCAGTTCGCCCTCGATATTCAGCGCATAACCGGATTTGATCTCGACCGTGCAGATGCCTTCGGCCAGCAGCGTGTCCAGCCTGCGAAGCGCCTGTCCCAAAAGTTCATCTTCCGAGAGAGTATTGGTTGCCTTCACGGATGAGATGATGCCGCCGCCGGCGCGGGCGATCTCCTCGTAGGTCGATCCCGCAAGACGCATTTCGAATTCCATCGCGCGGTCGCCGCCGAATACGAGATGGGTGTGGCAGTCGATCAGTGCCGGGGTGATCCACCGCCCGCCGCAATCGGTTTCGGTTTCGGGATTTTTGAGTTCGGCAGGTAGGTCGGCCAGTGCGCCGACGAAGGTTATCCGCCCGTCGCGCACGGCGATCGCACCGGCTTCGATAATGCCGAGGCCGGATGCCGAGGGAGCAAAAGTGGCGATCCGTGCATTGTGCCAAAGCGATGCGGAGCCTGCTGCAGCTTTTGAAGATTCTTTCCCATCCATAAGCTTTTCGCCTTTCCTTATGGGCGAACATGTATATACATAATAATCCGAGTGACAAGAGGGATTTTGGTCTCCGCGAAGAAAAGGGAAGGGCGTCCATGGCCACGCTGCATGCGGAATTGGCTCTCCTGCCAGAAGGCTGGCAGCAGAATGTAAGGCTGACGATCGAGGCAGGCCGGCTCGCTAGAGTGGAGATCGACGCCGAGGCGGCAGATGGCGAGCGTCACAAGGTGCTCGTTCCTGCGATGCCGAACCTGCACAGTCATGCTTTCCAGCGCGCCATGGCAGGCCTCACAGAGGTTCGCGGTCCCGGCGACGACAGTTTCTGGAGCTGGCGGACGCTGATGTACAAGTTCGCGCTGTCGATCACGCCGGAACAGGTCGAGGCCGTTGCCTCACACCTTTACATGGAAATGCTGGAGGCTGGCTTTTCGCGGGTCGGCGAATTCCACTATCTCCACCACGACAGAGACGGTGGGCACTATGCCAATATCGCCGAAATGGCCGAACGCATCGGCGCCGCAAGTGTGGAAGCCGGAATTGGCCTGACGCTCCTGCCGGTCTTTTATGCGCATTCCGGCTTTGGTGGTGCGGCGCCGATCGAGGGACAGCGCCGGTTCATTCATTCGGTGGACGATTTCGCAAAGACAATGGAAGGCTGCCGTCGCCTGATCGCCCGCATGCCCGGCGCCGAACTTGGCGTTGCTCCTCATAGCCTCCGCGCCGTAACCCCGGAGGAGCTCGATGAGGTGATGCGGATGGCGGGTGACGGGCCTGTGCATATCCATATCGCCGAGCAGGTGAAGGAGGTCGAGGACTGCCTTGCCTGGTCCGGTGCCCGGCCCGTCGAATGGCTGCTCGCAAACGCGCCGGTCACCGAGCGCTGGTGTCTCATCCACGCGACGCACATGACCGAGGAGGAAACTCGTCGCATGGCGGAAAGTGGTGCCATCACTGGGCTCTGCCCGATCACCGAGGCGAATCTCGGCGACGGCATCTTCCCCGGCGAGCTTTTCCTCGGGCAGAATGGCCGCTTCGGCATCGGCTCTGATTCGAACATACTGATCTCAGTCGCGCAGGAATTACGCCAGCTCGAATACTCCCAGCGCCTCGGCTTGAAGAAGCGCAACGTCCTTGCGCAGCCGGAAGGTTCGACAGGAAGGCGGTTGTTCGAGACGGCGCTTTCCGGCGGCGGAATGGCGCTCAACGCCGGCGTTGGCCTGGCTCAAGGCAATTACGCCGATATCGTCTCGCTCGACGTCGAGCACGTTCCCTACCTTGCCGCCAATCAGATTCTCGATCATTGGATATTTGCGGGCGGCATTGCCGTGGATTGCGTCTGGGCGCTTGGCCGCAAGCAGGTCGAGGGCGGGCGGCATGTCCGGCGGGATGCGATCGGCCGGCGGTTCAGGACGGTAATGCAGGAATTGCTGACACTATGACCAATGGCAAGGAAGCCACCCTCCATCATCGTATTTTAAGCGACATAGAGGGACGGATTGTCTCCGGTGAATGGCCTCCGGGCTATCGCCTGCCGTTCGAGGTCGATCTTGCCGTGCAGTATAGCTGCTCGCGGATGACCGCCAACAAAGTGCTGACGCATCTGGCAAGGGCCGGGCTGATTGAGCGGCGCAAGAAGTCCGGCAGCTTCGTTTCGCAACCGGTGACCCAGGCCGCAGTGCTTGAAATCCACAGTATCGAAGCAGAGGTCCGCTCCCTGAAGCTTCCCTATTCCTACCGGCTGGAAAAGCGGATTCTGCGCGAGGCGAGCCCTGTCGACAGGCAACATCTGGAGCTTTCGGAAACGGCCTCGGTCCTCGATCTCGTCTGTCTTCATCATGCGGGCGAACGGCCGTTCTGCCTTGAGGAGCGGCTGATCAACCTTGCGACCGTTCCTGAGGCAGAAAGCGAGGATTTTTCGAAATCGGCGCCGGGGACCTGGCTCATCAGCCAGATCCCATGGAGCACTGCGGAACATCGGATCTACGCACTGTCGGCCACTGCGGAAGTTGCAAAGACACTCGACATTTCCAGGAACGCAGCCTGTCTCGTCATCGAACGACGGACCTGGGGCAGCAGTGGCCCGGTGACATTCGTACGCTTCACCTATCCGGGGGATCGACATGCGCTGGTCGCCCGCTTCACGCCCGGCGGAGAGAGCTAGGCCACGCTTACCCACAGTCCTGAGACAGAACGGTGCAACCGTCTCTTTCCGCCGCCTGGGCCGGAGCAGACCTTGCGCCGGCCGCAATCCTGCTGGCATAGACGTTGCGGCGGTCGCGGCCCACACATCACTCCGAGCCGAAAGCCGTCGCCCACATCTCTCATCCGCAGAAAGGATTACCCGATGACTGGAGCTCTTCTCAGCAATACGACCAGCGAGCATCGGCATAGGGAAACCCCTCTGTTCGATCTGAAGGATGTGTCGTTGACCGTTCCTGGCAAGTCGCTTCTGCAGCCGTTGACAATGACAATCCCAGCCCGGCGGACGATCGGATTGATCGGCCATAATGGCTCCGGCAAATCGACTTTGCTCAAAGTCCTGGCACGGCAAAAGCCGGCCTCCAACGGAACGGTGCTTTTCGAAGGGAAGTATCTCTCGGAATGGGGTGACCGGCCGTTCGCCCGGAAGCTTGCCTATCTGCCGCAGCAGACGCCGGCGGCGAACGGCATGCTGGTCAAGGAACTCGTGGCGCTCGGGCGCTATCCTTGGCATGGCGCGCTTGGCCGTTTCGGAAAGATCGATCGCGACAAAGTCGACGAAGCCATGACCCTGACGGATGTGTCCGGCATGGCGGATCGTCTCGTCGATACACTCTCCGGTGGAGAACGCCAACGCGTGTGGCTGGCTATGCTGGTCGCCCAGGATGCGGAATGCCTCCTGCTCGATGAACCGATCTCGGCACTCGATGTCTCGCATCAGATCGAGGTGTTGACGCTGGTCCAGCGGCTCAGTCATTCGAAGGGGCTCGGTGTCCTGCTCGTCCTGCACGACGTCAATATGGCGGCGCGGTTCTGCGACGAAATCATTGCGTTGCACACCGGCCGGTTGATTGCTCGCGGAACGCCACCGGAGATCATGACGCCGAGCGTGCTCAAGAAAATCTACGGCATCGACATGGCCATCATGGCGCATCCGCAAACCGGGTTGCCGGTCGGGTTGCCATGCTGACGGGAGAAAGTAGGCGACTGAAGCACTTATCCGCATTCCATCTACAGGGCCGATGTTTTGCGCGCCTCGAATGTGGTTCTCGGTTCAACCCGGTTCAAGAAGGCATAGTTCGGCGATCCGACCGTATCTGCCTTTCCACATCCTGAAGCCGTCCAAAGGCGCGGTATCTGTGATCGTGCATCTCACGGACAGTGCCTTCTGCGGGCCTGTAGAGCGTCGAGAGACTTGACATAGCCCTCATGGCTTCCTGCAGTGAACCATATCTGCCTGCGGCCGCGGCCCCGAGCATCGCACTCCCAAGCAGAACCGGCTCCTCGGTATCGGCAACCGTCACGGGCAGGTTTGTCGTGTCCGCCAGTATCTGCCGCACAAGGTGACTTTGCGCCGCACCGCCACTGGCAATGATCAGGTCGAAGACCATGCCGTTCTGCGATAGCTTGTCCAGGAGTTGTCTGAGACCATAACCGATGCCGCAGAGCCCGGCGACAAAGAGCGAAATCAGACTGGGAATATCGGTTTCCAGCCCGAGCCCTGCGATGACGGCCCGCGCATCAGGATCGGCATGGGGAGACCGGTTGCCCATGAATTCGGGTAGGACGTGGACAGAGCCTGCGAGTTCCACGGCCCGGGTGAGGTTAGGACACAGTCGTGTTGCTTCGCGGTCAAGCCAGGCAACCAGCGAGATCCCGTCGGCGTCAGCTCTTGCGCGCGCTTCAACGGATGCAGGGTGCATCGTGACGAGATGATCGATGGCAGCTCCTGCCGACGACTGGCCGCCTTCCGTCAACCACAGGTCCGGAACCATGGACGAGTAGTAGGGTCCCCATACGCCATCCACGAATACCGGCCTTTCGCTGGACGCCATGGAACAGGCGGAGGTCCCGAAAATATAGGCGAGCCTGTTCCGGACGTCTGCTTGGCCCTCGGCGTCTTCACCGCCGAGCGTGCCGATACCGCCCGCATGGGCATCGATCAAGCCCGCGCCGACAGGGATTCCCGGCATAAGGCCGAGATCGGCGGCCGCTTTCCGGGTCAAGCCGCTCGCAAGCGGGCTACCTGGATCGACGATGTCGTTTCCGATCCGGATGAAGCCCTCGTCGGCGAGTTCTCCAAGGCCGATCGCCTTGAAATATGCGGCATCCCAGCGGTTCTCGTGTGCCAGATAGGTCCATTTGCAGGTGACGGTGCAGGCCGACCGGCTGAGTGATCCCGTTGCGCGGAAGGTCAGATAATCGACGAGATCGAAGAAATGGTCTGCCTCGGCAAAGGATCGAGGCAGATGGCGCTTCAGCCAGAGAAGCTTGGGTGTTTCCATCTCCGGCGAGATATGGCCGCCGACATAGCGCAGGACCTCGTGCTGTCCTCCGTTGATCTCCGCCGCCTCGCCGGCGGCGCGGTGATCCATCCACACGATGATATTGCGATTGGCGTCTCCCGAGGGGCTGATCGAGACCGGCTTCCCGTCGGCCGTGACGACAACCAGCGAGCAGGTCGCGTCGAAACCTATTCCGGCGACTGCGGACGGCTGGATGCCGCCCGCAGCGACTGCTTCCCGGACGCTCTCGCAGACCGCTTGCCATATCTGTTCGCTGGATTGCTCGACGATATTGCCGGGCTCGTGCCAAATAGTGATCGGGCGCTTCGCGGATGCCAGCAAAGTGCCGGCTTCATCGAACACGCCGGCCCGCGCACTGCCTGTTCCCACATCGATGCCGACAAAGAAGCGGGCCATGGTCAGAGATCCGTACTGAGCGGCAGGATCACCAGATCCCGGATCGTGATGTTGCGGGGCCTCGAGAGCATGAACACGACCGCTTCGGCGACCTCCGTCGCTTCCATCAATCCTCCCGCCGCGATCGCTTCATCGAGTTTTGCCTGGGGCCAATCACTGATCAGCGCCGTGATGACCGGGCCTGGGGCAACCGCGCCAACACGGATGCCGTGTTTGGCGACCTGGCGGCGCACGGTGTGAACGAAAGCCTGCACCGCATGTTTCGAGGCGGTGTAGATCGGCTCCCAGACGACCGGCACCAGGCCGGCAATCGAGCTGGTCATGATGATGTCGCCCGTCTTGCGCTCGACCATGTGCGGCAGCACGGCCTGGACGGAGCGGAAGGCGGCATTGATGTTGAGATTGAGCATGCGGTCCCAGGCATCCGGGTCGCCATCCACGACGTCTCCGCCGATATAGGCGCCGGCATTGGCGTGGAAGATATCGAGCTTGCCGAACCGATCGAGGATGCGGGGCATCATCGTTACGACGCTGGTGGAATCGGTCAGATCGATCGCCAGCGGAAAAGCGTTCGGTCCCAATTCCGAGCACAGTGTTTCCAGCGTATCTGCGGCCCTGTCGACAAGGGCGACGCTCACACCTTCGGCCAAGAGGGCTCGGGTGCATTCGAGGCCGATGCCCGAGGCAGCACCGGTCACCGCCGCAACCTTTCCAGAAAGATCCTGTCTCATGTCGTTCCTTGCTTCGATTTTATACAGTCGTTACGGGTTTCAGAATGGAGCCGGTTGCATAGTGCCCGGACCGCAACAGGATTGGCTTCAGGCGCTTAGTGAAAAAGATGCGCAGCCTCGGGGTTGAACTGGAACTCGGCGGCATCCCCGAACGCCAGTTCCACATCGACCGGGATTGCAGCGACCACTCTCTCGTTCTCCGCCGTATCGACCGCGATGATCGTTTCGGTTCCCAGACGCTCGACCAGCGCGATGCGCCCGCGAAACCCTCCTTCGCCGGCCGCCGGCTGGCCCGGCTTCAGAAACTGCGGCCTGATGCCGAGCCATGCCTGATCGCCGATCGAAAAGCCTTTTCCCCGAACCGGGATCGGAGACATGGTGCTGGAGGCGACCGTAGCGGTATCGCCGGCGACTGCCTGCACCTTCACCGGCAGGAAATTCATCTTCGGGGCGCCGATGAAACCTGCGACGAACTTGTTGACCGGATTCTTGTAGAGTTCCATCGGCGAGCCGACCTGCTGGACCAGGCCGCCATCGAGGACGACGATCTTGTCGGCAAGCGTCATCGCCTCGATCTGGTCGTGGGTCACGTAGATCATCGTCGCACCCAGATCGCGATGCAGCTTGGCAAGCTCCATCCGCATGTCGACGCGAAGGGCCGCGTCGAGGTTTGAAAGCGGCTCATCGAACAGGAAGACGCCGGGCTTGCGCACGATCGCTCGCCCGATGGCCACGCGCTGGCGCTGGCCGCCGGAGAGCTGGCTGGGCTTGCGGTCGAGCAGATGTTCCATTTTCAGGATACGCGCCGCCTCGCGCACCCGTGCCTCGAGTTCGGGTTTCGGTGTCTTGTTCAGGGAAAGACCGAAGCCCATGTTCTCGTAGACGGTCATATGCGGATAAAGCGCATAGGACTGGAACACCATGGCGATCCCGCGCTCGCGCGGCTGAACCTCGTTGCAAAGCCGGTCGCCGATATAAAGCTCGCCGCTTGATATGTCTTCGAGACCCGCGATCATGCGCAGCAGGGTGGACTTGCCGCAGCCGGAAGGCCCGACAAACACCACGAATTCACCGTCCTTGACCTCAAGGTCGACGCCCTTGATGATGTCCACTGCGCCAAAACTCTTCTTGAGCCCGGCCAGACGCAAACTTGCCATGCTTCCTCACTTTCCTTGAAAATCTTCGGGGCGCGGCACCGGGCCGATAGGCCTCCACGCCGCGCCCGTCGCCCACGGTCCGCCTATGGGCAAAACAAACGATTCCGAACCATGCCGGCCCTGCGGCATGCGCCGCCGACCAGCAGCCCGCGATCAGGCGTCTTCCAGTTCCCTTGCGCGCTCGGCACTGTCCTTGACGCGCAGATAGGCGCCCCGGGCGATCAGCTGCCGGCGAAGCTCCTTGACGTCGATATCGGCCGGCGCGCGGTTGCTGCGCACCGAGATCTTCGCCGCGCGTCCCGCCGCCTCGCCCATTGCCATGCACGTCGCCATGACGCGGATCGCGCCCATCGCCTCATGGGTGGTGGAAATCGCCCGGCCGGCCACGATCAGGTTGCTGACCTTGGTCGGGATCAGCGAGCGATAGGGAATGTCGTAGCAGTCGCCGCACCAGATCAGCGTGCAGCCGTCATCGGCGGGCCGATGGATATCGATCGGATAGCTGGCCACGGCAATCGAGTCGTCGAAATGACGGCAGCCGAGGACATCCTCCTGGTTCATCACATATTCGCCGATGATGCGGCGCGTCTCGCGGATGCCGAGGAAGGGCGCCGTCTTGGTGAAATAGGCCTTCTCGAAGCCCGGAACGTAGTTGATCAGGTAGGTGACGATGTCGTCGATCTGGCCGCGGGCTTCGATCTCGCCCATGGTCAGGCTCGCCGCATCGGTGCCGTCGACGCCCTTGACGCGGGTCATGTTGATCCAAACCTCGCCGGCCTTCAGGCCCGTGATGATGATGGTGCGCTCGTTGGCGATCTTCAGTCCCATCTCGTCCTGCGCCTTGGCGATCAGCTCGCGAAGACCGACGATGATGAACTGGCGGTTCTGGCCGAAATATTCCGCCGGGATGAAGTCCGTCAGATAGGTGCGCGCCTGTGGCGGTTGGTTGGCGATGCTGAGGCGCAGCTTGTCGGTGTCGACGCCGGCGATGCAGAACATCAGCGTCGGCGGCTGCATGCCGCCATGTTCGTTGCCCTTTTCGCAGGGGACGCCGGCACGATAGGCGACATCGGCGTCACCCGTGCAGTCGATGACGACCTTTCCGAGGATGGCGCCGCGGCCGCTCTTGCTCTCGGTGATGACGCCGCGGATCATGTCGCCGTCCATGACGACACCAGCGCAGAAGGTATAGAACAGCACGTCGACGCCGGCTTCTGTCAGCATTTCGAGTGCCACGGTCTTCACGGCTTCCGGTTCTACGAGCGTGATGCCCATGTGGAGCGGACAGGGGCGGTGCTCGCTGGCCCCGTCGCGGGCCTTGAGGCGGTCGATGAATTTCTGCGGCAGGCCTTCGATGATCTGGTTGCCCTTCTGGCCAAGGAAACCGAGCACCGGAAGGCCGATCGTCATGTTGCCGCCGACAAAGCTGCGGCTTTCGACAAGGCCCACCCGAAGCCCGTCTTCCGCGGCGGCGAGCGCCGATGTCAGGCCGGCCGGTCCGCCGCCGATAACGAGCACGTCATATTCCGCCATGATGGGGGTTGCCCGGGCGGGCTCCTGGATCGATCGGGTGGTGGTGTTCAACATTGTCCTTGTCTCTTTCGTGGATGGACCATCAAGGTCCTGCGTCACTCATGCCGGTTTCGGCGATATCCGACGTCCGGGCGCTTGGCGCCCGGACGGTCTTCACAATGCTCAGGCCTGAAGCAGGGGCTTCACGCGCGTGGCGATGGACGCCACGGCTTCCTTGACCTCCTTGCGGCCGAGGACGGCAAGCTGCACCTCCTCGAGGAAGATCGACTGGGCGCGTGCCGCTTCGGGGAAGGGCGGGAAGGCGCCACGGGCGTTCTTCAGCACCGCCGCCTCGACGGCTGCGACCGGATTGCTGGCCGCGAAGGACTGGTCCGCATAGGTCGAGACACGAACCGGGCCATTGCCGTTCTTGGCCATGCCCAGCGTGGCACGCTTGCTGGAGACTTCCTTGATGAACTTCCAGGACAGGTCCTTGTCCTTGGAATTCGCGGGGATGACCATGCCCCAGGCTTCGACGATCGACGACATCGGCATCTTGCCCTTGAGGCCTGCCGAGATCGGGAATTCGATCGCCTTGATCTTGCCGGGGAACTTGCTCTGTTCCTTGTTGTTGAGCTGTGCGAACCGGGCAAAGGGCAGGACGGTGAAGGCCGCCCGACCCTGCTGCAACCAGGTTACCTGGTCGTCGTTCTTGGTGGTCGCGTAGCTGCGGGGCAGGGCGCCACCCTCGAACATCTTGCGAAGGACGGTCAGGCCCTTTTCCATCGCTTCGGGGTTCGGCAGCAGCTCGAACTTGGCATTGATGAAATCGCCGCCGAAGGCGCGGGCGAACATGACCGGAAAAACGGCGAGATCGCTCGCCAGCACCATGCCCGCAACCGGTGTGCCTGCCTTGGAGGTGAAGGTGAGCTTCTGCGCCTGCTCCACCAGTTCTTCGAGCGTCGTCGGCGGGGCGGTGATGCCCTGCTCTTCGAGGAGCGCCTCGTTATAGAACAGGCCCTGGGTCGCATGGCGCACCGGAATGCCGATCAGCTTGCCTTCGACGGTCATGCCTTGGACGAGGCCTGGAGCGATATCGCCGAAGTCCTCGATCGCATCCTTCTTAAGATAGGCGTCGAGCGGCTCGAACATGGCGGCGATCTGCTTGGTCGGGCGGTTGTCGACGATGTAACCGACGTTAAAATCGGTGGCGCTGAGGCTCGCCTCGCGGAAAAGGCGGTCCTGCAGCGGATTGGAGTCAAACGTCGTCCAGACGACGTCGGCATCGTTGGCGGCGCGCCAGTCCTTGAGCAGGTCACCGTCGCCGGTGCCGAGCACCGTCTGGTGTACCTTGTGGCTGAGCACGTTGAGCGTCTTGGCCGCAGCAAACGACGGCCCGGCGGCGAGCATCGCCGCTCCTCCCATCGCGGTTCCTAAGAAGCCGCGCCGTGTGATGTTGGTAAGCGGTTTGTCTGACATGATTTCCCTCCCTTGCAGACAGTTGAATAACCCGGGTGACTAGCCCTTGGTCGCACCGGCGGTCAGGCCGGCCACGAGATAGCGGTTCATGAAGATGACGAAGAGCAGAACCGGTATGAGCTGGACGGTGGACGCCGCAAACAACACGCCCCAATCGACACCGTCGATCGACCCGATCATTTCGGAGATCACCAGCGGCGCGGTCTTGGCCTTGGTCGCGGTGAAGATGAAGGCGAACAGGAACTCGTTCCAGGCAAAGACGACGACGAAGACGGCGACGGCGAGAATGCCGGGTGCGGCGAGTGGCACGATGACGCGCCTCAGGATCGTCAGCCGGCCCGCGCCGTCGATCTGGGCCGCCTCGTCCAGTTCGCGTGGGATCTGGTCGATGAAGGTGCGCATCAGCACCGTGCCGAGCGACACGAAGAAGGTCGCATAGAGGACCATCAGTACGATATGCGTATCGTTGAGGCCGATCGCATTGATGATCGGAAACAGTGGCAGCGTCACGACGATCGGCGGGATAAGGCGCACGATGATCAGGAACATCACGCTCGCGTTCAGCATCCGGCTGCTGTAGCGCGAATAGACGTAGCCCGCCGCCGTGCTGGTGGTGATCGCGATGATGGTTGCCCCGGCGGTGATGATGGTGCTGTTCAAAAGCCCGGTGAAAAAGACGCCCCAGCCGGTCCAGAGCTCGACATAGTGCTGAACGGTCGGCGAGAAGACGAATTTCGGCGGCACCGCGAAAATGTCCTGGCCCGGCTTGAACGACGACATGACGATGAAGGCGATCGGAAACAGCGACCAGGCGAGGATAACCGCGACCGCGACTGTTTTTCCAAGGCCGATGGCGAGTTTATCAGTGCGCATTGCCGGCCACCTGCTTGCGAAGGAGGAAGACATAACCGGTCGCCAGAAGCAGCGACGCGAGCACCATGATCCAGGCGGTGGCGGCGGCCGTGCCGAAGGCGTTGAAGCTGAACGCTTCCTGATAGAGATAGACCGCGACCACTTCCGTCGAGCGGGCCGGGCCGCCCTGGGTCATCAGCCAGACTTCAGAAAAGATGCGGAAGGCGAAGATGTAACGGAAGAGCAGCGCCACCGCGATCGCCGGCCCGAGCAGCGGCATTGTTACGCGCCTGAAGGCGTCGAAAGGCGTCGCGCCATCGATGCGGGCGGCTTCGTAGAGATCCTTCGGGATCGCTAGGCGTGCCGCATAGAGGATGATGAAGGTGAAGGGCAGGTGCAGCCAGATGGTAAGCAGGCCGATCATGATCAGGGCATGCGACGGTTCGAAGGACCAGTCGAGCATCGGCAGGCCAAGCCATGTCAGCATGGCGGTCACGGGGCCGACATCCGGATCGAACAGGAAACGCCACATGGCGACCGCAATGACTTCGCTGACGGCATAGGGCGCCAGGACCGCAACGAGGAGAACGCGCCGGCAGGGCAGGCCGCTTGCAAACAGCAGCGCCATTCCAAGCCCGAGCGCCAGTTCCAGATGGACTGCGAAGATGACGATGAGGACGGTGTTGCCGAGCGCCAGCAGGAAGGCCGGATCGGTCAGCACCTTGATATAGTTCTGAAGGCCCACGAAGGTCGCGGACTGCCCGAAGCTGGAGGCGTGCAGGCTGAGCCATACGACATAGAACGACGGTATGACGATGACACTGAGGATCAGTATCTGTACCGGCGCCAGGAATGGCACAACCTCGGTGATCTTGTTCAAGCGCAAAATGCTCCTCCCATGCGAGCGTAGTCTTTGGCTGGCGTTCTTACCCGACGCCTAGTGGATGCTGTTCGGTCGCTCCTTGGCCTTGTCCGGAGTATCGGCCGGCTGTTCTTCCGCTCCCTTGAGAAGCCCCTCCACGGGCGAAGACACGAGGCGGCGGGTGGAATCCCGTACCTGGAGGCTGGTGTTGAGGATGCTCGGCGACGGCGCTGAGACATCGCCCATCATCCGTTTCTGAAGCCGCTCCCAGGCAAGGTGAGCGATTTCGTCGACCGGCTGCCGGATCGCGGTCAGCGCCGTCTTGCGGGCGCTCATCCATGTGTAATCGTCGAAACCGATGATTGAGACCTGGTCGGGAATGTCGATCCGCTGTCTTGCAAGCGCTGTGAGAACGGCGAGCGTGGTGACGTTGGTCAGAGCAAAGACGGCAGAGGGGAGCGGATGGCGTTCGAGCCAGTGCGCAAAGATCTCCGCGCCCCGTTCGGCATTGGAGCCGAGCGCGATCGCCACGGGTTCGCGACCGATCATGTCGCGCACGACAGACGTTGCACCGCGGACACGTTCGCGGATGGGCGCGATATCGAGATGCGATGCCGCGAGCACGATATCCGAATGGCCCATCTCGACGAGATAACGCCCGGCAATCTCTCCCGCCTCGAAATTGTCGATCGTCACCGTATCGGCGGCGGCCGATTGCGGGATCACACGGTCGACGAGGACGGTGGGCAGATGCCCGACTTCGCGGGCAAGTGCTGCCGGTATCGTGTCCGAGCAAGGCACGGCGATAATGCCCGAAGGCCGCCAGCCGAGCAGCGTCTGGAGGCGCGACTCTTCGAGTTGTTTGTCGTCTCGGGAACTCGCGACGATGACGTCGTAACCGTCCTTCAGCGCCATCACTTCGATGCGCGAGATGAGCGAGGTGAAGAACGTGTCGTCTAGGTCCGGCACCAGGACGCCGACCACGCGGGCCTTGCCGGATTTCAGCTGCGAGGCCGCACGGTCGATTTGGAAGGAAAGATCCTTTGCGGCCTGCTCGACCTTCTCCCGCAGATCGTCGTTCACCGGCTTGCGGCCGCTGAAGACGTTCGACACGGTGGCGATCGAAACGCCCGCGCGTTCAGCGACTTCCTTGAGTGTTGCACGTTTGCGGGACACCGCAGCCTCACTGTTAAACGTTTTACCGTTAAACGTTTAACACTTCCGCCAAGATAAGCAAGGGGGTATGTTTTGTCGCATTGTGGAGATTGATTTCCCTCGTTCCGTCACGCTGTCAAAGGCAGAGTGATCTCGAATTCGGCTCCTGTGCCCATCGTCTGCCGCAAGTGGACCTCGCCGCCATATGATCCCAGCATGGTACGGACGATGTCGAGACCCATGCCGGTGCCGCCCTGTTCGCGGCGGGTCGAGAAGAACGGCTGAAAGACGCGTTCTCGATTTCCCTCGGAAATGCCGCCGCCGTCGTCGCGCACCAGAATGATGACGGTTCGCGCATTGGCCGATGCCACCAGGTCCAATCGGGTGGCGCCGTGCTGAGCCGCGTTTTCTGCAAGATTGGCAAAGACGATGCCGGCTGCTTCGAAGGGCAGGGCGATGACACTATGGGTATCTCCCAACCCGGAAATTTCGAGGCAGGGAAATCGCTTGCGCAGCACGGGCAGGACGTCTTCGACGGTTGTTTCGCCCTGAGCGATGGGAAGCTCCGCCTGCGCCAGCTCCCTCAACCTCAACAGCAACGTATCAAGCCGCTCAGCGTCGGCGATGATATTGTCGAGAAAACGCAAGCGTTGCGCCGTTGTCATCGGCTGGTTGACATCGTCGTCGCGCAGCAGCTCCGCCGCGCCTCGGATCGCGGTCAAGGGCGACTTGAGTTCGTGGGAGACGTGGGATGCAAAGGATCGGACATATTCGGTGCGGTCGACCAGCTTGCCCGCGAGGTCAAGGAAGCTCTGTGACAGCGTCGCGATCTCGCGCGTTCCATAACTGTCCAGTGGCCGGATTGCCGCCTTGCCGCCACGCGCGATTTCATCCGTGCGGGCGATCAGCGCGTTGATCGGCCTGGTGATGGTGCGGGCGAGCACATATGCGACTCCGAGCGTCAGCGTGAGGACGACGACGAGTGCCCCGACCTCGGCGGGCGTCATCCGGATCGAGGTCGTTTCCGTCGCACGAAACCAGATGATGATCAGGACCGGCAGCGCCATCACGGCCAGAAGCACCGCATACACAATCATCGCCAGCGGTGGCCGCCATTTGGTCCTGACCTTGAGCACATGTGTCATGTCCGCCTCCCGGGATCGTTGCCCAGCTTGAAACCGACGCCATGAACGGTGGCAACAATGCCGACGGCGCCGACTGCCGAGAACTTCGCCCGTATATTGCGGATATGGCTGTCGATGGTACGATCCGCGACATAGATGCCAGGGCCATAGGCAGCCTCCATCAGCTGTTCGCGGCTGAACACCATGTCGGGGCGGGAAAGCAGCGCTTCCAGAATGGAGAATTCGAGCGCAGTCGTCGTGATTGCGTTGCCACCGAAGGTCACGGTCCTGCCGGCTCGATCAAGGCTGACCTCTCCCGAAGTCAGGGTATTCTCACGGTTATCGAGACCGCTAGCGTTGCCGCTGCGCTTCAGGATCGCCTTGACGCGCGCGACCAGTTCGCGCGGGCTGAACGGTTTGGTGACATAGTCGTCGCCACCGATTTCGAGCCCCAGCACCCTGTCGATCTCCTCGTCCCTCGCCGAAAGGAACAGGATCGGAAGCCCGGATGTCTTGCGGATCTGGCGGCAAACCTCCAGGCCATCCATTTCCGGCATGCCGATATCGAGAATGATGAGATCGATGTTTCCCCGATGGAAGGCCATCATCACTTCGGTGCCATTGCGGGCAGTCGTCGACACCATGCCGGCGCGTTCCAAGGCAAAGCAGATCACGTCGCGAATATGGGGTTCGTCATCGACGACGAGGATGCGATGCGCCATGATGGGTCCTGCAGAAATTCACCGTCGCTGTTGTTATCGTTCTTCCTCTATCTTGCAATGGTTGCGGTTGAACGAAGATAGGCTTCGATCCGCTCCGCGCGAAAATTCCAGCTCCGCCAGTCATCCGGGTGATGTTCGAAACCATAGGCAAGCGACTGCCTGATCGACAGTGCCCTGCGCTTTTTCTCTGTCGTGTCGTAGGGCAGGACGGACAGATAGAGATCAAGCGCGGGGATGGCGGAGGGGCCGAGCGACGACAGATAGTCAATGTCCAGTGGAACACCCTCATGGCTCAGTTCCAGGCTGTGCGTGACGTTGAAACGGGCGATGAAGGCCGAAAAATCGGTGAAGGCACTGAGATAGAGCACACCCGCCAGGACGGCGATATTCGTGGCGATCAGCCATCGGTTGGATTGGCGCAACACGATCCGCAGCAGAATCAAGACAAGGCCGGCGGCAACGAGGCCCATCCATATTCCCGCGGCAACACGCAGTTCCGTCAGCGAGTAGGCCTCCACATAGAGATCGAGCCGCAGGATCGACGACAGGCAGAGCAGGATGTTCTGACCGATCCAGGCATGGACGAGGCCACGGATCAGAGCGCTCTTGTCGCCGGGACCGCTGCGACGCATGGCGATGAGGACGAAGGCCGCGGCAAGCAGAGCCGTGGCGATCAGGGGATAGGCGCCGCGATGGGCGTATTCGGCGTGGCTCATGCCGTCGGGCAGATCGACACCACCCCAGAGATAGACGAGATCCAGCAGCGTCTGCATGGCGAAGAGGGCGTTGAAGAGGATGAGCGACCGCAGCAGCGAGGCATGGGTGAGGAATGGAATTTCGATATGATCCACGGCCGGGCCATGTGCTCGTCGTCGAAAGATCCTGTGTTTGAGACGCGGTCGCAGCATGGCCCAGACGAAGGCGGCGATCGCCAGCCAGAAGCCGATGCGCCAGAGATCCATGAATTGCAGCAGGAATGCGAAGTCGATGCTGCGCAGCGCGTCTTCGATCAGCGGATTGGCGATGGCAAAGAGAAGCAGGAATATCGAGGCGAGAATGAGCGGCATCATCCAGATACCGAGATCACGCCAGACTGCAGCAAAGGACGAGCGTTCGGCCCGTGAGGCAAGATGTTTTTGGAAATCCTGCAGAAGTCGTAGCGGAACGATGAGGATAAATCGGAAAAGAATCAGCGGAAGACCGTTCAACCGTTGCGGCACGAGCCGGGCACTGACCAACGCAATGCACATGACCATGCCAAGTGAAACCGCAATGCCCATCGGGGATGGGGCCTCGACCAAGGGTGCCGAGGCGAAGGCGGAAAGGCCCAGCCATAGCGCTGCCGTCAACGGCCGCATCCGCCTCCTCGCCGACAAGAGGATCGCGACGGTCACCAAAATCGCAAACAGGAAAAGGTTGAGCCCAGGCGCCTGCCCGAAGATCAGGAAATCCGAAATCGCCACGACCGCCAGAAGTGCGGCGATCCGGTTGGCACCGCGTGCCCTGGGCATTGGTGCGGTCAGGTTGTCAGTTATTTGCACTGCAGGTCCTCTCTCTGACACCGCCCTCGATCACGACGAGTATGGTCGCCGGATGCCGGTCAGGGGGAGTTCCTTCAGGCTGGCGATCGTCGACCAGCCACCATCCGTCGTTGCGGAGGCGATCTGGCAGTGTGGAAGGAGTGATGCGGGGCGGGGTGTTGCTCTTGTTCATGACAAGAGAATGCCGGACCGGATTGCAGATTTTATGCAGACCGCAAGGAGTAATTCAGGAGAATTTCGAGGCCGCGATCCGCATTTTCGACGCGCGAGCATCCGGCGACGAGGCGTAGTTCATCGCCGGATGGATCCCGTCCGAAATCGGGCTAGACGGACAACTATACCGCGGGTTTCGAGATCGAAGTCGGTTCTTCGATCGTCTGGATCGCGTCATAGGCGGCAAGCACCGTTTCCATCTGGACCGTGTGGCCCTGGATGAAGGCCGGACCGTAGATGGTTTCGTCCGGATATTCGGTGATCAGCGTCAGCGGAACCGTGTGGCGGTCGTCGATCGAGATCAGGCAGGGGAAGCCGTTGATGATGCGGAAGCCGGTCTCGCCGGCATGGGTTTCGAACAGCCTGATCTGTGCGGCGTTGTAGGCGACGAGGCCGGGAATGGCGGCGAGGTGGCGGCTGACGCGGTCGATCAGGATTTCCGCCTGTGCGGTCCATTCGGCATGATGGCGCATGATGAGGAAAAAGCCCTTCGGCACTGTCCACATCGCAAACGTGCGCGGCACGTAGCCGGAGAGCGGCCGCGTCCATTCATGCGAGGGATAGCCGTGCAGGTTGACGTGCAACTTCGCACCGCTCAGGCTTTCCGCTTCAACGCGGATCGCCTTTTCGAACAGGTCCTTGCCCGTGCGGTATTCGAGGTCGTCGCCGAGCGCGGTGTAACGCGCCGCATGGTGCATGTGCAGCGGATTGTCGGCGCGGAGACGCCAGTGCACCTGGTAACCATCGGGGTTTTCGAGCGGAGATATGACGAAATGCGCGCCCGATCTTGCGGCAAGCGTCTGGGCGGCGCGGAGCGCCCCGACGATGCCGGTCGTCTCGTTGGCATGCTGGCCGCCACTGATGATGACGGGCTTGTCAGCACCGACGTGATAACGGGCTTCGATGGCGCGGCCGCTCCGCGAGCGGGCTTCGAAGGCGACGCCGTTTATTGCGGCGAGCTCCTGGCGGATCTGCGCGACCGAGACCGGTGACACGGCTGAAGCGAGGCGCTGGGTTTCCGCCACTGCTTCGGAGGTCCAGAGCGGCCGTGTTTCGATGCGGACGGACATGATCTCGCCCTCACGAATTTCCGGGATGATCTGGCCCGGTTGCAGGCCGCGGTCGCCGATCGGCCGGCCGGATTTCTTCTGGAAGACTTCCAAAAGCGAGAAATAGAAATCCTCGTGCAGCGCCTCGCGCAGGCTCACGACCTCCTCGCCGACGGCCAAACGCCGGTCTTCCGCCGGCAGGGTGACTGCGATGTTGAGTTCGTCGAAATAAGGCTCCTTCGCCCCCCAGTCATGGGCCGCGACGGCTCCCATGGCTGAGGAGAACAGGAGTTCGTAGTCCGTCTCCAGTCGTTCGCCCGTTCCGTCGTCGACCGCCAGCCAGCCCGTCGGTGACAGCAATGTTTCGCCGATGAAATCCGTGTGGAGCCGGTTCGGTGCGAAGACCTTGTGTGTCTCGGTGCCACCGTCCTTTTCGGTCAAAGTTACCGCGTAGAAGGCATCCTCGGTTCCGGCTTCGAAGCTCAGATGGATTTCGCCGACGAGACCGGCCAGAGGATAGGCCTCGAGCAGGAAGCGGTTCTTCGGGCAGGCTTTGTGAACGGGGTAAACGACATGTAGCGCCGAGAGGTTCTCAAGATCGACCTCTTCGAGAAGAAAATGGAGCAACGGCTTGTAGGCGCTGCGGAACTTCGCCTCGACACCCGCGTCGGCAAGCTTCGCCTCAGCCTGCCTGCGGCTCTTCTCGTCGTCGAAGACCCAGGCTTCGACCTTCGCGCCCTTGGCGTCGGCAAAGCGTGCGACGAGGGTGTTGAGCGTGCGCTCGACTAGCTGTTCGTGGATCAGTGTCATGCGGATGTTCTGCCTGTGGGATCGAGACTGTCGCGCAGCCAGTCGCCGAAGAGGTTGAGGCCAAGGACGGTGAGGAGGATGGCAAGGCCCGGGAAGACGCTGACCCACCAGGCGGTCTGCAGGTAGGTGCGGCCTTCGGCCAGCATGCCGCCCCAGCTTGGAATGGTCGGATCGATGCCGAGGCCGAGGAAGGTGAGGCTCGATTCGAGCAGGATGTTGGTGGCGACGTTCAGCGTCATCAGCACGATGACCGGGCCGATCAGGTTGGGCAGCAGGTGCTGGACGATGATGCGCCAATCCTTGACGCCGATGGCGCGCGCGGAAAGGATGAATTCCCGCTCGCGCAGCGTCAGCACCGAACCGCGCACCAGGCGGGCATATTGCACCCATTGCGAGACGATCAGCAGGATGATCGTGTTGGTGAGCCCGCCGCCGACGATGGCGATGAAGGTGATGGCGAGTAGGATGAAAGGAAGCGCGAGCTGGATATCGGCAAAGCGCATCACCAGCATGTCCCAGAAGCCGCGGTAATAACCGGCGATGAGGCCCATCACGACGCCGATCGTGACGCCGCCGGCGACCGACGTGAAGCCGACCAGCAGCGAGATCTTGCCGCCCGCCATGACGCGGGCAAGCACGTCGCGCCCGAGCGGATCGGTGCCGAGGATATGCGCCGGCCTCGTGAACGGTGGCACGAGCCGCGACATCAGGTCGATCTTTTCAGCGCCGCCGGGAAAGATCATGCCGGAGAAGATGACGGCAATGCCGATGACGCCGACGAGGAAAGCGCCGAGGACGAATTCGAGCCTCAGGAAATTCGAGGAAGCAGTGCGCGAAGCCATGGCTCTCACTCCGTCCGGATGCGGGGATCGACGAGGCCGTAGGCGATGTCGACGATGACATTGACGCCGATGATCATCAGCGACAGCACGGTGATGACCGCCTGCAGCACGGGATAGTCGCGGGCGCCGACGGCGTCGAAGGCGAGCGTTCCGAGGCCCGGCCAGTTGAACACCCGCTCGACGACGACGATGCCGCCGAGCAGGCCGCCGAACTGCAGGCCGAAATAGGTGATCAGCGGAATGGCGCAGTTGCGCAGAGCATGCTTGTAGAGCACGGCGTTTTCGCTGAGGCCCTTGGCGCGGGCGACCATGATATATTGCGAGCGCAGCGTTTCCAGCATGGTGGTGCGGACGAGGCGGACATTGGTTGCCGTCAGGATGACGCCCATGGTGACGGCCGGCAGGATGAAGCTTTCAAATCCGTCCATGCCGCTTGGCGGCAGCAGCGGCAGGGCAATCGCGAAAAGCAGCACGAGCATCGTCGCCAGCCAGAAGTTCGGGAATGACAGGCCGACAAGCGACAGGATGCGGATCATCTGGTCGGCCCATTTGCCACGCGCGGTGGCGGCCTTGATGCCGAGCGGAATGGAAATGACGATCGAGACGATCAGCGAGGTGAAGGCGAGCGCGAGCGTCGCCGGCAGCGCCTTGCCGATCAGCAGAGAGACCGGCGTGCCGCCGAGGAAGCTCTTGCCGAAATCGAGCGTGACGATGCCTTTCAGGAAGTTGAAATACTGGACGAGGAACGGCTCGTTGAGCCCGAGCCCCTCGCGGATTTTCACGAGATCGGCCTCGGTGACGCTGCCGGCACCTTGCGTCAGCATCAGCGCCGGGTCACCGGTGAGGCGGATCGCGAAAGCGACCGTCAGCGTCACGGCGATCACGACGAAAATCGCCTGCAGAAGGCGTTTTACCAGGAATGCGGCCAATCTCTCGTTCCCTTGTTTTCTTGTCGAACCCGCCGCCTCCAGTCGAAGGCGGCGGGTCCGCGAAGTTTTAGTCGACGGTGACGTCGGTGAACTTCAAACGGCTGTCCGGCACCGGCGTGAAGTTCTTCACGCGCTTGTTGATGCCGAAGATGGCGTTCAAATTGTAGAGCGGCATTTCCAGCGCCCGGTCGGCGGCATAATGGGCGATTTCCTGCAGCACCTTTTCACGCTCGGCGGCATTGGTGATGGTGCGCTGCTTGGCGAGCAGGTCATCCATCTTCGGGTCGCTGTCGTAGGGGTTCCACTTTTCCTTGGTCTTGTACATCGCGACCGCAGTGTTGTCGTAGTCGAGCGTCCAGCCGCCCCAGGACTGCTGGAACATCGCGCCCGTCTTGCCGTTCGGGATGATGTCGTTCAGCAGAACGTTGGTCTCATAGGGCTTGATCGTCGCGGTGATGCCGATCGTCTGCAAGTAGGCGGAGATCGCCTGGGCGACCTCGATAAAGGTCGCCTCGTTGCCGCGAAGGTCGATCTGCAGGGCAGCGCCCGGCGCGACGCCGGCTTCCTTCAGCAGAGCCTGTGCCTTGGCCGGATCGTAGGGAAGCGGCTTCATCGCCTTGTCGAAGCCGAAGGACAGCGGTCCCTGGAAGCTTGCGATCGGCTGTGCCTGGCCACCGAGGATCGACTTGATGATCGCATCGCGATCGACGCCCATGATCAGCGCCTGGCGGACCTTCGGGTCCTTGGTGATGCCGTCGCGCGTATTGAAGCGCAGCGCATAGACCGTCGGGCCCGGAGAGGTGACCACGGCGAGCTTGGCATTGCCCTGGATGGTCGGGATCATGCCGATCGGAATGGTTGGCGGGATGACGAGGTCGACACGGCCGGCCTGGAGTTCGGCAACCGCTGTCGCCGGCTCGGAAATGAACTTGTATTCCAGATCCGAAATTTTCGGCGCTCCGCCGAAGTAATCGGCATTGGCGGAAAGAACGATGTTCACCTTCGGCTCATAGGAGACGAACTTGAAGGCCCCGGTACCGACCGGATGGGCGTTGAAATAGGCGTCGCCCTTTTCGGCGATGTATTTCGGCGGAACGATCATGCCGCCGTAACCGGCGAGCTTGGTCAGGATCACCGGGTCGGCGACCTTCATCTTGAATTCGACCGTGTTGGCGTCGATGATCTCGACGCTGCCGATCGAATTGTAGTTGGACTGTTGCGGCCCTTTGGCGCCTTCCGGGCCGAGCAGACGGTCGAAGGTGAACTTCACCGCTTCGGCGTCGAAGGCCTCGCCGTTGTGGAATTTTACGCCTTCACGCAGCTTGAAGCGGATGCGCATGCCGTTGTCGAGCACGTCCCAGGAGGTCGCGAGGCCCGGGACGAGCTTCAGGTCGGGGCCGCGATAGGTGAGGCCGTCGAAGATATTGGTCGAGACCGAGGCCCAGTTGACCAGGAAAGTGTCGATCGGATCCCAGCTGCCGGGATCCTGCGGCGAGGACACCGTCAGCTTGCCGGCGGCGAGAGCCGAGACCGGCGCGAAAACCACGCCTGCGAGCGCCATCGCCATGAATGCCGTCCGCAAACCCCTCTGCATCTTTATCATCGTTTTTTGCTCCTGTTGAAAAACCGAATGTCGGATCGTCACGCGCCGCGGGCCACGTAATGGCCTGGCGCGATCTCCTCCCGGGCGAGAAGCACCGGTTCGTTACCTACAGCCCGGACCGGGCTCGGAATCTCGCCCTCGATCATCGCCAGCGGCTTGCGCCGGCGCGGATCGGCGACCGGCACGGCAGACAGAAGCCGGCGCGTATAGTCGTGCGAAGGCGTTTCGAAGATCTGGCGGCGATTGCCGAATTCCATGATCTGGCCGAGATAGAGCACCGCCACCCGGTGGCTCATCTTCTCGACAACGGCCATGTCGTGGCTGATGAAGAGGTAGGCGAGGCCGCGCTCTTCCTGCAGGTCCATGAACAGGTTGATGATCTGCGCCTGGATCGAGACGTCGAGCGCCGAAAGCGCTTCGTCGGCAATGATCAGCTTCGGCTTGGAGGCGAGCGCACGGGCGATGCAGACGCGCTGGCGCTGGCCGCCGGAAAACTCGTGCGGATAACGGCTGGCATGCGCGGAGGTGAGGCCGACCCGTTCGAGCAGGGCATCGACGGTTTTTGCGATCTCCTTCTCGCTGTCGAGAAGGCCATGGGTGCGGATCGGTTCGGCGATCGAGAACCTGACCGTCTTGCGCGGATCGAGCGAGGCGAACGGATCCTGGAAGATATATTGCACGTCCCGGCGCAGGTTGTGCCGCTCGGCCATGCTCATCGCCGACAGGGGCTTGCCCGAGAATGTGATATTGCCGGCGGTCGCCTTCTGAAGCTGCTGGATGGTGCGGCCGATCGTCGATTTGCCCGATCCGGATTCGCCGACCAGCGCCAGCGTTTCGCCCGGATGGATGTCGAAAGAGACCTTTTCGACTGCATGGACGCGGTGAGTGACCTTGCCGAGCAGGCCCTTCTTGATGTCGAAGCGCACCACGAGATCGCGCACTGACAGCAGCGGAGGGGCATCGTAGCGGGCGGTATTCTGGATGCGCTCGACACCGGAGAGCTTCGGTTCTCCGTTTTCGAGCACGGTCAGCGGCAGGCGCTTGGGAAACTCTTCGCCGGCCATGCTGCCGAGCTTCGGCACGGCGGCAAGCAGCGCGCGCGTATAGGCATTGACGGGCTTTTCGAAGATATCGAGAGCCTTGCCCTTTTCGACCGCCTTGCCCTTCCACATCACCACCACGTCGTCTGCCATCTCGGCGACGACGCCCATGTCGTGGGTGATGAAGATGACGGCGGCCCCGAGTTCCTTCTGCAGGTCGCGCAGGATATTGAGGATCTGCGCCTGGATCGTCACGTCGAGCGCCGTGGTCGGCTCGTCGGCGATCAGCAGCCGCGGCCGGCAGGCAAGCGCCATGGCGATCATCACCCGCTGGCGCATGCCGCCGGAGAGCTGGTGCGGGTAGCGAGTCAGCAGTTCCGCCGCATCGGGCAGGCGGACCATGTCGAGGAGCCGCTTCGCCTCGGCAAGTGCTGCGCTGTTCGACTTGCCCTCGTGCAACTTCAAAATTTCGGCCACCTGGTCGCCGATCGTGAAGACCGGATTCAGCGAGGTCATCGGCTCCTGGAAGATCATCGAGATCTCCTTGCCGCGAATGCTGCGCATCCTTTTCTGGTCGAGTTTCAGGAGGTCGGTTTCGCCCGCAGAGGTCTGGAACAGGATGCGTCCGGTCGGGTAATTGGCGCCGAGCATGTCCGCAAGCCGCATGATCGACAGCGAGGTCACCGACTTGCCCGAGCCGGACTCGCCGACGATTGCGACCGTCTGGCCGGCCGAAACGGAAAAGCTCAGGTTCTCGATGACCCGGGAGGCACCGAACTCGACCGACAGATCGTCCACGACCAGAAGCGGGGTGGAGGTGGTTGACGTCACGCGGGAACTCCCTACCGGATGATGGCGGCGCAGGCCACCTGATTGAAGGCATCGGGCAAGAAGCGAAACACGGCAGCAGTCTCCGGCAGAGTTTGTCTGGAAGCACAGGCAATGGCAGCGGGATCCAGGAGATGCGCGTAATTTTCGGCATGGCGGCCGTTGGCATTCATGCCCATCAGCATCCACTTGCTCTCCCGTTTATGGCGGCCCCGAATTTCTTTCGGTTTTCCGTCACCCGTCTCACCCTCGGCTTGATAAGAATATGTCATCACTTTGTCGACATTTTGTCAACGGCGCAATGGACTCATATTTCTCATATGGTCAGATAACCATGCACTCAGGTCCTGTTCGGCATACTTGCAAGGCAGATATCTGTGCGGGCGGAAAGCACTCCTCCTTCGAAAATTAGTGCATGATAATCCTGCATCCAGCGTCGTTGCTGGCGTCTAACCAGCGGAAACGCAGGACAACCGGCGTCTTGCCGGTTGTTTCCACCGCACGAGCTGGCGGATGACGCGGTGCCTTGCGTTTTCCCCTCGCGGATTTTTGATCTACGCCCGGCGAGCTTTGCTTCGATGTGCTGAGAGTGAGAAAATACCGCGTCTTGGTTTACCAAAGACGATGACCTGTGGTTGAAATCGCAAAGGGGAGGCAATATTGGCTCGGCATGGTGATCATGCGGGGAGCTCGATCACACCTTCATCGTTAGTCGGGCGGACGTCCCACGCCTCCAATCCTCTAAGGTGCAAATAAAATGACTATATCCTCGGCGACCGTGCTCAAGACCGCGAGCGTGACGGGCCCGATGCTGATGCTTCTCGGCATGCTGATGTTCGCCTTGAACGACGCCATGGGCAAATGGCTCGTCGCGAACTATGGGCTTGGCCAGGTTGTCCTGGTCCGCAGTCTTGCAGCTCTGATCATTCTCGTACCGATGGTGTGGAAGGCAGGCTTCGGCAATCTGCTGACCGTGGAACGGCCCGGCATGCAATTCTCCCGGGTGGCGTTTTCAACCGCCGAAGTGTTCTGCTTCTATTATGCGGTCATGTCCCTGCCGCTCGCCGATGTCATGACCTATTGGCTGGCGGCGCCGATCTACGTTGCGGCATGCTCGCCCTTCCTGCTCGGGGAAAAGGTCGGTTGGCGGCGCTGGACGGCGATTGCCGTCGGTTTTGTCGGCGTCATCATCACGCTCGAACCTTCGAGTGCCATGTTCAGTGTGCCGGCACTGATTTCGATCGTCGGCAGCGCCGCGTTTGCCTTCATGCTGATTTCCGGGCGTTTCCTGCGCGGCACGCCAGATAGCACTCTGGTCTTTTTCCAGGTCATGGGCGCCGGTATCGCAGGCCTTGTCTTCGCGCCTATGGATTGGTCACCGATCGCATCGAGCCGCGACCTTCTCCTGCTCGGGCTGCTCGGCATCGTTGCCATGGCAGCGCATATGCTGGTGAACCGCGCCCTGAAGATCTCCGATGCCGCGACGGTCGCGCCACTTCAATATACGCTGCTGCTCTGGGCCGTGATCTTCGGTTGGATGTTTTTCGGCGACACGCCGCGGCTCGGCATGATGGTCGGGGCAGCTCTGATCGTCGCTTCCGGCCTGTTCATCTTCATCCGCGAACAGACGCTCAAGAAGCGCCAGAGCGTGCTTCCGGCCATTCCGGAATGAAGTAACCCGCGGCGCTTTGGGGCACCGCGGGTTTTCATTCCTCAGACGGGCTACATCCGGGATACGGCCCGTTCCGTTACTTGCGGACTTCCTTGAGCTCGGCGACGATGGCGTCGACTACCTCGGCGCCAATTGCAGCCTTGTGCTTCTCATAGACGACCGCGGACTTTTCGCGGATGCGCTGCTGCTCTTCCGGCGAAAGCGTGTTGACCTGCAGGCCGGCCGCCTTGATCTTCTCAAGCGACTTCTTGTTGAGATCGCCGATCACCTGGCGTTCCACATCCCGGCCGACGACCGCGCAGGCGCGAAGGGCAGCCTGCTCGTCCGGGGCATAGGTGTTGAAGATCGCCTTGGAGAACAAGAAGAGGAACGGCGTGTAGGCGTGGTTGGTCTCGGTGACGTATTTCTGGACCTCGAAGAACTTCGAGGTATCGATCGTCACATAGGGATTTTCCTGTGCGTCGATCGCCTTGGTTTCGAGCGCCGAGAAAACCTCGCCGAAGGCCATCGGGGTGGCGTTGGCACCGAGGTTCTGGAAGGTGTCGAGGAAGATGTTGTTCTGCATGACGCGAACCTTCATCCCCGAGAAATCTTCCCATTTGGTGACCGGGCGAACCGAGTTCGACAGGTTACGGAAGCCGTTTTCCCAATAGGCGAGGTTGACAAGGCCGGCGGCATCCAGCTTCTGGTTCATCATGTCGCCGAACTTGCCGTCGAGCACCTTGTAGGCTTCCTGCGAATTGCCGAACAGGAAGGGCAGGTCGAAGACGCCGAGTGCCGGAACGATGCCGACCAGCGGTGACGACGACGTCACCACGGCTTCCTGGACACCGGAGCGCAGGGCCTGGGTGGCCTGCAGGTCGCCGCCGAGTGCGCCGCCCCAGAAGGCGGTCAACTTCATCTTGCCGCCAGACTTCTCGTCCAAACATTTCTGCATCGCATTGATGCCGTTTCCAACCGGATGGTCGGCATTGATGCCGTTCGAGACGCGGATGTTGCGCGCCTTGAATTCGGCGAAGGCCGGTACAGCCGACGCACAGGCGATGGCAAGGGCGGTGGTAGCCAGTAGCAGTTTTCTCATATTATCCTCCCATGGATGAGCTTGAGACAGGTTTAATGGAGCCAGCGTGCAGGCACGAGCACGAGGTCTGGAAACAGGACCAGCAGGAACAGAACGATGGTTTCGGCGATCAGGAACGGCCACACGCCGGCCGTCACCTTGCCAAGCGGAATGCGCGCTACGCCGCTGACCACGTTCAATACTACGCCGACCGGCGGAGTGATGAGGCCGATGGAATTGTTCATGATGAAGAGCACGCCGAAATAGACCGGGTCGATGCCAGCCTGCTTGACGATCGGCATGAGGACCGGCGTCAGGATCAGGATGGTCGGCGTCAGGTCGAGCGCCGTGCCGACGACGAGCACCAGGATCATGATGGCGAACATCAGCAGCATCGGGCGGTCGATCAGTGGCTCGATGTAACCGACGATCTCGGCCGGGATGTTGGCCGCGGTGATCAGCCACGAGGAGACCAGCGCCGCCGCGACCAGGAACATGATGACCGAGGTGGTCTTGGCGGCCTGCAGGATGACGTGCGGCAGGTGGCTGGGCTTCAACTCCCGATAGATCACCATGCCGACGAAGAGCGCGTAGGCGGCGGCGACGACGGCGGCTTCGGTCGGCGTCATGATGCCGGCCTTGATGCCGCCGAGGATGATCACCGGCATGCCGAGCGCCCAAGCGGCACGGCCGGTGACGCGCAGGCGTTCGCTCGTCGACGCCTTCGGCAGCGGCTGGACATTGTCCTTCCGCACGACGATGAGCCAGGCGATGATCAGTGACAGGCCCATCAGGATGCCTGGGAAAATGCCGGCAAGGAAAAGCTGGGTGATCGAGACGTTGCCGGCGACGCCGAAGACGATGAAAGCCATCGATGGCGGGATGACCGGTGCAATGATGCCGCCTGCGGCGATCAGGCCGCCGGAACGCGGAATGTTATAGCCAGCCTTGGCCATCATCGGGATGAGGATGGCGGCAAGCGCGGCGGTATCGGCCGCGGCCGAGCCCGAGATGCTCGCCATGATGATTGCCGCCATGATCGCGACGATGCCGAGGCCGCCGCGGATATGGCCGACGCAGGCAATCGCGAAATCGATGATCCGGCGCGACAGGCCGCCCGAGTTCATCAACTCGCCGGCAAGAATGAAGAAGGGAATGGCGAGCAGGGTGAAGGTATCGACACCGGCGATCATGTTCTGGGCGATGATCTGGGTGTTGAACATGTCCATGTACCACATGAGCACGACGCCGCAGAACATCAGCGAGAACGCGACGGGCACGCCGATCGCCATGGCGCCGAGAAGCGATACGATGAATACGATAAGCGTCATCAGGTACGCTCCGCCATCTGCTCGATCGTCAGGTTTTCACCGGCAAAGATACTGATCTCCTCCGCCGTTGCCCGGCCGGTGAGATAGCGGAACAGCCGCTCCAGCGCGATCAGCGACAAGCCGGCGCCGGTAAACAGGCCGATGCCGTAGACCCAGATCATCGAAATGCCGGTCACCGGCGCGGTCATGCTGGCGTTTATCTCGAACTGCTGCCAAGTCCCCCAGAAAAAGATCATCGAGCAAGCGAGGATGACGAGGTTAGACAGGATCATACAGACGAGCCGGCCCTTGCGGCCGAAAAGGGCCACGACGCTTTCGACGCCGAGGTGACCATGTTCGCGAAATGCGACGACTGCGCCGACGAAGCTCAGCCAGACGAAGAAGTAGCGGGAAAGTTCCTCGGAGACGGACATGCCGGAATTGAAGGCATAGCGAAGAACCACATTGGCAAACACCATGATCGCCATTGCTGAAAGCAGCAGGATCAACAGAACTTCCAACGCCTTAAAAAAAAGATCGATTGCCTTTTGCATTTTCCCCTCCCGAATTCCTATAGAAGCTCAGGTCGGGCGAGGTTCTTGGTCAACGCCGGCAACCCAAAATTCCGCTTGAGGCATCTGCCCCGATGATCCGCATTGTTGAGCGAGCGGTCAAACCCGAGAATCGAGATCTCGATGCGCTCTCTGACGTCCTGTGCGATCAGCCTCTCCTCCATCGCCGGCAAAGCGCCTCTCCCGCGCTCGCCAATTGTCAGGATGTCTGACAACTCTCCACCTACGGTATTTCTAAAGAGAGTTTTACTCGCTGTCCAGCGGCTTGGGCTCGCTTTCAACACATGCCTGGATCGATCTAACAGAGGGGGCCGGCGGTAGCCCCTAATATACTTTCAATTGAAGGTTTAGACGGCTTGCCGCACCATTGAGATGATGGCGCATCGCCTCCCGTGCGCGGATCGGATCGCGGCTCGCAAGGGCATCGCGGATCGAGAGGTGTTCGGCGATCGTTACCTCGACGATTTCTGTCAACACGGCGGCTTCCCGGGCCGTATTGATCGCCAGATGAATTCGCTCGGCGATAAAACCGAGGAATAGCAGGAAGTATTCGTTATGCGTCGAAGCCGCGATCTGGCGGTGGAAAGCGAGGTCGGCTAGGACTCCTTTCTCGGTCCATTTCTCTCCGCCCGTCATCTGTTCGAGCGCTTCGTCGAGCTTCGAAAGGTCTTCGGCCGTATGATTGACGGCTGCGAGGCCGGCAGCTTCGATCTCCAGCGGCAGCCTGAGCTGAAACAGGCTTTGAAAACTGACGCGGTCGGCGAGATTGCCCTGTTCGATGCGGATGGAATGACGGTGCTCGATATCGGTAGCGAACGCTCCGACACCCTGTCGGGTCTCGACCAAGCCTTCATTGCGAAGCTGCGCGATCGCCTCGCGCACGACCGATCGGCTGACGCCAAAGGTCTTTGCCAGAATATGTTCCGTGGGAAGCTTCTCGCCCGCGATGATCCGGCCGTCGCTGATCTCGCGTCCGATCTGCGATGCGATACGGGCGGGCAGATGCTCGCTTCGTCTGATCTGGCTGAAGTCCATTACCACGGCGCCCGCTCTCCCTTGTGAGGCTCTTCTACGACTTCTGCGTAAAATTCAACTGGCAACCAGGGTTCATCATCATGTCCGGGTCGATGGCATTCTTGATGGCCGTCAGCAGCCGGCGCTTGGTTTCCGGAAGGCGCGCCTCGAAATCCGACCGCTTGAGCCGGCCGATACCGTGTTCAGCGCTGAGGCTCCCGTGGAAACGGTCCAAAACCTGGTTCAGGATCGTCTTCGACCGATAGATTCTCTCGAGCCGCTGCTCATGAGGCAGTTCTGTGGACGGCAGAACGTTGAGATGAACATTTCCGTCGCCGACATGGCCGTAGGAGACGCAGACACAGTCGGGCAGCGCCTCGTGGATCGCCTTTTCCGCCTCGGCCACGAAAGAAGGTACCTTGGAGAGCGGAACCGAAACGTCGCTGCGCATATGGACGCCACGTTTCGCCTGGCCTTCGTTCATCCCTTCCCGGATCAGCCACAGGTTTCTTGCCTGTGCCTGTGAGGAGGCAATCGCGCCATCGAGGACAATACCGTCTTCCATGACGCCTTCGAGGAACCGCTGCATCAGGTTGTCGATATCGACGAGACCCGACCCGGATACCTCCATGAGAACATAAGAGGGATACTCGGTCGCCATCGGGATCGGCAGATCGGGCATGGATTCGCGGGCGAGCGTGAAGGCAAGGGGCGGCATGAATTCGAAGGCGGACATCAGGTCGCTGCAATCGCGCCGGGCACGGCGATAGAGCGTGATCGCGTCCTCCAGTGAGGCGAGGCCGACGAGGGCAGTCGCAACCTGATCGGGGTTGGGCGTCAGCTTGATCGATACGGCGGTGACGATGCCGAGCGTGCCCTCCGCGCCGATGAAGAGCTGCTTTAAGTCTATGCCGCGATTGTCCTTCCTGAGCGTAGAAAGCCCGTCGAAGATCGTGCCGTCAGGCAGGACGACCTCCAGCCCCAGCACGAGTTCGCGCGTCATGCCGTATCGCAGCACATTGATGCCGCCGGCATTGGTCGAGACGTTGCCGCCGATCCGGCAGCTTCCCTGTGCACCGAGCGCCAGCGGGAAGAACATTCCCTGTGCGGCGATCGCTTCCTTCAGCTCCCACAGGATGCAGCCGGCCTCGGCGACGGCGGAGAAGTCGTCGACATCGATCTTGCGGATACGGTTCATGCGTTCCAGGCTGAGAACGACCTGACGTTCCGACATATCGGGAATGCCACCCAGCACGAGGCCAGTATTGCCGCCCTGCGGGACGATGGTAAGGCCGAGCTCGCGACAGGCTTTCACACAGGCGACGACGCCTTCCGTCGACCGGGGTCTGAGGACGGCAACCGCAGCGCTGGTCACGTCCCCGTGCCAGTCGCGACAGTATCGCGCCATCGCGTCCGCATCCGTCAAGACAAGGTCTTCGCCAAGCATCGATCGCAGAAGGACGCGATGCTCTCCGGCCGGGTCAGTTTGCAGGCTCGTCATTCTCGGTGGTTCCTTCGGAAGATCCGTCCCTTTGCTGGATAGTTTCATTTGCTCCGCGCCTTATCCGGGCGCACAACTATCCTGTTTTCAACGGAAGCATATAAGGTTATCAGACAACCGTACAATATAAATATCGGCATCGGGCAGTCACGCGCTTCGGATGGAGATGGGAGGAAGCATGCATATTCTGATCATAGGCGCAGCAGGGATGGTGGGCCGCAAACTGACGGCGCGTCTCATCGCGGAGGGTGGAGTTCTCGGCAAGCCGATCGACAAGCTGACCCTCGTCGACGTCGTGAAGCCCGATCACCCGGAAGGGTTTTCCGGATTGGTAGTGACGAGCGACGCGGACCTTTCGATGCCGGGTGAGGCTGAAAAACTCATTCAGTCCCGCCCCGACGTGATCTTTCACCTTGCCGCGATCGTCTCGGCAGAGGCGGAGCTCGATTTCGAAAAGGGCTACCGGGTTAATCTCGACGGTACCCGCTACCTGTTCGATGCAATCCGCCTCGCAAACGGTCAGGACGGCTACAAGCCGCGGGTCATCTTCACGTCGTCCATCGCTGTCGCCGGTGCTCCGCTTCCGTTCCCCATTCCCGATAACTTCCACCTCACGCCGCTCACCAGCTATGGCACGCAGAAGGCCATTTCGGAGCTGCTTCTTTCGGATTACACCCGCCATGGCTTCTTCGAGGGCATCGGCATCCGGCTGCCGACCGTGTGCATCAGGCCCGGCAAACCCAACAAGGCGGCCTCCGGGTTCTTTTCGAACATTCTGCGAGAGCCGTTGATCGGGCAGGAGGCCATTCTGCCTGTGCCGGAGGACGTCCGCCACTGGCATACCTCGCCGCGCTCGGCTGTCGGCTATCTCATCCATGCGGCGAATATGAATCTCGCTCAGGTCGGCCCGCATCGCAATCTTTCAATGCCGGGCGTTAGCGCGACCGTCGGCGAGCAGATCGATGCGCTTCGCCGGGTGGCGGGCGAAAGGGCCGTAAGCCTCATTCGTCGCGTGCCGGACGAGATGATCATGAAAATGGTCGCCGGCTGGGCCCCCGGTTTCGAGGCAAAACGTGCTACGGCTCTCGGCTTCACCGCGGAGAAGAATTTCGACGAGATCATCCGGGTCCATATCGAAGATGAGCTTGGAGGCCGCCTGTAACGGGAAATCCCGGACGTTGACCGGCAGGTTGCCGCTCTCGACGTGAGCGGCAACCTGCCGGTCGGATGTCGGAATATCTCATCGCGATGATGTATCATCTATATGCGTGCTTGAACTTTAGCGATTTATTTTATCCTTCCCGCTTAAGCTTCCATCCGGAATTGTTCCGGTCAGATCGGCAGTGCTTGAGGAAGCCATGCTTGGTGCGGAAGTGATGGTCTTGCTGGAATCCTGTCCACTCGCTGCGCTCATTGTGAACGCGGCGGGTTTCGTCGTCTTTGCGAATTCCGAGGCCCGAGCGCTCTTTGACGGAGCGGACACGCTGCATGACACCAGCGCTGCCGATCTCCTGCCTACGTGGCCGCTTGATCGGCCCGATGGTTCTCCGGTTCTCCTGCGCGACAGGGCAGGGGAAACACGAAACTACAACATCAGAGTCTCACCATATCCCGGGTCAAGCGAACCCATCACCGTGGTCTGGATCGAAACCGGTGTGCCGGAAACATCCGCTGGGCTGGCTGTGCGCGAAGCCAATCTGCGGCTCCGATATGTCATCGAGATGTTGCCAGAGGCCGTCTGTGTCTTCGATGCCAAGGACCGCTACGTGCTTTGGAACCAGAAATACGCCGATCTCTATGCCGATATCGCCGAGTATCTGACGCCCGGAATTCCGTTCGAGGAAATTTTGAAGATCAGCCTTGCGGGCGGCAGCATCCAGGAGGTCGTGCCGGATCAGGACGCCTGGCTCAGCGAACGCATGGCCAAGTTTCGTCAGCCCGTATCGCAGGAGGAGCGGCAGATGAAAGACGGGCGATGGCTGCGCTACGACGATCGCCGCACGCCGGATGGCGGCGCCATCGGAATGCGCATCGACATCACCAGTCTCAAGCAGCGCGAAGAATGGCTTCGGCAGTTGTTTGAGGCAAACCCGATGCCGATGCTGCTCTGTGATGGCGACAGTCTTGCGGTCCTTGAAGCCAATCATGCAGCGCTTCAATTCTATGGCTATGAGCGATCGGTCCTTTTGGCCAAAGCCGTTTGCGACATGCATGCCGACGGCCAGCGTGAGGAGTTCGCGGCCAGCCTTCGCAATCTCGACAGCGACTGTGAAGCTCGCACGGTCTGGCGACAGCGCACGGCGAAGGGCCAGGAACACCACGTCCTCATCTATGTTCGGCTGCTCAACGACGGTGGCGACCGGCGGCTCCTGCTGACGATCGCTGACGTCAGCGATCGGGTGCTTGCAGAGGCCGAGGCCAACCGACTGGCGCACCATGACGTCCTGACCGGACTGCCGAACCGGATGCAATTTTACAAGGCGCTCGACGAGGCACTCAAGCCTGAAGCGGACGAGGGTTTTGTCGTCGTCTATTGCCTCGATCTCGATGGGTTCAAGCCGGTCAATGATACGTTCGGCCATGCCGCCGGCGACGAGGTGTTGAAGATGACCGGTGAGCGGCTGCGTTCGGCGGCGGGCGGACATCTGGTCGCGCGCCTCGGCGGCGACGAATTCGCTATCCTCGTGAAAACCAAAGGCCAGGCGGATACCGGTCTTGCCGATCGATGCATATCGGCCTTCGACGAGCCTTTCCGGATCAGGGGATTGTCGATCAGTATCGGCGTCAGCATCGGTATCGCCGCAGCAAGCATTATCGGCAGCGACCGCGAGATGCTCGTCCAGGCCGCCGACCGTGCTCTCTACCGGGCAAAGGCGGACGGCCGCAACACCTGGCGAATGACCGAAGCCGAGACTATGCCGGCCCTCGTCAAGGCGCGCTGATGCCAGCAATGTGTTTCAACTAATCGGCCTTTGGCTGAAGATTTCGTTTGGCGTCTGAAACCCAGGTATTTACTCGGTGTGGCATTGAGACGATCAAACACATAGAGCAAGTTGTTACAAATCGGACCAGTGAGCGCCGGGAAACCCGGCGCTCACGCCCCCAACCTCAATGATTAGTCCGGACGGACTACACCATCGAAGTAGTCACCACTGTCGATCATCGGCGCAGGGGGATTGCCGAGCGTGCGCGGGTTGTTCGTCCTCGGATAGCCGTACCGGGTGATCAATGGGATGCCCAGCGAGTCCGTCGTCACCATCAGGTGGTCCTCCGTACCGGAAACGCCGTCGTAATATTCCCCCTCCGCGGCGAAGGCGTGACTGTCCACGGACGTGAATCCGATCAGCGTTGCGAGAACGGTCGAGATAGCTGAGTATTTCATGGCAGTGCTCCTTGTTACGGATCGACTTCGTTGCGACCAGTCGATCGATGTCTTGAATGAACTGTTTGGATGTCGACGCCGGCTTACCTGTGTTCGTCGCCGGTCGACCGGTTGTCACGACTGGTTGGAGAGCGGACCTGCGCCATCTCCTTGGTAATGTCGGCCTTCGCTCCGACGCCGGCAGGCTCGGTCTGGCCTGCGAGCGACTGGGCTGTCTCCCGGTGCCCGTCGTAGGCAAGGACGTGCTCGGCGAAAGATGCCGAACAAACCGCCACGACGAGGAACGCGATTTTCTCTATCGGTATGGTCATTTCCTTACTCCATGTTTGGGCCATGCCCGCCTTGCAGGCATCGCTGCTGAGTTCGCGACAGGCGAGGGAGTCCCGGCTGTCGTCGATTGCTCCCGAAGGGGATTTTGCCTCAGCCGATAGCCGACCTTCAGGAGGCACTGGTCCCTCGTTTTCCGGGATACGAAAGCCGTGTGAGAACCCGCCCAATGAGCGTCGAGTCCAGCCCGGGCTATATCTGCCCGACAGCCGGTTGTTCGCCGTCGGGTGGGGCCAAAGGCAGCCAGCCGACGATGTTCTCCGCAGTCTTTCGTTGCAATGAACTTCTCCCCAAGCCGTCATCTCCCCGCCAGCAACACGTTAAATTTCCGTCAAAAGTGACGGTGAACCGAAATCTCTTTGCGGTAAGGTTTCGGGAGAACGCGATAAGACAGATGGATGCAGATGGCGGGCTGCCTTCGCCCGGCACAGAATGAAGAACGACATTTACGGAAGCGCCCAGCTGCATTCGGAACGGAAGCCCGCGACATAAGGAGGAGGTCAGACGCAACCGTTCTCGTTGCCAGATCAACAAGGCAGATGGAGTATTCCGCTGGGATTGAAGGCCGCGGTTATGTGGGTATGCCGCGGGATGACATCCTGGGGACTGGTATAGCGGTAAGCGATAGTCACCGGTGTTTTCGGAGAACTCAGGTTGCTGAAGACCAACCTGATGAAAAGGGATGGTGCCGACTGAAAGCGCTGATGCTCGCCGTCCCGGAGAGGATGCGCTGACTTGCATGCTTCCCCAAGAACACTGGGCTGAGCTCCAGTCGACCATTCCAGTTGAACCCGCGAATAGCTAGATCAAACGCCGCGCCGGGGGCGTTGCATCTTTCCCAACAACGGAGCCATTGTCCGTCCCGTCGGCGCATGACTTCTCGCACAGGGCGATGAGTGGCCCGTTCAGCGGGCCAAGTCTATACAACGAGCGATGAGGTTTGAAAGCGCCTCCCACAAGCGGGACGATGGGTAAAAAGGGTCCCGCATGCCGGAGCTTAAAAATGGTACACTGGGTGTGACGGACTCTTTGGTGCCGGATCAAATAGCGCGTAGCTTCCGGTCGGCTCGAAGATCCAGCGTTGACCGCGTGGTGAGCGGCTGCGGATGAGGCATTGGATGGCAATCTGTGAAACGGCAAAGTCTGCAATTGGCGCGTCGTGGCTAGGCTTCGACCGATCGGCAATGCTCGTTTCCACTGACCCTTGAAGCGGCGAACCGCAGAAGTGGCACGCGTCGTCGCGTCCAACCGCAAGTAGCCCTGCAACACAATGATGGTTGCCATGACCTACATGCAGATAGGGCGCAGGCTGCTGAGCAGCGGTGGTATATGCCGAGAGGAAACGCTGAGTGACCGCAATATCGCCCTCGGCCAGGACCAGAAATGGTTTACGCGCTCGATCTAGCACGAGCCGCGCGGCCTCCGCCTCGTCGGCAGATTCGGGTGTGATCGCGACTGTTGCCGAAAAGTGCGCAGCCAGATAGGTCGCCAATCGGTCGCTTTTCAACTGGCCGACATCCTCTGCCTTGACCCAATTCAGCCGCCTCATGCTACCCGCTTCAATGCGGTCGCTGTCAACCAGAAAGAAACGGTGTGCGCCAAGAGCCGCCAGTTGAGCGGCGATCTGCGCGGCGAGGCTCCCGCATCCCACGATTACGAAATCGGTGTCACGAATAGCGTCGAAGAGATCAGTATGATAATCAATGGTTCTCATTGTCATCTTTCCTTGAGAGGCCTTCCGGGCGCAATGGCCGTCAGCTCGCTGGGGCGAACTGGCCTCCATGCGTGTCAGGATTGGTGCGGTTTACAGTGCTGACACAACTGCACGCCGGTTATCTGCTGCCGATCCGCAGCGTGCAAGCTTGTCGACGAGCGCCGGGATTTTGGCGCTCCAGGATGGGATGGCGACGATGTCCCGGAGATCAGAAGAACATCGCCGCCCAGACGCTCGACCCGTCAGGGGCGATATCGATGAGCGGAATGAGGCGGGCAGCATACGCGATGATGAATTCTGCTGCCCGGACTCGGTGCTCAGCCTGGGCTCTGAAAGGCAAGCATTGATGCGAACGGCACACTCCCAGGGAATGGCGTAGACCATATGCAAGATGCTTTCGAGCGTCTGTTGACTGTGCGTGCATGGCGACACGTATTGAAATTCATCGGGCAGCGATTGCGCGGCCGAAGTTTCGTAGCTTGCAGCGGGACGGTTCCCGTCCTGTGCGGAAGCTCCGCCACGGTTGTCGGGTAGATCGCTATCGCCCGGCCTATCGTCTGCCCCCCACCGCTCTGCGAAACCTGTGGATCTCAGGCCTGGAAATCCGCAACTTCAGGAACTAAATGGTCGTCGCCAGAACGCCCGTACCTATGGCCATCCGGCTCAAACCGTGATCTCGTATTGTCTTCCGTTGAGAAGAGCTTCGTGCAGGCCCGTCATCGGGCCGCCAGCAACGCGTTAAAGTTCCGTGAAAAATGCCTCAACCGAAATCGGCTCTCTGGAAAGCCCCGTCCGACTGCAAGAAAGTCGACAGCAAAGGATCACAGCGCCAATACGGCAGCGACGGCCGCACGAACGTCTGGCAAACCAGAACCGAAGAAATAGGTCATGTTAAGAGCATCTTCGCCTTCTGCATTCATGCAATCCGCCGTCAACGCACGTACTCCCGGAGCTACCGCCGTATCGAGGCGCGACGCTCCTCGCAGGATAGACTTGACGACTGGACCGGACAATCTGGCGCCGACCCCATTCCGGCTCTTGTGGGCCCGCTGGATCAGTGCGCAAACACCGCCTGCCAGCGCCGATGCTCCCGACGTGCCGCCGAAGGCGGTATAGTAGCCCCCGCCTACGCCGGGATTGTCTCCGAAGGGCACAATCGCCGACCAAGGCTCAGCGCCCCGGCCATATCCGAATATGCCCGGCAGATCGGTCGTCAGCAGTGAAAAATGTGAATGCTGATACTCCCGCACTCCAAACGCCCCGTAGTCGTGCTGCGCGGCAAAAGGAGACAATCGGTCGACGCGTAACTGGTGACGATTGAAGACCTCGCCGTCATCCGCAGGCGAAACAACAGTGAGGCCCTCACCATAGTTGCTGTATCCCGATCGGTAGCCTTCGACCGTTACCGCGCCCACGGCGATGATCCCGTTGTCGGCTGCCGCCAAGCTCGCCGGATAAATCAATTGACTTTCACCGCTGTTTCCCGCGGCGCAAACGACTGGAATCTGGCGACTAATGGCGATGATCAGTTGCTTGAGCACGTGCCACGCGCGATCCGGATTGGAACCTTTTTGCGGCGCCTTGGGCTCCAGTTCAGCCGGCCCCGATTCCCCCAATGCGATACGAGCGAAGAGATCGGCCGCTGCCTGGTTTTTCCAAAGCTCCAGATCTGCCTTAAGTTCGTTCTTGGGCCGGACGCGGCTGCGTTTGGGATCGGGCAGGCCGCGCGGCAGAACGATAACGTCGGCCTGCATATGAAAGGCGTAAAGGAATGCAGCAATGAATTGCTGGACGTCGTCTTCGAAAGAGGTCCGGATCGAAATCAGCTGCGAAAATGGGTCCACGCCGAAATAGGGAAGAACGTTTCGGTTGGCGCTCGGGAACGGTATGCCGTCCCTGTCGTCGTAGAAAGCACTCTCTGGTGTGGCCGACGTCCCGCCTTCTTCCAGAATGACCGCCGGTTCTCCGACGATCAGCCCTGCACAGCAGGTGCCATGTGAGGAGAAAAGCGCCTCGGGGTGAAACAAGCGACGAATAACGCCTTGAGAGGCCGCATACTCGGAGACGATGTCATTCAGATATTCGCGGTCGTCACTGGATAGACCGAGATTTCCGAGAGCAGCGATACTGAGCCCCGCAAAGAAGGAATGCTTTTCTTCGCGATCGAAGGAAGTCGTCGTGTTTAGAATGTCTGCTACGCGCGAACCGTAGCGATGTGTCGTCAGATCGATCGAGGCGTCGCGGTCCAGTCGCGTTATCAGATTTGGATGATCCGGCGCAACCCCCACATCGATCAGCGCCACCCGCGCCGGGCGGACGGGGCCGCTTGCCGCGATCGTGTCCCAGATAGTTCCACTGATTTCCGGACCTGGACGTCCGCACACCGCTGTCTCGTTCTCCGCCGGCGGGACGAGCGGTGGCGAACCATAGTCCGCGTCGATGACCCCCAACGCAGTCAAGTGCCAGAGATAGTAGTAACTGATAGGCGTGGATTGCAATGCTTCCGTGTCGGCAGACATCATGATCTCCGTTTCTCCAAAAAGAACGATCCTGTATCAGGTCCACTCGTCATGGACGGTCTGGAAGAGCGGCCCGAAAGCGTCATGCAGATATGGCGCAAAACGCCGGGCAAGATCACGTCCAGCTTGCGTATCGCTCGGGTAGTGCAGTCCCGCCCATTCGCGATTTTCCGCGACGTTTTGGGCGATCCGTGCAAGTTCGTCGGTTACCGGATGCTCAGGCAGTATCGTTGAAAAGGCAAACGCGATCGAAAAGCACTGGAATGAATGGTTACTGGGATAGGATTCGTGCACAGGCACCGGAAGAAGCGGTCGCAGCAACGGTTCGAATTGGTGCGGGCGCAACCTGTTGAACTGGCTCTTGTAGATTAGCCCCACATACTCGCATGCCGTCAAGATGGCCTGAAACAGCCCCTCGGTCTGCTCGAATCCACCAAGATCCTCGATGTGAAGAGCGCGCGTAAATTCTGAGACGGACGTGGTCGCCTCGGCCTGAATGTCCGGCAACCGTCGTGCCCGTTCGCGGTCACGCCGCTGCATTGAAAGCATGACCTCGGTTTCAAGGCGGGTATAATCCGGACCGGGAGGCGGTTGAATGTCGAGCATTTCCCAGGTAAAGCGGCGCGCAGCGGTAAACGCGTTCCGCGACGGCTGCTGGTGCAACCGGCGGAGTTCGAACGCTGGTATAAGTTGCGACACGCCAAGGCTTGCGCCGTCCATGGTCGACTTGTTCTTGTTTTTATTCTTGTTTTTGTTTTTGTTCTTGTTGAGCGCCGCTTTGTTGAGCACCGACTTGTTCGCTACACCAAGGACCGCGGCGGCGGCCATTGCCACCATCATCACTGGCGGATTCTCGCCCATTGCCGGAACATCCCCGGCGGGCGCAGGTTCCTCAGGCAAGGGTGTCGGCGCGACGGGTGGGGGATCGGCCGGCGGCTCAGTAGACCTCGGCTCGCAGGGTAGTACCGCATCCGGCTCCACCTTGAATTGATAAAAATTTAAGAAATGCGCAACTCTTGATGGTGTAAGGACGTTCAGTTCTCCTGCCATACCCAGCCTCCTGATGTGCGCTATGATTGTCTCGACGTCAGCGGGTTCGGGCACCCGCCTTGATCAGACCGTCGATCAGCATCTTGCCGCCGCCCGTGCTCAGCAACGGATACCCGCTGTCCCGGAACGCCGTTATTGAGAAACCGTTTTCGACCGTATCTAGCCGCTCCAGGTAATGGCGCGCAGCATCAAGATTGCCCGCATGCGCATGACTGGAGGCTAAATATCGCAAAAGACTATTGAAATTCGGCCGAGCGCGCAGTGCATCCTCGCCAGCCTCGATCGCCCCGCTATGGTCACCGGCCAAGCTGGCGCTGATCGATTTGGTCGTATCGAAATAGTATTTATGGGCGCTATAGACGCTCAGATCCTGGACCCATCGCGCCATGGCGCTGGCCTTCTCAGGCTGGCCTGCAAAGCAATGCAGTATGGCATAGAGATCCCACCCGAGGGGTGAGGCGGAGTTCAGCCGGATCGACTTTTCAAAAAGGCCGGCCGCATAATCATACTCTCTGAACAGAAACGAATGGACGTGCCCCACGAGTGCAAGCGAGACGGAATTGTTCGGATCGAGTTCCAGAGCTTTGCGCGCATAGGCTTCGGCCTCGTCGATCAGAGGCGTATCCAGTGCGGTAAAGCGCTGCCCGACCTGGAAGGTGCGGATGAAGGAGAGCCAAGCGAAAGCTGAAGGCCGCGGCTGATACTCAATCTCCTCCTTCAGGCGCCTTTCTGCTGCTTCAAGATCGTTTCTCGACAGCCGGAAGATCGAATTGACCGCATCGATGTAGAGGCCGTCCCTGGTCATCCGGCCATTGCCTGCGTTGATTTCCTGAAATAATGACAACTGGTCCACAGTCTGGCTGATCAGGGCCGCTGCAACCCCGAATTCCGCCCGCTCAATCTGCGTTCGTCCGACGATACGACTGCCGAGCCACATGATTCGGTTGTCGAGAAGGTGCTTGATCGCAAGCTCTACAAGCACCATGCTGCCATCGAATGTCAGCCGCAGCTGAAGGCAGAGAGGAAGTCCCATCTTTCCATCCGGCTGACCGGAATTCGGATCGAGGAACAGATCGGTAACGCCAAGACCAAGGCCATCGAAAATAGCTTTCGCAAGCAAGTTTTGATACTGCAACGCAGCGATCTGGCCGCCGTCACCGGCACCGACAACAATGGGCGGACGTAAAGTGATGGTCCATTGGAGGTTGTCGGGCGAAGGGGGTTTGTCTGCCTCTGTTCCAGCCGCAACAGGAGGAATATTTGACGGAAGCTGCTCGCCGACGCCGGTTACCGGCAAAAGTGCGGAGTGCCTCTCGATATCTCGGCGGGGTTGCTGGCGTGGTTCAAAGACATCCTCGACACGTCCGTCCTCAAGACGCCGGTACCAGTTCTGCCTTTCGACCGTCAGCCAATCCTCAAATTCCGGATCCCGGATATCGATGCCTTCCAGCAATTCGTCGGTGATCATATCGGCTGCGCGCTCGGTTCGCAGCACCTCGTCTGTGTCGAGCACGACACGATCCATATTCAGCCACACCGTATTCTTGTCCGCGATAATCAGACCGCGGTGCGAGCCGAGCGCTTTGTGAATGTCCAGAAGGGCCTGTCTCAGGCTCGCAGCCGCCTGATCCTCCGACCGATCGCTCCACAATTTGTCTCGCAGCCAGACGCGCGAGCGTGACCCTCGCGCCGAGAGAGCGAGCATGGCGAGGATCGCCTGGGCTTTCTGGGATCTGGGCGCAACAGACTTTCCCTTGCCATCGACCAGGCTGAAGGGGCCAAGCATATACATCCGGAATGCTGCATGATTTTCATCCATGCGATTCATCGGTCCAGGTGTCTTTACGCCGAATTCGAGATCATCGAACCCGATCTTTCCGTCCGACCGGCAGTCTGACACATGCGTCGCCGTTGACAATAGCACGACAGGTCTACCTGCAAAGTTACCAGATAGACCGCGATGGCCATCAATGACATGAAGCATAAGAATTGATCCCTGTAGACTGAAGCGTTGCCTAGCGTGTCACAGTCAAAGCAGCGTCAAAACAGCGTCAATCGACCAGGAGCTTGAGAACGTGCGTTTGTCCCGGAGGATTGCGGCCTGGAACGCGCAAATGATCGGGATCGAGATGTTTCAGAGTGGAGCGGACGTGCATGGCGATCTCTGCAAGTTCGCGTTCGCCTGGGGCCTGGCAGCCCGCGTTCGGGATCAGCAGATCAATGCAGTTCGACAACTATCAGAAATGCGATTTGACTGAATTGAGGAAGGCGCTGAGAATCTTTCCGAGGCTGATGATAATATCGGGCGCCGTGTTCGACTTGCGTGGATCGCCTAGAGCTTCCTGAAAAAAGCATGGCTGAAGGTACCCGAATAGATATAGCAAATTTCCTCGGGCTTGTCGGACATGAAGTCATCGCAGGCCTTCTTTACCCCTGGGAGATTGTTCCATCCGCTGGGATTGATTTCGACGTCACAATAGTCGTCAATCAGGCACACAGCACCTCTCGAAAGCTTGGGATAGACATATCGTAAGCTGACCATGATCGAGTCATAAAAATCCCCGTCCAGATAGGCGAATGAGATCCTCTCGGGCAGACTTTGCTTCAAAGTGTCTTGAAACCACCCCTTGTGGATCACAGGGTTTTCCAGGCCATGGGTAGCAAAATTCCTTAAGAGGACGTCTTGAGACGTTTTCAAATCACCTGCTTTGTACGACTGACCGTCTTCCGCCCGCGCGGGAGGGAGCCCTTCAAAGCTGTCGTAGACATGCAATCTTTTGTCGGATTTCAGGCTTTTGAGCACCTTCGCAATCAATACGGAAGATTGGCCTTCATTGCATCCAACCTCAACTAGGTCGCCGGGAACATCATACGCGATGGTCTGCGCCACAAGATGATACATATTCATCCGCTGCTCCACATTCGTGGAGATCCCCGAGCGCACGGACGAAAATCTCAATCCCGTGACTTTATGGATGATGTTGTCGAAAAAATTGGCAGTGTCTGAGTTGATCCCGAAGCGCCGCGTGACAATGTTCAAAGCTCTGTCGAGATGGGACGCGCGTTTTACTTCCCAATCGAAATCAGATGCAATAAAAAAATTGTCCATCTCTTCTTTCCCTCTCTCTATTTCAATACATACTTCAAGCCAAAATTATTATCATGTCCTGCAATCGAAGGATAATTGAGAACCCGCAGCCAGCGTGACGACCCAGCTTGATCGCGCAAACTTTCCCTCACATCCGCAGAAACGAAGTGCGACTAACTCTTATCGCATCCACCGTTGCTGCCTGCCGGTGAAGCGGACCTGGCTCTCTCATTAGAACATCTCATCCAAGCGTGTCCTATTGCTCTCGTGAGGGAGGATCGTGCACCAAAGGTCGTACGGTTCTCCGGCTTGGACTGCCGAACTTTACCCATTTCGATGTAGCGCCATACCGCCAAAGACTTACTTCCCTGACAGGACAAGTTGTTGTTGGATTTCCGGGCTCCCAGCGAGGCTTTCGTTATGGAAAGTCAAAATTCGCGCTGCAGGTGTTTGGAGCCATAGGGGCGGGCGGGAACCGACCGGAAGGACGGACAAATGTTGACCGCCTTGAAACGCTGGATGAAGCTGATGTCCGCGCCGGCCGCATTCCTGCAGACGATCGTTGTCGCAGCCGTATTCGGGATTGCCACTTACATAACGCTGGACGATGGCCTAAGGGCTTTGCTGCTCACACTCAGTTGTTTTGTCCTGCTCCAGATAGGTTACTTTGCGGGGATACTTTATATGGTTTGGTCAGAGAGCAGGAGGCGTCGCGGATAGGTATCATTCGGCCGGCCGAAAGGAGAAGAGACCATATTCCGTGAGCCAGACACAATCGAAGCAGCATGTGATTTTAACAGAATAAGCGTGAGGGTTCCAAGCTCACGGTTCGGAGGCCCGCCATGTCTTTTCTTGCCAACGCAATGTCCAAGTTGGCGGCGATATCTGACGACGAGGTTTGCGCGATAGCGCGCCGCATCGATGGCGACGGAATATACTGCATGTCATCATTCCTCCTGGAGGAGGACCTTCGCCGCCTGCGCGAGTTTGTGGCATTGGCGCTTGCTTCCGGTGGAAATCAGACAATTTCATTGAACCGCGATGCATTGGCGGGTTCGGGCTTGGACGACCTAGCCAACCTGGCCGCCTTCAAGTCGTTGTTTTCGCGTTTATATTCATTTGGTTGTGGAAGGCCGGCGCCCGAGATCAAATTCCATCAGATCCTGCGCTGTTTGACGGGGGAGACCGCTTCGGAGCATTCATTTTTATTCCACTACGACTCCTATGCAATCACGGCCCTTATCCCGATCGAAATTCCCACTGTCGGCCAACGTGGTGACTTCCTCATCATTCCCAATACCCGCGGGATCCGCTCCAATTATGTCCTCAATCTTATCGACAAGGCCATTATCGACAACCATCTGACCCAACGGTTTCTGAAGTCGCGGATGCAGAAGATCGGCGCCGTGAAACGCGTGGCTCTCGTCCCGGGCAGCCTCTATTTTTTCTGGGGATACCGAAGCATTCACACCAATGAACCGGTCGATAAGGGCGAGGTGCGCGCGACCGCATTGTTTCACTATGCCGATCCTCATGAGAACTCTTATCTCAAGCGCCGCCTGGGCCGAATTTGAGGTGATTGTTATCCAGCAGGCCTGGGAACCGGCTCTTGGACGCACGAGCGCTAGGCGATGGTGGCAGATTTTGACGGTTGCCCAAGTGCGGAATAGTAGACGTCCTCGGTCTCGGCGGCGACGCGTTCAATCGTAAGACGACCGATGTTCGACTGACTTCTTTCTCGCCAATGTCTCAGTTGCCCGCGATCGCCTAATAAAGTGCCAAGGACCTCAGCCAATGCCTTTGGATCTCCGGGCGGAACAATGAGACCGGCTTTACCGAAATCCAGCAGTTGTGGGATCCCATCCACATTTGTCCCGACGACCGCGCAGCCCGCCTCTCGCGCCTCGGAGAGGACAAGCGGTGCTGGATCCGCGTGCGATGGCAGGACGAAAATGTCGGCGCCTTTCATGAAGGGAAGGGGTTCGTCGACGCCGCCGACGAAGGTGATCTTGTCGCCGCAACCAGTGTCGGCGGCAAGTTGTTGATAGGCGGTTTTAAATGGACCGCCACCCGCGACATAGAGATGCGCCTCCGGGTATGTGTCACTCAAGAGCCTGAACGCCTCCAAAAGATCCGGGAGGCCCTTGCGCGGATGCATGCCGCCGACGAACAGGATGTTCGGATGGGAGAGCTCGGCTGGCGAGCAGCCGCGGCCTTCAAATCGAGCCGATCCAATCGTCCCATTGAGCACGGTCCGCAACTTGGCGCCGGCTATTCCTCGACGCTGCATGGAAGCGGAAACCGCGTCGCTGACAGCGATGACGCGCGCTCCCAACCCCATCAATGTCGCACTTCTTTCAAACGCATTGTGCACAGTCGTGACCAGTGGTTTACCGCTTAGCCGACAGATAGGGAACGCCAAAACCGCACTCGTCATCATGTGAGCATGCACGATGTCGGGCTGAAATTCGTCCATTTGCGTTCTAAGCGCCAGCAATGCTTTCAGCAACGTGACAGGCCTTCTTCGCTGATCAATGCTGACGGAAATCACCTTGTTGTGCGCAAGCAATGTCTCGAAGTCTCCCCCGCCATGCGCGATCCGCACCTGGTGGCCACGCTTAGCTTGGGCACAGGCAAGATCGATGGCGGCATGGACATTTCCATTGCGGCGACGGGTATGACCGAGAATGTGCAAAATCCGCATATGTTTCTCCAATCGTCTCGCCACTGGCCGAGAACCCCCTCCTATCCCCCGTCGATCAGAGCATCCGTTTAAATCCAAGTGCCGCTTCTGCGTCGAGCGTGGAGACGCGGGCGGTGGGTTGGTAGTTAAAAGCGCCGTGGCGCCCGAAAGATTCGATCCCCAAGGCGCGTAGGGCCCGGATCGCCTCGGCAGCATGATACGCTGCGCCTTGGCTATAGATGGGATACGCGTTGGTGAGAATTTTACTTCCCTCCAACCTCAGATCGCCTCGGAACAGCTTGTTAGCGCCCAGATGCGTGCGGAAGTCTGCTTCGGCGTTTGCAACCGAGCCGCCAATCTGATCGGCAATGACTTCCACGCCGAAATATTCCCGGCCATCCACACGGCCATAGAAATCAGAATAGACGGTTAGCCTTTTCCAGGCGCCCTGGTGGGAAAAATTGTAGAAAACCGACTGATCGAAGCCCCGTTCGCCATAAAAACTGAAAAAGAGACTGATGAGGGTGATCGTTTCGAGACGTCGATCCGATTGCAGCGCGCAGAGAGCCTTCATTCGCTCCAAAGGGATAGTGGAGATCAAGCGGGATGCAAAGAGAACCCGGTCGCCAAGGTGCACATTGAATCCGTTATCGACTTTCTCGATTTTGCTCATCTGGGCACCAAGTTCGAACGTGACGCCCCGTTGTTCGAGACTTTGCCTTGCCACTCCATAGAGAAGGTCGAAGCCAGCTTGCGGGCGGGCGAGTTGCCTATTTCTCGGGCCGGCCGGAGCGCGCGAACATAGGCGCCGCACGAGGTTCGTTATCGAGCCATGTTCGCTGATCCACAGCATCCGTTTCTTCGCCAATTCGATGTCGATCTTGTCGGGGCTGACCCCGTAGAATCGGCACATGTAAGATTCCAGACCTGATCGACGCAGCAAGTAGTCGCCCATCCAGTATCGCGCAAACTCCCTTGCGTTGCGCATATGACGCTGGAACAGACGTGCGTAGATGACTGAGGACAAGATGCGAATGACACCCACCGCTCCCGCCCCAACAATATCGTCGCGCCAGGAGATCGGGTAGGTTGAAATCTTTCCCTGTGGTGTGAGGCGACCCCAGCGAGGTTTGATCGGGACATATAAGGGAAGCAATTCCGGAAAATGCGTCAGAAGCGGAGAATCATCTTGAAAGATCAGGCTCCCGACGTCGAAGGAGTAACCATTTGACGACCAATGAATATGGTTGCCCCCGATGTGGTGGTACTCGTCGATCAAGCGAATATTCTGATAGCCTTGCCCGGCGAGAATGGCTGCCGAGACGAGCCCGCTGACACCTGCACCAAGGACAATGACGTCAAGATTTTCCACGTCTACCGCGTGTTGTACTGAATGTAGGTCTACAGCCATCATTCCTTCCATCAAGACAGGTGATGCAGCGAGGGTAACACTATTTTGATGATGTAGATAGAATCGGACGATCCCAGGTTTGTTCCCGATTCTAAACAATAAGATAGGCCGTTTTTATTTAGACTACCTCAAAGGGAGGAAGGCGTCTCAATTCAATCCGCAAAGGCAGCGTCATTATCTGTAGGGCCACCCTATCCAGATTGATGTTGTGGTTTCATAGTCGACAAGCAGCGAGAAGAAGGCTTAGTCTACACGCCACCGATCGGTTTCCATCTGGATGACGGAAGGATCAGACATTTGCGTTGAACCGTGCCGGTGGCCAGCTGCAAGACGCGGGTTGGGCGCGTGACTAGCCTTTGATATTGTTGCTTGTCTTCGCTGGATCGGCAACGTCATTTCCGTCGATCGCATTGCCGTCAAATGGCCAAGCGATCAGAGCAATACCTGAGAAACATTGCCGGTAAAACAAAGGGGGCGGTGCCTTAATGCTCGCTTGGGCAGCCGTGAAAGGAGCCAGTTGGCTCGTCGTTTCAAGGATCGTTGGTCGCAGCATAGACGTCCTCACTTTGCTCATCCTCGCGCGGCTTCTTCAGCCGGCCGAATTTGGGTTGGTTGCGCTTGCAATGGCGCTGGTCGTCGTTGTTGATACGGTGCTCGAAATACCAACCACTCAAGCGCTGATCCGCCTCGGAACCGTTGACAGGAGCCATCTGGACACCGCTTTCACACTTGGCGTATTGCGCAGCATTGCCGTCACGGCGTTCCTTTTGGCGGCCATGTTTCCATATTCATGGATTAGAGGTGATACTTCGTTAGTACCGGCAATTGCAGTCTTAGCCTTCGGTCCGGCTTTGAAGGGCTTTGCAAGCCCTGCCACAATTCATTTTATCCGCGATGTGAATTTTCGACCCACATTCCTGATCGAGATGGCCAGCAAACTCTGCGCCTTCGTGGCCACCGTAACCATTGTGAATTCCGGAGGCTCTTACTGGGCGATCGTCGCAAGCTATGTAACGAACGCATTGGCTGCAACTTTAGCGTCTCACTTTCTGGCCCCATACCGACCGCGGTTATCCCTTGAGCGCTTATCAGACTTCGCAAGTTTTATTGGTTGGTACAGTTTCGCCCAACTGATATCGGCATTCAATTGGCAATATGACCGCTTCCTCGTCGGCGCTTTCGGCAGTCACGCAATGCTTGGCCGCTACGCTGTTGCAAATGATGTGGCTGTCATACCCACGCAGAGTATTATCGGGCCGGCTTTGCAGCCGGTCATGGCCGCCTTTTCCAAGATAAACACCGACCATGCTCGTATGAAATTCGCCTTGTTGAGGGCAACACGTTTCGCGATGCTGATCTCCGTCCCGGCTTGCTTGGGAATTTCGCTGACGGCCGATCTGGTTACCGACATCGTGCTTGGGCCGCAGTGGAAAGATGCTTCCATTTATCTGAGGCTGCTAGCGATATCGGTAATTCCCGCTCCATATTTTCAGGTTCTCTACGCCGCACTGCTATCGATTGGCAGGCCAAAAGAGATATTCCGGAATAATTTATTGGATCTTGCCATCCGAGTTTTATTTGTCTCTTCGGCCTTCTTCTTTTTTTCTGCTTTAGGAGCCTGTGTAGCGCGGATTTTCATCTCGTTTGCGATGTTTGGGCTCTACGTGGCGCAGGCGCGGCGGGTCTTCGCTGTAGGAATTACAATACAGCTTAAAAATCTCTGGAAGATAATCGTTTCGGCGGGGGCTATGGCCGTCGCGGTCATATTGCTGCGGGCAGAGCTCGATGGATTGCAAATCCACGCCTTCCTTAGGCTCGCGGCGGTCGCTTTCGTTGGCGCGGTTGCTTACTGCGTCTCTCTCTTTGCACTCGGCGTCCGAATTGATATCGGACCTGGAAAGTTGGATTTGGTCGATCGGCACTGAGCGTGCGAATCACAATAGAGCCCGAACGAGCCCCGGGGTCGAACGGATGCCCGCGCCCAGCCTATAGGCGAGAAGGCGGCGCGCACGCTCCTTCGAAACCAGGCCGACAAGCACAAAAAACGTAGTCAAACTCAGTTTGGCTCGGATCGGATGCTCATCGGACCACAGCGTCATCACCAATCGCAGGAGATCTGACGCAGATATTGTCTCGTCTGATGCGATTGCCAGATATAGACTGCGCTCAAGGAAATAATAGGTGCGCTCCGCAGCGACTAGGTCGACGGCAAGTCCATGTTCATCCAGGACCTGTCGCAAATGCTGCATTCTATCCAGAAACCGCTGGAGATCCCCATGGAAAGACAGCGGATTTAGAAGATTGCCTACCCCCGACTTATTTCGGTCGTGGACTCGATACAGCCCAAGCTCCTGCCCGACGCTGACGATATCGCCCATAAATGGAGCCGCGAAAAGGATGACGCCATCGACGGCGTTGTCGTATTCAGCACTCTCGAGCAGCTCACAGACGTCACGTCTGAAGACGTTGCCTGACGTTGGGGGTGAAGGATAGACACCGGTTTTCAACACGCGCCTAGCGAGGGCACGACCGCGATCGTCCTTGAGTGCCGGAATGGGGCCGCTGATAGCTTCTCCGTCGCGATTGACGCGCCGCAGCGGAAATTGAAGCTTAGCCACGCCGCTATCCAGCTTGTTGACGATCACATCGAGAGAGCCGGGAAGGAGTTCGTCGTCAGCATCAAGAAATAGGATAAACGGCGCAGACGTTTGTTTGAAACCGAAGTAGCACGCGCCCCTCTGGCCACCATTCTCGATCCGAAACGCTTTGACGCCAAAACTCTCAATCACATCCCAGGAACCGTCTGTGGATCCATCATCCACAACGACTATCTCGCAGTCACTACGGCCCTGTGATTGAACGCTCTGGATTGCGAGGCCCACATACTGGGCGTAATTAAAGCAGGTAATAACAACCGCAAGCTTGGGTCGGACGGAGCTTGACTCAACTTGCGTTGCCGACGTTCCGATTTCCCGAGAAATCCCAGAAGATGGGGAAGATTGATGCACGCCGCTCTTCATAACTTGCCCCATTGACATCGGTCTTGATGCTATTCGTGCAGCATCCATCATCTCGGTTTCTACCGCCGGGAGGATAATGCGACTTGGGAGGATATACTGTGCAATACAAACGGAATTCTATCACTGGATCGTCGATCTGACAAGCTTTGAAGGTGCACTGCAATATCCACGAGAGGCTGTTCCGTTGTTTGACAACGCTGCGCGAGCGATCTCATTCGTCTCGCAGAGCGAATGAAGCTAGGAAATCTGCCTCAGAAAAAGCTGCTGTTGTGGCACCGTGACTCTCGCGGTTGCCGGACGCGCCCATGCCAGACCCGCCAGTATAAAGAATAGCAATCCAAGGTCGACGGTCGGGCCGGCAACCAGGGCTCCTATCATAATGCAAATACATCCATTTCGAGCCGAGAGCTGGATATCCGAAGTCCCGCTCCGGGGCAGGCTTCGTTGGCGGAGGAGAACAGAAAGCACGAACAGGAAAAAAAAGATCGTCCCCGGGACACCGACATTCGACAGAAGTGCAAAGATGAAGCTGGAAGTTCGCGACGTCCCCAGCCCAACCCCCAGTCCGAAGGAATCGATGAAGTTCTGATACGCATATAAGTTCCAGGATCCGCGCACCATGGCTGACGAGGATGTGGATTTGCTCAGTAGCAAAAGATCAACGTAATCATAGATCTTTCGATAGAGATCGTTGTCCAGGGCTAAAACGAGCGCGACGGTTACGAGGAGAGGTGGAACAAATACGACCGTGGTTGTGCTTCGCCATGTGCTGGCAGTTGAACCGATACCGCGCCCCGCCGCAGTCAAAAAAAGAAGAACGCAGCACAAGGGGAGGGCGAAGAGCCCGGTTGAGGATGTTGACCGCACGACGAGGAACACAGAAATCAGGAAGAGAGACCCGTTCAGGCGTGAATTGCGGCCGCATAACCACATGGTGCCGGTAAAACCAATGGACGCCAGCGACATGCCAGCGAAGGCGGAAGCCTCGGGCCAGGATCCGACGACGCGCTTCACTCCGGCAACGACGTCCTCATCGTGAAACACATACTGAGCATTGCGAATATACCCAAAGAGGCTTTGCATACTGGTCCCATAGGTGGCGAGATCAAGTATGGCGAATGCAGCATTGGCCACCGAGAAACCGGCCACACCAATCGCAATTGCGCGAAATCCGCGTTCCGTCGAGCCGATGCAGGCCATCAGCACGAAGGTCAGGAGATCAGCGGCAAGGTAAACGGCCTGAGTGAAATTGCTGGAAACCGGCCCCAAAGGTACCGCTCCACCCGTAGAGGGATAGTCGGACGTGCCGAGCGGGATAATATTCGTTGCGCCGGCGAACAGCCGTGGTGCAAAAAAGCCGGCAGCAGCCCCGTAGAAAAGCAAACACGTCAACCAAAATGCTGGCTTTGGAAACTTAAACTCCGCCAGCGCGACAGCGAAATCTCTCTGAAACGACAACGTCGAAAAAGCGAGGAAACCAAGGAAGAGATGGGCAGGCTGAATACTGGCTGAGCCTGCCAGGATCGCGGCCGCGGCTCCGAATACCGTAAGGGTCACAAATACGATGACAGTTGAGCTACTGCCCAGCAGAAGACACAAAACGCCCAGCGCGAGGGTAAAAATCCCAATCGGCTCTAAGCTCATGCCCCGACACCTTCGTTGCCCTCGTTGACAAACGTGCGGCTGACTCGCCTTTGCTGGATGTTCCATGAAGCAGCAGCTATATTTATTAGGAGTTTGACATGGAAGGCAAGGCATATCTGATGGAGCTAGACCCGGCTGCAAACGAAACAAGGTAGGCCGTCGCCCAGAAACCTTCTTGAACAGCATGCGATACCACTTTGCCCCGAATAATATCTCCTTTTGGTGTCTTGCCTTTTCTTCGGAACGTTGCTTTGCTCATTTGGCGGTTCACTTAGCAGAGCCACTGCCTCGCGCGACGTGGATGACCAGTACCGGTGAACTTGCCGGAACTCTGGGCGTGCCGCCGGATCACGCTGGCAACTATTGAAGTCCAGATGGGTCCTATCTCAGCGAGGGACATCATCCCTCTAACCGACGCGTTTGCCAGAAGGTGAGCCTTTTGCGTTCACAGACGTTAGCGGGGCAACAGCAGTCCCCTGTAGTGCATAGAAGCTGGAGAGACGGCATGGGCATAAAGAACCTCGTTCTGTCAAATGCGGCAAAAAATGCCGGGTCACTGTTGGGCAAACCCTCTCTTCAACGGATAATCTTCAATGCCGTTCGGCTGAATAGGCCGGAAGTCGCAAGCTTACTGGTGAATGAAGACCTCCACTTCCTGGCATATTGTGTCGGGCGGCGTCGCGCCTCGAGAGCGCAAATCCTCCAGGATCTTTGGGTTTGTTATGAGCTTGGCGAGAAGCGGGACGGGTACTTTGTGGAATTCGGATCCACTGACGGGATTACGAACAGCAATACCTGGCTTCTTGAGAAGAAATTTGGCTGGCGGGGCATCCTCGCCGAGCCCAACCCAGTTTGGCACGTCGAGTTGTCGTCCAACCGAACGGCCGCGATCGAACATCGATGTGTCTCCTCCAAATCCGGCGAGCAGGTTACTTTCCTGACGACCAATGGCATCGATCCAGAACTGAGCGGCATTGCCAGCTTTGCGGCGGGTGATCACTTTGCAAGCATTCGCAGGACAGGTGATCCGATCATCGTCGAGACCGTTTCCTTGAATGACATGCTCGACGATTATGGCGCGCCGGGAGAGATCGACTACATCTCCATCGACACCGAAGGCAATGAGTTCGATATTCTCTCTGGTTTCGATTTTGACAAACGCAGCTTTAAGCTCATCTCGGTTGAACAGAACCCCGCGACCGAGAAAGAGATCGCGGCATTGTTGGAGAAACACGGCTATGTTCGCGTTTTCCCCCAATTTTCCCAGTGGGACGGATGGTATGTTTCTAGCCAACTCAGATCACAGTTACCGTGCGAAATCATTGCCCCTGCCACATAGGAAACTATGTATCCCGAAGCATCTCTGCCATCTGCACGTTGCGAGCAGCGGAAGGCCGGAGAATATTTGCTTCGGGCTGCCCAATGAACTCTGCGACTGTGGAGAGGGCAACGAAGCCTTCGATCGGGGGAGGGCTTAATGCGGCGCTGGAGCCTCAGAGATCTCAGGGGTTCGATAGATCATATCGACCTGATCACGACCGACGTTTTCGACACCCTACTGCTCCGCAAATTTAAGTCGCAGCGGTCGCGGCTCGTGATTGGCGAAGAACAATTCGCTCGTTTTTTGAAGACGCAGGATCGGTCCGTTGCCGTTGGTGCATTGATCCGTGCAAGACTGCTTGCCGAGGAGTTATCTTACCGGGCTTTGAACTTTATAGAACAACGTGGGGAGGTCCGGCTGGTGGATGTCATCAGCCGTCAGCTCCACATTCTCGGATTGTCTCAATCACTGGTCGAAAGGCGGTTGGCCATTGAATTGGCCGTCGAAAAGCGCGCCCTCTACGCAAATGGCGAATTGGCGATGGTACTTAGGCATCAACGGACGGCGGGAGTTCGGATCATTGCGCTGAGCGATACAGGTCTGCCTGGCGAGCAACTGACCGATCTGATCAACCACTTTCACGGCCCGGGGCTTCTTGATGGGGTCTACTCCAGCGCCGATATCGGACTGAGCAAGCGGCAGGGAGACCTATTCTCATTCACGCTGGACCTTCACGGGGTTCCTGCCTCCCGCGTGCTGCATATCGGCGATGATTACCTCGCAGACTGTCTTATGCCGGAAAGCCTCGGGCTAAACACGATCCATGTTCCCAAAGCTTCGATCAAACGTCTTCTCTCCAAGACGGATGGGGCAATTGCGGAAAGTCTGCGAAGGATAAGGCATCACAGGCGACCCCCGACGCCGTGCTCTGAGACGGATGATCCCATTTCATTCGGAAGAGCCGTGTTCGGGCCGATTCTTGCGGAATTCTGTCTATTCCTCTGGCTTTTCTCCCACCAGGTAGCCGATAGCAACAGCGATGCGACAATGCTGTTTTGCGCTCGCGGCGGCATTGGCATCCGGGAGGCCTTCGAACGGTTTCAGCGTGCCCTAGGCCTACCGCTGCCGCTTCGGCGGGAGAATTTGCTGGTTTCGCGGCTTGTCGCGGCACGCGCTGCCGTCGTGGCGCGCAGCCCGGACGTACTCGATGAACTGAGCCGCGAGTTCAACGGAAGCAGTTTCGCAATGGTCGCCAATGCGCTCGGCGGGAGCGAATACAATTTGCCGGCGGCGTGGCAGGAGCTTTTTCACGCAGACCGTTTTTTCGAAATGCTGGAAGATGAATCTGCGAAGTGTTTGCGCAACGATATCAGCGCCCAAAACGCTTTGTTCGAGATGCACCTCCGGCAGGTCACTGGAGACAATCAAGATTTGATCCTCCTCTGCGACACAGGTCTTTATGGCAGCACCCAGAAACTGTTGGCTGCCGGGCTCCCGGAGTGGAACTTCAAAACCGTTCAGTTCGCCCGTTGTAACTACAAGGGGCTGAACGAAGATCACTTCCCGGACGTCGCGGGACTTGTAGTCGAAGATAGGTTTTATAATCCGCTCAAGCTGAGAACTGTGGTGTTACGTTATTGGCAGATCATTGAAAGCCTTTTCGAACCCTCGATTGCTTCCGTGCGCTACTTTGACGTGGATGAAACCGGCAAAGTGATCGCAAATTCCGGCGACATCACCTACGGGAAACTGGACGCGGCCGTTGGCAATCCACTTCTCTCCGGCGCACTGGAATATCTCGATAGCCTAGTGGCCGGGGAGGATATCTTGCTCGAGGCCGGCCCCGCCTGGGTGCGACTGAAGCAGGCGATTACCAATCCAGCGGACGGAGATTTGGTCGCGCTCGGCATAGGACCACGATCCGTGGATTTTGGACGTGCCGGATTTGTGCACGCGGTCCCGTCTTCCAAGCAAGTCGGCCCTCGGCAGAAGCTCGCCAGAATTAGGTCTCATCTATGGCGGGAGGGCGCGATCGCACGTGATTTCCCACGATCGAAGCCGATTTTGCTAAGTGCGATCGAACTGGCGCATGTCGTGCGAGGAGTATCGGCTCGCCTTCATCGATCGCCGTAAACGTGAAGCCCGAACCTGCAATCTGTCGGTCTCTGAGCAAGGTTTCGCTCACCAAAAAGACGGCCAGTTTACTCTCAGAGCCAAAGATCGCCTTGCGTATCCGTCATGCCCTCGCCTTGTTGAGGATAGCACCGATGACGTTGGCGCCTGCTCGCCGCAATCGGACTTCGGCGTTGGCAACTTCCTCCACCCTCGTTTGACCGGCACGGACCACGAGCAGGGCCGCATCGGCGTGAACCGCTAGGGCCAAGGCATCCATTGAAACACTCAGAGCCGGCAAATCAAGAACCACATCGCCCTTTGCTCGTGCGGCGTCGAGAAGCCGCAGAACCCGCGGATGACGAAGGTCACCATAGAGGTTTGCCTGCGGATCCTTGGAGTGAATTGGAAACACAGAGACGCCATCGACATGGTGAGACGGCAGGAGGTCGAAATTCTCACCAGTGAGTGCGGCATCCATAAGCGACATCGCTGGCCAATAGAGCTCTTCGCTCTCATCGGCGTTGGTTTGAAACAGTGTCACATGGCGGCCACCACGTTCGAGCAATTGTGCAAGGCTAAGGCAAAGGGTTGAGACGCCTACGCCATTGGTCGGAGCAACCAGCGCAATGACGATATTGCGCTCACCGCGCTGAGGGGCGCAGGCAAGGTCGATTGAGGTGCGGAGATCTCGGATTGCAGCAAGATATTTCTTGTTAGCTTGCTGCTCCCTCCAGGCGCTGACGATCCGTCTTCCTATGTCAGGAACCACAACGAAGAACGGGATTGTCGTTTCGCCCTTTAAATCGTCGGGATCACGGATGCGGCGATCGAATGCAGCAGCAAGTGCAATGCTAGCCATCCCACACAAAAGACCGATGACTGCGCCAAGGGCGGTGATGAGCATGGAGCGTGGACTGGAGGGGCTAAGTGGTGGCAATGCTGCGCCGACAACGCGGGCATCCGCGTCGGGTGTCGCGACACTTGGCAACCTCCCATCCTCCATCGCGTCCTTGGCGGCACTCACTTGAGCAGCCAGCGAGTCCAAGCGGCCCTGAAGAGTTTCCGCCCCTGCTCGTGCCAACTCCTCTTTGAAGGCCACCGACTGAAGGAGGTACCCGGATGCAATAGCATTGGCGACCCGCGCCGCAAGGAACGGGTTCGATGAGGTGTATTCGATCTCGACCACGTACGATTGGCCAACACGGCGAGCACGGAGCCGTTGCACGAAATTGGCAAAGGCAGCTCGATATTCGGTGACTTTCTCATAGGATGGGACACCAACCCCCGTTTCCGCAAGCGCCCTCGATGTCTTGCTCGGTGTCTTCGAACTCTTGTCAGCCGCGACCGGTAATGGATCCAAATTCGTGGATAAAGGAGTGTTGCTTGCGGTCGACGGCTCGGGGCCAAGTTCCGGCTCGTTTTGAAGGTCGAGGCTTTTGAAGACTGCCGAAAGGAGCCGTTCCGAGCGTATGATTTGCAATTGGCTGTCTGCGCTGTTCAGATCAAGATTTGACGGAGCCCCCTCGTGACCGGTGAATACCGTTTGCCGAGGTTCCAGCAATAGCGTAGCGCTGGCACTATAGGCGAACGGAACTGATTGGGCATAGAACCAGGCACTGATTGCGCCGGCGGCCACGCAAGCGACCAGCCTTGTCTTGTGACGCCAGGCAAGTCTGCCCACCAGGCGAAACAAAGCCAGTGGTCCGTCCGTGCTCTGCGCTTCAGGTTCCTCAATGCGCCAAAGCCGCGAGGCACGTTCCAGAGGGCCGGGGGTGTTCACTGTCATTCAACCTTCCCCTTTAGTAAATGTCCGAAGCTCCTTGCGGGCGGCAGCAAGGCGGCCCGTTCCGGCTCCAAACGTCCCCGCAAGATATCGGTGATCGCAAGCAAATTGCCTTTCACCCGGCCGCGACGGTCGATGAAAGGTTCCGGCCAAGCAAACCGCCCAACATTGCTGGTGACATTCCGCAGAACCTGATCCGCAACCTGGGAGACCGTCATGCTGCCTTTTCGGAGCATGTAGAAGGGGTTGACGATTTGCGAGTAACCGAGGCGTTCGCCGCTGACGCGGCCGCCTTTTACCCCCATGTGAACACCGAAGGCTTCGGCACACTTGACGAACCGACCACCAACCTTGGCGAGGATCGTGGCAAAATCGCGATCCTCCAGCCAGCCGTATAGGACGAGGCGTTCGTCAAATCTTACCTCGCCGATGGCGGCCACTCGAAATGCCATGTTGCAGCCATATGGGCTATGGGGTTCAAGCCATTTGCGGTTCGGCGAGGGCGCTTGCGCGAGCAGATCGCGAGCGACACCGAATGGGATACCCGGTCCCTTGATACCATCGGCGACGACATGGCCGGTAAAGCCGACGACGCGACATTCCTCGCGGAATATTCTCGCTGCGGCAGCAATCCAGTTCTCATGCGCGACGAAATCGTCATCGAAAAAAATCACGATCTCCGTACCCTGAGGCAAGCTGGCGAGGGCCGTGTTTCGCTGTGCGGTCAGACCTGCAGGGCCCAGCACAATCGTTACACGCGCATCGAACCGTAGATCGCCGGCGTCAGACATGTCTGAACAAGACAAGATCAGCGTATCGGGGCAGACGGTCTGGCTCGAAAGGAGATGTCGAACCGTGGCGGTGGCAACATCAGGACGTCCGCGCGTTGCCACGACGACTGCGGATCGCGGTATTCCGGTTTCGCCGGCGCTATGGGTCGCGAGTTTTGAGAAGGGGCGTTCCAGCAACTCCAGATAGCCACTTGCGGTTTTTGACCATGAAAAGTTCCGGGCCTGTTCAAGACCCCCGCCGCGCAGGTCATCTGCAAGCGAGGAGGACTCTTTCAAGGCGCGAATATGGGCCAACCACATCGACGGATCGAATGGCGAAGCCATCAGTGCCGCATTGCCGCAAACCTCCGGCATGCTGGCGCAATTGGATGAAACAACGGGGCATCCGAGAGTCATGGCTTCCAGGATGGGCAATCCAAATCCCTCGCTGAGCGAGGGGAAAACGAGGCACAGGGCGTTTTGCAACAGGCAGGCAAGATCGTCGTCGCTGACACGCCCAAGCAGATGGAAATTTGATCCGGCTTCGAACCGACTGCCTGTGAATATGGCCTCCTCACCTCCGGCGACGACGATGTCGATGTCTTGGTCGTCCAACGACGGCGCCAGCTTGACGAGCAGTTCAAGGTTTTTATGGCGCGCGCGCGAGCCAAGCGCCAGGACATATTGGCGGCCTCGCGATCGAATGGCGTCAACGACCCGCGGGGCTGCCTTCGCCAGAGCTGCCTGCCACTGCAGTGCATGTTCATGGCCATTTCCAAGAACCGCTATTTCCTCTGGCGCAATGGGGAGATGACGCGCGATCTGGCGCGCCGAGGCGTGGGACACAGTTGCGATCCGAATTGACCTCCGCACCAGAAGCGGCTGGAGGGATGCATAGAAGGTGCGAAAAGCGCGGCTATAGCTTTCGGGGGCCGCAAATATGTTGGCATCGTGGATACAAACGATCTGGTTCGCCTTCACCGCAGGTGCCGTGTTGCATAGGTTTAGGAGCCGGCCGCGCCATCTTGCTGGAAGTTCGAACTGCTCCCACAGATGGCCCCTGAACCGACCAGCCTGGACAAGCCGCATGGGTTTCAAGTTGGGATCGCGCGTTCCCGTGGGGGCTACAATTGGGACTTCATGTCCCTCGACGACAAGAGATGCAATCGCGGTGACCACATTGGACGCGTAGCGCTGAACCCCTGTCCCATTCTGAGATAGGAACCGACCATTGATCGCAAACGCCTCGGTCGGTCTCATCAGACTTCTCCCGAGCACAACAAAGGGTAACTCAGGCGACCGTAGCAAGTGGTAGTAGCATCTAGAGGAAATCGGTTCGTACGAACCTTTCCTCGGCCGGATCTATCGGGCCAGATTCTGAAGAAGCGGTCTTGAACTGAACGCACTAAACTTGCTCCCCGGGGAAGAATCTACGATTGAACATCAGTTCCGCCGCGTTGCCGGCACAGGATGAGGCTCTTGCGAATGAGCCAATTCCGAGACCGGCTGCGGCGAAGACCAGAAGACAGTGCACTGTGCCTCAATAGCTTCCATGCGCTCGCAAAACCGCCGGGATCGTTTTCATCATGATAACGATGTCACCCCATGTGCTTTGCTCTCGAACATAGCGCACATCGAGTTCGACCCTTCGGCTATAACTTGTGTCGGTGCGACCGCTGATTTGCCAGAGACCCGTCAATCCGGGCCGGACTTGGATATAGTCGGCAAAGTGGGGACCGTAGAGTTCTACCTCGCTCGGGACGATTGGCCTTGGTCCTACAAGGCTCATGTGGCCAAGTACGACGTTGAAAAGCTGCGGTATTTCATCGATGCTGCTCTTGCGCAAAAGGATCCCAAAAGGCGTTATGCGCGGATCGTTGCGTAACTTGCGCGTGACGTTCCATTCGGCTCGTTCGACGGGGTTGGCGGCAAGGTATCGAACCAGCACCTGTTCGGCGTCGGTTACCATCGTTCTGAACTTGAAGCAGGGGAACATCACGCCATGCCGGCCGATGCGGCGGTGAGCGATAAAGACCGGTCGGCCTTGGATTACCATCAACATTGCGATCATGATCAGTATTATCGGCGACAAGATCACCAATCCTACCAACGCGATAAGGGCGTCGACCGCATATTTAAGATGCAGTGAGAGGCGCCGAGACGACGCAGCGCTTCTGGGGTACTCCGCAGTCCTGTGGTCAACACGGGCGTTCCCAGCGATGACATTGAAATTACCGCGAACATCAAGGTCACTCATCTGCATGCTCCCTACCTTTACGAAAGACAAATGAGTTTGGGCAGATATCGTCCAGCGACATACATAATTAGATTAACAAGGGGTAAATCGTTTGACAATAGACTTATTGCGGCGCAGTATAAGACCATCCTGAAGACGGCACAGTATGATCGAACGTTTTGCGCCGATTTGCAATACAGGTCGGACAAAATGGCAAAAGTATCTCTCTTCTGATAAAGAAGATGTGAGTGCAGTACTTTAATATTCAGTGGGCACGAGTTGCGTTATATCGTGTGTGGGGCGGATATGCATGTAGCAATAGTTCACTATTGGCTGGTAGGCATGCGCGGTGGTGAGAAAGTCCTAGAAGCGCTTTGCAAAATCTACCCTGACGCCGACATCTACACACATGTCTATAATCCATCAGCGATATCCGCCGAGATATCTAAGCACCGCATCCATACGACTTTCATTGACAGGCTTCCGTTCGCCAATCGCCTGTACAAGAAATATCTGCCGCTGATGCCTCTGGCGCTAGAGCAACTAGATCTCAGTGGCTATGATCTGATCATCAGCAGTGAATCTGGCCCTGCCAAAGGTATAATCCCAACATCTCCGGCACCTCATATCTGCTATTGCCATTCGCCAATGCGATATGTCTGGAATATGTACAATCGATACTATAATAGTTCCGACCTGATGACGCGCTTGATGATGCCGCCATTGGCGCATTATTTGCGAACATGGGACGTCGGAACAGCAAGTCGCGTCGACAATTTTATCGCAAATTCAGCGACTGTGGCTCAGCGGATCAAAAGTTACTATCGCCGGGAGGCGCAGGTCATCCACCCACCGGTTGATACCACGGCCTTTCGTCCGGTTCGCGCCGACGAGATCGAGGATTACTACCTGATGGCCGGAGAACTGGTCGGTTACAAGCGACCGGACTTGGCCGTCGAGGCTTTCTCTCGCATGAAGAAAAAATTGATCGTCATCGGCGGCGGCGAAATGCTTGCGCAGCTTCGCAAGTCCGCAGGCCCTACGGTGACATTCATGGGGCCGCAGCCCTTTGAGGTGCTGAGACACCACTACGCGCGCTGCAAAGCTCTTGTGTTTCCAGGAGAGGAGGATTTCGGCATCGTGCCTGTCGAAGCGATGGCGAGCGGCCGACCTGTAGTCGCCTATGGCAGAGGTGGAGCCACCGAAACCGTTGTCGACGGTAAGACCGGCCTGTTCTTTTCAACTCAGACGGTCGAAGCCATCATAGAGGCGATCGAACGTGCCGATCGCGCGGACTTCAATCCTGCCGATGCGGTGGCAAGGGCGTCGGAGTACCGGACCGCGGTTTTTATCGACAAGTTCACATCTCTCGCCAATCAGATCGTATCGCCGAGACAGATCTGGGATGAGCCAAGGAATGTCCGAATTGCGTAACGGTAGATGAGTCCACTGGAGCATCCGATATGAACCCAGGCGTTCCAAGAGGTACCAACGGCGTTTCCGTTGAACGGAGGGCGCGTTCTGGTACAGGTCGCTATCTGGCACTGAAAGCGTATTTTATCATTTTTCTATCGCTGTTGCTCGGCGCGGCATGGTCATCTGCAAGAGCTGACGAATATACGTTGGGTCCCCAGGACGTCATAAGGGTCCGGGTTTTTGAATGGCGGCCTAATGCCGGTGTCGCGTTCGAATGGGCACCTTTAACCGGCGAATTTACTGTATCTGCAGGCGGCAGTCTGTCGCTTCCGATTATCGGGACTGTTCCGGCTGCTGGTAAAACGCTCGAGCAGATATCGAATGTCATCGGCGATCAGCTGCAACGCCAGATCGGCCTTCAGAAGCGCCCCTCAGCCTCCGTAGAAATCTCCACCTATCGGCCGTTCTTCGTCACTGGCATCGTCGCCGCCCCGGGTAAATACAGTTTCATCCCGGGTTTGACGGTGGTGCAGGCGCTCAGCATGGCCGGCGGAACAGGGCATGCCGACACAACCGTAATAGGAGTGCAGCGTGAGGCAATCGTCAGCGAGGGGGAGCTCCGCGAACTGGGTTGGCAGCGCCTAGGGCTGGCCGCTCGACAGGCGCGCGTCGAAGCCGTTCTGAACAATCAGCCGACGATCGTTTTCCCTCAAATCGTCACTACGCGTGCCGATCAGCCCGTCGTGGCAAGAATGATGAGTGATGAAAAGGCGCTTTTTGAGAGCCGGGCACGATCAATGCAGACCGAGCTCGAGGCGCTTGAGCAGGCCAAGTCCCTCGCAACAAGACAGTTGCAAGCTCTAAGAGCGAAGGAGAGCCTGCTTGCACAGCAGATGGAGTTGGCGACCAAAGACCTCAATTCCGTAAACAAGCTTGTCTCACAGGGATTGACGCTATCGTCACGCCAAGTGGGAGCGAGTCAAAACGTTGCAGACCTTGAAAGCAGAGGCTTGGATGTTTCGTTAGCAATCGTCAAAACGCAGCAGGATCTCGCCAAGCTCGATCAACAAGCAACTGATGTAGAAGATAAATACAAACGTGATGCTCTGATAGAGGCAGCAGGTCTTCGAGATAGCCTGGCTTCGATCCTTGAGAAGTCAAAGACAACCCAGGCACTTCTCACGAATATAGAAACTTACGCTCCAACGGTCCTCGGTCCATTGGCGGCGGATAATCAGACAGCTTTCAGCCTAACGATCAGCCGCCAAATCGACGGAAAGATAACGACGCTAGACGTGAATGATGATGACCTCGTCGCACCAGGCGACGTCCTACGCGTCAAAAGACGTAGCGCCACCCCCAACGCAGAGCTCTTCATGAACCAAAAAGATACACAGTGATATTACTTTGAGGGCGGATCAAAGATCGCTGCCATCATCAAAAAAATCTGAATAAAATTCACTTGCCTGGAACATTTCGGGCATGTAACCTTTTTGTATTGTTCATATTAGCGCAAGCAATCAAAGGGCATTTATGGCCTGGGCTTTGGTCATCTCATTCATCATCGGCGCCATCTGCGGGGTGAGGGTACCAGTTTTGATTTTTACTTTCATGATAATCTTGGTGATCGCAGTTTTCGTCGCTACCGGTCTTGGCCTGGGGTACCCGACCTTCCAGGTTTTTTATTGGTCCGTTCTTCTCGCTGCTGTGCTGGAAGCCGGCTACGCAGTCACTCACGGACTTCTTTATCTTATTTATGTAAAGGGGATGTCGCGCAGAGAAAAACGCGCGGGGATAGCGATGAAATCGAAATACTCATCCGATTGATGTAGATAGAATCAACTACATCATCAAAAAATAGACCTATTCAGGACCGTGATTTTATCAATGATTACACATTATGACATCGCATCTGATGGAAATTAATTAAAATTGCTTTAATTTTGAGTGGACAACTTTTTTCAGCCGTGAAATCCTTCAGTTTAGCTCAAATCTGAAGGTGAGCCATCATGCAGGAGATCTACGAGGGAAACCTATACGCGGACCGTAATCCAACTTGGCATGAAGAAGATTCTCCGTGGAAGGCCAGGCATATAGAAGCGATCATCCGCAAAAATGAGCTTAGGTTCGAAACGCTTTGTGAAGTGGGATGCGGAACCGGGGAAATACTGATGAATCTTGCGCGGGCATTTCCGCAGGCACATTTATCAGGGTACGAGATTTCGCCGCACGCATATGAAAGAGCCAGGAATAAAAAATCGGCAAGCGTGACCTTCCATCTCAAGGACTTCGTCGAAGAAGACACCTCTTTCGACATCCTTGTGGTGGCAGACGTCATTGAGCATGTCGAAGACTACATAAAATTTCTCAAAGCGCTCCGATCACGGGGGAGATACAAGGTTTTCCACATTCCCCTGGACCTTTCGGTGCAGTCAGTCCTGCGGGCATGGCCGATCATGAGACTGCGCGCGAATGTCGGCCATCTGCATTACTTCTTTAAAGATACCGCTCTCGCGACCCTTAGGGGCTGCGGCTACAAGATCATTGATAGCAGTTATACGGCAAGTCGCCTTGAACTCCCCCGCCAAGCCTTGAGCAGCCGATTGATGAGGCTTCCGCGACGAACGCTCTATTCCGTCAGCCCCGACTTCGCTGTGCGATTGCTTGGTGGGTATTCCCTGCTCGTCCTCGCTGAATAAGCATTCGGCCTAGAGCCGGATTGGCGAGAAACGCCTGGATATAGCAAGTCAAACACGGTGAGGGACAGCCGCATGAATGCGAAAATCACTTCCGAAAATGTGAGTTCCGCTTCGAGCCGACCGTTGAAGATCCTGTATATTCAGCCCGGGACGTCCACCTTTGCGGGAATAGAGAGGGTTGTGGACACGATATGTACCTGCCTTGCCGACAAATATTCGGATACCTTTGACATAGACGTACTTTATACGTCCGTTCACCAGAATCGACCGAAGGAAGTGCCAAGATACACGGCGATCGATCGGCTTGCTTCTAGCAGGCTCGGATTGATCTGGATCTTGCGCGACGTCATAGCGAGCAAGGATTACAGCTTGGTGGTCGTGCCGCAGATCGAGCCAACCGTGGTCTGCATGGTGGCCTGCATCGGGATCCGCCGGAAATTCGCCGTTTACCTCCACGGCAACCCGCGACTTGAACGGAGCCATATCAAGGCAAAATTGCTTTTTTTCTTGATGAGGGCGTTCTTCGTGTCTCGCGTCGCATCGGTGTTTGGGACTTCGCCTCGTCAACTGGCGGCCTTCAAGACGATGTTTAAAAGCAACCAACCGGATTTTTGGGTCCCAAATCCTGTTCGGAAATTTGATGTCCCCGACGAGATCGCGGCCCGGCAAATAGAAGAAATTCGGTTCATCAATGTCGGGCGGTTTTCCTTCCAAAAAGGACAGGACATCCTGCTGGCAGCCTTTTCTGAACTCCGCAAAGTTCGTAGCAATATCAAACTGAAGATCGTCGGATACGGTCAGGACGAAACGGCACTTCGCGAAAAGATTGAGCGCCTCGGCTTGGAGGACGCCGTTAGCATTGAATATCATCCCGACAACCCTCAGCCCGCTCTGGCGGAAAGTGATGTCTATGTCTCGACGTCAAGATGGGAAGGATGGTCATTGGCGATATGCGAGGCTCTGAGGTTCGGGCTGCCGGTCATAGCGACGGACTGTGAGTTCGGTCCGAGCGATATTCTCATCGATCCGCGCCTTGGCCGGCTTGTGCCGATCGATGATCTCGATGAACTCGTGGAAACGATGGACTATTACTGCCGAAATCTAAATCAGGAAAAAGCGCACGGCCGATTTCGACAGAGTTTCATCGACCGCTTCAGTACCGAGAACGTCGTAGATATTCACGCCGACGCTTTGATGAGTACGGCAACTTCATAACCTTGGGCTATCGGAGGGAGATGATGTCATGGCAAGCTCGTTATCGCGCCGTGAATTCGTGCAGAGGACAGCAGCGGTCGGATTGCTGGGAGCCATTGGATCGGGTTCGGCATCTGCGGCAGTAGAAGACCCAACTCTCAATCGAACACTTGTCTTTGAGGACACGTTCGAGACGATTGATTGGTCTGTTTGGAATGCCGGGCCGAAAGCCGGGACTTGGGACGCCGGGTTTTATGGGCGCTCCGCTTTTGCGAGGCAAGGCGGCGAAGAGGGATTTCTTCCATACTCCATCGTCGATGACGTCAATGCGAGCAAGGGCAAAGCGCTCCAAATTGGTGCGACCTACATGGGCGGGACGATGAAGGTTCCCAAATATTACGGCAACAATCTTCCCGAATTCCAATGGATATCAGGCAACCTTCAAACTGCCCGCCGGGACGGCACGATAACCAAAAGCTGGAGGAAAGGTTATTTCGAAGCAAGGATGCTGTTTCCCGCCCATCCATTGACGTGGCCGGCCTTCTGGATGCTGAACGGGCGGAGTATACTGTTTCCAAAGACAAGTATCGAAATCGATGTGGTCGAGCATAAAGGTTTCGAGCCCGATGTTTATGGCACTTATCTCCATGAGTGGGGAGGAAATGACCAGCATCATGAAAGCACTGGGGTGAAAACGCCGGTTAAATTGACCGGGGGATATTGCCGCTACGGCGTCCTGATTACCGACAGGAGTTGCACGCCCTTTTTTGATCGCCGGCCAGTTACGGATACTCGGACCGGCAAGCCCGCCGAATGGCCCATCACCCGTTCGAAAGAGATGGATGCGAATGGCGACACATTCTGGCCGCTCCTCACGCTTGCCTTAAGAAGTGATGTCCGTTTTCCGGACCCGCTCCTGGACAAGGACAGGTTCACATCCATGCGCGTTGACTATTTCCGCGTTTATATTTGAGTTCTTGATCGTCCCGTGGGAGAGGCGCCGCCGCTGCGCATCCCGCTTGCCGATAGAAAGGCGGTTGCATCTGAATAGGCCCACTGACTGGCAATCCAAGGCATGCTGACCAACCTTGCCAACTGCCTCAATATACTGGCTACACCGATCGATCTAGGAGTCGCATTTCGCAAAACCGGCTATTAGCTGCCGTGAAAACGGCGATTTCAATTGCTCATCCAGAGACAATCAGGAGGACGTAATGGATAATCGTATTGCCACTCTCAAAAAAGCTGCTCTGAACACCAGCAGAATTCTCGCGCACAGAGGTGGGCGAATGTCTCAACTGCTTTATAAGGCAGCTGATGTTTATAGGAAAACTTATAATAACCTAAACTACGATATGAAGACCAACGGTGAATTTTACGTGCTGGACAGGATCGCAAGCACCGCGCCGATAACGGTTTTTGACGTGGGGGCAAACAAGGGAGATTACACAATGGCATGCCTCTCGCGGTTTTCGAGCGCGACAGTGCATTCATTTGAAATAGCTCCACAAACGTTCAGAAAATTGGCCCATAACGTCTCGTCTCCACGCGTCGTCTTAAACGAATTCGGCCTCTCGAATGCCGCCGGTTCTACAGTCTTGCGCTATAATCCTGACGATGACGGTTCATCGTCGATGGTTGAGGGCGACAAGATCCATGATGGCCGCTGGGAGGAGATAACGGTTAGGGTGACGACGGGTGACTGCTACTGCGAACAAAACGCGGTAGATCAAATTGACCTTGTGAAAGTGGATGTAGAAGGCGCGGAGCATCTTGTATTTGAGGGGTTTTCCGGGACCTTTAAAAAAGGAAATATCTCCGCAGTGCAGTTCGAATTCGGAATGGTAAATATATATTCGAAGTTTTTGCTCAAAGATTTTTGGGATTTCTTCTCAAGCCATGGATTCTTGCTTGGTCCTATTATGCCAACGGGTGTTGTCTTTAAAAGTTATAATACACGTGACGAAGATTTTCAGGGGCCTCCAAACTTCTTCGCGGTGCACAAGTCGAAGCCGGCTGTAATCGAAGCTGTCCGTCGCCGCTAATAGAGTCGTTGAATTGGCGCTCTGGATGCCTTGTTGGGTCAAAACGGGCAACTGCGACGTCCCTGGTATCCATCTGGTCTGGGGGCAGACACCGCCGCCCGTGACAAACTACCGAACCGACAAGATCGATGATGCTGCCCTGTGTTTGGCTACGCGTCCGACAGGCTCGTCCTGTGGCACGTCGACAAAAGCACAGAACGCAGGCGAGGATGTTTCCTGTCGCCTCAGGGAGCGCGCTACTACTGCGGGAACAGATAGTCGTGGGCCGCCAAAAGCAGCATGAGGCCAAGGGCTGCCCAGATAAAGGAATGAACGATATGGAACACACAACCTCCATCTCGGCGTTTCGAAAAGTAGAGGGCCCGGACGTTTTTTCTCGGCCGAGCCCTCAACAATCAGTTTGGCTCAGCCCATATGGTGCGGTGCAATCGCCCCGTACATACTTCTTTAGACGCAGGCAAAGAAGTCCTGCTGCTGGAAAACAGACGGGAGCGTGACCGAGGTAAGGTTGATGGCGCCCCCGTTTTGTTCCTTGATGTAGGGCGGATTTCCCTGATGCTTTTCGAAATCAGCGTGGTTGAGGAATGGGAGGAGGGCGGTCCTGGCTGATCGAATTTTGCAGTCCCGGCTTCATCTCAGCCCGCCCTTCCATGGGAGGGGATCAATTTTTCAGCTGAAACAAAGGAAGGCTCAGCTCTGCTATGAGGCCTCCATGGGCATGGTTCCTGACGGAAACTGCCCCGCCCTGTGCTTCCGCCAAGCTGCGCACGACGGCAAGACCAAGCCCAGCCCCACCGGTTTTGCGAGCCCGCGACGGCTCTGACCGGACAAAGGGTTCGAATAGAAGGGCGATCTGGTCATCAGCAATGCCTGGCCCGCTGTCCCGGACGGAGAGGATCGCCATCCCTTGATGTTCCTCAAGCGCGACGTTTGCGACCCGCCCGTACTTCACTGCGTTATCGACAAGGTTCGCGAGAATTCGTCTGACGGCGAGGCGATCGGCCAAAACGAGCAATTCCCGACCTTGCGGCAAGGAGCCAAGGGCCACGTTCCAACCCGATGCCCCCAGATCGACAATCTCCTGCTCAACAAGGGCCACGAGATCAAGAAGCTCTTCATCGAGTGCGCCGACGCCTGCCCGGGCAGTCAGCAGAGCATTGTCGAGAAGATCGATCATATCGGCGATATCGCGGATCGCCTTTTCCCGCTCGGTCGGGTCGGAGATGTGGTCGATCCGCAGGCGTAGGCGCGTTGCGAAGGAGCGTACGTCATGCTGAACGCCGCTGATGAGCGCAAATCGGCCGCTGATCATAGACTGCAGCCGGTTCTGCAACCGCCCGAACGCCTTTACGAGCGCGATGGTTTCCGGCGTCCGGGACGGGATGTTGGCCAACTGCACCGGCTCTCCGGAGGGATCCATCCTGTCAACCGCGGCGGCAAGCTTTGCCAGTGGTCGTATTTCCCGCTGGAGCAGGATGAAGGCGGCCAGCGCAAAAAGCGTCCCCACCAGACCGGCGCCCAGACCGGCCGGAAGACCGAACAATGTCACGATGAACGGCGTTCTTGTTTGCAATCGCGCGACGGCGCCATCGTTCAGCCGCACTCTAAACTCGATGGGGTCTATCACCACTGCTAACAAACGTGGCCGTCTGGCACCGGATCCAGCCGCGTCAAGCCTGCGGATCGAGATCAGCCTGTTTCCCAGAGCGTTGCGATAATCCGAAAACTCCGGCAGATATTCCATATGCTCGCGGATGTTCGGTTCCACCGACATATCGCGCTCTATCTCCGCGGTCAGAACCGATGAACTGACAGCCATCACGAGTTTTTCGCGTGCTTGCGGATCAGCACCTGACAACACGTCCACAATCGTCAGAATCTGAGTAGTGGACGGATAGGTGGCAACACGGCTGAGACCGTTCGACCAGTAGTAAAGCGCGACGAGCGTGATCCAGGCGGTCAGAAGGAACGTCACGCCTATGCCAAGGACCCGAGCGGACAGCCCCAGGCGAAACATCACGATACCTGCCGCACGGGCGCGGTCAGCAGGTAACCGCCGTTGCGGACCGTGGTGATCAACGTATTGCCGGGGCTGAGGCTCTCCAGCTTCTTGCGCAACCGCGAAACCAGGATGTCGACGGTCCTGTCGAGTGGATCGGCGTTACGGCCATGCGTCCAGTCCAGGATCTGATCGCGCGAGAGAACGCGACGGGGGCGCAGCACGAAACATGTGAGAAGATCGAATTCGGCGCTCGTCAGCGTTGCCGGTTCGCCGCCCTCATCAGTGAGTTGGCGCGCATCCAGATCGATGATGAAACGATCGAAACTGTATCGACGGCTTGCTGCCTGGAAAGGCTGAGACTGAGTGCGGCGAAGAAGGGCACGCACGCGTGCAAGGAGTTCACGCGGGCCGAACGGTTTCGAAACGTAGTCGTCGGCGCCGACCTCAAGCCCCACCACCCGATCCATCTCGTCGTTCTTGGCGGTCAGCATCAAAATCGGAAAAGCGCCCTCGGAGCGCATGCGGCGACAAATCGAGAGCCCATCCTCTCCCGGCAGCATCAGGTCGAGGATGATCAGATCCGGCCGGACCCTGCGCAGAACGTCGTCCAGCTCTGCGCCGCTTTCCGCAGTTCGCACGTCGAAGCCTTCGCGCGACAGCAGCGCCGCGACGAGTCGTCTGATCTCCGGATCATCATCCACCACGAGGATTGTACGTACCATGTCTTCCATGGCTGGAAACTGAACCGAAACGCGGGAGCAATCAAGAATGCGGAGGTCATTGCTACAAATCTCTACATGCCCGCAACAAAATCGAACATCTCGACATCCGCCGTTTATTGGCATGATACCGAGCGGATCGAATCTTGTTCCATGCCGAATGCATCCGATGTTCGGCACGCCTGCAAAGTCTCATGACAGAGAGGACAAGATCATGATGAAGACCATCACCGCCGCGGTTCTGGCCGGCACATTTACACTGGCGGCAGCCGCGGAAGCCAATGCGTGGAGCCGCGACCGTTCGGTGAGCGGCGTAAATGGAACCGCGTCGATGCATTCAACCGGAGGGTGCTCGGGCGGCTCTTGCTCACGCAATGTGACCCGCACCGGTCCGAAGAGCAACACCTATTCCCGGTCAGGAACGCTAACCTGCCAAGAGGGCGGCTCCTGCAGCGGATCGGCAACCACGACAGGCCCGAACGGCAATACCGTAACCCGTCAGGGGAGCGTCAGCTGGTAGTCAACCATGACCAGTTCGCACCTTGATGAGCCGGCGGCGCCCCCAATACCCCAAAGCCGCCGGCTCGCAATTTTCCGACCATCTCAAATGCTCCCGAGGAACGACCATGCCGGCTTTGGATTCTGTATCGTCGATGCGGTTTGGCGTTGTCGCTGTGGCGGTGTCTTTCATGCTGATCGAATATCTGATCGGCAGACTTGCACACCACGATCTCCATGACATGCGGGAGACGGCTGCGACATTCGGCGTTGCCGTCGGTCATGCCCTTATCCGCGGTGCCGAAGCGGCGATTGTCGCTCTTCCTTTCATGTTGGCGTACGAGCACCGCGTCTTCGATATCGACGCAGGAACGGTATATGGACCCATCCTTCTCTTTCTTGCGGTCGATTTCATATATTACTGGCATCATCGCGTCTCCCATCATGTCCGCTGGCTTTGGGCCACTCACTCAGTCCACCATTCGCCGACACGCATGAACTTGACCGCCGCGCTACGCCTCGGCTGGACCGCCAATATCTCAGGACATTTCCTGTTCTATCTGCCGCTGGCGTTGCTTGGGTTCCATCCATTCGCCATCGTCACGGCGCTTGGCGCAAACCTCGTCTATCAGTTCTTCCTTCATACCGAGCTCTCACCCCGTTTCGGCCCGCTCGAGTGGATACTCAACAGCCCGTCCCATCATCGCGTACATCATGCCTCGGATGCCGAGTGCCTCGACAAGAACTTCGGCGGCACGCTGATCGTCTTCGACCGGCTGTTCGGCACATTTGCCGAGGCACCGCGGGGCAGGCCGCTGACCTATGGCCTGCGCGGCGGCTCCGCATCGCTTCACCCGCTACGTATCGTGTTCGGCGAATGGATCGCGATGATGCGAGAGGCGCGAGCAGCTGCCACTCTCCAGCAAAAATTAACCGCCCTCTTCGGGCCTGTCACGCGCCGGAGGGCGTCGACAGCCAGACCTCAATCGCCCGACGCAGGCGAGCCACCGAAGCCGTCGGCAAAAGCTGAGGCTTCCCAACAGACAAGATAAAGGAACCGTTATGAACGCCACCAATCGCCTGATACCGACCCGTTGGATGAGCATCGCTCTGGTCGCCACCGCTTGCGCAGCGCCCGCCGTCGCCATGGCTCAGAGCCAGATAACCCCCGAAATGCGGGCTCAGGTAAGGAAGGTCGTCCAGGCCTGCCAGGCTGATCTCAAGCAGTATTGCCAAGGCATTCAGCCCGGTGGCGGGCGCATAGCCGCCTGCCTCCAGACAAATCGGGCGAACCTGACGCCGACCTGCCAGACCGCGCTCGCTGAAGCCCTTCCGAAGTAGCTGCATGACCAGATGGCGACAGATGTACGCGCTCGGCGAGAGCAGACCGCCGGAGCAAGGACGCCGGCTGAAATGCGGCGTCCTGCCAGGCAGTGGCGCTTCCAATGAGCCGGGACCGTAACTGTGACGCATGACCCCGGACCGCTTCGGCTGGACGATCGAGCTGACGATGGTCGCGTCGTTGGCGAACGGTCGAGGCCGCCGGATCGGTTTAGGGCCTGCTGGTCCCGGCCGATGCAACAAAAAGCTACAAATTTCTACGCCAGCGCGATGTCTGAGAGACATCCGGAGCCTAGCCTCGCAGCTGGAAGGCTCCGCGCTCGCGGTCCATCGTAAAGGGATAGGAATATGATCAAGAGATTATGCATCGCGATTGCCATGGTATTTGCCATGGCGTCCATGGCCGCGGCGGCGACCGCTGCTGTCGCAACAGGCAACGTCAATCTAAGGGCCGGCCCCTCGACGGGCTATCCTGTCGTCACCGTCGTTTCGGTCGGCGCCCGCATCGTCGCCCATGGCTGCCTGTCAGGTTACACTTGGTGCGATATCGGTTTCGACGGCCATCGAGGCTGGGTCTCGGCGCGCTATGTCCAGGTCGTTTACAATGGAGCCCCAGTCGTCCTGTCGCCGGCTGTCGCCACCGGTGTCGGGGTCGCCGTCGTCGCCTTCAACAAGGTCTATTGGGACAACTATTATGTCAGCTATCCCTGGTACCGGAACTGGTCGGTTTACGCCGGACCTGCGAGGGCTGCCCCTGGCATCTATCCTCGGGCTCGGGTGGATTCCTATGGACGATCGGTCGAATGTACGGATGGAAGCTGCACAGCGACCCGTGGCGTGACCGGGATCTATGGCGGATCGAGCGAGCAGACCAGAACCTGCGCCGACGGGACGTGCACGGCGACTCGAAATACGGCTGGGCCCTATGGCGGAACTGCAAGCCGCACGCGGACATGCAGCCGCGCCGACGCATCGTGTTCCGTTACTCGGACTGGTCCTCGCGGCGGCACGGTGAGCGGAACGCGGTTCTTCCGCCAGTAAGAAGAAGCCGCCTATGTCGGCTCCCCGCTTGCGACGGACGCTGTTTTTGTTGACCTCAATTCCTGCTGGTGCCGGTCCATTCGGACTGGCACTTGTCGGCATGCCCGAGCGCGGGCTGGGGAAGACGCTTATCGAACAAACAGCTGCCGCGGAAAGTTCGTCAGCCGTTCGTAGCCGTCCTCGGTGATGGCGATCGTCTCGGACATGCCGAAGCCGCGGGCGAGCACATAGGTATGGAAGGTCTGGCCAGGCTCGAAGACCCAGGTACATCCGGGGGCAGCTTCCAGCGGTTCGCCGCCGTTCGGCTGCAGCAGCAGGCCGACGGAATAGAACGTCTTGTTGGTATAGGTTTCCCGCAATCCGGCGGACAGCACGCCGTCGCGATAGATCGCGTCGGGCACGCTTGCCGAAACGCCCGGCTTCACCTCGCGCAGAGCTGCGTCCTGAATGGCGATCAGCTGCTCGACCACCCGATGGTCATCATCTTGCACAGGCCCGACCCGGATCGGCCGCATGAAGCGGGCGTGATAGTGCTTTACATTGGGGGTTGTCTCAATCTGGACAATGTCGCCGGCCTCCAGCACGCGATCCGAATAACCGCCATGCAGGTGGAAGGCCCGTTCGCCGGAGGACATGACGCCGGGGCCAGGCAGGTCGCTGCCGGCGCGGATCATCGCGGCGCAGACCTCAGCCGCCATCTCGCGTTCGGTAACCCCGACGCCGGCACTGTCAATGGCCGCCTGCATGCCGGCTTCGGCGGCCTTGGCGGCGCGGCGCTGATAGGCGATTTCGGCCGGCGACTTGATCAGCCGCATGACCGGCGTCAGATTGCTTTCATCCTGCCAGACGATGCCGGGCAACGCCGATTTCAGATAATCGTAGCGACCCGCCGACAGCGGCCAGGCGGAAAGCTCGATGCCGAGCTTGGCGTTCACTCCGATGCGGCTCGAGATCGCCTCGGCGGCGACCTTCATGCGGTCATCGCTATCCGTCCACATCACCCGATCGGAGAAGACGCAGGTACTGTCGAGATAATATTCCTCCACATCGCGGCAGAAGAGGGTCGGTTCGCCTTCGGCCGGGATGATGGCGAATTGCAGTGTGCCGTAGGCGCGGGTGAAATAGCCCGTCAGCCACGTGACGGTTTCGGGAAGGAAGGCGATCAGGCCGTCGAGCTGCTTTTCACGCAGCGCCGACTGGACACGCTTCAGGCGCGCGAGGAATTCGTGGCGTTCGAACCAATAGGCAGGCGTCACCATATCCGGATTTCCCTTTATCAACCGTTCTGGACCAGCTCGGCGAAGCGAGTGAGCATGGTCTTCGCCTCCGCCGCTTCATGGGCCTGCTCCTTCAGGTCGTCGATACTGGCGCCGTCCTTCTCCATGCGTTCACGGTTTTCCTCGAACCAGACGATCGCCTGGGCCCTGGTGACCTCCGGGTGTCCCTGGATGCCCCAGATATCGGCGTCCTTGTAACGCCAGATCTGGTTCGGGCAGTCGTCGGAATAGGCCAGAATGGTCATGTCGGGATGGCTCGCCCGCACCTCGTCATTGTGCCAGACGAACATGTGGACGCTGTCCACCAGATCATGGGCAAGCTTGTCGATCTTCGCAGCCTCCGTCAGAGGCAGGTTCTTGTAGCCGATTTCGCAAGTGGAACGACGGAACACCTGGTCGCGGCCGCACAGTGCCGAACCCAGGATCTGGCTGCCGAAGCAGATGCCGAGCATCGGAATTTGCTGGGCTGCGGCTTCCTGGATCAGTTCGTGCTCGCGCAAAATGAAGGGTACATCCTCGTAGGCGCCGTGCGGGCTGCCCGACAGGAAGATGCCGTCATATCCCTTCAGGGAAGATGGAAAATGGCCATCATAGGCCCAGTATCTGTCGACCTTGAGGCCCCAGGTTTCAAACCTGTCGTCGAGCTTGGCAACCGACTGAAACTTGCGTCCGTTGCCGAGATAAAGAAGGCGTCCCGCCATGTCATTCACCGCTTTCGATTTTTGCGCACCATTGGTATACCACTGGTGTTCGCGGCGCAATCATGATTTCGTGGCAATCCGTCACCGGTCTGCTATGCAGGAGGTGCAAAATCAGAAGGAGGCTTCATGCGGATCGATCTCAACTCCGACCTCGGTGAAGGTTTCGGCCCATGGACCATGGGTGATGATGCCGCGATGCTCGATATCGTCAGCACGGCAAACATTGCCTGCGGGTTCCACGCGGGGGACCCGGACATCATGCGCGCGACGGTGCGCCTCGCTCGGGACCGCGGCGTCGCCGTGGGTGCCCATCCCGGTTATCAGGACCTGATCGGTTTCGGCCGCCGGCGCATTCCGGGGCTAACTGTCGCCGAGGTCGAATCGCTGGTCGCCTACCAGGTCGGCGCGATGGCCGCGATCTGCGCACTTGAAGGTTATCCGATGACGCATGTGAAGACCCATGGCGCGCTCGGCAACGTCTGCGCCGATGAGGACGCCATGGCGCTGGCCGTCGGTCGGGCGATCCGCGCGGTCGATCCCGACCTGGCATTCATGGTCATGCCAGGCACTGCGACGGCTCGCGCCGCCGAGACGCTCGGCCTGACGCCGATCAACGAGATCTACGCCGACCGGACATATGCCGACACATTCAATCTCTCGCCGCGTTCGGAGCCGGGTTCAGTCATTCACGACGCCGGTGCGGCGCTTCAGCGGGTCATGACGATGGTTTCGGAAGGCTGCCTTACGTCCACCTACGGCAAACGTCTGGAGGTGCCGATCGGCTCGATCTGCGTGCATGGCGATACGCCCGGTGCCGTTTCGATGGCGAGGCAGTTGCGCACGGGATTGGAAGAGGCCGGCTGGACGATCACATCGGGTGTCGCCAAGGCAAGTTGAGCCGCCCATCCTATGGTTCCCAGAATCGTTTTTTCGTTTTCGAGCAAACGCTGCCAAGGACCGCCTCAAGGCGCTCCTGCGCGGCGATGAAAAGTTCCTCAGCAGTATCCGGCGAAATCGCTCGGAATGCAAAATTCTGGCTGCTGGGCATTTGGGTGAGGCGAGCGAGATCGAAGGAGGCAACCGTCGCGATCTTGGGATAACCGCCGGTCGTCTGCGCATCCGCCGTGAGGACGATGGGCTTTCCGGATCCGGGGACCTGGATCGAACCGACGACGGTCGCATCCGAGACGATGTCGTGGCCCTTGAAAGCCCGAAGCGGAGGGCCGTTGAGCACCATCGCCATCCGATCACGCGATGTCGTCACCTGGAAAGGTCGTGTCAGAAAATCCCTCCATACGGCTTCCTCGAAATAGTCATTCTGGGGCCCGGGCACGACGAGGATCGGATGGGGTCGTCGGAAATACGGCTGCCCCAGGACAAGGGGTGTCAGCATGTCGGGTTCGCCGAGCGGCAGGACGTCCCCGGCCGTGAGTGTCCTGCCGTCCATTCCGCCAACACCGGTTCGCAGATGCGTCGATCGGCTGCCCAGCATGGGCGAGGTGGCGATGCCGCCCGAAACGGCGATGTAACCCCAAACGGCGCCTTGCAGGGCGCCGACCGTCAACGTCTCGCCGGCCTGCAGGATATGACTTTCCCAGGCCGCCACCGGCTTTCCGGCTATTTCGATCTTGCAGTTTCCGCCCGTCACGGCGACCAGCACATCTTTGTCTGTTGTCATCGAGCCGCCGATGAGGCCAAATTCGATGGCGGCTGCTCCGGGTTTATTGCCGGCAAGTGCATTGGCAATCGCATAGGCGTCGCGGTCCATCGCGCCCGATGTGGAAACCCCGCGCGACCGATATCCATAGCGCCCTTGATCTTGAACCGTCATCAGCGGTCCATGGCGGACAATCGAGAGACGGGGGCTCATCAGGCGATTTCCCGAATGTCGAGTTCGCCGCGCGCAACGCGGTCGTCCAGATGTCCTGCTTCTTCGGCGTCGATTCTCAGGAAGCGTATCCGGTCACCGGCTTTCAGCAGAAAAGGCTCGTGCCGATTGGGATCGAAAAGCCTGTAAGGCGTGCGGCCGACAAACCGCCAGCCGCTCGGCCCGGGCACCGAATTGATGCTCGACTGCTGGCCTCCGATACCGATCGCGCCAGCTTCGATCCTCTGCCTGGGAATCCCGAGCCGCGGCGTGTGCAGGATCTCCGGCAGGCCACCCAGATAGGCGAAACCGGGTGCAAAGCCGATCATGTAGACGCGGTATTCTGCGGCTGCGTGCAGATCGATCACCTCGTCCACGGAGATGTTCTTGATTTTGGCGAGCTCATCGAGATCGGAGGCATGCTCGCCGCCGTAGAGCACAGGAAACTCAAACAGCCGCCCAGCCGGCAGTTCGCCACTCTCCGCTGATACCGAACGCCGGATCAGCTCTTCTCCAATCGCAGAACCACGGGCCTGGCGAGGGTCGTAAACAACCGCCAACGAACGATAGGTCGGTATCGTTTCAAGCACGCCAGCTATGGGATGTGCCGAAATCGATGCGTCAAGTGTCAGCACCTGACGATTTGCGCTCTCGCTGACGGAGTCCGAGAACTCGATGCTCACGGCCTGGTCGCCGCTGCGGACGATGCGTGGATACGATATTGCGCCATCGGATCTCGTCAACGCCTTGAACCCCTAGACCGCGTCGATACGTTCAATTTCTGCGAGAACCTTTGTTGCCACTTCCCAGCCTGTCTTTTCCAGCGCTTCCACTGTCGATCCACCGATATGGGGCGTCAGGACCAGGTTGGGGCAGTCTAGCAGCGGATTGTCGGAAGTAATGGGCTCGATCGTCAAGACATCGAGGCCAGCGCCAGCGATGGTGCCGTCTTTCAGCGCCGCGACAAGCGCCGGCTCGTCGACGAGCGCCCCACGGGCCGTGTTGATCAGATATCCGTTCCGGCCGATCAGCCCCAGCCGCCGCGCATCGATGACAGGCCGTCCATCCGGCACCCCATGCAGCGAAACGACATCGGCCCATGCGCACAAACGGTCGATATCCGGGCAGGCCATGACACCGTCCGCTGCGAGATCTTCGGCGGACGTGGAGCGCGAGAACACGGCGACCTCCATGCCGATCGCCATGGCGAAGCGCGCCACGCGCCGGGAAATATGCCCGTAACCAATCAGCCCGAGCCGCCGGCCCGAAAGCTCGAACGTGCGATGTGCCTGGCGAAAATGATGATCGCCCGTGCGCGAGGCTTCATCCGCCTGGAGCAGCGACCGCGAACAGGTCAGCATCAGGGCAATTGTCAGTTCCGCGACGGACTGCGCATTCGCGCCCGGCGTACTGACCAGCGGGATATTGCGGCTGGCGAGCGATAGCTTGTGAACCTTTTCGGTACCGGTCCCGTGAACGCCCACCACCTTGAGATTGGGCGCAGCGGCAATTTCCTCTGCTGACAGGCCATGATTGCGCGTGATCACGGCGCGCGCATGGGCGAGATGCGGACGCAGTGTGTCAAGGTTGGTGTCCTTGGCGATATGGACCCGAAGGCCTTTGTCCTCCAGCAGTTTGACGGCAGCCAGGGAGATGGGCTGTATGATCAGGCACTCGCAGCGTGCTTCCGCCATCGTCAGGCCCTTGACGGAGGAGCGAGGCAGAGTGCCGATACCAGCCTTGCGGCCTGGGTGAAATCCGCCATGTCCATGTGCTCGTCGGGATTGTGGCTGCCATTGGCATTGCGGATGAAGACCATGCCGGTCGGCACGCCGGCGCCGGCGAAAACGGCTGCATCGTGTCCCGCGCCACAGGCCATCGTTTCGGTTTCGATCCCGTATTCCTTCGCCAGCGCCGAAAGGCTGTTGACGATGTGTGTGTCCATGATTGCAGCAGTGCTGCCTGTCAGGCGGCCGAGTTCGAAGCGAACATGATGCTCCGCCTCGATCCGTGCGATCGTCTCCGCAACGATCGCCTTCATGCGTTCCAGAGTTTCGGCCTCCTGGCTGCGGATGTCGAGCGCAAAGCTCAGTCTGCCGGCGATCTTGCTGAAGGCGGCTTCGGACGGATCGGTGAAGAACTGGCCGAACGTGACCACGAGGTCGGCGCCTTCACCCTTCAGTCGGTCCCAGGCCTTGTCAAGTTCGACCACCAGCGTGGCGGCGGCACGCACGGCATCCTGCCGGTACTCCCGTGGCGTCGCGCCGGAATGCGCGTAAACGCCGACGCATTTCGCTTCCCGGTACCGAAAGGAGCCGCGAATGCCGGTGACGATACCGAGCGGTATGGCCCGTTCCACGAGAACGGGGCCCTGCTCGATATGCGGTTCGATGAACATCGCGATCCGGCTCGGGTCGAGGAAAGATTGGCCGGAGCGCAGGAAGGCGGCGTCGCCACCAGCGGCGTCGATCGCGGCACCGAGCGGTATCTGGTCCGACGAGCGCCTGACCTTGTCCAGCTCTTCGGCCGTGAGCAGTCCGAAGGCCGCCCGGCTTCCGATATAAGATGCGCCGAACCAGGTGCTTTCTTCGGCGCGAATGGCCATGACAGTAACGTCCTGCGGCGGGCGTATGCCGGCGCGCGCATAGCCGGACAGCACGGACAATGCCAGCAACACGCCGGCAGCGCCATCGAAATTGCCGCCCATCGGCACGGAATCGATATGCGAGCCGATGAAGATCGCGGGGCCTTCCTCGCGACCCTTCATCGTCATGTAGAGGTTGCAGGCGGCGTCGGTGGTGATCTCGAGGCCGAGCTTGCGGGCCTCCCGCCTCACCATGTCATGGGCGATCTGCTCACCGAGCCCATAGGAGGTGCGAGTAATGCCGCGATTGGTGCCGGTGCGGCGTCGCAACTCATCGAACAGCCGCTCGGCAAGGCCAATGTCGACCGGCGCGAGATTGCCGGGTTCCGGATGTGTCGGCCGCGCGCCTTTGGATGGAATGCTCATGCGCGGGTCAGTCTCCGGATGATGCTGTCCCTGACATGATCAAGGTGCTGGCGCATGGCCTTCGCCGCGTCGTCGCCGCGTCCGTCCCGTAGGGCGCCGACGATGTCGAGGTGCTCCTGGCAGGTGCTTTCCAGACGTTCGGGCACGCTTCTCAGGTCGAAGATCTGGGTCTGCCGGCGCAGCGTGCGGATAATCTGGGCGAGCTGGGGGTTGCCGGCGGCGTCGCCAATGCCCCCATGCAGCCGATCGTCGACATCGCGGACCGAGGCGCGCTCGGGCTTGGTTTTTCCATGCCGGGCATCGTCGATCAGCGCGTTGAGTGCTTCACGCAACTGGTCGAGTTCGTCAGCCGGCATGCGACCTGCGGCGAGTCGGGCGGCTTCCGGCTCGAGCATCTGGCGCACCTGCAGCGCATCCATGTAATCTTCGACGCGCGTCTGCTTGACCTGCAGGCCACGGCTCCCCTGACGGATAAGCAGGCCCTCGCCCTCGAGCATCAAGAGCGCGTCACGAATAGGGGTGCGCGACATGTTGAGCGTGTCTGCGAGGCGCCGCTCCGTCACCATCACGCCCGGCTCCGCCTGGCCTGAAAGGATCAGGTTCAGAATCTGCTCATAGGCCTGGAGGGCCAGCCGCTTATCCGTTTCCATCAGCATATTCTTAAATTTCCCTCCCGTTCGGGCCGCGCCGGCGGATAGAATTGTGTGGTGCCATATGAACCGCCCGTTGTCATCCCGGTGCCCTTGAAAGGGTGCTGAACTCGCGCCAAAACCCCCGATCCGGCGCCGTTCAAGCGTTCAGAAATATTTGTATTCCTCTGGTTGACGAGTGGTATACCAAACTTTACTGTCACGCAACAGCCAGCTTCCGCAGGCTTGCCAGGAGGTAACGTGACGATGACGTTTGAGCCCAATTTGCCCTTCAGCCGGGAGGAGCACCTCCAGAGGCAGGATCGGTTGCGGGCGGAGCTCGCTGCGCGCGGTGTCGAGGCGATGCTGGTTTTTGCCCAGGAGAGCATGTACTGGCTCACCGGTTACGACACCGGCGGCTTCGTTTATTACCAATGCATGGTCGTGCCGACCGACGGCCGCAAGCCCGTTCTCCTGACGCGCCGCCCCGATCTGGTCCAGGCGAAGCAGACGAGCATCATCGAGAACATCCGCATCTGGTGGGATGCCGAGGATGCCAATCCGGCGGCCGATGTGAAGGTCATCCTTGAAGAGCTGGGCCTCGGTGGCGCGCGCATCGCCATCGAATTGAACACGCATGGCCTTACCGGCTGGAACCTTTGGCGCACTCAACAGACGATCGGTGACTGGTGCCGCCTGGAAGATGATAGGCACCTGATCCGCTGGCTGCGCGTCGTCAAGTCACCCGCCGAAATCGACTATACGCGCCGCGCCGCGCAGATCCTCGACGATTCCCTCAACGCCGTGATCGCCGCCGCCCGTCCGGGCGTCCTCGACAGTGACCTGAAGGCCGTTTACCTGACCTCGATCCTGGGGCAGGGCGCGGACATGCCGCCGAATGCTCCGCTCTTCAATTCCGGTCCGCGCGCGGTGTATGGCCGCGGTGTTTCCGATCCGCGCCGTCTCGAAGAGCAGGACCAGATTCTCGTCGAATATCCGGTCGCCTACCGCCGCTACAACGTCAAGACGGAGTGGACCATCCTGTTTGGCGAGGTCTCCGATGCGCATCGCAAGATGTATGATGTCGGTCGCGAAACCCTGCAGAAGATGACCGATATCGCCCGCCCGGGCACGACGCTCGGCGAAATCTTCGACATCTACGCCGATGGCCTGGACAGGGCTGGTTACAAGCGAGCCCGCTACGGCGCGACCGGTTATTCCGTCGGCTGCACCTTTGCGCCCACCAGCATGGACGTCCCGCCGATGATCTATTCGGGCAATCCGACCGAGTGCCGGCCGGGCATGACCCTGTTCTACCATGTCATGAACGGTGACAGCGATACCGGTCTTGCCATGGGTGTCGGGCACACGCTCCTCATTACCGAGGGCGCGCCTGAAGTGCTTACAGCCTTGCCTGACGAATTGACCGTAATCCGTTGAACAAGGCCTGAAACCGGCTTTGGCGGCCGAATAACAAGAAAACATCGCCGCCCAGGGTCAATGTCGAACCAACCTACAAGAGGGCGAAATGACGAATTTCATGATTACCCGCCGCACCATGGTCATGGGCCTGGCTGCAACGGCACTCCTGCCGGACATGGACTTTTCCGAAGCCGTGGCGGCCACGCCGAAAGCCGGCGGCACGCTGAAGATCAGCCACTCCACGCGCATCGCGACGCTCAACGTCCTGACCCTGTCCGGCCCGGCCGAATATCCGGTCATCGACATGATCTATTCCGGCCTGACCCGCATGGGGCCGGACAACAAGCCGACGGCCGACCTTGCCGAGCGCTGGGAAGGCAGTGCAGACGCGAAGACCTTCACCTTCTACCTGCGCAAGGGCGTCACGTTCCATGACGGTTCGCCGTGCACGGCTGATGACGTCGTCGCCACCTTCAAGGCGATCCTCGACCCCAACCGTCCGGCGGCAGCCCGCTCGGTTCTCAACATGATCGAAAACATCGAGGCCGTTGATCCGACGACCGTGAAGTTCACGCTGAAGACGCCGTTCGCCGACCTGCCGATCTCGACTGCGCATGCCAATGCGCGCATCTTGTCCAAGGCGGCCGTTGAAGGCCCGAAGGAAAAGCTGGATACCGTCGCCAACGGCACCGGTCCGTTCAAGCTCGAAACCTACGACAGCGCCCGTATGGTGCGTCTGGTCAAGAACCCGAACTATTTCATCAAGGGCAAGCCCTATCTCGATGCAGTCGAGATGCACCTCTTCCCGGATCTTGCCGCCGAAAGCGCCAACTTCCTCTCCGGCGCCGTCGACGTGATGTTGACCGTGCAACAGGCGGATTTCGAGCGCATCTCGAAGTCGACCGGCATCAAGGCGCAGCGCGTACCGTCCGGCCGTTTCGTCAACGTCACGATGCGTCAGGACCAGAAGCCGTGGAACGACATCCGCGTCCGCAAGGCCCTCGCCATGGCGGTCGACCGGTCGACGCTGGTCGATATCGTGTTGGAAGGCCTTGGCCGGCCGGCCTATGACAACCTTGTCTCTCCGGAATTTCCTTTCGCGATCAAGACGCCGGAAATCAAATACGATCCGGCCGCTGCCAAGAAGCTGCTCGCCGAAGCCGGTTATCCGAACGGCTTGAAGGTCACCCTCGTTGCATCCAACCGACCTGCCATCCGCGGTCAGGTGGCGATCGCGCTGAAGCAGATGGCGCTGCCGGCCGGCTTCGACATCACCGTCGAAGCAATGCCGCACGATACCTATCTGGCCAATGTGTGGATGAAGGGCAGCTTCTATATGGGGTACTGGGGCATGCAGCCCACGGAGGATGCGACCTTCAACCTGCTGCTGACCTCGAACGCTTCCTATGAGGACACGGCATGGAAGAACGCCAAGTTCGACAAGCTGATCGCCGACGCCAGATCAACAACGGATAGTGCCAAGCGCGCTGATCTTTACGCCCAGGCGCAGCAGCTGCAGCTCGACGAAACGCCCTATATCGTGCCGATCTACGAAGATATTCTGACGGCAAGCGGCAAGGGTGCGGAAGATTGGACGATCGCGCCGCTTTCCCGCTATTTCTACGTCGAGAACGTCTGGCTCAACAAGGCGTGAGGGGATGAGCTGGGGCTATTTCATTCGCAGACTGTTCGCCGTCGTTCTGGTATTGGCGATCGTCACCTTCGCGGTCTTTGCGATCACCACGGTGTTGCCGGGCAATGCGGCGATCATGATCCTTGGGGAATATGCTACCCCGGAGGCGGTCGCTGCACTTGAACGGCAATTGCGACTGGATCAGCCCTGGCACGTCCAATATCTGACCTGGATCTCCGGGATCGCGCGCGGCGATTTCGGCATGTCCCTGAGATTGTCCTTGCCGGTGACCCAGGTCGTCGGCGAGGCCTTTGTCAACTCGGCGGTTCTGGCCGCCACAGCGCTCGTCACGGTCACCGTCATCGCCATCCCGCTCGGCGCGCTGGCTGCGATCAAGCGAGGTACTGCCATCGACCTGGCGCTCGGCCTGTTCAGCTATCTGGGCACGTCGCTGCCCGAATTCGTCACGGCGACGCTGTTGCTGGTCTTCCTTGCTGCACCGAATACCGGACCTTTCCCTGCCGGCGGCTATGTCGCGCCCTGGGAAAGCCTGGCTGGCTTCGGGGCGCATGTGGCGCTTCCTGCCGCAACGCTCGGTCTCATCCTCATGGCCCATATCGCCCGGCAGGTGCGGTCAGAAATGTCCGAGGTCCTGTCCTCGGACTATATCCGCGCCGCGCGCCTGAAGGGCCTCAGTGAACGCCGTGTCATCCGCCGACATGCGCTGCCCAATTCCATGGCGCCGGCAGTTGCCGTCATCTCGCTCGATATCGGCTATCTGCTCGGCGGCATCATCGTCGTCGAGGAAATCTTCGCCTGGCCTGGCCTCGGGCGCCTGCTGATCTACGCGCTGGAAAACCGCGACCTGCCGGTGATCCAGGCCGTCACGCTGCTGCTTGCGACCGTCTATGCGCTGTCCAACCTTCTATCGGATATCGTCATCGCCCTGCTCGATCCGAGGGTGCGCTATGCGTAATTTCTTCGCCAGCCCCACCGCCGTCGTCGGCACGACGCTTCTCACCATCGTCTGTTTCGCTGCCATCTTCGGTCCCTGGATTGCGCCCTTCGATCCACAGGTCTTCGATGCCCTCAACCGTCTCCAGGGCCCTTCCACGATTCATTGGCTCGGCACGGACCAATTCGGCCGCGACCTTTTCTCGCGTGTCCTGAGCGGCGCGCCTGCGACGGTAACCTTCGGCGTCGGGGCGACGGCTCTCGGCGTCAGCATCGGCGCGATCATCGGTATCGTCGCCGGCGTGTCCGGTGGCTGGGTCGATAGCACGATCATGCGCATTCTCGACGGCCTTCTGGCGGTTCCGGACCTGCTCTTCACCCTCCTCATCGTCACCATTCTGGGTGGCGGCATGGAACATGCGATGCTGGCGGTCTCCATCGCCTTCGCGCCGGGCATGGCCCGCATCGCGCGCAGCGCCGTTCTGTCCGTTCGCACCCGCGACTATGTCCGGGCAGCGATCGCCCGCGGAGAATCCGGGCTCTACATCGTCGGCTGCGAAGTGCTTCCGAATGCGCTGAGCCCCATCGTAGTCGAGGCCAGCATCCGCGTCTCGTTCGCCATCATGATCGGTGCAACGCTTGGCTTCCTCGGTCTTGGCGCTCAGCCGCCGAGCACGGAGTGGGGGTTGATGGTCGCCGAGGCTCGCCAGTACATGTTCCGAAATCCCTGGTGCGTGGCCGTGCCCGGCCTGTCCATTGCGATTGCTGCCCTTGGCTTCAACCTGTTCGGCGACGCACTTCGCGACAGCCTGGACCCGCGGAGGAGCCTTTGATGACCTCGCTCGCCCCAAACGTGATCGAGGCCGCGGCTGAAAAGCAGAAGCCGGCCCTTTCGATCCGCAACTACTCACTCGCCTATAACACGCTCAATGGTCCAGTCAGCGCCCTGAAGAATATCGACCTCACCATCGGCAAGGGCCAGACGGTCGGCCTCGTTGGTGAATCCGGTTCCGGCAAATCGTCGATGGCTTGGTCCATCATGCGCTACCTGCCGCCGAATGCGCTGGAGACCGGCGGCGCGATCCGGCTCGCGGGCGAAGAGCTGCTGGATTATACGCCGCGGCAAATGGCGGATATCCGCGGCCGTCGGATGTCGATGGTGTTCCAGGATCCCTCGACATCGCTCAATCCCACGATCCGGCTTGGCGAGCAGATCGCCGAAGTGCTGATGCGCCACCAGGGGCTGACGGCGGCGCAGGCCTGGGTGGAGGCCGAAGCCGCGCTCGCTCGCACCGGCATCACCCGGCCGAAAGAAATGTTGAGGCGCTTTCCGCACGAGGCCTCCGGCGGTGAAAAGCAGCGCGTCGTGATTGCCACCGCTTTCGCCTGTGAACCGGAACTGATCATCTTCGATGAGCCCACCACGGCGCTCGACATCCTCACCGCACGGCAGATCCTCGACCTGTTCAACCGGCTGCGCGAGGAGACCAACGTCTCGGCACTCTACATCTCTCACGACCTAGGCCTGGTGTCGCGCGTGGTCGACGAGGTTTCGGTCATCCACAGGGGTGCGATCGTCGAAAGCGGATCGGTCGCGCAGGTGTTCCGCAGGCCGACAGATGCTTATACCCGCCACCTGATCGGTGCCGTCCCCAATCCCGACCGCTGGATCGGCGTCGAACGGCCGTCCCATCCGGAAAGCCTGATCAGACTTGAGAAGATCGGCGTTCGCTACAATTCGCCCTCGCTGTTCCAGAAGCTCTTCAAGCCGGCGGCAGCGGAGAAATCGACCTTCTGGGGCGCCAGGGATGTCAGTCTCGATATTCGCAAGGGCGAGCTTCTCGGCGTTGTCGGCGAGAGTGGGTCCGGCAAATCGACGATCGCCAAGGTTCTGGCCGGCTTAGAGGATTTCGAGGGCAATCTCGACGTCGGCGGAAAGGCGCTCACGAGCAGGAAAGAGATCGACCGGGCATATCGCCGCAACGTTCAGATTGTCTTCCAGCATCCCGACGCCTCGCTCAACCCGCGCCAGAAGATCGGCACCATTATCGGTCGGCCGCTGAAGCTGTATGGCATCGTGCCGCGCGATAAGATCACAGCGCGGGTCGCCGAACTGCTCGAAATGGTGCGCCTGCCGGCGGATTACGCGAACCGCCATCCCCACCAACTGTCCGGCGGCGAGAAGCAACGCGTGGCGATCGCCCGCGCCTTCGCGGCCGAACCCTCGCTGGTCATCTGCGACGAAGTAACGGCAGCGCTCGACGTGTCCGTTCAGGCCGCAGTTGCCGATCTTCTGGTCAAGCTGCAGAAGGACACCGGCACGGCCTGCGTCTTCATTACCCATGATCTCAATCTCATCCGGCAGCTCGCCCACCGTATCGCGGTGATGCAGCACGGCAGACTGGTCGATTTCTTCGACCGGGACGACGCCCGTGCGGATGACCGTCATCCCTATACCAAGGCTTTGCTTGACGCGGTTCCTGTGCAGGAAGCCGTGGAAGCGCAGAACTAAACGGAGTTTCTCATGACCAAAGCACAGGACCTTGCCGCCAAGGTCGACAGCAAGGCCTGCCTCGATATCCTTGCCGACATGGTTCGCCACAAGAGTTATTCGGAAACGCCGGGCGAACGGGTGCTGGCCGAGCGTATGGCGGGCGTCATGCGCGAGATGGGCTTGGAGGTGGAGCTTCAGCCGGTGGTCGGCGAGCGCGTCAACGCAATCGGCATCTGGCGTGGCACGGGCGGCGGCAAGAGCCTGCTGTTCAACGGCCATCTGGACACCAATCCGGTCACCGAGGGCTGGACCGTCGATCCCTGGGGCGGCATTGTCGATGACGACTTCATCTACGGCATCGGAGTTTCCAACATGAAGGCCGGCGATGCGTCTTCGCTCTGCGCCGTCAAGACGCTGATCGACAACGGCATCCGGCTGAAGGGCGACGTGGTTCTGACCTATGTCATCGGCGAGCTGCAGGGTGGCATCGGCACGCTTCAGGCCGTGCGCGCCGGCACCAGGGCCGACTATTTCATCAATTCGGAACCGTCCGATCTGCAGGCCATCACCATGCATGCGGCCGCCTTCACCTTCACCATCGAGCTTGAAGGCATTACCCGCCACCTTTCGAAACGCGAAGCGGCGGTCGATGCGATTCGCGCCGCCTGCGATCTGATCCCCGAACTCAGCGCCATGACGTTTTCCGACGCGCCGACGGAAGAGCATCGCTCGGTGAACCGCGTGCATGTCGGCGTCATGCACGGCGCGCTCGGCCGCGAATTGCACGAATGGCGGCCGCCGCAGGTGGCGGATTTCGTCCGCCTTAAGGGGTCGGGTCGCTACGGACCGGGCCAGACCCGCGAAAACGCAATTGCCGACATGCGCCGCGTGCTCGATGGGCTGGAAGCCCGCTATCCCGGCCTGAAGGCGACGGTGAAGCCCGAGACCAAGGAAGGCCAGCCGACCATGCCGGCCTTCGAGGTTTCCAAGGATGCCCGGATCGTTACCGCGCTCAACGCTGCCTATGAAGCGATACGTGGCGAGACGCAACCGACCGGCGCCATTGCGCCTCCTGCCTATTTCGGCACGGATGCCGGCCATCTCTGGGCGGAGGGCGGCATGGAAGGAGTGGTCTGTGGTCCCGGTGGTCGCTACAACACCATGCCGGACGAGCGCGTCGATATCGTTGATTATCTCGACATGATCCGGATCTACCTCATCACGATGACCGATATCTGCGAGATCGCATGACCCTATACGTGCCCCAGGAATTTGCCGCCCGCACGCCCGGCGGGCGCGACGTGCTCCTGAAATTCGAGGCATCGGAGTTCGCCAGCCGTCTGGCGGCGACCCGCCGGCGCATGCGCGAGCGTGGCCTCGATGCATTGATCGTCTTCGCACAGGAAAGCCATTACTGGCTGACGAGCTACGATACCGCCGGCTATGTCTTCTTCCAGGCAGGTCTTGTCCTGGCAGATGACAGCCCGACCATCCTGCTCACCCGCACGCCCGACTTGCGACAGGCAAACGTTGCCTCGATGTATGACGATGTCTGCGTCTGGCTGAATGCCGAGGATGCCAATCCGGCGGAAGACCTGCGCGCGATTCTGGACGAGAAGGGCCTGAAGGGCAAAAAGGTCGGCGTCGAATACGCGACCTACGGTCTAACCGGCTCCAATGCCCGCATGCTCGACAAGGCGCTCGACGGATTCTGCACGACAGAAGATGCTTCGGATATCGTGCGTTCAGGCAGGCTGGTGAAGTCGGCTGCGGAACTCCAGCATGTGCGCGCCGCCGGCCGACTTGCGGATGCGGCGGTCAGGGCTGCCATCGACGTCACCCGGCCCGGCATCCCCGATACGGTCCTGAGCGGTGCGGCGTTGACGTCGATGCTGGCCGGCGGCGGCGACATCCCCTCCGGCGGCCCACTCGTCAACTCCGGCCCGCGCGCGCTTTACGGCCGTGGCATCGGCGGTCCGCGGCTGATCGAGGAGCAGGACCAGATCCTCGTTGAACTGGCGGGCTCGCATTGCCGTTACCATGTCTGCGTCGAGCACACGCTGGTCACCGGCAAGCCGGACCCACGGCAGCTCGACATGCTGCAGGTCGCCAAGGAAGCGCTGGACCGGATCAAGGATGCAGCGCGCGCCGGCGCTGCACTCGGCACGCTCGATGACATCCATCGTCGGGTGCTCGACCATGCCGGCTTCGCCAAGGCGCGGTACGCGGCCTGCGGTTATGCGCTGGGCTGCACGTTCAAGCCGACCTGGATGGACGTGCCGCCGATGATCTATTCCGGAAATCCGTTGATCATGACCCCGGGAATGGTGTTCTTCGTGCACATCATGATTCCCGACGTCTCGACCGGCCTTACGGCTGGCGTTGGCCAGACCTTCGCCATCACCGACGGCGCGCCGGAAGTCTTCAGCGACCTTCCGGTCGAGCTCTATTGCTGCTGATGCAGTCACGAGAAAACGCGCCATGAGGTCCTGGCCGCGAATGCTTGCTACATATCTCCTTGGTTCCGGCGGTATCAGCGAAGCTGGTTGAAGATCAAGGCTGGCAGCCGGTCGAGCAGATAGAGGATCGACAACGGTGACTGGAACCAGAGCGCAGCGCTCGCCAGGGGATCCGCGTCCGACAGCCAGAGATTGCGGCCGTCCCGGTAAATCGCAAGCGAGCGGAATATTTCAAGGCTTTCGACCGTATTGCGGGCGTTATTCGGCCAGATCAGCAGGTCGATGTCGAGGAGCCGGACCTGCTCGAGGCTCAGATAGATCCAGCCGGCGTGATTGGCGAGCGCATCGAGGTCGGGCGGGACGCCCAATCCGAGACTTCGAAGAAAACGCGTCGGTGCCGATCTGCTGTCCCAAAGCACGAACTGCCCTTCGCGAAAGTCGGCGACCGCCACTGTTTTACCGGAAAGGCTGGAGAGTGTTCGGCGGGCTTGTTCCACCCCGCGCTTGACCGTGGCGGTCATTTTGTCCGCCTCGGCGGATTTGCCGAGTGCTCGGGCGATAAGGGCGAGCTGGCTTTCCCAAGGTGCCGTCCACATCAGGTAGCCGCGCGGCGGCGCCACCACCGGAGCGATACGGGAGAGCTTGCGATAGGCGCGCTCATCAAGATCGCGATAGGTGGCGAGGATGAGGTCCGGCTTGAGTGCGAGGATCCATTCGTAATCGAGGAAACGACTGCCACCGATTTCAGGCGCCGCGCCGAGCCGTGTGCGTACCGTCTCCGCCCAGCCCCAGGTGGCATAAGGCCTGTTTCCCCACCATTCCGTGACGCCGACCGGCGCGACGCCGAGCGCATAGGCAAAATCGTGATCGTTGAGTCCGAGGCTGACCACATGCCGCGGGCGTGCTGCGATCACGGTTTCACCGTGTAGATGCTTCACCGTGACAGGGAAGGCCGATGTCTCCTCCGCTATGGCGTCGCGGGTCGCGGCAAAGATCTGGTCGAACATGCAGGCCGCACTACCGCTAAGAAGGGCACGCCGGTTCAAGGTGAAGCCTCCTCGGCGCCTGGCCATTCTCGCGAAAGCGGGGTCGGAACGACCATGGGCGTCCCGGTCAGCGGATCGGGCATGATGGTGGCTGCAAGACCGAACACGTGCTGCAGGAGTTCAACCGTCAGGATCTCCGCTGGCCGCCCCTCGGCGGCAATACCGCCATGCCTGATGGCCACCAGGTGATCGGCGTAGCGGCAAACCTGGTTGAGATCGTGCAGCACCGCGACGATGGTGCGGCCCTCGCGCCGAACCAGCATGGCAAAGAGTTCCATCAGCTCAATCTGATGCGCGATGTCGAGGAATGTGGTCGGTTCGTCGAGCATGAGAAGTGGTGTCTTCTGGGCGAGCGCCATGGCGATCCAGACGCGTTGGCGCTGGCCACCCGAGAGTTCATCGACGCGACGCTCGACGAGATCCTCGATACCGGTCAACTGCAACGCATGCTCAACGGCGGCGATGTCTTCGATAGTCGCTCGCCGTAGCAACTGCCGGTGCGGAAAGCGGCCGCGCCAGACGAGATCGGCCACCAGGATGCTATCCGGAGCGATCGAGCTTTGCGGCAGGAAGCCGAGACGTTTGGCAATGTATCGCGACGATTGGCCGAGGATCGGCCGACCCTCCAGTAGAACTTCGCCTTCATCCGGTCGCAGCACCCGCGCGAGCGCTTTCAGTAGTGTGGACTTGCCGCTGCCATTGGCGCCGACGATTGCGGTGAAACGATTGTCGGGGATTGTGATATCCAGCCCCTGAAGCACGCGATTGCCGCCGAAGGCGACGGAAAGGCCACGGGCCTGGATCAGAGGGGGCAGGGAATTTGTCGTCGTCATGTCATGAGCCTCGACCACGGCGGGCCTCTCGCCCTAGAAGCCATATGAGATAGATGCCACCCATCGAAGCGGTCAGCGCACCGATCGGCATCTGAACGTTGGGGAAGCAGAGGCGCGCCGCCGTATCCGCCGCGAGCAGGAGGAGGGCGCCCATCGTCGCCGGTGCGATGATGGATAAGCCGACATGTCCGGTTGCAAAGCGGGCGAGTTGCGGGGCGACCAGGGCCAGGAAGGTTATCGGCCCGGCGATTGCCGAAACGGTAGCAGTGAGCCCGATACCGACGAGAACTGCGCCGGCGCGGATCAGGCCGGGCCTGATGCCAAACGCTATCGCGAGCTCGTCACCGACCTCCAGCTGCCGCAGCGAGGGTGCAAGGCATGCCGCCAGAGCGAGCAGAGGCAGCACTGGCGGAAGGGCGGCGATGAGAACCGGGCCGTCGATTTCGGTCAGCGATCCCGCCCGCCAACCGGCAGCTGACATTGCCGTCTGCAGATCCACTGTCAGCATCAGCCAGGCGTTGGCTGCATTCAGCATGGCGGCAATACCGATTCCGACGACGATAAACCGCAATCTCGGAAGGCCGCGCCGGGAAACGCTGAGCAGACCGACTGCCAGTGCCGTGGCGAAGCTGCCGATGGCCGCACCGGTCGCCATGCTCGCAAACCCCGTGCCGACGCGAGAGAGCATGACGAGGACACCAGTCTGCGCACCGGCATCGAAGCCGAGGATGTCGGGGCTTCCGAGCGGGTTGCGCGTCAGCGACTGGAACAAGGCTCCCGCCACGCCGAGACCCGCGCCGCAGACGAGTGCCGCGAGAACGCGTGGCAGGCGCCACTCCATGACGACAAGTGCGATGCGTTGATCGGCGGTGCCTGTCATGGCAGAGACGATTTCGAGAAACGAGACCGCGACGCGTCCGTTCGCAAGGCCGAAGCTTCCGAGCAGAACAACTACGAGTGCGAGAAGAAGGCATCGCGCAAGAAGCCTCCTTCTTAGACTTATGCGCACGGTTTGCGTTGATCGCACGACGAGCTGCGGCGGATATCCCGGCTGTGGCTGTTCAGTTGCCTTCGCTTGCATGGCTAGGCGAGCCTCCGGCGGGCGAGCGCGATCAGGACCGGGGCGCCGACGAAAGCACAGACGATGCCGACCTGCAGCTCGGCCGGTCTCAGCAGCAGCCGTCCGGCAATGTCGGACAGGAGCAGCACCGATGGGGCGACAAGGATCGAAAGAAGCAGTATCCAGCGCTCGTCCGGCCCGCAGACCATGCGCGCAACGTGCGGTGCCATCAGCCCGACGAAGCCGATCGGTCCGACGACGGCCGTCGCCGTGCCACAGAGCAGTGCGATTGCCAGAAAGATCACGGCCCTCAGCCTTGTAATGTTGATGCCGAGGCCAGTGGCGCTTTCGTCGCCAAGCGACAAGGCGTTGAGTTCGCTTCCGGCGAGCAGCGCAAGCAAGAGGCCGGCGACAATCGGCAGTGCTGCGGCGGTGGGGACGGAAAATCCATTGGTAGAGAGCGAACCGGCGCTCCATTGGCGGATCGCGTCGAAGGTGGAGGGATCGTTCAGGAGCATGATGGTAGAGAGCCCGCCCAGTGCCGCGGTCACGGCGATACCAGCAAGCAGCAGCGGCACTGGAGAGCCGGAAGGGCGCGCAAGCGCGGTGCCAATGCCGTAAACCGCGAGCGTGGCCGTGGCCGCGCCAGCAAATGCGAGGATCATCTGCCATTCGATGCATGTGATGCCGAAGAAGCAGATGCCGGCAACGACAAAGGTCGCCGCACCGGCATTTACGCCGAGCAGGCCGGGATCGGCGAGCGGACTACGCGTAATCGCCTGCATAAGCGCTCCCGCGCCGCCCAGGCTCATGCCCACGAGAATGCCGAGCGCCGTACGCGGCGCACGCAGGGTTTCGACGAGCAGGGTTTCGCTCGCCGGTGCTTGACCGAACATCATGGCCGACAGGGACGCGAGCGAGATCGGCATTGACCCCAAGGCAAGGCTGCCAAGGCCGGCGCCGGCCAGAAACAGCAAGGCGCAGCAAAGGAAGGCGATCCTTCCGCTGGTCCGAATCCGGCGCGAATGGAGGCCCGCCCGGTGCGCGGGCGGGTCTAGGCGACGGTCCATCAATTGCTCTGACCTCGTGGCCCCCACTGGGCCGCCAGGCTTTCCCTGAGTGCTGCATCGAGCTGTTGCGGGGCGGGGCGAGGCGTATTCTCGTCGATCCAGTAGGCGACCAACTTGTGCCGGTCCGGCGGCAATTTGAGCGTGTTCTTGGCGAATTTGCGGATCTGCCGGATCGTTTCCTGTTCGCCTGCTGCCCAGATATGGCCGGGGCCTGCCGGCAGGGGAAGCGCGGGAAAGATGTCGCCGAGCCGGCTTCGGTAATGGCCGTTGCCGCTGCCGACGATCCAGGTCACGTCGATGTTGTCGGCTTCCGGCAGCGGCTGGATATCCGCTTCGCAGGCGACTTCGATCACGACGCGGCAGATCAAGTGCCTGGGTTTCTGTTCCAGAAGCCGGGTTGCGGCGGGTATGCCGGTCGCATCGGCAATGACAACCTGCCACGGCAGATCGTGCGGGGGAGTATAGAGACCGCGTGGATTGTTGATCACCATCGGCTCTCCTTCCCCGACCTGCTGGGCCCAATCGCTCGCGACGCCGCCTTGGTGGACGACGAAATCGATGTCGATCTCCCGGTTGCTGCGGTCGAAACGGCGCACCGTATAGGTGGAGCAGCGCACGGGCGGCTTGCCTTCGCGATAGCTCCAGCGCCCGTCGGCGTCGATCATCGGCAATACCAGCTCGCCCGTTTCCTCGTCGGGAAAGAACAGGCGCAGATACTCGTCAGGCATGCCTGTGGTGCGGAAACGTTCCAGCTCGTCGCCGACAAAGGTCAGGCGCAGCATGCCCGCGCTGAGGCTGGTTTTCCGGGCAACCGTGACCTGGAAGAAATTGCTGTCCAACATGCGTTCGTCATTCCTGTCTTGAAGGTGGCGCCCGGCCATTGCGGCCGGGCGCCGATCGGGTGGCTACCAGGTGTATCGGAGGCTGCCGATGACGGAGCGGCCCGGATCGAGATAGCAATAGTTGCTCGTGCAGGTCGTATCCCTGCGGTCGAACAGGTTCTTGGCGTTGACCTGGAGGGCGAGGCCCTTGTAGGCCGGATCGATCGCCGCGAAATCGAAGCTCAGGCTGGCATCGAACAAGACGCGCGCATTGTTGATCAGCGTGTTCTGGTCGTTGCCGTAGCTTTCGCCCTGGAAACGGGCACCGGCGCCCACCGACAGGCCGTGCAGGGCAAAGTCCTCGGGAATGGCGTATTTCATCCAGAGCGAGGCCATGTGCATCGGCACGCTGGATACGTAGTTGCCCTCGGTGTCCGCCGGACCCTTCGTGATCTTCAGGTCCGTGTAGGTATAGGAGCCCGACATGGAGATGCCATTGTCGAGGCTCGCCACCGCTTCGATCTCGACGCCCCGCGAGCGCAGCTTACCGCGCTGGACCTGCGTGTTGACGCCGCCTACGACCTCGTAGAAGAGCCCGTTTTCCTGGTCGATGTTGAAGAGGGCCGCGGTGACGACGAGATTGGTGTCCGGGGCCAGGTATTTGACGCCGATTTCCTGCTGCGTGCTCGTCGTCGGCTTGAAGGGAGCGCCCGTCGTGCTGTTCCAGCCGACATTGGGCGAAAAGGCCGTCGAGTAACTCGCGTAGGGCACGAAGCCCCAGGGTGTTTGGTAGGTCAAGCCGACGCGTCCCGAGAATTCCCTGTCCTTCTGCTCGAGCGTGCTCGTGGTGCCTGCGGTCAGATCGGTATTGTCGGTCTTGGTATTGACCCAGTCGTAACGGCCGCCCACGGTCAGTGTCCAGGCGTTGTAACGGGCCTGATCCTGAAGGTACAGGCCGGTCTGCCATTGCTTCTGGTCGGTGCGTGATGTCAGTGGCGGGGTCGCGATGGGAGCGCCGTAATTCGGATTGGTCGTATCGAGCGGGGCGATGGTCGCGCCACCGCTGCTGGATGTGTAGTCAACCCAGGTGAAATCGATGCCGCCGACGACGGTGTGGGTGAGCGCGCCGGTGTCGAACCGTGCCTCCAGCTGGTTGTCGATCACGAAGGAATCGATCCCCTGCTTTTCATAGCCTATCCCGCGGTCGATGAGTGTCGGATCGAGGGCATGGGCGGCGCCACTGTAGGCGTAGGCATATTTTGCAGTGACGTCCTGGCTGGACCAGCGTGCGTTCTGTCGGAAGGTCAAGCTGTCGGTCAGTGCATGCTCGAATTCCCAGCCGAAACGGCCCATCGAGTGGTCGAGTTCGTTGAAGGCCGGGTCACCCGCTTCCCAACGACTGACATGACCGACCCTGTCGTTATAGTAGGCAGGGTTGCCGCCGGTATCCGAGTGCGAATACTCGCCGAGCAAAGTGAGCTTGGTGTCCTCGTCCGGTTTCCAGGTCAGCGCTGGTGCGATGAACTGCACATCGTCGTCAATGTAGTCAAAGTCGGTGCCTGAGGAGCGCGCCACGCCGGTGAGACGGTAGAGCAGAGTATCGTTGTCGCCGACGGGACCGGAGACGTCGAACTGCCCCTGGTAGCGGCTGTCGGTGCCAAACTGGGTTTCGACCTCGCGCAACACCTCCTCCGTCGGCCGCTTCGAGATCACATTGTAGAGGCCGCCTGCGCCCGTCGCGCCGTAGAGCGACGAGGATGGGCCGCGCAGGATCGATATGCCCTCGATGCCGTAAGGCTCGGTCAGGAAGTAGCCGTAGCCGGCTACCGGCTGGCGCAGGTTGTCGCGAAAGACGCCGGTATTGGTGACGTTGAAGCCGCGCACGAAAAAGGAATCATAGCGGGGATCCGTGCCATAGGCATCGACACGCGCACCGGGCGTGTAGGCGATCGCGTCGGTCAGCGATTGCGGGTTCCGGTCCTGAAGTTGCGCCTGTGTAACGGTCGAAACCGACTGCGGCGTTTCCTGAATGGGGGTATCGGTCTTGGCGCCGGTGGCACTGCTGAGGCTTACATAACCGTCGGAATTGATGACGCCGCCGCTGCCGCCATCAAGAACGATTTCCTGAAGGACCGTTGCGCCTTCTGCGCCGAGCGTCGAAGTGCCGCTGGCGGTCTTCTTGACGAGGCGTACAGTCTTGCCGTCGGTAAAATCGAAGCCGAGTTCGGTTCCCGCCAGAAGCTGTCGAAGTGCCTCTTCGATCGTGTAGGCGCCAGAAAGCCCGGCTGTAGTCTTGCCGCGCACGACATTGCTGTCGAAGCCAATCTGCACATCCGCCTGCACCGCAAACTGGGTGAGGGCGCTTGAAAGCGGACCGGCAGGCACCGACACAGTCACCGAGGATTGCTGTGCAGAGACCACAGTCGACATAGCCAGTACGAAAAGGCTGGCTCCTAAGAGAAGCGGACGGAAATTGCGGCCGAAGATAAGCCGGCTGCGGACGCTGAAACCCCAAAACTGCATAAAAAACCTCTTGTCCCCTAAAGGAGGCAGGACGCTTAAAATGCCTGCCTCGGGACATAGACGAACGGGATGGAAACTTGAGGCTGTCGCTCAGCGAAAAATCAGTAAATCAGGGTGACGAAGTTCCCAGCCCGCACAATGCGGACGCCCATCGCGCGGCCGAAGCTTTCGAGAGCCGCATCAGGATCGCTCAGATCGAAGGAGCCGCTGACTAGCCTGCGGGCCGTTGCTGAATTGACGACGATCGCTCGTCCCGGCAGCCTGCGGAAGATTTCTTCAATCACCGAGGCGAGGGGCCGCTCGTCGAACACCAGCCTGTTTTTGAGCCACGGCGCCTCCATTCCTGGAGGCACCCGGCTGATCGTACCCAATTTTCCGTCGCTGCCGTAGGCAATGCGGTCTCCGGGCTCGAGCACCGCCTGGCCTCCGGCCGCTTCTGCGGAAACGACGACACGACTTTCCGTAACCGTCACTTCCGATTGGTCGCCGACGATGTTGACGTCGAAAGCCGTTCCGAGAGCCTTTGCCTCTCCCCCGCCTGATGTGACGACGAATGGTCTCGACGGGTCTTTCGTCACCTCGAAATAGGCTTGGCCCTTGAGAAGCTTTATCCGTCTGGTCTTGGCGTCAAATTCCTCTTCAAGGGCGCTATTGCTATTGAGATGGACCCTGGTGCCATCTGCCAGTATCAAGGTTTCCGTTTGATTGACGGACGTCCGATAGTCCGCTTCCAGTCGGAGCGGCAGGTCCAAAGTGTAACCAAGACAGAGGGCGATGAGGATTGCGGCCCCTGCGATCGTCTTTCTACCAAATCTGCTGTGCGCAAGCGGGTCAAAGTTCTGCCGGGAGAAATCGGCGTCGGCGCGCAGGATTGCCTGGCTGCAGCCAAGAATCCCTGCGGCGCGATGCAGGGCAGCGGCATGGTCCGGGTTCGCCGTCCAGGCGGAAAGCGACAGCCGTTCGTCCGCGCCGAGATCGCCGTCGGCAAGGCGCAGCGCCCAATCTGCGGCTTGTCTACCAATCCTGCGTTTTTCAGATCTGCCGCCCATGAGTTTTCCCTGGTTGCCTCGCTTACTGTGTTAGACGAATGAGATGCAGTTTTTGGGCCGTCAGCCGAGCTTCTCGATACGTTCCATGCAATGCAGCAGCGCTTTGCGCAGATGCCGGTCGATCATCCTGCGCCTTATACCCAGCCCTTCGGCGATCTCTTCCTTGGAAAGTCCGCCGATGCGGTGGGCGATGAAGACGTTGCGGCACTGCGGTGGCAGTTCTTCGATCGCAGATTTGATCGCTGAGACATATCTCGCGCGGTCGAGATTGTAGGCGGGGTCGACAACCGTCACAGGGGTGCTTGCTGCCCGCTCCAGTTCCGCGAACAGTTTTCGTTCGAAGGCCTGACGTTTGAGCCTGTCGAGGCCGAGATTAGCAGCTGCGCGCATGAGGAAGGCGCGTAGCGAATGCCTTCCGGCTAGGACCTGAGGTTGGCGTGCGAGGTTGATGTAGACATCGTGCACCACTTCCGTCGCGCCGGCAGCATCGAGCCCACGGCGGCGCGCTGCACCGCGTATGTCGTCGTAATAGAGCGTGATGGCTGCGTCGAGTAACGATCTGTCAATGAGCGGCGCGGGATTGGTGTCCCCCACCGCTCTCCCGCTCGTGGCTTTGGTATCCATCTTCCTTGTCCGCAGTCCCCAATAAGCTCAGCAACCTACAAAACGTGATAAACAAATTCAAGTTTATGTCCAATGAATGCTGCGCTCAACGGGAATTCCACAGCTCCCGGCTGATATTGAGCGAAGGCAGGTTGAGTGGGCATGCCTCGGCCGTTGTCAACATGAGAGCCGGCGTCGCGATCGACTGAAGCATCGGATCAGCATCAAGATGAGTGAGACCAGAACGGGGCCTTATCCCAACGGTCGAGTTTTGCGCGGGCTAGCGGTTCATCCCCGCAACAAAACCGAATAAAATCAAACACACTGCTGTAATTAGAAAATTTAGATTTCCTCATCGTCGATATGAGGAAAAGCCTGTGTCCATAGAAGCCATCATTCCGAGGAAAATCCTCGTTTTTCTGCCTCAGGAAGTAGCGCACGTACTTGTCGCAAAACTGGCAGAGCGGGGATATGTGTCGGCTGCGGTATCAACGGTGCCGGAGGTTTTCGACGCGCTACGCTCTGATTGTTACGCCTTTGTTGTCACGACGCGCCTGCATATCGCGCTCTTGCGCAACATCCGTTCAATACCCGTGGTCAATCTTGAGGTTTTTTTCCATGCGACGCCTTCGGGCGGCGGCTTCCTTTCCACGCCCAAAAAGTTCGACAGCAGGGCATTTATGGAACGGATCGATTTCCTTGCTCGACCGGTCTCAGCGAGACGCGATCAGGTGGGTGTCGAGCCGGTAAGAACCGTGAGTTTACGAGGAGACGACAGGCTATTCCGGTGGTGGGCCAGAGCAAAGAACATGATGGGCCTGAGCCGCGATCGCGGAGGATTGAAAGATGTTCAATCCTGAGAAGCCTCAAATATTTGCAGCGACGTCGCCTCGCCGAAAGTGCGCCCCTGTCCGAGCCTTGTTCGTAGTCATTCCGTCAGGAGACAAAAGGCCAGCGAAATCGAGTGCCATGGACCGGCAATCGGTTGAAGGCCTTCGTATACGTGACCTGTGGCAGATCGCGGCGCCCAAGCAGGAACAGGCTTTCTTCGGAGTATGCCTTTTGAGCGTCTGGCTGATGAGCGCCGCGTCGTTGAGCGGATACGTCATACTTGCCTTGTTTCTGTTGGTGGCACTCGGGCGGTTTATCCGACATGTGGTCACCACATTCGCAAGAACCTTGCCAAAGCGATCACAGCTCAGGCGGTATCTGCTAATGTGTACTGCAATAGCCTTCTTCTCGCTTCTGGTGGTTCGCAGCTGCTATCTGGCCGCGGTGATCGTTGATACCGAATTCCGGTCCGATCCTTTTGACGTCGGAAATGCCAGCAACAACGTTGAAAAGTGAGGTCAACGGATGCGTGGCCAACGCCGGGGCGCAGGCAAAACAATCAATCTCCTCAGTGCAATTTTGAATTGGCGCGGCGGGCGGCTTGGGATGAGGCTGTCGAAGCCATCGCCGGAGGTGTTCCTGGATAGCGAGCGGCCGAGGAGGAGATTGCCAATGACCCAAACGTTCAACCGTCGCAGCTTCTTGCGCAACGTCGGCCTTGCGGGGCTGAGCCTGACCGCGAGCGGACTTGCGGCGCCGCATATCGCGCGGGCGGCGGCAACCCAGATCAAGATCGTCAGCAACCCGGGCCTGGAAAATACGACGCTGAACACCCTGATGGACCAGCAGGGCTATTTCAATAAATTCGGCGCCGATGCGCTGATCCTTGAATCCCCCGGTGCCACCGGCCCTTTCGACGCAATTGCCGCAGGATCGGGTGATGTCTGCATGGTTTCAGGTTATAACATGGTGCTTCCGCGGATCGAGCAGGGCGCCAGGGTCAAGATCGTCGGCGCCGGAATGGAAAAGACCGCGTTGACGATCTACGCGAAGCCCGACGTGATTAAGACGCTTGCCGACCTCAGGGGCAAGACAGTCGCGGTGGGTCCGAAGATGGGCTTGCTGCATGCGCTGATGCTGCAGCTCATGAAGGAAAAGGGTATCGATGCCGGCGAGGTGAATTTCGTCGACAAAGGGAGCAACGATCAAGCCTATCAGGCGGTGGTCAAGGGCGAGGCTGAAGCCTGCTGTTCGAGCATCTCGCATCTGAACGACAAGGACGGCCTGATCGTGCTCCGCGAGGGCAACATGTGGGAGGCGCTGCCGAAATACACCTTTCAGACCGCCTATGCGTCCGACACCGCGATTCAGGGCAAGCGCGAGGGGTTGATAGCGGTGATGGCTGCCTATGGCGCCCTGTACGACTACCTGATGACACCCGAAGCGCGCGTCGCCTTCTTCACCGCTCGCAAGAGCGCTCAGAAAAAGTTCGATGAAGCCTCGGCGCAGGCAATTTGGGACTTTAACCAGACGCAGCGGCCCTATTCCAAGGATCTGTCGATCAGTGACGGCGGCATCGACTACCTGCAGGACATGTTCATCGGCCTCGGCAGTTCGAAGCGGAAGCGTCCAATCCCAGAGATAGCCGACATGTCGATGGCCCGAGAGGCGGCAAAACTTCTCGGCTAGGGCGTGGCAGAGCCAGGGCCGGTGACAAAGCCATCGTCGCCTTGATATGATTGCGACGACGCTCGAGGCCGTTGCCGTCACACGTCGATCCCTGGTAGGCGCTTTCATAGGCCTTTCAAGCGGCGCGGAGGCTCCGAAAAGGGCGCCCGCATTCGGATGTTATCGATGTCTGCGACGTTTCTCGACCCGCACCGCCGTTCGCCGCCGCCATCGGCCCAGACGCGGGATGTCCATGGACAGAAGGGTGATCGCGCCCACCCGGTCGATAGCCTACACGATTGCCGGATTACGGGACTGGCTGTTACAGCAGAATAAGTAAGTGTGGAGGCGGAGAGGTTGGATCTCATGTTGCTGCAGGTGCCGCATCCGTCGCAGATCAAGGCAACTGGCAGAGGGCGGCCCGTGACCCGCCGGATCATTCTCGGAGTGGCCGTGAACCTTGTTCTGCTCGCGAGGGCACTCTCGGCGTGGGGCGGGGAGCTGCACACTGCCGAAATTTCGCTGGTGGACGGTGTGGCGCGCGGTGAAGCTCTGTCGGCGCCATCGGGCCATGCGCCAACGCTTGTTCTTGCACAGGGTGACACCATCGAGCTTCGGTGGACGAGCGATCGCGATATGGTGCTGCATCTTCACGGATACGATATTGAGGCGCATGTCGGACCGGAACGTAACGCAGCCATGGCCTTTGAGGCGCGTGCAGCGGGACGCTTCCCGGTCGAAACCCATGACGCTGATGGTCGCCACCGGGTCGTTCTCTATATCGAGATGCACCCAAAGTGAACGGCTGTTGGCGCCTTACCGGTCTCTTCCTCTTCCTCGTCACCTCCGACGCTGACGCTCACGCATTCGCCCAACGCTACGACCTGCCGTTACCGCTCTGGCACTATATCGCCGGGGCCGGCGCGGCGGTGGCTCTCTCCTTCCTCGCCGCCGCACTTGTTCTCGGCGGCCGCGCTAAGCCCAGTGCGCACCTAAGACTCCCGCTGCCGCCGTCGCTGGTGAACGTTGTGCGACACGGCCTTGGCGGGGTCGCAATCGCCCTGTTCCTCCTGCTTCTCGTCGCAGGCTTTTTCGGTGCGCAGGACGACTGGGACAGCAATCTCCTGCCGGTCAGCGTCTGGGTCATCTGGTGGGTCGGCATTACCTTTGTCAGCGCGCTCATCGGCAACGTTTGGCCGCTCATCGATCCCTGGCGTGCTGTCGCGAGAATGTTTCCGAGACACCGTGCACCGCTCGGTTGGCCTCGCGGCGCCGAGGCGTGGCCGGCCGTGTTCCTCTTTCTCTCATTCGCATGGTGCGAGGTCGCCTGGACCGAAAACGCGGTGCCGTACAAACTCGCGACCCTGATTCTCGGCTACTCGCTCGTCACCTGGACAGGCATGGCGCTCTTCGGCGTAGAGGTCTGGTGCGCAAAGGCTGATCCCTTCGCGGTCTTCTTCGGCCTGATCGCACGGTTTGCTGCGCTTGATGTCAAGGGCGGCGCCCTCGTCATCCGACCGTTCGGAGCAGGTTTGAGTGACGCGAGGCTGCCGACTCCCGCCGCCGCGGCTTTCGTGATTGTCGTGCTCGCTACCGTGTCGTTCGACGGTATTGGCGAGACACCTTTCTGGGACACCGTGGCCGGCCTGACGATGCGCTTCTTGTACGACGTTGGGATCGTCGCGAGGATCGGCTACACCGCAGCGGACAGCCTCGTCAAAACCCTTGGCCTCTTGGCGACGCCGCTCGTGTTTGCCGCGGTCTATCTCGCGGCCTGCGGCCTCGTCGGACGGATCACCGGCGAACCTACGGGCTACACGGCAAGGCGTTATGTGTTTTCGCTCGTGCCGATTGCGATCGGCTATCACCTCGCGCACTACCTCTCGTATCTTCTGATCCAGGGACAGGCAGTGTGGCCGCTCTTGTCCGATCCACTCAATCTCGGCTGGAACTTGTTTGGCACCCGCGGCACCATGATCGACGTCGGCGTCATCGGAATGCGTTTCGTCTGGTTGTTTGCGGTGTTCGCCATCGTGCTGGGGCATGCAGCCGCGGTGATGCTCGCCCACATGGAGGCCATGCGCAACAATTCGAGCCGGGTGACTGCCGTCGCAAGCCAGGCGCCGATGCTCATTCTCATGGTCGCCTACACGATGCTCAGCCTATGGATATTGTCGCAGCCGGTGGTTGAGGTATGATCGCCGCCGCCATCGATATGGGAGACACCAATGCTGAAGGGATTGATCGCGGCCGGCTTCGCCGTCGGCCTCAGCGCCGCCGCCTGGGCCCAAGCCGATCCGGCTCTCGGGAATTGGGGCCGCAGGGCACCGCTTCTTGCGCCGAATTCCGAGTTCACGCTCACCAGCGCCAACGGCAAGATCTATGTGCTGGGGGGCTATCCGGCCGGCCGGGTGAGCGTGAAGACAGTCCAGGTCTACGACATAGCCGGCGACGCCTGGACGCGTGGCCCCGATCTGCCCGAGGTCAACAATCACGGCATGGCGGCAGCTTATGGCGACGTCATATACCTGTTTGGCGGCCAGACCGATCCGCAGACGGCCTATGTCGACGCGGTCTATTCCCTCGATACACGGCAAGGAGCCAATGCGCGCTGGGAGGAGCGGGCGCGCATGCCGACCAAGCGCAGCGCCGGAGCGGCGGCGGTCCACGAGGGAAAAATCTACGTGGTCGGCGGCCGCCCGCCGCGCGGCCACGATTTTGCGGTCTACGATCCTCGAACGGATACCTGGGAGCGATTGCCTGATCTGCCGACCCAGCGTAACCACATCTCGGCGGAAATGATTGACGGCAAGATCCACGTTTTCGGCGGACGGCTAGGCGGCGGCTTCATGAGCGATAAGACGGCGGCCCACGAGGTCTACGATCCGGCTACGCGGCAATGGACCGTTGCCGCGCCAATGCTGAAGCCACGCAGCGGCATCAACAGCGCCATCACCTATGGTTGTGTGCATGTCTGGGGTGGCGAGGAGGAAGCCGGCGTCTTTCCCGATCACGACATTTACGACCCGCGCAATGATTCCTGGTCGAAACTGCCCAATATGCCTATCCCGGTCCATGGCGTCACCGGGGCCACTTTCGCCGAGGGTCTGATCTATGTCACGGGCGGAGGGACCGAGGTCGGCGGCAACAGTGGCAGCCTGCTCAATCAGATCTATCGGCCGGGTGTAAAATGCGAATAGGAGTTGCCCCAGACCCAGGCATCACGCGGACTGTGTTTCAATGATCGCTGCGAAAGCCAGACCGCGCAAGCGGCTATGACTGCTCTCAAAAGAGCGTCCGCCCTGAATTAGAGTCGCTTCGCCTGATATGGCCTGCAACGCCACATCCACGGCAGCACAGAAGCGGCCGTTTTCTTCAGTGAAAATTGTTGACAATTTACATTCTGCATGTGACATCTGTGGCATGGAGGAAAAAAGATGACCTTGAGCGCCGTCGAAATCCTGCGTTCGCAATCGCTGCCCATGGTGCTGGAGCAGGAGATTGAACGCGTCATCTTGAGCGGTGAGTTTGCTCCCGGCGACCGTATCAACGAGAAGGAACTCGCCCTTCGTTTCGGCATAAGCCGTGGACCGATCCGGGAGGCGCTCCGTTCGATGGACTCTTCCGGCCTCGTGGAGCAGGTTCCGAACCGGGGCTTCTTCGTGCGGCAACTGAGCGCCGAGCAGGCCTGCGATGTCTATGACGTACGTGCGGCGCTTTTCGGCCTTGCCGGCAAACTGCTCGCCGAGCGGATCACCGAGGAGGGGATCGAAAAGCTCAAGTCCTTCATCGCGGACATGGATGCCGCAGTTGCTTCGGACGACTTCGAAAGCTACGTGAAAATCAACTTCGAATTCCACGAATTTATCGTCGCCGGCGGCCGAAATGCGTCGCTGGCGCAGCAATATCTCGGCCTGGTCAAGCAGCTGCGCCTCTACCGCGCCCGCAGCCTCATGCACCGGGAATCCATGCAGGCCTCTCATATCGAGCACCATGCGATGGCCGAGGCGATTATCGCACGCGATCCGGCTCGCGCACTTGCCACTCATACACGACACGTCGAAGCCGCCAAGGAACGGCTTATGGCAACCGTCACAGATCTAAAATAATCTCAGGGAGACCAAACGCGTGACGACCACAAGCAATATCACGGCCCAGGCCATAAGCTTCATCGAGCGAACGACCTATGCCGACCTGCCTGAAGAGGCGCTGGCCATCGGCCGTCGCTGCATGGTCGATACCGTAGGCCTTTATCTCGCCGGCAGCCACGAGCCCTCGGTTCGCATCCTCGTCGAGGATGCACTGGCGCAGGGCGGCCGGGGCGATGCGCCGCTGCCGGGCGCCGGTGCAGCAAAGGTGCCGGCGCCGCTTGCCGGCCGTGTCTGGGGGATTGCCGGTCACGCGCACGATTGGGACGACACGCAGGTTTCGCACGATCCGGCGCATGTCTACGGGCTTTTGACCCATCCTTCCGTCCCGCCGCTGACCGCCGCCTTGGTAATCGGCAGTCAGCTCGGTAATGTCGACGGCCGCGACATCATGCTCGCCTTCCAGGTGGGCTTTGAGGTCGAGTGCAAGATTTCCGAATGGATGAAGCCGCGCCACTATCGCCGTGGGCATCATACCAGCGGCACGGTCGGCACGTTCGGCGCGGCCGTCGCCGCCGCCAAACTGCTCGGCCTGAAGGGCGAAAAGCTTGCCTACACGCTCGGCATGGCGGCGAGTTTTGCGGCCGGCATCCGCGTCAATTTTGGGACGATGACCAAGCCCATGCATGTCGGCCGCGCCTGCGAGAACGGCATCACGGCGGCGTTGCTCGCCGCCCGCGGCTTCGACGCCGATCCGACGGCGCTCGACGGCGCCTGGGGCTTCTTCTCGGTGATGGGCGACGGTTTCGACGAGGAAAAGGTGAAGGCCGGTTTTGGCGCGCCGCTGACGATCGTTTCGCCGGGTGTCAGCGTCAAGCCGTATCCGTCGGGCATCCTCACGCACCAGTCCATGGATGCGATGGTGAAGCTCGTGCTCGACCATGACCTGAAAGCCGAGGAAGTCGAGCGCATCCGCTTCTTCGCCGGCAAGAACATCATCGAGCCGATCCGCTATCCGATTGCCAAGAACCATCTGCAGGCCAAGTTCTCGATGCCGGCGCTCCTGGCGATGATCGTGCTGTGCCGCCGCGCCAGCCATCACGAATTCGAGGATGCCTTCGTCGCGGGCGAAGCGATGCAGGACCTGCAGGCGCGTACCGACGTCATCGAAGATCCCGAGATCGACGCGCAAGGTTACGACAAGATCCGCTCGCGCATCGAAGTCGTCACCAAGGATGGCCGAACGCTAGTCCAATGGGCGGACGAACGGTATCGCGGCGGCCCGTCCAATCCGATCAGCGACGACGGGCTGGATGCCAAGTTCCGCATGTGCGCCGAAGGCGTCATCGATGGCGCTCGCCAGGATGAGCTTCTCGCCCTCGTGCGCGGCATCGACAAGGGCGCCGACGTCAAGCGCCTGGTGTCGCTGATCAGCGGCGCGGACGAGCATGCGGCTAAGGAGATCGCAGCCGAATAATTCGATCGAAACAACGCCGCTCGGGAGAAGCGGCAAACAGTGGGAGAGAGAACATGAGCATTATCAAGATGATCGGGAAAGCAGCCTCCGGGCTTGCCGCCTTGGCGCTGCTTTCCTCGCCGGCCTTCGCCGAGCCGGCCGCCTATCCGGTCAAGGTCGTGACATTGGTCACGCATTCGAGCCCGGGTGGCGGCAGCGACGTCTTCCTGCGCGAGATGTCAAAGCACCTCGGCAAATATATCAATGCCACCTTCGTGGTCGAAAACGTGCAGGGCGGCAGCGGAGCCAAGGCCATGGCTCGCGTTGCTTCGGCTCCCGCTGATGGCAGCGTCTTCTATGCTACCACGCCGACCTATATCTACACGTCGCTGATGAGCAAGCCGCAGAGCACTTACAAGGACATGCAGCCGCTCGTGAACTTCTTCCTCGACAGCGAGGTGGTCTTCACCCGCACCGACGGACCGTTCAAGAGCATGAAGGACGTCATCGAGCATGCGAAGAAGGAGCGCGGCAAGTGGGGCGCCGCCAACCCGGCTTCACTGGAGCGGCAAGCGGCGGAACAGCTGAAGCGCGCTGCCGGCGTGAATGCCGCGATCGTCACCCATGAAGGCGGTGGCGACATGATGCTCAACGTGATGAACGGCACGCTCGACATCGGCATCGGCGAAATCCAGGAACTGCGCTCGCAGCTCGACGCCGGCAAGATCAAGCTGCTCGCCACCTTCAATCCCGAGCGCATTCCCGACAAGGCTGACGTGCCGACGATCAAGGAAGTCGGCTATGATGTTTCGCTCGTCAAATTCCGCGGCCTTGCCGGCCCGAAGGGCCTGCCGGATGCGACGGCCGCCATATGGGACAAGGCCGTAAAGGACGTCCTGAACGACCCCGAATACAAGAAGGCCTATGCCGCCGAAGTGCTGGTGGCCAAACCGATCGACCACAAGGAATATCCGAGCTTCGTCAACAATTTTGCCTCGACGACGGAAGAGTTCCTGAAGACCACCGGCGCCATCAAGTAAAGCTGGCGATGCTTCGGGACCGCGTTTTGCGCGGTCCCGAATATCCCTTTTCCCCATGAGGTGTTCTCATGAACAAAGACCTTCTCAGCGGCGCGGCGTTGCTTGCCGTCGCTGGCACCTATTATACTTGGTCCACCCAGATTGCCGACAGCACCCTTTCGGACGAGATCGGCGCGGACGGCCTGCCGAAAGTGCTTTCCGTCCTGCTCGCCATTCTGGCTGCCTGCCTGATCGGCCGGGCCTTGCTCGCCGTCAGGCTTCACGCCGTAGCGGCGACCACTGGCAAGGCCGATGAGGAGGAAGAAGACGAGAACGCCCCGCTGCCGCGTGCGCTCGGCTTCCTGCTCTTCGGTGCGGCTTATGTCTTCCTGCTTCCCTTCGTCGGCTACATCGTCGCCACCGCGCTGCTGATCGGCGGGATCGCACTTTACGAGGGCGCTCAGCGCCGCAGCTGGATCGTGCCTGCCGCCGCCATAGGCGGCGCCGTGTTCTACTGGGCGATCTTCGTGAAGCTGCTCGGCGTCAACCAGCCCATGGGCTCGATTTTTCAGGGGCTATTTTGATGGCGACGTTCTGGGACATCATTCATCTTCTCACCGAGACGCCGATCTTCTTCGTCGCGATCATCGGCCTCACCTGGGGTATCATGGGCGGCGCGCTGCCGGGCATTTCCGCCTCGATCACCATGGCGCTCGTGCTGCCCTTCACCTATGCCATGGACCCAGCGCAGGCGATCGCGCTGCTTGCCTGCGTCTATATCGGTGCCGAATATGGCGGCTCGATTCCGGCGATCCTGATCCGCACGCCCGGTACCAATTCCTCCGCCGCGACCGTCATCGACGGCTACGAGCTCAACCGCCAGGGACGTGCGGGCGAAGCGCTCGGCATCTCGCTAATGTCCGGCGTGGTCGGCAGCCTGTTCGGCCTGGCTATGCTGATCCTGCTCACCGAACCCCTTTCATGGCTGGCACTCGCCTTCACGCCCGCATCCTATTTCGGGCTCGGCATTCTCGGCCTCAGCGTGATCGCCTCCATGAGTGGGGGATCGCTGATCAAGGGGCTTTGCGCCGCGACCGTCGGGCTGATGATCTCGACCGTCGGTACCGATCCGATCTCCGGCGTCACCCGTTTCACCTTCGATATCCCGGATCTGATCGGCGGCATCGAGCCCGTGCTTGTCATGGTCGGGCTGTTCGCGCTGACAGAGCTGATGAGCCAGTCCGGCTCGGTCGGCCCTGCAAAGCTCAACGCCAGCATCCGCATCAAGCTGCCGAGTTGGTCGATGATGAACAGGCTGAAACGCTCGCAGTTCATCGGCTGCATCCTTGGCCTGTTCGAGGGCCTGACGCCCGGTGGGGGTGGCTCGATCGCGGCCTTCATGTCCTATAACGAAGCTCGCCGCTGGTCGAAGACGCCGCACCTGTTCGGCAAGGGATCGGAAGAGGGCGTTGCGGCGCCGGAAGCGGCCAACAACACGGTGGCGAGCACCGCAATGATCCCGCTGCTCAGCTTTGGCATTCCGAGCTCGAACTCCACCGCGGTCCTGCTGGGCGGCCTTCTGATGCACGGCCTCATCCCGGGTCCGCGCCTGTTCGAACAGAGCGCCCAGGTGATCGACAGCATCTATGTCGGCTCGTTCATCGCCATCATCGCCCAGATCGGCGTCGGCATTATCATCCTGCCGGCCTGTATCTGGCTGGTGAACCGACCGCGTCACTACCGCGCCGGCTTCATCTTCGCGCTGATCCTGTCGGGCATCTACACACTCAACAACAGCCTGTTCGATCTCGGCATCGCGCTCGGTCTTGGGGTGGTCGGTTACCTGATGCGACTTGCCCGCTTCCCGGTCCTGCCGATGATCCTCGGCGTCGTGCTCGGGCACATGGTGGAATCCAGCTATCGCCGGTCGCTGGTACTGTCCGGCGGCGATCTCAGGGTCTTTCTCGAAGATCCGATCGCAGTCGCGCTGCTCTCCCTTGCCCTTGTCTTCATCATCTTTTCGCTCGCTCGCGAAATCCGCGATGCCCGAAAAGCCAAGCTCAAGGAAGCTCATTCATGAATGTCGCCGTTTCTCCGTCGACGCCGGTTGCCGTAAGGCTTGCGACCTTCGCAGCCAAAGCCTCGCTTCCGCCAGCAGCGGCCGCTGTCTGCCGCCGCCTGATCTTCGACATCGTCGCGCTCGCCATCGCCGCCCGTGAAACGGACTATGTCCAGGCAGCGTTGAAAAGCGCCGTGGACGACGGTCCCTGCACCGTCTTCGGCCATGACAGGCGGCTCGGGCTCTACGACGCGGCGCTGGTCAACGGCACCGCGGCGCATGGCGAGGATTATGACGATACGTTCGAAGGCGGCCCGATCCATGCCGGCGCAGTGATCGTTCCGGCCGTGCTGGCAATCGCCGAAAAGCGTGGGCTCGACGGCGAGGCGGTGATGCGCGGTATCGCAGTCGGCACCGAACTCATGTGCCGCATGAGCCTCGTCGCGCCGCAGGCGACCCACAAGGCGAGTTTTCATCCGACGGCGATCTTCGGCGCTCCCGCGGCGGCCGCGGCGGTCGGCGCGGCAATCGGCCTCGACAGCGACAGGATCGCCCGTGCACTCGGCATTTCGGGCAGCCTCGCTTCCGGCATCATCGAATACCTGGCGGACGGCAGTTCGACGAAGCGGCTGCATGCCGGTGCCGCAGCACAGGCCGGCCTGCGTGCAGCCCTGCTTGCAGAAGGGGGTTTCTCCGGTCCGATCACCGTCTTCGACGGCACGAACGGCATGTACAAGGCGTTTGCCCCCTCCAAGGCTCCGGATTTCAGCCATCTGGTGGATACACTCGGCAAGCAATGGATTCTGGAGACGCTGGCGTTCAAGCCCTATGCTTGTGGAACCATGACGCAACCCTTCATCGACTGCGCCATGATGCTGGCGAAATCGGGCGTGAAGGCGGACGATATCGTTTCCATCACCTGCAATGTGGGTGAGGGGACCGTGCACCGGCTCTGGGAGCCGCTTGCGGAAAAGCATCGCCCGCCGAACGGCTATGCCGGTAAATTCTCGACGCCCTATTGCATGGCGGTCGGGTTCACCGATGGCGAAGCGGGTCTCGGGCAGTTCACCAACGAGCGGGTGCTCGATCCGGCACTACGAGTATTGGCTGCGAAGGTCACTTACGAGATCGATCCCAACGATCCCTATCCGAGCAATTTCACCGGCCATCTAAAGGCGGTGCTGAAGGACGGTTCGGTGCGCGCATTCCGCCAGCCGCATATGCGGGGCGGTGCGCACGAGCCCTTGCCGGATGACGAGATGCAGGCCAAGTTTGAAGCGAACCTCAGGTTCGGCGGCTTGACGGGTGAGAGGATCGACACATTGCGGGCAGCACTCGGCGGGATCGCCGATGGTGGTCACGTCGATCTTTCAGCGGCCAGAGTTTGAGCGGAGGAAGCATGCAGGATCTGGGTCTCAAGGGCCGGGTGGCGCTGGTCACCGGAGCTTCCCGCAATATCGGCCGGGCCATCGCGCTGGCGTTCGCGGATGCCGGCGCGTCGGTTGCGATCGTCGCGCGCTCTGACCGCGATGCGGCGGAAGCCGTGGCCCGCGAAGTCGAGGCGAGGGGTGTTGCCTCGACCGTACTGCTCGGTGACGTCGGGCAGGAGGAGGATGCGGCGCGTCTTGTCGGCGGGGCGGTGAAAACGCTCGGGCGGCTGGATATCCTCGTCAACAACGCCGCCATCCGCCGCGAGGCTCCGATCGAGTCGCTGTCCTTCGTCGACTGGCGGGACGTCATGGGCGTGACGCTCGATGGCGCCTTCCTGATGAGTCGGGCGGCCATCCCGCATCTGAAGGCCGGAGGGCAGGGAGCGATCGTCAATATCGGTGGCCTCACGGCCTACACGGGTGCGATCAACCGAGTCCATGTCGTGGCGGCCAAGGCTGGCCTCGACGGTTTCACCAAGGCGCTCGCCCATGAACTGGGGCCGGAGGGCGTGACGGTCAATCTCGTCTCGCCGGGCATGATCGACACGAACCGGCAGCATACGATGGAAGGCGATCCGGCCCATCACAGGACGACGCGCACGCTGGTCGGCCGCCGCGGCACGCCAGAGGAGGTGGCTGCCGCCGTACTCCATTTCGCCGGCGCGCAGGCACGATTCACGACCGGCCAGGCGCTGCACGTCAATGGCGGAGCATATCTACCCTGAGAGGGAGTAAGCCGTCCAACCGGAACCTCCGTATTCTGTCGCTGCAATCACAACTTTGCGGGGTTCGGTGATTGCGCTAAAGATGGCGAAAAGCTCTTATGGACAGCATTACCGTCAACGGACCTGCTCAAAAGACAAAAGCACGATCAGCTTGGGCAACTGACCGTTGACGAAGCCTTGCGTGACCTCTAGACGGCGTGACGATGTCGGACCCAACCAATCCACTGCACAATCTCTCGGCTATCGATTTTCTCCGCACCCGTTCGCTCGCAAATGTCGTGCAGGCGGAAATCGAACGAATGATCATCGATGGTGAGTTGAAGCCCAATGAAAGGGTCAATGAAAACGGCCTTTCGCAACGGCTCGGCGTGAGCCGTGGCCCGATTCGCGAAGCCTGCAGCGCTCTCGCTGCCATGGGGCTCATCGAGATCATCCCCAATCGCGGGTTTTTCATTCGGGCGCTCAGCGAAGAGGAGGCACTGGATTTGTCGCAAGCTCGTGCCGGTGTCTTCGGCTGCATGGCCATGATGCTTGCCGAGCGCATTACGGACGACGAGATCGCTATCCTGAGAGTTCTTCTGAAACGTATGGACGAAATCGAATTCGGAGACGTGCACGTCTACTATCCGGTGAACCTCGAATTCCACAAACAGATCGGCCGCATGGCCGGCAACAGCCGGCTTGAGAGCGTCTACCAGAGTTTCGTCCGTGAGCTGCACATCCAGCGTTACCGGGCACTTTCTACCCCTGATATATTGCACATATCCAATCAGGAGCATCGGGAGATCGTTAATGCCCTCGAGGCGCGAGACCCGATCCGCAGTCTGATTGCTGCCCGGACGCATATCTTGAATGGCATCATCCGCGCCCGGAACGCAAAACAGCTCCACTTAGGCTGACTCTCCATAAGCGGGTTATAACGCCGGCGATATCGTCCTCTTGAAAACTGTTGACAATTTACACTTGCGTAAGCAAGGTCCTCCCGGCGGCAGGAGAGGCCACTGCAGATGCATCCGCGTCGTTCTTCGTGTCCGGTTGCCGCCTCGTTGCCTGCGAATGGGAAGGATCGCGTAAATGAACAGCCACCTAGTCCTCGGTATCTTGAATGGCGACGACATCGGGCATGAGATCGTGCCGGCGGCAGTAGAGGTCACAAAGGCGGCGGCCCGAAAGACCGGACTTGATATAGACTGGCGGCCGATGCCGATCGGACGAAGCGCGCTGAATACCCATGGCTCGACCTTTCCCGAGGGCACGATGGAAAGGCTCGGCAAAATGGACGGATTCATCCTCGGGCCCATCGGACATCAGGCCTATCCCAAAGTCCCGGGCGCCATCAATCCTCATCCGATCATGCGCAAGGGCTTCAATCTTTTTGCGAATGTTCGGCCGACCAAGTCGTTTCCTGGTCTCGGCGCAATCCATGAAGACATTGATCTGATCATCGTTCGGGAAAACAATGAAGGTTTTCAGCCGGACCGCAACGTCGTTGCGGGGTCGGGCGAGTTTCGTCCCACCGAGGACACCACAATCTCCGTCAGGGTCATAACAAGGGTCGGCTCATCGCGCGTCGCACGCGCTGCCTTCGAAATAGCCAGTCAGCGAAAGAAACATCTGACGGTCGTGCACAAGAACACGGTTTTCAAACTCGGTTGCGGCATGTTCGTCGAGGAGTGCTATCGTGTCGCCAAGGACTTTCCCGAGGTGAGGGTCGACGAAGTGATCGTCGATACAATGGCGATGCGACTCATCCGCGATCCGCAAAGCTTCGATGTCATCGTGACCACCAATATGTTCGGCGATATCCTGACCGACGAGGCTGCCGGCCTTGTCGGAGGCCTCGGGATGGCGCCCGGCCTATGTATCGGCGAGGGGAATCTGGCGATGGCTCAGGCGACCCATGGTTCGGCGCCCGATATCGCCGGCAAAGGCATTGCCAATCCGTTTGCGATGATCGAATCCACCCGCATCATGATCGAATGGCTAGGGCACAGCCGTAAAATTCCCCAGGCAGTTGAGGCAGCAGAGCTTATGCGAAAGGCGATTGTCACCGCTCTGTCCGATCCTGCTACGCGTACGCGAGACATCAAGGGAACGGCTGACACGCACGGAATGACGCAAGGTATTATTGCAGCGCTTGGGTAGAGGGCAGGAACCGCCGGACCATTCGCGCTCGGAGCAACAGGCCCGCTCAAGCCTTTCAGGAGTTTGCCTCAAAGTCACAATGTCATCTCAGTTGAGACAAGGGCAGCCTGCCGCCTGAGCAGCATTCCGAACAGGTCGCGGGGCTCGTCGGGGTCGGCGAGGAGATCGAGTTGATCGACATAGTTTGAGCCGCTTACCTTGTCACGGACATAGCGCAGCGCGGAAAAATCCTCGACTGCGAAGCCGACGCTGTCGAATAGCGTGATCTGTTTCTCCGAGTTGCGCCCCTGCTCCTGGTCGGTGATGACGCGCCATAGCTCCGTCACGGGATGATCCGGTGAAAGCTGCTGGATCTCGCCTTCGATCCGCGTCTGGGGCGGGAACTCCACGAAAATGTCGGACCGCAGCAGGATATCGCGGTGCATCTCCGTCTTGCCAGGGCAGTCGCCGCCGACGCCGTTGATATGGACGCCGGGGCCGATCATGTTGTCGGTCAGGATCGTCGCATTGTGCTTGTCGGCAGTTGCCGTCGTAATGATATCCGCGCCTTCGACCGCCTGTTCGGCGGAAGTGCAGGCCTCGATCTCGAAGCCGAGGTTTTCCAGATTGCGGCGGCAGCGGGCTGTCGCCTCAGGATCTATGTCGTAGAGCCTGAGGCGGTCAATGCCGAGCAGGGATTTGAAGGCAAGAGCCTGGAACTCGCTCTGGGCGCCGTTACCGATCAGCGCCATGGTGCTTGCATCCTTGCGCGCCAGGTATTTGGCGGCGAGTGCCGAGGTCGCCGCCGTCCGAAGCGCCGTCAGGATGGTCATTTCGGAAAGCAGCAGCGGATAACCGCTGTCGACGTCGGAGAGCACACCGAATGCCGTCACCGTCTGCAGGCCGGATTTGGTGTTCTTCGGGTGGCCGTTGACGTATTTGAACCCGTAGAGCACTCCGTCGCTGGTCGGCATCAGTTCGATCACGCCGTCCCTTGAATGGGATGCGACGCGCGGGATCTTGTCGAAGCTCTCCCAGCGACGAAAATCGTCTTCGATGTACCTCGCCAACTCGACCAGGAATGTCTCGACGCCAGTGGCGACGACGAGGTCCATCATGTTCTCGACGCTGATGAACGGCACGATATTCAGGTTGGCGGGTACGGGCATCAGAAACTCCTCGTCGGGCGGTCCATGACCTTGCGGCCCATCAGGCTGGCGGTAAGATCGACAAGCAGCGTTGCGGTGCGGCCGCGCTCGTCCAGGAAGGGGTTCAGTTCGACGAGATCGAGGCTCGTCACGAGGCCGCTGTCATGCAGCATCTCCATGACGAGATGCGCTTCGCGGAAGGTCGCGCCGCCCGGCACAGTGGTGCCGACGGCCGGCGCGAAAGTTGGCTCGAGGAAATCGACATCGAGGCTGACATGCAGCAGGCCGTTGGCCGCCGCCACCTTCTCGAGGAAAGCGCGCAACGGGGCCGCAACACCGTGTTCGTCGATCACCCGCATGTCGTGAACAGTGACTTCGGTCTGGCGAAGCGCTGCGCGTTCCGCCGGATCGACGCTGCGGATGCCGATCATGCAGACGCGGGCCGGATCGACCGGATGGGAGAGTTCTGGGAGGTAGCCTTCGAAGCCCGGCTGGCCAGTGAAATAGGCGACGGGCACGCCGTGCAGATTGCCGCTTGTCGTCGTGTCGAGCGTATGAAAATCGGTATGCGCGTCCAGCCAGAGCACGAAGAGCGGCCGGTCGATTTCGGCGGACCGGCGGGCGATGCCCGCCACTGTCCCGGCTGAGATGGTGTGGTCGCCGCCAAGGAAGATCGGCATTCCTTCGCCGCTTTCGCGATAGGCGAGCTCGGTCAGCAGTTCTGTCCAGGCGACAATCTGCGGCAGGCGTCGGATAGCGGCATTCGGATGCGCGACGTCGGGCAGTTTCGAGAGGCCGACATTGCCGAGGTCGGTCACCTCATGGCCAAGCTCTCTCAGCGCCGTTTCGAGGCCGGCGGTCCTGAGCGCGCTTGGGCCCATCTCGCAGCCGAGTTGTACCGCGCCGTCCTGAAGGGGGATGCCAATTAGTTTGCAATGCATGTCTTGATCTCCGTTATGATTATTGGATCACGAATGCCTGGCAGATTGAACAAGGCAATTTGCCAAATTCTTCAAATTGAGTTATCAGAATGGTATCTTTGATAACCGTTTTGATCATGGACGATTTTGACAATAGACTCGTGACGCTATTGCGTCACAACGCAAGGCGGAGCATTTCCGACCTCGCGACGGATCTCGGGGCCTCGCGTGCCACCGTTCGTTCGCGCATGGAGAAGCTCGAAAAAGACGGCAGCATTCTTGGTTATACGGTCATCTTGCGGGCCGATGCAGTCGAGCTGCCGGTGCGCGGCATCATGATGGTGGAGATCGAGGGTAGGGCAGCGGACCAGGTCATCAAAGCACTCGGCGGATTTCCGGAGATTTCGGAAATCCATACCACCAACGGTCGCTGGGATCTGATCGTTGAACTCGGCACCACGACATTGGCCGAATTCGACACCGTGCTGAGGCGAGTCCGTTTGGTGCCGGGGATTACGGCGACCGAAACCAGCCTCGTGCTGGCGACCCCGCGCAGCACCAAAGCGCGGCTGTGAAAAAGGCCGCGGAGTGCCGCGGCCTTCTGATATCCGGATAATCAGAAGATTATTGCGGGGTCATGTCGAAGCCGAACCACTTCATGGACAGCTTCTTCGTCGTCCCGTCCGCCTTGGCGGCTGCGATCGCTTCGTCGAACTTCTGCTTGAGCGCAATATCTGCCTTGCGAAGACCGACCGAGCTGCCGGCGCCGAGGAAACCGCCCTGGAAGCGCGGGCCGACGATCGTCATGTCGCTATTGGTCGGCTTCTGCACGGCGGTCATGAGGTAGCCCATCGACGCCATGACGAAATCGACGCGGCCGGAGACGAGATCGAGATCATGCTGTTCCGTGGTCTTGTACTCGCGAACCTGCACGACGCCTTTCAGGTATTCGTCGATGAAGCGTGCGGCGATCGAAGCAGTCTGGACGCCGACCGTCTTGCCCTGCAGCAGTGGCTTCAGCTCTTCGACGGCCTTGCGGGCGCCGGCTTCATTGGAGGCGAGCGAGAAGAGTTCGTCCTTCATGGGCATCTTTGCCAGCGGGCCGTCCTTCAGTGTGGCGAAGGACTGGCCGGTGCTGCCGTACGACGTTGAGAAGTCGATGACCTCCTTGCGCTTGTCGGTGGCGGACATGCCGGCCATGATCGCATCGAACTTGCCGGCGTTGAGTGCCGGGATGATGCCATCGAACGCCTGGGCGACGAACGTGCACTTGATCTTCATGCGTTCGCAGAGGTTCTTGCCGAGCTCGATGTCGTAGCCGTCCAGCGTGCCATCCGGGCGGGTCAGGTTGTAGGGCGGGAAGGCGCCCTCCGTGGCGATGACGATTTCCGTTTTGTCCTGCGCTGCGGCGGCGGTCGCCATCAGCGTCACGGCTGTGAAGGCCGCGGCAATTGCTGTCGTGATAAATTTCATCCGTCAGTTCCCTCTCTTTGTTTGGGTAGAATGGTTGGGCGGCTCAGCCGCTGATAAATTTCCGGAAGCGCTCGGATTTCGCCTCGGTGAACATGTCCTGCGGCCGGCCTTCCTCTTCGATGGCGCCTTGGTGCAGGAAGATGACCCGGCTCGAAACATCGCGGGCAAACCCCATTTCGTGGGTGACGACGAGCATGGTGCGGCCCTCTTCGGCCAGCGCCCGCATGACACGTAGCACTTCGCCCACGAGTTCCGGGTCGAGCGCCGAGGTCGGCTCATCGAACAGCATCACCTTCGGCCGCATGGCGAGCGCGCGGGCGATGGCGGCACGTTGCTGCTGGCCGCCGGAAAGATGCGCCGGGTAGTGATTGCGCTTTTCGGCAATGCCCACCTTGGCAAGCAGAGCTTCCGCCTCTTCCAGGCATTCGGCGCGCGAGCGCTTCTGCACGTGCAGCGGCGCTTCCATGACGTTTTCGAGCACGGTCTTGTGGGACCAGAGATTGAAGCTCTGGAACACCATGCCGAGCTCGGAGCGGATGCGTTGCACCTGCCTGCGGTCAGCGATGCGGCTCTTGCCGGAACCGGCCGGCTTCATGCGGATAGTTTCCCCGGCAACAGTCACTTCGCCGACATCGGGTGTCTCGAGCATGTTGATGCAGCGGAGCATGGTCGACTTGCCGGAGCCGGAGGAGCCGAGGATCGAGACGACCTCGCCCTCGCGCGCCTCCATGTCTATGCCCTTCAGTACTTCGACGGGACCGAAGCTCTTGCGAAGCCCGCGCACGGTAATTGCCGCCGGTGCGGATGGATTGGTCGAAGGTATCATCTTGCTGCTCCCGTGGATGTGCTGGGCAAGGCCGCAGGCTGGCGCAGGTGCGGACTCAGTTGATACTCGGCCAGGGCGACAAGCCGGGTGAGGATGAAGTTGATGGCGAGATAGATGGCACCGGCGACGACGAAGACTTCGATCGCCCGATAGGTCTCGGAGATCAGCTTGGCCGCGACGCCCGTCACTTCCATGATGGTGATGATGGAGGCAAGCGACGTCGCCTTCACCATCGAGATCATCTCGTTGGAATAACCGGGCAGGGCCTGGCGGATTGCGAGCGGCAGGGTAATGCGCCGGAAGGTCATGAAACGGGACATGCCGCAGGCGCGCGCCGCTTCGATCTGGCCGAACGGCACCGAGAGCAGCCCGCCGCGAATGATCTCGGCGGAATAGGCGGCGGTGTTCAGCATCAGGGCAATGACTGCGCACCAGTAAGGGTCGCGCAACACCACCCAGAACATGCTCTGGCGGACCTCGCGGAACTGGCCGAGGCCGTAATAGATCAGGAAGATCTGCACGAGCAGCGGCGTGCCGCGGAAGACGAAGATATAGGCCCTCGCGAGCCAATCGAGCGGCAGGATGCCGGACAACCGGCAAAGCGCCAGGCCGAGGGCCAGGAACGCGCCGAGTACGATGGCGCTCGCGGCAAGCTGTAGCGTCAGTGGCACGGCCGTAACGAGGCTCAGGAAGGTCTCGTAGAGAAACGCCAGATCCATCAACCCCTCCTGACGCCGCGCGTGAAGCGCTTTTCGCTGAGTTGCAGGAGACCGCCGGAAACCGTCGAAATGGCCAGGTAGATGGCAGCGGCGATGACGTAGAAATCGAAGGGCAGGCCGGTCGAGCCCGCGCCGATTTGCGACTGCCGAAGGAGTTCGACGACACCCGTGACCGAAACCAGCGCGGATTCCTTCAGGACGACCTGCCAGACATTCCCCATGCCGGGAATTGCGTGGCGGAGCGTGAGCGGTGCCAGGATCCTGCGAAACCGCAAGGAGCGTGACATGCCGCAGGCGACCGCAGCCTCCAGCTCGCCGGAATGCACCGCCCGATAGGCGCCGCGAAAGACTTCCGTCTGCTGGGCGCCGGAGGTGATGCCGACGGCGAGCGCACCGGCCAGAAAGCCCGGAAAGCCGATGAAGCCTTCAGCGCCGAATAGACTGCCGATCGCGGTCATTGCGGCGCTGCCGCCGAAATAGAAGAGATAGATGACCAGAAGATCGGGAATGCCGCGCAGAACGGTGGTGTAGAAACCCGCTATCCCGCGCGTCACCGGACCGCCTGAGACTTTCGCCCAGGCGCCGAAGACGCCGATCACGGCACCGATCGCAAAGCCGGCGATGGCGATCAGGACCGTCATGACGGTGGCCGCGGCAAGCGCCATGCCCCAGCCATTCGGGCCGGTTCCGATCAGATCCAGTATTGTCGGCTGATTCATGTAAACCTCATTCACATGGAGGTTTGTCCGGATCGAACCCGGGCGGCTCGGCACGAGGACGCATCGCTTTGCGCCTCGCGCCGGGTCCGCCGCCGGGTCAGAACGATGGCGTCAGATCGAGCTTGCTCCACTTTTCGGACAGCTTTTTGATGACGCCGTCCGCAGCCGCCGACTTGATGGCTGCGTCGAACTTTTCCTTCAGGTCGGTCTCGCCCTTACGCATGCCCATGGCGACTTCCGTCGCCAGCATGGCGCCTTTCATTAGCGGTCCGGCCATCGTCAGATCCTCGTTGCCGGGCTTGGCAAGCGCCGTGGTGCCGTAGACTCCGCTGTCGAAACCGGCATCGATGCGACCGGCCTTGAGATCGAGATCACGCTCGCCGGAATTCTTGTAGGTCCGAACGGTGACGTCCTTGCCGAAATAGGCGTTGATCAATTGTTCCTGGCTCGTCGATTGCACGACGCCGACCGTCTTGCCGGAAAGAACGCCGCCGATCGTCTTCATCACGGGATCGGCCTTGTCCTTATCGTTGAGGTTCAGCCTCTCGCCGGTCATCGGCAGCTTGCTCACCGGGCTGTCCTTCAGCGTGATGAAAGTTGCCACGCCGCTCGCGTAGGGCACAGTGAAATCGACGACTTCCTTGCGCTTTTCGTTGATCCCGAGGGTCATGATGAGGTCGAACTTGCCGGCATTCACGCTGGGGATCATGGCGCTCCATTCACCGGCGATCAGCTCGCACTCGACCTTGGCGCGCTGGCACAGGTCGTTGATGAGGTCGATATCAAGGCCGGTCAGCTTTCCCTTGGAATCCAGTGCGTTCCATGGCGGAAAGGCGCCTTCGATGCCGACCTTCACGTGGGTCCAGTCCTTGGCTTCCGCGCCCGGCAGCATGATGGTGAGGGTGGCGGCCAGTGCGACCGCCCAGAATTTCCCGGTTTTCATGTCGTTGTTCCCTTATTTGTTCGTTGTGTCGGAGAGGAAGGTTGGATGTCATATTCCGTCGAGGGCAAGCACCGCGCAGGCTTGTCTGAGGACGGAGAGAAGGCGGTTGCGCGTCTGGCGCGCATGAACCGCGAAGAACGGGATATCGGCGTGCCCTTCCGGCAGGGCGGCCAGTTCGCGAAGCCCTGATAGCGATGGCCAGGCCGGATGCGGAAGCGCGCTGTCGTGATGGAAACGGTCGCCGAACGTGTAGTTCAACGGAACGAGCAGGCGGGAAGCCTGCCGAAGGCGGTCGTTGATGATCTCGGCGCGAACCGGATCGGTTTCCTGCCGCGCAATGCGGTTGATCACCTCGGCACGCTGGCGCAGTTCATTCGCTGCAGAAGTCAGGACATTCATATCCATCCGTCCTGCCAGATCCGCGTTCAGGCCGTCGAGTTCACTTCTGAGAGACACTGCATAGGCGGCGTAGTCGAGCGGCAGAACGCGGGCATCGAGCAGTTCATCGAGCACGCGCAACACGATCTCGGTGTCGCGCTGAAGATTGGCCGGATCGATATGCTCTTCCGTATCGTGCGGCGTGTGCCACCACCACCCGAGCGCCGTCAGCATCTTCACTGGCCCGGGGGGCTGGTGGCTGAGGCTGCCGAACATCGAGGGAATGCCGACGCCCCAAAAGGACTGGTCGGCAGCGCGCCCATGCCGCCGGCCGCGGTGCACCTGGCCGGTCACTGTTTGGACGGCCCTTGCCGCGACTGCCTTCAATTCGTCGATGACGGCCGAGTTTGTCAGGATGTCCGCGCCTGCACCGCCAGTGGAATCGACGTTTACATGCGCCACGCAGCGCTGTTCCAGATCATCCCAGTATTCGTCCGCATACCAGGCGGAGCCGGAATAGCGACCGTGGGAATGGCCGGACCAGAAGCAGATGCGCAGCCCGCGCTGCCATTCGTCGCGCCGCTCGGCCAGAAGGCGGGCGGCTTCCAGCATGGTAGCATTGGCTCCGCCATTGTCCATCACGCCGTAATGCCAGGTATCGTGATGGCCGGAAAACAGGATGAAAGGTGCATCCGACCGGTTATCTGGAAAAAGCTCTGCGACCAGGATGGGCGTCTTGCGCCAGCCCGTATCGACCTCCGTCGTCAGGCGGGCAACGGGCGCCTTGCCTGCGCGGCAGGCCTGCCGCAGCTTCTCGCCATCGTCGCGGGCGATCGTGCAGATCGCCGTCTTTGGCAGCTGCTCGCGCGTATGCTGCGACGGGCTGCCCCAGACGGGGGACACGCACATTTCGTAGAGATGTTCGTTGGGGCTGACATGGATCTGTCCGATCGCGCCGCGGGCACTTGCAAGCGCCGCGACATCCTCGGTCGCAATGCCATCGACAAGGACGATGCGCCCCTTGGCATCGATGCTCTCGAAGTCGGCCTCGGTGCCTTCTCCGACATGGACAATCTCTGCCGAGACGCCTTCGGCAGGCGTCGAGATCGACATGGAATGAGTGATGCAACGGATCGCGCCGCCGTCGACCTCGACAACCGCCTTGCCCGGCAGACTGATATAGGCGTCATGAAAAAAAAGCTGCGTCCGATAGCCGTAAGAGGCCATCTGCCGTTCCAGATATCGAAAACTTTCCAGCTCTTCCGCCGTGCCCGAAAGCTTCACTCGCTTGGCGAACTCGCGGATGTGATCCATCAGGATTTGGCGATCGGGCCGGAGCGACGTGTCAGACATCGCGCTTCTCCCGGATGTCGGGCTGGACGTCGTCCGGGATCGGATTGATGAATGGCGTGCCTTCGAGCCGCGCCGCGTGATCGGCTTTCGCCTCGGCGATCAGTTCGGGCTTGAGGATGAGGTCAACGGCTGTGGATGCCATCACCTTGGCCGCATGGGTCATGCCTTTGTGCGCGGCCGGCAGTTTGCCCTGGGCGACGAGTTGCCAGGAATGGCCGGGCGTGCCGATGGCATAGGTCGCACCCCGCATCTGCACTGTCGGCACGACCCAGCTGACCGAGCCGACATCGGTGGAGCCGACGAGCGTGCCGTCGCCGCTTTCCGGCGGGAAGATCACGTCGCAGAGGGAGATGCCCTTGCGGACCTTCAGCCCGAACCGGCCGAAGGACGTGGCAATATCCGCCGGGCTGAAGGTTTCCTGGAATTTTGCGGCGGTCGCCTTGTCCGCAGCGTCGAAGGGCGGCAGGCCGACGCGTTCGATATGATTGTGCATGAGCGCCTCGAGCGGCGTGTTGCCGATGAGGTTCGCATCGCCGCTGACGACCTGACTGCGCACCGAGGTGCCGGTCATCAGGGCCGCACCCGCTGCGACATCCTTCACCCGGGCGACGAGCTCCAGCAGTTCGGGAAGCGTGCGCGCCCGGATGAGATAGCGCACCGAAGCCTTGGCCTGCACGACATTCGGCGCATGGCCGCCGGTATCCGTGATGGCGTAATGTATGCGCGCCGTGGACGGCATATGCTCGCGCAGGTAGTTGACGCCGACATTCATCAGCTCGACCGCATCGAGTGCACTGCGCCCCAGATGCGGTGAGGCGGCGGCATGCGACGCGCGGCCCGAGAAATGGAAGTTGAGCTCGTTGCAGGCGAGCGAGATCGGATTGTTGACCCCGACGAATGCAGCCGGGTGCCAGGATATGGCGATGTCGACATCGTCGAAAACACCGGCCCGTACCATGAAGCCCTTCGACGAGCCGCCTTCTTCGGCCGGGCAGCCGTAGTAGCGAACGCGGCCCTGAAGATTGTTGGCCTTGAGGTAGTCCTTGACGGCGGCTGCGGCTAGCATGGCACCGGAGCCGAGAAGGTTATGCCCGCAGCCATGGCCATGGCCGCCTTCGACGACCGCCTTTTCTTCCGCAAGGCCGGCCACCTGGCTGAGGCCTGGCAGGGCGTCATATTCGCCGAGAATGGCGATGACCGGCCCGCCTTCGCCGGCCTCGCCCATCACTGCCGTCGGGATGTCTGCGACATTGCGCGTAACCCTGAAGCCTTCCGCCTCAAGCAGCTCAGTATGAGCCGCAGAGGAGCGATATTCCTCATAATTGGTCTCCGGAACCTCCCAGACGTAATCGCTGAGCTCGGCAAACCGGGGTGCCTTGTCGTCAACGATCTCCCAAACGCCATCGAAATTTTTCATTTGTGCCTACACATTTGATCCAAAATTGGTACCAATTTATGAGAAGATTCTTCTTTCGGCAACTGAAATTTCTGGCTAGTGAATAGGCCAATCGCCTCGCAGCCACCTGAGGTCAAACGGATGAATACCCTGTTCGACGATTCCATCGCAGATGGCGAACCAGATGCCACCCAGCTCATCCTGACGGACATTCAATCCGGCATGTTTCAGCCGGGTGCCTGGTTGAAGCAGATCGACCTGGAGGCCCGTTACGGACGCGGGCGCAACGAAATCCGGCGTGCGCTTGACCGCCTGGCGCAGAAGCGCATCGTGGAGCATGTGCCAAACCGTGGCTACCACGTCTATCAAGCGGACGGCAAACAAGCTGACGATATCGCCGAAATCCGTATCATGCTGGAAACCGGCATCGTTCCGAAGGTGGTGGCAAACGCGACGGCCGGCGATATCCGTAATCTGCGTGCTCTTGCAAACCGGTTCGAGAGCCTGATATTGCACGGGACTGTTCTCGAACTCTACGAGGCCAATCTCAACTTCCATCGTGCCTTCATGCAACTGTCCGGCAATGGCGAGCTGGACAGCGTGATCGCCGAACTCAGGCAGCGCACGTCCTCCGCCCCGGTCTCCCAGTGGAAGACACGAGCGCGGGTCGAGCAATCAGCCCGCGAACACCATGAGATGGTCGATCTTTTGGAGCGCCGGAAGCCCGATAAACTAAAAACTCTCATCGAAAATCACATCCGGCAGCGATAATTCCCGACGTAATGCTGAGCATTAAAGGATGCCATCGCGACGATGGCCGTGTAGCAGGCGGCCTGGAAATCGCAAAACACACCGTAGTGGCTAGAATATGGCCCACGGTGATCGGGATGACCTCGGAAGACGTCATTGCCGTGCTAGGCCCCTTTCACAAGCGTGTCCTCAACATCCTTGGATGCCAAACTGCAGAGGTCGCGAGCGGACGCGACCTCACACCTCATTTGAAGGTATGCAGTCGTTCGTCAGCGCCGCTTACGAACGGTTTCGAGCTTTGTCTGCCAAACGGGGCTGATCTGGAAGCCTTCGATATCGGCGCGTTGGGCAACCGAATCCATCACCTGCGAGATCGGCTGGATCGCCGGAATGCCTTCGGCATAGAGCTTCTCTATCTCGTTGTAGAGCTTTGCCTGCTTTTCCGGATCCGCTTCCTGCAATGCTGCATCGATCTTCTGGTTCAGATTGTCGTCCTTGAAGGAAACGCGCCAGCCCACCAGCCCGGTCAGCTTTGCTTCATCCCGGTTGTCGGGATTGTAGGCGAGGCTGCGCATGTCGCCATCGGGGTGAGAAATCTGCCCGCCGCTTCTGCCGACAATGAGTTCGAAATTCCTCTCCCGCATCGGCCCATAGACCTGCTCGCCACTGCCGGTGAGGATCTTGGCGCGAATGCCTCCCTGGGCCAGCATGCTTTGAAGTGCGACAGCCAGGTTGTCGAATGGTGGCTCCGAAAGCGTGCGGATCGTCAGGTCCAGACCATCGGTATATCCCGATTCCGCCAGAAGGGCCTTCGCGCCCTTGACGTCCATCTCGAGTTTTGGCTCGAAGGGTTCCTGGGCAAGCCCGACCTGGATCGGGCCGAGATGTTTGACACCGTAATACGGCATTACCGTCTTGTTGAGGCCATCATAGTCAATCAGCTTGAGAATTGCCTCACGCAGCTTCGGCTTGGCGAGATTCTGGTTCTTCAGCGACATGGCGAGATAATAGAGGCCATTGCCGGTTTCCGTCGTCACCTTGACATTCTTGTTGCCTTCCAGGGACTTCAGGTCGGCAGCGCCAAGCGAATAGGCGATATCGAGGTCGCCCTTCTCGACCAGCAGCCGCTGGCTCTGAGGCTCGGGAATGTGGCGCATTAGCACGCGGCTCATGGCCGGCGCCGGACCCCAGTAGTTTTCGTTTCGGGTAAGTACGACCATTTCGTTCGGCCGCAACGATTGCACGGCGAAAGCAGCGGTTCCGGCGGAATTGGTGGTCAGCCACCCCGCCCCCATGTCTCCGGCCTTCTCGTGGCTCATCACCTCCTTCTGGTCAAGCACGCTGCCCGTGCCGGCCATGGCCAAGGTCATCAGAATGATCTGTGGGTCGATGGGCTGGAGAATGGAAATCTCCACCGTCTTGTCGTCAACCGCCTTGAAGCTCTGGGCCGCGTTTTCGACGGTATAGCCACGCAGACGCAGGTTGGTTGCCTGCGCCAGGTTGAGCTTCAGCACGCGCTGCAGCGACCACACGACATCATTGGCGGTCACAGCATTGCCCGAGGCAAAGCGGAGGTTCGGTCTCAGATGAAAGCGGATCGACTTGCGGTCCCCGGCAATCTCCCAACGTTCGGCGAGAGCCGGGATGATCTTTGCGCGCTGGACCGGGTCTATACCCACCAAGCCGTCGTAGAGATTGGCGAGGATCTGCACCCTTTCCTTGCTCGACGATCCGGCCGGGTCGAGCGTGAGCACGTTTGACATCGAGAAGCCGATGACGAGCTGATTGGCAGGCGTATCGGCCAATACCCGATGCTGGGCGAACGTGAATACCATGGCGGCGCATGCGGCCGTCGTGAGCAAGCTGCGTCGTTTCATAATTACCTCCCTTTGGCCGGACGCAGCGGGCCTCCCCCTACGGCATCCGGCGATCCGATTGCGTGGTGACTTACTCCGCCAGGTTGGCGTCGATATATTCGAAGTTGATGTCCTCGCCGAGGCCAGGTTCCTGCGAGAGCCAGACAAACCCCTTTTCGTCCATGGGGTCCGGGATCCTGTTCAGGTATTCGGGGCAGGCGTCGTAGTCGAGGAAGGGGTGAAGCAGGCCGCGCTCGTACCAGCGGCAGTTCTTGGTTGCGGCCGAAATGGCGAGGTTTTCAGCGCCGTGGCCGTGCACTTCGCAGTTCATGCCGAAACTTTCCGCAAGGTGCATGGTCTTCAGTGCTGGCGTGATGCCGCCGACGTCCTCGACACCTGTCCGCAGAATATCGCAAGCGCCCGCCTTGATCCATTCGGCGCGGTGCTTGTACTTGCCGCCCATGGATTCCGGGCCAATGACTGGTATCTTCAGTTCCTGCGTGAGCCAGGCGTAGGAGGACATGGACTGTTCGTCCATCACCTCTTCGATCCAGGTGAAGTTCAACGCCTCCAGGCCCTTGCCGAGTTCGTAAGCTTCCTCGCGCGAATACCAGTGATAGGCGTCCAGCATCAGGGGAAATTTCGGGCCGACGGCTTCGCGCACCGCGGCACAGGCCTTCAGATCCATCTCGATGTTCGGCGACCAGCTGACCGGTGGCATCCAGGTATGCAGCTTGATTGCCTGATAACCGCGGGCGACCAGCTTTTCTGCAAACCGGCCATAATCTTCCGGTGTAGCGAGGCCGCCTTCAAGCTCGTCACCGCACATGATCGAACCATAGGCCGGGACCTTGTCCCGATAGGAGCCGATGATCTTGTAGACAGGCGCCTTGAGAAGATGGCCGGCGAGGTCCCAGAGGGCGCAGTCGACGATCGCAAGGGTGCGATCGCTAAGCTGTCCGCCGCTTCCTCGCTGCCAGTGGGCCAGATCCTGCCAAAGCATTTCGCGCGCCAGCGCATCCTGGTTCAGGACGACAGGGCGTATGAACCGATCCAGCAGATGCGGCCGGAGCTGCTCCGGGCTGCCGAAAGCATGACCGCTTGTGCCGTCTTCACAGGTAAGCTTCAGCAGGGCCTTCTTCACCCGACGTGCCGGGCCAGGGTGCGCATGGCCATCGCTGTCAGTCTCCTCGTGGGTTGTGTGCCAGAACGTCCGCACGCTGGCGTCGGTGATCTTCATATTTCCTCCCTGTCTTGAACGGCCCGCTTATCCAGCTCGCCTTTGATGGCCTGTCGGCTCCGATAAGGTCTGCGATCAGACAACATTTCGATGCAGTATGACAAGGCTAGTAAGCCAAGCAGGTTGAGTCAATATGGTGGTCTCTAGATTTGCGTGCCCGAGAAAGCTGACAAACATGGCCGCGTACCGGGAATAAAGGTAACTATTGACAGAACTGGCCTTCCGCCGTGACATTCCTTGTTCGGCGAGATATAAGACAGGGTTATGTCTGCAGTCTGATGGCTGCACAAAAAGGGCGGAGAAAGTGCATGAGAGATCTGATGGAACAAGATGCTGATAATGACTTGGTCGATCTTGTCGGCCAATCGCTTGTCAATCAGATCGCAACCAGCTTGCGGCGCGACATTGAACGTGGAACGGTCAAGCCGGGAGACAAGTTGCCGAGCGAGAATGAACTGACACGTCTCCACTCGGTCAGCCGCGCGGTCATCCGCGAAGCGGTGGCCGTACTGCGCTTCGAAGGTATGCTGGAGGCGCGCAGGGGCGTCGGTGTTTTCGTCACTGACGCCGAACAGCGAGGGGCACCGTTCAGCGGTCTCTCCTTGGAACGCATTTCATCGGTCATCGAACTCCTGGAGCTTCGCGCAGCCTGCGAGACGGAAGCGGCGGGACTTGCGGCAGGGCGCCGATCGCCAGCCCAGCTGGAAACGATCCTCGATCTGCATCGCAAGGTAGGCGAAAACCTGGAGAATGGACTTTCGACCCGTGATGCCGATTTCGCTCTTCACATGGCTATCGCCGAGGCGACACAAAACCGGAGGTTCCCGGAACTGCTGCGCCTTATCAAGCCCGGCATCATCATGGACCGTGATCTGCAGCAGGGCCAAGGGCAGCCTGGCACACTGCTGCCCAACCTGCATCTGCAGGAGGAACATGGCAGGATCGTTCATGCGATCTTTGCAGGCAAGCCTGCCGAAGCACGAGAGGCCATGCAGGCCCACCTTGAAGGCAGCCTCAGCCGCTACAAGACGCTGCTGATCGAGCGTGTTTCATCGCCCGGACCTACGCAATCGAAGGTGAGCGGCTAAGTCTGCTCGTCGGGAAAATCGCCGTCTTTGGCGGATATTTTAAGAAGAGTATCCGGATAGCTCCTTCAGCGCGTGAGCTGCATTATGGTACCGCTCGATCAACTCGCTGAATTCGGTCAACTTCATGCCGCGGATCCCCAGCGCTCCAATCGTAACCACGTGCTGTTTCCGGTCGATCTTGCTGTAAGGCGCCTGCCGTCTCTTTGCGGGCAGCGCGGCTGACGGGTCCAGCCAGAGACGCAGCGCGAACCGGTTCGAGGCAAACACCTGGTGGGCGGTCACATCTGTCCAGGCAACCGGCGCGTCGAGCATCGAGGCCCGCAGTTCCGTGGGCGTCAAAACCATGAGCGGCCGGGCCGCTGATTTGCGCAGATAGGCGGCGTAGAGACCGCAGGCGGTGACGCCGACCGTGGCAATACCTGCCACCAGCATTCTGGCAAAATCATCATGTGCGAAGCCGGTCTGAGCGGCAAAAACCGTGACCATCAGCCCGATCCCCGCGAAGATCGCCGCAACGATGGCCATTGTCCAGATCATCGGCTTGACGTTGTCGTATACGATCGTTTCGCCCGGAGCCGCGGCGGCAAGTGTTTCGAGCATCTGCTGGCGTGCAGCGCGTACATTGTGCACTTCGTCCAAGTAGTCCTGGCTCAAATGCCTGCAAAGCCCTGCCCAATCTGAGAAGAGTTGGGACGCGTACGTGAGCCCGCGTGGTTTCGGAGCGCGTGTGGCGATCTTCAGCAACCTTTCGTCGGCCGTGAGCCCCAAGGCTTGAATGCGCTGCATGGTCGGGGGATGCGTATCGGTCGGATGCGGCTGCCGATCGTCCAGCAATGGAACCGGATCGGACCACCCGTTGCTGCGCACCAGATCTGAAGTTTCAGCGACGAGATCAGGCCCAGTTTCAGAATTTTCCGCCGGGCTTTGCCGGATGGCAGCTTGGCTGAGAACATGCTCAAGGGCGGGAAAGATCAATCCCGTTCTGATGAGGGCAGATGCCGCGCCAACGATGGAGGTAGACCGGGCGCTGCTCCGGTCTGCGTCGAATTCGCGAATGCGGCTCCAATGGTTCACGGCGTGGTCGAATTGCCGAATGGCATGAAATCCGAGCCTGGTTGCCGGATATAGGATGAAACTGCCCTGGTCAGCGCGGCGCAGGGCGGCCAATGACCTCCAGAGGCCGGCATAGATCGGAGTAAACTTTTGAGTATAGGCCGTGTCCTTGCCGGAAAAATGCGCCAGCTCATGACCTATGATCGCGGCGACCTCCGGTTCGTCGAGCAGATCAAGATAGGGAGCGGGCAGATACAGGCTCCGCCCGCCGATAACATCTCCCTCTGGCCAAAGTCGCAGTTCGCTTTCGGTGACGAAGAACCCTTGGGTAAGACCAACGATTATAGTGTCTGGCAGCACAGCTTGCTGTCGATCGGCAAGGCCGCGAACGAAGCGGAAAAGCCCGGGCGCATCGGCTTCCTGGAGGATGCGCCCAGACACGTCCATTGGCTCGGGCGCGAAAAGCGCGAAGACGTCTTTCAGGCCGCGCAATGCAAGCCAGGCGCTATAGACGGCAACGCCGGCCAGAATGAGGGCTAGGACGAAAAGCTTTGCACTGCCGACGGACAGGTCCGCCCACAAACCCATGCTGATCGCCTCGAACAGGGTCGCGCAGACTGTGCCGGCGCAGATACCGATGACGAGGGCAGCAAGGATGAAGGGAAGGGTGGTTCGTAAGCGTTCGAAACTCTTGATCAGCTGGTCCTGCGATCGCCGCGCCCTGAGCCCTGAAATCGCCGCAGTGGCAAATCCGAGAACGCCACTGACGAATGCCAGTATCGCACCGGAGACCGTGCCCCAGGGCAGCGGTCGGCGGATCAATGAAATCTCAAGATCCTCTTCAGCCCGGTCCAAGGCCGCCTCGATCTGCGGTAGAGCGATCACCGCAGAGACAGACCTCGGCCCCCCGTCCCCCTGAAACGTGAGCATGGCTCCCGGTTCATTTGCAGCGATTGTCTTGACCTGGGTGAGCGTTGCCTTCAAGTCTTCCGACAACTCTCGTGACTGGTCGAAAGTTTGAGCGGCCCGTTCCGCTTGCCATAATCCGAGGCCGAAAAGCACAGATGGAGCGAGAACTAGCCAGACCACGAGGCTTGCAGTTGGGGGAAGGTTGAATTTCCGCATCATCCCTCGCTGATCAGGTGTCCCGACATTCTTGAAATATCTATTGTCGCAGTGAATGACCAGTACCAAAGTGCATCTCGAAATCATGCTCCTGCGCATGAAGAATTGCCCCCGTTGCCTTGTGCGGCGGCAGAGGAATTAGCTTTGATAAGAGGGAAGGCGTTCGAAAAAGTTTCTAGAGATGAGGTAACGATATAAGAACCACTCAGCGATTTTCATTGTTGGCCACGCCCAAAATGGTGGAAGCTGCCTTCATGTTCTGGGTGACGGCATTGGCATGACGAACCTACATGATTGAGGCTATGAAACGTCTTCGTTTACTCCCGCATAGAAGCTTTCCAAGCTATGCCTATTTACCCGGTCGCCAGCCACATCCGGTCCGGGACCCCGCCGGACATAGCTATCGGGTCGAACCCATGCCCGTTGTCGCGACGCTCGATTCGGCAGAGTTCAGATGGGGACAGGACCTTTTCAACCATGGCTACTACTGGGAAGCGCATGAGGCTTGGGAGGTGATTTGGCATGTGGCGGAAAAAGGCAGTGCGCTGCGCGCGCTGCTGAAGGCGCTCATCCTGCTCTCAGCCACTGGCGTGAAGATCCGTGAAGGCAAGCGCGCTGCAGCGATCCGTCACGCCGGACGCGCCGCGGTGCTGTTTCGTCGATTGTCGGAAGTTTCGCATGACGCCTTTTCTCGAGCCCTTGGAATGCCGCCTGCGCTGCTTGCCGACTTGGCAGAAGCCTCAGCCTGCGCTCCGCGGGTTCTACAGGTGGTGGCGCCGGGACAGCCCGAGCAAGTCTTCGATTTCACCCTCGAAAATAGCTCATAGTCTGACCCTGGAGAAGATTCGTCCGATGCATGTCGCAGACAGGCATGCGTTTTCGACGGTCCGCTTACCCGATTTGTGGGCGCTCACCCCTCTCTCGGCCTCCTGCAGGTGCCCGCGCCATACGGCGCCCTGCGTATGGGGATGGCTCGATGTACCGTGCCGTTCGATTTTCAGATGCGGGGCATGAGCCGCAGAAGTTCGGTCGTGTAGGGATGACGGGGGCGGTTGAAGAGGTCATCCGTCGCGGCCAGTTCGCAGAGCTCTCCCTTTTTCATGACCGCGACGCGGTCGCACATCTGGCGTACGACCGGCAAATCGTGACTGATGAACAGCACAGTCAGCTTGAGGGCTGACCTAAGGTCTTTCAGCAGGTTCAGTATCTGGGCCTGGATCGATACATCGAGCGCCGATGTCGGCTCGTCGCAGATCAGGAAGCGCGGACGGGTCGCAAGGGCGCGGGCAATTGAGATGCGCTGCCGTTGTCCGCCGGAGAATTCGTGCGGAAACTTTCGGCCTGCCGCCTTGCCGAGCCCCACGACCTCCAGGAGATCGTCAACGATGGCGTAGGTCTCATCCCTGCTCGATGCCAGCCGGTGGTGCTGAATCGGTTCTGCCACAATCGAGTCGACCCGCATTCTCGGGTTCAATGACGAATAGGGGTCCTGGAAAATCATCTGGACCTGGCGGCGGATCGCATTGACGTCGGCGCTGCGGCTCATTTTCAGGACGTCCTGCCCGTCAAAACGCATGGAGCCCGATGAAGGGCGATAGAGGCCGGAGAGAATGCGGGCGACCGTCGATTTCCCGCTACCGGATTCCCCGACGAGCCCCATCACCTCGCCTTCCTGAATGTCGAGACTGAGGTCCTTGACCGCATCGAACAATACCCGGTTCTGCGGCAATATGGCATGACGCACCACGAACCGCATCGTCAAGCCATCGACGCTGACGAGCGGGCCAACGCTGGCTGGCTGCGCCACCTTGGCGTCGGGTCTGGTTCGGCCGAGCCAGTGTGTCTCTATATCGAAGACCTTCGCCGCCGGCGTTGCCGCTTCAATGTAGCTGATGCGCGGAAAGCGGTCGAGTTTGACGTCAGCCCGCGGGACGGCGCCGATAAGGCTCTTCGTATATTCGTGCACCGGTGCATGGATGATCTGGTGGGTCTTGCCGGTTTCCACCACGCGCCCACGATACATGACCGCGACCCGGTTGGTCGTCTGGGCGATGACGCCCATGTCATGGGTGATCAGCATGACGCCGATATTGCGTTCGGCGGCAAGCTTCTTGATCAGGTCGAGAATTTGCGCCTGTACGGAGACGTCGAGTGCAGTCGTCGGCTCGTCGGCAATGATCAGGTCGGGATTGGTGCAGAGCACCAGCGCGATCACCACCCGCTGCCGCATGCCGCCGGAAAACTGATGCGGATACTGGTCGATACGGATTTCCGGATCCGGAATGCCGACCGCATTCAAAAGTGCAGTGGCTTCCTGCCGGGCTGCGGCTTCCGATCTGGAGCTGTGGGTGCGGATCGTCTGGATCAGCTGCTTTCCGACCGTATAGAGCGGATTCAGACTGGTCAGCGGATCCTGGAAGATCATGGATATGCGCTTGCCCCGAATGGCGCGCATCTCCGTCGCGTCGAGCTGATCGAGACGCTGGCCCTCGAGTTCGATTGTGCCCGCAGCGATCCTCCCCGGCGGTTCCAGGAGCTGCATGATGGCACTTCCGATGGTGGACTTGCCGGCGCCCGATTCCCCGACGACGCCGACGATCTCTCCGCGCCCCACCTCCAGGTCCATGTTTTCGACGGCGACGAAGGTGCCGCGCCGGCCGGGATACTCGACCCTCAGCCCTGAAATCTTGAGCAGGGGTCTTACGCTCGCTTCCATGATCAAAGCCTCAGGTCTATCGGAGTTTCGGATCGAGAACATCGCGCAACCAGTCCCCGAGCAAGTTGATCGCGAGCACCAGGAGTGCAAGCGTCAGTCCTGGATAGAGCACGATCCATCGTTCGCCCGAAAACAGGAAGTTGTTGCCGATGCGGATCAGTGTTCCGAGCGATGGCTCGCTTGCGGGTATGCCGACGCCGAGGAAGCTGAGCGTAGCTTCGCCCAGTATGGCGACACCGAAGTTGATCGTTGCTATGACGAGCACCGGTCCCATCACGTTCGGCAAGATGTGCTTTACCATGATGATACCGGCGGGCCTTCCGATCACGCGCGCAGCCTGCACATATTCGCGGTTCTTTTCGACCATTGTCGATGCGCGCACCGTTCTTGCAACCTGGGGCCAGATCGACAGCGACAAGGCAAGGATGATGACGACCAGCGCCAGCTGATCGTGCTGTTCGCGCGGCAGCAGACTGCGGCTGATGCCGTCGATGAGCAGCGCCACCATGATCGAGGGAAACGTCATCTGGATATCGACGACGCGCATGATGAAGCCGTCAATAAATCCCCCGAGATATCCGGCCAGCAAACCCGCAACAAGCCCCAGCAGGACGGCGGCACCCACCGAAACGAAGCCAACGATGATGGACGTCCGCGTTCCGTAGAGAATGGCCGAAAGCAGGTCCCGGCCCTGGTCGTCGGTCCCGAGAAGAAAACTCGACTGACCGTCTTCGTGCCAGGCAGGCGGTATAAGCGAGTTCATCAGGTCGATGGCGCGCGGGTCGAAGGGATCGTGCGGCGCAATCAACGGGGAGAGCAGGGCGCTCGAGATCATCAGGAGTGCGATGATTGCCGCACCGATCGTCAGCGGCGATCCCTTGAACTTGTGCCAAGCGTCGCTGTCGCGAAGCGCCGGGAGAAAACGGCCTGTGGAATTGCTGGTCATTACGCCCCCCTTGCGACGTTGTCGGCACGCAGGCGCGGATCGATGACGTAGTAGAGAAGATCGACCGTCAGGTTGATGGCGACGAATAGCACCGCCACGAGCAGCAGATAGGTCGACATGATCGGTATATCGGCGGTCGAAATCGCCTGGAGGAACAGTAGTCCCACACCCGGCCACTGGAAGACGCTTTCAGTGATGATGCCGAAGGCGATGATCGAGCCGAGTTGCATGCCGACGATTGTCATGACTGGCACAAGCGTGTTCCTCAGCGCATGGCCGAAGTTTATCTTGCCCTCGCTGATGCCCCGCGCACGCGCGAACTTGATGAAGTCGGTGCGCATCACCTCCATCATCTCAGAGCGGATGAGCCGCATGATGAATGTCATCTGGAAGAGGCCGAGCGTAAAGGCCGGCATGATGATCGACTTCCAGCCGGACACGCTGAGCAGGCCCGTTGTCCACCAGCCGATCTGGGTTGTCTCGCCGCGACCGAAGGTGGACAGCAAGCCAAGTTCTACGCCAAAGACAAGGATGAGCATGATGCCGGTGAAAAAGGTCGGAAGCGAAATGCCGATCAGCGAAACGACGAGGAAGAGACGGCTTAGCCAGCGTTTGGGATGAAGACCGGTATAGACGCCCAGCGGCACGCCAATCAGACAGGCGATGATCATTGCAAAGACGCTGAGTTCGAGCGTGGCGGGCAACCGCTCCGCAAGAAGCCGATCGACGGGCTGGCCCATCTGGTAGGAAATACCGAAATTGCCGGTCGCTGCGCGTCCGACAAACCGCAGAAACTGGACGGGCACCGGGTCATTAAGCCCCAGTTTTTCGCGCAGTTCCGCACGCTCTGCCAATGTGGTTTCCTGTCCTACCATTTGCGACACAGGGTCACCGATGAAGCGGAACATCAGAAACGCAATCATCGCCACAGCCAGCAACACGATGCCGGACTGGATCAGCCGACGAAGGATAAAGCTTGCCATTTTCGTTCCAGATTGAAACCGTGCGATCGGCGATCGTCGCGGCCATTCGTCCAGGATGGCGGCCGGCGGAGACGCCGCCGGCCGCTCCGTCAAGACTTACTTCTTGATGTTCACGTAACGCCAGTCGAAAACGTCGTCGGCCCGCTGCTTCAGCTCGACATTGTTCCGCACGCCCCAGGAAAGCCACTGCTGATGGATCGGCAGATAGGCGATGTCGTCCGTCGTGATCGTCCAGACTTTCCTGATCAGTGCGTCGCGCTTTTCCTGATCGGTCTCGGCCAGGATTTCAGCAGCCAGTCGGTCGACCTCGGGATTGCAGTAGCCACCGTTGTTCGACTTGCCGGCCGTGACCTTCATGCGGTCCTCCTCGGCCCATACGGCGGATTGCGGGGTGAGGCGGGGGCACTCATGCAACGAGTTGATCGGCCCCCAACTGTCGTAGCTCGGGGGGGTCGAACCGAGCATGCTCAGGCTGAAATCGAGATAGGGCGCATGGACCTTCTGGAAGAACTTCGTCTTGGTCTGGGCGGTCACCTTGACCTTGATGTTCACCTTGGAAAACATGTTTGCGATCGCAAGGCAGATCGCTTCGTCGTTGACGTAGCGGTCGTTGCTGCAGTCGAGGCCGATCTCGAAGCCGTCCGGATAGCCGGCCTCGGCCAGGAGCGCCTTCGACTTCTGGATGTCGAACGGAATGCGCTTGAAGTCCGGGCTCGATCCATGGATGCCCGGTGCGACCATGAGTGCGGAGGGGGTGGCCATGTTGCGCATGACCTTGGACTTCAGCGCTTCGATGTCTATCGCGCGGTAGAGCGCCTCGCGCACTCTCCTGTCCTTGAGAGGATTCTTGCCCTTGACGTTCGAATAGACCAACTCGTCGCGGAACTGATCCATGACGATGTAGATCGTGCGCAGTTCCGGACCGATGATCGCCTGTGTCGAGCCGCTCGCCTTGAGGCGCTCGATGTCCTGCAGGGGCACGGGCATGATCACGTCCATCTGGCCGGAGAGCAGAGCTGCGACGCGGGTCGCCGAGTTGGGGATCGGGGTGAAGACGACCTCGGTGACGTTGCTCTCGGCCTTCGCTGCATTCCACCAGTCTTTGTTGGCCTCCATCGTCGTGCGGATGCCCGGTTCGCGTAGCTTCAGGACGAAGGGGCCGGTACCGTTTTCATGCAGGGTGGAATAGCTTTCCGATTCACCGCCACCCTTTTGGGGGCCCTTGTCGCCGTTCTTTTCAGCCCAGGATTTCGACATCATGTACCAATTGCCCCATTGATACATGATGATGGGGTTCGGGGTTTTGGTAATGAAATCGACCGTATAGTCGTCGATCTTCACCACCTTCGTGTCGTTGGAGAGGCGGTTCTTCAGGTCCGAACCGTTGGCACGGACGCGGCCTGCAGAAAACAGGACATCGTCGGCCGTGAACGGGCTGCCATCATGAAACTTCACGCCTTGACGCAGCTTGAAGCGCCAGCGGGTCGGCTCGACCATTTCCCAGCTCTCCGCGAGCGCCGGCTGGATTTTCAAATCCGCGTCGCGGCGGATCAGGCCTTCGTACATGTTGCCGAGGAAGCCCGTCGTGAATGTTTCGTCGAACACATAAGGATCGAGCGAATTGATGTCGCCCTGTGCCGCGAACCGCAAGGTTTCGGCACTGGACATGGATGCGGAAGCGCAAAGCAACAGCCCGGTCAAGGCAGCAAGAACCGACCTTTTTTTCATATCTAAAGTCCCCTTCATTGTGTTCGATGCAATCTTTAAGACAGGGTTGGTTCCCCGCGTGCATTTCTGTCATTTTCATGAACTGTATGTATTTGTATCACAGCGTCAACGGAAATCTGTACAATCTGATATCAAATATCGTTGACGCTGTAGAAATTTATTATATCGTACAGTCCGGAGAGGGAACGTGACTATCAAAGCAAAACTCGAATCCAGCGATCTCAAATTTACAGCGGCCGAGCGGAAGACCGTTCGCACGCTGCTGAACAATTATCCCGCAGCGGGGCTTGGAACCGTCGCCGGTTTCGCAGCACGATCGGGTGTCAGCATTCCAACGATCCTCAGGCTCGTCGCGAAGTTGGGCTATGGTGCTTATGCAGCCTTCCAGAAGGATCTCATCGAGGAAGTCAGCGAGCAGCTGAATTCGCCGCTTTCGATGATGGACTCCCGCCGCGACATGAACGGCGAGGGCGATACCTATGTCGCGATCATGCGCAATCTGGCGGATGCGCTGAACAAGGCAGCAGATGCGCATCGGCCGCAGGAATTCGAGGCAATCCTCGATCTATTGTCGGACGAACGCAGCTCGATCGTCTGTCTCGGCGGACGCTTCAGCTCGATTCTGGCCCTGCGCCTGTCGATGCATCTCAGCCAGCTTCGCCCCGGGGTTGCCGTCATCGATAACCAATCCTCGCGGCTATTCGACCGTCTTGTCGATTTCAATAGCCAGACGACGCTCGTGGTGTTCGACTTCCGACGCTACCAGAACGATGTGGTCGAATTTGCACGGCTGGCCCGCGAAGCGCGCGCCCGCATCGTCCTCTTCACCGATCGCTGGATGTCGCCCATCAGCAATTTCGCCGACCAGGTGCTGATTTCGCCGGTGGAATCATTATCACCCTACGATTCCAAGGTGGCTGCCTTCGCACAATGCGAAGCCATCATCGCGGCCTTGGTGAAGCGCAGCCCCAACAAGATCCGTGAACGGCTCGCGGTTATCGAAGCTCTTCGAAAGAAGGGCGAGACACAGATGCATCAGGCAGAACAGGTTTATGACGGACAAGGATGACGCCTTGAATGGCAATTTCGAGATCATCAACGCAGATGGAAAATTCCCAGGCCTGATGGTCTGCGACCATGCGGCAAGCGCGGTTCCCGAAGCCTTCGGCAATCTCGGTCTTTCAATGGAGGATCTGAACGAGCATATCGGCGTCGATGTCGGAATTGCCGAAGTCGTGCGCATCATATCCCGCAAACTCGATATGCCCGCCGTGCTTGCGCGCTACTCGCGGCTGTTTATCGACTGCAACCGCTGGATCAGGGATCCGCGGCTCATTCTTGCCGAGAGCGACGGCGTTGTCGTGCCCGGCAATATCGATCTGCAGCAGCACGATCTCGAACGGCGCATCGATACCTGTTTCTGGCCCTATCACCGCGCGGTCGACAATGCCGTCCGGGCTTTGGTTGACAGACACAATCATCCTTTCGTGATTTTCATGCACAGTTGCACTCGCCAACTCGGCGCCGAGTACCGTCCGTGGGACGTTGGCACCATATGGAACGAGAGCGATGCGCTTTCGTCAGCGATGATCCAAAATCTCAAGCGTTTCGGTGATCTCACTATTGGTGACAATCAGCCCTATTCCGGCCGTGAGGGTGCGTTTACGCTCGACTTTCACACCTGGGGTACCGGCATTCCGGCCTGTGGCATCGAAATCACCAACGACGCTCTCAGATCGTCCGATGGGATCGCGCGTTGGGGTGAGCGGATGACGGATGCCATCGACGAGCTCGGGAAGACGCGCGACCGCATATGGCATCGGCACGATGAACTGACATCGGTTCGGCGTCCCGCACTCGCTTCATAACAAGGTAAAGAGGTTAGGAACTCCATGACGATGATTGGCAGTCTCTATGAGGACACCGCACCCGCTGCACCCGAGACTGCGGCGCTCATGGGTGCGCATGAGGCCGAATTCGTCATCATCGGAGCCGGCTTTACGGGTCTTTCGGCCGCCATCCACGCCGCCAAGCGGAGCGTGAAGACGGTCGTCATCGAGGCCAACGGTATCGGCCACGGCGGATCCGGCCGCAATCACGGCCATTGCGTTCCCGTCTACGGTTTCATCAATCCAAACAAGGCTATCGAGACCCTGGGCCGCGAACGTGGTGAACGGCTTACCCGCATCCTTGCCGATTCCGGCAAACGCGTGTTTTCGTTGATCCGCGAATACGACATGGATTGCGAAGCGGCACCGACGGGAGCCCTCCAGCTCGCGCACAGCCCCAAGACCGTACCGGCCCTGCAACGCCAGCACGATTTCTACGCCAGCCTCGGAACCGAACCGAAGATGCTCAACCGGGATGAGGCCGTTGCTATAACCGGTTCGGAAGAGTTTCACGGAGGCTGGATTCATACTGGCGGCGGGCATCTCAACCCGCTTGCCTATGCGCGCGGTCTCGCTCGGGCGGCGATGCGCGAAGGGGCGGAGGTCTTTACGGATTCGCCGGTCGTCAAGCTCGAACGTAAGGGTGGCGCATGGCTGGTCACCTGCCCGCACGGCACAGTGCTTGCACGCCGTGTCGGTCTCGCTACGGGTGCTTATACCGATAATTTTTTGCCACCGCTGGGCAAGAGCTTCTTCACCATGCGGTCCTATGCGATCGCGTCTACCCCCCTCGATATCGACCTGCGCAGGACCATCCTGCCGGACAATCACAATTTCGGCGATACGCGTCACGACGTCCGTTACGTGCGGTTCGACAAGCAGAACCGGCTTATCATGGGAGGCCTCGTCGAGCCGATCATCGGGACGAATTTCAAGGCGACTACAGACTTCATCTCGCGCCGGGTGCGCGAGATGTATCCGCAGATCAAGACGATCGACTGGCGCTGGCACTGGTCCGGCCAGCTCGATATCACCATGGATCGCACGCCGCGCCTCTACAACCCGGCTGAAGGACTCTACGCACTGGTCGGCTACTCTGGGCGAGGCGTGCCGACCGCAACGGCGCTTGGCGAGGTGCTTGGCGAGGCTGGCACGGGAGTTGCGCCAGAGGATCTGCCGATGCCCATCGCCGAGATGCGTTCTCTCAACGCCGCTTCCCTACTGTCGGTTTTCGTGCCGATGCTGCGCGGCCCGATCAATCGTATGCGTACCCGCATTGAATCGAAGGTTGCATGATGGACTATTCTAAATTCTACATCGACGGCGCCTGGGTGGAGGGCTCCGGACCGAAGCCCTTTGAGGTAGTCAACCCGGCGGATAACAGCATTGTCGCGACGGTTTCCCTCGGCAATGCCAAGGACGTCGATGCTGCCGTGCAGGCCGCGCGCCTTGCTTTCCCGATGTGGAGCGAAACACCTCATCATGAGCGCGTCGCGGCGGTGGAGCGACTGAAGGCCGTCTACGACAAGCGGATCGAGGAGATGGCTCAGGCCATTTCCTCGGAAATGGGTGCGCCCATCCGCTTCGCCCGAAATTCGCAGGCGGCCGCAGGATTGAGCCAGATCAATAACTTCCTCAATGCGGGCCGTGATTTCGTCTTCGAACACCCGATGCATCCCGACGGTTCGGGCGACTTGATCCTGTATCAGCCAGTCGGGGTTTGCGGTATGATCACGCCCTGGAATTGGCCGATCAACCAGATCACCCTGAAGGTTATTCCCGCACTGTTGGTCGGCTGCACGGTCGTCCTTAAGCCAAGCGAGATTGCCCCGCTTTCGGCGATGGTATTCATGGATATGCTTCACGAAGCGGGCTTTCCAAGCGGAGTGTGCAACCTCGTGAACGGTGACGGCTTGACCGTCGGCACAGCCATGTCCGCTCATCCAGGCATCGACATGATGAGTTTCACCGGTTCGACGCGGGCCGGTATTGCGGTGACGAAGACCGCCGCCGAGACGGTCAAGCGCGTCGCGCTCGAGCTTGGGGGGAAATCGCCGAACGTTGTCTTTGCCGATGTTGATGTCGAGGAAGCCGTAGCGCGAGGTGCGCGCGCCTGCTTTTCCAATTCCGGTCAATCCTGCAACGCACCGACGCGTATGCTGGTCGAACGCCCGATCTACGAGAAGGCTGTCGCCGTTGCGGCGCGTATTGCCAACGAGACCATGATCGGAGCTCCCTCTGAGGATGGTCCGCATATCGGCCCTGTCGTATCCATGCAGCAATACGACAAGATCCAGTCGCTGATCGAGCAGGGTATCCATGAAGGTGCCCGCGTCGCCGCCGGGGGGCCGGGGCGTCCCGAGGGATTTGACCAAGGGGCTTATGTGCGCCCGACGGTGTTCGCTGACGTCCACAACCAGATGACGATCGCTCGCGAGGAGATTTTCGGTCCGGTGCTGTGCATCATTCCCTTCGATACCGAAGAGGAGGCGATTGAGATTGCCAATGACACGCCATACGGACTGAACGCGCAAGTACAAACCTCCGATCGAGACAGGGCTCGGCGGCTCGCCGCGAAGATCCGTTCCGGAATGGTGCAGATTAACGGTGCCTCGCGCGCATCCGGCAGCCCGTTCGGTGGGTTCAAGCAGTCCGGAAACGGACGCGAAGGCGGCCGCTGGGGGCTGGAAGAGTTCCTGGAGGTCAAGTCCGTCAGCGGATGGTGAGCAGCGTCTCGGCTTGGATAGGCGCAGCGTGAACCACTCATGACGGCAGGCCGCCAGTGCTCAACCCGTTATGCCGATGCGGGTAAAATGCAAGCCGATCCCGGTGGCCTTTTGAGACACGGTGCCACCGGTTCGTTTCCACTCAAGGAGAATAGAGTTCATCGGTCCGGCCGAATGTGCTTTCGCGCCCGGACGAACATTAGCACGTAGTGACCGACGGCAGCGTAAAGCCCAACGATCGAGGCATAGTTGACGAAAAACCGCAGCGCTGCCTCGTTGAAATCCCACATATCGAGCGTGTAGGTCAGCATCAGCTTCGAGCCGAATGCCATTTCGAAGGAGCTTATCACGCCCCAGAATGCGACGGCAGCTGCAAGGCCGCGCAGCGCAACCGCCCTGGCAGCGTTGCGGCTGGTTATCCCAAAAATCGTCCGAGCGACGCTCATCACGGAAGACCAGCGGGTGCCGAGGTGCAACGAAATCACCAGCAGCGTCCAGTAGGCGACAAACATGTGGATCTCGCGAACGGCGAAAGCCCCGCGGAGCGCTGTGAATGGATAGAGGTCGCGTGAGATCAGCAGGCTGGTCACCAGCATCACGGTCATCAGGGTGGCGACGCAGATGATGACGAAGCTGTTCAGGACGCGCTGCCGGCCCTTGACCTTGGGTGTGCCGAGCCATCGTCTATTGAAGACGTTATGTGCGATGATCAAGACAAACAGGGCAGTGCCCAGCAATTCATGCACCAAATTGTCCTGCCACCAGTAGGCAAGGCAGGCAACCAGCAGTGCAATGGCGATGAAGTCGAGAAGGATGCGCAGCCTGAAGACGGTCGACATGTCTCGTCCTTAGTCCGTCTTGAACCGGCGGAGTTCGTTGTAGGTGTAGAGGAACTCGCGGTCGGACCGGGAAGTGTGGCAGGATTGGCAGCGCGCCGTGTTTTCGGCAAGGTTGATCGATCCATCCGGCTTGAACCATTGGAACTGCCAGTCACCGGTCCGGCGGCCATCATCGTAGTCTGCACCCCAGTTCGGACCTTTTTCCATGACGAAATACCGGAAGACCTCGCCACCGCGGTAATCAACGAGCACGAAATGCGTGCCGACGGGAACCGGCTGGCCGGCCTTCGCGGCCGCGATGGCTTCCGGCGTCGTCATGATATGCTCGGTGACCTCACCACGCGTGACGGTGGTATAGTGCACGAGCTTGCCGATGTCGGGCATCGTCGTGCGGTTCGGCTCGGCTTCCGCCTGGAGGCCGATCAGAGCGACCGGGGTGGCGGCGAGCAGTGCAAGCGCGCCGGTACGGATAAACGTCTTCATGTGAACCTCTTTGAATGGGATACAGGCCCGCCCGCGACAAAACTCAATCCAGCTTCTTTTCCGCCAGAAAGTTCGACACCAGGTCGGCGATCTGCACGTTGTTGAGGTCCGACATCAGGAAGTGGGTATTGCCCCGCACACCGGTTTCTGGAAGGTGGATGAGGCGGGCGTCGCCGCCGTGCCTGTTGATTGCGGCCACCCAAAGCTTGGCCATGGCGAGGCGAACGCGCCAGTTATCCTGTCCACGCGCATTGGTCGGTTCGGTCGGGAAGTTGTCGCCGTAGTAGATGACGATCGGGATGCGGGTCAGTTTTTCGAAATCTGTGACCGGCACGGCCTCCGGCGTCAGCGTACCGGCTGCACTCGGCATCGCCGCGGGCACTTCACCCTCCGGGAAGATGAAGCCGCTGCCTGGTTCAAAGGCGACGACACCTTTCACGTTCCCATTCTTGATCGCCGTGAGCCAGCCCGGACCTCCTGCCTGCGAATGGGTGAACAGGATGCCGCCACCGATCTTGTCGAAGAGGGCCGACATCGCGTCGGAGATGACGCCAGGATCATAAGGACCGGTGTTGGGTGTCACCGAGCTCAGGAACTGGTCCAGGGCCTTTGGATCACGGTCGAACTGGACGTTGTCGAAGTAGTTCGGCCAGGTGCCGATCCGGAACTGGTCGAAGAACAGCTGATCGTAGGGGGTCGGTTCGATCGTTGCGGCGACGGTGCTGTTGCCGGCGCGCCCGCGACGAGGCTGGTCGATCGTATAAATCGGAAAACCGCGACGCAGGAAGATTGTCTGAAAACCTTCCCGACCATCAGGGGTCGTCTCCCAGCTCCGGCCGGACTGGTAGGCGCCATGCAGCATGACGATCGGCAAAGGTTTGTGGTTCTGCGGCACCTGGTAAAAGGCATAGAGATGGTCGCCATGGATGCTCTGGCCTTCGGCAGTCGGCACGTTGTTATTATAGGTGCCAGGAGTCGTGACGGCCCTGCCGCCCACTGCGAAACTGCCTTGCTCCTGTATGACGAGAGGCGGCGCGTTCTCCGCGGGCTGCGCGGCAACGATACTTGCGGCGGAAATCTGGGCCGACACAAGCGCGGCAGGCGTGAGGAATTTCAAAAGTTGTCGCATCTTTTCTCTTTCCGGTCGACTGGTCCAGGAAAGTACGTCACCGACACGAGGAGAATTAGAGGCTGCTGCCCGCATGACGTTATTAGGCTAGCTTATCAATCAAGTTTAATTGATGAGCACGTCAACTCCTGTAACGCAGTGCGTTCACCACCAGGGAGAACGCCGGGGAGGTATGCCTACGGTTCGGATAATACAGATGATAGCCCGGGAAGGGTGGGCACCAGTCCTCAAGGACCCGGATCAGTTCACCACGTTGGAGATGCGCCTGGACCTGATCTTCCGGCATATAGGCAAGGCCGAGGCCCCGGAGCGCCGCGTTAAGCCGCATCGGCAAGTTATTGAAGACGAGCTGCCCTTCGACACGAACACGCAGCTCCCTGTCATCCTTCTCGAACTCCCAGGGAAAGATGGTGCCGTGGGTTGGCAGCCGCATGTTGATGCAGTTGTGGCTTGTCAGGTCCTGCGGCATCTCCGGGTAGAGATGCGCGCGGAAATAGGCCGGCGAACCGACGACCGCCATGCGGATCTCCGGGCTGATCGGGATTGCGATCATATCCTTCGCAACCTGCTCGCCGAGCCGGACCCCGGCATCGAACCGGTCGGCGACGATGTCCGTCAGCCCGTAGTCGACGATGATCTCTACCACCAGGTCTGGATGGTCGGGCAGGAACTTTTCGAGCGCCGGCGCGAGAACCGAGATCGCCGCATGTTCTCCGGCCGTTATCCGGATCATACCAGCAGGCTTGTCGCGCATTTCGCTCAAAGCTGCGAGTTCAGCCTGGATCTCATCGAAGCGAGGACCTGCCGTCTGTAGCAATCGCTCGCCGGCCGCCGTCGGCGAGACACGCCGGGTCGTCCGGGTCAGCAACCGCAGACCAAGGCGGCCTTCGAGGCCCCGTATGGTCTGGCTGAGGGCGGACTGCGAAACGCCGAGCTTTACCGCGGCCTTGGTAAAACTCTCCTCGCGGGCGACGGTGACGAAAGCAACAAGATCGTTGAAGTTCTCGTTTGGCATTCATTAGTCCTGCTTATAGGGTCATGCGTATTATAGCGGCTAATCGACGGACTGCGCGAGGTCTATATTCGCCCTGCATCGGCCTGACCGGCATCTACGGCAGGGCATGACAAGAGCGAGATGATCGTGCTGCTGAGCGATGCCCACGGGCGAGGGATCACCCACTTCGACACGGCAGAAGCCTATGGTCCCTTCGCCCATATTGCAGGCCGTGGACCTGGAGCTGACGCCCGAGTATCTCGCCGAGATCGACCGGGAGGCCTCGAAGGTTGAAGTGCAGGGCGAGCGTCTTCCAGAGGCCGTATTGAAGATGTCCGGTCACAGAAACGGACGGTTGATTTGACGGAAGGCGTCGGCACCTTTCAGGGTTTTCGCCTTCCATTCGTGTCAGTGGGGCGATGCTCACCAGCCCATCATCATCTTGCAGCTGCGTGTCACAGTTCAAGGCGTGGAAACCTGGGCATCTGCTTCACGGGTCACCACGTCCTCCTGGAGCTGTTCGCGTGGGATTTTAGTCGAGTTCACGGCCCTTGTTGTAATCGTCGTCGGATACCTTTTCCATCCAGGTGACGGAGTTTCCGTCCAGAGCCTCGGCGACCGCGAAATGCGTCATCGCCTCATCGACCGAGGCACCATGCCAGTGTCTCACATGCGGCGGGATCCACACGACATCGCCCGGCCCAACCTGTTCGACAGGGCCATTTTCCTTCTGGATCCAGCCTTGGCCGAAGACGATGAAGAGCGTCTGGCCAAGCGGATGGGTGTGCCAGGCGGTTCGGGCCCCTGCTGAAAAAGAGACGGTCGCACCGCCTATCCGCGCCGGCGCATCGCCGCGATAGAATCCTGACGTTTCCACTTTGCCGGTGAAGTACTGTTCGGGTGCGGATGCCCTGCCATCTCCTGCACGCGTGATATTGACCTCTGCAATCACGGCCGTCTCCTGCACCGGCGGAATATCGCGCTGATCGAACACCCGCTTCACCACTGGAACTGCGGACATGGCTCTTGGCCACCCGGCGTAAAAGGCGATGTGGGTGACCACCTCGGACATCTCTGCACGCGTCAAGCCATTGTCCATCGCCCGGTTCACATGGAAAGGAAGCTGTTCCGGCTGCCCGATCGCCACCAGGGCTGCCATGGTCACGAGGCTGCGATCTCGGGCGGAGAGATCTGGACGCTGCCAGAGGTCGCCGAACAGGACGCGGTTGGTGAGATCCGCAAGCACCGACGCCGTTGGCGCGACATTGGTATTCACGGTCTCCGCACGCGCCGCTTCGGCTGCGGCTTCAAGTTCGATCCGTGCGGCCTCGCTGTTCGAAACGGTGCCGATCCCGCGCTCTTCGAACACCTTCTTCGTCTCGGTGACAGCCGACATGGCATTCGGCCAGCCCGAATAGAAGGCAAGCTGGGTGATCAGTTCGCCGATCTCTTCAGGCTTCACGCCGTTGTCGAGCGCCCGGCGGACATGGCTTCCGGTCTGGGCGGCCTTGCCGGTCGCCACCAGGGTCGCAACGGTCACCAGACTGCGATCCCGCGGCGAGAGTTCCGTGCGTTCCCAGACCTCGCCAAAGAGGACGTCGTCCGTGAAGTGGCCCAGGCCCGGTGCGGTTTCGTAGACGGCTGGAGGTGCGACGCGCGGCCGCCTGCCTTCGGCTTCGGCGCTTGTCGCTGCCATTGCGGACACTGCGATGGTGGCTGCGATCCTCTTCATGAACTTGTCTCCGTCTAAGGTTTAGTCAGGGATATTGGCGTTAAGGGCCGAAGGCCGCCCGCTGCTCCTAGAGCCGGAGCAGCGTCTTGATGGCCCGGCGCTCGTCCATGGCGCGGTAACCCTCCGCGACGTCCGCAAGCGGGATCTCCAGGCTGCCGACTTCCACGACGACGCCGCAGTATTCATGGCCCATTGCCATCGGCGTGGCGACGTCGTTCGCGCCGCGGAAAGGCCACAGATCCGAGCCGCAGACGCAGCTTGCGGACAGCTTTATGATCGCGTCGGTCGGTTTCAGGATCCTGGGTTCGGCGACCTCTTCACAGCGGACGTCGCCGGGGGCGTAAAGCATTGTTGCTAGCATCTTGATGTCCTTTCCAGTAATTGCTTCGCGCGTTTGATTGGGCTGGGGTCACTTCGGCGCGAGTTCGCCATAGAAGTACGAGGCGGTCACGCCGCCATCGATGAGGAAGTCGCTGCCGGCAATGAAGGCGCCGTCCGGCCCCATCAGAAGAGCGGCAAGCGAGGCGATCTCGTCCGGCGTTCCCGCTCTTCCGGCCGGCGACAGATCGATCATCCTCCGATAGCCTTCGCCACGTGGTCCGGTGAGTTCGTCCTTGGCGAGCGGGGTGATGACGATGCCAGGGCTCATCGTATTGACACGTGCGCCACGCTTTCCCCACCTGACTGCCTCCGCCTTCACCCGCAGCGCGTTGCCGCGCTTGGATATCTGGTAGGCGTTTAGCGGATCAGTGATCTTGTCCGCCTGGAGCATTGGCAGCGCGAGCAGTTCTTCTGCGGGCGTGGTCGCAAGAAGCCTGTCCTGATCCGCCGTCAGGGCGGGGAGGCGATGGCCGGACATGGAGGCGATGACCACGCAGGAACCGCCCGGCGCGATGACATTGCCGAACTCCTCCAGTATGACTGCCGTGCCGTAGAGGTCGACCTTCAGGATGAGTTCCGGAGGTGCCTGCGACGGAGAGACACCGGCCGCATGGACGATTCCGGTGATATCCCCGATGGCCGTCGCCGCTTCGACAAGCGCGTGCACCGAAGCCCGCGACGAGATGTCGACGGCGGCCGTGCTGACGTCGAAGCCGGCTTCGCTGAGGACTTTCGCGGCAGCTTCGGCATTCTCTCGTCTAAGATCGGCGAGAAGCACGTGTCTGCCGGAGCTGACGCGGCGGGCGATCGCCTGGCCGATCGAGCCTGCGCCGATCACGACGGTTACGCTGGTCATGATGGAGATCCTTTTCGTACGGGCTGCGGATCAAGCTGCAGCGTGGCTTTTTGATACTTTGCGCAAGTCATGCCGGACCCCGTCCGGCTCCTGGTCGAGCGGCATGTTGTCGACGTCGAGGACGGCGTCCAACGCGTCTTCCGGATCGGGCTTGAGCGCTGCGAACAGTGGATCGAGATCGGCAGGCGCTGGCCCTTTTTCCGCGACGAGCTCCAGGGTTTTCCTGTGCGCAACGTCCGAAGTCAGGCTTCCAACCAGTACCTCGGCGATTTGTTGCCGCGAGATGACACCGTCGCTTGGCGTGCCGGAATGCCGACGATCCCCTTGTAGAAACACCAGCCGATGCTGGTCGGCCGCGTTGTAGTCGAACCATCCGGGCCGGACGATCGTGTAGGGTAAGCCGCTTGCACGCAGAAGCCGCTCGCCCCTCCGCTACCAGTCGTGACCCTGGTTGGTCTGGTTGTAACTGCCAAGCCGCTCGGTAATGCCGATCGTTGTCATGAGAGCCACGCGGACGTCGCGGCCGCCGATCGCGGAGAGGACGCTCCTGATGCCGCCATAGTAGACAGCTTCAGAGGCCTCCTTTCCATGACCGTCGGCATTGACCGTCAGCACGACCGCGTCAATTCCTTCAAATGCCGGCGCTAAAGTTTCCGGGCGAGTCACGTCACCGCCGACCACCTCGACGCCCGCCGGAAAACGCGTAGCCCTCGAGGGGTTCCTCGTCAGGGCCCGCACAGTGTGACCTTGGCGAAAGGCCTCTTGCACGACGAGGCGGCCAATGCTGCCGGTCGCGCCAATGACCAGAACGTTGAAGGGGACGCGATCCATCGTTTCTCTCCTTGTCATTCCGCTTAAGTGCCACGGGCGGTAGCCTTGCCGGACCACTGGCGTCTGACTCACGATCTTGCTTTTCGCGACCGTCATGGCAGCGTTCCCGCTTTGTATGTTGGATGAATATACCGGCCAGCGATTGATCGGATTAGATGGGATCTTTGGCATGAACCTATGTCTGTTGTTCATGAATGAGTTCTTCTTGCCGACGCGCGCGAACCTGTCCTGCCCAAGCATGTATGAATGCGAGCGATAACCGCATGCGACGAGAGGCGCCTAATCGAGCCAGCTTTCCGCTCTACCTTCGTCTCCGGCGCCACCCGCCGCCCCAAATAATTGAAGTGGAGCCGGACATGCAGGATCCTATCCAACTGGAACTTTCCCGACGGGATTTACTTATTTCCTCGGCTGCGACGGTCGCGGTCACGGGTGTCGCCGGAAGCGCGGCGGCGCAGTCTGCGGGGAAGCAAATGGCTTATGTGACCAAGGTAAACTTCACCGTCAACGGCGAGAGGCGCGAGCTCGACGTCGACAACAGGACAACATTGCTCGACGCATTGCGAGAGCATCTACATCTTACAGGTACGAAGAAGGGATGCGACCACGGACAGTGCGGTGCCTGCACCGTCATGGTCGACGGCCGCCGGATAAATTCCTGTCTGACCCTGGCCGTCATGCACGACGGCGACGAGGTCACAACGATCGAAGGGCTCGGCCAGCCCGGCAACCTTCATCCGATGCAGGCTGCCTTCGTGAAACACGATGGTTTCCAGTGCGGATACTGTACGCCAGGCCAGATCTGTTCCTCTGTAGCTGTCCTCGAGGAGATCAAGGCAAACATCCCGAGCCACGTCACCGGCGATCTCAATAGCCCTGCGCAACTCACCGCGGCCGAAGTTCGCGAGCGGATGAGCGGTAATATCTGTCGATGCGGCGCCTATTCCAACATCCTCGATGCCATTTCGGAAGTCGGAGGGATCACAGCATGAGAGCCTTCACCTACGAACGCGCCTCCTCAGTCGAGGCCGCAGCTAAGGCGGCCGCTTCCAATCCAGAAGCCAAATTCATTGCCGGCGGAACGAACCTGCTCGACCTGATGAAGCTCGAGATAGAAACGCCGACGCATCTGATCGACGTCAACGGCCTTGGGCTCGACAAGATCGAAGCCACACCCGAAGGCGGGCTGCGCATTGGCGCTCTGGTCCGAAACACCGACCTTGCCGCGCACGAAACTGTTCGCCGCGACTACGGGCTGCTGTCACGAGCCCTCGTCGCGGGCGCGTCGGGTCAACTCCGCAACAGGGCGACGACCGCCGGCAACCTCCTGCAGCGCACCCGCTGTCCGTATTTCTATGACCCGAACCAGCCGTGCAACAAACGCCAACCCGGCAGCGGCTGCTCGGCAATCGGCGGCTTCAGCCGCCAGCATGCCGTCGTCGGAGTGAGTGACGCTTGCATCGCGACCCACCCGAGCGACATGGCGATTGCGATGCGGGCGCTCGATGCGACCGTCGAGACCGTAAAAGCAGACGGGAGCCGCCGCGCGATTCCGATCGCCGACTTCCATCGTTTGCCCGGCGACACGCCGCATATCGAGACCGTGCTGGAGCGAGGCGAGTTCATCACCGCTGTCCTGCTTCCATCTCCAGTCGGTGGGAAACATATCTACCGCAAGGTCAGGGACAGAGCCTCCTATGCGTTTGCGCTCGTTTCGATCGGAGCGATTATTCATCCCGACGGAACCGGACGTGTCGCGGTCGGCGGCATTGCCCACAAGCCATGGCGGGTCGAAGCAGCAGAAGCTGAACTGCCAAAAGGTGCCCGGGCGGCGGCGAGGGGGATCCTCGCGGACGCCCGTCCCACTGAACAGAACCGATTCAAGGTCGATCTCGTCGAGCGCGCGCTTGGCGCCGTCCTTTCCGAAGCAAGGGGTTGAGCCATGAAGTTCGAGACACCTGCAACAACCAATCCGATCGATCGTCTCAAGGTCATCGGCCAGCCGATCCATCGCATCGACGGCGAGCTCAAGACGACTGGTCGGGCGATGTATGCCTATGAGTGGCATGACCCGAACACGCCTTATGCCTACGGCTACCCGGTCGGTGCTGCGATCGCCAAAGGCCGCATCAACGCCATGGATGTCACAGCCGCCAAGAGCGCGCCCGGCGTGCTTGCCGTGGTAACGACCCTGGATGTCGGCAAGCGCAAGAAGGGCAAGTTCAATACCGCGAACCTCTTCGGCGGCGATGAAGTTCAGCACTATCATCAGGCGATCGCCGTCGTCGTTGCCGAGACTTTCGAAGAAGCGCGGGCTGCTGCCGCGCTGGTCAAGGCCGATTATGCGGAAGAGAGGGGCACATTCGATCTGAGCGCCGAGCGGAGAGCAGCCAAAAAACCGGATGAGTCTCAAGAGCCCGATACCGCCGTCGGCGACTTCGAAGCGGCTTTCCGATCCGCTTCGGTTACCCTGGACCAATCCTATACGACGCCCGACCAGTCTCATGCGATGATGGAGCCGCACGCCTCGATCGCCGCCTGGAATGGTGACGAAGTGACTGTGTGGACCTCCAGCCAGATGATCGACTGGTGGCGCTCCGACCTTGCGACGACTCTGGGTGTCGACAAGGGGAAAATCCACCTCATGTCGCCGTTTATAGGCGGCGGGTTTGGCGGCAAGCTCTTTCTGAGGGCCGACGCCGTCCTTGCCGCTTTCGGCGCCAAGGCTGCGAACCGTCCCGTCAAGGTGGCGTTGCCGCGCCCCTTCGTGATCAACAATACGACTCACCGTCCAGCGACGATCCAGCGCATCCGCATCGGCGCTGAGCGGAATGGAAAGATCACCGCGATCGCCCATGAAAGCTGGTCGGGAGACCTGCCTGGCGGTGGACTGGAGACCGCCGTCAACCAGACGCGGCTCCTTTATGCGGGGGCGAACCGGATGACGGCCATGCGCCTTGTGACCCTCGACCTGCCTGAGGGCAATGCCATGCGCGCGCCAGGCGAGGCGCCCGGGTTGATGGCGCTGGAAATCGCCATTGACGAAATGGCTGAAAGGGTCGGCATGGACCCGATTGAGTTCCGGATCGTCAACGACACCCAGGTCGATCCGGAAAAGCCTGAGCGTCCGTTCTCTCATCGGGACCTCATCGGCTGTCTTAAGCTCGGCGCAGACCGCTTCGGCTGGAGCAACCGACCGAAGGTCGGGTCCCGCAGGGAGGGCGACTGGCTGATCGGGATGGGGGTCGCAGCCGCCTTCCGCAACAATCTTGTCCTCCCGTCCGGAGCACGCGTAAAGCTCGACAGGCAAGGTGTGGTCACGGTCGAGACCGACATGACCGACATCGGTACCGGCAGCTACACCATTATTGCCCAGACGGCTGCGGAAATGATGGGCGTTGGCATCGACAAGGTGGCCGTGCAGCTCGGCGATTCACGCTTTCCGGTGTCAGCCGGTTCCGGCGGACAGTTTGGGGCAAACTCCTCGACGTCAGGCGTCTATGCCGCCTGCATCAAGCTTCGCGACGCGATCGCTCAAAAGCTTGGTTTCAACTCCGGGGACGCCGTCTTTGAAAACGGCATCGTCAGATCTGGAAACCGTTCGGTTCCCCTTGCCGAGGCAGCCGGACCAGGCGGCCTTGTCGGCGAGGATACAATGGAGTGGGGCGATCTTGCAAAGACGCACCAGCAGTCTACCTTCGGGGCGCATTTCGTCGAAGTCGGCGTCGACGTTGCGACCGGCGAGACCCGCATTCGACGGATGCTGACCGTCTGTGCCGCGGGTCGTATCCTGAACCCGATCACGGCCCGCAGCCAGGTGATCGGCGCGATGACCATGGGTGCCGGCGGCGCCCTTTCAGAAGAACTCGCCGTCGATACCCGGCGCGGCTTCTTCGTCAACCACGACCTTGCCGGATATGAGGTGCCTGTTCACGCCGACATCCCGCACCAGGAGGTGGTTTTCATGGCCGAGACTGACCCGATGTCGTCGCCGATGAAGGCGAAGGGCGTTGGCGAACTCGGCCTATGCGGCGTCGCGGCTGCGATTACCAATGCGATCTACAACGCGACGGGGGTCCGCGTCAGGCACTATCCGATCACGCTCGACAAACTGATCGGCGGCCTGCCCGACGTCGCCTGATAACCTCGACGGCGGCCGCGGCCGCCGTCGAGACGTCGAGCAGCGAAACACCGCAGCCGCGTGCGCTTGACCTGCCGGCGCGCTCCATATGTGGCTTGGCCAGAACGACGACGCCCAGCCGCGCACACCGAAGCTCCATGCCGACTTGATGAGGCACTCTCTAACCGCAGTCTAAGGGGCACTATTTCATCATCGAGGCGCAGTCTCCGCGTTGGTCGGCGCTTTCCATTACGGATGTGGCATTGTCGGTTCTGTAGCAGTGAGTTCGCTGGCTGACGGAACCTTGATCCCGCTGGCCATCGTTGCAGGCCCTGGCAGTCTCGCAAGCCTTGGTCTCGTGCCAGCGAAAGCTTGACCGCCAAGCGATTGCCTGCTTCAGCTTGGGCAATCAATCATTGTCGATGTCAGGAGTTCATGAATGAGACGCGAGGAACTGGTCGATCTCAATGCCTTCCTGACGGTCGCGGACGAACAGAATTTTACCCGAGCGGCCGCCAAGCTCGGGACATCGCAGTCCGCCCTCAGCCACACCATCCGGCGCCTCGAGGCGCGGTTGGGCGTCCGCCTGCTCACCCGCACGACCCGCAATGTTGCGCCAACCGAGGCGGGTGAACGCCTTCTCTCCACACTCCGTCCTGCATTGGACAGCATCGGATCTGAGCTCGCTTCATTGAGCGAGCTTCGAGAGCGACCTGCCGGCAATATCCGGATCACCACATCGGAACACGCGGCGACGACGGTGCTTTGGCCGGCGCTTCGAAAACTGCTTCCGGAGTACCCCGACATCAACGTCGAGTTGGCAATCGACTCCAGCTTAACCGACATTGTCTCAGAGCGCTTTGACGCAGGCGTTCGCCTTGGAGAAGCTCTCGCCAAGGACATGGTTGCAGTTCGTATCGGGCCAGACCTTCGAATGGCGGTCGTCGGATCGCCTGAGTACTTCGAGCATCATCCCAAACCGCTCGTCCCGCAGGACCTGGCGTCGCACAGATGCATCAACCTTCGTATGCTGAGTGGCGGCGGGCTCTATACATGGGAACTTGAAAAGGAGGCACGGGAACTTCGCGTGCGCGTCGAGGGCCAGCTTGCGTTCAATCGTACGAACATGATTGTCACTGCTGCCGAAGATGGGTTCGGGCTTGGGTTTGTCATGGAAGACCATGTCGGCAAGCAACTTGCCAACGGACGCCTTGTAAGGGTGCTCGAAGACTGGTGTCCCGCCTTTTCCGGGTACCATCTCTATTATCCGAGCAGGAGGCAGCCATCCGCAGCTTTCTCCATACTGGTCGACGCTCTTCGATATCGCACCTAACCGTTGCGCTCAGTGAATGGCGCCTCTCACCAACCCCCGTCGCTGGAGAAGTTTGGCGCGCGCCCATGACTGCTACCTAGAATTGTGCAGACTACGTCGCTGGCGCGTACGGATGTCTGCCGGTTGCCGCTATCTCGTCCCAACTGCGCTACGACACCTGAGACATCGACCGGAGCTATAAGGTTATCCCGGAATCCGCCTAAGCTAGCCAAAGAACTCGAGACTCTCGCCGCAATCATTTGCCCGCACGCAGGCAGCCACGATATGCCGTATCGGCATATCTGAAAGGCGCCATACGAAACTGGTGATATCGCTCTGGAATGCTATGGTTGTCTCGCGGCTGAAGTCCACGGTCGCAAGGGAGTTCTCAGATTCAACATGCGGCGAGACGTGACCTGCATTCACAGTTGCGGTGCGGTGTTCGCGTACGGAGGCAAATATGGTATCATCGCATAAATGGAAAATTAGCCTGGCCGGGGAGTGTATGGTGAGCCGGCCATTCAGCATGCATGACGAACCTGAATTCCAAAGGGTTTGGGATCTGCTGAAAGATGCCGACGTGACCTATGGTCACCTCGAGATGAATTTCGCCGAATATGATGAACTGAAATGGCCGGCCCGCGGTCAGGGCATCGGCAGCTTCATGATGTCCGATCCGGAAATCGCCAAGGACCTGAAATGGGCCGGCTTTGACATCATGTCGACGGCCCACAATCACAGCTTCGATTTTGGTGCCGAAGGCCTCTTCGCCACCAGAAAGCATATGAAAGCGGCAGGCATCGTCACCGCCGGCACAGGCGCCGATCTCGAACTCGCCAGCGAGCCCGGCTATGTCGACAAGAAGAACGGGCGCGTGGCCCTGATTTCGACGAGCTCAGGCAACCAGCATTTCATGTGGGCCGGTCATCCGAAGGGCGCCCTCAAGGGCCGCCCCGGGGTTAACCCTCAGCGTCTTACCTTCGAATTCATGGTCGATCCGCAGACGGCCGAGAACCTCAAGGCGTTCGGCGAGAAGCTGAATGTCATGAAGAAGCCGAAGCATGGGCGCGAAGGTTCATTCGGCATCCAGATTCCCGGCGCCCAGCAATGGGGCGATCCGGAATCCTTCTTTGTCGGCGATCACTGTGAGATCATCAGCCGCTGTAACAAGCGCGATCTGGAGCGCAACCTGCGTTCGGTGCATGAAGCCAAGGAATTGTCCGACCTCGTCATCGTCGCGCACCACTTCAGCGTCTCGGACGGCCCGCGAGGGGACACGCCTCCCGGCTTCGTCAAGGAATTCGCCCGCGCGGTAATCGATGGCGGTGCCGATATCTATGTCGGTCACGGCTGGCATCGGACGCTCGGCATCGAGATCTACAACGGCAAGCCGATCTTCTACGGCGTCGGCAATTTCTTCGCCCAGTCGGAATTCATCCAGCGGGTCCCGTATGACAGCTACGATGCATGGGGACACGATGTGGACCGGCTGCAGACCTTGACGCCCGCAGCCTATCCGCTGCATCCGGGCCTCGACACGCCCTCGGATACCTGGTGGAGCTCGGCGGTTATCCAACTCGAAATGCAGAATGAAAAGCTCAAGCGCATTTTGCTTCATCCCGTGGAAATGGGCCGTGATTCCTCACCGGAGGTCAAACAGACCCGTCGGACAGGGACGGGCGATCATCACAATACCGAAGGCCGTCCGCTGATGGCGAAGGGAGAGGATGCCGTTCGTATCCTCGATCGCTATCGCAGGCTGTCGGAGCCCTTCGGCACCAGGATCGAGATCCGGGATGGTGTCGGCGTCGTTGAGCTCTGATACACGAAATGGTCACTTGCGGCGGAGGAGGAAGCCGTCGCAAGTGAATGTATCTCCGCCGAAATCGCCGATCCTCTTCGGCAACAAGGCCAGCGTTTACAAAGGGAGGTGACCAATGCAGCATCTCAGCGATTTGGTTGTCGATGGGAGCATTTCCGCACCGGCTACCGGTTCGACGCCGCTGCTCGATGTTCGTGATCTTACGGTCACTTTTTCAAACGGTACGGAATCCGTCCAGGTCGTCCGCGGGCTCGACTATTCCATCGCGAAAGGCGAGACGCTTGGCATCGTTGGCGAAAGCGGCTGCGGCAAGACGATGACATCGCTGGCCCTGCTCGGCCTCATCGCCGGCGGCGGCAAGGTCGGCGGCATCATCGATTTCAAAGGTCAGGACCTTGCGAAGTTCAGCCAGAAGCAATGGCAGCATCTGCGCGGCCGGCGAATTGCGATGATCTTCCAGGAACCGATGACGGCGATGAACCCCGTCATGTCTGTCGGTCGCCAGATTGCCGAAGTGCTCGTCAAGCATGAAGGAATTTCCAGGAAGGTAGCCGCCAGTCGGGCGGTGGACCTCCTCGACCAGGTGGGTATTCCCTCGCCGGCACGCAGGGCCGAGGACTATCCGCACCAACTCTCCGGCGGCATGCGCCAGCGCGCCATGATTGCCATGGCGCTTGCCTGCAAGCCGGAGCTTCTGATCGCCGACGAGCCGACGACCGCGCTCGACGTGACGATCCAGGCACAGATTCTCGATCTGATGCTGACGCTTCAGGACGAAGCGAACATGTCGATCCAGTTCATCAGCCACAATCTCGCTGTCATCTCCGAGGTCGCCCATGCGATCATGGTCATGTATGCCGGCAAGGCTGTGGAATATGCGCCGGCCCAAGCGCTGTTCGACAATCCGCTCCATCCCTATACCCAGGGCCTGATCGCAACGCTTCCCGACCCCGACAAGCCGGTGAAGCGCCTCTATGTCATTCCCGGACGGGTCACGTCGGACGTCATCCCGGGATGCCGCTTTGCCAAACGCTGTCCGCTTGCCGACGAATACTGTCGGCAGGTCGAACCGGAATTCCTGGAAGTCGCTCCAGGCCATCGTGTTGCATGCCATAAGGTTAAACCATGACCGAACTTCTCAAGCTCGATCATATCAATGTCGATATTCCGATCGGTGGCGGCTTCATGAAGCCAAAGCTGTGGCTCCAGGCCGTCAACGATGTGTCGCTGACCGTCGCCAAAGGCGAGACACTGGCGCTGGTGGGCGAAAGCGGCAGCGGCAAGAGCACCCTCGGATTCGTGGTCGCCGGCCTGCGCAAGCAGACCGCGGGCACGGTGACGTTCAACAGCAGCCGACCCTCGGTGGACGGCAAGGCTCCCGTCCAGGTGATTTTCCAGGATCCGTTTTCGGCACTCGACCCCCGCATGGTGGTGGGCGATATCGTCGCCGAACCGCTGCGCCTGAAGGGAGTTCCCTCCGGCAAACGGGCCGCGCGCGCTGTTGAAGTCCTCGGGCAGGTCGGACTGCCGCCGGAATCGGCGCGCCGCTACCCTCACCAGTTCTCCGGCGGCCAGCGGCAACGCATTGCGATTGCTCGCGCCCTCATCGCCGAGCCAGAGATGATCGTTGCAGACGAGCCGTTGTCCGCACTGGACGTGTCGATCCAGAGCCAGGTGCTGAACCTGCTCGACGACATCAAGCAACAGCACGGCATCAGCTACCTGTTCATCAGCCACGATCTCGGCGTGGTGCGGCACCTTTCGGACCGGGTCGCGGTTCTTTATCTAGGCCGCCTGATGGAAGTGGCGAGCCGCGACGATCTGTTCGAGACGCCGAGCCATCCCTATACGCAGGCCTTGCTCGCGGCCGTACCGCGGATCGGCAAGGGCCGGCGCAAAAAAGAGCAGATCCTCAAGGGAGAGATGCCTTCGCCGCTCGCTCCGCCGTCCGGCTGCGTCTTCCACACCCGCTGTCCGAAGGCACAGGATATCTGCCGCAAGGAAAGGCCCCCGCTGTCGCCTGCGCCGGGTCGGCCCGCCCAGCTTTCCGCCTGTCATTTCAAGGATTGAGCCGATGTTGAGATATACGATATCGCGCCTTCTCCAAGCAGTCCTCGTCATCCTGGTGATGTCGCTGCTTCTGTTCATGCTGATCGGCCTGATGCCAGGCGATCCCGTCGAGAACATGCTGGAAGGCAACCCGTCGCTTACACCGGAAACCATGGCCCAGATGCGAGCGCTCTACGGTGTCGATCAACCGATCTGGACCCGCTACGGGCACTGGCTGGTTTCGGCATTGCACGGTGACCTCGGCTATTCGAGCGTCTACTTCCGTCCCGTCATGGATGTACTCGGCCCTGCCGTGGTTCAGACAGCCAAGCTTCTGGTGCTGACCGAACTGATCAGCATCCCGATTGCCATGCTGCTCGGTGCGATTGCCGCCCGCAAGCCCGGTGGCTGGACGGACAGCGTCGTCAGTCTGTTTGCCTTTGCAAGCATCTCCCTTCCAGGTTTCTGGACTTCGCTGATCCTGATCATCGTCTTTTCGGTCAAACTCGGCTGGCTGCCGGCAAGCGGTACACCATTGCTCGGAGGTGCCTCTCTCGGCGAGCAGTTCTATCACCTAGTGTTGCCGGTCACGGTTTTGACCTTCTTCCATGTGGGGCCGCTCGTTCGGTACGTGCGTGCTTCGATGATCGAGACGCTGAATTCGGATTTTGTCCGCACCGCGCGTGCCAAAGGCCTATCTGAAACCACGGTCGTCATGCGTCACGCGCTACGCAATGCCTTGATCCCGATGGTCACCGTACTAGCGCTCGGCTTCGGCTCGCTGTTTTCCGGCGCACTGGTGGTCGAAACGATCTTCGGCATGCTCGGCATGGGCAAGGTCATTTACGATTCCATCAGCAACATCGATTTTAACCTGGCTCTGGTCGGCCTTCTGCTCGCGACGATCGTCACGCTTCTGTCGAGCCTGCTTGCCGACCTTGCCTATGCTTGGCTTGACCCGAGGATTACGTTGAAATGAGCACCGTCACCGTCGAAAGCCGGCCGGCGAAGGCCGAAAAGAATTCCGTCTGGAGCAAGCGTTGGGATCGATTCCGGCACAACAAGCTGGCAATGATCTCGCTCGTTTTTCTCCTGATACTGGCCATCGCCTGCGCAATGGCTGGCCCGATCGAATATTTCCGGGGCATAGATGCCAACGCGACCAACCTTCTGCGGCGTTTCAAGCCTCCGTCTGCCCAGTACTGGCTCGGCACGGACGATATCGGACGTGATGTGCTGCTGCGACTGCTTTACGGCGGCCAGGTGTCGATCGCCGTCGGGCTGCTCGCCACCCTGATCACCGCGGTCATCGGCATCGCCATCGGTGTCACGGCGGGCTATGTGGGTGGGCAGTTCGACAATATCTTGATGCGGATGACGGACTGCATCATTGCCCTGCCGCTGATCCCGGTCCTGATCGTGCTCGGGGCCGTCGATCTGACGAAAATCGGCCTCAGTCCTGACGCAGCGACCTCACCCACGGTGATCTTCCTGCGGATCGTCATCATCATCGCCCTGGTGGATTGGACCACGATCGCCCGGATAGGGCGTGCAGGTGCGATCGGATTGCGGGATGTCGACTACGTCCGGGCGGCGAGCGTCAGCGGCGCAAAGGGACGTTACAACGTCTTCGTGCATGTGTTGCCGAACATCGCCACGCCCTTGATCGTCGCCATGACACTCTCGGTGGGCCGCATCATCCTGTTCGAATCGACGCTCAGCTTTCTTGGTTTCGGCATCGTTCCGCCCACTCCGACCTGGGGCAACATGCTGACCAATGCACAGCAGCTGATCATTTCGGCGCCCATGCTCGCCGTCTATCCCGGTCTTTTGATCTTCGCCACCGTGATGGCGGTCAATTTCGTCGGCGATGGTGTCCGTTCTGCATTCGATCCGCGGGCTGAATCGAGCTCGTCCCATTGAGGGCATGAAAAACAGAAATCCAAGGAGGAGAAAGCAATGACATCTTTGAGATACAATATGGCCAGGCTCGCCAAGGTGGCGCTGGCAGGAGCAGCAATCGCAGTCGCCGGAGCATCCGGTGCCATGGCGCAGGCCAACAAGACACAGCTCGTTGTCGGCCAGCTGCAGTTCCTGACCAACTTCCACCCGCTGATCCAGGTCAACAATACCAAGCGGCTTGTGGTCAACTATTCGCTGCGACCGATGACCGCCTTTGACCAGAACGTCGTCAACCAGTGCATCCTGTGCGAGACGCTGCCAACGATCGAAAACGGCCTCGCCAAGATCGTTGATCTGCCCGACGGCAAGAAGGGCATGACGGTAACGCTGAAACTGAAGAAGGGGCTTTCCTGGGGGGATGGCAAGCCGGTGACGTCGAAAGACATCGAGTTCACCTGGAAGATGGCGCGCGATCCGAAGATCGGTTTCTCCAACTACAATTCCTGGGATCGCGCCTCCGAGCTGCAGGTGGTCGACGAAAGCACCGTCACCCTGACGCTGCCGCAGATCCTGTCCAGCTACAATTCCTGGGACCAGGTCATTCCCGAGCATTTGGAAGGGCCGGTCTATGCGGCCAATCCGACGCTCGACACCTACGTCAAGCAATCGCTCTACAATACCCAGCCGACCAATCCGGGCCTGTGGAACGGTTCCTATCTCCTCAGCGACTACCAGATCGGCACCCGTATCGTCTTCACGCCGAACCCGAAATGGGTCGGTGCCAAGCCGCATCTGCAGCGCATCGTGCTCAGCTATCGCGACAACTCGTCTTCGCTGTTGCAGAACCTTCTGGCCGGATCGGTCGACGCGGTGCCGGTCAGCCCGGGCGGGATCAGCTTCTCGCAGATGCTCGACCTGCGCGGCCAGCAGCCGACCAAGTTCAAATATTATATCGACTACGGGACCAACGTCGAACGTATCGCTATGAACTTCGACAATCCGATTCTCAAGGACAAGTCGGTACGCCAGGCGCTTCTCTACGCGATCGATCGCCAGGCGATCAGCGATGAGCTGTTCGGCGGCCTGCAGCCGGTGGCGAACGGCATCCTCAGCGACGAGAATTCCTACTACAACAAGAACATGACCATCTACAAATATGATCCGACCAAGGCCAAGGACCTGCTGGCGAAAGCTGGCTGGAAGCCCGGCCCCGGCGGCATCTGCGTCAACGACAAGGGCGAGCGCCTGTCGCTCGAACTGGTTTCGACGGCCGGCAACCAGACCCGTGAGCAGATCGCCCAGGTGCTGCAGAGCCAGATGAAAGAAGTTTGCATCGAGATCAAGAACAACTTCGTGCCGCTGCAGGAATTCAATGGCGACATGGCCCGCAAGCGCAAGTTCAAGGCGCTGATAATGTCTTCCATCGACTTCTCGCCCTCGGTCTCGCCACGCATCGCGCTCGGCTCCGATGCCGTGCCGAAGGCAGACAACAACTTCGTCGGCAACAACTTCTCGGCCTATTCGAGCCCGGCGATGGACAAGGCGATTTCCGAGCTCGAAGTTGCGCTCGACCCGAAGACCACCAAGGAGAAATGGGCGGAAGTGCAGAAGATCTTTTCCGAAGACCTGCCGATGCTGCCTCTCTACTTCTATCCGCGCGCCTATGTGGCGGTGCCGGATCTGGTGAACTTCCGGCAGGGCACGCTCGATCCGCTGCAGATCTGGGCGGAAGAATGGGAACGGAAGTAAGGCGGACCTGAGGGTCGGCCTGTCGGGTAGCACGTAAAGCGGGGGATTTCGAATGAGGATGAACATTGCCATCCTGGACGACTATATCGGTGTTTCGCAGCAGGTCGCCGATTGGGAGTCATTGAAATCCCGCGCCAATGTCGTGGTGTTCGACAGGCCGCTTGCCGTGCCGGACGAGGCGGCACGGGCGCTTGCGGATTTCGATGTGATCTGCACGCTCAGGGAAAGAATGCCGATCCCGGCGTCGCTGATCGAGCGGCTGCCGAAGCTCAGATATATCGTCGTGACGGGAAAGCGTTACGACACTGTTGATGTCGCGGCGGCAACTGCTCGCGGCATCCTTGTTTCCAATACACCGGTGACCGGGACGACGGGCGCTGGCGGTGTTGCCGAACTCGTCTGGGGGCTGATCCTGTCTTCGACACGGCATATCGCTTCGGAAGACCGGATGATGCGTCAGGGCGGTTGGCAGCATCAGGCGGGAACGACACTCGGCGGCAAGACGCTGGGTATTCTCGGCCTCGGCGGCCTCGGCCGGCAGGTAGCAGGGATCGGGAAGGCTTTTGGGATGAAGATTCAGGCCTGGAGCCAGAACATGACCGACGAGCACGCGGCAGCGGTCGGTGGCGAACGCGTGTCGAAGGAAGAGCTCTTTGCGTCATCCGACATCATCACGGTGCATTTGGCACTGAGCGAAAGAACGCGCCATATCGTCGGGGCGCCCGAGCTTCAAGCCATGAAGAAGACGGCTTTCCTCATCAATACGGCACGGGGTGCGATCGTCGACGAACAGGCACTTGTCGAGGTGCTCCAGTCCGGGTCGATCGCCGGCGCCGGCCTCGACGTCTACGAAAAGGAGCCGTTGCCGAAGGATCATCCGTTCCGCAGCTTGCCGAATGTGGTGATCACGCCGCATGTCGGCTATTTCACGCGCGAAATGCTCGGGACCTACTACGGTGACGCCGTCCGCCTCATCGATGCGTTCCTCGATGGAAGGCCGGACCGGGTGGTGAACATGGGCCGGGTGGAACCCGTTTCCTGACCTGTTCAGGCAGGGCCCGATTTCCTTATGCGGTTGGGGGCGTTACGCCATTGTGTGGCCCACACCGCAGGGAACGGCCTTGGTCTCGGGGCTGGGTGGAAATTTCCGATGGCTGGCCTCTCACTTCCGGAGCAATTGCAGGCTGAGATCCCTGAGTATCCGGAAGGCAGCCTCATGCAGCTTGTTTGACAGTCTGCGAGCCGGCTGGACGAGTTGGACCGAAAGGATCAGTTCCGGACCGACGATCTTGCGCAGTTCCAGATCGTGTCCCGCATCCGGACCCTTCGATGCCAGGGTTCGTTTCGATGCAACGGTAAATCCGTAGCCGTCTCTCACGAGATCGAACATCGTATCGAGGGGATCGAGTTCAAATACGATATTGAGTTTCTGCCCCAATCGCGCCAGTTCCGAATCGAGCAACACCCTTGTACTGTTCGGACGGCAGGCAATTACCATCGGCACGGCCGCAAGCGATTCGAGAAGGACGGGCTGTTCATCGCTAAATACTCCCTCGCGGCCAATCAGATAAAGGTTCTCGTCGACAAGATCATTGATCTCCAGCATCGGCGACGAAGGCGCGTCGTACATGATCGCCATGTCGAGACGACCGGACAATATCCACTCCTGAAGCTGGTTTGATCGGCCGTGGACCAGCATAACCTGGGCGTCGGACAATTCCTCCCTGAGCTTGCGAATAAGCGCAGTGGCAATGGCCGTGGATATGGTTGCGGGCAATCCAATTGCGACTTTCCCCGACTTTCCCGTCCGGGAATTTTCGATGTCTTCGTAGGTGCGCTCAATGAGCCGAAGAATGCCGCGGGAGTTGTCCAGCAGGCGTTGTCCCGCCTCAGTTAGCTCCACCCCTCTTCCATTGCGTATGAGAAGCTTTTCCTTAAGCTCCGTTTCCAGATTCTGGACTTGTCTGCTCAGCGCCGGCTGAGCGACATGCAGAAATGCCGACGCGCGGCTAAAGCTCCCAAGTTCTGCGACCCGCACGAAATAACTGAGCTGGCGGATATCCATCTTTCTCCTCCGAAGCTGATATGCCGAAATGGCATGTCTGATAGTTTGACAGGCCGACTGGCGATATCAAAACACCCGTTGTAGCAATACCGCAAGTGCATTTTAGCCTGGGAGGAGATGCGATGTCGGTTTCGGAGGACGTCTCGTCGCGCGGTGATTTCAAGGTATGGCAATGCGTGCTCTGTGCCTATGTCTATGACGAGGCGCTGGGCGATCCCGACGGCGGTGTAGCGCCCGGTACACGATGGGAAGACGTGCCGGAAGACTGGGTCTGTCCTGAATGCGGCGCCCGCAAGAGCGAGTTCGACATGGTCGTCGTCGGCTGACGACACGCAATACGGTGGTCTTCGCAATGTCTGGTATCTTGATCCTCGGTGCTTCCCATTCCGGCGTGGCTGCAGCGGCTGCCCTGCGCACCGCGGGTTATGGCGATGCGATAGCTTTGGTGACGCAAGAGGTCGTGCTGCCCTATCATCGGCCGCCGCTTTCGAAGGAAGGGCTGACGAAGGACGAATATGCGCTCACACCGCTGCGGCCGGAAAGCTTCTACAAAACAAACGGGATTGATCTGAGGCCGGGCGTTCTCATCGCAGACCTCAATCGCGCGGAGAAATACGTCATTTCCGCCGACGGGACACGCTACCCCTACGAAACTCTGATCGTTGCTTGCGGCGCAGAGCCGCGCCGCCTGCCGAGCGCGGTCGATCCCGGCCGGATCGCCCATTACCTGCGGACCCACAACGATCTCGTCGGGCTGAAGGAGCGCATGGCCAACGCCAAGTCGATCGCCATCATCGGTGGTGGACTGATCGGCGTGGAGATTGCTGCGATAGCCGTACAGAAAGGTCTTCAGGCAACGGTCATAGAGGCCGGTGTCCGGCTGATGGAACGAACCGTCAGCAAGTCGATCGCGAATTACGTCCTGGACCGTCATGAGGCCAGCGGCCTCAAGACCCGGTTCGGGGCGGTGGTGACAGGGGTCCACCGTGACGACCAGCGTGGCGTGGACGTGGTGACGCTGAGCGGCGGCGAGACGATCGAAACCGATATGGTCGTGGCAGCAATCGGTGTCGTTCCTCATGATACCCTGGCCAAAAATGCCGGGTTGGCTGTTGATGGCGGGATTCTGTGCTCCCCCGAAGGATTGACATCCGATCCCTCGATCTATGCCGTCGGCGATTGCTCCGCCTGGTATGATCCTGAGCTTGAACGCCATGTTCGCAATGAGGCGGTCAATCCCGGCCAGGACCAGGCAAAGATCGTCGCTGCGGCGATCACGGGAACCGAAATGCCTCCAAAAAAGCTGCCGCGCTACTGGTCGCACCAGGCCGCGATCCAGATTCAGATGGCCGGTAACGTGCATGGCTCGGACATGGAAGCCGTCCTGAAGGCTCCGGCGAGCGGCGCATTTTCCGTCCTCGGGTTCAGAGACGGGCATCTGGTCGCCGTGCAGGCGATCAACGCGCCGCAGCAGTTCGGCAAATTGCATGGCTTGATCGGCATGGACCGCGATGCGCTGGCAACGGCGCTGGACGTGGAATTCCCGCCATCTCACCATCATTGAACGAAAATCGATACCCACTGGCAGAGGAGTTTAATTGCATGCAGGCTGCATCTTATACGGAAAAGGAACCGAGCCGTTTTCGTCGCGGCCAGTCCTGGAAGATCAACATGTTCGGGAAGAACTCCGACATCGCGGCTCCGGACCCGCAGGCATTCCGGCTCGACCTCAACGCCCACCAGAAGCTCGACTCGCATTTCCACATCGTCGACCAGTTCCAGGTCTTCATCGCTGGTAGCGGCACGATCGGCCGGGATACCGTGCATCTGGTAACGGTCCACTATGCCGATCACCACACGGGCTACGGTCCGCTGATTGCCAGTGAACAGGGCCTGTCCTATCTGACGCTGCGCAGCAAGACGGATGCCGGTCTCGTCTATCTCACCACGCCGAATGTTCGCGAGAAGCTGAGGCCGACGAAACGCCGTCACCGGACGTCGGAGCCCGTTGCGCTGTCGATCGAACCCGTTCTGCGGAACCGCACGGAACTGACGGTCGATACGGTGCTCGAAGAGCAGCCGGGCGACGATGGAATGAACGTCAAGGTTTTCCGCCTCGGTCCCAATATGACGGCGCAGACGCCCGACCCGAGACTTGGCGGCGGGCAGTATCTGATCGTGCTGAACGGTAGCCTCATCCACGAAGGCCAGAGCTACAAGCCGTTTTCGCTGATCTTCCTGCAGTCCGAAGACACCACGCCGACCTTGCTGGCTGGCGAGGATGGACTAGAACTGATGGTCACGCAGTTTCCACTGGAAGACGAGTGGATGAAATCCATCTGACCGGTGGACCGGCCGCGGATGGAAACGGGAGGATATTCTATGCCAGAATTCGATCTTGACGCCGTTCGCGCCGAACTCGCTCCCTCCGGCACTCTGATATGCGCCTTGAACCATGGAAACGTGGTTCTCGTTCGCCGGGGGCCGACGGATGATACGCCAACCGGTGTGTCCGTCGATCTGGCCCGGGCTCTTGCGGCGAAACTGGCTGTGCCGATCGCGTTTCGCCATTACGACAAGGCGGGCGCGGTGTCGGGAAGAGCCGGCACGGGTGAATGGGGCGTCTGCTTCCTGGCGATCGACCCGCAACGCGCCGAAGTCATCGCCTATAGCGAACCTTATGTGCAGATCGAGGGTGCTTTCCTCGTGCGGTCCGAAAGCCCGGCGAAAAGCCTGCAGGACGTAGATCGGCTTCAGTTGCGGATCGGCGCGGTCAAGGGAAGCGCCTACGAACTCTTCCTGTCGCGCAATGGCGGGGCAGGGCAGTTGACGCTGTTCGACAGTTTTCCTGAGGCGATGGCCGCACTCGACCAGGGCGCTCTCGACGGTCTTGCAGGCGTCCGGCAGGCGATGAACCAGGTTGTGGCGAGACATCCCGGCTTCGAGGTCATGGCCGAGCCTTTTATGGCTATTCCCCAAGCGGTCGGGGTCAGCGTGAAGCAGGCGCTTGGTTCACGGTTCGTCGCGGCTTCTGTCCGTGAATTGAAGACGGCCGGCTTCATTCGCCAGTCTCTCGATAAAAGCGGGCATCCAGACGTCAGCGTACCTGCTTAAAACAAAGCCGGTTGGCCTGTCTCCCCTGCACCAGCCCCTCGCTCAGCGGCGAGGTTGAACCTCAGGTGGGGTCGAACCGCGGAGCGTTGCGGCCTGCGTCGACGTCAGCGGGCGGATGTTTCTCCCGTGGAGAAGCAGGAAGAGCTTGGCCGTCTCCTCCAGTTCTTCGGTCGCGTATTGCGCATCGAGAAGCGTCTTGCCGGCGACCACCGGGCCGTGATTGGCAAGCAGCACGGCATGGCTGTCGGTCGCTTTTTCGGCCACCGCCTCAGCCAAAGCCTCGTCGCCGGGCGGATAATAGGGCACCAGCGGGAGCCTGCCCACGCGCATGACGTAGTAGGCCGTCAGCGGCGGCAGCACGTCTGCGGGGTCGATGTCGTCGAGGATGCTGACGGCCACCGCATGGGTCGAATGGAGATGAACGACCGCACCGCTCATCGTTCGTTTGCAATACATGCATTGATGCAGGAAAGCTTCCTTGGTCGGCTTGTCGCCATCCTGCCAGACGCCTTCGGCCGAGAAGCGTGACAGACGTTGCGGTTCAAGGCCGCCGAGCGAGGCATTGGTGGGCGTCATCAGGATTTCGCCCCTCGAAAGCCGCGCGCTGATATTGCCCGTCGAGCCGAAGGTGAGGCCGCGGTCGAACAGCGACTTGCCCACGGCGACGATCTGGTCGCGCAGCCTGGTTTCTTCGGAAAGGATTGCCGTCATGCCACCAGGTTCCAGGCCTTGAGGAAAAAATCGTCGGCGCCGAAATTGCCGGACTTGAGTGCCAGTGCAACGGGTTGGCTGCCGACACTCACCGTCCACGGCACGCCGGGATCGATTTCCGGCCCGATCCGCAAGGCGGGAACGCCGAGCGCGTTGACGACGGCACCGGACGTTTCCCCGCCGGCGACGATGAAACGATGAAAACCTTGGGCGCGCAGTTCGGCGGCCACAAGGCCGAGCAGTTCCTCGACAATCTCGCCGGCTGCCTGCCTGCCGAGTGCTTCCTGAGCCGCGCTTACCTCGCTTGGGTCGGCGCTGGAATAGACGAGCGGCAAGGGCTCCGGGACGGACCTGATCCATTCGACCACCGCCTGAGCAGTAATCTTCCCCGAAGCGATCGACAGCGGATCGATCTTGTAGGCCGGGACGCCGCTGGCTATCGCGGCTACGACCTGCCGCCGTGTTGCCGCCGAACAGGAGCCGGCAAGGACGACCCCGCGGCCCGCTGGAACTTGGAACGCGGCGGTGCCGGAGGCCGCGCGCAGCTTGCCGGCCTTGCGAAAATTCTCGGGCAGGCCAAGCGCGATGCCCGAGCCGCCGGTGACTAGCCTCATGTCGGCCAAGGCCTCTCCGATCACCCGAAGATGACTGTCGGTCAACGCATCGACGATAACGGCACGGTGGCCGTCATCTATCGCCTTGTCGAAGGCGGCACGGATCACCGCCGCGCCGCGATCAACCGTTTTGAACGGCACCAGCCCGACGCTCGATCTAGACTGCGCTGCGAGAACCCGCACGAGGTTGGAATCGCTCATCGGTGTCAGCGGATGGTCCTTCATCGGGCTGTCGGAGAGCAGCATGTCGCCGAAGAAAAGGTGGCCCTGGTAGACCGAGCGCCCGTTGGCGGGAAAGGCCGGGCAGGCGATGGTGAGCGGTGCGGCAAGCCTTGCCTGCAGCGCGTCGAGAACCGGGCCGATATTGCCTTCGGGCGTCGAGTCGAAGGTCGAGCAATATTTGAAGATGATCTGTTCCGCACCGCCGGCGATCAGCCATTCGGCCGCGGCAAGCGACTGGGCGACGGCGTCGGCCGCCGCAATGGTCCGCGACTTCAGCGCGACGACGATGGCATCCGCATCGCCGATATCGAGGTCTTCATCCGGAACACCGACCACCTGGATGGTGCGCATTCCCTCGCGCGCCAGCATCAGGGCCAGATCGGTGGCACCGGTCAGATCGTCGGCCACGGCTCCAAGCAGCATCAGGCGGTCCTTTCCGGCTGCAGCACGAATGGCCGCATCCAACCGAGCCCGTCACTGGTCCGGCCCTTCGGCACGTATTCGCAGCCGATCCAGCCGTCATAACCCAGTCTTTCAAGCGTCGAGAAAATGAAGGGGTAGTTGATCTCGCCGGTGCCCGGTTCGTGGCGGCCGGGATTGTCGGCGACCTGGACGTGGGCGATGCGCGGCTGCAGCCGTTCGAAATTGCGCACGAGATCGCCTTCCATGACCTGCAGGTGATAGAAATCATATTGCAGGAAGAGATTGTCCGAGCCGACACGCCTGGCGATCTCCTCGTATTTGGCGATGCTCGAGACGACGCAGCCCGGCGTGTCGCGCTGGTTGAGGATTTCCAAGAGAAGCTTGATGCCGTCCTTTGCGAACCGCTCGGCCGCATAGCGCAGATTGCCGCAAAGCGTCTCGTCGGCTTCTTCATCCGACACGCCGGCGGGCTTCAGACCGGCAAGGCAATTGAGCTGCCAGCCGCCGAGCGCCTTGGCGTATTCGACAGCCGTTTCCAGCCCGTCACGAAACTCTTCCGCGCGCCCCGGGAGGCAGGCGATGCCGCGCTCGCCGGCATCCCAGTTACCGAGCGGAAGGTTGAACAGCACCTGCTGCAGACCGTTCCTCCTCAGGCAGTCGGCAAGCACGTCCTTGGGGATATGATAGGCGGCACGGTATTCGACGCCCTTGAACCCATCCGCCGCCGCCGCTTCGAAGCGATCGAGAAAGTCATGCTCGGTATAGAGCTGCGTCAGGTTGGCATTGAATTTCAGCACAGGCGGTATCCTCGGTTCCCCTAGCCTCAGGAGTAACGATAGGCGGCGCCTGCGTCCAATTGCAACATCCTCGCCATTTATTCGATTGACATATTATTTGCGGGATAAAACTAGCCGTCTTTTATGCGGGTGAACGAATAAGACGCCGATCACTTTGAATTGGCCGAACCGGCCCCATGCCTCCTATTGTCTGGTAAAACTTACATTGAACCGGCGGGCGATCGGCCGCCGCCACAGGAGCGCGTGATGACGACTTTGAGAGTGTTTCAGCAGCCCAAGCGACGCGTTTCGCCGGAAACGGTCGACAAGTTCCGCACCATCCCCGCGGCGGTCATCAGCGATTCGATGTCCCGGCTGGCAGCCGGCGGCGCGGCACTGCGGCCGATGCATGGCGGCGGAAAAGTGCTAGCAGGATCGGCTTTCACGGTGAAGACGCGTCCGGGCGACAATCTCTTCGTCCACAAGGCGATCGATACGGCGATACCGGGCGATATCATCGTCGTCGATGCGGGCGGCGATCTCACCAATGCGATCGTCGGCGAGATGATGCTGACCCATGCCGAGACCCGCGGCATTGCCGGCGTGGTGATCTACGGCGCGATCCGCGATTACGGGCACGTCAAGAACCACACGTTCCCAGTCTTTGCGGCCGGCGTCACCCATCGCGGCCCGCTGCATGACGGCCCGGGCGAAATCAATGTGCCGATCGCCATCAACGGCATGGTGATCGAGCCCGGCGACCTGATGATCGGCGACGACGACGGCCTGATGTGCATTCCCTACGACGAAACCGAAATCGTCTATGGCCCCGCCGCCAAGCGCCTTGCCGGCGAAAATGCGCAGCGCGAACGGGTCCGCAACGGCACCGTCGACCGCCGCTGGATCGATGACTGCCTCGCCAAGATCGAGTACTCTGTCGAATACCTCTGAGGTCGAAACCATGTCCGCTGCCGTCGACACCAAGCCCGCGCCCGTCTCCGTCATGAGCGCACTCATCCTGCGGGCGATCGTCGATGAGACGATCATGCCGGAATTCGAAAAGACCGGCGGCGCGGCGCGGATGATCTGGGATCCGACGGTCGGCCTGATGCGCCGCATTGGCGAAGGCGAAAAGGCCGATGCGATCGTAGCGATCGACTGGGCGATCGACGAATTGCAGGCGAAGGGCCTTCTCGACAACGCCTCGCGCCGACCCTTGGCGCAGGCCTCCGTCGGTGTCGCCGTGCTGGCAGGCGCTCCGAAGCCAGATATCTCCTCGGCCGAGGCGCTGCGCCGAACGCTGATCGAGGCGCCGACGCTCGTCTATTCGCGCACCGGCGCCAGCGGCATTTTCTTCGAAAAGATGATCGACGATTTCGGCATCGGCGAAGAGATCAGGGCGAAGGCCCTGGTGGTCAATGCCGGCCTGACGGCGGAAAGGCTTGTGACCGGGGAGGTGGGGCTTGCTATCCAGCAGGTGAGCGAACTGCTCGCAGTGCCGGGCACCGATCTTGTCGGCGCCTTTCCGGCCGAACTCGAGGCGACGACGGATTTCAGCGTGGCGGTGTTTGCCGACGCGGCTGATCGGCAAGCCGCCGGGCGGTTTCTCGACCAGCTCTATACACCGTCTGCCCGCAAGGCCTATGAGGCGGCCGGCCTCGAACCCCGATTTTGACAGAGACGCGAGAACCCCATGCCCGCCAGACCCCGCATCGTCCTGCTCCACGCGACGCCCGTTGCTATGCAGCCCGTCCAGGCAGCCTTCAAGGAGCTCTGGCCGGAGGCCGAACTCGTCAATCTCCTGGATGACTCTTTGAGCCCGGACCGCGCGCGCGAACCCGAGCTGACCGAGGCGATGATCGACCGTTTCGTCAATCTCGGCCGTTACGGGCATTCGACCGGTGCCGACGGTATCCTCGTCACCTGCTCGGCCTTCGGCCCGGCGATCGAGAGGATGGCTACGGAACTGCCGGTACCGGTGCTGAAGCCGAACGAGGCGATGTTTCACGCGGCCGTCGCCAAAGGCAAGCGGATCGGCATGATCGCCAGCTTCGGTCCTTCGGTCGGAACGATGACCGACGAATTCGACGAATACACCGCCGAGGTCGGCTCGCCGGCGAGTTTGAGGACCATTCTCGTCGCCGATGCGATGACGGCACTCAAGGCCGGCGACGCGGCGACCCACAACCGGCTGATCGCCGAGCGGGCACCAGAACTCGCCGACGTCGACACGATCATGCTGGCTCATTTCTCGACGTCGCAGGCCGCAGAAGCGGTCCGGCAGCGGGTCAGCATTCCGGTGCTGAGTGCACCTGGTGCCGCGGTCATCCGCATGCGGGAACTGATCGAGGGGTAAGGCCTCGCCATCCCCGGCTCCGGAAAAGACAGAAGGCGCCGTTTTCCTGTTATCACGGACGCTCGGATTTCTGTGACAGCCTGGCGATGGCGGCAGCATCGACTTCCTGTATCCGCTGGGCGATCGCCGGCGGCACCTGCCGCAATGCATTGAGCGTCGCGATGTCGGCGGTTGCTGGAGAGCCGGAATACGGAGGCTCCGGCTCATATTCCATCTGCAGCTGGATCCTGCGGGCGATGTTTTCTCCCGCGAGCCTCGCAACCAGCTCAGGCCCGAAGTCGATTCCGGCCGTGACCCCGCCTCCCGTCACTCGCTCTCTGTCGAATACGACCCGCCGGTCTATCGGCCTGGCACCGTAGGCTGAAAGACGATGCAGCGCCGACCAGTGCGTGGTGCATTCGTAGCCCTCAAGGAGCCCCGCCGCTGCCAGGACCAGAGTGCCGGTGCAGACGGCTGTCATGAACTGGCAATCGGGTTCGATATCGCGCAGGAACGAAAGAAGGCGATCGTTCTCCATCGCATCCAGATTGCTCGCGCCGCCCGGTACGACCGCGATGTCAAGCCTGCCGCACTCGGCATAGGTCAGCGTCGGAAGAATGCTCAACCCTCCGCTGGCGCTGCGAACGGGAGCAAGATCGTTGCTCAGCAGATGGCAAACCGTATTCGGAAGTCGCGTCAGGACCTCCCAAGGTCCCGTCAAGTCAAGCTGGGTCAGTCCCGGAAACAGGACGAAGCCGATATGACGAACCGATATATCCTCGGACAAGGGGTGCTCCCTCCAAACGATGCTGTTGAGCATCTGTATCTGGCGACAGATGGCCTATCCACAGGAGGAGTTTGCCTACGCTCTGCCGATGACGTTGCGCGCCCAGTCGCCGATGATGCTGACCGTCAGCGTGCAGAGGAAGATGGTGATCCCCGGCACCACGGCGATCCACCAGCCGGTCAGCAGATAGGAACGGCCGAAACCGAGCATGTTGCCGAGGCTGCTCATCGGCGGCTGGATGCCGAGGCCGAGGAAGCTCAGCGAGGTTTCGAGCAGGATGACTTCCGGGAAGTTGATGGTGGCGGTGACGAGCAGCGTGCTGGCGATGTTTGGCAGCACGTGGCGCAGGTAGATGCGCGGCCAGGGAAAGCCGAGCGTGTTCATTGCCAGCACATAACCGCGGCCGCGGGATGCGAGCGTCATGGCGCGCGACAGGCGGGCAAAACGCTCCCAGCCGAACATGCCGAGAATGAAGATGAACAGGAAGATGTTGTTGCCGAAGAAAGCGGTCAGCGTCAGCGAGACGATGATGAACGGCACCGAGGCCTGGGCATCGACGGCGGCGACGATCAGCTGATCGACCCAGCCGCGGAAGTGCGCGGCAAGGATGCCGAGCGTCGTACCGATGAAGGCGGAGATGATGGTAGCGCCGAGCGCCAGCGCCAGGCTGGTGCGCAGCGACGCCACGAGCCGCAGGAAGATGTCGCGACCGAGGTCGTCGGTGCCAAGGAAATGTGCCCAGGTGCCGCCGAAGCCGACAGGCGGCTTCAGGCGCGTCAGCAGGTTCACCTTGGTTTCGCTGACGCCAGGCAGGAAGGGCACGATGATGATCAGCGACAGACAGACGACGAGCCAGAGGATCGAAATCTGCGCCGCGAGCGGCATTCCCGGAAAGCGGCGGGCCGGTTTTTCTGAAGCGACGACGGACATGGCGGCCTCCGGTCAGTTGTTATGGGCAAGTGCGGTGCGCGGATCGAGCTTTGCATAGGCCAGATCGACGATGAGGTTGGTGGCGATCATCAGGAAGGCGACCATCATGATGATCACCTGCAGCACCGCCAGATCGCGCTGGGCGACGGAATCGACGATCAGCCGGCCGACACCGGGCCAGCCGAAGACCGATTCCACCACCGAACCGGCAGCGATCATGCTGCCGACCAGGAGAGGCGTGATGGTCACGAGCGGCAGCATCGCGTTCGGGATCACGTGGTGGAGAAAGATCTGGAATTCGCCGAGCCCGCGCGCTCGCGCCGAGGTGACGCAGCTGAGCCGCAGGGCATCGAGCACGGCCGAGCGCACGAAGCGGGTGAAGATCGCAGCTTTCGCCAGGCCGATCGTCAGCACCGGCATGATCAGGTTCTGCCACGAGCCGTAGCCGTTCGACGGCAGGAGGCGCAGGTTGACCGACAGCAGCAGGATCAGCGCCAGCCCAAGCACGAAGTTGGGGAGCGCGAAACCGACCGTCGACAGCGACATGATCGTCCGGTCGAGCCGTCCGCCATTGTCGATCGCGGCGAGCGCCCCGACCGGCACCCCGACGACGATCATCACCACGGCGCTGCAGCCGACCAGCTGCAGGGTCGCCGGCAGGCGTTCCAGCACCACCGAGAGCGCGTCCCGGTTGCTCATGTTGGAAATGCCGAAGGCGCCGTGGAAGACGTTGTTCACATAGGTGAAATACTGCTGCAGGATCGTGCCGGTATAACCCCATTGCTCGCGATAGGCATCGAGCGCCGCCTGGGTCGTATCGTCCGGATTGAAGATCGCCAGAATCGGGTCGCCGGTGGCGCGTAGCGCCACGAAGACAAGCGTGACGATCACCCAGAGAGACACCACCGCGCGCAGCAGGCGAGTGAGGAGCAGCATGGTCAGATCCTCCCGTTGGTGGCGACGGCGCCATGGGGTTCGATTTGGTGAACCTGGACGGCCGTCTTGCCAGGCATGGCGTCGATCAGCATCTGCGTATATTCGTGGCGTTTGCCATCGGTGAACAGCGACACCGGGATGTCCTCGATCACCTCGCCATTGCGCAGCACGACAACCTGGTCGGCGATCTCGAAGACGACGCGCAGATCGTGAGTGATCAGCAGGATGGCGATGCCGAGGCGTTCGCGCAGCCGCTGGAAACATTCGAGAATGTGCTTCTGGATCCGCACGTCGACCGCCGAAAGCGGTTCGTCGGCGATCAGCACGTCGGGTTTCAAAAGAAGCGCGCGGGCGATGACGACGCGCTGCGCCTCGCCGCCGCTGAGATAGGTCGGCCGCCGTTCGAGCACATGCGCGCCGAGCCCGACATCCTGGGTGATCTGGGCGATATGGGCCTTGCGGGCCGCCGCGTCGCGCCAGCCGTGCACCTTCAGCACCTCGTGGAGCTGATCATCGACCTTCATCAGTGGATCGAGTGAATCGCGCGGATGCTGGAAGACCATCTGGACGTTGAGTTTCGGCGAGCCGCTCTGCTCGGAGGCGTGGGTGGTGATGCGGCCGGAGTCCGGCGAGACGAGGCCCAGCGCCATCTTGGCGGCGGTCGTCTTGCCGCTGCCGCTTTCGCCGACCAGCGCAACGATCTCGCCGCGATGGACGGTAAACGACATCGACTTGGCGGCCGGCACGCCGATCCCGGCCTTGCGGTCGCGCGCGGTGGAATAGAAGGTCTTGTTGACGTCGTCGAAGGTCAGTGCCAGCGGGTTGTGGCGGAGCTTCCCCGTCTCGCGGTCCGGCCATTCGACGCTCGCCGCATTGAAGAGCTCGCGGGAATATTCGGCCTTCGGCGCATTGACGATCTCGGCCGTCGGCCCCTGTTCGACCAGCCGGCCCTTGTGCATGACGGCGATATGGGTCGCCCGGTCGCGGACGATGCCGAGATCGTGGGTGACCAGCAGGACGGTCAGGTTGTTCTTGCGCCGCATCTCGTCGATCAGATCGAGCACTTCCGCCTGCACCGACATGTCGAGCGCAGTCGTCGGCTCGTCGGCGATCAGCAGCGCCGGATCGCCGAGCATGGCAAGCGCGATCATGACGCGCTGGTTGAGACCGCCGGAAAGCTGGTGCGGATAGATGTCGAGCCGCTGCTCGGCCATCGGGATATGCACGCCCTTCAGCGCATCGATGGCGCGGGTGCGCAATTCGTCGGCGCGGGCTGAAGGGTAATAGAGCCGGAGCGTCTCCAGCATCTGCGAGCCGATCGTGCGGACCGGGTTGAGGGCCGCCAGCGGATCCTGGAAGACCATGCCGACCGACTTGCGCCGGAACTGGATCAACTGCGATCTCGACAACGACCAGACGTCCTGGCCGTCGATGACGATCCGGCCCTTGAATTCCGGTTTGAACGGCAGAAGCCGCATCATGCTGTGACAGGTAATGCTCTTTCCGCTTCCACTTTCGCCGACGAGCGCGAAATAGCCGCCCTTGGCGATTTCGAAGGACACGTCTTCGACGAGCGGGATGGGTTGGTCGCCGCCAAGGGCAATGCCCAGGTTCTCGACGCGGCAGACCCGCTCCGCAATCTTATCGGAATTCATCCGTTCAACCCTGCAGACAATTGACTTTCATGATGCAATCGCTGCGGTGCCCTCTGTCCAAGGGCGCCGCAGTATTCGAATGTGTGCATAAACAAACCCGGAAATCCATCCGTTTTGTGCAATGCACTCAGGCAAGCGACGCTCCGCGGAAATCCATGTAGACCGACGGGATCGGCTTCCACTTGATGGACTTCTTCTTGCCGTAGAACACACCCATCGTATGCAGGATGATGCCCGGCGGGTCGGCGTCGAAAATGTCCATCATCTTGGCGAAGGCCTGCTTGCGCTCGCCAAGGTCGATGCTCGACTGGAGCTTGTCGCCGAGCGTGAAGAACTCCTCATTGGTCCAGACGTCCTTCTGCGACCGGTCGTAGGAACGCCACAGGCCGAAGAGTGGGTCGTTGACCAGAACCGGATCCACACCGTTGCGCATGCCGACGCCCGGATAGGCCATCATCTGCGCGAAGTTTTCGACGATCTGCAGGTCGATCTTGACGCCGATCTGCTCCCACATCGACACGACGATCTGCGCCGTTGCGAGTTCCGGACCGTAAGCCGCGGTGCGAATGCGGTAGGGGATCGGCTGTCCCTTGTAGCCGGCGGCGTCGAGAAGCTTCTTGGCTTCTGTCGGATCGTATTTGTAAGCCGGTCGTGACGCATCGAAGAACGGACCGTAGGCCGGCAGCTGGTGGCCGTGCGGCACGTCGACCTTGCCCTGCCAGAGCGCATCGACGATCGCCTGGCGATCGACCGCAAGACCGAGCGCCTTGCGGACACGGACATCCTTCAGCACTTCGTTGCGGGTGTCGAACTTGATGATACGCAGGCTGGCAACCGTGCCGCCGACGATTTCAAGGCTGCTGTCGCGGGTGACGGCATCGAACTGGTCGGCCGGCACGTCGGTAATGATGTCGAAATCGTTGCTGGCGAGCCCGGCGATACGCGACGACAGTTCCGGCGAGGAACTGTAGGTCAGCGCCTCGATATTTGGCTTGCCGCCCCAATATTGCGCGAAAGCCTTGAGCTTCACGGCATCAGGTGAAAGGGATCCGACCGAGAACGGACCGGTGCCGACCGGCTTGCGGGCAAAACCGGCAAAACCTCCGGCCGCTTCGAAAGCCTTCTTGCTGACGATCTGGCTGCCCCAGGCGGTCAGGCGCAGTTCCAGTGCCGGGTCGGCGACCTTGGAGGTGACGCGAACGGTCTTGGCATCGACCGCATCGACCGACTTGATGGTCGAGAGGAACTGCTGGGCGACGCCATAACCCGGAGACTTCGGGTCGAACATGCGGCCAAAGCTGAACGAAAAGACGACGTCGTCGACGGTCAGGGGCGAGCCGTCGTGAAAGAGCACCCCCTGGCGCAGCACAAGTTCGATCGTCTGGGCATCGATACGCTTCCAGCTTTCGGCAAGCGCCGGCTTCAGGGCGCCATCGCCGGCATAGTTCACCGTCAGCAGCGTGTCGTAGATGTTGAGCATGGTCCGGTAGCCCGGATTGGTCTGGTAGAGCAGGGGATCGAGCTGCTTCGGCAGTTCGTCGAGCGCGACCCTTAAAGTGCTGCTGCCGGCAGCCTGGGCGAAACAGATCGTCGGTGCGCCGAGCAGGCCATAGGCAGCTCCCGCACCCAGGAGAGTCATGGCGGATCGTCTGGTGACTTGCATTTTTTGTTCCCCGAGAACGTGTTGGACATTCATGACTGACATTTGTCAGGACTATTCTTATTTGATCTGTCTGCACGCGGCGGGCGTTCTGGCCATGCTGGCCTGCCGGACCGCTGTCTTTCTGGCTGTCGGCGGGGAGCCGTGACGCTTATCGATGCGCCTTGTCCGGCTTGTCCGACGTTGTTGATACCCACGTTAAGGGTACGGACTTATTCCAGTCCAATACGGATTGCTGCGCTTCTTATTGTCTCTCCATATATGTTCCAGGACGAAACCTCGATCGGCCCAAATGAATGAGCGCTTAGCTCGCGAGGTTCTCGATGAGTTCGCCGACGAATTCCTGGTCGGATGTGGTGACGAACAGATCGGCGACCTTCTGGATCGCCATCAGCGTCTTGTTCGGCTCGCCGTAGGATCTGGCGTCCGGTTCTTCAAGCACCACGAATGACAGCATGGAGGCGGTTCTTTCGGTCTGGAAGGGGAAACGGACGTCCTCGCCCTTCTGGTAGACGACGATCACCGCATTGGGTCGAATGCCGTTCACCGGCTCGTCCATCGGCTGGCGCCTGTCCGGATCGAGCGGGCCTGTCGTCAGGATATTGTCACGCTTGCGGTTGAACTCGGCGATGAGGCTCTCGGCGCTTTTGCCGATCGCCAGCACCTTGACATAGCGCGGCTCAGAATTGCGGTAGTCTTCGATCCGTTGCCCCGGCCGGCCGCCGAGAAAGCTTTGTACGATCATCCACAGTCTCCCGGCGCAGGGCGCCAAACCTCAATCCATAAACCGGCCGCCCGAAAGGTTCAGGCATTCACCCGTGACGAAACCGGCATTGCGCGCGGCAAGGAAAAGGACCGCATGCGCCGCTTCCTCGCTGCGGCCGAACCGACCGACGGGAATGGCGCCCTTCAGTCGCGTCCGCTTCTCCTCCGTCATAGTCTTCACCTGCGGCTCGAAAAGGGCGGTGGCGATGCCGTTGACGGTGACGCCGTGCTCTGCCGTTTCGGCAGCAAGCACGCGGGCGAAGGCGAGCAGCCCGCCTTTCGCCGCCGCATAGGGCGCGACGTCGTGGTGCACGCCGGTCTTTGCCGACATGCTGGCAAACACGATGATGCGGCCGTAGCCCGCCTTCACCATGTGGCGGGCAGCTTCCTGCATCTGCAGGGCAGGGATCACCATTTCTTCCTCGGCGACGCTGCGCATCTCCTCGGGCGTCATGTCCAGCACCGGCTTGTTCTTCACCGGGCGGGAGGAGACGACAAGGATATCGAGGCCGCCGAGTTTTTCGATGCAGCTTTCGATGAGATCCGCAGGCAGGCCATCGGAAGCGATATGCTCGCCGGCCGGCGCATTCGCGTCATCCGTCAGCACTGTGGCTCCGGCCTCGGCAAGCGCCGAGACAACTGCGGGGCCGACGCCGTAGCCAGCGCCGATCACGACCGCGCGCTGGCCGGTCAGGTCTGCTGTGACGAGGTGGGCGATGTCGATGGCGTTCATGGCTTATCCTTTTGCGAGCTGGGCGAGACTGGTCGCCGGATCGGCGAGCGCCGCATCCGGGACCGGCGTGCCGTTCAGGATCAGTTGCTTGATGAAGCGGATGTCGCGCGGATTGTTCATGCTGTTGCCGGCGACGACTTTTTCGCCGTGCATATAAATCGCCGTGAACTTGCCGCTCTCGCGCTCCCCGCGCCAGATGATCCTGTCCCAGGTGGTGGGCGCACCGATGATCTGGAGATTGGTGTCATATTGATCCGACCAGAACCACGGCAGATCCGCATAAGGGGTTGCTGTTCCGGCAATCGCCTTGGCGACCGCGATCCCTTGGTTCTGGGCGTTCTGCCAGCTTTCCAGCCGCAGGCTGCGGCCGAGCAGCGGGTTGAAGTGCCGCGTCACGTCGCCGACGGCGAAGATTTTCGGATCGTCGGTCCGGCCGAAGGCGTTGACGATGATGCCGTCGTCGCAGGCAAGGTGGGCCGCTTCCGCAAGATCGCTATTGGGTATCGCGCCGATCCCGACGATGACGAGGTCGGCTGGAAGGCGTTCACCCGAACCGAGCACGACGACCGCCTGCTCGCCCTCTGCCTCGATCTTGTCTATCGCCGCCGAAAAACGGAAATCCACACCGCGGGCTGAATGTCCTGCTGCGATGGTTTCCGCGACGGACTTGTCGATCACTCGCCCCATCGCATGAGGGGCCGCATCGACGATGGTCACTCCACAGCCGGCCTCGATGGCGACCGCCGCGAATTCGAGGCCGATGAACCCGGCGCCGATGGCAACCACCTGGCTCCCCGGCTTCAGCCAGGTGGCAATCTTTTCCACATCCGCGATAGTGCGCAGCGTATGGACCTGCGGCAGGTCGGCTCCCTTGACGGGAAGCGGGCGCGGCCGACAGCCCGTCGCCAGCACCAATGTTCCGTAATCGAGGTTCGAACCGTCATCGAGGGTCAGGCTGTTGCGGTCGCGATTGATATGCCGAACCCGCCGGTTGAGCATCAGCTCGATGCGGTTGTCCGCGTAGAAGGTTTCCGGCTTGATATAGGCGCTTTCGATCCCGGCCTTGCCGGCCAGGATCGCCTTGGACAGCGGCGGCCGCTCATAGGGCGGATGGGCCTCGTCGCCGATCAGCACGATCCGCCGCTCGGGATCGAGGCTGCGCAGCGTGATCGCCACCCAGGCGCCGGCCTGTCCGGCGCCGACGATCACCACTGTTTCGCGGTCGCTTTGCATGGTGCTTTTCCGGGCGGTCAAACGGCGACGAAGGGTTCGCCCATGCGAACGACGGAGGCATCGAGTGCGGTTTCCTTGAAGGGACCGTCCTCAGGCAGGATGAAGGAGGCGGAGCGCACCTTCTGGGTTTCCGGCTCCAGGCCGGGCGGCGTGCCCTTGCCGGCTTCGAGAGCCTTGGCGGCCTTGCGCATCCGCATCCGCGCCATGATGATCGCGTTGTCGGTCGAAACCAGGTTTTCACGCGAACGGTCGGCGATGGCGCCCATGCTTTCCTGCAGCGAGGAGTCCTGGATGGCGATGCCCTTGATGCCGCTATAGTGGATCTTCTGGCGCTGCGCCTCGCGGTTCATCAGGTAGTCGTTGTCGATATTGGCAGTCGGGCGGAACGTGCCAGGGATCAGGGTCGGGTGGACGCCGGCGCCGTTCTCCATCAGGTCCAGTTCCGCAGGTGTCAGCGCCCGGGTCGGATGGAAGGTCATGGTCCAGGCCATGCAGTTGTTGTCGTCCATCGGCACCCAGGCATGGCCGTTCAGCGCATTGCCCTTGTAGGGCGGGATCAGCGTGTAGAAGGGCATCATCCACTGGGTGACCCGCCAGTAGTGGAAGCCGGGCTCGGCCGGACGGCGGGCGCCGATCAGCAGTCCAGCGGTCGATTCATGGATGTCGAAGGTCGTCGAGGTGCTGCGCGCATATTTCGAACCGTCGGTGCCCTTGTGCAGCGGATCGCGATGCAGGTCGCCGCTGTGCAGGAAGGAGACGTGGCTGGAGTCGATACCGCCTTCCACCGCCTGCAGGTAATTGCTTTCCTGCCAGCGCTTGGAGAGATAGCGCTGCTCCGGCGCGACTTGCGTCCATTCGAAGGCCGGCACTTCCGGCTGTTCCTCCGGCGGCCCCATATAGGTCCAGATCACCCCGCCGAGCTCGACGCAGGGGTAGGACTTGAGCTTGATCTTCTGACAGAAGCCGGAAGAGGCCGGTTCCGATGGAACTTCGACACACTGGCCCGTCGTGTCGTATTTCCAGCCGTGATAGGGGCAGCGCAGGCCGCCTTCCTCGTTGCGGCCGAACCACAGCGAGACGCCGCGATGGGCGCAGAACTCGTCCATCATGCCGATCTTGCCGTCGCTGTCCTTGAAGGCGATCAGCCGTTCGGAGAGAAGCGATACGCGCACCGGGTCGCAGTCCGGACCGGGCAGTTCGGTCGCCATCAATGCGGGGAGCCAGTACCGGCGAAACAGGTTGCCCATCGGCGTGCCCGGACCTGTGCGGCACAGATACTCGTTTTGCTCGGCAGTGATCATGGCGTCCATCCTCTTTGGTTGTATCAGGCCCAAGTGATCATTCGGACCCCATTCTGAACACAGGTTGACACCCCAACACATATGGCGTCCAATATGAATTATGGATTTTTTGATTGAGCTGGAGATATAAGTGGAGTTACGTCAATTTCGCTATTTCGTCGCCGTCGCTGAAGAACTCCACTTCACAAGGGCCGCCGAACGGCTCCATATCGGCCAGCCGCCGCTTAGCCTGCAGATCCAGGCGATCGAGCGCGAGCTCGGTGTCCTCCTCCTCAAGCGCACCCGTCGCAAGGTGGAATTGACCCCTGCCGGCGAGCTTTTCCTGCAGGAGGCGCGTCTCGCGCTGATGCAGGCGGCGCGTGCCATCGATACCGCCAAGCGCGCCGCGCGCGGCGAGATGGGGACGCTCAGGGTCAACTTCATCACCTCGGTTCCGCTGGTGAATGCCTTCACGACCGCGGTGCGCCGTTTCCGCATCGCCATGCCCGACGTGCACCTCGAACTGAAGATCAAGCCGTCGCCCGAAATCATCGACGACGTGCTTTTGAGCACGATCGATATCGGCTTCACCCGGCCGGCCCTGCAGGCCGTGCTACCCTCGAAACTGAAGGCGACGCCCGTGCATCGCGACAAGCTGATGCTGGTCCTGCCGATCGACCATCCGTTGAGCCGCGAGGAAGGCCCGATCCCGATCGGCCGGCTGAAAGCCGAGCGTTTTGTGCTGCGCCCGCTCGGCACCGGTGCCGGATTCTACGAGCAGGTATTCTCCATGTGCACGGAAGCCGGGTTCACGCCGCTGATCGTGCAGGAGGCGACGGAAGCGGCGACCATTCTCGGCCTCGTGGCCGCCGGCGTCGGTATCACCATCGCCCCGCAGGCGCTGCAGAGCATCATGGTTCACGACGTCGTCTGGCGGCATCTCTCCGATGCGCAGACGGACAGCGAGGTGGTGATGATCCACAACAAGACCACCTCGAACCTGCTTCGGGACCAGTTCATCGCCGGCCTGAAGCCGCTGCCGGATTCGGTCAGGATAGACCGGCGCTGATATCGATGAAAATTGCCTCGTCGCTGACGACAGGTGTCCAGACCTTGATCGGCACTTCGCAGGGCGGCGCGGTCGGCTGGCCGGTGCGCACATCGAACCGTCCCTGATGGAAGGGGCATTCCACTTCGCACCCCTCGATGAATCCGTCCGACAGGAACCCCGGGCCGTGGGAGCAGAGGTCGGCGGTGACGTAATACTGGTCGCCCGCCTGGAAGATCGCATAACCGAAACCGTCGATTTCAGCGCGGAACGGAAGATCCTCGCTGACATCGGCGGTTTCGCAGAGTTTCGTCAATGTACCGGTTTCACTCATTTTCCTACCTCGAAGACCGGCAGCCGCTTTAGGGCGACTGCCGGCTCAAGCCAAGGCCTCAAGCTCGTCCTCAGGCCGCCGCACTCACTTTCTGGGATTTCCAGTCGAAGGTGAGAATATCGGTGAACTCGCGCACGTTCGCCAGCGTCTCGAAGCGGGCCAGCGTTGCGACGATCTTGTCGGTGATCTCCTTGCCGGCAAACGGCAGGGCGTTGGCAGCAACCTTGTCGGCAATCTCGGCATCCGTGAATGGAGCCTTGGGATGGCCGGGGAAGGGCAGGGCTTCGCCATGTACGACGGTACCGTCGGCAATCTCGATCTCGACGCGCGACAGGTAACCGGCCGCCGCGCGGGCAAGCTTGCCGCCGGCGATGGTGCCGAGTTCGGGTGCTGGCACGCACTTCACCTTCTCGGCGATGAATTTCTGGCGGTCCGGTGCAAGCACCTTTTCGAGGTCGAAGCTGTCGACCTGGATATAACCGTCGAGAACCGCAGCGCCGACGATGTAGGGCATCGAGTGGTCGGCGGTTTCGCGCGAGATCGGATGGTACGGATCCTGGCGGATGGCGACCAGGTGGTCGTAGGCGCCTTCTTCGGAGAACACGCGGACTTCCTTGATCTTCGACAGGTCGGAGATCTTGGCACGAGCTTCGAGTGCCGCGCGGATGGCGCTGAGGCCGACGGAGCCGACCGGCCAGAGCTTCATATAGGTGTCGGCGATGCGCGACAGCTTGACGTCGTCGCCGAGCAGCTTCTGCAGGATCGGCAGCGGGTCATGTTTGTTGGCCAGCTTGACGACGAAGCCGTTATTGCCCGTGAACGGGCGCACGACGCTTTCGACGCCGGCCTTGGCGAGCAGGCAGGCCTGCAGCGCGTTGCGCACGGAATCGCTGCCGTTGAACCGCTTCCATAGCGTCAGGTCGCCGCGGCGGTTGAGCTCGCAGGACTCGACCTCGTCGCTGGCGAAATGCGAGGTGACGGTCATGCCGAAAGCTTCGCGGGCCTGGGTTGCATCGAGGCCGATGACGCGGGCGATTGCGGCGCAGGCGCCGATCTGTGTCAGGTTGGTGTAGTCCCAGCCACCGGGAGCGGTCGAAAACGCGTCGAACACGGCGGCCACGACTTCATAGCCGACAGCCAGCGCGCCCAGCAGTTCTTCACCCGAAGCGTTGACCCATTCGGCCGCGGCGATCACGCCGGCGACCATGTCGCTCGGATGGCCGCTGTTCTTCTGGCCAACGAAGAAGTCGTTGTAATCGTAACAGCGCAGCAGCGAACCGTTGACGAGGGCTGCCAGATCCGGGTTGACCCGCATCGACGTACCCCAGATGACGCTACCGTTCGGATTGGCGAACTGCGAGACATATTTGCGGGCGATATGAGAGGCCGGATGGTCGAAGGCGCCCAGTGCCACGGCGATGGAATCGCTTAAAGCCCGCTTTGCCGCATGGCGTGTCGCATCGCTCAGATCCGTCGAGACGGAAGCGGTGAACTTGCCCAAGAGCTCTGCGATCGCGTCGCGATAGATGATGTTATCTTCTGTCGACATGCTACTCCCTTTTCGTCGCTGTCCGTTCGAAAAGGCGGTCCGGCTACTTGACCGACAAGCCGCGCTCTCGAATATCATGTAGGTTGCGATGGAAAGAGGTACCGGCGGAAACTGAGTGTGTCCAATATCAATGCCCCGGTAAATTATTCGCTGATTTAAATATATCTGATCGACATGAAGTGCTCAGGCCCAGCTTTCCGGCATTTTCGCTTGGCAGCGGCCCGTCGCCCATCATTGCGAATATCGAATAAGTCTGCTGCCTGTTTATATTGGACGCAGATGACAGCCTCGTTTTAGCAATAGGACATCTTGTCCTTGAAGCGGCCGCATGGCGGGAGGCAGACCATTTCGACCCATATCCTGATTACCCAGCCCCAGGTGAAAAGCTGCGTCGATGCGTTGAAGCAGCAGTTCACGGTTCATAACCTCGCCACAGCCACCGACCCGGAAGCGCTGCTGCGGGAAGTCGGGCCTGAAATCCGCGGCATTGCCGGCGGCAAGGTGTCCGCTGCTCTTCTCGAAAAGCTGCCGAAGCTGGAGATCATCGCGGTATCGGGCGTCGGCTACGATTCCGTCGATGCCGCCGCCGTCAAGGCGCGCAACATCCGCCTCACCAACACGCCGGGCGTCCTGACCGACGCCGTGGCGGAGTTGACGATCGGCATGATGATCGCGCTGTCGCGCCGCATCCCGCAGGGCGACCGTTTCATTCGCGACGGCAAATGGCTGGATGGGGCTTTCGGCAATTGGTCGGAACTGAAGGGAAAGACGCTCGGCATCCTCGGTCTTGGCCGCATCGGCAAGGAGATTGCCAATCTTGCCATCGCTTTGAAGATGCACGTCGTCTATCACGGCCGCGCTGAGCAGAAGGGTGCGCCCTATCCCTATTTCGAAAGCGTCGTCGCCATGGCGCGCGCCTCCGACTGGCTGGTGGTGATCGCCCCCGGCAATGCATCGACGACCGGAATCATCTCCCGCGAAGTCCTGGAGGCGCTCGGCCCCAAAGGCGTGCTCGTCAACATGGCCCGTGGCAACATGGTCGATCAGGACGCGCTGGTCGACATGCTGGTGTCGAAGCAGCTCGGCGGCGCGGCGCTCGACGTGTTCGACAAGGAGCCGGCCGTGCCCGAAGCGCTTCTCGATCTCGACAATGTCGTCCTTTCACCTCACCAAGGCAGCCGGACGGAGGAAACGCGGGCCGCCGTAGGCGATATGGTTGTCGCCAACCTGACGGCCCATTTCTCCGGCAAACCGCTCATCTCGCCGGTTTTTTAGCTTGGCCCTTGGCCCCCTCGGTTTGACTCCAGATGTAACCCCGTGCAATGGCGGTCCGGCAATCGAGATAAGATGGAACCGGCATCTCAAGACAGCTGGCTGAGACGGATGGCGATTGGACGCAATACAGCCAGCGGAACAACGGACGCGGCACCGCCTGAAAGAAAGTGTTGCAACATCTTGCAACATTTTCGAATAAAGGTTTGCACGAGATCGGATAAAGCTAGAATAGCGATATTGTGGTCGGCGGAATTCAAGACACATCATGGCACAAGAAATGGCGGTACCGCCACAACCCCGTATTCTGATCGTCGAAGACGACGCCGATATTGCGGGGATGCTGGTCGATCTTGTCAAAGGTAACGGGTTTCAGGCGGCTTCGGTAACGAACGGGATCGAGATGGACAGGATTCTCGCCCGGCATGGATTTGATCTGATCCTGCTCGACGGAATGCTGCCCGGCGAGGATGGCTTCAGCATTTGCAGGCGGCTGCGATCTTCCGGAAAGACGCCGATCCTGATGCTGACGGCATTGCGGGAAGATATCGATCGCATCCTCGGGCTGGAGCTGGGCGCGGACGACTATGTAACCAAGCCGTTCAATTCGCGCGAGCTGATAGCCCGTATCAAAAACATCCTTCGAAGGGCCTCTGATCATAGTGAACCAGAGGTCGAGCTCAAGCCGATGACCTTCTCGGGATGGAGGATCGACCCGCGAAGCCGTCAGTTGTTCGACGCTGACGGCGCTCAGGTGTCGATGACGACGGCAGAGTTTGATCTGCTGTGGGCGTTTTGTTGCCATCCCAATAAAGTGCTGACGCGCGAACAGCTGCTGGCTATGACTCACGCGGGTTCAGCCGGCCCCGTTGAGCGGAGCGTCGATGCGCATATCAGCCGCGTAAGACAGAAGATCGAGCCCAATCTCAAGGACCCGACCTTCATCAAGACGGTGCGTCTTGGCGGCTATCTGTTCGCATCCAAGGTCGAACGTCAGCCATGAGCGGCCTACGCACCGCCTCGATCCGCAAGCAACTCTTTTTCCTTGCAATTTTACTGGTCGTGTTGGTGTCTGCTGTCGCCGCCGTGTCTGAACCCTTCATTTATGGAAGACATGACAAAGGGATCGAAATCGGCCTCTTCGCCGGGCGTCTGGAAACAGTCCTTGAACAATTCGGACGCAGCCGGACGATTCAGGAAGAAGATGAGGCGCTTCGCTTTGCCGAGCGACTGGGCGTTTCAGTGCAACGGGGTGCTCCTGCTCAGGCATCCGTGGCGTATCAGCCAGGAGTGCCGACCAACGAAATCCTTTCAAGAGTACGAGATCTCATCAACGACGGAATATGGACAGCGCTGAGGAATGCCGTCCGTATTTCCGACATGCCGTCCGTGTTGATTGTCAAAGTCGATGACAGCCGCGCGCTTTCGTTTCAGATGCCCCGGTTTCCGAGCAGTGTCTGGCTTGCTCCGGCCGTCGCGAGCGGTATCCTGAAAATTGTCATTCCTCTCGTATTGCTTGCCTATGTTGGCAGTTGGCTGATCACCGAACCTCTGGTTCGTTTTGCAGTTGCCGCAAGGCGGGTGAGCATGGACGACCATTCCGAGGAGCCCTTCAAGGCAGAGGGAGCCTCCGAAATCAGCAGTCTGGCCGCCTCTCTCAATGTCATGCAAAGCCGGATCCAGACAATGCTGCGCGATCGCACCAGCGTGCTTCGAGCCATCAGCCATGATCTGCGAACGCCGCTCACCAGGTTGCGGATGCGTATTGAGAGGTCAAGTGAGCCGGAGCTGAAGGAACTCCTGCTGGCCGACGTCAGCACGTTGTCCTCACTGATCGACGCGAGCCTGGGCTTCCTTGACAATAAACGAGAACCGCTCCGCAAAGTTGATCTGTCCAGCTTGCTTCAAACGATATCGAGCGACTTCGCAGATACCGGTGTCAATGTCAGCTTTGTCGGTCCCAGGCGGCTGACCTACATATGTATGCCGCAAGGCTTGACACGAGCGATTACCAATCTGGTCGACAACGCGTCGCGGTTCGCGCAACACATCGAAATCCAACTGTCGAAGCACCAACAGGGTGGCATCACCATCACCGTCTCCGACGATGGCCCTGGCCTGCCGGATGACCTCAAAGACAAAGTGTTGGAGCCGTTTTTCAAGGTGGATGAGTCCAGGCAGACTGGCGCCAAGAGCGGCGGCTTCGGGCTTGGGCTCTCGATTGCTCAAGGCATCGTCGCAACGGGGCATAAAGGTGTTCTCAGGCTACTCGATCGGAAGCCAAACGGGCTCATCGTGGAAATCCAGCTACCGTCAGTGAAATCGACACCAGTCATTGCACCAGATTTAGATGCCGTGAAGTCGTGACACCGGGCAATGCGGGTGCGAACATCTCGCAACATTATCGAAAACACAGCAATCTGACGGTCAGGTATCACTCGTTCCAGCCACATTCGCCTCCCGGCGTTCCTCAAGGCTGGAGCCAGAACATTGAAGATCATTTCCCGAGCCAGCATTCCCCTTGTACTTGCCTGCTCGACACTCGCCGGCTGCGCTACCGCCGATCCCATTGTCTATGCCGGTCTGGCCTCGGCGTCGCACCTCCAGCCGAACCCCGGAGATCGCAGTGGCCGCGTTCCTTACCGCTATCGAAGCGATGTGGATTGGAAGCAGTACGACACGATCATCGTCGATCCGGTCTCCGTGTACCGGGGCCAGGACAACCAGTTCGGCGAGGCAAGCGAACAGGACAAGAGCGCTCTGGCAAGTTACATGCAGTCCCAATTCACGCAGAAGCTCAGAACCCGTTTTTCCACGGTCGGCACACCAGTTCCCGGCACCTTGCGGGTCCACTTGACCTTGACGGGAGCCAGGACGACGACCCCCGTCCTTGGCCCTTTCTCGCATCTTGACGTCGGAGGCGGCATCTACAACGCCGTTCAAGCGGCCCGCGACAAGGAAGGTTCCATGACGGGCTCGGTCATCTACGCCGTAGAGATCTACGATGCGCCGAGCAATCGGCTGCTGTCCGCATACGTCACCAAGCAATATCCGAACGCGATGAATATCGGCGCCAGCTTCGGTGCTCTGCAAGCTTCGAAGGTCGCTATAGATAAGGGCGCAGACGCCCTCTTGGTGCAACTGCGGTAGTTAGTGGCGGCGATGATCCGCTGGCCCGTGCCTTCCGGCCCGTGGGTCGGCCCATTTCCCAGCGAATCATCTTAACGGCGACCTGCTTTCGATTTGGCGCCTCTCCCGGTCGCCACCACTCCGACCAGGCGCCCAATTTTCCAGGAAAAGCGCACACGAAACAGGTAGCAAGCGGAGACCATCTAGGCTCAGGAGCCATTAAATAGCTTGCAGCGTCGCGGTGGCTTTGATTCATTCGGATCGAAAGGAGCCCTGCGATGAGTGATTTGCTGTTGTTGTCGGAGGCGCAGATGCGTCGGATCGAGCCGTACTTCCCGCTGTCCCACGGTATTCCGCGCGTTGACGATCGACTGATTTTGAGCGGCATTATTTTCGTTTTACCCAACGGGCTACGGTGGCGCGACGCGCCCAAGGAATATGGCCCGCACAAGACGATCTACAACCGCTTCATCCGCTGGAGCAGGCTCGGCGTGTTCAACCGGATTTTGGCCGAACTGACCGCTAGACGCGGCAGGCCCGAGCAGTTGATGATCGACGCGACCCACTTGAAAGCCCACCGCACCGCAGCCAGTCTGCTAAAAAAGGGGATGTTCCCCGACGTATCGGACGCACCAAAGGTGGATTGAACTCCAAGCTGCATGCCGTCTGCGATGGTCATGGTCGACCGCTCATCCTGCTTCTGAGCGAAGGGCAGATGAGCGACTACAAAGGGGCAGCGAAAATGCTCGCCGCCTTTCCCAAGGCCAAGACCCTATTGGCCGACAAGGGCTATGACGCCGACTGGTTTCGAGACGCCTTGGCCGCACGCAAGATCACGGCCTGCATTCCATCTCGGGCAAACCGCAAGAGCGTCATCCCACATGATCCGACGCTCTACAAAAAGCGCCACAAGATCGAAAACATGTTCGGCAGGCTCAAGGACTGGAGGCGGATTCACACCAGATACGACCGCTGCGCACACACCTATTTCTCAAGCATATGCATCGCTGCAGCCGTCATCTTCTGGATGTGATTTAACGAGTCCTGAGCCTAAGCCGCCAGAGTAGAGCTATCCCAAGAAGATGAACGGAATTTTGCACCGCACAACATTTCATAACTTTACTGATAATCATAAATGTGTGATGTTTAGGGAAGACCCTTAGATGTGAGCTCAGTGACTTGCCCCAATTAAAGTTTGCTACCCGCCTTAACTCATTTGCGTCGAAGCCCCAGGCCGAATGGCCAAATTTGACGGGAAAGCCGAGCGTGATGCAGATGGTGGCACGCGCCGCCAAGGTTGACGGCCTGACGGATCTTGATCTGAATTACCCGGATCATGGCTCGGGCAACCCGCGTGAACTTGCACGTCAGATTCAGGATGCTGGGCTTTCTATCAACGGCTTTGCAATGCGATACTACACCAATCCCGCGTTCAAGATCGGTGCGTTCACAAATCCTGATCCGGCTGTTCGGCGCGAGGCAATCGACCTTACGAAAAAGGGCATCGATGCTGCCCGTGAAGCAGGGACCAGCCTGATGACTGTCTGGCTCGGCCAGGATGGTTTCGACTACGCTTTTCAGGCGGACTATGCGAAATTGTGGCAACACGAAATAGACGGCATTCGTGAAGTTTGCGAGCATGATCCGCAGTGCCAGATCAGTATCGAATACAAGCCGAACGAACCTCGATCCTACAGCCTAATGCCAGACTGCGCCACGACCCTTTTGGCGATCCGTGAAGTCGGCATGCCGAATCTCGGCGTTACGCTTGACTTCGCCCACGTGCTTTATGCCGATGAGCAGCCGGCCTTCGCCGCGGCGCTGATCGCGCGATATAGCCGTGTTCTCGGCGTTCATCTCAACGATGGTTATGCGAAGCGCGACGACGGTCTCATGGTCGGTTCGGTCCATGCGCAGCAAACTATCGAACTGCTGCGCCAGATCCGCAAGGATGGTTACGATGGCGCGATCTACTTTGACACATTTCCGGATATGACCGGGCTCGATCCGGTGCACGAATGCGAGGTGAACATCCAGACCGTCAAGCGGATGCTGACGATCGTGGATCGCCTCGAGCAGGACAACCGGCTTTCTGGCGCGATCGATCTCCAGGATGCCGTTTCCGCGCAGTCCGTCGTCCAGGAACTGATGCTGGGCGCCTGAACGCACACTACACCTGCGGGCCTTGCAGCCCGTCCACTCAATCTTAGGGAGGAACTTATGAAGAGATTTCTGAGGACGACGATTTCGACCAGCCTGGCCACGGCGCTGTTCTTTGGAACGGCCTTTGCCCAGGCGCTTGCTCCGCTCAATTCGGACACAGAAAAGGACCGGATCGACTGGTCGCAGGTCGAGGCGAAGTTCGGGCCGCTGCCAAAGCTGCCGGATGGCACCAAGGCCGGTGCGGTTTCGAAGACGTTGACCAACGAATATTGGCGTTCGCTCGGCGAGGGCTACAAGTCCTTCGCATCGAAACTCAAGATTCCTGTTGTGTACCAAGCGGCGCAGAGCGAAGGCGATCAACTCGGTCAGCTGACGATTGCCGAAGGTCTGATTACCCAGGGCTATGACGTGCTGCTCGTTTCGCCGCAGACGGATGCCAACCTGCAGCCGGTGATGGAGCAGGCCAAGGCCTCCAAGATACCCGTCGTCAACGTCAACGATGCGGTGATTCCGCAAGCCGAGCACTATGTCGGCAACGTCCAGCGTGACAACGGCGTCCGGGTGGCCAAATGGTTTATCGAACATCGTCCGCGGGGTGGCAAGGTCGCCATCGTGGAAGGTCAGGCCGGTGTTTATGCAGCGGTGCAGCGCACGGATGGGTTTAAGACGACGATCGGTGCTTCCGGAAAATTCCAGGTCGTCGCCAGCGTACCCGGCAACTGGGACCGACAGATGTCATACGACGCTGCAGCCAACATTCTGCAACGGCACCCGGATCTGATCGGCTTCTATGCCAATAACGATGGCATGGCGCTCGGCATTGTCGAAGCGGTAAAGGCTGCGGGCCTACAAGGAAAAGTCGCGGTATTCGGGACCGATGGCATTTCCGACGCCTATGCATCCATCAAGGCTGGCGACCTGACCGGTACCGTCGACAGCTTCCCTGTCCTGACTGGCGAAGTCGCCATGGACACGGCCTTGCGTCTGGTTGCGGGGCAGAAGCTGCCGCGCGTCGTTGCCACCCCTCAGGCTCTGATTACCTCCGACAACATTGCCCGCTACCAGGGTGCTGGTTCTAAGCTGCGCGCCGTGTTGATGGAAGATGCCGCAGCCGCAAAGTGAGCAGCCGGATGTCGGCCCTGCTGGCCGGCATCCTTCATGCCTGGGAGGACGCTATGACAAATGCCCCAAGACTTCGGTTCGAAGCGATGGTCAAATCGTTTCCGGGCGTGCGCGCGCTTTCGGATGTCTCTTTTGACGTCATGCCGGGCGAGATTCACGGCCTGCTCGGCGAGAATGGTGCAGGGAAATCCACGTTGTTGCGCATTCTCTCGGGTGTGTTCAAGCCGACCTCCGGCTCGATATTCGTGGATGGCGAGCCGGTTTCGTTCCGCACTCCGATGGATTCGCGGGCTGCCGGCATCGCAATGATCCATCAGGAACTTCAACAGGTTCGCCATCTCAGCGTGGCCCAGAACATGTTCCTTGGACACCCGTTGACGAGCCTTGGGGGCGTGCTCGTGGCCCGCCGCGAACAGGAGCGCCGCGCCGCTGAAGCTCTTGCAATGATCGATCCGGGGATCGATCCCTCGGCGCCGATTTCTTCGCTTAAGGTGGCGCAACGCCAAATCGTGGAGATCGCCCGTGCGCTTCTCGATCGCGCCAAGATCATCGCCATGGACGAGCCGACTTCCAGCCTGACGCCCAGTGAATTCGACCGTCTGGCCGAGGTCATCTCGCAATTGTCGGCGAGCGGCGTTGCGATCATCTATGTGTCGCATAAGATGGACGAAGTGTTCAAGATCTGCCAGCGCGCCAGCGTCATGCGCGACGGCAGGCTTGTGGGCAACGTGGACCTCTCCAGCGTGTCGCATCATGACGTCATCACCATGATGGTGGGACGCGCGCTCCTTCAGGAAGATCACGTTTCGCATGCCACGAACACCGTGAAACTCGAGGCGAACAACCTCTCGTCCGCCACCAAGATACGAGACGTTTCCTTTCGTCTGCACAAGGGCGAGGTTCTGGGCATTGCCGGTCTCGTCGGATCCGGGCGAACGGAACTGCTTCGGCTTTTGGCCGGGGTAGATCGGCTTTCGGCCGGGACGATTGCAGTCGATGGAAAAACGGTCGATCTCGTCAATCCCCGCGCCGCCATCTCGATCGGCATCGGTCTCGTACCCGAGGAACGGAAGCGCGAGGGTATCGTTCCCGGCAGGTCGGTAACCAACAACATGGCGCTCGCCTCGCTCGGCAGCTTTGCCAAGGGCGGCGTTATCCGCAAATCCAGGTTGCGCGACACGGCCCAGGATCTGCTGCGGCGCGTCAACCTGCGGCCCTTCCAGCTCGATCGGCCCATCCGCCTGTTCAGCGGGGGTAACCAACAGAAGGCGATCATCGCGCGCTGGCTGGCTGCCAAATCGCAGATCCTTCTCTTCGACGAACCGACGCGCGGCATCGACGTGGGTGCCAAAGCAGAAATCTATCACCTGATCGAGGCGCTTGCCGCGGACGGACATTCCATCATAGTGGTCTCATCCGAACTGCCTGAAGTCATCCGCCTGTCCGACCGCGTCCTGGTCATGCGGGATGGCCGGCTGGCAGCGGAGATCGCACGCACGGATCTCACCGAAGGTGCCATCGTTGCGCACGCCATTCCCGGTGTAGACCGAATCGCGGCTGCGGCCTCGTGAGCCTTAACAGACATAGGATCCCGTCATGATTGAATCACCCGCCGCCAACACTGCGAAAGCCGAATCCGGCTTCGGCCGATTTTCGTTTTCCTTTCGCGACGCCGGGACACTGATCGGTCTCGTCATCATTGTCGCATTCTTTGCAACCCTGGTGCCTGGTTTCCTCTCGGAGAGAAATTTGATCAACATCCTGCAGCAGTCGAGCATCAATGCGTGCTTGGCGCTTGGCATGACGTTGGTGATCATTTCCGGCGGCATCGACCTTTCCGTGGGTCCGACGGCTGCGATATCGGCGGTCATGACCGCGACGCTCCTTGTCTCCGGAATACCGGTGCCGCTGGCAATTCTGGCGGGTCTCGGAGTCGGTGTCGTGTGTGGATTTATCAATGGCGTGCTCGTCGCCTATGTGGGGCTCCAGCCTTTCATCGTAACGCTTGGTACGCTCAGCACCTACAGGGCAGTCGCGCTGATTTACACCGGCGGCAACCCCGTCCTGGGCATTCCCGCCGGATTTCGGTCCCTGTTCAACGGGACTATTGCCGGCATTCCGATCCCGGTCGTAATCGTTGCCGTGGTCGCCGTTATTACCTGGGTCCTGTTGAAGAAGACGCCAATCGGCGAATATCTACTGGCCGTGGGCGGCAATGAAGAGGCTGCCTATGTCGCGGGCGTACCGATCGCCCGCACCAAGATAACCGCCTACGTCATATCCGGCGCTCTCGCAGCGTTGGCATCGTTGATTCTGATCGGTCGCCTCGGTGCCGCCGAGCCTATTCTCGGCAATCTTTGGGAACTTGACGCAATTGCGGCAGCAGCGATCGGCGGGGCCTCCCTGATGGGAGGAAAGGGGAGCGTCGTCGGTACGATCCTCGGCGCGATCATTCTGGGCACGATGCGAAACGGGTTGACGTTGATGAACGTGCAAGCGTTCTATCAACTGCTGGCAACCGGCCTTATAATCCTCGTGGCAATGATGATCGATCGCGCAACGAGGGGACGAGAATGAATTCCGAAAGCTTCGACATGAAGGCTGTTGGGCCACGCATCAGAATGATGATGCCGCTGCTGACACCACTCGAGGCAAAAGTTGTAGATACGGTTTTTGCGCTGCGCAGTTTCAGCGACAAGACATCACTCAAGGAGATCGCCAACGACGCCGGGGTTTCGGAGGCGATGGTGGTGAAGATAACCAAAAAACTCGGCTTCACGGGTTTCAGGGACTTTCGGGGCGCCGTCAGCCAATATAATCGCCAGCCGACGTCTGAGATGCATCAGGAACTGTCCGTCGATGATACCTCTCAGGAAATCGTCCAGAAAGTATTCCGCACATCGATCCATGCGTTGGAAGAAACACTTGCGATTATCGACCTGCAAGCGTTCGACCGCGCCGCGGACCTGATCCATCGCGCCAAGCAGCGGGATTTCTATGGCGTCGGTGGGTCTGCGCAAATTGCCCGGGATGTCGCTCACAAATTTCTACGTATCGGCGTTCGCGCCAGCGTGTTCGATGATTCCCACATGATGCTGATGTCGGCAGCGCTTCTTTCGGACAACGATATAGCCATCGGCTTTTCGCATTCCGGCAATACGACGGCGGTCATCGAAGGTATCCAGTTGGCACGGCGGAACGGCGCCAGGACCATTGCCATCACCAACTATAACTCCTCGGCGCTTGCCAACGCAGCCGATGTGGTCCTCTGCTCGACGGCACAAGGCTCCCCGCTGATGGGAGAAAACGCGGCGGCGCGGATTGCGCAGCTGAATATTCTCGATGCCATCTTCGTGGCGGTCGCACAGCGCGACTATGAAGCTGCGGAGCGAAATCTCGACCGCACCATGTCCGCAGTCACATCGAAACGAAAAGACAAAGTCACATGACATCACCCCCGCTTGTTGCCGTGTTCGGCAGCCTTCACTACGACATCGCCGTGAGTGGTCCCGCACGGCCGCGCAAGGGGGAAACCGTGACCGGCACTTCCTGGCATCCGAAAAGTGGCGGGAAGGGGGGTAATCAGGCTGTTTCTTCGGCGCGGACCGGTGTTGCGACGGCCATGATCGGCGCGGTGGCGGATGACGATTTCGGCCATTTTCTGCTGGACAACCTGCAGCGCAAGAATGTCGACCATCGCTTCGTGCGTCGCAACTCATCGCTGCCGACTGGAATGAGCGTGGCGATTTTCGATGCGGATGGCGACTACGGTGCGGTGATCGTGTCCGGCAGCAACCTGACACTCGGCGGTACCGATATAGAGGCCGCACGGGAGGTGCTGGCTGAAACGAAGGTTCTTGTGCTTCAGAACGAAGTCCCCGACGCCGCCAACGTTGCCGCGGCAAACGCTGCCAGGCAGATTGGAGGGCGTGTTCTTCTCAATGCGGCCCCGGCAAGGCGGCTTTCGGCGGAGTTGGCGGAGTTGGTCGATATCCTTGTCGTCAATGGTGTCGAGGCCGAGATGTTAGCTGCAGTACCTCCCGTGGAGACGCTCGAGGATGCGCTCGCCGCCGCCCGTATTCTCGCGCGCTCGTATCCCGACGTCATCGTTACGGCCGGCGGAGCGGGCGTTGCATATGCAAACTCCGGCGGCGACGAATTTACTCTGGCAGCAATCAAGATCACAGTTGCCAGTACGCATGGCGCCGGCGACGAGTTCATCGGCGTACTGGCTGCGGAAATCGCCACCGGATCGTCGATGACCACAGCGATCACCAATGCCAATGAAGCAGCCGCCAAGCTTGTTTCCACTCCGGAAGAAGATAGGCACTAGACGGGTGAAGTCCCGTTGAACATTCCTAGTAGCGATTGGCGAAGCGCTCGTCCGCTGGCTTCTGGGCCCCACCAACCGGCTCACCGGCCCGTCGCTGTTCGAAGGCAAGAGCGACGGCGCGAAGCCTGGAGCGATTTACTCCCATTCGAACTACCTGAGCGTCGATGGGATGGATGTTGATAGTAACATCGGGATCTTTTAAGAATGTTCTAGTTCCATAAGCTATCTTATGCGATAATTGTATGTAGCCGCAAAGTTGAAGTGTCCTGTTTCTGCAAAGTTGGAATGGCACACTCCCCGCGTTTTGATGGCGTGGGAGATTGCGGATGGGACTGATTGCGATGAGCGAGCGCGATCTGCAGCGGATCGAAATTTTGTCGAAGGTGATTGCCGGCCGGATGACGATGGTGTCGGCGACGCATGTGCTCGATCTAAGTGAGCGCCAGGTGCGTCGTCTGCGGGAGCGGATCGTGCACGGCTGGTCACCACAGAAGATCTCCTGCCGAATGCGGCTGGAACCTCATCCTATCTCGGTGAGCCATGAACAATGATCGGCACCCGGCCTGTTATGGACGGCCTCATACAAGCCCTGCAGTCCCTGCCCCATCTTTCCCGCCGTTCGATCACCTTCGACCGCGGGACGGAGTTCACCGACTGGCCGTATCTCCAGGCCCGCATCGGCACCCAAACGTGGTTCTGCGATCCACAATCACCCTGGCAGAAAAGCACGGTCGAGAACACCAACGGCAGGGTACGGAAATGGCTTTCGAGAGAGGTCGATCCACTGTCGGTCACAGACGCCGATCTGATCGAGATCTGCAATCGGCTCAATGCGACACCGCGCAGATGTCTTGGCTATCGAACGCCAGCCGAAGTCTTTCGCAAAAAATTGCTCGCCCAGATGAGACAGGCCGGTTTAGCTTGGGCAGCCCCGCAAGTCGCGGTTCAGCATGAACTCACACAGGCGCTCGGCGATATCATCAGCCTCTTCTCAGTCGCAGAATGCCGAAACTTCTTCAAAGCGGCAGGCTATGAGGCCGAATAGATGCGACATGCTTTAGGTCCTCCAAGTCGCGTGATTGCGCGGATGCATGAGAAAAAGATCAGTCAGGCGCAGACCGCACGCACCCTTCGTCGCGACCGCGCTGGTGTGCCCTGCAGCTGCACCAAGAGCAAACAGGCTTTCCATCATACGCCAAACCCAGCCAGCAGAACAAATCTGCACGGTCAGGCTTTAGGTTTCAATGCCGATGGGCTTGCTGACCGTTGACAGCCTGAGGTGAATTGAGGGTGTTGACGTTGCCATCCGGAAGAACAATCGCGATGTTCTGCATCATTCCCTGGTCCTCGTGATCGAGAATGTGGCAGTGAAGTACAAAGGCTCCGATATAGCGTTGGTACCTGGTGCGGATTTTTATCCGATACATGCCTACGGCGCTGCCGGGAGTCGCGAGACTTTTGATCCAAAGCGTATCCTTCCACACGTTCTTGAGCCCCCGATACTGTGGATCTTCAACTCCGGTACCGGTCGGACTATAGTTGTCGATCGCATCTGAGGCGCTCACATCCTTGCCGTTGGGATCGATGATGGAGATGATTTGGAAAGGGTTGACATGGATATGGAAAGGGTGACTAGCCAGCCGCGACTGTAAAGTCCATTCCTCGACAGCACCAAGCGCTAGCTTGCGGTCGAGACGATCAGGGTCGTAAGGCTGTCTCTCAGCGGGGTTCAAGCTGTTGGATACACCGAATACCGGAGGGTTGCCGCTCGTATCAATCTGGAACGTCAGTTCCTGTTGACCCGTCACCTCGCTGTCAGCAATGTCCGGATGAGGCGTGAACTTGCTCAATTTCAAGCCATCGTTTAGGTCGGCGGTGACGGCTGCAGCGATCGTCGGCATCTCCTCTGTCGCTGCAGCGGAAAGTGTGTCCACCAAGTGACGATCGATGTCGGTGAAGGGCTGTCCAGGCGCAACTTCCACCGTTCCGATAAGCCGTTCCGGTGGCCCGAGACCATTGACGGAGCCAGCTCTGGTAGCGGCGGCATTGATCACGCAATAGGTTCCGCTCTCCGGAAACGCAACCAATCCGTCGAAACGATATCCGGGCTGAAGCGTTGCGACATCCACCTTCTGCGCTGCCGCCATCGTAAGACCGTCGGCGGCAACCAGATGAAAAGGCACAGTCGCCCCAATGCAAGATTCGTGGATGAATTTTTCGGCCGCAGCGCGATCGAGCTTTTGCGGCAAGGCCGTTACATTGGCCATTTTCACGAACTTCAAAGCGATTGTATCGCGGACGCCCGCGTGGATTAGTCTCCATCGTTCCACTTCACCTTGTGACGTGCGAAACGTCGGTAGCACCGCGCCGTTGACTGAGGTGTATCGTCCCGACGCGAGCCACTCTCCCGGACCGAAAATTGCATAGTCCTCGATCTCGCCGGTATCGCCCTCGTCGCAACGGTAGGTTCCGTCTGGGTTTGTCTTCGGGATTCGACTGCCTGGCTCGTAACAAGCATACTGGATCTGCTGAAAGACCTGCACGCGCTCACGCAAGGGCTTCAACAGCACGTCCAGATCGCCGCTCCGACCGTGTGTCGGAAGCCGGTCACCACGGATAATCAAGGCGCCCGCCATGCCGCTTGAAACCTGCAGAGCTGTCGAGCCGTGCCGGTGCGTGTGATACCAGTATGTACCGGCGGGATGGTCGCTTGGAATGTTGTATTCGTATTGGAAGCCCACGCCCGGATTGATCGACAGAAGCACATTGTCGCCATTGCCGGCGGGGTTGATCCAAAGGCCGTGCGCGTGGAGGTTAGTGCCATTGAAGCAATGCGGCTCGTTCGGATGAGCACCGCCGCTTGTGCAACTCGCCTCGCCCGGAAGCTGATTGTTGAGATTGATCCGGATCGTGTGCCCCGGCGCGGCCTCAATCGTTGGAGACACATAAGGAACGTCCGGGCTAACGTCTGTGCCGTTGTAGCTCCTCAGCTTGACCTTATCGTAGCTATTCGTTGCTGGATTGAAGAGCTTGCTCGCCGTGTAGACAATATTGAGATCCAACAGTTTTTCGCGTGCAGGCCCTGCGGCCGGCTCGAGCGTGTTCATCAAGACTTTTGAACGCGGTTCCGATGACGGTTGCAGGACTCGCGGATTATCCACGGCCCGAACCACATCTTGAGCCATCGCCGCATCCTGCGCGATGGGCCAGATCAAAGCCGCCACGGCCAAGATTCCTGCGATATCAACGTTCTGCTTTCGCATTTGGTGCCCCCAATTTTTACAGTGAAACCGGCCGCTTCCTTACCGGTGGGACTTTGGTTGGTTTTCGTCGCTCAGGGTCGTTTAACGGCAATGAACGACGCAGTGTAACCAGCCGGCGCGCCATTATGCGGCTTTGCTCTGATCACCGTACCGACGAGCGAAGCGATCTGATTTGTGCCATTTGGCCAGCGATGGGCTACGCAACCGTTGTAATCATACTGCCAGCCCTCGGTCTGGCTCCCCTGCCGGCCCGTCCCGACAATGGAGAAGGCCACGGGGGTATCAGGCGAACCGGGCAGCAATCGGCCAGCCATGTCCAGGCCACCACTCCCCCAGTCGATAACGCCTTTAAACTCGGTGTCGGTTACCGCTTCAAAACGAAACTCGGCTTCCGCGAAGAAGAGATCGAGCGCCTTTTGAGGATCACCATCGACTGGATCCGGGTCGTTGCGGAAGCTGCGATAGGTCCATTCTCCTACAAGTTCGGATATTGTCATCATCCACCTCTCACATTGCTTTTCGGCTGAAATCAAACATGCATTGCGGCGGCTCCTGCGGAGTACTCGGACACGGAGGCACAGGTTGCGCGCGACGTCCCACTTCGTGAGGGCCAGACACATCCAGAAGATCTAGCGCATCACAGACGGGAGTGCTGACGATCATGACGCGCCTCGATGGATCGGCAGGTGACCTCGAGGAATGCTCAGCAAAGGCCGGCCCAAGGCGGAGAACCAGCTAGGTTGTCGTGGTTCACGGATGCGCTCAAATAGAGAAACCGACATGACAGCTGCCATGACGCCCCACTGAAGCAAGCCGTTGCTGAGAAGTGCGCAAAGCATGAATGCCCAGCATGTGCCGATACACCAGAAGGCACGCACGAAGCCAAAGCGCAGATCGTCCAGTTCGGCATCAAGCCCGAAAGCGGCCAGGGTTGGCCGTCTGTGGCAGCGGTTGAGGGAAAATTGTTTCCATGGGGTGACTTGCCACGACAGTGTTATGAGAGCCGCGACCACGATTGGAGCGACGCCGATCTCGAACACCAGGGCTTGCACCAGCACCGCGACTGAGATCAGGAGCCCGCCGGCCACCATCCAGACGAACACGTAGGCGCATAGGAATAGCCCCATGGCGCGCCACCGGCGGCGACCCAGGCTTTGTCGCCAAACGTGCAGCAAAGGCGCTGATATCAGGGGTGACATCATTGCGACGAGCATTGCCAGCCACGAGCCTGCGGCAAGAACGAGGTCCATCGATGCCAAACCCGCTTCCGCCCTTACGGCGACTTGTTGTCCAAAAGTCGTGGTCGACAGGCAGAAGTCGGGGATTGCGGGAACAACCGCCGAACTGGCCATGAGAATCCAGCCGGCCACCGTCAGAATGAGAATCGGGCGTGGCTGTCGCGATAGTGCGAGCCAGGCGACGGTGGCCGCCCGCATCTCACTGTTCCTGCCGATAGATGCTTATGCGTCCTATGGAGATATCCTCGCTGGTGGCTCCTGGCACAGCAGCCACCAACTTTACCGATAGCTCGTCTTCCAGGCCCGAAGCCGCGTGCTGGGCGTCGATGATACTCGTGATGTCGAAGGAGGCCGTGACGCCATTGCCAGAGGAGGTGGCGGGGTTGCTGGCCTTGCTCACACCGAACATGGAGAATGAACCGGCTAGATGTTCCGTGTCGTCCACAGGATCGACCCCGTCGGGGAGACCGACGTAAACATAGAATATCGCCGCGTCGCTCGGGCTTTTCACATTTTCCAGGTTGAGAAAGACCCGGTCCGGCTCGCGCGCAATGCCGGGGCTTACGGAGAGTGTTTGCGAAAGCCTTTGCTTTTCGCCGCTGTCCAATTTGACCCTGGCCTCAACGACATCGCTGTTGAGGCGGACGACCGAGCTGTTTGCGCCCACGAGGGACGGCGATTTTGGCGGTGCCATTTGAAGGCCCCCTGAAAGCTGGGATGCGACTTGAGGCGAAACACCTAGTCTTTCGAAACGGACTGCTACCCGGTCTGTCGCCTCCGCAACCCGCGTGTCATCATCGTACAGATATCCGAGTTTCGGCGCTTCGGTATCCAAAACGTCACGCGGTGTGAACGTATAAAGAGTACCATCAACTGCCGGCATTATGAACTGCCGGTCTCTCGGCCCGTTCAGCCAATCGGGATCGGTCGGATCGGCAAAGACGTCGTCCCCGTCGTTCGGTCGGCGTACCTGCCGCGACCACACTTTCCACAAACGGTCGATATTCGCATGGTGCAACCAGAAAATCGGGTCCAGTGCTGCTGTATCCGGATTGGTCATGAGACCGAGGTCGAACCGATCCTGGCTGAGCCCGTTGCCTTTGAAACCTCCACCCACCCAGACATGCACTGGTCCATGGGGTTGTTGTTCCAGGCCGCCAAACTTACTTTCGCCTTCATCGCCATGCCAGAAGGCGGTCTTGACACCGCCAAACCCGGCAGGCCCTTCCCCGGGCGAACCTTCGAAGAACCTCTCGCCGAGCGCCGGACCAATCGGCACCACCCTTCGATCGAGGACCAGCGGCGTCTGAACGTCAGGAACCTGGGCGGATCCATACCTGCGGGTCACATGCAGGAAGTTTTGACTTCCGTCCGGCCACTGAGGCTGTGCGAACGATCGAGGCAGTTGCAAGCTTTGGATGTCGCCGGAATAATCCCAGTAAGGCAGCGCCCAGTCGCTCGGTCCATGTAGCCTGACGATTTCGTCACGGAGGATGGCCTCGAAAGCGGCCAGATAACCGCGATGCCAGGGTAGGAAAAACCATGTGAGATGCTGGCATTGATTCCAAAGGGCTCGCAGCTGCTGGCTGTTCGGCAACGGTGTTCCTTCAGGGATGTAACCAAACTCCCGCCAGACTTCTTCGTCGATACCGTGCATGGCCGCGAGTGACCACCAGCTGGTGGGGTCAGAAAGGTCCCGCTCCTGAAGCTTACCTATCGCCCGGCTGTACCACAGCAGGGTTTCGTCATTTGGCGGCAGTTTCCAGACGTTTCGGCGAACGAATGACATGACCTACCCTCGATCGACACCATCGCTCAGGCGCAGCCTAAAGCTGCACGTCAATATACTTAAAGCTGAAGGTAGCGCAAGTGCTAGTCTATCAATCGAGAATACTTCTTAAAGAAATTCTGGACTAGCGCTTAGTAATACTGGCAAAAAAATAAACACTCCGGCAACCAGATCGTCACCGGATCAACCATTTCCAAAAGAGAAGCCGGTAGGTTACCAGCCGATTTTCTTTCTGGTATCAGGTACGGAATAACGCTTCATCGGAATCGTCTTCCATCCGGTCAATCCTTGCGTGGCGGAGCGAATGGTTTCTTCGTCACCTTCCACCAGTAACGAGGAAGCCTTCTCGTCAACAACAACGGCGCCAGCGCGACCGACTCTCTCGGCGGTCTCGCTTGAAGATGGCGCAGCTGCGTTTTCCTTCCGCAAAATTACCTGGTGCATCACTATATCGCTCATGGTCCTCCTAACCTGGAAGCCCGAAGCCTTCGTAGTCCCGGCCAAAGCCAAGGGGCCTCGCAGATCCGAACAGCTTGTCTCTCAGAGCGGTACTTTTGCCCGCACCTGTCAGGCCTAATATAGTCGCGTCCGCGGCCAAAAGATAGGCTGCGAAGCCAGCTAACGCGGGGCTAGCCATCGAGGTTCCGCTCATGGCACCGAACGTGCCCCCCGGGAGGGTAGAAACGACCCCGACGCCTGGACCGGTTAGATCTATCTGCGGCCCGAAATTCGAGAACGCACCCAGGAAGGTCTGGTCGGACCCATGCGGCTTGGCGATATCGCTGCTTTCCGATGAAGGCGTTGGAAAGGAACCCGTCCAGCCCGCAGCCGATACCGCCACGCAAAAAGGCAATGCAGCTGGGTAGCTCACGGGCTTTCGGCCATCATTGCCGGCTGCGGCGACGACCAGAACTCCGCTATCCAAGGCCGACCCGATCGCAGCCCGCACCGCTTCATCCTCGGTTCCGCCGCCCAGGCTAAGATTAATGACATGGCAGCCATCCTGAACAGCTCTGTCGATCGCGTTCATGATGTCATAGTTCGTGGCTCCGCCACCGCTGTGAGGAAACACCCGGTAGCTTCTCAATGTCACACCTGGCGCGACCCCGGCAAGATCGATGCCGCCGGCCGGCCGTGCTCCGACAATGCCCGCGACGTGGGTCCCATGTTCTCCGTCGACAGCTGCGGGCCCCCAATCGGAAACCTGCCCTGGGTCATCCTTCGTTTCATCGAGGACCATGTTGGCTCCGCCTGACACGTTGGGTAATAGCGGATGGTTTGGATCGATGCCGCTGTCGACAATGCCGACCACAACGCCGTCGCCAGCTGTCAACGGCAGATCGCCTCTGAACCGACGGAGCGCCAGAAGGTTCTGCGTGAGGTCGATCTGCTCCAGCTGCAGGCTGGCTCCGCCTGCAAGCGTGAAGTTCCGCTCGAAGCGACCCCAGTAGTGGGGAGGCCCATAGACATAGACCCGTTCCAGGGTTGTGCCGGGCGCAATGCGCAGGCGAACGTTGCCACTCGCGTCGGTCCTGCCCTCATCGCCAGCTCTCGTGCGGAAATTCGTGAAGGCGATGACGCGCGCATCAGCGAGGGGATTGCCTCCCAAATCTTCCACCCTCAGGACGCTCCCCTGAACGGCAGCGGCAAACACGGCCGCCGCGGCGTCTCGCTTTATCTCGTATACCACCCGCATTTTCTCGTAGGTAACGACAGGAACGATTTTGAGCGAGGGCTCCTCGAGCCTCAGTTCAAGCTCCGTCTCGGGCGTCATCTCAACGAGTTTCGGTCCATCGACACTGACGGAATCGATGACATCGACCTTGCCGATTGCAACCCGCGTCGCAGGAGCCTCGCCCCCGACGGCCGCTGCCAGTGGAATAGCCGAGCGAAGGGACGCGGCCTGAGCCAGCGTCTGTGACTTAAACCCATGTGCAGGAAGAACAATATATTGCTTCAGCATTGATCTGCCCCCCAAGACAATCGGCATCGCGCGTCCGCCACATCCTCGACGCGCTCTTTACGATCAACAATGAATAGTAATACCCTGATAGGTGGTGATATCAGAACAGTTCGCTCGCGTCCAGCGAAAGACAGTTAAGCAATGCCGTCACCTGTGAGGCGTTCAGCCGATGTCGGCCAGTTCAACGCTTCCCATCTACGGTCGTCCTGCAGCGCAGGTGCGGACGCAGATCCCCTCGCCGCAACGGGTCTGAGTCACGCCCCCGCGCGGCCGGCTAATGCTCACACCGAGGCCGCGATGGGATCCACTGGTACAATTCGACCGATAGCGCGTTCGAGGACGGCACCTGCTGCGATCAGCCGGCGATCACCGAAGCGCGTCGCCAGCAGCTGAACGCCCATCGGCTTGCCGGGCACGGTGCCTACCGGCACCGTCAGCCCCGGCAGACCGATCGTCGGCGTGCCCATGTAAGGCGCGCAAACTTGGTAGAACCATTCGATGTCAAGATCGTCGGCGACGTCGAGATCATCAACCATCGGTTTTGCCCAGCTGACGGCGGTCAGCACCAGCGGCCAGCTCTCCAGGAAAAGCTGCCATTTGCGCACCAGGCGGGAACGATGCGCGATCGCATCCAGCATGCCGTCGCGGGTATCGATCACCGGCACGCCCTCGAGTTGGACCCGCAACATCCTCTTCATCTTCCAGTCGCCATGAGCCTCCATAAGCAGCCCGAGCCCGCCGCGCATCTCGTTGCCGAGGATGAGGCGCCAATGGTCGACGAGTTCCCGGAACGACGGTGCCGGCACCTCGGCAACCTCGTATCCCGCGTCGGCCAGCATGTCGGCCGCCTGGCGGATGGCCGCGGCGACTTCCGGATCGACTGGGCTCTCATCGGTCTCGGCTACTACAGCGACCTTGCAAGGCCTGTGCGACATAGGCCCGAAGATATCTCCCGCCGGCACCTGCCAGATATCGTTCGGGTCCGGCCGGCTCATGACCTGCATCGCCAGCCGCAGATCCTCGACCGAACGGGCCAGAGCGCCCTGAACCGCCATGAGTTGCGAGACGATCTTGCGCTCAGGCATGGACAGGCTCGTCTGCGGAACCAGACCCGACGTCGGGCGAAGACCATAGACGCCGCAGCAATAGGCGGGATGGCGGACCGAGCCGCCGATGTCGTTGCCATGCGCGATCGCGCCGATGCCGGCCGCAACCGCGGATCCGGCGCCGCCGGACGAGCCGCCACAGGTGATCGCCGGATCATGCGGATTGAGGGTCGCGCCATGCAGGTCGTTGCTTGTGAAGGCGCGCATGGAATAGGCGGGCGTATTGGTGCGACCGAAGATCGGCAGCCCGCCCGCCCGCAAAGCGGCAACGGTAGAGGAATCGCTCTCCGCCCTGTGGTGCTTGTTGGCGACGACCCCGTTGGTCGTCGCGCGCCCCTGATAGTCGACATTCACTTTGACGGTCATCGGCACACCATGCAGCGGCCCGTGCGGTCCATGTTTCCGTAAGGCCTCGTCGGCGGACCTGGCTTCGGCAAGCGCGACGTCCGGCATGGTATCGACCACCGCGTTGATGGCCGGGTTGACGGCATCCATGCGCGCAATAGCACTCTCAGTCGCCTCGACCGAACTGATGCGGCCTGTCGAAATGGCGGCAGCAAGTTCTGCGGCGGTCCATTGCCAGAGTTCAGTGCTCACGTTCTGTCTCCCGTCTGTCATCATTGTCGATCGTCATTGGTCATAATCTGCGCGTCATTCTTTCCGGTCATGCCGGCACTCCGAGCCCGGCGCGGGCGGCAAAGAACGAGCGGCCCGGCACGGCGTCCAGAAGCCGCTTCGTGTAGTCGCTCCGGGGCGATTCAAAGAGCTCCTCCGTCGGCCGTTCCTCTTCGATCTGCCCCTGCCGCATGACCAGCACGCGGTCGGCGATCTCCCGAGCGACGCGCAGGTCGTGGGTGATGAAAATCATCGCAAGGCCCATCTCGACCTTCAGGTCGTTGAGCAGGTCGAGCACCTGCGCCTGGATGGATACGTCGAGGGCGGAAACCGCTTCGTCGGCGATCAGGATTTCCGGCTGCAGTGCCAGCGCCCGCGCGATGCAGATTCGCTGCCGCTGCCCGCCGGAGAATTCGTGCGGGAAGCGGTCGAAGGCTTGCGGGCCGAGCCCGACGCGCTCGAGCCATCGGTCCGCGAGGCGTTTTGCCTCTATCCGGCTCGTTCCGAACGCCATCGGTCCCCGGCAGATGCTTTCGCCCACCTTCAGGCGCGGGTCGAGCGAGGAATAGGGATCCTGAAAGACGATCTGCACCTTGCGTCGAAAATTCCGGAGATCCTTGCGGTTCATGTCCCGCACGGACGCCCCATGCCACAGGATCTCGCCAGCATCGGGCTCGACCAGCCTGAGCAGGATGCGAGCCAACGTCGATTTGCCCGAACCGCTTTCTCCGACCACCGCCAGCGTGTCTCCGGGCGCCAGCTGACAGCTGACGTCGCGCGCGGCAACCACCTCACGCGGCTTTGCAAAGAGCCCCTGCCGCGTGACGAAACGCTTCTGCAATCCGCGCACCTCGAGCACCGGCGTGGTCGATCGACCGACCTTCCGGAAGGCCCCGCGCCCCGGAACGGCGTCCAGCAGCATGCGGGTATAGGGCTGGGTGGGCTGCGTCAGCACAGTTTTCGCCTCGCCGCTTTCAACAATGCCGCCCTTCTGCAGGACGACCACCTTGTCCGCGATGTCGGCGACCACGCCGATATCGTGGGTGATGAACAGCACACCCATGTCGTGGGTCTTCTGCAGGCTCTTGATGAGGTCGAGGATCTGGCGTTGCGTCGTCACGTCGAGCGCCGTCGTCGGCTCGTCCGCGATCAGCAGCTTGGGATTGTTGCAGAGCGCCATCGCGATCATCACCCGCTGCCGCTGCCCGCCCGAAAGCTGGAAGGGATAGGCGCGGCGCAGGCGCGGCGGATCGGGCAGGCCGACCTGCTCGAACAGTTCCTCCACCTTCGCTACCACTGCTTTCGCCGGCATCGGGCCGGCGTGGATGCGAACGGCTTCGGCGACCTGTTCTCCGACGCGCTTCAGCGGGTTGAGAGCCGTCAGCGGCTCCTGGAATATCATCGAGATCCGATCGCCGCGCACGGCCCGTTTCTGTGCGGGCGTCAGCCGTGCCAGGTCCATGCCCTGGAACATCAGCGCACCGGCATCGACCTCTATCCCGGCCGGCAGGAGGCCCAGGAGCGCATGGGCAATCATCGACTTTCCGGAACCGGATTCACCGACCAGGCAGACGATCTGGTTTTCATCGACATCGAAGCTGACATTCGAGACGGCGTGCGACCGGTCGGCCCCCACCGGCAGGACAATGGACAGATTCTGTACGGACAGCAGCGTCATGAGCGGGAGATCTTCGGATTGAGGGCGTCGTTGAGCGCTTCGCCGATGAGATTGATAGCAACGGCGGTGAGCAGGATCGCCAACCCCGGGAAGACGCTCGCCCACCATGCCTGGCGGATGACCGTCCGTCCCGCGCCGATCATGTATCCCCAGGACATGTAGTTGGGATCCCCCAGGCCCATGAAGCTCAGAGCGGCTTCGATCAGGATCGCAGATGCCACCGTCATCGAGCCAGTGACGATGATCGGCGAGATTGCGTTCGGAATGACGTGGCGCAGAAGGATCGAGAGAGAGCCCTGCCCCTGGCAGCGCGCGGCCTGGACAAATTCGCGCGCGGCGATGCTCTTCACCTGGATACGGGTCAGTCGCGCCAGCGGCGGCCAGCTCACCAGGCCGATGGCAAGGATGATCGTCCAGATCGAGGGCGTCAGGATCGCGACCAGGAGAATGGCCAGGACGAAATTCGGGATCGTCTGGAAGATCTCGATGAACCGCACGATCAGCAAATCAATGGTCTCGCCGGCAAAGCCGGCAATGGCGCCCAGCGTCACGCCCACCAGGAGCGCCGCGAGAGTGGAGGCGATACCGATCATCAGCGACACACGTGCGCCATGCATGACGCCGGAGGCGATGTCGCGCCCCATCGTGTCGGTGCCGAGAAACGAACCCAGGGTTCCCGGTCCCCGCAGGGGCGCGCCGACCATGTCCCAGGGCGAGCCTGGATAAAGGATCGGGGCAAGAGCCGCCGCAACGCAGACGACGGCGAGAATGGCCAAGCCGACCGTGCCCGCAGGGTGGCGAAGGAATGTTCGAAGGCTGTCGTTCATCGTGTCATCTGACCGCAAGACGAGGATCGACCAGACGGTGGATCAGGTCGGTAAGAAGGTTCACGCAGATCACCAGGATCGACATGACGAGGAAGAGGCCGAGCAGAACCGGATAGTCGCGGCTGGTAACGGCATCAAAGGTAAGCCTGCCGAGGCCCGGCCAGGAGAAGACCGTCTCCACGACAACCGCACCGCCGATCATGGCGCCGACCTGAAGCCCGGCAAAGGTGATGACGGGCAGCGAAGCGTTGCGCAGCATATGCCCGCGCACGACCGCTCCTTCCTTCAGGCCCTTCGCACGGGCGGTCTTGATATAGTCCTCTGCCGCCACCTCGATCAGCGAAGACCGCATGAGGCGGGCGTACACGGCCATATAGATCGCCCCGAGAGTCACCGCCGGCAGGCAGAGATGTTTCAGGACATCCAGCGCGTAGGCCATAGTCCCAAGCCGCCCTGCCCTCATATCAACATAACCGAAGGCAGGCAGCCATTCGAGCTGGATCGAGAAAAGCAGAACCAGCATCAACCCGAGCCAGAAAACGGGTGTCGCATAGAGAACCAGCGCCACCAGCGATATGGCGAGGTCGGACCATTTGCCATGCCGGATGCCGGCCAGCGTGCCGAAAACCACTCCGCCCAACAAGGACAGCGTGAACGCTGAAAGCGTCAGCAGAAGCGTCGGCCCGAGCCGCTCGCCGATCAGGTCCTTGACCGGCCGGCGCAGGCGATAGGAATAACCCAGATCCAGGGTCGCGACCTTACCGAGATAGGCGCCGAGCTGCACGAGGTAGGGTTTGTCCAGCCCGTATTCGGCGCGCACCTGCTGCAGGAATTTTTCGTCTGTAGCCCCGGACTGGCCGGCGATCACGGCTGCCGGATCGCCTGGTGCGGCCCGCACCAGTACGAAATTGATCGTCGCGATGACGAAGATCGTGATGACGATCCCCGCCAGGCGAGAGAGTATGGCACGCAAAGACATGTCAGGCCCAGCGCGTCCGTCCGAAGGTCCCGTTCACGCCGATCGCGCTATCGATCAGATTTTCCAGGCGGGCATCATGGATGGTCGGGAACTGCTGTTCCGTCATCCATAGCACCGGCAGATCGTCGACGAGGATCTTCTGGACCTTGCTGTATAGCGCGGCCCGCTCCTTGTCCGATGTCAGCACGGCCGCGCGAGCGAAGAGATCGTCGACCTCGGGGTTCGAATAGCCTTCCGTATTGGTGAACATGACACCCTTGCGGATGTTGGAGCTGATGTAGCTGCGGGCCACGCCGAGCGCCGGATCGCCGTTCTGGTAGAGCATGTTCGACGTCGTTTCAAAATCCCAGTTCGAAACCTTCTCGGCGAAGCCGGCAGGATCGGTCGTGTCGAGGACAACTTCGATGCCGCCTTGCTTCAAGGCCTGCCGGAAGTATTCACCAAGCCTGGTCCACATCTCGCCGAACGGCACCACCAGGAAGCGGATCGTGGCGCGCACGCCGTTGGCGCCCGGCTTGAGACCCATTTCGTCCAGAAGCGCCGTCGCGGCCGCCACGTCGGTCTTGTAGATGGTGACGTTGGGATCGTAGAACCGCGTCGTCGAGGCGATCGGCCCCGTGGCGGGCTTGCCTAGACCGAAATTGATCCGTTCGACGATAAACTTCGGGTCGAGCAGGTGCCGCACCGCCTTGCGGAAGCGGAGATCGTCGAAGGGCTTCTTGCGCAGGTTCATCTCGTACCAGAGCACCGGGCTGAAGAATTCGTAGCCCTTGGTGGTCATCTTGAGATTGGGCATGGACGCCAGGCGCGGCACGTCGAAGGGCTCGATGTCGGCGAACTGGGAAAGCTGCGCTTCACCGCTTTCCATGGCCACGGAACGCGAGGCGCCGTCCGGGATGATCTTGTAGAAGATTTCCGTCAGGGCCGGCTGGCCCTTGAGATAGTAGTCCTCGTTGGCGACCAGATGGATGTAGCTGCCGCGTTGCCATTCCTTGAGCTTGAATGGCCCGGTGCCGATCGGGGTGTCGTTGGTCGGATTCTTGCGGTAGTCGGTGCCCTCGTAAATGTGCTTGGGAGCCATCGGCGCCGAACTGGTCTCGAAAGCAAGCAGGAATGGCCCGAACGGAGACTTCAGTTTGAACACAACGGTATAGTCGTCGGGCGCGGTGATGCTTTCGCAGCGCTCGAAGACGCCGCGAGCGCGCGGATGCACTTCCTTCAGCATGACGTTGCAGGAGAAGACCACGTCGGCGGAGGTGAACGGCTTGCCGTCGTGCCATTTGGCGTTCTTGACGAGGTGGAACGTGTAGGTCAGCCCGTCCTCGGATATCTCCCAGCTCTCGGCCAGCTGTGGCCGCGGCTTGAGGTCGAAGTCGTAGTCGAGAAGGCTCTCGTAGATCTTGCCACCGATCGTGCCGGTTGGAATCTGCTGGTTGAGGGGAAGCACCAAGACCGGCGGCTCGGGATTGATGATCGCTGTCAGCCCACCGGACGGGCCCTGGGCATAGGCGACCCCGTCGCGAAAAAGGTTCAAGGCCGGCAGAGCGACACCGGCCCCCAGCAGCATCTTGTTAAAGCCGCGTCTTTTCATGGTTCAGTTCCCCTTTTGGCGTCGCCAAAGCCTTATTGGCCATTGGAACAACGCATAACAACCACCCCATAATCCAAACAAGATGCGTGTCGTGTTCGGCGCGGCATCTGTCGGGTTTGCGGCCGTCAAAGATTCCTCCCCCGTGAAGGCGACGGATAGAATGCGTCGGACAACATAATAAGCCGGAGACAGGCTATGGATGCGGGCGCCCGCGACTTCATCGAACGTGCCACACTTCTGTTCATCGCATCACGAAGCCTGGAAGGAACGCTCGACGTATCGCCCCGCGGCGGACAGCCTTCCGTGCTGTGGCCTGACGATCAAGGTCGCCTGCTTCTTCCAGACTATATGGGCAATCGTCGCCTGGATACGATCGGCAACCTGCTCGGCAACCCCGAGGTGGCGCTCATTCTGCTCAGTCGCGGCGCCAACCGGTTTTTGAGAATCCAGGCGTGTGCCCAGGTCTCGACGCGCGAGGAGGACATATCGATATTCCCCGCCGACCAGAACCGGCCGATGAGCGCCATCGTGCTGACACCGCATACGATCGAATTCGTAGAGAGCGAAGCCTTCGCGCGGGCCGGCTTCTGGCTTGATCCGAGCGAGCGCAAGCCGCCGCTCGACATGATGGGCTACTATCATTCCGACAAGGCCTTGCACAAGGAATCAGGCCGCCCGCCGGTGCCGAAGCCGCCGGTGGAGGAAGCCCGGCTGGCAGAGGCCGGGATCCGGGAAATCTACGGCAGGCCGAGCGAGCTTGTGCAGACCAAGGTCTATGACGCGATCGGGTCGGGCGGCCTGGCCTTTATCGATGAGGCGTCCTTCATCGTGCTTGCCTCCGAGACGGCCGGAGGCGGGATCCGCCTCGATCTCGTCGGCGACGGACCGCTCGTTCCGGACCGGACCGCCAACCGGCAGTCCTTCCGCCTCAGGCTGCCGGCGGAAGCAGCCGGCGTCCGCAGCACGGGCGAATGCGCGGTGATCGCTACCGTGCCCGGGCGCCTGGAAGCCTTGCGGATGAACGGACCCTACCGGTCACCGGCGCGCGAGGCTGACGAGCTTCGCGCGATCGACATCGCGCCCGACGAGATCTTCTTCCACTGTTCGGCTGCCCTCACCCGCTCGCAAATCTGGGCTGAGCCTCGCCTCACCGCTTGGACGGGCTTGCGCCGTTTTACGATAACCGAGACTCGCCAGGAAAATCCCGAGGTGAAGTCATTCGTCCTGCAGCCTCGTGATTCCGCCGCGATCGGCCCAATCCTTCCCGGCCAATACGTGACCGTTGCCGTGCCGCAAGATACCTGCCAGCCGCCGAGGCGGCGCAATTACTCGGTATCGGGCCGGCCAGGCGAGCGGGCTATCCGCATTGCCGTGCGAAAGATCAGCGACGACGGCCTGTCGGGTCTTCTTCACACTCTGGTGGCAGGGGACGAGATCCATGTCGGCGTGCCGGCAGGACGCTTCGTGTTCGACAGCCCGCCGCAGCGGCCGGTCGTCCTCATCAGCGCCGGCGTCGGCATAACACCGCTTCTGCCGATGCTGGAAACGATCGTGGCAGAGTGTGTCGAGCGAGACGTCTGGTTCGTTCACGCGGCCCGCGACGCGGACTACCATCTGTTCGCCGACGAGGCCCGGCAGCTTGCGGACCGCTCCGGTGGGCGCGTGCGGTTGTTTTCCGCCTATTCCCGCTCAGTCGATGATGAACCGGGCGATCATCGGGGGCGGATCGATGCCGCCTTGCTCGACAGGCTCGTGCCGGCACGCGAGGCGGATTTTTATATCTGCGGGCCGGACGAGTTCATGAGTTCCCTTCGGGAAGGGTTGATGGCGCTCGGAGCCGATACCGGAAACATCCACTTCGAGGCGTTCGGGTCGTCAGGCGCAGGCCTGGCGGACAAGCTCGCCGGCCGCCCCGAGCGGAAGATCACCTTCGCACAATCGCGCAGGGAACTGACCTGGAAACCGTCCAACGGATCACTGCTCGACCTCGCGCTCAGCAACGACATCAAGGTGCAGTATTCCTGCCGGAACGGCGACTGCCAGTCCTGCATCCAGAAGCTGGTCAGCGGATCCGCGGATTATCCGATCGGCGAATTACCGGTCCTGGCCGAGGGGCAGGTGCTGCTGTGCCAAGCGGTGCCGAAAACCGACATGGTGATCGGCTGTTGAGTCTCAACGCCCCTAATGCATGCCTGTGGGGTTGATACCCACCACACGGCGAAAAATCGCAGCAAAGGCGCTCGGGCTGTCATACCCCACTTCCCACGCCACCAACTGGATCGGGTTGCCCCGCTGAATCCTGGGAATCGCCGCCGCGATTCTGCAGGTCTGCCGCCAGGCGTTGAAGCTCATTCCTGTCTCTTCCCGAAACAGGCGCTCGAGCGTGCGCGTGCTGGCGCCGGCCGCCCTGCCCCATTCTTCAAGGGTCCGCCGATCCGCGGGCTGTTCCATCAGGGCATCGCATATGAGTTTCAGGCGGCGGTCTCGCGGTGTCGGAAGAAAGGGTGCCGCAATCTCCGGCCTTGGTTCGGCCCGCGCAATCTCGTGAAGGGTAAGCCCCGTCAGATATGGATAGGCCCCTCGGTCCCCATCGCCGTTGTAGATCTCGATCAGCCGCAGCAAAAGTTCCCGCAGCAAGGGAGAGAGGTGGACGACGGACGGCTGCCCGCCCAGATTCCCAGCGAGATCCGGCCGGATATAAAGCGAGCGAAAGACGGACGGCGCCGCCAAGCCCGAAATGCTGTGGCCGAGACCGCCCGGCAACCAAGCGGCATGTCCCGGCTGCAGCGTCCATCGCCGATCTCCCACTGCGACATCCACTGCCGATGTCGTCGCGCAAATCAATTGGGCCCGGGCGTGGCTGTGCATTCTGCCCTGCATGTTGGCTGGATAATAGGCCTCGTGCGCGACAATCGGATCCGCTGAACGGTGCAGTTCGCTAAGGCTGTTCAGGTTTGCGCGCGCCGCGTCACTCGGTGAGAATACCGCCGATTGCTTCATCTCTTCCACCGCCACCATTGCGTCTGGACCACTGTCAATATCCACCGACGAGTTCGCTTCGCGTTGCGCCTGCGGCCTGGGATGCGATGCATATGCCTTTTTGAACAACGCCACAGACTTTGTATGACAGCATACCGTAGGCTGCTGCGATTTTAATCCCGTTTGAAGCTCCGCCGTCAACGCCTTTGTCGTGTCTTTGCTCATCCATATCCCTCATACGGCGCGGAAAAGCCCCATCCGCGGGATCCTGTCCGGCTGCGTTCTGGTGATGTCCATGCCCAGAAGCGTGATCGAGCCCGCCGTCGGCTGCAGGAATTTTGTCAGCAGGTTGAAGACAGCCGTCTTGCCGGCCCGTTCGGGCCGATCTGCGCATGGACGCGCGCGTGACGGACGTCGAGAACAACTTGTCTCACCGCCATGAAGGCGCGAAGCTCTTCGAGAGGACGCGGGCGGACAATACCACCCGCGGCTCTTCCTGTTTTGCTGTCGCGGTAAGATCGGTTGACTGCATAGTTGTACCTGCCTGACGTCGACCAGGGCTCCAATATCGGGGGCGAGCCCTGGAGCCCGCCCTCCCACATCCTATTTCTTCACCAACGGGCATTCCGACTTCGAGAGCGGCTGAAATGCCTTGTCCCCGGAGATAGTGGCCAGCAGCTTGTAATAATCCCAGGGCGCCTTCGACTCGGCCGGCTTCTTGACTTCGAACAGGTACATGTCGTGCATCATCCGGCCGTCTTCGCGGATCGAACCGTTCCGATAGAAGACGTCGTTGACGGGCAGTTCCCTCATCTTCGCCATGACCTGCCCGGTGTCGTCGGTGCCGGCCTCCTTGACGGCTTTGAGATAATGGAGAACGGACGAATAGACACCGGTCTGGAGCATGTTCGGCATCGCCTTGCGCTGGTCGAAAAAGCGCTTCGACCACGCGCGCGTCCTGTCGTTCAGATCCCAGTAGCTGGCTTCGACGATCGTAAGTCCCTGGGCTTCGTTGAGCCCGAGGCCATGCACGTCGTTGATGAAACCGCCAAGGGTCGCGAGTTTCTGGCCTGCCTGGGTGAGTCCGAATTGCGCCGCTTGCTTTACCGAATTGATGGTATCGGCGCCGGCATTGGCGAGCGCGACCACCTTGGCTCCCGAGCCCTGTGCGGTCAGCAGCGCAGACGCGAAGTCGGTTGTTCCAACCGGTAGGCGCGTGCTTCCCAGCGCCTGGCCACCACGTTCCTTGATCACGTCGCCCGTCTCTTTTTCCAGCCCATGACCGAAGGCATAGTCCGCAGTGACGAAATACCAGCTCTTGAACCCCTGATCGACCAATGCCTGTCCGGTCGTGTGGGCGATCGCATAGGTATCGTAGGCCCAGTGGATCACATAGGGACCGCAGGCGTCGTTGGTGATGCGCAGCGAACCCGGCGAGCTCAAGACGATCAGCTTCTGCTTTTGTTTGGCAACTTCCAGCGCCGCCAGAGCAGGAGATGACGAGGCGACGTCGAGAATGGCATCGACCTTTTCCTCGTCGAACCATTTACGGGCGATTGCGCCGCCGATATCGGCCTTGTTCTGATGGTCGGCCGATACGATCTCGATCGGCATTCCAAGAACGGTTTCGCCAAATTCCTCGACAGCCATTTTCGCGGCTGTGACGGCGCCCGGTCCCGTAATGTCGGCATAGACCCCGCTCATATCTTCGATAAGGCCGATGCGGACGACACCATCACTTATCTTCTTCTCCTGTGCGATAGCTGCAGAGGCTGCGACGAGCCCCGTCAGAAAAATCACGCTGCCTATCAATGTCCTTTTTTGCTTCATGCGCATGCTGTCCTCCCATGGTGTTGTGCCGGAAAATGGTCCTAGGGCTGTTTCCCACGCAGACCGGCCGCAAACTCCTCCGCCTGCTGCAGGGTTGCGATATCCGTGCCGGTCGAGAAGCCCCTGCTCTCAAGATGCATCACGAGCGGCAGAGTACTGAGGTTTCCGGCCGCACCCGGTGCATAGGGGCAGCCGCCAAGGCCACCGATCGCGCTGTCGAAGACGCGAATGCCGTATCCAAGCGCCACATCGACATTGTCGAGCGCATGACCGAACGTGTCATGGAAATGGCAGGCCAGCCGTCCGGGCGGCAGCCTGCCGTTGACGGACGAGAGCATGGCGTCGACGCCGGCAGGCGTGGCGCGGCCGATCGTGTCGGCCAGTGAAATCTCGATGCAGCCGAGTTCCGCAAGCGCACCCGCGACATCCGCCACGGCTCGCGGCGCAACCGGGCCTTCATAGGGGCATTCGACGGCACAGGAGACGTAGCCGCGTAGGCGTACGCCGCAGCGTCTGGCAAGCGCGGCGACGGGCGTGAAGCGCTCGATGCTCTCGGTGATCGTGCAGTTAATGTTCTTATGCGCAAATGTCTCCGAAGCACTTGTAAAGACAGCCAGTTCCTCGACGCCGATGGCCAGCGCCGACAGCGCGCCACGTTCATTCGGGACGAGCACCGAGCGGATCAATCCGTCGGCCGGCGGCGTCTCGCGCAGGATCGCCTCGTGGTCGGCCATCTGCGGCACCCACTTCGGGGAAACGAAGGCGGTGATCTCCAGTCGCGGCAGGTTGGCCGCGCACAGGAGCGAAATCAGCGCCAGCTTCTCCTCGGTCGGCACGATCCGCTTCTCGTTTTGCAGCCCGTCACGCGGGCCGACCTCGACTATGGTCACATCGGGGGTGATCCCGGCCATTACGTCCGGCTCGCTCGATTGGCGAAGGCGGCAAGGCCGCGCCGGGCGTCGTCGCTGGCGAACGTGCGCTGGCCGAGAGCGGCCTCGCGATGGAAGGCTTCGGCGAGCGGCAGGTGCTGCAGCGTCAGCGCCGCCTCCTTGATCGTCTGCACCGCGCTGGTGCTGAGCTTCGCGATGCGGCCGGCGAGCTCGAGCGCCGCCGGCTCGACCTCGTCGGCGTCGACGAGGCGATTGACCACGCCGCGGGCCTGCATGTCGGCCGCGGTGAAGCGCCCGGCCGTCAGCATGATCTCCATGGCATGCGCGTAACCGATCTGGCGCACCAGCCGCACCAGCGTGCCACCGGCCGGCACGAAGCCGTGGCTGGCCTCCGGCAGCTGGAACTGCGCGTCGTGCGCAGCGATACGGATGTCGGTCGCCAGCATGATCTCGAAGCCGCCGCCGAGGCAGAGACCGCGGATGGCGCTGATGACCGGCTTGTAGAAACCCTCGATCTTCAGATGGGCCGGATCCCAGTGGGAAATATCGAAGCGGCCTTCGGCAAGCGCCGGGATGGACTCGGTCAGGTCAGCGCCGACGCAAAAGGCGCGTTCGCCGGCGCCAGTCAACACCACCACATGCACGCCGTCGTCGCGGCCGGCCTCGGCGAAGGCGCGGCCGAGGTCATCATACATGACGAGCGTCAGCGCATTGAGCTTTTCCGGCCGGTTGATGCGGATGGTAGCGACGGTGCCGGCCTTGCTGTAATCGATCGCCATCAGATCGCTCCCGCAGTCTTGAGCCTTTCGAGCTCGTTGGCGCCGATGCCGGCGAGCTTTTCGAAGACGAGCGCATTGTGTTCGCCGGGTCCGGGCGCCTTCTCGTTCGGAGCTTCCTCGTGGCCCGAGAGCTTGATCGGCATGCCGAACATGCCGATCAGCTTGCCGGCGATCGGCACGTTGACGATCATGTTGCGGGCGGCGATATGCGGATCTTCCACCACTTCGGCGATTGTCTTGATGGCGCTGAGCGGCACCTTGTCGCCCGCCATCGCCTCCAGCTCCGCCTTGGTATAGGCGGAGAACCACCGTTCGAGCAGCGGCTTGACCCGGGTGTCGGCGACGACCGGGTCGAAGCGCTTCTCCATCGTGTCTATGGCCGGATCGGTGGCCATTTCGGGCTCGCCGAACATGGCGCAGGTGATCGCCCAGAACTTGTCGGTATAACCGCCGAAGAAGACGTAGCCGTCCTTGCACGGGAACTGGCCATAGGGCCGGACGAAGGGATGGTCGTTACCGAGCGGCGAAGCAACCTCCTTCTCGGTCGTGTAGCGCACCACGGCATTTTCGGTGAGCGTCAGGACAGAATCCTGCTGCGAGACGTCGACCACCTGGCCCCTGCCCGTGCGTTCGGCCTCGCGCAACGCAGCGATCGCGCCTATTGCGCCGTAAAGCGAGGCGGCGAGATCGCCGATGATGGTGCCGACGCGCACCGGCGGCCGGTCCGGATAGCCGTTCATCGACCAGAGCCCGCCGGCGGCCTGCCCGGTATTGTCATAGGCGGGTTTGGATGCATTCGGGCCGGTGCGGCCGTAACCGCTGATTGCGGTATAGACAAGCCTTGGATTGATGGCATTCAGCACGTCGAACCCGAGGCCCAGCCTGTCCATCGTGCCGGGGCGGAAATTCTCGACCAGGATATCGACCTTGGCGACCAGCTTGAGCAGCAGTTCCTTGCCCTCGGGCGACTTGAGGTTCAGCGTGACGCCGAGTTTGTTGCGGTTGAACTGGGTGAAAAAAGCGCTCAGTTGCTCCTGCTCCGAACTGACGAAGGGCGGAAAGGTGCGTGCGTAGTCCGGTTCGTCCGGATGCTCGACCTTGATGACGGTCGCGCCGAGATCGGCCATCAGCATCGAACAAAACGGGCCGGCGACCACGCGCGTGATGTCGAGGACGGTTACACCCGAAAGCGGGCCGGGCCGGCGGGCCGGCCAGTCGCTGAATTCGTTCAAATCAACCATCTGCTTCTCCCAGAATTTGGATTCATTGCGTTATCTCTTTGATAAAGCAGCAAATCCGGCAGATGAAAAGCTACCCGTCCCACTATATGGAACACGCCGTTACCCGTCGTCCCGCTCGCCGGGCCTAAGCGTTCTCAGCGCGCATGACCTCGAGCAATTCCTTCGCCCGGTCGACGCGCACGTCATGATTGGCTGCGAGCGACGCGGCGACCTTTTCGATCTCGTCGCCCACCGCGCCGGCGACAATCGCGATGTTGCGGGCATGCAGCGCCATGTGGCCGCGCTGGATGCCCTCGGTCGCAAGCGCCCTGAGCGCCGCCATGTTCTGCGCCAGGCCCACCGCGGTCGTGACTTCGGCCAATTCCTGCGCCGAGGTGACACCCAGGATGCGCAGGGCCGCCTGCGCGGCAGGATGCGTCTTGGTCGCGCCGCCGACGAGACCGAGCGCCATCGGCAATTCCAGCGTGCCGACCAGATGGCCGCTGTTGTCGATCTCCCACTTGGTCAGCGAGGTATAGCGGCCGCTGCGCGCCGCCCAGGCATGGGCGCCAGCTTCGACAGCGCGCCAGTCATTGCCGGTGGCGACGACCACGGGGTCGATGCCGTTCATGATGCCCTTGTTGTGTGTGGCGGCCCGGTACGGATCGACGATCGCGAAGGCGCAGGCCTCGACGATGCCGCGGGCGATGCGCTCGCCGTTATATTCTTGGGTCTTGAGCACGTCGGGCGAGAGCCGCACCATGGCACGCGCCAGGCGAAGATCGGCGAAGTTGGAGAGGATGCGCAGGCGAACGACGCCCCCCGAGATCTTTTCGATCATCGGAGCCACGGTCTCGGCCATGGTATTGACCGTATTGGCGCCCATGGCGTCACGAACATCGACGATCAGATGCGCCGCAAGCATCGGCCCGATCGGGGTGTCGTCGAACACGTGCACCTCGACATCGCGGCAACCGCCACCCAGCGAGATGAGCACCTTGTCCCTGGCATTGGCCGCAGCGACGATGGCTTCACGCTCGCGCAGGATACGGGCTCTCGCGCCATGCGGGTCGGTCACATTGAGGACCTGGATCTGGGCCCGCATGACAGGCCCGGTGCTGGACGTTACGAAGCCACCACCGGCCCTGGCAAGCCGCGCCATGTAGGAGGCCGCCGCCACGACCGAGGGCTCCTCGACCGCCATGGGCACGAGGTAGTCCTTGCCATTGACGGTGAAATTGGTGGCGATGCCGATAGGCAGCTCGAACGTGCCGATCACGTTTTCAATCATGCCGTTGGCGAGCGCAATCGGCAGTCCGCCACGTTCGAAGGCATGCCGGTCGGCATCGCCGAGCGCTGTTGCCTCCGCCACGCGGGCCAAGCGCTCCGCCGGCGCCAGGTTGCGCAGATTTTCAAGACGAGAATTGACGGAGCGTGCTCCGTCATTCTGAATTCCGGCCAATGCCGCCTCCCATGAATTCTTTCTATTGCGCAACGATCGGCAATTTTGATACTGTTGAACAGGTACAGATTATAGAAATTGTCACTAAACTGTACCCATACGGGAGGTATCGGTGGCAATGGTCGACGGCGATCTCAAGCAACCCGGCACTCTGGTCGACAGGCTGACGGCGCAGCTGACCGACGAAATCCTGCGGGGCCAGCCTCCTGTGGGAAGCCGGCTCATGTCCATCCGCAAGGCGGCGGACCGCTACGGTGTCTCCAAGAACACGGTCATCGAAGTCTATGATCGGCTTGTGGCATCCGGTTACGCGACATCGCGGCCGGGGTCCGGCTTCGAGGTCTGCGTGCCGCAGGATGCCGATCGGAGCGGCCGCCCTCGGCATGTCGCGGAGGCCGTGGATATCGCGTCGCTGCTGAGCGCCCAGCTCGAGGAAAATTTCGAGATCCGCGTGGGTGACGGCCGTCCGCCCCCGTCGTGGACCGAGGAATCGGAAATCAAACGCCATCTCGGCTTCTTCGGACGAGGCCATACGGCGGGTATGGACGCCTACGGTTCGGCGCTTGGCTTCCCGGCACTCCGGGGAGAAATATCGAAACGTCTGGCGGCCCAGCACTTGAGGGCTTCGGAAGATGAAATCCTGCTGACCTTCGGCGCTAACCACGCACTTGATCTCATCGTTCGGGCCTTCCTGTCTCCTGGCGACGTCGTGCTTGTCGACGAGCCCGGCTATTATCCGCTGTTCGCCAAGCTCAAGCTCGCGCAGGTTCGCATGCTCGGCGTCCGGCGCACGCCGGAAGGCCCCGATGTCAACGATTTTGTGGCGAAGGCGACAGCCGAACGCCCGCGGCTGTTCTTCACCCAATCGATCGGGCACAATCCGACCGGCAGCTCGACGAGCCTGCCCGTCGCACATGCTCTGTTGAATGCCGCTGCGGTGCACAACGTAACGATCGTCGAGGACGATCCGTTTGCCGATCTGGCACCAAGCGTGCCGAGCCGCCTGGTCACGCTCGACCAGCTCAACCGCGTGATGTCCGTCGGGACATTTTCCAAGACGCTGTCGGCGAGCCTTCGCGCCGGCTACATCGTCGGCAACCGTCAGCAGATCGGCGCGCTTGCCGAATTGAAGATGCTGACCACCGTCAACAGTTCCGGCCATGTCGAGCGGCTGATCCATCGGCTGCTGGTCGAGGGACACTATGACAGGCACCTAAAACGATTGGCGAGCCGGATCGACGGGGCGGCAATCCAGCTTCTTCAGAAGCTCAAGCTTCTGGGATGTGAGGTCTTTGCCGGCAATGGCGGTGGATATTATCTGTACCTTCTGCTGCCCGAGCAGATCGACGACATAGAGTTCGCCAGACGTGGCGCCAGGGAAAGTATCTTCATTGCACCGGGAAGCGTTTTCTGCCTGAACAAGAACAATGCCATAGCATCAGGAATAAGGCTTAACGTTGCACGCGCGGTTGATGAACGATTTTATAGTTTTTTGGCAAAGAACTTAAGCTAGTGATATTCGGTCGTTATTCACTTGCGGTATCGTCGCTGATTTCCATATCTGCGAAGCTACCAGTTGGTGCGTGTCCTGTTCGTGTATCTGGCGCCCCGCGCACAGGCCCCTCTTCTAAGTGTCGAGTTGCTAACCGGGCGCGCTTGGTACGCTTTTTACTTGCCCCGGCGAGTCGTTCGCGGAGATACACCAAAGCGATGACGGAAGGCGGTGGAGAAATTGGCGGGGCTTGAATAACCGGCGAATAGACTTGCCTCGGGGATGGTCATCTCACCTGCTTGCAGCGCTGTGAACGCCTGCTCCAGCCGGAGCTTACGGACATAGCCGAATACGCTCATTCCTTCGGCCAGACGGAAGAGACGCTGCAGCCCGCTTGGATTGATGCCGGCTTCCCGTCCGATCATTTCGACGCTCAAGGCGGCCATCAGGTTGGCCTCGATAAAATCTCTGGCGCGCTTGAGGCGGATCAGATCCTGCTGCGTCAGCGCATCGCCGACCTTGTTGTCGATATCGGTGCGCAGCAGGGCTGAGAGCGCTTCTCCGACGAGTTCGATGGTGCGCGCCTCCAGATAGAGATTGCGTAGCGCCGGCGTCAGCTCCGGTGCATTGGTGAGTTGGCCGACGAGCTCTATGGCCCGCGGGGTGAGGCGCCAGCGCTGGCTGGCAAGATGTCCGCTGAAGAGGTGATGGGCGGAACCCGTGCCTGCATGCCCCTGCAGTCCTTCCAGATCCAACCATTCCGGAGAGGCGGAGACGACGAGATGACGCAGCCGCTGAGCGCCGTGCGACTGGCGTTCGAAGCTGTCCGGGCGAGCGCTCATGATGGCGGTGCCTTCCACCGTGCCGTTACGGCATCCGTCAAATGCAAAATGCCGGTCACCGATCTTCAGCCCTACTTCGCCGTCGAGAAAGAAGATGCAGGAGAGACCCTCCTGCACATGGGAGGAAGCGGTGAAGGCGCGCGCCTCCATGGCGTCGCTCAGATGCAGGAACAGCCCACGCCGGAGTTCCTGATGGAAGAAGTCGCCCTCCATCAGCGTGTCTTCCATGGTGAGCCTGTCGTCGGGGCTCTCCAGCGTCACGCCTTTGCGCTCCAGGAAATCGCGTACGCGAAAGCGCCTGCGCGGTGAAGCCATGGGCTGCGCCCTGTCTTGGCTTGCGTTCATCCGTACTTCCGCATCCCGTCGGTTTTGAAATCCACGCGCGATTTCATCGGCTGGCAAAGATCTGACATCGTTCCGCAAAAGTTCAGCCCTTGCTCACGAGCAGCCGATTTTCATAATGCTACATTAACTTGACAAGGTAAATCAAGTTTAAGGCAAATGTGACTGTGAAGACGATGGGGCGATAAAGTGGGGCAGTGCAAGCGAGTTGGAAAGAATGACAGTGCCGATGGAGCAAGCCGCCCGCTCGGCTTGCTTCTGACATCAATGGCGCTGTTTGCCCTGCCGGTCGTGGTCTTTGCCCAGGAGGCGCGGCAGGACACGACGTTACAGCCGATCGTTATTCAAAGCGGATCACCCAAGGGGCCGGATGAAGGCATTGTCGCCAAGCGCAGTACCACCGCTTCCAAAACAGATACGGCCTTGCGCGAGACGCCCCAGGCGGTCAGCGTGGTTACCCGTGACCAGATCGCCGAGCAGGGCGCCAATACGGTTTCGGAGTCGCTGCGGTATACCCCTGGTGTCTTTGCCGAATCGAATGGCTACGACATCCGTTACGACTGGCTTTATATCCGCGGCTTCAACACCTACGGCATGATGTGGCTCGACGGGCTGGCGATGCCGGGTGATCCGAACAATTATTCGACGCCGACCATCAATCCCTATGCGCTTGAGCGGGTCGAGGTGATCAAGGGGCCAGCCTCGGTGCTCTACGGGCGCACCGTGCCAGGCGGCCTCGTCAACCAGGTGAGCAAGAGGCCACAGACGACACCCCACAACGAAGTCTCGATCGGCACCTCCGGTTTCGGCGGCGTCCAGGCCTCCTTCGATACGACCGGGCCGATCACCGAGGATGGCGTATGGTCCTACCGGCTGCTCGGCCAGGCGCGCAACATGCACACGCAGATTGACCACGAGCGCGACCGGCAGGGTATGATCGCCCCGAGCCTCACATGGTCGCCCGATGGCGACACCTCGCTGACGCTCTACGGCTACTATCAGCACGACGACCCGGTCTTCAATCCACGCTTCTACCCGGCCTATGGCACGCTGCTGCCCAATCCCGACGGACAGATCCCACGCGATGTCTTCCTGGGCGACCCGAGTTGGGGCGGCTTCCGGCGCGATTATTATCATGCGGGCTACGAGTTCGAACATTCCTTCGACGAGACCTGGACAGTGCGCCAGAACCTGCGCTACGGCCGCTCCGACCAGCATATGGATCTGGTTCTGGTCAATCCTGCCTTTGCCGTTACCTCGCCGCCGACAAGCGATCTCAGCCGCGTGACGGCCATTTCCGACGACTGGAGCTCCAGCTTCGCGGTCGACACTCAGGTGGAGGCAAAATTCGAGACCGGCAGCTTCGATCACACCGCACTGTTTGGCATCGACTATGTGCACGGCAAATCCAGCACCAACTTCGGCAATACCGGCTTTGGCACCTTCGTCCCCGGCATCGATTATCTCGATCCGGTCTATGGCTATGTTTTCCCCGTCGCGCCGGTTACGGCCTCCGGCATGCAGACACAGAACCAAGTGGGGCTCTACATGCAAGACCAGATCCGCGCTGGCGGCTGGCTCGGCACCTTCGGACTGCGCTATGACATGTCCGATATCGAATCCCGCAACCGGCTGTCGAACAGGACGGTGACGACCGACGACAAGGCGCTGACCTGGCGCGCCGGTCTGACCTACCTCTTCGACAATGGCCTCGCGCCCTACGTCAGCTATTCCACCGCCTTCCTGCCCGTCATGGGCACGGATATCTCCGGCAACCCCTTCAAAGCGCAGGAGGCCGAGCAGTTCGAAGTCGGCGTCAAATACGAGCCGGTCGAAGGGCGCGGCATGATCAATGTGTCCTTCTTCAATCTCGATTTGCGTAATGCGCTGACCCCGGTCGGTCCGCGGCCTGCCAGTCCCGCAGGTTATGCGCAGGACGGCAAGCAGCGCGTGCGCGGCATCGAGCTTGAAGGCAAGTACGAGCTGACGCCGGAGCTCGATGTGCTCGCCTCCTACGCCTATTCGGACTCCGAAGTGCTGGAATCGAGCAATGTGGTGGCCGTCGGCAACGAGGTGCTACGCCTGCCGAAACATCAAGCGAGCTTGTGGCTGAACTACCGGCCGAGCATGGTGGAGGGCCTGTCGCTCAGCGCCGGCGTGCGTTACATGTCGGCCTACCAGACGGATGTGACCTACCTGGACGAACTGCGCATACCCGCTCGTACGCTCGTCGATATCGGCGCCTCCTATGATTTCGGCGCCATCAAGCCGGAATTTCAGGGAACGAAGCTGCAGGTCAACGTCTCCAACCTGTTCGATGAGAAATATGTCTCGCACTGCCTCAACCTGACCGGCGGAAGCTGCAATTACGGGGCAGGCAGAACGATCACCGCGAGCCTGAAATACACATGGTAATGAACATGCAATTTCGGAATTCGAGCAGTGCAGCCGTCATGGCAGCTCGCTTCCTGTTCTTTCCGCTCCTGGTGCTGACGCTCTTCTGGGCGGATACCGGCAAAGCGGAAATCCTGCTGCGCGATGCGGCAGGCCGGCAGGTGCGGCTCGCAAAACCAGCCGAGCGCATCGTCACCAATGAGAGCCTGCTGTTGCTGGAGCTTGCCCTGATCGAACGCGATCCGGTGTCGAAGATTGCCGGCTGGGCAGCACCGCGCCGTCTCGACCGTGGCGTCTATGAGAGCTTCCGTCAGCGTTTTCCCACGATCGATGCCGTCCCCGTCGTGGGCGGCGTCGTTCCGTCCAACACCAACTTGGAGAGCCTGCTCAGCGCCGATCCAGACGTGTTCGTCGTCAGCCTTTGGGATCCGGGCTGGCAGGAGATCGCAGCCGCACTGGAAGCCGCCGGCGTACCGACCATCTTCCTCGATGCGCCCGGCAAGAGTGCCCGCAACCCGGCCGAAGCGATCGCCTTTTCCATCGACCTTCTGGGCAAGGCGCTCGGCCGGGAGCCTGAAGCCGATGCCTTTTCGGCCTATATGCTTTCGCATTACCAGGCCGTCGTAGACCGGCTGGCATCTGTCAAAACGCGTCCTCTCGTCCTGATGGACGCCTTTGCCGGCACTGAATGCTGTTCCGTGCCGGGGGGTGCCAACCGGCTGACCGATTATCTCACTCTTGCCGGTGGCCGGAGCCTCGGGGCTGATATCATTCCCGGCTATGAAGGGCGTCTTAGTCCCGAAGCGGTGATCGGCGAGGATCCACCCGTCTATATCGGCACCGGCGGGCCGCATCTTGCCGGCCAGGGCGGCCTCGTGCTTGGCGGCGGCATGGATGCCGCGAGCGCACGGGCTTCGCTTCAGGCCGTACTCTCGCAGGGTGTGCGCAAGGAACTGACTGCGGTGCGTGGAAAGCGCGCCTACGGCATCTCGCATCAGCTTGCCATTTCGGCGCTCAGCATCCTTGCCTTCGAGTGTTTTGCCAAATGGGTTCATCCGGAACTCTTCACCGACCTCGATCCGGCGGGAACGCTTGATGAGATCAACCAGCGCTTCCTCGCGGTGCCGCTCGAAGGAACGTTTTGGATCGAATTGGGGGAGACGCCATGACGGCGACATATCTGGAAGCCTCGACGCGGCTGCGCTTGGCGAATGCCGATGCGGTCATCGCCGAGGTCTGCGCCCATCTGCTGGAACACAATGCCAAGCATGAGCGCGAGGACGGTGACCACATTCTGCGCTTCGGCGGCTCGCAGGCGCGTATCTCCCGCGACGGCCCCCAGACCGTCATCAATGTGATCTCGCCCGATCTCGAAGGTCTCTATTTCATGCGGCTCGCCGTCGCTTCGCATATTCTCGAGTTCGCCGGGGAGCCGGAGCTTGCTATCCGCTGGGAGGGAGACGGGGCAGAGATTTCGCGCCCGCCGAATTTCAGCCGACTTCAGGTGACCGGGATCACCGAGTTGACGCCCAAGATGCGGCGCATCACTTTCGAGAGCGCAGATGTGCATCGCTTCCTGCCGCTCGATGCCCTGCATCTCAACCTGCTTCTGCAGCGCGAGGACGTTGCCGAGCCGCAATGGCCTGAAGTGGGTCCGAACGGGCTGATCCACTGGCCGGACCCGACCAAGCGGCCTGCCGCCCGCAAATATACCGTGCGCTCCGTAGACCCTGCGGCAGGCACGATGGAGATCGACTTCGTGCGCCACGCCGATGCCGGCCCCGGCTCCACCTTTGCCGAACGGGCGAAGAAAGGCGATGTGGTCGGTGTGATCGGCCCGGGCGGCGGCGGTTTGGTCGAGGCCGACTGGTATCTGCTGGCTGGCGACGAAACGGCGCTGCCGGCGATCGCGCGCATGGCGGAAAATCTCCCGGCCGGCTCACGTGCCGTGATCCTGATCGAGGTCGAAGACCGGCAGGAAATCCAGCCGCTTGCCCCATCCGTCCCCGCCGAGATTCGCTGGCTCTGTCGCAAGGAGACGGGTGATGCACCCGGCTCGCTTCTGACCGAAGCGATCCGCAGCCTGGAATTTCCCGCCGAGGGGGAGAGAATCTATGCTTGGGCGGCCTGCGAATTCGAGGCCTTCCGGCAGATTCGCGAGCATCTTCGCCGGGACCGGAGGTTGGCAAAGGATGAGCAGCTCGTCGTCTCATACTGGCGAAAGGGCAAAATCGAGGATTAATTGTCGCGGGAGAGGAGGAGCGCGTGATCAGAACTTCCAACCTGTGCCGGGCATATCATCCTCGTTTTCGGGGTCGAGCGCAGATGTCGCCTCATCGAGGATCACGACCGGCGCGTCCTTGAGGATCGCTCTCGCGATGGCAATGCGCTGGCGCTCACCGCCGGAAAGTTGCCGCAAGATATATGCTCGCATGAAATCCTCAGCGCCAGCGTTCGTTGACAGCGCGTTCTGCGCGCAGCGTCAGGGTGAAGGTGATGACCGAAACGGCGGTGGCAATGACCGACGTACCGAAGGCCCGCTCGGTGGCGAAATCGCCGGCCGCCGCCCGGAACATATAACCCAGGCCGCTCTGCCCCATCAGGAATTCCGCGAGCATGGCGGAAAGCACCGCCGAAGGTGCTGCGAGCCTCAGCGCGATCATCCAACTAGGCACGGCGGCCGGCAAAGCCATGTGCAGGAAGCGTGACTTTCGCGTTGCGCCGAGCACGCGGAAGAGATCTTCCGAACCCGGCGGCAGGGCGCGCATGCCCGCGGAGGTAAAGACGAAGGCCGGAAAGAAGGAGACGATCACGACGATCGCCAGCACCGTGCGGATATCGTAGCCGAGCAACCGGGCGATGACCGGTATCAGCGCCACGACTGGCACCGAGGAGAAAATCATCGCCAGCGGTACCAGCATGCCGGTGGCAAGCCGCGAGAACCAGCAGGCGATGGCGATCAGACTGCCGAGCGTCATGCCGAGCAACAGGCCGCCTGCCGCGAGCGCCAACGTCTGGACGCCGTTCTGCAGATAGATGCCGGGGTTGGTGACGAGATCGACGACCACATCGATCGGCTGCGGCATGACGATGGCGTTGAGTTCGCCGAGCGTGACCCATGCCTGCCAGAGAATGAGGATCAGCAATACGCCCCAATAGCGGCTGAAGGCTGATTTGAGGAGGCCGGGCATCAGCGATACCTCGCATAGACATAACGCTCGACAAGCGACATCAGGCCGAAGGAGACGAGCGAACCGGCGGACGTCAGCAGCACCGCGCTCCACAGAAGCGGGATCTGGAAGTTCTGCATGGCGGAGACCATCAGCAGGCCGAGACCGCGGGTCGCTCCGAACCACTCTCCGATGATCGCGCCGATGAAGGCGGCGGGAACCGCATATTTCAGCCCGGACACGATGGAGGGTAAAGCTGCCGGCGCTTCGAGCCGGACAAGACGCGTGAGACGGCCGGAGCCGAGCGTGGTGAAGACGTTGTGATGTGCCCGCGTCGCTGCGGCAAGCCCCGACTGGGTGGCGATGAAGACGATGAAATAGACATTCAGCGTGGCGATCGCCATGCCCGACCAGTCCTTGCTGAGCAGGATGATGAACAGCGGCGCCAGCGCGATCGATGGGATGGAATGGACCACGGAGGAAAACCGCCCGAGCCCTTCCCGGAGCGGCACAACCAGATGCGCGACGCAAGCCAGCACTACGCCAATCAGCGTGCCTGCGACATAGCCCGCGCCCACCATCGAGAAGCTGGCGCTCATCGCCCGGGTAAAAAGTGCCTGCCGCGACGGATCGAAGAGATAGGCAAGCACCGTGCTCAGCGGCGGCCATGTCAGGCCCGCGAGCTGATTGACGCCGATATATTCCCACAATGCCAGGAAGGCCAGGATGCCGATCGCGCCATATGCAACGTCCTGGGCACGCTGTCTGGAGATACGGATCAAGCCGCTACCCCGCGCTGTTCGAGTGCTTCGGTGAGTTCGTCTTCCAGCGCGTGGAACTCGGCGCTACGCATGACCTCCGGGTTACGGGGCCGGCCGAAGGGGACCGTGACCTCCTTGAGGATGCTGCCGGGACGGCCGGACATGACGACGACGCGGTCAGAGAGAAACAGCGCCTCGTCGACCGAATGGGTCACCAGCAGGGTGGAGATGTGCTGCTCCTGCCAGATGCGCTGCAGTTCGAGGTTCATCTGCCGCCGCGTCACCGCGTCGAGTGCGCCGAACGGTTCGTCGAGGAGCAGCACGTCGGGTTTGAGAACCAGCGCGCGGGCGATCGAGACGCGCTGGCGCATGCCGCCGGAAAGCTGGCTCGGCCGCGCCTTTTCAAACCCTTTGAGGCCGACCAGCGAAATGAGGTCGGTTATGCGCGCACGATCGACGGACCGGTTGGCGATGCGGAACGGCAGGGCGATATTGGCCTCGACAGAAAGCCATGGCAGCAGCGCGTGATCCTGGAAGGCGACGCCAAGGCGGTGGTTGCGGGACAGTTCTTCCGGTGCCTTGCCATCCACCGTCACCCGGCCGCGGCTCGGTTGTTCCAGCGCGGCAAGCATACGCAGAAGCGTGCTCTTGCCGCAGCCCGAGGGACCGATCAGGGCCACGAATTCGCCGGAGCCGATTTCCAGCCGCACATCCTCGACGGCGACGACCTTGCGGCCGTCGTCCATCTCGAAGTCCTTGCCGACATGATCCAGAAGGATCGAACTTCCGCTCATGCGATCAGCCTTTCGAACCGCTCGGAGATGATCGGCATGCGCTCCTGAAGCCTTGCCTTGAGACGCTCGACATCGACATTCAGCAGCTCGCGCTTGCGCATTACGATCCGCCCGTCGACCAGCACGGTATCGATATCTCGTCCCACCAGGACAGAGGCAGCCACGAAGAGTGGGTCCTCCATCGGTTGATGGTCCATCGTATCCGTCCGGGCAATCAGAATATCGGCCTTCTTGCCGATTTCCAGCGTTCCCACCTGGTCGAAGATCCCGAGTGCCCTGGCACCGCCCTGGGTAGCGACCTTCAGCAGTTCTTCCGCTGAAATCGGATCCTTCCAGTGCAGCGTCGAGGAATGGATCGCCTGCTGGCCGATGCGTGCGGTCTTTGCCACCTGGAACAAGTCGAGGGTACCGCCGCCGCCGGGACCATCGGTGCCGAGACCGATATCGATACCGCGTCGCCACATCTCGACGAGGCGCGGATGGCCGATGGAATAATTCCCGAAGGCGCAGTGGCAGGCGGAAAGGCGGTGTTTCTGGTAGAGATCGACCTCCCGATCCGACAGAAGCACCGAATGGGCGCAGTGAAAACGATGCGAAAGGACGCCGAGACTGTCCAGCCATTCGGTCGGGCGCAGCCCGAACTTTTCCGCCGTGTAATCGATCTCGTAGCTGCCTTCGCAGAGATGCGTATGGATCTTGACGTCGGCGGTCTTGGCTTCGGCCGCGATGTCGCGGATCAGTTCCGGCGAGCAGACGATCACTTGCCGGAGCGACATCCAGGCCCTCACCCGGTCGCCGTCTTTCCAGCGATTGACCAGCGAAACATTCTTTTCAAGCGCCTCGTCATGGGTGAACAGCATGTTCGACGGCACTGTCGCGCCGATATTCGCAGACTGGTCGACAGTCGATTGCGAAACGAAGCCGCGGATGCCGACCTCGACCGCCGCCCGGCCCATCTCGTCGGGATGCGGGCCCCCGGCTTCTGCAAAACAGGTGGTGCCGACCTGGATCATGTCGGAATAGCCGACCATGCCGGAGAGATGCACATCCTCCGGCTCCAGGCAGCTTTCCCACGGGATGAGATAGTTCTTCCAGATCGGCAGCTTGATGACCCGCTTGCGGCCGATCGCCTGCAGCTTGCCGCGCAGCAACTGCTGGCCGGTGTGATAATGCGCATCGATCATGCCTGGCATGACGATCTGCTCATAGGCGTCGATGACCTCCGATGCGACGATCCTCGCCGCATCGGTGCTGGAGCCGATCCAGGTGATCCGGTTGCCGGAAATCGCGAGCGCCCCGTCAGACAGAACCCGGTTCTGCGGATCGAGTGTGACGATATGGGCACGCCGGATCAGGATATCGGCGCGTTCGGGTATGGTTGTGGTCGTCAATGCTTCGGTTCCCAATTCTTCAGTTGCCGGACTTTTTCTTGATGTTGGCGAGCGCCTCCAGCGCAACGTCGGGTGCTGCGATCTTCGATGCATCGGGCAGGTTGGTGCGGCCGGTCGCACGGGCGGCATCCATCATCGGGCCGGCGATATAGTCGAGCTTGATCGAGTAGATCGGATAATTTGGGTCACCGCCCGGCCGATAGTACGGCGCCTGCACCTCGTTCTGCCGCGTCTGTTGCTTGATATCGAGGCCGTAATCGGCGCCGTATTTCTGAACGATCAGCTTCGGTGCGTAGGAAAAATCCTTCTCGTTCTTCTGCCAGGCCTCGATCACCCCTTCGAGATAGGCGACGACGCGGTCGCGATGCTCGTTGAGATATTTGCGGCTGGTGAACGCAATGCCGGCGTACCCTTTGAAACCGAGATCGTCGAAGCTTTTGAAGAAGAAGTCCTTGTCCCTGACCATGCCCATCTGTTCGAGCGTGATCGCCTGGTTGGTTCCAAAGCCGGTATAACCATCGCCCGCCTTGGAGAGCAGCGGTTCCGGCGAGAAGCCGGCCGGCACCTGGGTCCACTTGTCCTTGGGCAGGCCGGCGAGCGACAGTGTCGCCTCGATCGCGGTCTTCTCGTTCGGGCCCTGGGCCAGGATCTTCGCGCCGACGATATCTTCCGGCTTGAGGATCGGCTTGTCCTTGAGCGAGATGATGCCGAGCGGCGAGGTCTGCATCTGCGCCGCGATCAGCACGTAATCATTGCCTTTGGCGACTGCATCGAGGAAGGGCAACCAGCCGGTATAACCGATATCCGCATCGCCCGCTGCGACCGAGGTCAGCGCGCTCGGTGCATTGGGGCCGCCGGCGCTGATCGTCACGTCGATGCCGTGTTTCTTGAAGAGCCCATCCTCGAGAGCGATATACTGTTCGCCATATTGAACATTGCCGATCCAGCCGAGCTGGACCTTCACCTTCGGCGCATCCTGAGCCAATGCGGTGCCGGTCGCGGCGATCAGCATCGCCGCGCATACGAGTAGCTTTTTCATCAGGTAATCCCTTTTTCGAAATATCAGCCGAGTTTCTTGATCGCTTCGTCAACGACGGTCGTATCGGCAATTTGGGTGAATTCAGGCACGGTACGTTTGCCGGCCTTGGCGATCACGGTCATCGGGCCAGTGAAGGCGTCCGGCTTCAGCGCGAAGATTTTTGCCTCGGGCGTTGGCACGACGAGTGGCATCTGCAACTCGTTCTGGCGCTTCTGCTGTGTGGCGTCGAGACCGAGGTCAACGCCGTATTTCTTAAGCACCGTGTCCAGCGCCGCCTGCTGGTCGGCGGCAGCGGCCTTCCAGCCCTTGATCATACCGGCCATATAGCCGACCACCGCCGGGCGGTTTTCCGTGAGGAACTTGCGGCTGGTGAGATACAGCCCCTGGGAAACCCGGTAGCCGAGGTCTTCGAGCAGGGTGACGTGAAAATCCTTGCCGGCGACGAGACCCATCTTTTCCAGCGTGATCGGCTGGTTGGTGGCGAATGCCAGATAGGCATCGCCATCACCGGCAAGCAGCGGCTCCGGCGAGAAGCCCGTCTGCGCCGTCGTATAGTCGTGGGGAAGGCCCGCACCATCGAGAATGGCGTTGATGATTTCCTTGTCCGTCGGGTTTTGGATGAGAATCTTCTTGCCGATGATATCCTGCGGCTTGAGAAGCGGCTTCTTGGCCATGGACATGACCGCCGCCGGGCTCTTGGCCCATTGCTGGCCGATCAGCACGAACTCGTTACCTTTCTGGATGGCGTCGAGGAAAGGCAACCAGTTCGCGGTGGCGATGTCGGCACGACCGGCCGACAGCGACACCAGCGTATCCGGGGTATTGGGTCCGCCAGGCAGGAATTCCGCCCTCACCCCGAATTCTTCGAAATAACCCTTCTCGATGCCTAGGAAAAACCCGGAATACTGGACGTTCGAGATCCAGCCATGCGCCGTGGTAACCTTGGTGGGCGTGGCGGCGAACGAATACCCGGAAAATCCTGCGAGAGCTGCGGCGCTCGCTCCCGCCAGCATGAAGGCACGACGCGACAAGGCATTTGACGCGAATTTCATGGTCAGTTCCCCTGTTTTTTTCGACCGAAAAATTTCGTGATATGGATGTTGTTGGAAGCCTTGTAACCGACTATTACAGAGAACGATAGCAAATGAAAAAATATTTACAAGACCGAAATGGATATCACCTTGGCACCCGATGACGCACCCTATCTCTCGGCAGGATTGCCGGCGAATTCGGTGGTCGCCGAGCGCATCGAGTCCATCTATCCGGAACTGTCTCAGGCACTCAGAACCTTTGCCGACTACGTGTTGAAGTACCCGATGAAGGTCGCCGGCCTGTCGATCAACGATACGGTGAACATCACCGGCGTGTCGGTTGCGAGTGCCAATCGTTTCGCGCGCAAGCTGGGTTTCGAAGGTTATGCGGAATTCCGCGCCGAGTTGCTGCGCGGCATGGCGCCGGCGCTCGAACCGGTGGAGAAATTGAGGCGAAAGCTGTCCGAGGAATCGACCACGCCAGACGTGGTGGCTGCCTCGCTGATGGAGGATATCGCCAATTTGCAGGGTTCCCTGGGCAATCTTGACCCGGCCCGCGCAGAACAGGCGGTCGACATGATCGTCGCTGCGAAACGCATCTTCATCCTCGGCTTCGACAACGCGGCCGGCCTGGCCCTCGTCATGGCTCACCGGCTACAGTCGATCGGCTGTGATGTCCGGGTGGTGGAAAGTGGTGGAGGCTCGCTCTCCGCAGCGCGACATCTGGCACGCTTCGGCCCGGAAGATCTGGTGATCTCCATCGCCTTTCCTCGCTATCTGCGCGACACGGTGTCGATGACGCGCCTCGCCCACCAGCAAGATATTCCGATCCTGGTCGTCACCGACAGCCAGACCTCGCCGCTGGCCAAGCTCGGCAAAGTCGTCGTCTACGCCCATGCCCGCCGCAGCTTCGCATCCACATCGGATGCAGCCGTTCTCGCCGTGCTGGAAGCGCTGATTGCCGGTGTTGCCAACCGCAAGCCGGATGCCGCCGCGGCAGCCCAGCGTCTTGCCGACGTCGGCTTCTATTGGTTTGCCTATCCCGAAGAAGAGGAAAAGGCGCTGCTCCCCCGCCCCTCGAAATCCACCGGGAAAAAGGACCGGCCGTAACCAAGCCCCGCCGCACTATCCTCGCGATGTGATACCGGCATCGGCGACGCGCTGGCGACCGTCTATGCCGGGCGAGGCGATGATCGTGGACCGGCACCCTCCAAATTAAATTCAATACGCAATCGATCCAGCGAGATTCAGGATCGGCTGTTTTCCTCCAAGCAAGTATCGCCCCATGGCGCCATGATCTCGGTCACGCCGCAGTTGCGCCCATTCTCTCGCATGACACCGACCGGCACGCCGAAGGCATACGGGTGGACGGTTCGTTTTGCCGTCTGGGTCGGTACGACCGCCTCCACAGCCGCGCAAATATCGGCCCGCAGGTCCTCGTCGACGATAACCTGCGAAACACCACTCACATCGATGCGTGGGAAATGGAAGGCCTCCTCCAGCGTCATCCCGTAGTCGACCATGTAGCTGATGAGGTTGGTCACGGCGGGCAGGATCTTTCGGCCTCCGGCGGCACCGATCGCGAACATCCGACCGCGATACTGGCCGATTGTCGGGCAGACGTTCATCAGGCACGCCTTGCCTGGGGCGAGCGAGTTCGGCTTGCCCTGCTCCGGGTCGAACCACATGATCCCGTTGTTCATCAGCATGCCTGTCGAAGGCGAAACGACCCGGCTGCCGAATTTCGACAGGAGCGTCTGTGTGACATTGACCATATTGCCGTGCTTGTCGACGATGCTGAAGGACGTGGTGCAGGCCGGCGCTTCGGCGTGGTTGCCCTCGTCGCCGGCATTGTTCAGCCGATGCTGGTAGGCATCCCGCAGGGCGTTTGCCATGGCGACATAGCTGCCGGCATCCGGGCTTGACCCGGGCGTAAGCTCGCGCTCCATCTGCTTGAGAGTGGCGACCAGGTCGGCGCCAGCGCTGAGGCCGGAGGGCGCATGGATCACCGCATCGCCGCGATAGGTCACTGTGCGCGTCTGGCTGACGCGGGCGCGATAGGTCGCGAGATCTGCGGCCGAAAGCGGGCAGCACTTCTCGGCCATGTCGGAGACGAGAGCCTCGGCCAGTCGTCCCTCGTAGAAATCCCGCGGGCCGGCTTCGGCGAGCCGCTGCAGCGCTGAGGCCATTGACGACTGGTCGAGGCGGCTCTCCTTCACGTCGGTCCAGCCGGCAATGTTTGGCCATTGGCCATCGACGAGGAATATCTTTGCCGCATCCTTGTCCTTGGCCAGCTGCCGCGTCACGGCGGCGATCATCAGCGAAGCGTACCAATCGACCAGCATGCCCTTGCGTGCCAGTGCGACGGCGGGTTCGAGCAGGTCGGCCCAGGAGCGCGTCGCATAACGCTGATGCGCGAGTTCCATGCCCGCCACCAGGCCCGGCACGGCAATCGACAGCGGCCCGAAGATATTGCGGTCGTCCCTGACACGCGCCCAGGTGAAAAGGTCGGAGACACCGCCGGTCGCAACCAGTGGATAATCCGCGATATCGAGGCCGAGAGGCGCGCGCATGCCGAACTCGATCGTCTCGGCCCGCTCCTCCTTTGCACGCCAAAGTGTCATCATTCCGCCGCCCATCGGCCCGCTCATCCAAGGTTCGACGACGCCGATCGCAAACGACGTGGCAATCGCCGCATCCATTGCATCCCCGCCTTCGGCAAGGACTTTCGCGCCGACTTCCGCCGCCGTGCGGTGATGGGCGGCGACCACGCCGCCATCGGTCCAGACCACGTCCTTGCTTATCCGCTGGGTTCGGGAGAAATTGCTCATCGCGCGGTCCTTCTCATTCTGTCGGAAGCGAAAGTGTGCGGCGATATCAGGCTTCGTCCGGGACGTAGGCGATCACCTCGATCTCCAGGCCGCAATCCATCGGCGTGCGGCCGGCCTGCATGCGGGCACGGGCGGGCAGCGCCTCGCGACTGGAGAAATACCTGATATAGACCTTCTCGAACTCCTCCGCCTGGGTCTGGTCACGCAACCAGACATTCGTCTTCAGGAGGCAGTCCATGTTGGAGCCAGCCGCCTCGACCAGCTTCTTGATATTCTCCATGATGATCTCGACCTGCTTCGGAAATGGCGTATCCGGCATCGGCGGGACCTTGGTGCCCGCCGCCCTCGCGGCAGCGACCTCGGCACAGAACTCGGCGTCGAAGGGAGCGAGCCCCGACAGATAGAGCATGTTGCCGTAGCGGATGCAGAGGTTGTAGGCGCCGCCGTTTTCCGGAACGTCCGCCTTGATGATTTGCTTGTGCATCTGTCTGTTCTCCCGTTGATAAAGGCTGTCGGAGAGTTGGGCTGCTGCAGGCAATCAGCTCGCCTTCCCCCGGCGAAGGATGTGGATCATGCTGCGCGCCACGAAGGGAGCGAACAGCGAGACGGCGAAGAGACGCATGGTCTGCAAGGTCATCACGAAGGTCATGTCGGCGTTCGCGTTGACTGCAATCAACGCAATGGAATCGATACTGCCCGGGACAGTCGCCAGAAGCGCACTCATCAGGTCGACATCCACAACGACCGAAAGCACGACCCCCGATGCCGCGCAGAGAAGCATCAGTAGGATTGCGGCTCCTAAAAGCGACGGCAGAGCACGCGCACCTGTCCGCAGCAGATCGGGCGTCATGCGCAGGCCGATATGCGCACCAAAGGCGAGATAGGCCAGGGCAACCAGCCATGCCGGCACCGCGAGGTTAACGTGCGCGAGCTGAAGCGCCCCACCGAGGGTCAGGGGTACGAGCGATGCCGCAGAGGGAATGAACCGCAAATGCTTCGCCGCCAAAGTGCCTATCAGTGCCAGTCCGAGAACTACGGCGACGGATTCGATATCGGGCGCCTGTCCTACGGAGAGATGCGGTACCGAAGCTCCGACGATGAAAAGTGCTGCCACCACCATCGTTGCGATGACCACCATCAGCCGGACGGTCTGAATGAGTGCAACCATTCGGCTGTCGAGGCCCTGATCGTGCGCCATGGCAATGACGGTGCCTGCCATGCCCGGCATGAATCCCCAGATCGCGACCTCCCCGTCGATGCCTGTCGTCCGGCCCGAGATCCAGCCGACGAGGCAGGACGCGACGAAAGTCAGCGCCGCGAAGACAATAACGACAGGCCAGATCTCGCCTATCTTCCCAACCAGCGACGAATCGAGATGGGTGGCAATCAGGCATCCGGCGACCCCCTGCGCCATCCGGTGCAGCACGTCCGGAATGCGGACGGTACTGTCCGCCCGAGCCATTAGGATGCCGATCACCATTGGCCCGAGCATCAGCGCCGCAGGCAGAGAAAGCAGCTGCAGCAGTTGTCCCAGCACAAGACCGGGTACGAGCAGCAGAAGCCACTGCACCGGGATGGCGAGCGTACCAACCTTCATGGCCGCACCTCCACGGAACCCGCCGGGATGACCCCTGCAATGCAGATCGCAACCGGCCTTCCGTTATTCATGCAATCGGACACGTTCAAACCCCCTCGGCCCGGCTCTTGGGGCGCGCCTCGATGCCCGCGGCTCGCAGTGCATCCTCGACGGCGGCAGCCTGCCGCAGCAGCGCGGCATCCTCCCCCGGGCGGGCGACCAGCTGTATGCCCACCGGCATGCCTGCCGGGCCGAAACCGGCGGGTATCGTCACGCTGGGGCAGCCGAGCAGCGTCCAGCGGATATTGTAGGTCGCAGGTCCGGTCCTGGCATGGCCGAGGGGTGCCTCTCCCGGCGCAGAGGGGGTCAGCAGGAAGTCAGCCTTTCCGAACAATGCGTCGAGATCGGCCAGTGCCTGGTCCCTTGCCGCGATACCGGCCTGCCATTGGGCAAAGCTGCCCTTCTGCTGCCGCTCCATGAAAGCGTGAGTCTCGGAGCGGAGCTCGTTCCAATGCAGATCGCGGTCCACACTCAACGATGCCGAGGCCTCCCAGGAAAAGACGTCGTCCTGCGCCACGCCGAGCCCTTCCCACCAGTCCGGCGCCACCTGCGCCGTCACCGAGCCCAGCACGGAAGCCGCCCTATCGAGGGGCGCGAAGTCGGCGACCGGATCGTGGACCGGCAGGAACAATCCCATCGGTTTCAATGGCAGCACGCTTTCCGGAACCAATTCGTCCGGCGAAAGTTCGGGCCGCCGCATGCAGACCGAGACGAGGAGCGCCAGATCACGAACGTCTCGCGCCATTGGGCCAACCACGTCGAGCGTCGCCGAAAGCGGCTTGACGCCGAAGGTCTCGATCAGTTTCGGGGAGGGTTTCATCGCGGCCACGCCGCAATAGGCCGCCGGCCGGATCGTCGAGCCCGAGGTCTGAGTACCGAGCCCCATCAGGATCAGTCCCGCACCAAGCGCCGCAGCTGTGCCGCTGGAAGACCCTCCGGGGGTGCGGGCTGCATCGAAAGGATTGACCGTCGCACCGGGGGCAGCCGTAGCGAATTCTGTCGACACGGTTTTTCCCATCACCACCGCGCCCGCGCGACGGACCAGATGAACCACGGGCGCGTCACGGCAAGGCTGCCATCCAGGATACGCGGCAGAACCGTATTCCGTCGGCATGTCGGCGGTGTCGATGACATCCTTGATACCAAACGGAACACCGGCCAGCGGTCCCTTCGGGGCAACGGCCGCCAATGCGCGCGCCTGTTCGGGCGCATGATGGATGAAGGAGCGCAGAGCTGGTTCGACGGCGGCGATCCGCTCAAGCCAGATTTCCGTCACTTCTTCCGCACTCAGCACACCGGATGCAACGCCTTTGGCGATCGCGCGGGCGCTCAGGGTGGCGATTTCGGAAGCAGTCGGTTGTGAAGAATGCGTACTCACAATGTGACCTCGGAGATTTTGGGGCGCCGTGCTGCCCAGGGGCTGGCTGCCTCGAGCTGGCCCGCCAGACTGAAAAGAAGGGCCTCAGCGCCAAACGCGGCACCGAACTGGACCCCGACGGGAATTCCGCTTTCGGTCCAATGCAACGGTACGCTCATGGCCGGGCAGCCGGAGGCATTGAAGACCGCCGTCAGCGGCGCATGTGCCCAGAAGCGGTCGAAGAAGGCGTCGACACTCATGCCGTCGCCCGCGAGATGGCCAAGGAGCGGCGCGCTTTCGTCCGTCGTCGGCGAAAGATAGATATCGTAGTTTGTAAAATACCGTCCCATGGCGCGGCTCGACTGATGCAGCGCATCGATGGCGCCCAGATAGTCCGTGCCCGAAATCGCTTCACCTTTCCGCACCCATTCCGCATTGACGGGTTCGAGCAACGCCAGCGGATCCGCTATGCCGCGCGCCTTGGCCAGATTGCGGACACCGCGCGCGACCGACACTGCCGAAATCGTGAACCAGGCCCTCTTCACCGCTTCACGATCATAACCGGGTGCGGCCGGTTCGACGTGATGGCCGAGCTTTTCGCAAAGAGCCGCCGCCGCCTCGACCGCTGCGCAGCAGTCCGCATCGCCCGAGATCTCCATGCCGATCCGGAGCGGACCGGGTGCACGCGACACGGCCTCCAGAAAGCTGCCCTCGATGGGCGGAGAGCCCCAGGGGTCGCCGACATCGGCGCCATGGGTGACGTCCAGCAATGCCGCACTGTCTCGCACCGACCGGCTGATCGCATGCAGTGTCGCCATGCCGCCGATTCCCTCGGCAATGGCTGGTCCCGAAGGGTTTCTCAAGCGGGACGGTTTCATTCCGAAAACGCCGCAATGAGCGGCCGGGACACGAATCGAGCCTGCACCATCCGAGCACTGCGTCAACGGCACGATGCCAGCTGCAACCGCGGCCGCCGCACCGCCTGACGAACCACCCGGCGTGCGCGCAAGATCCCAGGGATTGCGCGCGGTGCCATGAAAATGGCCCTCGGTAGTGAAGCTCAGCGCCAACTCGGGCGTATTGGTACGGCCGATAAAGGCGAAGCCCGCCTTCCGCAAGCGTCCGCCCAGCGTATTGTCGGCGGGGCTGACGACATCCTTGTGCAGCCGCGAACCCGAGGTGATCGGGGCGCCCTTCAAGGCAACGCCGGTATCCTTCAGCAACAAAGGCACACCGGTGAACGGTCCGTGCATCATATCCGGTGCAACGTCTAGGAATTCGTGCACGACCGCGTTCAGCGTGGGGTTCAAGGCCGCGATACGGGCCTGCGCCTCCTTCACGAAGTGGTTAGGGGCGACCTCTCCTCGTCTGACCAAGTCTGCCATCGCCAGTGCATCAAGGCTATCGTATTCCACTGCGGATCCTTTCAAAGCCTGTCTCCGGATGCCGCCGCATGCCAGAGAATGGTGTGCGTTCCGGCCGGCAACTTGACCTCGGGATGGCGTTTTCTCAGAACGAGCATCCTCCGGCCAAGCCGCCGGCCGGCGGCTCCTCGTGCCTCAACCATGAAAATTCCATCCGGCGGCAGGATCTGCATCGGATCGAACCGCCAGCTCCGCTCGCTGTTCTCGACCGACGTCTCGAAGGGTCGTCCGAGCAGCCGCTGCGCCTCGTCCAGATGGCCGGTTTCGATCGCCCCGCGGATCCGGCTGGAAGAAATCCGCATGCCGTCGCCCAGCTGATCCCGGCATTCTCCAATCACGTGGACGGCGAACCCGTTCGCCTGCCCCATCTCTTCCAGCAGCGCCACGTCGCCGCGGCGACGCTGGCCGAAACGGAAGTCTGCGCCGGTGACGACCGACGAAATACCAAGCCTGCCCACAAGGTGCTCGGCGACGAAGGTTTCGGCTGGCTGCGCCGCGAACATGTCGTCGAAACGCGGCGCATAAATGAGCTCGATGCCGGCCTCGGCCAGCAGCCGCCTCTGAACCGTCGAGCCGGAAATGAGAAAGCCCTGCTCGCCGCGGAAGTGATGACGTGGATGCGGATCGAGTTGCAGGATCGCCAGCGGCCGCCCAGCCCTTCGCGCCCACTCCGACGCCCCGGCAACCAGTGCCCGGTGTCCCATATGCAGGCCGTCGAAATTGCCGAGCAGCAAGACGGATTCGCAAAGCTCATCCGGCAAGGCCCGCATCCCGTCATGGACGAAGGGTTGCGGTATGCGGTGATCAGGCTCTGCAGCCACCATGTCAGCGGAGTGTTGCATACCAGTCGAACACCTCTGACACGGGGATGCAGTCGGCATATTTCTTGTGCATGTCGTAGAGATTGGCGAAATGCGGGCTCTCGTGCAGATCCGCCACGCATTCGACCGGAACGATCGTGCGGAAACCTCGGGATAGGCTGTCGACCACGGTGGCCCTGACGCAACCTGATGTCGAGCCGCCGGTGACAATCACGGTATCCACCTTGTGATAGGTGGCCAACGAGCTGAGATGGGTTTCGAAGAAGGCTGACGGCATCTTCTTGTTCAGCACGACGTCACCCTTGACGACGTCCAGACGGGGATCAAGAGCCGCGCGGGGCGAACCTTCCTTGATGTTCTGGAGGCTGTCGGGCGTATCCGTGCGCGATCCGAAGACGCCGCAGTCATCACCGGATAATGAGAAGGCCACGTAGGTCCAGATTACCGGCAATCCAAGCCGTCGCGTCTCCGCGGCGAGGCGGTTGACGTACTCCGTCTGCCTCGGGTCCGTCGCGTAAGCGGTCTTGTAGACCTCGGGCTGTGTATAGGCACATTGCAGGTCGACATTGATGAGCATCGGGCGCGTGCCGAAGCCATAGCGGGGCCGCGTGGGGTTATTGCGCAGATGTTCGAACATCTGGCGGGCGGTCATATCGGAAAGTTCCATGTCTGCTCCTGCGGGCTGCGACTGCGGCACGCGGGCGGGGCCTCGACAGGCCCCGCCCGCGTTGAGGGTGTCAGGCCTTGCTCAGCCAATCGAGCCAGCGCAGGCGTACCTGGTCGGCATTGGCCGTCCACCATGCCTGGTCGATTTGCAGGTTGCGTGCGGCATTGGCGGGATAGCCGGGTAGCTGCTGCCTCATGTTTTCCGGAATGTCGCCATAGATCGACGTGTTTGCGACATTGAACGGCATGCGCGATGCAAAGGCGAGCGATCCCTTCGCCATCAGCGCATAAGCGATCATCTTCTGCGCGTTGGCACCGCCCGGAGCGGATTTGGGAATGACCCAGTAATCCTGTTCGATGATGCTCTGGTTGAAGGTGAAGTCGACCTTGCCGGTCCGCTTCTTCTCATCCAGCGTGCGCGACAGGCTGGACCCCATCAGGTCAACCTCGCCATTTTGCATGAGAACGCCCCATTGCGAGGTCTTCTCGACCCAGAGGTTGATCTTGGGCTTCAGCTCGTCGAGCGCCTTGAAGGCGTCATTGACATTGATCGGGTAGATCTTTTCCGGCGGAACGCCCGCGGCCATCAGCGCGATCTCGAACGAGGGACGCGGCTGTGCATAGAGCGCACGGCGACCCTTGAAGCGGGTGGTATCGGCCCATTCCTTCCAGCTCTGCGGTCCTTCGGCACCGAATAGCCCGGTATTCCAGGCGATGACGGTCGAGAAGGCGACCGATCCGACGCCGTATTCCTTGATGACCTTTGGGTCGATCTGGTCGCGCGGCACGATCTTGAAGATCAGGTCGTAGTCGATCTTCTGCAGAAGGCCTTTCTTCATGGCCAGCTCCATCTGGGTGCCTTCCGCATCCAGCAGGTCCCATTCGACGTTACCGACGTTTTCCATCACCTCGAGCTTGGCGATGTCCGGTACGGAAGCCGTCGAGACATTGATGCCGCTGGCTTCGGAAAAGGGCTTGAACCAGATTTCTTTCATGGCGTCCGTCGAAGCGCCGCCCCAGGTGCAGACGACGAGATCGCCCGACCCCTTCAGCAGCGAAAGGTCCTGCGCCATTGCGGGTTTGATGCCGGCGCCACCAGCCATGCCCGCACCGAAGGCAAGTCCGGCAGCGCCCATGCTGGCGAGAAAGCTGCGGCGATCGATTTCGGGGACGGTGATTTCCGGCAGGTCAGGCCGAGGGGATGCGTCATTATCTTTCGTCATGGCGATTGTCTCCGAGAAGATGGATGAAACTTGCATGCGGCACGCCTTGCCCAGGCCGTCCGGGAGATCCCCGACGGATACGGGCAGAAAGGTGAGATTTGGGACTATCGGCGGCTCAGCCAGTCCAGCCAGCGGGTCTGGACTTCGGCGTCGTGTTCGAGCCACCAGCCGGCATTGATAGTGAGGCTATTGGCCGAGTTCTCCGGCGCCCCCGGCAGCTTGGCGAGCGTTTCCTTCGGGATGCCATCAAGTGCAGCCTTGTTGGCCATGCTGTAATAGGGAAGCAATTTCAGCGAGGCCCGCTGACCCTCGGCCCGCATCATCCACGCGACCAGCTTCTGGGCGTCCTTGACATTCGGAGCCCCCTTCGGAATGGTCCAGTAGGATTGCTCCATGATGCTCTGGTTGAAGCTGATAGCCATCGGCTCCCCTTTCTCGATCTGCGCCATAGTCCGGGCAAGGCTCGATCCCATCAGATCGACTTCCTTGTTCTGGATCAGCACGTCCCATTGCGAGGTCTTTTCAACCCACAAATCGACCTTCGGGCCGAATTTCTCGAGCGCCTTGAAGGCGCGATCGATATCGATCGGATAGACATCCTTCGCCGCAACGCCATCCGCCATCAGCATGATTTCAAGCGTCGGCTTCGGACGCGCATACAGCGCACGACGTCCCTTGAAGGTCGCGGTATCGAAGAACTCGGTCCAGCTGGACGGTCCCTTCTTGCCGACGGACTCGGTGTTCCAGGCCATGATGGTGCCGAAGGCGATCGAGCCGATGCCGTATTTCGTCATCTGGGCGGGATCGAGCTGCTCCTTCGGCACCAGCTTGTACATCAGGTCGTAATCGATCGGCTCCAGCAGATCGTTCTTCATGGCTTGCAGCATCTGGGCGCCTTCGAAGTCGACCACATCCCATTCGACATTGCCGACCTGGCTCATGATCTTCAGCTTGGCGACGTCGGGGATGGAGGTGAAGGAGACGTCGATACCGGTTGCCTTGGCGAAGTCGCCATACCAGGCAGCATGCATGCGCTCGACGATCGGACCGCCCCAGTTGTTGACGACCAGCTTCCCGGTCCCCTTGAACTCAGCCGGGGCATCCTGAGCGTGGAGTCCGAAGGGCAATGACATTCCGAGTGCCACGAGGGCAACCAATCCAAATCTCGATTTCATCGGTCTCTCCTGTTGCAATACATGGGAAGGGGTTGCGTTTGTTGTTGCTAGCTCGGCGCCGATCAATGCGCCATGACGTGCGCCGTCTCGGGAACCCAGAACAGCCGGCGGGTCTCGCCCTGTTCGGGGATCTCGACCGTGCCGTCCAGCGGACGTGTCACGACAAGCGGGCCATGGGCTGTTGCAAACTGCATGTGGAGCAGGCTGCCGAGGAAGCGGGCGTTCGTCAGCGCTCCGTCTATCGCCCACTCGGGTGCCGGCTGGCCGACGCTGGCAAACCTGACCGTCTCGGGCCTGACGCAGAGGATCGCCGCACCGGAGCGCTTGACCGCCAGCGGAAACGCGCCGGCGCTGCAGGTCAGCAGGTTGCCGTCGGAGGTTCCGGAAAAGAGGTTGGATTCGCCGAAGAAATTGGCGACGAAGCTGTTCTGCGGCTTCAGGTAGAGATCGCGTGGGCTGGCGACCTGCTGGACGCGGCCCTGGTCGATGACCGCAACGCGGTCGGACATGTTGAGTGCTTCTTCCTGGTCGTGGGTGACGAAGATGACGGTCTGGCCGAGGCTCTGCTGCAGGCCGCGGATCTCGCGCTGCATCTCGACACGCAGGTTGCGGTCGAGCGCCGAGAGCGGCTCGTCCATCAGCAGTGCGCGGGGGCCGAAGGAGATGGCGCGGGCAAGCGCAATGCGCTGCTGCTGGCCGCCGGAAAGCTGGGTGATGCGCCTGTCGGCAAAGTCCTGCATGTGCACGCGCTCAAGCGCCCACTTTACCTTGGCTTGCTGCTCGGCCTTGGGAATGCGGCGGGCGCGCAGCGGATAGGCGACGTTCTGCGCCACGGTCATATGCGGAAACAGCGCATAGGACTGGAACACCACACCGATGTCGCGCTGGTGCGGCGGCACGCGGGATATGTCGCGCTTGCCCAGCATCAGGCGCCCGGCATCGGGCGAGATGAAGCCTGCGACCAGCATCAGCAGGGTTGTTTTTCCCGATCCCGATGGTCCAAGAATGGTGAGGAATTCCCCGGGATTGACCGAAAAATTGGCCTCTTCCACTACGACCTTGTCGCCATAGAACTTGCTCAGATGCTGGAAATCGATGCCGAAACCATGTTGCTCGCCGGTTTTCGGGGCAACGGCCTCCACGGCAGGTGCGGCGGTCTTGATCGCGACGTTCATGGGCAAAGATCCATTGGCAGGAAGGGCAGCGGCATCGGCCGCGGTCGATGAATGAGCATGCAAGGAGCCGGTTGCCGCGAGAGCTTCTCTTCGACGCTCGAGGCGGCCCCCCTCCCCGAGCTTCCAAAAGCTCCAGACCGCAAAGGCGGCAAGCACGATGAAGAGCTGGACAGAGGCAATCGAGGTAATGGTCTTGTCGAGGCCGTTCTGGCTGAGGCCGTCCCACATTTTTCGGGGCAGAGTCTCGAACCGAGGGCTGGCCAGGAACTGTGCCAGAACCACTTCGTCGAAGGAAAAGACGAAGGAAAAAATGGCGGCAGCGATGATTGCGGGGACAAGCAGCGGCAGAATGACCTCGAAGAGCGTGCGCAGCTGGGTCGCGCCGAGAGATGCCGAGGCCTTTTCATAGGCGGGATCGAGGCTCGCAAGCCGCGACATGACCGGCATGACCACGAAGGGCAACACCACGATGGCATGGGCGATCGCCAGGGCCCAGAGGGAGCCAAGCAGGCCGTTTCGCGCAAACACGATGTAGAGGCCGACGGAAATAACCATCAGGGGCACGATCATGGGCGCAATGAAGAACATCTTCAGGAACTTGGCGAGCGCCCTGCTCTCGACGCGAGACATGCCGATTGCCGCAGCTGTGCCAACGACCGTGGCCAGGATCGTGGCGAGCGCTGCGACCTGCAATGAAAGCAGTGCGTCACGGCCCCAGCGAGGATCGTCTAAAAGATTGCGGTACCACTCGAGAGAAAGCTCCTTCGGCGGAAAGACGATGGCACTGCCGGCACCGAAGCTGATCGGCACGATCATGATCACCGGCAGCATGATCACCACCAGCATCACCCAGCCGTAGACTTTCAATGCGCGCGCTGCGTTGCCTTGGATGAGAAGCTCCATCACTTTCCTCCCTTGTCGTAGATGCGGTCGATGCCGGCGATGCGGTCGTAGAGGAAAAGAAGCCCGAGGCAGAAGACGAGCAGGACCATCGACGTGGCAGCAGCGAGCTGGAGGTTGCCGAGTTGCTGGATCTGGTCGCGGATCGCCATGACGATGGTCGGAGCACGCCCGCCACCAAGGATCGCCGGGGTTATGAAGAAGCCGAAGGCAAGCGTGAAGACCAGCATCGAGCCGGCAACGAGGCCGGGCAGACTGAGGGGCAGATATATGTCGCGGAACACCCGAGCCGGCCCCGCCCCAAGGCTCAGTCCCGCCCGGACATAGGCCGGATCGATGGCCTTCATCGCTGGGATCAGGGTCAGAACCATGAACGGCAGGAGGATATGGACCATGCCGATATAGGCACCGAGCTTGTTGTAGACGAGTTCGAGCGGGCTATCGATGACCCCGATGCCGATGAGGAAATTGTTCACCAGCCCTCGTCGCTGCAGGATTATGATCCAGGCGAAGGTACGGGCGAGAAAGCTCAGCCAGAGCGTAATGAAAAGCACGACGCCCATCCACGCTGCGAAGCGCGAGCTCACATTGACCATGAGATAGGCCAGCGGATAAGCGAAGAGCGCGCAGAGCACGGTGGTTAGCAAAGCGAGCTGCAGCGTGAAGGCAAGAAGTTTCAGATAGACCGGCTGGGCGAGATCGATATAGCCCTGCAGCGAAAAGCCAGTTTTGCCGCCCCCGCCGAAGCTCATCCAGAGCAGGACCAGCAAGGGCATCACGAAGACGGCGACCATGGCGACGACCGGGAGCGCCATCAGGGAAACGGTCAGTCCGCGCTGCTGCCGCTGCCAGGCGGTGAGGGTAACGCTGGGCGGATCGGGCAACAGCCTGTTGCTCTTTCCTGCAGGCTCGGATGCTTCGAACGGAGTCATCGCTTCTCCTGTCATTCTACGCGGTCAACTTCACATCCGCCCTTGAACGGTGCCGAGACGTTTTCAGACGGCCATTTCAGGAATGACGATGCGTCCCTTGTCGACGATCGTCACGCCATCCAGCGAAAGCGAGCTTTTGCGGAGCGGGATATCCATATGACACTGGGTGTCGTTCGTGCCGCCAAGCTCGGTGTTCGGGCCGAGCGAGAAGAGCACGTTTCCGTAGTAGCTCAACGAATTGACACTGATTTCCTGTGTCCGCGTGCGGGTGATCGCGCGGTGGTACCAGGTGGCGGTGTTGAGCAAGCCCCAGCCGATATGGCTGATCGCGTAGGCGCGCGGGTCCTTGAAGCTTTCCATATAGTCGCGCAGCAAGGGGGCATCCATTCCGTTGCCCTCGATATCGGTGACGAAACCGTCCTTGATGGTCAGCTTCACGGGGCTCTCGATCATCCTCTGGAAGGCGGTAACCGTATCTCCGGGCATGATCATCACCGTACCATTCACCTTGCCGTCATAGGCCTGGCTGAGCACCTGGCCGGTCGCCATATGGTCCCAGCGGCCGGGGGTGTCGGTATAGCCATACTGGGTCATCACCCGATAACCGCCCATCTCGTAGGTGGCGTCGGTGCCGGCGTCGGACCAGATCCGCAGGGTCTTCGCATTGCGCAGCAACTGTTCGCCGAACTCGATCCGACGGCGCAGGTCCGGCGTCGGGAAGTTCTGTGCCAGCACGTCGTAGGGCTCGCGAACGAACAATATACGCGCGCCTGCGGCGCAGATCTCGTCCTGTTCCGGCGAAAAAAGCATGCCCATCACGTCGATAATGATGTCTGCCTTTTTCAGGGCCTCGATCACCGGTCGGTTGCCGCCGATCGCGGTCTTGCCGGTGGTCTGGCGGGCGGAGCGCCTTTCGCGCAGCGGCACGGTGATCTGGAAAGGCGTCGTTCCCAGATCACGCGCGGCAAGCATGAACGCCTCGGCATAGTCGGCACGGATGTCGTGTTCGCAAAGAATGATGACGGTTTCATCAGGCTTGAGCGCGCAGAGCTTCAGCTGTTCGGTGAACAGTTTCACCATTTCATGTTGAGTGGCCATAGGTGTTTCCCTCAATCCAGCTCTGCGATCTTCTTCAGGTCCGCCACCATTGCGGCAGTATCGAATTCGGCGACCAGGCGCTCGCGCATGCGCGGCGCAGGGCTGGCGTTGACGTTTTCGAAAAGAGCCACACGTCCTGCGAGCGAGGAGCAGGTCAGGTCCCAGATGAAGTTCATCAACTTTTCCTTCTGCATGCCGGTGACGCCCTTGCCCGGCAGCAACTCAGCAAGATCGGGGCCGATATCGGGATTTTCGAAGGCGGCCTTGCCGAAGCGCATCACGAGACCCTGGCCGCACATTTCCTGCAGGACATGGATAATGTGCGGGTAGTTGCGGATGGCATAGAGACGGCCGGTCGTGATCATCATCACGTCGGGGCACATCACGCCGCTCTCGTTGATCCCGGCATTGGCTTCCGCCGCCAGGATGAAGGCTTCGAGCGTACGATTGTATTCGATGATCTCCGCCAGCATGGCGCGGACGCCGGGGATCTGCCCGGTGCCCAACACTTCGGTCACCAGCTTGGCGCAGGCGACGAAGACCTCGGACTTGACCTTCAGGCGGGTCAGGACATGGTAATGGGCAAAAAGCGTCGCCTTGCCGGAAATGGCCGAGACATGCTCGTTGCCCAGATTGAAGATCCGGTCCTTGGGGACGAAGACATCCTTGAAGATGACGAGCTGATCGGCCTCTTCGCCCTTGTAGCCGAGCGGATGATCGAAGGGATCGGCGCCGGGATTGGAAAGCATCTCGCGGCTGACCAGCTTGATGCCATCCGAATTGATCGGCACGGAACCCCAGACAGCAGCCTCCGCCGGCGTACCGGGATAAGCGAGGTTGGAGAAGAAGATCTCGTTGGTCTGTGCCGCGATGGAACCGACGGACTTGGCGCCGGAGATGTAGACGCCGTCCTTCTGGACCCGCTTGACCCGCAGCAGCGATGCCGCCTGTGCCAAGGGCGACGAACGGTCGTTCTGCGGGCCTGTCAGGCTCTCGGCGCAGGTTATCGAGTTCATGCGGCCGAATTCGACGTAACGCTGAACGTTCTCGACGAAGTCCGGCTGGCATTCCGGAAAGGCTGACTTGAAATCCTTGAACAGATGCAGATGCGCCAGAATCCCGACCGCGAGCGTCGGCCCAAGATCCGGCGGGCGACCAAAGGTCCCGACGGTCTTGCGCGACGTGTATTCCATCATTTTGCGGCGTCCAAGCAGATCGTCCATCGTCTCGGGAACCTGCCAGGAGCGACCGGTCACGAGGCCGGACTTATTGTCCAGCACCGTCGTGGCATCCGCATATTCTTCGGTGAACTGGTCGTCGAACATCGACGCCATGAGATCGATCCCGGCTGCGAGCGCCGGTTCGTCGGTAACCTTGTTCAGCTTGGTTCCGTTGACCCAAAGCTGACGTCCGTCATCCAGCGAGGCCCTGAATTCGTCCCCGGTCTTGAGCGCATGCTTGGTCACGGTCTTTGTCATCGTATTCATGAGTCTGACTTCCGTCTCTTTCAGCGAGACCAGCCCTGCGGACGGGCTGGAACGATCGGCACACAGGTATCCAGTCGATCCGGAAGACCGGATCGGCGTAAAGTCGACGGAGCCGTTCACAGCATCTGCGCTGGATCGGCCACCGGGAATGTCTTGGTCTCATATGGACGTATGCCGGGGCGCTCACAACCAAAACGCAACCGACCTCTCAATCTTTCTTGAAGGCTAGACTTTGGTTGAACGGCTGGCAAGTGAAAGTTCTCATGATTTCGGTGAAATCACCCGCTTGCGGCGACCATCAAGGGACATAGAACGGCATTATATAATTGATATAAAATAATATTTTCTGATTTAAATTGACATGAAAAAAATTTGAGCAATAACCGAGATGATTAATTTATGTGCACAGTACAAAGGCCAGTGACGCAACCAAACCGCAACCAAAAGCGGATATGGACATTTGGTTGACGCAACCATATAGTCGATTTCGATAACAAGCCGAACCGGCTCATCACTGCCCTGCCAGGGGCCGCCTTCTCGTCGACGGACATAGCCCTCGGGATCGGATGACTTGCCGGTTACGGAAAAATCTGGAGGAACACCATGAGCGAAGAGTTGGAATTGAGAACCCCGCTGAACTCCATAGAGGAGGTCACGCAAGCCATTCTCAGCGTGGCCGAAGGAGGATACTTCCCGCCCGAGCGACAACTCGCGGAGCGTATCGGCGTCAGCCGCCATCTGTTGCGGAAGGCCCTTTCGACACTACGTGACGACAACAGGATCCCGGAAAGCAAGCCTCGAAGCAGTCCGGTCCCCAAAGGCCGACCGCGCGGTGACGGGCAGCCGATTGCTACCAGGGCTAATATCGCCAGCAGAACCAGCCCGGCGGAGCTGTGGGAGGTTCGCCTGCTGCTGGAGCCGGAGATCGCCCGTCTGGCGGCGACGCGCGGCACCCAGACCGAAATAGAGGACATCGCGGCCGCCCATGCGCTCGCCGAACCCGCCGTCTTCGATCGCGGTAAGGATAACCTGTTCCACCGGGCGATCGCGGTTGCAAGCCACAATATCCTGGCCGCCTATCTTCTCGAACAGGTCATGGACCTGACATGGGAAGACACGATCCGCACGCGCTTGCCTGCCTACACGAACGAGACCGGTTGGAAGCATCATGAGATCATCGTCGACGCGATCCGCGGACGCAGAGCGGCGGATGCGGAACAAGCAATGCGCGAGCATCTGATCGCGATCCTGAAATGGCTGAATGGTGGAGGTGAGGCCACTACCCCATCGCCGAAATAGGGCCTTGCGCAAAGGCCATGAGCGAAATCTATCCCGAACACCAACACGACAGGCAGGCTTGCGATGGTAGCGAACGTAATGAACAATAGCGAGGGAACAGGCGCAGCACGCGTCGACTCGCTGACGTTTCGTGCAGCGATGAAGAAGGTCGCGACGCCGGTGACGATAATTGCCACCGGTACCGGGAATTTGCGCCATGGCATCACGGCGTCGGCAGTATGTTCGCTGAGCGATCAGCCGCCCATGATCCTGGCGTGCGTGAACCTGAACAGCACGATTTTGCCTCATATCCGGGCGAACCGTTGCTTTTCGGCCAACTTTCTGGACGAGGACCAATCGGCGCTGGCCCAGCATTTTGCCGGAATGACAAAGGTCTATGGTCCGGAGCGTTTCAACTTGGGAAACTGGGGCCATCTCGCGACCGGCTCACCTGTCCTGGAAAACTCTCTGACGGTCTTCGACTGTAGGCTCGAATGCGAATATGATTCGCCGACCCATGCGGTCCTGGTCGGGCGCGTGGAAGCCATTCTGCAGGAAAGGGCATCGCGTGCCCTCGTCTATGCCGGTGGACAGTTCAGCTTCCCTGCACCTATTTCACTTTGAGATATCGCGCTTTGATATTGAGATCAGCCACACGGCTACGATGGAAATCCTCTTCGGCCTGCCTGGCCTCAGCCAGCTCGCTGTGCAGAGCAGCCCGGTCGCATCAACTCCGGACGGGCCACGGGCACTCAAGATAGCGCGTCCCAGCAAGCTCGGGAAAGTTCCGCAATCAGCGTAGCGGAAGCCACACGGCCCGGCAGACCGTCAGGCATGGTCCTTGGAACTCCATCGGTCGTCACGCTCATGATGAAGAGGGGGGCGCCGTCCTTGAAAACGATCCCGGCATCCATCCATCCACGCTGCCCCCACCCGGTCTTGTTCGCAACGGTCGTCAGAGTCGGGAGATGCCCCGGGATCATGCTGCGATACCGTTGCCAGGTCAGAAAGCGCAGTGCCATTGCACAATTGCTGGCATCGACACCCAGACGTTCTGTTGCCGCCGGATCGCCATTTGCGCCAGCAAGGATCAGGCTCAACAAAAGCACCTGGTCGTGTGCCGTCGTTGTCGTGACCTGATCGAGTTCATGCTCCGGCGGCAATCCGACCGGCGGCAGCCGAGTACGATGTATTGTATTGCCCATCCCGATACGGCGGCAATAATCGGTGAATTCGGGTATCTCGAAACCCTTCATGACCTCATAGGTGCAGATGTTGTCGCTGGTAATGATCATCTGCAGAATGGCATCCCTCATCGGGAAGGTCAGGCCGGGCGTCATATACTGACACACACCGGAAAGAATTCCTTCCTGCAGTTCCTTCTCGATGATGACGGGCTGGTCGAGATCCAGACGGTTCTCGGCAGCGGCGTGCAGCGCGGCCATCATAACCGATATCTTGCGAACGCTTGCCGATGGCAGAACTGCCGCACCATTGCGTGTCAACTCGTCCCCACCGGCCGCCAACCGGACATGCCAGTAAACATCAAAACCCCGGCCTTCCGACAAAGCCTGAAGCCGTCCTTCGAGTTCCGATATTTTCATGTCGCCATCCACTTCCTGGAGATTGATCGCCGCAATTACCGCGATGGTCGTAAAGAAAGCCACCCGCCGACCGATTTCGACGAGTGGTTGATTGAAATGCTTGCGCACGTTGGCGCTTGCCACAGTTGCATCGTTGCCGATGGATGTAAGTCAAATGCTATTTTGCCTTCCAGACGTGCCAGGCCCTGACCCGGTCCATGGCCCATACCTTATAGTCTCGGACATTCGACGCCGCCGCATCCACAATCGGGGTGTAGTAGAGACCGAAGATCGGCAGGTCCTTAACCATCAAAGCATGGATCTGCTTGAACAGGGCCAGCCGCTTTTCCGTATCGGTCTCTCTCATGGCCTCGATATTCAGCGCCATGGCCTCTTTGCTCTCCCACTGGAGCGTTGGATCCTTAGCCTTGTCGCCGATGAGACCGGCATATCTCAGGCTCGGATCGGCAAGCGGCGAAAAGCCAAACGACTGCAGCTGGAACTTGCCGGCGAGAAAGTTTTCAAGCTGCGCCGCCCAGTCCAGGACGTCCAGTTGCGCATTCATGCCGACGCTGGTCAGCATGGCCTGTATCAGGACCGCATTGTCATACATGCCGGGATAGCGCGTATTGGTCTGGATCTTGATGGGCTGCCCCTTATAACCGGCCTCCTTCAGCAAGGCCTTCGCGGCCTCTGGATCGTATGGCGGCCAATTGAGGAACGCATCGTCAAAATAAGCGCTGGACTGCGCAACGGCGGAGGGGTTGTAGTTCGCAAGGCCCGCTGTCTTGACTTCGGCGATCTGCTTCAGGTCGATCGATTGAGCGATTGCGCGGCGCATCCGGACGTCGGAAAGCAGCGGATCCCTGGTCTGTACCATCAGGGCCGTAAACGACAGGCTAGGTGAGTATACGATCTGTGCGCCCTTGCCCTTCAGGTCATCCATATGTGTGGCCGGCACGGTTTGCATGACATCAACCTGACCGGCCAGCAAAGCCGCTTCCGCCGACGACTTGTCGGAAATAAGCACGAACCGTGCTGTATCGACGTTCACCGTGCGGTCGCCGCTGTAACCGCTGCCCGGCGCCTTGGACGGCTTGTAGCCATCGAAGCGCTCCAGAACGATCTGCTGCTCTTTCTTCCATTCCTTAAGCTTGAACGGCCCGCTGCCTATGGCCGAATTGGCAATCCACTTGTCGTCGGGTCCGACATTCTTGGGACTTGCCGCCCACACGTTGCAGGCAATGCTCGCTATGCGGATCAGGAACATGCCGCTTGGCTGGTCCAGCTTGAAGACCACCGTCCTGTCGTCAGGCGCCTCGACAGCCACAACCTTGAAGCCCTGCGATCCGTCGAAATTCGGAACGCAGACCCACGGATTGTCGGTCTTGGCGGTGTTCATACGCCTGTCCCACAGCCATTTGACGTCTGCGGCGCGAACGGCATCGCCGTTGTGGTAGACGACGTCCGGGCGAAGATGGAAAGTGTAGACCATCTTGTCGGCAGAAATGTCCCAGGAATCCGCGAGAGCCGGCCCGACGGACAAGTCGTCGCGATAGGCAACCAGCTGTTCGTAGATATGGTTGAGGACGGTGTCGGTATTGGCATCGCGGCGGCTGGCATCAAGGCTGCGTATGTCGGAATTCAGTGCGATCGTCAGCGTGCCGCCTTTCTGTGGCGCCTGCGCAAATGTCATATCCGGCATCAGCATAAGTGCGGCAACGGCTGCCATGCGTAAGCAGGTTTTCATCGTGAACTCCCGGGGTTGATATGTTCAGGCATCCGTTTTCAAAGACTGCGACCGCGAAGGTCGTCGAGGACTTTCGCAAAGAAGTTCTTCACCAGCGGCATCATCGTTTCGTCGTTGTGGGCAACATCGGGCACGACATCGAAGGTCACGTTCACACCCGCCTTTTCGAAGCTGTTTTTCAAGGAGACGATACGGTCGACGCGATCGACGCCCGCGATGTTGGCGTCCTCCATCCACCATCGATCGGTCGGCTTTACCGTGATTTCCCAGGTGTTGTGATCGTTGCCACCGATGATCATGTGGACAGGTATCTGCCGCATGGCATCGAGATCGAGAGGCTTGCCGAAGACGCTCTCGAAATTGCGGGTTCCGACCCAGAAATCCCGATCGGGATCGATGAGCGTGACGGTGCCGGGTCCACCAATGGAGGCGGCAAGGATCTGCTCCGGATGCAGATAGAGAAAGCGGTGGGTGAACTGCCCGCCACCGGAGAATCCGTACATCATCACCTTGTCGCCGGCGATGCGATAGCGCTCCTTCATCTCGGCGATCATGTCGATCATCACCGCGTCATAATGCAGGTCACCGTAGCGGATCATCTTGTAGCTGTTGATATCGCCCGGGCGGGCAATGCTTGCGGGAAACAGCGGGCTCAGGATGATGACGCCGTTCGCCTCCGCAAAGTCGGCAAACGCATCCCGGTATCCTTCCATGTGCCGCTCGGTACCATGCACCACGACCAGCAGCGGATAGGTCTTGTCGGAATCCTCGTCGTAGTCTTCCGGCACATAGGCGCAATAGGGAAACCGCTGATCGAACCGGGAGGCATAGACGATCGTCGCCCCGAAGTCATAAAAGGTGAGCTTCTTTCCGTTGCCGAAAATCTTCCGCATTCACATGCCCCTCTATTTTTTGATTAGGGCGAGCCTATATCGCGATCTGCGATCGCACAATAGAAATTTTTATAGAGAGCATGAAATTTGTAAATTCAAAATTTCACCGTGTATTTTCAATATATTAATACGAATTCACTCTCTCGTTTCGATCTTGGAAGGAGGGCAAGCAAAAGAAAATCACGGGAGTTTTCGCGAGAATTGATTGTGCGATCGCAAATCGCGCTGTACTACTGGAGCGACATTCCCCATTCGATCCTCGGAAAGACGCTGTTTATGGATCCATTCAACCGCGCAGATATAACGCTCGCGAACTGGCGCACGCGACCCTATTCCTCCTGGTCATTTCAGAACGCATCCGAGATCGTTCCCTCGGCGTTTATCGCAAGCCGGCGCATCCGGGAGGATAGAGAATTGCCTCTGGGGCCGTTGGCGGATCTGCCGATTGCCGGGCTCGGCCAGCAGGCCATGTCGCTCGATACGTTCTTGGCGGACACTCATAGCGATGCGCTGGTCGTCATGCGCAAGGGCGAGATCACGGCCGAATGGTATGCTCCACATTGCGATCCAGCCCGGCCGCATATGGTCTTCTCGATCTCCAAGTCGATCACGGCTCTGATTGCCGGCGTGCTGATCGAACAGGGCCTGATCAGGCTCTCCGATGGCATAGCCGATATCCTGCCCGGCGCCCGCGGATCGGCTTATGGCGACGCAACGGTCGAGCAGTTGCTCAACATGAGCGTCAGCCTGGATTTTGCGGAGGATTACCTCGACCTGACCGGCGCCTTCGACCGCTATCGCCGCGCCATGTTGTGGAACCCGGAAAAGCCGTCGGATCCGGCGCCGGACCTCAAATCCTTCCTCTGCACCATCCCCAGAGGGCCGCATCCCCACGGTAGCATCCACGCCTATCATTCGCCGAACACGGATGTCGCAGGCATTCTGCTGGAAATTGCCTCCGGAAAGCGGTTTGCCGATCTGGTCGAAACCTATCTCTGGCAACCCTTGGGTGCCTATAGCGACGCGCATCTGACGCTCGACAGGATCGGCAATGCACGGGCCTCCGCCGGTCTCTCGATGACTGCGCGCGATCTCGCCCGCGTCGGAGAAATGGTGCGGCTCATGGGCAACGGCATCATTCCTGAAAACTGGATAAAATCGATCTGGCAAGGCGGCAACCGGCAGACTTGGGCCACCGGCAACCAGGCCTGGCTCTTCTCGGAAGGAAGCTATCGCTCCTACTGGTACTCGACCGGCACCGGTGCGCTTGCCGCCATCGGCATTCACGGCCAGTGGCTGTGGATCGACCCGAAGACGGAGACCGTGATCGTGCGTCTCTCCTCCGAACCCGTGCCGGTCGACGACGATCTCGACCATGCGGTCATCCGCATGCTGATGGCGGTGGCCGCCACCGAATAACGAACACGATGGAGAAGTCCGTGGAGCAGACAAAACCCTTTCCCCTTATCGAAATCAGCGGGTCTCCCGTCGAACGCGGGAGAATGTACGGCGAACAGGTCCGCGAGCGCGTGCGGCTATCGAGCGAACTCTACCGCGAGCAGCTCGGGAGACTCGGCTTCAGCCGGGAAAAAGTCGTCGAGCTCGTCGAGAATTTCCCGCCCGCCATCCGCGATTGGGCGCCGGAACTGGTGGAAGAGATGCACGGCATTGCGCAAGGCGCCGGGCTCGATTTCACGTCGGTCTTCCTCATCAATGCCCGCACCGAACTGCTGCAGATCGCCCGCCGCGGCCTCAGCTTCAAGGACAGCGAAAAGGACGGATGCACCGGCGTCGTGGTGATGCCGAAAGCGGCGCGCGACGGTGCGCTCATCCACGCCCAGAACTGGGACTGGCGGGCGGAATGCGCCGAGACCTCCGTCGTGATCAGGGTGCTTCAGGAGGATGGGCCTGATATCCTGATGTTCACGGAGGCCGGCGGCCTGATGCGCAGCGGCTTCAATTCGAACGGAATGACAATCACAGCCAATTATCTGGAATCGGATCGGGACTACAAGGCGCTTGGCGTCCCCCTGCCCTTCATCCGGCGCAAGGCGCTGGCATCGCCGCATTTCGCCCAGGCGATCCGCACCATCGCGACGACGCAGAAATCCGGGTCCAACAATGTCATTCTCAGTGCCAGGGAGGGCGTCGCCATCGACTTCGAATGCGCGCCCGACGAAGTATTTCCGCTCTATCCGGAAAACGGGCTGATCGTTCATGCCAATCACTGGCAAAGCCCCGTGGCGCTTTCCAAGCTGCGCGAAGCCGGCCTGAACAACGTTCCCGACAGCCTCTACCGCGATCTCCGGGTGCGCGAAATCCTGGCGGAAAAGACCAGCGACATCACCGCGGAAGACGTCAAGGCAGCCCTCTTCGATACATTCGGCGCCCCTTATGCGGTCTGCCGGCCGGCGATCAAGAACGAGGTGGGCAACCTCTCCGCCACGGTCGCGATGATCGTCTGCCAGCCGGACAAGGGTTTGATGGAAGTGGCCCCATTGCCGGCGACCAACAGCCGTTTCACACGGTATGAGCTTAGGATGGATAAAGGTCAGCGGACGGCATCAACGGCTCGCAGCCTCGCCTGATTTCCATCCGTCGATTTCAATCGGCAGCCCAGCGCAACCTGTGCGCCGGGCTGTCTTTCGTTTATCGCTTCGAGGCGAACGTCGCCTCAGCAAGATCGAGCGCCGCGACAAGACGATCGCAGGCGAGATCGATCGTTTCCCGCGTCCAGATCAAAGGTGGCGCCATGATGATCGTATCGTCCACCACGCGCACCATCAGCCCGCCCGCAATCGCATGGTCACGCACCAGCGTCGCGGCCGAGCCGCCCGGCTGGAACCGTTCGCGGGTCTTCTTGTCCCTGACGATCTCGATCGCCGCCATCAATCCGACCGAGCGGGTCTCGCCGACGAGCGGATGGCCGCCGAGCCGCTTGCCGAGCTGCTCGCTGAGATAAGGACCGGTCTCGGAGCGGACACGCTCCACCAGCCCCTCGCTCTCGATGATTTCCAGGTTCTTGAGCGCCACGGCACAGCATACCGGATGGCCGGTATAGGTATAGCCGTGATAGAATTCGCCGCCCTTTTCCACCAGCGTCTCGGCGATCCGGTCGCCGACGAACAGCGCCGAAAGCGGCTGATAACCTGACGTCAGCGCCTTGGCGGTGGTGATCGTGTCGGCCTTGATGCCGAAGGTGGTCGCGGCAAACCATTCGCCGGTACGGCCGTAGCCGGTGATCACCTCGTCGAGCATCAGCAGGATGTCGTATTTTTCGCAGATGCGCTGGATTTCCGGCCAATAGCTCGCCGGCGGGATTTTTACGCCGCCTGCCCCCATGACCGGTTCGCCGATAAAGGCCGCAACCTTGTCGGCGCCAGCGGCAAGGATCGCATCCTCCACGGCGCGTGCCGCCCGCAGACCGAAATCATGGTCGCTCTCACCTGGCAAGGCCAGATCGAAGGCGTAGGGCGCCATGACATGGACGATGTTCGGCACGGCGCCGCCGAGCTGCTTGTGCATGTCCGGCATACCGCCGAGCGACGCGCCGGCGATAGTCGAACCGTGATAGCCGTAATTGCGAGAGATGACGATATTCTTCTCGGGCTTGCCTTCCAGCGCCCAGTAATGGCGAACGAGGCGCAGGGCGGTGTCGTTGGCTTCCGATCCCGAGGAGCCGTAGAAGACCTGGTTCATGTTCGGCGGCGCAAGTTCCGCCAGTTTGGCGGAAAGCTGCACCGGAGCGGGCGTCGTGCACTTGAAGAACGAGTTGTAGAACGGCAGTTCCCGCATCTGCGCCGAAGCCGCATCGGCCAACTCCTCGCGACCGTAGCCGACATTGAGGCACCAGAGGCCGGCCATCCCGTCAAGGATCTCGTTTCCTTCCGCATCATAAATGAAAGGCCCCTCGCCCCGCACGATCATCCGCGCGCCCTTGGCACGCAGATCCTTGTGATCGGTGAAGGGATGGAGGAAATGGGTCGAATCGATCCGCTGGAGTTCCGCCAGCGAGTATTTCTGGATATTCATCGTTATTGTCCTTTATCCGAGTTTGATGTCATCAGGCTCAGAAAGGCGAAGGCGGAGAATATCCGATACGTGCGCAGAGACGCAGCAGGTCGGCATAACGCGTCCGCGCCGATGGCGTGGAAACGAAACCGTCCCTGAGAACAATGTCCCTCAGCATTTGCGTTAGTCCCGAATGCGGCCATGCCGCCAGTAACCCATCAGATTGACGAGCGAGCGATCCACGCCCCGATCCTTGATCAGCAGATTGCGGATGATCCGCACGGCATCGGCCTCGCCCGCCACCCAGCCATAGAAGCTGCCATCGCGGGTATCGGCGCGCTCCCAGAGCGAATCCTTGTCGACATCGATCTCGGCGAGTTCCGGAACAGCGATTGATGCAATCGCGCCCTGCGGCAGCCGGGCCTTTGCCGCGGCATCGATCATCAGAGCTCCATAACGAGCGAGTTCTGCCGCCACTTCGGACTGGACCATCCAATGGACATCGAGACCAGGCCATTGAGGAAGCGGCAGTCGGTCTCCCGCATCCGGCACCTCGAAGAAGGCCTGTGTCTTCGGTGGATCGGAAAGCATGGAAAGCTCTTCCAGAATACCGATGGCCGCAGGAACGGCCGTCAGGTCCGCGATCAGCAGGACGTTGCGAACGCCCGCCGGCGGTTTCCACTCGTAACCCTGGTTCCCTGCGAGATGGTCCCGGTTGGGTGCGGAGATCTGGACGGGATCTCCGAGATCGGCATTGGCAGCCCAGCGGGATGCGGGTCCGTTGTCTCCGTGCAGAACGAAATCGATATCCACTTCGCCGGCATCGGCACGCAGATACCGGATCGTGTAGGTGCGCATCGGCACGCGTTCTCCAGGCGGCTGGAGCTTGTAGAGTTCGTACCAGTCCGGACGATGCGGGATCGCCGGGGGCAACCCGTCCTGTTTCGGAAAGAAGATCTTGATGCGCTGGTCCGGCGCAAGCGTCGCCATGTGTCTGACCTGCGGACCGGCAAAGGTCAGCCGCGCCATGTTGGGAGACAGGATCTCGCGCCGCGCCAGCGAGACATCGAAAATCCGGTAGGGCGTCGTGATCGTAATGGTCATGCGCGCCGCCCTTCCTGCATGCGGTCGGCGATCTCGCGGATAATGGCAACCCGTTCCGCATTGGAAGACGCAATCCGCCCGTCGCTATGCCAGAAGCTGTTTTCGAAACCGACCCTCACCTTGCCGCCGGCCGCAAGAGCCGCCGCGAGGCAGTCCGTCTCACCGCGGCCAAAGGCGCAGACCATCCAGTCGGGCGGCGACGAGAATTGCAGGGCAGCGTCGAGAAATGGCTCAAGATCCAGGGGGCTGCTTTCCTGATCGACCGCATAACGTCCAAGCACATAAATGACCGAAAGCCGCGAGGCCGAAGCCAGGTGACGTGCCTGAAATTCGGCAAGGCGCAGTACGTCAACAGTGTCGTAGAGGATATGCTGGACGGAGATGCCCTCTCTCTTGCACCAGCGATAGAAATCGACCGCCCTCGCCTCATCACCGCCTTCCGGGAATATCTCCCGAAGGGCAACTGAAACGAAGGCCGGCTTCAGTGCGCGGACAAGCGCGATCTGTTCCTCGGGCGTGTAGATACCTACCGCTTCGGTCGAGATCTGGACGAGCATCCCGGGCACGCGGTGACGCAGGCGCGAGACAAGGTCGGTATAAAGACCGATGTCGAGACTGTGGCCTCCTTCAGCATCACGCACATGCGCATGAATGGCGCCGGCGCCAGCCGCAAAACAGGCAGCGGCGGTCCCGACGATCTCGTCTGCGGTCATCGGTAGAGACGGATGGTCGACCTTTGTCCGCCGGGCGCCTGTCGGCGCCACCATGATGCGCGGCAATTGCTGTGAATGGATCACGCTCACTCCGCGGCCTCGCTCTTGCCGGATATCGGACCGTCATCGAACACCTTCAGCAGGGCGATGAGCAGCCGGTCTCGCCGCGCGCCGAGTTCCTCGATGCTGCGGCCGGCCGCTTCCTGCATGACCCCGTCGATCAGCAGAGACTGAACGTCTTCCGTCAGCGATGGATTGCCAAGCGAGCGCCAGCGAGCCTCCTGCGCAGGGCCCAGGTGCTTGAGATAATGGGCAATGCCGCCCTCGCCGCCGCCGAGATGGTAAAGCATGTGCGGACCGTCGACCGCCCAGCGCAGGCCCGGGCCGAAGCGGATGGCGCGGTCGACATCTTCGACGCTGGCGATCCCCTCGGCGACGATATGGACCGCTTCACGCCAGAGTGCCGCCGTCATGCGGTTCGCGACATGGCCTGCGGCCTCCCGGGTGATGCGGATGGGAGCCTTGCCGAGCCGTTCGAAGAACCGGTAGACGGCAGCCTGCGCCTCCGGGTTGCTTTTCGGCCCTGCCACGATCTCCACCAACGGCAGGAGATGCGGCGGGTTGAAGGGATGGGCGACGACGATCCGCTCTGCCTCCGCACCTCCCGCCTGCAGTTCGCTTGGTTGAAAAGACGACGTGCTCGAACCGATCACCACGTCGGAAGGCGTAAGATCGGTGATCTGCTTGAGGAGCGCCTGCTTGAGGGGCAATTTTTCCGGCGCATTCTCCTGGATATAATCACAGCCGGCCAAGACCTCTTCGAGGTTACCGGAGAAAAACAGAGCGTCCGCCGCTACCGGCGCGACTGATCCGACCTGACGTAGATCCTCAAGTGCGTTGCCAACGACCTTTTCAAGCCGCCGAGCGCCCTCGGGATCGGTGTCGTAAACCCTTACTTTCAGGCCACGGCTCAGGAAAAATGCCGCCCAAGCTCCGCCGATCAGGCCGGCGCCAATGATCGCCACCGTTTCAATGTCCTCGGATCGGAAGCGGCCCACACCTGCGCTCATAACAATCCTTCCGCCCTGAGTTCGTCCGTCACGTCCACAATAGCGGCACGCGCAAGATCGGCAATCATGGCCATGTCTTCAATCGTCGCGACAAACGGTGGCGAGAGCGCCAGCACGTCCGAGTTCGGCAGCGCCCGCAGCAGCAATCTATGACGGCGGGCGGCAAGCGAAACCCGGCCGGCGATCTTGGCGGAAGCCTCGAAGGAGCGCTTCTCAGCCTTGTCCGCCACCAGCTCGATACCCATCATGAAACCGGCGCTTCTGATATCGCCGACAATGTCGAGATCGAGCAGCCGGTCGTCGAAGGCTTTGCGGAACACCGGCGCCATTTCGGCGACCCGGTCCACGAGGTTCTCGCGTTCGAGGATATCAAGGTTCGCCATGGCGGCGGCGGCACAGGTGGGATGACCGGAATAGGTGAAGCCATGCGCGAAAGCCCGGCCATCGTCGGCAACAGTTTCGAACACGTCCCAGATCTTTTCCCCGACCAGGACCGCCGAAAGCGGCAGGTAGCCGCTGGTCAGGCCCTTGGCGGCCAGGATCAGGTCCGGCTCCATCTCATAAAGGTCGGAGGCAAACCAGCGGCCCAGGCGGCCGAAGCCGGTGATCACCTCGTCGGCGACCATCCGCACGTCATATTTGTCGAGAACCTTGCGGATTTCCCGGAAATAACCCTTCGGCGGCGGAAGGACACCACCGGTACCCATGACCGGCTCCGCGATAAAGCCGGCAACCGTATCCGGCCCCTCGGCAAGGATCATCTCTTCGATCTCCTTCGCCAGGTAGGCAGAATAGGCCTCTTCGGTCGCAAAGCCGCGGGCCGGCGCATCGCGATAGAGATCCGGCCGCGAGACATGGCGGGCGAAATCGATCGGCAGGCCGAAATACTGGTGCACCATCGGCACGCCGGAGAGGCTGCCTGAGGCGACAGAAACCCCATGATACGCATAGGCCCGCGAAATGATCTTCCGCTTCTCGGGCTTGCCCCGGCAGATATTGTAGGACCACAGCATCTTCACCGCCGTGTCGTTCGCGTCCGATCCCGACGATCCATAGAAGACCCGCCGCATGCTCGCCGGCGCAAAGGCAAGCAGCCGCTCGGAAAGGCGGATGACCGGTTCGTTGGCGATCGTGTTGAAAGTGTGGAAATAGGGAAGCGACAACGACTGGGCATGGATCGCATCCGAAATTTCCTTGCGACCGTACCCGACATTGACGCACCACAACCCGGCGGCGCCGTCGAGGTATTCGACCCCATCCGTATCACGGATCCGGCATCCCTCCGCCGAGGACATGACCAGGGCGCCGTTGACCTTCTGGTCCCTGATGGAGGTGAACGGATGGAAAAATCCCTCCCGATCCCGGTCCGCCAAGCTCATGTTTCCGTCCGAGACGGCATTCGTGCCCGCCGCATCCATATGCTTCATCCCCAATTCTGCTTAACGACGGTCAGATGGACCGCCGAAATTCATTTATACTGACGATATATCGCGATCGCAGATCGCACAATACGCGAGACGGAAAATTCTTTGCACCGGCTTGATGGTCGGCATACCGCTTTGATATAGATATATATTTCAGCAGGGTGAATTTTCGTAAACCAACAAAAATCTGCTTGGGACCCGTGAAAACTGCCGGTTGACACCTAAAGATCGACGATCAGGCTTCCAATCGGCCAGGTGCTGCAGGCAAGCACATATCCCTCCTGCTTTTCCTCGGCGCTGAGCACTGTCCGCTCGGGATCGGCGCAGTTCGCCGCAAGCATCCAGTCGCCCGAAACGACACGGCAGCGGCAGGTCCCGCAGATACCTGCCTCGCAATCGGCATGCACCGGAATGTTCATGGTTCGCGCAATATCGAGGAGCGTTTCCCGGCCCTTGCCGTCGGCAACAATGCCGCTTTTCCGGAAATTCACCCGATATGGCAAAACCTCGGCTTCCACGATTGCCGGCAGGTCGGAACCGAAGCTTTCCTCAAGATAGATGGCATCGGGTGCAAGTGCCCGATGCATCGCTCTTGCCGCCTGCCGAAAGCCGTCAGGCCCGCAACAAAAGGTCACGCGATCATGGATATCGGGGCAAATGTCCGCAAGCATGATCTCATTGAGGCGCCCCTTGTAAGACGATGACGAAGGACCATCGATCGAGGCCGTGTCGGGGGAAGTCAAATTCCAAGAGAGCTTCAACCTGTCTCCCATCTGCCGCTTCAGCAAGAGCAATTCCTCTGTAAAGGGCAGATCTTCGGTGCTGCGAGCACTGTGATGGAAGACGACATCATGTGGCAGATCGAGATCGGCAACATACCGCAGCATGGCGATCATCGGCGTGATGCCGCTGCCGGCCGACACCATCAGCAGCGAGTGTTTCTCGCCCACCGCAGCGAGATGAAACCGTCCATGCGGTCCAACACCGAGCAGCCGGTCACCGACCTTCAGATTGTCATGCAGCCAGTTGGAAACGCGCCCACCACGGACCCGTTTCACGCTGACGGCGATATGATGCGGCCGGGACGGCGAGGACGAAATCGTATAGCTACGGCGCACCGGAACGCCGTCGGTCTCCAGTTGAAGCGTGATGAACTGGCCAGGCAGATAGTCGATCGCAGCACCATCCTCCGACTTGAATCGAAAGCTCCGCATGTCTGCCGTTTCAGCCACGATGCCAGTGCAGATCATTGGGATCGGCCCCGATCCGCGCACCGCTTCCCGCTTCGCGGACCTTCGGATCCGCTCCATGTCCGGCGGCGGGCGAAGCCTGACGGACTCCTTACAGGAGAGGATTTCGACAGCATCCCCCACGAAAATGCGTCCCGATCGGCGCGGGACGAGAAATTGCCCGAAATAGGGTTTTCCGTCCTCACCCCGGCGCCGTTTCGCGAGCGTCGCCAAGGGTTCCCGATCGATGCGTGCCTCCCCGCTTTGCGGGTCGAGCGTCGTCACCACGCACCGATCGCAACCGCCGGCGACATCGAATTCGACCCCGCCGATACGGATCGTTCCCCACCCATCCTCGTCGAACGGCAGGGGTCCCGAAACGACGACATTGGGTCGGAAACGGGCCATCTCGGCCGGCGTCTCCAGATAGTCATTCAGGTCGTCGAGAGAGGATTTGCCGATCAGCAGAAGCGGCGCGGTATCGGCGAAGCTGACGGCATGGCCGGGCTTCAAGGCGAGAGGCCGGTACGTTTGCGGCCCCTTCAGCACGAGCCGACAGGAGTGGCCGAGAAAGCGCGAGAGCCAGTCGGCCACTTGATCGCCGGCATCGAGGACCGCCACCTCGTCGCCCCATACGCGCGCCGCCACATTGCCCGTCGGACGAAGCGCCATGCGGGAAAAGACGCATGGCCTGGCATCCGGCCCCATCAGGATGACCTCGTCACCGTCGGTCAGGCAGTGCAGCGTCAGCAGGGCGGGGAGTTTTCGAGACGTCAGGCACTCCCCAGAAAGGTCGGTCACCATCATGGTCCGATCACCGGCCAGGCCTTCCGGCTCGACCCATGCGGACAGGACATCGATCGCCGAACCCGATTTCAGCGGGTAAAGATGCAGGCTTTCGATCCGGATCGTCGGCGCAGGCATGGCCGCCCTCACATCGAATAGGCGGTTTTCACATTCGTATAGAATTCCTTCGCATAGGCGCCCTGTTCCCGTGGGCCATAGCTCGACCCTCGAATGCCACCGAAGGGAACATGGTAGTCGACGCCGGCAGTCGGCACGTTGACCATCACCATGCCGCTGCGCGCATGCCGCTTGAAATGCTCGGCATATTTGATCGACGTCGTCGCAATGCCCGCGGAAAGGCCAAATTCCGTGTCGCTGGCGACCTGCAGCGCCTCCTCGTAGTGCCTGACGCGGATGACCGCCGCAACCGGCCCAAAAACCTCTTCCCGATTGATGCGCATGTCGTTCGTCGTTGCGGAGAAAAGGGCGGGCTGAAGGAAAAAGCCCTGCGTATCGCGCGTCAGCAACTCGCCGCCGGTTTCGAGAATGCCGCCCTCGTTCCGCGCGATCTCGATATAACTCAGATCCTGCTCGAACTGGCGCTTGTCGACGACGGGGCCGATTTCCGTTTCGGGTCGGAGTGCATGCCCCACATTCAGCCTTGAAATCCGTGTTTTCAATGCCCCCAGAAAACGATCGTGAATGCCATCGGTCACGATGATGCGGCTCGACGCTGTGCAGCGCTGGCCGGTCGAGAAGAACGATCCGTTGGCAACCGCCTCGACCGCGACATCGAGATCGGCATCGTCCAGCACGACGAAGGGGTTCTTGCCGCCCATTTCCGCCTGCACCTTGACGCCCCGCGCGGCTGCGGTTGCCACTGCCGCCCGGCCGACGCCGGCCGAACCGGTGAAGGACACCGCGTCGATATCACGGTGATCGAGGATTGCCTGTCCCACGATGCGCCCCGCCCCCATCACCAGGTTGAGGACGCCGGCAGGCAGGCCCGCGCGGTGGAGGATATCGACCAGTTCCCAGGCACAGCCGGGCACCAGTTCCGCCGGTTTGAAGACCACGGTATTGCCGTAGGCAAGCGCCGGCGCGATCTTCCAGGCAGGGATGGCGATCGGAAAATTCCAGGGTGTGATGATGCCGATAACACCGACCGGCTCGCGCGTCACCTCCACCTTGATGCCCGGACGCACCGAGGGCAGCACATCGCCCGGATTTCTGAGCGCCTCGCCCGCCATGTATTTGAAGATCATTCCGGCGCGGGTCGCCTCCCCCCGCCCCTCGGGCAAGGTCTTGCCTTCCTCACGGCTGAGCAGGCGTCCGAGTTCCTCCTCGCGCGCCAGAATTTCGGTGGCGGCCTTGTCGAGAATGTTGAAGCGTTGCTGCGGGGTGGCGAGCGACCAGCCGGGAAGAGCGCTGCGCGCCGCGTCGACCGCTGCATCCACGACCGCAGCATCGCCGGTCGAGTAGAGACCGACGACATCGGATAGGTCCGAGGGATTGAAATTTTCCACTGCCTGGACCGAGGAGATCCATTCGCCGCCGATAACGTTGGGCTTCACCTCATTGTGCGATCTCATCGCTTGTCACTCCCGCTGGAAATTGAAACGCGGCATTCACGATGCCGCTTGGCTTTTCGAGAAACATCGATATATTGCGATCGCAGATCACGCAATATCTTATCAAACGAACGGGAAGAAAACTTTGTAAACTTATGTATACACATCATAAATTTTCAAAGAGAGATCTCCGTAAAAATCTAAAACTCGTTAAAAGGACTTCTGAATGGACTCCCTCGATTGGCACAAGACTGCCCGCTCGCTCAGCCTCGGCACCCATGCGGTGATCGGCGGTCGAAAGGTCGAGGCGCGGTCCGGGCAAGGTTTTGCATCCGTCAATCCGGCCACCGGAGAGACGCTGGCCGATGTCGCCGCGGGCGGCGCCGAGGATATCGACGCAGCGGTAGCTTCCGCCCGGAATTCCTTCGAAAGCGGCGCCTGGAGCCGGCGCGCGCCAGTGGAACGCAAGAAAGTCCTGCTGCGCCTCGTCGAACTCATGCGCGCCGAAGTGGCCGAACTCGCCGCAATGGAGAGCGTGGACATGGGCAAGCTCGTTCGCGATGCCGCCGGCAACGACATCCCGGCCGCCATCAATATCCTTCAGTGGCATGCGGAAGAGGCGGACAAGGTCTATGACGAGATGGCGCCCTTGCCGGAAGGCAATGCGGGCCTTATCCGCCGCGTACCGCTTGGTGTCGTGGGCGCGGTCGTGCCGTGGAATTTCCCGCTCAACATGGCGATCTGGAAATGCGCGCCGGCGCTTGCCGCCGGCAACAGCGTCGTTCTCAAGCCAGCGGAGCAATCCCCGTTCACGGCCCTCCGGCTTGCCCAATTAGCACTCGATGCCGGCCTGCCAGAGGGGGTTCTCAACGTCGTGCCCGGCTTCGGCGAAACGGCTGGCCAGGCGCTGGGTCGTCATATGGATGTGGATTGCCTCGCCTTCACCGGATCGACGGCAGTCGGCAAACTCTTCCTGAAATATGCCGGCGAATCCAACATGAAGCAGGTCTGGCTCGAATGCGGCGGCAAATCGCCCGTCATCGTTTTCCCGGATTGCGGCGACCTGGAAGCCGCGGCGGATCAGGTAGCGAGCGGCATCTTCTATAACCAGGGCCAGGTCTGCTCCGCCTCCTCGCGTCTCCTCGTCCACCAATCGATCGAAAAGATGTTTATCGATCTCCTGCTGAAACGCCTGCCGGCCTACCAGCCGGGAGACCCCCTCGATCCGAAGTCCGGCCTTGGCGCCATGGTCGAGGCCAAGCATGCCTCCAATGTGATGCGGTTCATCGACGAGGGGCGGCGGGAGGCTACGCTGGTGGCGGGAGGCAAGGCCATCACCGTCGGCGGCAAGGGCAGCTTCATAGAGCCGACCATCTTTGCCGACGTAAAGCCGGATTCGACCATCGCCCGGGACGAAATTTTTGGCCCGGTTCTGTCAGTCATGCGCTTCTCGGAAGAGGACGAGGCGATCCGCATCGCCAACGACAGCGTCTATGGCCTCGCAGCATCGGTCTTCACCGACGACCTGTCGCGCGCCCATCGGGTATCGTCGCGACTGACGGCCGGGGTCGTGGCGGTCAACGTGGTCGATCCCGTCAGCCCGGCGGTTCCCTTCGGTGGGTTCAAGCAGTCCGGTTCGGGCCGCGATCTCTCGCGCCACGCCATCGAGAAATACACCGCTTTGAAGACCACCTGGATCCGTTATCGGTGCTAACGTGCAAGGCGGACAGGGTCTCATGGAAGAAAGTAGGAAGAGAATGGATATTGCCGGTTCATTGAAATGGCTTGAGGCGCATCCCGAAATCGAAAGCATCCGCGCGGCGGTCTGCGACGTGAACGGCATCATGCGCGGCAAACGTCTTCCGCGCGACCAAGCCAAGAAGGCATTGGAAGGCGGCTTGCGAATGCCGCTCTCCGTTCCGGGCCTCGATATCTGGGGCAAGGACATCGCCGGCAATCCCATGGTGTTCGAGACGGGTGATGCCGATGGCCGCTGCGACTGGACGGGCCGCGCCGTGATGCCGATGAACTGGCTCGCCCGGCCGACGGCCATGCTGCCGGTCTGGCTGGCCGACGAGCATGGCGTTCCTTTCCTTGGCGACCCGCGCCGCGCACTGGCCACCGTGCTTGCCGGTTATGCGGAACTGGGCCTGACGCCGGTGACGGCGACGGAACTCGAGTTCTACCTGGTCGATCCCAATGCGGATCTGCCGCTTGGCCCTCTCTCCCCCGTCACCGGCCGGCGCCTCGACAGCGCTGCGGCCATGGATATGGACGAGGTCGACCAGTTCGAAGCCTTTATCGACGATGTCTACGTCGCCTGCCATGAGCAGGGCATTCCGGCCGATACGACGATCGCTGAAAACGGCATCGGTCAGTTCGAGATCAATCTCAACCACACGTCCGATGCTCTTCAGGCAGCGGACGACGCCCTGTTCTTCAAGCGCACCGTCAAGGGTATCGCGCGCAAGCATGGGCTGGCGGCCTGTTTCATGGCGAAGCCCTATGGCCATCATTCCGGCAGCGGGTTCCATATCCATTTCAGCCTGCTCGACCGGGAGGGTCATAACGTCTTCGACAATGGCGGAGAGGAAGGAACCGAGATAATGCGGCATGCGATCGGCGGCATGCTGGCAGCGATGGCCGAAAGCACCCTGATCTTCGCCCCACACTACAATTCCTACCGCCGGCTGCGGCCGAACTCCTACGCCCCGACAGCGGTCGCCTGGGGTTACGAAAACCGCATGGTCGCGATCCGCATTCCCGGGGGAAGCCACAAGGCACGTCGCATCGAACATCGGGTCGCGGGCGCCGACGCCAATCCCTATCTGGTGATGGCGGCAGTTCTCGGAGCGGCATTGACCGGCATTCGCAAGCAACTATCGCCGGGGCAGCCGCGCAGTGGCGACGCCTATGGCGAGGATCTGGAAAAACTGCCTCTCGATTGGCATTCGGCCATCAATGCCTTCGAGGCGGGGCAACATGTCTCGGAGATATTTTCTCCGGTCATGCGGTCGGGGCTGATAGCCTGCAAGCGACAGGAGCTCGAAGCCTTCGCCACCCAGATCACCCAATTCGAATATCGTACCTATCTCGAGACGGCTTGAGATATCATCCAAGCCTTGCGAACAATCACGATCGCAGATCGCAAAATTTTGCCGGGATGGCGTAGTTGTCCCGGTGACATCAGCCGGCTAACGGTTTAGAAAACAATGAAAGACGAGGTTTAAGGTCGCAACCCATCAGGCGGGCGCGGCAATAACAACACGGGAAGTAAGCATGGCTAAAAAACAGCAGTTCGGTCTTTCGGTGGTCGAAGTCGAACCCCTTCACGAGAAAGTCTATGCGGAAATCGTCCGTGCCCTCGTGTCCGGACGGTTCGAGCCGGGCCAGAAGCTGACATCCCGCAAGCTCGCACAGGAACTGGGCACAAGCGACATGCCGGTTCGGGCCGCGCTCATGCGCCTGCAGGCCCAGCAGGCGTTGCGCCCCCTACCGAACGGTAGTCTCGAAGTGCCGCAGATCACCGCTTCCGAATTCGCCCAGCTGATGGATGCCCGCACCGTCGTCGAAGGTGCCGCGACAGAGCGCGCCGCCTCGATCATCAACGGCAACAATCTGCGCACGATCCGCAAGCTCAGCGAAGAATTGACCAGCGCGGCGCGAGCCGGCGATATCGACCGTTACCTTGCCGCCAACTACGATTTCAAATTCACCATTTACCGCCACTGTGGCAACGCGCCGCTGCTCTTCCTCATCGAGACACTGTGGATGCAGATCGGCCCCTTTCTCCGCCGTTATTCCGGCAGTTTCGACGGAGCCCTCTCGGGCATCCTGGAAATCGACTATCATGAGGATGCGCTCGAAGCACTGGAGAAGGGTGACGGACCAAAAGCCCGTGAGGCCATCGTGCGCGATATCAGCGAAGGGGCTGCCTATCTGTTGAAGCACGCAGAGTTCACTGCGGACTAAAACTGCCAGAAAATTTATGGAAAATTTAGGCAAACGCACTTTTCTAGAAAATTATTATTCTTTGTATTCAGTAAGTTAAATTACATTCCTTTCTCATTTTCGCATACGCATTGCGCGATCGAAGATCGCAATATATTAAAGCCATAACAACGATCTGCGAATGTCAGACATGGGAACAGAGAACATGGAACCTGCCTGCGAAATCGATGATTTCGCCAGGCCGCTCACGCGGCCCGGCGATTGCCCTGATGCAGGAGCGGACTATGCCGCCGCAGGCCTGAGAGGCGTGAGACGATGATCCGTTTCCTGGCTGGCCGCCTCGCTTCGGCAATTCCCACCCTTTTCATCGCTTCTACCGCTGTTTTCGTCATGATGCGGATGATCCCCGGCGATCCGGCGTCGATGATGCTCGGCGATCTGGCAACGGCAGAGCAGCTCGCCGCTCTCCGCAGTAAGATGGGCCTCGATGGCCCGATCGTCTTTCAATACATGATCTGGCTGGGCAACATCCTCACCGGCGATTTCGGCACGTCGATCGGCACCGGCGACCCTGTCCTGCCGCTGATATTGGAGCGGTTCGGCGTATCTGCGACGATCGTCGTCGCCGCCGTCCTTTTCGCCTCGCTGATCGCGGTGCCGGCGGGCATGATCGCCGCCTGGCGCCAGCACAGCCTGGCGGATATCGGCGTCGTCGCCACGTCCACGCTTCTCCTTTCCATACCGAGCTTCTGGCTAGGCCTGATGATCCTCCTCTTTTTCGGCCTTTGGCTGAAATGGTTCCCGATCATCGGTTACGTGTCGTTCAGCGAGGATTTCGGCACCGCGCTGACCTATATTTTCATGCCGGTACTGACCCTGGTCCTGGTCGAACTCGGTGCCATCGTCCGCATGGCGCGCGCCGCGACTATCGAGGTCGCTCGGCTGGAATATATCACGCACGCACGCGCCAAGGGGCTCAGCGAGAGCGCCGTCATGTGGCGGCACGCGTTCAAGAACGCCTTCGCGCCCACCTGGACCCTGATCGGGCTGATCCTTGGCGGGCTACTCGGGGGCATTGCCGTCACCGAGACGGTGTTTACTATTCCCGGCCTCGGCCGGTTGCTGGTGGATGCCATCTATGCCCGTGACTACCCGGTCGTACAGGGATGCATCCTGTTCATCAGCACCATCTATATTCTCGTCAATCTCGTGGTTGACCTGCTTTATCCGATCTTCGACCCGAGGGTTACGCAATGACCGCGATGTCTCTTCGCCTCCCCCGCCGCGGCGTGAGCGCTGCCATCGGCGGAACGATCGTGGCGCTGCTGGTACTGCTGGCGATCGGTGGGCCGCTGATTTCGCCCTACGATCCGCTGAAGCTCGATCTTCTCGCACGCCTGAAGACGCCGGGAACAGCCGGGCATCTGCTCGGCACCGACGAGTTCGGGCGCGACATTCTGAGCCGGCTGATGTACGGCGCCCGCACCAGCGCCTGGATCGCCTTTGCAACAGTCGCGTTCGCGATTGCCTTCGGCCTCGTCTTCGGCGTGCTCGCCGGTTTCTATCGCGGCGCCAGCGACCGCGTGATCATGATGTTCAACGATGCCCTGCTCGCCTTTCCGGGCCTGCTCCTGGCGCTCGGGATCATGGCCGTGACCGGGGCGAGCCGCGAAGCGATCGTCGTGGCGCTCGGGCTCGCCTATATGCCAGCCGTCGTGCGCGTCGTCCGGGCAAGCGTGATGTCGATCCGCGAGCGCGAATATATCGAAGCTTCCCAAGTGATGGGCAACAGCGAACTGGTGACGATGATCCGTCACGTGTTGCCCAATTGCGTCGCACCCGTCACCGTGCTCGCCACCACCATGTTCGGCTGGGTAATCCTGTCGGAAAGCGCGCTGTCGTTTCTTGGCCTTGGTGTGCCCCCACCGGCGCCGAGCTGGGGCAACATGCTCGCGAGTGCACGCCCCTTCATCACCCAAGCGCCCTATCTCATCGTGCTTCCCGGCCTTTGCATCGCATTGACGCTTCTCGGCATCAACATGCTGGGCGACGCGGTGCGCGACTGGCTCGACCCCAAAATGCAGGGCTGAGAAACAATGACCGAAGACAACACAAGCACAGCCGTCATCGCCGCTAAAAACCTCTCCGTCAGCGTCAGGGGCCTGGCTCGGGTCGTCGACGGGCTTGATTTTTCGATCGAGCCCGGAGGCATGCTGGCATTGGTCGGCGAGTCCGGCTCCGGCAAGACGATGGCAGCCCGTTCCATTCTCGGCCTGCTGCCGTCCCCTTTGGCCGTCACGCCGGAAAGCAGCATCCGCTTTCATGGCCGGGAACTCGTCGGAGCCGCGCCGAAAACCCTGCGTGATATACGCGGCGCTCGGATCGGCATGGTCTTCCAGGAGCCGATGGTGTCGCTCAATCCCTCCATGACGATCGGCGATCAGATGGCCGAAGGTCTGGCCTTGCATCGAAAACTTGGCAAGGCCGAGATCCGCGACCGAAGCCTCACCATGCTCGAGCGCATCCAGATCCAAAATCCGACACGCTGCCTTTCTGCCTATCCGCACGAGTTTTCCGGCGGCATGCGCCAGCGCATCATGCTGGCATCGGTGATGCTTCTGAAGCCGGAATTGCTCATCGCCGACGAACCGACTACAGCGCTCGACACGCTGGTTCAGCGCGACGTTCTTGACCTGATGGCGGAACTGACGCGGGAGAACGGCACGGCAGTGCTACTCATCAGCCACGATCTCGGCATGGTGTCGCATTACGTGCGCGACGTCGTGGTCATGCACAAGGGCAAAGCCGTCGAACAGGGCCGCAGCGTCGAGGTTCTCTCCGCGCCAAAACACGAATATACCCGCAAGCTCGTCGACGCGCTTCCGCGCCGAACCGCAGGCGGCGCACGGAATGCCGCACATCGGCAGCCGCTGGTCGATATCCGTGGCCTGACCATCGATTATCCCGGCCGGCGCAATCTCCTGAAGCCGACCGAGCCGAAGCGCGCTGTCGACGGTGTCGACTTGTCGATCGGGCGTGGGGAAACCCTCGCGCTCGTCGGCGGTTCGGGTTCAGGAAAGACCACGCTCGGCCGGGCGATCGTCGGCCTGGTCGGCATAACGGACGGGACGATATCCTTCGGCGGAGAAAAGATCGAAACCGGCAAGAGCGACCTGGCGCGAAAACAGCGCCGCGACATCCAGATCATCTTCCAGGACCCCTATTCCTCGCTCGATCCCCGCCAGCGGGTCGGCGACATCGTCGGGGAGCCGCTGAAGCTCGAAAAGGACATGTCGGCCGCCATGCGTTACGAACGGGTGCTGGAGGTATTTTCCGAGGTCGGGCTCGATACCGCGTTCCTGCGCCGGTTACCGCACCAGCTTTCGGGAGGCCAGCGGCAGCGCGTCGCGATCGCCCGGGCGATCGTGCGTCGGCCGGCCTTCGTGGTCGCCGACGAACCGGTTTCGGCGCTCGATATGACGGTGCAGAAGCAGATTTTGAAACTCGTTCGCGACCTGCAGGAGCGGTACGGCTTTGCCTGCCTCTTCGTGTCGCATGATCTCGGCGCCGTGGAACAGGTGGCAGATCGCGTCGCCGTCATGCAGAACGGCCGCATCGTCGAGATCGGCGAGCGGGATGACATCTTTGACCGGCCGAAACACGAATACACGCGCCGCCTTCTCGATGCGGCGATGCTGCTCGACCGCAAGTTCGACGGCGCAAAGGGCGCGGCCTGATCTCTTCTTGACTGACACTTTCCATGTAAGAAACGGCCGGCAGTTTCTCAATTGCCGGCCGTTTGCTTTGTCTGAAATCAAAAAAGGGGGCCATCTGACGATGGCCCCAGTCGGGGTCGAATCTCGGTTAAGTGCTTCGACCCGGGGTTCCTCAAATCACTGCTTTTTCCAGACGCCCCATGCGCGCGGCTTGTCGAGCGCCCAGGATTCGTAGTTGGCGACCTTAGGCGAGACAGCCTCGATGACAGGATTGTAGTAAAGACCGATCATCGGGACCTGCTCCTGCATCAATGCGTGCATCTGCTTGAAGATCGCCTTGCGCTGATCGGGATCGACCGTCGCGATTGCCTTCAGGAACAGTTCCTGTGCCTTTGGATCGTCCCACTGGTAATTCGCCGCGGCTTTCTTCGAACCGGTGAACATGCCGTAGATCACCGTGGGATCCGGCCGGGAGCCGTAACCGAAGGCCTGCATCTGGAATTTTCCGGAGAGGAAGTTGTCGAGTTGGGCGCCCCAATCGAGCGTCTCGATCTCGACATTCATGCCGATGGCGGTCAGCATCGCCTGCGCCAGCACGGCGTTCTCATACATGCCGATGTAACGCTGGTTGGCCTGGATCTTGATGACCTGCCCCTTGTATCCCGCTTCCTTCAGCAGTTTCTTGGCCGCCTCCGGATCGTAAGCCGGCCAGTCCTGGAAGGACTTGTCGAAGAGTGCGCTCGCCTGCGGCACGCCCGAAGGATTGTATTCCGTCATTCCGGCGGTTTTCACCTGCGTGATCTGCTTCAGATCCATGGCATGCGCCATGGCGCGCCGGATGCGCACATCCGAGAGCAGCGGATCATTCGTCTGGATGAGGATCGCCGAGAGCGACAGGCCGGGGGCCGCCTGAATGACCGCTCCCTTGCTCTTCAGATCCTCCATGCGGGAGGCCTGGATCGTCGAGACCACATCCACCTGACCTGCGAAAAGAGCCGTTTCCGCCGAAGTCTTGTCAGGGATGACGACAAAACGCGCTTCATCCACATAGGTGCTGCGGTCGCCGGTATAGCCGTCGCGCTTTTCCTTGAGCGGAACGTAATCGGCAAAGCGGGCAAGGGAAATATATTGCTCCTTCCTCCATTCCTTCAGCCTGAACGGGCCGCTGCCGATGGCCGAACCGTCGATCCATTTCCCGTCGGCCCCGACATTCTTCGGACTTGCCACCCAGGTATTGCAGACCGGATCGGCGATACGGATCAGAAACTGGGTGTTCGGCGCATCGATGGTGTAGACGACCGTGCTTTCATCGGCAGCCTCGACGGACACGACTTTCAGGCCGCGGGTGCCGTTGAAATTGCCAAGGCAGAGCCAGGGCGTTTCCGTGCCGGCGGTGGCCATGCGGCGGTCCCAGAACCACTTCACATCCGAGGCGACGACCTTGTCGCCGTTATGGAAGACCGCGCCGGGCCGGATGCTGAAACTGTACCGCTTGCCGTCCTCCGAAACATTCCAGCTCTGAGCCAATGCCGGTCCGATCGTCATATCGTTCTTGAACGACACCAGCGGCTCATAGATGTGATTAAGCACCGTCTCGGTTATCGCGTCGGTACGACTTGCATCGAGGCTGCGGATGTCGGCCGTCAGCACGATGTTCAGCGTGCCGCCTTTCCGCTGCTCTTCGGCCCGCACACTTGTCGCCGAGAGCATGACCGCGCCAAAGAGCGCGAACAAAATCTGTCTCTTCATGTTCATCTCCACCATTGTTCCCCTGTTTTCTGGTCGATTTTGCCATCGCTCGCCCAGCCATTCAGAAATAGCGAAATTAAATATCGTGATCTGCGATCGCAAAATAAGTGAACAATGGTTGCCTCGAAGTGTCAATGAAAAGCTTACGAAAAGCACTGCAACAACATGAAATTATTGAATTTTCTTACTTCCACATAGGAACAGAAAAGCATCGACCCGCGTATTCGGCGGGAGGTGGAAGATTTGTCTGCATCGAACTTCAAATGCTTGCACAATGCGCCACACGACGACTGTCGAGTGCTGTCAGTTGTTTCTTGCCGCCTCAGCGCGGATCAGCCTGACGATCTCGTCGACCTTGCCCGGATCGACATCGCGCCACGGAGGAACGACCGCGATGGCCGCCGCCGCATGCACCCAATCTCTTGGCAGGACGACCGCGAGCGACATGACGTCGTTTTCATCCATGCCTGGACGCACCGCAAAACCTCTCTCGGCCGCAAGCTGTGCTTCCGCGAGAATGCCCTCCAGATTGAAACCGGCCGCCGTGATGGCCGCTTCGTTTTCCTCGAGCATCACCTTGCGTGTTGCAGGATCGAAGGTGGAAAGAATGCAGACGCCGGCAACCGAGACGCCGAGCGGAATACGACCGCCGACCCCGTTCAGGAGCGCACGGATCGGATAGATGCCTTCCTGGAAATCCAGGCATATGCAGTCGAGGCCGGAATGCACCATCAGATAGGTCGACATCCGCGTTGCCGAACCGATCCGCACCAGGGCCGGCCGGACGGTCTCGACAAGGTCGGTGACACTGATGGACCGCTTCGACAAGGCATAGATCGTCGGCCCGAGACGATAGCGGCCCCGACGCGAGGACTGCTCCACGAAGCCGTGCTTGGCGAGCCCCTGCAAGGCGCGATGGATGGCCGATTTCGTATCGTCGAGCGCCTCGGCGATATCCGACAGTGCCAGCCCCTCCGGCCCGGCACTGCCAATGGCAAGCAGGATTTCCGCGGCGCGTTCGACATTGCTGGATGATTTGCGGTCCATGGCCTGTCTATACAGAAGCTCCGGCGGCGCACAAGCCACCGGCGATATGCTGCGAGCGGCGATCAGAGCATTCATGCAACCCCCTCCTTTGACTGAAACACCGCCGCGGTCTTCGCGGTGAAATTGCCATCGCGCATATCGCGGTCCACGGCGGCTGCCAGGCGCCGCGTCGGATCGCCATAACCGCCTCCGCCGGGCGTGAAGACCTCGATAATATCTCCCGCGTTGACCGTGCCGACGCCTTTGACAAAGGGGCCGACACCGTCCGATAAACGGAAGCCGCCGCTTGCTCCCGGCAGGCCACCGTTCAGACCCCAGGGCTGCGAGCGCATGCGCGACCCGCCGTAATGCACCCGGCAGGCCTCTTCGGCGCGGTAGACCCGGCGTATGCCCATGCCGCCGCGAAACTCCCCGGCGCCGCCGGATCCGTCGATCAGTTCATAGGCGAGCAAGGTGATCGGATATTCGACCTCCAACGCTTCGACCGGCAGGTTCGACGTATTGGTCATATGCACATGCACGCCATCGAGGCCATCCTTGTCGAAACGGGCGCCGTTACCGCCGCCTATCGTCTCCAGATAGACCCAGAACGAACCGTCCGGCCGCTGTCCGGAAAAGGTGATGTCGAAACAGGACCCATTGCTGGCAGCCGTCACACGCTCGGGAACAGCCGGCGCAAGCGCTCCATGGATAAGGTCGACCACGCGCTGGCAGGATGTCAGCCGCCCGTCGACGGCGGCTGGATGCACGCAGTTGAGTACGGTCCCCTTGTCGGCAAGAATGGTGATCGGCCGCGCCAATCCGGCATTCGGCGGCATGGTCGGATCGACGATGGATTTCACCGCATAATAGACGGTCGCCAGAAGGGCCGTGTGGACGACATTCATCGGGCTTCTGGATTGTGGCGGGCTGTCGAAGCGGAGTTCCATCTCATCGCCGCGGACGATGATCCGCACGCTGAAATCCCACAGCGTGTCGAAGGCCTCGCAATCGAAACGGTCGGCGAATGTGTAGATGCCATCGGGAATGGTCCGGATGCCCGCGCGCATTCGGCGTTCCGCATAGTCCTGCAGTTCCCGGCCGGCCGCCTCCACCGTATCGACGCCGTATTTGCCGCAGAGATCGGCCATTCGCCGCACGCCCAGTCGGTTCGCGGCCATCTGGGCACGCAGATCGGAAAGGCGTTCGCGCGGCACCTGGCAGTTCAAGAGAAAGAGATCCTGGATATCCTGCTGCAGTTCGCCGGCCCGGTGGAGCCGGATCGGCGGGATGCGAAGTCCTTCCTGGTAGATATGCGCATGGCCGCGATCGACGAAATCCGAATGGTGCGCCGTGTTAATCGCCCAGGCAATCAACCGGTCGCCATGAAAGATCGGCTCGGCGATCACGATATCCGGCAGATGTGTACCGCCGCCCTCATAGGCATCGTTGCCGATGAAGACGTCGCCGGCTTTCAGGCCGTCGATCCCATATTTCCTGAGGATCAGAGGCACGAAGCCGATGAAGCTTCCAAGATGCATCGGCACATGCTCGGCCTGGCATAACGTGTTGCCGGCGGCATCAAACAGCGCAGTCGAGCAATCGCGCCGCTCCTTGATATTGGTGGAATAGCTCGAGCGCACCAGGGTTTCGCCCATCTCCTCGACGATCGACGCAAATGCGCTGCCGATCACCTCGATCGTAATCGGATTGAGCGAGCGGTTCTCGACGGCCGGCGGTTTTTGCTTGATCTGCGCCATGTCAGTGCGCCTCCATGACCAGGTTGAGATAGGCATCGACTTGGGCCGCCATGCCTGCCGGCACGACGGTCGTGGTGTCCATCTGATCGATGATCGCGGGGCCTTCAACGGCGTTTCCAGGCGTCAGTCGCAAGCGGTCATAGATCCTGTGGGTGCGGAAGCTCCGGACCTGCCTGCACCAGACCAGGCGCTCACCGATGAGCGCATGATCGGGATTGCTGGCGCCGATCGGTTGAGGCTTGAAGCGTGCCTTTTGGGTTCCGGCACTCGCTTCCAGCCGGTATGTCACAAGCTCGATTTCCTCTCCGTCTGCCGTGAACCCGTAGAGCTGGCCGTGACTTGCCAGAAACTCACGCCGGATGGTCTCGAACGTGTTCCGGTCCATCGGACCGGCCGGGACAGCGACCGCGATTTCGTAATTCTGGCCCGCATAACGCACATCCACCGTCCGCCTTGTCATCCGTGCATCGGCTGGAATGTTTTCGCTCGCAAACCAGGCGGCGGCCCGGTGGTCCAGGCCTGAAAAGATCTCCTCCAGCTGGTCGGCCTCAAGAGCCTCCAGCGAAGCAAGCCGGGTCGACGCGAAATCGGTGCGCAGGTCGGTCATCAACAGGCCCATGGCGCATAGGATGCCGGGCGTTAGCGGCACGAGAATGCGGCGCATCTCGAGCTCTGCCGCAAGTCTGGCCGCGTGAAGCGGGCCGGCGCCGCCGAACGCGACGAGCGTATAGTCGCGCGGATCGTGGCCGCGCTGCACGCTGATCACCCGGATAGCCTTCGCCATGTTGGCGGTGACGATGTCGAGTATGCCATCGGCCGCCTCCGCCGTCCCCATGCCGACCTTGTCCGCAACCGACCTGATCGCGGCCTCGGCGAGATCGCGATGGACCGGCATGCGGCCACGCAGCAGGAAATGCGGATCGAGGTTCTGCAGGAAGACGTTGGCGTCGGTGACCGTCGGTTCGGTCGTGCCATGTCCGTAGCACGCCGGGCCCGGAAAGGCACCCGCGCTGCGCGGCCCGACCTTGATCAGGCCGCCGCTGTCCACGTGGACCAGCGACCCGCCACCGGCACCCACGGTGTGTATATCGAGCATGGGTGCCTTGATCGGATAACCGTGAACCACGGCCTCGCCCACCAGCCGGCATTCACCATCCTTCAACAACGCGACATCCGTGCTGGTACCGCCCATGTCGAAGGTGATGAGGTTCTGGCCGCCGGTCATCTCGCCCAGCGCAAGGGCTGCAACCACGCCGGTGCTCGGTCCGGACAGCACGGTGCGGACCGGCATTTCGGCTGCCGCGTCGAAGCCGATCACGCCGCCATTCGATTGGGTGAGATGCGGGACCGCTTCCAGCCCCATGTCCTTCAGGCGATCTTCGAGGCCACGCAGATAGCCTTTCATGACCGGCCCGAGATAGGCGTTCACGACAGTCGTCGACATCCGCTCGAATTCGCGGAATTCCGGTGCGATCCGGTGCGAGGCCGAAACGAAGGCCTCGGGAAACTCTTCAGACAGAATGCGAAGGGCCGCCTCCTCATGTGCCGTGTGCGCGAAGCTGTAGAGGAAGGTGATCGCGACCGACTGCACGCCCGCTGCCTTCAGGTCCTTCGCCGCGGCCCGCAAGGCGTCCTCATCCAAAGGCTGCTCGACCGAACCATCGTCCCGGACCCGTTCTGCAACTCCGATGCGAAGGCTACGGGAGACGAGCGTCCTGGGCTTCTCGGCATGGATGTCATAAAGATCGGGCCGCTTCTGCCTGCCAATCTCCAACAGATCGCGAAAGCCCTGGGTCGTGATAAGACCGGTCTCGACCCCCCTACCCTGGATCAGCGCATTGGTTGCGACCGTCGTGCCATGCCCGAAATAGGCGACCCCCTCCGGCGTTGTGTCGAACCGCTCAAGGGCTTCCGCAAGGCCACCGCTGATCGCCACGGATGGGTCATGCGGCGTGGAAGGAACCTTCCAGACCTCGATCCGCCCCGTCTCCTCTTCGAAGAGACAAATATCGGTGAACGTCCCACCGGAATCCACGCCAACCCGCCAGCCCATGCGCATGCCCTGATTTTTAACGAGACCCTTTCGGCCACGCTTCAAAGCAAACGGAAAATTCCGGCGCCGTCAATACAATTCCGTTTTTCAGATTATAAATTTATATATATTCCGATAGTTGGAATTTATATAAACAAAAGGCCGCCGATCGAGGACTGGCGGGCTAGGCAGATCTGGCAACTGGCGCGATTACCAGCCTGTGAGATGGGCGCGAATGGCGTGCAGGGCGGCAATCAGCTCGCGGGTACGCTCGATGCTGGCATGTTCCGGCCAGGTGGACAGCTTGACGGCCGCGAACTCATTGCCCGGGTCGAGATAGATGCACTGTCCGAAGACGCCGCGCGCAATATACGTCCCTCTAACCGTGTCTTCTATCCAGACTTGGTTGCGATAGGCGCCATCCGGGAAAACGGAGCGATAGATGCCCTGGTAAAGCTCGCCCGAAGCCTTAAGCGTATCCTCTATCCACAACCGCGGCACGATCTGCCTGCCCTCCCGCATTCCGCCATCGAGCAGCAGCTGCGCAAAACGGCCAAGATCCCGCAACGTCGCGCAGAATCCGCCGTCGGCGAGTGCTGCGCCGCCATTGTCGACCGTGATATACGCATCCTCCTCAGCGCCCATGGGCGCCCATATGTCGCGGCTGATGAGTTCGGCGATCGATACACCGGTGGCACGCTCCAGCACGAAACCCAGCACATCGGTTTCGATCGACCTGTACTTGAACAGGGCGCCGTGCGGGCGCTCCTGTTCCTTCAGCGAGAGGATGAGGTCCCACATCGTGCGCGGCCAGTCCGGCCGGTTGTGCTCCTTCCACCCGCAGGCAAGATCGAGCTTCTGCATGTGTGAACCGGGTGTCGTGTAGGATTCGTCGAAAACTACACCGCTGGTCATGTCGAGGATATGCCGGACGGTCGCCCCCTTGTAGCCTGTCGCTTCGAGTTCCGGCAGATAATCCGTAATCGGCGCATTCGGATCGAGCAACCCTCTGTCCACCACTATGCCGGCAAGCATCCCGACCACGGTCTTGGTGACGGACATGGTCAGATGTTGGCTTCGAAGCGTCATTCCATTCAGATAGTGCTCAGCAACGATCGCGCCGCGATGGAGGATCAGCAGCCCATCGGTGAAACTCCCGGCAATGAAGTCGGCCACGGTCTTTTCCTGCCCGGCCAAGGTATAACGAACGGCCTCGATATCCTCGATCCGGACGGGAAGCGTCATTTTCGGCCCTTCGCTCCGCCAGATCTGCGCGGTGGCCGTCATTTCCCGGATATGCTGGAAGGTCCACCGATGCCACGGTGGCAGATCCCAGTCGTCGCGTGGAATGATAGGCGCCCCCGGCTTCATGGGATCACGGAGATTGGAGACAGAATCTGAACTCATCTGATGAACCTTTCGACATATCCTTGATCGAAAATCTGACACATGATGGTGGAGTTTCCTAGACGGGAACCGCCTGAAGCGCTCCAGAAAATTCAATTTTCACAATACAATTTTATGCAATATCGTTCTTATTGCCCTCCATATTGCATGATCTGCGATCGCGCTGTAGAAATGCGATCGCGAGATAATCGGCCGCGATGCGGCGGCCAGCCAAAGCGGGGACACCATGACCAGCCATTCCTTCACGCGCGCGGACATCGATCTGTCCAACTGGCGGGCACGCCCCTATTCGACCTGGTCGTTCCAGAACGTCTCGGAATTCGTGCCATCGACAGTGATCCGCAGTACCCGCAAACCGGAAAAACCGGCACTCGATCTCGGCGACTTTGCGAAGCTAGCGGTCGACAATCTGGCCGGCGAGACGATCGGCCTTTCGGATTTTCTCGAGGAGAGTGAAAGCGACGCGCTGGTCATAATGCGGGACGGTGAGATCATTGCCGAATGGCAGGCCGCTCATTTCGACCCCGACAGACCGCATATCATCTTCTCGATTTCCAAATCGGTCACCGGTCTGCTTGCCGGCATCCTGATCGATCGCGGCGCGCTTTCGCTCGACGAACTGGTCTCTACCTACGTGCCGGACGCCCAAGGCTCGGCCTATGGTGACCTCAAGGTCAAGGATCTCCTGACCATGACCGTCGCCATCGACTTCAGCGAAGCCTATCTGGACAAGAGCGGCGACTACGACCGCTATCGGCGTGCAATGCTCTGGAACCCCGAACACCCCGACGAGCCCACGCCGACCTTGCGTGAGCTTCTGTGCTCGCTACCGCGCGCGGCACATGAGCATGGAACGCACCATGCCTATCGCTCTCCGAATGCCGACATGGCGGCACTTGTGATCGAAGCCGCCGGCGGGCAGCGTTATGCCGAGCTATTTGAGAATGCCATATGGAAACCGTTGGGCGCACATGCCGACGCGTTCCTGACGGTGGATCGCGCCGGCAACGCGCGCGCCTCCGGCGGTCTTTCGATGACTGCCCGCGATCTGACACGTCTTGGCGAACTGGTTCGAACCGGCGGGCATGGCATCTTGCCCAAGCGTCTGGTCGATGAACTCTGGGAGGGCGGCAATCGTGAGGTCTGGGCGGCGGGCGAACAACGGTTACTCTATCCGGGCGGCAGTTATCGATACTTCTGGTACGAGACCGGCACCGGCGCGCTTGCCGGCATGGGCATCCATGGACAGCAGGTCTGGATAGACCGCGCTACCAAAACGGTCATCGTGCGCCAAGCGTCCGAAACACTTCCGGTCAACGACAGACTGGATCAGAGAGTGATTGCCATGATGAAGGCCATTTCGGCGACTTAACTCTCAAATGCCGATTGCATTGGGCCTCCTGCTTGGCCGGGTAGAACATCCAACTTTGCCTTCACGACAGGTCACTTTAGCTGGAGCCGCGTTCATCCGGCCGTCGAGGTAATGGGCACGAGGAGCATAGGCTCAAAGCCGGAATGAGGTAGCGAGCACAACATACGCGCCGCTGTCGGCAATCGACATCCTCGTTCTTCAAATACCGAACAGGTTCGGCGAGCGGGTTTGCTTTGCGATTGGGAAGTTGTCTGATCGCCAAAAGCTCACGCGCTTGCACGACCCCTCGGCTCTTCCCGATTGCCTTTTCTATTTTCGAGAGGGTCAATTCGAAGCTGTTGCCGGCATTGCTCCAGATGACGTTACGCGAAATCGAACTGATCCGGTTCAAAGTGTTTGCCAGCGGCGCGATATGCTGATCCATCAGGCCGGCGAAACGGTCATGGGTGCCGACGTTTCCGGCGGGTTTTCCCGTGTCCGGCAGGTGAAGGTGCTGCGTGTCACCGTGCACACCGAACGACAGCCCAATTTCGTCCAGCCCGACATTGGCAATCCGGTCGTAGACTAGCGAAAGGATCAGGTAGGGAGGCATGAGAATGGAGAAATGGGCCTTGGACCAGATTGACGCAATGGCCCGTCGGTCGCCCCCGGGATAATGGCGCGCACCGAAGCTTTCGATCAGTTCCGAGAGCTTCCAGGGGTCGAGAATGTCCGTCCCCGCCATCTGCGGCGGGCGGTCCTTCGCGAGAAGGAATTTTCCGGCATGCGGAGCGAGCGGCCCTGTGAACAGCGTGGTGAGATCAGCGATGTCCGTCATGACGCCCGCCCCAGGTCGCGCACGGGAACAGCACGCGAAAGTGGCACGCACATCGGGGCGCCGGTTACAGGATCGTCCATGACCATCGCAGGCACGCCGAAAACCTGGTCGATCGTCTCGGCCGTGAGCACGGACCTCGCCGATCCGAGCGCCACCAGCCTGCCCGCCGCCAAAAGTGCGATATGGTCGGCGTACCGCGCAGCCTGATTGATGTCGTGCAGCACCGCGACGACCGTCTTCTTGTGATCCCTCACCAGCATTGCGATCAATTCCATGACCTCGATCTGGTGGGCCAGGTCGAGATAGGTGGTCGGCTCGTCGAGCAGAAGAATGCCGGTCTCCTGGGCGAGCGTCATGGCGATCCAGGCACGCTGCCGTTGTCCGCCGGACAGACTATCCAGCGGCCGGCTTGCGAGGTCCCGCATTCCCGTCAGGGAAAGCGCCAGATCGCATGCCGCCTCATCTAGCGAAGACCAGCGCGAGAACAGGGTCTGATGCGGAAAACGGCCCTGCTGCACGAGTTCGGCGACGGTCAATCCTTCGGGCGCCTGCGGCCCCTGCGCCAGAACGCCGACGCGAAGCGCGATCTGCCGGTGCGGCAAGGTGGAAATCGATCGACCGTCGAGACGGACAGATCCGCCGCTGGGGCGAACGAGGCCGGCAAACGCTCGAAGCGTCGTCGATTTGCCGCTGCCGTTCGGACCAAGCAGCGCGGTGAATGTGGTTTCGGGAATCTCAAGCGTGACATCGCGCAGTACGACAGTCCTGCCGTAAGCGACCGAGAGGTTGTCCGCCCGCAGCCTGCCGCTCCCATTCCTGCGAGGTTCAGACATATCGGCGTCTCCACATCATCCATCCGAAGACCGGCGCTCCGACAAGCGCGGTGACGATGCCGGCCGGAAGTTCAGCCGGAATGATCACCACCCTTCCGATCAGGTCCGCCGCCATGACAAGCAGTCCTCCGATCAACCCCGCAACCGGTAGCAGCTCCGCATGTCCGCGGCCGACAAGGCGCCGGGCCAGATGCGGCGCGATCAGGCCGACAAAGCCGACGAGGCCGGCAACCGAAACAGCGGCGGCCGACAGCAATGCACACAGCAGCATCAGGAGTGCCCTCACGCGATCGATCGGCATGCCGAGGCTGCGGACGATGGCATCGGAGAAGACGATGGCATCGAGTTGCCTTCGCGCAAGCCACGCCAAGCCCATGGCCGGAACCGCCCAGACAAGGATGCCTGCGACATCCGCCCAATCCGAACCGTGCACGCTGCCGGCGAGCCAGACCATGGCGCGCTGGACACGGTCCACGTCGCCGAACGCGGAAATGAGGTTGGCGCCGGCGCCGGCGAGCGACGAAAGCCCGATGCCGATCAGGATGATGCGCATCGAACTGTTTCCGCGACGCAAAGCCAGGATGTGGATGGCAAGCGCCATGATCATTGCACCTGTGAATGCGAGAATGGGAAGCAGCCCGGGCCGAACGTCGCGCAAACTGACAATCGCCACCATGGCTGCGAATGCCGCACCGCTGTTGATGCCGAGCAGGCCCGGTTCGGCCAACGGATTGCGCAGGACCGACTGCGTAATGGCGCCGGCGACTGCAAGAGCCGCACCGACCGCGAACGCAGTCAGGGCTCGCGGCAAGCGAAGATCGCCGACAATCATCTTCACCTCCACGCCAAGTGAGGGGTCACGCGTGAAGAACTTCGTCACGTCCGCGAACGAGACTGGATAGTCGCCCTGGACAAGGGCCGAGAGCAGCAGGGCGACGCTCGCGGCGGCGAGGAAGAACATGACGCGGATCATCGGCCGCTCCCGATCCGATAGCGGGCCAGATAGATGAAGAAAGGAGCACCCAGCAGGGCCATGGCAGCGCCGACGGGAATGTCGCGCGAGGAGAAGGCATACCGCAACACGGCGTCCGCCGTCGTCACCAGCAATGGCCCCGCGACGAGACAGAAGGGAATGATCCGGCGATAATCGACCCCTACGACCATTCGTCCGATATGCGGAACCACCAGGCCGACAAAACCGATCGGTCCGGCAAGCGATACGGCGCTCCCGGCAAGCAGAACGACGATCCCCGCCGCAAGGAGGCGCCACAATGTCTGGTTCTGCCCGAGAGAGCGCGCCACGTCAGCGCCGAAGCTCAACGTCATGATCTGCCGTCCGGCCAGAAGAGCGCCGACGAGACCGACGAAGACATAAGGCACGACCGCCATCACGCTGGCCATCTGCCGTCCGGCAAGTGATCCGATGGTCCACAGGCGCACCGTGTCCAGCGTGTCGCGATCGAAAATCAGGATCGCCGTCGTCAGCGAGGCAAGAAAGGTCGACAGAACCGCGCCGGCCAGCGCCAACTTGAGTGGCGTCGCGCCCCCGGGACCGGCAGTGCCCAAGGCGTAGACCAGGATAGCCGTCAGCATTGCGCCGCCGAATGCGCACCAGATGTAGACGCTGCTGGATGAGAACCCGAAGAAAACGATGGCGAGAACGACGGCAAGGGCTGCCCCGGCATTGACGCCGAGCAGTCCGGGTGACGCAAGAGGGTTGTTGGTGACCGCCTGCATGATCGCGCCGGCCACCGCCAGCGACGCCCCCACCAGCAGGCTCGCCAGAAGCCGCGGCAGCCGCACCGTCCAGATGACGAGATGCTCGCGCGAACCGTCGAATTCGATCATCGCGTCGACGATCGTGGTCATGGGAATACGGGACGAACCTACCGACATCGCCCAAAGAGACGAGACGCCGAGCAAAACACCCATCGTCATGAACAGCAAAAAGCGGCGATCGAACCGCTTCGTGGAGCTGACACTATTGGAAAGCGTGTTCATGGCGCTGCTATAATATAGCGCTCTATGTCGTCCAGAACGCGGTTTGCCGAAGCCAGACCGTTGAACTCTATCCAGTTTGCGGACGCGACGCGGTGGACCCGCCCGGCCTGGACCGCGGGCAGCATCTTCCATAGAGGATTGTTCACGACCTCCTCGTGGCGGCCGTTCCTGTCGGAGTCATTCGTCCCTCCGACGATGTAGAGGAGCACATCGCCGGTGAGGTTGCCGAGATCCTCCCAATCCGGGCGTTTCATCGCCGTCTCGTCGTTCGCGGTCTCGTAGGGGGTACGCTTGATCCCCGCCTCACTGAGGATGGCAAAAGGCGCATAAGCGTTCGGCCCGTCGAGATAGACCTGAAAATCCCATGATGTGATGCGCACCACCGATACGGTCAGGTTCGGTGCCGTTCTCCGAATTTCCGCAATACGGCGGTCATAGGCGGCGAACATGTCCTTCATCGCATCCTCGCGGCCGACGATGTGGGCAACCGCCGAAAAGTATGCCTTCCAGTCGGTGACGTCGATGAGCGCCGTGGGAGCGATCCGCTTCAGCATCTCGAAATGTGGTGCAGCCATGAAGCTGCTGCCGATGATCAGATCAGGCTTGAGAGCAATGATCCTTTCGAGGCTCGGCTCGTTCAGTGTGCCGAGATCGGTTACGCCCCGTGCGACAGCCCGACCGAGCAGATCGGCATCGCTAAACCCGGTCATCGGTGCGCCCACGACCGGGGCTCCGAGTTCGAGTGTCATTCCGAGGCTGAAGGTTCCATCCAGGACGACGATGCGCTGCGGTTCCTGCGGCACGCAGGCCGGCGCCATATAGATGTTTTCGCTGATGCTTCGGCCCTCGCAGGCAAGCGCCGGAAGCCCGGCGCCCAGCAGCATGGCAAGCATTGTGAAAACCGCTCTCAGGATCGGGACTGCGGGCAGGGACATCAGAATTTCGCCCTCACGTTCAGTCCGAAGCTTCGGCGCTCGCCGAGAGTGGCGTAGGTATTGTCGTCCATATAGGTGAAGTACTTTTCGTCCAGCAGATTTTCCGCGAACAGGTTGATCTCCCAATTGTCCTTCTTGTAGCCAGTCTGAACGTTGACGATCGTTCTCGCATCGACAAAGTCGTTGGGTGGCGAGAAGCTCAGGCGCGACATATAGTCGGACGTGTATTTCATGTCCGCACCCACATAGAAACCGCTCTCGAAATCATACCGGCCGCCCAGTCCCACCGACCATTTGGGAGCTTCGGGGAACGGGTAGCCCGCCAGCTCGACAAGGTAATGCATGCTGTCTTTGCTGAACCGGGTGTTGACGTAGCCGACCGAAAGGAAGGCCGAGAATTGTTCGGTAACCTGGAAGGTCGGCTCGATTTCAAAACCCCAGGACCGGGACGAGGCGGCATTCCCGGTGACGATATTGAATGTCGCAAAGTCGACAATCTCGACCTGCTGGTCCTTGAAATCCGTGTAGAAGAGGTTGGCATTGAGCGTCAGGCGCTCATCCAAGAGCCGGCCTTTGTAGAAGATCTCGTAGTTTTCGGCTTTTTCCGGCTTGTAGGTATAGGTTTGACCGAGAAGGAAGTCGTAGCCGACGCCGCCCGTCCTGAAGCCTTGCGAGTAAACGAAGCCGACCGTGTGGTTGTCGCCAAAGTCCTTCGAGATGCCGATCTTCGGCAGGAAGTGGGTTTCGTCGAAATCGTCGCCATAGGCGAGATCTCGGAACGAGATGTTCGTGTAGTCGAAACGTCCACCAACCGTCGCTTTCCACGTCGGGACAAACTCATAGGTCACCTCGCCGAAGGCTGCGAGATTATAGGTCTTGGATTTGGTTCGGCTGATCGTTGTCGCACCGCCAATCGTCCTATCCCACCTGTTGTCGTAATCCTCGTAGCCGCCGCGCAGACCAGCCACCCACGTCCATTCGTCGCGCTCGTAGTTCAGCCGCAATTCCTGGGAGAGGAGATTGTCATTGCGATCGCCGTGGAGAACGTCGGTTTCGCCCGGCGTGCCATAGTTGATCGACGAGCGATCGGTATAGGTATGACTGAACCCCGTCTGCGATGTCAGCCGCAAGGCGTCGGTGATATCGTAGGTGATCTCAAGACCGACATTATGCACCTTGCTAGTGCGCGGTTCGGTGAAGACCGGGGCGTTGATATCGCCGCGCTCGTCATCCCAACTCCAACCGATTCCCGGTCCGCCGACGTCCCGTTCATTCGGAGAGTCGTGCGAGAAGGAATAGCTGAGAACTGCCCGCAGCTCCGGCATTTCCGCCGGTTCGAACAGCAGCTTCCCCCGGATGTTATAATAGAGGTCGGTCGTCCAATCGTCGTAGCGGTCGAAGCCGGTATAGGTCGGATAGTGCAGGTCGCTGCTGCTGCGCTCGAAGGAGGCGGAAACGCGCGCTGCAATCTGGTCCTCAAGAAGCGGGACATTGACCATCACGTCCGTGCCCACGAGGTTATTGGAACCAACGGTACCGGATACCTCGACTTCCCGTTCGAAAGTCGGATCCTTGGTTTTCACGTAGATCGCGCCGGCCATCGCCGCTCGGCCGCTCAGCGTCGACTGCGGCCCGCGGTAGACCTCGACCTGCTCGACGTCCCAGAGTCCCCTCGCCCCTCGCCGCGTGCCGTCCTGAGATTGGAGCACTCCGTCGATATAGAGGGAACCGATGGGAGCGCTGCCTGAGGCAAACCCTTCCGAGTTGAGGCCACGAAGAATGAAGCCGCCGTTCACCCAGTCGGCGTCCATCACGTTCGCCATGCGCCGGAAGGCATCCCGGAAACTCTGGAGCTGGCTTTGGGCTATCTGGTCGGACGTCGCAAGGGTAACGCTCGAACTCGTGTCCTGAAGAGTGGTCGAATCCCGCGAACCGTAGATCACGATGGGCTTCAAAGTAGTCGCGGCGTCGGCGTCCCCTGCGGCGGCTGCACCCAATGAACTTTCGACCAATGTAATCTGATTGCTGCCGGCAAAGCGCGCGGTTACACCAGTTCCGGCGAGCACGGCCGTCAAGGCCGCGCGTGGCGTCAGAGTTCCATTCACGCCGTTCGTCGTCTTACCCCGCGTGACGTCGGCATCGAACAGGATCTGCAATCCTGTCTGAGCAGCCAGACGGTTGAGGGCCGGTGTCAGCGGTCCTGCTGCGACGGAAATCGGCCGAACCGCCGATTGCTCTGCGGGTGCAGTCTGCGCGGTGGCATGAAACGCTCCGCCGCTGCCCAAAATCGTCCCGGCAAGCAAAGAGAGCCGGATACCCCCGCCAAGCCCGTCGATATACTTTTGAAGATCAAGTCCCGTCATTAGAGTCCCCAGGTGTACGCCTCTATCGGCGGCGCCCCTTCCGCCGCCGATCCACGATCAACGCGATCGCTCATGAGGTTGACGATTGGACGCGGGAATTCAGGACTCTGTTGATCAAGATTCTTTCAGGTCGCGCTTCTAAGCACGATCAGCGGGCCGAGACGCGTCACCGTCACGCCGAGCGCATGGCGGATGAAGTCGAGCGTTGCCGGGATATCGGTGACGGCCAATGTTCCGCTGACGCGGCGATGGGCGAGCGTGTCTCCAAGAATGACGATTCGCCCGGAAAAGTGCCTGTTCAATTCGGATACGACGAAAGACAACGGTGCTTCATCCACGACGAGCTGGCCGCGTCGCCAGGCGGTCGCGACCATTGGATCGACGGGTCCCAGGATCTTCACGTCACCACGATCGTCATATCGGGCAGCCTCCCCTTCTCCCAGCCGCGTTCGCGAAGACGGGCTGTCAGCCGCCTCTATGCTTACCGCATGCTCGGTTACGACCACATCGGTCGCACCGCTCCTGAGCTGAACGTCGAATTCCGTTCCCAACGCGGTAATGCTGCCGCGTCCGGCCTCGACGACGAAGGGTCGACGACTGTCCGGCGCGACAGTGAAATATGCCTGTCCGCGCAGGAGCTGCACCGTCCGCCTCCCCGCTTCATAATGATAAGCGACTGCCGATGAGGAATTGAGCTGGGCGGTGCTGCCATCAGGCAGCGAGACGACCGGCATTTCGCCAATACCGGATATGACGTCCGCCTGCAGGCGCATCGGGCCGTCCAGCATGAAAAACGAGGAGCTCGCCAGACCGGCAGCCAAGAGCAGGATCACGATCGGCTTGCTGCCGGAGCTTGCAGCTTTCGGATCGAAGTCCCTCAGCGTCGGATCAGACTTGATGGCGGAGTGAGCGTCCCCCATGGTCTGTTCAGCCAATTCGTAGGCGCGCCGATTCTCGGGATCACGATCGAGCCATGCCTGAAACGACAGCTTGTCGTCGGGCAAACCGAGCCTGTCATCTCGATTCCGGAGCAGCCATGCAGCGGCTTCCTCATGGCGGCGTCGCCTGAGACGCTTCGAACTGTCGCCAACCATCTCTGCCCCGACCTCGTATTACGGCTCTATCGTCTAGACGAACGAGAGCGCTTATACGGGACCTACTCCATTTCGAAAAGCCGATCGAGGCAATGGGCAAGCGCCCGCCGGAGGTGCCGATCGACCATGTTGCGCGTGATGCCCATCTCCACGGCGATCTGATCCGGCGAGCGATGATGCAGGCGATGCAGGATGAAGACCGCCCGACGCTTTTCCGGCAGTTCGGCGATCGCAGACCGTAAGACCGCCAGCCGCGCCTCGACATCAAGCCGGTAATCTGGCGCGGCAGCGTCGGCGGCAACCGCGAGAGCTTCGGTTTCGGAGCCCGAAAACAGATTCTGCTCGAAGCGGCTTCGGCGTAGCCGATCGATGCCCAGATTGATGGCCGTACGGCACAGGAAAGCGCTCAGGGAATGTTTTCCCTCAAGCACCTCCGGTTTGGAAGCCAGCTTGACGTAGAGATCGTGAACAAGATCCGCGGCGGATATGCGGCTGTGCCCTTGCCGGCGAACCGCGGCCTTAATATCGTTGTAATGAGCTTCGATCGCGCGATTCAGAAGATCCTGATAGTCCACATCCGTCTGGTCGGCAGGTGAATTCACAGCGTGCATGGTGTGGGTTCCTTGATCCCTGGAGGACAGAAACCTTCAGAAGAGATACCCGCAAATCTGGTCTCGGCCGCTTTCATTCTTCTGCTCGCTACAAATGGCCCTCACCGACAGCCTTACGCAGATCGAAAATTTCATGCAACAGCAGCCGTTTACGACAAATCCAAATCGCAGATACCTCGGCTAAAAACATGAGAATTCAAGTCATGAATATTACACGACAATCTGGCTTTTGACGGCTTTAGAGGACGATGGGCTCCGTACCACAACAATCTATTTAACCGACGGTCGTGTCGCGATCGCCACAGTTAGCGTCCTCGCCTGGACCACATCCGATCATGGATGGTCATCCCGACGAGCATGGCGGCCACGAACAGGAAGGATTGGCCAAGACCGACCGACAATGACGCTATGGCCGGACCTGGACAGAAACCGCCGATGCCCCAGCCGAGGCCGAAGAGCGCCGAGCCAATTACCAGCGGTGCGTCGATCTCCCTTTTTGCAGGCACGTGGAAAGTGTCATCGAAGGTTGGTCGGGCCATTCTATCCATGATCTGGATGCCCATAAACGCGACCAACACGGCTCCGCCGAGGACGAAGACGAGACTCGGATCCCATGCTCCGAAGATGTCCAGGAACCCCTGGACCCGTGTAGGGTCCAGCATGCCTGACAGGGCCAGACCGAAGCCGAAGACCGTTCCGGATACAAGCGCAGCAACAGTCTGCAAAAGTTGTCGCGTCATAGGCCTGCTCCTCTCATCATGGCCACTGACACCACGCCTGTCGTGAGAAAGGTCGCAACGGCGACGGCCGATCTCGGTGAAAGACGGGCAAGGCCCAAAACGCCGTGGCCGCTTGTGCAGCCAGAGCCCATTCGCGAACCAAACCCGACCAGCAGGCCGGCAACGACGATCAAGGGCCAGCCTGCAGTTATCTGCACGTCAGGCCAATGACCGAAGGCGAACAGAAAAACGATCGGACCCAACGCCAGACCTGCGACGAATGGGAGGTTCGTCGACACGTTCGCTCCTTGGGTAAGGCGACCGACAATTCCGCTGATCCCTGCAATCCGTCCGTTGAGAAGGAGCAACATGGCGGCCGACAAGCCGATCAGCATACCGCCCAGAAGCGATGGGAGATAGGGTGTCATTGCCCGTCCCCCTTGCAGAAAATCCTATGGAGCGCATTGACGAGTTGCGCCGCCTTCTCCTCCGTCAGGCTGTAGAATATCTGCTTGCCCTCGCGGCGGGTCGCGACGATCCGCGCCTCGCGAAGCCATGTCAGGTGCTGCGACAGATGCGGCTGGTGAATGTCCGTCTTCGCCTCTAGCGCGCTCACCGAGAATTCGCCGTCCACAAGCGTGCAGACCAACATCAACCTTCCCGGATGTGCGAGGGTCTTGAGCAGGCTCGAGACCTCCGCCGCGCGCGCCGTCATATCCTGCGATGTCATCGATTCCTTCGCCGCCTCCCTGATGCCCGCGGTCATGACCATGCGGCTCCTCCGAGCGCGTTCAATGGGAGTTTGAGATAGCGCTTGCCGTTCGCCTCCGGTTCTGGAAGACGTCCGCCGCGGACATTCACCTGGAGCGCATGCAGGATGAGCTTCGGCATCGGAAGCGTCTTATCTCTTTCCATGCGCAGTTTCACGAATTCGTCCTCGGACACCCCCGCCAGATGAGGGTTCGCCCGCTTCTGCTCGGAGACGGTGGACTCCCAGCGGGGAGAGCGCCGTTGCGGCTGGTAGTCATGCCCGGTGAAGATCCTCGTCTCGTCCGGGAGCGCCAGTATTTCCTGGATTGACCTCCAGAGCATCCGCGCGTCGCCGCCTGGAAAATCCGCACGCGCCGTGCCGCTGTCCGGCATGAACACCGTGTCGTGCACGAAAGCTGCGTTACCGATCACATAGGTGATGGAAGCCAGCGTGTGGCCCGGCGAGAACATCACCTTCGCATCGATCGACCCTAGCTTGAAGGTTTCGCCGTGAGCGAAGAGCCGGTCCCATTGTGATCCATCTGTCGCAAGTTCAGGCCAGTTGTAGATGTCTTTCCAGAGCTTTTGAACATCCACCACCCGCTCGCCGATGGCGCTTGGAGCACCCGTCTTTCCCTTCAGATAATGGGCGGCGGAAAAGTGATCGGCATGGGGATGCGTATCCAGGATCCACTCGACCGTCAGGTCCCTCTCCCTGATATATTCGAGGATTGCATCCGCACTGATCGTCGCAGTCGCACCGGCCAGCTCATCGAAATCAAGCACGGGATCGACGATCGCACACTTTCCTGTGGCGGGATCGGAGACAACGTACTGGACGCTCCAGGTGCGCTTGTCGAAGAAGCCTTTTACGGTTGGACGGCGTGCGAAATACCTCTGCAGCCAGTCGGTCGCCGGCGACAGGTCGGCGGCATGAGCGGCCCCAAAAGACGCGACATCCTCCAGCTTCATGTTGCCGTCGAGAACCTCGCCAATGACATGGAGGATCAAGGCCCGTGTCCCGGTCTTGCAGTGCGCGACTACCGAGCCCTCGGATGACTGAAGGGCACGCTGAAATGCCTGCACGTCCGCTTCGGTGATGGTGGCGACGGTGACGGGTATGAAGTTATAGGACATACCCGCGCGTTCCGCGGCTTTTTCCTCGGCCCTGGTGCCGGGCTGTCCTGCCTCCTCGCCGTCAGGCCGGGCATTGATCAGGGTTTTGAAGCCGCTGCCCGCCAGTGACTGGAATTCCCCTGGAGCAGGTTGCGGCATTACGGAGAACTTGTCGTTTATCCGGGTGATGGTCATCAACTCATCCTCTTCAGATATTCATTATATAATTTAATATATTATATAATGTTATGAGTTTCAAGCTCGCCTGAAACTGCTGAGGGCAGAAGTTTTACAAACGGAAGAGTTCGCAAATTAGGGTTAGGCCCTGTCCGGCATCAATGTTAGCTTGACGGCATTGGGAGTGTGGGAGTGAGGCGTTGTCGCTTCAATCGGTTCTTAATCTGCGGCACTTGCGTGCCTTCAGCCTGACTGCGCGCTACAACAGCGTCAAGCGGGCGGCGGTGGAGATATGTCTGTCCCAGCCGGCGGTGACGCAGGCTGTGACGAAGCTGGAGAAGGAGTTCAAAGTTTCCTTCTTCGACCGTACCAGCACGGGCATGTTCTGCTCCGAGTTCGGGCGTATTTTCCTGAACCGGGTCGACCGGGCCCTGGACATTCTGGCCAGATGCATCTCTGAAGCGGCGGCCGATGGAAAATCGAGCCCGCCGCGCGATCCTCTTAATTTGATCACGAACGCCCAGTTCCGGGTCCTGACCGTTTTTAGTGAATCCAACAATCTTGAATTCGGGGCCGAAGCCCTCGGCATATCGCTTCTGTCGATCCAACGGACGGTGATGGCGCTCGAGCGCTCGGTTGGCACCCGCCTTTTCGTGCAATCCAGTCGGTCCTCCGCGCTGACGATGGCAGGCGAAAGCCTGGTCAGAGGGGCGAAGCTTGCGATCCGTGAAATCGAGCTGGCTGCCGACGAAATAGAGAACCTGCGAGGATACAAGACGGGTCGAATCGTCATCGGTGCAATGCCGCTTGCGCGCGTCGACCTCGTCCCGCGCGCCGTCACCGCGCTGCTCCGGACCTATCCGGATGTCCGAGTCAGGATTACCGAGGGCCCTTACACATCGCTGATTTCCGGCTTGAGAAGCGGCGATATCGACGTGGTTGTCGGCGCCCTGCGCAACGGTTCGGTGCCGAACGACATCGAGGAGCGTGAACTTTTCACCGATCCGCTGTCCATCGCCGTGCGCTCGTCTCATCCGCTATGCCGCTATGACAGCATTTCGCTCGCCGATACCATCGGCTATCCTTGGGTCGTGCCACCAATGGGAACCCCGACGCGCACCATTTTTCATGAGGTTTTCCGCTCCCGCGCCCTGATGGAGCCGAGACGTCTTGTCGAGGTCAGCTCCAACGTTTCGCTTCGCGCTTTCCTCGTCGAGAGCGACCGCATTGCCTTCGTCTCACGCAGGCAGATCGATTATGAGGAACGGCATGGCTCGATCAAAATGCTGCCGATCGATCTGCCCGAGGCCAGCCGTCCGATCGGGCTTGCGCTGAGAAAACATTGGCAGCCAACAACTGCCCAAACGGAACTACTCCGGCTGCTCGGCGAAGCCGGCGATCTCGACCGGCAGGCTCCGAAAGAGCAGATGGATCCGGCGGGCGTCAGAAAAACTCGAACGGGTGTTTTCCCGGCACGGGGATGAAATTGTCAGTCAACCCATCGATCGCCGTGACGCCCATGTTCCAGCGGGCCTCCACGGACCCTGCACCAATGTGCGGGGTGGAGATCATGTTGGGCAGGTTGACGAGCATGTCGTTACGTGTTGGCTCCTCGTCAAAAACATCGAAGCCGGCCGCCGCGATCCAACGCTCCGACAACGCCCGATAAAGCGCGCGCTCGTCGACAATGCCCCCGCGCGCCGTGTTGATCATCACGCAATCGGGCCGGAGGCTTCTGATGCGGTCTATATCGTATAAATTGCGCGTTGTCGGGTTGAGGCTGAGATGAATCGACAAGACCTCGGACCGGGCAGCAAGTTCCTCGAAATCGACTTCCTCCACACCGTGATGGACATAGAAATCCGACCGGTCCTTGATGTCGCAGCCGAGAACGCGACAGCCGAAAGGCTGGAGAAGACGCACGAATTCCTGGCCGATCTCCCCCATTCCATGCACGCCAACCACCCGCCCGCTAAGCTGCCGGCCAAGACGTGTTAGAGGACGCTCACCGGCCCTGATCGAAAGGTTGCATTCGAAAACATGCCGAAGGCCGGCAATCGCCAGACAGAGCGCCAGTTCGGCGACAGCGCGCTTGTTGACGCCCGGTGACCAACCGAGGCGCACGCCGTGCTGGCGCATGGCAATCGGATCGATCTGATCGAGACCAACGCCGAGCTTCGAGACGACCCGCAGTTCGGGAAGTTCCGCAAGAACACGATGGGTAATCTTCTCGAAGGAGATGATCGCCGCATCATATCCGCGAAGGTAAGCTATAGTCTCCTCTTCGGTGCGGTAGTAGATGCCGCCCTCCACATTGACCTTGGCGCCCGGATAGCTCTTCTCAAGCCGTGCAACCAAGCCGGGATGCTGCGCAAATGCCACCGCCGGCACGACGACCCGGCTGACCGGCGGCAACCCTGCGGATCGGTCTCGGATTCTCAGCTCGCGCATACCTGTCTTCCTGGCCTTCGCGGGGGTTTCCGGATGCTCATCCACGCGCGCACCGGTTTGTTGGGCTCATTTGCAAGTCCATAGGTAGACCGGATTTACCGCACCCGCAATCACACAGAACTTATCCGTCGGAAGCGAATTCGAATTGGGAACGACGCCGGGATTCAGCATGATTTTGCATCGGTTTTCGGTTTCCACCGTTCATGATGCCGGGAGCCGCAAACATAACGACTGGAGGAACCTCATGGACACGACCCCGCCCGGCTCCGGCCCCGTTTCAGCCGAGCGATTGGCCGATCTGGCAGCTGCGAGCCGCATTCTCTACGATCACGGTGTCGTCGACGGCTTCGGCCACGCGTCGATGCGGCATCCGGAGAATCCTGAACTTTTCCTGATGTCGCGGTCGCTCGCGCCTGCGCTGGTGACGCCGAAGGATATCGTCGAGTACGATCTCGACAGCCAGCCCTGCTCGGCCGATGCGCCGCGCGGTTTCATCGAGCGTTTCCTGCACGGCGAAATCTACCGGGCGCGGCCGGACGTGAACGCCATCGTCCATAGCCACTCCCCGTCGGTCATTCCCTTTTCGCTGGTTGCCACCCCCATGCGAGCGATGTTCCACAACTCTGCCTTCCTCGCAGAGGAGGTGCCGGTCTTTGACATCGCGCAGGAATTTGGCGCGACAGACATGCTCGTCTGCGATTGCGCCAAGGGTCAGGCGCTGGCTCGCACCCTCGGCAAGCGGAACGTCGCGCTGATGCGGGCGCACGGTTCCGTCGCCTGTGGCCCAACGCTGGAGATTGCCGTCTTCCGGGCGATCTATACCGAGGTAAACGCCCGTATTCAGCATTGGACGAACGGGCTGGCGCCCGATGGCAAGATCGCGGCGTTGACCCCAGAAGAGGGCGAGCTTGCCGACGAACCGAACCGAACGGCGGGCATGCGCGCCTGGGACCTCTGGCGCATCGAAGCGCGCGAGAAATACGGCTGGTAAGAAGAATAAGAGAGCCCGGCTCAATAGCCGGGTTCTATCCACGCATCGATGACATGGCAGCCGCCAGCACGAACGATCGACAATCCCCGTTCGAACGCTTCCCGCAGCGCTTCGGCGGACTCGACCGGTCCTTCGCCTGTAAAACCCTGTGCCTTTGCCATAGCCACAAGATCCACTGCCGGGTCCGACAAACGCTGGCCGATCCATTTGTTTTCGACCGGCCGGCCGCGCTGCCTCGCCATGCGCTCCTGATGCACTTCGTCATTGTAGTAGGAGCGATTGTTGGCGACGACCATCAGCATCGGAATGCGCATGTTCGCGGCCGTCCATAGGGCATTGACACCCATCAGGTAATCGCCATCGCCGATGACACCGACGGTGATGCGGCCACTATCGCGCAGGGCAAGCGCCGCGCCAATCGTATGGCCGGGGCCTGTGCCAACCGCCCCGCCGCCATCCTTACCGAGGAAATCGAGCGGTGAGCGAAAACGGCAGGCACGTTGCGGCCATCCGAACGAAAGCCGTGCAAAGGTGATCGGGTTATGTTTTGCAAATTCGGCGATCGTATAGGCCATGACTTGCGCATTGAAGCTTGTCGGTGGCGCGGACACAGGGGCCAGGGTCCAGTGCGGCGTGTTCGCCGGATAGCGCTTGGGTAGCGGCTCCTGGTCGGCAAACTCGGCAAGAAGCAGGCTCACGAAACGATCGGGCTGCGAAAGGACCGGCAGATCCACCGCCGGCAGGCTCTGGTGATCCATGCTCCAGCCATTGGAGACGTACCGATCGAGCGAGCAGTGCACGACCTTAGCGGCAGTCGGCGTCTGCGTCTGCGAGGAACCGAGCCGCGCAGACAGGAAACCGGCCAGATCGTGCCAGTCGAAGCTGACAATCAGATCGGCTTCGGCGATCAGGCGGGATTCCTCTTCATTCGGCTTTTCACCGACCGGAGGAAGGATATGGGCCTCGTGCTCCGTCGGGAAGACAGATGCGTTGTGCGTCGTGGTCAGCACAACCGCGCCGGTCGCCTCAGCGAGGCGCACACGCGCATCCCATTCCGCCTGGCCGCGAGCGCCGCGACCGAACATCAGCACCGGCAGGCGGGCCGCACGGAGCGCGTCGCATGTCGTGCGGACATCGGCTTGAGAAGCTTCCGGCGCCGCTCCGGGCCGGAAGCGATCGACCGCAGGCACCTTCACTTCACGATCCAGGGCGCTCTCCTGCATTTCGGCATCAAGGCAGATATAGACCGGTCCGTAAGGTGCGGTACGGGCGATCTGGTCGCCTCGCAGCACCGCCTCTACCGCCGCCTCAGCGGAGATCGGCAGATTGTCCCATTTGATATAGGGCCGGATGATGGAAGCTTGGTCCTGGGAGGTATGGATCCAGTCGATCCAAGGACGCCGCTTGTGCGCGTCGAGCGGGCCGGTGGCGCCGATGATCAGCATCGGGCGACGATCGCACCAGGCGTTGAAGATTGTCATGGTCGCATGCATCAGCCCGACATTGGAATGCAGCGCAACCGCCATGGGCTCGTCGGCCACACGCGAAAAGCCGTCGGCGATAGACACCGCATGCTCCTCGTGCAGGCAGATGATCATCTTCGGATCGCTGTTGCCGAGATGATTGACCAAACTGTCGTGCAAGCCACGGAAACTCGCGCCGGGAACCAGCGAAATGTATCGATATCCGAGCGCGCGGATTGTCTGGGCGACGACGTCGCTCCCCCATGCCTCACCAAGGCTGGCGGAATGCGGCGTAAACTGGTTCATCGAAAAACTCCAAATTCGGGTGTTCAGAGACGTCGGGCAAATTGCCCGACGCTGTTGATCAATCTTCGACGAAGACCGCGTCGCGGCCATTGCGGATTTTTGGCAGGATGGCGAGGCAGAGCATCAGCACCGCTACGACCAGCAGGCCGACACTGACAGGCCGTTCGATGAAGGTCATGGCGCTGCCGCGCGAGATGATCAGCGCCTGGCGGAGGTTCTCCTCCATCATCTTGCCGAGTACGAAGCCGAGTGTCAGCGGTGCCGGTTCGAATTCGAACTTCACCAGCGTGTAACCCGCAAGCGCCAGAACCATGAGAATGATAACATCTGCCGGGTCGCGGTTCAGCGAATAGACGCCGATACAGCAGAAGATCATGATACCGACGAACATCAGCCGGTAAGGAACCTGAAGCAGCTTCACCCAGATGCCGATCAGCGGCAGATTGATGACGAGCAGCATCAGGTTGCCGATCCACATCGAAGCGACGAGACCCCAGAAGAGATCGGGCATCTTGGTCATGACCTGCGGGCCGGGCACGATACCGTGCAGGGTCATCGCGCCGACCATCAGCGCCATGACGGCATTCGGCGGGATGCCAAGCGTCAGGAGCGGAATGAAGGAGGTTTGCGCACCGGCGTTGTTGGCGCTTTCCGGGCCGGCAACGCCTTCGATCGCGCCGCGGCCGAAGCGGCTGGGATCACGGGCCAGCCGCTTCTCAAGCGTGTAGGAAGCAAAGGGACCGAGTACCGCGCCGTTACCCGGAAGGATTCCAAGAATGCCGCCGAGGATGGTGCCGCGCAAGATCGGCTTGACGGACTGCTTCAGCTCGTCGCGCCCCGGCAGCAGCCGACCGATGACACCCTTGACCACCTCGCGGTGCTCGACGTTTTCGAGATTGCGGAAGACTTCGGCAATGCCAAACAGACCCATGCCGATGACCGCGACATCCAGGCCGTCGGCCAGCCAGTCGAAGCCGAACGTCATGCGGTTCTGCCCGGTCGTGAGGTCCGGCCCGATCGTCGATAAAAGGACGCCGACGAGGATCATCGCGATCGCCTTGATCACCGAACCACGCGCCAGAAGCACGGCAAAGGAAAGGCCCATCACCATCAGCGAGAAATATTCGGCAGGTCCGAAGACCAGCGCGACTTCCGTCAGCGGTCCGGCGAGCGCTGCAATGACGACCGTGGCGACCGTGCCCGCGAAGAAGGAGCCGATCGCGGAAATTCCGAGCGCGATGCCCGCCTGCCCCTTGCGCGCCATCTGGTGCCCGTCAAGCGCGGTGACGACGGCGCTCGACTCACCTGGAATGTTGAGCAGGATGGAAGACGTCGATCCGCCGTACTGCGCGCCGTAATAGATGCCGGACAGCATGATCAGCGCGCTGACAGGCTCAAGGCCGAAGGTGATCGGCAGCAGGATCGCGATCGTTGCGATCGGGCCGACACCCGGCAGGACGCCGACAAGCGTGCCAAGCAGGCAACCCACGAAGCACAGAGCCAGATTGGTGGGCGTGACGGCGACGCCGAGGCCGACGGCGAGATTGGAAAAGAAATCGAACATGATCACAACTCGAGGGTCAGGCCGGGAAGCGTCAGGATCGGCATCGGCTGGTGCAGCGCATAGCCGAATAGCGCCACGCAGAAGGCCGTCAGCGCCAGGGCCAGCAGAATCAGCTCCTTCCAGCGCACCTCGCTGCTGCCGAAACCGCAGATCACCATGGCCACTGGCGCAGCCAGCAGGAAGCCGACATTGATCATGCCGACAGCGAAGGCGAGCATGCCGAGGCACACGAAGATCGGACCGCGGGCGCTCCAGTGCTCTAGCGGTGGCCCATTGTCGAGGAAGGACTGCACGATGAGGACCACGCCGCAGATGCCGATGGCGACGGCCACCCATCGCGGCATCATCGCTGGGCCCATCGAGCTGAACGTTCCCTGCGAAAGCTTCCTGACGGCCCAGATGGCGAAGACCGCCAGGCAGATCAGGGCAAGGCCGGATATGAAGTTTTGAGGGGCTCGTATGAAGCCGCGCATGGCACCTGCCTTTGGGTAAAGACCCGGAATATCTGTTCAATTCGGCACATGGTTCGCCGCCAGCCATGTGTACCTTTAAATCAGGCCTCGCCGCCGGCACCTGCCGGCGGTGGCCGGTTCTCGTGCCTATTCGACCGTCACTCCGGTTGCCTTGACCATCTTGCCCCAGTTATCGACCTCGGAGAGGAGATACTTCTCCGACTCGGCGGTAGAGCGGGTCTTCAGCTGGTAGCCGAGGCCGGTGAGATACTGCTTGGTCTGCGGATCGTTGATGATGTCGTTGATTGCGCCGTTCAGCTTGTCGACGATCTTCGGGTCGGTCTTCGAAGGCAGGAAGAACCCAACCCAGGATTCCGCCACGAAGCCCTTGAAGCCGCCTTCCTCGTAGGTCGGTACCTTCGGCATGGCGACCGAACGCTCGGTGCCGGCCACTGCCAGACCCGCCAGCTTGCCCTCGACGATCTGTGGCGCCGAACCGAAGGACGAGGCGACAGTGTCGATCTGGTTACCGACGGCCGCCTGTACCGATAGTGCACCACCGCGGAACGGCACATGGTTGGCCTTCACCTTGGCCAGAACCTTGAAGAAATATTCGGCGGCGATATGCGAGCCGGAGCCGACACCTGCCGTACCGTAAGTGATCTCCCTATCCTTGGCCCAGGCCAGGAAATCCTTGAGATTGCCCGGCTTGCTCGGATGTGTCGCGAGCGATTCCGCCGACGAGGCGGGCATGGCGACCGCCGTCAGCTCGTCGAGCTTATAGTCACGCTGCTTGTAGAGTGTCTCGTTGATGGCGATGGCGGTCGTGGTCGCAAGAATCGTATAGGCGTCAGGTTCCACGCCAGCCACGTATTTGGCAGCCGTGTTGCCGCCTGCACCCGCACGGTTGTCAATGACGACCGTCTGGCCCCACTTGTCCTGCAGTTTCTGCCCGATCAGACGCGCAAGCGTGTCGGCAAATCCGCCCGCCGCGAAACCGACGACGATATTGATGCGCTTGCTCGGATATTTGGATACGTCTTCGGCCGCACGCACGCTCGTGGTTCCCACAAGCGCGAGCGACAGTGCTGCAAGTCCCAAACGGACTGCGACTTTCCGGCTCAGATTTGGCATTCGACTCCTCCCAGTGTGCTATGCCTACTTCGAATTCACCCTGCAGAAAGCGCGGCCTCAGCTTCTCGCCGGGCGCTTCAGGTTAACGTGGATATGCTTTTCCTGCGTGAAGCTCAGAAGCTCTTCCAAGCACTCCTCACGCCCCATGCCGGACTGTTTGTAGCCGCCGAAAGGGGTGCCCAGCAGATGTCGCGACACTTCGTTGATCCAGACGAAACCCGCCTGGACAACGGCGGCCAGCCGGTGCGCCTTACGGACGTCGTTCGTCCAGATCGAGCAGGTCAAGCCGTAGTCGACGCTATTGACCTCTTTCAGCATCTGCGCCTCGTCGTTCCACTTCAGAACGGAAAGTACGGGTCCAAAAATCTCCTCGCTGGCGATCCGCATCTCCTGTTTCACGTCAACGAAAATGGTAGCCTCGATGAAGTTGCCCTTGGCGAGTGCCGGATCGTCCGGCCGCTTGCCGCCGGTCAGCAGGCGGGCGCCTTCGCTTGTGCCGGCGTCGATATAGCTGACGACCCGTTCCAGCTGGGTCCTGCTGATGATCGCGCCCATCGTTGTGGCGTGCTCGGTCGGAAGGCCCGGCTTGAAGGCCGAAGCCCGGCTTTTCATGCGCTCTACGACGGCGTCGTAGATGCTCTCGTGAATAAAAGCCCGGCTGGTCGAGCCGCAGGACTGGCCGCACCAGGTGAAATTCATGCCTGCGATAGCGGCAGCCGCAACCTCGTCCGGATCGGAATCCGGCATCGCAATCAGCGCGTTTTTGCCGCCGAGTTCGAGAAGTACGGGTTTCAACGTATCGGATGCAGCACGCATGACCGCCTTGCCGGCACCGACCGAGCCGATCAGCGCAACCATGGCCACCGAGGGATGCTGGGCAAGTGCCGCCCCGACATCCCGGCCACCGGGCACGACGTTGAAGACGCCAGGCGGTAACAGCCCGCCGACCAGTTCGGCATAACGGAGCGAGGACAACGGCGCCTGATCCGGCGGCTTGACGACGACCGTGTTGCCGGCAGCAAGGGGGGCTGCGGTCTTCGCTGCGCAGAACATGAACGGGTGGTTGAACGGGATGATGCGGGCGACCACGCCACGCGGCTCGCGAACCGAAAAATTCACCGAATCCGGCCCAAGCGGCACGGACGAGCCTTTCATTTCGGTGACCAGTCCGGCAAAAAATTCGAGCTGGGAGGCCGCGTTCATGGCGTCGCCGATCATCTCGTGGACCGGATTGCCGCTGTCCGCCGCATCGATCATCGCCAGTTCTTCGGCATTCTCCCGCACGATGGCAGCCATGCGACGCAAGATCTTGGCGCGCTCCGAAGGAAGTACCAGCCGCCATTCCTCATAGGCACGAGCGGCTGCCGCAACCGCTACATCCACATCGGCCGCAGATGCTTCCGCGACACTGCCGAGCGTCTCGCCAGATCCCGGATTGAAGAACTCAACGTAACGGCCACTTCGAGGCGCATGCCACGCGCCCGCATAAAAGAGATCCCGATGCGACGGCAGCATGTCGCCGATCGATCGTGTTGCCGCCTTGGAATGGGGGTTGGTTGTCGTATCGTTTCCCATAATCTCCTACCTGTATCGAGCCGACGATGAGACGCGCTACGCCGCCATCGTCGCATGTCATTCCTGAAGGCAAGCAGCACCGTTGCATCCGTGCGCTTCACATGCGCGGTGCCGAAGAGCCTGCCTGTGCTGTTTTCCTTGCCTGCAGAGCCGCAGGCTGCCCGATCAGGCGATCTGGCAGACCTCGTCGAAATCGAAACGATCGCCCCGCGGACGCACGCTGGCCGGATTGCCGTAGCCGATATTGATCAGGAAATTGGATTTGACCGACGTGCCCGCAAAGAACTCCTCGTCAACCACATCATGAAGGAAACCGGACATCGGACCGCAATCCAAGCCGAGCGACCGGGCCGCCATAATGAGATAGGCGCCTTGAAGCGTCGCATTGCGGAACGCCGCACGCTGCGCCAACTCTTGGTCGGCCTCGTAGACGGCGATACGCGCCACCGCATGCGGCGCAAGACGTGGAATGTGTTTGTAGAATTCCATGTCCGTGCCAATGATCGCCGTTGCCGGCGCAGACATCGTCTGGTCGACATTGCCGGGCCTCAGGCCCGGCTTGAGGCGCGCGCGGCCTTCCGGCGTATTGACGAAAACGATCCGCATCGGGCAGCAATTGCCACTGGTCGGCCCCATGCGGGCAAGATCGTAGACCTGCCGTAACAGGCTCACGGATACCGGTTTGTCGAGCCATGAATAATACGTGTGGGCTTCCAGGAAGATCGTGTCCAGGCCGGCGGCATCAAGCCCGGATTTTCCGGTCGTCATATCCATGCTCGTGCTGTCTCCTTTATCCGAATTGCTTGGGCGTGCCGGTTATGCTCGCCGGCGCATAAGCTGGACCTCATACCAGCTGAGGCGCCTTCTGGCGGACGCCTCAACTTGCTCCCTATGAGGTTGTTTTAGCGGGTCAATTTAGCTGGCGGCAAATTCGAAATCACGCAGCCCAATAAGTTTTCAATGCATGCTCAAATTCGCCAGGACACGACGTTGGATAGCCTCAGCAGCTTGGATGAATTACTGAATCTCTTCGATATGTCCACCAAGGAACAACCGCCCGACGCGGGGGTCGGCAAGCAGTTTTTCGGCTCGGTCGTGCATGCGGGTCTGGCCGAGTTCCAGCACGAGGCCATAATCCGACATGGCGAGCGCGGCCTTGGCATTCTGCTCGACCATGAGGATCGTCACGCCCTGGTCGCGGAGCCGCATCAGGGTACGGAAGACTTCCTGTACCAGGTTTGGCGACAGGCCGATGGACGGTTCGTCGATCAGGATCAGCTTTGGATCGAGAAGCAGGGCGCGTGCCACTTCGAGCTGCTTCTGCTGGCCGCCGGAAAGCTCGATCGCTTTGCGGTCGCGATGCTGACGAAGTGCCGGAAACTGATCCATCACCACTTCGATCCGGTCCCGCACCATGGCCTGGTCCTTGACCGTGATGCCGCCGAGTTCGAGATTGTGATAGACGGAGAGTTGCGGCACCAGATTGCGCCCCTGCGGTACGTAAGTGACACCTCGGCCGATCATTTCACGCGGTGTCAGGCGCGTCACGTCTTTGCCTTCGAGCAAGATCTGTCCGGCATGAATGTCGAGCAGGCCAAAGATCGCCTTGAAAACGGTCGACTTGCCGGCGCCGTTAGGGCCGATGACAGTGGTAATCGAGGCCTGCGGGATCTTGAACGAGACGCCGTTCAGGATGACGACCTTGCCGTAACCACCGTAGACTTCCTTGACTTCCAGCATGATCAGCCTCCGAGATACGCGTCGATGACCTGCTGGTTCGACCGGACTTCTTCCGGCGAGCCTTCGGCGATGATCGAACCTTCCGCCAGCACGATGACCCGCGTGCAAAGCGACATGACAAATTCCATGTTGTGCTCGATCACCACAAAAGTCGTGCCGTGATCACGATTGTAGGTCTGCAGCCTTTCCTTGAGGTTCCCGAGCATGGTCAGGTTAACCCCTCCGGCTGGCTCGTCGAGGAGGACGAGGTCAGGCCCTGCCATGAACGCCATGGCGGCGTCGAGCAATTTCTGCTGGCCATAGGACAAAGAGCCAGCCTTTTCCTGCCGCAGATGGCGCAGCCGGAAAAACTCGATCAACCTGTCGGCCTCGCCGCTTAACCCGGCATCCGCGGAGCCGAACAGGCGCGACCACATCGTGCCCTTGTGCTCCTGCCCGGCCAGGATGATATTGTCGAGCACGGTCATTTCCGGAAAGACAGACAATTGCTGGAAGGTGCGGCCGACACCGAGCCTGTTCAGATCGCAGGCCCGCATCCCCGCGACGGGCTTGCCGTTCACATGCACCTCGCCCTGGTCCGGCCGAAGCTGGCCCAGCACACAGTTGAACAGCGTCGACTTTCCCGACCCGTTCGGGCCGATCAGGCCGAGCACCTCGCCCTTGCCGACCTCGAAGCTGACATCGTTGACCGCCCGGATGCCGCCGAAGGATTTAGAGATGTTGCGGACGGAAAGAACCGTATCGCTCATAGCTGCGCCCCTTCCTTCATGTCGGTGCGAGCAACACGCTTCGGGCGGACCGCCGCGACGATACGGCTGCCGACCCCCATCAGCCCGCTTGGTGAATAGACCATCAGCACGATGACCAGGCCCGAATAGATGATGAGGTAATAGCCTTCGGTGAAACGCAGGAACTCCGGAAGCAGGATCACCACCGCAGCACCGAGCATGGGGCCGAAGAAGAATCCGGAACCACCGACGACGACCATGAGCAGGATCCGCAGCGAATGCTGCAGGGCAAAGGAATTCGGCTCGATATACTGCACAACCGGCGAAACGAGCGCGCCGGCAAGCCCGCCCGCCGCCGAGCCGATCGCAAATGCGAGCAGGGTGAGACGCCGCGTGTCCAGGCCGAGGCTTTCAGCACGGATCGGGTTCTCGCGCAGGCCCTTGAACGCGCGTCCCCAGGGCGAGCGGATCAGCCCATACATCAGGAGCGCAAAGACGATGAAGACGGCGAGGCAGAGGTAGTACATCTTCTGGTTCGAGCTGAGCGGGATCGACAGGAAAGTTGATTTCGTGCCGGTATTGAACAGCCAGAAATCCGGCCGCGGCATGTTCGATTTGCCGTAGGAGCCGCCCGTCAGCCAGTCCTCGTTGCGCAGCACCAGCACCACGAGCGTGTTGAAGGCAAGCGTCACGAAGGCGAGGAAGTGGCCCTTGACGCGCAGCGCCGGGAAACCGACGAGCAGGCCAACAATGAAGCAGCCGAGAACCGCGAGCGGCATGGCGACCAGCCAGTGGACGCCAGAAAGTGTCAGGAGCGCGGTGATATAGGCGCCGATCGCCATGAACGATCCCTGTGCCAGCGAGATCTGCCCCGCATAACCGAGCGTCAGGTTGAGGCCCATGGCGGCAATCGTGTACATCAGCCACGAGCAAAGGATGAGCGCCACGTAATTGCCCTGGCCGATAGGCGCGAGGACGAGAAGGACGATCCCGACGAGGATAAAGGCCCATTTTGGGATGATGGCCATCAGACGCTCCTTCCTTCGGATGTACCGAGCAGGCCCTCGGGCCGCCACAGGATGATGACGATCAGCAGCACGAGCGGGACGGCGGCGCGGTATTCGGCAGTGACATAAGTCGCGGTCATGTTATCCAGGACGCCGATCAGCAGGCCGCCCGCCAGCGCACCGCGGATCTGGTTGAAGCCCCCGACGATCGCGGCGATGAAAGCGATCAGGCCGAGATATTCACCGTTCGAAAACTTGGCGAGATAGAACGGCGTGATGAGAAACGAGGCGAGCGTCGCAAGCGCTGCGTTGATCAGAAACGTATAGAGAACCATGCGCTTGGTATCCACGCCAAGAATCTTGGCGACGTCAGGGTTCTGCGCGGTGGCCTGCATGGCACGGCCGGTCCTCGTGCGATTGAGGAAGAGCGTGAGAAGCACCACGACGCCCAGCGAAATGGCAAGATGCGCGATATCGGTGACCGAGACGATCGCTCCGAAAACATCCCAGCTGCCGCCTGAAACGAGCTCCGGATAGGGCTGCGCTTCTGCGCCGTAAAATTCCTTGACGCCTTCCTTCAGGAAGATCGCGAGCGACATCGTGGCGATGACGAGCGGCAGCCCGCCGCCGGTCTTCGACGCTTTCATCGGTTCGACGATCAGGCGCTTGAAGAGATAGCCGAGGACGAACACGGACACTGCGAGCGCGACAAGAAGTGCGACCGGCAGCGGCAAGCCTAAGCCCATCGCGATGAGCACAAAGAATGCCGGCAGCATGACGAATTCGCCCTGTGCGAAATTCACCGTTTGAGCCGCCTGCCAGAGCAGGGTGAAGCCGATCGCCGCCAATGCGTAGATCGATCCCGTTGCCAGGCCCGAAAGGAGGACTTGCAGGAATTGAGCCATGAGTTTCTTGCCTTCGAAGAAAGAGGGTGCCGGCCTTGCCGGCACCCCTGGCGGAAATCAGTTTGCCGGAACGGTACCGATAACCTTCTGCTTGCCGTCGACGACTTGCGTCATGAAGCTCTCGCGCGACATCTCGCCGGTCTTGTCCCAGGAGGTCGTCAGCAGCATGCCCGGATATTTGGCGACATCGAGCGTCAGTCCGTGCAGCTTTTTAGCGAGCGCTTCCTGATCGAGCGAACCGTTCATTTCCGTGACGTATTTGACCGCGTAGACGGCGATATAGCCCTTGAGGCCGTTATGGTCGGTGTCGCGGCTGTACTTCTGCTTGAACTTCTTGCCGAATTCCTGGACGGCCGGGACATTAGCTCCGACGGTGATACCGACATGCGCATAGGCGCCGTTCGCCGCATCGCCGGCAAGATCGATGACCTTCTGACTGGTGAGCGTGACTTCGCCGACGAGCGGAGCCTTGAGGCCCTGCTTCTTGGCTTCCTTCAGGAAGCGGGCAGCTTCTTCCTCGTTCAGGTAGACGAAGACGGCTTCTGCGCCGGACTCCTTGATCTTCGAGACGTCGGCCGCGAAATCGGCCTGCCCCTGTTCGGATGGCACGTCGGCGACGACAGTGATCCCGGCACCCTTCATTTCATTGACGAAAACGTCGTGGCCGCCTTTGCCGAACTCGTTGTTCACCCAGGCAACGCCGATCTTCTTGGCTTTCAGCGTATCCTTGAAATACGGGGTAAGGCCCGGAACGCCCTTGGCCGAACTGGATGAGGTGGCAAAGATATAAGGGTTACCCTGGCGCGTGACGTTCGGCGCTTCCGAGCCGGTGAACTGCGGCACGCCATTCTGCTGGGCGACCAGCATGTTGACGATGGTCGAGCCGGAATAGACCGTGCCGATAATGGCATAGGCTTCGGCGTCGATCGCCTTCTGTACCAGAGCGCGCGAGGTCTGGGCATCCGACTGCGTGTCGTAGTCGGTCATTACGATTTTCTTGCCGAGAATTCCGCCTGCGGCGTTGATCTCCTCCGCCGCCATCTTGGCACCGTCGCGATAGTTCGTGCCTGATACGGCACCGGCGCCGGAAAGCTCGCAAACGCAAGGCAGCGATACCGTGTCGGCGGCACGCAGGCCGGTTGGCATCGCAGTGGCGGTCGCCATGATGGTGAGCGCGGCCGCGGCGATAAGGTTAAGTCGTTTCATCTTCATCCTCCCAAAGATCTCCGGGTTCAGCCGGCAATGAATTCCTCCCATGTCCCGCCCGGCATCGGCCGCCCGGAACCATTTCGATCTGCAGAGGGGGCGGCTCCCAATCCGGCCTCTTCTGCAGCCTTCCCGAAGGCGGATCCCCCGCCCCCATCGGGCGGAAATTGCCGCCCGAAAAGTCCAACTTCTATGCTCCCGGTGTCTTCGCCCTGATGTCGTCGATCAGAATCTGGCGCAGTTCCGTTGTCACGTCCGGTTTATGCTTGAACCATCGTTCGAACCCGACCACCGCCTGATGCAGCAGCATGCCGAGGCCATCGACCGTCCGATGCCCCCTCTCGCGCGCAGTCTTCAGGATCTGCGTCTCCAGCGGGACATAGACAACGTCGTAGACGATAGCGTCCTTCTTGAGTGGCGACAGATCGATATCGAGCGGCGGCTGGCCGATCATGCCAAGGCTCGTCGCGTTGACGAGCAGGTCGCAATCGGCAAGCAGGTCGCCGAGTTCATCCATTTTGTGAGCGCCGACACCCGCGCCAAAATGATCCGCAAGCGCCTGAGCCTTGGACAGCGTCCTGTTGCACAGCGCAACTTGGAGACCCCGGCTCTGCAGGCCATAAGCCGCCGCGCGGGTTGCGCCGCCCGCGCCGAAGATGACGGCTTTCTTCGTGCCTGCCTCCCAGCCCGGCACCAGTTCATCGATGTTACCGAGAAAGCCGATCGCATCGGTATTGCCGCCAAGCAGCTTGCCGTCCTGCCACCAGATCGTGTTGACAGCGCCCATCTTCGTGGCGGCGTCGTCAATGCTATCGAGATGCGGGATGACGGCGGTTTTGTGCGGTACGGTAACATTGCCACCGATCCAACCGGCATCGCGGAAGCCCGCGAAGAAGGCATCGATTTCCTGCGGTGGGATATCGAGACGCTCATAGCTCCCTTCGAGCCCGTAACGCTTCAGCCAATAACCGTGCAGCATCGGCGAGCGGGAATGCGCGATGGGGTGGCCCATGACGAAAGCGCGTTTCGATACCATACTTCTTCTACTCCTTGGACATCAGCACGCCCGCCAAACGGCGGACAACGATTGGATTGCTTTAGCGGTGGAGGAATGCTTATGCACTTGGCATACCCTCCGGTCTCAGATGACGCTTCTGGGCAGCGATCCGGAAAGGCGCATTCGGCGCGCCATATCCCCTGTAGCCGCTGCGACGTTCGAGGATTTCGAAGAAGAAGCCCTCGGCAAAGATCGGGCTGTAGAGCTGGAAATATTCTCCCAGCTCGTCCCGATCATAAAGAATGTCGTGTTCCCGCAGCCGATCGGCAAAGGACGGATCGAGGCCGAATCTCGCTTCCACATCGTCGTAATAGTTGAGGGGGATGCGGAGCGGTGCAAAGCCGTTTGCCTTGAGCGCCTCCGCCGTCGCGAAGATATCGTCGGTCGCAAAGGCGAGGTGTTGGATGCTCGAGCCAAAGCGCTCGGCAATGAAATGGCCGGCAAGCGTCCTGCGGTTTTCGGCACCGTTCATGGTAATCCGGAACGCGCCGTCCTCGCTTTCGACCACTTGGCTGCGAACCAGCCCGGCAGGATCGACGATATCGATGAGCGGCGTCTTCGTGACGTCGAAGATCGACATGTAGAAGAGCAGCCAGGAGGGCAGCTCTTCGGCCTGCATGGTCTGGGCGATGTGGTCGATCCGCGTCAGGCCGGCGTCGGCAGGCGCCGTGTCATCGGCTAGCGGCTCAAAATCCACATCCCAGACATCGCGAAGTTCGCTTTTGTCGTCGATGAAATAGAGAAGCCCGCCGCCCACGCCGCGGATCGCCGGTATCGTCAGCTCGCCCGGGGCAACCGCCTGCTCAAACGGCTCCGCCCCGAGCGCCCGCGCCCTTTCGAGGGCCGAAGCTGCATCGTCCACCTTCAGGCAGACGGCATAGGCCGACGTTCCATGAACGGCGAAAGAGGAATGGGCGAAGCCCTTCATCTCCGTGTTCAGCAGGATATTGATGCCACCCTCGCGAAACAGTGTAACCGCCTTCGACTTGTGGCGGGCCACGGCGCGGAAGCCCAGGACGCGCAGAAACGCCGCGAGCGCATCCGCCTCCTGCTGGCCGGTTGCGAATTCGATGAACTCGACGCCCTTTGCCCGGCTGCGCTGTGGGATTTTCGACAGCGTACCGACGGCGGACGGTTCGGCGCTCGCGACGCGGTCCATCAGGTCGATCAGCGACCTGTGGCCATCCATCGAGATCAGCTTCGGCGAGCCGCCGCGGAACTGATCGTTGAAGATTTCGAGCGACAGCGGGCCATTGTAGCCAGTCGCGACCACCGCCCGCATGAAATCGACCACCGGCAGATCGCCCTCTCCCGGCATGTTGCGGAAATGGCGGCTGAGGTAGAGGAGGTCCATGTTGATCATTGGTGCATCGGCAAGCTGCACGATGAAGATGCGATCTCCCGGGATCGAGCGGATGGAATTCACGTCGATTTTGCGCGCCAGCGTGTGAAAGGAATCAAGGATCAGGCCGATATTCGGATGGTCCGCCCTGCAAACGATTTCCCAGGCATCCCGGTGGTCGTTGATATGGCGCCCCCAGGCAAGCGCCTCGTATCCGACGCGGATGCCTCGCTTGGCGGCACGTTCTCCCAAGTCCCGGAAATCCGCCGCCGCCCTGTCGATACCGCCAAGCGCCACGGTCGAAACATTGGAGCAGACCAGCATCAGCTCGGTGCCGAGTTCCTGCATCACGTCGAATTTACGCTCAGCACGGTCGAAGGCGCGCGAGCGCTGCGGCTCCGGCATGCCTTCAAAATCACGGAAAGGCTGGAACAATGTGATTTCCAGGCCGGCATCGCGCACCATTCTGCCGATCTCGCGCGGGGAGGCATCGAAAGTCAGGAAATCGTTCTCGAAAATCTCGACGCCATCGAACCCGGCAGCCGAGATCGCTTCGAGCTTCTCGCGAAGGTCGCCGCTGATCGAAACCGTCGCGATCGACGTCCTCATCGGGCATCCTCGCGGGTCGCAGAAGGCTCGACTGTAGTTTTGCGACCGCCATTGGCCTTGGCCGGAGCCATGAAGCGGAGATAGGTCAGCTGGATCGGCAACTGAGCAACGGCCATTTCTTCGCCGTTCTGCACTTTCAACCCGTGTTTCTCGGCCTCGACGAGCCAGGGCGTGACGACCGGCTTGGTGACCGCATCGGCGACGATCCGGACCTGCTTCAGGCGCTCGATCGGGTATGGCAGCGGATCGGTCGCATTCATTCCGAGCGGCGAGGCATTGACGGCGATATCGATCACCATGCCCGGCTGGACCTGGTCGAACACCGACATGTCCGGATATAGGCCGGAGAGTTCTGCGATCAGCGCCCGCTGGCGCATCTGGTCGCGCTCAAGGATGATGAGCGACGCCGCGCCTTCCGTCGCAAGCTCGAAGGCAATCGCGGTTCCCGCGCCGCCGGCACCAACGAGGAGCACATTGCAGCCCCGTGCCGAAACCCCATGGCTTAAAAGCGCTGCGATGAAGGCCATCCCATCTGTCATATCGCCGATCAGCCGGCCGGATGGCGAGCGGCGGATCGTATTGACCGCCTTGGCGCGCCGCGCTCGCTCCGTGACTTCATCCGAAGCGACAAACGCGGCCTGCTTGTGCGGCATTGTCACCGAGCAGCCGGCACAGTTTTCCATGGCGCGCAATACGTCGAAAAAGCTCGTCACGCGTTCGGGGCGGATATCCATCGGCACGATCACGGCATCGACGTCATTTTCGCCAAACCACTGGTTCATTGGGCCAGGCGACTTCACCTGCTCGACCGGATGGCCGATCAAAGGCACAACAATGGTCTTACCCGTCACGACGGGTTTTCGCTTGTTCGGCGCCATTGGCTTCTTGAACTCCTCCCGTACGAGGCACGCGCCTGCCTTAAGGATTGACGTCAGGCCTCCCAAGCCTGTCATCCGCGTGTCATCGAATGGAGAAGTCTTCGCTTGGGCGAAAAGAAAACGCAAATACCAAAATTCGTGCCCTCGATAACATGATGTTAATTTTTGAGGCTAGGTTACGAAGGGATCAAGCTGAGGTCGCTTTCATCTCCGCCCGCAAAAGCTCGATGAGCGCCTCCGCATAGACCGAAAGCGGCGTGTCGTTGCGATACGCCGCGTAGGTGTGGAAGGTCGTCTCAGCTTCGATCTCCAGGACTTTCACACCCGGCAGCATTCCGTGGGCCACGGTGAATTCGTCGATCACCGCTATGCCAAGCCCCGCGGCAACCAGGCTGCAGACGGTGGTACCAAAGCGGGTTTTGATATTCATGCTGTAAGAGAGCTGCTCTCGGCGGAAGATTTCCGTCATGATCCGGCCATAAGGATCGTTGGGATCGATCCCGATCAGCATGTGGCTGGCGATTTCCCATGGGCGTATCGATGTCTTGGCCGCCAGCTCGCTCGACGGGGGCACGATGCAGACCAGACGTCCCGTCGCCAGAGGCGCGAAATCGATGATCGAGTGATCGAAGCGGGAACTGATAGCGACGAGTTCGCCGCGTCCCAGCAGGAGATAGTCAATCGACTGCTCGATTTTCAGTATATCGATCTCGAGTTTGATGTCCGGAAACCGGCGCTTCACTTGCTCCACGGCCCGCGGCACCATGACGTTGGCGATGCTCGGCACCGAAGCGAAGCTCAATTCACGCCCCTCGCCACTGCCAAGCCGGTCGATCGAGGTCTGTAGATCCTCGACCTTGCGGTGGATATTGTCGAGCAGGTCAAAGACGTTGCGCGCCTCCGGTGTTGGCACGTAACGCCCGTGACGGCGGTTGAAGAGCGGCACACCGACCATGTCCTCGGTATATTTCATCAGCCGACTGATGCCCGGCGCAGAAATATTGAGGAGCTTTGCAGCCCCGGAGATCGTGCCGGTCACCATGATGGCGCGGATGATTTCGATTTGACGAAGAGTGAGCATCGATTTCCTACGGACTTAGGCAGATCAGCCGGATCAACCGCCGAAGCCGAAAAGTCTCTTTGGTACTTGCCAGAGCAATATGTCGCGATCGACGGGATCGGGGAACAGGATTTCGACCAGCCTCAGGAGCGGCCCGTAGTCCTGACGCTCCGTAGCCCGCAGATAAGGCCAGTCGGAAGCCCACATGCAACGGTCAAGGCCGAATGCGTCGACAAGTGCATGCACAAAGGGCCATGTATCCCGAAACGGAAAGGGCGTTTCGGCAAACTTCGCATATCCGGAAAGCTTGACGTGAACCCGTCCGGTGCGAGCAAGGTCAAGCAGCGCCGCGAACCCGGCCTGGCCCAATCCCTCGCCAGGCGTCGGCCGGCCACAATGATCGATCAAGACGCGGACGGGAACGTCCTCGATCCAGGGTTTGAACATCGTCAATTGATCGTGCTGCACCTGGATCTGCGCGAACATGTCGAGTTCGGCCAGCCTTTCCATCAGCGGCCGGGAGCTGACATAGAATTCATTGCCGTAGAAAGTCGGGTTGAAGGCGATGCCGACAACGCCCTGGGCTTTCAGCGCCGTTAGTTCGGTAATATCTGCATTGAGGCCTACGATCGCGATCCCTTTGAATATCTGCGGATGGCGCCGAATGGCATCCAGCATGCAGCTATTGTCGGGGCCATAACCCGAATTCGGCTGCACCAGCAGCACATGCTGAACACCGTAACATTTCAGGACTTCGACGAATTGATCTGTCGTGCCGATCTCCTGGCCCGACGGCTTGTAGGCGGCATCCGGCGCATAGGGAAAACGGACCGGATCCAATACATGAGCGTGGCAATCGATCTTCCGCTCGTCAAAAATTCCCATTTCACCTCCCCAAGAATTTGCAGCGAATGAAAGCCTTTTCCCCTGAGAGGTCAACAAGTACTCGTGAACGCTAGTTATCTAGAAGGTCAAATCGCTATGCTCTTGATTGGCAGCCGAACTGTCGACACCCAATACCGTACGGCGGCGGTTCGATTGGGTCCGTCTGCCAGCTCTCCTTCTTTGGAACTAAGGGCTGCGATCGGCCCGCCGTGAGCCAGCGCATGGGTCCAGTGCTGGATGCGGGAGTTGACGTCGGCGCAACGCGCACGACCATGCGTCACCGCCAATCCTCGCAGAGATTGATCTCTGCGAGGCGAATGTGAGACTGCATGAGAAGATACCGATGCCGCAACCTATAGCGGCTTCCAGCCTTCGCGATTGATATCCATTTCCCAAAATTGTGGTACCGACCGGACAAGCTCTCTTATATTCTTTGGTTGGGTGCTGCCCTCGACTCTGTCGCGGCCAAGCACCGCTGCCGTTGCGAAGGCCACCATGCGTCGGCTCTTATATTCGAGCATGCCCGGGTGATGATGCGGTAAGATATGCTGGCCCGCGAAGACGGAAAAATCCTTCAGCCCGTGAAATCGCTGGTAGGCATCCCATGAACCTTCGAGAGCCTCGACATAATCGTAACTGCCCTTTATCAGCTGTAGGGCTGGCCACTTGTTGATGTTGGCGAGGGCGGAGCTATCCGTATATTGCGTGATGTTGAACTCTTCGCGTAAGGCAGCTTCGCGAAGGTCGTGGCCCGCCGCCCTGTAACCCAGGCTTCCGGCATTGAAGCCATAGAGAATGGCACCCTTGATGTTTGCGAGACCGACAGCGGGCTTGCAGGTGGGCTTCTTGCCGCGCACGTCGCAGTCCTCGACAAAATTCTTATGCATGAACCACTGGGTCGCATAGGAACCGCGCGAATATCCGAGCACGACCGCCGGCAGGTCCTTGATGCTGGCGCCGTCAAGCAGGAGATCGACCGCAGCTCGGCCCTCAAGTGTCCTGCCGTCGGCCGAACCGATACGCAGGCCCTGACCGCTCTGAAGCTGCTCCAGCATCCGGAATGTGTCGGTTGCCTGCTCGCCAAGATCGTAACCTTCACGACCGCCGGAGATGCCGTTACCACGGCGGTCGGTGATAAGGACATCAAAACCCGCCGCGTAAAACGCGTGAATGTGCTGGCGCCAGCCGACCATGCTCGATTGCTCGCTTTTGGGCGGATCCGAAATGAACACATAGTCACCCGTCGCTGCGTCCGCCCGATACCACGGATGCCCAAGCGCCGTCGTTTCGTTCCCGCCACCATTGTTGACAATGATCAGTGCGCGAATCTTCTTGCCGGTTCCATCACCAACTCCTGCGCCGCGGATGTACCAGCCACGTAGCTTGATACTGTCGTTCAGCCCGAGATGCGTGCGCTCATAACCGTCCCGTGGCGCAGTGAACTCCACTACATAGGAAGATGGATCTGCTTGTGCGATCTGCTCGCTGAATGGTGCCTTGCCAAAGTAAGCCGGCCGCCTGATCTGCGCAAGGTCGACGGCACTCTCGCGGTCGATCTTGCCGAATGTGTCCACCGTCCCGGTGTCCGGTTCCTCCGCCTTGATGAACCTTTTGGCGTCCGCCATGACGCGCTCGGCGCAGGCAGGATCCTTGCGGCACTCATGCCAGCGCTGCCTTATCCTTTCGTCGGTGAATTCATCGACGTAATAGTCGCCGACGTAGGCCGCCGGCTTCAATCGGCTTGTAGGCGTGAAGGCGACGCAGATCTTGCCTATCTTCCATTCTGCGAGATAACCCGGCCAGAGCCTGTCCTTTCCGACGTCCGGAATCGCGAGATCAGGAAATTGAATTGTGCATTCGGGCTTAGGTTGATCCGGGTTCACGAATGTTTGGCCGGATGCCGAAGAAACCGCCAGCAGAACCATGGGAACCGCCGCGATAGTGTAACGCCTGACTTTGCTCACTCCATCCTCCTCCTCGTTAGGGGCGCCGCGGGGCGCCGTCTACGTCCGCTTCCGTCATGCCGATTCCTTCAAGAATCTTGCTGCGCAAATACGCATCGCGTGTCGGATAGATCGTCGAGGTGCGCATTGCTGCATCGCCTTCATGGAAGCGAAGGAACTGCCCACCGGATTTCGCCGTCACCTGGCCCCAATGCGGGACGTCGTACCCATTCGGATCTCCGGTCTTAATGAAGTTGGCAAGATAGGTCATCGCAATGTCTCGCATTGCATAATCCGGATCCGTCCACGGCAGTTGGCTGGAATTGCCAGCGCGGAGCGAGCCGTTGAAATACCAGTTGTCGCCAGCGTGCCAGGCACGCCGAAAGCCTTGGTCCTTGCCCGGCGGCCAATGATCCCAGTAGTAGAGATAAACGTTGGACTTGCTGTGTGCTTTCGCGAACTCCGCCCCCACCCGAACATATTCGAACATGTAGTCGTTGAGCATCCGCAGCGACAGGCGATAGGCCTCGGTCGGGTCATCCGTCGCATAAAGCGGGAACACCTTTTCGTCGACATTCCCCGCCTGGTACGGACGAATGGCGGCGAGCATGGCTTTCTGCTGTTCCTCCTCCGTCATCTTCAAGTCGTTGGGTCGAAGGCCGGTATACTCGTCCGCCGTCTGGCCGATAATGATGTCGAGCCCGTCGAAATCGCCCGGCTGCAAGAGGTTTACGGAATCTCGGGTGTAGACGTAGTCATCGATAGTGTAGAATTGGTTGGTCGCGACGGCACCCGCCATCACACCGAACAGCGTTTCTTTTCCGCCCTTCCATTTTTCCAACCAGGTTTTGCCGTCGATGGCCCGCAAATCGGCAAGTGTCGTCTCCTTGCCGAAAAGCGCGTTGATCGCGTTCTGATTGTCCTGCGATTTCTTGGAAAAATCGACCACCTTTCCGGGCAGGAACCCCGTAAAACTCGACTGAATGAACGCCCGCTTGAACAAGCCCTTGGCCAGTGGCGTCCTCAGAAGCGCCACCGTGTTTTCGCCCCCTGCCGATTGCCCGCCAATCGTCACGGTGGCGGGATCGCCGCCAAACGCAGCGATGTTCTTCTCAATCCATTTCAGCGCGTCGACGAGGTCGAGGACGCCGAAATTGCCCTTCGGTCCGTTCGCATTTTCCTTGGCCATCTCCGGCAGGGAGAGCCAGCCCAGAGCTCCGAGACGATACTGGACCGAGACGACCACCACGCCTTTCGCAGCCAGCTGCGCGGCATAGAGGTCTCGCATGGCGGCCGAGCCCAATCGGTTGGCGCCGCCGTGAATCAGCATGTACACCGGCAGCCGGTCACTTGTGCTTTGGGCTGGCGTCCAGACGGCGAGGTTCAATCCGTTGTCGCTGATCGGTGCGTCGCTCAGCTTGTTTGCGTCTTGAAGCATCTGGTCGCCCCATTTGTCGGCCACCAGAACCCCGTCCCACGGCTTCACCGCAGGCGCGAGTTTCCATCGGTTTTCCCCACCGACATTGCCGGCGAAGGGAACACCGAGGAACTGCGTCACACCGGCCGTATCGCTCGGAACGCCTTGCACCTTGCCGCCGGTGACGGAAGCCTGGGTGATCGGCGCCGCATGGGCCATCTCGCTCATACCCAACCCCAACGCCAGTACGGTGCCGAGCATTATGCTAACCGCTGTCGCCCGAATATGTCGGGCAGACCATTTCAGACTTGATTTTCCGTTCACGATATCCTCCCAGGATGATGTCCTTGGCATCCGGGTCCTTGGCAATTCCGACGGGAGATTTGACGGTGTTCTCTTTCCCGACACAGAGCACGACGTTTGCCAAAAACCAGCAATGCAACCCAATCTTAAGTAGCATGCGCGCCCATCCGCAAGTTTGCGGAAGGCAAATCAGTTATGCCGGCGTGGCATCGGATCGGCGAGGACGCGACGGCATGATATTTTGCCGCCGCTTTGCCGGGATGGTCCGGATACGCGGCCCCCAATAGTTCCGGTCCTCACATTCCGGGCACCCGCCAGTTGGACGGCAGGAACTCGCCGACGACAGTCCGCGGCCACGGAATGTGCAGGATCTGATCGAAGACGACATAGATGAACAGCGTCAGAATGACGGCTTTCGGCAGGACCAGGCGCCAGCGCTCCTTCGCCTCGCTTCGCATGTAGCCGATCACGAACAGCGGGATCGTCACGAAGATCCCGACCAGCGCCATGGAGACGATAAAAAATACCAGCCAAGCAAAGAAGACGACCGCGCGGGTGTAGATGGTCCGCTGCGTGAGGTGCTCCGTCTCCGCCTCCAGTTCCATGTGCATTCTGCCTGAACCGTCGGCTGGTTCTCCAGGGTGGTAGAACCATTGGGACAGCAGGCTGATGACTGTCAGGCCAAGTCCGAGTGTGCCCACGAACAGAGGCACCGTTGCGGGCTCGCTGTCCCAGTCTCTCGCCTGCCAGAGCATATAGGAGAAGACGATAATCACCGGCAGATACAGGAGGTCCGACGTCTTGGTTCGGAAGCTGCCTATCATCGAAACCATCCTGGCGATGCCGCCCTGACTGACGATGTCCTGGCGAAGCGGTCGAAGGATGCCGACGAATGCCAGGGCAAACAGCACGATGACGATCGGTCGGGCAAACCAGTCCGTGCCGTAGCGATCGATCGAGATAAACAGATAACGCTCGAAGATATCGCCCAGCACGATGCCGAGAAGCAGAGGCGGACGCGGCCAGCGGGATTGCTTCATCGTCCATCCGATGATGCCAAAGATGAGCAGCGCATAAAGGTCGCCCCAGGTTCGTGTCCCTTCGAAGGCGCCGATGTAGATGATGCCCATCACGGTCGGCAGGATGAGCGTGTAACGCAGCGTGGCAAGTTTCGCGAACTGGCCGCTGAACAGATAGCATAGACCTGCGCCCAGAATATTGGCGATCGCGACGCTCCAGATCATCGAATAGGTGACACTGAGGTTCGGCCCCAGCATGTCTGGACCGGGCTGCAGCCCGTGGACCAGGAACGCACTGAGCAGGAGCGACATGGTCGCAGTGGCCGGAACTCCGAACGCGATGGTCGGGATCAGCGCCCCACCTTCACGGGCATTGTTGGCGCTTTCCGAGGCGATTACCCCGCGGACATCGCCCTTGCCGAAGGTTTCCGATGCACCCTTCACCGTGGACCGGGCATGCGCATAGGCGACCCAATCGACGATGGCTCCGCCGATGCCCGGCACGGCGCCAAGCAGGCTGCCGATCCAACCGCAACGGATGACGAGCCACCAGTTGCGGAACACGTCGCGGGCGCCCTGCAGCATGCCATCCTTGGGATTCTGCTTTATCATTCCCGTACTGATGGACGCACGGGAAATGGAAAGGTCGCAAAGCTCGGGCAGCGCAAAAAGACCGAGCACGACCGGGAGGATGGGCAGGCCCTCGTAAAGATAGAGCGTATCCAGCGTCCAGCGCTCGGTTCCGGTCTTCGGATCAGCGCCGATCATCGCAAGCAGCAGGCCGAGGCAGCCGGCGACGAGACCACGGATGGGCGACTTGCCGGCCATGACAGCCACCATCGAAATCCCGAAGACCGCGAAGGCCAGAAGCTCCGGCGAACCGATATATTTCATCATCGGCCGCATGACTGGGATAGCAAGCGCAAGCAGTGCCGCCCCGAAAAGCCCTCCAAGCAGCGAAGCCATATAGGCCGCGCTCAACGCTCGCCCCGCTTCTCCCCGCCGTGCCATGGGCAGTCCATCGAGAACCGTCGCGGCAGAACCTGCGCCGCCGGGAACGCCGAACAGGATAGCAGGGATCGGATCGCCGGTCGCGGTGACCGCCCCGAGGCCAAGGAGAAATGCAAAGGCCGTATAGGTGTCCATGGAAAAGGTGAAGGGGAGAAGCAGTGCCGTTCCGGCAAGTCCACCGATCCCGGGCAGAATGCCGACAACAAGGCCGATGACGACGCCGAGCGCCAGTATCATCAGCCGATAGGGATCGGAAATCATTTGCAGCGCATGCAGCGCCGCGTCGAGCATGCCAGTTTCCAAGTTCTCGCCTCCCAGATGCGCAATCGAGTGCCCGGCCCTTGCGGGGCCGGGCGTGCTGGTCATTTCGCCGGCGCCTTGGAAAGCTCGGCCAGCTTTTCGACCAGCTCTCTGGGAGCTGAATAGGCCTGCTTGTAGACTTCCATGATCCGCTCCGGCGCGACCGGGAATACTTCGACGCCTTGGGATTTGGCGGCCGCGATGAAGTCCGGATCCTTGTACGTATCGACGAACGCCTTCCTCATTGCATCCACACGGTCCTGTGGCACGTCCGGCGGGAGCATGAAGGGGAAGCCGATCTCGTTCGAGGCATATTTCAGCATCAGGATCGTCTTCTGCTCCTCCGTCTTGGCAAGTTCCATCAGTGTCGGAACATCGCTCGGGATGTTGGGATGGCGCGTCGCGCCCATCTGGTAGAGGATCTTGACCTTCTTATCTCGCAGCCAGTCGGCGTGGCGTGTCGTAAGCCCGGTCCAGCCGGCCGTCGCACGCCCCTCGAGTTCGCCATTCTCCATCGCCAGATCGACGGCGGCCGGTCCGGGATAACCCTGAATGACCTTGAACTTGAAACCGAGCAGATTGCTGAGGATATTGGCGTCGTTCGTCGAGCCCGTCTGCCCCACGCCACCGACGATCAGTTCCTTGGTCAGCAGGTCGGCAGCCGTTTTGACATCGGACGTCTCCCAGGCCAATGCGACATTGAGAAATGAATTCGGGCTCGTCAGCCAATTGAATTTGGTGACGTCGAAATTCGCCTTCGATTTGCTGCCGAGCAGCAGCGGTTCGAAGGGAACCGCCTCGCGCGTCAGGCCGACTTCGGTCCCATCCCGATGCGCCTGCTTGTACATGTAGTTGATATGCACGATGCCGCCGGCGGCAGGCATATTCTGCGGAACGATGGTCGGATTGCCGGGAATGTGCCGACCAATGAACTGGGCAATCAGGCGATTGTAGGTATCGCCGCCGCTGCCGACGTCGGAGCCAACGATGAACTGGACGGTCTTGCCTTTGTAGAATTCCGCCACCATTTCCGCAAACGCGCCGGCGGCTGTCAGCGACCACGCCAATGCGGCCGTGGCGAACAGAATGGTTTTCGATCGCATGTCTTCCTCCTTCTTTGACGATACCGGCAGGCAACTTCTCCCCTTGCTTTGGCCGGCATCTATTGAACCTTGTGAAGTCAGCTTGCCGCGTGGCCGCCGTTGACGAAATAGGTCTGTCCAGTCAGGTAGCTGGCGTCGTCCGAGCACAGGAACTTGACAAGTGCCGCGATTTCCGAAGGCTTCCCAAGGCGGCCAACGGGAATCTTGTCCACTCCGCGCGATGCGGCATCCCACTTCGGGTCGTTGTCGGTATAGTATTTGTTGTGGCGCGGCGGCGTATCGATGCCGTGCGGCGCGACGACGTTGGCGGTAATCCCGTATTGCGCAAGCTCGCCGGCCAGACCGCGGGTCAAACCCTGGACCGCGGCCTTGCTGCCTTTCACATGCACCCCTCGGCCCTGAGTATAGAGCTGGGTGTGCCCGCCGATGTTGACGATGCGCCCCCAGCCGTTCTTCACCATGGACGGGGCAGCATATTTGGCGGTCAGGAACATGCTGTTGACGTTGATGTCGAAGCACTTCTTCCAGTCGTCGAAACTCATCTCGAGAAAGGGCACCCGAGGACTGGCGCCGACGTTGTTCACGAGGATATCGATCCGGCCATAATGTTCGAGCACGTCCTCGACCAGTTTCCTCGCCTCATCCGGCAGCGAAACATCGGCCACCGTCACCAGCGCCCGGACGCCATAAGCCCTGCACTCGGCGGCAACCGCCTCGGCCTCGTCTCCGGATGTGCGCGCATTGACCGCCACGTCCGCTCCGGCCTTCGCGAGCGTGCGGACGATTTCCGCGCCAATCGAACGCGACGAACCGGTAACGAGCGCGACCTTCCCCTGAAGTTCTCCCATCGATATACGATCTCCCTTGTATTTCGTGATGCATTGCGGCTCCGGGCTCACCGGAACTTTGGAAAAGTGCCCGGATCGGTCTCATCCGATACGCGCGCCGTTTGCCTGTGCCAGTCGATCATGCGCTTGCGATCGGCCGTTCAGGCGCAAGCGATCCAAGCGGTATCTCCCTCGATCTTCAATTCCGTGCCGAACGGCCTGGACAGTCGTGCAAATCGATCAAGCACCGCCTTCGCGTTCTGGCCCTCGGCGATCAGGGGACGACCATCGGTATATCGCTCCTTGCCGACCGGCCGTCTCATCGTCGCGTCAGGACCGACATCACGGCCGAGTTCGACCGGCGTCAGGCGCAACCCCGCAGGGCGCCCCTCTTTCAGCACGACCTCTATGATTGCCGACGACCACCACGTTTCCGAAGGACCGTCGAGGCCCGGGTGGAGCGGGTGCAGGTTCGGACCGAGCGTCGTCAACTGGTCCACCGGATGCCCCCAGGCTTCGTAGCTGTCGTACGGAACATTCGACATGAATTCGGAATGGGCGATGAAATTGCCGATGCCGTAGATGATCGGGCGGCCCCTGTAGATCTCGATCCCCATCGTGCGGTGCCAGCCGTGACCGATGAAAATATCGGCTCCCGCATCAATCGCCGCATGGGCAAAGTCGCGGACGAAATTGGGTGGAGCGTCGCCCCTCACCCCATCCGATATATTGAAATGATGTGCCACGAGAACGAGGTCTGCGCCGTCCCGTGCCTCGGCGATCACCCTGAGGTTTGCCTCTCGATCCAACGGATGGCAGAGGTTGCGGGTTCCGAATTCCTCCCCTTCGACAAAGGCGTTCTGCGCCCGCGTCGATTGGTCGGCCGGCAATCCGAAGCGAAATTCGCCGGCTTCCATTCCGACATTCGCAGGACCTGGCTTCCCGCCTTCCCGCAGGATGCTAAGCCGCCTGCCGATTTCCCGAAGCGACTTCGCTTCGGTCGGCGGCACGACATGCAGTGTCTTTACCCGAAGCGCATTGACGCCGGCGCGGCCGGGAATCCGGCCTTTGTCCATCCCGGCGATCTCGTAAGCCTTGTTACCCGAACTCAGCGCGACAAGCGCGACACGACCCGCCGGTCCGTCCACATACGCTGGCGCACGCGCGGCTTCGAGATTCTCGCCGATGCCCGCGCACGCCATTCCGGCATTCCTGCAATGCGCGAGCGTCGAACGGATGCCGCCCTGTCCGAAGTCGAAACTATGGTTGCTGGCCGCCGAGACGATATCGACGCCGGCCCAGGCGAGTTCTTCCGCCATTTTCGGTTCCGCGATCAGATAGCTGCCGAGCCAGTCGCTGCTCTTTGCGCCGTCAACTTCGTCGGGGCGGCCGATGACGGTTTCGAGATGGGCATAAGTGGTGGCGGCGCCACGCATGATGCCCACGACCCCCTCGAACTCCGGCCCGGTCATGCGCGACCATGGACGCGCAATCATGCATTCGCCGACCAGGACGATACGGTCCGCCCGTGCAACATCATTCTTCTTCACGAAATCCGACAAGGAACCTCCCTCTCCTCGTTTGTACTTTTTGGCATACCAAAACAATCCAGATTGATTTGTCAACGGCTTTTTGTCATAATGCTGGGCGGAAACTTACGGCGCAGGCCTCATCGGAGCGAGAAATTGGCTGAAATTACCGACCTAACGACCGAAAAAAGCCGATTAAAATCAAACGAGTCTGCGCCCGAACGTGTATATGAGCAGATTCGCGAAGCCATCCGTCAGGGCCAGTTCATTCCCGGTAGCCGATTGCGTGAAAGAGACGTCGCCAGCCAGTTCAACGTCAGCCGCACGCCCGTCAGAGAGGCCCTGCGCCGTTTGGAAAGCGAAGGCATTCTCACCTCCTCCTCCCAGAAAGGCCTGAAGGTCACCGAACTTGATCATCAGATGATTGCCGAACTTTATTATATGCGTGAACTGCTGGAAGGCACCGCCGCCGGCCTTGCTGCGGTAAATGCCACCCAAGCCGAAGTTCAGCTGATGCGGATGATCGTCAGCGAGGAGAAAGAATATATCGAAAACGCTGCCGACCTTGCCCGTCTCAACTACGCGCTTCACCAGACGATCCAGGGTGCGGCGCGGAACCGTTATCTCGTCGTGTCCCTCAATACGCTCCGGGACGGCCTGATGCTGATTCCAAGCACCAATCTTGGCGATACCCGACGCGCAGAGGCCTCGCACCAGGAACATCTCAAGATCGTTGCGGCGATCGAGGCAAGGGATGCCGACGCAGCCATCGCCGCGGCGCGGGCTCATATCTCCTCCGCTTATGCATCCAAGCTCATGGAGCGGACCACAGGAAAATCGAGGCATGCCTAAGCAATATTGCTGAACATTCCCCTCGCTTTTACGGGTTTGGGCCGGTGGGCACACGAGAGATTGGAAGCACTCTCGCGTATAGAAATGGATGCCCGGCGTTCACGCAGGGCATCCACGCGCTGAAGATCGATCAGATTACCCTGCCCTGACGCCGTTCAGCGAATTACCGAGCTTGATGCCCCCGAACTCCTCCGGCAGATCGACGACATAGACCTTCCACGGACGCTTCACCATGTCTTCCTTGTTGCCAAAAAGCCTGGTCCGCCGGGATTGGGTGATCGGAATGTAAAGCTTGCGGTCGATGCTGATGAACGAGCCGTCCGGGCTGATGAATTCCTCGTCGGACGTCAGCACAGCTGTCTGGCCAGTCGGAGAAAGGATCGTCACCCGTTTGTTGTCGAGTTCGGACAGGTACAGATTTCCTTTGGTATCGAGCGCGCATCCGCCGCTGCGGGCAATCGGAGCATATTCCTCGACCTGTTTGGCAAGATCTGTGTCCGATATGGACGCATCGCGCACGGCTGCGGCCTTGATCTTGATGAAGGGACCGGTCGGAGCCGCAGCGTAAATCCATTCACCGTCGTCGCTGATCTCGATCATGTCGATCTTTGGTGTCTGGTGATTGCCCTGCTGAAGGTTGGGTTCCACCTTTGCCTGCATCTGCGGAAGGCCCGACATCCGCCGCAATGTCTGACCGGTCGACAGGTTATGATAAATCAGCGCGCCAATTCCGGAATCGGTGACATAGACATGGTTACCGAAGATCCGCAGATCGTTCATCTTTGCGCCCTTGGGCAGAATACTGTCGTCGAAACGCAAGACCTTCAGTACCCTACCGGAATTCGGGTCCAATTGCACAAGCTTCTGAGCCCCGGGCTTGGGCTCCGAAAGCTCAGGTGGATAGGAGTCCGCACGAAGTGCGCCTTGATCTACGGCCCAGACCGTATCGTCCTTGAAGATATGGATGGAGTTCACATAGACGAAACTGTCGCGACCATCATCGCCTGGCTTCCAATCGTTCCAGCCATTGCCGGGGAATGCCGCCGCCTTCCCATCGGATCCACGCTTTGCGAGACAAGGGGTTTTATCGTAGTCGGGGTAACGGGGGAGGCCGAAAAACATCTCGCCCTTGCTGGTGAGCGCCACCTGGTTGCAGAACCAGGGCGACTCCGCCGCGATCGTGTGCGGTAACTCCATCCCTACAGCGAGCGCTTTCCTGAATGAAAGCGGCGCAACAGCAGTTGCGGCCCCGGCCGCAGCGATAAACGATCGGCGTGAAATCCTCATCAGATCCTCCCTTGAGATAAACGGTGTAACGACCTTGTGGCGGCAAGGATCAAGTCGCGCGCAAGACATCGCGCGTTGGCAATGCGCGATAACTCGTTGCAGCTTTTGGATGAACCTCGTCCGGCGGGTTTGCCGATTCCTCCTCAGGCTCGACCGCTTCGACACAGTGCGGGATAACCGGTGCCGTTTCCAGTTGGCTCCGGGGTATATCAGTCGTGCCGTTTCGGTATGAGACGAAGGCTACAGGGTCTTCCGGTTTAGATGAGCCGCGCGATCCTGTAGCCTTCGTTCATCGCCTCCATGACCTTGCGCGGCGAGATGCTGTCACCGATCGAATAGACTTCCGGCAGATGGCCATCCAGATCCTGGGCCAGTTTCGTGCGCGAGCGGAACCCGGCAGCGATGACGACCGAGTCGGCAGGCACAAAGTTCAACCCATCAGCCGCCGTCTCGTAGGTTAACCCATGGGCTTCGATGCGCCGTACGTCCGCATTGAGCTCGACCTTCACCTCCTCGTCGGCGAGCAGCTTCAGCATATGCATCCGGTTGATGTAGTACATATCCGGTGCCAGATCCTTCATCCTCTCGATGATCATCACGTCATGCCCCAAACGTGCGAGATGCAAAGCGGTCTCGCAACCCACGACGCCGCCGCCGATGATCGCAATCCGGCCGCTCGCTTGCGATTTACCGGTCAGAACATCATTGGCGATCACGACGTGGGGAAGATTCACACCCTCAATGGGAGGCACTATCGGTGCGCTGCCGGTGGCAAGAATGACGGCGTCGGGATTGAGGGCAATCAGATCCGCAGCCCGCGCTTCGTGCCCGAATTCGATCGTGACCCCCTGCTTCGTCAGCTGGAACATCAGATAATCCGTCAGCCGGCGATAGATGGTCTTGAACGGGGGCGAGGAACCAGGGTCGATATTGCCGCCTATTCCGGCCTCCTTTTCCAGGAGATGGACTTCGTGTCCCCGTAGCGAGGCTACTCTTGCCGCCTCCAACCCACCTGGTCCTGCGCCGATGACGAAGACCCGCTTGCGCAATTCCGCTGGCGCGACCTGCAAGGCCCTCTCATTGCCCGCCGAAGGATTGACCGCGCAACCGACCGGCTTGCCGTCATGAATGTGTTTGTGGCAGCCTTCGAAGCAATCGACGCAGGGGCAGATATCCTTGGTCCGCCCCTCCCTTACTTTGCTGACCCAATGGGGGTCGGCAATCAGGGTGCGGCCAAGGGCGATGAAATCGGCTTGGTTCCGGGTGAGAGTTTCTTCCGCCAAGTGCGGATCGCCCAGTTTTCCGACCGCGATTACGGGTATCGAAACCGCCTGTTTCACCATCTCCGCCAGATCGACGTTACAGCCTTCCGGCAGGAATTCGGAAGGCAGCGTCCAATACTGGGTTTCCCGCGCACCCGCATCGATCGTCAGGGCATCAACGCCCGCTGCCTCCAGCATGCGTGCAATCTCCACGCCCTCTTCCGGAAGGCGCCCTCCGTCGAGATAGTGCGTCAAGGCGTATTTGACGATCAGCGGAATGCGCGGGCCAGCCGCGCGTTTGACCCGGGCGACGATTTCGGTGAGGAAACGCAGCCTGTTTTCAAGGTTGCCGCCGTACTGATCATCTCGCCTGTTCCAGAGCGGCGTCATGAACTGATCCACCAGATAACCTGCATGGCAATTGAGTTCGATCGCATCTGCGCCGGTGCTGCGGCAGATCTCTGCGGCGGATTCGAATGCATTGATCAACTGGTTGATCTCGGCAATCGTCAGCGGCCGCGTCAGGCGCTTGGGGTCCTGCAGGCACGGATTGGCCGAGGGGCCGATCGGTTCCACCAGCTTGATGTCGCCCTTGGAAAGGCAGCGCCCGAGGCCGGCAGACAACTGGACGCACAGCTTCGTGCCGTAGTCGTGGAGGTTCTGCGACAGCTCGTGAACCCATCTTCCATAGAGCTTGTTGTCGAGCATCAGGCCGGACGAAAGTGGCCCGGGAGGTCGCTCGAAATCGCGCGTGACGCGCACCGAACCGGTGGTGACCATGCTCACTCCACCCTTGGCCCGCTCGACATAATAATCGATGCCGCGCTGTGACAGCGTGCCGTCGAGGTTCACCAGCGCGCCGCATCCCATGCCAGACATGATGACACGGTTCTTGAGGATGAGCTGGCCGATACGGCCTTGTTCCAGAAGCTTCATTTCGTTCCCTATCATGACATTTGCCTTCCGGGCTCAGGACGGATCGTGGTGCAGATGGCAGGCAACGCGATGTCTGGGCGCCGCTTCGACAAGCGTGGGGTTCAGTTCGGTGCAGACGGGCATCCTGCGCGGGCAGCGAGGCGCAAACCGGCATCCCTGCGGCAATTCCAACGCAGACCCGATCTCTCCACGAATGCTCGGGGCGCGCTTGACACGCGTCGGATCCGGCACCGGCATCGCCTGAAACAGGGCCTGCGTATAGGGATGCAAGGGGCGCTCGTAGAGCTCTTCGGTTCGACCGACTTCGACGATCCGGCCCAGATACATGACGGCAAGCGTGGTGCTGACATGCCCGAGCGTGCCAAGATCATGAGAGATCATCATGTAGGTCAGACCGAACTTTTCTTGCATGTCGGAAAGCAGATTCAGGACCTGTGCCCGCACGGAAACGTCCAATGCGGAAACCGGCTCGTCCAGCAACAGCATCCTCGGCTTGCGGATCATCGCCCGCGCAATCGCCACGCGCTGTTTCTGGCCACCGCTCAATTCATGAGGAAAACCTTCAAGCACCCGCTGCGGCAGGCCGACCTGTTCGACGATCGTCCGGCAGCGCTCCGAAATCTCGGCCTTGCTCATCCGCATATGGATCCGCAGCGGTTCCGCCACGATGTCCTTGATCCGCATACGGGGATTGAGCGAACCGGAAGCATCCTGAAAGACGGCCTGAACCGACATTCGGTACTCGGCAAGTTCGGTGGACGGAAGCTGGGCGATGTCCTGCCCGGCGAAAAGGACTTCGCCATCCGTCGGTTTTTCGAGCCGAAGGACCAGTCGCCCCATCGTCGTCTTGCCGCTACCCGACTCGCCGGCGATGCCGAAGCTTTCACCCGGCAGCACACTGCAGTCGGCACCGTCCACCGCCTTCAGCAAACATCTGCGGGACTTCAGAAAGCCACCGACCTTCACCGGATAATATTTCGTGACGCCGCGCAGTTCCAGAAGAGGTATGAGATCACCGGTTTCGCTCATGCACGCACCTCCTCGATGTCGCTTGCCCAGCAGGCAGCTGCCCGCCCGTTTTCGTCGGCCTTCATCGGCGGCGTGGTCCGCGCGCATATCGGCATCGCACGGGCGCAGCGCGGCTGGAACGGGCAGCCTGGTGGCGGGTCGAGCAGGTTCGGCGGTTCGCCATCGATCTGGTAAAGCCGCGTTCCCCGCCCGCCCGGTTTCGGGATGGCGCGCAACAGCGCCTCCGTATAGGGATGCGCCGGTCGCATCAGCACCTCGCGCACGGGTCCTACCTCGACGATACGTCCGGCATACATGACAGCGACGTTGTCGCAGGTTTCCGCCACTATCCCCAGATCGTGGGTGACCAGGATAAGGCACATGCCTTCCTGCTCCTGCAGCTCCTTCAGGAGACAGAGAAACTGGTCCTGTATCGTGACATCGAGAGACGTCGTCGGCTCGTCGGCAATCAGCACTTTCGGCCTGCCCGCAAGAGCGATCGCAGCGACCGTACGCTGGCGCATGCCGCCGCTGAACTGAAACGGGTATTGGCGCGCGCGCTGCTCGGGAGACGGGATCGCAACCTTTCTCAGCACGTCGAGGACACGCTGGTGAATGGGGCGCCCGTCTTCGGCCTGCGGATGCAACCGGTACATTTCGCCGACCTGGTTTCCCACTGTGAAGACCGGGTTGAGCGACATCAGCGGGTCTTGAAGGATCATGCCGATTTCTCGGCCACGCACCCGGCGCATTTCGCTTTCGGAAATGCCGAGGATATCCCGACCGGAAAAGATCACCTGCCCGCCGACAGTGCGCACCCCGTGGCGGGGAAGAAGGCGAATGATCGAATTGCAGACCATGCTCTTGCCGGAGCCGGATTCGCCGACCAGTCCCATAGATTGTCCGGAATGAAGATCGAAGCTTACCCCGTCGACCGCCTTCAGAACGCCCTTCGGTGTGAAGCAGTGCGTTTCGAGGTTGCGAACGGAGAGTACCGGATCATACTGCATCGAAACGATCCTCATGAATTGCGCAGCTTGGGATCGAGCCGGTCGCGCAGCCAGTCACCGAGCATGTTGGCGCCGAGAACCGTGATCACCAGCGCGAGACCCGGGAAGAAGGGCAGCCACCAGGCGGTTGCCAGATAGAGCTTGGCCTCCGCGATCATTTTGCCCCAGGCGATCGCCGGCGGCTGGACACCAAGGCCCAGGAAACTCAAGGAGGCTTCGAGAATGACCGCGGCCCCAAGCTGCAGCGAAGCGACGACTAGGGCGGAATCGATCACGTTGGGAAGGATGTGCCGCCGCAGGATGGTATGCGACCGACACCCGAGCACACGCGCCATCACCACATAATCCCGTTGCCTGACGGACAGGACCTCCCCGCGCAGCACGCGCGCATAATTCGTCCAAAACACCACGGCGACGACGAAAATGACCATCCAGAGGCCGGTTCCAAGGGAGGCCGACAGCAGGAGGGCCAGCAGAATGGGCGGCATCGACATCTGGATGTCGACGAGGCGCATCAGGATCGTTTCCGCCCAGCCGCCGAAATAACCGGAAACCAGACCGGCGCAGATGCCGACGCATCCGGCGATGCCGACGCCCACGACCGATACGGTCAGCGAAGCGCGTGCGCCGGCAATGACCCGGCTGAAAACGTCCCTGCCCAGATAGTCGGTTCCGAAAAGATGGGAGAAACCTTCCCCGATCAGCCATGACGGCGGCTTCAAGGCATTCACCGGATTGGTCGCCCCAGGATCGTAAGGTGCGATATGTGTGCCGAGAATCCCGAAGATGACCATGGGCGCCAACAGGATGACGGGAAAGATCGGCAGACGGCGCCAGCCGCTCCCCAATCTCGCCCAGGCTAAGCCGTTCGTCACAGTATTCATGCGGCATCCTCAAGCATTGCAACCGGTTCAGGTTCAGTAACGGATCTGCGGATCGAGCACGCCGTACAAGAGGTCGACCAGCAGATTGAGGCCAATGTAGATGGCCGCGATCAGACAGATCGCTGCCTGCACGACAGGAAAGTCGCGCGCGAGAATGGCGTCGATGATGAGCTTCCCGGTCCCCGGCCATGCAAAGATGGTCTCGACCACGACTGTGTTGCCGATCATGTTGGCGAGCTGGATTCCCGCGAGCGTCACGACCGGGATCGAGGCATTGCGCAACCCGTGTTTCCAGACGACCCTGGAATCCGAGTTGCCCTTGACCCGGGCGAGTTTGATGTAGTCGGTGCCGAGAACGTTGAGCATGGACGAGCGCGTCAGCCGGCTGAGCGCCGCCGCCGGATTGAGTGCCATTGTCACGGCCGGAAGCAGCATGTGCCAGAAGGTTCCGCGGCCGGACGTCGGCAGAAGGCCCATATTGACCGAAACCGTCATGATCAGCATCAGGCCGATCCAGAAAACCGGCAGGGCCAGCCCCAGCGTCATCACGAACCGGATCAGGGAATCGTAGACGGTTCCACGCAGTCTCGCGGCGGCGACGCCGCTCAGCAGGCCGAAGACCGCAGCAATCAGGAACGCCAGGGCTGCAAGCTGCAACGTCGCCGGAAGCCGGGACAGCACTAGCGACATCGCCGGCATCTTCCAGCGGATGGAATTGCCGAAATCGCCCAGAAAGGCATTCTCGAGAAAGACGCCGAACTGCACCGGGACAGGCAGATCGAGTCCGAGCTGCACCCGCATCGCATGGCGGTCCTCGGGCAGCGCGTCATCCGGCAGGAGAAGCAGCGTCGGGTCGCCCGAGACGCGCATCGCTACGAAGATGATCAGGCTTACGCCGACAAGGCAAAGCAAACCGATCGCCAGACGTTTCAACGTGAAGGTAAGCATGGTCTATCCCATGGACGTGCTGCGTCCTTCTCTTGCCGATTGGCCGCAGCACGTGAGGTTTCGTCGCTATACGAAGGTGACGTCTTTCAATTGAACGAGGTCGAAATTGAAATTCTTGGTGGGCGTGAACTTGATCCGCTTGCTGGTGATGTAGACCGCCACGTTGTTGTAGACGGGGAAGCTCGGAACCTCATCCTGCACCATGCGAACGAGCTGTTTGACGAGCTCGGCCCGTTCGGCATTATCCGCCGTGGCCTTGGCTCTCGCGTTGAGCTCATCCAGCTTGGGGTTGCTGTAGATGCTGATCGGCCCGCCCGTCTGGAAGAACAGCGAGAAGTTGTAGGTGGGATCGACCGCGCCAGCGCGTCCGTGCGTGAAGAGGCCGACATATTGCGCACCTGGCTCCTTACCCGCGTTGTAGGCATTGCGGTAGGCGCCCCATTCCTCGCCTGCTAGCTGCGTCTTGATGCCGACGGCCTCGAAATAGGAGGCGATCGCTTCTGCGACCTGGTTGTTCATCTGGACGCGGCCGGTGACTGCATAGCTCAGTTTCATCGGGAAGCCGTCTGCGTAACCCGCCTCCGCAAGCAGCTTCTTTGCCGTTGCAGGATCATAGGCGAACGGCTTCAGATCGGCGTCGTAGCCCACCTCGTAGGGTGCGAGGAATGCCAGCCGGTCGGGAATGCCGAAGAGCACACCCTTGATGATCGCGTCGCAATCGATCGCATGCGCCATGGCCCGCCGGACGCGCTTGTCCGCCCACGGAACCTTGGGGTTCTGGGTGCCAAAGACGATCGACATCGTTGGGTGATAGAGTGACAACTTGACGACATTGTAACTGGAGTTTCCCTCAAACCCCTTCACCGCAAAATACGGGCAGGAGGTTATCAGATCCGCCTCGCCCGCCTGCATCTTGGCGACACGGGTCGTCTCTTCCGCAACGAACGAGAAGCGTGCCTTTTCGACCTGGACGGGGCCGCCCCAGTATCCGTCGAAGCGCTCGACATCGAGATATTCGCCCGGCTTGTATTCCGTGAACCTGAACGGACCTGTGCCCGACGGCTTCTTGCCGAATTCCGCCTCGCCGACGCGTTCGAAGTAGCTCTTGGACGAGATCATGGCCGCACAGCGGTTGGGAACGAAGGTCACGTCCGGTTTGCTGAATTCGACGCGGACCTGGTGGGTGTCGACCGCGCCGATCTTGGCCACCGAACTCAGGCGCGACTTGACGGTACTGCTTTTCGCACGGCCGCGCTCGAAGCTGAAAATCACGTCCTGGGCAGTGAAATCGTCGCCACTGTGAAATTTCACTCCCCTGCGGAGGAACAGATCCAGTGTTTTGCCGTCGCTGGATAGCGTCCAGCGTTCCGCCAGCCCCGGCACAAGCTCACCCGCCGGGCTCCGCTGAATCAGATATTCCGCATAGTTTTCGGCGGTGGTGTAATCCACCCCCGTCCAGGCGATGCTCTGGTCAATAGTCGTCGGTTCGTCGCCGATGGCGACATTGAGCGATCTGTCCCCTGCTGCATTCGTCGCCTGCGGCATCGCCAGCAAAGCGCCAGCGGCGGCAGTGCTCATCAGAAATTCACGTCTTGTGTGCATGATCTTCTTCTCCTCCCGTTTGCCGAACACGCCATTTTAACGGACGCGAACGCGCCGTTTGATCACGGCGCTTGAGGCTCCCGACCACAAGCGCCGCCGGCGTCAGATGGTTCGGGCCACCTCGAACCCGTCCCACACAGCCTTCATGATATTCGTGGGATCGGCGCAGTCGCCGACGCCGTAGACGGGACCGCCGAAGCTGTCGCTGATGGCTTCGTAGAGGCCGCGTTCGGAACGCATGCCAACCGACATCACGACGCTGTTGCAGGCAAGCTCGAGGACTTCGCCGGATGCCCGGATGACCCGGACATGCTGACAGCCGATTTCCTGCACGGTGGTGTCTGTGTGGATTTCGACACCTTCGTCGACCAGCATGTCGAGGAGCATGTTCCGGTTTGCATTGGCCACCGGAATATTCACCAGGCGCGACTGGCGTTCGACAACCGCGACCTCATGGCCCCGCCGACGCAGCCACAGCGCTATCTCACATCCGTTTTCGCCGCCGCCGACCACGATCACCCGTCCCCGGACGGAAACGTCCCCCTTGAAGAGAGCCGTCGTCGCGACGACATGCGAACGATCCGAGCCGGGTATCCTCGGCAGAAGATCGACGGAACCGGTGGCCACGATGACGACGTCCGGATTTTCCTGCTCCACAAGGCCTGTGGTGACTTCGGTGCCCGTATGAATATCGACGCCGAGCAGCTTGATCTGCCGCTTGTACCAGTCATTCAGTCGTTCGACGTCCTTCTTGTCTTCCGGAATCCCCGCTTCGATCAGGTGCCCGCCGAGCTCCGTGCTTTTCTCGTAGAGCACGACGCTGTGCCCCCTCAGCGCAGCAACGCGTGCGGTTTCCATCCCCGCCACGCCACCGCCCGCAATCAAGACCTTCTGCGGCTGCAGGGCTGGAAGGATCGTATGGGTGCGCTCGCGTCCGCATGCCGGATTGACGGTGCAGGAATTCAGGTATCGACCGCTGAACTGCTCCGAACAAGCCTGGTGGCAGCCGATGCAGGGGCGAATGTCCTCAACTTTGCCACGCTGTACCTTGGTCGGCCAATACGGGTCTGCAAGAAGCGCCTTGGCAAGCGAGATGACGTCCGCCTTACCGTCGGCAATGGCCGAATTCGCGAGTTCGGGAATGTCCAGCCGTCCAACGGCAATGACCGGAATGGATACGGTCTCCTTGACCATCGCCGACAGGTCCAGCATGCATCCGTGCTGCTGGTAGATCGGCGGATGTGCCCAGTAATGACCGGTCGCGGTGCCTGCATCGATGGCCAGAGAGTCGAAACCGTGCTCTTCCAGGATCCGGCTGAGTTCCAGGCCCTCATCAATATCGCGGCCAAGCTCGATATAGTCCTCTCCGGGAAGAGCGGATTGACGAACAGCCTTCATGTAGTGTCTCAGGCCGTAGCGATACTGTACCGGATAACCCGGACCGAGGCGGCGCTTGATCTCATCGAAGATTTCGAATGCAAAGGTCATCCGGCCACGCAGGTCCCCCCCGTAGCGGTCTGTCCGTTTATTCCAGAGGGAACAGGAGAACTGGTCGATCAGGAAGCCCGCATGTCCGTGTACCTCGATACCGTCCACCCCTGCCTTGGCAAGGATTTCGGCGGCATTCCCGAAGGCCGTTACAAGGCTTGCGATATCGTCCGTCGACAATTCTCGGCATATGACCTTGTCATCGACGAAACTCGGAATGGGCGACGGCGCGACAGGCGTGCCCACCACATTGTGAGGCCGCCCCTGATATCCAAGCCCAGCCGAAAGCTGTACGAATATCTTCGTCCCCAAGGCATGGATCTGTTCCGTCAGGTCTGCAAACGGCTTGATGAATTCCCGGGTCACCGGTCCGCGCCGCGCGCGAAGATGCTCTATCTGATCCTCGACCTTGAGCATGCCTGTGAGGAGAAGGCCCGCTCCGCCTTTCGCTCGTTCGGCGAAATAGTCTACATACCTCTGGGTCGGAACACCATTGTCGTCCGAGAGCGCCCCAAAACCCATGGGCGCCATGGCAATCCGGTTCTTCAACCTTACATTGCCGATCTGGAGTGGTTGGAACAGATGAGGGAAAGGTTTGCTCATGCTTCTCTACTCTGATAGCGCCTTTGGGGGTCGACATTCTTCAATATTTAGAGCTAATAATAACAGGAATAAAAATACCGTTTTACGATTACCGTATAGGAAAAGCTTATCGGATTTATAAAATAACCACACGATGACGGGCAACCAAGGGTGATTTACACCTATGATTTTCGGTATACTGTAATTATAGACGTAATTGCGCGAACTAACTAACTACACTTGCGGGTAGCGCGTATTCTTCATGATTTCATGCTCCTCGAAATCGGCAAGCCACGCGGACAAGCGGGGATGGTTTTCACGCCATGGAAGCGCTGGATGACGAAAGTCGAGATACGAAAGCGCGGCGGCAAGACCGAGCGATCCGATATGAAGACCGACAAGACTGTCGGTGATCTTCTCGACCTGCTCGAGCACACCGAGGATCCGGGAAAACTGGATATCAACCCACTGCTTCCACCGTAGCTCCTCCGGTCGCACGCCGAGTTCGTAGCGGAGCAGTACCGCGGCATCCATGACACCGTCCGACAATGCTTCCAGTGTCGCGATAGACCACCTTTCGGCCACTTCCGACGCATAGAGACTTGGGCCCTCCCCCAATCTGTCCAGATAACGGCAGATCACGCGATTATCGTAGATCGGACCGTCCGGGGAGATGAGCACCGGTACCTTCACCAACGGATTGACTTTTGCCAGTTCCGGATTCGAGAGAATTGGACTTACGTGGGTATCCAGAAGTTCCAGCTTGATGCGCCGCTCTAGCGCCGCCATGCGGACCTTGCGCGCAAAGGGGGAGGCCGGAGTGTAAAGAAGGGTCAGTGGGCTCATACCATGGCTCCGTTGGCCTGCAGAACCTGACCGGCGATCCAAGAGGAATCCTCCGAGGCGAGGAAGGCAACAAGACCCGCAATATCTTTTGGGTCGCCAACGCGATTGAAGGGCGAAAGCCCTTTCATCCGGGTGATCGCCGCGTCATCCTTTCCGGCACGGAACAGATCGGTGTCGACAGGCCCGGGCGCAACTGCATTCACGCGAACGCCTCGGCCGGCCAGTTCCATCTGCAAGGATCGCACCAGCGCCTCGACGGCCGCCTTGGTCGCGGTATAGGGGCCGGTTCCCGGAAGTGCGCGCCGGACGAGGGAGGTTGTGATTGCCAGAATGACTCCGTTGTCCTCGACGGCGCGCGCCGCGCCCCGTAGCATGTTGAAAGCCCCCACGATATTAGTCTCCACCAGAGCGCGCAGGTCCTCGTCGGGAAAATCCGCAAGCGGTCGGCCCGGACGATTTATCCCGGCATTGGCGACCACGAGGCCGATCTTTCCGCCCAGTCGGGTGCGCGCCTCCTCGTAAGCCGCGTTCACAGTTGAAGCATCGGTCACATCGACCTTTATCGCGCCATCCGCGGCAGCACCGGAGCGACCCGTCGATGTATGGACGACCTGCCAGTTCCTTTCCTGCAGGGCCGCGACGATCGCAGCACCGATACCACGGGAACCACCAAAAACGAGTGCTGTCTTGATTGTCATAATTTCCTCGACTGAATTCAGGATAGAAAGGTAACGACGCGCTCCTCGCTCATTTCCCGGATGGCATAATGCGGTCCTTCGCGGCCGAAGCCGCTGTCCTTGGAGCCGCCGTAGGGCATCAGATCGACGCGCGACGAAGACGTTTCATTGATATGCACCCCGCCGACATGCAGTTTCCTGGCGAAAAGAAACGCGTCGTCCAGCCGGTTGGTGAACACACCGCTGGCAAGACCGTAGGCTGTCGAGTTGATGCGTGCGATCGCCTGTTCGCTGCTGCGATAGGCCTCTATCGATACCACGGGGCCGAACAGCTCCTGGCAGCCGATTTTCATCGTCGGCGGCACATCCCGCAACAATGTCGGGGCGACCATCGAACCCGTCCGGCGACCTCCCGCAAGAAGCGTGGCGCCGCCATCCAATGCTTCGCTGATCCAACTCTCGACACGTTTTGCCTCGTCGAGCGAAATGAGCGGACCGGTAACGCAACCGGGTGCGGCGGGATCGCCGGACTTCAACGGAGCTACCAATCCGGCAAGGCTCTCGGAAACTTCGTCCAGCCGGCTTTCATGGACGAGAAGCACCTGAATGGAAGTGCAGACCTGGCCGGCTTTGCGATACCCCGCGGAGACGACCTTCGGCAGCGCCCGGCTAAGATCGGCATCCTCGGCAATAACCGTGAAGGCGATTGACCCCAACTCCATTTGGGTGCGGCGCAGGCCGGCCTGGGCCTGGATGATGCGCCCCACTTCCGTCGATCCGGTAAAGGCGACATAGCGGATGCGGGGATCGTTGAGAGCCGCCGAAACCGCCGGGCCTTCGCCATGAAACAACTGAACATATCCGGGCGGCAAGCCGGCATCGAGCAGGACTTGAACCAGCAGCGAGGTGCTGGCCGGGGTGACGCTGGCCGGTTTCAGCAACACGACATTGCCGGCCCCTATCGCCGGGGCGATCTTGTGCGCGACCGTGTTCAGTGGAGAGTTGAAAGGCGTCACGGCAAGCACGATGCCAAGCGGTACCCGCAGCGTCATCGCAATACGCCCTCCTTGCGATGGTGCTCCAGCCACCGGGATGATATCGCCTGAAAAGCGCCTCGCCTCTTCTGCGGCAAGCTTGAGGGTCAGGCACGTCCTGTGGATTTCCCCCTCGCAGTCGGCCGTCGTGAACCCCGTCTCCGGCCGCATGACAGCGAGGAAATCGGTCAATCGGGACTTTACGAGATCGGCGGCGCGATCCAGAATCGCTCCGCGATCATAGGGCGAGAGCCGATCCGCCTCGAACCTGTCTTGCGCGATCGCGATCATGCGGCCAATCTGTTCCGGCGACGCGGCGGCCCTCATCCCCAACCGCTTCAGCGTATATTTGTCGAGGATTTCCCGCGACGCCGCTTCGCCGGCCACCCACTCCGAACCGATCAGAATAGGATACGTCGCCTCTCTGGATGCAGGTATGTCCATGTTCGGATCTAACATTCCGGTCTCTGCCTTCAGATGCGGGCCATTCTTCTGCCGACTGAAAACTTGCCAGTTCGGCCTGATGTGCAGAAGCCTAGAAGGCAGCTCCGCAATCCGCCAATATTGTTTTAAGGGAGCCCCATAAGCTGAATGTATTGCCTTCCCGAGAAGTCTGGTGCTATCTGGTATACCAAAAAATGGTTTCCGCACGTGTCGCCACATAAGCGGAAGGGGGACAAACCATTCAATTCAGGGCGGCCGCCGCCGATCCCTGTCAAACCCACAAATCGAGACGAGGGGACGGTTGGCGAGCCGGCGGTGCGACTGGAAGCGATGATTGCGGGGAGGCCGTCATGGACGTCAAGCAGCTGAAATATTTCGTGACGATCGTAGAATGCGCCGGCTTCACACAGGCTTCGCGAGAACTGAATATCGCCCAACCGGCCCTTAGCCAACAGATATCGAGGCTCGAATACGAGGTCGGCGCGCCCCTTCTGTTGAGAAGCCCCCGCGGTGTGACACCCACGCCGAAGGGGCTGACGCTCTATCGTCACGCCAAGTTCATCCTGCGACAGATCGATCAGGCACTTGTTCTGACGCGCGAGACTCAGACTGAAGTGTCCGGTCGCGTCACGATCGGCCTGCCGCCGACGACGATCTGTCAGATCGGGACGGAGATAACCGAAGTGATGCATCGCAAGTATCCGGGCATCCTCCTGAACATCGTCGAAGGATTGAGCGGATCGCTCCAAGGAAAGGCGCGATCGGGGGACCTCGACCTGACGATACTCTTCACGCCGTCGGCCGTGCCTGGATCGCAACATAGCCCGCTGTTTCGCGAAGAACTGTTCGTCGTTTTTCCTGCCGAACGGGACCTGTTTCCCAAAAGCAAGATCAACGTGGCGATCCGCGACCTCGCGGACGTGCCGTTGATACTTCCCAGCCAGCAGCACGGCCTGCGCAGGAGGATCGATATCGAATTCGAAAGGCTGGACATTACGATAACGCCGTTGGCGGAAATCGACTCTCTTCCGATCCTGATGCGATGTCTCCTGCGCGGGATGGGGGCAACGATCAAGCCGCATTCCGCGGTGAACGTGTTTGGCCCCGAACACAGCGGCGTGTGGCGCTTTCTTCCCGTCAAGGACGTCGCTCTGTCTCGTGTGAACTATCTCTACAGCGCGCCTGACAAGGAAACGTCTCCGGCCATTCGGGTTGTGGCCCAGGAAATCCGCAACGTCGTTTGCGATCAGATCAAGACCGGTCGCTGGATCGGCGTCGAAGCGATCGCAGCAGCTTGATGGCAATCAGGGCATCACGGCAATTCCCGACGGCGATGCTTGGCAAAGCTTTCGGCTATAACGGATCGCTATGAGCATCTCCGAAAAGCCTATTGGCGCTCTCGCTGCAGACGCTCCTAGTATCAGGATCAATCAAGCGCCGTTCGGAAGCGTTGTCGTGGCCGACCAGGCTAGGCGATTGCAGCCGATGGTCAGGGGAGGAGACTGGCTTGAAAGCACGCGATTATGCCGCAAATCTGTTCCTTCTTGGCTTCGCCCTTCTTATCATGAAGGCTTCGTATGGCCTCGGCCTCGGCACGATGCGGGTTCCGGGAATGGGTTTCACCGCATTCTGGGCGGCATTCATCATGGCCGTCCTGTCTGTGGTCCATTTCGTGGTGATCTACACCAAGGCTGATGAGGTTATCGGCGCGGCGTTGCTTGGACGCGCGCTCGTCACCAAGATCCTACCGGCTTTCGCCGTTCTTTTTGCCGCTACGTGGCTCATGTCGAGCATCGGATTCGTCACGACGATCTGTCTTCTGATGACGGCCCTCATCATTATCGTCCGTCAGAAGGTGACCTGGAGCGCGCTGCCTGTGGCAGTCGTGACAGCGGTCGCCTGTCATCTGCTGTTCCAGACGCTTCTGAGTGGACAGTTTCCCCGTGGCGCCTTCGGCTTTTAATAGGAAGAGGCATGCCCGGTGGATAATCTAAGTCATATCATTTTCGGCTTCGGAATTGCATTTCAGTGGGACAATCTCGTCTTCTGCATGGCCGGGGTGCTGATCGGCACGCTGATCGGCGTGCTGCCCGGTATCGGCCCGGTCGGCGCCATGGGCCTGCTTCTGCCGGCGACGATGCACATCACGCCGACCGGCTCCCTCATCATGCTCGCCGGGATCTATTACGGAGCGCAATATGGCGGAACGATAACCTCCGTGCTGGTCCGCATTCCCGGCGAAGCCACCTCGATCGTCAGTTGCATCGATGGCTACGAGATGGCGCGGCAAGGACGTGCCGGTCCGGCGCTGGCGATTGCCGCCTGGGGTTCCTTCATAGCCGGAACCCTGTCCATCGTCGCGCTGATGCTGATCTCGGGTCCTCTGGCAAAAGCGGCCCTCGACTTCGGCCCACCGGAATATCTTGCCGCGATATGTATCGGCATGGTCATGGTGACGCAGCTTTCTCAGAATTCGCCGCTGAAGGCGATGATGATGGCAGCGCTCGGAGTGATCCTTGGCTGCGTCGGCACCGACCTCGTCACGGCACTGCCGCGTTTCACCATGGGCTTCCCCGAACTGACCGACGGGCTGGGCATCGTGCCAGTGGTCATGGGTCTTTTCGGAATAGCGGAGGTGATCGAGAACCTTGAGAACCAGGTAAGCGCCGGAAAGGTCCAGAACCGCATCAGCAGGCTGTGGCCATCGCTGCAGGACTGGACGGAAGCGAAATGGGCCATCGTCCGCGGCTCCATTTTGGGCTTCCTGATCGGCATTCTTCCGGGCGGCGGCGGCGTGCTCGCGACCTTCGTCGCCTATGCGCTGGAAAAGAAGATCTCGCGTCATCCGGAAAAATTCGGCCACGGGGCGATCGAGGGGCTGGCTGCACCGGAATCGGCAAACAACGCGGCAGCCACGGGCGGACTGGTGCCCCTGCTTTCGCTCGGTCTGCCGACCGGTCCGATCATGGCGATGCTGTTCGCCGCACTCGTCATTCAGGGCATTCAGCCGGGTCCCACGTTGATCACCAACAATCCCGATGTGTTCTGGGGCCTGGTCGCCAGCATGTATATCGGCAACGTGCTGCTGATGATCCTCAATCTGCCGCTGATCGGAATCTGGGTGCAGCTGCTCAAGACGCCGATTTGGCTGCTCTATCCAGTCATCTTCCTGTTCTGTCTGATCGGTGCATATTCGGTCAACAATTCGGTCTTCGACATCTATGTGATGCTGGTATTCGGGGTCATCGGATACCTGATGCGCAAGTTCGGCTACGAAGCCGGTCCTCTCGTTCTGGCTTTCGTGCTCGGGCCTATTCTCGAGCAAAACCTGCGTCAATCACTGCTTATTTCACGCGGCAGTTTCTCGATCTTCTTCAGTCACCCGATATCGGCGACGGGCTTTGCGATCTGCGCGCTCGTACTGCTGTCGAACGCGCTGCCATGGCTGCGCCGCCGACGCCAAGTCTACAACCAGTTTGCGGAATGACCTCGCGAACCTCCGCCCCAGTCATGGAGATTACCCAGTGCATCCACAATTTCCGGAACTCTTCAGACCCTTTCAAATCGGAAAGCTGAAGCTCAAGAACCGTATCGCGATGGCGCCGATGGGCTTTCCCGCCCTTCAGGACGTGACCGGGCTGCCGACCCAACGCTACGTGGACTACTTCGTGGAACGGGCGCGCGGCGGGGCGGGACTGCTCATCACCGGGATGCTGAAGGTCGAAGAGCAGGTGGAATATACGACCCGCAAGCGCGGGCCGGTGCGGGACGAATTCATTCGCCCCTTCGCCGACATGACTGAGGCCGTCCATTCGCTGGGCGCAAAGATATTTGCCCAGCTCTCACCGGGATTCGGCGCTTCGGCCCGGCCGGGCAGCGTCACGGGTGGACCGGTCGCGCCGTCGGCCGTGCCGAACTTCGGTGATCCCCGCATTACCTGTCGCGCGTTGAAGACCGAGGAGGTCAAGAAACTCGTCCAGGCCTACGGACGGGCGGCCGAAATCATCGCCAAGGCAGGCGTCGACGGGATCGAGCTCCACGGGCACGCAGGCTTCCTGCTCGACCAGTTCACGTGTGCTTTCTGGAACAAGCGCGACGACAGATACGGCGGGGATCTGCGCGGCCGCCTCACCTTTCCGCTCGAGATCATCGGCGAGATCAGGAAACGGCTGGGAGACGACTATCCGATCACTTACCGTTATGGGCTGACCCACTATACCAAATCCCTTCAGCAGGCCGCCCTTCCGGGAGAGGATTACATCGAAGTGGGACGAACGATCGAGGAAGGGTTGGACATGGCCGCCCTGCTCGAAGAGGCCGGCATCCATGGGCTGGCGATCGATGCGGGAACCCTTGCAGGTCATTATTGGGCGCATCCGCCGATCTACCAGAAGCACGGCTGCATGCTTCACCTTTCCGAACTCGTCAAGCGCAAGGTCTCCGTGCCCGTGCTCGCCGTGGGGCGCCTCGACGAACCCGAGCTTGCCGAACGCGCGCTACGCGACGGCCAGGCCGACATCATAACCCTCGGCAAGGCGCTGCTCGCAGATCCTTACTGGCCAAACAAGGTGTTGCGAGGCGAACTGGAGGAGATCAGGCCCTGCATCGGCTGTCATCAAGCCTGCACCGAGATGATCCATGGGCGTGAGATAAATTCCTGTACCGTCAATCCCACCTGCGGGCGCGAACGCGCCATGGAACTCACGGTCGCGTTGCGTCCGAAGCGGGTCGTGGTGGTTGGCGGCGGTGCGGCCGGCATGGAGGCCGCGCGTGTCGCGGCGATCCGCGGACACAAGGTCCGGCTCTTCGAGCGGGAGCCCGTTCTGGGCGGACACCTGCGCGATGCGTCCGCGCCGGAAGACAAGCGGGACATCAACAAGCTCGACCTATGGATGCAGCGTCAGCTGCGCCAACTGGGCGTCGACATAAGGCTTGGTGCGACCGTCACTCCCGAAACGTTAGCCGACGAAGAGGCCGATGCCATTATCCTGGCGACCGGATCCAGCGATGTCCGCCCGTCCATACCGGTTGCCGAGGGCATGCCTGCTTCCACGGCGACCGAAGTTCTGCTCGGTGACGCCGCGCCGGCGGGCGAGGTCGTCATCGTCGGTGGTGGTGAAAACGGCTGCGAGGTTGCTCTGTGGTTGGCGCGCAAGGGCCAAAAGGTCACGATCGTCGAGGCGCTCGGTCAGCTGGTCTCCATTCCCGTTGCCCGTGCCAATCGCAACATGCTGATCGACCTGCTGAACTTCCAGGGGATTACAATTCTGACCCGGACGAAGGTCGTCGCAATCGAGCGGTCGCATGCCGTGATCCTCGGCCCGGAAGGACAGTCGAAAATTCCCTGCGACAGCGTGGTCTTTGCGGTCGGAATGAAATCGCGCGCTGCCCTTCGCGACGCGATTCAAGGCAGCATTCCGGTCCCGGTTTACACGATCGGCGATGGAGACGAACCCAAGAATATCATGAAAGCCATATGGGACGGCTTCGAGGTGGGCCGCACCCTCTAGGAACCGCATGTTTTAAAGGAGGAGGAAAAGACATGGACATCGTGAAAATCGCAATGGCGGCACTGGCGGGGATCGGCATCGCTGCCGCCGCGCCGGCGCTCGCGCAGGAATACCCCGCCAAACCGATCAACATCTACGTTGGTTACAGCCCGGGCGACAACATGGACGTGATGACACGCGTGCTCGGCCAGAAGCTGGAGAAGATCCTTGGTCAACCCATCACGATCCTCAACAAGCCAGGTGGCGCTGGCTCAGTCGCCCTCTCGCTGCTGGCCAAGGACAAGCCGGACGGCTATACGCTCGCTGCAGTCATAGAGACACCGCTCGACCGCATCCCGCTGCTGAGAAAGCTGGATTACAAGCCGGACGATTTTGCGCCTGTCCTGCAATTCGCCTCAGGCGTCACGGGTGTCGTGGTCAGTTCCAAGGCTCCCTGGAAGACCTTCCAGGAATTGCTCGACTACGCCAAGAAGAACCCGGCCAGCTTCACTTACGCGACCTCGGGTGCCGGCAGCACCATGCATGTCGCCATGCAGTATATCGGCGTCGAACGCGGGCTGGATTGGACGCACGTGCCCTATCCCGGTGCGCGCGATACGCTGACAGCGGTGCTCGGCGGACATATCAATGCGGCGGTCGGTTCGACCCAGTGGGCAAACGATGTCCGCCAGGGAAACCTGAAGCTCCTCGCAATCGTTGGAAACGAACGGATGGCAAGTTTTCCGGACGTGCCCACCACGAAGGAACTGGGCTTCAATTTCTCGGCCTCGTCGGCTTCCGTCATCGTCGCGCGGGCGGGAACCCCGCAGCCGATCATCGACAAGCTCGACAAAGCATTCAGGACGGCAATGGATGACCCGGAATTCGTGAAAACGGTCAAGAATCTCGAGCTCGATGTTCTCTATCGCGACAACCAAAAGCTCAAGACCTATCTGGCCGATACGATGACACAGTTCAAAGCCGTCATTGAGGAACTCAAGCTGCCGACCGAGTTCAATACCAGCAAGTAACGGAAAGCCGGCCGGGTCATCACGCTGACCCAGCCGGGATCCTTCGATTATCGTCCTATTCGCTCACTCGTCCTTGATAGGCGTCGTTGCAACGATGAAAGTAAGGTCGCCCAGGCCGCTGTTCTGGATGGAATGCCAGACGCCCGGCGGCAGGAATATGACGTCGTGCTTTCGCACGACGCGCCTTTCCCCATCGATCTCCATCAGTCCTTCCCCGTCGAGCACATGATAGACCTGCTCCTGGACCTTGTGGACATGATATTCCACATAGGCCATCGGGGCATAGGTCGAGATACGGTAGTCGATCTGCGTGGATCTGGTCGTCGTCGGGTGAACCAGCGCCTTCGATAAGGCCCCGCCGTAATGGGCGGGGAATTGCTGCCAGGGTTCTTCGGCGATATTGCGGACGATGGCCTTTTGTTCGGTTGCCATGGGAATATCCTCTCGCTCAGCCCAGAGGGCTCCAGGGGGCGCCGAAGACGGGCTCTTTCGGAGGTATGGGCGGAAGTTCCCAGGCGCCCGTTGCCGGCGGCCGGATGTCCGCGTCGACATGGACGTCGATCAGTGCCGGCTGGTTCGACGCCACTGCTTCCCGAAGCACACCGGCGAAATCCTGCGAGCGGGTCACGGTGTGGCCAGCAACGCCAGCCGCCTTGGCCCACATGGCAAAGTCCGGATTATACCGCTCCTTGTTCTGCCCATGATAGAAGGCCGTTCCATATTCCCGTCCTCCGAAATACGCATACTGCAGGTCGCGGATCGCGCCCCAGGCAAAATTGTTCCACACCACCCACACGACAGCGATGTTGTATTCGACCGCGGTGCAGAGAACATGCGGCACCATGGTGAAGCCCCCGTCGCCGCAGATCGAAACGCAGACCTTGTCCGGAGCGGCGAGTTTCGCCCCGAGGATGGCGCTCGGCCCAAAGCCCATTCCGGAATAACCCCAGGTGTTCAGCATCGTGCGCGGGCGGCGGGCCTCCCAGAACTGCATGAACCAGTTGTGGTGAATGCCCGAGTCCAGCGAGATGATCGCGTCGTCGGGCAGAACCGCACGGCAATCCGCGACGATGCGTTCGGGACGGATCGGCGAGGAATGGGTTTCGAAGCCCGGTTGAATGAAGTCCTTCCATTCCTTGCGCCAACCGGCGATCGCGGCATGCCATTCAGGCAGGCGCGGCTCAGTCCCGGCCTTCCGGCGGTCGAGTTCGGCGAGAAGCTGCCGGAGAAACGCCCTGGCATCCGCGAGGATCGCAATGTCCGGCGGATAGTTGCGGCCGAGTTCGGCGTGGTCGAGATCGACATGCACCAGTCTGGTGCTCGGGAAATTCCAGGAATAACCCGGTTTCCAGGATGAGGCCGAGCGATCGTCGAACCGCGCGCCGATCGCCAGCACGAGGTCGGCGCGGCGCCCTGCCTGATTGGATGCGAAGGCGCCGTTGCGGCCGATGAAGCCGAGCGACAGCGGATCGCGCATGTCGATGCAGCCCATGCCGTTGGGCGAACTGATGACCGGGATCGACAGGCGCTTCGCAAGCGCGGTCAGTTCCTCGCTCGCCTCCGAAAGCGTCACGCCGTGACCGATGAAAAGTACCGGCCGCTGTGCTTCCAGCAGCCAGTCGGCCACCCGCGCGACATCCTCGTTGCTCGCTCCGTTACGCCTGGTGTTGAAGCCGTTCCAGGCGGCTTCGTCCTTCACCTCGGCGCTTTCCTGAAACAGGTTATAGGGCACGTCGAGATTGACCGGGCCCGGGCGGCCGGTTGTCATTGTCGTTGCGGCCTGCCGCATCGCAAGCGGTAGCATTTCGACCCGGGTCGGCTGGAAGCTGCGTTTGACGACCGGCTTGATGACGTTGTTGAAATCCGCCTGATGATGCTGGTTCAGCTCCTGGAACGGACCGCGGTTGAATTGGGAGGTCGGCACGTTGGCCGTGATGGAAAAAATCGCCGACGAGTCCGTTTGAGCAACCGCGAGTCCCATGATGAGGTTGGCGGAGCCCGGCCCGGTCGACGTCAATGTCGCTGCGGGCTTGTGGGACACGCGGAAAAAGCCATCGGCCATATGGGCTGCCGTCTGCTCGTGCCTGGGCGAAACGAGCTTCACCTTGTCCTGCACGTCCAGGAGCGGATCGAGCAATCCCACATTGCCATGTCCGCATATCCCGAACACATAGGGAATTTCCTCACGCACCAGGAAATCGGCGATGATCTCGCCCCCCTTTTTCTCCGTCATATCGCTTTCTCCTCTCGAATGATGTCTGAAATGCTCGTCGCCCCGGTCCGAGCTGCCGCATGGCGCGCGGCGATCCACGCGAATGTCATCGCCTGGCCAAGTTGCGCTCCGGCGCCCGGATACTCGCCCGCGAACACCGAATGCATGTCGTTGCCGCAGACATAGAGGCCGCGTATCGGCGATCCGTCCGCATTCAGAACTTGCGCGTCATGGTTTGTCAGCAGGCCAAGGCTTGTGCCGAGCGGTGTCGGATAGACTGCGACTGCGTAAAAAGGCCCGTTTTCAATCCTGCCGAGACATGGATTGGGTTTGACCAACGGATCGCCGTTGCTGCGGTCGTAAAGGGATCCGCCCTTGCCGAAATCCAGATCGACGCCGGTGTCGGCAAACTCGTTGGCGCGTGCTATCGTTAGCGACAATTGCTCGGCTGGAACGCGAATTTCGTCTGCCAGGGCTTCGATCGACCGACCCCGTTTCAGATAGCCGCTCGCAACATGATGGCGGAGCGACAGCGCGCGTGGCCGGATGAGGCCGAGCCCGTACCGGCGGATGAAGTGCCGGTCGCAGATCAGCCAGGCCGGAATGGCGGGATGCTCCCCGTCGGCGGCATACATGCCCCGCACGAACTCGTGATACGAAACCGCCTCGTTGACGAATCTCACACCACGATGGTTCACGGCGATCAGGCCAGGCTTCGCGCGATCGAGGACGATATGCGGATAGACCACCAGACTGCCGTCATGCCGGCCGGCCACGGAACTGGGAAACCACAGCGCATTGTCCTTTCCCTGCCGGCCGAGAGCCGCTCCCATTTCGAGAGCGATCCTGATCGTGCTCCCGTCACAGCCGGGCGAAGCGGGCGTATGTTCTGGGGTTGGGGCAGGCAGATACAGGCTGCGCCACTCCCCGTTGGCGGGAAAACCGCCCCCCGCGAGAATGACAGCCGCACGTGCCCTGATGTCCTCGGCGGCCTCGCCGTTGCGAACCGTGATGCCGCGCACGACACCTCCCTCGACCAGAAGGCGGAGCGGCGTTACACCGGTCGATACCATCCCTCCCCGGTCGACGACCGCTTTCAAAAGCCGCGCCACAAGCGCGTTTCCAAGCACGAGGCGCGTCCCTCGCCGGTACTTGATTCTGTCCAGCAGATAACGGCCGACAAGCCGCATTCCCAAGCCGATTGCCGACAGGGAACGCTCCGCGTTGAGCAACATGGCTGCCTCGCCGCGGGTCACCATCAAACCGCCGAAAAGCATCAGTTCCCGTATGGGCCAGGCCAATCGGTAAAAATCTCCGCCCAGTTCCCTACCATCGAAGGCAACCGGCTCCAGTGCCCGCCAGCCCGAAGCCGCACCGGGCTTGTCCTGCCGATAGTCGGGCGCGGCCTCATAGGGTCGGAAAGCGATCCCTGCCGACGTATTAAGGTCTTCAATCATGCGCGGCGCATTGGCGAGAAAGGTGCGCCACATGGCGCTATCGCCATCTTCTCCCGTCAGCGCGGCCAGATATTCGCCCGCGCTTTGCCGTTCACCAGAAAAGCCCGCCATGTGCATAAAATGATTGTCCGGCACCCACACGGTTCCCGACGAGCGGGCGCTTGTTCCGCCGATGACGTCGAGCTTTTCGATCACGGCGACTTTGAGACCTGCGAGCAGACCGGTCAGCGCCGCCGTTAACCCGGCGGCACCGCTGCCGACAACCACGAGATCGAAGATCCTGCCCTCGGGGCCGGTCGCCGCATCAGCGGTCATCAGTCAATCTCCTCCGTCAGATGTGACCGCGACATTATGAAATTGAATTTTGCAGGACAAATATGTTTTGGTTATCGCCCCATATCGACGACGATGCCGCTTCTTCGCGCGACGACGAGAGCACGCACCTGAGCGCCTGAGTCCCGCAGGATCTGGAGCTTCTGATGCGCGTTCAGATCAACCGGAATGCCCGCGGGTCCCGAGCCATCAGGAGCGAGAAGCTCTTTTTCCGCAGGGCATGAAAAAACTCAGCCCATGGCTGGAGACTACGCTAGTTTGCGATATCACCTTATATGCTTGTGTCATGGTCTGAGGGACCTTCCGGGGAACGATGTGGAACTGAGACAGCTTAGGTATTTTGTCGCCGCCGTTGAATACGGCAGCTTGGGCAAGGCAGCAGCCGAACTCGGTGTCGTGACATCCGCGCTCAGCCAGCAGATCAGCCGTCTGGAAAGCGAGCTTTCCACCCGGCTTCTGGTCCGTGGGGCGGCCGGGGTTGCTCCGACCGAGGCAGGCGCTGCCTTCTGCCAACATGCGATGCTGGCATTGCGTCATGCCGAAGCAGCTGCAGCGGCGGCGCAGGGTGCTCGTCTGACCGGCGTCGTCGCGCTTGGCCTGGCACCTACCACGGCTACCATCCTCGCCATACCGTTGATCGAGGCAATGGGGAGGCGATATCCGCTGATCCGGCTGCAGCTTGTCGAGGGAATGTCCGGCCACCTCGCCGCCATGCTGAAGGGGCGGCAGATCGACCTTGCCGTTCTCTTCAACGCCGAGTCGGTCACCTTTGCGCGCAGCGAGGCCATCCCGCTGCTCGATGAGAGCCTGTTCCTGTTCGGTGCCGTCGCAAATTCCGTCGATGGGGTCGAGGCACCGCCAGCGAAAAATCCGGTCACGCTCGAAGAAGCCGCAACGCTGCCCCTCATTCTTCCCAGCCGCAGTCATGGCCTTCGGGTAAGCCTCGATCGCGCCTTCACGGCCGCAAACGTCAATCCCCGCATCGTCATGGAAATCGACTCGCTGGCCGTTATCATGCAGGCGGTGTCGAACCGGCACGGCTACACGATACAGCCTGGAGCTGCCCTCTCCCGCGCAGCCGTCGGCACCTTCGAAGTGCGGCCGGTGGCTGATGAAAGCGTCTACCGCACGAATTTGCTGGCAAGCCTGCCCGAACATGAGCTGTCGCCCGCCGCTCTCGCGCTTCGTGCGCAATTGCGAAAGACGGTCGGCTCGCTGGTGCGCGAGGGCCGTTGGCTGGGGGCTACTCTTCACGAAGCGTGAAGCCCTCTTCAAGCACCCGCCATGTTCCTCGACATCACGCTCCTCTAAGGTTCGCCCGAATTCAGGGGGAAAAGGGTCGTGTACGACGTACTGGTGATTGGTGGCGGAAACGCGGCGTTGTGTGCGGCTCTCATGGCGCGTGAGGCGGGCGCTTCGGTTCTGGTCCTGGAGGCTTCGCCGAAGGAATGGCGCGGGGGAAACTCCCAGCATACCCGCAATCTGCGCTGCATGCACGATGCGCCCCAGGATGTGCTTGTCGAGGCCTATCCGGAAGAGGAATTCTGGCAGGACCTCCTGAAGGTGACAGGTGGTGAGACGAACGAATATCTGGCGCGCATCGTCATCCGCGCCTCGTCGAACTGTCGGGACTGGATGCGCAGCCACGGCGTGCGTTTCCAGCCGTCACTGTCGGGCGCACTCCACACTGCCCGAACCAATGCGTTTTTCATGGGGGGCGGCAAGGCGCTTATCAACGCCTATTATCGCAGCGCCGAAAACCTTGGCGTGACGGTGCGGTACGACACGCCCGTTGCGAAGATCGAACTCGATGGCGACCGGCTCGTGGCCGCCATCACCGAAAGGGGGGAACGGCTCACGGCCAAGACCTGCGTGCTTGCCGCCGGTGGTTTCGAATCGAACCGCGAGTGGCTGCGCGAGGCGTGGGGCCGCAACGACCTCGGAGAATGGCCGGCTGACAATTTTCTCATCCGGGGCACGCGTTTCAACCAGGGCGTTCTCCTGAAAGAGATGATGAATGCCGGCGCCGATACGATCGGCGATCCTTCCCAGGGACATTGCGTCGCGATCGACGCCCGCGCGCCACTCTACGACGGCGGCATCTGCACCCGTATCGACTGCGTCTCGCTTGGCGTGGTCGTCAATAAACATGGCGAGCGATTTTATGACGAAGGTGAGGATTTCTGGCCCAAACGATATGCCATATGGGGACGCCTGGTCGCCCAGCAACCGGGGCAGATTGGCTATTCGATCATCGACCGGAAAGTCATCGGGCGTTTCATGCCACCTGTCTTTCCCGGCGTAACCGCGAGTACCCTGCCGGAATTGGCCACGAAGCTCGGACTGCCGGCGGAATCCTTCATGCGCAGTTTGGACGCCTATAATGCCGCCTGCCGCCCCGGGACGTTCGATCATACCGTCCTTGATGACTGTCGGACCGACGGCGTGACACCGGCAAAGACGCATTGGGCGCTGCCGATCGATTCACCACCCTTCTATGCCTATGCGCTTCGCCCGGGCATTACCTTCACTTATCTATCCCTGAAGGTCGATGAGACCGCTGCTGTGCGTTTCGCTGACCGGCCAAGTCCGAACCTGTTCGTTGCCGGCGAAATGATGGCCGGCAACGTGCTCGGCAAGGGTTACACGGCCGGTGTCGGCATGAGCATCGGAACGGCCTTCGGCCGCATAGCTGGCACGAGCGCCGCCGCCGCGGCGCAAGGCAGGTCAATCATCAGGAGCGAAAACCATGGCCGTCATTGATCTGATGGGCCTTGCGGCACAGGCTGAAAACGAGCTGGATGCGAATGCGGCCGAGGTTGATCGCATTCTGCACATCTGCAATGCATGCCGCTACTGCGAGAGTTTCTGCGCCGTCTTCCCGGCCATGACCCGCCGGCTCGATTTCAACGTCGCCGACGCGCATTATCTCGCCAACCTTTGTCACAACTGTTCGGCCTGCCTTTACGCCTGTCAGTACGCGCCGCCGCATGAGTTCGGGGTGAATGTCCCGAAGGCATTGGCAAAGGTCCGCAAAGACACCTATGTCGAATATGCCTTCCCGAAATCATTCGGCCGGCTTTACAAGCGGAACGGCCTGACGGTGGCGCTTGCGGTGAGCCTTGGCGTCGCCGCCTTCCTCATCGCGACGGTGCTGCTGAAGGGCAGCCTTTTCGTTCATGGGCTCGAGGCGGATTTCTATGCGATTTTCCCGCATAATCTGCTTGCTGTCCTCTTTGGCGCCGCATCGGGATTTTCGGTTATAGCCCTCGCAATCGGTGTCACCCGTTTCTGGCGCGCAGTTTCCGAGCCGGGAAGGCCGGTTACCTTGTCCCGTGCCATAAGCGAGGCCACCACGTCGGCCCTGACGCTGAAATATCTCGACGGCGGTCATCGCGACGGCTGCAACAATGAGGACGATGCTTTCACGCTGTGGCGCAAACGCTTCCATCATTTCACCTTCTATGGCTTCATGCTGTGTTTCGCATCGACCTCCGTCGCGACGCTCTATCACTATCTGTTTGCAATGGAAGCGCCCTATCCGATCCTGAGCGCTCCGGTCGTGCTCGGCACCCTTGGAGGCATCGGCCTGCTGGTTGGTCCCGCAGGCCTCCTGTGGCTCAATCTCCGTCGGAATCCGATGCAGACGGATGAAACGCAGAAATCCATGGACCGCGGGTTCATCGCGCTTCTCTTCCTGATCAGCCTGACCGGCCTCGTCCTGCTGGCCTTGCGTGAAACTTCGGCCATGCCGCTCCTTCTGGCTGTCCATCTCGGCTTCGTGATGGGATTGTTCGTGACATTGCCCTACGGCAAGTTTGCCCATGGTATTTTCCGTTGCGCGGCCTTGCTCAAGCACGCGATCGAGAAGAGGCGCCCAAATCCCATTCAAGCCGGAAACGAGTGAGCCTTGTGGAAACTGGACGTCGCATGAAATCGCATATTGAGCGGAGAGCGATCTTCGTAGAGCGGTTCGGCGACAATGTGCCGCCGAAGCGGGCACGTCGGACGACGCGGTTGGAATTCCTGCTCCATCATCTCGACGTACGACCAGAAATCTGACCGCGCATTTGGACGTCGCGTTCACGCTCCATCTGCTGGATCTCGCAGGCTTTGATGAGAACCGCCGTTTCGTGGTCAGAGGGTATGCAGGCTAAGCCATCAACACTGATCGCAACCAGATCTCCCCTCTTGATAATGACGCTGTCAATCGTGACAGGTTCCCCAACCGAAACTGTGTGAAGACGGCCCTTGCTACGGACAGGCGATGTTCCACGGCATAAAATAGGCAGGGAGCCTGTCGCGAGGGCCTCGCTGTCACGCGTCGCTCCGTGCAGGACGATACCTGACAGGCCATTGATCTGAGCCCTGAGTGAATGCCCCTCGCCCCATGTCGCCATCGCTGTATTTCCGCCAGCATCGACGACCAGGATGTCGCCGGAATTTGCCAGCGAAAGCGCTGCCTCACCCTGACGAACGATGCCGGTTTCGCCGGATGGTATGGTGATCTGCTTGAGAGTGAAGGCCCGTCCGAAGACGGTACCCCCTTTGCCACCAAGTAGACGATAACCTCCGCCGGCGTTCCGCGGCAGGCCGAGCTCATCCATAGCGTCGCTGATCTGGCCGACGCCAACCCCTGAGGCGATTGCCTGCCTGATGAGTTCGCTCATTTCGGCAGCTTCGGCGCAGTTTGCGCGACGACCAGATTTTCCGACACTTTTGCGAACCAGGCTGCCAAAGCGGAACGACCTTCACGCCAAGCGACATCCGGAAGCCGCACATCAAGCCAACCCAGAGCGCAGATCAACGCCACTTCACCAATGGTGAAGCCTTCGGTTGCAAGTGCACCGGCTTCCGCCTCGGCGGCATTCAACGCATTGCTTACTTTCAGAGCCTGAACGTCCCGCCAGTTCGACCACTGCTTGTCCTCCGGACGCAGGCTCTCGATGCGGACCAGTGTTCCCGCTTCGAGGATGCCGTCACCCATGGCGTTGCGGCGCAGCGCAACCCATTTGTCAGAGCCAGTGGGAAAGAAGGTCGGGGTACCGTCCAGTGCATCGAGATATTCGGCAACCACGGTCGAACCGTAGAGCACGGTACCATCGCCCAATGTCAGCGCCGGTATCTTGCCGAGAGGATTGACGGCGATGGCGAGATCGAGCGGCTGAAGCGGATTGACGGGAGCCGGAACGAGCTCAAGCTTATCGGCAACGCCTTTCAGGTGCGCGACGATCATGACCTTGCGAACAAAGGGCGAAAGCCCACCATAAAGAAGTTTCATTTCAAATATCCTCTCAGCCTCTGAACCGGGGCTCGGGCAGCCCCTTCACACCGACATCCATCCGGAAAAGTCCACCGGCATCCGGCTCGGCAGCCTTTTGCTCTTCGCTCAGCCCCTGCCATGCGGTCGTCACGTAGAGAATGTCGCGGTTCGGTCCGGCAAAACCGGCGCAGGTGACATTGGTGACGGGCATCTCGACTACCCGGTCGACGGTGCCGTTCGGGGCATAGCGTACGATCCGCTTGCCGGCGAATTCGCAGTTCCAGATGAAGCCCTCGGCATCGACGATGGAACCATCGGGGCGGCCGGGATTGGCGGTCAGATCGGCAAATACGCGGCGGTTGGAAATGACACCGTCATCAATGTCGAAATCGAATGCCCACATCATACGCTTCGGGGTGTCGGCGAAATACATCGTCTTGTCGTCGGGGCTGAAGCAAACACCGTTCGGGATATTGATGCCGTCAAAAAATTTCCTGGCGGAGAGATCGGTGCCGATACGCCAGAAATTGCCGTCGTCCTGACGCACCTTGTCGTTCATGCTGCCGAGCCAGAAACGGCCGCGGCGATCACAACGCCCGTCGTTCAGGCGATTGTCCGGAAGATCGTCTTCCGGATGGAAAAGCTTGACCCGCTCGCTGACACCCGGATCGAAGGCGTAGATGCCATCATCCTGAGCAAGGATCATGCCACCGGATTCGCGGAGCGCGTAGCTTCCCAGAGCCCGGCCGCCGGTCTCGTAGATCTTGTGTTCGCCCGTTGCGGGATCAAAGGATTGTACGCGTGGCCGCCGCACATCCATCCACCACAAAAGATTTGTGCGGTCGCACCACACCGGCACCTCGCCGACCTGATCGCCGGATCTCACCACGCATTCGATCTGCGTCATCTGCTTTCACTCCAAAATGCCTCTCGGCTTGCTGTTTGCCACCCCACAGGGTGGCGACGACCCGTCCGCAGCAGACTGCGGACCGCTTTCTTTCAGGCGGCCTGCCCTCCAAGGCAGACGTATTTGATTTCGAGATAATCATCGGCTCCATAACGGGAGCCTTCACGACCGAGACCGGACTGCTTGACGCCGCCGAATGGTGCGACCTCTGTCGAGATGAGGCCGGTATTGACGCCGACCATGCCGACTTCCAATGCCTCCGCGACCTTGAAGATGCGAGCCATGTCACGCGCGTAGAAATAGCCGGAAAGACCGAACTCGGTGTCATTGGCGAGCGCGATCACCTCGTCCACCGTTTCGAAGCGGAAGATCGGCGCAAGCGGACCGAAGGTCTCCTCGCGCGACAGCTTCATATCGGACGTTGCGTCGCGAATGACGGTTGGATTGACGAAGAGCGGACCCAGCTCCGACGGTTCGCTACCGACAATGACCTTGCCACCTCTATCGATTGCGTCGGCGATGTGCTCGCGAACTTTGGCCACACTCCCCGCATTGATCAGCGGTCCTATTTCCACACCACTTTCGAGGCCGTTGCCAACTCTGAGTGACGCAACTCTTGCGCTGAATTTCTCCACGAATGTTTCATAAACAACTGACTGGACATAGATGCGGTTGGCACACACGCAGGTCTGGCCAGCATTGCGATATTTCGCTGCCATCGCACCATCCACGGCCGCATCGATGTCGGCGTCGTCGAAAACGATGAACGGTGCGTTGCCACCGAGTTCAAGTCCAAGTTTCTTGATTTGATCGGCGCCTTGGCGCATCAGGATGCGGCCCACTTCAGTCGATCCGGTGAAGGTGATTTTCGCGACATCCGGATTGGAGGTCATTTCCTTGCCGAAATCCGCGCCGCTGCGCGCGGTTATGACCGAGAACAGGCCATCCGGAAGACCAGCGCGATCGGCAAGCACCGCCAGTGCCAGCATCGAAAGCGGCGTCTCCGCGGCGGGTTTTGCGACCATGGCGCAACCGACGGCGAGCGCCGGCGCCACTTTACGGGCAATCATGGCGTTTGGAAAATTCCAGGGGGTAATCGCCCCGACTACGCCGACCGGCTGCTTCATCACCAGGATGCGAAGGTTTTCCGCATGCCCGGGAATGATGTCGCCGTAGATGCGCTTGGCCTCCTCGGCAAACCACTCAAGATAGGAGGCACCGTAGAGTACCTCACCGCGCGCCTCGGCGAGAGGTTTACCCTGTTCGCAGGTCAGGATCAGTGCCAGGTCATCGAGATTTTCGATCCACAATTGATGCCAGCACTTCAAGACCGCGGAGCGATCCCTGCCCGTGCGCTTTGCCCACGCCTTCTGGGCATGCTTGGCGTCGGCAACGGCGCAGCGCGCATCCGTGGCCGACAGGGCCGGAAGGCTTGCCAGAACCACACCCGTCGCCGGGTTAAAGACATCGAAACGAGCACCATCCGAGACGTCGCGAACCCATTTTCCACCGACTTTGGCGGCTTCAACCACGAGAGTCTTGTCTTTCAGGCGAGACAGCAATGTTTCGTGAACGACCATCGTTCGGTTCCTTCAGAGCGCAGTAATCGGGGTCATCGGCCAAGGGCCGATGACCGAAGCATCTTGGGCAGACACATCAGGCATCTTCGGCGAATACCTCTTCGCGCTTCTTGCGGAACTGCGGCAAGACCACGGTCAGCAGCAATCCAAGAGCGATAAGCAGCATGATGGCGGAGACGGGGCGGGTGAAGAACGTTGTCGCGTCGCCCTTGGCCAGCAGCATTGCCCGCTTGAGATTCGATTCCAACATCGGACCGAGGATGAAGCCAAGCAGCAATGGTGCGGGCTCGCATTTCATTCGCATGAAGAGATAACCGACAAGCCCGAATACCGCCGCGGTCATGATCTCGAACGTCTGGTTTTGGATGCTGTAGAGACCAATGACGCAGAACATCAAGATCGCGGGATAGAGAAAACGGTAAGGGATGGAGATCAGCTTTACCCATATTCCAACCAGCGGCAGGTTCAGCAGCACGAGCATGACATTGCCGACGAACATGGAGGTGATCAGACCCCAGAAAAGAACTGGTTGCTGGGTGATGACCTGTGGGCCCGGAGCGATATTGTGGATCATCATCGCGCCCATCATCAGGGCCATTGTGCCATTCGACGGTATGCCGAGCGTCAGCATGGGAATGAAAGAGGTTTGTGCCGCGGCATTGTTTGCAGCTTCCGGGCCTGCGACACCTTCGACAGCACCATTGCCGAAACGTTCGGGATGGCGCGAGACCTTCTTTTCCAAGGTATAAGCGGAGAAGGATGCCAAGGCCGCTCCGCCGCCTGGCAGAATTCCGAGGATGGAGCCAAGCACTGTTCCGCGCGCCGCCGCTGGTGTGGCGTCGCGGAAATCTTGGCGCGATGGCCACAACCGCGAGATCTTGTGAATGATCGGTGCATTGCTGGTTTTGTCGCCAACATTGGCAATGATGTCAGCAAATGCGAACAGCCCCATCGCGACGGACACGAATTCAATTCCGGTCGAGAGTTCCAGCGAGCCGAATGTGAAGCGGTAGGCGCCGCTGTTATTGTCGATGCCGACGCTGCCGATCACGAGTCCGACCAGAACCATGCCGATGGCTTTCATCAACGAGCCATGTGCCAGGATGACGGCCGCCACCAATCCGACGACCATCAGGGAGAAATATTCCGCCGGACCAAACGACAGCGCGACTTTCGCCAGCAGAGGGGAGAACCCGGCCACGAAAAAGGTGGAAATGGTGCCGGCGAACACCGATGCGAGAGCCGCGATGGCGAGTGCTGCCCCCGCGCGGCCGGCATTGGCCATCTTGTGGCCGTCGATCGCGGTCACGACGGAGGAAGCTTCACCGGGCAAGTTGACTAGGATGGCTGTTGTGGAGCCGCCATATTGAGCGCCGTAATAGATGCCGGAGAGCATGATCAGGGCGGCAACCGGATCCAGCGAATAGGTAAGAGGCAGCAGCATCGAGATGGTTGCGAGCGGCCCAAGCCCAGGCAGAACACCGATCGCCGTTCCAACCACTACGCCGATGAAACAGTAGAGCAGGTTGGCGGGCTGGAGCGATGTCTCGAAGCCGATCAGGAGGTTTGAAAAGAGGTCCATGATCTTAATTCCAGAAAAGAGGAATACGCATGTCGAGACCGACAAGGAAAATCAGCCATGCCATGAGCGTCAGCCCGATCGCCGAGAGGATGACCGAGGCAATGCGGTTTTTCCTGCCCGCGAGCGATGAGATCAGCACCAGAACGGGTATCGAGACGAAAAGTCCTGCGGTCAGCAGCAGCAGTCCGGATGCAATGATCGCCACGGTGATAATAACGGCGGAGCGCCACTCGAACGGTTCGGCCTCCTCCTGAGAGGACCTGATGGCATTAAATGTCACTATCAGACCGACGATCACCAGCAGCGATCCCAGTCCAAGCGGAAACATGCCCGGCCCCATTTGCGAAAGCTTACCCAGCGGATAACCGAGCGACTGCCAGGTAACAAATGCGCCGAACAGGGTGAAGAAGATCCCCGACTGCCCGTCAGGTGTCCTGTAGAATTTCTCGTTCATCGAATTCCTCCCCGACGCCGCCTCTCCGGACGACCGTCATTGGTCCTTATTCGGCTGCGGCAGACTTGGCGGTCGGCGAGGGAACAAGCGTTCGCAGCAGGGCCCCGACATCCGGTACGTTTTCCAGTGCCTTGAGTCCGTCGAATGCCTTCTGCGCAACGTTGCCATCGACCTCGCAGCTTGCCGCGCAGTCCAGAAACTTCTCGTTCAGGTCCGACCAGGTGAGTGGCCGTTTGGGATGACCCGGCGAGATATCCACGCGCCGGCTAACTGTACGGCCATCCGCGAGTCTGGCCTCGACGACCACAAAGCCCCGGGTGCCGGCGCTCTTTTTGTGATAGTCGGGATCTTCGGCGCCGCATGCCTCGTCTTCGATCACCTCGATCTTCTCGTAGAGATCCCATATTTCAGGGCGCATGACCGCAGGATCCTCGAAGGATGCGATGGTCAATCGGCGATCCAGCATGGCGACGGCAAGTCCGTACGGCATGCTGAATTTGCCTTCCAAACCAGTCTTGGGCCTGTTGAAACGCAGCGGCAATAGTGCGCCGGGAACAACTCGGCAGGTCAGTCTTTCAAGCTGGCCTATCAGCGGGCCAACCTCGCGTTCGATTTCCACAACACCATCGATCGCCCTGTGGGTCGCATAGCAGGTCGGGAATTTCTTGAGCGCGATGCCCGGCGAAACGATTGTCCATGGCTTGCCAAGCAGGGGCAAGACCTTGCCCGCGTCGCTTTCCTCCGTACCGTAGGCCGAAAGATAGCCACCGTTGTCCTCGAGCGCCGAAAGTGATGCGGTGAAGCCGGAACGCACGAGATCGACTGCGATGACCGCCGACTGGGCAGCCCAGCCGGAATGGAACGGCTTGGTCATGGTGCCGAAATTGGCCTGAATGCCCGAAGCGGTGGACGCAGCAAGGCTCATCGCCATGCGTGTTTGGTCGATCGAAAGATCGAAGCGCCGCGCCAGGGCCGCAACGGCGCAGAACAGTGCAATCGTGCCGGTAGTGTGATAGCCGCGCTGATAGTGTTTTATGCCCACGCCCTGCGAGAGTTTGGCGCCAACCTCAAGACCTACGACATAGGCATCGATGAGCGCCTTGCCGGAGATCGGCACATCGTAGCACTGGGCGATGAGTGCCGGCATGATGACGGCGGCCGGATGCCCCGGCATCATGGAGAGCACGTCGTCGAAATCGAGAGCCGCCCCGAAAGTCCCGCCCACGAGGGCGGCGACGGGAGCCGAAGCACTGACATTCGTGCCGATCAACGGCACCGTCCCCGTCCCCATGCGGGAGGTGTAGTCGAGCATGGGAGAGGCCATATCGCTGCCGGCGCCGGACAGGATAACAGCGACTGTATCGGCAATTACCCGCTTTGCGAATTCACCGGCATCCGGACCTGCATCCGCGATATCGGCATGCTTGATGAACTCGGCAAGGCCAAGCGACAGATTAACGCTCATGATAAATCCTCCTGAGGCTGCGACCGATGTGGCGGCCCCGACTGCTTATTGCGTGGTGATCTTGGCGTTCTTGATCACCGTTCCCCACTTCTCGGCATCGGCATCGACCATTGCCTTGAAGTCCGAAGGCGTGCTGCCCACGATAACCGTTGCCGACTTCGCCCACTTGTCGATCAGAGCCTGATCTTTGAGTGCAACGTTGATTTCAGCGCTCAACTTGTCGACGATCGGTGTCGGAGTACCGGCCGGCGCGAAAATGCCCCACCACAGCCGGACGTCTATTCCCGGATAGCTCTCCGCAAGGGTTGGCACGTCGGGCAGGACAGCGTCGCGCTTTGTATCCGTAACCGCAAGCGCCGTGCTTTTGCCGTCCTTTACGTTCGGCAGCATGTTGACGACGTTCGAGAAGCCGAGGTCGACCTGGCCGGAGATCAGATCGAGGCTAGCCTGCGCAATTCCGTCATAAGGCACATGCACCAGCTTTATGTCGGCTGCCGCCTGAAACAGCTCGGCAGCAAGATGCGCCGCACTTCCCTGGCCAACGGACGCATAGGTGATCGATTCCGGATTGGCCTTCGCCTTCGCAACGAGGTCGGGAATGGTCTTGATCCCGGTGGATGGGTGGGCAGTGATCAACATCGGCGTAAAGCCGAGCTGCGTCACCGGAACAAACGCCTTCAACGTATCGAAAGGCAGGTCCGGACGAAGGGCGCGGTTCATGGCCTGCGTCGCGACGCTGCCGACCAGGATCGTATAGCCATCCGGCTTCGCGCTCGCCACGAACTGGGTTGCGACGACACCGTTGGCCCCGGGCTTGTTTTCGACAAGAACAGGCTGACCCCATTTCTTCGAAAGGTGCTCGCCGATCGAACGGGCAAGCAGGTCCGGCGGACCTGCCGGCGGAAATGGCACGACGATCGTTACAGGACGGTCCGGATAACCATTTGCGGTCTGCGCGGAAGCCAGAGTTGGTGCGAAGCAGGAAGCAATGGCTGCGGCAGCCAGCGTGCTTCGGGTAAATAGTCTGCGGGTTATCATGTAATTTGTTCCTCCACGAACATCGGTTCCCAGCGCCGATATATAGGTTTGTGCCATTATTTGAGAAAAACATCAAGTGTTGATTGTTGCGATAATAGAAAATTCCTGTATGTTGCAGGAAGTTATCGAGAATCTTTGGACACAGGGCAACGCGACATGGAAAAAACAAGCATCGATCGCGCTTTCGAAATCCTCGATCTGCTTGATGAAGGTAGCCCTACGGTGTCGCCTGACGAGATCAGCGCAAAGCTGGATTTGACGCGATCAACCACCTACCGATATCTGCGCGTGCTGTGTAATGCCGGGCTGCTGGTTCAGCTCAGCAGAGGCAGCTATTCGCTCGGGCCACGAATCGTGGAACTGGAACGCAAAATCCAGATCAGCGATCCTATGACTTCCGTCGGAAACCGGATCATGCCCGAAACCGCGCGGCGCGTCCCGAACAGCGTTCTGATCCTCTGCGGACTCTGGGGGGATCGAGTGCTTTGCCTCCGGCAGGAAAATAGCAATCTCTCGGACAAGATGCCGCTGCGGCTGATGCGAGCACGAGGTCTTCCTTTTTCACTGTTCAAAGGCGCCGCCTCGCTCGTTATCCTCGCAAACCTGCCGCCGGCGAGGCTGAAGTCTCTTTTCCTGCGGTCAGGATCAGAGATATCCGAGGCCGGCCTCGGCAAGAGCTGGACCGAGTTCCGGCGTCGCATGCAGGCTATCAAAAAGGCCGGCTTCTGCATCACCGTCGGCACGTTCGAGTCAGGCCTTGCCGCGATTTCAGCTCCGATCTTCAACGGCGAAGGTGCGGTAATCGGAAGCCTGACACGGATACTTACCCGCTCTCATTCAGAGTCCGACGATGAACTCGCCCGCGATGTACGGGATGCCGCCGCGCATTTCTCGCGCGAACTTCAGGCGAGAATGTCGGGTCCGGGGAACATCCATGACCCTTTGGGCTCGGTGTCGCACGACGGGGAGTTGCTAGGCAGCCTGGTTGAACATCTGTGAGATTTCTCGACATTCGGTTTTGTTTGTCGATTGCATCCGGGTGAACTTGCGCCCGCACTCCAGGGAGAGTTGGTTTTCCGCTTGATGAAGGACGCAAATGTCCTTCGAATACCACCTTCAGATGATCGCGTTTCGGAAAAGGTCGAGATCTTAATCGCGATTTTCCTCGGCCACTTCGAAGAGGGACCACTTCAAGGATGGAAACCCGACATCTTCGAAGTGGCCGCCTTAGCCAAGGCGTCAATGATGACGCGAAGCTTTGGCTTCATGTAGCGCGATTGCGGCCAGACTGCGTGGATGGGCATCTCGGCCCCGGCATATTCCGTCAGAACCGGAACCAGTGCACCGCTTGCCAGATGGTCGTTTACAAGCCAGGTCGGAAGCTGGGATAGTCCCGCGCCGCCGAGCACGGCGTCGAGCATTGCGTCTCCGTCGCTAAATTCGTGCCGGGTCCTTACTTCCTGAGAGAGGACCGGACCGCCCTCGTGCTTCAGCAGCCAGGTCGCCCGGGCCTCTCTGCGCCAGCCCATGACGCAATCACTTTGCGAGAGCTCGGCAGGATCGCGTGGTACGCCGTGTTCCGAAAGGTATCTTGGCGCCGCGCAGATCACCAGCCGCTGTGTGCCCAGCCTCCTCGCCGCCAGTCCGGAATCCTGACGAAGCTCACCGATGCGCACGGCGAGATCAGTTGCCTCGGCGAATATATCTACAGTGCGTTCCGAGAACATGACCGACAGATCCAGCCTCGGATGGCGCAACGCCAGATCAAGTAGGACCGGCATGACATGCCGCCTGCCGAACGCTCCCGGTAGATCCACGCGCACGCGGCCGACTGGAACGCTTCCACCGGCAGCAAGGGTTCCCTCGGCACTATCGAGCTCCTCTAGAACGTTCATGCATGTAGCAAGGAATACTTCGCCCTCGCTGGTCAAGCTGAGGCTCCTCGTTGTTCGATGCAGGAGTTTCGTTCGCAGACGAGCCTCTAGCCGAGAGACGCTTTTGCCGACCGCAGAAGCGGTGACACCCAATTTTGACGCAGCCGACGTGAAGCTGCCCGTGCGGACCGTTTCCACAAACTCTTGAACGCCATCAAATCGATTCTCGCCGACCATTCTGGAATCATAGGACGTAATGAATGGAATTCAAAGGGCATTATCTTCATAATCATATCTATTATCTTTTGGGTGGAAACGAAGGAGCCACCCCATGACACTCAACTGGAAGCCGGAGGCCGCGAGCGGCGGTGTCGTATCCGCTCCCGTTCAGCACCCAGGCAACAGACGCCTGTTCTCCAAGGATCGCCTTACCGTCGGCCTCATACTACCGCTGGAAACTCATCCGGACACGCCCGCTCCCACGATGCGCAATCATATCCAGATGGCACAGAGAGCGGACGAATACGGCATTGGCGCCCTATGGATGCGGGACGTTCCATTCTACGACCCTACTTATGGCGATACGGGCCAGGTATTCGAGCCCTTGATTTACATCGCCACTCTGGCAGCAGCGACCAAGTCGATCGCCCTCGGCACTGCCGGGATCGTATTGCCATTGAGAGAACCCAAGATCCTGGCAAAGCAAGTTACCTCCCTCGACCACCTGTCGAGAGGCCGCATGCTCCTTGGCCTGTCATCTGGTGACAGGCCGGCCGAATACCCCCTGTTCGACATCGATTTCGCCACGCGCGGTGAACGCTTTCGCGATGCCTACGATGTCTACCGAACAGTCACGGACGAAGATTTCCCGACCTTCAAGTCACCGCGGTTCGGCAATTCTCATGGCCATCTGGATTTGCTTCCGAAGCCGCCATTCGACAGAACGCCGTCGATCGCGATCGGGCGCGGGCAACAATCGATCGAGTGGATCGCGAAGAGCATGGACGGCCTGATCGCTCCCTCGCCCGCCGTCGAGAATCTGCCAGTCTTTGCCGGAGAATGGGCGAACCTCGTCCGATCTGTGCACGGCGAGCATACGTTCAAACCCATCGGCATCGCCGGATACCTCGATCTGGTCGAAGACCGAAACCACCCGTTCCAGAGGATGCGAGCGGGATTCAGGACCGGATCCCGCGCCCTGGCTGAATTCCTTGAAACCGCGCGCTCCGCTGGTGTGAACCATGCCGCCCTCAATCCGAAGATCAGTCGCCGCCCCTACGACGAATTGATGGCAGATCTGGCGGAGAACGTCATTCCGTCTTTCCCATCCATTGTTCCGAACGCCTCCTGATTCAGAAGGAATACACATGACCCTGCTATTCGAACCGTATGACCTTGCCGGACTCCCGCTTGCCAACCGGATCGTGATGGCCCCGATGACTCGGGCCCGCGCGCTCGACAACATTCCCGACGACCAGACGGCCCTCTACTATGCCCAGCGCGCCAACGCGGGCCTGATCGTCAGCGAGGGCGCTCCTATCTCCAAAGAAGGTCAGGGCTATCTCTTCAATCCGAGCCTCTATACGAAAGAGCAGGCCGAGGGCTGGCGCAAGGTAACCGCTGCCGTCCATGAAAAGGGCGGCAAGATCTTCGCCCAGTTATGGCATGTTGGGAGAGTCTCGCATGTTTTCCTGCAGCCCGATGGTGGCGCTCCGGTGTCCTCGACGTCTACGCGGGCGGAGAACAGCCAGGCTTATGCCTTTGGCGAGGACGGCAAGCCGCAGAACGTGCGGACGAGCACGCCGCGGGCGCTGCAGACCGATGAAATCGCGCGCGTAAGCCATGATTTCGTTGCCGCCGCACGGCTAGCGATCGAGGCCGGTTTCGACGGCATCGAGATTCACGGAGCGAACGGCTATATCTTCGAGCAGTTTATCAATGGCGCGGTCAACGACCGGACTGACCGGTACGGCGGCTCCATCGAGAACCGGCTTCGGTTCCTCCTGGAAACCGTGGACGCAGTGTGCGGCGCCATCGGCAGCAATCGCGTCAGCGTCCGGATCTCCCCGTTCGGTCGTCTTAACGACATGCGGCCCTATGCCGACGAAGCCGAGACCTGGCTTTCCGTCGCGCGCGAACTGGACGCTCGCAAGCTTGCCTATGTCCACCTAAGCGATCAGATCACGATGGGACTCGAAGGGATCCCGGCCGACTTCCCGGAGAACTTCTGCCGCCTGTATCACGGCACGCTGATCGCCGCGGGTGGCTTCGACCGCGATACCGGAGAGGAAGCACTGCAGAAGGGACACCTTTCCCTGATCGGCATCGGGCGCCCCTTCATCTCTAACCCCGATCTCGTTGAACGCCTGAAGAATGGCTGGCCACTCGCTGAGCCCGATCGCGAGACCTTGTATGGCCAGTGGGGAGCTCGAGGTTACACCGACTATCCGACATATCAGGCCGAACGCGGCTGATCTCCATCAAAACGCACGGAAACAATCATGACAGACAAACGAATTCAGAACCTTCTCGATATCGAGGAAATCCGCAACCTGCGCGTTCTCTACAGCCACTACCTGGACAGCGCCAATGTCCGACAACTCGGAAACGTCTTCACCGATGACGCCATCGTCGAGGTGACGGTCGGCAGCATGCGGGGCATCGAGGCGATCCAAAAAGGACTTGGCGACGCCGTGACACTGTTCGATCGGGATGGGAAGGGCAACTACCCATTCCTGCATGCCGTCACCAATCACTGGGTCAGGATCACCGGCCCTGACACGGCGGAGGGCCGCTGCTACCTGATCGACTTCGAGACAGCTTCAAAGCCTGATCCCAACCCCCTCCTCCTTCTTGGGCTCTATTCCGACCAGTATCGCCGTGTTGACGGTGAATGGCGGATCAGCCGATCGCGGCTGGAAACGGTCTGGCCGAAGCGCGAAGGTGGCGAAGGCCTTGGCGAGCCGGGCAACGGCATGACCTTTCCGTCGTGACGGGTTCGAGCCAGAAGGATCGTGAAATGACATCATCTCTTGCTGCTGAAACGCCCATCGCCGAACCTGCGACGGCACATCAGGCCGGATTGGCGACCATCGATAGCCTGCTGGCCGCACTTAGAACGGGCAACGCCGGCGCGTTAGAAACGCTGACGACCGGTTCTGTTTCCGCAGAAACCAGTCACTGCGGCCACCTCGCCGGTCGTGCGGAGGTCGCGAGGATGTTCGGGCCATTTCCCGAAAAGCAGGAGATGCATCTCTCATCGAGCAATGTGTACCTTGCCGGATCCATGACCCAGGCGCGCGCGAGCGGTTACCTTGCAGGACGAGTGACCGGAACGACGGAATTGTCCTTCGGCGCGGTATTCGTCGTTGACCTGACGCGCGAGGTCCTGGCTGAACCGTGGAAGGTCTCAGGCCTGAAAGTCCAGCTGACCTGGATCGAGGGTGTGAAGGAACTGCGGCCGGGTTGGACATTCCCGGTCCATGAAAAGATCTGGACCGAGGGCGACCCGCTTCCGGTCATTGTCAGCGAGGTCGATGCTCCATGGCATGTGCATCCGGATAACGAGCTACGGGCGGGTGACGTCCGCGACGTCGAAGACACTTACGCCCGTTATAGCTGGGGGATCGATCAGGCAGACTTCGGTCTGCTGACCGGATGCTATACGGAAGATGCGGCTGGCACGTTCCGCCCGATGGGACCTCTTTCCGGGAGACACGCCATCATCGGCGTCCTCAAGGATTTCCGGCGCGCGTGGCCGTGGATGCAACACTACGGAGAGGTGCTCGGGAGCGTGGTCGAGGGTGACGAGGCCGCCATCATCGTCGGGCGGACCATTCCGCAGTCCAACCTGGAACGTGGCATGTTCGGCGCATATTACCCGATGAGGTTGAGACGAAGTGGCACGCTCTGGCGGATCACATGGACAGAGTACCGTCCGGGCTGGTTCAGGTCGGCAGATGTCGACATGGACAAACTTCTGACGGCGACCATGAGCGGCGAAGGCGACTGGACGGAATAGGGCTGCATGACCCGCCAGGCTGCAACGCCCTTAGTGCCACAGCTTTTATAGTTGTCGATTACCTCGTCGCGCTTGTTGCGAAGTATCTGGTCGATCCGACCTGTCTGCCTGCGATTACCTGTTCGCTCGCGATCTTGTTGGCGCAAAATTGATGAACGCCATCACAACGAAATGAATGAGGAACCACCTATGCGACTGAGCCTGTTAGATTATTCGCCGGTAGACGAAGGTCTCGTCCCGGCAGATGCGCTGGCTTCCACCGTGCGACTGGCACAACGCGCGGAAGAAAACGGATTTACTCGTTTTTGGGTGTCCGAGCATCACGGCATGCCCGCCACCGTAAGCAACTCACCGGAGATCCTTATGTCGCGCATCGCATCGGCGACGACGCGCATCCGCGTCGGCTCCGGCGGCGTGCTGCTCCCTAACTACAGCAGCTTGAAGATCGCGGAGAACTACCAGCTTCTTGAAGCGCTGTTCCCAAACCGGATCGACCTCGGCTTCGGTCGCGCACCCGGCGCCGACCAGCGCATAACCGCCGCCCTCAATGACGAGAAAAGCGAAACCATCCCGTACCCGCAAAAGGTCTCCGAGCTGTTGGGCTTCGTGACCGGGCGCCACCTGCCCGGATCCCGGTATGCGGGGATGCGCGCGCTTCCCGAGACGGCCGACAGACCTCAGCCGTTCGTGCTCGGGGCGTCCGGTGCAACCGCGGAGATCGCCGCGCAGGCGGGGCTCGGCTTTACCTTCGCCCACTTCATCAACCCGACCGCCCGCGGCCAACGGGCCGCCGAGGCATACCGCGCTGCGTTCCGACCAACCGGCTTTTCTGCGAGCCCGTCCGTTGTCGTGGCAGTCTTCGTGAGCGTCGGCGATACCGTTACCGAGGCTGCGGCATTTGCGGATGCGTTTCACCTCTGGCTCTCGCATGCCGAGAGCATGAGGCCATTTGAACGGGTGCCCTCCCTTGACACCACACGCAGCCACCGCTGGACGGCTGACGAACTCGCCGCGCGAGAGCGCAACCAGGGCAGGCTCATCTCCGGAACGGGTTCGCAGGTCGTCGCTCAGCTTCGCGATCTGGCGGATGCCTATGGAACTGACGAAGTCATGATCAACCTCATGATGCCGGGTGAGCAAGCGCGTCTGAATGCGATCGACACCATCGCCGCGGCGATGGACGCCGCGCCTGTGGAAATCCCCTCTGCCAAATCGGCTTGAACAGGAAGAAATCTATGATTCATGTCACCATCATAGGCCCCGCGCGCAACAGTGCCACGATCGGCCATATCAGCGGATCGACCAGGATCGACAACGCGGTGGTGCATGCATGACCGCCGAGACAACGCTCGACCGTTACCACATCGCACTTCACCTCGCTCACCGATGGTTCGCCTTCCTGGAAGCGCCGGGCGGAAACCTAGAAGCGCACTTGGCGATGTTCCATCCACAGGTCCGTCTCTCCGGACGCCGAGGTGGTCATCTGTTTGCGAGCGACCATCAGAGCCTCGTCGCGTGGTTCGACGCCGTGCCGGATGAGGTCAGCTCACACCACATCGTGCACTCCAGCTATTCAATCGCAGACAATGGCGACGGTCTATTGAGCGTGGTGGTGGCCTATCAGGCCAAAGGTGAATTGGGCGTTCACGGATCGATCATCAGCTACGAGACGCGGATCGAGTTCGTGCCGGGTGCCCCTCGGTTCATTGCGCTCGACAAGACGCCGATCCTTTCCAATACGAGGGCCGAATACGAGACCTCCTGGTCCACGAACCGGGCACTGGCGCTGATCCACGCCGAGCTCGGCGGTATCGGCTCGGCAGACAGCCGTCTGCGCGCCGCGCTTGGCGATGACGTAAGGCTGGTGTTCGCACAGGCAGCCGCTCCCGAGGGCAGCCGCACGTATGAGGCTCTTGTCACCAGCACAGGCGGCGATCCTCTTGGAACCCGGGTCATTCACCTCAAGATCACGGATGACGTCAGCTCCGCCCTTCCGACGCTTGAGCGAATCGAGATGCTTGTTCCCGCGCAACTCGGTTAAATATCGGGCCCAGAGAAGACGATCGTCCACGAACGCCTTGCACCTGGTCAGACACCATTAAAGGCGACGGAGCGGATGGCGCTGCAGACGGCGGACGCAACACGACGCAGATTGTGAGGATCACCGCACCAGTTTGTAGCCCGATTTTTCCCGATCCCAGGTGCTGTCCGTTATACCACGCTCGATCAGCTTGAACTTCTGCACCTTGCCGTTTTCCGTGAGCGGCAGTCCCTCGACGAAATCGAGGAAACGGGGCACGGAGAAATAGGACATCCGCGGCTGGCAGAAATCCATCAGCTCGGCCGGCGTCAACGTCATGCCGGTTTTAAGAACGATCGACGCCATCACCTCGTCTTCGGCAAGTTCCGAGCGCGCCGGAAACACGGCTGCATTCTCGATCGCCGGATGCGCCACCAACACTTGCTCCACCTCGAATGACGAGATGTTTTCGCCGCGGCGACGGATGGCGTCCTTCATGCGGTCAAGAAACTGGACATACCCATCGCTATCCTTTGTCACCCGGTCACCGGAATGGAACCAGAGATTGCGCCAGGCTTCGACGGTTTTCTCCGGCATGCCAAAATAACCGGTCGCGATCGAGAACGGTTCGGATGCCCGGATCACCAGTTCGCCGGGCGTGCCGTCTGGCACTTCGTTATCATCTTCATCGAACACCGCAATCTCGAAGCCGGGCCGGACCTTTCCCATGCTGCCCAGCCGCTGCTCGTGCGACAGGGCACTGATGACGAAATTGGTTTCCGTCGATCCATAACCATCGCGGATCGCCACGCCGAAGCGTTCGGTGAACGGTGCATGAAACTGCGGCGGAACGCCCGGCGCCAGAGCGATCCGGGTCTTGTGCAGGCGATCGGTCTCGCTGGCTTCCTTGGACAATAGCATCGGAACCATCGCACCAAGGAGATAGGTGACGGTTGCCTCATGCGCAGCAAGCGACACCCAGAACTTCGACACCGAAAATTTCGGTTCGAGCACCATCGACGCCCCAGTCAAAAGCGCTTGGAAAAGAGTATTCAGCGCATTCGTATGGAAGAGCGGCAGACAGGTTAGCAGCACGTCGGTTTCGGACACCCCGAGCAATGCCGCGGTATGGATGCCCCACCAGAAATATTGCGCATGGGGGCAGCATACCCCCTTCGAAACACCCGTTGTGCCGGAGGTGTAGAGGATTGCGACAGTATCCGACGGCCGGCTCGGATACGCGTCCATCTCGCCATTTTGCTCCGGGATCGGACAATGCGGCCATGCAAGCGCCGCATCTGCAGGCACGTCTCCCACCGTCCAGATCTGTTGAAGCGGAAGATCGGTGTCGGAAAGAGCATTGAAGACGCCAAGATAGGCAGTTTCGATCACAGCCAGTCTTGCGCCGCTGTTCTTCAGGATATGCTCCAGCTGGGCGCCGCGCGAGGCGGTGTTGAGCGGCACGGCGATAGCCCCGCACCATGCGCAGCCAAGAAGCACCTGCAAGAATTCCAGCCGGTTGCTGCACATGATCGCAACCGTATCGCCGGCCTTGATACCTGCCATCCGCAATGTCTGTCCGGCGGTTGAGGCCAGCGTCCGCGTCTGCGCAAAGCTGAGCACCCGGTCGCCCAGGGTTATCAGCTTGCGGTCACCGTAACGTTCGGCCTGGCGGGTCATCAACTCCGGAAATGTCCGCGCCTGCGGCGGAAACACCTCGCGAAGCTGGAAGACGTTTTCCGCCCTGAGCAGCTCGGTCTGATCGAAATTCATCTTGATCCTCACAACTTCATACGCTCGCGATGGGCCGTCGCTCTCAATGGCGGATCTGGTAGCGATGCAGGAACTTTGTGGTGCCATAGCGCAAGATCCGGTCGAAGCAGAGCCCAAGCAGGCCAAGCACGATGATGCCGGCGAAGACCCAGTCCGTCCGCCCGAAATTGCGGGCATTCCAGATCAGCGCACCCAATCCCTCCTGTGCCGCGACGATTTCAGCCGACACTATGGTCAAGAACGAATTGCCCATGGCGATTCTGGCACCCGTTACCATGTATGGCACTGTCGAAGGCACGACGATGGTGATCAGGATCTGCCAGCGATTGGCCCCGAGTGCGGACGCGGCCTGCAGACGCATTTCGAGCGTCGCCTTGGCGCCGGCGATCGTGTTCAGGGTCACGATGAAAACGGTGGTGTAAAAGATCAGCGCGATCTTCGAAATTTCGCCTGGCCCGAGCCAGATCACCGACAGGGTTACGAAGGCGATCGGCGGAATGAAGCGGAAAAACTCGATATAGGGGTCGAATACGCGCCGCACCACCGGCAGCATGCCCATGAAAATGCCGAGCGGAATGCCGATGACCACGCCGGCTGCCCAACCGAACAGGATGCGGTATGCGGACGCGGCGACGGACATCTGCAGCGTGCCGTCGGCCGACAGTTCGATCAGCGCAAGCGCAGTATCATAGGGCGAAGGCAGGAACAGCGGCGCAACGCGCAGGCTCATCAGCTGCCAGATGACGATCCCGGCCACGACGGAAAGTGCGCCCGGAAGCATGTTGAGAAGCCAAGAAGGCGACCTTCCCTGCAAACCAGCTTTCTGCGCTGCGGCCGGCGTGGGCACCGCGTCTGTCGAACTCATGCCGCATTCTCCGAAATCAATCCTTGCGCCTTTAGCGTCCGACCGACCTCGGCCGAAATATCCTCGCGCAAGATATTCTGCAGTTCGATCGCCCGCGGCGAACTGAGGTCGCGCGGATGCGCGATATCGACCGAGACGATATTCTTGATCTTGGCCTGCGGGCCTGCGGTCATGGTTACCACACGGTCGGCAAGGATGACGGCCTCCGAAATGTCATGCGTGACGAAAACGATCGTCGTGCCGGTAGCCCGCCAGATGCGTGCGACCTCGCGCTGCAGGATTTCACGGGTTTGGGCATCGAGCGCGCCGAAGGGTTCGTCCATCAGGATGACGGATGGTTCGTTGGCGAGAACCCGGGCGATCTGCGCTCTTTGGCGCATGCCCCCTGAAAGCTGCGCCGGAAATTTGTCAGCCGCATGGGAAAGACCGACCATGGCAAGGTATTCCAGCGCCGACGCCTTGCGTTTTGCGGCAGGGACACCGCGGACGCGGGGTCCGTACTCGACATTTTCCCGCACGCTGAGCCACGGGAACAGTGCCTCGGAGCTCTGGAACACGATGCCGCGATCGACGCCCGGCCCCTTGACCGGCTTGCCACCGGCTTTGATCGCGCCAGTCGCGGGCACAAAGCCCGCGATGACGTTCAGCAGCGTGGATTTTCCGCAGCCACTGGGGCCAAGGAGACAGATGAATTCTCCCTCGGCTATATCGAGATTGGCGCCGTCAACCACGCAGTGACTGTCGAAGGTAATCGCGACATCCGAAAGCGTTATGCCAACACCTTTCGCCATATCAGTTCACCTTGCCCTTGGTCATGGCAGTGCGGAAGTCCGGCTTGGCGGTGACGATCTTCTGCGACGCGAGGAATTCGACGATCTTGTCGAAGCCCGCGTGGTCGGCCTCGGTGAAGGGCCGAACGGCCCAGTTGGTCGACTTGAGGAAGCCGATCGTATCGGCGGCCGGCAGTTTCGTGATCGTCTGGAATTCGGCAGCAGCCTTGTCCGGATCGGCAGCAATCTGGGCGTTGACCTCCGCAAGCGCGGCAACGGCATTCTTTGCCGCGTCCTTGTGGCCATCGAACCATGCGCCGGATGCGGTGAGCCACATCGTATAGGCGTAACCGACATCGCCGCTGGTCAGCAGCGTTTTCGCGCCCTGCTTGACCGCAAGGCCCGGCCACGGTTCCCAGACGAAGAAGGCATCGACATCGCCGCGGGCGAGCAATGCGGGCAGTTCCGGCGGACCTGCCGGTACGATCTTCATGGCGGAAGGATCAAGCCCGTATTTGGTCATGGTCAGGCTGGTCGAATATTCGCTGACGCTGCCCTTCACGACGCCGAAGCTCTTGATCTGCTTGGGATCGGTAATGCCCGGCTTTACGGCCAGCTTCAGATAGCTGCCGGACTCCTCGTAGATCGTCGTGGGGCGCAGATCGGCGCCGCGCGCCATGCGGATCATTGTTGTCTGCTCGGCGGCACCGGCAAGATTGGCCTGGCCGGCAATCACGGAATCGACCGCTTCGCCGCCGTTCGAGAACTTCAGGAACTCGACTTCGAGCCCGTGTTTCTTGAAGATGCCCCGCTGCTGGGCAAGGTAGAAAGGTGCAAATGCAGCATCGGTACCGATCGCCATCACGACCGGCTCGGCCTTGGCGGTTGCGGCAAGACCAACAAAGGCCGCGACCGCAGCCAGGAGCAAGCTTCTCAGTTCCATCGTAACCTCACCTTTTTGACAAACGCCAAGATTCAATTCGGACATGCAGCTCAGGCTGCAGCCAACGATCTCTCGAATGCTTCATCCCCATACGCGATCTACGCCGCGTTTTTCTCAATTAAGGTTAGCCTAGGAGCGAATATCCGCAGTGTCAATTTGAAGCTTAAAGTTTTTTTGGCCTGAATTTCAGGCATGGCAAAAAGTGGCCATGAAGGCGGGTTTCTGCCGAGCAAGACCCAATGATTTATTGAGCGGACGCAAAGCTGGCGCGTAATACGACGCAATTGTTTCTCGAGGATGGCGACGTGAAGTTGCCGTTCTATCTTCGCCGCGCCAGGAGATTGAAACCCAGGTCCGCCTGGGTGAACATCGTGGAAGGCGACGTGCAAGGCGTGTAGCCCGAATGTGAAGATGCGCCCGGATTCGATCGACTTTGCCGCCCGGAATTGGCGTCGAGGTCGCGCAAGATGACAAGACTGGCCGCACTTGTCGATGTCGTGGTGGAGTTTGCGACGAGAATAACACGGGCCACGAACGGCTCGATGATTCGGCTCCTTCAAGACCTTCAAGCACGAAGGCGCTTGGGGGACACACCGTATGCTCTCTTGAAGGCCGTCGTGAAGCTGGACGGGTTGTTGTAACCGGCGAGATAGGCAGCTTGCGATATCGGAATGCCGTCGCGTTCCAATGCTGTGCGAGCGGTCTCCAGTCTCTCCCTTCGGATGAAGTCGGAGATCGTCATGCCGAACCGTTCCTTGAAATGCCTCTGGGCCGATGAAGTGCTGATACCGACGTGGCGTGCGATAGCGTCCAGCGTCACATCCTCGCAGACGTGGGCGAGGATGTAGTCACGGGCCTTTTCGCTCTGCCGGTGGTTGAGGGCCATCGCCTGGTGCCGCACATCTGTTCCTTCTGCAACGAGTGCGGTGCAGGCTTGGCACAGGATGTCGAAGGCATGGGCATTGCGATGGAGCGTCAGTAGCTCGCCGGCCATGGCCATGGGAGGCTTTATGATGTGCTCGGCGATCTGAACGACGTGCTTGTTGGGCCGAAAGCGGAACTCGGCAAGATGTCTGGAGAAGAACTCCCTCAGCCTCGGCATGCTCGTCGGCTGGGAAGTAATCAGCCGTTCGACCCAAGGCAAGGGCGCGGAGATCATCACCTTGCGCAACGGCGTCTCGCTTTCGTTGATGAACTGCAGTTTGCAGCCCTCTGCGATGTTGAGCATGAAGACCAAAGGGGCGGCGCCGTCGACATTGCCCGCATCTATCTGGAAGTGCGCACCATCCATGATGAAGTGCTGCTGTCCTTGGAGAAACACCATCACCAGGAATTTCGGCCATACCTCGTAAAGATTGTCATCCGGCGTGCAGCTTGCCGGACCTTCCATCGCGCCGACGAAGAGATGCTCGGGGATGTTCGGTTTGATCCTGATGTTCAAGGTTCACCCTTCTTCATGGCGCTACCCATGAATGCTGCATCGTTGGTGCCGTCTGCGCGTAGATCTTTGCCGCCTGCGCGAAAGTCTTTCTGATCGACAGCGAACTCACGCTACTAATATACATGACTATGTCAATCATGTTTTATCGGTCGATCCGTAGGTCGGCCCGAACTGTATATGAGTGGGGCAATGAAGGGTATTTCTTCGCCGTCTATGGCTAGACGTCGTATGGTGCTGCTTGCGGCATCGAGCATCGTGATTCTGAATGTCGCCGCCGCGCAGGAGCAGCCGCAGCAGGACACGGAACTGCAACCCATCGTCATTCGCGGCGAAGGCGCGGAAAAGGGCAATGGTCCGGTCGATGGTTACGTCGCAAGGCAGAGCCTGACGGGGACGAAGACTGACACACCCATTGCCAAGACGTCGCAATCCATCAGCGTCGTCTCCAAGGACCAGATGCAGGATCAGAACGCACAGTCGGTGGCGGAGGCGCTTCGCTACACGCCTGGCGTGTTCACGGAATATCGCGGCGCGTCCAATCTCAAGGACGAGCTTTTTGCCCGCGGCTTCTATTATGTCCCGAGATATCTGGACGGACTGTTCCTCGGCAGCGATCTCTCCTATGCAAAGATCGATCCCTATCTGCTGGAGCGGGTAGAGCTGCTTTCCGGGCCGTCCTCCGTGCTCTACGGCCAGACCAATCCCGGCGGCATCGTCAATATGGTCAGTAAGAAGCCGACGGATACGCCGTTTCACGAAGTTGAAATCTCCGTCGGTACGGACCGCTATTTTTCTGCCGGCCTCGACCTCAGCGACAAGATCGACGAGACGCTCTCCTACCGCTTCGTGGTGTCAGGCCTCACCCGCGACCTTCAGGAGGATTTCACCAAGCAGAAATCGGTTGCCATTGCCCCTTCGCTGACCTGGGCTCCGGATGCAGGCACCTCCCTGACCATCCTTGGCGGCTACCAGAATGAGCCGGATGCCGGATACCGTAACTTCCTGGATGCGGCCGGCACCGTCTATCCCATTGCCGGCTTCGGTTACGTGCCACGTGATTTCTTTGTCTCCGATCCCAACTACGAGCGGGCAGAACGCGAACAGGCCTGGATCGGCTACCAGTTCGAGCATCAGCTGAGTGACGAAATCACCTTCCGGCAGAATGCCCGCTATCATTGGGTCGATTGGCTCCACCACACCCTCGTCTATGGCAGCGCGAGCGCGGATCCGTCGACCGGCGCCAACACGGTGGTCAGTCGTTCGGCAAGCGGCGGGACGGATGTCTGGCACCAGGTCACGGTCGACAACCAGCTGGAGGCCAAGTTCGACACCGGGATCGCGCAGCATACACTTCTCGGTGGTATGGATTTCCAATATCGCCACCGCGACTACCAGTGGGGCCGGGCTTCGGTGCCGAGCATCAATATGGCCGATCCCCAGTATGGCGGGTTCGACTACAGCTCGGTGGTTCTTTCAACGAGCGATCTACAGACCCTGAAGGCCTGGCAGACGGGTATTTACCTCCAGGACCAGATCGAGATCGACAGGCTGAACCTGCTTGCGGGCGTCCGTTATGATCGGGCGGGTACCGATATCGACGACCGGCTGGCGTCCAACAATGATCAGTCCTACAATGACGGAGCTTTTACCTGGCGTGCAGGCGCGCTCTACACATTCGATAACGGCATCGCACCCTATGTCAGCTATGCCACCTCCTTCGAACCGTCGCTCTACGCCCCACCTGCCGGAAAGAGCGCCTTTTCGCCAACCACCGCGAAACAATTCGAGATCGGCGTGAAATATGCGCCGGAGGGCAGCAATCTTCTGCTGACGGCAGCCTACTACGATCTCACTCAGAACGACGTCGTGAATGGCGCATGGGATCCAGGCGTAGGCGCCATGGTCTATTCCCAGATCGGCAAGATTCACAATCGCGGCGTCGAACTTTCGGCCCGCGCAGAATTAACCGACAGCCTCTCGGTGATCGCCGGCTACAGTTACATCGACTCCGAGGTCAAGGAATCCGTCGATGCCTCGACGATTGGCAAGACACCGCCGCGCATACCGCAGAACCAGGCCTCTCTTTGGGCAACCTATGCCTTCCATGAGGGCGCGCTGGAAGGGCTGACGCTTGGCGGTGGAGTTCGCTACACCGGCAAGAGCTGGGGCAACGACACCAACACGTTCAAGGTCGATGACGTCACGCTTTTTGACGCCATGCTCTCCTACGATTTCGGAGCAGCCAATCTCGATTGGCAGGGGCTTTCCTTGCAGGTCAACGTCAAGAACATTGCCGACGAGAAGTTCGTCGCATCCTGCGCCAGCGCCTATGCCTGCTTCTACGGCGAGGGCCGCAGCGTGGTTGCCAGCTTGAAGAAGCGCTGGTGATGTCGCTAACCACAATCAAGGGGGCCGCTGTTGCGGCTCTCGTTTCGATGCAAGCATTTCATGCCCTTGCCGAAAGCCCGTTGACGCTCTTGGCCGGCCAGCCGGTTACCGTGACTGTCGAAGCGAATATGGCTCGCCGGGTATTCGTTCCGCGGGCAGATGCGGGCGATTATCTGAAAGGCCGGCTGGCCGTGAGCGCCGGACGTTTCGATCTCGATCTTGTCGATGCCAAGGGCGATCATCTGCGCCGGTTCGCTGCGGATGCGGGTGGGGCGGTAGATTTTCAGTTCATCGCCGCGGATCCGGAGCGTCGGCTGGTGGTCACGGCAAAGCAACCTAACGGTAGCTACTCCCTCGTCGTCGATACGAGAGTAGCTCAGGCTGATCAGCGACCGCCTCCGCCAAGCTATCTCAGCCGGATCGTCTCCGATGCCGCAGCGACCTTCGCGGCGGAAAAGTCGACGGAGGCGTTCTGGCAGATTGTTACCCAGCGTGGCGCGCCTCTTGTGGAAGATGGTCTCGGCGGAAATAAGATCGTGACTTTTGTGGGTCGTGGCGCAAAGCGCAATATTCGGCTCTTCGGGGCGCCATCGGGGGACCACGAGGAGCTGCTGCCGCTCGCGGGCTCAGATATCTGGTTTCGCAGTTTCGTGGTGCCGACCTCGACGCGGCTGTCCTATCAGCTTGCATTCGACGTGCCCGATCTGCCGGGCACAGCGCGTGAGCGCCGTGTGGCTATCCTTGCTACAGCAAAGGCCGACCCTCTCAACCATCACCCCTGGCCTGCCGATGCCATCGATGCCTACAACCAGGATTCCGTTCTGGAACTGGCGGAAGCGCCGCCGCAGCCCTGGGTCGAGGACAAGGATAACCCACAGGGGCAGTTAACTAGCTTCTCGATGGCCAGCGCCAGGCTCGGCAACACACGACAAGTCACTATTTATCGACCAGCGGGCTTCAGGCCGGATACGGAAGAAAACGTGCTGCTGTTCGTCTTCGACGCGGACGAGTATCTAAAACGGGTCCCGCTCCCCCGCATTCTCGACAACATGATCGCCGCAGGCGTGGTCCCGCCGACCGTTGCCGTGTTCGTCGCCAACCCGGACCGGGAGGCGCGTGCGCGGGAACTGCCCGCAAACGATCAGTTCGCGGATTTCATGGCCGAGGAACTTTTGCCGCGCATACTCAGAGAAACCGGGCTACCCCCAGATCCTGGGCGTACCGTTCTGGCCGGATCCAGCTATGGAGGGCTCGCTTCGGCAACGGTTGCCATGCGCCACCCCGAGGCCTTCGGGAATGTTCTTTCGATGTCGGGTTCATTCTGGTGGAGCCCTGCCGGGACACCGGCCGAGCGGTCAGAATATATCGCGGGCCTATTCACCCAAGGCCCCCATCTTCCTCTGAGGTTTTTCTTGTCAGCCGGCCTGTTCGAGACCGCAAGCGGCGGGACAGCCGGAATTCTCGAAACCAACCGGCACCTGCGGGATGTGCTGACCGCAAAGAAGATGCCTGTTTTCTATCGAGAATATGCCGGAGGACATGACTACCTCGTCTGGCGAGGGATCATCTCGGATGGATTGATCGCACTCTTTCCGGGCCGTCACAAATAGGTCCGGGGCTTCCTTTGATCAGAAAACATGACTAATATAGTTATATTTATGATTGACGGAAGGCACGGCAAGAACGACAAGAAAAGGAGAAGGACGCCGTGGTTCTGGCCATCGCATACCTAAAAACCGCACAGGGTCGGAAATATCTGGCGCAGTTGTGCAAGCATTTCGCCCACCGGATCGAGGTGACATACGACGAGACACATGGCGAGTGCCACTTTGCCTCGGGTACGGGCGTTCTCGATGCGGACGACAGTGGATTGAGAATGGAAGCGAGCAGCGTCGACGCGGAGCAGCTCGGGCAAACGCAGGCGATCATTGAATCCCATCTCCTGCGGTTTGCCTTTCGAGAAGAGTTCGAAGCGCTGGACTGGAAAAACAGCGATCAGGCCGACTGATCGCCCTGCTTGTGCCGAGCAGCCGTCCTTAGCAGAAGAAGAGAGACGAGAATGAAGCATCTTAGAGCGATCGTGACCGGCGTGGCCCTACTACTGTCTTCGCTTGCGGCGAATGCAGTGGACATCGAGACGGCCAAGGGACCGGTCGCCATCAAGGACACGCCCCGGAAGATAGCCGTCTACGATGTTGCCGCAATCGACACGCTCGACCGTCTCGGCATCAGGCCTGCGGGTGTGCCCAAGAAGCTTTATGTTCCGGAGCTTGAACATCTGAAGTCTGGCGCTGAAATCATCGGCGATCTTTTCGAGCCGGACCTTGAAGCCCTGAGTTCTCTCAATCCGGATCTAGTCATCGTCGGCAGCCGGTCGTCGGCAATCGCCGCAGCAACCGCCGAGGTGGCTCCGACCATAGACATGACGATGGATGGCAACGATCTGGTCGAGCAGGCCAAAGTACGGCTGAGAACTTACGGTTTGCTGTTCAACAAGTCGGAAGAGGCCGCGGCCGCCGTCCGCGAGTTGGACGATGAGGTGAAGGCAGCGCGTGCGGCGGTGGCGGGCAAAGGCAATGGACTGATCGTCATGACCAATGGACCGAAGGTTTCCGCCTACGGACCGGGCTCCCGGTTTGGATGGATCCATGCGGCGCTTCAGCTCCCGCCTGCCGTTGCCGATATCGAGGCCGCGACACATGGGGAGGCCGTTTCCTTCGAGTTCATCAGGAAAGCCAATCCCGACTGGATATTGGTGCTGGATCGTGCGGCGGCAGTCGGATCCGGCGAGCAGAATGCCCGCGCAACCCTGGATAACGAACTCATTGCCCAGACGACTGCCTGGAAGAAAGGCCATGTGGTCTATCTGCCTCCGGCCGATTTCTACATCTCCGCCGGTGGCGTGCAGTCCATGCAGCATGTGATGGCCACGATTCAGAAGGCATTCACAGCCGCCCCATGACAATCATCTCGGTCGATACCCCGACACGCAGGAGACTGGTCGCGGGCCTCGGGCTCGCGATCCTGTTTCTGGCCAGCCTTTCGGTGGGAGTGGGTGAGTTCTCGCTTGCTCGCGTTGTGAACGATCCGGAAGCCCTCCAGCTCCTGTTGATAAGCCGCTTGCCACGGACGCTTGCGGCCGTGCTTGCCGGGGCCGGCCTCGCGATCGCCGGCCTGATCATGCAGACGCTGGCGCAAAACCGCTTCGTGGAGCCTTCCACCGCCGGCACGGCCCAGAGTGCGGAACTCGGCATTCTGCTGGCTACGCTCCTTTTGCCGGCAGCGTCCCTGCCGATCAAGACGCTCGTGGCCAGCGGTGCCGCAATGGCCGGTACGTCGGTATTCCTGATGACCGCCCATCGGTTGCCACCGACACAGCCTTTTCTCGTCCCGCTGTTCGGCATCGTCTATGGTGGTGTCATCGGCGCTGCTGCCACATTCGCGGCCTGGCATGCCGATCTCCTGCAATTCCTTTCGGTCTGGACGAATGGCGATTTCTCTGGTGTCCTGCGCGGGCGCTACGAACTCCTCTGGTTCGCGGCGCTGACGGTCGCCATTGCCTGGCTGGTGGCGGACCGCTTGACCATCATGGCGCTGGGCCGTGACGCCAGCATCGGACTGGGAATAAATCACGCGCGTATGATGCAGCTCGGTCTCGTCGTCGTCTCGGTCATTTCGGCGCTTACGGTCGTTGTGGTCGGCATGATCCCGTTCGTCGGGCTTGTCGTCCCGAATATTGTTTCCCGCCTCATGGGTGACAATCTGCGAGGGACAATTGTCTGCGTTGCGGCAAGCGGGTCGGGCCTGGTGCTAGGCTGCGATATCATCGGCAGGATTATCCGCTTCCCCTATGAGATTCCCGTCGGCACGGTCATGGGCGTCGTCGGTGGCTTGGTTTTTCTCTGGCTCCTGTTCCGGCGTCCCGATCATGCCTGATCGTCGCCTCATCGCACTTGGTGTCGCCGCGGTCGCCTGCATGGTCGCTTTCCTCCTCACCGGATTGAGGGGCAATATCGCCTTTGTCCTGGAACTGCGTGCCATCAAGCTGGCAGCGCTTCTTCAAGTCGGCGTCTCGATCGCGATTTCGACGGTGATCTTCCAAACGGTCACCGGCAACCGGATTCTAACTCCTTCGATCATGGGGTTGGATGCCCTTTACCTGTTTGGCCAGATGCTCATGGTCTTTCTTTTGGGAGGCATCGGATATGTGTCGCTGGACCCCTGGCTGAAATTCGGTGTCGAGATCCTGACTCTCATGGCGCTGGCCTGCACGCTGCTTCTGCCGATGTTGAAGCGGCGCCTGGATATGGGGTTGATGCTTCTGGCCGGCGTCATCCTCGGGGTATTGTTTCGCAGCCTGCATTCTCTGCTCGCCCGGCTCATCGATCCCAATGAGTTTGCGGTGGCGCAAAGCGCTAGCTTTGCGAATTTCAATGCCGTCCGCAGCGATCTGCTGATCTTCGCTACCCTGGTGACTGCTGGCGCCGCCGTGCTTGCATGGCGTGCTCGCCACATCCTCGACATCGTATCGTTGGGCTCCGATGCGGCAACCAGCCTCGGCATTTCCTGGGTCAGGACCGTCACGGGACTGCTGCTGCTCGTCTCCGGATCAGTGGCGGTCTCGACGGCACTCGTCGGTCCGGTGGCTTTCTTCGGTCTGCTGGTTGTCGCCCTTGCCGAGCGTATCGTCGATACCCGACGGCATGCGGTGCTTCTGCCAGCCGCCGCCCTGATCGCGATTGTCGTGCTGGTCGGAGGGCAGACCCTTTTCCAGCATGCGCTGGGCAACAGCTCGGCGCTGAGCGTCGTGATCGAATTTATCGGCGGGATCCTGTTCCTCCTGCTGCTGATCTTGGGGAGCCGCAGATGATCCGGATTGAAAACGTTTCGCTCCGTTATCGAACGACGCCGATCCTGCACGACATTGATCTGACCATTCCGAAGGGCGGGGTAACGGCCCTGATCGGTCCAAACGGCGCAGGAAAGTCATCGCTTCTGTCGCTCATCGCGAGGCTGCAGCCGCTGCAGACAGGCTCCATCACCATCGACGGTCTCGGCGTCGACAGCACGCCGAGCCCTGAGCTTGCCAAGGTCGTCGCCCTGTTGCGGCAGGACTCGGTCATAGCAAGCCGGCTGCGGGTCCGGGAGCTGGTCGGTTTCGGCCGTTTTCCGCACGGCCGTGGGCGACTGACGCAGGAAGACTGCAACATCGTCAACCAGTCACTTCGGCAGCTTGACCTTACCGATTTCGCCGACCGGTTCATGGAAACGCTGTCCGGTGGACAGCGCCAGCGTGCGCTGGTTGCCATGACGCTCGCGCAGGGAACCGACTATATCCTGCTGGACGAGCCGCTCAACAATCTCGACATGTACTACGCTCGCACCCTTATGCAGGCACTGCGCGCCATTGCCGATGAAAACGGGAAAACCGTGGTCATCGTGCTTCACGATATCAACCAGGCCAGCGCCTATGCCGACCGGATCGTCGCAATGAAGGGCGGCCGCGTCGTCGGAGACGGGACGCCAGCCGCCATATTCACCCCGGATGTCTTGGAAGGCATCTTCGGGTTCCGGATGCGGGTGGAGACGTTCGACGGAAAACCGCTGGTGCTGCATCACTTGTGAACACAGTTTCTGACGATACTCAACGTTCGAGTTTTTCACTCGTCGCGGCACACATGCAGGGTGGCCAGGCGACCGTCGTGGCAAGGCACAATACTCGGCCATCCGTCTCGTTTTCATTTTTATCCTTTTAGCTACTGTGATGGCTGCCGCCGCGGTGGGGTTACCTCTCTACTACGGGGCAAATAAGCTTATCAGTCAGGCCGCTGAACGCGAACTCAACGGCATGCAACGCAAATTCGACAAGGCGGTCGAGGCAGAAATAGCCAAGGCGGAAAGCCTGGCCGCCCTGGTCGCCATGGAGCCGGATGTTCGACAAGCGATGGCAGCCGGCGATAGGGACGCCTTGAGCAAGGCCTTTGTCGGCGGCTTTGACACCATGAGGTCGGTCTACGGTTTCGAACAGCTTCAATTCCACACGCCCGACGCCCATGCCTTCTTCAGAGTCCATAGTCCCACGAAGTTCGGTGACGATCTTTCCTCTTTCCGCCGGACCGTGATCGAGGCCAATCGTACGCACAAGCCGGTTGTCGGTCTGGAACGGGGGCAGGCAGGCGTCGGCGTTCGGGCCATTTACCCCATTTCATCAGAAGGCAAACCTGTTGGATCGATGGAATTCGGTCTTGGGTTTGGGAAGCCGTTCCTCGACCGGCTGACCGACGGAAGCAGCGACGAAGGCGAACTGTACATCTTCCCGATGGATGCAAGCCAGGACATCGACGCGACGAAGCTGCGGACGGCCGCCACGTCTGATGGCGCGCCTCTGCTGGATGCATCTTGCGAGACTCGCCGGTTTCACTCACCAGCTTGAACCATCGAGAACTATATCATCAAGATAAATCAGCACATGGATTCGATCGCAACATCCGCCAAGGAACAGTCACTCGGACTTGCGGAGGTCAATACCGCCGTCAACCAGATGGATCAGGTGACCCAGCAGAATGCGGCAATGGTCGAAGAAACAAGTGCTGCCAGCGCGACGCTCGCCAACGAAAGCGCCATGTTGCGCGAATTGATCTCCCAATTCCGCCTTGGCCATGATCGGGAGGCTCCGACAGCAAGACGCGGCGATTTTCGTCACAACCGTGACGTCCAGCCTGTCCCGATGATGACAAGGCAACTGAAAAGCGCCTCCACCGGAAACGCTGCAGTGAAAGACACTTGGGAAGAGTTTTGATCACCAACCTCAGCCCCTCAAAACAGGCATTGCACCATCGGCAGTGGCGATCGCGGTCTTGTTGAAAAAACGTCAGGGTTTTGCGGCATGCGCAATATTTGGCTGCCGCAACGCTGACAATGTTATCCGTCTCCGCCAAGCCTTCGTCTTGTCCTCGATGATTTGTTGTTCGACGCCGTTGCATGCGTTAGCTTATAAACACGTGAGTGTTTTCGGGAGAGGTCAAGACCGATCTGCTTCCAGCGGGGCCAATCATACCGTAGACGCCAGCAACGTCGCGCGGGCGCCATTCAAAGGAAAATCGATGATTATCCGAAGCGGCTTAATACGCAATCGAGACGGCGTAGACTTCGACGGCTTCACTGACCATTGGCGCAATGGCCATGCACCCTTGGTGGTGAAGATCGACGGTCTGCGGGCTTATTCGCAAAATCATGTTCTGGAGCGGTTGTCGTCCGACGAGTCATCTGGTCTTCACCGTATCGACGGGATGTCGCAGCTCTATTTTGATGACGTCGAGTCGATGAATATCTCGATGGCTTCGCCGGAGCAGGAAGCATGTATCGTCGATCTTCGAGGGTTTCTGAGCGACGTCACCTTGTTGATCCAGCAGGCTGGTGATTTCCATCAATTTGGCAATGGCGCGGACCTGTGCGTGAAGCTTCTTTACCTTCTGCATGGGGAAGCAGCGTCAGCTGAGGCGCTGGCGGAAAGTATCCGAACGGTGATGAGCCAACGGGGCCGAAGCTGGAAATACAGGGTCAACCCGATCATCGCGCGCGACATCGTCGTCGATCAAAGTATCTCCGCTGGAAAGCAGGTGATCGATATCGTCATGGAGATCTGGACGGAAAACGACACTGACGCGGACCTCGTAAAATCGCTTGTCGAGGCAAGCGATGGTTTGGATGTCATTGGCGGCTTCGTCGTCGAAGAATTCCTGGTTCTACCGCTATAATCACAGTCGCAAAGGGGCGAAAAATAAACGAGTTGATCGCCGAAGGCATCATTGAGCGGGAAGGACAAGCGAACGGCACTCGCCGAACCCGATCGTTACGAAGCCCTCTCGACGTCCGCGGGCCTGTAGAAGGACCTCATCACCGTCTTCAATAAAGCGCCTGACCTCGCCGGAGGCGAGTTCTATGGCATGCTTCCCACCCTCCGTCGCCTCCAGGATGCTACCGTAGGCATCCGATTCAGGCCCGGAAATGGTTCCGGTTCCCAGGAGATCGCCCGGCTGCAGATTACAACCGTTCGCCGTATGATGGGTAACCATTTGCGCGACTGTCCAATACATGTGGCGCGTGTTCGACAGAGCCAGCCGATGTGGCGGCAGGCCTTTCTCGCGCAGGCCCTGCGTCAGAAGCAAGACCTCCAGCTCGATGTCGAAGGCGCCCGATCGCTGGTCCGTCTCATCAAGCAAGTAGGGAAGCGGCGAAGGATCACCCTCGGGCCGGGCCGGCTGGGCGACACGGAACGGTGCAAGAGCTTCCGGCGTGATGATCCAGGGAGAGATCGTGCTTGCGAAACTCTTCGACAGGAACGGTCCAAGTGGCTGGTATTCCCAGGCCTGGATATCGCGCGCGGACCAGTCGTTCAGGAGACAGAAGCCAGCGATGCTGCCCGCCGCTTCGCCGATTGCAACCGGAGTTCCCTGATCGTTACCCGGGCCGACCCAGATGCCGAGTTCGAGCTCATAGTCGAGCCGTTCGGTCGGGGCGAAACGAGGAACATCCGTGTCCGCAGCCTTCAGTTGCCCCACAGGTCGCCGCATCGGAATGCGGGACGGACGAATCGAGGAGGCTCTGCCGTGGTAGCCTATCGGCACATACTTGTAGTTCGGAAGCAGCGGATTATCAGGCCGAAACAGTCGACCGACATTCGTGGCGTGATGGATCCCGACGTAGAAATCGGTGTAATCACCAATCTGCGCCGGCAGGTGCATCGTCACATCCGATATATCGAGCAGGCATTTTTCCACGCGGAGTCGTTCTGACGAGCCGGTTGTGAACAACTGAGATAGCCGTCCGCGCAAAGCCCGACGAGGCCCCTGCCCCAATTTCAGGAACGTATTCAGGAGCGGACCGGAGGCTGCTTCCGCAGCCTCGGCCGCCTGGTCCGTGAATAGGCCCGAGGAACAGCCGGCAAAAATGTCAAAGACCTTGTCGCCTATTCTGACGCCACCTCGCGGCTGGGCGTCGCCGCAACTGAAAACGCCGAACGGCAAGTTCTGGATCGGAAAATCCGATCCGTCATTTGCACTTTCGATCCAGCTCCGAAGCTTCGGGTCATGTGTCTGATCAACTTGATTCATATAACTATTCAACGCTGGTTCGGATTGAAATGCTTGGTCAGCTTCTTGCCGTATGCGCCGTAGTCCTGCTGCAACGACGGGGTCTCTGCCGCGAAAGCTGTGACCTTCTGCGGGAAACGTGTCTCGAACATGAATGCCAGCGTCCCTTCGAGCTTATGCGGCTTGAGCTCGACATTGCTTGCCCTTTCGAAGGCATCCATGTCCGGGCCATGCGGCAGCATCGTGTTGTGCAGCGAGATTCCCCCGGGAACAAATCCGCCGCCTGTTTTGGCGTCGTACACGCCGTAGATGAGGCCCATGAACTCGCTCATGACGTTCATGTGGTACCACGGCGGACGGAAGGTATTTTCAGCGACAAGCCAGCGGTCCGGAAAGATGACAAAGTCGATGTTTGCCGTGCCGGGGGTCTCCGACGGCGACGTCAGGACGGTGAAGATCGACGGATCGGCGTGGTCGTAGAGGACGGGGCCAACCGGCGAATAACGACGCAAATCGTATTTGTAGGGTGCGTAGTTGCCGTGCCAGGCGACAACATCGAGCGGCGAGTGCTCGATGTCGGTGACCCACAGGGAACCGGACCACTTCACAAACATCTTGGACGGAGCGTCCTTGTCTTCGTAAGCAGCAACAGGCGTCAGGAAATCGCGCGGATTGGCAAGACAATTCGCGCCGATCGGTCCGCGTTCCGGCAGGCTGAAGGCGCCGCCGTAATTTTCGCAGAAATAACCGCGCGCCGGGCCGTTGACCAATTCCGCACGGAGCTTGACACCCCGGGGTATGATCGCGATTTCGCCCGGTTCGATGTCGATGATCCCGAACTCGGTCCACAGACGCAACTCGCCCTGTTCCGGGACGATCAACATCTCGCCATCGGCATTGTAGAAATACTCATCGACCATGGATCGCGTCGCAAGATAGACATGCGCGCCCATCCCCGCTTGGCTGCCGGCGTCACCTGCGGTGGTGATCGTCCGAATCCCTTCGATGAAGCTGAGTTTCTCTTCCGGCAGCGGGATCGGATCCCAGCGCATCGGCGCGATCGGCACCTCGACTTCCTGCGCCGGCGCCGTGCGCCACAGACCGATATTAGCTTTCCGGAACCTGCCCCAATTGGCAACCGTCGGGCGGATGCGATAGAGCCAGGAACGCTCGTTGGTCGTGCGCGGTGCCGTGAACGGCGACCCGCTCAACTGCTCGGCGTAGAGTCCGTAGGAGCATTTCTGAGGGGAATTGCGGCCGATCGGCAGCGCACCGGCAAGCGCCTCGGTTTCAAATCCATTGCCGAAGCCCGACATGTAGCCCGTTTGAATGGCGGAAGCGGCAACTTCGTCAGCTGATCTCAACATGGGGTTCTGGACATTCATGATCATTCCTCCTAAATGTCGTTTCACCTGTAACTGTCAATTTTGTAACTATCAACAATGGCCAAGCTCGAACTCGAGAAGTTTCTTCCCTACAGGCTCAACCGGCTTGCTTCGATCGTCTCCGGGGAATTCCGATCCGTCTACGGTCCTCATCATGACCTCACGATTCCCGAGTGGCGGGTGCTTGCCACGCTCGGCCAGTTCGACGAAATGGGCGCCCGTGCCATTGGCGTCCACTCCGCGATGCACAAGACCAAGGTCAGCCGCGCCGTCAAAGCCTTGGAAGACCGGCGCTGGTTGCGCCGACGCGGCAGCGACGAAGACCGGCGCGAGGAGATATTGTCGCTGACGGCGCCAGGAAGGCGCGCCTATGACGATATCGTGCCACGGGCACTCGCCTTCGAGCGACGCATTCTTGCAGCGATCGATGCCGATGCCGATGCCGAAGACGTGCTCCTGCTGCTGACGCGCCTGGAGCGCGTGTTTTCATAACCGGCCGATTGATATCGACGTCTCTCCTGCAATCTGACTATGCGGCGGTATGGGTCACGCCGAGATAGGCCGCGCGAACTTTCGGATCGTGGAGAAGCTGCTGACCGGTGCCCGTCATGGTCACCCGGCCCGTTTCAAGCACATAGGCACGGTCGGCAATCGCCAACGCCATATTTGCCATCTGCTCCACCAGAAGGATCGTGATGCCGGCTTTGCGCAACGACACGATAATTGCGAAGATTTCCTGAATGATCTTCGGAGCAAGTCCGAGCGAAGGTTCATCAAGCAGCAGGAGTTTCGGTTTGCTCATCAAGGCCCGGGCGATTGCCAGCATCTGTTGCTCTCCGCCCGAGAGTGTTTCCGCCAACTGGCTCCGCCGCTCGCGCAGCCGCGGGAACAACTTGAATTGCTCTTCGATTTCAGCCTCGAGAGCCTCTTTCGAAAGGCGGCGGAAATAGGCCCCGAGAGTCAGATTGTCATAAACGGACTGATCCGAAAAAACCTGTCGCCCTTCGGGGGAAAGCGCAATTCCCCGCGCGACCCGGACATGAGGCGGCATCCGTGTAATGTCGTTGTTCTCAAAGGAAATCTGTCCGGAATCGACCGGCATGAGACCCGCAATGCCTTTAAGCAAGGTGCTTTTTCCAGCGCCGTTGCCGCCCACGATGGCAACGACTTCGCCTTGCTGTACTTCGATCGAGGCATCCCGGACAGCCGTGATTGGACCGTAGGCGAGATGGACGTTCTTCAAATTCAACATGACAATTTCCTCAAGCGGCTTCAACGGTCGTGCCGAGATAGGCTTCCATGACTCGTGGATCGGATTGAACCTTTTCGGGTGCTCCCTCGGCGATCTTCTGTCCGTAATCAAGGACGACGACGTGGTCCGAAATAGCCATCACCAGGTCCATGTGATGCTCGATCAGCAGGATGGTAATCCCCTCGTTGCGGATGCGCACCAGCAGCTGGCCAAGTTCGGCCGTCTCCTGGGGGTTCAATCCGGCCGCCGGTTCGTCCAGCAGCAACAATTGCGGTTCCGAGGCGAGCGCTCTCGCCAGCTCAACCCGCCGCTGCAGGCCATAGGCCAGGCTTCCGGCGGAAGTGTCGGCATGCTGCAAGAGCTCCGTGAACTGGAGGATAGCGTTCACTTTCATCAACGCACGGGCTTCTTCTCTCTTGGCAAGAGGCAGGCCGAAAAGCGAGGAAAAGAAACCGTTCTTCATGCGCGAATGCTGGCCGAGCAGGACATTCGCGCGCACAGACAGGTCCTGGAACAGTCTTAGGTTCTGGAATGTTCGCGCGACGCCGCGGGCACAGATGTCGTGGACTTTGCGCTGTGTGATGTCGTCATCCAGTAGTTTGATGGCACCTCTGTCAGCGCGAATGACCCCCGTCAACATATTGATGAGCGTGCTTTTGCCAGCGCCGTTCGGACCGATAAGGGCATGGATATGGCCGCGTGTCAGCCGCAACGAGACGTCCTTCGCCGGGACCACACCACCAAAGGCCTTGTTGAGGTTGTCGGCGGTCAGCAGGGTTGTTGCCGCGCCACCTTCCGCATTGCGCGTCGGCAATTTGGGCTGCAGATCTGAAACCACCTTGGTTGCTGCGGAGCTACGGCCGGGATTGAAGCGGGCGCCTAGGCTGCCGAGGAGGCCAGCGAGGCCTTTCGGCATTGCGAACAGGGCAAACAGCAGCAGAGCGCCATTCACAAAATGTTCGAGCCAGGTCCAGCGTGCGAGCAGCGCTCCGATAATAACCAGGCTGACCGAGCCGAGCAGTGGTCCATAGAGAGAACCGCTTCCGCCGAAGAGCACGAGCAGCAGGATGAAGATCGAAAGGTTGAAGTTGATGAAATCGGAATTGATGTACTGGTTCTGCTGCGCGACCAATGCTCCTGCCAGACCGCAGGTGACCGCGGCGATGACAAACGCAAGCACCTTGTACCGATAAACCGGCACGCCAACCGCACCAGCGGCTATTTCATCCGCCTGGAGCGACAGAAATGCACGGCCAAAGCGACCGACGAGAAGATTGCGAAGAAGGACATGCGTCGCGAGGCAAAGGGCAAGACCAAACCAGACCCATTGCAAAGTGGTGAAGGGAACGCCCGCGAACGTTAGCGGCTGGATCGCATAGATACCCATGGCGCCTCCGAAGATATCAGACCCTTCGGCAACGAGCTTCTCGACGACGATGCCAAACGCCAGGGTCACCATGGCGAGGCTCGGGCCCTTCACCCGCAAAGACGGCACTGCGATTAGGACGCCGAACACGCCGGACACGACGCAGGCGACCAGAAGCGATGTCCAGGGACCGAGACCGTAAAGCGTGGTCAGCAGGGCGACTGTATAGGCACCCGCGGCAAACAATCCCGCCTGCCCGAGCGATTTTTGACCTGCATAGCCCAAGAGAACATTCATACCCGCTGCACAAAGATAGTAGACGCAGATCATGAACAGCGTGCGCAGGTAGAATTCGTTCTGGATGAACGAGGCGGCAAAGGCGAGGATCGCAACAAGCGCGACAACTCCAATCAAATGACGCATGGACTAAACCTTGTCGATTGAGGCGTGACCGAAGAGCCCCTGGGGGCGAAACGCCAGAACGAGAATGATGAGACTGAACACGACGATCTCCTTCCATTGCGCCTGCCAGAGCCCAACGCTGGACTCGAGGACGCCGAGAATGAAGCCGCCATAGATGCAGCCGCGTGGATTGGTCAGTCCGCCGATGATGGCACCCGAGAACGCCTTGAGCGCAAAACCCAGCCCCATGAAGAGAGAGGCCGACGCGATCGGCGCGATGAGCACGCCGGCAAGCCCCGCGAGGCCGCTCGACAATGCAAAGGCGCCGATCATCACCGTATTGACATTGATGCCCATGAGGCTGGCGGTCTGAGGCGAATGAGCAACAGCCATCATGGCTTTACCAATTCTTGTGCGTCGCATAACGAAGTCGAAAATGACCATGATCGCGATCGCAGACGCCAGAACGATCAGCTCCTGTGGCCGGACGCCGGCGCCGGCAATGCGCAGAACGCCGTCGCCGAGCGGCGAGGGAACCATCACAGGCGCCGGTCCCCAGATCGTCAGTCCGATACTTTGCAGAATGACTCCGAAGCCGATCGTACTCATGACCCAGTTCATGCCACGTTTGCCCGCGAACGGCCGAACAGCAAGAAGGAAAATGAGGACGCCCATGACCCCGGCGACGACGGTCGCAATGAGGGCGGCGGCAGGATAACGCCATCCTGCCGCTGCTTCCCCGGGAATGGCTGTCAGACCGCCGGCGAGGCCTGAGAGCAAAAGAAGTGCGGCCACACCGATGAATGCACCAAAGGAGATGAACTCTCCTTGGGCGAAGTTCATCGTCTTGGTCGTCGTGAACGTAATACTGAAACTCAGCGCGATGAGGGCATAAACGCCTCCAATGGCCAAGCCACTGACGAGAGTTTGGATGTAAGTTGCCAGCATGACCGCTCCAATAGTGATCGATCCAGAAAGGATGAAGGTTCCGGAACTACTCTGCGTAATCCGCCGGCTTCAGGGACTCGACCGTCGCGTCGGTGTAGGTGACGAGCTTTCCGTCTTTCCAATGTGTCCAGCGATAGTCGGCTGCCGTCAACGCTTCGTGCTGATCTGGGGTGAACGGCTTGTTATAGGTCTTCATGATGCCCGCGACGGGAGCCTGAAGATTGTCCAGCGCTTCTTTGAGCTTTGCGCCATCGGTGCCGCCCGCCTGCTTGATCGCCGCTGCCAGAATCAGCGTTGCGTCATAGCAGTGAGCGGAAAAGCTGAACGCACTCTTCGAAGTAAGCTTGGGCGCCAGGCGATCGTAGAGCTTTTGCTGGACGGGCGTCCTGTCTTCGGTGATCGTCCGCATGAAAATCGGACGCTCGGCAAGTGTCTTGCCCGCCGTGTCAAAGAAGCTGGCATTGTCCGCGGCCCAGGAGGTCAGCGTCACCGGCGAGTAGTCGATTTTCTCCATGCTGCGCAGAAGCTGGGCAATCGGGGTGCCCTGCGCCCAGACGAGCACGGTATCGACACCCGCAGACTTCATCTTGTTGAGCTGCGAGGTCATGTCCGTGTCGTTGACGCCGAACTTTTCGGTGGCAACTGGGGTCAGTCCCTTAGCCTTGGCAAGCGCCTCGAGATCTTTCAGACCACCCTGACCATAACCTGTCGTTTCCACCAAAAAGCCGACGTTCTTGGATTGCGGCCGGTTCTTCGTATAGGCCACGATACCGGCGATCTGGGCACGGTCCACCATCGACACGCGATACATGTAATTGTCTGCGCCGCCAGCCGGCTTGGTAATGTCGGTTGCCGAGCCGATGCAGCCCAGGGATGGGTTCTTGCGCTGGTTGGGAATGTGCTTCCAAGCGAGTGCGTTACCGGAATTGGTTGGTCCAAAGACCGCGACAACCTTCTCGCTGTCGATCAGATCGCTCATATTCTGGATGGATTTCGGCGGCTGGGAAAGATCATCGCGAACAACGAGCGACAGCTTCTTGCCGAGCACACCACCAGCGGCATTGAGATCTTCAATTGCCGCCTGGATGCCGAGAACGCCTGCCTGCCCGCTTTGGGCCGAAGGCGACGCCGAAAGATCGCCGTTGAAGCCGAGCTTGATCTCCTGCGCCGTCGCCGTTGATGCGATCGCAAGAGTACTGGCGAGCAGTGCTGCCTTGAGAGCATTTGTGGTCAATGTCATTGTCTCCTCCCATTATGGAAAACAAGTGCTTGTGCATCGAATGCACGTCTTGTGGCCCTTGGACGTGAAGGAGAGCGATACGGCGAACCGTGCGCGTCGCACAGAAAGCGTCGGATACCAGGTCGAAACCGACGGCGTTAACCTCCACTAACCGCTGCTCCTCCAAGCCGGCGTAACTTTCCCGCTTCATCGCTGGGAACATCTGAGGATGTATACCATGACGAATTGATTTGCAATAGACAAACAAAACACAAAGCTGTTGAAAGCCTCGGAGGCCGGAATTTTCACTCGAAAATGAACGTGTTTCACGCTCGGGCGTGTCTCAATCCGGCATCTGTGTACTCGATGAAGATCAGCCGCCTTTCTTGACGCTGTGAGATCCCGGCAAGGGTTGGCGATAACCAGACCAACTGGGCAACCTCCGCACCCGGAGGGCAGATGGTCGAGAACCTCTTTTAGGAAAACTGGTTCGCATATGGCAACTTACGGCACGTTCTTGCGATATGCATGCTGAGGAATAACACATGCATCGGAAGGCTCCCAAAGACGGTAGGCAACGTCAAGTTAGCTGTACTCGCGTCACGGCTTATAATAGTCGGGGTGCGCGGCCGCGATTTCCGGAATCTCCTCTAACAGGCCGACGATTTCCGTGATCCTCCTCCATCCACTCAGATCAACACTCCAGCGGCGCGCATTGTATACTTGCGGCACCAGGCAGATGTCGGCCATCGAGACGGTGTCCCCGTGGCAAAGTGGGCCTGTGGACTTCTGAGCGAGCATCTCTTCGAACGCCGCCAACCCTTTCTCGATAAAGTGTCTCATCCACCTTTCCGTCGCGATTTGCCCGCCCGACGCTTCAACCGCATGCTTCGCCACCGAGATGTTGCATACGGGATGGAGATCCATGGAAATCGCATAAGAGAGAGCTCGAACCCGCGCTCTTTCCTTGGGCGCGGCGGGAAGAATTTCGAGACCCCTCGTTTCGTTGAGATACTCGATGATCGCCAAGGACTGGGTGAACGTCTCTCCGTCGATCAGAAGAGCGGGCACGAAACCTTGCGGGTTGACGATCAGATAGTCGGCTGCTCGCTGTTCGCCCTCGAGAAGGTTGATCGTGCGGCCCTCGAAGGGAATCTTCGCAAGATTCAGCGCGATTCTGACCCGATAGGATGAGGATGAGCGCCAATAATCGTACAATACCGCCGCCATACGGCCTCCGATCAAATCTACCCGGCCCAAGGCTTGACCTCCCCTGAGAATTGCCGTTATGTTTGTTATAGGCGAATGCATTTGTCAAATGCGATTTTGTCCTGTGGTGGGAGGCTATCTTTTCTGACTCTTTCGAGTGGTGGAATTGGGACCTGCGGCTGGTGCCTCAAGGTCTCGTTCAACTATCTCGGCTTGAGGAAATCGGCGCCATCTGGACCTGTCGCGATCGAGACCGACAGACAATTGAGTAGCGTGTGTATGTCCGACTTCAAAAATTGTCTTCGAAAAACGCGCCTGGTGAGAAAGAAATTCAGGAGTAGACCAATGGGAAAGAAGTTTGCATCGCAAGGCGATCTAACGGAGAAGAAGACCACCTTCACCGAGATCGGGAGAGGCCTCTATGCCTTCACCGCCGAGGGAGATCCAAACTCTGGCGTAATTATCGGCGACGACAGCGTCATGATTGTCGAGGCGCAAGCCACCCCGCGTCTTGCGCGAAAGGTGGTGGAGTGCGTACGGTCGGTGACCGACAAGCCGATCACCCACGTTGTGTTGACCCACTATCACGCCGTGCGCGTTCTGGGTGCGTCGGCTTACGGCAGCAACGAGATCATCATGAGCGAAAAAGCCCGTGCCATGGTCGAAGAGCGTGGCGCCGAAGATTGGGACTCCGAATTCGGGCGTTTTCCCCGCCTGTTTGAAGGCCATGAGGAGATCCCGGGCCTAACCTGGCCCACCACCACATTCAAGGACAAGATGACCGTGTACCTCGGAAAGAGGAAAGTGGAAATCATGCATGTCGGCCGTGCCCATACCGCCGGCGACGCTATCATCTGGGTACCCGACGAACAGGTAATGTTCACAGGCGACATCGTCGAATATCATTCCGCCTGCTACTGCGGCGACGCGCATTTTACGGACTGGCCTCAGACCCTTCAAAATATCTTGGCTTACAATCCCGCAGCCATCGTACCAGGCCGCGGCGATGCCCTCGTCGGGCATGATATGGTCGCAAAAGCCATTGCAAGCACAACCGATTTTCTCGAAAGCACCTACAAACCGATTGTACAGGTTGCTGCACGCGGCGGCAGCTTGAAGGAAGCTTGGGATGCGTGCCGCCAGGCATGCGATACGAAGTTCGCAGATTATGCGATCTACGAACACTGCCTCCCCTTCAACGTTTCGCGCGCCTATGACGAGGCACGTGGGATCGACACGCCGCGCATCTGGACTGCGGCCCGCGATCGCGAAATGTGGGAAGCGCTCGCCCAGTAAACACAGCTGAGGGCTTCGGTCGTGCCTCTCGCATCGCCGAAGCCCAAAGTGACGCCGCGCGTTGCTACCAGCGGCACCGGAAGCGTGCCCAACCGGTTTCACCCGACAGCCTTTACCCAGCGCCTCCCACACCGGCCCACGCCTTAGCCCGAGGTCACGCGGGTCTTCGCTGTCCAGCTACCATTGTTGACCGACAACGTCAGCCGAGGGATCCGCCCCCGTGAATGCCCTGGGCGATGAGGGTGATGCTGACGCCGACCAAAATGATGGTTATGATCAGATTGAACCGCACGAGGTCCACCTTCCTTACCAAATGAACACCAAGCCAGCTCGACGCAATCGCGATTGGTGCAAAGATCAGTGCCGAGACGAGGTGCTCACGATTGAGTTGTCCGAGCATTGCGAAAGCGGGTATTTTCATACAGTTCAGCAATGCGAAGAAGATCACGCTGGTGCCTATATACGTGTCTCTGACCAGCTTTTGGGGCAGGACATACAGTTGAAACGGAGGCGTCCCCGCATGGGCAATCATGCTGGTGAACCCAGACGCCACGCCGCTCAAAAGACCCAATGCCGCGCTCGGTGAGCCAGGTTCCACCTGGTGGGTTCGCAGCGACAGAATAAGCTGACGGCAGCCAAAAACGAGGGAAATCACGCCGAGCGATATCTCGACGATCCATTCTGGAACCGTGGATGCAAGCTGATAAGCGGCGACGACTCCCAGCGCCGCCCCCGGAGCCATCACCAGAATGATTTTCCGTCTCCAGTCCCGCTTGTACATCCAAACAGCCACGGCGTCCTGGATAAGCAGGATTGGAAAGATAAAGCCGGCGGCGTTTACGGGGCCGATCACCAGTGCGAGGAGCGGCGTGCTGATCATGCCGACCCCAGCAAATCCGCCTTTGGACAGACCGAGGATGACAACGGCCACACCCGCTACTGTATAGGAAAGCCAGTCCAATCTTGTAATCCCTTGCATTTGGCTCATGCGCTGACCCGCCGCTGTGGAAGCGGCGGGTCAGCGCATGATTCCAAGGACAGATGTCAGGCCTTCGGTTCCGGAATAATCTCGGTGACTTCCACCATGTAGGTGGAGATCTCGCTGATGAACTCCTGGGCATGGGTCATGGTCGTGATGCCACGCGGCGAGCGGAAGCCTTTTTCGATCGCATCGGTACTCTCGAACCAGAGCTCGACGACACCGTCAACATTGACTTCCGCGCCCGTGTCCGCGGCGTTGAACCGGTCGGTCTGACGGTCGATCACGAGGTTCTGGCGGTAGCCCAGGAGGCCAGGAATCCTCTTCACCAGGATCGAATGCATGTTGAACCATTCGTCCTGGAATTGCTCGATCGAAATGTCCGGACGTTTGCGCAGGAAAGACATGCGCTTGACGAAAGTGCCGCTGGTTGGTGGCGTCACGACGGTGTTTTGCAATGCCGTCAAGATGGCAATGCCGCCCAGGAACTGGTCCTCGTCTTCCTTGAGGGCCTTCAACGTCGCTTCGTCGCCGAACCCGCGAATGTCGGCCAGCGAAGGAAAAAACAATTGTGCCAGGCCATCGACCTCGACCGAGCCGCGCTTGTAGTCGATACCCTTCTGAGTGCGGTCGACAACACGGTTCTGAAGATATCCGTGGAGGTTCGGCATGTGTTTTTTGACGATACCAGCGTGAGTGCCGCGCCAATAGTCGGCAAATGCCTCGGGCGTAAGATCCTGGCGCCGCGTCAGCAGGCCGAAACGAACTATCATGATGAACTCCTCGTTGAATGAAGGCATCTCCCATGCCCGTGAGCGGGACGCCACCGGGCATCACCGTCGGAAGACACATTCGACTAAAACGAATGCATATGTCAATAACATATTGCTGCTTTTCGCTTGCGATACGCCACGGTGACAAGATCGCTCACCGGCCATCGGTCGGCGCAACCGTTCGGTTCAACGACATTGTGTCGGAATAGGCTCAATCGCCCACCAGCTGAAATGGATTGCGTGCAGCTACTGTAGAGCTATGCGCCGCTAAACGCCGGGTCGACATGACCGTGCTCGAACGAAAGCCTCTGGGTCACCGCCAGAAGTTTCTTGACGGTCGCGCCGTTGGGATCAACGTCCAAGTGAGCCTCCGTGCCTATCAGCGTAACAGCCATCTGAATCTGGCCGGTATGATCAATGACTGGCGCGCCGACGGCGGCGATGCCTGGCACCGGGCGAGGATAGATCGTCGCAAAGCCGCGGCTGCGGATCATGTCGATTTCCGCGGTGATATCGGCAAAGGTGCGGGTCTTGCCGACGCGAAGCGTCTTGCCCGCCTCACGAACTTCAGCCCGTATCGCAGCTTTGACCGTCGCCTCGGGCATGTAGGCGGCATAGACCATGCCGGCGGCGGTTCCGGATACTGAGTAAACCGTGCCGACATTCGTGTTGATGTAGTTTTGATCCACACCCTTGCGGATGAGCACGACGGTTGGTCCAAAGGAGCCCCAAACAGTCACTGCAACCGTGTGGCCTGTCTCTTCCGACAATGCCTCGACAGCTGTAGCCGCAGCCTTCATGGCGTCGAAACTGCGCATGCGCGCAATCGCTAGAAGCAGAGCGTAGGGGCCGAGGCGATATCGGCCGGACTTTTCATCCTGCTCGACGAGACCCATCCTGCGAAAGCTGACCATATAGGCATGGGCCTTTGTGGGGGGCACACCTGCCCTCTCGGCAACCTCGCGCAGCTTAAGCGGACCTTCGGCATCGAGAAACGGCAGTAGGATCCCTAGTCCGACTTCAACGGACTGTACACCTCGCGCATCGGTGCCGTTACGAGGTTGAACTTTCTCGTTCATCGCGTTTCGCCTCGCGACAGTTGCTCCGTGATCTTCAGAAGAGCGCGAAGTGGCGCTCCTTCAGGCTTGAGATCAAGGTTGATTGAATCGCCGACGACCGTAATAACGGCGAACACTTCCCCATCGGCACCGCGGATGGGGGCGGCTATCGTGTCGATATCAGGAACAGGCTCACTCTTGGTAACCGCGTATCCGGCGCTTCGAATAACATCGAGTTCAGCATCAAAGGTCTTTCGCGCCGCTTTCGCCGCCTTTTTGTCAGGCGGCAACGCGGAAAACTCTTCATCTACAATCGCTGAGATGCCGTGCGGACTTCCGAATGCCGCAAAAACGCGCCCCGCGGCAGAACCCAAAATCGGAAGAGCCATGCCGGGTCGTAGATTGACGTTGAGAGGATAATTTCCGGTCTGCACCTGGACAGCCGTCGGGGCTTTCACGCCCCAAACAACCAGGGCAACCATCAGACCCAGTTCGAGCTCCAGTTGAACTGTTGCGTCGCGGGCCGCCCGCAACGGAGCGAAACTGGAGATACGCACAAGCCCGAGGCGCATGGCAAGCGGACCAAGCTGGTATCTGCCGGTTGCGACGTCCTGCTCAATGAGGTCGAGCCGCCGGAAACTCGAGATATATGCGTGGGCCTGGGCTGGCGGCAAGTCAGCCACAGCTGCCAGGTCACGCAGCATCATCGGCCCGTCCGCATTTACGAGCGCCGATAGCAATCGACCGCCGATGTCGATCGACTGAATCCCGCGCCCTTCCCCCTTACTCATTAAACCCTCGTTTCGAAGAATTGGCTTCGATCCCACTGGCTTCACTTAAAACGCAGGACGCCGCCCGGGTCAACTCAGCAAAAAACGATCAGAAATTTTCTATTGACAAATCTGTTCGTTATCAAAGAATATATTCCAGCACCAAGGGGCGGAACTTGCGCCCTTGGATACGTAGCGCGGCGGGAGCGCGCTGCTACCGGAAAGGGCGTGGTCGGCGAAGGCACGCGCAAGGAGGAACATCCATGTCGAGATACGGCCGAACGTTCTGCGTGCTCAAGAACGCGCTTAACGGAGAGCTTCGCGCTCATTCCGAGAGAATTGGCGGGAGATGACGTTGGCGCCCTTCCCCCGCGATAATGTGCTTTGGTCTGCTGCACACCCTGCTTTGCCTTCGCCGACGCACTCGCAGCGCGACCGGAAAGTTGACGCATGGAGCAGGCGCCCAGCCTGCCCGACTACAGCCGATCGAGGCGCTGTCGATCGGTTGGGTCGCTCTACAAATCCACAGCTATTATCGGATGCCAGTTCTTTCAAAGCGCGCGCAAGACCGCGCCAAAACTCAGGTAAACCGATCTATGTGGCGTCATGGATTGGTTCGCGTGCAAAACGCATGATCGCGATCCCCCGAGGACACGCATCGAAACCTCGAATTGGCAGGGGTCGCCCGATGGCTGACATACCTCCGGAAAAATGCGGACGCTCCAAGGGGCCGCCGGGCCGATGCTGGATTGCACCCTTTCATTCATCGATCTACGCGACCGGCGCGCATGCGTTGGTCAGTAGTGGCTCCCAAGCCGCTCAACGAAGGACCCTATTATGAAGCGCTATGACTGTGATGTATTGGTTGTTGGCTCTGGTGCAGGCGGCCTTGCCAGCGCCGTGGCTGCCGCGCACCGACGCCTGAAGGTGCTTGTTGTCGAAAAAGAGCCTGTCTTCGGCGGAACCACGGCGCGTTCTGGTGGATGGATGTGGATCCCGGCCAATGCGCCTGCAAAACGAGCCGGAATAGAAGACAGTGCGGAAAAGGCGCGCATCTATCTCCAGCATGAGACTGGCGCGCATTTCGATGCCGCGCGGATCGACGCGTTTCTGGAAGCCGGCCCGAAGGCGGTCGACTTCTTCGAGCAGAAGACCGCGCTCAAATTCGATCTTGGCCCGACCTTTTCAGATTACCATCCCGATGCACCGGGGGGCATGCCCGGAGGACGTTCGATCGTCGCGCAGCCGTTCGACGGGCGCGAGCTTGGAAAAGAGATCAAGCGACTTCGCCCGCCGCTATGGGAGATTACGTTTCTGGGAATGATGATCGGGTCTGGCAAAGAACTGCTGCACTTCTTCAACGTCACTCGGTCGCCGGTCTCGATGTGGTACGTCGCGAAGCTTTTCGCAAAGTTCGTGCGCGACATGGCGTTCCACGGTCGACCGATGCGGCTTCTGAACGGCAACGCGCTTGTCGGTCGCCTTGCAAAGTCGTGCATGGACAAGAACGTCCCGATCTGGACGTCGAGCCCGGTCCGCAGCCTGATCAAAGATGACAGCGGACGGATTGTCGGCGCGCGCGTTGATACCCCGAGCGGCCAGTACGAAGTGTATGCCGCAAAGGGCGTCGTCTTGGCAGCTGGCGGCTTTCCGCAGGACGCAATCCGCAGGAAGGAGCTGTTGCCGCATTCACCGTCGGGGCACGAACATGTGTCTCCAGCACCTCCCGGCAATACCGGAGACGGATTGCGGATGGGAGAGCAGATCGGCGCCGTGGTCGATACCAGCCTGCCAAATGCGGTAGCCCTTGTCCCGATCTCCCGCCCGCTCAAGTCGGATGGTACACTCGGAACCTTCCCACACTTCGTCGATCGCTCGAAGCCTGGCGTCATTGCCATTACCCGTTCGGGCCGGCGCTTCGTCAACGAGGCAAATTCCTACCACGACTTCTGCCAAGCGATGATCAAGCGTTGCAACGAGGAAGGCGGCGAACTGGCCGCCTGGTTTATTGCAGACCATCGGGCTTTTCGGAAATACGGGCTCGGCTTCGCAAAGCCTGCACCAGTGCCGTATGGCAAGCTGATCGAGAACGGCTATCTGATCTCAGGCAAGACCCTGCGCGATCTTGCAGACCAGCTTGGCGCTGACGGCGAGCAGCTCGAGCGCACCGTGGCGGAGTTCAACAGGCATGCGCGAACTGGCGACGATCCAGAGTTCCGCAAAGGATCGACGGCGTACAACCGTTCGCTCGGCGACCCCGACCACAAACCAAACCCCTGCGTCGCGCCGATCGAAAAAGGCCCGTTCTACGCGGTTCGGCTCTATGTCGGCGACCTCGGCACCTATGCGGGCTTGAAAGCCAATGAAAACGCGCAGGTTCTCGATGGGAGCGGACGGCCGATCACCGGGCTCTACGCCGCAGGCAATGACGCTGCGAGCATTATGGGCGGTAACTACCCCGGCGGCGGCATTACCTTGGGTCCAGCCATAACGTTTGGCTATATCGCCGCCCGCCACATGGCCGGTGGAAACGATTGACGTGAACTGAGCCGTGCAGACCAAGTGAGGCAAGTCTTACCAACGGCCTCACTTGGTTCTGTGATGGCGCGGGAGGTTCCCAGAGTTTGGCCCAAACTTTCGCCAGGATGAAACATATTGCCTCGTGAAAACCATAATGGCCCACCAAGTTATATTCGCTAAATACGAATATATTCGTTAAATTGAGATACTTTCGCGCATCAGGCCGCGCGTAGTCTGTACATCAGTGGAGGAAATTCATGCTACTCAAAGATCGGATTGCGTTTATCACCGGCGCTGGCCAAGGAAATGGCGCAGCCATTGCCCACGGCCTCGCTGCGGAAGGCGCTCGAATTGTCGCAACGGACATCAATGGCGATGCTGCGGCAAAGACCGCCCAGGAAATCATCGCGAAGGGCGGTCAAGCTTGGTCGTTCGCTCATGACGTCGCCGATGCGGCGAGATCCCTGGAGATCGCCAGAGAGGTCGAGGCAACGATCGGACAAGTCTCCATTCTGGTCAACAATGCCGGCATCTGCCCCCGCAACACAATCGACAGTCCCGATGTCCGCAGTTCCTGGGATGCAGCACTTTCTGTCAACCTGGATGGAACACTGAATGTCACCCTCGCTTTCGTGGCAGCGCTGCGAGCTACCAAGGGTACGATTATCAATATGGCGTCTATCGCGTCTTTCGTGTCCACCTCCACATCCATCAGCTACTCCACCTCTAAGGCTGCGGTACGGATGCTAACGCAAAATCTTGCCCAGGAACTGGCAAAGGACGGTGTTCGCGTCAACGCCATTGCTCCCGGCACGTTCAACACGGCAATGACTGCGGCGACGCGGAATGACCCGCAACGCTCGGAACGCTTCCTGTCGCGAATCCCTATGGGCCGCTTTGGCGAACCTCACGAACTCATCGGCCCGACGGTCTTTTTGGCGTCGGATATGTCGACCTACGTGACCGGTACAACGCTTGTCGTAGACGGAGGTTATCTGGCCTGCTGATCTGCTTGGCCCTGAGGAGAGGGCACACGCAAGGGTCGTTCAACTGCGCCCATGCAGACCCGAATTACGGTTTCAAGCCGTTGATCAGCCAGTTCCAAGTCTCGTCGAAATGATCCTGTATGGCCTTTTGCGGCTGGAACTCATCGCCTCCCATCATTGCCACCGACGTGGGCAGCGCGACCAGACAGTGGATCAAATGGTTGGCGAGACGAGCGGGATCACTTGCTGCGATCATGCCGGCTTTCTGCGTTAACGCGATAGCGTTGATCAACCGTTGCATCAACGGGTCGGGCTGAGGTGGAATCGGAGCGCTTTTTCCGAACACGACAGCTTCGCTGAACGTTATGCGTTTCAGCGCAATCAAATCCGGCTCCATGTTGATAAGCAGGAGTTCGAACATCAATCCGCGCAATTGTTCGAGCGCATCGCCCTCGATCTCGGGAAGTTGCTCAACGCGCTCGATCGCACGCTTGTGGGCACTGCCTACTACAGCCTCGAATAGGGCAACTTTCGAAGGAAATCGGCGGTAGACGGTATCCTTGCCGGCACCGCAGCGTGATGCGACCTGCTCCATGGATGTGCCTGCGAATCCGTTAAAGGCAAAAAGCTCGGTTGCCGCAGCAATGATCCGGCTTTCAGCGGCATCCTTCTCTCGTTTCGGGGGGCGCCCGACTTTCGTTGGCTGCCCGGTTTCATGTGACGTCATTTGCTTCCTCATTGACGAATGCACCATCTTCTGAAGGCAGGCGATAAAATTTGCCACCGTGAAAGTGGATAATTCAGCTCATATTATCTGGACAGGACGGTCCCGTTTGATTTATGGAGCTTACCAGAAATCGTAAGCTTCGACCACGGGGGCATTCATGAAGCAGCGTCTCTTCGCCAGAAATTTCCTGATGGCGACCACATTTCTGGTCGCCGTTGACAGCACGTTCGCCCAGCAGGCGGACACCCAGCTTGCTCCGATCGTTCTCCAGAGCGAAGGCAATGGCAGTGACACGTCAAATGGCCTGTTCCTGAAATCGACGGCGTCGGCGACCAAGACCACGACCCCCGTCGCGGAGACCCCGCAATCGGTCACGACCGTGACGCGCAAGCAAATCGACGACCAGAACCCGCAGACAGTCAGCGAGTCGCTTCGCTATACCGCGGGGGTTTTGGCGGACAGGGACTCCAATTCCCGCTACGACTCGGTGTTTCTACGAGGATTCGGCGCATTCGGGATCGCAACCAGCTACGTCAGCTATCTCGACGGGCTGAAACTCACACGCGGCCAGGCATTCGCCACGCCATCGATCGATCCCTTCTTTCTCGATCACGTGGACGTCCTGAAGGGACCGTCCGCCCTCCTCTATGGACAGGTCAACCCCGGCGGTCTCGTGAACCAGGTCAGCCGTGAGCCCTCCCCCGTGTCGACAAACGAAGTCCGCCTTGAGGCAGGAAGCTATGGTCGGGTTCAGGGTGGGCTCTATTCCTCCGGCCCCGTTTCCTCCGATGGCACGTGGCGATACGGCATCGGGATCGTGGGAAGGTCATCTGGAACGCGCTACGACGATGTGGATGAACGTCGTATCGGCATCGCCCCAGCGATCGGGTGGCAACCCGATGCAGATACATCGTTGACCATTTCCGGTTATTACCAGCGGGATCCGGAAGGCGGATATTTCAATTCGATCTATCCGAAGTTTCTGGCCTCGGCTCCGTTCGCCGGCGCTCTCGACCGCGACTTCAACATCGGCGATCCGTCTTTCGACTCCTTCGAACGTGACCAGTACGGTATCGGCTACAAGTTCGAGCACCGCTTCGACGATCTGGTGACGTTTCGTTCGAACTTTCGCTATTCCGGCGTCGATATCGACATGAAATCGCTGCAGATGAACGGTCCCCTCACCCCGGCCGGGACCATACCGCGCTGGGCCGTCCACTCCATCGAAGATGCTTCGGGTATATCGTTCGACAATCACGTTCAGTTCGATTTCGAAACCGGCCAAGCGAAGCACAAAGTCATAGCTGGAATCGATATTCAACGCTCCGACAGCAGCTGGGAATATCTGCTGGGTGGCGCGAGTTCGATCGATGTATCCAATCCTATCTATGGTCAGCCAATTGGTCCTTTTGCCTCGGTGATAGACAGCGACCAGTCGCTCCGGCAGACCGGCGTCTACGTTCAGGATCAGATCGAAATCGACCGGCTTCGCGCCGTCCTTGGCGTCCGCCATGACTGGACCGTTCAGGATACCGACAACAATCTGGCTTCGACATCGTCCCGGCAGTCAAGCGAGGCGACGAGCTATCGCGCCGGCCTGCTTTACCTCTTCGACAACGGCCTGGCGCCTTATGCCAGCTATGCGACATCGTTTGAACCGGTGGTCGGAACGGATGCAGGCGGTAGCCCGTTCAAGCCGACCGAAGCACAGCAATATGAAATCGGCATCAAATATCAGCCTTCCGGCCTCGACGCGCTGCTGACGCTGGCGGCCTTTGATATCCGGCAGCAGAATGTGCTGACGCCCGGAAGCGTCCCCGGTTTCAACGTCCAGCAAGGCGAGATCCATTCCCGCGGCCTGGAGTTCGAGGCCAGAGGCAAGCTCGGTTCGAATATCGAATTGATCGCGGCATTGTCGTTGCTGGATACCGAGGTATCCAGGTCGACGACCGCCGGTGTGATCGGCAATCGCCCACAAGCCGTGCCGACCTACTATGGCTCGCTCTGGGCAAATTATCTGGTCGATACCGGCCCGCTGGAAGGTTTGACGATTGGTGGAGGCGTTCGCTTTGTGGGGTCGAGCTACGCCGACGACGCCAATAACATCAGGGCCGATGGCTATACCCTGCTCGACGCCGCCGTTCGATATGACTTCGGCGCCCAAAACCCGGATCTGAAAGGCCTCGAAGCGACCCTGAACGGCACAAACCTGCTGGACAAGGAATACTATTCCAGCTGCAGCTCCAACACCTATTGCCAATACGGCAACGGTCGGACCGTATTGGCGGGGCTTCGTTACAAGTGGTGAGATCAAATCAGTGGTGATAACCAGACGGGCACTATGCGCCTCCGCGGTTCTGGCAGGCCTTGCGAGCCTGACGGGCGCGGCCTCGGCGGAAGAAGCGATCACGGTCATCGATCTGGCCGGGCGGACCGTTCATCTTCCCGCCAGACCAAAACGGATCGTCCTCTTCGAAGGACGGGACCTCGTCACCATGTCGCTGCTCCATTCGGATCCCGCCTCGATCGTCGCCGGCTGGGCGGCGGTCGACCGGATCGACAGCGAGATATTGCAAAAACGCCTTCTCAACGGGCATTCGATCTCGGCCGTCGGAAAACAGACACCCGATACCTTGTCCCTGGAAGGATTGATCGGGCTTGCTCCGGATCTCGTCGTGACGAATGCCTTCATGACGCCTCAAGGTGCCAACGATCCACTGCTGCAGCAGTTTCAGGAGCTTGGCATTCCGGTCGTTTTCAGCGACGCCTCCAGCAATGCCCAAAAGGAGATCGCTCCAACCGATCCTGTCGGCGACCTTAGAGTGGCGATGCGCATGTGGGGTACGCTGCTCGGCGCACAGGCCAAGGCCGAGTCGTTCCTTGCTTTTTTCGACCGGCAACTGGCGGATATCACCGCCCACCTGAAAGGCGCCGAGCCCGTCACCACCTATTTCGAGGTCCAATCAACGGTGGACGATTGCTGCTGGGCAGCGGGAAGGAAGGTCTGGGGGGACCTGCTGGCGATAGCGGGCGGCCAGCCGCTGCCAGAGGTGAAAGCGCCATGGTTCCAGAAGCTCTCCCTCGAATATCTGCTTGCCGCGCCGCATGAGGTTTACATTGCGAGCGGCGGCGGCTGGTCGTCCGGCAGCCGCCCAGCGATCGGTCCTGGCATCGACCAAAAGAAAGGCAGCGAAAGCCTGAAACGGCTCATCGAAGCAAGGCCGGGCTTTGATCATCTGGCCAGCGTCCGCGACAGACGCGTTCATGGGATCTGGACGGGACTGATCACCAACGCGCCACTCAATATCGTATTCGTGGCCATCGCCGCGAAATGGCTTCACCCGCAGCGGGGCGCTGACATCGATCCCGCACGCATTCTCGAGACCATTAATCGGGAATTTGCCGCCTTTCCCATTGAGGGCCCCCTCTGGGCCTCGATCTGAAAAGGACCAAGGACGTGAGAGAAACAAAAAAACGGTACCGTGCAACGGCGATCGTCCCCTTTCCCGGGCTCGATAACTATCTTGCCGCCATCGTGGACTCCATCGCCACCCACGACATGGCGGTCGACAACAGGGACGGAATTTACGAAGTCAGCTCGCCTTTCGGCAGAGCTCAACTCGAAGCCGGAGAAGGAAGCCTTCGGCTGGCAGCGGAAGCCGCCGATGCTGCAGGCTTGAACCGCCTCAAGCATGCACTGGTCGGACCGATCGCCTTTATCACCGCGAAGGAAATGCCGCATATCTCGTGGACGGGCGACCGAACGGAGCCGACGCTTCCCGACGACTTACGCATCCTGCATGTCATCCGCACGGAAGACCTGTCGCCTCGCCTTCGCCGGGTCACGTTTCGGGGAGCAAACCTCGACAGATACGATCGCAAAGATCAATTGCACTGTCGGCTCATCTTTCAGGAGCGCGGCACAATCGCACCCAAGTGGCCGATGCTGGATGACAATGGCCACGTCGTCTGGCCGGACGACGCTAAAATACCGACGCGCGTCTATACCATCCGGCATATCGACCTCGAGCGGCAGGAAATCGCTATCGATTTCGCCCTGCATGACAACCCGGGACCTGCCACGCGGTGGGCGATGAATGCCCGTCGGGACGATCTCGTCGGCATGCTGGGACCGGCCGGCAACGGCCCGAAGGAGGCAAACTTCTATGTGCTTGCCGGCGACGAAACGGCCTTGCCCGGCATTGCCCGTATCCTCGAAGCGCTTCCATCCAACTCCACCGGTCATGCCTTCATCGAAGTCGGATCACACGCCGATGAATTGGCCTTGCTCCACCCCGCCGGCATGTCGATCCGATGGCTTCATCGCAACGGTGCAACCGCCGGCACTACGGCCTTGCTAGAGACCGCCGTGAAAACGGTATCATGGCCGCAGGATCTTCAAGGCGCCTTGTTCTGGGGCGGCTGCGAACACAAGGCGTTCAGCAGCATCTATCGTCACCTGAGACGCGAGATCGGCCTGGACCGGGACCGGCTTGTATTCTACTCGCATTGGCACCGCTCGTTGAGCGAAGAGGGCATTATCGCTCGCGGCGCCGAAGCTTACCTGCCCACCGATCCAGACCGGTGATTGCAAGAAGGTGAGGAGAAGACAGGTCCGAGCAAAGACAGCCAAACTCGAGCGTCTTCAAGACCGAACAACGGGTGCGGTCAGACCACATATGCAGCAGAGCCCGGATCGCGCATCGGAGCACGCATAATTTCCCGGGATGCGCTTCGCTCATCTGCTCGGCGGAGCGCCGATCTCGCCGGCTTGCGGCCCGTGCGGATATTCAGGACTGTGGGAATGCGTCGCCTTGTCCACACCCGCAGGGCCAACATATCCGTCGGGGCCGTAAAAGGCGTAATGCAATCCCCAATAGGCCGAGCCGTAGAGCACGAAGGCGGCAGCTATTCCTGCCGGGATATGGCGGATCTTCGTCTTGAATTCGGGAAGGAAATGGGTTTCCCGACTGTGATCCGCGGCGACGGCGAGCAGGATCGCCATGATCAGCCCGTGGCCGATCAGGTCGACGCGCCCGAACGGCCAGACAGCTGCCGTGAAGATGACCAGCAGCGCGATCGCCGACAGCCGGCGGATCAGCGGCGTCCAGACGAGGCCGAGTCCCAGGGTGAATTCGGTGACGCCCGCCATCGGGATGAAGACGTCACGCGGCAAGCCGAATGTCAGGAAGGGCTTTTCGATGACGAGCGGATAGAACCAGCTGGGAAAGGCGAACTTCTCGAGGCTGGACCACATCAGTGCGATCGCCAGGCCCCAGCGAAGAGCCTCGAAGCGGTGAACCCGCCAATTCTCGCGCTTCGACGGTTCGAGGATCAGATAGGCGGCAACGCCGAGGCCGAGAGCGAGGTAGTCGAAGAGATGGAAAAGATCGTAGTCCCGGAGCGCCAGTATCCACAGGGCGATGATCCCGAGCCCGGCAATCGGCATGGTCCGGCGCGAGAAGATCATGCCGGCGATGACCAGCTGGAGCCAGGAAACCCATTCCGCCGGCGTCTTGAGATCGGGGGTCAGATAGACGCCGCCAACGGCGAATATCGCGACGAAAAATGACCCGATAATGGCTCTGATATAGTCGTCCAGCCGCTGCCACAGTGGTCCGGTCACCTTGTCGAGCATGTCCAGCGCCATGCCGCCATAGACGCTTCGTTCGACAGCGCGCGTCAGGCCGAAGAAGACCAGGACCAGTACGATCCCCACCCAGAACCATGTATTGACGAGGGTCGAAGGGATCGGCTCCGGGGCCGCGCCGACGATATAGGGCGCGAACCACTTGACGTGGGCCTGTGCGGATGTGGTCGCGGCCGCCAGCGAAATAACCGTCCCTGTTACAAAGAGCGGCCCGCGGCGCGATTCATGCAAAGCAGCGAACATGTTCAAGTCCTTGGATTGAATGCTGTCAGGAAATTGAGACTTTAAAAGCGCCGGAAGACGGGCTCTCCGAGCCAGACGCGGCCGACAGATTGATGACAAATGGTTGCGTCATGGCAAAGGCGAATTCGCTCCCATGGACGTATAGAAAAGGCGGCTTTACCGGCCGGCTGACATGCTTCAATAGGCTCTCCAAAAGCGCTAAGTGGGCAATGCATTGCCGATGAGTGCATTCACCGGTTCCGGGTTCGGAAAGAACTTCTAGAAATTTTCGGCGCACCATAGCCCGAAATATTGACTAAACCAATGATGGCATTTGCGTCGATACTGCCGTTTTTTTGAGTTGGATTGCGATCTCGGATGTTGCCGCGTCGATGCACATTCTGGCCTTGTCCGGCCGCGAGCCTTCGAAAGATCCGGCCCTCGATTCAATCCGCCGCCGGCACTGGGGCTAAGGGATTGACGAGGCCCGCCTGCCGCAATTCGCGCCAGAAGTCGGCCGGCACCTGCTCCGCGAAGGCTACGCGATCTTCCGAGATGCGTTCCGGCCGGCTGGCGCCTGGAATGACGCCGGCAACGGCTGGATTGGCCAGCGCGAAATGCAGGCCGGCGGCCTTCATGCTGACGCCGTAGCGCTCGGCGATCGCCTTGATCCGGGCAACCTTGTCCAGGATCTGCGGTGTCGCAGGCGCATATTCGAAGTTCGGGCCGCCGACGAGGGCGCCGGAACTATAGGGCCCGCCGACGACGATGCCGAGACCGCGCTCGGCGACCATCGGCATCACCCGTTGAAGCGCGCGATCATGATCCAGCAGCGAATAGCGGCCAGCGAGCAGGAACCCGTCCGGGCGCGGCTCCTGGAGCCCGAGCAGGAGTTCGATCGGCTCGACACGGTTCACCCCGAGACCCCAGGCCTTGATGACGCCCTCGTCCCTCAGTCGATCGAGTACCTTGAACGCACCGGTGCGGGCGCTCTCGAACACGCTCAGCCACTCGTCGCCGTAAAAATCCTGGGCGACGTCATGCACCCAGACGATTTCGATATGATCGGTCTTCAGCCGCTCGAGGCTGCCCTCGATCGAACACAGTGTCGCATCGGCGGAATAGTCGTTCACGACCTTGTTGGCGCGGCCGTATTTGAACACGCCGTTCTCGCCGAAGCCGCTGTCGCTGACGTCTTCGATCTCGTCGAGCACGAGCCGGCCGACCTTGGTGCTGATCACGTATTCGCCGCGCGGCTTGTCCGCGAGCGCCTCACCCATGCGGATTTCCGCAAGACCCGCGCCGTAGAAGGGCGCATTGTCGAAATAACGGATCCCGTCGTTCCAGGCCGCCTCCACCGTCGCCAGCGCCTCGTCTTCGGGAATGGCGCGAAACATGTTGCCGAGCGGCGCGGCACCGAATCCAAGTCGGCTGGGGAGAATATCCTTGAGTGGCATTTTCAGTTTCCTTCCTGGCTGTCGATGGCGGGCCGTCTGAATAGGTCCAGCTATGCCGGTGCTTACGTACTGGTGCCCGGGCGGCCGGACAAAACCCTGTAGCGCAAATGCAGAATACCTCCATCGAGGTTTTCTGCCGAAATGAAGTCCAAGGGCCGCGCTCCCTCGAGATTGTCGTCGAACGTGGTCGGCACATCCGGCTTGCCATCGGCAATCGGCAGGATCAGCAGGCTGACTTCGTCGATCAGGTCGCCCCCGAGGAAAGCTCCGTTGATCGCCCCGCCACCTTCCAGCAGCAGAGTTTCGATACCGAACTCGGTGCGAAGGATATGCAGCGCTCGGCTCAGGTCGAGATCGGCCTCACCGGCAAAGATGTATGAGATACCGTCCCTGCGCAGTTCGGCAAGGTAGTGGTCGGAGACAGCCGTGGTCAGGACCGCGATCAAGGCGTCGCCGTTCACGCGTTCCCGGTTGAGATGCAGGTGCCCCGACCTGTCGAGATAGATGGCATAGGGGGCCATTCCCGCGCCTGCCGCCTTCCAGGTCTGGCGCGGATAGCTTTGGTCGGTGACAACAGGACGGGCTTCGCCGTCCGCAAACGCCGCCATTGTGGTCCGCCCGACGAGCCACGCGTCGCTGCGCAGGTCCCGGTGCAGCATCTCATAGGCCTCGCCGGCGTCGACCGAAATCGGCCAGCCTGCGGTGGCGATCCGACCATCGATGCTGGACATCATGTGCAAGGTTACCCGAGGTCTCATGGTCGCTCCGAAAAATCGCTCTCCTACGCCGTTGCGCGGCAGACCCGGCGGATCCGCATCCGTCGCCTCAGCCGGATCGTCACGTGTCTACGCCGGCAGGCTCGGCGGTCATTGTCGTGATGAACAGGATCAGCCCGGCCGACGTCAGGATGAAGCCCGCCCAGACGGTCGACAGAAGGCCCAGCCCTGCGCCGATCGTGATGCCGCCCGCCCATGCGCCGAGCGCATTGGCAACGTTGAGGGATGCCAGGTTCATCGCGCCCATCAAGGTGGCGGACTCCGGGGCGAGGCTTGTCAACCGAACCTGAATGGTCGGGATCGCCGCCATCATCGTCGCCCCCACCCCGAACATCGCCGAAAAGAGCAGCCAGGAATTCGTGCCCCAGAGCGCCAGGACGACGAGTACCGCCAGCGCGCATCCATAACCCGCGACGATGCCGCGGCTATGGTACATGTCGGCCAGCCGCCCGCCATAGAGATTGCCGGCCGTCATTCCGATTCCGAAGATGGCGAGGGCGACGGGGATCATTTCCGGGCGCAGCATCACCAGATCCGTCACAAATGGTGCGATGAAGGTATAGACGGCGAAGATGCTGGAGATGCCGAGTGCCGCAACCGCCATCATCAGCCACACCCGGCCCCTGCGAAGGCCGTTCAGTTCATGGATGATCGAGGCGCCGTCGAGCTCCGCGGTGCGGGGAACAAAGACCCAGATCGACAGGAAAGAAATCATGCCGAGCGCCGCGATACACAGATAGGTTTCACGCCAGCCGAGGGTCTGCCCGAGGAAGGTTGCGAGCGGGGAGCCGAAAATGGTCGCAACCGTCAGCCCGGTCATGACGATCGCAAAGGCCTGGCCGGAGCGCCCGGGGCCGACGACATGGGAGGCCACAACCGCCCCCGCTCCGAAATAGGCGCCCTGCGGCAGGCCGCTGATGAAGCGTGCGACGACGAAAAGACCCAACCCATCGGCAAGCGCGGACAGGATATTGCCGACGACGAAAACGCCGATCAGGAGAAGCAGCAGCGAACGACGGTTCAGCCGAGCTGCCGCGAGAGTAAGCGCCGGAGCGCCCACCACCACGCCGATCGCGTAAGCCGTGATCGCATGGGTTGCGGTTGCCAGGTCGACCCCGAGGGTCGCTGCGAAAAGCTGGATAATCCCCATACTGGCAAATTCGGTGGTGCCGATGCAGAACGTTCCCAAGGCCAATGCCAGCAGGGTCAGCCTGCCCGATCTTGCTGCGGGGGCGGCGACGGCTTCATCGACGGGAGAGGCACTTTCGCTGACGGCTCCGGCAGCTGCCTCCACCATTTCGGCATCGTTCGAAACAGACATGGTTCACCTCCTTTATTCTGGAAACGTCATCGCGCGTTGAAAACCTCAAGGGGTTCCGGTCTTGCCAGCGTCCTGGCGGCGGACGGACCACCAATGGGCAATCAGGCCGACGCCCCAGCCCAACAGAACCCAGTGAACCCAATAGGGCGAGCCGATCAACAGGTTGACGATGACAAGTACGATGATCACCGGAACGAAAACGATGGCATGGATGCGAAGGCCGAGCTGCCTCTGCGCGGGGCTGGCGTTTTTCATAATGCTCTCCAACAGCATTGGAATTGACGATATCCCGGAGCGACTGCGCCCACGGGTGAAGGGACTGCCATGCCAGATTGCATCCGGATCCAACCGGATGCTGCGATGGCGGGCTCTGTTTATGATCAGCAGGTTAGCCCGATGGGGGATCGCACTCTTTGCGAATATTGCTGTTTGTTTGAACCTGATTGCTCCTTTTCGGAGACCGGCCGTTCTCCCGCCGGAAGAGCATCGAGACGAGCAACGCGGTCACTTCGTACCGTCGACAGCCGCAAAAATCGCATCTGCCACCGCCTGCGGCTGCGACAGCATCGGCACGTGGCTCGATGCCACATGGCTGGTCGTCGCCTTCATCGTCTGGGCAAAAACCTGCTGCAGGGCTGCCGGAATAATCTGGTCGTTGTCGGCGATGACGAACCAGCTCGGCTTCTGGGTAAAGGCGGCGGATGTTACCTTGCCGTCGAAAGCGCCGGCGAAAAGCGGCGCCTGGGTCGCCGCCAGCAATGCCGCCTCGCCGGCTGGAAGATCGGGCGCGAAATAGCGTGCCATTCCCGCAGCCGACCAGGTGAGCGCGCCCTTGGCGTCGGCGTGGATTTCCTTCGACCATTCCGGCGGCCGGGGTGCCGCTCCAACGATCGCGTTGACCGACTGCCCCGGCGATGGTGCAAAGGCCGCTACGTAGACCAGCGCGCGCACCTTTTTGCTGTTGCCGGCCTCGGTAATCACCGCCCCTCCATAGGAGTGACCGACCAGGATCACATCGCCCTGCCGATCGTCGATGACCCGGCGCGTCGCCGCGACGTCCGCCTCGAGCGAAGACAGCGGGTTGTGCACGGCAACGACATCGAGCCCCCGCGCCTGCAGGAGCGGCACCACCTTTGCCCAGCTCGATCCGTTGGCCCAGGCTCCGTGTACCAGCAAGATCGACGGCGCGTCGGCCGCCCAGGTTGGCGACATCAGGCCCGCGGCATTGATGGCGGCCGCTGCGATGACATGCTTGAACGACATGGCAGTTCTCCTTTGCTAGATGGCCCGGCCCAAGCGGCGGGGCCACGATGTCAAAATTGATGGATCGACGTACCGCACCCGTCCTCCGCCGGCGTTGAACGCCACTGAGAATGACTGCCGGTCCGCAAATGATCGGCGCGTTATCGCGGCAACCAGCCGATTGCAGGCGCGTGCAGGCTGTGGATGTACAGACGGTCGGCCGTTTCGGTCGCTCCGGTCGTCTCGGGATAGGCGCCTTTGGGATCCTGCAGGTCCTCGGTGACGCGGCCTTCCTCGTTGATCGCGAAGACGTGCCCGTAGAGCTCGCCGGTCGGCAGGAAGGATCGTGGCAACCGCAGTAGGATCTTCCGCAGGAACGGCCGCTCCGCAAGTGAATCCGCCGCCGGGTTGCGCGGCCTGAACAGGCCGACCCAGATGCGCCCGTCGCGTCCCCGCATCAGGTTGTCCGGATAGCCCGGCAGATTGTCGAGCAGGACGCGGGCCTGCGGCGAGCCGCTGCCGACGGCCAGGTCATTTGCATGGCCATCGATCTTCCAGATCCGATACCGGCCCGTTTCGTTGACGAACAGGCTCTGCCCATCAGATGAAAGGGCAATTCCATTGGCGAACGAGAGACCGCGAGCGACGATCCGCGTTCTGCCGGTTGCGGGATCATAGGCGAGCACCCGACCGCTCGCCGATTGCTCGATGATGTCGAGCACGCTCGCTTCCAGGGTCCCGCCCCATTTCACCGGAGAGAACCGCGTCGACGATTCCGTGAAATAGATGGTTCCGTCCGACGCGACGACGACGGAGTTGGCATAGCCGATCGGGTCACCCGCGCTCACGCGGTCGGCCAGCAGACTCACCGTTCCGCCAGTGTCTATGGCGAGCAATCCCCTCATCGCGTCCGCGGCGATCATCCGCCCCTCGGCGTCGAAGTCGAAACCGAGAACCCGCCCGCCCGTGTTGGCAAACACTTCCCTGTTGCCGCCATCGGCATCCATGCGCAGCAGGTTGCTGCTGGTCATGGCCGCATAGAGCTTGCCGTCCCGTCCGATCGCCATGTGTTCCGGGCCGAATTCGGTCCCGATGTCGATCTTGCGCAGGCCGGAGAGACGCGTGTTGACCGCATGAGCGCCAGTATAACCGGGCGGAATTGGAGCCGGCCACGACACCGGCGTCGCGGGAACCGGCCAGAAGCAGAGGTAGACAGCTGCCGCGACAAGCAGGAGCGCGACGGCGCCGGCAACTCTTCGAATAATCTTCGCCCTCACCTCATGCCTCCGGATCCGAGCGGGTCGAGCAGCCTGCGACCCCGTGAGCGACTTCTAGAGCGTGGAAAGGGTGACGGTATTTCGAAATATTGCGCAGCTCTGCGCCGATATTGCTGTTCTGCACCACGAGCGTGGACCACTGCCCGTCAGCACGCGGGCAATTCGCGATATTGGCGCGGCGTTACCCCGGTCACCTTTCGGAACGTGCGGGCAAAATTGGCCTGCGACCCGAAGCCGGTATCGAGAGCGATCTCAGCGATGCTGGACCGTCCGGACAAGAGCATCTGCTGAGCGGCCCGAATGCGGCGCTCGATCACGTAGCGATGCGGCGGCAGTCCGGTCGTGTCGTGGAAAAGACGCGAAAAATGGAATGGGCTGAGACAGGCTTCGCGGGCCAGATCGTCCAGCGCGATGTCGTCCCCCAATTTCGCCTCGATAAAATCGAGCACTCGCTGCAGCCGCCTCGCATCGAGCGAAGGCGCCCGTGTCGACGGCCGCCAGCGATCGACGGTATAGTTGCCGAGGAGGTGTGCCGCGAGCGCGGTGCGCAGGCCATCGGCGAAGATACGAACGACAGGCTGGGCGTCGCGACCGAGCACGCCATACAGGCTCGCGCTGATCTGCACCAGCATGGGATCGGTAAAACCGCCAGCATAAGCCAGCCGGGTTCTGTCCGGATCGATCCCGTAGTCGGCGAGTGCGGTGTCTTCGAGCAATTTGGCGGGCAGGAAGACAAGCAGGCATTCGACCGGGCCATCGAGCTCGAGCAGGGTCTCGTGGGTGCCGGCCGGCACCAGCCAGCTCGTTCCCGGCCGTGCGATACCTTCCTGCACCTGCCCGTCGCCCATGCGCCGGAGCCTCGCCTGGCCTGACAGGATATGGACGAATTCCGTGCATTCCGGCCTGACGCAATTCTGCGCTCCAGACCGGATATGCCTGTGCTCGACGCGCAGCGCCTCCCATTCGGCCGCATCGCCGATCAGCGTAGTGGGGTGATATTTTCGATCCCCGTGAGTGAGCAGCGGCATTCAGGCATCCTCAGCATTGCTGCCCTGATCGAGCCGGCAGCCCGGCAGCCAAGCCAACAGGGATCTCCGCCTTGCTGGCGGAGATCCATCTGGGCGAGAGCCGTTGAGTGCTGGAAATCGGGCTTTGAAACCGGTGGGGATCTTGCCATGCCGATCGTCGTCCGCCGAGTTAATTCCGGTTAAAAGCGATGCAGCTTGGTGAGGCATAGTTGCGCCATGGCGTTTCCCCTTTAAGAGCTTTTGTTTCCATGGCGGGCTCCCGGCATGTTATTCAGGCAGCCGGGACAATTGACTTCGAATGAAGGGGGACGATGTGGTGAGCGATCTTGCGCCGCGGCATTCGCGGTCATTCCTCTTCGGGCCATTTCAATTGCTCCCCGAACGCCAGTTGCTGATGCGTGGCAAGACGCCCGTTCGCATTGGCGGGCGAGCGCTGGATATCCTGACGGTGCTGGTCGAACGTCCCGGAGAAGTCGTCGGCAAGCGCGAACTCCTGTCCCGCGTCTGGCCGGACACGATTGTCGAGGAAGGCAATCTCAAGGTCAACATGGCCGCGCTGAGGCGAGCGCTGGATGAGGGTGAGGACAGCTCGCATTATATCGCGACCGTCGTCGGTCGAGGTTATCGGTTCATCGCGCCGGTCCAGTATTCCGGCTCGACTCTCTTCTCACCTGATGCCGAGCTGACGGCACCACGCAACCACAACCTGCCGACCGCAACCACCCGCATCGTCGGCCGGCAGGATGCGATCAACGCGATCCTCAGGGAATTGCAGGATGCCCGTATCGTCTCGATCGTCGGCGCCGGCGGGATCGGCAAGACGACCGTTGCCCTTGCGGTCGCCGAGCATTCGGTGGGGCTTTCCAGAGACGGTGTCTGGCTGATCGACCTCTCCCCGCTCAAGGACCCGACCCTTGTCCCGAACGTCATCGCCACGGCCATAGGCCTTGCGGCGCATTCCGCCAACATGCTCGCGGCGCTGAGCGGATTTCTCCGTGACCGCGAAATGCTGCTCGTGTTCGACAGCTGCGAACATATCATCGACGCCGTCGCCGCTAGCATCGACCGGATTCTGACGGACGCGGCTGGCGTCAAAATTCTGGCGACCAGCCGTGAACCGCTTCGGGTGAAGGGTGAGCGGGTTCGCAGGTTGCCGGGTTTGGCCACTCCGGCCGAGACGCGCGAACTCAGGGCGGAGGCCGCACTGGCTTTCCCGGCCATCCAGCTGTTCGTCGACCGTGCGGTGGACCGGCTCGAATCCTTCAGTCTCAGCGACGCGGATGCGCCGCTTGCCGCGGAAATCTGCCGCAGGCTCGACGGTCTGGCGCTCGCCATCGAACTGGCCGCGACCCGCGTCGATGCGTTCGGCATTGCCGAATTGCTGGAGCAGCTCGATGACCGTTTCCGGCTGCTGCAGGGCCACAGGGGCGGTATTGAACGCCATCGCACGCTCACGGCAACGATCGACTGGAGCTACGACCTTCTCTCCGAAAGCGAACGCGCCGTCATGCGCCGGCTTGCCATATTCGCCGGCGTCTTCAGCCTAGACTCGGCCTGCGCCGTCGCCACTGATCAGCATATCGATCGCGTTAGGGTCATCGAGGATATCGCCAGCCTGGTTGCCAAGTCGCTGCTGACCGCCGAGGTGTTCGACACCGAAGTGGGCTATCGAATGCTCGACACCACCCGCGCCTATGCACTCGAAAAGCTGGCCGCGAACGACGAACTCGAAAGCGCCAGACTGCGCCACGCGGAACACTGCCTCGATCTCGTCGCGCTGGCAAAGGCCGATGCGGATCGCCTGTCGCGTGCCGAATGGCTCGCCCGCTATGGCGCCAAGACCGACGATCTGCGTGATGCGATGCGGTGGGCTTTTACTGGCCCCGCCACCGCCGCGCTCGGCGTGAGGCTGACGGTGGCGGCCATTCCATTCGGCAAGCAGGTGTCGCTGGTCGAGGAATGCCGGATGGCGGTCGAACGGGCACTGGACGACCGCTTTCGTGCCCATCGAAGCATCCGGGACGATTTGATGCTGAACCTGACGCTCGGGGCGACATTGCTGCACACGCGCGGTCCCCTGCTGCAGGTCAAGTCGGCTCTGACCAAGGCGCTCGGCCTCGCCGAGGAGCTCAACGACACGGATCTCCAGGTGGCCTGCCTTCGGGGCCTGTCTGAATACGAGTTATGGACCGGCGACTCCCATTCGGCGATTGCCGTCGCCAAGAGAATCCGGGCGCTCGAAACAGGACATGAGGAGGCCGCAGGCGACGCCAATGCGCAAGCCGGGTCCGCCCTTTCCTGGCTGGGGGCACTGGCCGCCTCCCGGCACCAGCTCGAGAACATCGTCCGAAGACCTGTTACTCAAAATCTACGCTCGGACGTCGCCCGCTTCGAGTTCGACCAGCGGCTGACCGCACAGGGCGCGCTGGCGACGGTTCTCTGGCTGCAGGGATTTCCGGACCAGGCGGCCGCGGTGGCTGAGCGGCAACTGAAAGAAGCCGAGGCCTCCAACTACGCCGTTTCGCTCTGCTACGCACTTCTGCACGGCTCGCTCATCATCGCCATGTATGTCCGCGATTACGAATCGGCCTGGGGTTATCTCGACAGCGGCCTCGAACATGCGACCAGGCATGGCCTGTCGATCTGGCGGAATATGGGAATGTGTACGCGCGGCCGATTGAACCTTTATACCGGGCGCCACTTCGATCTGGCAGCTTACCGCGATGCACTTGCCGAGGTGCGCGATGGCGGTTTCCGCATGCGGTACCCCAACTATCTCACCAATTACGGCGAGGCGCTTGCCCGCCAAGGCGACCTTGCGGGCGGACTTGCAGCCATCGACGAGGCGATGGAAATCTCGGAAAGCCGCGGACAGGTCGTCGGCATCCCCGAAATGCTGCGCATCAAGGGCAATGTCATTCGCTTCCAGAATCCTGCCGGGCGAGACGAGGCAACCGAGTGTTATCGGAAGTCGATCGAACTCGCACGCCGCGACGGCGCTTTGTCCTGGGAACTGCGTACCGCGATCAGCCTGGTGAAGCTTTCGCGCGAACGTGGGGGTAGCGACGAGGCTGAGGACATGCTGGCTTCCGCCTACGCCCGTTTCCAGGAAGGGTTTTCGACGGGCGATCTCAGGCGTGCCCGCGCGCTGCTCGACACTCGACGGGCCTTGTGAAAGTCGGATCAACCTGATCGTTCCAGCCATTCCCCACAGCGTCTAGGACTTGGCTTCCCGCGATCTCAAGGCAACGATGCCGACCCGAATGGGCGGCCAGATGACGCCGAACGCAAGCAGGGCAGCGAGCAAACTGACCGTACCCATCGCCGGCTGCAGCGCCTCTTCGCCGCCGAACCCGTGTTTGGCCACCAGGGGCACGAGGGTCGGCCCGAGGCCAATCCCGATCAGGCCGATAAACGTCAGTGACAAGGCAATCGTCGTCGCCCGCATCTCGCTCGGGACGCTTTCCTGCATCACCACATGCCCGATGACATAACCGCCGATGGACCCGAACGCCCATATGCCAAGGGCTAGCGCAGCCTGATGCCCGGTGCCTGCAAAGAAAACCGTGGTCGCGCCCGCGACGGTCAGCAAGTAGCAACCCAACAGCAACACGATCCGCGTGGACACACCCCAGTGACGCGCAAACCAGTCGGACAGCGCCCCGCCCAAGACGGACGCGATTGCCCCGCTGACCGAGACCGAAAGGGCTAGAAGCGCACCTACTTCGAGCGCCGTCATGCCGTAGAAGCGCTGCAGCAGCGTCGGCATCCAGGCGATAAGGCCGTTGTCGCCCACGGACAGAACGCCCTTCACCAGGCAGACGCGCAAAACCGTCCCCCTATCCGCGATCAGGCGCTGGAAAACCGCCGAGAGCGGAAGCAGGCCGGATCTGCTGTGCCGCATGGGCTCGGGGATCGACAGGAGGAAGGGCAGCAAGGCAAAGCCGGGAACGGCAACCAGGATCATCAATTGCCGCCATGGCGCCAATTCGGCGATCAGAGGCGCCGACTTGAACCATCCAGCTCCGATCCAGCCCAGAATAAGCCCGCCGATCAACAGCGCGCCTCCCGCCCCGAACGTTGCCCCGAGCGAGAAAATTCCAAGCGCGGTGCCCCGCCGGCGCGGCGAGAAGAAGTCGATGATCAACGAGGATGCCGCCGGCACAAGCGCCGCCTCGCCCATCCCCACGGCCACCCGGGCGCCAAAGAAGCTCCAGAAGCCGAGGGCGAGCCCGCAGGCGACGGTGGCCATCGACCAAAGCAGGACACCGGCTGCAATCAGGTTTCGGCGATTGACGGAATCCGCCAGCCGTCCGCTTGGGAGGCCCGCAATCGCAAATATGACGGCAAATCCGGCCCCCTGAAGCAGGCTGATCTCCACGTCCGTCAGAGTGAGGTCGCCCCTGATCGGATCGACGACGAGATTGATGATCAGCCTGTCGGTATAAGAGACCAGCAAGGCGACACAAAGCACCGCCACCGCATACCAGCCGGTCACTGCGGATGGCGACGGCTCCAGGGACGAACGGATGTGGGATGTCGCCGAATTGCTCATTCCCGTTCGTCTTCCCTACCGCGAACTGCGTTTGAGACAGCCACTGATTTACCACGCCACGGATCGCCATCGCATCGCTGAAGGGCGTCATTCTGCCCGAAGGCTAGCGGAAACCCAACTGGCGCCTAGTCCTGGCACACTCGGCCACTTGCAACAAGCGCGCGCTGGGCGGACGGCTGTGGAAGCGCCAAGACATAGCAAGCCAAATCAACAAAACAGCAATATTTGCAAACTGCTCATCTCAGAACTGACTGATGGAGGCGCTCGACCTTCACCTACGCAGAATGACCTACGCCGCGGCTTCGTGGGCGGCTTATATTATTCGCCTTGAGGAGATGACTATCTGTCGTTGGCATTACCGGTTCGCTGTGTCGCGGCCTTTGACCCGCCTTCCAGCAAATCCGCCTCATCGGCAACGATCGAGGCAGCTTCGTTCTGCAAGACGTCCTTTGCGTTTTTGCGGGCATTTTCAATGGCGATATCGGCACTCAGGCTACGCTCATTGGCTTGCAGGCCATCGTCTCCGCCGCGAACCAGATCGCCGTTTGCCTGCTCGCGCGCCTTGAGACGATCTGCCAGAGCAATCCGTTCACTACGCCGTTCGGTTTCATTGAGGGAGATGACGCGTTTCTCGCGAAGGGCCTTCAGTTCGGCGGCGTCTTCGACAAAATGTTGGAAATCCGGATCGTTCCGGACCCGAGCATCGTGGCGGCTCTGCAGTTGCGGCAGCAACGCCCTCATGTCGCCCGCAGACGTATACCTTGCCGGCTTGATCTCAGTCCACGGCAACGCATTGTCATAACTACTCTCGCCGAGGGTCTTCGGGTCCGAAAGGCCCGGCAAGCTGATATCGGGCGTTACGCCTCGCAGCTGTGTCGTACCGCCGTTGACGCGGAAAAACTGCGCGATCGTCAATTTCAGCTCACCGAATTTCGGCTTGCTGTTGTGGGCGACATTGTCAAGGTTGATAACAGTCTGCACGGTGCCCTTGCCAAAACTCGGGTCGCCGACAATCACGCCCCGACCGTAATCTTGTATCGCTGCAGCAAAAATCTCGGAAGCCGACGCCGAACCGCGATTGATCAGGACACCGACCGGACCTGCCCAGACAGGTTCGGGCAGATCGTCGCTTGCTACCTCGACCTTACCTTCTGCATCGCGCTGCTGGACCACAGGGCCTTTTCCGACAAACAGGCCTGTCAAATCAATCGCCTCGGCCAAGGACCCCCCGCCGTTGTCGCGCAAGTCGATCAGGACGCCATCGACGTTTTCCCGCTTGAGTTCACCAAGAAGCTTGGCAACGTCGCGGCTGGCGCTTCTGTAGTTTCTGTCACCTTTTCGCCGCGCTTCGAAGTCCTCATAAAACGCCGGCAGGGTAACGACGCCAATTCTGCGCGTGCCACCGCTGTCCTTCACGGAGAGGATGGTCTTCCTTGCGGCCTGCTTTTCGAGGCTGATCTTGTCGCGCACCAGACTGATGAGGCGATGGCTGCCATTTTCCCCGGCGTCTGCCGGCAAGATGTCCAGGCGAACGACGGAATCCTTCGCCCCGCGTATCAATTGCACGACTTCATCAAGGCGGGTGCCCACGACTTCCTTTACCGCGCCATCATCGCCTTGACCGACACCGATAATGCGATCCCCGACCGCCAGCTTCCCGGACAATTGCGCCGGCCCACCCGGTACGAGCTCACGGATCGTCGTGTAGCCATCGCGTTCCTGCAATACCGCACCGATACCAACCAGCGAGAGCTTCATGGAAATGTCAAATTCAGCCGAAGCGGCGGCACCGAAGTAGTCGGTGTGCGGATCAACGGATGTTGTATAGGCCGCCATGAATGACTGGAAAACATCGTCACTCTTGTATTTGTAGGCCCGATCGAGGATGTTTTGATAGCGTTTGTCGAGCGTCTCGCGAATTGCCGCATCGTTTTTGCCCGCCAGTTTCAACTGCAGCCAGTCGCTCTTGACGCGCTTACGCCATAATTCATTGCTGTCCGGCTCCGATTGCGGCCAAGGTTCCTCGTCGCGCACCAGAGAGTAGTTTTCCCGCACGCTGAAATCGAAGTTCTGCTTGAGCAAGTCGCGCGCATACGTCATGCGGTCGATCACACGCTGCGCATAGACGTTAAAAATCGAAAACGGAATATCCAGGTCTTCCTGGACGATGGCGTCATCGATCTTGGCGCTGCCGGCCATGAACTTGTCGACGTCGGCTTGCTGAAAGAAAACGCGGTCCGGATCCAGAGACTTGATGAACCGGTTCATAATCTTGGCCGACAGGGAATCGTTGAGCGGAACGGGCTTATAGGCATAGCGCGTCAGCAATTGTGCACTCAAATGCGCAGCTTGCGCCTGGCTCTGTAGCGGCGACAAAACCGGCGGCGGCCCAACCTCCAGAGCATATGCCGACGAGGCAATTGCAAGGAAAATGCCGAGAAAACCGTGTTGTATGCGCATTCAGCTTTGATCCCATTTGCGATGTCGAGACTATAGTGCGGGAAGTTGGTGGAGCAAATATGGTGGTTTAGCAACCAAATGGATGCACTACATTTCTCAGCCATGGTCAAGGACAGGGAACATGCGGTTCCAATCCGCCACTATTCTTGCCGTCTATGACCTGCCGCGAACCAGGCGACCAGTTCGGCCGAATTCCGCACGCCGATCGCGCGCATAAGCCGTGCGCGGTGAGATTCGATCGTGCGCTTCGAAAGCCCGAGCTCGTCAGCGATCATCGCGTTGTTCTTCCCCTGCGCGACCAGAGTGATGATCTGGTGCTGCCGGTCGGTAAAGGTGGGACTGGCGCTTTTGATCGGCCGGTTGATGGCCTGGAAACAATAGAGCGCCTCGGCAAACGGATCGGTCGGATGATGGCTTCGGCCGTTCACCCTGCACCAGAAGCGTCCGCCATCGCCCCGCGTCATGATCCGCTCGTCGTAAAAGACCTGCCCGCCGGGCAGATGGCTGCGCCACAGATGGCCGATACGGACAAAGTCGGCGATTTTCGGATAGAGGCGCGCAAAACTCCGATCCAGGATCTCCTCCCGGCGGAGCCCGAAAAGCGTCGCAAACTCGACATTGCAATCGCGAATGATCCTATGCCGCGCATAGACCATGGGCACCGGCATCTCCGCCAGCAAGAAGCGATGGCTCTGATCCGGATCAGGAAAAGAAGTTGGTGTTTGAGAAGCAGACATGCAGTATAAATACGGCTAGCTGCTACGGCCCATCAAGCCTTACTTTCACACCATCGGCAATTTCGTAGGAGGCGGATGGGACGAGATGCAAAAGATAGTATCGAGCGCCACTGAGGCGCTGGCAGACGTATTGAAGGACGGCATGGTGATCATGTCGGGAGGCTTCGGCCTTTGCGGAATACCGGAAACCCTGATCGAGGCGGTCAAGCTTTCCGGCGTCAAGGACCTCACCGTCATTTCAAACAATGCCGGGGTGGACGGAATAGGCCTCGGCCTGCTCCTGGAAACCCGCCAGATCCGCAAGATGATCTCTTCCTATGTCGGGGAGAACAAGCTGTTCGCGCAGCAATTCCTGTCGGGGGAACTCGAACTCGAATTCAATCCGCAAGGCACGCTTGCCGAACGGATCCGCGCCGGCGGCGCGGGCATCCCCGCCTTTTTCACAAAGACTGGCGTCGGCACGATCATTTCGGAAGGCAAGGAGATACGGGAGTTCGGCGGCGAGCAGTATGTCATGGAAATGGCGCTGCTGGCGGACGTATCCCTCATCCACGCCTGGAAGGGCGATACCGAGGGCAATCTCGTCTACCGCAAGACGGCCCGCAATTTCAATCCGATGATGGCGACGGCGGGCAAGTTCACTGTCGCCGAGGTCGAACACCTCGTCGACGTCGGCCAGATCGATGCCGACCATATCCATACGCCGGGCATCTTCGTCTCGAAACTTCTCCATGTTCCCGATGCGAAGAAACATATCGAACAGCGGACCGTCAGATCCGCACAGACGGAGGCGGTGTAATGGCCTGGACACGCGATCAGATGGCCGCGCGCGCCGCGCGCGAGCTTCAGGACGGCTTCTACGTCAATCTCGGCATCGGCATTCCGACGCTGGTGGCCAACCACATTCCAGACGGGATCGATGTCGTGCTGCAGAGCGAAAACGGCATGCTGGGCATCGGCCCCTTCCCTCTCGAGAACGAAGTCGACGCCGATCTCATCAATGCCGGCAAGCAGACGGTCAGCGAATTGCCGATGACGAGCTTCTTTTCGTCGGCCGACAGTTTCGCGATGATCCGCGGCGGTCACATCGACCTGTCGATCCTCGGTGCCATGCAGGTGGCCAGCAATGGCGACCTCGCCAACTGGATGATCCCGGGCAAGATGGCCAAGGGCATGGGCGGCGCCATGGACCTCGTCGCCGGCGTCAAGCGCGTCGTCGTGCTGATGGAGCACGAGGCCAAGGGCGAGTCCAAACTTCTGCCCGAATGCGATCTTCCGCTGACGGGCAAGCGGGTCGTCGATCTCGTCATCACCGATCTCGGCGTTTTCACGATCGCAAGGACCGGCGCCCCGGAAATGGTGCTGATCGAACTGGCCGAGGGGGTCACCCTGGAAGAAATCAAGGCAAAGACCAAAGCCGAATTCAAGGTCGGTCTTTAACTGGCGAATGGGAGGATCACATCCGCGATGTGATCCTCCCAAGCCGGAGCTGATCCAGCGATAGCCTTTGTTTCGACGACGCTGAAGTGGTCGGCAATTTCACCTTTGTCGAACCTGTCCGCGGTTAGACATGGCCGGCAATCGGCTTCGGCAGATAGCCCCGCTCGAGATCCGCCACATCCTCGGCGGTGAGGCTGATGTCCAACGCCTTGACGGCATCCTCGAACTGGGCCGGCTTCGAGATTCCGACGATCGGTGCCGTCACCACCGGACGGCTCGCGACCCAGGCATAGGCGACCTGCGCCATCGGTCTATCGTGCCGCTGCGCGACTGCCTTGAGGGCGGCAATCACCGCATCGTCGGCGGCTTTGGTCCGGTCGTAGAGCGACCGAGCCGTGTTGTCTGTCTGCCCGCGGGTCGTCTCGCCATCAGCCCGACCTGCCAGCCGGCCACGGGCAAGCGGGCTCCACGGCACGACGCCGACGCCTTCGCTCAGGCAGAGCGGCAGCATTTCGCGCTCTTCTTCGCGATAGATGAGGTTGTAGTGCGGCTGCATCGAAACGAACGGCGCCCAACCATTCTGCCTCTGCATCCCGATCGCCTTCATGAACTGCCAGGCATGCATGGAGGACGCGCCGAGGTAACGGACCTTGCCGGCTCGCACCACATCGTTCAGGGCCTCCAGCGTCTCCTCCAAGGGCGTGCCGTAGTCGAAACGGTGCAACTGGTAGAGGTCGATATAGTCGGTACCGAGGCGCTTCAGGCTGCCGTCGACCGCGTCGAGGATATGTTTGCGTGACAGGCTGCGGTCGTTGATGTCGGTACTCATGGGATGGAAAAGCTTGGTGGCGATCACAAGCTTGTGGCGGGGAACAAGGTCCAGCAACACCTTGCCGGTGATCTCCTCGCTCTTGCCGAGCGAATACATGTCGGCCGTGTCGAAGAAGTTGATGCCGAGATCGACCGCCTGGCGGAGAATCTTGGCGCTGTCTTCGAAACCCAGCACCCATGGCGCCCATTCGCTCGATCCGAAAGTCATGCAGCCGAGCGCGAGACGCGAGACTTTCAGGCCAGTCCGGCCAAGATTGACATAATCCATTGATACACCTCACCATTCAAGAAGGACCGTCTGCCGCGCGGACCGCTTGGGAAAAGCTATATAATTGGAATCTTTCAAGGCATTCAATTGCCTTGCCGCCAAAATGTGCAAAATTTTATCCAGGGGATTGCCATTGGCGTAGCCCGTGTTACGGTTGGTGTATCAAACGAGTAATACACATATGTTCACCATCGACGCCTCCAGCATCGACCGCTCCCTCCCGGTTCCGGTCGGCAAGCAGCTCTACGGACTGCTGGCCTATATGCTGTCCTTTGGCGACATGCCGAAGGGCGTGAAACTGCAGTCGGTGCGCCAGCTGGCCGCCGAACTCGACATCGCGCCGATGACCGTGGCCGAAGTCTACAAGCAGCTCCGGGCCGAGGGGCTGGTGGAGATCCGGGCTGGCCTCGGGGCTTTTACCGTCTATGAGCCGAACCGGCAGATCGGTCGCGGGGCGCCGGCGAACGTGCTGAGCGCGGATATCGACAGCCTGCTCGAAAAGGCCGAACGGCTCGGGATTTCGCCGGTCACGCTCGCCTCGATGGTCCAGGCCCAGGCGCGGCTCAGGAAACCGCGGGTTCATCTGAACATCGTCTTCGTCGGCATCTTCGAGGCGCCGGCGCGCGATTATGTCGAGCAGATCCGCCCGACGCTTGCGGCGAATGACGTGATCAGCCTGGTCACCGCCGATCAGGTACGCGACAGCGCCGAAGTCCGCGAGCAGTGCCGCAATGCCGACCTCGTGCTCACCTTCGTGCATCGCGAGGTGGAGATCCGCGGTTTTGTGCCGGAGGCCAATATCCTGGCGATCCGCTTCATCCCGTCGGAGCGGACCCGGCAGTCGCTCGCACTTCTCGATCCGCGCACCCGGGTCGCCGCCGTCACCCAACTCAAGGACTACATCGCCATCATGCGCCCGAGCGTGCGCGAGTTCGCACCGCATATTTCCGACATTACGGTCGCATGGTCCTATGCCGACGATCTCGCCGACATCATCGCCCGTTGTGATGTCGTCATCTTCGCCTCCGGCGCCGACCACGTCGCCGATCTCGCCGGACCGAACAAGCGCTGCTTCGAGTACCGCCATTCGCCCGATCCCGGCGTGCTCGAGAACCTTCTTGCACCGGCACTTGCCGAACTGCGCCACAACAAGATCACGGACGGCGAAGCGCCGGCCAGGGTTTCCGAACTCGCATCGCGGAGGACCAAGACCCGCTGATACGAGCAACGCTTTGAATGAACCAAACCAATAAGGGGAACAGACATGAGCAAAGCACTATCGATCACAGCCGCGTTCCTGCTTGCAGGACTTTCCTTCACCGCCCTTTCGTCCGCGCAGGCCGCCACCGTCACCATCGGGACAGACGTCGATGCCGGCACGCTGGACCCGCGCCTTTCGCGCGACACGACCGCTTACCGCGTGATCGACCTCATCTATTCCGGGCTGATCCACACGACACCGAGCCTGGAAGCGAAACCGGATCTCGCCGAAAGCTGGGAAACGCCCAATCCGACGACCTGGATCTTCAAGCTCCGCCCGAACCTGAAATTCTCGGACGGCAGCCCGCTGACGGCCGCCGACGTCGTCTTCACCTTCAGCTCGATCCTGAACAAGGATTTCAACGCGCCGATGCGGGCGCTTTATACGCCGATTTCGGCCGTGGAGGCGGTCGATCCCCAGACGGTGAAATTCACGCTTTCCGCACCTTATGCACCGCTGCTCAGCTATCTCGACATCGGCATCGTTTCAAAGGCGCTGGTCGAAGGCGGCACGGACATCGCGCTGAAGCCGGTCGGCGCAGGCCCGATGAAATTCGCCTCCTGGACACGCGGCAGCGCCATCCAGCTCGAGCCCAATCCGAATTACTGGGGCGAGAAGCCGAAGGTGGACAAGGTCACCATCAAGATCATCGGTGACGGCTCGGCCCGCGCCCAGGCCTTCGAAGCCGGCGACCTCGACATTATCCAGTCGCCGCTGGCACCGCAGGACATCAAGCGCCTGCAGGCGGACAAGCGCTTCGGCGCCGTCGTTCAGCCGGGCCTCGGCGTGACTTACATCAACTTCAACACCAAGGATCCGCTGCTCTCTAGCCCGAAGATGCGGCAGGCCTTCTCGATGCTGATCGACCAGAAGACAATCGTCAACGACATCTATCAGGGTGTCGACGCAGTGGCTTCCTCGATCGTCCTGCCCTCGTCCTGGGCCTATTCGAAGGACATCAAGCAGCCGGGCTTCGACGTCGAGGGTGCCAAGAAGCTCTTCAAGGAAGAAGGCTGGGCGGACACCAATGGCGACGGTATCCTCGACAAGGGCGGCAAGCCGCTGAGTATCGTTCTGTCCACTCATAGCGAAGACAGCAACCGCGTTCAGACGGTCGAATTCATGCAGGCGAATTTCCAGGCCGCGGGCGTCGATGCCAAGACGCAGATCAGCGACTGGCCCTCCTTCTCCACCAATTACGTGCAGAAGAGCCAGCACCAGATCGCGCTGCTCGGCTGGCTGAACATCGTCGATCCCGACCGTCTCCTGTTCGCCCAGCTGACCACCGGCGGCTCGACCAACTGGGGCGGATATTCCAATCCGGCAGTCGATGATCTCCTGAAGCAGGGCCGTTCGGCAACCACCCAGGCGGATCGCACCGCAGCCTACCGGAAGGCCGCAACGCTGCTGGCGAGCGACCTGCCCTATTACATCGTCTCCTACCAGGGCTACCAGCTCTTCTACTCGAAGAAACTGCCCTTCGAGGTGCAGGCGACCTCGCGCGGCAACATGCGCGGCATGATCGGCCTCAAGGACTGATGTTCAGATCGCGGGCCCGCCAATCCAGTATTGGAGGCCGGCCCGCGCGCCATGACCGAAATTGCAGTTCCCATATCGTGTTCCAGGGTGACCCGATGGCTTTCTCACAGCGTCTCGGCGCGGACTTCTATGCGAAAATTCAGGCCGACATCCGCAAACGGATGGAGGCGGCCGGCATCGATCTGCTGCTTCTCGATTCCAACGACGACGTCATCTACACGACGGGCTTTTCGCATTATACGACAGAGCGGCCGGTCGTCGTGGCGATCACGGCGACGGAGGCTTTCCTGCTGCTTCCGGAGCTGGAGCGTACCCACGCGGCACACCAGCACATAGCCGCAGAGGCGATCGTCTATTTCGAGTTTCCAGGGATCGACCCGTGGCACGCGGTGCTTGGCCGGAAGTTTGCCGGGTTCAGGGGAACGGTCGCCTATGGCCACGCGATCTCGCTTGCCCGGGTAAAACCCATCGAAAGCGCCTTTCCGAATGCGGAACGGGTGATCCCGAGCAATATCGTCCAACAGATGCGGCTCCGGAAACATCCGGAAGAAATCGCCCTGCACCGCGAGGCCGCGCGCCTGTCCGACCGGATGGTCGAGGTCGGCGTCGAGCTGATCCGCGAGGCGATGCGGAAGGGCGGCCCGTTGCCGAGCGAGGTCGAGATCGAATCCTACGTTTCGCGCCACGCCATGCGCACCATGCACGAGGAGCATGAGGACGTCCTGCTGGTGCAGGGACTGGCGAGCGGGCTCGTCTATTCCGGCGCCCGCTCCGCCTTCCCCCACGGCATGCCGACCGGCAATCCGGTGAAGATCGGCGAAAGCATCATCCTGTCGCTCGGCTGTCGGGTTGGCGCTCGCGCTTCGGAAAGCGAACGCACCTTCTTCATCGGCGAACCGTCGAAGCTGCAACGGGAGCATTATGCCGTCGCCTACGAGGCGCAGCGCATGGCGACTGCGGCACTGATCGCCGGGCATACCTGTGCTTCCGCCGACAACCTGGCGCTCGCCTATATCCGCGACAGCGGCATGAGCAAATACCTGCTCCATCGCGTCGGCCATGGCATGGGCATCATGTTCCATGAGCCACCCTGGGTGGAAGGCGGCGACCAGACGATCCTGGAGCCCGGCATGATCACCTCCAGCGAGCCGGCGATCTTCGTGCCGGGCTTTGCTGGCTACCGCATCGCCGATACCGTGCTGATTACGGCCGAAGGGCCGGACAGCATGACGCTCTATCCCCGCAAGCTCGAAGACGTCATCATCGCCTGAGGTTCGGAAAATGGGTTTCAGCCAGCGTCTAGCACCGGAATTCTACCAGCGGCTCCATCGCGATATCCGTGCCCGCATGGAGGAAAAGGGCGTGGGCCTGCTGATCCTCGATGCTGCTGACGACGTACTCTACACGACGGGCTTTTCATTCCGACCGAACGAGCGGCCGGTAGCGCTGGCTTTGACCGCAACGGATGCGATCCTGCTGATCCCCGAACTGGAGCGCGAGCACGCCGACCGTCAGGACGTGGCGGCCGAAACCCTCGTCTATTTCGAATTTCCGGGTGTAGACCGGGCCTTTTCGCTGCTCGCGCGTTCGATCGGCGAAATCACAGGCGATATCGCCCATTCCCACGGGCTTTCGGTGGGACGGGCGGCGGAGCTCGCCGGCCTCTTTCCGAACAACCGCGTTATGCCGACGGATATCGTCGCCAGGATGCGGCAGGTGAAATATCCCGAGGAGCTGCGGCTGCATCGCGAGGCGGCGCGCATATCCGACGCCATGGTCCAGGCGGGCGTCGATCTCGTCACCGAAGCCTTCCGGGCCGGCAAGCCGTTGCCGAGCGAGATAGTGCTGGAGGCGCATGTGGTGCGTGATGCGCTCGACATCATGGAAAACGAGCACGAGGACATCATGAATGTCCCGACGCTGGCGGGTGGGTTGGTTTATGGCGGACCGAACTCGGCCTATCCGCACGGCATCATTTCTCACCGCCGCATCCAGCCGGGCGAGAGCTTTATCTTGTCGTTGGGTTGCCGGGTCGGCGGCCGCTCGGCGGAAAGCGAGCGCACGTTCGTGCTCGGCGAACCCGGCAAGGATCACGAGAAATATTACGCCATCGCCCAGGAAGCGCAGCGGCTGGGCACGGCAGGCCTCGTCGCCGGCCGCACCTGCGCCTCTGCCGATATCACCGCGCTTACCTATATCCGCGAACAGGGGATGGGTCCTTATCTCAAGCACCGCGTCGGCCACGGCATGGGCGTTGCCTTCCACGAACCGCCCTGGGTCGAGGCCGGCGACCAGACTATTCTCCGGGAAGGGATGATCTGTTCGAGCGAGCCTGCGCTCTACGTGCCCGAGGTTGGCGGTTTTCGCCTCGCCGACACGGTTCTCGTCACCGGGCAAGGTCCGGATTCACTCACGAAATTCCCGCGCCGCTTCGAGGAGATCGTGCTGTCATGACCCTCGCTCCGGCACAGCCAAGGGGAGCCGCCCCATGCTAGCCTATATCGTCCGCCGTCTGCTGCTGCTCATCCCGATGGCGGCCGGCATGGTCGTCGTCACCTTCGGCCTGTTGCTGCTGATCCCCGGCGATCCGGCCTCCGTCCTGCTTGGCCAGGAGGCGTCGGCGGAAGCGATCAACAACCTGCGCAACGCGCTCGGCCTCAACGATCCCTGGTATGTCCGCCTCGGCGCCTATTTCGCCCGCCTGCTGCAGGGCGACATGGGCCGCTCGATCTTCCAGAATCAGGCGGTGTCGGAAATCGTCGCCGGTCGGCTGGGCGCGACCATCGAGCTTGCGGTTGTCGCACTGATCCTTGCCTGTCTCGTCGGCATCTCGCTCGGGGTGCTGGCTGCCACGAGACAAGGCTCGATCGTCGATACCGTATCGATGATTTTCGCCCAGCTTGGGGTTTCGATGCCGGTCTACTGGCTCGGCCTGCTGCTGATGCTGCTCTTTGCCGTGACGCTCGGCTGGCTTCCGGCAATCGGCCGCGGTGCGCCCTTCCCCGAAGCGCTCTGGGCCGCTCTGACCGGTCGGCCGCAGGTTCTCATCGACAGTTTCGCGCATATTCTTTTGCCGGCAGTGGCACTTGCGGCGAACTCCGCCGCGATCATCTCACGGCTCGTGCGCACGGCGATGCTCGAAGTGCTGCGTGAGGACTTCGTCCGCACCGCCTATGCCAAGGGCCTGCGCCGCCAGCGCGTCATCCTTCGCCATGCATTCCGCAACGCACTCCTCCCGGTGCTGAGCGTCGTCGGCCTGCGTTTCGGCGCCCTGCTCGGCGGCGCGGTGCTGACCGAAACCATCTTCGCCTGGCCGGGCCTCGGTCAACTGACCATCACGGCGATCTCGCAGCGCGACCTGCCGCTCATCCAGGGCATCGTGCTCACCTTCGCGATCATCTTCGCGCTGGTGAACCTCGTCGTCGATCTTCTCTATGCGGTCGTCGATCCGCGCATCCGTTTGGGTTGAGGCTCATGAGATTATCCAGGCGTTTCCGCAATATCTCCCTGATCCTCGGCATGTCGATCGTGCTGGCGATCGTCATCTGCGCCGTCTTTGCGCCCTATCTGTCGGCGCATGGCATCGAGCAGATGGACATGCGCAACCGCTTCTCCGGCCCGACGCTCACCCACTGGCTCGGCACCGACAATTTCGGGCGGGACCTTTGGACGAGGCTGATCTACGGCGCACGCGTTTCGCTGACCATCGCCTGCATCTCGGTCACGGCGTCGGCTCTCATCGGCACGACGGTTGGGCTCGCCGCCGGCTATTTCGGCGGCTGGACGGACCTGATCCTGATGCGGATCACCGACATCTTCCTGGGCTTTCCGGCGATCGTGCTCGCACTCGCCATCGTCGCGGTGCTCGGCCCCGGCATCGTCAACGTGGCGATTGCCATCATCGTGGTCGCATGGACGGAATATGCACGCGTGGTTCGCGCGACGACGCTGGTCCTGCGCGAGCAGAACTATGTGCAGGCCGCGAGGGCGCTCGGCGCCCATCCGGTCCGCATCCTCGTCAAGGAAATCCTGCCCAATGCGATAGGGCCGATCATCGTGCTCGCCTCGCTCGGCTTCGGCACCGCGATCATCTCGGAATCGGCGCTCAGCTTCCTCGGTTTCGGCCTGCCGCCGCCGGCGCCGACCTGGGGCTGGACGCTCGCCTACGGGACACGCTTCATGCGGGACGAGCCGTGGCTGGCAATCATAGCGGGCGCCACGATCATGGTGACGGTGCTCGGTTTCAACCTGCTCGGCGACGGCCTGCGCGATGTGCTCGACCCGCGGCATCTCTCGCGCTCTGCGGGCAAGAAGAAATAACCAAACCCTCAGGATCAAGACGACAACGACACTGAAAGGAAACATCCATGGTCAAGTCGATCAACAAGCTTCGTCCCAAATTCACCACCCACGCGGACGGCAGCGACGCGGTGATCTTCATGCACGAACTGGTGGGCGAACAGGACGGCCCGACCGTCGGGATTTCCGCCTCCATCCACGGCAACGAAAACACCGGCTCGCAGGCGATCCTGGAACTCTACCGCATCATCAAGGACATGCCGCTCAAGGGCCGCATCATTCTCCTGCCGGTCGCCAACCCGCGTTCCTTCGCCGTCAACCATCGTCACAATCCGCTCGACCAGCTGAACCTCAACCGCGAATTCCCCGGCGATCCGCGCGGTACCTACAGCCAGCAGCTCGCCGATGCGCTGGCACACGAGTTCTACGCCAAGATCGACTACAATCTCGACCTGCATTCCGGCACGGACCGGCCGACCGTCGACTATGTCTACATCTGGAATGACGAGCCGCTGTCGCGTGCCTTCGGTTCGAAGATCCTTTATCGCCCCATGGCCGGAAAGGCCGGTACGGTCTATTCCGGCACCAGCAAATCCGTTTCGATGGACCGCCATGGCACCAAGGTCGTGACGATCGAACTCGGCGGGGGCATCGTCGACCAAACCCCCTATGTCGAGCTCACCGTCGCTGGCCTGATGAACCAGCTTCGCCTGATCGGCTCGATCGACGGCGAAGTGAAGCCCAATCCGAAACAGGTCGTGGTCACCGAACTCGTCGGTATCCGCCCGAAGCATGGCGGCTGGCTGGAGCCGCTTTCTCCGGCGAATGGCGAGATCATCAAGGGCGGCTCGCTGCTCGGCCGCGTCGTCAGCCCCTACGACTTCGAGACGATCGAGGAAATCCCCACGCCCTTCGAAACCGGCATCATGGTCATGCAGCACCTGACCCGCAACCTCGTCGAGGCGGGCGATTATGGCTTCATGGTCGGCAATATCGAAGGGTCCACCGACTGATCGGATCCCTCCGGCAGATGGAATGAACGGATGCAAGATCGAGCCATGGAAAAGACGATGGAACCGGCGCTTGCCGTCAGCGACCTGAATGTCGAGATCCTCGGGGAGAACGGGGCTTTTCCCGTCGTCTCGGAGATGAGCCTTTCGGTGCGCCCGGGCGAGACGGTCTGCATCGTCGGCGAAAGCGGCTGCGGCAAATCGATGACCGCGTTGTCGCTGCTGCGCCTCCTGCCCGACGGCGCCCGCGTCGCATCCGGTTCGATCAGGATCCATGGCGAGGACTTTCTCGCCATGGATCGACGCAAGGTCGAGGATTTCCGCGGCGACAAGATCGCCATGATCTTCCAGGAACCGCTATCGGCGCTGAACCCGGTGCTGACGATCGGCGAACAGATCGCTGAATCCGTCCGCCAGCATCGAAGGCTTGGGCGACGCGAGGCCTTTGCGCGCGCCGTCAAATGCCTGGAACTGGTCCAGATGCCGGACCCCGAACGCCGCGCCCGGCAATATCCCCATGAACTCTCCGGCGGCATGCGGCAGCGCGCGATGATTGCTCTGGCGCTTGCCTGCGAGCCGAAGATCATCATCGCCGATGAGCCGACAACGGCCCTCGACGTCACCGTGCAGGCGCAGATTCTCGGACTGATTTCCGACCTGCAGAAGCGGCTCGGCACCGCCCAGATCCTGATCACCCACGATCTCGGCGTGGTTGCCGAAATCGCCGACCGCGTCATCGTCATGTATGCCGGCCGGCGGGTGGAGGAATGCAGCGTCTACGAACTCTTCGAAAACCCGATCCATCCCTATACGATCGGCCTGATGGGCGCCGTCCCCCATCGGGACAGGAGCAAAGCCGCCCCGGAACGGCTGACGGATATTCCCGGCACCGTGCCGCCGCTCTGGGACCTGCCGAAGGGCTGCGCCTTTGCGCCCCGCTGTCCCGGCGCCTCGGCCCGCTGCCTGGAGGAACGCCCACCCTTCATCGAAAAGAAACCCGGTCATTTTGCCGCCTGCTGGGAGCATGACAATGCCTGATGCTGCGGCCCCTCTCCTCTCCGTTGAGAACCTCAAGGTGCATTTTGCCATCCGCTCCGGCGTCTTCCAGCGGCAGGTCGGCGAGGTGAAGGCCGTCGACGGCGTTTCCTTCTCGATCGGTCCGGGCGAAACGCTCGGCCTTGTCGGCGAAAGCGGCTGCGGCAAGTCGACCACCGGGCTCGCCCTCATGGGCCTCGTGAAGGCCACGGACGGCCACATCGCCATGCAGGGAGCCGAGGACGTCACGCAAATGCGGAGCATCCCGCGATCCTACCGCCGCCGCATGCAGATCATCTTCCAGGATCCTTTCTCCTCGCTCAACCCGCGCCAGCGGGTGCGCGACATCATCCGTGCGCCGCTCGATATCCATGGCATCGGCGCGACCGAGGAACGGCGGGCCGAGGTCGCCAAGCTCATGTCGCTGGTGGGTTTGAGGCCCGACCAGGCCGACAATTTCCCGCACCAGTTCTCCGGCGGCCAGCGCCAGAGGATCGGCATTGCCCGGGCGCTGGCCCTGAAGCCCGACATCATCGTCTGCGACGAGCCGGTTTCTGCACTCGACGTGTCCGTACAGGCACAGATCCTCAACCTGCTCGCCGACCTGCAGAAGGAACTCGGCCTTTCCTACCTGTTCATTTCGCATGATCTCGGCGTGGTCGAACACGTCTCGCACCGGGTCGCCGTCATGTATCTCGGCAAGATCGTCGAGACCGGGTCGAAAGAGGCGATCTTCACGAAACCCCTTCACCCCTATTCGGAACTGTTGCTGCGCTCGGCGCCGGCACATGATCCGCGCCAGCGTCACAAGTTCAGCGCCGTCAGCGACGACATTCCGAGCGCCACGCGAAAACCTGCGGGCTGCGCCTTCCACACCCGTTGCCCCCTCGCGACCGATATCTGCCGCCAAATCGAACCGCGGCTGGAACGGAAGGCCGACGGCCATTCCGTTGCCTGCCATCACCGATAGAGGAGTTTCACGATGATCGAGGACCTGATCGGGCTTCTGGCAGAACCTGGCCAGCCAAACTTCTTCTACGATGCGCTGGACGCCGCTCTCGCCAGGCACGTTGGCCACCGCCTGCTGACGCTGCTCTACACGGATGGCGACGAGGTGGCGCGCGTCTATTCGAACATGCCGGACGTCTATCCCGTCTTCGGCCGCAAGCCGATGGGCCTCACGCCCTGGGGCGATCTGGTGCTGCGCCGGCAGCAACCCTTTCTCGGCCGCGACCGAGAGGCCATCAAATGGGCCTTCTTCGATCACGAGCTGATCGCCAGCATCGGCCTCAATGCGGCGATCAACATCCCGGTCGTCTATGACGGCGAAACAATCGGCACGATCAACCTGCTGCACGAGGAATTCTTCTACGAGGAAACGCATGTCGAGATCGCCAGGAAATTCGCTCCGCTGCTGATCCCCGCCTTCCTCGAAGCCCGCCGCGCCGGCAGTGCGCCGAGAGATTGAAAAGGAACAAGACCGTGACCTCCTATCTCTTCGAAAACGCCCGCATTGTCGACGGAACCAGCCCTCAGGCGAGCGAGCCGGTCTCGGTGCTCGTCGAGGGCGACCTGATCCGCGAGGTTTCGCCCTCCATCAACAGTGCCGGCGCGCAGCGGATCAACCTTGCCGGCAAGGTGCTGATGCCGGGCCTGATCGACGCCCATGTGCATGTCATCGCCGGCATGGCGAACCTCGGCCAGAACGCGAAACTTCCGGATCCGATCGTCACCGTGCGCGCCTTCAAGATCATGGGCGACATGCTGATGCGCGGCTTCACCACGGTCCGTGATTTGGGCGGCGCGACCTCCGGCCTGCTGGCCGCCGCGCAGGAGGCGCCCTGGCCAACACCCCGGCTCAATATCTGCGGCAAGGCGCTCTCGCAATCCGGCGGCCATACGGACTATCGCGGCCCCTATGACGACACGCCGACGCCGAAGACCGGCCATACGCTCGGCAATCTCGGGCGCATCTGCGACGGGGTGCCAGAAGTCCGCAAGGCCGCCCGCGAAGAACTGAAATCGGGAGCCCATTTCATCAAGGTCATGGCGAATGGCGGCATCGCCTCGCCGACCGACCCGATCCACTTTCTCGGCTTCTCGCGGGAAGAGCTGGTCGCCGCCGTCGAGGAGGCGGAGAATGCCGGCACCTATGTCGCGGCGCATCTCTATACCGACAAGGCGATCCAGCGGGCGATCGAATGCGGGATCCATTCACTGGAACACTGCAACCTGATTCGCCCGCAGACCGCCAAGCTCGCCGTCGAAAACGGCTGCATCTCCGTGCCGACGCTCGTCACTTACGAGAAGCTCGGCGTCGAGGGGCCGGCGCTCGGCCTGCCGCCCGCCTCTGTCGCCAAAGTCGATTCCGTGCGGCTGGCCGGCATGGAATCGCTCTCGATCATGCGCGACGCCGGCTTGCCGATGGCTTACGGCACCGACCTGCTCGGTGAAATGCACCGTCATCAGTCAGAGGAATTCGTGATCCGCACACGCGTCCTGCCCGCCCATGAGGTCATCGCCTCCGCAACGCATGTCGCAGCAAAACTGCTCAGGATGGAGGGCAGGATCGGATGCATCGCACCGGGCGCCTTCGCTGACCTGGTCGTGGTCGATGGCAATCCGCTCGACGACATGTCGCTGCTCACACATCAGGGCGCCCATATGCCGATCATCGTCCGGGGCGGGATTTTCGTGAAAAATCAGGGGTAACGTGGATGGAATTGGGAAGAGAGATGGCGGCGATAACGGCAGGTCTCGACCTGCTCTATCGCAGTCGCAATGGCAATGCCGGTATCCTCGATGCCGAAGGCTTGATACCGGTCGCCGTCGCCGAAGTTTCGCCGCGTCCATTCGGCACCTACGAGGAGGCGGAGAGCGCACTCCTATCCTTGCGCGACCGCCTCGGGCAAGCGGAAAACGCACTGCGTCGGGACTGGCTCGACGAGATGTCGGATTCACTGCTCGCCCTGATCACCACCTTCCGCGGCGATACGATCAGCTTTGCCGAAAGACTGGAACGACAGATCCGCGTCGATGTGCGCGATATCCCCGAAGAGATCATCGCGAGCTATCACAAGGGGATCCGCGAGGCATTGGACGAACTCGGCTTCCGCGGCGGGAACCTCTCGGAAGATCTTGCGCGCTGGGAGGAGCGTGCACGAATACCTGCCGACAAAGTGCTGGACGTGCTGGCGGACTTTCAGCGTCAGGCGCGGGCGCGATGCGGGGCTCTCGCAACCGCGCTGAAGGCTGACTGGCTCGGTGGCGAATGGCTCAAGCCGATCGGTCAGCGGAATGTCCCGTATTCGGCCTATTGCGATTTCCCCGAAAGGCGGTTGCTGCTCAATGTCGATTTTCCCTACACGGCGTTCAGCCTCAAGCACCTGGCGGTGCACGAAGCTTTTCCGGGCCATCTCGTTCATCTGAAACTGCGCGAGAGGCGCGTGGCGGAAGGCCTCATGCCGCTCGATGCGGCTCAGGTCGTCACGAGTTCGGCGAGTTCGGCCATTTTCGAAGGCATCGCCGACAACGGCCTGCAGTTTCTCGACTGGATCGAAACGCCCGAGGATCATCTCGGCCACCTGCTGCAGCGTCTTCGTTCGGCGCTCCGGTGCCGCGCCGCCTGGCAGGTGCTCGGTGAAGGCAGGCCGTTCGATGCGGTCGCACCGGATATCGCGGCGGCCTCCCTGCAGTCTCCCGACGTCACCCGATCCCGCCTCGCCTTTCTTCGTCACGGCCTGCGTGCACCCTTCGTATACGCATACTGGTGCGGAGAAATGGCCGTCGATTCGGCCTGGTCGAAGACGGCGGTTGAAGAAAGGGATGAATTTTGGGGCAACCTTTACGGCAACATGCACACACCGGGTACATTGGCGAAACACTGGAATAGTGGCCGGTCTTGACGGGATTCGAACCTTCGCCGGAGGATCGGCATCAGGCCGGCGATAGATGTACGTACGGAGATCGGGATGACGGGGCACCGACCCCGCCGGCGGGATTGATGCGCCGCATCAAAGTTGATAAAATCATGCAGGTTTAGCTTTTTCAGGATAACTGCATGACCTTCCAGCCGCGGATGCAGAACAGGATCGAGGGTTTTTCGGTCATCGGCGGGCTGAAGCGCCGTTACTGGAACGGTATCACCGCCGACCTCTGGGATGTGGAATGCGCGCCCTATGCGGGCGGCCACTACGTGGCGCGGGATCCACGACTGTTCATCCTGCTCGACCAGCGCGGCCACGGACGTCCTATCGTCAAGCTTTCGCCGAAATCCCGCGGCGCGCCACAGGACAGCAGTCAGAGCCCGATCTCCTACATTCCCGCCGACATGGACCTGTGGATGGATATTGCCGACGTGCAGTATGTGCGCCACCTCGATATCCACTTCGACGCGGACATCCTCGGCCGCCGGCTGATGGAAGACATCAACCCAAAAAAGCTCAAAGACCCCCAGCTGCTGTTCTCCGACCAGCGCGTCATGGCGCTGGCCGAATTGATCGCCGCCGAGATTTCCAATCCGGAGCCGCTGCATGATCTCTATGGGGACGGGCTCGCTCTGGCGCTCGTCATCGATGTCCTGAAGATGGTGAAGGCACCGCCCCGGCGGCGGGGAACGCTGGCAGTCTCGCAGCTGCGGCGCGCTACGGATTTCATCACCGAAAACTGCATGCGCAATATCCGCCTGCAGGAACTCGCCGACCTGACGGGCCTGTCGCCATCGCATTTCAGCCATTCGTTCAAGGCATCGACCGGGATGGCGCCCCACGACTGGCAGATGAATGCCCGGCTGGAACGTGCAAAAGCTTTGCTGGTGTCGGACCTCTATCCGTTGACCGAAGTCGCCGCCGAAACCGGCTTCTCGGACCAGGCGCATTTCACCAAGGTCTTCCGCAAACATGTGGGGACCACCCCGGCCCGCTGGCGGAAGGCCAGGCAGCAGTGATGCATTTTTGCAAATATTTGCTCACTCATTTTGAAATTGCCCAAAAACGTCCAATTGTCGCCGATCGAACCAAGCCGAAACTTTAAATATGAGTTAACTGCTCACCTTATCGTAATGCCGCTTCCTGCAAGCGGCGAAGAAGTCCGTGTGAGTGGGGCCTGGAATGAACAAGAGAGAAACAGCCTTGGGGGCAAGGCTCGGATTGCGTGCAGGTGTGGCGCTTATCGCCCTTTGCAGCGCCTGGACGGCTCATGCCCAGGACGCCGATACGACGTTGGCGCCGATCGTCATTCGTGGCGAGGGCGAAGGCGACGGAACCGGCCCGGTCAAAGGTTATGTCGCGAGGCAGTCGACGACCGGTTCCAAGACCGATACGCCGCTCAAGGAAATCCCGCAGTCCGTGTCGGTCATTGGCCGGGAGGAAATGGACGACCGCGGCGCCGTTAGCAAGATCGACCAGGTTCTCCTCTATACGCCCGGCGTGTTTGGCCAGCCCTACGGCTCGGACCCCGACACCGACTGGATCTATGTTCGCGGATTCAATGCTTCGCAGACGGGCGTGTTCTTCGACAGCCTCGCGCTCACCAGTCACGCCTATGGCGGCTTCCAGCTCGATCCGTTCATGCTGGAGCGCGTCGAGGTCCTCAAGGGACCGGCCTCCGTCCTGCTCGGCGGCGCCAATGCCGGTGGCGTCGTCAACCTGATCCGCAAGCGCCCGACCGACGAGCCCTACTACTACACCGAGACCGGCATCAACACGAACGGCAACGCCTACTTCGGCTTCGACCTTTCCGACAAGATCACCCCCGACGGCACCTTCAGCTATCGCCTGACCGGCAAGATCGCCGGCGGCGACAACTATACCGACTACAGCGAGGACCTGCGCGGCTTTATCATGCCGCAGTTTACCTTCTCGCCGGACGCGGGCACCAGCCTGACGGTCTGGGCCTATATCAGCGGCCTCGACCAGGTCCACACAACCAACGGCCTGCTGCCATATAACGGCACAGTCGTCAGTAACCCGTTCTTCGGCACGATCCCGCGTGACCAGTTCCTCGGCGAACCGGATTTCGACAACGGCACGGTCGTCCAGAAAATGGTCGGCTACGAATTCAAACACGAGTTCGAAGGCGGTTGGAAATTCACCCAGAACCTTCGCTACGGCCATTTGTTCAAGCATGAGAAATATGTCTACCCATTCGACTTCGACCAGACGGATGACGTGGTAGGCCGCTACGGCGAAGACATTACCTCGACCGCCAATGCCTTCAATGTCGACAACCGGATCGAAAACGAGTTCGAATTCGGGGGCGCCTCGCATAAGATCATGGCTGGCCTGGACTACCGTTATTATCGGCTGCATACAGACCAGCTCGCAACCCCCTTCCCACTCTTTCCGGACTCGTTCGATCCCAACAATCCGGTCTATGGCTCGCCGATCACTCTCGCCCGCAACCTGAACCAGGTCTACACGCTCAACCAGGTCGGCATTTACGCGCAGGACCAGATCAAGTTCGGTGACGGCTGGATCGCCACGTTCAACGGCCGCTACGACTACGTTCATAACGAGATCGAAGATCTCATGCCGGGAGGAACGGAGAACTATTCCAGCAACGACCGCGCCTGGAGCGGCCGCGCGGGCCTGGCATACGAGTTCGATAACGGCCTGACGCCCTATGTCAGCGCCGCGACCTTCTTCAGCCCGATCGTTGGCCTGACGGGCGGCGCTGCGCCGAAACCGGAGGAAGGCTACCAGTTCGAGGCCGGCGTCAAATACGAGCCTACCTGGCTCGACGGCAGCCTGACGGCCTCCGTCTTCGACATCACGAAACAGAACTACACGATCACCACCGGCCCGGTAACCAGCCAGCTCGGCGAAGTCCGCTCGCGGGGTGTCGAAGTGGAAGGCAAGGTCAATCTGGATCAGAACTGGAAGGTCATCGCGGCAGCGTCCTATACGGATATCGAAATCACCAAGGACGATCCCACGCTGATCGGGAAGACGCCCAATGTCGTGCCTGACGTTCTTGGCTCGCTCTGGCTCGACTACACCGTCACGGCAGGGCCGTTGGAAGGGCTCGGCTTCGGCGCCGGCGTCCGTTATCGCGGCAAATCCTGGGCGGACAATGCGAACACCCTGCGCGTTCCGGATGCGACCGTCTTCGACGCGGCGATCCGTTACGAGAAGAACGACTGGAAGGCGTCCCTGAACGTCACCAACCTGTTCGACAAGGAATATGTCGCAGGCTGCAACACCCAGTATTTTTGCGGCTACGGCGAGGCACGCACCGTCAATTTCAAGATCAGCAAGGTCTGGTAATTTGACAATCTGAGACAAGTTTTGCAGGAAGGCCCGTTTCGGGCCTTCCTGTGCCTTGGGAGACATGTCGAGAGTGCAGCAATTCACCCGCAGAACCGTGCTTTCAGCCGCCGCCGTCTTGGCGGCGGCGCGCGTTCCGCGGGCGCAGGAAGCGGGACCGCGGGTTGCCACGCTGGACTGGGCACTCCTCGAAACGCTGCTTGCGATCGGCGCCAATGTCGTGGCGGCGACCGAGCTTCGCCAGTTCCGCCAGGTTGCGATCAAGCCCGATGTGCCGGAGGGCGTCGCCGATCTCGGCCTGCGCGGCACGCCGAATTTCGAGGTGCTGCGTTTCGCCCGCCCGGACCTGATCCTCAACTCGAATTTCTACGCCTGGGCCGATCCGCTGATGAGCCGTATCGCGCCGGTCGAAAGCCATCCGATCTACAAACCCGGCGAAAGTCCTTACCTCCTTGCCGAACAGGCGACGCTGGCGATCGGCGAGCGGCTGCAGCGGCCGGCGGCCGGCAGGATGGTCGAGGAGCTCGCTGCCCGGCTCGATCGCTACAAGAACCTCTTCGCCAGGGGTGACGGCCGCCCCGTCCTGCCGATCAACCTTGGCGATGCGCGCCATTACCGGGTCTTCGGTTCCGACAGCATGTTCGGCGAGGTGCTGAAGCGCGTCGGGCTTGCCAATGCGTGGACGGGCGCGACCAGTTATTCGGCCATGGCGCCGATGGGCATCGAGACGCTGGCTTCCATGCCCGACGCCTGGATCGTCCTCATTCCTCCGCATCCGCAGGATGCCTTTGAAGCGCTGGCCGAAAGCGCTTTTTGGAAGGCCCTGCCCGCAGTGCGGGAAAATCGCGTGCTGGCGGTCGGATCGATCAATCCCTATGGGGCTCTGCCGGCCGCAAGCCGGTTTGCCGATTTCCTGGCGGAAGGGTTTTCCCGTGTCCGGAACGGTTAGCCTTCATACGCCCATGCGCACGGGCCTGCCCCATCTTCTCCCTGCCGCCGCGCTCGGCATCGCCTGCATTGTCTCGTTCACTCTGCTTCTGGCGTTTCGCCCGCACGTCCCCGGGGAGCCAGGGACTGCCGCGGTGCTCGATGCAATCCTGCTGTGGAACAGCCTTCTGCCGCGCGCTGCGATCGCTTTGATCGCCGGCGCAGCGCTCGGTCTTGCCGGCGCGCTGCTGCAACGGGTGCTGCGCAATCCGATTGCCGATGCCTCGACCCTCGGCATTGCGTCCGGTGCGGAACTGGCGCAGACGCTCGGCCTCGGTTTTTTACCGCTTCTCACCGGCATCTCCCGCGAACTGCTTGCCTTTGCCGGAGGTTTTACCGCGGTGGCGATCGTGCTGGCGCTGAGCTGGCGGCGCGGGCTCGATCCGGTCACGGTGGCGATCTCCGGCATGATCGTCAGCCTGATCGCGGCTTCGCTCAGTGTGACGCTGGTTCTGGCGCGCGGCGAATACGCCATGTCGATCCATATCTGGGGAGCAGGCGCGCTCAACCAGCAGGACTGGAGTGGCGTCATCTCGCTCGCGCCGCGGCTGGCGGCGGGCATCCTCGCCGCGGCACTCCTGCTGCGGCCGCTGAATGTCCTGGCGCTTGACGATTCCAGTGCCAGAAGCCTGGGCGTCGCGCTGCATGGGGTCCGGTTTTCGATCCTCGTCCTCGCCGTCTGGCTGTCCGCCTCGGTCACGGCAACGGTCGGCATCATCGGCTTCCTGGGGCTTGCGGCACCCACCATGGCCAGGTTCTGCGGCGCGCGCACAACCGGACAGGTGATGATGGCCGCTCCTCTCGCAGGCGCCGCGGTGCTTTTCCTCGCAGATTGCCTGACCCAGCTGCTGGGGCCGGGTTTTTCCGATCTCGTGCCGACAGGTGCCGCAACCGCTCTGCTCGGCGGACCGCTGCTTCTCCTGCTCCTGCCGCGCGTCCACGGGTTTTCTGCGGTGACCGCAACGGCCGATGCCGCCTTACGGCAGCTTCGAAAGCCTGCTGCCGCGCTGTCGCTTCTGGCAGCGGCCCTTGCCATCATCTTCGCCCTCGTCCTAACGCTAAGCCCGACGGATAAGGGCTGGAGCGTTGCACTCGGCCCGCTCTTTTCCGAACTTCTGCCCTTCCGCCTGCCGCGTATCCTGGCAGCCGGCGGTGCCGGGGCCATGCTCGGAGCAGCCGGCTTCATCATGCAACGCGTGACCGGCAACCCGATCGCCAGCCCCGAAGTGCTTGGTGTTTCGAGCGGCGGCGGTGCCGGCTTGACGGTCGCTCTCTTCCTGTTCGGATTCCCGTCACCTGCAATCATGCTTCTCGGCATGGCGCTCGGCTCGCTTGCCGCGTTCCTGGTGATGATCGCGATTGCGGGCCGCTCCGGGTTTTCGGCCGAACGGCTGCTGCTTGCCGGCATCGCCATCAGCGCCTTCTGCATGGCGATCGTCAGCATGGTGCTCGCCCAGGGCGACATGCGCAGCTATATCCTGCTCACCTGGATGTCCGGATCGACCAATCGCGCCGGCGCCTTCGAAGCCTGGACGGCGATGATCACGCTCGTGGTGTTGACGGCGCCGCTTTTCCTGATGATCCGCTGGCTCACCATCCTGCCGCTCGGCACGGGTGTTTCCCGCAGCATCGGCCTTCGCGTCCTGCCGTCCCGCCTTGTGCTCGCCGTCCTTGCGGCATTGATGACGGCGATCTCCTCGTTTCTCGTTGGTCCCTTGAGCCTGGCAGGACTGATCGCGCCGCATCTCGCCCGGCTGATCGGTTTCCAGAAGCCGCACCATCAGCTTGCCGCAGCAATCCTGATCGGCGCAGGCGTGCTCGTGATGGCCGACTGGCTGTCGCGGGTCGTCATCTATCCCTATCAGGTGCCGGTCGGCCTCTTCGCGGCGCTGATCGGCGGGCCCTATCTTCTCTGGCTGCTTGGAGGGAAGGAACGATCCGCATGATGGCAGAACGCTTCACGCTGTCCGGCATTGCCGTTCTAGCGTCGGCTCCTGCTGCGTGGCACAATTGCAACATTTTGCGTTTAAATCACCGAAACTCTCGCTCGCCGTGACCGCCTCCACGGCATGCCGAAGCCACACGGAGTCCAACAAAATCAACACATAACATGACTTCTTTTGTCATGTATTCTACTGCCTGCCAAGATAGTCTGGAACGGCTCTAAATCTCCGCATTTGCAGTGGCTTACACAATTCACTAGGCAGGCAAGGTGACCTATCGTCGAACCTCATGCCTCATGACCGCAAGATCCGAAGAAGTCTCCAAGCTCTATGTCGATCGGTCCGCCCAGCTCGAAAGGCAGGTGAAACGGAAGGTCGGTTCCTTTGCCGCCCGCGACATCGTCCATGACGTCTTCCTGCGCCTGTGGGAAAGGGCGACGGAGCAGAGCGGCAACCCCCACGCCTTTCTCAACCGCTGCGCCCGAAACGCATCGATCGACTACCTCCGTTCGGAAAAGGTGCGCACCGCCTTCTTCATCGGCCTGACCCAGGAACAGTATGCTGCGCCGGTGGCCTCTCCCCATGACGTCCTCGTCGCCCGACAGGGCATCGGCAGGATAGACGAGGCGCTGGCACGCCTGCCGAAGCAGACACGGCATGTCTTCCTGCTCAACCGGATCCACGGTAAGACCTTCGTCGAGATCGCCCCCGCAATGGGCATATCGGAGCGCATGGTGGCCAAGCACATGGCCCGGGCCGTCGCGGCCTGCGAGGCCGCCTTGATGGATGGCTCCGCCTGATGCGGCTTCGATGCGGCGACCGTAAGATGATTGTCCTCGGCCACGCATTCGAGGGCCGGCCCTGCTCATGACGGAACAGCAAACGGTGTCGCAGACGCATGACGAGATCAGGGAACAGGCCAGAAACTGGCTCGTCTGTCTGCTCGGCAATCCGAGCGAGGCCAACAGACGGGAATTCGAGACCTGGCGCGATGCCGACCCCGCCCACGCCGAGGCCTTCGGCAGGATCGCCGATCTCTGGGACGAAACGGAGCAGCCGGGCCAGAGGCTGGCACGCGAGGAGGCCGATGAGCTCGCGGTCTATCTCAAGGCCATGGAGCGCGCCGGCAAGCAGCGCAGGACCGGGCGACGGCTGACCGTCGTCAGCATCGTCCTCGCGGCGATGGTGGCCGGGGCCGTCGCGTTTGAAAGCCCCGGGCTCTTGCGGACCTTCGAGGCGGACTATGTCGCCGACCGGGGCCAGCGGCGGGCGGTAACGCTGCCTGACGGTTCGAAGGTCCTGCTGGACGCGGACAGCGCGCTTGCCGAGGATTACAGGCCGGGCGAGCGCCGTGTCCGGTTGCTGGGCGGTGCGGCCTTCTTCGACGTGGTGCCCGGCGCCGCTCCCTTCATCGTCTCCGCCGCCGGTGGGGAAATCAAGGTCCTCGGCACAGGCTTCGACGTCCGGCTGGTCGACGACGGCGGCATCGTCACGCTCGATCACGGCAAGGTGGCCGTCACGCACGACACGTCACCGGGGGAAACGATCCTGATGCCGGGCGAGCAGGTGCATTTCGGGCAGGCCGGCATCGGTCCCGTGCAGGCGGTCAACCTCGACGATGCCCTCGCATGGCGGGAGGGCCGGTTCATCTTCTACCGGGCCCGGCTGGGCGATGTCCTGAAGGAGATCGAGCGTTACCGGCGCGGCCGCATCATCGTCGTGTCTCCGTCGCTTTCCGACGAAAGAGTAACGGGTAGCCTTCCGCTTGCCGATCCGGAAGCAGCGCTTGCGTCCCTGCAGGCAAGCGTCGGCTTCCGGCTGCTCGGAGCCGGCCGGTGGTTGACGGTCATCGCGCCATAAAACCGGATATAATCCATATTTTTCAATTGCTTGCAATTTTTTTAAGAAAATTGGCGGCGCGCCGGTTCAGTGAGTGGGCATCTCGAACGTGAAGAATGTGAGGACGCGCAGGGGTGACGCGCGTGCCTGCATGTTTTGCGCACAAGGGGATGTTGCAATGAGTAAATGGAAGGGGCCGGCTCGCCTGGCATTTCTGGTGGCCGCCGTGCTTGCGGTCGCGGAAGGAAATCCGAGGGTTTCCCATGCCCAGCAATCGGCGGCAGCGAGACAATATGACTTCGACATTCCTTCGACGCCGATTGCCAAGGCGGTGAACGATATCGCCCGGATTGCCGGCCTTGCCGTCGTCTACCGCGAAAACAACCCGATCGCCGGGGTCGGCAGGCCGGTGAAGGGCAGGATGTCGCCGGAACAGGCGCTTGCCCAGCTCCTTTCGGGAACCGGCGTACAGTATCAGTTCAGCAATGCCACCACGGTCGCGATCTTCGCCGCCTCCGGATCAGAAGCCGCTTCGGGCGACACCATTCTCGCCCCGATCACGCTCAAGCGCGGCAGGCTGCGCTGGGACGGCGGCGGAGACGGCGTCTATGAAACGCCCGGCTCCGTCGCCTTCATTTCCGAGGAGCAGATCGATCGCTACCGCGGGACGGCGCCGGCCGACATGCTCAAGAACACGGCAGGCGTCCTCTCGGGAGAAAGCCGCAACAGCGGCAGCCTCGATGTCAACATCCGCGGCATGCAGGGGCAAGGCCGCGTGCCGGTGACCGTGGACGGCACCATCAACTCCACCTCAGTCTATCGCGGCTATCAAGGCGTCGGCAACCGGACCTTCGTTGATCCCGACTTCATCGGCGGCGTCAATATCGAGAAAGGCGCATCGAGCGGGCCGGCCGGCGCCGGCGCGATCGGCGGCCTGGTGGAAATGCGCACGATCAATGCGGACGACATCGTCAAAGACGGGAACATCTTCGGGCTGCGGATCAAGGGCGATGCCGCGGGGAATACGACGTCATACGGCAAGGGCACCCAGCGCAGCATGCTGCAGCCCAACAACGGCATCCTGACCGACATCGAGCGGCCCGACTTTCTCGACACCACCGCAGGGTCGGGAAGCATTGTCGGTGCCATGAAGACGGAATATCTCGATCTGCTGGCAGGCTATTCGCGCCGCAGGTTCGGAAACTACCATGCGGGCTCCAACGGAGACGACGCGCCGCAGGAAACATCAGCCCCGGCCTCCTGCAGCGTGACGCCAGCCGATTGCGCACCCTATGTCGGCTGGTACACGCCCGGCATCACCCGTTACCTGCCGGGTGAGGAAGTCCTCAACACGTCCGAGAACACCGAGTCGTCCATGGGCAAGGCGACCGTCCACCTCGACGATCACGAGATTGAATTCAACGCATCGCGCTACCGGAGTGAATACGGCGAAACCTATCCGCAGAACATTCAGCCCGGCATCGACACGATCTATGCCCAGTCACTTTCGAACGTCGACCTGAAACGCTATGGGGTCCGTTATCACTACGACCCGGAAAGCGAGCTGGTCGACCTGCGGGCCTCCGTCTGGAAAACCGACCTTGTCGAACAGACGCCGATCTCAGGCGGCTATCTGGGGGATGTGAAGTGGGTGAAGACCACCGGCGCGGATATTTCCAACATCTCGCGCTTCGCCACCAGTTTCGGCGACCTGTCCTTCCAGTACGGAGGCGCCTATCTCGAAGAGGCGACAGGTCCTGAAGAAGAGATCTGGAACGGCATTCCGTCCAGGGAGGGCGAACGGACCGAAAAAAGCCTGTTCATCCGGGCCAACTGGAAGCCTCTCGACTGGCTGGCCCTCGACGGCGGACTGCGTTACCAGAGCTACGAGATCGCCGATCTTTCGCAGTTCTACGGCCAGAGCCAGCGCGACGGAACGACAGACGGCTTCAACCTCGGCGTGACGGTCGAACCCTTCCAGGGCATCAGCGTCTTCGGTCGTTATTTCGATGCGTCCCGCCTTCCGTCCCTGATGGAAGGAACACGCGGCTTCCTCCTGAGCGCAGACCCCGGGCTCGGTCCGGAAACCGCGCACAATTTCGAACTCGGCGTCAACGTCAACCGTCAAGGCCTCCTGACATCCGACGACCGGCTGGGCGTCAAGCTCGCCTATTTCCACAATGACATCCACGACTATATCAGCCGCCGCTACAACACCTCGACCTTCTCGATGCGGATCTACAACATCGACAGGGCGAAATTCGAGGGGCTGGAACTGTCGGCGCATTACGAGACAGGCACGTTCACGGCCGATCTTTCGGCAAACTACTACACCAATGTCGAGTTTTGCCGCACGGCGGATACCTGCGTGGACAGTTCGCTGGCCGCCGACTATGCGACCAATCAGGTTCCGCCGGAATATTCGCTGGTCGCGACCTTGAGCAAGTCTTTCTTCGACGAAAAGCTGACGGTGAGCGGCCGGATCAGCCATATCGGCCCGCGGGCGGCGGACGCCGAAACTCCCGGCGGCGGCGGATCGAGCTTCATCCGCGCCATGCCATGGAACCCCTATACGCTCATCGACGTCTTCGCGAGCTACAAGGTCGGTGATCATATGACGCTCGACCTCGGCATCGAGAACCTGACGGATGTCTACTACATCGAGCCGCTGAGCTTCGGTCTGGTTCCCTCTCCGGGCCGAACCTTCAAGCTTGGCCTGACGGCGACTTTCTAGAGCGTGGGCGAGGCCATTTGCGGAAGCCGGCCGCGCCGTAAAGCGTGCGGCAGGCGGGCGCCGTTCTTATCAGCGCAAACATAGATCGTCTGGTGGATATACGAATCACCAGTAGCAAACCATGATGGCGGTGCGGGAAGACCCCCACCATCAGCAATGGTCCCGCCTTGCGACTGGAGTCCGGAATCCAGTCGCTTGCCTCAATCGCGTTACACCGCAGAGCTAACTCTGGCGGGCTAGCAAGGGATGCCATTTTATTGGTATTTCGACTTTCTGGAACGCAAGCCATATTGCGGATCATCGTGGACACCTCGCCCGCCCTCCGGCGACGCTTCGTTCCCGGATTTGATCTCGCGAAGGCCCGATCGTTACGCAATCTGACGCTCAAGCCGACCGACTGTCACGCCGAACGGACTCCAAAAAAGCGCATCTTCCACTTGGTGGACATTGGCGTTCAGAATCCACGAAACCATTGCCTGTGCCCTTCGTATTCAAGTATGTAACTGTCACCTTTGTGACTGCGTGAGGCAGACCGTGGAGGTCAAGCTACTCGACGCGATGATCGGGCTGCGCGGGTCCCATCCGGCGGACCGAGCGCCGAATTCCATGAAAGGACACAGATGAACGATCTTTCGACGCAAGCCCTGGCGGCAACGGCCTCCTTGCCGCAGATCGAGCGGGTGCGCCACGAAATCAAGCGGCGCGAACTGACTGTCACCAGCGTTGACCACGTCACCCCGCAAATGCTGCGCATCACGCTGACCGGCGAGGATCTGGCGGATTTCGTCAGCGCCGGGGCGGACGACCACGTCAAGATTTTCCTGCCCGTGGCGGTCGGCGAACCGGAACGGCGCGATTACACGCCGCGCCGTTATGACAATCAGGCCCGCTCGCTGGTGCTGGACTTCGCGGTTCACGAAGCCGGCCCGGCGACCCAATGGGCGATTGATGCAAAGCCGGGAGACAAGCTCTCCGTTGGCGGGCCCCGCGGCTCGGCCGTCATTTCCGGGATCAGGCGCTGGATCCTCATCGGCGACGAAACCGCCCTCCCCGCAATGGGCCGCCGCATCGAGGAAACCGGACAAGGCGTTTCGATCGTCAGCATCGGCATGGTCGCCGGGCCCGAGGAAGAACAGGTCTTCGAAACCCGGGCCAATCTCGAGACGATCTGGGTGCATCGGCCGCTTTCCCGGGCGACGGACGCTTCCGGCGTGATCGCGGCGCTCGAAAGGGTGACGCTGGAGCCGGAAACCTTCGTCTGGATCGCAGCCGAGGCTTCGGTCGCGCGCGCGGTCAAGACCCACCTGCTCGAAAAACGCGGCTTCCCGCTCGGCTGGATCAAGGCCTCCGGCTACTGGGCGAAGGGCAAGGCGGACGCCCACGAGACGATCGGCGACTGAGGGACCTCACCAAAACGCAAAACCGCGCTGCCCGGACCCGGCGGCGCGGTTTGCTGTTTCTGCCCGGCATTGTTATTCCGCAGCCGCCTTTTCCGCGACGACGCGGTTCTCGATATGACCGAGCCCGGTAATTTCCATCCGGACGACATCGCCCGGCACCAGGAAGCGTCCGGTGGGCGCGCCGATGCCGGACGGCGTGCCGGTCGCCAGGATATCGCCCGGCTCCAGGGTCATGATCGTCGAGAGATAGGCGATCTGCTCGTAGATATTGTAGATCATGCCATCGGTCAGTTCTTGCTGACGGACGTCTCCATTGACCATCGACATCATTTCGAGCGCCAGCGGATCGGCGATCTCGTCGTCGGTGGTGATCCACGGGCCGGTCGGGCCATGGGTGTCGAAGGACTTGCCGAGCGTGAAGGTGGCGTGCTGCCAGTCGCGCACCGAGACGTCGTTGACGATCAGGTAACCGGCGATGACGGAGCGAGCGTCCTCCTTCGTCACATGCCGGCAGCGGCGGCCGATGACGACGCCGAGTTCGACCTCGTAATCCATCTTTTCCGATACGGACGGCTTGGTGACCGTGCCGAACGGGCCGTTGAGGCAGGAAACCTGCTTGTTGAACCAGAGCTGGCTGGTCGGAATGGGGATGCCGGCGGCCCGCGCCTCTTCCGCATGTTTTCGGTAGTTCATGCCGATGCCGAGGAATTTCTGCGGGTCGCCGACCGGCGCTTCCAGCGTGACCGTCGAAAGCGGCAAGGCCGGAGCCGTCGCGGCTTCCAGCGCCGGACGGAGGCCGTCAAGATCGGCGAGCAGCTGCCGCATCGAGGACCCGACGCCTTCGATCCCCGACAGGTCGACGACATTCTCCTCCACGACCTTGCCGATGCGCGTGCGGCCGCCCTCGGTGAAACGAGCCAGCTTCATGATGGTATTCCTCCTCGATTGAATATCCGGATGCTGCCGCTCATGTCGAGCCCGGCGCCTTGCGGAAAAGGGTGAGCTGCGAAAGCACGATCTGCCATCCCGGTTCGCCCCGGCGCATGACGATCGTCGAAAACCCTTCCAGATCGACATTCTCGCCGGTTTCGGGCGAGCGCACGCCGTTGACCGTCGATCCGGTGACGAGGGCGATAGGTCCATCGACGCGGATATCCAGCGGCCCGCGCTTGATCGACCGGAACCCGCCCATGCGCTGCACATGCGCGATGAACTGCCGCTTGTCGTGCACCATGCCGGTGCTGTGGACATGGATCAGGTCGTCGGCGAGAAGCCATTCCAGCGCAGGAACGTCCAGCGAGGTCAGCGCACGCTGGCGGGCCTTTTCCGTCTCCTCGATCTCCGCGATGTCGTCGTCACGCGGATTTTCAGATGAGGCCGTCATAGGAGCCCCCATCCAGTTGCAGGTTCTGGCCGGAGATGAAACTTGCCTGGGCACTGCAGAGATAGGCGCAGGCATCACCGAATTCCTCCGGCCGACCGAAACGCTTGGCGGCGATGGTCTCGACGCTGCGCCGGCGCGCCTCGTCCCGGTCGATGCCATGCTGCTTCATCAGCCGCTGCGCCATGAATTCCTGGCGCGGTGTGTCGATGCGTTCGGGCAGGATATTGTTGATCGTCACGTTGTCGGCGACGACCGACCGGCTGATCGCCTTGCTGATCGCCGTCAGGCCAGCGCGGGCCGAGGTCGACAGGCCCATCATGTAATGCGGCGATTTCACCATGGCCGAGGTGATGTTGACGATCCGGCCGAAACGCCGCGCCTGCATGCCGGGAATATAGGCCCGCATCAGTTGGATGGCCGGCAGGAAATTGGCGCCGACCGCGCCGAGGATCGCCGCCTCGTCCCAGTCCTCAAGCCCGCCCGGCGGCGGACCCGCATTGTTCGTCACCAGAATGTCGACATCGGGCCTGGCGGCGAGGATCGCGGCGCGTCCTTCGGTCGTCGTCAGGTCGGCGGCGATGAAATCCACCGCCGCGCCCTCGATTTCGGCCCGGAGACCCGCGGCGACGGTTTCGAGCTTGGCCGCATCCCGCCCGTTCAGCGTCACGGAAACCCCTTCGCGCGCCAGCGACCTGGCGCAGGCAAGGCCCAACCCCTGCGACGAGGCGCATATCAGCGCCGTGCGCCCCTTGATCCCGAGATCCATCCCGTTTCCTCTTCCCTGTTCCAATCCCCAGCCCTTCAGCCGGCGAAGACTTCCTCGAAAAACGACCGCATGGCGTTCCAGGACCGGCGATCGGCCCGTGCGTCATAGGCGGCGAAAGGCGGCATGCCCGGCCGGTCCGGTTCGGTGAACGCATGTTTGGCATGGCTGTAGAGATCGGCCTCCCAGCGGATGCCGGCCCCGGTCATGGCATGCTGGACCCGGTCGAGATCGGCAGGCTTTGCCATCGGGTCCTCGGCGCCGGTGCAGATCAGCACGGCGGTCCCGCGACCGGCGGAAGACCAGTCGTCGGCGACGAGATCGAGCCCCCCGTGAAAGCTGACGACGCCCTGCAATCTGCCGGCCGTGCGGACATGCTCAAGAACCGTCGCCCCACCGAAGCAATAACCGACGGCCCCGATCCGCGCCTCATCGACGCCCGGCTGGGATGCCAGAGCCACGCGCGCCGCCTCGAAGCGTCCCATCCAGAGACCCCGGTCGCCGGCGAACCGGCCAAGCATCGGGCCGATGTCAGCCGGATTGGTCAGCAGCCGGCGGTCGCCCCAGAGATCGATTGCCAGCACCGCATAACCAAGTGCCGCAATGCGTTCCGCGCAGCCGATGACGTGCTCGTTCAGCCCGCCGGCGCCATGCACCACCAGCACGCCCGGCCGTGACCGGCCATCGTTCGCCGGTGACCGGAAGGCCCCGACCATGCGTACGCCGTCATGGAAATATTCGATGTCCTGCCTCTGCAACTGCGTCATGCCTCACCCGGATGCTCCGGTGCGGGTCAGATGCTGCGACCGGTTCACCCCACCATTTCGCGAGCCGGGTCCCGGCGCAACGAAGCAGTCGGCCTTTGTTCACATTGCGAAAAGTCGGCTGACATGACCTCCCCCGCCCATCCGCAAACCGTTCAGGCGACCTTCGCCTTCTCCGTCAGGCTGCGCGAAATATCCTGGGCGGCGGCGCGCAGCATCGGCACCAGCCGGGGAATGCGCGAGGCGGGCAGGCGGTGATGCGGGGCGATGATGCTGATTGCCGCGACGGGCGCGCCGACCATGTTGAGCACCGGCACCGAAATCACCCGGTTCTCGCTGGCGGTGACGCTGTCGGCGCAGAGGTAACCGCGATTGCGCGCCTCCCGCATGCCCTCAAGTATGATGCCGGCATTGCACTGATAGGCGTCGAAACGAGGCGCATTCGTGGTCAGCACCTCGTCCACCTTCCGCTCCGGCATGAAGGCGAGCATCGTGCGGCCCGCGATGCTGACGCCGAGCGGACGCCGGGCGCCGATCGACAACCTTACCGTCTGCGACGGGAAAGCGCCGATCCGCCGGTCGGCGTAGATCGTGTCGTGCCGGCTTGCGACCGCGAGAAACACCGGGTCGCCGATCGCCTTGGAAAGCCCGTCGAGAACGGGAGCGGCCGCCGCATTGATCGGGAAGCGGTCGGTCGCGGCAAGCCCGAGCCAGGCCGCTTCCGCGCCCACCGTATAGCGGCGCGAGCCATGCACCCGTTCGACCACACCTTCCTCTTCCAGTGCCTTGAGGATGCGGTGGGTGGTGGGATGCGAAAGATCCAGTGCCGCGGCGATATCGACGAGCTTCAGGCCGTGTCGCGAACCGCTTGCGAGAAGGCGCATGACGCCAAGCGAGCGGTGGATGCACTGGGTGCCGGATTCGTCGCGGCGGGTACTGCGCTTCGGCGCCGGATCGTTGGCGGCCATTTCCATGTCATCGAGTTCGAAGTCGTCTGGCTTGGAATAGGGCATGTCAGTTCTCCTCCAACTGTTTCTTGAGAGCCCCGCGCCCGGACCGCGCTTCTCCGAGCAGGTCCGCGCCGGAAGACAGCAGGATTTCCGCCGTCGTGTTCAGGTGTTCGGTGAGAGCCGCACAGGCGCGCTCGGCATCCCGCGACAGCGTGAGTTCCAGGATGGTCCGGTGCTCGGCCTCGACATTGCGGCCACCGCGCGCCTGCGGCAGGATCATCCGGCGATAGCGTTCGGCCTGCATGTAGAGCGCCTCGCGCAGCCGCAGCCACCAGACGGAATCGCAGGCCGCGATGAGATCGTCATGGAATTGCCCATGCAGCTTCACCCATTCGGGATTGGCATGCCCGCCGCCGACCGCCTGGGTACGCGACAGCTGATGCCAGGTGCCCAGCAGCCTGCCCTCCCATTCGATCGAGCCCAGCTCGATCGAATGCCTGAGGCAACGGGTCTCGATATCGATACGAACGGCCGTCAGATCGAGAAGGTCGCCGGCCGAAACCGGCGCGACCACGAACCCGCGTTGCGGCTGGGCAATCACCAGCCGGTCCGAGGTGAGCCGCGACAATGCCTCGCGCACCGCGCCGGGATTGACGCTGAAGCGCTCGGCGATCTGGTCGATCGCAAGCTTGGCTCCCGGCGCGTGGACACCGTCCAGCAGCTCGGTCTTCAGCGTCTCGTAAACTTCCGCCGTCTTGCTGTTTGCCATGCGCGCCTCCACGGCCAAGCTCTAGCATAAAACCGAGGAAACGAAAGAAAAAAGATTTTATTTGTAAAATAGATTTTTTCCGATAAATGTCGGCGACCGCGATGGCAGCAACGCCATCGTCGCGGCCGCTCGCATGAGGAGGATGGAGCCATGACGCCCAAGGATTTTCGCGACAATCTTCTCCCGACGGATTCTCCGCGCATCCTCTCGGCGCGCGGGCTCGATCCCTTTACGTATGCGAAACCGATCCTGGAAACGCCGCGGGCAATCGCGCTCAACGCCGAATGGCAGACCCGTTATTCCGAACCCTTCGTCGGCATCACCGCCGATGGCAATGCGACGCCCGGCCTTTTCGAACTCGCCGACGAAGGCTTTACGGTGGAAGGCGCCGTGAAGGCCGCCGAAGCGTTTCTTGCGACGCTCGATGCCAACCAGCGTGACAAGGCCAGCCATGCGGTCGATGCGCCCCAGTGGCGCGGCTGGTACAATCCGGAAATCCCGTTCAACGACTATGGAATCCGGCTGGAAAATACGTCCGAGCAATCACACGCGGCCTTTCTCGGCCTGCTGGCGGCCTGCACCAGTGCCAAGGGTTTCGTGAAAATCAGAAACCTGCTCTCCGCCAATCTCTATCTCGGCGAGCTCTACGACCTGCGCAACATCATGAGCGAGTGGACCTATCACTTCCTGATGTTCGGAGAACCGTCGCCAACCGAGCCCTGGGGCTGGAGCATCTATGGTCACCATGTCGGCTTCAACTGCTTCATCATCGGCCGCCAGATCGTCATCTCGCCGACCTTCATGGGCGTCGAACCCAATATCATCGACCGCGGCAACGGCAATTGCTTCACGCTTTTCGAGGATGAGGAGCGGCTGGGGCTGGAACTCATGCAGTCGCTCGCACCGGAGCTGCGTGACCGCGCAACGATCTACAAACTGATGGAAGACCCGGCCATGCCGCCGGGCCGTTTCAACTTCGCCGACCAGCGCCATCTCGGCGGTGCGTTTCAGGACAACCGGGTCATCCCGCTCGAAGGCGTGCGCGCCTCGGAATTCACGACAGCGCAGCGGACCAAGCTGATGCAGCTGATCGAGACCTTCATCGAGCACCTGCCCGACGCGCCGCGCGCAGCACAGCTCAAGCGGATCGCAAGCCATCTCGACGAGACATGGTGGAGCTGGATCGGCGGGTCAGGCGATGAGGACCCTTTCTATTTCCGCATCCAGAGCCCGGTGATCATGCTGGAATTCGACCACCACAACGGCATGTGGCTGACCAACGAGGAACCGGCCAAATACCATATCCACGTCATCAGCCGCATCCCCAACGGCAACGACTATGGCAAGGCGCTGCTGAAGCTTTATCGCGACAAGGCTTAACCGACAGCCAGACCGGCCAGTTTCGATTTCTCGATATTGCTGCGCAGGAGCGCGTTGGAAATTTCCTTGGCGGACCGGCTCAGCACCCGGACGACCTCGCCGAGCCGGTGATCGGGCATGCGGCGCCTTGCGGTGATCGCACTGAGCGCCGCAACCGGTACGCCGCCCGCATCGAAGACCGGAACGGTGAGCGCGAGCGTTTCGCGCACCGTCAGCCCCTCGCAGATGCCATAGCCCTTGGCCTTGGTCGCCTTCAGATATTCGCCGACGCTGATTTCGGACGAATTATAGGCATCGAGATGCGGCGCGTTGGCGGCGATGATGGATTGCGACATTCGCTCCGGCAGGAAGGCGAGCATCGCCCGGCCTCCCGGCGTCACGCCGAGCGGCAGGCGGGAGCCGATGGCTGCGGCCGTCACGTGCACGGCCGACGATTTCGCCCGGCGGTCGACGCAGACGGAATCGTGGCCGCTGCGGACGGTGAGCAGGATGGTATCGCCGATCTCGTCCGACAGCCGGTCGAGCGTCTGGGCAGACGCCGCCTTGATGGGAAACCGCGTGGAGGCGCGCAGTCCGAACCACATCATTTCGGTGCCGATCGTATAACGCCGCGATCCGTGCGCCCGCTCGACGACGCCCTCCAGCTCCAGCGCCTTCAGGATGCGATGGGCGGTCGGATAGGACAGCTGCAGCCGAAGGGCGATCTCGGTCAGCCGCAAACCATCCTCGCCTTCGGCGGCAAGGATGCGCATCACCTGCATGGCACGATGGATGCTCTGCGCACCCGACGCATCCTCGCGGGTGGCCGGCTCGGCATTTTCAAGCAGCGCCTCCTCACCGGGATCATCGGCATGGGACGGATAGTCGAACGGCACGCGGGACAAAGACTCCTCCTTCCTTGCCTCATGCCGCCATAATGCGCCAGAAATGCGCTTTTTTCCAAGAACAATATGTCCGTGCCCCGAGCAGGGCGGACGAGAATGACGACATGGTGAATGCGCGGCCTGCGTTTCAGCCGTAGGGGTCCTTCGCTGCCGTGACGGCGACCGATGCCTCCGCCTTGAAATCGGCGAGCAGTTTCGAGGATGCGTTTGCGAGCATCGTCACGTCGTTGCCGATGGCGACGAAGGTCGCGCCGAGGTCGAGGCAGCGGCGGGCGAAGGCCTGGTCGGCGGTCAGGATGCCGGCCGCCTTGCCGTGCGTTCGGATGCGCCGGATCGCATCCTCCACGGCCGCCTGCACTTCCGGCGCACCCGGCCGGCCGAGATAGCCCATGTCGGCGGCGAGATCCGACGGGCCGATGAACACGCCGTCGACGCCGTCCGTGGTGGCGATCTCGTCGAGCGCCGCAATGCCCGCCCGGCTTTCGATCTGCAGGAGGAGGCAGATCTCGTCATTGGCAGTCTGCAGGTAGTCGGGGATGCGGTTGAAGGCGGACGCCCTGGCAAGTGCGGCGCCGACGCCCCGGACGCCATGCGGCGGATACCGTACGGCTTTTACAAGCGCCGCAGCCTGTTCGCCGCTCTCCACCATCGGCACCAGCAGCGTCTGTGCGCCGATGTCGAGCAATTGCTTGATCAGCCACGTCTCGCCGATCGGCGGCCGGATAATCGCATGGCTTTCGGAACGGGCCAGCGCCTGCAGCTGCACGGTCAGCAGCGGCACGTCGTTCGGCGCATGCTCACCGTCGAGAAGCAGCCAGTCATAACCGGCCCCGCCAAGGATCTCGGCCGTATAGGGATTGGCGAGCGCCAGCCAGAGGCCGATCTGCGGCCTGCCTTCGGACAGGGCCTGTTTGAAGCTGTTTTTTGGAGCGGGCATTGCAAAACCTCAGGCGAAGAAGGAGCTTATGGTCCCATAGGGGCCGAAATCGGCAGTGATCGTGTCGCCGTGCCGCGCCTCGATCGGCCGGATGAAGGAGCCGGCGAGCACGATCTGGCCGGCTTCGATGTGGTCGCCATAGGCGGAAAGCCGGTTGGCAAGCCAGGCGATGCCGCGCGCCGGATGGTTGAGCACACCGGCGCCGAGCCCGGTCTCCTCCACCTCGGCATTGCGCGAGACGATAGCACCCATCCAGCGCATGTCGACCTGGTCGGGCCGCATCTGCCGCCCGCCGATGACGATGCCGGCGTTGGCGGCATTGTCCGAGATCGTATCGACGATGGTGCGGGCCTTCTTCGTCTCGGGATCGGCGCGCAGGATGCGGGTGTCGAGGATTTCCAGCGCCGGCGTGACATAGTCCGTGGCGTTCAGCACGTCGAAGACGTTTATGTTCGGACCCTTGAGCGGCGCCTTCATGACGAAGGCGATCTCCGCCTCGATGCGCGGCTGGATGAAGCGGTCCTTGGGGATGGTCGCGCCGTCCTCGAACAGCATGTCGTCGAACAGCACCCCGGAATCGGGAATGTCGATGTTCAGCGCATATTGCATCGCCTTGGAGGTGAGCCCGATCTTCCAGCCGACCACCCGCCGGCCATCGGCGATCTTCTTCTTCACCCAGGCGGCCTGGACCGCATAGGCGTCGTCCATGGTCATGCCGGGGTGTTTCAGCGAGAGAATGCCGATCTGCTCGCGGGTTCTTTCGGCGCGGTCGAGGTCTTCCGCCGCAGTGGCGATATCTTTTTCGGAGAGCATGGTCAGGCCTCGTCGGCGACGGTGTTGCGCAGGATGCCGATCCCGTCGGCCTCGACTTCGATGACGTCGCCGGGCTTGAGCCAGCGCGGCGGATCGAAGCGCGCGCCAGCCCCGGTCGGCGTGCCGGTGATGATGACGTCGCCCGGAACAAGTGTCGTGAAGGTGGAGATGTAGGCGAGGATGTGACGGAACGAGAAGGTCATGCGGCTCGTCCGATCCTCCTGCCGCAGTTCGCCGTTCACCCGTGTCTCGAGGTGGATGTCGGCCAGCTGCGCCTCGTCGGTAAACGGCACAAGCCAGGGACCGATCGAGCCGCTGCGGTCGAAATTCTTGCCCTGCGTGACGTTGAACTTGCCGTGGCGCGTCCAGTCGCGGATCGTGCCTTCGTTGGCGAGCGTGATCGCCGCGACATGGTCGAGCGCGCTTGCCTCCGGGATGCGCCGGCCGCTCTTGCCGATGACGATGGCGATCTCGCCCTCGTAATCCAGCTGGGCGCTTTCCGGCGGACGGATCAGCGGCTGGCCGTGGCCGGTGAAGGAACCCGGAAACCGGGGAAACAGGGACGGATAGGAGGACGCGGCCTTGCCGTCCTTGTATTCCTCGTTCCGGTCGGGGAAATTCACCCCGACGCAGATGATCTTTTCCGGCGTCCGGATCGGGATCGCGAAGCGGACATCGCCGAGGCCGAAATCCTCACCAAGACCGCCGGCTTCGCCTGCCAACCGCGTCAGTGCGCCATCCGCGACGACGTCCTTGAGGGTCGCCCAGCGGTCGCGGTAGCGGCCCGCAAGATCGACGATACCCTTGTCGGTCACGAGGCCGTAGCCATCGCCGCGCGGGCCAGAAAAGCTGGCAAATCTTGGATAAGTCATTGCAATCCTGAACGCTCCCTATGCAATGCCGCCGAGGCAGACATATTTGATTTCGGTGAATTCCTCGATGCCGTAGCGGGAGCCTTCGCGGCCGAGACCGGAAAGCTTGACGCCCCCGAACGGCGCTTCGGCCGTCGAGATCAGGCCGGTATTGACGCCGACCATGCCGTATTCGAGTGCTTCCGCGACCCGGAAGACGCGCGACAGGTCGCGGGCGTAGAAATACGAGGCGAGACCGAATTCGGTGTCGTTGGCCTGGGCGATGACATCCGCCTCGTCGGTGAAGCGGAACAGCGGCGCGACCGGCCCGAACGTCTCCTCACGCGCCATGGCCATGTCCTTGGTGACGTCGGCAATCACCGTCGCCTCGTAGAACGTGCCGCCGAGCGCATGGCGTTTGCCGCCGCTGATGACCCGCGCACCCTTGGAGACGGCGTCTGTCACATGTTCCTCGACCTTGTCGAGCGCCGCCTTGTCGATCAGCGGACCGAGGACGACACCCTCGTCGAAACCGTTGCCGGTCTTCAGCTTGGCCACTGCCGCCGCGAGCTTGCCGGCGAAGGCGTCATAAACGCCGTCCTGCACGTAGAGGCGATTGGCGCAGACGCAGGTCTGGCCGTTGTTGCGGTATTTGGCGATCAGCGCGCCTTCCACGGCCGCGTCGAGATCGGCATCGTCGAAGACGATGAAGGGCGCGTTGCCGCCAAGCTCTAGCCCGAGCTTCTTGATGGTCGGCGCGGACTGCTTGTAGAGCTCGGCGCCGATCTCGGTGGAACCGGTAAACGTCAGCTTGCGGACGATCGGATTGGCGGTCATCTCGGCACCGATCTCGCGGGCCGAGCCGGTGATGACGCTGAACAGGCCTTTCGGCAGGCCGGCGCGTTCGGCCAGTACTGCCAGCGCAATGGCCGAGAACGGCGTCTGGGAAGCGGGCTTCAGCACCATGGCGCAGCCGGCGGCGAGCGCCGGGCCTGCCTTGCGGGTAATCATCGCATTCGGGAAGTTCCACGGCGTGATCGCCGCCACCACACCGATCGGCTGCTTCATCACCAGGATGCGCTTGTCCGGCTGGTGGCCGGGAATGAGGTCGCCATAGATGCGGCGTCCCTCTTCCGCGAACCATTCCACGAAGCTTGCACCATAGACGATCTCGCCCGTCGCCTCGGCGAGCGGCTTGCCCTGTTCGAGCGTGAGGATCTTTCCGAGATCGTCCTTGTTGGCAATCATCAGCTCGAACCATTTGCGCAGGATGCCGGACCGCTCCTTGGCCGTCTTCGCGGCCCAGCCCTTCTGGGCGGCCTGCGCCGCCTCGATCGCCGCCCGCGTTTCCGCCGCACCGAGCTTCGGCACAAGGCCGATGATCTCGCCGGTCGCGGGATTGTTCACCTCGATCGCGTTCGATCGATCGGCATCGATCCAGCGGTCGCCGATGAGCGCGGCTTCGCGGAACAGGGTCGGATCATTCAGTTGCATAGGTCATCTCCCTTGGCTCGTTTCCCCGCGGCGGTTCTCACCGCCGCATTTTCCAAAGGAAAACATATCACCGGCGCCCGGATCTTCCAGCCGCCGGCAATCATGGGTCGCTCAGAGATTGAAGAGTTTGATGGCGTTGAGGCCGAGGACCTTGGCCTTGACCTCGTCAGAGACGTTGAGTTCCTTCACTGCCCCAACGCCGTCGAAGAACCAGTCCTTGCGGATCGGATAGGAGGCGCCGTAGAGGATGTTGTCCTCGCCCAGCACTTCGATGGCGCATTCGAGCTGCGCCTTGCCCCATTGCGGCGCGCCGGAAATGTCGAAGAACAGGTTCTTGCGCAGCTGGTCGCGCAGGCTCGTCCGGCCCGTATCGAAGCGGTCCACGGCATCTCCGTAAGAGTGCTTCGGCTTCGGCACCAGCATGTCGACGAAGGCGAAGAAGCCGCCACCGAGCATGGAATGGCTGAGCTTGAGGTTCGGGAAGCGATCGAACAGGCCGGAGAACAGCTCGCGGCCGACGGCGGTTGCCTGCGCGATGCAGCGACCGTACTGGCGGCGCTGGTTGTTGAAGTCGAGGATCGAACCGTAGTCCACCGGCAACGGGGTGTGGTGCACGACGATCGGCACGTTCAGGTCGTTGAGGAACTCGAAATACGGGAAGAACGCCTCGTTATCGAGGTAGATGTCGCCATATTTGCAGGCCATCTGCACGCCCTTGAAGCCGAGCTCGTTGATGCAGCGCTCGACTTCGCGGATCGAGGCCTGGTCACCCCAAGGCGGCGCCACGGCAAGCGCCGTGAAGCGGCCGTTGCTGCGCGAGACATAATCGGCCAGCCGATCGTTGATCTGTTTCGAGCATTCGAGGTCCAGCCATTCCTGCCAGACCGGAATGCGGAACACGGCCTTGTCGACGCCGGCCCTGTCCATGTCCTCCAGCTGGCTTTCGATATTGTACTGGCCCTCGGCGTAATTGATGTTCGCATAGCCCTTGGGCTCTTCGATGATGATCTGGCGGATGTTCTTGCCTTCGACCGTCTCGACGCGGGCATGCAGTCCATGCTGGCGCGGAATGCAGGCCATCATGGCGTCCTGCAGCTTCTGGTCGGTGAACAGCGTGTCCGGCAGCCAGTGCATGTTGGCATCAACGATTGTCATGTCTTGTCCTTTCAGAAACAAACAATGGGGTGCGCATGGTGGCGGTCCGATGACCGCATCCACGGCGAATAAAGGCTGGCAAACCAGCCGGCGGCACTATCGGACGATGGTCTTCCTTGCCTGGTCTTCACTGAAGAAGGTTTCGCGGAAACCGACCGGACCCGCGTCGTCGGGACGCTGCATGCCGGCCATGCGGTGGTATTCGAGGAAGATCGCCTCGCATTCCTTCAGCGGAAAAATCGTCTCGATATCCTCGAACGGCTTGCCGCCCGAACGTTCCTCGACGATGCGGCGGACCACTTCCGGCCCCTCGCCGCGATTGGCGATGACGATGCGGTTGACGAATTCGCGCCGCGCGCCCTCGTATTGCTCGAGAGCCTCGATCGGATCGTCGACTTCGGCAAGTTTTTCGGCCAGCACCCGGCAGTCGACCAGCGCCTGGCAGAGCCCGTTGCCGCCGCGCGGATACATGGCGTGTGCGGCGTCGCCGATCAGCGTGACACGGCCGAACGACCATTGCGGCAGCGGATCGCGGTCGATCAGCGGGTAGAGATAGACTTCGCGCGCGTTGCGGATCATCTCGCCGACATCGACGAAATCGAGCTTGGTCTCGTCGAACTTGTGGGCGATCTCGTCCGGGCTGACGCGCTGGTTCCAGTCCTCGATCGACTTCGGCTTGCCGTTCTGCTCGACCACCCAGTTGACGAGCTGGTTGCCCTTGCCGTCGACATTGTTGCGGATCGGGTAGACAATCATGCTGCCCTGGGCAATCGGATCGCCGAGATGAAGGATGGTGCCGCCGTTGCGGAAGGGCGGCATGACGGTGACGCCGCGCCACATGGCGACGCCGGAATAATGGCTGCCTTCCGAGGACGGAATAAGCTGGTTGCGCACCACCGACTTGATGCCGTCGGCGCCGATCAGCAGGTCATGGCGGGCCGATTTCGGAACGCCCTCGGCCTCTTCGAAATGCACCGTGACGCCGGTCTCGTCCTGTTCGAAGCCGGTGCAGCGGGCGCCATGCACGACCGCCTCCGGGCCGAGCCGTTTGATGACGGCGTCGTAGAACATCATCTGCAGCGTGCCGCGGTGCACGAAGCGCTGCTCGTGCGGATAACCCATGTGCTTGCCGCACTTTTCGCCGTAGATCATCTGGCCGTAGCGGGTGAAGAACAGCGAATCGATCGCTTCGACCGAGATCGCCTGGAACTCCTCCAGCAGGCCGATCTCGGTGATTTCCTTGACGCCGTAGACCTTGATGTCGACACCGACGCCGAGCGGTTTCAGCTCCCTGACGCCTTCGTAGATCGTCGGTTTGAAGCCCTTCTGGTGCAGCCTGAGCGCAAGAGCGAGACCGCCGGGACCCGCGCCGATGATTGCGATGTTCAACATCGACTATTCCTCCTTTATGGCCGCCACGCGCGCAGCGCGGCGCATTCGATTTCGGTGTTCGTGGGATCGCCGGCCCGTGCCTCAGGCCGCCTTGATCTTGAGGAAGCGTTCCAGCGTCGGCGGCTCGATGCTGAGCGTCGGCGGCACGATGTCCGCGCCTTCGAAGGCGGTCGCCTCGGCAAACCATTTCTCCTGCGCCGGCAGGCCCCACTGGTCGGCCCGCTTGGGGTCCGCCAGATCCCAGGCGATCGGTGGCTCGATGTCGATATGCTGGTAATGGGTGTTGAACAGCTCGATGCGGTGGCCGTCCGGATCGCGGAAGTAGACGAACATCGCGCCGCTGATGCCGTGGCGGCCGGGACCGCGCTCCAGCCGCTGCCCGAGCCCAAGCGCTCCGGCCACGTCGCAGGCGCGGATCATGTCGCTGGCATCGCGCAGCGTGTAGGCGAAATGGTGCAGGCGCGGACCGGGACCGTTGGTGAAGACGATATCGTGCGGATTGCCCTTGCGCTGCATCCAGACGCCCCAGAGGTTCTCGGTCCCGTCGGCATTCTTCGAATAGGTGTACTCGCTGGTACGGAAGCCGAGCGGCTGGTAGAAATCATAGGCACGGCGGACGTCGCTCGACTGGATCTGGTAATGGTCGAGGCGCTGGGCGCTTGCACCGCGATACTGGTCATAGGCCGTCATCAGGCGGGGGCGGAATTCCATGGTGGCGCAGAATTCCAGCGGCATGCCCTGGCTGTCGCGCACATGCAGCGTCAGACCCTGGTAGGGCGTATCGACGAACTGCGTTTCCGCGCCCCGGGCGCCGAAATAATCCGCAGCCTTCTTCAGGTCGTCGTCCGTCTGCATGCGCAGGCCGATGCGCTTGCACAGCGTATTGCCGGCCTTGCGCAGAACGAGGCTGTGATGGCAGTTTTCCTCCATTCCGCGAAGATAGACGGCATCGCTATCCTCATCGCTGACCACCAGCCCGGCGAGATCGGTATAGAATGCCTTGCTGGCATCGAGGTCCCTGACCGTCAGCACGACATGGCTCGCCCGCGTCACGTTGAACGGCGGATTCAATACGAAGTCGTCCATAGCCATTGTTCTTCTCCCTCATCGAACGGCTCCCGTCTTGCGGCAGGAACCGTCATTTCGACTTTCCAGGATGAGGCTTGGAGCCAAGCGCGGTCGAGGGCAAGGAAGCACCGCGGATTTGTTCACATAGCGAAAATTCCCGCCCCGGCGGCCGATTGTCCGCCTCCGGACGGCCTGTCGCCGGCTTCTTCATGCGAAAGCGGCGGGTCACATTCCGTAATGTGAAAGTTGCCGGCCTTTCGCGTTGCAGATCGGCGAATGTGCTTCTTTTCTCGCGAATACGACGATGGGCGCGATGACTTAGGCGACCCGCCCGGCGATATGCAGAGGAGACAATCGTGCAGAAGCGACGCAGCATCTATGTGGAAAGCTTTGCTCATCGAAACCCGGTGCCGGCCGCCTGCCGGATTGGCAACATGGTCTATTCGAGCGGCATCCACGGGCTCGACCCGAAGACCGGGCTCGCTTCCGCCGAAGGCATGGATCGCCAGTGCGAACTGATGTTCGGGCATGTGCGCGCGATCATCGAGGCGGCGGGCGGCACGACGGGCGATATCATCAAGATGACGCTCTGGATGCAGAACCGCTCCGAACGACACTTCGTCAATCCCTACTGGGAGGCGATGTTTCCCGATCCGGCCCACCGCCCCACCCGCCACGCCATGAAGGGCGAGCTGGAAAGCGGCATGCTGATCCAGTGCGACTTCATCGCCGTCGTCGACGGCGATTGATGAATGTCAGGTCCGCTCTCACAATGTGAAAGTCCACGGACAACGGGCTTGCCAGTGCGCCGCACCCTAAACCAAGATCATGCTGCTATCGGCATGCGTCTGCGGGAGGAGCCAGAAGGACGATACGAAAGGACAATCGCGCAGCCCGGTTTCGCACCGGGCGCTCGCGTCCCCGTTCTGTCGGCTTCTTTCTCCTCCCTCCGCAAGACACCACAAGGAAGGCTTTGATGACTGCTTTCGACCAGGCTTCAGCAAGGAAGCTCAAGAATTCGGAACAGCTTTTTACCGGTACCGAGGTTGACAAGGGCATGAAGAGCGCCGAACCGCTGATCACCTTCCGCAACGTGTGCCTGGATTTCGTCGGGCGGCGCATCCTTCAGGACATCAACCTGTCGATCGGCCGCCAGGAATTCGTCTGCGTGGTCGGGCCTTCCGGTTGCGGCAAGACGACGACGCTGCGGCTGATTGCCGGCCTGCTGCAGCCGACCTCCGGCGAGATCGTCTATAACGGCAAGCCGGTCAGGGAACCGGCGCGCGACATCGCGGTCGTCTTCCAGGACTATACCAATGCGCTGCTGCCCTGGCGCACCGCCGCCGGCAATGTCTCGCTGGCACTGGAAGCGGCCGGCGTGCCCCGCACCGAGCGGCCCGACCGCATCGCGGCCCTGCTCGAAAAAGTGGGCCTCGGCAATCGCGGCGAAGCCTACCCTTCCGAACTGTCCGGCGGCATGCAGCAGCGCCTGCAGATCGCTCGCTGCCTGGCGCAGGAGCCCTCGGTCCTGCTCATGGACGAACCGTTCGGCGCGCTGGACGCGATGACCCGTCAGCATCTTCAGGACCAGGTGCTGCGCATCATGGACCAGAGCGGCACGACCGTCTTCTTCGTCACCCACGACCTCGAAGAGGCCATCTACCTCGCCGACCGGGTGATTGCATTGGCGCCCAATCCGGGCCGCGTTGCGGAAGTCTTCGACATCAAGCTGCCGCGGCCGCGCAACCAGCTGACCACCCGCGAAGATCCCGAATTCCTGAGGTTGCGCCGCAAGATCTTCGATTTCGTGCAGGAGTCGGAAGCGTGAAGGGCCTCGTCTTTCCTCTGGTGGCGCTGGTCGCCCTGCAAATTCTGGCGATGGTCTGGGGCATAGAGAGCGACAACCTCGCCTCGCCCGTCTCGGTCCTGCAGGCGGCATGGACCGCCGCACTCGACGGCACCGTGCTGACGGCCGCATCCCATACGCTGAGCACGACGCTCGGCGGGCTTGCCATCGGGGGCACCCTCGGGTTGCTCCTCGGCCTCCTCATCGGCCTCGTTCAGCCGATCGACCGGCTGCTCACGGTTTCACTGGAGTTCCTGCGCCCCGTGCCGTCGGTAGCGCTGATCCCGATCGCGCTTCTGATCTTCGGGCTTGGCTACCGCATGGAACTGGTGATCGTCGCCAAGGGCTGTTTCTGGCCGATCCTGATCATGACGCGGGCGGCGATCCGCGGCATCCATCCGCGCCTGATGGAGGTGAGCCGGATGCTGAAGCTCGGCCCGGTCGCCCGCATCTGGAAGATCTTCCTGCCCGCAGCCCTGCCGCGTCTCTTCGTGGGCTTACGACTTGCCGCCGGCGTCGGGCTGACGATCGCCGTCACGGTGGAGATCGCCACCAATCCCTACGGCCTCGGTTACGCGGTGATGTTCGCGCAGCAATCGTTCCGGCCCGACCTGATGTTCGGCATGCTGCTGTGGATCGGCATTATCGGCTGGAGCTTCAACGCCTTCCTGCTGTTTGCCCAGAACCGCCTGTTCGGCCGCGCCGCCCTCGTCGGAGCCCGCTCATGAACAAGAATACGACCCGCACCGGTAAAATCCTCTGGCTCCTCGCCAGCCTCGCCTTCGCGGCCGCGTTGATTGCCGGCTGGCAGCTGATCGCCAACATGCGGCTGATCTCGCCGGTCTTCCTGCCGGGGCCGGACCGCGCCTTCGATGCCGCCGTCACCGGTTTCGAATCGGGCGAACTCGGCGGCAAGCTTCTGCTCACCGTCGAACGCATGATCTACGGCTGGGTACTGTCTTCCATTCTCGGCGTGGCGCTCGGCACGTTGATCGGCAGTTCGGCGCTTGCCCGCAGCTATTTCGGGCCGACGCTGGAATTCATCAGGCCGCTGCCCGCCTCGGCGATCGCGCCGATCGCCATCACGCTGTTCGGCCTTTCCAACGCCTCGGTTCTGGTGCTGATCGCGTTCGGCACGATCTGGCCGATGTTGCTTGCCACCATCCACGGCTTCGCGGCGATCCATCCCCGTCTGACGGAAGTCGGCCATGTGCTGAAGCTGTCGCGGCTGGAGACGATCTGGAAGATCGCGCTGCCCAACGCCGTGCCGGATATCCTGGCCAGCATGCGGCTCGGCCTGACGATCTCGCTGATCCTCACCATTGTCGGCGAAATGTTGATGGGGCTCGAGGGTATCGGCAACAGCATCCTGCTTGCCGCCCGCTCGTTCGACGCGCCGAACCTCTATGCCGGCGTGATCCTGATCGGCCTGATCGGCCTCGTCAGCAATTTGCTGCTGGACATGATGGACCGCCGGCTGCTGCGGTGGCGGCCGAGCCGGTAACCGTGGCCGTGCCCCCTCGCAGCGGGAAGTGATGGATCCTCGGGTCGAGCCCGAGGATGACGGAGCGTGTGGGTGGGTCGACGCTGCAACAAGCGTCGCCACCCGCTTGAAGTTCTTGGGTCCCGAAGGCATCCGCAACAGCATCCTGCTCGTTCGTCGCACAAACCTTTACGCCGTGCCCTTTCTGGCGCACGGCACGCCCCTCGGTCGTCATCCTCGGGCTTGACCCGAGGATCCAGGTGCGGGGCAACCCACGTATTTACCTGCGGTTTTCCCGATTGCTCATCAAATGAAAATCGCCGTTCCGGAAATGCGTCAGGTTCTGCGAGAACTGGGCGACGATGCCGGGCTCGGTCTCGTCGGAAAACCCGCCGAGATGGCCGGTGACGATCGTGTTCGGGGCGGTCCAGAGCGGATGGCCCTTCGGTAGCGGTTCTTCCACGAACGTATCGAGAGCCGCGCCGGCAATCTGCCCTGCAGTCAGCGCTTCAGCGAGTGCCGGCTCATCGATGATTGCGCCGCGGGCGAGGTTGACCAGGAAGGCGGTCGGCTTCATGGCGGCCAGGATCTTCGCGTCGATCAGGTTGCGCGTGTCGCGCTCCAGCGGCACCAGCAGCACGAGGAAATCCAGCGTTCCGGCCAGTTCCGCCAGTTCCTCGCGGCGGCGGACCTCGTCGAAACCGGCGATCGGCCGCTCGGTGCGCGAAAAGCCCAAGACCCGCATGCCGAACGCCTTGCAGCGCGGCGCGAAATCCTGGGCGATGGCACCGGTGCCGACCACGCCGACCGTCTTGCCCTTCAGCAATTGCGGCGGGAAACGCTTCCATTCCTGGCCGTCCTGCTGGCGAACCGATCGCACGAAATTGCGGGCCAGCGCCAGCATCATCAGGAAGGCCGCTTCCGACATCGGCGTGCCGTGGATGCCGCGCGTCGCGGTGACGATCACGTCGCGGTGGAGCGACGGTGCATCGACGAGGCCGTTGACGCCGGTGCCGAGCGAACTCACCCAGCGAAGCCGTTTCGCGCCGGCGAAGATGTCGCGGGGCAGGCCCCAGCTCATGAAGATCTCCGCATCGCCGATTTTCGCCTCCGCCTCGTCGAGGCTGGTGACATGGGTGATATCGAGTTCTGGATGGGCGGCGCGAAACAGGCCGGCCAGATGCGGATTGCCGCCCTTGCCGGGGAAGATCAGGACATTCGTCATGACAAGGGCCTCAGAGTTCAAAGATTTCGCGCGGCGTCCGGTGCAGCCGTTCGGCCGGACCGCTCGCATGGGTCAGGAAATTGTCGCAGACGGTGACGAAGACCCGCTCGTTGGCATAACGCGGATGGATGCCGATATTCATGTTCGGGCCGATCGCCATTCTTTCGTCCTGGCGGATCAGCGGCCGTTCGACGACGTCGTAGCCCTGGCTGTGGGCGAAGAGGCGGTCTTCCGGGGAGAAGCCCCGCGCCTGCATGTAATCGTTGTATTGCCTGAAGATCTCGGCGCAGTCGGCACCGTTCTGCAACAGGCCGACGGTGAAATCCTGCGCCTCGACCATGTCGCCCCAGCGATCGACAAGCTCCTGCGGCGCCTTGCCGAGCACATAGATGCGGCAGGCATGCACGAAATAACCGCCCGGCCCGGAGTTTTCCGGCTGGAACACGACGACGTCACCGTCCTGGATGACGCGGCCCTGCATCTGGCGCGGGTTCATGCCGACGGGCTCGCCGACGGGGGCGGAGCCGCCGAGGAAATAGCCGGACGCACCGCCCTGCAATGCGCCGTGGAACTGGCCGTGGGCCATCAGCTGGTAGTCGCGAAGGCCGGGTTGCAAGAATTCCGGCACCTTGGCGAAGATATCGTCCTGCATCCTGGCCGCGCGGCGCATCAGGTCGATCTCTTCCGGGCTCTTGTCGGCGCGCAGGTGATCGACGGCATCCGTCACATCGGTGAATTCGACATCGTCGAGCAGCTTGAAGAGCGCGTTGGCAAAACCCCAATACATCGTGCCCGGGCCAACCAGCCCGATCCTGCGCAAGCCCAGCCGGCGGACCTCCTTGGCGATGAGCTCCGCGTCATAGGCGTCGCAATAGGAGATGGCCGGGAAGGTTGGTGTCGAAAGCCGTCTGCCGGTGCCCGGCTGGGTCCGGTTGCGGCCACCAAAATCCGCCTCGCCGCCGAACGGGCCATGGCCGACCTTCACCATCAGCCCGTCCTTCGGGAAGATCGTCGTTTCGGGATAGGAACCGTAGAGAGCGCCGCCGGTGATCCAGCGGGAATAACCGCCGACGCCGTTCACGTGGTTGGCGCCCTGGGCCAGCAGCGCATCGACGCCGGCATCGCGGATGACCTCGCGCAGCGCCGTCCATCGGCGCTCCAGTTCGGTCTCCGAAACGGCGTCGGAAACGCGGTCGAGCGGTCTTACCATCGCTTGTTTTCCTCTCGTGGCTGGATGGCGGGCGCCGGGCGGCGGCGCCTTCAGGTATGGGCGACGCCGCAGGTGCAGGTGATGCGCAACGCCTGCGCCCGGTGTCCCTTCACGTTCGCCTCTTCCTTCCACAGCTCCCACTGACGGACGTAACCGTTGTTGCGCAGACTGTTGGCAAGTTCGGCCTCGTCGGGCTGCACGTAGGCGATCGGCCCGTCAAGCTGGCGGGCCTGCATCAGCAGTTCCGCGCCCTTTTCCGTGAAATAGGCACGGTAGACGGCCATGCCGATCGTCGGCGCCACGACCGCATTGCCGTGGCCGCGGATCAGTACGACGGTGCCGAGCCCGAGCTTTTCCGCCAGTGCCTTTCCGAGCATATTGTCGGAGATCAGGAGATTGCTGGCGCCGACCGTGTCCCGCGTGTCATAGACCGGCACCTCGGGCGACAGGAACGCACCGACATGCGAGACGGGCCGGAGCGGCGTGCGGCTGACGCTGAAGGGGATGATCGTCGGGGAATGGGTGTGCACGACCGACAGGACGTCGGGCCTCGCCCGGTAGATTTCACCATGGATGAACCGCTCGATCGAGGCGCTGCCGGCAGCCTCGTCGAGCGGTCTGGAATCGAGACCGAGGCGGATGATATCCGCCTCGGTCACAAGCGCCGGCGCCATGGAACGGGCCATCAGGAAGTGGTCCGCATTGTCGGGAGCGCGCATCGAGATATGGCCGAAGGCATCCACCAGTCCCAGCATGGCGAGCACGTGGTTTGCGGCCACGAGTTCCGCCACCGTCTCGCTCGAGCGAGAACCCTTCACATCTTCCGAACGCAGCATCGGCGACTTCCTGGCGGTTGACCGCATGAGATTTCCCGGCCTGGCCCTTACTGGAAGGCCAGGGTATCCGGGTTCGGCGGGTTCTTGAGCGCACCGCCGGCTTTGCCGACCGTGATCCAGATGTTGAAGTCCACCGGCTTGAAATCGAGGATGAAGCTCGGGGCGGAAGAGGAGACGAAGCCGTTATATTTCTTCTCGACCTCGGCAATCACTTCCGGATGCTGCTCGACATATTTCAGGGCCTCGACCATTGACGCATTGAACTTCTTGACGGTGTCACGGTTCTTTTCCGCCCACTGGCGGGTCGTGGTCCACACACCCATCAGCGCACCCGGCTCAACTTGCGCGATGTAGTTGGCGAGAAGCTCGCCCGCGCCGCCCGCCGTGGCCTTCGTCAGGAAGGGCTCGATGATCGCCATGGCATCGATGCTGCCGCCGCGCAGAGCATCGGCGCCGTTCGCCATCGGCACTTCGACGAACTGCATCTTCGACGTGTCGACGCCCTTCTGCTTCAGCCAGTAGATCAGCATCAGGTGCATGTTGCTGTTGATGCCCGAGACGGCGACCTTCTTGCCGGCCAGGTCCTGCGGCGATGTGATGCCGGATCCCTTGCGGGCGACGACGCCGACATCGGGATGATCCGGCGTCTCGCGCGCCACCGCGCCGAGCGCCACCAGATCGAGACCGTTCTGGTTTGCCTGCAGAATGGCGAGCGGCGAGGCATAACCGATGTCCATGCTGCCGGAGATCAGCGCGGCCGGATGGTCGGACGGCTTGTTCATGTTGGTGAGCGCGACATCGAGGCCGTTCTTCTCGAACATGCCCTTGTCCTTCGCCACGAACAGCAGGTCGAAATGCGAGCCCAAGAGATAGGCGACCTTCACCTTGGTCTGTGCCATGGCAGGAAGCGCCATGCCGAGGCAGATGATGGCCGCAAGCGGCAGGCGATGGAATAATCCGTTCAGGCGCATAGGCATGGTCTCCTCCCAGGATGCCGATTTGCATTCAGTGGGCATCGATTCCGCCGGACGGGCTTTCTGATGCGCAGCGCGTGACGCCGCCTGATCGAGGCCTCTTTTCCGGGCGGAGATCGAACCGCCTGTCGCATACAGGTTCCCGAGCGAGTGTCCGATTGCAATAGAAGGCCGTCAAATCGTTCACATTGCGGAAAAAGCCGTTGCCGTTGCCGGTGAGGACAACCGTAGGCACGCCGGATGGCCGCGGCAAAAGGGTTTGCCACGGTTGGGGGGTGGGATGGGCAGGCAGTCGGTATTGGGTATGGGATTGTCAGGCATTCCGCCTGCCCGATCGCCGCAGCGTTTCCAGAAGACCAGGTGCCGGAGGGTCCGAATTGCGACACCACTGTCTTCCGGCGGTTGGCGCCCTGACGGCGCTTCACCTGCCTTGAACGACCATCACCGGACGCCGGATTGCTCCCCTTGGAGAGACCGGTTCGCGACCCGGCTCCCTGCCCGATGACGTCGCCATTATGGAAGCGAACCGCAAGACGGGGACGGACCGCAGAAATTTCCACGGCCCGGCCCCTGAAACAGAACAGGAATTTCTTCCGCGCAGGGCGAATTCATCCCCGCCCCGCGCGACGATTGTTGCTGCTCCGGTGTCGGCACCACGCGACCGCTCCGTATCAGACGGCAGGAATGACGCGCAGTGCCGGAACCAGCTGGCCGAGAAGGCTCCCGGGCCAAAGCACGTGAAGCACGGTATCGAACACCACGTAGATCAGTACCGTCATCCCGACGGCTTGACCAAGGATCGGCTTCCAGTTCTCACGACCCTCGAACCACATGTAGAGAGCGGTAAAGATCGGGATCGTCAGAATGAAACCGACCGCAGCGATCAGGACGAGGAAAAGCACGAGGTAGAAGAAGAAGGTCGCGACCCTCAGCGCCAGCTCTTTCCGCGACATCTCTTCATAGCTCACCTGCATATCCATGTGGATCGTGTGGGATTGCAGTTCGCCGCGCTCTTCCCGGCTGGTGACGATCGTCCGCGAAAATATCTGGTTCAGCAGGCTGACCACCGCGAAGACGAGGCTCACCCCGCCAACGAAGAGAGGACCGACGGCCGCTCCGAAGGGCCATGCAAAGGCGGGCACGAACATGGCGACAAGCAGCGCAATGACGAAGACGTGCAGCAGGTCGGAGAAATGGAATTTCGGCCGGCCGAAATTGGCCGAGATGCCTTTCAGGCCGCCCATGGAGCGCCAGTGCTGGAACACCGGCTTCAGGATCAGCAGGATCGACAGCACCAGGAAAATCACCACGATCGGCCTCGAAAACCAGCCATAGCCATAACGCGTGGCGGTGATGAACATGTAACGCTCGATCAGCGCCCCCAGCACGAAGCCCAGGATGAAGGGTGGCCGCGGCCATTTGAGGAATTTCATGATCCAGCCGAGGATCGCGAACAGGATCAGCGTGTAGAGATCACCCCAGTCGCGCGTCGCCTGGTAGGAGCCGATGAACACGAAGGTGATGACGCCCGGCAGGATGACGGTGTAGCGCAGCAGCGCGATCTTGGCCAACTGGCCGCTGAAGGCAAAGCAGATGCCTGCACCGAGGATATTGGCGATGGCGATCGACCAGATCATCGAATAGGTGATGCTGAGGTTCTTCGTCAGCATGTCGGGGCCGGGGATCAGGCCGTGGATCAGGAACACGCCAAGCAGGATTGCCATAGAGGCCGAGCCGGGAACGCCAAACGCGATCGTGGGCACGAGCGAGCCGGCGGTGATGGCGTTGTTGGCGGATTCCGGCGCGATCACACCCCGCACGTCCCCCTTTCCGAAGGTTTCGTTGGCACCCTTCACCGTCTGCATCGCATGCCCGTAGGCGATCCAGTCGACGACCGACGCCCCGAGCCCGGGGATGGCTCCGACGGCCGCACCGATGCCGCTGCAGCGGACGATCAGCCACCAGTTGTTCAGCGCATCCTTCATTCCCTGAACCATGCCGCTGCGGACGTCGATCTTCGCGTCGGAGGCGATCGCCTGCCGTTTGATCGCCAGATCGGCGAGTTCCGGCAGCGCGAAGAGCCCGAGCACGACCGGAACGACCGGGAGGCCTTCCCAGAGATACAACGTGTCCAGCGTCCAGCGCAGCGTGCCGGTCTGCGGGTCGGAACCGATCATCGACAGCATGATGCCGAGACCGGCGGCGATCAGCCCCCGCAGCGGCGCGGTGCCGGATAGGATGGCGACCATGGAAATGCCGAAGATCGACAAGGCGAGAAGTTCCGGCGAGCCGAGATGCAGCATGAGCGGCCGAAGGACCGGAATGGTCAGCGCCAGGATGAGCGCGCCGAACAGGCCGCCGATCAGCGACGACGTGTAGGCGGCGCTGAGCGCCCGGCCTGCCTCTCCGCGTTTGGCCATGGGATTTCCGTCCATGACTGTCGCCTGCGCCCCGGCCGAGCCGGGCACGGCAAAGAGAACGGCCGGGATCGTGTCACTGGTGCCGGTGACTGCCGCCATGCCGAGCAGCATGGCAAAGGCGCTGTACGGATCCCTCGTATAGGTAAACGGCAGAAGCAGCGCCATTCCCGCCAGTCCGCCGATCCCCGGCACGATGCCGAGGAAGAGGCCCATCAACACGCCGCCGGCCAGAAGCAGCAGGCGCAAGGGATCCATCAGCACCGCAAATGCTTCGGCGGCGGCCGCCAACATGCTCGCTTCCATAAGATTTCCGTCTTCGCTGGAGTACCGGAGGACCGATCGTCAGGAGAGGTTCAAATTCCATTCCGGCGGAATGAGCCCGGCGGCCATCCCCCGTCGGACGTAGTAGTTCCAGAGCTTGTCGATGTGGAATTCACGCGGACTGTCGATCCCGGCGATTTCTTCCTCCGTCAGCGGGGCAGGCTCCCTGCCCGCCTGCAGCACCAGCATGTTGATGTCGAGGTTTTCCTTGAAGTGGACCGCATCGACGAAGAGCGCCGGCACGGATTCCGCCGCCATGACGATGCCATGCGCCCGGATCAGCGCCGCATTGTGGACCCCAAGCGTCTTCGCCAGCGCCCTTCCCTGCTCGACCCGCCGGATGAGCCGCGGATCGCTATGGGTCGGAATGCCGCTCGCGAAGACGAAGGCGCGCGCCCGCATGATGGAAAGCGGCGTATCCTTCATCATCGTGAAGGCGATCGCTTTTTCCGGATGGCTGTGCAGCACCGCGTTCACCTCGGGGCGGGCGCGCAGGATTTCCGTATGGAGGACGACTTCAAGCGGCGCCTTGCCCTCCCCCTCGACAACGTTCCCCTCAGGATCGACGACGAGGATGTGATCCGGCGCCAACTCCGCCCGGGAATGGGTCGCCGTCTGGATCAGGATATTCGGCGAACCCGGAATACGGGACGAGATATGGCCGCTGTAGTCGACGATCTCCTCCTGCACGAGCAGGCGGGTCGCCATGGCGATCTCCTGCGCAAGTCTTGCCTTGTCACTCATTGACGCTCTTCTCCCATGATGTCGCTGCGACCATTCTTCGTTCGGAGCGGGCGCTATTGGACCCCGATCAGCTTCGCAAGCTTGGCGCCCACGTCCTTCGGCGTGCTGACGATCTCGGTGACGATCTGCTCCAGCTGCTTGCCGCTGATCGGTTCGACGAGAAGCCCTTCTTTCTGCGCCGCAGCCAGGAATTCCGGATCCTTGACCATGGCATCGAAGGCCTTGCGCAATGCATCCAGACGCTCCGGCGGGACGTTCGGCGTGCTGAAGATCGGACGGCCGATGGTGGTCGGTGCGGAGATCAGGCGCAGCATCTGCTTGTCCTCGTCCTTGGCCGCGAAATCCATCAGCAGCGGCACGTTCGGCAATTCTTTCTCCCGCTGCAGCCCGACCTGGACGAGGATGTTGATCATCTTCTTGTCGACCCAGCCGAGCGGCTTGACCGAACCCCAGTTGACACTGCCGCGGCCATCCACTTCGCCGTTTTCCATCGCCATGTTGATGTCGTTGCCGCCTGGATATCCCATGATGATCTCGAACCTGGTGCCGAGAAGGTTGTTCATGATCAGTGGATATTGCGACGACGTCGAACCGCCGGTCGCCCCGATCGGCACCGCGATCTGGCGCGCCTTCTCGACATCGGTGACCTTCGACTTGTGCCAGGTGATGACGATGTTGTTCTCCATCGTCGGGCTGCCGACATAACCAAACTTGCCGGTGTCGATATCCCTGAGCGTCGAGTCGCCCATCACCTGCGCCAAGGCGAGCGACTGGTCGGCAGTGCCGATCACCGTGCCGTCCTGCGGGGCCTTGGCATAGAGAAACGCCGCCGCCGTGCGGCTGGAGGCGCCCGGCAGATTGCGCGGCACGATGGAGGGGTTGCCGGGAATATGTTTGCCGAGGAACCGGCCGACGAGGCGGGCATATTGGTCGTAACCGCCGCCCGGCGAATAACCGATGATGAGATCCATCGTCTTGCCGCGGTAGAAATTCGCGATTGCAGCATCGTCGGCGGTGGCCTTCGCTGGCGCGCCGGCGAAAAAACCGAAAGCGACGGCGATCGCCGCGGCGGCTCCGCTCAGTCTGGAATAGAGACCCATTTCCTTCCTCCCCTTTTCGCTGGCGGCTTTCAGGCCTCCTCCTCAGGATCCCGAAAGCCCGACTATTCGCACATGCAACTGCCTTATTTCTGAAGTTCCACGAGCTTGCCGAGCTGGTCCTGCGAAAGCGTCGCCTTCAGGTAGCCGAACTTGATCGCGTCCTTCATGATGTCGTCGGCACCGCTGAACTGCGCCGGTTCGATGGTCTTCTTGTCGCGGAATTCGTCGCGGATGCGTTTCGCCATTGCCGGGGAAACACCGGCGATCGCCGCATATTGCTTGAGGGCTTCCGGGTCCGAATACATCCAGTCGATCGTTTCGCGATAGGCCGTGAAGAAGCGTTTGAACACATCCGCCCTCTCCTTCATGACGTCGGGATTGGCGATCAGCACGCGCACCGTCTGGTTCTGGAATTCGGGTATGTCGCTTGCCCTCGCGACGACGCGGATGCGGCCGCCGTCGATCTCTTCGAGGCCGAAGGGCGGCGAGGCCCAGCCGACATCGACCTGTCCCGACATGACCTGGGTGAAGGTCGCGGCGGCCGCACCGGTCTTGGTTTCCTTGAAATCGATCTTGAAGCGCTGCTTGAAGGCGAGCACAACGCTGTTGGTCGAAGAGCCGGAGGTCGAATAGGACACCGTCTTGCCGGCCATCTCTTCCGGCTTCTTGATGGCGGAATCGGCGCGCACGTACCAGAACTGGTCGTTCGGTCCGGTCAGCGACGAACCGATGATGCGGATCGGCGCCCCTTGCGCGAAAGCCGCCATTGCACCCGCCGGGCCGATGCCGGCGCCGATATCGACGCTTCGCGATATCACCGCCTGCTGCGATTCAGCCCCGCCTTGAGTATAGAGCACATCGACATCCAGCCCATGTTTGGCGAAGATGCCGTGCTTCTGGCCGAGTTCCGGTATGGAATTCTCCCAGTTGCCCTGGTTGCCGACGGCAACGACAAACTTGTCGGCCGCAAGCGCATTGCCTGCCAGCCCGCAGAGCGCGAGCGACAGCATCAATCCGGAAAACCTACCTAACGCAAACATGTCATTCCTCCCTATCCATGTTCAACTGTTGATGGCCCGGCCAACGGGCGGAGCCTCCTGCGCGCTCCTTGCCGTGCCGTTGCCGGTAATCATGGCCGCAAGCGCCCCCACGTCATCGGGAAACGCATCGCCGCGCCAGGCAACGTGCATATCCGGTCGAAGAATGAGGTAGCTGCGTCCGTAGACCTTTTTGGCGGTCGCATCGTCGATGTCCAGTATGTCGATCGGCGCGCCTCGATTTCGCATGGCTTCCACAAAGGAATCGCCTGCCGTTGCGTTACCGTCCAGCCGAAGCAGCGTATAGCCGCTGCCGATCCGGTCCTGGATCGGCGTTCCGTCGGCAAGCCAGACATGCGGCAGACGCGCACCCGGCCAGGTCGTCGGCTGGTAGGCCATGTAATCATGCTCCGGCGGCGTGCCGTCCTCCTCGGTGATGATGGCGCTCGCCGCATATCGATAGCCGAGTTCCGCGCCGATCATCTCGTTGGTCTTGCGCTGCTCCCGGTCGGCGATCTCGACGAATTCCCGCTTCAGGGCCGAGCCTGCGGCCGTGTCCTCGTACATTTCCGGCCGGTACTGGGATCGCCATTTCCGTCGCCCCTGCGAGGCGAAGCGGGAAGCGGCCACGTTGTGCGCGCCGATCTGGCGACGTTCGACTTCATAGCTGTCGAGCAGCCCCTCGCCGCCCCAGCCCTGCAGCGTCGCCGCAAGCTTCCAGGAAATGTCGACCGCGTCACCGACCCCGGTATTCATGCCCAGCCCGCCCGTCGGGATGACGAGATGCGCCGCATCGCCGGCCAGGAACACGCGGCGGTCGCGATACCGGTCGGCGAGCATCAGGTTCTGCCGCCATTTGCCGGCATAAAGCATCTCGTATTTGACCGGCATGGCGACGACTTTTTCGAACATCGTCTTCATGTCCTCCGGCGTCTCCACCACCGAATGCAGCGTGAAGTGTTTCAGGTCGTCCTGGACGATCAGGAAGGTCGCCTTGTCGTCGGCGACGTGATAGTGCCGGCCCTTGGCGATCGGGATCTTTTCGAACAGTTCGTCGGAGCGGTAAAGCGCCTGCCACAGCTCCAGGAGATTGCTGTCGCCTTCGAGCTTGAAGCCGAGCTGCTTGCGCACGGTGCTGCCGCCGCCGTCGCAGCCGACCAGATATTTTGCGCTGACGCTGACTTCGTTGCCATCGCTGCGCTCGAAGCGGGCGATGACCTTATGCTTGTCCTGGGCAAAGTCGATCAGCCTGTGCCCGTAGGAAACGTCGATGCTGGCCAAGGTTTCGACGACCTCCTTGAGCAGCGGCTCCAGTGTGTATTGCGACACGAGCTGATAGGGTTCGAGCGGTTCCGAACCGTCATTGGTGGCCTTTATCCTGGCGCGCGCCTCATCCACCGACGGATAGGGAAGATGCAGCAGCGGCTCTTCCACCATCGTCTTCACCACAAAGACGTCCATCGGCATGTCGGACGGAAAACCGGCCGCCCTGATCTTTTCCGACACGCCGAGGCGGCGATAGATCTCCATCGTGCGGGCGTTGCAGCGCTCCATCTTCGGCAGGAACTGCGGCGCATCCTTCTGCTCGGTCAGCATGGCGGAAACGCCCCGGCGGCCGAGATCGAGCGCCAGCGTCAGTCCGACCGGCCCTGCTCCGACGATCAAAACATCGACGTCGGTCATGGTCACACCCGTTCAAGCCCGAACAGGGACTGCGCGTTCCTGAAGCTGATCTTCTCGCGATCCTCGTTCGACATGTCGATCGATTCCAGCACGGCGATCGTGTCGCGGATATAGCCTGGTCCCTTTTCCGGATCGAAGGGGCAATCGGACGCGAAGAGAACGCGGTCGGCGCCATAGAAATCGAGGCCGCAAAGGGTGGCCGGTCGCGAGCCGAACACGGCGGTATCGGCATAGAAATCCTTGAAATAGTCGAACGGGCGCTTCTTCAGCCTGCCGAGAACCTCGGTCAGGTCCTCGTCGGAGGTGCGCTTGCCGAGCTGGTCCCATCCCGGGCCGACGCGGCCCTCGAAATAGGGAACCATGGCGCCGAGATGGTGGGCGAGCACCTTGAGTTCCGGAAGCCGGTCCATGAGCCCCGAGAACACCAGGCGCGCCATGGCCGCGCTCGTCTCGTAGGGCCAGCCGAAGGTCCACCAGATCTCGTATCGCGACTTGTCCTCGGTCTTGTAGTCCGGCATGTCGGAGGCGCGGGACGGGTGCAGGAAGACCGGCTTGCCGTGTTTCGCAGCCGTCTCGAAGATCGGGAAAAAGCGCTCCTCGTCGAGCGGCGCGCCGTTGACGTTGGTGTGGATCTGCAGGCCATTGGCGCCGAGCCGGAACGCCCTTTCGGCTTCCCGTACAGAAGCATCGGGGTCGTTCATCGGCAGCGAAGCCAGGAAGCCCACGAAACGATCGGGGTAGCGGGCGACCAGATCTGCAAGACCGTCATTGCCGAGCTTCGCGTATTCCGCTGTTTCTAGAGGGGTGCCCAGCGATTCCAGCGGCGGCATGCCGAGCGACAGGACCTGGGTGTAGTCGTCGAAACGATCGACGACGCGCAGCCGCTCGTCGATATCGTAGATGGCGGGCACGCCGCGCATTCTCTTGCCGATGTCTTTGGCATTCCCTCCGGAGGACAACATCTTGTCCCACAGCTGTTTCGGAAAGAAGTGGTTGAAAGCATCGATATAGCGCATGAATATATTCCCATTTGAAGGATGCGCCGATCGTAGGAGCTGGTTTACGCCTCGCACAAATACCGTTTTTTGTAGCAAGGTATAAAAATCATCTATAGCTTGCCCTCGGACCAGATCGAGGGGAGGCGAGCTTGGACCTGAGGCAATTACGATATTTCAAGGCCGTCGCTTTGTCGGGCAGCTTCGTGGCGGCCTCGCGCGTCCTGCATATTTCCCAGCCGGCCATCGGCTATCAGATCAAGCAGCTCGAAGATGCGCTCGGCACCGAACTGCTGCTGCGCGGTGCACGCGGCGTGACGATGACGGAATCCGGCAAGGCGCTGCTGGGCCATGCCGAGGACGTCCTCAAAGCGGTCGAGCGGGCGCAAACCGCGATGGACGGCTTCCGCAACCAGCTGGTCGGCGACATCACGATCGGCGTGACCCCGACATCCGGCCGGGCGCTGGCGCCGGAACTCCTGAAGCTCGTCGCGGAGGAAACGCGGCTGCATGTCACCTTACGTCAGGGCATGAGCAACGAACTGCTGAGCGAGGTGATGTCCGGCCATCTGGATCTCGCCTTCTGCTACGATCCGCCATCGACCGAACGCATCCGCCTCGTGCCGCTCTACCGGGAACCGCTGATGGGGATCGGCGTGGAAGAACTGATCGGCGCCTCTTCCGATCCGATCGATTTCGACGAACTCGTGAAGCTGCCGCTGCTGCTCGACAACCGCTTTCAGACCATTCGTCAGGTCTTCGACCAGATCATCCTCGCCAAGAAACTTCCGCAGCCGGATATCATCGACCTGGAGCCGATCAACCTGAAGCGGGAGATGATCGTCCATCATCGCCGCTGCACGGTGGCCCCTTACGGGCTGTTCCTCGATGAAATCCAGCTGAATCGCGTACGGGCGCGGTTGATCTGCAATCCGGTGATCGTCCGCAACATGAAGCTCGCCATCCGCGCCGGCCTGCCGGATTCCTTCAGTTCCTATCTTCTTCGTTCGATCAAGACCACCGTCGCCCAGCGGATCAAGTGTGGCGATCTCGGATGGGAACCGGCGGAGCAGGAAGCCGAGCTATAAGTTCCTTGAATAGCTTCCGAAGAAAATCTGTATTTGCCGCGCTCTCGATCCCCCCATAGGTTCCCACAAGAGGAATGAGGACACTGGTTACCGCCGGTGCGAGGAGGAATTTTGGAGACTGTCGCCCTGTCGGGCCAGCAAACCACATTTGCCGTCGAGCAACCGGTCCGCTGGCCAGCCGATAACCGTCAATACGGAAGCGACGTCATCGCCGAGACGATCCGCGCCCTGGGCATCGAATTCGTCGCACTCACCCCTGGATCGAGTTTCCGCGGCCTGCACGACAGCCTGGTCAACTATCTCGGCAACGAGGAGCCTCGGCTTCTCGTCTGCCTGCATGAAGAACATGCGATCGCCATCGCGCATGGGTATGCGAAGGTCACCGGCCGGTTGATGGCCGCCGCCGTGCATGCCAATATCGGGCTCATGCATGCCAGCATGGCAATCTACAACGCCTGGTGCGACCGCGAACCGATGCTCGTCATCGGCGCCACGGGGCCGGTGGACGCGATGCGTCGCCGGCCATGGATCGACTGGATCCATACCTCTCGCGATCAGGGCGCACTCGTTCGCCCCTTCCTCAAATGGGACGACCAGCCGGCCTCAGCGGGTGCCGCCCGCGAAGCGCTCGTCCGCGCCGTCGGCATAGCCGAAACACTTCCAAAGGGGCCGGTCTACATCAATCTCGACAGCGAGATGCAGGAAGCCCTGCTGGATGCGCCGCTGCCGGATTTCGAGACACCACGCTATCGCTCGCCTGTCGATCAAGGCCCTTCCCTTCACGCCGTGCACGACGTCGCCGAGCGGCTGCGGAACGCAGGCAACGTCCTTTTCCTGATGGGGCGGGTTTCTCGCAGCGAGGCGGATTGGGCAAATCGTATCGAGCTTGCGGAACGCGTCGGCGCAAGAGTTGCAACCGATCTCAAGGTGGGCGCCGCCTTCCCGACCGACCACGGCCTGCACATGACGACGCCGTTCAAGTTCATGAACCCGGAACTTGCCGAAGCCATCAAGTCCGCCGACGTCATCGTCGCCTTCGAATGGGTTGATCTCGCCGGCACGCTGTCCGCGGCGCTGGGATACGGCAAGGCGGCGAGCGCCCATATGGTGCATGTCAGCCTCGACCACACGATCCACAATGGTTGGAGCCTGGATCATCAGGCGCTCGCCCCCGTCGACCTGCATGTCGCCTGCGCCCCGGACCTCTTTGTCAAAGCCCTGCTGCAGCAGGAATTGCCGGAGCGAAAACAGATTGCCGCCCGGAGCGAGCCAGGTTTTGCCGCATCGGCTGGTCCGCAGATCACCGTATCGGAACTCGGCAGGACTTTGAGAACCGCCGTCGGCGATCGCGATACCTGCCTCATCCGCCTGCCGCTCTCCTGGGATCCGCGTTCATGGCCGTTCCGGCATCCGCTCGACTATCTTGGCAGCGACGGCGGCGGTGGGCTGGCGAGCGGGCCGGGCATGGCCGTCGGCGGTGCTCTGGCACTCAAGGGAACCGGCCGCCTGCCGGTTGCCATCCTCGGCGACGGTGACTTCCTGATGGGCGGCACAGCAGTTTGGACGGCAGTCCATTACGACCTGCCGCTGCTCATCGTGATCGCCAACAACCAGTCCTACTACAATGACGAGATCCACCAGGAACGGGTCGCCCGCACTCGCGGCCGGCCGGTGGAAAACCGCTGGATCGGCCAGCGGCTCACCGATCCGCCAATCGATCTTTCCGCCTTCGTCGAAAGCCAGGGCGCGACCGGCTTCGGTCCGGTTACCGACCACGCCCAGCTCGAAAATGCCCTGAGACAGGCCATCGCGACGGTCGAGGCCGGCGGCGTCGCGGTGGTCGATGTCCGGGTGGCGCCCGGTTACGAAGGCGGAGCGGCGGCGAATTCGACCAATCCCAGTTCAGCCTCGAAAGGTTGAGGACATGAAGGTTGCAGCATCCATGAACCGGATCGACGTGAACGAGGTATCCAAGCCGGAGCCTGATCCCGTACTGGTCGTCGAGCGGGTATCGATGAAATTCAATCTGGGCGAGCAGAGCGTCACGGCGGTGGACGATGTCTCCTTCTCGGTTCGGCCCGGCGAGGTGTTTACCGTCATCGGGCCTTCCGGATGCGGCAAGTCCACCCTCTTCAACATCATCGGCGGGCTTCTCGGTCACTATGAGGGAGAGGTCAGGATCGACGGATCGAAGATCGCCGGCTCGCATGAATCGATCGGCATGGTCTTCCAGGAGGAATCGACCTTTCCCTGGCGCAACGTCATCGACAACGTCGCCTTCCCTCTGGAGCTCAAGGGGATGGGCAAGAGCGAGCGCCTCGACCGGGCGCGCCACTTCATCGACATGGTGGGGCTCTCCGGCTTCGAAAGACACATGCCGGCGCAGCTTTCCGGCGGCATGCGGCAGCGCGTCGCGATTGCCCGCACGCTTGCCTACGAACCGCGCATCCTCTTGATGGACGAACCATTCGCCGCGCTCGACGAACAGACCAAGCTGCTGCTCGGCGAAAAGGTGATGGAGATCCAGCAGCGGCTGAAGCAAACCACCCTGCTCATCACCCACAACCTCAGCGAGGCCGTGCAGCTTTCTGACCGCATCCTGATCATGACCTACCGCCCCGGTCGGGTAAAACGGATCCTCGACATCAAGCTCGACCGGCCGCGCACCGCCGACGTGGTGGGCAGCGAGGCCTTCGGCCGCTATGTCGCCGAAATCTGGGCCGATCTTCGCGAGGAAGCGACGCGCGGCATGTCGGATGCGGAAAGCGCGAGGCGGTAACATGGCGTCGCTTCTCAGATCCGACCGTTTCCTCCCCGCGGCAACCGGCATCGCCTCCCTGGCGGCGGCGGTTGCCATCGTGGAGCTTCTGCTTCGGGCGGAAATCCTCAATCCGCATATCATGCCCTACCCGTCCGACGTCTTCGCGGCGATCCCGAGGATCATCCGCGAGGAGGCCGTGTTCCAGCGCTTCCTGGTCACCGCCGGAGAGACGCTGGCTTCGCTGGTACTGATCGTCGCGATCGGCGTGCCGCTCGGCGTGCTGCTGCAGCGCAATCCCCTCGTCCGCAAGGCGACGGAAAGCTGGTTCAGCGCGCTTGCCGCAGCACCCATCGTGCTCGCCTACCCGCTTTTCCTGGTGCTCTTTGGCCGTAATGCCAGCGCCATCGTGGCGCTTGCGGTCATCGGCAGCATTCCGCCGGTGGTGCTGAAGACGGTCGATGGCCTTGCCGCGACGCGCAAGGTGCTCATCAATGTCGGGCGTGCCTACAGCATGACGCGCCGCCAGATCTTCTGGCGGATCATGGTGCCCTCGGCAATCCCCAGCATCTTTGTCGGCATCCGGCTCGGCCTGATCTTCGCATTGGTGAAGATCGTCGGCGTGGAGTTCCTGATCAATTTCGGCGGGCTTGGCCAGCTGATCAACGAGCTTGCCGAACGTTACGATCTCGCCGGCACCTATGCCGCGATCATCTTCGTGATCGCCGTCAGCATGCTTGCCTTCACGCTTACCGAATGGATCGAGAAATGGCTTACGCAAAGATAGGCGTCGAGGCCCGGAGCGGCTTGCTTGCGACCGACAGGGCGAAGGTCATGGCGATCCGCATTGCGATCATTGTCGTGATGCTGGCACTGTGGGAGGGAGCCAGTCATTCCGGGCTGTTCTTCAAGGACGTCATCCCTTCGATCGCGACGCTCGCCGCAGCACTGGTCAGGCTGCTGTCGGGTTCCCCATTCTATGCCAACCTGCTGGTGACCGCAGGCGAGATCGCCGCTGCGATGGCGATCGGCAGCGTTTTCGGCATTGCCGTCGGCCTTCTTCTCGGCGCCAACCCGTTCCTCGCCCGCACCTACGAGCCCTATATCTATTATTTCGGGCCGACGCCGAAGATCATCTTCTTCTCGGTGCTGATCATGCTCTATGGCGTCGGGCCGGGATCGAAGATCGCCATGGGCGCCATTTCCTGCTTCTTCCCGATTGCCCTTTCGACTCTTGCCGGCATGCGCGAGATCAATCCGGTGCTGATCCGCGTCGGGAAAAGCTTTTCGGCACGTCCCAGGCACATGGTGTTCAAGATTCTGATGCCGGCCATGCGCGTGCCGATGATCACCGGCATTCGCCTTGGCCTCGGCGTGGCGATCATCGGGACGCTGCTCGCCGAGACCAAGCTCTCCAACAAGGGCCTCGGCTACATGGTGATCCAGTCCTACAACCGCTTCGACATGCCGACCATGTACGCGCTGATCATCGTCGTCGTTTCCATCGCCGTCCTGCTCAATGTTCTGATCGAGCGGTGGAGCCGGTCGAACAGCTCCGACAATCTGGGATCGCTTGCATGAATGATATCGCTTCGCTCCCGCTCAAGGGCATCTTCTATAACGGGACATGGCAAAGCTCGCCGGACGCCCGGAGCGTCGCGGTTATCAGCCCGGCGACCGGCGAAAAGATCGCCGAAATCCTGCATGCCGGCCCTCAATCGGTCGATGCCGCGGTCGCCGCGGCCAAGACGGCCTTCCGCGGCTGGAGCCGGACACCGCTTCTGGAGCGGGGCCAGTATCTGAAAAGGATCGCCCAGGCCCTGCGCGACCATGCCGACGAACTGGCGTTGATCGAAGCGGAAGACGGCGGCAATCCGCTGCGGCTCGTCCGGCAGGACGTCTTTTCTGCCGCCGCGCAGGTCGATTATTTCGCCGGCCTCGTGACCGAGATCAAAGGCCACAGCATCCCTCGCGATCCGGGCTCGCTGAACTACACGATCCGCGAACCCTGGGGCGTCGTGGCCCGCATCATCCCGTTCAACCACCCCATCCTCTTCTGCGCCTCGAAATCCGCCGCACCGCTGGCGGCAGGCAATACCGTCGTGGTCAAGCCACCGGAACAGGCCCCCCTCTCCGCCTTGCGCTTTGCCGAGATCATCGCCGACATCCTGCCGCCCGGCGTCCTCAACATCGTCGCCGGCGGATCGGAGGCAGGGGCACGGCTCACAAGCCACCCGGACATCGCCAGGATCGCGCTCACCGGCAGCGTGCAGACCGGAAGAGCCGTGCTGCGCGCCGCCGCCGAGCGCATCCGGCCCGTCCAGCTGGAACTCGGCGGCAAGAACGCCCTGATCGCCTTCGACGACGCCGATCCGGCCGCGGTCGCCTCTGCCATGGTCGGTGGCATGAATTTCACCTGGGCCGGGCAGTCCTGCGGCTCCACCAGCCGCGCCTTCATCCATGAGACGATTTACGAGGACGTGCTGGAGCACCTGAAACGCAAGGTCGCCGATGTGCGTCCCGGCCTGCCGACCAAGCCGGAGACGGTGATGGGCTCGCTGATCGACCGGCGCCAATACGACCGGGTGATGAATTATATCGAGATCGCCCACCGCGAAGGCGCAAGGCTGATCGCCGGCGGCAAGCACCCGGACGATCCGCTGCTGAAGGACGGATGCTTCATCGAACCGACGATCTTCGCCGATGTCGACCTGTCGATGACGATCGCCCGCGAAGAGATTTTCGGACCCATCCTATCGGTCTTCCGGTGGAACGACGAGCAGCAGCTCGTTTCGGATGTCAATTCGGTCGAATACGGCCTCACCTGCTCGATCTGGACCAACGATCTGCACCGGGCACACCGGATGATTTCCGCCGTAGAGGCAGGCTTCGTCTGGGTCAACGAAACGACCAGACATTTCATCGGCGCGCCGTTCGGCGGGTACAAGCAGTCCGGGCTCGGCCGAGAGGAGAGCATAGACGAACTGCTCGACTACACGCAGATCAAGCATGTCCACATCAAGTTTCATCCCGCACCCCAATCGGAAATGCCAGCAGCGTGAGTATGACATGTCCCTGAGCGAACTTATCGACGATATCGTCACCGCAAACCACATCCTGGCCAACGAAGGCGTCGTCGATGCCTTCGGGCATATCAGCGCACGGCATCCGGATGATCCGAACGCCTATCTCCTGTCCCGGGCGCGCGCGCCCGAGTTGATCACGGCAGAGGATATCATGACGTTTGCACTGGACGGCACGCCTTTGAACGGCGACACGCGCAAGCCCTATCTCGAACGCTTCATCCACGGCAGCATCTACAAGGCAAGGCCGGACGTGCAGGCCGTGGTGCACAGCCACAGCCGCTCGGTGGTACCGTTCAGCATTACGAAAATGCGCCTGAGGCCGGTCGTCCACAGCTGCGCCTGCATCGGCCACGAGGTTCGCGTGTGGGACGCGCAATCCGCATTCGGCGATACCAATCTCCTGGTTTCCAACGTCGCGATGGGAGATGACCTGGCGACAATCCTGGCGAAGGATCGGGCGGTGCTGATGCGCGGCCACGGATCGACGGTCGTCGGGACGTCGGTGCACGGCGTCGTCTACAATGCCGTCTATCTGGAGGCCAATGCCGATCTTCAGATGAAGGCCATCGGGCTTGGCGAGGTGACTTATCTGACGGCCGGTGAGATCGACACGATCAATTCGCGATTGGAAAATGCTCTTCCGGGTGAGGGTTATGGGCGCGCGTGGGACTACTGGAAAAAGAGGGCGGAAGACGCGAGGCAATAGGTGCCGATCCTCGGCCTTGATCGCCGGTCGGTCGTGAACCCCAAGGTAGACAATGTGGCTCAGCGGATACGATCGCAATTACAAGGTCCGACTCTCCAAGCCGGAGCAGTGGGCAGCACTTGCAACATTTTAAAATCAATAGCCGCAGTCCAGCCATGTTTCAGGGCGGAATCCGTCACGTTTGAATGGAAGCTATGCTCCGCGCTAAACGAGACAACGAGGATCACACCATGTCGCGTGCCGTCAAAACTGTGCTTTTCGAGACCTCCCGCCTTCCGGAGAAGGCCACCACAGTCGTCGCTGTTATCGGAATCGGTCTGACCGCGGTCTGGTGGTCCGGTCGAAACGAGATCGAAAGCAATCGCCCGGTTCCTCCGCCTGTCGTGGTGCAGACGAGGCAGGCTGTCCCGATCAGGCCAGAGAAGGACGATATCCTGGCAATCCTTCCGCAGGCCCCGCAACCTAAAGCCCAAGCCAGGGTCGCCGCGGCGGCGGTGCCTGTCCCGACCATCCTCCGAAAAGAGGCGCATGACGTAAAGCGGCCGCCTGTTACACGTTACGACAGGTGCCGACCGGCCTGTGAGTCACGCGATCCGTTGGTTTTATCCAATCTGGTCCCTCCCAAAGGAGTTACGTCGTTCGCTGATAACTATGACGACGGCGGCGCTGTGGTGGTGGAACGGTCAAGCGTCGCAGAGGCGGCCCTTGAACGCGGTGGCAGGCTTCTCTCGGGCGCGACGAATGTTTCGAGGCGGGCTCTCGGGGTGGGGAGATCTGCGGTGGTGGCTATCGTGGACGTGATCAGGTGACAGCCGCCGTTCGGATCGGCAGTTCGCTAAAACGCTTTCCCGTGGCACGGAAGACCGCCTTCCCGATTGCCGCCGATGCGCGCACCCTCGCGACTTCACCCAGCCCCTTCAGCCCGATCGAATTGGCCAATGGATCGGGTTTACCGACAAATCCAACATCAATCTCGCCATGCCAGGTATCGTCGATGCATCAACGCACGAATGAGGTTTTGACGCCGCGGTTCGCGCCGCGGCATCTGGAGATCGAAATATGATCGGCGAACCGCTGGTGACGCCGGTTGACTTGCCAACCCGGAGGACTACTCTTTTAGTGATCGCAAACATATCCGCACGCGGATGGCGGTGGATGATGGGGCGATTGGGCAACCTTGAGGAGGATGAGGTTTGCCATGACCTATCGTGTTGTTCTGTTGATCGGCGCGTCCATCGTCGCCGTTTCGTCGTTTGATGCCCGAGCTCAGGAAGGTGACGCGACGGCGGGCGCCACCGTTTTCAAGAAATGCGCCACCTGTCATATCGTCGATTCCGATACGAACAAGGTCGGCCCGTCATTGAACAAGCTGTTCGGCCGAAAGGCCGGAACCCATCCTAATTTCGCCTATTCGACCGGGATGAAAGAGGCCGGAGACGGCGGCCTCGTCTGGGACGAGGCGGCGCTGCGCGACTATCTGCACAATCCAAAAGCGAAGGTGAAGGGCACCAAGATGGCCTTCGTCGGCGTGAAGGACGAGCAGGAGATCACAAATCTCATCGCCTATCTCAAGCAATATTCCCAGTAACCGGCCGAAAGGCCCCCGGCTGGACATGCCTAAATTGCAGTAATTGCCCATCTTTTCCATTCGTGCGATAATAACCCGGTATTTTTGCGGAATGCGGTTTCACGGTCGACCTGCTCAGGGAGGAGCGGAAATGGCTGTTGTGCTGATTCTCGTTTTGATTGTTGTCGGCTCCGTGCTGTTCCATGTGCTGAGCCCGTGGTGGTGGACGCCGATCGCCTCCAACTGGACCTATATCGACAGCACGCTCGTCATCACCTTCTGGATCACCGGCATCGTCTTCGTGGCGGTGGTTTCGTTCATGGCCTATTGCGTCTTTCGCTTCCGGCACAAGCCAGGAAACCAGGCGGCCTACGAGCCTGAAAACCGCAGGCTGGAATGGCTGCTGGCAGGGGGAACGGCGGTCGGCGTCGCGGCAATGCTGGCCCCCGGCCTGGTGGTATGGAACCAGTTCATCACCGTGCCTGACGATGCCGTGCCAGTCGAGGTCGTCAGCCAGCAGTGGCTGTGGAGCTTCCGCCTGCCCGGCGCGGACGGAAAGCTCGGCCGCGCGGAGACGCGCGACGTGAGCCCCGACAATCCGCTCGGCCTGAACAAGAACGACGCAAGCGGCCTCGACGACGTGATCATCGAGGGCGGCGAGCTGCATCTGCCGATCGGCAAGCCGGTGCGTATATTGCTGCGCTCCATCGATGTCCTCCACGATTTCTATGTGCCGGAATTCCGCGCCAAGATGGACATGATACCCGGCATGATCACCTATTTCTGGTTCACGCCGACGCGGACGGGAAGCTTCGAGATTCTCTGCGCCGAACTCTGCGGCGTCGGCCATGGGCAAATGCGCGGGACCGTCATCGTCGAAGAGGATGCGGACTACCAGACCTGGCTCGGCCAGCAGCAGACATTCACCCAGCTTATGGCGTCATCGGGAGAGCCGCCACCGGCAAACTGAACCGACGGGGAAAGGGAAGAGACATCATGGTCGAGATTCCATCCGGCAGCGCAGGCGCCATCCCGTCCGCCGAGGTCGAGGATGTCGAGCTTTATCATCCGAGAAGCTGGTGGACGAAATATGTGTTCAGCCAGGATGCCAAGATAATTGCGGTGCAATATTCGGTCACCGCCATCTCGATCGGCCTTGTGGCGCTGGTACTCTCCTGGCTGATGCGGCTGCAGCTTGCCTTTCCCGGTTATTTCACCTTCATCGATGCCGATCACTATTATCAGTTCATCACCATGCACGGCATGATCATGGTGATCTATCTCCTGACCGCGCTGTTCCTCGGCGGCTTCGGCAACTACCTCATTCCGCTGATGGTCGGCGCGCGAGACATGGTGTTCCCCTATGCCAATATGCTGAGCTACTGGATCTACCTGCTGGCCGTACTGATCCTGGCCGCGGGCTTTTTCGCCCCCGGCGGCCCCACAGGGGCCGGCTGGACGCTCTATCCCCCGCAGGCCGTTCTGTCCGGCACACCGGGCGGCAAGGACTGGGGCATCCTCCTCATGCTCACCTCGCTGATCGTCTTCATCATCGGCTTCACCATGGGGGGCCTGAACTATGTGGTGACCGTGCTGCAGGGACGCGCGCGCGGCATGACGCTGATGCGCATGCCGCTCACCGTCTGGGGCATCTTCACCGCCACCGTGATGGCATTGCTCGCCTTCCCTGCCCTGTTCGTCGCCTGCGTCATGATGCTGTTCGACCGCCTGCTCGGCACCAGTTTCTTCATGCCCGCCATCGTCGAAATGGGCGAACAGCTGCAGCATGGCGGCGGCAGCCCGATCCTGTTCCAGCACCTGTTCTGGTTCTTCGGACATCCGGAGGTCTATATCGTCGCCCTGCCGGCCTTCGGCATCGTCTCGGACCTGATCAGCACACATGCGCGCAAAAACATATTCGGCTATCGCATGATGGTCTGGGCGATCGTCATCATCGGCGCGCTCAGCTTCATCGTCTGGGCGCACCACATGTATGTCAGCGGCATGAACCCGGCCTTCGGTTTCTTCTTCGCCACCACGACGCTGATCATCGCCATCCCGACGGCGATCAAGGTCTACAACTGGGTGCTGACGCTGTGGCGCGGCGACATCCACCTGACGCTGCCGATGCTCTTTGCGCTCGCCTTCATCGTCACCTTCGTCAATGGCGGCCTGACGGGCCTGTTCCTCGGCAATGTCGTCGTCGACGTGCCACTGTCGGATACGATGTTCGTCGTCGCGCATTTCCACATGGTCATGGGGGTAGCACCGATCCTCGTCATCTTCGGGGCGATCTATCACTGGTATCCGAAGGTGACCGGACGCATGCTGAACGAGACGCTCGGCCAGATCCATTTCTGGACCACCTTCCTCGGCACCTATGCGATCTTCTTCCCAATGCATTACCTCGGCCTGCTCGGTGTGCCGCGCCGCTACTTCGAGCTTGGAGAGACGGCCTTCGTTCCGCCTTCGGCCCATACGCTGAACATCTTCATTACCGTCATGGCGCTGATCGTCGGGGCCGGACAGATGGTCTTCCTGTTCAATCTGGTCTGGAGCCTTTTCCGGGGCAAGGAGGCAGGCGGTAATCCATGGCGGGCAACGACGCTGGAATGGCAGACGCCGCAAACGCCACCCGTGCACGGCAACTGGGGCAAGGATTTGCCGGTGGTCTATCGCTGGGCCTATGACTACAGCGTGCCGGGAGCGGCCGAGGACTTCATTCCGCAGACGGTGCCGGCAAGCGGCGGCGTCACACGGGAGGTTCCGGCATGAACGTCACGCTGATCTTCCTTGCCGTCATCGGCGCCATCATCGTCTGGTGGCTGGCCGGACAGCGGCTGACCTCGAAGCCCTGGCTCGAAACCGGGTCCGTGCAGCTGCCGGATCATCACAGCGCCGATCCGCAACAGCCGCCGGTGCCGGCGGTAAAAATCGGCCTCTTCGTGTTTCTCGGCGTGGTCGGCGCGCTCTTCAGCCTTGCCGTCAGCGCCTATTTCATGCGCATGGCGTCAGCGGACTGGTGGGCCACACCCGTTCCCCGGCTGCTCTGGGTCAACACCGCAGCACTGGCCTCAAGCAGTGTCGCGCTGCAATGGGCGAAAAGAGAAGCGGGGCACGGCCGCATGGAAAGCCTGCGGCCGGTGCTTGCTGCCGCATTTGCGCTTGCCGTCTTCTTTCTCGTTGGACAGATCCAGGCATGGCGGGAACTGACGGCGGCCGGCTACGTGCTGGCCGACAATCCCGCCAACAGCTTCTTCTACATGCTCACCGGCCTGCACGGCCTGCATATCCTCGGCGGGCTCACCGTACTCGCCCACACGACGGTCAGGGCATTCGCGAGCGACGTCCAGCCGGACAGGCTGCGCCTCAGCCTCGATCTTTCCGCCATCTATTCGCATTTCATGCTCGCCGTCTGGCTCCTGCTCTTTTCGCTGTTTGCCGGGTGGGCGAATGATTTCGTCGATCTCTGCCGCACATTGCTGACCTAGGGCCGAACCAAGGGAGCCGAACCAGGAGATTTGCAGATGGCACAGACTATCGGGACACATGGCGAGCCAGACCTCAGGCCAGCGGGCCTGCGCGGTGTTGCCGCCGATTTCAGCTCGGATCAGCGCGCCTTCAAGACCGCCTCCTGGGGCAAGGCGATGATGTGGATCTTTCTGCTCAGCGACACATTCGTCTTCGGATGTTTCCTGATCGCCTACATGACCGCACGCATGTCGACGCCGGTCGCCTGGCCCAATCCGAGCGAGGTCTTCGCGCTGCATATCGGCGGCCAGGACGTGCCGCTGATCCTGATCGCGATCATGACCTTCGTGCTGATCTCGAGCAGCGGCACCATGGCGATGGCGGTCAATTTCGGCTATCGCCGCGAACGCCACAGGACCGCGATGCTGATGCTGCTGACGGCGCTTCTCGGGGCATGCTTCGTCGGCATGCAGGCCTTCGAATGGACGAAGCTGATCACCGAAGGCGTGCGCCCCTGGGAAAACCCCTGGGGGGCGGCACAGTTCGGATCGACCTTCTTCATGATCACCGGCTTTCACGGCACCCATGTCACGATCGGCGTCATCTTCCTCCTCATCGTCGCCCGCAAGGTCTGGCGGGGCGATTTCGACCAGGAACGGCGCGGCTTCTTCACCAGCCGGAGAGGTCGCTACGAGGCCGTCGAAATCATGGGCCTCTACTGGCACTTCGTCGATCTGGTCTGGGTCTTCATCTTCGCGTTCTTCTATTTGTGGTGAGGTCGTCATGAACGAGACAACGGCACATGCACACATCCAAGCTGGACAGCAGCTCCAAACCGGGCAGCAGCATCCGATCCGGCTCTACCTCTTCGTGTGGGGCATGCTCTTCGTGCTCAGCGCCTTTTCCTACATGGTCGACTATCTCGGCCTGCAGGGCTATCTCAGATGGACGCTGATCCTGCTGTTCATGATGCTGAAGGCCGGGCTGATCGTTGCAGTCTTCATGCACATGGCCTGGGAACGGCTGGCGCTCGTCTACGCCATCCTGCTGCCGCCGCTGCTGGTGCTGGTTTTCGTCGCGCTGATGGTATCGGAGGCCGACTATACGATCTTCACCCGCCTCGCCTTCTTCGGCACAGCGCCCTGACGGGCAGTGCCGAAGCCGGTTTTCCGACCTACCGACCGGTGCCGCTCCCCAAGCCGGATTCCGGTTCAACGACCTTGCGATACAGATGCCAGGTCGCGTGCCCAAGGACGGGGATCACGATAGCCAGACCAGCAAAGAACATCGCAAAGCCGATGGCCAGAAGCACCGCCACGATGAGACCCCAGAGTATGAATTCCACGGGATTGACCGCGAAGGCTTTCATCGAGGTGTAAACCGCTGTCGCCGCACCGGTGTCACGATCAAGAAGCAGCGGAAATGCAATGACTGTTGTGCAAAGCACGGCCAGAGCGAAGAGGAAGCCGAGGGCATTGCCGTAGAGGATCAGCTGCCACCCCCTGCTCGTCGAGAACACCTCGTTGAAGAAAGTCATCAGCGATTCCGGCGGCGCCGGCCCGAACAGGCTGACATAGAGCGACTGCGCCGTCAGAAGCCACAGGATAAAAATCACCGCCAGCATAAGGCCGATGGCAAGGATTGCCGGGACCGCCGGGGAATGCCTGATTTCGAGCGCATGCTGCCAGGAGGTGTCAAGGCCAAGCTCGCGTCGGCGACTGATTTCATAAAGACCAAGCGCCGCTATCGGACCGATCAGGGCAAAGCCCGACATCAGCGGAAACAGCAGCGGCAGCGCATTGGCGCCGGATGTCCAATACGCGAGAACCACCCCGGCCACAGGATAGATCAGGCATAGAAAGACGTAGTGCGACGGCTTGGTCCAGAAATCATCCAAACCCTGACGCAGCGAGGTGAAGACATCGGCCACATTGATGCGCCGCACATTGGGATAGGCAGCCTTCCTGTTGCCTCCCGCGATCACGTGAAAATGCGCCATAACAATTCCTCTCCATTTTTGTCACAGACAACAACGATCACAACGGATATCCGCGTGAAGAACGGCACCATCGGACCGAACCTGCACGTATGGAGATTATACGCCCACGGTCGAAACTTGACCAGCGGCCTACGCTACGGCGCAGAAATACTGCGCATCCAGGTATTGTCACATACACCATGTGTCAGTGAGTGGCGCTTGGAATTTCCCCTTCCCAGCGCGCAGCGCCGGGATAACGATATGCCGGCGACAACGACGAGCCGAAGTATGCGCCATGTTCAAGGCGTCAACCTTGGCTTGGCCTGATCGCGAGAGATCCCGAGCCGCAAAGGGGTACGGGCGAATGCCTCGAGAAAAGCCGCGAGACCCGCAACCGTCGCTTCGAGGATCAGCGCTCCGGTTTCGGCTGTCGCACTTGCCGGATCTCCGAAATAACCGCAATCATCGGCCTGGAAAATCGGCGGCCAGCCGGCGCCAAACGTCGTTATCGGATCGTCCTCATGACCTGGCGCGATCCAGGGCTGCACCAGCCGCGCCGGAAGTCCCTCGATCCCCGACCTGACCCGCTCCTGCGCTTCGGGAGAGGTCAACGCCATCGTCAGCGCAGCCTCCTGTTCGCAGGCATGACCGGTGCGGTGCAGACCACCCTTCAAAAATGGGAGCCAGTCCTTTTCGCCCGGCGCGAAATAATCGACCATGCCGACCGCATATCCGTCGGTCACCATCTGGGCGCAAAGCGAGCGCAACGGAGCCGAGTTGCCTCCGTGGCCGTTGACGAACACCACGCGGGGAAATCCGGAATCGAGAATGGATCGCGCGGTATCGGCGAGCAGGGCAAGATAGGTTTCCAGCCGCAGGCTGATCGTGCCGGGATGGCTCAGGTGGTGCGGTGAAAAGCCTACGGGGACGGCGGGAGCCACGACAATCTCCAAGCCGGTAACACGATTGGCCGCCAGTTCGGCGACGGCTGAAGCCAGCAGCGTATCGGTCTCGACGGGAAGAAAGTCCCCATGCTGCTCGATCGCCCCGGTCGGCACGATGACCAGAGCGCCGGCATCCCGCTTGGCCGCCAGTTCGGCACGGGTCAATTCGGCCCAGATGAGTGAAGACGGCGCAAAATGCCGGGGCGCAATGTTTGTCATGTCCGGTACCTTTCTGGCTGGAACGACGGGCGGCGGCTTCGCGTCACCGCCCGCACCCGCAATTACATGTCGCCAGCCTCTTTCGACGGGTTGGCGCAGACCGCAATGACGAGCCCGGCCTCGCCGATGATATGGCGGTAGCGGTAGTTCCTGGGCAGATACATCGCATCGCCCGGCTTGAAGATGTGCTCCTCGCCGGTTTCCTCGACGATCTGTTTCGACCAGCCATGCAGGCAATAGAGGATCACTTCATGCACCCCGTCGCCTTCAACCATCGTATCGAAGTGCGGCATGTAGGTGGTGATATGAAAGGAGATCGACGAGCCGTGAAGCTTCTTGGTGACCAGCCGATGGCTGAATTCCTGCCCCTGGTGTACCCAGGTCAGCGCGACCTCTTCCTGACGCGACCACTTGATCTTGCCGCCAACGGTCTCTTCGCTCATGTCATGGCTCCTTGTTTACAGAAATTGATGCGATTCTATCGGAACCGCGCCTCGAAAGCGTCGCGCACTTCCCAGACCGGAAGAATGAGATGCGGTCCAAGTCCGGAGATGCGGCTGAAGGGGATCGGGCGTGGCGCTGTCAGCGGCAGCGTCAGATCGGCGTCCGCGATCCTTCCGGCCAGCCAAGGACCGATTTCGCGCCCGAGCGCCGTCGTCAATGCCACGCCGCGGCCGTTGCAGCCGATCACCGCATCGAGACCGGGCTTCAGCCGCATCATTCGCGGCAGGAAGTCCAGAGTCCCTGCAATGACCCCGGTCCACGAATATTCCACCCTGACGTCCGGGAGATCCGGAACTATGCGGCGGAGACGATTTGCAAAAAGCCTGCGGGCCAGTGCCATTCGTCCAGGCAGCGGCGGCACCATACCCCCGGTCACGAGCCGGCCGTCCGGAGACCAGCGCAATGCGAAAGTATGACGGCGCGTATCGGCGACCGGCGCCATGTCCGGCAAAAGTGTCGCGCGCAGAGCCTGCGGCAGTACTTGGGTTGCGATCTGGAAGACACGGGCAGGAATTATCGATGCGCGCAGCTCCGGCAGCAGGTCGCCGATCAGCGCATTGGTGGCCATGAGTACGCGGCGAGCGCGGACTTCTCCGCCCGCGGTCCGGACGCGCCAGCCTTGCTCATCGGCTTCAATGCCCACCACCGGACTGTCCCCGAACAGTCGCACTCCCGCCGATATGGCAGCGCGCGCAAGCCCGTGCGCGTAGGTGAGCGGCGTGATCTGGCCACCGGAGGCCACCCTTATTCCTCCATGCAGTGACGGAAGCCCCGTACGCTTGAGCATGGCATCGCGGTCGAGCCATTCGGCGTCGACGCCGGCGGCCAGCAGCCGTGGCATGCGGCCGTGAAGCACCTCTTCGGCCGCGCGCGAATGCGCGGGCTGCAACCAGCCGTTCTGGACGGCATCACAGTCAATTTCGTGACGCCCGATGAGATCGAATACCGCCCTGCCGGAACCTGCTACCAGTTTCAGCAGGCGCCCGGCATGATCGGCACCAAGCGCCGTCGCCACCTCGGCAGGTCCGAGCGACGTCTTGAGGCTGGGAACCACGAAGCCGGTGTTGCGCCCGGAAGCACCAAAACCCGGCTGATGACTTTCGAGCAGAACCACGTCGAGGCCGGCCTCGGCGGCATGCAGAGCGGAGGAGAGACCCAGGAAGCCCGCTCCCACCACGACCACATCGGCAGTGATCGCTTCGGTCAGTTTCGCGAATATGGGTGCGGATGGCGTGATCGCCTCCCACAATGATCCGGCTTCCATCATCATTTCCTGTCTACGCACGAGTTCGGCGGACGGCGTTCCCTTAAGTTTTGTAGCTGCTGTCCCCGCGCTACAGATTGATCAGATCGTATCCCCGCCCCGCCGCCAGGGCCTGGAACAGTCCCTGGCGGGTTTGCTCGTTATGGCGAATCATGATCTCGCGAGCCGCGGTCTGGTCACGGCGGGCCAGTGTTTCGACTATCTGATGGTGCGAGACGTTGGTTTCGTTGTTCACGTCCCGCAACTGGGCGCCCAGATAGAAGAAACGTTCAAGCGCATCGATCTGATGGGTCAGCAACTGGACGAGCCTTCCATTACCGGTCGCTTCCGCAATCGCCAGATGGAATTCCCGGTTGGACCTTATGAACGTGGCGAGGCTGAGCTGCTCGCCTTGATTATAGGTGGCATCCGCGAGGGAGTTCAGACGATCTATCTGCTCCCCTGTCAGCCGGGTACAGGCGAATTCGGCGGCTCCGGCTTCCAGAATGGTTCGCACGTCGAACAGTTCGTCCATGTCCGCAAACGTGATCGGCGTGACCTGATAGCCGCGGCGCGGAAAAGACCTGACCAGCCCCTCCTGGCGCAAGGCAGCCAACGCTTCGCGGGCCGGCGTCTTGGATATATTGAAGCGCTCGGCGATTTCAGCTTCGTTCAGTTCCTGACCCGGACGGATCGCGCATGTCAGAATCAGGGTTCGCAGCGCCTCGTGAACCTGTTCCGTCAGCGATGCCGGCTTTGCCGGCTGCACCACACGGCGCTTCTTTCTGATTGCTGTTACCTCAGCCATGGGCACTCCTATCTGTAAATCGGCATTTCAGCCGGCAACCCGACGGTCGCTCCGGCAGATATGCATGTACAAAGCGCAACCGAAAGACGGCGTTTTTACCCGATGGCCAATTCCACATGGCTTATCCCTGACTATCCTTCGCGAGACAGAAAGGCGCGGAAGTAATCCGGCGCTTCATCGCCAAAAGCCTGATCACGCGGCAGATCCATCAACAGGCGACCACGCTCCATGTAGGCGATGCGGTCGGCGATTCGCCGGGCAAAGCCAATCTCGTGCGTCACGATGACCATTGTCAAACCTTGTCCGGCCAGATCCGCCATCACGCCCAGGACGCCCCCGATGGATTCCGGGTCCAGAGCGGATGTCGGTTCATCGAAGAGCAAGGCATCGGGTTTCATCGACAATGCCCGCGCAATGGCGACGCGCTGGCGTTGACCGCCGGACAGTTCCACGGGATAGGCGTGCAGCTTGTCCCTGAGCCCGACCTTGTCGAGCAGTCCGTCCGCGGCAGCCAGCGCCTCCGTCTTCGGAATGCCGAGCAGCTTGCGTGGGCCCAAAGCGACGTTCTGCCGTGCCGTCATCGTGGGAAACAGCGCAAAACTCTGGAACACCATGCCGAGGCGACGACGACGCTTGTCCAGCATGCGATCCGGACGAGCGATACGACGGGCCGCATCGGCCCATGGCAGGCTCTCGCCGGTCAGCAGGACATCGCCGCTATCTGCAGGCTCGATCCAGTTCAGCGCGCGCAGCAATGTACTTTTGCCCGACCCCGACGGGCCGAGGACCACCACGACCTCACCCTTGCCGACAGCCAGCGAGACATCGTCCAGTCCCTTGATCGGCCCGAAGCTGCGGGTAAGGTTGCGCGCCTCGATCACCGGATTGAGATGCGAAGGCGCCTCCGGACCCAAGTCCGCCCTCACCACGGCGCGTTCGACCACCGGCGGGGGCGCAGACACGTGGCTGGAGGTCTTCAGCGCCACGGCTCTTTCTATTCGATGCTGAATCAGCATCCAGATCGTCAGGATCGCGAGATACCAGAGGGCAACGGCCAGATAGACTTCCAGCGCTCGGGTGGTCGATTGGGCAAGCTGCTGGGAGACACGCAGGAGCTCGGCAAACGAGATGGCCGCCAGAAGCGACGTGGCCTTGATCATGTAGCTGAAGTTATTGCCGAGCGGCGGCACGATCGCCCGGATCGCCTGTGGAAACACCACCGTGACGAAAATCTGCCAGGGATGAAGACCCAGCGCCAGTCCGGCCTCGCGCTGATCGCGCGAGACGGACATCAGGCCGCCGCGCACGATGTCGGCCATTCGTGCGCCCTCGTTCAGACCCAGCGCCAGCAAGCCGGTGGCGATCAGGCTGAGCGGAACGCCCATCTGCGGCAGCGCCGAATAAAAGAACAGGATCTGCGCAAGCAGCGGCGTACCCTTGAAGACCCAGATGAAGACAAGCGCCGGCCAGCGCATCAACCTGGGCGCCGCCAACATGCCCGCAAGAGCAAACCCCAGAACCGTTCCTATCGTCTGGGCAACGACAGCAACCCAGATCGTGACCCAGGCAGCCTTCAGCAGCAGAGGCGACCGCAGGATATCCAGGAATATGCCAGCGTCGAAGCCCACGAAATCAGACCTTCCTCGTCACCGGCAGGTAACCGGGCTTCGCCTGGCGCGAAGGATCGACAGCATAGCGGGAAAGACCACGCACGGTACCGCCAGTCGGAAGATCCAGTGGCGAAACGAGACCCGGTTCGGCCTCGGCCAGCGGCACGATCGTGTTGGCCATGATGTTGGCTGCGCCGAACAGCGACTGCATCGCAGGCTTGATCGACATCTTGACCGGCATAGCGCCGTCGATCTCGATCCTGTCCTCCTCGACGAGGTTGAACTTCTCCGGCTGGTAATACATCGCCAGCGACGTGCGGAGCACTTCATTGCCTTGATGGAGAGCCCGGGCATGTTGGGTGATGCCGATCACGCGGCCGGGCGGGAGAATGCCCAGCGTCGGATCGCCGCTGTCGACTTCGAAATCGGCCGTCTCGAGATCCCACGCCTCGGTGATCTCGTCGATATCCAAATTGAGAGCGTCCGCGATCCTCAGCAACGACTCTGGCGCGCCCATGTGTCCCTCGACGCGGCCATCGGCAATCCGGCGGTTGAACTCCTCGGGCGTCAGGCCGTAGCCGACGTGCTCGATATCGCCCGGACCCGTGCCAGTAACGTCGATGCAGCGATGAATGGTCAGGCGCTTCACGGCGCTGGTACCGCGCGCCAGCACCAGCGGGAGCACGTCGTAGGAAAAGCCGGGATTGATGCCTGTGCCGGTGATTGATACGCCGTTGGCACGCGCCGCGCTGTCCAGGGCATCCGCGAACGCGCCATAGCGCAGGCCGGGATAGAACATGGATTCGGCCGCGGACACCACGTTGAGGCCTGCATTCAGGGCCGCAAGCAACTGCTCCTTGATGAGGTGAGGTTTGGACTCGGTCATATGCACGAGCACGTCGGGCTTTTTCGAAAGTCCGGCGAGCGCGGTTGCAAGATCGCCGACGATCTTGATAACGCCGAAGCGCTGGTAGCCAGTCACCTCGGCCAGCGTGCGCCCGATCTTGGCGGCATCGGTGTCGATCGCCGCGACGATCTCGATGCCCGGATAGTCGGCTTCGAGCACACGCAGCAGTCGGCCGCCCATGGCGCCGACCCCGAACAGAACAGCGGTCTTCATCTCGGTTTCTCCGGAATACAACTCTTCAACCTTTCGCCGACAGGGGCGGGACGGTGGTCATGTTTCGTTTGACGCTGCCGGTTGCGGCGTAGCGCTCGAGTTGGCGCTGCACGATGATCCAGGCGGAATACATCAGCAAGTACCAGAAGGCCGCTACGACATAGAGTTCGATGACAGCGTAGGTTTCGTTGATTGCGGTTCGCGTGACGCGCAGGAGTTCGCTGAACGAAATGACCGAAAGGAGCGACGTCGTCCGCATCATGGACGAAAATTCGTTGCCGAACGGCGGCAGGATCAGCCGCACCGATTGCGGCAATATGACGTGCAGCATCGCCCCCAGCCAGCTCATGCCCATTGCGCGCGCCGCCTGCATCTGGTCGGACGGCACGCTCTGCAGGGCGCCGCGAATGATCTCGGACATGTAAGCGCCCGAGTAGCAGCCCAGACCGATCAGTCCGGCCTCCAGCACCCCAAGGCGGATGCCGAGCTGGGGCAGACCGAAATAGAGGAGGAAAAGCTGTACCAGCGGCGGCGTGCCGCGCCACAGCCATACCCAGGTCCCGGAGAATATCCGCAAGGCCCTGTGTCGCGACAGGGCACACAGCGCAAGGATCAGCCCGATGACGGTTCCGATCGCCTGTGCCGCTATCGCGACCAACAGGGTGACGCCAGCCACGGTGGCAAACCGTGGCTGCGCCAGGTAATGCAGGAATGTCTCGACCGAGAACTGCATCGTCAGCCTACATCAGATCATTGCGGGTTGAGCACGAATGCATCGACCGGGGCCACGCCCCATTTCTCGACGATCTTCTTGTAGGTGCCGTCGGCGCGCATCTCTTCCAGCGCCTTGACGATCATCGTCGCCAACTCAGTGTTGTCCTTCAGGGTGGTGATCGCAAGACGATTCGCGGCGTTGCCCGTGAAAGCCATTTCGAAGGGCGCCTTGCTGGTCGAGATGTAATAGGCCGCCTGCGGATCGTTCAGATAGGCCGCATCGACCTGCTTGGTCGTCGCGGCCTGAATGGCTTCGGAATTGGAGTCGAATGCGCGAATGTCGATCGGCTTCTTGCCGGCGGCGACCATGCGGTCGCTCTGCGCCTGGAGGTTCTTGTTGGTCGTGCCGCCGGCAGCGACCGAAACCACCTTGCCCGCCAGGCCGTCGAAGCAGGCATTGTAGCTTGCCGGCACGCCGATCTTGCCTTCGCACGCGATGCCGCCGGGATTACCCTTCGGAACCATCATGCCTTCACCCCACTGAACGTAGGAGATCATGTTCATGATCTTCAAACGATCCGGATTGATGAAGATCGCGGTGCAGAGGCTGTCGAAGCGCTTGGCCTGCAGGCCGGGGACCAGGCCGGGAAACGCGAGGTTGGTCCATTCGACTTCCTGGCCGAGGCGTTTGCCGATCTCGCCGCACATGTCCACATTGAGGCCGTCCTTCTGGCCATCGGTGCGGATGAACTGGTTCGGAGCCGCGGCGAAATCGGCTGCGAACGAAATCTTGCCCTTGGTCAGGGTGGGCTCCGCCAGCGCGGAGGTGGCCATCATGGCAAGGAAAGCAATGCTCAGTGTTTTCTTCATCATGTCATTCCCCTTTTTTTGGTTAGATTTGACTTACTGGTTATGTCCACATTCAGACTCCGAGAGCCTGGAATCTCACAGGTTCCGCAGCATCCCGCGAAGGCCACGGCCCGCATCCAGAACCAACGCCTTACGTCCGGCAAAACTGAAATCCATCAACCCAGCTCCTCGATACGTTTCTCCTGGCGGCGAAGCAGCCGCTCCACTTCTGCCCGGGCCAGCGCATCCAGTTGCGCGCCCGGCTGACGTTGCGCGGCCGAGGCGATCGCACCTCGCCTGGCCAGCACGTATTTCCGAACGGCCAGGCCGACGCCCGGCTGCTGCTCGTACCGGACGAGCGGCAGATAGGCATCGAAGAGGTCCTGCGCGCGGTCCATTTCACCGCGGCTTGCCAGATCGGTCACCTGGACCAGCATTTCCGGGAAACCGAAGCCGGTCATGGCACCATCAGCGCCGCGCGCGACCTCCTCGGGCAGGAAAACACCGCCATTGCCGCAAAGCACGGAGATACGGCGACGCCCCTTCGCTTCCGCCTCGCGAAGCTTCGAGATCTTCGACAGGCCGGGCCAGTCCTCGTGCTTGAGCATCACGATCTGCGGCAGTTCATCGATCAGGCGCCCCAGGAGTTCGTCGCTGATCTGCACCGTCGTTGCCAGCGGGAAGTCCTGAAGCACCACCGGAACATCCTTGCCGATGAAACCGCAGGCCTGACGATAGTAGCTCAGGATCTGCGCATCGGTGCGCAGGCTCATTGGCGGCGCAATCATAACGCCGGCAGCGCCCTGCGCCATGGCTTCCTGGCTGACTTCGGCCAGCGCTGCGAGGCCGGGCGACGAAACGCCGACCACGACGGGCTTGCCCGGTGCGCGTGAAATGACGCGCTGGATCACTTGACGTGACTCGGCTCCCGTGAGCTTGGGAGCTTCGCCCATCATGCCGAGAACGGTCAGACCGTCAGCGCCTGCGGAAAGGTAGAAATCCGTCACGCGGTCGAGGCTGTCGAGATCGAGCGATCCGTCATCCTTGAACGGCGTGACCGAAATCACGTAGACGCCTCGTCCCTTTTCGGTGAGAAGTGTCATCGTCAGTCCTTTTCAGTCGCGAACCAGCCCGCTGTGGCGCGCGGCACGAAACGGCCGCTTCCGGGGCTGTTGAGAATGTCCTGTCCATCCCAGACGAGTTGCCCGCGCAACCAGCTTGCCGCCACACGGACCGTAAAAGTCTCGCCGTGGAAGGGGCTCCAGTTCAGTCCGTCGTGAGAAGCCGCCTCGTCCCAGATGAAGCTGCCCTGTTCGAGCGCGATCAAATCGGCCTCCCGGCCGACAACGATCGCTCCTTTGCGGTCGTCGATACCGAAGAAGCGGGCGGGCCGTTCAGCCAGATACTCCGCGCTAAACCGGGCGGCATCGAGACCCCGCGCTTCGGCAGCCGTGAAGAAGGCGGGAACGAGCGTTTCGAGGCCCGGGACGCCGGCACCGGCATCGAAGATCGAGGCCGTCAGCTTGTTGTCGATTGGCCAGCTGGAATGGTCGGAGGAAACGAACGCGACAAGGCCTTCGGAAATCGACCGCCAGAGGCCGTCGATCGCCGCCGCACGGATCGGCGGGTTCACCTTCATCCGCGCCCCAAGCCTTTCGCCATCACGTGCGGCATCGAACCAGAGGTAGTGGACGCAAAGCTCACCGGTTGCCGCCGCGCCCAGTTCGGCGATCGCTCCGGTCAACCGGAAGCCCGCCTCCGTCGTCAGGTGAACGGGATGGACATGCGCGCCAGTCGCCAGGCCGAGGGCAAGGAACTGCCCGGTCGCCGCCAGCTCGGCCGCTTCCGGGCGAGCTTTAACATGGGCGGCGATACCGTCTCGACCGGCAGCCTTCGCTTGCGCGATGCGGGAAAGGACTATCTCCTGATCCTCGTTGTGCAGCCCAAGTGGCAGACGCGTCAAGACCAGAGCCTCCATCAGATCGAGCACGAGATCCTCGCCAATCCGGGGAAAACGCACAGGATTGCTTTCAAACGACGAGATCTTGAAGGCGACGACACCCCCGTCGATCAGCGACGCCAGGTTGGCCACGCCCGTTTCGCGGGTCGCCGTTCCGTATAGCGCCATGTCGGCATGCGCATGCGCGGCGATTGCAGCGACCTTGGCATCCAGCCGTTCCGGGCGGTCGAGCGGCTCGGGATTGTCATAGGGCATGTCGACCAGCGTGGTCACGCCACCCGCAATTGCCGATCGCGTGGTGTCGGCAATGCCAAGGAGCCCCTTATAGCTCGTCGCATGGGTCTGGCCGTCTACCGCTCCCGGCAGGATCAACGCATCGCCACGATCGTCGATCCTCGCGGCGCTCGGAGCATCACCCACTCCGACGGCCGCTATGCGCCCCTCGGAGATCGCTACCCAGCCACCTTCAAGGATGCCATCCGGCACGACCACCCGGCCCTTGACGACAAGCTCCATCAGATCACCCCTTTGCAAAATACTCGAGGTCGAGCGCATTGATGGCCGCCGCGACGGCCGCCTGCACGGGATCGACAACCGGCACGCCCAGCTCCCGCTGCAGGACGGGCCGGTGGCCGCCCATGCCGGCACAGCCGAGGATCACGACGCCGGCACCGTCCACTTCCGCCATTACCTTTGCGGCGCGAGCAACCGACGCGCCCGCCAAATTAAGATCATTCGCTTCGGCCACGGACATATTGACCGGCCGGTCGGCGGCCAGTCGCGCGGTCAACCCGAGCCGCTCGATATGAGCCGCATGGCGCGCAACCGATGAGGCGCCGAGCGAAACGACGCCGAAGCGCGGCGCCAATTGCAGCGCGGCATAGTAGGCAGCCTCGGCGATACCAACCACCGGCCGGTTCGTTGCCAAGCGCGCCGCAGCAACTCCGGGATCAGAAAAACACGCCACCACAAAGGCATCCGCGTCGCCGCGGGCTATTCTCTCAACCACCATGGGCGCAACAAATGCCACGTCCTCATCGGTCTCGATACCGATCGGCGCATCGGGAAGCCGGTCGCAAACGATAGCGTGGGCGGTGACGGCCCGCAAAGGCGCAATGCTCTCGGCAATCGCTTCCGTCACCTTCGTCGAACTATTCGGGTTGAGAACAAGAATTTTCACCGGACCCCCTGCGCGCCTTCGCTTGGCACCAAGAGAATTCTATATCCATCGTGATATGTCAACTGATATTCTACAGCATATAGCATGCGAATTAATGACTATAAATTCGTCAGTTAGCCTATTTGGTGGGCGACGTTTTCGGCGAATGAAGTAGCGAAAAGCGACACGGCGCAAAGTGGTCTGTGCGGCGCGGTGAGTTGTCATTGTCGTGAGGCTGGCCGGAGGTCCTGAACAGATTCGAACCGCGAACCCTGCATTTTTGGCTTGATGGGTGGAGCGTGCCGCAAACGGTCCCTGGCGACGTTCTGCGAACCCGTGACAAAACCGCAAGATCGGTCGAGCGCGTCGTGACCGCTAGCGGCTAGTTGGAACCGCCTCGGAGGAGGGACGATGAAGGCCGCGCAAAACCTCCCTGCTCGGAGACAGCGAGTGCTGGACTACAACGACCGGAATCCTGGCAGTGGTCTGGACCTGGAGACAGTGACCGGCGTTGCTGTCTTTTCGCGGGTTCATTTCCATGGGCCTGCAGGCGGCTGTTCCCTTTATCGCGCATTTGAGAGACACCATGACAACCACCTACGCTCCCAAACAGACAACCACTCGCGGGCATACTGTTCAGATCAACGGCATTGAGATGTACTACGAGGAGTACGGAGATGGAAAACCTCTGGTACTCCTGCATGGGTTTGGCGGTTGCGTGCAGAACTGGCTGCCCTTTACCGCCAGGCTCTCGGAGCGCTATCGACTGATCGTCGTCGATCTGCGTGGCCACGGTCACTCTACCAATCCCGGGAGCAGGTTCACACATCGGGAAGCGGCCAGTGACGTGTTCCTCTTGCTTGAAAAGCTGGGAGTTGGTCACTTCTCGGCTATGGGCATCAGTTCTGGCGGGATGACGCTACTCCACATGGCAACGAGCCAACCCAGGCGCATCGACTCGATGGTATTAATTAGTGCAACGACCCATTTCCCAGATCAGGCACGGGTTATCATGCGCGGAGCTTCGTTCGGCGTCATGCCCCAACACGTTCAGGAAATGTATCGGGAGTGCGCAAAACGCGGTGAGGAACAGATCAATCAACTCATCGCCCAGTTCAACGCGTTGGGCGAAAACCATGACGATATGAATTTCACCGAACGAGATCTATCAACCATCGCAGCTCGTACGCTTGTTGTGCACGGTGATCGCGACCGCTTTTTTCCCGTTGAAATTCCCGTACGCATCCATCGTTCTGTTCCGGATGCCGCGCTGTGGATTATTCCTGGTGGCGAACACGCTCCCATTTATGATCCCATCGTACCATTCACCTCAACAGCCCTGCGATTCCTTGATGGCCCGGACAGCAAGTTGCCATAGGGGTCGAACAACCAGCTGGAGCCGCCACAGAGGAGGGACGATGAAGGCAGCGCTTCAAAACTACCATGCCCGGATGCAGCGCGTGCTGGACTACATCGACCGGCATCTTGGCGGTGATCTGGACCTGGAAACGCTGAGCGGTGTTGCGGCCTTCTCGAAGTTTCATTTCCACCGGCAGTTCAAGGCGACCTTCGGATTATCCGTGCATCGCTATATCCAACTTGCCCGCATGAAACGCGCTTCATACCGGCTAGCCTACAAGGATGCCCAAAGCGTCACGGACATTGCGATGGATGCCGGTTACGATGCACCGGACGCCTTCGCCCGCGCCTTTCGGCAACGGTTCGGGCAATCGCCCTCGTCGTTCCGGAAGTCTCCCGATTGGGAGCCGTGGCTTGCAGCCTTCGGGCCTTTCGACAACGCAAGGAGCAAGCTCGTGCAGAAGACTTTTACCACTGACGACGTGACGATTCGCCACGAGCCCTCCACGCCGGTGGCTATCATGGAGCATCGGGGGGACCCGGCTACGCTCGGTGCCACCATCCAGCGGTTCATCGCGTGGCGCAGGGCCGCTGGCCTGCACCCCAAGACAAGTCCGACCTTCAATGTCTGGCGTTCCGAGCGGCGCCCTGCGTCGCCTGTCGATTATAGGATGGACCTTTGCGTCGGGACGGACCAGCCGATCGAGGCGAACGGCGAACAGATCAGAGCCGGAGAGATCCCCGGCGGACGCTGCGCGGTGCTGCGCGTCGTCGGCAACACCGACAATCTTGAGCCCGCCGCGCTTTACCTTTATCGCGACTGGCTTCCGGCCAGTGGCGAGGAAGCACGCGACTTCCCGATCTATTGCCAGCGGCTGGGCTTCTTGGCGGAAGTGCCGGAGCATGAGGCGGTCGCGGACCTGTTTTTACCGCTGAAATAGCGCTCTCCGGCGGAAACCTGTCCCTTCCGGTCGCGAGAAATGGACACTTTGAAAACATGCGGCTTTGATTGAAGCCGCGCGTTCATATATGCCGGTGACCCCTGGGGCAGTGTCACATCGTTGGAAACTCTATGCGGATCGAACATGTCAAGCTGACGCCGGTAGCCATTCCGGACAAGCCTCTTCTCAACTGCAAGGGTGTCCATCAGCCTTATGCCCTGCGCACGGTGATCGAGGTCTTCTGCGACGACGGATCGGTCGGCATCGGGGAAAGTTATGGGAGCATCAAGGCGCTTCAGGGCCTGCGCGACACGGCCCCTGCCATTGTCGGACTCGACCCGTTTCAGCTGAGCGACCTCCGCAAGCGGGTCCTTGCCGCACTCCCGAACGGAGGCGGTATCAACGCCAAAACGGCGGTTGCCGATCACAAGGTGACCGACGTCGTCTATTCCGCGTTCGAGGTTCCCTGCCTTGATATCCAGGGCAAGGCTGTTGGCCGGCCGGTCGTCGATCTGCTCGGTGGGCCTGTGCGAGACCGCGTGCCATTCAGCGCCTATCTCTTCTACAAGTTTGCCGGGCATATCGGTGAAGAGCCGGATGACTGGGGCGAGGTCATGACACCGGACGCGATGGTGGAGGAGGCTCGCCGTTTCGTCTCCGAACATGGTTTCGGTTCCCTGAAACTGAAGGGCGGCGTGCTTGAGCCTGATCTCGAAATCGAGACCATGCTGAAGTTGCGCGAAGCTTTTCCCGATCATCCGCTGCGGATCGATCCGAATGGCGGCTGGACGGTGGATACGGCGATCTACATCGCAAAGAAGCTCGAAGGCGTTCTCGAATATCTCGAAGATCCCGTCCTCGGCATGGATGCCATGGCAAAGGTCGCGGCCGCGACCAGCCTGCCGCTGGCGACCAATATGGTGGTGCTGGAATTCGACCAGATTGCCGAAGCCGTTCGCAAGAATGCCGTGCAGATAATACTCTCGGACCACCATTACTGGGGCGGAATACGCGCCTCGACACATCTTGCGACGTTGTGCGAGGCCTTTGGCCTTGGCCTTTCCATGCACTCCAACTCGCACCTCGGGATCACGCTTGCAGCCATGACCCATGTTGCGGCGGCGACGCCAAACCTGACCTATGCTTGCGATACCCACTATCCGTGGACCGGTGTCGACATCATCGAAGGCGACCCTTTCCGTTTCGAGAACGGCACCCTCGCCGTTTCCGACAGGCCAGGGCTCGGCGTTTCCATCAACCAGGAAAAGCTTGCGGAGCTTGCCAGGCTCTACGAGAGCGCTGGCGTCAGCGAACGCAACGACACGGCCTATATGCAAGAGTTCGACCCCACCTACGAACGGCGCGTTCCGCGTTGGTAATCTCCGGTTTTTGATTGATTTTTCAGCGTGAAGGTCATCTCGGCAAGCTTTTGCCGGGATCGCTTGCGCTTGGCCGTGTCGCGACCCGACCGTTCCACTCCCAAAACACAAGAAAGCGAATTCCAAAAATTCGCCTTGACAAGGCCTGACTAAGACATCAATTTCGCAACTAAGATATCAGTTGGCAAAGAGATATGTCGAACGTCATTGAAATTCCGGCCTTGCCTTTGGAGGAGCTGCTCCGGTCCTCACCGATCGGTGGCCCCGGCAATACGACAAGCAAGGTCTATCGGCTACTGCGGCAATTGATCGTGGAGGTTCGGCTGTTGCCTGGAAGGGCCTTGCCGGAAAAGGAAGTCGCGGCGATTCTCAATGTCAGCAAGACGCCGGTGCGCGAGGCCATCATCCGGCTTTCGGAAGAAGGATTGATCAAGGTCGTGCCGCAGGGCGGCACCTTCGTCGCGACGATCGAGGTTCAGCGTTACATCGAGGCATGCTTCATCCGCTTTCGCCTGGAAGCAGGTGCCGCGGCGGAAGCCGCCAAGCGTCACACGCTTGAAGACCTCGGGCGTATGGAGCTTTGCCTCAACCAGCAGATCGAAGCGGTGGAAAAGGAGGATTACACCAGCTTCTTCGAGCTGGACGAAGATTTCCATCGGACGATTTTCGCGGCGGCTCGCCTCGGTGGCGTCTGGGCTTTCGTCAACCAGGCGAAGGGAGAGATCGACCGCATGCGTCACCTGAAGATGATCTTCGGCGTGCGCCGCACCGGCGAGGTCATCCATGAGCACCGGGATATCGTCGATGCCATCCGCAACGCGTCTCCGGATGAAGCGGTGGCGGCAATGAGCAGGCACCTCGGCTCGCTTGAAAGCAAGATCACGGAGCTTTCAAGGGACCCGAAGCTGTGGAGCTACATTGAATCGATCAATGCAACAACGACAGAAAAACGGAGGCCGCGGCGCAGTCTGACCTGAGGGAGGACGCCGCCGGGAGGAAACTGACATGTCTGCAGTGGAATTGAACGACGTAGTGAAACGCTACGGCGCACTCGAAGTCGTGCACTCTGTAAACCTGAATGTCGCAACGGGCGAGTTCATCGTTCTCGTCGGGCCGTCAGGTTGCGGCAAGTCGACGACGCTGCGAATGATCGCAGGCCTGGAGGAAATCTCCGACGGCACGATCTCGATCGGAGGGCGCGTCGTCAACCGGATGGCACCGAAAGACCGCGACGTCGCGATGGTGTTTCAGAATTATGCACTCTACCCGCATCTGAATGTCGCCGAAAACATCGCATTCGGCCTGCGCGTCCGGCGGGAGAAGAACGAGGTGGTGGAAGCGGCTGTCAACGAAGCCGCCACCATTCTGGATCTGACCCCCTATCTGAAACGCAAGCCGGCAGACCTTTCGGGCGGCCAACGGCAGCGGGTCGCCATGGGACGGGCGATCGTCCGCAAACCGAAGGTCTTCCTGTTCGACGAACCCCTGTCGAACCTCGACGCCAAGCTGCGCACCCAGATGCGCGCCGAAATCAAGCGGCTTCACAAGCGGATGGGCGTCACCAGCATCTATGTGACCCACGATCAGGTCGAAGCCATGACACTCGCAGACCGCATCGTCGTGATGAACGCCGGTCGCGTCGAACAGGTCGGCTCCCCGATGGAACTGTTCCTCAATCCGGCGAACGCCTTCGTTGCGAGCTTCCTGGGCTCTCCGCCGATGAACCTTCTTCGCGCGACGGTAACCTCGTTGAACGGTGAGCCCGCCGCCCGCATCGACGGCGTCCATACAGACGCGATTGAGCTTAAGCTGCCGGTCTCGTTCGTCGCATCGCTGGAAGCCGACCAGCGCATTCTCGTGGGTGTTCGTCCGGAGCATTTCTCTATCGGCCCGGAGGCAGGCGCGCAAGGCCAGCCGATCGCGGCAACCGTCGATCTGGTCGAGCCGCTCGGCTCGGAGGCCCTGCTGCACAGCCGTATCGCAGGCCAGCCGATCGTCGCCAAGCTCGAGACGCCGGCCGACGTCCGCAAGCTTTCGGAAATCGGCGAGCTGAAGATACCCACGGACCGATTGCATGTCTTCGATGCCGCAAGCGGCAAGGCCGTCAGCGGGCACGCGTGAGATTGATCATGACATCGAGATTCGTCGGATATTTCAAGCGACTGGGCGAGGACTTGCGAAGGGACTGGCAGCTCTACCTGCTCGTCCTGCCCATGATCCTCTGGTTCCTGCTCTTCCTCTACAAGCCGATGGAGGGCCTGCAGATCGCCTTCAAGGACTTCAGTCCGTTCCGCGGCATTTCCGGAAGTCCCTGGGTGGGGTTGGAGAATTTTCAAACGCTTCTCGAAGACCAGATCTTCATCCGTGCCTTCCTGAACACCATTGCCATCAGCGGCCTGGGGCTGATTTTCGCCTTCCCCGTGCCCATCATCCTGGCCGTGATGTTCAACGAACTGCAGAACGAGTTCGGGCGCCGTGTTTCGCAGACCATCGTCTATCTGCCGCATTTCATCTCGGTGGTGATCGTCGCGGGCATTGTCATCAACCTGCTGTCCCCCACGACAGGCGTCGTCAACCTGATCCTGTCGAGCCTCGGCCTCGACCGGATCTACTTCCTGACCCAGCCGGAATGGTTCCGCACCATCTTCATCGGGTCGAACATCTGGAAGGAAGCGGGCTTCGAGTCGATCGTCTATCTGGCCGCGATCGCCGGCATCAGCCCGACGCTCTATGAGTCCGCCCGGGTCGACGGGGCATCGCGCTGGCAGATGATGTGGCGCATCACCCTGCCCTGCATCCTGCCGACGATCATCATCATGCTGATCATCCGCATCGGCAATCTCGTCGAGGTCGGTTTCGAATACATCATCCTGCTCTACCAGCCGGCAACCTATCGCACTGCCGACGTCGTCTCGACTTACGTCTACCGCACGGGTCTGCAGGGCACGCAATACGACCTCGCCACCGCCGCCGGCCTCTTCAACGCGGTCATCGCCTTCGCGCTCGTCTTCACGGCCAACCGGATCAGCCGGAAGGTGTCGTCAACCTCGCTCTGGTGATCGTCATGGCAAGCTTCAATCTCTATTCCCGCGGCGACCGGATCTTCGGATATGCGAATGCAGCCCTGATCGGCCTGTTCGTCATTTCGACGCTTTATCCGTTCATCTACCTCCTGGCCGTGTCGATTTCATCGGGTGCCGCCGTTACCTCCGGCCAGGTCGTGCTGTTTCCGAAGGACCTGACGCTCGCCGCCTACGAGTTCGTGCTGTCCGACCGGCTTTTCTGGATCGCCTACGGCAACACCTTCATCTATACGTTCGGCGGCACGGCCATCAGCCTCGCCATCATGATCCCCGGTGCTTACGCGCTGTCGCGGCCTCGCCTGCGCGGTCGGAAATTCCTCAATCTGATGGTGGCGTTCACGCTGTGGTTCAACGCCGGCATGATCCCCTTCTTCCTGAACATGCGGGATCTCGGCCTGCTCGACTCCCGCTTCGGCCTGATCATCGGCTTTGCCTGCAACGCCTTCAACGTGATCCTGCTGCGCAATTTCTTCGAAGGGGTTCCCAAGTCCTTCGAAGAAGCGGCCAAGATGGATGGCGCCAGCGAATTCCAGCTGCTCTGGAAGGTGTTCATTCCGCTGTCCAAGCCGGCAATCATCACGGTCGGCCTGTTCTGCATCGTCTCCCGCTGGAACAGCTACTTCTGGGCAATGGTGCTGTTGCGCGGCGAAGAGAAGATCCCGCTGCAGCTCTACCTCAAGCGCATCATCGTCGACCTGACGGCCAACGACGAGTTCGCCAGCAGCCTGCTGACCAACCGCTATTCGTTCGAGACGGTCACCGCCGCCATCATGATCGCCTCGATCATCCCCGTCCTGCTCATTTACCCGAGCATTCAGAAATACTTCAACAAGGGCATCACCCTTGGCGGAGTGAAGGAATAACGCCGTCTCAATCGGTTCTGTTGAAGGAGGAGAATGGAATGAGATACTTTCGAAAAATGCTGGCGCTGCTCACCACATGCGCCGTACTGCAAACCGGTGCCGCTTACGCCCAGGATGCCTCGACGAAGATCGTCGACAAGCCTCTGCAGCTGACCATCCATTTCCATTTCCGTGACAAATACGTCTACACGGAAAACTGGCCGGTGGAGAAGAAGGCGGCCGAATGGACCGGCATCCACGTGAAGAACGTCGCGTCGCTTGCCACAAGCAGCAGCCGCGATGCCTTCAATCTCCTGATGGCGTCGGGCAACCTGCCGGATATCGTTGGAGGCGATGTCACGGGTGGCCTGAAGGACGATTTCATCCGCTACGGCATGGAAGGCGCCTTCGTGCCGCTGGACGGGCTGATCGAGAAGAACGCCCCGAATCTAAAGAAATTCTTCGATGAGCACCCGGTCGTCCGCCAGGCGATCAGCGCGCCGGACGGCCATATCTACTTCATTCCCTATGTGCCTGAAGGCGAATTTTCCCGCGCCTGGTTCATCCGCAAGGACTGGCTCGACAAGCTCGGCCTGAAAGTGCCGGAAAATGTCGCCGAGCTCTACGCTGTGCTTAAGGCCTTTCGCGAAAAGGACCCGAACGGCAACGGCAAGAAGGACGAAGTGCCTTACTTCGCCCGCGAGCCGATCGAGGCGGTGCGCCTGATCAACATGTGGGATGCCCGCGTTTCCGGATCGGAACGTTATGGCGACTTCATGGTCGAGAGCGGCAAGGTCGTCCATCCGTGGACGACGCCGAACTACAAGACCGGCATTTCCAAGATCGCCCAATGGTTCAAGGAAGGCCTGATCGATACGGAAGTCTTCACCCGCGGCGCTCGCGTGCGAGAATACATGCTCGGCAACAATATCGGCGGCATGACGCATGACTGGTTTGCCAGCACCTCGAACTACACCGAGGCGCTGAAGGATACAGTATCCGGCATCAATTTCGCACCGATGCTGCCGCCGAAGACGGTGTCCGGAAAGCGGTTCGAGGATAGCCGCCGCGCAACGTTCCAGCCGGCCGGCTGGGCGATCTCCTATTCGAACAAGCACCCGGTCGAAACGATCAAGTATTTCGACTTCTGGTTCTCCGAAAAAGGACGCATTCTGTCCAACTGGGGTGTCGAGGGTGAAACCTACGACATGATCAACGGCAAGCCTGTCTACAAGCCAAGCGTCCTCAACAATCCCAAGCCGGTCAACGCCCAGATGTGGGAAATCGGTGCCGGCGTGCCGCGCGGCTACTTCGCCTCCTACCCGTCCGAGGAGCAGTGGACCAACAAGATGGCTCTCGATGGCATCGCCATGTACCAGAAGGAGCCCAGCCTGTTGATGCCGGAATTTACCGGGGTCTCCATGAACACGGAAGAGCGGGCCACCTACGACAAATACTGGCCGAGCCTCTTCACCTACATGATGGAGATGCAGCAGACCTGGGTTCTCGGGGCCCAGAATGTCGATGCCTCCTGGGATGCCTATCAAGCCCGGCTCGAGCAGCTTGGTTATTCCAAGGTCATGAAGGTCATGCAGGCCGCTTACGACCGCCAGTACGGCAAGAACTGAATCCCCTCCACCCGAAGATCCGGGCGCGGCCTGTCCGCGCCCGCCCCGCCTCGAATTCAAAGGACGTCATCGCGATGCCCAAGCCCGCCGAAGCCCACCGTCTCCACTATCTCGACGAGCCGAAACCCGGCACATTGACGATCGCGTATCAGCCTGTCGGCGACGCCTCAGTCGAAAACCCGCCGCGTTTCAGCTGGCTCCCTGCTCTGGATGACGACGCACGATACGTCCTGAGGGTATCGCGTGATCCGGGCTTTACTGCCGCCCAGATGTTGACCTTTGAAAACCTCACCTGGAATTTCTTCACACCAGATACGGCATTCGAATCGGGGACTTATCATTGGTCGTTCGCGCTGTGGGATGACACGGCAAAGCGCGTCACTTCCGAATGGAGCAGCACCCGCGAGTTCACACTGTCGTCCGACCTGCCGCAGACGCCACTGCCCCGCGCCGACGTGCGCCATCGGAACATGGATCTCCGCCATCCCCGCCTGTGGCTCAGTCCCGACGGCGTTGCGGCGTTTCGTAAGGAGCTGAATTCGGATCCGGATCATTGCGGCTGGCAAACCTTCTTTGGCAACTCGGTCGAACCCTGGCTGTCGCGTGAACTGATCCCCGAGCCATCGCCCTATCCGGACAATGTGCGCGTCGCAAAGCTCTGGCGGCAGATGTATATCGATTGCCAAGAAGTCATCTACGCCATCCGCCATCTGGCGATCGGGGGCGTGATCCTGGAAGACGCCGACATGATCGCGAAAGCCAAGGAATGGCTTCTCTCGGTCGCCCGATGGGATACGAAGGGCGCCACGGAACGCTCCTACAATGACGAAGCGGCTTTCCGGGTCGTGACCGCACTCGCCTGGGGTTACGACTGGCTTCACGATCATCTGGACGATGCCGAGCGGGAATATGTTCGTGGCATCCTTCTGGCCCGCACCCGGGAGGTCGCCGACCATGTTCTGTGGCGCGCCCGCATCCATGTCTTCCCCTATGACAGCCACGCCGTCCGCTCCCTGTCGGCGGCTCTGACTGCCGCCTGCATCGCCATGGCCGGGGAGGAAAAAGAAGCGGAAAACTGGCTGGACTATACGGTCGAATTCCTCTTCACCCTCTATTCTCCCTGGGGCGACAAGGATGGCGGCTGGGCGGAAGGGCCGCACTACTGGATGACCGGAATCGCCTATCTGACTGAGGCCGCGAACCTCATCCGCAACTTCCTCAAGGTCGATCTCTACCAGCGCCCATTCTTTCAAAAGACCGGCGATTTTCCGCTCTACACCAAGGCACCAGGCACGCGACGCGCCTGCTTCGGTGACGACTCCACCCTTGGCGATCCGCCAGGCCTGAAGGTTGGCTACAATGTCCGCCAGTTCGCCGGAGTTACGGGCAACCCGTATTACCAATGGTACTACGAGCGGCTGAAGGCCGATGCTGCCGGCACGGCCATGGAGTTTTACAATTACGGCTGGTGGGACCTCAACTTTGACGATCTCGTCTATCGCCACGATTATCCCGCCATCGACGCAAAAGCGCCTACCGATCTGCCGCCCGTCAAATGGTTCAAGGAAATTGGCTGGGTCGCGATCCAGAAATACATGGACGACCCAGATCGTCACATCCAGCTCGTGTTCAAGAGCAGTTCCTTCGGCTCGCTGAGCCACAGCCATGGCGACCAGAACGCCTTTCTGCTCTATGCCTTCGGCGAGGATCTTGCGGTCCAGAGCGGTTATTACGTCGCCTTCAACTCGACCATGCACCGGCGCTGGCGGCGCCAGACAATCTCCAAGAACGCCATCCTGATTGATGGCCGCGGACAATATGCCGAAGGCGACAAGGCGATTGCCAAAAAGGCCGGCGGGAGAATCATGGCCGTGCGCGAGGAGCCGACCCACGTCTTCATCAGTGGTGACGCCACCGCCGCATATCAGGCTGCCAATCCAGTGGTGCTGAAGGTCGAGCGGGACATCTATTTCGCCCACAGCGACTTCATCGTCATGGTCGATCGCGTCGAGTGCGCCCAGCCGCAGCCGCTGCAATGGCTCTTCCATGCCACACGCCCGATGGACGTCGGCAGCGGCAGTTTCCGACTGACAGGAGAGCGGGCCGGCCTCTACGGCCAGTTCGTCTTTTCGACTGCGGGACCGGCCGAGATAAAGCTGATGGAAGGCTTCGAAGGTGTCGATCCGGCCGATATCGAAGGCCTGGCCACGCAATACCATATCGAAGCCACGCTTCCCTCCGCGACCAAACACACGCTGGTGACCCTGCTGGTGCCCTATTCGCTTCGGGAACCGAGACGGGTTTTCCACTTCGTCGACGACCAGGGTTTTAGCGCCGACCTCTATTTCACCGACGTCGACGACAACCAGCTTCGCATCGTCATTCCCAAGAACTTCTGAATACGAAAGGACATTCCCATGAACGGATTGAACAACAAGGTTATACTGGTGACGGGCGGCGGCCGGGATATCGGCAAGGCTTGCGCCGACAGGCTCGCCAGCGAAGGCGCCAAGGTTGCGATCACCTATTTCGGCTCCGCCACGGGTGCCGAGGAATGCCAGAACGCAATTACCGCAGCCGGTGGCAAGGCCATCGCCATCAAGGCCGACATGACCGTGGCTGCCGAGGCGCAGTCCGCCGTCGAAAAGACGGTCGCCGAATTCGGCAGGCTCGATGGATTGGTGCACGTCGCCGGCGGCATGATCGCCCGCAAAACGCTGGCCGACATGGACGAGGCCTTTTTCCGGCAGGTCATCGACGTCAACCTGACCTCGCTGTTCAATGCTTCCAAGGCAGCCGTCGCCGCCATGTCCGATGGCGGTTCGATCGTCACCTTCGCCTCCCAGGCCGGCCGCGATGGTGGTGGCCCTGGCGCCGTCGCCTACGCGACCTCGAAGGGCGCCGTCATGACCTTCACGCGCGGCCTTGCAAAGGAGCTTGGACCGAAGATCCGCGTCAATTCCGTTTGCCCGGGGATGATCTCGACGACATTCCACGACACGTTCACCAAGCCGGAAGTGCGCGAGCGGGTCGCCGGTGCCACGCCGCTCAAACGCGAGGGCAAGTCGGAAGAAGTCGCCAGCCTCGTCGCCTTCCTCGTGTCCGATGAAGCCTCGTTCATCAGCGGCGCCTGCTACGACGTCAACGGCGGAACACTGTTTTCCTGAGACGGATGTCATGACAGCCCGATTTCCAGTTCATGGGAAGCGCGTCGCGCTTCTCGGCACATCGCTCGTGCAACAGAACCACCACGCCGGCGAAAGACACATCCGCTCCTCTGCAAGAGGGTGGGCGACGTGGGCGGAAGTGCTTTCCCACGGTCAGCTTGATGTCACGGTCTTTCACGATCCGCTCGTCTATCCCGGATGGGAGCCGAGCGGCCGGGTTGGGACCACGCGCGGCTTCGGGGGATTGAACGCGGGGGTCTCGGGACAGAAGGCGCGGGATATCGCCAATCGGATCGATGAGGTACTGAAGCTCGATTTCGACCTGATCATCATCGATGCCGGCACGAACGACATGATGGTGGAAACCAAGGAGGTCATCCAGGCCGTCCGCGAAAAGATCGTCGACCGTATCCTGAGCGCCGGTCGACAGGTCATCCTGCTGCCGATCCTTGCGCGCGGTACGCAGAAATGGAGCGCGGGCGGATCAGAACGGGCGAAGGCCCATTGGATCAACCAGAAAAGCCTCGCGTTTGCAGCCAGCAGACCGGGTTGCCACGTTTTCGACTGGAATGCCCCTTGGGTGGACTGGCATTCCGCCGACGGAGTGCCTCGGGACGGCTTCTCCGACGACGGAACCCATTTCTCTGTCCCCGGCGGTTACGCGGTCGGCAAGGCTCTGGCCGAATATCTGCGCGTTTTCCTTGCTCCCTCGCGTCCCCGGACCTGGTCACGCGACGATCGTTTCCATTCGGTCGACAATCCACTGGGAAATCTGCTCTCAAATCCGCTCCTGAATGGCTCGGGACCGCTGGCTGATGGATTGGTAATTCCAGAAATCCGGCACGTGCTCTCCAATCAGGTCATCTCGCGTCCGGACCGGAGCGCCAATTGGCAGGAAGTCAGTTTGGCAAGAGGCGAATGCTTCGCGGAGATCCTCGGCGAAGATTTCATCAATCCTCTTCCCGCCGGCGCATGGGTGCAAGCCAGCTGCGAGGTGGAAGTCGATGCCCACGATGGCTGGCGCGAGATTTCGCTCATTCTGAAAGATGGCGGCCCTGAAGGACTGACATCCCAGGCGCTCGCGCCGTTCAACCTCGCGGAACAGAGCCTTGCGCCATTTCCACACGAAGCCTGGTCTGGCGTGCTGAAAACGCCGCCGATCAAGTTGAAGACCCCACGACACAGCCTTCAGCTGCGCCTCAGCCTGCAACTCGAGTTGTCAGATCGTCCCGGGATGATGCGTTTTTCCACTCCGGAACTACGCCAAGTGGAAGCTCCGATCTCCTGACGACCCGGCCTTTACCCGGTGCCCATGTCGGTGGCGGACTATTTCGCAGATGAGGGCCATGCTCTGCTCAATGTCGGCGACCGGTAGCCGCCAGCAACACTGCCGACCTGGCCTCTTCCGCCGGCAATCGTCCCTCATGCACCGCTCGACACGTCTGCCAGGCGTGCTGCCAGGCTTCGCCCGCCTGGCTTGGCTCGTGAGCAAGCCAGTTCACCCCCTCTTCGGCAGAAGTAATTACGATACGCATGCCATCCCGTTCCAAAACGAGCGGCTTTTCCCAGCGATTTACCAGCATGAGGCCCTCCAAGAGATTGCGCCTCAGACTTAATTCGGAAGGAAAGCGAATGTTCCATCGCATTGCAACTGATTGGAGCGTCGGCATGGGTTCGACTTCGGCGCCATGCCCCCACTGGCTACGCAAGGTGCGAAGCCACCATTTGCGCTACGTGCGCGAACGCGATGATCCCGAGCGCCTGCGGTGCAATGCCCGGCCCCGTCGCTAATACCGGCACGCGCTCGCGGGTGTGGTCGGTCCCTGTCCAGGTCGGGTCATTGCCATGATCGGCGGTGATGATGAGGAGGTCGCCGCTGCGCAGCCGGGCGGTCAGTTCCGGCAGGCGGGCATCGAAGGTTTCGAGCGCACGTGCATAACCCGACACGTTGCGACGATGGCCCCAGAGGCTGTCGAACTCGATGAAATTGGCGAAGACGAGATCGCCCGGCGCGGCGCGATCGCACCAGCCGAGTACATGGTCGAACAGCGCCATGTCATCCTTGCCCTTGGAAACATCGGTGATACCCTTGTACGCGAAGATATCGCCGATTTTGCCGACCGCATGGACGGCACTCCCCGCCGCAATCACCCGGTCGCAGATCGTTCCGTCCGGCGGGGCGATAGCGAAATCGCGGCGATTGGCTGTGCGGATGAAATCCCCCGGCTTCTCGCCGATAAACGGCCTCGCAATGATCCGGCCGACATTCAGTGGGTGAAAGATGTCGGCGGCGACGCGGCATGTTTCAAGCAGCCGGTCGAGCCCGAAATGAGTTTCATGGGCGGCGATCTGCACCACGCTGTCGGCCGAGGTGTAGACGATCGGCTTGCCGGTCGTGATATGGTCGAGACCGAATTCGTCGAGCACTTCGGTACCCGACGCGTGGCAATTGGCGAGCGTGCCCGGAATGCCGGAGCGGGTGATCAGCTCCGCCACCAAATCGGCCGGAAACGCTGGAACGGTGCGGGGAAAATAGTGCCAGTCGCGGGTCACGGGCACGCCGGCAAGTTCCCAATGGCCTGATTGGGTGTCTTTGCCCGCCGAAATTTCCTGAGCGGCGCCCCAACGACCCGTCGGTGACGCGGAAAGGCCGGGCGCATGCCTGCCGGAGGCAAGTGTGATCGCCGCGCCCAATCCCAGCGCGTCGAGGTTCGGAACCTTGAGCGGGCCGCTACGCCCGTCTTCCGCCCGGCCGGAAGCACAGGCCTCGGCGATATGCAGCAGCGTATTCGAGCCCGCGTCGCCGTAGCGCGCTGCATCCGGCGCGCCACCGCAGCCGACGGAGTCGAGAACGCAAAGGAAGACACGCGCCATGACTTGCCGATCAGTTGATCTGGAAACGGCCGAGCGAACGGCGGCGGATCAGTTCGACGACTTCGTAAAAAGCCCAGCCGATCAGCGAAAGCAACAGAACCATGCCAATGACGACGGCCGTGTCGCTGCTCTCCTGACCGGAGGAAAGAAGATACCCGATACCCTCGTTGGCGCCCATCAGTTCGCCGATGACGGCAGCGGTCATCGCAAGTGTGGTGGCGACCGCCATGCCGGCAAGCACCGCCGGCAGCGCCGAAGGCAGTTCGATTTGCCAGAAGCTCTGCCATGGGCTGAGTTTCAGCACGGCGGCGAGATCACGAAAACTGCCCTCGCCGTAGCGCAGGCCGTTGACCATGCCGGCCATGACCGGGAAGAAGGTGACGATCGCGATCAGCACGACCTTGGGCGTCGGCCCGATCCCCAGCCACAAGAGCAGCAGGGGTGCAATCGCGATCTTCGGGGCGGTCTGCAGCAGCAGAATGAGCGGCGTGGCAAAGCGTTCGACCCGCGGGAGCCGCGCGAAAACGACGCCGGCAAGGATGCCGATCGCCGTTCCGGCAACGAAGCCCGCCACGATCTCCCCCAGAGTGACGCCGATATGCCGAAGCAGCTTGGCGTTCTCGAAGAGGAAGAGGAGACGGTCGAACACTTCCAGCGGTCCTGGCAGAAGAAAGGCCGGGACCCTGAAAATGATGACGATCGCGGTCCACAGGACGAGGGTCGCGATCAGACCCGCTATGCCACGCAGGATCATGCTTATTTACCGATCGTGGACGGATCGACGACGAACTCCGCCGCCTTCGGCGCGCTATCGATCACCTTGTATTCCGCGAGGATATCGGCGTTCTTTTGCCAGCCCGCCATATCGGCAGCGCCGAGGCCCTTCTGCTTGGTGAGCGCACTCTGCCAGACGGACGGCACGAAGGTCTTTTCGAAGGCGGTCGTCAGAATGGCCTTCTGATCCTTCGGCCAGGTGGGCGTGTACTTGGCGAGCGAGATATCGAGCGCATCGCCGATATGGCCATCGATGACCCATTCATAGGACTGCGTCACAGCAGTCGTGAAGCGCTTCACCACGTCCGGATTCTTGGCGAGCTTGTCGGCGCTGGTGACGACGACATTGCCGAAGGACGGTAGGAAGTCGTTCGACAAGATCATCGTGACCTTGGAGCCGTCAGCTTCGAGATTGTACTTGCGGAGTTCCGAGAAGACGATCGCATCGACCTGACCAGCCTGCAGCGACTGGACGATCGCGCCGGTGGCGACGACTTCGACGCTGACATCATCGAGCTTGAGGCCGGCCTGCTTCAGACCGACCTGGAGCTGAAGGTAGTTCGGGCTTGCGAGGCTGGTGACGGCAACCTTCTTGCCCTTCAGATCCTTGTAGGACTTGATGCCGCTCGCTTCCTTGGCCAAGAGCGCACCAATGCCACGCTGATAGGTCGTGTGGACGACCTTGACCGGCAAGCCGTTGGCGGCAGCGGCTACCACGGCGTCGCCGTTCGGAAACCCGAAATCGACATTGCCGGCCGCAATATTGGTCAGGATGTCAGCGGCCGCGGCATAGATGAATTCGACCTCGATGCCGTTCTTTTCAAAGATGCCCTTTTCGACGCCGGCATAAAGCGGTGCGTAGAAGGGAGCGGCGGCGCCGTCGATCTGCAGCACGACCTTGTCGGCAGCTTCGGCAACGGATGCGAAGAGGGGTGAAGTGAGCAAGGCCAGCAGACTTGCTGCGGTCGTCACGCGAAACTGGATCATGATTGGCTCCCGAGTTCCCATTTTGTTGAGGAAAATGCCCTTCCTGCTATGCGCAGAAGGTTTCGCTGGGTTGCCTCATAGTCATCGAGCCAATCGTCGGTGGCGCGATTTCCATGGACACCAAGTAGGCAGCCGGTTTCGAGGCCGATCGCCCCGCCGACGGTCAAAGTGATCTCGCTTTCCATCTCGACGCCGATGGCGCCCTGAGCCTGGAAGCGGTCAATGAAATTGCCGGAGACGTCCGCCCCATCGTCGATCGGACGATAACGGCGGTCCTGGCCGTAATAGTAGCTGTCGGTCGAAGCGACCATGCCCGGCCGGCAGGTGAGGCCGAGTTCGGCGGCGGCGGCGGCAAGGCCTCGGGTTATCTGCGGCGAAGCCTTCGCCTCTCCGCCAGCGGCGCGATAGGTCAAAGCGGTGCCCGTGTCTCCGATGGCCTTGTCGACCGCGATGAACGAGCCAACCGTGTATTCCGCGACGAGCGCCGACATGCCGCCGATCCGCACCACCCGCTTGGCGCCGAGCATGGCGAGCTCGACCAGGGCAATCTCGGTGGAGGGGCCGCCAATGCCCGTCGAACAGATGGTCAGCCGCTGGCCCTCATACGTGCCGGTGATGACGGCGAATTCACGCTTGCGACCGAAATCCGTAATGTCTTCCAGCATGTCAGCGAGCAGCCGGACACGGTCCGGATCGCCGGGCGTCAGCACATTTTCGGCAATATCCCCCGGCCCGCAGGGCAGATGCGGCGGGCGGCCGTTCTTCCAGGGAAAGGCGGCGCTGGTCCTAGCCATTCTTCGCTCCCTTCCAGGAGAGCAGCCTGCGCTCCATCATCGTCAATGCGACATGCAGGAGCAGGCCGAGCACGACGGTCATGAGAACGGCTGCAAACAGGAGCGGCGTCTTGTAGGTGGCGGCAGCGAAGGTCATCAGGTAACCGAGGCCGACCTTACCGGCCATCCATTCCGCCAGAACCGCACCGACCAAGGCCTGCACGGCACCGATCTTCAGGCCCACGAAGATTTCCGGCATGGCGGCAGGCAATTCGATCTGGCGGAAACGTTGAACGGCACTAAGGCCGAGAAGCTTCGAAAGATCCTTCATCTTCGGATCGAGCGTCCGGAAACCGGCGACTGCCCCGATGAATACGGGGAAAAACACCAGCGAGAAGATCAGGATGATCTTGGAGAGCACACCGAAGCCGAACCAGACGACGAAGAGAGGTGCCAGCGCGATCTTCGGCGCCGTCTGCAGGATTACCAGCGGACCGTCGAGCCAGACCGCGAGCTTCGGAAAACGTGTCATCACATAGGCCAGCGCGATGCCGGCGACGCAGCCGAGGACGAGGCCGAGCACGATATTCTGCAGCGTGAAGCCGAGATGCGCCCAGAGTTCGCCGGTCAGCGCGATGGTGACCAGCGCGTTCCAGGTTCGAAGCGGAGATGGCAGAAGAAAGGTCGGCAGGGCCATCGGACCCGTGGCAAACCACCAGACGAACAGGAGCACGGCGAGCGCCAGCGTATAATCGACCGCCGCGGAAAAACGCCTGTTCATCAATGCGCCTCCCCACCCGGGGTCCGAAGATCGCGGCGAAGCTGGGCGACCAGCGCATGATAGGTCGGATCGAGCTTGGTCTCCTCGCCACGAGGACGGGCAAGCTCGACGGTGTGGACGCATTTCAGCTTGCCGGGACGGGCCGTCATCACCATGACACGATCGGCCAGATAGGCGGCTTCGTCGACGCTATGGGTGACCAGCAGGATCGTCTTGCCGGTCGATTGCCAGATCCGCAGCAGCTCATCGTTGAGATTGTCGCGCGTCATGAGGTCAACCGCCGAGAACGGCTCGTCCATCAACAGGATTGGCGGATCGTCGGAAAGCGCGCGGGCAATCGCCGCGCGCTGGCGCATGCCGCCGGAAAGCTGACGCGGCAGCGCTTTCTCGAAACCGGCAAGCCCGACCATCTTGATCAGGTCGAGCGCCGTCCTGTCGCCCTGGGCGCGAGCAACGCCGGCCGTGTCGAGCGGAAAGCGGACGTTGTCGAGAATGGTCTTCCACGGCAGCAGCACCGGTTCCTGGAACACGAAACCGACGGGACGCTTGCGGCCGGAGACATCGAGGGTGATGGAGCCGCCGGTCGCCTGGTCGAGGCCGGAAATCAGCCGCAGCAGTGTGGACTTGCCGCAGCCGGATGGCCCGACGATCGAGATGAACTCGCCTTGCCTGATGGTGATGCTGACCGGCTCCAGCGCCGTCACCGTCCCATGGTCAGCCACGAATGTCTTGTGAACACCCGCGATGTCGATCATCCGCTCCGATTGCGCCACCAAAAACTCCCTACCTGACTGGGGGAGCCATTGGTCAGCGAAGGGATAAACCCCCTTTCGACCGCCTGCCCGACCCCGGAAAGAGGCCAAGCTTTCACAAAACTTTCATGGGCGCAACAAAAATCTCAAAGATGAGATTTGTATCAAAATTGCTTCCAGGACGAGTTTCGCGCTCTGATAGAAGTCAGGCGGCGGCCTGTCTCTTGAGGATGGTTTTTTCGATGAAATCGGCCGCCTGATCGCCCTTGAGACTGCGCCGCCAAAGCTGGTCGGTAATGCCGCCATAGAGTTGAACCGCTTCCGCAGCCGCCGTGATTGTGGCGACGCCTACGCGGATATTGGCGAACGAACCGAGACGGAAAGGGCTGACGGCAACCTGCGCCCTGTCGGCCCGCTTGAAGATCTGGAAGCTCGCACCAGGCATGGAATCGATCACGACGCCGATCTGCACCCCGATCGGCTGCTCGCGCAGCATATGGACGATATGCTCGATTTCGGCACGCGCGGCAGCCTGCCGCTCCGACAGCTTGACGCCCGGATGATTGTGGGCGCCGACGAACCCCACGCGGCCGAACTCCTCCAGTTCAGCGGCCGAAACCAGGCTGACAATGCTCGGGCTGCGCCTGCGGAACGTTTCCTTGCGTGCTTTGAGGATGTCCATCAGAGCCCCGATCTCCCTGATCGCGACCTTTCGCTCGCTGACATCCCGCGGAATGCTTTCGTCGAGGACCGTCGGCAGAAGCTCGTCGTACCGGGCGGTGGTCAGCAGGTAGGAGATCGGCCCGAACATCACGGTGATCTGGTCCACGTCCTCCTCGAGCTGGCGCATCCGCTCGAAGAAGCTGACCGCGGACGCGATGTATTCGACGCCGACGCCGAGCAGGGTCGGCAGCGAGACACCGAGCAGGTCGGCGATCTTGCCAAGCGTGTCGACCTTCGGCGGCTTGCCGGACTCGTAGCGATAGATGGCGGCGCGCGAAACGCCGGCCTTGGCCGCGAGCTCCTCCGGGGTAAACCCCGCCCCCATGCGGAATGCGCGAAGGCGACGCCCGACATCCTCTGTGGAACTCATGAAGTCCAAGGCGATTCCTCCCGTCATCCTGTTGCTAAACCTTCGACTCCTTAAACAAAAACTGGAAAAATCGCAATGAGGATAATTTTCATGCGAAAATTCTCATTTTTGAGAATCGTCTTGACAGCTTTTGCGGTTCCACAATAGGCTCTGTTTTTGGACCCCGAACGCAGGGAGCACCCTATGACGTCCGACCGCCACCCTCTCCGACGCTGATCGAAAAGCGAAGGACCGCGCGCAACGGCCTGGGCGCTGTGCTGAAGCCCAAAGTCGCCATCCTCACCGACATTCCACTCCGACCGGCGGTCTATCCGCCGAGGGCGTTGTTTTTCTTGATTCCGGACAACCTCATGCCAGCCAGTCTTTGCGTCATTCCAGATTCCGCTCCCAACACCCCTCCCGGGCGGCCTTCCATCCACGAGTTGGAATGCCCGGTCAAAGCGCATGAATGGGTGAACGGCCAGTATCGCCTGCTTGTGGTTTCGGCGCCGCGTGCGGTGCTGGACTGTGAGCCGGGGCAATTCTTCCACTTGCTCTGCCCGCGGACGGATCGTTTTCAACCCTATCTGCGCCGGCCGATGAGCATCTATTCCTACGACCGCGCCAAGGGTGAGATCTCCTTCCTCTACAAGGTCGCGGGCGAAGGGACCGGGGCGCTGGCCAGCCTTGAAACCGGCGATAGTCTCAACATCGTCGGCCCGCTCGGCCAGGGGTTCGAGATCCGGCCGCAATGGCGCCGGCCGCTGCTTGTCGCTCGTGGCGTTGGTCTTGCGACACTCGCCCCGCTCGCACAGGAATGTGCCAGCCTCGGCCTGCCGTTGATCGCGATCTGCAGCGCCCGCTCACCCGACCTCCTGATGTCGGCAGATCTCTTCCGCTCGTTTGGAGCCGAGGTCATCACCGTGACGGACAAGCAAGGCAATTCGGATGGCGAAAGCCTGGCGCCGATGGTCGAAGGCCTGATCCGCAACCGCGGTATCGACGCTTTCTTCACCTGCGGTTCGGCCCGCCTTCTGCGCATGCTGCAGGAGATTGGCGCGCGCCACGGCATCGGCGGACAGGTGGCCCTCGAACAGAACATGGCCTGCGGCATCGGCATGTGCCAGGCCTGCGTGCGGCCTTTCCGCCGCGACGACGGTGCCGTCAATCTTCGGGTCTGCCGCGAAGGACCGGTCTTCGATCTTCAGGAGGTGCTGTAATGGCGGATCTCACCACCCGCATCGGTACGCTGACACTCAAGAACCCGATCATGCCGGCCTCCGGCACATTTTCCGAGGAACTGGCGGAGGTCTTCGATCTGAATTGCCTCGGCGCGCACGTGACGAAGACGATCACGCGCGGCAAGCGGGCGGGCAACCCCGTCCCACGCGTCTGCGAGATCAATGGCGCGATGCTGAACTCGATCGGCATTCCGAGCAAGGGAGCCCAGTGGTTCCTGCAGAACACCGTGCCGTTCTATTCTGATTACGACGCGCCGCTGGTCGTCAGCATATCGGCCAACACCGCCGATGAGTTCGCCCGTTTCGCCGAAGAGGTGAGCGTGCCGGGCGTGGCGGCGATCGAGGTCAACATCTCCTGCCCCAATATCGAGGATGACGGCAAGGCCTTCGCCATGAAGCCGGGCGCAACCGCCGACGTCATCCGCCGCATGCGCTCCGCCACCGATCTTCCGCTCTGGGCAAAACTCTCGCCGAATACCGGCGAGGTGGTCGAAGTGGCACAGGCGGCGGAAGTCGCTGGCGCCGATGCGCTGGTCACCGCCAATACCATGCTCGCCATGGCGATCGACAGCACCACCGGCCGCGTCAGACTCGGCAATGTCATGGGCGGGCTTTCAGGCCCGGCACTGAAACCGATTACGCTGCGCATGACGTATCAATGCGCCCGCGCCGTTTCCATTCCCGTCATCGGCTGCGGCGGCATCGCCACCATCGACGACGTGCTGGAATACCTGATCGCCGGTGCCCGCGCCGTGCAGGTCGGCACCGCCACCTTTATCAGCCCCACGACCATGCCGCGCCTCGTCCGCGAGCTCGACTTGAAACTTGCCGAGCGCGGCCTTGCCGCCGTCAACGCGCTGATCGGCACGGTCGACGTCGCCGATGAGGCCATCGCCATCGCGGAGTATGCATGAGGAAGGCCATCATTCTCGAAAGATCCGCATCCCTCGATCTCGGTGATCTCGCCGCCCGGCTTTTCAGGGAGATCGCAACACGCACCGCCGATATCGAAGGCGTCAGCCGACCTGCCTTTTCTGAAGTCGAAACCGAAACGCTCGAATTCCTGATCGATTTTGCCCGCAGCGAAGGGCTCGTCGCGACCTGGGATGCAGGCCGCAATGTCGTCTTTTCACTGCCCGAAGATAAACACGCGGACCGATATATCCTGGTCGGTTCGCATGTGGACAGCGTGCCGCGAGGCGGCAATTTTGATGGCCTGGCCGGTGTGCTGGCCGGGCTCCTCAGCCTCGTCCGTGCGCGGCGTGAAGGCATCCGCTTTCCAGAGCCCGTAAAGGTCATCGCCATGCGCGGCGAAGAAAGTGCTTGGTTCGGCCCCTGCTATATCGGCTCGAAGGCGCTGCTCGGGGTGTTGACGGAGACGGAGCGCGCTGCGCGTCACAAGAAGGATGGCGCAACGCTCGACGCGCATATGGAAGCCGCCGGCATCGATATGGCCGATATACGCACCGGCCGGCCGCTTCTGGACCGCAATGCCATAACGGCCTATCTCGAAGTCCATATCGAGCAGGGCCCGGTGCTTGTCGAGCGCAACCTTCCCGCAGCGATCGTCTCCGGCATCCGCGGCAATTTCCGCTACAAGAAGATAGCCTGCTTCGGCGAGGCAGGCCACTCGGGCGCGGTCCCCCTCGCCTACCGGCACGATCCGGTGCTGGCGATGGCGGAACTCCTGAACGTCCTCGACGCCGCCTGGCATGATTTCGTTGCCAAGGGCGGCGATCTCGTGGTGACGAGCGGCATGGTCTCGACCGACCAGCAGAAACATGCCCTGTCGCGGATCCCGGACAGTGTCGAGTTCAGCCTCGACATCCGCAGCCAAGACCGTCAGATGCTGGAAAGCATGCACGCCCTCGTTCTCAGCCACGTCGCCCGCATCGAGCGCGAGCGTTCCGTCCGCTTTGATCTCGGCCCAGCGCTTTTCACCAGCCCTGCGCTTTGCGACGCGCGCCTCATCGCTCGGCTCGCGCTTGCAGCCGAAGCCGTCGGTGTAGAGCCGGCGCTGGTTCCTTCGGGCGGCGGGCATGATGCCGCGGTCTTCTCCGAAGCCGGCATCCCGACCGGCATGATCTTCATCCGCAACCGCCACGGGTCGCACAATCCGCAGGAGGCGATGGAGATCGACGATTTCGAAACCGCCACCTCCATCCTCCATCAATTCCTGAGCAACCCGAACCAAGTTCCCAAACAGGCGAAGGCTGCCGGCCAGACAGCAAAGGAAACCGGTCCCATGTTCACCAAGATCACCGATATAATCCGCGAAAAGGGGAATGCCGTGCGTGCGTATCACGCTGCCGCCGCGGCGGCGCGGGATGCTGCATTTGCGGATCCGGATCGGGCGGCCGGTTATTTCATGCTGAGTGTAGCCGCCAGGGAGTTCGCCGATCTTCATTATGGCGAGGCATTGCATGCCCATGTTTTTGACCGGGAACTGGAGCGGTTCCAAAAATACGCAACCATGTTGGACGAAGCATTTTCGCACGACGATGCCGAACAGCGGCTGAAGACCATTTCAACAGTCGCTCACTGCCTTCTAAGCGACCGCAGCCGCACGGATGAGGTCCAGTAGCCTTTGCCTCAGCCCTCCCCGGTGAGGACAACTGGAGCCTTTCACACCAAGCGCATCTGCGTTTCCCTGTCGAAAAGGTGCAAGTGAGTTGGATCGAGATGAAGGAGAAGCGTCTCTCCAGGGCGGATCGACACGCGGCTGTTGAGTACCGCGACGAGTTCCGGTTGCGTCGCGGTCGTGACGTAAGTAGCCGCGCCGGTGCTTTCGACACTTCCGACCGGCAAGCGAAGCCCAGCCTCCGCCTCGCTGGCAAGCTGGAGGTGCTCCGGCCGGATTCCCACGGTCAATACCCGACCGGCCTCAATGGATCTCGTCAACGCCACCGTGTGAGGCGTGCCGAGATCAAGGACGACAGATCGTCCGTCCGCTCCCACCTGAGCGGGCACGAAGTTCATGGCCGGCGACCCGATAAACCCCGCCACGAACTGGTTTGCCGGCCGGTCGTAGAGTTCAAGCGGTGCGCCTTGCTGCTCGATGATACCTTGGCGCATGACCACTACATGATCGGCCATGGTCATCGCTTCGATCTGATCATGGGTGACATAGACGGATGTTGCGCCCAGCCGGTCGTGGAGGGCACGGATCTCCTTGCGCATGTGGACACGCAAAGCGGCGTCGAGATTGGACAGCGGCTCGTCGAACAGAAATGCCTTGGGATTGCGGATGATCGCCCGGCTCATCGCCACGCGCTGGCGCTGACCGCCCGAAAGCTCGCGCGGATAGCGCCCGAGAAGGGCCGAAAGGCCTGTCGTGGTGGCCACTTCCTCCGCCTTTCGCCTGGCCTCCTCCTTGCTGACGCCTCGCATTCGCAGGCTGTAGGTGAGATTTTCTTCGACCGTCATGTGCGGGTACAGCGCATAGGACTGGAAGACCATGGCAAGATCCCGCTTGCGGGGAGGAACGCCGTTCATCCGGGTACCCGCGATGACCAGGTCTCCAGCCGAGATGGATTCGAGCCCGGCCAGCGAACGCAGCAATGTGGATTTTCCACAGCCGGACGGACCGACGAGCGCCACGAAGGAGCCCTTGCGAATCTTCAGGTCGATGTCCCGCAACGCATGGTACGCGCCGTAATATTTGTTCACGCCCGAAAGTTCGATCTGATGCAGGGTCATTTGAGGGCTCCGGACGTCAGGCCGGAAACGATCCGGCGTTGCAAGAGAACGAAGATGGCGAGGATCGGCGTCACATACATCGCGGCATAGGCCATGATGTTGTTCCATTCGTTGGTGTTCGGTCCCATGAAGGAATTCAGCCCGACGCTTGCCGGCTGATATTCGATCGCCTGGATCATCGACTTCGAATAGACGAACTCCCCGAAAGCCTGCATGAAGATCAGGATGGCGCTGACGAGAATGCCATTGCGCGCCAGCGGCAGCACGATGTGGAAGAAGGCGCCGAAACGGGAATTGCCGTCGACCAGCGCCGCCTCCTCCAGTTCCATCGGCACGCTCATGAAGGCCGCCCTGACCAGGACCACGAAGAAGGGCATGCTCTTGGCCGCGATCGCCAGGATGACCGCAACGCGCGGGTAATCCAGCAGGCCGAGCTGCGAAAAGCCGACGAAGATCGGCGTGATCATCAGCGATGCCGGCAGCACCTGCAACATGAGGATCAGAAAAAGGCCGACATCCACCCAGGCATTGCGGTAGCGCGCCAGCACATAGGCGCAGCCCGTGCCGAGGATGACGATCAGCGAGACGGCGCCGCAGGCGATCACGAAGGAGTTCCAGAGATAACGGCCGACATTCCGGCTCTCCCAGACCGAACCGTAGATGCTCCATTGCGGATCGGATGGCCAGAATGAAGGCGGTGAGGCGAACATCGCCGATCCCGTCTTCAGCGCGGTCACGTACATCCAGTAGAGCGGAAAGAGGTAGACCGCCGCGAGCAGGACGGCCACCATCAGCATGAGCTTGTCGCGAAGGGCAATGCTCATCCGCGCACCTCATGCCGGGTCGAACGCACATAAACAACTGATGCAAACATCACGAAGACGATCATGATGACGGAGATCGTCGCCCCTTGCGCGAAGTCGTACTGGCGGAAGGACAGATCCCAGGCCCAGTATTGCGCAACGTTCGACGAATTGTTGGGGCCGCCGGCAGTGATGGCCGCGAAGAGATCGAACTGCTGCAGGGTGAAGATCAGGCCAAGCGCAACGAGCGCGCCGATAGAGGAACGCATCATCGGCAAGGTGATGGTGTAGAACCGCTGGACGACATTGGCGCCGTCGAGTTCGGCGGCCTCGTAGAGATCCTGGGGAATGGCCGACAAGCCGACCGAGAGCAGGATCATGTTGAAGGAAATGCCGAGCCAGATATTGGCGATGACCACCGCCCAGAGAGAAAAATTCGGGTCGGAGCGCCAGAATATATTCGCGGCAACGAGCCCGGACTCCTTTAGAAGAAAGTTCAGCACGCCGAAGTCGCCGGAGAGGATCCAGTTCCAGATGGCGCCGACGACCAGACCGGGCATCACCCAGGACACGAGGAACAGCCCGCGCAGCCAGGAGGAACCGGGAAAGCCGGTCCAGAAAAAGAGCGCCAGCGCGAAACCGATGGTGAATTGCCCGGCGATCGATGCGACCACGAAGATCGCCGTATTCCCCAGGATCGGCCAGGTCTCGGGCTGTGAGAACAGGGTGATGTAATTCTTGAAACCCACGAACGGCCGCGCGAAAGTCCCGAGGCTGAACATGTCCACTTCCTGAAAGCTCATCACGATGTTGTAAATGAGCGGCAGGCCCGCCATCGCAAACAGGAAGATGAGCGGCACCGAAACAAGGCCGATATCGAAACCGCGCCCGTCGCGGATGGAAAGAAGCAGTCTTCTCATAACACCTCCGGATCTGCGCCGATCTTCCGGTCCGGAGCCGCGTGGCAAGCCATCGCGGCCCCGGCCGGGAGGAATGGTGCCTTCTTCTCCTCTTCCCGAGGGGCAGACGGGAGGGAGCGAAGGCAAGTCGCCCGGGCCGTAGGCCCGCGGCTTCTTAGCCAAGCACGGCCTTGATCTTCTTGTCGGCCTGGTCGAGCGCCTCCTGAGCGCTCATCTGACCGGACAGGGCTGCCTGGATGGCATCCTGGATCGCCTTGGAAATCTTGGGCCATGCGGGATGCGGTCCGCGGGGCTGCGCAAATTTCAACTGCTCCTGAAAGACCTTCAGAGCGGCGTCCTTGAGCGGCTGGCCAGTCGGCGGAATGGCAAGATCGGAGCGAGCCGGAAGCTGGCCGAAATCCTTGAACATCCGATTGTCCTGCGAGACGAAATATTCCAGCACCTTGAAGGCTTCCTTCGGGTGTTTGGAGTTGGCGAAGATCGCCCAGTTGAAGTCGCCCATGGCGGACGAGCGTTTCGCATCGGCTTCCGGAAGCGGCAGCAGCGCGACACCCCAATCGAACTTCGCCTCCTTCACCATGCGATCCAGCTCCCAGGGGCCGGAAATCGCCATGGCCGCATTGCCGGAATTGAAGGTTCCGGTCGAATCCCACTGGCTGCGGGTGAGCGTATCGCGGGACGCGAGCTTCTCGTCGATGATCGTCTTCCAGGTTTGGAGCGCTTTCACGGCACCGGGCGTGTTGATCTTGTCATAACCGCCGCCGCCCATCTGCGCCCAGGGCAGGAACTGGAAGGTCCCCTCCTCGTTCGCCTTCGCCGAGAAAGTGATGCCATAGACGTTCTTTGCGGGATCGGTGAGCTTGCGGGCCGTATCGAGGAGCTCTGCCCAGGTCTTCGGCGGTTTGTCCGGATCGAGCCCCTTCGCCTTGAACATATCCTTGTTGTAGTAGAGCGCGATCGTGTTGGTCGCCTTCGGAATGCCGAAGTAACGATCCTTCCACATCACCGATTTCAGGGGACCGGGATAATAGTTCGCCGGCTTCACGGTGCTTGATTGCGCGATCATGTCTGTCAGGTCGAGAAATGCTCCGCGCGACGAGAACAGGGCATGCTCGGGATTGTCGACGGCGATGATGTCGGGCGCCTGGCCGGTCGAATAGGCGCGCATCGCCTCGCTCACCACGTCGTCAAACTGGATCTGGCGATATTCGACCGTAATCCCGGTCTTCAGATTGTTGAAATCCTTGATGAGGTTCGGAGCCGGCTGAATGTCGCGGTCAAGCGACCAGACGGTGATTTTCACATCCTCGGCGCGGGCCGAGGCATAAAATGCCGACATGCTGGCAACCGCGAGCGCGCCGACGAAGGCCAATTTGCGAATACCCATGCTCTCCTCCTTCAGGTTATGCTCCCGGCGCCGACCTCCTCCAGGCGGGCACGGGGAGCGGTTTGCGTCAAACGGGGTCGATGACGAAATCGCCGCCCCGGCAGGACTTCAGATAGTTCAAGGCGTGCACCTGGCCGGTCATTTCCAGCTCGTCGCGATAGACGGGGTCGTGCCATCCCTCGATGTCTATCGAGCCCGACCAGCCCACGAGCCTGAGTTCCGAGATGACATCGGTCCAGTTCGTGTCGCCGAACCCGGGCGTGCGCATGAAGACGAAGGGATGCTTGCCGAAAATCCCGTGCTCCCGGATGACCTCCCAGCGGATCGTCGCGTCCTTGCCGTGCACGTGAAAGATCTTCGATGCCCATTTGCGGATCTGCGGCAGGGGCTCGATCAGATAGACCATCTGATGGCATGGCTCCCACTCGAGGCCGATATGGTCGTCCGGCGTCTCGTTGAAGATCAGCTCCCAGGCATCCGGATTGTGGGCGAGGTTCCAGTCGCCAGTCTGCCAGTTGCCATCCATGGCGCAGTTCTCGAAGGCGATTTTGACGCCCTTGTCAGCCGCACGTTTCGCAAGCTCGCTCCAGATCTGCCGGTAGCGCGGCAGGCTTTCCGGGATCGGCCGTCCCCGCAGCCTTCCGGTAAAACCTGCGACGCAGGTTGCGCCGAAATGGTGGGCATTGTCGATGCAATCCTTCCAGCCCTGAAGCGTCTGGAGATCGATCTCGGTCTCTTCTAGCGGATTGCCGAACATGCCGAGCGCCTCAATAGTGATGTCGCGGTCGCCGATGGCATCGCGGCAGCGCTTGCCGAGTTCCGCCAGATCCTGACCGTTCGTCGTCTGCCAGAAGAAAGGCTGAAAGCTTTCGAAGCCCATATCGGCGATCTGCGCGATGCGCTCAGCCGCACCGCCCTTGGTGCTGCGGATCATCGTGCCGACACGGATGGATTTGGCTGGGTTGCTCATGCGTTCGGTCCTTCTGTCTGAATGGCAACGGTTTGGCCGGTCCGCGCGCTCTCGATGGCGCCGAACACCATGGCCAGGCTCTTGATATTGTCGGATCCAGCCGTCTCGGGCGATCGACCGGAGCGGATCGCGTTGAGGAAGTCAGTGATCACGCTCGCATGGCCCAGTGTCTCCTCTTCACGGGGAGCCGGCGGCACATCGATCGGTTGATGGCCGCGTAACAGCCCCTCCACTTCGCCGGCAATCGTTGCCTCGAAGGTCTCCTCGCCGTCCCAGGTCAACATTCCCTTCGAGCCCACCAAACGCCAGGCGCTTTCCCAACTCGTACGGTGACCCTCGGCGCACCAGGAGCCGCGATAGGTGAAGACGACATCGTCGGAAAAGCGGAAGACGGCATTGGCCGAGGCCCCATGGGCATACCAGGAACCGGTCGGGTTGGTTTCAAGGCAGTAGACCGACAAGGGCTGCTTGCCGCTAACAAAACGAGCCGCGTCGAACGTGTGGATCGCCATATCGAGCAGGAGCACATTGTCCATCTGCTCACGGAAGCCGCCGAAATGTGCCCCTATGAAGAAGTCGCAATGCACGCCGGTCAATTCGCCGATCGCACCGACTTCGACGAAGCGGCGCATGCGGCGGATACCAGAAATGAACCGTCGGTTTTGCACCACCGCGTGTATCCTCCCTGCCCCTTCGGCAAGCGCGACGAGCTCCCTCGCCTCGTTAAGCGAGGCGGCCATCGGCTTTTCGCTGAGGACGTGGCAACCGTGGCGGAGGCCGGAGGCGACGACAGCCTTACGGGCCGAGGGCACGACGATGTCGAACAGAAGCTCGGCCCCGGTCTCTTCCAGCACCCGGTCGAGATCCGTAGCGACGACTACATCCGTCAGGCCGAAAGTTTCGGCGAGCGACCAGGCGATGGAGCGGTCGAGATCAACCAGCCCGACGATGCTAATGGCCTCGGCAAGACCCGGCGTCGTCTGCAACGCCCGCATCCAGCCATGCGCCATGGCTCCGCACCCGCATAGAACGGCCTTCAATGTCACAATATCCTCCTCGCTGACGGTGCCGATGCTCCTTCACCGGTTTCCGTAAACGTTTACGATCCTATTTACAGATCATAGTTTCTGTCAATAGGATTTCCGAAAACGATTACGGTCTGATAGGACGGGCTCATGAAAGGCATTCGGCGGCTGGCGGAACACCTGGACATTTCGATCGGCACGGTCTCCCGCGCGCTAAACGGCAAGCCGGACGTGAACGAGGAAACGCGCCGGCGTGTCCTCGAAGCCGCCGAGCACCTCGGCTATGTCGCCAACCAGTCCGGGCGGGCGCTGCGCAAGGGTTCGACCGGGGTGATCGGCTTCATGATGCAGACCGGCCGGGAAATCACCGGCCAGGGCGACATCTTCTTCATGAGCGTGTTTGATGGGGTCCAGACGGTGCTGGCCCGCCACAAGCTCGATCTCGTCGCCCTTCTGTGTTCGTCCGAGGAGGATCCTGACGATTATCTCAAGCGGATGGTTGCGCGCGGTTTTGCCGACGGCATCATCCTGTCGGCAACGCGTCGCCACGATGCGCGCTTGGAGTTTCTCGCACGCCATTCAATTCCCTTCATCACGCTGGGGCGAAGCCTTACCGATGTCGGTCAGCCATGGATCGATCTGGATTTCGAGGGCATGGCGGAGATGTCGATCGAGCGTCTGGTGCGGGGCGGGCACAGCCGCATAGGCTTCGTCTGGCCCCATGGTGATCTCAATCTCGGCTATGTCTTTATCGAACGTTGTCGGATAGTTCTGGCACGACACGGCCTGACGCTTGCCGAAGATTGCATTTTCCGCGCCACGCCGAACGAAGCCGGAGGTTATGCGGTCGCCCGGCAAATCAAAGACAGTGGTGAACCGCCCACTGCCATCATCCTCGTCAACGAGACCCTGGTGACAGGGCTATACCATGGCCTCGAAGAGGTTGGCCTCCGGCCGGGCCGTGACATCGCCATCATCGGCCGCCAAAGCCCGCAGGCACGGTTTCTCTCACCGAGTCTAACGGGTTTCGAACTCTCTCTCAGAGACCTCGGCATCGCGCTTGCCGAAAGCCTGCTGTCGACCATGCCCGCCTATGGGGACCTCTATCCTCAGGTCGTACGCAGGAAGCTCTGGCCGATGTCGCTCATCGACGGTGACAGCGGGTGAGGGATGGGGGGCAACTCGTCCCCAGCTGTAGTTCGACTGGTCGATCAGCACGCCATGGCCGGCTCGCGGTCGCCAGCGAGCATCCGGTTCTTATCGCCATCTGCTGCAATGTCGTCATCGGAGAATCCCTCTTCCGCTTGCCCGGCCTCAGGGCCTGCTGGCAGCAGATTCCTCTCGACATGTCAGAGTTTTATGTCAGCGATGAAGAATTTCCTTGCCGCTGCGGCGAGCGCAGTCGGCGAAACCTGGCGCTCTGCCGCAGCAAAAGCGCTCAGGCTCTCCGCAATTCATGGATCGCAGACGAGAAGCCGGTTGGGACGAGGTCGCGCCTACGGCCGCTCAGGAAGCGAAAACATCACTTGGCGTTGACGATTTCCGCCGGCAGAGGGGTGCCGTGATACTTCTGGTAAAACTGGTTGAGCTTGCCGTTCTGCAGATTTGCAGCGACCCATTCATTGAGCTTGGCCAGCAGTTGCGGCTCGTTCTTGCGGACGCCGATTGCCAGGTTGAGGACGCGAATGGTGATCTTCGGTTCGAAAGCCAGGGTGGGGTTCTTGTCGCGAACCTGCTTCACTAGGGTAGCTGAGGTCGAGATGATCTTTGCCTGGCCGGAGACGGCCGCCGTCACCATGGTGGCGTCGTCGTCATAACGCGTGACGGTGAAACCATGTTCGCCGGCAAGTTTTGTCAGCTCCGTATCCTGCGTCGTGCCGCGGGTCACGGTTACCGCCTGGCCCTTGAGGTCGGCCCAGCTCTTGATGGGTGACGATGCGGGGGCGGCGATGACCGACTGAAGGCCGGCATAAGGCTTCGAAAAATCGATGACCTGAGCGCGTTCCGGCGTGACCGACAGGGTCGAGATCACGATGTCTGCCTTGTTGGTCTGCAGGTTCGGGATGCGGGTCGCTCCGGTCGTCTGGACAAATTCGAGCTCGAGGCCCCAATCCTTTGCCAGCTGCTGGGCCGTTTCCACGTCGGAACCGACAGGCTTGAGATTGGCATCCAGCATGCCGGACGGGGGAATGGCCAGGTCGGTGGCAATGCGGATCTTCTTGGCCGCGATGATATCGGCGTAGGCGTCGGCCGATGCCGGGACCGACTGGCTCACCAGTGCCGTGCCGACAATGCCTACCAGTGCAAGTGTTTTAAGAATTTTCATCTCTTCTCCTCCGGGTTGATGATGAATTCACAGATCGTGACTGAGAAACTCGCGCAGCTCAGGTGTTTGCGGAGCGGCCAGCATGCCGGCATCGCCCTCTTCGTGGACGAGCCCGCGATGCATGAAGATGACGCGGTCCGCGACCTTGCGCGCGAAGTTCATTTCATGGGTGACCATGATCATGGTCATGCCGCTTTCGGCGAGTTTTTCGATGACCCGCAGCACTTCGCCCGTCAGTTTGGGATCGAGCGCCGAGGTCACTTCATCGAAAAGCATGACCTTCGGTTCCATCGCCAGGGACCTGGCAATGGCCGCCCGTTGCTGCTGTCCACCGGACAGTTGTTCCGGGTAGTTGTCGGCCTTTTCGGACAAGCCGACCCGCTCCAGAGCGGCCGTTGCAAGCTCGTGCGCCTGCGCCTTCGGCAGTTTCTTGACCGAGCAGGGAGCAAGCATGATGTTCTCCTCGATCGTCAGATGCGGAAACAGATTGTAGCTCTGAAACACGATGCCGACGTCGAGCCGCAGTTTTCTGAGGTTGAGCTGCGGATCATGAACCTTGTGGTCCGCAACGGTGATTTCGCCGCTGTCGATGATTTCGAGGCGATCGATGCAGCGCAGCGCCGTGCTCTTGCCCGAACCGCTGGCGCCGATCAGCGCGGCGACCTCTCCCTTGTTGACCGAGAAGGTGACGCCTTGCAGCACGGTGACTGCGCCAAAGCTTTTCCTGACCTCGTTGAGTGCAATCATTGGCATGGTTCTGCCTCCCTCAAACTTCAGCTTTGCATCGCTGGCTTGACCGATACCCGCATTCTCGGACCTCTGCGTTCCAGCCGCTGACTGAATGCCGACAGCGGAAAGCATAGGCAGAAGTACAGGGCGGCAACGATGAGATAGATGAGGAAGGGCTCGAAGATGGAATTGTTGATGAGCTGTCCGGCGCGGGTCAGCTCGACGAACCCGACCACGGAAGCAAGCGACGTATTCTTGACGATCTGAACGCTGAATCCGACGGTCGGCGGCGTGGCAATCCGGACCGCCTGCGGCAGGATGACTTTGAACATTCTCTGTGGCCTGGAGAGCGCCAGGCATTCGGCGGCTTCCCACTGCGCCTTCGGAACCGATTCCAGGCAGCCGCGCCATATCTCGCCGAGATAGGCACTGACGTAGATCGTCAGCGAAAGACCGGCAGCAAAGAGCGGGGTGATGGAAAGTCCGAGTGTCGGCAGGCCGAAATAGATGATGAACATGATCACCAGGAGCGGGGTCCCCTGGATAAGCTGCACATATGCCCCGGTGACAATGCGGACCGCACGAGATGGCGTGATCCTGCCAAGCGCGATCAGGAAACCCAGCAAACCGCCGCCGACGAACGCCATGGCGGTCAGTACGACAGTCCACACGACGCCGTTGAGAAGAAACATCAGGTGATTGAGATTGAATGCGGTTGTCATGATCCCCTCCCACTCACAATGGCGTACCGAGCCGGCGACGGCGCGGGAACATGGCCATGCCGAGCGCCCAGAAGATTGCCCTCATGATCAGCGACAGGAAGAGATAGAGAACCGCGACCACGATATAGGTCTCGAAAGGCCGGTAGGTCTCGGACTGGATGAAGTTTGCCGCAGCCGTCAGTTCTTCAGTGGAGATCTGCGACGTCACCGATGAGGCAAGCATCAGCAGGATGAACTGGCTGGTCAATGCGGGATAGACCCGCTCCATAGCAGGGCGCAGGCCGACATGCCAGTAGAGCTGGACGGGAGAAAGTCCCAGGCACTCGCCCGCTTCCCATTGTCCCTTGTGGATGGAATCGAAGCCTGCTCGCATGATCTCGGCGGTATAGGCGCCGACATTGACGGTCAGCGCGATGATTGCCACGACGAGTGCGCTGAACGAGAAGCCAAGGCTCGAAAGGCCGAAATAGATCACGAATATCTGGACGAGAAACGGCGTATTGCGAATACCTTCGACATAGGTCGTCGCAGCGGACTGAAGCACGCGCCCGCCGGAGCGGCGAGCGATTGCACAGGCCGTGCCGATGAGAAACCCGGTGATGGTCGTGATGACGGCGAGCTGAGCCGTCAGCGCCATTCCATCGATCAGCATCTGCCACCGAAGGAGAACGACCGCAAAATCGAAGGTCATGGCTGCTTTTCCATCACCGGAACGCGCGAGGCGTCCTGGCCGGTCATGCGGTCATAGACACGGAACAGCGCCTGGTTGCCGTTCGATCCTTCGCCATGAGCGCGGGCCTCGACATATTGCGACGTCACCAGAGACGTGCCCGGAAGCGCAACGTCGTTCTGCCCGGCCATTTCAAGCACCAGCCGGAGATCCTTCAGCATCAGGTCGATGCGAAAGCCTGCGGCCGCATCACCGGCGATCATCGCCGGGCCGAGCTTTTCCAGCATCCAGGAGGATGCCGAACCGCCCAGCAGGACGTCGCGCATCTGGGCCAGGTCCACGCCACTGGCGCGGCCGAGCGCCAGGGCCTCGCACACCGCCTGGATGTTGATGGCGCAGACCAGCTGATTGCAAAGCTTGACGGTTTGCCCTGCTCCGGGGCCACCGACATGGCTAATTGTCGTCCCCATCACCTCCAGCACGGATTTTGCACGTTCGAAGGCGGAGCGATCACCGCCCACCATGATCGACAGCGCCGCATTCTTCGCCCCGATAGGCCCGCCCGATACGGGCGCATCGAGCATGGTGATGCCGCGCTCCGCCAGGGCAGCGGCCATCGTGCGGGTGGCCTCCGGCGAGATCGTGCTCATGTCGATGAAAACGCCGCCGCGCTCCATGTTGTCGAGAACGCCGTCACGGTTGACCACATCCTCTACCTGCGGGGTATTGGGAAGCATGGAGATGGCAATCTCGGCACCCCGCACCGCAGCCGCCACGGTTTCGCAGCGTATTCCACCCTTGGCAACCACAGCGTCGACGGCCGTGGATGAAATGTCGAACAGGCGCACAGGATAACCGGCATGCGCCAGATGAAGCGCCATTTCGCGCCCCATCACACCCAGACCGATAAATGCCACGACCGGCAGCTTTTCGTTCGTCATGTCGCCTCTCTCCCTGTCAGCGAACCTGATGGCAATTAGTTTGCCTGTTCCAGGGCAGTCAGCTTTTCGACCCGGCGAACGAAATCCTCGTTCCGGTCGAACTCCGCCTCGAGATAAGCAACCACCAGATCACGCGCGAGCCATGGACCGACGATCTTGGCGCCGATGCACATCACGTTCACATCGTCATGTTCGACACTCTGATGCGCCGAGTGGACGTCGTGGCATACGGCAGCGCGAATCCCGTTGACCTTGTTGGCGGCAATCGCCGCACCGACACCCGTGCCGCAGACGAGGATGCCGCGCTCCGCGGAGCCGCTGCGCACCTTCTGGCAAAGCAGACTTGCGATATCCGGAAAGTCGACCGGCTCGGGCGTGAAGCTCCCGATGTCTTCGACGACATGACCCAATTCCTCGAGAACCGAAACGACTTCGGCCTTCAGCGGAAAACCAGCGTGATCGCTGCCGATGACAATATTCATGATCTCCTCACCTTTCATTGAAACTGCGGAATTACGCCGAAACGCCGGCGCTTATCGAGAGATCGCGCAGACTGGCTCGCCGCCGGAAATCCGCACCGATCTCAAAATGCCTGTTCAGAAGATCGTCGGCCCGCACCCGGTCGCGGGCGGCCAACGCCTCCAGGATCCTGCGGTGGTCGTCGATCAGGAATTCCTGGATGCCCTCGACCTGGATGATCTTTTCGCGGCGCTCCAGATGCGAACGCATCATCAGCTGCGAAATGGACGCATAGATCGTCACGAGCGTCGGAGAGTGCGATGCGCTGACGATCGCCTCGTGAAAACGGAAGTCGGCAAGGCCACCGGCCTCCGGCTCATTGATCGTATCGACGATCGTCGCGAGCGCATTCGCCAGTTTTTCAAAATCCTGTTCGGTCGCGCGCTGGCAGGCAAGCCGGATGGCATGATGCTCAATCGCCTTGCGAGCCTCCATGATGTCGCCAATGACATCAGACTGATGCGCAAGCATGAAGCTGAAGATATCGCCCAATGCGCTTGCATCCGGCCGCTTTACGATCGTCCCGACCCCGTGCCGTATCTCGACCGCACCGATCATCGCCAAAGCCCTCAGAGCTTCCCGCAGGACAGGGCGACTAACGTTCAGATGGGCAGCAAGCTCCCTTTCCGGAAGAAGGCAGTCGCCCGCCTTCAGGTCACCCGACAGCAACTGATCGCGCAGAAAAGCCGCGACCCGGTTGTGTGCTCCGGCCTCTTGAGGCTGCCGACGAATGCTTTTGCTCTCAGTCATCTCATTGTCCATACCGTGGTATTACCACTCGTATATCCACGGTAACTCCTTTGTCAAGCTCGTTCGGATCCTGTACCGAAACCGAAGGCTTCGAGCTTGACGCGGGTGCATGCCCGACCGGCCAGATCGTGTTCACGTTGGATGCGGATGGATGAGCGGTCTTTCAAGACAACGAAGGGTGTCTCGGCCAAGAGCTTGGCATCGCCCCCGTCGATGCGATGGGAGCAGGAATATGTTCGTGGCTATTCGGCTGATAGGTTGGATCGGGGCGCTCGCCCCCTCCCCTTAACACCGGTTCGGATTCGGTTCCGGACCCTTTTTCTCAAGTGCCGGTGCGGGCCTCTTCGAACCAGCCCGGGTACATTGGGAGGCCCAGTCGGACACGCTGACCCAAAGCCCATGACCGAGCGTAGTCCGCGTGATCGAATTTCCGCTCGCTGAGATGACCGTCACTGACGATACGAACGATGGTCTTGCCGTCCTTTTCGAGTATCTCGACCGACTTTTGCATCTTACCCTCCGTCTCGATCCCCATCCCAATCGGGCACCATAACTGTATCGTTCTGAGACAGTAGCCATCAATCCGAGCTAACGCATACCTCCTTTGAGGTAGCGGGCGACCGCGACTTTGAGGCGCAAGCCGCGCTTGCATAGGGCCACGCTCCAGCCCTCCAACCGGTCCGGGAACCATAGGCGCGCGAATGAGGTCACGACGCTGAGGACACCAAGTTGGTCTCCCCGCGACCGCCGGGGCGGAGGAGCGAGTGCCCCCCTTGCTCAGTCGTCGGAGAGAGGCGGGCACGTAAGGTAAGCAAGAAGCGTCGCCAAGGCGAAGATGGCAGCGAAACCTAAGAAAACGAGAACATATGTACCCATGATTGACCCTCTTGTAGGGTTGTTAACTCATGGTTGCCGGCTTTGTTCCGGTGCCTGCTGCTCTCTGCTCTTCGTCGGCCTTGGCTTGATAAAGCGCGTCCAGTGCATTTTGTGCCCGCAAAAGCTCGTCAGTCTGAGTTTGCGTTATGCTGGAGACCAGGGAGGCGACGAGCTCGCGCCTGCGTTTCACGACATTTTCGATTGCCGCTTCCACCGCGTCCAAATGTTCTCGGGCCATGAGATCCTCCTGTGATGCGATGCTGTCATCGGACACGACGGTTGTCCAGTAGCCCGGCGAATTCCCAGCCATTGGAACCGCTGCCAAGGCGGATCACGGAACGGGGAGGCAACAGGGGCCCATAGGCCTGCCAAGATCACGCTTAGATGACGCTCTGGCCAAAGTCTGGCGCGACCTTGCCGACCTGAACCGGTTATTTCGTCGAATTGTCCCGACTGCGAGAAGCGTCCGCGAGTAGCTTCCGGTACTGCGCAGTGGGAAGGCCGCCCCATCCCCAGTTGTCGAGTTCGACTTCCTCGATGACCACGTAGGTGGATTCGAGCGGCTTGCTCAGGACGTCCAGCATGACCTGGCTGACGCCAGCGATGATAGCGGCCTTCTCCTCGGCGGTCACTGAGGAGCGGTCGGGGGTGGTTCCTTCGTGAGTTACCTGTACGGTGACGATGGGCATGATCTTTCCTTTCAAACTTCGGATTCGCTTGAGTGATCTGGAAACAGACGCCGCAGGCGACCTCCTCGCCTGAGCGCCACGCAAGAGCGCCGACCCGATCGGGTGGCGCTCCCGTTCTGCTACCAACGACCTGCGTTCTGTCCGCCGTCGACATGGAGAATTTCCCCCGTAACAAAGCTCGCGCCTTCGAGATAGATCACGGCGTCGACGATGTCCCGTATCTCGCCCATGCGGCCTACCGGATGGAGCGCCGACATGGCGTCGTGGGTCTCTAAAGGATGCAAAGGGGTCTTGATGATGCCCGGACTGACGGCGTTCACTCGGACGCCTGTCTTGGCGAATTCAATCGCCAGGCCCTGCGTCACAGCGTTGAGACCGCCCTTCGTGAGCGAAGCGAGAGCCGCGGGAACGCCCGCGATCGGCTGGTTGACGAGACTGGTCGTGATGTTGACGACATGGCCCGAACCCTGCTTGAGCATCTGCCGGGCCGCCCGCTGCGTTACATGGAAGAACCCTGAGACGTTGACGCCGAAGTTGTGGTCAAAGTCCTCCTGGGTGAAGTCGACGAAGGGCTTCGCCAGGAACACGCCTGCATTGTTGATCAGGGTGTCGATGCGTCCGAAGCGCTCCAGCGCCTGATGCACCACGCGCTCCGCCGTCTCCGGATTGGCGATGTCGCCGGCCACGGCGTAGACCCCCTCGTCGGAGCTTTGCTTGATTGATCTTGAGGTGGCGACGACCTTGTAGCCGCGATCTCGGTATGCCCTCACGAGGGCTTCGCCTATACCTTGCGAAGCACCTGTGATTATGGCGACATTCTGTTGACTGGTCATGATCTGCATCCTTTCAAAAGCATCGGCCGGTTTTCGAGCCGTGTCCGCGCTGTCGCGTCGGTGCTCTTGATTTAGATGCCTTCGCCATTCGGGAGAATTGTCGGCGCCCGAACGACACTTAACCGGAATTCGGCATAATCATGGGAGGCTGCCAGCTTCAACTGCAATGCGTCCGAGCTCCGTGCGGAGGCGCGGAACTGCAAAGTCCATGAATGCGCGCACTTTCGGAATGGCGGTACGCCCATGAGGCGCAAGTATATGGACGGGAAGCGCAGGAGGCTCGTCGTGCGGAAGAACGATCTTCAGGCGTCCGTAGCGAACATATTCCGCAACATGATAGGAATAGAGCCTCGTGATCCCCATGCCCTCCGCGGCGGACGCCGCCGCCGCCCGGACGCTGTTGACGACATATCGCGGCGAGAAGTGAATGGTCCTGGGAATCGAGGAGCCCCTGGTCGGGGGGAAGCTCCAGGATTCCAGCCCGAAGTTCGAAAACGCGATGATATGGTGTTTGGCGAGATCAGAAGGCTCCTCGATCGCAAGACTGCTTTCGAGATACCGCGGCGCGGCCACCACAACCCGCCTGACATCGCCGCCGATGCGGGTGGAGATGTGCGTCGAGTCCGGCAGATTGCCAATCCGCAGGGCGACGTCGACGCCTTCGTCGACCAGATTGACGAGGCGATCCAGCATCAGAAGGCGGACCGATACGCCGGGATGCTCCCGAAGAAAATCGTCGATCATGGGCCGAAGCACTTCCTCTCCCAGAATGGGTGGCGCGGAGATACTGAGAATACCCCGAGGGGTCGACTTTACGGCGCCGGCGATGATGTCGGCTTCCTCGAGGTCGATGAGCACCCTCCTGCATGCTTCGATATAACGATTGCCCGCTTCACTCAGCTTCAGGCTCCGCGTCGTGCGGTGGAGCAACTCGACACCGACATGCTGCTCAAGCATGCTCAAGGCGCGGCTGATCGAAGTCGGGGATCGCCTCAGCCTGCGCGCCGCGCCTGCGAGGCTGCCTTCCTCGACGGCCGTGACAAAGACCTTCATTGCGTCGATCCGATCCATCTTCCTACTCCTCGAGCTGCGCAGTGCGGCGAATACCTCCATAGCATTCGCCGTGACGCAATCCGGAAACGATCCAATCGTGAGGCCAGGCCTGGTAACCATTCACGGGCAGAGAGACGGATCCGATCGCCTCCGGCTCGACGGCCTCAACCGTTCCTAGCATGTGGTTTTCGCGGTTCCGGATCCGGTGTGCCATCCGCTCAACACAGAAACGGCTAAGGCGGATACAGGCGCTGCGCGCGTCAATGAAATGCTTTGGCAGGCTCTTTACCAAGGTCGGCGTGGAGCCTCACGGCACACGGTATCCGGCGCTCCAGCCCCGTCCATCATCCTTACAAAACGTTTTGGCTTGACTCCCAAAACGTTTTGGAGAATCTTTTTCCCACTGAGGAGGATGATCTTTGGCCAATCTGAAGCAGCTTGCGCAGTCGCTCGGACTGTCGATTACCACGGTCTCCCGTGCGCTCGACGGTTATGCGGACGTGTCCGCCGCTACCCGTGAGCGTGTCCGCGAGGCTGCCGAGAAAACAGGCTATCGGCCGAACGCATCCGCGCGCAGGCTTCGCAAGCAGCGTGCCGAACTCGTCGCCGTTACATTGCCGAGTGATCCCGGCCATATTGGCCCGCCGCACTTCCTCGACATGCTCTCCGGCTGCGCCGAGCATCTCGCGGCTGCCGGCCTCAATCTGGTGATCGCGCCAGTGCCGCGCGGCGAAAGCGAACTCGAGATCTGCCGCCGTTTCGTCGATGGCCGCCGCGTCGACGCCATGCTGCTGGTACGCACCAAGCGTCGGGACGAGCGCGTCGAATTCCTGCAGTCGCGCGGCATTCCCTTCGTCACCAATGGCCGTACCGAAAGCCTCGTGCCGCATCCTTTCATCGACGGCGACGGCTTTTCCGGGTTTCGCGCCGCGACGTTGCGCTTCCACGCGGCAGGCCACCGGCGCATCGGCCATATCGCCGGACCGCAGGAATATTACTTCGCGCATGCCAGATGCCGCGGCTGGCAGGCGGCGATGGAGGAATGTGGGCTTGCTGCCGACCTCTGCGCCGAAGGTGCGCCGCTGGAACAGGGCGGTTATCTCGCCGCACTCGAACTGCTGCGCCAGCCGTCGCGACCGACGGCCCTCGTCTGCGCCACAGACGAAATGGCGATCGGTGCGCTGCGGGCGCTACGCGAGGTCGACGGCGGAAACCAGATCAGCATCGTCGGCCATGACGATCTGCCGATGGGCGCCTTCACCAGCCCGCCGCTCTCGACCATGCGCATGACCGGCGAGAACCTCGGCGCGAGCTTTGCCTCGCTGCTGCTGCGCGCCATTGCCGGAGAGCCTGCCGAAGAGCTCCAGGAGATTCACGCGATCGAATTCGTCGATCGCGACAGTCACCGCCGACCACCGCTGGCGGCATAGACAGCAGTGCATTCAAGACAAAGAACAATGAAGGAGGAGAAGATGAAGCGTATCGTGTCACTTACAATTCTGGCTTCGACGGTGCTGGCGTTCGCCTCGCCGGTGCTTGCCCAGACGGTTTTCGTATCCACCCAGCTTCGCCCGATCGAGGAAGCGACCGTGGTGCGCCAGGATCTCTTGAAGGATGCCGGCAAGGTCGATTACGTGGTCGAGGAGCCGCCGCAGTTTGCGGTGCGCATGGAGGCTGAAGCCCAGGCCGGCAAGCATACCGTCAGCCTCGTCGGCGCGCTGCATGGCGAACTTTCGCCGCTCGCCGACAAGGGCCAGCTTGAACCGCTCGACGACCTTGCCAAGAAGCTCGCCGCCGGCGGCATGCCGCAGTCGGTCCTCGATCTCGGCAAGCTCGGCAAGCCCACGCAGCAGTATATTCCGTGGATGCAGGCGACCTATGTCATGGCCGCCAAGAAAGAAGCCCTGCAATACCTGCCGAAGGGTACCGACATCAACGCGCTGACCTACGACCAGCTGATCGCCTGGGGCAAGGCGATGCAGGAAGCTACGGGCCAGCCGCAGATCGGCTTCCCGGCGGGTCCGAAGGGCTTGATGGCGCGCTATTTCCAGGGGTATTTCTACCCGTCCTTCACCGGCGGCGTGGTGCGCACCTTCAAGAATGCCGATGCCGCAGCCGGCTGGGAAAAGCTGAAGTCGCTCTGGGCCTATGTCACCCCGAACTCGACCAACTACGACTTCATGCAGGAGCCGCTGGCATCAGGCGAAGTCATGGTCGCCTGGGACCACGTCGCCCGCCTGAAGAACGCCATTTCGGCGGCGCCGGATGACTATGTCGTCTTCCCGGCACCGGCCGGCCCGAAGGGCCGCGGCTACATGCCGGTTCTTGCTGGCCTCGCGATCCCGAAGGGCGCGCCGGACAAGGCGGGCGCGACGAAGGTCATCGAAACACTGACGACGCAGAAGACCCAGCTGCTGACGGCTTCGAAGGTCGGCTTCTTCCCGACCCTCAACGTCCAGCTTCCGCCGGACCTCGACAAGGGTGTGGCACTTCTCGCCGGTGCGGTCACAAAGACGCAGGGCTCCAAGGACGCCGTGATCTCGCTTCTCCCGGTCGGCCTCGGCGACAAGGGCGGCGAATTCAACAAGGTCTACATGGACGCCTTCCAGCTGATCGTGCTGCAGAACCAGCCGGTTGCCGACGTGCTGGCCAAACAGGGCGCCACCATGGCCAATCTGATGGCGACAACCAAGGCTCCTTGCTGGGCTCCGGATGCTAAGAGCGATGGAGCTTGCCCGGTGCAATAGGGCCTATCCGACAAGCCTCCCAAGGCTGATGGCGTCCGGGCGCGAATGCCCGGATGCAAACCCCGAAAGAGAGCGGGATCCGCGGGCGCAAGGTGCTTCCATTCGCCATGAGCGACAGGTTGCGGTCCAGAGGAACAAGTCGATGTATATTCAATTCCCAAAGCCCCCCTGCGAGGGTGATCGATGACCCAAAACCGACCCTGGATCCCCTATCTGCTGATCCTGCCCTCGGTCGCCTTTCTGGCGCTGCTCTTCGTCGTGCCGCTGGTGCAGACGATCTGGCTGGCGGTTTCGGACAATGGTGTGCCATCGCTCGCAAATGCCGAGCGCATGGTCACCGACATCAATTTCACCCGTTCGGTCAAGAACACCTTTCTTTTGACCATCGTCGTCGTGCCGGTGCAGATCGCCATCGCGCTCGCCATGGGCACGATGGTCGCCAAGGTCGGCCGCGGCCGCGAGACCATTCTGTGGATCTGGACGATCCCGCTCGGGATTTCCGACCTCGCCGCCGGCCTCGTCTGGCTGTCGATCCTGCAGAATACCGGCTATTTCAACTCGCTCCTCTTCAGCCTCGGCGTCATCGGCCGGCAGGCGAGCTGGCTGTCCTACCAGACGCCGGTCGCGCTTTTCATCGCCATCGCGGTCGCGGAAATCTGGCGGGGTACGGCGATCGTCATGGTCATCATCGTCGCCGGCCTCAACCAGGTGCCGAAGGAATTCAAGGAAGCTGCCGAGATCTTCGGCGCAGGCCCCTGGACGCGCTTCTGGCGCATCACCCTGCCGCTGATCCGGCCGGCGCTGCAATCGGCGCTGATCCTGCGCACCGTGCTCGCCTTCGAGGTGTTTGCGGTGGTCTATGCGCTCGGCGGGCGCAATTTCCCGGTTCTCGTCGGCGAGGCCTATAACTGGCAGAACCAGAACCAGAATTACAGCGTCGCCGCGGCCTATGCGGTGCTGATCATGATCATCTCGCTTGCCGCTACACTGATCTATCTGAAAGCCCTGAAGGTCGATCCGGAGCGCCTGCCATGAGTACGAAAACCATGAGCGCGGCCGAGGCCGCCGCCAAACCCGCAAGCTTCGTTTCGTCCCGCCGCTGGCTCCTGTGGAGCGGCATTGCAGCGCTTTGCGCCTGGGTTCTGGTGCCGATCTACCTGGTGGCGCTCGGTGCGCTCGGCGGTCGCCAGGGCGTCTATATCTGGCCAAAGACGGGCTTGCCGACCGGGATTTCGCTCGAACCCTTCATCCTGTTCCTGAAAACCGAGGGCGTCGTCCAGTCCTTCCTGAATTCGCTCGGCGCCGCCGGCATCACGGTGGCGCTCTCCATCCTGCTCGGCGCACCGGCCGGTTATGCACTGGCGCGCTACGATTTCCGGGGCAAGGACAGCTACCGGCTTCTGGTTCTGCTCACCCGCGCCTTTCCGCTGGCGATCCTGGCGCTGCCCCTCACCGTCTCCTTCATTCGGCTCGGCCTCTACGATACCATCGTCGGCGTCGGCCTGATCCACACGGTGCTGGCGCTGCCGTTTGCGGCGCTCGTGACCCAGGGCATCTTTCTCGGCGTGCCGAAGGAGCTGGAAGAGGCAGCCTGGGTGTTCGGCTGCACCCGCGTCCAGGCATTTTTCAAGGTGGTCGCGCCGCTGGCCCTGCCCGGCATCGTCGCCACCGCCGTCTTCGCCTTCGTGATCTCCTGGAACGAGGTGTTCGCCGCCTCGGTGCTGACGGTCCGCAACCGCACCCTCACCGCCTATCTGCTGACGGTGCTGTCGGAAAGCCCGATGCACTACCGCTTCGCCGGCGGCCTGATGCTCATTCTCCCTTCGGTTGTCTTCATCTTCGCGGTCAGGCGCTACCTCTTCGCGATCTGGGGCATTTCCTCCAAATAACGGGACCAAAGACATGGCCAATATTGTCATCGACCGCATCCGCAAGAGTTTTGGCGCCTTCCAGGCGCTGAAGGAGGTCTCGCTGACGATCAACGACGGCGAGTTCGTATCGCTGCTCGGTCCCTCGGGTTGCGGCAAGACCACGCTCCTGCGCATCATCGCCGGCCTCGAGACCTCGACGTCGGGGGATGTCCGCATTGGCGACAGGTCGATCATCGGCCTGGTGCCCAAGGATCGCGGTCTGGCGATGGTCTTCCAGAACTATGCGGTCTTCCCGCATATGACGGTCTACGAAAACGTCGCCTTCGGCCTGCGCATGCAAAAGGCCGACGATGCGCGGGTGAAAGCGCAGGTGGAGAAGGCTGCCGGCCTGCTGCATATCGAACCCTATCTCGACCGTTATCCGAACAAGCTTTCGGGTGGCCAGCGCCAGCGCGTTGCCGTCGCCCGCGCGCTTGCCGTCGAGCCGAAGGTTCTGCTGATGGACGAGCCGCTCTCCAACCTCGACGCATTGCTGCGACTGGAAATGCGCACGGAACTGAAGACCGTGCTGCAATCGGCGGGCACGACGACCATCTACGTCACACACGACCAGACCGAGGCGATGGGTCTGTCGGATCGCATCGCCGTCATGCACAATGGCGTCGTCGAGCAGATCGGACACCCGGTCGAGATCTACAATCACCCGGCCACGCGGTTCGTCGGCGGCTTCATCGGCAACCCGCCGATGAACTTCATCAAGGTGCCCGTCTCGAACGGCCAGGTGGCGGCAGGCGCAGAACAGCTTGCAACGCCGAAGGATGTCGGCAATGAAATCGTGCTCGGCCTGCGCGGTGAGGCGGTCGAACTGGCGCCGCTGCCGCAGGGGCTGGAGATGAAGGTGCGGGTCGCCGAGCCGATGGGCTCGCACCTGCTGCTGACCGGCTCGATCCACGACCAGCCGGTGCGGGTCATCCTTCCTGCATCCGAGACCGTGAAAAGCGGCGATACGATCGGCCTGAAGCTCGACAGCAAGCGCATCACCTGGCTTTCGCCCGAAAGCGGCAAGTCCTTTCCGGCCGTCTTGGCCTGAGCATACCGGAGTACCCGACATGAACGTGCATATTACCGAGGCGAAGCGCATTCTGGTCGCCAACGACCGCGGCGGCTATACGGTGCCGACCGACCGGCTCTACCCCTTCCAGTGGAACTGGGATTCCGCCTTCGTCGCCATGGGTTTCGCCCTTTACGACACCGAGCGCGCCTTTCGCGAGCTGGAGCGGCTGATCGAGGGGCAGTGGGCGGACGGCATGGTGCCGCATATCGTCTTCCACCAGCCGAGCGACACCTATTTCCCCGGTCCGAACGTCTGGCGCACCCATCACACAATCCCGACCTCCGGCATCACCCAGCCGCCGGTCTTTGCGATCGCGTTGCGCAAGGTGTTCGAGGCAGCCGGTAGCGGCGCCGAGGCCCGCACACTGCCCCTCTACGAGGCGGCACTGAAATGGCATCGCTGGTGGTATTCCGCCCGTGATCCGCAAGGCACCGGCCTGGTGGCCCTGCTTCACCCTTGGGAAAGCGGCAGCGACAACTCGCCGGCCTGGGACATCGCGCTTGCCCGCGTGCCGACCACGACCGACACGCCGGTCGTGCGCAAGGACACCGGCCATGTGAACGCCTCGATGCGGCCGCGCGACGAAGACTATAACCGCTTCATCCACCTGGTCGATACCTATGCCGCCTGCGGCTGGGACCCGGCGAAACAATGGGAAAAGGCGCCGTTCAAGGTCGCCGAAATCCAGACGACGGCGATCCTCCTGAAGGCCGGCGAGGACCTCGAACATCTCGCCCGCGAATTCGGCCGGACGGAGGATGCAGCGGAGATCGCCGCCTTCAACGATCGGACCCGCAAGGCGATCCTGGCACAGTGGCGCCCTTCCCTGTCGCGCTTCGTCTCCCGCGACCTCATCTCCGGCGAGGATGTCGAGGCAGCGACGCAGGCGGGCTTCATTCCGCTCCTCTCGCTCGACCTGGAAAAGGGCATCGCCGATGCGTTGGTCGACGAGATGAAGGTCTGGTCGAAGGGACTGAAAGTCGCCTTCCCGACCACCAAGCCGGGCATCGCAAGCTGGGAACCAAAACGCTACTGGCGCGGTCCGTCCTGGGCGATCATCAACTGGCTGCTGATCGATGGCCTGAAGCGCAACGGTCATCCGGATGCTGCAACGGAGCTGCGGAGATCAACGGTTGCGGCGATCGAAGCAGAAGGTTTTGCCGAATATTTCGACCCGGTGAGTGGCGAAGGTTGCGGCGGCCTCGGCTTTTCCTGGACTGCCGCGGCCTATTTGTGGTTGACGAGCATGTAGATTGGTCGCGAACTCGTGCCATCCCAACTGACCAACTCGTTGCAAAACCACCGGTCCGCTCCCGAGGCGCAGGCGGACCACGTTGCCATGGGCCGCACGCTCGTGCCGTCCCTTCGGTTGGTCATGAATGGAGAGCGGAAGCTCTCCACTCCGCGCATGGATCAGGCCGTCCTCCGCCGCATGTGGCTGATGCTTAGCCAAACTGCCGAGACAAGAAAGTAGAAGGCGCCGAGGCCTGCATAACCTGCGATGTCGGCAATTGACGGGGGTTCCGGCATCCGCGCCTGAAAGATGAAGAAGGCGCCCGCTACAGCGGACTGACCGCCGCTGAGGATCATTGCCCACTGGCCACCGCTTGTCTTCCAGCGCCGAAGAGCCGTGCCAAGCTGCAGCAGACCGGAAAAGATCGCCCACAGACCGAAGGCAGCGAGAACCCAGTTCATGCTCATTGTGAGAGCGACAATCACTGCGACGGTCATCACCGAACTGACGGCGACGTTGATCGCTTGACTCCGGTTGTTCGCCAAGCCGCCATTTCGCGCCGCATCGACAAAATTGGCGGCCGCGTCCCAGGCGGGATAGATGATCAGCAAGGCGGCCGCCATGGGAAATGATTGGCGGCCGGCAGTCAACGCTGCCGCAACCCAGATCACCGAAAATGCTGCCCGGGCAAAATAATATCGCTTCAGCCAATAATCCTTGCCGCTTTCAGCGAGGTTCGTTTGGTCGTTCGTCATGGTGACATCCTAACTATGGTTTGATGGAGGAGTCTGTCAGGTCGAAGCGCCGGCGCACTCACAAGGAGCCGACAGGTTTTCCAAAGGGTGTGCTCTCGTTCCGTTTTGATTGCCCCGTAGGGCTGTATGTCGTGCGCCGGCCGCGGAAGCCGCCGACCAACCTTGGAACCCACCCGAGGGTCAGATTCCCGCGTAGCGACCGTAACCCCGATCTTCCCGGCAACCGCCGTTACGGCCCCGGGGACGTGCAAAGTCGACGAACTCGATGCGATGACGTATTTCACCTGCTTGTGGGATCGTCTGTGGGCGGAACGCCAGTTCACTACCCGATAGCGCTCCAACCCTCGACACAGGCTCACATGGGCGGAACCACGCCATTCTTTCCGACCAGGACCTGATGGGCGATAGTGCCGGTCGCAGCCTTCTCGGCAGGAATGAAGACAACGGCGCCGGGAACGAGATCCTCCTTGGTTGCCGGAGCAAAAGTCACGACGGGCGTGCCGTCCGGAATAGAAATCTTCTTTTCCTTGCCGTGATAGGAGACGGTGACCGTCCGGCCGTCGACGCCCTTAACGGCATCTGCCACGATCGCGTTGGTCATGCTGCTGTTGGGCTTAAGGTCCCAACCGTAGCTGCCCTCGCCTGCACCTTTCAGCGTCGGCGGGAAGATGAGCACTTCAAGCGCGCCCTCACCACCACCTTCTTTCGGCAGGGATGCGATGCCAACGAAATCGCCCGGCTTGATGTCGGTGACCTTTGCGTTTGCCACGCTGGAAACTTTCCAGCCATCAGCGAGGGCGACATCGACGGTCTCTCCTTCGCGCGTCTTCACCTTGAGGGTCGCCCCACCAAAGTCGACGATGCTGCCACGGACATGGACCTGCTCGGCTTTCTTGTCTTCCGCATGGACGGGCGCGGCTAGAATGGCCGCCGACGATATCCCGGACAGTCCCAACATGAGAGCGGAGAGAATATTCTTGTTCATTTTCAAATCTTCCTACTGGTTGGTAGTTTATTGAAGCGCAGTTATCCCTTGAGGCGGTTTAGGCCGCCCCAAGTTTTTAATGAGCGACGGTTGGTGACAACCGCTCCAGGGTAGGCGTCAGAATGGCGGCGAATACTTCCGGGGTCCCGTAGGCGCGCGCTGAGAGCATGGCACCGTGGACGGACGCCATGAACGCCTCAGCCTCGACGCGAGGTTCACTCGACAGATTTAAAGCCCCCTCCCTGGAGCCTCGTTCCATGACCGAGGTCAGCCATGTCGAGGCAAAGCGGAAAAAAGCCTTCACCTCCCCTGCGACTTCCGGCGGCAGCGCCGGCAGTTCACTCGCAAGCAGAGCGCACACGCAAAAAGGCCTGCTTGCGTCCTCAATGCACCTGGCCCAGTGGCCCGCATAGGTTTTGAGGAGCTCGAGGGGGTTCTGGACGTTCCGTTCCAGAGCCGTCACGGCCACTTCCGCTTCCTCACGATATCGCGCTACGAGCGTGCGGACCAAGTCGACCTTGCTTGGAAAATGGTGATGGATGCTGGCCTTGCGGATCCCGACGACATCCGCAATATCGGCATAGCTGAAGCCATTATATCCTCCGCTCATGATCAGTGTTCGCGCAGAGGCCAGGATTTCGTCGGACGTCGTCAAAAGGTTGCTCATACACTGAGCCTACCTTTCAGTAGGGAGGCTGTCAAGCAGGAAGGAAGAACTCTGCGCGATCACCCATCGGTCGAGACGGTGATACGCTTCAACGCCTCAATCTCCCGCTGGCGGCGCGCGATCCTGTCCGCCATAGACTTGAGGGCGTCGCTGCCGAGCAGAAGCTGAAGCGGAGGATCATCGGATTCGACCAGGTCTAGGACCGCGGGAGCAGAACGATTGCAGAAGTCGCGGCTTCGGTTGAGTACGCGAGCCCAGCTCAATTCAGCTGCGACTTCAAACGGCATTTCGGAGCCTTGACCGCAGTCGGCGCCAGAAGCGAACACCGTGGCGGGCAAACAAAGGCCGAAGAAAATTTCCGCTCTAAGCCGGCAGAAGCGTGATGCGGTGGACGGTCTCCTGGATAATTCGGGCATCGCTGTAGAGAAGCGGCACGTATTCGCCTTTCGACCAGGTGTCGGCGAGATCGCGGTAATGAGGTGAGCGTGGATCGCCGGACTGGCCGGGCGTGTTGATGCAAACGCTATTGTCCCAGTCGCCGACATCCATGACGAGTCGGACGGAGGCGCCGGCATTGACGCCGAAGTCGCCCATCCGGTAACCGGCATGCAGGGGTGTCGAGCGGCTGCCACCGAGCGGCAATGGGCCGATATTCCAGTCGGTAGCTCCTTCACTCTTGATGCGGCTGGTCGCATGTTCGAAGAGCGCGCGGTGCAGGTCGCCCCAGCGCCAGGCCGCCGGATCGGCGCCGAGCCGGCTTTCACAATCGGCAAAACCGGCGGAAAGCGTCGAGAGCAGCATGGCGTCGCGTTCGGCAGCATCCCAGAGCATGCCCGGTTCGCTGAGCAGCACCAGCATGCGATCGACGTCGCCGGGCAGCAGCAATTGGCGCACCGTCGGGTTCGGCGCGAATTTGGCGAGCAGTGCGGGCCGTAGATGCTTCATCCACCAGACTTCGAAGAGCGCTGCCGGTGCGCTCGCCGCTTCGAGGCGATAATCCCAGCCGTTGAAGAGCTTTGCGGCACGTTCCTGCCGGTTATCCAGCGATTGATGGCCGGCAACCTTTTGAAGCACCGCACACATGGCTGCGGCGGGGCGGGAATAGACATCGGTCTGCAAGGCCATCGAGGCTTTCAGCGTGTGCTTCGGGTCCGCTCGGAGCACTGACTTGATGCGTTGGGCACGGCTGACCTCCGCCCATTCGTGGCCGATCGACGGGTCGTTTGGATCGCGGTCGGCAGGCAGGTTCATCTCGTTGGCCGAGGCGACGAAACCGTCGGCCGGATTGCAGGCGCGCGGCAATTGCTCGGCGGGCAGAAAGCCGTCCCATTCGTGAGAGCCGTGACCCGGCACGGGCAGCAGCCCTTCCCAATTCCGGCGCACCGGCGTGAAACCGGCGGTGAACCAGCCGATATTGCCCTCTACATCGGCACTGACCTGGTTGACGGAGGGTGTGCCCCAGGAGCCAAGCGTCTGCGAAAATGCCCGCACGGAACCGCTGCGCATATAGGACAGGCTGCCAAGATAGGCGGCCGAACCGGGCGATAGCCAGACGGAGCGCATGGCAATCGCCTGCCGGATCTTCGGGTTCTCGTGGAGGATCGGGCCATGGCGGGTGAACGAGAGTGTCAGCACCTGGTCGGGATACCCCTTGACCGGGAAGCTCTCCTCGATGCGGGTGATTGTCTCCCAGCCGTCGCCGTAACGATAATGGTCCGGATCGCCGTCCTTGGTCTCGTACACATAAACGTCTTCCTGGTCGGCGCCGAAGATGGTGAGGCCGAAGGCAATGCGGTCGTTATGGCCGAGCGAGATGCCCGGCGCGGTCGGTTCGCCGGTGCCGATGGCGTTAAATCCAGGGGCGTCGAGGTGGACGAGATAGCGCAGCGACGGGACCGCATGCGCCCGGTGCGGATCGCTGGCGAGGATCGGCCGGCCGGTCTCGGTGCGCGAACCGTGCACCGCCCAGTTGTTGGACCCCTCCTCGGCGATCGCCTGGACGATATCGCCGAGATCGGTGACGTCGACCCATTTCCAGACGTCGGCGAGCGTTGCTGTCAGGCGGGCCTTGTCGAACGTGACGGCCGCGGTGGCAAGCTTGAAGAGGCGCGTCGCGACGAGCGGAATGTCGGCGAGCAAAATCCCCGTCTCCGGCTTCGGCGAGACAGGCGGATCGAGCTCGAAGCGCAGCAGATCGGTTTCCGCGTCGGCGAGCGCCATGATGTTGGCGCGCAGGATTTCGGAAATGCCGTTGCGGGTCAGCGCATGACTGCGTATCCGCACCACGTCGGACGGCTCCCAGCGCGATGGCCTAGTGCCGAAGAGGTCGAACTCCGGCGACAGGCGGGCAGGTTCCAACTCGCAGAGCGTGACATATGCATTGATACCAGCGACAAAGGCGGTGCAGATCGCCTGCGTATCCGGCGCGTAGGAGGTCCATTCGGGGGCCATATCGCCGCGATAGAGAAAATGCCGGGCGGCATGGTCCTGCGCCAGGTAACCAGGCCCGAAATCGGCGGCCAGGAGGCCGAGGCCGCGCTTGCGCCAGAGATCGAGCTGCCACAGCCGGTCGCGGGCGGCGTTGAACCCCTGGACGAAGAACAGGTCCTTCTCGCTGGTTGCCTTGATATGCGGAATGCCCCAGCGGTCGATGCGGATTTCCGCCTGGGCTTCGAGCCCGCTCAGCCGGAGGGTTTCGTGTGCCTGGACGTCGCTCATTTCATTCTCATGCGTGATGGCAGGCGACGCGCGCGCCATCGGCACGCGACGTCAGTTCCGGCCGCTCTTTCGAGCAGATTTCGGTGGCAAGCGGGCAGCGCGTGTGGAAGGCGCAGCCCGAAGGAATGTTGGCGGGGCTCGGCAGTTCGCCGCCGAGGATCAGCCGCTCCTTGGACCGCTGCACTTGCGGATCGGCCTCCGGCACGGCCGACATCAGCGCCTTTGTATAGGGGTGTTTCGGATTGGCGAAGAAGGTGTCGCGATCCGCCATTTCCACGAAGCGACCGAGATACATGACGACCACCCGGTCGCAGATATGCCGGACCACGCCGAGATCATGGCTGACGAAGAGGTAGGAGACGCCGGTGCGCTTCTGCAACGCCACCAGCAGGTTGAGAATCTGGGCGCGCACCGAGACGTCGAGCGCCGAGACCGGCTCGTCGCAGATGAGGAGATCCGGTTCCAGGGCGAGCGCACGGGCAATCACCACGCGTTGGCGCTGGCCGCCGGAAAACTGGTGCGGATAACGATCCGCATGTTCCGGCCTCAGACCCACCTGCTGCAGGAGCGTCGCAACACGTTCCTTCAGCGCCCTGCCCTTGGCGACGCCGCGCACGATCAGCGGCTCACCGATCGTGGCGCCGACGGTCGAACGCGGATCGAGCGACAGCGCCGGATCCTGGAAGATCATCTGCACCTTGCGGCGGATATCGTTGAGTTGACGGCGATCGGCGCCGACCACTTCTTCGCCGCTGATCCGGACGCTGCCGGAGATCGGAGCCTGCAGGCCGACGATGGTGTTGGAAAGCGTCGACTTGCCGCAGCCGGATTCGCCGACCAGCGCCACGGTCTCGCCGCGGGCGATATCGAGGTCGACGCCGTTGACGGCCTTGACCACCGGGCCGGCCTTGCCGAGCAAGCCGCCGCGACCGCCGAAATGAACCGCAACGTCCCGGATTTCGAGTACGTTCTGCTGCTCGCTCATGCCGCCACCTCGCGGATTTCCGCCATGCGATCGATATGCCAGCAGGCCGAGCGGTGGCCTCCGCCGCAATCGAAAAGCGGCGGCTGTTCGGTGCGACACTTGTCGGTCGCGAGTGGACAGCGTTCGGTGAAACGGCAACCCGCGCCGAATTCGTTCGGCGTCGGCACCGTCCCTTCGATGGTCGCGAGGTCCGCCTTCGGCGCATCATCGAGCTTGGGAACGCTGGCAAGCAGCAGAGCCGTGTAAGGGTGTTTCGGCTGCCGGAAGAGATCGTGAACCGGCGCGATTTCGGCGATACGGCCGGCATACATGACCGCCACGTCGTCGGCGATGTCGGCGACCACGCCCATATCATGGGTGATCAGCACGATCGCGGTGCCGCGATCGGCAACCAGCTTCTTCATCAGGTCGAGGATCTGCGCCTGGATGGTCACGTCGAGCGCCGTGGTCGGTTCGTCGGCGACCAGCACGCGCGGGCCGCAGATCAGCGCGATCGAGATCATGATGCGCTGGCACATGCCGCCGGACAGTTCGAACGGATATTGATCCAGCCGCCGGGTCGGGTCGGGAATGCCGACATCGACGAGCATCTGCCGCGCCTTCTCGTAGGCCTCCGCCTTGGAGACGCCATGGTGGACCCGATAGGCCTCGGCAATCTGCGAACCGACCGTGGTCAGCGGGTCGAGCGAAGCGCTCGGTTCCTGGAAGATGATCGAGATGTCCTTGCCGCGCGCCTTGCGGAATTGCCGCTCGGAAAGCGCCGCAAGATCGGTGTTTTCGAGCATGATCCGGCCGGCGGTGCGCCTGGCGGCCGGCGGCAGGAGCCCGAGCATGGCATAGGAGGTCAGCGACTTGCCGCAACCCGACTCGCCCACCAGCGCCATGACCTTGCCGGGCGCGACGGTGAAGGAGACGTCATCGACGACATTGGCACCACCGATATCGATGGTCAGCCTGTCGACGGAAAGTAGCGGATTGGCGGCGTCCATCATGTCTCCTCAGCCTGCCGTCTTTGCCCGCTCAGGGCGCTTGTAGTTGCCGATCGAATTGCCGCCATCGACGCTGATCACGGCGCCGGTGATGAAGGCGGCCTTGTCCGAGCAGAGATAGGCGATCGCACCCGGCGCATCTTCCGGACCGCTGGCGCGGCCGAGCGGAATGTTCTTCAGCATGTTGGTGACGTATTCGTCGGAAAGCTCGCTCACCTCGCTGCCCGGCGCAAAGCCCGGCTCGACGACGTTGACGCGGATGCCGTATTCGGCGAGTTCCATAGCGAAACCCTTTGACAGACGTTCGATTGCCGTCTTCGAGGTGCAATAGGGCACGGAATTCTGGTTCATCTTGCGCGCCGCGCCCGAGGAGATGTTGACGATCGAACCGGCCTTGCCTTCCGCAATCATCAGCTTGGCGAACTCGCGCGACAGCACGAAGGGCGCGCGCAGATTGACGCCGAAAACGCGATCCCAGTCGGAGAACTCCATGTCGAGCAGGCTGAAGCGGGTGTAGATGCCGGCATTGTTGACGAGAATGTCCGGTGCCTTCCATTCCCGCTTCACGAGATCGACGAGTTCGAGCATCGAGGCGTCGCTGGTCAGTTCGGTCGCGTGCAAAAGCACCTTGGAGCGGTCGAGGCCGAGCTCCGCGACCGCCTTTTCCAGCCCATCCATGCGGACGTCGCTGAGGCAAAGCTTTGCGCCTTCCCTGGCGAAATAGGCGGCGGTCCAGCGGCCGAAAATGCCAGCGGCGCCGGTGATGACGATGGTCTTGTTTTCGAATTCCATGACTTAAAACCTTAATGCGCCAAAAGACTCAACGGGTGCGGGAACGTGGGTCGAGCTGGTCTCGCAACCAGTCGCCAAGCACGTTGACGGAAAAGACGAGCAGGAAGAGACAAGCGCCCGGAAAGGCGACGATCCACCAGGCCCGCTCGATATATTGACGGCCGACGCTCATGATCGAACCCCAGCTCGAGGCCGGCGGCTGGATGCCGAGGCCGAGGAAGGAAAGGCCGGCTTCCATCAGGATCATCAGGCCGAACTCGGCGGTGGCGACGATCAGCACCGGGCCTGCGATATTCGGCAGGATGTGATGGAAGAGAATGCGCGCCGCCCCTGCTCCCGCAAGTTCCGAAGCCTTGATGAAGGGCAGGTTCGCGACCTGCAGCGTCTGGGCATAGGCGACGCGGGTATAGCGCGGCCAGCGCGTGAGACCGAGCACCAGCACCAGCTTCAGGAAGCCGGGGCCGAGCACCGCGACGGTGAGCACCGCGAGCAGGATCGCCGGGATCGACATCATGATGTCGACCAGGCGCATGATGAGGATCTCGATCTTGCCGCGGAACCAGCCGGCGATCATGCCGAGCGTGACGCCGACCAGCGACGAGACGACCACGGAGAGCACCGCGACGGAGAGCGAGACACCGGCGCCGTAAAGCGTGCGCGACAGCAGATCGCGGCCGAGATCGTCGGTGCCGAGCCAGTAGGTGATACCGCGCATCTCGAAGCCCGGCGGTTTAAGGCGGCCGAGCAGGTTCTGACGATTGGGGTCGGCCGGGGCCACCCAGGGCGCGAAGATCGCCAGAAGCACGATCACCAGGAAAATGATCGATACGATGACGACCGAGATGGGGACCCGGCGAAGGCGCTGTCGGAGGGCGAGGACGGCGGTGCTCAAAGCCTTCTCCTTATCGAACGAGACGGATGCGCGGATCGACGAGCGCGTAGACGAAATCCGCGATCACGCTGGTCAGCACATAAACGAAGGAAATCAAAAGCACGATCACCTGGACGACCAGGAAGTCGCGCGACTGGATGGATTGGATTGCGAGCTGACCGATGCCCGGCCAGGCGAACACCGTCTCGACGATGACGGCACCAGCAAGCAGGTTGCCGATTTCAAGCGCGGCGATGGTGATCACCGGGATCGCGGCATTGCGCAGCACGTGACGGAACACCACGGAACCCAGCGACAGGCCGCGGGCGCGCCCTGCCCTGACATAATCCTTGCCGAGTTCGTCGATGATCGAGATGCGGGTCATTCGGGCGAAGGTCGACATTGAGATCGCCCCAAGCGCCAGCGACGGCATGATCAGCGAGGCAAAATCGCCGGAGCCGGACGTCGGCAGCCAGCGCAGCGTCACGCCAAAGAAAAAGATCAGCACGATGCCGGAGAGGAAGGTCGGCACGCTCTGGCCGGTGACGACGATCGCCGTCAGCAACCGTTCGAGCCAGCCGCCGCGCCTGGTCGCCATGATGATGCCGGCCGGGATACCCATGCCGATCGCCACCACCAGCGCGCCAGCGGCGAGCATCGCCGTATAGGGCACGCGCGAAACGACGATATCGAATGCCGGCACCCGCTGGACGACGGAAATGCCGAAGTCAAAATGCGCAAGACCGCCCAGATACTCTAGGTATTGCACCCAGATCGGCCGGTCGAAACCGAGCTGGCTGCGCAGCTGGGCGATCATCTCGGCCGATGCGTCCTGCGGCACGAGCAGCAGGGTCGGATCGCCCGAGAGATGCATGACGACGAAGACGATGGTGAGAACGCCGAAGATCGCAATGATCGCCTGTATCAAACGTTCGACGGCGTATCTCAACATGGTTGTACTTACCTGTCTTTTACTGCTGCCAGCTCATGTCCATGACGAACATGGCTTCATTGGCGGTCGGCTGCCACTTCAGCTTCTTGGCTGCGCCGTAGAGCGCATAGGCCTGGTAGAGGCCCATGCCCGGAACGTCGTCCTTCAGGACCTGATACGCCTGTTCGTAGAGCTTCAGACGCTCTTTCTGGTCGAGGATGACGCGCGCCTTGTCTACCGCCTCATCGAACTTCGGGTTCGAATACTTGGCCCAGATGCTGCCGGTGCGGAACAGCGGGAAGATCACGCCGTCGACGTCCTGGCAGGCGCAGGACCATGCACCGAAGGCAAGTCCTCCGGCATTGGCCGGATCGCCCTGGCGGCGCTTGAGGAAGGTCGCCTGGTCGCTGGAGGAGATCTCCACCTTGAGGCCGGCTTCGTTGACCATCTGCTGGATGGCTTCGACGGTCGCGCGGCTATAGGCGGGCGAGGTGAGGAATTCGACGGTCGCGCCTTCGGCACCGGCGGCCTTCACCAGTTCCTTCGCCTTGTCGAGATTGTACTCGTATCCCTTGACCTTGTCGGTGTAGCCGAAGACTGGTTCGGCCCCGAGCACTTCCACCGGCTTGCCGTAGCCTTCGAGCAGCGCCTCGACGAGCGCCTGGCGGTCGATCGCATAGGCGATCGCCTGGCGGACGCGGACATCCTTGGTAACGCCGCCCTGGGCATTGATGAACAGGTAGCCGATGCGCTCGGTCGGAACCGAGAGGACCTGCGAATTGCTGTCACTCTTGATGCTTTCGGCCTGATCCGGCGGCACGTCGCGGACGAGGTCGGCCTTGCCGGTCTTCAGGTCTGCGATACGGGTGGAGACGTCGGGCACGGTGCGGAAGACCACTTTCAGGAACGGCGGCTTGGCGCGCCAGTAGCTGCCATAGGCTTCGAGTTCGGTCTGAACGCCCTTCTGCCAGTTGGCCATCTTGTAAGGGCCTGAACCGAGCGGCTTCAAGTTGAATTCCTGGTCGCCGACCTTTTCGACATAGGCCTTCGGCACGATCGAGAGCTTGACGAGCTGGGCAAGCAGCGCCGGATAGGCGGACTTGGTGGTCATCTTGACCACGGTCGGGCTCACCGCCTCGGCCTTGGCGATCTGGTCGAACTGCGAAAGCTGGGGGCTCTTCAACTTCGGATCGATGATGCGGTTGATCGAGAAGGCGACGTCCTCGGCCGTGAGTTTCGTGCCGTCCTGGAAGGTCACGTCGTCGCGGATCTGGAATTCGATCGTCTTGTCGTCGAGATATTTCCACGACTTGGCGATCTGCGGCACGATCTCGCCCTTCACGTCGCGCGTCAGAAGGTTGTCGAAGATATTGCGGTAGATCGAGTAGCTGTCGGTATTCCACTGCAGATGCGGATCGAGCGTTGCCGCATCGTTCGGCAGATCGATAGTCAGCGTATCCTTGGTTTGCGCAAGCGCAGTCGACGCGGTGAGCGCCAACAGCACGGCGGCGATGGAGGCTATTCTGGCAGACATGTTCCTTACCCTCATTGTTGTTGCTGCTGTATTCAAGAACGGCTTACGCCGCCTTCTCGGCGGTCTTTAGCCCGGCCTCGTCGGCACAGTAGCGCGCCAGTTCTGCATGGGTGCAGAACCAGACGTCGCCCTTCGACTTGGCGAGCCGAATGATCTCCTCCAGGATGAAGATGCGTGAACGGTGGCCGACGTGATGCGGGTGCATGGTGAGCTGGAACAACCCGCTCTCTTCCCACGCGACTTCGAGTTCACGGGCGAAGATGTCGAGCACCATGGCAGGGCCGCCATAGGGTCGCGCGCCGGTCATCCGGTCCATCGCCACATAAGGCGCGTCGTCGCGGATCCATTCGACCGGGATTTCGACCATGCCGGTCGGTTCGCCGTCTTCCAGAAGCTCGTAGGGCTCTTCGTCGGCCATCAGCGAGGAATCATAGAGCAGGCCCATCTCGCGGGCGATCTTCAGCGTAAAGGGACTGAAATCCCAGGATGCTGTGCGCATGCCGACCGGCCGTGTGCCGGAAAGCTTTTCCAGAACGTCTGCGGCGCGCAGCGCCAGATCGCGTTCCGTTTCTTCGTCGAGGCGGGAATTGAATTCGTGGATCCAGCTATGGATGCCGAGTTCATGGCCGGCAGAGACGACGGTCCTCACTTCCTCAGCATTGATCATCGCCGAGACGGCCGGCATGAAGAAGGAGGCCGGCACGGAATACTTTTCCAAAAGGCTCAGAATGCGCGGCATGCCGGAGCGTGCACCATACTGGCCCTGACTCATCTTGCCAAAGGATATGCCGCCATTCTTCAGTTCCATCGTCTCGTGATCGGAATCGAAGGACAATGCCACCGCCATGCGCGCGCCGTTTTTCCATTTCGCCGGTCTCAGGCTACGCCCGGCACGCACCTTCTGAACCTTTTGCTGCCAGACACTATCCGGCCAGGTCCAAGGTTCGGAGGCATCGTTTTGCTTATTCGGCGCATTCATGAGATCGTTCATCCTTATCAGCGCGACACTCGAAAATGTGAGTGGCTGCTTTCTAGGCAGAATTGTTATGAGCCGATCCGATAACCATCAATGGGGGTTTCGTTCACATATATGAACTCCGAAATCAAAAGCGCCGGCCGGATTCTCGATCTCCTGGAATATATGGCTTCCCGCCGGGAAGCAGTGCCACTGGCCCAGATCGTGCGCGATCTTTCTTTCCCGAAAAGCAGCGCCCACGGCCTCGTCCAGACGCTGGCTGCCCGTGGCCATGTGGTTCAGGACGATGCCGGCCGCTACATGCTGGTCGAGGCGAGCCGGCATGGCTTTCCGTTCAGGCGCCATGAAGAGCCGCTGGTCGTGGTGGCAAAACCGTTCATGGAAAAGCTGCGCGACGAGTCCGGCGAGACCATCCTGCTCGCAACCATGAACGCCCATTGCGACATAAGACGGCTGGCGAAGTGTGTCAGCCGGCATCGGGTTCGTTATGACGTCAACCTTGACGCAGCGATCGCCGCCTATTGCACCGCGACCGGCCGCGTGCTGCTCGCCTTCACGCCGAAGGAGGCACTGGAGCACTATCTCTCCCGCGTCCAGCTCCTCTCCTATACCCGCTATACGGTGACCGATATCGAGCGCATCCGCGAGATGCTCGTAAAGATTCGCCGGGATGGCTACGCACTGAACGACCAGGAATTCGTCACCGGCTCGACCGGCATTGCCGCGCCGATCTTCGACGGCAACGGCGCGATCGTCGCCGCGCTTAATCTCGGCGTTCCGACCGTGCGCTACAATGAGCAACGCGAAGGCTTTCTGCTGATGGTCCGGAGTGCTGCGGACGATATCAGCCGGGCACTCGGCTACCGCCGCTGACGTTCACTCGCGCCGCGGATGATGGAACGCGCTGAAATCCTGCATCATTTGGAAAGCTACACTCTTTCGCGCCGGCATTTTGGAACAAACGAAGTCGGCCTTCGCTTGGGAAGAGGATAGTATCCTGCCATTGCGAATGGAAATGTCCCGGAGCTTCGAATGATCGATCTTCACTACTGGCCGACGCCCAACGGCAAGAAAGTGTCCATTTTCCTGGAAGAAACCGGCACGCCCTACAAACTGATCCCGGTGCAGATTTCCCGTGGTGACCAGTTCAAGCCGGAATTCCTGAGGATCAATCCCAATCACCGCATGCCGGCAATTGTCGACCATGAACCGGCCGGCGGCGGTGCGCCGATCAGCGTGTTCGAATCTGGCGCCATCCTCTTCTATCTCGCCGAAAAGACCGGCAAGCTCTGGCCGCAGGACCTGCGCACCAAATACGAGGTGACCCAATGGGTCATCTGGCAGATGGCAAACCAGGGGCCAAAGCTCGGAGAAGCCGGACATTTCCGTCGCCTGGGTGATCGCGAAGGCGACCAGTCCTACGCGGTGCGCCGCTTCACCGACGAGGCTAACCGGCTCTACGGCGTCCTCAACATGCGGCTGCGCGACCGGCCTTACCTGGCTGGCGACGAGTTCACGATTGCCGACATCATCAGCTATCCGTGGACGGTGGGCTGGCAGGCGCAGGGCCAGGACATCAACGAGTTCAAGCATTTCAAGCGCTGGTTTGACGAGCTGAGCGCGCGGCCGGGCGTCCAGCGCGGGCTTGCCGTCGGCGCGGACCTCGCTGTCGACAATACCAAGCTGCCGCCGGAAGAGCAGGCGCGGATCCGCAAGATCCTCTATAATCAACGGGCAATCCCGGTCGCCGACTAGTCGGCGGCCCCAGATTCCGATCGCTTCAAATACGACAGATAACCATTCAAGGGAGCAGACACATGAGCCTTCGCATCAACGACATCGCACCGGATTTCAGCGCCGAAACCACGCAAGGGACGATTCATTTTCACGACTGGATCGGCAATGGCTGGGCAGTGCTGTTTTCCCATCCGAAGAATTTCACGCCGGTCTGCACGACCGAGCTCGGCGCCATGGCCGGCCTTGAGGGCGAATTCCAAAAGCGGGGCGTCAAGATCATCGGCATCTCCGTCGATCCGGTCGAAAGTCACGGCAAGTGGAAGGACGACATCAAGACGGCGACCGGTTTCGACGTCGAATATCCGCTGATCGGTGACCGGGACCTCAACGTCGCCAAGCTCTACGACATGCTGCCTGCCGCAGCGGGTGCCTCCTCGGAAGGCCGCACGCCTGCCGACAATGCGACGGTCCGCTCGGTCTACGTCATTGGCCCGGACAAGAAGATCAAGCTGATCCTCACCTACCCGATGACGACCGGCCGTAACTTCAACGAGATCCTGCGAGCAATCGACTCGATCCAGCTCACCGCCAAGCATCAGGTGGCGACGCCGGCCAACTGGAAGCAGGGCGAGGACGTGATCATCACCGCCGCAGTTTCCAACGAGGACGCGATCACCCGCTTCGGTTCGTTCGACACGGTCCTGCCCTATCTGCGCAAGACCAAGCAGCCTGCCGCCTGATATCAGCTGGCTAAAATGAAAAGGCCGGCGGAGCGGATCGCTTCGCCGGCCTTGTCATGTCTTTCGGGCTCTTCGCGTTGCGCGAAATGCGCCTCGTCTCAATAGACAGGATACATGCCCCAGAAGAAGCTTTCCGAATGTTCGCGATCGGGATCACGGTTTTCGTCACGATCCTCGCGCACCTTTTCGAACGTCTTGGGTTCAGCGTTTTCCGCGTCCACCTTGCCCGGCACGCGACGGGTCAGTCCGAACAGATCAAATCCAAACAGGGATAAGCCACCAGCGATCATCGTCAGCCTCCAGTTGGTTGAACACCACGCATCCCAACTTTCGGGCCAAACGCCGTTCGGGTCAACGTAGTCTATCAAAACCCTATACTAATTCATTGACACATTTGAAACTATTATGTCCGGAATGTGGCAGTTGGCGAAATGACGATCTTTGCAAGGGTTCCCGTTTCCCTTCATGCGAAGAAGCGGTTGACGGGCCGCGGCAGGCCGAAATGGTCACGAAGCGTCGTTCCCTCGTAGTCTTTACGGAAGATGCCCCGGCGCTGGAGTTCGGGGACAAGCCGCTGTGTCACGTCGTCCAGGCCCTGCGGTAGGGAAGGGAACACCACCGTAAACCCGTCGCTCGCCTCTTCCGAAAGCCAGGCCTGCATGTCGTCGGCAATGGTTTCGGGCGTGCCGACGAAGGCCAGGCCGGAATAACCGCCATAACGCTGGGCGAGCTGGCGCACCGTCAGTTTTTCCTGTTCGGCGAGTTTCAGGACCTGGGCACGGCCGGACTTGCTCGCATTGGTTTCCGGAATGTCCGGCAGCGGACCGTCCGGATCGAAACCGGACGCGTCGTGGCCGAGCGCAATCGACAGGGAGGCGATGGCGCTGTCGTAGTGCACGAGGCTGTCGAGTTTCGCCCGCTTGGCCTTCGCCTCCTCGATCGTATCGCCGACGACGATGAAAGCAGCGGGCAGGATCTTCAGATGCTCGGGATTGCGCCCTGCGGCGCCCATCCGGCCCTTGATATCGGCGTAAAGCGCCTTGGCGGCGGTGAGATCACGCGGCGAACAGAAGACCAGTTCGGCGGTCTCGGCCGCAAGCTGGCGTCCCGGCTCCGACTGCCCCGCCTGCACGATCACCGGCCAACCCTGCACCGGGCGGGCGATATTGAGTGGCCCGCGGACGCTGAGTTCTTCGCCCTTATGGTCGAGCACGTGCATCTTGTCGGGATCGAAGAAGATGCCGCTTTGCTGATCGCGGATGAAGGCGTCATCGGCAAAGCTGTCCCACAGCCCGGTCACGACGTCATAGAACTCGCGCGCCCGCTTGTAGCGCTCGCCGTGCTCGACATGTTCGTCGAGGCCGAAATTGCGGGCGGAATCCGGATTGGACGTGGTGACGATGTTCCAGGCGGCGCGGCCGTTGCTGATATGGTCGAGCGAGGCGAACCGGCGGGCGATGTGATAGGGCTCGTCGAACGTGGTCGAGGCGGTCGCCGCAAGTCCGATCTTCTCCGTGACGGCGGCCAGCGCCGACAAAAGTGTAAACGGCTCGAACGACGTCACGGTGTGGCTGCGCTTCAGGGCTTCCACCGGCATGTTCAGCACGGCCAGGTGGTCGGCCATGAAGAAGGCGTCGAATTTCGCCGCTTCCAGTTTCTGGATGAAGGACTTGATGTGCCCGAAATTGAAATTGGCATCCGGATAGGCGCCGGGATAACGCCAGGCACCGGTATGCAGGCTGACGGGACGCATGAAGGCGGTGAGGTGCAGGGATTTTGCCATGGAAGACGCTCGGTTGGGATGGAGAGATGATCTATTGCCCCTAATCTAGGTATTCGTCTCGCAGGCGCTAAGGAAAGTTGTTCCTGGATCAAATCGCGTCGGAGAATTTCTCTTCTAAGTTGGCCACCCCGCCGCTCAACTTGCCGTGACAACCCGCAAATCTGTCCTTCCGACCGTCAAAAAGAGAAAATTCGCTTCGTTCGGCACGCGCAATTGAAGCTTTATTCCTTCTCCCGACCTTCGCGGCGTGGCTCAATAAGAGGCTTGATCGAGGAGACACGCATGAGCAGGGTTTTCCATCTGACAGGAAAGATCAAAGCAGTGGCTCCATACATTGCGACCGAGGACGAGGCGCTCGACGTGGCAAAAGCGCTGGGAGCGAGGATCGCCGAGGGCTCGAACCTGCGCGATCGGGAGCGGCTTCTACCCCATGACGAGGTGGAGTTCGTTACGCAATCGGGCTTGCTCGGAATCACCGTTCCGTCAGAATATGGCGGGGCGGATATTTCCAATGCCTTCCTGGCGGAGGTGATCGCCATCATCTCCGAAGCGGATGCTTCGATCGGCCAGATCCCGCAGAACCATTATCACATCCTGGAGGCTCTCAGGCTTTGTGGCACGGAGGAGCAGAAGAAGTTCTTTTTCGCCCGGGCACTCGCCGGTGAACATTTCGCCAATGCCTTGGCGGAAGCGGGGGCTTCTGCGGCGGGCGACATCGAGACACGGCTGGTGCCTGACGGGGTCGGCTATCGCATCAATGGCCGTAAATATTATTCCACCGGCGCGCTGTTTGCCGATTGGGTGGCGATCTTCGCGATTGATCCCGAGGGCAGGCTAGTGATGGCGATCGTACCGAAAGAGACGGATGGCCTGACCATCGTCGACGACTGGGACAGCTTTGGGCAGCGGACAACGGCCAGCGGCACCGTGCTGATCGATAACGTCTATGTCGCCGCGGATTCGGTGATCGCCTATTACCGCAGCTTCGAGCGGCATGCGCCGGTCGGCTCGCTTGGTCAGCTCCTGCATGCAGCGATCGATCTCGGCATCGCGCGCGCTGCCTTTGCCGACATGCTGCATTTCATCCGCCACAAATCCCGCGGCATGCGCAATCTCGGTATCGAGGCGGCGAGCAGCGATCCGCTGACCATTGCCCGCACGGGTTCGATCGCCGTGAAGCTGGAGGCGGCGTCGGCAGTCCTGGAACGGGCGGGCCGCAAGGTCGATGTCGCTCAGATCACTCCCTCGCCCGAGACGGCGGTCGAAGCCTCTCTCTCGGTTGCTGCGGCCAAGATCCTGACGACGGAAGCGGCGATGGACGCGACCAACGGCCTGTTCGAACTGGCCGGTACCTCCGCCACCAAGGAAGAGCTGAACCTCGATCGGCACTGGCGCAATGCCCGCACCCACACGGTGCATGATCCGGTGCGCTGGAAACATCATGCGATCGGCGATTTTCACCTGAACGGCAACGTGCCGCGGCCGAACGGGCAGTTTTAACCCTGTTTGCTGCTGGCCTGGGCGTCGTCCAGGAGGCCGCTGGAGCGCTTGGCGACCATCTGCTCCAGGGTCATGTTGTCGAGCACCGCGGCGATCGCATCGCGCACTTCCGTCATTGAGTGGCGGATCTGACAATCTTCCGGATGGTCGCAATCATCGCAGGCCTCGAACGCCGTCTTGCTGGCGCAGCGGATCGGTGCCAGCGGACCGTCAAGAATACGCACGGCCTGGCCGACATAGATCTGCGAAGCGGGCTTGGACAGCGCATAACCGCCGCCGGGCCCTTTCTTCGAGCGCAGGATGCCGCCCTTGCGCAGTTCGAGCAGGATCGCGTCGAGGAATTTCTTGGAAATATTGTTCTGCTGGGCGATGTCGCTGACGAAGGCGGTCTTGCCGGGTTCGAGCTGCGCGAGGTGGACAAGCGCCTTGAGCCCGTATTTTCCCTTTTTCGTAAGCATCGAGGATCGAAATTCCGCCTGGCTGGTGTCATTCTCGGCGAGACCACCGGAGATGTGACACCGATACAGGAGCGACGCCAAAGGTTCAATGTCGCTTTCCTTGTCTTGTCCCTATTCTGCCGAAAGATCGCGCAATGTCCGCGGTAGCGTATTCATGCATTCGGCCCCCGTTTCGGTGATCAGGAACTGATCCTCGATCATCAGCGCACCAATACCCTGGCCATAGAATGGCATTTCCAGCGCCACCACCATGTTCGGGAGGACGATTTCCGGATTGCCGGCTGAGAAGAACGGCCATTCCTCGATACCGACGCTGCCGCCGACCGAATGGCCGAAATGGCCGCGATAATATTCGCTAAAACCGTCCTTGCGCATCGAGGCGAGCATGGCCGCATGCACGGCGCCGAACGTGTTGCCCGGGCGAAGTGCCTCCAGCCCGGCCGCGAACGCGGTTTCCAGGGCCTTGAAAATCTCCCGGGCCAGCGGTGACGCAGGGCCATGGGTGAAGGTGCGGGCGCCGTCGGAAGAGTAACCATCGACCAGCGTCCCGACATCCGCCTTGATCAGCGCACCCGGCGTCACGACCGCCGACATATCCGAAAGATCGGGACCGACCGAGATGAAGTCCCAGTGTCCGCTGAGTGCGAAACCGCCTTCCACGGCCGCCGCCCGGGCGCCCGCTTTCCAAGCGGAAGAGAGCTCAGTGACCGACGCGCCGGGCTTCACCGCCGCCGCCATCCGGACGAGCCCGGACTCGGCTGCCTTGGCGGCACGACGCAGGCGCTCGATTTCGCGCGGCATCTTGACGGCCCGCAGACGGCGCAACAGTTGCGAGCCATCGGCCCAGATCACCGTCGGCAGGGCGAGCTTCAGGGCCTCGAAATCAGCGGCCGGCATGAATTCGAGATCCGCGCCGATCCGTGCCCGATCGAGGCCGCGTTCCTTGAGCAGGTCGCCGAGCAGGGCGAAACAGGCGGACCGGTCGAACGTCTCCGGTCGCGAACCCGCTGCACCGAGCCGGCGATAGGCCTCGTTGACCTGCTCGACACTTTCGGCGCCGCTCAGATCGAGCATGTCGATCCAGACGCGATGGATCCGCAGGTCGATATCGGGCGCGGCCTTGCGGATCGACCCGGCGGCGTGATCGCTGACGACCGCTGCAAGCCGTGCCGAAGCATCCGCCGGCACGAGCGCGATGGCGGCACCTGCCCTGCCCCACATGGCCGCGACGCCCGCCGGTGCGCCGATCGCATATCGGAAAGCCTCGGGCTGGAAGATCACCAACGCGTCGCAGCCTGCCTCTTGCATCAGGCGCTGCGCATGGCGGCGGTCGATATCGCTCATGGCCCTCTCCAAATCCGTCATTTCTCAAGGCCTTAGCCGGACTTCGGCGAAATCGCCAGCGGCTGGAAGAAAATTCCCGAATGCTCCCGTGGCGGCGAAGAGCGTTTCCCGCCCGTGACCAAAATCATCCTCCGCCACCCTTCCGGTTGAAGGTGACTGAGATATCCTCCGCGCCAGTATACAATAGCGGGAAAGCCAGATTGATCAGCGAGTCCTGAAACGAGCGGTCTCGCAGCAGGATCGTCGGGAGCGGCATGACCGCCCTATCCTCGCCGGCGCATGCCTCTACGCGGAAACGCTTCGCCAGCATTCCTCTCAGCCGCCCGATCCATTTCTATTCAAAGGAGTTATTCGATGTCCGTTTCCCACGTCGCCGCCGTTCCCGAAACCTCGCCGACCCCGGCCGATCTGGTGCGCCAGCGTTACGGATCGGATCAGAAGGCCGCAACGGCGGACTGGAATCCGGCACTCGACGCGATCCTCTCGCATCGCTCCGTCCGCGCCTATCTGCCAAATCCAGTGCCGGAAAACCTGCTGCATCTGATCGTTGCGGCCGCCCAGTCGGCCCCAACCTCCTCCAGCCTGCAGGCGTGGAGCGTCGTGGCGGTCGAGGATCCGGAGCGCCGCGCAAAACTCGCCGAACTCGCCTCACCCAATCCGCAGATCATCTCCGCCCCGTTGTTCCTCCTCTGGATCGCCGACCTTTCCCGGCTGAGGAAAATTTCAGCCGAGCATGGCAAGACCGGTGAAGGTCTCGATTATCTCGAAAGCTTCCTGCTGGCGACGATCGATACGGCCCTTGCCGCCCAGAATGCCCTGGTCGCATTGGAATCGCTCGGGCTCGGCACCTGCTATATCGGCGGCATCCGCAATCACCCGGCCGAAGTGGGAGAGCTGCTCGGCCTGCCGCCGGAAGCTTTTGCCGTGTTCGGCATGACCGTCGGTTATCCGGACCCAGCCGTCGAGACCGAGGTGAAGCCCCGCCTGCCGCAATCCTTGGTGCTTCATCGCGAGCAGTATCAGGTTGCGCCGCCGGAAACCGCGCTTGCCGCCTATGACGACACGATGAAGTCGTTCCAGGCCGGCCAGGGCATGGCCGTGCGGGGCTGGACCGGCGTCGTCGCCAACCGCATCGCCGACGTAGGGGCCCTCAAGGGCCGGCACGTGCTGCTCGATGTGGTGCGCCGCCTGGGCTTCAAGGTGAAGTAGCGGCGCTCAATCTGCGATCGGCACGATCTGGGCCGGGTCGATCTGCAGCCAGGCCGGTGCGCCGACCGGGAAGACATCGGCTGGCGGCGCCGCGACACGGAACTGCAAGCCACTGTCCTTGGGCTGGAAGACGTAGTCCCAGGTCTCGCCAAGGAAGGCGGATTGCTGGACCGATCCCTGCAGGTTGATGGCCTTGTCTCGGGGAGCCTCGGTCGCGGAGAGCTTCATCGCCTGCGGCCGGATCGACACGGTGATCGGCCCGCCGCCGGTCACTTCCTCGCCGATCATGGCCAGCGGCACGCTGAAGCCGGCAAAGTCGATCATATGGTTGCCGCAGTTGCCGGAGAGGAAATTGGTGCGGCCGATGAAGCTCGCCACGAACCGTGTCTTCGGACGGCTGTAGAGCGTGTAAGGCGTATCGATCTGTTCGAGGCGGCCATTGTTCATCACCGCGATGCGGTCGGAGGTGACCATCGCCTCGCCCTGATCGTGGGTGACATAGACCGAGGTGATCTTGAACTCGTCATGCATCCGCTTGATCTCGAAACGCATTTCCTCGCGCAGGTTGGCATCGAGGTTGGAGAGCGGCTCGTCGAGCAGCAGCACAGCCGGGCGGATGACGACGGCGCGCGCCAGCGCCACACGCTGCTGCTGCCCGCCGGAAAGCTCGGCCGGGTAACGGTCGGCGAGATGGCTCATCCGCACCGTTTCGAGCACCGCCCCGACCCGTTTCTTGACCTCGTCGGAGGGCAGTTTGCGCAGGTTGAGGCCGAAGGCGACGTTCTCAGCCACCGTCATGTTCGGCCAGATCGCGTAGGACTGGAAGATCATCGACATGCCGCGCTTTTCCGGCGGCACGGAACCGGAGGGCGCCGACAATATCTTGCCGTCGAGTTCGATCGAGCCGGAGGTCGGGTCGATGAAGCCGGCGATCATCCGGAGCGTCGTCGTCTTGCCGCAGCCGGAGGGGCCGAGCAGCGAGACGAATTCGCCGGGCTTGATATGCAGGTCGAAGTCGAGCACCGCATCGACGGCGCCGAAACGACGACCGAGTTTCCTGAGGACAAGTCCGTCCATTAGCTTCTCCTCAACATGAAGTCGCGTCCGAGATAACGCATCCCGATGGCGACGACTGCGACAATGATGATCAACAACAGAGAGCCCAGCGCCGCGAGCTTTTCGAGCTCGCCTTCCTCGCTAAGATCGAGCAGCACGACGGAAACGACGCGCGTGGTGGGGCCGACCAGGAAGATGGCGGTCGAGAGTTCCTGTGCCGCCGGCACGAAGATCAGCAGCCAGCCGCCGGCCAGAGTCCGCTTCAAGAGCGGCCCGACCACATGCCGGAGCGCCGTCACCCGTCCGCCGCCGAGGATGCGCACCGCCTCTTCCATTTCCGGATGGATGCTGCGCACGCCGGCCGAACTGGTGGTAAAGGCAATCGGCAGGAAGCGGGTGATGAAGGCGAGCGCCATGATCGTATAGGTGCCGTAAAGCGCGATCGGCGGCAGGGCATAGGCCGCATAAAAGCCGATGGCGAGCACGATGCCGGGCACGACATAGGGCGAGACCGCCAGGAAGGCGAGCAGGCCCGAGAAGGGGATCAGCTTGCGCTGCACGATATAGGCAATGAACAGCGCCAGCGTGATCGCGACGGTGGCCGCTACAATGCCAAGCCCGATGCTGCCGACCAGTGCCTTCTGCGAGCTGGAATGCTCAAAGAGCACGTAGTGGAAATTGGAAAGCGTCAGGTTGCTGAACGAAAAGCCTGTGGTCCAGGAGTCGGAAAAGGCAGCAAGAAGCAGCACGAATAGCGGCATCAGCACCGACAGCGCCACGACGCAGAAGCAATAGGCAAACAGCACCCAGCGCCAACGGCCGAGCTTGACGATGCGCCGCTCGCCGCCCTTGCCGCTGACCGAGACATAACCCTTGCGGCGCAGGATCAGTTTCTGCAGCCCGAGCATCGCGGCGGTGATCAGCAGCAGCGGGATCGAATAGGCGGCCGCCACCTGGATTCGCAGCGGGAACGAGAAGAATTCGGTGAGCTGGATGACCACGACAGGATAGCGCGCCGGGATCGAGATCAGCGCCGGCACGCCGTAGAGCGCGATCGCACCGAGGAAGGAGAGGAGTGCGGCACCGATGATCGCCGGCATGACGAGGGGGAACGTCACCTTCATCGCCGTCTTGAACGGCCCGGCGCCGAGGATATTGGCAGCATCCTCCATCTCGGAATTGATCATCTCGAAGGCCGAGCTTACCAGCACGAAGACGAGGAAAAAGCCGCCGATCGCGGTGACCAGCACCAGCCCGCCGAAGGAGAAGATGTTGACCAGCGGCTCGGTGGAACCGGAAAGGCTGTGCCAGACGCGGTTGATCCAGCCGGTATTGGGGCCGGCGAGCAGGATCCAGCCAACACCGGCGAGATAGGGCGGCATGATGAAGGCACCGAACACGCTGTAACGCACAAAATTGCGGCCCGGCATGTCGGTGCGGGTGCAGGCCCAGGCGAGCGGCACGCCGAAAGCCAGTTTCAGCACGACGACGACGGCGCCCATCTTCAGCGTGTTGGTGAGCGCCGTGATGTGGCGTTCCTTGCCATAGGCCTCGACATAGTTGTTCAGCGTCCAGCCGCCGGTCTTGGCGTCGGTGAAACTGGAGACGACGAGCGTCCACATCGGCGCGACGATCAATACGACCAGGATGCCGGCCAGAAACACCCAGAGCAGATTGGCCGGCTGCAGCCGCTGGTGCCAGGGCACGCGTACCTTTACCGGCTGGTCTTCCGACCAGGTGGCGGCCGCGGGATGGGAAACACTCGTCATGATCGGCGCTCGCTTTGTCACTGGAGGCGTCGGAAACAGGTCACGCCGTCGGGCGTGATGGGCGGAGGCCAGCGACTGCCAGCCTCCGGATACGGTTCAGATCCCGAACGTGTCGCGGAACTTTTCCTGGACTTCCGGCAGCTTCTTGATGCCGTCGGCCGTCGCGATCGACTTTGTCTTGTAGCTGTTGAGCGGGCGCATGCCTTCGGCAAGCGGCACGCCGGCCCGAAGCGGATAACGGTAGTCCTTGGCGAAGTATTCGGCGATTTCCTGCCCGAGCAGGAAGTTCTCGAACAGCCGCGCGGCATTCGGATGCGGCGCATCCTTCATGATCGCGGTTGCCGAAGGCGGCAGCAGGGCGCCGTCGGTCGGGTAGATGACGCCGATCGGCACCTTTTTCAGGATCGAGTCCGACAGGATCAGCGGCAGCGGCGCCAGCGCCACCTTACGTTCGCCCGATGCGACCAGGTTATGCCCGTCGGCCACCGAGCGGCCGATTTGTGGTTTGTTCTTCTCGATATTCTTGAAGAAATCCCAGCCGTAGAGGTCGTTCATTAGGATCGTCCAGAGCCCGACGCTGCCGGAGAAGCTGGGATGACCAATGGCGACCTGGCCCTTCCACTTCGGATCGGCAAGATCGGTCCAGTTCTTCGGCGCTTCCGCCTCGGTCACCAGTTTGGTGTTGTAGGCGATGACCAGCGGCGAGACGCCCGACGTGATCCAGTAGTTTTCCTTGTCGGCCAGCGCACGAAGCTCCGGCACCATGTCCTTGAGGTTTTCCGGTGCGAACTGGGCAAGCGCACCCTGTTCTTTCAGCTGCAGCATCTGACCGTCGTCATTGGTCGACATCAGGTCGCCCTGCACGGCCTTGGCCTGCAATTCCTGCACGAGGCGCTGGAAGATAACCTGGCCGGAGGCGCGTACGACGTTGCAGCCGACGCCGGCATATTTCGTCTTGAACAGGCCGCACATGCCGTCGGCGAACTCGGTGGTCGTCTGAGAGACGTACCAGGTGACCGAACCTTCCTTCTTGGCGGCGTCGTAGAGCTGCTTTTCGCCGGCCGTCATTTCAGCCGCGCCGGCAAGACCGGCCGCCAGCAAGAATGCCGGAACCAGGCCGGCCACATAGGTAATGGCATGCTTCATGATCTCTCCTCCCTTTGATCCGGCCCATTGCCGGCGATAAGCTCGACCCTCCCGAGCTTAAAAATTCATGCGTAGGTTCCGTCCTGCTCGATCCCGGTGGCGATGCTCCTCATCATTCTCCGGGGATCAGCTGGCGTTCCACCGGGCGCATCAGCGCCAGGAAGTCGCTGAAATATTCGCCCTGGATGACCACGTGGTTGCGCATCGCATCGCGGGCACGGGCGTCGTCGCGAGCACGGATCGCCGCGAGCACCTCCTCGTGCTCCGACAGCGAACTGTTGACGCGTCCGGGCACACGCAATTGCAGGCGCCGATAGGGCTTCAGCCTGCGCTGCAGCGCATGGGCGTTCTCGGCGAGGAAGCCGTTGCCGCTCGCCTCGTAGATCAACCGGTGGAATTCCGCATTGGCGTAATAATAATCGTCCGAATTGCCGGCCTGCTGGGCCGTGGCGCAGGCGGCTTGCGCCTCTTCGAGCAGCTTCAGCTGCTCCGGGCGGATGCGGCGGGCGGCAAGCCGGGCGCACATGGCCTCGAGCTCGCCCATCACCTCGAACATCTCGACAAGCTCGGTGATCGACAGCTGGGTGACGAAGGCGCCGCGATTGGGCACCATCTTGACGAGACCCATGGTGCTCAACTGGATTAATGCCTCGCGCACCGGCGTGCGGGAGACCTGGTGCCGGGCCGCAAGCCCCGCCTCGTCGAGCCGGTCGCCGGGCGAATAGAAGCCCGTCACGATATCCTGCTCGATCGCATCGCGAACGCTCGGTTTGCCCTGTTTGCCTTTGAGCTGCACGTTCATGGGCCTATCCTGCCGATGCGGCCGCCGCAAAATGCGGCTCCGCCTGTTGGGTATTCCCTTTTTGCTCTGCCAGCTGACGCACCGCAGTGATAGCCGCCGTCACTCCGTCGCCGGCCGAGGCCGCCAGATGAGCCACCGAACGGGCGCGAATATCTCCGGCTGCGAAAATGCCCGGCACCGACGTCTGCATGTCGAGATCGACGACGATCCGGCCGTCCGGGGCTAGTGTCACCGTGTCGCTCAGGAAGGATGTATTGGGCTCCAGGCCCACATAGACGAAGATGCCGTGGCAGGCGACGTCGCTCTCTGCGCCGGTCGAAAGATCGCGGACCGTTATGGCGCTGACGCCGCCTTCGCCGCTGATGGCAGTCGCAATCGTATTCAGTCTGACTTCAATGTTGGAGGCTTCGTTGGCTTTTGCCTGCAAAGCGGCGCTGGCACGGAGGCGCGAGCCGCGATGAATGACCGTGATGCGGGTGGCATGAGGGACCAGCGCCAGCGCTTCGTCGAGCGCCGAATCCCCGCCGCCGATGATGCAGACATCCTTGCCGCGCATCAGCGGTCCATCGCAGGAGGCACAGTGGGAAACGCCGCGCCCCTCGAATTCCGCTTCGCCCGGAATGCCGAGCGTGCGTTTGGCCGAGCCGGCAGCAATGATCACCGCGCCTGCGGTCAGATCGAGATCTGCGCCGGCGATGCGGAAGCCGCTATCCGTCTTCGAGATGGTCTCGATCGTATCAAGCGCGAATTCGACGCCTGCCTCGTCCGCCTGCATCTGCAGCATCGGGCCGAGTTCGAAACCGGACATGCCTTCGCTTGGGCCTGGAAAATTGTCAATGCGGTCGACATTGATCACCTGGCCGCCGGCGCCGAGCATGTCAATGATCATCGTGCGCGCGCCGTGGCGGGCGGCTGCGATCGCGGCATTGAGCCCCGCTACGCCTGCTCCGATGACCGCGATGTCGTAATCGTTCGCCATCGTCAGCGCCAATCGTCGATGGAAACGGTCGTGCGGTAATGCGCGCCGTAGATCTGCCAATAGCCGTTGGATTCGCCGCCGACGACCACGACATTGATGTCCTGCGGGCGGAAGATGTGGATGAGTTCGTCCTTGCCGGGCTTCAGCTTGCCGGCCATCGGTTCCTCGCCGAAGGTGGCGCGGGGATAGATATAATTCTGCACCAGTTGCAGGTCCCAATAGCGACCGGCCGGCATCTGCGCCGTCTCGTAGATGAAGTTCAAGAGGTCCTGCTTGTTCACGAAACCGCCGCGATCGATGAACTGCCTGGCGCAGATCGGGTCGAGCACCAGCGTCGGCGCCGTGATCGCATCGGTGCCGAGCAGCATGTCGCGTACGTGTTCGCGCCAGTATTCCTTGCGCAGGCCGAGGCTGAAGGTCGTGGAACGGCAGCCGTGGAAGATGCTGACAGCACTCGTCTTGGCGTCGAAACCCTTCTGCACATGCAGCGGCTCCCACGGGCTCCGCTCCTCGTTTTCCGCAAAGGTCAGGTTGTTATAGGTATAGTTGTTGCCGAGGGAACCCATAAAGGTCTCGCCCACAACCGAGCCGCCCTGCAGGTTCTGCGACAGCAGCCCGAAGGCGCGGCCGATCGTGGCATTGGCATGGCTGTAGGGACCGAGCGCGCCGACGCCGCAGTTCATGCCGATCTCGTTGCGGACAGGTCCATTAACGACTGCCATGGCCGCTGCCGACGAGGAGGTCGAGCCGCGGGCAGAAATCTGGGCTGCCGCCAGTGCCAGGATCACCGGGAAATATTCGGGCGAAGCGCCGGCCATGACGGCGTTCACGGCAACCTTCTCGACCGTGTATTCCCAAAGGCCACGATTGGTGGTCGGCTGCATGTGGCCGACGACCTCGTCCGGCTTGCGGGATGTGCCGGCCAGCATGTCGGCGACGCGGGCGTCTGTCGGCAGGATGATCGGCAGCTTGTCGGTCCAGCTGTTGCGCAGGAACGCGGCGTGGAGATTGTCCTCCGTGTCCGGCTCGATGAGGCGCGGCGTGCTGCGCTCGAACTGCGCATCCTCGGCGCTCGCCGAAAGGCCGACGGTCAGAGCATCGATGATTTCCTTCATCACCGGCTTGCCGCTGATCGGGTCGATACCCTCCACATAGGCGCGCAGCTCTTCCGGTGTCTTACCCATCACCGGCTGGGGCACGAAGACCAGCGGCTGCTGCGAGAGGCCACCCATCTTGGCGACGGAGCGAACGACCTTGTCGAACTTGTCTGTATGGATTGCCGCGGTCGGCACGCCGTATTTGGTTTCAAGCGTGATCGCATGAGTGGTGACGGCCGGTGCGCAGGTGCTGCAATGTCCGACGCCGATGATCGCGGCATGGCCGCTCGCCTTGATCTCTTGCCAGAGCGTCGGATCGTCCTTGGAATACATGTTAGCGAGCTGGCGAATACGCACCTCGACCGACGGCATGTTGCGCGCGAACCAGGCTTCGACCTCCTTCAGGAGCTCGACGGAATCGTCAAAGCGGCTGTCGACAAGATAGATGACCTTGCCGTCGAGGCTTGTCGGCCGGTCCGCCGGCTGCTTGCGGCTGACCTTGGGCGGGTAACCCATCGGGTTGTGGACGGTGACAAGCGGCTGAGCGCTGTCCGGCTTTCCCTGTTGCAACATCCCACTTCCTCCCGAAATGATCCGCGCTCGTATGCAATTCATAGTCCACGCGTATACATGAACCGTCAAGTCCTAAAATCACGATCGGCTATTTTGCGACTGCTGCGGGCTCGAAAGTTCGGGAAAACTGATCGCGGAGTATATTCTTCTGGACCTTGCCCATGGTGTTGCGCGGCAGTTCGGCCATGAACACCACCTTCTTCGGGCGTTTATAGCCCGCCAGGCGGCCGTCGAGCGCCTTGATGACGTCCAGTTCGGTCAGCTGGGCGCCCGTTTTCAGGACGATCGCGGCAATGATGCCCTCGCCGAAATCCGCATGCTTGACGCCAAAGACGGCGCTTTCATAGACGCCCGGCATGGCGTCGATCTCCATCTCCACCTCTTTCGGGTATACATTGTAGCCGCCGGTGATGATGAGGTCCTTGCCGCGGCCGACGATATGCAGGTAGCCGTCCGGGTCGACCTTGCCGAGATCGCCCGTGATGAAGAAGCCGTCCTTGCGGAATTCCGCTGCGGTCTTTTCCGGCATGTGCCAATAGCCCGAAAACACGTTCGGGCCGTGCACTTCGATCATGCCGATCTCCTCGGTGCCGAGGGATGTGCCGGTTTCCGGATGGGTGATCCGCACCCGGACGCCCGGCAACGGAAAGCCGACCGTGCCGGCGAGACGCCGCCCGTCATAGGGATTCGAAGTATTCATGTTGGTCTCGGTCATGCCGTAGCGTTCGAGGATGGCGTGTCCGGTGCGCGCCTGCCATTCCTCGTGAGTCTCGGCCAGAAGCGGCGCCGAACCGGAGACGAACAGCCGCATATGGGCGGTGCTTGCCTTGTCCAGTCCCGGATGCTGCAGGAGGCGCGTGTAGAAGGTCGGCACGCCCATCAGCGCAGTCGCCTGCGGCATCGCCTCCATGATCTTGTTCGGATCGAATTTAGGCTGGAAAATCATCGAGGCGCGCGAGGCGAGCACCACGTTGGTGGCGACAAAAAGCCCGTGCGTGTGGAAGATCGGCAGCGCGTGGATCAGCACGTCCTTGTCGGTAAAGCGCCAGCTTTCCACCAGCGACATCGCGTTCGACAGAAGGTTGTCGTGGCTGAGCATGGCCCCCTTGGAGCGCCCAGTCGTGCCGGATGTGTAGAGGATGGCTGCAATGTCCGCCCCGCCCCGCGCCGAGGTTTTAGCGATCGGCGTGGCGACAGCGGCCGCGTCGGTGAGCGTCCCCTTGCCCAGCGGGTCGAGCGTCAAGATTTTCGCACCGGCCGCCTTGGCAATCGGCTGCAGAGCCTCGAGCTTCGAAGGATCGCAGACGAAAATCGCGGGCTCGGCGTCGGTCAGGAAATATTGGATTTCCGCCGGTGTATAGGCGATGTTGAGCGGCAGGTAGATGCCGCCGGCCCTGACCGTCGCAAGATAGAGCGCCAGCGCCGCCACCGACTTTTCCGCCTGGACCGCGACCCGGTCGCCCGGCTGCAGGCCGGCTTCGAGAAGCGCTCCGGCCAGTCGCGCGCATTGATCGGCGAAGGCGCGGTAGCTCATGGTGCCGACCGTTTCGTCCGTCAGGAGCAGCCGATCCTCCCGGTCGAGGCCGCCGAGCAGCGCGTCGTAGAGATTACCAGCCATCAAAACACCTCCTGTGAAACCGGTTGGGCCAGTTTGCGCAGCGCCGGCATCGCTGCGATATGGCCGTTTTCGGCATAAGCTTCATGATTTTTTTCGATCTCGCCAAGCCGGTAGCGATAGTTCACCATCAGGCCGTATGACTGGCGCATGCCCTTCTGCGAACGGTCACCGAGGAAATTGAGCCGTTCGGCCTGCGCACCGTTTCCGAGGTGGAAACGGGCGACCGGATCGACCGGACGGCCGTTGCCACGGCGAACGTTCAACAGGTAATGCGCCGCGAGCGGCAGCATGGCGCGCCGGATCTGGTCGAGCTCGCGCTCGCCGGCAGCGGCCCAATCACCTTCAAGCCGGGCCATAAGCCGCTGCTTTTCCTCCTGGATTTGCGCGCTGTCGGTGAACCGGCTTTCGCCGCGCAACCAGGCGCCGAAGCCCGGCATGGGAGAGAGCGTCACGAAATTTTCAAGCCGCGGCAGGTCGCGCTTCAGGTCGTTGACGACCTGCTTGATCAGGAAATTGCCGAGCGAAATGCCGGCCAGACCGCGCTGGCAGTTGGAAATCGAATAGAAAACGGCGGTCGTCGCCTGCTGGACTTCCAGCGGCTGGCGGTCGCGGGCGAGAAGCGCGTCGACCGAGGCCGGCAGGTGGTCGGTCAGCGCCACCTCGACGAAAATCAGCGGTTCGTCTTCCAATTGCGGGTGGAAGAAACCGAAACAGCGGCGATCGACGGGCGCCAGCCGCCGGCGCAGGTCGTCCCAGCCGTCAATATCATGCACGGCCTCGTAACGGATCAGCGCCTCCAGGATATTGGCGGGCGTGGTCCAGTCGATCGATCGCAACATCAGGAAACCCCGGTTGAACCATGAGGAGAAGAGATGGCAGAAGTCGAGGTCGACCGGCTGCAGCGCCGGTTCCTTTGACAGCATGTCCATCAGATGCTCGCGCATCTCGACCAGCGTCGCGGTGCCGCGCTTGGCGAAATTGATGCGACGGAAAAGCTCCTGCCGGCGCGGTTCGGCCGCCTCGTGCAGCCTTGCAATATTCTGGGCGCTCGGCTCGGTGTTATAGGCCGCGGCCGCGGCATCGAGGGCCGTGCGATCGGGACCGAAGCGATCGAGCAGCGCGCGCATGAAAGCGTCTCGCTCCAAGGCGCTTGCCTGACGATAGGCTTCGAGGAATGCTTCAGCAAGGATGGCGCCCGAAACTTCGCCCCGGCGCGACAGGATCATCTCGGCCAGACCGATCAGATCGCGGTTCTGTACCGGTGGTGACGAAAGGCCGAACAAGGCTCGGCCGCGGCCCGACAATGACTGGATCAGCTCGCCGATAAACGGAGGAGCATCCCACCAGCCGAAAACTGGGTCCTTGTTGCTCATCTCTTTTTCTCCTGCCCATTCATTGCATACAGCAGATACTGGATCGTATGCAAGTCAGCGCCGCGAGACCGAGCGGTTTTAGGCTATTCCATCGCGAGGATCATGTTGCGGACGACGGGATAGATCTCTTTCTCCCAGCGGCGGCCGCTGAAGACGCCGTAATGCCCGACATTCGCCTGCAAATGATGGCGCCGCAGATGCGGGCGCAGCGAATGGCAGAGATCGTGGGCGGCCGAGGTCTGTCCGAGCCCGCAGATATCGTCGCGCCCGCCCTCGACGGTCAGAAGCGCTGTGGCGTGGATATGGTTGGGATCCACCTTCCGGCCATGATGGGTGTAGGTGCCGTTCGCGAGCTCCGCCCTCTGGAAGACGCGATCGATCGTCTCGATGTAGAATTCCTCGGTCATGTCGAGCACCGCGAAATATTCGTCGTAGAAATGCTTGATCTTGTTCGCCTCGGCCGTCTCGCCCTTGGCGAGATGGCCGTAGAGCTTGCGATGCGCCTCCACATGACGCTCCATGTTCATGCTCATGAAGGCGACCAGCTGCAGGAAGCCCGGATAGACGCGCCGTCCGCTGCCCGGAAAACCCATCGGAACGCCGGTGATCAACTCGCTCTTGAACCAGGACAGCGGCTTCGACACGGCCAGTTCGTTGACCTTGGTCGGGCTCTCGCGGGTATCGACCGGTCCGGCCATCAGCGTCATGGTGCGCGGGGTTGCCGGGTTTTTCGCCTCGGACATCACGGCGACTGCGACGAGCGCCTGGACGCAGGGTTGGCAGACGGCGAGGATATGGCCGCGGGGGCCGATCTCTTCCAGGAAGCGGATAATATAGTCGACATAGTCGTCCATGCCGAAACGGCCAGCGGACGTTGACACATCCCGCGCATTGGCCCAGTCGGTGACGTAGACGTCATGGTCCTTCAGCAGCGTCTGGACAGTGCCGCGCAGCAGCGTCGCGAAATGGCCTGAGAGCGGAGCGACCACCAACACCCGCGGGCGGGGCGTATCGACGTCCGCGACAAAATGCAGGAGTCGCCCGAAGGGCAGGTCGAGTGCCGTCTCAACAGCGATCGGCACGTCGCGATTGCCGATCGTGACCGAGGTGATCTCAAACTCCGGCCGCTCATGGGTGATCTTGAAGCGCGACATCAGTTCAAGTGCGGCGGCCGCATGCCGGCCCATCTCGCTTCCGGCACCGAAAAACAGTGTGGAGGACATCAGTTGCAGGCGTCGGGCCAGATCCCGCATCGGGGCGAGGATGTCGTCCTGGAATTGATAGGCCTGGTAGAGCATGAACGGACCCCCGCGCCGCTAAAATGCGGCAGTGCAAAAATGCTAGTGCAATATGTCTCGCGATGCGAGAAGATTGTAAGCGACAAGTATGATTGTCCGGCAAGGGTTGAAAACTGATGACGCAGGCGGCACTGACGATCTCTTCGAAAAACTATTCCTCCTGGTCGCTGCGGGGCTGGCTCCTGTGCCGCATGGCAGGTCTTGATTTCGAGGAAGTGCTGGTCGAGATGAATGACGACGCGCGCCAGGAACTGCTGCTTCTGTCGCCCTCCGTGCTGGTGCCTCGGCTGACCCATAACGACGTCACTGTCTGGGATACGCTGGCGATCGCCGAATATCTGAACGAGGTCACGCCGGAAGCCGGTCTCTGGCCCGCCGACATTGCCGACCGCGCCCGCTGTCGCGCGGTTTCGGGGGAAATGCATTCGGGCTTCCACAATCTGCGCTCCGCCCTGCCGATGAACCTCAAGGCTAGGCACGAGCGTTTCAAGATCTTTTCCGGCGCCCGGCCGGATGTCGAACGCGTCAAGACGATCTGGTCCGAATGCCTGGAGGCGAGCGGTGGCCCTTGGCTGTTCGGCGCCAATCCAACGGTGGCGGACGCGATGTATGCGCCCGTCTGCACCCGTTTCCGCACCTATGCGGTCGAACTCGAACCAAAGCTCGCGGCTTATGCGGAGATGGTCCTAGCCTGGCCGCTGATGCTCGAATGGACTGAAGGTGCACTTGCCGAACCGGACGAAATCGTAGAGTTGGAAGTGGAATTCTAGGCCGCGGAAGACATATCGGACATCATGAGCTCGAAACCCTACGATCCCAGCGCTGACGGCGCGGAAATGTCCTTCCGCGAGAAAATGTCCTATTCCGACTACCTGCATCTCGAAAAGGTGCTCGACGCGCAGGCGCCGATCTCGACGGCCCATGACGAACTGCTGTTCATTATCCAGCACCAGACCTCCGAACTGTGGATGAAGCTCGCCATCCACGAGATCACCTCGGCGATCTCGGCGATCCGCAACGACAATCCGCAGCCGGCCTTCAAGATGCTCAGCCGCGTCGCCCGCATCTTCGAACAGCTCAACAATGCCTGGGACGTGCTGCGCACCATGACGCCCAGCGAATACACCGAATTCCGCGCCTCGCTCGGCCAGTCCTCCGGATTCCAGTCCTATCAGTACCGGGCGATCGAATTCCTTGCCGGCAACCGCAATCTCGCCATGCTCGGCCCACATGCGCATCGGCCCGATGTCATCGAGATGCTGGAAGGCATCCTCGCCCGCCCGAGCCTTTACGACGAGGCGCTGATGCTGCTTGCCCGGCGCGGGTTCGATATTGGTGGAGACGCGGCGAGAACCGACTGGCGCACGAAACGCAGCGAGAACGAGCAGGTATTGGAGGCCTGGAAACAGGTCTATGGTGCGCCCGGCACCTATTGGGAGCTTTACGAACTCGCCGAAAAGCTGGTCGATTTCGAGGACTATTTCCGCCGTTGGCGATTCAATCACGTCACCACGGTGGAACGGGTGATCGGCTTCAAGCGCGGCACCGGCGGCACCTCGGGAACGTCATATCTCAAGAAGATGCTGGAGGTCGAACTGTTCCCCGAACTCTGGCGGGTGCGCACCGTCCTGTAAGCTGCGCGCGGCTGGAAGCGCCGGTTGGTGATCTTCTTGAGCCGGGTTATGCTGGCTCAAAAGCGAGGAGCCGATGCGGACGAAGGGACAAAACGGGTTTCGGATGTTTCGATGCGGCATGACCGGCGTGCAGGCGGTCGTGGCCCGCTCTGACCACCATTTCGCCCGCCACACCCATGACCAGTTCGGCATTGGCGTGATCGAGAGCGGCGCCCAGAAATCCGCAAGCGGCCGCGGTCCGGTGGAAGCCGGACCGGGCGACCTCATCACCGTCAATCCCGGCGAAGTACATGACGGCGCGCCGATCGGCGACGAGGGCCGTTTCTGGCAGATGCTCTATTTCGATCCGGATGTGATCGCCCGTGCCGCGGCCGATATCCTGCAGGGCAGACCCGGCGATTTCGAGTTTACCGATCCGGTGCTGAGGCAAGCGCCGCTCGCCGGGACGATGCGCCGGCTTTTCCAGGTTATGACCATGAACGCGGCCGGCGCCGGTCTCCGCCGCCAGGAATTGCTACTCACGCTGCTCGCCGAGGTCATGCGGGAGGCGCCGACGTTAAAACCTGTTCCTGCGGGGATAAGAGCCGTGCGGCAACGGATCGACGACGATCCGGCCAATGAGGTCACTCTTGCCGATCTCGCAGACCTCGCCAACCTCAACCAGTTTCAGCTTTTGCGGGCTTTCGACAAGGCGATGGGGCTTACCCCCCACGCCTACCTGCTCCAGCGGCGCATCCAGCTCGCCCGAAAACTGATCGCCACCGGCACGAGACTTGCTGAAGCGGCGCTCGCCAGCGGTTTTTCCGACCAAAGCCATATGACGCGGATCTTTACACGAAGTTTTGGCCTTTCCCCTGGCGCCTATGCGCGAGCGCTGCGTTAGTCGCAGATTTCATCGCAGGAACCGATGGCTGTACCCATGAACACAGATGGCGCTTGCCGTCTGTCGCAGCAGGATTACCCTTCGCTTCGGATATCCAACCGGCTTCAGGAGGGCAGACCATGGCCGCATGCTTCCGATACATCGTCAATGACGTGAACGCCGCCATCGATTTCTATACCGCGCATCTCGGCTTCAAGCTCGAGATGCATCCCGCCCCGCCCTTTGCGGAAATCTCGCGCGGCGACATGCATCTTTATCTCTCCCAGCCGAACCCGCGGGGTGGCGGGGGTGCACCGATGCCGTCCGGAGAACAGCAAGCGCCCGGGGGCTGGAACCGTATCCATCTTACCGTCGAGGATCTGGATGGGATGGTTGAACGGCTGAAGCTGGCTGGCTGCGGTTTCCGCAACGAGATCATCCAGGGAACGGGAGGCAAGCAGATTCTGCTCGAAGACCCATCCGGAAACCTGATCGAACTGTTCGAGCCGAATACGCCCGCTTATCGCGCGCCGGGCTCGAGCACGAGGGCCGCCGGCGGTTGACCGACGACCGGAAGGACCTCAGCTCAGCGCGAGATCGAAGACGTGATGATGGATGTGGCCGTCGAACATGGTGAGCAGGCCCTTGGTCATGTCCCGGCTCTCGTAACGCACCGGCGATTCGAGGGCAGCGGCCAGCGCTTCGCGGCTTTCGTACATGGTCGACAGCACCATCGGGTAGGACGGGGCGCCCTCGTCCCGCTCGATATTATAGAGCACGCGGACTTCCTTGATGCCCGGAAAGGCGAGCCACATGGGCATCAGCTTCTCGGCCACATAGGCCTTGAACGCCTCTTCCCGGCCGGTATGGATCGTGCCTTCGAAAAAGGCCTGACGGATGATCATAGTATTTCTCTGTTCAGTTGACGGTAGTCGGCGGCTTTTCGCCGGCGAAATGTGCGGCGATATTGGCAAGCACCAGCTCGCCCATGGCGACGCGGGTCTCAACCGTGGCGCTGCCCTGATGAGGCATCAGCACCGTGTTCGGCGCCGTGAAGAAATCTTCGCGAATGCGCGGTTCGTTGAGATAGACGTCGAGACCGGCGGCGCCGATCGTGCCGTCGTTAAGGGCCGCGAGCAGCGCGTCCTCGTCGACAACGCTGCCGCGCGCGATATTGATAAGAATACCCTTCGGCCCCAGCGCCTTCAGCACCTCGGTATTGACGATGTTCTGGGTCGCAGCATTCGCGGCAACGATGACGCACAGCACGTCGCTGTCTTCAGCCAGTGCCACCGGCGAGGCGCAGGACTTCCAGGTCGTGTCCTTGACCGGCGAGCGGTTCCAGAAGCGGACGTCCATGCCGAAGGCTTCGGCGCGGCGGCCAAAAGCCTTGCCTATCTGGCCGAGGCCGAGAATGCCGAGGCGCTTGCCTTTCGGGCTGTTGCCGAGCGGGAAGTTTTCCTTGCCCCACTTGCCGGCGCGCACGAAGGCGTCGCCCCTGGCGATATGGCGCAGCACTGCGAGCATCAGCGCGATGCCCATGTCGGCGACATCATCGGTCAGCACGCCGGGCGTGGTAGTGACGTCGATATTGCGGCTGCGGGTGAATTTGAGATCGACCTTGTCGGTGCCGACGCCGTTGATGGCGATGACGCCAAGCGCCGGCATCTTCTCGATCCATTCGTTGGAGAGGCCGGTTCCACCGCCGGTCGCGACGGCGCGGATGTTCGGCAAGGCCGCTTCGATCGCCGCCTTCTGCGACGGGTCATACATCCGGCGGACCGTATAGGCGGCATCGAGCTGGTCCTCGATGAATTTCATCAACGGTTCGACGAGCAGGATATCTGGTTTCACGTCCGGTACTCCGTATTTCGATTGGTGGCAGCGGTTTTAAGAGATCTGTCCGAGGAAGATCTTCAGGCGCTCGTTCTTGGGATTGCCGAAGAATTCTTCCGGCACGGCCGTTTCGAGGATTTCGCCGCGGTCCATGAAGATCACCCGGTCGGCGACCTGGCGGGCAAAGCCCATTTCATGGGTGACGCAGAGCATGGTCATGCCCTCCTTGGCGAGGTCGATCATGGTGTCGAGCACTTCCTTGACCATTTCCGGGTCGAGGGCCGAGGTCGGCTCGTCGAACAGCATGATCTTCGGGTTCATGCAGAGTGCGCGGGCGATCGCGACGCGCTGCTGCTGGCCGCCGGAAAGCTGAGCCGGGTATTTTTCGGCCTGTTCGGGAATGCGCACCCGCTCCAGGTATTTGCGGGCGGTCTTTTCCGCCTCGACCTTGGAAATGCCGCGCACCTTCATCGGCGCCAGCGTGCAGTTTTCCAGAACCGTCATATGCGGGAAAAGGTTGAACTGCTGGAAGACCATGCCGGTCTCCTGGCGGACGATATCGACATTCTTGCCGCCGGCCGTGAGGTCATGGCCATCGACGACGATCCTGCCCTTCTGGATCGTCTCCAGCTGGTTGATGCAGCGGATCAGCGTCGACTTGCCTGAGCCGGACGGGCCGCAGATGACGATGCGCTCCCCCCGGTTGACCGACAGGTCGACATCCTTCAGCGCGTGGAAGCCGCCATACCACTTGTTGACGCCTTCCATCCTGACGGCGAGTTCGGAAGTTCCTCGCGTGGCCGCGGCCGATGCGTTTGCGTTCACCTCAGTCATTGCGAGGAACTCCCTTTCGATAGTCAGTTCTGGTCTTACTTGGCGTTGGCGACGAAGTCCGGCAGCGGAGCGCCGAGCCACTTTTCATGGATCTTGCCGAGTTCACCATTGGCCTTGACCTTGGCGATGAAGGCGTTGACAGCCGTCAGCAGTTCGGCCGAGCCCTTGCGGACGGCGATGCCCTGAACCTGCTGGCTGAGCTGCAGTTTCTGGGTAAAGCGGCCGGGAGCGGCCTTTTCGATCTGGGCGGCGACGACGTTGGAGACGCCGATCAGCTGGACCTGGCCGGACAGCAGGGCCTGGACGGCGCTGGCGTCGTCGTCGAAACGCTGGATCTTGGCGTCGGCCGGAGCGATCTTCGTCACGCCGGTATCCTGGGTCGAGGCACGGGCGACGCCGATCGTCTTGCCCGAGAGATCTTCCGGCTTGGAGACTGCGGTCGCCTTGGCGCCGAAAACGCCGATCGAAATGCCGGCATAGGGCTGCGAGAAATCGACGCTCTTGGCGCGCTCTTCGGTGATGCCGAGCGAGGCGACGAGCAGGTCGACCTGGTTGCTCTGCAGGTAAGGAATGCGGTTCGGGCCGGTGACCGGAACGATCTGCACCTTCACGCCGAATTCCTTGGCGAGCAGCTTTGCCACGTCGGCGTCGTAACCGTCCGGCTCGTTCGAGGTGTTCATGATGCCGAATGGCGGGAAGTCGACAAGCATGCCGATCTTCACGGTGCCTGTGGACTTGATGCTTTCGACGGTCTGCGCCGATGCGGTGGAGGCGCCTGCGCCCATCATCAGGCCTGCGCCGATGACAGCCATAACCACGCGTCTAGAAATGTTCATTTTCCTACCCTTTCTGTTGCACCGGTTTCCTCCCTCCGGCTCGGGTCCCGTCAACGCGCCGTTGCGCGGGAGAATCTGATTTCCATGCGACGCGCCAGTACCGAGAGCGGCCAGCAGAGGACGAAATAGACCGCCGCCACCGTGCCGAACACCATGAACGGGCTGAATGTTGCGTTGTTGATGATCTGGCCCTGGCGGGTGAGCTCCGTAAAACCGATGATTGCCGCAAGCGACGTGCCCTTGATGAGCTGCACCAGGAAGCCGACCGTCGGGGCTACGGCAATCTTCGAGGCCTGCGGCAGCACGACGTAACGCATGCGGTTGAAATAGCGCAAGCCGAGTGCGGTGGCAGCTTCGCGCTGGCCGGGCGGAACCGCCTCGATGCAGCCGCGCCAGATTTCGCCGAGGAAGGCGCTGGCATGCAGGGTGAGCGCGACGGTTGCCGCAAGCCAGGGGTTGATGGCGAAGCCGAGGATGTTCATACCGAAGAACACCAGGAAGAGCTGCATCAGAAGCGGCGTTCCTTGGAAGACACGGATAAAGCCGGTGGCGATCAGCCGCGGCCATTTGGCATCCGAGACGCGCATGAGCGCGATCAGCAGGCCACCGATGCCGCCGCCGGCAAAGGCGATCGCCGACAGCGCGATCGTCCATTGCGCGGCAAGCACGATGATCCAGAATTCGTTGATGCCGAAAGGTCTGATCAATGGCATGGTCAGGCTCCTATCGGCTCAACGGATATTTGAAGGCGGCCTTCTCGATCGCCGAAAAGATGGTCGAGAAACCGACCGACATGACGAGATACATGATCGTGATGACGATATAGACCTCGAAGCTCGCGAAGGTTTGCGACTGCAGATTGTTGCCGGCAGCGGCAAGGTCGTCGGCCGAGATCGCCGAGACGACGCTCGAGGTCAGCATCAGGTAGATGAACTGGCTGGTCAGCGACGGATAGACGGTCCTGAGCGCCGGCTTCATGATGATATAGCGGAAGATCTGCAGCTTCGAGAGGCCGAGCGCCGTGCCGGCCTCGATCTGCCCCTTCTGGATCGATTCGATGCCGGCGCGGATGATTTCCGTGCCATAGGCGCCGAAATTGACGACCAGCGCCACGAGCGCAGCGCTGTTCGGCGTCAGGAAAATCCCGAGCGACGGCAGGCCGAAGAAGATGAAGAAGATCTGCACCAGGAACGGCGTGTTGCGGATGACCTCGATATAGGCGTCGATCAGGAAGCGCAGCGGCGCGATGCCGGACGTCTTGCCGGCGGCGCAGGCGATCGAGACGATCAGGCCGATGATCATCGCGGCGACGGAAAGCTGGATCGTCAGCCAGGCGCCGAGAAGAAGCTGGTCGAAACCCGCAAACACGGGCTCGAAATTGAAATTATACAATTGGGACCTCCCCAATAATGTCGAAAAGCACCACTCCTCTGCGGTGCCCATCCATTTAGATCGATCTAAAAGCTTTTCAACCGGTCGTCAACCGGGAATTAACGGATTATCATAGAGCCGGACCGGCGATTGGCCCACAGGACTGGCGGATATGCAGCTGCGTCTCCTTTACAACCCTGCGAGGTGGCAGGAGCGGATCGGTCAGGCGGTCGAGTAGCATGCGCGCTGCATTTTCGCCGATCGTCACCGGCGCGGTGGAGACGGAGGTGAGCCGCGGCCGGATCACCTCGGCCTCGGCGACGTCGTCGAAGCCGATCAGCGAAAAATTCTCGCCGACCTTCAGCCCAAGATCGTGAAGCCCGGCGGAGAGGCCAAGCGCGATCACGTCGTTGAAGCAGACGACCGCGGTCGGCTTGTCCGGGTTTTCGAACAGCAGATGTGCCGAACCGGGGATCTGCGCCGTCTGATCGGAAACGCGGATGATCAGGTCCGGATCGAAGCCACGGGAAAACATCGCATCGCGAAAACCTTCGATTCGCTCCAGATAGGCGGAGTGAACAGGCCCGTGCACCGCGAAGGCGATCCGGCGATGGCCGAGCGAGGCGAGATGACCGACTGCCTCCCGCATGCCGGCGGCATAGTTCACGCCGGCATAGTCGATATCGTCGGATATATGCCTGAGCGCCTGCACCAGCGGCAGGCCCCATTCCGCCATCCGGCCGAGGAATTCCGGTTCGGTGGCGGCCGCCGGGCAGATGATCACGCCGTCGACGCCGTGCTCGCGCATGCGCTGCATGACCATGTCCTGCCGCTCGGCAAGATCGCCGCTGTTGGCGAGGATCACCACCATGCCGGCTGCATCGATCACCGATTCGATGCCGGACAGAAGCTCCGCGAAGAAGGGGTTGGTGAGATTGGGAACCACGACGCCGACCGTATGGCTGCGTTCGGCCCTAAGCCGGGCGGCACCCATATTGTAGACGTAACCGAGTTCGCGCATCGCCTCCTCGACCCGCGCCCGCGTGTCAGCGCCGACCAGCGGGCTCTTGCGGATGACGAGCGAGGCGGTCGCGCGCGACACATTGGCGCGCGCCGCCACGTCGAGAAGCGTCACGCGGCTTTTCTTTTTGTCTTCGAATGGCATCAAAATCACTTAGCAGAGGTGTCAGGAACCCGAACGGATTCCTCCCTATACATTGACCTCGGCATGTGCAGGGTCAATCCGTCTGCTATCTGATCGCATTACTCCGCATCTGCAAGCAGGCCTTCCATTTCCATCAGGAAGGCGAATTCATCGGTAAGACCCGGCGAACAGGCAACCACCGGCCCGCCGCGGGAAAGCAGTTCGTCGAGCGGCGGCACAGCGATCGTGGCGCCGGCCTCCGAGGCGATCAGAACGCCGGCAAGCATGTCCCACGAGGAGAGGTGCCGTTCGTAATAGAGATCGGACACGCCCTCAGCAACGCGGATAAGACCGATTGCAGCAGCGCCCATGCGGCGGTAATCGATACCGCGCTCGTAGAGCTTTCGGGAGATCGCAAGGTAGTCTTCGAAATCCGTGCGGCGGGAATGGCCGAGAATGGCGATCGCGTGGTTGGGATCGCTGGTCCTGGCCACCGCGATCGGCTTGCCGTCCTTGAAGGCCCCCTCACCCCGGATCGCGTGGAAAACCCGGTCCTGCGCCGCGTCATAGATCACGCCCACCAGGATCTTGCCGCCGGCAACGAAGGCGATCGAGACGCCCCAGTGGCGAAAGCCTCGGATGAAATTGGTGGTGCCGTCGATCGGGTCGACCACCCAGGTGCCCCGCTCTCCGGAATGCCCCCCACCCTCCTCGCCCATGAAGGAATCGTCGGGGAATTCGCCGAGCAGGGATGCACGGATCGCTTCTTCCGCCCGCTTGTCGGCGACGGTGACGAAATCCTGCAGGCCCTTGTTCTCGACACCGAGCGTTTCGGGAAGAGCCTCGGCGCGGAAGGCGGCAGCCTGCATGCCGACCCGGCGGGCGACCTCGATTGCGGTTCTTTCCCGGGATTGCAGAGAGGAGAGATCGAATGCAGATGCCATTTATGCACTTCTTCTTTTGACCAGCGTCACCGGCGTGAATTCCACCCTTGCCACAGCGTCCGGTTCGGACATGCGGCTGGTCAGGAGATCGATCACCTGCTCCGCCTGTACGTCGCAGGGCTGTACGAAGGTGGTGAGGTCATAGGCCGACCAGCTTGCCTGAGGGATGTCGTCATGGCCGATCACCTTGACAGACCCGTAGCTCCGGCCGGCCTTGGCGAGCCCGTCGAGAACGCCGCAGGCCATGTAGTCGTTGACCGAGAAGACCCCGTCGATGCCCAGGTCGATCAGCGTCTGCGCCGCCTCGTGGCCGTGGGCATAGTCGTTGATGGCGACCGGGATCAGCGGCGCATCGAGCCCGAGCATCTGGCAGCGGCTCTGAAAAGCCTCGGCGCGGCGGCGCGAGGAATAAGAGACGGACGTGCCGGCGATGACGGCGAGCTTCTTGGCCCCCGTTTCGACGAGATGGTCGACCGCGGTGTAACCCGACATCCGGTCATCGGAAACGACCCGGTCGACAAAGGGGAAGTCCTCGCCCTTGTTGACCAGCACGATCGGCACGCCCTCGACCGCGCATTCCTCGAAGATATGCGAGGGCGGCGCATCCGAGGTGATGATGACACCGGAGACGGCGTAATGCAGCAACTGGCCGATGACGGTGGCGCTGTCCGCTTCCTTGGAGGTCGGCAGCAGGATCGGCCGGTAGTTGCGGGCGATCAGCGCGCGGGCCAGGTTTTCGAGCTGCTGGGTGCGGAACGGATTGTCGAGGCCGGCGGCCACCAGGCCGACGAAATCGGACCGCTTGTTGGTGAGGCTGCGGGCGAGATAGTTGACCCGATAGCCGAGCTCCTTGGCCGCCTGGTAGACCTTCTGCCGGGTTTTTTCCGAAACGCTGGCATCGGGGGTGAAGGCGCGTGATACGGCGGCGCGGGAGACACCGGCCGCACGGGCGACATCGAAGGAGGTGACGCGCCGCTGCTCGCGGGATATGCCGCTCATTTCCCTCGGCCGCATCAGGTCCGGCAAGTCGGTGCAAATGCCGAGCACCGGCAGGACCATGATATCCTTCAGCACGTCCGGCCGCTCCTCATGCCAGAGCACGATCTCCTTGCCGTCGGCAAAAGCCCTGTCGATCAGTTCCTCGGTGACGAATTCCTGCGGCGTGTCGCTCGCCTTTTCCCAGCAGAGATGCAGGATGTCGGCACCAGCCGCCTCGCCTGCCGCATGCGGATCGTGGCCGACGCGGATCAGCACCGAGAGCGGATAATCGCAGCCTATCTCGCGCAGTTCGCGCACCTGGGCGGTATCGAAGGAACCGAGACAGGCGAAGCGCTGATCCATGTCCTTCAGATGCTGCCAGCAGAGCGGGCCGGTGCTCGGCCGCTTCAGCTCGACATAGAGCCCGCAGCCGGTCTCCCGGCCGAGTGCGGCGACTTCCGCAAAGCTCGGCACATCCGGTACCGCCGCGCGCAGCTCGGCAAAGGTCATCTGCGAGATGTGCAGGTCCTTCTGGAAGACCCGTTGCAGATGGTCGTCATGGGAGATGACGACCACGCCGTCCGAGGTCATCTGGGTGTCGAGTTCCCACATTTCGGCGCCGAGTTCGGCGGCGCGGCGAAAGGCGGTCAGCGTGTTTTCCCGCTCATGGCCGCTCGCGCCACGATGGCCGATGCAGAAAGGCAGCCGGCCCTTGTTTTCCGGCCAACCGTATTTGGCAAAGAAGGCGGAAAAGTCGCGCATCGGAGCCTCCATCACAATCTCTGGCCGTCTTCTGCGAAAACGAAGGTCGAGGCACTGTCGAGGTTCCAGCGCACGCTGTCGCCGGGCTTCACGTCGTCACGCACCGGCTGGATCGAGCGCAGCACGGAGCCGTCCGGCAGCACGACGTCGTAGAGGTTTTCGCGCCCTTGCGTTTCGGCAAACACCACCCGCCCCTCGACGGGTACGCCGCCTGCCGTCCCGAAATGCTCAGGACGGACGCCGAGGCTGAGCGCCGTGCCATCGGGAATGCCCGACAATGCGGCGAGCGGCAGGCGCAAGCCGTTTTCGCCGAGCACGAAAGCCCCCTGCTCTGCCTTGCCCTTGAGGAGGGAGATCGGCGGATTGCCGAGGAAGCTGGCGACGAAGGACGTGCGCGGGTCGTTATACATCTGCGAAGGCGTGGCGATCTGGACGATCTCGCCTGATTTCATGATGGCGATGCGGTCGCACATCGACATCGCCTCCACCTGGTCATGGGTGACGAGGATGGCGGTGATGCCCGTCTCCTTCTGCAGCCGGCGGATTTCCGAACGCATTTCGAGGCGGAGCTTGGCGTCGAGATTGGCGAGCGGTTCGTCGAGGAGAAGCACGTCCGGGCGGCGGATCAAGGCACGGGCGAGCGCCACGCGCTGCTGCTGGCCGCCGGAAAGCTGCGCCGGCCGGCGACCCAGGAGATCTTCGATATGGACGAGGGCTGCGATGTCCGCGACCTGCTTTTTGATATCGGCGGCGGCGACTCGCTTCACCATCAGCGGAAAGCCGATATTCTCCTCCACCGTCATATGCGGATAGAGCGCATAGGATTGGAAGACGACGCCGACATTGCGTTCCTGGCTCGGCAGGTTGGTGACGTCCCGATCGCCGAACAGGATGCGGCCTGCAGTCGGCCGGTGGATGCCGCAGACGGCAAACAGCGTCGTCGACTTGCCGCAGCCGGAAGGCCCGAGCAGGGCCAGCATCTCGCCGGAACCGACCTCGAGGTCCATGTCCTCGATGACCTTGGTGGAGCCGAAACTCTTGGAAAACTTGTCGAGCAGTATACGCATCAGCCCTTGGTGCCTCCGCCATAGATGTTCATGAGATGTTTCTGGAAGAAGACGTAGAGGATCAGCACCGGCACGACGTAGAAGACGCCGACGGCCTTGAAGGTGCCGAAATCGAAATTGTTGTCGTCGATGATCAGGCTCGCCAGATAGACCGACAGGACCTGGACCTTCGCGCCAGGCGCCAGCACCTGCGGCAGGATGAATTCGCTCCAGCCGGTGAGGAAGGAGAACAGCCCGAGCGCCATCATCGCCGGCTTGATCTGCGGCAGCACGAGCCGGCGCCAGACCGTGAAGCGCGAGGCGCCGTCGACAGTGCCCGCCATCTCGATCTCCCAAGGCACGGTGTCGTAAAAACCCTTCATCAGCCAGATGCCGAGCGGCAGGTCGATCGCGGCTTTGACCAGGATCACCCCGATCAGCGAATTGTAGAGGCCGATCCACTGCAGCACGATGAAGATGGCGATGATCAACGTCACCGACGGAAAGGCGTGCAACACCATGACGCCGGCAAGGAAGAAGCCGCGCGCCGGCACGTTGAGGCGCGACAGTACGTAACCTGCCATCGACGAGACCGTCAGGATAACGCCGGTGATGCAGCTTGCGAAGATGAAGGTGTTGAGCGTGACGAGCCAGATGTTCGGCTTGCCGGTCTTGGTTTCCCAGAGGAAACTCCAGTGGCGCAGCGTGAACTCGCTGGGGATCAGCGACCCGACTTCCGTATCGCTGATCGTGTCGATGAACAGATAGGCATACATCACCAGTAGCGGCAGGCTGAAAAGGCCGAGCAGCAGGATCACGGGGACGCTTGAGAAATTCGCCGAGGTTTGCGGTTTTTCGGCCATGCTCAATCCTCGATCAGCGGCTTGGAGATCAGCGTATCGTAACGGAAGATGCGCAGATAGATGAGCGACAGCACGATGCCGACCACCACCAGCACCAGCGCCATGGCCGCCCCCAGCCCATATTCCAGATTGCCGGTATAGTTCTGCAGGGCGGTATGGTAGGCGGCGAGCGACCACACCTCGGTCGCCTTGCCCGGGCCGCCGCGGGTCGAGAGCAGGATCTCGTTGAAGGAGGCGAGAAGCGACAGCGTCTGGTAACACGTGACGAACAGGATCGGCCAGCGCAGCTGCGGCAGGATGATGTGGCGGACCTGCTGCCAGCGGCTGGCGCCATCTACCTCGCTTGCATGGAAGTGCGCCTGGGGGATCGCCTTGATGGCGGACGAGAAGACCAGCATGCCCATCGAGGCGCCGATGAAGCCGTTGATCAGGATCACGAAGAACCAGGCGTTATAGGCGCTGTCGAGCAGGTAGTTCTTCGGCGGATAGCCGAACTGGCCCATGAACATCGAGATGAAGCCGCTGTCCCAGGTCAGCCATTTCCACATCAACACGTAGATGACGACCGGCGTGATGCGCGGCAGCAGCCAGATGGCACGGAAGATGGATGCGGTCGAAGCCGGCATGTAGTGGGTGGTGATGGCGAGGAAGAGTGCGTAGCTGACGTTGAAGACGAGCAGCGTCACCGAGACGTAGAAGGCGGTGTTGAGGAAGATCTGCGCCATGTCCGGCGAATTTGCGATGATCCGGAAGTTTTCCGTCGTCCACACCCAGCCGGTATAGGTGGCTTTGGCGACCGTCTCCTGTTCGGCCGGCGTCAGCGTGAAACCCAGCCTCTTGAGGCTCGCCATCAGTTCGTCGCGCGTTTCAAAACGGGTGTTGAGCACAGAGCGGTTGAAGAGGTCGGAGATCTGCTTGACCTCGCGGGTCGAGGGCCGGTCCTTCAGCGCCTTGATCACCCGCTCCGCCTCGCGGCGCGACGGGAAGACCTCGCCCATGTGGCTGGTGCGCAGTTCGGCGGTGAAGCCGGCCTTGAGCTTCAGGGCTTCGAGAGCTGCAAGACCTTCCTCGTCGATCACGAAGCGCGGCTCGGCGATGCCACTCGCAAGCTCCGGCATGTCGGCCTTCAGCCGGTTGACGGCACCTTGCGTGACCTGCCACACCCCGCCGGAAATGCCGGTGGCGGTGCTCATATTGGTCATGGCGAAGATGGCGGTCAGCACGACCGGCATCAGGAAGAACAGGAAGATCATGACCGCCGCGGGGGCGATCATCACCAGTCCGAGCGTTCGTGACGTTCGCATGGGTGAAGCCTTGGGATACGAATGGGATGCGGGCGGCGGAGCGACGCCGCCCGCGGTTCGGGGCGAGGAGTTTCGCCCGAAAGGCGAACGACTTATCCCGCCCTGGATGAGCGAGATAAGTCGCCTTGCATCAGCGGATGATGATCGCTGCGCCGAGCGTCGATTTCAGCTCGGTTTCGGCATCGTTGACCGCGGCATCGACCGTCTTGGCACCCGTCCAGGATGCTTCGAGGTTCTTCCACATGATCGTCCAATATTTGCCGAAATCGGCATTGTTCGGCATGGCGTTGGCATGCGGCAGCAGGCGCTCGGTGGCCTCGGAAGCCCAGCGGTCGGCGGCGTAGAGGTCGACCTTGGTTTCCGACGGCGAGATGCCGAGATGGGCCGACTTGATCGCATGCAGCGCGTTGATGCGCGGCTCGGAAGCGATCTTGATCAGGTCGGCAGCGATCCGGGTCTCTTCGTCGGTATGGCCGGCCATCAGCAGGTAGGCGAGCGGATGGGTCAGCGTGTTGGACTTGCCGCCTTCGCCGGCCGGCGTCAGCGTGAACTGAACATTGTTGAAGAAGTCCTTGAGGCCTTCCTGGTTTACGAGGCGTGCATAATGCCAGGTGCCGCCGTGCCAGATGCCCGCCTTGCCAGTGGCGACTTCCTTCCACCACTGGTCGCCGGGCATGCCGATATGGTTCTTCTTGGTGACACCGGCCTTCACGAGATCGGCGAAATACTGGTAGGTGCGCTTCATCGCGGCCTTGTCGAAGACGAGCTTGCCTTCCTCTTCCATCACGCCGCCGAAGGACGTGTAGAACTGCCAGTAGTCCGGACCGTTGCTGTTACGCGGATAGAAGCCGTAACCGGCGTGGACGAGGCCCTTGTCCTGCATCTTCTTGGCGTCTTCAAGCACGTTCTTGAGCGTATATTCGCCCTTTGCAACCTTGGCCGGAAGAGCCTCGATATCGGCATCGCTATAACCGATCGCCTTCATATAGGGCTTCCAGAAGAAGAACGGCCGGGATTCGGCGTCCTGCGGGATGCCGTAGACGGTGCCGTTGAAGGAGGTGATCTCCATCAGGTTCGGATAGATGTCGCTGATCGGCCAGCTATCGAGGTCGATGAAGTTCTCGACCGGAACGATGAGGCCAGCCTGTGCCCATGGACCGATGTCTTCATGGCCGGTGGCGACGATGTTCGGAGCCTTCTTGGCTTCGGCAGCCAGCGTCAGCGCCTGCTTGAAGTCTTCCCAACCGGAATAGGGCGTCTTCTGGACGATGATGTTGAGCTGTTCGCCGCGGATGGCGGCTTCACGCTCGAGAATATCGGCAGCGATGTCGAACGCATCGGTGCGGTAGTTGTCGTTCGGTCCGGAACCGCCGGACCAGACGGAGATGGTGACATCCTTGGCGGCGGCGAAGACCGCGGTCGAGGCGAAGAGAACGGCCGCGAGCGTAGCGGATTTGAGTATCGGAAGAACAGTCATGGTTTACTCCCCGAAGAGCGAAATGGCTTCTTCCGAACCCTGAGAGACCTATCGGCCCAGGGCTCCGGAAGCGCTGAAGATCATCAACAGGAAGCGGTTTAGAGGTGCTCCATAACACCCGGATGACAAAATGTACGCGTGTGCAAAATTTCTCCGGAGGGGTAGTTTACAGGTTCGGCGCTGACACGAGCCAGAGCACCGCAAGACGAACACGCCACCAAGCGGTTGCTCGGCACCACTCGGAATTCGGGTTCGATTATATTCCCGCAGCCTTCCGCAGATCGTCGTTCATGCGGGATTGCCAGCCCTTGCCCGTCGCCTTGTAATGCGCGACGAGGTCGGGATCGAGACGGATGGTTACTGGTTGCTTCGTCTTCTCCAGCGGCGGCCGGCCGCGCCTCGCGATCTCCCGGTCGATGCTGGCGGCGAGATCGGGAAAAACTTCGCGAAACGGTCTAGCGTTCTTTAAATCGTCTTCCGTCCATTCGGGATTTTCCGGATCGGAGGCAATCATTCGCTGGATCTCGGCCTCTTCCTCGTCTGTGAGTGTTTTTTTCGAAGAGAACTTGCTCATTGGAGCTTCCTTTCCTTGCGGCTTGCCGGACGCATGGAGATCACCGACAGCGCTTGCGAACCGAGCGGTCGAAAGACGACCGCAATGATGATCAGGCCGTTCAGTTCTCCGATCGCCTTGAAGCGGTCTTGCTTGGCCGGTCCGATCTTAGAGGACTGAAAGAACTCAAGTGAGAGATCGGCAAAGTCCAATCCGTGCTTGGCCAAATTGTTCTGGCGCTTGGACTCGTCCCAGGTGATCCTCATTAAATGTATGTACGATAATGCGGGCGACTAAGCAAGAATTATTCGTACGTACAATATTTGACAAGAACGAGTTTATCGCTCCAGCGCGACCGTCTTGATCACCGCAAATACCGATTTTCCGAGCTTGAGTTCCAGGCGCTCGACGGAAAGCGCCGTGATACGGGCGAGCACCATGTCGTCGCCGCAGCGGATTCGGATGCGGACCATGCCGTCGCCGTCCGGCTCGATCGCGGCGATCTCGCCTTCCAGGATGTTGAGGGCGCTCAGGCCCTCCGGTCGCTGGGTGGCGACCATCACGTCGCGTTCGGGGATATGCACGCGCACGCTTCCCCCCTCTTCGACCCGCGCATTCGGCACGACGATCTGCGCCTGCGAAAGCCGGATCGTCGCCAGCCAATGCGGGATATCGATCGTCTCGACCGTGCCGGTCAGCACCGCGCCGGCATCGCGTCGATCGGCCGAGGGCAGCGACAGGACCTCGGAGGGCGTGCCGACCGCCTCGACCCGGCCGTCCTTCATCATCACCACCCTGTCGGCAAGCCGTGCAACCTCGGATACCGAGTGGCTGACATAGACGATCGGCGTCGAGGTCTCGTCGCGCAGTCGTTCGAGATAGGGCAGGATCTCCGCCTTGCGCTGGTCGTCGAGCGCGGCAAGCGGCTCGTCCATCAGAAGGAGACGCGGGGCCGACAGCAAGGCCCGACCGATCGCGACACGCTGTTTTTCACCGCCTGAGAGTTTTCCGGGCCGCCGGTCGAGCAGCGCGCCGATGCCGAGAAGTTCGACGATGCGGTCGAAATTCTCGGGCTGCATTGTCTTCGGCGCGAACCAGCGGCCATAATTCAGGTTCTGGCGGACGGAAAGGTGCGGGAAAAGCCGCCCTTCCTGGAAGACGTAGCCGAAACGGCGCCGGTGCTTTGGCACGAAGATCCGGTTTTCAGTGTCGAGCAGCACCTCGTCATCGATCATCAACCGCCCGTGATCCGGCTTCGAGAGTCCGGCAATCAGTCGAACGAGCGACGTCTTGCCGGAGCCCGAAGGCCCGAACAGCGCGGTCACGCCGCCATCAGACGTAAAACCCGCATCGAGGACGAACTCCCCCAGCGCCTGCCGTGCCTGGACGATCAGGGTCATTCGATATGAACCCTCTTGCCGACCAGATAGGCCATGAATTCCGAGGCGAGGAGTGCGGCAAACGAGATGGCGATCGCGACCAGCGTCAGCCTCATCGCGCCCACATCGCCGCCCGGCACCTGGGTGAATGTGTAGATCGCCGCCGAAAGCGTCTGGGTTTCGCCGGGAATGTTGGAAACGAAGGTGATCGTCGCGCCGAACTCGCCCATTGCCTTGGCGAAGGCGAGGATCATGCCGGCGATCACGCCCGGCAGGATGAGCGGCAGTGTCACGGTGAGGAATACCCAGGCAGGGCCTGCGCCGAGCGTGCCGGCCGCCTCTTCCAGCTTGCGGTCGACCGCCTCGATCGACAGCCGGATGGAGCGCACCATCAGCGGGAAACCCATGACGCCGCAGGCGAGTGCGGCCCCCGTCCAGCGAAAGGAGAGAACGATGCCGAGATATTCGTTGAGAAAGGCGCCGATCACACCGCGCCGCCCGAACAGGATCAGCAACAGGAAACCGATGACGACCGGCGGCAAGATGAGCGGCAGGTGGACAATGCCGTTCAGGATGGACTTGCCCCAGAATCTTCCGCGGGCAAGCAAATAGGCGACGGCAATACCGAACGGCAGGCTGACGACCATGGCGACGGCGGAGACCTTCAGGCTGAGCCTGATCGCGGTCCATTCCTCGTCACTCAATACCAGCCAGTCCAAACGCCGATCCCACCCGCAACCATAAGCAATATATCACCCTGGATATATCGAGATGGATCGGATGGCTAGGTCTTGCCTGGAAAGTTATTGGAGGGTTCTGGAAAAAGGCGGTGGGAGAGCGCCGGGTTTACCGCTGCTCTCCCTACACCATCGCATTCACAAGATGGTTTGCCTGAACGAAGACCGCAGAGCCTCAGTTCATGCGCGACCGGTTAGCGGTTGTCGCGGGTCGTGTTGCCAAAGATCGACTGGTTTTCCTGGCGATCGCTGGCACGAGTCTGGATGCTGCCGGTGCGGACATTGTCCACATTGGCCTTGTCAACCTGCGCCGAAACGTGGCTCTTCGAAGAGCCTTCATAATAATCGCCTTCGGCGAGAGCCGAACCTGCGAACGAAGCAGCGGCGATCATGGCGGCGATAGCGGAGATGGAAGTCTTCATTGTCTTAGTCCTTTCAGAGTTCGCCCGTGGCTAAAGTTTGCGACCTGCCTGGCGGACGATGTTCGGTGTCTTGAATGAGCGGCGCCCGTTAACGGTTGTCGCGGCTTTGATGCGGGAAGATCGGCTGGCCATTACGGCTGTCGTTGTCGCGGGCCTGGTCGATACTGCCGGTCTTGACGTTGTCGACCTGGCGGCTGGTCTGAACAGCTGCCTGTCCCTTGGAGGCACCCTGATAGTAATCACCTTCCGCAAGCGCGACGCCAGTGAAGGAAGCCGAAGCGATCATCGCTGCAGCAAGCGTGGAAAGAATGGTTTTCATTATCGTATTCCTTGAGTGAAACGGAGCCGTTGGGAGCCGGCTTCCGGTGAGCGGTATCGGGAAGCGCGTTGCTTGCTTCCGTTCATGGAAATGGGGAAGCGCTTCCGAGGTCGCTAGGGCACGATTTCCAAACGGAATGTTCGAGATTCGAGAACAAACAACTGCGGGAGGGCTGTTGAAATCGAGATTCGGACCGGGCTGGGAGTGTCGGTTCGCTCTCGAAATGGCTCTCCCTGAACGCAAAACGGCCCCTTGCGGGACCGTTTCGACGAGTGTTGTGAGGTGCCAACGGTTACTTCAGAACCGTAAAGCCTTCCTTTTCGAAAAAAGGCGCGGCCTTGGCCGACTTCAGATAGTCGAGATAGGCGGCGGCATCCTTGGACTTCGATTCTGACAGGATGGCGATCGGATAGATGATCGGCGGGTGGGTGTCGGCCGGAAAAGTGCCGACGATGGCAACGCCCGGATCGGCTGCTGCGTCCGTCTGGTAGACGATGCCGTAGGGCGCTTCACCCCGAGAGACAAGCGCGAGTGCGGAGCGCACGCTTTCGGCGCCTGCAACGCTCTTTTCGACAGAAGACCAGACGCCGAGCTTTTCGAGCGCTGCCTTGCCGTATTTGCCGGCCGGAACCGCATTCGGCTCACCCATCGCGAGCCTGCCCCCCTTGAGCAGGCCCGCGAGATCGAAGCCCGGCTTGATGTCCACCGGCTTGGCAGCGTCCTTGGCGGCGACCAGCACGATGCGGTTGCCGAGCCAGTTGAACTTGGTGTCTTCCTTCACGAGCTTCCTGTCGGATATGTATTTCATCCAGTCGAGATCGGCCGAAATGAAGATATCGGCGGGAGCGCCGCTTTCGATCTGCTTGGCGAGCGCCGAGCTTGCGGCGTAGGACACGGTGACGTCCTTGCCCCCTTGGGTACCCCACGCCTTGTTGGCGTTGTCGAGAGCATTCTTCATGCTGGCTGCAGCAAAGACGGTGACTTTTTCTTGCGCCGCGGCGGGAGCAGCGAAGGAGGCGAGCGTTACAAAGGCAGCAGCAGCCGAGGCCACGGCGAGCTTGACCCAGGAATGACGATTAATGTTCATGATTTTCCTCTCCAATCCTTAAAGCGAGATATTCTCTTGAATATCTCGGAGGAGAAGTTTTGACTAGCGCTATATTCCACGAAATATCTTGATCAGGTTGGTCGGCGGGCTCAGATGCCGAGAGCCATGCCATCCTTGCGCGGATCCGAGCCGCCCTTCAGCACGCCGGTCTCCCAGTCGATCCAGATCGCCTGGGCGCCGCCCATCGCCGATTCCGGCGTCTTCACCTCGAAACCGCGCTTGGTGAATTCCGCACCGATCGTGTTGCGCAACCGGGCTTCCATCTCCACCTGATTGGTGCCGGGCAACGGGAAGAGGCGCGGCAGGTCGATGGCGCTCTGGAGGTCCATGCCATAGTCGAAGACCTTCGAGAGGAAATGGGCGTGGCCCATGGCCTGATACTGGCCGCCCATGACACCGAAGGGCATGACCGCGCGGCCGTCCTTCGTCACCATGCCTGGAATGATCGTGTGCATCGGTCGCTTGCCCGGTGCGATCGCGTTCGGGTGGGCCGGATCGAGCGAGAAGCTGAAGCCCCGATTGTGGAACATCACACCGCTCTTCGGATCCATGTGGCCGCTGCCATAGACGAAGAAGATCGAATTGATGAAGCTGATCGCATTGCGGTCGCTGTCGACGACCGAGAGATAGATGGTGTCCTTGTGCGGCACTTCGTCGAAGGGCGGCAGGTCCGCGATCGCCCTGTCGGGATCGATCATGCCGGCGAGTTCCCTGGCAAGCGCATCGGACAGCAGATAGTCGACCGGCACATCGACCTTGGCCGGATCGGCGAGGAAGCGGTTGCGCGCCGCGTAGGCCAGCCGCGTCGCCTCGACCTCGATATGCAGCCGCTCGGGTGCAAGCGGATTACCCTTGCCCGGGAAATGCGACAGGATGTTGAGGATCATCAGCGCGATGATGCCCTGGCCGTTCGGCGGGCATTCGTGGATTTCGTGGCCACGGAATGTCGTCTTGATCGGCGTCACGTATTCGCCCCCGGCATTGGCGAAATCGTCGAGCGTATGCAGCGCGCCGATGCTATTCAGGTGGTTCACCATGCCTTCCGCGATCGGGCCGCGATAGAAAGCGTCCCTGCCCTCCCGGCCGATGGCCTCAAGCGTATCGGCGAGCTGCCTCTGGTACTGGATCGTGCCGGCCGGCGGCGCTTCGCCGTCGATGAGGAAGATACGGCTCGCGGCCGGATCGTCCTTCAGGACCCCCGCCTGGGCGGCAAGATCGTGCGCAGTGCGCGGCGGCAAGACGTAGCCGTCACGCGCAAGCTTGATCGCCGGAGCCAGAATATCGGCCATCTTCATACGGCCATGATCGGCAACCAGCCGCGTCCAGGCATCCACCGCACCCGGTACGGTGATCGTGTGCGGCGAGCTTCGGGTGAGGCTGGTGACGCCGAGCGAACGGAGATGTTCGACGGTTGCGGCCGCCGGCGCCCGGCCTGACCCATTATAGGCCAGAACCTTGTCCGTCCCGCCGAGCGAGAGGAGCGCGAAGCAATCGCCGCCGATGCCGGTCGAGCCGGCTTCGACGACACACTGCACGGCGCATGCAGCGACTGCTGCATCCACGGCATTACCGCCGTTTCGCAGGATGTCGATGGCGGCAAGCGTCGCCAGCGGCTGTGAGGTGGCAGCCATCGCAGTGCGGCCGACGGCGAGCGAACGACCGGGTAATTCGAAGTCTCTCATGTCACCCTCATCACGGGAAAAATGGGTTCAAGCCCCTGTGGCAGCTCAGGATTTCATCCTCAACAGACCATGCCGCGCGCCCGGCATCAAGCCGTCAATCGTTTATTCTGAAAGGGCTAATATACAGCAGGAAATCGTTAACCTTTGCAGGCCGTAAACCAGTTCAAAAGGATATTCCGGGCTTGTCGCGCGTTGACGGGGGCTGGCATGGAAAGAATGTCATGAACAGTATTCCAGCCCTCCTGCTGGCCGCCGCCTGCCTTATTATCATAGGCTTTTATGCGGTCGCCTTCGTGACCGCCCTGATAGGGTGATCACGCATCAAACCTGACGCCCGCCTCCAAAGTGCCATTTTGAATGGCGGAGGCGGGCCTGAAATACCTGGCATTTCGGCTGCGAGCCTTATTCCACGGCGGTCGCCTTCGTCGCACCGCCCACCATCACCAGACTCGGAGTTCCTAGCGAATTGCCTCGATCCAGCCATAGATCGTCGCCGCACTCTCTTCAGGCACAATCCCGGTAGAAGATATTCGACATCGTGCTCGAGCCGTGTAACAGGCTTGTGTCCACCGCGTCGCTTGCCGTCCGCTCGGCTTTGCCAGATAACAAGGAAAGCAAGATAATTTGACACCAAACTATCTTGCTGCCTCCCCCCATTTCTACTAGTTTTTCACCATGGGAGGAACAGGAGATGGCGGCGGAATCATCGATACGGCGGGACACGCAGGCGGCGTCTGAGGAGGGCGAAGCGCTTGTTCCAGCCATGTTCCAGAATCTTATCGGCTATCATCTGAGAGTGGCGCAGGAAACGTCGTTCCAGGCGTTTGCCAGGGCGGCCGGCAAGGCGGATCTGAAGCCCGGCTGGTATGCGTTGCTGACCGCGCTTGCGGAGCGGGAAAGTATGACACCCTCCGAACTCAGCCGCATCTGTGGTCGCGACCGCTCGACGTTGACCTCCAGCCTCAAGGCATTGTCCCATCGCGGGCTGATCGCGCGGCGCCGGAATCCGGACGACCAGCGCAGCTACAGCGTCAAGCTTACCGAAGATGGCCGAAAGATGCAGGAACGGCTGCACGAGATCGCTGTCGTGCAAAACGCGCGCCTCGACGAGATCGCCGGCGAAGACAAGGCGGTGCTGATCGACGTGCTTGGCCGGATCGCCGCGACATTCGGGACCCAGGATTTTTGAAGATACGCATTTGGGAGGCAGCCCCGGTCGCTTGCCATCCGATCGCCGGGGCAAAAGCAAAAACCGGCGAGTCATCCTCGCCGGCCTTTCAATCTGGAAGAAAACCTTTCCTCAGAGGATATGCGTGCCGCCGAGGTTCTGCACCGCACGGCGGGTCATCACCGCCACCAGATGGGCCCGGTAATCGGCCGGAGCGTGCATGTCGCCCATCATCCGCGATGGGTCGATGGTGAGGCCTTCCAGCGCTTCGGCCGAAAAATTCGCGGTCAGCAGTTCTTCCGCTTCGGTCCAGCGGAACACGCCCTCGTTGCCCGCACCGGTGATCGCCACGCGGATGTGACCATCGGTATGCTTGCTCACGAAGGCGGCAGCCATCGAATAGCGCGAGGCCGGGTTGCGGAATTTCGCGTAGCCGGCGATTTCCGGGATCTTGAATTCGACGCGAACGAGGATTTCGCCGGGCTCCAGTGCCGTCGTATAAAGGCCCTGGAAATACTCGGCGGCGGGGACTTCGCGGCGGTCGGTATGGACGATCGCATCGAGCGACAGCACGGCGGAGGGATAGTCGGCGGCGGGGTCGTTATTGGCGGTCGAGCCGCCGATCGTGCCCATGTGGCGCACCTGGACGTCGCCGATCGAGCCTGCGAGGCCCGAAAGCGCGGGAATGGCGGCCTTGATTTCTTTCGAAGCGGCGACGACGGCATGTTTGGTGGCCGAGCCGATGATCACCCTGTCGGCGGTGACTTCGATGCCGGAAAGCTCCGGAATGTTGCGCACGTCGATCAGATGCGCGGGCGCAGCAAGCCGGCTCTTCAGCGTCGGGATCAACGTGTGGCCGCCGGAGAGATAGGACGGCTCGTCGGAATTCTCGAAGAGTTCGACGGCTTCGGCCAACGTCTTCGGCTTGTGGTAGGTCGTTGCGTACATGGCGTGATCCTCCCCGCTTATTCGGCCGCGACGGCATGCGCCGCGCGGTGCTTCTCGGCAGCGTCCAGCACCGCCTTGACGATGTTGTGGTAGCCGGTGCAGCGGCAGATATTACCTTCGAGTTCGTGCCGCACGGTGTGCTCGTCGAGCATGCCGTCATGGCGGCGGATCATGTCGACCGAAGCCATGATCATGCCCGGCGTGCAATAGCCGCACTGCAGGCCGTGGTGTTCGTGGAAAGCCTGCTGCACGTCATGCAGCTTGCCACCTTCGGCCAGTCCCTCGATCGTCGTCACCTGCGAACCGTCGGCGGCGACGGCCAAGACCGTACAGCTCTTCACGGCCTTGCCGTCGAGATGGATCGTACAGGCACCGCACTGGGTAGTGTCGCAGCCGACATGGGTGCCGGTGAGGCCGAGATGTTCGCGGATGAACTGCACGAGCAGCGTCCGGTCTTCGACGTCCCGCGTCTGCGGCGTGCCATTGACGGTGATGGTGATGCGGGACATGAGCCCCTCCTCTTCAAAACTACAAATCCAAGGCCGATCCAAGTACGATTCCATCGGCCGCGATGTGCGTCAGCTTATGATATATGCATCTCGTCGCGTGTCATCCGTTCCGGAGGGCATGCCATCATTTCCCGCCAGCGACCGACTCAAAGAACGACAGGTCGAGATATTTGGAAATGTCGGTCAACGGCGTGGAGCCTGTTCCGTAGCGGGAACGCAGGTCGAGAACCGCTTTCATTCCCTCCGGGAGAATCTTCGAGCCGGGCGTCAGGCCCGAGCGCGGCGACAGCAGGCTGTTCATGATCGAGGGAACGGCGGCCGGCTGGATGTCCGGCATTTTCGACTGCAGCAGTTCCGCGGCGGCCTCGCGATTGGCGGGGTCAAGCGTCCATTCGAGGCCCTTGAGATAGGCCCGGATGAAGGCCTTCACCGTCTCCGGGTTTTCGGCGGCGTATGAGCGGCGGGCGGCGATCGCGCCACCCTGGTAGCTGTCGAAATGGTTGGACGAGACGTCGAGCACGTTGAAGCCGGAGCGCTTGGCGATGCTGGTGAACGGCTCGATCGTCAGCGTAGCGGCATGTTCGCCTGATTTAACCGACTGCCAGCGCTGCGGCGTCGCACCGACGGCCGCGAAAGTGACGTCTTCACGGCTCAGACCGCTTTTCGCCATCATGTCGAAGAGCACGAAGGCGAAACCGGTGGTCAGCGCGTCGAGCGCGATCGAGCGCCCCTTCAGGTCCTCGTAGGTCTTGACCTCAGGCGCGGTGACGATCGCAAGCTCGAGCTGGGTTGCGCCCATCAGCACGACGTAGTCCGGGTTGACACCGGCAGCCGTGGCGCCCTGGCCCTCGCCGTAAGCCACCACATTGTCGAACGCGGTGAAGACGATGTCGAATTCGCCGGCTGCGGTCTTCTCGGCCTGCGCGACCGAGCTCGGGGTCAGCGAGATCTCGACCTTCAGGCCTTGTTCAGCGAAAAAGCTCTGTTCGATCGCCGCAAAGGTCGGCAGGTTCGGGGCGCCCGGGAAGGCGATGACACGGACGGTTTTCAGTTCAGTCATTGGATAATCCTCCTCAGGACGCCTTGCGCCCGTTATTCATGGCCCGCCAGACATTGGCCGGCGTGACCGGCATCTGGATGTCCTTGACGCCGAACTCGCTGAGCGCATCGACCACGGCATTGACCACAGTCGCCAGTGCCGGCGTCGTGCCGCCCTCGCCGCCCGCCTTGATGCCGAGCGGATTGGTCGGCGAAAATACCTCGGCGATCTCGCAGTTGAAGCTCGGCATATTGTCGGAGCGCGGCATGCCATAGTCCATCAAAGAGCCCGCAAGCGGCTGCCCGCTCACCGGGTCGATGGCACAGAGTTCCCACATGGCCTGGCCGACGCCCTGCGCGATGCCGCCATGGGTCTGGCCATGGACGATCAGCGGGTTGATGCAGCGGCCGACATCGTCGATCGTCGTATAACGGACGATCTGCACGTGGCCGGTGTCGCGGTCGATCTCGACTTCGCAGATCGCGGCGCCGTTCGGAAAGACCGGCGTATGCATCTCGTTGTCGCGGATGACGCGGAGCGGCCCATGGCTGGCGCGGGTCCGGCGGCCAAGCTCGAAAATGTCGATCGTCTGGTTGGAATTCCGCAGCTTGAAGACGCCGCCCTCGAAATCGATCTGGTCGGGCGTCGAGCCGAGCAGTTCGGCCGAGCGCTTGCGGCCTTCGGCGAGAAGATCGGCGGAGGCCATCGCCATGACCGTACCCGCATGGCGCATGGAGCGGCCGGAATGCGAACCGCCGCCGACGCTGACGATATCGGTATCGCCAAGCACGATCCAGACCTTTTCGACCGGCACCTGTAGCATGTCGGCGACGACCTGGGCGAAGCTCGTCTCATGGCCCTGGCCGCTCGGCTGGGTGCCGATGATCACCTCGATATTGCCGTCTTCCTTGATCTCGATCTCGGCGCGCTCCTTCGGCGTGCCGATCGAGGATTCAACGTAGTTGGCAAAACCGCGGCCGAGCAGCTTGCCGCGCCTGGCGGCTTCGACTTTCCGGGCATCGAACGTCGCCCACTCGGAGATTTCGAGTGCGCGGTCCATGTTCTTTTCATATTCGCCGCTGTCGTAGACCGAGCCGACCGCGTTGGTATAGGGCATGGCGGACGGCGGGATCAGGTTCATGCGGCGCAGTTCGAGCTTGTCGAAACCGAGCTGGTCGGCCGCGAGTTCGCACATGCGCTCGATCGCGAACGTGACTTCCGGACGACCGGAGCTCCGGTAGGCCTGGGTACACATCGTGTTGGAGAACACCGCGCGGGCGCGCAGCGTCGCATAGGGAATGTCGTAAGAGCCGGTGATCAGGCCCGAACCCTTGCTGAGGGGCGAGAGCGACACGGCGCGGCCGCCGACATTCGAGAGATTGTCGGAACGCATGGCGAGGAACTTGCCGTCCTTGCGGATTGCCAGCTCGACCTTGCTCACCAGGTCACGGCCCTGATAGTCGGTCAGGAAGGATTCCGATCGCGTCGCGGTAAATTTCACCGGCCGGCCTATCTTGGCGGACGCCCACAGAACCAGGCCAAATTCCACATAGACGCGGTTGCGGGTGCCGAAATTGCCGCCGACGTCGAAGGAGAGCACACGCAGGTCCTTCGGCTCGATGCCGAGCACCTTGGAAAGTTCGTTCTTCTGGCGCACGGCACCGCCGCTGCCGGCATAGAGCGTGTATCGCTTGGTTTCCGGATCGTAGGAGCCGAGCGAAGCGCGCGGTTCCATGGTGACGCCGGTGACGCGATGGACATGGAATTCCGCCTTCACCACATGGTCTGCCGCAGCGAACGCGGCGTTGGTGCCTTCGACATCTCCGAAGGTCGTATCGATGAAGACATTGTCCGGAACCTCGTCCCAGATGGTCGGGGCGCCCGGTTCGGCGGCCTTGGCCGTGTCGGTGACGAAGGGAAGCTCCTCCCAGTCGACCATGACCTTTTCCGCGCCGTCAGCCGCCTGCGCCGCGGTTTCGGCAACGACGATCGCGACGGCTTCGCCCACGTGGCGAGCCTTGTCAGACGGCAGCAGGAAATGTGGGCCGGTGAATGCGTGGCTGCCGTCCTTGGCCCGCAATTTCATATCGAAATTGGTAGACGGAACGGGATTGTGGGGAATGTCGCGGATGCCGTCGGCGAGGATGTCCTCGCCCGTCAAAACCAGCAGGACGCCAGGGCTTGCGAGCGCTTCCGTTTTGTCGATGCCGTTGATGCGGGCATGCGGATAGGGCGAGCGCACGATCGCTGCATAGGTCTGGCCGGGCAGCGAAAAGTCGTCCGAGAAGCGGCCCTTGCCGGTGATCAGGCGGCCGTCTTCCTTGCGGGGGATCGGCTTGCCGACATGCTTGAACAGAGCCTCCTGGACCAGCTTCATTTCCGGCGAAAGCTCGGCCGATTCCGGTTTTTGCTGCTTCAGCGGATGGACGATCGCGTCCGGCGCGGCGGTCTTGAGCGGGCTGTTCATAGAACCTCTTCTACTTGAAAATACGGCGGTTTCTCCCATCCGCCGGCTTGCCTCGGAACTCTGTTCGCGTACCGAGAGATGCTGTTGCTCTTCGTATTAATGTATGACAATATGGCAGGATAATGCAATCGAAAAAGATCGCCATGCATCGACAGGGTGATTGCCTCGCCGGGCTCGATGGCTTCGGTTAAGAATGGCGCCGGCTTCTCCGCCCTCCCCAGGCGGACCCCGGTACGGTTTTGGGAGTGAAACTTACATGACGACTTTCGCGCGCAAGGCGCCGCTCGATCTGCAGGAACACCTGCAGCGGTTGGAGGCCCTCGGCCTCCTCACCAAAATCCAGGTTCCGATCGATAAGGACAGTGAGCTGCATCCGCTCGCCCGCTGGCAGTTCCAGGGTGGCCTGCCGGACGACCAGCGCCGCGGCTTCCTGTTCACCGATGTCAAGGGCGCCAAGGGAGAGAGCTACGACATTCCTGTCGCCGTCGGCGTTCTCGCCGCTTCCCCGGCCATCTATGCCGCAGGCCTCGGCGTTTCCGAAGACGAGATCGGTGATGTCTGGGTCAATGCCATGGAGCATCCGATCGACCCGATCATGGTCACAGAAGCGCCGTGCCAGGAAGTCGTTATCACTGGCGATGAGCTGAAACAGGAAGGCAAGGGCCTCGGTTCGCTGCCGGTGCCGATCTCGACGCCCGGTTTCGACAGCGCCCCCTATTTCACCGCGACGCTCTGTGTCACCCGCGACCCGGAAAACGGCATCCGCAACATGGGCACCTATCGCGCCGCGCTGAAGGCCGAAGACCGGCTGGGCGTGCGCATGGCAAGCCGCCTGTCGGGCGCCGGCGGTTACCAGCACTGGCTGAAATACCAGAAAATGGGCAAGCCTATGCCCTGCGCCATCGTCATCGGCTGCGCCCCGGCCGTGCTCTTCACCGGCCCGCAGAAACTGCCGATCGACCAGGATGAACTGGGCGTTGCCGGCGGCCTGATCGGCGAGGCGATCCGGATCGTCAAGTGCAAGACGATTGACCTCGAAGTACCGGCAGACGCTGAAATCGTCATCGAAGGCCTGATCGATCCGGTCCTGCTAGAGCCGGAAGGTCCGTTCGGCGAAAGCCACGGCCACGTGGCGCTCGAAGACTTCAACATGTCGATGACGGTCACCGCCATCACCCGCAAGAAGAAGCCGGTTCTCGTCTCGATCGTTTCCCAGGTGACGCCGAGCGAATCGAGCGTGCTGAAGCGTGTCGCCTATGAGCCGCTGTTCCTGAACCACCTGAAAAAGGTGCTGAATATCAAGGGCATCAAGCGCGTCGTGATGCACGAGCCGCTCACCAACATTCGCAAGGTGATCTTCCTGGAATTCGACCGCTCGGCGCCGCAGTCGGAAATCTGGCGAGGCCTCCAGGGTGCTGCGACCCTGCAGGCGCAGTGCGGCAAGATCGTCATCGCCGTTTCCGACGATATCGACAGCCGCAATGCGGATGCCGTCTTCTGGTCGCTCGCCTATCGCGCCAACATGATCGACGACGTGCACATCACGCCCTATCGCTCCGGCGGCCATGGGCCGAAATCCAGCTCGAAGAGCGCCGAGGGCACGATGCTGATCGATGCGACGCTGAAGGCGCCGATGCCACCGCTGGCGCTGCCGGCCGAACCCTACATGGTCAAGGCGCGGCAGATCTGGGAAGATCTGCAGCTTCCCCGCCTCTCCCCGCAGCCGCCGTGGCATGGCTATTCGCTCGGTGACTGGAGCGATCTGTGGACCCAGTTCGCCGATGCCGCGGTTGCCGGTGATTGGCGCCAGACCGGCGAAAACACGCTTGCCCGCCGCAAGGGCGGCATGAAGCCCGAGACCCCGGCCCGCGATATCGAGAACCCGAATGGGGACAAGAGGGGCTGACGGAATTTTGGCAGCGCGGATGGTTTGGAGGCCGTCCGCGCCGCTTTGATTTTCAAATTGCTTTCATACCTATTCAAAGCCTTTCATGCCTTTTATGCCCCCGGGAGAGGAACGATGCTGAAGATCGGCCAATCGCAACTGCGTTTCGAAGACGATGCGTTGATCACCGGCCGCGGTCGTTACATGAACGACCGCGCCGGCAAGGGTGAGGCCGCCGCCGTTTTCGTGCGCTCTCAATCCGCCTCGGGCCGCATTCTCTCGATCGATACCAAAGCCGCCGCCGGGATGCCCGAAGTGCTCGGCATCTTCACCGGCGCCGACCTCAAAGCCGCTGGCCTTCTGCCGATCCAGCCGCGCGGCAAACATCCCGGCCCCGATGGCGGCGAAATGCGGGTGCCGGTCTTCTATCCTCTGGCGATCGACGCGGTGCGTTATGTCGGCGATCCGATCGCCGTTGTTGTGGCCGAAACCCGGCAGGCAGCCCTTGCCGCGGCCGAAGCGGTCATGGTCGAGATCGCCGAACGGTCGGTGGTGATCGATCCGCTGGAGGCGGTCGCCCCGGATGCGCCACTCGTCTGGGACGAGTTCCCCGACAACCGCTGCTTCACCTATGAAAAGGGCGACAAGGCCGGCGTCGATGCCGCGGTCGCTTCTGCCCACACCGTTGTCCGCCAGCGCTTAAGAATTTCCCGCGTCGTCGCCGCTCCGATCGAGACGCGCGGCGCGATCGCCTCCTATGACGATACCGCCGGCCTCTACCGGCTTGAACTCGGCACCCAGGCGCCGCACCGCATTTCCGGCGATGTCGCGCCGATCCTCGGCGTCTCGGCGGACAAGGTGCATGTGCTGGCGTCCGATTGCGGTGGCTCGTTCGGGATGAAGAATGCCGGTTATCCGGAATATCCGGCCCTGCTGTGGGCCTCCAGACAGACCGGCCGCATGCTGCGCTGGACGTCCGACCGGCTGGAATCCTTCCAGTCCGACGCCCATGCCCGCGACATGTGGGTGGATGCGGCGCTGGCGCTCGATGCGGATGGAAAACTTCTAGGCCTCGACGTGCATGTCCGCGCCAATCTCGGCGCCTATCTCGGTCCGGCGACGGTGCATCCGCCGGTCGCCAATATCGGCGGCATTGCCGGCGTCTACCGGACGCCGAAGATTTACGCCAAGGTCGATGGCGTCTTCACCAATACCCAGCAGACCGCGCCCTATCGCGGCGCCGGCCGGCCGGAAGCGACTTATATCATCGAACGGATGATCGATCTCGCGGCCTACGAGATCGGCATCGACCGTGCCGAGTTGCGCCGCCGCAACCTCGTTCCGAAGAAGGAGATGCCCTATTCGAGCGGCTTCATCTTCACCTACGATTCCGGCGACTTCCCCGGCGTGCTCGACAAGGCGCTCGAGATGGCGGACTGGGCCGGTTTCGAGGCCCGTCGTGCCGGGTCCAGCGCCAGGGGCAAGCTGCGCGGCATCGGCATCGCCAACCCGATCGAGATTGCCGGCGGCCCGGCGGCCAAGCCCAATCCCGAATTCGCGCGGATGGACATCTCGCCCGAGGGCAAGGTGCGCATCCATGTGGGTTCGATGGACAGCGGCCAGGGCCATGGCACCGTCTTTCGCCAGATCATCGCCGATCGTCTCGGCCTTTCGACCGAAGGCATGGAGATCGTCACCGGCGATACTCACGAAGTGCCGCAGGGCACCGGTACGTTCGGATCGCGCACGCTGGCCGCCGCCGGCGGCGCTCTCTGGACCGCCGCCGATACGATCATTGAAAAGCTGAAGGACCAGGCGGCCGAACGGCTGGAGGCGGACAAGGCGGACATCCTCTTCGACACCGGCGAATACCGCATCGCCGGTACCGACCGCAGCGTCTCGTTCGCGGAGGTCATTTCCGGCGAATCCGCTTCCCTTTCGGCCGAAACTTTTTCGAGCGTTGAAGGCGCCACCTTCCCGAATGGCTGCCATATCTGCGAGGTCGAGATCGACCCGGAAACCGGACTGGTCGAACTTGTTTCCTATTGCGTGGTCGACGATGTCGGCCGCATGGTCAATCCGCTGCTCGTCAAGGGCCAGATCACCGGCGGCGTCGCCCAGGGCCTCGGCCAGGCACTGATGGAAAATGCCGTCTATGATTCGGATTCCGGCCAGCTGCTCTCGGCAACCTTCATGGACTACGCCATGCCGCGCGCCCATGACATGCCGGGCGTCGAGATCGCCGGTTTCGCGGTACCGACCAACCAGAACCCGCTCGGCGTCAAGGGCGCCGGCGAGGCCGGTACCGTCGGCGCGCTTTCGGCGGTCATCAGCGCGGTGTCCGATGCACTGCGCCCCTTCGGTATCAGGCACATTGATATGCCGGCGACGCCCGCGCGCGTCTGGCGCTGTCTGCAGATGCAACGTAAGGAAGAACGCTGACCGTCGCCTCGATATATCCAATTGAAGATATTGCTTGACGGAGAGGTGACGGATCGCGAGTTTGTTTGTATGACAAGCGTGTGATCATACTGATTTGAACGCTATCACCAGCATTTCGAGGAGACACATGGCCAATCCGCTTGCAGAGCCTCTCAATCCACTCGTCCACGAGCCGGCGCCCTTGCGGAACAAGATCATGAACTCCCTGCGGCGGGCGATCGAAACCGGTGCGCTGGAGCCCGGCACCCGCCTGGTGGAAAAGGATCTGTGCGAGAAACTGAATGTCAGCCGCACCTCGCTGCGCGAAGCGTTGCGTCAGCTCCAGGCCGAAGGCATCCTCACCGATCTCAACAACCGTGGCCTGACGGTTACCACTGTCACCCGTTCCGATGCCGAGAACATCTACCGCATCCGCAGCGTGCTGGAGCCGCTGATCGTCGAACAATTCGTCGAAAACGCGCCGGATGATGAGGTCCAGGCATTAAAGGCGCATAGCGAAGTGCTGAAGAAGGCCTATCTCGGCGGCAATGCCGAGGAAATCGTCGCTTCCAAGCGCGATTTCTACGACCGGATCTGCACCGGCGCCCGCAATCCGATCGCCTTCGACCTTCTGAAGAAGCTGACACTGCTCACCTCTCCGTTGCGCCGCCGTTCGGTCGTGCGTAAGGACCGCCAGAGCCAGAGCATCATCGAGATCGAGGCGATCGTCAGCGCTATCCTCAAGCGCGACAAGGCCGCAGCCAAGGCAGCTGCCGAAAAGCATGTGAGCAATTCGGCGATCTCCGCATTGCGCCCATCCGAAGGCGATGCCAAGGCGTCGCGATAATCGTCCAGGAAAGTCCCATGCGCCGCATCATCATCGCCATCACCGGAGCTTCCGGTGTCATCTATGGCGTTCGCGCCCTGCAGCTCTTGAGGCAAGTCGAGGATGTCGAAACCCATGCGGTCATCTCGCCGTCGGCTTTCCGCACGGCGGTCGACGAGATCGACATGAGTGCCGAAGAGATCAAGGGGCTTGCCGACGTACTCTATAACTACAAGGATATCGGCGCGGCGATCTCCTCCGGGTCGTTTAGAACCGCCGGTATGCTGGTGGCTCCCTGCTCGGTGAAGACGCTGAGCGGCATCGCCAATTGCTACAATGACGAGCTGATCGTGCGCGCCGCCGACGTCTGCCTGAAGGAACGTCGGCGCGTGGTGCTCTTGTTCCGCGAAACGCCGCTGCATGCCGGCCATATCGCGCTGATGGACCAGGCGACCCGCAACGGCGCGATCGTCATGCCGCCGGTGCCGGCCTTCTATTCCAAGCCGAAATCACTGGACGAGATGGTGACCCAGACGGTCGGCCGCGCCCTTGATCTCTTCGACATCCACCTGCCGATGGTCAAGCGCTGGAAGGACGGCCCGGGTTCACCGGGCCAACGCTGACTTTCATGCTTGAAACGGATGCTGCATCTAAAGGGCGGCCAGCGCGCCTTCGATCACGGTAAGCGCCATGGCGGTCTTCTTATCCGGTTCGGCTCCCCCGAAAAACTCTACGACACCTCTGAGATTGCCAGTGGCATCGCCGGTTGAGCCGCGGACACCCATCAACGCCTGCCCTTCGGCCTCCAATATCGCCAGTTCGATCTTTTCCGAACTGAGTTCGACACCCTTCACGCTATTGCGCAGCGTCTCGCTCTCCTTTGTTGGCGCCGGATACGGCCCGCTCTTCAACCGTCGACGCACGGCGCGTAGCGGTTTCACCACCTCACGCCGCCAATCCGAAACGAGGCCGTCTATTCGGGCGATATCGGCCTGAGAAAGCGCCACGGAGTTCTTCGTGAGCCAGGCGGAAAACAACAGCACTGGCACGTCGACGCCGTTTTCATCCTGAAGCACGAGGCAGGCATCGCCGACGCCGGGCGCGCCATAAAGCCGCAGTGCGAAATCCCAAAGTCCCTGCCGGCCATCCGCAGCCATTCAGCCTCTCCCTTACCGTCACGCAGGGCTTATCAGCTTGCCCGTGAAACAGGCAAGTTTCCATGCCAACAAGCGTTTTCCAAGGGCGCGTCCGTAGGGATTGCGCTTTGTCAAAAATACGCAGGCCTGCCGCTTTCTCTGTTGCGCGCCATTTCTCTTTGTCATACAGTACTACCATCGTAATATCTGACCAATGCGGGACCTATGCCGGGAGGGCAGGCCCAAGGGAGGGAGTTCAATGCTGAAATCAATTCGCCTGTTGACCGTCGTGGCCGCAACGGCCTGTGCCACCATCCTTGGCGCGGTCTCAGCACAGGCCGACGCCGTTTCCGACTTTTACAAGGGCAAGACCGTCACGATCCTGATCGGCCATCCGCCGGGCGGTTCCTACGACCTTTATGCGCAGCTGATCGCGCAGCATTTCGGCCCGCTTATCCCGGGTGCCCCGACCGTGATCGTGCAAGGCATGCCGGGCGGCGGTGGTTCGCTCGCAGCGGCACATTTCTACACCAAGGCGGTCAAGGACGGCACCATCGTTGCGCTCCTGCCGGAATCGCTCGCGCAGGACCAGGTCCTCGACCCGAAGAAGAGCCGCTGGGACGTTTCCAAGATGCGCTTCATCGGTCGTGCTGCCGACGTGACCTCGGTGATGATGGCCCGCAAGGACTCTCCGGTAAAGTCGATCGAAGACTCGCTGAAGTCCGAAAGCAATGTCAGCTGCTCCGGCCGCACGACCTCGAGTGCCCAGACCGGCGCTGTCCTGAAGTCGCTGATCGGCTCCAAGTTCAACATGGTTTGCGGCTATGACAGCGCGACCGCCAGCGCGCTTGCCGTGTTCCGCGGCGAAGCCGACCTCACCACCACCGTCTGGGCCAACTGGTCGGTCAACTACGCCCAGCAGTTGGCTGCCGGCGACGTGGTTCCGGTCGTGCAGTTCTCCGAAAAGCGTCTCGCCGACCTTCCGAACACTCCAACTGCCGTCGAACTGACCAACGACCCGGCCAAGAAGCAGGCGATCGAGTTCTTCGGTGCCGGCGGTGATATCGGCCGCGCCCTGATGACCCCTCCGGGCACCCCGGAAGATCGTGTCACAGCGCTTTCCACGGCCTTCGACAATCTGATGAAGGACCCGAAGTTCCTCGCTGACGCCAAGACCCGCGCGATCCCGATCGCCCCGATGAGTGGCAAGGAAGTGGACGAGATCGTCAAGAAGATCATCACCACGCCGCCGGAAGTGGTCGCCACGCTGCAGAAAGCGATCGACGACGGCTTCAACAAGTAAGCTGATCGACCGCGCGGTGTCTTGACGCCGCGCGGTTCTCTTTGCCTCCGGGCGTTTGTCAATTTCCAAAAAATTCGAGGATTCCGACCATGGACCACCAGGGTGCGAAGCGTTTCGTCCCGGTTGAAACCGGTGCGCCGAAATACGGCAGCGATCTCATCGCCGCGGCGATACGGGAACAGGGTTTCCCCTATATCTGCCTCAATCCCGGGGCGAGCTATCGCCACCTGCATGACAGTCTGGTCAACTATCTCGGCAACGAGAACCCGAAGATCGTCCTGTGCATGCACGAAGAGCACGCAATCGGCATCGCGCAGGGCTGGGCGAAGATCACCGACAAGCCGCTCGCAGCTGCGGTCCACAGCAATGTCGGCCTGATGCACGCCACGATGGGCATTTTCGACGCCTGGTGCGACCGCGTTCCGGTCGTCGTCATCGGCGCCACCGGCCCGCTCGACGCCACCAAGCGCCGTCCGTGGATCGAATGGATCCACTGCACGATCGACCAGGGCGGCCTGGTGCGCGACTTCACCAAATGGGACGACGAGCCCGGTTCGCCGGAAGCCGCGGTCGAATCCATCCGCCGCGCCACGATGCTGGCGACCGCCCGCCCCTCCGGCCCGACCTATGTGAACCTCGACGTCACCATTCAGGAAATGGAGCTCGAAAAGGTCCCGGCGCTGCACGACATTTCCCGCTTCAGGGCGCCGGCCGATCCAGAGCCGCCGCGCCGTGACCTGGAAGAGGCCGTCGAAATCCTCGCCAAGGCGAAGCGACCGGTGATCCTCTGCGGCCGTACCACCCGCAGCGAAGAAGGCTGGGCCGAGCGCGTCAAGCTTGCCGAACTGCTCAGCGCCAAGGTGCTGACCCATGTGAAGCTCGCTTCCAGCTTCCCGACCACCCATCCGCTGTTCATCGGCGAGACCGGCTGGAAGCTTTCCAAGAACCTCCTGAAGCACCTGACCGAAGCCGACGCGATCCTGTCGCTCGACTGGCTCGATCCCGCCGGCACGATCAACCAGGTTTTCCCGGCCGGCACCCCGAGCGCCCCGGTCATCAGCGTCTCCAACGACTTCAATATTCATCGCGGCTGGAACATGGACTACCAGGGTCTTCCGGCCGTGGACGTCAACCTGCCGACCGTGCCGGAAACTGCCGTGTCGCGGCTTCTCGAAGCCCTGGAGCCCAGGCTCCCGGTGCCAAAAACATTCGAGAGCCGGCGTATCGACGCCGAGCCTTCGAAGACGTCCGGCGAAATCAGCCTGATGGACCTAGCAAGGGTATTCAACCGGGTGACGCGCGATCTCGATGTCTGCCTCACCTCGCGCCCGCTCGGCTGGCCAACCAATGCCAACGAGCTGAAGCATCCGCACGACTATCTCGGCCATAACGGCGGCGGCGGCGTCGGTTCCGGCCCGAGCATCGGTGTCGGCGCGGCACTTGCGCTGCGCGACATGAAGTCCCCGCGCGTGCCGATCGCGATCGTCGGCGACGGCGACTTTACCATGGGCAATACCGCGCTGTGGACGGCGGCCTCGCAGGGCATTCCGCTGCTCTACGTGATCTCCAACAACAATTCCTACTTCAACGACGAGCACCATCAGGCAGCCGTCGCTGTCCAGCGCGGCCGTCCGCCGGAAAACGCCTGGGTCGGCCAGCGCTTGCAGGACCCGGTTCCGGACCTTTTGATGCTCGCCAAGGCACAAGGCATCGACGGTGAAGGCCCAGTCACGGATATCGCCGACCTCGCAGGCGCGCTCCAGCGCGGCATCGACAAGGTGAAGGCCGGCAAGCCGTGGGTGATCGACGTGCGCGTACCGCCGGAATATTGCCGCGACCCGATGGTCGAGCTCGCCTGAACCTCACGAAAAGATCCTCCCGACCTCAGCCCCGCTTTTCCGAGCGGGCTTTTTTTGCGCGCTGCGAGCTACACGCGGTCATTGCGGCGCTTTGCAAACCACGTATTCTCCTGTTCTGGATATCACTTGCATGAACGAGGTCAGGACGAGGAAATGCCGATGAGCGTCATGAAGGGGGAATATGATGAGGTGATTGAATGGCGACGTGACCTTCATGCCCATCCCGAACTTCAATTCGACGTCCATCGTACATCCTCGTTTGTCGCCACCAAGCTCAGAGAGTTTGGCTGCGATGAGGTGGCAACCGGGATCGGCAGAACCGGTGTCGTCGGTGTCATTCATGGGAAAAAGCAGACAAGCAGCAAGATTATTGGCCTGCGGGCCGACATGGATGCTTTGCCGATAGAGGAGGCGACCAACGCGCCCTGGGCATCGAAGGCAAAAGGCGTGATGCATGCCTGCGGTCACGACGGCCACACCGCCATGCTGCTCGGTTCAGCGCGTGAGCTGGCGCGAACACGCGCGTTTGACGGCACGGCCGTCGTCGTTTTTCAACCGGCTGAAGAAGGTGGCGGCGGTGGAAAGGCCATGGTTGATGATGGCCTGATGACCAGGTTCGGGATCAACGAAATCTACGCGATGCACACCGAGCCGGGCCTGCCGATCGGCCGGTTCGCAACAGCGAGCGGACCGTTCGGTGCGTCTGCCGACGGCTTCCGGATCAGAATTGAAGGGAAGGGAGCGCATGGCGCTTCACCTCACGTCAGCGTCGATCCCCTGGTCGTCGGCGCAAACATCGTTCTGGCGCTTCAAACGATTGTCTCACGGAATATCCATCCCAGACAGTGCGCGGTCGTAACCGTCGGTTTCCTGAACGGCGGCAAGGCAGGCAACGTCATCCCCCAATTTGCCGAGATGGGCGGAACGACGAGAACTTTCGATCCCGCCGTCCGAGACCTGGTTGAGACACGCGTCTGCGCTATCGCGGAGAAGGTGGCCGAGGCGTACGGTGCCAACGCTACCGTATCTTATCGTCGGATGTTCCCTCCCACCGTCAATCATACAAAAGAGACCGCCTTTGCGGTCCAGGTCGCAAGGGCGCTGGTGGGCAATGACAATGTCGACGATGCGCTCGAGCCCCTCATGGGATCGGAGGACTTCGCATTCATGCTGGAAGCACGCCCAGGCAACATCATGCTCATCGGGAACGGAGATACCGCGTCCGTTCATGACGCACGTTACGATTTCAATGATGATGCCATTCCGTTCGGCATCGCCTACTTCAAGAACATCGTGGAACGAGGATTGTCGCTGTGAAGGGACCGCCTCGGTCTCAAACAGCCATTGCGCTGATGCCCAAATGTCAGCGAAGATATCAAGGCGAAGGCCGGAGCGTCGCCACTCCGGCCTTTTGTTTTCGAATGCCGACACCTCAGATGATATCCGAAACCGCTGCGCGCAGTGCCGGGAAGGCGTCGCCAAGGTAGGATTGCGGCCAGGGCATGTTCAAGAGGTTGTCGAACAGAATGAACATGGAGATCCAGATGAGGATCGCGATCACCAGAGTGCGGATCCAGGGCTGTTTACCTTCGAAACGCATATAGGCGATCATGTAGAAGAGCAGCGTCGGCAACAGACCGATCAGCAGCGTGCCCGCGAAGACCGACAGCACCCAGGCAAGCATGATGCCCATGCGCTTATAGAGTTCGCGGTCCGGCATCGCCTCCAGCGGGTCCGTCTCGCTCGCCTTGCGCGGCTTGACGATCGTCTCGCCGGCCCGCTTTTTCATGTAGACACCGATGCCGGAGCAGATCACCACGAACAGGCCGACCGCCGAAACCGTCTGCGGCATGAGCCTTGCGGCGAGCGCCCATTCGGTCGAGGTGGCAAGCGCCGTGATGAACAGGATCGCGGCGAGGATCCAGACGCCCGGCAGCATGATCCGGTCGACGATGGAAACCGGACCGACCGGCGCTTTCGGAGCGGCCGGTTCGCTGACGGCGGCACCGACTGCGACCGGAACCGGTTCGCGCCGCTTCAGGAAGAATTTTACAGCGGTATAGGCGAAATAGAGGACCGGAATCATCAGGATGATGATGACACCGGGACGTTGCAGCCAGGCGGAGCCATAGCGGCTGGTGGAAATGAACAGATATTGTTCCACCAGCCCCCCGAGCACGAGGCCGAGCAACACCGGCGCTCGCGCCCAGCCGAACCGCTTCATCCCCCAGCCGATCACCGAGAAGATCAAGAGAACGACGATGTCGCCGATATCGCGGGTCGCCGAATAGGCTCCGATGAAGACGATCGCAAGCACCGTCGGCACCAGGATGCCGGCCGGCACCAGTGCCAGCTTGGCAAGTTGCGACACGAAGGCGAAGCAGATCAGAACGCCGATGATATTGGCGATCATCAGGCTCCAGACGATCGTATAGGTGATGTCAAGCTGTTCGGTGAGCAGTTTCGGCCCCGGCTGGATGCCATGCATCATGAAGGCGCCGAGCAGGATCGCCATGGTGGCGCTGGCCGGAATGCCGAAGGCAAGCGTCGGGATGAGCGCGCCGCCCTCGCGGGAGTTGTTGGCCGCCTCGCAGGCGATGACACCGCGTACGTCGCCGGTGCCGAAGGTCTCGGTGCCGCCCTTGACGGATTTCGCCGCCGAACCGTAAGCGATCCAGTCGATCGCCGGGCCGCCGAGGCCGGGCACGGAGCCGAGGATCGCGCCGAGCCAGGAACTCTGCAACACGAGGCGGATGTTCTGGAGCGCATCCTTCACGCCGCGGAACTGGTCGCGCACGATGCTTTCGCTCTTGTGGAGCGCCACGGCCTGACGGGCTGCGCCGAGCTCGATCAGTTCCGGCACGGCGAAGAGGCCGAGAACCAGCGCTTCCAGCGGAACGCCGTCCCAAAGATAGAGCGAATCGAAAGTCCAGCGCAGTTCGCCGGTCTGCGCCTCGTCCCCCACGGAGGCGATGACGACGCCGAAACAGGCTGCCACGAGGCCCTTCATCATGTTGCCCTGGCTGACGGCCGCCACGAGGCTGAGGCCGAGAATGCAGAGCGCCAGAAGCTCCGGCGTGCCGAAGGCCATCATGAAGGGGCGCAGGATCGGGATAGATACGGCAAGCAGCAGCGCGCCAAAAATGCCGCCGATCAGCGAGGCGGTATAGGAGGCACCGAGCGCCCGTCCCGCTTCGCCGCGGCGTGCCATCGGATAACCGTCCATCACGGTCGCGGCCGAACCTGCGGCACCCGGCACCCCGATCAGGATCGAGGGGATGGTATCGGCAGTCGGCGTCACCGCCCACATGCCGATCAGGAAGGCGAGTGCGGTATAGGGGTCCATCGTGTAGGTGAACGGCAGAAGCAGAGCCATGCCCGCCAGACCGCCGATGCCGGGGATGACCCCGATGAAAAGGCCGAGCACGCAACCCAGCAAGATGATCAGGAAACGCATCGGGTCGAAAATGACCGTCAACGCCGCCATGGCCTGTTCCAGAATCATGTATCCTCCACCGCCCCGCGGCCCGCGAGGCTCAATATCGTCCAGGCGCTTGGACAGCGCCTCCTCCCTCGCATCCGGAGTCCCCCGGGAGCGGCATCCGCCAGCAAAGCGCCGGGGTCGAGGACCGCTCAAATAAGCATGCACCTGCGCCCGGAATGTTTCACCATGGGCGATTGTGTAGTACTGTATTTCTGTATGACAATGTTGAACCGGCTCGCGGGCCGTTGGCAAATTCAAAAAGCGAAGCGTATTATCATGCCCATGAATTTAGCTAATATCGATCTCAAACTCCTGGTCGTTTTCGACGCCATGATGGTGGAGGCCAGCGTCAGCCGCGCCGCCGAGCGGCTTGGCATGTCGCAGCCGGCGCTATCCAACGCGCTCAACCGTCTGCGCCTCTTGCTCAACGACCGGCTTTTTCTGCGAACGGCCGACGGTATGCGCCCCACCCCTCGAGCGCTGGAAATCTCCGGGCCGATCCAGTCGGCCATGCGGCAGATCGAGGAGGCGCTGGAGCCGACCACCTTCGAGCCCGGCGACCCTGACTGGACGTTCAGCCTGGCGGTTTCGGATCATGCGTCCGTCGTGCTCTTGCCGCTGCTGATCGAGCATATCGCCCGCGCCGCGCCGCGCGTCGGCCTCAATATCCAGTCGCGGCCGAACGAGGAGCTGCCTGCCCTGCTCGACAACAGCGAGATCGATCTTGCAGTCGGCATCATCCCCAATCTACCGCGACGCTTCAAGCACATGCCGCTGTTCGAGGACACCTATCTTTGCATGATGCGGCAGGGCCATCCGCTCGCCGGTCGTCCGATCACGCTCGAAGAGTTCCTGGCCGTTGACCAGCTCTCGGTGAAGCCCGGCGTGAGCGATGTCAGCCGCGCCGACCGGTTCCTGGCCCAGGCCGGCCTCAAGCGGCGTGTCGCGACCACCGTGCACCAGTTCCTCGCAGCACCTGCGATCGTTTCGCGATCCGACCTGATCGTGCTCGTCTTCGAGAAGATGGCGCCGATCTTCGATCCGTCGCGCTTCTATTTCTGTCCCGTGCCGGTGCCCAACATGCAGGTTTCCGCCACTGCCGTGTGGAGCGATGTGCATACGGATCTTCCCGCGCACAAATGGCTGCGCCGTCAGCTCGCGCTGACCGCCCGCCAGCTCGCCGAAGAGAGCGACGCGAGCGGCCTGGCACTGTCCGCTGCGAGCTGATCGCTCAACAATCACAACATCGCCTGTTGTCTCCAGATCAGGATTTGCCTATATGTTTGTCATACAATATGACGTTACTCCGCATTTGCCCTCAGGAGGATTTCGAACGTGAGCGAACCATCAAACGAGATTGCCACTATCCGCGACGGCACAAACATCTCCTACCGCGTAGTCAAGGGAAAGGGGAACAACCGCATCGTGCTCGTCCATTCGCTCGCCATGGACAAGACCTTCTGGGAGCCGACCGTCGAAGCGCTCGGCGGCTCCGCCGACGTGCTGATCTTCGATTGCCGCGGCCACGGCGCGTCGGACAAATCCGCCGGCCCCTATAGCGTCGAGCTTTTCGCCGATGACATAGCCGATCTGATGGATCATGTCGGCTGGCCCTCGGCCGTCGTCGCCGGCGCCTCGATGGGCGGCTGCGTGGCGCTGGCCTTTGCGGCCAACCATGCCGAACGCGTTCAGGCGCTCGGTCTGTTCGACACCACGGCCTGGTACGGCGAGGATGCTCCGAAAACCTGGGCGGAACGCGCCAACAAGGCGCTTGCCGAAGGCATGGGCGCACTGGTCGGTTTCCAGAAGACGCGCTGGTTCAGTGACGCTTTCCGCGAGGCCGATCCGGATGTGGTGGAGAAGGCGATCGCAGTCTTCTTGAAGAACGAGCTGCCCGCCTATGCGGCGACCTGCGCCATGCTCGGTAATGCCGATATCCGCGCCGCCCTGCCGAAGTTCGATTTCCCCTGCCGTGTCGCGGTCGGCACCGAGGACTACGCGACGCCGCTGGAGATGGCTCGCGCCATGGCCGACAACATTCCCGGCGCATCGCTGTTCATCATGGAAGGCGTGCGGCACTTCACGCCGCTCGAAGTGCCCGGAACCATTGCCGGGCATCTGAATGAACTGGTCCGGGCCATTAGGGCCTGACCCGTATCACCTGGCTTCAGGCGGCCCGGCGGCGACGCTGTCCCTGGGACGGGCCCGCTCCAAGCTGGAACTGGCCGACCATCTGGCGAAGCTTCGAGGCCTCGTCGGCAAGACCGGAGCTCGCCGCCGTCGTCTCCTCGACCATGGCGGCGTTCTGCTGGGTTACCTGGTCCATCTGGTTGACGGCCGAGTTGATCTCCGAAAGCCCGGTCGACTGTTCTCGGGCCGAGCGGGCGATATCGTCCACATGGCCGTTGATGGTTACGATATAGCCCTCGATCGACTTCAGCGATTCGCCAGCGTCGCGGACATATTTCACGCCGTGGCCGACTTCGACGGTCGAGTTCTGGATCAGCGCCTTGATTTCCTTGGCTGCGTTCGCCGAACGCTGGGCGAGTTCGCGCACTTCCTGCGCCACGACCGCAAATCCCTTGCCCGCCTCGCCGGCACGCGCTGCCTCGACGCCGGCATTCAGCGCCAGAAGATTGGTCTGGAAGGCAATCTCGTCGATCACGCCGATGATGTTGGAGATCTGGTTGGAGCTTTCCTCGATGCGGCGCATCGCCTCAACCGCATTTGCGACCACCTCACCGGAACGCGCGGCGGACGAATTGGCTTCGGCGGCAATCTTGCGTGTCTCGTCCGCCTTTTTGGAAGCGGAACTGACATTCGCGGTGATCTGATCGAGCGCTGCTGCCGTCTCTTCGAGCGACGAGGCCTGCTGCTCGGAACGGCGCGACAGGTCGCTGGCTGACTGGCTGATTTCCTGAGTTCCGCCGTCGATCGCCTCGGCACTGCCGGCGATCTGCGTCAGCGTGTTGGCAAGCTGGCTGACCGAGGTATTGAAGTCGTGGCGCAAGGCCTCGAAATCCGCCGAGAAGGCTTCTGTGAGCTGGAAGGAGAGATCGCCCGCGGCGAGCCGGCGCAGACCGCCACCAAGGCCGGATGTCGCAACACGGAGGCGCTGGGATGCGTCGGCTTCAGCTTGTTCCTGTGTTGCGATGCGCTCCGCTTCCGACCGGGTGCGGGCTTCGTTCGCCTCGTCTTCCAGGCGTTTGTTGTCGATTGCCGCCCGACGGAAGACCTCCACGGCTGCCGCCATTCCGCCGATCTCGTCCTTGCGGCCTATGCCGAAGATGGTCAACGTCAGTTCGCCGCCGGCGAGGCGTCGCATGCAATCCTGCAGGCGCTGCAGCGGACCGACGACGCCCGACAGTACGACCCGGATCGAGAAGCAGACCACGATCAGCGAGATGACGCCGATCACGGTCATCCAAACGGAGAGGTTTGCCTTGTCCTTTAATGCATCCTCGAAACTCTTGTGGGCAACATCGGACTGCAGCTTGGTCAACGCATTCAGCGGTTCGGCAAGCGGTTCGATCGCCGGGTAGAGCCGTTTCGTCACATAGGTATCGAGAGCTGCCTGATCGCGTTTGCCCATGATCGCCAGAAGCTCGTCAACCGCTTTGGTGGTTTCGGTACGCGCGCCGAGGTAACGCTGGACAAGGCTTTTTTCCTGATCGGTCAGGTAGGTCGCCTGGTAGGCCGCCCATTCGCGGTTGGCGGTGGCAAGCGCTGCGCGGACGGTCTGCTCGCCCAATTCCCAGCTGAATGCGCCGCTGCGCGTCTTGTGAGCGGTATCGACGATGGTGACCGCGTAGGCGTCGGAGACCGTCTTGATCTGCGCCATGGGCTCGACCCGATCCTCCACGATGGTACGCGTGCGGGCCGAAAGCGTGTCCATTCCGATAACCGCGACGGTTGTGGTTGCAACCAGCGCAAGCGCAAGGCACACAACGCTGGCGACAAGCTTGAATTTGATGGTCATCCGAACTTCCCGTTTTCGAACCGATAGCCGTTGGCCAAGCAGGTTGGCCGTCATGGTTAACGGTTGCAGAAAATGCTGAGGATATGTTTAACGAGTAACAGGGGTAGCAAGAACGGCGTCTTTCCGCATGGGACGGAGGCTGGGCCAACGTCAAAAACAGTGGTCATCGTGTCGGCTGGATGGCATCAGGGAGATGGAATATGAAACTCGCGCATGTCGCACTCTGGACAACCGAGCTCGATAGGCTCGTCGCGTTCTTCGAAGACATGTTCGGCGCCGCCGCCAGCCCGCTCTACGAGAGCCGTCGACGCGCCGGCTTCTCCTCGAAATTCCTCACCCTTTCCGAAGGCGCAACGATCGAGATCATGAGCGGCCCCTGGATTGCACCGGACGCGCCGCGCGAACGTGCCGGTTACGCGCATATGGCGATCTCGCTCGGCAACCGGCAGGCCGTCGACGACATGGCCGCCAAGGCGGCAGCCATAGGCATCCTCGTTTCCCCGGCCCGCATGACCGGCGACGGGTTCTACGAGGCGGTGATCTCTGACCCCGACGGCAATCCGGTTGAAATCACGGAGTGACCTGGTTCAAGCTTGGCCGGATCAGCCCTGAAAGGCCCAGGGATTGAGGCAGGGCACGCCGAGCGACTCGAAATTCGAGATGTTGCGGGTGACGACCGTCAACCGATGCTCCAGTGCCGTAGCGGCGATCATTGCATCCGATGAAGGGCGTTTGTTGGGCGTCGCCAGAGTTCCTGTCCGCAGAGCGACCGCCGTGTCAAAGGGAAGAATCCGACCGGAATAATTGATCAGCACCACTTCGTTGAGCCATTTTTCCAGATCGGCAGAAAAGATCGGATTTCTCTTTTGCTCTTGCTGGACGCCGAAGCGCAATTCCATGATCGTGATGGCGGAAAGAAAACTTGTCTCGCTATCAATTCCCGCCAGACACGTACGAAAGGCAATGTCCTGCCGTTCTGGACGCCGCAAGGCCGAAACGACATTGGTATCGAGCAGGACGACCATTCACAATTCGACCTCTCGCCACTCAAAGTTCACCCTTGGAGGATCGAAGTCGTCATCGGTTGCAGGGTTCGGATCTCGTAGCGCATCGAGCGCGCTCCTGGGCTTCACCCACTTCGCCTCGAATTCCGCATAAGTCAGCAGCACATGCGTCGGCTTGCCGTGATCGGTGATGACCAACGGATTTTCGTTTGCTGCCTGCCGGGCCTTGCTCGGATTCTGGTTGAAGGAGGCGCTGGTCATGTAGGAAAGGGTCATCGAGACCTCCGGGAGCACATCTAGTATCTTTCTTTCAAAATATACTAGAATTGCGCGGTCTTCGATGATCGCCATCAGCCCTTGCCCAGCGACCTCACATTGCCGGCGAGCTCCGCCGCGAGCCGCAGGGCAGCTCCGGTTGCCATCACCATGGAAGGCAGGATCAGCCATTCGAGCGTCCAGGCGGCGCCGGAGCGCTCTTGTTCGTGCACCATCGATTGCTGCATGCCGGAAAGCTGCACCGCGTTGAAGCGGGCGAGCGAGACGAGCACTTCGGCGGCAACCGGGTTCTGTTTGTGGGCCATGGCCGAGGAGCCGCCGCCACCTGCGAGTTCCAGTTCTCCGCCCTTCAGGGCAAGCAGCGCCACATCCTGGCCGAGCTTGCCGAGAGAGCCGGAAATCAGCGCAAGTATGTTTGTGAATTCGACCAGCCGGTCGCGCTGGCTCTGCCACTGTGGCGCGTCGGTGAGGAACAGTTCCCAGGCCAGCGCCTTGCGTACTTCGGCAGCCTTGCCGCCGAATTTTTCGAGGCTGCCAGCAGCCCCGCCGAACTGCACGGCAAAGCCCGTCTCGGAAAAAGTGTCCAGCCGCTGGCGATGCCGGATCAACGGTTCCTTCCAGGCACGGATACGGTCGGAAACGGCAATCGGGATCGCCGCCTGCATGCGGGTATGGCCCATCAACGTGCGGGCACCGAATACCTTATCGATGTCGTCGAAAGCCTTTTCGAGAGCTGTGAGCCGCTCGATGAAGAGCGTGCTTGCCTGTTTCAGGCGGATCACCAGCGCCGTGTCGATGACGTCCTGGCTGGTGGCTCCGAAATGCACGTGTTTTGCCGCATCGGCTCCGCCCGCCTGCTGATTGACGGCCTCGCGAAGCTGCTTGACGAGTTCGGCGACCACGACGCCATCGCGTCCGGTGCCCTCTCTGAGCCCCGCCATGTCCGGTTCGAACATCCGCAGCGCGGCAGAAATCCGTTCCGCCGCCTCGGCCGGGATGATGCCGCAGGAGGCTTCTGCCTTGGCAAGTCCCGTTTCGAAGGCCAGCATGGCGTCGATCTCGGCTTTCACCGAAAACAGCTGTCCGGTCTCGTCGTCGCCGACGAGACCGGACAAAAATGGATGTTCGAAAACCGAGACGCTCATATCTACTCCCGGGCGGACCCTGATTCTTCGCGTGTTAGATGTCGAAGAATATGGTTTCGTTTTCGCCCTGAAGATAGATGTTGAAGGTGACGGTATTACCCTCGCGCTTGCCGATCAGGGTGGGAACGCGAACCCGATGCTCGATGCGCGACAGGATCGGATCCGCCGCATTGGCCTCTTCTTCGTCGGAGAAGTACATGCGGGTGTTGAGGCCGAGGTTGATGCCGCGCGCGACGACCCAGAAGGTCACGTGCGGGGCCATCGGACGACCGTCGCGGAAGGGGACCTTGCCGGGCTTGATCGTCTCGAAAGCGAACTCGCCGGTATTCATGTCACCCGGCTGGCGGGCCCAGCCGAAGAAGTTCGGATCGGCCTTGCCGCGGGTTTCCGACGGGCTGTTGTAATAGCCGTCGGCATCCGCCTGCCAGATCTCGATCATCGCATCCTTGAGCGGAGTCATCGCGCCATCATAGATGAAGCCGCGGATGGTGATGCGCTCGCCACGCGTCTGGTCGTTGACCATCGAGCCGGAACCGAGGTCGGTGTCGTAGACGCCGGTGATGCCGGAAAAATTCGGCGTGCAACCGATATGGACATATGGACCCGCGGTCTGCGAGGCGGATTCCTTGAAGTAGGTGAGCGGCTGGACCATCTCAGTTGCCCTCTTTACGGTTCTCGAAGAATGTCGAGCGACGGCCGCGCAGGACGATATCGAATTTGTAGGCCCGCATGTCGTGCGGGATGGTGTTCTGCATGTCGAGCGCGGCAATCAGGCCCTTGATCGCATTCTCGTCCGGAATGGTCTTCACAATGGGACAAATCCAGATCATCGGATCGCCCTCGAAATACATCTGGGTGATCAGGCGCTGGGCAAAACCATGGCCGAAGACCGAAAAGTGGATATGCGCCGGGCGCCAGTCGTTGACGCCGTTCGGCCACGGATAGGGGCCGGGCTTGATGGTCTTGAACGCGTAACCGCCGTCCTCGTCGGTGATCGTGCGGCCAAAACCGCCGAAATTCGGGTCGAGCGGGGCGAGATAGGTTTCCTTCTTGTGGCGGTAGCGGCCGCCGGCATTGGCCTGCCAGAATTCCACCAGTGCGCCCGGGACGCCGCGGCCGCGCTCGTCGATGACACGACCGTAGACGAGAATGCGTTCGCCGAGCGCCATTTCGCCGGGCTTGGCGTAGTTGACGATCAGGTCGTTATCGAACTCCCCGAGAATGTTGTGGCCGAAGACCGGGCCGGTGATTTCGCTCTTGGTGCCTTCCAGCGAAATCAGGGCGCGCTGCGGCGAGCGCAGCACCGAAGTCTTGTAGCCCGGCGTGAATGCCGGCGGATGCCATTCCCTGTCACGGGCGAAAAAGGGTGTTGTTTCTGGGGGTGTGTTCTTCATTTTTGCTCTCCCGCGGCCTTGTCCGCGTCCAATTCCGCATAAGTGGCTTTGGCGATCTTGAAGGCATGGTTGGCCGCCGGAACGCCGGCATAGATTGCAACATGCATCAAAGCTTCGCAGATATCGTCTTTTGTCGCACCCGTATTGGCGGTTGCGCGGATATGCATGGCGACCTCGTCGTGATGGCCGAGCGCTGCCAGAAGCGCGATCGTCACCATCGAGCGCTCGCGCTTCGTCCAGTTCGGGCGCGACCAGACCGTGCCCCAGGCCCCTTCGGTGATCATTTCCTGGAACGGCCCGTCGAACGGCGTCTGGTTTGCCTGGGCGCGGTCCACATGGGCATCGCCCAGCACCGAGCGGCGGGTCTTCATGCCTTGAGCATAACGTTCCGATGGCGCGGAAGGATCGGCCATATCTATTCCTCGAGTTGTTCGATGAAACCGCGGACCAGCGCGGCATGGGCGGCGGGCGCCTCGACGCAGGGGATATGCGCGGCACCCTCGATAATCTCGTAACGCGCGCCGGGGATCAGGTCGGCGAGCGACTTGACGACTTCGGGCGGCGTCGAGCCATCTTCTCGGCCGACGATGCAGAGCACCGGCACGGCGATCCTCTTCGCGGCCTCGGTGAAATCCGCGTCGCGGATCGCAGCGCACGTGCCGCTGTAGCCGAAGGTCGGCTGGCGGACGAGCATGTTGCAATAGGCCTGGTAGGCGGCGTTGTCCGGCTTTCGGAACGGCGCGGTGAACCAGCGCTCCATGATCGCATCGAGAATGCTGTCGATGCCATTCGTCTCCACGGCGGCAATGCGCGCCGCCCAGGACTCGGCCGTGCCGATCTTGTGGGCCGTGTTGGAAAAGATCAGCGCCTTCACGAGGTCGGGCCGGCTTGCATACAGGCCCTGGGCGATCAGCCCGCCGACCGAGAGGCCACAGACGATAACCTGGCTGAGCTGCAGGTGGTCGAGCAGGCCGGCAAGATCCGCCGCGTGATCGGCGATCGAATAGGGTGGGCTGCCGAGGCCGGAAAGGCCGTGGCCCCGCTTGTCGTAAGTGAGGATCGTATAATCCTCGGCTAGCTTAGGCAGTTCGTGATGCCAGATGCGGCTGTCGGTTCCGAGCGAATTGATGAACACGATGACGGGCTTTCCGTCATCCGCGCGCTGGATGTCGTAATGGATCACAATGTCGTTGATGTGTACAAACTGCATCCGCGCCTCCTCTCGCTTTGATAGATTGCACTAGTTTCCGGTTAGGTAAAATGATATTTTGAGCACAATCCCCTAACCGTAGGGTTATTTGATCTTGATCAATTCCCGAGTCAAGTTTCGGCACTTGCATACATTCGTTGAGGTCGCGCGTCAAAAAAGCGTGGTCAAGGCAGCCGAACTTCTGCATGTCAGCCAGCCGGCCGTCACCAAGACCATCCGCGAACTCGAGGAGGCGCTCGGTGTCGCCATGTTCGAGCGCGACGGCCGCGGCATCCGCATCACCCGTTACGGCGAGGTCTTCCTGCGCCATGCGGGCGCGGCGCTGACGGCGCTTCGCCAGGGCATGGATTCCGTCTCGCAGGAACTGTTCGATTCTGCGCCGCCGGTCCGGCTCGGCGCGCTTCCGACCGTTTCCACCCGCGTAATGCCTCGCGCCATGACGATGTTCCTCGCCGAAAAAACCGGCAGCCGGGTAAAGATCGTGACCGGCGATAATGCCGTTTTGATGGAACAGCTCCGGATCGGCGATCTCGATCTGGTGGTCGGCCGCCTCGCGTTGCCGGAAAAGATGACAGGCCTGTCCTTCGAACATCTCTATTCGGAACAGGTCGTGTTCGCCGTCCGCGCCGGCCACCCGCTGCTCGACGGCAAGCGATCGATCTTCGAGGGTTTAGCCGACTACCCGGTACTGATGCCGACGCGCGGTTCAATCATTCAGCCATCGGTCGAACAGTTCCTGATCGCCAACGGCGTCGCAAGCATTCCCACCCAAGTGGAAACCGTGTCGGATGCCTTCGGCCGCGCCTTCGTGCGGTCGAGCGATGCCATCTGGATCATCTCGGCGGGTGTGGTCGCGGCCGATATCAAGGATGGGATTCTGGCGACATTGCCGATCGATACCAGCGAGACCCGCGGCCCGGTCGGCCTCACCATCCGGGCCGACGCCAATCCCTCCGCTTCGTTGTCGATCCTGATGCAGACGATCCGACAGGCCGCTGCGGAGATCATGCCGGCGCAGTGAGATACGCGGGGCAGATGCCCGATCAGACCGGTTCGATTTTCCTCACCTCGTCCCCGCAAAACAGGATGACGTATTTTCCGATCCTGTCGCCTACGTTGGCCCAGGCTTGCAAGTCGGAAAAATACGGCTCCTTTTGCCACATATCCGGATGGTCCGGATCGACCAATATGGTCAGCTGCGGCCCCTGTTCATAGACCAGCATCTTCGATAGCAAAGGCTGCCAGTCTTCGGAGACCGTGGTATCTGTCATCCACCGGCAGAGGAAATCACGACAGAGTTGAGGCCGATCTGCATAGATCGCGCACCCCCGCCCCTCAGAACAGTGCCGGCACCATTCATCGGCCGGCTTGTCCAGCGTTGCGATTTCGGGAAGCCGGCAGCACAGTGTGCAGGTACCGCATGATCGCACCGCATTCCGCTGTTCAACCGTCTCCAAGATCTCGCTGCCCCACCGCATCAAAAGCCCGGCCGAACGGCCTGCCTCGTCAGCGATATACGCTGCGGTCCTTGCATGCAAACAGCAGGCGCGACCCTAAGTCGGCCGAAGCTCCGGAAAGGCGCGCCGCAACTCGTCCATCGAGGCCATCACTGCGTCGTCTGCGCGCAGCGTCACCGAGATGTTGTCGGCGACATTGAGCGTTTCTTCGAAATGGATCGGCATTTCAACACCGCCCTGGCGCACCAGGATGGCTTCGTTGCGAAAGCCATGCTTCAGCAGCCAATCGCGCGGGGCGCTGAGGCTCACGGCCACATGGAACGCGCCGTCATCCTCCTTGCTGGCCTTCAATTTGTAAGTGACGGGCGACCTATCCCCGCCGATGTCGATCTGGCCTGGATAACCGGCTTCTTTCAGATGTTCAGTCATCTTTCGCTCCTTCGTTTCAGTGAGCCCATGGGACAACCGAGACTCGCTCGCTTTGTTCCGTACGAAAGGCGGCGCCGCGATCAAGCCTGGTTGACGGTTGTTGACGACCGTGATCGAAAGAGCTCGGGTGACGATGAAGAGGAGGAAAAGCGATGACCGACCGGGAACTGCTGCAAGCGCTGTTCAAGGCCGCCGTGAAAGCCGCCGATCCGCTGACTGGCATCGTCAAGCACCTGCCCTCTCCCCCGGCGAACGGCAAGACCGTGGTCGTCGGCGCCGGCAAGGGTGCCGCCCAGATGGCCGCCGCGCTCGAAAGCGTTTGGAGCGGGCCACTGACAGGCGTGGTCGTGACTCGTTACGGTTATGGCTGCGACACAAAGTCGATCGAGATCCTCGAAGCGTCGCATCCGGTGCCGGATGCTGCAGGCCTTGCGGGCGCAAAGCGGCTGGTCGAGACAATTTCCCGCCTTTCCGAAAACGACCTCGTCATCGCACTCGTCTGCGGCGGCGGCTCCGCCCTGCTGCCGGCCCCGCCTGAGGGCCTGACGCTGGAAGACGAGATCGCCTTAAACGAGATGCTGCTTGCCTCGGGCGCGCCGATCTCCGCCATGAACGTGGTTCGCAAACATCTGTCCACCATCAAGGGCGGCCGACTTGCGGCGTCGACCAGAGCTCGCGTCGTCAGCCTGATCGTTTCCGACATTCCCGGCGACAATCCGGCCTTCGTCGCCTCAGGCCCGACCATTCCGGACGCCACAACGCGCCAGGAGGCACTTGCCATCGTCGAGCAGTACAAGCTGAAACTGCCGAGTGCGATGATCGCACATCTGAACTCCCCGGCCGCGGATGCGCCGAAGCCGGACGATCCCGTCTTCACTCGCCACGAACATTTCGTCATCGCCTCCGCCGGCGTGTCCCTGGAGGCAGCCGCCGAAGTTGCCCGCGCCCACGGCGTGACACCCCATATCCTCTCCGACTCCATCGAAGGCGAGGCCCGCGACGTGGCGCTGGTGCATGCTGCGCTTGCGAGGGAAGTGGCGCTCCGCGACCGGCCCTTCGCAAAACCGGCGGTCCTGCTGTCCGGCGGCGAGACGACCGTGACGTTGCGAGCGAAGGGTGGCAAGGGCGGCCGCAACGGCGAATTTGCGCTGGCGCTGGCGCTGGCGATCGACGGGCATGAGATCATCGCACTTGCCGCCGATACGGACGGCATTGACGGCTCCGAAACCAATGCCGGTGCTTTCGCGGACGGCACGACGACGAGGCGCCTGCGAGCCATCGGTTTGGACGGGCGCAGACTGCTCGACCGCAACGACAGCTTTTCGGGCTTTTCCGCCATTGGTGACGTGTTCGATACGGGGCCGACGGGAACCAACGTGAATGACTTCCGGGCCATTTTGGTGCGGTAGTTAACGGAAGCCGGCTGTTGCTGGCTTCCGCCACATTTGCCGCGTGCTCAACCGTTTACTGCAGCTGCGGCTTCCTCAAAAAGTCGTTCCGGTCCGCCGACTTCACCCGAAGCCAGGCTTCCCGCCCGTCGCGCAGGATGCGCATCGGGATTTCCGCGCCTGGAGGGCCGCTGTCCCAGATCTTGCGATAGAAGTCCGCAAGCCCATCGACCTCGCCGTCGCGGATCTCGGAGATGACGTCGCCGCGCTTGAGGCCCGCCTGTGCAGCTGGACCGTTTTCGGTGACGCTCATGACCACCACTTCGCCATTGCTTTCGGCCGACATGGCGCCGAGCCACGGGCGCGGGGGACGGTTGAACTCGCCGCGATTGAGGAGATCATCGAGGATCGGCTTCAGGAGATTGACCGGCACGACCATATTGATATCGGCGATCTCGCCGCCCTTGCTCATCTGAAGACGCAGGGACCCGACGCCGAGCAGCTTGCCTTCCGTGTCGATCAGCGCCGCTCCGCCCCATGAAGGATGGGCCGGCGCAATGAAGATCGCCTCGTCCAGCAGATATTCCCAATATCCGGCGAATTCCTGTTTTGCCACGATATTGCCGCGCACATATTCGCCCTCGCCATCCGCGAAGATGATGGGATCGCCGAGCGTCGCGGTTGCGGAATCACCGATCTGAAGGGCCGGCAGGTCGAGGGGCGCGATGGCCTGCACGAGACCGAAGCCGCTTTCCTGATCGTAGGCAAGCGCATGGGCCGGCACGACGCGGCCATCCTGGCATGTCAGCCAGACGTCTTCGGCTTCGGTGATCAGGTAACCAATCGTCAGGACGAGCCCGTTTTCGCGGATCACCACGCCGCTTCCCTCCCGGCGGGTGCCGAGGGTATTGGCCGTAAAGGCGTTGTCCGGAATTGAAGCACGCACGGCCACGACCGACCGCAAAGTTTTCTCGATATCCATGATGCAAATCCTGATGAGGCAATACGCGGCCCGGAACCCCGCAAGGGTCTGCAGGACAGGACCATACCGCCCCTTTAAGGTATGAATGTGAACGGCATGAAGCAAGAGCTGCAGGGGAAAGTACCGTCTCGATCGGCGATCGAAACGACCTGCCCTCCGTCAGAAGGCGTGCCGCCTACCTCCAAAACACGAATTGCGGCGTCCTGCTCAACCGCTAGGTTTCTCGCCTGTCCATCCCTTTGATTGAGCCCAGGAGGAACGAATGCGACGTCTGAGCCCAAGTTCCCTACTTGTCCTGCTTGCATCGGCCTTGCCCGCGCTCGCGATGGAGAGCGGCAACTACCAGGGTCCGGCCGCCTATGGCGGCGAGCTCGGGGTTTCGGTGGAGAAGCAGAAGTTCAAGATCGAGGTGACGCGGCCCGGCTGCCAGGGCGATACGGAAGGTACCCTGCGCCCGGCCGGCAAGGACCGGTGGCGCGTGGTGCCGGATGAGTCCTATTCGTCGCTGCAATGCGTGATCGGAATTCGTCGCAAGGGAAATGGCTTTGCCATCACGGAAAAAGACTGCCTGGACTACCATGGCGCCAGTTGTTCTTTCGATGGCTCAGTCACGCGCGGCAAGGTCGCCAAAAGCGCATCGGCGGACGGAAAAGACAGCGCGAGCGGTTCGGCGGACGATCCAGTCTGGACCTATGGGGTTCATCCGCAGCTCGGAAAGTCGGCCTATGTAGAAACTTCCGACGGAGCGGTGGGGCTCGCCTGTGCCTATTTCGGCAATAGCGCTGCGATGGCACACATCCTCTCGTTCCGCGCCACACCTAACCTTGCCAGGCAGGGTACGCTCGACATCATGTTCGACGACGGCTCGGGCGGCGGCGTACCGGTGACTCATAGCCAGGGTTTCGTCGAGTACAAGAGCGATACCTGCACCATCCATCTCGATAGCCTGAAGAAGGCATCTGTCCTGCATGTGCTGGAAGGGCGGGTGGAAGGGTTCGACAATTCAAGCGGCGAAACGGTGATGACCGTCAGCCAGGACGGCACTACGTTTCAGTTCAGCAGCAAGAATATTGGGGAACTGGACAAGCTCAAGTCCAAGCGGTTCCCGCTCACGGGATCCGCCAAAGCGATCAACCAGATGGTCGCCGAATGCCCGGCCGCCCAGCGGGACATCGAATGGATGTGCGGCGCCGAGTAGTGCTCGCCCCTCCCTTTGGATCGGGAGGAGCGAAGTCTCGTCGGAGATCTCAGCCCGCGGGCGTCAGCGTGACCGAGGTGCCGGTGGCGGCGACGTTGAGGCCGAGCTGGCCGGTGACGCTCACCGTCTGCAGGTGGATCGAGCCGGCGGTGCCGCCGACGAGGATGTTGGCGCCAATGCCGGCACCGACGGTCGCCTCAGCTGTTGCGCCCTGGTAGAGGCCGCCGAGCGAGCCGTGGTGATAACCGGCAGTCGGGGCGAAGACCGCCCAGATCAGCCGCGAGCGGGTGGTGAAGCCGAGGTCGACGCCCATCTTGCGCACGACGCCGGTATAGCGGTCGAGCGGCTCACTGCCGATCGCGGTGGTGAAGACGCAATCGGCTTCCTTGGCGGAGCCGAGTACGTAACCGACGCCGCCACCTATCGAGCAATCGAGGTAGCCGATGCGCACGCCGCCGCGCTGGTCCTGTTCTTCATAAACCGGAACGCGGTCCCGGCGGGTGATGACATCGGCGGAAAAGGCGGCTCCGGCGCTGGTTACGACCGGCAGAGCGGCGAGCGCCACGGCAACAATCTTCTTCATCCCTGTACTCCTTTAATTCTTCAGCCGCCCTTGTTGAGACTCATGCGAGCGGGTTTGGCAGCGTTGGGAAACGCATGTGGCGGAAGAATGATCCAACGGCCGTTGCACACGAATTGTCACCAAATTGTTCCAAGCGTGAGCCGATCTCATTCGGCCTCCACCTGAGCCAGTCTTTCCCGTTCCGCCTCCCGGTATTGGCGTGGCGTCTGGCCGGTGCGTTTGCGGAAGGAACGGGAGAAGTAGGCGGCATCTGCGAAACCGAGCCCGTCGGCCACCGCCTGGACGCTCGCCGTGGTGAAAACCAGTGCGCGGCGCGCCTCGTCGATGACCCGCGCCATGATCAGGTCGTGGAGGCTCATTCCGGTAACCTCCCGCACCACGCGGTTCAGATGTGTCGGCGAAAGGTTGAGCAGTTTCGCATAAGCTTCTGCGGGAAGCTGCTCGCGAAAATGTCGCCCGATCAGGTCCTTTAGCGCCTCGACGCGAGCGAGCTTCGGATCCTTCGCGCCGCCCGCCGCATCCGGCTGCACCGCGCGGGCGAGGATCAGGATCGCTGCCGTCAGATAGGCCTCGATGAGATCGTTGCGGCCCACCCGTTGCGCCTCGAATTCCGCAAACAGCCGTGAAAAGGTTTCGTCGAGATAACCGACATCGTCGCTCGGGGGGATCGGGATCATGCAAGGGCGCGACAACCAGTCGCCCGGCCGCTTGGCAAGCCCCGCCGTCAGCCGCAGCCGCTCGGCGACGAGCGTGATCACCAGCCCGTCGATATCGCGCGAGAAGCGAAAGCCGTGGCTAACGCCCGGCGGCACTGCCACCACACAAGGGGGCGTCAGCGCAACCGTGGTTCCCGACAGGATGGCATCGCCAGACCCGTTCCGAATGTACAGGAATTGCTGAAAGCCCTCGTGGCGATGGACGCCGATCTCCCAGTGATGCGTGCTGCTGCGTGAGGCGATCGTTTCGCAATGGAGCCAGAAATCCGACCGTTTAGCGCGGCGTTCGCCGTAGAGATCGTAAGTGGGGACTGGCGAAAGCATCGGACACTCCAAATGCGCTATGTCCGATTTGTCCTATGAATTGCGCGAAATGTCCATTGCTTGGTGACGTCGTTCGGCGCTTAGCATAGGCAGATCTTGGGAGGATATCATGCGCACAAAAGTCGCCATCATCGGTTCCGGCCCCTCGGGCCTGCTGCTCGGCCAACTTCTCACCAACGCGGGTATCGACAATGTCATTCTCGACCGAGTGAACAAGGATTATATCCTCGGCCGCGTGCGCGCCGGCGTGCTGGAGGAAGGCATGGTCGGCATGCTCGATCGCGCCGGCGCCGGTGCCCGGATGCATAAGGAGGGCCTCCCGCATGACGGGTTCTCACTCGCCTTCGACGGCCGCGATCACCGTCTCGACCTCTTTGGCCTGACGGGCAAGCGCGTCATGGTCTACGGCCAGACCGAACTCACCCATGACCTGATGGACAAGCGCGAAGCTACCGGGGGCGTGACAATCTACGATGCGGGCAATGTCGCCCCGCATGAGTTCGACGTCGCAAGCCCCTACGTGACCTACGAAAAGGACGGCGTCACCCACCGGATCGACTGCGATTTCATCGCCGGCTGCGACGGCTTTCATGGCGTCAGCCGCAAATCGGTGCCGGAAAGCGCGCTCCAGACGTTCGAGCGGGTTTATCCGTTCGGCTGGCTCGGCATCCTGGCCGACGTGCCGCCGGTCAGCCACGAGCTGATCTATGCCAACCATCCGCGCGGTTTCGCGCTCTGCTCGATGCGGTCCGAGACCCGCAGCCGTTACTACATCCAGTGCGCGCTGGACGAGAAGATCGAGGACTGGTCGGACGAGCGCTTCTTCGACGAATTGCGCCGCCGCCTGCCGGTCGAACATGCGGAACGTATGGTAACCGGACCCTCCTTCGAAAAATCGATCGCGCCGCTCCGCTCCTTCGTCGCCGAGCCGATGCGCTTCGGCAAGCTCTTCCTGGTCGGTGATGCGGCGCATATCGTGCCGCCGACCGGCGCCAAGGGGCTGAACCTCGCCGCAAGCGACGTCCACTACCTCTTCGACGGTCTGCAGGAATATTATTCGGAAAAATCCGCCGCCGGCATCGATGCCTATTCGTCCCGGGCGCTGAAGCGCGTGTGGCGGGCCGTGCGCTTCTCCTGGTCGATGACGACACTGATGCACCGTTTCCCCGATACCGGCGAATTCGGCCAGAAGATCCAGGAAGCCGAACTCGACTACCTGGTCAGCTCGAAAGCCGCCTCGACGGCGCTCGCGGAGAATTATGTGGGGTTACCCTACTGACGCACCTCCCCCAAGCCCGCCGTGGCATGACGGTTCCGGAACCGCGACCCTGCAAGCACGTTCCTGTCGATCTTTCGAGGAGATCGGGATGGACAAGAACAGGAAACTGGAATGGCTGGCGAGGTCCGGTTACGCGGCACGGGGGATCGTATACGTCCTGATCGCGGGCATGGCGTCGCTGTCGACCTTCGGCGGAGGCGAGCCGGATTCGAAATCTGCCCTGCAGATCGTGCTGGAACAGCCCTTCGGGCAGATCTGGCTCGGTCTGATCGGCATAGGCCTGATCGGCTTCATCCTCTGGCGGGTGGCGCAGGCGGTAGTCAACACCGACCGGCACGAAAGCAATGCCAAGGGATATCTGGTCCGGGCAGGTCTTCTCGTCAGCGCCGCGACTTATACCGGTCTTGCCTTCTATGCGGTCGGACAGGCCCTGCATCTTGGCTTGGGCGGACCGTCCGCGGGACGCGAAGGCTGGACGTCCTGGCTGATGCAGCAGCCGTTCGGACGCTACCTTGTCGCGGGCGTCGGCCTGGCGATCATCGGCGCCGGCTGCGCCCAGGCGGTCAAGGGCATCAAACGCGGGTATCTGCGCTATTTCGAAAGCGGATTCGAGCACCGGGCCGTCCTCAACGGCATATGCACCTATGGCCTCATTGCGCGCGGCGTCATATTCCTCATTGTCGGCTTCTTCTTCGTCTATGCCGCCTTCGCTGTCGATCCGAACCAGGCCGGCGGCATGGCGGATGCGCTCGCGTGGGTGCGCCAGCTTCCCTTCGGGGCGATCCTCTATGGCTTGGCGGCGATCGGACTTTTCGCTTTCGGTCTCTACGGATTGATCGAGGCCTGGTACAGGATCGTTCAGCCGCCTTCGATGGACCAATCGCTTCGTGCGATGCGGTCCGTGATGAACTGAGATCGAGCGAGGAGCCCGGATGGCATTCCATCAACGCGTAACGCGAAAAGTGGTCGAAAGGGTCATGACATTCGAGCCGATCGGCCTGATGATGATCGCCTTTCTGGCGGGGGGGCTTTTCGTCTTCTTCAGGCTGACCGACGAAGTGCTGGAAGGCGAGACGCATGCCTTCGATGAAAAGATCCTTCTCGCACTTCGTGACGCGACCGACCTTGCAACGCCGCTCGGCCCCTACTGGCTCAACCATGCGATGGGAGACATCACCGCGCTTGGCGGCGTCACCGTACTCACCCTGATGACCGTGATGGGAACCGTCTTCCTGCTCCTGTCGCGACAAAAGGCGATTGCGCTCTTCATGTTCCTGTCGATTGCGGGCGGCTGGCTCTTGAGTTCGCTGCTGAAGCTCGGCGTGGCGCGTCCGCGGCCGGATATCGTGCCGCACCTGGTCGAGGTGAACGACCTCAGTTTCCCGAGCGGCCACGCGATGCTGTCGGCCGTCACCTATCTGACGCTCGGAGCGCTGCTGTCGCGCGCCCAGCCCTACCGTTCGACCCGCATCTTCCTGATCGGCGCGGCCTTCGTCCTGACCTTCATCATCGGGTTCAGTCGGGTTTATCTCGGCGTCCACTACCCGACCGACGTCCTCGGCGGCTGGTGTGCCGGCGCAACCTGGGCACTGGCTTGCTGGATGGTGGCGCGGCGCTACATCCCGGTGGCGCCGGATTAACCCGCGCTACGGATCGGTATACCCCACCGCTCTTACCCTCACCTCCCGTGCGCCCGGATCCTGCGAGAACAGGATGGCGCCGGAGGATTTGGATTGCGCCGGGACGTAGTCGAAGGTGACCTCGGCATCCTCGACCACGTTGTCGCCATCGACGATCTCGCCGCGCACGGTAACGGCAGCGGCCGTCGCCGTCGCCTTGTTGGAGATCTCGAAGGCGACGCGGTAGCCGCCTTCCACCGGACGCCTCTCGGTGACGGCGATGGAGAATTCCGGCTGCATATCCTCGTCCGTCCAGGCCTTGTAGCCGACCCAGGCGATCATCGCGACAACCACGAGCGCCGAAACCATCCCGGTCGCCCATTCGATCCAATGCGGCTCCTTGGCTTCGCTGTGACGTTTGTTGGCCGTGGTTGTCATCGATCACTCGTTACAGGATGAGGCGGGCGGCAGCCGCCCCGATTGCGCCGGGAAAGGCGAGCACGATGGCGGACATCAGCATCTGCGTTGGCGCCGTGTCGTCGAGCCGGCCGAAGGTCCAGAGCACATAGAAGCTGATCAGCAGCGCGACCAGGTAGCCCGGCAGGGTGAAGCGGAAGAAGGCATGCCACCACGGTGTCTCCTCGGGAATTTCATGGGTACCCTTGAAGGCGACCGCATAGACGAACCCGTGCATGATGGCGATCGACACGCCGATCATGACGAGCGCATGCCAGGGTGTCATCTTGTAGGCGATCAGGATGATCTCCTCCGTGGGCGCAACGTTGAGGTTGAGGAAGAGCGCACCGACCGCCATCAGGAAGAGCTCGCGGCTGTAGCTGGTGGAAATTTCGTCGGGCACGGCGTCGCCGCCTTCTCCCTGGTCCTTTTCGCCGTCACCATCGTCTTCATCCTTGCCGGCCTGCCCGCCAAGCTGGGAGCGGCCGAGCAGCGCGCCGATGCTGGCCGGCACGGACTGAATGGCGACCTTGCCGAGCATTTCGGAGAGCGGCATATGCGGCTTGATGTCCCCGAGCATGATGAGGATCGCGGCGCTTATGAGGATGCCGAGGCCATAAGCGATTGTGGCGTCGCGACAGGCCTCCGCCGCGGTGGAAGTGCGTTCGAAACCGATCCGGTGGGCGAGCAATATCAGAAGCGGGATATTGACGATCAGCAACAGGAACAGGCGCCAGCGTTCGATGTAGAACCCGAGCTGCCATAGCTCCATGGTCATCAGCATCGGTATGCCGAACAGCATGGCACCGGCAGCGCCACGTCCGAGGCCGATCAGGAAATCCCGGCTTTCGCCGGCGTCATCATCCCGTTGTACCGTGGCCCCGTTCAAAGCGCTTGCCCTTCCCTCTTCGATGAAGCGGAAAGAACTCGCAAACCGGATGAAATGTTCCGCCCGGCCGGGGCTCGGAAAAAGGCGTCAGCGGTCGAACAAATCCTGCCACTGCTTTTCGCCGACCAGGCAGTCGCTGGAGGGCTGGCTGCTGGCGATCTTCCGCACGGTTGCGGCCGGTGTGAGGCCGCTGATTTCCATCACCAGCTTACGACGCACTGCAACGGCGAAGTCCTCGATCTTATTGACCGGCAGTACGAAGGAGCCAGGTCCGCCAATGACGCAGTCGCCGTAATATTTGTCTAGTCCTCCGGGAGCGCCGGATGGCCTCAGCATCAGCGCTAGCCCGTTGATGATGATGCCGGCTTCGATGGCCTTGTCGCGGGCCGGCGTGACCGGGTTGCCGGAATTGTTCGGTCCGTCGCCGGAAACGTCGATCACCTGGCGCATGCCGCGGTAGGAATTGGCGACGATCATCGTCGCCCCTTGGGCGATCGCGGCGGAAATCGAGGTGCGGCGCTGGGTATTGATCGGCCGGGCTTCGAGCTTGGCGGCGAAGTTGATCGCGTCCTGCTCGTTTTCGATGATCGTCCAGTCGATGATCGAATCCGGCACCACGTCGCCGGCCCATTCGAAATAGCTGATCGCGATGCGGCCGGTCAGCCCGGTCTTCACCGCGTCGATGAATTCCTTGTGCTTGAGTGCCTCGACATAACCCTCGCGCTGGACGCGGACTTCCTCGTAATCCATGGAACGGGACGTATCGACCGCGAGGACCAGTTCCACATCGACTTCACCTCCCGAGAGTTTCGCGGCAACCGGTGTGGTCGCGGCAACGGAAAGGCTCATGAGCATCGCGAGTGTTGTAAGCATTGGCAATCCAATCACTGCGTTATCGATTTCTTAAAACTGTAACACAGAGCGGACCAAGGGCGACTCCCCTCCGCGCACCTCCCTTCAACTTTCGGTGATGGGACTTTATTCCGGGACCGCCCCACATAGTCTGCAGGAAACACAACGATGGCCGGAGCCAGTCAACTGGTATCTGCATGGAGATAGGTGGCATGACGAAGTTGAACGGCCAATGTTATTGCGGCGCGGTCGCTTACGAGGTGGAGGACGCGTTCGTATATGCCGCCAATTGCCATTGTTCGAATTGCCGCCGCACCACCGGTTCGGCCTTCAAGCCTTTCGCGGGCATCGAGCGGCAGAAGTTTGCCGTGGTTAAGGGCGAGGACGACTTGCTGATCTTCGGCGACGCCGAGAACCACGACGCCCACTGCAAGGTTTGCGGCTCGCTCCTTTATTCGCGGGTGCGCGAGACCGCCTGGGTGCATGTGGCGATGGGCACGCTGGTCGATGCCCCAATAATCCGGCCGACACACCATATCTTCGTCGGTTCGAAAGCGCCCTGGTACGAGATCACCGACGACCTGCCGCAATACCGGGGCCATAAGCAGTAGCTATTACCGGCCGGCCAGCGCCTTCAGCTTCGCGCCTTCGAGCCGGTAGAAGACCCGGTCTTGCTTCCGGTCGCCGCCGAGCCCGTCATAGAATTTCAAAAGCCGCTCGTTGGCGCGCGCCGCCGTCCAGTCGATACGGCCGAAACCCCGGTCGACTGCCAGCCCCGCCAGCCGCTTCATCAGTGCGGTGCCGATATCCTTGCCGCGCTCGGAGCCGGCCACATAAAGCTCCTTGAGGAAAAATCCTGGCTGCAGGCCCGGTCCGGGATAGATGGCGGCGAAGGCTGCAAAGGCGATGATCCGGTCGGTCGCGGCGACCAGGATTTCGGTCTCCGGCGGACGGTTGGCGAGGCCGGTCAGGATCGCCTCCCGCGGTGGGCAGAAGACGCCGTAATAGGCCTGCATCTCCTGAAAGAGTGAGGCCAGTTCCTCGCCATCCGCAGGTTGGAAAAAACGGATATCCACAAAATAAGCCCAGGTGAAAACCGGGCCACTATTGCGGCGGCACAAAGGCCTGTCAACTTGAGGCAGCGCTATTTCAGCCGACCGCGGTTGACTTCGTGGCGTCCATATCCACAGGGTGGCACAAAAGAAGGAAACGCCATGTCCCGGTCTGAAAAATTCATCGTGCTGCCGTTCAAGAAGGTCCGGGGCAACGTGACGCCTGGCGAGATGCGCGTGGCCTCGAATGCTGCCTCCGCCGAGAAAATCGCCCGTGCCATGGCCGACCGCTTTGTCGGCGTTGCGGCCTATTCGGTCCAGGTCGATATGGAAAGCGGCGACATGTCCGATCCACGCATCCTCTGGCAGTCGGGCGAGATCGCGGATATCGCCGCTTGAAGGCTTTCAGCCGTCATCCGGCCATGTCGAACTCGATCCCGGTTATTTGCGCAGGATCACCCAGAGCGCATGCACGATGCCCGGAAGCCAGCCGCAGAGGGTGAGCAGGATGTTCAGCCAGAAATGCAGGCCGAGCCCCACCTGGAGGAACACGCCGAGCGGCGGTAGGATGAAGGCGAGCAGAATGCGGATGATATCCAACGGGCGTTCTCCGGGCTGATAAGGTCCGGCTGGTAACGCGCTGCAGGGGATATGGTTTCAGAAGACGTTCACCGCAGCAGCGTCTTCGCGATGATCTCCAGCTGGATCTCGTTGCTGCCGCCGAAAATGCTCTGAGAGCGGGAATTGAAATAGACGGCGGAGGCGACCTTACGCTCTTCGTTCAATTCACTCTCCTCCGGCAGTTCATGTAGCGGCCGGTGCTCTTCCCAGCGCAGCGCATCGGGTCCGAGGATCGATGCTGCAAGCTCTGCGATCGACTGGCGGATGCGGCTGCGCTCGATCTTCATCGTCGAGGACGGCACCGCGCCCGGATTGCCGCCTGCCTGGACCTTGGACATGGCCGCAAGCTCCAGCATGTCGTTAGCGTCGACATCCGTAGCGATCTCAGCGAAGCGCGCCATGAACAGCGGATCGTCGATCATTTTTCGTCCATCCGGAAGCGGTTCGGAGGCAAGGCGGTGGATGCGCGTGAGCATGGCGCGCAGCACGCCGCCGGCAAAGGCCCCGCCCCGCTCGAATTCGAGCAGGTATTTGGCGATATCCCAGCCCTCGCCCTCTTGGCCGATGCGGTCGGAGACCGGCACTTTCACGTCGTCGAAGAAGACCTGGTTGAATTCATGCGTACCGCAGATCGAACGGATCGGCCGGATGATGACGCCCGGCGATTTCAGGTCGATCAGGATGAAGGTAATGCCTTCCTGCTTCTTGCCAGTATCGGCGGTGCGAACCAGCGCGAACATGCGGGTGGCGTGATGCGCCAGCGTCGACCAGATCTTCGAGCCGTTGACAATGTAATGGTCGCCGTCGAGGTCAGCCCTGGTCTTAAGCGAGGCGAGATCGGAGCCGGAACCGGGCTCGGAATAGCCCTGCGCCCAGATATCTTCGCCATTGAGGATGCGCGGCAGGTAAAAACCCTTCTGTGCATCGTTGCCGTAGCGCATGATGACCGGGGCGATCATCTTGATCGAGGCGCCGCGGAGATGCGGCTCGCCGGCCTGTTCGCATTCCTGGTCGAAGATGTAACGCTCGGCAAGCGTCCAGCCGGTGCCGCCATATTGTTTCGGCCAGGAGGGCGCCACCCAACCCTTGTCGTTGAGCTTCGCCTGCCATTTCAAGCCGACACTCGGGTCGGCAAGAAAGCTCGGGTTCAGCCGTTCGGCGCGCTTCAGATCTTCGGAAAGGTGGGCATCGAGAAAGGCCCGCACTTCGTCGCGAAAGAGAACCTCATCTTTGGTCATCAACAGATCCATGATCTTGCTCCTCAGACGGGTTCGCGCAGCAGGCTGCCGGAGAGCACGGCGGGATCGCGGATGATCTCGCCGTAGCGTTTCAGGTGGTCTGCAGTGGTGCCGAAAGTATTTTCCATCGCATACAGCCGGCGGAACCAGGCGCCGACCGGCATTTCCTCGGAAAAGCCCATGGCCCCATGGAGTTGGATCGCTTCCTGTGCGACGGAGCGGGAGACCTTGCCGATCTTGGCGCGGGCGCCGGAAACGCCCCGAATGCGCATCGAACGCGGTGCGTCGACGGAAAGGGTAGCGAGCAGCGCTGAGCCTCGGGCCTCCTGGCATTTCACCGCCATCTCGCCCATACGGTGCTGCAGCGCCTGGAAGGCGGCGAGCGGCTTGCCGAACTGGACGCGCTCCTTGGTATAAGCAACCGTCGCATCCATCAGCGCATCCATGATGCCGACCGCTTCCGAGGCGAGCGCCGCGTTGGCGCGGTCATGGGCCGCTTCGATCTCGGCGAGCGTATCGGCTCCAGCGCCGAACAGCGCGGAAGCGGCTACGCGGACGTTGTCGAGGACGAGATCGCTGGCGCGGCTGCCGTCGACCAGTTTCACTTCGGTCGAGGTGAGGCCGGAAGCATCCGCTGGCACGGCGAACAGTTTGACCGCGCCGTCCAGCCTGGCTGAGACGAGGAAGACATCCGCAAACTGTCCGCCGAGCACCAGCGGCTTCTCAGCCGAGATGAGATAGCCCTCACCGCTCCTGATCGCGGTTGCGGCGATATTGCCGAGGTCAAAACCGGTCTGCCGTTCGGCATGTGCGAGCGCCGGACGCGACGTGCCGGCGATAAGCCCGCCGAGGATTTCGACTCTCTGTTCTTCGGAGCCAAGCTTTTCGACAAGCCCGCCGGCAAGAATGACGGACGTGAGATAAGGCTCGACCATCAAAGCGCGGCCGACCGCTTCCATGATCAGCGATATCTCCACCGCCCCGCCGCCAAGCCCGCCATTCTCTTCGGCGAACGGCAGAGCCAGCCAACCGAGATCCGCCATGTCGGACCAGATGCCTGAGTCGAACCCGGTTTCCGAGGCGATGATCTTGCCGCGCCTCTCGAAGTCGTAACGTTCCTTCAGAAAACGCTCGGCGCTTTCCTTCAACAGAAGCTGCTCGTCCGAATAGTTCAGGTCCATGATTGGGTCTCGCGTTTAAATCGGCTGGAGAGGTTCGCCCCTCATCCGCCTGCCGGCACCTTTTCCCCGCCTGCAGGGAGAAGGACAGATGCCGTACCGTCCTGGCATCATTGAGCGCTAAGCGGGGCACGCCCCTCTCCCCCGTCAAAACGGGAAGAGGGTGGGAGGCAGACTTTCCACAAGCGTCCTCCGACCGGCAGCGACTATTCCTCGCGCTTGTAAACCCCATGCCCCGGACGATAGGTCTTCGTATCCAGGAACTGCGACAATCCCTTCTCGCGTCCCTTTTCCGGATCGACGAACGTCGTCTGGTCGGCCTTGGCGGTGAGGTATTCGGCGGATTCTTCCCAGGTCATCTCACGCACATACTTGTAGGCCATGCGGGCCTGGCGCAGCACGGTCGGGTTCTTTTCAAGGAGAACGCGGGCAATCTCGACGGTGCGTTCGCGGAGTTTGTCCGCCGGAACCGCTTCGTTCACCAGGCCGAGCTGTTCAGCCATCTTGCCGCCGAACTTTTCGCCGGTCATGACGTAGTACATCGCCTTGCGGTCGTTCATCAGCGTCGAGATCGCCTTGGAGACGACGCCGCCGGGGATGACGCCCCAGTTGATTTCCGAAAGCCCGAACACAGCGTCTTCGGAGGCGATCGCCAGATCGCAGCAGATCAGCGGTGTGAACGCACCGCCAAAGCACCAGCCGTTGACCATGGCGATCGTCGGCTTGGCATAGTGCATCAGCAGGCGCCATTGCCAGGCGCGGGTGGAGCGGTAGGCGCGCATGCGCTGGATGTCGGAGCCGCCATCGGTGGCGCGGAAGAAGTCCTTGAGGTCCATGCCGGCGGAAAAGGCTTCGCCCTCGCCGGTCAGGATGACGACGCCGGCGCGGTCGTCGATTTCAAGCGCGTCGAGCACCCGGATCATGTCTTCGGCAAGGCCGACGCTCATGGCGTTGCGCTTGTCCGGGCGGTTCAGCTTTACCCAGGCAATGCCATCTTCGAATTCAACCTTGACGTTCTCGCCGCCCAGATCGCTCGCTTCTATAGTCATCTTGTTCTCCTGAAGATCCGGGCCCTATGACAGGCTGGTCATTTTGGTGACGAGGTAGGCGTCCATGCCCTCGGTGCCGCCTTCAGAGCCGTAACCGCTCTGCTTGACGCCACCGAACGGCGTTTCGGCCATCGAGATGAAGTTGTTGTTGATGCCGACCATGCCGGCCTCGAGCGCGTCGCTCACCATCGCGGCGGTCTGACTCGACCGGGTGAAGGCATAGGAGGCAAGTCCGTAAGGCAGCCGGTTCGCCTGCTCGATCACTTCGTCGAATGAGGTGAAGCGGGCGGTGACGGCGACCGGGCCGAAGGGCTCGTCATTCATGATGATCGCGTCCTGCGGCACGTCGGCGAGAACCGTCGGCTGGAAGAAATAGCCGCGATTGCTGCCGCGCTCGCCACCGGCCTTCACCTTGGCGCCGCGCTGGACCGCATCGGCAACCATGCGTTCCATGGCGGGTACGCGCCGGCTGTTGGCGAGTGGCCCCATCTGGTTGGACGGGTCGAGGCCTTCGCCGACATTCAGAGCGGACGCTGCCTTGGCAAACCCGTCGACGAACTTGTCGTGTACGCTGTCATGCACATAGAACCGGGTCGGCGATATGCAGACCTGACCGGCATTGCGGTATTTCGCATGCACCATGACACGGACGGCATGGTCGATATCGGCATCCTCAAAGATCAGCACCGGCGCATGGCCGCCGAGCTCCATCGTGGCGCGCTTCACGCCGGCCTGCGCGGCGAGGACAGCGAGATGCTGGCCCACAGCGGTGGAGCCCGTGAAGGTGATCTTGCGGATGCCGTCCGAGGCGATCAGGTGTTCGGAGACTTCGGCCGGCTTGCCGTGCACGACGTTCAGCACGCCATTGGGCAGGCCTGCATCCTGCAGCGCCCGGGCGATTTCGAGCACGGTCGAAGGCGTCTCCTCCGAGGGCTTGATGACCATCGTGCAGCCGGTCGCGAGTGCTGCGGAAATCTTTCGCGCCGGGATAACGCCGGGGAAATTCCAGGGCGTGAAGCCGGCGACGGGACCGACCGGTTCCCTGGTGACCATCCACTTAACACCGGGGATGCGGGCAGGCACGATGCGGCCATAGGAGCGCCTGCCCTCGTCGGCGGTCCAGTCGAGAATATCGGCCGAGATATGGACTTCCGGGATCGCTTCACCGATCGGCTTGCCTTGGTCGAGCACCATCCGCCGGCCGATCTCGTTCGCACGCTCGCGCAGAATATCGGCGGCCTTGCGGATGATCTTGGCGCGGTCGAAGGCGGTCGTCGTCTTCCAGGTCTTGAATTCGCGGGCGGCGGCAGCGACTGCGCGCTCGAGATCCGCAGGCGTCGCATGCGGCAGGGCGGCGATCGGCTCGCCGGTTGCCGGATTGATGACGTCCTCGGTGACCCGGCCTTCCACGCCGAGCCACTCGCCGTCCACAAAGAGTTTCAATTCACCGTAGGATTGGGTCTGCATCACGGTTTCCTCCCTCGTGATTGCCTAAGGAAATAGTGGGCGTCGCCCCCTCACCCGGCCTCCGCTCCGCTCGGCCACCCTCTCCCCAAGGGGAGAGGAGAAGCGGCGACGATGCGGCATATTTCTTCTCCCCAAGGGGGAGAAGGTGCCGGCAGGCGGATGAGGGGGAACCCTCCCACTCGAAATTCACCGCACCACGAATAGTGCGTCGAGAGCCAGAACTCCGTCCCCTTCGCCATAGACAACGAGCGGGTTGATATCGACTTCGGTGATCTCGGGCGTCGAGCGCATCAGCGCGCCGAGTTTGACGACGACATCGGCGATCGCCTCGACATCGCGCCCCGGCTGGCCGCGGAACGGCCCCAGCAGCTTCGACGCTTTCAGCTTGTGGATTTCGGCAATCGCCCGCTCGCGGCTGATATCGGCCGGCAGCAGGCGGGCATCCGCCAGCGCCTCGATCCAGACGCCGCCAAGGCCGACAAGCACCACCGGACCCCATAATGGGTCGCGCTTGGCGCCGACCACCATTTCGAGGCCCTGGCGCGCCATGCCCTCGATCAGCACGCCGTCGAGCGTGAGGCCCGGCTTGTGCGTTGCGATGCTCGCATACATCTTTTCATGAGCCGCCCGCAGCGCCGCCTCGTCGGTGATGTTGACGATGACGCCACCGACATCGCTCTTGTGCGCAAGTTCGGCTGCCTGAGCCTTCATGACCACCGGATAACCGATATCGGATGCGATCTTCACGGCTTCGGCGGCGGATTTCGCCAGCGCCCCCTTGGGGATCTGGATGCCGAGATCGGAAAGAATCCGCTTGCCTTCGTATTCGACGACCGGGCCGGATGCCGGGACCGTGGCGAGGCGCGCACCTTCAGGAGCACGGTCGCGGGTAGCGGCAAGTGCTGCCGCATAGTTCATGACGACCGCCATGGCTCGCAATGCGCGTTCCGGCGAGCGGAAGAACGGGATGCCACTGTCGCGCACCGCCCTCATGAAGGTTGGGTCGAGGGGATAGTCGTCGCCGATGATGTTGAGGATGACGGGCTTTGTCGCAGTCGCGGCAACCGGGATGATCGCATCGGACTTCTTGATCTGCATCGGCGGCGAACCGCCGGCATGTGACAGGAAGACGATGCCGACGCTCGGGTCCTTCAGCATGGATGCTGTGGAGGTGCCGAAAATGCCGGGATTGGAAAACCCGGTCGTGCCGATGTCGAACGGGTTGTCGACATGCACATAGGGCGGTACCTGCGTGGTGAGCTCCGCATGCACCTCTTGCGACAGGGTGGCGATCGGCAGGCCGACGCGTTCGCAGAAATCGAAGCAGAGGCCACGGATGGCGCCCGAATTGGTGACGATGCCCGCTTCGCCAGGCGGCGGCGACGGATATCGGGCAAGGATTGCCGTAACGTCGAACAGTTCGTCGGTCGTCTCGACCAGCGCAACGGCCTCGTTCCGGACGGCGGCCTGCATCAGCGCGTGGTCGCCGGCGAGCGCCCCGGTATGCGACTGCGCCGCGGCCTTCCCGCGTTCGCTAGAGCCCGGATGTAGCATGACGATGGGCTTGCCGAGTTCGCGGGCGCGCCGGGCGACGGTGAGGAATTTCTGCGGGTTCTTGACCTGCTCGACATAAACCGCGATGGCGTCGTTGTCCTTGCCTTCGATCAGCCAGGCGATCAGGTCTTCGACAGCGATAACGGCCTCGTTGCCGGTGGCGATCACATAAGAAACCGCGATCTCGCGGGAATGCATGGCAAAGCGGATGTTTGCCGCGGTAGCACCGCTCTGGGCAACGATGGCGACGCGCGAACGCTCGCCGACACCGCGCAGGTCGACCGGTTCGAAGGTCAGCGGAATGCCGTCGACATAATTGGTATAGCCCATGCAGTTGGGGCCGAGCATGGCCATGCCAGCCTTGCGGCAGATCTCGGCAAGTTCGTCCTGCTGCTGGCGGCCCTCCTCGCCGGCTTCGGCGAAACCGGACGAGTAGACGATGACGCCCGCCACGTCCCGCTCGACGCAGGCGAGAACAGAATCCTTGATCGCTGCCTGGGGCACGATGAGGATCACCACGTCGACGCCATCAGGCAGGTCGCCGATGGTCTTCACGCAGGGGCGGCCGTTGATCTCGTCGCGCGAGCGGCTGACCAGATGCAGGTCGCCCGCATAGTTGAAGAGTTCCAGGTTGGCGAGTACGCCGCCGCCGATCGAGGCGGGGTCCGGCGACGCGCCCACGATCGCGATGGATCGTGGGCGGAGCAGACGGTCAAGATCGAACGGCTTGGCCGGATCAAGCGCCTTGGGAGCTGTAGTCATCGTATCAGCCATGGGAGCCACTTCTTAGTCGCGACGATAGGCACCGAGGCCCGGACGGAAGGATTTCTCGTCCAGGAACTGACTCATGCCAGTATTGCGACCGTTGTCCGGATCGCGCAGCTCGGTCTGGTCGGACTTCGCCATCAGGTATTCGCCGGCCTGTTCCCAGGTGAGGTCGCGGGTGAAGCGGCAGGCGGTCTTGGCCTGACGCAGCACGAAGGGGTTCTTGCCGATCAGCGTCATGGCAAGCTTGCGGGTCTCGGCTTTCAGCTCTTCCGGCGCGACCGCCTTGTTGACCAGCTTCATCTCGGCAGCCTGGCGTCCGGTAAAGGTCTCGCCGGTCATGATATAGTACATCGCGTCGCGGAAGCTCATCGTCTCCAGCACCGACTTGGTGACGATCCCGGCCGGGATGATGCCCCAGTTGATTTCCGAGAGGCCGAACACGGCTTCTTCGGAAGCGATCGCCAGATCGCAACCGACCAGGAACTGGAAGGCGCCGCCGAAACACCAGCCGTTGACCATCGAAATGGTCGGCTTCGGGTAATACATCATGCGACGCCACTGCCATGCGGCGTTTGCCCGGAAAAGGCGTTCGCGCTGGATCGGCGGCACCTTGTCGGGGGGGCGAAAATACTCCTTGAGGTCCATGCCGGCAGAGAAGGATTCGCCCGCACCGGTGACGACCATCACCTTGCAGCGGTCGTCTTCTTCCAGCGCATCCATGATGGCGTTCATTTCCCAGACGATGCCGGGGTTGATGGCGTTGCGCTGCTTCGGACGATTGAGTGTCACCCAGGCGATGCCCTCGTCGAATTCCACGGTAACATATTCACCCCACTTGCCAGCGATCTGGTCTGGGGCGGCGGATTCGGTCTGGTTTTCCATAGCAATTTCTCCCTGCTGGGGAATTGGATATCAGGGACCCGAATATGCGTCAAGCGGCTTTCCGTCTGAGACCCTGCGAAAAGAAAGCCGCTTCACGATGTGCTGAACCGATGCTTAACCGCGGCCGAGGAACGGCATTTCGACCGGCAGGATGATGCTTTCGTAAAGGTTCACATCGTCCGGCAGGGTCGCCATCAGCACCACGATTCGCGCCACGTCCAGTGGCATCATGGTGGCGGGGCGGACCTTGTCCGTGACGCCGGGAACCAGCGAGCTGACCGTAGAACCCGGATGCACCATGGAGACCGCGATCCCGTGTTCCCGGCCATCGACGGCAAGCGAGCGGGTGAGGCCTTCGAGGGCGAACTTGCTTGCCGTATAGGCGGCGGTATGGCCGCGCGGAACCTTGGACGACAGGCTGCCCATGTTGATGATCCGGCCGCGCTTCTGTTCCTGCATGATGGTGAAGGCGGCGCGGCTGCAATAGAACACCGAGTGCAGGTTCGCTCCGATCACCTCGTGCCAGCGCTCGTTGGTGAGCTTTTCGACCGGCGTGTGGTCGGCGATGCCGGCATTGTTGATCAAGATGTCGAGCCGGCCGTATTTTTCCTTGACGGCGGCGAACAGCTTCTCGACCTGCGCGTCATCGGTGACGTCGGTCGGCACGACGAAAGCGCGGCCGCCTTCAGCCTCGATTTCGACCGCCAGTTTTTCAAGCTTGTCGGCGCTGCGGGCGGCAAGCACGGTTATGGCGCCTTCCGCGGCAATCGCCTTGGCGATGCCCCAGCCTATCCCTGAGCTGGCGCCGGTAACGATGGCGATACGGTCCTTGATAGAAATCATTCGAAACACTCCCCCGATTGATGCGCTAAACGCGCAAAATTCCTTCATAAAGCGCTTCGAGCCCGCGGCGGTCGTTGACCCCCAGCTTGCGGTAGGCGCGTTGGCGATAAGTGACGATGCTCGAAAGTGCGAGCCCGACCTTTTCAGAAATCTCCCGATGTGTGCGCCCGAGCAGCAGGCCCGCAGAAACCTCCGCCTCGCGGCCCGAAAGCGCAAACCCTGCCTGCAACAGCCGTCCGGCAATTTCCTGCTGCGGTGGATGCAATGGTGCGGCATGCAGCCTGCCCTGCAGGCGCACATGCTTGACGACCATAGCCATCAGGAGCGGTGCGAAGGCTTCCAGCCGTTCGACCGCGGAGAGCGGGAACGGGCCGCTTTCGCGGGTGCGATAGAGGCTGGCGAAGATCCGCGGTTCCTCTGAGTGATAGATGGTCAGGCGTTCGAGCACATGGGCACGCTCGTAACAGTCGCGGCGGTATTCTGGGTCGCGGATGCCGTTCCAGGCCTGACGCACCACCTGCACCTTGGCAAGTCCGAGGCCTCCGTTCAGCATCTGGCGGGTCACCCGGTCGCGCTGCCAGTAACGGCGGGCGTAATCGAGCGAGGCGCGCTCGGCAAAGCCCGGAATGGTCGAGTGATAACCGCAGGCGAAGAGATAGGTGAGCGACCCGTCTTCCTCGGCCTGGAAGGCGGAACAGAAGTCCGTGCCCGCGATGCCGCGCAGCGTCTCCAGGAATTTTTCAGGGAAGCCGGGCTCGCCGACCTCGTCCATCAGGGCGGCCATGACGGCCACGCTATCTACATCAAGCGCAGGCATTGACGCCCCCAGGGCTGAGAATAAATCCGTCTTGAGCATGTCCACCCTTAAGGTGGACATGGGAGGACCGGCAAAGGCCTACCATCACGGCCAATGCAACAAGCCTGGATATGGAGGAACCACCATGGTTGACGCACCTAAGCTTCGCAAACTCTATCACTTTTCCTACCCCTGCCGTGATGGCGAAGAGACCCGCAAGTTCTACGAGGACCTGCTTGGCCTGCCGCTGGTCAACTGCATGACCGCAGACAAGGTGCCTTCGACGGGCGAAGAAAAGCCCTACGCACATTTCTTCTTCGAAATGGGTGACGGCTCCTATATGGCCTTCTTCGACCTCGGCGAAAACATCATGCCCCTTCCCTCGCCGAACACGCCGGACTGGGTCCAGCACTTCGCCATGGAAGTCGATTCGGTTGATGAAGTCCTGAAGTTCAAGAAGCGGCTGCAGGATGCCGGCGTGAAGACGACCGACGTCATCGACCACGAATTCATCAACTCGATCTACTTCTTCGACCCTAACGGCCTGCGCCTGGAAATCACCGCCCGCACGGAAGAACCGGGCTATCTGGAACAGGCCGCTTCGGAAGCCCATGACGCCATGAAGGCGTGGATTCAGAAGAAGGCCGGCATGATCGCCAAGAAGTCGGTCGCCGCTTGAGGTAGCCAATTGGAGGCCGGACGCATGTCGAGCCCCCGATCCCGCCATGAAGGCGGAAGATGAAATTGGAGCACGACCGATCGGGCCTGGACGGTGGTGCTTTTTATTAAAGCGCACGATCAAACCTCCCCATGGTCCGGAGCCCGCTCCCCGCGAACTCCGGCCTGTTCTCATGCCAACAGTCCCTGGCGGCGGCTCCAGTCGATCACCCGGTCGATGCAGGCTTTGAGAAGCTCCGGCTGGCCGAGGTAATAATGGGTCGCGTGCGGGATCGTCATGTATTCCTTGTTCTCGGTTGCAAGTGCTGCCCGGATCGTCGGATTGTGCGTCGCCGGAACCGCCTCGTCGGCATTGTTCTCGATCTGCAGCACCGGCGAGCGCTTGATCAGCGCCGCGTTCATCGGCCCTTTGGCGTTCGACAGATCGTAGCTCCACTGAGAAAGCCAGGAGCGCAGCGTCGTGAAGCGGGCAAGCCCGACCGGGCCGACGTTCACGGTGCGCGGATCGCCCATATAGCTTTTGCCGATCGGCCGGTCGTTGGGGTCGATCGTGCCGTCGAACCAGCGCACGTCGCACATGGTGCGGTGGACCACGAAGGCGCGTTCCTGTTCGTAGGAACCGCGGCGCTTCAGTTCGGCCAACATGTCGAGCGCCCACTGGGTGATCTTGCGATTGCGGGCGACCTGGACCGCGCGGAACCGCTCGACGAATTCCTTCGAATAGGGCGGCTGGTGCGAGCAGTCCGGCGAATAGATATCGAATTCCGGATCACGCAGATCCGGGTTCAGCTCGTCGAGAACCGACGGGTCGAGCCATTCGGTCAGCGTTTCGGCACGCGACAGGTGGGCTGCGATGAAGATCACGCCGTCGGCGGGCTTTAGCCCGGCTTCAACGAGATTGACCTCGTCGCCGGCCGGCGTGTGGGTGATGGTCGGGTTCTCGGCCTGAGCCTGGTAGAACAGCGACAGTGAACCGCCGCCCGACCAGCCGACCAGCACGACCTTTTCGTAGCCGAGTTCGCTTCTGGCATAATCGAGCCACTTGCCGAGGTCGATCGCCACCTTTTCCATGATGAGAGCGGTGTCGTTCTTCGGATAGCGGCTTGCGGCGCAGAGTACGTGCAGGCCGGCAGCGGCAAGCGCCGTCGGCATCGGCAGAAGCTGCAGCGTCGAGGTCGGGTGCATGAAGACATAGACCGTCTTCGACGGCGCGTTCGCGCCACGCAGAAGCTGGCCTTCGAGGTTCACCCTGCCGGAATTGCCGGCGAAGCCGTAGGTCTCGGTATATTTCGCGGTCTCCGGAAAGGAGACGATCAGCGGGATCCGCTGCCATTCCGCCTTGGTGGTCATGGTGTCCTACCCGTTATGCTTCACCCGCTCGGCCGGCGGAACCGGCGAACGGGCTTTCGAGATTGAGCTGTTGTCGCGACCTTAGGCGACGGCTTCCGGCGACTTGCTTCCCGCCACGACCGGCACCGAGGTGGCGTCGTAGGTGAATAACCATTCGTAGCGCTGCTTGACCTTGTCTTCCTGCCATTCGGCATTGACGTAGTCTTCGGCGAGCTTCGGATCCTTCAGCGCGGCATTGTGGAAACGGCTGAGATTACCTTCCGCACCACGGACGATCTTGCCGGTACGCTCGACGCGGGCCGCCTCGTAACCGGCGAAGGCCGCTTCGTATTTGCCATTGTTCTCGGCAAGTGCGCGGGCAAGCACGAAACCGTCCTCGATCGCCATGACCGCACCCTGGGCGAGGAATGGCAAGGTGGGATGACAGGCGTCTCCGAGCAGCGTGACGCGGCCGCGGGTCCAGTCGTCCATCGGTGGACGCAACATCAGCGCCCATTTGTAAGGCACGTCGATCGCCTTGATCAGAGTGTGGATGTCCTCATGCCAGCCCTGGTAATCGGCTAGGCACTCTTCCGTCGTACCAGCGACCGACCAGGATTCCACCTGCCAGTTGGAGCGCTCGACAACCGAGACATAGTTCATCAGCTTGCCGCCGCGCAGCAGGTACTGGATGACGTGGCCGCCGGGACCGATCCAGTTCGTGCCGACCGGGCGCAGCATGTGCTCCGGCAGGCGCTCGACCGGGATGACACCACGCCAGGCGACGATGCCGGTGAATTTCGGATCGTCGCGGCCGAACAGCGTCTCGCGAATCTTCGAATGCACGCCGTCGGCGCCGACTACGATATCAGACGTCGCGGAAGTGCCATCGGCGAAGGTGATCGTCGCACCCTTGTCGTCCTGGGTTATCCCGACGCATTTCTTGGAGAGCTTGATCGCATCGGGCTTGATGCGGCGCACGCCCGCAGCCAGTGTCTGGTGGAGGTCGTTTCGGTGGATGGTGATGTAGGGAAAGCCGTAGCGTTCGATGGAGAGCGGACCGAGGTCGAACAGTTTCCAGGTCTGCCCGGTGTTCCAGAGACGAATCTCCTTGCCCTGCGCCTGCGAGGCGACCGACATGATGTCTTCTTCAAGCCCGAGCGAAAACAGGATTCGCGTACCGTTGGCGCTGACCTGAACGCCGGCGCCGACCTCCTTCAACTCGACCGCCTGCTCGTACACGTCGACGTCAAACCCTTGGCGGAGCAGCGACAATGCCGCTGTCAGACCACCAATTCCCCCTCCCACAATTGAAATCTTCATTTTGTTATCCTTTGAAATCGTGACCGACAATCTCTCCCGGCGCGCATGCGCCTGTCAACCATTTTTGATAAAGTATAATTGACTTTGTTCAAAACCAATTTCATATCTGCCCCCCAAGGAGCCAGCGGACAGGCCTAGGGGAGAAGGCGACTGCAATTGAAAGTTTCAATCCACAGACCAAAAACAGGAAAGGATGTCACCAAATTACACCTGCGATATCTGGTTTCCTGATATAATTGCGCTAGGATCGAAGATAGGGGGGGCTGCGGTATCTGGTCGACCGGAAACAGCGGAATTCGGTTGACTGACAAGAGGGTTACTCTTGTATATAGTCAAATCTAGTTGCCTATAGACGAATTCATGGCCGCGGGTTCGAGGCGCGGTCTGAGGAGCATGCGTAATAGCGGTCTGGCCGGCGCCCAAGCGGAGCCGGACCGGTTCACACAGTCAGGTTTTCAGGGAGGAAACCATGGTCATCAAAAGTCCGCAGGATTTCGGCGCGGGCATCTTGTTCATCCTTTTCGGCGCGATCGGCCTCTATGTCGGTTCGGACCTCACCTTCGGTTCCGCCCGTAATATGGGCCCTGGCTATTTCCCGATGATCATCTGCGGTCTGATCGCCCTGATCGGCCTGATCGTCACGGCAAAGTCGCTGGCGATCGAAGGTCCGGCCATCGAACGCATCCAGTTCCGACCGATCATCTTCATCCTGCTGGCGATTGCCGCCTTCGGCATGCTGATCGCGGAGATCGGCGCGGTCATCTCCTCGATCCTGTTGATCCTGTTCGCCGCCTATGCGCGGCGTGACGTCAACCTCGTCGAGACCGTCGTCTTTGCAGTCACCACCGCGGCGTTCGTCGTCATCATCTTCGTCTATGCGCTTGGGCAGCCTATGCCCGTCTGGTGGGGCAGGTAATCCATGGAAGTCTTTGAACACCTCGCAACCGGCTTCATGGCGGCGGGTTCGCTGGAAAATCTGATGTTCTGTCTGATCGGCACCGTTCTCGGTACGCTGATCGGCGTTCTCCCTGGCATCGGACCTATCCCGGCGCTCGCCATCCTCTTGCCGATCACCTTTGGCCTTGATCCTCTGTCATCACTGATCATGCTCGCCGGCATCTATTACGGCGCCCAATACGGCGGCTCGACCACCTCGATCCTGGTCAACATGCCGGGCGAAGCCTCCTCGGTGGTCACCTGTATCGAAGGCCATCAAATGGCCCGCAAGGGCCGCGCGGGCGCCGCACTCGCGATCGCCGCTCTCGGCTCGTTTTTCGCTGGTACGATCGGTACGGTCTTCATCGCAGCCTTCGGCCCGCCGCTCGCTTCGATCGCCCAGCAGTTCAACTCGCCGGACTATTTCGCGCTCATGCTGCTCGGCCTCGTCATGGCGATCGTGCTGGCACACGGCTCCGTCCTCAAGGCGGTCGCCATGGTCCTGATCGGACTGCTGCTCGGCCTCGTCGGCACCGATATCAACACCGGTCTCACCCGTTATACGTTCAGCCTCTCCGGCCTCTGGGAAGGGATCGACTTCCTGCCGCTGGTCCTCGGTCTCTTCGGTATCGTGGAAATCATCCGCAACCTGGAAAACCCGCCGCCGCCGCGCGAAACGATCAGCACCCGCATGCGCGACCTGTGGCCCAACAAGCAGGAATTCAGGGACTCCATTCCGGCGGCTCTGCGCGGCACCGGCCTTGGTTCCATCCTCGGCATCCTGCCGGGTGGTGGCGCGGTTCTCGCCTCTTTCGCCAGTTATACGCTGGAGAAGAAGATCTCCAAGAACCCGCGCAAGTTCGGCCACGGCGCCGTGGAAGGCGTTGCAGGTCCAGAATCGGCCAACAACGCCGCCGCCCAGACCTCGTTCATCCCGCTGCTGACGCTCGGCATTCCGTCGAACCCGATCATGGCGATCATGATGGGCGCGATGATCATCCAGGGCATCCAGCCGGGCGCCGCCGTCATGACCACCCGCCCCGACCTCTTCTGGGGCATGGTCGCCTCGATGTGGATCGGCAACCTGATGCTCGTGGTCATCAACCTGCCGATGATCGGCATCTGGGTGAAGCTGCTGTCGGTTCCCTACCGGCTGCTCTACCCGGCGATCCTGCTGTTCTGTGCGATCGGCGTGTACTCGACCAGCACCGAGCCGTTCATGATGGTACTGATGATCGTCTTCACGGTCTTCGGTTACCTCCTCTTCAAGCTCGGCTGCGAGCCCGCACCCATGGTGCTCGGCTTCATTCTCGGCCCGCTGATGGAGGAAAACCTGCGCCGCTCGCTGGTCATCTCGCGCGGCGACCCGACGATCTTCATCAATCGTCCGATCTCGGCCACGCTTCTGGTGGCGACGGTCCTGATGCTCTGCCTGATCATCTTCCCGCAGTTCCGCAAGACCCGCGAGGAGGCGTTCCAGGAGGAATAGACGACAATTCCGCAACAGTTTTGGAGGAGGAGCCAATGACTGAACAACATCTGAAACTGACAAGACGCACCCTGATTGCGGCGGCGGCCATGGCCGCCGTCCTGCCAGGCGTCTCGTTCGCGCAATCCGGCTATCCCAACGCTACGATCACCTTCGTCTGCGCCTTTCCGGCCGGCAGCGGCGCCGACGTTTTGGTCCGCTTCTTCTCCGAAAAGGTGGCTGCCGTCTCCAAGCAGACGGTGATCGTCGAGAACAAGCCGGGCGCCAACGGCAATATCGCCGCAGAATATGTCAGCCGCGCCAAGCCCGACGGCTACACGGTCTACGTCCATTCCGGCACCTCGACCGCGGCCAACATGTCGCTGTTCAAGAAACCGTCGATCGACGTCACCAAGGCGTTGCGCGGCGTCCAGTTCATCAACAAGCAGCCCTTCATGATCGCGGTCGCGGCCGACAGCCCGATCAAGGACATGAAGCAGCTCACCGAGCACCTCAAAGCCAAAGGCGGCGATGCCACCTACGGCTCGACGGCGACTTCCGGCAAGGTTCTCGCCGAGGTCTACCTGCAGCTCGCAGGCGTCTCGGCAACCGAAGTCGCCTACAAGACAGGGCCGGATTCCTTGAACGACATCACCAGCGGCCAGCTCGATTTCGCTGCACTTGACCCGGTCTTCGCGCTCAGCCAGCAGCGCGAGGGGCGCCTGAGGCTGCTGGCCGTCGGTTCGCCGCAGCGCATGAAGTCGACACCCGACATTCCGGCCATCAAGGAATACGGTCTCAATGTCGACCAGCTTGGATGGTGGGGTGTGTTCGTGCCGGCCAAGACGCCCGACGATATCGTCCTGAAGCTGAACTCGCTGTTCCAGGAGGTGCTCAACAAGCCGGAAACGGAAGCATTCCTGAACAAGTTCGGCGGAGACGTCTACACGGGTACGCCAAAGGAGGTCGACGAGCTTCTTGCGAAGACCGTCGAGGAGTGGCGCGCCTACGTGGCGCTTGCGAAGATTCCGCAAAACTGAGGCCTGTTCAACAGGCTTCACGGGATCTGTCTATGGGAACGACTGGGGCATTCAAGGGAGGATTGTACCGATGACGACTGAAATCTCACGCAGAAACCTGATGATGGCGACCGCCGCAGCCGCAGCGCTCGCGCCTTTCGGCGCATTCGCGCAGGGTGCTTATCCGAACGGCCAGATCACGTTCGTCTGCGCCTTCCCGGCCGGCTCCGGCGCGGACGTTCTGGTCCGCTTCTTTGCCGAGAAGTTCGCCAAGGTCTCCGGCCAGACGGTGATCGTCGAAAACAAGCCGGGTGCCGCCGGCAACATCGCCGCCATGTACACCGCCCGCGCCAAGCCGGACGGATATACGATCTACGTCCATTCGGGCACCTCGACGGCGGCCAACATGTCGCTGTTCAAGGCGCCGCCGATCGACGTCGTCAAGGAACTGCAGACCACCTCCTTCATCAACAAGCAGGCCTTCATGTTCGTCGTGGCTTACGACAGCCCGATCAAGGACATGAAGGAACTGACCAAGGTGCTGAAGGAAAAGGGCAACAACGCCAGCTACGCAACGGCTGCCACGTCGGGAAAGGTTCTCGGCGAAATCTACAAGCAGGTCGCCGGTGTCGATCCTGTCGAAGTCTCGTTCAAGGACGCCAAGGATTCGCTCAACGACATGATGAGCGGCTCTCTCGACTACGGCGTCCACGACCCGGTCTTCGCTCTGTCGCAGGCCAATGAAAAGCGTGTCCGGATCCTTGCGACCGGTTCGCCGATACGGCTGAAGTCGCTGCCCAACATCCCCACCGCCAAGGAACAGGGCTACGACATCGACCAACTCGGCTGGTGGGGTTCCTTCGTTCCGAAGGCGACGCCGAAGCCGGTGGTCGACAAGATCAACGCGCTGTTCAATGAAATCCTGGCTCAGCCCGATACTGTCGCCTTCCTCGCAAAGTTCGGCGGCGACGTCTATGTCGGCACCCCGGACGAGGGTCAGGCACTGCTCGCAAAAACCGTCGAGGAGTGGAAAACGTACGTGGCCATGGCCAAGATTCCGCAAAATTAATCAACCCATTTGAAAGACCCTGTGGCCATAGTGCGGCAGGTTCTTTCTCAGGGACCCTTACGAACCGCCACAGGAGATGAAAAGTGACAAAATGGCTTAAGAAGATCGCGCAAGCCACCGCCGCCATGGCGATGCTGGCGGTCGCGCAGATCGCAAACGTTACGCCCGCTCAGGCCGCTTATCCGGACCAGACGATCACCTTCGTCTGCGCCTTCCCGGCAGGTTCCGGCGCCGACGTTCTCGTCCGCTATTTCGCAGACAAGGTGTCCAAGGTTGCGGGCGCCACGATCATTGTCGAAAACAAGCCGGGCGCACTCAGCAACATCGCTGCTGAATACACGTCGCGCTCCAAGCCGGACGGCTACACGATCTTCGTCCACTCCGGCAACTCGATCGCCGGCAACATGTGGATCATGAAGAAGCCGCCGATCGACGTCGGCAAGGACCTGATGACCATCGCTACCATCAACAAGCAGGCCTTCATGATCGCGGTCGCCAAGGACGCGCCCTACAAGGACCTGAAGGAACTGACGGCCGCCATGAAGACAAAGGGCGACGGCGGCTCCTACGCCGTCAACGCCACTTCCGGCAAGGTCATGGCCGAAGTCTACAAGCAGAAAGCCGGCCTGGAGACCGTTTCGGTCCAGTACAAGACCGCCGCCGACTCGCTCAACGACATCACCAGCGGCGCGATGGACTTCGGTTCCTATGACCCGGTCTTCGCCCTCTCCCAGCAGCGCGAAGGCCGCTTCCGTCTGCTCGGCGTCGGTTCGCCGGAACGCATGAAGGGCGCTCCCGACGTTCCGACCCTGAAGGAACAGGGCTTTGACGTCGACCAGCTCGGCTGGTGGGGCGCCATGGTTGCCAAGGGCACGCCGGCAGACATCACCACCAAGATCAACGGCTGGTTCAACACCGTTCTGCAGGCGCCGGAAACCCAGAAGTTCCTGGCCGATCAGGGCGGCGACCCCTACATCTCTACCCCGGCCGAAGCCCAGGCTCTGATGATCAAGACCATCGCGGAGTGGAAGGACTACGTCGCGATCGCCCAGATCCCGCAGCAGTAAGCTGCGACCGCCCCGAGCTAAAGTAAGGGGCTGCAGTGATCGAACCCAAAAAGAAAGCCGGCGGAAAAGCCGGCTTTTTTCATGTCAGAGGCTGAGGCGCAAAGCCTGCAGCCTCGCGGCAGCGAGTATTCCAGCAATCAATCGCGATAGCTCGGATCGATCCGATCCAGCTTGCGCAGCATCGCCGGCCATTCCTTCAGCCCCGGTTTTGCCGGCGACATCTCGTACATATGGGCGGTCAGCTCGGCGATCTTCTCTGCCGGAACCGTGAGACCCTGCGGCTGGGCAGCCATGGCGGCGAGCTGGGCGCGGGCGGCCTTTTCCAGCCAGAAGGTCCACACGAACGCCTCGCCGACACTTTCGCCCGAGGTCAGGGTGCCGTGGTTCTTGAGGATCATGTTCTTGTGAGGACCGAGGTCGTGGATCAGCCGCTCCTGCTCTTCCATGTTGAGCGCCAGACCCTCGTAACCGTGATAGCCGATGCGGTTGTAGAAGAACATCGAATGCTGGGAGAGCGGCAGCAGGCCGCAATCGAGCATGGAAAGCGCCATGCCGGCCTCGGTATGCAGGTGCATGACGCAGTTCAGTTCGTGGCGCGCCTTGTGCACGGCGTGATGGATGACGAAACCGGCACCGTTCACCGGATAGTCGGACTTGCCGATGATCTTCGCCTCGTGGTCGATCTTGACGAGGTTGCTTGCCTTGATCTCGTCGAAGGCCATCCCGAACGGATTGATCAGAAAGTGGTTTTCGGTGCCTGGGACGCGGGCCGAGATATGCGTGTAGATGAGGTCGTCCCAGCCGTAGAGTGCGGCCAGCCGGTAGGCGGCGGCGAGATCGACGCGCACGGCCCATTCCTCGTCGGTGACCGAGGCCCGGTCGAATTCGGTGACGACTTCCTGTCCCTCGTCCTGCCCTGCCAGTCCGATGACGTGACGTTGAAATGCCATGTGACACATCCTCCCTATATTTCAAAAGCCCAGATTGCGATCGGAACCACCGGCGTGGGCAGCGGCGTTCCCTTGAAAAACGCGTCGACATTCGCGACCAGCAAAAGAGCCATGGCGAGGCGAGTGTCCGTCGTCGCGCTGCCCTGGTGCGGGGTCATGATGACATTCGGCATCCACAGCAGCTTTTCCGAAACCCTTGGCTCGTTGGCGAACACGTCCAGCGCCGCAAAACCCAACTTGCCGGTTTTGAGCGCCTCCACCAGCGCAGCCTCGTCGACGATCGAACCGCGCGAGACGTTGACCAGCGTGCCCTGAGGTCCCAGCGCCTCCAGCACCTGCCGGTTGACGATGTTCTTCGTGTCTTCGCCGCCGCGGCTGGCGATGACGAGGAAGTCGCTCTCCTTCGCCAGCGCGACGAGATCGGGCACGTAGGTATAGGGGACAGGTTTCTGCCGCGGACCATGATAGGAAACGCGCATGCGGAAGGCGCTGGCCCGTTCTGCAATCGCCGTGCCGATATTACCGAGCCCGACAATGCCGATCGCCTTGTTCTTGAGCGACCGGCCGAGCGGTACTTTTGCCGCGATCGTCGTCCATCGGCCGTCGCGGATATATTGGGTCTGGGGCACGATATCGCGGGCCGAAGCGAGCATCAGCGCCATGGCGAGGTCGGCGACATCCTCGGTCAGAAGGCCTGGCGTATTGGAAATACCGATACCGCGCGTCTTGACTGTCGGCATATGGATCGAGTCGATGCCGATGCCGTAGCAGGCGACGAGCTTCAGGTCCGGGAATTTTGCAAGTACATCCGCATTGGAGCCGACGCCGGGATCGGTAACCAGCACCTGCACACCCGGCATCTCACCTCCGCCAAGCACGTCCGCGACGGACATTCGCCGCCCGCCCATGCCTTCGAGCGTCGAGACCACCGAAACCGGCAGAACCGCCGTCAGGACGACGATACGGATGGTGTTCTGATTTGATGTCACGGAAACCGCCCTCTCGGATCGAATTCTTCGAGTTCGACTTTATACGGCTCCCTGCCATGGCGATAGCATTTTTCGTCGATGTCGAACGGAATTCGTTATCGACGGATCAGCCGTGAATGAACTTCCAGGGGCTGACTTCGCTTTCGAGCGACAGCGGTACCTCGATCAGCCACGGCCCGCCGCGGGCAATTGCAGTCTCGATTGCCGCGCGGAGCGCCTCGGGCGCACTCACTCTGGCAAAATCCACATGGAAGGCGGCGGCGAGCTTGTCGAAATCCGGATTCTTCAGCTCCGAGCCGATCAGTCTTCCGCCGAACGCTTGGCTCTGGTCGCGCTTCACGTTGCCGAAGGCGGAATTGTTGAAGACGACGGTGATGACATCAATGCCGTATTGCGCGGCGGTCGCCAGCTCCTGGGCGGCGAACATGAAGCCGCCGTCGCCCGATATCGACACGACCGGCACGTCCGGCCGGGCGACCTTGACGCCAAGCGCGGTCGGGAAACCGAAACCGAGTGTGCCCTGGAAGCCGGTCGAGATGAAGGTTCGCGGTTCATAGACCGGATAGCAGTACCAGGAGGCGAAACCGGACTGGCAGACCTCTTCGACAAGGATGCCGTCGTCCGGAAGAGCTGCGCGGATCGCCTGCAGATAATCGTAATGCGGTGAGATTTCCTGGATGGCTTGCGCCGTTTCCGCGCGCGCCGTTCGGATCGCTTCCTGCCAGTCGTTGGAAGGCGTCCGCGGCTTGAGTTCGTCAAGCAGCGCTGTGAGAGAGGTCTTCGCCCGGCCGAGTACGCCGAGGACCTTCGGCGTGCGGGTCAACTCCTCCGCGTCGATTTCCAGCCGCACCACCGGCACTTCGGCTCTCGGCTTCCAGCGCCAGCTCGGCACCTCGAGCCGGGTGCCGATGCCGATGACGCAATCGACCACCGGCCAGAGCTTTCGGGCCTCGGCGATGGTGAGGCCGAGTTCGTGGCGGCTGGAGACCACGCCGCGCCCGGAACGAAAGCCGACTACCGGCGCATGCAGCCGTTCCGCAAGCCGCAGCACCTCGTCACGGGCCTCGAACGCGCCGGGCCCGACGAAGATCATCGGCCGTTCTGCCCTGCTGATCACAGCCGCCGCCTCACCGATCACTACATCCGCCATTGGATCCGGATGGTTTTCGAGCGGCCGGGCGATCTCGAACTCGCCCTCCGCCACGAATTGTTCCCAGGGCATTTCAACTGTCGCCGGGCCGGGCTTCAGCGAGCGCATCTCGCGAAACGCGTGGGCGATAGCGGCAGAAACGTCCCCTGCCTTGTCGGAGCGTTCGGCGGACTTGGCGAGGCCGGCAAGCACGGCGCGCTGGTCGCGCATCTCGTGCAGATGGCCGCGACCCTTGCCGAGAAACGCCGTCGGTACCTGCCCGGTCAGGCACAGAACCGGCTCGTTGCAGCCCCAGGCGGTGAGCAGTGCGGCGCCGGTATTGAGAACGCCCGGCCCCGGCACGACGGAATAGACGCCGGGATTGCCCGAGGCGCGGGCGTAACCGAATGCCATATAGGCGCAGGTCTGCTCGTGCCGCGGCGTGATCACCCGCATGCCGTCGCGCTGAAAGGCGTCGAACAAGCCGTAGAGCTGGGCGCCCGGTATGCCGAAGACGGTATCTACATCGTGGGCGCGCAGCGAAGCGACAATGGAATCGCCTCCGGTAATGGTCATGTGAGATCGCCCCTGTGAATGAAAATGTTGATTATGGCAGTGGTGAGCTGAAGCGTCGCGCGGAGCCCCTCCCCTTGTGGGGGAGAGGTTGGGGAGAGGACTATGCTTCGCATCAAAACCCCTCCCGCCTGCCGGCCACCCTCCCCACAAGGGGGAAGGGTTGGGATGCCGCATCATCCCGTATCCTCATCGGCGATCACTTGGTTCCACGTCTCACAAAGTCTTACGCGGCGTCGGGTCCAGATTGAACAACTTTGCCGCGTTCAGCCCCAGGATATTCCGCTTCGCCTGCTCACTCAGGAACGGCAGATCGTAGATCTCCTGAGGCAGGTCGAAATCGAAATGCGGCCAGTCGGATGCAAACAGGAGCTGGCTCTCGGCGTTGATCATCTCCAGCGTCAGTTGCAGCGCCTTCATGTTCACCGTCTCCATCGGCTGGGTCGTGTACCAGCAGTTTTCGCGCATGTATTCGCTCGGCAGCTTCTTGAGCTGCGGCGCCTCGGAGGGGCGCATCAGGTACTGGTCGTCGAGCCGCTGCATCAGGAAGGGGATCCAGGCGAGCCCGCTTTCCACCCAGATGCTTTTCAGCTTCGGAAAACGCTCCGGAATGCCGTTCAAAATCCAGTTGGTCATGTGCACCATGTTGCACCAGACGAAGCCGAGCGCATGCATGCCGAGGAACCGGTTGATGGTCGCCAGCGACTGGTCCTGCCAGTGATAGGCCGCATGGAAGGCGATCGGCAGGTTGCGCTCCTCGAGCATCGCATAGATGCGCATATAGTCGTTATGATGCACCGCCTTGTGGCGGACGGACGGTACACAGAAGCCTATGACGCCCGGTTGGCCGGAAAATTCCTCGATGGTGCGTTCCGCTTCCTTGGGTACGTTGAAGGGCAGGTAGGCGAGCGTCTTCAGGCGGTCGTCCTTGGAGAGCACCTTGTCGATCAGCCAGCGGTTATAGGCGCGGCCGAGATAGACCTCCATTTCCGGCTGGGGATGAAGGCCGAGCGTCAGCATGGGTGTCGGGAACAGCACCATGTAATCGACGCCAAGAGCGCTCATAGCTCGCCGCGACAGGGTCACATCGCGATGCACGCCGTCATCGACCTTTTCGCGTATGCCCGCCTGATGCGGAATGCGGCCGCCGACATCCTGGTATTTAAGGCCCATGTCGCCGTTGAGGCCGTAGGAAGCGGTGCCCATCTTCTCGTCGTGGAAAAGCATCGCCTGATGGCGGATGACCGGATCCTCGATATATTGCACCAGTTCGTGCCAGGAAATCGTCTCGGTGTGGTGGGCGTCCACATCGCAGATCAGCCAGTCCTCGAAGCCGCGCTTTTTGGCGGCCCGATTGGCATGGGCCAGAATGTCGCGCGTATCGGTAAAGACGTCGATCTGCTGCACCGGCAATTCGCGGGCGCGATCCTTGTTGGAAATATCCATGTTCGCTCTCCTCAGGCGAAAGGGTGGATCTTTTAGGCGCGGCTACAGTTCGTCGGGGCGGCGGCGATACCACAGCGCCAGTTCCATCGGCCCGAGATGCAGGGCGCGCAGGATTTCCGAGACGGCCGACAGCGCCTCGGTGGCGGTCACCGTTTCGTCGCGCGTGCCGGTCAGCGGCCGGAACGTGCGTTCCTCGCCGTCGCTTTTGGCGACATAAAGCCGGATCGCGGCCGTCATCATCCGGGCGACCGCCTCGTCCGAGACGCGCGACGCCTCGCCGTTTTCCAAGAGCTCGGCGGTCGCCTTCTCGATCTCGGCGGTGGCGTCCTCGATCCAGCCATAGGGGTCGTTGCGCAACGTGGGGTCAGAGGACAACATAGATCTGTCCCTCCCGGATCGCCAGTTCGGCACGGTGCAGGCGGTATTTCGCAGGGCCTGCATTGCTGCCGGTCTCGAGGTTGAATTCCCAGCCGTGCCACGGACAGGCGACGTGCATGTTCTCTTCGTTATATAGAAGCGTCCGCACCTCGCCTTTTTCATCGACGGGTTCGATGACCTCGGGATAGATGCGGCCCTGACAAATCGGCCCCTGCCGATGCGGGCACATGTTGTGCCAGGCATGCAGCGCGCCTTTCACCCGAAAAATGCCGATCTCCCGCTCCCCGCAGGCGACGACCCTGCGGCCGCCATCGGCAATCTCTTCTTCCGAACAAACCAGATATTCCGCCAAGGTTGTCCTCCCTTCCTTCGCGTTAATTTCAATATTCTTGAAATTATTCAGGTATATTGTATGGTCAGGATCCAACACGTCAAGCGGAGAGGTCATGGACGCGTCGATAAAACAGGGAACAGCAGGGAAAGACCCGGACATCAAAGGCACCGGCATCCAGTCGCTCGAAAAGGGCCTGCGGGTGCTGACCGCGATCCAGCACGCCGGCCGCGCCATGCGTCTGAACGATATCGCGGCGGCCGCCGCCATGACGCCGAGCATGGCGCATGGCTATCTGGTCAGCCTGGTGCGCACCGGTTTCGTCGCACAGGATCGGCTTTCCGGCTTCTACGATCTCGGCGATTCGGCGTTGCAGCTCGGTCTTGCATCGCTCTCTCGCACGGATTTCCTAAGCCTCGCCCGCGCATCCATCTCCGAGCTTGCCGCCGAGCTCGGCGAAACGGTGACGCTGGCGGTCTGGAACGGAGATGCTCCGGTCGTGGTCGACAAGATCGAGGGCCGCTCCGATAGTGTCTACGAGATCAAGGTCGGCTCTCTCGTGCGCCTCTGGCCGACGGCGACCGGCCGCGCCTTCATGGCCAACCTGCCGAACGCCGAATGGGAGCACCATCTGCGGGCCATGATGCACCAGGGCGGCGAAGACGATGCTTCGATCGCCCGTTTCATAACCGACCTTGGTGACGTGCGTCGCGAAGGATATGCCGCGACGCTACCGTCTACGGTGCCGGATTTTTCCGCAGTTGCCGCCCCCGTCTTCGATCACCGCGCACACCTGAAGGCGGTGATCACTGTGCTCGGCCGCCAGGATGGCTTCGACATCACGCCTTCCGGGCAGCCGTTGGCCGCCACGTTGCACGCCGCAAGGTCGCTTTCGCTCCGCCTCGGCGCCTCAGTAAGTTGAGGGTTTCGTGCAACGCGACTTGTGCGCCCGCATTTTCTCCGCTACCCCGCTGATATAACCGTTTTAAAGAAGGTCGCCGCATCGTGATGGCTGAAGACGTGAAGCCCGAAGAAGCAAGCACCAGCGACTGGGTGATGCAGCAGCCCCGGGCAATCTACTTCCTGAACCAGGCAAACCATGCGGTGCGCAGCCGGCTGGAAGGCGCGCTCACGGCACTTCAGATGACCGGCATCCAATATACGGTGCTGAGCGTGATCGGCAGCCGCGACGGGCTTTCCTCGGCAGAACTCTCGCGCCGCTTCTTCGTGACGCCGCAGACAATGAACGAGCTGATCGGCGGGCTGCAACGCCGCAATCTCATCACCCGCAAGGAAGATCCGGCAAACCGCCGCATCCTGCGCATGAGCCTGACGACCGAAGGCAAGCGAATGATCAAAGCCTGCGATGCGGCCGCCGACGCCGTCGAGCGCGATGTCTTCTCCTTCCTGCCCCAGGAAAGCTACCAGCAGCTCCGCGACCTTTGCCGCCTGGTCGCGCGCAATCTTCGCGAACGCGACGAACCTTCCAAGAGCGAGTGACAAAACCGCGCGGCTGGCGAAAGATCTTTCGTCGTCATGGTGCAGGTCTTGCGCCAACGCTTTGCAAAACATTCAGTTGACGGCGGCATTGGGCGGTTCTTAGGTTAACGCAGCCGCCATGATGGCGGTTAGAGGCTCGCACTCCGGCTCGAATTCGGGCCGCGAGCCTCGTCTGGAACCCAAGATCCCCATGAGATCCGCAATGGTCTTCCTCGGCGGCAGTACTCATAGCTGACGATACATCGATGGCGATGAGCTGGGAGCATGCCAGGATAGGCTACGCCGCCCTTGGGGTCAAAGCGCCCGGCCGACGGCCCGGTCGTTCTCGAGACGGGCGATGCAACCGGCGAGCTTGGCCAACAGCAGATCGAAATCGATCGGCTTGGTCAGATAGTCCGCCGCGCCTGCGCGCAGACCCGTCAATACATTGTCCTTGTCGGTCAAGGCCGACAGAAGGATGAAAGGGATATTGAAGAGCTCGGGATGGTTGAGCTGGATTTCCGCGAGGAGCTGATGACCGTCCATGACGGGCATGGAAATGTCGCAGATGACGATGTCCGGCCAGTAGGACAGAATGGCTTCCAGCCCTTCCTGCCCGTTGGCGGCCTCCAGAGTTGCAAATCCCGCATCCTTCAGCTCCTCGACGATGAGCTGGCGAATATCCGCTTCGTCATCGATGCATAGTACCGTGATCATCCTGGTATTTCCCTAAGCTGCTCGTTTGATGAGATTTGCGAGCGGTCCCTTGTTCGGGAGCGCCACTGTGAATGTTGTTCCCTGGCCGATCGCGCTCTCGACCGAAATCGAACCGCCATGCAGGTCGACGATCTGCTTGACGATGTTGAGGCCGATGCCGGTGCCGGCAATCCCGGTTGCGCTCCGGGCTCGGTAGTAGGGCTGGAAGAGCTTAGGCAGGTCCTCGGCATCCATGCCGATGCCGGCATCCTGGATCGATACATAGGACATGCCGTTCTTCGTCCAGGTCCGGATATGGATGTCCGGCGCCTGGGGTGCATATTTGACAGCATTCGAAAGCAGGTTGGTGAAAACCTGTTCGATCGTGGCGCGATCGGCGAGGATCGTCTGCGGCAGATGCGAAAGGTCCCGGTGAAACCTGTGGGATTTGCGAATATCCGTCTGCCGGGCGCAGCAGGTTTCGATCAGTTCCGCCAGTGAAAGGCGCTCCGGCTTCAGTGTCGTCTTGCCGGTCTCGAGCCGGCCGGCGGACAGGATGCTCTCCATCAGATCGACCATGCGCAGCACGGCGGAGCGGATCTGGGCCGACTTCTCTTCCACATATTCGGGCTTTTGGCTTGTTTTCGTACGCGATAGGCGCTGCGCTGCGGCGTCGATGATGGCAAGCGGCGTGCGGAATTCATGGGAAGCCATGGTAACGAACTGACGCTGCAGGGCGTTCACATGCCGCTCCTGTGCCAGAAGCCGATCCAGTTCCTCCCGCTGGCGCTCGATCTCGGCTGTCCGGAGCCTGACACTCTCTTCAAGCTGATCGCGATGGCGCATCAGAGCCAAGCGACTCTCGGACAGATCGATGGACGTCTTGCGCAAACCGCGGCCCAGAAAGATGACGACGCCCATCGCCACGGCGACACCAGCGATGCCCGCCGGTGCGATCTGCTCGATGAGCATCAAGCCTGGCCGGATGGGTTGCCATGCCAAATATCCGAGCGTCGAGCCTGCGGTGGCTATGATCGGAATGGCCGCCATCGATTCGGCCGGGTCGGTGGTAAAATGCAGCGTCTCGTTCCGCGTGGAACGGGCGATTTTCTCAACGGCGCCGGCATCCAGGAATTTCACGGCAACGGTGATGAATTCCTTGCCGGCATCGATCGAGACCGCGTCGGTGCGCGGGACGATCGGCCTCGCGCTGACGACAGCGGGCCGGCCGCCAATGGCGAGTATTTGCTCCGCGAAAATTTCGGCAATCGCCGGGGGAGCCGAATCACCGGGCGCGATCCGCCTATGCAACACCGCGCGGACATTCTCTCGCAAGGCTGCCACAGGCTTTTCATCGTCGAGAAACGTCAGGGCCACAATATCCTGGCCGTCCCGCATGGCGAAGACAAGCTCGTCCCGTTCGTTGAAGAGATAAGTGCGGTCGTGGTTGAAATAGCTGTGCATCCACGTGCCGATATTGTCGGCAATCCACTGGTGAGCACCTTTGGAAGCAAGCAGAACCGCGTCATTCGACGTCGTGACGCTTTCCAGTTCATGCTGCACGGCTTTCACCAGCTCGTCGAGGCCCTGTTTGAGGTACCCTGTCTGCCGGGTCAAGGCGATATCATCCACCTTGGCGGAGGCAAGCCACATGAAGCCGGCGAGAAGAAGCGCCGTCAGAGCCGTCAGCAATGTCAGCACGATCGTGACGTGCGATGTGATGCGAATGTTCTGCTGCATATGCCCCACTTTCCGTCGGCGCATCGTGCCTCCAAAACATTACATTCCACTAAATTTCAAATGCCAAGGTTGAACTGAATACTTTCTATATAGCTCTGGCTGTGACGTCCGGCGCGGATGGTTTTCCGACTTCTTCGGGGAACCCACACGGGTTCATAAACTTCCGCCGCTTTTCCGGCTATAGCCAGGAGGCCGGGCTTTTCGGCAGTCGGCCATCGGGGTCCGTGATCGTAAGCTTCGGCTGGTCTTCGCCGTTCCAGCGCCACAGGGCGACGCAGGTTCCACCCGGCGACATGAAGGAGGGATAGATCACGCCATCGCAACCCTGCTGGAGCAATCTCTCCCTGAGGAGATGCGCCGACGGTATCCGGCCCGCATCGAGATCGGCCCGCCATTCGCAACGGTGGATGGTCTCATCAACACCAAGCCCGGTCAGAACCTCGGGGGCGGTCAAATCCGCGATCCGCGCGCCGTCGACACGAAGCTGGGCGATCAACGCCGGGTGCTGTACGAAACCCTGATTGTATTCGGCCCAAGCGGTGGAAAGCTCGCGCGCCGCATAGATGGTCGGCGCTCCGATCGGGTTCCAGCGGCCGCCAAAGCGGGCAGCACCTTCGCCGGAAAGCGGCGCATGCGCCCAGCGCGGGACATAGGCACGCCACAGGATCACGGGTTCAGGCATAAACGCCGGAGCGTACCGCCTCCAGATAGGCGAGCACCTTGTCTGCCTTGCCTTCGCCGACGAGGTCGTAGGCCGTCTTGCCGGCCCAGCCGGGGATAGGCTGGTGCTTGAACCAGATCGCCGCACGGTTTTCGTCGCCGGCCATCTCGCTCGCCATCGCCAGAATGCGCACGACCGGGCTCAGCGCCAGATCGACCTTGCGCGCGCCACTTTTGGCCGTCAGCGTGTTGCGGGCGACACCGATCAGCTTTGCCAGTTCCGCCTGCGTCAGGCCGAGCAGATCGGACACCCGCCGGGCTGACAGAAGCGAAGACTGGGGTTGGCCGAAGGCGGCGGCGCCAATTTCAAAGCCATGAGCCATCAGAACAGTCCTGATCCAGATTTGATCATCTGCTGTCCAATATGAGCCCAATTCACGCGCATTTCAAGCGCCGCTGCTAATCGTCGTCTTCTTCCAGCTCCGGCTCTACGAAATCATCGACCGGCAGCTTGCGGGTCAGCAGTCCGGCATCCTCCAGCATTTCCGTGTCCGGCAGGTCGCGCAGCGTGTCGAAACCGAAGGCGGTGAGGAAGGCGGGCGTGGTGATATAGGTATATGGGGCGCCGGGTGTCGGACTGCGTGGACCGGAGGCCAGGAAGCCGAGCTGCCGCAGCGTCGCGATCGTATCACGGCTCACCTCGCGCCCGAAAATCTTCGAAATTTCGGCACGCGTCACCGGCTGGAAATAGCCGACCGTCATCAGCACCAGCGCCTGGTGATCGGTCAGATCTGCAGGTGGAGCGTTGGCGGTGCCGGAGACGTGGATGACATCCGCAAATTCCGGCCGGGTGCGGTGCTGCCAGCCACCGGCGACCGCGGCGAGTTCATAAGGGCGGCCCTCCAGCGCCACGCGGATCTCCTCGATGATCGCTTCGATATCGCAGTCCTCCCCGACGACGCGCTCCAGCGCCTTTCGGTTAACCGGCTCGGAAGAGGCAAAGATCACCGCCTCCACCCGTGCCGCCCATTGGCGGTGCCGTTCCGCCCGCGTCAGGTGGAGAAGTTCCCGGTCGATCGAGATGTGCCGCGCCCGCTTCGCCATGCTCAGAGCCCGTAGATGCGGAAGGTGGAGCGGCCGGAAAGCTCGCGCACGGCTTCCAGCTGCTGCAGTCGCTCAAACAGCCGGCGCGAAGCGAAGCGGGAAAGGTTCGGCGTTTGCAGGGAGCCGGAGACGGCGTCTTCGGAGAGCAGCAAGCGGAGCCCATCCTCTGCGCCCTTTGCACGCAGCTTTGGCGTAACGGCGGCAAGCCGGTCGGCGCGCCGGGCAATCTCTGTCGCCAGCCGGCCGGCTTCGGTCGAGGCATGCACCAGAGCCAGGCAGACCGCCCGCTCGAACCCCTCTTCGCTTGGCCGGATGCGGCCGCGTCCACCCTCGGCGCGAAACACCGAAGAAAAGCGCTGGCTCATCAGCAGCGGCACCGGCACGGACCAGCGCAGCTTCTGTGCCAGAAGGAGATCGGCAAGCCACCAGCCGAGCGCTTCGGCATCCGGGCGGATCGTGTGCGTCTCGCGAATGATTGCCGCGGCCGCGAACGGCGCGGCTGATCCGCTCAGGCCGAGGTCGTCAAAAGTCTGCGCGAGCGTTGCCAGCGGCTCGTCCCATTTGATGCCCAGCATGCCGGCGATCGTCTGCAGCACCTCCGCATCGAGCGCGGTGGAACGGGAGGCGAGCCGTTTCCAGGCCGACAGGATCTGACCGGCAGGACCGGGATCGTCTCCCGGCTTTCGCAACAGCCACGTATCGCGCAGAACGGCCTCGTCTTCCGAACGTCCCGCAAGCCGCACCGCCGCTACGGCGCATTTCAGCGCCAGCCGCTGCCGCCAGGCGCCCACCCAGTCAGGCTCCGCCCGAACGATCTGTTCGATCGGATAAAGCGCGCCCCCCGCCATGAATGCCGCGTCGGCGGTTTCCGCGGCAAATGTCGCTGGCGCTGCCCAGCGGGGTGCCGACATGGGCTGGAACGGCGTTTTCGGTAATACGGCCTTGGGAATCATGGAGGTGAACGTAAAGGCGATGTGCGGTTATGGCCACCGATCACACGGCAATCCGCACCATTTGTCGCGGATTTGCACTGTTTTCTTGAGATTCACTTCCGCGCATCGAAGCAGGGTGGTTTTGGACGCTGGATAGCATATCGCAAACGGTCGCCAATACGCCCCTGCGCACCCTGAAACGCGGTGAAAATCGACAAATGAGCCGCCCACCCCGCCGATCAATAGGAGTTGAGTTTTGCGGATCGGTGCACCGCCCTACATAAGATGCGGCTGGCCAAGGAGGATTTCAGTTTGTCGTTTCATCGGATGATCGCGTCTCTCGCCTTACTCCTCACCCTTTCCGCGCCGGTTCTGGCGCAGCAGCAGCGCGGTGGCGACGAGAACCGCGAGCGCGGGCGCCAGGCGGAGCAAGGTGCGGGTGGCGCCATATTCAGCCTGATCCCGGCGGATTCCACCACCGAACACGTCTTCAAGGCACCTTCCGGCGACCTGCCCTATACCGCGACGGCCGGCACGCTCGACCTGTTCGGCCAGGACGGCAACCGTTCGGCTAAGATCTTCTACACCGCCTATGTCACCAAGAACAGAACGCCGGATCGACCGCTCACCTTCGCCTTCAACGGCGGTCCGGGCGCTGCTTCCGCTTATCTGCATCTCGGCCTGGTCGGCCCTAGAATGCTGGAATTCGGTGCGACCGGTGACAACGGTACGACGCCTCAGCTGAAGGACAATCCGGAAAGCTGGCTCGCCTTCACCGATCTCGTGCTGATCGACCCGGTCGGCACCGGCTGGAGCCGGCCCGCCAGCAACGATGCGGCCGGCGGTTATTACGGCGTGCGGCAGGATGCCGACAGTCTGTCCAAGGCGATCGCGCTCTACGTCCAGAAGAACAACCGGCTCGATGCGCCGAAATACCTGCTCGGCGAGAGCTATGGTGGGTTTCGCGCCGCCAAGGTCGCCGTCTCGCTGAAGAACAGCCAAGGGATACTCGCCTCCGGCATCATCATGCTGTCGCCACTGGTCGAGGGCCGTTTCCTCGCCAATTCCGAGGATCCCTTGAGTGCCGCGCTGCAGCTTCCCTCGCTCGCGGCGGCCGAGTTGGAGCGCCGCAACCAGTTCACACAGGAAAAACTCTCCGAAGCCGAGCGTTTCGCGATGAGCGACTATCTCGTCGGGCTTGCCGGCCCCTCCCCCACCGGTCAGGCGGCCGATGCTCTCTATGGCCGGGTTTCGGAGCTTACCGGCATTTCGAAGGACGTCGTCGCCCGCACCCGCGGTTTCATCGGCGATGTCTATGCCAAGCAGATGGGCGGCACGGGGAAAGTCGTCAGCCCCTACGATGCTTCCTATGCGGTGCCGGATGCCTATCCGGAAGATGCCTCCACCCGCAACGACGACCCGATCCTGGAAGGTTACACCCGCGCCTATGGTGCCGCCTTCTCCGCCTATGCCCGCAACGAGCTCGGGTTTGCGAGCGAAATGACCTATTCGCTGCTGAACGAAGACGTGAACCGTCGCTGGGAATGGAACGGCAGCCGCGGCGGCGACTCGCGCTCGCTCGCCAGCGCGTCAACGGATATCCGCGACCTGCTCTCGGTCATCCCGTCCTTCAAGCTGATGATCGCCCACGGCTACAGCGACGCGCTGACTCCTTATGGCGCCAGCCGCTACGTCATCGACCATTTGCCGCCCGACCTCGCCGCCGGCCGCGCCGAGCTCAAAGTCTATCGCGGCGGGCACATGTTCTACACCAGGCCGGATTCGCGCAGGAGCTTTGCGGGGGACGTCAGGGCGTTTTACGAGGCCAAGGCGACGGATTGAATTCGCCAGCAGATCGATGACGGCAAGGTCACCGTGATGTGATGCGCAGCCGCCTTGCTGGTCTGGGCTCGAAACCGCTACTAGCTCACATACGTTGATTTTCAGAAAGATTTTTCGGTCCATGACCAGCGAATACCAGATGTCGCGGCGCGCCTTCGTTATCGGCTCCGTTTCGATGACCGCGACGCTTGCCGGCTGCGCCACCACTGCTGAGCGGGCGCCGGTCCCGGAAATGGCCCGCCGCCCAATCGAGCCCCCGAGCGAAGCGGAACTGCAGGCCAGATACGCCGCCGTCGAGGACAGCGGCCACCTCCTGCCGGCGATCCCCTACAAGCAGATCGACCCGAAATATTATCGCCAGCGCGTGGTCGATCCGACCGGCGAATTGCCGGGCACGGTGGTCGTCGATACACCCGGCCGTTTCCTCTATGTTGTGGAGCCTGGCGGCACGGCGATGCGCTATGGCGTCGGCATTGGCAAGGACGGTTTTGCCTGGCAGGGAGAAGGCGTCATCCACTGGCGGCAGCCCTGGCCGCGCTGGAAGCCGCCGAACGAGATGGTGGCGCGCCAACCGAGCCTCAAGAAGTTTTCCATCGAAAACGGCGGCATGGATCCGGGCGTCAAGAACCCGCTCGGTGCCCGGGCGCTCTACATCTTCCAGAACGGCCAGGATACACTCTACCGCCTGCACGGTTCGCCGGAATGGGCTTCGATCGGCAAGGCGACTTCGTCGGGCTGCGTGCGCCTGGTCAACCAGGATGTGATGGACCTTTATACGCGGGTGCCCTACCACGCCCGGATCGTCGTGCATCAGGAAGCGCTGAAGGCCGCTCCTGCCGTCTGACACGGCTGCTGCGATGGTGTTGTTTCCCCTAAGGGGCATGGTGTAAGCAACCCGGCGCCGCATCCCAGAAAGCGACAGGAAAAGAGGTCGGAGGCTTAAACTGGAACTGGACGACGAGACGCCGCAATCCGATGCGCCGACGCCGCGCATGCTGTCATGGACGCGCAATTCGACTATCTATCGCATCGAGCGACGCATGCACACGGAAAGGCAGCTCTTCGATGCCATAGCGCGCAAGGCACGCCAGAAATTCGAGGATATCGGCGAGGTCCAGATCAGGGCGCTTGCCGAATTCGCCGTGAAATTCGCCTATGACAACAAGGCGCTGGATGATGCCGCCTTTGCCGAAATGAGCACCCGCTCGGGCATGCGCGGCGGCAAGTCCAGACGAGCCATCGCCCAGAGATTGTCGCAGAAGGGCGTGGCGAGCAGTACCGTCGCGGCCGCCGTCGCTGAAGCCGACGACTTCCACGCCGCCCTCGTCCTGGCCCGCAAACGAGCGTTTGGGCCGTTCCGCAAAGGCGAACTCGACGAAAAACGCAAGGCGAAGGAATTTTCCGCCTTTGCCAGGGCGGGTTTCAGTTTCGATATAGGAAGAAGAATCTTCGAGATGTCGCTTGATGATGCGGAAGAAGCACTGGATGCAGGCCGCCATCTCAAGGCGTGAGGACAGAGTTTCCCGCGGTCGTCAGGCCTGCTTGAGCGAAGGGTCGTCGAGCGCCGGATTGTAGAAGAGCGAGAGCGTCAGGCTTCGTGCGATGCGCTCCGCCGTCACCATGAACCAGGCTTTCGCCTCCGGATTGGGCGTAATGTCGTCCAGCGTGGCGGCAAACAGCTCCAGCCATTTCGGGAAAAGCTCCGCCGTCATGTTGGCGACGCCAAGATGCGCCTGGACCGGCTTTCCGCCATAGGCACCGTTGCGGAAGGCGACGGAGGACCAGAAGCTCTTCATCTTCGCCATGTGCTCCGGCCAGCGTCCGGAAAGCCGCGCGTCGAACACAGGCCCCAGTTCCGGGTGCTCCAGGATGCGGCCGTAAAACGTATCGACCAGCTTGCCGATGAAGGCGTCGTCGATGCCGATCGCCTTCATTTCCGCTTCCGCCCGTTTCCGGATCGCCGCGATATGCGCCGCGCGCGCCTGCAATTCGTCGCTCATTTCAAGACCTTGGGTTCCGTCGCATCTGCGGCCTGTCTTATATAGGCTCTGCGGGTGTCATGCCCAAGGCCTAACTGCTGATTGCGACGATCTGACAGGGAGCGTCGCGTTCGGCAGGTTGCAGATGTTGAAATTCCACCGCATCGCAGCATATCGGTTTTGCCGCAATGCGGCTTTGAGTTCATGCGTAGGACGAGGATCATGCGGAAGCGGGAATTTCTAATCGGTGGAACAGCGCTGGCCCTGTGGGCCAAAGCGGGAGGTGAGGGTATGGCGGCCTCGAGTAAACCGGTTGATGCCGCAGCGCTTGCGGCGCTGCGGCCCGGCATGCCGATGTCGGCCGTCGAAAAGGCGATGGGTTCTGCCTGGCGGGCTCCGGCGCCGCATAAGGGCGGGCTGATCGACATTCTCGAAAATACCTATGGAGTAGTCGTGCGGATCGATCGGAAGGGACTGATCGGCAGCGTTAACTTCAACTCCCGCTTCGAGCATACGATTGCCGGAGTTCCCATGGGTATTTCGCTTAGCGATCTTCGCACCACTGTGCCCGATATGGAGATCGGCGAGGAAAGCAAGGTACGGCGCGCCACCCGTTTCGGCAGGAAGCAATTGCCGGAAGGTGAGCTTTCCGCCCGCATCACCTATGACACGGTCTATGAGATCAACATTTCCAATCCCGATGCCGAATATATGGAGCCGACCGCGCCGCCCTACCCGGCCGCAGGCGGCGATCCGGGCGCGCCTTTCTCGGATGTGAACCTGAAGCTGGCAGTGCTCTCTGCCCTTTTGCGTGCCAAGGCGATTGATCTCGGCACGCCGGAAGAGCTTGCGAGCCATGTGCTCGGCCGCCCGGTCAATCTGGAAAAGGAGGGCTACGAACTTATTCCGGAAGCGCTGGATTATCTCGCCCGCTATCCTTTGAACGACGAACTCCTGGCTTCCGTCGAGTGGATCGAATTCGACGGAGGCTCCGCGATCTACCCCTATGTCTGGTATTTCTGGGGCGGCGAGGAAAATGCGTTCGATATCAGGGACCTGTCAGGTATCCGCTTCTGCCCGAACCTGAAATTCATCTCCGTAATCTCGATGATCGACAAGGTTGATATGCGCGACCTCGTGCCTCTCCAGAAACTGGAACGGGTCAGCATCAACGTTCCGTCCGAAAACATTGAGGCATTGCTCGATCTGCTGTCGCTCAGACAAGCGGGTCGTTTTTCCGGGGCGCCGGCCGCACGCAGAGTTTTGGAAACGTTGAAGCAACGCGGCGTTCAGGTGAACTAAATCTGGGATGACCCCATCGCGTCAAACCTGCCCCCGGCCACATTTCTGTAAAACGGGGCTCCCTCCCTTGAGGGGAGGGAGAGGCTTTGGATCACACGCGTTCCAGGGCCACCGCGATACCCTGCCCGACGCCGATGCACATCGTGGCAAGCGCATAGCGGCCCTTGCGGAGCGACAGTTCCAGCGCTGCGGTGCCGGAAATGCGGGCGCCGGACATGCCGAGCGGGTGGCCGAGCGCGATCGCGCCGCCGTTCGGGTTGATATAGTCGGCGTCTTCCTGCAGGCCGAGTTCGCGAAGGACCGCGATGCCCTGGCTGGCAAACGCTTCGTTGAGCTCGATCACGTCAAAATCCTTCGGCGAGATGCCGAGACGGGCGCAGAGCTTCTGAGTGGCCGGCGCCGGTCCGATGCCCATGATGCGCGGCGGAACGCCGGCTGTGGCGCCGCCCATGATGCGGGCGATCGGGGTCAGGCCGTATTTCCTGGCTGCCGCTTCCGAAGCGATGATCAGGGCTGCCGCGCCGTCGTTGACGCCTGATGCGTTGCCGGCGGTGACCGTCGCGCCCTCGATCTTGTTGAGCACCTTGAGCTTAGCGAGCGCTTCCATATTGGTCGCGCGGGGATGTTCGTCCTTCGAAACGACCACCGGATCGCCTTTGCGCTGCGGGATGCTAACCGAGGTGATTTCCTTAGCAAGACGACCGTTCTCCTGAGCCGCCGAGGCTTTCGCCTGGCTGCGGACGGCAAACGCGTCCTGGTCCTCGCGCGAAACCTTATAGTCGATCGCCACGTTGTCGCCGGTTTCCGGCATGGAATCGACGCCATACTGCTTTTTCATCAGTGGGTTGACGAAGCGCCAGCCGATCGTGGTGTCGTAGATCTCGGCGTTGCGCGAAAACGCCGTTTCGGCCTTCGGCATGACGAAGGGCGCTCTGGACATGCTTTCGACGCCGCCGGCAATCATCAGTTCCGCCTCGCCGGCCTTGATGGCGCGGGCAGCAGTGATAACCGCATCCATGCCCGAACCGCAGAGGCGATTCATCGTGGTGCCGCCGACACTGACCGGCAGGCCGGCAAGCAGCGCCGACATGCGGGCGACGTTGCGGTTGTCTTCGCCGGCCTGGTTGGCGCAGCCGTAGATGACATCCGCGACGGCTTCCCAATCTACGGAAGCGTTGCGCTCGATCAACGCCTTCAGGGGGATGGCGCCAAGGTCGTCGGCACGAACGGAGGAGAGCGAACCGCCGAAGCGGCCGATCGGGGTGCGGATATAATCGCAGATATAGGCTTCGGTCATGATCTTCTCTTTTACAGTTTCGGCACGACGAGATCGGCGACCGGTCCATCGATATGGAGGCGGGCGCCGGTCATGGCCTGCAGTTCCTCGACTGTCATATCGGTCAGCTTTTCGCGCAGGACGAAATGCTTCTCGACGATGTCGATGACGGCATGGCTCGTATAGACCCGAGTGATACAGGCAACGCCGGTCAACGGAAAGGTACAAGCTTCAACTAATTTCGGCTCACCGTTCTTGGTGACGTGTTCGGTGATGACGCAGACCTGCTTGGCGCCATGTACGAGGTCCATGGCGCCGCCGACGGCCGGCACGCCCTTGGAGCCGACCCGCCAGTTGGCGAGGTCGCCGTTCTGGGCCACCTGCAGCGCGCCTAATATGGCGACGTCGAGATGGCCGCCACGCACCATGGCAAAGCTGTCGGCATGGTGGAAGAAGGCGGCACCCGGCTTCAGCGTCACGGCCTTCTTGCCGGCGTTGATCAGGTCCCAGTCTTCCTCGCCTTCAGCCGGCGCTTCGCCGAAGTTCAGGATGCCGTTTTCGGTGTGGAAGATCGCCTCGCGACCGGGCGGCTGGTAACGGGCGACCATTTCCGGGAAACCGATGCCGAGGTTCACATAGGCGCCGTCCTGGATGTCCTGGGCGGCGCGCCAGGCGATCTGGGCGTTGGAAAGCTTGATGTCTTCTCGGGTGTTGAGGGTCATACGTAGGCCACTCCGGCGCGAATGAGGACTTCTTCCTGCTGAGGATCGGGAACTTCAACGACGCGGTCGATGAAGATGCCGGGGGTCACGACGTGCTCGGGATCAATGCCGCCGGGCGGCACGATCTTCGACACCTGCACGATCGTCTTGGCCGCGGCCATGCACATCAGCGGATTGAAGTTACGGCCGGCCTTGTTGTAGGTGAGGTTGCCCAATGGATCACCGAGCTGCGCCTTGACGATGGCGAAATCGGCCTTCAGCCAGCGCTCCTGCACATAGTGGCGGCCGTCGAACTCGGCGATTACCTTGCCGTTGGCAAGCTCTGTACCATAGGCGGTCGGCGTGTAGAAGGCCGGAATGCCGGCGCCGCCGGCGCGGATGCGCTCGGCAAGCGTGCCTTGCGGCACCAGTTCGAGCTCGATCTGTCCCGCCAGATAGCGATCGGTAAAGGCGCGCGGATCCGACGATTTCGGAAACGAGCAGATCATCTTCCTGACCATGCCCGCGTCGATCATCGCGGCAATGCCGATGCGGCCGTTGCCAGCATTGTTGTTGATGACGGTCAGGTCCTTGATTCTCTTGTCGATCAGCGCATGGATCAGCTCGATCGGGGCGCCAGACCCGCCAAAACCGCCGATCATGATGGTCGCGCCATCACCGATCTCGGAGACGGCTTCCGCCGTGCTCCCGATTGTCTTGTCCATGCGGGATATCTCCTTCGCTATAATCGGCGGAAGTGGCCGCCGTGCCTCCGGGAAAAGAGATAGATCAGCGCGGGATGGACAGCAAGAAGATTGTGCGATAATTGACTTTTGTTCATATATCGCACATATTGTCTGAACTAGCGGTGCGGAGCGACGGTCTCGACAAGGGGCGGGTTCAGGGGAGAAACCATGCAGGAAACGGATTTCGTCAGCGGTTTCGCGCGAGGCCTGAAGGTCATCGAGGCTTTCGGTGAAACGACGCCGCGGCTGGCGATCGCCGACGTGGCGAAGGCGACCGGCCTCGACCGCGCGACGGCCCGCCGCTGCCTGCTCACCTTGGCCGAACTCGGCTATGCGGACTATGACGGAAAATTCTTCGTGCTGACGCCGAAGATTTTGCGGCTCGGCCATGCCTATCTCTCGGCCACCCCTCTGCCCCATATCGTCCAACCCTTCCTCGACAAACTCGCCGAGGAGGTTCACCAGAGCGCATCGGCAAGCGTGCTCGACGGCACCGAAGTCGTTTATATCGCCCGCGCCTCGCAGAAGCGGGTCATGTCGATCAACCTGATGCCCGGCAGCCGCCTCCCCGCCTATTGCGCCTCGATGGGCCGCGTTCTGCTTGCAGCGCTGCCCGAAGACGAGGCCCGTGCGCTTCTGAAGCAAACGAACCTCAGATCCTTCACACCGCGCACGCTCACCGACCCTGCCCGGCTGATGGCAGAGCTTGCCCGCGTCCGCGAAGAGGGTTTTGCCGTCATCGACCAGGAGCTGGAACTCGGTCTCTGTTCGATTGCCGTGCCGCTGGAAAACGATCGCGGCCGCGTGGTCGCCGCGATCAATATCGGCGCGCCAGCGGCAAGTGTCCCCGCCGCCGAAATGGCGGACCGTTATCTCGAGCCTCTTAAGGGCGTTGCGAGGCTTCTGAAGTCACTGCTGCGCTGAACCCATCAGTGCGGTGAACCGATGGGGCCGCAGGAGAGGTCTTCGCCATCCGCACCTGTGGGCCAATATGCTCATTCTTCTCGAAACGCCCGTTCAATCTGATCGGCGAGCGGTTTCGCCAAGTAGGAAAGCGCGGTGCGTTGGCCGGTCTGTATGAAGGCTTCCGCCGGCATGCCCGGAACAAGAAGAAGTCCATCAAGTCGAGCCAGCTCTTCGTGCGGAACTGCCAAGCGAACCAGATAGTACGAAAACCCCGTGCGAGTATCTTCCGTAAGATCTGCCGCAATGCGTGCGACGGTGCCATTGAGCTCCGGCGTCGTCCGCTGATTGAAGGCCGACATCCTTATGACCGCCATCTGTCCGACGCTGACCTGATCGATATCCTGTGGAAGGATGCGCGCCTCAAGGGCAAGTTTGTCGCGGTCCGGCACGATCGACAGGATCACGTCCGCAGGCGATATCACGCCTCCGACGGTATGCACCGTCAGTTCATGCACCCTCCCCGCCTGGGGTGCCAGAATTTCGATGCGTTTCAGCTGATCTTCAGCGGCGATCTTGCGCTCGATGAATTCGCCAATCTGGCCTTGTACCTCGCGCAGTTCCCGGCCGACCTCGGTTTTCAGGTCCTGGTCGATCTGGGCGATCTGCAGCTTCGTTTCGGAAATCCGGCCCGCCGCCTGTGCCTGGAAGGCTATCTTTTCACCACGCTCTCCGGCGAATGTCGCCGCCTGGGTCTCCAGGCCGTTCAGCCGCTGCACGGATACGATACCCTTCTCGTGCAGTCCCCGCAGAGACGCGATTTCGATTTCGAGCACCTTGAGGCCGCGATCATATGCGGTTTCCTGAGCCTTCAGGCCCTCGATTTCGTGGTCGAACTGGGCAATCCGTTCCAGCAACTGTGATTTGTTGCCCTGACGTGAACTGCTCCGGAACTCGAACAGTCTTCGTTCACTCTTCAGGATCGATGCGACGTCAGCGTTGTCTGCACGCTCAAGCAGCGAACCGGGAAACAGGATTTCAGCGAGATCGTCTCGCTCCGCTTCCAATCTTGCGAGACGGGCATTCAGCTCATCGAGCCGTCTGGTCACGATACCAAGATTGGCGCGTGTCTGGGTGGCATCGAGGCGCATCAGCACGTCCCCGGCGCTCACCTGCTGGCCTTCGCGGACCAGTATTTCACCGACCACGCCGCCTGTCGGATGCTGCACGCGCTTGACGTAGGAGTCGACGACGAAGTGCCCCGAGGCGACGACTGCCCCGGCCAAGTTCGTCATGGCCGCCCAGGCACCGGCACCAAAGATAAAGGTCAGCCCGATGACTGTTCCCGCAACGAGGTGACGGCGGATGGAGCGTGAGACCGGATCGTTCCTAGTGCTTGACATCGGCGTCGCCCTTTTCTTCCGTTTCCGATCTCTCTTCGGTGGAGTCCGCAACCACCCTGAAGGGCGCGACCGTGCGTCCGCTGACCTGAAACGGTCGCGGCTCTGAAGTGATCGCCGCGGATCGGACCGGCGCTTTCAGGACACGGGCCAGGATTTCATCTCTCGGGCCGAATGCTGCCATCCGCCCGTTATCGATCATCAGGATGAAATCGACAGCGCCGATGGCGCTTGGCCGATGGGCAATGACGATGGCGATTCCGTTTCGAGCTCGGATGCTTGCAATTGCCTTGACGACTGCCGCCTCGCCCTCCGAGTCCAGATTGGCATTCGGCTCATCCAGGACGACAAGAAAAGGATCACCATAGAGAGCGCGGGCAAGGCCGATCCGCTGACGCTGACCGGCGGACAAAAGCGAGCCGTTTTCACCAATCTCGGTCTCATAGCCCTTTTCGAACCTGAGGATCAGTTCGTGGGCCTCTGCCGCTTTAGCAGCATTGACGATTGTTTCCGGATCAGCGTCAGGATCGAACCGCGCGATATTTTCGCCGATCGTCCCCTCGAACAGCTCGACGCCTTGCGGAAGGTAGCCCAGATGTTTCCCCAGAGCCTCGCGGTCCCATTGGTCGAGGCTGGCCCCATCGAGCCGCACCTTCCCGCCGACCGGGGACCAGGCACCGACGAGAACGCGGCTCAGCGTCGATTTTCCCGAACCACTTGGTCCTATCACCCCGATGGCGCTTCCTGCCGGCGCGGAGAAATTCACGCCGGTGATTGTTGGCGTCTTCGTGGGACCAGGAGGAATGATCGTCAGGTTTTCGACAGCGAGCCTTTCGCGCGGTGCGGGAAGTGCCATCAGGACCGGCGTCTCCGGCATCATCGATAGCAAGCCACCCAACCGGTCCCAGCTTTGTCGCGCCATCAAAAATGGTTTCCAGCTTCCGATGGCGAGATCCACCGGCGCCAGTGCCCGGCCCATCATGATCGAGCTTGCGATCATGATGCCGGCCGTCACCTGTTGCTCGATGACGAGCCATGCGCCGACGCCAAGGATCGCAGACTGGAGAGTAAGCCGAAGCGAACGCGAGATTGCGCCAAACTGTCCGGCCACATCACCGGCCCGGCGGTTCGATGCGAGATAGGCCAGATTGACCCGGCGCCAGCGCATCGAAAGCCGTTGCTGAAGACCAAGCGCGCGCACGACCTCGGCGTTGCGACGCCCCGCTTCCATTGCCGCACTTCTCACCATCCCGTGTCTGGTCGCCTCACGCGTGGGTCCGCGAGAGAGAAGATCCGTCAACGCGGTCATCGCGACCAGCGTGATCGCACCCACCGATGCCGTGACCCCGATCCAGAAATGAAAAGCGAAGCAGATGCCCAGATAAAGCGGCATCCAGGGCAGGTCGAAAAACGCCGTTGGGCCCTGGCTCGACAGAAAACCTCGGACATTGTCCAAATCGCGGAGAGGCTGCAGCCCGTCTCCGGGCATTTTCGTTTCCAGGGGAAGCCGCAGGACGGCTTCATGTACCCGACCGGACAGTTGATGATCGAAGCTTTCGCCGACCCGCAACAGAATGCGCGATCGAACAATATCCAGTGCCGCCTGGACTCCATAAAGACCGAGCGCAAGCATGCTCAACCCGACCAAGGTTGGAATGCTGCGGCTCGCGAGAACGCGATCGTAGACCTGCAGCATGAACAGGGGCGAGGTCAGCGCCAACAGGTTTACGACGCCGCTGATCACAGCAAGGCCGATGAGTGCCGCTCTGGCCGTCGGGACGACCATCGCAGCACGAAGCTGCGACGGCGCCTTGGTGTGTGTGGAGACCGACAAATTCGTTCCCTGTCAGAATACGAAATTGCCGGAGATCAGAGCGGACTTGGATACGCTCTCGAGCGTGATCGTGCCGAGCGAACCGAGATTGATAACCGTATCGGCACCAACCTGCGACGAAGCCGCGAAGACTTCGGCATAGGTATCGAAGGACGTGCTCGCGAGGCCCGAGAGATCGATGAAGTCGCCGGTGGCGCCGGCCACGAAGCCAGAAACGCTGTCGTTCCCGATCGAAGAAGCAAGCGAACCGGCGATATCCCGATCGAAGACGAACGTATCGCGTCCAGCGCCGCCGTTGAGATCGTCGTTTCCGTCAAAGCTGTAGAGACGATCGTCTGAGCTCGTTCCGTTCTGAACCGTTCCGACATCACCAAAATAGTCGTAGAGACCGTCAAAGGACTGACCGAAAACCGTACCACCGGTCAAGTTTCCGCCATGCGAGAGCATGTAGATCGCTTGATTGAACGCGGCTGTCGGCGCAGCCCCGCCCAGGTCGATCGAAAGGTCGGTAGCAGTCAGTGCGAAACCGGATGACGCGGAACCGGTTGCCGACCAACCGAAGTCAAGTGTGTCAAGCGTCCCCGTGAAGCCGCCTGGCGAGGCGTAGGAAAAGCTTCCCTCAAGCAGGACGGCCGAGCTGTCTACGCCCACATTGCCCGCCACCCACTGCTCATGTGGATTACTGGCGGGGCTGAAGGCGCCGTTGCTGTTATAGCCGAAATTGGCCGTCCATATGTCGAGATACCCTACCAGGTCGCTGCTGAAGGCCGTTAAGTTCATAGTTGCAGGCATCTGATTGCTCCTTGGTTGATCCATGTTCGCCTCTTGACGAACCTCGTTTCCACATGAGGTGGAATCTCGTGAACTCATTGACCTCGGCTGGCCGTTTACAGGCCAGGCAAAGATCACATTAGAATTTGAAGTTAAGGGACGCTGTCATGGTCCGCCCCGGTGCCGGAAACGATGCTGTTCCGAGCGATGGGACATAGGCCTTGTCGGTAACGTTGTTCACCGCGAATCGAAGCTTGACGCTATCGCTGAACGCGTAGGAGCCGTAAATATCCAGCAGCGTGTAGTCCTCGGTCAGGTAATTGCCGACGAGCTGCCCATAAGCCGGCTCCGACCCGCCGACATGCGTGAGCCGACCGCCCACCACGAGCTTCTGCTCCAATAGTCGAACACCTGCATCGATCGTGAACTTGGTCTTGGGCGGAGCGAACAAGATCGCGGGGGTAGCAGGATAGGTTCCGCCCCCCGTCCAGGGACCGGTATCTACGCCCTGATAGGTGTAGGTCTCGGCGAAATCGGTATGGAGCCAGGTGAATGAACCGCCGATATAATATCCGCCGGCATCATAGTTCGCTTCGATCTCGACGCCTTTCATATGCGTGGTGCCGTCCAGGTTGACGTGGGTATTGTACAGCCGGCCGGCCTGTTCGTTGAAGATCGTGCCCATCGAGATGTAGTCCTTGACGTTCCGATAGAACAACACGGTCTTCATCCGGAAACTGTCATCGGCGGAAAAGACGGCATCCTGGGTGATATTTGCGCCGATCTCGAACGTGTCGGCACTCTCCGGTCTCAGCCACGGATTCGGCGCGTTTTCCAGCGGCGCGACAAGCGGGTGGCCACCCGAAATCAGTGCCTCCGTAATTGCCGGCGGGCGGTACGTGCGGGCATATTTTACGAATGGCTGTAACCAGTCGAAGGGCTTCACGGCGACGGTTGCCGACGGAAGCCAGGCGCCTCCGGACATGTCAACATCAACTGGGTATTGCGGATAGGAATTGACGATGGTCTGGGACGGAGGGATTTGCCATCGAAAGCAGGTTCCGTTCCGCCATAGGAGGCAGTTTACGCCGGGCGTCCCGACAACCGTCTGCTCCCAGCCGTGGACGACGGTGGAGCCCGTCAGTCGGTAATAGTCGTAACGTAGTCCGCCCGTGAAGGTGAGCCAGTCGCCATGTTCCAGGGTCGCATTGGCGAAACCACTCAGGGTGTCGCGTTGGCCGGAAGGATTGGCGCCTTTGAAGCCGTATGCTCCATCATAGCCGTTTTCATCGAGAAGAACCGGGGTTTTGGTCTCGCCGTTGTCCCTGAACCCTTCAAAACCGTAGTTCAGCGAAAGCAGGCCGACCGACGTATCGACTTGGCTGGTATTCTCGAGGCTCGCGCCAAAACTCTCCATCCCATAGGTCAGAGGGAGAGCACCATCGGCATAGCCCCGCTGCTCGTCGTTCTTCAGATTATTGTACCAAAGGCGGCCTTGCAGATTGATCAGATCGGAGCCTGGATCCCACGTAAAGGAGGCTGTGACTGTATCGTTGACGACAGTCTGGTCGTCGGCACGCAACACGTCATCGACCCCGTAACTGCCCTGCTGGGAATCCGCATCGTTGCGCATCCAACTCAGGTCGAAACTGAGGTCATCAGAAAGATTTCCTTCTGCTTTCAGGAGCGTTGTCGTCCACTCCATCCCGGAAAAGATCACCGCGTCGTTACGGGCGGTCCCGCTGCCAAGTTCATCGAGCTGTGTAATCGTGCCGTTCTTGCCATATTCGTAATCGCCGATGTTCTTGTGCGCGACGCCGCCGAGGATCGAGAAATCGTCCGACAGGCGAACCGCGCCTGCGATCGATCCATTGAAATTATAGGCATTCGTTCCGGTCGTCGCATCGACCTCAACGCCCCACCGGCGGTCCGCCTGGATGATATCGTCGGCTTCAATCGTGCGAAAATTGACCGAGCCCCCGAGCGCGCCCGCGCCTCCGACCCCGGAAACGCCGCCCTTCTCCACTTCGATTGCACGGATAAATGCCGTATCGACGTAGACGCGTTGGCTGGAACCATGACTGGTGCGTTGAAAACTCTGTCGTGCACCATCGATGCTGGTCGCGACGCGGTTCTGGTCCTGCAGACCGCGGACACTGATGCTGATGCCGGGATTTTGCGATTCCGATCTGTTCGTCAGAACGCCGGCAACGTTGTCGAGCACATCGTTGGCGTTACGCGCGGCAGAGTTCTGGATGGCCTGCCGTGACACGACGCTGACGCTGCCGGCCTCGTCATACACCCAATCGGGGGTGCCCTGAAAACCGGCGCCGGCGGTCGCATCGCGCCTGCTTTTGCCCACGATGACGATCGGACGGAGGGTCGTCGCAGCTTCTCCCGACGTACCATCGGAAGCGCTTAAGATTGCCTGCGCCGCATCGCCTATCGCATACGACACGCCCGTGCCTTCAAACATGCGCGCAAGAGCAACCTCCGGGCGATAGCTGCCTTTTACGGGATTGGTTCTGGCATTCGACCCGACGCCGGCCGGCAATGTAACTTGCAGACCAGATTGCCGGTTGAAGGCGCTGATCGCGCCCAGAACTGGCAGCGAAGGGATGTCGAAAAGTCGCGCAGCACGATCTGCCTGGACGATCTCGCTCTGCTGCGTATAACCGGTGTCGGCGAAAAGCAGCACCGCCAATGCCGTACCGCCCCAAAGATACGCCGCGGCGCGGTTGGCCCCCAATGAACACAAAACCCCACAAGTCATTTCTGTCTTACGTCTCCAAACATGCCCCGCTCCGAGGGGATTCAGAAACTAGACAAATTGAGACAAGTTTTTTTCCGGATTTTTTTGCGATGGCCCGAAAAATCTGACTAAGCCTCGAAAAAGGCTCGCATGGGAGATTTTAGGAAACCATCAGATCGGCGCGTTTCGCTACTGCCGAGTGATCACGCTAACGAACGAAGAGAAATCACGAACTCTTCCTCCATAGGCGCTAACGAGAGCTCTTAAAGCTTTGTCGGGATCGGAAAGGTCATAGACGCCCGTCACCCTGCGCTTACCGAAATTGGTATCGGCGATGACGATCCAGGCAGGATGATATCGCTGGATCTGTGCCACGACATCGTTGATGCTGGCGTTAGATACCAAGAGACGTCCGTTGCGCCAGGCTCCAATGTCATCTGCGGGAAGTTGTTCGTTGGATATGGCGCCAGTCTCGGTGTCGACGCCCAGGAGGTCACCCGGAACCAGTATCTTGGTAGATGTCGTGCCATTCGCGGATATCGTTGCGCGGACCGAGCCGCGAGCCAACCCGACCTCCGCATGGTCCTCTCCGATCCGCACGTCGAACGCAGTGCCAAGGACCTCGACCTCTATTTCGGATGCATTCACGACGAACGGCCTGACCGCATCGTGGGTCACGTCAAAAAAAGCCTCGCCATCCAGCAAAATGACCCTTCGGCGTCCTGCGGTAAATTCGGTCCGTATCGCGGAGGCCGCAGCCAGCTGCACCTTGCTGCCATCCTCCAGCGTCACCGATCTCACCTCTCCTGCGGAAGTCAGGTAATCGGCTTCCCATCTTATCAGTAGCCGGGGGACAGCAAGGACGGCCGCCAGGCACAGACAGGCGGAGACGATCCCTCCGACCACCACCTTGTTGGCAAACCTCCACCGCGACCTTTGCGGGACGGAGGAAATCTTGATGTTGCGGACTGCCTCGTCACGGGGCGAACTAACTCGCTCATAATGCAGTGGCGCGGAGCCGAGCATTTGCCACATCGTTCGCGTTTCTTCCCACACCCGACGATGCACGGGCGACTGCTCCAGCCATGCATTCAATCTGTCGAAGTCGCGACAGTGAGGCGACTGCAGATCGAGAAGCCACGTCGCCGCCTCTTCCCGGATCCTCTCCATGTCATTTTCATTCGGGACGATCGGCTTCATAAGTCCTCGGCGTGAGCGAGCAGATTGTGTTTGTGACTACTTAGACAAATAGCTCGCAAAATTTTTCCACCTGCCTGATTCAGGTTAGGCGGCTGGCAAGCCGCTTGGTCAAATGACCCATTGCGTTTGTCAAGATCCGATGGACGGTGGTCACGGAGAGGCCCAAGTGATTGGCAATTTCTTCAAGCGTATAGCCGTCAAACCGATGCATTTCGATGATCAGCCGCGTCTGGTGGGGGAACTGGGTGAGCTCTTGGGCAATCAGCCGAACCTGGTCGTTAAAAACTGCATCCTGTTCCGGCGTGGAGACCCTCAGGGGCTGCATCCAATCCGGTGCCTGCTCTGTCGCTTGTGCCAGCTCATACTTCTGGCGCCGGCGTCTGTTCAACGCAAGATTTCGGACAATTCGACGAAGATACGCGATTGGCGTGTCGATCCCCTTGATGCTGTCCGGGGACAGCTTCGAGAATGCGTCCTGCACAACCTCCTCGGCTTCTTCCCTGGACCCCATCAATGAAGCGGCATAGGCCACCAGGGCAGTTCGATGCGTGGCATAAAGGCCGCTGCGCATGTCGTCGTTTTCCATACCCATGGGACATGATCGCCACGTTACATGATGGAAAGCTCTATACGTCGGAAGTTGCGCCATGCAAATAGAACATGAGTAATTAATTCATGTTATGATGGTTTCGAATTATCCCACGGGCAGCCAGCCCGGTTTCTCGATTTGAGAGCCTGCCGTTCCACTAGCGCAAGGACACCGCCGGCACCGTCCACAGCGTAACTCGTTCCCGCCCAGGTTGTCAGGACGTTGCCGCCCTTTGTGAGGCGCACGGACTACACCGTAACGTTCGCTCCGACCGACAGGGGGCATAGCTGGATGCCCAGCAGCCGTACAGCATCGGACTTAGGTTGCCTCCGTAGAATTACCTCGGAAGGCCTCCGGCTATTGTCGCTCCGCGGTCACTGCGAGTTTCGAGCAGCGAAGATAGCGGCTCGCTTCTCCACTTTGCGTTTGCATGCAAGCAACAGGGCCGCCGGAGCAATAGTCGAACTCGGAAGCCAGACAGTTAGACCGTGCCAGCCGATCCGATTTCTGGACGTGTACAGTCGGCATCGGCAAGACATGATCGCTCGAAGCGAATGTCAGGACCGGTCCGATTGCGAAGAACAAGGTCGCGATGATGAGAGTGTACCGCATTGAAAAGTTCCTCCAATGCGGCGATTGTGCGCTCCTCGAGAGCTAGTACAAGCGGACTATTAGGGGAATTTCGTTCCTCATTTGGCCTACCCCTTATGATCGAACAAATTAGCCCTGCAAACCCGAGCTAAACCTCGCACGAGCCACGCCTCAGCACATCAGTCGATAGGAATTGGATGAAGTCGTGAAGCACACGTCTTCCAATTACTATCCATCCCAACATTTCATTGGGGTCGGCCGGACAAGGCCTCCGATCAATTTTTCATGCTCGGCCTGCCCTCACGTATTGAAGTAATGCCGGCGTGACAAGCGCGTCTGCACATACAGGCGTTCGCCATAGGTGCCCGGTGCGTAAGAACTGGCGCTTTCCTGTACCGGCACCGAAACATTGCCTTCGCTCGGGAAGCGGGCGACGAATTCTTCGTCGATATCGCAGCCGAGGCCGGGCGCGTCCGGCACTGCAAGCGAGCCGCCTTCCTGGATCGGATGCGGTACGATCACATTCGCGCGGCCTTCCCAGTCGTCGTCGATACGCTCGAGCATGAGCGCGTTCGGGATCGACGCCAGAAGGTGAAGCGCGGCATATTCGGCCACGGGGCCGAGAGAGCCGGAATGCGGCGCCATCTGGATGTGATGCGCCTCGGCCATCGCGGCGATCTTCTTCATCTGGGTAATGCCCCCGGCACGTCCCGTATCCGGCTGGATGACGTCGACGAGTTCTTCCTCGATGAGCTGACGCTCCCCGAAAATGGTCGCCATACGTTCACCCGACGCAAGCGGAATATGCGCAGCATCGCGAATCCGCCGATACCCTTCGACATTGTCCGGTGCGATCGGGTCTTCGACCCAAAGCAGTTCATAGGGTTCGAGCTTGCGCACCAGGCGGCAGGCATCGGCCGGCGTCATCCACGGTGGGCCGTGCAGGTCGATCGCGATGTCCATTTCGTCGCCGACAGCGTCGCGCAGCATGGCGACCTTGCGGACGGGATCGGAAACGCCGCCGCATTTCAACGCCTTGATGCCGCGGTTCTTGAGGGCAAGCGCCTGTTCCACCGTGTTGGCGTGCGAATAGATCGGAATGCGGTCGCGCAGTTTGCCGCCGAGCAGGTTCCAGACCGGCACGCCGAGCACCTTGCCCTTGATGTCCCACAGCGCCATGTCGATGCCGGTCATGGCGCCGCCACCGACCGTGCCGAGCATGCCGTGGCCCATCATGGCGATCGCCATCTTCTGCCACAGCTTTTCGATGTGGGTCGGATCCTCTCCGATCAGAAGGGGTGCTAGATCCTTGATCGCGGTTTCGATGACGCGCGGCCAGCCGGAGCATTCGCCGATGCCGGTAATGCCTTCATCCGTGTCGATCTTCAGGAACAGCCAGTTGCGCGTGCCCTCGAGCTTGTGCTGGGTAACATGGCTCGCATGACCGTCGGAGGCCCATTTGGAGCGATGCGGCTGGCCGGCATGCATGAGAAAGGTACGAACTCCTGTAATCTTCATCGTGCAGTACTTCCATTCTTGACGTTGCTAGGTTCGGCGTAGGGACTGGGTTCGATGTAGCGGAACCGCCCGGAGCGATCGCGGTCGCGCGGGTCCGGCCGCGGAATGGCCGAGATGAGCGCTTGGGTGTAGGGGTGGTCCGGCGCGTTGCAGACCTTGTCCGCCTCGCCCACTTCGACGAGCCTGCCGCGATACATGACGCCCACCCGGTCGCACATGTAGCGAATGACACCAATGTCATGGCTGATGAAGATGTAGGCGAGGCCGAGCTCGTCCTGCAGCCGCATCAGAAGGTCGAGCACCTGGAAGCGCACGGAAACGTCCAGCGCCGACGTCGCCTCGTCCGCCACGATGATGCGCGGGTTCAGTGTGATCGCCCGGGCAATGCCGATGCGCTGGCGCTGGCCGCCTGAAAACGCATGCGGGTAACGCTCGCGTCCGGCCGGATCGAGGCCGACCTGATCCATCAGGTGGCAGACCCGCTCGTCAAGTTCCTTGCCACGGGCGATGCCGTTGACCAGCAGCGGTTCGCCGATTACCTGTGCGACGGTCATGCGCGGGTTGAGCGAACCGAACGGGTCCTGGAAGACCATGCGGAGCTCACGCCGCGCCGCCTTCAGCTCGGCACCTCCGAGTTTGGCAAGATCAACGACCTTGCCGTCGGCGCGGCGATAGAGCATCTCGCCGCCAGTCGGGTCGTACAGACGCATGATCGAGCGGCCCATCGTCGTCTTGCCGGAGCCGCTCTCTCCCACGATGCCGAGCGTCTCGCCGGGAAGCAGCGCGATCGAGACGTCGTTCAACGCCTTCATCTCGCCGAAATGCATGGAGAGATTGCGGATTTCGAGGATCGGCTCGGCGGTCGTGTCGAGCGGCGGCCGGGCAAGCCGGATTTCGGCCTTCTGCTCCAGCTTCAGCACCGAACCGATCAGCATGCGCGTGTAGGGATCCTGCGGCGCATGGAAGATCTGCTCAACCGGTCCGTATTCCTTGGCGACGCCATGATGCATGACCAGCACGTCATCGGCGATCTGGGCGACGACGCCCATGTCGTGGGTGATGAACAGCACGGCCATGCCGGTCGACTGCTGCAGCCGTTTGATCAGGTCGAGGATCTCAGCCTGAGTCGTCACATCGAGCGCCGTGGTCGGCTCGTCGGCGATCAGCAGCTGCGGTTTGCAGGCGAGCGCCATGGCGATCATAGCGCGCTGGCGCATGCCGCCGGAATACTGGAACGCGTAGCGGTCGAGCGCCTTTTCCGGATCCGGAATTTCCACCTGCCGCAGCAACGAGATCGCCTCTGTCCTTGCCTGCGCCTTGCTCATGTTGAGGTGCAGCCGGAGCACTTCGGTGATCTGGTCGCCGACGGTGTGCACTGGCGAGAGCGACGACATCGGTTCCTGGAAGATCATCGCGATGTCGCGGCCGCGCACCGAGCGGATCGCCCGGCTGCGCGGGTCGAGCTTGGCAAGGTCAAGCGACGTGCCGTCCGGGCGGTGCAGTAAAATCGATCCGGAGGCGATCTCACCAGGAGAGTCTATGATTTGCAGGATCGAGCGGGCGGTCACGGATTTGCCCGATCCGCTCTCGCCGACCACGCAAAGCGTCTTGCCCGGTTCGATCGAGAAGGAAAGATCGTCGACGGCCCTGAAGGCACCGGTGCGGAGCGCAAACTCCGTCACCAGGTTTTTGACTTCAAGCAGCGGCTTGCCCGGTGCAATCGAAGGGCGGGGGGCGATGGACAGGATATCGGTCATCGGCGCCTCACTTGTTGTAGGGATCGGCTGCGTCACGCAGGCCGTCGCCGAAGAGGTTGAGCGCCATGACAGCGACGACGACCGCGAGCCCCGGCATGAAGAGCCAGGGAGCGGTTGCGATGGAGCGGATGTTCTGCGCTTCGCGCAGCAGCACGCCCCAGGAGATCGTCGGCGGCTGAAGGCCGAGACCGAGGAACGAGAGCGAGGTTTCCGCCAGGATCATGGCCGGAACCGCCAATGTCATCGAGGCGATGATGTGGCTCGAGAAACTGGGCAACATGTGCCGGAAGATGATGCGCCCCTCCGAGACGCCGTCGAGGCGGGCGGCGGCGACGAACTCCTCCGTGCGCAGCGACAGGAAGCGGCCGCGCACGACGCGGGCAAGCTGCGCCCAGCCGGTCAAGGACAGGATGATGGTGATCATCATGTATTGCAGCGTCGCCGGCCAGCCCTGCGGCAATGCCGCAGCCAGCGCCAGCCAGATCGGAATGGTCGGCAGCGACAGCACGAAATCGATGACGCGCTGCATGACGAAATCGATCCGGCCGCCGTAGTAGCCGGAGATGCCACCGAGAACGATGCCGAGCAGCAACGACAGGAAGACCCCGACCAGACCGATCGAGAGCGATATCTGTGCACCCTGCACCGTGCGGCTATAGACGTCGCGGCCGAGGCGATCGGCGCCGAACAGATAAAGCGGCTTGGTCTTGTCGGTGGTGGCGATTAGGTGAATATCGGTGTTGAAAAGGCCAAGCACCGAATAGGTGTAGCCACGACCGAAGAAGGCGATCGGCACCTTCACTCCCGTATCCTCCACGAAGACGGCAGCAAGCGTGTTCGGGTCTCGCGTCAGCTTCATCCCATAGTAATGAGGTCCAAACTGGAAGCCGTTGGTAGTATCGAAGAGATGAATGCGCTGCGGCGGATGGAAGGTCGAGCGGGCATTCTGCATGATCGGGTCGTTGATCGCGAAAAAGCCCGGCACGAGCGCGACGATATACATGGCAAGCGTGACGACGAGCGCCGCCATGGCCAGCCTGTGCCGCTTGAAAGCCCACCAGATGAGCTGCCACTGAGAGGCGACTGCGGCGCGGTCCGGCCTGATATTGGTGATGGAGACATCGACCATGGGTGTCCTCCTATTCGAGCCGAATGCGCGGATCGACCAGCGCAAGCAGGATGTCACTGATCAGCGAACCAATCAGGGTGAGCGCGCAGATCAACAGTACGAAGGCGCCGGCCAGATACATGTCCTGCGCCATCAGCGACTGCAGGAGCAGCGGGGCGGCGGTCGGCAGATTGAGGACGATCGCGACGACGACGGAGCCGGAAATTAGGTTCGGCAGCAGCCAGGCAATCGTCGAGATGAATGGGTTGAGCGCGATGCGCAGCGGATATTTGATCAGCAGCCGGAACTCGGAAAGGCCTTTGGCACGCGCAGTCGTCACATAAGGTTTCGGCAACTCGTCAAGCATATTGGCACGCATGACGCGGATCAGGCTTGCGGTAGACGAGATCGCAAGGATCGCAACCGGCAGCCACAGATGCGTCAACAGGTCGTACATCTTGGCGAGGCTCCAGGAAGCGGTCTCATATTCCGGAGAGAAAAGCCCGCCGACATCCGCACCGAATTCGACCGCAGCGACATACATCAGCACCAACGCCAGCAGGAAGGACGGGATAGACAGGCCGAAGAAGGTGAAGGCCGTGAAGGTGTAGTCGCCGATCGAGTATTTCTTCACGGCGGAATAGACCCCGATCGGCAGCGCCAGCGCCCAGGTGGCGATCAGGCTCACGAGGGCCAGGATAAGAGTGAGCGCCATGCGTTCCCAGATGAGGCCCGAGACCGGCTGTTGCCATTCGAACGAGATGCCGAAATCACCGCGGGTGAGGATGCCCCAGATCCATTTGAAATATTGTATCAGCATCGGCTGATCGAGCCCGAAACGCTCGCGCAGGGAGGCGGCGGTATTCTGGTCGATCACTTCGTTGGAGGAGGCCAGGGTGGCGATGTAGGTGGTGACGAAATCGCCGGGCGGAAGCTGGATTAGTACAAAAGCGAGGAAGCTCACCGCAAACAGCGACGGGATCATCCAAAAGAGTCGTTTAACGACGAATTTCAGCATGGAAAGCTCGCAATTCGGATTGCACGGCGCGCCGATGCGAGGCCGAGGGCTGTCGCTTCAGCACTTCATGCAATGGGACTGGAGGGGTGCCGCCGCCTGGAAGCGGCGGCACGGTCAAGGCAAATCAGCTCGTGCCGGCTCAGCTCGTGAACGTGAACTGCTGCGGCAGGGCCGGACCGGGGTTCGGCCAGGACCAGCTGTCCGGCTGTTTTTCCGGCACGTTGCGCAGGTTGTTGCGGATCACGCCGAAGCCGCCGACGGCCAGGCAAATACCCATGACTTCGAAGTCTTCCGCAGCAAGGTCGAAGATCTGCTTCATGATCGCGCCGCGCTTGTCGACGTCGGCCGTGGAACGGGCTTCGTCGAACAGCTTGAAGCGCTTCTTCTGGCTTTCCGGCGGCTCTTCGCCCTTGGTACCGTTGGACGTGTACCAGAGCGTCCAGGGAATAGCGTAACGCGATCCCTGCGGGTGGAAGGCGAAGAAGTCGCGCGGATCGAGCATCGGGTCGAGACCACCCGGGCCTGGCCAGACCTGCGCGTCATGGGCGTTGTCGTCGCCGCGCGTATAGTAGAGTGCGCGTTCGATCGTATTGACCTTCATGTCCACGCCGATCTTGACCCAGTGCGCCTTGACCAGTTCCAGAACGTCGACGAGGTCCGGGTAAAGTGTCGGAATGACGTCTACAGCAAAGAAGAACGGCTGACCGTCCGGCCGCAAGCGGATGCCATTGGCATTTTTCTTGTCGAGGCCGGCCTTGTCGAGCAGTGCATTGGCCTTGTCCGCCGCAAATTCGGTGAACTGGCGTGCCAGTTTCTCGTGATACCAGGGGTGACCCGGACGCGGACCGGTCTGATAGCCTTCGCTCTGGCCGAAATAGACGATGTCGATGATTTCCTGGCGGTTGATGCCCAGCGACAATGCCTGGCGGACCGACTTGTCCGCAAAGATCTTGCGCAACCCCGGATCCTTGTGGGTCATGTTGAGGTAGAGCGAGCACTGCTGCGCTGCAGACGGCACCAGCGAAAGCAGGCGATAATCGCCCTTCTTCATATTCTGCGACAGCGTCGGCTTGTTCGCCAGGCTGTTGATATGGCGTTCCTGGATGTCGACCTTGCCCGAGATGACGTTGAGCATCAGTGATTCAACGTCCTGCGAGATGCCAAAATTCAGCTCATCGATATAGGGGAGCTGATTGCCTTCGGTGTCCACCTGCCAGAAATACGGATTGCGGACCATGAGCACCCGGGTAGCGCCGCCCGAATAGGCTTCCTTGACGACCCACGGGTCGAGCGTCGGCTTGTCGACATTTGCCCAACGCGACGGGATTTCGATGTCGCCGCATTTGGCGCGGAAAAGCTCCGTCCAGCTGGCAGAGCCGGCCGCCTTCACGTCTGCATCAAGGTTCGAGTTGTATTTTGGCAGGAACTTGCTGCAGTAGTGCTTTGCGAACAGCGTCGGATGCTGGCCGAGCGGCGTCGCCAGGTTTTCCAGGTAGAGCGCGTTTGCCGCAGCAAACGTGAACTTTACGGTATAATCATCGATCTTCTCGACAACCACAGGCTTGCCTGCCACTGCGATCTGGGCTGGCGTGGAGCTGTACAGCTCCTTGTTCTTGACGACATCCTCGATCGCGAACACCACGTCGTCGGCCGTGAACGGATGACCGTCGGACCATTTCGCACCCTTCAGCAGATGAAAGGTGAATTGCGAGGCGTCGGCATTCACCTCCCACTTTTCGGCAAGGTTTGGCAGAACTGCCGTAAAATCCATATTCCAGCGGACAAGCCCCTGGTTGCCGACCATGCGCAGAATGCCATTGTGGTCGGACGAGCCGCGCAGGCCGCGCCGCAGCGTGCCGCCATACGTGCCTATCTTTTCCCAGGGCTTCACGACCATGGGGTTCTGTGGCAGCCGTTCGGCAAGCGGCGGAAGTTTTCCGTCCTTCACCAGCGCCGCCAGTTGCGGTGCTTCCTTGGTCCCGGCAGCGCTCGCGCTGCTGCCTGCCACAGACAGGGCCACGGCCCCGCCGACACCCGCCAGGAACGTCCGGCGGGTTACGCCGGAAGACATGATTTCATCGTCGCGCATAAATCTCCTCCCAATTCAGACCATGCCGACGCTAGTTGGCGACCTGAACGGTTTCCCCGCCGACAGACCGCCGTGGACCTCCATCCCATCGGCAAAACGGACCATATGCCGGTTTTCAGATGATTACAAGTATTGACAGATTTTTACAGGTTCACTAGTGCTACACGCCTATGAGACATGCCGAACGGGAGGAGACGCATGACTTTCAATGATGAATCGCGCGAAAAATTAAAGGCGGTATCGACGGCGACATTGACCTCGGTCCTGCTGAAGCGCGGACTTCGGAATGTTTTCATTCGTGGCGTGCACAAGATCAACAAGGACGCGCCGAGGCTCGTGGGGCCGGCCTATACGCTGCGCTACATCCCGGCACGCGAGGACATCGACCATGTCGGCGTCTTTGCCGGCCGCAGCCATCCGCAACGCATTGCCATCGAGGAATGCCCGCCCGGCCATGTCCTCGTCATAGACAGCCGCAAGGATTCAAGCGCTGCTTCGGCCGGGGCGATCCTGATGACCCGGTTATGGAAACGAGGCGCCGCCGGTGTCGTCACCGATGGCGGTTTCCGCGATACCCCGGATATCGCAGCACTGCCGTTCGCGGCCTATCATGCCGAGCCTTCGGCACCGACGAACCTCATTCGCCATCATGCGCTCGACCTCAATCAGCCTATCGGCTGCGGCGACGTGCCGGTTTATCCCGGCGACATCATGGTGGGCGACGATGAAGGCGTGGTTGTCATTCCGGCCGCCATGGCTCAAGAGGTGGCGGACGAGGCCTTCGAACAGACCGTGTTCGAGGACTTCGTCGAGGAACAGGTTAAGGCGGGCCGCGGAATTTTTGGCCTTTATCCTCCGGAAGCCGAAGCACAGGCCGAGTTCCTCGAATGGAGACGTGAAAAGGGACGTTGATGGACCAATCCGGCGTGATAGCGGCAGCCAAGGCTGAGCCTCGCTTCAGCGACATCATCTACGAGAGGATCGTAGAAATGATCGCCGACGGCCGCTTCCCCGTCAATGAAAGGCTTCCGTCAGAACCCAATCTCTCCGTCATGTTCGGCGCATCGCGGCCGGTCGTGCGCGAGGCGCTGGAGCGCCTACGCGCCGACCAGTTGATCGTCTCGCGCAAAGGTTCGGGTTCATACGTGCGGCAGCGGCCAGACTCTTCGGTCCTGAAACAGGTCCCGGTCGGTTCGTTGGCCGATGTACAGCGGTTTTTCGAATTCCGGGCCGGGCTCGAGGCGGAAGCTGCTGCACTCGCGGCGCGCAACTGGCAGGTCAATGACAAAGTCCGCATCATGGCGGCGCTGGCGGCACTCGAGCACTGCCTGGAGGTCGGAGAGCTGGGTACCGAGGAGGATCAAAGACTGCATGACGCCATCGCCATGGCGACTGGCAACCAGTTCCACACGATCGTGCGGGAATGGTTCAAGCCGCATTTTTCGATCGGCATGTCCGTGACACGGAGCCTCAGCCTCAAGCGGACACCGCTGCATGTCCGCCATGTGCAGGACGAACATGCGGCAATCGTGGAAGCCATCCTGGCGCGCCGGGAAGCAGATGCGCACAAAGCCATGAAAACGCATATCCTGAATGCGCGCGCCCGCATGTTCCAAGGCGTGGAGGCTCAATCTCTCGACGGCTGATAACGGCGCAGGGAGGCGCTGCAAGGAGGAGCATTTTGAAACGGATCGCAATAACTGGCGGCGCGGGCCACATCGCCACGCAGCTCAGGGGTTTCCTGCGCCCTGCTGCGCAACATATCAGGCTGATCGATGTCAGGCCGGCGACAGAGCTGACGTCGAACGAGAGTTTTTTCGAGGGTGATCTTGCGGATTCGGATGCCATGCGCAGCGCCCTCGAAGGGATGGACGGCGTCATCCATCTCGGCGGCCTGCCGCGCGAGGCGGATATCCGTGACATGCTGCAAACCAATATCCTCGGGACCTATAATCTCTACGATGCGGCGCGGGCAACCGGAGTGAATCGGATTGTCTTTGCCTCCAGCAATCACGCCACCGGCTTTTATCCGCGGTCCGAGACGATCACCCCGTCCGACATTCCCCGCCCCGACACACGCTACGGCCTGTCGAAATGCTGGGGCGAGATGGTGGCCGGCTTTTATTACGACAAGGCCGGCATCTCAACGCTGTCGATCCGCATCGGCAATGCCGCCGCCTATCCCAACAGCGAACGCTCGGCCGCGATCTGGATAAGCCCTCGCGACCTTCATCAGCTCGTCTGGATCGGCCTCACCCACCCGGAAATTGCCGCCGCTGTCGTGTACGGCGTTTCTCGGAACGATTCCGGCTGGTGGCGTGACGAAACTGCCGAGCGCCTCGGCTATCGCCCGCAGGACAATAGTCGCGATCACCTGCGTATCGAAGAGGCAAGCGAAGGTGCCGTCGCCGCATTCTTCCAGGGCGGGAGCTTCTGCGAAACCGAACACGATGGGCAAGTCAGGCTGCGCGACGAAAATGGCCTGGTCGTTCCCGTGAGGGCTGCGTCATGAGCAAACCGGAAATCATCACACCCGAGGTACGACGGGTCATCGACTTTCCGCTGAAGGTCGGAGAATCGCCGACCTGGGACGACCGCACCGGGGATCTCTGGCTGGTCGACATCCTGGCCCCGGCAGCGATCTGCCTGCGCGCCGATGGACGTGTCGACCGCTTCGAGATGCCGTTCAAGATCGGCTGTCTGGCACTCTGCGAAGGCGACGATATCGCCGTCGCGCTGGAAAACGGCGTTCACCTCCTGAACCCGAAAACCGGGGCGATGAAGCTGCTCTGCGATCCGGACGGCGGGCGCCCTGACAGCCGGCTCAATGACGGCAAGGTCGGCCCCGACGGCTGCTTCTGGGTGGGCACGCGCGACGAGGCGATCCCGCAGACCGGCAACGCCCGCCTCTACCGGGTCATGCCCGACGGCTCCTTCACCACGATTGTCGATGGCGGGCTCCTGACGTCCAATGGCCTTGCCTGGAGCCCGGACGGCCGAACCATGTATCACTCGGACAGCAGCGGCCTCTTCGCCCAGGCCTTCGATTTCGATCTGCGGAAAGGTGTCACCAGTCCCCCTCGCCGGCTGCACGATTTCACGCCGGAAGAAGGCCGCCCGGATGGCGCCGCCATGGATGCAAAAGGTTTCTACTGGATCGCTGGCATCCTGTCGGGCGGCGTCAATCGGCTATCGCCGGAAGGCGAGGTCGTCGAGATCTACAAAATGCCGGCGAAATCGCCGACCATGCCCTGTTTCGGCAGCCCCGATCTCGCGACGATTTACGTCACCACGCTCTCCACCGACAACAACGGTACGTTCGAGCACGGAACGCTCTTCGCCTTCGAAGCCGGCGTCCGCGGCACACCCATCCATCGTTTTGGGATTTGAACCGCCCTATTCCGCGCAACTAGACCCATCGTTAGATCATCAAGCCCCATTTGGAGAAGGCCCGTTTATTTCGACCGACGCTTGAACGTATGCTCTTCAGCGGGAAACGCCCGGGAACGAACGTCGCCCGCATAGGCCGCGACCGCCACCCCGACCCTCTTGCCAAGCTCGTCGTAACGTTTGACGAAGCGGGGCGTGAAGTCGTTGAACAGACCGAGCATGTCGTCCGAGACGAGGATCTGCCCGTCACAGGCGACCGAGGCGCCAATCCCGATCGTCGGAACTGGAATAGCCGTCGTCACCTCGCGAGCGAAAGTCTCGACCGTGCCCTCGATAACGACTGCAAAGGCTCCTGAATTGCTAACGGCCTCGGCGTCACGCCGGATCTTCGCGACTTCTTCGTCGGAATGGCCGACGGATCGGTATCCGCCCGCCGTATGAACCTGCTGCGGCATCAGGCCAATGTGACCAAGAACCGGAATGCCGCGAGCGGTGAGGAAGGCGATGGTCTCGGCCATCTCTTCACCACCCTCGAGCTTGAGCGCATCGCAGCCGGTTTCCTGCAGGATGCGCACGGCATTGCGATAGGCCGATTCCTTGGATTCCTGATAACTTCCGAAGGGCATGTCGACGACCACGCAGGATTTGGCGACACCTCGCATCACCGCCTTTCCGTGCGCGATCATCATGTCGAGCGTCACCGCCACGGTGCTCTCCATGCCGTAAAGGACCATGCCGAGCGAATCTCCAACAAGCAGAAGATCGCAGTGTTCATCCAGCAGCCGCGCCATCGGCGTCGTGTAGGCGGTCAGGCATACGATCGGCGTTCCACCCTTCATCGCCCGGATACGAATGGGCGTCAGGCGCTTCGGGGAGCTCGCGGCACTCATCGCATCTCTCCTGTTCCAGATGGGCCTTTTTTCGCAATCACCCGGTTGTCGAGAAGCTTGGTCTTGCCGATCCGCACGAACAGTGCGACGATCACGGGATCCCCTATTTCCGTGATCGTCTGCAACGTCGAGGCGTCCCTGACGGCGACCACTTCCGGTTTTGCCAGAGGCTCGCGGCTGATGAAGCCGACGAGCTTTGCTTCCAGAACCTGCGGGTCAGTGAGGCCCTCAGCGACGAGGCGCTCCGCCTCCTCCAGGGCGCGAGGGACGACGACGGCGGCGCGTCTTTCTTCCTCGCTGAGATAGACGTTGCGGGAAGACAAGGCGAGACCATCCGCATCCCGGACCGTCGGCACGGAAACGACACGCACCGGCAGCGCGAGATCGTCTACCATGCGTTTGATGATGACGACTTGTTGGTAATCCTTCTCGCCAAAATAGGCATTCCTCGGTTGAACGATATTGAAGAGCTTGCTGACGACGGTCGCCACGCCCGCGAAATGCCCGGGTCGGACGGCGCCTTCGAGCTCGCATCCAAGCTCCGGCACATCAACCACGGTCTTCATGGGCTGCGGATACATATCCTCGACACCGGGCGCAAACAGGATATCGACACCTGCTTTCTCCAGCATCGCCTTGTCGCGTTCCAGATCACGCGGATATCGACCGAGATCCTCTGTCGGGCCGAACTGAAGCGGGTTCACGAAAATCGAGGCAACGACAATTTCGTTCTCGGCGCGGGCTCGCGAGACAAGTTCCATATGTCCGGCATGGAGATAACCCATCGTTGGAACGAAGCCGACCCTCCCGCCTTGTGCCCTTGCTCCGGCAAGGGCCGCGCGCAACGCCTCAATACTCGATAGGACCTGCATGTTGCCTCCCTGGCCAAGATCACCTTGGGGCGGATACAAAATGCAAGCGAGGCTGCGCGTCAATGCACGCCCTCCGATAAAACCGATTAGATGGATGAGGTTTTCTGGGGCCTCTTCCCTCACACCGGGCCAACGAGAGGACGGATCTCTTGAGCGCGATGGCACCTCCGTTGTTTTTAGTCGGAAGTCTGCAAAGTTCCTTTCTTCCGTCGGCGACGGTGCTAGAGTTTGGTCGGCGCGATCACGAAGTCGACCGGGGGATGGATGAAGGTTTTTATTGCAAAGGCCGCGGCAGCGACAATTGTCTTGTTTGCCCGCGCGGTCACGGCGGTTCGCGCCATATGGCCCGAGGAAGGGCTGCCATCCAGCCCCTGCATCTATTTCGCCAATCATTCCAGCCATGGCGACTTCGTTCTGGTCTGGGCGGTGCTGCCGCCAAGGCTGCGGCATCAGGCCCGTCCGGTTGCCGGCGCCGAATACTGGCTGAAATCGCGGCTCAATCGCTTCATCGGCAGTGACGTTTTCAACGCGGTTCTCATCGCAAGAGAGCGAGACAAGAGGACAGAGGATCCGATTGAGCAGATGGCAACGGCGATCGACGCCGGGTCATCCCTCATTCTTTTTCCGGAAGGCACGCGAAACCAGACCGATGCCCCGCTTCTTCCGTTCAAGAGTGGCATCTTTCATCTGGTCGCGGCGCGGCCCGATATCGATCTCGTTCCGGTCTGGATCAACAATCTCAATCGGGTCATGCCGAAGGGCGAGATCGTCCCGATACCGCTGATCTGCACCGTCACCTTCGGCAGCGCCCTGCGGTTCGCACCGGATGAAGCCAAGGAAGCGTTTCTTGAACGGATGCAGACCGCCCTTCTAGCTCTGTCCCCGAAGCCTGCAGGGAGTGGTGAATGAGTGCCGCGAGTTCCGATCTTCTGACGCTGGTAGCCGGTATCTTCGGCGTACTCGTTCTCGCCTCGGCCATCGGTTACGTGCTGCAGCAGCGCCTGTCGCCGACGGGCACGAACGCGTCGATCGAAAATCTCAATGCCCGGATCAAGGCCTGGTGGATCATGGTCATCCTCATCGGCATTGCTTTCGTGGCAGGCCGCATCGGCGTTCTCATCCTATTCGGTTTCTGCTCTTTTGCCGCGCTACGGGAATTTGTCACCCTCATCAATACCCGCAGGGCCGATCACTGGGCATTGGCCGCAGCCTTCTTCGTCGTGGTGCCGCTTCAGTACTACCTGCTCTGGGCGGAACAATACGGCATCTTCTCCATCTTCATTCCGGTCTATGCGTTCCTGCTGATGCCGATCATATCCGTGCTCAGGGGCGATACGGAGCGCTTCCTGATCCGCATTGCGGAGGTGCAATGGGCACTGATGATTTGCGTCTTCTGCGCCTCGCATGTCCCGGCGCTGCTGACCCTGAACATACCGGGCTACGAAGGCCGCAACGTGCTGCTCATCGCCTTCCTGGTGATCGTCGTCCAGTTGAGCGACGTGCTGCAATATGTATGGGGCAAACTGTTCGGACGCACCAAGATCGCTCCGAAACTGTCGCCATCGAAAACGGTCGAAGGCTTTGTCGGTGGCGTCATCAGCGCCACTCTGATCGGTGCAGCACTTTGGTGGATAACGCCGTTCACGCCAGTTCAGGCGGGACTGCTCGCCTTCGTCATTACGCTGATGGGCTTCTTCGGCGGCCTGGTGATGTCGGCGATCAAACGGGATCGCGGCATCAAGGACTGGGGCAATCTCATCGAAGGTCATGGCGGACTGATCGACCGGCTGGATTCCGTCGTTTTCTCGGCACCGATCTTCTTCCATATTGTGCGCTACTGGTGGTCGCTGTGATGCCGGATGCGCTGAAACGGCTTGCACGCAGCGGGACGGTGCATGTGCTGTTCGCGTTTCTCGCGATGGGTGGCTGGGCCGTCTTCGCCAATCGGGCCTACGACATGCCAAGGCCGCTTTATTCCGGTCTGGTGCAGGGCGTGATGTCCGCCGGCCTGACGCTTTTCCTGAAATCGGTGATCGACGGGCTTTCGAAGCGCTTTGATGGCCTGACACAGTTATGGGCGCCGCCGCTCATTGCCTGTCTCGGCTCGACGGCTGCTCTCGTCGCAATCCATGCGGCAAGCGGCACACCGGAAATCCTCAAGACAGTCGCGGTTCCGCTTCTGGTATCGACGAGCTACGCCACGATCTACAATTATTCGATCTCCGCAAGACGAGGTGCCGGGACATGACCGAGACAGGCGACAGGCGGCCCCTGGCAAGCCGCAACACGCGTTGGGCAGGGTTGATCGCGCGATGGATGGCGTCAAAAACCATCACCCCGAACCAGATATCCCAGGCCAGCATGGTCGCAGCCGCCCTGGCCGGCGGTGCCTTCTATCTGGCGGGACAGACGGTCGGTTGGGAGCGCGTTGCCTGCCTGCTTTTGGCCGTCCTTTTTTGCCAGGGCCGCCTGCTTTGCAATCTGTTCGACGGGATGGTCGCCGTCGAAGGCGGAAAGGGAGAGCCGGACGGCCCGTTCTGGAACGAGTTTCCGGATCGCATCGCCGACCTTCTGATCTTCGCAGGCGTCGGATATGGCATCGGCATGCCGGGCCTCGGCTGGGCCGCCGGCGCTTTCGCCGTCCTGACGGCCTATGTCCGGGAACTCGGCCGGGCCACAGGCAACCCGAGCGATTTCTCCGGCCCAATGGCCAAGCAGCATCGGATGGCAACGATCACCGCAGCAGGATTGGCATCCATCTTTGAACCGTTGTGGAGCGGTTATAACCAGATCCTGACGATCGGTCTGGGAATAACCGCGTTCGGTGCAGCCTTCACGGCGCTCCGCCGCTCTAGAACATTGATCACGCGCCTCAAGATGCCAGGAAGAGCGGGGCATTAGATCAGCCGGCGGTGAACCAACGACCCTTAACATGATCACGGCTGTTCGCTCTTCGAGTTCCCTAGGCTGCCGCATCGGCGCGGCTATCGGCCCACAGGGTTGTTCCGCCTAGGCTGGAACCGGCGCAGGGTCGTGCAGGCCGAGTTGGCAGGGTCGCGACAGATTGTGACCGGATATGCCCTCTGATCGGGAGAGAACGAGACCTAATATTGTCCGAACACGAGGCGCGCCCGGTACCCCACCAGTTGGACGCGGACATCGGTGCCAGCAATTCCGGAAGGCGGCTGCCGTGGACAAAATTATCTCAACAATTGATGACCTCGAAGACCGGGTTGGAAAGGCATCTGCCCTTGTCCATCTGAAGTCGATCGATCACCTCGACGCTGGCGCCCTGCACTGGCTGGCCTCGTCGTCACTGATGATGGCGAGCTTCGGTGGTGACGACGGCATTGGCGTCACCCTGGGCGGCGGCAAACCCGGCTGGATGAGCGCCGACAGCCGCCAACTCCACATCCCGACATCGACAGTCGACGATCCGCATATGGCGCGGCCTGGAAGCGGCTTCGGATCTTTCTTCGTGATACCGTCGACAAACGAACTTCTGCGCCTCAATGGGTGGGTCGTCGATAATGACGGCGATACGATCCGTGTCGCCATCGAGGAATGCTACCTTCATTGCGGCAAGGCCCTGATCCGCTCCGAGTTCTGGGCCATCGTTCCAGATACTGCGCCGCCAGCCGGAGCGGACCAGTTGATCTCCGCTGCCCGCTTTCTCGCTTTCGGGACGGTCGACGACCGAGGGAGAGCGGATCTCAGCCCGAAGGGCGACCCCTCAGGAGCGATGGTACAGGTCAGCGACGGCACTCTATGGTTCGCCGACAGGCCCGGCAACAAGCGGATCGACAGCTTCAGGAATATCGTCACCCAGCCGAAGGTCGCGGCGGTCGTCATCGTTCCTGGTTCCACGTATTTCGTTCGACTGACCGGACTCGCCCGCATTTTCGACGATCCGGACATTCGCGCCCGCTTCATGGTTCAGGGGAAAATCCCGGAATTGGTGACGGGCATCAACGATCTGAAGGTCGAGTTCGCCGAAAGCGAAGCGATAGCTCGTGCGTGCATCTGGTCCGCAACAGAAGCGCCGATGGGCATCGAACCGGCCAAAATAGCGATCGGCCATATCAAGCTGAACAAGAGCGTTGAAGCTCAGAAAGCCGCTGAGATTATGTCAGCACCTGGCCTGGTCGAGAAAAAGATGAAGCAGGATTACACCGACAATCTGTATTGAGTGCGGGTTCCAACTAATGACCGAAATTACCTTTGTCGAGCCGGATGGTACGAAACATAGGGTCCGAGCCGAAAACGGCACCAGCGTGATGCGTGCGGCAGTCGAGAATGACGTGCCCGGCGTCGTCGGAGAGTGTGGTGGATCCATGACCTGCGGTACCTGTCACGTCTATGTCGACGACGCCTGGCAAGGACGAACCGGCATTCGTAGCGAGGAAGAGGAATTCATGCTGGAATATGCAAGCGAGGTCCGACCGCAGAGCAGGCTATGCTGCCAGATCCTTGTCGATGAGACGTTAGAGGGGTTGGTCGTGCACGTGCCGGCGTCAGACGAGTAAGGTTGGACTATGTGATCATCCACGAAGATTGGCAGGTTCGCGGCACCTTTTGGCAGGTCGGAAAGAGCGACAGCATGAGGGGTGACATTAAGTGGAATGCTCACTGACCAGAATCCGTGCCACGAACCGAGCCGGTCTGGATTTTATCATCCCGGAGCTTTTCTCATGCTGTTCGACGATTCCCGTTTCCCTCTCGTGTTTCTGCGGACGCAAACGGAGTCTGCCATTTCCATCAACGAGCAGTTCGAGCAGCTCCTCGATAAACGAGAGAGGTTTGTGGTGATCACCGATCACTCTCCCGACGATCACGAAGATGAAACGCAGGAGGAACGGAAAGAGAAGGCTCTGTTCTTCAAGCGGATCAAACACCGCATGCGTGAATTCTGCTGCGGGATGGTCGTCATCGAAGGTCAGACTTCGGCAAGTGCCGTCTTACGTGTTGCCGCAACAGCGGCGGCAAAAGCATTCGGATTTGCTATACTGTTCGTGTCAGACGAAGAGCAAGCTGTCACAAAGGGCTTGGCTCTGCTGGAAAAGCACGCAGCTTGAAATGGTGCGACACTGGAGGTGACGTCGTGGGTGCTCTCGACTTCAATATCGTCGATGCGGTGGACAAGATTGCCCATCCTGTCTTCAGTCTCATCACCGAAACGACCTTCTTCGGCGAGATCGAGCCCCATCGTCACAACAAGGCGCAACTGATGTACGTCATCAGCGGCGTCCTGACAGTGAAGGCCGCCGGCGGCATATGGACGGTGCCGCCGCATTGCGCGTTATGGATACCCAGTGCGGTCGATCACGCCGGCAAAGTAGCGGGTCACGTCAAGATCGGCAGCCTTTACATCGATCCTGCCCTTGAGGCTCCATTGAGCAATGACTGCGGAATCCTTTTCGTGCAGCCCCTGCTTCGGGAGATCATTTTTCGTTTCGCAGCGCATTCCCATGATTCCGCCGAGGATCAAAACCGAAGAGCTCGCCTCTTGGAGGTACTTTTCGATGAACTGGCTGCCGCACCTCTCGAACCCATCCACCTGCCGATGCCGAATGATCGAAGGCTGTGCCGTCTGACAGCATCCATGATCCAGGACCCCGGACAACGGCTCACGATCGACGAATGGGGGGCGCGCGTCGGCGCAAGCAACCGTACTCTTAGCCGTCTGTTCCAGCGGGAAACGGGCATGTCGTTCCTACGGTGGCGACAGCAACTGCACGTCGGTCTGGCACTGCAGCGTCTCGCGACAGGCGAGATGGTGACGAACATTGCAGGCGATCTAGGCTATGAGAGCGTCAGTGCCTTCATCGCCATGTTCAGGCGCATGCTGGGAACGACGCCGGGGCGATATTTCGACAACGTGCCTCCAGTTGAGGTGGAGCGTGGCGATCATGGACACATTGCGCGACATAACGGTTCGGAAATTGCAGCGCCCGGACCGCGACAAGATTTGCCAAATGTTGTTCTGATGAAGAGAGTTCGGGCGTCGCGATAGACCATCGCCTTCCAAATCGGTCATGACGGCCTGGTGAGGGCCGACGGCCGCCAAGATGAGCCTCAGCCTGGACAAATTTGGAACCGGATCATTACGCTCACCTTGTTTTTCGTGATCCTCGGGCCGCTTCAAGCCATGTCTCTATGTTGAAAGATGGGCCTTGATCGCCATCGGCGTTTGCGGAAAACCTCCGAAATGCGTGCAGGTGACGGCCGCGGCGTCGCGCCCGGCTTCCAGGCATTCCTGATGCGGCTTCCCTTTGAGATGCGCCGCGATAAATCCGGCGATGAACGTATCGCCGGCGCCGGTCGTATCCGAGACCTCGACCGGCCTGATGCCAGTCTCCGCGACGACATTGCCGTCTGTCACAAGGCTTCCCTGCGCACCGCGAGTGACGACGGCAAGGGCCGCGCCTTCGGTGATGAGCTGCCTTGCAAGCTCGATCGCCGCGCCGGGCTCGGAGCCCGCGGAAGCGAACGCGATCGCCAGGCCCTCGGCGCCGGGATTGACGGTAATATCCTGCGAAACGCTCACGCCGGCGGCATGCAGCCTGCGCCTGAGGACCCCGCCATCATCGAACCAGCCGATATGAACGTGCCGCATGCGAAACAGGATCTGCACCTCTTCCTCGGTCGGACGGTATCCGCGGCAGACGCCGAACTCCTCGAATGCGAAGATGCGGTCGCCGCCCTGGTCAAACTCGATCTCGGTATAGGCAGTCACCCCATCACGCATCTGTATATGATCGACCACCAGCCCGTTTTCTCCGAAGCAATCGAGCATGCGGTTGCCGTCGGCATCGGGTCCCACCGCACCGAAATAGGCCGTCTTCAAGCCATGCTTGCGCAGATGCACGGCGACGTTCACCGCATTGCCGCCAATCGCCGAGAGGCCGACCGGCGGCATGAACCGGTCGATGCAATTGTCACCGACAGTCGCGACTTCGAATTCAGCCATAATGCTCTTCCAGTTGCAGAAACCGCCGCCGATACCGGCGGCGGCAATATGGGGCAATCGAGATCAGTAGGCGACCCGCTTGTAGTAGCGGCGGGTAACCAGCGGATGGTTACGCATGACTTCGAGATGGGCGCTGACGCGCTCCAGCACCGTCGCCAGCACGATCGGCGAGACCAGAGCCCTCGCCTCTTCGGAAAGTCCCGGCAGCGCGAAATCCCTGCTGTCCAGCACCGTCAGCTTGTCGGTGTAGTTCGGAGCGAAGTTTTCGACCCGCTCGGAAAGCGGGCGATGGACATCCTCTCCCTTGAAGAGCATGACGCTGACGCCTTTTTCCACGAGTTCCAATGTGCCGTGGAAGAAGTCCGAGGCATGGACGGGACGTGTGCGAATCCACTGCATCTCCTCCAGAATGCAGGTGGCGTAGTAAAGCGCCGCCGGCCATACATTCCCGCCACCCGCAAAGATGTGATAGTCGGCGGCGGCGATTTTTGCGGCAAAGGCCTCTGCCTTCGGCTCGAAGCTGCGCTTCACCTCCAGAAGCAGTTCTGGCATCGTCTGCAGCTCCCCGACGAGGGCATCGTAATCGGCGATTTCCTTGCGGAACTTCATGACGGAAAGCGCCACGAACAGCGATTGCATATAGAAAGACTCGCAGGACGTGTCGTCCTCGGCGAAGTTGACGAATACGTGGTCTCCGCCCTTGCCGAGCGGTGTTTCCTCATGACCGACGAACGCCAAAACCGTCGCGCCGATCTCCTTTAGCTTGGCGAGCATGGCGACGCTTTCCTTCGTCGTGCCGGAAAGCGACGGCATGACGACGATCGACTTGGACGTCAGGTTCTTCGAGCCGCTGATGACCAGCTCGGCCGGATAGTCGAGGAAGGTCGGAAAGCCAGAATTGCGCTGCAGGAGCTGGAAGGCGGGCTGCATGAGATAAGCGACACCGCCCGTGCCGAGGAAGAAGAGGTTCTCGGCACCGCCGTTCAGGGCGGACGCGATCACGGTGTCGATCCGCGGGGCGAGCGATGCGGCCCCCTTCTGGATTTTCAGGAATCGGGCTTCATCGAAGTTGAGCATGGGGCATCCCTTTTTCTGCTTGAAAGTAGGTGTTGATGTTTCCGGGGAGATCTTCCGTCAGGCGGCCAGTGCACCGGCCGCGCTTCGCAATCGGATGATCGCGGCCTCGACTGCCTCGCGGCGCGCCTTCGTCAGTCCGGCATCCTTTCCGCGCTTGGTCTCCAGGGTTTCGAGCATGCGGCGAACCTCGGAAGGAGCGGTTCCGCCGGGCGTCGTGCGGGCCTGCACGGATTTGACCGGATCGAGGCAATCCCGAACGAATTGGGCATCGATCGGCAATGCGCGGCCGAGCTCTTCCTCTGCCGAGGCATTGAGGATCTCCACCGTCATGCCGCTTGCGTCGAGGCCCATATTGAGCGCCCGTTGTACCGCGCCGCCGACGACATGATGCGCCTCCCGGAACGACAGGCCGTGCTGGCGCACCAGCCCGTCGGCGAGATCCGTCGCGGTCGAGAAATTCTCGTAGCAACGCTTCTTCAGCCGCTCGGCATCGGGGGTTACCGTCTCGAAGACCAGCCGCAGCAGCGCCATGCCGTCAATGAAAAGATCAAGCGATGGCCATGCCTCGGCGAGGCCTTCCCGGACAGAATCAAGGCCGATCGAATAGTTGCTGCCCTTGACGCTGGAAAGCGCGCCGGTCAGTGCGCCGATGCTGCGGCCGGCCGCGGCACGGAAATATTCGAGCGCCAGCATGTTCTTCTTCTGCGGCATGATGCTGGAGGTGCCGGCCACGCGGTCCGGAAACGTCAGCGCCGAGAATTCGTGGGTGCAGAAGACGTACATGTCCTGCGCCACGCGGCTGAGCACCGTCAGCGTGCTCGTAGCCGACCAGAGAAGCTCGGTGACGAAATCCCGGGAACCGACCGCCTCCAGGCAGGGCTCCACAATGCCATCGAAGCCGAGAAGATCGGCAGTACGGTGGCGGTCGATCGCAAAGGTGGTGCCTGCAAAGGCGGCCGCGCCGAGACTGCTTCTGTTGATGCGGTCGTAGACGGCAGCGATCTTGTCGTGTTCACGCGAAAGAGCCGCGACCACATTCGTCAGGAAGTAACCGAAGGTCATCGGCTGCGCCGGCTGAAGGTGGGTGTAGCCCGGCATGATGGTTTCGGCATGCCTGAGCGCCGTTGCCGCACAGGCGGCGCGCGCCTGGTCCAGGCTTTCCATCATTCGCAGGCACAGGTCCCGCGCATGCATGCGGTCGAGCGTCGCGCCGATATCGTTGCGGCTGCGGCCCGTATGGATGAAACCGGTATCTCTTGCCCCCGCGATTTTCGAAAGGCGGTTTTCGAAAGCGAAATAGCCGTCCTCGAACTGGGGATCGAGATCGATCGCCCCTGGCCCTTCCGCCCGGACGCGGACTATGGCCGCAGCCAGCGATTTCGCCACGGCCCGGTCCACAAGGCCCTTTTCGGCGAGCATGACGAGATGGGCCTCATTGAGCTGGCACATGGCTTCCAGCGCGACATCGTCGAATGTTGCCATGCCGGGTCGGTAGATGGCATTCGCGACTTCCTCGGCGGTCCGCTCCGAAAGGCGGGAACTGACGGCGTTCTTCATGGCTGTACCTCTGTATTATCCGAATTGCGTTACGCCGGTTGCGGCAGCCGGCGCCGATGATGGCGCGAACGCGCCGACGAGATCCGAAAAATCGCTGCAGGAGACCGCTGCCAGCAGAAGGCCAAACAGGCGCCTCGCCGGCATTTCGCCGAGAAATCCTGTCGTGCACGCGGTGAATTTACCGAGGAGCGCCTCGTCATCCAGCGGATTGCCAGCACTGCCCGGAACTGCCTCGCAAAATGCCTCGATGCGCCTGCCGTCCTTGAGGAAGAGCGTGACGCGGGAGGACACGGATATACCGCTCGGGCCCTTCGGCAGGTGGGCATCTGCCACCACTTCGACACGCTCCATCATGCGACGGACGGCGGGATCGGCAAGCGTCCTATAGCTAAACTCGGCAATCCCCGCACGGCCGAACACCGCAGCCACCGCGAGCGAAAATGGCAGGCTGAACTTTGCCTGGACGGGCGTTTCGGGCCAGTCATAGATCAGGATGCCGGAAACCGCCGGGTCGATGCTGCACACGATCCGTTCGATGTCGGCAGCGGCCAACCGATAGCGGGCAGCAAGATCAAGCACGCAGGAAATCGCACTGTGCGAGGCGGTGCAGCACGGATAGGCCTTGATGACCATGCCGCCGGCTGAGAAACCATAGGGCCTGCCGAAATCGCCGACGACGCTTTCCAGACGCGACAGGTCGCCGTCCTGAAGCGCGACATAACCTTTCGGGCCGAACAGGCTGCCCGGCGACGACTGCAATCCGGCCGCGGCGCATTCAGCCGCGAAGATGCCGTTGGAAACCGCCTGACCAACCTGCAGCGGCTTGGTATCGCTGCCGAAATTGCTGCGGATGCCGGCCGCGAAAGAGGCAGCCATACCGAGCCCATGGCGCATCGCCTCGGCGTCCAGACCGAGAAGACGCCCGGCCGCCGCGGCAGCGGCAAAAGTGCCGAGCGTTGCCGTCGCATGCCATCCCCGCCGGTAGTGGCCGGGGTTCACGAGGCTGCCGATGCGCATCGCCACCTCGGTGCCAATGAGGTAGGCCTGCAGAATGGAAGCGCCCGCAATGCCCTGCCGGCTGTCGCCAATGACGGCGGCGGCCGTCATCGCGGAGACGGTGACATGTGCCATCGCAAGCTCGGTCTCGTCGTCGTCGAAATCATGCCAATGCGCGGCAAAACCATTTACCAATCCGGCGTCGCGCAAAGGCACCCGCCGGTGGGTCCCCCATATCCTGGCCGACCTGACAGATCCGGCGGCATCCGGACAAAGCGCGGCAACGGCTCCGACCGAAGGCTCATCCGCGGCGGCGAGCGCCACGCCGACAAGATCTGCAAAATGCCGTGCCGCCCTCGCCATTTCCGCTTCGGAGAAGGCGGCGGCCGCTCCGCAAACCATGCCGGCCAGAACGCGTTCCTGATCCATCAAATGCTGTTCCATCGGTCAGTCTTTCAGGCGTTGGTCAGGTCGATCGGTTTTGCCGCGATCACCGTGACATCGGACTTGCGGGTCGCGTGGGGCTGCCTGGCATAGGGCCTTGCGAAATGGCTCTCCAACACCCGTCCCGCTCGCGAGATAAGCCAGCACAGCACGAAATAGATGACGAGGATGAAACCGTAGACGACAAATGCCGGGCTGCCGCCGCGGGAGATCGTCGTCTGTTCGATCAGCACCTGGGCAGAACGCAGCAGTTCGTGCACACCGACCACGGCGCCGAGCGAGGTCGCCTGGACGAGCGACGTCAAGAGGCTGACATAGGGCGGTAGGATGACGGGCATGGCCTGCGGCAGGATGACGAAAACGAGGCCCTTCCAGGAACGCAGGCCGAAGGCAGCGGCGGTTTCCCGCTGGGCCGACGGCACGGACATCAGGCCTGCGCGGATGATCTGGGCGCCGTTGGCACCGCCCCAGAGCGAAATGGAAAGCGATGTCGACCAGAAGGGATCGAGCGACAGTCCGATATTCGGCAGCACGAAATAGGTCAGCAGCACCGCCACCATCAGCGGAATATCACGCAACACTTCAACGACAAGATAGAACGGGCGGCTGACGACCTTCGATTGCTGTGTCAATCCGAAGGAAAGAAAGATGGCGACCAAGCTGCCACCGAACGCGACGACCAGGGAAAGAAGCAGCGTCTGATAGAGGCCTTCCAGCAGAAAGGTTTTGTATTCAAGGAGCAGCATGGCCTATCTCCCGGCGAAAGGACGGTTGAGGCGGTGTTCGAGCCAATGGCCGAGCCCGGAGAGAATGAACACGCAAAACAGGTAAATGACGCAAATCGAGGCGAACATCTCGACCGTACGGAATTCGTAGGCGATGCGGTCGACTGCGACGAAGGTCAGTTCGACAAGGCCGATCGCCTGGAGATAGGAGGAATTCTTGACCGTCGCGACGATGGTGTTCATCGCCGACGGCAGGGCAGCCCGAAGGGCGAGCGGCAACACGATGAACCATGCGTGCTGCCAGCGCTTGAGGCTGAGAGAGGCCGAGGCATCCCGGATACCCTGCCCAACCGCGGCAAGCCCGGCACGGAAGCTTTCGATATGGAAGGCGCTCGCCCAGATGGTGAGCGCGAGAGCGCCGGACCAGAAGATCGACAGCTTGAGCCCGATACTCGGCAGACCGTAGAAGATGAAGAAGATCTGCACCAGATACGGCGTGCCACGGATGAATTCGACATAGCCGGTCACCAGCATTTCCAAGGGCCGGATACCGCTCGTGCGCAGCGCAGCACCGATCACGCCCAATAGAAGGGACAGGCAGATCGCCACGCCGCTGATGAGCAGTGTCATGCCCAGCCCGTTCATGAGGTCGGGCAACGCCTTGTAGATGTAAACCCAGTCCATGTCTCAAACGCCTATCGACAATCGATGGAGGAGGGCCACCGGCGGTTTCAGCCGCCAGTGGCGTGGAAGCGGTTCTACTTGAGTGCCGGAGGCTCCGTCGTGAAACCCTTCAGCATGGCTTGACGAACCAGATCGTTGTCGATGAATTTCTTGGCGGCCGCGTCATAGAATTTGTCGGCCTTCAGCCTGGCGAGGGCCGCGTTGACGAAGGCCTTCAGTTCTGGCTCGTTCTTGCGAAGACCGATGCCATTGACCCCGAGATCCAACCCTTCGTCAATGACGCGAAGGGCTGGATAGTTGCTGGCGAGCGTCCAGATCAGGCCGCCGTCGCCGACGAAGCCGTCACCGCGCTCCTGCTGCAATGCCTGCACGCCGTCCGCCGTCGTGTTGAGCTGCAGCATCTTGACGTCGGGGATATTGGTCTGGAGCCACTTGATCTGAGAGCCACCCTTGACGATCAGGATGGTTTTGCCCGCGAAATCCGAGAGCTTATGCACCGGGCTGTCTTTCGGCACGATGACATTGCTGGTGCCCCAGAAATAGATGGCGGAAAAGTCGATGACCTCTTCGCGGGCCGGGAACTTGCCGAGGGTAGCAAGGATGAGATCGATCTTGCCACCATTGAGCGACGGGATACGCGCCTCACTGGTGACGCAGGTCAGTTCCGCCTTGTCCGGCGAACCGAAGGCATAGGTTGCGATCTGCTTGGCCATTTCCACTTCGATGCCCATCGGCTTGCCGTCAGAGCCGGTCGAGCCGAATGGCGGAGAGTCGCATTTCACGCCGAAGCGCAGAACGCCTGCGCTCTTGATCGCTGCCGGGAGCGGAGGAAGCTCCTGCGCCTGGGCCGGGACCTGAAGGAAAACGGCAGCGGCACAAGCCGCCGACGCAAGGACCCGCTGAATAGTCCGATATGGTATTTTCATTCACTTGTTCCCTTTGGCTGGTGTTCGTTTCACGATGCGAACGTTGACCGTCCGACATTCTCGTTGCGCACGCCGTAACGGCGCGCGAAAATGCTCCTCAATGCAGGATCTGGCTGAGGAAATTGCGGGTACGCTCTTCCTTCGGATTGCCGAAAAACTCGTTCGGAGAAGCGGATTCGACAATGCGGCCGCGATCCATGAACACGACGCGATCGGCGACCTGCCGTGCAAAGCCCATCTCATGGGTGACGCAGACCATGGTCATGCCGTCGCGGGCGAGTTCGACCATGGTGTCCAGGACCTCCCGGACGAGCTCCGGATCGAGCGCGGATGTCGGCTCGTCGAACAGCATGATGTCAGGGTTCATGCACAGGGAACGTGCGATCGCGGCACGCTGCTGCTGGCCGCCTGAGAGCTGCGAAGGATATTTGCCTGCCTGATCGGGGATGCGCACGCGTTCCAGATAACCCATCGCCCGCTCTTCCGCTTCCTTGCGCGACACGCCCTTGACCCAGCGGGGCGCCAATACGCAATTTTCGAGGATGGTCAGGTGCGGATAGAGATTGAAGCTCTGGAAAACCATGCCGACATCCTGACGGATCTGGTCGATGACGCGGACATTGTCGGTCAACACGATACCGTTAACGCGGATCTCGCCCTGCTGATGAACCTCCAGACGATTGATGCACCGGATCATCGTCGACTTTCCCGATCCTGAAGGACCGCAGACGACAATCTTCTCGCCGCGGCGAACACTGAAGTCGATGGAGTCGAGAACCTGAAAATGACCGTACCATTTGCTCACTCCGATCATTTCGACACTCAGAGGAGCTTCAACGGTCGAAGACTGGGCAATGTAGGGCGCGGTCATCATCATATTTCGGTTCCCTCCTGCGCGCCTCGGGATGGCACGCTCTCCAGACGAAAGACGTCAGACGACTAACAACAATAAAAATGAAATACTGTCAAGCGGGCTGTACGGACGGTAGGCGAAAACCGAGAGCTTGGAACGGAATCCGTGCGGCGCCGCTATCCGCTCAGCAGGACGCGGGATGCCGTTCACCTCCTGGCAAAGCTGAACGTAAAATACTTACCGTGGTGATAGTCCTTGGCAAAAAGAATGGGCGTGCCCTCAGCTGTGAAGCACGTTTCCGTCACCAGCAACACGGGTCCGAAGTCTGCAAGTTTCCAATGCTTCACGGCATCGGCAGGCAGCAGTGTTGCAGACACATTTGCGGTTGACGCGACGGGCGCCACGCCCCTGCGGCGGAGGATCTGAACCAGCGATCCGGACCAGTCGATCGTGCTGATCGCATTGCCTGCTGTTTCGGCCTTGATGAAATCGATCGAATAGAGGATCGGACGGGTTCCTTCGCTGCGGAGACGTTCGATCCGCAGGACAGGCGTTCCACTCAGGCATTGCAAGCCGGACGCGATTTCATCATCCGCAGCCATTTCCGTCAGCTTCAAAAGCTGCGTCGTCGTGGAGTAACCATAGCCCTCCACCATGTCGGTTACGCTTTCGAAGGTCGTAATCGGGCGTTCAATGTGGAGCGCTGCCCCCGCCATGACAAAGCGCCCGCGGCCGTGTTCCGTGCGGATGATGCCGTCCTGTTCGAGGATTTTCAGCGCCTCGCGAAGTGTTGGCCGGGCCACCCCGAAATCCTCGACAAGGCGCTCCTCGCTGGGAAGCCTGTCACCCAAACCGAGCTCTTTTGTTTTAATAAGGTCCAATATGCCATCACATATACGGGCGACGACGGTTCGTTCCCGGCCTACCAATTTAGTCATGTCAACTCCACGCATTCGGCCGTCTCCACAGCTAGTAGAAACGGAACAATTGGGCTACCTCCTCCGAGGAAGAGGTTCTTGTCAAAGCCAAAGCAAGCAGCAACCGCGCCTTCTGTGGATTGAGATTGTCGACGGGGATGAACCCGCTGTCCCGGGCGCGGGCACTCTCGAACGTCCGGCCGCTGCCTCCGCGGGAAGCCTGCACCACGACAAGACCATTTTCCCGCACCGCCTTGCTCAGGACAGCCGCATCGGCATCTCCGGTGTAGCCGGGCGCGAAGCCGGCAGAGACCACACCCCTCGCGCCAGCCTCGACGAAAGCCTGGGCGGCCGCACCGTCCGACCCGGTATAGCAATAGAGAATGTCCACTCGTGGAAGTTCCTCCAGGTTCGAAATATCGAACCGGTCAGCCGGCGCCCGTCCGCGCAGCGCCTTGCGATAGATCGTGACGGCATCGCCGTCGACAAACCCGAGCGGACCCGTATCGGGCGACCGGAACGTATCCAGCCGCAGCGTGGAAGTCTTGGTAACGTCCCGCGCAGCATGCAACTCGTCGTTCATCAGAACCAGCACGCCCATATCCCGGCACGCCGGATCGACCGCCGCGCGCACGGCGTTTGCAAGATTGAGGCCGGCATCGCTGGAAAGCGCGCTCGGCGGCCTTTGTGCCCCCGTGATGATGACGGGTTTCGCCGTCTCGACAGTCAAAGACAGGAAATAGGCCGTTTCCTCCAGCGACCCGGTTCCGTGCAGTATGACGAAACCGTCCAGATCCGGATTACCTCTTTCCGTATCCCGTATCAGCCGCAGCAGGTCCCGCCATTCCGGATAATAGATGTTGAAGCTCGGAACCGCCTTGAACGGGATCGGAAGAATGTCCGCCAGTTCGTTCAATACGGGGAACATCGCGACCACGGCATCGCAGTCGAGCAAGCCGCTGGCGCCATAGTTCAGGATCTCCAGCGGATGGTTGGCAAGGGAACTGATTGTTCCTCCTGTGCCGATAATTGCGATCTTGGGCTTGCGCATGCGGCCTCGTGGCACCGGAATAAATGACAATAGACGTCTGACGTCTTCTAAAAGGTTTGTCGACGCCAAACAAGTGGAATTGGTAACGCTGGGCCGCTCTTTGAACCTCCTTCAGGCAATTGCCGCGCGAAGGACCACGCATACCAGAGGCTGCTGGTTTCAGTTTCACAAAACGAAATCTCCTTTGGATGTCAGCGTATTTTTGTATTATGGATACATATAAATCATTTTTCTATGCCGTAAGGGATTGATCCACCGTGAACACAAAGGGCGCAACACCGGAACAGGACGGATTGGATACAGGTGGGCTTAGTTCCTTGCAGATCGAAGTTGCCCGCAAGCTTATGCCTATCATCAGCACCGGACGTTGGGCGGTGGGCGAAAAGATCTCCGATGCCGCGCTGGCCCGTGAGTTCGGCATTTCCCGTACGCCCGTCCGACAGGTCCTGCAATTTCTGGCGGAAAGGGGCACAGTCGCCCAAACCGACAATCGCGGCTTCACGCTGGTCCGGCCACCGGCGGCGGGCGAGAACGTGGACGAGTTCGTGCCGCCCTCCGAGGTGGACACGCTCTACCGGCAGATCATGCATGCTCGGGCCAACGGACTGATCGGTAGCGAAGCTTCCGAAACCGAGATCCTGGAACATTTCGGCACCTCGCGCGGCATCGTGCGCCGCACGCTCATGCGGCTTTCCGCGGAGGGACTGGCAGAACGACGTGACGGCCATGGCTGGCGTTTTGCAGAATGCCTCGACAACCGCCAGGCGGTGAACGAAAGCTATGCCTTCCGCGCCATCATCGAATGCGGCGCTGTTATGGAGGACACGTTCCGCGCCGATCCCGAGGCACTCGAAGCTCTGGAACGCGAACAGACGGCGCTTCTCAATGCGCCCCTCGTTTCGATCGAGGGATCGGCGTGGTTCGAAGCCAATGCCCGCTTTCATGAAACCGTCGTTTCCTGGTCGAACAACCGTTTCCTTATACAGTCCATCCGGAGGCAGAACAGCTTGCGACGCATGACCGAATATGCCGAATTCGCGGAATTGAGCGAGGCCGGTGTGCGAAAAGCCGCACGCGACCATCTGGCCATTCTGGAGGCGATAAACGCCGACGACCGCAAATTGGCCTCCGCCATCCTGTTCCGGCATCTCAGTCGCTCGCCTGCCGGCGCGGCGGTCACGCCCAGCCGGATCGAGGATTGAAGGCCGGAATGGCATCCCGCATCCTCTGCCGCAACCTCTGCATCGAACGGGCGAACCAGCGGCCGGCCTCAGTCCTTGCCGGCGAGAATGCCGGAAAAGAAGGCCTTCACTGGTCCCTGAATGCCAGTCCCGTCATGGCTGACGCCCGGCACGGTGTCGAAACGCGGCTCGATGCCGATGGCCTTCAACCGCTTTTCCAGCGTGTGCAAGCGCTCCACACGCGTATCGCCGCTGTCGTTGATGCCATTCATCCAGAAGGGTGACTTCGGCCCCACCGTCACGTCCCAGGTTTCGATATCCGCGTCACCGACGACCAGTTGAACCGCCACGCGGCGCATGGCCTCCACGTCGAACCGCTGACCGAATATCTCTTCCATGCCTTTGATGCCGACCCACCAGGAGGCGCTGTCGTCGGGCAAGGTGACGGTCCCGGGCGCCCCTATCGAAACGGCGCGAAGCCTGCCTGGATGAAGATAGAGGAAACGGTGGGCGAACTGCGCCCCGCCTGAGAAGCCGTGCATCAGCACCCTGTCCCTGCGCACGCGGTAGCGGGCGGCCAGTTCCTCGATCATGTCGAGCAGAACGAGGTCATAGCGGATGCCATGATAGATCATGTGTTTGTAGTTATGCAGGTCTTCCGGGTCGTGGATACCGGCCGGAAAGAGCGGCGCCAATAGCACACACTGCTGTTCCTCCGCGAAGTCGATGAATTCGTCGCGCAGGATATCGGCATCGCGAAGGCTCCCGTGAACCAGCACGGCAAGCGGGTGCACAGTTTCCCCGGCGGGGTCGTAGCCACTGGGCATGTAGCAGCACCAGGAGAAGCGCTGGTCCATCCGCGAGGCGAAGAACGGCGTGCGACCGCGGCGGTAGAAATTCAGCGGTGCGGTCTGTTCCCGTGCAGACATGGCAAATCCTTTTCTTAATTCAATTCACGACCGGGTGGCATAGTCGGCCAGCACGCGGGTCATGCGGGCAAGCACGTCCTTCAATGCTTCGTAACCGGCGTTCCGCTCGCGCGTCGCCTCGTCCATGTAGAGCTTGCGGTTGATCTCAAACTGCACACTGTGGCGACCATGCGCCGGGTTTGAATAGGCCGTGACCAGTTCGGCGCCCCGGAAAGGCCGGTTCAAGGCGACGTCCAGCCCCTCTGCTTTCAGCGTCTCTGCGATCAGCGAGACAAATTCCTTCGACGCGGACGTGCCGTGAAGATCCCCAAGGCAGATGTCGGCTCGAACCGTCCCGGCTGGATCGGAGGAAATGGCATGGCCGACCGCCGTCATGGAATGACAATTGAGGTGATAGACCCTCCCGAAGCGGGCATAGACGGCGTTGAGCAGTTCGGACAAATGATGGTGGTTGCGTTGCCAGTAGCGGTAGATGCGCTCTTCCGCCTCGGCAACGCTCATGGGCGCGGCATACATCGGCTCGTCGCCCCAGGCGAAGCGCCACATCAGCCCCATACCCCGTTTCGCGGTCGCGCTGTCGCGCGTGGGGTGCGGCCACTCGCCTGCCACCAGCTGTCTATCCATGTCGAGAAGCGAACGATTCACGTCGAGGAAGCTGCGCGGGAAATGAGCCTTGAGAAAAGGGGCGCCAACCGTAGACGCTGACTCGAACAGGTCATCCACGTGCGTGTCCGCGGCAACCCTGACCCGTTCCACCGAAACAGCAGGGTGAAAATCCGCAGGCATCTCCAATCCGCTATGCGGGCTGTCGAATACCATGGGCACCAGCGGTGCCCGTGGCGCGACCAGCGAAAGCACGCCCTCCACCGTTACGTCCTGAAATTCACCGAATATCGTCTTCATCCGTTTTTTCCTTCTTCGCCGGCCGCGTTCAGGCGCAGGTTCACCTTGTCCACCGCCAGCGTTATGTCGCCGAGCTTCTCGCCGTCGAGCAGTCTTTGCATGGTCCGGGCAACGCGAGCTTCCCGGGCGATGCAGGTGGCGGCAATCTCCGCTGCCTCGTCTGCCGGCAAGACGACGACACCCGAAGCATCACCCAGAACGATGTCGCCCGGCAGCACCGGCACACCGCCGCAAGCCACGGGGCGATTGAAAGTGCCTCCAAGATCGAGCTGGCGGGTGGTGACGGACGAGACACCTCGGCACCATACCGGCAGCCCTTCGGCCAGAATTTCCGCCACATCGGTGCAGGGGCCATCGATGACGACGCCCACGACCCCTGCCAGGCGTGCCGCCCGCGCGACCGCTCCGCCAAGGCAGGCGTGGCGGCTGTCGCCGAGCCTGTCGATCACCAGCATGTCACCGGGGCGCAGATGGCTCAGCGCGTAGTGCAGCAGAGTGGAGCACATGGCCGGCAGGGCAAGCGTGACTGCCACGCCCGCTCGCGCTTTCTGGTGAGGTGTGACGGCCTGAATTTTACCACTCATGAAACCCGTATGGCGCAGATGGCCGATGCTAGCGGTCTCTATCTTCTCCAGCGCGGCAAGAACCTCGCGCGGCACGGTCGCGGGCATGGGGCCGATGCGCAATTCAGTCATGGCTTTCTCCTTGCTGCCGAACGTCGGGCCGCGAGGCCGCCGGACGGACGGCATCACGCGGGTCGAAACCGGCCAGATGGTGCATGAGCCGAGCGGTATGGCGAACGATATGGTCGCAGATCGCCCTGCCCTTTTCGGCGCTTGCCAGGGAAGCCAACCCACCGAGCATGCCTGCCGGGTCGACCTCCGTGCAATCGAGCGGTATCTGCACCGGCAGTCCCTCGAAGCGACTGGCCGAAACGCCGCCGATCGGCAAACCGAACACGCTGCCGCGCGGGCCGGGGTCGCGCATCGCGCCGAAGCGCACGAGATCCGGAAAAAGGTGCATATAGGCGGAGGTCATCGGCTCGCCGCCATGGCCGCGCACGCGGCCTGCATCCTCATTATAGAGAGCGCTCCACAGGTGATCCGGTACGCTCTGCCAGATGTTGAGAGAGGGAACGAGCACACCGCGCTGGCGCCGAACCTTGCGGCAAACCTGGTCGATCAGCGGCGCATTCGTGGTGTGCCCGTTGAAGATCAGTAGCCTTTCGTGCCCATGATCAAGGAAGGAAGCGAGAATATCCTCCAGCACGGCAGTGAAGGTGGAGGCACGCAACTGGATACCGCCCTTAATCGTGCGGAAGAATTCGGCATGCCCGAAGGGCAGAACGGGAGCCGTGAGGCCGCCACCCGCCCGTGCACTCATTTCCGCCACCATCTCCGTCAGCATGAAATCGCCCATCGGCGCATGTGGCCCCTGCTCTTCCTGCGAGGCCAGCGGGAGCAGAATGACAGCGGGCCGCTCCATCCGCCGGGCAAACTCCTCATGGGTCATGCGGGCGATGGCGACCCGCTCGCCCTCACCCTCTTCGAGCCGGCCCTCAACCATGCTGCATCTCCCTTCGCGCATCCACCCCAGCCGCGGGGCGACCGAGCAAATCCGGCAACACCCGTTCGGAAGAATTGACGTTTACGCTGCGCGTGAGGCGCAGCAGGCCATTGCTGAAATGCAGCCGCACCGTGTCGCGGAAGGCGGTTTCGACGAAGATCCAGTCCATTTCCAGCACGATTTCGTCCGCAACGCTCGTCAGCCAGCGCGCGCAGGCCAGAATGCGAAGACCCGCATCGGGCTGATAGGAATGGTGAAGCCGGGCGCCGGGCATGGTCGTCGTCGCCTCAAGGAAATAGCCGAAACCCGCCAGCACTTCATGCACGCCATCGGCGTCGCGAAGGATAAAGCGCAGTGCGTTTGCCTCCTGCGCGATGGATATGCTTTCGGCTCCCTGATCGTTCGGTTGCATGCGCCAGATGCCACAGAACGGTCCAGCTGCCGGGTTGGGGCGGGCAATGCCTGGGCGGGTCTTGAGCCGCAGCCCGGCCAGACGGGCCTCCAGCGTTTCGCCTTGGCCGGAGACATCAGCAACGCCGGCGCCGAGCGCGGGTCGCAGACCGTCATAGATCAGCGTATGCACGCGGCGGTCGCTATCCTCAAGCCCGCCGGTAAAGGCCACGACCGTCTTTTCCTCAGGCAGTACGATGCAATATTGCCCGAACAGACCGTTGGCGGAAAAGCTGCCATGCGGGCCGCGCCACCATTGATAGCCATAGCCCTCGCGGCGACTGGCGGATTGGCCGTCGCCGGCCTCCTCCGGTCCCAAATAGTGATCGCCAGTGAAAACCCCGAGCACCACATCGCAGACCTGCAGGCCGGTGGCCGCTCGCACCCATTCACGCGGCAGAAGCTGGCGCCCCCGCCATATGCCTTCCTGAAGGTGCAATATGCCAAGCTTCAGCATGTCCTCGCTGGTGCAGCTCAGACCATTGCCGCCGGTATTGACGCCATCGGTGCCGGTGTCCCAGGTCATGTTCTGCGACATGCGCATCGGGCGGAAGATGCGTTCGGCAAGATAATCCTGGATCCTCCGCCCGCTGACCCGTTGCACAATGGCCGAGAGCATGTAGCTTGCCGCACTGTCATAGACGAACACATCGCCCGGCCGATACGGCGTGGACTGCCGCAGAAAATCCTCGATCCAGCTGGAACGCATCCGCCGCCACGACCCGCCGGAGATGCCGCGCGCACGGCCGCTGGTCATGGTGAGGAGATGGCGTACCGTCATGGCGCGCAGGTTCTCCTCCTTCGGGCCGGAATAATCCGGGAAGAAGCCCAGCACGGCATCGTCCACCGACAGCAGGCCGTCGGCCACTGCCAGTCCCACCGCCATGGAGGTGAAGCTCTTGGTCACGGAGTGCATCATATGCGGTCGCCTGGCCCCGTAAGGCACCCAGTAGGCGTCGGCGATCAGCGCGCCATCTTGCCAAACGAGAAAGCTGTGCAGCTCGATATCCTGGCGTTCGATATCGTCGAGCAGGGCGAGCAATATCGCAGGGTCCGTGCCGCGCGATTGCGGGGTGGCGCGCGGCAGATCCGTGGTCATACTGGTATCTTTCATTGCAATGCTTCCGCCAGCGCTCCGTCCGCTTGTGCGAAACGCCAGCTCAGCGAAACGCCGGTATCCGTGCGGGTGAGGGTGGGAATGGCCGAAAGCAGCGCGCGCGTATATTCGTGTTGCGGCGCGACAAAGATGGCGTCGCGTTTGCCTTCCTCGACGATAACGCCGTCGCGCATTACCACCACGCGATCGGCAAGCTGCTCGACCACACTGAGATCGTGGCTGATGAACAGGCATGAGAAGCCATGGCGCCGCTGGAGATCGGCCAGCAATTGCAGCACCTTGGTGCGCACGGTCACATCGAGTGCGGAAACGGCCTCGTCGGCGATCACGAATTGCGGCCGCCCCACCACGGCACGGGCAATCGCTACGCGCTGGCGCTGGCCGCCGGAAAGCTCGTGCGGGTAGCGGTCCAGATAACGCCCGTCCAGCCCCACCTCCTCTAGAACGGCGCGCACCCGTTCCGCCTTTTCCACCCTGCCCGCTTGGCGGTCGTGGCGAAGAGCTTCGACCACGATCTCGCGGATCTTCATGCGCGGATCGAGCGAGCCGAACGGATCCTGAAAGATCATCTGGCAGTTCAGCCGGTAGTGGTGCCAGGCGGGAGAACCAGGCTTCACGACCTTGCCGGCAAAGAAGATGCCGCCGGACGAAGCAGGAACCAGCCCGGCGATGCAGCGGCCGAGCGTCGTCTTGCCCGAACCTGAAGCACCGACCAGCGCCACGATCTCACCAGAGCGTATGCAGAGGTCGATTCCATGCAGCGCTTTCTTGATGGTCTTGGGCGCAAGCAGGCCCGCTTTCGTACGGTACTCTACCTCCAGTCCCTTCACCTCCACGACGGCAGACGCCGCCTGATCGATGATGCGCAACGGGCCTCGCATCGGCATGGATTGAAGCAACTCACGGGTATAATCGTGGCGAGGCCGGGAAATGATCTCGGCCACCGGCCCCTGTTCGACCACCTCGCCCTGACGCATAACGATGATGCGGTCGCAATAACGCGCCACCATCGGCAGGTCATGGCTGATCATCAATAGAGCGGTTTTCTCGTCGCGCACCATTTCCAGCATCAGCTCCAGCACCTCGCGCTGCACCAGCGCGTCGAGCGCGGTGGTCGGCTCGTCGGCAATCAGCAGCGACGGTTTGAGCAGCATGGCGGAGGCCAGCATGATGCGCTGGCGCATGCCGCCGGAAAACTGGTGTGGGAAGGCCCGGAACGCAGCTTCGGGATCACGAATGTCCACCCGGCGCAAAATGTCGAGAATGCGTTCGCGCCGCCTTGGCGCATCCAGCCGCGCATGCAGCTTCAACGGTTCCTCGAGCTGCCTGCCGATGGTCATGGACGGGTTGAGCGAGGTCATCGGTTCCTGGAATACCATGCCAAGCCGTGCCCCGCGCAAGGCGCGAACCTGCTTGCCGGTCATGGCGGGTACGGAGCGGCCTTCGAAACGGACATCGCCCCCGGAAATGCTGATGGCAGGCGGCTGGAGGTTCATGAGGCTGCGCGCCACCATGGTCTTGCCCGAGCCGCTTTCGCCGACGATGCCGACGATTTCTCCGGCATCAACACGAAAGGAAACATCGCGGACGATCTGGTGATCCGATAGTCCACGCACGGACAGGCTGAGGCGGTCGACTTCAACGAGAGGCTGGTTCATCGCGTTACAATCCTCTCATGCGGGGGTCGAAGCGGTCGCGGATGGCATCGCCGAACAGGTTGATGCCGAGCAGGGAAAGGGAAATGCAAAGCCCGGGGAAGATGCCGAGCCACATGGCCTCGGCTATATGCGGACGTGCGCTGGCCAGCATGTTGCCCCAGGTGGGAGCCGGTGGCGGCACCCCGAGACCGAGGAAACTCAGCGCGCTCTCGGTGAGAAGTACCGAACCGAACATGGAGGTAGCAAGCACGATGACCGGTCCCAGGCAATTGGGCAGGATGTGGCGGAGCATGGTATAGGCGGCCGAATTGCCCATGATGCGCGACGCGTCGATGAATTCGCGCTCGCGAAGCGAAAGCACCGAACCACGCACCACCCGCACCATGGAAGGCGTGTAGGCCATGCCGAGCGCCAGGATGATGCCGTACATATTGGCTCCGGTAATGGAAAGCAGCGCCAGCGCCAGCAGCATGCTGGGAAAGGCCAGCAGCGCGTCGTTGAGCGACATCACGACGCGGTCCGTCCAACCGCGGGCATAGCCGGCGATCACACCGAGCGTGAGGCCCGCCAGCAACGCGAAGAACACCGTAGTGAGGCTGATTGAAACGCTGGTTCCTGCCGCCGCCATGAGGCGGGAAAGCAAGTCGCGGCCAAATTCGTCGGTTCCCAGCCAGTGGGCAGCACCCGGCGGCTGCAATTTCGAGCGCAGATCGATGCGCATCGGATTGAAGGGCGTCCAGAAACGCCCGATGAGCGCGGCGCCGAGGAAACAGGCCAGGGGCGCGCCACCAAGGATATAGTTTCGTTGATGGCGTTTCATTCCGCAGTCACTCTCGGGTCGAAGAGGGGGTAAAGAAGGTCAACCACCAGATTGACGAGCAGATAGGTGAGCGCCACGAACAGAAGGCAACCCTGCACCACCACGTAATCCCGGGCATAGATGGAATCGACGATCAGCCGCCCAAGACCCGGGATGGTGAACACCGTCTCGACCACGGCAACACCGCCGAGAAGATTGCCGAGAATAAGGCCGATCAGCGTCCAGGTCGGGCCGAAGGCATTGCGGGCGGCATGGTGCAGAAGCACCGCGCTTTCGCTCATTCCCTTGGCGCGGGCATGGGTGATGTAGTCCAGCCGCAGCACGTCCAGCGTCGAGGCACGGGCCATGCGCACGATGATCCCCACCTCGTGCAGCACCAGGGTCAGGACCGGCATGACCAGATAGATCAGTCCGGCAACCGGATTGTCGGCAATAGATACATAGCCCAGAACCGGCAGCCAACCGAGCTTGAGGCCGAAGACGAGCAGGATCATCAGGCCCAGCCAGAAGGTGGGGACGGACAGAAGCAGCGTCGACATGGACACGATGGCAAGGTCGAGACCGCCGTTCTGCCGCCAGGCTGCGGCCATGCCGAGCGGCACGGCGACGAGAACGGACAGGCCGACCGCGATCAGCACCATCTGCGCACTGGTCGCGAAGCGGTGCAGCACAAGGTCGAGCACCGGTTGACCGTTCAGGACCGATCGGCCCAGATCGCCTTGCACCACGTCGCCGAGCCAGATCGCGAACTGAACTGGCACAGGTCGGTCCAGGCCCATGGCCTTGCGCGCTGCGGCCAGCGCATCGGCATCGGCGAGATCGCCAAGCATCAGGCTGGCCGGATCGCCCGGGATAAGACGGATGAGGCCGAATACCGCCACGGAGACGATGAAAAGGGTGGGAATTGCCGAGAGCAATCGGGTAAAGGCGAATTTCAGCATGGTCGGTATCCGGCAGCCGTTCTCATTTGCGGCGTTCGACGCCCCAGAAGCGGGCGAAGCCCTGCCAGGTGCGGTAACCTTTGACCTTCGGGCCGGCGACGCCGACATCGAGACCATTGGCCAGCATGACCAACGGCGCCTGATCGAGGAAACGAGCGTGCAGGTCGTCAAAGATTGCCTGCCGTTTCGCAGGGTCGGCCTCCTGGAGCGACTTGTTGACGAGCGCGCTTGCCTCGGTATCGTCCCACACGGTATTGGCCTTCTTGGCCTTGGAGCCGACGACCGTCTGATAGGCGAGACCCGGATCGGTGCGGTTGGAATAGTTGAAGGCCATGATCTGATACTTGCCGCTGTTGAAGCGGTCGAGCTGGCTCGCCCATTCCAGCACCTCGATCTCGGCATTGATGCCGACGGACTGAAGCATGGCCTGCGCGATGATGGCTGTGTCGTAGTTGATGGCCGAGCGGCGATTGGTGAGAATGGTGATCTTCTCGCCCTTGTAGCCTGCTTTCTGCAGCAGCCCCGGAACAGCGGAAGGGTCGTAGACATAGCCCTTGTCATGCGCGGCGGTATGGTAAAGGGAGCCGGAAGCGACGAGTGAATTGTTGGGAATGCCGAGGCCGTAGGTGACGGAATCGACGATCTGCGGCGTGTCCAGCGCGGCAATGACGGCGTGGCGCATCGCCACGTTCGACATCAGCGGGTCGGTCGTCTGGAACAGCATGGTCACCAGGCCGCCATGCGGCGCAGCTACGATCGTGAAACCCTTCTCATCCTTCAGTTTTGCAGCCTCGCCTGGCGGCAGGTAGGGCAGAACGTCCAATGCGCCGCTGCGCAGGCCTGCCACGGCCGTCGCCGTATCCGGCACGACCACATACTTCACCTCGTCGAGCAGCACTTCCTTGCGTCCGCCATAACCATCCGGCTTGTCGCCGGTGATGGAGTAATCCGCGAATTTCTTCAGCGTCAGTCCCTCGCCGCGCTTCCATTCGCCGAAGACGAAGGGGCCGGTAGCGACCGGAGCCTTCCAGCTCCCGTCCTCGTTGAAGGAGGAGCGGTGAACGATGCCGGTGGAGCCGCATTGCGCCTGCGCCATATAGTTCAGGAACATCGCGTCCGGACGGTCGAGCGTGACGACGACGGTATGGTCACCGGCCGCCTTGATGCTCTCGACCTTGGCATCGCGACTGCCGTCGAAAAATGTCTTGCAGCTGAATTCCGGGTCGCGGATCAGTTTTTCGAGGCTCCATTGCACGTCGGCGGCGGTCATTGTCGCGCCATTGTGGAATTTCACTCCTTCGCGCAGTGCGAACGTATATGTCTTGCCGTCCGCGGAAACGGTCCAGCTTTTGGCAAGCATCGGGCGGATTTCGCCCTTGTCGCCCGCTGCAACCAACCCCTCCACGACGTTCAGCACGACGGAATCCGTGCCCGCGTCGCGGTTGATGCCCGGCTGGGAACTGCGGATATCGGCCGTGATCTGCACCGTCAGCGTATTGGCCGCAGCCATGCCGGGAAGAGCCAGGGCTGCGGAAGACAGGAATGCGCGCAAGATTGATCTCGGCAGTGACATAAGTTCACCCTCTTGTTTTATGATGATGTAAAAAACATTTCATATGCAAAAAGCATAGTCAAGCTTGTTTCAATGTGCATTATGAAAACATATTTCACTTGAAGAAGGGCCAGGCCGCATCCCTGCGGTCCCGCCCATCCATGGGAGGCCTCGGTGAAGCTTGATTCCATCGACCTGCGCATAATCGAGGCGATGAAGCACAACGGCCGCCTGACCAAGCAAGCCCTAGCGGAAGTGGTGGGCCTTTCGGCTACGCCCTCCTGGGCGCGGCTGAAACGGCTGGAGGCCAATGGCGTGATCACCGGCTATCACGCCCGCGTCTCGCGGCTCGCGCAGGCGCCGCGTGTGCGAGTTCTGATGGAGGTGACGCTGGCCAGCCACCGCCACGCCGATTTCAAGCGATTTGAGACTGCGGTCGAGGCGATACCGGAGACCATCTCGTGCTGGTCGGTTGGAGGTGGGGTCGACTATTTCCTCATGGTCGAAACCGCCGACATCGACAGTTACCAGCGGCTCGTGGATCGGCTGCTGGCCATGGAAATCGGCATCCAGCGCTACTTCACCTATATCGTGACAAGAGCGGTGAAGGACCGGGCGGACTGAAAACCGTCTCCAAATCAGACCGGACGGGCCGCACCCGGTCCGTCTTCGGCCCGATCTCGTGGCGCTGTTCTGCAATACTTGCAGCGTTCGACAAACAGCCGAGGACAAATCTGATGAGCGAGGCCCGACTGAGCCGCTGCGAAAGGCGGCATGCCGCACTCGACAGCCTGAGCGACCCTGGTCTACTGCGGGAGCTGTCTTATTCCAATGGACGCTGGATCGCCGGACCGAAGGACTTTGCCGTTCATGACCCCGCCAGCGGCCAGGCCGTGGCGCGGGTCACGGCCATCGGTGCAGAGGGCGTCCCCGAGGCCGTTTCCGCCGCCGCCGCTGCCTTTCCCGCCTGGCAGGCTTTGCTGCCGGAAGAACGCGGCGTCCTGTTACGCCGCTGGGCCGATCTCATTCGCGAGAACCGCGAGGATCTCGCCCGCATCATGGTGCTGGAACAGGGAAAACCACTCGCCGAAGCACGGGGCGAGATAGATTACGCCGCGTCCTTTCCAGCGTGGTATGCCGAAGAAGGATGCCGTCTGAACGTGGAGGGCGTGACCTCACATCTGGCGAATGCTGAAATGATCGTGCGGCGCGAGGCGGTCGGCGTCGTAGCGCTGGTCACGCCCTGGAACTTCCCTTCCGCCATGCTGACACGCAAGGCCGCCGCAGCGCTGGCGGCGGGCTGCACGGCCGTTGCCCATCCTTCTGGCGAAACGCCGCTTTCTGCACTAGCCTTGGCGGAATTGGCCGAGCGCGCGGGCATGCCTGCTGGCGTTCTGAACGTATTGACCGGTGATTCCCCGGAAATCGTGGGGGCGCTGTGCGACGATGCCCGGATAGGCGCACTGAGCTTCACCGGCTCCACCGCCGTCGGCAGGCTCATCGCGACACGCTGCGCACCTTCCATGACACGGCTGGTGATGGAGCTTGGCGGCCATGCACCCCTCATCCTCTTCGAGGACACCGATATCGGGCGCGCGGTCGATATTGCCATGGACGCGAAATTCGCCACCTCCGGACAGGATTGCCTGGCAGCCAACCGCATCTTCGTCCATCGCTCTATCGAACGGGTCTTCCTGGAACGGTTCGCCGCCCGCATCGCGGCACTGCGCGTGGGGCCCGGGCTCGACCCCGCCACGCAGATCGGCCCGCTGATGCACGAGCGGGCGATTGCCAAGGTGGAGGATCAGGTCGACGATGCGCTCTCACGCGGCGCACGTTGCCTCGTCGGAGGAGGCCGCCACGCCGCCGGACCGCTGTTCTACACCCCCACCCTTCTGGCGGATGTGCCGGACGACGCGGCCATCATGCGCGAAGAAACCTTCGGCCCGGTCGCCGCCGTCACCGTGTTCGACACCGAGGAGGAGGCAGTTCGTCGCGCCAACGACACAGAGTACGGCCTCATGGCCTATGTGCTGACGGAAAACGGCGCGCGGCAATGGCGCATGGGCCGCGCCCTGCAATTCGGCATGGTCGCCATCAACCGCGTGAAAATCACCGGCGGTCCGGTGCCGTTCGGCGGCTGGAAACAGTCCGGCCTGGGTCGCGAAGGCTCCCGTCACGGCATCGAGGCCTTCACCGAACTCAAATATCTCTGCATCGATACGGCCGCCCATGACGGCCCGGAAAGGAAGCGCGCATGAGCGACGGCCGTAACGACCTCACCGCCTGGGACCGAAACCACCTGTTTCATCCCTCCACCGCCATGGGTGCACATGCACGCGGGGAAAGCCCGACCCGCACTATCGTCAGTGGCGAAGGTGTTTACATCACCGACACGGCAGGTCGCCGCAGCCTGGATGCCTTTGGCGGCCTCTATTGCGTGAATGCGGGCTACGGGCGCCAGAAAATCGCCGAGGCCATAGCCGAACAGGCCCGTTCGCTGGCCTATTACCATGCCTATGCAGGTCATGGCACCGAGGCTTCAATCACGCTGGCGCGCATGATCGTGGAGCGTGCGCCGCCCAACATGAGCCGCGTCTATTTCGGCCTCTCCGGTTCCGACGCCAACGAGACCAACATCAAGCTGATCTGGTACTACAACAACATCCTCAAGCGGCCGGAAAAGAAGAAGATCATCTCGCGCTGGCGCGGCTATCACGGCTCCGGCATCATGACCGGCAGCCTGACCGGGCTGGAAGCCTTCCAGAAAGCCTTCGACCTGCCGCGGAGCCCCGTCCTGCACACCGAGGCGCCCTATTACTTCCGGCGCGAGGACCGTAGCATGGGCGAAGCCGATTTTTCCGCCCATTGCGCCCGCAGGCTGGAGGAACTCATTCTGGCTGAAGGACCGGATACGATCGCCGCCTTCATAGGCGAGCCGGTTCTCGGCACCGGCGGCATCGTGCCGCCGCCGCAGGGCTATTGGCAGGAAATCCAGGCGGTACTGCGCAAATACGATATCCTGCTGGTGGCCGATGAGGTGATTACAGGTTTCGGCCGTCTGGGGACGATGTTCGGCTCCCAACACTATCGCCTCGAACCGGACCTCATCACCATCGCCAAGGGGCTCACCTCGGGCTATGCGCCGCTTTCCGCCAGCATTGTCGGCGAAAGGATGTGGAATGTGCTGGTTGAGGGCTCGGATCAGCTCGGCCCGATCGGCCATGGCTGGACCTATTCAGCCCATCCCATTTGCGCCGCCGCAGGCATTGCCAACCTCGAACTGATCGATGAAATGGGATTGGTGGAAAATGCCCGTGTGACCGGAGCCTATTTCCGCGAGGCGCTGGCACAGGCACTCGGCGATCACGCCAATGTCGGCGACGTGCGCGGCGAGGGCTTGATGGCTGCCGTGGAACTGGTCGAAGATCGCGACGACCGCCGCTTCTTCGACCCGGCGCGCAAGATCGGCCCGTCCGTGGTGGCTGCCATGCTGGAGCGCGGCGTCATCGCCCGCGCCATGCCGCAAGGCGACATCATCGGGTTCGCTCCGCCGCTCTGCCTCACCCGCGAGGAGGCCGATCATGTCGTGTCCGTCACCGCCGATGCCGTCCGGCAGATGCTCGGATAACGACCGCTAAGCACCGATCCATCACCTCCTCCTTCTGAGATCAACAGCGTGATACGATGACAACAATCCCTCAGCACAAATCGGCCGTCTGGCTTTCGGGCCCGAACGTCCCCGCCGCCGAAATCGCTGCCGCGATCGGCTACACGTCCGCCGTGCTCGATGTCGAGCATGGCAGTTTCGATCTGGACACGCTCGATCGTTTCATTCCCCTGCTCAAGGGACTGGGTCTCGAAGTCCTGGCAAAAGTGCTCGCACCGGAGCGCGGTCCCGTCCAGCAGGCGCTAGACTTCGGCGCGGATGCGGTGGTCATTCCGCATATCCTCGATGCCGCTCATGCCGAGAAAGTCTGCGCCTTCGCAAAGTTCCCGCCGACGGGCGACCGCAGTTTCGCCGGCGGCCGGACCGTGGCCTATGGCAGTCCCGACGATCAGTGGTTCATTGATCAGGACAATCGCACCAGGTGCTACCCGATGATAGAGCACGCCGGGGCACTGCGGGATGTCGCCCGGATCCTGGCGCTCGACACGGTGGCGGGTGTCTTCGTTGGGCCAAGCGATCTTTCGCTGCGCCGCGGCCGCCGCTCGTACAAGCGGGACGAGGCCGATTTCGCCGATCTGCAAACCATCGCGGATGCGGCAAAGGCCGCCGGCAAGCACTGGCTGCTACCCGCCTGGTCTGTATCGGAAAAGCAGTTCGCCCTTGCGAACCAAGCCCATACGCTCGTGCTGACGATGGAACACGGTGCCCTCGCGCACGGCCTCAGAGACGCCTGGAGCACCACGGCGGAGCTCCTGAAAACGACACCCTGATGCTTGTGCCTGACCAAAAGGAACCCTTACAATGAAAGTCCCACTGGTCCAATTGAACTCGCAGAACGACAAGGTCGCCAATCTGTGGACCGCAGCCATGCTTGTCGAAAACGTCGTCAGGGCCGAGAAGCCGCAGCTTGTCGTATTGCCCGAATATTTCGCCTTCCTGGATGACGACCCGCACGCCATGCATGCCAGCGCTGAGACCTTCCCCGGCGGAGAAACCCATGTATTTCTGTCCTCGCTTGCAGCCCGGCACGGAATAACGTTGCATGCCGGCTCGATCGTCGAAAAATCCGGGGAGCATTTCCACAATACGTCCCTGGTCTTTGGGCCGGACGGCGCGGAAATCGCCCGTTACCGGAAGATCCACCTTTTCGACGTCGATACGCCGGAAGGTATCAGCTATCGGGAGTCCGACTCCGTCACGCGCGGCAGAGACATCGTCACCTACCGGATCGGCGACCTCAAGGTGGGCTGCGCGATCTGCTACGATATCCGCTTTCCTGAATTGTTTCAGGCGTTGCGGGACCGTGGAGCGAACCTCATCGTACTGCCGGCCGCCTTCACCCTCTCGACAGGCAAGGATCATTGGGAGGTCCTGGCGCGGGCGCGGGCGATCGAGACACAGACCTATTTCCTGGCCGTCGGACAGACCGGCTCCCACGCGGCGGGCAGAAAGGCGTGTTTCGGACATTCCATGGTCATCAATCCATGGGGCCATGTGATCGCCCAAAGCCCGGATTTCGTTACGAGCGTCACGGCGACGCTTGATCTCGACTACATGAAGGCGGTACGGAGGAACCTGCCCGTGGCAGACCATTTTGTCCTGCGTTCCGAGAGCAGTCTTTGAACGGCTCACGCCAGCAAGGCCACCGGGGCTTTACCCTCAGCGTCCCAGGCCGGCGCGCATTTGATCGAGGCCTGCCTGCCTTCCCTTCCTCCGTCAGCAGGTGCGATCGCTAGAATGCGAGTTGCACCTTCATGGACTTGGATCTGTCGCCGGCGGTTTCGAATGCCTTGACGGCGTCGTCGATCGGGAAGATGCCGGTGAGCAGCGGCTTGAGATCGACTCGGCCTTTGCCGATGAGATCGACAGCTAGGCCGAATTCCTCGTGGAAACGGAAGGTGCCCTTCATCTCGATTTCCTTGGCGACCACCAAGTTCTGCGGGATGGAGACATCACCACCGAGACCGAGCTGGACCAATGTGGAGCGGGGCCGGAGCACGTCCAGGCCGGAGCGTACGGCGCGCTCGTTGCCGGACGCCTCGAACTGCACGTCGAAGTAACCCTTGTTGGCAGAATAGGCGGAAAGCTCTTCCGGATTGCTGGCGACGTCGATGACCCGGTCGGCGCCCACCGCCAGCGCCTTGGCGAGGACCGCGCCCATGACGTCGGTCGCGACGATCTCGCGGGCACCATGGGCACGGGCGGCGATGATCGCCAGCGCCCCGATCGGACCGCAGCCGGTGACCAGCACGCGCTTGTCGGTAAGCGCGCCGGCACGGGCCACCGCATGCAACGTGACCGCGAAAGGTTCGGCCATCGCCGCTTCGTTGATCGACACGCTGTCCGCGATCCTGTGGCACTGCCACTGTTCGGCAACCAGACGCTGGCGGAACGCGCCCTGGATATGCGGCATCGGCATGGCGCTACCGTAGAAGCGCATGTTGAGGCAATGGTTCTGCTGGCCCTTCAGGCAATAGTCGCAGGCCTTGCAGGGCCGGCTCGGCGAGACGGCAACCCTGTCTCCGATTGCAAGGCCGGAGACACCTTCGCCGAGCGCCTTGATGGTACCGGCCACCTCATGGCCGAGGATCATCGGCTCGCGAACGCGCACCGTGCCGAAACCACCGTGATTGTAGTAATGAAGGTCAGATCCGCAGATGCCGCCCGCCTCGATGGCGACCTCGACCTGTCCGGCTTCGAGCTTCTCGACCTCCCGTTCCTCGATCCGCAGATCCTTGGCGGCATGAATGACGACGGCTTTCATCGGCTTGTCCTCAGATGACGGGGGTTGGCAGGGCAGCGCCGGCAAAGTGCGCGGCGAGATTGTCGCGCACCAGCTTGCCCATCGCCTTGCGGGTCTCGATCGTGCCCGAAGCGTGATGCGGCTGCACCAAGACGTTATCGAGCTTCAGGAAACGTGGGTTGAGTTTCGGCTCGCCTTCGAAGACATCGAGCGCGGCAGACCCGAGCGCGCCGGCTTCCAGCGCGTCGAGCAGCGCATCCTCGTCGATATTGGAGGCACGCGAGATATTGATCAGCATGCCATCCGGTCCGAGTGCCTCGATGACGTCCTTAGAGACGATATGGCGCGTGGCAGCCGAGGCGGCGAGCGTGACGAAGAGGAAGTCGGAATGCCGGGCAAGTTCGACCGGATCGGCGATGAAGGTCAGGCCTTCCGCATACGGCTTGGCCGACACGTCGCTGTAGGCGATATCCATATCGAAGCCCTTGAGGCGCTTGGCGACCTCGAATCCGATGCGGCCGAGGCCGAGGACTCCGACCTTGCGGCCCCAGACGCGGCGCTTCAGCGGATAGAGACCCTTTGTCCCCCAGCTGCCGTCCTTCACCCAGGTTTCCGCACCGATCATGCCGCGCGACTGGAGAAGCATCATCGCGACACCGAGATCGGCGACGTCGTTGGTGAGCACGTCGGGCGTGTTGGTGACGCGGATGCCGCGCGCCCGGCAGGCGTCGAGATTGACTGCGTCGTAGCCGACACCATAGACCGATACGATCTCCAGCTTCGGCAACCTGCCGATCAGCTCGGCAGGGGCACCGAGTTCGCCTCGCGTGGCGATGGCGCGAATGCCGTCCGCATGATCCTGAACGAATGCATCGCGGTCTTCGGCTTCGTAAAGCTTGCGCACATTGTACTGCGCTTCCAGCTCGAGGAGATCCCATTCGGGATAAGGGCCGATCAGAAGAATGTCGGGCTTGCTCATGTTTCCTCCATTGTGATGTTCATGTTGTTTCCGACAGACTCATGACGGTCTGGCGCCACGCCGGGCCATGGACGCAACGCGGCCCCCTAGAGAGAGGTCGTGATGCCGCCATCGACATAGAGCGTGTGGCCGTTCACGAAGGAGGAGGCCTTGCCGGCAAGAAACACCGCCGCCCCGACCAGTTCCTCGACATTGCCCCAGCGGGCGGCGGGCGTGCGCTTCTCAAGCCAGGACGAGAACTCCGGGTTATCGACCAGCGCCTGGTTCAGGGGTGTCTTGAAGTAGCCGGGTGCGATCGCGTTGATCTGCAAGCCGTGCTTTGCCCAGTCCGCGCACATGCCGCGCGTCAAGTTCTTCACCGCACCCTTGGTGGCCGTGTAGGGCGCGATGCCCGGGCGTGCCAGCTCGCTCTGCACCGAGGCTATGTTGATAATCTTCCCCTGCCCTCGGCCGATCATGTGACGCGCCACCGCCTGGCCAACGTAGAAGACACTGGAGACGTTAGTCTTCAGCAACTGCTCCCAGCGGTCGATGGGGAAATCCTCGAGCGGGCTGCGGAACTGCATGCCGGCATTGTTGATCAGGATGTCGATCACACCGACTTCGGCCTCGATCGCATCGACTCCACGCTTCACGGCATCTGGGTCGGTGACGTCGAAGTCGGAAACCCTTGCCTCATAGCCTTCATTCTTCAGGCTGCCAGCGGCAGCCCGAAGCTTCACCGGGTCGCGGCCGTTCAGCACGACCGAAGCCCCGTGCTGCGCCAGCCCCCGCGCAAGCGCCAGCCCAATGCCCTGCGACGAACCTGTCACCAACGCACGCCGGCCGGTTAAATCAAATAATGGGAAGGTCATTCAAACCTCTTTCCGAAAAGAAAGACCGTCGCTTGGCGCGACGATTGCGGGCGGGGCTCAGATATCGACGACCAGGCCCTTGGCTTTCAGAACCGGTTCCAGATTGCTGACCTCGATCACCGACTTGCCCTGCTTGTAGGCTGCGATATAGCCGGCTTCGGCATCCTCGCGGGCCTGCGAAAGCCTTGCGGCCTCCTGTGCTTCCGCGCGGCGGACAACGACCAGTCCATCGGCATCGCCGACGATGATGTCGCCCGGATTGATCGTTTCACCGCCGACGATGATCGTGTCGTTCACCGCCGCAATGGTTTCCTTGACGGTGCCCTTGATGCAGACGCTCAGCGAGAAGACCGGAAAGCCGAGGTCCCTCAGTTGCAGCGTGTCGCGCACGCCCGTGTCGGTCACCAGGCCGCCGATGCCCTTTGCCAGGCAGGCATTGGCCAGAACGTCACCGAACGAGCCGGCCTCTTCGTATTCGCCGGCGGACACGACGATGATGTCGCCCGGCTTTGCATAGTTGATCGCGAGCTGCAGCATGATGTTGTCACGCGGCGCGCATTTGACCGTGAATGCCGGGCCGCACAGCTTCATGCGGTAATCCACCGGCTTGAGGCGGGAGGAGAGTGCTCCCCGCCGTCCCTGCGCTTCGTGGATGGTTGCCGGCGAAAATTTGGAAAGTGCTTCGATGTCGGCCTTGCTTGGCCGTTCGGCGATATCTTTTATGTGGATCATGGAAACCTCCCACAGTTAGGCGGACGGCGGGCACGTCCCGCCGCCTGCAGTCTTCGATGATTTGCAATTGGATGGAGTACCTGGGCCAAAGGCCTCAGGGGATCGGGTCGAACTTCAGTTCGGAAAGCGGTACGACCTTGTCGTTACGCGTCATCTTGTATTCGGTATTCGGGCCAAGCCACTTGTCCCAGATCTTGTTGAGCTCGCCGGACGTATCGAGCTTGCGGAGCACCTCGTTGATCTTGGTGGTCAGGGCCGGATTGTCCTTGGCCATACCGATGCCGATCGGCTGGAACAGCATCGGATCCTCGATCATCCGCATTTCCTTGCCCTTGGTCTTGGATTCGTTGACGAATTTTGTCGTCGTCATCGTATTCGCGACCATGCCGCGCGCCTTGCCCTGCTGGACGGCGAGATAGGCGGATGCGGTATCCTGGAAGGTCAGCGGATCGGACTTGTTGAGCTTGATCGACATTTCCGAAGTCGAGCCCTTGGTCGAGGCGATGCGCTGGCCTTCGTAGTCGGCCCTCTTCTTGCCGGGGTCATCGGCCGGGACGATCAGCATTTCCTTGGCGAGATAGTAGGGATCGCTGAACTGAATCTGCTCTGCGCGGCTCAGTGTATAAGCGAGATTGGCAACCGTGATGTCCACGCGGCCGAGCTTGACTTCCGGCACGCGCGCTTCGACCGAAACCGGCTTGATTTCGGCCTTGACGCCCAGTTCCTTGGCGATCGCATTGCAGAGATCGACGTCGAAGCCAGCCATTTCTCGCGTCTTCGGGTCGGGTGCTGCGAAGGGCACCACGTCTGCGAACGTCGCGCAACGAAGCGTCTTGGCCGACATGATCGTGTCGAGCTGGTCCGCCTTTGCGGGCAAGGCCGCCGCGGCACCTGCCAACACGGCGGTAAGAGTTACGAATTTCCAGTTCATTGCTGTTCTCCTTTGTTGTTAGTCGTTGGTCGTGAGTATCAATGGCGCAGATCGGCGAGGAACCGCTGAGCCCGGGGATGGCGGGGTGTCTTGAAAAACTCTTCGGGCGGGGCCGTCTCGAGTATCTGCCCCGCATCGATGAACCAGATTCGGTCTGCGACATCGCGGGCGAAGCCCATTTCATGCGTCACGCAGATCATGGTCATGCCTTCGGATGCCAGGCTCTTCATGACCGCCAGCACCTCGCCCACCATTTCCGGATCGAGCGCGCTGGTCGGCTCGTCGAACAGCATGACCGGTGGCTCCATGGCGAGTGCACGCGCTATCGCCACCCGCTGCTGCTGGCCACCCGACAGCTGGCCGGGATAGGCCCGCGCCTTGTCGGCGAGCCCGACGCGATCGAGAAGCTTGAGCGCCTTGTCATGGGCGACATCCGCGGCCACGCCCTTCACGCGGATCGGCGACATCGACACATTTTCGACGACGGAGAGATGCGGGAACAGGTTAAAGTTCTGGAATACGAAACCGATCCTGCTGCGCAGCAGGTTGAGTTCCCTCGTCCGCATCGCCGCATGAATGTTCTGACCATCGAGGGTGATCGATCCGCTGTTGATCTCCTCAAGGCGGTTGATCGTACGGATGAGGGTGGATTTCCCCGAACCGGAAGGCCCGCAGATCACCACGACCTCGCCTCGGGCGACTTCCGCCTCGATATTCTTGAGGACCGCATAGTCGCCATAGCTTTTGCAAACGTCCGAAAGGCGGATCGTCTGTACCTGCTGGATCTCTGCTGCTGAGGTGCTCATAGCTGCTCCGATATGATTTTGGCCGGCACGAGTTCGACCGGCGCCGCGCCGCCGGACAGACCCGCACGGCGGCGCGTTATGCGGCGCTCGACGATGTTGGCGACATGCGTCAGGCTCCAGCAGATCGCGTAGTAGACGACCGCGAGGATGAAGAAGACTTGGAAGGGTTGCGTCAAAAGCTGGTTGTTGACCTGGCTTGCCGCAAAAGTGAGGTCCGGGACATTGATGACATATCCGAGCGTCGTGTCCTTTATCGTCGAGACGAAGGTCGAGATGATGCTCGGGATCATGTTGTAGAGCGCCTGAGGAAGGATGATGAAGCGCATCGCACCGAGAGAGCTGTGTCCAAGTGCGCGGGCGGCATCCATCTGGCCGCTGCCGAGTGCGACAATTCCGGCGCGCACGACCTCGCTCAGGAAGGCGCCCTGGTAGACGACAAGCGTGGTCAGCATCGTCACGAAGCTCGGCACGTCTGCTCCCGTCCAAAGCGGGACAAGGAAGTAACTCCAGAGGATGAGCATCAGGAGCGGCACACCGCGGGTTATGTAGACGAGTGCGGTAACCGGCCACCGCAGCAGCCGCCATTTCGACAGCCGCGCTAAGGCAAGCATAATGCTGACCGGGAAGGCGAGCGCGATGCTGAGCGCCGACAGGATCAGCGTATTTGCAAGCCCGCCTAGCGGGCCGTTCGGATATTGACCGATCAGCAGCAGAAGCCAGTAGTCCTGGATGATGGCGATGATATCGTGGATCATGCGCGTGCACTCCGGACAGGGTCGGCGCGCATCGAGAGATAAGCGCCGGCGCTCATGATCAGGAGCGAGAAGAACAGGTAGAGAACCGTACCGATCAGGTAGATTTCGAAGGTGCGGAAGCTCAGATTTTCAACTTCCTTCACGGCATGCGTCAGTTCGGACGCACCGATGACGATGGCGAGGCTGCTGTTCTTGAACAGGGAAACACTATGGTTGATCAGCGGAGGAAGCGCATTACGCACGCCCTGCGGCATGATCACAAAACGCATCGCGGAGATATAGCCGTGCCCGAGAGCCTTGGCGGCTTCCATCTGGCCGGGGCTTACCGAGCGAAGGCCGGACCGCAGGTCCTCGCTGAAATAGGCCGCCTGGCACAGGCCGAGGCCGATGACGGCGAAAATCGCTTCGGCATTGTGAGCCGCGAGCCAGGATGTCAAGCCTGCCGGGAACAGTGTGAAAATGCCGAAATACCACAGCATCAGCTGCACGAGCGTCGGCACGTTCCGGTGATAGGAGACATAGGCGGCCACGACCCTGTCACCGAAGCGGAGCGGCGAAAACCGGATGCACAGAAGCAGGAGCGCGAGCGTCATGGCCAGCAGCCACGAGCCGATATAGATGACAAAGGTCATCTCGATGCCGTGCAAGAGCATCGCGGTATATTCGGGATTCCTCAGAATAGCCGAGAGATCGAACCCGTTCACCGCCCCGGCTCCTTGGAAATGTCCAGACCTGCCGGAGCCGGCTGCGGCCGAGCCGTCTGTAGGCCACCCATGACCTGCAATGTCGGCGTGATCTCCATGTGGCCGATATTGACCGCGACCGGCGCGGCGATCGCGAACGCTATCGCTTCGGCGATGTCGGCTGCCTGCGGCAGCTCGAAACCGTCGATGAACCGCTCCCGGATGCTGGGATCGTCGCCATGCACATGGTTGAAAATGTCCGTGGCGACCCGCCCGGGGCAGATTTCCGTCACCCGCACGCGCTTGCCGAACGCATCGATGCGCAGTTGGTTCGACAGCATGGCGACGCCGGCTTTCACGGCATGATAGATGGAGTTGCCGCCGAAGTTGTAGTTGCCTGCGATCGAGGAAATGTTGACGACATGGCCTCGATCGCGAGCGACCATTCCCGGCACGATCAGACGGCAGATGTGCAGGACGGCACGGAGATTGACATCAACGAGGAGGTCGATATCGCCCTCGTCCGCTTCCAGGAATTTCTTGGGCCGGTCGACGCCGGCATTGTTGACGAGGATATCGAACTCGATGCGGTCGGCGAGTGCGGCGAGTGCCGGGCGGTCGGTGACGTCGATGACATGAGCGATGCAGCCAGTGCGTTTGGCCAGATCCTGCAGAGCATCGGCGCTACGGGCAACCGCGTGGACCTCGATATTCTCGCGGCGAAGCCGCTCCACCACAGCAGCGCCGATACCGGAGGAGGCGCCGGTAACCAATGCGGTTTTGTAATCGGAGAATGGCATTCGGATCCCCTTGTTGTTGCTCCAGACAGTAGCGAACCTTTAATCTCTTGCCTAAGACCGATTATTTGTGGACCAATAGGCAACGGTTATGGAGTCTTGGTGCCGCAATGACGGCGGGGGGCGGCCGGCCGATCCAGGCCGACGTCAGCCGCGGCGTTGCAAAAGAAAATCGCGTCTGTAAACATGCGCCTACTCAGAGCAAACGGCGAAAATCCGCATGGACATCAGACGCCTCAAATCCTTCATCGTGATCGTCGACAGCGGCAGCATCACGCGCGCGGCGGACCTGCTGCACATCGCGCAGCCGGCGCTCAGCCAGCAACTGGCGGCACTGGAGGAGCATTTCGGCCAGAAGCTGCTGATACGAAGCCAGCAGGGCGTCAGCATGACCGATGCGGGACATGCGGTGTATCGCCATGCACAGATCATTCTTCGCCAGATGGAACAGGCCCAGGCAGATGCTTCCGCCGCCGGCAATTCCTTTGCCGGGCGCGTTTCCGTAGGCCTCGTGCCCTTCAGCAGTGCCGCCACGCTCTCCGTCGACCTGCTGGCCGAGACACGCCGACGCCATCCCGGCATCCTGCTGCATCTCACCGAAAGTGTCGGTCAGACCTACAGTCAGATGATCATGAACGGCCGGCTGGAAATGGCGCTGATCCACGGAGCGGGGCCGATCAAGGGCGTTCGGTTCGAACCGATCCTGAGCGAGGAATTCTTCCTCGTCGCACACCGCGACTTCGCGATCGAAGCGGATACCAAACCCATTCCGGTCACGGCACTCGACGGCATGCCGCTTCTGATGCCACCGGCCTATAATTTCGTCCGCCGTGCGGTCGACACGGCGTTCACACGCAGCCGGATCAACCTGAAGGTCGTGGCTGAAGTTGAAATCGTAAGGACATTGGCCCGCGCCGTGGGCAGCGGTCTCGGGGCGACCATCATGCCGAAAGCCATCGCCGACCGCATTGTGACGGAATCGAGCGAGCCGCTCATCTGCCGGCTCGTTTCGCCGCGAATAGAGGAAACGCTGTCGCTCTGCGTTTCCGATCAGAATTCGCTGTCTGAGGCGGCGCTGGCGGTCAAGGATATCCTTCTCGAGCTGACCGCACGGCTGAGGGCGTAAGGCGAACTCCCATGCGATCGCAGCCGCGCCGGATCATCAGATCACGCGTCAGCGCATGTCCCTGCAGAACTGGGCGATCCGCGCGCATCCCTCATCCAGCATTTCCATGCTGGTCGCGTATGAAATGCGGAAATAGGGGCTCATCCCGTAAGCGGCGCCTTGCACTGTCGCCACATGATGTTCGTCCACCAGGGCCATGACGAAATCGACGTCGGTCTCGATCTTTCGCCCACCTTTGGTGGTCTTGCCGATCAAGCCCGACATATTGGGATAGAGGTAAAATGCGCCCTCGGGCTTGTGGCAACGCAATCCTTCCACTTCCGACAGCCGGTCCAGCACGAAATCGCGCCTCTGCCTGTAGATCGCGGCCCGCTCCTTCAGGAGATCCTGAGGCCCGTTCAGCGCCGCGATGGCGGCAGCCTGCGTGACCGTGGTGATGCCGCCGCCGTTCTGGCCATTGACGTTGCTGATCGCAGCAATCAGCTCCTTGGAGCCGCTGGCGCAGAAGCCGAGCCGCCAGCCGGTCATGGCATAGGCCTTCGAGACCCCGTTCATGGTCAGGACGCGATCATAGAGCCTGGGCTGAGCATCCACGATGGTGCAGAATTCGAAACCGTCATAGACCAGATGTTCGTAGATATCGTCGGTCAGGATCCAGACATCCGGATGGCGCAGCATGACCTCGGCGATCGCCTTCATTTCGGCGCGCGAGCAGGCCGCGCCGGTCGGATTGTTCGGAAAGTTCAGGATCAGCCATTTGGTGCGCGGCGTGATCGCGGCTTCCAGATCCTCTGGACGCAGCTTGAAGCCCGCCTGTTCGAAGCAGGGTACCGCCACCGGAACACCACCGGCGAACTTGACGATATCGGCGTAGCTGACCCAGGAAGGCGTCGGAATGACGACTTCGTCGCCGGGATTGCAGGTGGCGAGCATCGTGTTGAAGATCACCTGCTTGCCGCCCGCTGAAACGACGATCTGGCTGGCATCATAATCGAGATTGTTGTCCCGCTTGAACTTCCGGCTGATCGCCGCCTTGAGCGCCGGCGTTCCGTCCATCGGCGGATATTTCGTATCACCGCCAAGTGCGGCGGCATGGGCCGCCTCGATGGCATGCAGCGGCGTGGGGAAGTCCGGCTCCCCGGAAGAGAGGCTGACAACCTTGACGCCCTTTGCGGCGAGTTCCCTGGCACGCTGGGTCATGGCCGCTGAGGCGGATATGGAGACGTTTTTCAGGCGATCGGCGGTAGAAGACATCGACATGATCTTTCGATACGGATTGGAACGGGAGACCGTCGGGCTGGCGGTCGGGATGCGTTAAAGTGCGAGTTCGGCGGCCGGCGCGAGCATTGCGCCCGAGGCTTCGATCTCGCTTCGGACGATACGCGCAAGCTCAAGGGAACCCGGCGTATCGCTGTGCACGAGGATCGACCGAGCCGGCATGGCGATCACGCCCCCGTCGATCGTCTCGACAGCTCCGTCGCGAAGGAAGCGGCGCACCCGCGCCCGCACGGCACCTTCATCCTTGATGACGGCGCCGGGCAGACCGCGGGCGACAAGCCGGCCGTCGGCATCATAGGCCCGGTCGGCCAGGAAGAGCGCCAGCGTCTTCAACCGCGCCCGTTTGGCCGCCCGTTCTATTTCGCTGTCGGGCGTCACGAACACGACGAGCCCCGGATCCACCGTCGCAATGGCATCCATCATCAGATCGGCGAGCACGGGATCGCGGTTGATCATGTTGCCCATGGCTGCGTGAAAGCTGATATGGCCGACGGCGACGCGCTCGCTGGCGGCAATCGCCATCAGCGCACCGAGCTGGTAGAGCATCTGCTGGCGCAGCTCATCCGCCTGGAAGGGCATTTCGCGCCGTCCGAAGCCCAGCCGGTCGGGCAGTCCCGGGTGCGCGCCGATGCCGACACCGTTCGCCTTTGCGAGCCGCACCATGCGCGCCATCGTATCCGGGTCGCCGCCGTGGAAACCGCAGGCGATGTTGGCAGACGACACGACCTTCATCATCGCCTCGTCGTCGCATAGCCGATAAGGACCGAAGCCTTCGCCCATGTCGGAATTCAGATCGATTTTCATCGGCAACTCCCTTTGACCGATCGATATTTTCAGGCCATCGCCCTCAAGGCGCGTTTGACCATTTCGGATGTGGTCCGGACGTCTTCGACATAGCGGGCGACCGCCTGCTCCACCGCGCGCGCCTCCGCATGGGTTGACCGCACGAAGCGTATCCGGCTGCCGATGCGAGCCTGGCCAAGCCGCCACAGGTCGCATTCGATCACGCCGGCAATCTTCGGATATCCACCCGCCGTGTTCGCGTCGCTCATCTGGACGATCGGCTCCCCGCCGGGCGGAACCTGGATCACTCCGGGCACGATCCCATGGGAACGCATCTCGATCGACGCCGTTGGCTTGATGGGCTCGCCCGACAGACGATAGCCCGTACGATCGCTACGGGAAGAAATCTTCCAGGTCTGGCTCCAGAAGGCGTCGCCGTCATCGGGAAATAGGGCATGCTCACCACCAGGCAGGGCACGGACCGGCAGCGTGCCGTCAACGAGATCCGGAAAGACGTCCCGGAGCGCCACGGCGGGCTCAATGACAGCCAAGCCACTCGCCGGCACCGGGGCAATGTCGGCACTCTTGCCGAGCGCGATCCGATCGCCCTTGACCAATGGCCGGCCGGCATTGCCGCCGAAGCTGCCCCGCAGGGATGTGCTGCGCGATCCCATCACTGAGGGGACATCCAGGCCCCCGCCGATGCAAACATAGGCGCGCGCCAATGTCGGCGGATGCTTCAGCTGAAGCACCTGTCCGGCCTCCGCCGTATAGGCGCACCAGGGAAGCAATTCCAACGCATCCAGTATCGGATCGCCGTCGGCGCCGGTGACTGCGAAGACGGTCCGCCGGTCGAAACGCAGGCTGAACGGAAAGGTCTGCACCTCTATCCCGGCTGCACCCTCTTCATTCCCGACGAGAATATTACCGATCCTCACGGCAAACGGATCCATCGCGCCGCTGGCCGAAACGCCGATATCGCGATAGCCCGGTCGCCCGAGATCCTGGACCGTATTGAACGGGCCGGTTTCCACAATCTCGATCATAGCTCGATCCTTGCCGGCACGAACCGCACCGTATCGCCCGGCGCCATCATCGCCGGCATGGGCGACGTCGGGTCGAACATCTGCAATTCTGCGAAACCTATGGAATTCCAGCCATTCGGGCCGGTGAGCATTGCTACGCCGGTCTGCATGCCGCCGATGGTCACGCAGCCCTTCGCCATCTTCAGCGAGGGAACGGTCTTTCGCGGCATGTAGATGCGCGGATCGAGGCCGTGCAGGTAACCGAAGCCCGGAGCGCTGCCCAAGGCAAAAACACGGTAGGTCGCTTCGTGATGAATACGGACGACCTCACGGTCGCTGAGCCGGGCAAGGTCGCAAAGCGCGGGCAGGTCCACCGCATGCTCACCGCCGTAATGAACGGGAACTTCGATGGTCTTGCCCGCCAGATCGATGCTGCGGGCATTGCCCCATGCCTCCAGCAGCCGTGCCACGACAGTATCGGGATCCTCCGGCGCCTCCGTGAATATCGCCAGCAGGTTGGTCATTCCCGGAACGATTTCCGCGATATCCGGCCAGCCTCTGACCGTCTGCGACAGCGCCCAGATTCGGCGCTGTGCGGCGAGATCGAATTCTCCCGGCGCTTCGAGCAGGAAGGACCGGGCTCCGATCGAGGAAACGCGAGCGCGGCCCTGGGCGGCGGGTACGATTTCGCGCAACGGCATATGGTTGTTCAATGTGGCAATCATGATTGAGGCTCGATCTCGAACAAGGGATCGCCGAAGCCGACCAGCGCATCGGGCTCGGCAAGCTGCTTAGTCAATATGCCTGCACGGCCGGCGCAAAGCGGAAGCAGGATGGGGCCAACGCGAAGGAAACCGAGGATGTCTGCAGCGGAAACCGATCGCGGCAGACGATCGGCGGCTGCGGATCGCGATGACCGTCCCGGGCAGAAATGGCCGGCCATCGGCGCCTTGAGGACCACCGGCTGAACCACCGAGGCCGGTTGCGTTGTGGTGGTTACATCGATCCGTGTCTCATTCCCCGTCTCGATGACGATGCGCAACTGTCCACCTGGCCGCGAAATTTCCAGGCCGCTCACCCCGGCTGCCGTCAGCGCATCGGTCAGGAGCGCGATGGTCGCGGGATCGCTGAAATCGATCGCACTCATGGCGCTCTCCGCTGTTTCAGCCATTGTTCGAGATAGTGGATATCCGTCTCGCCGCGCGCGAACGCGCTGTCGTCGAAAAGCGCGCGCAGGAAGGGAATATTGGTGGAAATTCCGTCCACACACATCCCGGTGAGCGCCTCGCGCATCCTCGCCATCGCCTCCGCGCGCGTCGGCGCATGAACGATCAGCTTGGCGATCAGCGAGTCGTAATAGGATGGCACCTTATACCCGGCATGGATATGGGTATCCACCCGGATTCCAGGCCCTTCGGGCAGGGCGAGACCGGTAATGACGCCGGCAGACGGCAGGAAAGTATCGGGATCCTCGGCATTGATGCGGCATTCGAAAGCGTGGCCATCGCAGTTCACATCAGCCTGGGACAGATCGAGGGGATCGCCCTGAGCCACTTTGATCTGCGCCTGGACGATGTCGATCCCGCTTGTCACCTCGGTGACCGGGTGCTCGACCTGAAGCCGGGTGTTCATCTCGATGAAATAGAAAGCACCATCCTCATAGAGGAATTCGAAGGTTCCGACGCCCCGGTAGCCGATCTGGCGGCACGCCTCGACACAGGCCCTCCCGACCGGCCGGATCACTTCCGGCGCGATCCCGGATGCCGGCGCCTCTTCCACCACCTTTTGATGGCGGCGCTGCATCGAACAATCCCGGTGCCCGAGCCAGACTGCATTGCCGTGGGTGTCGCAAAGGACCTGGATCTCGATATGACGCGGATGCTGGAGGAATTTTTCCATGTAGAGCGACGGCGAGCCAAAGGCCTGCCGCGCCTCTTCGCGGGTGAGCGCGACCGCCTCTTGCAGCTGGCCTGCCTCCGGCACGACGCGCATGCCCCGTCCGCCTCCTCCGCCCGCAGCCTTGATGATAACGGGATAACCGATCTCCAGGGCAACGCGCTCAATGACCGCCGGATCGTCGGCAAGCGCCGTATCCGGTCCGGGAACACAAGGGACGCCGGCGGCAATCATTGCCCTCTTTGCGGAAATCTTGTCGCCCATGGTTTCGATCGACGCCGCGCTCGGGCCGATGAATGCCAGACCGGCCTTTTCGACCGCATCGGCGAATGCGGCATTTTCCGAGAGAAAACCATAACCTGGATGGATGGCGCCGACGCCTGTCAAACGCGCCGCCAGAAGAAGAACGTCCTTGTTGAGGTAGCTTTTTGCCGCGCTCGACGGGCCGATGCACAGAGCGCTGTCGGCCGTCTTGCCGTAAGGCGCCTCCCGATCAGCCTCGGAATAGACGGCGACGGTCTTCAGCCCGAGCTCCCGGCAGGCTTTCTGGATCCTGGCCGCGATCTCCCCGCGATTGGCGATGAGAACCGTATCAAAACGCCGACTGGCTAAAGCGGTCTTGTCGAACGTCTCCGGCATCACGCGATCTCCGCGAGCAGTTCGCCGGTCTCGACTTCGCCGCCGTCGGTTTCGGTCAGGCTGGCAATGCGCCCGGACCGCGGCGCGGTGATCTTGTTGAAGACCTTCATCGCTTCAATGATGAAGAGGGTCTGCCCCTCCTTCACATCATCTCCAAGCTTGACGAACGGCCGCTCGCCCGGTGCCGAACTCCGATGCAGCACGCCGAAAACCGGCGCCTTTACGGGAAAGACCGACGCTTGCTCAGCGTGTTTTGAGCCATCCGACGCACCCGCAATCGGCTGTTGCTTCCCCGCCGCTCCGACCAGGGCCTCTCCAACCACTGGCTGCGATCGGAAGATTCGAACGGTCAGGTCCTTTTCCGTCACGGTCAGTTCGGTGATGTTCGATCGTCCGACAAAGTCGATCAGGGTCTTGATCTTCGAGAGGTCCATATTCGCGCTCGGTATTTCAAATGCCATCGCGCGCTTCTGGAGATCAAGTCGCGTGATACGGTCACCTTCCGTAACACGATGGGGCCGCTGATGGGGTCAGACGAACTTTTGATGGACCGGCTCATTGCCACAATGGCCGTAGCACGTGTTCTTCTAAATTCCGTCCGCTGGGTTCTTGGCATGGGAGCGGACGCGCTTGATAAATTCACCGGCATCGAAATAGGGCCTGGTGTCCGAAGAGGGATTGGTGGTCTGCGGTACGCTGTGGATGAAGATCTCGTAGTTGATGATCGGATGGCTCGCCCTTGCCCGGACCTCCCGGACATGTGCCGTGCCAGTCACGATCGCCCAATAGCAATCCTGCTCGAGCGCCGCCACAAACTCCCTCTGATCCGTTGCAGTTGTGACACAGAATGCTTGCTCCGACAGCGTCTGGCCGAGCCTGGATGCTATAGGGCTGCGGGCGTAGAGAAGAATATGAGGATGTGACGCAACGTTTACGTTAGTCATGAAGAAACCTTGCCGCTCAAGTTCTGCGGCACCGGCAATGCTTTGCGCTGAGCGACGTTCTCCGGACTTGGCTGGCCCTGTCCTTTGGTTGCGAAATGGCTTTGGCTAAAACCATCCTGGCTTTTGACGAGGTGCAGCTGCGATTCCCTGTTTGAGCTGCGGTGGATCGATGCAAGCATCGCGTCCGCCTGATCGAAGTACCGCTTTATCCACGGAACCGGACCGATGCCGAACCGGCGTTTTGATCCCCAGCGCACACCGTTTTCCACCAGTGTTTCCCAGGGACGCGGCTTCCCGTGGAAGACGATGACTTTCGCCTTCCTCGGCTGCCTGATCTTCTGCTGGAGCAGGTTGATCGGAAAATAATGGGTGCAGCTTCTCTTGAAGCTGACACAGAAGCCGGCCGGCCAATAGCTTCGCCGCTTCACGGCATGGGTCAGGTAGGTCTGGTCGTTCTTGAACGATTCGATAATCCTGGCAGTTTCAGCGGTGAAATCGCTGTATACGCGTTCCAGGTTTGCCGGGTTAAAGCCGAAGACGGAGGACTGCGCGCCGCGGTCGGGCCTGAGAAGAGGGGGTAGAAGGCTCCAGAGATCAGGGTTCCATTCCCGTTGAATGACGAGATGGCGGCGTTGGCGGACGAGGTCGATGAAAGGCGCGAGCGAATGTTGGACCATGACGTCCAGGTCGAGAAAAAGCACGACGTCCTCAAGCGGAAAGAGATGCGGGGCGAACACGCCGACCTTCGGCCAGCATCCCCTGCGCCATGCACGCTCCGGCAGACCGGGATCGGGTATCGGACGGACGTCGATACCGGCGGCAAGGTCGCGGCCATCATCCGTCAGGCAGACGAAGTCAAAGGCTTCGTCCATATTCCGCAGCACGCCCGCATAAAGCGCGTTGACATGAGCAGCGGTGAACTCGCTTCCCCATTTCATGCAAACAATTGTCACCATCTCACCACTTCCTTCATGATCCAGAAGCGATGGTAGGCCGCCCTCGGGCTGCCCGATGTTGATTGTTGTTAAGTCATATTTCGCCCGGTTGCCCTTGATGTCGGCGATGGCCGATACGCCGAAACATTTCTTAAGAATACGAAACAGCGCGGGCTTTCCACCTCGCTACAGTGCGATCCGAAACATTGGGCACTGCGGTGCCCCGGTACAAACAGGGTCGCCTCATGACTGCATCACCAAAGATCGTCTCTGCGCTGAGATCTAGCGCCAACCGTGCGGCAAGAGCTGCGCTTGTCGCCTTCTGCCTGCCCACCGGCTCGCTTGCCGAGGAGCGGCAGATGCCGGTGACGGCAGTGGTCGCCCGGCAGAAAGCGATTACCGAGCGGATCGAGGTTGTGGGAACACTCGCCGCGCGAGAGGAGATCCAAGTCTATCCATCGGTTCTCGGCAAGGAAATCAGGCAGATCCTCGTCGAGGCGGGACAGCATGTCAGCCAGGGCGAGGCGCTTGTACTGCTGGACACGACCGAGGCTCAGATGCTGCTGGGGAAGAACGCGGTCAACCTGCTGCGCGGCAGGGCAGCTGTTGCCGTCGAGAGCAGCCGGGTAGACTTGGCTCTGATCAGTGAGGGAGAAGCCCGCAGGAAGCTTGAGCGCAGCCGCGCGCTTCAGCCGAAAGGCGCCATCGCCGATAACGTCCTCGATGAGCATCAGAATGCCTATGCACGCGCCGGTGCGGAACTGCGGCTTGCACGGCAATCGCTGGAACTCGCCGAGGCTGAAGAACAGATGATCGCTCGCGAGCGGCAGGAGATCGAACTGACTGTCGAGCGGAGCACGATACGGGCTCCGAGCTCCGGCAAGATATTGAGCCGCAAAGCGCGCATAGGCGCAATGACTTCCGGGTCGGCCGAGCCACTTTTCGTCATCGCCGAAGACGACGACATGGAATTCGTGGCGCAGGTGACCGAAACAAGCTTCGTGCGTCTGCATGAGGGAATGCGCGCCGAAGTTACCTTGCCTGGCCGGAATGAAGCCATAGAAGGCAAAATCCGCCTGAACGCCGCCCAACTGGACCCCAAGACAAGAAGCGGGACTGTTCGGGTCGAGCTTGCCGACGACGAAGGGCTTACCCCCGGCGTGTTCGCCCGCGGCGCCATCGACGTCGCCGAACGCAGAAACATCCTCGTGCCCAGCTCCGCGGTCAGAAGCGCGGGCGGCGCACACAATGTCTACGTCATCTCCAATGGCGTGGTGGATGTGCGCCGCGTGAGCATCGGATCATCGCAGGGAGGGTTGGTCGAGATCGTCGGCGGCATCGAGGATGGGGAGGCGATCGCGTTGAAGGCGGGGGCTTTCCTGAAGGCGGAGGAACGGGTCAAAGCCGTCATGGTAACGCCGCCTGAGCCTCAAACCCGAGAGCCTGCCGCCGCCGCATCGCTCGAAAACCGGGTGGGAGCCCTGACACGATGAGCATGAACATTTCGGCCTGGGCAATCCGCAAGCCGCTCCCGTCGCTTCTTCTTTTCGTGGTGCTGATGGTCGTCGGCCTCTACAGCTTCACCCAACTCCCGATCACCTACTTCCCGACGATCATTGAGCCTGTCGTCAAGATCACCATCGAACAGTCGGGAGCGACGCCCGGCGAACTCGAGACCGAAGTGACGCGTCCGGTCGAGAATGCGGTGGCGACGTTACCGAACATCAAGGAAATGAAATCGACCGTTACGCAAGGACGCTCCATCACGGAAGTCGAGTTCGAGTTGGGCTTGGTATCGCCGGATCGCGCCGTCTCAGACGTTCGTGATGCGGTCGTCAAGGTGCGCTCCGATTTGCCGGAGACGATCGATGAACCCGTGATCGAACGGGTGGAGGAAGAGGCCCAGTCCGTGGTGACCTATGCAGTCACCAACAAGGACATGACTCTTTCGGACCTGTCCTGGTTCGTGGACGACGTTGTCTCGCGAAGACTGCAGGGCCTCAAAGGCGTGGGGCGGGTCGAGCGGGTCGGAGGTGTGGAGCGGGAAATCCATGTCGAACTGGACCCGACCCGGCTGCAGGCATTGTCGCTGACGGCCAATGCGGTGAACCAGAGCCTGATCGACAACCAATTCGACGGATCCGGCGGGAAAAGCAATCTCGGCGGGCGGGAACGGGCAGTCATATCCGCCGCCGTGGCACGGAGCGTGCCGGAACTCGCGGCCCTCCGGATCTCCCTATCGGATACGACCAGCATCCGGTTGAGCGATGTCGGCCAGGTCGAAGATACTGTCGCCGAGCCCCGATCTTTCGCCACTCTGGACAAGTCCGACGTCGTTGGCTTTTCCGTCTACCGGTCGCAGGGCGCCAGCGACGTCACCGTGGCGGAGGAAGTAGCGACGGCGCTTGCAGCCCTCAGTTCAGACGACGTGGGCACCCGCTTCAAGCTCGTGGAAGACAACGTGTCCTACACGGCCGGCAACTATCATTCGGCCATGAAGACGTTGTTCGAAGGTGCGGCGCTTTCCGTCGTCATCGTGTTCCTGTTCCTGCGCGACTGGCGAGCGACGGTCGTTGCTGCTGTCGCCTTGCCGCTCTCCGTCATACCGACCTTTTTCGCCATCGATCTTTTAGGCTTCTCGCTCAACATTCTGAGCCTGCTGGCGATCACCCTCGTCACCGGCATTCTGGTCGACGATGCTATTGTCGAGATCGAGAACGTCGTGCGCCATCGCAATATGGGCAAGTCCGCATACCGGGCGGCGCTGGACGCGTCCGACGAGATCGGACTTGCTGTCATCGCGATTTCCGCGACGATTATCGCGGTCTTCACACCGGTTGGTTTCATGAGCGGCGTGGTCGGTCTTTATTTTCGCGAATTCGGCCTGACGGTTGCCATTGCAGTGTTCTTCTCTCTTCTTGTCGCGCGGCTGGTTACGCCGATTTTGGCTGCGTATTTCATGACGAACCGCGCATCGTCACCAGGGCAAAAAGGACGTCTCGCGATCGCCTATGAAGGGCTGCTACGGGTAACGCTCCGTTGGCGGTGGTTGACGGTCGGCTGCGCCCTGGGCGTTTTCGCTCTCGCGCTTGTCGTCATGGGATCGCTGCCAACGGCATTTCTGCCAGAGGAGGACACGGGCCGTCTGACGCTGTCCGTGGAGCTGCCTCCGGGCGCTAGCCTCGACGAAACCCGCAAAACGACGAACGAGATCGCCGACCTCGTTCGTCTGGAGGATGGGGTGGAGAGCGTTTTCGTGCGAGCCGGTGCCAATACGACGGGACAGGAAGATGTGCGCTATGCCGCTGTCCTGGTCGATCTGCTTCACAAGTCGCAAAGGGACCGTTCATCCTTTGCAATCCAGGAAAGCCTCGAGAAAACACTTTCGGCCGTTGCCGACGCGCGGCTCCGTTTTCTCAATACGCGAGGAGGAAGGGATCTGTCCTTTGCGGTTCTTTCCGCCGATGGCGATCTCGCCCAGCACGCCGCAGAGACGATCCTCGAGACGCTTGCGGCGGACAAGAGTTTCGTCAACCCGACGGCCGACAACGCGGCGACACGACCAGAACTCCGGATGACGGTTGAGATGGACAAGGCTTCGACAATCGGCGTGTCGTCGGCTGAGATCGCTCGAACTATCCGGGTTTCGACCGTTGGCGACGTGGACAGCCGTTTGCCGAAATTCACCGACGGTTCGCGGCAGATTCCGATCCGGGTCCTGCTGGACAGCAGGGCTCGCAATGACCTACCGACGCTGGAAATGCTGACGGTGCCCGCAGCCGACGGAACCGCCGTCCCCTTATCCGCCGTGGTCGATATGAGCCTCGACGAGTCCGTGTCCACCATCGAACGTTTCGATCGCGAGCGCCGCATCGAGATCGGAGCGGACATGGCCTCAGGCATGACCTCGGGCCAAGGGCTCGACAGGCTTATGCAACTGGACAGTGTCAAAAACCTGCCACAAGGCGTGCGTATCCAGGCGACCGGAGACTCGGATACCGAGGGCGAGGTGTTTGCCAGTTTCGGCGTGGCGATGGGATCCGGTCTCCTGCTGGTTCTCGTGGTCCTCATCCTCCTGTTCGGAAGCGTCTTGGCGCCATGGACGATCCTGTCCTCTCTACCGCTCTCGATCGGAGGCGTTTCGGCGGGCCTGCTGTTGAGCGGCAGCGCCCTATCGCTTCCGGTCGTCATCGGCATCTTGATGCTGATGGGCATCGTGACCAAGAACGCCATCATGCTGCTGGATTTCGCCATCGAGCGCGAAGCCCACGGCCTTGCCCGCATCGACGCCATCGTCGAGGCGTGTTCGGAGCGGGCGCGTCCGATCATCATGACGACGCTCGCGATGATCGGCGGAATGCTGCCATCCGCGATCGGGATTGGCGACGGCGGCGAGTTCCGCGCTCCCATGGCGATCGCGGTCATCGGTGGGCTGCTGGTTTCCACCCTCCTGTCGCTGATCGTTATTCCCTCACTTCACTTGATCGTTTCGAGTGTCGGCGATTGGGCCGCCCGCATCTTCAGGCCTTTCCTCCAGTCGGCCGAGATCTGACGGACCCGGCGCCGCCGACGGTGGCGCTAGACGTCTGGGCCGGCCATTTGGCCGGCCCAGAGATTCTGGTAGAACCAGAATCGGTGCCGGCGGCCACACTGAAACCGCGGCACCGGAGACATCGCAATAAAACTTAACAAAGCGAAATATCTGGGACGTTATCCTGCAGGCATCCTTGCCCACACCCAGACAGGAACAGTTCGATGCAGCCGAATTTCGCCAACGCCAGGATACTGATCGTCGAGGACGATCCGGCTATCGGCAATCTTCTGGCGCTGACAATCCAGGAAAGCGGCATGCACCCCACCGTCGCCGAAGATGGACGGTCGATGCAATCTCTGCTTCGAAACAATTCCTTCGATCTCATCATCCTGGACATCATGCTGCCAGGCGAGGATGGCCTCAGCATCTGCAAGCGCATTCGTTCGGAAAGGACCGTCCCCATTATCCTTCTTACCGCCCTTGGCGAGGAGGTCGACCGGATCGTCGGGCTCGAAGTCGGCGCCGATGATTATATCACCAAGCCATTCAGCCCCCGAGAGGTTGTGGCTCGCGTCCGCAGCCTCCTTCGGCGGGCATCGTACGGATTGACGAACGGCTCGGGGCAGAGAAAGCTAAGGTTTGACGGCTGGCTGATCGATCCGATGCGTCGGCAGGTCTATGATCCAAGCAACGCCCGCATTTCTTTGACGACGACAGAATTCGATCTTCTGCTGGCCTTCTGTCGCAATCCTGGCCGGATCATTACCCGCGAGGAACTGCTGCAGTTCACCCATGCCGGGCTGGCCGGCCCTATCGAGCGCAGCATAGATGTGCATATCAGCCGGCTGCGCCAGAAAATCGAAGCGGATCCGAGGGAGCCGACGATGTTGCAGACGGTCAGGCTCGGGGGATACACGTTTACCGCTGTGGTAGAGGAATTCTGACATGCATGGCGGCGAGCTCGCGAAACAGAAACAGCCGGGTCAAGCCCGGCTGTTTCTGTTGATATTACCTGCGTTCCCGGGCCTGGATGCCGGTCAGAACTTATAACCGACAAAGGCCGATACCGAGGGCTGCACCTTTTCTTCGACGATCGGGCTATCGGCAGCGTCTCCGGTCAAGACGCCAACCCCCACTTCGCCACGAACCAGCCAATGTTCGCTCAAGGCATACGTGGCGGATGCGGAGACGTCGACGCGCTTGAGGCCTGCTTCCGCTTTGTATTCGGGCAAGCCCGAGCGCGCTGCCTGTGCCGCATCTATCCCGAAATAAGCCTGCATATGCTTCGCATTCGCGATGGTTGCCTCTGCTTTCGCACCAATGATAAGCCGTTCGGTCACCGGCGCCGAATATTCTACGCCGAATTTTCCGATCAGGCTTTCGCTACCATTGATGGTCTGATCCACGCTTGCATAAAGCTCGACCGGACCCCATTCATAGGCAACCTTGGCGCCTACGGTCGCCGCAAAATCGATGTCGCCGAGCCCCCTGAGCCGGTTTCCGTCACCCTCGTCGCGGCCGCTTTCATAGCCCACATTCCCGGAGACGGAAAATCCGTTAGCCTTGTAAGCCGTCACGCTGACGCCGCCGGGATCAATCTCCAGCCAGTCTCCGTAGGTGAAAACGACGAAGGGAATGGGGCTCACCTCGAACTCGTCGCTTCCTTCATATTTGGGATCGTAGGAAGCGCCGGCGCCGACGATCAGGCTCCAGTCATGCTTGGGTTTGGTGTTGTCGAACCGAGCGCCATCGAAGGACGGTTCAGGCGCGTCACTCGACGCGGTCTGATCGGCGGCGGAGACCTTCGAGGCCAGTCCTGCAAAGCCGATGACGGCACATAGTGCGACCGGGAAAAGACGCCGCTTGTTTGGTTTAAGGTATGACATGAGGGCTCCAGATGCGTGATCAGCCCGCCGTTCCAGATCGCAAGCGGGTCCTGCGAGGCGGTTGTTGCATGGTGGAGCCATGGGGAACGTGTATTTGTGTTACGCTTTGTTACGGATCCCTGGATGCCCGGAATGACAGAGTAAACCTTCTCCAATCGCAACAAAACGTAATGATTGATCAACGAAACATCCGCGACCGCAAGCGACAATTCGGGTATCCTCGCCACCTGCCAAATAGGCGCGACACTTATTGGTCAGCGCAGATCGTGCACCGGAGTTTGGATGCCGCACCGCCACCTTTTTACGCTTTCGACTATTCAAAGTCAGATCACAGCGATCATACTTTTTGGTCTCATCATCATCGTCGTGGGTGGCTCCATGCTTGAGCAAAGGGTTGGCAATGATTACCCGATGCTCGATATCGACACCGTCGACACCTATGCGGATCGGGTCTTTGCGCTCAGTTCCATCCTGAAAACGGCAACACTCGAAGAACGTGATGTGGTCGTTTTGGCCGCCCGTCGCGCTGGCTGGGATCTGACCCTGCAACCGAGTTCACTCAAAACCACATTCACCACGACATCTCCCGCGGAAAGCATGTTTGAGGCTGTGGTTGACTTCCTGTTCGCGCCTGACGGAACACAGACACCGGTGGGTGGGTGGAAGACGTTTCTTAACGGCAAGCGCGTCGTTTCCGCCGAGGTCGATGAACAGACGATGCTGGTTTTGGGAGGGTTTCAGGACACGGCTTTTTGGAATGAACTCCTGGCCCGAGGCCCGCACTACCTTGTAGCGCTTATTACATTGATCGTCCTCTTTTCCTCCTTCGCCGTGAGGGCAATCACGCGTCCATTGCGGAAGATTGCGGCGGCAGCAGCAAATGCCGACATCACATCCGGACGAATGATTTTCGAAGAAAAGGGAAGCGTTGAAATCGTCGCCGTCGCACGGTCGCTGAACGGTATGAGCGATCGCATCACGACGATGATCGAAGGCCGCACGCGAATGCTGCGAGGGGTAAGCCATGATCTGCGAACCCCTTTGACACGGTTGAGGTTGCGTGCGGAGCGTGCGTGCGAGGGTGAATTGAGAGACATGCTGCTTGCCGACATCTCTCGGATCGACAGCCTTTTAAGGGATAGTCTTCGCTACCTGCGCGACGATCATAACCGCGAGACAGCGGAAACCGTCGATCTGGCATCGATGCTTCAAACGATCTGCAACGAATTCAGCGACATCGGCCACAACGTGAGCTATTTCGGCCCAAATCGTCTGCCGGCACGTTTCAAGCCAGTTGCGATAACTCGGGCCGTCAACAATCTTTGTGAGAACGCTGTCAAATTTGGCAGCAACGTCGACATTTCCCTGAGCGTCGTTGCGGAAACCGTCGTCATCGAGGTAGCCGACGATGGCCCCGGCATCCCCGAGGCCTTGCGGTCGCGGGTACTGGAGCCGTTTTACAAGATCGATGCCGCCCGTTCGGTAAACAGTACGGGATTTGGATTGGGCTTATCCATCGTCTCTGAAATCGTCCAAGGGCATGCAGGCACCTTGGAGTTTCTCGAGCGCCAGCCTCATGGCCTAATAGTACGGTTGAAAATACCGCTCCGTCACTCGTAGACTGGCCCAGCGCTTTCGTCTTCGGTCGAATTGACGAGGAGACCGCGAAGATCCGGAAGTGCCGCCGCTCCCCGATCCACCCTCGTCGAACAGCTGAGATTTGCCCGGGATGTCGCCTTTGTCCATAGTGGCTGCAGAATAGGCTGGCACAGAGCGGGAAGCATGAATAACAACCTACACAGACTCGATCTTCGTCAGTTGCGGCATTTCCTGGCAGTTGTTCATACCGGCAGCTTCAGCATGGCGGCCGAGAATTTGCGGTTGACCCAGCCTGCGCTCAGCAAGAGCATCCGTAGCATGGAGCAGGCGCTTGGCGTTCGCTTGCTCGACCGCGGACCGAGCGGAGTTCAGGCGACACTGTTCGGACAGCGCCTGATCGGCTACAGCGAACTGCTGCTGTCGTTGGCCAACGAGGCCGTCGATGAAATAGATGCGCTCCGCGGCGCGCGGCGCGGCTCCCTTCGAATTGGAAGCATGGCTGCCGCCTTGCGGCAGCTTATCCCCGATGCGTTGAACCAGTTTGCGGTCGCGCGCCCGGATGTCGGTCTCATGGTGCATGAGGGCACAAATGAAGTCCTGCTTCCCCAGCTCTTCGCCGGAAAGCTCGACGTCGTTTTCACCGTAAAACCCAGCGAGATCCTGAACGAGGATTTCGAATGGAGGCTCGTTGCGAAGGAGCCCGTGCAGATCGTTGCCCATCAATCGCATCCGCTGGCAAATCGCGAAAATCTGACGGTCGCAGATCTCGCGGAATACAGCTGGGTCCTGCCGCCCCTACCCGAGACCGACAGGCTGCTGCTCGAATCTCTTTTCCGCAGTGCCAGCTTGCCCAAACCCGTGGTGGCCGTAGAAACGACATCGATAAACTTTCTGACCTCGATGATCTCGCGGACCCGCCATCTGGCCTATCTGACGCGCGCGAACCTTCAAGGAAGCGGATTGGGGTTGGTGGCTCTCGACTTCAACGAGATTTCGCTGACGCGCGACATATATGCGGTCTTTCGGCGCAAGGGCGAGGTCCGTCCAACAGTCTCGGTACTTTTGAAGGAAATCGAACGATCCAGCGATATGGGCGCATCCCCTTCGTTGGAGTAAGTGCTCTATGAAGGCGGAGCATTCCGCCGCACGTACGGAAGCTCTCTAGAAAAGATCAAGGCCCGGACGATCTTCGCCGAGCCTTTGATCCCTTGCTCTTTTTGATCGCTGACACTTCAGGTCGTCATGGCGAAAGTTCCTCCAGGACCTTGCCCTTGGTCTCAACCGCGAAGACGGCCGTGACCAGCGCGCCAATCAGAAGGATCGCGGCGAAAGCGCCGAAGACATACTGGATGCCCATCGAGGACATCACCCAGCCCACAGCAATAGGCCCCGCAGAAGATCCGAGACGCAGCCAGGCGCTGCCTGTACCCGTGCCAATGGCACGAAGGCGGGTCGGGTAGATCTCTGCCGAATAGAGGTAGAGCGAGAAGGTCACGGTCTGGACGATAGCATAGGCGAGACCCGCGAGGACGAGAACCTGGATCGCGGACGTCGCACCCAGCCAGGCGAGGATGACAAGCGGGATCGGCGCGATCAGAAGGGCACCTGTGTACCAGCGCTTACGGCCGACCTTGTCGATGAGCAGTGCGCAGATAACCGCCGCGATGACGCCACCGACCGAGGTGATGAAGCCGTAGAAGATGCTGGTTTCAAGCGGCAGGTTGAACGTCTGTCGATAGAGGGTCGGAAGCCAGGTGATCGTTCCGTTGGCGACCATATAGGCGCAGAACCACATGGCCCAGATCGACAACGTGCGCTTGAGGTAGATGCCCTGGAAAAGTTCGTGCCAGTCGGATCTGCGGCGGAGGGGAGCGGCCACGACTTTCGGCTTCGGCAGTTCCGTGCCGGCAGCGCGAGCGCTGTTCTCGAACCTGGTGACGATGCGGTCGGCGTCCTCATAGCGGCCGTTGGCGGCAAGCCAGCGGGGTGATTCATGGAGGAACCAGCGCAGGGGGATCATCAGGATCGCGGGGATCAGTCCGACGACGAACATCGCCTTCCAGCCGTAGGCTGGGACCAGGAAGTAGCCGATCAAGCCCGCGCCGACGAGGCCGAGCAGGAACATGACCTCATAGAGCAGGAAGAAGCGGCCACGCCCCTTCGAACCGATCAGCTCGTTGATATAGGCACTCGCGACCGGAACTTCGCCGCCGGTTCCGATGCCTTGAATGAAGCGGAATGCCATCATCATGCCGGCGCCGGCCGCGAAGAGGCATGCGATGTCCATGCTGACGAATAGCAGGATCGTGAACAGCAGCACCTTGAGGCGGCCGACCCTTTCGGCAAGCCAGCCAAAGCAGATGGCGCCGATCAGCTGCCCGAGGTAGCCCATCGACAGGATCATTCCCGTCTGTCCTGGGGTCAGGCCCCATTCGCGGACAAGAACCGGCATGGCATAGGCAATGGCAATGACGGTGTAACCGTCAAAGAATGTCGCGGCGCCGACGATGTTTCGGGCCCAGAAGACCTCCCGGGTGACCGGCAGCCGTTCAAGGCGGGCGCTGATTTCAGCTTGGGTATCGACGACCGGCGACGGCGCGGTCATCCGTTGTTCGATGTTCATGTTTCCTCCCTTTGCCTGGCCCTCCCGGCCTGGCGTCGAACCTGCGCGTTGGATGTCTTAAACTTCGGGATCCTTGGGCACGACGTTGCCCGCGGATCTGGAAGGCATGGCTCTCTCATCGGCGAGGGTTGCACCAGCCTCACAGATGGTGCGGCTGCGACGCATCAGTCCCGAATGCGGCCGCATTTTCTCCCCCCTGAAAACGCCCCCGCGTGAAAAGCGGGGGCGCTCTCGACTACTCAGCCGCCATCAGCTGCTCGACCCGGCCGATTCCCGCGGCGTCGAAGGCCGCAAAGATTTCGGCCTCGGCCTTTTCGCCGAGGTTTTTCAGCGGCTCGCGGATGGTGGCATGGTCAAGCACACCACGATGAACGAGACCGAGCTTCAGGGCGACTGTGCCTTCCATGTGGGAGCCACGATGGTAGACGGCACGGGTGACCGGAAGGAGACGTTCGAAGATCTGGCGGGCCTCCGGATAGTTCTGCGCCTTGCCTGCCTTGATCAGGTCGATCAGCAGCTCCGGTGCGATATTGCCGTAGCCGACAAGCAGGCCGTCGATATCGAACATAGTCGGCAGCAGCCATTCGTCATGGCAGCTCAGAATCTGCAGGTTCGGGTTGGCCTTCTTGAGTTCCGGAATCTCGACATACCAGCGCTTCATGTTGCGAACGCCATTCTTGGTGGCAACGACGCCGTCCTGGGTCGCGATCGCAAGCTGGGTGTCCAGGTCGTAGGAAGCCTTGGTGGCATCCGGGTACTGGAACAGGATGCACTCCAGGCCCGATTCCTGCCAGATCGCCTTGTAACGATCCTGCGGCGCGCCTTTCTGAAACCCGAAACGCAGCCAACCGTGGTTCGGGTAGACGAGCGCGCCGGTCGCGCCGGCAGCCTTGCACTTCTTGGCTTCTTCAGCGGCGACCCTGGTGCCCTCCCCGGTAATGCCCGCGATGATCGGAACCTGGCCCTTGACGGCTTCGACATAGGTGCGGATGAGCTTCAGGCGCTCTTCCTCGGTCAGGAACGTGCCTTCACCGGCATGGCCAAGAATGACAAGGCTCTTCACGCCGTCCATGCCTGCAAGCCACTTGGCGATACGAGCATTGGCCGCGTAATCGACCTCTCCGTCGCGGGTGAACGCGGTGACGGGTGCCGGGCTCAGGCCTCTCAAATCCATCGATGGCATAGGTTGTCTCCTCCTTGATAGACGCTGTCCGCCTTGGCGACCAGCGATGGGATCGTTAATGGGAACGTTCCCACTATCGTTTCCGATTTTACTGGAGTCAACATTTTTTTTGATGCATGCTGAGGGCGTTAATCGCGAGACAGCTGTAAACGGAAAAAGTGAAATGGATTCAATGGCCGAAGAAGCGAGCCGCCAGACACGGGTGACCATCCTTGATGTTGCGTCGGCTGCTGGCGTTTCGAAATCGACAGTATCGCGCATCCTCGATGAGCGACTTCCCCGGTCCGATAATGAAACGGCGCGCCGCGTCCGCAAGATCGCGGAGGATATGGGTTATGTCCGCGATGTCTCCGCTGCGAGCCTCAGACGCGGCAGCACGATGACGGTCGGCGTGATCGTGCCCCGGCTGACCGATACCGTCATGGCAATGCTCTACGAATCCCTGGCAAAAGCGTGCAGCAAAAGCGGCCGCTTCGCCGTTGTCGCGACGACCGATGACAAGCCCAAGGCCGACAGGCTTGCTGCCGAGTCGCTTCTGAAACGAGGCGTTGACGGATTGATCCTTTCGACCGCCCGTGAGGATGATGATTTCCCTGACGAGCTGGTGGCCCGAGGTGTACCTTTTGTCCTGGCTCTGCGCACCGACGGACGGAGCCTTTCTTCGATTGGCGACGACCGGTTGGGGGGATATTTGGCGACGCGTCACCTCCTGGACCTGGGTCATCGTCGGATCGGCGTGATTGCTGGTCCGTCATATGCCTCCAGCTCGCTCGGACGCGTCGAGGGCTACAGGCAGGCACTGGAAGAGGCAGGCGTCTCGGTCTGTCCGGACTGCATTGTTCCGTCGACCTTCGGGATCGACGCTGGAGCGGATGCGGCCGAGCAGCTCATGCGGTTGGAAGATCGTCCTACGGCGATCTTTGCAGTGAACGACAACACCGCGATCGGCGCACTGTCCGGTCTTTCGCGTCTCGGAATGTCCGTACCCAACGATGTTTCAGTGGTCGGATACAACGATATCCCTATCGTCAGCCATCTTCCGACACCGCTGACGACACTGCGCGTTCCCTTCGAGCAGATTGCGTCAAACGCTTTGGATCTGCTCACAAATGGGGCCGCTTCAGCTGACGATCGGATCCGCGTCTCGGCTCCGACCCTCATACCCCGAAAGTCTTCTGCCAAGCCCCATGCGTGAAATGCGCTAGGTGCAACGGCTCAACTGGCCCACGACAGCGCGTTTATCGCCAGCGGCCTTTTTCCGCTACCGCCGTCAAGCCGAAGCTGCACGGATCTTCGAGTGGGTGTCGTGCGCCATAGCCGCTCCTGCAATGTCAGCGGCGCCGATCGCCCCTGCTTGGGGGCCGAGCATCGCCGGTACTATCTTGAGGTCGAAATGGTGGGGCAAATGCTTAAGAACCTCGTCGAGATAACCCTCGGCCAAACCAATACCTCCGCCGATGACGATTGTCTTCGGATCGAGGATCATTTTGATATCGCCGCAGAGCATTGCCGCCCGCCGCGCGGAGCATGAAATGATATCCCTCGCCCACGTGTCGCCTGCTCGCCATCGGGCAAAAACTTCCGTCGCCTCGACCGCGTGACCGGCTTTCGCCGCTTGCGCGGCCATCCATCGGCCGGATGTTTGATCTTCCAACGGATGCATACCCTGGGAGGGGCTGCGGATGAGGCCGAAGTGCCCGGCCATTCCCGTCAACAGGCGTCCATTGACAACGATGCCGCCACCGATCCCTGTCGAGATCGTCAGAAATACCATGTCAGCGTCCTGGCCCGCTCCGAACCGGTATTCTCCCCAGGCTGCCGCCTGTGCATCGTTGACCGCCTGGACTGGGACGCCGAACAGATCTTCGGCCCTCTGCACCAGCGGAAAACTATCCGGTATGGCGAGTGTCTCCGAATTGAGAGCTGACCAACGACCATCTCGGATCAACCCTGTCGCGGCGATTCCAATCCGTTTATAGCGGCCGGCCCACGCCGCCGTTTCGCGTGCAATGGTGGAGAGCCATTCCTCCGGCCCGGCCTCTCGTACAGTCGCGATCTTGATTTCCTCAAGTACGTCCGAGCCGGAGACCAGAGCGGCCATCGTTTTGGTGCCGCCGATATCGATCGCCAATACGGGGCCTTCCGCCCTTGTCGCCAAAGCCCGCGAGACCGCCGTATTGAACCAGGACGTGACATGCTCGGTCCTGGTGATCGCCGAACCGACAACGACCGCCGATGCCCCTGCCCGAACTGCGGCAGCTGCCTGTTCCGGAGAGCGGATGCGCCCTTCGGCAATGACATGTGGCGTCAGGCGGCGGATGGCGGCAATAAGTGCCAGATCCGGTTCCTCCGGCTCAGGCCCGCCGACATAGCCGGACAGGGTCGTGCCGACGAAGTCCACACCGGCTGCAAGAGCCCGGCGCGCATCTTCCAGGCATGAGCAGTCTGCCATGGCAAGCCTGCCCCTGCCCTTAACGGCCTTGACCAGCGCCTCGACCGAAGCCGGGCGCTTGCGATCGGTCGCGTCGAACGCGATGATATCGGCTCCGGCATCGGCCAGCGCTTCGGCATCGGCGATGAAGGGCGTGATCCGCACCGCACTGTCCGTCAGGTCACGTTTGACAAGCCCTATGATCGGGACGCCAGTGACCGCGCGCACGGCCGCGACATAGGCAACGGATTCGATCCTCAGCGCCGTGGCGCCGGCGGCAAGCGCCGCCCTGGCGAAACCAATCACGAAATCCGCATTGTCCTGCGGTCCGCCCGGAACGGGCTGACAGGACACGACCAAACCTTGCACCATCATTTGGCTGCTCATCTTCTACCTCGATCATGCTCAATAGATATCCAATTGACAGATATCCTACAAGTGGATATGTCTCATTCATCCCGAGTGCACACCCGAAACGAGACCGGCATGCAGCTGAAATCGATCAAGCCCCTGACCCGCGCGCCTCTCCTCCACGTTTCCGTGCAGGAGAGTATTCGCGGCTATATCAGCGACAACGGATTGAAGCCGGGCACCCTGCTTCCGGCCGAATCCGAGCTCGCAAACCAGCTCGGCGTCAGCCGAAATTCCCTGCGGGAAGGCATCAAGGCGCTGGAATCGCTGGGCGTGCTGGAATCGCGGCGCGGGGTCGGGATTTTCGTCAAGGCCTTCTCGTTCGAGCCGTTGCTCGACAATCTCGCTTACGGTCTCGGTGGTGCGCTTCGCCAGATCGAGGAAGTGATCGAGATCCGTCGCACGCTGGAAGTGGGGCTGATCGGCAAGACGCTCGAGATGATCAGTGACGAAGATATCGCGGAACTTCGCGCCACGGTGGATCGGATGCGCATCCACGCGGAGCGTGGAGAATCCTTCGCCGACGAAGACCAGCTCTTTCATACCCTGCTCTTCCGCTGCCAGAACAACGAGACCCTTGCCCGGCTCATCGATGTATTCTGGCTGGCCTTCTACAAGGCATCCGATTTCGTGAACCTCGAGAACGTGGACCCCGTCGCGACCTGGAGGGATCACGCGGCGATCGTCGATGCCATCGAGGTCAAGGATCTTGCGGAAGTACAGATGCGCCTGGATCGCCATTACGAGGGCATTTCCCGGGTGATTGCCGCCAACAAAACAAGTTCACATGTGGGAGGAGCATAATGAACAGACTGTCCATACTATCGTCCGCCATCGCGTTCGCTGCGATGATGGCGACCACGGCCATTCCGGCCTTCATCGCCCCGGCTCAGGCCGCCACGTTGTCCGGCGGTTTCGACGTCGGCCCCGGCGGCTTCCAGGGCAATTTCAATCCACTTGCCGCGACAGGCGGCTTCACCTGGCTCAGCGTCTATTTCGAGCCGCTGGTGACCTATGACGAAAAGCTGCAGAAGGTGGTCGGCGTGCTTGCCTCGTCCTACGATGTCAGCGCCGATCAGCTCACCTACACGTTCAAGCTGACTGACGCGAAATGGCACGACGGCAAGCCGTTTACCGCCAAGGACGCCAAGTTCACGATGGAGCTTGCCAAGAATGCCAAGACCGGCTCGGTTCTGGCGGCTCGCCTGGGCGCGGTTTCCTCGGTCGAGGCCAAGGACGACAAGACCCTCGTCGTCAAGCTGTCGACTCCGTCCGCAAGCCTGATGGACACGATAACCAAGGTGATGATGTTGCCCGAGCACGCTCTGTCGCAGATCGCCCCGGACCAGCTCGCCAAGAACAGCTGGTGGTCCACTTCGCCGATCGGCACCGGTCCGTTCAAATTCACGAAATACGTCACCGACCAGTATGTCGAACTTGCCGCCAATACCGACTACCGCGGCGGCAAGCCGGCATTGGAAAGGATCATCAACCGTTATTTCGCCAACCCGGCGGCGGCGATCGCCGCTCTGCGCGCCGGCGAGATCCAGTTTACCTACGTCGATTCGAACGATCTGACGGCGTTCAGGAACAACAAGGATTTCCGCATCATCGAAGGCGATTCCTTCGTCGTCAATTATCTGGGGTTCAACCATGACTCCCCGATCTGGAAAGATATCAAGGTCCGCCAGGCCGTCATGTATGCGATCAATCGCGATGCGATTATCCAGAGCCTCTATGGCGGTGCGGCAAAACCGGCTAACTGCGCCTATGTCGCCGACCAGGTCGTGCCGAAGGGCATCGAGACCTACGCCTACAATCCGGAAAAGGCCAAGCAGCTGCTGAAGGAAGCCGGCTGGGATCAGATCAACGGCAACAAGCCGATCACGCTTCTGACCTATTACACCACGCCGCTCGCGGCCAACGTCATGGCGGCCGTCCAGGCGATGCTCGCCCAGGTCGGGATCAACGTAACGCCACGTGCCGTCGATACCCCGACCTATAACAGCATCGTGCTCAACCCGACGCCGGACACCGCGCAGTTCCAGATGGTCTATGCCGGCCTGCAGAACGGTCCGGACCCGGGCAGTATCAATGTCGGCCTCAACGAAAAGCAGATCCCGCCGGCCGGCCCGAACGTTGCGCGCGTTCGCATGCCGGAGCTGACCGCCGCCCTCGATGCCGCGCTCGGCGAGACGGACGCCGCCAAACGCGGCGCCCGCTACCAGGACGTCTGCAAGGTGATGAACAGCCAGCTCCCCTGGGGGCCGCTATGGGTGGCAAATCGTTACGGCATCGCCTCCTCCAAGCTCAAGGATTTTGTTTGGACGCCCGCCCCCGGCGGCGGGCCGTACCAGGCATATCCGGAAAAGTGGGCGATTGCCGAATAAGGCTTGAGCCTATGTGAAAGCCGAGGATGGCGCGGGCGCGAACCCGGCCATCCTCGCCATACCCCCTCACGGGAACGAATTCATGCTGAGATACAGTCTCCGGCGCTTGCTGATCGGAGTAGGCATGCTGCTTGCTCTGAGCGTGCTGATCTTCGTACTGCTGCGCCTCACACCCGGCGATCCCATCGACGCCTATATCGATCCGAACGTGCCTATGTCGCCTTCCGACCTTGCGGAACTGCGCATGACGCTCGGTCTCGATCAGCCTCTGCCGGTGCAATATCTCGCCTGGCTGCAGCAGGCAGTGACGGGCAATCTCGGCTATTCGATCCAGCGGCCCGACCGGCCGGTGCTCGGCCTCGTCCTGTCGCGCGTCGGCCCGACCGTGCTGTTGATGGGAACCGCGATCGTGATCTCGATCATTGCCGGCATTGCGACCGGCATGATCAGCGCCGTGCGTCGCAATTCGGTGGCGGACTTCTCGTTCTCGGTGCTTGCCGTGACCGGCATTTCCAGCCCGCCGTTCTTGAGCGCCCTCGTCGGTCTCTACCTCTTTTCCGTCTACTTCAACTGGCTGCCGTCCGGTGGCATGCTGACGCCCGGAGGAGAGTTCTCGATCGGCGACCTCCTTCACCATCTCATCCTCCCCGCCATGCTGCTGGCAATCGCCCAGACGGCGCTGATCATGCGCTACATGCGCGCCTCAATGCTCGAGGTCCTCAATCAGGATTATGTGCGCACCGCCCGCGCCAAGGGTGTCTACGAGTTCTGGGTCATCACCAAACATGCTCTGCGCAATGCGCTGCTTCCCGTCATTACGTTGATCGGCTCGACCATCGGTCTTGCCATCGGTGGCGCGATCTTCATCGAGAGCGTCTTCAACTGGCCGGGCATGGGCCTCCTGATGGTCAATGCAGTGGAGAACCGCGACTACCCGGTCATCATGGGATCGACACTGGTGATCGGCGCCTGCGTCATCATCGTCAACCTCCTCACGGATCTCGCCTACGCGGTGGTCGATCCGCGCATCAAAGTGGATTGAACGATGCTGGCCCGCACCCCCTCCCGCAGCCCGGGTCCGACCGCACGGTCCCTTCACCGGTTCCTGCTCAACCGGGCAGCCGTCCTTGGCATGTGCATGATCGTGCCGATGATCCTGCTGATCCTCTCCTATCCGTTGTGGTGGAGCTTCAAGCCCAATGACATCGACCTGCTGGCGATGAATGCCGGGCCGACCACAAAACACTGGTTCGGCACCGACGGCGTCGGTCGCGACATCTTCGCCCGCGTCATGGATGGCGGGCGGATCTCACTCCTGGTGGCGATAACCTCAACGATCATTTCCGCGATCATCGGCTTTCTGGTCGGGGCAGTCTCGGCGCTTGCCGGTCGCTGGGCGGATGCCGTCACCATGCGCTTCGTCGATCTGGTCATGACGCTGCCGCCGGTCATATTCCTGCTGGTGCTCGCCTCGATCGCCGGCACCGGCATCCGGCCGACGGTCCTGGTGATCTCGCTCCTCTCCTGGCCCCTCTTGGCGCGGATGGTACGGTCTCGGCTCCTCGAACTTCGTGAGCGCGACTTCGTGTTGGCAGCAAGAGGCATGGGTGCCGGTCTCCCGCACCTCCTCTTCCGCCACGGTCTGCCGAACTCGATCGACATCCTTGTCGTCTTCGCGACGCTGCAGATCGCCAATGCCATCCTTCTGGAGGCAGGCCTCTCCTTCCTCGGGCTCGGCATTGCACCGCCCGCGGCGAGCTGGGGCAACATGCTGAACGCCGCCCGCTCCACGGCAGTGCTGGAGCAATATCCCTGGCAATGGCTGTTTCCGGGCGGTGCGCTGGTGCTCGCCGTCCTTGCAATCAACTTCATTGGCGATGGTCTTCGCGATGCATTCGACCCTCGCGCCGAACTAAACTGACGATCGAAAGAAAGCGAAAATGAGCAAGTTCAAGGGTGTCGTTCCTCCCGTCATTACCCCGCTGAATGCGGATTTCACTGTCGATTATCCGTCCTATACACGGGTTCTGGAAAACCTCATCGAAGCCGGATGCAACGGTCTCTTCGTGCTGGGCTCGACCAGCGAAGTCGTTTTCCACGACGCTAAGACCCGGCGGGAAATCATCGAGCATTCCGCCAGGGTCATCAACGGCCGGGTGCCGTTGATCGTCGGCGTTATCGATGCCACCACCGATCTTGTCATCAACCACGCCAGGATTGCCAAGGCCGCCGGCGCTGACGCGGTTGTTGTTACGGCACCCTATTACACCGTCACCAGTCAATCCGAGATCATCGATCACTTCCGCTATATCCGCGACGCCGTCGATGTGCCGCTGATCGCCTACGACATCCCCGTATGCGTTCATGTCAAACTGCAGCGTCAGACAACCGTCACCCTTGCAAGGGAAGGCACGATCATCGGCGTCAAGGATTCCAGTGGTGACGATGGCAATTTCCGCTACGTGATGCTCGATCTCGCCGACAACAAGGACGTCTTCCTGATGACGGGTTCCGAGATAGTCGTCGACACCGCGCTGCTGATGGGTGCCCATGGCGTTGTGCCCGGCATCGCCAATGTCGATCCGCATGGCTATGTCCGGCTTTGGGATGCCGCCCAGCGCGGCGATTGGGCCGCCGCCCGCAAGGAACAGGAGCGTCTCTGCAGGCTTTTCGAAATCGTCTGGGTGGGCGCCGGGCGTGTCAGCGGCGGAGCCTCCGGCATCGGTGCCTTCAAAGCCGCGATGAAGAGCCTCGGGATCATCGATACCGCGCTCATGCCCCGTCCACGTGCCGCCCTCAACGAAGCCGAAACCGCGAAGATCGACGCGATCCTGCGCGCGACCGGCCTTCTTTCCTGATGGATGCCATGCGACAGACCGCCGACACCATACTCGACGTCAAGGGGCTGAGGACTGTCTTCCGCATCCGCGCCGGCGAAATGACGGCGGTCAATGGCATCGATCTGACAGTCGCGGCCGGCGAGACGCTGGCGCTTGTCGGTGAATCCGGTTCGGGCAAGTCGGTGACCAGCCTTTCGGTCATGCGGCTGCTGACCCGGAAGATCGGCGTGATCGCCGCGGGCAGTATCCAGCTGAAGCGCAAGAACGGCAGTGTCAGCGATCTCGTTTCATTGAGCGAACAGGAGATGCGCTCCATTCGCGGTGACGATATCGGCATGGTCTTTCAGGAGCCAATGTCGAGCCTGAACCCTGTCTACACGATCGGCGACCAGATTTCGGAGCCGATCCGCGTTCATCGCGGGGCGGACCGGAAAGCCGCGATGAACGCGGCCATTACCCTTCTGGAAAGCGTCGGAATTCCGGATGCGAAACGCCGAGCCGGGCAATATCCGCACGAACTCTCCGGCGGCATGCGCCAGCGCGCGACGATCGCCATGGCACTTGCCTGCGATCCGACGCTGCTGATTGCCGACGAACCGACGACGGCGCTCGACGTGACCATCCAGGCGCAAATCCTCGATCTCCTGCAGAAGCTGCAGCGGGAGCGCGGCATGGCCATGCTTTTCGTGACCCATAATCTCGGCGTGGTCGCGGAAATCGCCCATCGGGTCGCGGTCATGTATGCCGGCCGGATCGTCGAGACCGGGCCGGTGGACGAGGTTTTCCGCAACCCGAAACACCCTTATACGATGGGCCTACTCGCTTCGATGCCGAAGCTCGGCGATGCAAGCCGCATGAAGCAGGCCGGCGAGAAGCTTGCCGCGATTCCGGGCGTCGTGCCGAGCCTGATGGATATGCCAGCCGGCTGCGCCTTTTCGCCCCGCTGCAAGTTTGCGATCGAGGACTGTCGCGTGGCGGTGCCGCCGCTTGCCGATGTCAATCCGCGCCACCAGAGCCGCTGCATCCGTTGGCGGGAGATTTAGATGAGCGATCCCCTCCTCTCCGTCCGCGACCTTGCGAAACACTATAAGTCCCGCGGCACGAAACTGACGATCCTGCAGGGAATCTCCTTCGATATCGGCAAGGGCGAGGTTGTCGGACTGGTCGGAGAATCCGGCAGCGGCAAGACGACGATCGGCCGCTCGGTCCTGCGACTCGTCGAGCCTTCGGCGGGCAGCGTCCGTTTCGACGGCACCGAACTGACTACCCTCTCGGCATCCGAGATGCGCCGCGCCCGGCCGCGCATGCAGTATATCTTCCAGGACCCGTTCGCGAGCCTTTCACCGCGCATGACGATCGGGGAAATCCTGACAGAAGGACTGAAGATCCAGGGCCTCGGCACGTCGAAGGAACGACTTGAACGGGCGCGCAAGGCGCTCGAACAGGTCGATCTCCCCGGCGATGCGGTCAATCGTTACGCCCATGAATTTTCCGGCGGTCAACGCCAGCGGATCGGTATCGCCCGCGCTCTGACGCTGGCACCGGAATTCATCGTTGCCGATGAACCGGTTTCGGCGCTCGACGTATCGATCCAGGCTCAGGTCATCAATCTCCTGCGTGACCTGCAGCAGCGTCTCGGCCTGACCATGCTGTTCATCAGTCATGATCTCGCGGTGGTCGAATATATCTGCGACCGGGTGATCGTGCTTTATCTCGGCCGGATCATGGAAATCGCACCGAGCGCCGAACTCTACGCCCGACCGCAGCATCCTTATACGCGGGCGCTGCTCTCGGCGATCCCATCGCCCGATCCGGACGCGCCCCGTAACCGCCAGATCTTGAAAGGCGACATCCCGAGCCCGGCCAATCCGCCGAGCGGCTGCGTTTTCCGCACCCGCTGTCCGAACGCGCTGCCAGCCTGTACCGAGACCGTGCCGGAACTGCGGGAAATGACGCCTGGTCGTTTCAAGGCCTGCATCCGCGATGACCTGGACTGAGGGAGGTAAGATGACGATGCAGACGCGCCGACACCCGATCGCCGGCAATTGGGCGAGCCTGCTGCTGCCGATCGCGGCAGACGACAGCATCGATTTTGCCAAGCTCGGCGAAGAGGTCGACATCCTGATCGCGGCTAACGTCGACGGCATCTATTCGAATGGTACGGCCGGCGAATTCCACAACCAGACGGAAGCGGAATACGACCGTATCCAGGAGACGCTGGCAAGCCGTTGCCGAGCGGCCCATATGCCCTTTGTCATCGGCGCCTGCCAGCCCGATCCGCATATCATGCTGGATCGCCTGCGCCGTGCGGTACCTCTGAAGCCGATGGCCATCCAGGTCATCCTTCCCGACTGGTGGCCCCTGACCAACCCGGAAGCCATGGACTTCCTGCACCGCGCATCGGATGTCGCGGACGGTATCCCGCTCATCCTCTACAATCCACCGCATGCCAAGCGGGTCCTCACGCCCGCCGAGCTCGCCGATGTCTGCGGCCCCTGCCCTTCGGTCGTCGGCATCAAGCTCGCCGACGGGGACGCCCGGTGGTATGCCGATGCGCGTGCGAATCTCGCGGAATTTTCGCTGTTCGTTCCCGGCCATCATCTGGCAACCGGCACAAAACACGGGGTCGCCGCGGGCGCGTTTTCAAACGTCGCCTGCCTCAGCCCCCGGGGAGCGCAAGCCTGGACGGACCTCATGCGCACCGATATCGGCACAGCGCTCGAGATCGAAAGCCGCATCTGTGCCTTCATGGACTATCACATCGTTCCGTTTCGTCGCGATCAGGGATATTCCAACGCGGCACTCGACAAACTGCTCGCGGCGATCGGCGATTGGGGGCCGGTGGGCACGCGGCTGCGATGGCCCTATCGCTTCGTCGATGTCGAACAGGCCACTAGGCTGCGCGCTGTCGCACAGCTTGCACTTCCAGAGCTCATGGAGACATGGCGGTAGGCATGGTTGCTTCCAGATATGCGCTCACCTGGATAGGACTCCAGTTGCAGGTGTCCCTGTGTGGCCTATTCCTTAGGCGAAAGTTAAACCGGCGGTATCCCGTCGAGCTTGCGAAAATGCGGCAAGTCCATTGCCCTGCGCTCGATGGAGGAGATCAGCCGCTCGACAGTCGCAGGCAGCGGTACGCCGGTCGCGGTGATGACGCCCCAGTAGAACGGAATGTGGAAGGCGAGCGGCAGGATGACGACGTCCTTGATCGGGAGGCCCGTGAGGGTCACGGACTCGACGATCGCCACGCCAAGTCCCGATCGGGCCAGCGCGAGCGAGACATAGGTGGCATTGCTATCGATAATGCCACCCGTTTCAATCGACTGCTCCGCCAGCGCCTTGTCGATCCTCATCCTCAGCCGATACGGATTTGCGGAAGCAATCAGGCGGCGGCCCTTCAGGTTTTCCGCGCGAAGCAGATCGAGACCCGCCAAGGGATCGTTTGCGGCGACAACCGCAACGCAAGGCACTTCGCCCACCCAATGCACATCCACTCCCGGGTTATCCAGCGGAAGGCTTGCGATGCCGATATCGGCGGTTCGCGCCACGACCGCCTGCACGACATTTTCAGCCGACGTGCTCTGAAGGTGGACGTGATCCGGAAACTGGTCCGCGGGTAAGTCGCTCAGGGCGAGCGGGACGATGCTCGCGGCGATGGCCGGGATCGAGGCCACCTCGATAGGCGTCGCCCGTGCAGTTGCGATCGCCCGTGCACGTTCACTGATCGTGCGTAGTCCGCTTAAGAACAGCTCCGCCTGCGCAAAGAAGGCGACCCCCTGCTCCGTCGGCGCTATCCGTGGGCCGTTCCGATGCAGGATTGGAAATCCGAGTTCCTGCTCCAGATCCTGGATCAGCCGGGTAACCACCGGCTGCGACTTGCCGAGCGCCTTGGCAGCTCCCGTCATGCTGCCGATCGAGATCACGGCAACGAATGCCTCGAGCTGTTTCGTATCCAGATAGTCAGGGGGCATCCAAAATCCTGCATTCGGCAAGAACATACAGCGTAGCATTCGTCGGAAGCCGACCAGATGGCTCCGTGAAGGGGCTCGGATCGCCCGACAATACCCATAGGTCGATTTGCTTGACGGAAGCTAGAGGCGGATTGAACAAGATCGGCAATCTCCAGGGTGCAGGCTGGGTCTAAGGAAGCCCGACTAGGCAAGCGGCCTTTCCCAAAGCGCCGTTCTGCCGTCGAAGGGATCGATCGGGAGATGGAACATGCCCTTCTCCATATGCAGGATCTGTGGCTTCGCGCCGGAATAGGGAGGCCACCTGCCTGCAGGCGTCTCGGGCGCCGCATCGCGAATGAACGAAACCCAGACCTCGTGAACCGCTGTCGCAAAGGTCCTGTCCTTGACGGACTGACGGGGCGGCAGATGGCTGACATCCATTCCTTGACGATACCAGACCTCCCCGACCTCCGCACCGTGCGGTGCGCCAAGCTCGTCCGGCTCGATGGTACCGTAGAGATATTTATAGACCGGCTGATGCGCGGCATGGAGGCGCGCGAACCGGGTGGTCGGGTTCTGGAACACCAGGTCACCGCCGATGGCCCTCCAGATGCCGCGTGCCGTGTGCTCCGGAAGAACCTCGCGATATCGCCGAACGACCTCGACACCGGTCAGCCCCGCAGGCAGGACGCGCTGATGCAGCAGCTGGGCCGCAAGCTCGAAATTCATTTCCGGCTGCGCTGTCGCATGCGTGACGTATTCGCCCGTCGTGCAGCCGATCATCATCGGGACAGCGGCTGTCTTTCCGCACGCGGCCGCGTCTTCCGGATGCAGCGGAAGCGAGACCCCATCAATGACCGGAACGAAAGGCACGCCCAGCATAGACGCAGAGCCATCCCGCTCGAAGTCATGCTGTTCGTAGGACTCGTTGCAGATGTCGCGTTGTGCAATAAGCAGTTTCTCGAAGGGCACGTTTGAGAGCTCCGCTTCGGTCACCTGTAGATAGTCCAGCATGCGCCTGTTGAGCTTCTGCGCATCGTCCATCGTCGAGACGCCGGTGCTTGCGCCACTCTGCGGCATCGCCCGGGCAAACAATCCGTGCGCCGCGGGCATCGCCATGACAGCCGCGATCGAAAAGCCCCCCGCCGAGCGGCCTGCAAACGTTACCTGTTTCGGATCCCCTCCGAAGGCAGAGATGTTGTCGCGGACCCATTCCAGTGCCGCGATCTGATCGAGAAGACCGCGATTGTCCGGCGAGCCGTCGTTCAGATGCAGAAAGCCGAGTGCCCCGAGCCGATAGTTGACGGTCACCTCGACGAGGCCGCTGGCGGCGAATGCGCCGCTTTGCAACACTGCCTCGTTGGCGGAACCGACCGCGTAACCGCCTCCGTGAATCCAGACCAGGACCGGTGCCGAGCCGGTGACGGACGGCGTGCGGATATTGACCGTCAGGAAGTCGGTGCCGAATTCCAGCGTCGAAGCGGCTGCCTTGCCCACGGGACCATAGGTCGGGATCTGCGGGCACACCGCGCTGAGCGCCTTGGCGGACCGGATACCGGACCAGCGCGGCACGGGCTGCGGCGCGGCGAAACGCCGCTCGGGAGTAATCGGTGCCGCATAGGGAACACCAAGGAAAACAGCGTAGCCGTTTTCTTCAAAACCCTCGACGGTGCCGGCAGTTGTCTCAACGAGCATGTCAGAGCGCCTTGCGTAGGCCGATCAGCTTTTCGACCATCATCACGACCGCGACCGAGATCAGGATCAGGATGACGGAGAGTGCGGCGATCTGCGGATCGGTGGAATATTCGAGATAGTGGTAGATTTCCGTCGGCAGGGTCGAAGCCTTGACCGACACGATGAAAAGCGAGATCGTCGCCTCGTCGAAGGATATGAGGAAGGCAATCACGCCGCCCGCTATCAGGCCGGGCCGCACCAGCGGCAGAGTGATACGCCAGAACACCATGCGTGGCGATGCGCCATGGACGAGGGCTGCTTCCTCGACACGGGTATCCACCGCCATCAGACTCATGGTGATCGTTCTGACGGTATAGGGGATCGTGATACCGAGATGGGCGAGCACGATGCCCGGATAGCTATCCAGCAGGCCGAGTGGCGCGATCACCAGCATGATGCCGACGGCAAGGACGATATGCGGCACCAGGAACGGTGCGAGGATGAGGAAGCCCACCGCCGCCTTGCCACGGAATTGGTAACGCACCAGCGACAACGACAGCAGCATTCCGGCAGAAACCGCGACGAAACCGACAATCGCGCCGATGACAAGGCTCCGCCAGAAGGCCGAGATGAACTTGACGTTCTGGAAGACCTTTACATAGGAGCCGAAGGAGAAGCTCTCCGGCGGGAAGGCGAGATACTGGCGTGTATCGAAGGAGATGATGAAGACAACGATAATCGGCGCCAACAGGAACAGGTAAAGCAGCGCGATCAGCGTATTCCAGGCGATGCGACCGAGGAGTGGATTGCTCTGCATGGCCCCTCACGTCTCCAAGGCGCGCAGGGCGCGCTGGTAAAGCAGGATGATGCTGCTGAACAGGATCAGCAGCATCACCGATAGAGCCGCCGCCAGCGGCCAGTTGAGCGTGACCGTTGCCTCGTTGAAGACTTCGGTGCCGAGCACGAAGACGCGTCCGCCACCCATCAGCCGCGGCGTGACGAAAGAGGAAATCGCCAGCACGAAGACCAGAAGCGCTGCAGTGAGCACGCCGGGGGCGCTGAGCGGCAGGATGATGCGCGTGAAGACCTTCACGCGGTTCGCCCCGAGCATGGCGGCAGCCTCCTCGAGTTGTGGGTTCAGCCGCCCGAAGCCGCTGAGCATCGCAAGGATGGCGTAGGGCATCAGGATTTCGATCAGCGCGACAGTGGCACCGAAGCTGTTGTTGGTGAGCCGGATAACCCCGCCCGTCAGCGAAAGAGACTGGAGCGTGCTGTTTATCACGCCCCGATCTCCGAGGATGACCATCCACCCATAGGTCCTGACGACCGACGACGTCAGCAGCGGTGCGACGGCAAGTGCCGTCAGGACACCGCGAAAGCGGCTTTCCGTGCGCACGAGGAACAGCGCGATGGGATAGGACAGGATCACCGCAAAGATCGCCACGTTGAAGCCGAGCACCAGCGTGTTCCAGGCCACCCGCCAGTAAAACGGATCGAACAGCACCGCCGAATAGGATTGCACCGTCCAGTCTCCACCGCTGAACGCACCCATCGTCGAGGATGCGAAGGAGGCACGGAAAAGCCAGATCAGCGGCAGGAGAAAGGTGATCACCAGGGCGACGAGCCCCGGCAACAGCAGCATCAGCAATACACCGCGCGACGCATTTGCCGATGATGCCCCGGCGGCCGGAAGTGCGGCGGCGCTCATGGTGCCACCTGCCCGACCAGGGTAACGTCTTGCGGGGCGACGGCGAGCGTCACTTCGCTGCCTTTCTCGGGCAATACGCCGGCATGGGTGGGAAGATCGGCCTGTAGCAGCCTGCCCCCGCAGCGAACGTTCAGCGTCAGCATCTGGCCGCGATAGACGATGTGCTCCACGGTTCCGGTGAAGCTGTTCGGCAGGCCGGAACTGCCGGCGAGAACCAGCCTGTGCGGCCGGATCATCAGTTTGACCATTGATCCAACCGGCGCTTCGCCGACGAAGCGCAGCGGCTTCAGCCCTTCGACCACGGCAAGGCCGGGTTCGGCCACCCGGCCTTCGAAGAAGGTTCCGGCTCCGATGAAGGACGCGACGAACTCGGTCTGGGGCCGATCGAAAATCTCGCGCGGCGTGCCGACCTGTTCCAGACGCCCTGCAGACATGACGGCCAGGCGGTCTGCCATGGACAGGGCCTCGTCCTGATCATGGGTAACGAAGATCGCCGTGACGCCCGTGCGCGCCTGGATATCGCGGATCTCATCGCGCATCTCGTCCCGAAGCTTGGCATCGAGATTGGAAAGCGGTTCGTCGAGGAGCAGAAGTTCCGGCTCGATCACCAGCGAGCGGGCAATCGCCGCACGCTGCTGCTGACCACCGGATAGCTGGTTGACCTTGCGGTCGCCAAGTCCGGTGAGCTTCACGAGATCGAGCGCCTTGCGGACACGCTCCTCCCGTTCGGCGCGGCTGACCTTGCGCATTTCAAGGCCAAACGAGACATTCTGGGCGACTGTCATATGGGGAAACAGGGCATAGGCCTGGAAGACCATGCCCAGGTTTCGCTTGTAGACGGCAATCGACGACACATCCCTGCCCTCAAGCCTGATCGCCCCCGATGTCGGGGCGATCAGGCCCGCTATCATGCGCAGGATCGTTGTCTTGCCACAGCCCGAGGGGCCAAGCAGGGCCAGCATCTCGCCGCGCGGCAGCGAGAAGCTGACATGATCCACGGAAGGCTTCTGGGCGCCCGGATAGGTCTTCACGAGATTGTCGATGACGACGTGATGATCAGCCATGGCGGCCAGATTCCTCAAGTTGGATCAGTTGAGCGCGATGACTTCGCGGTTGATGCGCTGGATCCAGGCCGAGTATTTCTCGGCGACGAAATTCCAGTCGAGCGACATCTGCGCAGCCTGCGCCTCCTTCGAGCCGTAGATGCGGGCAGCCACGGCGTCCGGCAGGTTCACCTTGGTGTTGACCGGACCATAGAAGCTCTTCTCGGCGAACGCCGCCTGCGCTTCGGTGCCGAGCGCATAGTTGATGAAGAGCTGGGCCGCCGCGGCGTTTTTGGAGTTTTCGACGAGGCCGATCGTGTTGGTCTGACCGATCGAGCCTTCCTTCGGGGCGGCGATGCCGATCTTGCCGCCCTGAGTGTCGTGCAGGTACTGCGCACGGCCGTTCCAGCAAATCGAAAGATCGACTTCGCCACTCTGGATCACCGCATAGCAGTCCGGAGCCGGCTCCCAGGTCGAGACGTTCGGCGCGATCTTCTTCAGGAGGCCGAGCGCGGGGTCGATGCTCTGCTTGTAGTCGGCACCCGCCAGCTTGTCGAGAATCGGCAGCAGGATGACACCGCGGGTGTCGCCAAGCTTTGCGGCGATCTTGCCCTTGTATTTGGGGTCGGCCAGGTCGTTCCAGCTGGTCGGCGGCTGCTTGACGGTATCCGTATTGTAGAGGATTGCCAGGTTATCCTGCGAAAAGGCGATGGCCTTATCACCGTCGAGACGGGCCCAGGCGGGCATCTCGTCGAGTACTTTGACTTTGGCGGGGTCGAGCTTGGCGAAAATGCCATCCTTGCTGGCCTTGATGGCGACAGCAACGTCGATCAGCGCGATGTCGATCTTGGGATCGGCGCGCTGCAGGGTCAACAGCGCCAGGGTCTCCGCGGAGTTCTTGCTCTGCTGATAGGTTACCTCGATGCCAGGATGTTTGGCCTTGAACGGTTCGATGATGAACTTCTGGTAGTTGTCGGCGAACACGCCGGAAAAGCCGACGATGTTGACCGTACCTTTGGTGGAGGCATCCTGCGCCTGAGCCACGCCCAGAAGCGCCAGCAGCCCGGCGACAGTCGCGCCAGCACGGAGCAAGCCCCGCGAAACCGCGTTCCGTGAATTCCCATTCTCCATGCTTGTCGTCATGTCCGTCTCTCCAGTTTTAGCCGAGGCTTGCCGTCTATCGGTTTGCAATTCATCGAGCGCGCCAACGCGAACCGCTATCCGGCGCGTTGCAGTTTTCTTCCGGTTCCATTTATGCGGTTGGCGTCCAGGCCTTGCCGAGGACACGCAGCCAGTTCTTTCCGAGCAGCTTCAGCACCAGGTCCTCGCTCCAGCCGCGGGCCAGCATGCGGGTCGTCAGGTTCGGCAACTCGGTCATGCGCTGTATGCCCTTCGGTTTGGAAATCTTGACCGAGCCGAACTCGGTGAGCGTGCGGGCGGTGCCCTTGTCCTTGTTGGCCCAGAGCAGCCAGGGTCCCGGACGTGGGCGATCGAGCGAGAAATCGGTGCCGATGCCGACATGGTCTTCGCCGACCAGGTCGATGATATAGGCCATGGCATCGAGGTAGTCCTCGACGGTGGCATCATTGCCGGCGGCAAGGCCGGGTGCGAACAGGCTGACACCGATAAGGCCACCCTTTTGCGCGCAGGCAACGAAGAGCTCGTCGGGCTTGTTGCGCTTCACGTCCTTCAGCGCCCTTGGCAGGATGTGGGAAATGCAGACCGGGCTCTTCGACTGCGCGATGACGTCTGCGGTCGTCTTGTCGCCCACGTGGCTGAGGTCGCAGAGCACGCCGACGCGGTTCATCTCTGCCAGAACTTCCTTGCCGAAACCGGTGAGGCCGCTGTCGACCTCCTCCAGATAACCGGCACCCGAGTAGTTCTGGGTATTGTAGGTGAGCTGCATGATCCCGACGCCGAGATCCTTGAAGATCTCCACATAGTCGAGCTTGTCCTCGAGCGGCGACGTGTTCTGCCAGCCGATGATGATGCCGGTCTTGTTCTCCGCCTTGGCAGCATGGATATCGGCGACGGTGCGAACCGGGCGGAGAATGTCGTCGTTCTCGCGCAGGAAGCGCTTCCATTCGGAAACGTAGCCGATGCCCTCGCGGAAATTCTCCCAGAGCAGCGATGAGACATTGACCGCGGTCAGGCCCCCGGCACGCATTTCCTCGAAGATCGACCGGCTCCACTGGCAGGTCTGCAAGCCATCGACGATGATGGCATCTTCGTGCAATTTCTGGGCGCTCAGTTTTTCGGTGTCGGGCATCACGCAGATTCCTTCGGTGCTTCAGTCGTTTTTCGGCTGGCTTTCAGTGCCCGGTCGACGAAATCGAGGCGGTCCTGGCCCCAGAACAGTTCCGTGCCGACGACATAGGTCGGCGTCCCAAAAATGCCGAGCCGCTCGGCCGCGGCAAGGTTTCCCTGCCACTCATCGACGATCGCTTGCGGCTGCGGATCGACCACCAATGCGGCAGCTTCTTCGCCGGCCGTGGCACGGGCGATGGCGCGCAAGGTGTCGGTGTCGGCGATGTCACGCTCTTCGGCCCACAGGGCGCGCTGGACGCCGAAGGAAAACGAGATGGCGTCGAGCCCGGCGTTCTGGAGTGCGATCACCGCCTGTGCAGCCGGTTCGATTGTGCGGCAGGGATAAAATTTCGGTTTAAGATTCAGCGGGATACCGAGATATTCCCGCCAGCGGCGCAACTCGACCTCATGATAGAGCTGACGTGCGTCCGGCCGCTGGCGCAGCGGTATGCCGCCATTGGCCTCGATGATGCGGATCGGGCGCAGACGCACATGGGCACCGTTGCCGCTGGCGACGGCGATCGCCTTCCGTGCCCCGAAATATGCCCAGGGGGATGAGATGCCGTAGAAAATCTGCAGCTCCGGAACTTGTTCATCCATTGGCGCGGCTCATTTCCTCATGGAGGTCTGCATCTGTCCATTCGTCGCCAAGAAGCTCCGGCGTATCGAACCCGAGAAAGCGACCGAGATGATAGGCTCGGTCTTCGACAAACAGCGAGCGGGCAAGTCCAGTCGCAAGGCGCGTTGCCCCCTCGCTGATGGAAGGAATGCCGCTCGTGATCTTGCCGTGTGACGGGACTGCCGGATAGGCGAAGCAGGAGATCCGGGAGACCGCGTCGGCCGTCGCGGTGTCGAGATCGGGTTTGGGCCGGAACTCAAAAGCCGGGCCGAGATAGGGTGTTGCGCCGATGCCGGCATGTTCCCAGCCGGCGGGCGGGGTGTAGACGTCCTGCCAGAGCAGGATCCTGTCTCGTAGCGCCGCAAATTCCGGACGCTTGCCGAAATCGACCGAAAAGCCGGTGGCAAAAATCACCAGGTCGGCGGCATAGCGGCCCTTCGGCGTCACCACGTCGATACCGTCGCCTGTCTCGACGAGATCGTCCACCGGGCTTGCGACGTGAAAGAAGGCGTTCGGGTGCCGCGAGACGCGCAGCACGCTGTGACGCGGTGGCGGAATCTGCGCCCGCTCGCCGGCTACCATATAGGTCCATTTGTCCGCATCGGGCAGGCCGAGATAGCCATGTGTCATTCCCTGGCTGCCGACACCGGTGAACTTGTCGATGCGCGGGATATCCGGCCGGCGGACGAAGATATCGACACGCGCCGCACCGGCTTCGAGGGCCGCGGCCGCATTGTCCATGGCCGAGGCACCGGCCCCCACGATCGCAACGCGCTTGCCCCTCAGCGAGGTCATGTCGATGAGGTCGGCCCCGTGCTTCACGAAGCACGGGGAGACCCGGGTAGCGACCTCCGGCTGGGTGGGTGCGCCCAATCCATCGAGACCGGTCGCCAGCACCACGCGGCGGGCAAACACTTTCTGCATCTGCCCGCCGGTTTCCAACTGCAGCGCCAGAAGTCCATCCTCGCGAAATTCAAGGCCCGAAAACACCGTCTCGTTGGCCACATCAAGACCGAGCACCCGACGATACCAAACAAGATATTCCATCCACATCGGACGCGGGATGAGCCCCATGTCGAGATAGGCCTGAGCGCCATATTGCGCCTCGAACCAGGCCCGGAACGTCAGCGACGGAATGCCGAGTGCGGGACCGACGGCATCCTTGCGCGTCCGCAGGGTCTCCATGCGCGCATAGGTCATCCAGGGTCCTTCGAACCCTTGAGGGCTACGGTCGTAGGCCCGCACATTCGATATCCCGACCTTTTTCAGCGCCGCCAGAGCGACCAACCCGCACAAACCCGCTCCAATCACGGCAACATCGAGAACTGGCGAGCTGTTGACGTCCCGGGACGGCATCCAGGCCTTCGGCGGCTGATTCAACCACAGCAAATCCAGGGCGAGACGCGCTTCAAGCGCCTCAAGATCTGCTGGTCGATTTCGATCCTGCATTCCCGTACCCCAAGCTGATTATGTGAAAATAACATAAAAACGCGTCTAAGATGCTTTTTTTGAAAAATTACCTGAACTGTCGGAGATTGCAAGAACGCCATGATCACGTGCCGCTCACGCAGTAGATTCCATTTTCAAGAATCCGGCGAACTGAGCATCTCCTCTATTGGGTCTTGGAAAGGGCGCCGGCCGAAATGCCGGTTGCGATAGGCGTGGGAGCAGGGCCGAAGCTAGTGGTAGAGCACTGCACGGCACCAATGTCGTCCCAGCACATCGGTTGTATATCCACAATCGCATCGCCATCCGGAAGGTGAAGGCAAGGTCCACTAAAATTGGGCGCGGGCGATGCAATCGAATTGAAATATATCAATTCTGTTCAATTGGATAAGGCGATCATCCCGAGGTGAATTCCGGCCCGGTCCGCTTTTTTTCATTTGTCAATTTTTCAATAAAAAGTTGAGTTAGAAATCCGTTATGCAGAAATTTACCCTTTCTGGTTACTTTCATCTCAGACGACAACCAGATGGCTCCAGCCCAAGCCAATCCGGTCTTCGAGCGCTAAATTCATTTTCTGGATAATCAATCATGCGCCGTTCGGTTCTCTGCATAACCCTGTTCTCGGTCGTGTCTCTGCAAGGCGCGGCCGCTGGTAATCTCGCTGATTTCAAGCGGCCTCTCGCAATTCCGTTTGACAAGGTCGCACCATATTCGTTGCAGTTGGCGACCCTGGGAAAGATGTTGTTTTTCGATCCGCGGCTGTCGGGCGCAAAAAACATGAACTGCGCCAGCTGTCACAATCCGTCCTTTGGGTTCGAAGTGCCGGTCAAGACGCCGGTTGGTGCAGCCAACACACCTCTGGCCCGCCAGTCGCCGACCATTCTGAACTTGGCCTGGACAACCCCTTTGTTCTGGGATGGCCGTGCCCCGACGCTGGAGGCTCAAGCCGCAGGACCAATCACGGCGGCGGCGGAGATGAACGGCAAGCTTGATCAGATTGTCGCCGATTTGAGAAATATTCCCGACTACAACAGTTGGTTCAAACAAATATTCCCGGACAAGGGCGCCACCAGCGAGACGATGTTGACGGCGATCGCAACGTATGAACGCACCGTTGTTTCCGCGTGGTCGCCGTTCGACCGCTGGGTGGACGGCGACGAAACCGCGGTGTCAGACAGCGCCAAGCGGGGTTTTGAACTGTTTACCGGCAAAGCCAATTGCTCCGTTTGCCACACCGGTTGGAATTTCACCGACAACAAGTTTCACAATACGGGGCTGCCCACAAACGACATAGGGCGCGCCAAACTGGAACCGAACAATCCCAAAGCCTTGTATGCTTTCAAGACGCCCAGCCTGCGCAACACTCTCTATCGGGGCCCTTACATGCATAACGGCAGTCTGACGACCATGGAGGACGTGATTGCTCACTATGAGAGCGGCGGCGTCGAAAGCCCGTCACGCTCGGATGATATTTCTCCATTTTTCATCACCGATCGCGAACGGGAAGATTTGATCGCTTTCCTGAAGACCCTGACTCCTGAGCAGCAGGATTTGCTCCTGCCGACATTACCAAACTGAGTAGCACGCCATGGCCCTTTCAGTCCGTTTCCAAATCCTTCTCCCTCTCATTCTCTCCATTCTCGCGGGTCTGGGTGCTGCCGCTCTCGTTGGATCGCAGGCGATTGACGGACAGGCACATGTTGAGCGAGTCGTGCAAGACGCTATTTCCGCCAAGACGCTGGCTGCGAGGACCGGGGCACAATTCGAGAATGTGTCGGTCGTCGTCGCAAATCTCCTGGCGATGACCACGTTTGTTTCGGCCGATGAGGTCAATAAACGGTTTGACACGACCAACGGCGCTCTTGAGGCTACGCTTGCCGAGTTTAGCCGTAACTCGCTGTCGCCTGCCGTATCGGCGGATGTCATGAAACTTACTGATCTGCATGCTGCGTGGCGCCGTAATGTGCGCATCATGCTTGGACTCGATCCGGCAAAAGCAATTCCGACCGCCGAACAGCTTACGCGCTCACGGGCGGCCATCCTGACGAAGATCCTCGACATCAACACGCTCGTGGACAAGACGGCATCTGATAGCGTTGCTTCCGCCGGGGATGCGCTCGAGACCGAGATCCGCAAAGAACTGACGACCGCCGCCGCTCTCGCGGTACTGGGCGTCATCCTTCTGCTGTTTGTCGCCCAGCGGATTGCCGGTCCGATCCTGCGGATCACCGCGTCGATGAAGCTGCTTGCTGGCGGCAATATCGAGGTCGTCGTGCCCAAGCGTCGAGGTGCCAAGGAAATTCGCGCCATGATCGATGCCCTGGCCGTGTTCCGTGAAAATGCGCGCATGCGTGATACATTGGAGCAGGAAGCTCGAGCCCAGACGGCCAATCTCGCCGATGTCTCCGCGGAGGCCCGGCTGCTGCAGAGCCAGGTGCGTGGCGTTGTCCACAAGGCCGCCGAGGGCGATTTCTCCGGCCGCGTCAGCGGACCGTTCGACCGTCCCGAACATCACGAGCTTGCTCAGAGCCTCAATACACTGATATCGAGCTTCGAAGGCGGGCTCAATGAAACCAGCCGCGTTCTGGATGCACTTGCCAATGCCGATCTGACGATCCGGTTTGAAGGCATCCACAAAGGCGCATTTGCCGAGTTGCAGAACAATGCGAACGCAGTGACGAGCCGCCTCTCAGACGTCGTGTCGCGGCTGGCTGATGCTTGCGCCTCCGTTTCCTCATCCAGCGACGAAATTCTGCGCGGGACGACTGAATTGAATGCCCGATCTACGCGTCAGTCGTCGATGCTTCAGGACACGACTGTGACAACAAACGCCGTTGCCGAAACTGTCGGCCAGAACTCCAAGCGGGCGGGTGAGGCCACCAGCGTGATTTCGGACACCAGCCACATGGCCGAGAACGGCAGCCAGGTCATGAGCGGCGCCGAAAGCGCCATGGCGCAGATCACGGTCTCCTCCGGCAAGATTTCCGAGATCATCGGCGTCATCGAGGATATCGCATTTCAAACAAATCTGCTGGCGCTCAATGCAGGGGTCGAAGCGGCGCGTGCAGGCGAAAGTGGCAAAGGATTCGCGGTCGTCGCAACCGAAGTGCGCTCTCTCGCCCAGTCGACGGCCAATGCTTCCAACGAAGTAAAAGCACTCATTCAGAAAAGCCAGGCCGAGGTGAAGGCAGGTGCCGAACTGGTTCGCCAGGCGAGCGAGCAATTTTCCCAGATCGTGTCGTCCATCGCATTTGTCTCTTCGCTTTCCAGCGGGATCACGACCGAGAGCAACAATCAAAGCACCAACCTTCGGCAACTGTCGAGCGCCATGAAAGCTCTCGACGAACTCAATGCCCATAACAACCGGCTTGTTGGTGATCTTTCAGCCTCCACCGAGAGGACAAGCCGGGAAATGGAGGCACTGGCCGAGATCGTCAATCTGTTCCGCATCGACAAGCGGGTACAATCCCGCGCGAGATCGGACCGGGCTGCTTGAGACGTTTCTTACAGGCGGCGCCATGAGGCACCGCACTGTCGAACCCGGGCGAGCGAGCCCAAGTCAGGTCAAAGTGCCAGTTCACGCCGCATCGTTTCCAGTCGTTCCATGGCGATGACGCCTTCGGCGATCGTCGGAGCGGACGTCGAAGCTCCTCCCAGGGCCGGGACGACGTCGGCCAGCAAGGCGTGATATCCTTTCGGGTCCTCGTTGGCGGCGGCCGTGAAATTCGGCTTCCAGGTCAGCGTGTCGCAATCCTCCTTCAGCGTCGCGCCGAGGTCGCCGATCTTGAAGGGCGGGTTGCGATGCCAGCGGATCTCGATCACGTCATCCACCTCGATGCGCTGATGATCGCCCATCAGCTCGATCCGCTCGACCGGCGTACCCCGCGACTGAACCGTCCCCATGGCGATATTGCCGATGGCACCGCATTCGAATTCGAAAGCCACATGGAAAAGCAGGCGCCCCGGCGTCTTTTCGACCTTGCGGGTGGAGATCGAACGAACCGGTGAAACCAGGAAGGACACGAGGTCCATGTAGTGGACGCAATGGTGCAGGAAGAACCCGGTGTAGTCGACATTGCCGACGAAATAGCCCGGGGCCGTCATGTAGTAGCCGGTCAGGCCCAGCACGTCTCCGAAGCGTCCGGATTTCACGATATTCGCCGCCATGCGATTGCCGATCGAATATCGCTTCATGAACCCGACGAGCAGCGGCTTCTTCGCCTTCTCCGAAGCGGCCAGCAGCTCCCGCGCACCCGCGGCAGAACCGGACGGCGGCTTTTCCATAAAGACCGGCAGGCCCCGTTCGAGCGCCGCCTTGCCGAAGGCGAGGTGCTGATCCGGCCCGACGGCCATTCCAACCGCATCGATCCCGGAGGTCGATAGCAGAGTCTGCGCATCCGTCGTCAGATTGGTGACGCCGAATTGCCGGCCGGCGTCCTTCAGGCGTTTGCCGTCGATATCGCACATAACCACGAGCTCAACATCATGGCGCACGAGCTGCGGGAGCAGCATCTGGGTTGCGTGAATACCGCAACCGATCCAACCGATTTTCAAAGTCATCGACGATATTCCGTAAGCAGGAGGTGGGATTTCATGAATGCGCTGGCGGCTGCGAGGCGATTACTTTCGTCCTCGTGCGGCGGACGCCACTGGGCGAATGGCACGCCAAAACGGTCGTCGTTGCGCCGGAACGGCTCGAGCGATACCGGCCCCTTGTAGCCGACCTCGTGAAGTGCGCGGCAGACTTCGACCCAGTTGGTCATTCCCGTTCCCGGGAAGCCGCGGTGGTTCTCGTTGGCCTGGAAATGCACGAGACGGTCACCGGCAAGCAGGATCGCCTCGGCGATGGAGCTTTCTTCCATGTGCATGTGGAACGTATCGAGCATCAGCTTGACAGCCGGGTTATCGACCGCGTCCAGCAGTTCCATCGCCTGCTGGGTGGTGCAAAGCACATCGCTTTCGAAGCGGTTCAGCGGTTCGACGGCCAGCAGTACGCCTGCCTTGCCCGCATAGTCGCCAGCTTCCTTCAAGCCCCTGACGCAGCGATCCTTGCGGGCCACACGCTCGGTCTCTTCCACCGGCTGCGGCGGGCGGCCGGCGAAAACCAGCGGATTTCCGGTCAGCGGACCGCCGACGATCGTCGCACCCAGACCGGCCGCGCAATCGACCGTGTATTTCAGGTATTCGATACCGGCGCGATGAGCCTCGGCATCTGCCGATGCGAGATTGCGCTGCAGGTTGACGCGGGCGGCGAGCACCACGCCGAGGCCGGCATCATCGAGCGCCTTTTTCGTTTCCCTGATGTCGAGTTCGCCGATTTCGGGAACCAGAAGCTCCACGAAATCAAAACCGTGCTCACGCATCTTCTCAAACAGCGGGAAATGCTCGGCCGTAAAAGGCCTCGCATATTGCATGGAAATCAACCCGATGGGGTTCATTGTCATTTCCTTTTTTACATTCCGGTCCGTCATCCCGACCCTTTGCTTCGGCTCAGGGCGTTCGTCATTGGTTACCTTCACCCTTTCACCGCGCCCTGGGTCAGGCCGCCGATGAGACGGCGCTGAACGAGAAGGAAAAGGATGGTCGCAGGCATGGCGCCGACCACGGCGCCGGCTGCCAGCAGGCCCCATTCGATCTGGTATTCGCCGATCAGCGTCTGGATCGCGACCGTGACCGGCCGCACGTTTCGCCCGCCGAGCGTCAGCGCGTAGAGATATTCGTTCCAGGCGGTGATGAAGATGTAGATGCCGGTGGAGATGATGCCAGGCATGGTCAGCGGCAGGACTATCTTGCGCAGCGCCGTCAGCCGCGAGCATCCGTCCGTCATGGCTGCTTCGTCGAGGCTCTTCGGGATGGCACCGATATAGCTGGTCAGCATCCACACCGCGAACGGGATCGCCACCGTCGCGTTGGCAAGGATCAAGCCGAAATGGGTGTCGAGGATGTTGAAGCGGCGCATCAACACAAAGAGCGGCAGGATGAGAAGCACGATCGGGAACATGTTGATCAGCAGGAACTGCAGCATCAGCAGCTTGCGGCCCGGAAAGCGGAACCGCGAGAAGGCGTAAGCGGCTGTAACCGACACGATCAGGCCGACGACCACCGTGCCGCACGCGATGATCAGGCTGTCGAGCATGTTCTTGAGGAAGGACGTCTGCTCGACGAGCCGCACATAGTTGTCGAGGCTCCAGCCCCGGGGCGACAGCGATACCCCGGTGGCAGAAAGCGCGGCGGTCGGCGTCAGCGACGTCAGGATCATCCAGGCGAACGGCGCCATGGCGAAGAGGACGATCGCGAGGACGGGCAGGTCCGTGGTGAGGATCCGGCGAAGCGTGCTCTGCTGTCTCATCGTTCCACCTCGCGCATGGTGCGGGCGAGGTAGAGAGCCACGAAAGCACCCAGAAGAATGGTGAAGGTGACGGCGATCGACGTGCCGTATCCGAAATCGAGATTCTGGCGCGCCTTGACGAAGGCATAGAGCGGCAGCGTATGCGTCGCATAGCCCGGACCGCCGCCGGTCATGACGAAGATGACGTCCATGGAGTTGGCGACCCAGATCACCCGGAGCAGCCCGGCCGTTGCCAGCACCGGCGCGATACCCGGCAGCGTGATATGCACGAACTGCCGCCAGGTCGATGCTCCATCGATCGAGGCTGCCTCATACTGGCTGCGTGGAATGCCCTGCAGGCCGGCAAGGATCATCACCGCGAAGAAGGGAAAACCCTGCCAGGTCAGCGTCGCGATGATCGCGTAGATCGCGACATTCGGATCGGCGAGCCACGGCACCGCCGACTGGACGATCGAAAGGTAGATGAGGATGTCGTTGAGTACGCCCGTATTCGGATCATAGATCCAGCGCCACATCAGTGCGATCACAACGCTCGGCAATGCCCAGGGAATGATGATGAGGGCACGCGCAAGACCGCGCCAGGGAAATTCACGGTTGAGAAGCATGGCTGCCACGAGCCCCAGCCCCATCTGCAGCGGCACGGTCAGGCCGATCCAGATGATCGTATTCCAGAGCGCCGTCCAGAAAACCGGATCGTTGAACAGCTTCACGTAGTTTCCGAAACCGACAAACTTGCTGGCGTTCGGCCGGAACAGGATGAGATCGTAGAAGCTCGTGAAGACCGCCTGCACCATCGGCATGAAGACGATGACGACGGTGACCACGACGGCGGGAGCAAGCAGCAGGTAGGGCAGCAGCCGCTCGGAACGCCAGATCGATGTGGCACTGCGTTGCACGGGAGAAGAGATCGATAGGGACATGCTTATCCTGCCTGCGGATCAAGGCGGAGAAGGAGGTCCCGACACATTGTGCCGGGACCGGAGCGACCTTACTGAGCGAACAGCGTCTGCAGCTGTTCCATCATTTTCTTCGGCGTAATCTGGCCAGTCAGCGCCTGCTGCATGTTCGTCTGCCAGGCCGTGTTGACGAATTCCGAGACCGCCGAGGTCTGCGGCAGCACCTTGGCGAACGGCAGGGACTGGACGGTCGCCTCCACGAAACGGCGCTCATGGAGCTTCCAGTCGGCGGAACCGCTCTTCGTGACCGTCAGCTGACCAGTCGCGCTGTTGAAGGCGACGTTGTTCTGGCCTTCGGCCAGGAAGGAAATCCACTTCCAGGCCGCATCCTTCACCGAGGACGAAGAGAAGATCGCGAGAGACTCGTCGCCGTAGGAAGTCCACTGGCCGCTGCCGCATTTCGGAACCGGCACGGCGGAGACCTTGTCGCCGAGCGCGGCGACGAGATCCTTGGACGAACCGATATGGTGGATGGTCATCGCCGTCTTGCCGGACTTGAAGGCAGCGACGATTTCCTGGAAACCGTCATTCGGCGCAGATGGCGGAATGACCTTGTCCTTCTGGAAGAGATCGACCAGCCACTGATTGGCGGCAATCGCCTCCGGCTTGGTCAGGCCACCGGGCTTCAGTTCGGCGCCCTGCGACAGTACGAAGGCACCCCACTGGTCCCAGCCGCCCTTGCCGCCGCGCAGGCCGAAACCATAGGTCTGCGGCGCATTGGTGAGCTTGACGGCGGCGTTGCGGAACTCCTCGCAGGTCTTCGGCGGCTGCAGGCCGGCTGCCTGGAAGAGATCGGTACGGTAGTAGAGATAAAGGACGACGTACTGGATCGGCAGATAGTACTGCTTGCCATCAGGCCCCTTGTTCAACTCGAGCAGATTGTCCAGGAGGTCGGCCTTGCCCTTCCAGCTGTCGATCTGCCTGCCGATCGGCTCCAGCGCGCCCATTTCGGCAAGCCGCGGCTGGGCGAAAAGCTTCACCATCGCCGCGTCGGGCGCATTGCCGCCGACCAGCGCGGTGTAGAGATTGTCGTAGTAGCTGTTCCACGGCACGTTCTCGGCTTCGACCTTGATGCCGGGATTGGCTGCCTCGAATTTCTTGACCAGGTCCGACATCGGGTTCGCCGGATTGTCGAAATGGTACCAGAAACGGACGGTTTCCGCCTTTGCCTGGCTGAAAGCGGCCGACGCCGCAAGAGCGGCGCCGAGCGCCAGTGTCTTCAGAAATTTCATAGTCTCCTCCTCTTGATCGTTTACGTCATGGACGTCGTGTCAGTCGCCTTGCTGCATTGCCCGCGGCCGCCAGAGCCTCCCTTGCGGCCGAAAGTTCGTTGGTGTTCTGCAGGAAACCGTGGATGACGCCCGGCACGATGTGCAGTTCGTCATCACGGCCAAGAGACCTGAGGCGCTGGCTCAGGCTCAGGGTGTCGGAAAGCAGCGGATCCACGGCCGCCGCCATCAGATAAAGCGGCGGCAGCGCGGCCAGAGCCGCATCGGACGCCACGAGAGGGCAGGCAAGCGGGTCCTCCTCGACCACGCGCCCACCGGCATAGAACGACCAGTAGCGCTGCATCTTTCCCAGCGTCAGTCCTGGGCCTTCGGAGAAGCGGACATAGGACGGCGACGTGAAGCTTCGCGCGTAACAGCCGTAGAAAAGCAGCGCCGCATCCGGCAATGTGCGGCCTTCGGCCTGTTCGTGCAGCATCGCTGCAAGAGCAATATTCGCGCCTGCGGAGTCGCCCGAAATCAACAAGGGGCCGCGGCGAACGCCGACACCAGCCGTCACCTCAAAGAGGTTGCGCAGAGCGGCAACAACGTCCTCCAGGCCCGCTGGATAGGCATTTTCCGGGGCCAGACGATAATCAGGCATGACGACCGGCAGGCCGCTTTCGATCGCTAGAACCCGTGCGCAGCGCTCGTGGGTTTCCGGCGAACAGAAGGCAAAACCGCCGCCATGGACAAAGAGAATGGCACCAGCTGTCGCACCAGGAGGCACCAGCACTTTCAGGCGACAGCGTGCTGAACCAAGGCCCGGATCCTCTGCAACCAGCAACTCAGTGACGCTCTCCATCGGCGGCAGGTTGACGTTGCAGCGGATATTAGCGGCAAGCGATTGCGCTCGACCTTGCGGAGGCGGCAGCGTCGTCGGATCCGGTAACGGCCCCAGTTCGGCGAGAACCCGCTCCATGAGCGCTGCCATCTCGTCCGACAAGACATCCGATAATTCGACACCATCGCTCACTGGATCACCTCCGGGAAGACTTCGGGCCCGAAATCGACGATCGTCGCGATATGATGATGCATGGCGGCGGTGGCGCGCCTGACGTCGCCACCCTCGATCGCCTCGATGATGCTGCGATGGCGCAGCGCCGTCGCCTCGAGATCACGCGCCATCGGGCTGCGGGAAATCTTGAAGCGGTGATTGTGCACGAGGCAGCGATGCAGGATAGGATCGAGTGCCGGCAGGTTGGCATCCTCGAAAATGCGGCGATGGAAATCGCGGTCGAAAGAGGCGAGCTCCAGCTCATCGCCCGCACCGGCCGCAACAAGCATCTTCTCAAGGAGGACATTGAGCTCCTTGACCAGCGTCCGGCTCGGCGCACCCATCACACGCACCATGCCGCTGCCCTCGATCTGCTGGCGCAGCCGGAACATTTCGATCGCCTCGTCCTCGGTGCATTCCGAAACCTGCGTGCCTCGATGCCCCTGACGGCGAACAAGCCCCTCTTCCTGGAGCTGAAGCAGCGCCTCGCGCACCGTTCCCTGACTGCACTGAAAATGCGCGGCCAGCTCCAACTCGGTCAGCCCGGTCCCGGGCGCCAGCGTTCCGAGCATGATGTCGCGCTTCAAGGCGTTGAAGGCGGCGCCTGCCTTTGGAGGTTTGCTCGATGTCGGTCGAGACGAAAAATACGCCATGTAGGTCGATCCAGCCGGTTGCACATTCCTGAACTTATCATTATTGATATTGATATCGATAATTGGCGTCAAGCGCGAAAGTCGTGTGGAGGAGGAAAAACGTGGCCGGCATTGCATTGAAGAAAATCCAGAAATCCTACGGAGCTCTGCGGGTCATCCACGACATTGATATCGAGATCGAAAGCGGGGAGTTCCTGGTCCTCGTCGGCCCCTCCGGCTGCGGAAAATCGACCCTGCTGCGCATGATTGCCGGACTGGAGGAAATCTCCAGCGGTGAACTCGATATCGAAGGGCGAACGGTAAATCTGCTGCCCCCGGCGGAGCGTAATATCGCCATGGTCTTCCAGGACTACGCGCTCTATCCCCACATGAGCGTGCGGGAAAACATGTCTTTCGGCCTGAAGATGCGCGGCAGCGAGCAGCGCGATATCGACAACCGCGTGAACCACGCGGCGGACATCCTGAAGATCCAGGACTATCTCGACCGGCGACCGGCGCAACTATCAGGCGGCCAACGCCAGCGCGTCGCTATGGGACGCGCCATCGTCCGCGAGCCTGCGGCGTTTCTCTTCGATGAGCCTCTCTCCAATCTCGACGCGGCCCTGCGCGTGGAGATGCGCCTCGAAATTGCAAAACTCCATCGCCGCATGAAAGCGACCACCGTTTACGTGACCCATGATCAGGTGGAAGCCATGACGCTCGCGGACCGGATCGTGGTGATGAACGGAGGCGTGGTCGAGCAGATCGGTAGGCCGCTCGATCTCTATCACAAGCCGTCGAGCCTGTTCGTCGCCCGCTTTATAGGCAGTCCGACCATGAACACCATCCCCGCCAGCCTCTCCAGGCCACGAGGCGAGGCTCAGGTCCTCGGAAGAACCATCAAGCTGGATGGCCTTGAATTGGCGAGCAATGGGGCCGAGGACATCGTCCTCGGGATAAGGCCGGAAGACCTGATGCAATGCCCCGCCGAGCAGGCTTGGTTTACCGGTGAGTTGATGGTGGCCGAGAAGCTCGGCAGCCAGACCTATGGTTATATTGAGATCGGGCACACGAGGATGCTGGCGGTCGAGTTTCCCCGAGACCAGGAGATGAGTGTGGGCGATGTCATGCATGTCCGAGGCGGCATCTCTGCACTGCACCTTTTCGATGCTGGAAGTGGTAAGCGTCTGAGCCTGTGAATGCCACGTCGCGCGGCGGGCATTCTTGAGGTTGGCCGAGAGCCAACCGCCGGTTTTGATGCGGGATCGAACCCGTGAACCGGAACAGACACCGAGAAGCCATCTCAGCGCAGGCTCTTGCCGAAATTCTCCATGCTCTTGGCAAGCGGTGTCGTGCTTGCGCCGGGCCGTTGCGGCCGCCTGAAAACGCCTTCCTCGACATTCGCAGGCTCCTCGAAATGATCCTTGATCCAAGGGATGTATTCGAGAATCGTCGAGGCCGGATGCCAGTAGCTCATGTGCACGTGCACCTGACTCATCTCGCCCGCATGCGGCACGACGGGCAGCCGGTTGGCTAGCGCCAGATCCGCCACCTGAATATATTCCGTAATCCCTCCAAGACGCGTGACATCCGGCTGCACATAGGCCACGGCTCCGGCGTCGATAAAGGATCGGAAGGCATCAAGCGTATACAACTGCTCGCCGAGCGCGATCGGGACCGACGTATTGCGGGCGAGCGTCGCGTGGCTTTTGACGTCATCGTACCAGAGCGGTTCCTCGAACCAGTAGATATCGAGATCGCGCGCCAGTACGCAGAAGCGCTGGCAGGTCGGTAGGTCCCATCTGCCGTTGCCGTCGATGGCAATGCGGATCTTCGATCCGACACGCCTGCGCACCGCCGCAAGTCGCTCGACATCGACATTCGGGTCATCGTGTCCGACTTTGATCTTGAGCCGGGTGAAACCATCTTCCTCGACCGCTTTCGCCGAACCACGCAAAAGCGTTTCCAGGTCGAATGAGATCCAGCCGATATCGGTATTGTAGGCCTCAAGGGCATCCGTGCGCGCGCCTCCGAGATAGTTCCAGAGCGGCACTCCGGCCTTCTTCGCCTTCAGATCCCAAAGGGCGACATCCACCGCCGCGAGCGCCAGATGGGTGATCCCGGCCCGGCCGACCCATTGCAGCGACGGGTAACGGGCGAGCTTCGTCCAGAGGCGCTGATGATCGGAAGCATCTTCGCCGACCAATAGCGGTGCGTAACAATCGCTGATGCAGGAGGTGATCAGCCGGTCGGAGGCAAGATGGGCATGCGTGCCCGTGAAACCGTAACCCTCCAGGCCGTCGGTGGTGACGATCTTCGCACCGACGACGCCCCAATGGGTGATGCTGTGGGTCGAGTCCGAGATGGAGGCTGAGGTGAGCGGAAGATGAAGAATGAAGGGTTGGACGGAAGCGATTTTCATGTCTGACCTCGACCGATTCGATCAATGAATGAGCTGCGAGAGGAACTCGCGGGAACGCTGGTGTTTGGGTGCGGCGAAGAAGTCTTTCGGAGCGGCCTCTTCAAGAATCTGCCCCTTGTCCATGAAGACGATGCGGTCGGCCACTTGCCCGGCGAAGCCCATCTCATGCGTCACGCAGATCATCGTCATGCCTTCGGAAGCCAGCGACACCATCGTATCCAGCACCTCCTTGACCATTTCCGGGTCAAGCGCCGAGGTCGGCTCGTCGAAAAGCATGATCTTGGGCTGCATGCAGAGTGCCCGCGCAATCGCGACACGCTGCTGCTGACCACCCGAAAGCTGTGATGGAAATTTGTCCGCCTGGTCGGCGATCCGCACCTTGTGCAGCATTTCCATTGCCCTTTCGTACGCCTCGGCCTTCGATTTTCCGAGCACGCGGATCGGTGCGAGCGTGCAGTTCTCGATCACCTTGAGATGCGGAAATAGGTTGAACTGCTGGAACACCATGCCGATGTCACGGCGCGGGGCGATCCGCCCGCGGGATTTCTCTGCCAGCGGCTTGCCGTCGATCTCCACCGAGCCCGCTTGCAGCTCCTCCAGCCCGTTAATGCAGCGGATCAGGGTGGATTTGCCGGAACCGGATGGCCCGCAGACGACAATCTTCTCGCCCTTTGCCACATCCAGGCTCACATGATCCAGCGCCTGGAAAGCGCCGAACATCTTCACCGCATCGCGCAGCTTTACGAAAGCACCGCCGTTTGCGTCCATAGGACCCTCCTCATTCATTGCGGCTTGCCTTGTAGCCTGAAATCCCGAACACAGAAAATAAAAAATTTTCTATTTTTAATTTTTTTCTTGCGTCGTGCTTAAAGCTGGATGATGTTCCGGCCATGAGCATGATCAAGACGACTTTGGCCGAACAGGCCTATCAGGAACTTCGCTCCCTTATCGTGAGCGGACGCCTCTCAGGCGGACAGCGGCTGCTGCCAAACGAACTCGCTTCGCAGCTGGGTATCAGTCCGACGCCGGTGAAGGAGGCTTGCCTTCGGCTGGAGGCCGACGGGCTTCTGGTGAACTCCGCGCGCCGCGGCATGGTCGTCCGCAGCTTCAACGAGGAAGACGTCGAGGAGCTCTATGCGGCCCGCATGCTGATCGAGCGAGGTGCTGTCGAGGCGGCGTTCGATGCCGGACGACTGGACGAGGCCTTGCGGTCGAAACTCGAGGACAATCTTCAAAACCATCGGCGTTTTGCGACAGGCGCGTCGCTTGATGATCTCACGAAAGCGCTCACGTATGACCGCGCATTTCACAGTGCGCTGGTCGGCGCCGCCAGAATACCGATGATATCGGAGACCCACGCGCGCATCGTCAGCCAGACGCATACGGTCTTCGTTTCCATTCCGGGGGACTACAGCCGCTCCGTCGAAGAGCATCAGGACATTCTCGACGCGGTCACTGCCGGCAAGAAAAGCCAGATCGTCAGCGCGCTGCAACGACACCTCGAGAGAAGCCGCCAGAACACCCTTCGTCAGGTGAAGGTTCTTGCGGAGACGTTGGAGCCGAACCTCTTTTGAAGTTTGAGGATCGAGTATGGGGTACCTAGATTTTTCCGGGACGTTCGCGCGCAGCGATCTCTTCGTACACGGCGTCCTGCTGACGCTTGCGCTATCGGTCGCGGCGCTCGTGCTTGGTATGTGCGTCGGCGTGATCGGAGCGCTGATGCGCCTATCGGGCTCCAAAGTGATGTCGTCCATCGCCGCCGCCTACGTGGAAATCATCCGAAACACGCCGTTCCTGGTGCAGATCTATATCGTCTATTTCGGGCTGCCCTCGGTCGGCATCCGGATTTCGGAAATGACCGCCGCCATCCTGTCGCTCACGCTCTACGCGGGAGCCTATGTGACCGAGATCGTTCGCGCCGGCATTCAGACGATCGGCAAGGGCCAGCGGGAGGCAGCGCGGACTCTTGGCATGTCGCCATACCTGACCTTTCGCTATGTCGTCCTGGTGCCGGCGATCTCAGCCATCTTCCCGGCGCTCACCAGCCAGTTCGTGCTGATCATGCTGGCTTCGAGTGTCGTGTCGGTTATCTCGGTCCCGGAACTGACCGGCGTCGCCAATGATATCCAGGGGCTGACCTTCCGCAGCCTTGAGGCATATCTCGTCGTCGCGGCACTGTATCTGGCCCTGACGGCCGCCTTCAAAGGTGCCTTCGCCGCGTTCGACCGCATCCTCTTTTCCTTCCGTTACGCGGGCCGCTGAGCAAGATCATGTTCCAGACATTCAACATCAATCATGTCGGGTTTCTGCTGCAGTGCGCGAGCTGGACAGTCGTCCTTTCGGTGATCGCCCTGATCGGCGGCGGCCTTGGAGGCGTGGCGATTGCGCTGATGCGGCTGTCGCGCTTCGCCTGGCTTCGCTGGATCGCACAGGCCTATATCTACGTCATCCAAGGCACGCCGCTGCTTGTCATCCTCTTCATCGCCTATTTCGGCATCGCCAACCTTGGCTACGACCTGCCGGCGATCTATGCGGCCGGCATCGGGTTCGCGCTCTACGGTAGCGCGTTCCTCGGCGAGATCTGGCGCGGCGCGATCCAGTCGATCAGCAAGGGCCAATGGGAGGCCGCGTTTGTGCTCGCGCTCGGCTGGAGGCATACGATGACGGATATCATCGTGCCGCAGGCGCTGCGCGTCGCCATACCGCCGACGGTCGGCTTCACCGTCCAGGTCGTCAAAAATACGGCGCTCGCCTCGATCGTCGGCTTCGTCGAGCTGACGCGGGCCGGCCAGATCGTCTCCAGCGCGACATTCCAGCCGCTGCAGGTCTACCTGACGGTTGCCGCGATCTACTTCGTTATCTGCTCCGTCCTGTCCTACACCAGCCGGCGGCTGGAGCGGCGGCTGCAACTGACTACCAACTGAGCTTCATTCATCACTAGAGGGAGGAAAGTGCATGCTGTTGAAGAAACTTGCTATCGGGCTTGCTGTCGTGATGGCGACCGTATTGCCCGCAAAGGCGCAAAGTACGTTGGATACGATCATCCAGCGCGGCACCATCAATGTGGGGGTCGGCCTCGGAACGCCGCCCTATGGCCTCATGGACGGCAACATGCAGCCCGATGGCTACGATGTATCCGTGGCGAAGCTGATCGCCCGTGATCTCGGCGTCAAGGTCAACCTGGTCGACACGACGGCCGCCAACCGCATTCCCAATCTGACGGCCAACAAGCTGGACATCGTGATCTATTCGTTCTCGATCACGGCCGAGCGCGCCAAGGCGATCGCGTTTACAAACACCTATTATGTCGATCAGCAGGTCTATGTCGGCCCGGCCGACAAGCCAATCAACAGGATCGAAGACCTATCGGGCAAGAAACTCGGTGTCACGCGCGCCAGCACGAATGACATCGTCATGACGAAGAAGGCCGTCGAAGGCGTCCAGCTGCAGCGATATGACGACGACGCGTCGACGTCGCAGGCTCTGTTCGCAGGTCAGGTCGAAGGCATCGTGACGAGCGGCGCGCTGGCCCGTGCCGTCGAAGAACGCAACCCCAAGCTCAAGAAGCAGTTCGTGGTGGCGTCCGCCCCGATGGCCATAGGCCTGCGCCGCAACGATCCAGACTTCCTGCACTGGCTGAACACCGAGCTCTTCATGCTCCAGTCGACGGGCGAGCTGCAAGCCTTGCAGAAGAAGTGGATGGGCGTCGAGGTCGACCTGCCCCGTTTCTGAGAATGACCGGGGTCCGGTGTTATTTCGGGCCCCGACACCGCCACGATCGGCTTATTGAAGGCTTTCCCATGAAGATCACGGACGTGAAAGTGCGCTGCTGCCAGCGCAAACCAGGCGACTTTGCCGCCAGCGCATTTCGAACCGGAGATTTCCAGAAATTTGAATTTCTGACCGTGACGATGGTCACCGACATCGGGCTGGAAGCGACTGCTTTTGGATTTGCGGGCCGATCCGCGCCAGGGGCCGGCAGGCTGATCGCCGATACGCTCCGCCCGTTCTTCATCGGTCGCGATCCGCTGGATCGGGAAAAGGCCTGGCATGATTTCCGGGTGGCCGACCGCTGGTGGGGCCATCTGCCGATCTACGCCTATGGACCGTTCGACACCTGCCTCTGGCTGCTCTCAGCTGCCGCCGCCGGCCAGCCTCTCTACAAATATCTCGGCGCATACCGCGAAAACGTGCCGGTCTATGGCAGCTCAATGATCCTCTCCGAACCGCAGGATTACGTGAACGAGGCCCTGCGCGCCAAGGCCGAAGGCTTGAAGGCCTACAAGCTTCACACGCCCGGCCTCGATCTCGACTACGATATCGACGTACACCGGCAGGTCCGCGCCGCGGTCGGGGCGGATTTCACCCTGATGTCCGATCCGGTCTCGATGTTCAATCTCGAACAGTCGATCCGCCTCGGCCGCGAGCTGGAACGCCTCGACTTCTACTGGTTCGAGGAGCCGCTTTACGACGAGGACGTCCATTCGCTTCGCGAGCTGACGCGCACGCTTGAGATTCCGGTCGTCGGAACGGAAGTCCTTGCCAAGCACCCCTACAGCATTGCCGAGTGCATATCGACGCGGGTGGTCGATCGTGTCCGGGCCGATGTGTCCTGGACGGGTGGCGTCACGGGCGTCATGAAGACTGCACGCCTTGCGGAGGCCTTCGGCGTCAACTGCGAAATCCACACCTCGATCTTCCACCCGATGGAGATCGTCAACCTGCATTGCGCGGCGGCGGTCAAGAACTGCGACTTCTTCGAAGTGCTTTATCCGATGGAGAACTTTGCGTTCGGCCTCAAGCAGCCGCTGCCGATCAAGGACGGTTATGCGACACCGCCCTCCGGTCCCGGCCTCGGGGTGGAACTCGACTGGGACCTCATCGAAAACAGCACGATCTGCGAGGCCTGAGCAGATGATGAAAGCAGTCTGCCTTGATGAACCCGGAAAAATTTCGCTGGTCGAATTGCCCGAACCGACACCCGGCCCCGGCGAAGTCGCAGTCCGAATGGAATATGTGGGCTATTGCGGTTCCGACCTCACATCGTTTCGCGGCCTCAATCCGCTGATCTCCTACCCCCGCGTTCCCGGCCATGAGATCTCCGGCACGATCGCCGCTCTCGGCGATGGCGTCAGCTCACTGGCGATCGGCCAGTCCGTGACCATCCTGCCCTACTTCAACTGCGGCAAATGCCATGCCTGCCGCCTCGGCCGGCCGAATGCCTGCAAGAACAACCAGACCATGGGCGTGCAGCGCGAAGGCGCGATGACCTCCACGGTGGTCGTCCCCGTAGCCAAGATCGTCCCGGTCGAAGGCATGCGCCAGCGGGATCTTGCCCTGATCGAGCCGATCGCCGTGGGCTTCCATGCCGTCCGCCGCTCCGACTTGAAGGCGGGGGAAACGGTCGTCATCCTCGGCTGTGGCGTAATCGGTCTCGGCGCCCTGCTCGGCGCCGTCAGGCGGGGCGCACGGGTGATCGCGGTCGATCTAAGCGCCGACAAGCTCTCCGTAGCCGAAGCGCTCGGCGCCGATGAAACGATCGACGCATCGCGCGAGGACGTGCTGAAGCATGTTCTCGATATCACCAACGGCGACGGCCCGGAGGCCGTGATCGAGGCGGTCGGCGCGGATGTGACCTTCCGGCAGGCGATCGATCTCGTCGCATCCTGCGGCCGGGTCGTCTATGTCGGTTACGCCAAGAACCCGATCGCCTATGACACCAAATATTTCCTGCTCAAGGAAATGGATATCCGCGGCTCCCGCGGATCGGAGCTTGCCGATTTCCAGGATGTCATTGCCTATCTGAAGCAACATCCGGATGCCGGCGACCGCATCATTTCGCGTGTCGTGCCGATCGAGGAGGCCGGTGCCGCCATGGAGGCCTGGGACAAGGACCCCGGTGGCTTTACCAAGATCGTCGTCCGGATCGACGCGAGGGAAGACGTATGAGCCTTCAGGATATCTTCGGACTGACGGGCGAGCATGCGCTCGTCACCGGCGGCGGAAGCGGACTTGGCCTTGCGATCGCCACCTGCTTTGTCCAGGCCGGCGCCAGGGTTACGATCGTCGGCACCAATGCCGACAAGCTGGTAAAGGCCTGCGAAACGCTCGGCCCCTCCGCTCAAAATCATGTCTTCGACGTGACCGACACGGCGGGCGCGGAAGACTTCGCCCGCGACATCGAACGAAAATTCGGGAAAGTCTCGATCCTCGTCAACAATGCCGGCAACACGGTCAAGAAGCCGCTAGGCGAGATGAGCGTTGAGGCATTCAACTCCGTGCTGAACGTCCACGTCGGAGGTGCGTTCGCCCTGTCGCGCGCTTTCCTGCCGCAAGTGACCGAAGCAGAAGGCAGCATTCTCTTCACCGCGTCGATGAGCTCGTTCCTCGGCATTCCCAACGTGATCGGCTATTCCGCTGCGAAATCCGCTTATGTCGGCATGGTGCGGGCATTGGCCACAGAACTTGCGCCCGTCGGCGTTCGCGTCAACGGCGTAGCGCCGGGCTGGATTGACACCGCCCTGCTGCGCCAGGCAACCGCTGCCGATCCGGAACGGGCTCGCAAGATCAACAGCCGCATTCCGATGGGCCGTTTCGGAGAAGGCGCCGATATTGGCTGGGCCATGACCTATCTCGCCTCGCGTGCCGCCGCCTATGTTACCGGCCACATCATCGTGGTCGATGGCGGCGCGCTGCACGGCTTTTGAGACAAACTTTCAAGGGAGAACAACACTATGACGACCGACGTAAACGCAGCCGACAAGGCGATGTTCGAGGTTATCCGCAAGGAGCTTTTCACGGCCGTTGTCGGCGACGTACTCGATGTCATGGGCCATCGCCGGCAGTTCCTGCCGGCCGGTATCGCTCCCCTGCAGCCGGAGATGAAGGTCATCGGCCGGGCAATGCCCGTGCTCGAGGCGGATGTCTTTTCCGATGGTTCGCCCGACGCGCAGGGACCGCTTGCCAACAAGCCGTTCGGCATCATGATGGAAGCGTTGGATAGCCTGACCGAGAACGAGGTCTATATCGCCAGCGGCTCCTCCTTCCGCTATGCCCTCTGGGGTGGCCTGATGTCCACAAGAGCCCAGACGCTGAAGGCGGCCGGGGCAGTGCTCAACGGCTATGTTCGCGACTCCTGGGAGATCGAAAAGCTCGGCTTCTCCGTTTTCTCGCGCGGCATCTATGCGCAGGACCAGGGTCCGCGCGGCAAGGTCATCGACTACGGTTGTCCGATCGAGATCGAAGGCATCCGGGTGACGCCCGGCGACCTCATCTTCGGTGACCGCGAGGGCGTGCTGGTCATTCCCCGCGAGGCCGAAAAAGAGGCGATCGAGCGCGCGCTGGAAAAGGTCAGCACGGAAAACAAGGTTGCAACGGCCATCCGCAACGGCATGAGCGCGTGCGACGCATTCCAGACCTTCGGCGTCATGTGAGCCGGCAATGAACGATCCGCGCCTGCTTCTGCTCTCTGACCGCGACAATGTCCTGATAGCCTGCCGGCGCATCGATGCCGGCGAGAAGATCGTCATCGGCCGCAAACCACACGTACTGGCGAAGACGATCGAACTCGGCCACAAGCTGGCGCGATGTTCAATCGGAGCGGGTGAAAAGGTCGTCAAATACGGTGTCCCGATCGGCTCCGCGACACGGGCGATCGAGCCCGGCGAGCACGTGCACATCCACAATCTGAAGAGCGACTACATCAGGACGCACCTGATCGCGGATACCGCGTCATGACAGGCGAACGGGCCCCCATTCTCGGCTATCTGAGGCCCGATGGCCGCAAGGGTATCCGCAACATCGTGGTCGTCGCCTATCTGGTGGAATGCGCTCATCACGTCGGTCGGGAAATCGTCAGTCATTTCCGCGGCAAGGACGTCCATCTGATCGGCTTTCCGGGCTGTTTTCCAAACCCCTATGCCCAGCGCATGATGGAACGGCTCTGTACGCACCCCAACGTTGCCGCAGCCCTGCTGTTGTCGCTCGGATGCGAGAGCTTCAACAAGTTCTCGCTTTCCCGTATCGTGGAGACGAGCGGCAGACCCGTTGCGACCCTCACGATCCAGGAGAATGGCGGAACGCTTTCGACGATTACCGACGGCATCGACTGGGTCGCCCAACGCTTGGAAGAGCTGGATGGGGTCACGAGAGTGCCCATGGACCCGAGCGAACTGATCATCGGCACAATCTGCGGCGGCTCCGACGGCACGAGCGGCATGACCGGCAACCCTGCCGCCGGCCTTGCCTTTGACCGGTTGGTAGAGGCGGGCGCCGCGTGCATTTTCGAGGAGACCGGCGAGCTGATCGGATGCGAGGAAATCATGGCCAGCCGGGCGGTGACGCTGGAGCTTGGCGACGAGCTGCGGGCCTCCGTGGCGAAGGCCGCCCGCTACTATGCCACCCTGGGCTATGGCAGTTTCGCGCCCGGCAACGCCGATGGCGGGCTTTCGACGATCGAGGAAAAATCGATGGGCGCCTATGCCAAGTCGGGCTCCTCGCCTATTTCGGGCCTGATCAAGCCGGGCGACATTCCGCCGCGCGGCGGGCTCTACCTGATGGATGTCGTGCCGGACGGCGACGTGCGTTTCGGCTTTCCGAATGTCTCGGACAATGCCGAAATCGTCGAGCTGATCGCGACCGGCTGTCATCTCACCCTTTTCGTCACCGGCCGCGGTTCCGTGTCCGGCTCGGCGATCGCGCCGGTCATCAAGATCTGCGCCAATCCGGAAACCTACCGTCGGCTCTCGGGCGACATGGACGTGGATGCCGGCCGCATCCTGGAAGGCCGCGCAAAACTATCCGAAGTTGGAGACGAGATCTTTGACCTGGTCCTTTCCGTCGCGAACGGCCAGGCAACCAAGTCCGAACTGCTCGGCCATCGCGAGTTCATCCTGACCTATAAGACATTCGATCCCATCGGACCCGCATGCCTGCCAGGCTAGGCGCCCGACCCGACGTCACGCGATAAAATCATCGGACAAGCATATCGTCTTTTCCGGCCGACTCAGCGCCCGTCTTGTCTCCGATGATCTGCACCCTAGATCCGACACATGGACGCCGAGCGAACCACAGGTTCTGTCAATCCGGTAAGAGCGTCTCCGCGGAAGCCTCTCCAGAGGTTGAGCCCGCCCATTGTGGCCGAAGTCGAGCGCTTACTTGGTGGTCGCACACGTGATATCCGGCTCAATGGGGACCTGGCCCAGCTTTTTCGCGAACGCTCATGGCCGCAGACTGCCAAGATCATCCGCGCGTGGATGGTTTGGGTCATCGTGCTCGACGGGCTGACGTTGGGCCTCAACGCGATCCTGCTTCCGACCGGAACTGTGATGTCGATGCTTTGGCCGGCGTCTATCCTTCCCCCCGCAGCTCTTTTTGCGGCGATAGTCTTCCGGCGGCCACATGCTTTGTGGCTGCAGGGAATTTGCATCCTCTCGGCTGTTTTTCTCATCCTCCTGTCTGTCGCCTTGGTGGGCGTCAACACCGGTGGCGAGTTCTACGAGCGCCATTTGACCATCATGCTTTTTGTGGCCGTCACTGCCATCATCATATTTCCCATTCCCCTCCGTTGGGCGATGGTGATCGGCGCTTCTGCCCTCGGTATCTACCTGGTGTTTCAACTGCGCAATCCAGACATCGACATGGGAAGTGCCCTGGCTGGCACGCTGTTTTTTGCGAGCGGCGTGGTCGCAACCATCGTGGCCCGACGCACCGCAACGATCTTGGCGCACAAGACTTTCCTGCTCGAGCTGCGAGATCGAAGTCGCCTCGCGGCACTTGCTGATGCCAATTCCCAGCTGGAATTGCTTGCGCGAACCGACCCGCTGACTGGTGTCGCCAACCGGCGTTCGATGATGGAAACGCTGCATGGTTTCTGGAACGAGGACCTGACCCGAACCAGAGGCGCGGCCATGCTGATGTGCGATGTCGACGACTTCAAGCGCCTCAACGACAATCTCGGGCATGCCGAAGGCGACCGCTGCCTCGTGAAGGTTGCCGGCATCATTCAGAGCAGTATGAGAGACGAGCGGGACCAGGTCGCCCGCTACGGCGGCGAAGAGTTTCTCGTCTTCCTCCCGGGCGCTGATGAACAACAAGCCAGGGTGGTCGCTGAGAGAATTCGCAGCCGAGTAGAGGCTGCCTCTCTTCCGAACCCCACCTCTCGCGTCCTTCCTTATGTCACCGTCAGCACCGGAGTGGCGGCGTTGATGCAAGGCAGTGAGTTTATGTCGGCAGAGCAGCTTCAGCGTCAGGCGGATGCGGCGCTCTACCTTGCAAAAAAGACCGGTCGCAACTGCGTGGCGGTCCATACCCGAGAGGCCGGCCAAGTCTCGGACTAAACCAGCCTGCCCGGTATCGGGTCTTCAAGTCCAAACACAATAGAGCATGTCAGCACCGCCTGGGTTAAGTCCCGGCTCACCAAACCGTCACATGAATGCCGCCATCGACCATGATCTTGGCGCCGTTTATGGAGGACTCGCGGCTCTATTCTTCAGGCGCTCCTTCGAGCAGACCATCGTAAACCTCGATGAGTGCATTGGTGATCGCCTGCCCCAGCGCGTTGCCGGCGACGCGCAACTCGTCGTCCGTGCCGTCTCGCGCGGCTCTGGCCAATTCAAAACCCTGTTCGCTGACGATCTGCTTGGCCACTTCGATGGCCCAGAGCCCGAAGTCGCCGCGATTGTCTATCTTGATCGAGTCATCCATCGCGATCTGCCTGTTGGTGGTGTCGGCTTTTATATCGCCTTGGCGATGATGGCCAGCGTCCATCGACAGAACACTCATCAGCGCTGGGAACCGAATAGCTCTCACGCCTTTGCTGACGTCAATCTTACAGTCCACCTTTGGACTTCGGTCAACCGGCACGGGCGAAATTGCCAGCCGATTTCTTGGGTGCGGCGGCGCACCCAGCATGCCCCTCGGCAGGAAAATCCATATGTGCCGCAAGGCCGTGCGGCGCTCTGTTCAGAAGTTCGATCGTGCCGCCATGGGCCCGCACGATGTCGTCGACGATCGAGAGCCCGAGACCGAACCCGCTGCGGTCGGAGGAGGTTCGCGCCGCATCGATTTTGAAAAAGGGCTCCAACACGCGGGTGCGCAAACCGCCTGGAAGGCCAGGGCCGTCATCGACAACGCTCATTCGCACGGTCCCATTTTCAAGGACCGAAAGCTCTACCGAGATATCCTGGGCGAGCTTGGTGCTATTCTCGACGAGATTTGTAATCGCGCGCGCCAGCGATCGCGGTTTGCAGCGATAGGTAAAGCGTTCCGGCCCGACATAATTCACATTGAAGCCTATGTCGGTAAAGTCGGAACATACGGTTGCCAATAAACTCGGCAGGTCAGCATTGACCGGTTTCTCCGTTGCCATTTCCTTGCTGAGATAGGTGAGCGTATCGTTGATCATGTCGCCGAGAGCGGAGATATCTTTCAAAAGCGCTGCTTTCAGCTCCGGCTGCGTCGAGCGTTCGGCGCGCAGGCGCAGGCGCGTCAGCGGGGTGCGAAGGTCGTGGCTTATCGCGCGCAACATGCGCGTGCGGTCGTCGATCATGCTGCGTATGCGGCTGCGCATGTCGTTCAGTGATTTGGCCAAAGTTCGAATTTCGGCCGCACCACGTTCGTCGAAAGGTCTGTCAGGCCCGTCATCGGGCTTCAGCGTTTCTGCAGCTTTCGCAAATTCAAGGAGGGGAGCCGAAATCACCCGTGCCGCATACAGCGACAGGAGGATCACCGGCAGGACAAGAGCCATCAGTTGCAGGACGACACTGACTTGCTGGTCGCTGATCCAGGCATCGGGAGGAGGTGACGCGGGCAGAAACGCCAGAGCTCGATCGTCACCGATCCCAACGACAAGCACATTGTGCAGTTTTCCGGCAGAAGTCTCCGGGCGGAAAGCCGTTGCGAAGCTGTCTGGCAGGTTGTCCTGCACAAGGTGGCGGACATCCTCAAAGGAAATGTCTGCTTCACCCCGTGAAAGCTCCGCCGTCGCGACTTCTTCCACCCGAAGCCCCGTCCTGGACGTTGCGTCCAGGATCGCGGCCCTTTGCACTGCGGAAGCGGACTCTCTTACCTGATCGATGACCGTCTCGATCTTCAATGCCGTCGTTCGGGCATAGGAAATACTCTCAAGATCGTCGCGCAACGCCCATTCAGAAATGGCACCCAGGGTGACGAGTCCTGTGATGGGGCCAATAGCGAGAGCTGCGATCTGTCGGCGGATCGATCCAACCCGAAAACGTGTAAACATCAGCAGGCCTCGACCTTCGGGGTAAACATGTAACCCCCTAGCCGGACCGTCTTGATGAAGGTCGGCTCGCGAACATTGGCTTCGATCTTCTGCCGAACGCGGCTGATATGGACATCGATGCTGCGTTCGACCGGACCTGCAAGGCCGGCATGGGTCAGTCGAAGAAGCTGCTCGCGCGTCATCACACGACCCGGATTTTGGCAAAATGCGAGGAGAACGTCGAACTCGGCCGTCGTCATCGAAACATGCACCCCCTCAGGGTTCAAGAGTTGTCGCAGAAGCGGATCGATCTGCCAGCCGGCGAACTGCAGGGCTGGTTGCTGTGCAAGTCTTTCTGCTCCGTATGATGCACGCCGCAGCAGCCCCTTTATGCGCGCCATGAGTTCCCGCGGGTGAAACGGCTTGGTAATATAGTCGTCGGCTCCAAGCTCGATCCCAACGATGCGGTTGATTTCATCGCTGAGCGCCGTGAGCATGACGATAGGGATCGTTGATGATGCCCGCAGCCGACGGCAGATGCTGAAACCATCTTCTCCTGGCAGCATGGCGTCGAGCACAACCAAATCGAAGGATTGCTTCCTCAGGATAATATCCATGTTGGCGGCTGAGCCAACCGCAACAGCCTCGAGACCATTCTCCGTCAACATTTCGATGACCATCGCAGCGATCTCGTCGTCGTCCTCGACAAGAAGAATGCGAGATACGGCCTCTGGCGCGATGAGATGTTGAGCTGTCATGTATTCGCCCTGCATAGTGTATCGACAGGTGTTCAAACCCTTCGTGTTTCATTGTCGCGAAAACACCCCTGAAGTCACGGGGTAAAGATATTTTGATATGTTAAGCTGCAACTGACCCGTCGCCAGGCGCCGCTACGCCTTCGGCCGCGCGCCGGTCGAGTTGAATACCGAAAGCACCGGCAAGGTCGCCAGCGTCGATCTGGGCAACATTTCTTAACATCACAAAACCCAAGTTAACGGCGTCGTTCGAGATTGTGCGACCGCGAGAGGCAAGGCGCGTCGGGCTTTCATACTCCCGCCCATTGAAAACTCTCTGTCAGACTCAAGGAACCAATTCGAATGTCATTGACCAAGCCCTTTTTAAGCTGCCCGCGGCAGATAGTCATCGCTGCCGGGCTCGCGGTGGTTGCCTACCCCCTGTTTGAGGCACGCGCTGCCGACCTTTACGAGAGTGAGGCGGCGGCCATTCCCCCGTCGGAGAACTTCGACAAGGGGCGCTTCGGCGGCATCCGCCAGAAGCTTTCCGACTGGAACGTCATGGTCGGCGCCGGAGCCATTTATGCGCCGAAATTCGAAGGATCCGACGAGTTTGAAATCGTCCCCATCCCAATGATCTCCGCAACCTTCGGTGATCGCGTCACCGTCGATCCGGGTGGGCTAAGCATCGACGTGCTGGCAGCCAAGGGTTTCAAGCTCACGGCGAAGGGCGGTTACGAGTTAGGGGGTGGGCGCGATGAAGACGATTCCTCTCATCTGAAAGGGCTCGGTGATATCGACGCCGGCGCTGTCGTCGGAACGAAGCTCTCGTATGAATGGGGACCGATGGAACTTTATGCGTCCATCGACAAAACGATCGGCGGCAGCGACGGCCTCCTCGGTCAGGTCGGAGCAAATGTCTCCCATAACTATGATCGCTTTATTTTTTCCGCAGGCGCTTCCGCGACCTTCGCCGACGACAACCATATGGAAAGCTATTTTGGAGTCACCGCTGCCCAGTCCGCAAGATCGGGGTTGCGGCAATATGAGGCCAGCGCCGGGCTGAAACGTTTCGATATCGAGGCGTCCGTGACATATATGGCGACGGAACACTGGGTTATCCGCGGCCAGGCAGGAGTGGGCTTCCTCACCGGCGATGCGAAGGACAGCCCGATCGTTCAGAACGACGTGCAGCCGTCTGCGATGCTGATGGTCGGTTACAAGTTCTAGAAGTCCAGAAAGCCGCAGCAAATCAACGGCATCCAACCTTATCCGGTGCTGGTTTCCTATCTCACGATCGGCATCGGGATAGGCCGTTTGCTGCGGCTGGCGCCCCCCACCTACGCCGAGCGGTCTCCTGCTACTTGTTCGGAGTGCGGTCAACAAAACATAACACTTCTCAACATTACCTAGCACAACGACATGGGCTGTCCCCGTAGAGCTTAAGCGGCTTCACTAGAGAAGGTGCCAAGGCATGCTGGAACAATCGAATTCAAGTCCGTCAAAGTCTGCATTTACATGGACAATCCGAGCGAATTTCCCTTACGTCACAGCCGAACGAGGTCGGATCGTCGCGACGACCGTGGCCGTTGTGATAAGTGCGCTTTTTACACTTCAACCGGAACTGGTTCTGGCTTATTCGCGGGTCTTCTTCGACCGTGTTCGTTTTTCAACGACTGAGATCGCCAACGGACTGGCTCGGCGGAACCATATACAGCGATGAAGGCCGCCTATCGCAGACTTGTCGGTATCGGCAGCATTCCGACACCTCTTCTCCTTACTCCTTTCCTGAGTACGAACCTTATTCCGCTGCAGAGCCTGCGCTCACGCAACAGAACGAAGCAGCAGCGCTTACAGTCATCGTGACAAGGCCCCCGCACAACGCCTATGACCTGTAACGGTGCCGGCCAGCCCGTGGCCTCGAGCCTCAGCGGCGGCAATGTGAGCTTCCGTCAGCCGATGACGATCGTCGTTATCGTCACCTTTGTCGGCGGTTTCCTGGTTTCTAAAGCGAATCTTCGGAGGAAGGCAGCGGGGTACCTTATAGCTGAAGGACCATATCACACATTGTTTTACTAGCGCATGAGTTGTGGTATGTGGAACGCGGGCCTTTGGGGGAAATGATCATGCGTTTCAAATCAAAGAAGGTTGGAGGGTTCCAGGTCTTCGCGGTCAGCGGCACCAACACGGTTTCGTTTGGCATCGACTTTGACCGGAACACCGTAAACGGCTTGCTCGGCTTCGCCGTCGAGCGCGAGGATACTGTCGAGAACGAGCGGTACTTCATGTACGGCTTCAAGGTCTTCGAGAGCATCTATCCCAATCCTGGCGAGGACCTTCAGGTCTCGACTTTCTCACAACCGGTGCAGAGTTTCGTCTGGGACGATTTCACGGCGAAGGACGGGCGGCCCTACACCTACTATTTCCACCCACTGAAGGGCACGCCCAAGAATCTCGACCGCTCGGCCAAGCCGATCCCGATCACGGTGACAACCGAGAAGCTCTTCACCACCGGCACCCACGACGTCTTCTTCAATCGCGGCATCGCGAGTAGCCAAGCCTATGCGCGCAAATTCAAAAACAAGGCACCGGACAAGTTGGCCGAGCCCGATCGCACGCAGGCGCTCGAATGGCTGAGCAGGTCACTCGACGAGGCGATCCTCGCCTTCATCGACAATGCCAAAGCGGGAGACACTCTCCTCGGTGCCTTCTACGAATTCCGCTACCTGCCGGTGGCCGAGCGGCTCAAGGCTGCGATCGACCGCGGCGTGTCCGTGAAACTCGTTCTCGACGCCAAGAAGAACGGCTACACGGACAAAAAGGGCAAGGTGCATCCCGACTTCCCGCGCGATGACAATCTGACGACGGTGAAGGATGCCAAGCTTCCAAAGAGTGCGGTCGCGTGTTGGCGCGAGCGCAATCCCGACGCGATCGCCCACAACAAGTTCATGGTCCTGCTGAAGGGCGCGGCGTCGGCACCGGCCGAAGTCTGGACGGGATCGACCAATCTTTCGACAGGTGGCATTCACGGACAGACCAATGTTGGCCATTGGTTGCGGGATCCCGCCGTCGCAGGCCATTTCAAGGCCTACTGGGAGCTGCTGGCGACGGATCCGGGTAAAACCGGCGACGAGGACGCCACGGGCGCCAGGAAAGTGATGGCCGCCTGCCGCAAGGCCGTTGGCGATTTATTGGCGACCCCGACCGACTGGAAGACAATCCCCTCGGGGACCACGCCGGTATTCAGCCCGCGGGCCGGCGGCGAGGTGCTTGAGATGTACGCGGCGGCCCTCGACGAGTCCTCGACGCTCGGATGCATCACACTTGCCTTCGGCATCAGCGCCCTGTTCAAGGACAAGCTCGTGCTCAACGACGGCAAAGGGCCGCTCACCTTCCTCATGCTCGAGAAGAAGGACGAAGCGCGCAAGGGCGCGCGCACGCCTTTCGTCCGGCTCGGTGCGCGCAACAATGTCTATGCCGCATGGGGTTCGTATATCGAGGATCCGCTCTATCGCTGGACCCGCGAATCCAATGCGCGGGCGCTCGGCCTCAACCTCCATGTAAGCTACATCCATTCGAAATTCATGCTGCATGATCCGCTCGGCGCCGATCCGATCGTGGTGACCGGCTCGGCGAACTTCTCGACGGCCTCGACCAACGACAATGACGAGAACATGCTGCTGATCCGTGGCGAGAGACGTGTTGCCGACATCTACTTCACCGAGTTCAACCGGCTCTTCTTCCACTACTATTTCCGCTCGGTCCATGAGGAGGTGCATGAGCGCGCAGAGGCCGGAGCCGCCGCCGCGAACGCGGCTGCCGACGAGAAGGCAAGCCTGTTCCTGGACGAGACCGACGGCTGGCTCGCCAAATACAAGCCGGGAAGCCTGCGCATGAAGCGCGTCGCGATGTTTACGAAGATGGACGGAGCAGCGGCCTCATAGCGTAAAAGGCGCCACACGAAGAGCTATCCGCGCCTGACCGCAGCCGTATACGGCTTGATGGCGATGCCTGCGGCAGCCAGCGAAGCGCATGAGGCCTATGCCTATCTTCACCGCAATCCGGAGCTCGGCAAGGAAGCCTTGTTCAGGCTCCGAGCTGCTTCGACGACCGGCTTCACCGCGACATCCATGCTTTGAGATGTCGTGCCCGTAACGATGACGCCGAGCAGCGGTGCCGCGATGCCGGCCTCCTTCAGCCTAGGCATGTCTTCAGCGGTGAACCGCTTCTGACTCGGCGCGATAACCGGGATGCCGGCTTTGGTGGTTATGTCCCTGTACCGCGCGAGATCCGACTCGTTGACCGGCTTGCCGTAATCTTCAAACGCAGCGACAGATGCTTCCATCATCGCACCTGGAATTTCGAGGATCTTCTGCAGATCCTCGTCAGTGCTCCTTTCGCCGAGCGCCGGCATCGGCCTCAGCCGCGACTGCAGGAGATGCGGCTGCATGTCGCTGAAGTAGATATTGAACCCCTCGAAGCCGAGATCCGCAAGCGCGTCCATCTCCTGCGCGCTCGGCACATTCTCCTGACCCGCCATGACCAGCAGCGGCACATCGAGCGTTGCAAGCCTCTCGAAAAACGGGCGCTCTTCCGAAAAGCTGCCGAACGTCGTTCCGGTCGCGCGGTGGTAGGCGTTGAGATGCACCTTGATGGCAAAGGCCCCTGCCCCGATCGCCGCCTTGGCGAGATCGAGGTCATGGCGGGCAAGCGAAACGATGACCGGGAATTCGCCGCTGCGCAGCGCCCTGGTGAGCCTGGTTTCGGGATAGTTCGGCATGACGCGCCTCAGTTCAAACGCTGGCCGCCGTCGGCGGCGAAGAGATGAATATTGCCGAGATCAGGCCGCACGCGGATCGTTGCTCCCGGCGACAACGAAACCCGTTCGCGAAACACGCCGGTGGCAAGCGTTTCGCCGAGCTTCATCGTCACCTGGGTTTCCGACCCCATCGGCTCGACAAGAATGATTTCTGCCGGCACCCCGTTTTCGTCGAGGGCGAAATGTTCGGGACGGATTCCGTAGATCGCCTTTCGGTCCTTGTGCCCATGCGCTGCCTCAGGCAGCGGCAGCAGAATTCCGGGCGCCGCGAAACCTTCGGGCGTGATCGTGCCGGTGAGAAAATTCATCGACGGCGAGCCGATGAAGCCCGCCACGAACTGGTTGGCCGGCCGGTCGTAAAGGTCGAGGGGTGCGCCGATCTGCTCGACCCGCCCGCCGTTCAGCACGACGATCTTGTCGGCCATGGTCATCGCCTCGACCTGGTCGTGGGTGACGTAGATGGTGGTCGTCTTCAGCCTCTGGTGCAGGCTCTTGATCTCGCCGCGCATGACGACGCGCAGTTTCGCGTCGAGATTGGAAAGCGGCTCATCGAAGAGGAAAACCTTGGGATCGCGCACGATTGCCCGCCCCATGGCAACGCGCTGGCGCTGGCCGCCGGACAGCTGGCGAGGGTAGCGGTCGAGCAGCGGCGCAAGACCAAGAATGTCGGCTGCCCATTTGACCCGCTCGGCGATCTCCGCCTTGCTCCCGCCGCGGTGTTCCAGCGAGAATCCCATATTGGTCGCAACGGTCATATGCGGATAAAGCGCATAGTTCTGGAAGACCATGGCGATGTCGCGGTCCTTCGGATCGAGATCGTTGACCACCCGCCCGCCGATCTTCACATCGCCGCCGGTGATCGTCTCCAGCCCGGCGACCATCCTCAGCAGCGTGGACTTGCCGCAGCCGGACGGGCCGACCAGTACGACGAACTCGCCGTCGGTGATGCCAAGGTCGATGCCGTGGATGATGTCGACGGCGCCATAGCTCTTGCGGACATTGGAAAGGGTAACTTCAGCCATCAATCAGATTTCCGTTTCTTCAGCCCCAGTTTTTCAGAAGGTGAGTATTTCAACCTTTGAGGCCGGTATGCGCGAGCCCTTCGACGAATTGCTTCTGCGCGATGATGAAGACGATGAGAACGGGCAGCGCCGTCAGGGTCGCGGCGGCGAGCTGGATGTTCCACATCGGCCCGCCATAGGCGTCGGTATATTGGGTGAGCGCCTGCGGCAGCGTGAATTTGTCCGCACTCGACAGGAACACGATCGGCTCGAGATAGAGGTTCCAGGAATGCAGGAAGGTGAAGATCGCCACAGACGCGAGCGCCGGCCTTGCAAGCGGCAGCGCGATCTTGCGAAAGATCTTGAAGCGCCCGAGGCCATCGACCCGCGCCGCCTCTTCGAGTTCGACGGGCAGCGCAATGAAGAACTGCCGCATCACGAATGTCGCGAACACGCTCGGTGCGCCGAAGATCGGCACCAGGATCAGTGGCCAGTGGGTGTTGACCATGCCCGCCTTCAGGAACATCTGGAAGAGCGGCACGATCGTCACTTCCGACGGGATCAAGAGCCCGAGCAGCACGACCATGAAAATGGCGTTGGCAAAGGGGAATTTGATCCGCGCAAAGGCGTATCCGGCCATCGACGAGACGATCATCGTACCGATCGTCACCAGCGCGGCGATATAGGCCGAATTCCAGTACTGTTTCACGAAAGGCTGCAGTTCGAACACCTTGGAATAGGTCGTCCAATCGTAGCTTTCCGGCACGAGTTGGGGTGGAAAGGCAAAAATGTCGCTGATCGGCTTGACCGACGACGTCACCATCCACCAGGTCGGAAAGACGAATGGGATCAGGAGCACGCAGAGCAGGCCGTAGAGAAAGACTTGTCTGCGCGGGGAGAGCTCAGCTTTCATAAAAGACGATCCTCTTGCGCATCTGCCATTGGGCGAAAGTCAGTACCGCGACGATCACGAACAGCATGATCGACAGCGTCGAGCCATAACCGAAGAAATGGAACTGGAAGGCCTGCTGATAGAGGTAATAGACAAGCACCGTGGTCGTGAGCCCCGGTCCGCCTTGGGTCAGCACGGCGATCTGCGCGAACACCTGCAGCGACCCGACGATGGTGATGATTGACGTGAGAAGGATGGTCGGGCTGATCAGCGGCAGGGTGATGCGGCGGAACTGCTTGAAACGAGGGGCGCCGTCGATCCGGGCGGCCTCATAAAGCTCGTTCGGCACGCCCTGGAGGGCGGCCAGGAACAGGATCATGTTGAGGCCGACATTCTTGAACACCTGCACCACGATCACCGAGATCATCGCGGTCACCGGTTCGCGCAACCAGTTCGGCCCCTCGATGCCGACGAGAAGAAGCACGCCGTTGATGCCGCCGTTCTTCTGTAGCAGGAACCCCCAGACGATGGTCCAGGCAACCAGCGACACGACGACAGGCGAGAAGAACAGGGTGCGGAAGATGGTGATGCCGGCGAGCTTCTGGTTGAGCAGCACCGCAAGCAGCAATGCCAGGCTCAGGTTGAAGATCACCAGCCCGGCGGAAAAGATCGCCGTCGCCCCGAGCACCGAAGGCAGGCTCGTGTCTTCGAGAAGCATCTGGTAGTTGGCAAGACCGGTATAGGTGAAGGTATTGGCGAGCACGTTCCACTCGTGCAGCGAATACCAGAAGACGAGGCAGAGCGGGATCAGCACGAAAAGCGTGATCCCGATCAGTTGCGGGGCGATGAAGAGAAAGCCGGCGAGGCTGTCGCGCCGAGCGATCGTCCAGAACGACGATGAAGAGCGGGCTTCCGGACGGGCGGTTTGCTGCACGACAGCCATCGACTATTCCCTTAGCGCTTCAGAAGCGGGCCGATCTGGCCGCAGATCTGCTGGAGGGCAGCCGGGATATTCGCGTCCGGCCGCCAGACGGCATCGAGGCCCGAACGAACCGCCTGTTGGATCTGCGCAAAGCCCGTATGGCCCGGAATGACCTTGCCGGTGGCAATGCCGGAGATCACGACCTTGTCGATCTGCTCCTGGCTCAGCAGCGGATTGGTCTTCTTCAGGACCTCGGCATTCAGCAGCGACTTGCGGGCCGACGGGAAGAACTGGCTGAGCTTGGCCGAGTTTTCCGGGTTCGTCATATAGGCGACGAATTCGGCCGCCGTCTTGGCGTTCTTGCCCGACTGCATGACGCCGACGCCGGCCTGGCCGATCAGCGCATAGTTGCCGGCTGGCCCCTTAGGCAACGGCACGAGATCCCAGGCGAAAGGCTTGTCCTTCGGCAGCAGCGAGGCGCGGCTGATCTGGGTGATCGTCATCGCCGCATTGCCGGCGAAGAAATCGACGCTTTCGCCGGGACCCGGCATCGCCTTGTTCTTGAAAACGGCGTCATGGATGAAGGTCAGCGCATCGACCATCGGCTTTTCGGTCATCGTGCAGGTCTTGCCGTCGGCGCTCCACGGCGAGGCGCCCCAGCCGTTCCAGACGGAGGCGAGGTTCTGCCAGATCTGGTAGTTGAAGTCGCGAACGATCAGGCCGCCCTTGCCGGTTTTGCCGACGGTGGACGCAGTGGCGATGGCATTGTCCCAGGTCCACTGGCCGGCTGCGATCATTTCCGCCGGCGTCTTGGCGCCGGAGGCCTTGATGAGGTCGTTGTTGACGAACATCGCAAACGGCGAGGTCGAGAACGGATATGCAAACAGCTTGCCGTCCTTGGTCCAGCGCTCGGCAGCCGTGGCACTGAGTTCTTCCGCATTATAGCCTTTGGTGGCCTTGAGCGTATCCGTCAGCGGATAAAGCGCGCCGGAATTGACGAAGTCATAGGCGGCGGTCTCGAATATCCAGGCCATGTCGGGCGCATTGCCGCCGGCGATCTGGGTCGTCAGCGCCGTCGTATAGGTTTCGAACGGCAGCGACTCATAGGTCACCGTCACGTTCGGATGGTCCTTCTTGAAGCCGGCGGCAATCTCGTTAAAGAGTTTCAGATGCGCCTCGTTAGCGCTCCAGATGGTCATGCGCAGGTTGACCGCATCCTGCGCGTTGGCGATGCCGCTCCAGCAGAGCGGCACGGCCACGGCCAATGCCGCGACAGCAGATTTCAAAGTCCGATGATAGTTCATTCCCGTTCCTCCTCCAAAGGTTGGTTTTGATAGACAGGCCACCGGCCGTCCCTAGTAGGCCGCGATATCCGGCCAGCGCATTTCGATGCCTTCACGGCTGAGCTCTCTCTGAAAATTCTGGAGCTTCTCGTCGTTTTCCTGGACCTGATGCGGCGTAAGATTTTTCTCGAGGCAATGCGCCGCGAGCATGCCGGCGACTTCGCCGATGTTCCACTCGACCGGGTGGAGCCGGTAGCAGCCATTGGTGATGTGGGTGGTGCCGATGTTCTTGCCGGCCGGGATGAGGTTCTTCACCCGTTCAGGCAGAAGTGCGCCGAGCGGAATCTCGAACGGGCAGGACGGCACGTCGATATAGTTGTCGCCACCGGTCGAAGGATGCAGGTCGATCCGGTACATGCCGATGCCGATACTGTCGCGGTAATTGACCGCGCCCTTCTCCCCGCGCACCGAATAGGAGAGGTCCTGCTCGACGATGCGGGTGACCGGCTTGATGCGGCGGCTCTCGCGGATATAGGGGGCCATGGCAAGACCATGCTCGGTGCCGGTGATGTCGCCGCGCAGGCGAAGCCCCGGAAAACCCTGGCCGCCATCGACGCGCGGCGCTTCGGTCTGCAGCCAGTAGAACAGCGAGTAGGAGAGGTCGGCCGCCGATTTCAGCTGCTTTGCCTTGTCCTCTTCGGAAAGGTCGATGATCGTGCCTTCCATGTAGTCGATCATCGGCCAGTTCACGAGGCAGATGTCGGAAGCGTAGGCACCGGGCACGAAGTTGTTGCGCGCCGCGATACGGCGGAAGATCCACAGGTTCTCGTCGCCGCCGCCCTTGCGCTGGTCGGCATCGACGGCCAGCGGATCGTCATTCGGATTGGGCGTGAACGAGCGGGTGGTGAAGTCCAGCGTGCGCGGATGCGGCGCGGTGAAGCCGAGCAGCGGGCCGCCCCAGAAATGCGGCTGGTACTTGCGCCAGTAGTCGTAATTCTCCGGCTTGTCGATCGTCTGGTCGCCGTCGACGTGATCGATTGCAAAGCAGATCGATACGGCCTGGACATTGTTCGGCTGCGCCTCTGACGGTGCGCTCGGTTCGCCGGTATCGGACTGAGCCTCGAAACCCTTCACATATTCGGTACCGGTCATCGGCAGCAGGTCACCGAGTTCGGTGGCATCGAGGATATAGGCGGCAGAAATGGTGATCTCGCGGCCGGTATCGCGGTGGCGAACGGTGACGGAACGCACCGTATCACCTTCGACGTCGGCTGCCACAGGACGGTAAGGCTGCAGCACCTTCAGCTTGCCGGCGCCCCGATAGGGCATCAGCATCGCCTCCATGACCGCGAGGCTGACGCGCGGTTCGGCGCAGATGCGGCTGACCCAGCCGGAACCCGGATTGAGGTCGCCCCAGGCACGCGCACCCTCGGTCAGCGGATAGTGGTCGCGGTAATATTGGCGGATACCGTTGCGCAGCTTCCGGTAGGAGCGGGTAATGCCGAACTGCTCGACCCAGGTATGCTCGTCGGAGGGAACCGCCTGGCTGGTCAGCTGGCCGCCGATCCAGTCGAATTCCTCGGTCATGATGACGCTGCGGCCTGCCCGGCATGCGCCGAGTGCTGCTGCAACACCGCCAAGACCGCCGCCTACCACCAGAATATCCGTATGCATCTCTGTCACGTTGATCACGTCCGTCTTTTTGCGGGTCCGAGGGTTTCCCCCTCGACCGGTTCACAGGTCAGAAGAATTTGGCCGCCGGCATCTCCGCTTTCGATGCGGCGCACCAGCATGGCAGTCGCCTGCCGGCCCATCTCCTCGCGGGGGATATCGAAGGCGGTGAACTGCATATGGCTGCGTTCGGCGCGGATATGGCTGCCGAGCACGACCGCTGAAAAGTCCTCGGGGATAGACAGGCCGCGCTCGCGGGCGGCCGCCTCGACACGCACCGCATCGGCCAGTTCGACGAAGAAGGCCACTGTCGCGCCATAGCCGAGCAGAGCGTCCAGGATGTCACCGGCCGCGCTGCCGACAGTTTCGATATGCAGGACCAGTTCGAGGCCGTCGCCGAGCGCAGCGGCAAACCCATCCCAGCGGTCAACGATGGATTCGGCCGGGCCAGAAGGGCCGATATAGGCAAGCTTCGAATGCCCAAGCGCCCTTGCCTTCTCGACAAGCGTCCGGGTGCCGTTCGCATAATCGCCGCCGACATAGGGAACCGGCCCGCCGGCATCCTCGCGTCGGCCGATCGCCACAAACGGATAGTCGCCCAGGACCAGCCGCTTCAATTCGGTACGATCGAATTCGCGGCCGAGCACCAGGCAGCCGTCGGCGATCCTGAGCCGGTTGCCATCGGCAAAGATCTTGCGATCCTGCCCGACGCCGGCACCGGTCAGAAGCAGAAGGTCGTAGTTCTGGATCTGAGCCTCTTCCTCGATGCCGAGCAGGAAGGGCGTGAAGAAGTCCGCCTGGGCGCTTGGAAACGCCGGCTCGTAGGTGAACACGCCGAGAATGCGGTTCAGCCCCTTGGCCATTCGCCGTGCGATCGGATCGGCGACATAGCCGGTGCTGCGGATGACCTGCTGGACCCGTTCACGGGTTTCCTGCGGAATACGCGCCAGAGCTGTCGGCGCCCCGTTCAGCACAAGCGAAACGGTGGCCTGGCTGACGCCAGCCAGTTTCGCAATATCGTGCTGGGTCAAACGCTTAGGCGCAGCCACGCAACATCCTCCCTGTCTCCTCTTGACTGCTAATGCGTATTAGCAGCTAATACGTATAAACAAGAATTGTTCGGTTGCTGTCAAGCGGGAAAATGAAGGAAAGCTGATGCCCCTGGGGGAGCATTTGAAATCGCTCGGAATTTCCGGCACCCGCGTTTTCGGCGACAGCATCACCGCCGGGTTCAACGCCTCCCGCACCGAACTTGCCTGGCCGGCACTGTTCGCCGAGGCGGTCGACGGTTTTCCGATCCGCAATCACGCGATACCGGGGACCGTGCTGCAGGGCTCAAGGCTCGCGGAGGGGAAACCGAGGCCAGGCAACGGGGTCGGCAGGTTTGCTGAAACGCTTCTCGATCGACCTCACCAGGACGCGATCCTGATCCTCTATGGCTACAACGATGCCCGCTACACCGCAGCGCCCGAAACCATGAATGTTGCCGGGTTCGTGCGGGACTACACCAAGATCCTGAAGGCACTCATTACGGCCGATCATCGCGAAAGGATCGCGATCGGCAGCCCGCCCTATATTCCGGATGCCGGTCTTTCGGTCGGCAGCACCGGCTTCACCGGGCAGACGCGCGGCGAGTTCGAGGCCTATGTCGAGGCGGTAAAGGATCTCGCGCGGCAATTCTCGGTTTTCTACGCGCCAGTCTACGAATCCATGAAACTATTCGGCGACGGTACCCTCGCCTCGCCCGATATCACCCATCCGAACGACGCAGGCCACCAGGTGATCTTCGAGGCATTTCGGGACGCCGAAGGCTTGTGATGCAAGCCTCCGGTGACCGCCGGATGGCAAACTCGAAACTCTTCCTGCGACTGGACGCAAGGACCGGCATCGGGCGGCACCTCATCAGTTACCTCTCTCGAAGCATGTCGCCGCGGAACGCCCGGATGCGCTTGCCTGATCAAGCCTCTGCAAGAGCTCGTCAAAGACGGTTTCGGCCGGCATTTCGAACCGGTACATCGACTGAACGCGATGCCGCATCTGGGCATCTCCGTGGTGCAGTTGAAATGACCGGCGCGCATTGCACTCCTGATGCAAGTCCTGGTCCATGAGTGTCTCCAAAAAATGCTTTTACACAACGAGAACCTGCGAGCGTCCGGGTTGTTCCGACGATCCCGTCGCAAACATTTCTTGCGTTGAAAGCAGGTGAGCATGCATGATGGAGACAACTAGTCGCATCAGGGGGACGAGGCATCGCTCCGGCAACGGGTTGTGCGCGAAGATCTCCGGATAGCTTCTCGTATCGGCGCCTCAGAAACCCGCTTAAGTTGGAAGACAGTCTGTTGAAAGCCAAGATAGGCTTGAAAGATATCGCTCGGGACGCCAGTGTTTCGCTCAGTACCGCGTCTCATGTTCTCAACGGAACCGCGCCGATATCCGTCGAAGTTCGCGATCGGGTGCTCAATTCCGCGCAACGGCTGGGCTATCTGGAAAAACGCAGAAGCCGCGCGACGATCGCAACGCTCCGCACCATCCTTCTGGCGGTCACCAGCGAAGCCGCAGCCCATAGCGACATCAATCTGGTGAGCTGGACGATGCTCAACGGCCTGCGCCAGGAATGCGAGCGCCTCAGCATCCGGATCGTTCCTTTCGTCAGCGCCGGCAACCGGATCGACGCGGGCGAGGTGCGCCGCATGGCGCAGGCCGAAAACGTCGACGGCATCGTCATCCTCAACGATGATCGGCCGGAACTGATCCGCGCCCTCGCCGGTGGGCGGACGCCGCTCGTCATCCTGAACGGCGAGGACCCTTCGATGCTGGTCGATACGGTAACCGGCGAAAACCGTTTCGGCGCCCGCCAGGGGACCGAGCACCTGCTTTCGCTCGGCCATCGCCGCATCATGCACCTGACCTGGAAGGGCAGAACCACGATCCGGCGGCGGTATGACGGATATGCCGACGCACACCTCGCGGCCGGCCTGGCCGTATCGCCGGAGATGGTCGTCGAGGCGGAGGGATACGAGCCCGCTCAGGGCGAGCAGGCGGTCCGCCAGCTGCTTGCCGAAGATCGCAGCCTGCGTGGCGCGACGGCAATCTTCTGCGCCGCTGACAACCTCGCTCTCGGTTGCCTGAGGGCGCTCGCGGCCTCCGGCATCCATGCGCCGGAGGAAATCTCCGTGCTCGGCTTCGACGATATCGTGCCCGGGGAGTTCAGCACGCCGCCGCTCTCGACTGTCCAGTTGCCAACCGACCGGCTGGGGGCCGCCGCAATCGGCCTTCTGGAACAGAGGCTCCTCGCCAACGATCCGCTGCGGCCGGCCTACCGGCTGGAGCTCGGCTGCAAGCTGGTGCTGCGAGGCAGCGTCGCGCCGCCCCGCGGTTGACCTATTTCATGCCCGTGCCGGCGATGCCGGTGGTGATGTATTTCTGCAGGAACAGGAAGACGACCGTGACCGGCGCCAGGCTCAGGAAGGTCATGGCGAGGATGTAGTTCCACTGCACGGAGAACTCACCCTGGAAGGCGTTGAGCCCGACCTGCAGGGTGAAGTTTTCGCGGCTGCTGAGCACGATCAGCGGCCAGAGGAAGTCGTTCCACCGCCACAGGACCGAAAAGATCGCCAGCACCGCGAGCGCCGGCGCCGTCAGCGGCAGGACGATGCGCCAGAAGATCCGGAACTCGCTTGCCGCGTCGACACGGGCCGCCTCGATGAGTTCGTCGGGAATGGTGAGCATGTACTGGCGCAGCAGGAAGACGCCAGTCGGCGAGGCGACCGTCGGGATGATGATGCCCCAGAGACTGTCCACCAGGCCGACGCCAACGACGACCAGATAGGCCGGGACCATGACCACCGTCAGGGGGATCATCAGCGTCGAGATGATCAGCACGAAGATCGCCTTCTCGCCTCGGAACCGGTATTTCGACAGCGCGAAAGCCGCAAGCGCGTTGACGACGAGCGTCAGCAGCGTCGCGACGAAGGTGACGAAGACCGAATTCTGCAAAAAGGTGAGGAAGTCGAACCTGGTGAGCGGATCGGTATAGTTCTCGGTCGCGATGGTGAGCCGCTGCACCGGTGAGATGGTCTTGACGTCGACGCTGACCGGCGGTCCGGGATTGCTCGGATCGACCATCTGGGCTTTCAGCCCGATGCGCCGGACCATCGCCATCTCGCGCCGCTGGCCGTCGACGTCGACGGTCCAGAGGCTGAGCGGGGCATCGAAGCCCGGCACGGTCTGCTGAACCGCCACGCGCGGCAGCAGCGTCGGCGGAAAGCGGGTGATCTCGGCGGCCGGCTTGAACGAGGAAAGGCCCGCCCAGACGACCGGGATGAGCACGGCAAGCGTGCCCAGGATCAGCCAGGCCCAGGAAAGAATGTCGGTGACGCCGATCCGCCCCGGCCTGCGGGTGCGGGTGAGGAATGCTATGGGGGAGAGGCCTTGCGACATGGTCAGGACTCCATCTTGCGGCCGAGCCGCAGCTGTATGAGCGTCAGGGCGAGCAGCACCAGGCCCATCAGCACCGAGGCTGCCGAGGCGAGGCCGAAAAGGCGCAGGTCGCTGCCGAAGGCCATCTGGTAGATGTACTGCACGATGAAGCTGTTCGCGGTGCCAGGCCCGCCGCCATTGGTCAGCACCCAGGCTTCGTCGAAGATCTGAACCGAGCGGATCATCAGGAGGATCAGCACGACCAGCAGGTTCGGCCCGAGAAGCGGAAGCGTGATGCGCAGCAGCGTGCGCCGGGGCGAGGCCGCGTCGATCGCGGCAGCCTCGTAAAGGTCCTTCGGAATGGCCTGCAGGCCGGCGAGAAGGATGAGCGTATAAAAGCCCATGTGGAACCAGACCGACACGACCACCACGAAGAAGCGCGACCAGCCGACCTCCAGCAGGAAGATTTCCGGCGGTACGCCGAGCATTTGCAGGAAGGCGTTGAGCAGGCCGTTGCGGTCCAGGAACCATTTCCAGATCAGGCCGATGACGACCGGCGACAGCAGGACGGGGTAAAAGAACATGGCCCGGAAGAAACCGCGCGCGGCCATCGCCCGGTTGAGGATGAGAGCCGTCACCAATGCCACGAGCAGGGTTGCCGTGACGTTGAAGCCGACGAACCAGAGCGTATTCCAGACCGCCGTCCAGAACAGGGATTCGCGGCAGCTTCCCGGACGAAAGTAATCTTCGCACTGCAGGAGCTGGCGGAAATTGTCGAAGCCGACGAAAGGCCGCTCCGACACAAAAAGTCCGGTGCCGCCGGTAAAGGCATAGCCAACCGCGATGGCGATCGGCAGGAAGGTGAAGATGCCGAAAAGGATGAGGTTCGGCGCGAGGAACAGATAGGGCATCCGCTTCCTGCCCATCAGCCGTTCGAACCCGTTGATGGGCGCCTCGACGATGCCCATGACGAAATCGAGGGCGCGGCCGCCGAGATCGGTTGCCTTAGGCGTGCTCATGGGCCGCACTCCGTTGCTCGATGGTTCGCGGTAGCGCCAGGCCGCTGTCGGGGTCGAAGACATGCACCCGGCCGGGTAGCGGCATGATCCGCAGAAGGGCACCGCGCTCCGGCGCAAAATGGCCCGCCTGGTGGACGATGATCTGTTCGTCCCGCCCCTCGAGCGTCCCGTAGACATAGGTCTCGGTACCGAGGCTCTCGTGATATTGGACGACGAAGGGCAGGCCCTCACTATCTCCAATCGCGAAATGCGCGGGCCGTATTCCAACAAGCACCGCTTGCCCCACTTTCGCCGCTGCCGGATCGATCCGGGCCTTGAGCGGCACGCCATATCCGACGTCGATCACCGCCGCTGCTTCGCCGACCGCGGTCACCTTGCCCTTCAGCATGTTCATGCGCGGCGAGCCCAGGAAGCCCGCGACGAAGAGATTCCTGGGGTTGTCGAAGAGTTCGAGCGGCGTTCCGACCTGCTCGATCCGGCCGCCGTTGAGGACGACGATCTCGTCGGCCATGGTCATCGCCTCGACCTGATCGTGAGTGACGTAGATCATCGTCGTCCTCAGCTGGCGATGCAGGCGGGTGATTTCCGCCCTTGTCTGCACACGCAGCGCCGCGTCGAGGTTCGAGAGCGGCTCGTCGAAGAGGAAGATGTCGGGGTTGCGCACGATGGCGCGTCCGATCGCGACACGCTGGCGCTGGCCGCCGGAAAGCTGCCGCGGCTTGCGTTCCAGATAGGGTTCGATCGCCAGCATGCGCGCCGCCTCCGCAATGCGTGTGTCGATCTCGCTGCGCTTGAATTTCAGGTTCTCGAGCCCGAAGGCGAGGTTCTTGCGCACGCTCATATGGGGATAGAGCGCATAGGACTGGAAGACCATGGCGATCTTCCGCTCCGCCGGCGACAGCTGGACGACGTCGCGCCCGCCGATCTCGATGCCGCCCGCGCTGATGTCCTCCAGCCCCGCGATAATCCTCAGTAGAGTCGACTTGCCGCAGCCGGACGGCCCGACGAACACGACGAACTTGCCGTTATCGATCGTCAGGTCGATGTCGTGCAGGACAGTCAGCGCGCCAAACGACTTGGTAACGCTCGTCAGTTTCAGATTTCCCATTCCCTGCTCCCGTCAGGTTCAGTCCACTGCGTGGACAACGGCCTCGATGTTCCAGTTTTCCGGTAACGGTTGCGGCCTTTCGAAATGCGTCTCTTCGATCCAAATCCCCTCTATGCCGGCGGTAAACAGCGCCGGCATGCCTCCAGGATAGTCGACAAGGCCGATCACCCGTCCGTCCGCCCCCTTCGTCCACGCATTCGCGCGGCCGGCAGCATCCGCGCTCGGTGCGATATCCGCATGGGTCGGTCTCAGATCATAGCGAAGTCCGGTGCCGAGCGGGCCTCTCCTCTGCCGCAGTTGCAGCCGCGAAAGCTTGACGCCGTGGATTCCGGCCGAGGAGGTCGAGACGAGCGCGATCGCTCCGTCCATCTGGCCGTGCAGGTCCTCGACGACGAGGTCGCGGATGGCGCCCGCCCGGCGGATGGGGATGCGGTCCACCACCGTCACCGTCAGCGCCTCGCCCGATCCCCAGAAGCCGTCGAGCGTCTCATGGCAGTCGACCTCTATCCGGGAGAAGCGAATATCGGTCATATGCCCGCCGTCGCGTGAAAACAGCCCCAGTCCCCGGTTGGAATCGTGGACGCGACAGTCCTCGAAGACGACGTTCGTAAAATCGCCATAGGATTCCGTGCCGATTTTGAGCGCGCAGCTCTTGCTTTCGACCAGGCAGCGGCGCACGCGCACGTTTTCGCACTCTCCGATCGCGCGCCCGTCCGGTCCGGCGCTGGTCTTCAGGCAGATGCCGTCATCGGCCGTCGATATGATGCAGTCTTCCACCACCGCATGCCGGCAGGCGTCGAGCACGAGGCCGTCGGTATTCGGCATGCGTTGGTTGTTGGAGACTTTCACGCCCGCAACATAAACATTGTCGCAATTGACGAGATGCAGCGTCCACATCGGCGAATCCATGATTTCCAGCCTCTCGATGCGGACGCCGCGGCAGGATTCGAAGACCACCACCCGCGGGCGAAATTCCGCAGGAACCAGCGTGCCCATCGCCTCGTCGGTGCCGGCGATGAAATGTTCGCCTCCCGCCTCGATCCGCCCGGGGCCAGTCAAGGCTATGTCCGTAGCGTTTCTTGCGACGATCATCGCGCGGTTCGACTTCTCGGCAATGACCGAAACCGATGTATCCTCGTAGGCTCCATAGTCCGGAACCGGGCGCAGCAGCGCTCCTTTCGCCAGGTGAAGCTCGACGCCGGACTGCAGTCTCAGGCCGTGGGTGCTGTGGACGCCTTCGGCGAGTTCCACGCAGCCGCCGCCGCGCGCTGCGACCTCATCGATCGCCGACTGAATGCGCGCCGTCTCATCCTCCTGCACGGGCTCGATGAGAAGGGAAGGAAACCGGTTCATGCCCCCTCCTCGCCCTCGAGCAGGACTTCCGTCAGAAGCAGCATCGTCAGCGCCTGCCCGTAAGGGGTCGGCAGGTTGGGGATACGACGGTAAAATTCCAGATCGTGCCCCATCGGCGTGCCATCCGAAACGCCCTGTACGACGCCCTGGTCGTCGATATGGGAGAGCACGGCCGCCAGCGCGCGTTCCGCATGCACCCGGTTGGAAGGATCGAGTATGCCCGCATCGATGCCGCGCAGGATGCCGTAGGCGATCCCGGCCGTCGCCGATGTCTCCAGGGGCGATGTCGGGTCGTCGAGGAGCGTATGGAACATGCCGTCCGGGCGCTGCAGTCGCTTCAGCGAGCGGACCTGGTTCGCAAGCACGTTCGAAAGGAAGCGCTTGTCCTTTTCCTCAAGATCGGGAACGAGTTCGAACAGTTCGGGAATGGCAACCGTGATCCAGGCGTTGCCACGCGCCCAGAAAGCCCTGGCGAAATTGTGCCGGCCGTTGAAGGTCCAGCCATGATACCAGAGGCCGGTGACCGGGTCCGACAGATAGCGGGTATGGACCATGAACTGGTAGACGGCCTCGTCGATCCAGTCGCGACGCCCGCAGGCGACGCCTGCTCGCGCCAGGAACAGGCCGGCCATGAACAGCGTATCGTCCCAGAGCTCACCGTCGTTCAACCGCTCCTTGACGACATGCTGAAAGCCGCCGTCCTCGGTCTTCGGAAGCCGGTGTACGAGCCAATCCGCCCAGTCCTCGACCAGCGCGCGGAAATCCGGCCGGTCGACATGGTCGATGAGGATGGCGAGCGGCAGCATGGGCGCCGTGCTGTTGATCTGCCGCGGCGGTAGGCCCCGGTCGATTTGCCGGCCGTACCAGGCGACGAGATCGTCGATGGCCCCTCGGTCGCCAGCGGCAAGCGCACGGCGCAGGAACCCGTAGAGGCCGACGCCGACTTCCCAGTCCCATTCGTCGAACTGGATGCCGACACCGGCATCCGCCCCGGCAAGGCCTTCCTTGATGCCCTTGAGGCGGCTGAACGCAACCGCGACCTGGTCGATCGTCTCCTGCAGGGCCGGTTTGTTGAGGGTCATCGAGTCCATCGGTCGGAATGTCCTTTATGCATAGAATGGATGATCGCCGTGGCCCGCGTTTCCGCTGTCATAGGTCAGGATCGGCACGGGCTGGTCGTGGATGAAAGGTCGCGGCTGTCCGCCGACGGTGAATTCCCCGGCATAGGAGAGCACGAGCGTCTCGCGGCCCGGCGGAGAAAGGCTCAGCACCCTGCCTTCAGCGTCGAACGAGACTGAGGTGGCGCGGATACGTTCGACGAAACGATGGAAAGCGGCTTCGTCGCCCGCGCCCACCACGGCCGCCCAGCCGGTGAGGGCGCCCTCGGAGCGCACTTCACGTCCGGCGGTCGCTCCGTCGGTCACGAGTTCAAGTCCGTTCGTCGCATAAAGTGCCGCAAACCCCCGACCCGAGCGGGTCAGGAGCCAGTTTCCGTCCATGACGACCTCGTCAAGGCCGTCGCGGCCAAGATAGGCATGGGTCCAGGCATGGCGCGTGCCTTCGGTGTCGGCGATCAGCAGGGCGACGTCGCGATATTGCATGACACGGGGCAGGATGCCGTTGCCGGCCCAATAGGATGGGCGTTGCGTGCCCCAGGGGTCGTCTTCGCCGGGATGATTGACCCAGAGCCTCGCCATCGGGTGGCCGGCAAGCCGGATATCGAGCACGTGCTGCTGGTGGCCCCGCCGGCCGGTCTTGTGATCAACGACCGTAGAGAGCTGCGAAGCCTGTGTCTTGAAGAGCACGAGCTTGCCGCTTTCGAGCCCCTGGGCATAACGCGCTTCGATCGAGCGCCCCTGCACCAGCTGGGCATGTTCCGGCAGGTCGGCCGGCGGGGTGTAGGAGCCGGCGCAGAACATCGGCAGGGAGGCGACGCCGCCGTTCAGCCAGCCGCTGCCGAATGCCACGCGGGCGAATGGTGCCAGTTCCGTCAGGGGGCCGGCCCTCAGTTCCTTGTCGTAGGCTCGCCCTTGCGAGCCGGCAGGAACGCCCCCCAGCGTGTGCAGCGCGATCATCCGGAAGATGAGATCCAGCTGATGCCGAGCGCGGGGAGCGATATCATCCCCGCCCCAGCGTTCGAGGGCGAGCAGACCGATGAAATCCACCGGATAATAGGCCGCGGAATTCCACTCGGCGAGGCCGTGGGCCTCGACACTGTCGAACCAGCGGCGAAGCCGCTCTTCCGCAAGCTGCGCCTGCTCGCGGCCCGTCCTGCCGGAAGCGGAGAATACGGTATCCGGCATCACCTTGCCGGCGATAAACTGGCTCGTGTGGAAGCACAGGACGTGGTTCTCGCTCCAGAACCACATGACATCGTTGCCGGGCTCGTCCACCCAGTAGCGGTAGCCGGGGACGGATGCACGGATCCGCGCCGCCGTCCCCGCCGGCAAGGCCTGCTCATATTCCCCGAGAAGCCAGAGGAGCGGCACCATCACGAAATCGGAGCAATCCTCCCGCCGGTCGATGACTTCGAGGGTGGCCGCGATGATCCTGTCCATCGCCTCGCGGTCGACCTCGCCTGATGCAGCCATGGCAAGGACGCGGCCGATCCGCTCGGCGCCGAAACGGGCGCTGAAAGTCAGCGCCTCGCGTTTGCGTTCCGCAAGCGTCGCCGCGGCCTGAGGCAGTTCGAGGCCGCTCATGAAGGCGGCGTCCATATGGCGGGCCACGGTTGCGGCGCCGGAACCGATCTTCAGCCTGATGCCGTAATATCCGTCCGGCAGGTCCTTGATCGCGGGAGCGACCAGCCGGGTCTCGCCTGCACCCAGCGTCACGTCCGCACGCGCCAGCACGGCCCGGTCATGACCATGGCTATAGACTTCGACACCGACGGGCAGATCGGCACCCGGCGGCGTGTCGAAGAGGATTTCCAGCGGGCGGTCGACGAAAACGTCGGCGGCGGGTCGAATGGCGCGCGCGAGGAGCTCGAGCCGCCGAACCTCCTCTCGGTCCAGTGCCGCTGGCAGGGCGATGTCCAGCGGCCTGGCATCGGCGAGTTCCAGCTCGAAGAACCAGATCGTGTCCCGCTCCGCAAGGTCTTCGGTCAGCAGGAGGATGTCATTGTCTCCTGCCTTCAGCGCCAGGACGATTACTGTCTCGCTCTCGACGTTGCGTCGGAAAGGCTCGAACCGCACATGTTCTTCGCCATTCACCCAGATCCGCACGCCGCCGCAGGTTCTCAGCCGCATGGGGACGTGGCGGACGGCCTCGGCCCGGAAACTGCCGCGCAGCCAGCGGCTGACATGGGTGGGCACGTGCCAGAAGCCGGTGAATTCGACGCGGCGGTTCGGCCCCGGCAGGTTCAGTGAGGCCGGTTTCCAGTCGTTCTCGGGCCGGATTTCCCGTCCGATCATCTGCGCCTGGAAGGCTTTTCTGCAAGGCAGGTCACCGACATCCACGAAGCCGTTGACGAAGCGGTAATCGACACGATCTTCCGCCGGCGCCGGCTCCCCTGGAAAATACACCTGGCGCACATCCGAGACGACCCACGCAGTGAAGGTTTCGCCGGGGGCGACGTGATAGCCGGCGGCGCGCGACCGGCCTGCGGCTGTAGGTGACTGCTCCATGACTGCCTCCCAGATCATGAAAATATTTTAATGATTCGAATCTCGCCTGTTCCGGCTTTGTGAGTAGTTTCGAATTTAGCCGACAAAACAGCTTGACGTTTGGATTGTCAAGCGTCAAAAAAGAGAAATTCGAAGGTGAAACTCCGAAAGAGAACCTTCCGAATTGTGAAAATATTTTCATTGGGAGGATGAAAAATGCAGAGACTTCTATCAGGGATAAGTGCATTCGTATTCTCGGCCTTCGCTCTTTCGGGCGCGGCCATGGCGGACGCCAAGACAATCACTTTCCTGTTCACCGACGACGACCAGGGTTATGTCGAGCGCATGGCCGCCTTGAGCAAAGAGTTCGAAGCGTCACATCCCGACATCAAGGTCAATTTCGTGTCTTCCGGCTATGATGCGGTGGTGAAGCAGCTGCCGGTCCAGCTGGCCGCAGGCAAGGGACCGGACCTCGCCAAGATCACCGACTGGCAGCTCGCGCCCTATTATCTCGACATGCGCTCCTACATGAAGGATCCGGACACCTTCGCCAAGCTGCATGGAGACAGCCTTAACCAGCTTCGCCTGCCTAACATCAACGACCCGAAGTCGATCAACGGCTATGTCGCATCCCAGACGCTGAACCTGCCGTTCGTCAACAAGACCTTGTTCGAACAGGCCGGCGAACCGCTGCCCGGCCCGAAGGCCACGCTCAAGGAGATCGTGGAAGCCTCCGCCCGCGTCGCAAAGGCGACGGGCGCGCAGATCCCCTTCACCATGGACCGGTCGGGCCACCGCTTCTCGGGCGGCGCCTATTCCTACGGCTCGGTCTATGTCAAGGACGGCAAGTTCAACTTCCCGGATGCGGGCGCCCGCAAATATATCGCCGACCTTTATTCCTGGACCCAGAACGGCAGTTTCCCGAAGGAAATGTGGGGCGCGGCCGGCGGCTCGCAGTACAAGAACATGGGCGACGAGTTCGTCAACGGCAATGTCGTCACCTATCTCGCCGGCAACTGGATGGTGAACCCCTTCCAGAAGAAGATCGGGACCGCGTTCCAGTGGACGGCCATCAATGCGCCCTGCGGCGATGCGGGTTGCTATGCGATGCCGGGCGCGACCGCGATCGTCGGCTTCAAGCGTACGGAACATCCCGAAGCGGTGGCGCAGTTCATCGAGTTTCTCGGCTCCGAGAAGATACAGCGCGAAATCGCCGAGACCTATGTCATCCTGACGGGAGCGGACATCAAGAACCCGCAATACAAGATCTCGAGCAACGACGCCAAGGCATCGATGGCAGTCTTCCTGGACAACAAGAAGAACGTTCCGCAGGTCGCGCGGGATTTCGAACGCATGAAGGGTGGGACGGCAATCTACCAGCAGATCGTCCAGCGCATGAGCCAGCTCATCGTGGGCGAATTGAGCCTGGAGGAAACCTACAAGAACCTCGAGAGTGACGCCGGCAAGATCAACGAGGCGCTGGCAGTGAAGTAACACGATCAGGCATGCCGGGTAGCCAATGCCACCCGGCATGCCTCTATTCAAGACTTGCTGGGAAAAGCAGCTCTTGATCTGGCGTGAGGTACTTTCGGCTGCCTGTCTCTAAGGCAGAACGGCGAGAGGCCCGCCTCGATATCAATTTCAGAAGCCCTGGCTAGAAGCACCGCCCTGCTGGGCCCTGCTTGACGGAATGACGCTGCGACGGCTTACCCGGCCGCGGCGCCGACTGCGGTCAAGCCGACAGCGAGCAAAGCCATGATGATCAGCAGCCAACGGGCCTGATAGACACTCTCTTCCATCTGAACCTCCCTTTCCGAGACGCCGTGAACCCCGCGATTGCGGCCGAAGTTCCGCGTTCGGGACCTTTTCCTGGTCGCACCAGACCTTGGTCGATACCGGTCACGGTCTAAGGTCTCAGCCTGATGGGACTGAAGCCCTAGGGCGGGAACATGCGCCGCCGACAGCCGGTTTGTCCCACAGCTTCGGAAACGCTGTCGCGGTCGGAAGCATGTGGAAACCCAAGGAGATAAGACATGAACATCGTTACACGCGCGGCACTTGCCGCGGCGCTTCTCGCGGGCACTACTCTGTCTGCCTTTGCCCAAACCAGCAGCACCGTCGGCACCGGAGGAACCAGCGCTGGCAGCGGCACGTCCAGCAGCACGGTCGGGACCGGCGGCAGCTCCGCCGGAGGAACGAACTGCGCACCGGGCACCACCAATTGCGGCTCCGGTTCGGCTTCGACCCTGGGCACTGGCGGGTCTTCCGCCGGCGGCGGCACGTCGAGCAGCTCGGTTGGCACCGCCGGATCTGCAGCAGGTTCCGGCAGCGGCTCCGGTTCGGCGTCGACGCTCGGCACCGGCGGCACGTCGGCAGGCGATGGCCAATCCAGCAGCTCCGTCGGGACTGGCGGTTCGGCGGCAGGTTCCGGCAGTGGGTCGGGCTCCGCATCGACGCTCGGTACCGGCGGCACGTCCGCCAAGGACGGCATGTCGACCAGCTCTGTCGGTACCGGCGGCAGCTCGGCTGGCGCGGCCGGCCAGGAACATGGACAGGGCAAGAAGGACTGTCCTCCGGGCCAGGCCAAGAAAGACGGCGCTTCCTGCTAGTCCCATCCATCGGACGAGGGCGGATTCGTTCCGCCTTCGTCCTGTTCATAGGAGAGGCGATATGACCTCGGCATCAATCGCATACAAAGGCACGTTCGCGCTGCCGCTGATCCTGGCGACCATTACGGCGATCTCGGCTTTTGCGTCCGAGACCGTCAAACTCGATGACGGCACAACCTGCACTGTCATCGCGAGCACGGGTTCGATCGGCAACGGCACGTCCACATCGGTAACCGCAGGTGGCGGCAGCGTTTCGTCCTCGACGACAATCGACGGCAAGACAACGACGATGCACTCGGGCAGTGGCTCGGCTTCGTCCAGCGCAGGCTCGTCCGTCACAACTGGCACGGCCGGCAATCAGGCTTTCTCGACGGCAAGCGTCACCAGGCCAGATGGAACCGTTGTCACACGCCGGTCGGATGGCACCTGCGACATCAGCAAGCCTCAGAAATGAAGGAGACAGACATGTCGAAGACAATATCCCTGGCGTGCCTGGCACTTATGGCCTCGGTAGCCGCCACGCCCGCGCTTGCACAGGACTGCAACTCGGCCAGCACGGTCGGCTCCGGTGGCAGCGCGGCCGCAGGCGGCACCTCGGCGAGTACGCTCGGCACCGCGGGGGCCTGCCAGACCGACGACGGCACGACAGCCTCGATCGGTTCGGGCGGCAGCGCGGCGACGGCTGATGGCAAGGCGAGGAGCCAGACCAAGATCAACGAGAACCCGAACCAGCTGAAGGGGCAGTCTAAGGCGCAGGCCATGGATCAGGGCACCTTCAGCAAGTCGCAGACGAAGACGCGGGTTCAGGGCGACGAGCTGCAAAGCAAGACGCGCACCATGTCCCACGTTCCCGGCGAAAAGCCGGTCAAAAGCACCACCGAAAGCAATGTCATACTGCCACCGAAGTGACCGGGAAACGGCGACCGGCTCCCACACGCAACGAGTGGGGGCCGGAACTCGCCCTGTAAGCTGATCTCTGCCCGCATTTCAAATCCTGCGCGCACAGCGAACTACCGCTCCAGCAAGTCGCAGCAATCCACCTTTGGACGTAGATGGGCAGATTCAATCGGTTTTAGTCGCGAGCCCTTGGAACCGGCCACGGGGGCTTTGGTTTTATTGACGGACAGATGCTCATCGTCCCGGTCAAACGTGCCAACGGAGGATCAAATGCGCGCGTTCATCGCGTTTGTCGTAGCATCCCTATTGCTACCGGCCAAGTTTGTTTTCCGGAAAAAAGCTCCGGATCAGCCCCTCACGCCGGAGAAGCTGATCCGCAAGGGCGCCGGAAACTAACCCATCGGCCTCACATTAAAAATTGCAATCGAGGTACGGCCCACCCGTCAGGTCATCCACCTGGTTGCCCCGACGCCCGTTCTTGGCTCCTGAGCCCATTTTCACCTCATCTTCACCGCTCTTCATGATTTGCGTGTTTTCGCTGGCCGGTGGGGAACCGAATGCCGGTCTGCGACTTTGAACCGCACAAACCCCGGAGAACGAATATGGACGAAACTACCTTTGAGCAACTCAGCACGATCAGCCAGCACCTGCACAAGCGCGCGCTTGCGCTTTCCCACCAGGGGAAGGATGCCGACCTTGCGATGCTGATGTCGGCACAGGCTGTGACGATGGAGGCGGTCAAATCCCTTGGGGAAACCTTGAACAAGATCAATGGACCCCTGGGACTTGGAGCAGCGGGAGACTAGGCGGCGCGTTCCGTGTGTGCTCCTTCGTCCGCGCCCTTTTTAGCGGCATTACCAAAACGGATCGGAACTTTCAGCGCGACGACAGGTTCGACTTCATAGGAGGAGAACGATATGCACCGTAAACCCGACCATCAACATGAACTGGCGTTCTACTTTGGCCTTAACGCAGCCCTCGGCTGTCTGATCGCAGCCTGCATTCTGTTTGCGGCACTGGCCTGAGAGCAGCTCGGACGAAGGAGGCGCCGACCGGTCTTCAAACCGATGGCCTCCACGTGGATGTTCATCAAAGCGGTTCGTTCAAAATGTCTTATTCCGGCTTTCGGATCGGTAACCACTCAAGCAGCTAAATGCGCCGTCCGTTCTTGCCATATGTTAATTGTGACAAAAATTCGCTTCAGAACGATACGCCGAGGAAACCCAAGAATGCCCAACCGAATTCCGGGATATGCCCATGCGCCCGCCACGGTGCACTGTTGGTCGGAAGACGTCCCCAGCCAGACCTTTGTCTCATTGGAAAAGGCACTGGCCTACTGCAAGAAGAATATCGGCGAGCTTCCGGCCATCGAGGTCTTCGTGCATTGCGGGCAGATCCCCGAGCCAATCATCAGCGGTGAAGAGCTCAAGGCCCTGATCAAGATAAAACGGCGCAACCTGATCTGACGTCAGCGCTGATCATTGTGATGGGCAGGCGTCAGAAAGCGACCCGCGATGCCCGTTCGCAGGATTTGACCCTGCTATATTAAAGATGACTCACATTATCTTGTTATAGCGAGCAGGAACGGCTATTCGCCATGTCCCGACCTTGAATCAGGACCCCCTGTTATGCCCACGTTAAAATCCGCCCTGACCGCGCTGCTGATCGCGACCGCCTCCAGCCTGGCCGTTTCCCCGGCGTTCGCATCGACGAAATATCCGTTGACCATCGAAAACTGCGGCACGCAGGTCAGCTTCCCGAAGGCGCCTGAACGGGCGATCGGGCTTGGCCAGAACAGCGCGGAGATTCTGCTGCTGCTCGGCCTTCAGGACAAGATGGCCGGCACCGCCTTCTGGCCGAGCAAGGTGTTACCGAAGCTTGCCGCGGCCAATGCCAAGGTCAAGCTGCTGTCGGTCGAGTTCCCGACCTTCGAATCGATCCTGGCGGAGAACCCGGATTTCGTGGCGGCCGCCTTGCCGAGCCTGATCGGCCCGAGCAGCAAGGTCGCCAAGCGCGAGGATTTCGACAAGGTCGGCGTTCCGAGCTATCTCTCGCCCAGCACCTGCCTCAGCACCAAGGACGTCAAGGACCAGTACGGCAGCCGCGCCCAGCTTTGGAACATGGACCTGCTCTACAAGGAAATCGACGAGCTGTCGCAGATCTTCGATGTCGCTGATCGCGGCCAGGCACTGATCGCCGATTTCAAGGCCCGCGAGGCTGCACTTCGCGCCGGCGTTTCGAAAGACGGCAAGAACCTCTCCTACGTCTTCTGGTTCTCCAGCCCCAGCCCGTCGGCCGATGCTTACCTTGGCGGTAAGAATGCAGCTTCCGGCTTCATCGCCGATGTCCTTGGCGGCCATAATGGCGTCACCGCCGAAGCCGAATGGCCAACCCTTGGCTGGGAGAGCATCATCGCGCTCAATCCGGACGTGATCGTCATCGCCAATCTGGATCGCAATCGGTGGGAACTCGACAAGCCGGAAGCCAAGATCAAGTTCCTGACCGCCGATCCGGCCGTCAGCCAGATCGCCGCCGTGCAGAACAAGGCGATGGTTGTCATGGACGGCCAGGCCATGAACCCGACGGTGCGGACGATCTATGGCGCCGAACAGGTGGCCGAACAGTTGAAGGCCCTCGGTCTTCTGAAGTGACCGAGACGCGCAACTCCCTTCGGCAGCTTTTCGCTTTCGCAGCTGTACTGGTGGCTTCGCTCGCAGCTATCGGTCTTGCCGTCGGCATAAGCGTCGGGATCGGCGATCTGCCGATCCCGCTCGCCACGACCTTTTCGGCCGTCACCAACCGGCTGGGATGGACGGCCGTGGGGCTCAACCGCATCCACGAGACGGTCATCTGGGATTACCGTCTCAGCCGGGCACTGGTCGCGGCCTTTTGTGGTGCGGGTCTCGCATTGTCCGGAGCGATCATGCAATCGCTGCTGCGTAACCCGTTGGCCGAACCTTATGTTCTCGGCATCTCCGCCGGCGCGTCCACCGGAGCCGTCGCGATCGTCATCCTTGGGCTGGGGGCCGGCACCGTTTCGCTGTCGACCGGCGCCTTTGCAGGTGCCTTTGCCGCCTTCTTCTTCGTTGCGCTGCTTTCGAACGGCACGCGCGGCGGTGCGGACCGCACCATCCTTGCCGGCGTCGCCGCGTCCCAGCTTTTCAACGCCTCAACCTCCTACATCGTCACGACGTCGGGTAATGCCCAGCAGGCGCGCGACGTCATGTTCTGGTTGCTTGGCAGTTTCGGCGGCGTGCGCTGGCCGGAATTGACGCTGGTCTCGATCATCGTCGGCGTAGCGCTGGTCGTCTGCCTGCTTTATGCCCGCGTGCTCGATGCCTTTGCCTTCGGCGACGAAGCGGCGGCGGCGCTCGGCGTCAATGTCGCGCGGGCGCGGATCGTGCTCTTCGCGCTGACGGCGATGATGACGGCGACGATCGTCAGCATGGTCGGCTCGATCGGCTTCGTCGGCCTTGTCGTGCCGCATGTGGCGCGCTTTGCCGTCGGGCCGCTGCATGTCCGGCTGCTGCCGGCCTGCGCGGTCGTCGGTGCCGTTTTCATGGTGGTAGCGGACATTGCGTCACGCACACTCATCCCGCAGCAGGTCCTGCCGATCGGCGTCGTCACGGCGTTGGTGGGCGTGCCCTTCTTCTCCATCATCCTCTATCGGTTCCAACGCGCGTCATGACCATCAAGGCCGAGAACCTCAGCTGGAAAATTGGCAGGAAAACCATCCTCGAGAGGGTTTCCTTCGAGGCACAGCCGGGCAAAATGCTCGGCCTGCTCGGACCGAACGGTTCGGGAAAGACCTCGCTCCTGCGTCTGGTCGCCGGATTGAGGCAGCCGCATTCAGGCTCTATCCTGCTCGAGGGCAAGGACCTGAAAACCATCGGCCGGCGTTCGATCGCCCAGCGCGTCGCCTTCGTCGAACAGCATGCGACGACCAATGCCAATCTGAGGGTCGTGGACGTGGTAAAGCTCGGCCGGTTTCCGCACCGCTCGATGTTTTCAGGCTGGTCGCTCGCCGACGACGAAGCAGTCGAGACCGCGCTTGCGCGTGCCGGGATGGCGCACAAGCGCAACGATCGCTGGCAATCCCTGTCCGGCGGCGAGAAGCAACGTGCCCATATCGCAAGGGCGCTGGCGCAATCGCCGAAGGAGCTCATCCTCGACGAGCCGACCAACCATCTGGATATCCAGCATCAGATCGGCCTGATGCGGCTGGGTTTCGGCCTGCCGATGACCAGCATCATAGCGCTTCACGATCTCAATCATGCCGCGATGTTCTGCGACCAGCTGATCGTCATGCAGAGCGGCAGGATCGTTGCGTCCGGGGCACCGGAGGACATCATCACGGAAGCTTTGCTGAGGGACGTGTTTTGCGTCGAAGCGCGGGTAGAAGCGTCACCGCATCATTCACGGCCGCATATCCACTACCTCGTCGGATAACTTTTATCGCGAATACGGATTCCGAGGCGAAAACCCAGCCTCCAAGGCCAGCTCTCAGGGATTGTCGCGCCTGAAGATCCAGTCGTGGTCCGGGTGGTTCTTGAACCGCCATTTGCGGATCGGGCCGGCCATGACGTTCAGATAATACATCTCGTAGCCATAGGGCGCGCCGCAGGGATGATGGCCCTTGGGCACCAGCACGAGATCGTGGTCCGAGACGGCCATGGTCTCGTCAAGCGAGCCGTCTTCGGTGAACACCCGCTGGAAGCCGAAACCCTGCGCCGGGTTCAGCCGGTGGTAATAGGTCTCTTCCAGATAGGTCATGTCGGGAAAGTTGTCCTCGTCATGCCGGTGCGGCGGATAGGACGACCAATTGCCGGCCGGCGTGAACACTTCGGTCACCAGCAGGCTCTCGGCGACGTCCCTTTCCTCCATGGCGATCGGATGGATATAACGCGTATTGGCGTCCCTGCCGCGGGTATTGAGGGAAAGGCCTTCCGGCCCGATCACCGCCGCCTCCCGTCCGGGCCTGGCCGGCGCGGTGCAGACGGCGAGTGTGCAGTCGGTGGTCGCCCTGGCGCTCCAGTCGGCATCGGCCGGGATATAGACGCAGTGCGGCGGCTTGCGCTCGAAGACGTTCATCCGGTCGCCGAGCTCGCCGAAAGCCCTGCCACCGCCGGAAATCTCGGCCTTGCCCTCGACGAGCACGAGGATAACTTCCGTATCGCCAGTCTTTTCGGCAGCGGTTTCGCCGGGCTTCAGGCGATACAGGCCGAAGCCGACATAACCCCAGCCGGCATCCTTCGGCGTGACATCGTGCACCTTGCCGGATGAGCCCTTCGGCTTGCGCAGCAGGCTGGTCATGCCTTTGCCCCCTTGTCGAGACCGACGGCCTGCGCCATCGCCTTCAGCGAGGAAAGGCCCATGCTCTGGTATTCGAACGGGTTGCGGACATCCGGATCCTGCTCCGCCTCGATCACCAGCCAGCCCTGATAGCCGTGCTCGGCGGCAATCTTCAGCACCGGCGGGAAACTGACGCCGCCTTCCTTGTCACCCGGGACGGTGAAGACACCGCGGCGCACGCCTTCCAGGAAGGAGAGGCCTTCGCTCCGCACCTGCGCGGCGATATCGGGCCGCACGTTCTTGGCATGGATGTGCCCGACCCGGGCCATGTGATTTCTCGCGGCGCGCTCCGGGTCGCCGCCACCGAACAGGCAATGGCCGGTGTCGAGCAGAAGCTTCGCATGCGGGCCGGTATGGGCCATCAGCTTGTCGATCTCGTCTTCGCTTTCGACGATCGTGCCCATGTGGTGGTGGTAGACGAGCGCAATGCCCTGCCCCGCCGCAAATTCCGCCAACGCCTCGACGCCGGCGCCGAAGGATTTCCACTCGCTGTCGGCAAGCTTCGGGCGATCGTTGACGGCCTTGCCGTCATCGCCGTGGATGGCGTTCGAGGTCTCGCAGACGATGATGACCTTCGAGCCCATGGCCTTGAGGAGGTCGAGCGCCGGCTGCATCGCTTTTTTCTCGTCCTCGACGGAGTTGGTGAGCAGGTTCAGCGAGTGCCAGCCGGAAACATAACGCAGCTTGCGCGGCTCCAGCACCGCCTTGAGCGCAACCGGCTCCTGCGGAAACTTGTGGCCCTTCTCGATGCCGTCGAAACCGATCTTCGAGGCTTCGTCGAGGCACTGGTCGAGGCTGATATGGGCGCCGAGCGAGCGGTCGTCGTCATTCGACCAGGCGATGGGATTGGTACCGTAGAGGATCATGTCAGCGTCTTTCCTTGAGTGCCGTTTCATAGGCGGCGCGGGCCTCGTTCACTTCCGGCCGGACGGACACTTCCGGCACCGCGACGTCCCACCAGAAGCCGCCGCCTTCCGGCGTCGGATAGGGATCGGTATCGATGACGATCACGGTCGCGACCGTCGCTTCCCGCGCACCGTTCAATGCGGCTTCCAGATCGGCGATCGAGGAGACCTTGCGGGCATCGGCCCCCATCGCCGCGGCGTGGGCGGCGAAATCGATCTGCATCGGGTTAACCTGGCTGGTATGGGCATAGAGATTGTTGAACTCAACGCCCCCGGTCGCCATCTGCAGCCGGTTGATGCAGCCGTAGCCGCGGTTGTCGGTGACGACGACGGTGATCTTGACGCCCATGGCGACGGCGGTCGCAAGCTCCGAGTTCATCATCATGTAGGAACCGTCGCCGACCATGACGATCACGTCGCGATCCGGCTCTGCCATCTTGATGCCGAGCCCGCCGGCGATCTCGTAGCCCATGCAGGAGAAACCGTATTCCATGTGGTAGGAGAGCGGCCTGCCTGCCTTCCAGAGCTGATGTAGCTCGCCCGGCATGGTGCCGGCCGCGCACATGACGACCGTATTGTCGCGCGAGGCCCGCTGGACCGCGCCGATCACCTGCATGTCGGTCGGCAGGAGGTTTCCGTCTTTGGGGGCTGCGGTGACAGCATCCGCCTTGGCGAACCACGCCTGTTTCAGGCCGGTATCGACAGCAGAGAAACGTCTGTCGCCAAGTGCCGCACTGATCAGCTCTAGCCCCACTTTCGCGTCGGAGACAAGAGGGATCGCCTCATGCTTGGCGCTGTCATAAGGCTGAACGTTGAGCGAAAGAATGCGCCGGTCGAGGTTCTTGAAAAGCGCCCAGGAGCCGGTGGTGAAATCCTGGAAACGAGTACCGACGCCGATTACCAGGTCCGCGTTCTCGCAGATCGCATTGGCGCTGGAAGCCCCCGTTACCCCGACCGGCCCGAAATTCGACGCATGGTCCCAGGGCAGCGCCGACTTGCCGGCCTGCGTCTCGACGACCGGGATATTGTGCTGGCTCGCAAAGACGGCAAGCGTTTCGGTCGCGCCGGAAAAATGGACGCCGCCACCCGCGACGATGACCGGGTTCTTCGCGGCCCTGATCGCCGCGACCGCGCGTTCAAGCTCGTTCTCATCCGGCCGCGGCCGGCGCCAGTACCAGGTCTTCCTGTCGAAGAAGCTCTCCGGATAATCATAAGCCTCGGCCTGGGTGTCCTGGCAGAAAGCCAATGTCACCGGGCCGCAATCGGCAGGGTCGGTCAGGGTCCGCATGGCGCGCGGCAGCGCAGTCACAAGGTGTTCCGGCCGGCTGATGCGGTCGAAATAGCGGCTGGCGGGCCGGAAGCAGTCGTTGATGGAGGCGATGCCATCGCCAAAGTTCTCGATCTGCTGCAAGACCGGATCGGGGCCGCGATTGGCGAAGACATCGCCCGGAATGAAGAGCACCGGCAGGCGGTTCACATGCGCCAGCGCCGCCGCCGTCACCATGTTGACCGCGCCGGGACCGATCGAGGAGGTCACCGCCATCGCGCGGCTGCGGCGGAGCTGTTTTGAATAGGCAATCGCCGCATGCGCCATCGACTGCTCGTTCTGGCCGCGATAGGTGGGCAGGTCCTGGCGGATGCCCGCCAGCGCCTCGCCCATGCCGGCGACGTTGCCGTGCCCGAAGATAGCCCAGACACCGGCGATGAAGGGGAGCCCCTCCTCCGTCATCTGGTTCGCGAGATAGCGCACCATCGCCTGCGCGGCGGTCAGTCTCACCGTTTTCATCGACCGTTTCCTCCTCCGCTTCCGGCTCTTGTGCGGGCCGTGTCCCAGGCCGCGCAGAGTTCGCGGTATTTGCGCGCCATGTCGGCCACCGCCTCGTCGTCGCCGATCGCACCGGCAAACCAGCGGCGCGCCGCGTCGCCAAAAATCGTCCGGCCGACGGCAAAGCCCTTCACAAGATCGAAGCGCGCCGCAGTGGCAAAGCTTTCCTCCAGCTCCGCCATCGGCGCATCGAGCCCGAGCACGACGATGCCGCGCACATAGGGATCGTGCTTCTCGATCGCGGCGCAGGCATTCGCCCAGGCAGCTTCGCTCTTCATCGGCTCGAGCTTCCACCAGTCAGGATAGACGCCGATCTCGTAGAAACGCTCGATGATATCGGCGACGGTCCGGTCATCGGTCGGGCCGACCTTGGACGGGATCACCTCCAGCAGCATTTCCAGCCGGTTGCGGCGGGTGGCGGCAAAGAGGCGGCGGATCGTCTGTTCCTGGCTCGCCCGGATCTCCGGCGCATCGTCCGGGTGATAGAAGCAGAGAACCTTGGCGACGTTGTCCACCGGCCATTCGGTCAGGCCGCCAAGATCGGGACCGAGTTCCGGCTCGAGCGTCAGCGGCCGGGAGCCCGGCCATTCCACCGGCCGCCCGATCCAAAGAGCGGTACCGGTCGCCTTGTACAGCGTTTCGCGACCGAGCCGCCCGTCGCAGAGAATGCCGTAGCCGTGCTTGCCGCCCGATACATCGAGCGCGGCCTTCAGGCAGAGCGACTTGAACGCGTCGATTCGCTCCGAACTCTGCCCCGCCTCGTCGGCGATCGCTTCGAGCTGCATGCGGTGGTCGAACGCGAAGACACGCATTTCTGGCCAGTCGCCAGTGCGGTTCGTCGACCAGTGCACCTGTTCCAGCGCGGCATCCTTGCGCAGCGCCCTGTCGCGGATGCCGGTGCGGAAGAAATACTGCAGCTCTTCCCAGCTCGGATAGGCCGGCGTGCAGCCATGCCGCGACACGGCGAAGGCGCCGCAGGCATTGGCGTATTTCAGCGCCGTCGGCCAGTCCTCGCCGGTGAGCCAGCCCTTGAGCAGGCCGGCCATGAAGCCGTCGCCCGCACCGAGCACGTTGAAGACCTCGATCGGGAACCCCTGTCCGGTCTGGCCCTTGTCGAGACTATCCGGAATCTCGCCTTCAAAAACGACGGCACCCATAGGGCCGCGCTTGCAGACCAGCGTCGCGTTGGAGACTTTGCGGACGGCCCTCAGTGCCTCGAGCGTGTCGGTCGAACCGCCTGCGATATGAAATTCCTCTTCCGTCCCCACCAGCAGGTCGAAGAGGTGGAGGCTCGATTGCAGCTTGGCGGTCACTTTGCCGGATTCGATAAACCGGCTTTCACCCGCCTCATGGCCCGCGAGTCCCCAGAGGTTTGGGCGATAGTCGATGTCGAGGGCGGTGCGGGCGCCATTTTCGCGGGCGAGGCGCAATGCCTTCAGAACGGCAGCTTCGGTGTTCGGATGGGAAAGATGGGTGCCCGTCGCGCAGACACAGCCGGCCTCCGCGATGAAGGCCGGGTCGATATCGTCCTCGCAGAGCGCCATGTCGGCGCAGTTCTCGCGATAGAAGATCAAGGGGAACTGATGCTGGTCGCGGATGCCGAGGAGAACCAGAGCGGTCAGGCGCTCCGGATCGGTCCTCACACCGCGCACGTCGACATTCTCACGGGTCAGCTGCTCGCGAATGAAGCGGCCCATGTGTTCGGCACCGACGCGGGTGATCAGCGCCGACTTGAGCCCGAGCCGCGCCGCGCCCGCGGCGATATTGGTCGGCGAGCCGCCGATATATTTGTTGAAGGAGGCCATGTCCTCCAGGCGCCCGCCCACCTGCACGCCGTAGAGATCCACGGATGAACGGCCGATCGTGATGAGATCGAGTGACGCCAAGATGTCCTCCCTTTCACGATGGTGGCGACCTCCGCTGCCCTTCCATCATGCCATAAAATGGATCATAAATTCCATTTTCTCAATTTTCAATATAAAAATTCATGCGGAACCCGGTTTAGCGGTACCGACACTGACCGCCAGCGCCGTTGCAAGACAGAGGGTCGCCGCCGGAGAGCGAAAGGCGCCGAAATCGACTTCCGAGACCAGCAGCGTGACCGGCCGGAATTTCGCCAGCGGCCCGATCGCTGAATCGGTCACTGCAACGATGGGAATATTGCGGGCAGCCGCATTTTCAACGAGGTCCAATGTGGGCGAGGAATAGGGCGAGAAGGTGAAGGCCAGGAGCGCATCGCCTTTCCGGATCGCATGCCGGTTATCGAGCTTTCCGAGCGACGTGTGCAGCACGGCCGGCACTTCCATCTTCTCGAAAATATAGGCCATGTAGGTCGCGATCGAGAAGGATCGGCCGAGACCGACAATATGGACAACATTCGCGGCCGACAACAGGTTCGCGGCCTCGGTCAAGTTCGCCGGATCAACGGTGTTCAGCAGGCTTTCCAGGGATGCCCGGCCCGCATCGACGAATTCACCGAGCAAGGCAGCTGGACTGCCCTCCGGTTTTTCCCGCAGGTGCTTCAACCGCGTCGAATAATCCGGCCAGCCGCCGACATAGGATTCGCGAAACAGCCGCTGCATCTCGGAAAAGCCCGAAAAGCCGAGGATCTGGCAGAAGCGCATCAGTGCCGATGGCTGGACGCCGGCTCCCTCCGCCATCTCCGCGACGGTCGACACGGCAATTCGGTCCTTGTTGGCGGCCACGTAGTCGGCGCATTGGCGCAGCCTTTTCGGCAGGCTTTCGGAAACTTCGAGAAGCTTTTCCTCAAACGCCTTCAAACTCGCCGGCGGTGCGTTATCCCCCATGGAGGCCTCTTCGATCCTGCTTGACATAAACGAAATCACAATCTAGCAAAATAGAACAGATATTCCAAATTCTGATTTGGACGAGCCACACCTATCGGCACGACGGCCGGGAGACGGACAAAAGCGTCAGGTGCCGACGAGCTCGCAACAACGATCGACCGCATCGTCATGGGAGGACATCATGGTCATGAAACTGGCGCTTCTCGGCGCAGGCCGCATCGGCAAGGTACATGCGCGCGCCATCGCGGAGGACAAGCGAGCGCAGCTCGTCGCCGTGGTGGATGCCATGGCGGATGCGGCGACAGCGATTGCCGATAGCACGGGCTGCGCAGTCAGCACGATCGACGCGGTCGAGGCCGATCGCGATATCGATGCCGTGATCATCTGCACGCCGACCAATACCCACGCGGACCTCATCGAACGTTTCGCCAGGGCCGGCAAGGCGATCTTCTGCGAAAAGCCGATCGACCTCGACGTCGAGCGCGCCAAGGCATGCCTGGAGACGGTTCGCAAGACGGACGCCAAGGTGATGCTCGGTTTCAATCGCCGCTTCGACCCACATTTCCGCGCCGTCCGCCAGGCGATCGACGACGGCAGGATCGGCAAGGTGGAAATGGTGACGATCACCAGCCGCGATCCCGGCCCGCCGCCCGCCGAATATATCAAGGTTTCCGGCGGCATTTTCCGCGACATGACGATCCACGATTTCGACATGGCGCGCTTCCTGCTCGGCGAGGAGATCGACACGGTCATGGCGTCAGGCGCCGTCTTGGTCGATCCGAAGATCGGCGAGCTCGGCGACTATGACAGCGCAAGCCTGATCCTGACGACGAAAAGCCGCAGGCAGGCCATCATCTCCAACTCACGTCGGGCGAGCTACGGTTATGACCAGCGCATCGAGGTTCACGGATCGCTGGGCTCGGTCGCGGCCGAAAACCAGCGGCCGGTCTCGATCGAGGTCGCCAACAAGGACGGCTATACCCGCCCGCCGCTGCACGACTTCTTCATGACACGCTATACGGCGGCCTATGCCGCGGAAATCTCGGCCTTCATCGACAGCCTCGAAAACGGCTCGGCTCCCTCGCCTTCCGCCGAGGACGGCGTGATCGCGCTGGCGCTCGCCGATGCGGCGCTGCGGGCCGCAACGGAAGGCAGGGCGGTCAAGGTCGCTTACTGAGCGCCCTCAGCCGCCCCTCACCGATCCGCGCCAGACGAGTTCCGCATCAAGTCTTCGGGAATTCGCCTCGGCCGACGTGACCTGATCGAGCCAGGTGACGGCTTCGGCCGCAATCTGCTCGACGGGCTGGGCAAAGGTCGTGAGATTGTAGGACGACCAGGACGCCTGCTCGATATCGTCGAAGCCGACGACGCAGAGTTCGGACGGGATGGCAAGGTTGAACTGGTGCCGCGCGGTATCCATCAGCCCGCAGGCAAGCAGGTCGTTGACGCAGAAGATCGCGTCCGGCCGTTTCTCGCGCGTGAGCAGCCGTTGCGCCAGCACCACGCCGCTCTGATAGGTGGTCGAGCCGAAACGTTCGACGGTCACCTCGAGGCCATGTTCGCGACCCGCAGCGCAAAAACCCTCCTCGCGGGCCATCAGGCTCGGCGTCATCGCTTCCGAATTGGCGAAGGCGAAGTTGCGACAGCCGGCGCGCAGCAGGGCGATGAAGCTACGCCGGGCTGCTTCACGATCATTGAGGTTGATCATCAGGGCACCATCCCGGTCTTCGTCCCGGTTGATCAGCACGAGCCGCTGGCCGCTCTTGAGGCAGAGATCGGTGATCGACTTGTCCGGCATGCCGGACAGGATGATCGAGGCATCGGCGCGGTAGCTGATCGCCTGGCGGAGCGCTTGGTCGACGCTGTCGTCGGAGCGGTCGGTATTGATCAGCATGGCGATCTTCGAGGCGCTCTGGAGTTGGCCGGTGAGCGCGCGGATGAGGCTCGCGCGATAGGGCGTATCGAGCTCTGAAACGATCAGGCAGACAATGCCGCTTTCGTTGCGCATCAGCCCGCGGGCGAGGTGGTTGACGTGATAACCCAGCGCCTCCGCCGCCTCGCTCACCCGCCGCCTCGTTTCTTCCGAAACGCTCGCACCCGGCGTGAACGTGCGCGAAACGGCCGACCGGGACACGCCGGCCCGGTCAGCGACTTCCTTGGCACTGACGAAAATCTTGCGGCTCATCGCCCTCTCCCTTGCCTCAATCAATGCCTATTTTTGCAAGCGAGTGCAACAAGCAGATGACAAGAGGTAGGGCGAAACATCGAATTCTTTAGCGATTTGTTATTGACAAGATCCACGACTACGTGAAACCATTGCACACGCTTGCAAAGGCGGGTGATGTGGAGGCGTCACCATAATCTGGGAGGATAATCATGCGCCTGGCTCTCACGGCCGCTGCCGCTCTTGCGGCCGGCTTGACGATGAATGTATCGGCATCTCGTGCCGCTGAAGAACTCAATCTGATCTGCTCTGCCGACGTGGTCATCTGCGAGATGATGCAGCAGATGTTCCAGAAGGATACCGGCATTCAGGTGAACATGGTTCGCCTGTCGTCCGGCGAAACCTATGCCAAGATCCGCGCCGAGGCGCGCAATCCGAAAACGGACATCTGGTGGGCCGGTACCGGCGACCCGCACCTGCAGGCCGCATCCGAAGGACTGACCCAGGAATACAAGTCGCCGCTTCTCGGCGAACTCAACGACTGGGCGAAGAAGCAGGCGGAAAGTTCCGGCTTCCGCACGGTCGGCGTCTATGCCGGCGCGCTCGGCTGGGGTTACAATACCGAACTCTTCAAGCAGAAGAACTACAAGGAGCCCAAGTGCTGGGCAGACCTTCTGGACGCGTCGTTCAAGGGCGAGATCCAGATGGCCAATCCCAATTCGTCGGGTACCGCCTATACGGCGCTGGCGACGCTCGTGCAGATCATGGGCGAAGACAAGGCCTATGACTATCTGAAGAAGCTCAACGCCAATATTTCACAATATACCAAGTCCGGCTCCGCACCGGTCAAGGCGGCCGCCCGCGGTGAGACGGCGATCGGCATCGTCTTCATGCACGACGCGGTGGCTCAGGCCGTCGAAGGCTTTCCGGTCAAGTCGATCGCACCTTGCGAAGGCACCGGCTACGAAATCGGCTCGATGTCGATCGTCAAGGGCGCCCGCAACCTGGAAAACGCCAAGAAGTGGTATGACTGGGCGCTGAAGGCCGATGTGCAGTCGCATATGAAGGAAGCGAAATCCTTCCAGCTTCCGTCGAACGCCAAGGCAGAAGTGCCAAAGGAATCGCCGAAGTTCGCGGACATCAAGATGATCGACTACGATTTCATCAAATATGGTGACCCGGGCACCCGCAAGAAACTGCTTGAGCGCTGGGACAAGGAGATCGGCGCGAACGCCAACTGATCCGATCGCCGTCGTCGCGCTGCGGCTTGGCCTGCAGCGCGGCTGAACTTTTGTGCTCTTGATGAGGTTCCCGGCCGGCCATGGACAATCGCAATCGCAGACTAGACCTTGTCCTTGCCGTCGGCGCGGCGGCCATGGTCTTGTTGCCGTGGTACCGGATCGAGAAGGGTTTCCTGTCATTCTCCTGGCTGGGGGATTTTCCGGGAGCGGCCTCGGCCGCTCCCGGAATACTGCAGATCTTCATGCACGGCCGCTTCTGGCTGCTGGCCGCCTTGCTGGCACTTCTCGGCGCGATCGCCGCGCGGTTCGTGACCGATCCGATGCGGCGCGGCGCGCTTCTCGCCTGGGCGGGCGGCTTCGGTGTCGTTTTTCTCGCGCTCCAGGGGCTTGCGATCGGCAATACCGGCTGGAGCTGGACGATCAGCGAGACACTCTTCGGTGAACTCGCCGGCGGCCAGTCTTCTATGGGTGCCGGCGCCGTCCTCATGTCCGTGGTCTTCGTTCTGCTGTTCTCCTTCGGCCTTGCCGAAAGGGGTGTGATGCGCGGCGACGCGTTTGTCGTCTCGACCATCTCGGTGCTGATCTTCCTCGTCGCGGTCTTCGTCTTTTATCCGATCGGCAGCATGTTCATCGGCGCCTTCCAGGATTTCGACGGTTCGGTGAATTTCGACGGATTCAGCCGCAACATCGTCGATTCCTCGATCTGGAGCCTCGATTGCGTCATTGGCGGTGCCCGCTGCGGGATCGCCTGGCGCACGCTTTTCCTGGCGATCATGACGGCTGCAGGCTCGACCCTCCTGGGTCTCGCCTTCGCTCTGGTCGCGACGCGCACGCATTTTCCCTTCAAGAAGGGCCTGCGGCTCCTGACCGTGCTGCCGATCATCACCCCGCCCTTCGTGATCGGCCTAGCGCTCACGCTTCTGTTCGGCCGCGCCGGCGTCGTCACCCAAGGCCTTTCGTCGGTCTTCGGCATCGAACCGAGCCGCTGGCTCTATGGCCTGACCGGCATCTGGATCGCGCAGGTCCTTTCCTTCACGCCGATTTCCTTCCTCGTGCTGATCGGCGTCGTCGAAGGGGTGAGCCCTTCGATGGAGGAAGCTTCGCAGACATTGCGCGCAAACCGCTGGCGCACCTTCTGGCGCGTTTCCCTACCGCTGATGAAACCCGGCCTCGCCAACGCCTTCCTGATCGGCTTCATCGAAAGCATGGCGGATTTCGGCAACCCGCTGGTGCTCGGCGGCAGTCATGGCGTGCTTTCGACGGAAATCTTCTTCGCCGTCGTCGGTTCGCAGAACGATCCGGCCCGCGCCGCGGTGCTTGCGATGATCCTGCTCTGCTTCACCCTGTCAGCCTTCCTCGCCCAGCGGCTCTGGCTTTCGGGCAAGAATTTCGCGACCGTCACCGGCAAGGGCGACAGCGGCGCCCATATCGCACTGCCCCGCCCGCTTTCGATTGCCGTACATGCGCTCGTTATCCCCTGGATGATCTTCACGCTCGTCGTCTACGGCATGATCATCTTCGGCGGCTTCGTGAAGACCTGGGGTCTCGACAACACGCTGACGCTTGCCCATTACACCAAGGCCTTCTCCGTCACCATTCGCGACGGCTCGCTGGCCTGGACCGGGGTCGCCTGGAACTCGTTCTGGACGACGATGGAGATCGCACTGATCTCGGCGCCGCTGACGGCCGCCGTCGGACTGGCCACGGCCTATGTGATCGTCCGGCAGAAATTTGCCGGCCGCGAACTCTTCGAGTTCGCCCTGATGATGAGCTTTGCCATTCCCGGCACGGTCATCGGCATCAGCTACATCATGGCCTTCAACCTGCCGCCGCTCGAAATGACCGGCACGGCGCTGATCCTCGTCGCCTGCTTCGTCTTTCGCAACATGCCGGTCGGGGTTCGCGGTGGCATCGCGGCGATGAGCCAGCTCGACAAAAGCCTCGATGAGGCCTCGATGACGCTTGGGGCGACCAGCTTCCGCACGATCCGCAAGGTCATCCTGCCGCTCTTGAGGCCGGCGATCACTGCAGCGCTGGTCTATTCCTTCGTACGCGCCATCACCTCGATCAGCGCCGTCGTCTTCCTGGTCAGCGCTCAATACAACATGGCGACCTCCTATATAGTCGGCCTGGTCGAGAATGGCGAATATGGCGTGGCGATCGCCTATTCCTCGATGCTGATCGTGGTGATGATCGCCGTCATCGCCGGCTTCCAACTGATCGTCGGTGAACGGCGACTGCGGCGTGAAAACCGCATCTCGGCCTCGCGCGCCCGCGTTCCGACCTCCCTGCAGCAGGAGAAAATCGCATGAGCCTCACCCAGGCCGGATCCGTCGTCTTCCAGAACGTCCGCAAGACTTTCGGCGCGTTCACGGCCATTCACGACCTGTCGCTGACTGTCGAGCCCGGCACGCTGGTGACGTTGCTCGGCCCCTCCGGCTGCGGCAAGACCACAACGCTGCGCATGCTCGCCGGCCTCGAACATCCGAGCTCCGGCCGCATCCTGATCGGCGGCAAGGACGTCACCATGCTGCCGGCCAACGAGCGGGACGTCTCGATGGTCTTCCAGTCCTACGCGCTTTTCCCGCACATGAATTCGCTCGACAACGTCGCCTACGGGCTGGAGTCGTCCGGGCTGAGCAGGAGGGACGCGCGCGAAAAGGCCGAACACGGGCTCGAACTCGTCGGCCTTGCGGGCATGGGACGCCGTCTTCCGGCTGAACTTTCCGGTGGCCAGCAACAGCGTGTCGCCGTCGCCCGCGCGCTGGTCCTCGAACCTCAGGTCCTGCTGCTCGACGAGCCGCTGTCCAATCTCGATGCGCGGCTGCGCCGCCGCGTCCGCACCGAAATCCGCGAGCTTCAGCAACGCCTGCAGTTCACCGCCGTCTACGTCACCCACGACCAGGACGAGGCGCTTGCGGTCTCAGACAAGATCATCGTGATGAAGGACGGCGAGATCGCCCAGGAAGGCAGCCCGCGCGACCTCTACGAGGCACCGGCCTCGTCCTTCATCGCCGACTTCATCGGCGAGGCAAATGTCGTGCCCTGCGAGATCATCGATATCTCGGGCACACAGGCGACCGTCGGCATTGAAGGCCTGAGGCATGTTGTGCCGGCGCGCGGTGCGAGGCCCGGCCGCGGCAAGCTCGCGGTAAGACCGAATGCCATCACGGTCGAACCGGCCGAAAGCGCCGCCTTTTTCGGGCGGATCAGGCACACGGCCTATCTCGGCGACCATATCGAATACGAGGCGGAAACGAGCGGCGGGACCTTGTTCATCGTAGACCCGTCGGTCGACCGTCCTCTTCCCCCCGGCACGCAGGTCGCAATCGGCCTCAAGAGCCGGGGCATCGCCATCATCGCGGAATGAAAGATCCGCAGACAGGGACACGTTTCTTCATGAACAACAACCAGCAGCAAATCAAGGATCGCCACGCGCTTGCCGAAAAGGTTGCGCGGGAAGCGGGAAAGGTCGCGTTCGACTATTTCAACCGCCGGGAAACACTGATCATCGAAACCAAGGGCGATCCGCAGGATGTCGTTTCGATCGCCGACCGGGAGGTGGAAAATCTCATCCGCGACCGCATGTCCGAAACATTCGCGGACGACGGATTCCTGGGCGAGGAATACGGCCTTGCCGACGGCAGTTCCGGTTATACCTGGGTCGTCGACCCGATCGACGGCACCAGCCCCTTTGTCAGCGGCATGCCGAACTGGTGTGTCTCGATCGCCGTTCTCCATGACAGGAAACCGGTCGTCGGCGTCATCTATGTGCCCTGCCATGACGAGATTTATTCGGCGGCGACCGGACAGGGCGCAACGCTGAACGGCAAGCGGCTTTCGCTTGATGCGAAGAAGACGATCCGCAACGGGCTGACCGGCATCGGCGCCAACCACCATGTCACGCCGGCCGCCGTCGCCAAGATCGTCAGCGATCTCCTCGAAGGCGGCGGCAATTTCGTCCGGCTCGGGTCGGGCGCGTTGATGCTCGCCTATGTCGCTGCCGGGCGGCTGGTCGGCTATTACGAGCCCTATATGCACGCCTGGGACTGCCTCGGCGGCTATTGCATCGTCGAGGAAGCCGGCGGCTGGTTCCTGCCCTTCCCCACGGAAGGAGGGCGGCTCACCAAAGGCGCCCCGGTGCTCGCAGCGGGCCCTGGGGCCGTCAGCGACCTCAAACGCATCGCCGGCGTCAGCGCAGGAGATTCGGCGGCGGCATAGCCGCTTCATCCGCGCGCTGCCCGAACCTCTGGATCGAGCGACGCGCAAAAAAAGGGTCCTGCCGGACCCAATCTTCGGCTCATGGGAAAGGGAGGAAAACATCCATGAAAATCGTCCTTACTTCGGCAATTGCCGCAACCACATCGCTGCTGATGGCTTCGAGCGCCATGGCCGTCACCGAAATCCAATGGTGGCACGCCATGACCGGCGCCAATAACGAGGTCGTCGAGCAGCTTGCCAAGGAATTCAACGAAGGCCAGAAGGACTACAAGATCGTTCCGGTCTTCAAGGGCAGCTATCCGGAAACGCTGAATGCCGGCATCGCCGCCTTCCGCGCCAAGCAGCCGCCGGCGATCATCCAGGTCTTCGACGCAGGCAGCGGCGTGATGATGGGTGCCCAGGGCGCTATCGTGCCGGTCGCCGACGTACTGACCAAGGGCGGCTACAAGTTCGACAAGTCGCAATATCTGTCCGGCATCGTCGCCTATTATTCGAAGCCGGACGGCACCATGCTGTCTTTCCCCTACAACTCCTCGTCGCCGATCCTCTATTACAACAAGGATATCTTCCAGAAGGCCGGCCTCGACGCCGCCAATCCGCCGAAAACCTGGCCACAGGTCTTCGAGGCTGCCAAGAAGATCAAGACCAGCGGCGCTGCCCCCTGCGGCATGACCTCGACCTGGCTCACCTGGATCCAGACTGAAAATCTCGCCGCCTGGAACAACGTCTCCTATGGCAGCAATGAAAACGGCCTCGCCGGCGTGGATGTGAAACTCGCCTTCAACTCCGACTTCTTCGTCAAGCACTTCCAGACGATCGCCGACCTCGCCAAGGAAGGCACCTTCCGCTATGGCGGCCGCACGTCGGAAGCCAAGCAGCTCTTTACGTCGGGGGAATGCGGCATCATGACGGAATCCTCCGGCGGTCTCGGCGACATCATCAAGACCGGCATGAACTACGGCATCGGCCAGCTTCCCTATTACGAAGGTGCCGGCCGGCCGCAGAACACCATTCCGGGCGGCGCCAGCCTCTGGGTCTTCGGCGGCAAGAGCGATGCGGAATACAAGGGCACGGCTGAGTTCTTCAACTTCCTGTCGCAGACCAAGATCCAGGCCCGCCTGCACCAGGTTTCCGGCTACATGCCGGTGACGATGGTCGCCTATGAGGAAACCAAGAAATCCGGCTTCTATGACAAGAACCCCGGCCGCGAGACGCCGCTCCTTCAGATGATGGGCAAGGCGCCCACCGAAAACTCCAAGGGTGTTCGCCTCGTCAACCTGCCGCAGGTCCGAGACATCATGAACGAGGAGTTCGAGTCGATGTTGGCCGGAAAGCAGGATGCCAAGACCGCCCTCAACAAGGCCGTCGAACGCGGTAACGCAGCGATCCAGCAGGCAATCGAAAAGTAAGCATCGCAGGCCGCCCGTGTCTTTCCGGCACGGGCGGCCTCGTTCGCATTCCAACGGAGCCTGCCCGTGCAAACCGTCGTCTTTCCGAACAAGATCCTGCCCTACATCCTGGTCGCGCCGCAGATCATCCTGACGGTCATCTTCTTCTTCTGGCCTGCAAGCCAGGCGCTCTATCAATCGGCCATGCGGGAAGACCCGTTCGGCCTGCGGAGCAGTTTCGTCGGGCTTGCCAATTTCAGGTTGATCCTGTCGGACGAGAACTATCTGCATGCGCTGCAGGTAACGATCGTCTTCAGCGTCGCGACCGCCCTGCTATCCATGGGCCTGGCGCTGCTGCTGGCAACGGCGGCGGATCTCGTGGTGCGCGGCAAGGGGTTCTACAGAACCCTGATGATCATTCCCTATGCGGTCGCGCCGGCGGTTGCCGGCATGCTGTGGCTTTTCATGTTCAATCCCGCCATGGGGACCCTGGCCTACATTGTAAGACGCAACGGCATTGCCTGGGACCCGTTGCTCAACGGTGATCAGGCGATGGTGCTGGTCGTGGTTGCCGCCGCCTGGAAGCAGATCAGCTACAATTTCCTGTTCTTCGTCGCGGGCCTGCAGGCAATCCCGAAATCGCTGCTGGAGGCGGCGGCAATCGACGGCGCCCGCGGCAGCCGCCGTTTCTGGACGATCGTCTTCCCGCTTCTGGCGCCGACGACCTTCTTCCTGCTCGTCGTCAACACCGTCTACGCGTTCTTCGACACGTTCGGCATCATTCATTCCGTGACCGGCGGCGGGCCGGCCAAGGCGACCGAAACGCTGGTCTACAAGGTTTACAACGACGGCTTCGTGAACCTCAACCTCGGTTCGTCCGCCGCCCAGTCAGTCGTGCTCATGGTCATCGTCATAGCACTCACCGCCTTCCAGTTCCGCTTCGTCGAGCGGCGCGTGCATTATGGCTGAGGACATTCAATGATCGAAAACCGCCCTCTCGCCTCCCTCATGGCGCATCTGATGCTGATCCTCGGCATCATCATCGTCGCCTTCCCGATCTATTATACCTTCATTGCCTCGACGGCGACCTCGAGCGCCATCATCCGTCCGCCGCTTTCGCTGTTGCCCGGCGGGCACATGATGGAAAACTACAGCGAATCCATCTCGGGCGGCGTCGAGCGCGTGGTCGGCGTCAGTCTCGAACGGCTGCTGTTCAACAGTTTCGTGGTGGCGATCGCCATTGCCATCGGCAAGATCATCATCTCGTTCCTTTCGGCCTTCGCGATCGTCTTCTTCCGCTTTCCCTTCCGCATGGGTTTCTTCTGGATGATCTTCATCACCCTGATGCTACCGGTGGAAGTGCGCATCCTGCCGACCTACAAGGTCATCGTCGATCTCGGCTTGATCGATACCTATGCCGGTCTGACCCTGCCGCTGATGGCGTCGGCGACCGCCACCTTCCTCTTCCGGCAGTTCTTCCTGACGATCCCGGGCGAGATGGTCGAGGCTGCCCGCATCGACAATGCCGGGCCGTTCCGCTTCATGCGGGACATCCTGCTGCCGTTGTCGACGACCAATATCGCCGCGCTCTTCGTCATCCTGTTCATCTACGGCTGGACGCAATATCTGTGGCCGCTGCTGGTCACCAATGACGCCAAGATGAACACGATCATCATCGGCCTGCGCCGAATGGTGGATTTCGCGGATGCCTCAACCCCATGGAACTACGTCATGGTCACCGCGATCCTGGCGATCATTCCTCCCGTCATCGTCGTGGTGCTGATGCAGCGCTGGTTCGTCAAAGGTTTGGTGGAGACCGAGAAGTAATGGCAACAATCGAACTCAAGGATGTCCGCAAGGTCTATGGCGGCAGTATCGAGGCGATCAAGGGCGTGTCGCTCGATATCGAAGACGGCGAGATGATCGTGCTGGTCGGCCCCTCCGGTTGCGGCAAGTCCACCCTGCTGCGCATGGTGGCAGGCCTTGAAAGCATCTCGGCGGGCGAGGTGACGATCGCCGGCAAGCGCGTCAACGAACTGGAACCGGCCGAGCGCGACATCGCCATGGTCTTCCAGAACTATGCACTCTACCCGCACATGACGGTGCGGCAGAACCTCGCCTACGGACTCAAGAACCGCAACACGCCGAAGGACGAGATCGATCGCCGCATCACCGAAGCCGCTCGCGCGCTGGAAATCGAGCCCTTCCTCGAACGCAAGCCGCGCCAGCTTTCCGGCGGCCAGCGTCAGCGCGTCGCCATGGGCCGTGCCATCGTCCGCAAGCCGGCCGCCTTCCTGTTCGACGAACCGCTATCCAACCTGGACGCCAAGCTGCGCGTCCAGATGCGGGTCGAGATCCGCCGCCTGCAACGTTCGCTCGCCACGACGTCGATCTACGTCACCCATGATCAGATGGAGGCGATGACGCTCGCCGACCGGCTAGTCGTGCTGAATGCCGGCCGGATCGAGCAGGTCGGCACGCCGATCGAACTCTATGAAAAGCCGGCGACCACTTTCGTCGCGACCTTCATCGGCTCGCCGTCCATGAACCTCATGAAACTTGGCGAAGGCGCCGGCTGGAAGATGTCGCCCGATGCGCGACTGCCGAATAGTGCTGCCACGATCGGCATCCGCCCGGAGGATATCGTAGTCGCCAATGGCAATGCTCCCGGACCCATCAGGGCCGAGGTTCAGGTGGCGGCGGTCGAACTGGTGGGCGCGGAAAGCTACGTCCATGCCATGACGGCCGACGACAGTCCTGTCGTCTTCCGCGTCCCAGGCCGCTCGGGCATCCGGATCGGCGAGACCATGGCCCTGACGGCGGACCCCAGCCGTTTCCATCTGTTCGACGCGGCCGGAAAGAGGGTTTGAGCGCGGGAGGGGTGAACATCCCCTCGGCGCTGGGGATCAAGAGCTCGGTATGACAGGGTCGCGGCAGGCCGCGACCGCAAGCTCCGCTCCTCGCGCAACTGGGAGCTGAAACCGTCAGGGGACTGGCGTTGTAACCTTGCTCGCTTGAAGTACCTCGCTCAGTTCCCGCCGCGCGCCGGCGACCAGGGTTTCCATGGCGCGCCGGGCACCTTGCGGGTCGCGCATGCGGATGGCATCGAGCACTGCCCGGTGAATGTTGAGGGCATATTCATGCGATTGGCTCGCGCGGTTGGTGATGCGAAAGCTCGCTAACAGGGCCGCACCGATAGCGGCCGCAAACTGGCGGTATACCCAGTTGCCGGAAGCATTGATGATCGCGGTGTGGAATTGCAGGTCGGCCTGGCTCCAGGCATCCGTATAGCGGGAGTGGGCTGCGACCATCTCGTCGAACGCTTCCGCGATGACCATGATCTGTCTCGTGGTCGCATTGATTGCAGCCGCCTCCGCCGCAGCCGGCTCCAGCACCATGCGTGCATCGACAAGCGACTGGTAGAACCGCTCGTCCTTCGGATGCCTCATCGCCGCGTCGAGCACGATCGGGTCGAGATAGTTCCACTGATCCCGCGGCAGGACGATCGTCCCGCCACGCGTGCGCGACCGCACCATGCTCTGCGCCACCAGATGCTGCATCGATTCCCTGAGTGTCGTGCGGCTGACGCCGTAGAGTTCCTGGAGATCGGCTTCGTTCGGAAGCGTCGATCCCTCTGCAATCTCGCCGGAAACGATCCGGTCTATCAGCACATGGAGCAGGTTGTCCTTGACGGGTCGCCGGCCACCTTTTTCGCGCGTGTGCGCATTCGCTCTCCCCGATTCCGCCATACAGCTCCATCCCTGGCAATCCTTGGGGTCTACCCATAGACGAAATGTCCCAAAAGATAAATCGCATTTAAATTGACAATAAATACGATTTATTTTAGATGGCAAATGGAGGTGCTGGAGGAGACCCGTACCCCGCAAGCTGATGACGCTGCCTTCGTTGCAGATCGAACGCGCCCCCCGCCTTAAATACGGAGCGCGACCGAAACCGTCATGTCTTTCGGGAGCGAACGCGTCCTGCCGCACGGATGTGCATTCGCCGGCCAAAGGCCGGATGACGAGTTGAAAACGAATGAAGATCACGAAGCTGACCACCTATATCGTCCCGCCACGCTGGCTGTTTCTGAAGATCGAGACGGATGAGGGCGTTGTCGGCTGGGGCGAACCGGTCGTCGAAGGCCGCGCGCTGACCGTGCAGGCGGCCGTGCACGAACTCGAGGACTATCTGATCGGCAAGGATCCGTTCCTGATCGAGGATCACTGGAACGTCATGTATCGCGGCGGTTTCTATCGCGGCGGTGCGATCCATATGAGCGCGATCGCCGGCATCGACCAGGCGCTCTGGGACATCAAGGGCAAGGCGCTTGGGGTCCCCGTCCATTCGCTGCTCGGCGGCCAGGTGCGCGACCGTATCAAGGTTTATTCCTGGATCGGCGGCGACCGCCCTTCGGATGTAGCGCGCAACGCCAAGGACGTCGTCGCCCGCGGTTTCAAGGCGATCAAGCTCAACGGTTCCGAGGAGATGCAGATCGTCGACACCAACGAAAAGGTGGACAAGGCGGTCGAAACCATCGCCATCATCCGCGAGGCGGTCGGCCCGCATATCGGCATCGGCGTCGATTTCCACGGCCGCATCCACAAGCCGATGGCCAAGGTGCTCGCCAAGGAACTTGAACAGTTCAAGCTGATGTTCATCGAGGAGCCCGTCCTTTCGGAAAACCGCGAGGCGCTCAAGGAAATCGCCAACCATTGCTCCACCCCGATCGCGCTCGGCGAGCGGCTCTATTCCCGCTGGGATTTCAAGCAGGTCCTGTCGGACGGTTATGTGGACATCATCCAACCGGACCTCTCCCATGCCGGCGGCATCACCGAATGCCGCAAGATCGCGGCGATGGCGGAAGCCTATGACGTGGCGCTGGCGCCCCATTGCCCGCTCGGACCGATCGCGCTTGCCGCCTGCCTGCAGATCGATGCCGTCAGCTACAACGCCTTCATCCAGGAGCAGAGCCTCGGCATCCACTACAACAAGACGAACGACATCCTGGACTACATCGTCAACAAGGATGTCTTTGCCTATGCGGACGGTTTCGTGGGGATCCCGCAGGGTCCCGGCCTCGGTATCGAAGTGGACGAGGAATACGTCATCGAGCGCGCCCGCGAAGGCCATCGGTGGCGCAATCCCGTCTGGCGCCACGAGGACGGCAGCGTCGCCGAGTGGTGAGATTACGTGGGCCGGATCTCTGGCCCGAGGAGATTGAGGCGGCGTCGCAAGGCGACGCCTTCGATGCCGGACAGATCACGTGGTGATGGTCCGGAAGGGGGTGGGGAGACCACCGTTTTGACTGGAACCGAAGGGAGAGGTCCAATGAAAAGCAGAATGATGAAACTGGCAGGTGCCTTTGCACTCGCGATGTTCGCTACCGTCGCAGCCGGCACGATCGCCACCGCGCAGGAATTCAAGGCAAAGCTCGGTCACGCCATGCCGCAGGAGCATCCGCAGGCCGTCGCGCTCAACAAGTTCGCGGAACTGGCCGGCCAGTACACGAACGGCCGCGTGAAGATCAACGTCTACCACGGCGGCATGCTCGGCGGCGACGACAAGATGCTGCAGTCGACCCAGAGCGGCACGCAGGAAATGTTCTACGGCTCGCTTGCGCCGATCGCCGGCAAGATCAAGGAAGTCCAGGTCTTCGACTTTCCCTTCCTGTTCGGCAACATGAAGGAAGTCGACGCCGTCTTCCTCGGCCCGATCGGCAACAAGCTGATGACCCTCATCGAGCCGCACAACCTGCATGGCGTCGCCTGGGGCGAGACCGGCTTCCGCCAGCTCTCCAACAACAAGCACCAGGTCAAGACCGCCGACGACATCAAGGGCCTGAAGGTTCGCGTCATGCAGAACCAGGTCGCCCTCGACAGCTGGAAGGCGATCGGCGCCAACGCCCTGCCGATGTCCTACGCGGAAGTGTTCACCGCGCTCGAAACTGGCGCGCTCGACGGCCAGGAAAATCCGTACATCCACATGTACGCCAACAAGATCTACGAAGTTCAGAAGTTCGGCACGACGACCAACCATGTCTACACGCCCTGCATTCTCGTCACGTCGAAGAAGTTCTGGGAACAGCTGACGCCTGCCGATCAGGAAGCGATCGTCAAGGCCGGCAAGGAAGCCATGGTCTACCTGCGTAAGCTGATGGATGACGGCAATGCCAAGGTTGTCGCCGAACTCGAATCCCACGGCATGAAGGTCGAAGCCCTGCCGGAAGCCGAGCTCGCCAAGCTGCGTGCCGCCACCCAGCCGATCATCGAGAAGTACAAGCCGGTCGTCGGCGCCGAACTCGTCGACGAGATCCAGGCCACCATCGCCAAGGTTCGCGCAGAGAAATAATCGCTGCCCGGCATCGGTCCGGCCCTCTTCCTTGCGGGGGGCCGGACCACCGATCTCTTCTTATTGGGGGACGCCCATGATTTCCCGCATCCTGTTCGGCACGCTCGAAAAACTGCTGATAGCGGCGCTTGCGCTGATGGTCATTCTGATTTTCGGCAACGTCGTCCTGCGTTACGGCTTCAATTCCGGCATCACGCTGTCGGAAGAGCTGTCGCGCTTCATCTTCGTCTGGCTGATCTTCATCGGCGCCTTCCTGACGCTGCGCGACCGCGCCCATCTGGGCGTCAACAGCCTGGTGCGTGCCATGCCGTTCAAGGCTCAACGCGCGGTGCGCATCGGCGGCGACATCGCCACGCTGATCTGCTGCTACCTGCTCGGCCTCGGCGCCTGGCGTCAGGTTCTGGACAACCTGGAGAACTACTCGCCGGTCGCCGGCATTCCTCTCGGCTGGGTCTATTTCTCCTGCGTGCTCTGCTGCATCGGCATGGCCGTCCTCCAACTTCGTTCGATCTTCGACGTCGCGACCGGCCGGATTCCCGATGAGGAAATCTTTGCCAGCAATGCCGACGGTCTGGTCGAATAAGCGGCGAAGGGGACAACGCGCATGACTATTTTTGTTTTTGTCGGCTCACTCTGCGGAGCGATGCTGCTCGGCATCCCGGTTGCCTTCTCGCTGCTGATCTGCGGCGTCGTCCTGATGATGCACCTGGATATTTTCGACGTCCAGATCCTGGCCGAGAACGTTCTCGACGGCGCCAACAACTATCCGCTGATGGCCCTGCCCTTCTTCGTGCTGGCAGGCGAAATCATGAACGCGGGCGGCGTTTCCAAACGCATCGTCGGCGTGGCGATCGCCGCGGTCGGCCATTTCCGTGGCGGTCTCGGTTATGTCGCGGTTATCGCGGCACTGGTCCTTGCCGCGATCTCCGGTTCGGCGATCGCCGACTGCGCGGCCCTTGCCGCCGTCGTCATTCCGCTGATGCGCCGTGCGGGTTACCCGGTTCCGCTCTCGGCGGGTCTGATTTCGTCCGCCGGCATCGTTGCGCCGCTCTTGCCGCCGTCGATCCCCTTCGTGGTCTTCGGCGTCGCAGCGGAACTCTCGGTCACGCGCCTGTTCATGACCGGCATCGCGCCGGGCCTGATGATGGCCGTGACGCTGATGGTGACCTGGTATTTTTATGCCCGCAAGACGCCGTCCATGGCCTCCGAGCAGAAGTTCGAACTTCCGCGACTGCTGAAGGCTCTGAGGGAAGGCATCTGGGCGCTCGTCCTGCCGGCGATCATCATCGGCGGTATGAAGACCGGCATCTTCACGCCGACCGAAGCGGGCGTCGTCGCCGTCGTTTATGCCTTCGTCATCGGCATGTTCGTCTATGGGGAACTGAAGATCTCCATCATGCCGTCGCTGCTGCTTCAGGCAGCGAAGACGGCCAGCACGATCATGTTCCTGGTCGCAGCGGCTTACGTTTCGGCCTGGCTGATCACGGTCGCCAACATCCCGCAGGAAATCGGTGAATCGCTTGCGCCTTACATGGAGAACAAGAAGCTCTTCATGTTCATGCTGATGATCATCGTCTTCCTGGTGGGCACCGCGCTCGACCTCACCCCGACGATCCTGATCCTCACCCCGGTGATGATGCCGCTCGTCAAGCAGGCCGGAATCGATCCCTATTACTTCGGGGTGATGTTCATGATGAACAACGCGATCGGCCTCATCACGCCGCCGGTCGGCACGGTTCTGAACGTCGTGTCGGGCGTGGCGCGCGTCGAACTCGACCAGGTCATCAAGGGCATGTTACCCTTCCTGCTGGCCTATACCGTGCTGCTCTTTACCTTCGTGATCTTCCCGGAGCTGATCACCGTGCCGGCAAGCTGGCTTCGCTAACCGCCGGAGGGCGGCCCTGGTCGCCCTTGGCCGCCCTACCCCTTTCCTCTCGTTTCGATGGCGAACCCGATGTCCTTCAAGCAGCTTTTCGATCTTACCGGGCGCACCGCGCTCATCACCGGCTCCACTCGCGGCCTCGGCTTTTCCTATGCGGAAGGCCTGGCGGAGGCCGGCGCCCATGTGATCGTCAACGGCACCCGCGCCGAGGGCGTGGCGGAGGCCGTGTCGAAGCTCACGGCCAGGGGTTACAAGGTCTCGGGCAAGCATTTCGACGTGGGCAACGAGGCCTCGATCGTCGAGGCCTTCGAAACCTTCGACCGCGACGGCACCGAGATCGACATCCTCATCAACAATGCCGGCATCCAGTTTCGCAAGCCGATGGTCGATCTCGGCGTCGAGGACTGGCAGCGGGTGCTCGACGTCAACCTCACCGGCTCTTTCGTCATCGCTCGCGAGGCCGCAAAGCGCATGATCGCCCGCGGCCGCGGCGGCAAGATCGTCAATATCGCCTCGCTGACCAGCGCCGCAGGCCGCGCCACCGTGGCGCCCTACACCGCCTCCAAGGGCGCGATCACCGCGATCACCCGCACCATGGCGGTCGAATGGGCGCCGCATAACATCCAGTCGAACGCGATCGGCCCCGGTTATATCCTGACCGACATGAACCAGGCGCTGATCGACAACAAGGAATTCGACGCCTGGGTGCGCGCTTCCAATCCGAGCGGCCGCTGGGGCAAGCCGGAAGAGCTCGTCGGCGCGGCGATCTTCCTGTCGAGTGCCGCCTCCGACTATATCAACGGCCAGACGCTTTATGTGGACGGCGGCTGGCTCGCCCAGCTCTGACCGCCCCAACTCCGGTCACCCACTGGCCGCAATCGTGAAATCTCAAGGAATGCCCATGAAAGCCGTCGTCATTCACAAGGAACATGATCTGAGGATCGAGGAACGCAGCGTCGGCGAGCCTGGACCGGGCGAAGTGCGTATCCGCCTGAGGGCCGGCGGCATCTGCGGCTCGGACCTCCATTATTACCACCATGCCGGTTTCGGCACCGTGCGCGTCCGCGAGCCGATGATCCTCGGCCACGAGGCATCCGGCGAGATCGCCGCGATCGGAGAAGGCGTCACGAACCTCGCCGTCGGCCAGCGCGTGGCCATCAATCCGAGCCGGCCCGGCGGCAATTGCGAATTTATGCGCGAAGGCCAGCGCCAGCATGCCATGGACATGCGCTTCAACGGCTCGGCGATGCGCTTTCCGCATGTCCAGGGCCTGTTCCGCGAAGAGATCGTCGTCGAGGCCGAGCAGGCAGTGCCGGTCGCGGCCGACACACCCTTCGAGGAAGCCGCCTGCTGCGAGCCGCTCGCCGTCTGCCTTCACGCGATCATGCAGGCCGGCTCGCTGGTCGGCAAGCGCGTGCTCGTCACCGGCACCGGCACGATCGGCTGCCTGACCATCCTCGCCGCCCGTTTCGCCGGCGCGACCGAGATCGTCGCGACGGACATTTCCAACTCGGCGCTTGAGATCGCCAGGGCAGTCGGCGCCGACACGGTACTCAACACCGCCGAGCAGCCGGATGCACTGGCTCCTTACGCGGAAGGCAAGGGCACGTTCCACGCGGCCTTCGAGTGCTCCGGCAACGGCGCAGTCATGGCCGGCCTTTTGAACGTCGTGCGTCCCCGCGGCACGATCGTCGCCGTCGGCCTCGGCAAGGAAGTCAGCCTGCCGATCAGCGCCATCGTCACCAAGGAAATCGTGCTCCGCGGCACGTTCCGCTTCGATGCCGAGTTCGAGTGGGCGGCCAAGCTGATCGCCGAGCGCCGCATCGACGTGCGTCCGCTTCTGACTGCACAGATCCCCATGGAACGCGCCGTCGAAGCCTTCGACCTCGCGACCGACCGCACAAAGTCGATGAAGGTTCACCTCGTCTTCTAATCCCGCCCCACCAGCAATCTCCACGTTTATGGAAAACGCCATGAAGATCACCGGCATCGAAACAGTCCGCATCGACGAACGCGAAAACCTCCTCTGGGTTCTGGTCCATACCGACGAAGGGATCACCGGTCTTGGTGAGACCTTCTACGGCGTCCAGGCCGTCGAGGCGCATGTGCATGAATTCATTGCGCCGCGCGTCATCGGCCGCAATCCGCTGCAGATCGACCTTCTGGCGCAGGATCTCGTCGGTTATATCGGCTTCCGCTCCTCGGGCGCGGAAGTGCGCGGCAACTCGGCCTTCGACATCGCGCTCTGGGATATTTTCGGCAAGGCGACCAACCTGCCGATCGCCCAGCTTCTCGGCGGCTTCACCCGCAACGAGATCCGCACCTACAACACCTGCGCCGGCACGGAATATGTCAAGCGCAACACCGGGCAGCAGACCGGCAATTACGGCCTTGGCGCCGGAACGAGCTACGACGACCTGAACGGCTTCCTCTACAGGGCAGACGAGCTGGCGGAATCGCTGCTGGAAGAAGGCATCACCGCCATGAAGATCTGGCCCTTCGATGCGGCGGCCGAAAAGACCCGCGGCCAGTACATCTCGCTGCCGGATCTGAAGTCTGCGCTTGAACCTTTCGAGAAGATCCGCAAGGCCGTCGGCGACAAGATGGATATCATGGTCGAGTTCCACTCCATGTGGCAGCTCCTGCCCGCCATGCAGATCGCCAAGGCGCTGACGCCCTACCAGACGTTCTGGCATGAAGACCCGATCAAGATGGACAGCCTGGCGGACCTGAAACGCTACGTCGACGTCTCCCCCGCTCCGATCTCCGCATCCGAGACACTCGGCTCCCGCTGGGCTTTCCGCGATCTGCTCGAAACCGGCGCGGCCGGTGTCGTCATGCTCGATATCGGCTGGTGCGGCGGCATTTCCGAAGCGCGCAAGATCGCCTCGATGGCGGAAGCCTGGCACCTGCCGATCGCCCCGCATGACTGCACCGGCCCGGTCCTGCTCTGCGCCTCGACGCATCTTTCGCTGAACGCGCCGAACGCGCTCATCCAGGAAAGCGTGCGCGCCTTCTACCGTACCTGGTATCGCGACCTCGTCACCGCACTCCCGGAGGTGAAGAACGGCATGATCACCGTCCCGCCGGGCCCGGGCCTCGGAATGGAGCTGCACCCGGATCTCGACAAGAAATTCACGGTGATCCGCCGGGTCTCCGACGCAAAAAGCCTTTGATCCGACTGCCCGATCAGTCGAAACCAGGCAATTATCGCAAGCACGCCATCGACCCGGCGTGCTTGGCGACATCATCGGGCCGGAATTGACTGCTCAGGCGTAAGGCGTGCCAGCCATTGCAGCTTTCAGGCCGATGGTTCCCTTGTCGACAAGAGCGAGAAAGACGGCTTTCGCTTCCTCCGAATCCCGTCTCTGCCGAAAGATCCCATGAGCCTGGAGAAAGGCGACGGTCCACGTCGCCAAAAGCAGGCCGGCCACCAGATCGGCGTCGGGATCCGCTGGTTCCCGCCCGACGCATTCGGCCATCGCCACCGCCACGACTTGCGCCAGTTCGTCACGGATTGCCCTCGCTCGCGCCTTGAGGGTTTCGCTGCCTTCGACCGTCTGCACGAAGCCCTGGCTGGCGGCGGAGAATTGCAGGAAAGGTGCCTGCTCCGCAACGAGCCGATGGGCGAGGAGGCGCAACGTCTCGACCGGCGAGATGCCGGGATCGCGTTGCCGCAACGCGTCGCGCAGGATTTCACGCCCCTCCTCGTCGCGATCGAAGAACATGTCCTCCTTGCGGGCGAAATGATTGAACACCGTCATCCGCCCGACATCGGCGGCCGCCGCAATCTCGTCCACCGTCACATTCTCGAAGCCACGCTCCCGGAAGAGCTGGTCCGCGGCCAGGGAGATCGCCCGTCGCGTGGCGAGGCGTTTACGGGTTCTGCGATCTGATAGCTCTGAGGGGGATGGCGCTGACATGCCGCGACGGTAGCACGCTTCATATACTCAGTACACATCCGGCATTGACATGTAGCTTCCAAAGGGGCATGCATACATGTATCAAGTACATATTGGTATCCAATATAGAAATATTGCTTCCGTCGTTCGAGCCCCGCCATGAACAGACCCCTTGTCGTTATCTTCGCCACGATCGGCCTCGACGCCGCAGGCATAGGCCTGATCTTCCCCGTTCTCCCGCGACTTCTTGAGGATGTGACGCATTCCCAGAATATCGCCCCGACAATCGGGATAATGACCGCGCTCTATGCGGTCATGCAGTTCATCTTCGCGCCGGTGCTCGGGGCTTTGAGCGACAATCTCGGCAGGCGTCCCGTGCTACTTGTTTCGCTCTGCGGTGCGGTGATCAATTACATCGTCATGGCGTTCGCGCCGCAGCTCTGGATGCTGCTGCTCGGCCGTGCCATTGCCGGCCTGACAGCCGCCAATGTCTCCGTGGCAACCGCTTATATCACCGACATTTCGCCCGATGACAAACGGGCCCGTCGCTTCGGCCTATTCAACGCCGTGTTCGGCATCGGCTTCATCATCGGGCCAATTCTCGGTGGGCTGCTCGGCGACTACTGGCTGCGGCTCCCTTTCATTGCCGCCGCCGTGCTGAACGCCTGCAATCTCCTGCTGGCTTTGTTCATCCTGCCGGAGTCCCGCATACCGGCCCGCCAGAAGGTCGATCTGGCTGCCTTCAACCCACTTCGGCCGCTACGCTGGATCTTCTCGATGAAGGGGCTTCTGCCGATCACGGTTGTGTTTTTCGTGATGAGCGCCACCGGAGAGGCCTATGGCATCTGCTGGGCGCTGTGGGGCTTCGACGCGTTCCACTGGAATGGCCTCTGGATCGGCCTTTCGCTCGGCGCGTTCGGCATCTGCCAGACGCTGGTGCAGGCCCTCCTGCCCGGCCCGGCCACCAAACTGCTCGGCGAACGCGGGGCCGTTCTCCTCGGAATCGCCTGCGCCTGTGCGGCCCTTGTCGCGATGGCCTTTGCCAACCACGGCTGGATCGTGTTCGCCATCATGCCCGTCTTCGCGCTCGGCAGCATCGGCACGCCGGCGCTTCAGGCGCTTGCCACAAGGCAGGTTGACGAAGCCCGCCAGGGCCAGTTCCAGGGCGTGCTGGCATCGGCTGTGAGCCTGGCCTCCATCGTCGCGCCGCTCGCGTTCTCGAGCTTCTACTTTGTCGTCCAGAACGACTGGCCAGGGGCCATCTGGCTCTCGGTTGTCGCCATCTATGCAATCGCGGTGCCGCTGGTTTTCCTCGGCACCCGGACCGCCGGCAGCCGCACATCCATGGCGTAAAATGAGAACGTCCATCGCGGCGAGAGCGTCACGACCGCGCGTTCATTGAAGGTTTCTCTCACCCTCTCGCGCGCTGATCGTGACCCTCTATGCCTTCGCTGCAGGATGCCGAAGCCGACCTGACGCCCCTAGAACTCCTGCCAGTCGTTGCTGACCGCAGCGGCCGCGGAACCGCCGGAAAAGGCGGTGGCGACCCTGCGGGCCAGATTGCGGGCAGGCGAGGCAGCCGGCGTGTCGCGGCGATCGGCGGGACGCGGAGCGTGGCGTTGGCCTTGCAGTTTGAACTGGGCCAGGAGTTCGTTGAGCGACGCGGCATCACGGGCAAGACCGTGGCTTGCGGCGGTCGATTCCTCGACCATCGCGGCATTCTTCTGCGTGTCCTGGTCCATCTGGTTGACGGCAGTGTTGATCTGCTGAAGCCCGGAGGACTGTTCCTGCGCCGATTCCACGATGGCATTGACGTGCCGGTTGATCTCCTGCACTTCCGAAACGATCGTCACCAGCGCCTGTCCGGTCTCGCCAACCAGCTGCACCCCGGCATTGACCTGCTCGTTCGATGTCGTGATCAGCGCCTTGATCTCCTTGGCGGCCTTGGCGGAGCGCTGGGCGAGTTCGCGCACTTCCTGGGCGACGACGGCAAAACCCTTGCCGGCTTCACCGGCACGCGCCGCTTCGACGCCGGCGTTCAGCGCGAGAAGATTGGTCTGGAAGGCGATGTCGTCGATGACGCCGATGATGTTCGAAATCTCGCCGGAGGACTTTTCGATCTGTTCCATCGCCTTGACGGCGCGCTGGACGACCTCCCCGGAGCTTTCGGCGCCGCTGCGGGTGCGGGCAACGAGGGCGCCGGCCTCCTGGGCGCGCTTGGTAGCGTCCTTGACGGTAGTGGTGATTTCCTCGAGAGCAGCGGCGGTTTCTTCGACCGAAGCCGCCTGCTGCTCGGTGCGCTTGGCCAGGTCGTCGGCAGCAGCCTTGATTTCGGCCGAACCGGCTTCGATGCTGCGGGCATTCTCCGCCACCTGCTCCAAGGCCGTCTGCAGCTTGCTGGCCGAGGCGTTGAAGTCGTTGCGGACACCGTCCAGCGTCGCGGTGAACGGCTTTTCGATGCGGTAGGACACGTTGCCGTCGGAGAGATGGCTGAGGCCCTCTGCCAGGTTGTCGACGGCGAACTTGATCTCGGCGGCTTCCCGCGTCTTCTGGGCTTCGCGCTCTATGCGGTCGCGTTCGGAGAGGCCGCGATTGTCTTCGGCTTCCTGTTCCAGGCGGACACGCTCCAGCGCGTTGTCGCGGAAGATGGCGACAGCCTTGGCCATCTCGCCGATTTCGTCCTTGCGGTCGAGGCCGTCAATGGCAGCTTCCGTCTGACTGGCCGCCAGCGAAGCCATGCGTTCACGCAAGCGGGCCATCGGCGCGGTGATGCCCTTATGGGCGATCGTCATGGACAGGACGGCCGCGATCGCGATGCCGAAAAGCATGCCGCAGATCGCATAGGTGATCGTGCTGGAAACCGACTGGCTCAACGTCTTGGCGCCGTTGTTGAGGATTTCGGCCATGGCGCCGTTATTGGCGCCGAATTTCGGCGAGAGATCGACGATCGCCTGGTCGAGCTTGGCGGAAAGCGTGCGAACCTTTTCCTGGTCGCCTGCGGTATGGGCCTTGAGAAGATCGTCGCCGATCGCCTTCAGTGCGTCCGCACCGGCAAGCAGTTCGTCGATCGCAGCCTTGCGGCTCGGCACCAGCGCCGGTATCTGGGTCAACCGGTCGCGAGCGCCGGTAAACTCCTTCGAGAACCGCCCGGACAGATCCTGGAAAGCAGCGCTTGCCGGGTCCTGGGCGAGCGCACGGCTCAGCCATGTCGTCGCGGTCCACATGCCGGCCGCGCCCCGGGGTCCGAAGGTCGCCGCATTGCTTTCCTTCTGCAGGAAGCCGGAATAGGCCTCGTTGGCAGCGCTGAACTTGCCGGTGACATACATCAGGCCTCCCAGCGAAATGACGGCAAGAATGGCAATCGCCATCAGGAATTTTGTTTTGATCTTTAAATTCTTGAGCATCGGATACCTCAAAAAACGCTGTAGGAATGAAGGCGCACTGAAAAGGAAAAAGCAGGAGCCGTACCGGCCGGTGCACATCATGCGCATGGCGATCGAACTTGATCCTCAATGGTTCATAAGGGCTTTTTCATAAGAAAATCTTACTCTTGCTGCAGTGCATTATGGGCGCCCCCGATCTCCCGCCGGGATTTCACCGGTGTTTAACCAACCTGACAAAAGCCAATCTTGTTTGTTGCGGCGCACAATGGACTGCCTTTAATTGGGAAGCGGACCATGGTCTCGGTCCCCCGGCAAACCGGGCAAATTGATATGAAATCAAGTATCCATAATTGAAGGATTTCAACGTGAATTTTTCGCGCCGCAACCTCCTGACGCTTTCGGCCGCCGCCCTGGCAACCGCCGTCCCGAAATTGGCATCCGCGCAGGCGATCGGCTTTACGCCGAGCCCCATCTATCCCGATCCCGCCATCCAGATCCTCGATCCGAGCTTTGCGAAATATCGTGTCGCCAGCAGTTCGCTCGAACAGGTCGCAACCGGCGCGCGCTGGCTGGAAGGCCCAGTCTGGTTCGGCGACGGACGATATCTGCTCGTCAGCGACATTCCGAACAACCGCGTCATGCGCTACGACGAAGCCAACGAGACCTGGAGCGTCTACAACGCCAACGCCAACTATGCCAACGGCCACTCCCGCGACCGCCAGGGTCGCCTGCTTTCCTGCGAACATCTGACACGCCGGGTCACCCGCACCGAATATGACGGTTCGATCACGGTGCTCGCCGACAAATATAACGGCAAGAAGCTCAACTCCCCGAACGACATCGTCTGCAAGTCCGACGGCTCCATCTGGTTCACCGACCCGCCCTTCGGCATTGCCGGTGAATGGGAAGGCGACAAGGCAACGGCGGAGCTGCCGCATTCGGTCTATCGCATCTCGCCGGACGGCAAGCTCGACCTCGTCACCGACGAGCTGAAAGGCCCGAACGGCCTTGCGTTTTCGCCCGATGAAAAGAAGCTCTACATCGTCGAAGGCCGCGCAGCGCCCTACCGTATCATCTGGAGCTACGACGTCGGCGCCGACGGCGTGAAGCTTTCGAACAAGACGGCATTGGTGACGGCCGACGACAATGGCGGTATCGACGGCTTCAAGGTCGATGTCGACGGCAATCTGTGGTGCGGCTGGGGATCGAACGGCGCGGCAGGCGCCAGGCCCGAGGATCTGAACGGCGTCAAGGTATTCAACCCGGCCGGCAAGGCGATCGGCTTCATCAAGCTTCCGGAGCGCTGCCCCAACCTTGTCTTCGGCGGCCCGAAGAAGAACCGCCTCTACATGGCGAGCAGCCACTCGGTCTACGCGATCTATGTGGAAACCCGCGGCGCCGTCTAAAGCATGTCGCTCAAAAGTGTGCAGCGGTTTTGCGATAACGGCATGCGTAAAACAAAGACCTAAAGCATGTCGAGCGAATCCGAAGGATCGAGACATGCTTTAGTTGCCTCGATGAAATCCCAGGCGGCCGGCCCTGAGGTCCGGCCGCTACCTTCGGTCAACCGCGACCGGATAGCTTGCCGCCGGGTCCGGTCCTGCCGTGAGAAGCGTGAAATCAAAATCGACGCGCTTGTCCGATCCCAGAACATACTGGCGATGAACCCGCAGGAAATCACGCTTTATTCGGGAGTAACGTTCCGCTGACAGCATGTTCTTCAATCGGATGAAAATGATCTTGGGTTGAGGCGCCTGCGGAAAACCGCACAGGGCCACGACCGGGCATTTATAGAAATTGATCGCGTCCGACAGGCACTGGACATCGAGCCAGGAAATATCCTTTGACTGAGCGATGAGACCTACGCGATGGCGAAGTGTGTTGGCGCTGCCAAATGTGGCGCATTGGAGGATCGCGCTGCCGAGCGTGACGAAGACCACGCGCTTCCCGCTGAGCCTCTCGGGCTCCCTCGTCAAAAAGATCCCGAGAGCGTGGGCGGCCATGCTTGTGCCCATGCTATGGGACGTGATGACGTATTCGTCGGCTTCCCCGTCGAGAGCCGCTCCTATCAACTCGACGCATTCATCGAGCCAGTGCGCAACGGAACGTTGCAGGTCCGACATGGGCGACGCCCCGCCAAGGCGCGCGACGGCCACGGCCAATTCCCAATCGGAGAACAGATGCAAGGTGTGCAACCGGCTGGACCATGGGAGAAACAGACGGAAGAAAAAGCTGTAGCCCAGCAAAAGACTGAACGGATAGTACCAGGAATCAAGTGCGAGCCAGAAGGGCACCGAGGCGATCGCAAGACTGGCAATCAAGGCGAACGTGACAAGCAGAAACGGGAAGACGAAAAACAGTCCAAAACGCCAGGCGTGACGAAAATAGGCTACGGCGGCACCTTCAAGCACGACGGTCATCGCGCTGCGAAACCCTTGAACGAGCCGCACGGAAACGGGACGGCTGGACAATTGCCGCACAAGGCGGTCGTGCTCGAGCATATGGATCCGGGTTTCGGTATCCTTGTTGGCTCCGGAGTCCACATCGAAAAAACTGCTCGTGCCGTTCATATGAAGCCTGCCGACCTCGATCGGGAAGTCCCACAGTCCAGCGGTCTTTTCGGCGGTTCGTTTGTATCGAGCGTAGTGATGGGCGGCGTCCAATGGCTCGAAGCCCGGAAAATGCACGACAACGCGCTTGCTGACATGGGGTGACGAGGGCTGTTCGTGCACTGACTGACCTTATGGGAGAGAGCCGCGTCCCGGGTCGCGACTGTTGGAAGAAAGGGAAACGAATTGACCGACAGCAGGATATATTCCGCTATCCGTCATTTTGCCGCCGCGGCCTGAAGGTCAGACCGGGGGCTGCCAATACGGCGATGATGCGGAATTTGCAATCTGTCGTCCGCCATACGGACAGAACTCGTCACGGACCATCATGGTTTCGCTCGGCGGGGAACGCTCGCCAACAGTCGGCCAGTCACGCCAAAACCCGGATCATGTGCACATTTCAACCTTTCTCACGACGCCGAAGGACGACGCAGCGCACCGGAGAATAGGCCGTCGGTGATGCGGTTGTACTCTTTTATGTTAAAAAATGTTGTGCGAGAGGCAAACATGGGGACGCGGACCCGGATCTTCGGCGATGTTTTCCCGTCTTCTGGCCTACAATTGCGGTTTCTCTGAGCACGCGGTCATCAGACCGCCGCTTCCTCACGAAATTTAGCCGCCGCGGCATGCGTCGCGATGCGCGGCGTGTGATTTTCTCGTTTACACGGGGACGAAGAGGCCGCAAAGAACCTGTCGGCGAGCGTCGTCGATGCCGCCTGAACAAGTCGGCTACCGACCGTCGAGACCGAGTTGCCCGTGAGAGTGCGGATCGCGCGCGCCACCGAACTTCAGTTCGACGTGCGCGCCAAAAATTCACGGATCGCGGCGATCACGACCTCGGGCGCTTCGACATGGACCGCGTGGTTTGCGTTCGGCACTTCGAGAAGCTCGCCCCCGGGGATGCTTTCGGCGATCAGGCGCGAATGGTTCGGCGGGCAGATCCAGTCTTCCGCCCCGCAGACGACCAGCGTCGGAACCGGGATGTCTTTCAGCTTGTCGCGCAGGTCGTAGAGGCGTTCCTTGAACAGCGCGTTGTGGGTCTCGGCATGCAGATGCATGGTGCGGGTGCGCTCCAGTGCGGCATCCGGGTCGAATTTTTCGAAATAGAGCGGCTGCAGTGCCAGCCAGATCAGGCGCAGTTCGGTATCGTCCTTGACCCTGTCGGAGAACATCTTGTCGAGCATGTCGAGCGAGGCGCTCGTCGCCTTGTGGATGCGCTGCTTGAACACCACCATGGCATCGTCTTCGTGGTGATAGCTGGCGGCGGTGCCGCGCAGGATCAACCGCGACAGGTTCTGGCCATATTTCACGGCATAGGTCAGCGCGATCATGCCGCCGAACGAGCCACCCTCGAGGATGATCTTGCGGCCGCCGCACAGGTTCACGCGAAAGGCTTCGACGTCATCCGCCAGCTGCTCGAACGTGTAGGGCGGCGTCAGGCTCGTTTCCCCGCACCCGCGCTGATCATAGGCGATGACACGGTATTTGTCCGACAGGACCTTGTAGGCGTTGAACTCTCCGTGGCGATCGCCGATGCCGCGCCCGCCATGTAGCGCAATGATCGTCTCGGCATCGGGATTGCCGATGTCGTCGTAGGCGAAGGTGGCGTTGTTGAATGTCACTGTCGGCATGGGACTATCCTATCCTGCTGATATGGCGTCTGAGTGCGTGCTTCTGCCGATCGTGGATCGTCCGGCCGATGCTGGATTCGACAACTGTCATGGGCCAATGGAAGACCATCCCGCCTCGGCGTGAAGCGGGATGGCGACATTTGGCGTCTTGGGCTCAGTTGGCCGCAGGCTTCATGTCGAAAGCGCGGACCCAGTCGTCGCCCCGAGCGGTCCAGGTGATACGCTTGGACAGGCCGTAAGTGGCGGGCTGGGTATAGAGGAAGAGCGCCGGCGCCTCGTCGCACATCACCTCGGTCGCCTTCTTGTAGGCGGCCTGGCGCTTGGCCACATCCATGGTCGAGCGGCCGTCCGCCAGGGCTTTTCCGAAATCGGCATTCTCCCAATAGGCATACATGTTGCCCGGCGCGAACAGGGTCAGAAGACCATCGGCATCGATCGTCGGCCAGGCCTGGCTGAGCAGGCTCATGCGGCCGAGATCCTTGGTCTTCAGATATTTGTCCATATAGGCGCTGAACTGCATCTCGACGATCTTGGTCTTGACGCCGATCTCTTCCAGCTGGCTGGCGACCGCCTGGACGACTTCCTCGCCGTTCAGGTAAATGCCGGTCGGCACTTCGATTTCGATCGGCTCGGCCGGCGCACCGCCTGCCTTCTTCAAAAGTTCGGCCGCCTTTTCCGGATCATAGGCGTAGGGCTTCAGATCGGCGTTGAAGCCGAAATAGCTCTTCGATGTCACCTGGCACTTGGCGATCTCGGCCTGGTCGTTGAAGATCGCCTTGACGATGCCTTCCTTGTCGACGGCGTAATTCAGCGCCTGGCGAAGCAGTTTGTTGTCGAGCGGCGGCTTCAGCGTGTTGAACTTGATGAACGCGGTGCGGGTGCTCGGCACCGCGCCAGCCTGGGCGCTGCCGCTCGTCTTGATCCGGGTAATTTCCGTGGTCGGGATCGAGTTGATGAAATCGACCTCGCCCGCAAGCAGCGCGGCGACACGGCTGGCGGCATCCGGAATGATACGGACGACGACCTTGCTGAAGTCCGGCTTCGCACCCCAATATTGCGGATTGGCGTCGAGCGTGATGCTCTCGCCCGGCTTGACGGAGGAGATGACATAGGCGCCGCCCGACGCGGTCTCGGTCGCCGGCTTGTGCTCGGCGGTCCATTTCGGCGGCAGCAGGAAGAACATCGACAGCTGGCCGATCATCGCCGGATAGGGCGAACTCGTTTTGATCTCGATCTCGGTCGGGCTGATGACCTTGACGTCGGAGATCAGCGTGAACCAAGCCTTGATGCGGGCATTGACGGCCGGGTCGCGCACGCGGTCAAAATTCCATTTGACCACTTCGGCATCGATCTTCTCGCCGTCGTTGAACGTGGCGTCCGACCGCAGCTTGATGCGCCAGGTCAGATCGTCGACGCTCGTCCATTCGGTTGCAAGAGCCGGAGCGATCTTCATGTCGGGGCTGCGCAGAACCAGCGACGGATAGATGTGGCTGAGCAGGCTGAGGTCGGTGCCGACGGATGCCGTCATATGCGGATCGAACGTGTTGATCGTGTTCGTGATCGCAATGGTCAGCGTCTTGTCCTGTGCAAGCGCCGAGGTCGAGATCGTGGCGCCGAGCGAAAGTGCGGCGATTGCCGCGGAGATTGATTTTCTGGTCACGTCCATTCCCTTCTGATTAATTCCCGTTGGTTTTTCATGGGTTTACACTGCGTTCTCAAGAGACGCTTTTCCTCTATTTTACGTCCTTGAGTATAAGCGGATCGAATTTGCAAGGATTGCAGAACGTTTCGATCGCTCGCCTGCTGGGAGCGACGATCGGCTTGTCCGGTGAGTTGGCGGTCATGCTGTTTCCTCCCCTCCGTTCATTTGGCTTCGACAGGTACGGAATGACCAAGCGTGTGCATCAGCCGGTTCGCCCAGCCGAAAATGGCGGCGGCGTGGATGAGATCGACGATCTCGGCCTTCGACATGCCATGATCGCGAAGGGCCTGTACCTGCTCCTTGGTGGCCTGCGACGGCGTCTCGGACAGCGCCTTGCAGAAATCGACGATCGCCTGGGTCCTGGCATCGAACGGACCTTCGAGGCCGCGCACATAAATCTCCTCGACGACATCCTCGCGGCCCGACAGTTCGACGTAACGGCGAGCATGGACCGAGGCGCAGTAGACGCAGCGATTGACGGCGGAGGCGACGAGCGCGCCGAGTTCCCGCTCGGCCCGGTCGAGGCCGCCCTTGGCATACATGATGGCGTTGAACAGTTTCGTGCGGGCCACGTAGGATTCCGGATCATGCGCGAGCGTGCGCACATAGGCGGAAACCTTGGTATTGGACGGGGTCACCTGCATGGCAGCCAGCTGTTCCTCGCTCGCCGTGGCAACGTCGACCGGCTCGATATAGGGCGACCAGGAGAGCGCCTTGACCTTGAAACGCGCCGTGCTCATTCGACCTCCTCCAGAAGGCTCAGGCCAACAAGGACGCGGGCCTCGTAGTTGACGAAAGCAATCAGCTCGGACAGCGCGATGATCTGCGGATTGCTGAGGCCCGCCTTTTCGAGGCGCTCGATATCCGCCCTGCTGCTGTTGCGCGGCGTCCGGGTGACGAGATCGGCGTGGCGGATGATGGCACTGGTAAAGGCATCGGTGGCCGCCGCGATTTCCGCGCAGGAGGCGATGGAGGCTAGGTCCGGATCGCTGCCGGCATCGTCCAGCATCAGGTCGTAGACCGCTGCCAGGTCCTCGCGGCCGATGAAGCGGGCCATGCGAGAGGCGAGTGCTGCGCGCAGAGCATGGCTGAGGCCAAAGCCATGATTTGGGGTCAGCACCGTTTCGCGGCAGAGTTCGGTACCCTCCACGAATTCCGGTCGCTCACGGCGGATCGCGTAGAGCTCGGAGCCCGGCTTCAAGCCGGATAGGATGTCGATCTGGTCCAAGTCACTCATTCCCATCATAGGTTCCACCTGCCGATCCGGTCCATGGACGGATCGAAATCAGGCATGAATTGGGGGCGGTCGCCTGCGACAGATGCGAGGCGGGTGTGATCGCCGTCAGCGTGTTCGGGTTGCCGCCGTGGTCGACACCCTGCACATCGGGACGGAACCAGCCGCCGGTCGCAAGCACGGCAACGCCGGGCATCAGGCCACCGTCGATCGTCAGCGCCGCGATCGTTCGACCGCGGTCGTTGTAAAGCTCGCAAAGGTCGTCCTGTTTCAGGGTAAGACGCCTGGCGTCGATTTCGCTCAGTGTGAACCGCTCGTAGCCGTCGAGCTTGGCTGCCTGGCTCGCCGGACCGTATTCAAGCTGGCCGTGCAGGCGGTGGGCGGGCTGCGGAGACAGGAGATGGAACGGATGTTTCGCCGAAAGCGGTGCGCCAAGCCACTCCTCCGGCGCCAGCCAGACGGGATGGCCGGCGATGTCGGAATAACCGAAGCCGCGGACGGCACTCGACCCGATTTCGATCCTCCCGCTCGCAGTTTTCAGCGGGGCTGCATCCGGGTCTCTGACGAAATCCCGAAAATGGTTCGCGGGCGACGGCGCAAGCTCGCCTTCATCGAGCGCGGCATAACCCCGGATGCGAAACGCCTGGAAATCCGGCAATTCCGGATAACGCTCGCGATAACCTTCGTAGATCCGGGCAAGCCAGTCGTCGGTCGTCAGCCCCTCGTCGAACTGCTGGCGGCAACCGAGTTCCTCGGCGATCAGGCAATAGGCTTCGTGATCGGTCAAGACACCGGCCGGCGGATCCATCACACGACGGCTGTAGACCAGCCAGTTCTCGCGCGACGCCGCCGCGACATCGTCGCGCTCGAAGGGAAACGCCGACGGAAGGACGATGTCCGCCATCTTGGCGGTGGCCGTCCACATGTTCTCGGTGACAATCACGGTCTCGGGGCGTCGGAAAGCCTCGGCCAGCCGGTTGAGATCCTGATGATGGTGGAAGGGATTGCCGCCTGCCCACCAGACGAGCCGGATATCCGGCAGTTCGAGAACCTGTCCGTCGTAGTCGATCCGACCGCCCGGATTTTCGAGCAGATCGGTGATCCGCGCCACCGGAATGAAGTTGCGGACCGGGTTGCGGCCTTGTTCGAATGCCGGCCCTTTCAGGCGCCGCACCGGCTGGCCGACGGAATTGACGGCTGTCAGCCCGAAGGCGAAACCGCAGCCGCGCTTGCCGACATGACCCGCCATCGAGGCGAGCGTGATCGCAGCCCAGAATGGCTGTTCGCCGCGCCGCGCCCGTTGCAGCGACCAGGCGACGTTAACCAGGCTCGGCACGTCATGCAGGTCTTCGGCAATCTCGACGATGGTTTTCGCCGGCACGCCGGAAATCGCCGAGGCCCATTCGGCATCCTTGGCGATGCCGTCCGTCTCGCCGACCAGATAGCTCTCGAAATCGCAATAACCGGTCGTGCAGCGTTTCAGGAAGTCGCAGTCGAACAGGCCTTGGGCGAGCAGCGTATGGCACATGCCAAGCATCACCGCGGCATCCGTATTCGGGCGGAGCGGAACATGCCGGACGTTCGGACCCGAGGGGGCATCGCTCGACGCGGGACTGAACACGACAATGCGCACACCCTTGTCCTGGCAGCGCCGCAGCCATTCGACGGCGCGGTGGCTGCCGGTCCCTCCCGACTCCACCTGCGCGTTGCTCAGCCGGAAGCCGCCGAACCCGATCACGAGCTGACAGCCTTCGGCAATGTCGTTCCAGGACGGCGAGGTATCGCAGGCATCCTTGTAATCCGGACCGAGGATATGCGGCAGAAGGACGGCCGCGGCGCCATAGGAATAGCTGTTGACGGAAGAGGTGAAGCCGCCGGCGAGATTGAGCAGGCGCTTGAGCTGGCTTTGCGCATGGTGGAAACGGCCGGCGCTGGCCCAACCGTATGAGCCGCCGAAGATCGCCTGGTTGCCGTGGATCTCGCGCACGCGCCGAAGCTCGCCGGCGATCAGGCCTGCAGCCTTGTCCCAGCTTATCTCGACGAAATCCTCGCGGCCGCGCGAAACGCCGGTTCCGGCAAGAGGCCCATTTTCCAGCCAGGACTTGCGGACCATCGGGGCGCGGATGCGCTCCGGATGGGCGGCCAGATCCAGGTAACCGAGACCCATTTCCGAAGGGTCCGGATCGTGGCGGAACGGTAGGAGCTTGCGCTTCCCGTTCGCATCCGTGCCGACTTCGTAAGTGCCGAAATGGGTTGCGAACAGATGCGTCATTTTCTCAAGCCTCCAGTACGAAATGACGGTTGCCGACGGGCCGCAGAACGGCTTCCTCCCGCGGCAGGTTGGCGCCGACGTCGAAGACGAGCGGCCGGCGGTTGCGTTCGATATCCGGGTCGGGAACCGGGATCGCTGAAAGCAGCGCTTTCGTATAGGCATGCTGCGGGTTTTCGAAAATCGCATCGCAGGGGCCGATTTCGACGATGCGCCCGCGCAGCATGACCGCCACCCGGTGGCAGAGATAGCGGATCATCGACAGGTCGTGGGCGATGAACAGGTAGGTCAATCCTAGCTCGTCCTGCAGATCCTGGAACAGGTTGACGATCTGCGCCTGGATCGACACGTCGAGTGCGGTGATCGGCTCGTCGGCCACGATGAAGGCGGGATTGAGCGCGATCGCCCGCGCAATATTGACGCGCTGGCGCTGGCCGCCCGAAAACTCGTGCGGATAACGCTTCATGAAGGACGGATCGAGGCCGACTTTGGTAAACAGCGAGGCGACCCGATCCTCACGCTCGCGGCGCGAACCGCCCAGCCTATGGACCTCCAGCGGTTCGCCGACAAATTCGCCCACCGTCATGCGCGGATTGAGCGAGGCATAGGGATCCTGGAAGATGACCTGCATGTCGCGCCGGTAAGGCTTCAGCATCGCCTTGCTCAGGCCGGTGATATTCTCGCCCTTGTAGAGGATGTCGCCGCTGGTCGGCGCCTCGAGCTGCAGCAGCACACGCCCGGTCGTGCTCTTGCCCGAGCCGGATTCGCCGACAAGGCCGAGCGTCTCGCCGGGGGCGATCTCGAAGCTGACATTGTTGACGGCCCTCAGGGCCTGCGTCGAACCGCCGAACAAACGCTTCTCGCCGCCATAGGTCTTGCAGAGGTTCTGGACCGAAACCAGCGGCTTCATGTTGCTCTCGCTCATGGCTGCGCCTCCATCGCGGCCAGCTTGGCGCGAAGATCGTACCATGCGGCGACCTGGTGGCCTGGAACGCTGCCCTCGACGTCGCCAAGCGGCGGCGTCTCGATGCGGCAACGCTCGGTCGCGAACGGATTGCGTGGCGCGAAAGGATCGCCGATCGGCGCCTTGGTCAGGTCCGGCGGATTGCCGGGGATCTGGTAAAGCCGGGTCACGCCTCGACGGCCGCCATGCGGCAGCGACTTCAGAAGGCCCCAGGTATAGGCGTTGCGGGGATCGTGGAACACGGCGCGGACCGGGCCGCGCTCCATGATCCGGCCGCCATACATGACCTGAACCGTATCGGCGAGGCCGGCGACGACGCCCATGTCATGGGTGATCCAGATGACGGTGGTGCCGATCTTCTTCTTGAGATCGCGCACCAGATCGAGGATCTGCGCCTGGACGGTGACGTCGAGCGCCGTGGTCGCCTCGTCGGCGATCAGCAGCTTCGGATTGCACGAAATGCCGATCGCGATCATCACGCGCTGGCGCATGCCGCCGGAAAACTCGTGCGGATATTGTTTGGCGCGGCGGGCGGCATCGGGGATGCCGACAAGTTCGAGAAGTTCGACGACGCGCGCCCGCGCCTGGCTTGCCGACATTCCGAAATGCCGCCGCAGCGGCTCGGCGATCTGCCGCTCGATGGTCAGGACCGGATTGAGCGAGGTCATCGGATCCTGGAAGACGAAGCCGATTTCCTTGCCGCGCACTTCGAACAGTTCGCGTTGCGACAGCGCCAGCAGGTCGCGACCGTTGAACAGGACTTCGCCGCGGACGATGCGGCCGGGCGGCGCCGCGATCAGCCCGACCATCGACAGAGCATGGACGCTCTTGCCCGAGCCGGATTCGCCGACGATGCCGAGCGTCTCGCCCTCTTCCAGGCTGTAGGACACGTCGTTGACGGCATGCACGGTGCCATCAGGCGTGTCGAACGCGACGGTAAGATTGCGGACCTCGAGCAAGGGTGCCATCGGACGCTCAGACCTCCAGATAACCGCCGGCCGAGCGGGTCAGATACTCGCGGCCGGTCTCGGTGACGAGAACGGTGTCGGAGATCTGCGTCGCGCAGACGCCGGGAACGCGGATATTGGGCTCGAAGGTGAAGATCATGCCCGGTTCGAGCACCAGCGAAGACGACGCGTCGAGCGAGGAATGTTCGTGCGCGCCAAGGCCGATCCCGTGGCCGATACGGCCCGGGATATTGGCACCGTAACCACGCGCCTTCAGGCCCTCGCGGGTCTTTTCGAACAGGTCCTTGTAGGGCGTGCCGGGCCTGATCAGGGCATCGACCTCTTCGCGGATTTCGAGAATGGCGTCGAGCGCCCGCTTGTTGACTTCCGGCAACGGGCCCATCGCGATGGTGCGCTCGTTTTCGGCGTGGATGCCGTTGGCGATCGTCCAGATCAGCACCGAGACGGCCTCGCCGCGCTGAGGCTTGCGCTGGGTGGGGTTGTCGCAATTGTAGAACATGCGCGGCCCCGAAAGCACCCAGGTCGCCATGCCGTTCTGGACCCCGCCTTCCAGCGAACCGAAGTCGCAGACCTCGACATCGGGATATTCGGCGGTCCACAGCTTGTTCATCGCATGCATGGAGGCGATGGCGACTTCCCGCTCGTTGCCACCGGCGGCAAGGACTGCGACCGCCGTGTCCATGCCAAGATCGGCCGCCCGCGCGGCGATGCGGGCATTGGCGATCTCGTCCGGGTCCTTGATCAGGCGGCAATGGTCGATCAGATGGCTGACATCGGCGAATGCCGCGTCCGGCAGCGCCTTGCGCAACTGGCCGGCCCGCTGGATCGAGATGAATTCCTCCTCGATGCCGACGGTCTTGCCCGCCACGCCGAGATCGCCAAGGATCGAGGCCAGCGCATCCTGCCAGTTCGGACCCATCGTGACCTTGGTCGACCAGGAACCGTAAAGGCGGATATCCGGCACCCAGGCGCTGGCGCGGCCGTGATCGTCGCGCAGCGCATGCACGAGCATGATCGGGTCATGGTCCGGGGTCAGGATGGCGATCACCGGGTGGGAATAGATGATCGGGTTGAAGCCGGTGAAATAGAAGCTGTTTTCCGGTTTGAAGGAGACGATGACATCGACGCCCTGCCTGGCCATTCCGGCCTTCAGGCGTCCGACGCGGGGCGGTAACGTGGAACGGGAAAGCTGGTTCATCGCATGGTCCTCAATTTTGGATCGAAGTGCTCGCGCAGCCAGTCGCCCAGAAGGTTGACGCTGAGCACAGTCAGGAGAATGGCAATGCCGGGGAAGGTGACGATCCACCAGGCAGTCGAGATATAGACGCGGCCGTCAGCCAGCATGCGGCCCCAGCTCGGATTGGGCGGCTGGACGCCGAGGCCGAGAAACGAAAGCGCCGCGTCCATGATGATGATGCGGGCAAGTTCCAGCGTGGCGATCACCAGCGCCGGGGTCATGACGTTCGGCAGCAGGTGCTTGAGCATGATGCGCCAGGTCCCCGCACCGATCGCATGGGCCGACAGGATGAACTCGCGTTCGCGAAGGGCCAGCACCTGGCCACGGATGATGCGGGCGTAGCGGAGCCAGCTCGTCAAGGCGAGCACGATAACGAGGTTGCGGGTCGAGGGTCCGAGCGCCGCAACGACCAGAAGGGCCAGAAGCATCAGCGGCAAGGCGAGCTGGATATCGACAATGCGCATCAGGACGCGATCGACCATGCCGCGGTAATAACCGGCGACAATGCCGAGCAGCGTGCCGACGATGCCGCCGAGAACGACGGCCGCAGCCGCGATCGCCAGCGTGATCCGGCTGCCATGGACGATACGGGACAGGATATCGCGGCCGAGTTCGTCGGTGCCGAGCGGATGGGCGCCGGGAGAAAACAATCCCGTCCAGGTGGGAGCAGCCATGCGGGCAAGCAGGTTGGACCGCGTCGGCACCGGCAGGCCGAGATAGGGGGCGAGAATTGCGGCCAGCACGAAGACCGACACCAGCAGGAAACCGAACAGTCCGGCGCGGCTTTTCAGGAGGGCGAGGAAGAAAGCTTTCATGGCCGCACCTATCGCCGACGGATGCGCGGATCGAGCACGCCATAGAGCAGATCGACCGCTAAGTTGACGACGATGAAGATGGCGGCGACCAGTGCGACCCCCGCCTGGATGACCGGGAAATCCTGGGCCTGGATCGCCTGCATGATGATGCGCCCGACGCCCGGCCAGGCGAACACGGTTTCGATGACCACCGATCCCCCGAGAAGCTCGCCGGCGATGATGCCGATCATCGTAATCACCGGGATCAGCGCGTTTCGCGCGATGTGCCAGAAGAACACGGTGCGCGGCAGCAGGCCTTTGGCCCGCGCGGTCCGAACATAGTCCTCACGCATGATGTCGAGCAGCGACGAGCGGAGCAGACGGGCGATCGAGGCCGACACGAAGACCGACAGCGTCAGTCCCGGCAGCACCAGATGCGCGATCGTTCCGGAGCCGCCCGTCGGGAACCACCCGAGATCGACCGAAAATACCAGGATCAGCATGATACCGAGCCAGAAAACCGGTGTCGCCTGACCCAGGAGAGCCGCCACCATGACGATGAACTCCGAGATGGTGCCGCGTTTCAGCGCCGCAATGGCACCGGCCACCGCTCCGATCAACGTTCCGAACAAAAGCGCGGTACCGGCGAGCGTGGCGGTTACCGGCATGCGTTCGAGAACGACATCCATGGCAGGGCGCTGGTGCTGAAACGATATCCCGAAATCGCCCCGGACCATGGCCAGAACGGAGATGAGATATTGTTCGAGGATCGGGCGATCGAGGCCAAGCGAGGCCCGAAGCGCGTCGAGGTCCTGCTGGCCGGCGCCAACCGGCAGCAGGAGCACGGCCGGGTCGCCGAGAACGCGGCTCACGAAAAAAACGATCGTAACCACGCCCCAAATGGCGAGCAGCGATTCTGCCAGCTTGCCGGCGAGATAGCGGGTCACGGCCAGCACCTCGTGCGATAGAGGATGACGCTCGTCATTCGGCCGCTCCCTTGAGGATGGCCGGGATCAGTGCTGCGGAATCCGTCCACTCGTCGCCGAGCAGTTCCGGCGTTTCGAAGGCGACAAGGTTGGCGAAATGGGTTTCGCGGTCGGCGACGAAGAGATTGCGGGCGATGCCGCGCGCAAGCCGACGCCCGCCGTCGCTGACCGCCGGTATATCACCCGACAACTTGCCGTGGCTGAGCGAGGCCGGATAGTTGAAGCAATGGACGAGACGCAGTGACGGGCAGCTGCCGGGGAGCTTTTCGAGAAACTCGAAATCGGGGCCGAGATAGGGAGACGTGGCGAGCTCGCCATTTTCCATGCCCTTTTCGGGCGTGAAGACGTCGCTCCAGAACTGGATATAGGGCGCGAAATGCTTGAGTTCGGGGCGGCGATCGAGATCGACCCGGAAGCCGGTGGCGAAGATCGCGAAATCATAGTCGACATCACCGCGGCTGGTTTCGACGACGATATGGTCGCCGCTTTCCCGCAGGCCGGTCACCGCCGTGCCGAGGAAAAACCGGCTGTTTTGATGTTGCGACACCCGCAGAGTGGAATCGCGCGGCGGCGGCGTCTGGGCGTCGAGCACATAGTCGAGGAATTTCCATTTCCACGCATCGCTGAGACCGGCAAAACCCTGGACGACGCCCTGGCTGGCGATGCCGGTGAACTTGTTGATGCGCGGCAGCTCCTTGCGCCGGATGATGATATCGACCTGGCCGGCACCCGCTTCGAGCGCGGTTGCCGCATTGTCCATGGCGGAAGCCCCTGCCCCGACGACCGCGACGCGCTTGCCCTTCAGGGCCGAGAAATCGATCTCGTCGGCGGAATGGGCCCAGAATTTTTGCCGCACGCGCTCGACAAATTCCGGCACGTAACCGCCGCCGAGGCCGTCGCGGCCGGTCGCCAGAACCACGTGCCGGGCATAAAGCCGTTCCTGCCTGCCGCTTTGCGCATCCGAAACGTCGAGGGCGATCAGGTCTTGGCTGACCGGGATCATCTCGGTGACGGTGACGAGATTACGGACCGGCAGCTGAAGCACGCGGCGGTACCAGATCAGGTAGTCCATCCACTGCGATTTGGGGATCTTGCCGAGCGCGTCCCATGCCGGCGCGCCGAACTGCGAAACATACCATGCCCTGAATGTCAGCGCCGGCAGGCCGAGCGCCGGCCCCGGCAGCTGTTTGGGAGAGCGCAGCGTTTCCATGCGCGCGAACGTCACCCACGGCCCCTCCTGCCCTGCGGGAGAACGGTCCAGGCAGACAACGTTATGGATGCCCAGCATTTTCAGCGAGGCGGTCGCGACCAGGCCGCACATGCCGGCGCCGATTAAGACGGTATCGAAAACTTCGACACCATCATATTCGGTCGCCGGCACCCACTCCTTGGGAGGGAGCTCGAGAAACGACAGGTCCTCGGCAAGCCGCTGTTCAAGCGCTTCCAGGCCTTTCATCCGCTGTGCGTCCTGCGCCTTCAAAATCACTGCTCCTGTGCGTTCGCGCCGGCGCCGAAAGTCGCATCCGCCACGCGTTCGATATGGCCGGGATCATGCGCCACGAAGCCCGGTATGCGGGCGGCCGAAATCCTGATGATCAGCTGGATGAGCTCCAGAACCCCTTCCGAAAGTGGCTTGGAAGCGGCCGAGAAAATGCCCCAGAGAAATGGGATATCGACATCGAGCGGGCGGATCTCGACGTTCTTGAGCTGCAGGCCATAGGCCGTCGCGGGTTCCACTATGGAAACCCCGAAACCGGTGGAGGCAAGCTGCAGCGCATTCAGCGCCGCATTGGTGTCGACGACGCGCGAGGGCCGAACATCGGCCATCTGCAGCGCCTGATTGACGCGGCGACGCAGCCGGAAGGGATTGGCCATGGTGATGAGGCAGCGATCAGCCAGGTCGCGAACCGAGATGACGTCCTTGCCCGCCAGAGGATCGTCGGCCGCCACCGCAGCAACGCAAGGCGCTTGAAACAGGCCGTGCACCTCAAGGCCCGGATGTTCGACCGGCAGCGAGGCGACGCAGAAATCCGCGGTGCGGGCGAGCACCGACTGGACGGCCGCCTCGGCCGAAATGCTGCGCAGATGCACGTTCCGCGGAATGAGATCCGCCGGCATTTCCGCAAGCGCGAGCGGCACCAATCCACTGGCAAATGCCGGGATCGCAGCAATCTCGATCGGCGCCGGCTCTTCCGAAAGGATATTCCTGGCGCGCTCCTTGAGCTGGCCGATGCCGGTCAGGAAACGCTCGGCATCCGAATGAAAAGCGATTGCCCGCGATGTCGGCGTGATGCGGGGACCGTTGCGGTCAAAAAGCGCGAAACCGACGGAGGATTCGAGTTCCTGAATGAGGCGCGTCACCTGCGACTGTGAGCGATCGAGCAGCCGGGCGGCAGCGGTGATGCTGCCTGCCGACATGACTGCGAGGAACACTTCGAGCTGCTTGATTTCCATCGCCGACCCATAATGCGCAAAATGCAGCATTGACCCATATCAATTCAAATATTGCATGGTTCTCTTTTTAAGCAAACAAAATTTTTGCCTATTTCGTAATCTTTTGGAAAGTTTGATCCGCTGGAGGCGGTACGCCGAGAATAATCCCCCGGACCTTGCGCCATCCGGCCGCAAGGCTAATGTCCGATATGAACGACAGCGGAAGTCCATGGCAGCCAAGACAACAACACTCAACGCCAAAAACCTGGAGGCCCTCGGCGCGCCGCGTCTCGCCGAACTGCTCATCGAGATCAGCACCGGCAGCGCCGCAAACAAGCGACGGCTTCGCATGGAGCTTGCCGGCAATCACAGCGGCGCCGAGATCGCACGTGAAGTGCGCAAGCGGTTCGCGAGCATTACCCGTTCGCGAACCGTCATAAACTGGCGCAAGGTGAAGGCGGTTACGGCGGACCTGGAGACGCAGCGCAAGACGATCGTCGATGTCCTCGCCCCCGACGATCCGAAGGAAGCCCTGGAGCTCGCCTGGCACCTTCTGGCGCTGGCCGAGCCCATCTTTCAGAGGTCCGCCAACGAAAGCAGCTCGATCATCGAAAGCTTCCACCAGGCATGCGTGGACGCCGGCGTGATCGCCAAGTCGGCCCGTGTCGAGAAGGACGCCCTTGCCGACAAGATCTTCGCCGCGCTGCAAAACAATGATCATGGCCAGTATGATCCGCTGATTGCGGCCATGGCGCCGGCACTCGGCAAGGACGGTCTTGAACAGCTCAAGGCCCTGTTCGTGCAATGGTCGAAGGAGCCCGAGGACAAGGTCGCCCAAGGCGACCGTCGGGTCATCGGCTGGGGTAGCCAGGGGCCGATCTACGAAGATCAGGTCTATGGAAGCCATCGGGAACTGACGGTGCGCATCGCCCTGCAGGAGATCGCCGATGCCCAGGGCGACGTGGATGCCTATATCGCCCAGCAGCCGGAAAAGAGCCGCAAGATGCCCCTGGTCGCGACGGACATCGCGCGCCGGCTCCTTTCCGCAGGACGAGCCGCCGAGGCACTCGAAACGCTGGACGCGGTCGATACCCGGAGCCGTGTCGACGCTCCGATCGAGTGGCAACTCGCCCGCGTCGAGGTGCTCGAAGCCCTGGGGCGCGCGGACGAAGCCCAGGCGGATCGATGGAAATGGTTCGAGCAGTCGCTGAACGACGTGCACCTGCGCGCCTTTATCCGCCGGTTACCGGACTTCGACGACATGGAGGCCGAGGAAAAAGCATTCGCTTTTGCCCAGGCGTTGCCGGAGGTGCATCGGGCGCTCGCGTTTTTCCTGCGCTGGCCAGCGCTGGCCGAGGCGGCCAAGCTCGTGCTGAAGCGGAAGGCGGAACTCGACGGCGATCTCTACGAGTTGATGACGCCGGCGGCAGAAACTCTGGCAGAGAAACATCCGCTCGCGGCGACAATCATCCTGCGCTCCATGATCGACTTCACGCTCGAGAACGCCCGATCCAGCCGCTACAAGCACGCGGCGCGGCATCTTGTCAGATGTGCATCGCTTGCCCCTCACATCGAGGATTTCGCAGGCGTCGATTCCCATGACGCCTATGTCGCGGGACTGAAATCGCGACACGGCAACAAGCGAGGTTTCTGGAGCCTGGTGCCTTAACTTCCGCGGCCGCAACGGCAGCCGTCCGGCCGGCCAGGAAGTCTCCCTCCTCCCCGGCACAGGAACGCGCCTGTGCGTGCGATATCGACAGGCGTACCTGGCAATGATTCACGGATAGGCGGTCGAGCCGTCCGGCTTGCGGGTGATTTTCCGCTCCCAGTGAATGTAATCGTCCTTGGCCAGCACTTTTTCGTCGATCTCGAGACCCCAGCCCGGGCGATCCGGGCGCAGGTTCATATATCCGTCCACCGGCATATAGGGGTCGAGCGCCCAGGGCGCATGCACATGCGGTTTGAACTCCAGGATCTTGAAGTTCGGCTGGGCGGCGCAGAAATGGATGTTCACGGCGGTTGCCAGCGGGCCCATCGGGTTGTGCGGCGCGATCGTCACGTAATGCGCTTCGGCGATGGCTGCGATGCGGCGCATTTCGGTGACGCCGCCGACGACGCAGATGTCCGGCTGGATGATGTCCGCACCCCGGGCCGTCAGCAGCGACAGGAACTCGAAGCGATTGTAGAGAGATTCGCCGGTTGCCAAGGGCACCGTTACCTTAGACTTCAGCTCCGCCCAGGCCGGAATATGCTCGGGCCGGATCGGCTCCTCGTAGAAAAGCGGATCATAGGGCGCGATCGCGGCCGCCATTTGGACAGCCTGGTAAGGTTCGTAGATCTTCGCGTGCGAATCGAAGGCGAATTCGAAATGCGAAGGGGTGATCTCGCGGATCTTGCCGAAATAATCGCCCGTTTCCTTCACCAGTTCGCCCCACCGGCTGTTGTGAAGATCGCGGCGATAGGGGCTCAGCTTGAACGCGGTATAGCCGTAGTCTGCATTGAGCTTGAGGGTCTGATCGAGCGCGTCCTGCGGATCGGGTGCGGTATAGACGCCGCAATAGACGCGGACGCGATCACGCACATTGCCGCCAAGCAGCATGTAGACCGGCAGACCCGCAGCCTTGCCGGCGATATCCCACAATGCGTGATCGATTGCGGAAATCGCGGCAAGGCCCAGGGCTCCGGGAGGAAACCGGCACTGTTGGTTGAGCTTGAGGACGAGGAACTCCACGCGGCGCGGGTCTTCGCCCTCGATCTGATGGAAAAGATAGTCGAGAAGGGGCGGAAGCGCCAAGTCGGGGCCGTGATTGTAGCATTCGCCCCAGCCGGAGATGCCTTCGCTGGTCTCGATCTTGAGCAGCAGGCGAGGACGCTCGTCGACGCGCTGCATGTATGTTTTTATTCCGGTAATATGCACCTTGGTTTCCTCCTCAGGCGGCAAACGTTTCGGTTTTGACGCGATCGACGATGCCGCGCAGAATCCGCCGCTCATCGTCGTTGAGGGCGACGACGCCCGGAACGCGCACCGGGCCGACATCAGTGCCGAGCATGCCGAGCGCTTCCTTCACAACCGTCACGTTGGCGCCATTGTTGTATTTGGTACGCAGCATTTCGAAACCGGCAATGCCGTCGATCAGTTCGCGCGCTGCCTCATAGTTGCCGGCCTCCAGCGCGCGATGGATCGCGTGCGAGCGCTCGGGGAAGACGTTGACGAGACCCGACGTGAAGCCCTTGGCGCCCATGGCGTAGAATGCCGGCGCCCAGCCTTCGGCCAGACCGCAGACCCAGATCGCCGGAGCGTCATGGGTGGCTCGAATGACGTCCGCCAGCAGCATCAGGTTCGACGAGGCGAACTTGATGCCGGCAATGTTCGGATGCAGGGCGAGCTTGCGAAAATCCTCGACCGAAAAGCTGTCGCTGCGCACATAGGCGATGACCGGAACGCTGCAGAAATCGGCCAGTTCCAGGAAGTAGGCGGCCTGGTAGGACGGCCCGGCGAACGGGTCCATCGGATGGTGGCCCATGATCGCATCCGCACCTTCGGCAATCGCGTCCTTCGCAAGCGCCTTTGCTTCGGTCAGCGAGCGACCCACGGCGGCGCTCACCAGCGACATGCCGTCGGCGGCCTTGATCGTGGCGGCATGCACGACGCGGACTTCGTCCATGGTGAGCGTGAAGAACTCGCCGGTATTGCCGGCCGCCATCAGGTTGTGCACCTTGGCGACCGCCAGGCGCTTGATCAGCGCGCCGAGCTTTTCGACGTCGACAGTCCCGTCTTGCCGGTAAGGCGTCACCGGAACACCCGAAATGCCGGTCAGCGCCTTTCTTACAGTCTGCAACCTGTCATTCACGTCAGATATCCTTTTTGTTGCCGAAAACGATGTTCAGATAGGTTTCACCGGAGCGGACGACGTGGTTGCGCATCTGCCGCTCGGCGAGATCCGCATCGCCCGTGACGATGGCCTTGGCGATGGCGGTGTGCTCTTCGAGCGCTTTCTGACGTTCGGCGGGATCCATGTGGATGACGCGGCGGATGCTGGCGTCGTAGAATTGCTGCCGTTCAATCAATTTCGCCAGGTAACCGCAGCGGGAGCTGCGGTGAATGTGTTCGTGGAATTGCTCGTTGAGGGAAATCAGGCTGTCCGCATCCGCGGACAACGTCGCCTTGGCCATCAGATCGGCTATTGCCGTCAACTCGGCGCCGGCCGGCTTGCCGATGCGCTTTGCGGCCAGGTGCGCGATCATCGATTCGAGCGCGGCGCGGGCCAGAATCATCTCCTCCGCCCAGCTCATATCGAACCGGATAATGACGCCGCGCCGGGGCAGAGCCTCGACCAGGCCCTCCGTCTCAAGCTGGCGCAAGGCCTCCTTGACCGGCGTCGTGCTGACGCCGAACTGCTCGGCGAGGCTGCGCTCGTTGACCTTCTCCCCCGTCGCGAACCGTCCTGCGAGGATGGCGGCCCGCAGGGTGCGGTGAACGTGATCGCGCACCGTCATCTGAAATTTCGGATCGATCTTCGCAAACGCTTCGGACCGTGGGCTTCCAGTTGGCTCAGGAATCATTTTTCGCGAAATCCGTTGACGAGGCAGTGAGAGTGTGGGATCTGATATACCAGACTTCAGATCTATGTCGATACGAAAATCTGTCGTCGATGCGATTTGAGGAGCCCGGAGGAGGATTTTTTATGCTCAGACGTCACGTCATTCTGCTTTCCAGCATTGCTGCCCTGTCATTGTGTGCGCCAGGCCTCGTTTTGGCGGCGACACCGAAGGATCAATTGGTCGTCGCCATGGACACCTCGTCCCTGCGCGGGCTTGACCCCAACGAGATCAACCAGCTGGAAGCCGCGGAGATCGTCGCCAATCTCTACGAGCGGCTGATCGTCCTGCCCGCCGCCGACATTTCCAAGCCGCAGCCGGGCATCGCCGAGAGCTGGACGGTTTCTCCGGATGGCAAGACGTTTACGTTCAAGATCCGCTCGGGCATCAAATTTCACTCCGGCAACCCGTTGACGGCAAAGGATGTCGAATGGTCGCTGCGCCGGCTGGTGAAGCTCGGCCTCGCGCCGTCGACGGACCTGCGCCAGTGGGGATTTACGGCTGACAACGTCGAAAAGCTCATTCGTGCGACAGACGGTTCGACCGTCGTTGTCGAAACCCCGGAGGTCTGGAATTCAAACCTCATCCTCTATTCGCTCGCGAGTTTCTCCACCTCGATCCTCGACAGCAAGTTCCTTGCCGACAAGGACAAGGGCGGCGATATGGGGAGGGAATTCCTGCAGACCGCCGACGCGGGCTCCGGCCCCTATACGCTGCGGACGTGGCGCGTCAACGAGCTGATCATCGCCGATGCGTTCAAGGACTACTGGCAGGGCGAACCCAAGATGCGCCGCGTTTTGCTGCGCCACATCCCTGAATCGTCCGCCCAGCGCCTGCAGATCGATGCCGGCGACGCCGATGTGGCGACGCGGCTTTCCTCGACCGACCTCGGCGCACTCGAGACGGGCGGCAAGGTGACGATCCAGAAGACCCCCGGCTTCGGTTTCTACTATCTGGCCCTGAACCAGAAGGATGAAATTCTTTCGAAGCCGAAGGTGCGCGAGGCGTTCCGCTACCTGATCGACTATGACGGCCTCGCGGGCACTGTCATGAAATATTACGGCATCAAGCAGCAGACGATCGTGCCGGCCGGCCTGCCGGGCGCGATCGACAAGAACCCGTACAAGCTCGATATCGAAAAGGCCAAGCAGCTTCTCACCGAGGCCGGTTATCCGAACGGCTTCTCCAAGGTCTATTACGCGACGCCGGTGACGCCCGAATACGAAGTCGCCCAGTCGCTTCAGGCCAATGCCGCCAAGGCCGGCATCAAGCTCGACCTGCAGGGCGGCGATCATATCGGCAAGTTCCGCAACCGCCAGTTCGAGATCTTTTCGGCCCGCTCGGGCGACCGTTTGCCCGACCCGCATGCGGTTCTGCAATCCTATGCGACGAACGCCAACAATACCGACGAGGCCAAGCTCGTCGGCCTGAATGCCTGGCGCACGGCCTGGGATGTTCCCAAGGACATCCAGCAGATGGTCACCGCCGCCGCGCACGAGACCGACCAGTCGAAGCGCGCAGAACTCTATACCAAGATCAACGAGGCCTATCTTGCTTCGTCGCCGGCCCTGGTCACCTCGTTCCTGCGCACCGACGCCAAGGCGGTTCGCAACGAGGTGAAGGGCTATATCGGCCACTCGACCTGGCTGACCCGCTGGGACACGGTCAACAAGGGCAATTGATCGCCTCTTCTAGGAACTGCGCAATTGAGCATGTCACAGACCATCGAAACGCGACGCGCGGCCAGCAGGAAGCTGCTGTCCGCCGGGCGTAAACTTGCCACGTCGCTCGCGGTGATCGCGACGACGTTGCTTGGCCTTCTGATCATCACCTTCGTCGTCGGCCGGATGATCCCGGCGGACCCGGTCATCGCCGTGGTCGGCGATCAGGCGGATCAGGCGACCTATGATCGCGTCTACAAGGAGATGGGGTTGGACAGGCCCCTCTATGTGCAGTTCGGCTCCTATCTTGCCGATATCGTGCGACTGGACTTCGGCCAGTCGCACGTCACCAAGAACCAGGTGGCGAGCGATCTCGCCCGGGTATTCCCCGCGACGCTGGAACTCGCCACGCTCGCGACGATCATCGGCGCAGGGTTCGGCGTTCCCCTCGGCATCCTGTCGGCCGTGCGGAAAGGGACCTGGGTCGATCATCTCGCCCGCATCGTCGGGCTGCTCGGGCATTCCACGCCGATCTTCTGGATCGGCACGACGGTGATCCTGATATGCTACGCCAATCTCGGCGTCATTCCCGCCGGTGGCCGCATTGACATCTATAACGAGGGGCTTGTCGAAGGGCCGACGAACTCGCTGATCATCGACTCGCTTCTGGCCAGAGAATGGGACGTCTTCTGGAGCGCGCTCCACCATGTCATCGCGCCCGCGCTCATCCTCGGTTATGCGGCCATGGCCTATCTCAGCCGCATGAGCCGCAGCTTCATGCTCGAACAGCTCAGGCAGGAATATATCCTGACGGCCCGCGCAAAGGGCCTCGGCACGCGGCCGATCATCTGGCGCCACGCCTTCCGCAACATCCGCGTCCAGTTGCTCACGGTCGTGGCGCTTGCCTATTGCGGACTTCTCGACGGCACCGTGCTCATCGAGACGGTATTCTCCTGGCCGGGCCTCGGCCAGTATCTCACCTCCGCCTTGTTCTTCGCAGACATGAACGCGGTTCTCGGCAGTGTGCTGCTGATCGGCATCATCTCGATCGCGATCAACCTCCTGTCGGATATCGTCTACCGCTTCATCGATCCCCGAACCCGATGACCCAGGACCCCGGTAGCTCCATGACCAAATCCGGTTACTTCACCGACCTTCACAACTGGCTCATCAACGAGGACTTCACCTCCACGAGGCAGGCCAGACTGCACAAGGCCTATGTGGCCTGGCTCAGCCTGCTTGCCAACCCGCTGGCGTTTGCAGGCTTCGCCGTGGTGATAGCCCTCGTCATCATTGCCGCGCTGGCGCCCGTGCTGACGGTCTACGATCCCTACGGCCAGGACCTGACGATGGCACTCAAGGCGCCCTCGGCAAACCACTGGTTCGGGACCGACGAGTTCGGCCGCGACGTTTACACCCGCATCGTCTACGGGGCGCGCACAACGCTCTACATCAGCATCCTGGTGACCGTCATCGTCGCTCCGATCGGCTTCGTGATCGGCGCCAGCGCCGGTTATCTCGGCGGCTGGGTCGATGTCGTGCTGATGCGCGTCACCGATATCTTCCTCTCCTTCCCCAGCCTCGTCCTGGCGCTGGCATTCTCGGCAGCGCTCGGGCCCGGCATCGAAAATGCGGTGATCGCCATCGCACTGACCATATGGCCGCCGATCGCCCGGCTGGCGCGAGCGGAAACGCTGACGTTCCGCAATGCCGACTTCGTGGTCGCCGCAGAACTGCAGGGCGCGCGCATGGGCCGCATTCTGCTTCGCCATATCGTGCCACTGTGTGCGCCGTCCATCATCGTCCGCCTGACCCTCAACATGTCGAGCATCATCCTCACCGCCGCCGGCCTCGGCTTCCTCGGCCTCGGCGCCCAGCCACCCATGGCCGAATGGGGTGCGATGGCGGCCGCCGGACGCAAGTATCTTCTCGATGCGTGGTGGCTGACGACGATTCCGGGCCTTGCAATCCTCGTCGTCAGCCTGGCGTTCAATCTCTTCGGCGACGGCCTGCGCGACATACTGGATCCCCGCAATGCTTAAACCGCCTGAAAACATCCTGACCGTTCAGAACATGTCGGTGGAATTCCCGACGCTGTCCGGCGTCGTCACCGCCGTGCGCAACGTCTCCTTCAGCGTCGGCCGCGAGAAAGTCGGCATCATCGGCGAGTCCGGCTCGGGCAAGAGCACGGTCGGGCGAGCGATCATGCGGCTGCAGCCGCCACAAGCGGTCGTCAAGGCCGACAGGCTGCAGTTCGAAGACATCAACCTGCTGACCGTGCCCGAAGAGCAGATGCTTTCGGTGCGCGGACGGCGGATCTCGATGATCCTGCAGGACCCGAAATATTCGCTCAATCCGGTCATGACCGTCGGAGAGCAGATTGCGGAAACCGTCATCCTGCATGAGCGGGTGTCGAAGAAAGAAGCGCGGCAGCGGACGCTGGCCATGCTGGAGCGCGTCAACATTCGCGATCCGCAGCGCGTTTTCGACCTTTATCCGCATGAGGTTTCCGGCGGAATGGGGCAGCGCATCATGATTTCCATGATGCTGATCGCATCGCCGTCACTGATCATCGCCGATGAGCCCACCTCGGCGCTGGACGTGACCGTGCGCCAGCAGGTTCTGTCGATCCTCGACGACCTGGTGACGGAGCGGAACCTCGGGCTGATCTTCATCTCTCACGATCTCAATCTGGTGCGCAGCTTCTGCGACCGCGTCATCATCATGTATGCGGGTCGTGTCGTGGAAACGATCGCGGCCGCCGATCTGGACGACGCGCAGCATCCCTATACCCGCGGCCTGTTGAACGCGCTGCCGAGCCTCGACCATCCGCGCGATCGGCTTGAGGTCCTGCGCCGCGATCCGGCCTGGTTGGAGAACTGAACCATGACCATGATCAAGGTCGATCATCTTGCGGTTTCCTACGGCCACGGCGACAGCCTTCTCCGTGTCGTCAACGATGTGTCCTTCGAGGTTGCGAAGGGCGAGACATTCGGGCTGGTCGGCGAAAGCGGCTGTGGCAAATCCACAGTCCTTGGAGCGCTCGCCGGCCGTAACAGACAATGGACCGGCTCCATCCGCATCGATGACGAGACGATCGGCCAGAAGCGGTCTATATCGCAGCTCGCCAAGCAACAGATGGTGTTCCAGGATCCGTTCGGCTCCATCCATCCCCGCCATACGATCGGGCGAACCTTGCTGGAGCCTCTCGAAATCCACGGCAAGGACAACCGGCAGGAGCGCGTCGAAAAGGCGCTCAAGGATGTCGGACTGCCCCTCAATTTCCGCTATCGCTTCCCGCACCAGCTTTCCGGCGGACAGCGGCAGCGCGTGGCAATTGCCCGGGCACTCATCCTGGAACCGCGGATCCTGCTGCTCGACGAACCCACCTCGGCTCTGGACGTCTCCATTCAGGCGGAAATCCTGAACCTGCTCAAGGATCTGCGCGATCGGGAGAAGCTGACCTATATCCTCGTCAGCCACGACCTGGGGGTCGTCGCTCATCTCTGCGATCGGGTCGCCATCATGCAGAACGGAGGCTTCGTGGAAGTCGCGACCAAGGCGCAGCTGCTCGCGGACACCGTCGCGCATCCCTATACCCGCGTGCTGATGGATGGCAGCAGAGGTTATGTCGCCTCAAGGCGCCCGGTTGGGGTTAGAGCGCCCTGATTGCAGGAGACCGATGGAGGAGGATCGAGATAAACATCCCGTTCCTCTCCTGACCGTTGCGTGCCGCACATCGCTAATGCTTGCGCAATCGCCTGTCGTTGGCGGATCTGCTCCGTCATCAATATCTGCCGGCGTTTTTGAGCAGGTCGATCTCCTTGGCGATCGGTCCGAGCAACTTCCGCAGGCGATTTTCTTCCACTTTATCGAGGCGAAATCGCTGGGCGAATTCGCTGACGTACCAGACTTTGTCTTTTCCGGGTTGGCCTATTTCGTGCGGAGGGATCGGATACTGCATGACGATATCCTTTGAATACGAGGCATTCACCTGAAGTTTTCGAGATCCAGGACGATCATGCTGTTGCGCGTTTTTGCGTAAGCTTTTTCCGCAACCTTCTGAATTCTGGGCCGCAACGCGTCGAACGAAGCAAGATAGTCGTCTACACTTGCGGTTCGCTGAGACAATTCGCCGGCCAGAACGTCGGCGGACACGAAAAATCGAACCTCGAACATGCCGTCATGCCCGAGAAAACGAACGCGTCGATTTGTTTCGTCATAACTTCGCGCCGAATTCGGGAAGGAGATGGCCATCAACGGCCACCCTCATCCTGCCATCGATCGATGGCTCGGTCCTTCGGCAACTTTCCAGCCCGAAGATCATAGGCGACCCCTTTTCCCCGGCGCTCCAGGGCGCGCAGCAAAGCTTCCCTTGTCCTGTTGCCGTTCCGGAACTCCGAATTCAGGAAGACTGCGGCCGTGTGCTTGGCGTCCGAACCGGCTTCGGCTTCAACACCTCTGAAGCCTGCGGTTCTCAGAACCTCCCTAAGCATCGCCACATTGGCGGGATCGATGTATTCCGGTGATGGATTGGAAGACATGTCGTCGTCCTGTGTTGGGGCGAGGGTTCACGCCCTCAAAGGCAGCGCCCGTGAAACGAGCTGCTATCAATGATAGATGTCGTACACAAGGCCCTCAATTACAAGTCGAATTAGAGATCTGCCCGACCTTTACCGCCCTATCTGAACGAGCGACAACCGTTTTCGAGCCGTGAGCCAGACCGCCGGGCTTTCACGACTGTCGGCTACGACGCCGATCCAAGATAAATCGGCCTTCGAGAGGCGCCGGTTGGAATATTATAACTTGTAATCTTCCGAGATAGGCACATATTCAGAGCTGAGCGGTGAACTCAGTACGTACAATAATGCGATATATCTCAAATCATTGTTATAATTATTGAGAAATTCCGCATAATTCACCCATTTCCGGCGCGGAAATCTTTTTGTTTACTTAGACCTTGAGGCACCGCCGCCTCGAAGGAAGGCTGTTCCGATCTCAGGTCACCCCGATCTTAGCGGCAAGATCCAGGAGGCCTCCATGACATTCGAGCACGCCGACGTGCGAACATCTTCCAAACCGTGGGGCAGCCACGATCTCAGACCCTGGAACCGAAGCGGCAACAGCGAAACCGCAATCGGTGAACTCAGCTTTGATCGCGCCGAGACCCATGCCGCCGATCCAGCCTTGCTTCTCAAACTGCTCTTCACGAAGCAGACACTGTCGATTCAGGTCCACCCGGATGACGCCTTCGCGCAGACGATGGGGATGGCCAACGGCAAGACCGAAGCATGGTATGTGCTGTCTGCGGAAGACGGCGCCCAGGTCGCGATCGGATTGAAGCGGACGTTGACCCGGCAGGAGTTGCGAAGCGCGATCGCTGATGGATCGATCGCCGATCTTGTCAAATGGCAGGCCGCGGAGGTTGGCGATGTGTTTTTCATTCCAGCCGGAACCATCCATGCCATTGGCGCCGGTCTCGTCATTGCCGAGATCCAGCAGAGAAGCGATACGACATTCCGCCTCTTCGACCACGGGCGGTCGCGCGAACTCCATATAGACCAGGCGGTTGAAGTGGCCGACCTGGAGCCGGCGAAAACGGACAGGATGCCCATGCATCTGACCGTCGAGCGAATGAAACTTGTATCCTGCGCTTTTTTCGTCATGGAACGGATCGATCTTCCGCCGGACGCGAACTGGGAATTGCAGGCGCAGCACGAGACCTGGGGCCTGGTCACCGCCGGAGGCGCTACCATAGGATCGATGCATGCCGGTGTCGGAGATGCATTCTTTGCCGAAGCGGACCGAGCCGTCATCAAAGTCGGGCGCCATGGACTGACGATCCTGTTGGCCTATGCCGACAGCGCACCTCAGCCCGGCCTGCTGCGCGATCTCGACGATCGTAAACCTGGCCCTGCGATCCACGATTTAGTGCAGGTGGGTGCTTCATCAAGAAAACCCGCCAGCTTGCCGCTCCGCTCAATGGAGGGTCACCTATGACCAGCTTCAGGAATACCCATCTCAAGAATATTGCCTTCATCGGCAACTCACTGCCCCGCCGCTGCGGCATCGCGACCTTCACGACCGACCTGCAGCAGGCCATTTCAAAATCACCTGCCGGTGTGGAGACCGCAATCGTCGCGATGACGGACCATGGTCATGCCTATGATTATCCCGCCAGCGTCTGGCTTCAGATCCCCGACGAAAGTCGGCAGGATTATATCCGTGCGGCGGAAGCTCTGAATTCCGGTCGGTTCGATGTCGTCTGCCTTCAGCACGAGTTCGGCATTTTCGGCGGCGAGGCCGGCAGCCATATCCTGGCGCTGCTTTCGCGGCTCGAGATGCCGATCGTGACCACGCTGCACACGGTGCTCGCGCAACCCAGTCCGGCTCAACGGCGCGTCCTCACCCAGATCGTCGACACATCTGCGAAAGTCGTGGTGATGGCGGAAAAGGGCCGGGCGCTGTTGCGTGAGGTGTATGGTGTCCCGGTTGAGAAAATCGAGGTGATCCCTCACGGGATTCCGGACATCGCCTTCTGTGAACCAGACCTGGCAAAGACGAAGCTCGGGTTCGAGGGCCGGTCCGTCATCCTGACATTCGGGCTGCTGTCGCCCAACAAGGGCATCGAGATCATGATCGATGCGATGCCGCTGATCCTGAAGAGCCAGCCCGACGCCGTCTATGTGGTGCTTGGCGCAACCCATCCCAATCTCGTCCGCAACGAAGGGGAAGCATACCGTGAAAGCCTGGTTGCCCGAGCGCTGGATCTCGGGATTGAGAACCACGTCGTCTTCCTCGACCAGTTCGTCGACCAGGCAACGCTCCTGGACTTCATTTCCATGTGCGACGTCTACGCCACCCCGTATCTGAACGAGGCGCAGATGACGTCGGGCACCCTGGCCTATAGTTTTGGCCTGGGGAAGGCGGTTGTTTCGACACCCTATTGGCACGCGCGCGAACTTCTGGCGGATGGACGCGGGATCCTCGTTCCCTTCAGCGATGCGGAGACAATCGGCAGAGAGATTGCGACTTTGCTCACCGACAATGCCCGGCGAACCGCCATGCGCGTGCGAGCCTATGCGAGCAGCCGGTCGATGACCTGGCAGAGAACGGCGGAGCGGTATCTCTCTCTGTTCGGGGACGCGACCCAGCGCAGGTCTCGCCCCAACGCACTCGTGTCGGGTAGTAGCTATGCCTCGGTGCGAAAACTTCCTGCCTCTCCCGAGCCGCAGCTCGCCTATCTTCTTTCGATGTGTGACGACACCGGGCTGTTCCAGCATGCCGTCCACTCGGTGCCCGACCGCTCGCATGGTTATTGTGTCGACGACAACGCGCGCGCCCTGCTTCTGACGGTGGCGCTCAATACACCGGGTGAGAAGCTCCTGCCGGAACCGTTGACGGCACGCTTCGCATCCTTCGTGCAGCACGCCTGGAATCCCGACAAAAAGCATTTCCGAAACTTCATGGGTTTCGATCGCCGCTGGCTTGAGGACAAAGGTTCCGAAGACAGCCATGGCCGAACGCTATGGGCTCTGGGAGAATGTGCCCGCAGCGATATCAGTCCCTCCCGCAGACGATGGGCTGCCGACTTGTTTGCCGAAGCCCTGCCGACGGCCGAAGGTTTTCTCTCGCCGCGCGCCTGGGCCTTTACGCTGCTCGGGCTGGACGGCTATTGCGCGATACGCGGGGACGACATCTTCGCCAAACACCTGCGGCTGCTGTTCGCAGACCGTCTGATGGATCTCTTTGCCCGCGTGGAGACGGAGGACTGGATCTGGTTTGAGGAAGGTCTCTCCTATGACAATGCTCGCCTGTCTCAGGCGCTGATCTTGGCCGGGCTTGCCAGTGACACGCCTGCTTACGTCGCCGCCGGGCTGAAGACCCTGCGTTGGCTCATGACCTTGCAGACGGCCCCCCTTGGCCATTTCAGGCCGATCGGAACGGATGGTTTCCTCGACAGGCGAATGCCGCCGAAGGGATTTGACCAGCAGCCCGTCGAAGCCGCGGCCACCATCTCCGCCTGCCTTGCCGCGTGGCGGGCCGACCACGACAGTGAATGGAAAGACGACGCAGCACGCGCATTTGCCTGGTTCCTGGGCAGCAACGATCTGTCGCTGCCGCTTGTCGATCTCGACACAGGCAGTTGCCGAGACGGACTGCACCGCACCCGTGTCAACGAGAACAGAGGCGGTGAATCCGTCGTCTCCTATCTGCTGGGGCTGTTGGAGGTTCGCAAGCTCGCGCGCATAAGCGGCCATCCCGCAACATTCGTTCCGCTTCAAGCCCTGAGTGCTTGAAGTTCAATCCAGGTAAAATCGAGATCCCTTTGTCACAAGCCACTTTTCTGAACCGTCAGGCCCTTTTCCTGCGTCCCGATCCCACGCGCGTCGTCGTGCGCCCGTTCAAGCCCGCGACCGAGCCGCGGGATCTCAATCCGACCGACAAGACCCGCGCGAACCACATCGTCGATCGGGTTCTGGCGCTCGACCAAGAAACGACGGAAAGCCTGCTCGCCGACGTCCTGGAAAATTTCGAAGGCCGCCACCGGAACCTGCTTGCGACATTTGAAAATCGGGCGAGCGACATGGAGGAGGCATTCGCGCCTCATCTCGAGTTCACCAAGGTGCAACGTCAGCTCATCGGCGCCTATTTTCTGCATGAATATTCCTTCGAAGCATCGGCACTTTTCAACCCCAGCATCGTCGTCCATCCGGATCAGTCCGGAGTGTCCCCGGGCAGTCGGCGGTTCATCCTCAGCCTGCGCGCCGTGGGCGAAGGGCATGTATCCTCGCTGACATTTCGAACCGGATTGATCGCGGCGGATGGAAGCGTGGAAATTGAACCGACGGCACGGCTCGCCTCCACTCCGACGGTGCACACTCGGATATCGGACCCGATCGGCGAGCCCGTCGAACTGAGCTTCAGCGCCCAGCAGCATATCAGCGAGCGGGTGATCTTCCCCATCACGCCGGCGCAGTCGAATGGCATCGAGGATGCGCGCTTCGTGGCGTTCGAGGATAGCGGGCAGACGAAGTTCTACGCGACCTATACGGCCTATAGCGGCAAGGGCATCCGCTCCGAATTGCTGGAGACCAGCGACTTCATATCCTTCCGGATGACCCCGCTCGGAGGGTCGGCGGCCAGAAACAAGGGAATGGCCCTGTTTCCGCGCAAGATCAACGACCGCTACGCGATGATGGGACGGCAGGACAACGAGAACCTCTATCTCATCTATTCCGACGACCTCTATTCCTGGGATGGAGGGCAGCTGATCCTGCGGCCCAAATTTCCGTGGGAATTCGTTCAGATGGGAAACTGCGGCTCGCCGATCGAGCTCGACGAAGGCTGGCTGCTGCTGACCCATGGCGTCGGCGCCGTCCGCAAATATGCGATCGGCGCGGCGCTGCTCGACAAACAGGATCCCTCCAGGGTCCTCGCCCGCTCGCGGGAGCCGCTGGTGCGGCCGGAACCCTCGGAGCGGGAAGGCTATGTGCCGAACGTCGTCTACACCTGCGGCGCCATGCGCCACAACGACCTGATCGTCCTGCCATACGCGGTATGCGACACGTTCTCGAATTTCTCGACGATCAAGATTGCAGATCTTCTGCGGACGCTCGACGGCTGAGCGATTTCATTCCGCCGCCGTGGCGCAAGCGACGCGAACCTTCAGCGATCGGTCTTCGCAAAAAATCCCGGGTGTGGTCAGGCCACACCCGGGATTGCCTATGCGTGGACACCGCCTGCTTCTGAGGCAGATGCGGAATAATCTCAGATAAGACGGTCGTCTTCCTTTGCAGGCAGAGGACGGCGACGCGCGCTGTCCGCTGCCGATTTCTTATGTCCTTCGACGGCGACCTCCCGGACCTCGTCGAGGCGTTTTTTTTCGATCTCCGGCGACAGGGGTTCTTCAGCGACCTTCTTTTCGAAACGGATCATGGTGTCATTCTCCTGTTTTGCAGATTAAGGATGCGCCCCGATGGTGGGGCGCCAAGGCGAGATCGAGGAGACGGTTAGACAGACAGGGCGGTGCTGCAGCCTTCGGCAACACGGCTGTCGGCCGAGGTCTGGCCCGGCATGGTGGCCCAGCCGCCGGCTTCGATGAACTGCCGCTTCCTGTAGCTGTCGGGGATGGCCTTGAGTTCGGTCAGTTTTGTCGCGGCATCCGGTGCCGCATTGAATCGCTGGACGCAGATGGCGGAAGCGAGTTCGCCCCGAGCCGTATCGCCTGCAGTCACCGCCGACGCGCGCGACGAGCCACCCGTCACCCAGCCGCCCCAGTTGAACCCGACGATGATGGTGGCGATCACCGTGATGAAGCACGCCCACACGAGAACTGTCTTGCTGGGCTGGTAACTGTCGAAACGCTGGGCGATCGAAACCTTGCCGCTGCTTTGCATGGCCATTGGAATATCCCTTTATGGATGTTGCGGGTCCGCTCGCCGGTGGCGCCGGCCGAGCGGTTCAGGCACTGCTCTCAGTATCCCATCCCGGCCATGCCGCCGTTGCCGGCTGCAGGTTCCTTCACGGGCATGTCGGCGATCATTGCTTCGGCGGTGATCAGAAGTGCCGCAATCGAGCCGGCGTCCTGAAGGGCGGTCCGAACCACCTTGGCGGGATCGACGATGCCGGCCTCGATCATGTCGACATAGGCCTCCGTCTGCGCATCGAAACCCTCGTAGGGGTTCTTGCTCTCAGCCAGTTTTCCGATGACGATCGAGCCTTCGGCGCCGGCATTGTCGGCGATCTGGCGGATCGGGGCTTCCAGCGCCCTGAGCACGATCGAAATTCCCGCCGTCACGTCGGCATTCTCCCCGGTCAGGCCGGTCAGAGCCGATTTTGCCCGCAGCAGTGCAACGCCGCCGCCCGGGACGATCCCCTCCTCGACCGCCGCACGGGTGGCGTTCAGGGCGTCGTCGATCCGGTCCTTCTTTTCCTTGACTTCAAGTTCGGTCGAGCCGCCGACACGGATGACTGCGACCCCGCCGGAGAGTTTCGCCAGCCGTTCCTGCAGCTTTTCCTTGTCGTATTCGGAGGTCGTATCTTCGATCTGCGCCTTGATCTGGCTGATGCGCGCGGCGATCTCGGCTTTTCCGCCGGCGCCGTCGATGATCGTGGTCGTATCCTTCTCGATCAGCACGCGCTTGGTGCGGCCGAGCATGTCGAGCGTGACATTTTCCAGCTTGATGCCGAGATCCTCGGAGATCATCTGGCCGGAGGTCAGAACGGCGATGTCGTCCAGCATGGCCTTGCGGCGATCGCCGAAGCCGGGCGCCTTGACGGCCGCGACCTTCAGGCCGCCACGCAGCTTGTTGACGACCAGTGTCGCGAGAGCCTCGCCTTCGACATCCTCGGAGATGATCAGCAGCGGCTTGCCGCTCTGCACCACGGCTTCCAGGATAGGCAGCAATGCCTGGAGGTTACCGAGCTTCTTTTCGTGGATGAGGATATAGGGATCCTCCAGCTCCACGCGCATCTTCTCGGTATTGGTCACGAAATAGGGCGAAAGATAACCGCGGTCGAACTGCATGCCCTCAACGACATCGAGTTCGGTCTCGGCCGTCTTGGCCTCCTCGACCGTGATGACGCCCTCGTTACCGACCTTGTCCATCGCGTGGGCGATCATCTCGCCCACGGTCGCATCGCCATTGGCGGCGATCGTGCCGACCTGGGCGATCTCGCTCGATGAGCTGACCTTGGTGGCGCGCGCCTTGATTTCCGCCAGCACCGCCGTAACCGCAAGGTCGATGCCGCGTTTCAGGTCCATGGGGTTCATGCCGGCGGCAACCAGCTTGGCGCCTTCGCGGAAGATGGAGGCTGCAAGCACCGTTGCGGTCGTGGTGCCATCGCCGGCAAGGTCGTTGGTCTTGGACGCGACTTCGCGCACCATCTGCGCGCCCATGTTCTCGAACTTGTCGGCAAGCTCGATTTCCTTGGCGACCGAAACGCCGTCCTTGGTGATGCGCGGCGCGCCATAGGACCTGTCGATTACGACATTGCGCCCCTTGGGGCCGAGCGTCACCTTGACGGCATTGTTGAGCGTTTCGACACCACGGAGCAGGCGGTCGCGGGCGTCGGTGGAGAAGATGATTTCCTTGGCAGACATGGTCTGGTCCAGTTCGGTTTTGAGATGAGGGGGTCGGAATGCGACGGATCAGGCAGCCTTGTCGGCGAGTGCTCCGGTCTTCTCGACGATGCCCATGATGTCGGCCTCCTTCATGATCAGAAGGTCTTCACCGTCGATCTTGACCTCGGTCCCGGACCATTTGCCGAACAGGATGAGGTCGCCGGCCTTGACGTCGAGCGGGATGAGCTTGCCGCTTTCGTCACGCAAGCCGGGGCCGACGGCGATCACTTCGCCTTCCTGCGGCTTCTCCTTGGCGGTATCGGGAATGATGATCCCGCCCTTGGATTTGAGTTCGCCTTCGGCGCGACGGATAACGACGCGGTCGTGGAGTGGGCGGAATGTCATGAGAATCTTTCTGCTGCCCGCGCATAGGGCGGCCGCCATCTCTATATAGCTCTTCTGGCACTCGATTGATAGGATTGCCAAATAATATTTTTCCCATAACCGAAGAGTTTCCGGAATCGAAAAATTCGTACTTTTGGATTAAGACAAGTATTTCTGGAACGCAAAGAATAAATATCTTTTCCGATATTATGTAATCTTCAGAACAATCCTTTAAATTTCTTCATGCCCATACATAAAGCGTTTCACTCGACCATCGATCCAGTGAATGCGCTTTTGCGGATTCCTCCCCTTTCATACTCGCGCGAGCGTATCTCCAACCCCAGCGAGCTTTGATCGACCCGGCGGTCTTTGTCATCCGTTTTGCGTACCAGGCTTCGGAGAGACATCTACCAACCCGCTGCGTGCCACAGGCACATTAGCGGGACGGCTATTTTTCGTCCTCGACTGACCGTCTTGGCAAAGCGGTAGGCTTCATCCGAGCCGCAGATCCTTACCAGGTTCCACGGCAGCGCCAGAACCTTTCCTTTCCCTTTCCAAAAACGACCAGTGCTCTACGTTTCTAATGACGACAAACCGGGTGCCGGGGGCTTCAGGGGGCCGCCCCGGATACACTGGTTCCTTAGGAGTTCGCCGATCTATGCAGCCTTACGGCTTGAGACAGGAATCGCCTCTATGCAACCATGAGGCCTAATCGACATATCCACGGTTGTTTTCTGATCCAACCGTTGATATCGGAGTGCTTATGAAACACCCTAATTGCTGGCACATCATTTCATATCCTAGAAGCGGCAACCATGCCGTTCGTGCAATCATTGAACGCTTTAGCGGGAGGCCCACACTTGGATGTCCTGGGGCGGAAAGAGATGACCCACCAATTTTTTTTCGAAGGCAAAACCAACGTCTGAAGCTGATCGAAATTCGTGATCAACAATGCATTGCAAGGAAATCGCATTTTCTTCGTGAGTTTATTAAGCACGATGAGCAAGAAACCGAAGCCGGCATCATACTCATCACCAGAGATCCGCTCGAAGCGATCACTTCGCACATTTACTCCATGGTAATTCCGCGTCTTCTCAGCAAACGGGTAAAATGCTTCGTCGCGGTGCGAGAAGCCGTGGACGACTACCTGGGTCCAGTTTTTGTATTTCGCGCTATGCATGATCGCAAGCGTATCCACATCTGTTATGAGGATTTCATCCGCCCAAACTCTGGTGTCCCTGCAAAACTCTTACAGTCGATGGGGATCAATACCATCCCAAGCGAAGCGGAAGTCGCCGAAACACTATTGCTCGCCTTTGATAGCCTTCAAAGACCTGGTCGCGCAAAGCGCGACCAGTACGTTGTCGAAAGGATAAAGAATGAAATTTCCAAGCGACTAAATTACAGTCAAGTATTGACGCTTGCGCAATTCCATTCGGGAGATCTGACTATAATATAGTCAGATCGGGATCATTTGGACAATAAGGATGTGAGAACTAGGTAGGCCAAATGCTATACATCATCAATGCGAGCTTTTACAAAATTCAATACATCTTCCGCTAGATCTTCCGCGCTCCGGCTAATCGTATCGAGCAGAAGCTCGGGATTCTCCGGGATCTCATAGGCACTATCAATACCGGTGAAGTTCTTGAGCTCGCCGCGACGCGCCTTGGCATACAGCCCTTTCGGATCGCGCTCCTCGGCGACAGAAGGAGGCGTAGAGACGTAAATTTCGACGAACTCCCCTTCGGCCACCAGCTCGCGTGCCAATTGGCGCTCGGCGCGGAACGGCGAAATGAAGGAAACCAGCGTAATGATGCCCGCGTCTACCATAAGCTTCGCCACCTCGGCGACACGGCGGATATTTTCGACGCGGTCGGCATCCGTGAAGCCGAGATCTCTATTCAGCCCGTGGCGTACGTTGTCGCCGTCGAGCAGATAGGTGTGATGGCCGAGACCAAGCAGCTTCTTTTCCACCAGATTGGCGATTGTCGACTTGCCCGCACCGGAAAGCCCTGTGAACCAGAGGACCATTGGTCTCTGGCCCTTGATCTCCGCACGTGTCTCCTTAGAAACGGTTATAGCCTGCCAATGGACGTTGGTCGCCCGCCACAGACCATGGTCGATCATGCCAGCGCCAAGCGTCAGGTTGGTCACCCGGTCGATCAAGATGAAGGCGCCCATCGGACGATTGGCGCGATAGGAGTCGTAGGCGACCGGTTCGCTGGTGGAGATATTCACGACGGCCACTTCATTGAGCTGAAGCGTCTTCGCGGCAAGCCTCGCGAATGTATTCACGTCGGTCTTGTAGCGAATGCCGGTCACGGATGCCGTGACGGTATGCGTCCCAATCTTGATCAGCAACCGACGGCCGGGGATCAGCGCTTGCTCGCTCATCCATATCAGCCGCGCCTGGAACTGGTCGGCCACTTCAGGACGCGATGTTGGTGGACAGAGTATGTCGCCGCGCGAAGCGTCAATCTCGTCGTCCAGCGTCAGCGTGACGGCTTGGCCAGCAATGGCGAGCGGCAGTTCGCCGTCATAGGTGACGATGGATTTAACCCTGGCGCACTTGCCGGATGCGGCAACGACCAACTCGTCGCCCGGGCAAACGGCGCCGGACGCAATGGTACCGGAAAGCCCCCGGAAATCCAGGTTTGGTCGGTTCACCCACTGGACTTGAAACCGGAAAGGCATATCCGGCAGATTGTCGGAAACATCGACGGTTTCCAGGTGCTCGACCAACGTCGGGCCTTCGTACCAGGGCATGTTGGAACTACGGGTAAGAACATTGTCCCCATAGCGCGCCGATACCGGGATCGCTTGCAGCGTTTGAAAGCCTAAGTCCGCCGCAAACTCCCGGTAAGCGGCAACGATGCCATCGAAAAGCTCTTGGCTGTAGTCAACAAGATCGATCTTATTGACGGCCAGCACGACGTGCCGAATCCCGAGCAGCGACACGATGAAAGAATGACGTCGCGTCTGGGAAAGGATGCCTTTGCGCGCGTCGATGAGTATAACGGCGAGATCGGAGTTTGACGCACCCGTAGCCATATTGCGGGTGTACTGCTCATGGCCAGGCGTATCGGCGACGATGAACTTTCGCTTGCCGGTAGTGAAGAAGCGATAGGCCACGTCGATCGTGATACCCTGTTCGCGCTCGGCCTGCAAACCGTCGACCAAAAGGGCGAGATCCAGGTCCTCGCCCGTCGTGCCAAACCTTTTCGAATCCCTTTCGATACCAGCAAGTTGGTCCTCGAAGATGAGCTTGGTGTCGTAGAGTAGACGGCCGATCAGAGTCGACTTTCCGTCGTCGACGCTGCCGCAGGTCAGAAAGCGCAGAAGGTCCTTATTGTCCTGGGCGCACAGATATTCGGCGAGAGCTCGGGCGTCGAGCTTCGCATCAACGGTCGCATTCATCAGAAATATCCCTGGCGCTTTTTTCGTTCCATCGAGCCCTGGTCGTCATGGTCTATCAGCCGCCCCGAGCGTTCAGAAGTGCGCGCCACCAGCATCTCCGCAACGATTTCCTCGACGGTGACCGCCGCCGACTCGACTGCGGCCGTCAGGGGGTAGCAACCGAGAGTACGAAAGCGTACCGATTTCATCTGCGGCTCTTCACCCGGCTGCAGCGGCAGCCGTTCGTCATCGACCATGATCCACTGCCCGCCCCGTTCGACGACTGGACGTTCGTCCGCGAAATAGAGAGGGACGATCGGAATGTTTTCGAGCAGGATGTATTGCCAGATGTCGAGCTCGGTCCAGTTCGACAGCGGAAAGACCCTGATCGACTCCCCGGGCTTCACGCGGGTATTGTAAAGGTTCCAGAGTTCCGGACGCTGGTTCTTGGGATCCCAGCCGTGGTTGGCAGTGCGAAAGGAAAAGATGCGTTCCTTGGCGCGGCTCTTCTCCTCGTCGCGACGGGCGCCACCGAAGGCCGCATCGAAGCCTCCCGCATCAAGCGCCTGCCGCAGCGCATCTGTCTTCATGATGTGGGTGTAAGCGTTCGATCCATGTTCGAACGGATTAATGTTGTCGCGCAGCCCTTCGGGATTGGTGTGCTTGATCATGGTTAAACCTCGCTCCGCCACTAGGCGGTCGCGGAACTCAATCATTTCCCGAAACTTCCAGGTCGTGTCGATATGCAGGAGCGGAAACGGCGGCTTGGAAGGGTAAAATGCCTTCGCTGCCAAATGCAGCATTACCGACGAATCCTTACCGACCGAATAGAGCATCACTGGGTTTTTGAACTCGGCCGCCACCTCGCGCATTATGAAGATTGACTCATCTTCCAGCCGCTTTAGATATCTCGACTTCTCCAATTTATCGAAGCACACAGTCTGCATATTAAGACTCATAATATTCCAGCAAATACCTTGCGTTCAACTCGCCCCGCCCGGCAATCACAGCCGACGATGCTTCCTTTCTCGGACCTCCTCGAGGCTGACCGACACCTTTGTTCACTACTCGCATGAGAGACCTTATTTTCAGGCCTAACATCGCGCTGCCTTCCAAAGAAAATGGCGGGCCCCATCACTCCGATCTCGCCTTATTCACCAACCCCACAAAGCGGGAGAATTTATGGCCGAAGCTGATAGCGTAATTATCGATATATCTCGTGAAAAATACCGACGCAACGATGGTTACAAGCAGGTATATAGCCAGGGAAAAGGTAAGCCCTAAAGGATAAACACCGAACAAGACGATAGCATAGCTGGCAACTGAACAAAGAACTATGAAATGAAGCAGGTATAGAGAATAGGATATTTTTCCCAAGAATTGCGAAACTGAAGATTCTAGGAGCGCTTGAGCAATTCCTGCTCTGCATACCGCCGCTACCAGAAGAACAGCCCCAATGGCATTGTAGGCAGTGTTAGCTGCCGGGAAGCTTGGCGCCCAGAAGAACGGGCCGCTGCTGGATTGATAGGCACCAAAAATCAGGCCCAAGACAGCAGAACAAACTCCAGCCAAGACTGACATACGCAGGTAATTCATTGCCGCACCCGCAAAAAAACACAAGAAGAAGATAAAGTCGTTTGGCTTGAAAACAACAATACCCAGGGAGCAAACGGCCAAAGCTAGAAGATTGCCCTTTTTCGACGGCGAAAGAGCGAGGGTACCCAGCAATAGCAGCGATCCGAGGAATTCTACTTTCAACGACCAGACAGGGGGGATCAGAACCGTCGATCCCATCAGACCGCCATATAGACTCGCCCTCAGTAACGTTAGGATAGAAACATCGCGCTTAAAATATTCTGCGAACCAATCCGACGAAGAAATCGCCGCCGCTTCATGGTTCCAATTGAGACCCGCCGCTAGAATCATCCAAGATAAGAGGCTTGCGGCAGCAATTGGGATGTTGAGCCTAAAATATCTTCCCCAGGCGCGCGAACGCACGCTCGTGTATTCTCCGTCGATCGCAGGCTTACTTAGAACGAAGCCGGAAAGCACAAAGAATATCAAAACTGCGAAATGACCATTGAAAAATATGGTTGCTGGCGGACTACTGAGGACCCACTCGACAACGGTCATTCGCTGCACATCTACTTCCCCGGCAGGATAGCCGTGTCGCATTAGCGCAGGCCAGAAAGCGTGAACAAAATGGGATAGAGCCACAACTAGGGAGGCTATCCCCCGCAGTCCGTCCGCCGCCCGATTTCTCATTTGCATATAGCCACTAGAACCACCGGGAAAGTCGACAAGTCCGGCATCTTAACCTTGGAGCCCCCGTCGCGGCGTACTCGCGTTCTTGCCAAATTCATTCGGATAGTCAACCATAAACGGCTGCCATGCTGTTCAAGGTACAATATCTTTCGCCAGAGGAAGGCGCGATTTTGTTCCAGCATTTTGGCGATCGCCGCCGTTTTCGGGTGTGCCGGGTTCAGCTTGTGGGGGTAGCGCCCCCAGACCGCCACCGCGGCTTATCCGTTCGTGTCCTGGCGAAGCCCAAGCAATCTTATTTCTCGCAGCTTCAATACAGCACCAGTGATTCCCATGGATGCCGGGTTGCGGCCGCGCAATCTGGCTGGGTGATAGATCGTGTACCTCAGAATTATTGGCGATGACGTATTTAGAGATCGAGCCAACGAGCTTGGCTGTCTATGTCCGTTTTGCGCAATAGGAGAGATCCACGCCGGCCTCTTTCCCAGCCAGCATCTTCAGTCTGATTTGCAGCCCCTAGGAAATCCCGTCGATTCAAGACAAAATCATCCCGCTCTAGTGTTTGGGGAGATTTCGATGGAAAGCCACGAGCCGTTTTTACAAGAGGCGATTGCACTCTCGAAATCCGCGATGGAACGCGGCGACGAACCGTTTGGCTCAGTGCTGGTGAAGGACGGTGAAGTAATCCTGCGCGCCGAAAACAGCGTCTTCACCGGCCGCGATATGACGAATCACGCCGAGATGAACCTGATTAAACTGGCGGCGCAACACTACGACACTGCTTTTCTTGCTGACTGCACGCTTTACACCAGCACCGAGCCTTGCGCGATGTGCGCCGGGGCAATTTACTGGTCGGGCATTGGGCGTATGGTGTTTGCGTGCTCCGAAACGCGGCTTGGCGAAATCGCAGGGATCGGGTTGAACGTGCCGAGCCGGGCGGTGTTGCAAACCGGCGCGCGCATCGTCACTGTGGTTGGCCCGACGAACCTTGAGGACGAAGCCGCCGAAGTACATCAGGAGTTCTGGCCGAAGCATCTGAGCAAGGCATAGTCTCTTTCATCCGAAATACCGCTGGCGGCACACCGAGGCGGTCTGCTTCTGGTGCCCGCCGCATCCTCTCAAATGGGGCCTTCACTCATTGCCGCGCGATGCTTTGCAACTCGGCTCAAACGTTGAAGCCTTCCTCAAATCTCTTAAGCCTTCTTCAGCATCATAAATATCAGGAACGGCGCCCCTATCAGCGCCGAAACCAGACCCGCCGGGATCCGATAAGGCGATACGATCGTGCGCCCAAGGAAGTCGGCAGCCACCATGAGGCTCCCGCCGATGAGAGCTGCACCGACCATTTGCGGCAATGCGCGCGTCAATGCGTCAATGTATCGCGAGTTCAGATATCTTCGCCTTGAGAAGAGCCGAACGTTGGTTCCGTGCAACTTCCTTCTCGTCGATGATCAGCCCATGCGCTCCGACGCGTAGGAACCGGGGCTCGACGGGAAGACGACGGTGCGGTTGCCGTTGATGAAGGTGCGGTGATGGATATGGGCGTGGATGGCGCGGGCGAGCACCTAGCTTTCGACGTCGCGGCCGAGCGAGACATGGTCGTCGACACCCATCAAGGCACCCGGCTCCACCTCCGAGATATAGTGCGAAATGAGGTCGCCGGCGCCGCCGGATATGGCCTTGTTGAGAAACGGCTCGATGATCGCCATGGCGTCAATGCTGCCGCCGCGCAGGGCATCGGCACCGTTTGCCATCGGCACTTCGACGACCTGTATCTTCGACGTATCCACCCCCTTCTGCTTCAGCCAGTATATCAGCATCAGGTGCAGATTGCTGTTGATGCCCGAGACGGCGATTTTCTTGCCGGCGAAGTCCTTGGGCGATGATATGCCGGAACCCTTGCGGGCGACGATGCCCACGTCGGGATGGTCTGGCGTCTCTCTAGAAATCGCACCGAGCGCGACGAGATCGAGGCCGTTCTGGTTTGCCTGGAGTATCCCGAGCGGTGACGCGAAGCCCACATCCACGCTTTTTGCGACGAGCGCCGCGGCATGATCAGAGGGCCGGTTCATAGGGGTGAAAGAGACGTCGAGGCCGTTCTTCTCGAACATGCCCTTATCCTTGGCCACGAACAGCAGGTCGAAATGGGCGCCTGGCAGATAGGCAACTCTGACCTTCGTCTGCGCCATGGCGGGCAATGAAAGGCACAGGCCAAAAAGCAGCGCAAGCTGCAGGCGACGGATTGTCCCGGTTAGGCGCATGTGCATGGTCTCCTCCAATATGCCGCTTGCACAACATTCGACAACGAGAGTTTTACGGGTGGCATTCAACTGCAAGAAAATCGCTCGGATTCGTTCACATTGCGGAATTATACGCATTGGAAGCACGCCCGGCCGACGCCTCTTCGCCCGTCATGGTTCTGCAAACCTAGCGCTGCGAGGACACGATTTGGGGAAGGATCGAGTTCAGGCGGTGAGAAGGCATGCGATATCGCGCCACGGTTTTCGAGGCGGGCAATCTGCCGGAGCTGAAAACCAGCTACGGCTATTTTGTCATTTTGGCAGTCATCGCCGTCATGTGCATCGCACTTTTCATCCGCTTTAAGCGCGCTCGCCGGATATGACGCCTTGCGTGATGCCGTGCACCGCCGAGCCCGTCGGTAACAGCTGCCTGCCGATGGCCGCAGCGTTCATTTTTTCCCGTCCGCCAGGGCCTCTTTCCGCCGGCGGCGCGGCAGGAGCGATTTGAGGTATCGCCACATCGGCGAGATAACGTAGCCGGCGACCGGAATTGTGATCAAGCCGGCGATAATACCGATGACGCCCGCTCCTGCGGCTTCGATAATCCAGCGCAGCACGGACGCCAGAGCGGGAATGGCATGTGCGGTCACCTCCCCGGCATCATGGATGAGATGCGCAAGACCGCTGACACCATAGGCTTCGAGGCCGTGAACGATGATGCCGCCCCCGACCCAGATCATCGCGGCCGTTCCCACGATGCCGAGCACTTTCAGGAAATAAGGCATGCCGGTGACAAGCCCTCTTCCGAGGGCGCGCACGAACGGTCCCACCGGAGGCGCCGTCTGGGCACGCGCCATCATCAACCCCAGATCATCGGCCTTCACGATCAGCCCCACGCCGCCATAAACCATGGCCGTTATGCTCAGCCCAACGACAGCAAGGATGAAAGCCTGCGTGAATACGCTGCCTGACGGCACCGCGGCGAGCGTAATCGCCATGATTTCGGCCGACAGGATAAAATCTGTCTTGATCGCGCCGGCAACCTTCTCGTCTTCGAGCGACTGGGCGCCGAGGCTTGACGTCTCGAGTGCCGTTTCATGGGCGTGGGCAGCGTGCGGTAGCAGGGTTTCGTAGACTTTTTCCACACCCTCATAACAGAGATAGAGCCCACCGATCATTAGCAGCGGTGTGATCGCCTGAGGTGCGACAAAGCTCAGGAGGAGCGCCGCGGGAAGCAGGATCAGAAGCTTGTTCTTCAGCGAACCGAGCGCGATCTTGCCGATGATCGGCAATTCGCGTGCAGCCGAGAACCCGGTGACGTAACGGGGCGTGACTGCCGCATCATCGATGACGACGCCTGCCGCTTTCGCGCCCGCCTTGGCAGCTTGGCCGGCGATATCGTCGAGCGACGCTGCTGCCACTTTCGCCAATGCCGCGATATCATCCAGAAGGGCGATCAAGCCGACGCTCATTCGAGCCTCCGTCCAAAAAACCGATAGCAGACCAACTTGCGACAATCCCCTCCGAAGCGCCGGCGCATTGCGCTTTTCCTTCACACCGCCATATAAGGCGCGATGACCTCTGATTCAAAGATATTCGTGGGCCTGCGGTCCACCCGCAAAAAGCCCACTCCGCAGCACGAACCAAGTGGCCCTAAATGCCAATGGGACGGATGCGAAAAGAGTGGTACTCACCGCGCTCCTGTCGGACGGGATGCTGAAGGGTTGTATCTGCCGTTCTGTCCTGAGCATATCAAGGACTACATCAAGGGTTATAATTTCGCGACCAATCTGTCTGACCCGTTAATCGCTCGCTATCAGAGGGAAGCGGCAAGCGGCAGCCGCCCGACTTGGGGTACTGGTATCAGTCGGACGTCGGAGATGCCCCTCCCTTCTACCGCACGTTCGGGCTCCGCAAAGGCGACGAACGCACGTAAAAGCGCTGCACAACGCCAAGCGGCAAGAGCGGATCTTCAGCGACGGAAGCTCAAGGTGCTGGAAGCCAAGGCTTTCGAGACACTCGGTCTTTCGCCGGATGCTACGCCGGAGGAGATCAGAAGCCGCTACAAGCAGAGGCTCAAGATGCACCATCCGGACGCAAATTATGGAGATCGCAACTCCGAGGACCAGCTTCAGGCGTCGATCGATGCCCACAAGATCCTGAAGCTCAACGGCTTCTGCTAGATGCTCACGATGGCAACGACGACAATCTCTGCTACGGCAGCAGCAGCAGCGTCTAGAATGGTACGGACGAACCGGCTGTTCCGGCAGGACGGCTGATCGATTTGCCACCGATCGAGACGCGCGGCCGCCTCTTTCAGACTGTCCAATTCCTCGGCCGACAGGGGCCGATGACATAGGCGCGCCGCCCATCCCTGAACAGGCTTGCGTGGCCCGAAAGGGTTACCCATGTCTCAAGAATAAAACCTAACCATATGCCCAGAATGGGCCGGGGAGAAGATGGTGCCCGGAGGCGGATTTGAACCACCGACACGCGGATTTTCAATCCGCTGCTCTACCAACTGAGCTATCCGGGCATCGAGGCCTCTAGAGCCTTCCGGCCGAGGCCGGCGGGGGCAATCCCCCGGAGCGAGCGGGGTTATAACATCTTGTTCGGCCATGTCCAGCGCCAGAACCCACTTTTTTGACAGGTTTGCGAAAATCGCAAATTCCTGAACAAAAACAGGCACCGCCTGCCCCGGTTCAGTCGTCCGAGCCATCGGCCTTGGTCTGGTCCTCCGAAACCGGGATGGCGTAGGAACCCGTCAGCCAGCGCGACAGGTCGAGCGTGCGGCAGCGGTCGGAGCAGAACGGATAGTTTTCGCGCGAGGATGGCTTGCCGCATTCCGGGCAGGGTCTCGTTTTCCTCAGCGGTTCAACCTTGCCGCCGGTCTTGATCGGTTCGGATGTCATCTTTGAATACTCCTTAGTTTGCGCGGCCTAGCGCATTCTACGGTGGGATATCGCCAGGGGCAGCGCTCGCGGCCTGCAGCGCGTCCCTCGGCCTACTGTCAGGCAGCCATCAGCCCGCAAATCAGCCCTCTGGCCAGGCAGCCGCCACGTCGAAGCCTTCGCCGGCCAGAAGTCCGGTCACCTCGAAAAGCGGCAGGCCGACCACATTGGTATAGGAGCCGACGAGCTTCTGGACGAAGGATCCGGCAATGCCCTGGATGGCGTAGGCGCCTGCCTTGCCGCGCCACTGCCCCGACGCGATATAGTTTTCGATCTCGCGGGTGGAAAGCCTTTTGAAGCGAACCTTGGTCTGCACGACCTTCTGACGGAACTGGCCGCCGGGGGTGATCAGGCAGATGCCGGTATAGACCCAGTGGCCGCGCCCGGAGAGCAGATGCAGGGCGGAAGAGGCCTCCTGCGTATATTCGGTCTTTTCGAGAATGCGGCGGCCAACGGCGACCACCGTGTCGGCCGACAGGATATAGCTGTGCCGCCAGGCGGGATCGTTGCGGATGGCGCCGAGCGCCGCTTCCGCCTTCTCGGTCGAAAGCCTGCGGGCGAGCGAGCGCGGATGTTCGGATTTCTTCGGCGTCTCGTCGATATCCATCGGCATCAGCCGCGCCGGCACGATGCCGGCCTGGTTGAGGAGGTCGAGACGGCGCGGAGAACCGGAGGCCAGTATCAGCTTTTGTTCCAGCGCCATGAGAGCCCGCCGCGGATGATATGAATTACTTGAAGCGGTAGGTGATGCGGCCCTTGGTCAGGTCGTAGGGCGTCATTTCGACAAGCACCTTGTCGCCGGCGAGAACACGGATGCGGTTCTTGCGCATGCGGCCTGCGGTGTGGGCAATGATCTCGTGTTCGTTTTCGAGCTTCACGCGGAACGTCGCGTTGGGCAGGAGTTCGGTCACGATGCCCGGGAATTCGAGGACTTCTTCTTTAGCCATCTATAGGTTTTCTTCCTGTGTTGGGTTGGGCCGGCAACGCTTTTCGCGCCCGCCCGGAAATTTGCGCGGAAACTACACAATCATGTCCGCTTTGTGAACCTCGCTTGCGCGCTATTCTCAATGTCGTTTCAAGCAGCCTCTGCGGGGCCGTTTCAGGCAGTCTCGGCCGGGTGCCGGCTGATGCCCGAAAGACGCTCCTCGATCAGCCGCCAGAGGTGATCGCGAACCTCCCGATAGGCATCGAGCATCTGCTCGCGGGTGCCGGTCGCGGCGGTCGGATCCATGGTCGGCCAGTAGACCACGTCCACGGCATTGGCACGGGTCAGTTCCAGCGCGGCATGGTGGGCTTCCGGCGTCAGCGTGACGATCAGGTCGAAAAAATCGTCCTCGAGCTCTTCGAGCGTGCGCGGCTGATGCCGGCCGATCGAAAGCCCGACCTCCTCCAGCACCGCATCCACGAAGGGATCGCGCTCGCCGGAGCGCACGCCCGCCGACTGGATGTAGATATCGGGTGGCAGCAATCGCTTTGCAATGGCTTCGGCGAGCGGCGAACGGATGACGTTGAAGCCGCACATGAAAAGGATGGCGCTCGGCTTTTTGGCTTTGGTCGCGGGGGCGAATTCTGCCTCCATGCTCAGCCGCGCCAGTAAAGCACGCAGACCAGCGTGAAAAGCCGGCGCGCCGTATCGAAATCGATGCGGATCTTGCCGTCGAGGCGGTCCATCAGCGTCTGCGAGCCTTCGTTGTGGACGCCGCGGCGGCCCATGTCGATCGCCTCGATGCGGCTGGGCGTCGAGGCGCGGATCGCCTCGTAATAGCTCTCGCAGATCATGAAATAGTCCTTGATGATCCGCCGGAAGGGCGTCAGCGACAGGATATGGGTCGCGACCTGCTCACCCTTGTCCGTGGTGATGCCGAGCACCAGCTTGCTGTCGACGAGCGAGAGTTTCAGCTTGTAGGGGCCGCCGGCATGGCCGAGCGGCTCGAAGGAGTTTTCCTCGACGAGGTCGAAGATGGCGACCGCCCGCTCATGTTCCACATCGGGCGTCGAGCGTCCGATCGAGTCGTCCAGAACGACATCGTAGAGCCGGTAGACCGCTGCCCCCATCCGTCAGCCCTCGTCGTCGAGGGGCAGGCCGTTCAGGCGGATGGCGACGGAACGGGCATGGGCATCGAGCCCTTCGGAATGGGCGAGCGTGATCGCCGCCGGGGCGAGCTGGCGGAGCTGGTCGGGGCCGAGCCGCAGGATCGAGGTGCGCTTGACGAAATCGAGCACCGAAAGGCCGGAGGAGAAACGGGCCGAGCGCGCCGTCGGCAGCACGTGGTTGGAGCCGCCGACATAATCCCCGATCACTTCCGGCGTATGGCGGCCGATGAAGATCGCGCCGGCATTGCGGATGCCGGGCAGCAGCGCATCGGGATCGGCAACAGCAAGCTCCAGGTGCTCGGCGGCGATGCGGTTGGCGAGCGGCAGCGAGGCATTGAGGTCCGGCACCAGGATGACGGCGCCGAAATCACGCCAGCTCGCCGCTGCGGTTTCCGAGCGCGACAGGGTCTTCAGCTGGCGCTCGACGGCCGCCTCCACCGCCTTGCCGAGTTCGGCATCGTCGGTGACGAGGATCGACTGGGCGCCGGCATCGTGTTCGGCCTGGGCGAGCAGGTCGGCAGCCAGCCAGTCCGGATCATTCTCCTTGTCGGCGATGACCAGGACTTCCGAAGGGCCGGCGATCATGTCGATGCCGACGGTGCCGAAGACATGCCGCTTGGCGGCCGCCACATAGGCATTGCCGGGGCCGACGATCTTGGCAACCGGGGCGATCGTCTCGGTGCCATAGGCGAGCGCCGCCACGGCCTGGGCGCCGCCGATGCGGTAGATTTCGGTGACGCCGGCAATGCGGGCGGCGGCGAGCACCGCCGGGTTGATCTTGCCGCTGCTGGCCGGCACGACCATGACCACACGCGGCACGCCGGCAACCTTTGCCGGCACGGCATTCATCAGAACCGAGCTCGGATAGCTCGCGGTGCCGCCTGGAACATAGAGCCCAACCGCCTCGATTGCCGTCCAGCGGGAGCCCAAGCCCACGCCGATCGCGTCCTCGTAGATATCGTCCTTCGGCATCTGCCGGGCATGGTGGCGCTCGATCCGTTCGGCGGCGAAAGTCAGGGCGTCGACGACTTTTCGGTCGGTCTCGGCGAAGGCGGCGTCGATCTCGGCTTCGGTGACCCTTATCCCGACCTTGGCGAGGTCGATGCCGTCGAAACGGGCGGAATAGTCGATCAGCGCCTGGTCGCCGCGGGCGCGCACATCATCGATGATGGCGCGCACCACAGTGTTCACATCTTCCGAGACCTCCCGCTTGGTCGAGAGAAATGCGGAAAACTTCGCCTCAAAGTCCTGCGACGCCTGATCCAACCAGATTGCCAAGCGGATATCCCTTCCAGCTCAAAAAACGATGTTATCCCGGTCGGGCCATTGGGGCAAAGGGGCCAGATCAGGGATGACGGGGCTTCGACGCCGTTTCCCATGCGCCGCCGACATCCGCAAGAGCAACTTCGATGCATTCGACATCGAGCGCAATCGTCGATTTGCCGGAAAGGACCAGTTCGATCGTGCCTTCCGGGCCGTCACCCTTCTGCGAGAAGGTGATCGCCAAAAGCGACAGGACCTCGTCCGTGCGGCCGCGGTTGATGCCCGTCGAGCGCACCGCTTCGACCCGCTTGAAGACGATGGCCGCGCGGTGGCGCTCGAAACCCTTGCGTTGCTTGGCGGCCGCATTCTCCCAGGCGAAGCGGTTGGCCGCGAGCGAGAAGTTCTTCTCGGCCTGCGACCAGCGCACGTCGCCCACCTTGAAGACCGCATCCTGCATATGGGCGGAAATGACGCCCAGGTCGTCCGTATCGAGGGCCAGCAGCTTCAAGTCGGTCATGGCTTCCAATATCCATCCAGAGGCGCGCGTTCACGCGAATGTTCTTAAGACTTGAGATAGGATGTGGCGAGGCAAGAAGCAACGGCGCGGCGCAAGACGGAATGCACCTTTATCCGCGCCGACGGGCGTGTCGGCACGGTTCAAAGACGGGAATGGGGCAGGCAGGGCATCGGGTAGTGATATGAGGTAGGTTTCCGCCTGCCCCGATCGTCTCTTGCGGTTTGCGGAGGATTTCCGAGCCCTCCCTCGCCGCATTCACGACCATCATCGAAACCGGGATCTTGCGAACCTTCGTGAGGCAGCCGGTTCGCGAACCCGGTTCCCATCCGATGACGCGGTTATTATTGCCCGCCGCCTTGGCCGCGGGGATGTCGGCGGGGCTAAAATCTGCCAAGCCTTTGATGAAACACGATGCCAAATGCCGTTTGGCCGCATTTCGTCCCCGGGGTCCTCAAGGGGACTGCAGGCGGAGCGTGCGCCGGTGCAGCAGCAAAAGGCCGAGGAGCGCTGAAAAGGCGAAGATCGAGATGGCCAGGGCCAGCCACAGGGCGGCGTGGGGACCGGCGGAGATAAGGATGGCGGTGAATGCCGGTGGGGCGGCGGCGAAGGCGAAATTGAGGGGCACGGCGAGCTGCGCCGAGGCGCGGGCGTAGGAGCCGGCGGGGAAAATCTGCAGCGGCAGCGTGGCGCGGGTGACGGCCGTGATGCCGCTGGCGAGGCCGTAGAGCGCGGCGAAAAGCATGGCTCCGGCAAAATTGCTTGTCAGCAGAAGGACGATGAAGCTCAGCGGGAACAGGGCCGAGGCGGCAAGGCCGGTGACGAAACCAGACCAGCGCCGACCGCCGAGGAAATCCACCAGCCGCCCCGCCCATTGGGCGATGCCGATGAAGGCCGCGGCAGCCAGCGCGCTGGCGTGATCGAGGCCTTGAGCCTCGAACAGGATGATAATGGTGAGGGCAAAGCCCCAGGTGAAAAAGCCGTTGGCGGCAAAGCTCATGGCCAGCAGGACGAAACTTGGCCGGTCGATGGCGACAGGCTCGCCCGACGTTTTCGCGGTCAATTTTTCCCCTGGTTGGCGGGCAAGCGTCACCCAATGCAGCGGCATGCAGACGAGCGCCATGAGGGCGGCATAGGTGAGCGTCGTTATGCGCCAGCCCCACTCGGCCTGCAGAAGCCCTGTCAGCGGCCAGACGATGGTGGATGTCAGCCCGCCGGCCAAGATCAGCACGCCGAGCGCCTGGCGCGCCTTCTCGCCGGCGATCTCGGTCAACGCGATCTGCGCCGGTGTGGTCAGCATGCCGGCACCGGCAAGGCCGAGAATGATCCACGCCAGGAGATAGGCCACCGGGTCATGGGCCAGGGCCATGACCAGCAGGCCTGCGGCACCCAGCGGTGATCCCAGAACCATGATCGGGCGGGCGCCGTGGCGCTCGAACATGGCGCTCAGCGGCCAGGAGACCATGGCCATGACGACCAGCATGACCGTCGGCCCTGCCATGACCATGGGGAGCGCCATGCCCAGGTCGCCGGCCATGGCGGGCCCCGTCACCGCGGGCAACCAGAACGTGGCGCCCCAGCCGATCAGCTGGGTCAGCGACAGGGCGGCAACGGCACGGACTGTAGGCGAGCGGAATTGACGTGGAAAGGAAATCATCAAAGACCTCGGGGCACGAGCGGGTTTGCTTCTGAAAAGGAACGGGAAAGAGCGGCGCTTGCGTCAGGGAGCTTTTGAGACGGCAGGTTTAATGAAAGTAATGCGGCCTCGGCGACTACTCATGCTATGGCTTCGGTGTTGGGGTAGAGTGATTTAAGCGCATCCCCCGTCCTCAAGGGCTGTTCAGCTTCGCTTGTGCTGGATTTTCGTCTGGTGCTCAAACGAAGAGTTCGAGGGGAGAATGAGGAATATTCATGCAGGGAAAGCATCGCGTCTCTCTCAACGCCGTCCGGGTGTTTACGATCGTCGCCCGCACCGGGAGCCTGACAGCCGCCGGCGCTGAACTCGGCGTTACCTCCGGTGCGGTGAGCCACCAGCTCAAGAAGCTCGAAGACGAGCTTGGGGTGACCTTCTTCCGCCGGGGTAGCAACACCGTTTCCCTGACCGATGCGGGACAGCGGCTCTATCAGGAGGTCGCGCCGGCGATCGGGCTCATCGAGCGTTCGGCCGATGCACTCTATCGCGACGAAACCGAAATCAGCGTCCATGCGACGACGTCGCTCGCACTGCGCTGGCTCATTCCGTCACTGGACCGTTTTCGCGCTCTCTGCCCAGAGGTGCGCGTCCGGGTGGAGACCGGTTCGGCACGAAGTTTCCCCGCCGTCCCGGACAGCGATGTCAGCATCCGTCATTTCCGCATAGGGCAAACGGCCGAAGGATGGGAATTCCTGGCGCGCGACCTGAGGCGCCCGGTTGCTTCTCCGAGCCTGCTGGCAAGAGCGACCGGCAACGGGAAGATCACCGTTGCCGACCTGCCGACGCTTCAATGCTCCGTCGGCAACTGGGACTGGAAGCTCTGGTGCGAGACGTCCGGCATCTCGCCCGCAGATCTTTCCATCACCCATGAATTCGACACGGACGATGCGGCTCTTCACGCCTGTGTCGCCGGTCTCGGGATGGTGCTCGCGCCGACCATCCTCACGGGACGGGAAACAGGATCCGGCGCTTTGGTGGTGCTGCCCGGATACGAGCCGGTCGAAGCCGGAACATATCGTTACCAGCGCCGCTCGGAATCGAGAGTGGTGCGGCAATTCTGCGGCTGGATGGATAGCGAAATGCGGAACCTCGAATGACAGGGTTTTGCGTTCGAAACGGTCGCTTAAACTCCATGGCCATCGGTTCAGGCGTGCCCTTCCAGACCAGACGGACCGCTTATCGCGATGCGCCTGGCCCGGAACGTGGGCGGTCAGTTCAGGACCGCCACCCGATCAGCCGAGGCCTTCTTCGGCGAACGCCTGGATCACGGAGGGTAGCGCCCGCATGCGGTCGAAGCACTTGGCGAGGCTTTCCGGCAGTTCGACGCCGCTCTTGGGCGCGACCATCAGGACCCAGAACAGGTAGCAGTCCGCGATCGTCATCTCGTCGCTCACCAGGAATTGCTTGTCACCCATCTGGTCGGCGAGGATGGCGAAGGCTTTCACCAGCTTTTCGCGGGCCCGCACTTTTTCCGGCTCCGGGAAGTCCCTGAAGAAGGGCTGGTAGCTTGCATGGATTTCGGATGCCATGAAAGCGAGAGCCTCGAGCGCCCGCCACCGGATCATGCCGTCTTTCGGAAGAAGCTTGCCGCTCTTTTCGGCGATGTAGTTCAGAATGACGGGGTTCTCCGTAAGAAACACGCCGTCTTCCAGCTCGAGGGTCGGGATATAGCCCTTTGGGTTGATGGACAGGAAATCGCGACCGTCCTCGGTCTTCTTCTCACGGTTGATGCTGAGGAGCTTGTAGGGAAGCCCGGTCTCGATGAGCGCAATGTGATCGGCCAGACTGCAGGCGGCCGGATAATAGAAAAGGTTCATGGTGGTCTCCTTGTGGTGGACCCATCCCGACGTTTCTGGTCAGAGACAAGGTCTACAATGTTGACCACGAGCATTTATGTGACCTAAAAATGCCCGTCAAAAGCATATCTTTGGGAGTTGGTCAGATGGATGTGACTGTTTCGCACACGGAAGCCGATTGCAGAGGCGTGAGTGAAATCCTCAGCCGGGTCGGCGACAAATGGACGATCCAGGTCGTCGTATCGCTTCGGCTGGGTGCCCTACGGTTCAACGAGCTGAAGCGGCAGGTCGGCGGCATTTCGCAGCAGATGCTGACGAGGACGCTCAAGACGCTGGACCGCGACGGCATGGTCGAAAGAACCGTTCGCCACAGCACCCCGCCACAGGTCGAATACACGCTGACGCCGCTCGGGCACTCTCTCTCGGAAACGGTGCGGCAACTCGCCGATTGGGCGGCTACGCATCGGGCAGAAATCGAGGACAACCGCGTTCACTACGACGCCCGTCAGTCCTGAACCGATCCCGCGCGGCCGATGCTGTGGCCACCTGACGACGGACGAAAAGTCAGTGGTGTATTTCGAAATAAGCAATCTGGGCAGGCTGACGGGTCGTTGCTACGATGGCCGCCATATTGGCTTAGGAGAATTTTTGAGATGTATGTTGGTCGAATTGTTGGAGTAGGTCGCAGTCGAAAAGGGGATCTCGTCGCCGCCTACAGAGTGTCGAGCAGGTCATTCCCAAACCGGAACGCAGAAAAGCTCGGCGACACGGTGCAAATCATTGCCCAGCCCGGAAGCGCCGACGCGATGTCAGACAGCCCTTACATCGCCTATGAATGTTTGATTTGGAATGCGCGTTTTGCCGTGGTCAGCAACGGCACCCACACCCGACCAATTTATGAGCGGCTGAAGGCAGGGAACAACCCGCGAGATGCGATAGCCAGCGTCCTCGTTGGCCTGGATCGCGAGTTCGACCAGCACGATACGCCTCGAATCTGTGGTTTGGTCGACCTTGCCGAAGACAAGCTGTGGCTCGGCACTATCACCGCCACCAGCCTATCGGTCATGCCGATAGAGGCCAAGCCTGGCCAGCTCGCATATATTACGACCTATGAGTTCCCCCTTCCCCGGGTTGAACAGATCGATAGCGACTTCGATGCCACCGACCCAAATGCAGTGTGCCGCCATATAACCAACGGATCGGTCTTCGCTCAATTCGAGAAGCCTGTTTGTGCTGCATCCTGGATAGCGTCAGCATCAGGTCCTGAAATCGCGACGCTCAGCTCAATCCGCTGACATCATGCAATCGATGACTGCAAAGGGGCACCATTCGCCCCCGCCCCCGACATTCAGCTGGGAAAATCTGCGGAAAGGCTGATTTCCTCCCAGAGCTCGATCTGGGCCAGCCGCTCCTTCAGCTTCTGGGTGACGCCGTTATAGCAGATGGCGCCTAATACCAGGTGGCGAGGCGCCTGGTCCGCCTCGGTGGCGGCGATCATCGCCTCGCCGGCGCGCACCGGATCGCCCGGCTGGCGGCCGCTATAGCCGGATGTCGCGCCCATGCGGGCGGCGGCGGTTTCGGCATAGTCGGCGATCCTGCTCGGCGTCTGCTTCAGCGAGCGGCCGGCCCAGTCGGTGCGGAACGGGCCGGGCTCGACGCAGGTCACCTTGATGCCGAGCGGCGCGCCTTCATGGGCGAGCGCATCGGAAAACCCTTCGACTGCATGTTTGCTCGCCGCATAATAGCCGGAGCTCGGAAGGCCCATGAAGCCGGCCATCGAGGTGATGTTGAGGATGTGGCCCTTGCGCCGCGCACGCATGCCGGGCAGCACGGCGCGGGTCATGGCGAACAGGCCGAAGACATTGGCGTCGAACATCGCCCGGATCTCGTCCTCCTCGCCTTCCTCGACCGAGGCCTGATAGCCATAGCCGGCATTGTTGACCAGCACGTCGATGCGGCCGAATTTCTGTTCGGCGGCGGCGACCGCATCGGAAATCTGCTTCATGTCCGTCACGTCGAGATCAAGCGCCAGAACATGATCCTTGCCATCGGCCAGATCCGCGACGCGATCCTTGCCGCGGGCGGTCACCACGGTCGGCCAGCCGCGATCGATCGTCAGCTTGGCAAGCTCGCGGCCGAAGCCGGTGGAGCAGCCGGTGATGAACCAGACGGGGGCTAAAGCATCGGTCATGGGAAAATCTCCGTGGGTGCCGGATCAAACAATATGAGGCGGGATCAAAGATGGGCGTATGCAAGAGATAGAAATGCAAAAAAGGACGGCAAGGGCAATGCCCCTACCGTCCTTCGCAAAATATCGGCCTTTCGGAACGATCAGTCGCTGACGCGTTCGACCACCGCTCCGCAGCGGGTGAGCTTTTCTTCCAGCCGCTCGAAACCGCGGTCCAGGTGATAGACGCGGCTGACCATGGTCTCGCCTTCGGCGGCAAGGCCGGCGATGACCAGCGACACCGACGCGCGCAGGTCGGTCGCCATGACCGGGGCGCCCTTCAGCCGGGGCACGCCTTCGACCCGCGCCTTCTGGCCGGACAGCGAGATCCTGGCGCCGAGGCGGGCAAGCTCCTGCACGTGCATGAAGCGGTTCTCGAAAATCGTCTCGGTAATGTTCGAGACGCCCGAGGAACGGGTCATCAGCGCCATGAACTGCGCCTGCAGGTCGGTCGGGAAGCCGGGGAAAGGCTCGGTGGTGATGTCGACCGGCTGGATGCCGTTGCCGTTGCGCACGACGCGCAGGCCGGTTTCCGTCTCGGTGATATGGGCGCCGGCCAAACGCAGCGTATCGAGCGCGTTGTCGAGCAGCGAGGCTTCAGTGCCTTCCAGCAGGACATCGCCGCCGGCCATGGCAACCGCCATGGCATAGGTGCCGGTCTCGATGCGGTCCGGCAGGACGCGGTGGCGCGCGCCGGAGAGCGACGTGACGCCCTCGATGGTGATGGTCCGGGTTCCGGCGCCGGAAATCCTGGCGCCCATGGCGGTCAGGCACTTGGCGAGATCGACGACCTCCGGCTCACGGGCGGCGTTTTCGATCACCGTCGTGCCGCGGGCGAGCGTCGCAGCCATCATCATCACATGGGTGGCCCCGACGGAGACCTTCGGGAAGACGTAAGTGGCACCGATCAGACCGCCCTTGGGGGCCGTGGCGTTCACGTAACCGCCGTCGACCTCCAGCGTGGCGCCGAGCGTCTGCAGGCCTTCGAGGAAGAGATCGACCGGACGCGTGCCGATGGCGCAGCCGCCCGGCAGCGAAACGCGCGCCTGGCCCTCGCGGGCGAGAAGCGGCCCGATGACCCAGAAGCTGGCGCGCATCTTCGAGACCAGCTCATAAGGGGCGGTCGTATCGACGATGGTGCGGCAGGTGAAGTTGATGGTGCGCGAATAGCCCTCTTCCTGGCGCTCGCGGCGGCCGTTGACGGCGACGTCGACACCGTGATTGCCGAGAATGCGCAGGAGCTGTTCCACATCGGCCAGATGCGGCACGTTCTCGAGCGTCAGCGTATCGCTCGTCAGAAGGGAGGCGATCATCAGCGGCAGAGCGGCATTCTTCGCTCCCGAGATCGGAATGGTGCCCTTGAGTTCGTTGCCGCCTACAATTCTGATGCGATCCATAAGTTGTAACTCTTCCTTCTGAGCGCGAAAGGAGGCGTCCTTAGACGAAATCCGCCGCTGCTTCAATGATTGCTAAAATGGCCTGCCCGAATAGCCTGTCTCGGCGCATAAGCTACAATGATTCGTCCGTTTTTGCGGCAGGCAGCCCTTGGGTCGAATCCTCCTCGCCGGCCCGGCGGGCGCGGGCCTGGGTCTTGCGACGCATCAGATTCTCGCGAAGCTTGGCCGCGGCCTTCGCTTTGCGCTGTTCCTCGCGCGCTTGCATAGCCTTGCGGTGCCGGTCTCCCCGGCTTTCGCCTGTCTCTCCGCCGTCAGAATCGTGCAGTTCGTTGTCGTTCGCCATGGCTCTCCATACCCAAAAACCGGGATTCTTGAAAGCCGAAGCGATGTTTTCCTCAGCCATCGACAAAGAACTTGGAATTTGCTGCTTGCGCTGCCGGTGAACCTATGGCAATAGGCCGCTGCCGACGACGCGGGTCTTTCGCGCCGGCTGACGCTGCTATAGCTCAGGGGTAGAGCACTCCCTTGGTAAGGGAGAGGCCGAGAGTTCAAATCTCTCTAGCAGCACCATTCCATCCCCATGGTTTCACTATTGTTGCGCGCCCGCTTTGGCCTCAAACCTAACGCGAGCGCGCGTTGCGATGCGCAGGAGGATACCTCCACCCAATTTTGGCGTAGGGCTACGTATTTTCACCAATGGAACATTGTGCCGATCGCTTTAGTTTTCCCGGCAGGCAAACGCCCACTGAGTAGAAGGATGAATTTGTTGTGCTCCTGTTCATCTTGATAAGGCTATATGTGGGGCCCAACATTGGAGGAAGAAATGAAAGCGAAACAGTTTGCTGTGCTGGCGGGCATGTCGGTCTTGCTTTTGGGGACAAGCATCCTGCCTGGACCGGCAGCGGCCCAAGTGGAATTCAACCTGCGCGACGGGGGCGTTCGGATCGGAAGACCGGACGACGACAGGCGCTACTATCGCGACGACGACCGGCGATATCGCGAAGATCGGCGATCTGAGCGCAGATACCGACCGGGTTGCAGCCCCCGCCAGGCTTTGGCCGCAGCTTCAAGATATCTCGATGATCCGCGTATAAGGTCGGTGAACCGCGCTTATTATGATATCGACGGTTACGGGAAGCGGGGCGGCAATCGCGGTCGTCCCGACGGCGTTCGAATTTCCACTGCTCCTGACTGTGAGCGCTCCAACTAGGACCCGTTCTAGTCGCGCTCCGTATTGGGCTGGTTATTGGGAGATGCATGGGCCGTTCTTGAGGAGCGCCCATGCCTTTTTGTCAGAGAGGCCACGAGGTTTTCGCTTGTGCCAGGCGTGAACCGTCGCATGGATCTGCTTCGCATCTCGCCGTCCTGTAGTCGTTCCCCATCGCGGCCTCCCCGTTAGAGGCCTTGCATACCATGCAAGCAGCGGGTTGCTCCTGTCGTTCCGTCCCTCCGCTCTCGTTCAAGGTGCTCAACAGTAGCAACCCCATCGAACGAAGACCCGAGGCCCCACGCTTCGGTTTCTCGCCGAGCGTCGGAAGATATAACCTGTGACACGGTTCCTCTTTTGAATCACAGGGCGCTCTGCGCAGGGCCAAGTCGCCACCGTGCCCTTGCGGGAATGCAACAGGCAGTCCGAATCGTGTTTCCGAAGGTGGCAAAATGAACGGCAAGCGTTTAATACGCCCGCATGTGCGCAAACTTCCGGCGAGCATGCCGGAGCGGGAAAACCTATTGAACGCCAAGAAAAGTAAGAAGCACCATCTGGACTCGGGTACCGTAACCAGCGTCCTCAAGCGGGTGATCGCCGAGAACGGCAAGGATCATATCCGGGGCTACGCCTTTGCGATTTTCTGTCTCATTGCGACAGCCATGTCCACCGCCTTTACCGCCTGGATCATGGAATCCGTGGTCAACGAGGCGTTCGCCAACAAGCGTGCCGATATGGTCCTGGGCATCTGCGCCACGATTTTTGCGGCCTTCGTCATTCGCGGCCTTGCGACCTATGGTCAGGCGGTGACGCTTTCCAAGATCGGCAACAATATCGTCGCACGCTACCAGCGGCGTCTGTATTCGCATCTCATGAAGCTTTCGGTGGGGTTTTTCGCGGAGGCGCGCTCCGCTCATCTTGCAGCGCAAGTCAGCCAAAATATTGGTGGAATAAGAGATGTCCTGAATCTGACAGTGACGTCGACCGCCCGCGATCTGCTGACCCTGGTATCGCTGATTGTCGTGATGGTGTCGAAGGACTGGGTCCTCTCGCTGATCGTGTTTGCCGTGGCTCCGCCGCTGATTTTTGCGCTTCGCTATGTATCACAACGGCTGCGCAGCGTAACCCGCGAAGCCATCGAGGTGAGCAGCAAAGTGCTTGGTGCCATGCAGGAAACGATCCAGGGTATCACGGTAGTCAAAGCGTTCACGATGGAGGAGCAGCTAGAACAGAAGGTTCGGAACATAATCGAGTCGTCCGAAAGGCAAAGCAACCGTATTGCCCGGCTTTCGGAACGCACCGCACCGCTGACTGAGACGTTCGCAGGTGTTGCGATCTCAAGCGTGATCGGCTACGCGGCGTTTCGATCCATCTATGACAACGTTCCCCCCGGTGCATTTTTCGCGTTTATCACCGCGCTGTTGATGGCCTATGATCCGGCACGTCGTCTCGCCAGAATGCAGGTGCAAATCGAACGGGCCGTCATCAATGCACGAATGATCTATCATCTACTCGATATGCAGCCGTTGCAGCGAGAAAAACCCAATGCGCCTGACCTCGCGGTGACCAAGGCGCAAATCGAGCTGAAGGGCGTTGTGTTTGCCTACGGCACCGGCGCCCCGATCCTGCGGGGTGTCGATTTGATCGCAGAGGGCGGCAAGACAACCGCTCTTGTCGGCCCCTCGGGTGCCGGCAAGTCGACGATCATCTCGCTGATCCCGCGATTTTACGATCCCTCGGAAGGCCAAATCCTGATCGACGGGCAGGACATCGCCAATGTCACCAAGGCCTCTCTGCGCCACGCCTTGGCCTACGTGACACAGCAGCCGTATCTTTTCGAAGGGACGATCCGCGACAACATTCGCTACGGACGACCGGAGGCAACCGATGCCGACGTAGAGGAAGCGGCCCGCCTCGCCCACGCCCACGATTTCATCCTTATGCAACCCAAGGGTTATGAAACGCCGGTCGGAGAAAATGGCATGACGCTGTCGGGCGGCCAGCGACAGCGACTTTCGATCGCGCGCGCACTCGTTCGCAATGCCCCGATCCTTCTTCTCGATGAGGCCACCTCCGCGCTCGACAACGAATCCGAAGCTGCCGTACAAAGGGCGCTCGATTCAGCTATGCAGGGACGGACCGTGGTCGTCATCGCGCATCGCCTGTCGACCGTCGTCAACGCCGACAAGATCATCGTAATGCATGAAGGCCGGGCCGTTGAAGAAGGCACGCACGAGGAGTTGGCGAAGCGCAAAGATGGTCTTTACGCCCGTCTGAACAACCTCCAGTCGTCTGAAACGATCGCGGTTGAATGAGTTAAAGTCGTAGCGTTGCCACGCCGGGTGAATCGAACATTTCTGTGCTGCGGGCACAAGGCGAGAAAAAATGGTTAATGTTGTCTCGAGTATAGCAACATCTCCACTCGTAGCATTTCTCATTTTCTGCTTTTTCTACGCGTGTATGATGTTTGCATCCGGCCTTGCCGTCAAGTCAGCCCTGATAAGCCCTGTCGTAACAGCATCAAGCAATCGCTACGGCGCTCTCGACGGGCTTCGCGGCCTTTTAGCCTATGGGGTGATGTTCCATCATAGCATGGCTGCATACAGCTATTTTTCTTCCGGCGTATGGTACGGTCTCGATAACGCTGTCGTCTTTCAACTTGGAAAGACGACGGTCGCACTGTTCTTCATGATCACCGGCTTCCTGTTTACAGAGAAATGCATCACGGGAAAAGTGAACTGGCGTTCGCTTTATATCTCCCGGCTGTTCCGGCTCGCGCCGCTATACATCCTTGTCATGCTGGTAATGTTTACCGTTATTTTCGCTCTTTCAGGATTCCAGGTGCTGGTGCCGATCAGCAAGCTCGGAAGCCAACTGGGGAAGTGGCTGCTATTTGGCGCGGTTGGCCGCCCCAATATCAACGGATTTGAGAAAAGCTGGACATTGATCGCTGGCGTGAACTGGTCTCTACGGTTCGAATGGCAGTTCTATCTGTTTGGACTACCAGTCTTGTTTCTGATGTCGCGGTTCATGAACCGCAAGGCCCTCCTTACGGGGGTACTCACAGGCCTGGGCACGCTTGCACTTTACGGCTGGATCCGCGGAGACCTGGGTTTGGAACTGCTCTGCACGGCACATTTTCTGTGCGGTATCGCCGCATCCCTGATCTACAATAACTCCGTGGGCAAGCGCTTGATAACATCGCGGGCATTCCATGCCGCCGCGCTATTTTGCCTGCCTGTTCTGGCGACTTCCCCGCAGGGCACAGTGGTGCCGGATCTCCTGGCGACCTTTGCGATATTCTTAAGTGTGCTTGGCGGCGGTTCGCTTTGGGGCCTGTTGAAAACACGCGCTGCGATCTGGTTGGGTGACATCAGCTACGGCGTCTATCTGATTCACGGTTTGGCACTGTGGCTTTCCTATTATAACCTCAGCCGAGCAGGCTTGCTGGATGCAATTGATGGCCCGATTTTCCTCCTGCTTTTGCCTGCCATCGGACTGGTCGTTCTCGCCATCTCCTCGGTCTCCTACATCCGGGTCGAGTTGCCGATGATAAAATTGGGCCGAAAGCTCGGAAGTCCAAAAACAAGCAGCCGTGTGGAGCTCGCCTAACCCCCTGATGAGTTATCCATTTTAAGTTAAAACGCCTTCGGCATTGCCAAGGCTTCTCGCAATGCCGGCCCAACGACGGTGTTTGCAACAAAGCGGGAACCGAGCAAAGACAGGTGACCGTAGTCCTGCGTCATCAATTCTGGCGACCCTCCATTCTCGCTCTCGTACCGGGGGCATTCTCCTTGACGGCAGACTTTGTCGAGAATCGATACGTAGCGAGCCCCGGACGCGCCGACATCGGCTTTGTATTTACGGTCAAACTCGAAAAGGCCCTGTCGAAGCGACTTGCCGTCGAACCTGTCGATGTCCGACAGTGTTTTCTTGCCGATGCCAATCTCGACGGCGACGATATCCGGCAATGGGCCGTTCCAGATGGGAAATTGCCCCACGACCATAGTCGGGGTTATCTGGGCCAATGCCTTCAATTGTTCAAGGAACTGTTGATAATATCCTGGATATGTCCACTTGGCATCTGTGGCAGATGACCAGAGGAACATATAGCCTGAGATCACAACCAGATCGGGATGCATAGCCTGGATCATTGCACTGATCTGTTTGTTGATCTTTTGGCATCGGCTGGTGGCTGTCTGCGAAGTGTTGGGTGGAAAGCTCTCGACCACGGGTAAGCAATAGGCGGCAGAAGCCAGTGCGACTTCGAAACCGTTTTCAGCCCCGTATTGCTTCAGGCCGGGATACAAGCTCGCCGAATGGGAATCGCCGATCAGCAGCACCTTTCGCCCCGGACCGGGCGTGAATACACACTCGGAAGCGGCAAATTCCGACACCGCTGTATCCAAGAGAAAACACTTATCCACCAACTGCATCGATACGCCATTGGCAGGTGTGACCTTGGCAAGCCGGCTCTGATCCAAATCACGCATGAGATAGGAGGAAAGGATCACGAGCCCGATCGATGCGACGCTTACGCTCAGGAACATCTTGCGCCCGATGACGGAAGTTCGTCTGAACGGTTGCTCCACAAATCGCCACGACAGATAGGATATGAAAACTATCAGCCCAATGACGAGCACCTTTTGAGACGCATTGGAGAAATAACCAAGCACCTCAGCCGCCACAATCACGGGCTGATGCCACATATAGATGCTATAGCTGAGCAAACCCACCCACACCAAGAGGCGGGACGCCAGGGCGCGTCCGATGATCGTATCATCGCCGGCTGCGACTATCAGAGCAACGGTACTGGCAACCGGGACAGTGGCATACAATCCTGGGTAGGAAATATGCTCATCAAAGTGGTACAGACAGAATGCCAAGCTTGCCAGCGCCACGGCGGAGATCATGTCTTTCGTTTTGGCGCTCAGAGCTGGTTGCCCGTGCTTACCCAACAACACTGCGATAAACGCCCCTGAAAGAATCTCCCAAGCCCGCGCCGTAAACATAAAATATGCAGTATCGGCACTCCGATAGGTAGCATAGATGGAATACAGGAATAACAGCGCGACCGAAACAATCGTTATTGTTATGATTTTCTTCGGTTTTATTCGGTAGGCCACATAGAATGAAACGGGAAAAATCAGATAGTATTTTTCCTCAATGGAAAGGCTCCATGTGTGGAGCAATGGCCGGACCGAACCGGTATCCTCGAAATACCCCCCGGATCTTGCGAAAAAAATATCGGACGTCAACTTAAGGGAAGCGAATACGCTGCGGATGAAACGCGTATAGTCGCTCGGCATCAAGATTATGAAAAAGACAGGAATCGCAAAGGCGAGGATCAGCAGCAGCAGCGGAAGAATTCGACGCGCGCGCCGTTCATAAAATTGCAGTAGGTTGAAGTTGCCCCTGGCAACATCCTCGGCGATTTTTGTCGTTATGAGGTATCCGCTGATGACAAAGAACACATCGACGCCGATAAAGCCGCCAGCTGCGAAAGCAATGCCGGCATGGAACAAGACAACCGGCAAGACGGCGATCGCTCTGAGGCCATCGATCTCCGCTCTATAACGCACGCTGAAAACCTCTTCGCCCTGGCTTCGGTTCAAATGGAATTTGAAGCGGATAGATTTCGGCCTCCGCCTGTACTGCTTAGGTAACGGGCTGAAGTCAAGCGTCCCACGCAATGCCTCCACGAGAAACCGGTTATAGCGCGTGGCCCCCTGATCAGCGCCTTTCTCATGTCCGTATCACAAGCGTTCCCAGGTTGCCGGGACGATGTCCCTATCATCCTTGTCCGGCGCCCTGAACCATTGCCTCGGCGCAATCACGTGTTTGTTCGGGCGCGGGTTGAGCCATGCGCCCCACCAGCTGAACGAGCTATTGGCGATGATATGCGCGTGGCACGCAGCCATCAGGTGCATGTCTTCGCCATCCCGGCCGTTGTTTTGAGGTTCGATAAAAACCATCGGGCGCGATGATTGCAGGTTGTCCCTTGCCCATTGCGGCTCGTCCGAAAAGACGAAGAATGAGGCATCGCCGGCACGATCAAGCATGCGGCGCATCGCCTCGTGGTACCAGGGCGGCTCGCATGTGCCGTGGACTGCATTTGCCGAAGGGTTGGTGACGTAATCGCCTCGACGGACATGAATGGAAACCGGCGTGGTGGCGGCGCCGATCCGGGCGAGGACATCCTGCCGCGCCGGGCCCAATGGAGACTTCAGGCTGAAGTCGCTGCGTATGGCGTCAGCCGATGATGCGAAATATTGCTCGCTCTGCCAATAGCCGGAAAGATGCAGCGATCCGCGTAAGGCAGGTACCCTGCTATCGAATGTGAGACCGTTCTCGACGATCCGCTCGCAGCTTGAGCGGTCGGGCTTGAAGGCCGACGTGAACTTGCGCAGGAGTCCCCTTTTGGGTTTGGCAGGGACCTCGTCGGGCTGCGCGATCGCTGCCTTTATGTTGAACTGATCCAGGGCGAAGGGCCGCAGCTTGTAGGCGCCCATCTCGATCAGATCCAGCTTCAGCTCCGCTTCATTGGCAATCGCCAGGGCACGGCCGGCCGCATACTGAAACATCTGGTTGCCCAGGCCGCCAAGAATACGCGTGATGATCACAGGCTGCTCTTTCGCATCTCGGCACTCCGTACCACAAGGAAACTGGAATTTGGTTCAAGCCCGTTTCTGCCACCGCCCGATATTGGGTAAATTCCAGACAAAGCGGCCGATATCGTCGCCGGCGCGGTAGATGGCCCTCAGCTTGCGGAAGCGTCGCGACTTGCGCTCGCGTTTGGCGCCCTGCCAGATTTCGGATTGCTCGGCTGTTTCTGCCGTGTGGGTCACCGGCAAGGGCGAAAGGCCGTAACTGCCGACACCATGCGTCCAGAAGCGGTCCAGATGGCAATCCACCGGCTCGAACCACACGTCGGCCTTTGCCAGAAGCTTGGCGGCCGCCTTCGGGGAGACCGCGTAACAGGAGGTGCCATGCGGCCCGATCTTGAACCGGATAATCTCCGTGCCGGACCCGGATGTTTCACAGACACGGAAACTGCGCTGCTTGTGCCCGGAAAACCGTATGAGCCCGTACGTCCCGATTTTGTCCGCAGCATATCGGTATGCCTCGAGGAAATTTCCGTTGATGGAGACGTCGTCCTCGAAGATCAGCAGGGCCTTGTTGTCCCTGACGCTCCGTTCCCAGAGCAGGTAGTGGCTGGCATAGCAACCGAGTTCGCCGGCGTTCAGGATGAAGCCACGCCTGATCTCCGCGAGCCGCGGATCGAATTTTTCGAAAAGCGGATGCCCGTTGCGACCCTCGACGGCATTGAAAAAGCTGTAGGGCAGGCCGAATGGCGCAAGCGTCTCGATCATCTTGGCGCGACGGTCAGCGGAGCGCTCAAGGTTGACGACGACGATTTCAAGCGCATTGTCTTCTGCCATGTACCAGCCGCCCGGTTGCGATTTCAGGTTAGCTTTCTGCTTTCGGCGCATATCGTTGTCAATGCATGATAATGCTGTGGCCCATTGCAACGGCTCGCGGTCGGTCGGCAGGCACCATGCAGTTACCTGAACAGGCTGGCGAGCTGCTGAACCCGTTTCCGGATCGAGTTCCGGAGCTTCAGGCCCTTCGGCCGAAACGATTTCTCCGGCTTCAACGACGATATCCGGGCGGGCGCAGCTCCATCACGTTGCCCGGCGACTTCCTTGGCTATCCCCGACAGGATCGCAAACAGATTGTGCTCGTTGAGAACCCGGCGACGTGCTTCCTCCAGATAGGGCAAGGCGCGTTCTGCCGTGTCGGATTCGATCACATGCTTGATCGCCCGAATAGCATTCTCATGATCGCGGATGTCGATCCTCGTCAGGGCCTCCTCGGGGAAATATTCCAGGATGTTCCTGCTGCCATGATAGATCGGGTAGGTAAGCGTCAGGAAAGGATCGGCGAGCTTCTCCGTCCAGTAGTGGTCGAATGTCGAGTTCTCGATCGCGATGTGATAGCGATAATCCGAAAGCACATCCATCTTGTCGGTAAAGTCGTTAATCCCCCGCCCGAAGACATCGACCTCATCACCGAAATGGGCCTTTATGCGCTCGACGAATGCAAGTCGCTCGCGATGCCCTTGGGTATAGGCTTTGTTGGACGAAACGATGGAAACCTGTTTCGTCTTGGCCGGGCGAAAGGTTTGGAACTCGGGCCAGCCGATGCCCTTTGGTCTGAGTTGCCCCGATTTGTCCCAAACGCCCACATGCCAGGGCAGCCCCAGTTGTGCGAACCTAACGTTGGAGTGAGGTGTAGTTGTGTCCGTGGTCAGCACAAGATCAAATTGCGATAGAAATCGCGGAAGGTACGTTTTCACCGTGCTGGGTTCGGAGGCTATGAACACGCGATACATAGCTTCGACCGGACGCCACGATTCGGGAAGGCCATCATAGACAAACAGGACGTCGCACGGTCCCCCGTCCCTCGTGAAAGAGAACCGAACACCGTCCCATTCTGTCACGGACTTCGGAAACTGACGTGGCCAATCCCAGTTGGGCGATGACGATATGAAGGCCGCGCTTATCAAATCAAGATCCCGTGGTCATTAACGGCAATTTCACGACAAAAGCTTCCTGAAGGTATAAATGCCACAGCCATACCTAACGTTTGCAGCGGCGGAAGCCACGTCCGCGCCAATATGAAGGTCGCCCGCATCATCGACAAAATCAAACTTCTCCAGAACCATGCTGCTTTTGATCGCATCATAGTTCAGTATGCTTGTCGGATGGAACACGCGATGAGCATTGAAGTGAACCTCATCGCCTCGGCCGATCGGGAAGCTTATGTAGAGCCTTCCGCCTTTCGTCAGCATATTGACCAGATTGGCAATGCCCTTGAGGTGCCCGTTCACATCAATCGGGTCTCGATATCGGCCGAGCCCGAAATGCTCGATAGTATGTAGGCATGAGAGCGAATCTGTGATCTCAAATCCAGTTTCGTCCATGAGGTCGGCTTTCTTGAAGACGATGTTCTTGTGGGCAGTTGGCGGCAATGGACGCACATCGAACACCTCGATCTCTCGAAAGGAGGCCACATGGGCAACGAAGCCATCGATGCGTGATCCGACATCCACATGTCGCTTCGGCTGAATCGCATTAATATAACTCGCAACCAGCAGATCCTGGTGGAAATAATGCCCCTTCGCTGTGCCGGCGCTGTCGTCATAGTCATGCAAAATCGTGAATTTGCGGGTGATGACTCCACCTTGCCGCAGCCATTCCTTACGCTGTTTCCAGTAAAGCGGCAGATGACGATAACTCCGCAAAACTCCAGGATCAAAGCCTAGCTTTCTTGCGATTTTCTTTACGAGTCCCATATCTGCGACATTCCTCATCAGGCTTATACCGGCGGATTGGAACCATATCCGGTATCCGATGTGAAGTGAGAAAGCAGCAGGCAACAGCCTTATTGCGAACTTGAAGTTCGGCAAGTTGCTGCGATGGCACTTCTCAGCCTATGACCTCGAAGAAATGAATGTCAGGAGTGATGCCGCTCTTCCCAAAAATCCGCTCCGAATGCAACGCATCAGCCCCCTTGTGCGTTGCGCGCCATCGGCTCGCATGGTGCGGGTCATGGAACGGCATGCGGATGCGGCTCGGGGTAATTCTTGATCGCTGGAACGACCAATCTCTCGCCAGGCAGTTTCTGCTGGCGGGCGGGCTGGTGGCGTTTGCGGCGATGCTTCTGGTCGGCGCCTATGTGACGAGCCTCATCGAAGCGACGGTCACCCGCAACTCCGCGGCTTCCACCGCGCTTTACGTCGACAGCATCATCGCCCCGCTGCTTCCGGACATGAAGACCAACCAGACGCTCGACGACGTCACCACCCGTGCGCTCGACGAGACCTTCGGCCAGGGCGCGCTCGGCGGGCAGGTCATATCCTTCAAGCTCTGGCGCAAGGACGGCACGGTCCTCTATGCGACCGACAAGAGCATGGTGGGGCAGAAATACGAGCCGAGCGAGGGCCTGCGGACCGCCTTTTCCGGGCAGATGGTGGCGCGGTTCGGGCTTGCCGAAGATCCTGAAAGCAAGCTCGAGCGCTCGACAGGCATCCCGCTTCTCGAAATCTACAATCCGATCCTGCAGCCCTGGTCGGGTGAAGTGGTGGCGATCGCGGAATTCTACGAGGTCGCGGACGATTTCGAGCGCAGCCTCCATCAGGCGCAGCTTCGAAGCTGGGCGGCCGTCGCCGGCGTCACGTTCTTCTTCTTCCTGATCCTCTCAGCGATCGTTTTCCGCGGCAGCCGCACGATCGACAACCAGCGGCAGGCGCTGACGCAGCGGGTCGCGGAACTGTCCGACCTGCTTTCGCAAAACAAGGCTCTGCACGCGCGGGCCCAGCGCGCCTCGCGGCGCGCGACCGCGCTCAACGAGAGTTATCTGCGCCGGCTCGGAGCCGATCTGCATGACGGACCGGCACAGCTGGTCGCCTATGCGGCACTCCGGGTGGACAGCCGGCTGCTGACCGATCCCGCTACGCCGCCAGAAGCACGCGAGGAAGAGGTCACCACGATCAAGGCCCGGCTGGACGAGGCGATGGACGAGATCCGCAGCATCTGCAGCGGCCTCGTGCTGCCGCAGATCGAGACCGCGGAACTGCCGGACGTGCTGCGCCGCGCCGTCAATGCGCACCGGCAACGAACCGGGCTCGATGTCGCGCTGTCCATGTCGAGCGGGTCGCGGGCGCTTTCGCCTTCGGCGAAAATCTGTATCTACCGGTTCGTGCAGGAAGCGCTTAACAACGGTTTCCGGCATGGCGGCGGCAAGGAGCAGAGCGTTCGCCAGAGTTTTGACAACGGCAATGTCGTCATAGAAGTCGCCGACCGGGGGCCGGGCTTCGACCCGCAGAGCATTCGCCCGGAAGGTCTCGGGCTGGCGGGCATGAGAGAGCGGATCGAAAGCCTCGGCGGCACATTCGCAATCACCACATCGAAAGACGGCACCACGGTTCGGATGTCCCTGAACGTGCATGAAATGGAGCAGGCCTGATGCCAGGAATAAAGATAGCGGTCGTCGACGATCATCCGTTGTTCCGGGAGGGAGTGACGCGCAGCTTCGGCGAGATCGAGGATTTCGAGATGGTCGCGGAAGGCGGCTCCCGGGAGGATGCGCTGCGCATCGTGCGGGAACTGTGCCCGGACGTGATGCTGATGGACATTTCCATGCCCGGCAACGGTCTCGAAGCGATCGCGGAAGCGCTCGACCATTGTCCGGATCTCAAGATCGTCATGCTCACCGTTTCGGAGACGAGCGAAGACATCGCCACGGCACTCAAGCTCGGCGCGAAAGGTTATGTTCTCAAGGGTGTCGGCTCCAGGGGGCTGGCAGACGTGGTCAGGACCGTGGCATCCGGCGAGAGCTACGTTTCGCCGGCCCTCTCTGCGCGAATGATTGCCGGTCTATCCGCCCCCGACGCCTCGGCAAGGCCCGACCCCATGTCGGAACTGACCGGCCGCGAACAGGAGGTCCTGAGGCTCGTCGCATCCGGGCTCAGCAACAAGCGGGTGGCGCGGGAGCTCGATCTTCACGAGAAGACCGTCAAGCATCACATGACCCGCATCCTCTCGAAGCTGAAGGTGACCAACCGGACGGAGGCGGCACTCGCGCTTCGCGATGCGACGGATCAACGATCAGCGGCCGAACGACCGCAGTCTTGAGGCATCCGAGGGGGTTGCGGTCCGATTGACGATCGTGCGGGCGCGCGAATCCCGCATCTCGTACCGCCCCTGGGAAATTCGCTCCGTCGTGCCATTCTGGTGACGGACGGTTATCGATGACCCGCGCATATCGACCTCGACGCCGGCTTTTGAGGGAGCGGCCGGGGTTGCGGGAGTTGCAGGCTGCGCGGGAGTAGCGGGGGTCGCCGGGGCGCTGCCGGGATTTGCAGCTCCACCTGCCGGTGCCGATTCGGCCCCGGTACCAGTTCCGCCGTTACCATTTCCGTTGCCACCGCTATTGTCGCTGCCGGAACCATTCCCGTTATTGCCGGAATTGCCGCCGCCGGCATTGTCGCTGCCGTTCCCGCCGGAGCCGTCGTTTCCGTTCCCGCCGCCATTGCCCCCAGCATTGCCATTGCCTTCCTGAGCGGCGACCGTCGACAGAGCAACGTCCAGCCGGCCGTCCGCGCCGGCGACAACCTTCAAGGGCAGCATGGCTGCAATGACTGCGGTGAGCACTCCACTCCAGACAAGCATTCTACGCGTTGGCATCTTTCGCTCCCCTGGCGTGGTCATCTCCTGAGTGGGCATTTGAACCGTTTTCACGCACGGCAGCGACGTTTAAACCGGGCTTCCGCCCTTATGGTTCCGTCGCCAGACTTGCCGATCAAAGTGCCCGCCGACTGCAGCATGGCAGCCGACGGGCAGGTTCTGCGCTGAAAAGGACCGATCATCGCGCAGGAACCGGATCTGAAATCCATCAGACAGCGAGCGCTCCCAAAGTGGCGATGAAGACGAAAAGCCCCGCGACGGGGATCAATAGCCACCTGGCCTGGAAAACGCTGTTGTCCATGATGGAACCTCCTGAAAACCTTCAGGATCAACGGCACTTTAACAGGCCGGTTCCTGGATTTCAGCCCCCCTTGGACCTTTGCCCGGCCCCATCAGACCAAAGGCCCAGAAGATGTTTGGCCTGAAGTCCCCACCCTGCCCGACTGAAGCCCAAAACCTGGAACGGGCCGGGGCAGCCAGAGTTTGAAGGGCGCATTGCAGGCTCATGCAGAGGCTCGCAGGCGAAACAGAAAATAGAGGAAACATCATGAAACCCTTTATGAAACAGACGCTCGCGATTGCGCTTCTTGCCGGATCGACGCTTTCGGTAGTGCCGGCAATCGCTCAGGCTCAGGCTCCCGCAACTGGTCAGGATGGCGGGGCAGCTCCGGTCTTGCCACGCAAGCTCCCCCCGGGCTCGGATGGCGCCAAGCAGGCCCAGCCGCAGCAGGACATGGGTGCCACGACGCAACAGCCGAAGGGTACAGCCGGCGGCTCGACGAGCGCCCAGACCCAGGGCGGTGATCAGCAGCCCCTGAAGAAGGGCGACACCGCGTCTCAGGAAAAACCGGCCGATCCGAAGAAGGCGCAGGCCAGCGATGCCCAGACGGGCACCAAGGACACGAGGGCGCAGCAGAAACCTGCCGGCCAGAAGGACGGCGCAACGACCGCCAATTCCGGCTCGGGTTCGGGAACGGATGCCCGCAAGCCGGCAACCGACGACACTGCCCGCCAGAACAACGGCGCGCAGCAGCCTGGCTCGAACCAGGCCGCGACCGACAAGCCTTCCAACGAGGTCACCGGCAGCATCAACATCTCGACCGAACAGAGGACGGAAGTGCGCAAGATCCTCGTCCAGAACAAGGTCGAACCGGTCAATGTCAATGTCGAGGTCAATGTCGGCGTCGCCATTCCGACGACCGTGAGACTGCATCCGTTGCCGCCGCGCATCGTCGAAATCGTGCCCGCCTATCGCGGCTACGAATACTTCGTCCTCGCGGACGGACGGATCATTATCGTCGAGCCGTCAAGCCACAAGATCGTCTACATCCTGGTCGGATGACCCCTGACCACAGGAGGCAACCATGAGTGACCGAGAACCGACAGTGATCCATACGGGCGGAGGCAGCGGCGGTTGGGCCGTCGCCGTCATCCTTCTGGTCGTCGTCATCGCAGGCGGGCTCTTCCTCTTCGGAGGCGGCTACCTCGGCAACCGCAACGTCGATATCGACGTAACCCTGCCGAGGGTCGAGGCGCCTGCGCCGGTCACCAAATAGCCGGCCTCGACCGCATTCGATGGGACGCGGCCCGAACCCATCCGCCCGTCCCGCAACAACTAAGGAGAACTATCATGAAAACCAAGATCATCGTTCTTTCCGCCGCAGTCCTCGGCATTCTCGCCCCGGCTGCTTCCGCCCAGCAGGGCACCGTCAATGGTGCGGCAGGCGGTGCGGTCACCGGTGCGATCATCGGCGGCCCGGTCGGTGCAGCCGTCGGAGGCGTCGCCGGCGCGATTGCCGGCACCGCCATCGATCCGCCGCCGCAGCGTGTCGTCACCTATGTCGAACAGGCCCCGGCCCCGGCATCGCCCGTCGTCGTCAAGGAGAAGATCGTCGTCGGCAAGCCCGTTCCGGAGACCGTCGTGCTCACCCCGGTTCCGGACAGCCCGAAATATGCCTATGCAGTGGTCAACGAACAGCGCGTCATCGTCGACCCGCAGACCCGCACGGTCGTCCAGGTCGTCCGCTAAATACGACCCCTTGCCGAAACAAGATCGGGGAGAGACGGAATTCCGTCTCTCCCCGATCTGCGTTCAAAGGCTGAACACCGCGCGCTCACTGCGTCGTGTCGTCGTCGCCCATGCCGTCGACATCCGAAAGGCGCACGAATTCGACGCCCCGTCGTTTCAGGGCAAGCAGTGCGCGGGCAACGCCCTCGCCGGCCGCATGTGTCGGCTGGTTGATGTGTGCCAGGACGACGTCGCCATCCTTGGCGGCGGTGATGCGTTGTTCGGTGACACCGGCACCGAGCAACGAGCCGCCGTCGCCGTTCAGAGAATAGCCGGCGACCCGGTATCCCATCTCTCGGATCTGGCGGATCGCGGAAGGATCGTATTTCGCGGTCGAGCCACGGAACCAGCGCGGTGCGGCAAGGCCTGCCGCCCGCATGGCATCGGCGCCGCCCGACACTTCCTGGCGAACGGCCTCCGGCGATCCAGCAGCGGCAATGCCGTAGATCACGACCGGTACATCGACCGCCGGCACATGGTTCTGGCCGTGGTTTTCCAATTCGAACAGATCGAGGTTGTTCAGAAAGATCGCGACCGACTGCGGGTTTTTTCTCAGCCAGCGGGCCGTGACGAAAATCGTCGCGGGAATTCTCTCCCGGACAAGCGTCGAAAGGATTCGCTCGTCGGCCTGCCCCATGCAGGCATCGAAGGTCAGCGCCACGCGCGGACGAACAACATTGCCCGAACGCGAGACATGCAGATGCGGCTCGACCAGTTTGGGAGCGCGCACGGCATTCTGGGCCGCAGGGGTTTGAGGCGCCGGCATGTTTTCAGCCGTTGCCACGACCGGGAGGAGGACAAGAAAAGCAGAAAGAAAAAAGCGTCGCATGGGATACCGATAACAGGGTGTCCGTTGTTTTATCGCCAAATGCTTAAAATCGCCATGCGACCGAATAGCCACTCGGAAACGAAACGGGAAGAGACAAAGGCCGGACGGTGCCGGCCTTTGTCTTCTCACCCGGAGCTCAGAAGCGTGCCGAGGCCAGTCTGGTCTGCAGCGACTTGAGATCTTCGGCCTTGCGGGAAGCGAGACCTTTCTCCCAGGAAATTGCGGTTTCGACGATGAGATCGAGATCGTCGTGGCGGGGTTTCCAGTCGAGCAGCCGGCGGGCCAGCGTCGAATTGGCAACCACGCTTGCTGCGTCGCCCGGCCGGCGGGGTCCGTAGCGGATTTCGAACTTGCGGCCGCCGACGCGCATCACGGCGTCCAGGACCTCCAGGACCGAGTAGCCGCGGCCATAACCGCAATTGGCGATCAGAGGTTCGCCGCCGCGGCGCAGGTAGCTCAGCGCCTTCAGATGCGCATTCACGAGGTCGGTGACGTGGATGTAGTCGCGGATGCCGGTGCCATCGGGCGTCGAATAATCGGTTCCATAGACATCGACACCACGGCGTTTGCCGAGCTCGGCCTCGCAGGCGATCTTGATGAGATGGGTGGCACCCTCGGTCGACAAGCCGGTGCGGCCGAGCGGATCGGCGCCGGCAACGTTGAAATAGCGCAGCGCCACGAAACGGAAATCATAGGCCGCGGCGGCATCCCGCAGCATCATCTCCGACATCAGCTTCGACTGGCCATAGGGGTTTTTCGGGTGCAGGTCGGCATTTTCGAGAACGGGCGTATCGTCCTTCTGGTCACCATAGACGGCGGCGGTGGACGAGAAGACGAAATGACGGATACCCGCTTCGACCGCAGCGGCGGCGAGCAGTCGGGTATTGCCGGTGTTGTTCTCGTAATAATCCAGCGGGTTGGCGACCGACTGCGGCACCACGATCGAGCCCGCGAAATGCAGGATCGCGTCGATATCGTTTTCCGCAAAGATCTGCGCGAGAACGGCACGGTCGCCGACGTCGCCGAGATAGAAGCGCGCCTCGGCCGGCACGGCCCAGCGAAAACCGGTCGATAGCCGGTCGAGAACAACAACTTCCTCACCCGCGTCGAGCAAAGCCCAGGCCATGTGGCTGCCGATGTAACCCGCGCCGCCTGTCACCAGAACTGCCATGTCTATACTTCCCTGCTTTCTTATCGTTGGCAGGACAAAAACACGGTCAGTCTTCAACAATGCTTACCCGACGCGGGTTGCGCCGGGTTTATCTCGGGTCAGGGCAAACGGGCTCTTGAGCAGATCGCTCAAATTTTATCGTTTGCGTGCCGAAACGGCTCAAAGCCCCTTGATATAGTCGGAAAGGCGGCCGGCGGCCTCTTCGATCTGCTTCGGATCGCGCAGGAAACAGGCGCGCAGGAAAAGTTCGCCGCCCTTGCCGAAAGCCGAACCGGGAGCCAACGCCACGCCGATCTTGTCGACGATATCGAGCGCTGCGCTGCGGCTGTCGGTGATACCGTCCACCTTGACGAAGGCGTAAAGCGCGCCGTCGGGCTTCAGGGTTTCGACCCGGTTGGTGGCAATCAGCGCGTCGCAGAGAATGTCCCGCGCCTGGGTCGCCCGCGCGATATTCGCATTGACGAAATCATCGCCCTGGTTGAGCGCCACGACGGCGCCGCGCTGCAGGAACTGGGCCACGCCGGAATTCGAATACTGCACCAGGTTTTCGATCACCTGTCCCATTTCCGGCGGGGCGACGATCCAGCCGACCCGCCAGCCGGTCATCGACCAGTTCTTGGAGAAGGAATTGGCGAAGATGATCCGGTCGCCTTCCTCCATGATGTCGAGGAAGGACGGCGCGCGGGCAGCACCACCGTAATAATAACGGGCATAGATCTCGTCGGCGACGATCCAGATGCCGTGCTTGCGGGCGAGCGTCAGGATGTTCTTCAGATCATCCAGCGTCGCGGTCCAACCGGTCGGGTTGGCCGGCGTGTTGATGAACAGGCCCTTGGTCTTCGGGGTGATCTTCGCCTCCAGCTTGGCCAGATCGAGCGCCCAGCGGCCGCCGACGAAATCGAGCGGCAGGCCGACGGAATGGGCGCCGGAGATCTCGATCGCCGAGATGATGTTCGGCCAGGTCGGCGACAGGTAAATCATCTCGTCGCCCGGCGAGGTCACTGCCTGAACCGCCAGCATGATCGCGTGCATGCCGGACCCGGTGACGTAAAAATGCTCGACCGGCAGCGAGACGGAGAAATGCCGCGTGTAATAATCCGACAGCGCCTGGCGCAGTTCGGGAATGCCGCGCTGCCAGGTGTAGAAGGTCTCGCCGCCGAGCAAGGCCTCGGTCGCGGCGCGGTTGATGAAATCCGGGCTCGGCAGATCGCCTTCACCGGCCCAGAGCGGGATCAATCCCTCCCGTCCGCGGGCGTAATTGAGGACCTCGACAATGCCGCTTTCGGGCGCCGCGACGGCGCGGGGGCTGAGACTGGAGATGATCGACATGGAATTCCCTTGGCTTGTTTCCCACTTCTTTAGCGCAGGAAAGCCGGGGAATCCCATGATAATCCGTGACGCGGGGATCGATTCTGATGATGAATCCAAGCGGCGTGATCAAAAGATCACTTTGCCTTCAGCAGGTCGCGAATTTCGGTCAGGAGCTGGATATCGGCCGGTGGCGGAGCCGGCGTCTCGTCGGCCGACTTCTTCTCATCAGCCAGGCGCATCTTGTTCACGGCCTTCACCATCAGGAAGATGATGAACGCCAGGATCACGAAATTGATGAGAACGGTGATGAAATTGCCATAGGCAAAGACCGCGCCCTGTTCGCGGGCAGCGGCGAGCGACGGCGCTGTGACCGCGCTCGACAGCGGCAGGAAATAATTCGAGAAATCGAAGCCACCTCCGGTAATCGCCCCGACGATCGGCATGACGATGTCATCGACCAACGATTTTACGATGCCCGTGAAAGCGGCGCCGATGATGATACCGACCGCAAGATCGACGACATTGCCCTTGGCAATAAAGGAACGGAATTCGCTGACCATTGACATCGCCAATATCCCCCATGGCTTTTCAGGTTTCAGTAAAACGCAACATAGCGCTTTCTGCGGACGTGGAAAGATGCCATCCGCCAAAGGCTTAAATGCGATCGTCTATTGGACTTTTTGCCAAGAGCCTCCCTGATTCCCAAGCGCATGCTTTTCCCCTAATGTTCGAGGTTCAAAGCCTTTTGCGGAGGAGCAATGCTTCCGGGCTGGATCATTTTCGTTTCGGCTTTCGCCTATGTGCTGCTGCTGTTTGCGGTGGCGAGTTACGGCGACCGGCGGAGCCGTGTCTTCGGCGTGCCGAAGAACGGAAGGCCGATCGTTTATGCGCTGAGCCTTGCGATCTACTGCACCTCCTGGACCTATTTCGGCGGTGTCGGGCTCGCCTCGCAGAAGGGCCTGGAATTCACCGGCATCTATATCGGCCCGATCCTCGCCTTCTCGCTCGGCATGCCGATCATCCGGCGTATCGTCGAGCTCGCCAAGGCCGAGAAGCTGACGTCCGTCGCCGATTTCATCGCCGCCCGCTACGGCAAGAATTCCACCGTGGCGATGATCGTCGCGATCATCGCGCTGGTGGGTGCCATTCCCTACATCGCGCTGCAGCTGAAAGCGGTGTCGAGCTCGGTCGCCGCCATGGTCAATCCGTCGGATTACGGGATCGGCAGCGGCAATCTCTATTTCATCGACCTGGCGCTGATCGTCACGCTGATGATGGCCTGTTTCGCGGTCATCTTCGGCACCCGCCATACGGATGCGACGGAACATCAGGACGGGCTGATCCTGGCGGTCGCGATGGAATCGGTGGTCAAGCTGCTCGCCTTTGCGACGGTCGGCTTTTCGGTCTTCTTCATTCTCTTCGACGGGCCGGCCGACCTGCTCGCCAAGGCATCGGAAAACATGCTCGTCGGCTCGGCGCTCGCCTACGAGACGCCGATCAGCCGCTGGCTGGTCCTGATCGCGCTGTCGGCGTTTGCAATCATCATGCTGCCGCGGCAGTTCCATGTGACGGTGGTCGAGAACCGCACGACAAAGGAGCGCAAGGTGGCGAGCGCGCTGCTGCCGCTCTACCTCATCGCCATCAATATTTTCGTCTTGCCGGTTGCCATGGCCGGCCTGATCACCTTCGGCGGCACCGGCGACGCCGATCTCTACGTGCTGACGCTGCCGCTCGCCGGCGAACTGAAGGTCGTTTCGCTGATCGCCTTCATCGGCGGCTTTTCCGCTGCCACCGCCATGGTCATCGTCGAATCCGTCGCACTCTCGATCATGGTGTCGAACGACATCATCATCCCGATCTTCCTCAGGCAACGCCTGATGGCGGCGCGCTCCGGCCAACGCACGGACTTTACCCGCACGCTTCTGAATATCCGCCGCGTCGCGATCTTCGGTGTTCTCATGCTCGGCTATGCCTATTATCGCATGGCCGACAGCCAGTCCGGCCTCGCCTCGATCGGGCTGCTCGCGTTTGCGGCGATTGCGCAGGTGGCTCCTGCCCTCCTCGGCGGCCTTATCTGGCGCCGCGCCAATGCCCGCGGGGCGATCCTCGGCATGTCCTTCGGCTTCCTCGCCTGGGCCTATCTGCTGTTCGTGCCGAGCCTCGGCGGACCGGACAATTCCCATGTGGCGACGGCTGTCCTCAATTTCCTCTTCCCCGGCACCGGCATCTTCTCCGGGCCGCAGACGGACCCGCTGGTCAACGCGACGATCTTCAGCCTGACGCTCAACATGCTCGCCTTCGTGCTGGGGTCGCTGTCGCGCAATCCGCGGCCGGTCGAGCGCATCCAGGCTGGCATCTTCGTCAAAAGGCACCTGCGCTCGCAATTCGCCACCCGCGGCTGGAAGACCCGCGTCGGCGTCGGCGACCTGAAGACCGCGATCGCCCGTTATCTCGGCGAGGAACGCATGCGGCGCTCCTTCTCCAATTACGAAAAGACGGCCGGCCGCACATTCAGCGACGATCAACCCGCCGACATGGCAATGATCCATTTCTCCGAACAGCTGCTCGGCAGCGCCATCGGCTCGTCTTCCGCCCGGCTTGTCCTGTCGCTGATCCTGCAGAAGGCCGAGGACACCAATTCCGACACGGCTTGGCTGCTCGACCAGGCAAGCGAGGCGCTGCAATATAACCAGGACATGCTGCAGACGGCGCTGTCCCAGATGGACCAGGGCATCGCCGTGTTCGACAGTTCCGAGCGCCTGACCATCTGGAACCGGCGTTTCCGCAATCTGCTCGACCTGCCGGAACAGGTCGGTCAGGTCGGTTTTCCGCTTGCCGACATGGTCGCCATCCTCTCGGAACGAGGCGATCTCGCCGCGTCGGACCAGGCCGAAGTGATCCGCCAGTTCCAGACGCTCGATGCGCCCTTCTCGCTGGTGCTGAACGGCGGCGAGCGGATCATCGAAGTGCGCTCCAACGCCATGCCGGACAAGGGCATCGTCGCGACCTTTACCGATATTTCCGAACGCGTCGCCGCCGACCAGGCGCTGAAGCAGGCAAACGAAACGCTGGAACAGCGGGTCGGCGAACGCACCGCCGAGCTCACGCGCGTCAACAAGGAGCTTGCCGAGGCGCAGGCATCCGCCGACGAGGCCAATATCGGCAAGACCCGGTTCTTCGCGGCCGCCGGCCACGACATCCTGCAGCCGCTCAATGCCGCCAGGCTCTATTCCTCGGCGCTGGTCGAAAGGCTCGGATCGTCCGACAATAACGGCTCGCTGGTGCGCAATATCGACTCCGCACTGGAATCCGTTGAGGCGATCCTCGGTGCCGTGCTCGACATATCAAGGCTCGATACGGGGGCCATGAAGCCGCGTTTCACCACGGTGCCGCTTGAGGACCTCTTGAAGCGCATCGAGACCGACTATGCCCCGATGGCGCGCGAAAAAGACTTGCAATTCGTGGTCATGCCGACATCGCTGAAGGTCCGCTCGGATTCCAACCTGCTTCGCCGGCTGGTGCAGAACCTCGTCTCCAACGCCATCAAATATACGATCGACGGCAAGGTGCTGATCGGCGCGCGCCGGCGGGGCGACCAGGTGATCATCGAGGTGCTCGATTCCGGCATCGGCATCCCGCCCTCGAAATTCCGCACCGTGTTCAAGGAATTCGCCCGTCTGGACGAAGGCGCAAAGACCGCGGCAGGCCTCGGGCTCGGCTTGTCGATCGTCGACCGCATCTCAAGGGTGCTCAACCACCCGGTCCAGCTCGCCTCGACACCCGGCCGCGGCACGACCTTCCGGGTGCAGGTTCCCATGGACCTGACCGCATCGCAAACGATCCGCGCAGCCGACCAGGTCGAGCGCCGCAAGCGCTCGCAGCCGCTGAACGGGCTCAGGGTTCTCTGCATCGACAACGAACCGCGGATCCTCGAGGGCATGGCGCTGCTGATCACCGGCTGGGGCTGCACCGTCGGCCAGGCGGACTCGCTCGCAGCCCTCGACGAGATCGTCGACCGCCGCGAACCGCCGCCGGAAATCATCATTGCCGACTATCATCTCGACGACGGCAACGGCATCGAAGCCGTTCTCAAGCTCCGCCAGAAATACCAGGCGGACATCCCGGCGCTGATCATTACCGCCGACCGCACCCCGGAAGTCCGCGCCGAAGCGGAGCGGCACGACATCGGCGTGCAGCACAAGCCGGTGAAGCCGGCCGCCATGCGGGCCTACCTCACGCAGGTTGCAGGCCTCAAGCGCGTCGCGGCGGAATAGTGTGAACCTCACCCAACCCAGCGTTCATCGCGAAGTCATCACGCACAGTTTACGGTAGATCACGTCTAAACGCTCGAATTGGGCTGGAACTGTCCGGCTTTTTGCCGCGTTTAGCCGCGTACATCCTGGCCCGCAGAGGCCTTACGGACCGAAAGGCGACAGCCGTCGGAACCGGCAAAGACGGAGACCGCGACCGATGAAACGATTTGATATTATTGATGGTATGCGAGGATATTTCCTCGTTTTCATGGTACTCAACCATCTGATCTTTGCCGGCGGCTATTTTCTGGTGAAGATCAACCACAATCAGCTCGCCTTCGTGGAAGACGCGCAGGGCTTCGTCTTCCTGTCCGGTCTCCTGATCGGCATGGTCTATGCCAAGAAGATGCTGAAGAACGGCTATGCGGCCGGACGGACGGCGATCTACAACCGCGCCTTCGAGCTTTATCGTTATGCGATGGGCATCGTGTTGGTTGTGCTGGTCGCGCAGATGCTGCTGCCGGGAGCCTATTCGATCTGGTTCAACTGGCTGGGTTACACGACCTTCGACGACCCGCTGCGCCTCGCAGCGATCGCGACATTCCTGTACCAGCCGACCTTCATGGACATCCTGCCCCAGTATATCGTCTACATGCTCTTCGCCCCGATGCTGGTGAAGCTCGTGCTGGAGGGTAAGTGGCATTATGTGGTCGCCGGTTCTGTCATCCTGTGGATGGCGGCCCAGCTCGGCCTGCAGCAGATCGCCACGACCCCGCTCAACGATCTGGTCATGGGTGCGGACGACCAGGGTATCCGCGTGTCGTTCAATCTGCTTGGCTGGCAGGTCGTGTTCTATTCGGGCCTCGTGCTCGGCGCGCTGACCTCGGCCGGCAAGATCAAGTGGAGCAATATCCTGTCGCCGGACAATACCTTCATCCCGAAGGTGGCGCTGCTGATGGTTCTGTTCTTCCTGCCGCTGCGCCTGATTACCGCGCATGAGCTGATGCCGCCGCACATGATCGGCAAGTTCGCCTCGATGGAAATCCGTGCCGATTTCGGCCCGGTCTACCTCCTGAACTTCGCAGCCGTCGCGATGCTGGTCACGTGGCTGATCGTGGCAGGTCCGAAGCACAAGGACGAATGGGTGCGCCGCATCGCCGGTGCGATCACCTGGGTGTTCTCGATCAAGTACCTGCAGCTTCTCGGCCGCCACTCGCTCTACGTCTATGTGTGGCACGTTGCGATCGTCTATTTCGTCTATTATTTCGACGGACGGACGCCGGAGCTCAACGAGTTCACCAAGACCGCGATTGCGCTCGTTTCGATCGCGCTGCTGTCGCTGCCGGCCCTGTGGCGCGAACGCGACAAGCTGTTCGGCACGGCGGAACCTGCCCCGGTCAAGGTGCAGCAGCCGGCAAAGCCCGGCGCACCGCAGCAGATGGTCATTCGGTAAGGCGATGTATGGCGAAACAAACAAGGGCAGTGGCTTAATCCACTGCCCTTTGCCTATAGGAACCTTGCAACCACTCGACGTCATCCTCGGCCTTGAGCCGAGGATCCAGCATCCGCACCGCCAGCCCATGGATCCTCGGGTCAAGCCCGAGGATGACGGAGAACGGGGCGGGTAGCCGTTTTCCCGCGATATCCCCGTAGAATGCTTTTCACGTAACCGCCCCGACCTGCCACGGCACGAATTCGTTGTCGCCGTAGTCGTAGATTTCGCTGAGCGTCTTCTTGCCCGAAGCCACCGCGATCACATCCTCGAAAATCCGCATTCCCGCCTCTTCGATCGTCTCCTCGCCGGTGACGATGCCGCCGCAGTTCAAGTCCATGTCTTCCTTCATGTGCTCGTACATTTCGGAATTGGTGGCGATCTTGATGCAGGGCGACGGCTTGAAGCCCGAAACCGAACCACGGCCGGTGGTGAAACAGATGACGTTGCAGCCGCCGGCCACCTGGCCGGTGACGGCCACCGGATCATAGCCGGGCGTATCCATGAACACGAAACCGGGTTCGGTAACGGTCTCGGCAAACTCGTAGACTGCCTTCAAGGGCATCGACCCGCCCTTGGCGACCGCGCCGAGCGATTTTTCCAGAATGGTGGTCAGGCCGCCGAGCTTGTTGCCGTGAGACGGGTTGTTGTTGAGCTCGTCGCCGTTGCGGGCGGTATAATCCCGCCACCAGTCGATCCGCTGCAGGAGCTTCTTCGCCACGTCCGGGGTCACGGCGCGGCGGGTGAGCAGATGTTCGGCACCATAGATCTCGGGCGTTTCCGACAACACCGTCGTGCCGCCGTTGCGGACGATCAGGTCTGACGCATAGCCGAGCGCCGGATTGGCGGAAATGCCGGAATAACCGTCCGAACCGCCGCATTCGAGCGCCAGCTTCAGTTTGGAGAGCGGCTGCGGGGTGCGCGTCGCGGCATTCACGCCGGGCAGCATCTCCTTGATGATGGCAATTGCCGCATCGATCGTTTTCCGGGTGCCGCCATGCTGCTGGATATTCATGGTCCGCAGCCGGTCGCCCTCCTCCATGCGGTAATGTTCGAGGATCGGGGCGATCTGGTTGGTTTCGCAGCCGAGCCCGATCATCAGGATGCCGCCGAAATTCGGATGCCGGGCATAGCCCTGGATGGTGCGGATCAGCAGCCTGTAGCCTTCCGACTTGTTGTTGAGCGCGCAGCCGCCGCCATGGGTGAGCGCCACGACGCCATCGATATTATCGAAACCCTCCAAGCCGCCCAGGCGGTTGAAATAGTCGGCGATATAGCGGGACACCGTGGCGGAACAGTTCACCGACGAGATGACACCGATATAGTTGCGGGTTCCGGCGCCGCCGGCGCCGCGGTCAAACCCCATGAAGGTGCGCCGCTCGGCGTCCGGCAGCATGCCCTTTTCCTCGATATCGACGCTGAACTGATGCTCATGCTCGGACGGCAGCATGGCGAGGTTATGAAGGTGCACATGACTGCCCGGCGCGATGTCTGTGGTCGCGATGCCGATCACCTGGCCGTATTTCTTCACTTCGCCGCCGTTCGGGATGGCCCTCAGCGCCACCTTGTGGCCGCGGCCGATCAGCTCGCGGGCCATAAGATCGCCATAACCGGTCGGGCCGCCGGCCTGCATCGACCGCCTTGCGACGCCCACGTCGTCGATCGGATTCAGGATGATGAGGGGTGAAGCAGCCATATCCATTTTCGTTTCCTCCCCGAAACAGGCGCAGGGATATCACCGTGTCTCGTGATTCATCCAGCGTTGTTTCGATTCTTCCAGATGCGCATGCATCATCGCCTGGGCGAGAAGCGGATTGCGCGCCTCCAGCGCCGCAAAGATCGCCTCGTGCTCGGCAAGCGCAAGGCCCCAGGTTTCCGGCGTTTCGAACCGGGCACGGATCTGCGCCGACATCGGGCTGTGGCGCTCATCGAAGAGATCTCCGACGATATGCGCCAGCACCGAATTGCCCGACTGGCTGGCGATGGTGAGATGAAAAAGCCGGTCGAGATCCAGCGCCTTGCGCCCTTCGGCGATCTCGGTGCGCATCTGGTCGAGCGTCTGGCGTAGCGACCGCAAAGTCTCGGGCGTGATCCGTGCCGCCGCGAGCAGGATCACCGCGCCTTCGACCGCGGCGCGCGCCTGCATTAGTTCCAGCGGGCTTTCGCCCATGGAACCGCTCTGCCACGGGCGACGGTCCGGCTCGGCCGTCACGTAGATGCCCGATCCCATGCGGATCTCGACGCTCCCGTCGATTTCGAGCGCGATCAACGCTTCACGCAGAGACGGCCGCGAGACCCCGAGCTGCTGGGCAAGCTCCCGCTCCGCCGGCAGGCGGGCGCCGGTCGGAAACTGGCCGCCCTGGATGAGCAGCCGGATCTGGTCGGCAACCTGCTGGTACAGCCGTCTCGGTTCTGGCGCTTTGATGGATCCGTTCATGAATTTCGTCGTCCTGGAAATGTGGCCTTACCATATCAGGCCGCTGGAAGAGAGCAACAGCCAAATTAGATTCATTGAAAACACAATAGTTTCCAGACTTCTCGATGCTTTTAGCCTTGCCTCCGGGAGGATACGACAGGCTTTCGGAAAAATTGGCTTGACCAGTTTCGCCCTCGGGTTTACCCATTAGCAACGCCGGAGGGAGGAGCCGATGGCGAATGGGCCTTGCGGCCCAGGGAGGCAAATGTGGAAAACCGGCCGGCCAAGCTTGGGCAGACTATGTATGGCGCCGCCATGCCGCCGGGCCGCGTTTCGCCAGCGTCGACCACCGAACCGCTGCTCCGCCTCGACAATATCAGCAAGGATTTTCCGGGCGTCAAAGCGCTCTCCAATGTCCATTTCGACCTCTACCGCGGCGAGGTCCATGCCGTCTGCGGCGAGAACGGCGCCGGCAAGTCGACGCTGATGAAGATCGTCAGCGGCGTCTACCAGCCGAGTTCAGGCACGATTACCTACAAGGGCGAGGAACGGCATTTCTCCTCGACGCGGGAATCGGAAGCCGCCGGCATCGCCATCATCCACCAGGAACTCAACCTCGTGCCGCACCTGACAGTGGCGGAAAACATCTACCTCGCCCGCGAGCCGCGCCGCGGTTTCCTCGGCGGAAGTTTTCTGGTCGACCGGAAGAAGCTGCGCGCTGACGCCAAACGCTGCCTTGATCGGCTCGGAGTTGACATCAATCCGGACCGGCCGGTGCGGGGCTTGTCCGTCGCCCAGTGCCAGATGGTCGAGATCGCCAAGGCGCTGTCGCTGGACGCCGAAGTGCTGATCATGGACGAGCCGACCTCGTCGCTCACCGAGCAGGAGACGCGGCTGCTCTTCAAGGTCATCCGCGACCTGAAGGCGTCTGGCGTCGGCGTCATCTATATCTCGCACCGGCTGGACGAGATGTCCGAGATCGTCGACCGCGTCACGGTCTTGCGCGACGGCCGTTATATTTCCGCCGACGATTTTGCCGCCACCAGCATCGACGCGATCGTCTCGAAAATGGTCGGGCGGTCGCTGGAAGAGAAGTTTCCGGACCGCACGTCCGTCCCGAGCGACGAGATTATCTTCTCGGCGCAAGGCCTTTCGCGCGCCGGCGTCTTCCGCGACGTCTCCTTCACGCTCCGCCGCGGCGAGATTCTGGGCTTTGCCGGCCTGATGGGCGCCGGACGGACGGAAGTGGCGCGCGCCATTTTTGGAGCCGATCCGCTCGATGCCGGCACGGTCAGCCTGCACGGCCACACGCTCTCCATCACCTCGCCGCGCGATGCGATCGCCGCCGGCATCGCCTATCTCTCTGAGGACCGCAAGGCTCAAGGGCTGGCGATCAAGATGCCGGTCGATGCGAACATGACGCTCGCCAACATGGCGGCCGTCTCCAATCGTTTCGGGCTGATCGACTTCGCCAAGCAAGCCAAGGCCGCCAAGGACTATATCGACCTCCTCAACATCCGCACGCCCTCGATCAAGCAGCCGGTTCGCCTTCTCTCGGGCGGCAACCAGCAGAAGATCATCATCGGCAAATGGCTGTTCCGCAAATCGAAGCTGCTGTTCTTCGACGAACCGACGCGCGGCATCGATGTCGGCGCCAAGCTGGCGATCTACCGGATCATGGACGAGCTTGCGACGAACGGCATCGGCGTCGTGCTGATCAGTTCCGAACTGCCGGAAATTCTCGGCATGACCGACCGCGTCGCGGTCTTCCACCAGGGCCGCATCACCGGCGTGCTGGAAACTGCGAAAACCGACCAGGAAGAGATCATGCGATACGCCTCCGGCTACGTTCGGTCGGCGGGATGAGGGCATACCATGGCTGAGATCACCGACGTTACGAAGCAAAAGGGCATGTCGTTCAGCGACCGGCAGAAGGACATCATCCAGAAATTCGCCGCCCTCGGCAGCCTGTTCGTGCTGATCGGCGTGTTTTCGGCAACCAGCAGCGCCTTCTTCACCATCGACAACGGCATGACGGTGGCGCTTCAGGTGACCTCGATCGCCTTTCTCGGCATCGGCGCCACCTGCGTCATCATCACCGGCGGCATCGACCTCTCGGTCGGCTCGGTGCTGGCGCTATCCGGCGTCGTTGCGGCGCTCGCGGTCAAGGATTTCGGGACGCCGGTCTGGCTCGGCATGATCTGCGGCATTCTGACGGGCTCGGCCTGCGGTTTCATCAACGGCATTCTCGTCACCAAGATGAAGCTGCCGCCGTTCATCGCGACGCTCGGCATGATGATGATCGCCCGCGGCGTGGCGCTGCAGATCACCGGGGCACGGGCGGTCTCGGGGCTCGGGGAATCCTTCGGCGAACTCGGCAACGGCTCGCTCTTCCGGGTCGTCAAGATCGGCGACGACGGCTTTCCGACCATCATCTTTCCCGGCATCCCCTATCCGGTCATCCTGATGATCGTTATCGCACTTGGCGTTTCCTACATGCTCAACCGCTCGGTGCTCGGCCGGCATATCTATGCGGTCGGCTCGAATGCCGATGCCGCCCGGCTGTCCGGCGTCAACGTCGCCCGCATCGTCAGCTTCACCTATGTGCTCTCCGGCACGCTGGCCGGCCTGACCGGTTGCGTGCTGATGTCCCGGCTCGTCACCGCCCAGCCGAACGAGGGGGTGATGTACGAACTCGACGCGATCGCCAGCGCGGTCATCGGCGGCACGTCGCTGATCGGCGGGGTCGGCACCATTTCCGGAACAGCGATCGGTGCCTTCGTGATCGGCATCCTGCGCAACGGCCTCAACATGAACGGCGTCTCCGCCTTCACGCAGCAGATCATCATCGGCCTCGTCATCCTAGTCACCGTATGGATCGACCAGTTGCGCAACCGCCGTTAGAGCGCCGTGCGCCTGTCGGGCGCATAAAGGACGCTCTAAGTTATTGAATCTACGCATCGCACTTTCCGAAAATCTTCGATTTTCGGGTCGATGCGATGGAAAGGGCACGCGGACCGTTCTACCCGCGAGAATACCAAGGGAGTGAGGAACTCTCCTAAAAACCGGCCGATCAGGCCAACGATAAGAGGAGGAAGACATGAAAAAGCTTGCTGCCGCATTGCTGACATCCGTGATCGCGCTGACCGCGTTCTCGGCCAGTGCTGTCCCGACCTGGGCGGGCGAAATCGCCGTCATCGTGAAAACCGTCAATTCCACCTTCTGGCAGAATGTCCAGAAGGGCGCCGATGCCGCCATGAAGACCGGCGGCGCCGGCAACACCATGACCTTCCAGGGACCGGCCGCGGAATCGGCGATCGCCGACCAGGTCAACATGGTCGAGAACGCCGTCAACCGGAAGGTCTCCGGCATCGTGCTCGCCCCGTCCGACCCGGACGCCCTGGTTCCGGCCGTCAAGAAGGCCTGGGAGGCCCGCATTCCGGTGATCATCATCGACTCGCTGCTCGCCAAGGGCTCCGAGCAGTACTACCAGTCGTTCCTCGCGACCGATAACAAGAAGGCCGGCGAACTGGCCGCCAAGGCGCTGATCGACAAGGTGGGCAAGGAAGGCAAGATCGCCGTGATGTCCTACGTGGCAGGTGCCGGTTCCGAGATCGGCCGCGTCGGCGGCTTTACCGACTATATCAAGGCGAACTCGAAGCTGACCATCGTCGGACCGTTCTACTCGCAGTCCCAGATGGCGACGGCGCTCAACCAGACGACCGACGTGCTGGCCGCCAATTCCGACCTCAAGGGCATTTTCGGCGCCAACGAGCCGACGGCGATCGGCATGGGCCGGGCGCTGAAACAGTCCGGCAAGGCCGGCAAGGTGGTCGCGATCGGGTTTGACGGAAACCAGGACCTGCAGGAATTCGTCAAAGACGGCACGCTGTCGGCCATCGCCGTGCAGGGCTCCTTCCAGATGGGCGAACTCGGCGTCAAGACCGTGCTGCAGTCGATCAACAAGGAGAAGGTCGAGAAGTTCGTGGATACCGGCGTCGTCGTCGTCACCAAGGACAATATCGACAAGCCGGAAGCCAAGAACGTTCTCTACTGAGCCTTACCCCAGCGGGCGCGCATCGCGAATGGTGCGCGTCCGTAATCCCCTATCCCCAGAACTGCGGACTGTCCCATGAATGTCACCGAGCGCCGAAAGCTGCCCAATGCCCCCGTCGAACTCACCGTCATGGGTCTCGGCTGCGCGCAGATGGGCAACCTTTACCGCAAGACCTCCTACGAGGAATCGGCAGGCGCCTTCAGGGCAGCCTGGGAGGCCGGCATCCGCTATTACGATACGGCGCCCTTCTACGGTTACACCCGCTCGGAACGGCGGCTGGGCACGATGCTGACCGACCTGCCGCGCGGCGACTACGTGCTCAGCACCAAGGTCGGCCGGGTGATGCAGCCGGACCAGACGGTCGGGCAGGATGAGGACGGATATGTCGATCCGCTGCCCTTCCGGCCGGTCTTCGACTACAGCTATGACGGCATCATGTGGTCCTTCGAGGCGAGCCAGCAGCGGCTCGGCATCCTCAAGCCCGATATCCTCTACATCCATGATATCGGCAGCATGACCCATGGCGACAAGCACCAGCACTACTGGCACCAGCTGACAGACGGCGGCGGTTTTCGCGCGCTGAAGAAACTGCGTGAGGAAGGACTTACCAAAGCAGTCGGCCTCGGCGTCAACGAGTGGGAGATCATCCGCGACGCGATGCAGGTCTTCGACATCGATGTCGCCATGCTCGCGGGCCGTTACACGCTGCTCGAACAGCAGAGCCTTGCCTTCATGGACGATTGCGCCAGCCAAGGCGTCGGCATCGTGGTGGCCGGCCCGTTCAATTCCGGCCTGCTCGCCGGCAACCGCAAGTTCAACTACACGGATGCTTCGGCCGACATCCTTGCCCGAGTCGACGTGCTGCGCGCGGCCTGCGAGGAAGAGGGCGTCAGCCTGCAGGCGGCGGCGCTGCAATTTCCCCTCGCCCACCCAGCCGTGGTGACCGTCGTTTCCGGCGCACGCACCGCCGAGCAGATCAGATCGAATGTCGACTGGTTCGGCGAAGACATCCCCACCTCCTTCTGGTCACGGCTGAAGGCCCGCGGGCTGATCGCCGAAGGCGCACCGCTGCCGGGCCAGGGAGCCTGAGCCATGCGGATCGACGCGCACCAGCATTTCTGGCGGATCGCGGACCGGGTGGGCCAATGGCCGCCGGCCGAATTGCAGGCGATCCACTGGGATTTCCTGCCCGACGACTTGGCGCCGCTTCTCGATGCGGCCGGCATCGACGGCACCGTGCTGGTGCAGACCATGGAGAGCGGGGCGGACACGGCATTCATGCTCGATCTCGCCGACAGGACGCCCTTCATCCTCGGCGTGGTCGGCTGGACCGACATGAAAGCGCCTGACGCGCCGGCGAACATCGCCCGGCTGGCCCGGCATCCGAAGCTTAAAGGTCTTCGCCCGATGCTGCAGGATATCGCCAACGACCGCTGGATCGACGATCCCGCACTCGATAGTGCCGTTGCAGCCATGCTCGAACATCGGCTGGTCTTCGATGCGCTGGTGCTGCCGCGCCATCTCGAGCCGCTGTTGAACTTCGCCCGGTGGCACCCGGACCTCTCCATCGTCATCGATCATGGCGCCAAACCGCCGATCTCGGAAGGCCGGTTCATCGACTGGTACGCGCGCATGAAAGTGCTTGCCGAATTGCCGAACGTCCATTGCAAGCTCTCCGGCCTGCTGACCGAAGCCGGCGACCAGAAACCGCAAGCGGTGCGGCCCTATGCCGAAACCATTTTCGATCTGTTCGGCGCGAAGCGGGTGATCTGGGGCAGTGATTGGCCGGTGCTGGGGCTTGCCGGCGAGTATCGCGCCTGGCTCGATCAATGCCTCGACATCGTGCCGGTCGACGATCACGGCGATGTCTTCAGCGGCAATGCCCAGCGCTTCTACAGGCTCGGAGCGTAAGCACATGCTGACAATAATCTGCGACGCACCGGGCAAACTCAGCGCCATCGACCGCCCCAAACCTCTCCGCGGCGATGGCGAAGTGCTGGTGAAGCTGCGGCGCATCGGCGTCTGCGGCACCGACCTGCATATCTTTACCGGCAACCAGCCCTATCTCTCCTATCCGCGCGTCATGGGCCATGAGCTCGCCGGAACGGTCGAGGAAGCGCCGGCCGGCGGTGCGCTTGAGGCTGGCGATACCGTCTCGATCATGCCCTACATCTCCTGTGGCCGCTGCCATACCTGCCTCAAGGGCCGGACCAATTGCTGCCGCAACCTCGGCGTCCTCGGCGTGCATCGCGACGGCGGCATGACCGAATATCTGAGCCTGCCGCAGGAATTCGTGCTGAAGGCGGATGGCCTGTCGCTCGATCAGGCCGCGATGGTGGAATTCCTGGCGATCGGCGCCCACGCGGTCGCCCGTGCCGGGATCGAGCCCGGACAGAGCGTGCTGGTCACCGGCGCCGGGCCGATCGGGCTTGCGGTCGCGATCTTCGCGACGCTCGAGGGCGGAGTGGTGACGCTTCTCGACAGCCGCGGCGACCGGCTGGACTTCGCCCGTCAGCAGCTCGGCATCGCCTCCACGGTTCAACTTGGTCCGGACGACCACGGGCAGCTCTCAGCGCTGACCGGCGGCGACTTCTTCGATGTCGTCTTCGATGCGACCGGCAATCCGAAAGCGATCGAACGCGGGTTCGGGTTCGTCGCCCATGGCGGCACATACGTGCTCGTTTCGATCGTTTCGAGCGACATCACCTTTTCCGATCCGGAATTCCACAAGCGCGAAACGACGTTGCTCGGCAGCCGCAACGCCACGGCCGTGGATTTCGAGCGGGTGATGCGGGCCATGCGCGCGGGCAAGATCCCCGCAGCCCTGATTACCCATAGAATGATGCTGTCGGAAGTGCCGGAACGTTTTCCGGGGCTGACCGATCCGGCGGCCGGCGTCGTCAAGGCGCTGGTGGAAATCTAAAGGAGACGATGATGCAGCGAATGGGCATGTTGATCGGCGTCGAGCCGCAGATGATCGGCGAATACAAGCGCCTGCACGCCGCCGTCTGGCCGGAAGTGCTGGAGCTGATCAGCCGCGCCAATATCAGGAACTACACGATCTTTCTGCGCGAGCCGGAAAACCTGCTGTTCGGCACCTGGGAATATCACGGCACGGATTTCGAAGCCGACATGGCGAAAATAGCCGCCGATCCTAAAAATCAGGAATGGTGGTCTCTCACGATCCCTTGCCAGAAGCCGCTCGACAGCCGCAAAGAAGGCGAGTGGTGGGCGATGATGGAAGAGGTCTTTCATCTGGATTGAGGATTTCCTCAATCAGACTGACGGCCGGCCAGATAATTCGAGGACAAGACATGACGATCAGACTTGATGGGAAAACCGCATTGGTGACCGCCGCAGGCCAGGGTATCGGCCGGGCGGCGGCGCTCGCCTTTGCAGAAGCCGGCGCGACCGTCCATGCGACAGATATCAACGAAAGCTTGCTGGCTGCGTTGCCGAAACTCGACAATTTGAGAACCGCAAGGCTCGACGTGCTTGATAACGCGGCCATCGTCGCCTGTGTCGAGAACATCGGGACAGTGGACATCCTTTTCAACTGCGCCGGCTTCGTTCATGCCGGCTCGATCCTCGAGATGAAGGACAGCGATTTCGATTTCGCCCTCGACCTCAACGTCAGGGCGATGATCCGCACCATCCGGGCCGTGTTGCCGGGCATGCTGGCGCAGAAGGACGGCGCGATCATCAACATGTCCTCGGTCGCCTCCAGCATCAAGGGCGTGCCAAACCGCTTCGCCTATGGCGTCACCAAGGCGGCCGTGATCGGGCTCACCAAGTCGGTCGCCGCCGACTATGTGACCGACGGCATCCGCTGCAATGCCATCTGCCCGGGCACCGTTGAAAGCCCCTCGCTGCAGGATCGCATGCGGGCGCAGGGCGATTACGACCAGGCCCGCGCCGCCTTCATCGCCCGCCAGCCGATGGGCCGGCTCGGCACCCCGGAAGAAATCGCCGAACTCGCCCTCTACCTCTCCGGCGCCACCTATACGTCAGGCCAGGCTTACGCCATCGACGGCGGTTGGACCATCTGAACGATTACGAGAAAACCATGACCCGCATCACCGATCTCCGCGTTTTCGATCTCCGTTTTCCCACATCGCAGAGCCTCGACGGCTCCGACGCGATGAACCCGGACCCGGATTATTCAGCGGCCTATGTCATCCTCGATACCGACAACGGAGATCTCGCCGGCCACGGCCTGACCTTCACGATCGGGCGCGGCAACGACATCTGCTGCATGGCGATCAAGGCGATGCGGCATCTGGTGGTCGGGCAGGAGCTGGAAAGCTTCGCTGCCGCCCCCGGAAAATTCTGGCGACATCTGACCAGCGACAGCCAGCTGCGCTGGATCGGTCCAGACAAGGGCGCCATCCACCTCGCCACCGGCGCTGTGGTCAACGCCTTCTGGGATCTGCTGGCCAAGCAGCGCGGCAAGCCCGTCTGGCAGCTGGTTTCCGACATGTCGGCGGAGGAGATTGCCGACATCGTCGACTACCGCTACCTCACCGACGTGCTGTCGCGCGAGGATGCTTTGGCGATTCTGAAACGAGCCGAGGCGGGCAAGGCGGAGCGCATCGCGGTGCTGAAGCGCGAGGGTTATGCCTGCTACACGACGTCCGCCGGCTGGCTCGGGTATCCCGAAGACAAGCTCCGCCGGCTCTGCAAAGAGGCGGTCGATGCGGGCTTCAACCATGTGAAGATGAAGGTTGGGCGCGATCTCGAAGACGATATCAGGCGCCTGACCATCGCCCGCGAGGTGATCGGCCCCGACCGTTACCTGATGATCGATGCAAACCAGGTCTGGGAGGTCGGCCAGGCGATCGATTGGGTGAACAGGCTCGCCTTCGCCAAACCCTTCTTTATCGAGGAGCCGACCAGTCCGGACGATATTGCCGGGCACCGCAAGATCCGCAATGACATCCACCCGGTAAAGGTCGCGACCGGCGAGATGTGCCAGAACCGCATCATGTTCAAGCAGTTCATCGCGGAAGGCGCGATCGACATCGTGCAGATCGATTCATGCCGCATGGGCGGGCTGAACGAGGTTCTGGCGGTGCTGCTGGTCGCGGCAAAATACGATCTTCCCGTCTGGCCGCATGCCGGTGGCGTTGGCCTCTGCGAATATGTCCAGCATCTGTCGATGATCGATTACATTGCCGTGTCCGGCACCAAGCAAGGCCGGGTAATCGAATATGTCGACCATCTGCACGAGCATTTCGTCGATCCCTGCGTCATCGAGAACGCCGCCTATATGCCGCCGACACAAGCCGGTTTCTCGATCGAGATGAAACCGCAGTCGATCGCCAACTACACGTTCAAGGGCTGATACAGGAGGACGCCGGCATCAGCCGGCGTTCAATTTTTCAAGCTCCGCATTCACCCGCGCACGCCATGCGCTATTCTCTGTGAGAGCCTGGGGGAACAGGCCGGGAATTGCGAAGAAGGGTGCGGACGGATCATCCGCCGTCATCCTGGCGGCGGCAGCCTTGAGCTCAGTCGCGCGCGGATCGTTGATCTCGGCGGTCTTGCGGGCATAGGCGATCCAGAGAGCAATAACGTAAGCTGCAGACGACGCATCTCCACCGCTCGCCAGGGTTTCCACGGCACCGGCAAAGATGCGCTGCGGCAGTTTCTGGGTGCCGTCCATGGCGATCTGCTGTGTCTTGTGGGCGATCGTCGGGTTTTCGAAGCGCTCGATCAGCTGGTCCATGTAGCGGCCAAGATCAATGCCCGGCACGGGATCGAGCGTCTTCACCGCTTCCGCCATGTGGCGGCGAACCAGCGCCCGGTATTCCGGCACGGCCATGACGTCGCGGACGAAGGTGAGGTCCTTCAGCTGGCCGAGATAGGCAATCAGCGAATGGGCGCCGTTGAGCAGCCGCAGTTTCATCTTCTCATAGGGCTCGACATCATCAACGAAAAGCGCGCCGCCTGCTTCCCATCTCGGCCGGCCGGCAAAGAAATGGTCCTCGATCACCCATTGCATGAAGGGTTCGGTGCCGAGCGCCAGCCTGTCTTCGGCGCCGATCAGGGTTTCGGCAAGTTCCCGCGTCTCGTCGGTCGCGGCCGGCACGATGCGGTCGACCATGCTGGACGGAAAGGCGCCCTGGCCGGCGATCCAGTTGGCGAGCGCCGGATCGCGGGCGCCGGCCATCTCGATCACCAGCCGCCTCACGATGCGGCCATTGGTCGGCAGGTTGTCGCAGCAAAGCACCGTGAAAGGTGGCAGGCCCGCGGCATGGCGGCGCGAAAAGCCTTCGACCAGATAACCGATCACGCCCGTTGGCGATGTCGGATTGGCAAGATCGGCCTTGATGGACGAATGGTAACGGTCGAGGCCGCCGGATACCGGATCGATGCCATAGGCCTTTTCGGTGACGGTGATGGTGACGACTTTGATCGCGGGATCGGCCAGCAGCGCCAGGATTTCCGCCTGGTTCTCGGTGCCCGACAGACCCTTGATCACCGAACCGACGACCTGGGCCTCATCTCCGGCAGCGCTGCGGGCGACAACCGAATAGAGCCCGTCTTGGGCTGCGAGATCATGGACGATATCGACCGAACGTAAGCTTACGCCGACGATGCCCCAATCCCCGAACTCCGCCCCCAGCGCCGCGTCCGTATAGACCGCCTGATGGGCGCGGTGGAATGCGCCGAGGCCGATATGCAGGATGCCGGGTTTCAGAAGAGCCCGGTCATAACCGGGTGCTGCAACATGGGGGGCAAGTGCGGTGGAAGCGGAAAGGCGTGGCATTCTTCTGATCATCATACCCGGAATATTCCCGGGCATCCTCCCTTATTGATGCAAGCAGTGATAGCCCTGCGCGAGCGCACGGGTCAACGCCATAGTCTGGACATCCGGCCGACGGGAAGCCAGAGATTTCCGGCTCGAATGGCGCGGAGAATTGTGCACCGCCCACGAGCGGCGCTTTCAAAACATGCAAAATCTGATAGGGACTAACGACCGGTCGCGGGGCGCCCGGCACATCCACTGATCGACCGAGGACCGGCCAGGTTTTCGGCATGGGGCGTTGCGGACAAGGGGGCATTTATGCGTTTGTTGGCAGTTTTTTCGATGGCGCTTGCCCTGGCTCTGGCAGGGTGCTCGCAGGTGGCGGAAAAGGCGGAAAACGCCGCCAACCGGTCCTTCACGAGTTATGCGATGGGCCGTCCCTACACCGAGGTCGCCAATGTCAACCAATCGACCCTGGCGCGGCTTTCCGGCTCCGAGGCGACGTTCGGGCCGATGATCGGCGCGACGCAGCTGAAAAACGGGATGACCATCTACCGGCATATCGCGCCCGCCGCAAAAACCGAGTCCGGTTTGAGCTTCGGCGGGCTGGTCGGCCGCTCGACCGTGTCGCAGAACAACCGGCTTTCCTATTTCCTGGTCGGCGCCGATGGCATCGTCCAGGATTGGGCGACCGGTTCGGTGCAGGGCAGCACCAGTGACTGCGTGCGGTATATCGGCGGCATCATCAACCGCTGCGCCGACATGCAGCAGGTCCAGGCTTCCATGGCGCTCTACGACACGCGCGTGACGACCAAGGGCGGCCAGCCGATCTCGGCCTGGGGAGAGCCTGCGGCACCCGCCGCACATCTGGCAGCGCCGGCGGCGCGTTAAACAATCCGGCTTTCGCAGGTAGCACCCCTTGGCGGGGTCGGTTCTGGTATTATCTCCGCTCACGGCATCCGCTGTTTTCAAGCCAGGAGATCCTTCATGACCGCCCCGCATCCCTCCAAGACGCATATCGGCAATCACAAGCTCCATCCCGAAACGCAGATGCTCAATTACGGCTACGATCCGGAGCTTTCCGAAGGGGCCGTGAAGCCGCCGGTGTTCCTCACCTCCACCTTCGTGTTCAAATCCGCCGAGGAGGGCCGCGACTTCTTCGACTTCGTCTCCGGCCGCAAGGAACCGCCGGCGGGGACGGGGGCGGGGCTGGTCTATTCCCGCTTCAACCATCCCAACAGCGAGATCGTCGAGGACCGGCTGGCGGTCTATGAGCAGGCGGAGAGCTGCGTGCTGTTTTCCTCCGGCATGTCGGCGATCGCCACGACGCTGATGGCGTTCGTCAGGCCGGGCGACTGCGTGCTGCACTCGCAGCCGCTTTACGGAGGCACCGAAACGCTGCTTTCGAAAACCTTTCTCAACATGGGCGTTGCGGCGGTCGGCTTTGCGGATGGGGTCAACGAAGAGCTGGTCACAGCTGCAGCCAGGGAGGCGATGAGTAAGGGCAGGGTTTCGGTGATCCTGATCGAGACGCCGGCGAACCCGACCAACAGCCTGGTCGACGTGGCGATGATTCGACGGGTGGCGGATGCGATCGGCGCAAAACAGGGCCACACCCCGGTGATCGCCTGCGACAACACGCTGCTCGGTCCGGTCTTCCAGCGGCCGATCGAGCACGGGGCGGATATCTCGCTCTATTCGCTGACCAAATATGTCGGCGGCCATTCGGACCTGATAGCGGGTGCGGCGCTCGGCTCCAAGGCGGTGATGAAACAGGTCAAGGCGCTGCGCGGAGCGATCGGCACGCAGCTCGACCCGCATTCCTGCTGGATGCTCGGCCGCAGCCTGGAGACGCTGTCGATCCGCATGGAAAAGGCCAATACCAATGCTCTGGCGGTCGCCGACTTTTTGCGCGGGCACCCGAATGTCGAGGCCATCCACTACCTGCCCTATCACGACCCGGCATCGCCGGTCGGCAAGGTGTTTGCGGCGCAGTGCACCGGCGGCGGCTCGACCTTCTCCTTCGACATCAGGGGCGGCCAGCCGGCCTCGTTCCGGTTCCTGAACGCACTGCAGATCTTCAAGCTGGCGGTGAGCCTCGGGGGCACGGAATCGCTCGCCAGCCACCCGGCGACCATGACCCATTCCGGCGTCCCGGCCGAGGTGCGCCAAAGGATCGGCGTGCTCGACTCGACCATCCGGCTGTCGATCGGCATCGAACACCCGGACGACCTGATCGCCGACCTGACGATCGCGCTCGACCAAGCGTGACGGGGAGGCAGACACGAAGAAGCATGGGCGGGGCGACCCGGCATGGCCATCACGCCTCCCGGTCGGCCTGGCGCCTGCCATCGTATGTCGGCTCGGCGTCGTCCTCGCCGCCAAGCCGCCTCATGCCGGCCAGCACCTCCTGCTGACGCGCTCCGCCGGGGCCGACGCAGGGAGGAAAGCTATCGTGGTAACGCGGCTCGGCGCGATATTGCGCTTCCGTGAGAAACCCCCTGCAGGCCTTGGCCCGGCGGCAGGAAGAAAGGCCGCAGGTCTTCCAGAAGCCGAGATAGGTCGTGACATACTGGGTGAACTTCTGGAGCTCGCGGGATTTCCGACGTGCCGGCAACGCGCTGAACTCGCCCCAGGTCATCCAAGGTAGATAGAGTTGCCTGCCCTCTTCCTCGAGGAGGCGGCGGCACTCTTCTTCGCTTCTCGCCATCGTTCCTTCTCCCTGATCCTTCTCTTCCGGCGCGGTCCTGAACACGGGCCGCAGCACCTTTTGCCGCAACCGCTCAGAGGCGCGCGCTTTCGTTCACGCAGCCGTTTCCGGCTCCCGTGTTCGGTTCCGATCTTCCTGTCCCGGCGAACCGGGCCTGCCCTTACGTCTCATCGGAGAGCCCACACGAATGCGGAACCTCATTTTGTTTAATATGTGTGGCTCCGCATTCGCGTGGCCTTCGGCGTCTTTTCGGGGTGTCCCTCCCCTACAGGTGATCATCTCGCCTCGCTGCATGGCCAGCTTTCACACTTGCCACTTGCACGGCTCAACCGAACCGGACATGGCTGTCCGGGGGAGGCTTGATAGGGAAAGCGCCGGTTGCCCGACACTCGCCCATGGCTTTCACCTCCCTCACCTTCCCCGCACGTTACGGTTCCAATGAGGGCGCCGGCCCCGCCTGCCCGCGAACGTCTCGCGAAACACTCCGGCGACGGAAGCGGGGCAATTGTAGGCATGGTGGCGAGGGGTGGGGATGAACAATCGGGCAAGTTATTGAAAATGCCGGAAGGAGGCGGCTATTTGTCCTCGGGCAAGGCATAAGACTGGCGATATTGAAGGGTGTGCCGGGTGACACCCCCCTCTGTCCTGCCCTCTGTCCTGCCGGACATCTCCACCTCAAGTGGGGAGATCGAAGGAGGCGTGCTCTGCGGTCCCTCTCTGATTTGTGCGACGGCAGGAAGCTGGCCAAGGAGTGGAGTTCGGCAAACTCAAGGCTCTTTGTCGGGTAGGACCTTGCTTCTGGCCGATCTCCCCCCTTGAGGGGCAGATGTCCGGCAGGACAGTGGGGGGTAGCTCGGTAGAAACGCCTCTATTTGTCTAGTGCCAGCTTCACCACCGCCTTCGCCAGCCGCGCGGCCCGAACCTCCGGCGTGGTCGCCTTCAACAGCGGAAGCACCACCGCATATTGCCCGGTCCTGTCGAGTTTTTCGAAGGCGGCGGCGGCGTCGGGGTTTTCGCGCAGTGCGGCGACGAGATCATCCGGCAGGGCGGCGGTGCGCTGCGGCTCATAGGCCACCGCCCAGCGCCCGTCGGCCTTGGCGGCCTCGACCTCCGCCAGCCCCGCCGGCCGCATCCGCCCGGCCTGCGTCAACGCCTCCACCCGATCGACATTGAGCTTCGACCACGGGCTTTTGGCGCGGCGCGGCGAATACCGCTGCAGGTAGGAGGTAGCGTCCAACCCCTTGCGCTGGCTGTCGATCCAGCCATAGCAGAGCGCCACATCAAGGGCCTCGTCGATGGTGATCAGGGTTCTCGCCGGGTTCTTCTTGCCGATCTGGAGCCAGACGCCGGACGAGGTGGCATGGTGGGTGGAGAGCCAGGAGGCCCACTCGGCGGGGGTGGTGAAGGCGAGGGGTTGGGTGGGGGAGTCCATGGGCGGTCCGGGGGCGCGAGTTGGTGGTGGGGATTGTAGCGCTTAGTGGCTGTGTTGCCAGCGGGGATGGATGGCTTGCCGCGAACTAGAGCCGGCTCTGGCTCCCGCCGTGGCAGGCGGCGAGTAGGTGTTCCGACTGAGACAAGGGTGGATCCTCGGGTCAAGCCCGAGGATGACGGCGTTGGATGTGGTGCCTAAGCGTGAGACAGCACCAGTGAGAGGCGCTCATCGTTTGCTTGGGCACCGTAACTCCATCCTCTCGGCCGTCATCCTCGGGCTTGACCCGAGGATCCACCCCCCAAACGCCAGGGTTGACGGCACCCCACCACAATTCCATCATGCTCGCATGGCGGGATATGTCTACATCGTCACCAACCAGAAGCACGGCACGCTTTATATCGGCGTGACCTCCGATCTCGCCAACCGCATCTACGAACACCGCGAAGAACATCACCCCGGCTTCACTTCGAAATACGGCTGCAAGCGGCTCGTCTGGTACGAAGCCCACGACAACATCGTCAGCGCCATTCAGCGGGAGAAGTCGCTCAAGCGCTGGTATCGGCAGTGGAAGATCGAGCTGATCGAGAAGATGAACCCGGATTGGCGGGATTTGTATGGGGAGTTGGGGGGCTGGTGAGGTCGCGGGAGCGGCATGGATCCTCGGGTCAAGCCCGAGGATGACGATGTTGAAGGTGGTGCCACGATGCGAAACAGCACCGGCGATACACGCTCATCGTTTTCTCTGGGCACCCCAACTCCACTCTCTCGGTCGTCATCCTCGGGCTTGACCCGAGGATCCACCGCGGCAAACGCCAGGGCTGACGAATGCCGAGGACGACATTGTCCGCGGCAGAAGTCGCTCAGACACCGGTATCGGGACAAAGAGTGGATCCTCGGGTCAAGCCCGAGGATGACGATGTAAGGTGGTGCCACGATGCGAAACAGCACCGGCGATACACTCTCATCGCTTTCTCTGGCACCCCAACTCCACCCTCTCGGTCGTCATCCTCGGGCTTGACCCGAGGATCCCCACATACTCTGAAGAATATTTTAAATACTAAACAATACAGTTCCAAACGTTATTCGTCCTCCAAATCGATCACATCATATACATTGAGGATACGATAAGCACGAGCTCTTCCATTTACGTATTCAACATCGACGTCAACCACAAAAGCCTTCTGAAAAGGATTGCCTTCGTGAGCCAAAATGGCGCTTTTAATTGTCTGGCCGGCCAAATCTGAGACGTATATCAGTGTACGAGGCGCGAGATCGATACGCTCTACGACGCCTTTTTCTGCCGTCCGCTTTCCAACCTTTAGGTCTTCAATACTAGATTGATGAAGGCGCATTAACACCCGGCGAAGAGGTTCATTACTTTGATGTTCAATTTCCTTGCGCTGAGCGGCTATATTTTGTTGAATCGTAACCGCTTCCGAACGTTGCACTGCAAATTCCTGTAAGACATCCCCATCTTGATGCCTTGCATAAATATCCATCTTTCCCGAAGAATCGTTGGCGATAGCCCGCACGGTATCATTGAGATTTTTGAGCCGCTGTGTCGTTGCATCCGGCAGCCTTCTCCCGGCTGACGAAGAAGACTGAGCGCGTCGCCAATATTTCTAACAAAATCGACCGATGTATTTATTAATTCCGCTTGCGAAACAAATGGGGCTAAGGCTGCCACAAGTTCTAATACAATTGAGCCTCGCCTGATATCCACTACCAGCAACCGAGATTCCTCCGCGGCCAAGCCGGGACGCTCTCTCTTCAGGGCAGCTTCATGTTCGCGAGCTAAAGCCGTCAACGATCCTGTGAAATCTAGCAGATCAATTGGTTGGCTATTGTGGATTTCAATAACAATTCTTGGCCCCTCCATGCTTAAGAGAGGCACGAGCAAGCCTTCGGTCATTAGCATCCCCAGCAAGACGACGTTAACTAATCATCTTCTAGCACAGGCGGCAATCAACAAGGCTCGTTCACGTGTAGATGCATGCCCGCCACGGTGAGATAAGAAGGCGGCCTCACGCCGCCTTCCCCACCGTCCCATACGGGTCAAAACGCCCATAAAACGTCTCGCCCTTCGCCGCCATGTCCTTCAGGAGCGGCGTCGGCTTGAAGTGCGGGCCGTAGGCCGCGGCTAACCTTTCGCACAGTTCCACGAACGTCTTCACGCCCATGCCGTCGATGTAGGAGAGCGTGCCGCCGGTATAGGGGGCGAAGCCGAAGCCGAGGATGGAGCCGACGTCGGCTTCGCGCGGATCGGTGACGATGCCTTCCTCGACGGTGCGGGCGGCTTCGAGCGCGATCGTTACCAGCAGGCGCTGTTTCAGGACGGCGACATCCACCTCATCAGCCTTTTTCTGCGGATAGAGGGTCTTCAGCTCGGGCCAGAGGAATTTCTTGGCGGGCTTGGCCGGGTATTCGTAAAAGCCCTTCAAATTCTTGCGGCCGCGGCGGTCGAACACGTCGACCAGCTGGTCGACGAGCGCCATGTGCTCCGGCTTGACGGCATTGGGGCCGAGATCGGCGATCGAGGCCTTCATGATCTTCTGGGACAGATCGACGGCGACCTCGTCGTTGAGCGACAGCGGGCCGACCGGCATGCCAGCCATTTTTGCGGCATTTTCGATCATCGCCGCCGGCACGCCTTCGATCAGCATGTCATAGGCTTCGTTGATATACCGGAAGACGCAGCGGTTGACATAAAAGCCGCGGGTGTCGTTGACGACGATCGGGGTCTTCTTGATCGCGGCGACGAAATCGAGCGCCACGGCCAGCGCCTTGTCTCCCGATTTTTCGCCGAGGATGACCTCGGTCAGCATCATCTTTTCGACCGGCGAGAAGAAATGCACGCCGATGAACTGGTCGGAACGCTTGGAATTCTCGGCAAGACCGGTGATCGGCAGGGTCGAGGTGTTGGAGGCAAAGATGGTGGTTTGCGGGATGACCGCTTCGACGGCCTCGATGACCGCCTTCTTGACCGCGCGATCCTCGAACACCGCCTCGACGACCAGGCTTGCATCGGAAAGCGCCTGGTAATCCGGGGTGGGGGTGATCAGCGCGAGAAGCTTTTCGCCCTCCTCCTTGGTCATCCGGCCCTTGCCCACCTGATCGGCCACCAGCTTTTCGGAATGGGCCTTGCCCTTGTCGGCAGCCTCCTGATCCCGGTCGATGAGGGTGACGGGAATGCCGGCGGCGGCCGTCACATAGGCGATCGAAGCGCCCATGAACCCGGCGCCGACGATACCGACCTTGGAGAACTCGGTCTTGGGCACGCCTGCCGGGCGGCGGGCGCCCTTGCCGAGTTCCTGCATCGAGACGAACAGCGAGCGGATCATCGAGAAGGCTTCGGTGGTGCGCAGGATTTCGGTGAAATACCGCTGCTCGACCTTGAGGCCCGTATCGAAGGGAAGCTGCAGGCCTTCATAGACGCATTTGAGGATGGCAAGCGCGCCCGGATAGTTCCCGGCGCTTTCGCGGCGCAGGATGGCGGGGGCGGCCGGCCAGAGCTGGGCGGCAGCCGGCGTCCAGATGCCCCCGCCGGGGACCTTGAAACCCTTCTCGTCCCAGGGGGCGACGGGCTTCAGGCCGTCCTTGATCATCTGCTTGGCGGCATTGATCAGCTCGGCGGGTTCGACGACCTGGTGCACGAGGCCCATGGCCTTGGCGCGCTGGGCGGTCAGCGACGAGCCGGTCGTCATCATCTGCAGGGCGTCCTGGGCGTTGGCCAGCCGCGGCACGCGCTGGGTGCCGCCGGCGCCCGGGAAGATGCCGACCTTGACTTCCGGCAGGGCAATCTTGACCGACTTGGAATTGGCGGCGACGCGGCCGTGGCAGGCGAGCGACAGTTCGAACGCACCGCCCATGCAGGTGCCGTTGATCGCCGAAACCCAGGGCTTGCCGTTCAACTCGACCTTGCGCCACAGCCAGGACATGCGGCCGGCGGCATCGAAGAGTTTTTGCGCGGCAGTGGCCGGGTCCCTGGCCTGCTCTTCGGCGAGCATCGAGAACATCGACTTGATCATGGTGAGATCGGCGCCGCCGGAGAAGGACGACTTGCCGGAGGTGAAGACGACGCCCTTGACGGCGGCGTCCGCAACAGTCGCATCGACGATCGCCTCGATCTCGTCCATCACCTCCATGGTGAAGACGTTCATGGATTTGTCGGGCATGTCCCAGGTGACGAGAGCGATGCCGTCCGCGTCGGTTTCGACGGTGAAGTTCTTGTAGGTGCTCATGATGGGATTCCTCTTCCCTTGAATTTCTGTGCCGCTAATTCGGGCCTCTCTCTTCCGTCATGGTCGGGCTTGACCCGACCATCCACAGCTCCGGGCGTGGATCCTCGGGTCAAGCCCGAGGATGACGGCGAGTGGGGAGAGCCCGCCCGCCTATCCCCGACAGTTCAGACCCGTTCGATAATCGTCGCCGTGCCCATGCCGGCGCCGATGCAGAGCGTGACGAGCGCGGTGTTCAGGTCGCGGCGTTCCAGCTCGTCGAGCACCGTGCCCAGGATCATCGCGCCGGTAGCGCCGAGCGGGTGGCCCATGGCGATGGCGCCGCCGTTGACGTTGATCTTGTCGTGGCTGATCTCGAAGGCCTGCATGTAGCGGAGAACCACGGCGGCGAAGGCTTCGTTGAGCTCGAAGAGGTCGATGTCTGAGATCTTCATCCCTGAGCGGGCGAGCAGCTTTTCGGTGACGTCGACCGGGCCGGTCAGCATCAAAGCCGGGTCGGAGCCGATATTGGCGAAGTGGCGGATGCGGGCGCGGGGCCTGAGGTTCATGCTCTCACCGCCAGCCTTGGAGCCGATCAGCACGGCTGCTGCACCATCGACGATGCCGGACGAATTGCCGGCGTGGTGGACATAAGTGATCCGCTCGATTTCCGGATGGGCCTGGATGCCGACGGCTTCGAAACCACCCATCTCGCCCGGCATCTGGAAGGACGGGTTGAGGGAGGCCAGCGACTGCATGTCGGTGGTCGGGCGCATGTGCTCGTCGCGGTCGAGGATCACGAGGCCGTTCTGGTCCTTCACGGGGATGACCGAATTCTTGAAGTAGCCGGCCTCCCAGGCTTTTCCGGCGCGCCTCTGGCTTTCGACGGCATAGGCATCGACGTCGTCGCGGCTAAAACCGTATTTGGTGGCGATCAGGTCGGCGGAAACGCCCTGCGGCATGAAATAGGCCGGGAAGTTGACAGACGGGTCCATGTACCAGGAGCCGCCGGACATGCCCATGCCGACGCGCGACATCGACTCGACGCCGCCGGCAATCACGATGTCGTCGGAACCGGCAGCGACCTTGCCGGCCGCGAAATTGACGGCGTCGAGGCCCGAGGCGCAGAAGCGGGAAATCTGCATGCCGGGGGCCCTGGTGGAATAGCCGGCCTCGAAGGCGGCGGCCTTGGGAATGACGGCGCCGGCATCCATGACCGGATCGACGCAGCCCATGATGATGTCATCGACCCTGGACGTATCGAGGCCGTTGCGGTCGCGGATCGCTTCCAGCGTCTTGGCGGCGAGGCGGACGGACGGCACTTCGTGCAGCGCCCCATCCTTCTTGCCGCGGCCGCGCGGCGTGCGGACGTGGTCGTAAATGAAGACTTCGGTCATGGTGTCATCTCCCTGGGTGGCAAACGGGTTGCCAGCAATTTTGATTTACAAAACACCCCTAGCTGCGGGTATCGGACTGTTCTTTTGAAGCAGGAGGGTTCGCGAGAGGCTGAATGACAAGTCGGCCTTTCTCAGCGCGGACATCTACATCAGCATCGATCTTCAGGCTGAGTTGCTCGAGAAGCTCATCAGGGATCGGCATAACAACATCTCCGGCAAATTCCTGAAGCGTGACATAGGTCTTCATCTGCCCCTCCTGATCCAATAGTTTGAATATAGAGCCAGAATGCCCCTCCCCAGCCCTCCCAACAAGGCTGGGGAGGGGATAATCTCAAAACGCCTCGGCCGCCAGTTCCATCACGCTGTCGGCACCCGCTTCGATGCGGACCTTCCGCATCGCGGTTTCCGGCAGAATCTTCTCCATGAAGAATTTCGCCGTCACCAGCTTATTCTTCAGGTAGTCGGCGCGCGCGTCGCCGGCAGCGAGGCGGTCTTGCGCCGCCTTGGCGATCTTGGCCCACATGTAGCCGAGCGTCACCAGGCCGAAGAGATGCATGTAGTCGGTCGAGCCGGCGCCGGCATTGTCGGGCTTGGCCATGGCGTTCTGCATGAACCACATGGTGGAGGCCTGCAGGTCATTCAAGCCCTTCTTGAGCCCCTTGGTGAAGGGGGCCATGGCCTCGTCGGCGCGGTTCTCCTCGCAGAAATCGCCGATCTCCTTGAACATAGCCATGACGGCGCGGCCGCCGTTCAGCGCCAGCTTGCGGCCGACCAGGTCGAGCGCCTGGATGCCGTTGGCGCCCTCGTAGATCATCGCGATACGGGCATCGCGGACATACTGGCTCATGCCATGTTCCTCGATATAGCCGTGGCCACCGAAGACCTGCTGCGCCATCACCGCATGCTCGAAGCCCTTGTCGGTCATGACGCCCTTGAGGATCGGCGTCGCGAGGCCGAGCAGATCGTCGGCATTCTGGCGCTCCGCCGCATCTTCCGAGCGGTGAGCGATGTCGGATTTCAGCGCCGTCCACAACAGGAAGGCACGGCCGGCCTCGTTGAAGGCCTTGATGGTCATCAGCGAGCGGCGGATATCGGGATGGACGATGATCGGATCGGCCTTCTTGTCCGGCGCCTTGGGGCCGGAGAGCGAACGGCCCTGGATGCGTTCGCGGGCATAGACGACGGCGTTCTGGTAGGCCGTCTCGGCAATCGACAGTCCCTGCAGGCCGACGCCGAGGCGTGCCTCGTTCATCATCACGAACATGGCGGCGAGGCCCTTGTTCTCAGGCCCGATCAGATAACCGGTCGCCTCGTCATAGTTCATGACACAGGTGGAATTGCCGTGAATGCCCATCTTGTGTTCGATCGCGCCGCAGGTCACGCCATTGCGCTTGCCGAGAGAGCCGTCGGTATTGACCATGAACTTCGGCACGATGAAGAGCGAAATGCCCTTGGTACCCTCCGGCGCACCTTCGATGCGGGCGAGCACCAGGTGGACGATATTGTCGGTCATGCCGTGTTCGCCGGCGGAGATGAAGATCTTCTGGCCGGAAATCTTGTAGGAGCCGTCAGCCTGCGGCGCGGCCTTGCTGCGCAGAAGCCCGAGATCGGTGCCGCAATGGGGTTCGGTGAGGTTCATGGTGCCCGACCAGGTGCCGGCGACCATGTTCGGCAGGTAGGTCTTTTTCTGCTCGTCGGACCCGTGGACGAGAATTGCCGCGATCGCGCCCTGGGTGAGGCCCGGATACATCATCAGCGACATGTTGGCCGACGACATATATTCGCCGACGGCGGCATGCAGCGTGTAGGGCAGGCCCTGGCCGCCGAACTCTTCCGGCACGGCAAGACCGATCCAGCCGGCCTGGCAATACTGGTCATAGGCCTGCTTGAAGCCCTTCGGCACCGAGACCGCGCCGTTGTCGTGACGGGTGCAGCCTTCCTGATCTCCCGAGAGGTTCAGCGGAAAGAGCACATCCTCGGCCACCTTGGCAGCCTCCCCGATGATCGCTTCCAGCATGTCGGGAGTGGCATCGGCAAAGCCCGGCAGATTGCCGTAGCGCTCAAGGCCGAGCACGTCGTTGAGAATGAAAAGCGTGTCGTTTACCGGGGCCTTGTACACTGGCATGTCGAGCTTCCTCCAAATCCTCGTCGATGGATCCTCCGGGGCCTTCGGCTCACGGCAGGATCCGCATTCTTTCCACCACAAATAATTGACGTTCGCGTAAACGTCAATTCCGTGCGCTCGGAACTTTAACGATCTCCACCGCCGTCCTTCCCCGTTCCGGCACAGTCTTAACGGGTCGAGCAGTTGCGAGGCTGGATGGGAAACCGGGAAGATAGAGCCGGCAGGCGGGACGTCATCACCGCAAAGGACGCTGAGCGCGTCGAAAAGGTTAAAATTTTCGTCCGGGTTAACGACTTGTTTACCACGTTCCGGGAAATAGTGGGCACTCAGGCGACGCAGTACATTTACCTCAAGATGTCCCGCGTCCGCTGAAATGGCAAGTCCTGCGTAAGGCATCTCTAATATATGGCTGATTGGCGGGAATTCCGTATCCCCTGAAACAAGGTCGTACGAGAGCCAGCAGGGACAACGTCGAAACGAGCGAGCACATGAACGGATCACGATCGACCCCTTCCCGTCCCGGCGACCGCTCTTCCCTGGATGCGTTGAACCGCACCATCGAAGGGCTCGAGGCGCGTATCGAGGGGTTGATGTCCGGTACGTCGCGTGATGCCCGCACGCCGAAGGCGCCCGATCCGCGCGAGCAGCGCCGGCCGGGTCCGGCTGCCGCCTATCGCGAACCGCAAATCTCCGGCGATCCGCTTGCCGAGATCCGCGAGCGCCAGCGCATGCTGGACGCCGGCCGCGACCGTGGTGCGAGGCCCGAGCGTCCGCGGGCTCCCGAGCTGCGCCGCGAAGAGCCACGTTATGCCGAACCGCGCCGTACCGAGCTGCGCCCGCCGGAAGCCTATCGCCCTCCGGTGCGTCAGGCCCCCGTCCGCACGGAAGCACCCCGTTTCGCCGAAACGCGCCCGATGGCGCCCGCACCGCGCCGCGAGGAACCGCGCCGCCCGGCCGCACCGCCGCGCATGCCGGCACCGCAGCCGCAACAGCCGGCCGACAACGGCATGCGGGATATCGCCCAGGCGCTGGTCAGCCTGCGCCAGGAGCTGAAGCAGGATATCTCCGAGAGCGTCGCCCGCGAGATGACATCGCTGCGCTCCGAAATCCGCTCGATCAAATCCATCGCCGAAGACCAGAACTTTACCGAGGACCTGCGCGGCGACCTCGCCCGGCTTGCCGAAGGCATAAACCAGCTCGGCTATCAGGCAACGCCGGAGGCCGCCGGCCTGCGCAGCGAATTCGAGGAACTGCGGACCGTCATGGACGGCCTCGCCCGCGAGGATTCCGTTCGTCGGATGGAAACCCGCTGGCAGGGTCTCGAAGATCGCATGCACGATCTCGACTCCTCGGCGCTGCGCGAAGAGCTCGTCGCGCTCGCCTACCGCATCGACGACATTAAGGGCCAGCTCGGCGAGATGAGCGGCAGCCCGGTCATCCGGGCGCTCGAACAGAAGCTGATCACGGTGGCAAGCGCCATGGAACAGCTCGGCTCGCGCATGCAGCCGAACGATTCGGTCATCGCCGAACAGTTCGCGACATTAGACGAACGGCTCGACGAGATCAGCCGCGCGATTGCCGCCGGCAGCCGCGCCTCGGCCGCGGCCTCGATCGACCATTCCTTCCTGCAGCGTCTGGATGGCCGGATCAGCGCGCTTGCCGACCAGATCGACACCATAAGCCGGGTAACCCACACCCAGGCCGACCCGGCCGACATGCTTTCCGCCCGCATCGAAGCGCTGACCGGCCGGATCGAGGAACTCACCGACGAACAGGCAGCCCTGCGCCTGGAAGAGCGGCTCGAGCAGCTTTCACTGATCCTGGAACAGGCCCAGAAGCCTTCGCAGGATCCGGAGCTTTCCGCCTATCTCGCCGACATTTCCCGCAAGATCGACGGGCTGGAGCAGGGCACCGTCAACGACGTTCTCGCCGAACGGCTCGACTATCTCTCCCGCCGGATCGAAGAAATCGGTTACCAGCCACGCCCACAGTCGGCGCTGGACGAAAACGCCTTCGGTCGGATCGAAGACCGGCTGACCGACATTGCGGCGCGACTTGACGAAGCGACGACGGCGCCACGTGGCGACGACGGCGCGCTTCGCAATCTCGAAGACCAGATCGCCCATCTTTCGGTGTTGATCAGCCAGCCCCAAAATGGTGCCGGCGCCCTTCCCGCCGAGTTCGAAAACCGCATGACGGCGCTCGAAAGCTATATGGCGACCAATGACGAATACATCATCGAGGCTGCCCGCCAGGCTGCCGAGACGGTGGTGGAAGCCTATTCCCGCAACGGCGCGACCGGAGCGCCGGTTGCCGCTGCCGACATGGCGGCCCTTTCCGCCCTTGCAGAGGACCTTCGCCATCTCGAAGACCTGACGCGCCATTCGGACGACCGCACCCATCAGACCTTCGAAGCTTTGCACGGCACGCTGGTGCAGATCGCCGACCGCCTGGACGGCATGGAAGAACGGCTTGCCGCCTCCGCTCAATCGGAGCGGGATCGTTATTACGAAGAACCGGCGCGTTACGAAACCCGCCCTGCCCCGGCCATGCCGGCGGCCGCACCGCTTTCCGTCGCCGCGGCCGAAGAGCTGATGAGCTACGAGCTGGCTGAGGCTGAGGCGAACGAACAGCCGGTCGCAACCTTCGGCACCCGCGCAAAAGCCCCTCAGGATACGCCCGACGAAACAGTGCTTCGCGCCGACCAGGCCGACACGAAAATCGCCGCCAGGGACAACGCCACCAAGGAAAAGGCTGCCAAGACCAGCCTGCTGACCGAGCTTTCCCGCCGTTTCCTGCCGGGCGGCAAGGCCGAGGCGCCGAAGGGCGGCCGCACCGTGATCGATCCGACGCCGTCGATCGATCCGTCCGACGTGCTGCCGGCGGATCGCCAAAACGACCTTCTGGAGCCGGGCTCCGGCGCGCCTGACGTCAAGAAAATCCTCGAGCGGGTTCGCGCCAGCCAGGCCGCCGGCGAATTCGAAAGCGACCGGACCAGTGCCGCGGAACGCGCCGACTATATCGCCGCCGCCCGCCGCGCCGCCAAGGCCGCAGCCCAGGAAACCGATCCCTCGCAGGGCGGCTCGCCTTCCAAGGACATGCGCAAGGCCGCCAGGGCTGCCGCCGGCAAGGGTTTCGGCGCCATGCTTTCGCAGCATCGCCGACCGATCCTGATGGCCGTCGGCGCCGTGCTCCTGGTGCTGATGGCGATGCCGCTTGCCAAGACCCTGACCAGCGGCACCAAGGCCCCTGCAGCCCCGGCCCCGGCTATCGAGGCGCCTGCCCGGCCGGCGGCACCGGCCAATATGAGCGGCAGCAACGAGATCCCGACGATCGAGGACCAGGCTGCGACCGACGGCGCCGAAAGCGACACGACCACCGCAGCCGCGCCGACGCAACCCGTCGAACAGGCGCCGGCCCCGGCGGTCACCGCCAATCATCTGACCGATCCGCGGCCTGCATCGGGCGCACCTTCGATCATGGAACAGCCCGGCAATGCGCCGTCGGCTCCGAACACATTCGCGGCCGCTCCCAGGGCCGCGGCTCCGGCTGCGATCGTGGTGCCCGTCGGCATCGAACCGAAGTCGCTTGCCGACGCGGCCGCGGCCGGCGACCCGAACGCCCTCTTCGAGATCGGCGCACGCTTCACCGACGGAAAGGGCGTCAAGACCGATCTCTCGGAAGCCGCCAACTGGTACAAGCTCGCCGCCGACCGCGGCCTGGCGCCGGCGCAATACCGGCTCGCCAACCTCTTCGAAAAGGGCACGGGCGTTTCCCGCGACCTTTCGAAGGCGATGACCTATTACAAGCAGGCCGCCGACGCCGGCAATGCCAGCGCCATGCACAATCTCGCCGTGCTCTACGCATCGGGCGCCGCCGGCCAGCCGGACTATGCGGCCGCCGTCTCCTGGTTTGCCAAGGCCGCCGATTTCGGCGTTGCCGACAGCCAGTTCAACCTCGCCATCCTGCTGGCCCGCGGCAACGGCGTGAAGCAGGATCTCGAGGAATCCTACAAGTGGTTCGCGGTCGCGGCCAAGGAAGGCGACAAGGATGCCGCCCAGAAGCGCGACGAAGTGGGCAACGCCATGCGCAAGGAACAGCTCGAAAGCGCCCGCGCCAAGGTGGATCAGTGGAAGGTGAAGCCGCTCGATCCGAAGGCCAATTCCGTCAACCTGCCGGACGAATGGGCTTCCGGCAAGCCGCTGACCACCGCTTCGGTCGACATGGAAAAGGCGATCCGCAACATCCAGGCGATCCTGAACAAGAGCGGTTTTGACGCCGGCACGGCGGACGGCAAGATGGGCGCCAAGACGGTGACGGCGATCAAGGCCTTCCAGACCTCGGTCGGCCAGGAGCCGAACGGCAAGATCACCGACGCGCTGGTCAAGGAACTGCTCGCAAAGAACAAGTAACTTGCCCGATGGACAAGTCTACTTACCCGACCGATCTAGGCGAGTTGCGGGATATTAATCACGCCTGCACAAAAACGGTAAAATTGCCGCATTATCTGACACTTGCGAATTGACTTGGGGCTGCGCACGGGCGCATGACGGATGAGGTCCTTCATGCCCTGTTCACATGGCATGTGAGATCACGTTCCCATCGCCGCACCGGGCGGACAACCACATCGCGCACCGCCCGCGAGGGCGTCGCTTTTTGCCGTGTCGAGGTTCTGCCGTGACTGTCTACCTGCCGATTGCAGAGCTGTCGGTAAACATCTTCATCATTCTGGGCATGGGCGCGGCCGTGGGCTTTCTCTCGGGCATGTTCGGCGTCGGCGGCGGCTTCCTGATCACGCCGCTCTTGATCTTCTACAACATCCCGCCTGTCGTGGCCGTCGCCACCGGTGCCAACCAGGTCGTCGCCTCGTCGATCTCGGGCGCGATCACCCATTTCAGGCGCGGCACGCTCGACATGAAGCTCGGCTCGGTCCTGCTTGTGGGCGGCCTCGCGGGCGCGACCGCAGGCGTCTGGGTATTCTCCTGGCTCCGGCGCATCGGCCAGCTCGACCTGTTCATTTCGATCCTCTACGTCGTGCTCTTGAGCTCGATCGGGGCGCTGATGCTGCAGGAAAGCGTGCGCGCCATGCGCCGGACGAAGAACAACGAACCCTTGCCGCTGAAGCGGCCGGGCCAGCATAACTGGGTGCACCGGCTGCCGCTGAAGATGCGGTTCAAGAAATCGAAGATCTACCTTTCCGCCATTCCGGTCGTCGGGCTCGGCTTCGGCATCGGCGTGCTGACCTCGATCATGGGTGTCGGCGGCGGCTTCATCATGGTGCCGGCGATGATCTATCTGCTGCGCATCCCGACCAACGTGGTCGTCGGCACCTCGCTGTTCCAGATCATTTTCGTCACCGCCTATACGACCATGGTGCAGGCGGCGACCAACTATTCGGTCGACATCGTGCTGGCCACGATCCTGATGGTGGCCGGCGTGATCGGCGCGCAATACGGCGTGCGCGTCGGACAGAAACTGCGCGGCGAACAGCTGCGCGCGCTTCTGGCACTCCTGGTTCTCGCCGTCGGCATCCGTCTGGCCATCGGGCTGATCGTCACGCCGGACGACGTCTATTCGGTCGCGGTCGGGGGGATGTCCTACTGATGCGCCGGCTTCTCCAAACCATCCTCCTCCTGCCGTTCCTCGCCCTCGGCTCGCCAGCCGCCGCTCAGGTGCCGTTCGGGCAGGCATCGGGGGTGAAGGAAGGGCTGGAGATCGGCGCTTCGACCAGCGAAATCGCCATCACCTCGGATTTCCGCGGTGCGGACCTGACGATCTTCGGGGCGCTCACCAATGCCGACGAGCTGTTCCTGGCGATCGGCCAGTATGACGTGGTCGTCACGCTCGAAGGGCCGAAGGACTATGCGACGGTGCGCAAGAAGGAGCGCGTCTTCGGGATCTGGATGAACACCGAGGGCATGACCTTCGAGCAGGTGCCGGAAAGCTATTCACTGGCCAGCACCCGCATGATCGACAGCATCGACGAGGCACCAAGCCTCAACAATATCGGCGTCGGCATCGACCATCTGGCGCTGAACCCGGTCGGTTACATCCCCGATTCCGGCATGATCGGCGAATTCCGCGACGCCTATCGGCGCCTGAAGCTGACAAACGGGCTCTACCAGCGCGACACGAGCGGCGTGCGCTTCGTCTCGTCGAGCCTGTTCCGGGCCTCGCTGAAACTGCCGGCCAACATCCCGGACGGGATGCACATGGTGCGTGCCTACCTGTTCAAGAGCGGCCAGCTGATCAACCAGCGGGAAATGCCGCTGCGCGTGGTCAAGACCGGCATAGAACAGGCGATCACCGACGCCGCCCATGACCGGCCGTTCGCCTACGGCTTCCTCTGCGTGCTGATCGCCGTCATCACCGGCTGGGGCGCCAGCATCGTCTTCCGCAAGGACTGACGCGGCGGCCTCAGGCCGGCTTGCGGAAGCGGCGCGCCACGTAGACGACCGCGCCGCTCTTCAGGCCCTTGTAGAGGATCGAGCCCTTGGCGCCGGAAAATTCCGACATGAAGCGCCGCATGAACCACGCCCGGTCGATCCTTTGGCGCTTGCGGACTTCCGCCGCGTCGAGCGCCCGGATGACCCCCGGCGACAGTTCCCGCCCGGCCACCCGTTCGAGCCCGGATGCATCGAGCTGGCGGTCGAGATCGGCGAGCTTTCCCTTGGACCGCATGTCGGCGAAGGTGAACCAGCCGCCCGGAGCCAGCACCCGCGAGACCTCCTGCACGAAAGCCGGGACATTCGCATAGCAATGGGAAGATTCGATGTTGACGACCACGTCGAAGGACCCGTCGGCAAACGGCAGCCGTTCGGCATCGCCCGTCTGGAAAGAAAGCGGCGTGGCATCCTTGTTGAGCCGCCGCGCCAGGCGCACCGTTTCAGGTGAATAATCGAGGCCGACCACCGATGCCGGTTCGTAGTAGCGGGCGATATAGCGCGATCCGCCGCCACGGCCGGAGCCGATCTCGAGGACGCGGGCACCAGCGACCGGCAGGCCTTCCACCGCCTGATGATAGAGGCCGATGAATGCCCGCTCGTCCTCGTCCTCGGCCTTCAGCGGAAACGGGGGGCCCTCGGCGACGAAGCCGTAGTTCATGAAGCGCCAGTCGTCGTCGCGCCAGAAGCGCGACAGGATGCTGTAGAGACCGCGCCACGCCCATTTCTGCGTGCGCGGAAAAGCGCCCCGTTCGACGGCATCGAGGACGTTGGAAAATATGTTGCGCGCCATGATCGACCCTTTTCAGCCGGCCGGTCCCGAAGGCACAGCCCCCGAGGCTGACGGCAGTTCCTGTTCCAGCCACGCGCGCCCCTTGCGCACCAGCTCGGCGTCGTCGCTGTTCTTCGGATCGAAGTTCGGCAGGTAATAGCTGAGGAAGAGCGGAAAGCACCGGCGCCAGAAGCCGGGGGCGACGGCCACGACCCACAGGAAGCGGAGCCAGAAGCGCACACCGGTCTTCACCCCATCGGTATGGGCATAGAGGCGCGTGTTTCTGAGGAAGATGAAAAGGAACGGGACGATCGTGGCATTCATCGCCGAGACCCGCAGCAGGTAACGTTTCCAGCCGGCCAGGTTTGGCGTCACCGCCTTCAGCACATCCAGCGCCACGGCCTTGTGCTCGAGCTCCTCCAGCGCGTGCCACATCCACAGACGCCGGTAGGGCGCTGCCGCGCCATCGAAGATCTCCGGCCGGCGCAGGGTCACCGACGACAGGGTGGCGGTCAGATGCTCGATCGCGCAGGTGACCGCCAGCCGATGGAGGGGGTTCTTGGCCACGCCGAGCGCTGCCTTGACCGGCTTTTCCATCTCCTCGATATCGTAACCGAGCGAGGCCATGGCTCGATTGTAATCTTCGTGTTCGCGGGTGTGATAGGCTTCCTGGACGGAATAGCCATTGATCTCGGCTGCCAGCTCCCGGTCGCCGAGCTTCGAGGCATAGTGCTTCAGCGAGCGGATGAAATACCGCTCGCCCTCGGGCAGAAAGATCGAAAGGCCATCGGCCATCAGCGTCTTGTGGATGTCGCCGCCATACCAGTGGCGCGTCGCGTTGCCCAGGATGCCGAAGCGGATGTCGCGCGGAATGATATCCGCTTCGTCATTCAGAGCGTATCCATCGGATCCTGCCATATGTGCCATCCATTGTCTGGAACCGGTCGCCGCGACCTGCCGCACCATGAACCATTGCCCATGCCCTGGGGAGATGCGTACTGAAAGCAGCCCGCAGAAGCAATACTCGAAGCGGGCGGACTGACTGCCGGATCGCAGGCTCGATGTCGGGCTACTCGGCCGCGTTCGCGGCTGCATTGCGGGCGACGACCTCGAGATAGGCGGCACGCAGGCGGTCGAAGACGGATGGTTTGGCTGGATCACGCGGGGCATGCAGATGCAGGACGCGCAGTTCTTCCATGAAATCCTCCCAGAGCGGCCGGCCGCCTTCCTCCAGCAGTTGCGCGCGGATCGAAAGCTCTTCGGAAACCGGCATGAAGCGTCGGCCCCAGGCGCCCATTTCCGCAAAGATCGGCACCAGCCGGATCGACATCTCGGTGAGGCTGTAGATCCCCTTCTGCTTGTGGCTCGGGTCGTCTTCGCGGGAGAGCAGGCCTCGTTCCACCAGCCGTTTCAGGCGGTCGGCGAGGATGTTGGAAGCGATACCTTCCTCGGAATTCTGCAGCAGTTCGCGGAAGTGTCGGCGATTGCCGAACATGATGTCGCGGATAACGATCAGGCTCCAGCGATCTCCCAGAACCTCCAGCGTCAGATTGATCGGGCAACCCGACCGATATGCTTCATTCATTTTTTTCTCCAAGACCGCTTGCATTCTACAATCGGTTTGGTTAGCTTTCAACTGCTTGTTTTTTGCAACTGGTTTAACGCAAGGGAGGATGACATGCGAAAGCTGGTGGTCTGGAACCTGATGACCCTCGACGGTTATTTCGAGGGAGAGAAGCCGTGGGACCTCGCCTTCCACAGCCATGCCTGGGGGCCGGAACTGGAAAAGCTCTCCGAACAGTTCGGAGAGGAAGGCGACCTCCTGGTGTTTGGACGCAAGACCTATGAGGGCATGGCAGCCTACTGGCCGACTGCCGAGGAAGGCGGCAAGGTCAAGGACTATATGAACAATATCGCCAAGATCGCAGTCTCCAGAACAATCAAGGATGCGCCGTGGAATAATACGCGGGTGGTCAGCGATCCGGTCGCCGAACTCAACAAACTGAAGGGCGAGGACGGCAAGACGATCTTCATCTTCGGAAGCGCCGAACTGGTGGCGTCGCTGATGGCCCAAGGCCTGGTCGACGAATATCGGCTGTGTATCGTGCCGGTCCTTCTCGGCTCTGGCAATCCGCTCTTCAAGAAGGCGGATCAGCAGACGGAGCTCAAGCTGATCGGCTCCAGCACTGCGGCCAACGGTGCGGTGATCCTGACCTATTCGGTCGGCAAGGCGGCCTGACGTCGCAGGCGAAGGGCATCAAGGGATTGATTGTTGGCCTGAAGGGATATTTGCGCTAGAGACGCGCCAACTCGTTTCTGTAAGACGTTCATGTTCAGCCGGTTCCCTTCTCTCCTGCCCTTTGCCCGGGTTGTTCTCAATCCGGGCCAGTTGCGGGTGCTCGTCCGGCGCAGCGAATTCGGGCTTATCGCTGTCGCAGCCCTGGTCGGTGTGGCCTCCGGGCTCGCGATCGCCGGCATGAGTTTCATCTCCCAGGAGATGCACCGGCTCATCTTCGGACTGAGCGGCGAAGAAAGGCTGAGTTCATCGACCGGTACGGACCGGCTGACGATTCTGCTCGCCCCCATCGTGGGCGGCATCATTCTCGGCTTGTTGTTCCTGATCCTCAGGCGCTGGCGCAAGAAGCCGATGGTCGATCCGATCGAGGCGAATGCGCTGCATGGCGGACGCCTGTCCCTGACCGACAGCATTCTCGTCGCCGTCCAGAACCTGATTTCCAACGGTTTTGGCGCCTCTGTCGGGCTGGAAGCCGGTTATACGCAGCTCTCCTCCGGGATCGCTTCCAAGATCGGGCTGCTGCTGCAGTTGCGCCGGTCGGATCTGCGCATCCTCGTCGGCTGCGGTGCGTCCGGTGCCATCGCCGCTGCCTTCAACGCGCCACTGACGGGCGCCTTTTATGCCTTCGAGCTGATCATCGGCACCTATACGATCATGAGCCTCACCCCGGTCGTCGTCTCGGCGCTGGTCGCGACGGTCGTGACCCGATTGTTCTTCGGCGAGGAATTCCTGATCGATGTCGGCGACTTCGGCGCGGTCGTGCCAGCCGATTACCTGCCGGCGATCCTGCTCGGCGCCTTCTGCGCCGGCGGCGGCATTCTGCTCATGAAGGGCGTCACCTTCGTCGAGGAGACGGCGCGCAAGAGCTCGCTCTCGCCCGCCTTGCGGCCGGCGATCGGTGGCATCCTGATCGGGCTTCTCGCGCTCGTCGACCAGCAGGTGATGTCTGCCGGCCACGGGGCGCTGCATCTCAATCTCAGCCAGAACCTGACGATCCCGGCGCTGCTCGCCATTCTGGCGTTGAAATCTCTGGCATCGGCCGTATCAATCGGCTCCGGCTTTCGTGGCGGCCTGTTCTTCGCATCGCTGTTCATGGGCGCCCTGCTCGGCAAGATCTTCGCCTATTCGGCGCCCTATATCTTCGTCCACGCGACGCTGACGCCGGTCATCTATGCGGTTGTCGGCATGAGCGCGATGGCGGTGGCGGTGATCGGCGGGCCGCTGACCATGACCTTCCTGGCGCTCGAAATCACCGGCGACTTTCCGATCACCGTACTGGCGCTTGCCGCCGTGATCACGTCTTCGCTGACCGTGCGCAACACGTTCGGCTATTCCTTCGCCACGTGGCGCTTCCATCTTCGCGGCGAAAGCATCCGCAGCGCTCATGATGTCGGCTGGATCCGCAACCTGACGGTCGAACGGATGATGCGCCCCGACATCCGCACGGCCCCGGTTTCGATGAGTATCGAGGAATTCCGCAACCGTTTCCCGCTCGGCTCGACGCAGCGGGTGATCCTGCTCGACGAGGCGGAGAAATATGCGGGCATGGTGCTTTTGCCGGACATCTATGCGGCACCGACCGAGGATGCGGCGGAAAAGCCGATGCTCGCCTCCTTCGTGAAATACAGGAACGACATGCTTCTGCGGTCCATGAACGCCAAGCAGGCGGCGGCGATCTTCGACAGGCTGGAGGCGGAAGCGCTGGCGGTCGTCAACAACCAGATCGAGCGCAAGGTCGTGGGGCAGCTCAGCGAAAGCCATACCTTGCGACGCTACGCGGAAGAACTCGACCGAAGGCGGCGCGAGGTTTCCGGCGAGATCTGAGCCGCCTTCTCCCTTCGGCCAATTGCGCCTCACGGAGCGCGATATATGGTCACCGTTCCAAGGAGGAGGACGATGACCGATACGCAATGCGAAGCGCCCTCGGGCCGGGGAAACGACGGTGGCGCCCGCGCTTCACGTCCTGCCGGGGAGCCTGTCAGCCTGGTCTGCCGGGACGGCATCGTTGTCCATGGTCATTTCTGGCCAGCCCGGTCCTCGGCGATCGGCAGCGTCGTCGTCAATCCGGCCACCGGGGTGCTCGCCCGCTACTATCATTATTACGCCGACTTCCTGGCCGGCGAAGGATTCGACGTGCTGACCTATGACTATCGCGGCATCGGCCTGTCGCGTCCCCTAAACCTCAAGGGATGCGGCTATCGCTGGCGGGAATGGGGCGAGCAGGATTTCGACGCCGCGCTCCGGCATATGGATGCGGCCCGGCCGAAGCAACCGCTCCATGTCGTCGGCCACAGCATCGGCGGATACCTGCCGGGGCTTTCGCCGAAGGCTGGACGCATCGACCGGATGCTGACCATGGGGGCGCAATATGCCTACTGGCCCGACTATGCGCGCGACCATCGCCTGCGGCTGTTTCTCAAATGGCATGTGGCCATGCCGGCTCTGACTGCGGCCTTCGGCTATTTCCCCGGCAAGCGTCTCGGATGGCTGGAGGATCTGCCGGCGGGGGTCGCGAACGAATGGAGTTTTCGCGGCGCAAGAATGGAGCGCACCCATCCGGCAACGGAGCGGGACGACGTGCTTCGCCGGTTCGACGCGGTGACGGCGCCGATCCTGGCCGTCACCATGGCGGACGATGATATCGGAACCGTGACTGCGATCCGGCGGACACTCAGGTATTATGGCAACGCGGAGGTGACGCAGGTTCTACTGGCGCCGCAGGACTATGGCCTGCCTGCCATCGGCCATTTCAGCCTGTTCCACTCCCGGCACCGGGAGGGCTTCTGGCGGGACAGCGTCCGCTGGCTGCGGGACGGGATCAATCCCTGGCCGGCACACGTGCTGCCGTCGTGAAGGCCCACCCTTTGGCTTGCGCTGGATCAATGAGCGGCCTGCACAACGGACGATAATGGTTTCAACCAAAGAAGGAGGCTCAGATGTTCAAACATGTTCTCATTCCGACCGATGGCTCCGCGCTTTCGACCAGCGCGCTCGAAAAGGCGCTCGACTTCGCACATGAAATCGGCGCCGAAGCCACCGTTCTGGTGGTGATGGAGCCGCTGCAGGTGTTCACGCTCAATCCGAGCGGCATGGAAATCGCCTATGCGGAATATAACCGCCAGAACAATGAGGCGGCCGACGGCATTCTCGCCGACGCGAAGGAAGCGGCGAAACAGCGCCTCGTCGCCTGCGAAACGGTAAAGCTGCAAAGCGTCGATCCGGCCACCACCATCATCGAGGCCGCCGGGACCTACAATTGCGACGTCATCGCCATGGCCTCGCATGGCCGCTCGGGCTTCAAGGCGTTCATGCTCGGCAGCGTGACGATGAAGGTGCTGGCGCATTCCAAGACGCCGGTGCTGGTCTATCGGTGAGGCATTGCCTCCCGCCCGCGAGTGCGCTTTAAAGCAGCGATGAGTAACGAACTGGCGGAACTGCGCGACATCGGCTGGTCCATATGGGACCCGATCGGCCTCAATACTGACACCGGGCCACCGGAGGGCGCGGCCGATGAATATGACAGCTATCTTCTGCAGGCGCGCGGAATGTTGCACGCAGGGCGGTCACAAGGCCAGGTCGCCGACTTTCTCATGGAGATCGAAAGTGAGCATATGGCGCTCGGGCACGGGCCTGACGCGCATGATCGGGCGATGAGAACAGTTCAGGCGCTGCAGCGCGTCTTATGATCAATCAGCCGATCAGATTGCCGTAGCGGACCGAATAGATGCGGTCGCGGCCGAGCAGGTGCGCGACCAGGGCATCGCGGTCGAACAGGCCGTGCATGGCCCGGTGGCGCAGGTCGAGGCCGCCGGCGAGCACGCCGAAGGCCGGCATGAGGAGGCGGGCGCCGTCGCTTGCAAAACACGGGCGGCGGACGGATTTTTCCCGGCGCCGGACGGTGGCCGACGGATGAAGGTGGCCGGCGATCTCGCCCTTGCCGGAAATCAGGCTCGGCTCGTGGCGGAAGACGAGGCCGCCATGAAAGAGTTCGTCGGTGCAGGTGCCCGGAAGATCCACCGTGCCGTCCGGATCATGATTGCCGTTGATCCAGATCCAGTCGCGGCCGCGCGCCATCGCCGTGATCAACGAGCGCAGGTCGGCCGGCAGGTGCTCCGAGCCCTTGCGGTCATGGAAATTGTCACCGAGCGAGATCACGACCTTCGGGTCGTAGCGGGTGATGACGGCCGACAGGATGTTGAGCGTGGCGATGGTATCGTAGGGCGGCAGCATCATGCCGCGGCGGGCGAAGGCGGCACCTTTTTCCAGATGCAGGTCGGAGACGACGAGCGTACCGGTTTCCGGCAGGTAGAGGCCACCCAGCGGATCGCAGACGGCGAGAACGCCGTTCACGACGATCTCTTCCGCACCGGTTGCGGCCATTCCCCCCGAAATCGTTCGCGCCAAAGCGAGGCGATGCATCAATTCAACGTCTTCCAGTCCAGCGTACCGCATCAGCCAAGCGCCTCCGCGATCAGTTCGTCGGCGGCTTCCTGCAGCACCGCATCATGCGCCTTGCCCGGCACCGGCTCCTTACCGATCTCCAGCATGATGGGAACGGCGAGCGGCGAGACGCGGTCGAGATCGCGGTGGGTGATGTGCCCCCTGATTCGCGCCAGCATATCGCCTAATCGGGCAAGATCCAAAAGACCGGATGCCGCATCCCGCCGCGTCGCCTCCAGGAGGATGTGGTCGGGCTCGTGGCTGCGCAGCACGTCGTAGATGAGATCGGTCGAGACGGTGACCTGGCGGCCGGTCTTTTCCTTGCCGGGGTGGCGGCGCTCGATCAGGCCGGAAATCACGGCGCAATTGCGGAAAGTGCGCTTCAGCATGTAGCTTTCGTCGAGCCAGGCTTCGAGATCGTCGCCGAGCATGTCCTCGTCGAAGAGGTCGGAGAGGCTGAGGCGACCGGACCTGACCATCGCGCCGATATCGTTGAGGCCCCAGATGGCGAGCGAATAATCCGTCGCGACAAAGCCGAGGGGGTGGGCGCCGGCGCGCTCCAGCCGGCGGGTGAGCAGCATGCCGAGCGTCTGGTGGGCGAGCCGCCCTTCAAAACAATAGGCGATCATGAAGAACCGTTTTCCGCGCGGAAAGGTCTCGATCAGCAGTTCATCCCGGGCAGGCAGCATCGAGCGTTCGCGCTGGATGTTCAGCCAGTCGCGGACCTGGTCCGGCAACACGCCCCAGCGATCGGGATCGGCGAGCATGCCGCGCACCTGGTCGGCGAGATAGGTGGAGAGCGGAAACTTGCCGCCGGCATAGGCGGGGATTTTCGGATCGAGCGAGAACGCGTTGGAGACCAGGCATTCGTTCTCGCGGATGCCTTCGAAGCGCAGCACCTTGCCGGCGAACAGGAAGGTATCACCCTGCACCAGCTGCTCGAGGAAATATTCCTCGACCTTGCCGAGCGACATGCCGCCGCGGCCGACCGTGCCCTTGGCGTTGCGCTTCACCAGCCGGACATTGAGCTCGGTCGCCTCGACGATCGTGCCGAGATTCAAGCGATATTGCTGGGCGACGGCCGGGTTGGAGACCCGCCAGCGCCCGTCCTTGGTCTTGCGGATCTTGGCGTAACGCTCGTAGGAGCGTAGCGCATAACCGCCGGTCGCGACGAAATCGACGATGCGCTCGAACATCTCCCAGGAGAGGTTTGCATAGGGCGAGGCTGATGTGATCTCGTCGTAGAGCTCGACCGGGTCGAAAGGCTCGGCGCAAGCCATGCCCAGCACATGCTGGGCGAGCACATCGAGCGCGCCCTCGCCGACCGGCGGCGTATCCTGGGCGCCGAGATAATTGGCGTCGAGTGCCGCCTGGCATTCCATCACCTCGAAACGGTTGGCCGGCACCAGGATCGCCTTCGACGGCTCGTCCATGCGGTGATTGGAACGGCCGATGCGCTGGGCCAGGCGGCTGGCGCCTTTGGGCGCGCCGACATGGACGACGAGATCGACATCGCCCCAGTCCATGCCGAGGTCGAGCGTGGACGTGGCGACGACGGCGCGCAGCCGGTTGGCGGCCATGGCCGCCTCGACCTTGCGGCGCTGGCCGGCATCGAGCGAGCCGTGGTGGAGCGCGATCGGCAGGTTGTCCTCGTTGATCGTCCACAGCGTCTGGAACAGCAGTTCCGCCTGGAAGCGGGTGTTGACGAAAATCAGCGTCGTCTTGTGGCGCCTGATCTCCTCGTAGACCTCGGGGATCGCATAGGTCGAGACATGGCCGGACCAGGGGATGCGGTCCTCGGTGCGCATGATGGTGATATCGGGGGCGGCACCGCCTGTGACATGCACGAGGCCGGCGGGCAAGGCCGGATGTTCGCCTTCCACGGCGCTCTGGGGCACCAGCCAGCGCTGCAGGTCCATGGGATCGGAGACGGTGGCCGAGAGGCCGATGGTGCGCATATGCGGCGCGTGTTTGCGGATGCGGGCAAGGCCGAGCGACAGAAGATGGCCGCGTTTGGAGGTGACCAGCGAATGCAGCTCGTCGAGGACCACGTATTTCAGGTCCTTGAAGAAACGTTCGGCCTCTTTATTCGCAAGCAGCAGCGCCACCTGTTCCGGCGTCGTCAGCAGTATATCCGGCGGGTTGAGCTTCTGGCGCTGGCGTTTGGCCTGCGGCGTGTCGCCGGTGCGGTTCTCGATCGAGATCTCAAGGCCCATCTCGGAGACGGGCTTCATCAGGTTGCGCTCGATATCGACGGCGAGCGCCTTCAAGGGCGAGATGTAGAGCGTGTGGATGCCGGTGAAGGCGGAGCCCGGCGGGATCTTGCCGCGGCGCGTGAGATCGGTCAGCGACGGCAGGAAACCGGCAAGCGTCTTGCCGGCGCCGGTGGGCGCGATCAGCAGCATGTTTTCGCCCGATGTGGAGCGCGACAGCAATTCCAACTGATGGGCGCGCGGCTGCCAACCCTTCTCCGCGAACCATTTCTGGAACGGCCGGGGCAGAAGCGCGGCGTCACGGCCGGAGGAATGGGTTTCGACGATATCCACGCCGTTAAGTTAAGAGAAAGCGGACGAAAAAGAAGGGGCTTGACGCGAGGGCGATAATCGTGGATAAATTTTATCCACGATATGGAGATGATCAATGAAACTCGGCGACGGCGTCGAACAGGCGATCCACAGCATCAGCATGATGTCGAGCCTTTCCGAAGGCGGGGTCCTGTCGGCCTCGGCGCTGGCGGAATTCCACGGTGTTTCGACCAGCTACCTGCTGAAACATCTCCAGGCGCTGTCCGGCGCCAGGCTGGTGGAAACGGTGCCCGGTCCGAAGGGCGGATATCGTCTTGCGAAAAAGCCGGAGGAGATTACGCTCCTGGACATCGTGCTGGCCGTCGAGGGGCCGGCCCCGGCCTTCCGCTGTGCCGAAATTCGCCAGCGCGGGCCGAACCCGCTGCCGGGCCGCTATTTCAGCAAGCCCTGCGGCATCAACGCCGCGATGCTCAAGGCCGAAAAGGCCTATCGCGCCGAACTCGCCAAGGTGACGATCGCCGACATCCTGGCGGATCTCAACGCAACCGACGATGGCGGCATCGCCGCCCGCGGCTGCGCCTTCCTCGAACTCAATGAACGCAGAACGGCCCGGTGACAGGGCCATAACCCAAGGAGAAGACCCATGCATCAGCGTCTCAACATGCTCAAAGCCGCCCCGGAAGCCGTCAAGGCCGTCACGGCACTCGAAAACTACGTACAGGCCTCCGGGCTGGAGCGCCGCTTCATCCACCTCATCAAGCTGCGTGCTTCGCAGATCAACGGCTGCGCCTTTTGCGTCGACATGCATGTGAAGGAATCACGGCATGACGGCCTTTCGGAACAGTGGATCAACATGATGTGCGTCTGGTGGGAATCGCCCGTCTATGACGACAAGGAACGCGCCCTGCTCGGCTGGGTCGACGCTGTCACCCGCATCGCCGATACCGGCATTCCGGATGCCGCCTTCGACGCGCTGAAGGTGCATTTCACGGAGGAAGAGATCGTCAAGATCACCGTCGCTCTCGGCGCGATCAACACCTGGAACCGGCTGGCCGTCGGCTTCCGCAACCAGCATCCGGTCGACAAGCCGGCCAGCAAGGCCGCCTGACCCCTCTCCCGCCTCGATCACCGCGCGACGATATACCGGTCGGAGCGGTGATTGATGGCGAGGACGAGATTGAGGACAACAGCGCCCAGCACCGACCACGCGACGGTGATGGGCGAAACCACCGCGAAAGCGCAGAGCATGACGCAGAGATCGAAGGCGAGCTGGATCAGCCCCGCCTGGATACCGAACCGCTCCTGGATGTAGATCGCCAGGATGCCGACCCCGCCGAGCGAGGCGCGGTGGCGATAAAGCCCGAGCAGGCCGTAACCGAGAACCAGGCCGCCGAGAAGCGCTGCCCAGAACGGGTGCAGGTACTGGATCAGGAAGAAATGGCTCTCCACCTCGGTAATGACCGAGACCAGCGCGATGGCGATGAAGGTCTTCAGCGAGAAGGCGAGGCCCAGACGCTTGAACGACAGGTAATAGAACGGCAGGTTGACGATGAAGAACAGCAGGCCGAACGAAATGCCGAACGCATAATGCAGCAGGAAGGCGACCCCCGCCGTGCCGCCGGTCAACAGGCCGACCTCGTTCAGAAAATAAAATCCGAGCGCCGACACCATGGCGCCGATGAACAGGCCTTGCCCATCTTCCAGCAGCGTGTGTTGTGCCGGATCGGCGCTGTAAAATCCGAGACCGCGCCTCTGCTGCTCAGCCAATTTGAACCCCTCAGGTTTTCCGTGATATTGCACTGCAATAAAACCGCCGACAAGGGTCTTCAAGCGGTCATTGGCGGGTACGGAAAAAAGCAAGAAACGGCAGGTTCAGCCGGGCTTGCGCGACAGAAACAGAATGCCATGGATGGGTTTTCCGGCATCCATGCGAATGACCGTGTTTTCCGCCTTCATCAGATCGAGGCCGAAACGCGAAAGCCGTCCGCGGATATAGGCTTCGGAATGGGCGTAACGCAGGGAATCCCGCAGCACGAAACTGCCGTCCTCGCCCGCATCCTCCACAGAGAACGCGAAGAGGCCGCCGGGCGAAAGCAGGTCCAGGACCAGCGGGAAGACGGTTTCCAGCGAACCCAGATACATCAGCACATCGGCTGCAGAGACCAGATCGGCGCGATGGTTCGCAAGATTGTCGAACAGGCCGGATAAAGCCGGAGTAAGGCTGAGGTCGGATTGGCCGAGATGGTCGTAAAGACCCTTTGCCTGCGCCTTGGCAAGCATGTTGAGCGAGAGGTCGAAACCTTCGAGGCGTTCCGTCCTGCCACGGATCTCAGCGCCGAACAGGCCAGTGCCGCAGCCGAGGTCCACCGTGTTCCGGAAAGGTCCATGCGGCATGACGAGAGTTGCTAGCTTGCCGGGCACGGAATAAGCGAGCTTTTCGACCAAGGCCGTATCGAACCGGTCGGCATAGTCGTCGAACAGGCCCTCGACATAACGGCTCGGCGGCCGGTCGGGCGTCTGCTCCGCGCCGATCAGGGCGAGCTTCAGGCGGGCGCCGAAGACGTCGTCCGGCTGCAGGGCGAGGGCCTGGCGATAGGCTTCGGCCGCAGTGCCGAGACCAGCTTTTTCGCGGTATTCGCCGAGGCGGAACCAGCCGGCGGCCCAGTCGGGCGTCAGTTCGAGCGCCTGTTCGATCAGCTCCGCCGCGGCTGCGAAATCCGCGCCTTCCGCCAGCATGCGGGCATAATCGGCGCGGCGGTCGGCGGTCGCATCGCCGGAAGAAAACTGGCTGGGTGGCATGGGTGTCCCTCGGAGGTGGAGGTTCTTTGCCGAAGCCACAAAAAAACTCAAGTTCTATCTGAGGGGAAACGCTTGCGGTGGCAACGGCTGCCGACTATCTCTCATTGGCAATTTGGAGAAGGACAAGGATGGCGGACGGGGTCAACAGGTTCCTGGGCGATACGCCGGGTCGCACGATCGTCAAGCTGATCGTCGTGTGCCTGGTGGTGGGTTTCCTTCTAGCGTTCTTCGGCTTCACGCCGGACAATATCGTCGATACGATCCGCTACTGGTTCCTGGACCTCTGGTATAACGGTTTCCGGGCGCTCGGACGGGTCGGCAATTATCTCGTGCTCGGCGCGATCATCGTCATCCCGATTTTCGTGATCCTGCGTCTGATAAGCTACCGCCGCTGACATGACTTCGCTGATCAAACCCTCGCGGCGGGACGTTCTCGTCTTTTCCGGCATGGCGCTCATGCTGGCCGGCTGTTCCACCACGGCCGTGCTGACGCCTACGGCAGGCGCCGAAGACGAGACCCAAGCCGCGCTTCCGATGGTCAACAAGCTGCGCCAGAGCCGCGGCCTGTCTGCGCTGACGCTCGACATGCCCGCGCGCAAGGCGGCCGCAAGCCAGGCCGTGCGCATGGCCAGGGCCAACGAGATGAAGCACCTGATCGGTTTCGGCGACGATTTCGGCTCCCGGATGAAGAAGAACGATGTGGCGCTGCCGGCTGCCGAAAACATCGCCAGCGGACAGACGACGGTGGAAGCTGCCGTGCAGGCCTGGATCGATTCTCCGAAACATCTCGAAAACATGCTCGGCTCCTACCGGGGCCTCGGGGTCGCCATGGCGCGAACCTCTGCCGGCGCCCGGCCCTATTGGGCCATGGTCCTTTCCGGCTGACCCATGGAGAACGGGGGGCGTAACCACGAGACCGGAGCTGCCAGTCCGTTCGACGTGACGCACCGGCTGGTGCTCGGCATCGCCATCCCGATGACGCTGGGGTTCCTGACGACACCGCTGCTAGGTCTTACGAGCACGGCCGTGGTCGGGCAACTCGGTCAGGCGGAAGCGTTGGCCGGGCTGGCGATCGGCGCCATCCTCTTCGACCTCATCTATGGCAGCCTCAGCTTCTTCCGCACCTCGACCACCGGACTTGTGGCTCAGGCCTTCGGCCGCGGCGACCGGCGCGAACAGCAGGCAGTGTTCTGGCGGGCGTTTTTAAGCGCACTCGGCCTCGGAGTGATGATGCTGGCGCTCTCGCCACTGATTCTGCGATACGCGCCGGACCTGATGACCACCGATCCCGCTGTCGCGGACGTGACGCGGCACTATTTCGGCATCCGGGTGCTGACGAGCCCGGCGACGTTTGCCAATTTCGCCATCCTCGGCTTCGTGCTCGGGCGTGGCCAAGGCATGCTGGGGCTGGTGCTGCAGATCATCCTCAACGGCACCAATATCGTTCTCGCCATCCTGTTCGGCCTCGTATTCGGCTGGGGTGTGGCAGGGGTCGCCTGGGCGACCGCGGCGGCGGAAGTGACCGCCGTGGTGATCGGCCTCGTCATCGTCAGCCGGCAATTCTCCGCCGCCAATCGACCGACGCGCGCGGACATTTTCGATGCCGCCAAGCTGCGCCAGCTTTTCCAGCTCAATGCCGATATCCTGATCCGTTCGCTGATATTGAACGGCGCCTTTGCGGTGCTGACCCGCGTCGGGTCGAGCTTCGGGGCGGTGACGCTGGCAGCCAATGCGGTGCTGATGAACATCTTCATGCTCTCGGCCTTCTTTCTCGACGGGCTTGCGGGTGCTGCCGAACAGCTCGCCGGCCGGGCGGTCGGGGCACAGTATCGCCCCTCCTTCGACCGGGCGCTAAAACTGACAGGGTTCTGGTCCTTCGTGATGGCGGGCATGGTCGGGCTGTTCTTCGTCGCCTTCGGACAGCCGATCATCGAACTTCTGACCACGTCGGAAGATGTGCGGCAGGAGGCCTATCTCTATCTCGGCTGGGCGGCCGTGACGGGCTTGACCGGGGCACTCGCCTTCCAGATGGACGGCGTGTTCATCGGCGCCACCTGGTCGCGCGAGATGCGCAACATGATGCTCGTCTCATTTGCCGGCTATGGCGTCGGCCTCGCCGTGCTCGTGCCGCTGATCGGCAATCACGGGCTCTGGCTGTCGCTCAACCTGTTCCTCCTGATGCGCGGCTTCTTCCTGGCGGCAATGGTGCCGCGCAAGGCGCGTCAGAGTTTCGTCTCGGCCCATTGATCGAGGCTGCTATCGCGCAGCTCGTGGATCGAGGAGACCTTTTCGCGGTCGAGAAGCTCCGAGAGCCCCTGGACGATCGCCGCCGGAAGGCCGGGGCCTTCGTAGACCATGCAGGAATAGAGCTGCACGAGGTCGGCACCGGCACGGATCTTCTCAAGCGCATCCGCCGCACTCGAAACGCCGCCGACGCCGATGACGGCGAGGTCCGGGCCGACGCGCTTGCGCACCTTGGCGAGAACCGCAGTCGAGCGCCTGAAGAGCGGGGCGCCGGACAGACCGCCGGCCTCTTTCGCCTGGACCTGATCCTTCAGCCCGTCGCGGGCGAGCGTCGTGTTGGAGACGATCAGCCCGTCGAGCGGATGGGATGTGGCCTCGGCCGCAATGTCGTCGAGGCCCTCCTCGGTCAGATCGGGGGCGATCTTGAGGAAGACCGGCACGGTGCGGCCATGGCGCAGCGTCTCTTCGGCGCGGGCCGCGAGCACGGCTTCGAGCAGGGCCTTCAGGCTGTCGCGCGCCTGCAGGTCGCGCAGGCCCGGCGTATTGGGCGAGGAGATGTTGACGGTGAAATAGGTGGCGAGCGCATAAAATTTGGCGATGCCGGCGACATAGTCGGCGACCCGGTCGGCCGCATCCTTGTTGGCGCCGATATTGACGCCGACGATGCCGGGCGCGTTGCACCGCGCAGTCAGGCGCGCAAACGCCGCCTCATGGCCCTCGTTGTTGAAGCCGAGCCGGTTGATGACGCCGCGATCTTCCACAAGGCGGAAGATGCGCGGCTTGTCGTTGCCGGCCTGGGGTTTCGGGGTCACGGTGCCGATCTCGGTAAAGCCGAAGCCGAGCTTCAGCATCGCATCCGGCACTTCGGCATTCTTGTCGTAGCCAGCGGCAAGCCCGATCGGGTTCGCAAAGCGGATGCCGGCGACCGTCTGGACAAGCCGCGGATCGGCGGGCAGCCGGCAGGCAGGCACGAGACCGGTTTTGAGAGCGGCGATCGACAGGCCGTGGGCGGTTTCCGGATCGAAAACGAAGAGGCTGCGCGAGGCGAGCCCGGCAAAAGGACCGATCATGGCATCTTCTCCGGGAAGGCGTGCAGGCCGTCGGCGCCGATCAGGAGCGGCATTTCCCAGAGGACCGAGGACACCGGCAGGGTGCCGTAGAGATGCGGGAAAAGATCGCCGCCGCGCGAGGCTTCATATTTCAGCGCCTCACCGAGGAGGGTCGCATCGACCGCGACCAGCATCAGGCCCGCGACCCCGGCAAAATGCAGCCTGGCAGTCTCCTTCGCCTGGGTGCCGGTCGAGAAATGGATATAGCCGTCCTTGAGGTCGATTTCGGCGCCTTCGAAGACACCTTTCTGCTTTGCCTGACGCCAAAGCGTTTCCGGCACGATCTTGTACACTATATCCGTCATCATCAACTCTCGGGGACCTGCTAATCTCCGACCGTTTGCCGCAAAGCCCGGCGCTTGTCCACCGTTACAACAGGAGGACCACAACATGAAAACGCTCGCATTGATGACTTGCGCACTGCTCTTGCCGCTGGCCGCCTCGGCGCAGCAGCCGCAGACGAACCGTTTCCAGCTCCAGCGCACCGAGACCGGCATCGTCAGGCTCGATACGGAGACCGGCGCGATGACGGTCTGCCGCGACGAGAACGGCACGCTCGCCTGCCGCATGCAGCCCGACGAGAGGGCCGCCTATGAACAGGAGCTCGACCGGCTGGCGAAACGCGTCACCGCGCTCGAGGAGCGGCTGAGCCACACGCCGCCGGACGCATTGAAGGCGCTGCCGAGCGATGCGGAGGTCGACCGATCGCTGTCGATCATGGAGAAATTCATGCGGCGCTTCATGGCGATTGTCGGCGAGTTCGCGAATGAGCGGGAAGCCGATAGACCACAACCCAACCGTACGTGATTTCCCGCACTTGTTTCGGGTTGGCGAGAGGTTTACAACTTCCTAAGATTCAAAGCGCGACTATGCTCTTGGGAGGGGGCGTGGAGATGCAGACACTCACAATCATCATCGCAGACGACCATCCGCTGTTTCGCGGCGCGCTCAGCCATTCGGTGCGGGGTATTGCCGAAGAACTCGTCATCATCGAGGCCGGCGATTTCGACGCCGCGCGGCGTGCGGCCGAAAACAATCCCGATGCCGACCTGATGCTGCTCGACCTGGCCATGCCGGGCGTCAGCGGCTTTTCCGGCCTGATGTCGCTCAGGGCCGAATTTTCGGGCCTGCCGATCGTCATCGTTTCGGCCAGCGACGATGGCGCCACCATCCGCCGCGCGCTGGAACTCGGCGCTTCCGGCTTCATCTCGAAGTCCTCCGGGCTCGACGATATCCGCGCCGGCATCCAGGCGGTGCTGGAAGGCGATATCTGGGCGCCGAAGAACGATCTCCCGGGGCCGGAAGAAGACCCGGGCCTCATCGAGATCCTCGATCGGCTGAAGACACTCACCCCCCAGCAGAACCGGGTGCTCTCCATGCTCGGCGAGGGGTTGCTCAACAAGCAGATCGCCTATGAGCTTGGCGTCTCCGAGGCGACCATCAAGGCGCATGTCTCGGCAATCCTCCTCAAGCTCAATGTCGATAGCCGCACCCAGGCGGTGATCAAGCTCGGCAAGATCAACATGGCGCTGGTGGCCTGACGACAGGCCACCGCAGGAACAGGATTTTATTCCTCTCATCCCTTTACGCGAGGCTGCGGTTCCGTTAAAATCCGGTGTGTGCGCGCAAGCCGGCAACCCGCTGGAACGGAGCGCTCAGGAGTCCGATCGACAAAAGTCCGATCGGTTAGGGGTTCTGATCGAGAGGTTCGCAGAGCGCTGGCTTGTCCGGCTTTGTCTCGCGCACCGGTCACGGGTACGGACGACGATGCTGTCACATGATACGATCTGGAGCGCGATCGACACGCTCGCCCAACGCCACCAGTTGACGCCCTCCGGGCTGGCGCGCCGCGCCGGCCTCGATCCCACCTCGTTCAACAAGTCGAAACGGCTCGGGCCGGACGGACGGCTGCGCTGGCCGTCGACCGAATCGATCGCCAAGGTGCTGGAAGCGACGGGCGCTACGATCGACCAGTTCATGAGCTACCTGCCCGCAGTTGCCGGCCGCTCCTCCATCCCGGATGGCAATTTCCCGCCGCAGAGCGGCTCCATCCCGCTGCTCGGATTTGCGCAGGCCGGCGCCGGCGGCTTTTTCGACGATGGAGGGTTTCCGGCGGGCCAGGGCTGGGACGTGGTGGAATTTCCGGTGGACCCGTCCCGCAAAGCCGGCGTCTATGCGCTGGAAGTCCAGGGCGAGTCGATGATGCCGCTCTATCGCGACGGCGACATGCTGATCGTCGAGCCCGGCGCCCAGGTGCGCCGCGGTGACCGCGTCGTGCTGAAAACCAAGGAGGGCGAGGTAATGGCAAAAGTGCTCGCCCGCCAGAGTGCCCGGACGGTCGAACTGCTCTCGCTCAACCCGGAACACCCGAACCGCACCTTCGACCTTTCCGACGTGGAGTGGATAGCCCGGATCATCTGGGCGAGCCAGTGAGCGTGGGTAGCAGGTAGGAAATTGCTCCTACCTGTCGCCGATCAATACAGCCCGTTCGGGAAATAGCGCAGGTAGATATCCTGCAGGCGGCCGTTGCGAGACAGCACGCTGAGCGCCTGGTCGAAGGCGGCGGTCAAGAGCGGGTCGTTCTTGCGCAGCATGATCGACAGGCCTTCGCCGAGGAATTTCTCCGAGAGATAGGGGCCGTCGAAGAGCGCACAGCATTTCGCTGAACCTTCGCCGGCGACCCAGAAGGGCAATCTCAGGCCATCGGAAAAGACGGCATCCACCTTGCCCGTCTTCAACGCCTCCAGCATCGCCTCGTAATTGTCGAAGGGCGTGGGCGTGAGCTTCGGAAAAAACGCCTTCAGCATCAGTTCATGGGCGGTGCCCCTGACCACGCCGACGGGCTTGCCAGAAAGCGCTGCCGCCGTATCGACGTCGATTCTGGCCTTCAGGTTGCGGGCGAAACGGGCCGGCAAGCCGAGATAGGGCCGCGAGAAGGCAAACCGCTGGCGCCGCTCCGGCGTGACGTTGATGCCGGCCATGATGGCTTCGCCGGCGCCGCCTTCCAGGGCTTTCTCCAACTCGCCGAAGGGCAGCGCCTGGATCTGGCATTTCGCCTCGATCTTCAGTTCCGCGCAGATTTCGCGCGCAAGATCGACATTGAAGCCGGCAAGCCTGCCGGTCTGGTCGGCGAAATTGAACGGCGGGAAATCGACGCTCGTCAGAATGCGTACCCGCACTACCGTGGAGAGATCCGGGCGAGCCAACCGCTCCTTCGCATCGAACATCAGGGGCAACGGGCTGCCGCCTTCGGCAGCGTGGGCCGGAACTGCTGCGGCAAAAATTCCGCCGGCCACAACTGCCGCCACAAGGCAAAGCTGCAGAAGATTGAGAAACCCCTTGATTTTCGGGGATGCAATCATGGGATGCATCTCTATGATCCAGATCGGGACAGGTTGGGGCGTTCGCTTGCGGGCGGTGTAGCAGAAACATGCGCTTAGGGGAATATCCGCCAGCAGCGCTGCCGGTGCAAGACGAGGCGCGGCTTAAGTCCGCTTCGTTCAACAACCTGCCGGCAGATCGTGGTACGGCTGCCGAGGACCCGGAATTCGCAGCCCTTGCCGCGCTCGGCTTCTCCAGGCCATTGCTCGCGGCACTCATCGACAGGGCGCGTCGCAACGGCACGAGTCTCGAAAGAGAGCTGCTCCACTGCGGCCAGGTCGATGAAGCGGCCTATTATGGCGCCATGGCGCGCTACCTGCGCCTGCCCTTCATCGCCGCGATCGATCCATGCTCGATTGCCGACATGCCGGGGCTCGATACACAGTTGCGGCGCCCAAACCAAGTGAGGATCAGCCACCGATATCGCGCACCGCAAGTGGCAGTCGTGCCCGAAGCGATCCGACTGGCCGACATAAAGGCCGCACTTACCGCCATGCCGCTGCTCGGACAGGATCTCGCCATCACCACGCCCTCGGCGATCCGCCACGCCGTCTGGAAAACCGGCGCAACGCGGCGCGTGCGCGAGACGGTCAACGGACTGTTCGACCGTTTCCCGACCTTCTCCGCCCGCATCGTACTCTCCGGTTACCAGGGCTTTTATGCCGGGCTCTGGTTTGCCGCCCTCACCTCGGCGCTGATCCTCATGCCGATCGAGACCCTGCTTGTCCTGCATATTCTCCTGTCGCTGATTTATTTCGCATCCCTCGGTCTGCGATTCGCCGCCTTCACCCGGCAACAGTTCGCAGGCGCGATCCCGGCTGCCCTTTCGCCTCGGGAGGGTACGCTTCCCTGTTATTCGGTGATGGTGGCGCTCTATCGGGAGGCTGCGGTGGCCGAACAGCTGATGGCCAGCCTCGGACGGCTCGACTGGCCGCCCTCCCTGCTCGACATCAAGCTCGTCTGCGAGGCCGACGACGAGGAAACGGTCGCGGCGCTGAAGGCTCTGAAGCCGGCCCGGCATTTCGAGATCGTCGAGGTGCCGGCCTCGGCGCCGCGCACAAAACCCAAGGCGCTCACCTATGCGCTGGGTGCCGCACGCGGCGAATTCCTGGCCATCTACGATGCCGAGGACAGGCCGCATCCGCAGCAATTGCGCGAGGCGCATGCGCGCTTCCGGGCCTCGCCGAACGAAATCGCCTGTCTTCAGGCACCGCTGATCATCACCAATGCCCGGGAATCCTGGATCAGCGCGCTCTTCTCGCTCGAATATTCCGGCCTCTTCCGCGGGCTGCTGCCAATGCTGGCGCGCAGACACATGCCGCTGCCGCTCGGCGGCACGTCCAATCATTTCCGCACCGAAGCGCTGCGCGATGCCGGCGGCTGGGATCCGTTCAACGTCACCGAGGACGCGGATCTCGGTTTCCGCCTTCATCGCCTGGGTTATCGCTCGGACGTCATCACCCGTCAGACGCTCGAAGACGCGCCGACCACGATACGCGTGTGGATGGGCCAGCGCAGCCGCTGGTTCAAGGGCTGGCTGCAGACCTGGCTGGTGTTGATGCGCAATCCGCGCCGGCTGATCGAGGAGATCGGTTTTTCGGCCTTCTGCATCTTCCAGCTGATGATCGGCGGGATGCTGGTCTCCTCGCTCCTGCACCCGCTGATCATCAGCTTCATGGCGGTCGGCACCTATTCCATGCTGGAAGCGCCGGCAGAAGGGGTTCCGACCGGCGCGCTTTCGCTTTTTATCATCGACACCATCAACATCCTCGGCAGTTACGTGATCTTCCTTGGCCTGGGGATCGGACCGATGATCGGGCATGAAAGACGGCTGGTCGGCCGGCGCTGGATCGGCGTGCCGCTCTACTGGATGATGACCTCGGTCGCCGCCTGGCGGGCGGTCATCGAGTTGCGCTCAAAGCCCTTCTTCTGGAACAAGACGCCGCATCGGCCGACCGGCAAAAAAACCTGAGCCTCAACACCCGGCTTGTCAGCCATCGGCTGTTAGCACGGCATTAAACTTTCTCCAATTTAGTATTGTATGACAAACGGCCTCTCCCGGCCAAACGCATGATGCGCATTGTCGTACCTTCCCAGGTATCTCCCATTCCATTTTTCACAACGGCGGCGGCACTCCGGCGCGGGCAGGACTCCATGTTGAAGAATATGAAAATCCGGACGAAGATCCTTTCGGTCGTCGTTCTTCTCGGCCTCGTTTCGGTGACGGGCCTCATCTATATCGTCCATGAGTTCAAGAACGCCGACCAGAACTACAGCACCTTCATCGACCGCGAGGCGCTGGCGGCCATGCAGGGTTCGCGGGCCAACTCATCGGTGCTGTCCTCGGTTCTGCAGGCGAGCTTCTCGCTGAACATGCCTGCCGGTTCGAAGGAATCGGAAGCCGCCGCCCAGGCCGCATCCAAGTTCGGCCAGGCGCGGGAACGGCTGCAGCAGGCGGCCGACCTGGTGCCGAGCCGCAAGGCGGCGATGGACGAGCTCGTCGCAGACGTCACCGCGCTTGAAGCGGCGACCAAGAAGGCGCTCGATCTGCGCAAGGCCGGTGACGAAAAGGGCGCCGCCGATGCGGTCGCCAAGGTGAGTGCCGGCGTCGCCGCCATTACCCCGAAGATGATCGCCAACAACGACGCATTGATGAAGATGCTGGACGATGGCGGCGACGCACTTTCCGACACGGTGAACCGGCGGATCAATCTCTGCTTCGCCATTATCGGCATCGTGACGCTGACGCTGATCGGCTTCGGCATCTATGTCGCCCAGGCAGGCATTGCCGCACCGATCAGCCATCTGCGCGAGCGGATGAAGCGCCTGGCGGACGGCGACACTGCGAGCGAGATCATCGGTCTCGACCGTCGCGACGAGATCGGTCTGATGGCCGAAACCGTGCAGGTCTTCCGCAACAACGAGATCGAACGCGTCAACCTCGAAGCCCGCGCCAGCGCCGACCGCAATCTCAGCGATCGCGAGCGGCACGAACGCGAGGCGCAGCGCAATGCGGAATCCGGCGAATTGGAACGTGCCATGCACGCGCTCGGCGAAGGCCTGCGCCGTCTTGCTGCCGGCGACCTCGTCTCGCAGATCGACACGCCGTTCGCGGCGCATCTCGACTCGCTCCGCCAGGACTTCAACAATTCGGTCGGCACGCTCAACGAGACGATGGTGGCCGTCGGCGCGAATGCGACCGCGATCAATGCGGGCGCCAACGAAATCCGCTCCTCGGCAGATTCCCTGTCGAAGCGCACCGAGCAGCAGGCATCCTCCGTCGAGGAGACCGCCGCAGCGCTCGAAGAGATTACCACCACCGTCAAGGACGCGGCAAAACGGGCGGCGGAAGTGAGCCAGCTCGTCACCCGCACCCGCACTGGCGCCGAAAAATCGGGCGACGTGGTGCGCAAGGCCGTCGGCGCCATGCAGGAGATCGAAAAGTCATCGGGCGAGATCTCCAATATCATCGGCGTCATCGACGATATCGCCTTCCAGACCAACCTCTTGGCACTGAATGCCGGTGTCGAGGCTGCCCGCGCCGGTGAAGCCGGCAAGGGTTTCGCGGTCGTCGCTCAGGAAGTGCGCGAGCTCGCGCAACGCTCCGCCCATGCGGCGAAGGAGATCAAGGCGCTGATCACCACATCCGGCTCGCATGTCCAGACCGGCGTCGCGCTCGTCGACGAGACCGGCAAGGCGCTCGAAACCATTCTCCGCGAGGTGCAGGAGATCAACGGCCATGTGCATGCGATCGCCGAGGCTTCGCGCGAACAGTCGATCGGCCTGCAGGAGATCAATACCTCGGTGAACGCAATGGACCAGGGCACACAGCAGAATGCCGCCATGGTCGAGGAATCGACAGCCGCAAGCCATACGCTCGCAACCGAGGCGACGGCGCTCGCGAACCTGCTCGGCCAGTTCAGGCTGACAGGCACCGGCGGATATTCGGCAGTAGTGGCCCCGCAAGCTCCGCGTCCGGTTGCGCGACCGATCGCAACTGCCAGCAGCAAACCGGCGATCCGGGCAGTTTCGCAAGGGGAAGCACGTCCGGCCGCCTCGCCGGCACGAGCGCTCAACCAGAAACTCGCCGGTGCCTTCGGCGGCGGCTCTTCCAGCGGCAACGACAAGGCCGACTGGACCGAGTTCTGAGCCTCGAACACAGTCGACCCCTCTGGATGCATCAAGGGCGGCCCCAACGGCCGCCCTTCCCGTTTCGATATGCAGGAACATTTCCGTGCGCTGTCCTGCCCGACCGCAGTTGACGACGCTACGGACCGCTACAAATTGGACTATTCACAACGACCGACCTTCCGTCGTATCTACCCCGGTCAGGAGGAGCCGCACCAGCCGATAGTCGAGCGCTCGCTATCATCCCCATCCGTGCGGTCGGAAGAAAGATTCACGTGGAAAACAACCAGTCGAACATGAGGGCGGCGGCCTGGATGATGACATCCATCGCGCTGCTCCTGCTCATGGCCGTTTCAGGTCGTGCGATAACCCGCGAGATCGACGTCTTCCAGGTGATGGAGATGCGCTCCGTCATCGCCTTTTTCATGCTGCTGCCGCTCGTCCATCGCGAAGGCGGCTTCAAGGCGATGCGGACCGGCATACTGCCAAGTCACATAGGCCGCAACGTCGCCCATTATATCGGGCAGTTCGCCTGGCTGATGGGACTCACTCTCATTCCCCTGGCGCAAGTCATCGCCATCGAGTTCACCGCCCCCATCTGGGCAGCTCTGATGGCCGCCGCATTTCTCGGGGAACGGCTGACATGGCGCAAGAGCGTGGCGATCCTGTTTGGTCTGGCCGGTGTGGTCCTGATCGTGCGACCGGGCGCAGCAGTGCTGAACCCGGGCCATCTCATTGTTCTGGGAGCGGCCTTTGTATTTGCGATATCCTTCATCACCACAAAAGCTCTGACACGTTCGGACAGCGCCACGAAAATCATTTTCTGGATGCTCATCATTCAATCGGTCATCGGAATAGTGCCGGCCCTGAGGGTGTGGGTCTGGCCATCTGCAGGCCTGTGGCCGTGGATCTTCCTCATCGCATTTTCGGGCACGTTCGCGCATTACTGCATGGCCAAGGCGTTGTTCCATGCGGACGCAACGGTGGTGATGCCGATGGATTATCTGCGCGTACCGTTGTCGGCTCTCCTGGGTTACCTGCTATATGCCGAGGGTATCGATAGTTTCACGGCCGTGGGCGCGGGACTGATCCTCGCGGGCAATCTTTTCAATCTTCGCAGGCCGAACGCCAACCGGATCCAAGCCACGCCGACTTGATAGCGGTCGCTCGGACCATAAGAGCGGTTTTGGCCGGCCTTTTACAAAGTAACCGCACACGCTGTCGACATAAAAATGTGCCGATTTTGCCTTGCCGGACAGTTGCCGCAGGATAATCAACACCGTGCGGTCGTTACAAGCTCCCTGCAAGCGGCGCGTTGGTGTGGATCCATCTCGTTTAGCCTGCCTGCCGCTCGCCGGGACTGCCCGCCCGCGCCAGTGCCATCAGCATCGGACCGATGGCGAACTCGCCTCTTTCGGTTCGTCGGGTGAGGTCGCGCAGATATCCACCCGCCGAGTTGATGTGCCCTCCCCTCTCGAGAATGCAGGCAATGACGGTCGCCGCGTTCTCGGCGCCCATGGCCATGCACGCCTCTTCATGGGCCGAGGAACTCACTCCGAGCATCATACGGACAACGACAGCCGCCGCCATCAGGTCGCGCCAGCTGTCGATCCTGCCGCCTGGCCCGTAGTCAGCAATTTGCGGGCAGGCCTGCAGCACGAGCCCAAGCGGGAAAGATTGCAGAGGCTTTCCGGTCGCGACGCGTTCCTTGCTCCGGCTTTCCCGAGATTGCTTGCCTTCGGCCGGTTCGCTCTGCGGTTCCAGATGATCCGGCGGTGCGACTGGCTTCATCTCGATCAGCGGTTCAGATTCATAATTGTAGTTAAGTTTCGAATTCTGTTTGTGGCGCTCAATCTGAGACTCACTGGCGTCCTTTTTTGGCGTTTTAACGCGTATTTCCAGCAAGTTGATGATCTCCGAGCGCAACATTGCCATCTCTTCCAGGATTGGGGAGAGGTTTTTGACGGTAACAACGCGCGGAATCCGTCCGACCAGTACTCTGTACATCTCCAGGATCGCTCCCCAATCCCCTGGAACCCCTTCGGAGAAGGCGGCGGCAATCAGCTTGGCGACATCGCGCCGGCAAATGGTGAGGCGATCGCGGGTAATCCGCAACAATTGCCGATCAGCAATCACCTGGGCGGCCAGGCATTCGATCTCGGCAGCTCGTGCGAGAAGTGGCGCAAGGCTGAAGCCGAAGGCCTCGTCGATCTCCCCTACCCTGTCACGGCGCGCATAACGCTTGCCGTTGGGGCTATCCTTGCGCAGGATCAGGCCGGCGTTGATGAGGACGGCTAGGTGCCGCCTGAGGGTCGCCGCTGTCATGCCCCGGGCGCGAAGAGAGAGCTGAGCGTTTGAGGGGAAGACAACCAGGCCCCTTGCTTCGGAAAGCTCGTCATCCGGATAGAATGTCAAAAGCGCGTCGAGCACCGTCAAGGCACGATCGGTCACACCCAGTGACGGTCGTGCTTCGCAGACTGCTCTGAACAGTTTCCACTTGTTACGGGTAGTTCCAGGTTCAATCGTCCCGGCAAGTTGCTGGTTTGCCAACATGCCAAGCGACATCGCCCGCCGCCCAAAGGGCGTCGTCACATATCTACTCTCCATCTGCCTTCACTTTCGCTAAGGCAAAAGAAATCCATCCGCCCAAACGGCGCCTAAACTCTTGACAGTGATTCGAGGAAATGCGATTCTAGATTTGCTAAGATCTGAGAAGGGCTTCCACGACTATGTCGCTTGGGGGCCTTTTTCTTTTGCGGTTTACGCTCCTTTGTTTTGTTGGAATTCTGCAAAGAGGATTCCGAGCCTCTCTTGCACGAATTGATCGAACCCAGGCGCCGCCTTGTTGTCGAAAACAAAGGTCGCGCCCGATGCTGTCTTCTTGAACTGAACCGGAACGCCGGAAATCTGCCCCTTTGGAGCCGTAACTTTGGCCGCGATCGGCCTTTTCGAGGCCAGCGCCAGCACTCGGTGGAACCGCTCATCGCTTGATAGCTGTCGAGAGTTGTCCGCGGACAACTCTGCCAAAATGAGCTCAGGCTCGACATTCTCGAGGCGTTCGCCCAATTCCAGCCAACGCCTACGGCCGATCTCTGGCGCGGCTCCGATGGCTGTAATCAACGCGATTGGCACCTGTCTCGTCACGATCAACATCTTGGAAAGTGCGGCTTTGTCCACACCGAGCGCGGCCATGATGATATCGCGGGTAAAACTGCGCTGCTCGAGCCGTAAAGCGAAAAGGGCCCGCTCGATATAGGATAAATTGGTCCGGGCGTTGTTTTCCTGCCCCTGGCTGACCACCAGCTGATCATCGGTAAGTTCGCGGACCACTGCCCGCACACTGATGCCAAGCTTCTTGACTGCCGCGAGCCTGCGATGGCCATAGGCGACCTGATAACGCCCCTTCGTCTGCGGGTGCGGCCGCACCAGGATGGGCACCTGCTGTCCATGCTCGCGGATCTGTTCCACCAGTTCGTTCAGCTGGACGGGGTCGATCTCCAGCCGATCCTCGACGAAGGAAGCGTCGATAAGGCCGGGATCGATCTCGACGACGATCTGGCCTTTGGCCAGCTGCCGTTCAAGATCGTTCGCCCGTTCGACTTTTTCGGTGATATTGCCGAGCGTCTTGGTAATCCCGCCCACAGGCGCAGTGTTGCGGGCCTGTGGCACGAAACCGGCGATAGGGCGGTTGTCCCTCGGTGCGATCGGCTCGGGGCGGGCGGCGGTGGAAGAGGAAATCTCGATAAGGTTCTTTCGGGCCATCTAACTATTTCCTTCCCCATGTCAGTCGAAGATGGGCCTCTATCTCCGAATTCACGAGATTGAGCGACTCCCAGGCCCGATCGTAGGTGCCGCGTACGAACAGCGACCTTTCCACTTCATAGAGCGTTTGCTTCGTCACGCCGGCATCGGCGATGGCGGTCGATTTCAGCATCGCATTCTGAAGCATGCGGTTTCCAAAGATCGCGCGCATGAAGCCGGTCATCTGGCTTTGCGGGCCATCATTGGGTTCAAATCTCGTAACGAGGTAGCGCATCCAATCATAACTCGTCCTGCCCCCTGCCCTTTCGACCACGGACATGAGTTCGCTCGTCATGGTCAGGAACTGGGACATCGACATCACGTCGAGCATTTGCGGATGGACGGTGATCAACACGGATGTCGCGGCGCACAGCGCCGACATCGTCAGAAACCCGAGTTGCGGGGGGCAATCGACGACCACGACGTCGTAAAGGCTTTCGATTTCGGTCAACGCCTCGCCTATCCGCGCGAAGAACATCGTTTCCGCGGTGCCGGATGCCATTGCCTTGGGCGTCTCGTGTTCGAACTCCATGAGCTCGAGGTTTCCAGGGATCAGATGAAGATTGGGCGTATAGGTCGCGCGCACGATATCGGAGATCGGCCGTGGATCTTCGTAGCGGATCGCTCCGTAAAGCGTCTCGCCTTCTCCAACATCCAATTCCGGCTGATGACCGAACAAGGCGGAAAGGGAGGCTTGCGGATCGAGATCGACGGCTAGGACCCGATAACCTCTCAACGCCAAATACTGCGCCAAGTGCGCAGCCGTGGTTGTCTTGCCCGAGCCACCCTTGAAATTCATGACCGACACGATCTGAAGCTTGTCGGCGCCCCTTCGTCCGGGCACATATTTCGGGGTCCCGTTTCGCTCATCAAGAACCTTGCGGATCCGGTCCATGTCTTCTGCGCTATATTGGCGCCGACCATTCGCAAGCGGATCCGGGCCGTGGCCTTCGGCGGCAACCTGGCGAAGATAACCTTCACCGATGCCGATGAACCCTGCGGCTTCGGCAGGGGAAAAGTGCCGCATCGTCTTTCGAGACAGCGGCGGGAAGATTTTCGCTTGATGCTGCTGGAGCTGATAGGACAGTTCCTGCGCGTCTGTTGCCAGAAGTGAAGGAAGATGCTCTTGATCGTCCTGGATAACGAGACTCGGCTGCATTGGTTGGTTTCCCGTTTAACTGCGCAATTTTCACAGAAAGCGCTCTAACTGCGCAGTTATATTATGCGCCGATTCGTTACCGATTTACAAACGCTTAACCAAACGGGCATTTTGGGCATTTTTCTCCGGCAAAGTGAGGCCGAGACGCGCTTACCGCGCTCGGAATTCCGAGCTGGTTTGGCACCATTTGAATTGGTGCCTTGATAGAAGTAGTCCGCGGACTACTCTGCCTGTACGGCGCGTTTCTGCGCGTCGAGGCCAGGCGTCGCGGCACCAACCGTTGATCTCGTTGCAACAGTAGTCCGCGGACTACCGCGAGGTCGTCGGAATTCCGAGGTGTGCGATCTCCGGCGCTACCTGCAGCGGCGCTGATGCTGCCGTGTCCTCTTGATGGACGTTACAATGAGGGCGACAAAATTGGAGCCGACGTGTGGGCCTGATGTGGGATAGGGGAGCCGTCGCCGTCCCTGACGGACCAGACAGCGGGCTATCGCCCATGCCGCCAAGGTTCATTTGATCCACGGGTTTACTGTCGCGATCGGATTGAAGGAGTTCCAGGGAAGGGCCCCCATATTGCGCCGAAATCGATCGCGCGGACCATCGAAGTTTTTTTGATATTCCGGGTTCGTACCGCTGATGGATGCGCATCCCGACCATTGGCCCTCTATGCATCCATTCCCACTTATGCTGGCCCTGCAAAACGGTGATGGTGGCGGGTGCGGGCCGCCGGACTCGAATACGGTGGTCCGCACTGCTGCATGCAGATATTCGCTAGGCCGTGACTTGGGGGCCGAGCAAGGTTGCGCGGACATTGCCCGTGGCGGGGTTTCTTGTTTCTGCACTGCCTCGGTCGTGCGGCAGCGTGAATGGCGAGGTGACCGAGCATTCATGAAACCGGCATTGCCAAGGATGCCGGTTGGGCCAAGCCGCTGGTTGGGCGAGCCCGGCTATATCGCTAACGATGCAGCGCATCTAGCGCATGCCCCATAGCCGGCGCTTGAACCCGGGTTTCACGCCACTTGGCAGCAAGCAGCGAGCGAGATCTGCGCCATGCGACGGCCTCATGGGGGCGACGGTTTGATGAGCCGGCTTTCCGGGGCAGGGAGCCGTCCCGCAAATGGCAGGAGCCAATTCCGATCGCCGGTTGCTACCGTTAATCAATCGTTGCCATGAACGGGATCGCCAAGGCGGCAACAAGGATTGACGAAGATGTCCTCGGTTCACCAGAGGGAACCCTGATCGCGGATAACTTCGGACGAACTGCCGTCCGGTTGAAATGCTGCAGCTGGCGGATTCCGCCGCCGGCCATTCGCCCACCGTTGGGGCGAGTTCGATCATGAAGAGGGTCCGGGCCTCTTAAGCCGCTCAGCGCATTGCAAGCAAAAGACCGCAGCGGGTTCGCCTGTTTTCCGATGGGGCGGTAGGGCTTGGATAGGGTCGCGATGTTCGTAAACCCGTGACGACGAGGGAGAACCAGTTAAGGCAGGTCCATTGCCATCAGCAGATCGATGAATGCCTCAAGCTGTTGGTGCATGACGATGGCCGGATGAGAGCTCGACGTCTTCGCTCTCGCGGATGAGCCGCTCGCAATAGAACGCCCGGGGTGAAGAAGCTCCCGGGTCATACGATACCGCAGTGCTTCCTTCGTCGCAGGCTCGACTTGGTTGCGTCTTCAGTGAGGCGCGAAATGGCCGGCCGTTGCACCAATGCTCTCGATTTCGGAACTCGCTTACGCCTCAAGCCGAGCCGAGTTGATAGACGAGTGCACAGAATCCCTTTGGATTCAGTTTTGACAGCTGGGGTAGGGGAGGGCGTGAAGATCGTCCGGATCGAATAGCATGCCAACCTGTCGCGACTTGACGACAGCTGCCAGACATATCAGAAGACCATATCGACGAAACTGCGGTTTAGCGGCAAGATTTTCCCGCGACACAGGCAGGCAAGGAGCCGCCAAGGGTCGCCCAGTCCCGGTTTTCGGCGTAACGTCGGTGTTTTGCGGTCCATCGCCCGGTTTTTCGCCGTCGACAGTCTGTGCGGTTAAGATTGGAATTGCTGGTATAAACCGCACATTTGGTTTGGGGCCTGCACCTCGATCGGCTTGTGACCACACCTCAGGCAGTCCAAGTCCGGGTGCCGCGCGCGCCGCCGAGTCCAGCCGAGCGCGGGCGACGTAAGTGAGGCGGCAGCGCCGTCAACGGTATCCATCCTGCTTGAATCACTGGATAATTTGGCGGTCCACAAAGTGGGGCGAGATTTCCGCTTTCCGATGCAGCACGAGCGCCAGCTTCGCCCATTTCTGATATCTGCCGGGCCCATAACCTCCTATCTGATAAGGAGAATAAGGAGCGGCCCTCCTAGCAGCGCACCCAGTATGATGGCCGAAAGGAAATATCTGGCCAGGACGCGGAAAATGGCTCTAACCCAGATCATTTTTTTTGGCTGACGAGCGGGGTCACCCGTTCATTCGCATCGACCGTTCCGCGTGCCGGAGCGATAAACACGACAGTGACGTAGACGCCCCCCGGAAGCATCCCTGCCGGGGTCAATCTCATGGTCCATTTCAAAGTCATCGCGACATCCTTTGTGTAAAACATGGCCACCCGCGGCCGGCGTCTCGCGTTCTCGCGGTCGGATGGTTCCGGTTGCTAGGCTTTGACAATTGCAGGAGCATTACCCAACCGTCGCTTCTCCCCGTAATGCTGCCGCAATCTTCGCGGCGGAGAAGCACGGGACAGGAGAGCGAAGGGACGATGAGACTTCTATTGATTGAGGACGAGAGGGAACTGGCGGCCGCCCTGTCGGGGGCGCTCAGCAAACACGGCATCGTCACCGATCACACCATGTATCTTGCAGACGCTTTCGAATTGACGCGCCAGAATAGCTACGATGCGATTCTTCTGGATCGGCGTTTGCCGGATGGCGAAGGGCTGACCTTCATTCCGATGTTGAGGCGAGCGGGCACCTACACGCCGATCATTGTGCTGACGGCGCGCAACGAGCCATTGGAGAGGGTCGAGGGGTTGGATGTCGGCGCGGACGATTATCTGGGCAAGCCGTTTCTTGTGGACGAGTTGATGGCCCGATTGCGAGCGGTTCTGCGACGACCGCCAAGTCTGACGGAACTTAAAATCACGGTGGGCCGGATGTTGATCGATCCCCTGCATTTGAGTGTGACCGTCGAATCAACACCACTCGACCTGCCCCGCCGCGAACTTCTCGTCCTGGCGGCGCTGGCCAAGCGGAAAGACAAAACCGTCCTTCGATCGACCCTTGAGGCGGCAGTCTACAATTATGAAGAAGAAATCCAGTCCAACGCACTCGATGCGCATATTTCCAGGCTGCGCAAACGACTGCTGGATGCCGGCGCCGGCGTCGCGGTCCACAATATCCGCGGCGTCGGATATCTCTTGAAGGAAGAATGATGCGCGACGGGTCTACCCCTTCCCTTTGGTGGAAGCTGAGTTGGCAACTCAGCCTGGTCATCATCGCGGTGGTTACCGCAGTCATCATCGGGCTTTCAGTCTATGGCGCCATGATCCTCTCTCCCAACGTTGCCGTGGAGGACAAGATTAGTGCCGTGTTGGCAGGGGCGGCGGAACGCGATGCGCAAGGACAATTTCAATTGCGCGATACACCGGAACTGAGGTTGCTCAAAACGCAGAACAATGGCCTATGGTTTGTCGCGGCCATGACAGATGGTGCTTCCGTATCTTATGGCACTATCCCCGCTCCGTATGCCGAGCTCGCCCATCTGGTGCACCTGTTCCAGGACGCAGATATACGAGGGGCCGTCGGTACGGATGAAATTGCATCGGTCGAAAACGTGCAGACTGTCGTGGGGGAGGTCCGAATTCTGTTCGGCGGCTTCGCTGACAAAGGCTGGCCCATTCTCGCCCTTCTGGCCGGCACTTACCCGATCTATGTTCCTCTGCTCGTTGTCGCTTTGCCTGCGATCTTCCTTGCGGTTCCCCGAATTGTGCGGCGTGCCCTTGCAAGGGTGAGCGATGTCGCTGACACTGCATCGCAGATCGAACCTCGCCGGCACGGAGCACGCCTGCCGGTGGAGGGCATTCCCAAAGAGGTCGCTCCGTTGGTAATTGCATTCAACGGAACGCTTGAGCGGCTTGAGAATGAGTTCAAGAAACGCCAGCGCTTCCTGATCGATGCGGCGCATGAGCTCAGAACACCGATCGCGATCATGCAGACGCGGATCGATGGGATGCCCGAGGGCCAGGAACGCAGACGATTGTTAAACGACGTTGCGCGTTTGGCGGAGACGGCCGAACAGCTCCTCGATTTTGAGCGGAACGACCAGGCGACCGATCTCCATGAAACGGTCGATCTCGTCGAAATCGCACGAACGGTGGTTGCCGACTTAGCACCTCAGGCGATCGCGGGCGGCTACCAGATCTCTTTTCAAAGCGAGGTGGAAAGCCTCGAACGGCGCGGCAGCCCTTCTGCTCTGCCAAGAGCGATCAGCAATCTGGTTCGCAATGCGATCGACCACGGCGGCAATGGCGGAATGATCACCATCTCGGTCTCGGCCGGCGGGCGGATCACGGTGGCCGATGAAGGGTCAGGTATACCGGTCGAACATCAGGAGCTAGTTTTCGAACCCTTCTATCGAGTAACTCCGAAAAGCAGAGGCGCGGGCCTTGGCTTGAGCCTTGTGAAACAGATCGCCGCAAACCATCGGGGTCACGTCAGCCTCAAAAGCGGGGCAACCGGAACGCAGGTCGCGATCGAGTTCTGAGAGACGGTATCGCGCTCGCCGCGTCTTTCCGTGACCGGTCCCCTGTCTGGCAGACGGCGGCAGACGCCCGCGCCTGTTCAAACGATCTGTAATGCTGCTGCAATCCTTGCTCCGCACTGTCACCCCAGAATATCCGCGACGGAGGTCAGAAGGCGTGCGCAGCAACCCATCCATTGAATCATGTCTCCGACTTGTCGGATCTCCATCCATATCTGCTTTCAGATCTTTATGTTTCGCGGTGTCTCTGACCCTGGCGGTAACGGGATGTGCCTCGGTGCCCTTGAAGGAGGGAGGCACCCTGACCTCCTACAGCAATCTTGGCGCACCGAAGGGAACCTTAGCCAAGAAACGCCTCTACGTTGATGGGCGACATCTGGTCACGGTGAAGACCGTCAGCATCGTGCCGACAACGTTTTCCTTCAGCGCTGCATCCCGCATCAAATCGGAAGCTGACCGCTCGCTGGTATCGAACGCTCTGGACCGCGCGCTCTGCGTCGCGCTCAGTGACAAGTATGAGATGGTCTCGGCCGGCCAACCGGCGGATCTGACGATCCGATCCGTCGTTACCGATATTGTCCCGACAAACAAGGCCATGGCGGGGGTCGCAACCGCCGTGACCGTCGGCACCGGCTTTGTCCTGCCCGTCAGCGTGCCGCGCTTGCCCCTCGGCCTTGGAGGATTGGCCGTCGAAGCGGAGGCTGTCGGTGGCGGCGGCATCCAGAGCGCGGCAATGGTATAGGCCCGCGGCGCAAATTCGATCCAGGACAACCCCCGCATTTCCGAAGTGGGAGACGCATATGGCCTCGCCTCGAAGTTCGCGAGCGACTTTTCCCGGATGCTGATTTCCGGAAAGGAGCCGAAAGGACTGAACCTCTCTCTTCCTTCGAGGCAGCGGATGCAATCCTGGCTCGGCGGTAAGCCAAAATATCCTGCTTGCGACGCATTCGGGCGAGCGCCTGGGTTGGCGGGAGTCGTGGCGGCCAAGTACGGCGCGCCGCCGGAATGGACCGACAGGAAACCCAGACCGCTCACGACACACTGACGTGCCTTGCGCGTAAGGCCGGCACAGGCGCCCAACGAAGCCGTTGTGCTTTTTACGGAGGACGGCGCGGACCCTCCAGCGACCGGCGGGCTCCGTAAGGCGGCATGGGCGGACGGAACAATGGCCAGCACCCCCAAGCCTTGTTCCGTTCGTCCGCTGCTGGCCCTCATTCGCAGCAGGATTGGTCGCCATCCCTTCGTCCGGCTGCACCGACATCGCTTGCCGATTTTCGTCCCGACTTGTAATGCTGCGGCAATTCTTCAACCGCAGTTTCTCCCGGTTTTCTAGCTTTTCTCTTCGACGCGGATGGAGGCGGGCCTATATATGGGTCGTTTGCGCCGCATTGATCGATGAGATGAAGCTCTTTGTGCGTTCCTGTTTCGGATCACCAAAAATCGCTTGCGCCCTGCCGGATTCGACCACTTTCCCGCTCTCGAGAAAAACGACGTGATTGGCGATCCGCGACGCGAGGCGCAGGTCGTGCGTCGCCATCACCATCGTCGTTCCCTCGGCGGCAAGCCGGCCGAGCACATCGATGACTTCGGCGGACAGTTCGGGATCGAGAGCCGAGGTCGGTTCGTCGCAGAGAAGAACCCGCGGCGAAGGTGCAAGCGCCCGGGCGATCGCCACCCGTTGCTGTTGTCCCCCGGAAAGTTCCGACGGCCAGGCATCCGTCTTATGCGCCATTCCAACCTTGGTGAGCAGTTCGCTGGCTCGGCGATATGCCTTTTCGTGCGGCCATTTGAGAACCGTCGTCAGCCCTTCCATGACGTTTTCGATCGCGGTTCGATGGGGAAAGAGCTGGAAATTCTGGAAGACCATGCCGGTCTGGCGGCGGATTTTCTGGATCGACTTCCAGCCGACCTTCAGGCCCGGCTCGAAATCGAGCTTTTCGTCGCCGATGCGGACGGAGCCGGCTGTGGGTATCTCAAGGAGATTGATGCAGCGGAGCAGCGTGCTCTTGCCGCCGCCCGAGGGACCGATCAGCGCAGTGACGCTTCCTTCGGGAATGCCGAGGCTGATGTCTTTCAGGATGACCGCATCGCCGAAACGCTTTTCGATGTTGGAAAGCTCGATCATCGATTTGACTCCAGCATGCCGCCATATCGGGCGAAGCGCTTTTCCAGCCTGTTCTGCAGCGACGAGAGCACCGAGCTCAGGACCAGATAGATCAAGGCTGCTTCGATATAGAGGATCAACGGTTCATAGGTCGTCGCGACGATCCGCTGGGCGGCCTGGAAGAGCTCCGGCACCGTGATTGCCGCAGCGAGCGAGGTATCCTTGACCAGCGAGATGAAGGTGTTCGAAAGCGGCGGCACCGCGACGCGCGCCGCCTGCGGCAGGATGGTGCGGCTCATCGCCTGGCGCCATGACATGCCGATCGAATAGGCCGCTTCCCACTGCCCCTTTGGGACCGAGGAGATGACGGCGCGGATGATCTCGGAACTATAGGCACCGATATTCAGGGTAAAGCCGATCAGCGCAGCTGGGAAGGCGTCGAGCAGGATGCCGACGCTCGGCAGGCCATAGAAGATCACGAAAAGCTGCACGAGCAGCGGTGTGCCCCGGATCACCCACACGTAAAATCGCGCGATCAGGACCAGGGGCGCCGGGCCGAACAGCCGTGTAACCGCCGTGATCAGGCCGAGGATGAGCCCGAGGAAGAAGGACAGCAATGTCAGCGGAACCGTAAAACGTATGCCCGCCCATAGGAGGGTCGGAAGTGAATCCGACATCAATTGAAGCCAGTGCGGCACGGCGCGATCCTCAAAAAATGACGCGTCCGGCGCGGGCGCCGGACGCTCTATCCATGTATGTCAAGAATGGGAATTCGGTAGCCTACTTGGAGACGTCCTGCCCGAAATACTTGTCGGAAATCTTCTGGTAGGTACCGTCGGCCTTGATGTCCGCCAGCGCCTTGTTGATCGCGCCGAGCAGTTCCGGTTCGCCCTTGCGGATGATGATGCCGGAATAATCGGCATTGTTCTGCTCTGCGGCGATCTTTACCGGCGCATCGGGTTTCTGCTTCTTGAAGTCGAGGAAGGAGAGGCTGTCATTGATCGTCGCGTCGGCGCGGCGTGTCAGCACGAGCTGGATCGACTGGTCGAACCCGTCCGTCCCCACCAGTTCGGCGCCCGCCTGTTCGGCGATCTTGCCGAAATTGCTGGTCAGAGACTGAGCCGACTTCTTGCCCTTCAGATCTGCGAAGCCCTTGATGTCTCTGTTGTCCTGGCGAACGATCAGCACCGCCTTGGAAGCGATGTAGGGATCGGAGAAATCGTATTTCTGCTTGCGGGCTTCGGTAATGCCTACCTGGTTGATCACGGTATCATAGCGCTTGGCATCGAGGCCGGCGATGAGGCCGTCCCACTTGCCTTCGACGAATTCAGCCTTGACGCCGAGTTTCGCGGCAACGGCTTGGCCGATCTCGACATCGAAGCCGGCGAGCTTGCCGCTCGGATCATGAAAGGTGAAGGGCGCGTAGGTGCCCTCGGTGCCGATCTTGAAGATTCCAGCGGACTTGATGGCGGCGAGATTTTCGCCGGCGAGAGAAGGGGTAAGGGCTGCCGCGTGAATAAGGGCCGCCACAACAATGGATTTCAACCGGAACATATGGGTCATCCTTTCAGCAATGCTTGCTGGCGACTAGATGACAGAAAATAGGCCGTCGCGATTGAAAGAAAACCGCGAATAAAACGGGCAAATGCAAATATTTTGCTCATGCGTAGTCACGTTGACGCGTGCGCCTTGCCTGTGATGACAACGGGTCGTCGCCAGCCGAAGGAAGTGCACATCCAATCTCTGCAATCGCGTATTGGCGCACGTCAGGGCTGTGGACTCATCTCAATCGCTCCCGCCTTTAAGCGTGGCAGGCCGAATTTCGCGCAAAAAAATCCAAACGTCGTGAGGACCTTAGCGACGAGAACGGGCAAATCTGCACGCGATCGCCTCCCACGCGATTGACATAAATCAATGACGGCGAGATTATATTCAACATGGATACGATATATTCTAATAGAATACAAGAAGAAAGTGGCGGTGTCCGCCCACTCTCGACGGTTCTGAAGACCATGGCAGTGCTGGACGTGCTGGCATCGAGCGCTCGCGGCATGAAGCTGCCGGAGATCGCGTCGACCATGGCGCTGTCGCGACCGACTGCCTATCAGCGGCTGCTCACTCTGATCGAAGCGGGCTGGGTCGAACAGGATCAGGAGATGCGCTACCGCCTCTCGATGCACGCCTGCCGGCTTGCGGCGGCGGCCATGGAGCAGGCAAATCTGGGAACGCGGGTCCAGCCGATCATCGAAATGCTGGTCCATCGGGTGAAGGAAACGGCTTCGCTGGCGGTGCTCGACCGCGGCCTTCCCTGCATCGTCTCGCGTGTCGAATCCGAAAGCGTGCTGCGCGCGGAGCAGAAGATCGGCACGACCATGTCGCTCGAGGGCTCCGCATCCGGCCGCATCCTGACCGCCTTTGCAGACGAATTGACGCTCGCCCGCCTGAAGGAAAGCGGCGAACCGCTCGCTTCGCAAGAACTTCTGGGCGAGGCCCGCGCCAATGGTTATGCCTTGTCGAGCGGCTACACCCACAGCGGCGTCGTCGCAATCGCGGCGCCGATCTTCGATCTCCACGGTAAGTGCACGTCGACGATCTCGCTGGTCATGCCGGAGATGCGCTTCGACCTCGAAAGCTTCCGCGAGCCGCTTCTCGAAACCGCTCGCACCATCACGAAAATGCAGCAGGGAGAACGTTGACGGTCATGACCGCGACTTCCGAACAGGTGGCCATGCCACAGCCGCGCCCAGGCCACGAGGTGATGAAGACCTCGCGGCTGGCGGCAATCCAGCCGAGCCGGCTCAGCGGCACGCGGGCCTTCATGAACAAGATGATCCGCGAACGCTGGGACATTTCCAATGTCCTCTTCGACGTGGATGAAAATGCCGAAGGCATCGTCGTCTATTCCATCAAGGCGCCGGACCAGGAATTCTCGTTCATTGGTTTTTCCCGCCCGCCGAGCCGGACGGCCCGCACCGGCCGTATCATTGGCCAGGCCTGGGACATGATGGGCGCGCTGATCGAGGGACCGGCGACGGAAGCGGAGATCGAAACGGCGCGACGGGAGATTCCGAAGCTCTATACGGGCCGGGCAACCGCCAGCACGCTGATCTGGTGCCGGTCGAACCGGTCGATGCGGGTTTTCGACCAGACGCTCGAAGCGCTTGCAGAAGGCCGTCAGCCTTCCGTCGCCGATCTTTCCAAGGTCTGCTACCTGATGCGCAATACCGGCCTCGACGGCAACGGCACGTTCGGGACGTGCTCCTTCCCGTCGCTCGGGGCCCGCCATGCGCTTGGCGGCGTCCTGCAGGCCCAGTTGCTGACCGCCTACCTGATGCGCGAGTTCTCCTGCGATCTCGTCGAACATCTGGCAGCAAGGAAATCGGACAAGGCAGTGCGCCTCGACCCGCAGCTTCGCCGCTATATCGGCGTCGGCAACGGTTCGGCGCTCGGTCTCATCTTCTTCGTTCACAAACATCCGCGCCTGATCAACGGGCTTCTGTCTGCACGCGAAGGCGCGATCGCGATGGCGCGCGCGCTGAAGCTCGATGCGTCGGATGCCCGCATTGCCAAGCTGCTCGACCTTGTGCGTCAGGCAATCGTCTTTCGCAAACAGGACCAGATGGTCTACGAGACATTTGCGTCCAGCGCCGATGTGGCCGCCGACCTCGGTAAGGTTGTGAAAGCACTCGAAGAATTCCGCGAGAGCGGCACGGTATTTGGCGGTGTCGCGGATTTCCCGCTTGATGCCCTCTGCGCCGAATTCGAAGCCGACCTCATCCCGGAAGCCTTCGAGACTTTCCTGTCGTTGTTGATCGAACTGGTGCCGGCAGAAGCCGACGAACTATTGGCAACCATTGATGGCCCCGACGAGTTCAGCGTCTCGCCGGCCGAAACCGTGGAAAGCCTGATGGCGCTCGTGCATGCCGAATACCGGTGGGCGCTCGACACCGACATGGCCGGTCCCGACGCCTATAAATATGTCTGGTACAAGTCCGAGACGGCTGAAGAGCCACGCCGCGGCGCCCGCGAAGAGGTGCCCGATGCGCTCGATCTCGGTCTCGATGTGTGCGGCAACATCCAGTCCCTTTTTGCCGATCTCGGCAGGGCGGAGGCCTCGCTCAGCGTCGCCCGTTTCCTGATGAAACATCCCGAACATCGCTACATGGTGGCGCGCATTCAGAGCCTGCGCGGGCAGGACTATCACACGCCCCACGCCAATATCAACGCGGAGGCTTTCGTGCCGATCGACCTCGTGCGGCTGATGAATGTCGGCATCCACGGCATCGACAAGACCCGCGACTTCCTCAGCCGCAACCTTCGCGGTGTCCTTTATCACGGGGCACCGACCCCCGACGATCTGCGCGCCGGCTACACCGGCACCTGGTATTACCCGGCGGAACCTGTCCTATGACCTCCTTGCATTCATCTCCATCCATGCGCGTCATGCCCCGCGAAATGCGGCTGATGTCCGAGCGGATCTTTTCGCTCAGCAGCCTGCCCAAGGGCTTCTTCCTGACCGTCGGCGACTTTCCGATGTATTCACAAAAGCTCGGCCTCGGCGGTTTCAAGCTGTTTGAAAAGCGGTTCGATAGCTTCAAGTCAGCGGTTCCCGCTCGTATCGCGATCGCTTCCGAAGCCGGCAACCGCATCACGCTCGATGCGGCAGGCGAACACGCCTGGTTCGTGCTGCCGACCGCAATCGATCTTCTTGGTGAGCTTACGGCCCGGTTCGGATCGGCGGAACTGACCATTACGGATGCGGTGGATGCCGACGAGCTCGCGATTGCCGCGCATTTCGGCGGTCGATCGGGGTTTTCGATCTCCGTGTCCGGCAATGTGCTGAAGGCTATTTCTGCGGCTGTCACCGGCGACGTCCGCAAAGACGATCCTCTCCTCTGGTCGCTTCTGGAAAACGGCGCCGAGATCGAGACTGATCTCTGGTGGCGCATCTACCACCTGGCAAAGCAGGCACTCGCGACCGACAGCGTCGTCTCGCGCCGCCACGCCGGCCCGATGATCGTCAACGAGGATGGCACCGTCATCGGGCGCAAGGACAATGACGACGAGACCGACGTGTCGTTCCTGTCGTCGAGGCTCTCAGAACGCGAAAAGGAAAGCGCGAGATCATGATCATCGATGGTTTGCAATGCGGGCATTTCGATCGCGCCGCCTTTGAATCTCTGAGGGCAGGGGATGTCGGCGGGGTCGTCAATACCTGTGGGTTCTGGGAAGGCACCGTCGAATCGATGGACTCGATCGGCCGCTGGCGCGATCTGGTCAGCGACAATTCCGACATCGCCGAGATCGCACTGACGGCCGGTGACATCACCCGCATTTCCGATGCCGGCAAGCTTGCGATCATCATGGGCTTTCAGAACAGCAACCTGTTCGAAGGCCGCATCCGCTTCGTCGAGATGTTCGCCGAACTCGGCGTGCGTGTGGTGCAACTTACCTACAATAACCAGAACGAACTCGGCGGCTCCTGTTATGAGGCCGAGGATTCGGGCCTTGCCCGCTTCGGCAAGGAAGTGGTGCGCGAGATGAATGCAGCCGGCATCCTGGTCGATTGCAGCCATGTCGGCGACCGCACGACGCTCGATGCCATCAAGGTCTCCGAAAAGCCGATTGCCGTCACCCATGCCAATGCCCAGTCGCTGTTCATGCACAAGCGCAACAAGTCGGATGACGTCATCCGGGCGCTGAAGGATACCGGCGGCGTGATCGGCTGCGCCGCCTACCGCAACATCACTGGCGACGAGTACTGCGCTTCGATCGAGGCGTGGTGCACGATGGTTGCCCGCACGGTCGACATTGCCGGCATCGATTCCGTCGCGATCGGCACCGACAAGAGCCACAATTTCACCGCCCCGGACTATGCATGGATGCGCAAGGGCCGCTGGACCCGTGGCGAGGACTATGGCGCGAGCGCCCCCGGCAAGCCGCTCAAGGCCGCGCCGCCGGAATGGTTCCAGAAGGTCGAGGACATCAGGGTGATCCCGGACGGTCTCAGTGCCGTCGGCTTCTCTAAGGAAGAAGTCGCGAAGATCACCCACAAGAACTGGCTGCGGCTCTACGAAGCCACTTTCAGAAAATCATAAAAGAGGAGAACTGCAATGACTGGAATGAAGACATTTCTCATGCCCGACCGCCGCCGTTTCCTGAAGACGGCCGGCGCTGCGATCACCGCCTCGCTTGCCGCTCCCTATGTCGTTCGCGCGCAGGAGAGGATTCTCTACGTGAACACCTGGGGTGGTCCCTGGGAGGCCGCCGCAAAGACGCATCTCATCGATCCGTTCACCGCCGAAACCGGCATCCAGGTGAAGACGGTTTCCCCGGTCTCCTTTGCCAAGCTCGCCCAGCAGGTAAAGACCGGCACCTACGAATTCGACGTCACCACACTCGGTGGCGGCGAACTGGTACGCGCCAACCAGGCCGGCATTATCGAAGACCTCAAGGAACCCTATAAGGGCGGCCTCTTCGAAAACGGCGTCGCTTCGCATGCCTTCGCGACCGTCATGGCCTGGCGCACCGACAAATATAAGGAGACCCCGAAAACCTGGGCCGATTTCTGGAACGTCGAGAAGTTTCCTGGCGGACGTTCGCTGCAGCGTTATGCGTCGCGCGTCATTCCGATCGCCCTTCTGGCAGACGGCGTCGCGGTCAAGGACCTCTATCCGCTCGATGTGGACCGGGCCTTCAAGTCGCTCGACAAGATCAAGAAGCATATACGGGTCTGGTGGACCGCCGGCGCTCAATCGACGCAGATCCTGCGCGACGGCGAAGTCGATATGATCGGCATCTGGCACGGCCGTTATTTCGAGGCTGAGAAGGCCGGCGCTCCTGTGGCCATGACCTGGAACCAGGGCGAGATCGAACGCGCCTATTGGGTTGTCGCCAAAAAAACGCCGAACCTCGAGAACGCCAGGAAATTCGTCGAATTTGCAACGAGTGCCAAGCCGCTCGCCGGCTTCTCCAAGGCAGCGGACTACGGCGCGCTGAACCCGGCCTCCAACCAGTTTGTCACCGCTGAGGATGCCAAGCGCATGCCGACCTCGCCGGACAACTACAAGCTGACCTTCGAGCAGAACATGGCGAATTTCGGCATCGATCCGGCGGAGCTCGCCGAACGTTTCGAGGAGTGGGTCGCGAGCTGATCCGCTCTCCTGGATCAACCCGACCCGCTGGCCGGCATCGCGCGGAACAACCGCGCGATGCCGCAGCGACCCTGCCTGCTACAAAGGGGAACGGCAATGGGCATGAGCCTTTCAAAACTGACGGAAAAGACGAACATCTGGCCGTGGCTGCTACTCGCGCCGCTCGGCATCTACATGCTCATCTTCTTCGTCGTGCCGCTCGCCGAAGTGGCGATCATGAGCTTCACGGAACCGAAGGTCTCGCTTGCGAACTACCAGAAGGTTCTGACCGGTGCTCTTTACCAGCGCGTCTTTCTGAACACGTTCATGACGGCCGCCTTCGTGACCCTCTGCTGCCTTCTGGTCGGTTATCCGCTGGCCTATCTGATGGCGCATTCCAAACCGCGCACCGCCATGCTAATCCTGCTGCTCGTCACCATGAGCTTCTGGACCAGTTTCCTCGTCCGCACCTATTCATGGATGGTTCTGCTCGGCAATAACGGCCCGCTGATTGCCTTCCTGCAGATGATGGGTGTCGATAAACCGCCGCAGCTTCTCTTCACGCGGTTCTCCTCGACGCTCGCCATGGTGCATATCCTGGCGCCGTACATGATCATGAACATCTACACGGTCATGAAGAAGATCGATCCGGCGCTGATCCGCTCCGCGGAAAGCCTCGGCGCCAGGGGCTGGTCGCTGTTCCGGCACGTCTACCTGCCGCTGACGGCGCCCGGCATCGCCAACGGTTCGGTTCTGGTCTTCGTCATCTGCCTCGGTTTCTATGTGACGCCGGTGCTGCTCGGCAGTCCGCGCGAACAGATGATCGCCGGCCTGATCGGTCACCAGATCGAGGAATTCCTGGCTTTCGGTCTAGGCTCCGCCATGGCGATAATATTGCTCGTGGTGACGCTCATCATCCTCACTATCTATCATCGCCGTTTCGGCCTCGACAAACTCTGGGGGTGATCGAACATGAATACGTTCATGCGCTGGGCCGGCTTTGTCGTCGTGCTCTTCATTGCGGCCCCGCTCGTCATCGTCGTGCCGATGTCATTCTCGAATGCAAGTTCGCTGCAGTTCCCGCCACCGGGCTACTGGCTAGGTTATTATCGCGCCTATTTCACCAGCGTGGACTGGCTGATACCGACCTGGAACAGCATTCTCATCGCGACCGCCACCACTATCCTCACGATGGCCCTGGTGGTGCCTGCGACCTTCGCTCTGGTGCGCCACAAGTTTCGCGGCAAGGGTTTTGCCGACCTGATGATGCTGATGCCGATGGCGGTGCCGCATATCGTCATGGCGGTCGGCTATTATTCCTACTTTGGCGATCTCGGGCTGGTGCACAGCCATCTCGGCGTCATCCTGGCGCATACCTGCCTGTCGGTGCCGATCGCCTTCCTCGTCCTTTCGGCCAATCTCAAGGGCTTCGACCGCAACCTTGAACGGGCCGCACAGAGCCTCGGCGCCAGCCCGGCGAAGACCTTCCTGCACGTAACATTGCCGATCCTGCGGCCGGGGTTGGTCATCAGCTCGCTTTTCGCCTTCATCCAGTCCTTCGACGAGACCGTGGTGGCGATCTTCATCTCGGGTCGCGATGCCGAGACCCTGCCGCGCAAGATGTTCGACAGCATCCGCCAGGAGGCCGATCCGGTAATCGCCGTCATCTCGACGCTGCTGTTCTTCGTCGTGCTGATCGGCATAGCGGCTCCCTATTTCGCCAGCGCGCTGCGCAGCCGCGCTCCCAAGCCAAGCCGGCCGGCCGGCGCGCACTGAACATTCCCAAGGGCTTCCCCAAGGACTTTCAATGACGAACTATCTGCAACTCTCCAACATCACCAAGACCTACGGGCATTTCACGGCGCTCGACGATGTCAGCCTGTCGGTCGACAAGGGGGAGTTCGTGACCTTCCTGGGCCCGAGCGGCTCGGGCAAGACGACGACGCTGATGATCATTGCGGGTTTCGAAAAGGCGAGCGGCGGCACCGTCGAGATCGGCGGGCAGTCGATCTCTCAGCTTGCGCCGCATGAGCGCAATATCGGTATCGTGTTTCAGAACTACGCCTTGTTTCCGCACAAGACGGCGGTCGAAAACGTCTATTTCCCGCTGCAGATGCGCGGCGTCAGCCGTGTGCAGGGCCTGAGGCAGGCAGAGGACATGCTGTCGCTCGTCGGTCTCAAGGGTTTTGGCCATCGTCATCCGAAGGAACTGTCCGGTGGCCAGCAGCAGCGGGTGGCCCTTGCCCGCGCACTGGTCTTCGAGCCCTCGCTGCTTCTGCTCGACGAGCCGCTCGGTGCGCTCGACAAGAACCTGCGTGAGCAGATGCAGATCGAAATCAAGCGTATCCAGCGTAGTCTTGGCGTGACGACCATCTTTGTGACCCACGACCAGTCGGAAGCCATGTCGATGTCCGACCGCATCGTGGTATTCGAGAAAGGGGCGATCGAGCAGGCCGCGCCGCCGCTGGATATCTATCATCGCCCGAAGACGTCCTTCGTCGCCGCCTTCATCGGCGAGAGCAACCTGATCCCGGCGACCATTACAAGCGCGGCGGCCAAGACGGCTGAAAGCCCTACACTTGGCGCTTTCGACTATGCGAGCACTGACGTTCTCACCGACGGTCAGAAGGTGACGCTGCTGATCCGTCCGGAGCATATCAAGCTGTCGCGCAACCCGATCGAGGATCGCAAGAACGTCAGCATGGTCGTCGAGACGATCGTCAACTACGGCGACAATGCACTCGTGATCGGCCGGGCAGGGGATATTCCGATGCGCGTCAGGGTGCTCGGCGCCGATGTGGTGATCATCAGGGAAGGCGAGGAATGCTACATCAACTGGACGCCGGACGCTGTCTTTGTCATCACCAGATAGTATCGTAGTGGGAGCAAAAGGACGGCCGACGTGATCTCGTGGCAGCGACGTGACGTCAATCTGTCGCCCGACCCCGTTCTAAATCTAACGGCAGTCGCGTCCCAGGCGGCTTGTGACAGACGCGACGGAGTTCGTCCAGCTTTCATCGTAGCGGTCATCTATCCGTTCCTCACTTCATGATTGACATCACGTAAGTCACGGCTGACTAAATCCTCGTTGGCGGCAGAACTCCCCATAAAGTTCACTGCGGCCTACCAAAGTTAGGTCGGCCGTATGACGCGCATGCTGGCCGTCCTGGCTTCACGGGAACCGCCGGCCGTCTTGCCTCGGTTTATGCAAAGCAACGGACCGGAAATCATTATTTTTCAAAGCGGATGGCTCCGGCAATAGTTGGCGAAGGCTACGGCATGATCCGCAGGCGCCGAATACGGCGTGCATTGTTGCGGACATCAAAAATAAAAACGAGGAATTCGAACATGGTCGTTCACAAACGCATCCGCCCGTTCAACACGAAGGAAACCTACCCCGAGCAGAAGCTGGACAACGATCTGTGCCAGACCGTCGTCGCCAAGGGCAGCATGGTTTTCGTACGGGGGCAGATCGGCCAGGACCTCGACACATCCGAAAGCGTTGCGATCGGTGATCCCGAGGGCCAGACCGAGAAGGCCATGGCCAATATCAAAATGCTTCTGGAAGAGGCGGGGTCGAAACTGGAGCATATCTGCAAGATCACGATCTACATCATCGATCCCCGTTATCGGGAACCGGTCTACAGGACGGTCGGCAAATGGCTGAAGGGCGTATATCCGGTATCCACCGGCATCGTGGTTTCAGCGCTCGCCAGGCCGGAATGGCTTGTTGAAGTGGACGCTGTTGCCGTCATTCCCGACGAAGCATAAGTGAGCCGTATCCCATGACCTTTTCAATATCCGCCCGCTGCCCGGACACCGGAGCCTTTGGCATCGCGATTTCGTCCTCGTCGCCCGCGGTTGCGGCCCGATGCGCGCATGCGAGGGCAGGCGCTGGCGTCGTGGCAAGCCAGAACATTACCGATCCCGTGCTCGGCATCCGCGGACTTGAACTGTTGGCGACCGGGCAGTCAGCGTCCCAAGTTCGCGATGCACTTGTCGCTTCCACGCCGTTTGCGGATTTTCGCCAGCTTGCCATCGTCGACCGCAATGGCATCACGGCCGCATTTTCCGGAAGCGGCGCATTGGGTATCCACGGGGTCGCGGAGGGCCGGGATTGTATTGCGGCGGGTAACCTTCTGGCCGAAGCGTCGATACCGTCCGCGATGGTCAAGGCCTTCGAGCAAAGTCGCGGTTTTCTGGGCGCGCGCCTTCTCGTCGCCCTCAAGGCTGGACTGGACGCCGGCGGCGAGGCCGGGCCCGTCTATTCCGCCGGTGTAAAGGTCGTGCGGGAGGCAGAGTGGCCGGTCGTCGATCTCAGGGTCGATTGGTCAGAACACCCGATCGAGCGCTTGATCGACATCTGGCAGGTTTACGAGCCGCAGATGGAGGATTATGTGCGTCGGGCCGTAGCGCCGGAAAGTGCGCCCTCCTTCGGGGTTCCAGGAGACGCATAACCGTTCATCGACCGCTTGTTCGTTCAGCATTTGCCGATATAAGCGAGCGGTATGAGATATACATTACGGCAGATCGAGTATTTCATCGCGACCGCAGAAACCGGCAGCATCACGCTGGCTTCCGAACGCCTCAACATATCGCAACCCTCCATCTCGACTGCCATCACCCATCTCGAAGAAGAGCTGGAAACCCAGCTCTTCGTTCGTCACCACGCGAAGGGTCTATCCCTGACGCCTGCCGGGCGTGTTCTGCTCGTCGAGGCGAAGCGGTTGGTGGATCAGGCCGAGCATATGTATACCGTGGCCTCCGAGGTGAACGACAAGGTTCGCGGCCAGCTGTCGCTCGGCTGCATGGTGACTCTGGCATCGATGATCATGCCCGAACTGTCCCACTCCTTCACCGCTGCATTCCCTGCGACACGCATTGCCCAGACCGTCAGCGATCATGAAACGTTGCTCGACAAGTTGCAGAGGGCGGAACTCGATGTCGTCATCAGCTATGATTTGCTCATTCCAGCCGGATTTGAGTTCCTGCCGCTTGCGAGCCTGCCGCCGCATGTCCTGGTTGGTGAAAACCATCCGTTTGCAAGGCTTTCCTCGATCAGCATGGAGGAGTTGGCCGGAGCGCCGCTGATCCTGCTCGACCTGCCGATCAGTCGGGAGTATTTCCTCGGCTTGTTTGCCAAACACGGGCTTGAGCCAACGATTGCCACGCGCTCCACCCATCAGGACGTGATCCGGACCATGGTGGCGAATGGATACGGCTATACGCTGGCGAATGTCCGGCCGAAATCCCAGGTGGCGATGGACGGAAGGCCGGTCGTACGCGTCCCGATTACCGGCGACCACAAGCCGGTGGTTATCGGGGTCTTCTCGCTGAAGAGCGGGCGAAAAGCCCGTCTTCTGGAAATTTTCGAGCAGCACTGCAAGTCGTTCGTATCCGACGCCTATATTCCCGGCATGGTCGCCCCGCTGATGGAGCGGCGGCGCTCGCCGACGTAGGCATGCCAAGCTTTTGGTGAACCTGCGCTTCGGAAATGCTTTCTTTCCTCGTTCTGTTCGCAGTGCCAAGCTGACATCAGTGAAATGAACCTCGATATTCCCAATGCGGTCCTTCAGCCATCGAACGCACTTGCCCAGCCCGCGGCGAGATGGATGCTGCCGACGGGGAGCCTGCGCCCTTTCATCGTTCACCGCATCCAGGGGAACCATGAAATATCGCATCATCCGGAGACGTGAGAATTGACATACCAAAGACTGATGGACGGCAAGTTTGCTGAGCTTGTCGCCGAAATGACGGATGAGGAGAAGGTTTCGCTTCTCGCCGGACACCGGATGTGGAAAACCGCGTCGATCGAGCGTCTCGGTATCCCGCGCATTGTCATGACCGACGGCACCTATGGGGTCCGGTATTCCATCCCGCAGATCGATGGCGACGAGGCCGGCGGCCAGGATTTTGCCGCTTTTCTGTCGGTCGTGAACCAGCGGGCCGACCACGTGCAGATCGCCTGGGGTCAGATGAATCTAGCGACATGCTTTCCAAACGGCTCGAGCCTTGGATGTTCATGGGATGTCGATCTCGCGCGCCAGCTCGGAGAGGCGCTTGCCATGGAATGCCAGGAGTTTGGCGTCCATCTCCTGCTTGGTCCCGGCATCAATATCCGCCGCACGCCGCTCGGCGGGCGCTCCTACGAATATTATGCGGAAGACCCGGTAGTGACCGGCGACTTTGCAGCCGGCGTGATCAACGGCCTGCAAGATAACGGCGTTGGCGCATCGCTCAAGCACTTTGCCTGCAATAATTCGGAAGTCGAGCGAACCACGATGGATTCCGTGGTCGAGGAACGCGCCCTGCGCGAGATCTACCTGCGTGGTTTCGAGCGGGCGATCAAGCAGAGCAACCCCTGGACCGTCATGAGTTCCTACAACCGGCTGAACGGCGTTCAGGCTGCCGAAGATCCATGGCTGCTCAATGAAGTGCTGCGTGAGGAATGGGGCTACCAGGGACTTGTGGTATCCGACTGGCACGGGATCAAGGACCGGCCCGCCTCACTGGTCGCTGGCAATGATCTGGACATGCCTGAAAGCGAGACCCGCAAGGCAGACCTTCTGGAGGCAATCCGCGCCGGCCAGGTTGACCGCGCCGTTGTGGACACCGCGTGCGAAAGAGTTCTGAAGCTCGTATGTCTTGTGAAGCTCGGCGAGAACCGCTCCGTGACCTTCGATCGCGCCGAGCATCATGCGCTCGCCCGCAGGATGGCGGCCGAATCGATGGTCCTGCTCAAGAATGAAGGCGGGCTTCTGCCGATCGAACCTTCCAGGGTCAAGCGCATCGCCGTCGTCGGCGAGGGTGCCGGCACTCCCGTGATCCAGGGATCGGGCTGCGCAACGACCATGCCGACCTCCGTCGACGTGCCACTCGAGGAAATCCTCAAGCTCGCAGGCGACGATATTCAGGTCAATGTGTTCCGCGGGACGAGTGAAATCGAAGCCGAGCGCGAAGCCTTGATCACGGAGGCCGAAGCCGGCGTGGCCGAAGCCGACATAGTGATCCTCTTCGTCAACAATGAGAACGGTTATGACGGAGAGGGGTCGGACCGTCGTACCCTTGGCCTCGCACCGGGGCATGACGAACTTGTGGAGCGACTCGTTGCTGCCAATCCCAATGTCGTCGTGGTCGTTGCCAGCCCCGATGCGGTCGTGATGCCGTGGATCGACAAGGTGCCGGCAGCGGTGGAAATGTTCTTCTCCGGCCAAGCCATGGGCGGCGGCATTGCCGACATCCTGTTTGGCCGCGTCAATCCGAGCGGTAAGCTCACCACAACCTTTCCGAAGCGGATGGAGGACATGCCCACTTATCTCACCTATCCGGGCGAGAACGGTCGTCATGTCTACAGTGAAGGCATCCATGTCGGTTATCGCTGGTACGATGCGCGGCAGATCGAACCGTTGTTCCCCTTCGGCCATGGGCTGAGCTACACGGATTTCGCTTACTCCGATCTTACATTGGACAGGCACGAGCTTCGCCTCGGCGAGACGGTGACGTTGAGCTTTATCGTGACCAATGTCGGAGCGCGCGAAGGCAAGGAGATTTGTCAGGCCTATGCCCGCTGCGACGCTCCGCGTCTCAAACGACCGGTCCGCGAGCTCAAGGCGTTTGCCAAGATTTCGCTGAAACCCGGCGAAAGCCGGAAAGTCACGCTGTCCATTCCGGCTGAAGATCTTTGCGCCTACGACACGGCCCGCCGGCGTTGGACGCTGGACGATGACATGATTACGCTCGAGATTGCCGCATCGTCACGGGATATCAGGCTTCACGCCTCGCTTCGCACCGTGTCCTCCGCCTCGGTACACCGGCGGATCGAGCGGGATACCCAGCCTGTCTTTGTGCTTGCCAACCCGATCGCCCGCCGCAAGGTCATCGGTTTCCTGCAGGAGCAGCTCACGGTCGGTGCCGAAGATGCCGAACGCATGCTGGAACACTGCGCAAATTCGTTCTTCGGCGTGTTCACCACGTTCGACCGCCGGTTCCGCAAGACCTTCAGCAAGGCGGATATCGACGCCCTGATCGAGGACATCAATCGGGAAATGGCGGAACAGGAGCGACAGGCGGCCTGAGAACAGCCCGTCCGCTTCAGGCCCGTGCTTCGCGCGGGCCTTCTCCTTAAATGGTCCGCTCATGAATACGATTACCCTCCTCGAGAAGCTCGTCGCCTTTCCAACTGTCAGCAGCGAAACCAACCTGCCGCTGGTCGGCTTTGTTCAGTCCTATCTGGAAGAGCGTGGTTTTTCCTGCCGTCTGATCGCCGATGACAGCGGCGCCAAAGCCAATCTGTTCGCCAGTATCGGCCCGGGTGGCGATGACGGAATCATTCTGTCGGGCCACACGGACGTGGTTCCTTGTGCGGCGCAAAACTGGACATCTGATCCGTTCCGGCTGATTGAACGCAACGGCAAACTCTTTGGGCGCGGCGCCGCCGATATGAAGGGGTTTCTCGCCTGCATGCTGACCGTCGCCGACCTCGCGTCGAAGTCTGCTCTCTCAAGGCCGCTGCATCTTGCCTTCTCGCATGATGAGGAAATCGGCTGCGTCGGCGTGCGCCGCATGCTCGACGACCTGATGAAACGGCAGTTCCGCGCTGCCTTTTGCATCGTCGGGGAGCCGACGTCCATGCGGGTCGTTACCGGGCATAAGGGAAAGCTTGCCGCACGAGCGACCTGTTTCGGCATGGGCGGCCACTCGTCATGCGCCCCCCTTTATCTCAACGCCATTCACATAGTGACGGACGTCGTATCGCTTCTCCGGCAGGCTCAGGATGAGTTTGCCACAGCCGGGGCGCAGGACGATGCCTACGAGGTGCCCTATACAACAATCCATGCCGGCCGCATCGCAGGCGGCGTCGCAGTAAACGTCGTCGCGTCGGAAGCAACGGTGGATTTCGAAATCCGCCATCTGGTGGCGGACGATCCCTGCCGGATCGTCGGGGATTTGGGGCGGCGGGCGGATGTCCTTGCCGAAACTCTCCGGCCCCGCTTTCCGCAGGCGCGCGTGTCTATCGACATAGTCAATGCCTATCCCGGTCTTGATCTTGCAAATGACGCCGCGGCAGGCCTTCTTGCCGGCCTGGTAGATCAGCCGTATGTTGCCAAGGTGTCTTTTGGGACGGAAGCCGGGCTGTTCATGGAGCGCCTCGCCATCCCGACACTGGTGCTCGGCCCCGGTTCGATGGAGCAGGGTCACAAGCCGGACGAGTTCATCGAGATTGCTGAACTTGAACGTTGTGACGTCTTTCTGAAGGGCGTGCTGGAGAGGCTCATCGGTTAGGTCACCCCTAACCAATAAGCCCGAAATAAATAATTTACATAAGCAGTCACGGATGGCTTGTTGAGCGGGCTACACGGCTATCAAAAAAGGGGAACTGGACATGGCCACCAAGGTCAGCTTGACACGCCGCAATCTTTTGAAGACGGGGGCCGGCGTCGCGACCGCATTTGCCGCTCCCGCAATTTTCACCAAGGGCGCCTTCGGCGCCGAGGTCCTGAAGGTTCAGGACATGGGCGGTGCCTTCGAAAAGGGCTTCCGCATCGCCTTTTATGAAGGCTTCGAGAAGGAAAACAACGTCAAGATCAGTGTGACGACCAACGGGCCGGATCCGATCCCGCAATATAAGATGGTCGTGGACACCAAGACGAACCTGTTCGACGTTTGCATGATGACGCCCGAGCACGTCTTCCGCATGAAGGCGCTTGGCGGCGATTATATGCAGAAGCTCAAGATCAAGGTTGCTGATCTGGAAAATTACGTCGCCGGTTCGATCAATGAAAATTTCGCAGGCGTGGCCGTATTCGCGCTGGCGCTTGGTTATCGCACCGATACGTTCGGTGACAAGGGCCCGAAGAATTTCCAGGACTTCTGGAATGTCGAAGCCTTCAAGGGTCGTCGCGGCCTGTGGCGCAGCCCGGTTCTGACCATGGAACTCGCGCTGCTCGCCGATGGCGTGCCGATGGACCAGCTCTATCCGCTGGACGTCGATCGTGCCTTCAAGAGCCTCGACAAGATCCGCAAGAGCGTCGATGTCTGGTGGACGACCGGTGCGCAATCCACCCAGCTGATCCAGAGCGGCGAGCTCGACCTGATGAGCATTTGGAGCACGCGCGCCCAGACCGCCATCGACGACGGCGCTCCTGTGTCGCTGGCCTGGGGCCAGGGCTTCTATAACATCGACGGCTGGACAATCCCGGTCGGCACCCCGAATACCGAGCTGGCCAACAAGTTCATCGAATACTGCATGAACGCCGAACGGCAGGCAAAATACACGGATGTACTGGCTTGCGGCCCGACCAACGTCACGTCCTACAAGTACATCAAGGCGGAGCGCGCGAAGCTTCTTCCCACCGCGCCGGAAAACGTCAAGGGACTGCGTCCCCTCAATGCCGACTACTGGGGCAAGAACCAGACTGCCCTGACGGAGCGTTTCGAAAAGTGGATGCTGAGCTGATAAGCCTCTTGTCGGAATTCCTTCAAGATCGATAGCATTCGAGGCGCGGATGCATAAGGTATCCGCGCCGATCATGATGCGCACATACCCGCGTTGCGCCTTTTTGGACAGGCAGCCGGTTCCGTGGCATTCATGGCAACAGCCAAGCTTCCAGAGATCGACGTAATGGCCGAATGGCAATCCCCTTCAAGACGCCGCTTCAAGCTGGACCCGTTATGGCTTGCCGGACCGGGGGTCTTCTACCTCGTCCTGCTGCTCATCGTCCCTGCAGCCGGGTTGATGTTCCTGTCGTTCCGCGATTCCTCGGGTTCGTTGAGTTTTGAAACCTACCGGCAGATGTTCGGGGCGGGCATCTACGTCCAGGTTCTCATCAACACCTTCTCCATTGCCATGCAGACGACGATTGCCTGTCTTCTGGTCGGCTACCCGCTCGCCTACTGGCTGGCAAAGATGCCCGAGAAGCGCCGGCGGCTCGTCATGTGGCTTGTTCTTCTGCCCTTCTGGATGAGCGCGCTTCTCAAGAATTTCGCCTGGATGGTGCTCCTGTCACGGCGCGGCGTGCTGTCCCAGATCCTGACCGGAATGGGAATGGGCGGTCCCGTCGATCTGCTCTATGGCCGCGGAGTCGTCGTTTTCGCCATGGCGCACACGATGCTGCCGCTTGCGGCGCTGACGATGCTGCCGACGCTGCTCAGCATAGATCTGGGACTGGCCCGGGCCGCCAAGACGCTGGGTGCATCGGGCGGCCAGGCCTTCTGGCGGATCGTTTTTCCGCTGTCCATGCCGGGCGTTGCCGCAGCCGGTCTTCTGGTCTTCATCAGCTCGCTCGGCTTCTTCATCACGCCGGCACTGCTCGGCAGCCCGCGGGAGACCGTCATCGGCCAGTTGCTGATCACGCAGGTCCAGCAACTCCTGAACTGGCAGCTTGCCGGCGCCATCGCCGTCATGCTGCTGGTCGTGACGCTGGCCGTCTGCCTCGTCTACGATCGCGCTTTCGGTATATCCGCTGTGTCGGGAGAACGGAGCGATCGCCGCTCGACCGGCCTCTTCGCGCGTATCGGCACGGTCGTCATCGCTTCCGTCGCTCGTGTCACCGATATTCTGGCGGGCGTTCTCGACATCGTGCCTGGCCTGCGTCGGCGCGGGTGGCTGCTTGACGCCTTTTGCGTGCTCGTCATGGTCATGCTGTTGGTGCCGGTGCTGATCTTCCTCCCGATGGCATTCGGCAGTTCGAGCTTCCTGGAGTTCCCGCCGCGCGGATATTCGCTGCGCTGGTTCGAGACCTATTGGAATTCGTCGAACTGGACTGGTGCGACGATGCGCTCATTCGGGATCGCTATCGTTTCGGCGCTGCTTGCATCTGCTATGGGTGGAATTGCGGCATTCGGTGTGGCCCGCAGCAAGAGCAAGATCGGCAATGTCGCATTCCTGCTTTTCATGCTGCCGATGATCATCCCGAATATCGTCATCGCGGTGGCGCTCTTCTATCTCTTCGCTCAGATCGGCCTCATCGCGACGGACGCCGGCATTGCGCTCGGGCATACGCTCACGGCGCTTCCCGTCGTGTTCGTGATCATCCTGACGACCTTCAAGAACTACGACTGGCGCCTCGACCAGGCAGCCGCGACGCTCGGGGCAACCCGGATGGGAACCGTCCGCAAGGTTACCTGGCCGATCGTCAAGGGAAGCGTCGTCGCCGCGTTCCTGTTCGGCTTCCTGCATTCGTTCGAGGAGTTGACCATCGCGCTCTTCGTTGGCGGTGGCGTGCGCCAGACCCTGCCCAAGCAGATGTGGGACGACGTTCTTCTGCAGGTGAGCCCGACGCTCGCGGCGGCGTCGGTCATCATCCTGGCTGTCGTTACAATCGTCTTTGTCGCTGCGGAGCACGCGCGTCCGCGCTGAGACCGAACCTTTTGTTGGAATAACCCGGATGTCCCACATGCCAATTCAGTCGCAGTTCTCGCCGCAAGCCGGAATCTCACCCAAGCTCAGCGTGAGAGGTATCCGGAAGGATTACGGCGCTACAACGGTGCTGCAGGCGATCGACCTCGATGTCCGCTCGGGCGAACTTCTGACCCTTCTTGGCCCATCCGGCTCAGGGAAGACGACGCTCCTGCAGATTATCTGCGGGTTGGTGGAACCGACCTCCGGCAGCCTGTTCATCGACGGCCGGGACGAAACCAGCCTTCCCGTAAACCAGAGAGATATCGGCGTCGTCTTCCAGAACTACGCGCTGTTCCCGCATCTCACGGTGAAGGAGAATATCGCGTTCCCGTTGCAGATGCGAAGGCTTCCGGTCGCGGAGATCGACAAACGGGTGGCGGAAGTCCTCGATATGGTCAATCTCGGCCATACGGCGGACCGTCTTCCCAAAGCGCTGTCCGGCGGACAGCAGCAGCGTGTTGCCTTGGCGCGCTGCCTCGTTTACCGCCCGAGCGTGATCCTGATGGACGAACCGCTGGGCGCCCTCGACCGCAAGCTGCGTGAAACCATGCAGATCGAAATCAAGCGCATCCATCGCGAAACCGGCGCGACCATTATCTTCGTGACGCATGATCAGGAGGAGGCGCTGGCGCTTTCCGACCGGATCTGCCTGATGAATGACGGCGTCATCGCGCAGGTCGGCACGCCGCAGGAGATCTACGAGGCCCCGGCCAACCGTTTTTCGGCGGAGTTCATTGGCCTGTCGAACATTTTCGACGGAGCCATCGCCGATGGAATGCTGCGGTCTGCCGACGGCGATATCCCTGCTGTCGCTGGCATGCAGGCGGGGGATGGTCTGATGGTGCGGCCAGAGCATATCGCGCTGACCGAGCCGGCGCAGGGTTTTATGTCAGGCACAGTCACCGAGACGGTGTATGCCGGAGCGGATACCCGTCTTCTGGTGGCTTTGGAATCCGGCAAGTCGATCATCGTTCGGCAGGCTGCGGGAATCCCTATTGCGCCGATCGGATCGTCGGTCGGTCTTAATTGGCAGCCCTCGGCAATCCGTATCGTACGGTAATCGCTCCCAAGGCGAGCATATGGCGTCGTGAGGTGTGATAGCCTCCGACGCCATGTGCGTTCGGTCAATCCTGACGGCGGCAGCGCCCTAATGGCCGTATGCCAATAGCGACCGGGACAGAACATCCCGATCGCTTTGATTTCCCCAAACGCTTCGTAGTCGCAGGCCCGGAGGCTTATCTTGCGGCGCTCGATGCAATCTTGTCGGTGCCGGCAATATTCTCCGGGCGGCCCGCTATCTGGTCGCCCAGATAGTCCGCATCGTGCCAGACTCCCCAGATGAAGGGAGATGCTCGCCGGGAAAGCCATGCCAGCCCGAGAAAATAGAGCCCAGGCACGGATGCGACGCCGCGCTCATGGACTGGTCGTCCCTTGTCGTCGAAAGCATCGACTTTCAGCCAGCTGAAATCGAAAGCGTAACCCGTTGCCCAGATGATGGACGTCACGCCGGCTTTGGCAAGGTCGAGCTGGAGAATGGGGTCGCTGACGCATTGTGGGTCCGGTCCGATATCTCGGGCCTCGGGTTCTTCGGGCAGATCGAGGTTGTTTCGTTCGGCATAGGCATCGGCCTCGTCGAGGACGGACAAGTAGTTGGCATCGCCCTGCGCGATATTGTCTGCAAGGTCGGGCTCGAAATGCATCACCCCATCCTTGAAGAAATCCGCCTTGCCAACCAGGGTCATGCCGCGCGACGCAAATTCCCGGAAGTCGACGGTATGGCCGCCGCGGGCTCCGCTGACCGCGATGGTGACATGCTCCATCGAGGGATCGCGGGTCTTTGCCTCCCAATGTCCGAGGACGCCCAGCCACCAGCAGAAATCCTTACCACGATAGCTCCGGGGCGGTCTCTGGTGGGGGCCGACTGCCAGATAGACGCGCCTCCCGGATCGGAGGATTTCGTCGGCAATCTGCGCTCCGGAAGAACCGGCTCCGATGACCAGTACAGCGCCATCCGGGAGCTGGCCGGGATTGCGATAGTGATTGGAGTGTATCTGAAGAATGTTGCTTTCTGCCGGAACGACCGTCGGGATAATGGGGCGCTGGAAAGGCCCCGTCGCGGCAACCACGTTCGTGGCTTCGAAACTTCCTTCAGAGGTTTCGACAAGGAATCCGGCGCCGCCGGCTTTCTGCTGTACCGAGGTTACGTCGATACCGGCGCGGATAGGAGCCGCGATTTGCTTCGCGTAGGCCTCGAAATATTCAACGATCTGTTCCTTTGTCGCAAAGCTGCCAGGCTCGATACCGTCGAACGTCATTCCCGGAAACCGGTCATGCCAGGCCGGACCATTGGCGACGAGGGAATCCCAACGCTCCGAGCGCCAGCGCTCGGCGATCCTGTTCCGCTCCAGAACAAGGTGAGCCACGCCACGCCTGCCCAGATGCTCGCTCATTGCCAACCCTGCCTGGCCGCCGCCGACAATGATCGTATCTACTTTTTCGACTGACATTTCGGCGTACTTTCCCTTGGGGTCTCGAGCGTCTCGGCAAATGTTTTCCAGTGGTGTGACTGGTGTATGCGAGCCGTTAGATCGGGAAAATAACGATTTGATTTAGCTTTGATTAGGTTGTCCCTAAGTCAGCCATGCCCGGAAATGGAAGGAGAGAATCCGTCCGAGGCAGTCATCAGACGGTGGAAGGTTCGACTGTCGTCACCACGAAACGATAGCGGCGTTTACGGGTCAACGTATTACGCCCGCCAAGGGTCTGATCGCTGCGGAAGCATTGCGGTCGTAAAGCAGTTAAATGAGCTGCTAGAGCAAATCGTACCTTTTCAGGATTGCTTTAATTTTCTCGTCCTGGGCCTGATCTGGAAGCAGGGCGGGCTGCCTGCTCGCGCCAACCGACTTGTCCTGAAGGTAAAGCGAACGCTTGACCATGGCCGGCGCAAAGCCCAGCGCATAAAGCTCGGTACGGAAGGCGGTATAGATCTCCTGCTGACGCTCCGCTTCGGCAATGTCGCCGGAGTTGAAAGCCGTGAGGATGCCGGCGAGCACGTGGGGCAGGGCGTTTCCGAGGCCTGAAATGCAGCCTGCAGCACCGTTCTGCAGCGACCATAGAACCAGATGATCCGGGCCGGAATAGACCTCGAAGCCCGGGTTCTCTTTTGAAACCTGAAGGTAGGCCGCCAGGGTTTCCTGGGCGCCGCCGGAATCCTTGATGCCGGCGATATTGCCATGCCCAGCGAGCTTTGCGGCGGTCGCCGGTTCGATGTGGTTCTGGGTCCGGGCCGGAATGTCGTAAAGATAGACCGGCGTCTTGACCGTATCCGCGACCGTCGAAAAGTGGCGGACCAGTCCGTCCTGGGTGCAGGCGATAAAGAAGGGGGTGATGACCGCAATGCCGTCGACGCCAATCCGGTCGAACTCCTTGGCAAGCAGCACCGTCTCGAACGTTGCGGGCATCCCGGCATTGACGATGACTTTCGCGCGCCCCGCAACCTCGTCGAAGACGTGTTCCGTCAGGCGGATCTTCTCTTCGTGGGTGAGAGCGGTGAAATCGCCGTTGGTGCCGGCGCACATGATATTGTTGCCTGCCGCCACCTGCCGGCGCACCTGCGCGCGGGTGGCCTCGAAGTTGATCGTCTCGTCTTCGTTGAAGCAGGTCACGAGTGCGACAAAGGCATTTCTGGTCATTCAATCAACTCCGCTATCCGCCGGTCGGCGTTATGTCAGGCACGTTTGAGACGGGCTGCCCGGTGTTCGGCCTGAACATCCGGGTCCGGATCGAGGCTCGCCGCCAGGAGCGCTCGCGTATAGGCTTCACGGGGCGCCTCGAAGACGTCCCGAACCGTGCCCAATTCCACCACTTCACCCTTTTGCATCACCATGACGTAATCCGCAAAGTCGCGGACCACAGGCAGGTCGTGGGCGATGAAGATGAAGGAGATGCCCATGTCCCGGCGCAGCTTGTCGAGAAGCGCGATGACCTGGGCCTGGACCGACACGTCGAGCGCCGACACCGCCTCGTCGCAAACGATCAGCTGCGGTTCGAGCGCGAGCGCCCGGGCGATCGCAATTCTCTGCCGCTGTCCGCCCGAGAACTGGTGCGGATAACGGCTCATGTGTTCGGCCGAAAGGCCCACCTGCACCAGGAGTTCCGCGACCCGTTCCCGCCACTGACGTTTCGGCAGGATATCGGGATGGATGGCCCACGCTTCGGAGACGAGCTGGAATACCGTCATCCGAGGATTGAGCGACTGGGTGGGATCCTGGAACACCATCTGAAGATCGCGCCGGAGCTTGTAGAGTTCGGATGGCGAGAGCGTGAAGAGATCGCGTCCCTTCCAGTGCGCGGTGCCGGCATCCGGCTCGTCCAGCCTCAGAAGAACGCGGGCGAGCGTCGATTTGCCCGAGCCGCTTTCCCCGACGATCGCCATGGTCTCGCCGGCCCTCAGGTCGAACGAGACACCCTTCAACGCATCGAAAGAGCCGTAGCGCTTGCGGACGTCCCGAACGCTGAGCAGCAGTTCGCCCGTCAGCTGCGCGATATGCATCTCGCCTTTTCCGGGGGCGGCGCCGATCAGCTTTTTGGTATAGGGATGCGTCGGGTTCTTGTAGACGTCGCGTACCGTGCCGGTCTCGACCAGCTCGCCTTTTTCCATGACGACCACGCGATCGGCGATTTCGGCCACCACGCCGAGATCGTGTGTGATGATCAGTACGCCCATGCCGGTTTCCCGCTGCAGCTCCTTCAACAGCGCCAGCACCTCGGCCTGGACCGTCACGTCGAGCGCGGTGGTCGGCTCATCGGCGATCAGCAGGTCGGGTCGCAGCGCAAGCGCCATCGCGATCATCACGCGCTGTCGCTGGCCGCCGGAAAACTCGTGCGGATATTTGCCCATGGCGCCTTCCGGGTCGGGAATGCCCACCCGCGTCAACAGACGCACGGCCTCGCTCCTGGCGGGTCCGGCCTGCATCCCGTGGGTCGTCATCGCCTCGCGGATCTGCCATCCGACGGTGTAGACCGGGTTCAGATGGCTGAGCGGGTCCTGAAAGATCATGGCGATCCGCCGGCCGTTGGCCTCGCGGCGCGCATGGGCCGGCATGGTCAGCAGGTCCTCGCCGTCGAGCAGGATCTGGCCGGAACTGATCCGGCCGGGTGGCATGTCGATGAGGTTCATGATCGCGGCTGACGAGACCGACTTGCCGGATCCACTTTCGCCGAGGATCGCAAGCGTCTCGCCGCGGTCGAGGTAATAGGAGATATCGCGCACCGCCTGCACGACGCCGGCGGCCGTGTGGAATTCGACGGAGAGATTGCGCACTTCCAGCAAATGCTCAGCCATCCTTTCGGCCTTTCATTTCCAGGCGCCAGCGCTGAACCGGGTCGAGCGCGATGCGCAGCCAGTTCGACAGCAGGTTCAACGACAAGGTTGTCATGATGATCGCCAGCCCGGGCCAGAACGAAAGCCACCAGGCATTGGTGAGATATTGGCGCCCCTGGGAAATCATCAGCCCCCAGGTGATCGCGGGCGGCTGGATGCCTATGCCGAGGAAGGAGAGTGCGCTTTCGGCCAGCATGACATAGGCGAAGTCCAGAGTCGCCAGCGTGGTGAGCGTCGGGAAGACGACCGGCAGGATGTGGCGAAACAGGATGCGGTTCTGCGAAGCGCCCATGACCCGCGCCGCCTGCACGAACATCCGCTCGCGGATCTCCAGCACCTCGGCGCGGGTGGTGCGGAGGTAGACTGGAATACGGGTGATCGACAGCACAGCGACAAGGTTCAGGATCGAAGAACCCAGAAGATAAAGGACGATCACCGCGATCAGCAGCGAAGGGAAGGACATGATCACGTCTGCCAGGCGCATGATGATCTGTCCGACGCGGGGAGAGGAAAAGCCGGCGACGAGGCCGAGCAGCGTGCCGACGACCGACGACAGGATCACCGCGCCGGCGGCGACCATGATCGTGTTCTGCGTCGCGACGATGATGCGCGCCAGCAGCGGCCGGCCGAGGGCGTCTGCCCCCATCCACCACACCCATTCACGGCTCCACTCGAACGGTGCGAGGTTGCGACCGCGAAGGTTCTGTTTGGTGGCGAGTTCGCCGAGCCAGGACGGTCCGACCACCGCAAGCACCACAATGACCAGCAGGAAGATGGCGGCGCAGAGGGCGAATTTATCCGCCCACAGCATGCGCATCATGCGCACCAGGAACGAGGGTTCTCGGGCGATCATCGTGTCGGAGGAAGAAACACTCATGAGACCACTCCTCAATGACGAATGCGCGGATCGAGCAACGCATAGGCGAGGTCGATCAGCAGGTTCATGAGGAAGATCGCCAGCGCCGTCACCAGGATCGCCGCGAGAACGACGTTGAAATCCCGCTGCAGGATCGAGTCGATCATCAGCTTGCCGACACCCGGGAAGCCGAAAATCGTTTCGACGACGACAGCGCCATTGAGCAGGCTCGCCGCCTGGTCGCCGATGACGGTGATGACCGGCAGCATCGCGTTGCGCAACGCGTGGACGAAGATGATCGGGCCGGCCTTGACGCCCTTGGCACGCGCCGTCTTCACATAGGCGGAGGAGAGCGCGCCGATCATCGAGCCGCGCACGACCTGAACGATAATGCCGAACGGGCGAACGAACAGCACGCCGATCGGCAGGATCCAGTGCAGGATCGACCCCGTGCCGGATGTCGGCAGCCATGCGAGGTTCACGGAGAATACGACGATGGCCACGATGGCAAGCCAAAAGTCGGGCACCGAGGCACCGACGAGCGAAATCATCGAGGAGAGCCGGTCGAAAAAGCCGCCGGACCGGAACGCGGCGAGCGAGCCGACGACGATGGCGGCCGCTGTGACAAGCGACATGGTGATCACGGCAAGCCAGAGGGTCCACACGAAGGCTTCCGTGACCACGTCCAGCGCCGGCCGTGCCTTGCGGAGCGATTCACCGAGATCCCCGGTCAGTACGTCGCCGACATAGCGTCCGAACTGCACCATCAGCGGATCGTTCAACCCGTGAAGCTCGCGGAACTGCTGCTTCATTTCCGCCGACGCTTCGACCGGCAGGAAGAGAGCGGCCGGATCGCCGGTCAGGCGGGACAGGAAAAACACCAGCACGAGCAGCCCGACCAGTGAAACCAAGCTCGCCACGGAGCGCTTACGAATGAAACTGAGCATGTCGCCCTCACTATTGTGGCGGCGGATGGGTACCCGCCGCCCTTGGATCGTGATCGGAAATCGGTTTCCGCTGGTTATTTGATACCGATCTCGGACAGTTGCAGCATCGAATTCGTGGCGATCGTTGGCTTGAATTCGATGCGCGGCGAAACGCGCGAGAAGCCGACCATGTGGAAGAGGAGGGCGTCGGCGACCACGTCGTCATGCAGGTAGGCAATCAGCTGGGACCAGAGCTTTGCACGTTCATCGCCCACCGCGGCGGAAGCCCGCTTGATCAGGTCATCGACCTTGGAATCGGAGAAGCCGGACTGGGTGCCCTCGGTGGCATATTTGAAGAACATGGTGAAGGACGGGTCGCCCTTGGAGTTATCGTGCATAGCTGCGACGATAATCGGGCCGCGACCTTCCTTGAAGGGCTTGGAGTAGTAGCTTTCGTGTTCCGCCACTTCGACGAATTTGAGATCGACCTTGAAGCCGACTTCCTGAAGCTGAGACTGGACCGCCTCCATGATCTCGGTGACGTTCGGGAAGTTTGCCGTGCGGGCGATGAGCGTGATCGGCGTATCGACCTTCACGCCGGCAGCCTTGGCCTCGGCCAGAAGCTTCTTGGCACCGGCGGGATCATAGGGGAAAACCTTGACGTCCGGATTCCAGCCCTGCGTAGTCGGAGGAACGAGGGCCGTCGCGAGCACTGCACCATCCGGTACCAGCGTGCCGATGAAAGCCTGGCGGTCGATGGCCAGATTGAGCGCCCGGCGCACCCGCACGTCGTTCAGCGGCTGAATGTTGTGGTCGAGACGCAGATAGACCGTCTCGCTGTCGAGATAGGAGAAATCGGTCTTCGCGTCGGTGGCGTCGAGCTGCGAGATCGACGGAGAGAGATCCGCTTCGCCGGCCTTCACCATCGCCGCACGCACGGACGGATCGGCGCGGAAGAGATAAGTTGCTTCAGTGACCTGCGGCTTGGCGCCCCAATAATCGCTGCGGGCAGCGAGCACGATCTGCTGGCCCGGGGTCCAGTTCTTCAGCGCGTACGGACCGGTTCCGATCGGCTCGCGAATGAATTGCAGCGGTGTCTCTTCCGGAACGATGGTGACCAGCGACATCAGCAGCGGCAGGATAGGCTGAGCCGGGTCGGCCTTGAAATCGATCGTGTTGGCGTCGACGACGTTGGCGCTGATCTTCATGCCACCAAAATAACGACGGGATTCGCAGGCGTTCTTGTCGCTCATCACGCGGTCGAAGCTGTGCTTGACGTCCTTGGCGTCGAACGTCGTCCCGTTGGAGAACTTGACACCCTGGCGGAGATGGAACCGCCAGCTGCCATCCGCGGCCTGCTCCCATTTTTCGGCAAGGCGCGGCATGACGCCCTTCTTGCCGCGAACATCGAGCTCGGTCAGCGTTTCGCTGACATTCTCCATGATGATACGGCCGATATTGGAGCGGGTCGCCATGCAAGGCTCCAGCAGATCGGCTTCCTCGGCCAGCACGATCTTGATCGGGCCAGACCCTGCGTAAGCCGGCGGAAGCGCCGATCCCAGGATCAGCGCGGTCATCATCAGCGTCTTCTTCATGTGGTTCACCTCCCAAGTGAATATAAATTGATCAACACGTTCTGGGCGCTCTGCCGTTTGCCTATCGCATCCGGTGGGCGGCCGACTGTTCGGTGATTGGCGAGCCGATCCGATAAGGAAGATCGATGGCGACTTCTGGGACTCTCGGCGGGGCGTTCGAATCTTCGATCGAATTTCCCTGACGACGAGTCCGCATATTTCGCTGCACTGCGATCGCCGCACTTCCTCCTGTGCTATTCTGCTTCAGACCATCTTCTGTCCTGAACAGTTTGTCAAATTATTTCGCAATGTTATTTCTATGAAAAAAAACGGCATAGAAATTATCAATACATTTCAAATTGTTAATTAATGAATTTTGGCAAAGCTACCGCCTCATGTAACTTTATAAAACTTGACAACTTTGTGTTTCTGGTAATTCTCGGGAGCCGAGAGGAGAGCTTTATGAGCCCTGATGAAATAGCGGCGGGAATGACCGGCACGTTACGGATGGCGGCGGCCGGTCGGCGCGAAGCCTTTCTGCCGTCCCCCATGGTGCAGAACCATGCAAGCTTCCTGCATCTCTTAGGCGATGGTGCGTTGATCTGCGCCTGGTTCGGCGGCTCGCTCGAAGGCAAGTCCGACATATCCATATTTGCGTCTGTTCTCGTGCCCGGCTCCGATGCCTGGGGTCCGCCGCAGAGGCTGAGTTTCGACGATGCGCATTCCGAACAGAACCCGGTCCTGTTTACCGCACCCGACGGCAGGCTCTGGCTTTTCCATACGTCGCAGCCTTCCGGCAATCAGGACGAATGTCGTATCCGCATGGCCGAGATCCGGCGCGACCGGAGCGATCCTGCAAGGCTGACATCGGAGGCGGGCGCTTATCTCGATCTGCCGCAAGGGTGTTTCGTTCGGGCACCGCTGGTGGTGCGGGATGATGGCGCATGGCTTCTGCCGATCTTTCGCTGCATTCAACGGCCGGGCCAGAAGTGGAATGGGAGCCATGACACGGCGGCAATCGGGATATCGACGGATGCCGGGAAAACCTGGCGCCTCGAAGACTTGCCGCAATCGACCGGCTGCGTCCACATGAGCCCCGCCGCCTTGCAGGCGGGCGGTCATGCCGCTCTCTTTCGCCGGAGGCAGGCGGATTTCGTTTTTCGCACGGAAAGCACTGACGGCGGCCGGTCCTGGTCGGTGCCTGAGGCAACCGACGTGCCGAACAACAATTCCTCGATCGCAGTTATCCGGCTGAAGGATGGGCGGCTCGCGATGATCTGCAACCCGGTCAGCGCTGCTCAGTCCGGCGATCGCCGCGCCTCGCTCTATGACGAACTCGGCGAGAATGACGATAGACCCGATGCCGATCCGACGGGCGGCTGCGTGCCGGTCTGGGGCGTGCCGCGTGCGCCGGTCTGTGTCTGTATTTCGGATGACGGTGGTCTAAGTTTTCCGGTCCGCATCCTGATTGAAGACGGGCCGGGCACCTGCCTGTCGAACGATTCCACCGATGGCCGGAACAAGGAAATGTCCTATCCATGGCTTCTGGAAGCGCCGGACGGGACTTTGCACATCGCCTATACCTATCACAGGCGAGCAATCAAATACGTGAGCCTGGCTCCGGGCTGGGCGGACGCGACTGACGGGAGAACTTGATGAGCAATATCATTGGCATCACCATGGGAGACCCCTGCGGAGTCGGTCCGGAGATAACAGTCAAGGCGCTCGCCGAGATGTCCGATGCCGACCGTTCCGCAACGCGTGTCTACGGCAATCTGCCGACGCTGGAGGCGGCGCGCGATGCGGTGGGGATCACGCTCGACCTCACACCTTATGTGGTCGACCTGCCGGTGGAGGGCGCGCCTCTGCCCTGGGGGCAGTTGTCGGCGGTCGCAGGCGATGCGGCGTTTCGCTTCATCGAGCGAGCCGTCAGGGATACCGAGGCCGGTTCGATCGGCTGCATCGTCACCGCGCCGATCAACAAGGAGGCGCTCAACCTCGCCGGCCATCACTATGACGGCCATACGGGTATGTTGCGCAGCCTCACCGGTTCGGCGGCGGCCTACATGCTTCTGGCGTCTGATCGTCTGAAGGTGATCCACGTCTCCACCCATGTGTCGCTGCAGGAGGCTATCCGGCGCGCCACGACGGAACGGGTGCTGAAGACCATCCGCGCCGGCGACGCGCATCTGAAGCGGATCGGCTATGAACGTCCACGTATTGCGGTTGCGGGCATCAATCCCCATTGCGGCGAAAACGGCCTGTTCGGCACGGAAGACGACGATCAGATCGCACCGGCCGTTGCGGCGGCCCGCGCCGAGGGCATCGAGGTTCACGGCCCGATTTCCGCCGATACGGTTTTCCACCGCGCCTATTCCGGCACCTTCGATCTGGTTGTCGCGCAATATCACGATCAGGGCCATATCCCGATCAAGCTCGTGGCCTTCGATACGGCCGTCAACGTCTCTGTCGATCTGCCTATCGACCGCACCTCCGTCGATCACGGCACGGCGTTCGACATCGCCGGCAAGGGGATCGCCAACCACGGCAACATGAACTCAGCCATCGCCTATGCGCGCAAGCTCGTGGCGGGGGCTCGGTAAGGAAAGCGTCATGGCCATTGCACCCATCACACTCCACCAGCCGCTGCGGCTCGCAGTCGGTGCCGGCACGATCAGCCAGGTTGGCCCCTGGGCCGGCGATGTCGCCTCGACCTTGGTCATCGCGACCCCGATCACGGCAGGTTTCGTCGACCGTCTCCAGTTATCCGGCCGATTTTCGGTATTCGACGCCATTCCGGGCGAACCGGATACCGCAACGCTGGATGCTGCGCTGGAGGCAGCCCGCAAGGCCCGCCCGCAACTGATCGTCGGACTTGGGGGCGGATCCGTGTTGGATGTCGCCAAGCTTGTTGCGGTGCTCTGGGATTCCGAGCAGACCCTCGAAGACGTTGCCGGTCCCAATCGCGTCGCAGGCCGCCGCTCGCGGCTTGCCCAGGTCGCGACCACCGCGGGTACCGGCTCGGAGGCTGGGATCCGCTCGCTGATCACCGATCCGGTCAAGCGGACCAAGATCGCGGTGGAGAGCCCACACATGATCGCCGATTTTGCGGTGCTCGATCCTGAACTGACCTATTCGGTCCCTCCTTCTGTGACCGCCGCGACGGGTGTCGATGCAATGGCTCACTGTGTCGAAGCCTTTACCAACCGCCGCGCCCACCCGATGATCGACGGCTTTGCCCGCATGGGATTTGGGCTTGTCGGCCGGTATCTGGCGAGGGCGGTGAAGGACGGGCACGATACGGAGGCCCGCGAGGGGCTGATGCTCGCTTCCTACTACGGGGGTATTTGCCTCGGCCCGGTCAATACGGCGGCCGGCCATGCGATCGCCTACCCACTGGGCACGCGTCTCAACCTGCCGCACGGTTTGGCGAATGCCATCGTCTTCCCGCATGTCCTGGCTTTCAACCAGCCCGTCGTTGCCGCGAAGACGGCGGAAGTGGCTGCGGCACTGGGCCTTGGCGATAACCTTTCGTCGGATGAATTGCGCTCTTCGGCTTACGATTTCTGCGGAGCCCTCGGCATCCAGATGTCGCTTGCGGCACACGGCGCCAGGCTGGACGAACTTCCCCTCTACGCTTCTGAGGCGCATGCCATACGTCGGCTGATGGATAACAACCCGGCGGAAATGAGTGTCCAGGATGTGCTGGGGATCTACGAAGCGGCATTTTGAAGTGATAACCGTCCGGCGGCAGGTTGCCGGATGGCCGTTATTTCCAGATGACGCATTCGGGTTTCATTGGTGCGACGATTGAAACAGACGCTCGCGTGAACCCCTCAAGTGGTCCAGCATCAACTGCCGCGCCGCTTCCTGGTCTCCGCGCGTGATCGCATCGGCGATTGCCTCGTGCTCGCCGAACACCTTCGCCAGCCCGGTCGCCTCTCTTTTCACGGAGGCTCCGTGGAATTTCATGCCCATGGCAATGTGATCCTTGAGGGCTTCCATCGCAGTGGAAAAGTAGCTGTTCTGAGCCGCCCGCGCGATGGCCAGATGGAACTGGTAGTCGGCATCTTCGCGATGGGCCTGACGGTTGGTGGCGTCGCGCAGCAATTCCAGAGCTCGCTTTATGGCCCCCAGACTCTCCTTGTCGTGACGCGCAGCCGCTGCCGATGCCGCTGCAGGCTCAAGTGTCATGCGAAACTCGTAACAGTTGAGGAGATCGGCGACGTTTTCCAACTGGCCAAAGCCAAGCGGCTCGCGCAAGCCCAGTGCGCGCACGAAGCTGCCGGCACCGCGCCTCGAATAGATCAGTCCTTGTTCGCGTAGCCGCCTCAGTGCTTCCCGGATAACCGGCCGCGACACTTCGAATTCGGTCGCAAGATCATGTTCGGTCGGCAACCGCTCATCCGGTTTGTACGCTCCCGACTTGATCGCTCGCAACATCCGCTCGAAGACGATATCGGGAAGGCCCTTGCGGGCAGTACCGCTCTCCAGCCCCATCGTTCAACCCTTCTCGCCCATGGCTGCTCTTGCGATCTCAGATAATGTGCCCTGCGTGCCGAATCCGCCGGATTTGGCGATGATGCATTGGCCGTCGATATAAGCCAAGCCAAGGCCCGGCAGACATTCGCCGAGAAGCTGGAATCTCGAAACGTTCATTGCCTTCAGGACAGCGTGCGCGGTCGTGCCGCCGGACAGAAGCAGAGTGGCGGCTGGCGCGGTCATCTCCGGGACTATGCTGGCCGCCAGCCTGTCCGATACCAGAAGCGGTGGATCGTCTTTTTCACCCGGCGTTGCCTGAACCAGCGTCACGGAATGCTGCGGTGGCACGACGCGTTCCGGGCGCCCGTTGGGCGCCGCAATATAGTCCGGTGCCAACGAGCGTAGCAGTTCTTCGATTTGTGCCAGCGTGATCGGATCTCTCGATCCAATGACAAAAAGAGCAGGGCCGGGTTTGGGGAAGGCCGGTTCGGCGTTCTGGCGGCCGGTCATGTGACATGCCAGCGCTTCGGCGAGGCCCCTGGCGCCGACAAGAAGATCAGCGCCGGCCTCGCGGCCAATCTCCAGAGCGTCAAACATGTCTGCTTGCGAAAGGGTATCGGGAATGATGGCGTGCTGCGCATGGACACCAAGCGCATCGGCGACATTCAGCGGCTTGTCTAGTCCGAAACCTTCGACATGCCCCGTTCGGACATTTCTGCCGAAATCAGGTATCGCGGGAGCGACGAGCGCCAAGCGAAAGGGCGTGGCATCGAGTTCGGCGGCGATGTTACCCTTGAGGCGGGAATCGATCTTCTTAAACAGAACGATGTCGGGTGGTAGAGACGACAAGGCCGCCGCAACCGCCTGTCGCGCAGCCTCCGCCTCAACTTCTCGAGATCCGAGGTTGACTGAAAGGACCGCTGGCGTGGCTTGCAAGGCCAATCCGATCGATTCAGGGCCTAATGCGATTTCAGTATGCAAACCCCGGCCGGCGAACGGCGCCGCGCAATCAAGCGCGCCGGTGAGGTCGTCGGCGAGAATAACCAGCATAGGGGGCCACACAATCTGTTGTTATCTTTTTCAGCAGAAATTAGCACATATTGTCAATCATGTAACGCAGGCATTTAACAAATTTGGCATGTCTCCTGTGTGCGACGGACAGGCCAGCGGTGTACAAAGGAAGGTGACTTGGGAAGGTGCGGCTCACGGGGCGGCAAGAACGACAGTCAAGAAACCTCCGGCGCGGCGCGGGTGAGATCGAGGTCCTCGGAGGTCAGATCCCTTTACGGGCGAAGAGCGCAAAACCAAGCGTGATGCCTGGATAGGCACCTATCCGTGGAGCACTGTCGTCTGCTCCCGCGTCTCTTTCTTCTCAGCGTAATATCCGCGCCGACATGAGGCGCGGGCAAGGCCGAGCGATAGAAGCCTTGAATGTCTTAAAGATCGGCTCGAAAGGCCGATCGTCTACCGCTGCGGCCGATGTAACGGGTCGTTACGCGGGCAAGCAAAAGCCTCCTCATGGAGGGTGGCGGTAGATAGAGAGGCGAGGTTAGCAGGGCAACGTCGCTAGACGCCGCCCGCTATTCGCCAAATTCTTTCGCCGAACCGCGCACGGGGCAAGCCTAGATAAAACAAGCGGCTTCGGCGAATGCAAGCTTCAAATCGCGCGGACGTTTTCCGCTTTTGATTTTCCGGTCTTGCGATCCTGGCCGAGCTCATACGAGACCTTTTGTCCGTCCTGGAGCGAGCCTGCGCCTTGCAGCGCCGAAACGTGAACGAACACATCAGCTCCGCCGTTTTCGGGGGTGATAAAGCCGAAGCCCTTGTCCTGATTGAAAAACTTGACGGTACCAGTGGCCATTTTATTCCTCGGATTGAATAGTCTCAAGATGACACTCTTATCCAGCAACCTGCCGCCATGCAACAGATGTTGGCTGCACTTGAGCGATATAAGTGCGGTTTAGGCGGGTGGCTCCTCTTTTTGTTCCATCCGCCGTGTCACAGCCAGGGTCGATCGACGCTGCGCTGATAGCCCCCGGACGCTTCTTTCAGCTGCCGGGGAAACAGTCCGGTTGCACCGAAGTTAAGAGTTTCCCATCTCCATATAGACGAGAAGGTTTCCCTGCGCGGCAATTCAAGTTCGGTACCCTTCTCTCCCACAACGGCGGCGGAACACATTGCTGTCGGTTGTGCATCCGGCGGGCGTTCATCCAGACGTAGGTGTGGTCCGGGTGGTGCTTTGCAGCTCGTCGGCCTGCTCGCGCCACATCAATGAATTCGCAGTCTTTTTTGAACTCTGACGTGTTTTAGGTGCCGCCCTTTTTCGAGCGGAACCGGCTCGCCTGAGGCGGGAAGCAGAGTACGCCAGGCCTGTAGTCTTTTTGGAATCTTGCACTAGATTATATGGCACTTTGAGGCAGGGGGTGTCGGTGGCTAGACAGGGTAATGACGTTCAGCGCAGTGGCGTGGATTCGGGCGATCTTCTAGGCGTAGATGTCGCGGCGATGACCGACGAAGACTCCCGCGCTTTGCTTGAAGCGCTTCTGGCGATGAGGCGGGGAGACTTTTCGGTCCGGATGCGGTCCGATCTGACCGGCGTCACGGGAAAAATTGCAGACACATTGAATGATATCATCGCTGCCAACCAGAAAATGGCCGCGCAGCTCGAAAATGTCGGCCAGGTGGTCGGGCGGGATGGACGCACCAGCACGCGCGTCAGGTTCGGCCTCTCCGATGGAGCCTGGGCGGACATGGAAGGGTCGATCAACACGCTGATCGACGATTTGCTGTGGCCGACGACGGCCGTCACCCGGACGATTACGGCGGTCGCCAAGGGCGACCTCCTGCAAACGGTTCCGCTTGACGTTGACGGGAGACCCTTGAAAGGGGAATTCCTGCGCTCAGCCGAGATCGTCAACACGATGATCAAGCAGCTGAGCGTTTTCACATCCGAAGTGACGCGCGTTGCCCGTGAGGTCGGTACGGATGGCAAGCTGGGTGGGCAGGCTCAGGTTCCGGAAGTGACCGGCGTTTGGAAAGATCTCACCGAGAGCGTCAACTCGATGGCTTCGAACCTGACCGCCCAGGTCCGCAATATCGCGGACGTCACGATTGCGGTGGCCAACGGCGATCTTTCCAAAAAGATCACGGTCGATGTTCGCGGCGAAATCCTGCAGCTGAAGGAAGCCATCAACACGATGGTTGACCAGCTCCGTTCCTTCGCATCGGAAGTGACGCGCGTTGCGCGAGAGGTCGGTACGGAAGGAAAGCTGGGTGGCCAGGCGCTCGTGCCGGGTGTCGCCGGTACGTGGAAGGATCTGACCGACTCGGTCAACGCGATGTGCGGTAACCTGACGGCGCAGGTGCGAAACATTGCCCAGGTCACGACCGCCGTTGCCCGAGGCGACCTTTCTCGAAAGATCACCGTCGACGTGTCTGGCGAAATCCTGGAACTGAAGGAGACCATCAACACGATGGTCGACCAGCTCAACGGCTTTGCCGGGGAGGTGACACGTGTCGCCCGCGAAGTCGGCACCGAAGGCCGCCTGGGCGGCCAGGCTCAGGTGCCGGGCGTGGCCGGAACCTGGAAAGACCTCACCGACAACGTCAACTCCATGGCGTCGAACCTCACAGCCCAGGTACGAAACATCGCCGAAGTGTCGACGGCAATCGCCAACGGCGACTTGTCGAAGAAGATTACGGTCACGGTTTCTGGCGAAATCCTGGAGCTCAAGGAAACCATCAACACGATGGTGGATCAGCTCAATGCTTTCGCGTCCGAAGTCACGCGTGTCGCGCGAGAAGTGGGGACTGAAGGGCGTCTGGGCGGTCAGGCCAACGTTCGCGGCGTCGCCGGGACCTGGAAAGACCTTACCGAAAACGTCAACTCGATGGCGGGGAACCTCACGGCGCAGGTGCGCAACATCGCCGAGGTATCCACGGCAATCGCCAATGGTGACTTGTCCAAAAAGATCACCGTCGATGTGAAGGGCGAAATCCTGGAGCTGAAGGAGACCATCAACACCATGGTCGACCAGCTCAACGCATTTGCGTCCGAAGTCACGCGTGTCGCACGCGAAGTGGGAACCGAAGGTCGGCTTGGCGGTCAGGCGAATGTGCGCGGTGTCGCGGGAACATGGAAGGACCTGACCGACTCGGTCAACTCCATGGCCTCAAACCTTACCGGTCAGGTGCGAAACATCGCCGAAGTTGCGACCGCCGTCGCTCAGGGCGACCTGTCGAAGAAGATTACCGTGACAGTTTCCGGTGAAATTCTGGAGCTGAAGGAAACCATCAACACGATGGTGGACCAGCTCAATGGCTTCGCGGGGGAAGTGACGCGTGTCGCGCGCGAAGTCGGCACCGAGGGACGACTTGGAGGCCAGGCGAACGTTCTGGGTGTTGCCGGCACATGGAAGGATTTGACGGACAGCGTCAATTCCATGGCCGGCAATCTGACCGCTCAAGTCCGCAACATCGCTGAAGTATCGACCGCGATCGCCAATGGCGACCTTTCGCGAAAGATCACCGTCGATGTGAAGGGTGAAATCCTGCAGCTCAAGGAAACCCTCAACACGATGGTGGACCAGCTCAACCGGTTCGCTTCCGAAGTGACGCGTGTGGCGCGCGAAGTGGGTACGGAAGGCAAGCTCGGCGGCCAGGCTCAGGTTCCGGGCGTTGCCGGCACCTGGAAGGATCTGACCGAGAACGTCAACTCGATGGCGTCCAACCTCACCGGTCAGGTGCGAAACATCGCGGAAGTGACGACTGCGGTTGCACGAGGAGACCTGTCGCGCAAGATCACAGTCGACGTGAAGGGCGAAATCCTGGAACTGAAGAACACCATCAACACGATGGTGGACCAGCTCAACGCCTTCGCCGGTGAGGTGACGCGCGTGGCCCGCGAGGTCGGCACGGAAGGCAAGCTCGGCGGCCAGGCGCAGGTTTCGGGCGTCGCCGGCACCTGGAAGGATCTGACGGACAGCGTCAACTCGATGGCCGGCAACCTGACGGCCCAGGTTCGCAACATCGCCGAGGTCGCCACCGCAATCGCCAATGGCGACTTGTCGCGCAAGATCACCGTCGACGTTCGTGGCGAAATCCTGCTGTTGAAAGACACGCTCAACACCATGGTCGATCAGCTACGGTCGTTTGCGGGCGAAGTGACGCGCGTGGCGCGTGAGGTCGGCACCGACGGTCGTCTCGGCGGCCAGGCCGTTGTTCCCGGCGTCGCGGGCACCTGGAAAGACCTGACCGACAACGTCAACCTGCTTGCTGCAAACCTGACCACGCAGGTCCGCAACATCGCGGAGGTGACGACGGCCGTTGCGCGAGGCGACCTGTCGCGCAAGATCACCGTCGACGTGAAGGGCGAAATTCTCGAGCTCAAGAACACCATCAACACGATGGTGGACCAGCTGAACGCGTTTGCGGGCGAAGTCACGCGCGTGGCGCGCGAAGTCGGCACCGAAGGCAAGCTCGGCGGCCAGGCGCAAGTGCCCGGCGTCGCCGGCACATGGAAGGATCTGACCGACACGGTCAACGTCATGGCCGCCAACCTGACGGAACAGGTGCGCGGTATCGTCAAGGTGGTGACGGCGGTTGCCAACGGCGATCTGAAGCAAAACCTTACCGTCGCATCCAAGGGCGAGGTCGCGGCGCTTGCCGAAACCATCAACAACATGACCAATACGCTTGCCACATTCGCCGATCAGGTCACGACGGTTGCTCGCGAGGTCGGTGTGGAAGGTCGCCTCGGCGGTCAAGCGAATGTGCCGGGGACTGCCGGCACATGGAAGGACCTGACGGGCAACGTCAACCTGCTGGCGGCCAACCTGACCACCCAGGTCCGGGCTATCGCGGAAGTCGCGACGGCCGTGACCAAGGGCGACCTGACGCGGTCGATCCAGGTGGAAGCGCGCGGCGAAGTCGCCGAGCTCAAAGACAACATCAACACGATGATCGGCAACCTGCGCCTGACGACGGAACAGAATACCGAACAGGACTGGCTGAAGACGAACCTGGCGAAATTTACCAACATGCTTCAGGGGCAGCGAGATCTGACCCTGGTCGGGAAAATGCTCCTATCGGAACTCGCGCCTCTCGTCGGAGCGCACCAAGGCGTGATCTATCAGGTGGACGCGGAGGATCGTCAGCCAACCCTGTCTCTGCTGTCCAGTTATGCGGACGGGGTCGGCGCGGCACATCCGCGGCGTCTGGAATTCGGCCAGGGGCTGGTCGGGCAGTGCGCCATCGATGCCCGTCGCATCCTCGTCACCAATCTTCCTGACAATGTCGTTCCCATCAGCTCGGGGGTTTTCTCGACGCTCCCAAAAAGTGCCATCGTTCTGCCGGTTCACTTCGAAGGACAGGTCAAAGCCGTGATCGAGCTTGCGTCTGCAGGTGAATTCACGGAGCTGCAGCTGTCGTTCCTCGACCAGTTGACGACCTCGATCGGCATCGTGCTCAACTCGATCGAAGCGACGATGCAGACGGAAGGCCTGCTGAAGCAGTCCCAACAGCTTGCAACCGAACTTCAGACGCAACAGCGGGAATTGCAGCAGACCAACGAACAGCTCGAGCAAAAGGCACAGCAGCTCGAAGAGCGAAACGTCGAGGTGGAGGCGAAGAACCAGGAAATCGAGCAGGCGCGGCGCGCACTCGAGGAGAAAGCGACCGAGCTTGCGCTGACATCGAAATACAAGTCCGAATTTCTCGCCAACATGTCGCACGAGTTGCGCACGCCGCTCAACTCGATCCTTATTCTCGGCCAGCAACTCGGAGAAAATCCCGACGGCAACCTGTCCGGCAAGCAGGTGGAGTTCGCAAAGACCATCCATGGGGCCGGTACCGATCTCCTCAACCTGATCAGCGATATTCTTGACCTCTCTAAAATCGAGTCCGGGACCGTTTCGGTCGATGCCGAAGAGATATTCATCACCAATCTGCTGGAAATGATGTCGAGGCCGTTCCGGCACGAGGCGGAAAATCGGGATCTCACCTACATGGTTGAGATTGGCGAAGACGTGCCGAGAAGCATCATTACCGACTCCAAGCGGCTGCAGCAGATTCTCAAGAACTTGTTGTCGAACGCGTTCAAGTTCACCGCGCAAGGCGGCGTCACGCTGAGGGTCGCTCCGGTCACGGAAGGATGGTCCTCGGATCATCCCTCTCTCAAACATGCTCCCTCGGTCATTGCCTTCGAGGTCTCCGATACCGGGATCGGCATACCGCCTGAAAAGCAGCGCATCATATTCGAGGCGTTCCAACAGGCAGATGCTTCGACCAGCCGGAAATACGGCGGCACCGGGTTAGGTCTTGCGATCAGCCGGGAACTCGCGAACCTCCTTGGCGGCGAGATCCAGTTGCGCAGCACCCCGGGTGTCGGCAGCACGTTCGTACTCTATCTGCCGCTGACGTATGTCGGCGCGTCCCCCGCCTCGAAATCCCTGCCGGCACAAAGCAATGTCGTGCAGCTCGCAGAGGCCGCCGCGGCTCGGCGTGCCGAAAGATCTGCAGAACAAGTCGAAGACGATCGTGGTGAAATAAAACCCGGGGATGCGGTTCTGTTGATTGTCGAGGACGATCCTCATTACGCCCGCGTCCTTGTGGATCTCGCCCATGACAGCGGGTTCAAGGTTCTGGTGGCCACGCGCGGCAGCGAAGCGTTGAATTTTGCACAGGAATACAAGCCTGCCGCAATATCACTCGACATCTTCCTGCCGGACATGCTCGGCTGGACAGTGCTCAGCCAACTCAAGCAAAGTGCGGCGACGCGGCATATTCCCGTCCAGATCATCAGCCTTGATGAGGACCGTCAGCATGGCCTTACACGCGGCGCCTTCGCATTCATGAGCAAACCCACAACCACCGACAGTCTCGGGAAGGCATTCTCGCGGCTGAAGAATTATGCCGAACCCCGTCGAAAGCGGCTCCTTCTCGTCGAAGACAGCGAGGCGGAGCGTTTGAGTGTGACCGCTCTGCTCAGCCATGATGATATCGACATCGAAAGCGTAGGCTCAGGCGCCGAAGCGTTGGCCGCGCTGAAACAGGATCCGGTCGACTGCGTCGTTCTCGATCTTACCCTGCCTGACATGACCGGGTTCGAAGTTCTGGAAAGGATCCGCGACGACCGTGACATCGCCGAGGTTCCGGTCGTCGTGTTCACGGGCCGCGAGCTCTCGCCCGAGGAGGACGCCCAGCTCCACACGATGGCGCGCAGCGTCGTCGTGAAAGGTGTCGAGTCGCCCGAGCGTCTCCTGGATGAAACTGCACTGTTCCTCCATAGGGTCGTGGCCGATATGCCGGTCGCCAAGCAAGCGATGCTTGAGGAACTTCACAGCTCCGATGAGGATCTGATCGGCGAGACCGTTCTGCTGGTAGACGACGATGCCCGCAATATCTTCGCCCTCAGCAGCGTTCTCGAGCGCCGCGGAATGAGGGTTCTGACTGCGACGACAGGCAGCGAAGCCATTGATGTCATTCAGAGGGAACACGCCGTGGCAATCGTTCTGATGGACATCATGATGCCTGGAATGGACGGCTACGAAACAATGCAGGTGATCCGCTCGGATCCCAGATTCCGGCGCCTGCCGATCCTTGCATTGACTGCAAAAGCGATGAAGGGAGATCGTGAAAAGTGCCTCGAAGCGGGCGCCTCGGACTATCTGGCAAAGCCGGTCAATACGGAGCAATTGCTTTCCGCGCTCCGTATGTGGTTGCACCGCTAGGGATATGGCTATGAACCCTGTCAATATCCTCCTCGTGGATGATCAGCCGGCAAAACTCCTTAGCTATGAGGTTGTACTTCAGGAGCTGGGCGAAAATCTTATAAAGGCCCAGTCCGGCAGAGAGGCGTTGGAGCATCTCCTGCGCAACGATATCGCCGTCATTCTCGTGGATGTCTGTATGCCGGAGCAGGACGGGTTCGAGCTCGTCAGCATGATCCGCGAGCATCCCCGGTACCAGCATACGGCGATCATTTTCGTATCGGCCGTGATGATGGCGGAACCGGACCGCTTGCGCGGTTATGCGGCGGGAGCCGTTGATTACGTCTCCGTTCCCATCGTTCCGGAAGTTCTGCGTGCCAAGGTACGGGTGTTCGCGGACCTGTACCGGAAGACAAGGGAGCTCGAGCGGTTGAATGCCGAGCTCGAGGATAGGGTCCGGGAGCGCACCGCCGAGCTTGAAGCGTCTTCGAACCAGCTGCGTCAACTTAATGAAGAACTCGAAGAACGGATCGACCAGAAGACGCGCGAGCGTGAAGAAGCGCTCGCTCAACTCTTCGAGGCGCAAAAACTCGATACGATCGGCCAGTTGACCGGTGGGGTCGCCCACGACTTCAACAACCTGCTGATGGCGGTCCTGGGCAGTTTGAACCTCCTGAAGAAGCGGCTTCCTGTCGATGAGAAGAGCGAGCGCCTGGTCGCCAATGCGATTCAAGCGGCCGAGCGGGGCGCAGCTTTGACCCAGCGACTGCTCGCGTTCGCGCGCCGCCAGGAACTGAAGCCGCAGGCGGTCGATTTTGCCGAGCTCTTCGAGAACATTCAGGACCTCCTCAGCAAGGCGCTGGGACCCGGGGTGGATATCAGAAAAGACATTCCGCCACGGCTCCCGCAATTGTTGGTCGATAGCAATCAGCTCGAACTTGCCCTCCTCAATCTGTTCGTCAACGCGCGAGACGCCATGACCGGGGGCGGCACGATCATGGTGTCCGCAGAGGAGAAAGACGTCTCGCGGCCCGGCAGCCTGACCGCCGGACGCTATGTGCGGATTTCAGTCTCGGACACCGGAGAAGGTATGGACGAAGCCACGGTGACCCGTGCGACTGAGCCGTTTTTTACGACGAAAGGGCCTGGAAAGGGGACCGGTCTTGGACTTTCGATGGTGCATGGTCTCGCGGCGCAATCAGGCGGTATCCTAGACCTGTCGAGCACCAAGGGAGAGGGAACGACGGTGGCCCTCTGGTTGCCGATCGCCGAAAACATCGTGGCGGCGCCGCCAGCACCGGAGGCCATATCGCAGGAGCCCGCTCCCAATTTCCCGCATGCATTGACGGTGCTTGTGGTGGATGACGATCCGCTCGTCAGCATGGGAACGTCGGCGATGCTGGAGGATCTTGGCCATGTCACCACGGAGGCGCCCTCGGCGGCCGTCGCCCTTGAGATCCTTGGCTCTGACCAGAGGTTCGACCTGATAATCACGGACCACGCCATGCCGGGCATGACGGGCGCGGAGCTGGCACGCTTGATCATCTCGGCTTATCCGAGCCTGCCGGTGATCCTCGCTTCGGGATATGCTGAACTACCGGAAGATCACGGGCTTTCAAATCTCCTGCGGATGACAAAACCCTTCACTCAGGAACAACTTCAGACAGCAGTCCATCGCGCGGTCGCTGAGCGAGCCTCAGCCGCCTGAGCCTGCTGTCGATAATTGCACGATGATCAACGCGTCATCGATCAGCCCGGCAGCCAGCCGGTGGCCAAGGGGTGATCTGCAGAAAGCGGCAGGCTTACGACCTGGCTTTCTCTGGCGGATGCATAGATTGCCGTCACGAGCTCGATCGAGTGATAGCTTTCCTGAAGCGACGGCAGATAAAGGTCCGGTTTGCCGGTGAGCCGCGCATGGACATCCGCGAATAATCCCGGAAATCGCGGAAGAACGTCGGGTATCTCTTGTATTGCGGTTTCGATCTCCGCCTGCCGCGAGGGGTCGGTGGCTTCGAATGTCCACGGTCCCGCCCCTATCTGGTAGGGTTCCGTGCCCGACGTGACGGTGACATGCTCGAAACACATCCTCAGCCGCGAGCTGTTTCCAGCCGCACCCAAGGTGACTGAGGACGTGACCAACGCGCCCCTTGCGGTGCGCATCGAAAGCGACGCGCAGTCTTCGGTCTCAATGGGATTGACGCGTGTGTCGAGGAAGGCGGCAACCTCCACGACATCTCCGACAAGATGAGTCGTCAGATTGTGGATGTGACACGCATGGCTGAGGAGCACGCCGCCAAGTTCGCCTTTCCAGGTGCCCCGCCAGCGCTCGGCGTAATACGCAGATCCGCGTTGCCAATGGGTCTCCAGCGCCACCACGTAAGGCCTGCCCAGAAGCCCGCGGACCTTCAATTCATGCGCAGCTCGGTAGCCGGTGCCATAGCGATACTGGAATACGGGAAAGACCTGCCGCCCCGTTCGTGCGGAGCTGTCGGCGATCCGGTGCACCTCGGCAATTGAACCGGCAAGAGGCTTCTCGCAGATGACGTGTTTTCCTGCTTCCAGTGCGGCAAGCGTCATCGGCGCATGCAGTTGAGGCGGCAGGCAGATGTCAACCAGATCCACGAGGGGGTCGGCGAAGACCTCGTTGATGTCGGGAACAGCTCGACTGCCTGGAGCCTGCTGCGCCGCCTCCTCGGCGCGAGGGAGGTTGAGGTCGCAGACGTAACGGACATCGAACAGATCGGCTAGTTCCGCATAGGCGGCGATATGAGCCTTGCCTATACCCGCGCCGATGACGGCGACACGGATGCGCTCCGTCATCGGGGTGCTTTCTCTTCCGCGATGAGTTGCGCCTGCAGTCCCAACCGGGTGGCAAGGAACGCATGGGACTGGGCCATGGCCGTCTCGCTCCGCCTTTCCACGTCGGCAACCAGGCGGGCGAAGAAGGGCTTTCCGGCACCTTTCGCCTCGAACCGCTGCACGCCCGACTTGTCGGCCAGGAAGACGTGGTCCTGGCCGTCGCGACCAGCGATATCGATATATTTGCGCAGCTCTATATAACCTTCCGTTCCCAGAACGGTGATCCTGCCGTCGCCCCAGACGGGAAGACCGTCCGGCGTTAGCCAATCCACCCGGGCATAACCGCGACCGCCATTGCCGTCCAGCAGCACCTCGCCGAAATCTTGAAATGAAGGCCGATCCGGGTTTGCTACGTTGGCCACGTGGGCGGAAACCACGCGTGCGTCGGTCGATCCGGTAAAATGCAGGAACTGGTCGAACTGGTGCGCGCAGATATCGGCGAGAATCCCACCGCAGCGGGCTCGGTCCCAGAACCATGCCGGTCTGAGATGAGCATTCATGCGATGCGGCCCGAGACCTAACGTCTGGACCACCTTGCCGATCCGACCCTCGGCAATCAGCCGATCCGCCAGGGTGGCGCTTTCGACGGAGACGCGTTCGGAAAAGGACACGACCCAACGTCGCCCTGTCTCGCCAACGGTGCGTTGGATATCTGCCAGCTGTTCCAGGTTGGTGCAGCCGGGTTTGTCGACCAGGACGTCCTTGCCGTGCGACATCGCCGCGACCGCGATGTGGGCGCGCTCGCTGTTGATCCCGGACAAAAGGACAAGGGAAATGCTTTCGTCGTCGAGGATGGCCTGCATCGAGCGGGCCGGCAGATCCGGATAGGTTTCCTGGAATGTCTTGCGGACAGGCTCCGGGGTCTCCTCGCCCGTTGTCCATGCAACGAGCGTGGCGCCAGCATCCAGCATGCCGTTGATCATGCCGTAGATGTGCCCATGGTCTATGCCGATGACGCCGATGCGAAGATTAAAAGCCATGAGAGCTACCTGTTCAGGTGGATGCCGCGAGCGCGGAGCATGGATTGGATATTGACCAATGAGCCCGTTTCTATGGAAGCATTGGCGGCGATGCCGGTGAGGATGGACCAGGCGCCGGCAACATGATCGGAAGCGCGGCCATAGCGGTCAGGCTGCATGTTTTCCGGATCGAAGATATAGCCCAGCATGACCGGATCGGCGCCGCCGTGATCCCCTGTTGCCTTCGGAACGGCGAGCTGCCGTGGAGGCTCGCCGGCCAGGTGGAGTTCCGTCGTGATCGCATCTTCGTCCGCATGGACCCGTTGGCCGCCGAAAACCCCGTGGACCTCGACATGTCTATGGGTGATGTCGCCTTTGGTACCCTGAAACTTGATCTCCAACCCCTCCCAGGGGGAATAGGCAGTCAGGGTGTAGTTGGCCGTGACGCCCGAGGCGTAGCGGATATGCGCCTGCATCGTATCCTCGATGCCGATTTCTTCGTCGAATACGCAAAGATCGCGGAAATAGCCGTCTTCGTGCTCGGCCTCCACATAGAGCTTGCGCAGGTTCCCCTCGGCTGCGAGGTCAAGGCGGAAATCGCACTTGTGGGCCACGGGACAGTCGGCGCAGCGTGGCCCACGACCCGCGAGGCCAAGTTCTACCGCCATTTCCGGGCGATAAAAGACGCGGCGGCCGGAGGCCAGGACGTCTGTCGGCACGGTCCCCAGCCACCAATTGAGAAGATCGAAGTGATGGGTCGATTTGTGGACCAGCAGCCCGCCGGAATTCTCTTTCTGGCGGTGCCAACGGCGGAAATAATCAGCGCCGTGGACCCGATCGAGGTGCCAGCGGAAATCGACCGCCGTCACCGTGCCGATCGCTCCCGAGGAAATCAGCTCCTTGATCTGGGTGCGTGCCGGCGAATAGCGGTAGTTGAACGTCACCGTGACCTTTCGCCCCGTGCGCGCCTGGGCATCGACGATCTGCTTGAGGCGGCTGAGATCGATCGTCAGCGGCTTTTCGCAAATGACGTCGCAGCCAGCCTCGAAGGCACGGACGATGTAATCGGCGTGCAGGAAATCCGGCGTCGCGACGACGACCGTATCCGGCCTCTGTTCCGCGATCAGGCGGTCGAAATCGGCGGCCAGGTAGGTCGCGACGCCGTTGGTCCCGGGTTTTGAGGCGGCCTGCGCCGCTTCGCCGAGGCGATGCGCGTTGCTATCGCAGAGAGCAACGATCTCATGTCTGTCAGCATAATCTTCAATAACGGAATCGCGGAACATCTGATGCCGCGAGCCGCATCCAACAATGGCGATCTTCACTGGGCTTGGCTTTCGTTCTGGATGGGTTCGATGCGGTTGCCCGCGCTGTCAAAATAATGGAGGTCGGAGAGGTCGAATCCGATCGTGACAGGATCACCCATTCGGTAGAGCGTCCGCCCATTGTCGCTGGCCAGCAGCACCTGGCCTGAAGAGAGGGTGATATGCAGCAAGGTCTCGCTGCCAAGGTATTCTACCAGCCGGATCGTGCCTTCGCCTGTGACATCGCCATTGCCGACACGCAGCGACGAGGGGCGCACGCATAAGGTCAGCGCCTGATCGTCGGTGGGAAGTTCGGCAATCGCAAAGTCAGGCATGCCGGCCACCGACACCACGGTCCTGCCCGTGTCGCGTGTTGCTTTCGCCTGCAGCATGTTGATCTTCGGCGAGCCGATGAAGCCTGCAACAAAGAGGTTCTGCGGCCGGGTATAGAGTTCCTGCGGCGTGCCGAGCTGCTCGATCTTGCCACCGCGCAGGACCACGATCCGGCTTGCCATGGTCATCGCTTCCACCTGATCATGGGTCACATAGATCATCGTGGTGCCGAGGCGTGCGTAGAGCGAGGCGAGTTCCGCCCGCATCTGCACGCGCAGTTCCGCATCCAGATTGGAAAGCGGCTCATCAAACAGGAAAAGCTGCGGCTCGCGCACGATCGCTCTGCCGATGGCGACGCGTTGTTTCTGGCCGCCCGAAAGTTGGCGCGGCTTGCGGTCCATAAGCTGCTCGATCTGCAGGATGCGCGCGGCCTCCGCCACCCGACGTACCACCTCGGTGCGCGATACCTTGAAGTTCTGGAGGCCAAAAGCCAGGTTCTTTCTCACGCTCATATGAGGATAGAGAGCGTAGCTTTGAAATACCATAGAAAGCTCGCGCTTGGAGGCGGGCAAGTCGTTGACGATCTTCCCGCCGATCGAGATCGTCCCTTCGCTGATGTCTTCGAGGCCTGCGATCATGCGCAGGAGCGTCGATTTCCCGCAGCCCGACGGCCCGACGAGAACAAGGAACTCGCCGTCGTGGATGTCCAGATTCAGCCCCTGGATGATGGACAGCGCTCCATAGCGCTTGCTGACGTTTCGAAGCATCAACCCTGCCATGCGTCTTGTTCCCTATTTCATTCCGGAGGTGGCGATGCCGCGCACGATGAGCTTCTGGAACAGGACGAAGAAGATGACGACCGGGACCAGTGAAAGGACCGACATCGCGAACATCTGGCCATAGGCGGACTGTCCTTCCTGATCGAGGAAGAGGCGAAGCGCGAGCGGCACGGTATAGCTCTTGATGTCGTTGAGGTAGATGAGCGGGGCCAGGAAATCCTCCCAAACCCAGATCAGCGAGAAGATTGCGGCCGTGCCCATGGCCGGCAGCGAAAGTGGCAGTATGATCGCCCAGTAGATCTTGAAGGGCGAACAGCCGTCGATCATGGCTGCTTCGTCCAGCTCGCGTGGCAATTGCCGAAAGAACTGCACCATCAGAAAGATGAAGAATCCATCGGAGGCGAGGAAGCGCGGCACCACCAGCGGCAGATAGGTATCGACCCAGCCGAGGTTCAGGAACTGAACATATTGAGGGATGAGAACCACGTGATAGGGGATCATCAGGGTCATCATCATCAGCGCGAAGAAGAAACTGCGTCCGGTAAAGTTCAGCCGTGCAAAGGCATAGGCCGCGAACGAGCAGGAGACCAGGTTGCCGATCACCGACAGGCCCGTGACGATCGCTGAATTTATATAGAAGACCGTGAAGGAGATCGGCAGGGCGTACCAGCCCTTCGTATAGTTCTCGAACCGGAATTCGGAAGGCCAAAGCGTCAGGCTGCCGAAAATTTCGTTTTCCGGCTTCAACGAGGAGGCGAGGAGCCAGAACAGCGGATAGAGCATGACGCATGACACGATGATCAGGAAGATATGCTTCAGGATCCGGCCGTTGCGCTCACCCCTGTCGCGCTTCAGCCGCAGCGCGTGGGCTACGCGCGCGGCCTCGTCCATCTGGATGGCGAGTTCCAGATCAGTCGCGCTCGTTTTCATAGTGCACCCAATATTTGGAAGTGAAGAAAGCGATCGCCGTGAAGGCCGCTATGATGACCAGCAGGAACCAGGCAAGCGCCGATGCGTAACCCATCCGGAAGAACTTGAAGGCCTCGTTGAACAGGTAGACCGTATAAAACAGGAGGCTGTCGGAGGGAGCGCCGGTGCCGTTGGAGATGATGAAGGCGCTGGAAAAGGTCTTGAAGGCCTCGATGGTCTGCAGCACCAGGTTGAAGAAGATCACCGGGGCAAGAAGCGGCAGAGTGATGCGGGTAAATTGCCGCCAGCCCGGCGTGCCGTCGATTTCCGCTGCCTCGTACAGATCGCGCGGAATGCCTCGCAAGCCAGCCAGAAAGATCAGCATCGGCGAGCCGAACTGCCACATGGCCAGCACGACCAGCGTATAGAGCGAGGTGTCGGGATCGGTGATCCAGGAGGCTCCCTGGATTCCCACCATCGCCAGAACCTGATTGACCACCCCGTCGGCGGCAAAAAGCTGGCGCCACAGTATGGCGATAGCAATCGAAGCGCCCAGCAGGGACGGCAGGTAGAAGATGGCGCGGTAAAGGCCGATCGTCCGCAGGCCCTTGTCGAGGAGCATGGCCACACCGAGGGCCATGATCAGGCGAGCGGGCACAGCCAGCGCAACATAGGTAAAAGTCACTTCCAGCGCCTTCCAGAAGCGCCGGTCACGCGTGAACATGTATTCGTAATTGCCCCAGCCGATCCATCGGGGCGCGCTCACCATGTCGTAGCGGGTGAAGGAAAGATAAAGCGACGCAAGGATCGGCCCCAGGGCGAGCAGGAAAAATCCGATCAGCCATGGAAGAAGAAACACATAGGCCGGTGCATTGCGGGCAAAAAAACGTTTCATCGAAACGACCTTGTTGTCGGAAGAGAGGCCTCGGCGGCAGGTGCCGCCGGGGCCTCGATATTCCAGCGCCTGTTACTGGGCGCGTTCGACGATTGCCTGGGCGTCCTCGATGAAGGTGCCCGCGGCTTTGGCAACTTCCACCTTGCCAAGCACGACGTCGGTGCCGATACGCATGAAGGCGTCTCGCACCTCCCCAGCGCCCTTGGGGGCGGGCAGCGGCAGCGGCCCCACCTTGCTCTGGATCGCAGTGAAATAATCGACCGAGAGCTTCTCGACCTCAGTGAGCTTCGGGGCGAGCGCCGCCCGGATCTTCGGCGAACAAGGAATGCCGCGTTCGAGGCCGAGAATGCCGGTGATCTCGGGATCGTTGACCCAGGCGTTCATGTAGGCAATTGCGGCCTCCGTGTCCTTGGCGTCGCGGCTGAGGGACAGGAACATCGAGGGCTTGATGAACTGGCCAGGCTTGCCGCCAGCCTTGTGGGGCACCATGGCGGCGCCGATCTTGTCCTTCGACACAGCCTGGATGCCGACCAGCTGGTTGGACCAATAGTGGGACATTGCGGTATCGCCGACGGCGACGCCTGACTCGGCAATCGGCGGGTCGAGGATAACGGTCTTGTTCTTGTCGCGAACAACCCCTGCCTTGCGCAGATCGGCCCACATCTGCCACCAACCGGTGACGTCTCCGGCTGTCGCCGTGACCTTGCCGTCGGGGCCGTAGAATTCCCGGCCGTTCTGGCGAACCCACGATTCGAAGGTCTCGATCATCAGGGACAGATCGTCCGAGCCCTTCATCTTGCCCCCGGACTTGGCCGTAATCTTTTCGCAGACTTTGGCGAAGTCGTCCCAGGTCCAGTTGATCAGGTCGGTGTCGATGCCCGCTTCCTGGAAGGCGCGTGTATTGTGGACCATGACCTGGCTGTTCGAGCCGATGTTGAGGGCATAGAGCTTTCCGTCGACCCGGCCGCCATCAAGGGGGCCCTTGTCGAAGTCGGCGATCATCAGGCTCTTGCCGGCGAATTCGTCGAGAGGCTTCAGCGCCCCGCGATTGACATATTCGAACAGGAACCGGTAATCCATCTGCACGAGGTCGGCCATGTTCCGGCCGGCGGTCTGGGTCGCCATCTTAGTCCAATAATCGCCCCAGCCGATCGTTTCGCCGGAGACCGCGATGCCGGCATTCTTCTTCTGGAATGTGTCGATAACAGCAAAGGTGCGCTTGTCGCGCTCCGGATTGCCCCACCAATAGTGCCGGATCGAGCGATCGGCAGCAAACACTGGCATGGCCGGAAGCGCAGAAGCGGCGGCAGCCGCTCCTATGGTGCCCAATAATGCGCGTCTTGTCAGTTTGGTCATTTCGTCCTCCTCCTTCTAACCCGGAACGCCTCATCGGCACCGGATGTGTTGTGGTTGTTCATGGCTTGCTGCGCGTCGGCTCCTCCTGCCGGACACACTCCATTCTTCCTCGACGCAGCTCGCTAGACGAAGCTGCGTAAAAGTTCAGTCAGGCAGAGCATGGCCATCGCTTGCCCGTAAGGCATGAATGTCAGCTTGATCTGCCGATAGAAATCGAGATCTCTGCCCATCGCCGTGCCGAAAGATACCTGCTGGAGCTCTCCGTCGGGGCTGATGTTATCGATCACGCCTTTCATGGCCTCTTCGGCGGTTTCCAGATATTCGATGCCCAGATACCGCTTGCGGACGCCCTTCATCAGGCCATAAGCGAAGCCGGCAGTCGCCGAGGCTTCCAGATAGCTTGACGGATCATCGATCAGCGTGTGCCACAGGCCCGACGGATGCTGGTGCAGTTTCAGCGCGGCTGCCTGCCGGCCGAGCAGCGACACGAGATGGCGGCGGAGGGGATCGTTTTCGGCGAGATCCAGGAGCTCGATGAATTCCGGAATGGCGATGGTGATCCAGCTATTGCCGCGCGCCCAGCGGGCGCGGGCAAAATTGTGATCGCCGTCAAAGGTCCAGCCGTGGAACCAGAGGCCGGTCTGCGTGTCGGTGAGATATTGGGCGTGAACCAGGAACTGGTATTTTGCCTCCTCCACAAACTCCGGGCGCTTGAGCACGAGGCCGATCTTGGCAAGCGGCAACACGCTCATCATCAGCGTGTCGTCCCACATCTGCTGATCGTTGACGCTGTTGTAGACGATGTGCTGCAGCCCACCTTCACGGGTGCGTGGCATCTCGTACATCACCCATTCGGCCCACGTTTCCAGGTATGGCCGCCACCGAGGATCTCCCGTGAGCTCGTAGAGATGGGCAAGGGTCAGAAACGGCGCGACGGTGTTGATGTTCTTTGTGGGGGTTCCTTCAGCAAGCCGAGCTTCAAACCAGTCGACGATGATGTCCATCACCTTTTGGTTGCCGGTCAGCTGCCAATATTTGAGAAGGCCGAAAAGCGCGACGCCGTGGGTCCATTCCCAGCCCGACCAGCCTTTGGTGTCGATAACGCGGCCGTCCTCGAGGCGCAGCAGGAATTCGCCGGTGTGGTCCTCGATATGAACAAGGTTGTCGATCAGTCGATCAATGAGATCGCACACGTCACTGCGCTGGATAATGTGTTGCTTTTGCCGCAGCAGCGGATGCATGCCGAACGTCCTCCCAAAAATATTCGGAATGTTATTCCGGATTTTAGGAAATCACACTCCTTATGGCTTTTCAACCGTGTTTTTCTGTTGCACTTTGCTCTCTGAGCCGGTCTTCCACATGTACGTCCGTATCTTGACACAGGTTTTTCCGAATTCCAGAATAGGATTTCGAAAAAAATAGAATAAGTGCTATGTCCGAATTGAACCCAAAAACCGAAAATGTCGCCGCTGTTCTTAAGGTCTTCGCCGTGATGGAGGCGTTGGTCGAGGGAAAGAAGGTGAGTCTCGCAGATCTTGCCCAACGAGCCATGACGTCAAAAACCACGGCGCATCGCCTGCTGCAGACCATGGTTGAACTGGGCTATGTGGAACAGGATGCGGAGACGGAAAAATACGGACTGACGCTGAAACTCTTCAGCCTCGGTGCTCGCTCGCTGACCGAGCAGACGGACCTGCTGCGCGTGGCGGATCAGGCGATGGGAAAGCTATCCCGGGTAACCGGTGAGTCCGTCAATCTCGGTATTCTCGATGATCGAGACCAGAAGGTCGTCTACATCCACAAATACGACTCCGCCTACAGTCTCTCGATGAAATCGACGCTCGGGTTGCGCAATCCGCTGCACAGCACGTCGCTTGGCAAGGCGCTTCTTGCATGGCGCGATGACGATGAGATCCGTGAACGGATCAACAAGATGGAACTGACGAAGCTCGCGCCGCGCACCATCACCGATCCGCAGGAATTGTTTGCGCAGTTGCAGATGGCCCGCAGCCGCGGCTTTGCCGAGGAGGTGGAAGAGAGCGAGGCGGGGGTGCGATGCATGGCGGCGCCGATCTTCAACTATCTCGGAAAACCGATTGCCGCGATGTCGATTTCCTTTCCGATGTTCCGCTTCGATGAAAGCCGGAAATCCGAGTATGTCGATCTATTGCGCACGGCAGGACTCACTGCCTCAGCCGGGCTCGGTTACCAACCGGCAAAAAACTAGGGATGGCTGACGGCGGTCGAACGGGCAACCATTCAACTACCGCCCATCGGCAATCAGGTCGCCGCCTAAATATATTCACCGGAATTTCTCCCGCATGGCCTGAATACCGGGAAAGGCCTCCATAAGATAATCGTGACGAGGATCAAAGCGCTGTATCAGGCCGCGGCGATGCCGGCCGACCAGGATCGTGAAGATATATCCACGATGGCCGGGTGACGTGGAGGTCGGATGATACCCCTTGTCGAGAAGGAAGGTGTCGCCGTTGCGGGTCAGCAGATTCTGCGGGGCCTCTCCGTCATCGTAGACCGCCTGTCCGCCAAATCCGTTCTCCGGAAAGAAGCGGTAGTGATAGAGTTCCTCGTGATCGGTCTCTCGATCGCCATCTTCTGTATCGTGCTTGTGCGGCGGATAGCCGGACCAACAGCCGGGATCGGCATAAAGTTCGCTTACCAGCAAGCGGCTGACGCGGCCGTTCTGACGCTGGCCAAGGATGTGAAAAATCTGCCGGTGCGTATGGGTCTCGGGAGAACCGACGTCAACCATGTCGACCTCGTCTGGCCGGATGCGCAAGGACGTCAGCTTCTCGTCCGTCAAGCCGCCGGCGATCGCCACATGAGTGTTGGTTTTCGCCCTTACCGTCACGGTCGCGTCAAGCGGCGCATAAACGGAGTCAGCGTTGCCGGACCAGATGTCCTTGCGCTTGCCGACTGATTGAAAAGCGATGTCATCGACGGTGATGTCGACGGTGCCCTCCATCACCACTACGACCGACTCGTGCCGAGGCAATCGGTAGCGGTGTTCCTCGTCAGCTTTGAGCGAGACGAGGTTGAAATGGACGAGGTCGAGCGTGTCGTCGCCTTCGGTCACGATTGGTGCATTGGCGTTGTCGTAGCGTCGAATGATCTTTGCCATTGTCGATATTTCTGAGGTTGGGAATGCTGGGCCGCTCGATTGCGGGCGGTGCGTGCTGTTGGCGACCTGAACAATGCGGGCTCAGCACACAAGCGAAATGGTGGCGCGCGTTTTTCTTCATCTTGAGCTTGCCGCTTTTGAGTTAACGATAACGTAGAATCAATCCCTCATGCTTGTCAATATTGCGCCGCACATTGGCTGTTTGGTCATGTTGCAGAGAATTTTTTCCCGGATCGGCAAAAATTCCGGCTTGTATTAGTTTAACGATAACGTTATCCAGATCGATATCGATGGGAGGTCGAAGGTGAGTAAAGCCAAGCTGTCCGACATAGCGCGTGCCGCCGGCGTTTCGCCGATGACGGTGTCGCGCGTGCTGAACGGCCGTGGCGGCGCGGGTCCGGAGACCTCCGAACGTATCAAGCAGATTGCCCACGAGCTGCGCTACCGACCCAACGCGCTTGCCCGGGGGCTCAAGTCCGACAAGTCGGGCATCGTCGGCGTCATTGTGCCGGATATCGCCAATCCGTTCTTTCCGGAGATAATCCGGGGGATTGAGAATGTCGCTCTGCAGCACGGATACAACCTGCTGCTCTGCAACGTGGTGGAAAGTCCAGACCGGGAAATCGATCTGATGCGCATCCTGGAGAGCCAGCGTGTCGACGGTGTCATCTGGTGCAGTGCCCGCCTTTCCGAAAAGCCACTTGTGAAGGCGCTGCAATCATTCAAGGCGGCTGTTCTGGTCAACCGAACGGTCGAGCCGCAAATCGCCGGCAGTATCATGATCGACTATCGGTCCGGAGCGGCGGATGCTCTGAAGCATCTCTGGAATCTCGGCCGACGCCGGATCGGCGTGATTGCCGGTCCGGCTGCCTCACGGGGCTCCATGGAGCGGCTGGAGGGGCTGCGCACCGTCTTCGCAGACCTGGGCGCAGAGGCCGTTGCCACGGTTTACTGCACGCCCGATGTCAACGGCGGCGCGCTTGCAAGCCGGGAGCTGCTGGAAGCTCACGGGCAAGTCGACGGGCTGATCTGCTACAACGATCTCAATGCCGTCGGCGCGCTTCAGACCTGTGAGGCGCTCGGCATCCGGGTGCCGGACGATCTCGGCATCATCGGCTTCGACGGCATCCCTCTGGCGGAGTTCGTCAGGCCAAAGCTTTCGACGCTGCATGTCGACAAATACAGCATCGGCCAACTCGGCATGCGCATGCTGCTCGAACGGATCGAGGGGAAATTCGTCCAGCACAGCATTGTCGTCAGACCCCAGCTCATCGCGCGTAACTCGACCTGAACGGCGAGACCGCGCTCCCATCAGACGAAGCGATAACGGAGGAGTTTATGTCGCATATTCGTTACCTACTCGCAGCAACCAGTGTCCTTGCCGCAAGCATCGTCATGGCCCCCGCCCAGGCGGCGACACCGAAGGACCAGCTGATCATCGGCATGAACATGGTCAACCTGACCAGCCTCGATCCGCACAACGTCAATTCCTACGAATCCTACCATATCATCTCCAACCTTTACGACACGCTGGTGCGCAACGATCTGACAGCGCCCGGAAAGCTGCTGCCGGGGCTTGCCAAGTCCTGGACGGTCCAGCCGGACGGGTCGATCGAGTTCACGCTCGATGAACGGGCGACGTTCCAGAGCGGCCGCAAGGTAACGGCTGAGGATGTGGCCTATTCCTTCAGCCGTGCCGTGAAACTCGGCCTTCTGGCCAAGACCTACTACGATCAGTGGGGCTATACGCCGGCCAATGTCGCCGAGAAGTTCATCGCCAAGGATGAAAAGACCTTCGTCCTCAAGGCAGCTGCTCCGATTGCACCTTCGCTCAAGATGAGCGCGCTCACCCGAGCCTATGCCGCGGTCGTCGACAGCAAGGAGGTCGAGAAGAATGCCAAGAACGGCGATATGGGGCGCGCCTGGTTGGCGTCGAACGCTGCCGGCTCCGGTCCGTTCAAGCTCAACCGCTGGAACCCGAACGATATCGCCCTGCTCGACCGTTTCGACGACTATTGGGGCGGCAAGCCGAGCATGCGTCGCGTCGTCGTGCGCCATCTTCCGGAATCCCAGACGCAACGACTGCTTCTGGAGAAAGGCGACCTCGACGTCGGCTTCCAGCTGGTTTCCGCGGACATCGACGGGCTTGCGAAGAACCCCGACATCGTAATCGACCGCCTCAAGGGCTCCGGTTTCTATTACTTCAACATGAGCACCGAAGACCCGGACCTCAAGAAGCCGGAAGTCCGCCGGGCGATCCGCTACTGCATCAACTACAAGGACATCAACGACGTCGTAATGAAGAACTACGGCGAGTACACCACGACGTTCGTGCCCGAGGAAATTCCCGGCTATATCCCGAACATCGGCAACGTCTACGATCCGGCGAAGTGCAAGGCCGAGTTGACGGCCGCCGGCTATCCCAACGGCTTCAGCAAGCAGATCCTCGCATTGAGTTCCGTGCCCTATGCCGACCTGGCGGCGGCGATCCAGCAGAACCTCACCGCGGCCAACATCAAGACGGAGATCCAGACGGGCAACGGCGACCAGACCTACGGTCCGATGCGTAACCGCAAGTTCCAGCTTGGCGTCGGGCGTACCGCATCGTCGGCTCCCGACGATCCGGATGGATGGGTCAGGACGCATGCCTACAATCCGGACAACAAGCCGGATGCTACGCTCTCCAACCTGCAGGCCTGGCGTTCGTCCTTCGAACTGCCGGAGGTCAACAAGTTGCTCGACGAGGCGGCCGCGATCACCGACGACGAAGCCAAGCGCGTCCAACTCTACAAGAAGGCGCTGCAGATATTCGAGGATTCCGCTCCTCCGATCATTCCGATCTCACGGCGCGTCGATCCCTATGCGAAGAGCGCGCGGCTGATCAACTATGTCGGCGACCCGAGCTGGATGACACGCTGGAACGCGGTCGAGAAGAAAGATTAACGTCGGAATCCTCGCATGTCCCATGCTACAGACAATGCCGTTCGGGCGTCGGGTAGACGCCTGAACTGGAGAAGGTACTCGCGCTGGAGCACGACGCTCGCCAGCGTTGCCACGACACTCGCGCTGCTCGTCGTCCTCACCTTCGTCATCGGCCGGCTGATGCCGGTCGATCCGGTGATCGCGGTGGTCGGCGCGGATGCTGACCGCGCGACCTACCTGAAGGTCCAGCAGGAGCTGGGGCTGGACCAGCCGCTCTACAGGCAGTTCGTCATATTCGTCGGCCAGCTTTTCCGGGGCGACTTCGGAACGACGCTGCTGACGGGACGCCCCGTCATGGACGATATCGTCCGCGTCCTGCCGGCGACGATCGAGCTGGCGACGGTGACGATCATACTGGGAGCCGGGATCGGCATCCCCCTCGGGGTCTTTGCTGCCGTCAATCGTGGACGGGCAGCGGATCACGTCGTCCGGCTGATCGCGCTCCTCGGTCACTCGACCCCGATCTTCTGGATCGGCATGGTCGGCCTGATGGTCTTCTATGCCAAACTCGGTTGGGTGGGCGGGTCCGGCCGTGTCGATATCTACTACGAGGGCATGACAGATGAGAAAACCGGGTTCCTGCTCCTCGATTCCCTGCTTGCGGGGGACATGGATGTTTTCTGGAGCGCGGTCAGCCACATCATACTGCCCGCCTCGGTCCTGGCCTATTCGAAGATTGCCTATCTCAGCCGCATCACGCGCAGCTTCATGCTGGAGCAGCTGCACCAGGAATACGTGACGACGGCCCGGGCCAAGGGCGTCAGCGCCCGGAACGTTGTCTGGAAACACGCCTTCAAGAATATCCGCGTGCAGCTCGTCACCGTCGTCGCGCTGTCCTATGGCGGCATGCTGGAAGGCGCGGTGCTGATCGAGACCGTATTCGGATGGCCGGGCTTCGGACAATATCTGACCAATGCGCTGGTCATCGGCGACATGAATGTGGTGGTCGCCTGCACGCTGATCATCGGATGCGTGTTCATCACGCTCAACCTGATCTCGGACCTGCTCTACAAATTCTTCGACCCGAGGATCAAATGACAACGAATAGCAAAGGCCTCAAAGCCTGGCTCACCGCCGAGGATACGGAAAGCCCAACCCAGGCCGCGATCCAGAATATCTGGATGATCTGGCGGCGCTTTGCCGACAACCCGCTCGGGCTTCTCGGTCTCGGCATTATCCTGCTGCTGGTGTTTGCGGCGATATTCGTGCCGTGGATCGCGACATATTCGCCCTTCGAGCAGAATCTGCAATCGGCCCTTCGACCACCGGGCGGTGCTCATCTGCTCGGAACCGACGAACTGGGGCGGGATATATTTAGCCGTATCCTGTGGGGCAGCCGCATCACCTTGTCGATCATCGTGATCGTCAGCATCATCGTTGCGCCCATCGGCATGCTGGTCGGCTGCTTCGCCGGCTATTACGGCGGCTGGCTCGACACGATCCTGATGCGGATCACCGAACTCTTTCTGTCGTTTCCGAGCCTCATTTTGGCGCTCGCCTTCGTCGCGGCGCTTGGACCGAGCCTCGAAAATGCAGTCATCGCGATCGCCCTGACGCAGTGGCCGCCGATCGCGCGACTGGCCCGGGCGGAGTCCTTGAGCCTCCGACACCGCGACCACATTTCCGCGGTGAGGCTGATGGGCGCGAGTAACCTGCGCATCGTGCTCTCCCATATCGTACCGCTCTGCATTCCGTCCGTTGTCGTGCGCATCACCCTGAACATGGCGGGCATCATCCTGACGGCAGCCGGCCTCGGCTTCCTCGGCCTGGGCGCTCAGCCGCCGACGCCGGAATGGGGTGCCATGGTTTCCACCGGCAGGCGCTTCATGCTCGACAGCTGGTGGGTCGTCAGCATGCCCGGCATTGCGATCCTGACCGTGAGCCTGGCGTTCAACCTCGCCGGCGACGCGTTGCGCGATGCACTCGACCCGAGGCAGGAGTAAGCATGAACAGTCCATTGTTATCGGTTCGCGACCTTCGCATCAGCTTCAACGGTGTGGCTGGCCCGTTCGAGGCCGTTCGTGGCGTGTCCTTCGACCTTGGCCGGGAGAAGCTCGGCATTGTCGGCGAATCCGGATCCGGCAAGAGCATGACCGGGCGCGCAATCATGCGGCTGACGCCGCGTGCGGCCATGGTCAAGGCCCAGACGTTGTGCCTCCCGGATGTCGACCTGCTTCAGGCCTCGGAAAAGACGATGGAACGGATCCGCGGAAAACGGATCGGTCTCATCATGCAGGATCCCAAATATTCCCTGAACCCGGTCGTTTCCGTCGGTGAACAGATCGCCGAAGCCTACCTGATTCATACACGCTCCAACGCATCGGAGGCGAAACGGAAGGCAGCGGCCATGCTGGAGGCGGTCCAGATCCGCGATCCGGAGCGCGTCTACCGCATGTATCCGCATGAGATGTCGGGCGGTATGGGCCAGCGCATCATGATCGCCATGATGCTGGTTTCCGAACCGGAAATCCTGATCGCCGATGAGGCGACGTCGGCGCTCGACGTTACCGTGCGTCTCGAGATTCTCAATCTCCTGGACGATCTGGTGAGGAAGCGCGGCCTCGGCCTGATCTTCATCAGCCACGATCTCAATCTGGTCCGGCATTTCTGCGACCGTGTCCTGATCATGTATCGCGGCCATGTCGTCGAGACCCTCAAGGCCGGCGAACTCGACCAGGCAACTCACCCTTATACGCGGGGACTGCTGGACGCGATGCCCCGCATTCACACGCCGCGGCGACGGCTTCCAGTCCTAAAGCGCGATCCGGCATGGTAGACATCATGAAGAGCCAGACACCGATCATAGAGATCGACAACCTCATTGTGAGCTTCGGGGAAGGGGACGACGCGCGGCGTGCCGTCGATGGCGTGAGCTTTTCCGTGCTTGCGGGCGAAACCTTCGGGCTCGTCGGCGAATCCGGCTCCGGCAAATCCACCATACTCAGGGCGATCACGGGCCTTGTTCCGAGCACGGCGACAACGCTCAGGGTGATGGGCGAAGATGTCAGCCGAGAGCGCGGCAAGGATTTTTACCGCAAGGTGCAGATGGTGTTTCAGGACCCGTATGAGGCACTGCATCCGCGTCATACTGTCTGGCGGCAGTTGATGGAACCTGCGCGCATTCAGAAGGTGCCTGATGCGGAAACCCGTGCCAAAGCGTCACTCGACGCGGTGGGCTTGCCGCAGGCGCTTCGCTGGCGTTACCCCCACCAGCTCTCCGGCGGCCAGCGCCAGCGCGTCGCGATTGCGCGGGCACTCATGCTCAAGCCGGAGATCCTGCTGCTGGACGAGCCGACATCGGCGCTCGACGTATCGGTGCAGGCGGAAATCCTCAATCTGCTTTGCGATCTGCAGGAAGAACACGGCCTGACCTTCCTGATGGTCACGCATGACCTCGGCGTGGTCGCACACATGTGTAACAGGACCGCCGTGATGCAGTCCGGAAAGCTGGTCGAGACTCTTCCGGTCGATGTGCTGGTGAATGGCGGCGCGACTGAACCTTACACGCGAAAACTCATAGCTGCCAGCGAAGCCTATGGTGAGGCACCCGCCTCTTTGTCGCAGCTCACAAAAGTCTAGGAGGGACCCATGTATATCGGCACGCAATTCAGGGCGAGGAACGACGACGACTACAGGATCATGGCGCAGCTCGGCATCGAGCATGTCAATGCGGACCCGGCCGGCAATCCGCACGACTGGACGTTCGACGTGCTCTCCGCTCATCGCGAGCATATCGAGAGTTTCGGCCTGATCCTCGACATGATCCAGCTGCCGTTGAGCTCGAGGGTCATCGAGAAACAGTACAGTCCGGACGTGCTGACGAAAGGTCCGCAGCGGGACCGGCAGATCGATTCCATCTGCCGCTTGATCGAGAATGCCGCGAAGGCTGGCATCCCGGCGGTCAAATATAACCTCAACATCATCGGCATCCCGCGCACCGAGCTCGAGATCGGCCGCGGCGGCTCGCGCAATGAGGCCTTCCGTTGGGAGAAGGCCGACCACGGCGCGCCACCGACCATTGCCGGCATCGTCGACGAAGACGAAAACTGGGAGCGCATCGACTATTTCCTCGAACGGGTCGTGCCGGTGGCCGAGGCCAACAAAGTCCGCCTCGCCTGCCATCCGCACGATCCCTATACGCCGCCGGGTTATCGCGGCGTGACGCGCGTGCTCGGCACGGTCGAAGGACTGAAGCGGTTTGTGCAGATGCGGGAAAGCCCCTATCACGGGCTCAATTTCTGCCAGGGGACGGTCGGCGAGATGCTCGACGACCCGGCAAGCGAAATTTTCGACGTTATCCGCTGGTTCGGCGAGCGCGGCAAACTGTTCAATGTTCATTTCCGCAACATCCGCGGCCGCAAGCTCTCCTTCATGGAGACCTTTCCCGAAGAGGGCGACATGGACATGTGGCGGTCGCTGCAGGCCTATGCCGAGGTCGGCTACCAATACATGATCATGCCCGACCACGTGCCGCAGATATCCGGCGCGGATCCCGAAAACACCGCCTTCGCCTTCACCTATGGATACATTACGGCTCTCCTGCAGGTCCTGCAGGGAAGCGCGAGGAATGGAGCTTCCTCGTTGGGTGTTTGAGTTCGAAGATGTCAGGCAAGCGGCACCGATCGCGCGCCTGAGGTGCCATTCGCACGGTAGATTTACCCGTTCCCTCCGCAGGGAGCTCGTTCGGTCGTCGTCATGAGTGCATCCTCCCGCACGGCGTCGATCAGGAAGTCGAGGACCGTGCGCACGCGCAGTGGCAGATTGCGACGGGAAGCATAAACGACGTTGATCGGCAGCCGCACAGGCGGAAAATCCGGCATCACGTTGAGCAGCCTTCTCGCCTCGATGTCGGCACTGACGAGGATGTGAGACAGGATGGCAAGACCGCTGCCCGCAAGCGTGGCGTGACGAACCGCGACCGGATTGTTCGCGCCTAGGCGGGGCGCAACCCGCACGGCAACCTCATCCGAGCCGTTCGAAAAGAACCAGGAGTGGCCGTTGCCGCCACGGTTATAACAGATGCAGTCGTGCCCCTCGATTTCCTGCGGGGTTCCAGGTGCCCCCTTTCTTTGCAGATATTCAGGTGCGGCGACGAGAAACGCTGTCGTCCAGCCGATACGCCGGCAGATCAGCCCGCTGTTGCCGACATCTCCAAGGCGGATCTCGATGTCGATACCGTCGGCGACCAGATCCGACGGCTCCTCGCGACAGATCAGCTCAACTGACAGCTTCGGATAGGCCTTGAGCAGCACAGGGAGACGATCGCTCATGTAGAGCGCGAGCGGGGCGGGCAAACTCAGCCTGACCTTTCCCGCCGCGATGGCCGCTTCGGGGCATGTGGTGTCGCCGAGGGCATCGACCGCCTCAATCACTCTCATTGCCATCGGGATCATTTGCTCGCCTTCGAAAGTCAGCGCGACCGCGTTTGTCGTGCGATGCAGGAGCCTTGAGCTGAAATGGTCTTCCAATGCCGAAACCTGTCGCGAGACGGCGGGTTGTGTGAGCCCGAGATCGATGGCCGCGGCCGAAAAGGAGCCCGTCTCGGCGACCCGTAGAAACGTCTTCAACGCAGAAACGATGTCCATCCCCATTCTCTCATACCTCTGCGCATAAGCCTTATGCCTCCAGCCTAAGCGATGAGGGCTTTACTGTCCATCAATTACGGATATTTTATATCCATAAGGATATCAAGAGTCCTTAATTAAAGAGGAGACGGTTATGACCCAGCGCCTGAACTACGCCCAGCAATCGCCCGAGTTCTTCAAGAAAATCTCTGAGCTGAGCATGTCCTTGAAAGACAGCGCGATCGAACAGAAGATCCGCGATCTTGTGAACATCCGGGCTTCACAGATCAATGGCTGCGCCTTCTGCCTCGACATGCATGTCAAGGAAGCGAAGATCCATGGGGAGAGCGAATTGCGGCTCTACCATGTCGCCATCTGGCGGGAATCAAACCTCTTCATTCCGCGCGAACGCGCCGCTCTCGCCTGGACGGAGGCTGTCACCGAACTGCCCGAAGGGGGAATTCCAGACGAACTCTACGAGCGGGTCCGCGGCCAGCTGTCGGAGAAAGAAATTTCCGATCTCACCTTTTCCATCATGATCATCAATGCCTGGAACCGTGCTAGCATTGCTTTCAAGGCCGTGCCCGGCTCCGCAGACAAGCTCTATGGCCTCGACAAGGCCGGTTTGAACTAAGTGATGCAGCGAATGGCAACCGCAAAGGGAGAGCCATCATGAAAATCGTCATCATTGGCGGGACCGGCCTCATCGGTTCGAAGACGACCGAACGTCTGCGCAACAAGGGGCATGAGGTGATCGCGGCCTCGCCGAACACAGGCGTCAATACAATCACCGGCGAAGGTCTCGCCGCAGCCCTGGCCGGCGCTGAGGTCGTTCTCGACCTCGCCAATTCCCCTTCGTTTGAAGACAAGGCTGTCATGGAGTTCTTCGAGACGTCGGGGCGTAACCTGCTTGCAGCGGAGAAGATTGCCGGGGTCAAACATCATGTCGCCCTTTCGGTCGTGGGGACCGAACGGCTTCAGGAGAGCGGCTACTTCCGGGCGAAACTTGCCCAGGAGAAACTGATCAAGGCTTCCGGAATACCCTACACCATCGTCCATTCGACGCAGTTCATGGAATTCCTGAGCGGCATCGCCCAGTCCGGCACCGTTGGCGACACAGTTCGTCTTTCATCGGCCTTTGTGCAGCCGATCGCCTCGGATGACGTTGCGGACGCCATGGCGGAGGTTGCACTGGCTGCTCCGGTCAACGGCACGATCGAGATCGCTGGTCCCGAACGGTCGCGATTGAACGAACTGGTCGCCCGCTATCTGACGGCACTTGGTGACCGCCGCAAGGTGGAAGCTGACCGCGAGGCGAGCTATTTCGGCGCCCGGCTGGAGGATGGATCTCTGGTCTCCGACAACAATCCGCGCCTTGGCCATATCGGCTTCGAGCAATGGTTTGTCACGTCGGCACGCAAGTGAGCACCATTTGGTGCGCGCATCGAAATGGCGACTGCAGGCCGGGTGCATTCGCGCATCCGGCCTGCAGTCTGTTTCGCCGGTCACGACACTTGAGGCACTGTCATGCTTTCTGATCACTCTCTGACGGCTCTTGTGCTGGTGAATCTGCTGGGGGTGGCCGGTATTGTCGTCTGGCACCTTCAAGGCCGCAAAAGACCGACTGCCCGGCTGATCGTCCAGATCATCTTCTTCTCAGGCATGACTGCGGTCTTGGCATTCAGTGGTATCCTGCCGCACAGGATCGACGCGACCGAGATAGCCGAGGGCCGGAATATTCTCGGCACGTCGGCACGCGTGCTCTGGTGGGTCCATCTCGCCTGGGCGTCCATCGGCTTCGTGCGCATCTATATCGTCCTCGATGGCAGGCCTGTGGAAGCGCGGCTCCTTCAGGACCTCATCGTTGCCGTCGTATATCTGGGCGTAACCCTCTCGATCATCGGCTTCGTCTTCGGCGCACCCATCGGCACACTCGTGGCGACCTCCGGCGTCATTGCCATCATTCTGGGTCTCGCGCTTCAGAACACGCTTGGCGACCTGTTCTCGGGAATAGCGCTGACGCTCGGAAGGCCGTTCACCATTGGCGACTGGATCCAGCTCGGCGACGGAACGGAAGGCCGCGTCGTGGAGAACAACTGGCGCTCCACCCAGATTCTCACCCCCGCCCACAATGTCATGGTTATCCCCAACAGCACTCTCGCGAAAGTGGGTTTGACCAATCTGACGCGTCCCGACGAAACCCACATGATCATTCTGGTGATGCGGATCGCAGCATCGCACCGGCCGGCCCTCGTGGAAGGCGTGATGAAAACGGCTTTGCAAAGCTGCCAGAACATCGTTCAGGATCCCGCGCCGATCGTCGCCCTCAAGGCGATCGATGCCATAGCGATCGAAGCCGAACTGCAGTTTCGGGTGACGAGCCCCGCCAATCGCACGCCGGCCAGAAACGAGATCATCGATGTGGTCCACCAGCATTGCGAAGCAAACGGTCTCGCATTTGCCCCGCCGCCGCAGAGCTATCTTTATGCCCCGGCTGCGAAGGCGGACAAAACAAGCGCTCCGCCCGACAGGTCCTACTCATCCCGCTCGGTTTAGAACCCACTCGAACGTGCCGCTCCAGATATCCGCAGGGATGTCCTGCGCGAGAGTGTCAACGAGATCGGCAAGCGTCACGCTGCGCAGCTTGGCCCGCCAGGCTTCGTCAGCCTCCCACATGATCCGCGCGATCGCGCACGGGCCGCTTTCGCAATAGCCTTGTGGACGGCAGGGGTTGTTGGCACGGATATTGTTGCAGATGAAGGTCCGGCCGCCGCCCTCTACCGCCTCGACAATATCGAGGAATGTCATTTCTCCCGGCGGCTTTGCCAGCCGGTATCCTCCGGACGGCCCGAGCGTTGAAAGAACCAGACCCGCCTGCGACAGGCTCTGCAGTGCTTTCGAAAGATATTCCTTGGGTAGGCCGTGCAGTTCGGCTAGCGCCTTGGTCGACAGATAGCGCTCGTCGGGCAGACCTGAAAGAATGGCGCAGCAGTGAAGCGCCCATTCGACTTGGCTTTTCAGGATCATAAGGAGCAATCCACCGTTCAGGGCAGCGACATTAAGGATCTGTAGTATCCTTATTCTGAGTCTGTGTAAACTGCGCTGCCGGCCGATGAAACAGGCACTTTCACGCATGATTGCGGGCTTGGTCGATACAAACTTTACTATCCCTCCGAAGGCTTTATATATGACTGGAATACTCCTCTTTGAGGAGCGCCGCATGCAGGTCGATTGCAAGGCCCGGGGAAGAGGATTGATTGTCCTGATGCCAGACAAAGGTGGATTCCGACGTTGAGTTATTGGCATTCCATGGCTTGGCACACGGAGGGGATCCGGGTTGTCGCTCCGGTCAAGTGGCGTCGGTTCGACGGGTTGGTGAGTGTCTTTTGGGAAGCCGAAAGCCAGTCTGGCGCCACGGGCTACTATCTGGCGGACGACCCGCGCATCATGATTTTCTTCAACGACGTGTCGTCTCGAATTCGTATGTCGAACCGAGACGACAATTTTTCGCAGCACTACCGTCCGATGACACGTGCGGTCTATGTTCCTGCCGGCGTTCCCATGTGGACCAGCAGCGAAACCAAGCACCGTTTTTCCCATCTCAACCTTCACATGCACAGGGATCGGTTGCTCCGGTTCCTGACGCCGTCGGTTGGGGCCTCTGCAGCGCTGGCGGCCTTGCGTCGGCCGGTGGAGCTTCAGGACGCCGGCGCTATCCAGACGCTGGCGGGCCTGCTGGTTGACGAAATATCGAACCCATCGAAGCACGCCGTCTATGCCGAAAGTCTCGTGGGCAGCATCGTCGCCGGCCTTCTCGACATACCCGACCATGAAGCCGAAAAAGCCAATGGCAGGCTGACCCAGGCACAGATGAACAAGCTGATGTCACGCATCGATGGCCTGAGCGACTGCCGCCTGACTGTCGCCGAAATGGCTGCGACAGTCGGCCTATCGGAAAGCTGGTTTTCCAATGTCTTCAAGCAGACCACCGGCAAGACGCCGCTGCAATGGCAACTTGGAAGGCGTGTCGACCTTGCGAAAAAGCTATTGCTTGAAAGCGATCTGGCCGTCGCGGAGATAGCGGCCCAGCTGGGCTTCACCGATCAGGCACATTTGACGAAGGCGTTCAGGCAGATTGCCGGCGATACGCCTGCGGCGTGGCGCCGAGTGCGGCAGATCTGCTGATTTCAGTATGTTGCCCCACCCGGCGGGAATACGGGTGGGACTGGAGGATCACCACGTCTGGCGCAGCGTCGCATAGATTGCGCGGCCGGGATTGTAATAATACGCGCCGCCGTCATCGTTCGCGATATGCTTCTCGTCAAACAGATTGCTGGCGTTGAGCTGGAATGTCGTGTTTTCCTGGATCTTGTAGGTGAAGGCGGCGTCGAAGACGATGGCGCCGTCCGATTTCCGAGTATTTGCGTTGTCGAAGTAGTACGGGCCCGTATAGCGAGCGCCGAGCCCGAAGGTCATATCGCCGCGCTGGCCGTTGCCTTCGAGCGTGTAGGTGCCCCATACCGAAGCCAGATGCGCCGGGACCTGCGCAAAGCGCTTGCCATTATACGTGCCACCTTTCTCGACGATCTCGGAATCGATGTAGCTGTAGGAGGCGATCAGGTTGATATTGTTCGTCACCTCCGCCTTTGCCTCGAGATCGATGCCGCGATGCCGGATCTTGTCGACTGTCGCCGGCAGGTATGTGGGAGCCTCGTAAGTCGTGATGTTCTGCATCGTCAGGTCGTAGACGGACGCACTGAAGAGAGCAGGGAAGGCATCTGGTCGATATTTGATCCCGACGTCATACTGCTTGCCAAGCGTAGGCTCGGTTCCCGCGCTCGGTGGCGCGACGGATTCGGCATAGCTGACATAAGTCGCAAGTTCGTCTGTGAGTTTGTAGCTCAGACCGAAGCGCTTGGTGAATTCGCTGAAATTGCCCGCCGCCGTGGAACCTGTAAGCTGGTTCCTCTCCTTCAGGTCAAGCCAATCGTTGCGCAGGCCGATGCTCGCCGTCAGCTTGTCGAAAAAGGTCAGATCCTGCTGCAGGTAGATCGCCTTGGTCTTTTGGTCGCTTGCCACGCTGGCGAACGGCGACAGCGATCCGGGTCCGCCCGAATAGACCGGATTTTGCCAGTTTAGGGCCGGCGCAGCGGTATAGAAGCTGTCATTCTTTGATTCGAACTTGTTATACTCGACACCGAGCAGGGTACGGCTTTCCACGTCGTTGAAATTCGTCTCATAGAGCAGATGAGCATCGACGATGAACTGCTCGGAGGACTTGTCGCTGCCGAAGTAATTGCGGTCGACCATGCCTGTGGGATCGTCGGCGCCCAACGCATCGTAAATATAGGTGTAACCGAATCCGGTATCCGACTTGCTGTAGCGGGCGCTCGAATTGAAGGTCAGGCCACTTCCGAAATCATGGTCGAGCATGACGCTATACGTGTTTCTGTTCGTGGTGTCGTAGTTATAGTCCGGTTCGCCGAAGAAGCGATCCCTGTCTAAGTCGGCGCCCCTTGGATGGCCGCCGCCGCTGGGCGTGCCGTCCTTGTCCAGGTGATCGAACACGAATGAAAGGCTCGTCGCATCGGTGGGGCGCCAGGTCAGGCCGCCCATGATGAAGTTTTCATCGCTCTGCGAATAATCGTATTCGGCGTCCGACCGCTGGAACTTGCCGGTCAGGCGGTAGGAGAGCGTATCGTCCGGGGTGATGTTGTCGCCGAAGTCGAAACCCGTCTCCTTGTGATCGAAGGAGCCACCGGTGCCATAGACTTCGCCGAAACGTTCGCTCTTTGGCCGCTTGGTGACATAGTTCACCGAGCCGCCGGGATCGGAAACCCCAAAACCCGTGGAACTGGCGCCCTTCAGCACCTCGACGCGCTCGAAGGCATAGGGCTCTTCGCGGATGCCGCTCCAGGTCCTGCCGACGACCAGTCCGTCGCGATAGGTAAAGGGGGTGAAACCGCGGATCTTGAAATAGTCGTAACGGTCATCCGAACCGTAATAGTCCGTGACCACGCCGGCGGTATATTGCACGATCTGTTCGACGCTGTCCGCACCGCGCTCCTGGATTTCCTTGGATGTGATGACGGAAACGGAGGCTGGCGTATCCAGGATATCCGTCACCATCTTGCCGGCACCTGTCGTCCTTGTCGCGACAATCGACTTCGAATCGTTGCCGGTATCGAGGCCGGTGCCGCTGCCCTGAATGACAATCGGTTCGAGCGTGGTATCGGAACTTGAATTTTGGGCGTCCTGACCATGCGAGAACGTCGGCATGAAAGCGACGAGCGCCGTGCAACCCAGAAGGACCGCATTCCGGTAGCGGGTAAGGGCTCCCGATGAGCGACTGCCTGTTCTTTCGATTTTCATGTTCAAGTTCCAAAAATCAATGTGGCCATTGCGGGCTTTGGCAGCGAATGCCGGTTTTCGAGCTAGGTGCCGCGGGCACTCGGAGCGCACCTCGACGGTCGGATATGAGGAGAGATTTTTTCTGCGCCCCGACCCGCAGAAGATGACGTGGTTTGATATGCACAAGGCGGCTATTAACTTGAGGGTGCTTATCCAGTATTGTAGATTTCTCCGGTTTTGTAGGAACCAACGGAAATCTCGCTCCGCATCCCGATAAGCACGGGTCCGCCTGTTGACGCCGTTCGATGAACCTGAGACTGGAAGTCCACTTAAGTCCTAGGCGGAGTTTTGGCGCAATGCTGCGTTTTGTTCTTCTCGCCGTTCGGTTTGCGGCAATAGGCGTGTGGATGATTGCGTTCGGCAGCGCCTGGGCGGGGGAAGACACGTCCTACCCCATCACCATCAAGCACGCGTTTGGCACGACGATCATCACCAATAAACCTGAACGGATAGCGACGGTCGCCTGGGCAAACCATGAAGTGCCGCTGGCGCTCGGTGTCGTTCCTGTCGGCTTCGCCAAGGCCAATTTCGGCGACGACGACGGCGATGGGCTGTTGCCCTGGGTGGCCGAAAGGCTGGCCGAGCTCCATGCCGGCAAACCGGTGCTTTTCGATGAAGGGGACGGTATCGATTTCGAGGCGGTCGCCGCTACCAGGCCCGATGTGATCCTGGCTTCCTATTCCGGACTGAGCCAATCGGATTATGACACGCTGAGCCAGATCGCACCGGTCGTCGCTTATCCCGAAGCGCCGTGGTCGACCGATTGGCGTGACATGATCCGCTTGAACAGTGCCGGGATGGGCATGGTCTCTGAAGGCGAGGCATTGATCGGCAAAATCGAGGCCGATATCGCCAGGGTGGTCGGTACGCACCCTGAGCTCCGGGGTAAATCGGCGATGTTCATCACCCACCTGGATGCGACTGACCTGAGCATCGTCAACTTTTATACGACAAACGACACCCGCGTGAGATTCTTCGCGGATCTCGGCCTGAAATCCCCCAAGAGCGTCGTGGAAGCCTCGAAGCCCGGAAAATTCGCTGGCTCCGTCAGCGCCGAGCGCATCGATATTTTCGATGATGTGGATATCGTCGTCACCTACGGTGACCGGAAATTGCTCGATGCGCTGGCGGCGAACCCCCTTATGTCCAGAATGCCGGCCGTGGCCAAGGGGGGGCTCGTGATGCTGGGTCGCAACCCGATCGGCACGGCGGCAAATCCGACACCGCTTTCGATTTCATGGGTCTTGAAGGACTATGTGGATCTGCTTGCGGAAGCGGCCAGAACGTCCAAATGACGGCCGGCAGCATACGATTGTTCTCGCGGTCTTTCGTCGCTCGACGTTCGAACCGGACCCGCAGCCTCTGGCTGGCCGGATTGATCGTGGGGTTGGCCGGCCTCTGCGCGCTCTCTGTTACGGTCGGCACCCGCGAGGTGGCGTGGACCGATATCCTCGTGGCGCTGGCGGGACGCGTCGACAGCATTGGCCAGGCGGCGGTCAACGTCCGCATCCCGCGAACAGTGCTTGCGGTGCTTGCCGGAGCCGCGCTCGGGCTCGCCGGGGCGACCATGCAGGGCGTGACACGCAATCCTCTCGCCGATCCAGGTATTCTGGGCGTCAATATGGGTGCATCGCTGGCCGTCGTCACGGGCGTCGCCTGGTTCGATATGTCCTCCGCCGACGCCTATATCTGGGTTGCAATCCTGGGAGCCGGATGCTCGGCAGTCTTCGTTTATACGATCGGATCGCTGGGACGCGGCGGAGCAACCCCATTGAAGCTGGCGCTTGCCGGAGCCGCGACGTCGGTTGCCTTCTCCTCCATGGTGATTGCCGTGGTGCTGCCGCGGGCAGACATCGCGGGTGGCATCCGCTCCTGGCAGATCGGCGGCGTGGGCGGAGCGACCTTCGAGCGCATTGTTCCGGTGCTGCCGTTTCTGGCAGCCGGTTTCCTGGTCAGCCTTCTGTCGGCGCGAAAGCTGAATTCACTGGCTTTGGGCGACGACGTGGCGGCAGGGCTCGGCGAGCGCGTCGCGGTGGCCCGCGCCGTCGCCTCGCTTGGTGCCATCTTCCTGTGTGGGGCAACGACAGCGATTTGCGGGCCAATCGGCTTTCTGGGACTGGTCGTACCGCATGTCTGCCGTCTGCTGGTCGGGGTCGATCACCGGTGGTTGCTGCCGTTTTCCACGCTGGGCGGCGCCTGTCTGCTGCTGGCCGCGGATATCGTCGGGCGCATCGCCACCAGGCCAGCCGAAATCGACGTCGGGATTATCACGGCTCTCATCGGGGCACCGTTCTTCATCTGGATTGTCAGGCGACAGCGGGTTCGCGAACTGTGATGATGCTTTCTCCAACCATTGACCTCATCGCGGAAAATCGCCGCCGTCGCGCGCGTCGGCATGTTTTTGTGACCTCCATCCTATTGGCTATCGTGGTCGTTCTTTTTGCGGTGACCCTGTCGCTCGGCCAGTCCTTCACGCCACCCGCGGACGTCATGCGCGCCTTGATGGGGGATGATGTCGCAGGTGCCGCCTTTACCGTCGGAAAACTGCGGCTGCCGCGCTCGGTCCTTTCGGTCCTCGCCGGCCTGGGCTTTGGGCTCGGCGGCGTCACTTTCCAGCTCATGCTGCGCAACCCTCTTGCCAGTCCGGACATCATCGGCATCACTTCGGGCGCAAGTGCTGCGGCCGTGTTCGCCATCGTCGTCCTGTCGTTGAGCGGGCCGATCGTCTCGGTCCTGGCGGTCGTCGCAGGCCTCGGTGTGGCGCTGCTGGTCTATGGCCTGTCATTCCGCAACGGGGTTGCCGGGACACGGCTCATTCTCGTCGGGATCGGCGTCTCGGCCATGCTGGAAAGCGTCGTCGCCTATATCCTCTCGAGTGCACCGGCCTGGAATCTGCAGGAAGCAATGCGCTGGCTGACCGGCAGCGTCAACGGCGCGCAGCTCGGCCAGGCGCTTCCGCTTCTCCTTGCACTCACCACATTTGGCGGACTTCTGCTCAGCCGCGCGCGAGAACTGGAAGCTCTTCGCCTGGGCGATGACATGGCCTCAGCCCTGGGGGTCAAGGTGGCAAGGACCCGCATGCTGGTCATGGTTGCGGCAGTCGGCATGATCGCATCCGCGACGGCGGTGACGGGGCCGATCGCCTTTGTGGCCTTCCTGTCTGGGCCGATCGCCGCCCGCGTCGTCGGACGCAACGGATCGTTGCTGCTGCCGGCGGCCCTGATCGGCGCGATACTCGTGCTGGGCGGCGACTATGCCGGTCAGTTCCTTCTGCCAAGCCGGTATCCGGTGGGCGTGGTGACCGGAGTTCTGGGTGCCCCCTATCTGATTTACCTGATCGTGCGCGTCAACCGGACCGGAGGCTCGCTGTGACCGTTCATTCTCTAACCGCAAGCCGGCTTTCGGCCGGGTATAACGATGTCGAGATCCTGCATGCGCTGGATCTTACGGTGCCGCCCGGCAAGATTACGGCCGTCGTCGGCGCCAATGCTTGCGGCAAGTCCACGCTGTTGCGCACCATGTCTCGGCTCATCTCACCCAGCCAGGGGCATGTGTTGCTGGACGGCAAATCGATCCATCGGACTCCATCCCGGGAGTTGGCGCGGACATTGGGGCTGCTTCCTCAGTCGCCGATCGCCCCGGAGGGCATTACCGTCGCCGATCTCGTCAGCCGCGGGCGGCATCCACATCAAAGCCTGTTTTCACGCTGGACGCGCGAGGACGACGAAGCCGTCGACAGCGCGCTCGCCGCGACCAAGACCACCGAGCTTGCCGAGCGGCCGGTGGACGAGCTCTCCGGCGGTCAGCGTCAGCGCGTCTGGATCGCCATGGCGCTGGCACAGCAGACAGAGGTCCTGCTGCTGGACGAACCGACGACGTTTCTCGACATCAATCACCAGGTCGAAGTTCTCGATCTGCTCACCGATCTCAACCACGCGCGGGGGACCACCGTCGTGATGGTCCTGCACGATCTCAATCTCGCGGCGCGCTATGCGGATTACCTCGTCGCGATAGCCGGGGGACAGGTGCATGTGGCGGGCAGACCCGAAGATGTGCTGACAGAAGAGAATGTGCGGCAGGTCTTTGGCCTAGAAAGCCGCGTTATCACCGACCCGACCTCGGGCCGGCCGATCATGCTCCCGATCGGCCGCCATCGGATGGCGGAGGGGCAGGATTTCAAGGAGAATCGGTCATGAATGCAATTCAGCCACTCAAAATATCCGGTATCGCGCTGCCAAAGGATGCCGAACGCATGCTCGATGAAATCTGCGAGCATTTTATCGAGCATGCCGAAGTGCAGCGGAGCGAGAACCACGCCCTGCTGAAGAGCAAGAACGGCACCGCAAGCATTCGTCTGGCAGACCGCAAGCTCCTGATCGAGCTGGCCTGCGAGTCGGAAACGGCATTACACATGAATCGGACGATGATTGCGGAGCACCTGTTCTACTTTGCAGGGGAAGAGCCGCTTGAATTGACGTGGTCCGAGCATTCGCCCCTCGCGGGGTTGCCGAATATCCACGACGTGACGGTCGTCTCGGCAGAGGACGTCACCCCTCACATGCGGCGTGTGAAGTTTGCCTGCGCTGACGTTGCGCCGTTCGTCGGCGGCGACATGCACGTTCGCCTTCTAGTCCCCCCGAAGGGCAGGCCGCCGGTATGGCCGGGAATCCGCCAAGACGGCCGCGTCGCCTGGCCCGAGGGAGAAGACGAGATTCTGGTTCGCATATACACGATCCGCGCCGTCGATATCGAGCGCCGGGAATTGTGGATCGACTTCCTGCAACATCCAGCAACCCACGTTGCGACACCTGGAGCCGACTTCGCCCGCGACGTGCAGCCCGGAGAAAAAGTAGCACTGCTCGGGCCCGGAGGCGGCAGTCTTCCGGCAGCACAGTCCATTCTTCTGGTCGGCGACGAAAGCGCTCTTCCCGCCATCGCCCGGACGGCGGCCGAAGTAGCGCCGGGCACCCGGATTCAAGCTATCATCGAAGTGCTGGATGAGACGGAAGAGCAACCGCTCCCGTCTGCGGGTTCGCTGGATGTCCGCTGGCTGCATCGGCGGAATTACCCGGCTGGGGCGAAAGGCGTTCTTGCGGAGGAAGCCAAGAAAGCGATCGCTTCCATCGATAACGAAACCTTCGTCTGGGTCGCCTGCGAAAAGGAGGATGTGCGCTCTATCCGAACCTTTCTGAAAAGCCGCGGTCACGACAAAAAGAGAATGTATGTAGCCTGGTACTGGGAACAGGCTTCCGCCTGAAGCAGCAATGTTGAGAGATGGAGGAGGGCGGTTCTTATCATCCGATTTGCAGCAGGGCCATCAGGCTTAGTCGCCGCAGCATTCAGGACGCGCCCCGCCCGCGGATCATATCGGAGGCTTTTTCGGCGATCATGATGGTCGGCACGTTGGTATTTCCGCCCGGCTCCTCCGGCATGACCGATGCATCGGCCACGCGCAGCCCGGCAATCCCGTGAACCCGCAGTTGCGGATCGACGACGCTGCCGGACGTCACGCCCATCGTGCAGGTGCCGAGCGCATGTTGCCGGACCAGTGCCGTGGAGCGGATGACTGCTTCCAGCTCGGCATCGGTCTTCGCGTCCTTGCCGGGGAACATCTCATCCTCGATCAGCTCTTTTTGCCGACCCGAATTGTAGATCTCCCGGGTCAGCCGCATCGCTTTGATCATGTCGTCCATATCCGAGCGTTCGGTGAAGAGGTTGAACTGGATGCGGGGCGGGACGTCCGGATCGGCGGAGCCTAGCTTCACCCAGCCGCGCGAGCGGGGGTAAAGCGTCCCAACCCGCGCGGTGAAGGAGTGGATGGCCGGGGCGGTGAGGCCCGGAAACCAAAGCTTTGCGTCGTTCGCAACCGAAGAGCAGACGAGCTGCACGTCCGGTCGGTCAAGATGCTGCTCGGTCTTGGCGAAGATCACTGCCGCGGCGCCGTTGTTGGTGAACGGACCTTTGCGGAACAGATGCCAGCGCGCACCGGAAACGACGGCGCGGTCGAGCCGCAGCTGCTCAAGGAACGTGCCTTTGTTTTTCGCCTTGAAGATGGCCAGCATGTTCGGGTGCTCGGACAAGTTCTGCCCGACACCCGGCAGGTCATGCACGACGTCGATGCCGAATTCCCGCAGATGGTCGGCTGGGCCGATGCCGGACAGCATCAGCATTTGCGGCGATTTGTAGGGTCCGGCAGAAAGAATGACTTCGCTGTCTGCGTATGTCTTGTGAAGCTGGCCTTCTTTTTTGTATTCGACGCCTGCTGCCCGACCGTTTTCAATCAGGATCCGGCGCAGAACAGCACCGGTTTCTACCGTGAGATTGGGTCGCGCAAGGGCCGGCCGAAGATAGGCTCGCGCGGTGCTTTGGCGAACGCCATCGCCAACGGCCAATTCGATCTTGCTCACGCCCTCGGTATCGGCGCCGTTGTAATCGTCCCGATCAGGCAGGCCATAAGCAAGGGCGCCGTCTCGAAGCGTGTCGTAGAGCATCTGCTGGTGGTGGGTCTGCGAGACCTTGACCGGTCCTTCGCTGCCGTGGAATTCGCTCTCGCCGCGCCAGCTGTTCTCCAGGCGTTTGAAGTAAGGCAGCACATCTTGGTAGCTCCAGCCGTCAAGGCCGCGCTGCCGCCAGGTATCGTAGTCGCGCGGATTGCCGCGTGAGAAGATCATGCCGTTGATCGAGGACGTCCCGCCGAGCGTGCGGCCGCGGCGCAGGAGGATGCGCCGGCCGTTCAGCCCCGGTTCCGGCTCCGTATGGAACTGCCACGTATATCGCTTGTTGAACGACATCATGTAAAAGGCAATCGGCATTTCGAGCCACGGATGACGGGCGCGCCGTCCGGCTTCGAGAAGCAGTACCCGTGTCGTTCCGTCTTCCGTCAGCCGGTTGGCGAGCACGCAGCCCGCCGAGCCCGCACCGACGATGATATAGTCATAGGTGGAGGCCATGCCGTCCCTCTGAAAGGATGGGCTCCCGCCCGTGTGACGGGAGCCTTAAGTCGGGTATGATCAACCGGCCGGCGGGATGTTGGCGATGCGGATGAATTCACGCCAGTCGCTGATCGCCTTGATCAGCATCTGCTGCGTGGTTTCCGGCGTGTTGGCCCACGGGTCGCCGCCGGAATCATTGAGGAATTTCACCGTATCCGGCTGCTTCAGTGCGGCATTGAACCAGGCGTTGATCTTGTCGACGATCGGTTTTGGGGTGCCCGCCGGGACGGCGGCGGAGAACCAGGTGGTCACGTCGATCGGAAGCCCCAGTTCCTTGAGCGTCGGGATGTTGGGAATGGACGCCAGCCGTTCGGCGCTGGCGACGGCAAGCACGCGCAGGCGTCCTTCGCGCTGTTGCGCCAGTGAAAAGACCGGATCAAGCGTCCCGAAAAGCAGGCGGCCGGACAGGAGGTCATTCAGTGACGCCGGAGCCGATTCATATTTCACCTGCACAGTCTCAAGCTTGGCAGCCTGCTTGTAGAGCTCGCCGAGAACCATGCCGGAATTGGCTGCGGCGGCATAGGATGCCTTGTCGCCCTCCGCTTTCAGCTTGGCCGTCAGCTGATCGAGCGTCTTGATGTCGCTTTTGGCGTCGACGACGATCATGAAGGCCTGTCGGTTGATGGTCGCCACCATCTGCAGATCCTTGGCGACGTCGATCGGCGGCTGCTTGAAGCGCGACATGATCGAAGCGATTGTCGTGCCGGCGTCCATCAGGATCGTATGGCCATCAGCCGGCGAGCGGGCGACGAACTGGGTGCCGATACTGCCGGCCGCGCCCGGCTTGTTTTCGACGACGATGGTTGCGCCACCGGTCTGGGCCTTGATCTTCTCGGCCATGAAGCGGACCAGGATGTCCGCGCCGCTTCCCGCCGGGAAAGTGCAGATGATGTGGATATCCTTGCTAGGGTAGTCCTGCGCCTGGACGCTGAGCGGCAATGCCGTGGCCAGCGCCAACGCCATGAAAGTTCTTCGAAACATCGTGTCCTCTCCTCCCTTGTTTGCCGGCCGGACGGCCGGCATTGACACACTGACTCCGGTCACCGGCACGACCTCCTCCGTCGGACCAGTCCCTTGAAAGCGGGAGCCCCGCGCTCCGGCGCCTGCCGGTCAGAGCGCCATGGCGACCGACTTCAGCTCCGTATAGGCCTCTACGCCTTCACGGCCGAGTTCGCGTCCCCAGCCGGATTGCTTGAACCCGCCGAAGGGCAGGGCGGGGTCGAGCCCTCCGCCATTGACGCGCACGGTACCAGCCTTGAGTTTTCTCGCCATTTTGTGGGCGGTCGACAGGTCGCGCGTCCATAGCACCGCGCCGAGACCGTAGCTCGTCGAATTTGCTTCCCGGGCGATACGGTCAAGGTCGGCCTCTTCGTAGGACATGGCGCAGAGCACCGGCCCGAAAATCTCATGCTGCATCACATCCATGTCCGGCCTCGTGCCCGTCAGCACCGTCGGCTCCACGAAGTAACCTTCAGTACCAATCCGTCCGCCTCCGGCGCGAACCTCGGCGCCCTGGCTTTTCCCAGAGGCGATAAAGCCGGAAATGCGGTCGAGCTGTTCCTGCGAGACGACCGGTCCCATCTGGGTGGAGGCCTCGAGACCGGGACCCACCCGGAATTCGCCCGCCCGGCGGGAAACGCCCTCCACCAGCCGGTCGAAAACGTCACGATGGGCATAAAGCCGCGAACCGGCATTGCAGATCTGGCCGGCATTGGAAAAGATCGAGCGGGCCGCGCCCTCGATCGCCCGGTCGATATCCGCATCCGGAAAGACGATGACCGGTGTCTTGCCGCCCAGTTCCAGCGTGACACGCTTGAAGTCGTTGGCGGCCGCCTTGATGATGATGCGTCCAACATCCGTCGAACCCGTGAAGGTCACCTTGTCGATGCCGGGATGGGCGGTGATCGCCGCGCCGGCGGTCTCGCCGAAACCGGTCAGGATATTGACGACGCCATCCGGAAAACCGACATCGAGAATGAGCTGGCCGAGCTTCAATGCAGTTAATGGTGTCTGTTCGGCAGGTTTCAGAACAACCGTGCAGCCTGCCGCCAGTGCCGGCGCGATCTTCGAGACCGCCATCATCAGCGGTGCATTCCACGGCGTGATCGAGCCGACGACACCGACCGGTTCGCGCATCGTATAGGCGTGCCACGTACCGGGATTGGAAAGGGAGATGGACTCCCCATTGAGCTTGGTGCACCAGCCCGCGAAGTAACGCAGCACCTCGATCGAGTGGGGCAGGTCGACGACCTTGGCGTCGTTGAGCGGCTTGCCGTTGTCGAGCGTCTCGATGAAGGCGAATTCTTCGGCTTTCGCCTCTAGCGCGTCGGCAAGTCGCCAGATGAGTTTGGCGCGCGTCGCCGGCGTCATCTTCGACCACGGACCATCCTCGAAGGCGCGGCGTGCCGCCGCCACGGCGAGATCGACGTCCTGGGCATCGGCGGCTGCGATATCCGCAAGTTTGCGGCCATCTGCCGGATTATGGGTAAAAAAGGTCTTGCCAGACGCCGGGGCGATCCACTTTCCGTCGATCAGCAGCTTGTGGGATCCACGGATGAAATCCGTCACGGCAGCAGGGATCGCCGCCATCGAAACGTTGACGCTCATGCTTCCTCCTCCTCGCCACTCCTGGGAGTGCTCCTCTGCGAGTATCAGGCAACCTTAGTATTCATGATGGACAAACGCAATCCATCATCGTAAAAAATTGGCAATCTTTGAGATCATCACGACGGGAGGAAAACGTGACGGATCGAATCATCGGTTTCATCGGGCTCGGAAATATGGGCTCGCATATGGCGGCGCATCTGGTGAAGGCTGGATATGAGGTTCTCGCCTACGATATCGACATCGAAAGGAAGATTGCCTTTGCCAGGGAGCACGGGACGGCAGTGCCCGAGACGCCGGCCGATCTTGCCCGTGCCTCCGTCATCCTCACCATGGTGCCGACTGGCGCTCTCGTAGGCGCCGTGCTTCACGAAGGCGGAGAAAAAAGCCTGCTTGCCGGCCTCAAACCGGGCAGCCTTGTCATCGATACGACGTCATCGCCGCCAGACAGCACCCGTAAACTTGGCGCCGATCTGGCGCGATACGGCGTCTCGCTGATCGACGCGCCGGTCTCCGGCGGGTGGATGGGCGCGCGCGACGCCAACCTGGTCTTCATGATGGGCGGCGACAGCGAGGAGGCTGTCGAGCGCGCGGCGGAAGTGCTCTCGCATCTCGGCAAGAAGATTTTCAGACTCGGAAAGCTCGGCTCAGGCCATGTGATGAAGTCGATGAACAACTACGTTTCCGCCGCCGCCTATGTTGGTGCCTGCGAGGCCTTGATCATCGGCCGGGAATACGGGCTCGATCCGGCCATGATGGTCGAAGTGTTCAACGTTTCCACGGCGCGCAGCTTTGCGACCGAAACCTCCATCAAACGCATCATCGCCGGCAACGAGAGCCGCAACTTTGCGCTCGACCTCTTCACCAAGGACATCAAGATCGCCGCCGATCTCGCCGATGCCAAATCGGTCAAGGCGACAGTCACGCATGCCGTATATGACCGCATGGCCGAGGCGCGCGAGGCAATCGGCGGCTATGGCGATCACACCAAGGCCTATGCCTTCTGGGCATCCGAGGTGGGAGAGGATCATGAGCGATGAAACACTCGAATTCGACATTGTCGTGATGGGCGCCGACAGTGCCGGCTGCGTCGTTGGGGGCTGCTTACCTCGTCAAGGCTGACATCCGGTAAGTCGCTTGAAGGTTCCTATGGACAAGAGAACCGGTCCTTGCCGGCTTTCCTCCGCTCAACGAGCTTATTGCGGCTCGATGCTGCCAATCGTCGATCTCGCGTTCGACCATGCTGTAGGTCGTGGGCAATCTCAAGCTTCTGCCACGGGATTGTTCGCCTCGTCGGACACAGCCTTCCGGGTGGCCGCGCGGCGGAGATTCGATCGCTTTGCACAACCCTGAATAATGATTCCTTTAGTTGTTTATCCTAGGATCGCAGAGTTGGAGGGGTAGATGAAGGATTTTCTGGAAAGCAAAGCCGGCAGGCAGCTGGCGCAGGTGACAGCGGTTGCGCTGCTGTTGCTCGTCGGTTGCATAACCTATGAGGATCTGCTTCTGGGGTTGGTTCAGTCGTTCAGCGCAGGAAAAGCCCACCTCATCATCATCGTGTTCCTGGTCGCAGGCCTTGCGAGTTTCGCCTATTCGGCGTTGCGCATTCTCGATATGCGCAACGAAATGCTGAATCGTCGGAAGGCCTTCGATGAGGCTGACCATATCGCCACGCACGATCACCTGACGAAACTTCCCAACCGCTACGCGTTCGACAGGCTCGTCCTTTCGCAGCTCGACGAAAAGCCGCGGCAAGCAGGCGAGGATATCGGGCCGCAGACTGTAACGGTATTTTCGATCGATCTAGACGGCTTCAAGAAGGTCAATGACCTTCTTGGTCATCAGGGCGGCGACGTCCTGCTGAAGGAAGTGTCCCGGCGCATCTGCGCTTTGGCCGAATACGAGTGCGTCTTCCGCTTCGGCGGCGACGAGTTCGTTGCGGTGGCTCGCAACCTCTCGCCCGAAAAGGAGGAGCTCTTCGCGCAGCTACTCATTCACTCAGTTTCCCGGCCGGTCCGGATCGGGACCCTGCCCACCGAGGTCGGCGCGAGCGTCGGTTACGCGCGCCTGCCGGATCACGGCAGCTCGCTTGAGGAAGTCTGCCATCGATCGGACGTCGCGCTCTACGAGGCGAAAAGCCGGGGTCACAATCAATACTGCCTGTTCCAGCCCGAAATGCAGGAGAAGGTCTCCGAGCGCGCCAAACTCGAAGGCCAACTTCGCCGCGCCATCGACGACGGCAGGATCGAACCGTTCTACCAGCCGCTGATCAATCTCAGGACGGGTGACCTCTGCGGTTTCGAAGCGCTTGCCCGATGGAACAAGGACGGCGTTTTCGTTTCGCCGCAGCATTTCATCGCCGTGGCCGAAGAGACTGGCCTGATCACCACGCTGTTCGAGCAGCTTCTGACGAAAGCCTGCCGTGATGCGCAGCTTTGGCCCGGACCGCTGTCGCTCTCCTTCAATGTATCGCCTGTCCAGATGGAAGACAGGCTACTCGCGAGCCGCATTCTCCATATCCTTCAGCAGACGGGCCTCGCATCGTCCAGGCTGGAGATCGAGATCACCGAAAACGCTCTGATTGGCGATCCCGATCTTGCCGCCGCGACGATCGAGCAGTTTCATGCCGCTGGCATCCAGGTGGCGCTCGATGATTTCGGGACCGGATATTCCAGTCTGGCGCAGTTGGCCCGCTTCAAGTTCGACAAGATCAAGATCGACAAGAGCTTCGTGTCGAACTTCACCCATAACGACAAGAACGCTAAAATCATCGACGCCATGCTCGGGTTGAGCCGCAGTCTCAACCTCAAGACCACTGTTGAAGGGATCGAGGAGAACGCCCAGCTCGCCTATTTTCTGAGCCAAGGCTGCGACATCGGGCAGGGCTACATCTTCGGCAAGGCGATGCCTCAATCGGAAGCGATCGACTTTGCCAATGACAGAAGGCGGGCACTCAGCGCCTGAGCGAACCCTTGCCCGGGAAGGGACGAGCGAAGGCGTCCGGCGGAGAAATATTGACGATCCCGTCGCCTTCAAGGCCGGGACATCTCAATATGAAACGGGATGAAACGGGCCTCATATGGCCGTCCGGATCTTCTGCTCAAGCTGTGATTGAAGCACGAAACCATTTTGCGGTCGCTTTAGACCCAGGTTTTCGCGAAGGGTCGTCCCTTCATATTCGTGCCGGAAAAGACCTCGCTTGCGCAGGATCGGCACGACCTGATCCACGAAGTCGGTCAATCCGGTGGGCAGGATCGGGGGCATGATATTGAAGGCATCGGCCGCGCCATTTTCGAACCATTCCTGCATCGCGTCGGCAATCTGTTCGGGCGTGCCGATCACCGTGCGATGGCCACGGGCGGTCGCAACGGCCAGATAGAATTGGCGCAGCGTCAGGTTGTTTCGGGATACCAGATCGGTGACCAGTTTGAGACGGCTTTTGTTGAGTTCCGTATCCTGCGGCAAGGGTGGGGCGGGATCGTCAAGCGAATAGCCGGAAAGGTCGACGCCCTTGTAATGGCGGGCGAGGATATTCCAGGCGATGGAGGGATGAACGAGCGACTGGATATAGTCGTAGTTCTCCTGCGCTTCCTTTTCGGTGCCGCCGAGCACGGGGAATATGCCGGGACTGATCAAAAGGTCGTCTTGGCTGCGCCCATAACGGGCGAGCCGTCCCTTGACGTCGGAATAGAATTCCTGGGCATCTTCGAGCGTCTGGTTGGCGGTGAAGATCATCTCCGCGGTTCTCGCTGCGAGTTCGCGACCTGGTTCTGATGCGCCGGCCTGCACGATGACCGGATAGCCCTGCACGGGACGGCCGACATTGAGCGGACCGGTGACCGAGAAGAACTGCCCCTTGTGGTCGACGAGATGCACCTTGTCCGGATCGAGATAGACACCGCTTTCCTTGTCGCGGATGAAGGCGTCGTCCTCGTAGGAGTCCCACAATCCCTTCACCAGATCGACGAATTCCTCGGCCCGCGCGTAGCGGTCGGCATGGGCGGGATGGCCGGGGATGGAGAAGTTTTTGGAAACGTCCGCACCCGTCGTGACCACATTCCAGGCCGCCCGACCCTTGGAGATATAGTCGAGCGAGGCGAATTTGCGGGCCAGAAGATAGGGATCCTCATAGGTGGTGGATGCGGTGGCGACGAAGCCGATGTGGCTCGTGGTCTGCGACAGCGCAGCCCAGAGGGTCACGGGTTCGAAATGGGCACCCTGTGAGGAACGGCGAAGCGCTTCCGGGTCCTTGGCACGCTCCCAGCCGGCGGGGCTGTCGGCCACGAAAACCAGATCGAACTTGCCCCGTTCCGCCGTCTGAGCCAGTTCGCGATAGTGATCGATATTCAGGCCGGCATCGGCCTGCGAGCCCGGATGGCGCCAGGCGGCGACGTGATGGCCCGTCGCCATGATAAACGCTCCGAGCCGCATTTGTCTCTTTTGTTCAGTCATTGGCGTGTCCCTCGTTCAAGGCGTTGAGATTGAGCTGACCCTTGCTGGTCATGATGACGACGTCTCCTGGATGTCAGGTGTTGGATTTCAGGCGGCCCGCCGGCCGGGAGTTTCGACTCCGAGTCGGCTCAGAAGCTGGGTGCGGATCTTTGCGAAGCGTGGGTCGCCGTGATCGCGGGGTGACGGCAGATCGATCCGCAGGTCCTCGATCAATTGGCCTGCGTCGAGAACGAGTATCCGGTCGGCGAGCGAGATTGCCTCGTCGACGTCGTGAGTGACCAGGAGCACGGCCGGACGATGCCTCGCGCACAGTTCCCGCAAAAGGTCGTGCATCTTCAGCCGGGTGAGCGCGTCGAGTGCGCCGAACGGTTCGTCGGCGAGTAACAGGGCCGGTTGGCGGACCAGCGAGCGTGCAAGGGCGACCCTCTGCTGCTCGCCGCCTGACAGCTGATTGGGCCAGGCCGCTTCGCGGCCCTCGAGCCCCACTTCGGCCAATGCCTTTCCACCTGCCTCCTGACCGGCCGCACCGGGCAGGCCGAGCGTGACGTTCTGGATGACACTACGCCAGGGCAGAAGGCGGGCATCCTGAAAGACCACCGAAAGATTCTCGGGCGTATCGAGGGTGCCGGTTCCTTCGACATCGTGGTCGAGGCCGGCAAGCGCCTTGAGGAAAGTGCTCTTGCCGGATCCGCTCTTGCCGAGCAGGGCGACGAATTCCCCTTCCTCGATATCGAGATCCACGCCGTCCAGGATCGTCTTCGTGGCGAACCGGCGCACGAGGTTCCTGACATGCACGGTTTTGGTTGCAGACGTCAGTTGGCCAAGGTGCGGCGCCATGAGAGGACCCTCCGTTCGAGCAGGCGGACGAGACCGTCCGAGACAAGACCCAGCAGCACATAGACGACCAGGCCGACGAGGATGACATCGGTCTGTCCGTAGTTGCGGGCGAGTTCGATCATGTAGCCAAGCCCGCTGGTGGCGTTGATCTGCTCGACCACGACAAGCGAAACCCAGCAGAGGGTGACGGCAAACCGAAGGCCCAGGAGGAAACCGGGCAGTGCGCCGGGCAGCACGACCTGAAGGATGAAATCCTTCTGGCTCATGCGGAGCGTCTCGGCCAGTTCGACATAGCGACTGTCGATGCCGCGCAGGGCATTATGGGTGTGGATGTAGATGGGTATGATGACGGCGAGCACGATGGTGGTGACCTTCATGCCCTCGCCGATGCCGAACCACAGGATCAGCAGGGGGATCAGGGCCAGCGTCGGGATGGCGCGTTTGATCTGAACGGGGCCGTCGATCAGTGCTTCGCCGATCCGGGAAAGGCCGGCAGTGACGGCGAGGATCGTGCCGATCACCAGGCCGATGCTGAGGCCAAGCAGGGCGCGCGTCGCCGATGTCACGAAGTTATCCTGCAGGCGGCCCTGTTCGATGAGCCTTCCAAAGGCCTCAACGACCGTCCACGGTGCGGACAGGATCCGGGGATCGATCCACCCGAATGCAGAGCCCGCCACCCAAAGCAGCACAAGCAATGCCGGCCCGATCTGGAGTCCGAACGGTATCGCCGGCCCCGGCCCCAGTCTTCGACGGTGCCGCGATGTGGGTCTCGTCACCGCTGGAACGGTAAGTACAGTTTCACGACCGGACTGGCGAGACGATTTCACCTCATCCGCATCCCAAATGGTTGCCATGCTTCAGGTCTCCTCTTGGATGATGCCGGGATTACTGGCTCTTCGCCAAAGCGGCGGCGGCGGTTTTTTCGAACCGGTTGTCGAAGATCTTTTCCACGTCGTAGGGCTTGTAACCGAGCTCCTGCGCCAGCAGATTGATGGTCTCCTGGTGGCGCTTCTTCACCTCGCTCCAATCTCCCGAAACAACCTGTTCGCCGGTCAGTTTGACGAGATATTCGCCGTCATCCTGGCTCAGACCCTGCTGCCCGACATAATATTCCTTGATCCAGATCTCCGGGTTCCTGTTGACCCACTCGGTCGCACGCGCCCAAAGGCCGACATATTCGGCGAGCGCCGTCGCCTTGGCGGGGTCGTCCAGCACCCATTGCGGCGCATAGAGGTGGCCTGGATCATCGCGCAGCCCGTGTTCCACGAGCGTGGCGCCATCGGAACCGTATTGCGTGATGTAACGCCGAATGTAGACACCGCCGAGGGGTGCCACGTCGACCTGCTTGCTGGCCAGCGCCTTCGGATAGACGTCGCCGGTGCTCGGCAGTTCGACCAGCGTGACGTCGCTTTTCTTGAGGCCAGCGGCATGAAGGGCGCGCAGAACCAGAGCGCCTTGGGCCTGGCCAGGGCTGAAGGCGATGCGCTTGCCGCGAAAGTCCGCCAGCGTCTTGATGCCGGCGCCCGGCGCTACCCCGAAACGGTAGATGGGATTGGCAATCGGGTCGCGGCGTTCGCGATAGGCGATGTTGCGGACCGGCAGGTTATTCCAGTTGGCGAAGATAGATGGGATCTCGGCTACTGATCCAACGTCGAGCGCCTTGGCACGGAAAGCTTCCGACGTTTGCGGACCGCCGCTGATGTTTGCCCATTTGACCTCGAAGGACAGTTCCTTGATCAACCCGGAAACTTCCAGAGCTTTCTGCGTCACCGGATCGCCGATCGTCAGGACCGTTCCAGGCGGCACCTTCGGAAGAAGGGAGGCGTTCGTCTGAGCTGCAGCCACGCCACTCGTGGCGCCGAAGGCAAGCAGGCCGAACAGCGCCGTCCTTACTGTTTTTACCAATGTCATCGCGGATTTTCCCCTTCTCGTTGCAGGATGCAGAAATCGATGCACGGAAGGGTGGGGTATTTTCTACAAAAGAAATAGACTATTTAATTTAAGAATCTCCTGAATAGTGAAAAATCGTCCCAAACGTCGACGATCGGTAAGATCAGGAACTCGAAATGCTGTCTTTCGCGTTGAGCAGCATTAGCATCACACGATCAGGCCTCGTGCCGCTTGCACGCTTTCCGAGCCCGGAAAAACCACGTCGCGGAGATAGCCGGCATTCGCGCCAAGCAGGTCGGTCGCAACCCCTTTGATAATCGCTCTGAGATCAGTGGTTGCTGCAAGGTCGCGGCCGTCGCGCAACTGCGCTTCCTTTAAACCGGGCCAGTCGGCGATGACTCGCCCTCCGCGTATCGCTCCGCCGGCAAGAAAAGCTGTCGTACCCGTCCCGTGGTCGGTGCCTTCGGTCCCATTGACACGGGCGGTGCGGCCGAACTCCGTCGCGACGAGGATTGCGGTATCCTTCCAGACGGGCCCTAGCTCCTGCTCGAATGCAGCGAACGCGTTGTCGAGCCCGGTCAGCAGTTTAGCCAGCCGGTCGGTTTCCTGAGCGTGGGTATCCCATCCCTCGAACGCGAGGGCTGCGACACGGGGGCCTTCCGGATGCGCGATCAGCCGCGCAGCACCTCTTGCCATCTGCTCCATGCCGTTCGGATCTCCCGGACCGCCGCGCGACTTGATGTCGATGCCGGACGCGATCTTTCCGGTGTCGATCCCTTCTTGAAGAAGACGCGCGAGAACCGGGTCCTTCTGTCCGTAGAGATCGGCAAGGCGGGGGGCGAGATCGCTATCCGCAGGTTTCAGGATGGAAGGTGCCCAGCCGAGCACCGGCGCCTTGCCGCGAATGACGAGCGCGGCAGTTGTCCCGACCGACAGTCCCCGCACGCGCTCGGCCGCACCCGGCGCGACCCGTTCGCCCGGCGGCAATCCTTCGAGCAGTCTATTGAGCCAGCCGGTTTCGACGTGGCCCGGCGACGGAAACCCAGATTCCAGGACGTCCTGCCCGTCGAAATGCGAACGGTCCCTATAGGCGGTTGCACTGGCATGCACGACGGCGGCCTGTCCGGCGCGAAAAAGACGTTGAAAATTACGCATGGAGGGATGCAGGGCGAAGAAGCCATCGAGCGGCAGTGCCGGATTGTCTCCATCGATCCGCATGGCGCTCTGTTGTCTCAATGCCTCGTAGTCCGGATCACCGATTGGCGGGACCGCCGTCAAACCGTCGAGCGCACCACGCAGAATGATCGTCACGAAACGCGGATCCCGCCCTCCGGCGGCGTGCGCGAAGCGGGGCATGAAGGCCCAGGCAAAGAGCGCGCCGGAAGCACCAAGAACTGCACGACGGGTCGGAGAAAGATGCTCGCACAACATGATCAACGCCTCTGAAATTCGGGGGAAAGGAATGCGATAGACAGGCCTTGTGCCTTGGTTTCGGCCCTGGCTACCGCCTCCAGCGTTTCAGGAGAAAGGAGCGGTCCCAAACGGTCCTTGACGAACTCTCGCGGGTCGGTACCCGCACCCACCTGGTGGGCGAAAATGTTAGCCGCGTCGATCCGGGTGGCAAGGCCTTCGGATGAAGCCCAGCCATCTGTGACGTCGGAGAAACCATTCGGGCCGGAGGGGTTCCAGAGCGGTTGACCGAGCGCATTCAGGGTGGAAATGATCTGCTCGGGTTTCGGTCTGAGGCCTGTTGCCCGGATCAGCGCCACGACATAGTCGAGCGGGGGCCGCATCTTGGACAATCCAGGCGTCCAGGCTTCCTCGCTGTCGATCAGCGCGTTGTAGACGGCCGAAAGGTCGCCATGTGTCTTGGTGTAAGCCGCGGCGACTTTGCGAACGATACCGGCCGGTGGCTGGTCCGCCACGAAATGCCGAACGAGTTTGAACGCGATATGTTTGGCAGTCGCCGGATGACGGGCGAGGTCGCGAAGCACGGAGCGCCCCTGTTCCACGCCGTCCTCGGCATAGGTCATTCCCATCACCGAATGGTCACCTGGCTCGTGCGCATAGGCATTGAAGACAAAACTACCCATCGGGCCGGGACGTTTTTCATCGCGATAGACGGTCCAGCCGGTGATGATACCGGCAAGCGAGGTCACGTCTGCCTGCTCGTAACCGCCGTCTACTCCCAGCGTGTGCAACTCCATGATCTCGCGGGCGAGGTTCTCGTTGAGCCCGCGTTTTCCATTCTTGTTGGCCTGCGAATTCGGGCCGATCGATTGATGGTTGTCGAGGAAATACAGCATGGCCGGATGGCTCTCGACTGCAAGCAGCATGTCTTCGAAGCGGCCGAAGACATGCGGGCGTATCGCCTCGCGTTCGAAGGCGCCCGCCATGATATGCACGTCGCCGCCTTTGCCGGTAGCGATTGCGAAATGGTTTGCCCAAAACATGGCGAGCCGTTCGCCGAAACCGATCAATGGCTGATGTATCGTGCCGTTGAATCTGGCGTCGGCTTCGGCAATGAGTATCTGCTGAGGAAGGTACGGGCGTTTTGAAGCCGGTGCGGCCTTCCTGTCCGGCTGTGGCGATTGGGACGGAGCCGCCATCATTCCGTTATCCATCATGCCCCCGGCGGGACGGTTTGCCTCCATGGCGTTGCCGACGGCGGTCGCGACCGGCTGGGGGCCGGGCACCGGCGCTGGCGCGGGACGGTCCCGTTCTGCCTGAACTTCCTTGTTGTACTCGATCAGAGACATGAGGAGGTCAGCGCTCGAACGCAGTGCTGCTCCGACGGGCGTTGGCGTGTAGCATTCAACCACTTCTTGCTGCAGAAGATCGCGAGGGTCATCCCGGATCGCTTGCATATCGCCTTCACGCGCGCCGAGGCCGAAGCGCCAGAGTGTCAGGGCCGCGTCAATCTCTTTGGAATTGGCCATAGCCGATACGAACTCCGTTTCGTCATCGGCTCTTTAACGGCGGCTGTTGGGAAATCCGTCGCTTCCCAAATATGGTCATTTCGTGGCGGGGCGCGGAGCCTCGCGGGCCAGCAATCCCTCTGCGAGCCGCCGGCGGGCATCGAGGGGCAGTCCTTGCGCGAATTCCACGGCCCGGTCTTCCGTGGCGGCGCGCACGGCGAGCTCCGCCCGGCGCGCGCGGTCCAGCGCGCTGGCCAAGGCTTTGGCGTCGAATTCCGGTTCGCCCATCAGCGCGGCAGCCTCTATGCGTGCCTGCCGCGCTTCGAGTGAAGACTGGCGTACCACGCGACGAGCATCGTTCATGGTGCGTTGAAAGGCCTCCCGATCATCCTTGGAGAGCTGCTCTCCGGCCAATGGCATTCGGGCAACGGCGGCTGGCGGGTCTTTCCTGAGATAGACGATCCCGGCGCCCGCAAGAGCGCAGATGAGGAACGTATTGAGCGCGAGCAGCGCAATCACCAGCCTTCTAAAATTGATGTCGGTCATGGTGTCTCCTGCGTCAACTCATTGTCGAATTGCAATTCGCCGAACGCGGTCATTGTGCCATTTACGGAAAGGGCAGGGGGAGGCGTGATGACCATGACCGCAACGGCGCCCGTCAGGCCGCCGGCAAGTCCGATCCCGATCAATCCCGCGCTGATCGCCCAGCGTCGAAATCTCTGTCTTCTGGCGATCCACGTTTTGCCATCGGCCAGGATTCCGGCAGTCAGTCCGGCTGAAGGCGAGGGCGGCGACAAACGGGACAAGACGGCGTCGAGCCGACTGGCATCTGTGGTCAATACGCGGCCTTCCTCAGTTCCCATGAAAGAGATTGCCCTATCCCTGATCGCGTCGGGCCAACGGTTCGGGCTCGATCCATAGGCATCGATCAGGGCCCGAAAAGTTTCGTGATCGATCGGAGCTGTTTTTTTGTCGGTCATGTTTTCTCTCCGTTCAGGATTGCCCGTAATGTACGGCGTCCTCTTGCCAGCAGGCTCTCAAGCGCATCGACCTTGATCTGCATCACTTCCGCTGCATCGCGATTGGACATGTCCTGATAATAGACCAGGATGATCGCCTCTCGCTGACGCGGCGCCAGTCTTTGCAACGCACGTTGCACCCCTTCGCCATCCCTGTCATCGGACAACAATCCGGCGTCGGGCAACGGCCCTTGGTCGACCATCTCTGGAGCATCCGCTACGAGAATTTCCCTTCGGCGGCGCAGTCGGTCGTAGCACAGGTTGAGTGCCACCCGATGTGCCCAGGTGTCGAACTTCGCTCTTCCCTGTCGCCAGCCGCCTGCGTGTTTCCATATCCGCAAAAAGGTCTCCTGGGCGACATCTTCCGCCTCGCCTTTGTCACCCAGCATGCGAGTTGCCACCAGCAATATCCTCGGCAGTTTGGCCGCCACGATCTTCCGCATTGCCTGCGGATCACCGGAGGCGATGCCCTCGACCAAGTCTGCATCAGGGTCGTCCATCATGGGTCCGATTCCTAAGGCCGATCAGCGCGAGATTTTCCCACGATGCGATCGAAGAATGAAAACATCCATGACAAACCTGTTGAGGCAACTCTTGATTTCCGAATTGGTCTTCAAAGCTGGATAATCACATTGTTTAAACGCGCCAACCTCGCAAATCCGTCTCTCTGTTTTTTTGGATTCATCAGCACTGACGATTGCGGTTGTCCTAACGAGGATCAAATTCGCTTGGAGTATTTGGTCGCGGGGCTTGCCACTCTGAACAAGAGTGTTTGCAGTTCGAATTCTTCAACGGAGGCAAGATAGCTTCCGCTTCTTCGCTCATCATTATACATGGGCAATGGCGCTGGCTTCCAAAATAGCGAACTATCTCTGGCGTTCATGTTGACTTGCTCTTTCACTCAGCGGAAAAGAACTCTTGGCTATACAGGGAGACGATTGATGGCTGACGAGAACGGTACGGGGATCATTACCGAAATTGCAGAAGCGGACGCACCGGCAAAGGCGCCGGCGCCTAAAAAGCAGCGTGCACCACGGCGCCAGAAGGCAGTCGCTGAAGCAACGGTAGCTGCACCAACTGCGAAAACCGCGAAATTGCCGAGGGGGCGCAGGAAGCGCGGCGAACAAGCCGAGGAAGTGAAGCTTGCGCCCGTAGAAACGCAGGTTGCTGCCAAGAGCACGCCCAAGGAAGCCATCAAGGCGACGGGACGAAAGCGGACGCCGAAGCAAACCGCGCAGCCGGCCAAGGCGCCTGTCGCAGCGATCGATGAGATGGCAGATCTTATTCAGCTTGAAGAAGAGAATAAAAGGCTGCGTAAAACCCTGGCAGACAAGCTTCGCGCGGAAAATACCGACCTGCGTAAGCGGCTCGGGCTTGCTTGATCGACCAGCAATAGCGAGGGCGGTTGCGAAACCCACCTCAGCCACCGTTTCTTCGGTAATAGAGAGAATGAGCCGGGCTCATCGCGAGCCCGGATTTACGGCTGCGACAACGTCGTGGTGCGGATTGCTCGAGGTTGAAACCCTATGAAATCACCGTGGAAATTCCTTGCCGGGTTAAGGTCGCCAAGACGGCCGGTAGAAACCCAGGCAAGCTCGGTTGAGGATGAGACCGATATCGAGGCGAGCGAAAGCGACGTGCAGCAGACGCCTGCGCCTTCGTCGAACTCGACGGAAGCATCCAGTCATCCTGACCAGGATGGGAAGCCGGCTGTTGATCTCGTCGCGACGGCAACTTCAAACGAAAACGAGAGAGATCTCGATGTCTCCCAGCCAATCTCACCGCCGGTCGATGGTGAAGAAATCCAGACGCCGGCCCATCAGGAGATTGATCGACCCGGTGCTGATGCTGATGCGTCGGTGCCGGAAACCCGGACCAGCATAAAGTCTCCGCGAACACCGCGGACAAAGCGGCCAGGACGTGCGAAGAGAACTCGAACCGATCTGGTTTCGCAGAGCACTGTCGCTGCAGACAGCGATCAAAGTGCGCAATCCCCGTCCGCTCGAGAAAGCTTCTTCGATGACGTGGCAAGCCTGGACGAGGAGATCAGGCAACTCAGAAGCCAATTGGCGCAAAAGCTGCATTTGCAGAATGCTCAGCTTTCAAAGATGCTTTCGCGCTTCGACAGATCGTGAGCTCACCTCAAATCATCCGGTGCACGTAGCCGTACAAAGAGAACGTTAACGGGCCGGCCAGGCCGTTGAGGTTTGGAAGAGAACGTGCAAGCTATTCCCAAAAGGAATGGCTCCATGGATCGCTTTTCGTCACTGCAGTTATTTGTCCGGGTCGTAGAACGCGGCAGCTTCACGGATGTCGGGCGTGAACTCGGCATCGGACAACCGGCCGTCAGCAAGCAAATCGCGGCACTCGAGGTGCATCTCGGGACCCAATTACTCAACAGAACCTCTCGCGGGCTACAACCGACAACCGCCGGGCAAGACCTCTATGAGTCCGCGACCCGCATCCTGGGCGACCTGGAGGAAGCCGAAATTCGAATCGGCCGAAACAGGATCAGCCCGGCCGGCGTGGTCCGATTGGCGACCCCTCCTGCCTTAGGCCCCATGTACATCATTCCCAGGCTTCCGGCCTTTTTCGCGCGCTATCCTGACGTCTCTGTTGATCTGTCCGTCGCGGAGCGCCGTGTCGATCTTGTGAGAGATGGAGTCGACATTGCATTGCGCGTGGGGACTTTGGGAGACTCATCGCTGGTCGCTCGCAAGATCGGAGACCTGCATATGATGACCGCAGCAACACCGGCCTACCTCGAGCGGTACGGCACTCCTTCCACCCCGGCGGACCTGCGAGATCACAACCTCGTCGTCGGTCAAGCCCAGGGGGCCACGCAGACTTGGAAGTTTAACGGCCCCGGCGGTCCTTCTTTACTCGAACCGGAGGGAAACATCAGGTCGAACAATGCCGAGGATCAGCGTGCCGCGGTGTTGGCGGGGCTCGGCATCGGCTATGGTGGACGCGCAATGTTTGAGGCGGACTTGAGAGCCGGAAACGTAGTCCCGATCCTCGAAGACTATGCGCCCGATCCGTCGCCGATCCATGCTCTTTGCGTCAGCAACCGAAGAATGCCGCAGCGGTTCCGCGTCGTCATCGATTTTCTTGCCGAGATGTGCGCAGACGAGCCTGCCTTGCGCTCGGGCCACGTCCTCAGCAATAGAGCCATTCCTGCAAGGAATAGTTCCTAGTCCCGCTCACGGTCTACGGCGGCGCGCACGAGATGATTAGCTTCCTTCCATGGCTGCGCGCGGCTAGCGGCTCAACATGAAAGGATCGGCAGTGTGGGTAAATTGGACGGGAAGATCGCGGTCATCACCGGCGGCAGCACCGGGATGGGTCTGGCGACGGCAAAGCTGTTCGTGCAAGAGGGAGCGCACGTCGTCATCACGGGTCGGGATCAGGCGGCCCTCGACGCAGCGGTTCAGGAAGTCGGAGCAGGGGTCGAAGCGTTCCGGAGCGACATTTCGAAGCTTGCAGAGCTCGACGCTCTGCGGGCCTACGTCGAAAGCCGGCATGGCCGCCTTGATATCCTGTTCGCAAATGCCGGCAGTGCAAAACCAGGCCTTTTCGAACAGGTCACTGATGAAGACTTCGAGTTTACGGTAGGCATAAACTTCAAGGGCACGTTCTTCACCGTCCAGAAGCTTATTTCCCTGATGCAGGCCGGCGGCTCGATCATCCTCAACACATCGATCCAAGGCGTGCGAGGGACAGCCGGTCTGTCGGTCTATTCTGCAACGAAAGCCGCCCTCCGTTCGCTGGCGCGATCTCTCACAGCCGAATACGGGCCTAAGGGTATTCGCATAAACGCCTTGGCCCCAGGCTATATCGGCACGGACATCATGCGCAGAACCGGCCTGAGCGAAGAAATGATCCGCGAGATGAAAAATCAGGCGACTGCCCACACGCCTCTCGGTCGGATGGGTACCGGGCACGAGATTGCTAAGGCCGTACTGTTCCTCGCGTCTGACGAGTCTGAGTTTGTAACGGGGGTGGAACTTACCGTGGATGGTGGTTGGGCGCAGGTGTAAGCAACATTACTGGCGCCCGCCGGCGAGGTCAAAGGCGGGAACCACATTCCCGGTCGTGCGGAACAGCCGTTCCAGCTCCGCCACATCCGGGCAAGCCGGGATGGACTGCAGAAATGCTGGGTCCATCTCGGCGTTGGGGAGCGCGATGACTGCTGCGGCGAGCAGCGTCGTCCCCGCCACGATCTCTCCACGGAGCTGCGGAAGAAGCGTCTTGGCGTGAATGAGATTGGTATTGGCAATCGGGCTCATGCTGTGGCCCTCTCGCCTGAGGGCAGGTGAGAGGTCGATGATTGCGCTTGTATCGGTTTGGCCGTGCCAAACGGCTAACCCTTCACCTTGCTTGGAAATATCGGCATTGGAATCCGCCTGCTCGATGGCGAAGCCGCCTTCCGTCGTTTGCAGGGCACGGGGCGTGACAATGCGGTGGATGCGGATATGCCAGGGATTGGCCGGCACCAGCCATGTCTCGACCGTGACATCGCTCCAGGGTTTCCAGCGGGAGTAGAGCTTGTCACCGGCGATCAGCGCCTGCTCGAGTGTCTCGCGCATGCGCAAATGCACGCCGTCGTCGGAGAGACCCAGCATCCCGTCAAAACTTGCGGCTGCGAAATGCCGGTCGTTGGCCTCGATGTTGAAGGCGTAGCGGGTGGAATAGGCGAATTTCGAATATTTCTCGTGGGCGCCGCGCATCTTGTCGTGCTGCTGACCGGAGGCAAGAACGACGACATTGCCGGGCGTATGCATGGCGACCATGCCGGGTTCCTTGAGCGCAATCGGTTCCGCGAAGGACGGCGCTGGCGCTTCTTGCGCCAGCCAGAATGGATGGTCGGCGGGCAGAGCGAGCGGCAGGAAGAATTTTAGCGCCCAATAGGGAGAGCCGGCGGAGTTGTAGCTCTCGCTCATCAGCAGATTGGGATAACCGTAGCCGATCGACAGCACACCGTCCCGGTCCGCGATCGGAAGCTTCGACCACCAGCGGATATGGCGCATGTAATAACCCTTGATCTCGGCACAGGGCAGAGCCTCGACGTCGGCAAACGCCAATGCGCCCCAGAAGCCGCCGGCGGCAAACCGATATGTCTGGCTGCGCCCGAAGGCGAGGGCGGCGCCATCCGGACCGAACCAGTGGCGGATGTCTTGCGCGAATACGCGAGCACGCTCGCGATAGGCATCACCGCGCGTGGTGTCTCCCCTCGCCAGAACCGAATAGATCAGCGCATAAAAATGCATGGCAAAAGGGATGTAGTGGTCGACGCGCTTGACCGGCCCGTCGCGATACCAGGCTTCGCCAAGCCGGAAGGTCTCGGTCTCATCGAGATATTTCTCGGTTTTCGATCGGTCCAGGCTTATGCCGACGCGTGTCAGGCCGAGATCGATGAGAACCCGGAAGAATTTCCAATTATTGTCGATGAATTCCTTGTCATGGGCTGACTGGAGATAGGCTGCGACGGTTTCCTTCTGCCCTTCGCTGAGCGGGTCCCAGATGTGTTCGGGCACCATGGCAAGTGCAAAACCCACCGCGGCCAGTTCCACCTGACGCTGGTCGCGGTCGGAAATGTCGCCCCAATATTCCGGATGAGAGGGATCGGTGCCGTTTGCGAGGCCGCGGCGGTAGAGATCCCAATACGGGAAATCATGGCCGCCGGCTGAGAGCGGTACGATGCCCCAGAGCGGTCGAGCGAAACCTTCGAGGTCGGCCGCGGCACGGTCGAAATGCGCCCCGGTAGCGCTCAGGCGAACCCGCGCGCCGCCTTGTGAAAAATAAGGAAGAAGCGGTTTGAACAGATCCAGGACCGCCTTGCCGAGGTCGTCTCGGGAAAGAAGAGGGTTCCCGTAAAGGGGATTGGCTCGAGCTGGGTCGTAGATCACTGGCAAACCATTTTCATCGAAGAGAGGCCCGCGGAGGAACTGCCTCCGCGGGTCGGGCTATTACTTGATGGCCTTCACACCTTCGGTCATTTCCTTCAGTCCGTCATCGATCGAGATGTTGTCGGTCATGATCGAGTCATGCGCGCGGTTGAGAACAACTTCGATCTTTGCAGCGTTCGGATTGACGGCCATTTCCAGGAAGGACTTGCCCGACTGGAGCGCGTCCTTGCTCGCCTGATCCTGGGGGAAGCCCGGCAGAGATGCGATCTTGGCGGTGACTTCCGGCGTGCGGACGGTCGGGATCGTACCGGTGCCGGCGATGATGGCCGCACCTTCCGGACCGGTGACAAACTTGATGAAGTCCAGTACCTCGGCCTTGTGAGTGGAGTTGGCGTTGACGGCCAGACCCGAAATCTGCGCTGCTGTGGTGCCTGCTGCAACGCCAGCCGGATGCGGGAACTTCACGATCCCCCAGTTCTTGCTCTTGGATTCACCGGAGGCGACCTTGGCGATCTGGGTGCCCACGAACCAGGTGCCCATTGGCAGCATGCCGATCGTGCCGTTGAAGAACAGCGCCGAATAGTGGGTGTTGGAGGTCTTCAGCGACGCATAGGACGGAACGACGCCGGCCTTCTGCAGGGCAAGCGCACGCTCATACCACGGCTTCAGGAAAGCGTAGTCCGGACCTGCGAGGGTCTGCTTGCCGTCGAGGATGCCCGGAAGCTGAACCGTGGAGCGCCACGTGTGGAAGAGCGCACCGTAGGTCTTGTTCGCGCCCATGCCGCCGGCGAGCTTTGTTGCGATCTGGTCGAACTGCGCCCAGGTCATGTCGTTGGTCGGGTAAGGAACATTGGCTTTGTCGAAAATATCCTTGTTGTAATAGACGACCCAGAAATCCGAACGGAAAGGCAGGGCATAGACCTTGCCGTCGATCTTGAGTTCGTCGACGAGGCCGCCGAAGGACGCCGGGTCGATCTTCTGTTCCGTCATGAAGCCGGAGAGGTCCGAAATCGAGCCGGCGCGGACGAGGTTCGTGTAGTTCGGAACGTCCTTGACGGTGACGATATCGATATCCTTGGAGCCGCCCGTCAGCTGCGTGGCGATCATCTGCTGGTAGTCCTGCGAACCGAGGTCCACGGACTCGAACTTAACGCTCGGATGCTTGGCCTGGTATGCCTCTATGAGCGGCTTGTAATAAGCGACTTTATCCCAATCCCACAGCGCCCATTTGAGCGTCACGGCATTGCCCGACTGGGCGTATGCCGATCCCGCGGCTGAAGCCGCAAAAGCGAGACCCGCCATCGCGAACTTCACCGATCTCCCGAGTTTTTCCAAATACATTTCTGTTCTCCTTCCCTGAAGTGTCTCTGGATTAGATATGCGTAGCGTCACCAGCATGCGGTTCGCGATGCGCCTGTGTTGCCATTGGCAGGGTTAGAACCATGACCGCTGCCCGATGGACGCCGAATGCGACGGCGAACATTCCGAGTGAAAAGTTGAGGGTGGCCGGCATGAAGACCGACACTGGATAGAAGACGATATGCGCGAGCCAGAGGACGGCCACGAACGCAAGCGCCGCAAGCGCCGGTAGCGGACGGATGACAGATGCAATGGTTGCAAGCCGCAGCAGCGTTGGCGGCGGAAGATCACGCATCACCATCAACACGACGAGGTGGCACGCCACGACGGCAATGAAAACCGTCGCTACCAGCGCGATCGTCAGCGGCACGGCCAGGACGAGATTGTCCCTGGCGGTCGCGGCATAGGTGGCTATCGAAAAGACGCCGACGCCGACGGCAAGGGTGAAGGCCAGTCCCCACGCGGTCGCACGCCAGAAATATCGGATGAACGCTTCGACATAGTCCCGCAGCAGATAGCTGTTGCGATCTTCGACGAAGGTGACGGAAACCCGGGCGGTTGCGACGATTGCTGCGGGAATGGTGACGACGAAGAGTGCGGTCAGGATGAACAGGATGTTCAACTTGACCATCTCCCACCACTCGCGTGCCAATGTATCTGCAAAAAGGGCCAGACCGCTCTTCTTCGGCGCATTCTTCGGAATGCCCGGCCCTTCCTTCGTCCACATGTCCCGTAGCCATTGCATGGCCGTTTCCTCCCGCTCGCCTAATAAAGGATCGAGCGCTCCGTTTCCTTGTCGAACAACTGCATATTGGTTGTGTCGATGACCAGCTTGACCTCGTCGCCGATCGCCGCCTTGAACCGGGGAGACACCCGCGCGATGAAGCTGCGCCCGCCGGCGACGATATTGAGGTGGACTTCCGAGCCCATCGGTTCGGCGAGTTCCACGACGGCGCTGAAGGGCGCCAGATTTTCCGGTGCGATATCGGCCGGCGGCAATTCATGTAAATTCTCGGGCCGGACGCCGATGATCAGTTCCCGGCCTTCATAGGGTGCGATGCGGCTGCTGTCGAAATGCGCCGGCAATGGCAGTTCCCGTCCGTCGAACAGGGCAAAATATCCGTCGCCGCGCCGCTCGATCACCGATGGCATCATGTTCATCTGCGGCGCGCCGATGAAGCCCGCGACGAACATGTTGACGGGGCGATCGTAGAGGTTTTGCGGTGTATCGACCTGCTGGATATGCCCGTCCTTCATCACCACGATGCGATCCGCCATGGTCATCGCCTCGATCTGGTCATGCGTGACGTAGATGAAGGTGGCATCGAGGCGCTTGTGCAGCTTGGTGATCTCGGCACGCATGGTGCCGCGAAGCTTGGCGTCGAGATTGGAGAGCGGTTCGTCCAGCAGGAAGACCGCCGGGTTGCGGACCATGGCGCGCCCGAGCGCGACGCGCTGGCGCTGGCCGCCGGACAACGCCTTCGGCTTGCGGTTCAGCAGATGCGTGATGTCGAGGATTTTCGCAGCGTCCTGAACCTGACTGTCGATGAAGTCCCGGGGCGCTTTGCGAAGCTGCAGGCCGAAAGCCATATTCTTGTAGACAGTCATATGCGGATAAAGCGCATAGTTCTGGAAGACCATAGCGATATCGCGGTCCTTCGACGGCACATCGTTCATCAGGTCGCCGCCGATCACAAGCTCGCCGCCGGAAATCTCTTCCAGCCCGGCGATCATCCTGAGCGTCGTCGATTTGCCGCAACCCGAAGGTCCGACGAGAATGATGAATTCCTTGTCGGCGATTTCCAGATCGATGTCATGCACGACAGTCAGCGCGCCGTAGGACTTGTTCAGTTTCTTGAGTGCAATGCTGGCCATCAGGTTCTCTCACCAATAGGAAGACCAATTGCGCGAGAGGCGCGTCAAGGCTTCCATGTAATAATAGTCGCCCCACGAGACACACTCGTCGACACCTTCGCCGCGGCACGTGTTGAAGGGCGATTTCTTGGAATAGGTCCCATGCAGGACGAGGCCGTTGGAAATGGCCGGGTCCTTGACCGCGTAATGGTCGGCAAGGCTTTTCATCATGCGGCGCGCAAGCTCATGGTAACGCGCGGCAACGTCCGCTTCGACCAGTTCGGCCATTTCGAGCAACCCGCAGGCGACGATTGCGGCTGCCGAGGTATCACGGGGCTCGCCATCTCCGTCCGAGAACACCAGATCCCAATAGGGCACCAGGTCGGTAGGCAGCTTCTTCAGATAGAAGTCGAGGAGCTGGTCGAAGGTATTGCGATATTCCTCGATCGGCTCGTAACGATAGGAAAGCGCCATCCCGGCAATCCCCCAGGCCTGCCCACGGGCCCAGAAACTGTCGTCCTTGTATCCCTGTTTCGTCGCGCCACGAACGGGCGCACCGGTAACCGGGTCCATGTAGAACGTATGGTAGGTGGAAGCGTCCGGCCTTATCGAGTTTGCCAGCGTCGTGCGGGCATGGATGAGCGCGATGTCGCGATATTTTGGATCGCCTGTCTCGCGGCTGGCCCAATAGAGCAATGGCAGGTTCAACAGGCAGTCGATGATGTAGCGGTATTCCTCGGCGACACCCTTGCGGCCCCAGGCCTGGATGAACTGGCCGATCGGCTGGAAGCGTTCGATCAACTGGTCCGCAGCCAGAATGGCGGCCTTGCGCCCGTCCTCATCACCCACCAGCTTCCAGGCGGCGATGCAAGAGGGTGAATAGAGAAAGCCCATATCATGGTGATCGGTCTCGATGCGGTTCAAGATCCGGTGCAGGAAACTCTGCACCTGGATTTGTGCCGCATACTGAAAAACCTTGTCACCCGTATGCTCGAACGCCAACCAGATTTCCCCCGGCCAGAAACCCGCGGTCCACTGGGTATTCTCGACGGCGGGATAAAAATTGCCGACGCTGGAATGGTTCTGGGACGTGTAGGTGAAGGTGGGCAGATTACGCCGGATCTGGGCGACGGTGAGATCAAGCGCCGTCTTGACCTCGGCATCCGTGATCGGTGGGGGAGCGATCGGCGCAATGGCATTCATGACGTTAACCCTTGATGCCTGACGAGGCGACGCCCTCGACGAAGAAGCGCTGCAGCGACAGGAAGACGATCAGGACGGGAATGAGTGCCACGACCGATGCTGCCATGATCAGCCCGTATTCCGCGGAATACTGCGAGATGAACATGCGCAGGCCGATCTGGATCGTCTTCAGCTCCGTCTTGGTCAGGTAGATCATTGGGCCGAGGAAGTCATTCCAGGTGGTGACGAAGGTGAAGATGGTCAGCGTCGACAGTGCGGGCTTCGACAGGGGCAGCATGATGCGGGCCCAGATCTGATATTCGTTCATGCCGTCGATGCGCGCCGCTTCGCAAAGCTCCGTCGGGATCGACATGTAGAACTGCCGCATCAGGAAGACGCCGAAGGCGGTGAATGCCTGCAGGCAGATCAGCGCCAGATGCGTATTGTTCAGGCCGAATTCGCGCATCAGCAGGAACTGCGGCACCATGTAGACCTGCCACGGCATGGCGATCGTCGCGATATAGCCGAGGAAAAGCGTGTTCTTGTAGGGAAACTCGAGCTTGGCAAAGGCATAGGCCGCGAAGCTCGACGTCAGCAACTGAAGCAGGGTGACGATGATGGTCAGCTTCGATGTATTGTAGATGAACAGGCCGAGCGGAATCTTCGTCCAGATATCCACGTAGTTCTGCCACTGCGGTTGCGACGGAATCCACTCGATCGGGAATACGAAGACGTCGCGGCTGAGCTTCAGCGAGGCTGAAAGCATCCAGGCGAAAGGCATCAGCATCACGGCGGTGATGACGATGACCGTCGCGTAGATTGCAATCCTTTTGGCGGTGATCTTGCGTCCGGCAATCTTCAAGGATCAATCCTCCTTCTGTCGGCGAAACTGGACGACCGTGACCGCCAGCACGAGGAAGAAGAGAACGAGCGCAATCATGCTGGAGTAACCGAGGTCCCAGGAGATGAAGGCTTCGTTGTAGATGTGATAGACGAGAACGAGGGTCGAGGTACCGGGGCCGCCCTGGGTGATCATGTAGATCTGGTCGAAGACCTTGAACGACTGGATTGTCAGCATGACGGTCACGAAAAAGGTCGTGGGAGCGAGCTGCGGCACGGTAACATAGAGAAACTTCTGCCACGAATTCGCGCCATCGAGGTCGGCCGCTTCATAAAGCTCGGAATTGATGCCCTGCAGCCCGGCGAGATAGATGACCATGTAATAACCCATGCTCTTCCAGACACCGAAGAGGATGACCGTTACCATCGCCCAATGCCGGTCGGCAGCCCAGCCCGGCATGTCCTTGGGGTCCAGGCCGAGCGTATAGAGGATCATGTTCACCGGCCCCATTTCGGGGTTGAAGATCATGTTCCAGACCACGGCGACGGCCACCAGCGAAGCGACATAGGGGAAGAACATCGCCGTGCGGAAGAAGTCGCGGCCGAAGATCTTCTGGTTCAGCAGGATCGCCAGGCCGAGCGCGCAGGCGAGCGTCGCGGGAACCGATACGACCGTATAGATGATCGTGTTCCAGAATGCGGCAATGAAGACCTTGTCCTCGAACAGCCGCCAGAAGTTGTCGAGGCCGGCAAAGGTGATCGCATTGGAGCCGTCCCAATGCATGAATGCCAGCACGAAGGCGAACAGGATCGGCCCGAGCGTGAAGACGGCAAAACCGAGGAAATTCGGCGCGATGAAGGAGTAGGCGACCAGCGCGCTCTGTATCTTGCGTCGGCGGCGCGACAATATCCTGGTCGCTCGCCGGGACGTAGCCGGCGCATCGCCTGCGGCGATGGTCGAATTCGACATGGACAATTTTATCCCTCCTCGAACCAGGACGCTCCGATCGATGCCCAAGGGCTCATCCGCGGCCAGCAGGCAGCCATGATGCCGGGCGTGCCGCCTCCCGGCTGAGGGAATAGCACATCTCCCGCATTGGTCAAACAAATTTATGGATAAATCATATGAATTTTGTAGTCATCTTAAAATACGTATGATAGGTGGCGTTTGAGGTCGTTACCGATCGCATGGAGGAGGTTTGATGTTCAGCGAGATCGCCGGATCGTTGCCGCCGGTTTTGGCAGACTTCATGCCCGGTTCGCCGGTCGAGGACCGGGCCGCGTGGCGCGCCGTATCGGACGACATGCGTTCCGCGGTCATGCGCGATGCAGAGGCGGCCCTGGGCCGGCCCTGGTCGGTCATCAAGGCTGCGGACTATCGGGAATATTCGCTGAACGGTAACCGCTCGCGCTTTGAATCGCTGTATTTTTCGCGGCGGCGGATGTTGAACGATCTGGTTCTCGCCGAGCTGCTTGAGGGCAGGGGCCGCTTCATCGATGCGATCATCGACGGCGTCTTTCTGATCTGTGAGGAAAGCGGATGGCAGCTTCCGGCTCACAACGCTTATGAACGGGGTGGGCAGCGGTTTGCATTGCCCGATACGGAGCGGCCGGTCATCGATCTGTTTGCGGCAGAGACGGGTGCTCTGCTGGCGACCGTGGCTGCTCTCATGGGAGATCGGCTCGACAAGGTCAGCCCGCAGATCGTCGGCCGGATCGAACGCGAACTCCGCGCCCGCGTTCTGTCGCCCTACCTCGACCAGCATTTCTGGTGGATGGGCAACGGCGCCGAGCGAATGAACAACTGGACGGCATGGATAACGCAGAACGTCCTTTTATCGGCCTTTGCCCTGAAAACGGATCAGGATCTACGCAGGCGGGTCGTCGAAAAGGCCCTTTCCGGCCTGGACGCCTTCATCAAGGACTACGCTGAAGATGGGGCCTGCGAGGAGGGAGTGGTCTACTATCGCCATGCGGCGCTTTGTATGGCCGGAGCGATGGCCATTCTGGACACGGTGGCGCCGGCTTCAATGGCGCCTTTCTGGAAAGCTCCAAAAATCCGCGGCATGGCGGAATACATTGTCAACATGCATGTGGCCGGCCGCCGGTATTTCAACTTTTCCGATTCCGCCGCCGTCATAGAACCCTGCACCGTACGCGAATATCTCTTCGGTAAGGCCGTCGGGTCGGACGTCTTGGCGGCATTCGCCGCGCGCGACCGCCTGTCGTCAGAGCAAAAGCACCTGCCGGAGGAGTGGAACCTCTGGTATCGCGTGCAGGAACTGCTGTTAACGCCCGAGATCGCGAGGGAAGCGAAGCCCCCCGGTGATGCGTTTTATCCGGGGATTGGCCTGTTCATCGCCCGCGACGACCGCTTTTCGCTGGCCGTCAAAGGCGGCAATAACGGCGAAAGCCATAACCACAACGATGTCGGCAGCCTGACGCTCTACAAGGATGGCAAGCCTTTCCTGATCGATGTCGGGGTCGAAACTTACACGGCCAAGACCTTCTCTTCGGAGCGTTACGACATCTGGACCATGCAGTCCGCCTTCCACAATCTGCCGAGCTTCGGTGACATGAACCAGGCCGATGGCGCGGATTTCGCGGCGCGGAATGTCCACACGGAATTCACCGAAAACCAGGCGCAAATATCGCTGGATATCGCGTCCGCCTACCCGGTCGAGGCACACGTGCGATCCTATCGGCGAACCGTCACGCTTCGTCGCGGGAAGGAGGTCGAGGTCGTGGATATTCATGAGGGTGACCGACCGGCTGTGCTTTCACTGATGACCTGCGTCGAGCCGATTATCCATCAAGCCCTTTATTTCGAAGGCCTCGGCCGCATCGACCTTGATGGAGCCGGCGAGATCGAGGTCGAGGCAATCGATATCGACGATGCCCGCCTGCGTCGCTCCTGGCCCCCGAGAATTTATCGACTGCGCATCCCCTTTGCCAGGACCTGCCTGAAACTGCGGATCGTCTGAGGAGGACGAGCATGGAACTGACGCTGAAAGTCGTAGATGTGGCGGGCGAGGTGCGCGCTTGGGCAACGGGCACGGACGAGACATATCTCGTTTATCGCGACAGCTACAACGAAGGCGATCAGGTCGTCGTCGAAGCATCCGAGCCAGGTTATCTCATGCTTGCCCTTGATGACGCGATGAGCCCCGCCATCGTCTATATGAAGGGCCGGACCTATGCGCTTGGGGTGCCCTTCGGTTCGAAACGCGTCCCCTATTCACCGCGGGCCTTCGAAGGCGGGATTCACAGGCTCTGCGTGCGCAAGGCACGGGCGGATGAAATCATGCCGCGACGGAATCTGGCCCTCAATCCTTGGGATGACCACGCCAATTCCGCCATCTTTCCGCATGCCAAGGCGAATGTGGAGACACGTGGAGAGGCGGTGTTCGCCGCGCGTAACGCCATCGACGGCGAAAAGGCCAATGACGATCACGGCTTCTGGCCGTACACGAGCTGGGGGATCAATCGCGACCCGGAGGCGACGCTGACCCTCGATTTCGGTCGGCCGGTGAAAATCGACGAAATCGTCCTCTATTTGCGTGCCGACTTTCCGCATGATTCATGGTGGGAAAAGGCGAGTGTCACCTTTTCTAACGCCGAGACCGCATGTCTTTCTCTGACCAAATCGGGTGCGGCGCAATGCTTCCCGGTGAGGGAGCAGGTGGTTGAATGGATCAAGCTGCACAGCCTGATCAAGGCCGACGACCCTTCGCCCTTTCCGGCGCTTACCCAGATCGAGGTCTGGGGACGTGAAGCAGATTAGGTCGAAAGCCGGCTTGGCTCATGTCTCCGGCTGCTGCTGCTTTAGCTCGAAAACGCCTTGAAATCTCTCAAGACATCCCGGTAGCGTATCTGGCTGCCTCTCAGGTGGTCGCGCATGGCATTGCGCGCAGCCTCGTCATTGCGATCGGAGATCGCCATGACGATCGCTTCGTGCTCCGTATGGATCATGCGGCGATAGGCGGTCTGCTCTCCGGACCGTTCGGCGGGCGTGGCTCTCGATTGCGGGATGACCGCGGCGCCGTGAAATTCCAGATGCTGCCGGAACAGCGGGTTGTTGGTGGCGTCGGCGATGGCGAAATGGAGTGCGAGATCTGCCTCGCGGATGGATTCGTTCTGCTCGATACACCGCAGAATATGCCGATGACACTCGAAGATTGCCTCCTCCTGTGCCGGAGACCGACGCATCGCAGCCAGACCGGCAGCCTCGATTTCGAGCGGAGCCCGGACCTCCAGTACCTCCAGATCGGACGATACGCGCGCCCGGTCGATTTTCCGGCTCGAAGGGGCCTGACTATCCTGGCTGAGAACATAAATTCCCGCACCCTGTCTCACTTCGACAAGCCCGTCCGAGCGTAGCGCGGCGACCGCCTCGCGAACCACGGTACGGCTTACGCCATGCGCCTCCGTCAGTTCGACCTCGCTGGGAAGCTTGTCGCCGGGCACGTATTGACCGCTGACAATTGCCGCTCGAAGGCTTTCGCCGACCCGTGACACCAGCGATCCCGGTCCCTTGTTCCGATCCTTGGTCTGGGTCGTCACGCTCAATCCTCACTGCAACGAGTCGTCGTATTCATCACACGTGTATGACAAATTCGGGTCCGTTTCAATGCGCAGGCGAATTTCATTTGCGTTTGGAAGGCTTCGTCAGGTCGATGGGAAGTCGAAAACTAAAGCTGGACGCTTAAATTTGTCTGCTGTATTTCGTCACTCTCGCGGATGTTGAAAATTGGTATGATGACGCCGCACACCAAGTGTCAAACCTGAGCAAAGGCCAAACGCGCATGAACGACATATTCGATCAGCGGCGCTGCGAACTTGGCGAAGGGGCTTTCTGGCATCCGGAACGACAGCAATTTTTCTGGTTCGATATTGTCGGCAATCTTTTGTTAAGCCTGGAAGCCGGCGGACCGCGACAGTGGCAGTTCGAAGAAAACGTCTCGGCCGCAGGCTGGATATCGGGGCAAGAACTTCTGATCGCTTCTGAAACGGGCCTGTGGCGTCTGGATCTGGCATCCGGCCAGCGGGAGCTCGTGGCGTCATTCCCGTCTGAGCCGCGTCTGCGCTCCAACGACGGGCGGGCCGACCCCTGGGGCGGTTTCTGGATCGGCACGATGGGCAAGCGTTCGGAAGCGGAAGCCGGTGCCATATGGCGCTACTATCGCGGCGAGATGCGCAGGCTCTACCCCGGCATCAGCATTCCCAATGCGATCTGTTTTGATGCCGGGCGATCGCTGGCATATTTCGCCGACACGCGCCTCAAGAAGATCTGGCATGTCCGGCTGGATGGCCACGGATGGCCCGAGGAAGATCCGGAACTGTTCCTGGATTTGAATGCGGCAGGCCTCTCGCCCGATGGTGCGGTGATCGATGCGCAGGGAAACTTCTGGAATGCCCAATGGGGTGCGCATCGGGTGGCATGTTACGGTGCGAATGGCGAGGAAATTACCGCCGAGCATTTTGATGCGGCTCGCATATCGTGTCCGGCTTTTGGCGGCGCGAACCTCTACACCCTCTTCGCCACGTCGGCGTTTCAAGGAGTGACTGCCGAGGCGCAGCTTGCAGAACCCCATGCGGGAATGACTTTCTCCCGCTTGACGAAGTTTCAAGGTGTGGCGGAGCCTCGCGTCATTCTGGGGTGAGCATCTGTGACGTGCAGACGGCCATCAGCCTACAGCGAGGAAAATAGGACGTGCGACATATGAGTGAGGGAAAGAGGACAATTCAAGAAATTCCTGAATCCGAGATGGATCGAGAAAACAGACTGCAATTCCTCACCTGGGAGCGCGAACCTGCGGATATCGACAGTGATCTCCAAAAGAAGTTTAAGCAAAGGCTGGCGCAGACCGCCGGCGCACAGATCGCAGACACCGCGTATATTGCAAAAGATGCGCGCATTTTCACATCCTCTCTGATTGTCGGCGATCGCTCCTGGATTGCCGGGCATGCGCTCGTCCGTGGAGATGTGGAAATCGGCTCCAATTGTTCGGTCAATCCTTATGCATGCATCTCCGGAAAGGTCCGGTGCGGAAACGGTGTACGCATTGCATCGCTCGTCTCCATCGTCGGTTTCAACCACGGCTTCGACGATCCGAACATACCCATCAACGATCAACCCCACGAGACGCTCGGCATTACGATTGGCGATGACGTGTGGATCGGTGCCAATGCAGTCGTTCTCGATGGCGTGACGATCGGCAGGGGCGCTGTTATTGCCGCCGGTGCGGTTGTAACCAAGGACATTCCCGACCTGGCGATTGCGGCGGGGGTGCCGGCCAAAGTGGTGCGCCGTCGCGGGGAAACGCCAGGCGCGGGGAAGTCTCGCCGGTCTGAGGTGGAGCGAGCATTGCTGCGGATCAGCAGGGTGGCGGACGCCGAGTGGCGGGATGTGCGGGAACAGCATCGGACGCCGGACGGCTATATATCGATGGACGCCGATGGCGTGGCGCGTATGAGCGTCAGGCATGAATGCGATGCGATCGAGATCGCCGCCGGTTTTGGACAGCCGCCCTCGGGGAACGAAGCAAAGGCAACCATTGATCGCTTGCAGGCGCTGCAGGATCCCGCAACCGGGTTCTTTCCCGATCCGTTTCGCCCACCTGACCCTTTGAAGAATATCCGGGATGATTCCCCGGCTCTTTATAACGTGCTTGCGGTCGGTTATGCGCTGGAGATACTCGGCGCTCATCCCTCTCACCCAATCTCTGGCGTGGGAATGGATGCCGTTGCACTTTGCGACTGGCTGGAGACCTTGCCCTGGAGCACTCGCGCATGGTGGTGCGGCGACCGGGTGGATGCAATTGCCACTGCGCTGTATTTCAACGCCAGGTATTTCGAGAGCGGCAGGGGGAAAGAAATCCTCTTTGGCTGGCTGACGACCCATATCGATCGTTCGACCGGCCTATGGGGAAAGCCGACTGCGGAGCAGGGGTTCTTGCACCCGGTGAACGGCTTTTATCGCCTGACACGCGGAGCACATGCCCAGTTCGGCGTCCCTGTCCCTTTTCCTGAAGCGACAATCAACTCCGTCATTTCGCACTATCGAAACAACCGCGGTTTTTCCGGTTCAACCTATACGGCTTGTAATCTCCTCGATACGATCCATCCGCTTTGGCTATGCCTCAAGCAGACGGACTTCATGCGCAATCATGCGGAAGCCGTGGCTGAAGACATCATTCTGCAATCACCGGACCGGTGGCAGTCAAAAAAGGGCTTCGCCTTCGCCGAGGGTCAGACAGGAAGCCTGCAGGGCACGGAGATGTGGCTTTCGACCCTGCATCTTGCTGCAGACCTTTTGGGTATTGCTGAACAGTTCGCCTTCGTTCCAAAAGGGGTACATCGAACGCGGTCGGCTGGAATGGGCCTATAGCCTTCCAGAAATGCATCGTGTCTGAAATCGCCGCCGCTGCTCAACGGAAGCGCGGCGCGCGCGGCGGAGAGTTCGAGTGGATCTCGTGCATCGGCGCGTGCTTTCCCAACAGTCGCAGCATCTTCCTCTCGTCTTCCGGCCTCATGCCATTTTTCCGGCAGTGTGCGGCGACGTCGTGATCACGCGGCCCGGGAATTCTGATTTGCCGACTGGTATCCTTTTTCATGGCTGCTTCCTCCGAACGACACAACGCGTCGAACTCGCAAGTGTTCGTTAGAAATAGCTAAAATTCAAGCTTATTCACACAGGGCCGCCATAAAATGGAAAATGACGGCCATACCGAGCTTCTCGGACGGCAAGGTTCCGAGGTTGTTCGGCTGATGCCGATCTCGCCGATGGCAAGCTGGCTCAACGCAGATGTCACGAACAAGAAAAAGCCCCTCTGCAGAACAGAAGGGCTTTCATCTCAACGCCAATCTCTGCGATCGCGCCAGTCACGATGATCCCGCCATTCTCGGCGAGGTGGTCCTCGGTAGTCCCAGCGGTCACGACGATCCCACCGATGGCTATAGCGCGGTGGCGGCGGTGGGCTCCAGCGGTTGGGGCGACAATCTCCCCAACGGTTCAAGTGGTAACCACGCCCGCAAGCCCAGTCGACCTTCTCGGCGGCTGGCTTGGCTGGGACGGCAACGCTTCCAATTGGCATGGCATTTGCCGTGCCTCCGAAAAGGCAAGCTGCGACTAAACTGGCCGCTAAGATTATTCTGCGCATCGGTTCCTCCAGAGTGCACACGCTGACAGATTGCGGCAGGTTCTGTGAACTGCTGCTGAAGTCCGCATTCATCTGCGCTTCAGTTTAGTGTTTGAAGGCGGCCCCAAGCTTCGGTGGCGAAAATACCGTGGCGCAGACTTGTTCGGGCGAGGGTAAGGCCGCTTGAAAAGTGGCGAACTTGGCTCCTCGTTTTAGCCCGCTTCAGCGAAAACGAGAGCGATCCCGGTCGTAGTCGCGCGAGCCGCTGTCCTCCGAAGACGTTCCTCGCTGCAGCCGGTCTAGCACCTGCAGGAGAAGATCGGCGCAGTCCTTCGTCGGTTCACCGTCAGCACAACGGAGATCGATCGTGGTTCGGCCGTTCTCGATCCGGAACCGCGCCCCCCGCTCACGCGGCAGCGGACGATCTGCCATGGGACGCATCCGCCATTCGTCTCCGTCCCGGTCCCCGCCTGGCTCGCGAAGATCAGGGGAGGGCGCAGTCGGCGCGCGGTCCTCCTCGGCCTTTGGCGGCGGGTTCGGCGGCATGGTGGAGGGGGCTTGCGCGAATGTGAGGTTTGTCGACAGCGAAAGAACCGCCGCTGTGATGAGAATGAGTTTCATGTCGTAGCCTCCATTTCGGATGCCAACGAACAACGGCCGATTGGATTTGTTCCAACCTCTGGGGCTTGAATGGGAAATGGAGCGCCGTTCACTCCGAAAAAATCACCGAGCCACGATTGGCGTCGGTGATCTACGTTGCGAATTCTCAGGACGTGGCTGCAAACAAGGCTGCGACCAGCGCATACAGCGGAACCATCCAGGCCAATGTGGCGAGAAGCCCGAAGAACCAAAAGCGCTTTGGTATATCATCGTCAGCAAGTCGGCGTAGCCGCCGTGGTGGGTTGCGCGCCTCCGAGGCCCTCCATGTCAGGCCGGTGAAAAACAACCAGCTCACAATACCGCCAATCAATGTCAGAGCGCAGAATAGCACGATCCCCAACCCGATCGCCAACGACCAGAGGAATCCGCCAAGCTCGTAGTTCAGGAACGCAATTCCACCCGCGGCAACCACCATGCCAAGCGCCAGCAAAAGCCAGTTGGCCCGCAAGCCGAGAATGCCCTCTTTCGCTTCAGATGGCACTGCGCGTAACGCAGTCGAAATACTGGCGTTCAACTCACCCTCCCGGTGGCTCGCCTTTCCGCCGAAGCGGCGGATCGGTCCACTTTCAATCGAGAAGAGGGGCAAAAGGTTCCGGATGATGAAGATCAATTTGCTGCGACACTTAATGCTGGCGCGGCGGGGTGTTCTTGTCTTCCAGATCTTCTGGCGCTGCCAAGTTGGCCAAGCGGATCACATAATCTTCTGCAGCATCTGCGAGCGTCAGGGCTATTTCCGCTTGGCTCAATCCCTGCTCTTGCAAATGCTCGATCATTTCGAGCATGGCGGCCTCGACCTTGAAGCGATTGATGGCCGGCGGATCATAGGTGTCGTCTAGTGTGGGATCATTTGGGCTCATGGCATTGTCCTCTATGGGAAGCATGGCACATCGTCCCAGTTCCGCAAGCGGATGCTTAATTAAGGGTTAACGCAAGCCTTGTACGATTCGTGAGCCGGGGCGATGGACTGCAGATGGTGCATCTCGCTCAACAGCGGCGGGATGTTGAGGATGGGCGGTGCCAGAGGCGCAATGGCGGAGTCGGACATCATGCGCGAAACCACAACGCGCCTTACAAACCGGTCTACGTCTCCGTCACTGGCATCCCGAAGCTTGGCTAGGCTATATCCTTCCGAAAACGCGGATTCCCGCAGCCGTGCGCATAACGATACGACATCGTCTGCCATGATGTGCTTTCGTTCCGATATCCAGTCGTCCAACCAATCGTCGATGATACGCATTTCGTTTGCCTACGAAGACCAACATCTTGTTCGACGCTTAAATACCGCTCCAATTTTTTGGTTCCACACCTCTCAAATCTGTGAGGGGTACCTGTCGCGTAACATGATCAACTGCGAGCGACGAAGGAAACGCCCTCGGCTGATGTGGGGAACGCTCCACGAACCGCGGCAGTCATGTCTCGATGTGCCGCTGGAGCGCCTGCCCATGATAGGCTGAAAGTGCCGGCACATCACGGATGAGGATCGGCGCCAGCGCCTGCTGGATAGCGATGTCACCGCGGTATCGCGCCTGAAGGAATTCGTCATGCGCCTTCCGCGCCGCCTCGGAGCTTTTTCGAATAGCCGTAGAGACGGGAACCTCCTCCGTTTTGCCTTTGACGGTGATCCGGTCGAGCTCGAAGACTGCGAGAGTATCGCGCACCGCCTGCGCGGTCTGCTCCCCGAGGAGCAGCGGCACGCCGTAGGCCTTTGAAGCACCCTCGAGCCTGGCCGCCAGATTGACGGCGTCTCCAAGCGCCGAATAGTCGAAACGGCTCGTCGACCCCATGTTTCCGACCACGCATTCGCCGGTATTGATGCCGATCCCGATCGCCAGCGGATAATAAGTCCGTCCCGCTGCCTCCGCTTCTGCCTTCAGGTCGCCGTTCAGGGCCTGCATCGAATCGAGCATATCGAGGGCGGCGGCTACCGCATGAGCCGCGTGCGCCGGGTCGTCGAGCGGTGCATTCCAGAAGGCCATCAGGCAGTCGCCGATATATTTATCGATCGTGCCACCATGCGACAGTACGATATCGGACAACGGTGTCAGCAGCCGGTTGATCAGCATGGTCAGCTGCTGCGGATCATCCTTGAGCTGCTCGGCAATGGTCGTGAAGCCGCGCACGTCGCAGAAAAGGATGGAAAGCTCGCGCTTCTCGCCACCAAGTTTCAGCTTGGAGGGATCGCGCGCAAGCTGATCGACCAGCGCCGGAGCCAGATACTGGGAGAATGCCCTGGTGACCTGCCGGCGGTTCTTTCGCTCCTGGGCATAGTCGAGCGTCGCCTGCGCTGCGGCGATGCCGGCAAAGGCGAGCGCCGGCGCCATCGGTGACACGAAGACGCGACCGAAACGCAAGGTTATATAGCCGCCGACGAACAGAACGGAAATCGTCGCTGCGCCTGCCGCCACCGTGCGCCAGCCGGTACCCTTCCAGACAAGCATCGCCGCCGCCACGACGGCGATCAGCAGCAGCAATTGCTTCATCGGGCCGCTGGCTTCCGCGATGGAGTTCTTGAGCCGCAGGTTGTCGAAAATGGTCGCCTGAACCTCGGCGCCGGCAATCAGCTTGCTGGTATGCACCGTATAGGACACGGAAAAGGCATCGGCACCACCCTTTTCGATGGAAGGTGCGTTCTGCAGGCTGAGACCCACGATCACGATACGGTCCTTGAAAATACCGGGCGGCAGGAAGTTTTCGGGATCGAGTGCCTGATAGTAAGAAACCGTCGGATAGGTGCGCGGGCCGCCGAACACCTGGATGAGGCTTCCCGGCTCCGGCAATTCCGCCTCGATGCATGCAGCTGTCGCAATCATCGAGGCAAAGCTGTCCACATATTCCGGCATCTCACGCAGCACGCCGTCGCGATGCAGGCCGACGGATGCGATGCCGGTCAGCGCCAGTCTGTCGGAAAACATCTGCAGCGGCATGACGCGGATGAACTGGTCGGCCTGGTCGGAGGTCACCAGCGTCTCGTCGCCGGCAAGCACCACATCCGGCCCGAGAACAGCAGCAAGCGCCTCGTCTTCGACCGGCGCCGACGGTTCGGAAAAGATGATGTCGACGCCGATCACTTTGGCGCCGGCTGCGCGAAGCTGTGAGATCAGCTTGGCATGCAGGCTGCGCGGCCAGGGCCACTGGACATTGATCTCCGCCAGCGAAGGTTCGTCTATCGCAACAATGATCGGTCCGTCCTTGGCAAGCGGCGCGGCCCCGATGGTCGAAAGGTAGTCGAATGCGCGATAGTCGATCAGCGGCCAGCCGGGCAGACGCATGACGAGCGCCACCGCCGCGAAGAAGAATGCCGCCAGAACAACGACCTGCACGCTGCGCGAGGAGAAGAAGCGCGGCGTCGAAAAGGAGAAACCGCGCGGGCCAGCCATCAGAACCGAACTTTGAGCGTGCCCCTGAAGGACCGGCCCCAACCGGGCGTGTTACCGTTGAGCTGAATGTCCTCATCCAGGAGATTATAGGCGGCGAGTTCCAGTTCAAACAACTTGTCAAACGGCTCCCAGGTAAGGCTTGCATCGAGCGTCCAGAAATCATCAAGATCGAGGCCGGCCTCGTTGACGCGTTCCCCCACATAGTTTGCCGCGATTGTCGCCTTAACGTTGGCTTCACTCACCCATGTGAGTGCAACCTGCCCCACCCATTCGGGAACGTAAGGCAACTGCCCGCCGGCAAGTGGTGCGCTGCTTCTGTCGTCCGTATCGGAATAGGCAATTGTTGAAGACAATCCGAAGCCATGGCCAAGCAGAAGATTGGCGCTCAAGCTGGTGCGATCGATTGTTCCTCGGTCGATATCGGCTGTCGCCGCTACCAGAGGAATTGCTATGCTGGCATTGTGGACATCTTGATGCTGGAATTCTGCAGCCGTGAAAAAGTTTGGTGTCCATTCCCCGTCCCAACGCGAGGCGTATGTATCCACATAACCACCGGGATCTACCGCAACCTGATTTTGCTGCAGCCCCGCCACCCCCACGGGAGAAAGCGTCGGCGTCGCCAGGTCAAGGCTGTTACGTATAAAACCGGCTCGTAACCACTGACCTTGGAGAGGTGACCAGGCGACCCCAATGCGAGGATCCAGCCTAAACTCGCTAAAGGCATCATTTTCGATGTATGTACCGAAAAGGGCATATTCTGCCTTAAGGTCCGGGTTGGGCTCATGCAGCAAATCGATATACGCTCGGCCAACCGTGCTACGATCGGAGCTCGGAGCCGTAACCGGAGGGACAGGCGGGATTACGATTTCAAAGCTTTGGGATCGCCGGGTATCGATCCACCCACCTTCGATGCCATAACGCCACGTGAAATCTTCTGTCCCTATGCTGTGATTGATTGCAGCGATATATGCCTTCTGGCTCAGCTCGTTTGTGTTCAGCGTCGCTATGAAGGGGAGACCAAGAAAACGGAACTCCTGGTATTCTCGATTCTCGTTTTTGATTTCATTAAACAGCAGAGCAGCATTTAGGATATTTTCAAAGCCAAAGGTATGGCTCCACCCGATACCTCCGCTAGTCACTCTCGTGGAGACATCTTCATTGGTAACTGCTGTTATGCCGCCGCCGCCATCAACCTCAAAACCGCGACTGAAATCGGTGCGTCCCTGGCTGAAGTACAGTACGAAGCGATCGTAGGGGGTCGGGCTGGCGGTCAGATAACCCGTACCGCTGATCGGCTTGTTCTCCGTATCAAGATCCGTCAGCGCACCGATATCGCGACTGTCCGGCACCTTCTGCCACTGCAAGTTCCCATAGAAACTGATCGGGAATGGCAGATTGCTATACCCTTGGACCTCCCCTTCGCCGATATAATCGAGCTCACCCCCCGCCGTATTGATCCCGCCGCCGATCGAGCCCTCGAAGAACGGGCGCCGGATGATGTTGGCGGAGCGTGAGCGGCCGGAAATCACATGCGGCTCGAGCATCAGCCCTTGCAGGAAGGACGAGAACGCCTGTCCGTTCGGGGTGTTGTTGATGATATTGTCGCCGTAGAAGTAGTTGTTGACGAAGGGATTGGCGCTGCCGCGGATGCTCTGGTCGATATAAGCGGTGCCGGCGAACGGATCGAAGGCCGCGTCGCTGTAATATTCGCCCCAGGCATTCATGCCCTGAAGTCGAAACGCATCGTTCAGCGTCGATCCCGCCTGCTGGTTGGCGCCGAGCGAGGTGAAGTCGCCGCCGCGGGCTTTCGAGCGCTTGAGATATTCCTGCGCGTTGCGGATGGCGCCTTCCGAATCGTAATTGTCGATCGCGATTGCCGTGCGCAGGGCAGAAATCACCGGATCGTTGTCGTCAAGCCGTTCGGCATTTTCCGTTGCCTGCTCGGCCGGTATCCTGTCACCCTTTTCGTAATTCGCTGCGGCAAGCAGCAATTGCGCCTGCGAATAGCCGGGATTTGCCACGCTCGCCGCGAGCAGGTCGTCGACCGCCCTATCCAGCTCTCCGGTCTGCAGATAGTAGCGGCCTCGGGCGACAAGCGCGATGTCGAAGCCCGGATCGATGGCAAACGCGGTGTCTATCTCCCGCTTGGCATCCTCGATGCGGCCGATGTCGAGATAGAAGATCGCCAGGTTGGAATGGGCGAGAGGATCTTGCGGATCGAGTTCGATCGATTTCTTGAAGGCAGCCTCGGCCTCGCGGTTGGCGTTCCGCACCGAGTGGATGTTGCCGATCGCGTTCCAGGCTGTCGAACTCCCGGGCGCGACCTTGACGGCTGCTTCGAGGTCGGCGAGCGCGCCTTGATAGTCACCCTTGAAGCCTGCGCGAAAATGTGACCGGGCCTCGAGCGTTGTCGGTTCGGCGGGATCGATCGACAGCGACCGGTTGAGCGCCTCTTCCGCCTGGGCGCGATCGTTCAGCAGAACAGCAAGCCAACCGCGATAGGCCGGCAGTTCCGGGTCGTCCGGATATTGCCGTTCGGCTTCCTGCAGCACCTTGATGGCAGCCTTCAAGTCCTGCAGGAAGCCCAGCGCATAGGCGCGCAGAAATGCTCCGTCGGATCCGCCCACCTGCGGCGGCAGTGCCTCCACCCGGTTCGGGTCGGCAAGAGCGCGGGCATAGTAGCCGCCGTAAAGCGCGATGCCCCGCCGTTTGGGATCGAGTCCGCGCTGCGCCTTTTCGAACAGCTTGGCAGCTTCCGCGTAGCGGGTCTCGCTTGCGGCAAGGACCGCCTCGATCAAGGTCACGCGAGCCTGCTGGGAGGCGGAAAGCCTCTGCCCCTTGAGCGTCGCAAGCGTCTGCCGCGCCCGCTGGCGTCCCTCGAGCGAAAGCTGGGCTTCCGCAAGCGCAACCCAGTCCTCCGCATTGCGGCGCTCGGCGGGGATGGCCATGATGCGGTCGGCATTGCGGCGCATCTCGGCGACGGGCTGAGCCGAGGGCGGCATCCGCTCGAAAGCCTCACGCGGCGGCAGGAAGAACAGCATCTGCTCGCGATCGTCGGAATCGACAATGACGATCTTGCGGGGTGCCTGGCCGATCGAGGCGACGGCCCCTTCGCCTTGGCGCACCTCGACACTGCCCTGAGGATTGCTGAACTGCACGACGCCTTCGAGAACGTTGAGCGAAGTCTGGTCACCCTTGACTGTCATCGTCCAGTCGGTGCCGCGGATTGCCGCTGCCGCCGCCGGCGTTTGAACCTGCACCCCAGGCCCACCGCGTTCCGCACGAGCCCAGATGGTGCCTGATTGAAGCTCCAGCACGGTGTCGGCGTTGGTGCTCGCGGTGATCTGTTTGACGACAAGCGAGGAATTGCGGCCCAGACGGACCTGCGTCCTGTCGGAGAAGAGGATAGCCAGCTGGCCCGTGGCATTGGTGCGTAGCACGTCGCCGGTGACGAGGTCTTGCTTCAGATCGACGAACTGCCAGTTCGACACATCGATGAAGCGGACCTCTTCGCCTGCCTTGCGCGCAATGACGGCGCCTGCCGCCTGCCCTGAGCGCTGCACAGGCTCCGCCGCTGCCGGTAAGATCACCCCACCGGCAAGTATAGGTAGCGTAACGGCTGCAATATAAAATCGATTGATCGCTCCCATCATCGCCCACCACTGCTTTTAAACCTGGCAAGTGTCAAGGCCGGCGTTAGCAACGGGATTGCTTTCCGGCTAGAGTGTATTAACAGGGAAACAGTTCAGAACTGGGGAAAGCAAATTGAGCGAATTCGACAGCGCGCCGACCGAGATGCTCGAAATGCCGATGGCGTCCGGCGAGATTACCGAGGAATACTTCAACCATGTCCGCAAGATAAACGACGTCTTTTACGACCAGATCAAGATATCCGATCAGAAGGCCGCCTATATCTTTACCTTCATGCTCGCGTTTTTGATCTCTTCGAGCGAGGGGCGCGGAGTGTTCACCTTGGCGCGTTATACCGAGGGTGCCTGGGTCGCGGCCGTTGTTTCCGCTCTGCTCGCCATCGCCTCCGTTTCTTCGATTCTCTCGGCTATTTTGGTCGTGCTGCCGCGACGGGTGGAGAAATCCACCTCGCTTTTCTGGGGCACGTGGCCACAGCACAGAGCGATATTCGAGCACGCGGCGCAACGCAGCGACGTCGGTTATCTCTTCAAGGAATACCTGGACAATGCCGACGTGCTGTCCCTCATCGCCCGGCAGAAATACCGGTGCGTCTCCTATGCGTTTCGTGGGCTGGTGTTCACCGTACTTGCATACGTCCTGCTTCTTCTGCTGACCTGAGGATGGGGAAGCATGCGCACCCGATCTGACGCCAGTCTCGAGCGGCCATCTGGAAATTCCGCTTTGAACAGATCGGCCCGCAGGCCCAAAAACACGAAGGAAAAAGCTGGAACTTGACCGCGGCACCTGACTCGAAACATAACCTGAAAGGCGGGCCAATTCTCGATCGAGATATCCCGCAATGCCGGGTCAGTCCTCACTGAGATCAACAGGCTGACGGCCCGGAAGTCCGCCAAGATGATTTAGGGCATGTCAGGAAGACGCGATGAATGGGTGCTGTTCAGGATCGAGGCGGGAAACCGGGCAGGGTGCACCCGGCGCTCCGGCGGGCCCGATCTCTCGCGGCGTGCCGGGGGAAGCGATTGCCGTCAAGGGTGGCGAGACATTTGTCGGAACAGATGATCCGGTGATCTCCACCGATGGCGAGGGGCCGGAACGCAAGGTTTCGCTGCAGGATTTTCACCTCGAGATCGAGACGGTCACCATCCGCCGGTTTGCTCAGTTCGTGGAAGCGACCGGCCACGTAACGGAATCGGAGCGGTTCGGCTCTTCCGCCGTGTTCGCGCCGCTGCTCGGTGAGGCTCGCACTGCAACGGGCGGCGTCATCGAGACCCCGTGGTGGACGCGCATCGACGATGCCACGTGGCGGCAACCGGAAGGCCGCGGCAGCTTGATTGAAGGTCGGCTCGACCATCCGGTCACCCAGGTATCCTGGAACGACGCACTCGCATTCGCACAATGGGTTGGCGGCCGCCTGCCCACCGAAGCGGAGTGGGAGCATGCTGCGCGCGGAGGCAACCGCCGCCGCAGGTATCCCTGGGGCGAGGAGGAGCCGACCGACGAGGCGATCTTCTGCAATATCTGGCAGGGCCGCTTTCCCGACACCAACACGTTGCAGGACGGATATTTCGGCACCGCCCCGGTGCGCAGCTTCGCCCCCAACGAGGCGGGCTTCTACAATCTCGCCGGCAACGTCTGGGAATGGACGGCCGACCCTTTCAAGGTGCGCTCACTCTCCAAGCAGGCAAAGGCGCGCAATGAGATTGCCAGACGCTTTTCGGACAAGGTGTTGAAGGGCGGCTCGTTCCTCTGCCATAAAAGCTACTGCTACCGGTACCGGATCGCAGCGCGGATGGGCCTCTCCCCGGATAGCGCATCGAGCAATACCGGCTTCCGGGTCGCCTATGACGCCAAACCTGGCAGCCGCACTGGCCTTTGATATCGCTCTTCATCCGCGACAGCCGGGTTGAGATCTCACGTTGGGCCGAGCCGACTCCCCAGCGTCTCGCATTCCCGGCTTGTCAGAATTGCGCGTCAAACGCTCCGGCGAAGGGATCGACAGGGCTCTTCCGGTTCCATGGCCTGCGCCCCATCAGCGCCTCCACCACAGCGGCCTGCATCGCCTGGTGGGTGGAATAGGCATTGATATAGGTCGGCACCCGGGGTGCATCGTAAAGATAGTAGGGAAAGCCGAAGGAGATCATCACCGTCGGCAGGCTCGTCCACGGCCGTTTCATGGCGGCCCTGAAATCTCCATGAAGTGCGCGCCAGTCCAGAAAGATACGCCCCCGCGTCAGAAGCGTCTCCTCGCCGAACAGATAGAGGACGAGGTCGTGCCCTTCCGCATCGAGCGGCGTGCCATAGGGATGGAGGGTCACCTCGAAACCCTCGGCAGCCAGCATTTCGGGCAGCTTGAAATCCAGCCTCGCATTCGGCATCGGCTCGACGATCCCGCCGGAAACGACAAGGATGCGGCGATGTTTTTCAAGGTCGAGCGGCAGTGTCTTGTTCCTGTCCTTCACCAGCGTCGGCGCGCGAGCGAAAGCTTCATGGGCGAGCTTTTGGGCGGGAGCCGCATCGGCATGGACGGGCATCTCGACGGCGCGATGCAGGCCGAGAGACGCCTTGAGGGCCAGAACGCGCGTGACCGCGTCGTAGAAACGCTCTGCTGAAATGCGCCCGGAACGGACGGCGTCCTGTATCGCGGCGATCTCCGCCTCCGGCTTGGAGGAGAAAAGCACCATATCGCAGCCACTGGCGATGATCTCGATCTTCGCGTCCTGCGCCGGCATCACACCCAACAGGCCCGCCATCTCGCTGGCATCGGAGACGATCAGGCCGTTGAAGCCGAGCTCGCCACGCAGGAGCGCGATATTGAGGGGCGCAGAGACTGAAGCCGGCAGATAGGCTTCTTCTCCTGCGTCCGGATCGCGTTCGAGGACATAGGCGGGCAGCGCGATATGCGCCGACATCACCGACTTGACGCCCTGATCGATGGCGGCCTTGTAAAGCAGGCCGAAGGTGGCGCGCCATTCTTCCATCGATAACGGATTGATCGTGGTGACGAGATGCTGGTCGCGTTCGTCATACCCTTCGCCCGGCCAATGCTTCACGGTTGCAGCAAGACCGAGGCGCTGGAAGACGCGCATCTGTGCCAGTGCATGACGTTCGATCAGCGCCGGATCCGAGCCGTATCCCCGCGTTGCGACGATCGGGCTGCGAAAGGCAGCGTTGATATCCAGCACTGGCGTGAAGGACCAGTTGATCCCGACGGACCGGGCTTCGTGCGCCATCAGACCGGAGATCGCCTCGGTCAGCTCGACATCATCGACGGCGGCCAGCGCCAGCGGGTTGGGGACGGCCGTGCCGAAAGGCAGGCTCATGCGTGAGCCTTCGAGATCGGCGGAAACGAGGAGAGGGACTTTGGCCTTGCCCTGAATCGCTGCCATATGTTCACGTTCTCTCGTGCCATCGGCACCGAAATAGCGCGTTATACCCCCGGGTTGCAGCTCCTGCAGGCGGCCGATCTCCATCTCGCGGTCGTCCCCACGGGAATTGAGATTGAAAAGCTGGGCTGCGCGGGTGGTGTCGTCGAGGTCCTGGAAAATCCGGGTCACCCAGTCGAGGGCTTCGCGATCGAGGTTGAAGGGTGCTTTCGTCAGATGATCCAGTGTCAACGGCATCAATCCCTCCGGTCAGACCTGTGCGGCAAGAGCGCGCTCAAGCGCCTCGAGTTTTTCCTTGTCCAATTCCGGCCAGACAGTTGCCGCCTGCACCAGCGTCTTGGCGGCAAGAGGGGCGGGCAACGGTTTGTCCCCGAGACGAGGAATCGCCGAGGTCAGAATGCGGCGCGCGGTATCGTCGGCCATAAGCTTCCCAACGGGAATATTGGATACACGCGCATCTTGCGGGAAATCGCTCGCCTTTGCCACGCTGCGCTGGCCGGAAACGACCTGTGCCCATTGTCTTTCGATGAGCAGGTGCTCTTTCCCCACTGGCCCTGTCTCCGGCAGGCCCAGACGCTCGAACTGGTCGGAAGGCGCATCGGAGGCACGCATCAGTTCGACGAGCAGTTCGCCCATCCGCAATTCGACTGTATCATCCCTGAGTGGAGTTTGCTGCTCGGGATCCGTTTCGAGATCATAGAGCAGAGTCCCGTAGACCCACGGCCCCCGGATCGTCCAGCCTGGTATGCGCAGGACAGGGGCCTCCTTGGTGAATGAGAAAGGCTGCGCGAGCTGCGCCTTCGACAGTTCGTCCGCGGAGAAGCGGGCGCGCATGTGGGTCGGCATCAGCGTATATTCATGAAGCGGCGAATTGTCCTCGGTGGCGCAGCACCGCATATAAACATAACGTCCGTCGGTGACACAGACATGCCCGCCGAAGTTCCCGAATAATCCGGCCGTGCGGATCGGAGCATCGTTTCTGACGGTGTCGAGAAGCGGCTTTCCCTGCATATCAGGCGTCGGCAGAAGGCCGAAGAGGTCGAGCAGCGTCGGCGCTATGTCGATGGTCTGGACGAGCGCGGAGCGCCGTTCACCGGCAACCCTGGCTCGCGGATCCCAGACGAAAAAGGGTGTGTGGATAGTTTCGTCGTACCACGGCATGACCGATTTGCCCCACCAGCCCTTTTCGCCCAGCATGTAGCCATGGTCCGTGCAGACGATCAGCATCGTATCGTCCCACATGTTTTTCTCGTCCATCATATCGAGCAGCCGGCCGAGATTGCGGTCGCACATCGAAAGCAGCGCCAGATAACGGTACCGCGCCTGGAGGACACGCTCTTCCGGCTCGGTCACGCGGTCATAGGGCGGCCAGTCGAAATCCTCGCCGGTATCGGGATAGCGCGCGTGATATTCGGCATAGCTGAAAAACGGCTCGTGCGGATCGAAGGTTTCGATCTGCAGCATCCAGCTGTCCTGGCCGGCATTGTCTTCGATGAATTGCAGCCCCGCATCGAAGGTCCGGGTTTGCGGATGGTCGCGCTCGTCCTCGAGATAGGTCCGGTTGATTGGGTCCTGTCGCCTCATCTGGTAGATGAAGTCGTTGAGCCGGGTGCGATCCACGCCTTCGACCACACCTTTCCAGAGGTCGCCCTCCTGACCGCGAAAGAACTCGTGCGAAGAAAAGCGCGTGTGATAGGTGGCTCCGCCATCTTCCCAATAGTGCTGATGGTCGGTCACCAGATGCGTGTAGACGCCGGCGTTTCTCAGCAATTCCGGCGCGCTGTCATCGAACGGCTCGATCGGCGACCACGACCGGTGGAGAAAGTTGTACCGTCCGGTATGCATTTCGCGCCGGGCCGGCATGCAGGGCATGGAGCCGGCATAACAGCGGTCGAACGTGACAGTCCGTTGCGCCAGCCGGGCGAAATTGGGCGCATGGGCAGTCCTGTCGCCATAGGGCGGCAGAAGGCGGCGGTTGAGGCTGTCGAACATCAGGACGATGGCGCGCATGGGTCTAAGCCGTCATTTCAAGCGCGCGAAACGCGGCCCGCCGTTCGGCCTGCCTTGCGGGATCGGCAACGGGCGCGGCGAGAAGCAGACGTTTCGTGTAGTCGTGATCGGGGCGGGCCGTCACCTGGTCGCACTCGCCGAATTCGACGATCTCGCCGAAACGCATCACCGCAACACGGTGCGAGATGTGGCGCACCGCGGCCAGATCGTGGGAAACGAAGAGATAGGCGACGCCCGTCTGCTCCTGGATCTCGATGAACAGATCCATGACCCGGGCCTGGGTGGAAAGATCGAGTGCGGAGACGGGTTCATCGCAGACGATGAGACGCGGAGATAGCGCCAGCGCGCGGGCGATGGCAATACGCTGACGCTGACCGCCGGAAAATTCGCGCGGAAAGCGTTCCGCCGCGTCGCTTGGGAGGGCGACCTGATCGAGCAGCTTGCGGACCTGTTGGGACGCATCGGCGGGCGAGGCCAGCCGACGGGCGACAATCGGTTCCGTCAGAATGTCTTCGATGGTCATCGACGGGTTGAGCGAGCTGTAGGGATCCTGGAAGACCGCCTGGATAGCCGCCTGGCCTTTGCGCGCGCGGGGCGGCACTCCGGCGATATTCTCACCGTCGAACAGTATCTCGCCGGAGTTGACCGGGCCTATGCCGAGAATGGCCCGCCCGAGCGTCGTCTTGCCCGACCCGCTCTCGCCCACCAGTCCTACCGTTTCACCGGGGCGAATGGTGAGATTGACGTTCTTCAAGACATGATGGGCGCCGAAGTGAACGTTCACGTTGCGGCAATCGACAAGGACCGGATCGTTCATGCTCGCCGCTCCTCGGTCATCGGCGGCCGATATGTGCGGGTCTCTCCACCCTCGAGAACAGAACCGAGAAGCATGCGGGTGTAGTCGTGCGCCGGAGCGGCGAACAGTTCCGTCGCCGTATTGGTTTCCACGATCCTACCGTCCTTCATGACGGCCACCCGATCGCAGCTATCCGCCACGACACCGAAATTGTGGGTCACCAGCATGACCGCCATGTTGAACTCCTTCTGCAGGTCGCGGAGAAGGTCGAGAACTTCCGCCTGCACGGTTACGTCGAGTGCTGTGGTCGGCTCGTCGGCGATCAGCAGATCAGGACTGCACGCGACCGCACCGGCGATCAGGACGCGCTGGGCCATGCCGCCCGAAATCTCGTGCGGATAGGCGCGAAAGACGCGTTCCGGGTCCGGCAGCTTCACGCGGGCAAGCAGTTTCAACGCCCGCCGCGTCGCCTCCGCCCGCGAAATCCCAAGCACGGTCATCATCGGCTCGACGAGCTGAAACCCGATCCGGAACGCCGGGTCGAGATTGGCCATCGGCTCCTGGGGAACATAGGCGATGCGCCTGCCGCGAAGGCTACGGACCTCATCTTCAGAAGATTTCCCGAGATCGATACCGTCGAACTGGATGGAACCGGAAAGCACGCGCCCCCCGGGCGACAGAAGTCCGAGGATGGCAAATGCCGTCTGGCTCTTGCCTGATCCGCTTTCGCCGACAAGTCCCAGAACTTCGCCACGCTTGAGGCTGAGGCTCACGCCCTTGACGACTTCGCGCCAGCCGTCGTTCGCAGGATAGGCTACAACGAGATCCCGCACATCGAGGAGTACGTCGGGCGCGGCGCCTGGCAGCGTGTCGCTCACCGTCAGCGGCAGGACCTTCGGCATCCTCACTGGAACGCCGCCCTGCTGCATGCGGTCGCGGATGGCATTCGCAAGCAGCACCAGCGAAGCCACCGTTGCCGTGATTGCCAGTCCCGGCCAGAGGATAGCCTGCGGAGAAACATAGATGTTGGCGAAGGCATCCTGCAGCATTCCGCCCCAGGTCGGCGTGCTGGGATCGCCGAGCCCGAGGAATTCGAGACCCGACTGGACGACGATGGCAATGCCCGCGACGATGGAGGTCTGGATCACCACGGGCGCTCGTACCGAAAGCAGGATGTGCTTCGTGATGATCCTGAGATCGCTGAGGCCCGAGACCCGCGCGGCGTCGATATAAAGCTCGTTTTTGACACCGTTGACGAGATTGCGTGTGAGCCGGAAAAAGCCCGGCGACAGCATCACTCCGAAGACCGCCATCGACAGGTAGATCGAGGCACCAAGCGCCTGATAGAAGGCGAGCAATACGATCAGCGCCGGCAGTGCCATGATTCCGTCGGAGATCCAGCGGGCCACGAGGTCGAGTTTCCTGCCGTAAAAACCGGCGAAAAGTCCCGCCGTCACCCCGATGGACGCGGCGATGAAGATCGTGATCAGTGCCCCGAGGAACGTGTTGCGGCCGCCATGGAGAAGGCGGCTCCATATGTCGCGTCCCGAACCGTCGCCACCGAGGAGATAACCATCGCCGGCAGGAGCATTGACCTTGAATATCTGGACGGTTGACGGCTCGTTGGGCGCGAGCAGGGGCGCGAAGACCGCCGCCGTGATGACGATCAGCAGCGCTACCGAAGCGAGAAGGCCCGTCGGATTGGTGAGCACCGAGCGGACGAAATGGCGGCGTTGCGAGGCGGCGTGGATTGGAGCCTGGACGGTTTTGATATCGCTCATCACATCCTCACCTTCGGATTGGCCCATGCGTTGAGGATGTCGACCAGTATGTTCACCAGAACGACCACGATGATGAGGGTGACGACCACTCCCATGAGCACCGGGACGTCGCCGATCAGCGCGGCAGAAACGGTCAGGGATCCCATGCCGGGAATGGCAAACACTCGCTCAATGACGGCTGCACCGCCGAGAAGGGCAATGAACTGTACCGAAAGGACGGTCAGCGCCGCCGGCATCGCATTGCGAAGGGCATGGCGGTAGAGGACCGAACGGGGGCTGACGCCGCGGGCGCGGAGCGTACGCACATAATCTTGCCGGAGTGCATCGATAACGGCACCCCGGACCTGCTGGGAAGCCGAGGCTATTCCCGAAAGCACCAGCGCCGTTACCGGAAGGACGAGGGAAGCCGCCCATGAGGAAGGTGAGGCGCTGAACGATACATAACCGGTTGCCGGCAGCCAGCCGAGCTTGACCGAAAAGGTGAGGACGAGCAGCAGGCCAAGCCAGAAATTCGGCATGGCGAAACCCGCGATGCTGACAATCTGGATCGCCCGGTCGGCCCAGCCGCCGCGCACGGCTGCGGTGATGCCGAGCATTGCCGAGACGAGCGCCATCATCGCCACGGCTATCGTCACCATTGACAAGGTGACAGGCAGCCGGCTCGCCAGTGCCGACGTCACGCTCTCGCTCATCGTCCATGATGGACCGAGATCGCCGCGGACGGCATGGCTCACCCAGTCGCCGAACTGTACGGGCAGGGGCCGGTCGAGCCCCAACCGGCTGTTCAGTGCCTTCACCTGGTCGGCGGTCGCATTCTCACCTAGGATATTGCGGGCGACGTTCTCCGTGGCTCCAAAGACCATCATGAAGGTTAGGGCTGAGACCACGCAAAGCAGCGCGAGGCCGGAAGCGACCCGTTTCAGAAGATACCGTATCATCGGCGTCCGAACTCACTTTGCGGGCGCATAATTGCGCGGCCAAGGCACGATGTTCTGCGCCTGCATCTGGACCTTCACCTCCGCGCTGGAAATGTAGATGCTGTCGATCCGGAACCACGGCGCAAAGAAGGCATTCTCGACCATGTATCGATTGGCCGCCTGCATTGCGGCATTCTGATCCTTGCCGGGAGGCGTATATTGGGCGGTCCTGAGGAGCGCTTCCAGCTTCTCGTCCTTTGCCTTGGATGTATTCCAGGGAGAGTTCGCGAAGGCAAATTTGTTGAAGTCGGCCCAGGGCGACTGGCTGCCCAGGCGGAAGAGGAACATCGGAAATTTGCCTGACAGCAACTCCGTGATCGTGACATTGGGCGGAATTTTCACCCAGCTGACAGTGATACCAATATCCTTCAGCTGTTGCGTTATGATCGGCGTGTAGGGAGCAAGGGTGCCGATATCCGGCATCGTGACGCTGAAGCCGTTCGGATAACCTGCTTCGGCGAGCAGTGCACGGGCCGCCTTGGGGTCATATTGATAAGTGCCGTCGAGCGATGGATCGAAGGCTTCGCTCGGCGGGACGAAAGGTTGATCCGTAACCTCGCCATAGCCCCGCGCGACAAATTTCAAGATTGCCTTTTCATCGAAGGCCATATTGAGCGCGCGCCGGACGCGGACGTCGGAAAGCGCCTTCACCATCTTTCCGTCTCGGTCGGAGAGAAACAGGCCCAGCCAGTCCACGGGCAATCTCGACACGGTCAGCTTGCTGGCCTCAGCCTCGGTCACAACCTGCGCTTCGCCTGCAGCGGCATCCACTTGACCGGATTTCAGCGCGTTCATCCGCGCGCTGAGATCGTTGATCGGTGTGATCGTCATTGTTTCGAACGGAAATGCGCCAGCGTTCCAGTAGTCCGGATTGCGCTTGTAGACGTATTGCCGCCCGGTCACCGAGCGCGCGGTATCGTAGATATAAGGGCCGGAGCCGATCGGAAGCATTTTGGAGTCCGCCTTGCCGAGCGTCGCGGGGCTCGCCATCGCCCCGCCGACGGTCGCCAGATTGAAGAGCATGCCCGGATCGGGCTCCTTCAGGTGCAGCTTCAACTCGGTCGGGCTTACGATCTCGACATTCTTGATGGCGCCGGCCATCCACGTGTTTTGTCCCACGCCGTCGCGCAGGTATTCGAGATTCGCCTTCACCGCCTCCGCATTGAAAGGTGCTCCGTCGGAAAATTTTATGCCCTCACGCAGCTTGAGCGTAAGCTCCGTACCGTCCCCATTGAACTTCCAGTCCGTGGCGAGGTTCGGCATCGTCTTTCCGTCCGGAGCTGTATAGAACAGCGTGTCGAAGACCGGCATCCAGTACTGAGCGCGATGGCCGATGGAAAGCCCTGCGCGGTCGAAGGTATCGTTATCCAGAATCCCGGCGATCGCGAGCGTCTCGGGATTGTTCTCGACTTCTGCTTCGGCAACTGGCGGCATGGCCAGAAAAGCCGCCGTCAAGGCGGATAAAATCAGTTTGTTTCGCATGCTCTCCTCCCCGAGCGCCTGAATTGCCCGCTCCCCGGCAAGATAGGCTGCATGTAGCGAATATGATTCTACCAATACATTCTTGGCATTCCGAGCTCATACCAGTTGAGGCAATGCGCGAAAAATGCAATTAACAGCGCAACCGATAAATGAAGTTTATCACTGTCGTGCTGGATCAAATCACCCACCTCTTCCGTCTTCAGGCCATCGTGGAGGAAGGCAGCCTCCGTCGCGCCGCCGAGCGGCTGAACCTGACGCAGCCTGCCTTGTCTCGCTCTCTCGCCCAGCTGGAGGCGCATTTCGGACGGCAGCTTCTGGAGCGGCACGCGCGCGGGGTCCGGCCGACGCTTTTCGGTGAAAGGGTGCTATCCGAGTCTTTGCGGATGATGCGCCACTGGGAAGTCGCCGAGCAGGAACTCATGTCCGATAGGGCAATCGGCAAGGCTTATCTGCGGATCGGGGCCGGGCCGATGTGGCGTCCGGCGATCCTGCCGGAGCTGCTCGTCAACATGCAGCGACGGTTCCCCAAGATCGTGTTCGAACTGAGAAACAGCCGTTACGCGGCCTCGTTGACCGATCTCCTGGAGGGGCGCCTCGACATGCTGTTCACGGGAATGACGATCGATGATCCGCAGGATTTTCGTCTCGTCGCGCTCCCCCTGACAAGGGTGATCAACAATGTCATGGCGCGCGAGGATCATCCGATCTTCGCCACACTCGATGCGGCCGGAACCGTTCCACCAGAGCGCCTGCTGGATTACCCGTGGCTCGTCTATTCGGAGCTTCCAATCTATCAGGCAACGACCCAGCATGGTCTTTTCGAGCGGCTGGGACGGGAGCCCGATATCCGGTTGAGCTGCGAGAGCCTGAATTCGACATTGTCGATTCTTCAGCGGAGCGATTGCCTCTGCCTGCTGCCCGATGCGGCCGTCCTTGCCACCTCCTGTCCGCGTGTCGTTCCGGTGCCGGTCAACCTCAACTACCGGCACACGCGGACGGGGGTGATCTATCGCGATGAGCTCAGCGATTGGGCTCCTGTGCGCGAACTGGTTGCGCTCTGCAAGGAGCGGTTCCATCCCGAGAATTCACCGGAGGCCGGGCAAAGCGATCGACAGTGATCAGTTTTCAGCATCGCTTGCTTCCAAAATTGCATTATTTCGGCATGGCCTGACGCTGTATTCCTCCCCCAGGCGGTCAGAGGTTCGAGGGTTACGACCCATGGGTATTCCTGGCGCACACATGCGAGGGAGGAATAATTGCGACCCAACATCATTTTCATCATGTCGGATGACCACGCGGCGCGGGCAATCTCGGCCTATGGCGCAGGTCTCAACCACACGCCCAATCTCGACCGCCTGGCGAAGGAAGGCGTGAGACATGATGCGACCTACGTGACGAACTCGATCTGTACGCCATCGAGGGCCGCGATCCTCACCGGCACGCACAATCACGTCAACGGTGTCACCACGCTTGTGACGCACATGAACAACCGTATACCCAATGTGGCCAAGCTTTTAAAAGCGGCGGGCTACCGCACCGGCATCTTCGGCAAGTGGCACCTCGGCGAAGGGCCTCTCCACGAGCCGAAGGGTTTCGATGACTGGGCCGTCGTTCCGGGGCAGGGTGACTATTGGGACCCGGCCTTCATCGACCGTAATGGTCGGCGCCGAATTCCAGGCTATGTCACCGACATCATCACCGACAAATCGATAGATTTCATCGGACAGGGCGATGGTCGGCCCTTCTTTCTCATGTGCCACCACAAGGCGCCTCATCGCAATTTCGTCCCGGATCCCAAACACAATCATCTCTGGGCCGAGGAAGATCTTCCGCTACCATCGACCTTCAACGATGATTATTCCGGCAGGGCGGCGGCGGCGGCCGCTGCACGCATGCGAGTTCGTTCGGACCTCAATTGGGAAGATCTCGGCCTCGTGCAACCGGAAGGGCCGGCCGCCGTCGCGGGAGAGTTGATGCTCGATCAGATCCCGTATCGCCGCGTGCCGGACCTCAAGGATGGCGACAGCATCACGGTGGTATGTGCATCGACCGGCCGGAATTACACCTTCACCGACCCGCAGGCTTTCGCAGAATTCAAATACCAGCGCTATATGAAGCGTTATCTCAGGACGGTCCAATCGATCGACGACAATGTGGGTCGCCTGCTCGACCATCTCGACAAAAAAGGCTTGACTGAAAACACGTTGGTAATCTACACGTCCGACCAGGGCTTCTTCCTTGGCGAGCATGGCTGGTTCGACAAACGTTTCATGTATGAGGAAAGTCTGCAGATGCCGTTCCTGGCGCGTTACCCGGCGGCGATCCCGGCGGGCACTACCTGCGGCGACCTAGCGTGCAATGTCGATTTTGCGCCGACCTTCCTGGATTATGCAGGGGTGCAGACGCCTTCCTTCATGCAGGGGCGATCGATGCGACCCCTGTTGGAGAAACGGACTCCGGCCGACTGGCAGCAATTGGTGTATCATCGCTATTGGATGCACAATGATGCGATCCACGGCGCCTGGGCGCATTACGGCGTGCGCGACCCCCGGTATAAGCTCATCTACTGGTACAATGACGATCTTGGGCAGCCAGGAGCACGACCCAACAGTGTCCCGCCGGAGTGGGAGTTATTCGACTGCGTGGAGGATCCGCATGAGCTGAGGAATGTGGCGGATGACGCGGCCTATGCTGCAATTTTCCGCGAAATGCGCGCCAAGCTTGACGCCAAGATGTCCGAAATCGGCGACATTCCCGAACACGCGTGAGATGATGAATGAGCCCAATTTTCGGAATAATCGTTATCGCCAACCGACTCGCTTTCAGCAGCAGGGTGGATTTCCATCGGGCTGCTGATGGCAGCGTTGCCACGTGCCGGGCTGTTTGTCGCCGGAAGGGTGCTTAAACAAATTGTAGGCCGGCGGTTCGCACGCGGTGTGTTATCGGACTTTTTCATTGGTTCGCAGCCGCGATCCAGAAACGCCCCTTGCTGACGCGGAACGTCGGCCGTTATCGGTCCTATTTCCCGGCGGTTCAGTTGATTGCGCCGGATTCGTAATTTGGCCGAGCCACAAGATTCGCGGAACGCGTTCAAGCCTTGATGCCGCGGGCATCAACATTGACTATTTGCTCAAGCTAGCAGACAAAGCGATAATCCAGACGAGGGCGATCAATGGCTGACGAAGAGATTCAGGCACCACCGGGCGTGACTGCAATGGTTGAGGCTACACCCAACCCACCTGCTGCTCAGAAAACGGGTTTGCGGACGAAGGCGACGACAGGGGCGAAGGTCCGTACGAGTTTGCCCAGATCAGTCAAGGCGAGCAGCCGCGGACACAGTGGCCAGGACAAGCTGAAAAAGATCGGCCAGATTGAAACTCAGCTCGCTGCTGGCGCAACGTTGAAAGATGCCGTCAAGAGCGTTGGCATCTCCGACCAGACCTATTATCAATGGAAGAAGGCGGCCGCCCAGCCGAACGCAGAAACTGCGCCTGTGCCCACTTCGATAGACGATGAATTTGCCGAATTCATCCAGCTAGAGGATGAGAACCGGCGGCTGAGAAAACAGCTCTCCGACAAGCTTCGCGCCGAGAACGCCGAGTTGCGTAAAAGGCTTGGGCTGAACTAGCGGCTTCTGGCAATGCGACCGGCGGCTGAGGCGTTTCGCTCTGCCGCTATCATTCACAGGTCTGGTACCATCCAATTTGAAGAGCTTATGACATCATGAGAATACCGCGACGCAATTTCGTCGTCGAATACAAGACGAATAGGCGGCAGACGAAAGTGCAATCAGCATCGATCTGGGGCAATGTGGATCTCAAGGCCGTGGCGCGCGACCTTGAGTCGGAGTCCGATTTGCCGAAAGCCGACGCCCGTCTTTTCGATTTCTTGGAGCAACCCGTCGTCGGTGAGCCTGAGGCGCCGACGCTGGATGTTCAGCCTGTCGCCAGGCATCCGGACAATCCCATTGCAACACCCTCTCCGAAAGACAGCGACACCGAAGCGGCGACTGTTGCGGTGCCGGAGGCCCCTCGCGCCGATGCGGCGCCTGAGCAGGAGCCCCTTGTCTCAGCGCTAGGACCGAGTTCGAAATCTCAAGCGAGGCGGCGGGCGAGCACTCGAATTCATAAAGGCGAGATGCCGACGCGTCCCGCGACGCCTGACGATCATCTGGACACTCGCGAACGAACCGGCTCCGAAGAGGAACTGTTCGCTCTTGAGGCTGAAAACCGCCACCTCAAACGCCTGATGGAGGAAAAACTCCGAGCGGAAAACGATCTGCTGAGGTCGATGCTGTTGCGATTTGACGCTCAGTAGCGTTCAGCGGCTAAAGGCAGCCCTATGCCAGGCTTCGGGCGGCCAAGATAGGTAGCTGAAGGAGGGCGACCCTCCGCCTGGCGATTTGCCGATCTCGATGGCGAACCTCGAAAGGCCAGTAATATACTGATCCACAGGCGCCGCTCCGGCGAAGGCTTACCGTTAGCCGCGTTTCGACGGCCTCCCCTCAAAACACCCGTGTGAGGCGGTGAAAGAACGGAGCTCGAAACCATTCATTTTCTGAGGTTTCCTAACGCAGGCGAGCATCGAAACGATCACGCAAATAGTCGCCGAGCAAGCTGATGGATAAGATGGCGAGCACGATCATCAGGCCCGTTCGGTAGAATGGGACGAAGATAGATGCGGAAGGACCCGCGATCCCTCCAAAAGGGGTCGCTTCCCATCAAGACCAAATGGATAGTTGCAAAAGGGCACCCACAACATCGCCCAAACCGGATTTGATACGCTGGGTTACCGCGTTGCTCGCCGAGTTGCATAAGCGGCGCGGGCCGCGTCAATTCGGGCTGAATTTGCATGGGTCCATTTTGCGAGCGCTTGGACCGGCTCCCAAAAATCGCGGCCGAGGTCAGTCAGAGCATACTCCACCTGTGGAGGTGTCAAGGGAGTGACTGTCCGTGTCACAAAACCATTCTCCTCCAGGTCGCGTAGGGTAGATGCCAGCATTTTCTGACTGATCTCACCGATCTCGCGCTTCAGCGCGTTGAAGCGAAGAGGGCCGCCACCTAAAATTCGCACCACCAGAAGTGTCCACTTGTCACTGATACGAGCCAGCATTCGGCTGATGGGTTCGCAAGCCGTGGTATCCCGCTGGTTACCTGGTTTCCGAAAAGTGCTTTCTTGTTGAGACATTCGATCCTCGTATAGATGGTTACGAACAGAAACCAGCATACAAGAGGATACCATGGTTCCGAAGCCAAAAATCGCCGTCATCATAGGCTCTACCCGCCCCACTCGCTTCGCCGACAAGCCGGCACAATGGATGTTGAAGCAGGCGCAGGCGCGCGACGACATCGAGGTTGAACTGATCGATCTGCGCGACCATCCGCTGCCGTTCTTCGACGAGATGGCATCGAACCTGTGGATGCCGAGCCAAAATCCCGCAGCTGTACGTTGGCAGGAGACCGTCGGTCGCTTCGACGGCTACATTTTCGTGGTAGCGGAATATAATCATTCGATCAGCGGCGTGCTCAAGAACGCTCTCGATCAGGCTTACAAGGAATGGAACCGGAAGCCCTTTACCGCCATCGGTTACGGCGGCACGGGCGCGTCGCGCGCCGTCGAACACCTGCGCGGGATAGGGGTCGAGTTGCAGATGGTATCGACCCACGCCGCCGTTCACATCGGTGGCGGAGATTTCATGGCCGTTTTCCCCAGGGGCGGCAACAAGCCGATCGAGGAGATCGAGGCAAATCTGCTGCCTTCGGCCAATACGGCGCTCGATGAACTGGTCTGGTGGGCAAAGGCCACAATGGTCGCTAAAGCAGCCGAGGTCTGATCCCTGACTATTGGTCTGGATGGTGGAAGTGCGACAATCAAAAGTTCGCACTTCCGGTCAGCAGTGCCACGTCGTTCGCTCTGTGCGAGAGTGGCAATGTCATCGCTGGTTTGAGCCATCCCGGCCTGTCGTGTACTTCTCCTGCGTCGCATAACGATCGTCGATCTGGTTCGGCTTGTCCGTCATATCCGTTTTCCAGTCCGTCAAAGCAGTCGGGCGAGCCTCAGCCCGCCCGTCTTGGCCACCTTATTTCCTGGCGGCAATCAGGACGATCTCGATCAGCCGCTTCGGGTCGCCGAGGTCGGCCACGCCGATCGTCGCGCGGGAAGGCAGGTCGTCGCCATCGATCCATTCGAGCCAGGCTTCGTTCATCGCTTCCTTGCCGGACATGTCGGAGAGGTAGATACGGGCCGAGAGGATATGGTGCTTGTCGGAGCCGCACTCGGCCAGCACTTCGTCGAGCTTGGCGCAGGTCTGCTGGGTCTGTTCCTTCATGCCGACCGAGATGTCGCCGGCGGCGTGGCCGCCGAGATAGAGCACGCCGTTGTGTTCGACGGCGCCGTGCATGATGCGGTGCTTGCGGTGACGTTTGATCATCGTGGTATTCCTTTGACAATGGGGGAGTTAGCCCGCCGCGTTGTCGCGGCAGGTCGGTGGTGATGATTGGAAGGGCTCTGGTTCTTAGCCGCGGCCCTCGGGAGCGTAGCGATCGAGCGGAATATCCGTCGCCTGTCCGGTCACGACCTTGGCAAGCTGCGCACCTGCGAACGGGCCGATCGTCAGGCCGCCGGCGCCGAGACCGTTGCCGAGCGTCAGGTTTGCGATACCGGGGACACGGCCGAGGATCGGGTTCATCGTCTCGCCGGCGGGGCGGAAGCCGATGCGGGTTTCGATCAGCGTCGCATTGGCAAGGCCCGGCGCGATCCTGAGGCCGGCGCCGAGAACCTCGTATTCACCGGCTGCAGTGACGCGGTAGTCGAAACCGGAATTGTTCTCGCGGGTCGCGCCGATCACCACGCGGGAATCGTCGAAGGCGAGCATGTAGTGGCTGCTCATTGGCAGGAGGACCGGCCATTTGGCGGTTGCGACACCGGGCAGGCGCAGGTGGATGATTTGCCCCTTCTGCGGCACGACCGGATGGGTGAGGCCGAGCGGGCGCAGGATCTGCGATGCCCAGGCACCGGCGGTGACGATGATCTCGTCCGCCTCGATCACCGCGCCGTTGCTGTCGAGGCAGCGGGTGCGGTCGCCATCGAGTTTCAGCGTCACGTAATCGCTGCGGAATTTTGCGCCCATGGCGACGGCGGCGCGCACCATTGCGGCAGAGAGCAAGCGGGCATCGACACGGGCAGCGCCCGGAATGTGGATCGCGTCGAGATCGTCGCGAAGCGGCGGGAAGAGGGTGCGCGCCTCGGCCGGCGTCAGGTGGCGAACCTCGCCGGCTTCCGGGGCATCCTTGACGCGGCGGGCGACGCGTTCTGCCGCAGCGTCGAATTCCACGCGGTCTTCGGCAACCACCAGCGCGCCGACCTTTCCGTATCCGAGATTGGTCTCGCCCTTCGCCTGCAGACCGGCGATAAGGCTGTCGTAGAAGCGGGCACCGGCGGCATACATGCCATACCAGTCCGGCTCGTCGGCCTTGGTGGCCCAGGGGCAGACGATGCCCGCACCTGCCATGGTCGCCTTGCCCTGATGGGCTTCGTCGACGATTTCGACTTCTACGCCCTCGCGGGCAAGATGATAGGCGGTGCTGGCGCCGAGAATGCCGGCACCGATGATCAAAACACGCATTTCTTTTTCCTGCATTTCAATCGAGGAACGCCGGCTGTATGAGCCGCCGGCGCCGAAAGCTTATTCCACGGTCACGCCGGAAAGGCGGCTGGTGCCGAAGATTGCCGGGGAATATCCTTTGACGTTCTTGGCAACCGCGGTGATCGTATCGGCGCCGCCGAGGACCACGGCCGGAACTTCCGCATGGAATTCTTCCTGCGCTTTTTTATAGATCTCGATGCGCTTGGCCTGATCGGTGATCGTGCCGGCATCGTTCATCAGCGCGTTGAATTCCTTGTCGCACCAGGCGCCGATATTGGACGGGCTCGGCTTTCCGGCGGAATCGCAGGTAAAATAGTTGTTCGGGATCTGGCTCGGATCCGGGAAGTCGTAAATGCCGCCGAACATGCCGACCTGCGCTTCGCCATTGCGGGCGCGAGTGATGTACTCGCCCCATTCATAGGAGACGACCTCGGCCTTGACGCCAATCTTCGACCAGTCTTCCTGGATGATCTCGGCGGCGCGGCGGCCGTTTGGCATGTAGGGACGCGAGACGGGGACGGCCCAGAGTTGGGTCGACAGGCCGTTCGGGAATCCGGCTTCGGCGAGCAACTTCCTTGCCAGTTGCGGGTCGTAGCTGTAGGCGCCGACATCCTTGTCGTAACCCCAGAGCGAGGGCGGAATGATGGCGCCGGTCACCGTGCCCATGCCGTCATAGACGAGATCGACCAGCGGCTTGATGTTGATCGCATGCGCGAGCGCCTCGCGGACGCGCCTGTCCTTGAACTTGTCGTCCTTGAAATTGAACGTGATGAAGCCGACGGAGGCAACCGGCGTCTGGACGAGATTGAGGTTCGGGCTCTTCTCGATCATCTGGCGGTCGGCAAGGTTGGGGTAAAGCGCGATCTGGCATTCGCCGGCAAGAGCCCGTTGCAGCCGGACGGATGCGTCGGCGCTGATCGCCATGACAACGCCATCAACCATCGGCGTGCGGGCAGGGTTCTTGATTGCCGCACCCCAGGTGTCCTTGAAGGGAATGAGGCGAACGACGGCATCCTGCTGATAGGCCTGGAGCTGGAACGGGCCGGTGCCGATCGGTTCACGGTCGATCAGCTCCGGCTTCCCGGCCTTGGAGAGCGCGTCGGCATATTCGCCCGAAGTGATTGCCAGGGACTGGTGAGCCATGATGCCGATGAAGGGTGCGAGTGGACTCTTCAGCGTGAAGGCGACGGTATAGTCGTCGATCTTCTTGATCCCCTCCAGCGCGTCGGCGAGTTTTGTGTTGAAGGTGATGAAGCTGCCACCGTTGACCTTGGCGTAGGGGTGATCCTTCCTCATCATCCGCTCGAAGGTGAACATCACGTCATCGGCATTGAATTCGCGGGTCGGGGTGAACAGGCTGTTGGACTGCCACTTCACGCCGTGGCGCAGCTTGAAAGTGTAGGTCCTGGCGTCGGCGGAGACGGCCCAGCTTTCAGCGAGCGCAGGCTCGATCTCCGAAGAGCCGGGCTTTACCGAGATGAGGCCGTCATAGATCTGGCCGAGCACGTAGGACGTGGTGCCGTTGCTGGTGAGTTGTGGGTTGAAGACTTCGGGCGACCCTTCGATGCAGACCGAAAGCATCGCGGCATTGACGGGTGCTGCCGCCATCAGGCCGAGGATGGACAGGCCGATGATTTTCTTCATGTGTCTTCGTTCCCTTCATTGATTATGGCCACTTGCCGCAGCCTTCGTATGGTCAAGCTTCAGCCGGTCTCGATGGAGACCGTCCGCCGGACAGATCTGCCCCGTAGAGAATTTTCATGATGCCGGATGGCGGCGCTTTTTCTGGCCCGCTTCGCGGGGTCAGGTGGTGCAACCGGTATCGCTTGCGTGATAAAGCCCGTTGCCAATATGATTGTCAAATAGCTTGTTCTCCCATCATTATAACCAAAACTCATGTTGGAAGCGCAGCATGAAGGGACCCGGTCGGCCATGAATATCAGACAGCTGGAAGCATTCCACACGACGATCGAGACCGGATCGGTGACGCTTGCCGGCGAAAAGCTCGGCATCTCGCAGCCAGCGGTCAGCAAGCTGCTGAAGAGCTTTTCGGAAACCTGCGGCTTCCAGCTTTTTACCCGCAGCGGCGGGCGTCTCGTGCCGACTCTCGAAGCCCGCATGCTGGCGGTCGAAGTGGAGCGGATGTTTTCCGGCACCAAAAGGATCGCCCGGCTGGCTGAGGCGGTTCGCAACCGCGAATGGGGGGAGGTGACCATCGCGGCGCCTCCGGCGCTCGCCACGCTCTATCTCTCGCAGGCGCTTTCGCCGTTTCTTGCCGAACAGCCGGACATCCATTTCACGCTGCAGAGCAAGACGTCGCCCAGAATCGGCGAATTGGTCGCAGCCGGGCAGATCGATATCGGGCTCAGCGTGCTGCCCTTCGATCATCCGAATGTCCACGCCGAAGTCATCATGCGCTTCAGCATGGTCTGCATCCTGCCGTCCGATCATCCGCTCACTGCAAAACAGGTGATCGAGATCGACGACCTGCGCAACGAAGCGTTCATCTCGCTGTTCCGTGACGATTGCTCGCTGATGACGATCGACCGGGCGTTTCAGCTGAAGGGTGTGCAGAAGCGCAACCGCATCGAGGTGCCATTGTCGGAAACCGCATGCAGCTTCGTGGCGAACGGCGTCGGGGTGTCGATCGTGCCACCCTTCGTGGGGCTCGGCTATTCCGAGGACCGGCTTGTGCGGCGGGCACTGCTGCCGGAAACTTTCATGGATGTCTGGCTGCTGACGCCGAGCGGGCGTCCGCCGTCGCTCGCCTCGCAGAAACTCGTCGATTTTATCCGCGCCGCAGTCTCGCCGTTCGACCAGCGCTGAACCGCACCTGCCCCCGGATCGGACAAGGAGCGAGCTGCGGAGTTTTGATCGCCAGAGAATCATTGAGCCGGCTTGTCGTTGAACACGCCCATCGCCAGCCAAAGCTTAGAAGGCATGATCATCGGGAAGAAGGAGTGAATGGACCTTTATATCGTCACCCTTACCATCCTGGGCGTTGTCGTGCTTTTGACGGCCTGGTTGCCGATGGTGATGAAAAGGCTTCCATTGTCGCTTCCGATTGCCTGCCTGGCTATCGGGGCATTGCTTGCATGGTCGCCTTACCCGTTTCTGCCGCTGTTCAATCCCCTCGAGAACGGGGAATTTACGGAGCGGATGACCGAAATCTTCATCAGAGGCCTGGGGTCGATCTACTATCTTGCCTACGCGACCGGCCACGCCGAATTCGAGAATATCCAAACCGTCTGGGCCACGGTCCTCCTCATCGTCCTTGTTTCAATTGTCGTCCACGGTATCGCGGTCACGCCCGCAATGAGATGGATCGACGGCCGACGGTCACGCGCCAGCCGAAAGCCACCGGCGCGCACAGTTTCTTGATCTGCGACAGTGACTTTGCACCTCCAGGCCACCAACCCAGGCGTCGTGCTCGACGCTGGCTGATGCTGAACTCTCCGTCAAATCCCACCGGTGCAATGGCGCACTGCCGGTAATATTCGACGGTGCCGAGTTGCGGATGCTCATCGTCCTGTCGAATCCTTGTTGCAATTCATTCGCATTTGCAGAATAAGGGAAGTGATGGTCGTCACGCCTTTGCAATGGCTCGGAATTGCAAGGAGGAGAGATACGCCCGATGAATGCAATTCAGTCGCAATAGCAATAAGGAGATACATATGCCGGATGGGATAAGGCGGTCGGTTTTGGCCGGAATGATTGGGGCGGCATTCGCGGCTATGCTGACAGCGGTGCCGGCTTCCGCTCAGGAGAAATTCAAGGCGGTTACGACCTTCACGGTCATTGCCGATATCGCCAAGAACGTCGCCGGCGACGCCGCGACGGTGGAGTCGATCACCAAGCCCGGCGCAGAGATCCACAATTATCAACCGACCCCTGGCGACATACGGCGGGCGCAGGGCGCGCAACTGATCCTCTGGAACGGCCTCAATCTCGAACTCTGGTTCGAGAGGTTCTTCCAGAATCTGAAGAATGTGCCGGGTGTCGTCGTTTCGGAGGGCGTTGAGCCGATGGGCATCGCCGAAGGTCCCTATACCGGCAAACCGAACCCGCATGCCTGGATGTCGCCCACCGCGGCCCTGATCTATGTCGACAACATCCGCGACGCCTTCGTGAAGCATGATCCGAAAAATGCCGAGGTCTACAAGACCAATGCCAACGCCTACAAGGCGAAGATCACGGCAGCGATCGAGCCGATCAAGGCCGAACTCGCCAAGGTTCCGGAAGGAAAGCGCTGGCTGGTTTCGAGCGAGGGTGCCTTCTCCTATCTCGCTCGCGACTTCGGGCTGAAGGAACTCTATCTCTGGCCGATCAATGCGGACCAGCAGGGCACGCCACAGCAGGTCCGCAAGGTGATTGACGCGGTTCGCAAGAACAAGATCGCGGTCGTCTTCTCCGAGAGCACGATCTCGTCGGCGCCTGCCGAACAGGTCGCCCGCGAGACAGGGGCCAGATATGGCGGCGTCCTCTATGTTGACTCGCTGACCGAGGCCGATGGTAAAGTGCCTACCTATATCGATCTGCTGCGGGTGACGTCGGACACAATCGCCAAGGGACTCAGCCAGTGACAGCCTCTGTCGACAACCTCGTCCGCCTTGCGTCTTCGGATGCGGGGTCAGGCATTGCGGTCAGGGGCGCCACTGTCACCTACCGCAATGGCCACACGGCGCTTCGGGATGTGAGCTTCCAGATCCCGACCGGCACAATCACAGCACTTGTCGGGGTCAACGGCTCCGGCAAATCGACCTTGTTCAAGTCGATCATGGGCTTTGTCCGGCTCGCCAGAGGCGAGATTCGGGTGCTTGGCATGTCGGTCGAGGAAGCGCTCCGCAAGAATCTCGTCGCCTATGTGCCGCAATCGGAAGAGGTCGATTGGAATTTTCCGGTTTTGGTCGAAGACGTGGTCATGATGGGCCGTTACGGTCACATGGGTATGATGCGGATTCCGAGGGCGGCCGACCGAGAGGCCGTCTCGAAGGCGCTTGCCCGCGTCGGTATGAGCGAGTTCCGCAAGCGCCAGATCGGCGAGCTTTCCGGCGGCCAGAAGAAGCGCGTCTTCCTTGCACGTGCCCTTGCGCAGGATGGGCGGATAATCCTTCTGGACGAGCCCTTCACGGGCGTCGATGTCAAGACCGAGGATCAGATCGTCAAGCTCCTTCGGGAGTTGCGCGACGAGGGCCGGGTGATGCTTGTCTCGACCCACAATCTGGGCAGCGTGCCGGAATTCTGCGACCGCACCATTCTGATCAAGGGCACCGTTCTCGCCTACGGACCGACCGTCGAGACATTTACCCAGGAAAACCTCGAGCAGACCTTTGGCGGGGTTCTCCGTCACTTCGTGCTGAATGAGGCGAGCGGCGGCAAACCTACACCGGTCGGCGTCTTCACAGACGACGAGCGCCCGCTCATCCTGCAGGGTGGCAAGGCGACAGCACGCCCGCCCGAACAGGGCAATGGGGGGGCGAACTGATGGCTGGTCTCCTCGAGCCCTTTACCTACGACTACATGCTGAACGCCATGTGGGTCTCCGCCCTTGTCGGCGGCGTCTGTGCGTTCCTGTCCTGTTATCTGATGCTCAAAGGCTGGTCGCTGATCGGTGATGCGCTTTCACATTCGATCGTTCCGGGCGTCGCCGGGGCCTACATGCTTGGCCTTCCCTTCTCGATCGGGGCTTTCTTTTCGGGCGGCCTTGCCGCCGCCGCCATGCTCTTTCTCAACCAGCGCACCAAGTTGAAGGAAGACACGATTATAGGTCTCATCTTCTCGTCCTTCTTCGGCCTCGGCCTGTTCATGGTCTCGATGTCGCCGATGTCCGTGAACATCCAGACGATCGTGCTCGGCAACATCCTTGCCATCACGCCTGAGGATACGCTCCAGCTTGCGATTATCGGTTTCGTCTCGCTCGCCATCCTGCTGGTCAAGTGGAAGGACCTGATGGTCACCTTCTTCGACGAGAGCCATGCGCGCTCGATCGGCCTCAATCCGACCGCGCTCAAGATCATGTTTTTCACGTTGTTGTCGGCCTCGACAGTGGCGGCACTTCAGACCGTCGGCGCGTTCCTCGTCATTTGCATGGTCGTCACGCCCGGTGCGACCGCCTATCTGCTCACCGACCGTTTCCCGCGGCTGTTGGTCATCGCCGTGGCGATCGGGACGATGACCAGCTTCACCGGCGCCTACGCAAGCTACTTCCTCGATGGCGCGACCGGCGGCATCATCGTTGTGCTCCAGACCACGATCTTCCTGATCGCTTTTCTGGGCGCTCCCAAGCACGGAATGCTGGCGGCCCGCCGTCGCGCGGCGCAGGCACTGGAGGCCGACCTATGAGTTTCATCGACACGCTTCTCATGCCCTTCCAGTTCGACTTCATGATCAACGCGCTGGTCATCTCGGTGCTGGTGGCGATCCCGATGGCGCTGCTCTCCTGCTTCCTTGTCCTCAAGGGGTGGTCGCTGATGGGCGACGCCATCTCCCATGCGGTCTTTCCCGGCGTGGTCATCGCCTATATCGTCGGCTTCCCCTATGCGATCGGAGCCTTCATCGCCGGCATGTTCTGCGCCATAGCCACCGGCTTCGTGAAGGACAACAGCCGCATCAAGCAGGATACGGTGATGGGCATCGTGTTCTCCGGGATGTTCGCGCTCGGTCTCGTTCTATACGTCAAGATCCAGTCGGACGTTCATCTCGACCATATTCTGTTCGGGGATATGCTCGGTGTCTCCTGGCCGGACATCGGAGAGGCAGCGGTCATAGCCGCGCTCACCGCTGGCGTCATAGGCATCAAGTGGAAGGACTTCCTACTGCATGCCTTCGATCCGGCGCAGGCGAGGGCGGTCGGGCTTCGGGTCAACCTGCTGCACTACGGCTTGCTCTGCCTCATCTCCCTGACCATCGTCGCTGCCCTGCAGGCGGTCGGCATCATCATGGCGATAGCCATGCTGATTGCGCCCGGCGCCATCGCTTTCCTGCTTTCGCGTCGGTTCGGCACGATGCTGATAATGTCGGTCATCATCGCGGCGGTTGGTTCCTTCACTGGCGTCTATCTGTCCTTCTTCATCGACAGCGCGCCTGCGCCGACCATCGTGCTCCTGCTCTCGATCGTCTTCGTGCTCGCCTTCATCCATGCTACCCGAAAGGCGGCAAGGATCGAGACATCCCAGGCGGCTTGAAACTCGTCTCTGCGACGCCCGGTTTTTCAGTCGGGTGCCTGGCACTCCGCTTATTCTCCGGGATTGTCGAAGACCCAGTTGAGCATGGACACTGTCACGGCGATCATCACCCCTGGCCATACTATCAGCATGGGATGGTCGAAGATGAAGATACGGTATTCGAACAGCATCGAACCCCAGTCGGGTTTTGACGGATCGGCGCCGAGGCCGATAAAGGCGAGCGACGCATAGGCGACCACTGCAATCCCTGCCTGGTTCCCCACGTAGGCGAACATCAGGGGCAATGTGTTTGGTAGGATATGCCGGGTGATCATCCGGGGCGATGAGACGCCGAGGCTATGGGCGGCGAGAATGAAGGGCTGGCTGAGCACGCGCTTGCTCAATGAATGCGCAAGCAGAGCATGCGGCCCTATACCCGCAATACCGAGCGCCAGGCCCGCGCTGAGCGGTGAAAGCCCGAAGATCGCCGCTGCCGTCAGCGCGATGATCAGTGTCGGCACCATGATGAAGAATTCGCAGCAGCGGAGAATGAGCGTCTCGCGCCAGCCTTCGAGGACAGCGGCCGCGGTGCCGAGGAAAGTTCCGGCGGTGAAAGCGATGAGACCCACAGAAAGGATGACGCTGGCGGTCCGCCAGCCGCCAGCCATGATGCGGGACAGGAGGTCGCGGCCGAGATGGTCGGTTCCGAGCAGGTGCGCTGCCGTCATGCCCGAATGACGGGCAAGGATATCCACGGCATCGGGATCATAAGGTTGCCAGAAGCCGCCAAGGAGCAGGAAAGCGGCGAGTGCTGCGATCAGACAGTAGCGTGCCATCAGGCGATACGCGGATCAAGGAAGCGCATCGCGAGATAGGCGCTGCCGTTCATCACCAGCATCCAGAGGGCGATGACCATCACATAGGCCTGCAGCACCAGCTGATCGCGCGCCGCAATGCTCTGCACCAGGAACTGGCTGATGCCGGGCAGGCCGAACAGGATTTCCATCGTTGCGGTGCTGCCGATCACCCATCCGGCCTCGGATCGGACAGCGGCCAATAGCGCATAAAGCGCGCTTCGGTGGCCGTGTTTCCACAGCGCCTGCCGCTCCGAAAGGCCCTTGGCGAGCGCGGTACGGAAATGCGACTGGGCAACGGTTTCCTTCAAATCCCGCCGGTAGACCCGAGCGAGGACGGCTACCGAATGCAGGGCGATCAGCAAAATCGGCAGAAGGACGGCCGTCCAGTCATTGGCAAAGGGCCTGATCCAGCGCAACTGCACGCCCAGCACCCACAGCAAGACGAGCCCAAGCCAGAAGCCAGGCACGGCCTGCACGAAGACCGAGAACGCTCGGCTGGATCGATCTGCCAGCCCCTTGGGATATGCCGCCGCGAAGAAGCCGAGCGGGATCGCCAAAACGATCGCGAGTGCCAGCCCCGCCAAGCCAAGCGAAAGCGAGATCGGCAGCCGCTCGAGGAATTCGCCGAGGACGGGCTCTCCGGTGCGGAAGGACCGCCCCCAATCTCCCGTGACGAAATCGGTGAGCCAATGGAAATAGCGAAACAGCAGAGGCTGATCGAGCCCCCATTGTGCGCGAAGAGCCGCGACGGTCTCATCCGTCGCCGGCAGGTTCCAGACACGGATCGCGATTGCGACCGGGTCGGCCGGCATCATTGTGATGACGGTGAAGGAAGCGAGCGAAATTGCCAGCAAACCCGCCAGCGATTGGATACCGAACCGAACCGGACTCATCTCGGCTTACTTCGCTTCGCCGATGTCGGCACGCAGGACGTGATAGTCGGAACCCCAGGGCTCATAGTTCTTGAGCCGCTTCGACATTCCGACATACCAAACCGGCGAAACGAGGAAGGAGGCCGGCGCATCGGCGAAGAGTTTTGCCTGTGCTTCGATCGCGATCGCGATACGCCTCGCTGGGTCGCCTTCGGTGGCGAAGCGGTTGAGGATCGCGTCGAAATCCGGCGAAGAGTATTTCGCATAGTTGAGCGATGCGCCGCTGCGCAGCATCGAATTCAGGAAGAAAGCAGAATCGCCGCTCGGCGCGGTATGTTGCGCCCAGAGCGCGATGTCGAAATCACCGGTGGCCGCCACCTGCTGGATGTTTTCGACCACCTGCGTGTCAAGCGCGACGCCGATCTTTGCGAGTTCGGCCTTCACGACGGGCAGCATGGTTACGAGGTCGGGGCGCTGCGGATAGGTGATGGCGAGAAGCCGGAAGGGCTTGCCATCCTTCTCGCGCATGCCGCCGGCGCCTTTCCTCCAGCCTGCGTCTTCAAGAAGCACGACAGCCCTGGCGAGGTCGGTGGGGCGTGCGTCCTTGCCGGCGAACGGGAAATAGGTGGCGTAGGCACCGGTGGCGGGCTCGCCGCCATTGATCGCGGCGGCCAGTTCCTTGCGGTCGAAGGCGAGATCGAGCGCCTGACGAACCTTTATGTCGCGGAGCAGCGGCCGGGTCGTGTTGAAGAAGGCCAGATACTGATAGCCGACCGGGAAGGACTTGATCGTCAGGTCCGGATCGGTCTTGAGGCGGCTGATGACCTCCGACGGCAGGCCGAAAGCGAGGTCGAGTTCGCCCGATTCAAGCGCCAGCGTCATGGTCTGCGCATCGCCGAACTTGCGGAAGTTCACCGGCGAGCGCTTGTCCGCGCCGGTGAAATGGGTGTTTGGCTCGAGCGTAATCGAGGCATCCGCCTTGAAGCTGGAAATCTTGTAGGGACCGGTGAAGAAGGCGCCGCCGTCGCCGGCCGGCTTGTAGGCGATCAACGGCCATTCGGCAAAGAGCGCCTGGATGTAGGGAACAGGCTTTTCGGTCGTTACCTTGAGGGTGAGGTCATCGATGACCTCGAAAGTCAGCTTGCCGCCGGTGGCGAGTGCCGCCTTGTTATGGGCAAAGGTGTTGTCGAATCCGGAAGCAAGCGCTTTGGCGGTGACCGGCGTGCCATCGGAGAACATGCGGCCAGGTTTCAGGGTGACGGTCCATGTGAGGTCACCGGTGCGCTCTGCCTTGTCGGCGAGTTCGGGCACGAGTTTTCCGTCCCGATCGACGGTGAACAGGTTTTCCCCGACCCCGTGGCTGACCAGTGCCCAGCCGTTCGATCCCTTGGCGGGATCGGTGCCGCTGGTGATGTAGGTTGCGCCGACGCGAAGCGGTTCGACGGCGAGAGCCGCACCGGCGGGGGGCAGGGCTGCGGCAGCAAGCCAGGTCGCGGCCAGGCGCGACAAGAGTTTGGACGACAATTCTTTCTCCTCTAGTTCTGATCTGATGGAGCGCGAAGCCGCTGCTTGCGGCCGGTCGGGTGATAGGCGAAATCCTCGACGGCTTGGCCGCCGAACAGGTGTTCAGTGATGATCCGGTCGACCGCTTCTTCGGTGACGCCCCCGTAATAGGTGCCTTCGGGAAAGACCTGCAGGACGGGCGCCAGATTGCAGGGGCCGAGACAGGTGCATTTGGCCGTCATCGTGCCGTCGCCGGTCACCCGTAGCTTCCGGCGTTCCTGCTGGTTGCGCAGATGGTTCCAGATGACATCCGCACCGGCCGAATTGCAGGCGCCGCCGGCGCAAACGAGAACGCGTCGCTTCTGGGACGGAACGAGCGAACCTTCCATTGTGGGCGGTTTGCCGGGCGGCACGTGCAATTCTTCGGAAGTTTCCAGGAGATTGCCGATGAGCGGCACCATCAATGCGCTGGAGGCGATGTCCCTGGCGATCGACAGGGCCGGCCAGGGCCGTTCGTCCGATGCCTTCCAGCGCTTCAACGACCCGGTCAGCCAGATGTGGAAGCTCGGCTCCATCGGCAGGACGAGAGGCACGATGACGACGTTGTCGACATCTTCGTCGAGCAAGGCGGAAAGCGCCTCACGAAGCGATGGCGTGCCTTGTTCGGTAAAGGCGAAGCGAAGGGTGGCGCCAGGCTGGAATGCCGCGACGAGATCGGCAAGCCGCCGCATTTCCAGATGCGGTGAGGCGGCAAAGGCGCTCTTGGCGATCAAAAGGATCGCACGCCTTGATGCGACGCCGGGAAAGTTGTTATCTGCGCTCACTGCCTCGATCTCGAAAAGGGGAGGAGGCAGCAAAAATGACGGCACGTTCGGTCGAAAAAACCAAAGTACCTTCATTCCTGTGGCACACCCCGACCACGGAATTTTATCTTGTCAGGCAGGTCTCCTGGCTCGCGGGTCAAAGCCTGTATCGTCCGTCTTCCCGGCATTTCTGCCAGTGACATCTTGGACGAACGGCTCACCGCTCACAGTTGCGGGACAGCTCCGGTATCGCACCGGATTCCCTCTTAGCTTCCGCCCGAGGACGGAAGAACCATAACGCGGGAGAACGTACACTGCGGCTACCGGCTGTCAACCGGCTGACTTACAATCGGCCACTCAGGCTGCCTGGCGGTCCCAGCGCGGGAACGCATCAGCTCTGGTTCCTCGTTAGTTTTAGGTCGTAGACAGGGGCCGCCTGCGGCATCGTTATCCTCGAAAGTGGATTCCAGCTGATTTGTCGGGAGCTGACACCCAGTTCCCGACCGTGGTCTTATGGGATCAGTGTGATGCGCCGGAGCCACCGACGGCAACAATCGAGAAGGGCTGGCCTTCGACCGGGATCGTCCTGGTTTCCTTCAGGCTTTCCGCATCAACCACCCGAACCAGGGAATGGTGCGGATCGGTGATGGCGATCTTCCTGTCGGCAACGGCCAGACGCGGACGCGGATCGCGCCAATGGCCATCCTTGCTGTAGGGCGCCGTGACATTGGCCTTGCGGACGATTTCGCCCTTGACCACGTCCAGCACATGAAGGTCGCCATCCTCCGTCAGGACATAGGCGATGCGCGGCTGGGCGGGATCGAGCAGGAAGTCGATGCGCCGCGTGGGAAGCTCGATGAGCCGATAAGGCTGCTCGGCGTCCGGATCGATCAGCACGACCTTGTCCTCGCCATAGTTGCCGAGGAAAAACTGCATGGCCTTGCCGCCGAGAAGAGTCCCCGTGTAGCCACTCGGGAAATCCACAGGGTAGGGGAGCATCTCCAGCTTCGGACCGCCGATGCCGCCAGGACGAGCAACGAGAATTCCCTCCTTGCAGCCGACCGCTACGAGACGTGCGGAGGTGGCTTCTCCATGGAGGTCGGTGCATTTGGCAACGTTGCCGACCTGCTCGCCCTTCTCATCAATGACGCGTAGGCCGATGCGCGGCGGCAGTTCATCGGGCTTCGCCACCGCGTCGGTGTTCGGCACCGAGACGAGCACGTGACGCCCCATCGTTACGGCGACGCCATGATGCGGTTTGGTTGTGTCGACCGTCCGTATTTCGGCGTTGCCTTCCAGAAGCGTTTCCTCATCGATGATGTCCGCTTTTCCGCCGCGGTCATAGAAAAGGATCGCGTGATCGTCATGCGGCACGACATGGAATGGCCGCTTGCCCTCGAAGGTAACCGGGAGAAGTGCGGCGTCCGAAATATCGAGATCGCGGTGCTCGCCATGATCGGAGAATTCGATGCCGGTCTTGATGACGTGGACGATGTCATGGTCCGATTGGGTGGCGAAGACCGTCTGGCCGGAGGCGCTCGCGGTCAGGGCCGCATAACCCTTCACGTCGTAGCGGCCGAGTTCCTTACCGTCCGAGAAGTCGATAGCGCGAACGATGGGCTGCGTATGATCCGCAACAAAGAGACGCCATGCCTCTTTGGTTTCGTGATCCTCGTCAGCCCTTGCGCCGCAGCCGGCTAAAAGCACGATTGCGGTGAAAGCGGCCATCAGGCGATTGCGGGTGAGGGACACTCTCATCGCGTTCCTTCCTTTGTTGTGGGTTTTTGAGGGCAGTGGCAACAGTGATTCCAATACGTTATTACATAACATTTTATAGATAAATGTAATAACATTACATACATGGTTGTTGTCAATCCCCGAGGCCGCGATGAAAGGGATCAGCGTGCAAATTAAAGATCTGGCGCTCGGCTCTGGGGGCACGCTGCGGGCCATCACCTGACCGTGCTGTCGAGCAGGGTTGCTGACGGTGATCGTCGGAGCCAATGTTCAGGCAAATCGAGGTTGATGAAAGGATGTGCCCGGCGACAACCAACATGTTTGGCAGTTCTTCAAGCCGAGGCGCAGCCGGCATTTCCCGTTGATGGTGGGAGTCGGCGTTGTGTCGATCAGCGCGGCATCACACCGAACGGCGATACCGATTTCAGGTCCGGATCCAAGGAGCTCGACGCCCTTGCCACCTGCGCATGGCTCATGCTGTAGCCGTAGTCAAGGACGCGCACGCCGTCCATGATGAAGAGCTGTGCCTTGTCCAGACCCGGCCGCAGAAGCCCTGTGACGGTAATGACCTCATAGACCCTCGAGAGGCGGAAGGGCTGGTCTGAAACCACATGAACCAGTTGGTTCGGTGGAGGAGCGGCACTGTGGCTGCAGGCTCCGGCCCACGGCACGAGCATGAATTCATAAACAAGATCGCCATCCTGGTCGATCGGCAGAATGAAACCGGTCAGTGCGACTGGGTGTTCTTCGTCGCGCGATACAAGTGTTTCCCCTTGCGATCGGCTGGACGCCATGCCTGGCAAAGGCGCATCCGTCCGCGATTGATCTGCGGGCCGCAGATCGCTCCACAGAATGGACTGGGCTCCTGCAGAAACGCTCGACGCCAGAGAGCCGATCCCGATCATGGTCATTGTGGCCAGTTTCAGGAGGGAAAGCGCAAGCTTCATGTCTACGGCTCCAGTGACCCAACATTTCGGACGAGCATGCCACCCGTCGAGATCTCCGATGTTAGCCTCAACTTCCCCCTGCCGTCAAAGCCGCGGTCGCCGATCAAGGCCTGCCGCTGGATACCCTTCACGCACCAGAGATGAGACTTTAGCTCGGCACTCCCAATTATTTGTGGCGCATGAGGTTGGTCTTCATCGTTGTCAGCAGACCGGTGATCTTGTCCTGCAGCTCGGGTGTGCCCATGATCGTCGGATAGGATATCGCAACCCCGATGACTTCGCCCGTGCCGGGATCGCGGAAGGCTATGCCTTCCGATGAAACGCCGTCGTATGAATCATTGGTGGAATGCGAGCGCCCGGTCTCCTGGATGATGCGGATGCGTTCCAGCAGTTCCCCATGGTTCTGCGGCGCGCGCGGCGTCACGAAGGGCAGCTGATCCGGAACGCGCAGCTTCCACTCTTCCTCGTTCAGCAGCGAGAGCATGGCACGGCCGTTGGAAGTGGCATGCGGCCATGCTCGGTATCCTGGCGTTGAGGTGATCGCCAGCGGGCTCGAGCCGCGCACCATGCGCAGCACGACGAGCTGCGTTCCGTCGAAGACGGTGACATAGGCGGTGTGCCCGCCAACCGAGCAGACCTCCTCCAGTTCGGTATTCACCAGATCTAGAAAGTTGTGATTCGAACGGCAGATCTGGCCGAGCTCGAAAAGCCGGATGCCGGGTGTGTAGAGCCGCGTTACCGCGTCGAAATCGAGAATGCCGCTTTCGCGCAAAGTCTTCATCACGCGGGACGCAGTGGACTTCGGACAGCCGGTCCGGCGCGCCACTTCCGCTTGAGACAGGGAAGGCTCGGAAAGCGAGAAGCAACCGAGAATGGAGATGGCATCTTCGAGAGAGCTCATATTCGTCCTATGCGCGCAAATCGGAGCTTCATAGTTCCATTATTGGAACTAATTGTCAAATATGAAACTAGTGCTGGACTCCCGGAAAAAGGCCGCCTACTAATATGTCAAAATAATTCATGCTTAAAAAAGCGGCGGAACAGGCAGGCATCAGTTTAATCCCCTTGAGCGAGGGGAGTGTTTATCCGTTCCCGCGCCGGGTGTCAGAGCCCGAGATGAATGAGCCTTACGCGCCATCCACGTGATGGCATCGACCGGGCTGCGGCATGCCGTCGGCCACCGTAATGGGGAACATGCGAATGCAAGAGACTTCCAGGAATTTCCGCGCCGGCGTCGATATCGGTGGCACCTTCACCGACTTCATCCTGTTCGACGATAAGGCCTCCTCGATCCGTCTTCACAAGTGCCTGACGACGCCGAAGGATCCGTCCCAGGGCGCGCTTGGTGGTCTGGCCGAGATCGTCGCCGCAGCCGAGATTTCCGTCGCTGATCTTTCGGAAATCGTCCACGGCACGACGCTCGTCACCAATGCGGTCATCGAACGCAAGGGCGCGCCGGTCGGTCTAATCACGACGGAAGGTTTTCGCGACGTGCTCGAAATCGGCACCGAGCAGCGCTACGACATCTACGACCTTTTCCTCACCTTTCCGGATCCGTTGGTCAGCCGCTCCCGCCGCATCGAGATTTCGGAACGCATCGGCGCCGATGGCGGCGTGATCAAGCCGCTTGACGAGGTTTCCGTCTTGCGGGCCGTCAAGAAACTGGTTGCGGACCAAGTCGAGGCCATCGCCGTCTGCCTGATGCATTCCTACCGCAATCCGGCCCACGAAAATCGTGTGCGCGAAATCATCAAGCAGCACTATCCGGACATCTCGGTCTCGATCTCTTCGGAAGTCGTCGCGGAGATCTCCGAATATCCCCGTTTCGTGACCACCTGCGCCAATGCCTATGTGCAGCCGCTGATGGATCGCTACCTGCGCCGTTTTGAGCAGGAACTGGCAGCCCGCGGCTTCACCGGCGCCTTTCGCCTGATGCATTCGGCGGGCGGTCTCGTCTCCGTCGATGAAGCGCGCGAATTCCCGATCCGTCTGCTTGAATCCGGCCCGGCCGGTGGCGCGCTCGCCACCGCATGGTTCGGCAAGGCAGCTGGCCAGGAAAACGTCATCGCTTTCGACATGGGCGGCACGACGGCCAAGGCCTGCATGATCGAAAACGGCATGGCGCATATCGCCTCCTATATGGAAGCCGGCCGGGTGCGACGCTTCAAGAACGGTTCCGGGCTGCCGATCAAGGCTCCGGTCGTCGACATGATCGAGATTGGTGCCGGCGGCGGCTCGATCGCCGCGATCGACGAAGTCGGCCTGCTGCAGGTCGGTCCGCATTCGGCTGGCGCCTCTCCGGGACCAGCCTGCTACGGCGCCGGCGGCACCAAGCCGACGGTGACGGATGCGAGTGTGGCGCTCGGCTACTATGACCCCGCCTTCTTCCTTGGCGGACGTATGACGCTCGACCTGGACGCTGCCGAAAAGGCGCTGAAGACGATCGCCGAGCCGCTCGACATCTCAACCGTCGAAGCTGCCTGGGGCATTCATCAGGTGGTCGGGGAAAACATGGCGAGTGCCACCCGCATCCATCTGGTCGAAAAGGGCAAGGATCCGCGCGGTTATTCGATGATCGGTTTCGGCGGCGCCGGACCGGCCTTTGCAGCCCGCGTTGCCCGCATTCTCGGCGTCACGGAAGTCATCATCCCGCAGGCGAGCGGTGCGGCCTCGGCTTTCGGCTTCCTCACTGCACCGCTCTCATTCGATCTTGTCCGCTCGCGGCCGATGGCGCTTTCTGCCGACCTCGATACTGGGGCTCTGAATTCCGCCTTTGGCGAGTTGGCGGCAGAAGGCAAGACCAAGCTTCTCGCTGCCGGCGCCAAGGCCGAAGACGTCGTCTTCGAGCGCACCGCCGACATGCGCCTGGTCGGACAGCTGCACGAAATCAACGTGCCGATCCCTGCCGGCGAGTTGGACGCGAATGCCTATGCGACCATCCGTAAGTCCTTCGAGCAAGTCTATGCGGCTCGCTACACCCGCGTTCCGACGGAAGCCGAGCTGGAAATCCTCTCGTTCCGCCTGCGCGCCAGTGGTGCCACCCCGCAGCTCTCCATAAAGCAGGCCGATATTGCAACGTCCAGCGACGGAGCGCTCAAGGGGTATCGCAAGACGTATTTTGGCGAAGGTTTCGTCGATGCCGGCATCTACGACCGATACAAGCTGACGTCAGGCATGACTGTCCAGGGGCCGGCGATTGTCGAAGAGCGTGAATCCACCACTATCGTGCCGCCCGGCGACGTACTCACGGTCGATAATGCTGGTAACCTTCGCATCAAGATCGCCACGGTCGGCAAGGGGATCGAGCTTGTTACGCCTCAGATGACCAAGGCGGAGGCGATCGAGAAGATCGAATCCGACCCGATCGCGCTCGAAATCATGTGGAGCCGCCTCGTCACCGTGGCGGAAGAAATGTGGCACACGGTCTGCCGCACGGCCTATTCGCTGATCATCTCGGAATCGCAGGATTTCGGCTGCTCGATCCTCGATGCCTCCGGCGAAACGCTGGCGCATTCGGCCCGCGTCATGCCGGTCTTCAATCTGACCCTGCCGATGGTCGTCAAGGCCGCACTTGAGCGTTATCCGATCGACACACTGGAGCCGGGCGACGTACTGGTCTGCAATGATCCGTGGCTTTGCGCCGGTCACCTGTTCGACATCGCCGTGATGACGCCGGTCTTCAAGGACGGCAAGGCCGTCGCCGTCATGGGCACGGTTGGCCATGTCGGCGATATCGGCGGCACCCGCAACGGCATGAAGGCCACGGAAGTCTATGAAGAAGGCCTGCAGATCCCGCCGATGAAGCTGATCAAGGCCGGCGTCGAGAACGAAGACCTTTTCCGGCTGATGGCGGAGAACATCCGCGACTCCCATCAGGTGCTCGGCGACGTCCGTTCGCTGGTCGCCGCCAACGATACCGGCGCCCGCCGCATGGTGGCGTTCATGGACGAATACGGCCTGTCCGATCTCCAGGCGCTGGCCGAAGTCGTGCAGTCCCGTTCCGAAAAGGCGATGCGCGATGCGATCCGCGCCATCCCGAACGGCGTCCACACCTCGACCATCTCCTACAACCCGCTCGGCACGCATATGACCGTGCCGGTCAAGGTGACGATCAAGGACGACGAGATCGAACTGGATTTCGAAGGCGCTCCGCCGGAAGTGCCGCTCGGCGGCATCAATTGCACGCTGAGCTACACGACCGCGCATTCGACCTATCCGCTGAAATGCATGCTGACACCTGCGGTGCGCGGCAATGCCGGCTGCTACCGTCCGCTGACGGTCAAGGCGCCGAAGGGGTCGGTGATGAATTGCAACAAGCCGGCCCCGGTCAGCCTGCGCACCCGCACCGGCTGGTACACTTCGCCGAACATCTTCCGGGCGCTGTCGAAGGCGGCACCGGAAAAGGTCATCGCCCATACCGGCCTGCCGAGCCTGTTGACCGTCTACGGCAAGACCACGGACGGCAAGATCTTCTACGACCACCTGCTTTCCGGCGGCGGGCAGGGCGGTAGCTCCGCCAAGGACGGCAAGTCCTCCGTACTGTGGCCGACGTCTGCGGCAACGTCCTCGATCGAGATGCTGGAGAGCCGCTCGCCGGTCGTGGTCCTCGAAAAGGGTTTTGTGCGGGATTCCGGCGGCGTCGGCGAATTCCGCGGCGGCCTTGGCGCTCGCATTCGGCTTGCCAAGCGGTATGACGACGGCACCTCGGTCACAGTGTTCGTCTCGCCGGAAGGTGTCAACGCACCGATCACCGGCCTGTTCGGCGGCCAGAACGGCCTGCTCTCACACGGCTATGTCCGTGACGAGGAAGGCAATGTGCTGGAAGACGTCGGCACCGGTGGCCTCTTCGTCGTCGATCGTACCGATCGCGTGGTCGAGCTGCAGCTCGGCGGCGGCGCAGGCTTCGGCGATCCGGCCAACCGCTCGGTCGAGCTGATCGAGGACGACGTCAGGGAAGACTATATCAGCGCCGAAACGGCCGAGAGCACTTACGGCCTCAGCGAGCGCAAAAAGGAATTGGCGGCATCCGCACGCCTTTCGCCAGCAGCGAGCCGGTAAAGCCGGCTCACTTTCAGTCGACACGAGCAATGCAGATATAAAAGGGGAATGGACATGCTCACTTTGAATAAACGCCAATTTCTGATCGGTACTGCGGGGATGACCGCTGCTGCGACACTGCCACGCCTCGCCAATTCAGCGGGCAAGAACATCATGGTTCTGGCCAGCACTGTCGATATCCCGAATTTCGACCCGCATGTGGCAACCGGCTATGCGCCGCAATGGCTGTTCCGCAATACCTACGATCCTCTCGTGCGCGTCGTCGCCAATCCGCCGGTTCCGGCCCCGGGCCTCGCCAAGAGCTGGAAGCAGTCGGAAGACGGCCTGACCTATACGTTCGAGCTCGACGGCAATGCCAAGTTCCATGACGGCACGCCGGTCACCGCGAAGGACGTCGAATATTCCTTCGCCCGCCTGCTGCGTCTAGCCAAGGGTCCGGCCTGGATGGTCTCAGGCATTCTCGACCAGAACAGCGTCAAGGCGACCGGCGAGATGACGGTGACGATGGTGCTGAAGAAGCCGTTCGCACCGCTTCTCTCCGTCCTGCCGTGGATGTTCATCGTCAATTCCAAGGTCGTCGAAGCCAACAAGGGCACCGATGACGGCCAGGCCTACCTGCTCGCCAACATGGCCGGTTCCGGCGCCTTCAAGATGGGCCGCGTCAAACCGGGCGATCTCTATGAACTGATCCGCGTCGACAACGACTGGCACAAGGGCGGCAATCTCAGCGGCGCGATCTGGAAGATCGTCCGCGAGGCTTCCACCGCCCGCCTGATGCTCCAGCGTGGCGAGGTGCATTTCGCGCTCGACATGTTCGCGGAAGACATGGACGCCATCAAGGACATGCCGAAGGTCGTGCGCATCATGGAGCCCGACTACCGCACCTTCACCATCAAGATGAACACGGCCAAGGGGCCGCTTGCAGACAAGAACCTCCGCAAGGCGGTGTCCTATGCGTTCAACTACAAGGGCATGCTGGATGCGGCCGGCCCGGCCCAGCTGATGAAGAGCCCGCTGCCGGTCGGCATCTTCGGTTTCGACCCGGACCAGAAGGGCTATGACCAGGATATGGCGAAGGCGAAGGAATATCTCGCCAAGTCGAACTACAAGGACGGCGGCATCACGCTCTCCATCCACCATGCAGCCGGCTACGAGAACCAGCGCCGCTGGTGCCTGATCATGCTGGAATCGCTGAAGGCGTTCAATATCAACCTCGACATCCGCGCCATGACCTGGCCGGACACGGTTGCCATGGCCCGTTCGCCGGAAACCATGGTCGACTTCTATTCGATCTTCCAGTCGCCGAACTATGCCGATCCGGACAATACCGCGTTTGCCGCCTACCACTCGTCGCGTAATGGCCAGTGGCAGAACCCGGTCTACAAGAATCCCGAGGTTGACAAGCTGATCGAAGACGCCCGTGCCGAAGTGGACAAGACCAAGCGCGCCGAACTCTACAAGAAGTTCCAGGCGGTGATCGTCGAGGATGCGCCTGACATCATCGGCATTCTTGAGCTCCGCAAGTTTGCAATGCGCGACAACGTGAAGGACTATGTCTTCAGCCCGGTAGCCGCCAATACGATGGAAATCTGGCCGCTGTCGATCGCCTGACCCCTTGCCGCCGGCGGGTTTCCGATACGGAGGCCCGCCGCTCCGGAGTTTGCGAATGCTGCTTTACATTCTGCGCAGGCTCGTCCTGCTCGTGCCGATCCTGCTCGGCCTGACCTTGCTGCTTTTCATCGTGGCGCGTATCCTGCCCGGGGATCCGGTCGGCCTTGCCGCCGGCCCGAATGCGACGCCGGAACTGATCGCGCAGATGAAGCGCGAATTCGGTCTGGATCAGCCTCTGCCGTTGCAATACTGGAATTACCTGACCGGCCTGGTCTCCGGCGACTGGGGCATGTCGGTCTTCACCCGGCGCCCGGTCTTTGCGGATATCCTCGAATACCTGCCGGCGACGATCGAACTTGTCTTCGCATCGCTCTTCATTGCGGTCGTTGTCGGCATCCCGCTTGGGCTGCTGACCGCCGTCTACAAGAACGGACCACTCGACTACGCGACCCGCACGGTGGCTCTCGGCGGTATCGCCATGCCGCGCTTCTTCCTCGGCCTTCTCCTGCAGATGGCGTTTGCCGCCTGGCTCGACATCTTGCCGCTGTCCGGTCGCTATCCGTTGATCGAAAGCCCGCCGGACCATGTCACCGGCCTTTACACGATCGACGCCCTGATCGCCGGCGACTGGTCTGCCTTTCAGATCGCGCTGTCGCATCTGGCACTGCCGGCGATTGCCATGGCGCTTTCCCCGCTCGCGACCATCATGCGGATGATGCGCTCCTCGACGATCGAGGTGTTGCAGCAGGATTATGTCATGACCGAGCGGGCGCTTGGTCTCTCCAACCGGCTGATCCTCTTCAAATACGTCCTCAAGAACGCCATGACCTCGACGCTGACGGTGATCGGTCTCTACGTCTCCTGGCTGCTCGGCGGCACGGTGCTGGTAGAGACCGTCTTCGACTGGCCGGGTCTTGGGCTTTATGCCACGCAGGCGATCCTCACCCAGGATTTCATGCCGGTGATCGGCGTGACGCTTGTCATCGCCATCATCTATCTCGTCGCCATGCTTGTCGTGGACCTCCTTTACGGCGTCTTCAACCCGAAGGTACGCTACGCATGACCATGACGCCCATCGCCATTCCCAAGCGCACCCAGTCTGCACGGCTCGAAAACTGGAGCCGCGCTTTCTATCGCTTCCGGCAGAGCTGGCTTTCGATCGTCGGACTTGCGATCGTCGTCCTGCTGGTGGTCATCGCCATCTTCGCGCCCTGGATCGTGCCGTATCCGGAACATGTTGTTGGCGGCACCAATACCGGGGCAAGGTTCCAGCCACCGTCGGCAAACGCGTGGTTCGGTACCAATGCGCTGGGACAGGACATGTTCTCGCTTGTGCTGGTCGGCTCACAGGTCTCGCTGTTTTCCGGCCTTGCTGTGGTCTTCATCGCCATCGTCGTCGGTACTGCGGTCGGGGCCATTGCTGGATATTTCGGCGGCTGGGTCGATGAAGTCCTGATGCGTATCACCGATCTGCTGCTCACCATCCCAAGCCTCATCCTTGCCATGGCGGTGGCGGCCGCACTCGGCACCGGCGTCTGGAACATGATCATTGCCATCTCGATCACCTGGTGGCCGGCCTATGCCCGTCTCGTGCGTGGCGAGGTGATCGTCAAGAAGGAAGAGCAGTTCGTGGTCGCAGCCCATGCGCTCGGCGCCAACTGGCTGCGCATCCTCGGCAAGCACATCCTCCCGAACATCGTTTCGCCGATCGTCATCAAGGCCTCGCTCGACATGGGCTTTGCAATCCTGACCGTCGCCTCGCTCGGATTCGTCGGCATCGGCGTAAAGCCGCCGACGCCGGAATGGGGCACGCTGCTTTCCGGCGCGCGCAGCTACATGCCGGACTATTGGTGGACGGCTGTCGCGCCCGGCATCGCAATTTTCCTCGCGGTCCTCGCCTTCAACCTTCTCGGCGACGGGTTGCGTGACGTGCTCGACCCGAAGGCGCGGAGATGAGGGGAGACGGAATGGCACTTCTCGACATCAAGAACCTCAATCTTGCGATGCGCAGCTACGAGGGTGAAACACAGATCCTGCATGGCATCGACCTGAAGATCGAGCGCGGCGAGATCTGGGGCATGGTCGGCGAAACCGGCAGCGGCAAGTCGCTGACCGGCCTCTCGGTCTCGCGGCTGATCGCGTCGCCGCCCGGACGTTATCTGGCCGGCTCGATCGAGTTCCAGGGCCGGGATGTGCTGAAGGCGACCGACAAGGAGATGCGGATGCTGCGCGGCCGGCATATCGGCATGATTTTCCAGGATCCGACAACCAACCTCAATCCGGCCTTCCGGATCGGTACGCAGCTCGTGGACGTGGCGCTCCACGCCGGCCATGCGGACCCTTCGGTTCTGGGGCTTGGCGCCGGAGCTTCCCGTGGCGACTTCAAGAAAGCGGCCAAGCGCGTCGCCGTCGAGATGCTGGAGAAGGTCGGCATTCCGAAGGCGGCAGACCGCATCGACGACTATCCCCACCAGTTTTCCGGCGGCATGCGCCAGCGCGTGCTGATTGCCATGGCGATGATCGGCAAGCCTGACCTCCTGATCGCCGACGAGCCGACGACGGCGCTCGACGTCTCGGTGCAGGCGCAGATCCTGCGGCTGATCCACGATCTCGTCGCCGAACGGAATATCGGTGTGCTGCTGATCACGCACAATCTCGGCATTGTCGCCCAGATCTGCAGCCATGTGGCGGTGATGTTTCGCGGTCGCATCCTGGAAGCCGGCAAGGTGAATGATGTGCTCAAGCGGCCGAGCCACAGCTATACCCAGGCGCTCTTGAACTCGGTGCCGACGGTGCATACCAAGCGCGGCGAACTTATGGGCCTGAGCGGCGCGATGCGGGAGACATCTGCATGAGCCTCGACATCCAGAACGTCAGCAAGATATTTCCAGGTCCGCGCCAGGGTTTCTTCGGCCGCGGTGAAGGCTTTACCGCGCTCGACGATGTCAGCCTGTCGATCAGGAAGGGCGCGAGTTTCGGGCTCGTCGGCGAATCCGGTTCGGGCAAGACGACGCTGACCCGCTGTATTCTGCGGCTGGAAAGCCTTTCGGCCGGTAATATCCTGTTCGACGGCTCGGACATCCACAAGTTGACGCCGCTCCAGATGCGCCGGTTGCGCTCGCGGCTGCAGATCGTTTTCCAGGATCCTTACGCCTCGCTCGATCCGCGCATGACAGTCCACGACATCGTCGCCGAGCCGTTGGTGATCCACGGTGATGTCGTGAACATGACGGCAAGCCGCCGCACCGAAAGAGTCATGGAACTCCTGCTGCAGGTCGGCCTGCGTTCCGAGCATCTGTTCCGCTATCCGCACGAATTTTCGGGCGGGCAGCGGCAGCGCATCGGCATTGCGCGGGCGCTGGCGGTCAATCCGGAATTCCTGATCCTCGACGAGCCGACCTCGGCCTTGGACGTTTCGGTCCAGGCAGATGTGCTCAACCTGCTGCACCGGCTGCAGGTGGAACTCGGCCTCACCTACTTTTTCATCAGCCACGATCTCGGCGTCATCCGCTATATCTGCGATGATGTCGCGGTGATCTATCGCGGCAGGGTGGTCGAGCAGGGGCCGGTCGCCGCGATCTTCGACAATCCACAGAGCGACTATACGCGCATGCTTCTGGACGCGATGCCGGATCCCGATCCGGACCGGTCGCCCTTCCGGAAGATCGCCGCCGTCTGAACGCCGAATCGAACGGGAGAGAACCATGGCCCCCTATGATGCCCACGATGCGATGAGCGAGATTGCCACCGAAGCGAAGACCTGGCGCCGCCAGCTTCACCAATATCCCGAGTTGTTGTTCGACCTGCCGAAGACCGCGGCGCTGGTGGCGGAAAAGCTTGCCGAGTTCGGTTGCGACGAGGTGGTAACTGGCATCGCCAAGACAGGCGTCGTCGGCGTGATCAAGGGCAGACTGGGCGAGGGGCGGACGATCGCCTTCCGCTCCGACATGGATGCGTTACCGATGTCGGAACAGACCAACCTGCCGCATGCCTCCAAAGTGGCGAACATGATGCATGCCTGCGGCCATGACGGGCACACCGCGACATTGCTTGCCGCCGCCAAACATCTGGCCGCCACCCGCGATTTTGCCGGGACCGTGGTGGTCGTCTTCCAGCCAGCCGAAGAGGGCGGAGCCGGCGGGCGCGTGATGATCGAGGAAGGCCTGCTGGAGCGGTTCGGCATCCACGAGGTCTACGGCATGCACAACCAGCCGGGCATTCCCGTCGGCTCTTTCGCCATCCGGCCCGGCCCGATGCTGGCGGCTGGCGATCGTTTCATGATCACCCTCAATGGCCGTGGCGGCCACGCCGCCTATCCGCACCTGACCCATGATCCCCTGCTTGCCGGCGCGCATATGGTGACGGCGCTGCAGTCGATTGCCTCACGCTTCACCAATCCGTTCGATCCGGTCGTGGTCTCGGTCACGTATTTGAGTGCCGGCAATCCGGCCGCGCTCAACGTCATCCCGGCTTCGATCCAGATCGGCGGGACCATCCGCACGATCAATCCCGAGACCCGCAAGGCGGTCGAGCAGCGTTTTCGCGATATCGTCAATTCTACGGCGAAACTCTTCGAGGCCGAAGCCGAGATCGAGTGGCGGGCCGGGTATCCGGTCACCGTCAATGATCCGGAAAAGACCAAGATTGCGGTTGCGGCGGCCCGTCGTGTGGCGGGCGACGACAGGGTCAATGACGACTGGCCGCGCACCATGGGTTCGGAGGATTTTTCCTACATGCTGGAGAAACGGCCCGGCGCGATCATCTGGCTCGGCAACGGCGATTCCGCCGCACTCCACCATCCGGCTTATGACTTCAATGACGACGCCATCATCCACGGCATGCAATACTGGACCGCGCTTGTTGGCGAGCGACTGAAACCAGGCGTTTGATATGGTGCATCAGGGCGAAGTCGAGGGGTCGGTGAAGTTGGCTTTCCAGGAGCTTGTGTCGCTTCTGGAACGCATTTTCGTCACGTATGGCGTCTCGCCGGCCAATGCAAAAATCCTGGCGGAAAACTGCGCCGCCTGCGAGCGTGACGGCTCGCTGAGCCACGGCATGTTCCGCATTCCCGGTTATGTCTCGTCGCTGCAAAGCGGCTGGGTCAATGGCGCGGCCTTGCCGGTGGTCGAGGATACCGGCGGCGCCTTCATCCGCGTCGATGCGAAGAACGGCTTTGCCCAGCCGGCCCTGATTGCGGCTCGGGCGATGCTGGTCGAAAGGGCGAGACAGTACGGCATTGGGCTTCTGGCGCTGCGCCGCTCGCATCATTTCAGTGCGCTGTGGCCGGATGTCGAGCCGTTTGCGGACGAGGGGCTGGTGGCGTTGAGTTTCGTCAACAGCATGGCCTGCGTCGTTCCGCATGGCGGGCACAAGGCGGTGTTTGGCACCAACCCGATCGCCTTCGCCGCTCCGCGCAGGGACGAGCCGCCTTTCGTCTTCGACCAGGCATCCAGCGCGATTGCCAATGGCGACGTCCAGATCGCCGCCCGCGAGGGCCGGATGCTCGAACCCGGCATGGGCGTCGACCGCGACGGTCATCCGACCCGCGATCCGAAGGCGGTGCTGGACGGCGGCGCGCTGTTGCCCTTCGGTGGGCACAAGGGTAATTCGATCGCGCTGATGGTGGAAATCCTGGGGGCGGCCCTAACTGGCGGTTTCTTCTCCGGCGAGTTCGACTGGAGCGAGTTCAAGGGCGCTCAGACGCCTAAGACCGGGCAGCTTTTCATTGTCATCGATCCAGAGCGGGGCGGAAACGGAGTGTTTCGCGATCGGGTCTCCGAGATATCGGCGCTGGTGCGAGAATCCGGGCAAGATCGCTTACCGGGGGACCGTCGTATGCAGATGCGCGCGCGGTCGACCGCCGAGGGCATAGTGCTCAGCCAAGCCAATCACGACATGCTGCAAAGCTACGTTTGATATGAGGGAATGAAATGCGGTCGTCGAAGGTGATCCACGTCGTCAGTTGCCATGCGGAGGGCGAGGTGGGGGATGTCATCGTCGGTGGCGTGTTGCCGCCGCCTGGAGAGACGCTCTGGGAGCAATCCCGCTTCATTGCCCGCGACGAGACGCTGCGCAATTTCGTTCTCAACGAACCCCGAGGCGGCGTTTTCCGGCATGTGAACCTGCTCGTTCCGCCGAAAAACCCCAAGGCCCAGATGGGCTGGATCATCATGGAGCCGGCCGATACGCCGCCGATGTCGGGCTCCAACTCGATCTGCGTTTCGACCGTGCTGCTCGATACCGGCATCATCCCCATGCAGGAACCGGTGACAAAAATGGTGCTGGAGGCGCCGGGCGGGCTTGTCGAAGTTACCGCCGAGTGCCGGAACGGCAAGGCGGAGCGGATTCAGGTCCGCAATGTACCGTCTTTCGCCGACAAGCTCGACGTGCCGCTGGAAGTGCCGGGGTTCGGCACGATCAAGGCCGATACCGCCTATGGCGGCGACAGTTTCGTGATCGTCAATGCGCGTGATCTTGGCTTCGAAATCAAGCCCGACGAAGCGCGCGAGATCGCGGAGATCGGCGTGCGGATCACCCGAGCCGCCGACGAGCAGATCGGCTTCCTGCATCCGGAAAATTCCGACTGGGATCATTTCTCGTTCTGCCAGATCGCAGCCCCTGTGACCCGCGAGAATGGCGTGCTGACAGGCGCCAACGCGGTCGTCATCCGCCCTGGCAAGATCGACCGTTCACCGACCGGGACCGGCTGTTCGGCCCGCATGGCGGTGCTGCACGCCCGCGGCGAGATCGGCATCGGCGAGACCTTCGTCGGCCGCTCGATCATAGGGTCCGAATTTCACTGCGCGATCCAGTCGGAGACGACCGTCGGCGGGCGTTCCGGTATCTATCCGTTGATCACCGGCCGCGCCTGGGTCACCGGCACCCACCAGCTGATGCTGGATCCCGCCGATCCCTGGCCAGCAGGATACCGCCTCTCCGATACCTGGCCGACCATCGGGTAACCGCAACATCCCGTCAATGACGGGATGTGCTCGAGAGGGATCGTGGGGGCATGTAGAAAGCGCCGGTTCAGATCCCTTCGGCGATGTGGCGCGCCGGCCTGGTCTCCTGAGGAATGATCCTTAATGCGTTAGAAATTCTAATGTATCGTTTCGACTTTCTAAATTGAGCTAAGTCCTTCCTTGCCCTAACTTGGATCACAGGCTGCTCGGGAGGCGGCTGGGAGTGGCGGCAGGAGCCGCGCTTCCCCGGAGGAATTAAGGTGCATTCGGACCAGAGGCGGTCGGCGAGGTGTCATGCTTTGCCCTGCGGGGATCAATGCGCGCTGAACTCGGCGGGGCACTCCTCATATTCATTCACCAGTTGAGGACGTCGTCTCATGAATCTCTCTTCTCTTCTCTCGCTTCGTGCCGCGAACGGTCGCCCGGTAAGGGTGGCGCTGATCGGTGCCGGCAAGTTCGGTTCGATGGTATTGGCACAGGCCCAGCGCATCAATGGTCTGCACATGGTCGCGGTCGCTGATCTCGATGTCGGCAAGGCACGGGAATCCCTGAAGCGTGTCGGTTGGGCCACGGAACGATACGAGGCGAAAAGCTGCGGCGAGGCCCTGAAGAGCGGCCAGACCTATGTGACCAGCGACGTCAGGGAAATCTACGGCTGCGACGAAATCGAATGTGTTATCGAGGCGACAGGTCATCCGATTGCAGGCACGCGTCATGCGCTTGGAGCAATCGAGAGCAAGAAACATGTGGTCATGGTCAATGTCGAGGCCGATTGCATGGTCGGTCCCATCCTCGCCGAAAAAGCCCGCTCAGCCGGCGTCATCTATTCCATGGCTTATGGCGACCAGCCTGCGCTGATCTGCGAACTGGTCGACTGGGCTCGTGCGACCGGTTTTGAGGTAACCTCGGCTGGTAAGGGAATGAACTTTGAACCTCGCTTCCGTTACTCGACACCGGACACGGTCTGGGGCTTCTTCGGATGGAGCGACGAAGAGGTCGCCAAGGGGGACTTCAATCCCAAGATGTACAATTCCTTCACCGACGGCACGAAGGCGGCGATCGAAATGGCTGCCGTGGCCAATGGCACCGGCCTTGATTGCCCGGATGACGGCCTTGCCTTCCCGCCGGCCGGCCTCCATGATCTGGCGCGGGTTTTCCGTCCGGCGGCCGATGGTGGTCGCATGTCGCGGTCCGGGCTGGTTGATATTGCGGCCAGCCAGGAACCGGATGGCCGCGAGGTGTTCAACAATATCCGCTATGGTGTCTTCGTCACGTTCAAGGCCCATAACGAATATGCCCGTGCCTGCTTCAAGCAATACGGCCTGCTGACGGACCCATCGGGCTGGTATGCCTCGATGTGGCGCCCGTTCCACATCATCGGCCTCGAGACTTCGATCAGCGTCCTTTCGGCTGTGCTGCGCAACGAGCCGACCGGTTGCTCCAAGGAGTTCCGCGGCGACGCCGTCGCGACGGCAAAGAAGGACATGCAGCCGGGCGAAATGCTGGACGGCGAGGGCGGTTACGCGGTCTGGGCCAATGCTATCCCTGCGACACGCAGCCTCGACCTCAAGGCGCTGCCCATGGGTCTCGCGCAAAACGTCAAACTGAAGCGGCCGATCAAGAAGGACCAGATCGTTTCATTCGATGACGTCGAAATCGTCAACGACCTTGACGTCGTCCGGTTACGCAAGGAAATGGAAGAGCATTTCCGTCCGGCCAAGATTGCCGCCGAGTGAGCAGGGACAGCCCAATGGACAGGCAAGCTTTTGTCGTGATCGCGGAGTTCCAGGTGAAGCCGGGCAAGCTCCTCGCCTTCCTCGAAGCCGCTCGGGAAGACGCCGAACATTCTGTCGCCGACGAGCCGGGCTGCCGGCAGTTCGACGTCATCTGCCCGGAGGGTTCGGAAGATACGGTCATCTTCTATGAAGTCTATGACAGCCGGGCAGCGTTCGATGCCCATCTGGAAACGCCCCATCTCGGGCGCTTCCGAGAGGCGTTCCCGTCACTCATCTCGGAAGAGCGACCGGTCCGCTTTTCGCAAAGACGATATCCCTGAATCCACGGAGAACAGATCGATGCAAGAGACCACCAGCCGTATCGCCGTTATCGGTACCGGCATCATGGGCGCTCCCATGGCCGGTCGGCTGGCCGAGGCCGGGTTCGTAGTCTCGGCGTGGAACCGGACGTCCGCGAAGGCCGAAGCTCTAAGTGAAAGGGGCGTGGCCATCGCCGATAGCGCGAGCGAGGCGGGGGCTGGCGCCGACGTGGTAATCTGCATGTTGAGTTCCGGACCGGTCTGCGAAGCGCTGCTGCTGGGCTCGGGTGGATTGCTGTCGGTCATGCGGGCCGGTTCGACCGTCGTCGTCATGAGTTCAATTCCGGTCGAAACGGCATTGGCGATTGCCCAGGCTGCGTCCGAGCGCGGAATCGCATGTCTCGACGCCCCGGTTTCCGGCGGCGAGAAGGGTGCCAAGGAAGGGACGCTTGCCATCATGGCCGGTGGCGATGCGGCGATCGTCGACAGGATTCGCCCGATCTTTGCCTGCCTTGGAAGAGTGACACATGTCGGTCCGTCAGGAAGCGGCGCACTCACAAAACTCGCAAACCAGCTGATCGTCGCTTCGACGCTCTGTGCTGTTGCCGAAGCGCTCACGCTTGCGCAACGCGGCGGGGCAGATCCGGCGCGGGTGCGCGAGGCGCTGCTGGGGGGCTTCGCGGAATCGACCGTCTTGCGCCAGCACGGCCTGCGCATGGTGGAGGGCAATTTCGAGCCGGGTGGCCCGGCGAAATATCAGGTGAAGGATACGTCCACGGCTCTCGGCTTTGCCCGAAGCCGCGGTCTGACACTGCCGGTCAGCGAGGAGGTTGACCGACTGTTCCAGGCCATGGTCGACAATGGCGATGGCGATCTGGATCACAGCGGGATTATCCGCCAATTGCAACGCATGAATCCAAGCTGAAGGTGCCATCGGCGCGCTCGGCTCGATAACCAACGGGAGGAATTAGCATGAGACATTTTACGATCCGCAGCGTGGTGGCAGCCGTCGCGATTCTGGCAGCTTCCATCGCCCATGCCGAAACACTGACATTGTCCACGCCGGACCCGGACACGTCCGAGATCACGCTCGCCGCCAAGAAATTTGCCGAACTGGTATCGGCGAAAACCAAGGGCGAGCTGACCATCAAAGTATTTCCCAACGGCACGCTCTATGGCGGAGATCCTTCCGCCGGCGTGAAGCAGCTGGCCGGCGGTTCGCTGGACCTTCTTCTCAACTCCACCTCGCTTTACGCGACATTCAATCCGAAGTTCACCGCGATCGCCATCCCCTACCAGTTCCGCGACATTGAGCAGTTACGGGCCTATCTCGACAGTGACCTCGGCAAGGAACTGCAAACAGACCTGAGCAAGATCGGCATCCAGGGCCTCGATCTCTGGTCCCGGCCGCTGCGCCAGATCACCAATTCCAAGGTGGCGATCACCTCGCCGGCAGACCTCAAGGGCATGAAGCTGCGCGTCCCGAACAATCCGCTCTGGGTTGAGTTCTTCGGGGCGATGGGCGCTGCCCCCACTCCGATGGCCTTTGCCGAAGTGTATAACGCTCTTCAGCTGAAGGTCGTCGACGGGCAGGAAAATCCAGTCAACGTTCCCGTCAGCGCCAAGCTGTACGAAGTGCAGAAATTTGCCACCATCAGCAATCACATCGCCGATGCCTGGGTGCTGGGCATGAACCCGGCGCGCTACAAGGGCCTGAGCGACAGCTTCAAGGCCGCATTGAACGAAGCGGCGAAGGAAACGGAGGTCTGGAAGGCCGCAAACGATGCCGCCGATATCGAGAAATCGCTGGCAACTCTGAAGGCCAACGGCATGCAGGTCAACGAACTGACGGAACAGCAGCGCAAGGCGTTCGTCGATGTCGCGGCGGGTCTTACGGACAAGTTCTCTGCCCTGGTGAAGGATAAGTCCTTCTTCGAGCGCACTCGCACTTTCATCACCACGAACTGATTTGGCGCCGGCACCTTGCTGTCATGGCAAGGTGCCGGTGTTACATCGATCGTCGCAGCTGTTGGAAAGGGTCTCTCCATGCGTGCTCCCATAGGTTCCCCGCTTGGTACGTTCGTAAAAATCGTCGCCGATTTCGCTGCCGGTGCAGCTTGCGCCGGCGTGCTGATCGTCGTCCTGTTGCAGGTGATCGGCCGGCTGACAGGATATCCGCTGCCGTGGACGGAGGAGGCGACCCGTTTCCTGTTCATCTGGATGGTGTTCCTGGGATTGGCGGCGGGCTTTAGAACTGTCGAAAGCGCGCGCGTCGTGGTCTTCCTCGTCATGGGCCAGCGCATCTTCCACCATCTGGCAGTGCCGATCTACGTGCTGTCGTCGGTCCTGTTCTTCGGTCTCATGGGCTGGACCGGGCTGACGCTCGTGCAGCAGCAAATCATGATGAATGAGACGGCTGCGACCTTGCCTATTCCCATGTGGCTCATCGGAATGGTGATGCCGGTGTCCGCCGTCATCGCGATCCTGGCGATCGTTGAATCGCTGCGCACGCGTCGCGAACTGATCGCGCTCCCTGAACTCGGCTTGCCCGCTGGCGAAAGCGCCCATGTGGATGTTTCCATGACCGCAGGACACTGACCCATGTCGCTCTTTCTCCTCATCTCCTTCTTCGGGCTCAGCATGCTGGGTGTCCCGCTCGCAGTCGCATTGGCGCTCGCAAGCGTGGCGACGCTTTGGCTGTTCACCTCCATGCCTCTCGACCTCCTGTCGCAGACGATGTTCTCCTCGATGAACTCGTTCCTGCTGGTCGCGGTGCCGCTGTTCATTCTTGTCGGCACCGTCATGGAACGCGGCCGGGTGGCGGAGCGGATCTTTGACTTCGCCGAGGCCATCGTCGGTTGGCTTCCTGGCGGCCTCGGCCATGTCAACGTGATTTCCTCGGTGATCTTCTCCGGCGTTTCCGGTTCTTCGGTGGCCGACATCGCTTCGGTCGGCGCCATCGAGATCAAGGCCATGGAGCGGCATGGGTTTCCGAAAGGTTATGCGGTCGGCATGACTCTGTGTACCGCAACGCTGTCCTCGATCATTCCGCCGTCCATTCTCGTTGTCATCGCCGGCTCTATCGCCAATGTCTCGATCGGCACTTTGCTGGTGGCGGGCCTGGTGCCCGGCCTGTTCATCGCATTCGCGTTCCTCGTCTTTAATCACTGCTATTCGGTGTATTACGGCTACAACCCGCCATCGCCGTTCAACTTCCGTGTAGTTATCGTCACGGGCCTGCGCGCCATCCTGCCGATGCTGACGCCACTGATCCTCATCATCGGCATCGCCAGCGGCCTGTTCACCCCAACGGAAGCCGCCGCCATCGCCGTGGTCTACGTTGCCCTACTTGGCATCATCGTCTACCGCACCCTTCCGGTCAGCGAAGTGCCGGAAATCCTCATCTCGACGGCCCGCATTTCCGGCACTATTCTGTTCATCGCCGCCACGTCACAGATCGCGGCGTGGGTATTCACCTATGACGGGCTGCCCGAGAAGGTCGCGGATCTTCTGCAAGCCATGAATCTCGGTCCCTTGAGTGGAATGCTGGTGATCTTCGTCTTCCTGCTGATCATCGGCATATTCATGGAAGCCATTCCAGCGATGTTCATTCTGATCCCGGTGCTCATGCCGCCGGTGGAGGCGCTCGGCATCGATCCGATCCACTTTCTCATCGTCACCGTCATGACGCTCACCCTGGGCCTCGTTACGCCACCGGTCGGCGTCTGCTTGTTCGCGGCAGCTCAAGTCGCGAACATGAGGGTTGAGGACGTCATCAAGGGGTCGCTTGCGCCCATGGCCGTCCTTACACTTGCCATCTTCGCACTGGTGCTTTTCCCGATCCTCACCTTGGGCCCGATCCGCTTCCTGGGAATGTATTGAGCTCGGCATGGATTTGGGCGTTTAGCGGCCGGCTGCCCAAGCGTCACGTTCCGCGCGCAGCCAGTCGAGGAATGTGCGGACCTTTCGCCGACGCAAATGTTCAAAGGGGCAGACGATCCACTGTGTCACGAGGCGCAACGATGGCGGCGACGCCACGGGGCAGATCAGGCGCCCGGAGGCAAGTTCCGCTCCCATCATGAGCGTGCTTTCGAGGGCAATGCCCATGCCGTTCACCGCCGCGTCGATCGCCATGTGGCTTCGGTCGAACAACACTCTCTGCCAGCGCTCAGTGGCCGTCACACCCGCCAGCGGAAACCAGCTCGTCCATTGGGCCTGCGATTTGGCGGAATGGATAAGGCGATATCCAAGAAGGTCCTCGGCACGCAACGTGCCGGCTGCAACATAGCCAGGGGAACAGACCGGGATGAAGGTTTCTTCCGCCACGCCTTCCACGAACAGACCTGGCCAGCGACCGTCACCATGACGGAGTTCTATGTCGACGATTTCCTGATTGAAGTCGGTTGGCTCATTCGTACCGTCGAGCCGCACTTCCAGGTCGGGATGCATGTCGAGAAGCGAGTTCAGGCGCGGCAGTAACCACTTGTTCGACAGTGTCGGCGTCGCTCGGATCGTCAGGCTCGTGACCGAGCGGAACCCTTTGATCGTCGCTGTGGCCTCCGAGATTTGCTCGACCTGATCCGCGATCATTGAGAAATAGCGCTCGCCAGCTTCGGTCAGGACTATTCCGCGCCCAGCCTTCGCCAATAAAGCAACGCCCAACTGCAGCTCGAGCGCCTGAATTTGCTGGCTGACGGCAGACGGCGTAACGCCAAGCTCTTGGGCCGCCTTCGAGATGCTGCCCGCGTGGGCGGCGGCATGGAAAACGAAAATCGGCTTTATTGGAATTTGCATGGCGAAAACTTCGATGTGTCTCACAGATTCTCTAGGATATGGCCAGTTTACCCGCTCTCATAGAGAATATTCTGTGGGTCCAGGTAATACGAAGGCCAGCGCGACTTCCTCTTCGAAGCATGGAAACACGGAGCATTCACGCTCAAGGCTTCACTTCCTCAGGCCAAAGGCTAATATTGACAGCCCATGTATACAGATTTATTGCTGGTATAACGGCATGGAGGAGGGCAGGCAGGCCGGCGGTTTTCTTGGCGGCAGATTGATTTCCTTTTTCATCGTGGGATTTTTTTACGACCGCAGTGTTTCCGCCGAAGTCGGCAGTTTGGGACGGCCGATCTTCAGGGAATGTGGGGCGGAAACCGGAATTGTATACATGGATTTGTGAAATCTCGGGCCTGATTGCCCGATACCATGGGGAAATGCCGCCGGGGTCGCCTGGACTAACGAAAACGGGAATAGCGGGACATCAAACTATCGGAGCCCGTTGACTGTTGGTTGTGATTGTCCTCGATATATCCGCACGCTTTGATGGGCCGGAGCCACAAGGAGGACGCGGTCCGTCACACGAGTTTTGAGAATAGTTCGTCTTAGAGGAGGAAAGAGAATGATTACCAGAAGAACATTGATGGCTGCGGCCGGTCTCGCTATGGGCGGTCTCGCTGCCATTCCGGCAGCCGCGCAGGAAACAGTCAAGGTCGGCCTCATCCTGCCGATGACCGGTCCGTTCGCGTCCACCGGCCGGCAGGTCGAAGCGGGCGTCAAGGCCTATATGGCGCTCAACGGCGATACTGTCGCCGGCAAGAAGATCGAAGTCGTGCTGCGCGACGACGGCGGTGTCGCCGACCAGACTCGCCGCATCGCCCAGGAACTCGTCGTCAATGACGGTGCCAAGATACTGATGGGCTTCGGCCTGACACCTCTCGCCATGTCGGTGGCGCCGGTTCTCAACCAGGCGAAGATCCCGGCGATCATCACCTCGGCGACGACGTCGGCGATCATGCCGCAGTCGCAATATTACGTCCGCACCTCGATGGGCGGTCCGCAGTCCGCCGTTCCGGTGGCAACTTGGGCGGTCCAGAACAATCTGAAGAAGGTTGTGACCCTGGTCTCCGACTATGGTCCGGGAATTGATATCGAGCAGGGCTTTACCAACCAGTTCAAGAAGGATGGCGGCACGATCGTCGAGGCCATCCGCGTTCCGCTTGCGAACCCGGATTTCGCCCCCTTCCTGCAGCGCGTGCGTGATGCCAAGCCGGATGCAGTCTTTGCCTTCGTGCCGGCCGGTATCGGCGCGCAATTCATGAAGCAGTACGTCGACCGCGGTCTGGCGGATGCCGGCATCAAGCTGATTGCCACCGGCGACGTCACCGACGACGACCTGCTGAACGGCATGGGGCCGGCCGCCAAGGGCGTCATCACCGGCCATTTCTACTCGACCCTCCACGACAGCCCGGAAAACAAGGCTTTCGTCGCACAGGTGAAGAAGGCGGCCAACAACATGCGCCCGAACTTCATGTCGGTCGGCGGCTATGACGCCATGACGCTTGCCTACATGGCGCTGAAGAAGACCAATGGCGATACCGACGGCACCAAGCTCATCGAAGCCATGAAGGGCGCCACTTGGGTCAGCCCGCGCGGCCCGATCACCATTGATCCGGCCACCCGCGACATCGTCCAGGACATCTACATGCGCGAAGTCAAGGAAGTGAACGGCGAGCTCTACAACGTCGAATTCGCAACCTTCCCGAAGATTAAGGACCCGAACGCCAAGTAAGGCGGGTTGATCCCACTGAGACAGGAATGGCGGGCTTCGGCCCGCCATTTCGCTTGGAGTCTGGAGATGATCGCCCGAGCTTTCGTGGTCAAGCCCCGACCGTGAGCACGATCTTGCCCTGGATGTGCCCCTTGGCGGCACGCTCATGTGCCTTGCGGGCGTCGGCGAGCGGATAGGTGCTGTCCAGCACGACGCGGATCGTCCCATCGTCGAGCAGGCGCGCGACTTCCGCCAATTGAGCCCCGCTCGAACGGACCTGGGTTGCCGAGACGATGACGCCCAGCTTCGCAGCTTCTTCGGCACCGGAGAAGCCCAGCGGGTACACCGGGAACAAGGCACCGCCGCGCTTCAGCGTGCGAAGGAAACGACCTGCTGTCGGCCCGCCGAGAGCGTCGACGACAAGATCAATCTCATAAACAACGTCCTCTGGCGGAGTTTTGGTGTAATCTATAAATTCGTCGGCGCCGAGTTCGCGCAAGAGTGACTCATGTTTGCCTGATGCCACGGCGATGACATGCGCGCCCTTCAGTTTCGCGATCTGCACCGCGAAGTGCCCGACGCCGCCTGCCGCTCCATTTACGAGGACGGTCTTGCCCTCGAGCGGCACCGGCTGATGTTTATGCGGCTGAAGCGGGTTCGGTTCGTTGTGTCCCAGTTCGACCATGAACTGCCACGCGGTGAGCAGCGACATCGGCACCCCGGCGGCATGCACGTGATCGATGCCGGCAGGCTTGCGTGCAAGTTCCGACGCCGGCACGCTGACATACTCGGCATAGGCCCTGCTTTCCCCGACGCTGAAAAAACGGACCATGGAGTAAACTTCGTCTCCGACGGAGAAGTCCTCGACATCATTCGCGACCGCCTCGACAACGCCCGACACATCCGTGCCCAGAATGATCGGGAAAGGGACCTGTGGCCGCCATTCCGGAGGAAGCGCCTTGTAGCCATCGCGCAGATACCAGTCGGGAGGATTGATCCCTGCGGCGTGAACCCGAACGAGGACTTCTCCCGGCTTCAGCTCGGGCTTCGGCGCATCCTCGTGGCGCAGCACTTCGGGGCCACCGAACTCGTGGATCCGGATTGCTTTCATTGTCTCACTCGGCATCGCTTTTCTCCATTGTGGCAGATGTGCTATTAAATTCGGAGCACTGATCCGCTTTATATTCGGAGCGGTGCTCCGTTTGTCAAGGGACACGATGAGAGCCGACGCCCAAAAGAATTATGATCAGCTACTCGCCGTCGCGCGGCACGTTGTCACCGAACAAGGGGCCGACGCGTCGTTGCGCGACGTCGCCCGCAAGGCGGGCGTGGGACTTGGCACGCTGTACCGCCACTTCCCGACCCGGGAAGCGCTGCTTGAAGCCTTGCTTCGCACGAAGTTCGACGAGTTGGCGCAGACGGCAAATGAGCTCGAAAAGTGGGACGACCCCGGGAGCGCCCTTGTGACATGGCTGCGAGAGGCTGTCGCGATGACGCACACCTACAGCGGTGCCATCGCGCCGATGGTTGCGGCAATCGCGGATGAAGGTTCCGCACTCCATGCCTCGTGCGTCAGCTTACGCGCAGCCGGTACGCGGCTTCTTGTCCGTGCCCAAGCGGAAGGTGTGGCGCGACGCGACATGGACGGCAACGACCTGTTCGCGCTGATCAGCGCCCTTGCGTGGCTCGCTGACCAGCCTCCGCTTGTGCCACGCGCGGATCATCTTTTTGACGTTATATCAAGCGCAATCCTGACGGATCAACGAAGGCCCGATCATAAGCCCGCGGGCGCGTAAGAGCGAATGCGCAATCCGGAACGCAGCCCTTTGTCAACCGGTCGATGCGGCTTTGAAAACCGCCAGTTGAGCGTCGAAAGCACGTTTGTATGCGGGCCGGGCTTCGCCGCGGGCGACATAGGCGGAGAGGTTCGGGTAGTCGTCCAGGATACGCGATGATGCTTTCAACCTGAGCAGAACCGTCACCATCAGAAGGTCGCCGGCGCTGAACGCACCATCGAGCCAGTCGGCGTCGCCAAGGCGGCGCGAAAGGTCGGCCAGCCGTTTCCGGATGCTGTCCTCAAGGGCGCGCAAACGCTGCTCGTACCAGGGCTCGTCGCGCTCGAGGATCTGGACGAGGCTGCGATCGAAGATAGGCGGCTCCACCGTGTTGAGCGCGGCAAATATCCATGCGATCGCGCGCGCCCGGGCATTCGCTTCGTCCGGCAGCAGGCCCCCATGGCGCTCGGCGATATGGAACACGATTGCTCCGGACTCGAACAGGGCGAGATCGCCTTCTTCATAAGTCGGGATCTGCCCGAAAGGTTGCAGCGTCAGGTGTGCGGCTTCCTTCATCGCTTTGAACGACAGAAGACGAACGTCGTAAGGCTGTCCCACTTCTTCGAGCGCCCAGCGAATGCGCATGTCGCGCGCCAGCCCTCTGCCGCGATCAGGTGACCGTTCAAAGGCGGTAATGGTAATTGTCATTGGTGCTCTCCGCAGCTTGTCTGTCTTGAAGACGGTTGGCCAGACGAGATTCCGACACTCTTGCTCAAGATAATCCTCAAGTACCGCTCGCAGAACATGGATCGAGTTTGGCGTTCGTCCATTGTCATCGTATGCAGGGTTCTGACAAAGAGGCGGGCGAAGCCCACGTGCCGCATGCCCGGCCCGCGCCCAGACGGAGTTCGAGATTGAGCGTTGCCTTCACCAAGGAAGAGAGTTCCGAAACCGCGGCAGAAACCCTGCTGCCCGACCGTCCGATTTCACCTCACCCGAATCTGGTGACGGAAGCGGGGTTGAAGGCTCTCGAATTGCAGCTCCGGCAGGCCCGCGAGGCCTATGAGGCTGCAGGCGCTATCGAGGAGGTGAATGAACGGCGGCGGCAACAGGCGGGTCCCTTGCGCGATGCGCGTTATTTTGCGGCAAGAGTTCACACGGCCCAGCTTGTCCGGGAGCCCACCTCGTTTGACAACGTCGCTTTTGGCAGCACGGTGACCTTCAGCCGCGACGATGGGCGGGTTCAGAAATATCGGATCGTCGGAGAGGACGAAGCGGACCCCAAGGCCGGATCGATTTCCTTCGCCTCACCGGTCGCACGGCTGCTGATGGGCAAGGCTGTCGCAGATGTCGTCAGCGTCGGTGACCAGGAGCTGGAAATCCTTGCGATCTCCTGAAGTGTCAATGGGTACCGAACACGCGTTCAAATGAACGAGTGACGGGTTGAGCTGGCATCCGGCAATGGCTATCAGGTGCTGATCACAAACGGATCTTCCGCGAACCACAAGGCGCATATCGGCATGACCCCAGATTTCCTCGTCACCCATTCGGGTGGCTTCCATGCCGACGAATTGCTGTCGAGCGTCATCCTGACCCGGCTTTTCCCGGGGGCTCGGGTCGTTCGCAGCCGGGCGCTGGAATGGATCACGCCCGGTGCCGACCGCATCATCTACGACGTCGGTGCCGCCTATGACGCTGCGGCGCAGATCTTCGATCACCACCAGCGCGGCGCCCCGCTGCGCGACGATGGCCAGCCCTACAGCTCGTTCGGATTGGTCTGGAAGCATTATGGCCGCGACTATCTGGCGGCGCTCGGCCTGCCGGAGGCGCATATCGAGGCCCTGCACGCCTCTTTCGATGGCAGTTTCGTGCTGCCGATCGACCTGATGGACAATGGCGCACTGAGCCCCTCCGTTGCGGGGCCGCTGGCCGGGCTGACCTTGCCGGCGCTCCTGGAAACCCTGAAACCCGTTTTCGACGAGACCGATCCTGAAGCGGAAAATCGCGGTTTCGGCGCGGCACTCGCGATTGCCGGCAGTTTCGTCGAGGCAAGGATTGGCCAGAGTGCCGCAAAGCTGCGGGCCGAAGGACTGGTCCACCAGGCAATCGTGGATACGGGCGAGGGGCGTATTCTGGAACTGCCGGCGGGAATGCCGTTCCGCCCCGCCATCGTCAAGGCGGGCGCCGATCACCTGTTGTTTGTCGTTCATCCGCGCGAAAAGGATTGGTGCCTCACGACCATCCGCCGTGCGGATGAAGGTTTTGAGGTGCGTGCCGATCTGCCTGCGGACTGGGCCGGTCTGACCGATCGCGATCTCGAGGCCGTTTGCGGCATAGAGGGCGCGAGCTTCTGCCACAACGGCCGCTTCATCGCCGCTGCCAGGACCCGAGAGGCGGCGCTCGCGATGGCGGAACTTGCCGTCAGGGAAGCAATCTCCAACGGGGCAAAATAACGGCGGTATCTGCGGGGGGCGGTCGGGGGCCTCGCTTGCTCTTCCGGCGTCAAACAGATGTGCTAGAAGAGCCCATCATGAGTTCTTCGCAGCCCGCGGCGGCATCCACGATCCTGCACCACAGCCTCCGGCACCTGAGAGCGTTCCTCGCGGTCGTCGATACCGGCTCCGTGACCAGGGCGGCCGAGCTCTGTTTCGTGTCCCAACCGGCGGTCACCCAGGCGCTGTCGAAGATCGAAAAGACCGCCGGCCTGCCTCTGTTTTCCCGCACGCCGCAGCGGATTTTTGCCAATGGCGCCGGTGAAATCCTGGCGCTGCGCATCAAGCGTGCCTTTGGTTTTCTCGATCCGGCCCTGTCGGAATTGTCGCCGAGACTGCGGATGACGGCGACGACCGCGCAGCTGAAGTCGCTGATCGCGGTCCGCGAGACCGAGAATTTTACGCTGGCGGCGAACCGTCTCGGCCTCAGCCAGCCGGCGGTCTATCGCGCCGTCAGCCAGCTGGAAGAGGAAGCGGCGCGGCCGCTGTTTGAACGCACGTCCTACGGCATCATCGCGACGCGTGCGGCCCATGCGCTTGCCCAGGCGGCAAGGCTGGCCTTCATCGAGCTCGAACAGGCCGATGCGGACCTTGCGGAACTGACGGCGGCCGAGATCGGCCAGATCGTCATCGGCGCGACACCACTTGCCAAGTCCTATGTGCTGCCGAAGGCGATCGCCGGCTTCCGCAAGATCCGTCCGAACCTGCCCATCCAGATCCAGGAGGGCCCCTATCCGGATCTGCTGGGTGCACTTCGCCGAGGCGAGGTGGATTTCATACTCGGCGCGCTGCGGGTGCCGGCCCCGATCGGCGACGTGGAGCAGAAGGTGCTGTTCCACGACACTGTGGTCATGGTTTCGGGACAGGCGCATCCGCTGGCTGGCAGGGAGAACCTGACTGTTGACGACCTCGCGGCTTTCCCCTGGGTCGTCAACCAGAGCGGAACGCCGATGCGCCGGTATTTCGACAGCGTCTTTAGCGGTTCGCCGAGCGGTCCGCCGAAGAGCATCGTCGAAACCGGCTCGCTGATCCTGATGCGCGAACTCCTGGATTCCAGCGATCATCTCGGCTGCACCTCCCGCCTGCAGGCGGAAGCGGAGATCGCGCGCGGGCTGATGCGGGCGCTGCCCTTCGATCTCAGCCACACGTCGCGCCCGATCGGCGTGACGACGAGAAAGGACTGGCTGCCGACGGCGGCGCAGCAGGCGTTCCTGGAACTTCTACCCGCCTGGTCCGAGCGCCCGGCGGATCGATCGTTATAACCAGAACTTATAAGCATGGCAGATGAACTGATTAAGCCTGGAGACGCAGCCGGGCTAAGGTGCAAATGCGCCAGGCAGGTGGAGAGGTTGGCGTTCTGCGCGGGCATCGCGGTGTCCGGCCCCGGAGGTTAACGTAAAGTTGAAAATAGTGGGACGCCAAAGCATCCCGACCCGTTGACTGACGTATCGGCGGTCAACGATATAGGCTACCAGTTATGGCAGGCTTGGGCTGACGTCCTGATCCGGACCGGCGAGCCTCTATAAGAAAATTCCACACTCGGAGGAGGAAATACATGCTCAACAGAAGAACGCTCATCGCAGCGGCAGGCGTAGCGCTTAGCTGCCTTGCTGCCATTCCGGCAGCAGCCCAGGAAACTATCAAGATCGGCCTCATCCTGCCGATGACCGGTCCCTTCGCCTCGACCGGCCGTCAGGTCTCGGCCGGGGTCAAGACCTTCGTGGCGATGAAGGGCGATACCGTCGCCGGCAAAAAGATCGAGCTGATCATCCGCGACGACGCCGGCGTCGCCGACCAGACCCGCCGTATCGCCCAGGAACTGGTCGTCAATGATGGCGCCAAGGTGCTGGCCGGCTTCGGCCTGACGCCGCTCGCCATGGCTGTTGCGCCGGTCGCGACCCAGGCCAAGATCCCCTCGGTGGTCATGGCTGCCGGCACGGCGTCGATCACCAAGGCATCGGAATACATCACCCGCACCTCGGGCACCCTGCCGCAGTATTCCCTGCCGGTCGGTACCTGGGCTGCCGCCAACAAGATCAAGAAGGTCGTGACGCTGGTTTCCGACTACGGTCCGGGCATCGACGCCGAGAAGTGGTTCACCAAGGAATTCAAGGCCAAGGGCGGCGAGATCGTCGAAGCCGTCCGCGTGCCTCTCGCCAATCCCGACTTTGCACCGTTCCTACAGCGCGTGCGTGACGCGAAGCCCGATGCGGTCTTCGTCTTCCTGCCGTCGGGTGCCGGTTCGCTGTTCATGAAGCAGTTCGCCGACCGCGGCCTTGCCGACGCCGGCATCAAGCTGATCGCCACCGGCGACGTCACCGACGACGATATCTTGAACTCGATGGGCAAGCCGGCAATCGGCACCATCACCGGCCATTTTTATGCAACCGCGCATGACAGCCCGGAAAACAAGGCCTATGTCGCAGCCTTCAAGAAGGCCAATGCCGACATGCGCCCGAACTTCATGTCGGTCGGCGGTTACGACGGCATGGCGCTGATCTATGCTGCGCTCGAAAAGACCAAGGGCGACGTCACCGGCCCGGCTTTCATGGCGGCCGTCAAGGGCCTCTCCTGGACGAGCCCGCGTGGCCCCGTCTCGATCGATCCGGAAACCCGCGACATCATCCAGAACATCTACATGCGCGAAGTCAAGGACGTGAACGGCGAGCTGCAGAACGTCGAGTTCCAGACGTTCAAGGATCTCAAGGATCCGGAAAAGGCCGAAGCCAAGTAAGCCAAGCTTTGCAAACGGACGGCGGGAGGCTTCAGCCCGCCGTTTCCGGCGCGAAAATATCCTGACATCCTTGTTCTTGACCGCAGTCTCCCGAGCGGGAATGTTAGGGTCTGTTGATCGATAAATGGGCGCGCGATCGCGGGCGGAAAAACGCCGGCGGTCGCTCTCAAAGAAGAGCCAAATGCTTACAATCCTGTTCGACGGCATAGCTTACGGCATGCTGCTTTTCATTCTGGCCTGCGGGCTGACGGTGACGCTCGGTCTGATGAACTTCATCAACCTGGCGCATGGCGCCTTCGCCATGGCCGGCGGCTACGTGACTGTCGTGATGATGAACCGCTACGGCATCTCCTTCTACTGGTGTCTGCCGGCGGCCTTCATCGTTTCGGCGCTGATCGGCCTCGTCCTGGAGCGGACGCTTTATCAATGGCTTTACCAGGCTCCGCATCTGGACCAGGTACTCTTCTCGATCGGCATCGTCTTCATGGCGATCGCCGCGACCGATTATTTCATGGGCGGCCAGCAGCAGCTGATCAATCTGCCGCCGGAACTCTCCGGCCGCATGGACGTGTTCGGCGTCGGCGTCGGCCGCTACCGGCTCTTCACCATCATCGTCTGCGCAGCACTGGCGCTTGCGCTGCAGCTCATCCTGTCGAAAACCCGCTTCGGCAGCAGGCTGCGCGCCGCGGTCGATGACCGGCGCGTCGCCATGGGCCTCGGCATCAACGTACCGCTCGTCTTCGCGCTGACCTTTGCCTTCGGTTCGGGCCTTGCCGGCCTCGGTGGTGCGATGGGCGCGGAAATCCTCGGGCTCGACCCGAATTTCCCACTGAAATTCATGATTTACTTCCTCATCGTCGTCTCGGTGGGCGGCACATCCACTGTCTCCGGTCCGTTCCTCGCTGCCCTGCTGCTCGGCATTGCCGACGTGGCTGGCAAATATTACGTGCCGGCGATCGGTCCCTTCGTCATCTATGCGCTGATGATCGTCATGCTGATCGTGCGGCCGAATGGCCTGTTCTCAAGGGGCAGCCGATGAGCGTTCTTCCGCAGGAAACCACCGTGTCCGCAAGTTCCTCCACCGCTACAGCCGAAACCCGCGCTGCGAAGCTGATGAAGCGCAGAAGCCGCATCCGCTTTTACGAGATCATCGTCTGGATCGCTGCGATCGCCGCTTACTTTCTGCTGCCGTCGAAGATGCTGATCCTCACCGAGATCGCCATCCTGGCGCTGTTTGCCGTGTCCCTCGACCTGGTGCTCGGTTTCGCCGGCATCGTTTCGCTCGGCCATACCGCCTTTTTCGGCCTCGGCGCCTATGTGGCAGGCCTGATGGCACAGCATTATTTCGCCGAACCGGTGACCGGTCTCATCGTCGCGGGCGTCGCCTCCGGCGTTCTCGGTCTGCTCACCAGCTTCCTCATCCTGCGCGGTTCGGACCTCACCCGCCTGATGACCACGCTCGGCATCGGTCTGATGATGGCGGAAGTCGCCAATCAGATGGCCTGGCTGACCGGCGGCGCGGACGGGCTCAGCGGTTTTTCGCCTGGCCCGATCCTCGGCATGTTCGAGTTCGATCTGTTCGGCAAGGTCGGCTATCTCTATTGCGTCGGCGTGCTCTTCATCGGCACGATGATCATGCGCCGCATCGCCTTTTCGCCTTTCGGCCTGTCGCTGAAGGCAATCAAGGGCAACCCGATGCGATCCGGCATGATCGCGGTTCCGGCCCGCAAGCGCATCGTTACCGCCTATACGGTCGCGGCGATCTTCGCCGGCATGGCGGGCGCGCTGCTCACCCAGACGACCAGCTTCGTCTCGCCTGATGTGCTCGCTTTCCACCGCTCCGCCGACGTGCTGCTGGTGCTCGTCATCGGCGGTACGGGTTACCTCTATGGCGGCATCTTTGGGGCGATCCTGTTCACGCTGGTGAAGGACTGGCTGTCGGTGATCACGCCGCAGTACTGGATGTTCTATATCGGCCTGCTGCTCGTCATCCTGGTGCTGATCGGCCGGGAGCGGCTGTCGCGCTGGGTCGAATACCTGCCTGAGCGGCTCTCGAAGAAGGAGGACCGCTGATGAGCGAGATCGTTCTCGAAACCAGGCATCTGGTCCGCCGCTTCGGTGCCTTCCTCGCCACCAATGACGTGAGCCTGAAGGTAGAGCGCGGTGCCCGCCACGCCCTCATCGGCCCGAACGGCGCCGGCAAGACGACGCTGATCAACCTCCTGACCGGCGTCCTGCCGCCGTCGGAAGGCCAGGTCTTCCTGGAAGGCGAAGACATCACCTCGATGGCCTCGTTCCGGCGCGTCAAGCGCGGGCTGACCCGCACCTTCCAGATCAACCAGCTCTTCAACGATTTCACCCCGCTCGAAACCGTGGCGTTGGCGATCGCCGAGCGCGAAGGTGTCGGCCACAATCTGTGGCGGTCGATTGCCGGTTACGGCAAGGTGGTGGACGAGGCTGCAGCCCTTCTGGCGCGTTTCGGGCTTGCCTCCGTCATGGGCGAGCGCACCGTGATCCTGCCATATGGCAAGCAGCGCCTGCTCGAGATCGCCCTCGCTTTCGCCTCCAAGCCCCGCGTGCTGCTGCTCGACGAGCCGGCAGCGGGCGTGCCGGAAGACGAGCGGCACGAAGTGCTGCAGATCGTCTCGGACCTTCCGGCCGACGTCACCGTGCTCCTGATCGAGCACGACATGGATCTGGTCTTCTCGTTCGCCAACCGGATTTCGGTTCTGGTGGCGGGCGCCGTCTTCGTCGAAGGGACGGTTGCGGAAATCTCCGCCGATCCGCGCGTCAAGGCCGTCTATCTCGGAGAAAATGCATGAGTGCCCCGGTTCTGGTCACCGAAAAGCTGGTCGCGGGTTATGGCGAGGCGAGCGTGCTTGCCGGCATCAGCCTGACGATCGAGGAAGGCAAGACGCTGGCGCTGCTCGGCCGCAACGGCACAGGCAAGACGACCTTCGTCAACACGCTCGCCGGCGTCACCACCCATCATTCCGGCACGGTCCACCTCATGGGGCGTGACGTGACGAAGCTGCGCGCCGACCGCCGGGCAGCTGCCGGTATCGGCTGGGTGCCGCAGGAGCGCAACATCTTCAAGTCGCTGACCGTCGAAGAGAACATGACGGCGATCGCGCGCCCCGGTGTGTGGACGCTGGAACGGGTTTATTCGATGTTCCCCCGCCTGAAGGAACGCCGCAAGAACCTTGGCAACCAGCTCTCCGGCGGCGAGCAGCAGATGCTGGCAGTCGGCCGGGCGCTGATGGTCAATCCGAAGCTGCTGCTTCTCGACGAACCGACTGAGGGCCTGGCGCCTATTATCGTCGACGAGCTGCTGGCGGCGATCCAGCGGATCACGCAAGGCGAAGGTATGTCGGCCATTATCATCGAGCAGAAGGCCCGCAAGGTCCTGCCGCTCTCCGACGACGCCGTCATCCTTGATCGCGGCGCGATCGTCTATCAGGGCACCAGCGCCGATCTGCTCGCCAACGACGATATCCTCGGCAAGCACCTGACCGTGGAAAAGGGCTCCCGCCATTGATTCTGAAAAGCGTGAGAGGAGGGCAAAGACCTTCCCTTCCACGCGGGTACGCATTCGAAAGCCCGTGGCGCCTGTCTCCGATGGGCTGTGCGGTTTGGGATATTCCCGCCGTCTGAACGCCCTGAGCTGAAGTCAGGATTCAGCGATCCGTTCAGTGCGCGGTGCCGTCGACGATCACGTGGTCGTGGTCCATCGAGCATTTTTCGATGCGGGCATGGACTTTGTAGACATCGCGCAGCATCTCCACCGTGACGACGTCGCGCGGGTTTCCGCAGCTGCGCATGCGGCCGTTGGCGATCACCAGAACCTTGTCGGCAAAGCGGAGCGCCTGGTTGAGGTCGTGGATGGCGATCATCACGATCATGCCTTTTGAGCGCGCCCGACGCTGCATGAAGTCGAGCACTTCCACTTGGCGGTGAAGATCGAGCGCGCTGGTCGGCTCGTCCATCAGCATGATTTCCGGCTCGCGCACCAACGCCTGGGCGATCGATACCAGCTGGCGCTGGCCGCCGGAGAGCGCACCGAGATCGCGAAACGCGATGGAAGTGATGTTGAGCGCCCTCATGATCTCGTCGATGAACGATAGGTCGCTGTCGCTGACGTTCCAGGATTGGCCCTGCTTGCGGGCGAGAAGAATGGACTCGTAGACGGTCAGCACCGCATTGGCCGAAGTGTCCTGCGGCATGTAGGTGATGGCGTTCCTGGTCCTGGCGCCATCGATGACGATATTGCCGGGGCCCTTTAAAAGGCCGGTAATGCGCTTGAACAGCGTCGACTTGCCGGCCGCATTGGGGCCGATGACGGCAATCAGTTCTCCTGCGCGCATGACTGGGGTCGTCACATCTTCCACGAACAGCTTGCGGCCATGATAGGCGCCGACCGACTGCAATTGCATCGCTACCATGACCGGCTCCGGTTCGAGAGGATGAGCGAGAAGAAGAAAGGGACGCCGACCAGCGCCGTGATGATGCCGATCGGGAAAACGACGCCCGGAATGATCGACTTCGAGACGATCGAGGTGAGCGACAGAAGCAGGGCGCCGGACAGGATCGAACCTGGCAGGAAGAAGCGCTGGTCCTCGCCGAGGATCATGCGGGCGATATGCGGGCCGACCAGCCCGACGAAACCGATCGTGCCGACGAAGCTGACCGGGACTGCGGCGAGCAATGAGATGATCAGCATGGTTTCGAGCCGGATGCGCCGGACATTGACGCCGAAGCTTGCCGCCTTGTCCTCGCCGAGCCGGATGGCGGTCAGTGCCCAGGCATGGCGGGCAAACAGCGGCAGCGCGATCAGGAGGACGGCAAGCGTGATGCCGATCTTCGGCCAGGTCGCCTTGGTGAGGCTGCCCATGGTCCAGAAAACGACGGCCGACAGCGCCTGTTCGGAGGCGAGATATTGCAGGAAGGCGAGCAGCGCATTGAAGGTGAAGACCAGTGCGATGCCGAGCAGGACGACGGTCTGCACCGAGACGCCGCGCATCTGCGAGATGAAATGGATGAACAACGTGGCGATCAGCGCCATGATGAAAGCATTGACCGGCACGAGCAGGGTGGCCGCAACCGGCAGGATGGAGACGCTGGTGACGATCGCCAGGGCCGCCCCGAAACTGGCGGCGGCCGAGATGCCGAGCGTGAACGGGCTTGCGAGCGGGTTGGCAAGGATGGTCTGCATCTGCGCCCCGGCAACCGACAGCGCCGCGCCGACCACGATCGCCATGACGGCGACCGGCATGCGGATATCCCAGACGACGGCCCGTATCTGGGCCGAGACGGAGGAGGGATCGATCAGAGCGGCGATCACCTCGCCGAGACTGTAGCGGGCCGGCCCCCAGGCGAGATCAACGGCAAATGACAGACACAGCGCGGCTGTCATGGCGGCGAGGATCACAAGCTTGCGCCGGGCGAGGGCGCGATAGCGCTCACGCCCGGCTTCAGCTTCGATCGGCAATGCGGCGATCTCGGCCATTTCGGTTTACTTTGCCGCCTTGGCGTCGACCCAATAGCCCGGCTGATACGGAACCGGCAGGAACTTCTCATGGAATTCCTTGAAGGTCGCATCCGGATCGAGATCGGCGAACAGCTCCGGGTGGAACCATTTTGCCATCTGCTGCACGGCAACGAACTGGTAGGGGCTCGTGTAGAACTGGTGCCAGATGGCGTGGACATTGCCGCCCGCGACCGCCTTGGAACCGGTGAAGGCCGCGTTCTGCATCAGGGCGTTGAGCGCCTTGCGGCTGTTATCGGCGGTGGTGGCGGCCGTCGGGCCGACATTCACAAAGTCCTTAGCGTCCTTGGTCTGGCTCCAGTTCGAACCGGTGACAACGATCACGTCAGGATTGGAGGCGACGACCTGTTCGGCATTGATCGAGCCGGTATAGCCCGGCAGGAAATCCGAACCGAGGTTGCGGCCGCCGGCCCAATCCACCATCAGGCCGAAATTGTCAGGGCCGAACGTGCCGCAGCACTCGACGAGGCCGGCTGCGCGATACATGAAGACATTAGGCTTCTTCGGGTTGGCGTCCTTCAGCTTGTCGGTGACGCGCGCCATCTGCTGCTTCCAGTAGGCGGCGACAGCCTCAGCGCGGTCCTCATGGCCGAAGAGCTTGCCGAGAACCTTGAGGCTCGGTTCGGTATTGGCGAGGATCTGCTCGCGGAAGTCGATATAGACGATCTTCACGCCGATCTTGTTCAGCATGTCCTCGAGTTTCACCTCGTCGGCTGCTTTCTTGTTGCCGATCGGCAGAAGCATGACGTCCGGGTTCAGCTTGACGACCGTCTCGGTCTGCAGCGTGCCGTCGGTCAGGTTGCCGAGATAGGGCAGTTCCTTGCCTTTCGGGAACTTGGCGACATAGGCATTGAAACCGTCCTTGTCGGTGGTCCAGAGGTCATTGCGCCAGCCGACGATCTTGGCGAAGGGATCTTCCTTCTCGATTGGAGCGACACCGTAGAGCATCCGGCCTTCGCCGAGAATGACGCGCTCGACCGGCTTGTCGAACTTCACCTCACGGCCGGCGACGTCCTTGACGGTGAAGGACTGTGCCAGTGCAGAAAAGGGTAGAAGGCTCGCAAGTACAACCGCTGATGTTGCAAGCATTTTCGCGAAATTCATCTGGAAACTCCCCCGACGTCTGATAATGTCCGCAGGCATATGAAATATGACTTTATGAATCAAGATTTATGTTTTAGAGCCTTTCCAAAGTAGTCTGTCTAACAGGGCCTCCGTGATGAATTCGATGAACACCAACTATTCCATCCGTGACGAAATCCGTGACTTCTGGTCGGAAAGAGCGGCGACGTTCGACGAGAGCGTCGGCCACGAAATCTTTTCAGAGGAAGAGCGCAAGGGCTGGCAGCGGCTGATCCGCAAGCATCTCGGCGATGGCACCGGCCGTGCCGCTCTGGACCTCGCTTGCGGCACGGCGGTCATCTCGCACCTGATGAACGATGTCGGCTTCAAGGTTACCGGTCTCGACTGGTCGGACGCGATGCTGGCGCAGGCGCGCGCCAAAGCCAAGAAGCGCGGCACCGATATCCGTTTCGTGTCTGGCGATGCGGAAAACACGATGGAACCCAAGAACAGCTACGACGTCGTCACCAACAGGCATCTGGTCTGGACGCTCGTCGATCCGCCAGCGGCTTTCGCGGAATGGTTCTCCGTCCTGAAGCCAGGCGGCAAGGTGTTGATCCTCGACGGCAACATGGGCAAGGAGACCTGGGTCAAGAGCTTGCAGAAGCTGTGGTCCAAAGTAACCGGCAAACCGGCGCGAAGCCACATGAGTCCAGCGATGGCGGCTCGCCACCAGGCTATCCGCTCGCGCGTCTATTTCTCGGATGCGATGCCGGCGGAAGCGGTGGTCGATCTGCTGACCAAGGCCGGTTTCGTCAACATCGTCGTCGACCGCAAGCTGTCCGACATCCATTGGGCCCAGGCCCGCAAGATGCCTTTCCTGCGCGGCCTGGAGCGCATGGTGCAGGAACGTTTCGCGATCTGCGCGACGAAGCCGGAATAAGCCCGCCATGAGGTGGCCCTAGTGGCCACCGTCCGCCCGCTCGCAATTTTGCACAGCATTTGCTGCCGCCTGACATGATTGTGACCGGGCTGTGACCCCGGGCGTTAACCTTTGGCGGTTTTCCCGAAGCTGCGGGGGCGACACAAAGTAACGCTGATCACGATCCGGCTCTGTCCGGGCCTCTCGGGCGTTTTGTTTCGGGGCATTCGCCGGAAGCAGTTAACCTTGTGATAACCGATCGATTTTTGAATGGGCTATCTTCTGCGCGCGGCCATCGCCGCCTCGGCTCCCTTGCCATTTCTGACCATGGAGACAAGATTGTCCATCAAGCTTTTTGCCCTTTCCGCGTTTGCCCTTTCCACGCTTGCAGCACCCGTCCTTGCACAACCGAGCCCGAGCATGGTGAAGAAATTCGACGCCTGGGGTCTTTATTCCTACAAGGGCGACGGCGGCACGACGTGTTACGTGCTGACCACGCCCACACAGATGCAGCCCGCCACTGTCGATCACGGCGACAACTTTTTCCTCGTGGCGCCGAAACCTTCCGGATCGGGTTTCTATCCGCAGGCGATCATGGGTTACGACCTGAAGGGCGGATCGCAGATGACCGTGACCGTCGACGGCCAACCTTTCACCCTGGAGCCGAAGGGCAATTCCGGCTGGACGAAGCAGGAGAGCAACGATGCCGCGCTCATCGCCGCGATGAAATCGGGAAGCAGCATGACCCTGGAGGCGGTCTCCCAGCGCGGCACCCAGACGAGCTACACCTTCTCGCTTTCCGGCGTGAGCGCGGCACTGACCCAGGCCGGGCGCTGCAGCTGATCGGTTTTTCTCGCTTTGTCATGACGGATATGGTATCTGTCATGACAAACACCGGAGAAATGGCCATGAACCTGCAGATACGCGATCCGCTTGCGCATGAACTGGCCCGCGAGTTGGCGGAGAAGCGAAAGATTACGTTGACCGAGGCGGTGATCGAGGCCCTGAAGGCTGAGTTGCGCAAGGAAAATTCTGCACAGGAGCGGAGCGGGTCGCTCCTCGAGCGACACGCCTTTCTGGCCGAAAGGCTGAAGACGCTTGGCGCCGGCGAAGGCCGTGAGATGACCAAGGACGAGATCGATGAGATGTGGGGCCACTAGTGTTCATCGATACCTCGGTGATTGTGGCAATTCTTGCTCTGGAAGATGACGGCCCCGAATGGTCGAAGCGGATGGAGGGTGCCGAACGTCTCATGACCAGTCCGCTTGTTGTTCTCGAGGCAACGATGGTTCTGTCGACGAGGCGTACTGCCGATCCGCTTGTGACCCAGATGGTGGTTTCGGACTTTCTCCGAAGCAGCGGCGTCGAGATCGTCCCCATCGAGGAAGCGGATGGCGAGTTGGCGGTCCAGGCTTTCCGCGACTACGGGAAGGGCAGGGGGCATCCGGCCCAGCTTAACTTGGCGGACTGCCTCTCCTATGCCTGTGCCAAAAACCGCGGCCTGTCACTGCTCTACAAGGGCGACGATTTTGCACGTACGGATCTCGCTTGAATGCCTCTCAGTTGAAGCAAAAACAGCCCTCAAGACCCATGGCTTTTTTGTGGCAATGCCCTAATTGACGATTGTCAAAAAGGCTGTCCCAGGTGATCGTTGTCATGTAAGACGGCAGCATAGTGCTTATCGCCGCCGAAAGCGTAATGATGAACCGTTCGACTGCTGAGACAGCCTTTCTTTCCCACAACGGCGAAATGGCCCGTCTCATTGCGGCTTTCGATTGGGCAAGCACCTCGCTTGGTCCGATCGGCATCTGGCCTCAGAGCCTCCAGACGGCGATTTCCTTGATGCTTCAGTCGCCGGCCCGATCGTCACGCTGTGGAACGAGGACGGCGTGATGATCTACAACGACGCCTATTCCGACTTCGCCGGGCGACGTCATCCCGGTATCCTCGGCTCCAAGGTGCGCGAGGGCTGGCCTGAAGTCGCCGACTTCAACGACAACGTCATGAAAGTCTGTTTCGCCGGCGGCACGCTTGCCTATTCCGATCAGGAAATGGTCCTCGACCGCTCCGGCGTGCCGGCCTCGGCCTTCATGAACCTCTACTATTCCCCGGTCTACGATGAGGCCGGAAAGCCTTTCGGCGTGATGGCGATCGTCGTCGAAACCACGGCCAAGGTGCGGGCCGAGCGACGGCTTCAGGGCGAGGGGGAGCGCCTGAGGCTGATGTTCGAACAGGCGCCGGGCTTTATGGCCATGGTGACCGGGCCGGACCACGTCTTCGAAATGGCGAACGGCGCCTATATGCGCCTCGTCGGCGGTCGCGACCTGCTCGGGCGAACCATTCGCGAAGCCTTGCCGGAGGTGATGGAGCAGGGTTTTTCCGAACTGCTCGACGAGGTCCGTAGAAGCGGCCATCCGCATCTCGGCCAGGGGGTGAGCGTGACGCTGGCGCGCCGGCCCGGCCAGCCGCCGGAAGAGCGTTTCGTGGATTTCGTCTACCAGCCGATTGTCGATGACGCCGGCCAGCCGACGGGCATCTTCATCCAGGGTAGTGACGTTACCGACCAGAAGAAGGCGGAGATCGCGCTCCTCAAGGAGACGCGCCATCTCGAGGTGCTCAACCGTCTCGGCGCCGACCTTTCGGCCGAGCTCGACCTCGAAAAGGTGGTGCAGATGACCACCGATGCCGGCGTGGAATTGACCGGCGCGCAGTTCGGAGCCTTCTTCTACAATGTGGTCAACGACCGCGGCGAGAGCTACATGCTCTATGCGCTGTCCGGCGTCCCCCGCTCGGCGTTCGAGAGTTTTCCGATGCCGCGCAATACGGCGGTTTTTGCCCCGACCTTCGGCGGCGAGGGCGTCATCCGCTCCGACGATATTCTGAAGGACGCCCGCTATGGTCTGAATGATCCGTATTTCGGCATGCCGAAAGGCCATCTGCCGGTGCGCAGTTATCTCACGGTTCCGGTGATTTCGCGCTCCGGCGAGGTGATCGGTGGCCTGTTCTTCGGCCATGCGGAACCCCGGCAGTTCCGTGAGGAGCATGAGCGACTGGTGGTGGGGGCGGCCGGCCAGGTGGCTATCGCCATCGATAATGCGCGGCTTTTCCGCGCCGCAGAGCGCGACCTTGCCGATCGCCAGCGCGCCGAGGAGGCGCTGCAGGCGCTGAACGCCAATCTCGAACAGAAGATCGCGTCCGAGATATCCGAGCGCATGAAAGCGGAAGAGGCGCTACGCCAGAGCCAGAAGATGGAAGCGCTTGGCCAATTGACAGGCGGCGTCGCGCACGATTTCAACAACCTGCTGCAGGTGATCTCCGGCAACCTCCAGCTTCTCGCCAAGGATGTCGCCAACAACCAGCGCGCCGGGCGCCGGGTGGAGAATGCGCTTGCCGGGGTACAGCGTGGTTCCAAGCTGGCAAGCCAGCTTCTCGCATTCGGCCGCCGCCAGCCCCTGGAACCGAAGGTTGTCAATATCGGCCGGTTCCTCACCGGCATGGAGGAACTGCTGCGCCGAACGCTCGGCGAGGATATCGAGGTCGAGACGATCCGTTCCGGCGGCCTCTGGAATGTACTGGTCGACCCGACGCAGATCGAGAATGCGCTGCTGAACCTCGCGATCAACGCCCGCGACGCGATGGAAGGCGGTGGCAAGCTGACGATCGAGGCGGGCAACGCTTTCCTCGACGATAATTACGTGCGCCAGCATTCGGACGTGCCGGCTGGCCAATATGTGATGCTGGCGGTCACCGACACGGGCACCGGCATGACCCCCGAAATCATGGAACAGGTGTTTCAACCGTTCTTCTCGACCAAGCCCGTTGGCAAGGGCACCGGCCTCGGGCTCTCAATGGTCTACGGTTTCGTCAAGCAGTCCGGCGGGCACATCAAGATCTACAGCGAGCTCGGCCAGGGCACGACCATCAAGATCTATTTCCCGCGCGTCCAGCGCAGCGAGGATCTGGTGACCGACCCGGATTTCGGCCCGGTAACCGGCGGCACGGAAACCATTCTGGTGGCCGAGGATGACGAACAGGTGCGCGCCACGGTGGTCGAGCTGCTCGGCGATCTCGGATATGCGGTCCTGAAGGCGAAGGACGCGGCGGGTGCGCTGAGCGTCATCGAAAGCGGCGTGCCGGTCGATCTTCTGTTCACCGACGTGGTGATGCCCGGGCCGCTGAAGAGCACCGAGCTTGCCCGCCATGCCCGCGAGCGGATGCCGGATGTCGCCGTGCTGTTCACCTCCGGCTATACGGAAAACTCGATCGTGCACGGCGGCCGGCTCGATCCCGGTGTCGAACTGCTCTCGAAACCCTATACCCGCGAGGCCCTGGCGCGAAAGATCCGCCACGTGCTGAACGGTCAGCAGCATCGTAACCGGGTGAGGGCCTCGCTTGCCGCAAAGCCGCCTGCACCTGCGACCAGTGGACAGCAGCCGGCCACGCCGCGTTATTCCGTGTTGCTCGTAGAAGACGATTTCCTGATCCGCATGAGCACGGCCGATCTCCTCACCGAGCTGGGGCATCAGGTGTCCGAAGCCTCGACGGCCGAGGAGGCGATCATCATGATAGAGGAGCGCCGGTTCGACGTGGTGGTAACCGATCTCGGCCTGCCTGGCCTTTCCGGCGGCGAATTCGCGCAACGGGCGCGCAAGCTATCTCCCGATGTCGGCATCGTATTTGCGACCGGCAATGACAGGATTCCCGACGAGGCGGCGATCGAAGGCGCAGTGCTCCTCAAGAAGCCCTATGGCAGCCAGGAAATCGCCATGGCCTTCGAGAAGATCACGGTGCAAAAGGGCTGAGGGCCTTCACCGAACTACACGAAGGTATCGAGAACCGTCAATTTTCATTGATTGGTCGAGCGTGGCTCCCGAGCCTAACATCGCGGCAAACGGAGATAGACATATGTCCCGACTGCGCTTGCCGAAAATTTCCGCCCTCGTTGCCCTTGGACTATCCGCGTCGCTTGCGACGATCTCGGTTGTTGATGCCCAAAGCGCACGCGTGCGCATCCGCGGAACGATCACGTCGGTGGAGGGCTCGGTCCTCAACGTCAAGACCCGCGAAGGGACCATGGCCGCCATCACGCTGAATTCCGGCTTGATGGTCTCCACGGTCGTCAACGCCTCGCTCGACGACATCAAGCCGGGCGACTATGTGGGCGTCGCTTCCGTGCCGAAGGCCGATGGCGGTGACGGCGCATTGGAAGTGCTGGTTTTCCCGGCCGCGATGAAGGGTACCGGTGAAGGAAGCTTCGCCTACGACCTGAAGCCCAACAGCACGATGACCAATGCGACGGTCTCGAACGCCGTCAAGGCCGTGGACGGCCGCGAACTGACCCTCACCTACAAGGGTCAGGAAAAGAAGATGACAGTTCCCGCCGGAACCCCTGTGGTGACCATCGCGCCGGCTACTCCCGCCGACCTCGTCGCCGGCGCACCCGTCATCATCAATTCCGACAAGGCCGCTGACGGCTCCCTCTCCACCGCCCGCATCACCGTCGGCACCAAGGGCGTTGTACCGCCGATGTGATGGGGGCGTTCAGCTCAGGAGGCCGCCTTACCACCACTCGTGAAAATGCGATACCGGTCCGTGGCCGGTGCCGACGGTGAGGGTGTCGGCGGCGGCAATCGCGCCGGCGAGATAGGTCTTTGCGATCGCGACCGCCCCGGCCGGCGAGGCGCCCTTGGCGAGTTCGGCGGCGATCGCGCTCGAGAGCGTGCAGCCGGTGCCGTGTGTGTTGCTGGTCGCCGTGCGCTTGCCCTCGAACCAGCGGATGCCGGTGGCATCGGCCAGCACGTCCGGGCTGTCCTCGCCGTGCAGATGGCCACCCTTCACGAGCACTGCCTTCGGCCCGATCTTCAGCAACCGCTCGGCCTGGTTCGCCATCTGCTCGCGGGTGACGGCAATCGTCTCGCCGAGCAGCGCTGCGGCTTCCGGCAGGTTGGGGGTGACGACGGTGGCAAGCGGCATCAGCTTATAGGTAACGGCGTCCACCGCATCGAGCGCCAGAAGCGGCGAGCCGCCTTTGGCAATCATGACGGGATCGAGCACGATCGGCACGGTATCGCGATAGGGGCGCAGCACATCGGCGACCGCCTCGGCGATCTCGGCATTGGCGATCATGCCGATCTTCACCGCATCGACCCGCACGTCGAGGAAGATGGTGCGGATCTGGTTTGCGACGAAGGCGGCGGGCACCGCATGCACGCCGCTGACCCCTTGGGTGTTCTGGGCCGTCAGCGCCGTCAGCGCCGCCATGCCATAGGTGCCGCGGGCCGCAAAGGTTTTCAGGTCAGCCTGGATGCCGGCGCCACCGGAGGGGTCCGAACCGGCGATCGACAGGACGTTTTTGATGTCGGGCCTGGTCATGCGCGTGCTCTCTCGATTTCCGTGGCGATCCTGCGGGCTGCGGCTTCAGGATCGGGCTGGCCACAGATGGCGGAAACCACCGCGATGCCCATTGCACCGGCAGCGAGTGCCGGGCCGGCATGTTCCGCCTTGACGCCGCCGATCGCGACCGCCGGAACCGGCGCCATGGCGACGATGCGCGCCAGGCCGTCGAAACCGATCGGCTGCTTGTGGTCGGGCTTGGTACTGGTCGCAAAGATCGGGCCGATGCCGACATAATCGACGATGGACGGATCCACCCGCCGCGCCAGTTCCTCCGTCTCGACCGAGAGGCCGAGGATCATGCCATGACCGGCGCGCTGTCGCGCCATTGCCGCGACCATGTCGCTCTGGCCGACATGCAGGCCTTCGGCACCGATCGCGATTGCCGCTTCCACATCGTCGTTGATGATCAGCGGCACGCCCGTGCCTGCCAGGAGGGCCTTCAGCGCCCTGCCAGTTTCGATCATTTTTGCGGTATCCGCCTGCTTGTCGCGGAGCTGGACGATGGTGACGCCGCCGGCCACCGCCAGCCGGGTTGTCTCGACCATGCCGATGTCGTGGCAGAGATCCGGGTCGAGGACGAGATAGACGGAAAGGTCGAAGATCTTTTTCATGCGGCGACAACCCTTGCCCTGGCATCGAGCGCCTCGCCGGTCAGCGCCGCGAGCCGGTCGAGGAAGATCGGCGAGAAGAAGCCGGGGCCGGAGGCGGTGAATGCCGCTTCCTCGCCCGCGACCGCGAACATGGCGAGTGCGGCGACCGTCGCCTCGAAGGGATCGTCCGTGCTTGCCGCAAAGGCGCCGACAAGGCAGGTGAGCGAGCAGCCGAGCGCGGTGACGCGCGGCATCAGGGCAGAGCCACCCAGAATGCGGACCGAACGCCGGCCGTCGGTGACGAAATCCACTTCGCCGGTAACAGCCACCACGCAGCCATTCTGCTGGGCAATCGCAATCGCCGAACCTTCCGCCGCCATGACGCTGTCGCCGCTGTCGACGCCATGGCCGCTAGACTGGCTGCCGGCCAGCGCAATGATTTCCGATGCGTTGCCGCGGATGACCGTCGGCCGCAGCTTCATGAGCTCGGCGAGTGCCGCGCGGCGATATGCGGTGGCATAGTGGGCAACGGGATCGAGCACCCAGGGCTTGCCGGCCTCGTTGGCGGCCGTAGCGGCGGCTTTCATGCCGGCCAGGAAATCCGGCGACAGCGTACCGATATTGACCGTCAGCGCCGCGGCGATACGGGCGAATTCGCCTGCCTCTTCCTTCGTATGCACCATGGCGGGGGAGGCGCCGGCTGCGAGCATCACGTTGGCGGCGATGTTCATAGCCACGAAATTGGTGATGTTCTGGACGAGCGGATTTTTGGTGCGCATCGCGGTCAGCAGTTGGCCAAGGGTCTGTCCAAGGCCCCCAAGGGGGATTGTCGTCTGCATGTCTGCCTCTTTCGGCGGGGCAGGCGCGGGGCGTGATATTGAACGCCCAGACGACTCCCTCCGCCAGCATGATCTGGTTCAGGTTCTAAGGGTGCTTCTCAGCCCGGCTTTGCCGGACGCCCCTGTCTTCACCATGGCTTACAGCAAAGATAATGCGCTTCGCCAGCGATTTTTTCGAGATTGGGCCTTGCAGCTCTAGTCGCTAGAGGTTGTAGGGAGGAGGCTTGATCCAACGGGAATGAGACGATGAACGCGACGACACAGGCACGATACAAGGTCGGCGGCATGGATTGCGCCAGTTGCGCGACGAAGATCGATACGGCGGTGCGCCGCATGCCGGGCGTCGAGGACGTGTCCGTTTCGGTCGCGTCCGGGACTATGACGGTACAGCATGACGGAAGCGGCGATCTCGTCGCCATCGAGAAGAAGGTCGTGGGGTTGGGGTATTCGCTCAGGGCTTTGGGGCAGAAGGCCGGTGAGGACGCAAGGCGGCGCGGCACACTCCCTGTGATTTCCCCCCTTGAGGGGGAAATCAGCAAACCGCACGACCATCATCACGCCCATGACGGCGGGCACGACCACGCGCATCACGATCACGACCACAGCACGACGGAAATCGAAGGTCTGCATGGCCACGATCACGGGCCGATGGACGGGCCGTGGTGGAAATCTGCCAAGGGCCGCTTGACAATCCTGGTCGGTTTTGCGTTGACCGTGGCTTACGGGATCGGTCATCTGATGCCGGCCTATGATACGTACATCTTTACAGCCGCCATGTTGGTCGGCCTTGTGCCCATCGCTCGCCGCGCCGTCATGGCCGCATTTGCCGGCACGCCGTTTTCGATCGAGATGCTGATGACGATTGCCGCCGTCGGCGCGGTCGTCATCGATGCCTCGGAAGAGGCCGCCGCCGTGGTCTTCCTCTTCCTGATCGGCGAGCTGCTGGAGGGGGTCGCGGCTGGCAAGGCGCGGCAGAGCATCCGGAGCCTGACGGCGCTGGTGCCGAAGAATGCGCTTCTCGAAGAGAACGGCCAGACCCGCGAAGTGCCGGCGGAAGGCCTCGCCGTCGGCACGATCATCCTTGTTCGTCCCGGCGACCGCATTTCGGCGGATGGTGTCATCGTCGCTGGCGAAAGCGCGATCGACGAGGCGCCGGTGACGGGTGAAAGCACGCCGGTCTCCAAGGGCGTCGACGCGCTGGTCTTTGCCGGTACGATCAACGGTGATGCGGCCTTGCGGGTTCGCGTGACGGCGGCTGCCGAAGACAACACCATTGCCCGCGTCGTGCGGCTGGTCGAGGAAGCGCAGGAGAGCAAAGCGCCGACCGAACGCTTCATCGACCGTTTCTCGCGCTACTACACGCCGGGCGTCGTCGCCGTTGCCGCGCTTGTCGCCATCCTGCCGCCCCTTGTTGCCGGTGCGTCCTGGAATGAATGGATCTACAAGGGCCTGGCGATCCTGCTGATCGGCTGCCCCTGCGCGCTGGTCATCTCGACGCCGGCGGCGATTGCCGCATCGCTATCGTCAGGCGCCCGGCGCGGCCTGTTGATGAAGGGCGGCGCGGTGCTTGAAACGCTCGGCAAGATCACCGCCGTCGCGCTCGACAAGACCGGAACGCTGACAGCTGGCAAGCCTCAGGTGACCGACGTCGTCGCCTTCGGCCGCAATGCGGAAGACGTGCTGCGGTTTTGCGCGGCACTCGAAACCGGCTCCAGCCACCCGCTGGCCGTCGCCATCCTCGCCAAGGCGGCTGATGACGAAGTCGAGATTCCAGCAGCGACGGATGCCCGGGCGCTCGGCGGCAAGGGTGTCACGGCCGTTGTCGAAGGCCAGGAGGTTTTCCTCGGTTCGCCCAGAGCCGCGGCCGAGCGGGTGTCGCTGCCGATGGCCCATTCCCGGCGGATCACCGGCCTCAACGACGAGGGCAAGACTGTCTCGGTGCTGATCGTCGGCGGCGTTCTGGCCGGCGCGATTGCCATGCGCGACGAACCGCGGCCCGACGCCAAGGCCGGCCTCAAGGCGCTGACCGATGCGGGAATCAAGACCGTCATGCTGACCGGCGACAATGCCCGCACCGCGACCGCGATCGGCAAGGACCTCGGTATCGAGGTGCGCGCCGAGCTGATGCCGGAAGACAAGAGCCGCATCGTCGGCGAGCTGAAGCGCCAGGGTTTCGTGGTCGGCAAGGTCGGCGACGGCATCAACGACGCCCCGGCGCTTGCCGCTGCCGATGTCGGCATTGCGATCGGCGGTGGCACGGACGTTGCGCTGGAAACCGCCGATGCCGCAGCATTGCACGCCCGGGTCGGCGATATCGCCGCGATGATTGAACTGTCGAAGCGGACGATGCGCAATATCTACCAGAACATTTCGATCGCTCTTGGGCTGAAGGCCGTCTTCCTGGTGACCACCATCATCGGCGTCACCGGATTGTGGCCGGCGATCCTCGCGGACACCGGCGCCACGGTGCTGGTGACGATCAATGCACTGCGGTTGCTGCGGGTGAGGGCGGCCTAGGGGCGGATTTCAGGGCGAGCGCATGCTTCAAGACTCTCGTGCCAGAACCGCAAAAGCCTCGTATGGCCTCAGCGTCAGGCTCTCGCCGAGCGCGTTCACCGGTTCATAGTTCGAAATCAGGCCCTCGCCCGACATCTGCAATTCCCCCGGCAGCTCGGCCGTCACCGCGCGGGCCTTGAAATTCGCCACCACCACCAGCCGCTCCTTGTCGAGCGTTCGCGAATAGACGAACACGTCCGGATGGCTGTCGAGCCAGCTCTGGTAGGTGCCGTAGACGATCACCTCATGGGCTTTCCGGAGTGCGATCAGCTTGCGGTAATGGTTCCAGATCGATTTCTCGTTGGTCATTTCCACTTCCGCGTTGATCGTCGGGTAGTTGGGATTGACCTCGATCCACGGCACGCCGGTCGAGAAGCCGCCATAGGGGGCGGCGCTCCATTGCATCGGGGTGCGGGCATTGTCTCGGCCGTTCTCGTTGGCGCCCTTGATGAATTCCTCGGGCGAAAGGCCGGCCTCGATATGGAGGCGGTGCATGTTGAGGGTCTCGATGTCGCGATACTGCTCGATCGTCGTGAAGGGCACATTGGTCATGCCGATCTCCTCGCCCTGGTAGATGAAGGGCGTGCCCTTCATCAGGTGCAGCACGGTCGCCAGCATCTTGGCCGACTCCACCGGATAGCCGGTCGCGTCGCCATATTTGGAAACGGCGCGCGGCAGGTCGTGATTGCCCCAGAACAGCGAGTTCCAGCCGTCGTCGGACAGCGCATATTGCCATTTGCTGAGCACCGATTTCAGCCTCACCAGATCGAACGGTTTCGAGCGCCATTTGCCAAATACCTCGTCCCATTGCTGGGTGACATGCTCGAACTGGAAGATCATCGACAGTTCGTGGCGGTTGCGGCCGGAATAGAGGAGCGCCGATCCTGGCGTGGCACTCCACGTCTCGCCGACGGTGAGGATATCGCGGCTGCCGAAGGTCTCGCGGTTCATCTCCTGCAGGTAGTCGTGCAGGTGTGGGCCGTCATGGATGATCGCCTGGTCCACCTGCTTGCCGATATAATCGATGACATCCATGCGGAAACCGGCGATGCCGCGCTCCAGCCACCAGTTCATCATCCGGTAGATCTCGGCACGAACCTTGGAATTTTCCCAGTTGAGATCCGGCTGGCGTGTCGAAAACAGGTGCAGGTAATATTCGCCGCTCAAGGGATCGAGCGTCCAGGCAGGCCCGCCGAAGGAGGACATCAGGCCGTTCGGCGGGCCGCCGTCTTTAGCCGGTTTGCGCCAGATGTAGAAGTCGCGGAACGGATTGCCCGGCCCCTTGCGGCTCTCGACGAACCACGGATGTTCGTCCGACGTGTGGTTGACGACGAGATCGAGCACGATGCCGATGCCCCGTTTCTTCGCGTCGGCCACCATCCCGTCGAAATCGGCAAGCGTGCCGAATTCCGGGGCGATGTCCTGGTAATCGGAAATGTCGTAACCGTTGTCGTCCATCGGCGACTTGTAGATCGGCGAGAGCCAGATCACGTCGATGCCGAGCGATTTCAGATAATCGAGCTTGGAGGTGATACCGGGAATATCGCCGATGCCGTCGCCGTTGAGATCACAGAAGCTGCGCGGATAGACCTGGTAGACGGTGGCAGTGTGCCACCATTTGTGCTCTATCGGCAGCGTGGCCTGCTGCATCACGGCTGCAAGCTGATCCTGAAAGTCGTTCATCGAGCCCTCCTGCCTTTTTACGTCTCCCGCTCGAACGCGGCAGCGCGGCGCGGGTTCCTGTCCAGGAACATGCGATGGAACATCGGGACTCTCTGCTGGTTAGACCAGTGGGAAACCTGAAGAAAAGGAGGCCCCCATGAGCAGCAGACTTCCCCCGACGCCCTCGGCAAACCTGAGCCACAAGGGTTCCGGCGAGCAGGCGCATCCGTCCGACATCAAGCGCGGCAAGCTCCAGCCGGCGAACGATCCCGGCAAGCAGGGCCAGCAAGGCAATACAAAGGTCAACACGACCCATCAGGGTTATCAACAGGACCGATAGGGAGGGCCATCATGTCGACATCGCAGAAGACACCGGCGAGCATCCGTCAGGGCGGGCCGGGCGCCAGTCATGAGAAGGCCCCCAATGCGAAAAAAGGCGTGCCGCTCGAAGTGAGGAAGCCGCCGGCCGACGACGATCTGCGCTCCAAGAGCCGGGTTTCGGGTGGTGGCGGCGAACGCGACAGCCACCACACCCATGATGCCAAGAAGAAGGGCGGACAGGCAAATTCGGCGCATTGATCGGGTTGGATGAAGAAACGCCCTTCCGGTGGAAATGCCGGGAGGGCGTTGTTTTCCGATACCGAAACGATCACGCGGAGGGAACGACACCCCGGCAAGCCCAGGCGACCGAGACGAACGAGCGCGGGCCATCCGGCCTGCCGGCCTCGTAGGCGGCCCTGACGGCGGCGTCGGTTTTGGCCCTGAGCGCGGGGTCGAGCGATGCCACATATTTGCCGAGCGGGCCTTCGCCGGCAGCGATCGGTGCCCAGTAGTCGTCGAACGACTGAAATTCCATGCGGATCATCAGGGAGACCTCCGCCACGTCGATGAGGCCTTGTCGGATGAAGCTGTCCTTCATCTCGCCCGGCTGCATCATCGGCTGGAAGAAGTGGTGGCTTCGCATCCGCCGGGCATTGTCGTCCAGCATCGAGACCGTGTCCCACATCATCCGCATGGCCGGCATGCCGCCGAGATGATCCCAGACGGTAGCCGCGACCACGCCGCCGGGGCGCACGACGCGCCGCATTTCGGCAACCGCCTTGTCCGCTTCGGGCACGAAATGCAGCACGAGAAGCGCCATCGCCCGATCGAAATATCCGTCCTCGAACGGCAGCGCGCAGGCATCCGCCTGGCTGATCCTGATCTTCGGATCCGTGTTGCGGCGGATCGCCTCTTCGACGAAGACGGGCGAATAGTCGATCGCCGCGATCTCGGAAAGATTGGCCGCTTTCGGCAGAGCGAATGTCAGGCTTCCGGTGCCGCAGCCGACGTCGAGAACCTTTTCGCCATCCTGAAGACCGGCGAAATCGATCAGCAGGGGTGCCAGCCTCTGGCTCCAGCGACCCATGAGTTGCTCATAACCGCCCGCGCTGCGGACATTGAAACTCGATGTCATGGCGCCCTCCCAAGCTTCCGGGATGGAGGCTATCCCCGGTTTCCCCCGTTGCCAAGACGGCAGAACGGGCTACACGGCCCCGATCGCGCCGCCGCGTGGCCCACCCAACGGGCCGCAGATCGTCTGGCCGCGAAAGCTGAGCGATATCGACGCCTCCAAGGCCCGAGCGTCAGCCCCGTCGTCAAGTGTCGGTGATACGCGCGAGAGGCGGTTGCGCTGCGCGTTTGGTCGTGGAAAAAACAACCGCTGCTTTCAATGCCGATGGGGATCATGACGTCGATTTTCAGAATTGGGGCGCTCTGCGCCCTGTTTTTCAGTATTGCGACGGCGGATATGGCGGCGGCCGATCCTCTCGTCTTTACCTACCACGGTTGGCGGATCGACCTGACCGGTGCGCGCGGCGCCGAACCGGAGCAGAAGATGGTCGCGGCCCTGCAGCGCCAACTCGATATCGTCGAACATGTCGGGCTGAAGCCGAATGTGCTGCAGTTCATGCGTTCGATCCAGGTCTGGGCGGACCCTTCGAAGGCAAGCTTCGGGCCCGGCCACTACAGCAGCAAGACCGGTGTAGACCTGCGCGTGAAACAGCTCGAGGCTGACAAGCCGATCGTCCTGCACGAGTTCCTGCACGCCTATCACGACAAGATGGTGCCCCAGGGTTTCGACAATGCGGATATCAAGCAATTCTTTGACCGGGGCCGGCCGTTCTGGCCGGGCGATTCCTACATGATGAGCAACAACCGGGAATTTTTTGCGGTGACCGCCAGCGTTTACCTGTTCGGCGCCATCGACCGGCCGCCGTGTTCCCGCGCTGAACTTCGCAGCAAGCAGCCGCGCTACTACGAGTGGCTGGCGCAGCTCTTCGACGACGGCCGACCGCGTTCCTGATCCGAGTAAAGGCCGGTTCAATTCACCGGCTTGAACCCTTCGTCGGTCAGGGTCATTGCGGCGAGATCGAGCCCCATGCCGCGCGCGCCCTCGGCCGCGGCACGGCCGATTGCCTTGGTCTGGGCGGCATTGCCCTTGGCCTGTTCGAGCCCGACGCCGAGGAGGAGCGCCTGCATGAACAGGGCTTCCGACATGGATTGTTTGAGGCTGTCATTGGCGTTGGCGAATTCGGGAACCGAAGCCATGGTGCGCATCACCTGCTGCTTGACGGCAGCCGTTGCCGCCTGGCTCGGATCGTCGGTCGAGCCGCGCGTTGCCTGCCAGGCACCGACCCACCAGACCGTATAGGCGTCGGCAAGATTGTCGATCCGCATCCCGTATTTGGCGAGCGGCGCGCGCATCTCCTCGATGATGTCTTGGGAGGCGACGAGCTGGGCGAGGTCGTCCGCTCCCTTTGGATCCGCCGCCCGGCTCTTGGCGACGAAGCTGGCAAGATTGGCCGCGCGGCGGGCTTTCGACGGGATGTAACGGAAGCTGTCCGGCCGCAGCGGGCGGGTAGCCTCGGTCGCAGCCGGATCCTGATTGCCCTTGCGCTGCATCTGCCGCCGCAGCGTCTCGGCGATCGGCCCCATGTTCAGCGTGGCTTCGAAGGCGCCGGGGCTGAGCGGGCCGGAAAAATCGGCTCGCGCCGGGGCGTTTCCTGTCAAAAGGATGCTGAGGCCTGCCAAAAGGATTGCTGAATACTTTGCGTGTGCCCGCATCGCCGACTCCCCGTATTACGATCGGCAATATATGCGCCGCGTTCGTGCCGGCAAGTTGAATGGCAGATATCAGCCTGCGTACTTTCGCGTCCTGACGGCCGTGCCAAATGCCTCGAACAGGGCGCGGTTGATCGGGTTGACCTGCGGATCGTATTCGGCGTGCCATTGGACGCCGAGGGCAAAGCCTTCCGCTTCCTTGAACCGGATCGCCTCGATCGTGCCGTCTTCCGCCACGCCTTCGACGACGATGCGGTTCCCGAGCTCGTCGATCCCCTGGCCGTGCAGCGAATTGACGCGGATCGTCTCCCGGCCGAGCAGGCGTGCGAAAACGCCCTCCGGAACCAGCTGGACGTCATGTCGATCGGCGAAGACGACGGTCATGTCCGGGTGGATCTCGCCGTTTTCGAGCCGTGGCATGCGGTGGTTCATGCGTCCGGGCAGTTCGCGGATCTCCGGGTGCAGCGAGCCGCCGGCCGCGACGTTCATTTCCTGAAAGCCGCGACAGATGCCGAATACGGGTATGCCGGCGGCAACGCAGGCATTGATCAGCGGCAGGGCGACCGCATCGCGGTTCTGGTCATAGGGTTCGTGGCGAGCATGCGGCTCGGTGTTGAAATGGCTCGGATGGACATTGGCTCTGGCGCCGGTCAGCAGGATGCCGTCGACGGTTTCGAGCAGCGTCGGGATATCGGTGATCTTGGGATTGCCGGCAAACATCAGCGGCAAGGCGCCGGTGACTTCCGCGATGGCCCTGAGGTTCTGCTCGCCGACGAGCTGGGCGGAGAAGCGGTTTTCGACATTATGGGTATTCCCGATGACGCCGATCACGGGTCTGGACATTGCTCAAATCCATCTTTCAGCCGCAGCTCTTCGACAAGAGATCTGCGAGCAATTTCAAATTTCACTTAACAGCCGAATTTCATTTGCGGACCACCCCGACCCTCGAGAGGACTTCGCCCGGGATCGCATAACGTTTGATGATTTCACGATTGTTTCGAAGACCGCAAATCTCGCGCTGGATGAACAGCCCCCAGACGGCATCTGCGGCATCGTTGCGAAGGTTATCCCGCTGGGCTTCGCTGTCACGATTCGGGTTCCAGGCATTCAATGCGGCGAGCGCTTCCTCCACCTTCAATCCCTGCCGCCCGAGAGCCGCCGCGCGCTCGGACACCATCTCGTATTCGAGCACATTGAAGCCGGTATTGGTGAAACCGGGCTGATAGAACGACTGGGGAGGGCGGACGCTCATGGGGAATACCTGGAGTTTCCGGCAATGTTAGCCAATTGGTGCGGCGCGTCAAATGGGGAATGGAGGTTGTTTAAGGATTACATTTGAGCGAGGGGATATAACGGTGCTGTGGTGCGAACAGGGCTGTCTGGCGCAATGAGCGATCACTCAATCAGTCAAGGACTCCTCCTGACTAACCCGGATCATCCGTCAAATATGAGGACGAGAATTTAAACTCCTGCTTTATGAAAAAGCGGGCAAGATGCTGCAAGATTTTTGAAGCGTTCAACAGACGGCGGGATTCTTCCGCTCCATCGGGATCGGAAGGCACGTCTCGCGCGGCATGAGCAGTTGCGACACGGCAGTTTCGGTAAACATATGTTCCAACATCCACGTTTTCCGATTGTCGGTCCGCTTCAAAGGCTTTTAGCGCGCTTTCTAAGATGGATGGCTCGATGGCCGAAAAAACAGCATTGACCCAGTCAGTAACCTTCTTCCTCGTGTCGTAGCGAGTCTCAAATACGCGAAAGAAGCTAAGGACGGCATGACTCGCCAGCCCTACTGAATAAGCATTCAAGCCATCGCGGTAGTAGGCCAAGCACCGGATCAGATCTTGGTCGCTCGGAAGGGTTCGATAGAAAAGCCACTCATGCATGGTCATGAATGCCAAATCCCGCCTGGGAACCGGCACAGGAACAGGGTTGCCGGACCAGCCTTCATGCAGAGACACAGGCTGGTCACCACACCAGCTCATTACACTCAACATGCGGTTTATCAATGTGCGCGCGGCGTCTGCCGATATGCGTTCACGAGCAAGGTCAATGCTGGTGGAATGCGAATACTCTTTCGTCTTCGGGAACAGAACTAAATAGTGTCCGCCGAATTGCATTCTGGTTGGTTCTTTTGGCCATGTGACTTGCGCATCGACGCGCAAGTTCAAAAAGTGGGATGATGGACGTGCCCCGAGCCGTCGGTGAAACTCGGCCTTCTCCTCCTCGGTCTCATATTCGCGCCAATCAGTCTTGAACGGTTTGTCTAAGTGTCGCGAGATCGAGACCTGCCGTGATAGATTTCGGAAGAACCCTGACCCCAATGACCTTTCAACGGCCGTCAGCTTATCTAATCTATCGTGGTCATAACCTTCCTCTGCTCCCGGTTGGAGGAAGCTGAGCGCGTATTTTGAGACAAACGACACTATTTTTGTCTCGTCGTTATCTCTAAAACGAAGCACTGCTGCGTACTCATCGTCTCCGAAATCCTGCTCGACAGAAAGTGTGAGTCGAATGAGATCGGAATCTTCATGCCCGACAAGAGTGGCAACCGCGTCTTTTAAGGTCGCTGTGCTTCTATACGATGCTGCTAGTCCCCCAACTGGGCGCAAGTCTCCTAAAATGAGCGACGCATGGCCAGCATAACCTGGCGCCGGATGTGAGAAACCGAGGACTGCATTTGCAATCTGCGCGTTGGTTAGTCTGACGGCCGCATTCTCTCTTCCCCGAGGGAGCAGATTATGTCCTCTCAGGCTTTCGAAACGTTTTCGCGTCTGGTCGAGCGTACCACGGTCAGCAAGCCTCTCGTGAAGCCAAATCATTAGATCGCGCGCATACATTGTGCAGCTCGGTACCTAAGTCAAAATCGAATGCCTGCATCATACACTGCAGCTCATGACTGCAAAGGATCGAAAGCTGCCCCGGATTGCGCCTCCAAAACAAACGCGGCGCCAAAATGCTGAACAGGCGCGGGGCGTTCCTCGTCAGATCGCCCGAGGTCGAATTTTTAATCGCTCATCGGCGGTCAGTCGAGCTTGGCCTCGGCTAGAGCCGAGCCGCCTTGCGCGAGGTCTACGCTTGCGACCACCGACATGCCAGGGACGAGCCTGTCGGTGAGTTTCTGTTGCGGCTCGATGGCGATCCGGACCGGGATGCGCTGGGCAACCTTGGTGAAATTGCCGGTGGCGTTGTCGGCCTTGATGACCGAAAATTCCGAGCCCGTGGCAGGCGCAAAACGCTCGATCCGGCCGGTGAATTTTTCATGTCCGAGGGCATCGACCGTGAAAGTCACCTTCTGTCCTGCGGTCATGCCACCGAGTTGGGTTTCCTTGAAATTGGCGACGACCCAGACTTGGGTAGGCACGATGGAGCCGATCTGGGTACCGATCGAGACATATTGGCCGATGCGGCCGGCGATCTCGCCGAGCGTGCCGTCCTGCGGGGCGGTGATGCGGGTATTGGCAAGGTCGATCTCGGCAAGCTTCACGGCCGCCTTGGCGCTTTCGACGTTGGCTTCCAGCGACTTGCGGCTGACCACGATCGTGTTCAGGTCCTGTTCGGCGACGAGTTCGGCGGCTTCAGCCTGGTGCACGGCGGCCTGGGCCTGGTTGAAGGCGGCGCGGGTCTTTTCGGCCTCGCTCTGGGTGGCGATGTTCTTTTCGAGCAGGCTCTGGGTGCGGTCGTAGGCGGTTCTGGCGGCGTCGAAGGCGGCGTTGGCGCTTTCGACGGCAGCCTTGGCGGACTGGATCTTGGCTTCGGCCGACTTGCTGCTCTGTTCGGAATTGGAGAGCGAGGCTTCGGCGGTTGCCAGCGCTGCTTTCGCCTGTTCCAGCTTCTGGGTGTAGATGCGGTCGTCGATCCTGGCGATCAGGTCGCCCCGGCTGACGCTCTGGTAGTCCTGGACCGGCACCTCGGTGAGGTAGCCGGCAAGCTGCGGGCTGAGGATCGTCACCTGGCCGCGCACATAGGCGTCGTTGGTCGTCTCGACCGAGCCGTGGAAGGGCGGCAGGTTCCAGGCGTAGAGCACGACGACGATGCCGGCGGCGCCGATGGCAAGCGCCACATAGGTGGCGATGAAGCGGAAGATCTTGGACATGGCAGTTTCGTTTCTTGTTCTTCGTTTGGGGCTCTGCTCGGGGGCTTCAGGCGGCGGCGGGCATTGGGTTTCTGGTTGGCGAAAGCCGGTGGCGGTTGCGCCAGGCCACGTGGAGGAGAAGGCAGGCAAGCGCCGCGAGCGACAGATAGGCGGTGAGCAGGAAGGAGTCGTTGTAGGCGAGCGCGTAGGCTTGCTGCTGGACCTGCCGGGTGAAAAGGGCCGCGCCCTGCACGACTTGCTGGTTCGGGTCGGTCAGCACCTTGCCATAGGCTCCGCCGAGCTGTTTCAGGCGGTTGGCGACCAGCGGATCGGTGGAGGCAAGCTCGGAGACCAGCCGGAAGGAGTGGAACTGCTCGCGCCATTGCACGAAGGTGCCGTAGAGCGCGCTGCCGAGGTAACCGCCGATCTTCTGAGTGGCGAGGAAAACGACGATGAAGGAGAGGATGTAGCTCGGCCCGCGTTTCATCGCAGCACCCATGCCGATGGCGATCGCCGGAGGCAGGAAGAGGCCACTCGCGAAGCTCACCAGAAACTGGCTGAGATACATCTGTTCCGGTCGGGTGAGGATGGTCGACTGGCTGTCCATATAGCTGCCGACCGCGACCAACAGCAGCGAGACCGCGTGGATCGCCGATTCCCGGCCGGGCTTCATGATCATGGCGCAGATGACGCCGGAGGCGACAGCCCCTGCGAGGATGAACCAGTAGAGGCCGGCCATCTGCTCGTTCAGCATGCCGGCATTGCGCAGGAAGTTCACCGCGCCGCTGGTCTGTTCGGACAGAACGAGGCGGGACACCATCAGCGCGCCGGTGAAATGCAGAATCTCGCGGGATGTGAGCCAGCGGATGTCGACCAGATGGTTCTTGCGGTTGAGTTCGATCGCCGCAAAGATCGCCGAAGCGGCAATGCCGGCGATGATCATCCAGGCGAGCCAGTCGACCGCTGTCCACCAGTAGAGCCGGCCGACGGTGAGCACCACGGCAAAACAGCCGAGTCCGATGGCGAGGAAGACATAGCTGATGACATCGAGGCTGCTGATCACTTTCGCACGCGGCGGCGAGGCGAGCGGCAGTACGTAGACAAGCCCGAGCGATACCATGGCGAGCCCCATCTCGACGAGATAAAGCGCATGATAATCACCGATATCAAGCAGATAGGGCGAGATGAGGCCGGTCACCGGCGAGGGGAGGGCGAGCGCCGTCAGGGAAGCGCAGAGGCCGATGCTCATCTTCTTGGCCGGAGAGACCGGCTCGAGAATGTAGAGGAAACCGAGCGAGGTCATCGGTGCCGCGGCGACGCCCGCGAAGAAGCGCAGTGCCAGCGCACTCTCGTAACTGTCAGACCAGAAATGCGCCAGGCACACGAGCACATAGACGACGATCGCCACTTCGGCGAAGTTGCGGAGGCCGTATTGGGCTCGCACCTTGAAGAGCAGCAGCGTCAGGCTGGCATTCGGGAAGAGATAGGCCGCCATCAGCCAGGTGGCTTCCGTCTGGGTGAGATCCATCGGGCCGGCGATCTGCTGCAGGTTGGTTGAGATGAAGCTCATGCCGAGCCCTTGCGTTAACGCGACCAGCGTGCCGGCCAGCATATAGGCGGCGATCATCATCGACGGCTTGGGCACAAAGGTAGGCGGCGCTGCCGGTGCAGGCGTGGAGGTGGCGGGAGTGAGTTCCGGCCGTGCCTCGGCTGCCTCAACGGTTTCGGCCGGCTCCGCATTTCTGCGGAAATCCGGCCGTATGATCGTTGCTTCTTCCTGCTTTGCCGCTGCCTCACGCGGGGACATCGATGTCCTCCAGTTCGCCGATATTGGCGGTGATCCGCTCGAACAGCGCCATGGCGACTTGCACCTGGTCGGGGTCGATATCCTGGAAGATCTGCTCGCGCATGCGGTCGGCGATCGAGCGGACGAGGTCCGCCTGTTCCTCGCCATGGGCGGTCAGGAACAGAAGCTTGACGCGGCGGTCGTTGGGGTCCGGCCGGCGTTCGATCAGGCCATTTTCCTCCATGCGATCGAGTAGCCGCACCATGGTGGCTTGTTCAAGCTCCAGCTCGCAGGCCAGCTCGCTCTGGGTCATGTTCTGCTTCTTGGCGAGGCGGAACAGGGCGCGGGCGCGGGGATAGGTCAGCCCATGCGCCGTCACCTGCTGGTTGAAGGCAGTACGGATCTTGCGGCTGACCTTGGTCAGCGCTTCGAAGAATTCGGATGCGATCGGATCAGGTTTCATCGTGAGCTTAAAGTTAGCGTGCTAAGTTTTATCTATGCATTAGTTAGCGCACCAACTAATTTGTTTCAAGAGCCGGTGGGCGCCTGGCCCGGATTTTTGCGGGCGGATGACAAGGGGAGGTGGAGGGGTGCAGCGGAGTCTGTCAGTGCCGGCGCTCCGGAGCCGCCGCTCGTCGCCACGGTCAGCCATAGCTGCATTAACCTCGCATTAACCATGGCTGGCTTAGGAATGTCGGTGCGCGAATGACCTGCGCGCCTAACCTCTATGGGATCAACATGTACGTTGTATCGGTACTCGACAATGGCGACCAAAGGACATTCGTGTCCGAAAGCCTGAAAATACTAGACCGGATCGTCTACGCAACCATTTGCGGTTCTCCGAAGCAGTTCCTGCTGTCCGAGATAGTCGATATCGTCCCCGTGGACGCAAAGCCTACCAAAGCTCCAACGACACGAAACCTCGCTTCGCTGGTCCAATAGTCCCGCATGGGACTGAAAGACCGAGAGAGAAGACGATTGCGTTTCCGCCTCGGTGTTTCAGTAAGACGCGCGCCGAGGCGTTCGCAGCCATGAGCTATAGACAGCCCGGCCGAGGATACGTTCGCGCGTCTGCTCACGTTGGCTGCCACCGATCACAAAACGGGGTAGCAGCCACGGAGGGCTCGCCGGCAAAAGTCGGCGAGCTTTAAATATAGCCACGCCCAGGGTCACCGGCCGCCGCATTACTCCGCCGCATCGGCCTGTTCGGCCGCGATCGGCTCTTCCCTCACCTTCTTGTTCCGGCCCGACAGCACGTCGCCGGCCGTCTCCGACAAGCGGAAGAAGGAGAAGCAGGATGATGCCGCGATGATCGCGATGATGCTGAAGGACATCGCGAAGGCGAAGTTGGTCAGCGTCTCGGAGCCGCCGGAGAAATAATTCAGCAGCATGGCCGACATCGCGACCCCGGTGCTCTGGGCGATCCGTTGCGCCATTTGCGACAGCGACGTGGCGTGGCTCATCTCCGAGTCTTCGGTTTCCGCGAATGTCAGTGTGTTGAGCGAGGTGAACTGCAAGGCCCGGAAGAAGCCGCCGAGCAGGATGATGAGGACCATGACGACCGGCGCCGTGGCGGGCGTGAAAGTGGCGAGCAGTCCCATCGACGCGCTGGCGATCAGCGCGTTCCAGAGGAGCACGTTGCGAAAGCCGAAACGACGCAGGATACGTCTCGTCATGGTTCGCATGCCGAAGGCGCCGATTGTCGAGACGAACGTGATCGCGCCGGATTGCAGCGGCGTGTAGCGGAAAACTTCCTGCATCAGCAGCGGCAGCATGAAGGGCAGGGCGCCCATGCTGATCCGGAACAGCGAACCGCCGGTGACGCTCGAGCGGAATGTCGGATAGCGAAAGAGTTTCAGGTCAATAATGGCATTCGGCGCCTTGCGCGCATGCCGGATGTAGAGGCCGAGCAGGGAGATGCCGGCCACAGCCAGGATCAAAGCGCTCGAATTCATGCCGCGGGCGAGAGAATCGAAGCCGAAGATGACCGCGCCGATGCCGAAGCCGGTGAGAATGAAGCCCGGAAAATCAAAGGATGTGCGCTCGGTCGGCGGGATCTTGTCGATGAGCGTGAGCGTCAGGATGATCGCGACGATGCCGACCGGCAGGTTTATCCAGAAGATCCAATGCCACGAGCTGATGCCGGTGATGAAACCGCCAAGCAGCGGCCCGATCGCCGGGCCGACTACGGCTGGCATGCTCATCAGCACCATGGCGGAAACCAGTTCTTCGCGCGGGACGGAGCGCACCAGGATCAGTCGTGCCGTCGGCAGCATCAGTGCGCCGCCGAAACCCTGCAGGGCGCGGGCCGCGATCAGCATGGTAAGGGTGGTCGAGGCGGCACAGAGCAGCGAGGCGAAGGTAAACAGCGCAATCGCCGAGCAGAACACCAGCCGGGCGCCGAAACGGTCGGCGAGCCAGCCGCTCAAGGGCAGGAACACACCGAGCGACAGCACGTAGACGGTTATCGCAGAATGCAGTGCGAGCGGCGGTTCGCCGAGTGCGTCCGCAATCGTCGGCAGAGCCGTGGCGATCGCCGTCGAATCGATCTGCTGCATGATGAGGGCCGATGCGACGATCAGCGGCACGGTTTTTGGGGTATCCACTTTAGTATTCTCTTTGTTTCAAGTCTTTGTTTCGCAAGCCCGGTTCGTGGCGGGCCACCAAACCGCGCGGTCACCGATGGTGTTTCCGCTTGCTTCGGCCCTCGTCGTGTGTTCTTCTATATGGAACGACGGTCCATATACAGGATATTCCCTTGGATATTAGGCTGTCAACGGCGCTTTTGTAGTTGCCGCGCCGACGACGCGTGTTATCCGGATGGATGTCGGCAGATTGTCATGGGAGCGACAACTGAAATGAAGACCATGGGGGACATGAAGACCACTGGCACACAGGACGAGGACCAGAAGGGCCGACTCTCCTCGGTTTCGATGGCGATCCGCATCCTCAAAGCTTTCGAGGGCGACGATGCGGAGATCGGCGTCACCGAGCTTGCCCGTCGTCTGGGCATCGCCAAGAGCACTGTCCACCGGTTGGTCGTGACACTGATGGCGGAGGATTTTCTCGAGCAGAACCACGAGACCGGACGTTACCGGCTGGGGCTCGGGCTGTTCGGCCTTGGCTCGCTGGTGCGAAACCGCATGGACCTCTCCACGGAGGCGCGCACGCTGCTGATGGACCTCAGGCAGGAGACGGACGAGACGATACTGCTCGCCGTGCCGGCCGGGCCGGAGATCATGTATATACGCGTCCAGCCGTCCCGGCAGGCGGTGCGCATCAGCGCTGAGATCGGCATGCGCGCGCCCTATCATTCGACGGCCGCCGGCCGGGCGATGCTTGCCTTCCAGCCGGAAAGCCGCATTGTCGCGCTCACCGGAGCGTCCTTGCCGCCGCAGACCCCGAAAACCATCACCGATCCTGACAAGCTGCAGAAATTGCTCGGCAATATCCGCCGCCTCGGCTACGCGGTGGAAGATGAAGAGAACGAGCTCGGCATGCGCGCTATCGCCGCACCCATCCATGACGCCCAGTCGGAAGTGGTTGGCGCGGTCGCGGTCGCGGGTCCCGTCCAGCGCCTGTCGCTGAAGAATCTCAACGGTTTTGCCGAACCGCTGCTTGTCGCGGCGCGGGCGATCTCCGCTCGTCTCGGACATCGCGGCTCGCTTGGTGCCGGCGATTCCGAATGATCGCAGCCGTGACGATTTAATGTTCCGGAAGGGTTGCCGCAGATTGGGTGCGCTCTACGTGAATCGTTGAACCGTTCGGTTCGATCTCATCGGCGCACGTCGTTTTGGCGCGTCACCGACCTTTTCTCTCCGGGGAGGTCTCCTATGGAAACCCACTGTCTTAAGCGCCCCACGCGGCGCCAATTCCTTTCTTCCGTCGCTTTTACCATTTTGGCCGGCAACGCTGCGCCCGTCGTGGCGCGCAGCATTTCCGGCAGCCTGCCCTGGGAGGCGCGTTCCGCCGATCCGCCGGTGCAGGTGAAGCCTGGAGGCTGGCTGTTCTTCACGCCGGAAGAGGCGCAGACGATGGAAGCGGTCGCCGACCGGCTGGTGCCGGCGGACGATCTTTCGCTCGGCGGCAAGGATGCCGGCTGCGTCCTCTATCTCGACCGGCAGCTCGTGGGATCCTACGGCACGTCGAGCCGGCTCTATACCAAAGGCCCGTTCATGCCCGGCCTTGCGACGCAAGGCTATCAGGCGCCTGACACGCCGGCTCAGCGCTACCGATCCGGGATTGCCGCGCTGAACGCCTTCACCCGCGAAACCAAGGGCGGCAAGCGCTTCGCCGAGCTTGTGCCCGCCGACCAGGACGCGATCCTCACGGATCTCGAAGCCGGCAAGATCACCCTGCCGAACAAGGTGGATGCCAAGTCCTTTTTCAACCTGATGCTCGCCAACGTGATGGAAGGCTTTTTCGCCGACCCGATCTATGGCGGCAACAAGGACATGGCCTCGTGGAAAATGCTGGGATTCCCCGGCGCGCGATACGATTACCGCGACCACGTTTCCAAACACAACCAACCCTATCCCCTGCCTCCGGTTTCGATCGCAGGCTCGATGGAATGGATGACCAGGTAGGGACCTGAAAACATGACCACTATTCTACCCCGCAAGGACGTCGTGATCGTCGGCCTTGGCTGGACAGGCGCGATCCTGGCCCATGAACTGACCGAGGACGGGCTCGACGTCGTGGCGATCGAACGCGGTCCCTGGCGCGATACCGCCACCGATTTCAACATCGGTTACGCCCAGGACGAGCTTCGTTACGGCATCCGCCGCGACCTCTTCCTGCAGCCGGCCGTCGAAGCAATGACGATGCGCAACAGCACTTCGCAGACGGCGCTGCCGATGCGCGATTACGGCTCCTTCCTGCCCGGCAACGGAGTGGGCGGCGCCGGCGTTCACTGGAACGGCCATACCTGGCGGTTCTGGGACAGCGACTTCCAGATCGCCGACCACCTGAGGGACCGTTATGGCGCAGGGCGCATCCAGGACCTGCAATTGCAGAACTGGGGCGTGACCGGCGCCGAGATGGAAAAATCCTTCGACCGCTTCGAATACCTCGCCGGCATTTCCGGCAAGGCGGGCAATATCAACGGCCAGATCCAGGAGGGTGGCAATCCGTTCGAGGATCCGCGCTCGCGCGACTATCCCCTGCCGCCTTTGCAGATGACCTATGCCCCGACGCTGTTTGCCGAGGTGACCAAGTCGCTGAACCTCCACCCCTTCCCGACGCCGGCAGCGAACCTTTCCGAAGACTATATCAACCCGCTCGGGATCGCCATGGGCCAGTGCACCATGTGTGGTTTCTGCGAGCGCTTCGGCTGCGCCAACTATTCGAAGTCCTCGGCGCAGACGACCATCCTGCCGGTGCTGATGAAGAAGAAGAACTTCGAGGTCCGCACGGAGTCGGAAGTCCTGCATGTCGATCTCGACGCCTCCAAGAAACACGCTCGCGGCGTCACCTATGTGAACACGTCAGGCGAGGAATTCTTCCAGCCGGCCGATATGGTGCTGCTCTGCGCTTATGGCCTCCACAATGTCCGGCTGATGATGCTGTCGGGCATTGGCCAGATCTACGATCCGAATACCGGCGAGGGCACGGTCGGGCGGAACTACTGCTACCAGACCAATGCCGGCGCCCAGGTGTTCTTCGACGACAAGAACTTCAACCCGTTCGTCGCCGCTGGCGCGCTCGGCCAGACGGTGGACGACTATAACGGCGATGCTTTCGACCATGGGCCGCTCGACTTCGTCGGCGGTGCGGGCATCAACTGCATTCCCTCCAATGGCCGGCCGATTCAGACGCGCCCGACCCCGCCCGGCACGCCGCGCTGGGGCAGCGACTGGAAGAAGGCGACCGTCAAGTCCTACAAGTCGACGCTCGGCTTTTCCTCCCAAGGTTCGAGCTACCCGACCCGCGGCAATTATCTCGACCTCGATCCGACCTATACGGACCGGTTCGGGCGGCCGCTCCTGCGCTTCACCTTTGACTTCCCGGACAACGACATCCGCATGTCGAACTGGGTTTCTGACCGAATGGAGGACATCGCCAAGGCTTTCGGCGGCCGGCAATATACCAATACCCGCCGCAAGAAGGGCTGGGACTCGGTTCCCTACCAGAGCACCCACAATACCGGCGGGGCGATCATGGGCACCGACCCCAAGACCAGCGCCATCAACAAATACCTGCAGAGCTGGGATGTCGCCAACGTCTTCGTCATCGGTGCTTCCGCCTTCGCGCACAATGCCGGCAAGAACCCGACCGGCACGGTAGGGGCGCTCGCGTTCCACGCGGCGGATGCCATCCGCCAGCAATATCTCCGCAACCCGGGCCAACCTCTGGTGTCGGCATGAGCAAGCGTCTTTTCTCCCTCACCCTTGCCGCCACAACATTCTCGGCAGGTCTGGTGTTTGCCCAGGCTCCCGACCAGGCGGACGAGATCATCCGCGGCCGCTATCAGGCGATCCTCGGCGATTGCGCCGCCTGCCACACCGCGCCGGGGGCAAAACCGCTCTCGGGCGGGCTGCCGCTCGAAACGCCCTTCGGCCAGATCATTCCGCCGAACATCACGCCCGACAAGGCGTCCGGTATCGGCAACTGGACGGAGGCGGATTTCCGCAATGCCCTGAAGAACGGTATCGGCCATGACGGCAAGCGGCTCTACCCCGCCATGCCCTATCCGGCCTATACTAGGATGAGCGATAGGGACATCGGCAATCTCTGGTCCTATCTCAGGACCGTCGAACCTGTCTTCAACCCGGTCGAATCCAACCAGCTGCCATTCCCGTTCAACATCCGCCTGTCGATGATGGGCTGGAACATGCTGAACTTCACAGCCGGTGAATTCCGACCCGATCCGTCGAAATCGGCCGAATGGAACCGGGGCGCCTATATCGTCCAAGGGCCGGGTCACTGCGGCACTTGCCATTCGCCGAAAACCGTGCTCGGCGCCGATGAGACCAGCGAAGCATTGCAGGGTGGTTCGCTGCAGGGATGGTATGCGCCCAACATCACCGGCAACTCCTATATCGGGATCGGCAGCTGGAGCGAGGACGAGATCGTCCAGTACCTGAAGACCGGCACCAACGGGCATACGATCGCCTCGGGGCCGATGGCGGAGGCGATCCAGGCCTCGACCTCTCTCATGGCCGACGAGGACGTGCACGCGATCGCCACCTATCTCAAGAGCACCGAGGGCGGACCGGCACAAAAACCGCAGCCGATCCCGGCGAGCGATGCGCGCATGAAGGTGGGGGCGGCGATCTACCACGACACCTGTTCCGCTTGCCACGGCGGCGACGGCAAGGGCGCCCGCCAGCTCTTCCCGGCACTCGCGGGCAGCTCCATCGTGCAGCAACCGAGTGCGGAGACGCTGACGCGTCTGGTGCTGCAGGGCAGCCAGGCGGTGCATACGCCGCAGGCGAAAACGACGCCTTCCATGCCTTCGCTCGGCTGGCGTCTGTCCGATGAGCAGGTGGCTGCCGTGCTCACCTATGTCCGCAACAGCTGGGGGAACGCCGCGCCCTCGGTCGGGGCGTCGGATATCGGGGCGCAGAGGTAGAGGTTGGCGTTGAGGCAACAGGCGCCGGCGAGGCGCCTGTTCTTCTGGCTTTTCCGCGGACGTCGTCTTCGCCGAGTCGCGTATCAGTTCCTCATCCCTGTGCTTGTCACAAGACTCCTTCCACGCCGCAGGACACGGCGCTGCTGGATCTCCGTGACAAGCATAGGATAAGGGTAGGAGAGCTTGTCCGGCTTATCGCCACCCCCGCATTTCCCACCTTCACGCGCCCCATTCCTCTCGCTACAACTCCATTATTCCGTTCTGCAATTTGGATTTGAGAGCCATGGCCGATAGCGTTACCGATCGTTTTCTCCGTTATGTCGTCATCGATACCCAGTCCGACGCCAAGTCGCCGACCCAGCCTTCGACGATGAAGCAGAAGGATCTCGGCCGGCTGCTGGTCGAGGAAATGCTGGCGATCGGCATTACCGACGCGCATCTCGACGAGCACGGCTATATCTACGGGACGATCCCGGCGACGACCTCCAAGAACAACGTGCCGGTCATCTGCTTCTGCGCCCATATGGACACGGCACCCGATTTCTCAGGCACCAACGTCAAGCCGCAGATCGTGAAAAACTACCAGGGCGGCGATATCCAGCTCGTCGGCGACAGGAACCAGGTGATCCGGGTGTCCGAACATCCGGTGCTGAAGGACCAGATCGGCAACGACATCGTCACCTCCGACGGCACGACGCTTTTAGGCGCCGACGACAAGGCGGGCATTGCCGAGATCATGGCCGCCGCCGAGTTCTTCATCAATAACCCTGACGTCAAGCACGGCGCGATCCGCATCTTGTTCACTACCGACGAGGAGATCGGCCGCGGCGTCGACAAGGTGGACTTGAAGAAACTCGGCGCCGATTTCGGCTATACGCTGGACGGCGAGACCGCCGGCACGATCGAGGACGAGACGTTTTCGGCCGATGCGGTGGAGATCGCCATCAAGGGTGTCGCCATGCATCCGGGCTTTGCCTTCGGCAAGATGGAGAACGCCATCAAGATCGCCGGCGGCATCATCGCCAGACTGCCGAAGGACATCACGCCCGAGACCACCAAGGGCCGCGACGGCTTCATCCACCCGACCGGCATGTCCGGTGTGATGGAAAAGGCGAACCTCTCCTTCATCATTCGCGATTTCACGGAAAGCGGCCTGAAGACCAAGGAAACCCTGCTCGAGGAGATCACCAGGCAAGTCATCGCGGACTACCCAGGCTCGACCTACACCTTCACCGTCAAGGAACAGTACCGCAACATGAAGGTGGTGCTCGATCAGCATCCGGGCATCGTCGACTATGCAGTCGAGGCGATCAGCCGAGCCGGCATGACTCCGGTGCGCGGCAGCATCCGCGGCGGCACGGACGGTTCGCGCCTCTCCTTCATGGGCCTTCCTTGCGCCAACCTCTTCGCCGGCGGCCACGCCTTCCACTCACCATTGGAATTCGTCAGCAGCCAGGACATGGAACTGGCGGTGAGGACGGTGATCGAGCTTGCCAAATTGTGGGAGGAGCGGGCGTAACCGCTCTTCTGGCGCGCTGCCCAGATACACCCAAAAATGGTCAATCCGGAGCAAGGACAATAGTCGGCGGAATGTGCTTTAAAGCGCCTGAGGCATCTCCTGTTGCCTCCAGTCAACAGACAAGGAACCCTCGCACTACCCCGCGAGGGTTCTCCTTGTCAGTCTTGAACGCGCCGCATTTTCCGCATAGATAACAACCATCTGCAGCACCAACAGGATGGTGGACCATGGACCTCAACCGAAACGCAACGCCGCTTTGCCTTGCCATTCGGGAATCCGTTCATGCCTTCCATTACCCTTGCCAATCTTTCGTGGTCCACGCCTGACGGCCGGCCGCTTTTTTCCCATCTGAACCTCAGCTTCGGGCCTGAACGCGCAGGCCTTGTCGGCCGCAACGGCGTCGGCAAGACGACGCTGCTCAGGCTGATCACCGGCGAACTGACACCGTCATCGGGAACGGTCTCCGTCTCCGGCAGCGTCGACGTGCTGCGCCAGAGCGTGCAGGTCGCGCGGGGTGATACGATCGCCGACCTCTTTGGCACGCGCGATGCGCTGACCGTTCTTGTTCGTGCCGAAGCAGGCGAGGCGTCTGCCAATGAGCTGGCCAATGCCGACTGGACGCTGGAGGCGCGCATAGTCGAAGCGCTGGCGCGGGCCGGGCTCGATGCGGATGCGAAAACGCCGCTCGAAACGCTGTCGGGCGGCCAGCGCACCCGCGCAGGGCTGGCGGCGCTGATCTTCACCGAGCCGGATTTCTTGATCCTCGACGAACCCACCAACAATCTCGACCGCGACGGAAGGCGGGCGATAATCGACCTGCTGGCCGGCTGGCGGGGCGGGGCGATCATCGTCAGCCACGATCGCGAGCTTCTGGAAGCCGTCGATGCGATCGTCGAGCTGACCTCGCTCAGTGCCACTCGTTATGGCGGCAACTGGAGTCGTTACCGGGAGCGCAAGGCGTTGGAACTTGCCGCCGCCGAGCACGATCTCACTGACGCCGAAAAGCGGGTGGCGGAGGTTAACCGCACGGCACAGGAAACCGCCGAGCGCAAGGCCCGCAAGGACGGCACCGGCAAAAGGAAGGCTGCCAGGGGCGACATGCCGCGTATCATCGCCGGTGGAATGAAGCGTCGGGCGGAAAATACCAGTGGGGACAATGCCCGGCTGGCTGAGCGGCTGCGGACCCAGGCCGCTGCCGGCGTCTCCGCCGCGCGTGAAAAGATCGAGATCCTCCAGCCGCTATCCGTAACGTTGCCGCCGACCGGGCTGCCGGCAAGCCGGGTCGTGCTCAGGATCGACAACGTCACCGCCGGTTATGCGGTTGAAAAGCCGCTCCTGCGCGATCTTTCCTTCGAGATCACCGGGCCGGAACGGATCGCCGTCACCGGTCCGAACGGCTCGGGAAAAACAACGCTTCTATCCGTAATTTCGGGCAACCTGCAGCCGTTCTCGGGTACGGTGCGGGTTCCGGTCAAATCCGCCATGCTTGACCAGCGGGTGAGCCTGCTCGATCCCGCGCTCTCGATCCGGGACAATTTCCGGCGGCTCAATCCACACGCCGACGAGAATGCCTGCCGCGCGGCGCTCGCCCGCTTCATGTTCCGCGCCGAAGCCGCCTTGCAGGTGGTGGGAACGCTGTCGGGCGGGCAGATGCTGCGGGCGGGGCTCGCCTGCGTGCTTGGCGGGCCGGAGCCGCCGTCGCTGCTCATTCTCGACGAGCCGACAAACCATCTGGACATCGATTCGATCGCCGCGGTCGAAACGGGTTTGCGCGCCTATGACGGCGCGCTTCTTGTGGTCAGCCATGACGAGGTGTTTCTCGATGCGATCGGCATCGACCGGCGGCTGGAACTCGGTCCCGATGAGCGCGGCCTCAGGTGTCCTGCGAGCCGGTAAGTGCGGCTGTCGTCACCAGATTGGCACCGGCCTCGGCGAACTGGACGTTATAGCGGCGGATGATGGATGCGGCGCTCTCTTGCGGCTGATCCAGCGTGCTATGGGCGTCGGAGACCACCGTCACCTTCAGTCCGGAAGCGATTGCGCCCAGCACCGTACCGGCGATGCAGAAATCGGTCTGCGCGCCGAGGATCACCACTTCGGGCGCGCCCTGACTTTCGATCCATTTGCCGAGTTCCGGGTTGCTGAAGGAGTCCCGGACGGTTTTCGAGAAGGTCGGCTCTCCGTCACGCTGGCCGAGCGCCGGCCAGACGGGCCAGCCCGGCTCTCCCGGGGCCAGCGGATCGCCTTCCGGTCCGTCATGGCGCACGAAGGCAATCCTGCGGCCGCCGCGCCGCGCCCAGTCGATCACCTTGCGGGCGCGGTCGGTGAGGAGATCCGCCTCATGGAGAGGCGGCTCGACAAGACCGTCGAACATGTTGGTCTGCAGGTCGACGACGATGATAGGAGCCTTTTCCGCGCGTAGGTGAGACATGGCGTGACCTCCATTGACGACAGGGAATTGCCGAGTTTCACTTCGTATGGCGACAGGAATCCCCGCGCCTGCGCACGAGATCCATCATGGGCATACCCAATCCTGTCACCCGCGAAAAGGCAATTCAAGGCCTCCGGTGCTCGTCACGATCCGGTTTGTCTCAGGTCATCGAAAGGAGATTGCATTGGCTGAACGAGAGAGCCTATGGGGTCCCGGGCTGGCCCCTTTGGCCGATTGCCAGAAGGAAAGTGCGGCGGCCCGATCGCCGCCGTCCTCCCTCTCTGGTGATCTGCAGTTCACCGGCAGACGCGGGTGGTCTTGACGACGACTCGGCCGTGGTAACGGGTCTTCACCTTCTTGACCATGCAATCGTGGCGGGGACGATGCGGGCGGTAGACTTCGCGGACGGTATGGCGTGGAGCCACCCGTTCATTGGTGGTGATCGTGACGCTGGCGGCGTTGGACGGGCCGGCGACCGTAAGAATGGAAGAAATGGCCAGAGCCGATGCGATAAGCAGGTTCTTCATGGGTGATTCCTCAATGTTTTGCGAGACATGAACGCGGATTGAGGGACCGGGTTCCACCAGAGGGATTGGACTGAAGTCCTATGCTGGCCTTTCAACCAACCGTTCTCCCGTTCGACGGAACAACTTCGGCTGCGCCGCTCAAAGCGGAAGACATTCCTACCTCAGCAAGCTCTGACCGCCGTCCACATAGATCGGCGTGCCCGTCACATGGCGGGACCGGTCGGAAGCTAAGAAGGCGATCACTTCGGCGACGTCCTCGCTTTTCCCCGGTTTGCCGTCGGTGATCGGAACCTGCCCTTCCGGCCACTCCACGGGGATTGCGGTTTCCTCCTCGTGGCGGAGATTGGTATTTTCGCCGATATTGGTCTCGATCTCGCCGGGGCATACGGCGTTGACGCGGATGTGGTGCTTGCCAAGCTCCAGCGCCAGCTGCTGCACCACCGCCACCTGCGCTGCCTTGGTGGCGGTATAGGCCGTGGCGCCGGGTGTCGTGAACGTGCGGTTGCCGTTGATCGAGGAGACGACGACGATCGAGCCGGCGCCCTGTGCCTTCAGATGCGGCACCGTGAGGTGAAGCGTCAGATAGGTGCCGCGCAGGTTGACGGCGATCGTCCTGTCGAACTCCTCAGGCTTCAGGTCGTCGATCGGCGCCCAGACGCCGTTGATGCCGGCATTGGCGACGACGATATCGAGCGTCCCGAATTTCTCCATAAGCAGGCCGACCGCTTCGCGCATTTGTTTTTCATCGGAAACGTCGGCTTCCAGCATCAGCGCTTCGCTACCGGTCTTCTCGATCTCTTGGGCGGTCTCCTCGATCTCGGCTCTCGTGTGGCCGAGCAGGCCGACCTTTGCACCTCCCGCCGCGAGTTTCAGGGCCGCCGCCTTGCCGATACCCGACCCTGCCCCCGTTACCAATGCCACCTGAGATTTGAGTTCCATGAGCCCATCCTGTCGCTGGATCTCGGCGTGTGCCGCGCGCAAACGAACGGCAGGGAAGGGTCCAAGGTTCCGCCTATCAGGTCGGATATCGCTCGTTGAGGATGCGCAGGCCTTCGGCGAATTTCGAGTCGTCGCCGCCCATCTGGCGCATCTGGGCAAGGTTGTCGGTGAGGTCGGCCCGCTTCACCGGCCGAGCGAGCGGGTTTTCGATCGAGCGGCGGACGAAGGCGAAATATTCCTCGCCGTCGCGCTTGCTCATCGCGTCGACGGCATCGACGACGGCTTCGGAAAAACCTTCCTCGCGCAGCCGCTCGAATGTCCAGCCGGGGCCTTTTTCGACCACGTCATGCAGCCAGGCGACCTGTTTCTCGTCCTCCCCGGCCACGGTTTCGGCCACGCGCCGGACATGGTCAATAAACGGCCCGCCGGTTTTCGACGACTGTCCTTCATGCGCCTCGGTGGCGATGGCGATCGCCTTGTCGATCAGTTCCGACATCCGCTTGTCTCCCGTAAATTCGGCGGCACTCTATAGGGTCGGTGCATGACCGCAATGCGTCATGTTCGATCCTCGTCGAACTGCGAGACGGATAGGGGACTCAGCCAGTTCTCCCGCCGTTTCACCCAGAGTTCGTAGGTCGGTTCAAGGTCCGTCGGCGCCATGTCGAGCGAGCCGACACGGATCTCTATCTCGTCGTCGTCGCTTTCGCTGAAGACGCGTGAGCCGCATTCGGGGCAGAAACCGCGGCCATGGAAATATTTGACAGCGCCCCTGCTTTCAAAGGCATGCCGCGGCCAGATGCCGAACGTGGCGAAGCTCGAGCCGCTTTCCTTCCGGCAGTCGGTGCAATGGCAGAGCCCGATCCTGATCGGCGCATCCTTCACCGAATATTGCACCTTGCCGCAAAGGCAGCTTCCGGACCGGATGATCATCCTCTCTCCTCCTTCTCTATCGTTCGCAAAATGCAGTTAGGGCAGGGGAGGATGAAGGGAAGAGATCGGGCAGGTTCTGTGGCGGCCGCCTGGGGAGCTTGTGGAACGGAACGGCTTTGTCGGCGTTCGAAGCAGACACAGATGGGATTATCGCCATGCGCTCGTTTCTAGTCTCCGCCGCGTTTATCGCCTCGGCTTTCTCGCCGACCTTAGCTTCGGCAGCAGAGGGTGATTTTTTAAAGACGCTCGCTGGCAGCTGGAGCGGCAACGGGACTGTCCTGACCCGCATCGGGGGCAAACCCATCAACGTCGCCTGCGACTTCACCTCCACGGCGGGAGCAGCCACCCTCTCGATGCAGGGAATCTGCCGCGGTCTGCTGGTCGTCCGGCGCAGCATATCGGCCGATCTCGAGGCTTCGGATCGTGGGTATAGCGGCACTTATACCGGCCCGTCGGGCCAGCCTTCGGTCCTTTCCGGCAACCGCAGCGGCAATGCCATCAATCTCGGCGTGCGCTGGGCAAGGGTGATCAACGGGGACCGCGTCGCCAATATGACCATCGAGAAGATCGGCAACGATCGCCTCAGGCTCCAGACGGTCGACAAGGACCTTTCGAGCGGCAAATCGGTGGTGACCAGCCGCATCGATCTCAGCCGTTGATCGGCCCGACGCCAGTGCTTGCCTTTATTCCACCTGACCGAGCTTGCCGGGGTTCATGATGCCCTTGGGGTCGAGCGCCGCCTTGATGGCGTTCATCATGTCGATCGCATCGCCATGTTCGCGGCGGAGGTATTTCAGCTTGGAAATGCCGATCCCGTGTTCGCCGCTGAAGGTGCCGCCCATGTCGATGGCGCGCTGGTAGAGCCGCTCTGCAAGTCGTTCCGCTTCCGCCAGTTCGTCCGGGATTTCCGGCTTAATCAGGTAGCCGACATGGAAATTGCCGTCGCCCGCATGGCCGATGATCTTACCCATGACAAAAGAATTGTCGATGTCCTCGCGGGCGGCAAGCACCGCTTCGGCAAGCCGCGAGATCGGCACGCAGACGTCTGTCGTAAAGGCCTTGCAGCCGGGGCGCAGCGTCTGGTTGGAATAGATCGTCTCGTGGCGGGCCTTCCAGAGCCGCTCGCGGTCTTCAGTGCGCGTCGACCATTGGAAGTCCGAGCCGCCGAATTCGTCGGCGATCTCTCGAACGGTGTTCGACTGTTCCTCCACCCAGCGCGGGCTGCCGTGGAATTCGAGGAACAGGGTCGGGGCGAGTTTCAGGGTCAGCCCCGCATGGCGGTTGGCGGCTTCGACTGCAACCTCATCGAGGAATTCGATGCGGGCGACGGGAATGCCGCTCTGGATGGTCGCAACGACGGCTTCCACCGCGCCGCGCATCGTCTCGAAGGCACAGACCGCCGAGGCGATGGTTTCCGGGATCGGATGCAGCTTCACCGTCACCTCGGTGATGACGCCGAGCGTGCCTTCGGCGCCGACATAAAGCTTGGTCAGGTCGTAACCTGTCGAAGACTTTTTCGTGCGCCGGCCGGTGGTGATGATCTTGCCCTGGGGCGTGACGACGCGCAGCGCCAGCACGTTTTCGCGCATCGTGCCGTAGCGCACGGCGGTGGTGCCGGAGGCACGCGTCGAGGCCATGCCGCCGATCGAGGCGTCGGCGCCGGGATCGATGGGGAAGAACAGGCCGGTATCGCGGATATGGGCATTGAGTTGCTTGCGGGTGACGCCCGCCTCGACCTGGACGTCGAAATCCTCGTGGTTGACCTGGACGATCTTGTTCATCCGGGTGAGGTCGAGTGAGATCCCGCCCTTGAGCGGGATCGTGTGGCCTTCCATGGACGAGCCGGCCGCGAACGGCGTCACCGCAATCCCGCCCTCGAAACAGGCTGAGACGACGCGCGCCACCTCGTCCTCGTTTTCGGCATAGACGACCGCCTCCGGCAGCCTGGTCGGCTGGCGTGACATGTCGTGGCCGTGATGTTCGCGCACGGCTTCCGTGGTCGAAAGCCGGTCTCCGAAGTGGAGCCTCAGCGTATCGATGGTGGATTGCAGGGTCGGCTGGGTCATTTCTTCTCACCCGTGAGCATGCGGTGATAACGCGACCGGGCGATTTCCTGCCGCGTGATAAATTCGAGGAGGACCGGCACCCCCTTTTGCGTCTGCTCGATGCCGCGTTTGATCGCCGGGATGATTTGATCCGGTTCGGTGACGCGTTCGCCGTAACCGCCGAGTGCGCGGGCGAAGGCGGCGTAGTCGCCGGAAATGTCGGTCGAGCGGTATTTCTCCGTCGAGACCTTCATGATCGGCAGTTCCATCGCCATCGAGAAGTTGTTGAGAAGGATCGACAGGATCGGCAGGCGCTCGCGCACCGCGGTTTCGAAATCCATGCCGGTAAAGCCGATCGCCGCATCGCCCCAGACGTTGATGCAGAGCTTGTCGGGATGCATCAGCTTGGCGCCCATGGCGAGGCCAAGGCCGTAACCGAGCTGGGTTGTCTTGCCCCAGCCGATATAGGTGAGCGGCTTCACCGACTTCCAGAACGGCGAAAGCTGGTCGCGCGGGCTGCCGGCATCATGGGTGATGATGGTGTTTTCGATATCGACCGTGTGCTGAAGATCCCAGAGGACGCGGTAGGGCGACAGCGGCGCTTCCGGCGCGGTGAGCTTCGGCATCCATTCCGCCAGCCACTCGGCCTGGATCTTGGCGATTTCGGCGGCGACTTCCGTGTGGTCGCGAGGCTCGACCTTGCGGGTTTCGAGTTCAGCGAGCACCGCATCGAGTGTCAGCGCCGCGTCGCCGACCAAGGCCACCTTGGCTTCGAGATCCTTGTTGACGTGGTCGGGATCGAGGGTCGCGTGGATGACGGTCTTGTCGAGTGGCATCTGTACGCCGAACGCGGTCTCGGTGAACGAGCAACCGATGCCGAAGATGAGATCCGAACTATCGAGGAAGTGGCGCAGCGTCTTGGAGATTGCCGCACCGCCCGCCCCGACCGACAGCGGATGGGTTTCCGGAAACGCGCTCTTGCCTTCGAGACTGGTCGAAACCGGGATTGCCAGCAGTTCGGCCAGCTGTTTCAGCTGCGGCCAGGCCTGCGCGTAATGAATGCCCTGTCCGGCATAGAGGATCGGCCGCTTGGCGGCGAGCAGCAGATCGACCGCGTCGCGCACCGCGATCGGGTCTGGTCCGTAGCGGGTCGCCAGAACCGGCCGGTAGTTCAGCGGCTCGGGCACATCGTCCTGCCAGATGTCGTTGGGGATTTCGATCAGCACCGGCCCGCCGCGGCCGTTGCGGAGCTTCGAGAAGGCGCGGCGGAAGATGTTGGGGATTTCGGCGGCGGAGGTGATCGGCTCTGCGGACTTGGTGATGTCGCGCATCGAGCGGGTCGCGTTGTAGTTCGGATCGACATGCGCGACGCGACGCTCATAACCCATCGGCAGCACCAGCAGCGGCACGGACTCCGAATAGGCCTGGGCGACGCCGCCATAGGCGTTTTCGGTGCCCGGTCCGAGCTGCATGGCGAAGACGCCGATCGTCTTGCCGGACGAGAGGCGCGACATGGCGTCGGCCATGTGCAGGCCGTGGCGTTCCTGGCGCACGATGATCGGGCGGACATCGGCCATGGCCGCGTGTTCGAGAACGTGGTTCACGGGGTAACCGCAGATGACCTCGATCCCCTCGCGCTTCAGAATTTCCACGATGGCGTCAGCAACTTTCATGGGTTTCTCCTCCCCGGAGACATGGTCGATTAGAGGTGAGGTTGGAAATCTTGTTGTGTCCAGGCGCTCGAATGGCGCACCGGTGCGCGGCGTGCCTGGTCGGTATTCAATAGTCCGCTCTGGCCGAGCGTGACGCGGTATTCTTCGATGAAGGCCTGCGCCATATGGGTGGCGCCGTGGTCTCCAAGTGCGGCAAGGCCGAGCATGAAGGCACGACCGGCAAAGGACGAATGGGCACCGCAGGCAACCGCACGCACCATGTCGACGCCGGACACGACGCCGCTGTCGAACAGGACAGTACCACGCGTGCCGACCGTGCGGGCGATTTCCGGCAGGACGTCGATCGTGGCGGGTGCTGCATCGAACTGGCGGCCGCCATGGTTGGAGACGACCACGCCGTTGAGGCCGAGTTCAAGCGCCTTTTCCGCATCGGCGGGGTGCATGACGCCCTTGACCAGCATCGGCCCGGTCCATTTGTCGCGCAGGCGGGCAATCTGCTCCCAGGGGAAGCCGCCGCCGATATGTTTCTGCACGAAGGCCGAGGTGGTGATGCGGTCCGGTGCCCCGGCGAAACCCGCCATATTGGCGAAGGTCGGCATGCCCTTGCGGCGGATCGCATCCAGCCAGAAGGGAGCGATAGCCGCGGCCATCATCGTCTTCGGCGTCAGCCGAAAGGGCATAGTGAGACCGTTCCTCAGGTCCCGAGGGCGTTTTGCGCGCACGGGCACGTCGAGTGTCGCGACCAAAACCTTAGCGCCGGCGACACGGGCGCGCTCGGCCATTTCGAGACTGTATTGATGGTTGTTCGGCGCCATCGGGTAGAGCTGGAACCAGGTGACATCGGGTGCCCATTCCACGACTTTTTCGATCGTCGCGCAGGCGAGCGTGCCGACTAGATAGGGGATGTTGTGGGCCTGAGCGGCCTTGGCGAAACGCTCGGTGGCGCCCGGCCACATCATGCCGTCGAAGCCGATCGGCGAGATGCCAATCGGGGCGGCGTAACGATGGCCGAAGAGTTCGACCGAGGTATCTACCGCGGAGATGTCCAGGCCGTAGCGCGGCACGACCTCGACGGCCTGCAGCGCTGTCCGGTTTCGGTTGAGGCCGGTTTCATCGCCGGCGCCGCCCTGGAGGAACTCATAGGCGAAACGCGGAATCCGCCATTTCGCCCGTTTCTCCAGGTCACCGATCATCGGATAACGCCGGCGGAGCTCCGCCAGCGTTTCTATCGTCCTTGCGTCGCCCCCGGCTCCCCCCATGACCGACGCCCCTTAGTAGGAAACCATGACTTCGAGCATGGCCTGCTGGCCACTCTTGGTCGCGGCCAGTGCCCGCTGCAGCGCCGCCGGCAGATCGGCGCCGGTTTCGACGCGTTCGGCATGGGCACCGTGGGCGCGAGCGACGGCGGCATAGTCCGGAGCCGGATCGAGTGCGGTGATCGGCATGGTGTTGGCGGTTGCCGCACTGCCGTCCGGATACATGTAGAGCGTCGAGCGGCGCACGGCGTTCCAGATGCCGTTGTTGAAGACGATCGTCAGCAGCGGCAGCTTCAGCGCGGTCGCGGTCTGGTGGCAGGCGACAGGATTGGCGAACATGTAGGAACCGTCGCCGATCGTCGCGATCACCTGGCGGCTGCGGTCGCCGAGCTGGGCGCCGAGCGCTGCGGTGAGGCCGAAGCCGAGACCGCCGGACAGCGGCGTCGAGAAGAACGATTTCGGATGCTTGAAGGTCATCACCGACGGATCGATGCCGAGTTCGTTCACGACGGTCGTCTTCTCGTCCATGATGGCGGAGACGCAAGCGCTGACATAGGCGGGCGTCATCGGCGAACCATTGCCCATGGCAGCGCGCTTGGCGGCCGCTTCGACCTGGGCCGCCTTCACCTTGGCCCACTTCTCGCGGCGCTCGGAGTAGGTTTCGGATGCCGGCACGCGCTCGGCAAGAGCAGCAGCCAGTGCTGCGATCGTCTTGTTGATGCCGCCGGCGAGCGCGATGTCGATCGGGAAGCTGCGAATCGGCACGCGGCTATGCTGCGGGTCCGGGCCGATGGCGATGATCTTGGCGCCTTCGGCCGGAGCGGTATGATCGGAAATCCACGGCACGGATGCATTGATGACAACGACGACGTCGGCTTCCTTCAGAACCTGGGTCGAGTCGCGGCCGATCATCATCGGATGGTCGCTCGGCAGTGCGAGACGTGTCGCCCACATCTCGACGGTCGGCAGCGCAAATTTTTCGACGAAGCCGGCGAGCGGTTCGAAATCCGCAGCCAGTTCCGGGCTCTGGGTGATGACCAGCGGGTTCTTCGCCTTGGCGAGCAAGCCGGCAGCCTCGGCAATCAGTGCCGGATCGGCCGGGCCGTAGGTGGTCGGGGTAACCGTCGAGCGGTGGCTGGCCTCGATCTCGGCACCCTCGGCCAGCGCCTCGCGCGGCAGGCTCAGGTACACCGGACCGCGGGGCTCGCTCATGGCGATGCTCATGGCGCGGTCGATGACGATGCCCGCCTGTTCCGGGTAACGCAGTTCGTAATCCCACTTGACCACTTCGCGGACCATGCCGCCCTGGTCGAACATTTCCTGGCCCCAATGGATCGGCGAGGAGCGTGAGCCGAAACGGCCGTGTTCGGTGATCGGCGTGCGGCCGGAGAACATCATGATCGGCACGTTTTCGGAGCGGGCGTTGATCAGCCCCATGACCGAGTTGGCAAGCCCGACATTGACGTGGACGATCACGCCGGCCGGTTTTGACGTCATCAGGTAATAGCCATGCGCCATGCCGACCGCGACACCCTCATGCGGGATGACCAGCGCTTCCGGCATCTTCAGGCGGCTTTCCGGCTGGCGCGCATAGGCCTCGATGATCGACGGGAAGTCGGTGCCGCCATTGGCGAACAGGACATCGATGCCGGCGGCCTTCATATGCGAGAGAACTGCCTCGGCGGCGAATGTTCCGATCGGTTTTTCGTGTTTCATGCTGCAATCCTCTTGGACTTTTAAGAACCCGGCAGAAACTCTTCCGTCAGGTGATGCTGACCGTCTTGGTGACCATGTAGGCCTCGACGCCCTCGATCCCGACTTCGGAACCGTGGCCGCTCGCTTTCACCCCGCCGAACGGTGTTTCCGGCATGGAGATGTTGAAGGAATTGATGCCGACCATGCCTGCTTCCAGCGCATCGGAAAGTTTTGCGATGGTCTTGTGCGAGTTTGAGAAGGCGTAGGCGGCAAGGCCATAGGGCAGTTCGTTCGCCTTGGTGATCGCGTCGTCGAAATCCGAAAAGCGGTTGAGCACGGCGACCGGGCCGAACGGCTCCTCGGTCATGATCCGCGCATCGCTCGGCACGTCGGCCAGAACCGTCGGGGCATAGAAGAAGCCGTCATTGTTGATGCGATGACCGCCGGCGAGCAGCCTGGCGCCCTTGGCGGTCGCATCCTGCACCAGCGCCTCGATCGCATCGCGACGGCGGCCGTGCACCAGCGGACCCATGCCGCTTGCCGGATCGAGACCGTCGCCGACCTTGATCTTCGACGCGCGCTCGGCAAACCCGGCGCAGAACGCCTCGTAGGACTTGTCCTGCACGTAGAAACGGGTCGGCGAGACGCAGACCTGGCCTCCATTGCGGTATTTGCGCTGCACCGACATGTCGAGCGCCGCCACCTGGTCGGCGCCGTCGAAGACGAGCACCGGCGCGTGGCCGCCGAGTTCCATCGTCGTGCGCTTCAGGCCTTCGGATGCCAGCCGGATGAGGTGCTGGCCGACCGCGACCGAACCGGTGAAGGAAATCTTGCGGATGATCGGCGAGGCGAGCAGGTGGCGCGAGATGAAGTCCGGCACGCCATAGACGACGGCGATGACGCCGGCAGGCACGCCCGCATCAAGAAGGCATTGGGCGACGGCGGCGGCCGATGCCGGAGCCTCTTCCCCGGGCTTGTAGATCATCGTGCAGCCGGCGGCGAGCGCCGAGCCCATCTTGCGGGCGGCATTGCCGACCGGGAAATTCCAGGCTGAAAAGCCGGCGGTCGGGCCGACCGGTTCCTTGACCACCTGGAAGCGGGTTTCGCCGATGCGGCCGGGAATGACGCGGCCATAGGTGCGGCGGCCTTCCTCGGCAAACCATTCCATTTCTTCCGTGGCGAAATGGGTTTCGAGCCGCGCTTCGGCGATCGGCTTGCCCATTTCGAGCGTCGCGAGTGTGGCGATCTCTTCCTGCCGGTCATGCATCAATTGGGCGGCGCGCTTGAGGATACGGCCGCGCTCGCGTGGGTTCATGGCGCGCCACAGCGGGAAGGCGCGCTTGGCGGCTTCGAGCGCCCGGTCGAGATCCTGGGCCGTCGCATGCGGCACCACGCCAATCGCCTTTTCGGTGGCCGGGTTGATGAGGGGTTGCGTCTTACGGTCGCCGTTTTCCAGCCAGACCCCGTCGATCAGCAGGCGTGCGGAGACATAGGCCTCGGACGAGGGGACGGGATTGGTCGCGATGTTCATGGTCGTTTCCTCCGACTGCAGTCGAACGATGCGCTTGCGCTTCGTCAATTCTGGCGTCACTTGCGGACCTCGGCGAGGCCCTCTCCCTTTCAGCGGCTTAAAGCAGGGAGCCTGATATTGTCAATCGCGACATCTCGTATCGCGGGTTAGACGGCGACCGTACCGCCATCGATCGGGATCACCGCGCCGGTCATGAAACTCGATGCTTTCGATGACAGGAGCAGCGCCAGACCCATGATCTCATCGGTCTCGGCGATGCGGCCGAGCGGTACGGTGTCGGCAAACGCCTTCTCGATTTCCGGCTCGCGGATGCGGCCGCCGGCGATATTGGTGCGGAAGGGGCCGGGCGCGATACCGTTGACCAGCACGTTATAGGGCGCCAGTTCCCACGAGGCCTGCTTGACGAGATTGACGACGGCGCCCTTGCTGGATGCATAGGCGTAACCAGTCATCGGATCGCCGCGCATGCCGGCGATCGAGGCGATCGCGACGATGCGGCCGCTTTTCTGCTTCTTCATATGCTTGGCGGAGGCCTGGATGGCCACAAAGGTGGCTGTCAGATTAACATCCACCACCTTGTTCCACAGTTCGTCGCTGACATTCTCGATCGCGCCGGCCTCGGTGCGGGAGCTCGGGCCTCCGCTGATGCCGGCATTGGCGACGAGAATATCCAGATGGCCGTGCTTTTCGGCGATGTTGTCGATCGTGCTGCGTAGCGCCGCGCTATCAGACACGTCGACCTGGTGGCTTTCAGCGGAATAACCTTGGCCGTTCAGCCATTGATAGGCGGCGGCGAGCGTTTCCGGATTGAGGTCGATAAGCGCCACATGCGCGCCATTGGCGGCGAGCGTCTTGGTGATGGCGAGGCCGAGGCCGCTGGCCGCACCTGTGACGACTGCCACCTGGCCTTTGAGATCGAACAGTTTTTCGGCGTGCATCTTGCTCCTCCCTGAGCACCCGGAGGCCCTAAACTCACCTCTCCAGGCCGCGCCACCTTTGTATGCAACTTCGCACAAAGCAAGTTAGAAATTTGCTATTATCAATCAAAATTTGACAGAATCATATTGACCCTTTCTGAAGAGTTATACAAATTGGCCCAATCAACGTGGACAGGGGAGCGTCTGCGATGGTCGTATCAGTCAATCTGTATACCTTTTAGGCCTAGGGAGGATGGAATACCGATGGGCTTTGTCGAAAACACCGAAACGATTGCCGGCTGTAATGTCCGGTTCATGCGCGGCGGCAAAGGTGCGCCGCTGCTGTTTCTCCATGGTTCGAGCGGCGCGGCCCGATGGGCACCGTTCATGGAGAAGCTTGCCGAGAGCTATGAGGTGTTCGTGCCGGAACATCCCGGCTTCGGCGCCTCCGATTCTCCGGAATGGCTGGACGGCATGTCCGACCTTGCCTTCTTCTATCTCGACGTCATAGACCATCTAGGCCTCGACCAGATCAATCTGGTCGGCGGTTCGATCGGCGGCTGGCTGTCGGCAGAGATCGCCATCCGCAACCAGACGAAGTTGAATTCGCTGACATTAGTGGCGCCTGCCGGCATCCGCGTGAAGGGCCTGCGCAAGGGCGATGTCTTCATGTGGAATGCGGAAGAGACCGCCCGCAATCTGTTCCACGATCAGAGCTATGCCGAACAGATGCTCGCGGCACCGCCTTCGAAGGAAGGGCTGGAGACCGTGCTCAAGAACAAGCTCACAACGGCGAAACTCGCCTGGGAGCCGCGTTTCTATAATCCCGACCTGCACAAATGGCTGCATCGGATCTTGGTGCCGACGCTGATCCTCTGGGGCGACAGCGATAAGGTCGTGCCGGCCGGCTATGGTCCGGCATGGCAGGAGCTCATTCCCAATTCGCGGCTGGAAATCATCGAGAACTGCGGACACGTGCCGCAGATCGAGAAGGCTGACCGTTTCGCCCAGCTTGTCGGCGGCTTCATCGGGGAGGTTACACGATGAAATTCTACTTCATGCACCTGATGCCCTATGCGGATCTCGATCTATCCTACGACGAGAAGCACAATTCCGCCTGGGTCACCCTGCCGAACACCTACTACGACCCCAAGAAGGGCCACCAGCTCTACAACCGTTACCTGGACGAGCTCGAATATGCCGACCAGCTCGGCTTCGACGGCATCTGCGTCAACGAGCATCATTCCAACGCCTATGGCCTGATGCCGATCCCCGGTGTCATGGCCGGCGCGCTTGCCCGCCGCACCAAGAACGTCAAGATCGCCATTCTCGGCCGCGCGCTGCCGCTGCTCAACAACCCGCTGACTGTGGCGGAAGAATTCGCGATGGTCGACAACATTACCGGCGGCCGCCTGATCGCCGGCATGGTGCGCGGCATCGGCGCCGAATACCATTCCTGGGGCGTCAACCCGGCCTTTTCGCACGAGCGGTTCCAGGAAGCCCATGACCTGATCCTGCAGGCCTGGACAAAGCCGGGCCCGAGCGTCTTCGAGGGCAAGCACTACAATTTCGAATATGTGAACGTCTGGCCGCGGGTCTATCAGGACAATCCGCATCCGCCGATCTGGATTCCGAGCCAGGGTTCCAGCGAAACGATCGAATGGGCCGCACATCCGGACCGCAAATACACCTATCTCCAGACCTTCGCCTCGGTCTCGACCGTCGCCCGCTACATGAAGATGTACAAGGACGTCGCGGCCGGCTACGGCTACGAGGCGACCGAGGACCAGCTGGGCTGGTCGCTGCCACTCTATGTCGCCGAGACCGACGAGATCGCCCGCCGCGAAGCCAAGGAGCATATCGAGGCCTTCCTGCAGAAGTTCCTCCGCATGCCGATGGAGATGCTGCTGCCGCCGGGCTACACCTCGGTGAAATCGATGGTGGGCGCCATGAGCGCCAAGGCTGGCCATTCGATGAAGCAGACCATCGACAGCGTCATCGAAGAGGGCAAGTTCATCTGCGGCAGTCCGGCGACGGTGCGCGAGAAGCTGGAGGAATACCAGGGCCAGATCGGCTTCGGCCATCTGCTGACATTGCTGCAGTTCGGCACCCTGCCGGCCGAGCTAACCCGCAAGAACATGGAGATCTATTCCAAAGAGGTGATGCCTTATTTGCGCAACGTGACGGCCAGGAAGGCCGCTTGAGGGGGCATGCCGGTTTGATGATCTCCATAAGCCTATCAAGCCTTTGGGCGTAGCCAGACCCACCCAAGGTTCAGCTTGATGTGTGATCGGGAATGGCGTCATTTGTGGCGCAGGACCGCACAATTGCACCCCCCAGTCGCCGCGGTCTTAGCGGCCGGCGCCCCAAATAGCCGGCCGCTCCCCTCGGGCCTATACCCCTTGTGCTAGGTCTTTTGGACGAATTGAGGACTTGGCTGTCTGGAGTACAATGAAGTCATCCTAAGTCGAGCGTAGAAGAGGTTACGTCTTAGGACAGGCCCGCGCAGGGGGATAAGGCGCGGGCCTTCTTATTTTTTGCAGCACAGCATAAAAAAATGATGCACTTTGCGCGATTTCATGCATGTTCGCCGCGGGCTGGGGCGAGACATGATTCCAAAAAGCGACGACGCGCGCTCGGATGATCTTCCGAAAGAAGACGATTATTCGGAGCTTAACGATGACGAACTTGAAGAGTTCGCTTTTGTGCTGATCGAGGCACTGACATTTCCACCTCCGCCGACCGCCTAGAAGTTCGGGTTGTTCGATCGTGCCGCGTCCCTTCCGGGCGCCCGCGGGCTCGATGTCCCATTGGGGTCGCAATCGACGATGATCGAAGGCGTGCTTATGTTTTTCACATGAGGTCTGTGTTAGGAGGCGTCGACACAAGACAACGAGACATGCCGATGCTTCCTTGGATCCAGCTTGACCGCGCGACCATTCCCGGCGAGGGCGGTGAGTTGCGCCTGAAACAGCGCGGAGCCGAATTTTCCATCATGCTGGGTTCGACCGAACTCATGAACAGTCGGCTGAGCGGTTCGGAAGAGGCGCTCGCGACGCTCTCCTGCGAACGGATCGCCGGGCGCGAGAACGCCCGCGTGCTGATCGGCGGCCTTGGCATGGGTTTTACGTTGCGGGCAGCGCTGGGCGCTCTGCCGGACGGCACCAGGATTACCGTTGCGGAACTGGTGCCGGCCGTGGTCGATTGGGCGCGCGGACCGATGGCGGAGTTTCACAAGGGCACGCTCGACGATCCGCGTGTCGATATCCATGTCGGCGATGTCGGTGCGCTGATCCGCTCGCAGAAAGCCACTTACGACGCCATATTGCTCGATGTCGACAACGGTCCCGACGGGCTGACTCGCGCTTCCAACGACAGCCTCTACAACCACCCCGGCCTGCGGGCCGCCAAGGCTGCGCTGCGCGCCAACGGCGTGCTGGCCGTCTGGTCGTCGGCGCCGGATGCAGGCTTTACCCGCCGATTGCGGGAGGTCGGATTTGCCATCGAAGAGGTGAATGTGCGCGCCAACGGCAAGCGCGGTGGTGCCCGCCACGTCTTGTGGATGGCCACCAACCGGTAGCGGATCCGTAACGGCCAGTCCGTGGGAGCCTCGAAGAGTGCGCGACTACCGCTTCATTTCGTCCCGTCTTCATGCTCCAGCGAGCCCGAGGCAGACGGCAAAAGTGAGAAGAGATGCGCGTTCATTGCCGCCTGCGCCCATTCGGGGTTGCGAGCCTTCAATGCTGCGAGGATTTCCCGGTGCTGGGCATGGGTGCGCCTTGTCCGCACCTCGACCGGTTCGGAATATCGGTTGAAAATCGCGGCTGGCAGCTCCAGCGACGAGGCGAGGATCTTTTCCAGCCGCGGGCTTTCGGCAGCTGCAGCGATCACCGCGTGGAATTCGGCGTTGAGCCTGTCGAAGCCTTCGAGATGTTCGTTCCAGCCGAGTTCCTCAAACTGGGTCTCCATCACCCGTTCCAGCTCCTGCAATCGTTGCAGGTCGGCTTCCGAAATGCGGGTGGCGGCGCGGCTGGCCGCATGCCCTTCGAGAATGGCGCGCAGCCGGAAGATTTCAACCGCATCGTCGAGCGAAAAATCCGCGACGATGCCCCGCCGGTAGCGTTCCAAAACGACGAGGCCCTCGGCGTTCAGCCGGTTCAAGGCTTCGCGGATCGGGGTGCGCGAAACGCCGATCGCGGTGGCGAGCTGGTTTTCCAAGAGTTTGTCGCCGGAGCGCATCTCGCCGGTCAGGATCAGATGCCGGATGCGGTGATAGGCGGTTTCGACGGCACTCTGCGTCGTCCCGTCCTTCGCACTGTCTCTGGTTGTCTCGTTGGTCAAGTGGCCACCTTTTTCCTTGCCCTGATGATGATGCGGGAAAATATGACAATCGTCCATAGAGGCTAATCGTCAAAAAGTGTATACCATCTTGACGAAATGAGTTTGATGATAACGGATATCCCTTGACTTTGATGTAAAAGGTATACAAAACTCTCTTCAGGATGCCTGATAAGGCAATCGGGCTTGGCCGAGGGAGGAGACCACTATGACGCAGACCGGTAAGCCCTATATTGTCGGTATCGGCGGAACCCAGCGCCCCGGCTCGAGCTCCGAGCTTGCTCTGCGCTATTGCCTCGCCGCCGCCGAAAAGGCTGGCGCGGAGACTGACCTCATCTGCGGTGCGGAGCTCGAGCTGCCACTCTTCGATCCGGGTGTCACCCATCGCACGCCGGCCGCGCTTCGCCTCCTCCAGGCGCTGCGCCGCGCCGACGGCATCGTCATCGCAACGCCGAGCTACCACGGCGGCATGTCCGGCATGATCAAGAACGTCATCGACTATACGGAAGACATGCGCGAGGACGCCCGTACCTATTTCGAGGGCCGCGCCGTCGGCTGCATTGTCTGCGCCGCTGGCGACCAGGCGCTCGGCTCCACGCTGATCGGCCTGCGCTCCATCGTGCATGCGCTGCGTGGCTGGCCGACCCCTTATGCAGCGACCATCAAGTCCAACGAGAAGCCTTTCGTCGACGGCCATCCGGCCCGTCGCGAGGTTGCCCAGCCGCTCGAAATCGTCGCCTCGCAGGTCGTCAGTTTTGCCGAAATGGCGATGGCAAGTCGCCGCGTTGACGACGTCGCGCCACGTCTCGTCGCCAGCAACTGATCCCATTTTCACCCGTCATCGTCGGATCCGTTTGACCCTTATGCGGCCACGGTCCCAGCGGAGCTTTCCATGAAATTCAACTTCTTCCACCTGATGCCCTATCCGGACTACGACAAGCTGCCGCATGAATGGCCGGTCAGCACGCACGGGATCGACAGCACCCGGATCCAGGCGCTCTACAACGAATATATCGACGAAATGGTCGATGCCGAAAACTATGGTTTCGACTGGGTGGGCTGTAACGAGCACCACTTCAGCCCCTATGGCCTGATGTCGAACCCGAACCTGATCGCCGGTGCGCTTGCCCGCCAGACAAGCAAGGCCAAGATCGCCATCGTCGGCAACCTGCTGCCGCTGCTCAACCCGATCCGCGTCGCCGAAGAATATGCGATGATCGATGTGATGTCCGGCGGCCGCCTTGTCGCCGGCTTCCTCCGGGGCATCCCGCACGAATATATCGCCTACAACATCCCTCCGAGCGAATCCCGCAGCCGCCTGCGCGAAGCGACCGAGCTGATCATCAAGTGCTGGACCGAGGACGAACCCTTCGGCTGGGAAGGAGAGCACTACCAGTTCCCGGCTGTCTCCATCTGGCCGAAGCCGATCCAGAAGCCGCATCCGCGCATTCTGATGTCCGCCAGCAATGCGGAATCGGCCGAATTCGTCGCCAAGATGCGTGCCATCATGGGCATCACGTTGATCCAGGACCTGTCGATCGCCAAGGCGGCCGTCGAGAACTTCAAGAAGACCGCGCGCTCCTACGGCTGGGAGCCGACGCCGGACGACATCCTGGTCGGCCAGCAGATCTGCATTGCCGACACCGACGAGGAGGCAAAGCACCACATGGCTTCCGCCCAGACCTATTTCCACCAGACGCTGATGCGCCCGCAGCGCTCCGCCCAGCAGCTCGTGCTCGGCCAGAGCCGTTATTACACGGAAGCTGATGCCGGCGAGAATTTCCAGAAGCGTCTCGCCACCCTGCGCGGCCGCACGGTGGAAGAGCAGATCGAAGCCGGTTCGATCATCTGCGGCAGCCCGCAATCGGTGATCAAGCAGATCAAGCGCCTGCGCCAGGAGCTGGATTGCGGCCTGCTGAACCTGACGATCAAGGTCGGTAACATGCCGGGCAGCGTCGTTCGCCGCGGCATGGAACTGTTCCGCGACCGCGTCGCTCCCGAAGTTGCTGGTCTGTAAGAGGAGTTTGATCCATGAGCTTTGAATTGAAGACGATCGAGCTTTCCCGCGGAAAGCTCTCCTATCATGTCGGCGGTACGGGCACGCCGGTTGTCTATCTCCACGCCGCCGGTGGCGTGATGCTGACCGAACCGCTGAAGGCGTTGACCGGCAACCATACGGTCTATGCGCCGATCTGCCCCGGCTTCGACGACACCGAAAGCAACGATAGCCTGAAGTCGGTGCAGGACTGGGTGGCCATTGTCGCCGAGTTCGCCGAAAAGCTGGTCGGCCCGCGTTTCGACGTGATCGGCTCGTCCTTCGGCAGCTGGACCGCTTTGTGGCTCGCCGTCGAATATCCGACGATGGTCGATCACCTGATTCTCGGCGTGCCGGCCGGCTTCCGCTTCGAAGGCAAGGGCGGCCTCCCGGTCGATCTGGAAGCGCGGTTCAAGGCGCTCTACGCCCATCCGCAGAAGATCAAGTCGACGCCGAAATCGCCGGATGTCATGGCCACTAACGGCAAAACCTACGAGCGCCTCGCAAATAATGTTCAGGTTGACGAGGCACTCAGTGCGCGCCTGCCCTCGATCGAGGCGGTCACGCTGATCCTGCTCGGCACGGAAGACAAGGTCGTACCGGCAGAGGCAGGCGCGCACCTGAAGCGCAACATCCCGACCTCGCAACGCGCCTTCATCTTCGACGCCGCCCATTCGATCGAGGTCGACCAGCCGGAACGCACGCTGCGCCTCTGGACAGACTTCCTAAAGCGCGGCCCGGGGTATGTGCTCAACCAGGGACCTGAGGCCGCCTGACGCAATTCCCCTCCCGGGGAAATTTGGCCCGGCCCTGCCGGGCCTTTTTTCGTCTCGGGTCTTTTAATTCCCGCTGCAGGGTGATTTTCAACATTGACGGATAGAATGTGTCTATTATGAATAATTCGCATTGCGCCGTTGACCGGGTTTTCCGGAGGTGAGCAGGATGCGCCGCCGGCCATGGGGAACGGGCGGCGCGGCAGGGAGGAATGGCATGATGGTTTTCACAATCAAGGCATGCGGCAGACGCCGGACGGAGCACTGTCCATGGCGGCAGCCTGCGCGCCCGATGGCGTCTCCTGCCCGCATCCTCAATCAGGCCTCCCGCTAAGGCTCGACGAAACGGCGTGCCGGATTGAAAACCAATCCGGCGCGCTTTTGAGAATTTCCATGGAAGTTGATGAACATGAGCATGATCGGTGAAGACGTCAGGCGTAAGGAAGACAACCGGTTGATCACCGGCAAAGGCCAATATGCCGACGACCTCAAATTCGAGAATACGGCCTATGCCTCCTTCGTCCGTTCGCCCCACGCCCATGCGATCATCCGCAGCATCGACACTTCGGCCGCCCGGGAAATGCCGGGCGTGCTTGCCGTCCTGACCGGCGCGGATATCGTTGCCGCCGGCATCGCGCCGATTCCGCATGCGATCGGTAGTTCGCAGTTCGGCTCCGATATCCGCATTAAGAACCATGACGGCACCGAGCGCGCCCGCACCCACCACCAGGCACTGCCGACCGACAGGGCCCGCTTCGTTGGCGAAGCGGTCGCCATGGTCGTCGCCGAGAGCACCAATCTCGCCAAGGACGCCGCAGAAGCGATCGAAATCGACTGGGAGGAGCTGCCCTCCGTCGTGCGCGGCGTCGACGCGCTGGAGGAAGGTGCGCCGCAGCTTTGGGACCATGTTCCGGGCAACAAGGCGATGGACGGCGAAGTCGGTGACAGGGCCGGCACCGCAGAGGCCTTCGCCAAGGCCGCCCACGTCCTCGAATTCACCAGCTGGGCGCAGCGCGTCACCGGCGTCCACATGGAGCCGCGGTCGTCGTCGGGCGAATACGATCCCGAGACCGGCAAATATACGATCCATGCTTCCGGTGGCCATGGCGTGGTGATGATGCGCGAGCAGATCGCGGTCTCGCTCGGCGTCGACATGGCCTTCGTGCGGGTTGTCGCGCCGCGCGATGTCGGCGGCAATTTCGGCACCCGCAATGCCACATACCCGGAATTCGTGCTTTTGCCCTATGCCGCCAGGCTCGTCGGCCGGTCCGTAAAGCACCAGGCGGAGCGCATCGAGGCGTTCCTGTCGGATTTCCAGGGCAGGGACCTGCATGTGAAGGCGCGTCTTGCGCTCGACGAAAACGGCAAATTCCTGGCGTTCCACTCGATCAATACCAGCAATATCGGCGCCCATACGGTGTCCTATACGGCCCTCAACAAGGGCATTCAGCTGATGACCAGCCTCTACCGGGTGCCGGTCGCGCATGTGGAATTCCGCGCCGCGATGTCGAACACCGTGCCAACCATCCCATACCGTAGCGCTGGCCGTCCGGAAGCGATGTATATCATCGAGCGGATGATTGATCTCGCCGCGCACAAGTTCGGTTTCGACCGGGTGGAATTGCGACGGATCAACATGATCCCCGATGACGCATCACCCTATTCGAACCCGGTCGGCGTCACCTATGACAATGGTGAATATATCGCGGCCATGGACAAGGTGCTCGAGATGGCCGACTGGACGGGTTTCGAGGTGCGCCGCGCTGAAGCCCGCAAGCGCGGCATGTATCGCGGCATCGGCCTGTCCAACTATATCGAGGGTACCAGCGGCGTGCCGCGCGAGCGCGCCGAGATCACCGTGGATCCGACCGCCGGCATCGTCGACGTCGTCATCGGCACCCAGAATACGGGGCAGGGGCACGAGACGGCATTTGCCCAGCTCGTCGGCTCATTCCTCGGCATTTCCCACGAGGTCGTTCAGATCCGCGCCAGCGATACGGATTTTGTCTCGGCCGGCGGTGGTTCGCATTCCGGCCGCTCGCTGCGTTTCTCTTCGATCGTCATGCACAAGGCGACCGCCGAGATCATCGAACGCGGCCGCAAGATTGCTGCCTTCATGCTGACTGTCGCTCCGGAACAGATCGACTTCACCGACGGCCATTTTCGCGCCCGCGGATCGAACGGCGTCGTCAGCCTGTTCGAGGCGGCACAGGCTGCGGAAAACGACCTCGGCCTGCCGGACGAACTGCGGGGCACGCTTGCGGCGATTTCCGATGAGACCACCCACGGGCTCGCCTACCCCTATGGCGCAGCGGTCTGCGAGATCGAGATCGATCCGGAAACCGGCTTCTTCCATATCCCGCGTTATTCGACCGTCGATGACGTCGGCAAGGCGCTGAACCCGATGATCGTCGATGGCCAGACCCATGGCGGCATCGTCCAGGGTGCCGGCCAGGCGCTGTTCGAATGGTCGAATTACGACCGCGAGACCGGCCAGAACCTGTCGGCCACCTTCATGGATTACCAGGTGGCGCGCGCTTCGGATTTCCCGAGCTTCGACACGCATATCAGCGAAGTGCCGGCCAAAAGCCATCCGCTCGGTTTCCGTCCGGGCGGCGAGGGTGGTACGACACCGTCGCTCGGCGTGACGATCAACTCCATCACCGATGCGCTCGCCGATCTCGGCGTCACCCATATCGAAATGCCTGCAACGCCGTCCCGTATCTGGGCAGCCATCCAGGCGGCAAAAGCCCGACAAGAAGCGTGAGGAGAAAACATTGTCCGAAGTCCTGATCAATACCCGGGGGAACGTCCTTGAGATCACCCTCAACCGTCCCGACAAGGGCAATGCGCTGACGCCCGAGATGGCGCAGGCGATCACCGCCGCGCTGAAGTCGCTGTCGCCGGAAACCCGCGTCGTGCTGATGAACGCCAAGGGCGGTGATTTCTGCACCGGCCGCAGCGCCGCCATGCCGGCCGCTGGCAGCCGCGCCACCGCGCTCGACCTGCGCAACGCGATCTCCGATCCGGTGCTCGATTTCTATGAAGTACTGCGCGAAATCCCGGTTCCGTTCATCACCGCCATCCGCGGCAGGGCCGCCGGTGTCGGCTGCGCCATCGCGGCTCTCGCAGACGTGGCGATCGCCGCCGAAAGCGCCACTTTCCAGGTGCCGGAAATGAACCACGACATCGCCCCGACGCTGGTCCTCAACGCGCTCGCCGACCGGGTTTCCCGCGCCACGCTCGCGCGCATGGTCTTCACTCGCGACGTGATTCCCGCCACCGAAGCCAAGACGCTCGGCATCGTCGGCATCACGGTTGCCGATGCCGGCATCGATGCGGAAGTGGAACGCGTCGTCGGCCAGCTCGAAAAGAACTCGGTGCCGACCGTTCGCGGCATCAAGGCCTTCCTCTCGATAAGCCCGGAAACTTCGTTTGCATCGCGCAAGGAATTGGCTGCGCTGATCAATTGCGTCGCGACGGCTGAGAAGTTCCGCTGATTTCGGCGCAGCTGTGAGACCCTCCTCATCCGCCAACCGGCACCTTCTCCCACCGGGGAGAAGAGACTGCGGAATTCGATCGGCCGTCTAGTCCGAATGCATCATTGACGGCGTGCTGCCTCGGCGTAGAATTCCGCCGGGCTGGGGCGGGCGTACCTATGGAGGGTGCCATGCAGGAAGCTGATATGCAGAAAGTCGACGAACTTGTCGGTCGCCTGGTAGGCGATCTCGGCGCCGGCGTGTCCGGCGTTCTCGTCGTGCTTGGCGACCATCTCGGCCTGTTCCGGGCGATGATGGACGGACGGCCACGATCCTCGATGGAGCTGGCGGAAACGACAGGGCTCACGGAACGGAACGTGCGCGAATGGCTCGCCGCCATGGCCGCGGCCGATTACATTTCCTATGATGAAGCCTCGAGCAAGTTCGCCATGACGCCCGAGCAGGCGCTGGTTTTTGCCAATGAGGACAGTCCGGCCTTCTTCGGCGGCGCTTTCGAAATCGTGCAGTCGATGTGGATGGACGAGCCAAAGGTGGAGGAAGCCTTTCGCACCGGCCGTGGGCTCGGCTGGCATGAACACAGCACCTGCCTCTTCCGGGGCACGGAGCGCTTCTTCCGGCCCGGTTACAACAGCCATCTGGTCGACGAATGGATTCCGGCGCTTCAAGGCGTCAAAGAAAAACTGGAACGTGGGGCGGAGGTCGCCGACGTCGGCTGCGGTCACGGCGCTTCGACGATCCTCATGGCCAAGGCCTTTCCGAAGTCGCATTTTCACGGGTTTGACTACCATGCCCCTTCCATTGAGCGCGCAAAGCGTGCAGCCCAGGAGGCTGGCGTCGGCGACCGGGTGACGTTCCGCCAGGCTTCGGCGAAGGAATTCCCGGGCGGCAACTACGATCTCGTCGCCATGTTCGATTGCCTGCACGATATGGGCGATCCGGTCGGAGCGGGTCGTCATATCCGCGAGACGATGGCGAAGGGCGGCACCTGGATGATCGTCGAACCCTTCGCGCATGACGGCTTGAAGGACAATCTCAACCCGGTCGGGCGCGTTTACTACGGCGCTTCGACCATGATCTGCACTCCCGCCTCCATGGCACAGGAGGTCGGCCTTGGCCTTGGAGCTCAGGCTGGCGAGATGAAGCTTCGCAAGGTAGCGCTCGACGCGGGCTATTCGCACTTCCGACGCGCGAGCGAAACCCCGTTCAACATGATCTTCGAAGTGCGAGCCTGAGCTGCTTCGGGTCTAAGCGGCTCCGGATGCACAAGCCGGAGTGAAGCCCTGACGCCACGAATTACCGGTGGCGTCAGGGCCGGCCCGCGGATTCATGCACAGCCCCGTCGCTCAGACATGCAAAGACGGCGTCTCCAGTCCAACTCCGTTCATTGCGAAATTACGCGTGCTGCCTGATGCTGTCGGGGGTTTTCCCTGTCCAGCTCCGGAATGCCCGATAGAAGGAGTTGGGTTCGTCGAAGCCTAGCAGGAATGAAATCTCCGACGCCGGGAGGGCTGTCTTTTCCAGATAGTGGCGCGCCAGTGCTTCCCGCGTCTCCTTCAGAATCTGCTGGAAGCTCGTACCCTCGGCTTCGATCCGGCGCTGGAGCGTACGCTTGCTCACCGCCAATTTTTGGGCGATGGCTTCCATGGTCGTCAGGCCGCTCGGGATAGCTTCGTGAAGTGCAGCCCGGACCCGTTTGGCGACGGTCACCGATGCGTCGAGGTCCGCCAGACGCTGGCGCAGATCAGGTTCGAATGCGGCCCAAAGAGGCTCGTTTGACGTCAGGAACGGGCGGACCGCATCGGATTTCGCGAACCTGACCATATGACGAGGGCCACGGCGGAGACGAGCGCCCAGGAAATTCTCATAGGGAGCTAGTGGCGATGGCAGGTCTGTCGTCGTTACGTCGATTGGAGAGATCGCCTCTCGTGTGCCGATTCGGACAAGAGTGACACAGAAAAGCAGCTCCATTGCCACCAGGGACACCGGAGGACGCCGCGGCCCGTCCAGCCAGGCGAACTCGATGGTCAGCATGTCGCGATCGTCGCGCACTTCCATCTGCATCGGGCCGATGAGCTTCTTGTATTTGGCGACGCGCTGCGCCGCCACCAGCAGATTGGGACTGCACAGCGCCGCGAACAGGGGTGGCGAGAAGGATTCGGCGCGGACGGCTTCGCAGACTCGAATAGGAAAAAGAGGGTCGCCCTTCTCCTGTTCGGCACTTTCCCAGAGACGATAATAGTCCTCCGGCTCAAGCCGCACCGAAGGCTGGTGCAATAAATCGTCCGGAAGGCCGGCACGGCGAAGCACATTCGCCGGCACGACGACAAGGTCCGCGAGCAATGTGCGCCAGGTCGTGTCAAGAGCGTAGGTGAGCGTCTGCATGGGGAACCTTAGGCTTGATTGGAGCCGATTGTCTATCGCTCCGCGTCAGGGATGGCGCGGAGCGACAGGAGGATTGTCAAAGCCCGAACTGCGCTTTCATGCCGCCGAAGAAGGTCGCGTCGTCGGATGCCGCCCGACTTGCGAGTATCTGGACGGCGTCCGCGCCTGCCGCATAGCGAAGCTGATCGGCGCCATCAGTGGCGGCTCCGTAGATCACCTCGGCCACAAGCTCAGGCTCGGAAGCATTCTCCATCATCGGGCCGAAGAAGCCGAACAGCGACTGCACGAGCGGCTGGTATTCGGCAAGGCCCTCATCATTGCTCATGTCGAAGGAGCGACCGCTGAAGTCGGTCCTGATGCCGCCCGGCTCGATGACCTTGACCGCGATCCCCAGCGGCGCGAGTTCGTACTGCATCGACTCCGACAGGCCTTCCACGGCGAACTTCGTACCGTGATAGAGAGTGCCCAGCGGGAAGGCCATGCGGCCGCCGATCGACGAGATGTTGACGATCGTCCCGCTGCGATTGGCGCGGAAGTGGGGGAGCACAGCCTGTGTCGTCGCCAGCAGGCCCAGCACATTGACGTCGAACTGACGACGGATTTTCTCGAAAGGTGTCGCCTCCAGCGGGCCATAAGCACCATAGCCCGCATTGTTCACCAGAGCATCGATGCGCCCGAACCTGGCGAGGCCCGCATCGATTGCCGAGCGGATGGAGGAAGCGTCCTGAACGTCGAGACGGGTGACCAGCACGTTGTCGAGCTGGGTCAGTTCAGTCTCCCGCTCGGGCGTGCGCATCGTGGCGATGACGTTCCAGCCGTTCTGGTGGAAGAGCTTGGCGGTGGCGCGTCCGAGGCCGCTCGACGTGCCGGTGATGAGGATGGTCTTGGTCATGGGGTTCTCCTTCGTGTTGATGAACACAAAGGTAGGGGCAGACCGCGCCACGCGCACTGGCGAGAGATGCCAATCGACTATCGGATCGCGCCAAGCTGCGGCCTAAAGCGCCAGCCCCTCGGTCACCAGCGGAGCAAGCGCCTCTGTCGCCGCCGGAGAAATCTTTACGATCGCCCGCGCATCGAGATCGAACACCACCGCGACCGACTGCATCGTGCCGAATACCCGGCCGGTAAGCGGATCGATCATCCAGAAGATCAGCGACATGACGCGCTGGTCGGTCTTCTGCAGCCCGCCCCAGATCTCGAAACAGTCGCCGACGCGCGGGGTTTGACCGTAGAGGATGCGGAATTCCAGCACCGCGCCACCGATCTTGCCCGGCGGCGTTTCGGCATGTTTGCTGACGAGCTCGCGGATCGGGCCGGTGAGCTGCTTCACCCCGCCGCCGACCGCGCCGATGAATTTCTGCGGACCGAGGCGGTTGAAGGCGTCGCAAGCCTCCCGTTCGATCAGGCTCATCGCTGTACGCTTCAGGCCAATCGAGATTGCCCGGTCGCGGGAGGCGCTGATTGTCACGGGTTCGTCGCCGGTGCCGCGCGCCAGTGCCTCCTTGGGAGCCTCGACCAGCGCGGCGGAAGCCTTTTCGCGGAAAGCCGACGGCCAGGGGCAGGGCGTCTTGAGGTCGGTTGCGTCCACATGGGTGAGCCGTATCCGGAAGCTCGCGGCCAGCTGGCCGGAATGGCTATTGTACAGCATGAGCACCGCAAACGCCGTCGTTTCGCCGATCTCAAGGAAACCGGCGGTCATGTGCAGCGACGTGCCGGCATGGGCCTCGCGATGGAAGCGGATGTGATGCTCGTTATAGGCGATTGTCGTGGCCGAGGTTGGCGCGAACAGGCCGGCCAGGCCGTTGAGGCCGAACAGCATCGCCAGGCCTTCATTGGCACGGGCCACGTAATACTGGGTGTTCCAATGGGCGTTCTCGTCGACTTCCCACTGGCGCACGCTGCCGCGCCAAACCTCGATCATTTCGCCCTGCTGCGTGTTCACGCCGGCTCCTCCTCTAGAACGATGCGTCCCTTGACCACCCCTCGGGAGAGCCGATTCATCGCATCGTTGATCGCTGATTTCGGTACCGCTTCATAGGGGATGGCGTCGAGTTTTCCGCCTTTGGCGAGTTCCACAAGGTCGCGCAGTTCCTGCAGCGTGCCGGTGATGCTGCCGATCAGGCTGAGGCCCCCTTGCGCCATCCGCATGGTCGGGATGGTAAGCTGGCCGCCGAACATTCCGACCATGATGATGCGGCCACCGCGCGCCAGCGCCGGGAAGCAAAAGGCGGCCGTCTGGCTGTTGTTGACGAAATCGATGATGGTGCGCACCGGCCGGCCCACCGCATCGACGATCTTCTTGGTCACGTCGTCGCCGGTCGAAAGTACGGTTTTCTGAGCGCCGGCCTCGGTTGCGATTTTCAGCTTTTCTTCGGAAACGTCGGCCACGACGATGTTGCGGTGTCCGAGCGCCTTGAGGATGACGATGCCGCTGAGGCCCAGCCCGCCGGCACCAACCACCACGATCGCCTCGTCGGGGCGCACCGGCATGGCCTTCTTGATCGCCGAATAGGCGGTGAGGCCGGAGCAGGCATAGGTGGCGGCAAGCGCCGGATCGAGGTCACCGATGTCGATGAGATAGCGGCTGTCCGGCACCACGACATGGCTGCCGAAACCGCCGGGCCTGCGCATGCCGAGCGGCCGGCCCTGCATGCAGAGGTTTTCCTGGCCTGCGTCGCAGACATCGCACTCGCCGCAGCCGAGCCAGGGATAGACAAGCCTGAGATCGCCGACCTTGACGTTCTTGACCTCAGGGCCAAAGGCGGTGACGGTGCCGAGGATCTCATGGCCGAGGGTGAGCGGATGCTTCATGCCGATGCTGTCGATCGACACCTTTTTGTCGCCCATGTCGAAAATGCCCTTCCACAGGGTCAGGTCCGAATGGCAGAGCCCGCAATGGGATACAGAAACGACGACCTCGCTACCGGCGGGCTGAGGGTTGGCCTCTTCGACTTCCCGCAACACTTCCGACGCCTCGAAAACCTTCCATGACCGCATTATGCCGCTCCTCCCAGATGCATGGAGAACGAGTATCAGGACGCCTGTTATGTGGCAATCGGGAAATGGCGTGGTTGTACTTGGGGATGGGAACGGTTGTCACAGAAATTGGCGGCGTGACCGCAGCCCCAGACACCGCCGTCATCCTCGGGCTCGACCCGAGGATCCATCCACGCGAAGGACTTCGCGTGGAAAGTTCCTTTCGCCGCAATGACCCGACGCTGGATCCTCGGGTCGAGCCCGAGGATGACGGCGGAGAGGTAGGGTGGCCGGGGAGAGGTTAGAATAGCTCTCCATGAAGGAAAGAAGAATCACCGCAGCAGAGGTCGCCCGTTCACCGCGCACCCGTATCGAGTTCCCGTTACTCCGCCTTCTCCTGCCCCTCGATCGCTGCCTCTGCGCCGGCAATCGCCTTGTCAAGGAGTTCCAGAAAGACCTGCCGTTCCTCTGCGGACAGAAAGCGCAACAGATCCGCCTCGTGCTGCGGCGTCGAGGTTTCCACGAGGGCGGCGGCCTCGAGTCCGCTCTTGGTGAGGCGCAGTTCGTAGACGCGGCCGTCATCGGTTGCGCGGTCGCGTTCGACGAGTTTGTGTTTGATGAGCGGGCCGAGCGTCTGCACCAGCGTCGGCGGTTCGATTCGCAACCGCCTTGCGAGCGCGATCTGGCTGATGCCGGGATAACGGCGGATCAGCAGCAGCACGCCGCCCTGCACCGGGGTGACCGCAAGCGAGCGGGCGCGGAACCAGGTCTGCCAGTGGCTGCCGAACAGGGCCTGCAGGCGCCGGATGCGGATGCCGACGACACCGTCGAGAAGGACGGCATGGCCGTCCCTCTCTCCCGATGTGTTCGGCTCCGAACTCATGTCTTGTCCCAGTTGCCGTAGACCTTCACGTCCATCGAGCCGATGCCTTCGAACGTGCCGTGCAGCACGTCGCCGGGAGCGATCGGGGCGACGCCTTCCGGCGTGCCGGTCATGATGATGTCGCCGGGATAAAGCGTGTAGGCCTTGCTGGCGAATTCGATCAGCTTCTGGACGTTGAAGATCAGCATGTTGGTGTTCGACTTCTGCCGGCTTTCGCCGCCGATCGTCAGCTCGAAATCGAGATTGTTCGGGTTCGGGATCTCGTCTGCGGTGACCACATAAGGGCCGAGGACGCTGAACGTGTCGAGCGATTTGCGGTAGCTGCGCTCTTCCGGGCCGCGGATGGTGATGTCGTAACAGATCGCATAACCGGCGACATAATCCAGCGCGTCGGCTTCCGAGACGCGAAACGCCTTTTTGCCGATGATGACGGCAAGTTCGATCTCGTGATCGGTGCGGCGGTCGGCCCAGTCGACGACGACGCCTTCCGACGGGCCGATCAGCGAGCTTACCGCCTTCAGGAACACGCCGGCCTCGGCAATCGGCTTGATCTTCATGCCGTGATGCAGCTGATCGCTGTCGAGCACTTCATCGAGATGGAGCCGGTAATTGACCGGCGCGCCGACGATCTTGCCGGGATTGGCGATCGGGCTCAGAAGCGCGACATCTGACAGCGGCTTGGAAGGCGTGGTCTTCGCCATCTCTTCCATGACGGGGCGTAAGTCCGCGAAATGGGCCATGAACTGGTCGCCGTGGGGCAAGGGGTAACGGTAGTTCGGCAGGCGGTCGAGGACGCTCGTGACGTCCTTCACCTGATCGCCGACGACCACGCCGAGACGATTATCGTCGTAACGACAAAAACGCATGATTTCTCTCCCTCATCCTGGTGTTCGCTCAGACGCGGGTGCGGTCTTCGCGGAAATAGCCGAGCTTCTCCTGGGCCACGCGGTCGGAGAAGCAGAATAGGACGACGTCCTCATTCGCCTTGAACGAGCGCCACGACCAGCCGGGCACGACGATCACGTCCTTGGGGCCGAAGTCGAAGGTTTTCGCGCCTATGGTGATCGAGCCGGTGCCTTCGGCGATGCACATGACGATATGGTCCGTTGAGCGGATCTTTGCCGTTTCCATGCCCTTCGGGAAATGGCTGAGCCAGGCGGACATGGTCGGCATCGTCCAGCCGCCGTCGAGCGGGTTGGAGTATCGCAGCGTCGTGCCGATATGCGTGTCGACCGCCTCGCCGCGGGATGCGCGGTAAAGGGCTTCGCGGCTGCGCTCATATGGATAGTTGAAGATCGGCGTCGTCTGGCCATAGGGGCTCGTGCCGCCGATCGGCAGCATGCCGGAACCGAAACGGGCGAGCGAGTCGCCTTCCGGCCGAAGCAGTTCCTGCTCGGTGTCGTTGGAATCCTCGCGGAAGACGGCTTCGAAGAAGGCGATCATCGGCACGTCGAGGCCGTCCAGCCAGGCGGCCGGTTCGGTGCCGTCATTGCCATGGTCGTGCCAGGTCCAGACCGGGGTGATGACGAAATCGCCGAAGGACATGCGGGTGCGCTCGCCGCCGACGGACGTGTAGGCGCCGGTGCCTTCGAGCATGAAACGTAGCGCCGACGGCGTGTGGCGGTGGGCAGGCGCCACTTCGCCCGGCATGATGATCTGGATGCCGGCATAAAGCGTGGAGGTGGCGCGCGACTGGGCCGGGAAGGCGGGGTTTTCGAGGATCAGCACCCGGCGCTCCGCCTCTTCGGCGGTCAACAGGCTGCCGGATTCGAGGATCAGCGGGCGGATGTCGTCGTAACGCCAGCGATGCGCCTGTGCCTTGGAGGTTGGTTCGGGCGGCAGCATGCCCTTCATCACTTCCCAGAGGGGCGCCATGTTGTGGGGCTTGATCCGCGCATAAAATTCTTCCCGTTTCGCAACGGTGGCTGCATCGATCTCGTGCATGAAATCCTCCTCCTCGGCTCCTCCAGCCATGGATCGTAAGGTATACTAATTAATTCGATGGCGTCAATCGTGGACATATGATGGAGGGAGATCAGCCAATCGCGCTGTCCTGCTTCACTTCACGCGAACCTTGGTCACACGAGGGTGCGCACTATGAGCGGCAATCACCGCCCCGCCGCGCTCTTCGTCCTTGTCGGCTTCGCTGCCACGGGCGGTGTGTCGTCGTGCTTGCCTTTGGCCCCGCGGCCAGGTGCGCCGAGTCGTTCGGAAAGCCGGTGTGCGGCGGCCATCAGCGCGTCGATGGTCGGTTTCTTGCGGGGGCCGGCGAGCTGTTTGTCGGAGCCGAGCACGGTCATGGTCGCGACGATCCGGCCGCTATAATCGAAGACCGGTGCGGCGACGGCGGCGAAGCTCGAATTGATGCTGTTGATGGTCATCGCATAACCCTGTTTGCGCACGGTCTCGATGATGTTCTGGATGTCCTTGGGGGTCGTGATGGGCGGCGCGGGCGAGGTCCTGTCATCCGACGAATCCCGCTTGGCCGCGGCGATCTCGTCCTGCCGCACCGCCATGGTCTCGCTCTCGTCGAGATAGGTGAGGAAGACCTGGCCGGTCGCCGAGGTCAGAAGCGGCAGCACGTAGCCGAGGCGGACGGCGAGAGACCCCTGCCGCTCGCCATCCACCTTGGAGACGATGCCCGGGCCGCGATCGCCCCAGAGCGAAAGATAGGTGGCGAAACCGGCGGTGCGCTGCAGCGCTGCGAGCTCCTCACGGGCGAATTCAACCACGTCGAGCTGACGGATGGCAGACAGGCCAAGCTGGATCGCAAAACGGCCGAGCCCGTAATGGCCGGTGACGGGGTCCTGGAAGGCGACGCCTTCCTTGACGAAGCTCACGAGATAGAGATGCGCCTTGCTCGGCGGCATGCCGGCAGCAGCCGCGATATCGCGCAGCGGCAGCGGGCCGTTCGCGGCCTCCATGGCGCGAATAACCTGGAAGCCGACCTCGATCGACTGAATGCGGCGCTGGGTCCATTCCTCCGGCGCCTTGGCCTTATCTGACGGCATCCTAAATCCCCTGTGTTCCCAGATGATTATATTTATATTTGCAGCAGGTCGAGCCCGCTTTAAGCGTAGTTTTCCACAGCCCGGAAGGCAGCGGCGAGGTCATCCGCATCGAGCATCCGTTCCTGGTTGACCAGGAAGGGACTCTTGGCACATAGGGCAGCCAAGCGTTCAATCGCCGCGTCGCCGATATCCGGCAAGCCAAGCGCCGAAAGCCGGCGCGGCATGCCGATTTCGTCGTAGAAGCCAAACAGCGTCGTCAATTCTTCCTCGGGGCGGGCCTCAGCGATGGCTTGTACCAGTGTGCCATACGCGGCGTGTTCACCATGCAGCGAGCGCTTGCGGACCGGCTCGATCGCACCGAGTTCGGTCGCAACCGCATGGGCAATGGAGAGACCGGTATTCTCGAAGGCGACCGCGCTGAGCCAAAGGATTGCCTCGATGACGGCTTCGAGATCCGGCGTCACCTCGCCGGTGCCGGCCACCCGCATGGCGCCGGGCCCGTGTTCGAGCAGCATCCGGTAACAGATATCGCCGAGCATCACGCCCGTCTTCAGCGGCCGCGTGCCCTGCTTTGAGAGGCCGGTGCCCTTCCAGGCGCCTTCCGTCTCGAATTTGGCGGTCAGCGCATCGCCGATGCCGCCGAGCAGCAGACGGGCAGGAGCTTTTGCGATGACTGTGGTGTCGACGATCACGAAAGCCGGGTTCTGGTCCATCTGTTCGACGGCGATCATCGTGTGATGGTCGTCGTAGATGACGATGCCGCGGGTCGAGGGCGCATCGGTGGAGGCGACCGTCGGCACGCTGACGAAAGGCAGGCCGGTGCGGCGCGCCACACCCTTGGCGACATCGAGCGTGCGACCGCCGCCAATGCCGACCACCACTTCGCCACCTTTTGCGCGCACCAGTTCGGCCAGGCGGTCCATTTCCCTGTGGGTGACGTCCGCATCGAAGGGAATGACGGTCGGCGAAATATCCTGCCGGTTCAGGGTCTCGGTCAGCTCTGCCTCGATATGGGGAAGCACGACCGAATCGCAGATCGCCACGACCGAACGGCCGAGTGTGGCCGCCTTTTCGCCGAGCTGGCTCAGCGCCCCCGGGCCTTGAATATAAAAGGCCGGCGCCCGGAATATACGTGTCATGACTCCCCCCGGAATGCTGCAGCCTCGAATGCTATACAACATTATCAAAGAAATGGGAGTTTGGCTAAGGTCGTATTGACTTGGAGGCCGTATATGGTCGCGGCCTGGAACTCATACGAGATCGGCGAGATAGGTGTTTTCGGCGCGCGACTGGATGTATGCCGCCGGGTCTATCTCGGCGATGATCAGCGCCTCGCCCTCGGCGGGTGCTTCGGCAATCACCTTGCCGTCCGGTGCTGCAATCCGCGACAGGCCGGCATAGGAAAACCGGCCATCGGAACCACTGTGGTTGATGTAGGCAACAAAAACCTGGTTTTCGAAGGCGCGGACCGGGATCATGTGCTCGGCGATGAAGGCGCCGGACCAGCCGGTCGGCAGCGCCGTCGGCACGACCACGAGATCGGCGCCGCCCTTTGCGAGCTGCCGGACGTTTTCCGGGAACTCCACATCGTAGCAGATCAGGAAACCGAGCCTGATGCCGCCGAGCGTCACCAGAACCTGGCGGCGGTCCTCCTGGGCGAACCATTTGCGCTCATAGGGACCGTAGAGATTGCATTTGCGGTAGACCGCCGTCTGGCCCTTGCCATCGGTGAAGAAGGCGCTGTTGAAGGTGTTTTCGAAGGTCTTTTCGGCAAAGCCCGCGACGATCGCCAAACCGAATTTTGAGGCAATCTCCGAAAGTCGGTCGGTGACCGGCCCATGCGCGGGCGTGGCAAGATCGGGGAATTTCTCAGCCGCGCCATAACCGGTCAGCGCCAGTTCCGGCGCGATCAGCAGCGCGGCGCCCTGGGCGGCAGCCTCGGCCGCAGCCGCATCGATCTTGCCGAGGTTCGCCTCGACGTCACCGACGACGGGTTGCATCTGGAAACCGGCGATTTTCATGTGTCTGTTCCTTTAGCGCTCGTCCGACATGGCGCCGAGCAGTTTCGGCAGGTCGCCGAAGCGGGCCACCAGACCGAAAATCACTGCCGCGATCACCAGAAACAGCACCGTCACTGCCGCCATGGTCGGCGTGTAGCCGTAGCGCAGCGCGTTGAAGATCTTGATCGGCAGGGTTTCCATGGTGAAACCGACGGTCATATAGGCGACGATATATTCGTTCAGCGACAGAACGAAGGCGAATGCATAGCCCGAGACGAGATAGGGCAGGATCAGCGGCAGCACCACGGTGCGGAAAATGACGCGGTCGTCGGCGCCCATGGTGGCGGCGGCTTCCACCAGCGAACGGTCGATCGCCGAAAAGCCGAGTGACAGGGTCACCAGCGGCAAAGTGACGAAGAAGATGCCGTGGCTGATCACCGCCGTCCACGGCTGGCCGTAAAAACCGGTCGTCGCCCAGAAGGTGAGCAGGCCGAGCGCGGTGATGACCGGCGGCAGGGTGAAGGGTGCGACGCCCAGAAGCTGGAAGATATTGGCCCAGGGAGCGATCCGCCGCCACAGGAACCAGGCGAGCGGCAGCGCTATCAGCAGGGCCAGCAAAGCCGAGGAGGCGGCAAGCGTCAGCGAGGCGATCAGCGCATTGCGCCATTCGGCATTGGTGAAGATCTGGCCGTACCAGGAAAGCGAAAAACCCTGCGGCGGGAAGGCGAGCGTCTGGCGGGCATTTACCGAGACCCCGGCGACGACGATCAGCGGCAGGGCCAGGAACAGGCCGACGACGAAAAAGAACAGGCGGCGGAGTGATGTCATTTCGCTTGCCTCTGCTGTCCGGCGTAGAGCGCTAGGCCGACCAGCGCCAGCGACACGAGCACGAGGAAAACGGCCATGGCGGCGGCGAACGGCATGTTCGACTGGTAGATCGCCTGGTCGGTGATCAGCACCGACAGCGTCCAGTGCTGCGGTCTGCCGAGCAACTGCGGCAGCAGGTAGGAGCCGAGCGCGAAGATGAAGACCATGATCAGCGTCGCCAGAATGGTATTGCGCAGCGCCGGCACCACGACGGTGAAGAAGGCTTTGACTGGTGAGGCGCCGAGGGTGCGGGCCGCTTCGGTCAGCGTCGGGTCCAAGCGCACCAGCGCCGGATAGAGGACCAGGACCGTATAGGGGAAGGCCTGGTAGGTCATGGCGGTCATGACGGCGCCGAAACTTGGCGTCAGCGCTTGTGCCTGTGCCATGAGTCCGAGCCACACGAACAGGTTGGTGATGCCGGCGGTGCGGGAGAAGAGCGTCGACCAGGCAAAGCCGATCATCACTTCGGACAGCGACAGGATGGAGAGTAGCACCACCAGCCAGACGATCTGGATCTTTCGCGCCGACCGGGAGAGCAGATAGGTGAAGGGAATGCCGATCAGCACGCAGGCAATCGCCACCGCGACGGCCAGAAACAGTGAGAAGCCCAGAACCTTGCCGAAGAACAGGCTGATGAATCGGGCATAATTGTCGAACACGAAGGCGGGCGTATAGAAGCCGCCCTGTTCGCGCTGGAAGAAGGACACGGCGATCATCGTGGCAAAGGGCACCACGAAGAACACGGTCAGCATGCCAGCCGGGAAGAAGAGCGGTCCGTAGTCGGCAAGGCGTTGCGGCGGTTCGCGTCTCATCGGGCGAGCACCACGCTGGTGGCGGGATCGAGCCGGATGCCGACGTTCTGGCCGACCGAAACGTCCGGCCGGTTGCGCGGCGACGATACGGCGATCACCTGGGTGCCGCCTGCCTCCACGAAGGTCTCGATCGCGCCGCCGAGATCGCGGATGAAGGTGACCGTGCCGGCAATCGCGCCATGGCCGGGGGCGGTTAGCTGCACGTCTTCCGGTCGCACCGACAACATGCCTTTTGCCGCACCGGCGGGGAGCGAAATTCCCTCGACCACCTCGCCGAGCACGCTGGCGCGACCGGCGCTGTCGGCTGCGACAGGCAGGAGATTGGTCTGGCCGATGAAATCGGCGACGAAACTGTCGGCGGGGCGGCGGTAGATATCGACCGGGGCGGCTGCCTGGCGGATCTCGCCGCCGTTCATGACGACGACCGTATCGGCCATGGTCATCGCTTCGCGCTGGTCATGGGTGACGACGATGGTGGTGATGCCGAGCCGCTGCTGCAACTGGCGCAGCTCGACCTGCATCGCCTCGCGAAGCTTCGCATCGAGCGCCGACAGCGGTTCGTCGAGCAGGAAGAGCTTTGGCGAGATGGCGAGGGCGCGGGCGATCGCCACGCGCTGCCTTTGGCCACCGGAAAGTTTTGCCACCGAACGGTCCGCGAAGCCCGACAGGTGGATCATCGCCAAGAGCTCGTCGACGCGTTTCTTCTGGACGTCCTTGGGCGTACCGCGGATGCGCAGCGAATAGGCGATGTTCTCGCCGACCGTCAGGTGCGGGAAAAGCGCCAGCGACTGGAAGACCATGCCTAGATCGCGCTTGTGGGTGGGTACCGCGGTGATGTCGGCGCCGCCGAGTTCGATCGAGCCGCCGGTCGGAAGATCCAGGCCGGCGATCATCCGCATCAGCGTGGTCTTGCCGCAGCCGGACGGCCCGAGCAGGCAGACGAACGTGCCATCCGGAACCGAAAGGTTCACGTCGTTGACGGCCGTGAAGTTGCCGAACTGCTTCGTCACATGGTTGAGGTTCAATCCGGACATGCGGTCTCCGCGGTTTTAGCCCCTCTTAAATTTGATAGAGAGGCGTGAAGCAGCCCCCTCATCCGCCTGCCGGCACCTTCTCCCCGCTGGGGAGAAGAGGTATGCCGAACCGTTGCCGCTCCTCCTCTCCCCTTGGGGAGAGGGTGGCCGAGCGAAGCGGAGGCCGGGTGAGGGGGCTTCTGGTTCCGACCTTATACGGATTCAGATCAACCCGCGATCATCTCCGTCCACTTCTGGTTCAGGAAGTCGGACTTGGTCTGGTAGAGATCGTAGCGCGGGATGATCGGCTCGATATCCGAGGAGACCGAGGCGAATTCGGCGGCGGTCAGGTCGAGCAGGTCGCGCTTGACGGTCGGCGAGGTGCCGACCTTGCGCGACAGGGTCGCCTGGATGGCTGGCTGGCACATGTAGTTGATGAACGTGTGCGCTTCCTCGGTCTTCTTCGAGGCACGCGACAGCGCCCAGCAGCCGCTGTCCTGGATGCCGCCTTCCTTCGGGAAGGTCGAGCGAACCGGACTGCCCTGTGAGGCGGCAAGGCCGGTGACATCGTGGTAATACTGGCCCATCGGGATTTCGCCCGACTTCAGCGCCTGTTCGAACTGCGCTTCGTCACGATACCAGAGGCGGACGTTCGGCTTCACTTCCGCGAGCTTTTCAAGCGCCTTGAGGATGCCTTCGTCGGTGTCGAGCGCCTTGGTTCCGCCCAGATAAGTCTTGGCGGTCACTTCGAGCAGGAAGGAGTTGGAAACGAGCGCCAGCAGGCCGAGCTTGTCGGCGTTCGCCTTGTCCCACAGGGCAGCCCAGGAGGTCGGGGCCTCCTTGTAGACCTGCGTATTGGTCACCAGCGTGATGTACCAGGAGACGGCGCCGATGCCGGCGATCTTGCCGTCCGGATACTTATTGACGAAGTGATCGATGAGGTTCTTGGAGTTCGGCAGCTTGGCGGCGTCGAGCGGTGCCCAGAGATTGGTCGACTGGCCTTTCAACATGGCAACCTGTGACATCATCGAGACGTCGGCCGGCGCGGCACCCGCCTTGGCGGCCTGTTCGAGCTGCACCAGCCAGGCTTCGCCGGTCGGCTCGGCGACTGATTCGATGGCGATGCCGGTCGCCTTGGTGAAGTCCGGGAAAATGTTCTTGTCGAACGAATCCTTGAAGAAGCCGCCATAGACGCCGACCTTCAGCGACTTGTCCTGGGCGCGCAGCACCGAGGGCATGGCCAGCATGGAGGCACCGGCAAGGCCGGCACCAAGCACGCCACGACGGCCGAGTTTGGCGTTCAGAATGTCACGCATGTTTTTCTCCTTTGTTTTTTGCCCGCCGGTGCTTCGCCGGCTGGCGAGTTCCCTTATTATCAGCAGTTTATGTCAGGCCAGGCCCTTCACGGAAGGGCTGAAAACCATCAAGCTCAGGATTTCGAACAATATCTGGGCGCCCGCATGGGCGGTGTTGTTGGTCGCGTCATATTGCGGCGCGACCTCGACAACGTCGCCGCCGACAATGTTGATGCCCTTCAGCCCACGGATGAGTTCCAGCACTTCGCGGGTGGTGAGCCCGCCGATCTCCGGTGTGCCGGTGCCGGGCGCAAAGCTCGGGTCGAGGCTGTCAATGTCGAAGGAGACATAGGTCGGACCGTCGCCGACAATCTTCTTCGCCTTCTCGATGATCACGGGCAGCCCCATGCCGGTCACTTCCTCCGCATGGATGACGGTCATGCCGGACTCGTAGGAGAACTCCCAGAGGTACTCGGCAGCACCCCGGATGCCGATCTGGATCGTCCGGGTGGGATCGAGCGCGCCGTCCAGCACCGCGTTGCGGAACGGGCCGCCATGGTGAAACTTCGTTTCGTCGAAAAAGCCGCTCGTATCGCAATGGGCGTCGATATGGATCAAACCGACCGGTGCCTTTCTGCCGACCGCCTTCAAGATCGGATGGGTGATCGAGTGGTCGCCGCCGACAGATAGAGGAAGTACGCCGGCATCGACGATCTGGTTGATGCGCTTCTCGATGTCGTCATGGCTCATTTCCAGCCGGTAGCGGCTGCGGAAGGCCACGTCGCCGATATCCGCGACGTTCAGTTCATAGATCGGCGCGCATTCCATCACATGGTTGTAGGGTCCGACACGCTCGATCGTGCGTAATGCGCGAGGCCCGAAGCGCGAGCCCGGCCGGTTGGTGACGCCGAGATCCATCGGCATGCCGACCATTGCCACCTGGAGGTCGCCGAAATCCGGGTTCTCCGCATCGAGCGGCATATAGGGCGCATCGAGAAGCGTTGGAATGCCCGCATAAGGCGCGACGCGGGTGCCGGCCTTGTTGAAGATCTTTTCGCCGACCTTCTTGAACTTCGGATCGAAGATCTCGCCGCCGGGGCTGTCGAGATATTTTGCGCGCAGTTCCTCGAGCTTCTTCGCATCGAACGTCATGATCGCCTCACCTGTCTGCAGAGCTGATTGTGTGCAGCCTAATTTTTGTCCCGCCGGGCTTGCCGCCCTTGTTTTCATCATTATCCGTCAGGTGCGGGTGGAAAAGCAATTGAGATTGTTCTAGCAATAGCTGTGAGAAAAACTAACAGTTAAGATCAATTCGAGGATCAGTCCGGAGATCGGAAATGGCCAACCGCCTGCCGCCCCTCAATCCGCTGCGCGCCTTCGAGGCGACGGCGCGCCGCGGCTCGGTTTCGGCGGCGGCGCGGGAACTCAACGTCACCCATGGCGCGGTCAGCCATCAGATCAAGGCGCTGGAGGGGTCTTTGAAGGTCTCGCTGTTTGAGCGGGGTGCGAAACGATTAAAGCTCACCTCGGAAGGCGCACTTCTTTTGCCTGCCGTCAGCCATGCCTTCGGCGAGATTGCTGCCGCGACCGCGCAGATGAAACGGCCGGCGACTTCAGGCGAACTGGCCATCACCTGTGTTCCGGCGCTTCTGTCCTTCTGGATCGTGCCGCGCCTCAATTCCTTCACCGAGCAGTTTCCCGGGGTCCGGCTGAAGCTCGCCGCCTCCAACGATCCGGCCGTGCTGCATTCCTCGGATGTCGACGTCGCCGTGCTATATGGCGACGGCAACTGGCCGGATGCCTGGACGCGGCTCTGGAGCAACCTGCAGCTCTTCCCGGTCGCCAGCCCGACCCTGCTCAACAGTCGGCCGCTGCGCTCGGTGCGCGACCTGGAAGACCATGTCCTGCTGCATGGCGATGCGGACGGGCGCGAATGGAACACCTGGCTTTCGGCAGCAGACGCCGTCGACCTGCCGCGCCGGCAGCAATATTTCATGGGCGACGCCCGGTTTTCGACCGAAGCGGCGCTGCATGGTCAGGGCATCGCGCTCGGCGATACGATCACCGCCAGCAAGCTGATCGCTCGCGGCGAACTGGTCGTGCCGTTCGATTTGAGTGTTCCGGCCAATGACGCCTTCTACGTCGCCTGTCGGCCGGCCATGCGTTCGGCGCCGATCGTGCGGGTGTTCATCGACTGGCTGTTCGCCTCGCTGGAGGCGGATCAGCTCGCCGAACCGCACACTTCGGCCCGTACCCTGTTGCGCAGCCGCCGCGCCTGATATCGATCGCCCTCTCTATTGTTCCGGCGATCACGAGAACGAAGGTTTACCTCGTGGGAGAACCCGGCTAAGCGGGTTCCAAAACTTGCCTTCGCTGCTCACCTATTGATTTCACAGAGTGTCCGATGCTTCGTCGTTTCTTTGCCTACTACCAGCCCTATCGCGGCCTTTTTATCCTGGATTTCGGCTGCGCGATCATTTCAGGCGTGCTCGAACTCGGCTTTCCAATGGCGGTGAAACTGTTCGTCGATCGGCTGCTTTTAAGCCAGGAATGGCTGCTGATCCTGCTTGCCTCGGCGGCGCTCCTGGTCATCTATGCGATCAATACCGGCCTGATGGCGATCGTGACCTATTGGGGCCACATGCTCGGCATCAATATTGAAACGGACATGCGCCGCGCCGCCTTCAATCACCTTCAAAAACTCTCGTTCAGCTATTTCGACAACCAGAAGACCGGCCATATCGTCGGGCGCCTCACCAAGGACCTGGAAGAGATCGGCGAGGTTGCCCATCACGGGCCGGAAGACCTGTTCATTGCCATCATGACTTTCATCGGCGCGCTTGCCTTGATGTTCTCGGTCAACCCGCAGCTGGCGATGATCACCGCCGTCGTCGTGCCGCTGACCGCCTGGGTCACCAGCCATTTCGGCGGCCGCATGACCGACAATTTCCGCCGTCTCTTCGGTCGCGTTGGTGATTTCAATGCCCGCATCGAGGAGAATGTCGGCGGTATCCGGGTTGTGCAGGCCTTCGCCAACGAGCAACACGAACGAGAGCTCTTCGAACAGGACAACCAGAACTACCGGCGCGTCAAGCTCGATGCCTACAAGCTGATGGCGGCGAGCAGCTCGCTCAGCTACATGAGCATGCGGCTGACCCAAATGGTGGTGATGATCGCCGGCGCCTATTTCGTGCTGTCGGGCGAACTGACCGCCGGCGGCTTCATCGGCTTCCTGCTTCTGGTCGGCGTGTTCTTCCGCCCGGTCGAGAAGATCAACTCGGTGATCGAGACCTATCCGAAGGGCGTTGCCGGCTTCCGCCGCTTCACCGAACTGATCGATACCGAGCCGGATATCGCCGACGCACCGGATGCGGTCGACGTCGATCATCTCAAGGGCGAGATCGCTTACGAGAACGTCTCCTTCGGCTACAGCCCGGAAAAGCCGGTGCTGGAAAACGTCAACCTGGCCATCCGCGCCGGCGAGACGATCGCTTTCGTCGGCCCCTCGGGCGCCGGCAAGACGACCATATGCTCGCTGCTGCCGCGCTTCTACGAGATCGGTGGCGGCAGCATCACCATTGACGGCATGGACATCCGCAAGATGACCAAGGTGTCGCTGCGTCAGCAGATCGGCATCGTCCAGCAGGACGTCTTCCTGTTCGGCGGCACGATTCGCGAGAACATTGCCTATGGACGCCTCGGTGCCAGCGAGACCGATATCATCGAGGCGGCTCGACGGGCGCGGCTCGAAGAGATGCTCGCCGGCCTGCCGCAGGGCCTCGACACGATGATCGGCGAGCGCGGTGTCAAGCTTTCGGGCGGTCAGAAACAGCGCGTCGCAATCGCCCGCATGTTCCTGAAGAACCCGCCGATCCTGATCCTTGACGAGGCCACCTCGGCGCTCGATACCGAGACGGAACGCGCCATTCAGGGCTCGCTTGCCGAACTCTCGCAGGGTCGCACGACGCTGATCATCGCCCACCGCCTCGCGACCATCCAGGGCGCCGACCGCATCGTCGTCATCGACGGCAACGGCATCCTCGAACAGGGTACTCACCAGGACCTGATTGCTAAACGCGGTGCCTATACCAGGCTGCACGCGGCGCAGGTGGGGATGATGTGATACTGTCGGCCGACTGATTCACTCTGCCGGACCGCATGGAAACTTCGCTTTATCTCCCCGTCAAAACCTTTCTCGAAAGCTTCGGATACGAGGTGAAGGGGGAAGTGAGCGGTTGCGATCTGGTGGGGTTGAGCGGGACGGATCCGCCTGTCGTTGTCATCTGCGAGCTGAAACTGACCTTCAATCTCGAACTGATCCTGCAGGCGGTCGATCGGGCTGGCGTTTCAGACGAGGTCTGGATCGCGGCTCGTGTTTCCGCAAAGGGCAGGGGGCGCGAGGCGGATAAACGGTACCGCGATCTCTGCCGCCGGCTCGGGATCGGCATGCTCGGCGTCTCGGATCAGGGTGAGGTGAGCGTGCTGGTCAGTTCTGTCTCGCCGATGCCGCGCACCAATCCGAAGCGGCGCACGCGGCTCGTCAAGGAGCATCGCAAACGGCGCGGCGATCCGGCGGTCGGCGGCAGCACCAAGATTCCGGTCATGACCGCCTATCGGCAGCAGGCGCTCGCCTGCGCCTCGGCGCTTAGCGGCGGTCCGCTTCGGCCGCGAGATCTCAAACAGGCGGCGCCCACAGCGGGTGCGATCCTGCGTGCCAATTATTACGGCTGGTTCGAGCGCATCGATAAGGGCGTCTATGGGCTGACGAATATCGGACGGCAGGCGCTGGAGCGTTGGCCGCAGACGATGCCTGGCGAGATCGAACTGTCCGTGCCGAGCGATATCCGCGGATAGCCCTGTACATTTCGGAGCCCCCTGACGCATTCCTGCGCCAAACAGAAAAGCCGCCCGCCTCGAAAGGCGGACGGCTTTTGTTTATCTAATGAGCAACAGCCTTACGGCTGCGTGCCGGTGCCACCAGTTGCACCACCGGCCGGCGGAGTTGCCGGAGCGGGGCTAGCTGCCGGCGGAGCTGCCGGGGTGATCGGAGCCGGTGCGGGTGACGACGTAGAGTTGTCGGTTACCGGCGGATTGGTCGAAGAGGTGGTCTGAGGGTCGGTCGAGGAACCGCCCATCTGCGACCATACGAATGCGCCGACCAGAATGACGGCGATCACGGCTACCCACGGCACCCACGAGGAGCTGCTGCCGGTGCGAATTTCCGTGGCCCGGAGGTCCGGATCACGGGGCTCGAACTTTCTGTCATTGGGATCAAAAGTCATGATTGCTTCCTCCTTCTGCAGCCGGATAATGCCTCGATACGCGTTTGGTTCCCGATTTCGTGAACGGCGCAAGCAGGTCGTGCCGAATTAACGTGCAAATCTCTTGGCGCCTGCCACGCAGGCAACCACTGCAAGCGTTGCCCCGAACATGCCGAGGCTGACCTTTTCCCCGAGGAGGGCGGCGGCCAGGAGCAGGCCGAAAAACGGCTGCAGAAGCTGCAGTTGGCCGACGCCTGCAATGCCGCCGAGCGCAAGGCCGCGATACCAGAAGATGAAACCGATCAGCATGCTGAACAGCGAAACATAGGCAAGGCCGAGCCAGGACGTGCTGTCGAGGTTTGGAAACGCCGCCGGCACGACCGCGATCGACAGCGCGAGCATGACGGGCAACGAAAGCACCAGCGCCCAGGAGATGACCTGCCAGCCCCCGAGCTTGCGCGACAGGCTGGCACCTTCCGCATAGCCAAGCCCGCAGACGATAACTGCTGCCAGCATCAGCAGATCGCCGACCGAGGAGGCTGCCTGTTCCTGAAACAGCGCGAAGCCGGCGACGATTGCACTGCCGACGCAGGAGAAGATCCAGAAAACGGGTTTTGGACGCTCGCCACCTCTCAACACCCCGAAAATCGCTGTCGCGAGCGGCAGGAGGCCGATGAACACGATCGAATGCGCCGAGGTGATGTGCTTCAGCGCAAGCGCCGTCAGCAGCGGAAAACCGATGACGACGCCGAGCGAGACGATGGCGAGCGGCAGGAGATCGGACCGGGCCGGGCGTTTTTCGCGGAAGGCCAGCAGCAGGCACAGCGCGAGCAGGCCGGCGATCGTGGCACGCGCCACGGTTAGGAACAGCGGATCGAAATCGGCCACCGCAATCCGGGTGGCCGGAAGTGATCCGCTGAAGATCAATACGCCGATCATGCCGTTGATCCAGCCGTTTGCCGTGTTGTTCATCGAAAGTCTCCTGTATTTGCGGGCATTTCCCTTGGACGCTCGTCCGGGCGCATTCCTTGGGATTGTCCCGCTATCGGCCGGAAACCCTGGTGCCACCAGAGACAATGCGATACAATTTGCAGAAACTGTTATGGTTCATGGAGCAGTACGGTGGATACAAGGGCGGATCAGAAGGGCGGCGGCCAGCGTATCGGGGTCGTCATGGCGGAGATTCGCAGCCGTATCGCGGGGCGCGGGCTGGTGCCCGGCGCGCGGCTGCCCTCGGTGCGTGCCTTCGCCAAGGCTATGCATGTCTCTGCCTCGACGGTGGTGGAAGCCTATGAGCGGCTGGCCGCCGAGGGGCTGATCCGCTCGCGGCCCGGGTCCGGTTTCTACGTGTCGAGCCCGCTTGCGCCGCTGTCGCTCTCCGAGATCGGCCCGAAGCTCGACCGGGCGGTCGATCCGTTCTGGGTCTCGCGCCAGGCGCTGGAAGACGGCGATCTCCTCAAGCCCGGCTGTGGCTGGCTGCCGTCCTCATGGATGCCCGAGGCGGCGATCCGGCGGGCCCTGCGCAGCCTGTCGCGCGGCGAGGATCGGGTCCTGTCGGACTACGCCACCCCGCTCGGTTCGCCGCAATTGCGGCAGCTCCTCTCCCGACGGATGGGGGAGCACGGCATATCGGCGGCCCGGGACCAGATCTTGCTCACTGAAACCGGCACCCAGGCCATCGACCTTCTCTGCCGTTTCCTGATCGAGCCGGGCGACGCGGTTCTGGTCGACGATCCCTGCTATTTCAATTTCCACGCCCTGCTGCGTGCCCATCGCGCAAAGGTCGTCGGCGTGCCGATGACGCCGGTCGGGCCGGATATCGAGGCTTTCGGACAGGCGCTCGATGAGCACAAGCCGCGGCTCTACATCACCAATTCCGCGATCCACAACCCGACCGGCGCGACACTCTCGCCGGTCGTGGCGCACCGGTTGCTGAAACTCGCCGACCGGGCCGGCCTGACGATCATCGAGGACGATATTTTCGCCGACCTCGAACACGAGCCGGCGCCGCGGCTTGCCGCTTTCGACGGGTTGGAGCGGGTCGTGCATATCGGCAGCTTCTCGAAGACGCTGTCGGCCTCGGTGCGCTGCGGTTTCATCACCGGAAAGCCGGAATGGATCGAAGGCCTGGTCGATCTGCAGATCGCCACCAATTTCGGGACAGGGCGGCTGTCGGCCGAACTCGTATTGTCGTTACTCACCGACGGCAGCTACCGGAAACATCTTGAAGAATTGCGCGTCCACCTGTCGCGGGCGATGGAGGTGACCACGATGCGGCTCGCATCGCTCGGCATCACACCCTGGCTGCAGCCGCGGGCCGGCATGTTTCTCTGGTGCCGGCTACCGGACGGGATAGAGGCGGCGGAGGTGGCACGCGCCTGCCTTGCCGACAATATCGTGCTTGCCCCGGGCAACGTGTTTAGCCTTTCCGAGAAAGCCGGGGGCTTCCTGCGGTTCAACGTCGCGCAGTCGCAGGACCCGCGGATTTTTCAGAGCCTCGAAAGGGCGCTCGGCCGTTTGGGCTGACAGCTGTAACTGCGACGTCGTGGGAGGGCAGCTGTGGTTCTCCGGTGGCTCAATTCTGCGCCAGGGTTGTGCGCGGTCCGATCCAGTTGTGCCATTGCTCCTCACTGCCGTGAAAGACGTTGAGGTCGATCTTGCCGTCGACGCCGTGCGACAGGCCGGAGCCGGAATATTGCCAGAACAGCCATCTGCGGCCCGGATAGACCTTGGAAGGGTGTTGGGCGACGGCACGCAGCCAGAATGGGTAGTTGAGCAGTTCGTCCGACAGGTTGTCCTCGTAGAAATCCGGCGCCGTGTAGATGATTGGCCGCTGGCCGTAATAGCGCTCCAGCTTGTCCATGAAGACCTGCATCTTTTCCAGCACGCGGGCGCGGGAAAGTTTCGCCTTGCAGCTGGACTCGCCATTCCATTCGACGTCGATGACCGGCGGCAGCGCGTCAGGATCGCGCGGCACGTTGCGGATGAACCAGTCGGCCTGTTCGCCGGCGGTGCGGCACCAGTAGAAGAAGTGGTAGGCGCCGCGTTTGATGCCGGCTTCCTTGGCCCTGCGCCAATTGGTCTTGAACATCGGGTCGAGATGATCGCCGCCGTCGGTCGCCTTGATATAGGCGAAGTTGGCTCCTTGCGTCCGGAGCTTCGCCCAATCGATGTCGCCCTGCCAGCGCGACACATCGACGCCGTGCACCGCATAACTTCTCGGCGAGACCCTGCCGAAATTGATCGGCTTGGCATCGCGGAACTGGCGGCTGTAGATCTGCATGCGACCGCGGCGGGGTGCGGTTTCCAGAGCCGGCTCATCGGGCGCCAGCATGGCGATCGGCCGATCGGACGGAAGCGGCATGCCGACCGTCGTTTCCCGCGCGAAGGCCTGTGGCTCCGGCGTCGGACCGTTCCAGGCGACATCCTGCTGCGGCAGCGCTTGCCGCTGGGGCAGGGCTTGCTGCGAGGGTGCTTGCGGCGCACCGACTCGCGAGGTCTTGCCGATGCCGACCGATGGGACAGGGGCGGCGGGCAGGTCGACGGAGCCCGTTTTTTCCTGCGTGGCGACCCCGGCCACCAGCTCGTCCGGGCCAGATGTCGAGGCGCAGCCCGCCAAGGCGAAGCAGGTGACGAGGAGTGCTGGTACAGCCGATAAACGCATTTGAAAACCCGTACGCAAAACAACAAAGACGGCCGCCCCTTGCCGTCGATAACCCCGGATAGGAATTGCTAACGGAAAATTACCAAAAAATGCTGAATCCAATCTTTACGCGGCGCGATGTTCTGAAATCAGTCACGCGGCGTGATCAGTCGCGCCGGATTTCCCGCAACCATGGCGCCTGGCGGCACGTCCCGCGTCACGACCGAGCCGGCTCCGACGATCGCCCGGTTGCCGATCGCAATGCCGCCGAGAATGATTGCCCCACCGCCGATCCAGACGTCGGCGCCGATGTTGATCGGGCGGGCGACTTCCAGGCCCTGAGCTCGCAGCACGGGGTCACGGTGATGATCCGCGCAGTAAAGCTGCACGCCTGGCCCCAGCATGCCGCGGGCTCCGATCCTGACCGGAGCGGTATCGAGGATTGTGCAGCCGGCATTCAGATACACGCCTTGCTCGAGGAAGACATTGAAGCCGTAGGCGCAATGGAAAGGCGCTTCCAGAAAGGCGCCGGCTGCCGAGCCGAGCAGCGCCTGCAGGGCGGGCGCCATCGCGCCGCGCTCGGCGGGCGGCATGGTGTTATGCGCATGGACGGCGGATCGGGCCTTGTCCCGGAGCGCTTCGAGTTCCGGATCGAGGCAGCAATACCATTCGCCTGCCGCCATCTTTTCGCGTTCGCTCGCCATGTCGTCTCCTCCGGCTGCCTTCTCGCGTTTCAGCGTTCCGCTCCAGCCTTGATCCGCGCTGTCTCGCGCCGCGCGACGCTTTCCGCCGGCCACATCGCCTTGGAGCTGTAGTAGTTCTCGAAGATTTTGGCGCCTTCCGGCAAGCCCACCCAGGCGACTTTCGAGCGGGTGAAGATATGCACGTCCGGGGAGAATTCGGTGCGCCTTTCGAGCGTCTGAACCCGGATGAATAACATCCATTTGCGTCGGCCGTAATCGCTCCAGACCGCCGTCTGGCATTGCGGGCAGCGGTAGATATCGTGGGGCAAGCCGCTATCGGTCTTCATGGCCACTGCGACCGGCCAGGCCTCGGTGATCTCCACCCGCTCGGCTTCGATCAGGGCATTGATAGCAAACGCGCCGCCGGTCTGCTGCTGGCAATCGATACAATGGCAGCAATGGATGAACATCGGCCGCCCATGCATGCGATAGCGGACCTTGCCGCAAAAGCAACCGCCTTCGAATATCTCGCTCATCTGCCGTCCGAGCTCCCTCAGCATCACTCATGTCGAATATGAAATATTCCTCGGTCCTCCCGCAACGCAAAATGAACAAGACGAGATCGCCATGTTCTGCTTTAAAGTTGGCGAACACGACATGAGCAGGATCAAACGCATGACAAAAGAGCGCATTGGTATCGTCGGGCTCGGCCGGATGGGCAGCGCCATGGCAAAACGCCTTGCGGCGCAGGGCTTTGCAGTGACGGGATGGACACGCAGCGGCCTTTCCACGGACAAGGCTGCGGCCATTGGGATCGCCGCCTCGGTCGATCTGGCGGCACTTCTCTATGCTTCGGATATCGTCATTCTGGCCCTGCTCGACGATGCGGCGGTGCACGCCGTGCTCGATGAGCTCGCCGACGCCGATCTGGCCGGTAAACTCATCGTCGATACCAGCACCGTCAGCCCCGACACGCTGCGCGCCCATCAGGACGCGATGGGCAAGGCTGGGGCGGCGCTTCTCGACGCACCGATTTCCGGCGGGCCGGAAATGCTGCTCGCGGGTACGGTCGGCCTCTATATCGGCGGCGGGGAGAAGGATTTTCAGCGTTTCTTGCCGATCGCCGAGGTGCTTTCCAACCGCATTCATCACGTCGGCAAGCTGGGCGACGGTGCATCCGCAAAGCTCGTCAACAACATGATGCTGATGGGGCTGTGGCAGATCATGAAGGAAGCCGTAGAAGTCGGCGGCAGGGCGGGGCTTGAGCGTGACAAGATGATCGAGATCCTGTCCGGCAGCCCGGCTGCGAGCCCGGCCATGCGGTCGCGGCTTCCGGTCATTCTCGGCGAGACCGAGGCGGTGGGGTTTCCGGTCTCCGGCGTGCTGAAGGACATGGGCGTGGTCCTCGATCTTGCCGGGCATCTCGGCGTTGCAACGCCCGCCATCGAGGCGGCGCGCGCGAGCTTCAAAGATGCCGCGGCGCTCGGATATGCCGAGGCCGATCTCGGCACGGTGGTGCGGCTTGCGCTCGAAGGAAAAGGCTGAGCCTGGAGCGGCACAGCCCTTCCGGAAAACCTAGAAAGTCCGGCCGAGGCGGGCGTCGACCGAGTGGCTATTGCCGCCGCGCAGGGCGAAGAACAGGAAAATCGCCGCCCAGAGAATGGACTTTTCCGCGCCGGCGAGGCCCTGGTTCTGGGCGATGCCATGGAAATAGACGGTGACCAGCAGCACGATCATCGCCGCGAAGGAGGCGGGGCGGGTGAAGAGGCCGATGGTGACGAGAATGCCGCCGAAGAATTCCGTGGCGGAGAGCAGCGGGGACCAGAAGACGCCCGGATAGAAACCCAGGCTTTCGACCATGCCGACCGCGCCGAACGGGTTGGTGATCTTGCCGAAGCCATGGGTGACGAGCAGCAGGCCGGCTGCGACGCGCAGGATCGTCTCGACGATCTCATGGGCGGAGGTATAGACAGGGGCGAGTGCCGGAATGATCAGGCGGGAGCGGGTGGTGGATTGAAGAGCCATAGAACCTCTTTCTATAAAAGCGATGCGACTATCGTCGCTGTAGCTCCAAATTGACGTTCGCGGTCTCCCTGTCGAGATGCGTGCGTTCAAAAACTTGACCTTTCTGGTTGACATTATTGTGAGACCGAATTGACTTGGGTAGAAGGCAAAACATGATGGAAAAACCGCGCATTACGATTCTTTATTGCATCCAGTGTAATTGGCTGCTCCGGTCCGGCTGGATGGCGCAGGAGCTGCTGCAGACTTTTGGCGACGCACTTGGTGAAGTGGCGCTGATCCCCGGCACCGGCGGCAATTTCGAGATCCAGGTGAATGGCGAGCTCATCTGGGAACGCAAGCGCGACGGGGGATTTCCCGGCCCCAAGGAGCTGAAGCAGCGGGTGCGCGACGTGATCGAGCCGAGTCGCGACCTTGGCCACGTGGACCGCAAGGCGTCCGAAAGTGGCGATGCCTGAGGCCGTTATGACGGATCCATGAAGGTTTTTTGGCGACTGGCACGGAAACTTCAAAAAGCCAGTTGACAGGGGAAGGTCACACCCGTACATGGCTCTCCGTCGCCCAGATGGCGGAATTGGTAGACGCGCCAGCTTCAGGTGCTGGTACCCGAAAGGGTGTGGAGGTTCGAGTCCTCTTCTGGGCACCATTCCATTTTTCGAGCATTGATTTTGCTTGATTTTATGCCGATTTTTGTCCCGCTTTCTCCAACTCGGTTTTGTGTGGGACAATGTCATCGGCAGATCGTTCCGATCTCAACTTTATGGATGGAGCCTGCCGCGAGCTTTCTACGGTTCGCCTGCTTGGTATAAAGCGTCGTCTGCTTTTTGGTCGTCCATCCAAAGATAGCCATCAGTTCATCATCGGTCGCGCCATTCTGGGCTGCGATCATGGCGCCCGCTTTGCGCAGTCCGTACGTGGTGCAATGGAATAACCCTGCCTCATCGCACCATTCGCGAATCTTCTTGCCAAGCCCATTGACGGAAAACGGCTTGCCATATTCCGTCACCATATATGCCATCTGCTTAGGGGGTCTGTGCATCGAGGGATTTTTGCAGCTCCTGAAGGATCGGGATCTGAACCGTCACGCCGCTTGATTTTGATGTCTTGCCTGGCCTGATCGTCAGCCGGCCGTCGCGCACGTGCTGTGGGCTCATGATTGGATCAGGTTTGCCGTTGTACCTGGCGGGTGTTTCTGAATTCGTCGACTGTCTCCATCCCCCAACCCAACATCGCCGCGACGCAGAGTGCCGCGTGTCCTTGTTCGGCCGGTCGCTGGATTTTTGCTGCGACGGGCGCCGCCTGGAGCCTACCGTGGAGCCCCGGTCCGAATCGGTCTTCATCCTTGACCGCGTGGCTCGCCTGCACGCAGGTTCTGGTTTGCTTGATAATGCGGATCGCGAGAATATCACGGACATCGGGTGGGTCTATGCGGGGAGTATACCCTGAGGCCCCACGGCCAGTATAGCAGCCGAAATGTGGTGCTGCTGGGATGACCCGAAAGCAGCGATGGTGCACAGCAAGATGTGACGCAACCGCGTCAATGCGCGTTGACGTGAATTGACGCAAATGCGCCTTGTCGCGTTCTAGCCCGTTGCTCCGCACCGCAATCTGCAGATTGCTTATCCGTAATCCTCCTCGTTCGATTTGATTGAACTCGCCGTTAATATGCGTCATGATTGACGCATATTAACGCGGACGCATTGAAAGCCGTCATGAAGCATGTTAACGCTAAGCACGCATCTCGGCGCATCATGCGGCTCCACCATCAACGAACCAGAGGCGGAATCATGCCTGTCATCACTGTTGCGAACCCAAAGGGCGGGGCTGGGAAGTCGACGACGACACTCGTTCTCGCAACCACGCTGGCGCAGCAGGGCGCCAGCGTCGTCGTTCTGGACTGCGATCCGAATCGGCCGATCGAAGGGTGGAGGCGCGGAGCCTCGAAGAATCCCGTTATCGTCGATGGCACCATCACCGAAAGTACCATCACCGCGAAGCTCGACGAGTATCGCAGGAAATACCAGTTCGTGTTCGTTGATCTCGAAGGCACCGCCAGCCGGCTGATGTCTCGGGCGTTAGCCAGGGCTCAGTTGGTCGTCATCCCCATTCAGGCCAGCCCGACCGACGCTGAGCTGGCAGCGAGAGCCATCCACCTCATTCAAGAGGAGGAGCAGGCGTTCGAGAAGACGATCCCGTACCGCATCCTCTTCACGAGGACGTCGCCGGCGATCGCCACCAAACTCGAGAAGCAGATTACAGGCCAGCTTACGGCAGGGGAGGTGCCCACCTTCCGCAATCACCTGTACGAGCGATCGGCGTACAAGGCGCTCTTCTATTACCAGCTCGACCTGGCCGAACTCGATCCATCCGACGTAAACGGGCTACCGGCGGCAAGGGACAATGCCCTGCGGCTCTCTGAGGAACTTGTCGATCTCGTCGCTAGCGTGAGGGCTGCAGCATGACTGGTAAGAACCTTGGCTTCGGTAAACTTGCCGATATCAAACCGGACACTGGGTCTGAGCCTGTGATTTCAGACCGCAAGATTGACGAAATCGGCGAGCGCCACGGCTTCGTAACCCGCGAGCCGGTCCAGAAGCTGACGCGCCGACGGCCCGCCGAACCGTCTGCCAACCTCAACATCCGCCCGTCGATCACGACGTTCAATCGCTTTTTGCAATTCTGCGAGCGGAACCGGATGTCCTATCCGGAGGCGCTGAAAGAACTTATGGACAGGGCAGGAGTATAGTTGACGCAGCTGCGTTAACGCACATGAACGCATTTTCGGAATGCGTGTGGATTCGGAGGATGATGGTCGGGCTCACCCGTTTGCCAAAACTGTTAACGTACGCTGGGGGAACCCGAAGTCGAGACTCGCACGTCGAAATTCGGGCAGTCAGGGGTCACTTTTTGAATAAGGTGATCATCGGCTCATGCAATATCAGCCCACTGAGGCAAGAGGGTGGAATCATAGCAACCTATCTTCCATTTTCGGAATTGAACTTTCTCGCCTCGTTCCACGGGTCAGGGCGGATGAAGATCCACCAGCAACCTAAGAACGGAGAACTTACGGCTTGGACCGGAGGGCGCAGTCAACCTCGATCGTTTAAAGGCTGTCGTTGGCATCGTCGATCACGTTCAGCGGGCCGAGCTGACGCGGCAACACGAGTTGAAGCGGAGCTTGGACTGAGGCTGGAAGGAGGGGAGAAGCTTCACCGTGTCAGGCAAACTCAGAAGTAATTCCGCTGTTTTGTCCGATGATTTGCGATCTCTCTTATAACAGCCTGAATGGCCGATAATGCAAGATTATCGGACGTATTATGGGTCGACAACGCGTGCGGTTTGGTGGATATTTATGGCGATAAGCAGCACGACGGATTTATACTCGATGCGCCTCCACCCCGCCAGGCCGGCAGCTGGCGTTCGAGTTGGCCCTGAAACGCATTGCGGTGGCGACCGGTTTGGCGGCCGTATCGAGGACGAGAGCGCGTGGGAGGAATCTCGACGCGTGGCAACATCTACCGTCGAATCATATTCATGTAGGGTGTCGGCAAAGTCCGGCTCGGAGCCGCGCCGCGATTATGCGGGAATGCCGTCGCAATGGCGCGCCGCAACCGGCGACTTGCCGGGCGGTATCGCGCCTGGTGGTCGAGCCTTGGTTCAATCTCCTTCGCGGTCTGCGAGGCATTTCTAATATACCTGTGTCATATTCTCATATTTTGTTGTTGGGTTCACAAAACGGTTGCACTGGGTGGGTTGTGCGCCGTTAGGATGCGTCGTGTTTTTGATGACGAATTGATTCGCTTCGAGGGGGCTCATGCGTAGCAGTCGGGTTGGTTTTGCGGCTTTTGCCGCCACGGTATCGCTTTGCGTTTTTTCTTGTGGGGTGACGGGAGCGGTGGTTGTCGACGGGCTGCTGGGGCATGGCGCGCTGGCGGCGGAGCAGGGTGTGCGGCCGGTTGGATTTGGCAGCGGCGCTGGTCTCGGTGGCGGCTCCGCCGGCCGGGCTGGGGCTGGGCAGTCCGGCTTTGGTGGAACGGCAGGCCAGGTTGGTTCCGGCAGTGTCCCGGGGACTGAGGTGCTTGAACCGGGGGCAGGATCAGGGACCGGCGCGTCCTCGAACGATCGGGCGGTGGACCGGACGTTGGGGCTTGGAAAGCCGCAGGGGAAAGGTTTGGGGGCCGGGGCCGCTGGTGGTCGTGCCACGGGTGCCGAGGACGGGTCCGGCCAGGCTGGCGCAACCGCGCTTGGCAAGCCGGCCGATAAGCAAGAGGGCGAAGACACGCAATCCGGCACGGCGGATGCCAAGGGCAAGGATGCCGATGGTGCGCTGGAGCCCGAGGCGATGTCGGCCATGGCGGCGTCGGCCGCTGCAACCGGTCAGGAGGCTCCGGCGGTCAATGCGCCGCCAAGACCGTCTTTGCCGGAGATCGGCGGCAATGGCTTCTTCAGCCAGAAGATCGAACTCGACGTTCCCGGCTTTCGTGGCCTGGAGCCGAAGATTGCGCTGAACTACAACTCGGCCCGCAAGACGCGGCTGGGCGGGCTCTACCAGGGCTGGCTCGGTTATGGTTGGGGGCTCGACGGTTTCGACGTGATCGAGCGGGCGACACCGGGCTACGGTTATCCGGCCTTCGATGCCAAGGACGTCTACCTGTTGAACGGTGAGGAACTGGTTGCGTGCGCCACCGGCATGGTGGCGGCCTCCTGCTCGGTGGGCGGCACGCATGTGACCGAGAACGAGAACTTCAAGCGGGTGATCTTCGATGCGGCGGCCAATACCTGGACGGTGACCGACCGGGACGGCACGGTGTCACTGTTCAAGTCGGTGATGGCGGTGGCCGGCAGCACGCCGGCATCGGGCACGCCGGACTACAACGTGCAGCACGACGGCCGCTTCCTGCTGTCGTCGGTGACCGATACCAACGGCAACGTCGTGAACTACGGCTATACCTGCCCGGACCTGCCGGTATGTTATCCGTCGGTGGTCAGTTATGGCGGGATGAGCGTCAACTTCCATTACGAGGACCGTCCGGACTCTCTGGTGATGGCCAACGGTCTTGGTCTTTCCTATACCAAGAAGCGGATCAAGACGGTCGGCGTGAAGGTGGGGACTGCCCTGCGCACGGCCTATGCGTTGACCTACGACCAGGCGCCGTTCTCCAACACGTCGAGGCTGACCAAGGTCGACCGCTACGGCCGCGATGCCACCGTCTCATCGGCTGGCGTCATCACCGGACCGACCGTCAAGACCATAAGGCAGATGACCTATGACAACCTGGTGATCAGTTACCAGCAGGGATATTATGCTCAACCGCAACGCCCGTGCTGCGACTTGTATCAGCCTACGCAGGAATTTGCCGTGGACTTCGATTCCGACGGTAGGGATGAACTGCAAATCACTACCCATGTCGAACGGTATTCAGAGGAAGACGCTGGCACCACCACGCTTTGGGACCTCTACAAATTTAACAAAGACGGGGTAGGAGCGCTTTCCGCTTCGGTCGATCTGAGACGGCTTCATCAACAGGGCGACAACTCACGGGTGTTTCCCTTGGTGGCCGGGCGGTTCTCTGCCGGCGCGGTAAAAGAGGTTCCGGTGTCCTATACGTACTCGAAGCCCGCCTGGGGAGACTCAACTGAATACTACAGCGGAAAGGCGATGATCTCACCGAGCGGTCTGTCGGACTGCTACGCGGCAGTCTGTTCGCAGTTTTATCAAGAGCCTAGCCTATCTTCCGAGCCGCCATCGGTAACGACCCTCGATCATGACGGCGACGGCGTCGATATTATCGTGGGGGGTGGGATCACAGGAATGGGTGACTTTGCGGCAAACGGCCGGCAGGGGTACGTAGATACCAACAACGGAGTATCGGCGTATCGCTTCATCAATGGAGCTTGGGTTGCCTTTCCGATTGGGGCAAATTGTTACCCTACGACTTTCAATTTCTACGTCTGCGCGCTGGGTGATCTGAATGGGGACGGCGCGACGGATCTGGTGGGTGCATCGAAACGAGGGAGTGGGGATACCGACTATACGGCGCAGATCTGGCTCTCGACTGGCAAGGGATTTGTACTGCTTGCCGGCAGTTTCCCGTGGCGCCTGGAAACGGCCCTTCGTGATGCTGACAATGATGGCAAGGTCGATATCTACCACGATGGCACGGTTTTCACCTTGGGATTTGTGTCCGCTGGATCTCAGCTTCTGCCGTCGAACTACGCTTTGCCGTCAAATTTTCGCGTTTCTGGCGACTTCAACGGTGACGGACTGCCTGATCTTTTGCGATCAGGCTCCGATAATCCGATGTTCTCGCAATTTGGCTCCGGCAACCCGAACCTTTTGCGTTCTGTGAAGCTGGAGACGGGTGGCACGGTCAGCGTCGACTATACGCCGTCGACGCGGTGGACGAACACGTTCATGCCGCAGGTTCTGCACGCGGTGACGCAGTTGCGGGTGGATGACGGACGCGGGCAGGTGGCTTCGACCGACTATGCCTATGCGGGCGGGCTGTACGACCCGAAGGCACGCAAGTTCCTGGGCTACAAGACGATCACCATGACCAAGCCGCTGGCCAATGGCGAGACGGCGCGTCCGGTGGTCGAGACGACCTATCGCCAGGATCTGGCAAGCTACGGGCTGCCCGAGAAGACGGTCTTGCGCAACGGTGCCAACACCGCTTCCAAGACGGTGGCCGAGACCTATTCGGTCAATGCCACCACCAAGCCGTATAAGGCCTTGAACACCGCCACCGAAACGACGCTGAACGAGACTGGAACCCCGCTTGTCCTGCGCAAAGAGCGGGCCTTTGATGCCTATGGCAATATCTCCCAGATCCGTGACTTCGGCCGCAAGGACCTGACCGGCGATGAGACCTGGACTTTGGCCTCCTATGCGCCGAACACGACGGCTTATATCGTTTCGCTGCCACGGCAACGCAATGTTCGTTCAGGTGGGTTCAGTACCACCACGGATGTCTATGAGCAGCATCAGGCCCTGTATTACGATGGCAGCACGGATAATGCGGCGCCGCCGACCAAAGGTAATCTGACGATCCTGCGGTCCTACGGTTCGGTCGAGCCGACTTCGGCTTCCTACCTCGAGTACTTCACCTATGACAGTTACGGGAACAAGCTGTCGCATGTGGATGGGGCGGGAAGCCGCACGGAGTGGGACTACGACGCGGCCTATCACCTCTATCCGGTGAAGGAGCGGGCGCCGAAGTACTTTGCCACCGGCGGCCAGCCGGCGGATGCGCGGTTCGTATCGACCTTCACCAACGATGTGGTGTGCGGCAAGCCGGCGACCAAGGTGGACTGGAACGGGGTGACCGAGACGTTCACCTACGACCCGTTCTGCCGGCCTTTCAACTATGCACATTCGGGCACCGGCAAATACGTCAACACCCGTTATGACAACGAAGGAAATCCGGCGCTTCAGTCTGTGACGGTCTACGAACCGCTCAGCACTGGGACGGGCGATGTCCACATCCGGACCTTCTATGACGGGCTCGGCCGGCCGTGGCGGGTGCAGACGCCGGGCGAGACGGCGAGCGGCCAGCGGCGCATCACCGATACGAGCTATGACGCCCGCGGCAATGTGTGGCAGACGGCGTTTGCCCGCTTTGCCAATGAGACGGCGCAATGGACGGTCAATAGCTACGACTGGCAGGACCGGGTGGTGAAGACGGTCAACCCGGACGCCTCGCAGCGGACTTATCTTTATCTGGTTCAGACGACTGCCTTCACGGGTTCGAGCAATCTGCCGGTGATGGAAGTCCGTATCACGGACGAGGAGGGGAATGCCGGCACGGGCGGCAACGGAACGGGTGGCACGGGTGAGACGGGTGGCAACGGTACGACCCCCGGCGTTCGTGATCCGGCTTCCGGCTACTACATCAACGCGGACGATAGCTGGATGTATCTGGCAATGGCACGCGGCTTTCACCGCTGGCAGGTCGGCTCTGGTGCTTTTTCCTACGCTTTCCGTTGGGTCGCTAGTAGCGGAGCGGCAGCGGGCACCATCACTATCACGGCAGCTCAGTACAATGCGGCGGGAACGGCAACCGGCTATACCCACACTGACGGCTATACCTACTTCCGCGATCCCACTGCCGCGAACGAAGTCCCTTACACTGACGAAGTTCTTCTAACAGGCTACCACTCCGGTATTGCCCGGCGGAGCGCCCCGGTTTCCACGGGGGGTGGCACCGGCGGTGAAGGCGGTGCTGGTGGAGACAGCGGCAGCGGTAGCGGTAGGCAACATCGCTCGTTCACGGACAAGGACAACAATGTGATCCTGACCTCCTCCGGCCAGCTCTCCGGGGCCTGGGTCAATGAGTACCGCAGCTATGACGCGGTGGGGCGGCTTAAGGGTGTGCGCGACAATGACGGTGCTGTGTGGACCTACACCTACGACCTTTTGGGCAACCGGCTTTCGGCCAGCGATCCGGATCTGGGCACCTGGACCTATACGTACGACAATGCCAACCGGCTGGTCAGCCAGACGGATGGGCGTGGGGCGGTGACGACGCTTTCCTACGACCAGATGGGCCGGCTTCTCACCAAGCAGGTCAAGGCGGCCGGCGAGACCACCGCCGCGGTGACGGCCACCAATACTTATGACACGGCGGATGCGGGCGTCGGATCGGCCCCCTTCCACAATATCGGGCTTTTGACGAAGTCGGTGAACGCAGCGGCGACCCAGAGTTTTAGCCGCAGCCTGAGCGGTTCGACGACAGTATTGACCACCAGGACAGTGATCGATGGGATCACCCATACGACGGTGGAGACCAGGGGCAAGTCCGAGCAGACGCTGTCGATCGCCTATACGCCGGCTGCGGTGCCAGCTTCGATCCCAGTCGGCACGTCGGCGGCGCCCTGGACCTACAATACCGCCAACAAGCTGCTGACGGTGCCCGGTTATATCAGTGCCGCCACTTACGAGGCGGACGGCCAGACGAAGTCGATCGCCTATGCCAACGGGGTGACGACGGCGTTTGCCTATTCGCCGACCCGCCGGTGGCTGACGCGGGTGACGACAGCCAAGGGCAGCACGGTGCTGATGGACAATCAGTACACGCGCGACAAGCTGGGGCGGATCAAGACCATCGTTGGTCTCACCACATCCGACAACTGGACCTATGCCTATGACGACCTCGACCGTCTGACCTCGGCCGACAATGCCGGCAACAATGCACTCGACGAGACCTATAGCTATTCGGCGAGCGGCAATCTCCTGTCGCGCACCCGGATCGCCGGCACCTATACCTATCCGGTGGGCACGGCGGTGCGCCCGCATGCGGCGACCAAAATCGGGACGAAGCCGATCGGTTACGACGCCAACGGCAACATGGTCTCGGACGGCACCCGCAGTCTCGTGTGGGACCGGTCGAACCAGCTTGCCAGCGTCACCCAAGGCGGATCGACGGTGACCTTCTCCTATGGTCCGGACGGATCGCGGGTGATGAAGAACTGGGCGTTTGGCAAGACGCTTTATGCCGGAGCCGATATCGAGATCGACCGCACCACGCCTGGGGCGGAGGTCTATACCTACTATCCGCATCCCGACATCAAGGTCGTCGCCACGGCCGCCGGTGCGACCAGCAAATTTTTCCTGCATCGCGACCACCTGTCGTCGGTGCGGCTGGTCACCGACGCTGCGGGCAATGTTGCCGAACAGACCAGCTATGCCGCGTATGGGGAAACCACCAATCCGGCGATGCAGACGAAGAAGGGCTATATCGGCGAACGCTTCGACGTTGAAACCGGGCTGATGTATCTCAACGCAAGATATTACGACCCGGCCTTCGGACGCTTCATCGAAAAGGATGATGAGGCAGACATGGAAGTCGATGGCGAACGGCAGGCAAAGACGATCATGAGGCTTGTGCCCGCGGCCATCGCCAAACCCGGATCTCCCACATCCGCCAACGGCACGGCTCCAACAGCATCCGACCGGTAGTCAGAGCGCCCAGGCGAGCGGCCGAGAAGGTCGCTCGCCTACCAACCAAGCCACACCCAAGCTACCGTTCCAACTCTCGCACCCGGAAATCCTCGATGCGCTCTCTCGTCCGGCCGTTCCTTGCACGCGTCCTCAGCCTGCTACTTATCGGCGCCATGCTGGGCGCTCCATTCGCACCCACCGCCGACGCACGATTCATCTCCCCCGACGACTGGGATCCGACTCTCGAAGGCGTTGGAACCAACCGATACGCATATGCTCAGAACGATCCTGTCAATAATAGTGATCCCAATGGGCATAGCTACGGATCGGGGATTGATGGAGGTTCACCAGAAAATATCGGTGGACGTGACGACGAAAAAAGTTATGGGCTCGACAACTGGTTCGGTGGTGACTCCGATAGTATTAGCGATGGCGTCGGAATGGCCGCGACATCTGGACTGAAAACTGTTCCAGGTGTTGAGGCGTTCTATGATGCATATAAAGACTACCAAGAGGGAAAATACGCCAAGGCGGGTGTCGAAGCAGCACTAGGTGCGGCCCAGGTAGGCGCGGTTAGAGGTGCTATCAAAGCCGCCCCGGAAGCTCCGAATACATCGAAAAGAGGTGCGTTGAATGAAACGCCGAAAGGCGGGCAACTTTTTCGCAATCTAGCTCCCGCCGATCGTATCGCAGCACCAAATGTGTTTCCTTCCGCTCAAATTCGTAACGTCGCTTATAGCGGGCGAATGGAGTATGTTGTTCTTGAATCTGGCCAATTGGTGTTAGGAAAGTCTGCCCATATCAATCTCGCCAGAGGAGCGGCGGTTCGTGCCGCAGGAGAAGCACGTTTTGCTAAAGGTGAGCTCCGATCGATTGACAATGTATCCGGTCATTATCGCCCTTCGGGGCAAGGCGCACAAGATGCTGCGATTGCTGCATTCGAGCGGGCCGGGTTCAATGCTGCCGGAAGGTACCGGGAGAAGGAGTTTTGATGGACATTGAATACTCTACGAAATTACTGGATATATTGGTGGAGAATTGTCGGCGGATTTTTGCGAGTGGTTTTGGCATCGATCAGGCTGAATGCTCAATGTTTCAGGTGGTCGAACTGCTTAGAGCAGAAACGGTTCTAAAGGCGTCTTTTTTGAAGAAGGTCGAAATTACTTTCGAAAAAACTGACGCTTACGGGCTAGACGATGGAAGCGTTCCAAGAGAGCTAATTGAATTAGTTGTTCATGAGTTTCAATGGCCTGAGTTTGACGCCCTCGCAAAAAAACGCTTACTGAAGCTTTTCAACAATAATAAGAGCTTAGCAATCTCGGATATGTCGATGACCGTTCAGAACGCTTACAGAGAGGATTGGGAGGACAAAGAATTCTATCGGAAATATAACTTATCGCCTTGAGGTTATTTCATGGGCAGTGCGCGGGCCGAATGAATAAGAGCCGGTTTATCTGGCCTTATCTATATTAACCAGGAACTAACCCAAATTTTGCCGGATGACACCTGGCTGACGGATATCGCAATCGACGGAGACATGCTGACGATCACCGGTTTTGCGGCGGAGTCTGCGGCTGCCCTTATTGCCACGCTTGATGCCTCCGAACTCTTTTCGGCGCTTCACCTCGCCGGTTGCGCGCATTCCTGGTCAGTCCGGTGAACGTTTCGAGATCCGTTTGCGGGTGGAGCCTGCATGACGGAACTGCTGATCACCTTGATGAATGCGCCCCGCTACGGTTCCAGCTCGGTCCGCCCCTCGCGGCCACCGACCGACACCTTCTCTGACTAGATATCTCGCGGCCTTCACTCCGAAGGCGGTCGACCTGCACTTGTAAATCCTGATCGATTGTGCTGACGCGGGCGTAACCGATGCGGGCCATGTCTTACCTCAAGCTTTAGGCCCGAAGCTACCATGTTACAAATAGGCGCCGTCAACCCGGATGCTACGACGCAGTCTGTAACGGTCGGCATGTAACGCAGGGGTATACCCTGAGTTTACGCTGGTCGCACATAAGCATTAGACATCAATGTTTTAGGCCGATTGAATTATCCAGCTGCGCAACTTCTGGGATTGCAATTTTCGCGGCGATCACCTTTAAAGCTGGTTGCCTATAATTAACGTCTGAGGGGGCTCGTGCGTTTTCATCTGTCTTTTTTTGCGGCTTTTGCCGCCACGGTGTCGCTTTGCGTATTTTCGGGCGGATTGTCTGGCGTCCCGTTTGTGGGCGGCGTGGCGTTTGCGCAGGATGTCGGGCAAAGCAGTAGTGGATTTGGCACCGGCTCCGGTCTGGGCGGTGGCAATGGCTTTGGCCGAGGCAACACGGCTAGCGGAGGAGGCACCAGTAAACCCGATGCAGCTCCTGCGCATGACCGGACGGTGGATCGCGCGCAAGGCATTGGCCAACCTCCGACTGCCGGCAGTGCCGAAGACAGTGCTGATGCAGGAACAGGCAAGTCGATAACTTCCGAGACGGACAAGCCCCACGACAAGTTCAGCACCTCCGCGCTCGAACAGATATTCAAGGATGCCAAGGCGCAAAGCGATGCCAAGGCCAAGGCGGCGGGTGATGCCAAAAAGGAGGGCGGCGCAGAACAGCAAGCGCGTTCATCGATGTCTTCGATGTCGTCCAGTGCCGCTCTTGAGGGCGGCAATGCAAAGGAAAAGCCGTCCGTCCCTGATATTTCCGGTAACGGGTTCTTCACACAGGATATCGCGATTGAAGTTCCGGCCTTTCGTGGCCTGGAGCCAAAGATTTCGTTGGGCTACAACTCGGCCCGCAAGACCCGCATCGGTGGCCTGTATCAAGGCTGGCTCGGTTACGCTTGGGGCCTTGACGGCTTCGACGTCATCGAACGCGCGACGGTCGGCTATGGTTATCCGGCCTATGACGCGGGAGACATCTATCTCCTGAACGGCGCGGAACTGGTTCCCTGCGCTTCCGGTATGACGGCATCGTCGTGCTCCGCTGGCGGCACACATGTCACCGAGACCGAAAACTTCAAGCGCGTCTTGTTCAACGCGAGCGCCAACACCTGGACGGTAACCGATAGAGACGGAACCACATCGCTGTTCAAATCCGTGATGACAATCGCCGGGACCAATCCCGCTGCGGGCTCCAATGATTACAAGCTTCAGCATGACGGACGCTATCTGTTGGCGGAAGTGAAGGACACCAACAACAATACCGTCACCTACAGCTACACCTGCCCGGATTTGCCGGTCTGCTATCCAAGCACAGTCAGCTACGGCGGGATGAGCGTTGCTTTCCATTATGAGGACAGGCCAGATCACATCGTTACGGCAAATGGCTTCGGCCTCTCGCAGAACAAGAAGCGGATCAAAAGCATCGCTGTACGCGTCGGCTCGGCGCTTCGCACGGCGTACGCGCTGACCTACGATCAGAACCCATTCTCCTTCGCGTCGCGCCTTGTAAAGGTCGATCGCTACGGCAAGGATGCAGCCATAGATGCGAACGGCAGCGTTTCCGGTCCATCGGTCAAGCTGATCCGCCAGATGACCTACGACAACTTCGCAGGCAACTACGTCACCAAGACTGCGAGCGTCACCAATCTGACGACGCAAAAGGCAAACGATCTCGATGCCGATGGCAGGGACGAGTTGCACGGCTTAGGTAGTCCCAACTGGCAATTCACGCGCTTCACCAGCGATGGCGACGTTGCGGGAACGACATCCGCAAGCGCGACGGGCGTCTATGATGTCGCAGGCCGCTTCAACGGCTCCAAGCGCACGAAGGATATCGGCGTCGCCTATGTGGGCGGGAGCGGCTGGACCGGACAGGTCGTCACCACCGATACATCTCTCAATCCGACCGTCAATGCCTGCCCTTCTATCGATCCTTCCCTTTGCGCAGCTATGACGAGCGGTAGCACCTATTCAGCCGATATGAACGGCGATGGGGTCGATGAGGCGATCGGAACGTGGTCTTTCGTTCTACTCGGCACCGTCGATATGTCAGCCAATGGTCGTCAGGGTTTTCTGTCGGCAGGCATTCCCAGCTATGTTCATCGCTACAAGAACGGCGTTCTCGTTAACGAGAATATCGGTATCGATTGTATCAGCGCTGGCTACTACTGTGCGGTCGGCGATCTAAACGGCGATGGCGCGACCGATATCGTGCATACCTATGGCGAGCCGGAAGGCGGGTACATGAGCATCGTGTATCTATCGACTGGAAACAGCTACCAATCCTATGCCGCCATACCGACCAGCGGTCCTCCGGTTCTCCGAGACATCGACGGCGACGGCAAGGTCGATATCTCATCACGGCAGGTGCTCGGTGGTGCCAACCTCTATGCGGACCTAAGTACTGCGAGTGTATTCTTCCACGGCAACTGGGCTGCGCTTTCGACGCCGATCCTCCCGATGCCTTATGCGTCCCGTCTAACCGGTGACTTCAACGGCGACGGGCTTCCCGATTTCGTGACCGGCTCCAACACCATATCAGTTTCACAAGCCGGCACCGGGAACCCGAACCTTCTGCGGTCAGTCAAGCTGGAGACAGGCGGCATCGTCAGTGTCGACTACACATCATCGTCTAAGTTCCAGAACACCTATATGCCAAACGTGCTGCATTCCGTCACGCAACTGCGGGTCGACGACGGGCGCGGTCAGGTGGCTTCGACCGACTATGCCTATGCGGGCGGGCTGTACGACCCGAAGGCGAGGAAGTTCTTAGGGTACAAGACGATCACCATGACCAGGCCGCTGGCTTCTGGCGAGACGGCGCGCCCGGTGGTCGAGACCACCTATCGCCAGGATCTGGCAAGCTACGGCCTGCCGGAGAAGACGGCGAGCCGCAACGGCGCCAACACGGCCTCGAAAACGGTGGTCGAGACCTATGCGGTCAATGCCGCGACCAAACCCTATCGCGTCTTGAACACGGCGAGCGAGACGACGCTGAACGAGACCGGCACCCCGCTTGTCCTGCGCAAGGAGCGGATCTTCGACGCCTATGGCAACATCACCCAGATCCGCGACTTCGGGCGCAAGGACCTGACCGGCGACGAGACCTGGACAGGCATCGTCTACCCCTACAATACAGGCGCGTATATCGTATCATTGCCCCGCGTCAGGTGGATCCAGTCAGGTGGGTTCGATGCGGCGACGGCGGTCTATGAGCAGTATGAAGCCCTGTACTACGATGGCAGCGCGGATAACGCGGCGCCGCCGACCAAGGGCAATCTGACGATCCTGCGGTCTTATAAAGCCGTCGAGCCGACCTCGGTCTCCCATAATGAAGTGTTCACGTACGATGCTTACGGCAACCGTGTGTCGCATGTGGACGGGGCGGGCAGCCGCACGGAATGGGACTATGACGCGACCTATCACCTCTATCCGGTGACGGAGCGGGCACCGAAGTATTTTGCCACCGGCGGCCAGCCGGCGGATACGCGGTTCGTATCGACCTTCACCAACGATGTGGTGTGCGGCAAGCCGGCGACCAAGGTGGACTGGAACGGGGTGACCGAGACCTTCACCTACGACCCGTTCTGCCGGCCTTTCAACTATGCGCATTCGGGCACCGGCAAATATGTCAACACCCGTTATGACAACGAAGGAAATCCGGCGCTTCAGTCTGTGACGGTCTACGAACCGCTCAGCACTGGGACGGGCGATGTCCACATCCGGACCTTCTATGACGGGCTCGGCCGGCCGTGGCGGGTGCAGACGCCGGGCGAGACGGCGAGCGGCCAGCGGCGCATCACCGATACGAGCTATGACGCCCGCGGCAATGTGTGGCAGACGGCGTTTGCCCGCTTTGCCAACGAGACGGCGCAATGGACGGTCAACAGCTACGACTGGCAGGATCGGGTGGTGAAGACCGTCAATCCGGATGGCAGCCAGAAGAATTACAGCTACGCGGCACGACCCACATCTGCTGCCGTCATGTGGGGAACGGGTAACATTGCGGCCTTCGATGCTTGGCTGACCGATGAACTCGGCCAGCAATACAACACCGTGACGGATGTCCATGGTTATGAACTCGGCCGCTTCAACCACAAGAACGGTATCTTTACCGCCTATCATATCTCGACTTACGATGTGCTCGGGCGGCTGCTTGGGGTTCAGGATACCGAGGGCGCTCGCTGGACCTATACCTACGATCTGATGGGTAACCGGCTCTCGGCCAGCGATCCGGATCTCGGCACCTGGACCTATGCCTATGACAATGCCAGCCGGTTGATCCGCCAGACCGATGCGCGAGGTGCCATCACCACGCTAGCCTACGACCAGATGGAACGGCTCCTGACCAAGAGGGTCCAGATGCCGGGCGAGGCGTCTCCGACCACTGTAGCAACCAACACATACGATCAAAACAGGCAAGGATATCAGCACAATGTCGGTATGCTTACGTCGGCCGTGAATAGCAGTGCTCAGTTTGAGTTCCTGCGGAACTATAATGGATCGGGCGGACACCAAGTCACAGGCACCATCATCGACGGCCTTTCGTCATGGAAGACGGAAGGCATGGGGCGTCAGTGGAAAACGCAATCTGTGCAGTACGGTCCCGAAAACACGCTGATCGGCGCTACGCCGCCTTATTGGTATTATAATGCATCCGACCGTCTCACTTCCATCCCTGACTATATCACCTCGACACTTTACGAGGCGGACGGCCAGACGAAGTCGATCACCTATGCCAATGGGGTGGCGACGGAGTTTTCCTATTCGCCGACCCGGCGCTGGCTGACGCGGGTGGTGACGAAGAAGGGCACGACGGTGCTGATGGACAATCAGTACACTCGCAATGCGATCGGCCAGATCACCGCCATCACCGGCCTGACGCCCTCCGACAGCTGGGTCTATACCTACACCACCGATGGCTTCAATCGCCTGGCGAGCGCCGACAATCTCGGCAACAACGCGCTCGACGAGACCTTCACCTACTCGCCGAACGGCAACATCACCTCGCGCACGCGCATGGGTACCTATACCTATCCGGCAGGCTCGGCGGCGCGGCCGCATGCGCCGACCGGAATTGCCAGCCGCTCCCTCGTTTACGATGCCAACGGCAATACGACCAATGACGGCATTCGAACCATGGGCTGGGATCGCTCCAACCAGCTTGCCACCGTCACCCGCAACGGCGCGACGGTGAACTTCGCCTATGGCGCGGATGGTGCACGGGTCAAGAAAACCTCAGCGTTCAACACCACGCTCTATGCCGGATCGGAGATCGAAATCGACCGCACGACGCCCGGTGCGGAGGTCTACACCCGCTATCCGCATCCCGATATCAAGGTCGTCACCACAGCGTCCGGCGCGACGACCAAATACTTCCTGCATCGGGATCATCTCGCTTCCATCCGGCTGGTTACGGATGCATCCGGCAATCTGGTCGAGCGGACCAGCTACGCCGCTTATGGCGAGCCGACCAACACCGCCATGCAGACGAAGAAGAGCTATGTCGGCGAACGCTTCGATCCTGAAACCGGGCTGCTCTACCTTAATTTCCGATACCTTGATCCCGCCGACGCCCTATTCAAGTCACCCGATACGCTCGATCCTACTATTCCCGGCGTTGGGACCAATAGGTATGCCTACGCCGGAAACGATCCCGCCAACAAAGCTGACCCGAACGGGCATGCTTGGTCCCAAGCGGATACGACACTCGAGCCGATAGTGCTCGATAGCGGCCATAGCGATCCTACACAGGACTACTTCTCTTGGGGGGAACACGGCGATGGTGGCGAGACCGGAGTGGCTATTGGTGGCTATTCACTACCCACCGATGGAAGTGGCTACGGCTTGGGAAACGCTCTAAACAATTCAGCATCAGGGTATTCCGCGAATAATGTGCAAGTTGCAGGGTTAAGGAAGGCTGTGGTTCAAGGGGCTATTCAAGTCGGTAAGTGGCTTGGGTCGAAAATTGGACCGAAAGCACCGCCATCAGTAAGGCCACCTGATACTATTAAAAATCTTGAAAAGCTTGAGCGGCAGATGGAACAGCGAGGCTGGTCTTATAAGCAAATCGAAGAGGCTGTTGAAAAAGGTAAACAGCATCCGGCAACGAACTTTAAAACAGGCGGACCCGCAACTCGTTACGAGCATCCTACGACTGGCCGCTCGGTCATCATAGACGACACAACTAAAGGCATAATTCAGGTTGGTGGAGATGGGTTCGACTTCTAGTCTCAGGGAGATCCACGATTGCTGCGTCAACAATAAGGAATTATCTAAATGTTTTGGCCGCCATCGCTAGCTAAAGATATACTAGATCGCTCGTTTCGCTCACTAAATGGGGAACTTGGTATCAATCCCATCGATGTCGAAGCATTTCTCAGAACATGTGAGGCAGACAACGTGGAACTACTCGGCTGGGAACTTTGGCTCGTTGATCATATCTGCAGCCCGGATGGGGATGAACCTCAAAGGAAAGATAAAACATTATGGGGTGCAATTCCATCATGGGCCTTAATCACAGGGGCACATTCAATGGTATTCAGCGGATCTGGTAGCATAAGCGAAATCAGAGCAGAGATTGCTTCTTTAGGTCTTGAGAATAAAATAAAATATCAATGGTTAGAACACGTTAGATTTAACTTCACTTTGGCTCATAGAAAGCGAAATGAAACTAAAAACGAAGGTTAGGCCGACTGCCGAACACCCAAACTGCTGGTCGGAGACCATCAGGCATAGATCGTCTAAAGTGCTGGATGGACGGCCGATGCTAGAACAGCTCAACGGCCCGGCGGGAAGAAGGACCGGTAGCCTTTGGTGCGGCGGTTGAGCTACGGCGTGCCTGATTTCGAACACGCCTCCGCCTCGGCGCAGGACCATCTCGCGCTGATCGCACAGGCTGATATCCAGCCATTTCCCCTTAAAGGGCAGTGTAGTGTGACCATCCCAACAGTCAGATCGACGAGTCGCTGCCGTGGGCCTACGCCGAGAAGCCAGAAACCAAGGCCGCGGCGAAACACCGCTTACCGTTCCTCGACGTCGGCCGGTAATCAGTTTCCAGTGAGATCAGCGTCCTGGCCGCTACCGCCCATCTTGCGATCCCGTCCAAATGACAGAATCTGAAACGATTTCTCGTCCGCCGGGCTTCGGTATTGATATGGGGTACTCCATGCATCAACGAAGACGCCTGCATTCTTGATGTAGGGGCCGTTCCAGGCTGCGGCATTGGTTGGCCGGGTAGCCAGGGCTGCAAGACCTTCTTCCGTGGTCGGATAGTGCCCAGTGTCGATATAGTAGAGCTCCAGTGCGCTCTCGAAATTTCTGATCTGGGCTTTGGTGGTGTCAACCTTGGCTGACTCCAAATAGCGTAGGACTTGGGGAGTGGCGAGCGCTGCAATCAAGCCGATGATCGCCAGAACCACCAGAAGCTCGACGAGGGTGAAGCCCTCGACGGCAGCACGGCGCTTGATGCCCAATTTTAGAGTCGGCGTGAATATGATCATGAAATTTGTCCGATGAGGGATCCATAAAGACGTTCAAGATTCCAGGTGACAATAAGCGACCCGGCCAGAAAGGGGCCAAATGGGACCTTCTGAGTTTGAACCTCTTTCCTGGCGAGGCTGAAGACCAACAGGAAAACGAGCGCCAATGAAGACGCCAAGAAGAGAAAGATCGGGAACATCCACGGGCTGAACCAGACAGCGGCCGCGCCGGCCAGCTTCACATCCCCCAAGCCCAAACCTACGCGCCCGGTAAGTTTGAGATGTACCTGGCGTATGGTCCACATCAGAAGCCCGACGAGCAACGCGAATACGCAAGCCGCGAATGTCTCGACCACCCCTTGTTGAAGCCGAAACGTCAATCCGGCAAGCAGGAGCACGATGTTGATCGAGTCCGGGATGACAAACCAGCGGAAATCGACGTAGCAGATGACGCCAAAGCAGATGACCAGGACAACTGTCAGGGTGAATATCACAGAAAAGCTCAATAATTCAGGCGCTTGATATCTTGTTCGAGCTTGCTCGATCCGCCGCGGCGTTTTTTAATGTCCGAGGAGAAATCAAGCTGCTGCCTGAATTCTTCCGTCACGTTTCTGGCCTCGTTAACGTCTCTGACGATCCGCGGCTTGATGAAGATGATCAGCTCTGTTTTTTTGATGGTATCCGTCTTGCTCTTGAATGCGTTCCCCAGAAGAGGGATGTCGCCGAGAATCGGGACCTGCGTGCGGATCAGATCGTTCTTCTGCTGGATCAGCCCGCCGAGTGCCAGGCTCTCGTTGTCGTTGACCACCACGCGTGTTGAAACCTTCCGCTGTTGGATCGTCGGGGAATCGATACCGGACGAGGTGGTCTTCACCACGTCGCTCACCTCCTGCTGAATGTCCAACATGATCTTGCCGGAGGTGTTGATGCGCGGCACGACCGTCAGGATGATACCGGTGTCCTTCATCTCGACCGAATTGACCACCGGCGCTCCGGCATCATCGATACTGCGGGATTGGCGTGTCACGATGGGGACCTGGTCGCCGATTTGCAGGACGGCTTTCTGGTTGTTGAGCGCCATCAGCGTCGGGGCGGAAACGACATTGACGTCGGTAACGCTGGAGAGCGCATTCAACGTCACGCGGATGTCCTTGGTGGCGTAGCTCCACGCAAGCGCCGGAAAGCTCGCACCGGTCCCGCCGCTCGCAAGATCGGAAAAGCCGACGCCCGAATGGCCACTTTCGAAAAACCAGCGAAGGCCGAACTTGAGCTCGTCCCCCAGTGTCACCTCGGCGATGACCGCCTCCAGCATGACCTGCGTGGGCACGACATCGAGTTGACGAAGAAGTTTCTCGACCCGTTCGTATTCCCGGGCCGTCGTCGAGATCAGAAGGGCGTTGTTCTCGATGTCAGCAACAACTGATGTTTTGGGTGTGCGAGACCCCGCAGATGGGCCGTTAGACTGAATGTTCGGATCGCTCGATGCAGCTTGGCTTGACTGCCGATCGTTATAGGCCGTGGTGATTGTCGCGGGTTCGAGGTCCGGGGCGATCGGATTATCGATCTGGATCTGCTCGGTGCCTGTGGATTGGCGTTCCTTCAGAACGGATTGCAGAACCTGCGCAAGCTCTTTTGCTGGTCTGTTTTGAATATTGTAGACGAACAGTCGCTCTTCATTGGTGCTGGCAAGCCTGTCCAGCTTAGCGATCCACGCGGTCGCGCGAGACAAATAAGCAGGCCGTGAGGTGATGACGAGGACTGCATTCAAGCGTTCGTTCGGGATGAATCGAATGATCTTGTTGCCAGGCCCGTCTTCGGCCGCGAAGATCGAGGTTAGTTCTTTCGCAACTGCCGCGGACTGTGACGCCTTCAACGGGTGAAGAGCGACCGACATTCCTTTCATCCAATCGACATCAAAGATATTGATTGCATTCCGCATCGCGGCGAGGTCGTTGCTGGTGCCAGCGAGTACGATGATGTTGCGATGGTCGTCAATTCGAAGGATGGAACCCTGCCTGCTGATGGGGTCCAGAATACCTTTCATTTCTGCTGCGGCTACGTATTTGAGTTCGATCGCCTGCACCTTTATCCCAGGACCGGTGATCGGACTTGAAGCGGTTGCAATCTCCGGAGTGGACGCGAAGGCTTCAGAGGCCGGGACAATTTGATAGTTGCCGTTTTGCTTGGTGATGACTGCTCCGTTGACGGCCAAGGCGGATTCGAAGATCTCGACAAGCGCATCGCGCGAAACAGGTGTCGCGGTTTGAAGCGTCACCGTACCCGTTACCCGCGAATCGACGACGTAAGTAGCCCCCAACGTATCGCCGAGCACGCTTTTTGCCGCCGCGGCGATCGGTGCATTGACCAGATTGAGGCTATAGCCTTCCCCGCCTTTTGTCGTTTTACCAGTCGATATTGCAGGCTGTGAGGAGAGGAAGCTTCCGGTGCCTACTTGCGACGCCCCGCTGAAGACGCCTGCTTCCGATGTCGACGCCGCGAAGCTGTGAGACGTGCCATGCGAAACCGGAAGAGGTTTCCCTCGCGCATCCAGCTCGTTCAGTTTTACCGAAAAGACATCGTTGATGGAATCTGTCGAACTGCAGCCTGAAAGCAGCGCGATAGCCAGCAGGCAATACGACTTGGAATACTTCATAAAATTGACCCGCCCACTTACCGGGGCGATCCTATAGAAGGGGCGCTTCGGCGCTACAGCCAAAGTTCGCGCAATGGTTCTGTCCACAATTTTCGCTCGCGGTCCTCGAGGCATTTCTAATATACCTGTATCATATTCTCATATTTTGTTGTTGGGTTCACAAAACGGTTGCACTGGGTGGGTTGTGCGCCGTTAGGATGCGTCGTGTTTTTGATGACGAATTGATTCGCTTCGAGGGGGCTCATGCGTAGCAGTCGGGTTGGTTTTGCGGCTTTTGCCGCCACGGTATCGCTTTGCGTTTTTTCTTGTGGGGTGACGGGAGCGGTGGTTGTCGACGGGCTGCTGGGGCATGGCGCGCTGGCGGCGGAGCAGGGTGTGCGGCCGGTTGGATTTGGCAGCGGCGCTGGTCTCGGTGGCGGCTCCGCCGGCCGGGCTGGGGCTGGGCAGTCCGGCTTTGGTGGAACGGCAGGCCAGGTTGGTTCCGGCAGTGTCCCGGGGACTGAGGTGCTTGAACCGGGGGCAGGATCAGGGACCGGCGCGTCCTCGAACGATCGGGCGGTGGACCGGACGTTGGGGCTTGGAAAGCCGCAGGGGAAAGGTTTGGGGGCCGGGGCCGCTGGTGGTCGTGCCACGGGTGCCGAGGACGGGTCCGGCCAGGCTGGCGCAACCGCGCTTGGCAAGCCGGCCGATAAGCAAGAGGGCGAAGACACGCAATCCGGCACGGCGGATGCCAAGGGCAAGGATGCCGATGGTGCGCTGGAGCCCGAGGCGATGTCGGCCATGGCGGCGTCGGCCGCTGCAACCGGTCAGGAGGCTCCGGCGGTCAATGCGCCGCCAAGACCGTCTTTGCCGGAGATCGGCGGCAATGGCTTCTTCAGCCAGAAGATCGAACTCGACGTTCCCGGCTTTCGTGGCCTGGAGCCGAAGATTGCGCTGAACTACAACTCGGCCCGCAAGACGCGGCTGGGCGGGCTCTACCAGGGCTGGCTCGGTTATGGTTGGGGGCTCGACGGTTTCGACGTGATCGAGCGGGCGACACCGGGCTACGGTTATCCGGCCTTCGATGCCAAGGACGTCTACCTGTTGAACGGTGAGGAACTGGTTGCGTGCGCCACCGGCATGGTGGCGGCCTCCTGCTCGGTGGGCGGCACGCATGTGACCGAGAACGAGAACTTCAAGCGGGTGATCTTCGATGCGGCGGCCAATACCTGGACGGTGACCGACCGGGACGGCACGGTGTCACTGTTCAAGTCGGTGATGGCGGTGGCCGGCAGCACGCCGGCATCGGGCACGCCGGACTACAACGTGCAGCACGACGGCCGCTTCCTGCTGTCGTCGGTGACCGATACCAACGGCAACGTCGTGAACTACGGCTATACCTGCCCGGACCTGCCGGTATGTTATCCGTCGGTGGTCAGTTATGGCGGGATGAGCGTCAACTTCCATTACGAGGACCGTCCGGACTCTCTGGTGATGGCCAACGGTCTTGGTCTTTCCTATACCAAGAAGCGGATCAAGACGGTCGGCGTGAAGGTGGGGACTGCCCTGCGCACGGCCTATGCGTTGACCTACGACCAGGCGCCGTTCTCCAACACGTCGAGGCTGACCAAGGTCGACCGCTACGGCCGCGATGCCACCGTCTCATCGGCTGGTGTCGTCACCGGGCCGACGGTCAAGACCATCCGCCAGATGGCCTATGACAATCTGACCTACACCTACACGGCCAAGCCTGGCCTGACCAATGGACAGGTAACAGAATACGAGGGCTTTCCGTCCGCTCAGCTGAGCACCATAGATCTCAATTCCGATGGCAGGGACGAACTCTATGGCTGGGCTGCCGATCTCTCGCACTGCCCGGAAGACATCCGTTGTGATGAGGAGTACATTCGTCAACATCGCGCCTGGTTTTTTTCCAGGTTTGCCAATGACGGCACGGCGGCCGGCATAGGTGTCCCTATCCCGGCGGGGCCAGGGGTGGTGAATGGCTACAGCTCTTTGGAAATCGAAGTTTCCGCGGGACGGTTTGCCGCCGAAAGACCAAAGGACCTGGGATTCAGGTTCCAGTGGCGCGTGACGTCATGGGATTCTGATGGGGGCAGCACGGGAGCCATCTATAAAGAATACCGTGCCGGTCGAGCGGATGCCAACCTCCGTGTAACCCTCGAAGGGTGCTCAGCCACCTATGCGGCCATCTGCTCTGTGATCCAGGGAGGTGGGACTCCTTTAGACCACGATGGCGATGGTCTGGACAGCATTTTCTCGCTTGGAGATAATGCTGTTGGACGGGCTGACTTTCTCGCCAACGGGCGTCAGGGTTTTTTGCTGGGGGGAGGGGATGCGCCAGCTTACCGGTTTGCAAACGGAGCCTGGGCTGCCACGGCGACTGGCGTTCGATGCGGTAATCAATACGACCCTTATGAGTATCGTTGCGTCCTGGGTGATCTCAACGGCGACGGTACCACCGACATCCTGCAATATCGTGGGGGCTCGGGGGTGAATTACGCGATTGCCGTTTTCCTCGGGAGCGGCAAGTCGTTCGTTCCTGTCGCAGGCGGCGAGATCTTTGGGTCTCCGGCGCTTCTGGACGTCGACAATGACGGCCGTGTGGAGATTCTCGGACCGAAGAACCTGAATCAGAATGTGACGCGTCCCACCCGCAAGCCCTGGCGCCTCACCTTCACCGCGAGTGGGCCGCAATGGCTGCTCGATGACAAGGATTTTGACCAGAATTTGGCTTTTGGCGACTATAACGGGGATGGTCTTCCGGATCTCGCGAGTGGAAACGGCAACATCTACGTTTCGAACGCCGGCTCCGGCAACCCGAACCTTTTGCGTTCTGTGAAGCTGGAGACGGGTGGCACGGTCAGCGTCGACTATACGCCGTCGACGCGGTGGACGAACACGTTCATGCCGCAGGTTCTGCACGCGGTGACGCAGTTGCGGGTGGATGACGGACGCGGGCAGGTGGCTTCGACCGACTATGCCTATGCGGGCGGGCTGTACGACCCGAAGGCACGCAAGTTCCTGGGCTACAAGACGATCACCATGACCAAGCCGCTGGCCAATGGCGAGACGGCGCGTCCGGTGGTCGAGACGACCTATCGCCAGGATCTGGCAAGCTACGGGCTGCCCGAGAAGACGGTCTTGCGCAACGGTGCCAACACCGCTTCCAAGACCGTGGTCGAAACCTATGCCGTCAATACCGCAACCAAGCCGTATAAGGCCTTGAACACCCGGACCGATACGACGCTGAACGAGACTGGAACCCCGCTGGTCCTGCGCAAAGAGCGGGCCTTTGATGCCTATGGCAATATCTCCCAGATCCGCGACTTCGGCCGCAAGGACCTGACCGGCGATGAGACCTGGACGGGCATCGCCTACCCCTACAATACGACTGCTTACATCGTATCTCTACCGCGTGTGAAGTGGATCCAGTCAGGCGGATTTGATCCGACGACGGCAGTCTATGAGCAGTATGAAGCCCTGTACTATGATGGCAGTACGGATAGTGCGGCGCCGCCGGCAAAGGGCAACATAACTAAACGGCGTTCTTTTAAGACCACAACACCAACTACCACCTATTATGAGGAACTCTTCACCTACGACGCTTACGGCAACCGATTGTCGCAAGTGGACGGAGCAGGCAGTCGCACGGAATGGGACTATGACGCGACCTATCACCTCTATCTGGTGACGGAGCGGGCACCGAAGTATTTTGCCACCGGCGGACAGCCGGCGGATACGCGGTTCGTATCGACCTTCACCAACGATGTGGTGTGCGGCAAGCCGGCGACCAAGGTGGACTGGAACGGGGTGACCGAGACCTTCACCTATGACCCGTTCTGCCGGCCCTATGACTATACGCATTCAGGCAGCGGCAAATATGTGAAGACGCGGTATGCGAACGAAGGCAATCCGGCCCAGCAGTCGGTTGCGGTGTTCGAGCCCTGGTCGAGTGGCACGGGAGATGTTTATACCCAGACCTATTATGACGGGCTTGGCCGGCCCTGGCGGGTGCAGAGCCTGGGCGATACGACGTTGGGCCCCACCCGGGTCACTGACACGGTCTACGATCCTCGCGGCAATGCGGCCAAGACCAGCTTTGCCTACTTCTCCAACGAGACGGCGCAATGGACGGTCAACAGCTACGACTGGCAGGACCGGGTGGTGAAGACCGTCAACCCGGACGCCTCGCAGCGGACTTACCTCTACCTGGTCCAGACGACTACCTTCACGGGTTCGAGCAATCTGCCGGTGATGGAAGTCCGTATCACGGACGAGGAGGGGAATGCCGGCACGGGCGGCAACGGAACGGGTGGCACGGGTGAGACGGGTGGCAACGGTACGACCCCCGGCGTTCGTGATCCGGCTTCCGGCTACTACATCAACGCGGACGATAGCTGGATGTATCTGGCAATGGCACGCGGCTTTCACCGCTGGCAGGTCGGCTCTGGTGCTTTTTCCTACGCTTTCCGTTGGGTCGCTAGTAGCGGAGCGGCAGCGGGCACCATCACTATCACGGCAGCTCAGTACAATGCGGCGGGAACGGCAACCGGCTATACCCACACTGACGGCTATACCTACTTCCGCGATCCCACTGCCGCGAACGAAGTCCCTTACACTGACGAAGTTCTTCTAACAGGCTACCACTCCGGTATTGCCCGGCGGAGCGCCCCGGTTTCCACGGGGGGTGGCACCGGCGGTGAAGGCGGTGCTGGTGGAGACAGCGGCAGCGGTAGCGGTAGGCAACATCGCTCGTTCACGGACAAGGACAACAATGTGATCCTGACCTCCTCCGGCCAGCTCTCCGGGGCCTGGGTCAATGAGTACCGCAGCTATGACGCGGTGGGGCGGCTTAAGGGTGCGCGCGACAATGACGGTGCTGTGTGGACCTATACCTACGACCTTTTGGGCAACCGGTTGACGGCCAGCGATCCGGATCTCGGCACCTGGACCTATACGTACGACAACGCCAACCGGCTGGTCAGCCAGACGGATGGGCGTGGGGCGGTGACGACGCTTTCCTACGACCAAATGGGCCGGCTTCTCACCAAGCAGGTCAAGGCGGTTGGCGAGACGACCGCCACGGTGACGGCCACCAATACTTATGACACGGCGGATGCGGGCGTCGGATCGGCCCCCTTCCACAATGTCGGGCTTTTGACGAAGTCGGTGAACGCAGCGGCGACCCAGAGTTTTAGCCGCAGCCTGAGCGGTTCGACGACAGTATTGACCACCAGGACAGTGATCGATGGGATCACCCATACGACGGCGGAGACCAGGGGCAAGTCCGAGCAGACCCTGTCGATCGCCTATACACCGGCTGCGGTGCCAGCTTCGATCCCAGTCGGCACGTCGGCGGCGCCGTGGACCTACAATACCGCCAACAAGCTGCTGACGGTGCCCGGTTATATCAGTGCCGCCACTTACGAGGCGGACGGCCAGACGAAGTCGATCGCCTATGTCAACGGGGTGACGACGGCGTTTGCCTATTCGCCGACCCGCCGGTGGCTGACGCGGGTGACGACAGCCAAGGGCACCACCGTGCTGATGGACAATCAGTACACGCGCGACAAGCTGGGGCGGATCAAGACGATCACTGGTCTCACGCCTGCCGACAACTGGACCTATGCCTATGACGACCTCGACCGTCTGACCTCGGCCGACAATGCCGGCAACAATGCACTCGACGAGACCTATAGCTATTCGGCGAGCGGCAATCTCCTGTCGCGCACCCGGATCGCCGGCACCTATACCTATCCGGTAGGCACGGCGGTGCGCCCGCATGCGGCGACCAAAATCGGGACGAAGACGATCGGTTACGACGCCAACGGCAACATGGTCTCGGACGGCACCCGCACGCTGGTGTGGGACCGGTCGAACCAGCTTGCCAGCGTCACGCAAGGGGGATCGGCGGTGACCTTCTCCTACGGTGCGGACGGATCGCGGGTGATGAAGAACTGGGCGTTTGGCAAGACGCTTTATGCCGGAGCCGATATCGAGATCGACCGCACCACGCCTGGGGCGGAGGTCTATACCTACTATCCGCATCCCGACATCAAGGTGGTCGCCACGGCCGCCGGCGTGACCAGCAAATATTTCCTTCACCGCGACCACCTGTCGTCGGTGCGGCTGGTCACCGACGCTGCCGGCAATGTTGCCGAACAGACCAGCTATGCCGCCTATGGGGAGACCACCAATCCGGCGATGCAGACGAAGAAGGGCTATATCGGCGAACGCTTCGACGTCGAAACCGGGCTGATGTATCTCAACGCCAGATATTACGATCCAGCCTTCGGACGCTTCATCGAAAAGGATGATCAGGCAGACATAGGGGAAGACGGTGAGCGACAGGTGAATACGATGCTTCGGCGCCTGCCGGCTGCCGTGGCCAAACCTGGATCCTCCGCATCCGCCAACGGCACGACTGCATCCCTGGCATCCGACCGATAGTTACAGCCAAGCGGGCGGCCAGACGAGGCCGCTCGCCACTCACCAAGCCACCCTCGCGCTATTCCAGCAACTCTCGCACCCGGAAACCCATGATGCGCTCTCTCGTCCGGCCGTTCCTTGCCCGCACTCTAAGACTCGTCCTCACTTGCAGCATGTTGAGTGCCCCGTTCGCCTCCACCGCCAACTCACGCTTCATCTCTCCCGATGACTGGGATCCGACCAAAGAAGGAGTTGGTACCAACCGATACGCCTATGCCCAGAACGATCCAATCAACAAAAGCGATCCTAACGGCCATCAAGGTATCGGTCACAACGGCGGACCGCGTCTCGATCCTCTCGATCCCGATGGCGATGGAGACATCGAAGGTTTTGACCGTTATCCGGGCGTTCCTGACCGCATGATCCCTGAGGTTGATCCTCTAGGGGCTTCCTTAATCGGCGGAGGTATTTTAGGTCTTGGCCTATTGGGCGCAGCTTTATCAAACCCAGCTGACGCCCTCACCAAAACGCAGCAGGACGTGATCCAAGGGATCGAGAATAGAATAGCTAACACCCTTAACGAAAAGCACTATGATGCGGTGCGAGCCGAGCTTGAAGGAAACGTGGTTGCTACGAAACCGAATGGTACTCCTTACGATCACATCACTGAAGTAAGAGAGGCAAGAGCGGGACAGATTGACGCCGCTAAAAATATTCAGACGGCTTTGGGCAGTCCTAGCTTAAACCCTGCTGCTCGTGAGACGCTAGAACAGGCTTTGAGCAAAGCTAGCAAATCTATAGACGAGGCGACGAAAGCTCTGAAAGGGGAAAATACTCAAACAACGCATGATAAAAGTTCAACCCGCGGCGATGACAAATCATCCTCGGAGTCGTCGTCGAAATCTGATAAAGAATATCCATGATTTATGATATCCGCAGCATTAGCGACCGAGCCAAGGGCGTTGCACCAGGAGCAGTCACCCCTGACGAGATTGAATTCGCCAGGAATATCCTACGCACCCGATCGGGAGATATTTATACAGCCATTTACGTCGTTGGCCTTCTTGGCAACAAGCGCGATGGAAAACTGGTAGAGTCTTTTATTTTTGGTGATGAAAATAACCTCTATGCTGAGGTCGCTTTGAAAGCACTCTGCAGATATATGGGCTTAATTGAACAATACCGGTCAGTGCTTCGGCAGTTGGTCATTCAGCCGCCAGACGAAAGTGGAATGCGTCGAATGACAGCTATACATTTGATGAAAGAATATTTCCAAGACTACAAAGATAATGAGTTAGGATGTTACTTGGTAAAGATCCTCTGTGACTTAGATGATCGGCACCGCCTGTCAGCTCGAGACGCACTAGCTGATATACTGGATTTGCGATCCTCACTGAAAGACCCTCACGGCTTGGAGTTTGATGAGTGGGATGAAGATACGAGCCTGCTGGTCAAGGCCGCCAAGAATGCCTTTCACTGCAAGGATGTAATCGTCAGCCCAAAATCGCAAATACATTAGCTTCATCTCGGGCAGAGTTCACCTGCCCATTCCACACATTACGGCCGGTTCACTTGCCATCTCCGTCATAGCTCGTCGATATATGTTGATTTCACTCACGTGGAGCTCCTGGGCAGCTCGATCGCAGCAGTGACTCCTTGGCATCTCGGGACTTGGAACACAAAGGTGACCACGATGTCGGCGCTTGTAGTTGTTAGCCTTAATTAGGGACAGTCGTGATGCGATCGCTCTCATTCCTAATCCTCCTGCTGTGGCTTTCTGTGGTACCGGCGCATCCAGGGGCGCTACACGAGACGGATGCCCCCGAGAGGAGTCAAGTCGAAAATCTTTTTAGTGATCAGCCGGATCTTTTGGATGTGAAGCTTTCCGTTGATCAGCTGGTGGAGCCTGCTACAGATCCTGCTTTCTCGCGGGCAACCATCGCTCGGATGACGGGGAATGCTTTACGCATGGCTGGGGAGAATGCCGGAAGCTCCGAGAGGCTCAATGCGCTGCGGCGGTATCTTTACGAGAGCGGTGAATGGAATGAGCATCGGCCATTCACCTACGATCTTGGTGACCCCCTAGGCGAAAATCCCGCCAATTCAGCACCTATGGACATCAGATCGCCTGGGAAAAGGTTGCTGATGGGAATTGGCGTTATGTCGATGCTCGCACCTATGACGCCTTGGGTCGACTGTTGCGTATTATCGATGGGGAGGTCGCCGTTTGGACCTATACCTACGATGTTGCCGGCAATCGGGTGTCGGCAAGCGATCCAGATCTGGGAACCTGGACCTATATGTATGACGGAGCCAATCGGCTTTCGGTCCAGCGGGATGCGCTGGGCGTTCAGACGAACCTGGACTACGACCAGATGGGGCGGCTCCTGACCAAGAGAGTTTGGGTTCCCGGTGAAGCCACATCGACTCTCGAGACGAGAAACTACTACGACGAAGTGCCGGCCTATCCCGCTCACCACGTCGGCTTCTTGACTCGAATTGAGAACGCTCACTCTACATCCTACTACAGTCGCCGCTACGAGGGTTGGGGCACCTCATTGGGATCAACTTCGATCATTGACGGCGTTCGGCATGACACCATTTCGGGCACTGGCCGCCAGGACAAAACGGCCTGGATCAGCTATGTAACGGGTAATGCCCAGATCGGCATGACCGAACCCTATTGGACCTACAACACGTCCGACCGCCTCTATTCCATCCCCGACTACATCACGTCGACATTCTACGAAGCTGACGGTCAGACGAAGTCGATCAGCTATGCGAACGGGGTGACGACGGAGTTTTCCTATTCGCCGACCCGGCGGTGGCTGACCCGGGTTACCACGAAGAAGGGCACCACGGTGCTGATGGACAATCAGTACAGCCGCAATGCGATCGGCCAGATCACCGCCATCACCGGCCTGACGCCATCCGACAGCTGGACCTATACCTACACCACCGATGGCTTCAATCGCCTGGCGAGCGCCGACAATCTCGGCAACAACGCGCTCGACGAGACCTATAGCTACAGCCTCAACGGCAACCTGACCTCACGCACCCGGATGGGGGCCTATACCTATCCGGCCGGCGCAGCGGTGCGTCCGCATGCGGCAACCCAGATCGGAACGAAGTCGATCGGTTACGACGCCAACGGCAACATGGTCTCGGACGGCACCCGCAGTCTGGTGTGGGATCGGTCGAACCAGCTTGCCAGCGTCACGCAAGGGGGATCGGCGGTCACCTTCTCCTATGGTCCGGACGGATCGCGGGTGATGAAGAACTGGGCGTTTGGCAAGACGCTTTATGCCGGCGCCGATATCGAGATCGACCGGACGACGCCCGGGGCGGAGGTCTATACCTACTATCCGCATCCCGACATCAAGGTCGTCGCCACGGCCGCCGGCGTGACCAGCAAATATTTCCTTCACCGCGACCACCTGTCGTCGGTGCGGCTGGTGACCGACGTTGCCGGTAATATAACCGAACAGACCGGCTATGCCGCCTACGGGGAGACCACCAATCCGGCGATGCAGACGAAGAAGGGCTATATCGGCGAACGCTTCGACGTCGAAACCGGGCTGATGTATCTCAACGCAAGATATTACGACCCCGCCTTCGGACGCTTCATCGAAAAAGATGAGCAGGGACAGGCGGTCGAAACTGACGGTGAGCGACAGGTGGACACCGTCCTTCGGCGCCTGCCGGCTGCTGTGGCCAAACCCGGATCTCCCACATCCGCCAACGGCACGGCCTCAACGGCATTCGGCCGATAGACAGAGCGCCCAGGCGGGCGGCCGGACAAGGCCGCTCGCCACGACCCAAGCTACCCTTCGACACCGATCAACTCTCGCACCCGGAAAACCCTTGATGCGCTCTCTCGTTCGGCCCTTCCTTGCCCGCCTCCTCACCATGCTTCTCATCTGCAGCATGGTATCCGTCTCGTTCGCCTCGACTGCCAACGCACGCTTCATATCTCCCGACGACTGGGATCCAACCATGGACGGTGTCGGTACAAACCGATACGCCTATTCTCACAACGACCCAATCAATAGGTCAGATCCGAACGGGCACGCCGACGGTGGGGAAACCCAATACGACCCTTGGAGCGGAACGGAGCTAACTAATGGTGAAACTGCCAGCTCAGACTCACGCGCTGAGGGCGCCACGTATGGCATGGCGGCTCGCGAGGAGACCTACATCCATTCCGACGACCTATCACCAGAAGAAAAATTCAGTTTCAGCGGCTGGGCGACAGGCGTTGGTATGGGCATTTACAACACTGGCGCAAGTTTAGTTTCAACGGTCACCGGGGGAACAGTACAGCCTGGGTTGTACACACCACAGAATGGGTCCCAAAAAAGCGGCATGAGCACAGGAAAAGATGTCCTGAATGCGGCTTCTGTCGCGGCGACCATAGCGCCTATTGCTGCCACTGCGTCCAAGGCTACTTTAATTGGAGGGCCGGCACCTGGCACTCAGGCAGCATGGAACGGGCTTATCTCCTCGGGAAGGGTTCCCAACGGAGGACTCAACGCTTATCGTGTTTGGGGAGGAGAGGCAAAATTACAAGGAGCGTGGCTTTCCCCAGTCGCACCCCGATCCTCAGAAGCCGCTCGTGGTTTGCTCTCTTTGCCCCCGCAAAACAGCGCCTCATTTATATCCACAGTTCATGTACCAGCAGGGACTCAAATCCAATACGGTGTTGCAGCGCCGGCGTTCGGTGCTCGGGGAGGCGGAATTCAAATTCAACTTCTTGAGAGGCTTCCCAATTCAAGCTGGGGGCCTGGTACTCCTTTAAGGTGAGAAATGGAAAAACCCTGGCACGAAATGAGAACTTCGAAAATACTTTATTTAGAAAATAAAGATATTACAATATCTCTACTGGATCCTGATGAAAGTAAGTCGGCAGTGTTTGCCAACTTAGTGGCTTCGAGGGGTTCTCGTTTAGTCTGGAAAGCTTCCCCTCCTGGAAACCCAGATTATTTTGTCGACGTAAACGCGATCGGAGAAGATCTGTTTGCCTACACTTTCAGCGGTTACAAGATAAATATAAATGTTCATAGCGGGAAGGTCATCGGCGCTACTTTCATAAAGTAGTTCTTCATCTCTCACGGGATGGGAAAGATTTCAGTCCAGACTGACATCCTTGCTACGATGGATCAAAAAGCTGAGTAGTGCGCGCAGCTCAGCGATGTCGTTGGCCGCCTAAGTCACATGGGAAGTGTTGACGTTACAATGCCTAAGGCAAGCGTTTTTATCCGATAGAGAAGCTCACTGTTCTAGTCCCTGGCGTGAAGCCAGGCTGGTCCCTCCTGGCTGCGAAGAATGGACCATTAGCGAGGGTTTGGGAGCTACAATGAGCTGCGCCGCATCATTAAGTCTCATCGAGCATCAAGTTGAGGTTCGGCAGAAGCTCGGAAGTGCGTTCTGGCACGGAGCGATAACTTTTTGCCTCCTGCAGAAATGGTTCTCTTGGCCTTGCGAGCCGGGGCGTAACCGTTGCCTGATGAAGGCCATCGCCCTCAATTCCGGTGTGAATGCGTGGAAACCCTGTGGATAGCAATCGGACCACAAGTATCCTAGCCCAAAGCGCGCTATTCTCGAAGTCGACAACGACTGGGATCCATAGTGTCTTTAATTAGCGCAGTTCGAGATCTATTCGACTGGTGGAGAGATGGGGTCACTCCGCCGCTGAACGTGTTTTGGGCGCCGCCACGAAGAACTCGTGTGACTATACCTTCACCACATCACGAGAGCGAGGTCGGTGACCCTGCTATTGGAAATGAAGGTGGCGACCGTATTCAAGGAAGTACGCCAGATGTCGGAGGTGCGATATTCCACGGCCCGCTCCTCAAGTTCCAAGCCGCAACCATGCGTCTTCCATTCAGCCGATCGATGGAGGTTGCACGCGCCACTGTCCAGGAAAAGACGCCTTTTGCTCTTACAGACATTTACGTGCTTCCTGCGCAGGACAGGAGAAGCGATGGCCAGTCCTCCTTCTACGTTATAAAGAGGGAGAGGATCGATCCGAAACTCGCTGAGATTGCCGCAAGGCGACCACGGATTGATCGTTGGGGTGTTCGCGACGGTGACCAGATAATTTGGCTTCCCTCCCGGGCACTCGAAAACCTTCACCCCGCATTCCATCACCTGCGTCATTGGCGAAACGGTCTGCTGGCTGCATTTGCAATCGTTGTCGTCGCAAGCGGTGCTACATACGCACACCTCCTTTTCACTTATTCCTCGGCTCAGGAGGAACTAGCCAGCCTGGTTGAAGCCAAGCGCACCGAAGCTCTGCAGGTGCGAAAACTCCTAGATCGGCAACAGAAGAGTATCGCGGCCGTCGAGGCGGCTCGGAAAGGCAAAGCGCAGTCTGTTCCGGTCGTTCGAGTATGGGAGGAACTGACCCGGATTTTGCCGGATGACGCCTGGCTGACGGATATCGCAATCGATGGAGACATGCTGACGATCACCGGTTTTGCGGCGGAGTCTGCGGCTGCCCTTATCGCTACGCTTGAAGCCTCCGAACTTTTTTCCGCGCCAAACTTCACCTCGCCGGTTGTGCGCATTCCCAGTCAGTCCGGCGAACGCTTCGAGATCCGATTGCGGGTGCAACCTGCATGACGGAACTGCTGATCACCTTGATGAATGCGCCCCGCTATGTGCAGCGCTCCGTGGCGCTGGGCATCCTGGGCCTCGTCATTATCATTGTCGTCATCACCGCCGTCTATCTGGGGTCCTTTCTATCGGCCAGGGTTACCGATATCGCGGATATGCGGGCTGAGCTTTTCCGGCTCAACGAGATCATTGCGCGCAAGCCTTTGACGGATGTCAACACCCCAAGCTGGGAACCTGCCGCAGGAACTTTGTTCATCGAGGGCGAGAGCCTTCCTGCTATCCAGGCTAAGCTTCAGGAGCGGGTCAATGCAGTCGCACGCTCATCAGGGGCCACGATTGCATCGATCAGCGGCACGACACAGATTGAACTCGATGGTGCAGCATATGTCGGCGTGCGTGCAGACATGGAAGGCAGTTTGAAAGCTTTTCACGAGGTCGTCAGACAGCTTGAAACCTCCGACCCGCCTTTGATCATCCGTCAGGTAGCGATCCGTGGAACCAACAGGATTATGCAAGGCGTGCTATCGGAACCCCTTCAACTTGCCGGACAGATTGCGATCTATGGGGCGGTCAGCCCCACGGTGGTTTTACCCGAGAAGGGAAAGCCATGATATGCTGAGATCATTCGATGGACGATGGCTAGCCCTGTTGTTAATGGTCTCAGCTTTATTTTGCCTTGGCGCGCTCAATGTCGCGATTTTCGGGATGAGCGTGGATATTTCGCCGCTCGCCATTGAACTGCCGAACAGCGCCGCGGTGTTGGCCCCCAAAGACAAGAACCAGCCGGTGACAGTCACCGATTGGGATTTGCCCGAGACGCTTGTTCGTCCAGTCTTCAGCCCGACGCGGCGTGAGTTCGTTCCACCGCCTGCACCGGTCGCAAAGCCGGTCGCGCCGGTCGTCGTGCAAGCCCCACCCAGCCAGGCACCATCGCCACCGCCCATCAAGTTTCGCGGGACCAGGACGGTCAGCGGCAGGTTTTCCGCTCTGATTGCGACAGATGAGAAAACCGTGGATTGGTTTGGGGAGGGGGAGAGAGTCTTGGGCTGGACCATCGTGTCCATCGAAGCTGATCGGATGTCGCTCAGCGCCGGCACATCCAGCGCTGTCTTCTCGCTCTATGATACTGGAACGAAAAGAGCCGATGGCACAGCAAATTGAAGGACAAAAGGATTCCGGCGATAGCGGCTTTGCACTGCTGGCCGTGCTCGGTTTCATTTTACTATTTGCCATGTTTCTGGCCCCGTTCGCGGCCTCTTCGCGGCTGAAGGCACTGACGGTCGGACATGAATATAACCAGGCCCGGCTCGGTAACGCTGTCCAGGCTATCAATAGCTATCTTGCGTGGCGGATTGGCGCCGATCCCCGGTGGAGGAATGTCGTGGACGGCGGAGGCCTTCTCGCATCGGAGTGCGCTATCAACGACATCTCCATGAAGATCGCGATCGTCCCGCATGCGAGCCTCATCAATCTGAATACGGCGGAGGAGCCTTTGCTGGTTGCTGGTTTTAACGGGATCGGATTGGTCGGGATCAAAGCTCAGGATACCGCACAAAAGGTCATGCATTTTCGGTCGCCAGGCACGGGTAACGGTGACGATGCTGGCATTGATGCCGGGCCGAAACATGCACCCTTCGAAGATATCTCGGAGCTGCATGATTTCGAGGCGCTTCGCGGTATCGCGCTATCCGATCTAGGTCGTGTTTTTTCGGTGCGGGAGGGGCGAGCCATTCTCTCCAGGTCGAAGGAAACGGGGGGCATGTCGATGTTTTACACGATCGAGACGATGCTATTCGATGGAGGCGACTGGACAGTTTCCGCGGCGGTTTTTTCAGCCGCGACCCGTAGTGGCCCAAGTCAGAAGGTCGCCACTATTGATGTAGACACGAAACCTCCTGTGCCCAAGAGGAGGGGAAATTGCGCGTCATTGCTGGATCATGATGTCACTCGTTTGTTGGAAGACGTGCTTACATGATCTCTCCTTCGTCGTCTTCGCAAGCGTTTTTGACCTTCCTGGAAGATTCGGAGCGGATCTCGGTGGAGGCGGCAAGCCGTGCCAGAGCCGCCGAGCGAAAGACCGGCCAGGCAGTTGACATCATCATTCGAGAGTTGGGCATCTTGCCCGAGATGGCCATTGCCACAGAACTCGCCAGATTCCTACAGATAGGGTACGTGGCGAAGCTCCCTGCGATGGAGAGCAACGAGCTTCTCGAACGCCTCGGCCTCGATTTCGCTGCGGACAAGGCGATCGTTCCTCGCTTGGCGGACAATGGTGATCTGCTGCTCACAGTCGCCAATCCCTTCGATACGGATACCATCGGCGCCGTAAGCTATTTCTTCGAACTTCCGGTTCGATTGGAAGTAACGCCCCGAAGCGCTGTCGACGATTTTATCAGGGAAATCAGGCAAACCTCGGAACCTGTGGGCTTCGTCGACGGCCTTGACGCCGTCGCCGATGTGGATCTCGAGCGGCTGCAGGATATCGCGCGGGACGCGCCAGTCGTGAAGTTCGTCTCCAGGATTATCCAGAAGGCAGTCGATGAAAGGGCCACGGATATACACCTCGAGCCTGAAGCCAATTCCATGGGTGTCAGGTTTCGTCGCGATGGAATGCTGACACATGTCGAAAGCGTTTCTCACGCTTTGCATGCCGGCGTGATCAGCCGCCTTAAAATTCTAGCCCGCCTCAATATTGCGGAGCGGCGATTGCCGCAGGACGGCCGGCTTCGGCTCGCCGTGCGGGGGCAGGAGGTCGACTTTCGCCTTTCGGTGGTTCCTTCGATCCACGGTGAAACGGTCGTGCTTCGTATCCTGGATCGCGAGACCGTACGTTTGGAGCTTAGAACTCTGGGGTATGATGCCGCTTCGGCAGAGAAGATCAGGAACATCACCGCAAGGCCGAATGGCATGGTGCTCGTGACTGGTCCCACCGGCTCCGGCAAGACCACGACGCTTTATTCGATCCTCGCTGAACTTAATCGTCAGGAGGTGAAGATTTTCACTGTGGAAGATCCGGTCGAGTATCGCATGACGGGGGTCACGCAGTTGCAGATCGATCCCGCAATCGGTTTGACTTTTGCGTCTGCATTGAGATCGGTCCTCCGACAGGATCCTGACATTATCCTGGTTGGTGAAATCCGTGATCGCGAAACTGCTGAAATCGCGATCCAGGCTGCGTTGACGGGCCATTTGGTTCTTTCGACCCTTCATACCAATAGCGCGATAGGCGCCTTCAGCCGGTTGCGGGATATGGGAATTGAGCCATTTTTGATCGACGCGACCATGCGAGGGATAGTTGGTCAGCGTCTCTTGCGAAAATGTTGTGAGCAGTGCCGGGAATGGGCGGATAAGTCCGGTTGTTTTGTCTGCGCCGGAACCGGTTTCAAGGGCCGTCAGGCGACGTTCGAGATTTTACAGATGTCTGACCGTGTTCGCCAGGCAGTGGTACAGGGAGTAAGCCAGGAAGAGATCGAAGTGATCGCCAAGCAGGAGGGCATGACATTGATGCGCGATCATGCTTTCCAGCTCGCGGCCGAGGGCAAGACCACGCTTGCCGAAGCTGTCAGGGTAGTCGAGCTGGAAGATCGCTAAATGTTGAGGTTTTCTTACACGGCTTTCAATCCGGCAGGCAGGCAACAAAAGGGGCAGATCGATGCGCTCGATATTGCGGACGCGCGCCGTAGACTGAGAGCCGACGGGCTTTCCGTCTCCGAGTTGAAGGCCGTGCGGTTTGGATCGGAAAAACCGGATGCCGCATCGGCAATCCGTTTTGGGCGTGCCTTCAACAAAACGCGTTTTTTTGCGGATCTCTCAGTCCTGATGAACGCCGGCCTGGGGGTCGATCAGGCACTGCGGGCTATGCAGGGTGCTGCGTCGAGAGCCGGAGACCGGCAGACTATTGGGACAATTATCGAGCGGCTATCATCTGGCGCTACCCCCTCGGTAGCCCTGTCCAGCCTGAACGGCCTGCCTGAAGACGCTTTGGCATTGATCTCAAGCGGGGAGCATAGCGCTCGCCTGCCACACGTGATGAAGATTGTCGCGGCTGATCTCGAAAAGCGCGATGCTCAGCGCAAGCAGCTTATCGATGCGTCTGTTTATCCGCTATTTCTGTTGGTGATGATGTTCTTTGCGATAGGCGTGGTCACTTTCGTTCTAGTGCCGACGCTGGAGCCGATTTTCGAGAGTTCGGGCCGCACCCCGCCCTTTATCGTTGCTTTGCTGTCCAGTTTGCGGGGAGCGCTGGCCGATCCCGCGACACTTTTCGCAATATTTGCGAGCATCATATTCGTCGCAACGTTTGCCATTCTACGGCCCTCGTCCGTGCAAGCTGCTTTCGCCGTAGTATTGCTCAAACTTCCGTTCCTTGGTCGGGCGATTTCCCAATCCGCCCTTGCCCGATATCTGCAAAGCCTTTCTTTGCTTCTCGACAACGCGGTTCCATTGCCGGACGCGCTTGCGCTTTCCGCCCGCTGTTGCCCTGCAATCTCCTTCCGGGAGAAGCTACTTTCCATGCGTGACGTGGTGATCTCGGGAAAGAGGTTGCCCGAGGCTTTCACAGCCAGCGGTCTCTTTCCGCGAGGTGTCGTGTCGCTGGTGGCGATCGGTGACGAGGTCAACAAACTGCCGACGGTGCTGGATAATGCCGCCGGCGTGTTGCGATCAGATGCTCAACGGCTCACCGATCTCTTGCTCGCATTGATGACACCCGCCATCACGATATTCCTCGGCATCCTCATTGGCGGGCTGGTTGTCTCGGTGATGACAGCGCTGCTGGGGATCAATGAGTTGAGTATTCAGTGATGGCGCACAATATCACCCCCAACGACAACATTGCTGGCTTCAGTCTGACCGAGATGCTGGTCGTTCTAGCGATCATGGGCATTCTGTTTTCTCTTGCCATTCCATCATACCGGTCTTTAACCAAAGTGACCCCTCAGAGTGTCGCACAGCAGGTGCTTCATATGGCGCAATCGACACGCCTGAGCGCTCTTAAAACGGGCACTCCAAAATCTCTGTTTCTTGAAACAACGAGCGGCACCATCCGATCGGACGCCAAAGTGGGTACCATTGTCATGCCCGCGGCGATCGCCTTTTCGGCCACTATTGGCCGCGATAACCGAACGACTGCGAAGCAGGGGAATATCACCTTCTTCCCGAATGGCAGCGCTACTGGGGGTACCATCCGTTTTCACTCGGGCGATGCACCTGAGACCGCCTTACTCGTCAATTGGCTAACGGGTGTCCCTACATTGACCGAGGCGGTGTCACGTGAGGTTCGATAATAGTCGGGACGGCTTTACGTTGCTGGAGACGTTGATCGCTTTTCTGATCTTGTCGACGGCGCTGGCTATTTCCGCGCAAGCTATCGCTATCGCCACCAAAAGCCTCTCGATCTCCGAGGATCGTCAAGAGGTGGTCAGGTTTGCAGATATGTTGCGCGTAGAAACCTTGCCCCGGATTTTGCGCGGCAATCGCGATGAAGAAGGGACGAATGGAGCGTTGCGCTGGAAGATCCATGTCGTCCCCATTCAATCCCCGCAGGCCGGAGAAAAGGGGGCTGTGCTTGCAGTGGTGACACTGTTCACGCGCTCGGGAAGGGCGCATAAATTCCTTTACTTCAGCCCTGACCTTTGATGCCTCAGATGGCCAAGCGAAAAACGCCAGTAAGAGATAATGCCGCTTTGCCGAAGGATGGCTTCACTCTCGTTGAGATGTTGGTCACGCTCTGCATTACAGCGCTGCTTTCGGGACTTATGATGGCCTCGATTGGCCAGCTTCGCCCGATGCACAACATCACGAGAGTCAATGACGCCGAGATGGAACTCGAAGCTGCCAGCGCTTACCTGCAAGCTCTCCTTGGGCAGGCCCGTCGATTGGCGCCCATCAAAGACGACCCGGCGAAAAAAGCTGTCTTTTCCGGTGATGCAACAAGGTTCAATCTTGTGGCAGTCGCAATGGTCGGCAATCACCGGTCATCCTTACGGGACGTGGAGATAGCGGTCCGCCAAAGCGCGGATGGGTTTGAACTCATTCAACGCAACGTTCCACGAAGACTGTTGTCGGCGACGCAGAGCGAAGAATTTACGATCATCGCGGCTCTGAAATCGGTCAAATTCGCGTACCTGACGTCGCCTGAATTGTCGGCCCTGCCATGGGTAGATGTCTGGACCGATCGTGAAGCCCTGCCATCTGCCGTGAAGATGAGTCTGGTCGCTATTCGATCCGGTCAGGAAACAGCTATCGAGAGAATTGCGATCATCGATATCGGCCGGTAATCAGTTTTCAGCGAGGTCAGCGTCCTGGCCGCTACCGTCCCTCTAGGCTCAGGAGCCATTAAATAGCTTGCAGCGTCGCGGTGGCTTTGATTCATTCGGATCGAAAGGAGCCCTGCGATGAGTGATTTGCTGTTGTTGTCGGAGGCGCAGATGCGTCGGATCGAGCCGTACTTCCCGCTGTCCCACGGTATTCCGCGCGTTGACGATCGACTGATTTTGAGCGGCATTATTTTCGTTTTACCCAACGGGCTACGGTGGCGCGACGCGCCCAAGGAATATGGCCCGCACAAGACGATCTACAACCGCTTCATCCGCTGGAGCAGGCTCGGCGTGTTCAACCGGATTTTGGCCGAACTGACCGCTAGACGCGGCAGGCCCGAGCAGTTGATGATCGACGCGACCCACTTGAAAGCCCACCGCACCGCAGCCAGTCTGCTAAAAAAGGGGATGTTCCCCGACGTATCGGACGCACCAAAGGTGGATTGAACTCCAAGCTGCATGCCGTCTGCGATGGTCATGGTCGACCGCTCATCCTGCTTCTGAGCGAAGGGCAGATGAGCGACTACAAAGGGGCAGCGAAAATGCTCGCCGCCTTTCCCAAGGCCAAGACCCTATTGGCCGACAAGGGCTATGACGCCGACTGGTTTCGAGACGCCTTGGCCGCACGCAAGATCACGGCCTGCATTCCATCTCGGGCAAACCGCAAGAGCGTCATCCCACATGATCCGACGCTCTACAAAAAGCGCCACAAGATCGAAAACATGTTCGGCAGGCTCAAGGACTGGAGGCGGATTCACACCAGATACGACCGCTGCGCACACACCTATCTCTCAAGCATATGCATCGCTGCAGCCGTCATCTTCTGGATGTGATTTAACGAGTCCTGAGCTAGAGAATGGGGAGGCTGCAAGCTCCGACTCGCAAGCTGAAGGTATAACGTATGGTATGGCAGCCAACGAGTATACCTACATGCACTCCGATGATCTGCCGCCAGACGAAAAGTTCGACTTGTGGGATTATGTCGCCGGCACGGGGATGGGGATATATAATGCGGGGGCGAGCGTAGTCTCCAATGTCACGGCAGGACAGGTAAATCCGGCGCAGTACAGCCCGTCAAACGGGTCCCAGAAAGTCGGGATCAGCACAGGCAAGGACGTTGTCAATGCAGCAGGAACCGGACTAACCGTAGGCGGCAGAGTTCTGGCCGTTACAACGAAAGAAATCCAGCCCACGACCAACTTATACCGCTCTGTTTCTCAGGCGGAGCTTAGGCAAATCCAGGCCACCGGCAGGTTCGAAATGGGACCAAACTCTTTATCGGGCAAGTGGTTCGCTGAAAAACCTCAAGATGCTGCAAAATGGGGAGACCTCATGAACGGGTCGGGAATGTCAACAACGGTACGCATTGAAGTACCTGCGTCAATCGCGGATCAGTTTCATCGCGTAGAGCGCCTTGATGGTATTGGTCCGGCTCGTTATGGGGAGATCGACCAATTAACCGGCTTCCCAATCAAATGGTGAGTTCTATGGAATATAAGAAAGCTAAGATATGGTGGGCCGAGGGAAAGGCGGCGCTTCCAACGAAAAGCCTTCGCTATATAACAGTCGCGAAATTTGACGAGGATACAGACAAAGGAACCGATGTGTGGAGTGTGGTCGTAGAGTTCGAATCATCCGAAGCTGTGACTGAAACGCCGGCTGTTTGTAAGATAAAATTTTTAGCAGAGGGCGGGCCAGAGACCCGCCTATCCACCGGGAAAATACTAAAGCTCTACGAAGGCAGAACTCTTTCTGCCACCGTTGTTATTATGTAGCGATTCGGCAGGCCAAGGAACGGCGTCTGGGAGCAATATGCGGACCATAAATGTGCTGACGGCTTTGCTATGGTTTTTCGTCGTTCCTGCTTATTCGCAAACCTCCGCTGGGACGGCTAAGCCCAAAAGGACCGAGGTCCAAGACCTGTTTCAGGAGCGACTGGACTTGCTGGAGGCGAAGCTTGCCGTCGATCAACTGGTAGATCCCACTACTGTTCCCGCAGTTGTGCTCACCAGTGTCGATCGGATGACTGCGGATGTTGTGCGAATGGTTGGGGAGAATGCCGGAAGCGCTCAGAAGCTCAAAGCACTCCGGCGCTATCTTTATGAAAGCGGCGAGTGGAACGGGTATCGGCCATTCACCTATGACCTTGGCGATCCCCTGGGGGAAAAGCCTGCCAATCGGTTGCTGCAGCGATACCTGGACACGCGCCAGGGTAACTGCATTACCATGCCGATCCTTCTCCTCGCACTGGGGCAGCGACTTGGGTTGAATATGGCGCTTGCCCAGGCCCCCCTTCACGTATTTATCAAATATATCGACGATGCAGGCTCGACATGGAACCTGGAGGCGACGAGCGGCGGCGGGTTTACGCGCGATCTCTGGTATCGGCAGAAGTTGCCGATGTCCGATGCGGCTGTGGCAAACGGCACCTACCTACGAGCACTCACAGATGATGAAGCCGTCGCCTTAATAGCGTCTTTTCTGGTCGAGCACCATCTGGCCGAAGGCCGGCCTGAAGCGGCGATATCGACCGCCGACGTCATTCTTCAACATTATCCCGATTTTGCTTACCTGCTGGCCAAGAAGGGAAGTGCCTATAGCGCTCTCCTGCAGCGTGAGCTTGCGGGAAAGTATATACGCACCTCGGACATTCCGCCCGACGTGAATGCCAAGGTTGACAGGTGGTACCAGGAAAATCTTACGGCGTTCGCTAAAGCTGAAGCATTGGGATGGCGTCCGGAGGACGGGCAGGCACCGTAGCGGCGACAGCACGCCTAGGGGCCTAGCGGTCGAGCCTTGGTTCAATCTCGCTCGCGGTCCTCGAGGCATTTCTAATATACCTGTATCATATTCTCATATTTTGTTGTTGGGTTCACAAAACGGTTGCACTGGGTGGGTTGTGCGCCGTTAGGATGCGTCGTGTTTTTGATGACGAATTGATTCGCTTCGAGGGGGCTCATGCGTAGCAGTCGGGTTGGTTTTGCGGCTTTTGCCGCCACGGTATCGCTTTGCGTTTTTTCTTGTGGGGTGACGGGAGCGGTGGTTGTCGACGGGCTGCTGGGGCATGGCGCGCTGGCGGCGGAGCAGGGTGTGCGGCCGGTTGGATTTGGCAGCGGCGCTGGTCTCGGTGGCGGCTCCGCCGGCCGGGCTGGGGCTGGGCAGTCCGGCTTTGGTGGAACGGCAGGCCAGGTTGGTTCCGGCAGTGTCCCGGGGACTGAGGTGCTTGAACCGGGGGCAGGATCAGGGACCGGCGCGTCCTCGAACGATCGGGCGGTGGACCGGACGTTGGGGCTTGGAAAGCCGCAGGGGAAAGGTTTGGGGGCCGGGGCCGCTGGTGGTCGTGCCACGGGTGCCGAGGACGGGTCCGGCCAGGCTGG
>NZ_AKKC02000005.1 GCF_000282095.2 Rhizobium sp. CF080 | reverse complement strand
TCATTACCGTCGCCGAACTTGGTGGCTTTGCCGGATTGGTGCCGGGCCTACAGGCGAATCTCGACGAGGAGATAGCGATGGCAAAGTGGCTAAAAACCAATCTTCGTCGGACTACCATTAAGTTCGCCAATCTCAAGGAAGCCGGGCAGACCGCAAAGATCTGAGTTCGTTACTCCTACTTGTCGGCTGTCGCGGACGGCGGCCGACGTCTTCCCACAACAAGGCGGATCACCGATGCTCATGGGATCAGACAACTCGAATTTGCGTAGACCGGATGTCAGCGGGCCTACCGACGGCCCTCGGATCACTCTGAGATTGGTGTCATGGACAATCATGCTCGGTACGCTCGCAGGAATAGCGTTGCTGGGTTAATGAGGCTGCTACGTGCAGCCGCACTATTAGGCTGGACAATTCCATTTCCGACGTGGCGACGGTGCCGTTTCATCTTTCGTAAAGGAAATCGCCGCGAGCGCGCAGAGAGGTCGATTCCGGGGCAAGCTTACTCAGCGGGGCGGTGCATACTCGCTCGCGGAGAGGGACCGCCTACGGCAAAACGGTAGGTCTCGTGCGGGGCCAATCGGTCCCGCCTCCCCTTCGGGCTATGCTGAGGCTCCTGCGGCTTGCCTTTCACCGCCCATGTCCTGTCGAGGACTCCCGAAATCGCGCCGGCGCGGCGCCATGCTGATTTCTCCGGTGCTCTTCATTATCCCTGATCACTGCGGGGTCGCGGCCCTCCACGCTCGCGCCTTCTCTTACAACCGAAGGCGAAGTCATCGTTTCGTTCATCTTGCATTCGCTCGGTTTCGCGTAGCGCTTCAAGACGCGATTGCTAGGGTTTGACGCTTGCCTTCGAGATAACGGCCGGCAAGGTTCTGTCTTCCGCGTCCAGACAATCTATCGGCATAACTTCTCGCAACATGACTGGTTGTATCGTATCGCTCAGGAGCGTGCTTATCCCGCCATGACGCCCCGGCCTTTGTGTGATCCAACACCATGTCCCGCGCAAATTGCTCGGCGGGCTCATCTTTGTCCCGCTCGATGGCGAGTTTGGCCGCCTCAATCTCGAACATGTTCGCCAGGGCAGCCGCCTGCGCAAATGCTTCTTTTCCCATTTTGCTGGGCGCCAGCCGAAGTGCAAAATAACATAGAGGTGGCGAAGCCGACGATCCCGATCGACATCAGTCCATTACCGGAACTCGACACGTTTCATTCCTTCGGTGAACGGGCATCTGGGTTGGATTTGGCGTCCTTAGGCCATAAATTTCAGGAGATTAACCGGAATACGGGGACGCAAGTCGTTATTAGGCGTCGCCATCGTATTTCGGCAAAGCAACGCAGAACCAAGTTCCGCTCACACCCTGCCCAAATTGCGGCACCTGATCGCCCACTCAGGGCAGTCCGTACTGGCAGCAGTGCCGCCAGCCCCTGTCGGGGCCTTATCCAATATTATTAGATCATGATCTCTCCGCCCGTCACGGGGATGACGGCCCCAGTCATGTAGCTGCCGAGCTCGGAGGCCAGGAGCACGTAAGCTCCAGCCAGCTCCGCCGGTTGTCCCGCCCGGCCGATCAATGTCTGTTCGCCGAACTTGGCCGCCTTTTCGGCAGGCATGGTCGAGGGGATAAGAGGAGTCCAGATCGGCCCCGGTGCGACCGCGTTTACGCGGATGCCTTTCTCAGCCACCATTTCCGCAAGCCCTGCCGTAAAGTTCGATATCGCGCCCTTGGTAGAGGCATAAGCCAGGAGCTGCGACGAAGGTTGGCGCGACTGGATGGAGGTGGTGTTGATGATCGAGCTTCCCGGCTTCATATGAGGGATTGCTGCCCGCGACAGAAAGAACGGCGCATAGATATTGGTGCGGAAGGTCTCGTCCCACTCGCTGGCTGAGATGTCGGTGATCGCTTCATATGTTCGCTGGAACGCAGCGTTGTTGACGAGGATGTCTATCCCGCCGAGTTCATCGACGGCGCGCTGGACCAGACTGTTGCAATGCCCCTCCGATTTGATGTCACCTGGCAGAAGGATTGCTTTACGGCCCGCCTCCTCGATCCATTTCGCTGTGTCCTTCGCGTCATCATCCTCATTCAGATATGAGATGAGAATATCCGCGCCCTCGCGCGCAAAGGCGATCGCGACGGCCTTGCCGATACCGGAATCGGCGCCCGTAATCAGCGCCACCTTTCCCTCCAGCTTCTTGTTGCCACGGTAGGAGCGCTCTCCATGGTCGGGGACCGGCTGCATTAGCTCCGTCTTCCCGGGCGGATCTTGATGTTGGGCGGGATAGGGCGGGATTGGTCGGCGTTCGTTAGCCATGGTTATCTCCATCTTGAAGGTCGGTCGGTGCTGCCAAGGCGAACCGCCATCTCACGCACCTTCCTTTGGGTTCACGCGAAGTCATTGCTCTCAGCGGCACCCTCTGAAATCACCCTTATTCATCTCCGCCGGATCATAATTCAGGTCGAAATCCTTCTCATGCTTCTTGCCTGGCGGATCCCAGTGAACCGTCGCGTCTTCCGAACCTGTTATGACGGTGGGTTTGGCGCTGTGAACGCCACTTGCCTTTCGGTCTGCCTGCGACGGAGCATATTGGCCCTTGGCGTCGTCTTGGGGGTTAGCCATCGTATCAGTCTCCCTTGGTTTTGCCGGCGTCGGAGAGCTTTTCTCGCGACGGATCCTGATTGTTCTCGCCCGCGGCATCCCTGTCGACGTCGGGATTATCTTTTGCAGGCAGATACCCGCGTGGGCGGGTTTTTTCGGGGCCTTCCCATCGCGGTGATTGGTCGGTCGTCCCGGGTGCTCCGGACTGTGGTGAAGTCGTTCCCATGGTCTTACTCCGCTTTCTGCAAAGCAAACAAAACGACGAACGCTTAGTTCCACCAAGGTTTGGGAGCTCGCGGCATCGTCGGACCAAGGACTTTGCCGCGACATTTATTCGAACCGAAAAGAGGGTCGCTCGAAGGCGCAACCAGTTGATAGTCTTGCTCTGTATTGAAGTGACCTTTAGTCACGTGAGCTGGCCGTCACTCTGGTCCCACCCGCAGCGCCGATGGTTTGACATATCAAAACCCGAATGTTCCGGTAAAAGACAAAATCAGCCCGAGAGCGCGGCTTAGCCCCCTCGTAAAGACGCGACATAAGTCGTAGCCAGGCCTCTTACGATTGCCCCCGATAAAAATGACGCTTGAGAAAGTCAGAGGCTCTGTAGCTGACGCCGGAAGGTCGTTCGGGATCCGTTATGTCAGATTCGGCCAGCACCTCCTCGTCGGCGGTCAACTTCCGCATAGGCACGGCGAGGAGCCTACGCCCCGACTGCGCGGTGAGGGCCTCGATCGCCCGCCGAAGGGAACCATGCTCCTCTGCGGCGGCTGCCACCTCGGATCCGCTCAGTCCAAGGTGTTCGCCCACAAGCGCGTTCCGCTGCTCGGTGATTTTGCTGGAGACCTCTTCTTGATTGGGACCAGCTTCGATGAGGATGTCGCATTCCGTGTCATAGCCCATCGAACGATTGTTGAGATTGGCCGATCCAAGTTTCAGGATCCTGTCATCGGCGATCATGATCTTGGCATGCACATAGATCGCGGTTCCGGCATCGTTGACAGGATAAAGCAAACGGAAACGATCGTGCATGTCGGCCGCCTGGACCAGGTTCATCAGCCGGATTCGGGCAGAGTCCATCGTCTTGGCTTCCAGCCAGCCATTCGCGCCTTGCGGATTGACCACAATGACCTCGGGGCCATCCGCTTCTTCGAGCCGTTTGGCGATTGCTTCCGCAACGCGACGCGACGCAAAATACTGGCTTTCGATATAGAGCCTCCGCTCTGCGCTCTTGATGATTGCAAGTGTGGCCGTCTCGATTTCGACTGTCTCCTTGCGACCTTCGTATTCCGGCAATGTGCGGGCTATGCCGATATCGATGTTGCGGAAATCCACTTCGAGGTCGTCAGGCCATGCATCCGTGCACCTCTCGACAGGTTCGAGAGTTTCGTCCGTTGCAGCCTGCCAGCGTGACCGCGCCAGTTCGGCAAGTGTTGCTGCCGCGTCGCCGGAAAAGCATGTTGTCGCGTCATGCCAGGGGTCCTGGGCAAATCCCATCGGCGAGCGGCGACGCTTGTCCTTTTCCAGGTGATCGGGCGTATCCCACCGCCCAACGGTCATGTCGATACCGCCGCAGAATGCAACCTGGTCGTCGATGACGAGGAGCTTCATGTGGTGCGCGGAGGCTAGAGGATGCGCACTGTCCAGCTTTAGATGCACGCGTTTGGAAAACATCCAGCCGAACATATAAATCGGCGTCTCTCCGCGGACGACTGACGAAATCAGGCCCATGTCCCACTTCAGGATACGGATATTGAGCTGATCGTTCCGCTTGGCGAGCCAGTTCAGGAAACTTCCGAGCTTGTCTGGCGGCCCGTCTTCGTGCTTGTCGGGAACAAGATCGATACGGGTGTCGAAGTCCCATCCGATCAACAGGATAGATTCGCGTGCCTTCAGCATAGCTTGACGGGCAAGCCGAAAGAAATCCGCGGCGTCGACGATCACCGACAGCCTATCGGCACGGCTGATCCGCCAGCACGTTTCGCCTTCTGCCAATATCGTCCGCATGCCGTCCACCAAATGAGCTCGTTGCGCCCGCTATGTAGTGTCCGCTGTGGCTTTGACCAGTTGGTACCATTTCCTGCGAAGCCTCGGCGCAGATTTGATCAGCCTCAGCCAGGATCGTCAGCTGCGCAGAATGATCCGCTGCTTGCATAAATCATTTCGGATGGTGGTGGCGGCGACCGATGCCTGGCCCATAGCGCTGCTGATCTGGTCAAGACCCAGTACGACATCGCCAGCCGCGTAGAGCCCAGTGACGGTCGTTCTCTGGTGCCGGTCGACCTCGACGCATCCGGCAGCGGTCCGCGTCGCTCCAAGGGCTGCTGCAAGTTCTGACCGCACGTCCGATCCCATCGCTGCGTAGATTGACGCGAAAGTTAAAACGCGGTCAGTCAATTTGACGGTGATCTTGTCCTCTTCCAACTCGATCCCAGCTACCGGGCCCGCGAAACTTTCTATTCGGTATCGCGCCAACGTGAGCAATTGCTCCCCAATCAGGTCGTGGGCGCCTTCCGGCGCAATCAGGGTTATGCGGGAGGTAAAGCTCCGCAAGAACAGTGCCTCGTTGAACGCGCGTTCCCCGGTTCCGAGGACACCGATGTTCTTGTCGGTGATCTCGAAACCATCGCAGACTGGGCAATATCGGATCAGCCCTTTCGCCAGCGCATCGGCGTGTCGTTCGTCAGACATCGGCGGTCTGTGATTTACGACGCCTGAGGCCAGCAGTACGGCTCGCGCGACGATGAACTCATCGTTCGCAGTCGCGATAAAGATGTCACCGTTCCTTTTCAGGGATGTCACCTCCGAGATGCGAAGATGTGCCCCATACCGTTCGGCTTGGATCCGCATCCTCCGGACAAGATCGCGCCCCGGTATCCCCTCCGGAAAACCTGCAAGGTTGTAAGTGATAGGGATGGATGCGGCGCGCCCCTGGCAGTGATCCACGACGATCACGCTCAGGTGGAACCGGGCCAGGTAGATGGCGGCGGTGAGGCCGGCTGGTCCACCGCCGATCACGACACAGTCATACATCATCGAGCTCGAATCATGCGGTCAGCACTACCTTGATGCAGTTGTCCTTCTTGTCGCGAAAGGTTTCGTAGAGGGCAGGGCCGTCCTCGAGCTTTGCCCGGTGGGTGATGATGAAGCTCGGGTCGATCTCGCCTTCCTCGATGCGCCGCAGGAGATCCAGAGAGTAGCGGTTGACGTGGGTCTGCCCGGTTCGGATCGTCAGCCCCTTGTTCATGGCCGCTCCGAACGGAATTTTGTCGAGGAACCCGCCATAAACTCCGGGAACCGACACGATCCCGCCCGGACGGCAAGCCATGATGGCGGCACGTAGGGCGTGAGGCCGGTCCGTCCCCAGAAGCGTCGCCGCCTTGACCTTGTCGATGATTGCATCGAACGACGCGGTAGCATGGGATTCGGCTCCGACGGCATCGATGCATTTGTCTGCGCCGTGACCGCCTGTCATTTCCTTGATCCGCTCGGGAATGGTCGCATCTTCATCGTCGAAGTTGATGATCTCTGCGCCCGCCTGCTGTGCCAAGGCAAGACGCTCGGGCACGTTGTCGATCGCGATCACGCGGGCTGCCCCCTGCATTAAAGCACTCTTGATGCAGAACTGACCAACAGGGCCACAGCCCCAGATCGCCACGATATCAGAAGGTTCAATCTCGCAATTGGCGGCAGCCATCCAGCCCGTTGGGAAGATATCGCCAAGGAACAGGGCCTGTTCATCGCTCATGCCATTCGGGATGACGATCGGCGAGACGTCGGCGTAAGGCACGCGCACATACTCCGCCTGGCCACCGGCGTAGGCCCCGGTCAAGTGAGAATATCCAAACAGCCCCGCAGTCGGATATCCGAAGGCCTTCGTCGCGTTGTCGGCATTCCGGTTCGTCCGCTCGCAGACCGACCAGTTGCCTTTCAGGCACTGCTGGCAATCGCCACAGCAGATAGTGAAGGGGACGACGACCCTATCCCCGACCTTCAGCTTCTTGTTATCGGGGCCGACTTCAACCACTTCGCCCATGAACTCGTGTCCAAGAATGTCGCCTTTTTCCATGAAGGGAATATAGCCGTCCATGAGATGCAGGTCGGATCCGCAGATGGCGCAAGCGGTCATCTTAATTATAGCGTCTCGACCGTCTTCGATCGTGGGCTCAGGGACGCTGTCGCAACGGATATCGCCCTTTCCGTGCCAGCAAAGTGCCTTCATGTGATAATCTCCTTGTTGTGATTGTCCGGCTGTCCCACTCACACGGATTTCCGTGGTTGCCAGAAGGACGAGCGCGGCTGCGCCTACGAGATAGTTGGGCCACAGATAGCTACACGCAACTGAACATCTCTCTGTTTGTTCCTTTGAGTTTTTTACGGACGTGGCAGAGATCGCGGCTCGAAATCCATGTCACACAGTGCGCCGGGCCGGGCTTCCTACGCAACGAGGTCACGCTTCGTCCAGCAATTCCTCCGACTCCCGACGCGGCCGCGCCAAGCGCCAGCGCGAGGAACCCGGATTGAGCCCGTCGATACCGTCGCGGCGCCGCCCTTGCCTGCTGTTTCGCAGCCGCCATGTTGTCGCGATAGCTCCTCTCGTGTTGTTCCGACGTGGACACGGTCCTGTTCGACTGCAATTCCTTGCGTATGAGATCCCAACGGCGGCACGCGTTCTGGCATCCTCAACCGTCGCCAGATCCCCGAACTTTGCAGTTGACACTGCAGCCTCCTGCAATGTCTTAGGATTTCTGTCCGTCGCCAGGTTTAGCGTTCGCTGCGATCGCCTAGTTGACGCCCCCCATCCGCTGGGTCAGGGCAAGGCGCACGCGGTTGACCCGGCTCTTCATGGTACCAACTGGACAGCCGCAACGCTGCGCGGCTGTTTCATAGGTTTCCCCATCTATCAGCACGGCATCGAAGGCCTGTCGGTGGTCGGGTGAAAGGGCGGCGACGGCGGTTTCGAATTCCTGCATTCGCACGGCCCATTCTTGAGGAGGGGTCACAGAGGCACGCAAGGAGACGCAATCCTCGATCCCGGCGACTTCGCGCATGCCTTTTTGGTAGCGAGTGCAGAACGTGTTGCGCAAAATTGTGAAAAGCCACGATCTCAGCCGGGTGCCCGGTTGGAATTTCTCGATGTTGGCAAGGCCACGAAGTAAGGTTTCCTGGACGAGGTCGTCAATTTCATTCTGATCGCGCGCGAACCGCCTTGCGAAGTTGCGTAACTCGGGAATGAGCTTGACCATGTCGGCCCGTACGGCGTTGTTAGCGTCAGAGGTTCGCATGGTATCTCCTGTGAGGTTATCGGCGGACTGTCCTGCGAGGTGCGATCAACCGTGGGCGTGGCCTGCCAAACGGCCGCGGGAGCTTCTGCCGGTCATCTCCGCAACCTTGCCATCGTCGCGAAACCTTTCCTGTAGAGACGCGGGGCAAATTCGCCACATCACCCGGATCGAGGTCTGGGCGGTCAGTTCGCGCGCTCGTCCTCCGGTGCGGCCATGACATTAAGATCATCTGAAAACAAAATGCCGAGGGAAAAACCAAGATGTGTCTGCATCTGAACGCTCCTGCCTAATCAGCCTTTCGGCCGGCGCGACTGAACGTACGCTTCTCCCCACAGTGCTCAATCACATTTGTTAATGCTTCGCGGTATCCTCAGGATCGAGCAGTGCCCTCAAGATGGCGTTCATCGCTTCTGGCCGGGACGACAGTTCGAAGCCGCGATATCCCGGTTCGACCTGGGAGGTCGTTGCGAACACCGATGGAATGGACAGTTCATCCAGAATGTCGGTTAGCGCGACGAGAACGTCGGTGCCGTAGCCGAGGTCAATCACTGCGCCATCAGCAACGTTCCTATCAACAGCGTGAAACGCTTCGTTTGACCCGAGCGGGCCAACCAGGTCGATGCCGGCCCGATCCCACGAAGTGACCATTGTCGGGGTAACGTATCCAACGGGACCGAAAGCAAGGATTTTGATTCTACGCATCGCGATTGCCTTGCCTCTTGCCGACAGATCACACAGGCCGAAGACGATCCGCGGACTGGTTGTCGAAAGACGATAGAACGAGTGTCGTCGGCTGTGGACCCAATTTCTAGTTTACAGTCTAGTCTTTTATAGTATTGCCCTGGTCATCGAAACACTAGGACCTGATTTCCCGCCCGCCCCACCGTTGGAACAAACACGCGTGAAATGCGTCTGAGAGCCCCTGCTACATCAAAGGCTTGAGGTTAAGAGAGGTCAAAACCCTTCATTTGTCGGTGCCCGATACCAATTGCTAATCCCGCCGCTGGGCGGCAAGCCGAACAACAAGTGTCCGCCGATACGATGCGGATCGGTCGCTGCTGGGTTTTGGGCAAGAAGCCGTCGAGTGCCGGGATTAGGAGGAGGAGCTAGAGCAGATGGTGCCACCGAGCTATTAAAGGATTGGACGCGTCTGGTCACGAGCCGCCAAGATTGTCTATCTGTTCTCGGGCGGCGCCACTGCAGGCGGCGTGTTCGACACCGGCAAGCCCAAGCTCGGTTGACTTGGACCACGCATCATAAATGCGGCAGCTAGAATGATTACCAGCAGACCAAGAAGGCCGATAATCGCGTTCTTTCGCATGCTAATGGCCTTCAGTTCAATGCCAGCCAGACTGCACCGGCTATTACACGTCCCAGTGCAAGATCCAGGCAGACATAGAGCGCGAATTCGCGCCGGTTGGGTGGGTTGCGGTGCATCTTGATCTCCTCTGGGAGATCAAACCAGCACATCCGTGCAAGGTTCCGCTCGATCAATGAAGATGGCCGGGCCTAATCGCGGCAAGAGCTTCGTTGAGCTCAACGATAATCTGCTGGTAGTCGGCGATCCGTTGGCAGTAGCCCGGCTTATGCTGTCTAACCTTCATTTCCTGGATGACCTGGGTGAACATCTGAACCTGTCGCTCCAGGTCTGCTCGGTCATTTGTGGATTTACTCATCACACTATTCCAAGGTTGGTTTCCCCCCAACCACGGAGCATGGAACTAGCTTTGGTGGAAACAAGCAAATCAGCTTTTCAGACTAGTCCACACGTATGATGACCTCCGAAGCAATGGGGCTCGATCGCCGCTTTTGGGAATTCGACTATGCCATGGAACTCACTGTTGCCTGCGTTGTTCGATACCCGCCACACAACCAGAGGAACATCACATGTTCATGAGAGTAGACCAGCTGCAGACCAATCTGCCAGCTCCAAAACGTGCAGACCCTAACGCGGCAGCTGCCCTGCAGGAACTTCTTGGGGGAAAATACGGCGAGATGTCCACCCTCGGGAACTATATGTTCCAGAGTTTCAACTTCCGTTCGAAGGAAAAGCTGAAGCCATTCTACAGCCTGGTCGCCAGCATTACGGCTGAAGAGCTTGGCCACGTCGAACTCGTCAGCAACGGCGTCGCCATGCTCAACAGCGGACCGGACATCACGGATGGCGATGCGGGCGATGGTGGCGACATCTCTGATGCGCCCTGGGAAGGAATGAAGGACATCCGGCTGGCTGCTGCCTTCCTCTCCGGTGGTGGCGGTGCGATGCCTGTCAACAGCAACGGCGTGTCCTGGAACAACGACTTCATCACCACGACCGGCAACGTCGTCCTCGACCTACTGCACAACTTCCACCTCGAGTGTGGCGCCCGTCTGCACAAACTGCGCGTCTATGAAACGCTCTCCGACCCCACGGGCCGGGAAGTCTGCGGATATCTGCTCGTTCGCGGTTCCGTGCATGCGCACGCCTATGCGCTTGCACTTGAGAAGGTTACGGGCGTCGACATTAAGAAATTTCTGCCAACTCCAAACATTCCTCTCGCCAACATTCCCGAATGCCAGAAATACCTCGACGAGGGCTCGCATCGCCGGCTCTATACGTTCAGCCCGAATGACTACAAGGAAATGTCGGGCATCTGGGGCAATGGTGAAGTCGCCTTGCCGCTCGATCCTCCCGGCGAATTAGAGGTCGTCGACGGCATGCCCGAAGGCGGTAAGATCCACCAGCTCGTCGGTGTGCCCTCGGCGCTCACTCCTGACTACGCGCCGGAAGAAATGTTCGAGATCGCAGAGAAGCTTTACAAATCGTCGCGCTAAACTCAATCGGGGGCAGTGCCCCGGACTGCATCTCGACACCCATCGCTCGCGCGTTCGCCCTCCAACAACCGGGCGGCCAAACGCAGACGTTTCTATCACCGAAATCTCTGCCCACGGCATCAACTCCTCCCGGCCAGAGCGAAAAAGCGTCTCTATGCCTTTGGCAGGAAAGCTCATGTATCTGATTGGCGCTACGGGACAGATGCGTCTCGATTCGCGACGCTCCTGTGCGTCGAAACGGACGCGCGAAGAAGTTCGACGAAATCTTCCGCTCTGACACTCATGATTTTCGTCGTGCCATCTGCGTGGTGAATTTTGATTATCTCCGACGCAATCTCCTTCTTGAAGTCTATGCTATGGATGCGGCTCATGGGAATGCTCCACTCCACTGATTTGCCGGTCTTGATCAATCCTTTCTGCGCGAAATGAACATCGCTTGATCGGATGGAGAATTCGCCGCCGACCCATTGACCACCGCTCCGATGCAGCATCCACGCGGAGGCCGGCAGCAGTATCCACCTCCAGAAGGCAATTTTGTAACCGGCAGGCAATGGGCTCAGCCATGCAGCAGGGATCGTGTGTGTCTCTCGTCCAGTCAATCGAACCTCCTCGTCCAGGCGCTTAGGTTGGCGAATAGCCAATTTCACCAGGGTGGCCAAGTGAAATGAGGGGACGACAGGCTCGGTCGGTGGGCGAATGCCGGCTAACCACGAAGGCGATCTCCGCTTGTCTCGAACTGGAGATGAGCCGACAGCTTTTTATCACCCGTTGCGATTCTTGACTTCGCTCCAGTCGCACAAGAAAAAGTAAGAAGCAAAGAGCTGAATCAGTCCGGTCCGACAGTAGAAGAAACAATTCTCCGAGGATGACGTTAAGACCTCACGAATAAATTTGAGGTGAACCGTGTCCAATCCAGAGCCATCCGACATCCATGGGGATCTTCCCGCTGCGGCGACGAATCAAGGGATGGTCGATCGAAAGGAGCTTTCAGCGTTCGCCTTTCAGCGCACAAGAATGCCGATGGTTGTCTCCGATGCGCGACAATCCGACTTTCCGATTGTTCTCGCGAATGATGCCTTCCTCGATCTGACCGGTTACTCCGCTGACGAAATTCTCGGCAGAAACTGCCGCCTCTTGCAGGGAGAAGCGACCTCTCGCACAGCTCTTGCCCAAATCCGCGCCGCCATTACTCAGCAGCGTGAGGCGACGATTGAAATTCTCAACTACAAGAAGGACGGCACGCCGTTCTGGAACCAACTGCACCTCAGCCCCATCCATGACGTGCAGGGCGAGCTCGCCTACTATTTCGCCTCCCAAATCGACGTCACTGATTATCGGCGGGTTGAGATTCTTGAAGAAGCCGAGCACCGTCTCCTCCTCGAAGTCGATCATCGGACAAAGAACGTTCTGGCGATCGTCGACAGCGTCGTCCGCCTTTCCAGGTCCGACAACGCCGCAAGCTATGCAGCTTCGGTTCAGCAGCGGGTCCAGGCGCTCTCGCGTACGCATATGCTTCTGGCGGAGAAGGGTTGGCAGGAGGTGGAGCTGGCCGACATCATCCGGACGCAGGTCCAGGTCTTCGACAACTGTGACATCGAGATCGAGGGGCCGGTTGTCATGATCCCGGCGCCGTCTGCGCAACCGATTGGGTTAGCGATCCATGAGCTTGCCGCCAATGCCGCCGTACATGGCGCGCTTTCAAAACGACAAGGAAGGCTAAGCATCAATTGGGTACAAGACGGTCCGGCCTTGACGATTACCTGGCACGAACGCGGCGGTCCTAAACCCGCGAAGGAGCCGGGAAGCGGATTCGGCAATATACTCCTCGGCGCCGTAGTCGAGGAACAGCTCGGCGGACACATTTCCCGCGCCTGGCGTGATGAAGGCCTCCTTCTGGTGATCGAGCTGCCGCCTTTAAATCGTGTGGGACGCGGTCTGCAGGTACGGCCCTAGTGTATGCCCAATCAGTTGATGTGCCATCCGAGCATACAACAGGGTTACAGCCATACGCTGATGCTTTCCGTGATTCAGATTTCCTAACCTGAACAGCCCTGAGTTTTTTCACGGAACCAGGCATCCTCGCGGCTAGCGCGTTCCGTCGCCATCCATGACGACAGACGGCACGCTCGAAGTTCCACGTACCACAGCACCGTCCCAGACATCAGTCGACGAATTTGACGACGACTCCCGGCCTGACCATGCCGGCCAACTCCTCGACATCCCAATTCGTCAAGCGAACACATCCGTGCGAGCCGACCTTGTCGATGAGTTCGGGTTCCGGGGTTCCGTGGATGCCGTAAGTCGGTTCATTGAGGTCAATCCAGACCGTGCCAACCGGGCTATTCGGACCGCTTGGCAGTTTGAGCACTTTCTTATTGTCGCCCTGTTGGAAATTGAGCTCCGGATTGTAGGTATAGGCCGGCATACGCGAGACGCCCTGAACCTTATGCGTGCCGGTAGGGGAGGGCGAGTCCTCGCTGCCGATCGTGGCAGGATAGGCCGTCAGGAGCGATCCATCGTCCGCAAAGGCGAGCGCTTCTCCCGATCGTTTGCGGATCTCGATCTGTTTCACCGTACCAGTTTTCGCCGGGCCGGGAATCGCGACCGCAATCGTCTCGCCAGGGGTGAAGGCGGCGGTCGGATTGAGAGCCTTGACGAGGCCAATGCTCATGTGAAACCGTTCGCTCAGTTTCTCGGCAAGGCTCGTATAGCCAAGGTGCTCCATCTTGGCCTGCTCCGCGTAATCTTTAGGAATTCTCTCCACAAGATCTTTCGCGTCATCCGCAGTTATCGCGTACGCCTGAATGACCGGGACGTCATTGGCAAGTCTCTTGAGCAGGTCCGGATCCAGCTTTCCGTCGACCGGAAGGCGTTGCAAAGCCTCGAACCCGGCGATTGCCTTGGTCAGGTTGTCTCCGAAAAGACCGTCGATCACCCCTGGAGAAACACCCGCACGATCCAATATAACCTGAAGATGAACAACGGCTGGATCAGGCTCGGAGGTTTTTTTGCTCGGCGCTTCTATTGGTAAGTTGGCGATGGAAGCAGCGTTGACAGTTTGCGCATCAATTGAACCGGCGAGAGCCGGACAGTAAGAGGTCAGCGCGGTCGAGAGTGCCAAAAAGCAGATCGAGTTTCTCATCATCGTAAAAGTTCTGATCGGGTAATGTTGTTCCGGTTCCTGCGCTGAAATCAATTCCGGAAGGATCACCGTGGTGACAAACCTCCTCACCGATGTAGCGGGTCATTGTGGGCACGCGCCTTCTGCGCCGTCGTGGGACGGGTTTCACATAACCTCGGTGGTACAGTAAGGTTTGCATCGAGAATTCTGGGGTGCTTTCCAAATTCGCTGCACGACTTTCGAGGAATTGAGAGGTCAGATAGCCTGAACTTGGGCGTCGTATTCTGCTTGTAACCGTTTGGACAATGTAGGCGGGCAGGATCAGGAGGACCGCCTCCAGCGTGACCTTACCGTGTTTGGCAAGCAGCAACGCAATGCGGAATCTCTGCCACCTGATCCAGGCCCTGTCATTGAGGCAGGGTGTCAAAGGCGGCCGAACTGGCCGGATTTTCACAGTTTCCAACCGGCCTGTAACCTTTCAGCCGCTTCTTTCGGGCGAGTTGCAGAAAGTGCGCGGCAGCCTCAGCCTCTGTGTCAAATACCTCGCACTTCTCCCCGCCGGGCTTTCCGATCCTCCCCCAACAGCGCATAACAGCCGCCTCTCCGAACAGCGTCTGCTGAATGGACAGCGCGTAATAGCGAGCCATGTTCCTCGTCTTATCGATGCGTTGGCAGTAGAGCCGGTAGGTGTAGTGTGCCATGAACTCAGGATGGCAGTCGCATCAGCTGTCGTCCAACGCGAGTTTTGAATCGATGAGGGACGTTCGATTCAAATCGGTGATCAATGCTCGCTTATGGGCGCTGGCATTCACTTCCCAGGCGATAAAGAAGCCGCAGTCCACCAACAGCCAGACCGATATGGATGACTCGATCAATATAGACAATCGAGGCGACTTCGGGCTCTGGGCGATCGAAGTGGCCAAGCAAATCGTCAGCTAGCAAGGCTTCGAGCTCGCAAGTGCGGCGCGATACGGCAAGGAAAATGAAGTGGGCGTTGCCGGAAATGAGTGGGCGAATAGAGCTCCCAAAATCGGGACGGGAAATTTCTTCCCCTTCGTGCTGCCATATCCATGGCTCGAAGGGGATGGGCGAACTTGAGCAGACACGCCAGCAGGTCGATCAATCTCGTCCACTTAACGAGCAGTGCCGGGGCAGATTCAGCCCTCGCAAATAAAAAGAAAGTCCGACCGTTTTTCCCGTTCGGACCTTCATCAGTCTGTTTGGCAAGAGCATAAAATCAGATGGAAGGGGAGGCAGTCAATCTCTTACCGGTTACTTCTGCGTTACCGGATTTATGTGGTTTACATCATTCCTTGCGTACTGGATTACTATGATCTGTATCGTCGATATTTTGGAGGTGTACACCAGCACCCATTCCACTCGAGGCGGGGCATGCCGGGCGCCCGGGTGAGCTTCGCACACCCAGCCTGAATCCCGACATCGCTGCACAGCCGCACCCCCGTGCTTTCGCACCGTCTACAAGTGTTGCTGGTCCGATTGGTTGCTTTAGTGGTGAAGCCTTGCATCGGGTAACAGTTTCGTCCACGAGATATGGTGAAACCTCGCATCGAACGGTCGACGAGAGAAATACTGTCGTCGGTTCATTCATCATTCTTTTGGTGAAGCCACCACCAGATCGTTGAATTGAAATACACCATCAAGCGCGTTACAAGTTCATTCTGCGACCACGGATGAACTGGCGCGAAGGATGGGTCGACCTTTCGGGGTTCGGCCTTTCTTTTGCGGTCAAGAGCACGCCTACGGACCTTCCGACCCTTTCGCACGGCTCTTGATAAATGAGGAGCGAACGCGCCCGGCCAGGCGTCACAGCTGAATTGCGTGCCACGCATTCGGTGCTGCATCTCTGCTGGATTTGAAATGCGTTCTCCTAGGTCGCCAACGCAGAGATCCCCCAGATGCTTTTTTGTGCTCCTTGGTTGATGAAGCCAAGCGGGGTGGCCCCAGCAAAAAAGCCTGGGGCACGCCACGCCGGTGACGATCGGCAGATATCTGGCGATCGCGCCGATCTCCTGGCGGATCTCTCCATGATCAACGCCGCGTATCAGATGAACGAGAAAGTTCGCCAGCAGCAACAGGCCTGAGAAGATCAAACCGACGATCATGCCGGCGAATGCCAGCAGCGGCGCCATGAGCAGCGATTTGAGAAACCCGGTTCGCGTCATGGCGGGTCTTGAGTATTTGCCCCCGCAGGCGGGGCGGGCTTCAGGATGTCGTCGAACAAGGCCTTGTCGCCGTCACGGGTGAGGAAACCGGCAAGCTCGCGCCGCAGCCAATCTGACAGGGTTCTGGAGAACTCGTCGCGTCCGTGCTCCAGGCGATGGAGGATGAGTGCACCAAGGAGGATCTTGCGGCGGGTATCCGCTGCGCGATCCTGTTTGTCCAGACGCGCCGTCAGCGCCTTCCGGCGTGCTTCCAGTTGCTCCAGCCGCTCCCTGATGGATCTGCGTGCCATGCGATCGTCCTTGTTGCCGTCGCGGGATTGGAACCCGATCCTTCTGTCGGCGCAACTCGCAGATCTTGCAGCCGCGCAGCGGCATCCCGCGTGGTATCCGTAGCGAAGCGAAGGAAACCGGAAGGGCGCACTTACGAGTTGCTGCGCAACTCAGCGCTCAGTATCGGTGACGGCATCAGTGAGGCAGATCTTGGCGATCTATCATTGCAGCATGAAGCTGATAGCGCGCAGCGGCGGCCGCAGCGCCGTGGCGGCTGTCGCTTATCGAACCGCGACGATGATGGTCAACGAGCGCGACGGGCTGGTGCACGACTTCACCCGCAAGCAGGGCGTCGAGCATGTCGAGATCGTCCTTCCGGACGGGGTGGAGGCGGATTGGGCTCTGGACCGCTCAGCGCTGTGGAATGCGGTCGAGTATGCCGAGAAACGCAAGGATGGGCGGGTGGCACGGGAGTTCGAGATCGCACTTCCGCACGAGCTGAGTTCGGTCGACCGGCTTTTGCTGACGCGGGATTTTGCGCGGGATCTGGCGAACCGGTATGGTGCGGCCGTGGACTTCGCCATTCACCAGCCGCAAGGGGAGGGCGATGTCCGCAATGTTCATGCGCATGTGATGATGACGACGCGGACCGTCGGGCCAAAAGGTCTCGGCGAAAAGACGCTGATCGAGCGGGAGAACAAGTGGCTGCTCAAACATGATCAGCCGACATCGCATATGCAGCTTCGTGATATCCGCCAGGCCTGGGAGGGTCATGCCAACCGTCATCTGGCGCGGGCTGGTCTGGACATCCGGATCGATCATCGTTCGCATCTGGAACGCGGCCTTGAGATCGAGCCGACCGAACATATGGGGGTTCATGCCTCGCAGATGGATCGGCGCGGGCTGGACGTGTCCCGGGCGCGGATCGACGACGAGGCGGCTCGCCGAAACGCAAAAATGATCCGGGAGAAGCCGGAGCAGGTGTTGTCGATCCTGACGGCCGAAAAGAGCGTGTTCGATCGCCATGACGTGGCGCGGGCGCTGCATCGCTATATCGACGATCTCAAGGGGTTCCAGAACGCGTTTGCCGCCGTCATGGCGTCGCCGGCCCTGGTCGAATTGCAGCCGGACCGGAATGGCGAACTGGCGCGCTATTCGACGCGGGAGATGCTGGAGATCGAGCACGCCATGGCATCGAGCGCATCGAGGATGGGGGGTACACGAAACCACGGCGTGGACGTTGGTCACGTCACGGCGAGCCTGGCCGTTCAAGATGACGCCATCAAGGCCGGTGTCGCTGCTTCTCTTTCCAGCAAAGTCGAAAATCGCCAGATGCTGCCGGCCGATCGGAAGCGGGCGCTCGAGCGTTCCGGCTTGAGCGACGAACAGCGTCTGGCGGTTCGACATATCACCGGGCCGGAGCAGGTGGCGGTGGTGATCGGCTTTGCCGGCGCCGGCAAGTCCACCATGCTGGCAGCCGCTCGCGATGCCTGGGAACGACAGGGATACAGAGTGCATGGCGCGGCGCTTGCCGGCAAGGCGGCAGAGGGACTGGAGGAATCCTCCGGCATCGCCTCGCGCACACTGGCCTCCTGGGAATACAGCTGGCAGGCGGCAAGAGGACGACTCGGGAGCGGCGATGTCCTCGTCATCGACGAGGCCGGCATGGTTGGCAGCAGGCAGCTCGCGAAGTTCGTTCTCGAGGCCGAGGCACGCGGCGCGAAACTGGTTCTCGTCGGCGATCACGAACAGCTCCAGGCGATCGGGGCAGGATCTCCGTTCCGGGCGATTTCCGAGCGTGTCGGGGCGGTCGAGCTTTCGGAAATCCGCCGGCAGGGCGAGGGCTGGCAGCGGGAGGCGTCGATTGCATTCGCCACTCATCGCACAGTCGAGGGATTGTCCGCCTATGCCGACCGGGGCGCCGTACAGTTCTCTGCGAACAGGGATGAGGCGCGGGCAGGTCTGGTGCGCGATTATCTCGCCGATCTGGAGGCGCGCCCGACCGGATCGCGGATCGCGCTTGCCCATCGTCGGGTGGATGTTCGGGCGATCAATGCGGATGTCCGGGTGTTGCTTCAGGAGCGTGGCCGGCTGGCGCGCGGTGAAGCGGAACAGGGCGAGCTTGGCCGGGAAGTCGTCTACCAGACCAACGGCGGCAAGCGGTCCTTCGCGCCAGGCGATCGGGTCGTGCTCCTCGAAAACAATCGCGACCTTGCCGTGAAGAACGGCATGCTGGGAACGGTCGAGGCCGTCGAGCCGGACGCACTACGGATACGTCTCGACGGCGCAGGGCAGGGGAGGCCCCGTATCGTCATCCTACCGGTCAATCGTTACCAGGCCTTTGACCACGGCTACGCGACGACCATCCACAAGTCTCAAGGGGCGACCGTCGATCGCGCCTTCGTCATGGCCTCCGGCACCATGGACCGGCATCTGACCTATGTGGCGATGACGCGCCACCGAGATCATGTGCTGCTTTACGCCGGCCGCGACGAGCTGAAGGACATGAAGGTGCTCAGCGCTAGCATGAGCCGATCCGGCGCGAAGGAAACGACGCTCGACTATACCCGGGCTTTTGCCGAGCGGCGCGGACTTGCCGAGGAGTTCGGGGTCCAAAGCGAGATTGCCATCAGGCTCTCATCTGGTCGGGCTGAAGAGCGGCCTGCGGCTCACTACAGCGCTGCGGATGAGCGCGTTCGCTCTCCGGCCGATCTTCAGCCCTCGGCAGCCATCGAGGCGCCGGGCGGACGGCAAGCGGGTGATGGGCCAGCCGAAAAGGTCGAGCCGCTTGTGCCGGCTATCACGAGCCATGCCCGCAGCGCCGAGGATGTAGCTCGTGAGAGGGCCCGGCCGGATTTCGAGCGGGCGATGGAGGTGGTGCGTTCCGCCGGCCGTCATGTCTACGCGGATCCGGATGGTGTCGCAGCCACGCTCGGCTTTGCCGTTCTGGGCCAGGGCATGGACGCCCAGGCTCTGGCGAAAGCGGTTGCCGAGCGGCCCGAGCAGTTCGGGTCGTTGTGCGGGAGGGTCGGGTTCCTGGGTGAGAACGAGGAGCGAAGGGCCGCGCGACTGCATGCCAGGGCGTTCAGCAACCATGTGGCCTCAGCTGGTCTGACCTGGGAGCGACGGGTTGAGGCAGAACGCCAGCTGGAGGCCTGGAAACGCGACAAGTGCGATGTGGTCGAGGTTCCGGGCCTCACCCGGCGCAGCGAGGCGATCCTCAAGCAGCTCGACGGACTGCCACAGGCTGAGAAGCCGAAATTCCTGGGAGAGCTATCTGGCACGTTGGAGGGAAAGCAGGCACTCGAGGAGGCGAGACAAATCGCTCAAGCTCTGACGCAGCGCTTCGGCGGTGCCAATCTTCGCGACCTTAAGACGGACAACCTGCGGCTCGGGCAAGGCGCTTCCGCCAATATGGATCGTATCAGGGCTGTTGCCCGCATCGTCGAGCGGGTGCAGCGGGCGGAACTGTCGCGTCAATACGAATTGAAGCGTACCCTCAATAAGGGGTTTGCATTGGGGCTGTAAGCAGGGAGAGAAGCTTCACCGTACCAGATAAGTTCACAATGAATCCGCGGTATTGTTTGATGATTTATGCGCGACAGGGCGGTTGTTTATGAGGGTTTGGCAAGAAACCGCAGACTAACTGAACTAATCCGGTGCGTGCTCTATTTTTTTGTGTCCGCGCCGTCGAAGACCCCGGTCGCGACGCTGACGCAAGGTCGGCCACTCTCCTATTTTCACAACTGTCGGTCCGCCCGCGCCAAAACGGCCTACATTCCCGACCGCTGCGAAGCCTGCTGCAGTCTCGACTGTGTCGAAGCTCAATCTATGCTTGTTACCTATTGCCGGGCGAGGCCGGCTCCCGTTGAAGAAGGGATAGTGAGCCATGACGTTGACGACAGGGGATCTCGTGTTTGCCTGCATCGGCCCGATGACCGACGCCATTTCTGCTGTTACTCGAGGATATCGCGGAGCGCTCCTGAACCATGTCGGCATTGCAGTGGAAAACGAAAAAGGTCTCTTTGTGCTGGAAGCCTTCCCACCAGAAGTGCGCGTGACGAACTGGGAAGTGTGCGCGCGCCGGACACTGGCGACTGCCGGAGGGGCCGACCGACCCTATATGGTCGGGAGGCTTAGACCGCCCCATCGCGGGCTCATCCCGAATGCAATCCAATACGGATTGAAGCCGCGGGACGTCCCCTATGATCGGCTTTACTCAACGGACCAGCAGGCGCTGTATTGCAGTGAACTGATCGTTGATATGTTTGCCAAGGCCAATGGCGATGCGCCGTTTTTCCCCGAGAGACCGATGAGCTTTCGTGATCCCGCGACCGGAGAAATCCTGCGTGCCTGGAGGGAATACTATCAATATTTCGGAATGGATGTTCCCGATGGCGAACCAGGCTCAAACCCTGCCGATCTAAGTTCTGACAAGCGTCTTGAGATTATCTCCGTCGTAGGTTCGATCCCGGGTCTGACTTGAAGTCGGCCGATCAGGCACATTGGATGTGGCCCAGAAAGCCAGGCTGGCGTCGCCCGTCACGCCGGGCCCTTGGTTCCACCTAAACACCGAAAATTACGCCTCCGGACACGCTACTTGAAGCGCCGCTCTCGGAAGGTTCGTCGATCGTCAATGAGACGGGCTTGTCGGGGCCGAGGTCGAAATCGACCACATCGACAAAGTCGAGGCGGAGCAAGAAGCCGTATTACTGGAGCAAGCTGACTAAGGTGATTTTGGATTCGGAATCTGTCCCGCTTATGGGTCGGGTCAGAATTCAGGGTACTACGACAAGAAAATGGCTCCTCATTCGGCGAATGCCTTCCAACTTCCGCTGCTCAACCTAGTCGCGAGGCGAGTGCCGAGACCTCGCGAGTCGCCTATAATGCATTGTATGCTATGCAAATGCGGCATAAGGTATGTTATGGAACCATCGACCAACCGTCGCCTCCGCCATATTGTGGACGGCAGCAAATCTCGCCTAAAACCAAACCCGTTCGCCGTTCCCGGAAGCACCTAGCTAACCGTCAAGCCATCTCGAAACGCGAGGATGCAGTTCTCGGGACGATCATCGCAGCCGCAGGCTCCGATTGAGCGTGGGAAGCATTCAGCCGTCTTGCCACGATATCGTGGTTGAGCCACTGGACCGGACCGGACGGGGCAGACGATTCGCCAAAAATAAGCTGTCCGGTTGCCTCCACAACAAAACCGCTCAGCAGCTCGCTGATCATCGCCTTGCTGTCGCGATGCATCACGGTGATCTCGTTGGATGTGCCGATCGTCAGATCGGCCTGTGCTTGGCTGTTCGACATCGGCCATGCCGAGAAATCGTAGAAGGGACGCATCACTTCGCTGGCCTGCATGACGGTGATTTTCCGAAAGACATCCTCCATGGTAAAGCCGTCCGCCAGAAGCCCCTGGCATGCCTCCCACTGCTCCTCTGCCCATCGGCCGCCATTCTCCTTCTTCAGAGCAAGCAGCAGCGGTATCAGTGGCAGCTCGATCCCCGTGAATACGTCGGAGGAGTTTGTGCGAATTTCGGGACAGTTATAAACTGTTGCCTTAACGCCTGCCGCCCACGCCTCCTCGGCGATGCGCTCAAGCAGCATCTTGGCGTAACCTTGAGTGTAGTTGGTGTAGGTCTGCCAGCGGTAGCTGCCGTCGATCAGGATCGCCGATCCATGGTAGCCGTAGGCCGCATACCGGACCTGGCCACCTGACGCCTCGACGCGCTCGCGGATTGCCGAGCTGAAGTCGATGAGATGTCGAAAGGTGTGAGCGGAGACGTCATCGAAATTCTGCAGGATGAGTTTTCCCATGTCGCTATCGAGCAAGGCCTGCGAGGACATGTGGCGGGTTCCGCGTCCCTTGTAGATGCGATTGGCGACGACCAGGAACACCTTCGCTTTGGGAATGCCTCCGGCCATGGTGTGGGCGAAGAACACGTTGCGGCCATCCGCGACCAAGCCGTCGAGGATAGCCATGACGTTAGAAAGCGACGTCGTGAAACGCTCGGTGGCAATTTCCCGGCACTGCTTGATGTAATCCCAATCAAGCCTTTCATTTTGCCAGTTCTCTAGTGTCATCCCAGCCAGCAGATCGGTGGCGGTAGGAGCACCCGCAGGCGCGTCGAGATCGAATCCGGCCATGAGAGGAACGTTGATGATCGTGCCACCCAACCGAGCTTCGGCCGCAGACAACTCCTCGGCGTCGAGCGGACGCAAAAGATTGTTCTCATCGCGCCTTCCGACCGTGATGCCGACGATCTCCATCCCGGCCTTCCGGGCTTCGTCGAGCAGGCCCGTGGCGTATCCGCGCCCAAACAGTTCGCCGAAAAGGACGAACACGTCGCCTTTACGGAAGACAGTGTTTTCAGAAAGGCGATTCAATGCGACTGGGTTTTCCATGTTTCGGCTCTTTAGGTCAGGTGTCGTCGAGCGATTGCTCGGTCGACCTCAGATAGTCACATGACGTCAGCGGCAGGGAATAGGAAGTCATTTTGAGTGACCGTTCATTTCAAAACGTGATGGGAGGTACCATTGCTTCGATCCCTCTGCTCGCCCAAATGACCGAGAGTGAGCTGTCCGCGGAACAAATTCGAGCAACCGGATGTTTCTCGAAGTCAACCAATCAGGATTGTCCACATGCGCGTTCTACCCGCCATCGCCCTTGTATGCACCGCCAGTTTTTATTCCAGTGCTCTCGCCTCTGAGGAAGACTTCCTGAAGTCGATCGAAGGACAGTGGACAGGCGGCGGGTCGGTGCTGACAAAACTGGGTGGGAGCAACGTCAACGTCTCCTGCAACATGCAGTCGGACGCAGCCTCATCGAGTTTCTCGATGAATGGAACGTGCAGGGCTTTGGCCGTTGTGTCGCGGAGCTTCACCGCGAACGTAAAAGCGTCTGGAGCTTCCTATTCCGGCAATTATACTGGCGTGTCGGGCAAGCCCTCGAAACTTGAGGGCAGCCGAAACGGCAATACCATCAATCTCGACGTAACCTGGGCCAACCCGATCTACGGTGACCGCGCCGCCAAGATGACAATTGAGAAAGTCGGGGACGACGGCCTCCGCATCCGGACCATCGATAGAGATCCGGACACAGGGAAGTCAATCGTCACAACTCAGCTGGATCTGCGGCGACGCTGAGCCAACCTAAATTGTTAAGGGGTTTCGGTTGCGGGGAAGCCCGTTGTTCCGTCACTTGTCCTGGCGTCTGAGGGGGCTCTCCTATCAATGGGGGGCTAATAACTCCCGGTCATCCAACCCATTCCGGCGTTTTGCATAGAGGTCGCTAAGTCGTGAGGTCGGAAGCCGCCGCCAGCCTCAACTAAAATCAGTCTGTTTTTTCCTCCTGTCCGTCCGGCTTGAGATTGCTCATGAAGCGAAGCGTCAGGAACGTCATGATGGAAAGAACGAGCGCGATGTCGTAGGCACCCAGACCCACGGCTGTACCGATTGCGCCGGTTGCCCAGAGGCTGGCGGCCGTGGCGGTGCCTCGAACGCTTGCTTTGACAACAAGGATAGCTCCGCCGCCGATGAAACCCATTCCGGTAATTAATCCCTCTACGATCCGGGCGGTCGCTTCCGCGTTACCCATCGTCAGGTGCTCTGTCGCCTGGATGAAACCGCAGCTGGCTATCGCAACCAGGGGAAACGTGCGAAGGCCAGCGCTGCGCTCGCTCTTCTCCCTATCCCACCCAATTGGTAGCGCCAGAATATACGCGACAATCAGTGCCCCGAGATGCGGAACGACATTGAACGCAGTCCCGATCGAGTAGAGTTGGTCAATCATAGGTATCCCCTTTATTCGCAGAACTGCCGCCGTAAATGAAAAGTTCGACAATCATCGACCCATCACTCCTCGCCGCTTCGTTGAGTACAAGAGCCGAGGAGGAGGTCGCGTTATCCTGACAAATTTCGAAACGTCCTCAAGGATCAAAGGTTTCTGCTTGAGTATTGACGACAGTCAGCCGTTCGCGTAGCGGTCCTTCGATGCTGAACATTGAGAGCCTGTGCCAACGCCGCTGGAGCATGAGCGCGAACTGACCGAGGTGTTTCCAACACGGCCGTCGAAAAGATGGCCAGACGGAATGCGCGGCCGGTCCATACCCAATCATCTCGCGCGGCTCGATCGCCGCAAGCTACGAAATTTTTCAAGCTCGTTCAGCTTCGCCTGCCCATCCAGACGCTTCTCATACCGCACATCACTTTCCAAATCCTGCTCTTCTTCCTTGCGCTGTTGGGCGCCGTCTTCTGGCCTTTTGCGGCGCGGCCCGCAATTCGCCCATCCGGCAACCACCAGCCTCGAAAGAGGTCTTCCTCTTCGGCTGGCGTTCGCGCCGGCCACGTCGTTACCAACTCCTCGAGAGAGCCGGGTCGCAAGGATGCCCACACATGCTCCTCACTCTGCCATACGGGGAAAAAGAACGTGCTGACGGTGATGGGATCTGCGAACTCGCCATCCGTGCCGGTGAAGATAACCACACCAGCATGCGTGGCGATCGCACGACCAAACGGCGGAACATTGCCAACGGGCACAGGATAACGTTTTCGCCGGCGCTCCTTCAGTCTTTTCTTCGAGCCTGCTCTTCATCCGTGCCTTTCATTTCTTACCGCCGCGCCCTCCTGACCTCGGGCTCATTGCGCTCCGCCGCCGCCTCGAGCGGTGGCCATCGTCCGCGCAGTTCCTCGTAATACCGCTAAGGCACTGTGAAAAGTCGACGATCCGCGTCCCGGCGCGCATACGGATTTCTCGGATTTCGTTCACAACAGTGGGAGAGTAAGGCGTCCGGACTTGCAGGGCAGAAGGCGCGGCTTCGAGATAGCGGCTTTCGATCGGATCGAATGCGAAAGCGTCCCTGCCCTTTCGTCGGCAAAAGCGTCGGCCTCCGCTTCCATCTCGGCCAGCCAGCGTTCGATGCGCGTCTCGGCGGTCTGGCCAGGCACGAACCAGGCGTTCAACTGTCGCTCCAGAGTGTGCGTGGAAAAGACTCGCGAAAAACGCTGCACCGTTATGCGGTCGTGAGGCAGGTCAGTTGTCGCGCCTACCTGCGGTTCAGCTTCTGCGTTGCCGGTCGGTGTCTTTTCCATAGCTTTACCGCTTGCATCAAAGTCCTGTTCTTTCACTGCGCGGCCCTTGAGCGCTCACGCTGTCTTCCTTGATTTTCCAAGACGCTTGATAGCCTGCTCAAGCGGCCGCTGACCATCGCAGTAATCCTGCCACGCCGAGCTTTTCGCAAGAAGCGCCGGAACTGTGCGAACCGTAAACCGCTTTGGGTCAAGGTCTGACTTTACCTGGGTCCACGTCAGCGGCATAGACACGGTAGCCCCGGGCCGTGCTCGGGGCGAAAGCGGTGCGACAGCCGTGGCCGTGCGATCATTGCGCAGATAGTCGAGGAAGATGCGGCCCTCACGCTGGTTCTTGGCCATCTTGATCAAATACAGATCCGGATTTTCGCGGGCCATCTGCTCACAGACATCATGGGCAAAGCCCTTCGCTATGTCCCAGCTGAGTTTCTCGCCCTTTGGCACGGCAAGAGGCGTCACCACATGAAGGCCTTTGCCGCCGGTCGTCTTGCAGAAGCTGACGAGCCCGAGTTCCTCGAGCCGGTCGCGGATTTCGCGAGCGGCTGCGACGACCGTGGGGAACTCGACGTCCGGACCAGGATCGAGGTCGAACACCAGACGGCCAGGCATTTCCGGCTGGCCCGGCTCACAGTTCCAGGGATGCAGCTCGACCCCGCCGATTTGGGAGATGGCAGCAAGACCCTCCACGCGGTCAATCTGCAGGTCGGGCTTCTTGTCGCCAAATACCGTTACCAGTTCCACGAGGTTCGATGTCCCTGACATGGCATGGCGCTGAAAGAACTGTTCTCCTGCAATGCCATCCGGTGTGCGAATGATGGAGCAGGGTCGCCCCTTGATGTGATCGATCAACCAGAAGCCCACGGCTTCATGATAGTGCGCCAGATCAACCTTTGTCACCGGCTCTCCGTCACCGGCATCCGGCCATAGCGCCTTATCGGGACTGGAGATCATCACGCCCATCACCTCCACTTTTCCGCCCTTGCGGAAACGCTTTGGCGCCGGTTTCGACCTCTCCGGATCGGGCACCTCGGTTTTGGAGGGCGACGCGGGTTTCTCGGCCCCGACTTCCGCCGCCGGCTTATCTTCCCGCAAACCCTTGAATGCGGCCTGACGCACCTGGCCATCGGCCGTCCATCCGGCAAACTCGATCTCAGCGACGAGTTCGGGCTTCAGCCAGACGATGTCGGGACCCTTCTTCGGCGCTCCAATTCCCGTGAACGGCGATTTTGACGTCTCCATTTCTGAGAGTCTGGGAAGGAGCGCTTCGACGGTCTTGGCGCCATAGCCCGTGCCCACGCGGCCGACATAGACGAAGTGGTCGCCGCGATTGACGCCGACGAGAAGGGAGCGGAACTTTCCGTTGGTTTTGGCGTAGGCGCCAATGACAACTTCATGCCCTGCCCGGCATTTCGATTTCGCCCAGGTTTCGGTGCGGCCCGATTGATACGGCGCATCGACTTGCTTGGACACAATCCCTTCCAACGACAAACGACAGGCAGATCTGAGAACGGCGTCGCCGCCGGTTTCGAAATGCTCGACGAAGCGAAGACGCGGATCTTCACCGGCATCCGACAACAGCGTCGCCAACCTATCCTTTCGTTCCGTGAGCGGGAGCCCACGCAGATCTTGGTCTCCCGCAACAAGGAGGTCGAAGGCGAAGTATACCAGATCGTCTGTCTTTCCTTCCGACAGCGCAGCCTGAAGGGCCGCAAAATCGGGGGCGCCGTTTTCGTCAAGTGCGCATATTTCACCATCGATAATGGCATCGGGAAGAGCGGAGGCTGACTTGGCGATCGCCGGATATTTTGCCGTCCAGTCCAGACCCTTGCGGGTTTTCAGGGTTGCCTCACCATCCTCAATTCGCATCTGGATGCGATAGCCGTCAAACTTGATCTCATGGATCCAGCCATCGGCGGATGGCGGGCGAGGTAAGATTTCGCACAGCTGCGGCGCAATGAAATCCGGCATTGCCGATTTTGTCCGCTTGGGGGCTGTCGACTTTTTCGTAGCCTTCACGCCCGCCTTGCGTTCCTCGGCCGCAAGACCGTGATTGCTGTCCCACACCGCGTCGGCCTTGACGTCGCCATTCTGCATCATGAATGGCTTCGGCTTTCTGCCCTTTCCGGATGCGATGGCCTCCATAGCCCTGCCGGACGCCACCGACGTATTGTTTTCCTCAAGGATAGCGGCGCCGTTCTCCTCGACCGAGAAGTCGTCGTGATGCTTGATCAACAGCCAATTGGTCCGCTTGCCGCCATCGCGATCATGCTGCATACGCACGAGGACGAAGCTGCCGTGGAGGCGGTTGCCTTCAAGAGTGAACTTGAAGTCGCCCTTTTTCAGTGCCTCTTCTGGAGACTTGCTGCCCTCCCACTCCCAGTAGCCGCGATCCCACAACATCACCGTACCGCCGCCGTACTGGCCTTTCGGGATCGTCCCTTCGAAATCGCCGTAATCGAGTGGGTGATCTTCGACCTCCACCGCCAACCGCTTGTCGTGGGGATCGAGCGACGGGCCTTTGGTCACCGCCCACGACTTGAATACGCCGTCGAGCTCAAGCCGAAGATCGTAATGCAACCGCGTCGCATCGTGCTTTTGGATCACAAACCGCCGACGGTTCGATAACTTCACCTGAGCTTCGCCGCTCGGCTCGTCCGTTTTCTTGAAATCGCGTTTGGCACGATATTTTGAAAGATTGTCGGTCATGAGCGCCCCCTCCTCCCATTCTGACAAACAAAACCGGCTATCGGCTCCTGCCATTGACCTAGCGACCCGATACCCGGATCGCGCCCGCCTCTCCGAGACTGCGTTGAACGACGGCGATCTGACTGGCTGCAATCTCTGCCGAGACCTCGATCTCGCCTTCGAGTGCAGCATCGGTTCGCGCGCCCTCGTCATGGGAAGCGTCGCCGCCCGACGGCGCGGTGCCGGCGGTATTTCGATCGGTGGTGGATTGAATGAAGATGTCCGGCCGCGAGATACCGTGTTGTTGAACCAGGTGTTCGACCGCAAGGTCTGCTGCCTCGCGTGTCTCGAAAGTAGCCCGGATTGTGGTAGTGCTTTGGTCCGCCATTGGATTGTCTCCTGCTTATTGATGTCACAGGATTAGAACGCCCTGAGCGGCGACAAGTTTCGCTGCGTCGAAGGCCGGATTAATTGAGGTTGTTGATATCCCAGCGAACGCTGCTATGTTCCCTCTTTGTTTCGGGTGAAGGTCTCATAGGACGCCCGAGCCCGCTGCCTTTTTTTGCCGAGCCCCATGAGCGATATGACGCCAACGCCGATCCGAAAAATCATCCATGTCGACATGGATGCTTTCTACGCGTCGGTCGAACAGCGCGATAACCCCGATCTCCGCGGCAAGCCGCTTGCCGTCGGCGGTTCGGCTGCGCGTGGCGTTGTGGCTGCCGCCAGCTACGAGGCACGCGCCTTCGGCGTGCACTCGGCAATGCCATCGGTGACGGCGAAGCGGAAATGCCCCGACCTGATATTTGTGCCGCCGCGCTTCGACGTTTACAAGGCGATTTCTCAGCAAATCCGCGAAATTTTCGCGGAATACACGATGCTTATAGAGCCCCTGTCGCTGGACGAGGCCTATCTCGATGTCACCGAGAATTTGAAGGGTATGGCAATCGCCACCGAAATTGCCCTGGAAATTCGCGCCAAGATCAAGCAGGTCACCGGGCTCAATGCTTCGGCCGGCATCTCCTACAACAAGTTCCTCGCCAAGATGGCCAGCGATTTGAACAAACCGAATGGCCAAGCTGTCATCACCCCTAATAATGGGCCAAGCTTTGTCGAAGCCCTCCCGGTCAAGAAATTCCACGGGGTTGGGCCGGCAACCGCTGAACGCATGCGTAAATTAGGGATCGAGACCGGGCTCGATCTGAAATCGAAGTCGCTTATCTTCTTGCAGGAGCATTTCGGGAAGTCAGGTCCTTATTTCTATGGCGTCGCCCGCGGCATTGACGAGCGTCGGGTCAGAGCCGACCGGATCCGAAAATCGGTGGGAGCGGAAGACACATTCGTCGAGGATATCGATGATCTGGAACGCGCGACGGCTGAGTTGAAGCCGCTTTCCGATAAGATCTGGCTCTACTGCGAGGCACAGGGCATCAGCGGCAAGACGGTCACAGTGAAAATCAAATACTCGGACTTTACCCAAGCGACCCGCAGTCGGACCGGCATTGCGCCTTTCGCCAACATGTCGGATGTTTTCGACGCGGCATCCGCACTTCTCGCAACGGTCTATCCCTTCAAACGGTCGGTGCGTCTGTTGGGCGTGACGTTGTCGTCGCTGACCAAGGATCAGCCCAGCGACGCGATCGAGGAACGGCAGCAACTCAATCTGAATCTATAGCACGGATAAGGCTCCTGAAACGAACGAGGCAGCGAAACTTCACGAAGAATACTGTCTCGCCGTTAAAGCCGCGCGATCGTGCGTAGGCTCGTCGGCGTAGCGATACGGAACCAACCCTCGAGAGCGAGCCCTTGAAATGCGATCGGCGTGGCCGAGGCCGGGTCCACAATGAATTGCTTCCGCCTGTCGGCGGAAGCAGCGTCGTTCAAACAAAGTATACACTTATCGAGTTATACGCGCGTCTTACCCTTTCTTGAGCTCCGAAGCCTCCTCCGCGATCCTGTCGCGCGCAACGTCATGGACTTCAGCCGCAACCAAGACCGCCTTGTCGACGACGTCGGAGGCGAGACCCTCGGCTTTGTCCAGGGTGTTTGACGCTTCGGCCGATAAGCGGTCCTTCACGCTATCTGCCGCAGCGCCGACCGCTTCGTCCTCTTGGCGAGTATGGGGTAGAGCCGCTCCGATCGCAGCCCCGACCGCAAAAGCAAGCGCGCCGCCGACCAGCGGCTGGTCCCTGAAGTGTTTCAAAATCGCATCGTTGAACTGTGCTCCGGCATCCAACGAACCACGCCCGGCCCCCGACATTGCGTCGCGCATCTTTCCGGCGGAGTCCGTCACCGCCTGCCACGTCTTGGAGGCCCATCCGGAGGCATCATCGAATAGCTTCCCCGCCTCGTCGCGGATGTCGTGGATCTGCCGGCCGGAGGCATCCGCAAAGCCGCGGAACGTCCTCCCCCTTTCGTCCATGAAATGCCCGGCTCGACGCCCGGTTTCATCGGTGAGCGCCTTGAAACGCTTTCCGGTACCGTCGGCAAAATGGCTGTACCGGCCCCCACCGTCCTGTTCGACCGGCCCGATCCGACGGATATCGCCGTGGATGGGAGCCAGCGGATAGTCCCGTTCACCTTCATTGCCTCCGGCAACGTTGTTCTTCGGGCCAGCCATCAGCCATGCAAGGCTGACCCCGATCAATGCAACCGGGATGGGGTTCTTCTTCATCGCGTTACCGAGATTTCCGACATATTCACCGCCGCCGCTCGACTTCGCATAGGCCATGACCTCGTCGACCAACTGGCCCGGCGACATACGCTGTTGGATAGCATCAATTCGGTCCTCGATGCGTTGCCGATCCTGTTCGATCTCGCGCTCGATCTCGACTGATTTGGGGATTTCCGCTGTATAGGCCATCACGTTCTATCCTTGATAATCTGCGCATCGCGCTTCAGCGAGGCAGAGGTCCGGTCCAGCTTCAGATTGTTGCCCCGGAATGCCGCGAGACCGCGTGAAATCAGGCCCCAGGCAATGAAAGCCACCACGACACCGACGACGACGGACGACAGAGCATCTGCGCTAGCCTCTGACATGCCGCGCGCTACCAGGAAGGCTGTCAAACCGTTGACGAGGGCTGCCAGTAGAACACCGACAGCTGCTACCGCGAAAACCAGTCCGGCCGCGAATGCTTCCACTCCAGTCAGCGCATGCGACATTTTTTCCGACGCTTCGGTTTTTGCGAGATTGATCTCCTTGCGGAAGAGGCCGGTGATGTCGCCGACCAATCCGCTGACAAGTTCGGGAAGCGACGGGTTTTCGGACGGACTAGCCATTGAATTTTTCCTCCGAATTTTGCTGCTTAGACGCGCTTGCAACGGAAGGTGAAAGCTGTCCGCCCTTTCCGAACGCAGCACCGGATAAAGTCTTGTTGGAGACCGCATCCTCGCCTCGGCTGGCAGAAGCTGTCAGAAAGCGGCTTGCGGCCAATCCGGCGATGGCAGCCATGCCAAGAAAGGCAAATGGTTGCTTGCGCCCAAAATCCTCCGCCATCCCGACCACTTCGCTGAGATTGCGATCCTGGATGTCATCCGCGAACCTCTGCATGCTTGAGCCGACGTTTCGGGCAATCCTTCCGAACTCGCGCTGGTCGCCTGACTGGAGTTCATTTCCAACTTTTTTAACGGCAGCAGCTATCCCGCTCAGCTGTTTTGCGATGACATTCTTTTGGTCGTCGACCACGTCCTTCGCCTTTTCCTTCACGCTGGAGACCTGATCCTGCGCGGCCTGCTTGACGGATTGCACGTCCTCTGAAATCCTTTGCCGAACATCGGTTGCACTCGGCGATGGTTTCTCGCCGACTGCGCTCAGAGCGGCTCTCTCCTCTTTCGCCGCATCATATATGGAGGACGAGATGTCCCCGCTGCCTTGGCCGGTTCCGGTCTCAGTCATTGAACACTCCACAAAGGGTTGATTAACCTGCGAACCGTCGCAGGGCTCTGACATCGAACCTACAAAGCGTCGGATTGTTCCTCCGCCGCGTTCGGCTGCGTTCGCACACCAATACGCGAAGGGAGGAGCGAAGATCTTCCTACGCTATAGCGCGTCTTTGACGTTGCCGTCGCCGCCGAGGCATTCGCGGGGAAGCACCCGAAGTGGGTATGTACGGGGCCACGGAGTGAGCCATCTCAACAGACGTTATAATTGGGCTTGGAGTGCGTTGATGTTCCGCGTCATACTTTCTGCACTATGGGCAGCGTTCGGTTCTTGGCTCTTCATCACGTCTATGTAGCGTTGTAGCCACTGCGCGTCGCATGAGGACCTCCCAAACGGGGGATGAATTAGCTCTAAAATTGCGCAATGATCATTTTGCCAAAGAGACCGATTGGGCTCGAACAGGAAAAATGAGCGAGCTGCATCTCAACCTAAGGGTAGTTGCGTGAGGTCAGGGGCCTGCGCCTAGCGGACCAGCGCGGGGCCACTGACTTATCGCGTTACTGCCCGGTTGTGCGTGGTAACGGGGCCTGCTCGTTTTGGTTGCCTCAACCCGTTCGCTGCGGATCTGCCCCATTTCCTTTCACCAAACCGAAGGACGACAGTAACCGGATTTCGTCCACGAGAGAGCTCTAGAACGCTCTTTCAGCCGCTGGACCCCCTCGACGGCTAACGGAACCATCTCCCGTCGCCGCGGGTTGATTGGCATCCAAGCTCTTTGTTCAATGGAGCATGCCATGGCTATATTTTCCCCTAGTGATCGCGATGCGGCTGCCTATCCCCTACAGTCGCTCTTTGTCCCATTTCCCTTCGTATGCTTCACGCTCGCACTAGCGACGGATATCGCCTTCTGGTGGAATGGCAATCTGATGTGGCAGAACTTCTCCGCATGGTTGCTGTTCGCCGGGCTGGCGTTCGGCGTGCTCGCAATTCTGGCTGGATTGATGGATCTGGTGCGTCCCCGCACTCGCCCGTTGCGGCCGGCGTGGCTGTCCATGCTCCTCTATCTGATCATACTAGGTCTGGCCTTTGTCAACAACCTTATGCATGCCGGCGATGGATGGACGGCCGTAGTTCCGTATGGACTTGTGCTCTCGGCTGCCACTTTTGTTTTGTGTTTGGTGGCCGCAGCGGTTTCCGCCCGCAAATATGCCAGGCTGGCCTGGAGGGTATGATGGTAAACTCGCAGTTTCTCGGTGCTTCGGTTCTGTCGATAGCAGTCGGCGTCGGCCTTGCGGCTTACGCGCAGAGCGGAAATTTTGACATCTCTCAGCAAATCGGACCGAACCCGGTCCTCCCAGATCCAGCCCCCTCCTTATTTCCTGATCTGAAGGTAGCGAAAGTCGTTGGCTGGAAGGATGGTGAGATGCCGGTCGCTCCAGACGGCTTGACCGTCAAGGCCTACGCCAAGGACTTCGCTAACCCCCGCACAGTCCACACCTTGCCGAATGGCGACGTACTGGTGATCCAGGCCCGCGGCCCCAGCGGCGAGCCTACCTCTCGGCCGAAGGATTTCATCCGGGGCTGGATCATGTCGATCGCCCATGGCGGCGGTGGCGGCGAGCAGAAGGAAAGCAACATCATCACAGTGCTGCGTGACACGAACCGCGACGGCGAGGTGGACGAGAGGCACGATCTCCTGAAGAGACTCGATTCTCCGTTCGGTGTTGCCTGGATCGACAACACTCTCTACGTCGCGTCGACCACCGCCATTCTCGCCTACCCTTACGAACTCGGACAGAATGAAATCGCAGCCCAACCGAAACTCCTAACGCCCCTTCCCGGTGGGCCGATCAATCACCATTGGACAAAGGATCTGGCGCTCAGCCCCGATGGCAAGATGCTCTACGTCTCGGTGGGCTCGAATTCCAACATCGTCGAGAACGGGCTCGAAGCCGAAAAAGGCCGCGCGGCGATTTGGCAGGTCGACCGGCACACGGGTGCTGCGCGCGTTTTCGCCTCGGGTCTGCGCAATCCGAACGGCCTTACTTTCGACCCCCACACAGGTGCGCTCTGGACGGTGGTCAATGAGCGCGACGAACTCGGTCCGAACCTTGTTCCCGACTACATGACGTCGGTCAAGGAAGGCGGTTTCTACGGCTGGCCCTGGAGCTATTATGGCAACCATGTCGATGGCCGTGTGCATCCCCCGCGTCCCGACATGGTCGAAAGGGCGATCCTACCGGATTATGCCTTGTCGAGCCATGTCGCGGCGCTTGGACTGACCTTCTCGATGAATTCTGCTCTTCCTGCCGCTTACGCCAACGGCGCCTTCATCGGCGAGCACGGTAGCTGGAACCGGGACAGCTTCAACGGCTATAAGGTGGTGTACGTGCCATTCGAAAACGGCAAGCCATCTGGCAAAGCGCAGGATGTCGTCACCGGCTTTATTCAGGGCGACCAGGCGAAAGGACGGCCCGTCGGCGTCGGAATCGACGGGACGGGAGCGTTACTCGTTGCCGACGACGCCGGCAATACCGTCTGGCGTATTGCTTCGTCTGACGGCAAGGTTACGCCACAGCCAATCGGCACGGACCAGGTTTCAGTCAACCCACAATTCTCGACGAATGCGAAAACGGGTCGGAGTGCTGATATGATTCCCAGCGTCGGAACGGAAACGACGGGTTCGACCGCTCAATCCAAGACCCCGCCAGCCTCGGCCGAGGAACGCCTGACTGATCAAAAACCACTTTCCGGACCGCCGGACAAGTTCCAACCTACCCAGATGCAGATCGCCCCTGCGGCCGGACCCTAATATTCGGTGAATCCAGTTTGAATGAACGACTGGGATGGCATGTGGTTAACCTCCAAAGCAAGGTTTCAGCCATGCTAACCTGCTTCCGCTACAGATTTCTGCCGTGTGATATTACAGTTGAGTGCCAACCCCAACGAGCCGAGTTGTTCAACAAGGAATCCGGCAAAATAAGGAGAGTAAGGTATGGCTACAGGATTGATCGCGCTGTTGGACGACATTGCTGCGATCGCGAAGCTGGCGGCCGCATCTGTAGACGACATCGCCGCTCAAGTGGCCAAGGCGAGCGCCAAGGCGGCGGGCGTAGTGATCGGATCATGAGCCCCCCGGCTATCTCTCGACAACCTTCGAGCTGACGCCGTCTGCGAAATTTTCTTTGAATGGGGCGCCGCCTCCGCTCGATTGGCAGGCGGATTTTGACGGTGCTCGGCGCGGGAGTTTCTGGCCGGGCACTACGTCTTTTTGATTAGCTCGGGTGAATTGGCCGACGAGGTCAAAAGGCCCAACATGGTCTGAGCCTCAATAAAAAGAGCTAGAGGGAAAGAGCTATGACCGACGTCATTCCAGTATTGTTTGGGGCGCGCTGGCGAATACCAGTCTGTCTGCTGCAACAGAAGAGGGTCCGACACATATTCGGTCCGGCGGAGGCAATCCGTTACATGCGGACCTGCTTTAACGACCAATCAAGTCCCGCCTATTCTCGGGCGGTGGAAGTCTGTTTTGCCGCACTTCGCTGCGAAGCGGATCCGGATGTTGCTAGAAGCTTCTTCCTAGCGGCTTATGAAGGCGAGTTGGAAGCCCAGCGGCGATGTCACTAGGCCCGTGTCATCTGTCTTATGCCAAGCCAGACCCCGGTCGCCAGGCCCGCGACAACACTCCCCGCGATGCCGTCAGCGGCGAGAAGTCCAGGGAGATCAAACAGAGGGCGGCGGCTGGAGCCATGTCGCCCAGAGGAATCGGCAGCACCAACACGGTCGATAGCACTAGCCCCAGTACGCTCACAATCCGTTCGACGACGTAGCCGGACAGCAAAGGCAAGGAAACGTTCGGCGCGGTTGTGCCACGGCTCCGCCCGCGTCAGCACCAATGGTGATGCGTTCGCCACCCGATGACTCCGCGACATTCAGGAAAAGATCGCGGATTGAAAGATCCGGGTGGTGATCGCGCTGCCCCATATGGAATTTTTGACCCACAATCAATCCCCGCTAGACCCAGGGGTGCCTACTTACTCTCCTGGAATGCTTTGAATTCCGGAGCATAAACACGAGTGGCTCGTCACTCTGAGAGGGTCGCGTTCGAACCACCTCAGCCGTGATCCTACTTGATCACCTGGATGACCTTGCGAGAGGAAGGCTCGACGATCACCCGCTGCTTGTTTACAATCGCATAGGAATATTTGGGGTTGTCCGTCACGGGCTGGACAACGACAGTCGAGGGGAGCGAGCCAGTCCATATTCATTGGCTCAAGCACGTATTTCAGTATTGAACCCAACAGGTAGAAGAGCTGCGGCGGACTAGAAAGTGAGGTCCCGCAGGCTCTTGGTCCGCGAGAATGCGTTCACCGGTACCCCGCCTTAGGCATCCTGTGGTGAAGCCTGACGACAAGAGAATAATCTTCCGTAGCGAACGGTCGAGGGCTTATGGAATACGGTCGGCCAGATCGTCACGCTCTTCGACCCGCAGGAATGCGCCAACAACTTCGAATCCTGCGGACCCCGAGTAAAGTGGACGCGCTCTAGGCGCTACTTCTGATCTTCGGCGACACGGTTGGTGAAGTGAGCGTTGCCGAGTCCCGTGCCAATCGTTAGTACTGCCCAACTTGCAACATCCCCCATCAGTGGGACCTGCGAGAGCCCCTGCACGACAGCGTCATTGTGCATGATGATGAACGTGTTGCTGCCTTCGATCTGGGGAATAGCTTTCATGAGTTCCGCCGGGAGATTGAAGTGGTCGCTCTCCCAGTTCCCGCCAGGCAGGTTTTGGCCGCCTCTAGTGATTGATCCATCCACCTCGATGACACCCGGGCAGCCAATGCCGATCAATGGAGCAAGCTTTATGCGTGCAGCCTTCGCCTTCTTGATGAGATCTTCCAGCATCGATGTCAGCTTCGTCATAGTTGCTGTGCGACTAGGTTTCTCATCAGCGTGCCGCCAGATCACCGATTCGCGAACTTTCGCATCATCTAGATGTCGGGTTTTGCCATTTCCGAACTCCACAACTCCGGCACGAACATTAGTGCCACCAATGTCTACGGCGAGGATTGCCTCGTGTCCCTTCAACATCCAGTCGGGCATCAGGTGTACGGCTCCTATCAGCCCTGCTTCGTCCGGATGATGAGCGATCGGCACGATCTCGATGTCCACATTGTCGTCCCTGAGCAGCATCATTGTCCTCGCAATGGCCAGTTCACCCACCCGTCGTTGGCGGAAGCCCCCGCCCACGACGATCCGATTAGTCTTAGACCAACTTTTGTCCTTCAAAAATTTTCTGATCACGTCGGCGAAATTCTGAGAGAAACCCTCGATCGCCCCCAGGACGAGCGCAACTGCCTCCGGATTATCGTCCTGCAGCAAACCGTCGATCTTCTTCTTGGATATCTCTTTCGTCGGGACAGCGCCAAGAGGATCTCTGTCCAGCTCCCGCATCCGCTTTCTCAATTCCTCGAGCTTCAGCCTGAACGTCTTCTTGTTGGCGTCATCGCCTATGAACCCTGTCCGGCCGCGCATTTCATTGTTGTAATCATCCACCACCACTGACTGCAATGTAGCACCACCATGAATGAGCGGTGTTGTCTCAGTTTGTTCCTGACGATTGGGCTTTGCCATGAGATGCCTTTTTGTCGACGCCGATACTGCAGGGACAGCGCAACGCGCGGCCACCTTCCGATGTTCCATGCTGTCAGCTCATGACCTCAAAACCCGTCGGGGCAGTTCCTTTATTTAGGTCGTTCTCGCGGAACCCTCTCTTCCTCCGAGAATTCTATGGATAGTGCGCGATGACACCGCCGTCGGTCGGTTCCGAGCCTGAACTGGATTTGAGCGCGTGAAAGGCCCTTTGACATGGAGTATGAGATGAATACCGAGGATCAACCAGAGGCGGTCTCGCCTAATAGAATGCTGACCGCATTGTTCAAGGACCTCGGCGTTGCTCAAACTGCGCTTCAGCGGCTTCGTGATGCAGGGATCCCGGATAGCTCGATCGGTTTGATGGCGGACGCGAGAGGCAACCGCCAAATCCCCGAGCAGGAACGGAGCTTGTGGTCCAGGCTGGAAGATTTCATCTTTCCGAAAGACGATCACGACCTTTATAGCGAGGGACTTCGTCGCGGTGGTTATGTCGTGCTGGTATCGGGGGTGTCGCAGGAGCAGTTCGAAGTGGCACTCGATATACTTGACGATGAAGGGGCAGTGGATCTCGACGAGCATGCAAAAGGATTCACGTCTGAAGAGGAAAAGGGCACTCAATCCTTTCTGGATGGATTGCAAGATCCTCCGAAATTAATCGACCCCGACGAGGCTGCGGCAATTATCAAGCAAGGCTACGAGGAAGAAGTTGTGCCGATCATCACGCAACGTATTGAGGTGGGTCCGCGCGATATTGATCGGCCTCGGGTCAGGGTGTATGTCGTCGAACATGCTCTTAAGGATCCCGAAGCGAGGGTTGAGAGCTTGAAGTGAGCGCCCTGCCCGTGGGTGGGCGCCCGATCCTGACCGGTGACCGTGAGACGGATTATGACCGCATCAATCAATTACACTGATATCAAGGTCGGCCTCTTCTGCCGCTCGCAGAAATGCGGCTCGCGCTTCCGCTGCGGGCGGCTACTTCTCATGACGTCGAGGAAAATTTCACGATCCTTGAGAAACTCATTCCAAGAGTTGACGGGCCAAGGGGAGTCATGATGCCGGGGCTTGTTACGTGCTGCTAACTTTGCGACGTAGCCGCTCTCATCTTAATTGACCACCGGTTGACGCCAACGTTTCGGATCGAGCATACTTTAACTCTCAACCGAGCATGACAGAACAACCATCCGCGACGCATTTTCACCTTCGAGCCTGCTGTTCTCCGATGTGAGTACCTGCCAGGAAGCGAAAGAACTCCCGTACCGCCACAGACCGTTCGGAACATGATTGTCATCGTCGGCCGCAATAACATCGCGGCTGAATGCTATAGCGCTTCGGCTGAAACCTGCCGCGAATATTTGTCGAGCATTGTCAGTGCATCAACCGCAGCAGAGCCCGACGCCGTGTTGTCGAACACGCACCAACTATCCGGCCCAAGAATTTCGAGAATCGTGTGGATCTCAGCGATGCTGTAAGGTGAATAATAGAGCTTCGGCTTTCCGTGCAGGCGAACGTAGCGCGGCGGTTCTGGAAAATCTCCAATCTGCCAGACAAGGACAGGATCGGCGAATACCCGATCTATATGGTACCGATCCAGCAACCCAATTGCCGGGTCGGATGCCCAACTTCTATGGCGCACCTCGATGCCGATTGGTCCGGCATATATGGAACGCATCGCCGCAAAGGCGGGTTCAGCATCTCCCTGATCGAACGCCAGCTTGGGCGGCAGCTGGCAAAGGAGCGGGCCTAGCTTGCCATCGAGCGGCGAAATCTCCTGAAGAAAACAACGGAATACGTCGTCGATATCTTTCAGCATCCGCTCATGGGAAATTGCGCGAGGCAGTTTCACCGCGAAACGAAAACTGTCAGGCACCGCGTCCGCCCAACGCCTGAACGTCGTTGCACGATGATGGCGATAGAAGGTTGAGTTGATCTCAACGCCTTTGAAAACGGCCGCATACCGCTCGAGCCCACTCCCGTCGGCCGGAAATCGATCGGCGACTGGTTTTGGTATCGACCATGCGGCGGTGGCAATGACGGCCAAGATCCTCTCCATCGGCCCCAGGATGCGGACTGTAAAGCTTAACCATTCTTGCAGGGAACCGTTCCCGCCGCTTTTTCAACATCTTGCCTCAGAGCGACTGGAACCGTTTTCCGATCTTCTTGTTAGCGTCTCGCAAACAGGAGAAGGGCATGGAGATCTTGTCACCAAACCCGGCGCTCCCGGCACAACCGACCAATCACCGCGTTCGGAGGGTCCGGCAGAGACTTTGTCCCAGCGGCTACTTGGTGGCAAACGACGATCCTAATATCGATCGGAATGCGGCTGGCGAGAACAACCAGGGCCGGCGTATAGATTCTCGATTCAGGCAAGATCGGAGGAGAGTGAAATGTTCAATCCCGAGATGACGCCAAGGTGCAATTTGCGCCCTCCAAGGCGACCGCAAGTCAAGCGGCAATTATAGCGCCAACGGCTCTCACCACCGGTTCGGACGCAGCCGTTCACCGCAAGCAGAAAGGCACCAGGCCGCAGGAGGATTTCGACCTGAACTATGACCCGCATGGGAGGAACAAGGGCAATTCCCCGACCGCAGACGATCACTCGGGTGAGGTCGAAGTACCGGCAATGCCAAGAGCTTCCGGGCTTCGCCGCATCGTCGTCATCAGCGACTTCCAGGATGGCGATTGGAGCAGCAGTGAAGTCCCCCCTGCTGGATGGTTTGCCGATCAATGGATTTCCGGCTCGCGCGGAAATTCTCCCAGCCCGTTGCCGCCACGGCAAGCCATCAGGGTCGATGGTGGCTACATAGAACGGCTTCCCCTCGCCGCTCTAAGAAGTGGTCTCGTAAATTGTGCGGAAGTTTGGACCCATTGGCGCGGCGACACGCCACCGCCGGACTGGACGACCGGCAGCCCGTTCCTGACACGCCGTGCCTTCCGGATGAATGGACCCGATGCTCCCTTCAATTCCAACGACATGCTCGGTCATATCGAAGCCTTCGGTCCACCGTCGATCCTGTGCGTGTGGGGCCTTGGTGTCGGCGAAGATGTCTTGTCGGCGTGTCGTGAAAGCTTCAAGATCTACAATTCGATCGATGCCCCGGCGCTTCGGATCCCCTTCGCGGTCAGCCGCCATTTCGATCTTGTCCTGACCGGCGCCGAGTGGCAGTCAGAAGAGGTGCGCTCGCGGCATGCCGATATACCCATCGCGATCATGCCGATCGGACCGGAATTTGCATCCGAACAGACGTTCAGACCGCTGGGATTACCGAAGATCTACGACGTAATCTATGTAGCAGCCGCTCAACCTTACAAACGGCACGATATTTTATTCAAAGCCCTCGACAAGCTACCGCGCTCGGTTCGCACGCTCTGCGTCTGCGGGTACGGGGAAATGATCGACCTGTTGTATCATCAGGCCAATAGGCTCGGCTTGAATGTCGACTTCGTGAGGCCGCCGGGCGTGCCGTTTGCCGAGGTCAATCGGCTCATGAACCAGGCCCGGATGGGGGTCGTCTGTGGGATCGACGACGGCGCGCCTGCCATCCTGACGGAATATATGCTCGCCGGCATTCCGGTGCTTGCCAACCGCCATTTGAGGTGCGGGTTGCAGTACATTACACCGCAGACGGGCCGCACGGCTTCGGCCGAGGACTTTCACCAGGGCATTGAGGACATGCTGGGCCGGCTCGACACCTTCCATCCAAGGGAGGTCGTCCTGGCGAACTGGACCTGGCCTCATAGCGTACTGAAACTCAAACGTCTCATGGATAAATCTTAGCCGTCTAAAATTTCGAAGTGCACAGGGAACCTTGGGTCAGCTGGCCGGTTCGGGGTCAGTTCATTGCGAGGTGTTTGATGAATCTGCTGAGTTCGTTTCTGCAATCGCCAGATGTCATCGTACCCGCAAAATCTCCCATGATCTGTTTCTCCCATCTGAGATGGGATTTCGTACTGCAAAGACCGCAGCACCTAATGCAGCGTTTTTCGCAGCAACGGCGTGTCTTCTTCTTCGAGGAGTTTATCCCGACCGACCATCACCTTGCCTATCTGGAAATCCATAGGTTTGAGGGCACCAGTGTCAAGGCGATCCGTCCTCGCGTCCCGCACTGGTGGAGCTTGGCGGAGCGCGAGGTTGCCCTTGCCCGCCTGCTTGACGACCTGCTCGACCTGCATGGAGGCAAGCGGCCGATCCTCTGGTTTTACACGCCGCAAATGTTCAGCTTCGCCAAGCATGTCGATGCATCCGCCATCATCTACGATTGCATGGACGAACTGGCGAATTTCAAACTCGCTCCTCCGCATCTGAAGGCGGCCGAGCAGGCGCTGATTGCACGGGCGGATGTGGTATTCACAGGCGGTATCAGCCTCTATGAGGCCAAAAAAGACCAGCATGACAATATCCATGCATTTCCTTCGAGCGTCGATACCCATCACTTCCGAGCGGCCCGCGGCCGCTTGTCGGAACCCTCCGATCAGGAGGCCATTCCTCACCCACGTCTCGGCTACTACGGCGTGATCGACGAGAGGCTCGATCTCGGTCTGGTCCGCTCCGTGGCCGCGGCGCGCCCAGACCTTTCATTCGTGCTCGTCGGCCCGGTGTTGAAGATTTCGCCTGACGATCTGCCGCTCGCGCCTAATATCCATTATCTCGGCCAGAAGGCCTATGGCGATCTCCCGGCCTACATTTGTGGCTGGGATGTCGCACTCATGCCGTTCGCGCTGAACGATGCCACGCGTTTCATCAGCCCGACCAAGACCCCGGAATATCTGGCATCAGGCCGACCAGTGGTCGGCACGCGCATCAAAGATGTCGTGCGCGGATATGATGACGTGCCCGGCGTGTTCCTTGCCAACGGCGCTAAGGGATTCCTTGAGGCTTGCGATGCCGCGCTCGCGGTCTCACGGTCCGGCGACAGCTGGTTGCGCGCCGTAGACGAGGTTCTCGGACGATCATCCTGGGACGCCACGTTCAGCGCCATGTCGCTTCTAGTCGATCGTGCGGTGGTTCGAGAAAGCGCCCCCCTTCCCGCTCCGGACAGATTTGGTCCGCGCAGCCCCCTTCGCGTTAAACCGGAGACCTACGATTACCTGATCGTTGGTGCCGGATTTGCCGGTTCGGTCCTTGCCGAACGCCTGGCTGAAGAGGGGAACAAGAAAGTCCTCGTTTGCGATAGGCGGCCCCATATCGCTGGCAATGCATACGATCACTACAATGAGGCGGGCATCCTCGTTCATAAGTACGGCCCGCATATCTTTCATACCAATAGCGAAGATGTTTTCGCCTATCTTTCCCGCTTCACGGATTGGCGGCCTTACGAGCACCGGGTGCTTGCCCAGATCGGCGAGCTGCGTCTACCCGTCCCGATCAATCGCACGACGCTGAACGGACTTTACGGCCTTGATCTTGCAAGCGAGGCTGCCGCCGCCCTTTTTCTGGCGGGTCGAGCGGAGCCCTGCAATCCCATCCTCACGTCGAGGGACGTCGTCACCTCGCAGATCGGCTCCGAGCTCTACCGGACGTTCTTCGAGGGTTATACCCGCAAGCAATGGGGTCTCGATCCGTCCGATCTCGATCGGTCAGTGACGGCACGCGTCCCGACCCGAACCAATCTAGACGACCGCTACTTCCTGGATACATTCCAGGCCATGCCGCTCGATGGGTATACGCGCATGTTTGAGCGCATGCTGGATCATAAGAACATTACCGTCATGGTTGGAACAGACTTCGCCGATCTCCGGCAGGCAGGTCTTAGCCGGCACACGATTTTCACTGGCCCTATCGACGAATATTTCGATTATCGTTTTGGGCGGCTGCCGTATCGCAGCCTGGAGTTCCGGCACGAGACGCATGACGCGAGACGTCTGCTGCCGGTCGGCGTCGTCAATTACCCCTCGGAAGACGTGCCCTATACCCGGATCACGGAATACAAGCACCTGACTGGCCAGGTACACCCCAGAACCAGCATCAGCTATGAATTTGCTTGTGCCGACGGTGACCCATACTACCCCATCCCGCGTGCGGAAAACCAGGCTCTTTACAAACAATATGAAGCTCTCGCACGTAAACAGGACGACGTGACGTTCGTCGGACGGCTTGGCACTTATAAATATTACAATATGGACCAGGTGGTTGGGCAGGCCCTCTCGACCTATAGGCGCTTGCGAAGGCAGCACGACGTCGGCGGAGCAATGGCCGATGTCCAACGTGACTGACAGGCCGCACATTGTTCTTGCCACCGACAGTCTCGACCCATCGGGAATGGGGGAGCACATGCTGGCGCTCGGCCGCGGTTTGACCGAACGATGGGATGTGACGCTGTCGCTGATGAGCGAGGATCGGGCAGGCCTGCTGCCGCGCGCCGCGCGATATGGGCTTGGCATCAAGCTTGCTGCCGATCATGACGATTTTCGGGAATGGCTGACGAAAGGAAGAATCGACCTCCTGCACGTGCATGCGGGAATCGGATGGGAGGGACATGAACTCGCACGGGCCGGAACGGCCGAGGGCATCCCGATCATAAGGACGGAGCACCTTCCCTATCTACTGACAGACCCTGAGCAACAGAAACATTATCGGCTTCAGACCCAAATGGTATCCCACCATATCGTCGTTTCCAATGCATCGCGGCAAAGCTACCGGGACCATGTCGCGGAGGCACGTTTGACGGCGGTTGTGAACGGTATCTTTCCTTTCCAGCTTACGGACTCGACATCCGATTTGAAACGGGAGATGGGGTTGGCAGGCCAACTCGTCTTGCTGATGGTCGCTCGCTTCACCAGGCAGAAGGATCACGCCAGCCTCCTGCAGGCTCTGCCAGCTGTCCTGAACGTATATCCTGCCTTGGCTCTTCTACTCGTCGGCTCGGGCGAGAGGCAGGCGAATATCGAAAGCCTGACCGCCGACCTGAATCTCGGCGGCCATGTGCACTTCCTTGGGCAGAGGCCGGATGTTGCTGAGATCATGCGCATCGCCGATCTCTTCGTACTACCATCGCGCTTCGAGGGCCTGCCGCTCGCCGTTCTCGAAGCCATGTCGCTCGGCATCCCGGTGGTCGCAACCCGGATCGGCGGGACCGTCGAAGCATTGGGCGACGATCATGCCTTTTTCGCAGAACCGGGTGCCCCGGCCTCTCTGTCCGCCACCATTATATCGGCGCTCGCCGAACCCCGCCGCCTGGCAGCCGCTGGCGAGGCGGGTCGTCAACGATTCCAAACGACCTTTTCTGCCTACAGAATGGCTGCGGAAACCGGCGCCATCTACGACCGATATCTCAGTGGACCGGCTAAGCACATGCAAAGGGACAATTCCATGCAAAAGACACGTCTGGCCTTCATCGGTGCCGGGGGCATCGCCCAGCGGCACCTGGACATTCTGGCCGGCTTCGACGACGTCGAACTCGTGGGTTTCGCAGACCCCGATCCCGGCCGGGCCGACCATGCGGCGATGCGCTTTGGAACAAAGTCTTTCCAACATCACCGCGAGATGCTGGATGCTCTTGAGCCCGATGCCGTCTATGTCTGCATCCCGCCCTTTGCCCATGGCGAGCCCGAGCGCGATCTGGTCGAACGCGGGATCCCGTTCTTTGTCGAGAAACCGGTATCGCTCGACCTTGCGACCGCCGAGGAGATTGCTGCAGCCGTAGCAAGCAAAGGCCTTATCACTGGTGTGGGCTACCATTGGCGGTATCTCGACATCGTCGATGAAGCACGAGGCCTGCTGGCCAAAAACCCCGCCCAGCTTCTTTCCGGCTACTGGCTGGATTCGACCCCGCCGCCACAGTGGTGGTGGAGAGAGGACAAGTCCGGTGGCCAGATGGTGGAGCAGGCAACCCATCTCCTTGACCTTGTCCGTTTCCTGGTTGGCGAGGTTACGGAAGTCTACGGACGCGTCGGACACAAGGAAAGACCGGAATTTCCCGGCTTCGACGTGCCGACCGTCACCACAGCGAACCTTACTTTCGAGACGGGCGTCATCGCCAACATTGCCTCCACGTGTCTGCTCGGATGGAACCACCGCGTTGGATTGCACATCTTCGCCAATCGGCTGGCCATCGAGTTGACCGACCGGGACATCATGGTGGATATCGGACAGGGTCGACCTGTTCGCAGTGCGGAGGGAGATCCCGTGTGGCGCGAGGACCGCGACTTCATCGACGCCGTGCGCGGCGGCGAGAACCGCATCCGCAGCCCCTATAGCGAGGCACTTGCCACGCATCGACTCGCTCTCGCAGTTGTGTCTTCCGCCCGGATCGGAGAACCGGTGCACCTTGAGGCGTCAAGGGTGGTGCGAAAGGAACCCCGCCCGCTGCGGTTTCAGCCCCGCTCCGAAGCGCCGCAACGCCTGCCACCGGGGCATCGCAAGGTGCGTTCTCTTGGCGTCGAAGCGCCAGGCCGGGCCTATTTCTTTGAATACGAGGAGGGGCCTCCCGCGAATGGTCATGTGCGGCTTGACACACTCTATACCGGCCTGTCGGCCGGCACCGAACTTACGTTCCTCAAGCACACCAATCCCTATTTCCGTTCGCGCTTCGACGGCGCGCGCGGTGTGTTCCTGGAGAACGAGCCGGATCTGCACTACCCCGTTCCGTTCCTCGGATACATGGAAGTCGCGCGGGTGGCGGAGTCGCTGGCCGCCGGTTTCTCAAATGGCGAAGTCGTTGCTTCTGCCTATGCTCACAAGACTGGTCATACAGCAGACCCATTTCACGACCTGCTTATCCCGTTGCCATCGACACTGGATCCATTGCTGGGCGTCTTCGTCGCCCAGATGGGACCGATCGCCGCAAACGGCATCCTGCATGCCGATGCCGAGGCGTTTGGCGCGCACGTACCGGCCCTTGGCGCCGGCGTGAGCGGCCGTCCCGTCATCGTCATCGGTGCCGGCACTGTCGGACTGATGACGGCGCTCTTTGCCCGATCGCTCGGTGCCTCCGAAGTCATCATCACCGATCCCTCCGACTTCCGCCGCGAAAAGGCGCAGGGGATGGGCCTCACCGCCATGACGGAGGACCAGGCGTGGCAACATGCCAAGGCTCGCTGGCAGGACGGCATCATGGGACGCGGGGCAGATCTGGTGTTCCAGACACGGGCGCATCCCAATAGCTTGCACACGGCGCTGAAAGCCCTGCGGCCACAGGGCACCGTCATCGACCTCGCCTTCTACCAAGGCGGCGCGGATCAACTGCGGCTCGGTGAGGAATTCCATCACAACGGCCTGAATATCCGCTGTGCGCAGATCAACCGAGTGCCGCGCGGGCTTGCACCGCTCTGGGATCGGCGCAGGCTGGCCCATGCCACGGTGGATCTCCTGGCCGTGGAAGGTGCGTCCATCCGCGAACACATGATTACGCATGTCATTCCGATGGGCGAGGCGCCGGCGTTCCTGAGCGACCTGATCGAAAACCGGCCGCAATTCCTGCAGGTCGTATTCGAGGTGGGCAAGTGACCGGGAATCCAGCGCCTATCCAGATCTTGTTCGTCTTCGCTTGGCTGGTCGTAGGTGGAGAGGAAACAGAAGTGCGGTTGCTGGCCAAGAGCCTGGACCGAAGGCGCTACGGCGTCAATGTCGTTGCCTGCTTTAGAAAGCCCGGCATGCCGGAACAGACCCACGAACAGCTTCGTTCGCTCGGCGTGAACGTCGATACCACGCCCTACGAGCTGTCATTCGAGGATACGGTCAGCTATCTGGCCAGCAAAATCCCCGGTTATGACATCGTTGTGTCCTGCCAGAATGTCGCCGATATCTATCCGGCGCTAGATCGTCTGCATCTTCGCCCGCCACTTATCGAACATGGCGGGCTTGTCTCGGAAGCGCAGGCAGGACCCAAGCATTTCACCAGCCGCTATGTCGGCGTCTGCCGCTCGATCCGCGATGCCGCCGCCTCCCGAATGCCGGGGCGCGAACGGTTCGCTCTCGAAATCCCGTCGATGGTCGATCTTTCTGCCTACGATCCAGTGCAGCGGGACGGGATGCGCGCGCGTCTTGGTATGGCTGACGATAACATCCTGGTCGGCTGGATCGGGAGACTCGATCCCAAGAAGAACGTAGAAGATTTCATCGAAGCCGCCGCGATGGTCACCGCCGCGGAGAAGCGAGCCCGCTTCGTGATCGTCGGCGGGCCGGATGCCTTCTTGCCGGAATATGCACGCGAGCTGAAAGCGTTGGCGGTCAGACGGGGACTTTGCAATGTGCTCCAGTTCCTCGGCGACCGGGAAGACGTCCCCGGTCTTTTGTCGGCCTTCGATATCTTCGTCTGGCTTTCGCACGGCGAAGGAATGCCGCATGTCATCGCGGAAGCAGGTGCGGCCTGCCTGCCCGTCATTGCCACACCTGACAACGGCGCAATGCAGCAGATCGAAGCCGGAATATCGGGCCTGTTCGTGCCCTATGGCGAGCCCGCGGCTGTTGCCGAGCAGATGCTGCTTCTCATCGCCGATCCGGACCGCCGGCGTGGTCTTGGCTCAGCATTGCGGCAAAAGGTCGAAGCTAAATATTCCCTCGAAGTCGTGATGCCGCAGTGGGAGCAGCTATTCACCGACGTGCTCCGTGAGAGGAGAGTGGCCGCACCTACCGGATTGTTCAGGTCTTTCCTGCAGGGAGGATTCGAGTGCTCGACCCATCGGCTGCGGCCAAGGGTCGGCGAGCCCGAAGGTCGGCGACTGGACCTGATTTCCGCGATCGGCCATGACCGCCATACCGCACAGGACTATCGTCAGCTGGCGGACTTCGGCATCCGCACAGTCCGCGACGGCTTCCGTTGGCATTTGATCGACAAGGCAGGCGAATATGACTGGGCAAGCATCCGGCCGATGTTGCATGCCGCGAAAGAAACGGAAACACAGGTCATCTGGGATCTGCTACACTATGGATGGCCCGATGATCTCGACATCTGGTCGCCGCGTTTCGTCGATCGGTTTTCCCGCTACGCCGCCGCCTGCGCCCGGATTGTCCGTCAGGAAAGCGATGTCACCCCCTTTTATTGCCCCGTCAACGAGATCTCGTTTTTCTCGTGGGGTGGAGGCGATGCCGGTTATCTCAACCCGTTTGCCAACGGCCGCGGCTTCGAGTTGAAAGTGCAGCTCGCACGCGCCGCCATCGCCGCCATGGACGCGATCCTGTCGGTCGATGCGCGTGCCCGCTTCGTTCATTGCGATCCCGTCATCAACGTCATCTCCGATCCGTCGCGCCCGTGGGAAGACGGTGTCGCAGAGGGACATCGCCAATCGCAGTTCCAGGGCTGGGATCTGATTTCCGGTCGGATGTGGCCGCAAATTGGAGGTGACGAGCACTACCTCGACATCGTCGGCGTCAACTACTACTTCAACAACCAATGGATCCACGGCGGATCGCCGATCGACATCGGCCATCCGCTGTATAAGCCGCTCAGCAAGATTCTGATCGAGACTTATGCGCGATATGGCAAGCCCATGCTGATTGCCGAGACAGGCATCGAAGCTGAGCGTAGAGCTTCATGGTTCGAATATGTTTCCGGCCAAGCGGAGCTTGCAATGCAATCCGGTGTGCCGCTGGAGGGAATTTGCCTCTATCCGGTGGTCAATCACCCTGGTTGGGACGATGATCGGCCCTGCGAGAATGGGCTGCTTTCCGCAGACATTACCATGTCAGGACGGGCCGCTCATCGACCCCTGGCAACTGCGATCGAATTATCGCCATTAAATGCATGTCGGCAGGCACCCCTTCCCCTGCGGCATGATTGATCAGGCATACGGGTGGCATAGCTCACACTCCGTCGGATAGACCCATCCCACTTCTTTTAGCTGTGCCGGAACAGCAAGGGCTATCGCGTGTTCTCTACTCACACAGGAGTTTCACCCGATGGTTAATAACGAACGCAAGGGACCGTCAGCGGCAGGCACCAAAGCTCCGAAAGTCAACAAGGCCCTCGGAGTGGTGAAACGCAACCGCGACCTGGGCTCTGCGGATGCGTTGGCGATGGAAGAATTGGACGCTCTCAAATCGCAGCTCGCGGTTATCCGGGCCTCAGTCGGAAAAATAGCACCGGTACCTACCCTGGCGCGTTCAATCGCCTCGGAGGCCCGCGAGGAACTTGAAAATCGTGTCGTCGAGCGTCCCTTCGCCGCGGTCGCCATCGCTGCACTGGTGGGTTACGTCTGGGGAATGAAACGGTGACCTCACGAAAAACGTAAACCCGCCGCAGGGGGCCGAGCGACGCAACGATCCATGGCGTGGCCAGATTACGACAATAGCTTTCGCAATTATCGCCCAATCCGCAGGCGCCGCGGAACCAATCCTCCTGTTATGCATTTAAACGAGCTTGTTCATCCGGGTAACCCAAGCATGATATCTGAGACTGTTTCAATTTTAGTCGTCGAGGATGAGGGCCTCATACGGCTGAGTCTCGTCGAAGATCTGGAGGACGCAGGTTTTGTTGTGTTCGAGGCGGGCAACGCGGACGGCGCTCTCAAAATTCTCAATAGTCATCCTGAAATCGAGGCCATTTTCACAGATATCGACATGCCCGGTTCCATGGACGGGCTGGATTTGGCAAAATTTGTACGACAATCGCGTCCCGAGGTCGCGATCCTTCTCACATCGGGCTACCTCAAAATTCCTAGAAACGACCTGCCCGGTAAAATCCCTTTTTTCTCAAAACCCTATGAAGTCGACCGCATCGTCAATCATATCCGTAAGCTGACCATTGGGCGGCGCCGGAAAGTTTGCTTTGCGGCGGCCTTTGCGCCATAAAATCACATGAATTGGGAGACCCAGCGAGCCCGCAACCCGCTGCGGAAGATTGCTCCTCGGGCTCAGCGACAATGGATATTCTATGGCACTGGTGAAGACATCCCAACTTGGGGCAAAACCTTCGGCAAGCAAGGCGGTTACCGCCGTGTCCGCCGCAAATACTGTCAACGAAAAGGTAGCAGCCTCACGCCGATCCCAGGACCGCTCCCGGTTGCGCCAGCAGAAAGCGGCCGAGCGTATCGGAGCCGCGACCGAAGAGCTTGCATCGGGTGTAGCTGAAGCTGCGGCGGCGGCCGAAGAACTGCGTCGTGCCCTCGAACAGATCGCAAGTGCGGCTGAGGAAGCGGCAGGCGCCGCGCACGAGTCTCTCTTAGCCACCACACATCTGTCTTCCAAGTTCTCCGAAGCCCGATCCGAAGCCGAAACTGCTCGCAGGCGCACTGAGGAACTTCAAAGGTCGGTCTTCGAATCTGCCGCGCAGATCGATGCATCGATCTCGGCTATAGACGCCAATGCCTTACGACAGATCGCTTCCGTCGCCGTTATCGACACATTGCAATCTCAGGCCGAAAGTATCGCTGCAACGACTGTCGCGGTCGCCGATATCTCGGATCGCACCAACCTCCTGGCGCTTAACGCGGCGATCGAGGCGGCGCGCGCTGGTGACGAGGGACGCGGTTTCGCCGTCGTGGCGGACGAGGTTCGTTCTTTGGCAGAAATCGCTGAACGAAGCTCGCGCGATGTCAGCCAGCATGCAGAAACGATTATTGATGGCGTTCGTCGGATTGCCGACCGCGTCAAGTCAGCGGCGGCAAAGGCGCAGGAACAGACAGTATCGGCGCGGGCGGTGTCTGAAGAATTGCATGTCATACGCTCCGGCCTGACGGCTGTCTCGGAGAACAGTCAGGTTGTCCTGATCGCTGCGGTGGAGGCCGAGGCTGCAACCCGAGAGGCGCAGAAAGGTGCTGAAGCCGTCGCTGCGGCAGCAGAGGAGCAATCGGCAGCCACCACGGAGGCACAGCGAGCTGTTCAGCAGCAAAGTGCAGCGCTTGAGGAAAGCCAGCAGACCGCTCAGGCTCTGGCAGTCCTCGCTGAAGACCTGATGAATGAGACCAGCCGTGCCACGGCGACAGAGGAACTGAGTTCGGCGGCGGAAGAACTGTCCGCGACCGTGCAGGAGCTTTCCGGTGCGGCCAGCGAAATCCTCATCGCGATCGAGCAGATCAGCCGCGGTGCCGAAGCTCAGGCCGCGGCAACCCTGCAGGCCAACACGGCGATGAACCAGATCGAGAGGAGCGCCTCGCAGACCCGGGAAAGCGCGGATCAGGCGAGCAGGCGTACCGGGGAAATCAAGACGTTTCTTGCCCGGAACAAGACCGGTCTGAACGGGATTGCAACCGGTGTCGCGGAGGCCCTTATCGAAACGCGGGGCGCATTGGCGGACCTGACTACGCTTGGCGACATCGGCTTCCAGATCGAGCGGACGGTGGACCGGATCGTTCTCGTCGCGGTCCAGACCAGCATGTTGGCCGTCAGCGGCTCCGTCGAGGCGGCGAGAGCAGGCGACGCGGGCCGTGGTTTTGCGATCGTCTCGACTGATATCCGCAAACTTGCGCAGGATGCCTCCGAGAACATTGATGGTGTCAAGGACATCATCCGGCAGATCCAACGGCAGATCGTGGCCGTCCAACGGGAACTCGAAGTGATCGTCGTGGCGTCGGAAGCCGAGATCGTCAAAAACAAGCAGATCGTTGACCGCCTTGTGGCTGCGGAAGCGGATGTGGACCTGATGGCGGGCGGCAACGCGTCGATACTGGATGCCACGCAGGCTATCCTCGTCGCGACAAAGCAGGTCCAGGCGGGGACGCAGCAGATCGCCTCAGTCGCGCAGGAAGCAAGCGCCGCCTCGGAACAGGCTGCAACCGCTGCGCGGCAGCAGTCTCGCGGCGCGGAGGATCTGGCCGCTGCTGTCGAGGAAATCGCGTCGCTGGCAGATGAACTCCAAATGTCCGGAAACTGAGGCGATGGCAAGGTCATCCTCTAGTGCGGACGGAGGCGAGCGCCGGCTCGTATTTCGGGTTGGAGACCAAAGCCATGAGATCGATGCGGCCCCTGTGCTGGAAGTCGTGAGAGTTCCCCATATCACCCGGGTTCCGCATGGGCCCCCGGCGCTGACCGGTATCGCCAATTTTCGCGGCAAGCCGGTCCCGGTCCTGTCGATGGGCAAGATCCTGGATGGTGGCCGCGATGTGGCGCGAACCGGCGGCAAGATCATCCTCTACGATCATGGCGGGGCGATCGGTCTTCTTGTCGATGACGTACTCCGCCTTTCGGCCGATGCCAGGGCGACACCCCTCGACGGGTTGAATACCCTGCTGGATGCGGCATTCAAGTTCACGAGGCGTGCGTCGGTCGACCGGACGGCCCATACAGATCATGGCGCCGAAGTGCGGGCGAGCGTCCAACTCACCGCTTTGCTGTCGTTCCGGGTCGCGGGCCAGCTCTATGGTTTGCCGCTGGATGATATCCGCGAGGTCGCCACGCTGGCCGGCGAGATCGCGGTCATCCCGAACGCCGCGACGGCGGTGATCGGTCTTGTGCCGATGCGTGACACTGTTCTGCCGCTGGTATCGCTTGCATCGCTTCTCGGCTTCGACTGTAGCCCTTCGGGCGAAGGTTCCCGCATCATCGTCATCGAGCATGCGGACAATCTGGTGGGTCTCGTCGTGGAGGCCATTGACGTCATTCGTCGCCTGCCTGACGACGCGATCGATACGGTGCCAGCGGTGCTGCAGCGCGGTCGCGGCGATGCGCAGATCGTGGCGATCGGCCGGATTGAGGATGGAGGACTGCTAATCTCCATCCTGGCGCCGGAAAAGCTGTTTGGCCATGATGCCGTCACTCAGGCGATCGGTCAGAGTAAAGGAGCGAGACTGATGGGAGCGACACGTCAGAGGGTAGACAGGTTCGAACAGTTCCTGATCTTCCAGCTTGGTGACGAGAATTACGGGTTGCCGATCGGATCGGTCGACGAAGTCGTCCGGGTTCCGAGTGAGATCACCCGCATGCCCGGCGCGCCCGGCTTCGTGATGGGTGTCATCAATCTTCGCGGCAAGGCCATTCCACTAATCGATCAGCGCACCCGTTTCGACACGCCGGCCTCGGCGCAAACTGCCAAGGCGCGCGCAATTGTCGTGACGCTCGGAGCCCTGCAGGCCGGTTTCGTGGTGGATGGGGTATCGGAAGTGAAGGCCGTTTCCTCGGCCGCGTTGTCGGCGGCTCCGGATTTTTCTTCCGATCAGACGGATGTCTTCGACCGCATCGCCCATATCGAATCCGACGGCCAAATGATCCTGCTGATCGATCCACAGGAGCTTCTCAGCCGCGCGGAGCGGGATGTCGTCGCGGAAATGACCGAAGAAAAGACCGTGGTGGCTGGTCCGTGATTCGTCTTCTCATCGTGGAGGATTCCGCGCTCATGCGGAGACTTCTGGGCCAGATTTTCAGGGCTGAGGGGGACTTTGAAATCGAATTCGCCCGCGATGGCGCCGAGGCCTTGAGGACTATCTCGACCTTCCGGCCCGATGTCGTGACCCTCGATATCCATATGCCGTTGATGGATGGGCTCGCCTGTCTCGATCGCATCATGCTCGAACATCCGTGCCCTGTGGTCATGGTTTCGTCGCTGACAGAAGAAGGCGCGGAGGAAACATTGGCGGCGCTGGAGATCGGCGCGGTCGATTTTATCGCCAAGCCGGGTGGTGCGATTTCGCTCGGAATCGACGAACTGACCCCGCGTCTCGTTGAGAAGGTTCGTATGGCCGCAACGGTACGTATCCGGCGTAGCCGCAGGCTCGCCGAACGTGTTCGTCTGACGCAGACAGTACCGCCGCCCCAAACAGCCTTATCGCGCGGTCGCGGAAGTCCTCCGGCGACGCCGATCCGGGATCCGGCTAAGTCCGGCCTCGTGTTGATCGGGACATCGACCGGCGGTCCGCCGGCGCTCGACGCGGTCCTTGCGCATCTGCCGGCCGGCTTTGGCTGGCCGGTGGTCGTGGCGCAGCACATGCCGGCCTCGTTTACGGGACCGCTCGCCCGGCGCCTGAACAAGATATGCGCCATGACCGTCGGTGAGATCACCCGGCAGACAAAGTTGGAAGCGGGCCATATCTACATAGCCAAAGGGGACGCCGATATCATCATCTCCGCCCGTGCCGGGGCGCTGGTGGCGATGGCGGCCCCGAGCGACCAGACCTACCGATGGCATCCGAGCGTTGACCGGATGGTGCGCTCGGCGATGAAACACATGCCGGCAGCCGAGCTCGTCGGCGTGCTGATGACCGGCATGGGGAATGACGGAGCCGCTGCAATGGCTGATCTCAAGGCTGCCGGTGGCTATACGATTGCCGAGTCCGAGGAGACCGCCGTCGTCTGGGGCATGCCGGGGGAGCTGGTTCGCCTCAACGGTGCGAGCGAAATCAGACGCGTGGATGAAATCGGAGCCTCACTGCTGGATCGGATCTGCTGATGGCGATCCCTCCGGTCAACTCGGGAAATTACGGCGCAGCCCCACTCTCGATGGCTGATCTCGAGGAGATCTGCGCCATCATTTACAAACGCAGCGGCATGGTTTTCGGCGAAACCAAGCGCTACTACATCGAGCGCCGCGTCACCGACCTGATCAACCAGCGGAAGGCCCAATCGGTCAAGAGCTACATTTCCATACTGCGCGGCGACCCGCGCGAGACCGAGCTACTGATCAACAGCTTCACCGTCAACGAAACCTATTTCTATCGGGAACAGCATCAGCTTGCCTGCCTGAGCAATTCGATCCTGCCGGAGATCATCCGCTCGAAAGGGCCGGGCGACCGTATCCGCATCTGGTCTATGCCCTGTTCGAGTGGCGAGGAACCCTATTCGATCGCAATCTGGCTCCTCGAAAACTGGCCTCTGGTCGATGCCTACAATATAGAGATCACCGGATCGGATATCGACACCTCCATCCTGCGTCAGGCGGTCGACGGGTACTACGGGCAGCGATCGCTCTCGAAGCTCTCCAAAGACATCCTTGACCGATATTTCGAAACGGAAAAGGGTCAGCAGCGCCGCATGATTGGAGACCTGAGAGAGTCCGTTACCTTTGCCAAGGGCAATATCGTCGATCGGCAGAGCCTTGCGGCACTTGGGCGTTTCGATGTGATATTCTGCAGGAACCTTCTGATCTATTTCGATGAGACCGCGCGGGAAATCGCGGCGCGCAACATCCATGATCTGCTCTATCCCGGCGGCTACATCTGCTTGGGCCATACGGAATCCATGTCGCGCATTTCGGAGACCTTCGAACCTGTCCGCTTTCCCGATGCCATCGTCTATCGAGAGGCGGGAGACAAATTGAATGGATGAACTGATCGCTCAATTCGCCATCGAGGCGCGCGAACTGGTCCAGCAGGCATCGAAAGATCTCCTGTCGTTAGAGGCAGACCCGCAAAACCGAGAAAGTGCGGAAAGCGCATTTCGGGCGATCCATACCCTCAAGGGATCGGTCGGCCTTTTCGAATTCGGCCCGATGCAGGGCATATTGCATCAGGCGGAAGATCTTTTGTCCCAGGCGCGTGCCGGGAGGATCGTCATCGACACAACGCTCATCGAACCGCTTCTCGCCGTGGTCGAATGGATCGACGACAGCATCGAAGGGATTTCCCGAACGGGTCACCTTTCAGAGGCGCAGGACAAACAGGCTCCGAGGCTTCTCGGGCTCCTCAACGGCAAAATGGCCGAGCGCGAAATCTCCGAAGATGTCGGCTCGACGACGACCATACCCGGCTGGGCACAAGCCCTGCAACAACGGATCGCTGCGTCCGATATCGAAGGGTCGATGATCTGCATTCGCTACGAGCCGCATCCCGAGTGCTTCTTCAACGGCGACGATCCATTAGCAACGATATCGCGGCTGCCGGACCTGAGGCATCTGGCGTTTTCGCTAAAAGAACCCCCGCCGTCGCCGCAGGATTATGATCCGTTCCGCTGCCACCTGCTGATCGAGGCCGTTTCGGGTGGTTCGCTTGCTGAGGCGGAAGCCGTGTTCCGACTGATCCCCGACCAGGTCAATCTTGTTCCCTTACCCCGAACCGCCGACAAGCGGGCGTTCGCAGCGCCGGAAAAGTTACCAGAGCGATCCGCCGATCGCCAATCGACAACGATGCGGGTGGATTCGGCGCGGATCGATAAACTCGTCGAAATTGCCGGGGAACTGATTGCCACCAAGAACGGCCTCGTTCCGCTGGCGGACGAGGCGCGCAACCAGGGCAACGGCCCGCTGGCAAGACGCATCCTTTCCAGCCACCATGAGCTCGAGCGTCTCCTCGGTTCTCTCTACAGCGCCCTTACCCAGGCGCGGATGATCCCGGTCGAACATACATTCCGCCGCTTTCCGCGGCTGGTGCGGGAGACATCGGCAAGACTCGGCAAGGCGCTCGACCTGATCATCGAAGGCGAGACCGTCGAGGCCGATCGGGAAATCGTTGAGAACCTGTTTGAACCATTGTTGCATCTCATTCGAAACGGCCTCGACCATGGCATTGAGCCGGAAGCTGAACGGCTGCGGTTTTCCAAACCTGCGAGGGGCCGCATTCTCCTGCGAGCCCGACAGCGTGGCGACCAAATCGATATCGAGGTCGCGGACGATGGTCGCGGCATGGATCCCAACCACGTCCGGGCCGCAGCGATTGATCGCGGCCTGCTATCGAAAAGCCAGGCTTCGGTTCTCTCCGACAGGGAGATTCTGCAGTTTGTCTTCGTGCCCGGTTTCTCCACGGCGTCGTCGGTCTCCGATCTGTCCGGCCGCGGTGTCGGTCTCGATGCCGTCCAGAATTCCGTAAAAAGGCTTGGCGGAACGCTCGAACTGCAAAGCGCGGTCGGGGTGGGCACGTCTTTCGTTCTGAAGTTGCCGATCAGCTTTTCGATGACTCAGCTGATGGTTGTCGAGGTCGGTGACGAGCGCTATGGCATACCCATCTCGGACGTCATGGAGACGCACAAGCTCCCGACGAGCGCGATTCAGCCGGTTAGGGCGGGTCGAGCATTCGTCCTGCGGGACAGAACGATTCCACTGCTTTATCTCGGCGAGCTGTTGAAAATTCCGTCGTGGCATCCTCGTTCCGGCGATCTCAAAGTTCTTATCGTCCGGACTGGAGAACATCATATCGGGGTTTCGGTCGACGCCATAGCGGAGCGCGTCGAAACCTTGACAAGACCTCTGGTCGGGCTACTGCAAGGCGTACCGGGAATTGCGGGAACGACGCTGCTGGGAGATGGAAGGGTCCTGCTGGTCCTCGACATGGAGGAACTTATACAATGACAGTGAGCCTGAACGGCGACGCAATCATCCTGGCTGGAACTTGCGGTGTGGACGAAGTCGAGACGCTGGTGAACTATCTTGAAGCTCGACCGGATGTCCCGGTGGATATCAACACAGCAACGTCGTTGCACACGGCCCTCTGGCAGGCGTTGATGGTGTTCAAGCCGAAAATGATCGGCGCCCCTGTGTCATCTTTAATGGCGGACAAGCTCCTGCCCGTACTAAACGCCTATATCGACGGATCCCGCAATAAACTTGCGAAGGCTTCGTCATCCAAATAAGGGTATTATCGGGTCGCGGCAGGCAGGTTGCTGCGACCAATCGGAGTAAGAAATGGCGATCACAGTCCTTGTGGTGGACGACAGTAAACTAGCCCGGATCGTTGCGGGCAAAGCGATTGCTGCGTTGCAGACCGAATGGATTCGCGTCGAAGCGGGCAGCACCGCCGAGGCTTTGGATATCGTCGGCTCGCAGCAGATCGATGTCGCGATCCTGGATTTCAACATGCCCGACAGGGATGGGCTTGAACTGGCATCGGAATTGCGCGTCAACCATCCGAATATGCCCATCGCCGTTATCACGGCCAATGTCCAGGACGAAATTGTCGCTAGGGTACGTGCGCTCAACGCAACCTTTGTGCCAAAACCAGTTACGCAGGAGGGCTTAAGCGGCTTTATAGCAGGAGCAGCGCTTCGGCTTAAAAAGGCGGGGGCATGACCGGCAGCACCATAACGCTTGACGAACTTGAGCGCGACGCGCTTACGGAACTCGTCAATATCGGCGTTAGCCGCGCTGCCGCAAGCTTGCGCAAGATGGTCAACAAGCAGGTGGTCCTTTCGGTCCCCTCGGTTGAGATAGTCACGCGCAAGTCTGCGGCTTCGCTGATCGGCCAGCGTGAAAGCGAAAACCTCATTGCCGTCCAGCAGCAATTCGAGGGTCCGTTTTCCGGCCGCGCCCTGTTGATTTTCCCCGAAAGCAACGGATTATCCCTCGTTCGTGCCATTGTCGGTGACGAAATGGGAGAGGCTGAGCTTGTCGAGATGGAAGAAGAGGCGCTTGCAGAGACCGGCAACGTCATCCTGAACGGTTGCCTCGGCTCGATGGCGAACATGCTGCAGCATACGCTGAAAATGTCGCTTCCGGGTGTCCGTCGGGGCGACAGCATCCTGTTGTTCGGGGCTGGGGGGGGTCTCGACGAGGAGAGCTTCGTCCTTTTTCTTTACATCAATTTCTCCGTCCGAGAACGTGATATCCGCGGATACGTCGCGATGATCATGGACCTTCCGTCGCTGGAAAAGCTCAAGCAGCTGATCGCCGGCTTCATCGATCGCGTGATGACAGGAACCGAATAACGTGAGGCAGATGAGTACCGGCGGCAATCATGATTGAAGGTGCCGAAAGCCCGGAAGCGGAATTGGCACGCATGCGTTCCGAACTTGAACTGGCTCAGCGTCGGCTGCAGTTCATGCTGGATGCTGCCGGTGCGACATGCGGGTGGGAATGGGATATCGCCCGGAAACAACTTTTCGCCGACGCCCGGTTTGCGGTGATCACCCAGCAGGATCCCGTTGCGCTCATGGACGGGGTATCGACCGACCATTTCTTCACGTCCATCCATCCCGACGACCTCAAGCGCGTGAAAGTCGCCGTTGCTGGCATTTTAGCCGGCTCCGAAGTGTTTTCCAAGGAATACCGGCTGCTGCGGAGCGACGGGGGGTACCGTTGGGTCCATGCGAGTGGTCGGGCCGTGTTGGACGAGAATGACAAGCCTGTCAAATTCGTCGGCATGCTGGTCGATATTACCGAACAGAAACGCGCCAACGAGCAGTTGCGCATTGCTCAGCTTGCCGGCGGAATCGGCACGTTCGAACATATTGTCGGTTATGGGACCATCAACGTTTCGGAACAGTTCTGCCGGCTTTTTGGCCTGCATCCGACACGTATCTTGCCTGTTCGCACCTTGAATGACCTGATCCATCCCGACGACGATCGGGTCATCGACCTCAGCGATCCGGACGGCATACAGAACGAGCGAAGCACCGAGTTCCGTGTCAGGCGCCCCGACGATGGCCAGGAACGCTGGCTCGCCCGTCGGGGCGAATATGTTGACGATACGGAGTCTAGCGGCCGGCGCTTCATGGGCGTGATCTTCGACATCACCGAAGCCAAACAGACGCACGAAAGTTTGCGGGAGGCAAATCAGGCCCTGTCGGAAATTGCGCGGGAAAGCATGCGGGAAAGAAACCGTGTCTGGAAGAATTCCCGGGATCTTCTCGTGGTGATCGGCACGGATGGCGTGTTCCGCGACGTCAGCCCGGCATGGCTTGATATCCTCGGTCATCATTTGGAAGAGGTTATAGGCCGTCACGTCATCGAGTTCGTGTGGGCCGAGGACCGAGAACAGGTCAAGCCGGACCTCAGAAAGGCAGTCGAAAATACGCATACCGACCTTGAAATTCGCATGATCCGAAAGGATGGGTCTCCCCGCATCGTGTCGTGGATGACGTCCCGCGAGGGCGGCCGCGTCTATGCCTATGGCCGGGATGTCACACTCGAGAAACAGCAGCAGGCAGTTCTTGAAGAGACCGAAGCCCAGTTGAGGCAGGCCCAGAAGATGGAAGCGGTCGGTCAGTTGACGGGGGGCATAGCCCACGACTTCAACAACATGCTGACAGGCGTGATCGGTGCCCTCGCCGTGATTAAGCGGAGGATCGCGGCTAATCGACTGGACGACCTCGACAAGTTCATCGATGCTGCAAGTGCATCTGCAGGCCGTGCAGCAGCTCTGACCCATCGGCTTTTGGCATTCTCCCGACGGCAGTCGCTGGATCGTCAGCCGGTCGATGTGAGGCAACTCATCGGCTCGATGGAGGACCTGTTCCGACGAACGCTTGGTGAGCAAGTGGAACTCCTTATCGATCTGGTGCCCGACACCTGGAGGGCTGTTACCGACGCCAACCAGCTCGAGAGCGCCATTCTCAATCTCGTCATTAACGCCCGGGACGCGATGCCCGATGGTGGCAAGCTGACGATCGAAACAGCCAACGTCGTTTTTACGGAAACGGACCTCGCGCGCGGTGAGACGCTAAAACCCGGAAGCTACGTTGTCTTGGCCGTTAGCGATACAGGCATCGGGATGTCGCAGGCAACCATAGAGAAAGCCTTTGATCCGTTCTTTACGACGAAGCCAATAGGTCAGGGAACCGGTCTCGGGCTGTCGATGATCTATGGGTTCACACAGCAATCGGGGGGCCATGTCCGGATCTACAGCCAGGTCGGCCTCGGGACGACGATCAAGCTCTATTTGCCCGGCAGCCTTGCGGAAATCTCCCCTCAGAACGGAGCTATCGAGATCGACTTCGTGCCCCCCCGGGGCGAGGGGGAAACGGTTCTGGTGGTCGAGGACGACGACTCAGTGCGCGTGTTGGTCGTCGACGTACTCAAGGAGCTCGGATATCGCGTGATCGAAGCGGTCGACGGCACCGAGGCTCTTCCCATCATCGAGGGGACAAGCCGAATCGATCTGCTGATCTCCGACGTTGGCCTGCCGGGACTAAACGGCCGCCAACTTGCGGAGATCGCCATGAACGTCCGTCCTGCGTTGAAAGTTCTTTTCATCACGGGATATGCAGCAATGGCGGCGTCGCGTGCCGATTTTCTTGCGCCTGGGATGGAAATGATTTCCAAGCCCTTCGCAATCGACGATCTCGCTCAAAAGGTGAGAGAAATTGTGGCTGGGTCGTCGTGAAGACCGTCGAGCCGTGGCCAGCGGTGCCGGCGCAGGCCACGGATAAATCTGCTGCGTCGTGGTTATGTTCGAAATCTCGGCAAGCGCCACAAGCGCATCAGTTCTGCTGGAGCTGAGATTTCTGCTGGAATCACAAAAGGGTCTCCCGATAGTCGCGACGTGGAGGTAGTGCGCTTCTTAATTGGCAGTCCGTGGCCCATGTTGCTGATTGAATAAAGCGCCACCTTCATCTTGCCTGCCACCTTCCATGACTGCAGACTGCCCCAAGGCTTTTCCTCCAAACTACCGCTGTCTTTATCCATGCCTCGGACTTCAAGCCACTGCGCAACACAGGCCAACGCATTTGCGGGATTGACAATCCTGTCGTCCCTTCCCTGCCATACGGTTATTGCGGGCCACGACCTGGCTTCTGTGGAGAGCTCTGTGACGGGTTTTCCCCATCCGCCGGCTGGCGGGGTTCCACCCGTCTTCATCGCGCGGAGGGCGGACATCGCATCGCGAGCAGATCCGAACGGCATGCCAACGATAATCGCGGCGCCGGCGAAGAGCTCCGGATAGTTCGCAACGAGCGCGCCCGTCATCGCCCCGCCGGCGGACAGCCCCGCGACGAAGATCCTCGAACGATCTATCCGATGTCGCTCGCATGCGTGCTCGACCATCTGCTTGACGGAAAGCACCTCGCCGCGGTCTCGGGCGACGGCGCTCGGCCTGAACCAGTTGAAGCATCGTTGTGCATTGTTGGCCCTCCTCTGCTCTGGATAAAGGAGAACAAAACCTCGCTCTTTGGCGAGTATGGAGAAGTCGGTTGCGGCATCTAGGCTTTCGGGAGACTGACCGCAGCCATGAAGCAGCACGACGAGTGCAGGGTTCTTCGGCAGCCGGGTCGGCGGCACGAAAGATTTCATGACCAGGCGGCCCGGATTGCTTCCGAACGTGGTCGTCTCGACCAAAAGCTGTTTCGCAAGCCGCGACGTTAACTTCGTACGTTTCGGTTTGCTTCGCGGCGCTTTGAGAGCCTTCTCGACCAGCCTGCTGATTTTCTTCTGGGCTTTAAAAACCGCTGATAGCGATTTGCCGAAACTAAACTTCATACGCCCACGGTCTCAAGCCGCGACGAAAGCGTCCGCAGACCCGGCTGCGCGGCGTCGCAGACAGCGTCCTTCAACAGGAACCACTGGGTCTTCCGGATGCCTTTCTCCGGAAACTTGCCGGCGACCTTGGTTACCTTCAGGAGATGAACCGCGACGTTGTAATGGTTTGTGCCGGTCTGCTTCTGATAGGTGAAGCTGCCCAACGGCGTGTTGTCGATGACACCCATGATGCCGGCCTCCTCGAACGCCTCTCTCAACGCAGCGCGCCGCTATGTTCGCGGCTCTCGATATGTCCTTTCGGGGGTCCCCATCGGCCGCCGCGACGGCTGCCGAGCAGGAGCACTTCAAGATGTCCCTCCCCGTCCCGCCGGTAGCAGAGCGCGCCCACTTGCGCTACGCCGGGACTAACGACCTCGTTGGAGACCTCGTTCTGTGCAGCTTCGTGCATAGGCTCTCCCATTTTAAGCTATCGCAAATTAGCGCTGTAACACTGGTCAGTCGGTCCATCGCCTTACGGGTGAAACGCATAGACATCTCGCATCTTTCGGCGTTGATGATCGTCTAATCAATCGTGATCAAGGCAGATCTTGCTAGGCAAGCCCTGGGGGCCCATTAGGTTCCGACCTGTTTGCAGAATTGCCGGTTTCCCTGACATAGTCGTCGTCGGAGGAATCATGTTCAATCTGCACGGCGACAGCAGCGGATGCAATGCCCCGGAAGCCAAGTTCGGATGAACGTCGTTCGGTAGGCCTGGATCGTTCGGGCATTGGCGATGTCGTGCCAGCGCGCATGCGGAATATGAGCAAGCCTGTGTTCCCCGACGGGCCAGTGTCTCTTGTTCGTCCAGTTGCACCAGGGTCCGGACAGTGATCATCCTTCCAGGCTTAGCTCAGCCGTCCCCCTGCCGCATTGACGCGCTCTGGCGTCCTCTGATCGCTTCTATTATCGCTGCGGCAAGCGCTTGTTCGGAAACGGGTTTGCGGACGACCGGGATGTCTGAAAATCCGTTGGGAATGCTGATGCCGTCGCGATAACCCGTGGCGAAGACATACGGAATGTCTCGCCGATCGAGTTCCCGCGCCACTTTCTCCGAAGTCGAGCCTCCTAGATTGAGGTCGAGGACCGCGCATTCGAGTTCTTGCTCGGAAATCAGCTCGAGGGCGGTGTCAACGCTCGGCGCGACCGCGATCGCATCGGCGCCAAGCGATTTCAGGAGTTCCTCCGTATCCATCGCAATCAGCGACTGGTCCTCGACGAGCAGGACCCGAAGGCCATCCAAAGGACGGTCGAGGGCAGCTAAGGCCTCTTCGGGGTCATGTCGGCCGTCCGCGACGGCGCGAAGATGATGGGAAGGAACCACGATCTGGGCCCTTAGGCCTTCTCTGGCAAAATCGATGTCAACCGTCCCGCCGAGGTCATGCGCCACCGTCTTTTCGATGAGGTTGGATCCGAACCCCCGCCTTGTCGGTGGCCTTACCTCCGGGCCTCCGCTTTCGACCCAGTCGAGACGGCAGTCGCCGTTGTCAGCCGCCGTCCAAGAGATGTCCAGCCTGCCCGAAGGTACGGAGAGACTGCCGTATTTTGCGGCATTGGTCATCATTTCGTGAAGCAGAAGGGCAAACACGCCGAAGGCGCGCTCGGTGAGCCCGATCGGGCCTCCCACGATTTTGATCCGGTCCGGCATTTTGCTGAATCGGTGCATCCCGGCCTCCGCGTCGATCAGCCCGCGTAGCTCGCCGCCCTCGGTTCCCGAGAAAGACTGATCGTGGGCGTAGGACAGAGCGCGGAGTCGGCCTTCGAAGGACCTCGCGTAGTCGTCCACCGATTCCGCGTTGGCTCCGGTCTGAGTGGCGATCGATTTTACCAGTGCGAGGATATTCTTGACGCGGTGGTTCAGCTCCGAATTCAGTAGCTTGCGCTGGTTCTCGTTCTTTTCCCGCTGTTCCTCGGTCGCGTCGTTGTGCGACAGCATCACGTCCCTGACGTAACCCCTGATAGCATCGGCCACGACCATGTCAGCGTTCGTCCACGGAAGGGACCTGTGTCGGACATCCTCGCGCCAGGTGTTGAAACTGCCACGAGGCGTCAGACGGCGCCCGGCCTCCGTTACCTCCTCGTTTTTTGCCGGCTCGCCCGCCCATTCGATCTGGTGCGCTTCCTCGCTGCGGAAGAAAATCAGGAAGTCCGGGGATGAAACGGAGATTGGTATTGCAAGAAGGCCGGCAACCCGGGTTCCATATTCCCCGAGGTCACCGGTCTCAGCCTGAAGGTCTTGGGTCTCCCAGATGTAGCGCCCCGCCTTTCGCTCCACCGTCTCCATGAGTCGCGGGACAGCTGTTTGTGACGGGGCGACGCCATAGGCCCACCATTGCCCGCGTGACCATAGCCCTGCGCCGTCGCTTGCAATCAACGAAGAGAACTCGCGAAGCCTCGTTTGTAATGTGATTTCGACAGGGTCGTTAGGGTTGACCCCCGCGATGATGGCGTCCAGGCGGCTGCGCGTGGCCACCGCCGCCGACTTCTGTTCACGGTGCTCGATAGCGGCGACATGGAGGGAGAAGTACTGCGCAAAGAGTTCGGTCGCTACGCGCATGGGGATCGAGAGCCACTTTGGGGTATTGTGATGGCAGGCGATGAGGCCCCAGAGCTCTCCGTCTACTACGATCGATATCGACATGGATGCGGCAACGCCCATGTTACGCAGATACTCGCAGTGGATCGGAGATACGCTGCGAAGATGCGCATGCGAGAGATCGACTGGTGGCTCTCCATCGGAAATGTTTGGGATAAGCGGGACGGGCACAAACGAGGCGTCGCCTATCACCCGGACCCAGTTCTTGACATAGAGCTTTCGGGCCTGCGCCGGAATGTCGGAGACGGGGAAGTGCTGACCGAAGAAGCTGTTCAGCGACGGTTCCCGGGCCTCCGCTATTACGCGGCCCGCACCGTTGTGCAGGAAGCGGTACACCATGACGCGGTCGTAACCGAGCATCGCCCGCAAGAGACGCGCAACCCCGTTGAAGAGCGGATCGAATTCCTTGTAGACGTCTACGCGGCGCACCAGGGACTGAGTAAGGTGCAGCGCAACTTCCGTGTCATCCACCGACGCTGGCTGCTCGAACTCGAGGAACGTGCGGCCTTCGTACCGATGGGCGGTGATGTCTGCGACATTCTGCCCCCCGCCTACTGTGGCCTTGAGTACGACGCCGGCTATATGACCGGATCCGGCGCGGGCTACGGCGTTCGCGATGTCGTGCGCGAGGGTGCTGCCGACGACATCGGCGAGTTCTGCTCCGAGATAGTCGCGGTTGGTTTCGCCGAGGAATCGATCAATGTTCTCCGACACGAAAGAAACCAGGCCCTCCCCGTTTATGACGATCATCGCCCCGTGTGGCTGGATGCTTCCCGGAATGTGGATCGGCTCTCGATCGCAGTTCGTCAGATCGACTTTTGACCTATCGTAACTCAAGGTAGACATCTCGCTTTCTCAAGAAGTTGGGCATGCCGTGTTTGCCATGGCGTTGGCGGCAGGGTGACCGCGTGAGGCGCTTAACGCGAAACGGGAATAAATGCGGACGTACAGGCAAGCGTAGAAGGGCAACAGATCGGCACGACGGCGAAAACGCGCCCTCTTTAGAAATGTTCCAACTCATGAATCGCCGATGATCTCTTCCACCCGACGGGCTAGCGCTTCGCCGGTAAATGGCTTTGTCATCACTTGCATCCCTTTTTCGAGATGACCGTGGTTTAGGACGGCGTTCTCCGCATACCCTGTGATGAAAAGCACATTCAACTCCGGCCGCTCCCCTCGTGCAGCGTCGGCGAGCTGGCGGCCGTTCATCCCGTTCGGCAGGCCGACATCGGTGATCAGGAGGTCGATATCGTTTCGACCGTGCAGCAGTCTAAGAGCAGTAGGCCCGTCGCCCGCTTCGATGATTCCGTACCCCAGCTCTTCCAGGATCTCGACGGCCACCATCCGCACGAGGGGTTCGTCGTCGACGACCATGATGGTGCGGTTCTCTGGTGCGCGCGGAGCTTCCGAAGCGTCTGCCGTCTCTTCTTCCGTGACCGCATCCAAGTGATGCCTAGGAAGGTAAATGGTGACCGTCGTCCCTTGCCCGATATCGGAGTCGATGCGGACGCTGCCACCCGACTGACCCGCGAAGCCATAGACCATGGAAAGTCCGAGGCCCGTACCCTGGCCAGTGGGCTTCGTCGTATAGAAGGGATCGAATGCCCGGGCTATGATCTCGGGTGGCATACCCGTCCCCGTGTCCCTCACGCCTAGGGAAACATATTGCCCTGGCGACAGTCCCCGGTCCTTTCCAGCACGCGCATCGAGCCAGTGGTTCTCCGTTTCGATCGTGAGCTTGCCGCCGTCGGGCATGGCGTCACGGGCGTTTATGCACAGATTCAACAGCGCATTTTCGAGCTGGCCGACATCTGCGAAAGTCGACCACAGGCCGCTTGCTGCGATGGTGCTGATTTCGATCGCCGGGCCTACGCTGCGAGTGATAAGGTCATGCATGCCTGATACCAGTCGCTTTATGTCCACGGGCTTAGGATCGAGTGTTTGCCTGCGTGAGAAGGCGAGGAGCCGCTGGGTCAAGCCGGCCGCCCGTTTCACTGCGGACTGCGCTCCGTTGAGGTAGCGCTCCAGGTCAGCGATCCGACCTTGGGCCAGACGCGTGTTCATTAGCTCGAGACTGCCGCCGATTCCGGCCAGAATATTGTTGAAGTCGTGTGCCAGCCCTCCGGTGAGCTGGCCGACGGCCTCCATCTTTTGCGCGTGGAGCAAGGCCTCCTCGGCCTGAACCAGTGCTGCGGTCCGGTCCTCGACCCTTGCCTCGAGGTGCGCGTTGAGCTCGGCCAGGGCCGTCGCTGTTTCGCGTAGAGCGGCCTCCGATCGGACCCGCCGGATGTGGGCCCAGGAACGCTCCGTCACTTCCCGGATCAAGGCGAGCTCCTCGCCCGACCAGACGCGCGGCACCTTGTCGTGGATTGCCATCAACGCCGTCAGCCTGCCTTCCAGTATCAATGGCATGCAAATAGTGGCTGCAATGCCGATTGCCTGGAAGGTCTTGGCTTCTTCGGGGGCGAGCTCGGAAAGGTTGTCGTTCACCACCAGAGGTAAGCCGCGGCTGAGGTTTGACACCGCGAGTTTTCCGAAGTCGGCGAGACTGTAGTGACCGACGATCGACGGTAACCCTGCCGCGGCCCAGTCCCCTCGGATCGTAAACCCGTCTTCGTCCTCGTCCATATCCGCATAGGCGCAGTTTGAGAGGCACAGGTACTCTCCGACCATCCGGGTCGTGATGGCGAGGATCGCATCCGCGTCCGTGCTTTTTCCGGTTTCCCGCGCAAGATCATCGAGGAAACGAAGGCGGGCCTCCGACTGCCTGATCGCAATGTCGGCGAGAGTGCGCTCGGTAACATCCACGCCAGAGACGAAGATGTTCGTCACCCTCCCGGTTCTGTCCTTGATAGGCTGGTAGACAAAATCAACGTATCGCGTGCGCGGCTTTTGTTCTGGACCGCCGGCATCAAAGCGGGCTGCCGTCGCGGAATACGGCTCGCCTGTCAGCCTCACACGGTCCAAGATATCGAGAAAACCCTGCTCGAGCGCCTCGGGGATACCTGATCGAACGGGCTTGCCGATAACGTCTCGCCGGCCGATCAGGTCGAGGTAGGCGGGATTGGCATGCTCGATCACATGTTCTGGGCCCGACAGCATCGCCATGAAGCCCGGAGCATTTTCGAACATTTGACGATAGCGTTCGCTCTCGGAGCGCAGCTTCTCGCGCCCACGAACGGTTTCAGTCGTCTCGATGACGGTGTCTATCATCCCGACGACGGCTCCGCTCTCGTCGTGGATGGGACTATAACAGAACGTAAAATAGGCGGTCTCGGTCTGACCATGCCGCGTCGTCTCGAGGGGAAAGTCTTCATGGTAAACCGCTTCCCCCGACATCGCTTTCTGTGCAATCGGCCTGAGGTCCTCCCAGTTTTCACTCCAGCTCACGCACAGGGGGTTGCCAAGAGCTTCTTCCTTCGCTCCGAGCATCGGGAGATAGCCGTCATTGTAGATGGCGATCAGATCCGTCCCCCAGAAAAGACACTGGGGAAATTTAGAAGCCACCATTGCGTCGACGGTGATCCTGAGAGCGACGGGCCATGTTGCGATATGGCCGAGCGGTGTCGCCTCCCAACGGAACGACCTGATCTTCTCGGCCATTACTCCAGTAGAGGAAGGAAAAGTGTCGTTTGCCATGGAATCCGCAGGTGCGAGGAATTTCCACAATACATAGGCGCACGCCCTCTGATGTGAAGTGGTCCGACGCGCTAGGCCGGTACAAGCTCGGATGCGCGGCCTTGTTGTATTGGGGCATTGACCTCCGGGGGCATGACAAACGAACATGTCGATTGGAAATTCTTAAATGAGATAGTTCTCGTTGACACCCCAAAGAGACTTCGTACGTGCGGTCAGCAAAGGGGGGCTTTACCGTGCCGGAAGCGAACGGGTGGTGCGGATGTCGAGCTTTCGTCGTGCAACACCGCTTGGCTGCCGTCGTGCCTACTGCATCGGAACATACGTCGACGAAACCCGTTGAGCCGTGGTCAGACGGAGGAACATCATGACCACCTCAAAATCTTCTACGGTACAAGCGCTTCCGGCCGCTGCCCCCGAGCCTGCCTCGTTCGATTCCGCGGCGTTAAGTGTCGCCGACACCCAGTCTGACGCACCCCTTGTGGATCTTGCACTTGCGTCGATCGGTGAAAGGCCCTTTCGAGTGGGGGCCTCGACCTCACCGGCCGAGGAGATTAGCGCGCTTCGGGCCGAGGTCGGGCGCCTAAGCGAGAGCGCGGCAGAAATAGGCAGTGCATCATTGCGGATTGCAACAGCGCAGGCGGCAAACCTGCTCGAAGATGCGCGCGGCCGAATCTCAGATCGCCCACTAGCCGCGGTCGGAGTGGCAGCCCTGACCGGATTCATCTTGGGCCTGATCCGCGCCCGCTGAAAGGCGGTCCATCAATATGTCGGCGGCTATCTCGAGCAACATCAGGAGGAAGCAAGATGTTCGGGTGTTCACACGGGATATTCTCAATCAACGAGCTCAACGTGATGCGCGAAGCACACGTCAACTGGTGCGCCGGGCGCTCGATCCGTCCAGCGTTCTCGGTCAGGACGTGGTCAAGCTGATCATCAACGCCTACCGCACCGGCAAAACAAGTCAGGAAGAACTTTTCGCAGCTTGCGACGACTTCGTTTCGCAGTGCGAATCCCATGTTCAGCTTGGCGCATCCGCTATTGAAACGGCCGAATACTCAGCATCCGATCGACAAGCGCTGGAAGCGGCCCCTGGCCAAGGTTAACACGTGGAGGGGAGACAGGGCAGCTAGATTTTCGTCTCAGCTTGCCCTGCATTGCTATCGCGCCAGCAAGGGTCCTGTGTAGCCTGCGACCTGTTAGAAGGAAGAGTTGCGGGCGGCCTATCGACCGACCCCGTGTCGCTGGTTCAACCGAGACCGAGCTTCTTGCGCAGATCGGCGTTTTCTCCGCGAAGCTTTTCTGTCAGCAGCTTACGAAGCTTTTGGTTCTCCTGCTCCAGCTCAGACAAGTTCGCCAGCTCATCGATGGCGAGAACCTCGGACCCTGTAACCAGCTTGCCCGGTTTCACGGCCGGCTTTCTGGTGTATTTCCTGACGCTGGTCGCGCTCGGCGAGCCGGGATTGGATTTGCGTGTTCTTGTTTGTCTTCCAGGCTTTACGCCCGCAGGACTTGGGGAACCAGAGATATCCGCGCTGACCTTGGCTGATACCGTCTCAGTGGTCGCCTTTTTCGTGCGCGGTTTGCGCTGCTTCTTCGGTTCCGAAACCGGTACAGTTTGTGAGCCTGAGATATCGGTATCGAGTGTCGGATTGATTTCGTCGGCCATAGATCTCTCCTGTTTGGGCGCCGCATTTGTCCATGGCTCTAAGGGCGCTGTCAACGGTGATCGGTCTGTCAGGCGGCGCGTCGTCCTGTACCACACGCGCGATCGATTCCGGATCCCCATCCACATCTCCCCAGATCGTCTTTGAGGTCGGCATTGAGGATCTGCGAGCGAGCTTGTGTGGGAATGGCATGTCTTGTGCACTAGCGATTTAGGTCCGAACGTAAAAGTTGTGCAACGTAAACGCGATGCTGATCCCCGAGAGGCGCGCAACACATCAAAAGTTAATGCATATTTTGGGTTGCATTCATTGAATTCCCTCCGTGACCTTGAGAGACTTTCGCTCCATCTGACTTAGGATTTCGGTTCGACGCTCCGCACGGGAGGAGGCGCGAATGGCAAAGAAGCGTGGCACGGGAAAAGCGATCGCCCACCATGGCGAACTGTTGCAAGGCGTGTTCGAGGATGCTGGCGGGCAACTTCTCCGAGGGCTGGTATCTCTACCTTGCCCCGCATTAACGTCGATTGCCACCTTCGCACCGAATGAACGCGACGAGGTCACCGTATCTCCCACCTTTTGCGAGAAAGCGAGGCGTGCAGCCAGTCAGTCGCTGGTGACGTTCGCACGCGTCAGGACTGGTGGGCACCTGCGTCTCGTCACGAATATCCCCATTGGCCGCGGTATGGGATCCTCGACCGCGGACGTCCTCGCCAGCATCCATGCGGTCCTGGACTATCTGGGGATCGTCACCACCACTGAGAGCATTATGCGCATTGCCGTCGACGCGGAAACCGCCTGCGACTCGACGCTGTTCAAGCAGCAGGCAGTACTGTTTGCGCAGCGTGACGGAATCGTTCTGGAGGCCTTCCGCAAACCCATTCCCTCACTGAACATCGTAAGCGTTGACATGGCACCGGCGAGCACCGTCTCGACGCTTGAATTTCAGCCGGCCCAGTATGAACCCGGCGAGGTCGAGATCTTCCGGCCGCTGCGCAGCCTGTTGCGAAGAGCCATCGATACGGGCGATGTTCTCTCTCTTGGACGCGTGGCGACGGCAAGCGCGTGGATCAATGAGCGCTTCCTGCCGAAACCGCGGTTGCGCGAACTCCAGGCAATCGCAATGCGGTATGGCGCCTCCGGCTTGCAGGTTGCGCATAGCGGGACAATCGCAGGGCTATTGTTCGATCCAGTCGACGCGCGCACACCGGAGAACATGGATCTGGCAATACGGGCGATCGATGCACTTGGGCTCAGTCAGCGCACGTTCCTGACTTAAACGACCGTGAGGCACCGATGTTCGACCGTGTCCGGCTGCGCAATCTCGAAGAGTTCGAGGATCCCAGAATGGTACCACTGGGGGGGCACCTGTTCGGCGCCTGTTTCTTCCTCATGAAGCTCCTGCCGGCACGTTTCATGCTCGAGCGGGCGGTGGAAAGGGGGCAGCTCGGCCCAGGCGGGATTATCTGCGAATCTTCATCCGGTACCTTTGCTCTCGCCCTTGCCATGCTTTCAGTCCAGAACGACTATCGGCTTTTGATCGTTGGCGATTGGGCACTCGACCGGAATTTGAGGCGCCGCCTTTTCCAGCTCGGCGTCGAACTTGATATCGTCGAGACGGCTCATCCGACGGGCGGGTTTCAGCTTGCCCGCCTTGAAAGGCTTCAGGACCACCTGCGGAACAAGCCCGGTAGTTACTGGCCCGCGCAGTACAGCAACCACGACAATCCCACCGCCTATTCGAAGATTGCCGCACGGTTCATCGATGTAGTCGGTCCTGTCGACTGCCTCGTGGGGAGCGTGGGTTCTGGTGGATCGATGTGCGGGACCGCGCGCTATCTTCGCCTGCTCTTTCCGGAGCTCAAGGTCGTTGGGATCGACACGCATAACAGCGTTTTATTCGGTCAGCCGAACGCTCTTCGCCACGTTAGCGGGCTCGGCGGGGGAATTATCCCGGCCAATGTCGATCACACCCAATTCGACGAGATCCATTGGCTCTCGGCAGCGGAAATAATAAGCGCAGCTCACGATCTTCACAAGAAGCACGGCCTGTTCATGGGCCCGACAAGTGGTGCGGCGTTTCGCGTCGCGCGTTGGTGGAGCGACAATCATCCAGGCAAGCGGGTCGTCGCGATCTTCCCGGACGAGGGGCATCGCTATGCCGACACAGTCTTCGACGTGGCCTGGGTTGCAGCCAACATCCCTAATTGGACAAGGACGCGTAGCGAAGAGCCGATCACGGTGCCGAGTCCCGGCGTCAAGATGACGGACTGGGCTCGTTACCCATGGGGACGGCGGGGCCTATCCGAGGTACTCGGAGATGGTCTCCCCCCGGGTTGACGAAATACGGAACCATTGATGAGAACGCGAGCAAAAGGTGCCGCCATGCAGAAAAAAGCCTTGGTCCTGATCGAAAGCAGCACGACAGGTCATCTGTTTCATCATGCAGCCAAGCGTCTCGGTTACGTGCCGATCCTCTTGAGCGAAGATGCCGAGCGATACCGTGGTCTGGGCTTAATCGACCCTGTCGCCGTGTTCGCAAACACTCTTAGCGTCGAAGCCGTGATCGAAGTTTGCCAGAGGCTGCAGTCGACCTATGAGATCAAAGGCATATTGTCGAGCTCGGGGGCCTATGCGGCGGTCGCTGCGGGCGTTAGCCGTTTTTTTGGATTGCCCGGTGCGGATCCTGACGCGGTGGCCCAGTGCCAGAACAAGTTCGAGCAACGGACCAGATTGAAGGCGGCGGGGCTAGCCACACCCGCTTATCGGTACGTCACCGACCCCCATAATGCTGTGGAATTTGCTGACGCTATTGGCTTGCCGGTCATCGTCAAACCGGTGGTCGGAAGCGGCAGCATGGGAGTGAGACTCTGCACGGCCCTTCCCGAGGTCTCCGCTCAGACATCTTATCTTCTTCGCGAAGAAGACTTTGCTTCCTCTCCGGGTGTCCTTGTCGAACAATATATCGTCGGCCCGGAATTCTCCGTGGAAACGATGGGTCAAAATGTCATCGGCGTTACCGCCAAACACCTTGGTCCCCTGCCTTTCTTTGTCGAGATCGGGCACGATTTTCCGGCCCATTTGTCAACGCAGGTGAAGCAGGAAATCGCAACTGCCGTTACAACCGCGATTAGCGCGCTCGGGTTACAATGGGGGCCTGCGCACACCGAACTGCGCCTTGGGCCGGAGGGGCCGGTCATCATTGAGGTGAATCCGCGGATAGCGGGCGACTTCATTCCTCAACTGGTCAGGTTGGCATACGGCTTGGACCTGATCAAAGAAGCGATCAAGCTTGTCGTCAGCGACGCTGTCGACCTGACGGCGCCGGCCAATCAATGCGCAGGCATTCGCTTTCTAAACCCCGGCAGTGACGGCGTTCTGCGCTGGCATTGCGACGTTGCTCTTGCGCGGTCGGTGGAAGGGATCGTTGAGGTCGAGCTGTACGCTCCGGACGGTTCGCAAATTCGACGTCGGGGCGACTTCCGCGATCGAATCGGCCACGTCATCGCCCTGACGTCGCAGGCCGCTCAAACCGATTCGGCGCTTGAGAGCGCCCTGGCTCTGCTCGATGTCCGGATCGAAGCACAATAAAGACCGGGTTTGCTTCCAAGCGATTGCGGCGGATCGCTAGTCGCCGTCTGCTTTGGCGTCGAGAGCATATCCGACACCGCGCACCGTGCGGATCACGTCCGAGTCATTCCGGCCCTTCAGGAATTTGCGCAACCGTCCGACATGAACATCAACAGTTCGGTCCTCCACATAGTGGGTAGTCGGCCATGCCGCCGCGATCAGTTCGTCACGATTAACCACTTGCTCCGGTTTTTCCATCAGCAGTCTCAGCATCCTGAATTCGATCGGCGCCAGATGGATCGCCGTGCCGTTGCGCTGTACCCGCATTGTGGCAAGGTTCATTTCGATGCCCTCGTAGCGAAGCACTGCATCGTCAACTGATCGATGGACTGCGAGGTCCTCTCGCCGAAGCCGGGCGCGCAGGAAGTCGAGCAACCTCGAAGGTGCGAGGGGACGCATACAGGTTTCGTCAAATCCGGCCTTGAGCAGCTCCAGGTAATGATCCCCGGCGTCCTGGCTGATGACAGCGACAGCGAAAATTTCGGCAGTCTCTGGATCGCCTTTCAGTCGAACGCAGATCTCGGCAGCCATCGTCGAGCTATCGGCCCTGCAGTCCAGCACAACTGCGAAAGGACGCCTCTGGTGTGCCAACCGGAGCACCTCTTCGACGTCGTCCGAAAGGACGGTGTCGAACCCGCCGGCCGTGAAAATGTGGTTGGCGAGGAGGTGAAATTCCACATCGCTGGACCAGATCTCGACCAAGGCCTTCATGCGCTCGCTCCAGAAAATCTTGCGCGCAACTCCTCAACTTCCACTGATTTGCAAAGGCCAAACGCATGTCGTCAACTCACAAAACTACCAGCTCTCCTGGCGGAAATACCGGCTGGACCCCAGAACCATGGGTCGGGCGGAAAGGCGGTCGATCCAGGTAATTCTGCCGGATTGCTTGGTGGAGGTTCATCTGTCATAAATTACGCGCTGTCTTCGGCAAGGGGCCGCGCGAATATACAACCGCGCATTCGCCTGTGGGTAACGTCCGGACCGAGATGGCACGTCGCCATGCCCGCGCCGGACGGTCTCGGGGCTGTTCTTGGCTGAGAAATTTCTGAAGATTTCTGTTCTGGGTGCCATTCGACGCCGCAAGGTGGTCTGGTGGGCCGGCGTTGACCGAATCGCTTTGTCAGCCGGAACCTGTTCCGTCACCCCGATGGTCAGGGGACGGCCATGAATCTGAGGCAGATTGAAATCTTTCAGGCGGTGATGCGCACTGGCAGCATTACCGCTGGCGCCGAATTGCTCAATCTTTCACAACCCGCTGTGAGCCGCCAGATCGAGCGGCTGGAAAGGGTCTCGAAACTCAAGCTCTTCAGCCGCGTCGGCCGCGGTCTCCAACCGACGCCTGAAGGCACCGCGTTCTATGAGGAAGTGAAGCGTGCGTTCATAGGCCTCGAAAACCTGCGCCATATCGCCGACACCATCAGCAGTTTCAATAGCGGCCATCTTCGCATCACTTCGTTGCCGGCGCTCGGCTTGGGTTTCCTGCCGCGTGTCATCAGCCGCTTTTCGAAGCAATATCCGAGCGTCAATGTCTCCCTTCAGGTTCGCAGTGCTGGTTCAGTCAGGGGCGTGACGGCGACACAGGAGTTTGACCTCGGCTTCCTGCCAGGCTCGCGAAACGATCGCGATGAGCGATCGGAGCATTTCGCCAGCGTCGATGGCGTCTGCATCCTCCCCTCGGGCCATCCCCTGTCCGCAAAAACAGAGATTTCACCTTCGGATATTGCCGGTCTTCCGTTCATCGCACTCGTCAAGGACGACGTCACGCGCCGGCAGGTCGACCAGAGCTTTGAAAACGCTGGAGTAGAGTTCAAACCGCATATTGAGACCCAGTTCGCCGCGACTGTCTGCAACTTTATCGTGAGCGGCGCTGGCGTCTCGGTGATCAGCCCATTCGCTGCCGCTGACTTTGCTGGCCTTGGGCTCGTCATGCGTCGTTTCCGCCCAACTATCAAAATCGACTACATGATGGTGACGCCGAGGTTGCGCGCCCCGTCGGCCGTGACGCGGAATTTCCTCGCCCTTTTGACTGAAGAGCGAGACCGAGCAGTCCTGCAATTCAATGCAATCTAGAAATATCCAGCGACATGACCAAAATAGCCCGACCACTGAGCTACCCGGCGATTTGCTGAGGATGCTTTAGCCACTGCGCTGATTCTTAATGAATTTTCGACGGAAGAGTGCGGCCGGACGAGCGTCCGAGGAGGCTCCAGCCAAAGCTCACATTACAGTTCGGCATCAATTGCCAACATAATTCGATTGGACGTCTAGGGACCGATCCGATGAATACCGGGCAGTTCGGCTAGCAACCCATCGAAATGATCTCGTCCAGGGACCTTTGTGAACATGCCGTGTCACATGGGACTTCTGGCCGAGGCAATGAATCCAGGATTCCGCGCCGATCGCAGACTGTTTTGCCATGTATTCCGTCGCACAAGATGACGGATCAACGAGATAAGGGGATACAGCAAAAATGCAAGCAGCAACTCAAACGCGAACAAATTCTCTCGGTCGTCGTGGCTTTATCGCATTGTCAGGCGCCACCGTCCTGGCCGCACCGTTTGTGAAAGCGGCCTCATCGAAGAGCCGAACATTGACCATTCGCGATCCTGGCGGCCCGGTCGGTGAGGCCTACAAAAAGGCGTTCTTCGAGCCGTTCAGCAAAGCGACCGGAATCGACGTGATCGGCGTCCAATCGTCCCATGGACCGACTGGCGAGATCAAGGCGATGGTCGACGCAGGCAACTACGCCTGGGATGGCGCTCTGCTCGATATGAGCGACGTCGTTGTCCTCGCTGACAAAAAATATCTCGACACGGTCGCCGGATCCGCGGCGCTCGGGGCGAACGCCGCCCAGATCCCTGCAGATCTTCGCAACGATTTCCTTGTCGGCGCTATGGGTTATGCCACGGTGCTTGCCTATCGCGCAGACACCATGGGCAAGAAGCCGCCGACGAGCTTTGCGGATTTCTGGAACATCGCCGCCGTCCCCGGTTCGCGTTCGCTTCGCAAGCATGCCAGCGGAACACTCGAACCTGCCCTGCTTGCGGACGGTGTCGCTAAGAAGGATCTCTATCCGCTCGATCTCGATCGGGCCTTCAGGAGCCTCGACAGGATCAGGAACGACATCCCCGTTTGGTGGACGGGAGGCGCGCAAACCTCCCAGATGTTGAAGACGGGCGAGGTTGACTGCCTGATAACCTGGAATGGCCGGGCCCAGGTGGCGATCGACGATGGAGCGCCAGTCACGATCGTCTGGAAAGATGCGATGTTCTCGTTTGCCGGATTCGCCATTCTTAAGGGCGGTCCGAATGTCGAACTGATGCGAGATTTCATCGAGTTCTCTTCTTCCGGCCAACGCCAGGCGGAGTTCGTCAAATATTCCACAAGTGGTCCTTGTAACCCACGAGCCTTCGACTTCATCGAAACGAAGCTCGCCGACATCCTGCCCACTAATCCCAAATACTTCGCCGACATGTTCGTGATGGATCCGAAATGGTGGGGGAACAATAGCGCCAAGGCGCAAGAGCGCTTCGAAAGCTGGCTGCTCGGATAGCGGCCGAAAGTGTTGCGCACGACCAGTCAGCCACCACGAGCTTCGGAGGAATTTTACGATGACAGAACGTAAACACAAACTGACCATTCGCGGCCTTACAAAACGGTATGGGTCGGTCACGGCCCTCGACCATGTCGATCTCGACCTGGCCGACGGAGAGTTTTTGACAATGCTCGGTCCGTCCGGTTCGGGCAAGACCACGCTTCTCTGGTCTGTCGCCGGATTAAACCAACCTGACGACGGTAAGATCTGGATTGATGGCCGCGAGGCGACCGACGTTCCCGCATCGGGCCGCGATATCGGCATGGTTTTCCAGAACTATGCGCTGTTTCCCCACATGACCGTCGCGGAAAATATCTCCTTCCCGCTCGAGATGCGGAAAGTCAGCCCGCCGGACCGCTCAAGAGCGATCAAGCGGGCGCTGGAGATGGTGAAGCTGGAACATGTCGGCGAGCGGTTCTGCAATCAGCTTTCCGGCGGCCAGCAGCAGCGCATCGCACTGGCGCGCGCTTTCGTTGCCAATCCTTCGATTGTCCTGATGGACGAACCCTTAGGTGCACTCGACAAGAAATTGCGCGATCACCTGCAACTCGAGATCAAGAGGCTGCACGGGCAGCTCGGAATGACTGTGCTTTACGTGACGCACGACCAGGAAGAAGCGATGGTGATGTCCGATCGCATCTGCCTGATGAACCAGGGGCGGATCGAGCAAATCGGTACGCCAGACGAGCTCTATTTCCGACCGAAGAGCCTGTTTGTTGCAGATTTCCTCGGCGAATCAAACTTGATCCCAGGTAGGGTCACCGGTGAGGAGGCCGGGTGCCTTGTCCTGGAATTGCCGGGCTTCGGAACGGTTAGGACACGGTCCACGGCGCCCCGTCCCCACGGTCCTGATATCGTCTATTTTACTCGGCCGGAGTCGATTGGCATTCACGCAGATGCCGAGAACAAGGCAAATCGTCTTCAGGGACGTGTGTCCGAAGTTGTCGTCTCGGGCGCCATCACCAAGCTTTTTGTCGGCATCGGGGACGCTACCTTGAAGATATCACTATTGACGAGTGGGTCTCAGCGCGTGCGCAAGGGTGAGCCGCTTACGATCGGCTGGGACGATGATGTCGGCAGGGTCTTGTCTCCCTCCTTGATGGAGGCTGCGTAATGGCTCGTGTGGATGCTTTCGCGGAACCTGCCTTGCGTCCTCGCGTCTGGCCGAGATGGAACCGGCTTTACGGGCAGACTGGACCGGTTGCCATATTCCTCATCGCCCTCTTTGTCGTCCCTGTCGTGATGCTGCTGGGCATAAGCTTTCTCGATAGTCAGGGCCTTCCATCTTTGGAGCACTACAAGCGACTGGTCGAGGTCCCACTCTATGGAAGGGTCCTGCTGACCACCATCAAGGTTGCCATCTGCACGACGCTGTTATGCGTGGCCGGAGCTTACCCCGTGGCCTATCTTCTGGCGATCTCGCGCGGATCGGCCCGCAACTGGCTCATCATCCTCGTCCTCATGCCGTTCTGGACAAGCTTCCTCGTGCGGACATTCGCATGGATCGTGCTTCTCGGCCGAAAGGGCGCCGTCAATCAAATTCTGATGGCAGCTGGCATCACCGATGCTCCACTGCAGATGATCTACAATTTCGCAGGCGTCATGATCGGCATGACACATGCCCTCATGCCGCTTGCGATTTTGACCCTCCTGGCGGTGATGGAAAGCGTTGACCCCAATCTCTCCAAGGCCGCCGCGACGATGGGCGCCAGAGGCGGAACGCGGTTCTGGCGTATCTATTTCCCTTTGACGATGCCCGGCGTTGCGTCGGCGGCGCTCCTGGTCTTCATCACCTCACTCGGCTTCTTCATCACGCCGGCGCTCCTGGGCGGCCCTCAAAATACGATGATCGTCCAGCTCATAATTTTCCAGATCCGGGAAGTCTTGAACTGGCAGTTCGCTGGCGCGATCGGCGTCCTGCTTGTCATGATCCTCATGGTGATCTTCCTGTTCTATGACCGCATCTTCGGTCTGTCCGTCATGGGCGGGAACGCGCGGGGTCCAAAGCGCGCCGCAGGCTCCCGGGTCCGGCGATGTTCTGTCCGGGCCGGGAATGCGATCACATGGGCTTTGGCTTACATCACTGACGGGTTGATCTCCGTATTTTCGACGCTCAGACGCGGAAAAAGGGCTATGGGCGCCGGCTCTCGGCTCGGCCTTTATGCGGCCTGTACGCTCACCCTCGGGTTCCTCGCGCTTCCTACCCTTTTCGTGCTGCCGGTCTCTTTCACATCCGAAGCTTTCCTGACCTGGCCGCCAAAGCTCTTCTCGCTGCAATGGTACCGGTCGGTGTTTGACTCTCCAGTGTGGCTCAACGCTGCGGCAAGATCTTTCCTCGTCGCACTCACGACCGCCACGGTCGCGATGTTCATCGCGTTGCCATGCGCCTTTGCTCTCTCTCGCAACAGCTTCGCGGGCAAATCGGCTCTTTTCGGATTAGTCGTCGCGCCAATGATCGTGCCGAACATCTTTATCGCTGTCGGCCTGTTCTTTCTTTTCTCGCGCCTCGGTATCGCCGGCACCACGTTCGCAGTCGTCCTGGGGCACACGGTGATCGTGATCCCATATGTCATTGTGACCGTGCTTGCTATCCTCAAGGGATATGACCGCAATCTCGACCATGCCGCCGCCACGATGGGTGCGGACGGGACAACAACCTTCCGCCGCGTCACGTTTCCGCTGATCCGGTCCGGGGTCATCGCCTCCTTCATGTTTGCGTTCATCATCTCCTTTGACGAGTTGACGATTGCGCTTTTTGTCACCGGGGGTCGCATCACGACCCTGCCCAAGCTCATGTATGAGGACGCCCTTCTCTCGGTGAGCCCCCGTCTGGCCGCCGTTGCAAGCCTGCTGCTCGTATTCATGAGCATCATAATTCTGATTTCAGAGTTGACGCGCCGAAAGGGAGGGGTCCGCCTTGCCGCATGATCAATCGTCAATACCTAACCGGGCAATTCATGCCGAACCCGCTCTTCGAGACTATGAGATGGCCGCCCATCCGATGGAGACGCCGGTCGCGACGCCTTTCGATTATGACGAGGATGGCAAGCACGATGGATTTCTACGCCTCTATCATTCGAACGAAACCAATGGCTACGGTTACGTTCCGATCCCGGTGATCTCGGTGAAAAACGGCGAAGGTCCAACAGCGCTATTGGTGGGCGGAAATCATGGCAACGAATATGAGGGGATCGTTGCATTGATGAACCTCGCCCGGGATCTGGAGGCCTCTTCGGTGCGAGGCCGGGTCTTGATCCTGCCGTCGCTCAATTTTCCGGCGGTCATGGCAGGGAGACGATCCTCTCCGCTTGATGGAGCCAACCTCAATCGGTGCTTTCCAGGCGACCCACTCGGCAGTCCCACGCAAGTAACCGCACACTATGTCAGTTCGGTTCTTTTGCCCCTCACCGATCTGGTGATCGACTTGCATGCCGGCGGGCGTTCCTCGGAATTCATCCCCTGCGCTCTCGTGAGGGAGGGACGCAATGAACATGAGACCACGGAACTGGCACGGTTGGCCGAATGGTTCGGCGCCCCTATCAGCTTCGTGAGTAGCGGCAAGGGTGGAGGGGGAGCCCGCACACTCGCCGGAGAATGCACTCGGCAAGGGATACCGTGCCTGACGGCCGAGCTCGGCGGCGGCGAGACCTTGTCCCAGCGCGGCCTGCAGCTTGCCACGGAGGGGGTGCGGAGGATCCTAAGTCAATTCGGAATACTGCAGTCCACAGCCCTGCCAACCGGCGCATCCACACGCTGGGTGAAGAAGGGGCCACACGATCGTCTGCATGCGGACGTCGCGGGTATATTCGAGCCCCGCATCAAACTCGGGGAACACGTCTCACCCGGGAAGGTCGCCGGGTTGATCCACTTCCCGGACTTCCCGATGCGCAAGCCCGAGGAAGTTCGCTTCGAATCCTCTGGCTATATCCTGTCTTGTCATATCCCCGCCTTGGTCGGCAGGGGCGACGAACTATGCACTTTGGTGAACGATGTCTAATTCGGTCAGAAGATGATGACAGGCAGGAGCGCCCCGATGAGGGGGCCAGTTCGGTTCGGCAAGCCAAGTCCGTTGCTTTCCGGCATGCGATGTATCAAGTGCCGAAGGCTCTGGCCGATCAACGACTATTTCTTCGGTTGCCCCGACTGCGCAGACGCCGGCACCCCGGCGAGTGTTGCTCCGGACTTCGCGAGCTTGCCTGGCTTGGGGGGCCTCGATGATATTGCTTGCTGGCTCGCCTATCCCGGCTCCTCGCATCTCGGCGAAGGCAATACACCTCTCATCGACCTCCCCGATCTGGCTGCACAACATGGTCTGACGCGGCTGCGGGTCAAGAATGAGGCGCCGAATCCCACTGGCTCGCACAAGGATCGGATGAGCGCAGCCCTCGTTCGGCGGGCTCGAGACATCGGTGTCAAGAAGCTCGCCGTCGCCTCTAGCGGAAATGCCGGAGCGTCGCTCGCTGCGTTCGCGGCCAATGCCGGCCTCGGCTGCGTCGTGGTGACGACCGCGGATATCGGGCAGGCTTGGCGAAGAGCGATCGAACTTCATGGCGCCGAAATCATCGTGGCACCGAGTGCCGCAGCTCGGTGGGATTTGGTTTCGGCCCACACCATGATGGGCGAATGGTACCCGGCAACCAATTTCGCGGTCCCGGCCGTCGGTAGCAACCCGTTTGCCGTCGATGGGCTGAGAACGATTGCCCTCGAACTTTATCTCGCCTCGGAAACCGACCCCCCGACCGACATCATTGTGCCGGTATCCCGCGCGGATTTGCTTTGGGGAGTGGCCAGGGGATATAGCGACCTTGCTTCTGCAGGTCTCGTCAGTAAGCTGCCTCGAATCCATGCAGCTGAACCATTCCCGCGGATTTCCAGGGTTCTTGCAGGAGAAGACTATTTTGGCCACTTTGATGGCCGCTCGCCACTTCGCTCTTTGGCAGGGGCGACGGTCACCTATCAGGCAATCGACGCACTTGAGCGCTCGAAAGGAGCGGTGGTCGCCCCGAGCACCGACGAAACAACCGCGGCGCAAACCGATCTGGCGAGAGCCGGCCTGTTCGTTGAGAGCTCCAGTGCGATCGCACTCGCTGGCCTCCACGCCCTTCGTAAGCGGTCGGTGATCACCGATGATGCGTCGGTCGTCCTTATCGTGACGTCACATGGTTACAAAGAGGACCGGTGGCAAAACTGATGGAAAGCATTGGGTTCCGTTGATATTGAACATCTGGATTGTACAAATTTTGTGAAAAGTTCCAGTTTGTGGCACCTCCCTTCCTGCTAAAATCGGCCGATCCATACGTCCATTCGACGCCGGAGGACGACAGATGGCGGTTCGCAAGTTCGATAAAAACGACCTGACAGACGTTTTGGCGCTCATGAAGCAACATGCCGAGCTCGAGGGCTACGGCGATATCTTCTCTATTGATGAAGAGGCTTTGGTCCGGTTGGGTTTCGACAGGTCGGTTCCAGCCTATCACATGCTGATCAGCGAAAACGCCGAGGGAAAAGTTGTCGGTTTTGCCCTTTATTTCCTGCAGGAATTCACATTCCGCAACATGCCGATGCTGTATATGAATCAGCTGATAGTTGATGAAGCGCATCGGCGGCAGGGCACAGCGCGTGAGCTGGTGGCGGCGCTTTGCAAGGAAGCCCGCGCCCTCGGTTGCTTCCGTCTCAAATGGGGCGTCTCGAGTGCCAATGAGAATGCGATCGCATTTTACGACGGCATTGGTGCAGCGAGAGAAAAGGGCAGATTCTACTACACGCTTGACGAGACGGTCTTCTTGTGATCCTTGACCCCTGTTTTCCAAAGCACTTCAATCAGTCATGCGGATCGTTGCCGCATTCTCCGGTTCAACCCGCTCCAAGTCGACCGCCTCGGCGATGCCAGGCCGCGGCTTGCCGGCCGGCCCGTTTTGGCAATAACAGCTTTCTCTTCTGACCGATGGGGCATCCCGGAAAAGCGCCGTGCGATGAGGCCGCAGATTGCGACATTTGCAGCGCGTCCCGGTCTGCGATAGCGGAGCAGAGTAGTCACCGGCTATCGTCGGGAGTAAGCGGTTTCACCGGTAGCGATGGTATAGGGAGGCGCAAACCGTGCGTGATCGCCACAGCCAATTCCTCCCAACATCTCAGGCGCTCCATCTGGGAGCTCGATGAGGCTTGTCTGACCGGAGAACGGCGATGCCTCGATCCTTCTCCCGCAACGGCCAGCGCGTTCATTTCTTACCCCGGCCGGAACCCGTCCCACTCGAAGGTCCGATTGGGGATCCCGGGTTGTCGCCCTCCTCGCCCACTAACAAATTTGCGACTTGCCGTCCTCCATTGCATTTCGGCCTTATCTGGTGCGCTCCGATCGTCTCCGGTCTTTGCGACTGCCATCGAGGCCGCGGTAGGCGCGGCCCGAACAACGAAAGGAAATGGACATGGCTATCATCGGCACATTCACCTCCACCGAAAACGGCTTTTCCGGCTCGATCCGCACTCTTGCTCTCAACGTCAAGGCTCGCATCGGCCGGATCGAGAACCCTTCTGACGCCGGCCCGCACTTCCGCGTCTACGCCGGCAATGTCGAGCTTGGCGCCGCTTGGCAGAAGCGCTCCGCCGAGAGCGACCGCGAGTACCTGTCAGTCAAGCTCGACGACCCGAGCTTTCCTGCCCCAATCAATGCCAGACTCACCGAAGTCAACGGCGAGGACGGCTACCACCTGATCTGGTCCCGTCCGAGCCACGACTAAGGCCCGTGAGGCTCCGCCACTCGGGCGGGGCCTTTCTTTGATCAGAAAGCAGCGCGTTGGGTAGCAGCTCTCGGCGCCCCGCGGCGGACCTCGAGCTGGTGGTCGGTCATCAATCCGGTGCCCCGTCGCACGGTTGCTTTTTGCCCTTGATCCGCTCAATTGCCGCTGCGAGCTTTTTCTGATCTATCCGGGCCCTCATCTCCGGGCGTCGAAACCAGATCGCACGTCCGCATCGCAGCGGAGGGTTGCCGGCGGTGAAAACGATCTGATCGTCGGTCCGCATACGCAGCACTTCATGTGGTTGGATCAGCGGGCGGGCGGCCAACTGTTTCGATCGGCTTCGCGATGATCCCTTTGACTGGAAGCTATGGCTGACCTGATCGATCTCGACCGTCGTCAGACCGCACCGTCCTGATATATACTCCGCAGTCTCGGGATCGTTGATCGCCGCAAACGATATCCAACTCGCGCTTTCGAACCATTTGCTGGCCGCGTCGCGACCGCCGTAGGTTTCGCGCATCTGTCCGATCGACTGATAGATCATCGTCAGGGTTATGCCGTACTTGCGACCGGCATCGCGAGCTGTTTCCAGTATTCGCATGTATCCAAGCCGTGCAACTTCGTCGAGGAGAAAAAGAGCTCGGCCGTTCATCGTTCCATCGCGATTGTAGATTGCGTTGAGAAGCGATCCAATGATGACCCGCGCGAGCCCAGGATGCGTCTCGAGCGCCTTCAGATCGAGGTTGATAAACACATCGGTCTGGCCATCGGCGACGTCCTCTGTCGTGAAGCCCGACCCGGACACCAGCGCTGCATAGTTTGCGTAACTCAGCCAATGGGTCTCCTTGATCGCATTGGCATAAACTCCGCTGAAGGTCTCAGGAGTCATGTTCACGAAGGCCGCAATGTTCTCTCTCACGAAATCGGATTGGGAGTCGTCGTAGATTTCCTGCAATCGTTGACGCAGCTTCGGTTCTGGCTCGGAGAGGTTGCGCCGAACCTGACGCAACGTCTGGTCCTCCTTGGCGGTGTGTCCGGACAGGCAAACGTCTCCGATCATCGCTGTCAGCAACTGCAGGGACGACGCCCGGAAGAAGTCGTCTCGCGGGGCCGTCACGCGGCCGCTGTCGCTGACGATCCATGAGGCGACCGCTGCAATGTCTTCCTCCTTCGTCCCTCCAGTCCCGCCAATCCAGTCGAGCACGTTGAACCCGGTCAAGGACTTTCTGGGATCGAGGACGCGGACAATTCGGCCAAGGTCCTTCCGATGTCGCGACACCATGGGCGCCACCTCGTGAGAGGGATCGAGGACGACGAGCGCCCCACCCCATTTCAGCGCCGTCGGAATCGTGATCGACGTCGTCTTGAAGCCCCCGGAGCCGGCAAAGACGATGCCGTGTGACGAACCGAAGGACCCATCGAAGCAGAGGAGCGAGGATTTGCCCCCCGCGCCCCAGGTCTCAACGCTATCGGCGCGGAAGGACAGCGACGCAACGCCGTCTCTGTCGACCCGGTAGCGCTCACCGATGACAATCCCGCCGGCCTCGGGAAACAGTTTTGCCGCATCCGATAGCTTCATCCAGTGAGCCTCGCCGTGCAGCGCCCGCTTGCCGACAATCCGTCGAGGCTCGCGCTTGGGGAACGCTGAATTGCCAATCATGGCGACGCGCAGCGCGTAGCATCCTGCCAATAGCACGGTAATCGCACCAACGGCCGTCGCAGGGTCGAGACATGCCGTCGGCGATGTGCCAGGAGGTACTTGATCGGCGATCGTAGCCAAGCGGAAAGTCTCACGTGCACTTGCGATAGCTACGGTTGCCACGCAACCGATCACTACACCCCACGCCGCCGATTTGACGCGGTTCGATCCTGCTACGGCAAACAGGAGGGTCAACGCAATTGCGGCTGCGCTTAAGTAGGGAGTTGCGAGGCCAATGCGTCCCAACGCCAGGCGGGCCGCGTCGGTTTTGCCGAATGCCGCGAGCCAGGTTTCGATGCCGGTGGCGCCGATCGCGACAAGAACGATCGGCACGATCGGCGTGATGACGAGAGCGACCTTGTTCAACTTCACGTCAAAGACCTCCGCACCCGGACCTGAGAACAATCCGGCCTATGCGTTTTGCCTCGCGCGACTCGGCGTGCCTGAACCGCTCTTGCAGCTTGGCGATCTCCTCCCGGATTTTCGAGGAAGGCTTCTTCATTCCGTTAGGTCCCTTCATGCCGTTTGCTCTTCGAGCGGCATGAGATTCCCGGAGATCAGCGTGCCGATCCACTACCAGAAATGCGAGTTGGCAGCGCCAATGCCTTCCTGCATCGTCCCGGCCGCTCGATGAGAGCGGCAAACATTCCAGACCGTTACTGCCTGGCCAACCTGGACGCCCAAAACGCATGGGCGTTCATGCGGACGATTGTGCAGTCAACAACGCATCAGCAAATGGCAGAAGTGCCAGGCCATCTGGTTCTCTGAGCCAGACGAAGAGCCAGGAGCTCTGCCTAAAATGAGAAAATTCTCCCCGCCCGAGGCCATTGGACGATCCCGGTACCGCCGGACGAATGGAGCTTTGCTGGTCGGCGTCTCACTTGTTCCGATCATCTCCGTGGTCGGCTGGATCGGCGGCTATCGGATCAACACCACCCCGAGTGAGCCGCTCGGCCTTTGGCGCATCGTATCCCTCGATCGCCCGGTCGCAGTCGGCGATATCGTCGCCTTTTGCCCACCCCCAAACCGACTGTTCGCCGAAGCGCGTGAGCGCGGCTACTTGCGGTCGGGATCGTGCCAGGACGGCTTTGGACCGTTGATCAAGATCGTCATTGCCCTGGAAGGGCAGCGCGTGGAGGTCGTCGATCGAGTAAGCGTAGACGGGCGCGACGTCACGATGTCGCGCCTTCTGAAAGTCGACGGAAAGGGACGCACTCTTCAGCCATATCCGGGCGGGATCGTACCGGCCGGCGAAATGTTCCTCCACTCCGCCTATCCAGGATCCTGGGACTCTCGCTATTTCGGCCCTGTCCCGACCTCCGGCATTCTCGGTCTCGCGCATGAGGTACTGACCTATGCGCCCTGAGTTCGTGCGAAGTTCGGCGATTGTCGGAGCGGCCACGGCGTCGGGTTTGGTCGGCTGGAGCGGCCAGGTCCTTCTAATGCCCGCAACGCTCGCTTTCCCTCTGCTCTGGTCTATTGCGCGAAAACGACGCGTCGCCGCTCTCGTCGCGGCAGCGTATTTTTTGGCGGCCTCCCGCGAACTGCCACAAGTCGTCGCCACGTTCTACATGTCCGACCCCTGGCTCGGCTTGGCGCTCTGGCTGGTGGCATCAGCGGGTTTCGTCGCGGTCCACACGGCGTTGTGGTCACCATCAAGCAGCCAGCGGCCCGCTCGGTATCTTGCCGCCATTCTGCTGATGTCTTTTCCACCATTTGGGATCGTCGGTTGGGCCCATCCGATCACCGCGGCCGGTGTGCTGTTTCCTGATTGGGGATGGTGGGGCCTGGCAGTGATGACGGTCGGCCTCACGGGTCTCGTGAGCCGAAAGGGACCGGTTGTCGCGGTCGCCTTGGGAAGTTTCTGGCTGTGGTCCGTCGCAAACTGGACTGACACAAACGTCGCTGACACCTGGCGCGGCGTCGACCTTCAGTTCGGCGCCTCGCTCGGCCGACAAAGTGGTTTGCAACATGAGCGTGACTTGATTGCCATTGTTCGGGTGGCTGCGTCAGACGGTGCGCATTTTATCGTGCTGCCTGAGAGCGGGCTTGGTCTCTGGACGCCGACGAAACGGCAGTTATGGCTGTCGGAATTGTCCGGGAGCCCGGTGACCATCATTGCCGGAGCAGTGGTGGTCAATGGCAATGATTATGACAATGTGCTTGTAACAATCACGGGAAATAGCAGTGGCGTCCTTTATCGCGAGCGCATGCCGGTGCCAGGCGCGATGTGGCAGCCATGGCTCAGATGGTCTGGGGAAAGCGGCGGGGCTCGGGCGTATTTCTTTGCCAATCCCGTGGTCAAGGTCGGTTCGACGAAGATCGCCCCGCTGATCTGCTACGAGCAACTCATCGTCTGGCCGGTTCTTCAGTCGATGCTGGGGGATCCTGACGTCCTCCTCGCCGTCGGCAATGGCTGGTGGGCCAGAGGCATGTCCATTGTCGATATCCAGCGCGCCAGTACGATAGCCTGGGCCCGATTGTTCAGCAAACCTCTCGTCCTTTCCTTCAACACCTGAACCGCGGAGCCATCATGGACGCAGCGATAATCGAGAAATGTGCCGATCCATCTTTGAAGCCGGCGGTCGTAGAGCAGTTTGTGGAAGAGGTCGGTTCGACAGATCCGCTCGCAGTCACTGTGAACCTGGGTGGACGTCGTATTCTGGTCCCAAAGCCTTCATCTCCGGGCGAGGCATTGGACATCGTCCGCCAACACGTCGGCAAAGGCGTTGTCCGAGTGGGGATTACTCAATATCCTGCCGGTGTAGGCATTGGGACCGTGTCGGACTTGCCGCGCGGCTTGGTCGACGCCTGCGAGAACCTTCGGATGGGAACTCAGCTGTTCGCAAAGGTCGTGCGTATTGTCGCGAGATGGTATGGGAACCCTACGGATAAAGGCGTTCTCCCGCCCGTCTTCGAGGATGCAATCTACGCGTGGAAGACCGGATACTTCGAAGGCGTGAACGTGTTTCAGGCGGATGATCCGGGCAGATCTCTGACGGTGGATCTTCTCGACTCATCTGACCAGAAGCCCACTCATTCGGAAGAGGCCGATCGCACGACTGGCAGCCGTTCATCCTCTTCCGAACCGGGCATCGGCAATGCGGCAATACGGATCGATTTATCCCGCATATTGGGTCCCTGAGCGTATGGCGGCCTGTCGATTTGGCTGCTGTCCCGATTGACTGTGTCCTGGGTTGAAGGGAGGCGGACCGAATTACATCGGAGGCGGCGACAGTTTCAAATTAAGTAACGGCAACATTTTAATTACCAAGGCAAAGAGAACCAGAATTAAGATTGGTCGGGCTTGTGTTTTAAATTGGACGACATTTGATTTTAAGGATGGCCGCATGAGTTCGCAGCCTTCGCCCAGACCGCATATCCACCGCAAAGTTCGCCACAGCGTCGAAACCGCTTTGACAGACACGCGTATCGTTTTGATAGCGGGCCCTCGGCAGGCCGGAAAGACGACGCTTGTGCGAGCGTTTGCCGACAGTGATCGTCCATATCTCACATTAGACGATGCCGGTACACTCAGTGCGGGCAAGATCAGACCCGATCGGCTTCATACGAGGAATAAAACCGGCTGTTGTCGATGAGGTTCAACGCGCTCCCGACCTGATGCTGGCGATCAAGGAAAGTGTGGATCGTGATGAGGAGCCGGGGCGTTTTCTGCTAACCGGTTCGGCTGATCTGGCGACAGTGCCGGCAATAGCCGACTCGTTAGCCGGGCGCATGGCCGTTATATCGCTCCCATTCGCTCAATCCGAAATCCGATCGACTTCAGGCCGGATGCTGGATCGGCTTTTTGAGGGCGAAGAGCCCATCAGCGGCGGTATCCCGTCTTTGGCGAGGATCTGATGGACGTCGTCTTGAAGGTGGGTATCCAGAGGCCCTGCGTCGATCAAGCTCGGCGCGCCGGACAGCATGGCTGGAAGACTATGTTGCCCTCATCCTTGATCGGGACGTGCGCGACATTGCAAACATTGATGAACTCGACCGTCTGCCGCGGCTGCTGAATGTCCTCGCCGAGCACTCCAGCCAATTGGTGAACCACAGCAGTTCCGGATCGGCGCTCGGAGTGTCGGGCGTCACTGCCCAGAAATAATCTAGCCATCCTGGAGCGACTTTTCCTGGTGCGGACCCTCTCACCATGGTCCAACAATCGCCTCAGCCGGCTTATCAATAGACCAAAGCTGCATTTCCTCGATACTGGGTTGCTGGCGACATTGCGGGAGGATGAACTGGAAAGATTGAGGGGGATCGAACAAGATTCGGCCCCCTTTTTAAGAGCTTTGTCGTGTCCGAGCTATTAAAACTTTCCTCCTGGTCGGAACGACGCCTGTCGTTTTCGCACTACCGCACCAAGGATCAGGCAAGGTTGACGTTATTGTTGAGGATCGCCGCGGCCGCATTATCGGTATCGAGGTGAAATCCTCCGCCTCCGTGAAGTCGGATGAATTTCGCGGCTTGCGACAATTGCAGGAGGCGGTAGGCGACCGATTCATCAGAGGGCCGGTCTTGCACGATCATGACCGGATTACACCTTTCGGCGAGAGACTACAGGCCGCCCCCATTTCAATCCTCTCGTCGATGTAAGGCACCGCTGAAGATCTCGCTCGGGTCTAGTCCTGCCTTTGATTAACTGAGGACTGTTCCTCCTGGACAGGCTGAAGCAATTCCCAGGCTTCGATGCCGAGGACTCCCGCCAGTCGATCGACGATATCGATGCTTGCGCTGTAAACACAACGTTCCAGCGAGCTTATGTAGGTTCGATCGATGTCGGCACGATGAGCAAGCTCCTCCTGCGACATGCCTCTCGCTTGTCGGGCCGACTTGAGGTTTCGCGCGAAAAGTTCTCGAATCTCCATGCTGGAGAAAGCAGCGGCTTGTAGAGTATTTCGCCACGGAGTATACTCGACATCCCTTCAGGCGCGCTTGGTCGGTGCGGTGGCACGAATGCAAATCACAGCCCGTGGCGTCATAAATCGATCTATGATACCGGCTATGCTGCTGCTTGGGAGGAGCGACGGGACGACGGTTCCCGACCCTTTCATATTAATCAGTCCGCAGTTGAGCTTGAGGACCCGTGTCGCAAAATAAGCTAGTTTTGAGGCCGCTCATCGGCCTGATGAGTAACCAGCCGCCTGAAGAAGTCGAGCGGCATGTTGTGCTGGAGATTGAAAAGCATCGCCGCTTGCGCGACGAGGCCGTGGTTCTGGAGTCCCAAATGGGGGCTGCCGCCGGAACCGAGGAATTGCAGCAGACCAGCCGTTCCTACGTTTCAGCAATGATTGCTCTTCACGCCCAGCAGACCGTGGTTTCGACGCTCCTGGACATCCTCGGGTATCTTCCCGCAATGCCAAGCAAGCCTCATTGACGGTTGTCAGATGAGCCCGAGTTCTTTTGCCATGGCGGTCGCCTGTGGAAGTGAGGTAACGCGGAGTGCCTTCTTTGCACAACGCATGAAGAAGGACACATTGGAGTAGGTCGTGTTTTCAATGATTGCGATCGCCCTCATCGATTTCCCTTCAGCCGACCATCTGAGGGATGTCAGTTCGTTGGCTTTAAGCTGAATGTTGCTCTGGCGGGTTGACTTCAAGTGCATGAGTTCGATCCGTGAATGAACTTGACCGAATGACGCGGCCGCCAGGATCGGATTCAGTTTCTTTCCGGCGGCAAAATCGACTTCATTCGATGCGAGCGTCAGCATCGCCATACGACCGAAGCCCGTCTTGATGGGAACCGTAATGCCCGAGCGAATACCAAACTCCGCGGCCTCGCCGTAAAACCTGCGACGTTCCTTGCTCATGCGGGGCGTTGAAATGTTCGACCAGGCAAACGACTCATACCGGTCCTTCGCAGCGCGGACAACTGGATCGACCGCGGCAAATTCCTGGTCAAAATAGCGAGCTTGCCATTCCGGGTCGTAGTTGGAGATTACGGTCTGTGTGTCCCCGTGGAATCTCAAATAGGCGTAGGCACTAAATCCTGCCTCGAATGTCAATTTCTCAAGGGCGACTTTGACGAGGTCCTCGTCATGCGCGAGGGTGACCTGTTCCGTTAATCGCTCAAACCATTCATCCAATTCATTGCCTCCTGTGACCGAGGGTATGAACGAAAAAGATTGTACAGATTCTATGGCTGCATCTTCTGATACCCATGGATTTTTATCGTGTATGGCGGCTGGATCAAGCCCCCTAACGAAAAAATATGACAGTTAATCGATATTTCTCCTCCTGAGGTTGCCTCGAAAGCGCTACCTGTCTTTGGTAGGACTTCCCGCACAGACGCTCGAGATTTTACTTTGCGACGTAAGCCGATGGGAAGACGATGTCCTGGTCGACGAGAACATTGAATTGGTAACCTGGGCGTATGCGGATCGTCGGCTGAACGTTCAAGTTTTTCGAAATCGTCTGTTCGGCCACGCGACCAAATGTTTCCGAGAAATTCCGTCGGGCTGCATCGGAAGCTGTATCTTGCGTTGCAAGGGTCGAGCTCTCGGGAAGCGACATATCGATCCCTGTTCCAATGAGTGCCACGAGAGCCGCTGAGCCGAACGTGCGCCATAGATGTCGATCGACCTTGTCCCCGAAGCCGCCGTAGCCCTCCGCGTCAGTTCCCGCCATGCCACCAAGCCCGAGTGTAGACCCATTCGCGAAAATGAGGTCAGTCCAGACAACGAGAACACGTTCCTGGCCGAACGACACCTTGGAGTCATAGCGACCAAACAGCTTGGTCCCTTGGGGGATTAGCAGCCGATAACCGGTGGCGCTGTCGTAAATATTCCGGCTGACCTGTGCGGAGATGCGCCCTGGTAAATCCGAGTTGAGCCCGGCAATCATCGTCGCCGGGATGATGGAGCCTCGCTTCAGCTCGAAAGGGGACAACTGCGGTACGACTTTATTGGGAAGATAACCGAGATCCTTGATATCCTGATTGAGAAAGTCTTCCTTCGACCCCTGCTCGTTCGGGCCGAGGTTCTGTCCCATGAGCCCAGACCTCAAGGCCGCTGCATAGAGATCGGGTGGCGATGCGGACCTGGATACCGTCTGCCGACCATCCGTTGCGACCCTATTGGACTCCTTCTCGACTTCGGAAATGTCGACCTTCAATGGCGAATCAAGTGCCGTCGCGCGAGCCTGAAGCCGCGCCATCCGCTGGCGTTGGGCCTCCCGCATATATTGCTCATCCTGTTCTTTCTGAAGTCGGTTTTTCCACTCATCATCTGACTCTGAGCGTCGACCGTGTTCTTGAACATCCGGCCGTTGCAAGTTTTCAAGCGGCGTTTCCTGCCCGGCCTTGACCTGTTCTACGACTGGCGTGGGTTTGAAGACGTCCGCCTGCTCAGGCTCTCCAATGATTCCGTTGAACACTCCCTGCTTCAGCCTGTCGCCAAAGCTGGTCGCCGGCGTGTTCGCCGCGCTAGGCAGGCCATTGTTCGGGTTGAACGACATTCCTCGCCATGAAAGACCAATGACAACCACTGCGATGAACAGAAGAGCTATGACGATGCCAACGACGATCGGCAGGCGATTGAGGTGCCGAATGCCCTTGTTATCATCGCCCTGGTTGGGGCTTCCAAACTGAAGCGACTGGACCATCTTCTGGCTCCTCAGTTCAGATGCATGATAGAAAGGGGTGTCGTGGGCGTCGCCCCAGCCTCTGTTGCGGTATAGGCACGGCTCAGCCAAATAGAAGGCGTTGAAATGCGGGCGAGAACCTGATCGTCCATCGTGTCTATCGAGTACGCGAGATCAACCGGCCTGGCGCCTTTTCCGCCCTTTTGGTCGGCAACGACAGTATAGCCCCAGCCCTTGAGAGCGGCTTTGAGCGCCACCGCATAATCGCTGCTGCCTTCGCTCATCTTCAGTGCGGTCGTGCCAGCGGCGCCGATCTGCTCTGTGAGCCTGCTTGCCATGTCACCGGCGATCGCGCCTGCCGCACGCGCCGAGATGGTCGTCGGCCGAGCGGTGCTGAGGCCACCATCAAGAGATTGGCAGCCAGAAAGCAGGACGGACGTGAGGATGTACGGGATCAGTCTGCACATCGGTCAGCCGCCCCGCCGGACTGAAACTCTCTGTTGACGCCAGCCGACGCCAGAGACAAGGATCGCCGTGTCGACGGCATAGTCGACGATCATCATGTCGTTCTTCATCCTGTAGTTGACGATCCGGTTCTGGCCGCCGCTAACGACGAAGAGCACCGGTGCATCCTGACTGGAGATCGAGCGTGGGAATTGGACATAGGTCTTCGTGCCATCCGAGTAGACCCGCTTGGGTCGCCAGGGGGCACTTCCGCTGATGGTGTAGGAGAAGTTCAGCTTGTCCGGCGCCGTACCGGCAATCCCTCCTGTTTCCAATCGAGCATTGATATCCGCGAGCTTTGTCGAAACGTCTTCCGGATACTCGAAGCCGACGCGAGCCATGTACTGGCTGGGGTGGGACTTGAGCTGGATGTGGTATGTGCGTCGGGAAGTGGTCACGACCATCGAGGTCACGAGACCAGCCTCGGCAGGCTTGACGATCAGGTGGATCGCCTGACCGCCGGTCGCGCCGGAAGTTGCGGGCTCGATCTTCCAGCGCACCGTGTCGCCCACCAGCACGTCGCGCACGATTTCACCGCCCTGAAGCTCGATGTCGCAAACCTGAAGTGGTGAGCAGACGACAGACGGCTGCGCCTCGCCAAAGAGGAACATCACCTTTCCATCCGCTCCCCGGGTGACGAGGCCGCCGGTGCCACGCCACTGACCGGAAATACCCGTGCCCTTTGCCTCCTTCGTCGTCATGCCCTGCGCATGTGCGCTCACCGCAAGAATATATCCTGCCATGCAGCCAACCACCGCGACGACCGTGTTCTTGTGCATTTGATCATCCCCTGCCTTATAGCTGTGCCGTCCAGTCCAGATCATGGACATAGAGGCCGATTGGATTGAGCCGGATCGTCGCCTCGTCTTGTGGCGCGGTGAGCGTAACGGTTGCGATCCCTCGAAAGCGCCGAGTCCCGATCTCTTTGCCCTTGCGGTCGCGCTCATATTCCGTCCAGTCGATCTGGTAGGTCTGGTTCGACAGAGCGACGATGTTGTTGACCTCGATCGCAATCGTCGATGTCTTGGCTTTTTCGAAAGGCGAATTGCCACGGAACCAAGCATTCACCTTTTCGGTGGAAGGGTCGGTGGCACGAAGGAGCGCATAGGTCCGGTCGATATACTGCTTCTGGACGACAGCATCCGGGGTAATGCTTCGAAAACTCGCCACGAAGTTTCCAAGCGTCGCACGCACGACGCGGGCATCTGCATATTCGATCTGCTCCGGAAATCCCGCCGTGACTGACGTACCGAGCTTATCCACTTCGACGATATACGGGACGAGCTTCACCTGCGTGCTCAAATAGAGGGCGTAGCTGAAACCGATCACCGCCATGGCCAGACCGAGGACACCAACGATCCTCCATGCCCGCGCGGCCTGCACGTACGACCCGTACCGCTCGGACCATTCCTGACGGGCGGCGAGATAAGGGTTGTCCGGTGTGCGTCGCGACGCCATCTGTTTGTCCCCGTTTTACCGCTGTTTTTCCTGGTGTTTCGGCAGCGGCGTGGCCGACGGCCCCTTCCCCCGAGCCTCCTCGAGCTTGGCGTTGGCAAGACCAAGGATCGTCCCGGAGTAGGCGCCAGGCGATCCAATCGCCTTTTCCTTCGCTGCTGAACCCGCTGCTTTCGCTCCGGTGCCTAAGACCACGCCCATGCCGCGCAGAGCAGCGCCCGCGGTCGACGAGCCCGCCGTTCGTGTGGCTTGCGCGGCCGCCGCGCCCGCAGCCGCAGATCCCGCCGCCAGAAATGTGGCACCAGCCGCAAAGGACGCCGCTTGGCCGCCGTGTCGGATGGTTTCCATCCCCGCGGTCACGGATGCTCCCTGAACGACGCCTTGAATGATGCTGGGGACATACATGGAGATGATGAAGACGACGACGGAAATGCCAGCGATGGCAAGCGCGGTCTGAAACTGGTCTCCGACGGTCGTTTGGTTAGCAAGGCCAATAAGCACCTGCGAACCGATGCGCGAGATCATGACCAGCGCCATGATCTTCATACCGACGCTGAAGGCATAGACAAGATAGCGGACCGCAAAGTCCTTTGTGAAAGACGAGCCACCCAGGCCGAGCATGATCATCCCGGCGAGGAGGCCAATATACATCTCGACCATGACAGAAACGAATATGGCCGCAACTAGCGAGAAGGAGATGACTGTCACGACCATCGCAAAGGCTGCAGAAATTGCCAGGGCATTATCCTCGAAGAGGCCGAACTGGACCTTCTCCGACAACGCCGTCGCCACGGCGAGGCCCGCATTGAAGACATCGGCTGGCGACGCCGTGCCGCCGTCAGCACCGAGCTGAAAAAGGCTATCGACGACGGCTTTTGCGAACGCGGGCCCCTGGGCAAGAACGAACGCAAAGAAGCCGACGAACATTATTCGGCGGACGAGTTCAGCAAACCAGCTGTCAAGGGAGGCGGCCTGCAATGCCAGCCATACGGCGGCAATGGCGATCTCGATGGTTGCGAGGATCCAGAACAGGGATCTGGCCGCGCCCAGGACGGTGGTTTCCCAACCTTTTGCCGCTGACGTGATCTCGCTCTGCAGCGATGTCAGAATTGAGCCTTCTTGCGCGAGGGCTGGCTGACCGACGGCTACGAGAACGGCAACCAGGAGGCAAGCGCGACGCAAACGCGTCCGTTCGATCGGCATGGTGTCACCACTCCACTTTCATCTTTTCACCGCCGGATGTGGAGGGCGCGGTTGCGCTGAAAAACTTCTCGCGGCGCGCCTGTGCCAGATCCCGGTCGGTCTGTTCGGATTGCAGCCACGTGCTCATCATGGTCATCTGCTGCGAAACGAGGCCGCGAAGCTTCTGCATCTGCGCGACCTGCTGGGCGGCGATCTGATGCCCGACCTGGAGCGCCTTCATCTGTCCGTCGGCTGACTGGGACATCGTACGAAGCGAGCCCATCGTGTCTTCCTCACTGTCGAATTGATCGGCCGTGAGACTTGCTGCTTTCAACGAACTGGCAATCGTGTCACGATTGGTATTGGACCAGATCTGATAGGTGGACGAAAAACTGGCCTCGCTGGGCAAATTCGCCTTAAGGTCTGCATAACTCTGAAATCTCTGTCCAAGCACATCGTCCACATTTCCCATAGAAAACGAGATGCTCCGCCCCTGCTGCACCACATTCCGCAGCTGATTTAGGTCCCTCTCAACCTCGCCCCAGATCTGGTTGGGAAGCTGCGCGGTGTTTTGCAGCATATTTTCGTAGATCCTGAGCTGGTTTTGGATCTGTTCGGCAAGCTGGGTGATCTGCGTGATCTGGTTCTGGATCTGCTCGCCAGATTGCCCGACGAGGGAAATCAGTTCCCCGTTATTGAGGAGCTGGGTCCATTCGGTTGCGGCACCAGTAGCCGTTCCGGCGATCGAAGTCGTCGCTCCGGCGAAGGCCAGGAAAATTCCAACTGATCCGGCAAGCCAGCTATAGCAGCGATGACGCATCGTGAACTCCTCTCGTTCGAAGCCAATGGGCCGGCCAATCGGGGCCGTGCTCGCCCTTGAGTAAGCGAATGCGTTTCAGGTCTTCCTTGCCGGATGCACCGACGAAGCTCAGTGCCAGCGGCCCGAGGGCCATGTCGAACAGGCGCCGGCCCTCGGGAGTGGCGACATAGTATTCACGCTTGGGGATTGCGCTTGAGACGATCTCGATTTGACGCTCGTTGAAGCCGATGCGTTCATAAAACTCCCGCGTTCCGGGCTCGCGTGCAGCGCCGTTGGGAAGGCAGATCTTTGTCAGGCAGGACTCCTTGAGCACATCGATGATGCCGGAGCGTTCCGCATCGGAGATCGACTGCGTTGCAAGCACCACGGCGCAATTCGCTTTCCGCAGAACCTTTAGCCACTCGCGGATCTTGCTGCGGAACACCGGATGGCCAAGCATCAGCCATGCCTCGTCAAGAATGATCAGGCTGGGAGATCCATCAAGCCGGCCCTCGATCCGTCGGAACAGATAGGTGAGCACCGGCACAAGGTTTCGCTCGCCCATGTTCATGAGCTGCTCGATCTCGAAGGTCTGAAAAACACTGAGGGACAATCCATCCCGTTCTGCATCCAGCATCTGACCCATGGGGCCATCGACGGTGTAATGATAAAGCGCCTCCTTGATCTCACGCATCTGGACGCCGCTCACAAAGTCCGACAGAGAGCGGCCGGGCGCCTTCGTCATCAAGCCGATCTGGCGGGAGATTGCGTTGCGATGATCGGGCGTAATGGTAATCCCTTGCAGCGCCACCAGCATCTCGATCCATTCCGATGTCCAGGCTCGATCATTCTCCGAGGAAAGTTCCGAGAGTGGGCAGAACGAAAGTACCGGCGCATTCCCCTCCTCCTCCCCGCAAATCTCATAATGTCGGCCGCCGGCGGCAAGCGTCAGTGGAAGAAGCGAGTTTCCTTTGTCGAACGCAAACACCTGCGCGTGCTCGTAGCGACGAAATTGCGCGGCGATCAGAGCCAGCAGCGTCGACTTCCCCGACCCGGTGGGGCCGAAGATAAGTGTATGGCCGACGTCGTCGACATGGAGGTTCAAGCGGAATGGCGTTGATCCGCTCGCAACCTGCATCAGCGGCGGCGCGTGCGGAGGATAGAAGGGGCACGGCGCGACCGGGTTTCCTGACCAGACCGAATTGAGCGGAATGAGATCGGAGAGATTGCGGGTATTGATCAGCGGTTCGCGGAGGTTGGCGTACCAGTTCCCCGGCAAGCTGCCGAGATAGGCATCCGTGGCATTGAGGGTCTCGATACGTGCGCCAAAGCCTTCCGCCTGCAGTAGACGACGGACCGCTTCGGCCTTTTCCAGGAGAGCATCTCGGTCATCATCAAAAAGGACAACGACCGGTGTATAGTAGCCGAAGGCGGCAAGTTGCGAAGAGGCTTCAGCAATCGCGTCCTCGGTTTCGGCCACCATTGTCATGGCGTCCTGATCGACAGACCGTGACTGTGTCTGGAAGATCTGATCGAAGAATGGCCTGACCTTCTGCTGCCATTTCTTGCGCGTGCGCTCGATCTTCTGCCTCGCTTCTTCCGCATCAAGGAAGATGAAGCGAGACGACCAGCGATAGGTCAACGGCATCAGATCGAGGCTGTTCAATATCCCAGGCCAGCTCTCTGCGGGCAGGCCGTCGATCGCAACGACGCTGAGGAACTTTCCTTCGACCTTCGGGGTCAGCCCATGCTGTAGTTCGGCTGTGACGATCCAGTCGAGATACATCGGTACCTCGGGCAGGCGGATGGGGTGGTTTTCGCCGGTGACGCAAAATCGCACGAACTGGAGGAGTTCATCGTAACGCGCCACCCGCTCCCCTCCCCGCTCAAGCGTCTGCTGAGTTTCCATACGACGGATCGAGAGACTGTTGGCCAGGTATTGCTCTAGCTCGCGGACTGCCGTCTTGAAACCGGCCAACACAGTATCCGCATAGGACTTTTTCCGGCTGTCTTCGTCCGTGTAGATGTATTTGCTGAGTGCAGCGCGCCTCTGTTCTTGCGGCTTGTACGTAAGGACAAGCGCATGCTTGCTTTCAAAGTGACCCCGGGCCTGTTCGAAATGGGCCCTTCGCTCCGCATCGATCGCACGGGTCACTGCATCTGGGAAATGACAACGATCCTCAGCCGCATACTCCACTGTCGGAAGCCGGATGGCTTCGACCTGAATCATCCAGCCGGTTCCCAGTCGGGCAAGGATCAGGTTGATCTGACGTGAGAGCTCATTTCGTTCGGTGTCAGTCGCGCTTTCTGAATCGGGACCGGCAAAATACCATCCCGCCATCAAGCTTCCGTCCTTAAGCAGGAACACGCCATTGTCGATGAGACCGGCATAGGGCACGAGGTCGGCAAAGGATGGACCGGTCGGGCGAAAATGCTTGAGAGCTACCATCCTCGCCCCCTCAATACCGGCGCCACGGCGTGGTGGTAGGCTTGTAGTAGGGCTGAAAGGAAATGTGCCGAACGTAGACCTGCCGCATCATGGGGTCGGCCTTCGCCATCATGCGGAGTGCTCCAACGATGACGATCCAGGCCGCAACGCCGAGCAGCGCCGAGTAGATGGTGAGCACCACAAAGATCAGGATGACCACGGCAACCCCAGTGATGAGGACGAGTTCACGGTCCGCCCCTATCAGCAGATTTGGCCGGGACAATGCGCGATGGATGCGGTTACGGCGAAGGCCGGAAAGAGGCTCAACCATGGGGCCCCTCCTCGCTCGTGTCAGCACTGCTCGACACGTTTCGGTCGACCGGTAATCCAACCGAGGCGCCAGTCGCACCGAAGAGGCCGACAATGGTGGTCGCTCCAAGCAGGATACCGGCAACCAGGACGACATATATCAGACGTCTCGCGAAATCATTGAGCTCGCCACCGAAGATCAGCATTCCCCCGGCGATAGCCACCGCCGCAAGGGCAATATAACCGGCGACCGGGCCGGTGATTGACTCCTGGATTTGCTCAAGAGGGCTTTCCCAGGGCAATGACCCCCCCGAACCCGCCAGCGCCGATGAACCGAGAGTGACCACCGCCAAGCCTGCAAGTCCCAGGCGGATCATAGAGCGGTTAAGCTGCATCGCGCCCATCCTCCCCATAAGGCTCGATCTGATAGTGACCTCCCGCAAATCGACTGACATGCAGGATTTCGCTGACGCGTCGGCCCTTCGGGATACGCTCGATGGCTATAATCAGGTCCACAGCGTCACCGATCACAGCTTGCATGGGTTGCTGACTGACTTCCGCCGTGAGTTGCTCCAGCCGCTGGAGTGCCGAGCGAGCCGTGTTGGCATGGATCGTGGCTATCCCACCTGGATGGCCGGTATTCCAGGCTTTGAGCAGCGTGAGAGCTGCGCCATCGCGGACCTCTCCGATGATGATCCGATCGGGACGAAGTCTCAGTGTGCTTTTCAGCAACCGCGACATGTCTATGGCGTCGCTGGTGTGGAGGCAGACGGCGTTGTCGGCCGCGCACTGGATTTCGGCCGTATCCTCGAGGATCACGAGACGGTCTTCGGGTGAATGGGCAACGATTTCCGCGATGAGCGCATTGGTGAGGGTCGTTTTACCCGAGCCAGTTCCGCCCGCCACCACAATGTTCAGTTTTGCTGCGACGGCACTGCGAATGACATCTGCCTGAGCGGCGGTCACCGTTTTGCTTGCAACATAGTCGTCAAGCGGAATTAGACGGGAAGCTCTTCGGCGAATCGTGAAGGAAGGGCCCGAGACAACTGGAGGCAAGAGACCTTCGAAGCGATGACCACCAATGGGCAGCTCTCCGGATACGATCGGACGTTCGTCATCAACTTCCGAGTTGAGGGCGTGGGCTACACTTCCTATCACCGTCTCCGCGGCCGCTCGGTGCAGTTCTCCGGCGGCCATGATGCCGTGGCCTAATCTCTCGATGAAGAGCTTCCCGTCGGGATTGAGCATGATTTCGACGACGCTCGGGTCGTCGAGCGCCACGCACAAATGGTCGCCAAGGGCATTCTGGAGTTTGCTGACGAGCCTTGGAAGGGAACGATTTTGAGCAGAAATCATAACTCACGCGGCCCTTCGCTGGAGAACGGAAAACGAAGAGCTGTAATTGGCCGGGCGCAAGCGGTGGAAACTCTGCGCGTCAGCCGGAAGGACCCCAGCGATGCTGCGAGTTTCGTTGATCATCACCGGGTCGCCTAGTCGTCGGAGCGGCCACCCGGTCCGCCTCAGGATACGCTCGAGCCGCACGTCCGTCGCTGTTACGATCTCGGAGTATCCATTGAGTATCGACCACTCGACAATGCCGGCGAACATCGCGAGAGTTCCGCTGTGGATCGTACCTTCTCCCCTCCCCTGCCCGTAAGCGGTATCGACGCAGAAACGAGAACTTTCGATCATTGTCTCGTGCCCGGGAAGCCTCCTCTCTCGAAGAAGCTGAGGAAATACCGACTGCAGCATCGTAACGCCTGCCGCCGGTAAAAGCCTGGCACAACCAATAACCGCACCTTGCTCCGCGAGCGCCAGGATGTAGGTCGGTGAAAGTCTGTCGAACTGGTCAAATTCACGGCCGGAGACAGAGTGCACGTCCCACGCCATCCGGCCCTGGAAGATGCGAGCGCGAAGTCGGTGCATGTCGTCAACGACGCGGCGTTCGAATTCACTTTTCGGGTTCTGAATTGCAATCAGTCGCATCGATCAGCTCTCCATCTATCGTTCGATCCGGAGAATTTCGAAGAGCGGAGCCTTGTTCTAGTACAAGAAGTGTTAGCGCTGATTCTTCAAAAAACGCGTTTGGAACCACCTCAGCGAGGGTCGTGCTGCGCTCCTGTTGCTACCAAAAGTGTGAGTAAACCAACCTGGGTCCATAGGTGGTGATGGAGTTAAGAGGTTGACGATTAAGGTTAATCTCGATCTGGGCGGCGGTCCGCTCGTCCGACCTTAACCTTCCGTTAACCAAGTACCGTTTGACGCGAGTAGGGAATCGCGTAACTGTGGTTCGACGGAATTTGAGCGACGATCGATAAAAAACCGTCGTGAGGAAAGATGAAGATCCACGCTATGGCAACCGAAGCATTCGAATCCTCCGCGGATAAGATCGGCAGGCAGTCAAAAATGCTGTCTGCGCAGCTTCAGTCGATCCGTGAGCGGCTGTACGAGCCGAACGCCGCCAAGACCCTCAAGACCTATACTTCGCGTGACGTGGCCGCTCTTCTGGGTATAGCCGAATCGACACTGCGGCAAATGTCTTTGGACGGTGAAAGTGCGATCCCGGATCGGCACGACAACGGCCGTCGCATTTATACGCTTGGACAAATCAGCCAGATCCGCGAGCATCTGGCTCGAAAGCGGCCTAATGAGGCGCTGGAGTTCCTGCCCCGCCGCCGAGAAGGCGATAAACTGCAGGTCATTGCAGTCGCCAACTTCAAAGGCGGCTCAGCAAAGACGACGACCACCGTGCACCTTGCCCACTATCTGGCTATCCAGGGACTAAGGGTGCTTGCGATTGACCTCGATCCGCAAGCTTCGCTATCGGCGATGTTCGGCTATCAGCCGGAATTTGACGTCGATGAAAATGAGACCGTCTACGCCGCGATACGGTATGATGACGAGCGCCGTCCCATCAAAGAAGTCATCAGGACAACCTATTTCGACGGGATCGATCTCATTCCCGCAAACCTGGAGCTCATGGAGTATGAGCACGAGACACCACAGGCGATTGCGGAGGGTTATGGCCGGGGAGATGGAATTTTTTTCCGGCGCCTGGCGGCAGTCATCGCCGAGGTGGAAGAGGACTACGACGTTGTCCTGATCGATGCTCCGCCACAACTTGGGTATCTGACGCTCGGTGCGCTATGCGCCGCGACTAGCCTTTTGATCACCATCCATCCTGCCATGATCGATGTGGCAAGTATGAACCAGTTTCTCGCCATGATGAGCGACCTCATGCACGTCATCGAAGAACGGGGCGGTGTCCTTAGCCACGACTTCATCCGTTATGTCATAACCCGTCACAATCCTAACGACGGACCCCAGGTCAATGTCGTTACGCTCTTGCGGTCCTTGTTCAGGGATGATGTTCTCGCACCGGCCGTCGTCGAGACCACAGCGATTGCAAGCGCCGGTCTTGAGAAGAAGAGCCTTTACGAGATGAATCGCGGAAGTGTTGGCCGCGATACGCTCAACCGGGCACTGGAGTCCGTCGACGCCGTCAACCGGGAGATCTTTCAGCACATCAAACACGTGTGGGGCAGATGATGGTCAATCCGCGCGAACGCAATCAAAGAATGAAGAGCCTGTTCGGGAACGTAGACCCGGACGCGCTGGCAAAACAGCCTCCCCTCCCCTCCTCCTCGCCAGATACGGACAAGCGACGTGTCGGATCCTCCGCGGTGAAGTCGATGGATCGTGCGTTTGTCTCCATCGAGGAAGAGAACAAGCGGCTGCATGATCAGCTGCTTTCTTCAGAGTCGATCATCGAGCTGGATCCAGATCGCGTCATTCCATCCTTCGTCAACGACCGGCTGGACATCGATGGCGACCGGACCTTCCAGGCATTCGTTGATGGGATCAAGGAGGCTGGTCAGAAGATTCCAATTCTCGTTCGACCCCTCGCCGGCAAACCCGGTCACTATCAGGCGGCCTACGGTCATCGCCGGCTTCGCGCCTGCCAGATCCTGAGACGGCCTGTCAAAGCTATCGTTCGGGAGCTCTCGGATGAAGAGCTCGTAGTCTCACAAGGGATCGAGAACTCCGAGCGCCTTAATCTGTCTTTTATCGAGCAGGCTCGCTTCGCCCTGACTTTGAAAGATCAGGGCTATTCGCGCGAGACCATTTCCGATGCGCTGGGGCGCAAAGAAGGCCAGCGGCTCGCCTACATTTCGATTTTAACGAACACTGCCGTCCTGATTCCAGACGATCTTATTCGTCTCATCGGACCGGCCCCGTCTATCGGGCGACCGAAATGGGAAAAGCTCGGATCTCTTATCGGCAACCGAGCCTTGTCCACTGAGCAGAAGAAAGTTGTCGATGAGTTGTCCAGTTCAGCCGCTTGGGCTGAGGTGGATAGCGACCGGCGGTTTGCACTGGTCGTCGATGCCCTCGACAGTCGCGTTAAGCAGGCCACGGAATTGACGCAGATCGAAGTGGCGGGTGGTCGGATCATCACTGCGAAACGAACCGACACAGCAACACGCATTTCGATCCCCGAAGATCAAATGCCGGGCCTTTCTGCCTGGCTATTGCAGCGGCTTCCCGACCTGGTCGAGGAGTTCCAGGCAGCTCAAGGTGAGGGCTCAGGGATGAAATAAAGTAACAGCACGAAAAAGGGCCCGCCGACGGCAATCGGCAGACCCCTTAATCCACTAGCCGACAGAACGAAACGATCCGTCGACATCAGCTCTAGCAATCTGATTCTAGGCCGGTCGTGGCACATAATCAAGTCTCTGTATCCACGGGGGCAGATTTTTTGTGCCCTGCATTCTGCGGCTTCCTCGCGACACCCGTGTTGAACTGCGCCCTAAAGGCCGCAGCAGGATAGCTATGACCGAACTTAACTCCGTTGCGTCGTTCAGACGCGTAACGCCCGGCATCGTCGCCAGCGCGCGGCTCGCGATGGCAAACGATGTCCCGGACGTGAGCAAGGGCGAGATCGCCCTCCTCTTAAAAAAAGCTGCACCCATCCTGGGCATCGACGGCACGACCTATCACGTGATGGACATTCTGCTCGGTCTCTCACGTGCCGACGACTGGCGTGGGGCCTCCCGCCCGATCGTCGCGATTTCGAATGCCAAGCTTGCTGAGTACACTATGCGGTCGCAGCGGACAGTCATCCGATGCGTTCGACGGCTCGTTGAAGTCGGGATCGCCGCCTATCGCGACAGTTCTACAGGCCGCCGCTTCATCTACCGGGATGACGCAGGCGCCATCAATGCCGGGTACGGCATCGATTTCACGCCTGCACGTGTGCGGGTAGCGGAACTCAAAGCCGCGGTTGAAGAGTATCAACGCAAGCTGGGCGCAGAACTGGCGGCAAAGCGAGATATTGCTCGGCTCGCTCGCGCAATCGAAGACATCTGCAGGGCTTTCCCTGACCGAGCCACTGAACTTAGACAGCAGTCCGCCGCCTTAGTGGAAGCGGCAATTTCGTTGGAACTTCGTGCCGAAGGATTTCGCGAGCTACATGCCCAAGCGGTGGACGTAGCCCCAGAGCATCAGTCGCTTCATGATATGTCGCGCGAGGGTGACATTCATGTCACTCCTAATATATATACAAACCCAGAATCTTCATCTGAAAGTAGGCAAAAACGGACCCGCTCTAACGAGCGGGAACAAAATTACATTAGCGTCAGCAAAGCTGACGAAAATGCTTTTGAAAAAAAGCATGGGGCCGAGGCAAAGGCGACGCAAGAGCATGCCGTGGGCAAAACCCGGGTAAATGACGTGGTTCAGGCGGAAGTATTGGGCTCCGTGTCGATCGGCCTCCTCCGCGCCGCGTGCCCTCAGGCACAGAGCATGATCGGGGCCGTGTTCGACTCCTGGTCAGCATTGGGGAGATCCGGGGAAATGCTTCGCCGTATGGTCGGCCTTTCCGAGTCAGGATGGAATGAGGGAAAAGCTCGAGCCGGCATCCTTGCCGCGACCGCAATCCTGGCGACGGTTGTGGAGAAATCGATCCGCGATCCTGAGCAGATTTCCAAACCCGGTGGATATTTCCGGGCCATGATCGATAGGGCGGTCGAGGGGAAGCTGAACCTTGAGCGTAGCCTTTTTGGCTTGGCGGATGTAGCCTACGGTAATGTGGCTGGCTGAGTGATGCGATTTCCCCGCGGTCGAAAGCCTGGTCTGGATCCTGCGGATCGGCGTGCACATCTGCCCGCGGGAGAAGGTCCATGGTGGGGCGCTAAGGTTATCCAAATCCTATGCGGCGCCTATAGACACTGCAGGTCGGCTGTATCGAGCAGGTTCCCTCGGTCGTGGTGGCAGTGTGGCCGTTCGGAGATTTTGTGCCCAAAGGCCACACTGCAGAAGCCGGTCTCAGGCATCTTCCCGAAGGAGCCTCCAGGCGACGTTGCGGGCCGGCTAATCCGCGACGCCTTCGCGCATTCGCGTTGATGGGATCGTTGCGATCGCGGCAGCTCCCGAAGGATGTAAGCCTGCCCTACCCTGCCTCCAAGCGCCGCGCTCAGGCTAGATTCCTGTCTGAGCCAAGTCGTGACGCGAGCGACCGCCCGACGTAGAAATCCTCCTTGTGGAAGACGCTAGTCGGTTCAATGTGTGCCGGAAACGGCAGCGCTCAATCCTCGTGGTCAGGACATTCTCCTCCATTCAGCAACATAGCGAATGGTCCTAGCAAGCGGTCTTTTGGCGTGGTTAGGTTTCTGGTCTTCGTACTCGGCGGACCTGAGTCTTTCATCGGGTACATAATGGCGCGGCCTTCGCTCCGCTCCGTTTCACGCAGTCGGACCGAATCTCGCTTAGGAACGTTCGCCGACCCTATTTTCTTCAATGACACAGGGAATAATTCCACCGGATGTCTTCGGCGCGTTGGCAGTCGCGGTCTCCCATCTATGGTCCGATATGATTTACGGCGCGCAGGTAGGACCGGACGAACCGTTGCCGACGTCAGCAACGGTCGATCCATCCCGGCGACGAGCCCAAAACCGGGTCGGGGATTTTGGCCTCGAATAAAGTGGTTGGGGCTGATGAGGGCTAAAAGGTAACAGCTGTTACTTTCGCTGATCTTCGGAAACGCGGTTTGCGAGCGGCCTGCAAAGTACGAGGCAGACCAAAGCGCACAAGAGTAACAGCTGTTACTGCTATCAGCGTATCATGGGGAGGCATGGTGAGGGCGGCTGCACCCGGGGTAACACCCTTCCGCTGCTCAGATTGGGAACTGCGATGGCTTTGTCCCAAGGCCGTCATTAGGTTCAGCAAGCTCCGCGGGACGTCCAGCTACATTGGTGTCTATGCCGTGAACTAGCCGGCCCCTGAAAAATTGAACAGTGAATCGAGAGTAACAGCTGTTACTTTAGTTACACAACGGATATGACGGCCCGACTCGCTGCGGAGACGTGCATGGAATCTTCCAGTCGCGGCTGTCGACAATTGTGAGCTTGATAGGTTCGACCTCGACACAGCAAGTAGGATCATTCCGACCTTATCTGCTGCCGCAGTTCAGCTGAAAAGAGTTCAAAGCCGTATATGATTGACGGCCCTTGGGTGGGATCCGCAAGGCCTCAGCGGCGAGAAGGCGTGGCAACGCCCGACGAAACTCTTCGACCCCAGCGGTGCCTCCCTCACTGTGGCCGCCTTCATTCCAGACTTGGTTCGTTCAGCGATCATGCGCGTTCGAGATGGGCGACGGCGCCGAGGACCTGCAAGGAGAACATTCCCTGTCGCGTTTACGTGTCGATCGGATAACGGCGCGACCGGACATGAATGCCGCGAGCTTTTCGAGGTTACAGATCACGCCGAGCAAATGGCTGACAGATCGGTCCGGTTGTTCGAGGCGCGGCTCACCAAATCACGGTTACGAACCAGCGACGGGTCGCCCGCAAAGGCAAAACGCCCGCCAGCGGCGCGCTGTGGCGGAAGTTCCGAGAAACGGTCCGGATTTGAGCAAGTTCAATCGCGCATACCGGTGATTGCTCCTGCCAGGACGGCAAGGTGTCGGCCTGCGATTTAGATGGCACGCGCGATGGGTCTATATTTCCTGCAAAGGAGACTGCAGTGGCCGCACCACAACTCCCGGTCCGAAGCTCCAAGGCAAGGGATCTGGCTCAGGACTCGCGCGCCGTGAGAACCGCTCGATTGCCGAAGTGGTCGAACGCGCGCTTGAAGCCTACGAGACAAGCGAGGCGGGTCGCGAACCGGCGGCGACCTTTTACCCCCGGGTCAACGCGCAAGCCGCCACAGATATTGACCTGGATGCCGTCATCAGTGAAAGCCGTGGTCCTCACCAGGCATCGAGCTTTGATATCTCTCGATACCAACGTTGTCTCGGAGACGTTGCGGAAGGTTGCTAACCAAGCCGTGATGGCCTGGCTTCGGTTCGACGCGGAATTGGCATAGCCCACAGTGACATTTGCCGAGATTGCTTTCGGCATTCAAAAGATCAGGCCCGACCAGCGGGCCGAGCGTTTGGAACAGCTGGCGGAGTGGCGTCTTCGGTTTGCCGATCGGATGTTTGGTCTCGCAGAAGAAGCCGCGCTCACCTATTGTGAGATCATCGGGCCGCAGCTCGTCGGGGGCACGCAATCTCACGGATTTTGAAACGACAGGTCTCGTGCTCCTCAACCCGTGGGATTTCTAACCCGTTCGAATGCATGGGCCTTCGTCGTCCGCATTTCCGATGATTGTTGTCATGGGGTATGCGAGCGTGGCGGGAGGACGACAGCCTTTTCTCGGCGGCTTCTGAACTCTTTCTGGCCTCTATTTCGTGGCGGTTCTCACCGTTGCGACATGCAGCCAGCGACACGTGCGGTTCAAAGAATCGGATCGCCAGGCCACTGAGCCGCGCCGCGTTGTTGCAATAGCTCGAAGGCTCTTGCACCGAACGATGGTGTGACTGCTCCATCGGCTCGGGGAGCGGGATGCCGCGATTGGCGGCCTCGGTCAGATATCCCGACCGGAGCCCATTTGCGGGAAACTGCCCCCGCTCCAGCCCGGCCATTTCCGCCCGCTGTTTGAAGATCGCGTTGACCGACTGAGGATCCAGCGCACTCTTGGAGACCGTCCCCCAGCGCCCGATCCCCCGGAACACGCTGCGGCTTTCGATCTTCGCCGCCGCCATCCAGGCATTCAGCGCCTCGACCGGCTGACCGGCCAGATAGACGTTATCGTCCTGCTCGCCAGTGCTGGTCTTGGTGCGGTCGAGATGAATGGCAAGGGGGGGTGGCTCCATTCTCGACCGGTATGGGGGGGCTCGACGGTCAATTGTTCGCGCCGCAATCCGGCAATCTCGATGCGCCGGCGGCCGCCTGAAGCGAAGGCGACCATCCGGATCGCCCGGTCGCGGAGATCGCGCAGGCGGTCAGTCGCGCAGGTCACCAGCAGTTTTGCCAGGACTTCGCCTGTCACGGCCTTGGCGCTCTTGCGGCGGCGCGCGCGGCGAGGCGGATCGCCGACGTGAGGGCAGGGCAGGCGAACGCCCCGTCGAGGCCATGTCGTCAGCGCGCTGTTCCGTTTGCCAGAGATGGTGGGCGACAAATTTTTGCAGCACGGCCTCGGGTGCTGGCCAGGGGAGGGAAGCACCGGTCGCAGCCAGAGACCAGACCTGCAGATAGGCGAGCTCGGAGGTGAGTGCGCGCAGCGTGTTGTCGCCCATGCCGTCATTGATCAGGTGGCGCAGCGTTGCGACATCCTGGTCGGTCAGAGGTTCTGCCAGTTCGTCGCGGCGGTCGATCGGCAGGACGGCGGCGATCGTGTCGAGTTGTTTGGCACGGGCGCAGACGAGCGTTAAGCGGTCAGTCACCATGCGCGTAAGGCCGAGCACGTTACCTCCTCCTTCCGGGCTGCGGCAGCAAGCTTGCGGAAGAGTGTGGCCAGCGGGACTTGCTCAATCAATGCCAGGGCAAGATAGGCTGCGTCATAGGCGCTGAGACGATGTTGACGCGACAGCCGGACCACCGCTGTGTCGTCGCCCGGTCCAACGAGCTTCAACGCAGCTCACGGAAACGCGACAGGGCCGAATGTATAAGGTCGTCAGATATCCGGCCACGCCGTTCGGCGTTCAACAAAAAACTTCGAAACTCGTGACGCAGCAGATCAGGCGTCAAGGCATCCTCAGCGGCCTTGCACTCCATCGTCTGATCGGCGATCGTGGTTTCCTCGTCCGGCAGCCGCCATGCGCCGACGATCGAGGCATCGACGATGAACGCCATCAGCGGCGGCCGTCCTGTTTCCAGGCCTGAATTTCCTCATGGCTGACAGGCTTTGCCTGAGCGCGGAAACCACGAACCGCCTCAATAGCAGAGAGGCGCTGGCGACGTTGGTCGATGGCCACCAGGCGGGCAGCCGGATCATTCCCGCGAGCAATTATAATGTCCTCCCCGGCCTCGATGCGCTCCAGCAGTTCGGACAGATGGGTCTTGGCCTCGGCGACCTTGGCTGTGACGCTCATTCTAAACTCCCGCTGCCCGGTGGACGTAGCTACCGGCCGATCCTTCCTCTGAAAGAATATTTGCTCTTCTCCACCTGATCAATGGAGGGACTAAGCTACCATCGATAAGCGTTCGCGTTTGCCGGCTCTCGCAGGCTTTGTTTACCGAAAATGCGGCGGAGTGGTCGATCGGGCAACGTGCTTGCACACTCATGCCTGGTGGGCAGGGTTGGTGTTGATTTTGGGCCCTGATGGTAATACCTTTATGAAATCTGGTATTACAAGGTCACCAAAATGACGACTACAGTCACGGCAAAAGGGCAAGTCACGATCCCGAAGGCGGTTCGGGACCTGCTCGGAATCACACCTGGCAGCAAGGTCGATTTCCATCGGGCTGCTGATGGAAGCGTCGTCCTGACAAGGGCGGATAAGAAGCAGCCGGCGAGTCGCTTCGAAAAACTCCGCGGCCATGCTGGGAAGGGCCTCGATACCGAGGCCATCATGGCGATGACCCGGGGCGAAGCGTGACGCTCGTCGACACAAATGTCCTGCTTGATCTCGTAACCAATGATCCGATCTGGGCGGACTGGTCTGTCGCGCAGCTGGAAGCTGCCGGCCTTTCAGGACCATTGTTGATCAACGATGTGATCTACGCCGAACTTGCCGTCCGTTATGAACGTATCGAGGAACTGGATGCGTTTATCGACGAGGCCGGCTTGGAACTTACTTCATTGCCGCGCGCGGCGTTGTTTCTTGCTGGAAAGGTATTTGCGCAGTACCGCAAGGCCGGCGGTTCGCGTTCCGGTGTGCTCCCGGACTTTTTCATCGGCTCGCAGGCCGCCGTGCAGAAACTGCCGCTGCTGACCCGGGACATCGGCCGTTATCGGACCTATTTTCCAACGGTTGAGCTGATCACGCCGGATTCGTGATCTCATACGCGGCGGGCAGGATTCGATGCTTCTCTACAGTCCCGCAGCCTTGGTGAGATTGACCCGAAACCGATCGCGTCGGCGTTGATACTTGCGGGTCATTTCCGCGCTGGCATGACCGAGTTGTTTCTGGATATATCGCTCATCGGCTTCGGCAGAGGAGGCGAGGCCGGCGCGCAGCGAGTGCCCTGAGAACTTTTCCGCACGCTCGTTTTCGGTGAGGTCTGGCCGCACGCCGGCAGCCAATGCCACCTTCTTGACAAGACGTGCCACCTCCCGATCATTCAATCTGTCCGGTCCAACATCCTTGCCTTGACCGCGGACACGGCGGAAGAGGGGACCTCTTTCAATCCGGGCGAACTTGATCCAGGTCTCGACGGCGACGAGCGGGCAGGTGACGTCTGAAGAGCCGCGTCCGATTTCGACCTCGCGCCAACCGGTCTTGCCTCGGAGGGTGACGAGCAGGCCCTTGTCGAGAATTTCGACCCAGCCGTGGCCGTCCTCGGTCTGGTCGCGGCCGCAATCCAACCCGACGATCTCCGAACGTCGCAGGCCGCCGGCAAAGCCGATGAGCAGCATTGTCCGATCCCTAATACCGCGCAGGGTTCCTCTGTCGAGAGTTTCGAGCATGGCGATCAGATGCTCGGGAAGGACGGCTTCCTTCTGGCGAGGTGGGGCGCCGTGCGTGTTGCGGATGCCGGCGAGTACAGTGGCGATGTGCCGATCCTTGCGGTTGAGTGGCGTACCGCGTTGGGCATAGTTCCACGACAGCGACGAAAGGCGGCGTTCGATGGTCGAGACGGAATTGCTCTTTGGGTTTCGCTCTGCCGTACCCGATGCAAGAGCCGTAATGTAAAGCCCGATTATCTGCGGGTCCGGGGGGAGGGGAGAAAGATTGGAGCGCTGGCACCACGCAGAAAAATGCTTCCAGTCGGAGGCATACGCCCTGCGGGTGTTGGCGGAGCTTGCTGCCTCGACATAGCTGCGCGCCCGATCGGCCAGGCGCTCGATGTGCGCCGGCAGGCCGGCGTTGGCATCCGCGATCGGGGAGGGGAGTTCTGTGACGCCAGGGTTGGTATCGACCGCTACACCACCTGAGTGGGAGAGATCTGCTTCTGGCGCTTCCAAGCCCGTCGCTGCGCCGCTCACGCCGGTGTCTCCCAAGGATTAATCACAGCTGCGTCGGTGTCCTCGAAATCCTTGCCGTTGCGCGTGACGAGGATCAGGTCGTGGATGATCGCTGTGGCAGCCAGTAGTCCGTCGATATCGCCACGCGGCCGGATCGCGGCGATGCGACCCCATTCGACGGCGATCTGGTCGGTCACCGGTAGAATGCGGTCGCTATGGTCGTGGCGCAGCTTGCGCAGCCACTCGGTGAGGTGAGCGGCGGTCTTCGGATCCGACTTCTCTTTCAAGGCAATGCCGCGCATGATTTCGCCGAGGGTCAGGGCGCTCAGATGAACGCTGAGCGGATCGACCGAGCGCAGCCAGGACACCGCCTGAGAGGTGCCGCGCCGCGCCTCCGACACGATATTCGTGTCTATCAGATACATCAGAAGGCCGCGCTGCGGCTTGGGGTCTTGGCGCGCGCTTCGACCGTCTCGGCGAGCTCATCATCCCAGGGCGGACCTGCAAGCAGATCGTCCACCAGCGACGGCCGGCCAGCGCGCAGAGCGTCGTAATCGTGGGCGGACAACACGACAGCCGTCCGCTCGCCGCGTACGGTAATCTCCTGCGGCCCCTCAAAGCGCGCCTTTTGCACCACCTTTGAGAATTGGTTCTTGGCGTCCTGCAGCTGCCATTCCATTGGTTTGCTCCAAACTAGCTAGCCTGTCTAGCTATGTACTCTTATTTGACGACGGGATAAAGCAAATTATCCGCCCATTGAGGCCGATTTTACCAGAATCACGGGCCTTTACAGGACATAACAAAAACGTCCGATAATGCAAGATTATCGGACGTATTTATGTATCGACGTCCCGTGCGGTTAACGGCAGTTATACTGGCGTAAACCGCGCACATGATTTATACTCTGCCGCATGGATTCGCTCGCGCCCTCCGCTTCAACAACGCCGACCTGGCCGCCGCGCCTGCCGAGCTGATGCATTTCTCTCTAAAACCTGACGCCTGGTGCAGGCGGCAAAGTACCGAAAACACGCACAATTTCGGCTAGCGTACGATTTCGCACTAATCTTGTTGTGACCCCTGTTACGGGCCGCCACACGTCCTCTCGGGGATGCAAAGGGTGGCCCTTCGCTTTTTCAGAATGGCTCTTGTACCTTATCGTAAGCCGCACGCAACGGCGGCCCAACGCGTCTCTCCTGCGAGCACTGGGCTTAGTCATAAGCCAACCGAACGTAGCTGCGCGGTAAATTGACGCCATCGCTACGAACGCTTGCGAAGCCGGCCCACGTGATGAGCACCGCAGCACGCCTCCATCGCTATGGTGTAAGTCGGAAGCTTGCTGACAAAATCAATGAGCGTCTGACGTCTCATCGTTCGTCGAACAGTCACCGCACCTTTGTCGTCGACACCCACGACGCGGCAGGTATTTTTACCTATATCGATACCTAAAATTGAAATCGTAATGGACCGGCTCATCTTCCTTCAGTGACGGATCATCATACTCGATGTCCTCGGAAGGTCGGGTCATCCCATAATTAACAGTCATCTCCACTGCGCTCATGGCAGGCTACAATCCGCGGCGCTTTTACCGCCCCTGCCTGTCCTGACGAGAACGCTCATCCAAACCCCTGCCAGTGTTCTGCGTGACATTCTTGCAGGGCGTCCCAGGCGCGTGCCCCGCCAGCGGGGCACGTCCGTGGCTATCCAACGCAGGATTCTCGGCCAGCCATCTGATGCTGCTCACGTCAATCGGGTCGACCACCTCATTGCGATCGATCGCGGTCTGGGCGACGATTTTGGGGTTGGCCCGAATGTCCCGCCTAGCGGCATAAGACCTGAGTATCTTTAACGCAGACGGTTCGTTCACGCCATTGCGCTCAATGGCGGTTCGGGCAACCATTTCGGGATTGGCATCAATGTCTCGCATTCCGACCGCCAACCTGATGGTATCCACGTGATGGGAAATAGTCACATTATAATAGGTGATGATTTCATCTGCAGAAATAGTCCGCCGTGAATCAAGTACTTCGTTCATGGCCTTTTCGAAACGAGCAAATTCCGTTCCGCTTCGTAGCGCTCTGAAGCCAGAACGAACGACCGGATCGCCTTCAATCAATGCCCGAAACCTGGGACTAGTGGCACGCAATGCGTTGATTTCACAAAACGCCGCGACTCCATCCTTTTGATCGAGTGTATGCCTGACGATGGTGTGTAACATCTCGTTCGGCAGGTCGTTGACGTCAGTAGAAGCTGCTGTAACAGGCCGGTCGAAATCTGCCATTGAAGTCTCCGTTACGGTCGTAAAAACCGCGGTCTCCCGGTCGATAGCCAACGACCCTTACGATCTACGAGCAAAGAAAGACTATTGCGCCCATGTTATAGCGGTAAAGAAATATGGCGTTTCATTTGTCGCAGTCACGCATGACCTATCCGGCTCAAGCACGGTGCCCATGTGGTTTTCGCTTTGCCTAAGGCGATTTCGATCCTTAGCGCGGGCAAACGGATCTGGCGAGATAAGTGCTTTTCTTAGTCCGCCGCCATAGCCGAACTACTAACCAGCCCTGATCACGTCCAATATGCCAATTGGCAATGTCCGATCGGCATGTTTTTTCTTGGCGCACAGTTTACTGCAGGATGCCTATTGAACTGCGTCCGCGGTCATCAGGAGCGCCTTCCTGCATGGCCGTGCCATGACGGACATCTCGACCCAGGAGAAAGTGATGGCCCGTTCGCCGGCACGGCAGGTCGTCGAGGGGCTGATCTTTGCTACGCAGGCGGGGCCAATCCCGTCGCGCGAGGACTTTTGGATGGCTTGCTCGACGTGGGGGCTCCGCTGATCTAGCCAGACGACAGCAAGCCGCCGATCGCAATCTGTCAGAAAACTGCGTATATTACTGACAGGAGATCAACATGCAACGGTTGAGCGAACAGATTTTGGCGCATGGGGGCGGTTTGCCCGAGGGTGTGCCCGTGTCCGCGAAGAACTTGCTCCACCTCGGTAATTGGGCTGCGGTGGGTCAGGCGTTGTCGCGCTTGGCGGAGCGTGGCCAGCTGATCCGCGCTGGTCGTGGTGTCTATCTGCGTCCCGTGAAGAGCCGGTTTGGCACGCGGTCGCCTTCGGTGGAGCAGGCGGTCGAGGCGCTCGCCAGCCAGCGAGGCGAAGTTATCGTGTCCAGCGGTGCGGCGGCCGCCAATACCCTTGGCCTCACGACACAGGTTCCGGTCCGCTCGGTCTATTTGACCTCAGGCCGCACCCGGAAAATGAACCTTGGCAAGCAGGTGGTCGAACTGCGGCATGCACCGCGCTGGCAACTCGCCTTAGGCAATCGGCCGGCCGGTGAGGCAGTCCGCGCGCTGGCTTGGCTTGGTCACGAAAATGCCGAGGCGGCGTTGTTGGCTTTGAAGCGCAAACTTCCGCAGGCTACCTTCAACGAGCTGGTGGCGGCGGCGCCGCAGCTTCCGACCTGGCTCGCCCGCAGCGTGGGAAAGGAGGCGCATGGCTGACGCGTTCCTGAGTCTTGCGGCGCCGGTCGCCGTGAAGTCTTGGGCGTCGCGGCCGACCGATCCGGTCGCCCCGCGCACCTGCTAGTAAAGGATGCCTGCGTGGTCTGGGCGCTTGCTGCCCTCTATGGCTCACCGTATGACGTGGGATCGATCCAGAGGGATCGTCAGGTGCATGTTTCGGCGTACAATATTTTGGGCACCTATGGAATTTGAGGCATGACGGGCGTTTTCTGATCAAGGACATGTGGATCTCTGCGAGAGACTTTTCGCGATCGGTCGATGGGCATGGCAAGGTATCAGGAAGCCTGGCGCTGAAAGTTGCTTATAACGCTTGCATCGCTTGGGCGGGAATCGCCCTTCGGCATCGCCTCAGCGCTATCTCGCAGATGGAGGCACGTCGAACGGCATGGCGGGCAGACCCGCCCAATGAGACTCTTCGAGTCTGGCTTGAGGCTGATTGTCATCCTGCCGGCGCCCGGGCCGGCAGGAACCGTACGGGGTCGCTTGCGAGGTTACCGGCACGGGCCGTCCGAACTCGTCCGCGCGCCAATGTCCGCGGCTTCTTCGAGTTCGAACTTTCGTCCGGCGAGACTAAGAGCATTGCATGCGGCCTGGATAAGCGCTGCCGCATTGTCGATGGAGTGGGGAGCCTTCCAAACCCGCGCCGTACCGTCGCTCGACGCCGTAACAATCGAAGCACCATCGGGGGAAAAATCGAGCCGGTTGATCGATTGCCTATGACCGATGAGAGAAGTTATTTCTGCACCGGTGCGCGCGTCCCAGATGTGGGCGACACCGTTGCCGTATCGGGCAGCGGTGATAATCATGCTCCCGTCCGGCGAAAACGTCGCGAATCCAAGCTCGCCCGCTTGTCCTCGCAACTCGGCCAATAGCTCACCCGTAGCCGCATTCCAAATTCTTGCGGTTTCATCCATTGACGAGGTGACGATTTTGGCCCCGTCCGGCGAGAACAGAGCGTGGGTAAGTTCGCTCGTGTGTCCCTCGAGTGAGCGGATCATCGAGCCGTTGTCGGCCCGCCAAAGATAGGCGTTGTGGTCGGCGCCAGCCATCAAAATTGTTGTTCCGTCCGGCGAAAAGTTAGCCGTGACAAATTTCGCCGAACGTTGTTGTGTGGCAACTAGCTCCAAGCCAGCAGTCGAGAAGATACGCGCGACCCCGTCACCGCTAGCGGTCACGATTCGCTTTGAATCGGGAGAGAAATTGGCGTCAAGGACTTCGGTCCCGCCCGGCAAAGGAATTGCTTTCATCAATTCTTGAGACTTGATTTTCCATATCTTCACCTTGTTGCCGCCGGTCGTCAGAAGCATTGTCCCGTCAGGCGAGATGTCAACTCTTTTGAGGGTTAAGCCATCATGAGGGAAGGTTGCAACAAGCTGCCCGGTTTCCGCATCCCAATATCTCGCGATTCGGTCAAAGGACGCTGTCGCAAAACGATCTCCCGCCGGACTGAAAACGATGGAGAAACAGCTGCCGGCTTCTTTTCCCAGTGAGAACAGTTTCTTGCCGGAGATTGTGTCCCAAGCTATGGCGTCAAAATTTTCATATCCCGTCACCAAGACCCGCCCGTTTGGCGAATAGGCCGCCGCGAGAACGCTACTGCCTTGGCCACGCAGGGTAAGTCGCTCGGCATTGGAAAGCGGATCAAGCAGAAAGACGCTGCTGTCTGTCCTAACAAGTAAATGCCTTCCGGCAGCGGAGAACGAGGCTGTCGTGATCGGCATTGAATAGCGATCAGGGTTGAGATTGATTTCCTGCTTCAGATCCCCACCGATAGCGTCCCAGAGGCGGATCCTTCCCTCGATCGCGGTGACGACTCGCTGGCCATCCTCGGAGAAGACTGCCGAACGGACGATTGGGGGGCCAGGAACAATGCTGACCAGAGCCGCGAACTGTTCATGTTTGAGGTCGGCAATCACTTGCCCGTTTTCTATATCTAGCACTTTAGCGGTGCCATCGGTGGATGCTATCGCCAGGCGGGTACCGTCAGGCGAAAGATCGATCGCGGTAATATCTTCCTCGTGGATCGGCAACCTGCGTGGTGGCGCGTCGCTTTCAGTATTCCAGACCCATATCAATCCTCCGGAACTCGCTGATACGACAGTTTTGCCATCCAGCAAAAACAGGGCGGCCCTGACAACCTCTTCGCCGTGCGATAGAATCCTTATCGGGCTTCCATCGTTGGCACGCCAGACGACAGCCGTCCGATCATCAGCAATCGTCAGGATTTTGTCTCCGTTGTCGGAGAACGCAACATCTCTCACGGGTTGTTTATGACCTGCGAGTAGGGCTATCTGATCGCCGGTCGCTGCGTTCCAAATTCGCGCCGTCTGATCGTAGGATCCGCTTACAATCCGATCTCCGTGCGGCGAAAAGGCGAGAGACCAGATTGGACCTTGATGGCCCCTCAGTGTCGCCGACACCTTACCGGAATCGAGATCAACGACGCTTGCGTCGTTGCCGTGCGTCAATGCGATGGACCGGCCATCCAGTGAAATTGCCGCAGTGCTGCTTCCGAACTGAGCAATCACCCGGCTGTTCGACCTTGAGCTGGAAGCATCGATGAGGAGAGTGGAGTTTTCGAGCAGGACCAATACGCGCCCGTCAGGAAAGAGTAGCGCGCCCTTGATGTCCTGTTCTTGCCTGGAAATGATCAGCTGGCGTTTGCCGAGTCGCGAAAGTGCTTCTGAAAGGCGTGCCAAGGCTGCCGGCTCTGCCGGCCGCTCCAAGAGGCCTAACAAGCCACCGCTGCGGGGAAGGCCGTGCAAAGACAGCCAAAGACCGCGGTCTGGCCAATTTTCCTGCGTGGCTTCGTGCGCTGCACGGGCGAGCAGACTGCTTTCCTGCCGAAGCGCCGCATTCCGTTGATTGAGAAATTGCCAAGCGGCGACGCTGGCAGCAACCGCGAGCACAATCAGGCCGGCGATAGCAGCCTTCCGTGTTCGCTCGTTCTTGACAGCTTGGCGAAGGCTCGCATCGGCGAACTCGATCTCGACGCTGTTCAGACCGGGTGTCGCAGCTCCCCTCAACGCCTCAATCCTTGCGACTTGAACGCGGTCGTCCCAGAGCGCCACCGGCCGAGTATTGCAGTGCCAATCTATTGCATCGGAGGAAAAATCGCGCAGATCCGCGATGCGGGACGCATCTGCACGGACCCAGTCCGACAACTCTTTCCAGACATGGATCATTGCGTCATGCGCAAGCTCGTACTTGATTGTCGATGTTGTATCCGAGACATCGGTCTCCGTGTCAGAACCGACCGGCACGTTTGCGTCGACTACAATCAGGCGTTCATTGACGAGTCGGTCGAGTAGCCGGTCCAAACTCGCTTGTTCGCCGGGATCGTTCACTTGGAATTCCCAGGACAATGCGCGTCGCCGAGTGAATTCGCCCTTGTCGCTCGAAACGAGACGTTCAAAGATACGCCGTGCCATGAGCTGATATTGCGCATCTCCGTCGCTAATAATCTGATTGGCGCGAATGCGCAACGCCGCCACTACCCCGCCGCGCCGCACTTTCAGCTCCTCTGGATTCACTGTTTCCTCGTCGAGAAGAGAGAAGTAGTCGGCTTCGGTCAGCATACGGTCTGTTCCGCTGCGCCGACGCCGAAGGTAGTTGCGATACATCTGGCTCAGGGCGAAGGAGAGCAGGGGAAGCCCGCCGGGCATGCCTGCCACGTCGTCGACCAGCGCATCGACCAGGATGTCGGAGGAAAAGCGCATAGTCCGCTGAGCGGCGGGACCTTCGACCACTCGTCGAAGGTCCTCCCGTGTCATTTGCGGAACGGGGAAGCGTGCTCTGTTCCAACGTGCCTTCAATGCCGACAGCAGGAATTGCGGTTCGAGTTCGGGTCTGACGGTAAAGACAACACGAAATTCGTCGCCAGTTGAAGAAAGTGTCGCCTCAATCATGGAAAGGAAGGCATCGGGGAGATCTTCGTCACCTGCGCCCGTTATGAGCTCCTCGAGTTGGTCGACGACCAGGACCAAGGCGCCGCGCTTCTTTTGCTTAGCGATCCAGTCCGCCAGAGCTTGAGGGTTCTCACGGAGAGCCTTCGCATCTGGAGCGACCTCCTCGTCGATATTCTCGGCGCCTAAGACGGTCGCGAGGCTCGCAAAAGCGTCTGGTCCCGGACGACTTGGTCGCATTGTTACAGAACGGGCTTTGTCCTTCGGCAAACGCGGTAAGAGCCCCGCTTTGACCAGGCTCGATTTGCCAATGCCTGACGGTCCAGCCACTACGATGAAGCGCTCGGCTCCAATTGCAGCTTCGGGATCGGGCGGGGTACTACCAAGCAAACGAGCGGTAAGAGCATCACTGACGGCCCTCCTACCGAAAAACAGCGAACTGTGCTGCTCATCATAGGATTCGAAGGCTCTCCAAGGATTGGCCTGCTCATCGAGCTCAGGGGCGCGCGGGAGGTCGTCGGGCGACCGTCCTTCGGTAAGGAAGACGAATTGCCCTTTGTCGTGCTTTTCGAGAAGCCAAAGGATTGGCGTTTGCCTGGGACGTCCGCCCTGTGCGGAGATCAGCATCCTCTCTTCGACGTATTGGAAGAGCTCTGTGGCGGTGATGACGCCATCAGCTTGACCATCCAGTCCAGGGCGGTCCGCAGCCCCCTCGAGCCCCTCGATCAGGGCAAGAGCGAAAGGGGAATGATCTGCCTCCGTATCTCGTCGGCCGAGCGCCCTATGGGCTGCGACGTCGATTGCCTCCTGGTCGTGGGCTGCCGACGCGATCGCCTGCCACGCGCGATCTTCGATAAACCATCTATAGCGGTCGCGGTGAAGCTTTTCTGTCGCGAGAGCGAGCGTAGTACGTACCCCTGACCAGCGGAAGGCACCAGCGAAACAACAGTCGAGCACAACCAAGAGATGGCGGCAACGCATAGCCGCAAGGCGCTGATGCAGCGACTCCATCGAGATGAAGCTTTTGCTCGCATCCCCATCTTTTCGCGCGTCGTGCGGTAGGATGAACCCGCGCGCACCGTGGTCGCTATCATAGGCAATGCCGTGGCCGGCGAAATAGAAGACCACCCGGTCGTCCGGGCCGACACGCCACTGCAGCTCATCGAGATACGTTTCAAGTGCTGTCTTACCGGCCTTTTCGTTCGAGAGGATCTCCGTCTCAAATCCATGCAGCGTTTCCAGCACATAGGCGAGCTTCGTCGCGTCGGCGACCGGGGTCTTCAAATCGGGAATATTGTTCTCGTAACGATCGATGGCAACCAGAAAAGCAAGGCTTCGATCAAACCCGTCCATAGCGCCCGATACCCCAGTTATTTCCCCTGGTCTCGATTCGCCGGCGGAACTCTCGTTTTTCCGGCAGACCGGGCGGAGCGGTCACGATTTCCCCCACAGGTCGTCAATGTGCAGGAGGTCTATTCCAATTCCGTTCTTTCCTTCCTCCGGAAACACGCAATTGTAGTTCCATTGGTCCATCAGCGCGCGGTTGTCCCAGCACAAGGTGGAGGGCTGGCGGAAGTTGAAGACGAGCGTCTTCGGCCGGACTGGGTCGACCTTGAGAATGCGGGCAATCGCTTCGGGATCCGGATGGTTGTGGTGAGAGCCGTCCGTCGAGAAAGCGAAACACCTGCAATCGATGATCGACAGCAACGAGGCGGAGGTATTTGCCTTGCTGCCGTGGTGGGAAACCTTGAAGCAATCAATCTGGTAACGGCTATCTTCGCTGGCGCCGAGACCGCGGAGCGTTCGCTCAAGAATGTCAGGGTGTGCATCGGCCGCGAGCAGTATGCGTTTGCCGCCATATTCGGCGACAAAGGCGATGCTGGTTCCGTTCGGTTTGGCGGAATCGGGCAGAAATCTGGCCGACGCAAGCGCGTCGACGTTCAGTCCGCCAAGCCTGACACGCCCGCCGCCTTTCTCCTCCTCGGGCTCACCATCGTCAATATCGCGTAAGTGGGCCTTTTCGAGCGCGTCGTTCCAAGCCGGAAGGAGTGCGGCCAGTTTGCGGTCGGAAGGGGAAAGCAGTCTGACGGTAAGTCCACCATCGAATGGAATAGGTTGCGCTCCCTCCGGGCTGTCGATCGAGATCACGCGGCTCTTAGCGTGCGCGTTCCAGGGCCAGTCAGTGGCGGCAATGCCCGCCGAAACCTTTTCTCCCTGAGCGACGCCCAGGACAACGCGTTCTGAGGGCGCGAGGCGGTCGTTCGCATCGCTTAACTGCTCGTGCGCGTTAAACCAGACGTGGGCGGTGCTGAACGGGAGGCGTTTTTCCTCAAAGAGGGGAACCACGCCCGCAATATGGTCGGCGTCGATATGGCTGACCACAAACAGGTCGAGCTTGCCAATGTCTTGGAGCAAAGGCTTCAACAACACATAATCCTTGGACCGTCCCATATCGACCATCGCGTGCCCTGGCCGTTCGGCATCGCCCCAGCTCAGCATCAACGCGTCGCCCTCGGACGCCGGGTGCATGTGCAGATGAAACTTTGTCATAAGCTCGTACCCCTAGATGTTGACGCGGATGACTGTGAATGCATGAACAGAGTCCACCCGGTTGGCGAGAGCTCGCGCCGTCTCGCGCAGACGCAAGAGTTCTCCGTCTTCATCGGGAAGGCTTTCAAGGCCGCGCGCAAGCCATTCGACAGAGAGTGAAAATACCGGGACACCGCGACGAAACCCCTCGACGAACCATGATTTCGCTTCGTTGAGCTCGCTTTCGGAGCGTGCTTTCGTCAAAAGCCGGCGGGCAAGAACAATGGGGCCGTCAGGGAGTCCCGGGAACCAGTTCGCGATGTTGAACAGCCATGGATCCCATTGCGTCTTGAGGTCGGGCACGGCGGCTCCGACCGCAATCAGCGCGCCGGCAATCGCGGCGAATGGATTATTCACTTTGTCGTGGATCGCGCTGATAGCGAGACTGTGAAGTCGCTCGTCAAGGAGCTTGGCGCCATTGGCCGCATCCCTGGCCTCTAAGAAGCCGAGCAGTCCGGCCCATCGCGGAGCCTCCACTGCCACGGTCACCATTCGTCTGGAAGCAGTGGCCTTTCGATCGACGATGAAACTCGGAACCCAGGGACTGTGCTCCTTGGCAGTGTCAAATCCTATGAGTGGGGCAACAGCGATTTCGAGGCGCGCCGGATCGTTTCTGGACAGCTCAAAGAAGATTGGTCTAGCCAACATACCTCTTGAGAAGCGACGCCCGAACTTGTCAGCGATTCTGATTTGGGTATAGCGGGGATCAACCGCGCCGTCGGCAAGCGAAGTACTATCTGGGAAATCGTCGACGACGTCCAAAAAAGCGGTTAGGCCACCCAGCGGTCTCGCTTCAATGCCATCGCCGGTATCGCGCAACGCGTCGTGATCAGGCTCCGACCAAATGGGCTGGATCGAGCCGGTCAAAACCGGAAACTTCATCCACGAATGCGGAGAAGTCGGGGTTGCGAAACCGATCGTCTGTTCCTCGCCCATCTCGATCTGGGTATCGACAGTCTGTATTCCTCCGTCCGGAGTGCGCAAGGTCACCACGTATTCACCGGGCTCAAGCGACTGTCCGAGCGGAAGTTCGATGAACGTCGTCCCGCCAAGGTCGGATAGCTGCTCCCACGCAAAGCTATTGCCTTTTTCGTTTCGAGCAATCGTGACGAGGGCGCCCTTCTTCACCGGAACTGAACTGCTTATATCTACGGCAATCCGGGGCGCATTTGTCAGATTGCGTCCAGGCGGAATCGCAGAACTGGTAACTGGGGTCGGAGCGGCTTGCCTGGCGATTTCGACGAACGTCACTGGTGCTCGGATCTTCGCGCGTGTCGTTCCGAGATTGTCTTCGGCGCGATGGGCGTTGAGCTCGATCGACGCTCCTTCGGCGAGACGAAGAAGTTCGAAGGGAGACTCAGCTGCCAGTCCCAAGATCGGAGTTTGAGCCGCCCCGTCGACGGCAAATTCGATTTCGCTGTCGGGCCAGTCCACTGGATCCTTAAGCGAGATATAGACAGGAACGTCGCGTGGTTCGCCGCAGAAGGTAATATCGAATGAGCCGGCAAGACGACCGGCCGGGGTTTGCGCTTTTTCATCGGGAAGCCGATGCATCGCCAGAAGCTTGTCGATGCGATCAACAAGAAGTCCTGGCCGGACGGGCCAATCTTCCGCAGTGTGGTCGCTCGCCACACCGTTCAGCGATTCTATGAGCGCCATATTGAAGAGCGTAGGCCCATCCTTAAGACCGGATCCGTATTCGCCCAGGGAGGTCCCGCAGATAGTCCACTGTTTGCGCGGTTCCCCGTGGTCGTCGCGATCCCGCTTCAGTGCAATAAGCTTGTTTCCGAATGGCTCGTTCCAAGGTAGGCCCAGGGACGTCGGATTGCGGCAGCAATCGAACAGCAGAAGTTGCGAAACCGGGGTCGCGTTTTCGAGCGAGCTCACGAATTGCTCGATCTCGGAAATTCCGAAGGTCACATCCATCGGCTTGGTGTCATAATCCTCAACCAGGATGCTGGTTCGCGTTAAGAAGCTTTCGCCATGCCCGGCAAAATAGAGCACTGCCAGGTTGTCTTTGTGACAATTGATCCGTTCAACCCATGCCCACACTGCAGCTTGGGTTTTCGCAAACGTTGCCCGCGGCACTGGACCTTCAGCATAGGTCGCAAGTTCCGTGTCAGCGGTTTCGGACAGTACTATTGCGGCACTGCCCAGCCGGCAATGCGGATTCGTGAAACGCGCTTTGGCCGGGTCGGCGAACCAATCGATGAACGCCCGGGCCGAAATTGCTGCCGTCGTCAGTGGCTGGCTGAAGATCTTTGATTGATAGGCAGCAACTCCGATTGCAAGCACGTGGCATGCCGGCCCCTGGCGAAGTCCATCATCCTCATATATCAATCCGACCTCTCTTCTGGGGTCGTCAGCAGCAATCGAATTCGCGCTCACTGTGTTGTCCTTCGTGGGACGGACTTGATCGGCAGCCGTGAAGCCGCCTTCAATCCCACTCGGGATCACGCGACCCTATCGACTGAAGTCTGCTAGCGGATGGCCACCATATCGCTTAAGACGGAGCGACGGGGGATGCCATCAGACAAAACGCCAAGGGCTCCTTGTCTTCCCTCTAAAGTAGAACCGCCTCCGCGATCTAATCAAACCATCCGAACGCGAAAGACGCAAGTCCGAACGAATCGTCACGTGAAATTTCCAATTTGCTCGAAGTGGGCTCTTGCGTAGGATTGTGCGACTAGTCAGCGACGGTAAGCCTTTTGGAGTAGGCAGGGAAGGCAAGGATTGGCGTGAAGGTCAAATCCTGGAAGCACCGCTTGTAACATTGTTACAATGGCCCCATACTCTCTTTGCACGAAATAGTAGCAGTTTAAATTGATCGGGCTAAAGTCGCGCCGTCGCCCGATCTCCAGAAACCGCAATCCTTGTCCGGCCTTTTGCCTCTGGGGCGGGCCAATCGGTCAAGCGACGGATGATGCTTGGGAGGCTGGCGGAGCGAGTGGGACATCGCCCTTTTTTGGGGGGGAAGCAATGAAGCAGGCTGTTGTGATCATCCATGGCATGGGCGAGCAGTTGCCCATGGAAACCCTTCAAGGGTTTGTGGACGCGGTGTGGGTTTATGACAAGGATCTGATATCCCGTGGACGGGAAGATTCATCGACCGGAGAAAAGCGGAAACGCAATCCTGTCTGGGGCAAACCGGATTCGCGCAACAGAAGCTACGAATTGCGTCGGATCGCGACCGAGAGCATGGATGGCCGCGGGCCAACTGACTTTTACGAATTTTATTGGGCGCATTTGATACACGGCACGACCTGGGAACAGGTCAAATCCTGGATTTTCGACCTCCTGTGGCGATCTCCCCGACGGGTTCCGATGGCCGTGCGCAAAGCCTGGATCTTGTTGTGGGTTGTGAGTGTGATCGCCGCAATCGGAAGTTTGGCCGCGCTTTTGCCATCTGCCACGATCTACAACTGCCTCTTCAACGAGTGTGCTTCGGATACGGTGGGCAAGCAGCAATCATTGTGGACAATCGTTTCACCGGTTTTGATTGGGCTCGCCTCCCTCGGACTGGGAGCCTTTGTGAATGTTTTCCTGATCAAGTATTTCGGGGACGTCGCCCGGTATGTCAAAGCTGATCCGTTGAACGTCGCGCGGCGGCAGGAAATCCGCGAGAAAGGGGTAGAGCTTCTTGAGACGCTGATGGGAAAAGACACATCGGGACGGTTCGGTCCAAGACGCTACGATCGCATCGTCGTTGTCGCGCACTCGCTTGGCACCATCGTTGCCTACGATATCCTTTTGCATTGCTTCGCGAGGCTGAACACTGTCAGCGCGGTTGACCCGAAAGATGCGGCGGCGAACCAACAGCCAGTTCGGGCCGCTCTGGAACGACGCGTGCGGACGAAGATGCAGCTTGCTGCGGGCAAGACGGAAACGGTACCTGACGACCCACAAGGTCGTTTCGAACTCTTTGGCATCGAACAGTTCCAAGAGCTACAGGGCTTGTGCCGCCAAGAATTGAACCGGCAGGGCAATCCGTGGATTGTGAGCGATTTCATTACGCTCGGTTCTCCGCTGACGCATGCGGAGTTCCTGCTCGCAAAGGATCGAGGCGACTTGAGAGACAAACAGGTCCAACGGATCTTTGCGACCTGTCCTCCCGCAATGGAGTTTGACGGTACGACGAGGGCCTGGCATTTCACCTATGGGCCGAGCGACGCCCCCCGCGATGAAACCGGCGGTGATTTCCGGCATCCCCATCATGCCGCTCTGTTTGCCTACACGCGTTGGACCAATCTTTATTCTCCCCACAAAATGATCTTTTGGGGGGACGTTATCTCCGGGCCACTGTCGGAGCAATTTGGCTTCCATCACGTTCAGGGCCAATTCAGCGGTATCCGGGACATTGTGGTCGCCCCTTACAGCGGCGATAGGTCCGCTTCTGTAGACGCCCCGGATTTTTTCTCACACACCAAATATTGGCACTTCAATGCCACAGCCGCTCGGACCGAGACCGAGGAGACCCCCTTTGTCACTCCTGAGCATATCAATGTGCTGCGGAGTGCAATGAATTTGAAGAATGGAATTTGACGGGCGCCATCATTGGAACGCGGCAAAAGGGGAGCCATGGGAACCTGCCCGATATGTCGGAACGCTGCCGAGATTGGGATGAGAAATGGGGGGGATTTCATCCCTTTCGATTGCCTAGTGTAACATGTGAAATATTCCATCACAGGGCGTCGCAGTGCGGCGGGAGATAGTTGGATGATGCAAGTTCCCTGGTCCTTAACGAGACCACTTAAAATCTATGCGACCGATCCGACGCGGGGGTATGAGGCAGCGCTCACAGCAGTCATCTCCGTTGAGTACGAGCCACTCAAGGCCGGCCCCATTGGCGAACGTCTTGAAGTTGTCGACTATGACGGTGGCGCCAAGACATATTACGATGCGGTAGATTTGGACGACAAGGCGATCCTCATGCAAGGAGGCCTCAGTCCGTCGGAAGCGGACCCGCGATTCCATCAGCAAATGGTCTACGCTGTCGCTTCGAGAACCCTCTCGAATTTTGATCGAGCGCTCGGCCGGCGTATCAATCTGGCGAAAGGTAGCAAGCAATCACGGCTCAGGTTGCTCCCGCACGCCTTCCGTGGACGCAACGCGTTTTACGACCGCGAGCTCCACGCACTTTTGTTTGGCTATTTCGACGCCGATGAAACCGATCCTGGAACCAATATGCCCGGGCAGAAAATATTTACCTGCCTTAGCCACGATATCATTGCGCATGAAATGACCCACGCAATCGTTGATCGCCTCCGACGTTATTTTCTTGAGCCCACCAACGTTGATGTGCTCGCGTTCCATGAAGGTTTCTCTGATATCGTGGCGCTGCTTCAACATTTCTCCTTTCCTGACCTGGTGATGCGCGAGATCCAGCGCAAGCGTGGTGATATTGAGCAACCCACCGTACTCGTGGAGCTGGCTCAACAGTTCGGATTTGCGACAGGACATGGGAAATCACTTCGTTCCGCTCTGGATGATCCTGGCGCCGTACTTGCACCCGGTATGAGCGAGGCACATGATCGAGGAGCAATTCTGGTTGCCGCCATCTTTGACGGTTTCTTCCAGACCTATCGATCCCGGATTCGCGACATCGTGCGTGTGGCGACGGGCGGTAGCGGAGAATTGCCAGTCGGCGACCTTCAACCGCATCTTGCAAAACTCATCGCGGCCGAGGCGTCCCGCACCGCCCAGCGGCAGCTAGAGATGTGTATTCGCGCTTTTGACTACCTCCCTCCGGTTGATGTGACCTTTGGCGACTATCTGCGCGCTATGGTTACCGCCGATTTCGAGCTCAATCCGGAGGATGAATGGGGGCAGCGTGCGGCGCTGATCGAGGGTTTTCGGCGACGTGGAATTTATCCTGAAGGGGTTTTTTCGCTCGCGGAAGAGTCACTACGTTGGCCAGTCGCTGCCAATGTTCCGAAAATCTCCGACAGCCTCGAACAATTGCTGCCGCAACTTCTTCGGATAGAGGCGGACCGGTTTAGTGAGCGGAGCCGGGACGCTGATCTGAGGCGCGCGGAAGGCAGCCGGCCGGCTCTGGCCACCCTCGATGGTGACTCTGATGATCTCGCCGAAAACAGCCATGACTACGTGACAAAAAACATCGCGGTCGCGCTGCATGAATTCGCAAAAAATAATGCGCTCGCGCTTTCATTGAATCCGGACTTGAAGATCAGTGTCTCGAGCTTCAACGCAGTCTTCCGCACGGCGTCGAACGGTCGCCTGCTGATCGAGCTTGTCGCGCAATTGACGCAATTGGACCCAAATGGACAAGTGGACGTTCTACTAGGAGGAATTACCACTCGGGGCGGTACCACAATCATTGTCGGTGTGGACGGTCAGGTGAGATATGCGATCGCCAAGCCGCTTCCGAACAAAAATCTGCCGACGGAGGTCCAGGCGGCCGCAGAATCCAGAGTCGATCGTCAGAGAGCATTCGTTTCGACGCTCGATTTAATGGACCCCCGTTTTCCATATATGAGCAACGCACAAGTCAATAGCCGAATGAAGGCTCGCATGAGTATCCGTGGACTGCATGGGGGACGCTAGCATGATCGACCGATTGACCATTCGCATGTACGACATGGGCTTTGGTGATTGCTTCTTGCTAAGCGTCTGGACTGGCGCACGGCCGCGACATGTACTCTTCGACTGCGGAAGCCTCAGTAGGTCCAAGCCCCAAGTCGCGAAGGTTGCCAAAGATGTAATCGCCGCCTGTACGACTGCGGGCGGAAAAGCGCGCATCGAACTTGTCGTATGTACGCACCGGCACAAGGATCATGTCTGCGGCTTCGATGACCCCAACTGGGCCAACGTTGAGGTCGGCGAAGTCTGGATGCCTTGGACGGAGGATCCTTCTGATCCCGACGCGACCCGCATCCGCAATCGGCAGTCGGCTTTCGCGCTCGCACTTTGTAGCACGCTCAAACCGGGCTTTAACTCTGATGATCTTCCACTTGCTGGAGCCGGTCCGCAAACACAGAAGGCGGCTCGATTGGCCCTGGCGCTAAATTCGCTGACGAACGAGCGCGCAATGTCCGTCATACACCGAGGTTTTCAGGGTGTGGCTCCCAGGCGGTTTCTTCCGCTGAAAGACAAAAGCGCCGAGGTAAGATACCTTGACGGATTGCCGGGCGTTCGCTTCCACGTGCTCGGTCCATCGCGCAATGAGAAGGTGATTGCGGCTATGGATCCGCCCGATGGCGCCGCTTACTTCGCAGGATCGAACCTCGCGTTTTGTGCGATGAACGAAACTGGAGCATGTGAAGCGACCTGGCGGGTTACTGCAGATCGATACCGGGCGGACAATCCCGACATCACTTTCAGCGAGGCTGATCAGAAGGACGTCGACCGTTTGGCCGATGAGCCTGATGGAGATTTCGCGGCTGCGATAGACAATGCTGTGAACAATACCAGCCTTATTCTGGCGGTTGAGGTCGGCGATCAGCTCCTACTTTTTCCAGGCGATGCTCAATGGGGTTCGTGGGACGCCATTCTTCAGCAGCCTGAGATAAGAGACTTGCTCCGTCGTGTCACAGTGCTGAAAGTGTCCCATCACGGCAGCCATAACGGTACGCCAAAAAGCCTTGTTGAAACGATCCTGAGTGAGAACGTCACGGCATTCATGTCGACCGGAAGTGTCAAACAATGGCCGAATATTCCGCGAGGTCCTCTTATTACAGCTCTCTCGGCAAAGACGAAACTTGCTCGAAGCGACAAAACTGCCCCTGCAGGATTCAAAGGTCACGACGGTCTCTACATTGAATGGGAAACGCCGGTTCTGGCGATCTGACACCAGTCAAGACCTATCGCTCGATTTCGAGCTTGTCTGCGCTGAGTTTTAGCACCTTGAGGCGTGCGGGGCTGCCATTCACCGGGCTGAGTTCCAATATTCCATCCGAAAGCAGCCTCCAGTGCCCGGAGACCACTCCTATCTGGTCAGCGGGACCGGGACCACTTGAAAGCAACTCGCCGTTGGGGCCGAAATCAAAGGAATGTCTACCTCTAGAAGGCGGAAACTTCCATGATGACGGTCGAAATACCTGCCTGCCGGGACCGTCCTCTTCGTGCGAGTGGGTCCAACGTCGCGCAAGTGTCTCTGTATCGATCGCACTCATTTAAGTAATCGCTGCGGCTCCGGAAACGAGGTTCTTCCTTGGACCGGACAAGGTTGCGCGCATACGTGCCACCTGGCCAGCAGTAAACATGAACATCGCCCGATCGTCTACATAGTCCATGTAGTTCACAAACATGTCACCGTTAGGGCCATTTGTGCAGGAGACATGCGGAAACGTCGGCTCGCCGTAATTTGGCAACTGCTGTCCTGGCGTGTCAGATACCAGATCCGAGCCCGAACAATCTTCAGTGTCGCCCCAGATGTGGCGTAGATTGAGGAAGTGCCCGATTTCGTGCGTTGTCGTACGCCCTAGGTTGAAAGGAGGCTGCGCTATCCCGCCGGATCCGAAGGCTGTGTTGAGAATGACAACGCCATCTGTCGCCCCAGGCCCCCCAGGGAACTGAGCATAGCCGAGGAGGCCGTTACCAAGGACGCAGACCCAGATGTTGAGATATCGTTGTGTGTCCCAGGCGTCCGAACCGCCCTGCGAATCGAATTTCATCGAGTTGTCCTGTGGAAAGCTTTCCACGGTCGTCCCCTTGCGAACGATGCCGTTGGTGGGCTGTCCCTGAGGGTCTACGGTTGCGAGTTTGAACTTGATTTTGGCTGCGGTGGCAAGACTCTTCCAGGGTGCGGGAATGTTGGCAATATCGGCATTCGTACCAGCGAAATCATCGTTGAGAACAGCTATCTGACTGGTGACCTGTGCATCGCTGATATTGTGTTCCGGTCGCTGGTAAATAACATGCACGACGACGGGTACCGTCACTGCAGTGAGTTTTGCGACGCTCATTCGAGCGACACGCCGTAGTGTATCCTGTTCGATTCCCGCCAGCCGAGAGCGATAGTCCGAGTCTATTTCGGCCAAGCGGTGGAATTCGGCCATGACGCCGCAGGACCGCTTGTGGGGATGTTCGTCAGCCATTTCCGATGCTCCCTATTGATTTTTCGATATATTTAAATACCTCGACCCTCTTGGAGAAATACTATCTGAGATTGCTTCAATAGTCAATAATATTACTTACGATTGCTTTCGCCTTTGGCATTCTTAAGACTGCTTGTGGCGACAGTGCACGGGGCAAATTCAATTGCTATTAAACAAGCTGACTCCTCAAGGGACCGTCGGGGGTGCGCTTTTCGCGGTCGCCCAGCGGCTTCGCCTTCCGGTCGGTCCTTAGGATTTTGAACTGCCCTTGTTCCGACCCTAAAAGAGGCGGCAGATGAGGCGGCATACAAGCTCAAGCGGGCCGTCTTTCTTCACGAGCGCGGCGAAATTCGCGATCGTTCGTTTGAAAGTCGGGCGTTTCGCGCCTCCGGCCTCAACCTCGTCGTCAGCGCAATCGTCCACTGGAGCACCGTTTATCTCAGTCGAGCCCTGCAGCACTGCGTCAGAAACGCCGCATTGGTGCCAATGAGATGCGTAAGCATGTTTCGCCGTTGAGTTGGGAATACTTCAATTTGACAGGCATCTACATACGGGACGAACCGCCAAACTTCGCTGACAGCGGGGCAACTAGGTCTGGACAGCGCTCCGGGATTTGGCTCCCGCCTCAACGCCCGTCCAGGTCGTTGGAGATGGTCTTTTGAGACACACCTAGCCGGGCGGCAATCGCCGTCTGTGACATGCCCTCTTTCCTCAGCTTCTTTGCCTCGATGCGGCGTTCGCGTGGTTGAAGGGCAGCACTGACCGACATAATCTGTTCCTGAAAGCCGTTACCACCATCGCGCAGCATGATATGCACAGCTCGCTTGGTCTTCGTCACCCCTTAAGGGTCTGCTTGCCCTTAGAGATCGAGATCGTGCACGCTTCGAGCCCGATTTCCGTCAGTGGATCTGGCATCTCGATCAGAAAATTACGGGCCCGAATATGCTGCGGGGCTTCCCAATGAGCTTTTTGCGCGGGCCGACGATCTCGATTTTTGTATCAGATTTTGCCATCTGTCGCTTCCTGGAACTATACCATACTAGGATATACTAACACCTTCCAAAAAATGTCGAGTCTGTCCTGCCTCATCGTGCCGGTGGAATTGCCAGCAAATTCCGTGATATCAGGATCGGTGACGCTAGAGGTGATACCGCTCAGGCCGGCAAACAAACATCAGCACTGAGGTTGTGATTTTGCGATCCGCTTGATGTTGGGCAGCAGAGTGTCGGCGTCCACCGTTAGCAGACTGCGATTCGCAAAATTAGCGAGGAAGGTTTTGACGAAATCAAGGTCCGCCTTCGAAATGATCATGCCGCGATTGTCCTTCGCACATTCTGCAAGAAACGTCTCTTCCAGACCTGCCTTTCGAATGGTGTCCACCGCCATAAAAATAGTAGCAGCGGGAATGAGCTTCTGTTCCACCTTCGAAAGGACCGGTTTGATTTTCTGTTCCGCCATAATGTTTCTCCTCAACGGTTGGCAAAGGAACGTAGATCATCTCGCAAACGCAGGTACTCCAGTTCGGCGCGTACGCGCTCTTCCGCAATGGTTAGGGATCTTTGATCGCCCCCTGCTGGTAAAACCATGACGATCGATACCTGGTGCACATCCGTGCGGGTATTTTCAGCTGATCCATCGACGCCCACCACTTCCCAGGTTATACCCCGAGAGGGCAGGTTAAGATCCGGCGTAAGTTTTGAACTCCAAACCGTCGTGAACTTCAGCTTCACACTGTAGGTCGCCAGATCCTTGCTGCCTGCAGCGCCTGCCAGGTTTCCCGACTGGTTGTGATCGAGATATTTTTTGACGTAACTGATCAGGTTCAGATTGCCGGTGATCGGATACACGTAGTTTTTGGGTTTGTAGACGTCCGGCTTGCAATAATCGGTATTGCTGACCATGGTCGCCAACTTCACGAAACTATCAAGCTCCCGAAAAGTCTCGACATTGTTGCGTTCGCGGTTGTTACTAACCGTTGCACCAAGACCGAAGGTCCCTCGCGTAAAAGTGTTCAGAACGTCCACACCGGCGGTGGCGTCGTTCTTCTCGGTAATGTCAAAGTTCCAGTCATAACCGATAAGCGTGTCCTTATAGACGCTGACGATGCTCTGGGCCTCGCGACCGAGGACGGCGAAATCAAATTTCAGGAAATCTTCATCCGTGACGAGCTGTGCCGCGATTTCAGGTTGGCGCCTAGCGATAGCTTCCTTGGCCTTTTGGCGCACCGCGTCTCGCATCTCACAACGGACCCGCCGCGTAATGTCGTAAGTATCGACATGCGCAAAATCTCTGACATCTGGGGGTATCGCACACGCACCTAGAGTGGTCGCGAGCCCTGCAAGGGCTGCTACATAAGAGTATCGGCGGTACATTATTGCCCCTCGACAATATGAAGTGAGTATATTACACTCGCTTAAATTGTAGTCAATAAGAACTTTTAACTGATGTATAAGGTCGACTAGCGGGTCGATGGTTCGACTCTTTCTAGCCGCTGCAGATTTGGTTGATCGTGTGCTCGGCTGTATGAGTGATGACTTACGCCTGCCAGACGCCAAGCGATGGCCGAACCGATCGCAAAGCAAAATGCATCGATCTGGAAAAGGCCGGTCCCAAGGCTCCCTAGGGAACGATCTCCTTCAAAGGTGTCGCCATCGACAGCCGGTGGACCACGTGTCGGATTTTTAGGATGCGCTTGATTTTCGACAGCCCAACAAGCTTGTTCCCTGGGCATTTTCCGGAGCATCGGGCCCATTGCGACAAGGAACAACGGTCTGCCCCCGCTCGTCAATAGTGGGTCTGAGTTCGCCTCCTCTCAAGGCGCTCTGTACTAGATAGCTTGAGGAGACAAGTTTTTGATGAGCAACGAAGTCTGCACCATCTCAAGCTTGTTCACCGCCGACGATGCGACATCGAGATACAGAAGTGGCAGTCGACCGCACCTTGGGGTGTGAGATCCGGCAGAGTTTGTCAACGGTGGCTTCGCGCTGCTCTACTGCCAGCTGCCCAGGCACTCTTGATCAGCTCGTCCGTCGCCGCATAGAACTCGCCGTTTAGGAACGCTTTTCCTTCCGCGAGAACCTCCTTCATCGCGTATTCGCCGGTCAGAGCGGCTTCGAAGCTTTTGTACGGCGGTTGATTTTCCAATCGGGTGGATCGAACCAGCGACCATTGAAAGGCTCCGCGGGGCATGGTCTTCTGAAACATCACCAAACGGGTCTGCGGGCTCATAGACAGGCCGATCTTGTAGATCCGCCGACCTTGCGCGGGTTCGCCCAAGAAGGTGCCGGTATCGCCTGACAAAGACAGAAGGTACAGCTCCTTTTCAGTATCGACTGGCTCACCTTCGACGATGTACCCCGAGCGGTTTACTGGCCCGCCCATCACCCGGTCATGCCCCCGACCGGGAACATGGATGGTCTGATCGATAACATTTGGTCGCCCAAAGACCGGAACCTCGATATAGGGAATTTGCCTGAGCCGATCCACGCCGACCGGGCCAAGCACCTCTCCATTTGTCGCGACCGAGCGGGCACGATGTGCGAGCGACGGGTCGAGATCGCTGATATCGATACGGTACTCGGGAAGAAAACTGAAGGCGTTGATCGCCTGCAGGGAGTGCTGCCACTTCAGAGGTTCACGCTGATGATGAAGGGGATCTGTGAACTGATCTCTATGACCTGGCCTATGCGACACAAGATAAAATCCCGTCACCTGGCCCCGCAAATGGGATTCCGCCGCGCGTCTTGTGACATAAATCACCATGATGAATGGGTCCGTTGTTTCGCCAACCACCGTCTCCAGGCGACCAGCCTTGGTATATCCCACGGTACCCCATGTTGCGGGGTCCCATCCCCAAAACGAAGTAACATGGGTGGCATAACCTTTGTCCCAGATGTCCATGGTGCAGATCTCCAGACCGTAATGCGAGCCCCCTTACGCGTTGCTGCAGCGGTTCGTATAGCTTTTACAAGGAAGGAATAAATTCAGTCAGCTATCAAGCAATGCCCGCTTTAGTCGATCCTCATGTTCGCTCGTCGCTCCGACGCGCCCAGGGAAACCCATGCTCGTCACGGACGATTCGTACGAGGGGCTGCCCCGGGGTGTTCAGCCGGACGATCGATGAGTACCGGCGCCGCTCCGCCAGCTGATTTTGGAGATTTGCGGCGATGGGACCGATGATTCGCCCGGAGCTGCATTCAGGTCATGGGTAGTGCGGGAGGAACAGTACTGCATCATGAGGGCAGTCCAGGCGTCGCGACTACCACGAAAAGGTCGCGGGCGGAATGGCAGTTTCTTACAAACTGACACCCAATAGCGGACTGCCAGCAGACGACCCCAAATCGGCTTTGAGCGGCTCTTGTTCCCTGGTCTCCTAAACGCCAATCGCCCGGCGTCTTCGGATGATTTTTTGGTCGTTCGGGATCAGATGCTGACCTGCTCGCCGATCTCGATAACGCGGTTGGCGGGAAGCTTGAAGTAGGCAGACGGGTCGATGCCGAGCCCCGACAGCGCGATGTAAAGATTGTCCTGCCACTGGGGTAGCCCGGAGTTCGAATTGCCGACCAGCGTGCGTCGGCCGAGGTAGAACGAGGTCTGCATGATCTCGAACTTGAAGCCAGCCTTCTTCTTACAGATTGCAAGCGCCTTGGTGACGTTCGGCTCGTCCATGAATCCGAAGCAGAGCTCTAGGCGGACGAACTTGTCTGAAATCGGCGTGAGGGTCGCGCGGTGTTCATCGGGGACGTGGGGGTTTTCCGAAGTCCTCACGGTCAAAATGACGTTCTTCTCGTGGAGGACGTGGTTGTGCTTGATGTTGTGGAGGAGGGGCACCGGTGCCTTGACCAACCGTCTCCAGCGCCGGACTTCGTATTGGCGGTCATAGAGGCGATTCCTCCTCCTTTCAAGGATTGAGCGAGCACAATTGCCCATGGCATGGTCGGAGATCTTGCGCGCTTCTCGTGTTGGCTGTTCTCGCAAGCCAACAATCGAAAGAAGCAGCGACAGATGGACTGCAGAGCGAGTACCGCCAAAGCGCTGCGCATGTTTCTAGATACGATCACCGCCCTGCAATCCGCCAACGACTATCCGCTGGTCGAGGTTCCCGACTTGTTAAGGGAAGTGCATGAATGGATCGGCTTTGCGGATTTCTTCACGCATGTTCGCACCGGCGACACTCCGAAAAATGTCTCTGCCATGCTCGCTGGCGTACTGGCCGATGCGACCAATCTCGGACCGAAACGAATGGCGGTCGCATCCAAGGGGATCAGCGCTCACCAGATTGGGTGGATGCGCACATACCATGCTCGATCGGAGACCTACCGCACGGCGCAAGCGTGCATCGCCGATGCCCACACCCAGCATCCGTATTCCCGCCTTTGGGGCAACGGCACGACATCTTCGTCAGATGGCCAATTCTTCCGCGCGAGCGACCGAGCCGCAAAGCGCGGCGACATCAATTTGCATTACGGCAGTGAACCCGGATCGAAAATTCTATAGCCATCTGTCAGATCAATACGGCTACTTCAGCATTTTGCCCATCAGTCCGACCGAAAGCGAGGCGGCCTATGTGCTCGATGGGCTCTTCGATCAGGACACGGTCCTCGACATCCATGAACATTTTACCGACACAGGGGGTGCCAGTGATCATATCTTCGGGCTGTTCGCCTTGATCGGAAAGCGGTTCTCACCGCGACTGCGCAATCTCAAAGACCGGAAGTTCCACACGTTCGAAAAGAGCGATGCATATCCGGCGCTGTCGAACCACATCGGGGCGCCCATCAATGCCAATCTGATCCTCGATCATTGGGACGAGCTGCTCCATCTTGCGGCGTCGATCACGACGCGGTCCGTGGTGCCGTCTACCATCCTCAAGAAACTGTCCGCATCTCCGAAGCAAAGCCATCTCGCCAGGGCGCTCCGCGAACTCGGCCGTATCGAAAGGTCGCTCTTCATGATCGAATGGTACTCAAGTCCGGCACTACGACGGAGATGCCAAGCCGGCCTCAACAAGGGCGAGGCAGCGCATAAGCTGAAGCGCGCTGTCTTCTTCCACGAGCGCGGCGAAATCCGTGATCGGTCGTTCGAAAGCCAAGCTTTCCGTGCCTCGGGGCTCAATCTCGTCGTCAGCGCGATCGTCCACTGGAATACGGTTTATCTTGATCGCGCGGTCACGCAACTGAAACGAGCGGGGCGAGACATTCCTGACGCTCTGTTGAAGCACATCTCGCCGCTCAGTTGGGAGCATATCAATCTTACCGGCATCTACACCTGAGATGCCGAACATCAGATGCCGAACGGATTTCGATCGCTCCGTCTTCCAGCTGGGCTGCAGCGGGTCGCATAAGTTCTCATTCCGTTCGCCCTTAGCGTACGATTTCGGACTGCTCTTGTTCTGGCCCCAGACAAGGCAGGCGATGTTGCAGGTGTGCAACTCATCAGAAAAACTAGCCTCAGCCGTCACGCGCGAATGAAGCGTAATTTGTCCACAATGTTTCAAAAGGCAGCAATGAAATCAATGGGTAAATATGACTATTTGGGGCAAGTTTTTCATTCGCGTCGATCTCGATCGTCAAATCGTTGTCATTGCACGCTTTTTTCATATCCCTTAAGCCAAGATAACCGTTTGGGCTAATCGTGGGCGTGCAGTGAACAAGCTTGGGATAGGAAAATTACTTTCTGCTTTTCTTCAGGTGCGACCGCGGCTGGAAGCAACCGCCACCAAGTGGACCGGAAACCGTGCAATTGCGGAGGACCTGCTACAGGATACGTGGCTGAAACTTGAGAGCCGGAGCGGAGAAAGATCTATTGAGAACCCGGCCGGGTTCGTTGCTCAGGTGGCAAAAAACACCATCTCCGATCACGCGCGAAAAGAGCGCCGCCGCGCAGAAATAGATTCAGACGTTGCCGACTTGCTCTGGGAAGCCACAGACGAAATTTCTCCAGAGCGGACGACAATAGGCAAAGAAAACCTGAAAGCTGTGAGTGCTGCGCTCGACGAACTCCCGGAAAGGACACGTCGGATTTTTCTACTGAACCGGATCGACCAAATTTCCCACCGTCGCATCGCCGAGATGTTTGGGATCACCGACGAGGCGGTCTATTACCATATTCGTCGTGCGCTCGAGCACCTGGCCGATATTCGCGATCAGATGAGCCGCTGATTTTTTGCTGTCTTGTTTAGGCAAACGATGTATTCGCGCGTCAATAGAGTAGAAGCGGTTGGGAGAACCGCATCCGCCACCGAAACAAGCGACCCCCGAGCGAATGAACGAACCCGAACAACATCCCCCGGTCGATCGCCGGATTGCGCTTGATGCACGAGACTGGATCGTGCGCCTTACATCCGGCACTATCAGCGATGCGGAGCTGGAGCGCTTCAAGGCCTGGCAAGACTGTTCCCCCGACCATCGGCGCGCGTTCGAGCAGGAACGCATCTTCTGGCAACAGCTGCAAGTACTGGATGGCCGGTCGGACGGCCTACGTCCGTTTCCGGTTCCCATCACAAAAGAACGCGCACCACTCAGACGCCGTGGCTTTCTGGTCGGCGGCGGAGCGATCGCTGCTGCGGCTGCCGGCTTGTTCGTTTATCCTCGCGTTGAACTGATGGTCAAGGCTGATTTCTCGACAGCGGTCGGAGAAATCGCTGACTTTACCTTGCCTGACGGTTCGGTCGCGTCGCTGAATACCGATAGCGCCATTGCCGTGAACTACCTGCCGAACCTACGGCTCGTTGAACTCCTGAAGGGTGAGGCGGAGTTCAAGGTGCAGGCTGATGCAACTTCGCTATTTCGGGTGGCGGCGCTTGGTGGAAATAGCGATGCGCTTGGGACGACATTTTCGGTCAGCGCGATCGATGGGCTTGTAACTGTCACCGTCGCGGACGGTAATGTGCGTGTGAGAGGCCCTTCGACTCCGACGGATATGCCTCGGTCCGATGTCGATGGGGTCAGGCTTCACGTGGCGGAGCAAACGACCTACGTGTCCGGTGAACCGCCGATCGGTCCGACGCCTGTCGATATTGACGTGTCCCTGGCATGGCGGAAGGGCCGTATCATCTTCGAGGGCCGGCCCTTCGCGAGCGCCATGGCGGAACTCGGCCGTTATGTTCCTGAGCGGATCGTCCTGCGGCCGGGTATACGCGGGAACGTGCCCGTCAGCGCGATCTTCTCGACGCGAGAGGCCGCCTCGGCGGTCCAGGCCTTGGCGAAAACCCAAGGCCTTACGGTACGACGGGTGCCCGGGGTCATGATCCTCGTTTCCTGATCGACCGAAAATTTCCAAAAAGTTGTTTTTCCGTCTTTAGGCAAAACGGCTTCTCACCCGTCAAGAAGGTGAAGGGCCTGGAATTGACTGGTGAACCCTTCAATCAGGCCCGGGCGGGGCCGTTGTTGCAGAGGGGTTTAGGGTTCGATGAACGGAAATGCAGCGGAGAATGGAACAGGTCGCGGCTACAGGCGGCTGCTGGTGACTTTGATGATGAGCACAGCTCTCTGGGCTGGGCCGTTCTCACCCCTCCTGCCGCTTTCCCCGGCCGCCGCACAATCAGCAAGAACCCACAGCTTTAACATCCCGAGCCAGCCTTTGAGCCGGGCGTTGCGCGCGCTTGCGGATCAGAGCGGCGTGCAGATCGCATATGAGACATCGGTTGCTTCCGGCGCGATCGCACCCGCAGTCAACGGAACGATGACGACGGAAGAGGCTCTCAGTCGTCTGATCTCCGGCTCCGGACTGAGCTACGGTTTCACCAATTCGAATACCGTAACCATCACCGGCGGCCTCCAGACCACAGGAGGATCTCCTTCTGACGCAACGACGCTTGCACCAATTATCATCCAGGGCGAAGGCCAGGAGGCATTCGGACCTCAAAATGGCTTCATCGCCCAGGACGCTGTATCCGGGACCAAAAGCGATACGCCGATCGTAGAAACCCCGTATTCTGTTTCGATCATCAACCGAAAGCAGCTTGATGCTCAAAACCCCCAATCGTTACCCGAGGCTTTGCGCTATACCCCGGGAGTTGCGACAGGCTTCTTCGGCAATGATACCCGGAGCGTCGATGCCCAGGTCTACATTCGCGGCTTCGGGGACGATCCGAGCCAGCTCTTTTGGAACGGATTGAGCCTGCCGGGCGATAGCTACGTCAACTCTCCGAGCATCGACCCCTATACACTCGAGCAGATCGAAGTGCTCCGCGGCCCGGCTTCGGTTCTCTACGGGCAGTCGGCACCAGGCGGTATCGTCAATTTCCGTTCGAAGCGCCCGACCGAGGAGCGTTTGCATGAAATCGTCGTCGGAACAGGAAATTACGGCCGTGCCTATACCGGCTTCGACTTTGGCGGGCCGATTACCGAGGATGGTGATCTTCTCTATCGCCTGACGGGGGTCGCCTATCACACCGGCACTCAGGTCGATTTCACCGCCAACGAGCGGATCGCCATCGCGCCTTCACTGACCTGGAAGCCGGACGCGGAGACCGAATTAACGATCCTAGGTAGTTATCAGCGTGACCCGGATGGCCTTGGTTTCAGTTCCCTCCCTCTGGTGGGCACTTTGTTGCCGAGCGTCAGTGGCAAAATTCCCACCGACCGCTATTTCGGCGAGCCAAATTATGACGAGTTCGATCGCGAGACGGCGTCGATTGGTTACGAGTTCAAGCATCGCTTTGACGAAGTCTGGTCCTTCAACCAAAACTTCCGTTTCCTGCACGCAGGCGGTCATTATCGAGAAATCCAGCCGGACGACTGGACCGACGCAACCAATACCGAGATCAGCCGCTGGAACTGGGGGACTGACGGTATCCTCAATGCCGTGGCGATCGACAACCAGCTCCGGGCCGAATTCGATACAGGCCCGATGAACCATACGGTGCTGTTTGGCCTCGACTACAAGAAACAGTGGACTCACCTGCATCACTACTGGTCCAGGCTCGGCGTTCCGGATCTGAATGTCGCAGATCCTGTTTACGCCTCGTCGATCCCGGACCCCGCCGAGATCGTTAACAGCAAGGGAACGCTGGAACAGACTGGCATCTACGCCCAGGATCAGATGGAATTCGGCAATTGGCGCTTTCTCGCCGGCATTCGGCAAGACTGGTCGGAGACGACATCCCAAAACCTTCGTGTCGTCGGCAGCCCTGAAACGTCACAAAAAGATGATGCCTTCACCTGGCGCGTCGGGGCTGTTTATCTGTTCGACAACGGTCTCGCACCTTATGCCAGCTATACGACGTCGTTCAAACCCGAAGCCGGGACCGACTTTGGAGGCAACACTTTCGAGCCGACGACGGCACAGCAATATGAAGTCGGCATAAAATACCAGCCGGAAGGCCTCGACAGTTTCGTGCAGGCATCGGTTTTTGACCTCACCCAGCAGAATGTCCAGACGCCCGATCCCGACCCGACCCATGTCGGCTTCAGTGTCCAGACGGGCGAAGTGAGGGTTCGAGGTGTCGAGCTCAGCACGTTCCTGGCGCTCAACGACAATATCGACCTCGTGGCTTCGTATACCTACAACGACATCGAAACAACCAAGGCCAATACTGACGCATCAGGCTTTAATCCGGGGGGACGGGTTCCATGGTATTACCCGAAGCAGACAGCTTCTGCCTGGCTCAACTATACTTTCGATAGTGGCGCACTGGAAGGTTTGAAGCTCGGCGGCGGCATTCGCTACGTCGGCTCCGGCTATAATGGCCCTCATCAGCTTTACAAGGTTCCCGACTTCACGCTGTTCGATGCGGCTGTATCCTACGATTTCGGAGCGAAGACGCCTGAGTTAGCCGGGCTCGAACTGAGCGTGAACGTCTCCAATCTGTTCGACAAAGAGTATCTGGCGCGATGCAGCGAGATCAATTGCTCCTACGGAATTCGCCGCACCGTTCTCGCTAACCTGAAATACAAATGGTGAAGGCAGACAGTACACGGCGGGGCGCTGCCCCGGCGGGAATAATGAGGCGCCGATTTCTGACCGGCGCCGCAGCGAGTTTGGTGCTTCCTTCCATAGGGGCTGCGGAGGTGCCCGCACCCCTCGGTCCGCGAGTTGCTGTGCTCGCGCGATGGATGGTGGAAACTGTCCTGGCATTGGGCGTTACGCCCGTTGCCATCCCGGAGCTATCCCGAAATCCGGTGTGGCGAGGCTTGGGCTTGCAAGGCTCGATCGATCTCGGCCTGATCGGGGAGCCCAATCTGGAACTCCTCGATCAACTGCGGCTCGATTACATTTTCATCGAAGCCGGGTTTCAGAGTGCCCGCTGGACACCGATCCTTGGTGAGATCGCGCCGGTCGTCGTGGGGTCGATCTATAATCGAAGTCTGGCGCCATTGAACGCCGCTCGCGTGGAGAGCCGGCGGTTTGGGGAATTGTTGACCGTCGAGGATCGTGCAGATGCACTTTTGGCTGACACCGCTGCGGCGCTGGAAACAGCAGCTGCCATGCCACTAGCCCGAACTCCACCTGTCTTCGTCGTGCGGCTCCTTGATGACCGCAATGTCATCCTGTTTTGTGGTGGAAGCATATTCGATGACGTGCTCAAGGCAGTTGGTATACGCAACGCCTGCAGCCTCTCCAGTATGTGGGGCTTTTTGAGTAACGGGATAGAGGCACTGGCGGCAGTGCCGGACGCCCACCTTATCTATTTTGATCCAGTGCCCCCGGAGGCACGGGTCCTCTTCGACAAGCCATCGCTCTGGTCTCATCTGCCAGCCGTTAAGGCCGGCCGTGTCACGGCGATACCGGAACTCTATAGTTGGGGAGCACTACCAACCGCAAGGCTCTTCGCCGAAATTCTGGTCGAACGCCTTACCCCGGGAAGACGGGGATGAGCAAGATGACAGTCGAAGCACGCCGAAGCTTCGCCGGCGCAATTGGAAGTTCACCGGCCCCGCTTGTCGTCATGCTCGTCGCTGCCGCCACCTCACTGACGTGCCTCTCGCTCGGACGCCACCTCCCTCCGGCCGATTGGTGGTCAGCCGCCATGGGGGCGGACGGATCGGCCGTCTCGGCTTGGGTCGTCCACTATAGTTTCCTGCCGCGACTGGTGGTGTCGATCCTCGCTGGGGCTATGCTGGCGCTTGCCGCGGCCATTTTCCAGCAGGTGCTGCGCAATCCGCTCGCGGAGCCCGCGACGTTGGGGGTATCGGCCGGGGCGTCGCTTGCCGTGACGGCATCGACGCTTTGGCTTCCCGGAATGCTTGGGTTCGGGCGCGAAGGCGCGGCCATCCTTGGTGGAGCAATCGCAACCGCGCTGGTATTCGGGCTGTCGTGGAAGAGGGGGCTGTCACCCCTGTCACTGATCCTTGCCGGTCTGATCGTCAGTCTCTTTCTGGGCAGCGTCAGCGCGGTGATCAGCCTCTTCCATAACCAGATCCTGCAAAGTGTGTTTCTCTGGAGTTCGGGTACACTCCGTCAGAACGACTGGGGTGAGGTTAAATACCTGCTGCCGCGCCTTGTTGCAGGTCTGGTGCTGGCTTGTCTTATCGTGCGGCCTCTCACGATCCTGTCGCTGGATGACGAAAGCGGCAGGAGCCTGGGCTTGTCACAACGGAATATCAGGCTGTTGGCGCTCGCTGTCGCTGTCTCATTGTCGGCGTTTGTCGTCAGCGCCGTTGGCATGATTGGCTTCGTCGGGCTGGCGGCCCCGGCTATCGCCCGTCTGGCGGGAGCACGGACGGCAGGTCAGCGGCTTACCTGGGCGCCGATGGTCGGCGGTTCGCTTCTTTGGCTGACCGATCAACTCGTCCAGATTCTGCCGTTGCTCCAGGAATTGCCGACAGGGGTGGGAACTGCAATTCTCGGTGCCCCAATTCTGATCTGGATGCTTCCGAGGCTGAAGGCGAATATGGTTCCGCCGCGATCCGATACAGCCGATCTCGCTTTTCGCACCAGACGTTCATGGACAGTCGTACTGGTCGCACTGATGTTGCTGATCATTCTCATCTTGCCGGTGCTATTCCTCGGGCAGGTACCGCATGGCTGGACCTGGCTGTCGACGGGGGACGCCGAACGCCTGCTTCGATGGCGGTGGCCAAGGACGACCGCGGCACTTGGCGGCGGCGCCGTTCTCGCCATGGCCGGAACAATCCTCCAGCGGATGACCGCGAATCCGATGGCATCGCCGGAAGTGCTTGGCGTCTCCTCTGGCGCGGCCTGCGGCGTGATCCTGCTCGCTTTTCTCGCGCCGACCCCTGACAAGTCGATTCAAATGGGGGCTGCGGCGATCGGCGCATCGATCACCCTCTTCTTAATACTGGCCATCGGTAGAAAGACCTCTTTCTCGCCAGAGCGCATGCTACTGGTCGGTGTTGCTCTGGCAACAGTCTTTGGCGCTCTCGTTTCGATGCTTATGGTGTCCGGAGATCCGCGTATGGGTATGTTGCTTTCGTGGATGGCGGGCTCGACCTATCAGGTTACCAACTCTGACGCGGTGATCGTGATCATAGTCGTTGTTGCATCTCTTCCTGCGATGATGCTGTTTTCGCGTTGGCTGGAGATTTTGCCGCTGGGTGAAGCTTCTGCCCGGGCGCTTGGAATAGGATTGGCGTCAAGTCGGCTTTGGCTTCTGACGGCCACCGCGGTCTTGACGGGAACGGCCACGCTGATTGTGGGACCGTTGTCGTTCGTGGGACTGATGGCGCCGCACATGGCACGGATGATGGGGCTCCAGCGTCCCATGCCGCAGCTCTACGGCTCGGCCGTGCTCGGGGCTTTCATCATGCTGATGGCCGACTGGCTCGGTCGTAACCTGCTCTTTCCGTACCAAGTGCCCGCAGGTCTGCTGGCAACATTCGTCGGCGGGCCTTATTTCATGTGGATCTTCAGACGGGGAGGGGCATGAAGCAGGATCGTGTCACGACATTGCAACTGATGGCTGAGACAATCGGCCTGTTGCGGCCATTCTGGCCGCTGGTGGTATTTGCGACCGGAATAGGAATTGCGGGCGGCATTGCAACCGCGTGGCTGCTGGCGGGCATCAACGAGGGGCTGCATGGCGATGCCGGGAGCAATGCGACACTCGCTGGCAAGTTCCTCGGTCTTTGCGCGTTGAGCATCGGAGGAACGGCAGTAGCCGGCGCAATGAACAGCGTAGTGGGCCAAAAGATCATCGCCGCCCTTCGCAAGGAAATCTCTGCGCGGATCTTGCGGGCGCCGATCGCCCGGCTCGAAGTCCACCGGTCCTACCGGCTGATGTCGGTTCTCACGGGTGATGTGGATACCGTTTCCGCCTTCACCTTCAATTTCTCGGCTTATGTGATCGCGCTTGCGATTGTCATCGGCAGCCTGTTCTATCTGTTCAGCCTGTCTCTGGCCGTCTTCCTGATGGCGATCGTGTCGCTCGCCCTTGGGCTGGCAATCAACATGTTCTCCCACAAGGTCTGGATTCATGACTACGAGGAAGTGCGAACCACCCAGGATGAACTCCACAAGCAATACCGAGCGATCACTGAGGGCGCGAAGGAGCTTAAGATCAGCCGGCCCCGGCGTGCCCGCGTCTACGGCGAACTGTTGTCGCAGGCGGCCGACCAGGTCGCCAGTCTCAAGAGCCGGGCAATGAAACTGCATTGGATCGCGGATGCCGCTGCATCGGCGATATTCTTCGTGATGATCGGCCTGTTGCTCGCGGGCCGCTCCCGGCTTGAGATCGATAATGTCGCGATCAGCGGCGCCGTGATCGTCCTTCTTTACATCAAGGGGCCAGTAGACCAACTCGCCAGTGCACTGCCGGTGTTCGATCAGGCTCGCATTTCCTTCGCTCGCATTGCCGCACTTTCGGCTGAGCTCGATGACCACGAGATCAATATTCCTTTGGTCATAACTTCAGACCAGGGCGCAAAGTCACCCGTGTCTTGGATCGAAATGCGCGGCGTGACATATGATTTCCCCACCTACGAGGGTCATGAGCCTTTCCAACTCGGTCCGATTGATCTGACGATCACCGGCGGGGAGCTGATATTCATCGTCGGCGAAAACGGTTCCGGCAAGACGACGCTGATCAAGCTTCTTTTAGGGCTCTACAGTCCAAAGTCCGGCGCGGTGCTGCTGGATGGCGAACCCGTGAAGGCAGGCGATCGGGATGAATACCGTCAGCTCTTCACGACGATCTTTTCCGACTACTACCTGTTTGACGACTTCGCCTACGGCGCACTGCCAGACGAGGCCGGCCCGCATCTGGAAAGACTCGGCATTGGCCATAAGGTGAAAGTTGACGGCGATACGTTCACAACAGCGGACCTCTCCACCGGGCAGCGCAAACGCCTTGCTCTGGTACAGGCCCGGCTGGAAGATCGCCCTGTTGTCGTGACGGATGAATGGGCCGCAGATCAGGATCCGGAATTCCGCCGCGTCTTCTACGAAGAGCTGTTGCCTGAGATGAAACGACAGGGCAAGACCCTCATCGTCATCAGCCATGACGATCGATATTTCCATGTCGCCGATCGGATTGTCACCATGCGGGACGGCCGTATTGTTGAAGCTGGCTCCGCCCCTAACCGGAGTGCAAGGTTTGACCACCATGACCAATACCTGAAGGATGAGAGCGTATGAGCAACGCCGCGTTCGCAGAGAAAGAGGCCCAGGCTCAGCAAGCTGCGCTGTTCGAACTGCAGGATGTCTCGTTCTCGGTTCCGGGCAGGATGTTGCTGCAGCCGTTGACAATGACCATTCCGCCCCGGCGCACGATCGGGCTCATCGGTCACAATGGCTCGGGCAAATCCACGCTTTTGAAGATCCTGGCACGACAGCAGCCGGCCTCTGGCGGAGTAGTCCGCTTCGAGGGAAAGACGCTCGCCGAATGGGGCGACCGGCCGTTCGCCAGGAAGCTTGCCTACCTGCCACAACAGACGCCGGCGGCAAGCGGGATGCTGGTCAAGGAACTGGTAGCGCTTGGGCGCTATCCATGGCATGGAGCGCTCGGCCGTTTCGGCAAGACCGATCGCGACAGGGTCGATGAGGCAATGTCCCTGACGGATGTCGCGGGCATGGCGGACCGCCTAGTCGACACCCTCTCCGGTGGTGAGCGCCAACGGGTGTGGCTGGCGATGCTCGTCGCGCAGGATGCCGAGTGCTTGTTGCTGGACGAGCCGATCTCGGCGCTCGATGTTGCACACCAGATCGAGGTTCTATCGCTGGTGCAGCGTCTAAGTCATTCCAGGGGTCTGGGCGTGCTTCTCGTTCTGCATGACGTCAACATGGCAGCCCGCTTCTGTGATGAGATAATCGCGCTTCACACCGGGAGAATGATCGTTCGAGGAGCCCCACAAGCAATCATGACACCGGAGGCATTGAAAGAAATTTACGGTCTCAACATGGCAATAGCCTCCCACCCGAAAAACGGATTGCCGGTCGCGATGCCAGCTTGAGAAGACATTTCCCACAAGAGCTGTTTTCCCGGCCTTAGCTGTCGATACCACCAATTTTTACATGAGAGACCAAAATGGTTATCTGGCTTATCAAAGCAGGCGAGCAGCTCTCCGCTCCGTCTTGTTGCATTGTTATAGTAGCTGGAGGCCTGTCCCTTCGCGTTTCCCGGCCTACACGCCGATCCTTCCGCCGCTGAACTTCGCTGATCGGATTTCGGCCGTTGGTGCCGTGAACGGATTTCACCTTAAGTCCCGACGCGCGGACCATCTCAGCGGTGAAAGAGATCTCGGCGTCGCTGAGCATATAGGAATTTCCGGAATCGGGGTTCCAGTTGATATTGGTGAAGCCCGCTTCGGATACCAGCCGCAGGGAGCGCTTGATACCTTCGTCTTACCAGCGTTCATCGTCGGGCCATTGCCAGACAGTAATGCACGTGCCCATTGTTATCACTCCTTCTTGGCGTTGGACGCTCTTGCTCCGAACGCCCTTTTGGTCGACAAGGCGTCAGCCGTACCGTTAGTTGTCGCCTCAGGCACTGCAGATATCCCGACTATCCTCTGCCACTTGACTCGCTGCGGAGCTGGCCAGCGACATTTCGGCTGGCCAGGAGTGATGTCGCGCTCGGCTTGCAAGCCAGCGATGCGATCTGCACAGACGCCCGATAGGCGTCGAACATTCGTTCAATCCGTCCATAGGCCGGCGCGTTGAGCAAGTGCCGTTCATTGAGCCAATCATCATTGTAGATCGTGTCGAGATACTTCTCCCCTGCATCGCAGATGAGGACGACAATGGTGCTGCCCGGCTCCGGCAAAGGCAAACGTCTCAGCGCGACGTAAATCGCCATTCCGGTTGTCCCCCCGGCCATGAAGCAGGATTTCTGCGAAAGCCGGGCAGACGTCATTCCGCCCGGCTTCGGGGATCGGCCTTAGATCACCTGGCCTACATCGATACGATTCCCGTCCGGGTCCTCGAATACAAATGCCCGCAAGCCGTAGTCCTTGTCCTGAAGGCTCTTGATAATTCTTACCCCATGTCGCTGGCAAATAGCGTGCAGAGCATCAATGTCATCTACCATCAGGTGGGCAACATTGAAATCCGGAGCTTTGTGGGCAGGCTGCAACGTCAGGTGTAATTCAGCCTGATCGCGTTTCAGGATCATGAAACCGACCGGATTGCCGTTTTCGAAAATTTTCTGGAAGCCGAGAATCTTGGTATAAAAATCATGGGACTTGCCCATATCCCTGACGGGGAGCGTGGCAGCAATTCGCCCAAAACGGACAGCGTGACCGGTGATATCGTTCATCGCAGAGCCTCTGATTGCAAAGTCGCGATCCCATCTCCAGACGGTGCTGGTCGATTTGGTGCGCTTTGTTGTTTGAATCAGCAGGACGGTGCCTACAGAGCCTGTTTACATTACGTCGCTCCCTGGCGGAATAGGGAATCTGTTACTGCCGATTTCTGCACGAGACGATATGCTGACTTTTGCAAAGTCAACATTCAGGAGTTTTTGAGACAATTGCGCTTGCGGGACGCGACAAGGAAAGCACCGGAAGCGAGAAGCCCGGCAGGTCTTGTCGCCAGCGGCATGATCTTGGCGCATCGTCGGAGACAGACGCTGTTCGAAACCCCCGAACAGTTCACAGACGCGGCTATATCCATAGCCATCGGTGTTTGAAGCGGTATTCCCTCCAGAGGATCAGCAGAGTGACGCCAAGCCTCTTCGGCCCAATGGAAAGTTCGGCCCAGATCGGTTCAGTCCGTCTTCGGGTGCCTTGCTTGTCCCCATTATGGGCGAAAAGCCTGATCTCCAGCGCATCGTCGGTCACGTGCCCGACAACGGCCAGCTCAGCTCGATCTCGGCCGCTCGCCTCAGATTATCCTGCACGGTATTGCGTACTAATCCTAAACGACATGCTTACAGGAAGCGAGAACAACTTGCCCGCGTATATCTGGGTGATGCTACGACGCGGTGTCACTCTGGAGATCTGTGCAGTCGCCTCGCTTGCAGTCTTGGTATCCGTCGTTCTCCTGATTCTCGGGCTAAGGTTAAGCAGGGACCAGGACGGCAGCTGGCATTGTGAGTGGGGTGCCATCAAGCCATGACGGGAAAAGTTCCATAACACGGGTACGCACTGAATTCCGTCCTATCAAGCACTTAGCCCATTTGAGCAAGGCGTTGACGGTTCTGATCCCTTCAAGGCGATGGGACACACTCTCTGGAGCCGTCTGCGTGTATATCCCATTGACATATCCAATTCCGAAAGGTACTTTGCGGGATATGCCAGACGTATATTCCGTAGGAGGATTTGATGGAGCAGGGTGCGGTATTTCAAAGCAATCGTAGCCAAGCCATTCGGTTGCCAAAGGCAGTTGCACTGCCTGATGATGTTAAGCGTGTCGATATCGTAGCGGTTGGACGCACTCGGATCATAGCGCCTGCTGGTGAAGTCTGGGATAGCTGGTTCGAAGGAGCCGAGGTGACATCCGACTTTATGGGTGAACGTGATCAGCCGGCCTCGCAAGAGCGTGAATCGTTCTAATGCTTAAATACATGCTTGATACCAACATCTGTATTTTCACCATCAAGAACAAGCCGCAGCAGGTGCGAGATGCGTTCAATCGCCATCACGGTCAGCTGTGCATAAGCTCAGTTAGCTTGATGGAATTGATCTATGGGGCAGAAAAGTCGGCAAACCCGGAACGTAATCTGGTTGTTGTGGAAGGCTTCGCCGCACGCCTTGAGGTTTTGTCATATGATGAGCTTGCAGCCAGCCATACTGGTCAATTACGTGCAGAACTTGCCCAAAATGGAACGCCTATCGGGCCGTATGACCAACTGATAGCAGGGCACGCACGCTCTCGCGGACTGATCACCGTGACAAATAACAGGCGCGAGTTTGACCGCGTACCCGGTCTGCGTGTTGAGGATTGGACAGCCTAAGTTGGTATTATGTCGCTGTGCACCCAAATAAGCGCGCGAGCTGATGCGTCACGAATATCAGGGAAGATTAGCGGGTTTCCGGTTCACATCTCTTCAAGAGCCTCGGTGTCCTCCTCAATGAATGCCATGGTCTTTCATTCGTCGAAATTCGAAGGCTCCAAATATTACGAGTCTTGATGGGTTTAATCCTCAAGCAACCTCTTCCGTGGTGACCGAACGGGGATTGACGCGCCGCAAATGGGAGCCCAGGTTTCTGAGATGTCGTTCGATGCTCTCCTTGCTTGTGGCGACTGAGTATACGTAGTGATCTGGCCGGACGATCGCCGCGCTTGTTTTTCGCTCGCCGAACCAGTGGTCGAGAATACCGTCATCTTCGACGAAAGGTATGACGTCGATATGCGCCGAGGCAATGCTGGACCCGAGGTGAAGCATTGTCATTCCGAGCTGGCGCGCCTCATCGACAGTGGAAGGTGGAAGCGTGCCAAAACGCCCGCCATCGATGATCAGCCGCCACCCGCCGCCGCAGACGTCGTCGAGTAGGCCGCTTTTCCCGCGAAACGTCACGATTGGCTGCGGAAACAGTTCTCCAGCACCGGAGCCAGTCGTGGGGTCGATGAGGCCATGACGGATTGGCGGAATGATCGACTGGCGAAAGAGTGTCCTTGGCAATCCATCGCTTTCCGCCAGGATGCGCTCGTCGCGGCGGATCGCGGCTTCTGGATCGCGTTCACACAGAACCGCACCGATCTCCTTGATCTTCAGGATCAACTCGCGGACGTGCTCGCGGCGCTCATTACCATAAGTGTCGAGAAGCTCCGGTGGGGCGCCGTCTTTCAGGACAGCCTTCAGCTTCCAGCAGAGATTGGCTACATCGCGCATACCCTGACACATGCCCTGACCGAGGATCGGTGGCTGCTGGTGGGCGGCGTCGCCGGCGAGGAAGAAGCGACCTTGGCGCCAGTGCGGGGCGACCAGGGCGTGAAACCGATAGGCGGCCGACCGCCAGATCGTGGCATCGTCCGGCGTGATCCACCGATCCAGGAATTTCCACACCCATTCGGGCTTCTCGACATCGCGCGGGTTTTCGTCCTCGCGCAACATGATCTCCCAGCGGCGATGGTTTCCTGGGCCGACGATATAGGCGACGGGACGCTTTGGGTTGCAGAAATGCGACGAGTTAATAGGAACGCGATCGAGCTTGTCCGGATTGACCAGAACGTCGACCACCACCCACGGCTCATCGAAATTCAGGTCTTCCAATGTCAAGCCGAGCCGCTCCCGCGTCCCGCTGGAGGCGCCGTCGCAAGCGATGACATACTGTGCTGAGACGGCCCACTCTGTCCCGTCTGCCTCCCGCAATGAAACAACGGCCTTGTCCGAGACATTCGAAACAGCAGTGACTTCCGTTCCGAGCGCGACCGATACTGTCGGCCATTGCACCGCATGGGACCGCAGGGCTTTTTCAACCGGGGGTTGGGTGAACACCATGGTCGGCGTATAGCCGAGCGGATAGGGTTCGCCGACCATGCCGACACGGCGCAGAAGCTGTCCTGATGCTCCGAAATGCTCCGAAAGGTCGAAGGGTGCGACGTGCCCTTCAATGTCCTCGCGGAGGCCGATATTGTCGAACAGCCGCATGATTTCATGGTCGAGAGCAATCGCGCGCGGCTTGTCGTAGACCTCGGTGGTGCGATCGACGCAGAGCGTTGTGATGCCGGCCTTGCCAAGGAGGTTGGCAGCCATTGCTCCGGATGGGCCGAAGCCAATGATGATAACCTGATAGTCGTTCATTCTAATCTCTTTAGTTTTAGCTGTTAAGATCGATGGGAAAGGCGCCTTTCGTGCCCGCAGGCACTTCCGGAACGTTGATTGTCAGCAAGAGCGTTGGGCTTGCGCTATCATTGGAATTGCTATGAATCAGTCCGGCGGGAAAGGCGACGATATCGCCTCCGCTCATCCTGCCGCTGTCGAAACCAAGACGCACCGAGAGCTCTCCCTGCAGGACGTAGTAGAATTGATCGAACGGGTGCACATGCAATCCCATCCCACTTTCGGGATGTACGAGGGAAACGAAAGCCTTGATGCTTTCGGACCCCATCTTGCGGTCGATAAGTGGCTGCGTATCAAAAGCCCGGCCTTCGGCAGCATGAGCGGTATGAACTGAGAATGCATTTTCATCGACGCGTCCCTTTAGCGCGGATAATGCCATGGCGTTACCGGTTGAGGACGCACGCGAGACCGGTACGTGGATGTCGAGTAGCCAGGCCGGGCTGTCTGTTCCCATCAGAACGATTGCGCGTGACCTCGGTACAAATAGGAAGTCGTTCGCTTCGAGCCGGGCGACGTCACCACCCTCCTTGAGCGAGACCGCCCCTGTGAGCACGTAGACCAACCTTTCCTCGCTAGAAGAGTGCAGATCAACGGGCGAAGCCGCAGGGGAGAGAAGAACGTGGTCGATGCGGCACGTTCCGATCGCGCTCAGTGAGCCGAAGATGGCAGTCCGGCACTCCGAGGAGTGTTCCGCGTCAGTGTCCAGTTTCAATTTTTGAACATACCGCATCGCCAAGTACTCCCTGCTAGATATGTGTGGCGGCAATTCCGCTGACGTTTGTCACCTGTTTGCGGTTGAGAGCGCCGACAGTCAGGACGGCCAGCGTCAGGATGATCGCCGGAGCGATCGGCAGCATCAGGATGTCATGGGCCGCCCATCCGCCGGACACCATCAGCCAGCCGATGAACGACGGCGAAAACGAGGATCCCAGTCGGCCAACCCCGCTTGCCCACCCAAGGCCAGTCGAACGGCTTGCCGTCGGATATGCGTTCGTGGTTAGGGCGTTGATGACGCCGAGGCCCCCCATGATCGTCCAGCCAGTCACGAAGGAGCTGAACAGCAGAAGCGTCTGCATATCGCGCGATGAGGCCAGAGCGACCATTCCCGGAATGATGACCAGAAAGTTTATCGCCGAGACCCTGTAGACGCCCCACCTTGCCGCCATCGGCCCGAGGGCGATGGAACCGACCATGCCGCCGAGGTTGAACACGGTTGACGCATAGGTCGCCACCGCCGGAGAGAAACCGAATTCGCGCGCCAAAGTTGGAAGCCACTGGAACAGCAGATACATCGTCGACAGAATTAGGAAGTAGCTTACCCACAGGACGATGGTGGTGAGTGCCATACCGCCTGCGAACAGTTCGCGGAACCTGCCGGCGGCCGGCCGCTCGCTGACCATCCAACGGGCGTTCTGCGGTACGTCAGCCGAGGGCGACATCCGCTTGAGAAGACGATAGACATCCGGATGGCTCGGGTTGCGGGCAATCAAGAAGCGGATCGATTCCGGCAGAAGAACAATCGCGACGACCAGCGCGATGATCGTCATACCGCCCGCGACCATAAATAGCGACCTCCAGCCGAATGCCGGTTCGATGAACGTGGCTAGAATGCCGCCGAGCATCGCGCCTGCGGCAATTCCGCCGCTGACCACGAGGACGCCGGTCTGTCTATGCTTGTTGGGTGAATATTCCGACACAAGGGCACAGATATTCGGCAGCAGCCCGCCAATGCCGATGCCTGCCAGAAAGCGAAACAGGATCAGCATGTTCAAGCCGTGCACATAATGGATAGCGAGAGTGAAGACGCCGAATAAGGCAGTACAGGCAAGCGTTGCGGGTCGTCGTCCCCACTTGTCGCCGGCCGGTCCAAGGACCATCGCGCCAACGGTCAAGCCTACGAGCGTTGCCGTGAAAACGGATGCGAGGTCGGTTCTGGGAATTTGCAATTCGGCGGACAATGCCGGGGCGACGAGGCCTAGGGTCACGTTGTCGATACCGTCGAGCATCGCCAGGAGAACTGCCAGTGCAAACACGGCGATGCGGTATCCTCCCACAGGCATTTCGCCGAGCACCTTCTCGACATCCACTCTTGTCTGGGTATTCATGGCCAATCCCTCCTCCACAGATGGTGCCCTGGTTTAATTAGGCATTTTCGTTGCGCAGGGCAGACGGCCGCTCCGTCACACGCGGGTTGATGCGATAGGCGTCCTTCGCGAAGGCATAGAGATCCTGAAGGCGCTTCCAGCGGGCGGTATGTGGTGGTGTCACGCCCCAGTGATCCAGCCGGCCGGGGGGCCAGGCCCAATATTCCGGGCCATGGTACTCATAACTGTCGTCGATCTGGTCAACGTCGGAAGTATATTCCAAAGGCCATTCCTCCGGCCCTGCGAAGTAGGCGAAGGTGTTGTGCGCACATCCGTGTCGGCCAGGGCCCCATTCGATCGGATAGCCTGCATCGATCATTCGACCGGCCCCGCGCATCACCGCATCGAGATCCTTCATTTCGAAGGAGAGGTGGTTGAGGGTGCGCCACGGCGCCCCGCACACCACGATCGAACTGTGGTCCGGGCTGTCGCAGTTGAGGAATATTTGCCGTCCCGCCCTATCACTGACGCGAAAGCCGAGGGCATCGACGAGAAAGGAGACAAGGTTTTCCGGTTGCGGGTCATTGAAGTTGATATGGGCAATCTTGATTGGATGATCGCTCGAGCCGAGAGAAGGCTTGTGACGAATATCGTCTGTGACCACCGCGAACGCCCGACCTTCGGGATCCTCAAAACCGAAGCCGTATCCGCCGCCGATGCGATCCAGAAGGCCAGGATTTTCGACCGCAACGCCCATGGCTGCGACACGGCCGTGCAATGCATCGACCACATCGCGATTTGCTGCATCCATCACCGTCCGACGAACGGCGCCGGGTCCCTTCGCGGGATGGATTGCCAGGATATGATGTGCATCGCACGTGGCGCGGAGATAGATGCTTCCATGGTCGCGCGCGACGACTTGGAGCTTCCAGACGTCGACATAGAACCGAGCCGCTCGCTCGGGATCTGCCATCTCTATCTCGACACTCTGGACGCTTTTTACCGAAATTCTCACGACGTTCTCTCCCACGGCATCACTTCGAGAAATCGTCGTCCTGATAAGCGACGATGTTGAGGTAGTCTTCACGGGCCGGACCGAAGATATCGACATTGATGGCCACGCCATCCTCGGGAGACGGCGGATCGACATAGTGGACATAGTGCGGCGGGATGCGGACGACCGTTCCCGGTTTGCAGTCGAAAGTCTGTTCCTCGACATGCAACGTGACCCGACCCTGGATCACCATGAAAATTTGGTCGAACGGATGGCTGTGCGGCGACCCCTTGCAGCCGGGCTGCAGGTAGTTGTAGGTCACCATCACACCATCGCTGCGGAAGCCGCGCTGTATGATGCCGGGCTTGAGTTCACGTTCAGGAACTTCGTCCCAATTGTAGGCTTTGATCGGCTTCTTCATGGCAATCTCCACTGCATCAGGTCTCGCATGCCGACGCGACGTCGGCATGAAGTTTCAGAAAATTGGCGATCACGGCGGGCTCGCGGGCTGCAAATCCGCTTCGTGCGGCTAAAGCGAATTCCGGGAAGCTTTTGCGGGCAAGCGCGATACGGCGCATCGCGCCGTCCACCCCGTCGGACAGGTGGATCAGCCCGAGGCAGAGCCGGGCTTCGGGTCGGACAGTGAGGCGCCGTAGGGGCACGAAGAAACTCTCGTCGGTTACCACAAGAGGAACTGGGATGTGCAGGAGGTCGATGCGCCTGGCACACCGTTTCTGCATGCGGTTTGACAGCTCGACCATCTCTGCAAAATGCTTCGGCAGGATTTTGAAGCCCGCGCCGTCCCGGCAATTCATATGTAACGCGATCGGAATGGATTCCGGCACAGCGCCAATTATGGTCGTGACCTGTTCTAAAAGAGTGCCCGCAAGCGCACTGTCTCCAGTATCGCCTTCCGCGGCTTCGGCAAGGTCGGCAAAAGGCAGCTTTATCTGGACTGCCAGATCGGTAGAAATCGAGGGGAGATCGGCTACGACCCGCTTTACCTCGTCCACCAGCCATTCGGCGCAAGCCGCGTCCGCGTCCGGTTCCACCCGATCTTCAGGTTTGGCGAAACGCGATATTTCAAACGGAGCCGGGATGCTCAGAGAGGCGCGGATGCCTGCCGGCAGCGCGACTGCCTCCTTTAACGCCTCGAGGGCATCGAGCGAGCCGCGGGCCCGGTGCGAAAGCCGCGCTGCTCCGTCGGCTCCGGCCAGCCATGCCCTGATATCTTCGCCGTCCACGATGCGGCTGTCGGGATAGTAGAGAAGCCGGGGACCCAGCTCTGCGTGGCACAGCTCGTAGATCTCACGCCCGCTGTGGAGCGGAAAATCGCCGACAAGATGGACACCGGTAGCTAGGGGTAACCTGTTGAGTGCCATGGTTCCTCCCGGGCTCTTCAGATTTTCCGGGATAGTGCGGGAGGACAGATATTATGTAAAATACGAATTTATGGGATTTATATAGCTTTAGACTATGGAAAGCATCACCCCTGATCACTTGAGATCCGCGCCAATAAGCCTAGCGATCTCGATGAAACGTTTTGCAACTGGACTTGGGTTGCGGGACTCCAGGCGATGGATCCCGAACACGCGCGGTGTCATGTGTTCAGCCAGCGGAACAGTCACGAGAGATCCTTCGGCAAGCTCCGTTCTGACAATCTGATCGGACAGAATGGTGACGCCATCGGTCTGCTTGACGATTTCTTTCAGAACGCCAAACGGTGCCGCCTCGATGAGATTTTGCGGGACGGGAAGGCCGGTGACCGTGAAGCCGGAATCGATCAGCGTGCGAATAATGCTTCCGCGCGGCGGCAATACCCACAGTGCGTCTTGCAGATCCCGCAGCGACAAAGTCTTTTCTAAAGCGAAAGGGTGGCCTCTTCGAACGACTGCGGAGGTTTGTGCCGAAAATAGCGGTTCGCTGGCGATGAGGCCAATGCCGTTCGTTTCGAGGAGTTCGGCCCGCATCGAAGAGATCGCCACGTCGATCTCGTTGTTAAGAAGGCCCTTGATCAGGTCCTCATCATACGCCTCAACGACGTCGCAGCGGATCGGCACGAAATCCGGGACCAGCTTCGACAGGATCTCGGGGATGATGCTCGCCGTCGCGAGAGGCGTTCCGCCAACAACCATCGGACCGCTGAAGCCGAGCGAGGAAAGGCGGACCTCCGCCAGGGCATTTTCCAGCGCATTGTCCAGACCTTCGGCATGTCGAACCAGTATCTGCCCCGCCTTGGTCAACGAGGCGCCGTGCCGTCCCCGATCCATCAGCTTCTGTCCGACAACATCCTCCATGCGCGAAATGCTGACGGAAAGGGAGGGTTGAGCGATATTCAGGACCTTTGCGGCGGCCAGTAGCGACCCGGTCTCCGCAACGACCTGGAGATATTTCAAGTGCCTTGGGTTAAGGCCGGTCATAGTTGGGCGTCCTGATGGAATTCACCTTTGATGAATACACAGTTGAGGATTGAAAATCGCACGATTTTTCAATCTCCTGAATCACCGGCAGAATTCAAGCGACTTAAGAACCGACTTCACAGGGGGAGCCTCGAGTAGGGTAGATAGAGCGACCAAATTGTATCTGGCTATCTCACCTAACGCGATCGAGCGTGAGTTCAAATCCCATCCAGAGCAACACACGATTTGAGTTGGATTAGCAGGGTAACAACTTAGACCAGCAGAGTGTATCGGCCCCTCACGAAACAATTCGTTCATCCTCCGCTGTAATCATGGCAGCCGCGCTGGAAAAATACTTCGGCCAAACCGCAGGTTACGTCGACCGGACTTGTACCCGCGAAGGGGATTTCGCCGAGCAATGCCTTGACGAGCGCCTGCTGCACCGGCTGGACGGCGGCATAACCGTTCACAAAGGTTCTGCATTCCGGCATGTGGTAGAGCAGAAAGGGCGTGCCGAGCGAGACATAAACCGTCGGAAGATAGGCCCAGAGCCGTTCCATCGAATGCGGGAAGAGACCATGGAGCTCTTCCCAGCGCGGCCCGAGGTTCTCCTTGGCCGACACACCTTCCTCCGCCATCAGGTACATTCCAATATCATGAGCCGTCGGATCGATTGCGTCACCTTTGCGATAAAGCGTTACCTCAAAGCCTCGGTCGCGTAAGTGATCGGCTACCTGCAACTGCGGCAAGGGACCGGACGGGCTCATCCGGCTGTCGAGTTGCGCCAGGAGAATGCGCTTGTGCCGGTCGAGATCGAGCGGCAGTAACGCCTGCGTGTCTTTGACCAACGTAATACCGGCTTCGGCCGCTGCACTAGACCAAGCGGCGCGTTTCGCACCGCCCAGCAACCGGGAGCGAACGGCCTCGGCCGGCGGATGGCCGCCGGTCTGGTGAAGTTTCATCGACGCCTTGAGGGCGAGGACACGCAAGACGGCTTCGTCGACCCGTTCCTGCGTCAGGGCACCGTTTTCGAGCCCTTCCTTCAAGTAGTCTAGGTCTTCGTCGAGGTCGTCCGGAAACAGAAGGATGTCGCAGCCGGCGGCGATGCAAAGCGGCACGAGATCGCGCCGGTCGCCGCGGGCATTGAAGCCGACCATGCCTGTCGCGTCGGACACGACCAGACCATTAAAACCGAGTTCGTGCCGCAGCAGCGTCGTACTCAGGTCGAAGTTCAGAGTTGCCGGCATATGCGCTGGGCTGCGCGCCGATGATCCGAGTTCAGCGGTATAGGCGGGCAGAGTGATATGACCCGACATCACGACCTGCACGCCTTTGGCAATGGCGTCGGCATAGATCTTGCCGAAGCTGTCCCGCCACTCCTCCATCGACATCGTATTGTGGGTGGTCGCAAAATGCTGGTCGCGGTCGTCGAGCCCGTCGCCGGGCCAGTGCTTGATCGAGCTTGCGAAGCCCGCCGAGCGCGCGCCTTCCTGATAGGCGGTCGTCATCGCCATGACGGTCGCCACGTCCGAACCGAAGGAGCGGGTGTTGACCACGTTGGAGCGGAAGTTGACGGCAAGGTCCGCGACGGGCGTCCAGGAGATGTTGAAGCCGAGGTAACCACCCTCGCTGCCTGCGACGACGCCCATGCGGCGCGCCTGTTCGGGATCGCCCGTGGCGGCGATCGTCATTTGGTTGGGGTAGGGAGTGCCCGCCGCGACGCTGCTCTTCTCGGAGAACTCGATATCGCAGGTCATCAGCAGCGGGATAGCGGTGCGAGACTGGAGGAAGTCGGCGCTTGCACGGAGTTCCTGCTCGGAGCGCGACGGCATGCGGTGGACGCCGCCGACACGGCGCGAGAGCGGGACGGAAAGGCTTTCAGTGGACAGGTCGCGGCAGAGCGGCAGCACGATCTGGCCGAGCTTTTCGTCCAGCGACAGTTTGTCGAAGGTCGACTGGACCCAGGCAAGGGCTTCGTCATCCAGATGGAAGGGATGACCTGCAAGCTTCTTCAGAATATGTCCGGTCATCAGATGCGCTTTCCAGTTTCCTTGTCGAAGATGTGGAGCTTTTTCTCCGCGAGGCCGAGCTGGACGCGGTCGCCCGGTCTCACCGTGGCCGAGGAGGGCGCCTTGACGGAAAGGCCGATATCGCCCCGTTTGCACCAGACGAGCTTTTCCGGCCCCATCGGCTCGACGACATCGACCTCGACCGTCAGGCCGGAACCGGTGTCATCTGCGTGGATCGCCATGTCCTCCGGACGGATGCCGACGATGACCTTTCGTCCGTCCGCGAGCGGCAGGGAGAGGGCAGCGGCGATGGGCACGGCCTGTCCGTCGACGACCGCATCGCCGCCCTTGATCGTGCCGTCCAGGAAATTCATGGCGGGCGAGCCCACGAAGCGGGCCACGAACGTGTTCGCGGGCCTGTTGTAGATTTCGTCCGGCGTGCCCTGCTGCTGGATGATGCGGTCCTTCATCACCACGATGCGGTCCGCCAGCGTCATCGCCTCGATCTGGTCGTGGGTGACGTAGATCATGGTTGATCGGAGACGCTGGTGAAGCCGCTTGATCTCGACGCGCAGGTCCGAGCGAAGCTGGGCGTCGAGGTTGGAGAGCGGCTCGTCGAACAGGAAGACGCCGGCATCGCGCACCACGGCACGGCCGATCGCCACGCGCTGGCGCTGGCCGCCGGACAGTTCGGATGGCTTGCGGTCGAGCAACGGCTCGATCTGCAGCATTTTCGCTACATGCGCGACGCGCTTTTCGATCTCCGGCCCGGCAACCTTGGCCACCTTGAGGCCGAAGCTGAGATTGCCGCGCACGCTCATGCGCGGATAGAGCGCATAGGACTGGAAGACCATGGCTATGCCGCGGTTCTTCGGTTCGACATTGGTCATGTCGTGTCGGCCGATCAGGATCTGCCCTTCGGCGACATCCTGAAGGCCCGCGATGGCGTTCAGGAGCGTGGACTTGCCGCAACCGGAAGGTCCGAGCAGCACGATGAATTCCGAAGCGGGAATGTCGAGGTCAATGCCTCTCAGCACCTCAACCTGCCCGTAGCGGATTCCGAGGTTACGAAGCTGTACGCCTGTCATGATTAGCCTTTCACGGCGCCGGACGCCACGCCGCGAACAAACCAGCGGCCCGACGTGAAGTAGACGAGAAGGGGGATGATCGAGGTGAGCAGCGTCGCCGCCATCTCCACGTTGTACTCCCGCTCCCCGTAGGTGGAGTGCACGATGTTGTTAAGCTGGACGGTCATCGGCGCATAGTTGATGCCGCCGAAGACGAGACCGACGATATAGTCGTTCCAGATGAAGGTGACCTGAAGGATGCCGGCGACGGCGATCATCGGAACCGACATGGGTAGCAGGATCGAGAAGAAGAACCGCCAGTAGCCTGCGCCATCGACACGCGCAGCCTTGAAAAGATCGATCGGGATCGAGGCGAAATAGTTGCGGAACAGCAGCGTCACGACCGGCAGCGCGAATACGACATGCACGAAGATCACGCCGGCGAGCGAATTGAACAGGCCGATGGTCGAGGTGATGCGCACCAGCGGATAGATCAGCACCTGGTAGGGGAAGAACCCGCCGATCAGCATCGCCGTGAACAACACGTTGGCGAACCGCACCCGCCAGAAACTCAGTGCGTAACCGGTCACCGCGCCGGCGGCGATCGCCAGCACCACGCTCGGAACGGTGATCAGGAAGGAATTAACGAAGCCGACCTTCAGGCCTTCGCAGCGCAGGCCGGTGCAGGCCGAGTTCCAGGCCTTCCACCAGTGCTCGAAGCCGAACGAATGCGGCAGGGAGAGAAGCGTGCCCGAACGGATCTCCTCCATCGACTTGAACGCCGTGACGATCATGACGTAGAGCGGCACCAGCGCCACGATGGCGGTGACGATCAGCAGCAGATAGACCAGCATGCGGGAAAGCGGCGCTGCGAGGGCATTGCGGCGGACGGGAGCGTGAGTGTTTGCAGGGCTCATCGTGCGCCTCACTTGCGGCGGTTCTTGAGAATGAGAAGCGGCACGGCGACGGCCAGGACGAGAAGCAGCAGCGTCGTCGCAGCGGCAGAGGCGAGGCCGACCTGCTGGCGTTCGAACATGTGATCGATGATGAACTTGGCGGGCACGTCGGTTGCGATGCCTGGTCCGCCTCCGGTCATCGCGACCACCACATCGAACAGGCGCACGACGGTAAGCGACATCAACACCAGAGCCGTCGCGATGCTTGCGCCGATGCTTGGCATGATGATGTAGAGATGTGCCTTCCAGGCAGGAATGCCCTCTATGCGGATCGCCTTCCACAGGTCGTCATCGACACCGCGCAGGCCCGCGAGCAGGACGACCATGACCAGACCCGAGGAATGCCAGATCGCTGCGATGATGATCGTGAAGATCGCCATGTCCGCGTTGACGATCCAGTCGAACGAGGCATTCTCGAAACCGAGTTTGCGCGCCACGTCGGCAATACCGAAGCTCGGATCGAGCAGCCAGCGCCAAACCAGGCCGGTGACGATGAAGGACATGGCAAACGGGTAGAGATAGATCGTCCTGAGCGCATTTTCGCCGCGAACGCCGCGATTGATCATCGCGGCAATCGAATAGCCGATCAACAGCGTGATCGGAATGAAGATCGCGGCGAACAGCGCCATGTTGCACAGCGAGACCTGCCAGCGGGCATTCGAAAACAGGTTTATGTACTGGGTGAGGCCGGCGAACCTGTAGTTCGGCAGCATGGAGGACCGGGTGAAGGATATGCCCGCCGCCCACAACACGCCCCCGACATAAACGGACAGCACGATGAATGCCACGGGAGCGAGCGTCAGGGCCGCCTGAAGGCGACTGCTTGAAGGCGACCTCACGAACACGAATGGAAACTCCGAATATCTGGATATCCCGGGGGAGGCGACGTAGCGCACTCCCCGGGACTGTTGGGATCAGCTCGCCGAGAGCCCCTTGGCATAGGCTTCGATGAACTGTTCGGCGGTCAGGCCACCCTTGTTTGCGAAGCGGGTAATGGCATCCTCGACGGCGCCGACAATCGCCGGCGTGAACATCATCTGGTCGCTGCCGGTGGAAAGCTTGGGATCGTTGAAGAAGCGGGATGCTTCCGCGATGCACGGGTTGAGCTTGGACGTGTCCGCGCCCTTGAGGATCGGGATCGTGCCGTTCGCGACCGCAAACGCGGTCTGGGTCGGAACGTCGGCGAAGGCCTTGAGGAGCAGATCCTGCGCCTTGGTCATCGCGGCATTCTTCGGCTCCGGGAACAGGAAGACGTCGCCGGAGATGACCATGCCCTGTTCGGGGTTGATGATCGCGCACTCGTAGTCCGTTCCGGCCGTCTTGCCAGCGGCGGCGAACGCGCCGTTCAGCCACGTTCCGCCCTGCGTCATCAGGGCCTTGCCCGAGATGACGAGGTTGGTCGAGTCCGGCCATGAACGGCCAGGCGTACCCGCGTCGGCAAAGTCCCTGAGTTTCTCGAACACCTTGACGGCGGCCTTGAACTTCTCGCCGCGGACGGCGGAGGCGTCGCGCTTGTAGATGACGGCGTCATAGGTATCGCGTCCTGCGACAGCCAGAACGACGGCATTGAACATCAGCCGCTGCCAGCGAGGCTCGCCGGAGGGCGCAAAGGGCGTCAGCCCCGCGGCCTTGGCCTTGTCGAGCGCAGCAAAGACCTCGTCCCAGTTCTTCGGCTTGGCGACGCCGATCTTGTCGAGGATCGGCTTGTTGAACCAGAACCAGTTGGCGCCGTTGCCGGAGATCGGAAGTGCCCAGATCTCGCCGTCGACGACGCCCGAGTTCAGCAGCGCCGCCGGCATCTTGTTCTGCCAGTTGTCGGCCTTCGCCGTGTCCGTCAGGTCACGCAGCAGGCCGTTGTCCTGCAGTTCCACGAACTGGGCGCCGGTGTTGAAAAGCATGGCAGCCGGCGGATTGCCGCCGACGACGCGATTGACTGCCGTCGAACGGGCGTTCGGGCCGCCGGAAATGGCGTTGTCGATCCATGTGCCACCGAGTTCGGTGAACTTCTGGGCGAGAACCTTGACGCCAGCGGATTCGGCGGCCGAAGTCCATTGGTGGATCACTTCGCCCTTAACTTCCTGTGCATTCGCGTATGCTGCGAAGCAGAGTGCCGTGGCGGTGGTCGCTGCGAGAAGCAATTTGGAAATCAACGTGGCTCCCTCCTCCTGAATTCCGGGAGGAACCCTATCGCCGCCATATTCCATTCGTCAAATAATGGAATCGGCAATGATTATAATCTCAGATTATATATATCGCCGCTCCGACAGCGGTTCCGGGGCCTATCCCCTTGACTTGCATTTCATTCCTCGTCGGTTCCCGTGGACAGATCTCTTGCGGCAGAGACGAAACGCTGTCCGAGCAGATTGAGCTGCCGATCCGCGATTTTCTGCATCGCGAACTGTCGCGTGGCGATATGCTCCACCAAGGGAATTGCGGTCAGTATGCCGCGCCGGATTTCGTCCCGCAGAAACTGGTCGGAGAGAATGCTGACGCCGTCGGATCGCTCGACGATTGCCTTCAGCACACTGAAAGGTGCCGCCTCGACGAGATTGGCCGGGAAGGGTACGCCGTTGGTCGTGAACAGGGCCTCGATCTGCTTGCGGAAGGCACCGCCGGGCGGCGGCATCACCCAGGTAGAGCCGCTCAGATCGACAAGCGAAACCTTGTCCCTGCCCGCCAGCGGATGTCCCGCCCTAACCACGATAACGGAACGGGCGGTGAAAAGCGGAATTTCCTCCACGCCTTCGGGTGTCGGCCTCTGCCCGACATTGGAGACGATCAGATCGAGTTCATGCGTGAGAAGCCGCTCCATGAGCTCTTCGTCGGTGCCTTCGGTGACAGTCACGGCCGCATTGCCGCTCTCATTGAGGACCTGGGCGATGACGCGGGGAAGGATGCTGCCCGTCGCAAGGGGTGTTCCGCCGACACGCAAGGGCCCCTCCGCGCCGCGCCGCCGCGCTTCGAGTTCCTTCCGGGCGAGCTGCAGGATGGCCTCGATACTTTCGGCATGCCGTATCAGGATCCTCCCCGTATCCGTCAGGATGGCGCCGTATCGGCCGCGGTCGACGAGATGCATGCGTGTAATGTCTTCGAGCCGCGCGATGCTGACCGACAGGGCCGGCTGAGAGATGCCGAGCGCCTCGGCGGCCTTCTGGAAAGACCCGGCGCGGTCGATGGCAAGCAGATAGCGAAGCAGTCTCGGTTCGAGGTCCATGGTATCCAGACAGGCAGTTCGATTTTCGGAACCTGTTACGACCGGGGGCCGGCAGCGACAACCTTGCCCGAACAGGCCGGGCCCCAAATCACTTGCCGAGATACGTCGCTTCCCAGCGGCCCGACCTGATGTTCTCCTTCGTGGAGGCCAGTAGCATTTCCACGAAGCGCCTGGCGGCAAGCGACCGCTCGGAATTCTGCAGCAGTGCGATAAGCCAGGTCACGGAAAGCCCCGCGATCGGGGCCCAGGCGAGCTGGGTGAGCGGTGAATTGACCATCCCGCAGAAGGGCATGATCGTAAACCCCACCCTGCGGCGAATGAGGTCGTCCATCGGCGCATATTCGGTCTCCACCGCGACCCTGGCGCGGCGGCCGATGCGGGCGAATTCCGTTTCGATCAACGTCCGCAGGCCATCGGGGCGCGGTGTGAGGATCAGCGGCCGGTCGGCCACCATGTCGAGCGTCAGCGGCCGCTCGGGGGAAAGATCGCTGCCGGCCGGTCCGACCAGATAGAGCTGTTCCTGCAGCAGGGGTTCGGTGTGCAGATCCGGCTCCGTCAGCGGCGCGGCCAGGATGCCGATATCGATATCGCGGAAGAAGATCGCCTCGCGAAGCTGGAAGGAATGGGCGCCTCGCACGCGAAGCCTAACATGCGGAAAGGCCTCGACATAGCTTGCCACCAGTTCGCCGGTCAGCACGCGTCCCATGAAGCGCGGCGCGCCGAAGGCAAGCCGTCCGGACGGTGTTTCGGCGGCATGCATGACCTCCTCCGGAACCCGCTCGATCTCCTCCATGATCGCGTCGGCCCTGACCCGGAAGATCTCGCCGGCGGGTGTCAACGTAAGGCCGCGGCCGGTGCGGTGGAACAGCGCCGTGCCGATCTCCTGCTCCAGAGCGGAAATCTGGCGGCTCAGCGCCGGCTGCGAAATATCCAGCTTTTCGGCGACCCGCGACAGGTTGCCGAACTCGGCTGCCTTCAGGAAATATTCCCACTTCCGCAGGTTCATCGTGTCGCCTCCTGCTGCCCATCAGATATGCGTCTCAGGTTATATCTGAACTGTCATCCTGTCTATTGATGAAAGGCTCCGCGGTTGGAATAGTCGCGATGGGTTGAGGAGCCCCGCATTCGAGGAGGTATTTATGCTCAAGCGCGCAATTCTCATCGCCAGCGTCGTCATCGCTGGCGCGGCCCCGTCCTGGGCCGAAACTAAGATCGCCATCGGCACGCCACCCATCGCTGAAGTGGAAGCTGCCTTTGTGGCCAAGGACGAGGGCATGTTCGAAAAGAACGACCTGAACGTCGAATTCCTGCCTACCGGTTCGAACCAGACGCTGGTTGCTGCACTTGTCGCCGGATCGCATCAGATCGTCGCCGTTTCGCCTACCGTGCTGCTGCAGGCGGTCGATAGCGGCATCGATCTCGTGGTCGTTGCCAATTGCGGCGTGACTGCTCCTCGTACCGCCAAGAACGCCGGTTTGGCGGTCCGCGGCGGCGTCGAGATCAGCAAGCCCGAAGATCTCAAGGGCAAGAAGGTCGGAACGCCGAGCATCGGCGGCACTCTCGATATTCTCTTCCGCCAGTGGCTGAAGCAGAAGAACGTGTCGGAGAAGAGCGTCACCTTCATCGAAGTGCCGATTCCCAACACCGCCGATGTCCTGAAGGGCGGCACGATCGATGCTATCATCGCCGGTGAGCCGTCGCTCGGCCGGGCCGTTGCCCAGGCGAACGGCAAGGTCGCATTCAACTACATGTCCGAACTTCCGGAAAACCTGCCCTACACGACGTTCGTTGCGACCCGCGAATGGGCAAAGGCGAATGCCGCTACGATCAAGTCCTTCCGCACGGCTTTTGCCCAGGCGGCGGATTATGTGGCTGCTAATCAGGGCAAGACCCGAGAGATCGTCTCGAAATATACGCGGCTGCCGATCGAGGTTCTGAACAAGATCGAACTGCCGGAATGCAAGACCGCACCCACCAAGGCCGCACTCGACTATTTCGACGGTGCGATGCGCGAAGGCGGCATGCTGACCGGCAAGATCGATACCGCCGGGCTGATCGTGCCCTGAGCCACCCGAAAGGGCCGGGGTGCACGGTGATGTTCCCCGGCCATGCTTCCCGTTTTTACAGGTGACATCATGGTCCAGATGACCGGCGCCGAGGCGCTGACCCGTTTGCTCGTTCCGGAAGCCGTGCCGTTTGTCTTCGGCATCGCGGGCGGCAAGTTGAACCCGCTTCTCCATGCGATCTCCCGCGAGCCGGCGATCCGCTACCTCGGCGTGCGCCACGAGGCATGCGGTCCCTTGATGGGGGCGGCCGTCGCCTCGGCCAGCGGGCGCATCTGCGTGGCGCTCGGCGAGATGGGGCCGGGTTCTTCAAACCTCGTCAGCGGTCTCGGCACGGCCTTCAACAACAACCTGCCGCTCCTGCTCGTCACCTCGAACAACCACCATGCCGCATCCTATCCGAACCGCGGCATGTTCATGGATCTCGATACACATGCGCTGCTGAAGCCGCTTACCAAGTGGAGCGCCGTCGTCCATGACGGCCGCCGCCTGCCGGATCTCGTCCGCGACGCATTCCGCCAGGCGCTGACGGGACGACGCGGGCCTGTCCATCTCGACGTGCCGCAGGAAATCTTCACCGCCCGGTTCGATTTCGACGAAGAGGCGCTTTCCCTGGCCCCCGAGGCCTATCGCGCCGTCGAAGGCCCGCGTGCGTCGGCGGCCCAGATCGCCCGTGCGGCGGAGATGCTGGCTTCCGCGAAGCGCCCGGTTCTGGTGGCGGGCGGCGGCGTCGTCTCGGCGAATGGCGGCGACCTGTTCCGCGAACTCATCGCCGAAATCAAGGCGCCGGCGCTCGCCACCCAGATGGGGATCGGAACGGTCCCGTCGGATTCGCCCTTCTTCATCGGCCACGGCGGCATCATCGGCGGCGACGCCATTCCGGCGGCGATGGCGGAGGCAGACGTTATCCTGGCGGTTGGTTGCCGCTTCTCCTCCTGGCTCTGGGATGACGGCGGCGCCCTCACTAAGGGTGGTGCACAGCTCATCAACATCAATATCGATCCGATGAGCCTCGGCGCCAACACCCCCCATGCGCTTGGCATTTGGGCGGATGCAAGAAGCGCGCTGGCCGATCTTCTCGTGGCCCTGAAGGATCGCGCCGTTCCCGACCGGTCGAAATGGCTCGCGCGGCTGCGAGATATCTATGTCACCTATCGGGGCAAGCTCGACCGCATGAATGACGATGACGGCTCGATCATGCATCCGGCCCGCCTCGGGACGGCCCTTGGAAAGCTTCTGCCAGCGGATTCGCTGATAGCTTATGACGGCGGTCACACGTCCTTCTGGAGCAACGACCTGACACCGGCGACTGTCGAGCGGACCCGTTTCCATGAACCGGGCATGTGCCAGCTCGGTTTCGGCACCCCCTATGCGGTGGCGCTGAAGCTCCTCCATCCCGACCGGCCGGTTTTCAACATCTGTGGCGACGGCGCGTTCGGCTTCACGCTTTCCGAGCTGGATACGGCCCGGCGTTACGGATTGCCGATCATCAACATCATCCACAACAACGCCTCCTGGGGCGTCATCAAGATGGGACAACGGAAGACTTACGACTTCTCTTTTGGCACGGATCTCGATGGTGTCGACTATGCCGACGTGGCCCGCGGCTTTGGCTGCCATGGGGAACGCGTGACCACTGTGGATGAAATCGCTCCCGCGCTCGAACGTGCTATCGCCTCCGGGCTGCCGGCGGTTATAGACTGCCATGTGCGTTTCGAGGCCCATCCGAGCATGCCCTATTTCGCGAAAATGAATGCTTACGGCTTTCAGAAGGGTGTGGGCGGCGGGCCTCATGCAGCTCTCGTGAAAGGAGCTTAACGTGGTTGTGACGCAGCTTTCCACCCGCCCGCGGCAAGGCGAGGACAACTCCACTCCGACATCCGGCGAGGCGCGAATCCGTATCCGCGACGTGACGCTATCCTATGGTTCGTTACAGATCATCGGCGGTATCAGCCTCGATATCGCTCCGGGTGAAACCATTTCCGTCATCGGACCCTCTGGGTGCGGCAAGACGACGTTGCTGCGTATGCTGGCCGGCCTGGCCCGGCCGACTTCCGGCAGCGTCGAACTTGACGGGTCGGTTCTCGGTGGACCGAACCGCTCCATCGCGATCGTTTTTCAGGATTACGGAAAGGCGCTCCTGCCCTGGCGGACCGCCGCCGGGAATGTCTCGCTGGCGCTCGAGGCGCGCGGATGTCCGGGTGCCGAGCGTCCGGCGATCATTCGAGAATTGCTGGAGAAGATCGGCCTTGGCCGGCACGCCGACAAATATCCGGCCGAGATGTCCGGCGGCATGCAGCAGCGCCTGCAGATCGCCCGGTGTCTTGCGCAGGAGCCGAAGGTGCTTCTGATGGACGAGCCCTTCGGTGCGCTGGACGCGATGACGCGGCAGGCGCTTCAGGACGAGGTGCTCGGGCTGGTGGCGACAACGGGCGCCACCATGGTCTTCGTCACCCATGACCTCGAAGAGGCGATCTATCTCGGCGATCGGATCATCTGCCTTCAGCCCAATCCGGGGCGTGTCGGTCGTGTCGTGGACGTTCGGCTTGCCCGGCCGCGCGACCAGTTGCTGACCCGCGAGGATCACGAATTCCTGCGTCTGCGTCGCGAGCTCTACGACCTCATCAAGGACGACCATCAATGAGGGCGGCGAGCCTCCTCAAAAACGGCTGGCGCGCGGCATTGCTGCCCGCTACCCTGATCGTTGTGGCGCAGGTCGCGGCAACCGTTACCCAACTGGAAAGCGATACGCTAGCCAGCCCGTTCGATATCGCGCAGGCGTTCGGTTCGGTGATGGCCGACGGATCTCTTCCGAAGGCGACGCTGGACACGCTGAAAGCCGCCGCAGCCGGTTGTATTCTGGGTGTCGGGGCGGGGTCGCTGCTCGGTATCGTGCTCGGTCTTTCCCGCCTTGCGGATGAAGCTCTCGACCTTACCATCGAGTTGCTGCGGCCGGTCCCGGTGGTCGCGCTGATCCCGGTCGTGATGATGCTGTTGGGCTTCGGTGCGGAAATGGAAATCGTCATCATTGCCCTCGGCCTGTTGTGGCCGTCCGTCGTGCTGGCGCGCGCTGCAGTCAAGGAAGTGGAGCCGCGCCTGATGGAGGTGTCGAACGTGTTGCAGCTCGGCTTCCTGGCCCGGCTGACGAAGATCGTCCTGCCGGCGATACTGCCGCAGCTCTTCATGTCGCTGAAACTTGCTGCCGGTTACGCGCTGGTGGTGGCGGTGACGGTGGAGATCACCGCCAACCCGCTGGGCCTCGGCTACGGGATCATGATGGCCCAGCAGGCGCTGCGGCCGGCGGAAATGTTCGCCTATCTGATCTGGATCGGAGCCATCGGCTGGCTGATCAGCCTGCTGCTCAACGTGGCGCAGCGCACCTTCTTTCCGGCCTTTGTGAAAGGAGAAGGGCGATGAAGCATTTTTCCCTGCGCAAGCTGTTGCTTGGCTGCGGTGCGTTGGCGCTTTTCATCCTGGCGTGGAAGCTCGTTACCGATGCGAAGCTCGTATCACCGATCTTCTTTCCCGGCCCGGAACGGACTTATGCCGCTCTGGTGAAGGGCCTTTCGGGCGGCGCGATGCTTTCACAGACGCTGGAGACGGTCCAGCGGATGCTGCTGGGCTGGCTGCTTGCCTCCTTCGTGGGCGTGTTTCTGGGTGCCTTGATTGGCGTGTCCCGGCGGGCGCGGGCGTTCATTGCGCCGACGCTCGAGCTGCTCCGGCCGTTGCCGGCTTCGGCCATGATCCCGATCGCCATCGCCTTTCTGGGTTTTTCGGACAACATGGTTCTGGTCGTGATCGCCTTCGGGGCGCTCTGGCCGATGCTGCTTGCTACGATCCACGGTTTTGCGGCCATGGAGCCCCGTCTCTATGAAGTCAGTGCCGTGCTCGGTCTCAGCCGCGCCCAAGTTATCTGGAAGCTCGCGCTGCCGAGTGCCATGCCGATGATCCTTGCCAGTCTGAGGCTTGGCCTCACCATTTCGCTCATTCTCGCGGTCGTCGGCGAAATGCTGGCAAGCCGCCAGGGGCTGGGGCAGAGCATTCTGGCCGCAAGCCGCAGCTTCAGATCGCCCGATCTTTTCGCCGGTATTGTCATCCTCGGCGCGATCGGTCTTGTCGGCAGCCGTCTGCTCTCCTTCGCCGAAAGACGCCTTCTGCGCTGGCAGGCCGTCAATCGGTAATCCTACTCTCTACTCAACAATCGGATTTTCGACATGTTCAAGCTCACCGATGCGTCAACCATCATTGATACCGCAATCGCCGAAGCGCGTGCTCGTTCGCTTGCCCCGCTTGCGGTGGCCGTCCTGGATGCCGGCGGGCATCTTGTCGCCTACAAGCGTGAGGATGGCGCCGGTATCGTCCGTTTCGACATCGCCTATGGCAAGGCATGGGGATCGCTCGGCATGGGGTTCGGCACGCGTGAACTGACCGAGCGCGCTGCGAAAAATCCGGCTTTCGTCACCGTGCTTGTCTCGGTCAGCGCAGGACGGATGGTGCCGTCGCCGGGCGGCGTTCTCGTTCTCGACGCTGCAGGTACGGTTATCGGCGCTGTGGGTATTTCGGGCGATCTCGGAGACAACGACGAGCTGTGCGCCATCGCCGGCATCGAGAAGGCCGGCTTCCGCGCAGCTCCGAAGCTCGTGGCTTAAACAAGACTCCACCTCAACCGACACACGGAGGCTGCCGTGCAGCAGAACGTATCGACTTCCGGAAAACCAGGCCAGTTCGTTCGCCTCAACCCCGTAACCGGCGAGATCGCCAGCACCGCGCAGGCGGCGACCGCCGTGGAAGCGAATGCCGCTGCAGACAAGGCAGGCGCAGCCTTCCCGGGCTGGTCGGAGACCGGGCCGAATGCCAGGCGGCAGCTACTGCTGAAGGCATCGCAGGCCCTGGCGTCGAGAAAGGACGAGTTCGTCGCGCTCATGCAGGCCGAGACCGGCGCGACCGCAAGCTGGGCCGGCTTCAATGTCATGCTCGCCGCAGGCATGATCGCCGAAGCGGCGTCGCTGACGACCCAGATCAAGGGAGAGGTGATTCCCTCCGACAAGCCGGGCTGCCACGCCATGTCGGTGCGCGAAGCCGTCGGCGTCTGCCTGGGCATCGCGCCCTGGAATGCTCCCGTCATCCTCGGCGTTCGCGCCATTGCCACCGCGCTTGCCTGCGGCAACACGGTCGTGCTCAAGGCCTCGGAGAAATGCCCGGCGGTACACAGCCTGATCATCAAATGCTTTCAGTCGGCCGGTTTCCCGGAAGGCGTCGTCAACGTCGTCACCAACGCTCCGGAAGATGCAGCCGAAGTGGTCAATGCGCTGATCGATCACCCGGCGGTGCGCCGCATCAATTTCACCGGTTCGACCGGGGTCGGCAAGATGATTGCTCGTCGCGCGGCAGAACATCTGAAACCCGTTCTGCTGGAGCTCGGCGGCAAGGCGCCTTTCGTGGTGCTGGACGATGCCAATCTCGATGAGGCTGTTTCGGCTGCGGCCTTCGGTGCCTTCTTCAACCAGGGCCAGATCTGCATGTCGACGGAGCGCATCATCGTCGTCGATGCCATCGCGGATGCCTTCTTGAAGAAATTCCAGGCCAAGGCTGCCACGCTCGTCGCCGGCGATCCGTCCGAAGGCAAAACGCCTCTCGGTGCGGTAATCGGCACCGAAACCATCGAGAAGGTTCAGGCGCTGGTGCAGGACGCCGTGTCGAAGGGCGCGAGCCTCGCGACGGGCGGAACGGCGGAGGGCGTTCTGATGCCGGCGACGGTGGTCGATGGCGTTACCAAAGACATGCGCCTTTATGGTGAGGAAAGCTTCGGTCCGGTTGTCGCGGTGCTGCGCGCACGTGACGAAAGTCACGCCATCGAACTGGCCAATGACAGCGAATACGGCCTGTCGGCTTCGGTGTTCACCGGCGACGCAGCGCGCGGTCTTCGCGTCGCCCGCCGTATCAAATCGGGCATCTGCCACGTAAACGGACCGACCGTTCACGACGAAGCGCAGATGCCGTTCGGCGGCGTCAAGGGGTCCGGCTATGGTCGCTTCGGCGGTCCAGCGGGCATCGCGGAATTCACGGAACTGCGCTGGATCACCATCGAGACGCAGCCGGGACATTACCCGATCTGATCCAGGTCGCTGTTTGGCGATCCTTAAAACAAGCATGCGGGAGGAAAACATGCGATTGCGTTACTGGAGTTTGCTCATTGGAGTGGCGGGTATTGTCTCGCCGGCCCACGCACAGATGTCGGCGAACCCGCCATCGGTCACCGAGGGTGTTCGTGCCTTCGGCGATCGGCTGGGACCGGACGTGGTGAAAGGGGTGACCGAGCTCTACAAGCCGCTTCACGATGCGGCTTCGAAAGAAGGGGTAACCGTCACCAAGGACATTGCGTACGGGAGCGGCGAGCGCCAGAAGCTCGATCTCTACGTTCCTTCCAATCTCCCGGCTGGGGCTAAAGTCCCCGTGCTGGTATTTGCGCACGGCGGCGGTTTCGTGCGCGGCGACAAGAAAGACGTTGCCCATTTCGGAACCTATTTTGCGCAGCATGGAATAGTAACTGCGCTGATCAACTACACCTATGCGCCACAGGCGAGCTTCCCGTCCGGCGGCGAGGATGTCGGCAAGGCGGTGGCGTGGCTGCGGGAGCATCCGGAAGCGCATCCAGGTAATGTTGGTTCGATCTTCGTATCGGGCAATTCCGCCGGTGCCACGCATGCGGCAACCTACGGGTTTCTCACATCAGCCGGCAAGCCGGATGATGGCGTGCGGGGCTTGATCCTTATTTCGATACCGACAGCCGATGCGGAAGATCTTGCCCAGCAGGACAAGGTCTATTACGGCGAGGATGCATCGAAATATCCCGGCATGTCGATCATCCGCCACGTCACCGACCGGAAACTGCCGATCTTCCTGGCTGTGGGCGAAAACGACATGCCTTCAATCCAACGCCAGAACAAGCGTCTCGTCGACGCGCTGTTTGCCCGCGATGGCAAGCTTCCGAACTACAAGACGGCGCTCGGTCACAACCATATTTCGATCATCGAACATTTCGGCACCGCCGACGAAAGTCTCGGTCCCGATATCCTCGAATTTATCCGCGAAAACGCGGGCAAGTGAATTTCCGGTTCCGTGAAGATCAGGCCGGCGGCGTCGTGTCGCCGGCTTCGGTCGTTTCCAGATCTGCCCGGATGATTTCGGCTGTCTGCTCATAATGTCGCTGCAGAAGGCGCATGGCCTCTTCGCTGTCGCGATCCAGGACCGCCTTTACAATATCCGCATGTTCCTGGCTCACCTTGCGTACCCTGAATGCCTTGCGGCTGGAAAGCGCGCGATAACGGCCAAGCCGGTCCGCAAGCTGCTCACAGAAACCGATCAGCGGACGCGATTGGCAGCCGCTGATGAGAATGGCATGAAAAGCCTTGTGCAGCCGCTCCCATTCCGGGTTGCTTTCGAACCGCTCGGGATTGAGTGAGCGGGGCGCCCGATCCAGCCGGTGATGGGCCACGATAAGGGCTTCTTCCCAAGCTGGGTCCGCATTGGCAATCGACTCGCGCAAGGCGAGACCCTCTACCCAGCACCGGGTTTTCGTCAGCTCCCCGAGTTCCTCAAGACTGATCGGTTTTACGAAGAAGCCGCGCTGCTCCTTGCCGATGACTAGGTCCTCGGTGGTGAGGCGGTTTAACGCTTCCCGCAAAGGTGTTTGCCCGGCTTCGTATTGCTCCATCAGAAAACGCAGCTGCAGCTTACGGCCTGGTTCGAGCCTTGCCGACAAAATATCGACCTTCAGTCGCTCGTAGATGCTCGTGGCAAGCGTTGCTGGGCTTTCCAGCCCCTTGTTCTGCGCATCGACGTTCATGTGGCTCCACCATTCAAATCGATTTTTATATACACGATCATATCGGGATCGCAAAATTTATAAATTATGTCTTTACGCATCGAAGTTTGTATATTATCGAAATGCCAACACAGGAGGAAAGCGTGGGCGAGGAAAAGGCAAAACGCTTCAGGAGCGGTTGTGGCTGCGGCGGCATAGACGTCCACTGCCATGTGGTGCCGTCGCGCTTTCCGTTGCCTGCTGGCGGTGCCTCCGTGCGTGGCTGGCCTTCCATGATCGCGGCTGGCGATTGCCACGCGACTGTTATCATTGACGAAAAGCCCTATCGCACGGTCAGCGATGCTTGTTGGGTTGCTGAGCGACGCCTTGAAGAAATGGATCGTGCTGGTATAGAGCTGCAGGCTTTATCCCCAATGCCGGAATTGTTCGGCTATTGGATCGACGCGAACGCGGCTAACGACCTCGTGCGCCACGTCAATGACTCTATCGCTGCCTTGGTGACGGAAGGTGAGGGCCGCTTCGTCGGGCTTGGTGGTCTGCCGATGCAGGACATCGACCTTGCAATTGCCGAATTGCATCGCATCGTCGGCGAACTCGGCTTTCTCGGTATAGAGATCGGCAGCAACATCAATGGTGTCGCAATCGGTGATCCGTGTTTCCATCCATTCTTTGCGGAAGTGGAAAAGCTTGGCGCGGCGGTATTCGTCCACGCCGTACGGCCGGCCGGCATGGACCGGCTCGTCGGACCGGCGCCGCTTCAGCAGGTTCTTGGGTATCCGACCGATGTCGGCCTGGCGGCGGCTTCAGTAATCACCGGTGGACTGCTGCAGAAATTCCCGAAGCTCCGGATCGCCTTCAGCCATGGCGGGGGAACCTTCGCTTCGTTGTTGCCGCGCTTGGAGCAGGGTTATTCTGCATTTCCGGCCGTCAAGGACATCATGCCGGAAGCGCCCTCAGCGCAGGCGCGGCGCCTTTACGTGGACTCGCTCGTCTTCGATGCGGACACATTGCGGCGTCTGGTCTCCGTCTTCGGCGAAGAGCGGGTGTTGCTGGGTACCGACTACCCCTTCAATTTCCGCGAAAAAGAGCCTGTTGCACGTATCGACGAGGCTTTCGCCGATGTCGGATTGCGCGAACGCCTGACATTCGCGAACGCGCGAGCTTTCCTCGCTCTGGATGAGGTTTGATCAGATGACCGATTTTCCTGTTTCCGCCCTGCGTAGTGTCGAACTGGGTACGCCCGATCTCCCAGCTTCCGTCGATTTCTACACCCGCGTTTGGGGGCTGGATATCGTAGCCGAAACAGAGGACAAGGTCTTCTTGGCGGCGACAGGCGACGATTTTCACGTGCTGGAGCTAAAGCGGAGCGACCGTTCGGAGCTGCGCAAGACCACTTTCCGCGTACGCTCCGCCGAAGACCTGCATTCGCTTTTTGCTAAAACGGTCGCAGCGGGTTGTGTCGTGCTGAGAGAACCGGGGCCTGCCGATGCACCTTCCGGCGGTGAGCGTTTCGTTATCCGGGAGCCACAGGGTTCGGTGCTGGAATTCGTGCATGGAGATCGCCGCCGACAAGGCGCAATCATCGCCAATCGGCCGCACCGCCTCGCCCATGTCAATATCAACAGCGCGCAGATCGAGGCACTTTCAAGCTTCTACCGGGATGTCCTGGGCTTCCGTCTGACGGACCGCTCCAAGCTCATGGCGTTTCTGTGCTGCAATGCCGACCATCACGCTGTGGTGCTGGCGGAAGCGTCGGCCAACGGACTGAACCACGTCGCTTTTCTGATGCCCGACCTGGAATCCGTCATGCGCGGTTCCGGGCTGGTCGTTGATCAGGGGTATCCGATCGGCTGGGGCGTTGGACGGCACGGGCCTGGGGACAATGTCTTCGCTTATTTCATCGATCCGCAGGGCGTGGTGATCGAATACACCGCCGAGGTGCTTCAGGTCGATGACGGCTATCGTGTCCGCGGGCCGGAAGAATGGGTGTGGCCGCCGGGCCGGACAGACCATTGGGGCATTGCGCCTCCAAAAAGCGACGCCTGCAAGAAGGCGCAGATTTCCATCGGATTTTCCGGCGCCTGACACCGCCGTTTCAGTTGCAGAGGCTTTCCCGTGACGAACGAGAACGATATTTCGAACCGATATGACGTGCTGGTGGTGGGCTTCGGTCCGGCCGGCGCAGTTGCCGCCGGCATGCTCGGCGCACGCGGACATTCCACGCTCGTTGTGGATCGGCTGACAGATATCTACGACAAGCCGCGCGCCATCGCGATCGACCACGAGATCCTGCGGCACTTTGACAATATGGGTATTGCCGACCAGGTGCTGCCTTATATCGCGCCGTTCACGGCCTCCCAGCATTTCGGTGCACAGGGACAACTCATCCGCCGCATCGACATGGTGCCGGAGCCGTATCCGCTAGGCTACACGCCGAGCATGGTATTCACCCAGCCGCCGGTCGAGGCTGTCATGCGGCAGCATGCCGAAAGCTTCGATTGCGTGACGGTTGAGCTTGGCACGGAAATGATCGGTCTCGATCCGCAGGCGGATGAGGTCGTCGCCACGCTGAAGGACGCCGCCGGCAAGACCTGGAAAGTCGCGGCGAAATACGTGATCGGCTGCGATGGAGCATGGAGCCAGGTACGCGAACAGTCCGGCATAAAGTTCGAGGACCTGGTCTTCGACGAACCGTGGTTGGTGGTGGACGTGCAGGTTCATGAGGACGCCCTGGGCAAGCTGCCGCAGACATCGGCGCAGTTCTGCAATCCGGCACGGCCAACAAGTTACATCATGGGGCCGAAAAACCATCGCCGCTGGGAGATCATGCTCCTGCCGGGTGAGAATCCGCGCGAAATGGAAAAGCCGGAAAATGTGTGGCAGTTGCTGTCGCCCTGGCTGACCCCTGAAGAGGGCGACCTCTGGCGCGCAGCTGCCTACCGCTTCCACGCACTGGTGGCTGACGATTGGCGCCGTGGGCGCGTGCTGATCGCCGGCGACGCCGCGCACCAGCAGCCACCGTTCATCGGACAGGGCATGTGCCAGGGTCTGCGTGACGTGTCCAATCTCGTCTGGAGGCTTGATCGCATCCTGAAGGGGCAGTCATCAGAGGCACTGCTCGATACATATACGGTTGAACGGAAACGGCATGTGCAGACGCTGACCGGCAAGATCAAGGCGATCGGTCAGACGATCTGCGAGCGCGATCCGGAAGCCGCTGCCGCACGCGATGCCAAGATTCTCGCCGATGGCGGCGGCAAACCGCTCACCATTACCCGCCAGGAAATCGTCCCGCCCATTGAGGATGGATTGATCGCAAAAGAGAGCACCCCGGCACGAGGGCTGCTCTTCCCGCAGCCGGCGATCGTCGAAGGCGCTTCTCCGCGCCTGTTGGATAAGTTCACCGGACCGGAGTGGCGGCTGGTTCTCGACGGTCGCCGCATCGGGGCCGGCGAGGGAGAAGCGCTGGCCGGATCGATCGATGGGATCGTGGTAAGGGCCGTCGCTCCTCAAGGAGATGATGCTGCCGATCCGACAGCGCTTCGCGAAAAGGATGGTGTGCTTTCCGCTTGGTTCGACCGGCATGGCGTCATCGCCGCTCTCGTCCGTCCGGATCATTACGTTTTCGGCGCCGCCCAGAATGTCGAGACGCTTCGCCAGCAGATTGCCGACCTGAGCGTCCGCCTTGCCTGACACGCCTTTCGATAGACACCCTTTCAGGAGTAAGACAATGAGACTTTCCACCGTCAAGATCGCTGGCCGCACCACCTGGGGTGTCGTTGAAGGCGATACCTTCCGTGATGCCGGTGCGGCACTCGCCGGCCGGTATGCCGACCTCAAGGCTGCGATCACCGCGAATTTCGCCGGTGTGGCCGCAGCCGCCGCTTCCGCAGCCGCAACGCCGATCTCCGAAGTCGAATGGCTGCCGGTCGTGCCCAATCCCGACAAGATCCTATGCGTCGGCCTGAACTACGAGATGCATCGCAAGGAGACCGGCCGAACCGAAGTGGAAAATCCGACGATTTTCTCGCGTTACGCTAATAGCCAGACCGGTCATCTCGCACCGATCATCCGACCGAAAGTTTCGACCCATCTCGATTTCGAGGGCGAGCTCGCCGTCATCATCGGCAAGCCGGGCCGTTATATTTCCCGCGACGAAGCGATGAGCCATGTGGCGGGCTATGCCTGCTATAACGACGGCAGCGTCCGTGATTTCCAGTACCACACGCACCAGTTCACGCCGGGCAAGAATTTCCCGGATACCGGCGCGTTCGGCCCGTGGATGATGACGCCCGACGAACTCGGCCCGCTGGCCGACCTGCGCCTGCAGACCCGCCTGAATGGCGAAGTGGTGCAGGATGCGACCTTCGCCCAGATGATCTTCGATATCGCGCGGCAGATCGAATATTGCTCGACCTTTACGCGCCTCGAGGCCGGCGACGTCATCGTCAGCGGCACGCCGGGCGGTGTTGGTGCCAAGCGCAATCCACCGCTCTGGATGAGGCCGGGCGATGTCGTGGAGGTGGAAATCGACAAATTGGGAACGCTGCGGAATTCTATTGCCGACGAGATCCGCTAACCCGATCAGCGCGCGGCGACACACGATAACCTGGAGGAGGATAGTATGTTGAAATTTTCGAGACGCATGATCGTAGCTGGCCTCGGCTCGCTAATGGCTTTCGGGGCAGCAGACGCTGCCGACTGGCCTCAACGGCCCGTAACGGTCGTCGTATCCCAGGCCGCGGGGAGCAGCCCCGATGTTCTTGCCCGCATCATTACCGACAAGTTGTCCCGTACGCTGGGTCAGCAATTCATCGTCGAAAACCGGCCCGGTGCTGGCAACGTCGTTGGTACACAGTCAGTCGCTCGCGCCAACGCCGATGGCTACACGTTCCTGTTCGGCACCTCGGCAGCCCTGGTCACCAACCCCTTTACAGTTAAGTCGCTTTCTTACGATCCCGCAAAAGACTTCATTGCCGTATCCAAGGTGGCCCGCAGCCACCTGCTCCTGTTGGTGAACCCCAAAATTAAAGCAAACAATCTGACCGAACTGCTTGCACTCGAAAAGGAAGCACCAGGTACGCTCAGCATTGCAGTAGACGGCCCTCGCAATATTTCTGGGCTGATCGCCCAATCGATTAACAAGCAGTCCGGCTCCAAATTCGTGCTGGTGCCTTACAACAACATCAACAACGCCGTGCAGGATAGCATCACCGGCCGAACCCCGGTGACAATCCAGTCGGCGTCAGTGGTCGAAGCGTTTATTAAGGATGGATCACTGCGCCCTATCGCTGTGGCTGGCAACCAGCGAGTTCCATCGCTCCCCGACGTGCAGTCGATCTCGGAGAACTTCAAGGATATCGATCTCCAGGGCTGGTTCATGGTGATGGCGCCCGCAGGTACACCTGAGGCAATCATCGACAGCATGAGCAAGGCGATTGCCAAGGCACTAGCGGAGCCAGATGTACTTGCGCGCGCTCCGACGCTCGGGTTTGAGATCGAGAGCGGCGAAATTGTGACGCCGGCAGGCGCAAAAGCCTTTCTGGACGCGCAACTTGTTTCGACGGGAAAGGTCATTCATTCCCTTGGCATGGAGCCGAACTGAGCGGTTTCCCGTGACATGACGAGAAACGCGTAAGAGGGACGAAACCATATGACCAGCCGACTGAAACATCCCGCAAAGGGGCTCATAGCACCTCAAAACTTTGCGGGCGGTATTGCACTTATATTGATCGCGGCGATGGCCCTGTGGCTTACCCGCGACCTCGATCCGGGTACGCTCAGCGCCATGGGATCGGGAATGTTACCGCGCATTCTGGCATGGGCGGTTTGTCTTTGCGGGGTCGTGCTGTTCGTATCGGCATTTCTGAAAAGCGGTGAACGTCTGGAGCGGGGAAATTTGCAAGGCCCGCTCCTGATCATCCTCGCAATCTTCGCGTTCTCGGCAACTATCCGACCTTTGACCATCGGGCCTGTGACAACACCAGGTCTCGGCCTCATCGTCGCTGTTCCACTCAGCATCATCATCGGAGGTAAGGCGAGTGCCGAAGCGCGAATCCGCGAGCTTGTAGTGCTTTCGCTTGGGCTTACGCCCTGCTGCATGCTCGTGTTCTGCGATATGTTGAACCTTCCCATCCCGGTATTTCCGCAAGCGGTCATCGAAATATTTCCCGATGGCTGGTCTGCGAAATCGATCTTGCGGATCTCGGCGCTGGTCATGATCGCAGCCGCCGTGGCGGTCTTTTACACGGGCCGAAAGTCCGGTCTTGCCGATAGCGGGGAGAGCGAGTGATGGAAACATTTCTTTCCAACTTGTCGCTCGGATTTTCCGTAGCGCTCGGACTTCAGAACCTTGGACTTGCCTTCCTGGGATGCCTTGTCGGTACGTTGATCGGTGTACTTCCAGGCGTGGGGCCGGTCGCCACGATTGCCATGCTGTTGCCAATTACATTCAGTCTCGATCCTACTGGGTCACTGATCATGCTCGCGGGCATCTACTATGGCGCGCAATATGGCGGTTCGACTACTGCGATCCTGGTCAATATTCCCGGCGAAGCTACTTCAGTCGTGACGGCTATCGACGGTCACGAAATGGCAAAAAAAGGGCGCGCCGGAGCCGCCTTGGCAGTCGCCGCGCTCGGCTCGTTCTTCGCAGGCTCAGTCGCCACTCTCGTGATCGCTGCCTTGGGAGCGCCACTCACGCGGGTCGCTCTTATGTTCGGCGCGACGGAATATTTTTCCCTGATGATCATGGGGCTGGTGCTTGCCGTCGTTCTAGCCGGAGGTTCTGTCTTGAAGGCTGTCGCCATGATCCTGGTGGGCATACTTCTGTCGACGGTCGGCACTGATCTGGAGACGGGTGATGAGAGGATGACTTTTGGCTTGATCTTTCTGTCCGATGGAATCGATTTTGCAGTGTTGGCGATGGGGATCTTTGGGGTAGCCGAGATCATGCGCAACCTTGCGCAGCCGGAAAGCCGCGACGTCGTTAGAAAACCAATTGGGCGACTTCTGCCGAACCGCGAAGAGCTTCGCCAGTCATGGGCTCCGGTACTCAGGGGAACGTTGATGGGATCCATACTCGGCATCCTGCCTGGGAACGGCGCAGTCCTGGCTCCTTTTGCCTCCTATGCAATGGAAAAGAAGCTTGCAAAGGACCCCAGTCGCTTCGGGAAGGGCGCAATTGAGGGTGTCGCGGGGCCCGAATCGGCCAACAATGCCGGCGCACAAACCTCGTTCATTCCTCTTCTGACGCTTGGAATTCCCGGCAATGCGGTCATGGCGCTTATGGTTGGTGCGATGACCATTCAAGGTATCATTCCCGGACCGCAGGTCATGACTGGCAATCCGAGCTTGTTTTGGGGTATGATTGCTTCTATGTGGGTCGGGAACCTGATGCTTCTCGTCATCAACCTTCCGATGGTCGGCCTATGGGTGCGGCTCTTGAAGGTTCCCTACCGGCTGATGTTCCCGGCAATCCTTGCCTTCTGCTGCATCGGCATATACTCGATCAATTCACTGCCGACCGATGTCATGTTAATCGGGCTCTTCGGACTTGTCGGCTATCTGCTGATCAAATGCGGGTTTGAACCAGCGCCTCTTCTGCTCGGTTTTGTGCTCGGCAAGTTGATGGAGGAGAACATGCGGCGAGCACTTATTCTCTCTCGCGGATCCCTTTCGACATTCATAACTGAGCCGATCAGCGCAGGTCTGCTCATCGTTTCGGCCGTTCTCCTGGTCGCTGCAATTATTCCGAACGTTCGCAAGGGTCGAGACGAGATGTTTGTGGAGTGATGTCAATGCGTGCTCAACTATCGCGCCGGTCGTGAATGCTTGCGATATGATTGCTTCATCCGAGAATCCTTCTATGTCTTCGCGCTTGGCGCTACCTATTGAGTTCCTGCCGAGACGGTCATGGTGAGGTCAACGTGGCCGTCGCCTGTGGAGTTGGATGAATCAACGTTGCGCGAGACGTTGGCGCCGCACTGGTCGAAGAGCCGGTCGCAGTTTCGCCGCCCAAATCCGCTGACCATACGCCAGCGGCCCATTGCTATCTCCCGAAGCCGACTTTGCCGCACGAGCGAAAATGAACCCAGCTTAAACTGCATGATGGGGGGCACGCGGCCCTTCTGGGCCACTGCGATCCGGCAGAAATCCTCAATCCACAGCGACAGGGCCGAATGCTCGAAGACGCCTTCTGCCCTGACATTTCTGCTCGGCTTCGCTGCGGCGAGCATCGTCGCGTTCGGTAATGTCCTCCTTTGTCAGGAGCAGTCTGACGAGCGACTGTTCGTGTCCTCGAGAAGGTCCTGTCGGCATCGAAAAGCGCATCGAACTCGTTGATGTGGGTATCCAGCAGGTCGTTGCGAAAGATCGCAGGCAGACCAGCTGTCTGTCAGGGAGATGTGACTTCAAAGCAAGAAGTAAACTGCCCTCGAGGAATACTCTGGGCGGTGTGGACAGATCTGAAAAGATGAAACCCGTGGCGAGCGCGACGACTCCTAAAGGCAATAGATACACTTCTAAATTAATTTATAACCATCTGATGTTTATGTTTGCCTCTGGAATCGCGTGGCAATCAAATTTGCGTTGCCCGGTGAGTTTCTTTCGGGGGGTTGCATGGCCAGATTGTTGTGGTCTCTTTCTTTTCGCGCGCTTTTGACGGTCCTTGCGATCGTGCCGTTGGCGGCTGTTGCAGTGCTTGGTGCGATCGTCATCCGGGACGAGTACAGCAACTACCAGAAACTGAGCGGCGCAGCAGCGCTGGAGCGTCTGGCCGGAGCAGGCGGACAGCTCATGCTCGCCCTGCCGGTTGAAAGTGCATCCTCGCCGGATCAGCGTCCGCAGATGCGCCAGAAGACAGATGCTGCCTATAAGGCGATCGTGGCAAGCTATGGCGACGTTATTGCGGCGGGTTACGACGATCAGATACTGTCGGGTATCAAGCGTGGCCTGGACGAGCAATATGCAAAACTCGCCGAATTTCGCTCCAAGGTGGACGCCGGCCCGATCGATGCGATGACGCCGCTCCTCTACATGCAGCCGATTTCCGCAGCATCGATCCAGGTTACGGCGCGTGCAGGCAACATCATGGAAGATCGTGACCTGCAGCAGGGCGTTACAGGCTATAACGCATTTCTGCAGTTCAACGAAGGTTATCTGGTCCTGAACCGGATCGGCATGCAATATGTCAAGAACGGGACATTGTCGCTTGAGGAGTTCGCGCGCCTCGGTGCCGCAACGACCCAGATCCGCATCTATGGCCAGCTCGTGCGTGAGTTCGTCGACCCTGCAGTTGTGTCGCGGCTGAATTCCTTCATGCAGTCTCCTGCAGGGCGCGGGCTTCAGCAGAAGATCGACGATATGTCGAAGAATACCGCCTATACCCCGGCGCCCGCCGATCTCAACACATGGACGAAAACGATGGCGGAACGCCGCGATTTCGTCGGTCAGTTGCTGGTCGATACTGCAGGCTCCGTCCACGCCAATGCCGTGTCGAAACTTGAGGACGCCTATTCCTCGGTGGTGACTACGCTGACGGTACTCGGTGCTTTCGTCATCGCGGCGATTGGCCTGTCGGTCGCGATCGCGCGCCTGTTGTCCAAGTCGATCCGCCGGATCGGCGAACGGATGTCGAGCCTTGCGGCAGGAGATACGGAAGAGGCGATCCCCTATGCGGACCGGAAGGACGGCATCGGCGACATGGCCCGTTCCGTGGAAGTGTTCCGCGAAGCGGCCATCCGCAACCATCAGCTCGAGGCGGAAGCAGATGCGACCCGCCGCCGTTCGGAAGCCGAGCGGATCGAGCTGCAGCAGGTGACCGAGGCGGAAGCCGAAGCCCGCCTGACCCAAGCGACTGGCGCACTGGCCACCAAACTTCGTCGGCTTGCCGCAGGCGACATGCAGTGCGAGTTGCACGATGCCCTGGCGCCGCAGTTCGAAGGCCTGCGGCACGACTTCAACACCTCGGTCCGTCAGCTGCGCGATGCGCTCTTGAGCGTCGGCAACTCGGTCTCGACGGTCAACAGCGGCTCGAAGGAAATATCCGACGCCTCCGACAATCTCTCCAAGCGCACCGAACAGCAGGCCGCATCGCTCGAAGAGACCGCGGCAGCGCTGGAGGAGATCACCTCGAACGTGGTCGCCACCTCGAAGCGCACGGCCGAAGCTCGTGACGTGGTGCGCGATGCCCGCACCCGTGCCGACCAGTCGGGCGAGGTGGTCCGCAATACTGTCGCCGCGATGGAACGGATCGAAAAGTCCTCGCAGCAGATCGGCCAGATCATCGGCGTGATCGACGAAATCGCCTTCCAGACCAATCTTCTGGCATTGAATGCCGGTGTCGAGGCAGCTCGTGCTGGGGAAGCCGGCAAGGGTTTTGCGGTCGTCGCCCAGGAAGTTCGCGAACTGGCGCAGCGTTCCGCAAACGCTGCGAAGGAAATCAAGGGCCTGATCTCGAACTCGGCGGTTGCCGTCTCCGAAGGCGTCAAGCTGGTCAGCGATACGGGCGAGGGGCTTTCGGCCATCGAACAGCTTGTCCAGACGGTGACGTCGCATATGGATGCAATCGCCACGGCAGCGCAGGAACAGTCGGTCGGCCTTGCGCAGGTCAACACCGCCGTCAACCACATGGACCAGTCGACCCAGCAGAACGCCGCGATGGTCGAGGAAATGAATGCGGCCGGTGCGGGTCTTGCACAGGAAAGCGCCAAGCTCAGCGATCTTCTTTCGCAGTTCCAGTTCGGCGGTGCCGGCGCATCAAGCCAGCTGCACGACACCGCCGCCCGCATGCGAGCCCCGGTACCGGCAACACAGGCTCGCCCGGTCGTTGCCGCACCGAGCCGTCCGGCGATCTCCCGTCGGCCGGTCTCGCGCGGCAACACAGCCGTCGCACAGGCAACGGATGACTGGCAGGAATTCTGAGGAGACCGTTTGGGTGCTTCCGTGCATTCTCTTGAGAAGCACGGTGCGCCGGAGCCAAAAAGAGCGGCTTGTGCCGCCCTTTTTTCTAGATGGTTGCAAATCTCTGCCTCTCACCGAGCGGGATCCTTCACCGCCTCGTAGGCCTTGAACTCGCTATTGTAGAGTTCGTGATCGATCCGCTCGACCTTGCGCATGTAGATGTTCTGGACGATCTCGCCGGATTCTGCATCGATCGTCACCGGTCCGCGCGGGCTGGCAATTTGCGTGCCCTTAGCTGCTTGCACAACCGACCGGTCGCAGGTTCAGTTCTTTTCAAGACGAAGACGGTGATAAGGCATTTCTGCTGAAGCTCACAGCAACGACGCGCCAGTGCCGCATACAAATCTTGCTCAAGAGCTAGAGCGCGATCAGCTGATCGTTGACAGAGATCCGCGCCGTCCTAAAGCCGCGGAAGAATAGCTTTGCCTTCCTCGACCGACGGCACGCGTAGTTGTGAAAAATGGTGCGATGCGGCGGCTTCTGGGTTCATTCCGGTACGATTTCCTGCTCCCATACTGGATGCGAAATAGAGGGGACCGCCTTCCCGGCAAGCGGCGCATCGGATCTTCGGCCATGGAAATTGTCGCGGATCAGGCGAAAACCAAACCAAAGCTGCAGCAAGACGGCTCCCCAAAAACACCACAGATCCATAACCCCCTCCAATTTACGGGGCACCAACGCGAGCCGAATACGGCCGTTCCGATCGGGAGGGGTCCCTGCGTCCTAACGGTTAACAGCTTTTCACCGCGTCGACCTGAAGTGCGGCAGTCAATTCGCCTTGTTGCCGGCAACCTGGGCAACGGATCGGAATACCCCGGTGAGATCAGGCGGTCTGTCCCATAGGCGGTCGGGCGAGCAGTGCGGGCAGGGCATGCCGGTGGTACCACAACCGCAGCAATGTGTTCCGGTGAATGGTTTGTTGGGATGAGCCTCGCAGACCCAGACAGTATCTCGGCAAGTTTTGCACTTTAATATGGTCAGCTCCTCTTGAGCAAATCCCACCAATACCGCGGCGCGGGATGTTCTTTTGGAAAACAGTAGGCCCGCGCTGGTCCGCCAGGGCGCGAGCCCCTGACCTCACGCAAAACAACGAGGTTGGAAAAAAGAAGGCCCGGCCGTTCTTCCCGTCCGGACCTTCAACAGTCTGTTAGCGTTGCCATATTAGCTCATCTTATGATTGTGCGCTACCACAGATTAAGCCGGTTGATCTCAGCGGAAGCGGTTGAACATTGTCGGCCGACGAATTTGATGCTGCCGGCATCATCGTCTCCTTCAGCGGAGAAGATGGCCCCGGATTGCCAGCGGGTGCATCGAGCCAAATCAGATCTGCCGCTGCCCTCTGCACGCAAAACGGCAATGCCTACGATGCTATGACCCAATATGCTCGCCGATCTGATTACCGTCTTCGTATCCAGCACGATATGCAAATCCCGTATCATTGCCGCGGCGTTGAGCAGTACGGCCTTGACTTGTTCGTTCGTCCTCCTGCCAAACGGGGCGGACGCTGCCACCACTTGAAGCTCTACGACAGCGTCACCCCTTGTGCGGGTGGCTGGGATGCCGACTTGCCCTTGGATGTCACGAATGATTGCGGCGCGATCTAAGGAGCCGATTTTTCTCGGATGCCGTCAGTTTTTTCAATCTCATTCCGGCGCGAATCAATTCGACGATGAAGTCGGTAGTCAAACTCAATGCAGTGTGTCCTCATCGGGGACCATTTCAACCGAGTTCATGAAGTCCACCAAGGTGTCAGCGCTGTCCAAAGGGAGGTCACAGTAGGGCTTTCCCTCTATGATAACAGTCCGCCCCGTCGTGGTGTCGAATATCTCCCACGTGAATTCTCCGTCCTTGCGGATGTCGTAGCGGTGTTGGGTTTTAGGCATCAGAGTTTTGCCCTCTGTCCCCGATAGGTGGTTGGGGGTGGGAGGGCTTCATGTGCCTGGGCATTCGTTTCCAGCCAGGCCGCGAGGCCAGCCGGCACCTCTTCATTACCTGCCTCCAGCGCCTCGATCCATGACAGATCGCATTGCAACGCAGATGCGAGGTTGATGGGCGTCCAGCGGACGTGGCGCAGGCATTCGTTGAAGCGATCAGGACTCATGTCCTCAGCATTGCACCCTCTGAATGAGAGTCAAGATTGTCGCCCCGATGGCGGGCGGCGGGGTATGGCTATGCCGATGCCCGCTACTGGGGAATTTGAGACTGAGCGTTTTTGTAAAAACAGGATCCAAGGGGACGGGTTCTGACCGTCCATTGCCGAATGATAGAATTCGCTAATCGCTTTTCCGCTCAAGCATTTTAAGGTGCTGTGTACATACGTCTTTGACCAACTCGAGAAGCAGCGTGGTTCGCTCTCCCAGCCACGAGAGCGCCTCCTCGCTGATCTCGTAGTGCTTTGAATACCGCGCCTTCACGTAGGCTTCGTTCAATGTATTGAACCAGGCGCGCTCTCGGTGGTGATCGCGCGGAAAGGCCTCGGCCAGCCGCCGGTCCTGTTCTTCGGCGAGAGAGCGCAGAAACTTAATGTTGTGCGAGGGCGGGCCGTAATTCGTGAGCGTAAGGAGGACGCAGGAATACGCCTGCTCGAGCGACTGATGCATAACGAACGCGGCTTCGTTGAGATCTTTCTCATCGAGGTAAAACCTCGAACCCTTTAGGTACTTTGAAGCCGTACTAAACCGGTGATCAAAGTGTTCCTGAGCAACACGCAACCGATCCGACGGCAAGAGTGCCTGCGGTTCAGCAAGCGGCTCATCATCCAGTTCGTAGAGGACGATGCCCTCCTTGCGGATATCTGAGAAGAAGTACTGCCCCTCCTTCAGGTAGGTGTTCACCTCGCGCCTGGAATGGACGATGAAGCTCACCGGTGTCTCGATCGACTTGTCGTGGATCAGCCGGTCGGCAGCCTTGTACCAGTACTCGGCAAACTCGCAGAGTCTGCGGTCGTTGACGATGATCAGCAGATCGAAGTCCGACCGATAACCCTTCATGGTGAACGGCTCGTCGACCCATCCGCCCTTGGCATAGGAGCCGAACAGGATGATCTTCAGGATCCGGCCGCGCTTCTTGAAGTCGGCCGTGCCCTCTTTCAGCGCGTCCTCGAACTCCTCGTGCAGGATTTCCAGAACCCTGCCGAGCTCGCGTTGTTTGCGCAGCGGTATATGATCGATCGACGATTTCATGAGCAATCGATAGGCGAAAGATCCTGCACCGTCCACTGGCAGTTCTGGTAGTCCGACCCTGGCCTCAGTGAGGGTCTTTCAGGTTGACGACAGGTGGCATATCGAGTTCCGGTCCGTTCGTCCAAGCTCCCTGAAGCGGTCCTCCAAGGCGCCACACGCGATATCCACACCCCGACGCACGAGCTCACCATCGCCCGACGTTTTGAAAGCCTGACGGCGTCCAGCCGGGCAGCCTCCCGGCTGGGCGCTGAGCCGTGACGGTCTGCGCAGCCTTCGCCTACGGCGGCGGCCGATGCGTCTGTCCCCGACGGTGCAGCTGGAGCGGAAAGCCCGGAGCCGGATCCCGCGTCGGTCGGAGCAGGGAGTTGAGGACGGTGATGACGGCGCCAGCCCGCTAGGCGGCGAGTTTGCCGCCATCGATGCTGCGCTGGCCCGCTCAGAAGCGGCCGTTGAACAGGCAAAGATGCCCGGCCCGGCTCGGGCCCGGGAAAGGGATCCGCTGGTCTATGAGCTCGATTGGGACGAGGACGAGCAGCTGCAGGATTCGCGAGCGGTATTGCGGCAGGCGGGAATCTGCCGGCGGTGCTGCAGGTGATCGTCGCCCTCGACGCCTGGAAAGAGTTGGCCGCCCTGTAGCATGCGCCTTGGCTTGGCCGACTGTTGGCGGGGTCGATCCTGCGCCAGGCCGGCCTCACCACCGCGGCGCATCTGGTTGCGATCCCTGCCCGAAGCGATGGCGCAGTCCCATCATCGCTTCCGTGCAGCAGGCGTCGAGGCCACCCCACTGGCGCTAGGCCGCCGCTCGGACTTGCAGACCGGTCCACCGCGCGCCAACGCGCCGTCTGCGCAGGATGGCGCTGGGGTTTCGTGGCAGTTTCGGCCGGTGGAATTTGACGACGTTGTCGTTTCTTAGTTTGCTTCCACGATGGGCAGCCTCCCTGCAACTGACATGACTTGACCGTTTTGAACCGTCGCGCCACTTGCAGTGGCGACCAGGAGGGGTTCCGACCGACCGTAACCGTCCGTGGACCCCTGGCATCTCTGCGCGTCGTCCGGTGCAAAAAGAAGGCGCTCAAGGTGTGCTCTTGAGAGAGACGGGGCAAATACGCGCATGCGACAATGTTCCAATGACTGAATGTCTCATGGTGATCGGCACGGACGTTGGCAGCAATGGCCTCCAATTGCTTTCCCCAGCTTATTTCCAGTGGGCGTCGAGGTCACTTTCATAGAGTCCTGTCGAAAAGGCAAACTGGTGATCCGATGTACGCTAAGCCGTGCATCTCCGACCGCGACCGCTTGACTCCGCCGCTGGGATTAACAGAGCTGGCGGTTCGATTCCCATCAAGACCAATATCGAGCACGATAGCCTTGCCATCGATGATCATCGTCGCTGGCCCTAGCGCCCGACGGCCTCTACGATCGCCGGAAACCGGTGCGTCCACTCATGGACGCCGCGGATGAGGTTCGGGATCCCCGACCGGCGTGGGTGTCACTCGAGCCGAGATTTGCTCACTTGGTCCAGATTTACCCGGAACGAACATTCCCGTCCTGTAGACTAGCAATCGATCAGAAGTCGTGCATTCTTCAGCAAACCCAACCGCATATATGATGTTTACGTGGTGGCGATGGAAAGCTCGGAGTCGATAAATACTCAGACGCCGGTGGTGCCCCTTAAGCGCGACCATGTCGTCATACTCGTCCACGGAATTCGAGACTATGCGCTCTGGCAGAACGATATTCGAGCTGAGCTGGAAGACGCTGGATTCAAGGTTGAACTTTCGAACTATGAACGGTTCAACCTGCTCGCGTTCTTGGAGCCTTCAACAATCTTCAGGCGGCAAGCTATCTCCGAGGTTTGGGAGGACATTAAAACAATTCGGCAGAACCACCGCGATGCCGATATTTCGGTCATCGCACACAGCTTTGGAACATATGTGATAGCCCGGCTCATTCTGCAAAACTTCGATGCCGTTTTTCACCGAGTGATCTTTTGCGGAAGCGTCATCCGCTATCGTTACCCTTTCAAGAGACTTCAAAACCAGTTTACCAAACCGATTTTGAACGAGGTCGGTACACGTGACATATGGCCAGCAATAGCTGAAAGCGTAACAGTCGGTTACGGGTCCGCTGGGACCTATGGCTTTCGAAAACCGCTTATTCGTGATCGTTGGCACAATCGTGCCAAACACGGCTACTTCTTAAATCGCAAATTTTGCAGAAAGTTCTGGATACCATTCTTACGAGATGGGACCGTCGTTGAAAGTTCCGAAAAACCTGAGCGACCATCGTCGATCCTGGTTCTCTTATCAATCTTTAAGGTCAAATATCTCGCCATGTTGCTGGCGGCCTTGATGGCAGTGTGGATCTGGCAGCAGAAGTGGCCGTTCTGGCCGCAAAAGCCATATCCAATCGCGGCATACCTGGGCACGTGGCAAAACCAGGAACAAACTCTAGGAATTACACGGGTGACTGTTCGGGAAGAAGGTCCTGATGTGCTCGTGAAGATCTGGGGCAGTTGCCGTCCCACAGATTGCGAGATCCCGGAATTAAAGGGCCACGTTTACGGTGCTAGCGTGCAAGCGAGAGCGGTGGATGAGGTGCGCGCCGTCGAAGCAGAGCTGGTGGAGAGCTATGCCAACAGGCGGTTCATTCTCCGGCTGCTCAACGAAAATACTCTTTCTGTCGAAGCGAGAACACGATTTATCGACAACAGCGGTCGCTCGGACTTCCAATTTACCGATACTCTGGAGAAAACCTCGAATTAGCGATGTTACTCACTATCATCTGAGTATCGCATTACGACGTATGCCGCATGCCAGTGTTTCAAAGGTTTAGTGGATCCAATGCACAGGTCGCTTGTTCGAATCCTTCTAGGCGGGATATCTAAACAGACAGGATGTTCGTCCTCGTTAATGAACCTCCTTGAAATTTGGCGTCATCCTGTGTATTTTGATATCAAAGCCATCATTTTTATGGATGTGATATCAATGCCGGCAGTCACCATTCGAAACCTTTCTGATGAAACACATCGTGCCTTGCGGGTGCGAGCGGCTCATCACGGCCGGAGCACCGAGGCCGAGATTCGTGACATTATCGAAGCCGCTGTTCATCCTCCTGGCCGTGTTAAGCTCGGTTCCTTGCTGACGGCCATTGGTCGCGACGCCGAGCTTTCAGACAGCGACGTTGAAGCCCTGCAGAAAAGTCGCGACGAGACTCCTGCTGAACCGATGACCTTCGAATGATCTTGCTGGACACCAACCTTATATCCGAGCCTTGGAAACCGGTTCCTGATGAGGCAGTCATCGCCTGGTTGGACGCCCAAGCTATCGAAACGCTGTTCCTCTCCGCAATAACGATTGCTGAACTTCGCTTCGGGATCGCTGCTATGCCTTCAGGGAAACGGCAAACCATCCTTCGCGACCGCCTTGAGGGCGAAGTGCTGCCCCACTTTTCCGAGCGCATCTTGTCCTTCGATCTGGCGACTTCTCAGTTCTATTCCGAACTGATGGCACGCGCTCGAGGATCTGGGAAAGCGATCGGCACAGCTGATGGCTACATTGCAGCCACAGCGGCAGCGAACGGCCTCGCGGTCGCAACGCGCGACACAGGCCCGTTCGAGGCTGCTGGGTTGAAAGTAATCAATCCCTGGTCCCGATAACGACAGTGTGCATCTAGGTGTCGGGAGTTTGTATCCCTTCAAGGCGAGCTATACGTCTCTGACGGTTGTAGACTACCGCCGCGATGGGTTGTGGGCATACCTAAGCCTGCTCCGCATAGCGAGCGATGTTTTTATCGAGCAGTTCCAGCAACTGGTCCCGACCGGAATCGCGAACAGCTTTGGTCCAGGCGACAGCAAGCGGCAGTTTTTGCAATGGTGCATTTTCGGCGCTCGCCAGAGGAACGAAGGTCACCCCCGATACTGCGAGTTTGGCGGTCCAGCGGGGAACGATGGCAGACCCGATGCCTGCTGCAACGAGGTTTACGATCGTTTGCTTCTCGTCGGCAATCTGCGCAATGCGCGGGTGCAGCCCCGCGTCCTTAAAGAGTTTCATCGTCAGATCGTAGCTGTGCGGGCGAGAGCGACGCTCGGGCACGATGAGGGGCTCGTCTCCCAGTTCATCCACGGAGACACGGTCGCAGGCGGCCAGTGGATGCGTGACGGGCAGGGCAATCACGGGTGTTTCGTGGATCAGGATGCGAACAGCCAGATTGCGACTTAGTCCGTCGCGGGGCCGAATGAAGACGACATCCAGCCGCCCGGCAATCAATTTTGGAATGAGACGGATGGATTTGTCCTCGACCAGTTGAGTGACAATGCCTGGACATCGCTCACGGAAATCGTGCAGCAATGCCGGTATGAGACCGGCGGCAGCACTGTCGATCGCGCCGATGCGCAGCACGGTCGACTGCTGGGTTTTCCTGGATCGGAACTCCTCCGCGAGTGTCTGCAGGCGATGGAGAAGGGGTCTCACCTCCTCAAGCAGGGCAGCGCCGTCTTCCGTCAGAGAGACGCTGCGCGTCGTCCGAGACATAAGGCGAGTGCCCAACGATTCCTCGAGCAGTCTTACGTGCCGTCCCAGGGATGCCGGGAGCAGACCCATCTTCTGCGCCGCTCGGCCGAAATGCAGTTCTTCTGCAACAGCGACGAAGCATCTCAATTGTTCCAGTTCCATGGCGCCTCATTGTATCATTTAATTATATAATTAGAGCAGTATGGCCTGGAAGGAAAGGGCGAAATAGCTTCCTCCTGATGACGCAGGAGGTGCGTCGAACTGATCATCGGGAGGAGTTCGCTATGAACAGCGACCTAGAGACGCGCGTCCTGCGCAAAATTACTCTGCGCATCGTGCCATTCATCATGCTGCTCTATTTCATCGCGTTCCTTGATCGCGTGAACATCGGTTTTGCCGCATTGACCATGAACCAGGACCTCGGCTTCTCAGCGACCGTCTTCGGTATCGGTGCAGGCATCTTCTTCGTTGGCTACTTCCTGTTCGAAGTGCCGTCCAATCTCATTCTCAACAAGGTGGGTGCGCGCATCTGGATCGCCCGCGTCATGATCACCTGGGGGATCGTGTCCGGTCTCATGGCGTTCGTACAGGGAACGACCAGTTTCTATGCGTTGCGTTTCCTTCTCGGCGTCGCCGAGGCGGGCTTTTTTCCCGGCATTATTCTCTACCTCAGCTTCTGGTTTCCGGCGCGCAGGCGTGCTGCCGTGACTGCAATTTTCATGGCGGCGGCACCGCTCTCGACCGTCCTCGGTTCGCCGATCTCCGGAGCGCTCATGGAAATGCACGGTTTCCTCGGTCTTGCCGGCTGGCAGTGGATGTTCCTGATCGAAGCAACGCCTGCGGTCATCCTCGGCGTCGTCGTCCTCTTCTACCTGACCGACCGTCCGGAAAAGGCCAAGTGGCTCTCGGAAGATGAGCGCAACTGGCTTGTGAAGACGATGAACGCAGAGCAGGCCGCGAAGGGCAAGGCCAGCCACAGTATACTGGCAGGGCTTGCCGACATTCGTGTCATTGCGCTCGCACTTGTATACTTCGGCACATCCGCCGGCCTCTACACCCTCGGCATCTGGGCGCCGCAGATCATCAAGGAGTTCGGTCTGTCATCCCTGCAGGTTGGCTTCATCAACGCGGTACCGGGCATCTTCGCGGTCGTTGCAATGGTCCTCTGGGCACGTCATTCCGACAAGACCGGTGAACGGACCTGGCATGTCGTCGGCGCCTGTCTGCTTGCCGCCGCCGGGCTTGCATTTGCCACGGGTGCGACAAGTGTCCTCACTGTGCTTGTCGCGCTGACGCTGGTCAATATCGGCATCAGTTGCTCAAAGCCGCCGCTCTGGAGCATGCCAACCCTGTTCCTGTCCGGGCCCGCGGCCGCAGCCGGTATCGCCACCATCAATTCGATCGGCAACCTCGGTGGCTTCGTTGGCCCCTCGATGATCGGCTGGATCAAGGACGTCACCGGCAGCTTCGCGGGCGGCCTCTACTTCGTCGCCGCATTGCTGGTCGTATCCGCGATCGTGACGCTCGTGCTGTCGCGCACCGCGCCGGAAGACGGGGCCAAGGCTGCCCCGGTCCAAACTCGTTAATCTCAAAGTGGAGAAAAAACATGCGTGAATACAAGATTGCAGCGATCCCCGCGGATGGGATCGGCCCGGAAGTGATTGCCGCCGGACTTCAGGTTCTGGAGGCGCTGGAACAGCGCAGCGGCGACTTCAAAATCCACTCCGAGACCTTCGACTGGGGTTCGGACTATTATAAGAAGCATGGCGTGATGATGCCGGCCGATGGGCTGGAGAAGCTGAAGAAGTTCGACGCGATCTTTTTCGGTGCGGTCGGCGCTCCGGACGTTCCCGACCACATCACGCTGTGGGGCCTGCGCCTGCCGATCTGCCAGGGGTTCGACCAGTACGCCAATGTGCGCCCGACGAAGATCCTGCCCGGCATCACGCCGCCCTTGCGCAATTGCGGTCCGGGCGACCTCGACTGGGTGATCGTGCGGGAGAACTCCGAAGGCGAATATTCCGGCCATGGCGGCCGCGCCCATCGCGGCCTTCCGGAAGAGGTCGGCACGGAAGTGGCGATCTTCACCCGCGTCGGGGTCACCCGCATCATGCGCTATGCCTTCAAGCTGGCCCAGGCGCGTCCGCGCAAGCTGCTGACCGTCGTCACCAAGTCGAACGCCCAGCGTCATGGCATGGTCATGTGGGACGAGATCGCGGCCGAAGTGTCGAAGGAATTCCCGGACGTCACCTGGGACAAGATGCTGGTCGATGCGATGACGGTGCGCATGACGCTGAAGCCGGAGACGCTCGACACGATCGTGGCGACCAACCTGCATGCCGACATCCTGTCGGATCTGGCCGGTGCGCTTGCCGGCTCGCTCGGGGTCGCGCCGACCGCCAACATCGACCCGGAGCGCCGTTTCCCGTCGATGTTCGAGCCGATCCACGGGTCCGCCTTCGATATCACGGGCAAGGGCATTGCCAATCCGATCGCGACCTTCTGGACGGCCGCGCAGATGCTCGAGCATCTCGGTGAACGCGAGGCCGCTGCGCGGCTGATGAGCGCCGTCGAGCGTGTCACCGAAGCAGGCATCCTAACGCCGGACGTCGGCGGCACCGCCAACACGAAGCAGGTCACCGATGCCGTCTGCGACGCCATCACAGGGTCGAATATCCTGAAGATGGCTGCTGCCGAATGACCTGGAACGATGTGTCCGCTCGCCAGGTGCTGCGTGGAATCTTCGACGCAGCCGTTGCCAGCGCGGATCCGCAGACTGCGGTTATCAACAATCTCCCAGAACGCCCAAGAGGTCGCTGCGTCGTTGTGGGTGCGGGCAAGGCGTCGGCCGCGATGGCGGCCGCGATCGACGCCGCCTGGCATGATGTCGATCTCTCGGGCATCGTGGTGACTCGCTATGGCCACGCCGTTCCGGCCGGGCGCATCGAAATCCTCGAAGCCTCCCATCCCGTCCCGGATGAAATGAGCATCAAGGCTGCAGAGAAGATATTCGCTGCCGTCCAGGGCCTTGGCCCGGACGATCTCGTGGTGGCTCTCATCTCCGGCGGGGGATCGTCATTGCTCGTCTCGCCGGCCGGCAAGATGAATTTGGCCGACAAGAAGGCGGTCAACCAGGCGCTGCTCTCCAGCGGCGCCACGATTTCCGAGATGAACACCGTCCGCAAGCATCTTTCCGCCATCAAGGGTGGACACCTGGCGCGCGCTGTACGGCCGGCAAGACTGCTGACACTGGTCATCTCGGATGTCCCGGGCGATGATCCATCGGAGATCGCCTCCGGCCCAACGGTCGCGGATCCCACCACTTTGGCGGACGCCTGCGCGATCGTCGCCCGCTACGGCATTGATTTGCCCGAGTCTGCGCGTTCAGTGCTGACGCAAGGCAACGAGACGCCCAAGGCTGGGGAAGTTGACGGCGAAATTCGTCTGATTGCCGCCCCCTCGATAGCGCTCGACGCGGCGGCGTCCGCCGCGCGGAAGGCCGGACTGCGTCCACTGATCCTCGGCGACGCCCTGGAAGGCGAAGCGCGGGAAATGGGACGTGTCATGGCAGGCATTGCGCTGTCGGCTCGTGACAAGGGCCTGCCTGTAGCGGGACCTGCCGTTATCCTGTCCGGCGGTGAGGGCACCGTTTCGCTCGGCGCCACGACCGAAGGCCGTGGTGGGCGAAACACGGAATTCCTTCTCAGTCTTGCTGTCGCCCTCAGGGGCGCCGTGGGCATCTGGGCGATCGCCGGCGATACCGATGGCATCGACGGAGTAGAGGATGCAGCCGGGGCGCTGGTAGCGCCGGACAGCATCACTCGGATGCGCGACGCTGGCATCGATCCACGCGCGACCTTGGCCGCCCATGACAGCTACACGGCCTTCAAGGCCGTTGGCGACCTGGTGGTCACCGGCCCAACGCTCACGAATGTCAATGACATCCGCGCAATTCTCATAGGTTAGGTTTGCACATGTTCATCCGCAACAACCGGCGGTCGAAGATCGTCGCGACGGTAGGTCCGGCTTCAAATTCGCCCGACATGCTTCGGTCGCTATTTCTCGCCGGCGTCGACACGTTCCGCCTGAACTTCAGTCATGGCACCCGGGCCGATCACGCCGAGATTTACCGTAGTATCAGGGTTTTTGAGCAAGAACAGGATGCAGCCATTGCCGTCCTGCAGGATCTTCAGGGTCCAAAGATCAGAATCGGAGTGCTGGCGCATGGCAGGCTTGATCTGGCGCGCGGATCCACAATTGGATTTGTCTTCGGCCAGGAGGGTGGCGAAGGAATGAACGACATTCCGCTACCTCATCGGGAGATTTTCGAGGTGGCGGTGCCCGGGATGGACCTCCTGATCGATGACGGCAGAGTAAAGGTCCGAATCATGGAAGTGATGGACGGGCGGCTTGTTTGCGAGGTCCTCAATGGAGGAACCCTGTCTAACCGCAAGGGGGTCAACGTGCCCGGCGCGGTGCTCGACATCTCTCCGCTCACGGCGAAGGATCGTGAGGACCTGGAATTCGGCCTCGAGCTTGGCGTCGACTGGGTCGCACTCTCTTTCGTTCAGCGGGCACGCGACATGATCGAAGCCCGATCCCTCGTTGGGGACAGGGCTGGCCTTATTGCCAAGATCGAGAAGCCGTCTGCCCTTGATGACATCGAGGATATCGTCAGGCTTTCGGACGGCGTCATGGTTGCCAGAGGTGATCTCGGCGTCGAGATCCCGCCGGAGGACGTTCCGGGCAAGCAGAAGGAAATCATCCGTGCATGCCGGGTCGCTGCCAAGCCTGTGATCGTCGCCACACAGATGCTCGACTCCATGGTGAGTTCGCCAACGCCGACGCGTGCTGAGGCCTCGGACGTTGCCGGTGCCATCTATGATGGGGCAGATGCCGTCATGCTTTCCGCTGAGTCCGCAACAGGCGCCTATCCGGTGGAGGCGGTCGAAATGATGAACCGGATCATCGAGAAGACGGAGAAGCACAAGCACTACCGGCCAATCCTTGAGGCAACGGAGCCCGATGTCGCTCACTCACCGCCGCACGCGGTTGCCACCGCGGCCGCCAACGTTGCCGTGGCCCTGGGCTCGCCGGTTGTGGTTGCCTACACATCGAGCGGAACAACCGCGGCCAGGATTTCGCGTGCGAGGCCGGCCTTACCCATTCTTGCCCTCACTCCGTCCGAACAGGTTGCGCGCCGACTCAACCTGTACTGGGGCGTGGTCGGTGTGCGATCACACGATGTCCACACCTATGAAGCCTCATTGCTTCATGCGCAGCAGGCGGCATTGGCTACCAAGCTGGCATACCCGTCCGACCACATCGTCATCGTGGCTGGATTTCCGTTTGCGCAACGGGGCAGCACCAACAATCTCCGTGTTGTGCAGATTGCCGCAACCGAGAATCTAGAGATTGCGTAGATTGTATCGAGCGATAAGGGGGATCAGCGCATCATGGGCATGTTTGCGGTGCAGCCGTGCCGAGCGGCTTGCCGCATCGGCATCACCTCGCTCGATTGCATCTATGATTTCCGCATGCTCGCCGGCCGAGTGCAGCGGTAAGGGGCGTAGGTTGAGGGTGAACATGCGGGCGCGATGCAACTGATCGGCGACAGTGCCGGCCATCCGCATGAGGCGGCTGTTCCCGCTCTCCGTTACGAGGGTGTGATGAAAATCCTCGTCCGCGACGGCCCATCGTGGAAGGTCGTTGTCAGCCAGTGCATCCACCATCCCCGTGGTGGCGGCCTTCAGGAGTTGGATGACAGGCCCGCGCTCTTCCATCGGGAGCCGGGCAAGTCGTGCCGCCGCTGCCCCCTCCAGCGCGGTAATGACTTCGTAAATTTCCTCGATATCCGCGGGAGACAGGGCACAGATGATGATGCCCTTCTTGGGAAGAATCCGGACCAGCCCGTCTTCCTGCAGGCGGGCCATGGCTTCGTGCACCGGCGTCCGGCTCATGCCGAGCTGACGCGCAATTTCAATTTCCGCGGCCTGGTATCCGGGCGGAAATGCGTTGGAGCGTATCGCCTCCTTAATGGCGAGATAGGCGGCCGAAACCCGACCAGAACCGTTGCTGTCGGCGTTTGCTGAATTCTGTTCTGCGACCGGATCGCGCGGTGCGGCTCCGGGAATGTCGATCGTCTTGATCATGAACTGCCCGACGTTGTTTCCGTGCCGTTGTTATAGCGACTCTGAAGGCACTTGACAAACGGGCGTGCATCAATGAATGTAAGCTTGCATGCAAGATGGCATGGAAAAGGATGTGGAGGCATCCTTCGCGATCTCAGGGAGGAAAGCGCGATGAAAAAGGTACAGTTGTCCCTCACGGGTGTCCTGTTTGCCATGTCCAGCCATCTGGCGCTGGCGCAGGAGAACTATCCTGATCGGCCCATTACAATCGTGGTGCCCGCCGCAGCCGGTGGGCCGAGTGATACTGTGGCGCGCCTGGTGGCCCAGTCGATGTCCAAGACACTGGGTAAGCAGGTGCTGATCGAAAACATGGGCGGTGCGGGCGGCTCCCTTGGTGCCGCGACAGTGGCGCAGGCGGACCCCGATGGCTATCGGCTGCTGCTCTATCATATCGGCGTAGCAACCTTTGCCGCGCTCTACCCGAACCTGACCTACAAGCCGATCGAAGACTTCTCCAGCGTCGGGCTGATTACCGAAGTTCCGATGACGGTCGTCGGCAGGAAGGATTTCGAGCCGAAGACGTTCACCGATCTCGTTTCCCATGTGAAGGCGAACGGGCCTGCCGTCACCTTCGGTACCGCCGGCACGGGTGCTGTTTCCGATCTCTGCGGCAGGTTGTTGCAGGATGCCCTCGACACCAAGATCACGCTGGTGCCTTACAAGGGCATGGGCCCTGCGATGACCGATCTCATCGGCGGCCGCATCGATCTCGCCTGCGACCAGACGACCAATACCATGACCCAGATCAAGGCCGGCGAGGTTCATCCCTATGGCATCACGACGAAGGCGCGGATCGGCGTGCTGCCGGATCTTCCGACCGTCGCGGAGAGCGGCCTGCAAGGGTTCGAACTCAGCGCCTGGCATGCGCTGTGGGCGCCCAAGGAAACGCCTGAAGCCATCCGCAACAAGCTTGCAGAAGCGCTCCGCGCCGCACTCAAGGATCCGGTTGTGATCGAGCGTTTTGCAAGCCTCGGAACCGCGCCGGTTTCGGAAGATCTGGCGACACCGGCAGCACTTGACCAGAAGTTCGCGTCTGAAGTCGAGCGACTGACGAAGCTGATCAGCGAGAGCGGCAAGTAAGCTCAGTCGGGTCGGCGGCTGCGCCGCCGACCCGTCACTCGTCATGGCAACGAGCCATGAACCCGGCGCTTGATACGGAGCGCGATATCCTCGAATCGGAGCGAACTTCCCATGCGTGAATACAAGATTGCAGCGATCCCCGCGGATGGGATCGGCCCGGAAGTGATTGCCGCCGGACTTCAGGTTCTGGAGGCGCTGGAACAGCGCAGCGGCGACTTCAAAATCCACTCCGAGACCTTCGACTGGGGTTCGGACTATTATAAGAAGCATGGCGTGATGATGCCGGCCGATGGGCTGGAGAAGCTGAAGAAGTTCGACGCGATCTTTTTCGGTGCGGTCGGCGCTCCGGACGTTCCCGACCACATCACGCTGTGGGGCCTGCGCCTGCCGATCTGCCAGGGGTTCGACCAGTACGCCAATGTGCGCCCGACGAAGATCCTGCCCGGCATCACGCCGCCCTTGCGCAATTGCGGTCCGGGCGACCTCGACTGGGTGATCGTGCGGGAGAACTCCGAAGGCGAATATTCCGGCCATGGCGGCCGCGCCCATCGCGGCCTTCCGGAAGAGGTCGGCACGGAAGTGGCGATCTTCACCCGCGTCGGGGTCACCCGCATCATGCGCTATGCCTTCAAGCTGGCCCAGGCGCGTCCGCGCAAGCTGCTGACCGTCGTCACCAAGTCGAACGCCCAGCGTCATGGCATGGTCATGTGGGACGAGATCGCGGCCGAAGTGTCGAAGGAATTCCCGGACGTCACCTGGGACAAGATGCTGGTCGATGCGATGACGGTGCGCATGACGCTGAAGCCGGAGACGCTCGACACGATCGTGGCGACCAACCTGCATGCCGACATCCTGTCGGATCTGGCCGGTGCGCTTGCCGGCTCGCTCGGGGTCGCGCCGACCGCCAACATCGACCCGGAGCGCCGTTTCCCGTCGATGTTCGAGCCGATCCACGGGTCCGCCTTCGATATCACGGGCAAGGGCATTGCCAATCCGATCGCGACCTTCTGGACGGCCGCGCAGATGCTCGAGCATCTCGGTGAACGCGAGGCCGCTGCGCGGCTGATGAGCGCCGTCGAGCGTGTCACCGAAGCAGGCATCCTAACGCCGGACGTCGGCGGCACCGCCAACACGAAGCAGGTCACCGATGCCGTCTGCGACGCCATCACAGGGTCGAATATCATCTGAACGGGAACACCGTCAGAGGAGGCCAGAGGGGAGGAGACCATGGCTACACTCGAAAAGAACACCCGGAAAAACCTGATCGCCGGTGGCATATTCATCGCCATCGCGGCCTGTTTCGCTGTGCAGGGTCTACGGTACGAGTTCGGGACCGCGACACAGATGGGACCAGGCTTTTTACCGGTGGTTCTTGCTTTCGTACTGGGTGCACTGGGCGTCGTCATCGGCCTTGATGGTTTGCGCAGTGAGCCGGAGCCGACCGATGGTTCCGTCCCCTGGCGCGGACTCGTCCTCATCTGTCTCGCACTTGCCATCTTTGCAGCCGGAGCGCGCGATCTTGGGCTCGTACCCGTCGTCCTGTTTTGCACGTTCATGACGGCACTCGCGTCCCGCCGAAATTCGCTGGTATCGGCGGCTATGATGGCCGCCGTCATCGCCACTCTTTGCTATCTGGTCTTCAAGGTCGGGCTGGCAGTTGCCATTCCGACTTTCGGACCGGTTTTCGGACTATGAGGTGCTCGCCATGATGGATCTGATCTCGAATCTTGCCCTTGGCTTCGAAACGGCTCTCACGCCGATAAACATCGTCTGGTGTTTCGTTGGCGTGCTGCTGGGCACGCTCGTTGGCGTGTTGCCCGGCATCGGGCCGACGGCGACGATCGCGATGCTTCTGCCGATCACTTTTACATTCTCCCCAGTAACCTCGCTCATCATGCTGTCGGGCATCTACTACGGCGCCCAATACGGCGGGTCCACAACAGCCATCCTCATTAATCTGCCGGGGGAGAGTTCGTCTGCCGTGACCGCGATTGATGGCTATCAGATGGCCCGGAAGGGGCGTGCCGGCCAGGCATTGGCAACCGCGGCGCTCGGATCATTCTTCGCAGGCTGCGTCGCAACCCTTTTGCTGGCGATAGCCGCTCCGCCGCTAGCCTCCATCGCGCTTGAATTCGGTGCCCCGGAATATTTTGCCCTGATCGTTCTCGGGCTGCTCGTTTCGATCTCGCTTGCCCACGGCTCCGTTCTCAAGGCGCTGGGCATGATCGTTATCGGCTTGCTGCTGGGGACGGTGGGACAGGACATCTATACTGGCGAGGAGCGCTTCACGTTCGGCCGCCTGGAGTTGTCGCAAGGGATCAACTTCGTCTCGATTGCCGTTGGTATCTTCGGGGTCTCCGAGATCTTCCGCAATCTTCAGAACGAGCACACGCGCGAAGTCGGCGTGAAGCACGTCACGCACCTTTGGCTGACGAGGGAGGATTTCCGGCGGGTTATCGGCCCTGTCCTGCGGGGAACGGCGCTTGGCTCGCTTCTTGGCGTATTGCCCGGCGGCGGCCACGTACTGGCATCCTTTGCCAGCTATTCGGTCGAGAAGAACCTGTCGAAAAATCCGTCAGAGTTTGGCCATGGCGCGATCGAGGGCGTGGCAGGACCCGAGAGCGCCAACAACGCCGCGGCCCAGACATCCTTCATTCCGTTGCTTACCCTCGGGATCCCGGCGCATCCGGTCATGGCCCTCATCGTCGGCGCCTTCATCCTACAGGGGATCACGCCGGGGCCGGACGTCATTACCAGCCAGCCGGCGCTGTTCTGGGGCATCATCGCATCGATGTGGATCGGCAACCTGTTGCTGGTGATCCTCAACCTGCCGCTGATCGGCCTTTGGGTGAAGATGCTGAGCATACCCTACCGAATGCTGTTTCCAGCCATCGTCATTTTTGCCTCCATCGGGTGTTATTCCATCAACAACAACCCCTTTGACGTCTATGCGATCATCGTCTCGGGCATACTCGGCTATGTCCTGATCCGGGTGGGCTGCGAACCAGCCCCCCTTCTGCTGGGCTTCGTTCTGGGGCCCCTGCTTGAGGAACATCTCCGGCGGGCGATGATCATCTCTCGTGGTGACGCGACGGTATTCGTCACAAACCCGATTGCCGCCTCACTGCTTTGTGTGGGTCTGCTCTGTGTCGTCCTCGCCCTTTTGCCCTCGATACGTTCAAAGCGCGACCAAGTATTTGTGGAGGATGACTGAAAGCAACAAGGCTAGGGAAGCCTGACTATAGGCGTCACGACACGAAAGTGGCGAATCTGTCCGACTTTTAAGAACGTATCCGGAACTCAAGTTGGTTTACCCGTGGATGTCGTTGCTTTTTCGGCCCTGAGAGCTTCGTAGAGGGCGGTTTTCCCGATTTTCACGCGGGCGGCGGCTTCCCGGACGTTCAAACCGGCCGCCAGATGCTGGCGGGCTTTGGCAAGTTTCTCCGGGGTTACGACGACTTGTCGGCCACCGCGTCGGCCGCGTTCCTCTGCGGCTTGCAGACCGGCACGTGTTCGTTCCCGGATCAGATCGCGCTCGAACTGTGCCAGCGCGCCGAACAGGTGGAATACCAGGTGACCGCCGGATGTCGTGGTGTCGATGTTTTCGGTGATGGATCGGAAGCCGACGCCTTTGGCCTCCAGTTCGGTGATGATCTCGATGAGGTGCTTCATCGACCGGCCGAGGCGGTCGAGCTTCCAGAGTGTGAGCGTATCGCCGTCGCGAACGTAGCGGATCGCCTCGGCCAATCCGGGCCGGTCAGTCTTCACGCCAGATGCCTTATCCTCGAACATGCTGAGCGCCGACGCCTTTCAGATCTTCTTGGCGTTTCGCGGGTCACGGTCAATCCAAAGCGTCAAAACGGCCAGGTGCTCGGCCTGGATGGCGCCAAGCGAGGGTTCCGTTTTCCGGCCTGGCAGCTCGATCAGGACGGTCGGCCCTATACGGCGCTTCCAAAATTGCACGAGATCCTGGCGGGTGCCTGGGCCGTTTACCGCTTTCTTGTTTTGCCCCACGGCGCTCTTGAAGGTCGTACCAGGCTCGACGCCCTGAAGCGGCGCCAGGATACCGACGTGATTGCCGCAGCTGAGGGCATTGCCCACGGTGACTTCCGCTAGATGGCGGGTATCAAACCGCCTGCCGGTTTCGAGCGTCAGCCGCTCGATATCGAAACGATTCCTTCAGGCGTCGCTTTGGCCGGATCTACGCAAGCGCCTTTCCGGATCCGTTGGGATTTGGAAAGACTGCGAGCCGTTTCAGCGACCCGCGCCGACATGATGCAACGAAGCGTTTCGGCGTTCTTTATCTGGGTGAAACACTCAAGGTCTGCTTCCTTGAGGCGGTTCTGCGTGATCGCCGCGACGGTCTTATCGGCGATCTTCCGATTGAGGAAAGAGAGATCTATGCGCGGCGCTATGCTGAGGTCGAGACGGTCGCAGAGCTCCGCCTTGTTGACCTGCGCGACGATCACGCCATCAGGATGGGGGTTCCAACTGACGTAGCGAAATCATCGCGTCAGGGCCCGGCGCGTTCCTGGGCGCTGGCATTCCGCGAGCATCAGTCGCTTCCCGACGGCAACATCTATCCATCTCGCCTGAACGGCCACACGAATGTCGCTGTCTTTGGGCGTGCCGTCCCCAAGCTGGCGCCGGTCCGGGTCGTGCTGCTGATAGGCGCACCAGGGCTCGCCACGGTCATCAATGACCTACGGGTGGGTCTGGTCGATTTCCCTTGAACATCGCCGGTTTGAGTGCTGCTCGTCATCCCGGCCCGGTTGATGAGTCTATGCTCGTCAGGCACCGAAGGCCTCATTTTTGAGCGTGTCTTTGTCGGTAAAAGACAAATTGGGGGCAGAACAAGATTAGTGCGAAATCGTACGTTTAGCCGAATCCGTCAGTCTTATTCGTAGTTTGCCGCCGGCGCTGAATATGAAGTTTTAGGGCGAAATGCAATTTAACGTCCAGTGTAGGACTGAATATCGATCCTGCGGTTCACATCTTCAGCTGAATGTAGGATTCCTACTAATCTTGTTATGACCCCTAAATGACGCAGCACGCTGCTTCAAGGGGACGGCCGTTTCGCGTCGATCCTTGGGCTCCCGGGGCAGCGGGGCCGCCAAGCCCTCGCTTCAGCTCTTGTGATGCCCAGATCATCTCGTCTCGAAACTCGGCCGTCGACCATCCGTCCGCGCGAGCCAATAATAGGATCATCGGGTCAGAGAGAATTTCGTTGAGCGTCAGATCGTCATGCCGTGCCATTTCCAATCCTCTCATGATCCTTGACCGAGCGACTGAGGGGTGTTACCGGTAAGTAACAGATGAACGTTACCGACCGGTCACACCCATGTCAAGTTCGGAATTTCCAGATAAAGCCGCCGATCTTTCTTCACCGGCGGCCATTCCTCCCCGTGAGCGCATCGTGTCTTCAGCGGCGGACCTTTTTCGGAAACACGGAATTCGAGGGATCGGCGTCGAAGCCATTGCGGAGGCGGCGCAGACGAACAAGATGACGCTCTACCGAAAATTCGGTTCAAAGGACGAGCTTCTTTGTGCGACTCTGCGCCAGGTGACGCAACGGGCGGGGGCCCTCTGGGACGAGCTGGAGAGAGATTTCTCAGAAGACGCTGCCGCGCAATTGAAGCGATGGGTCGAATTCCAGGTGGAGCGTCTGGAGCAGGAACCCGGCGGTTGTGATCTGGCGAACGCTGCGGTCGAGCTGCGTGACAGCGATCATCCAGCCCACGCAGTTGTTCAGGAATTCAAGAACGCCCAGCGCGACCGACTCGCGGCGGTGTGCGAGGCAGCAGGTTCGTCGGACCCACAGCTGCTGGCGGACACGTTATCCCTTCTGCTTGAAGGCGCTCGCGTCAGCGTCCAGACAAGTGGGCCTGAAGGATCGAGCCGACGGTTCAGGGAGTCGTGCGAGGCGACAATCGCGGCTTTCTCATCGAAGTAGCGCTTTGTCGTTCCGGCAGCGATCAAGTATTTTGACGAGCCCCTAAAGGTAAGTTGGCTATGCCCGCTACTTGATACCCCTCTACACCACCACGGCGAAGATATGTTCCCCATCCGACGCCGAGACGAGTGACGGAGGAAATTATTATTATATTCTTAGGCGGTTGGGCCCGCAAAATAGCGGGTCGACAGTTCGTCTCCTCTCAAGACCATTGCACCGCCCCGTACAGATTAATAAGTGCTCAATTCGATTTCTTAAGAAATTCGATCACCGCGGCATTGAAGGCATCAGGCTGTTCCCAGAAAGCCGCGTGGCCGGCTCCGTCGACGATCGTTGCTGACACATTCTTGATCTTGTCGGCCATCTTCTTCAGCATTGGCGGCGGCGTGTAAAGATCTGCGGTGCCCGTCAGCATCAGGGTCGGTACGGATATCGTTGCAAGATTGTCCAACGTCATCTTCGACTGAGGATCCTGGCGGAAGCGGGTGTGGACAGCATTCCTGTTGATCTCAAGCCATCGAGCCGTACCCTCCGGATTGCCGGATCTATAGGTCGGTCCGAGCTCCTTGAAATCGGCCGGCATCTCCTCGAATCCCTTGGGCCGGAGAGCAGCGCTTGCCGCCATGTAGGCCGCGTCGCCGATAGTCACCAGGCTGTTGGCGATGACGAGGCTCGCAACTGCGTCCGGATAAGTGATGGCATAATCGGCCGCATAGATTCCGCCAGCCGCAACTCCAATGAGATGTACCTTACCCAGATTGAGAGCCTGGACGAGAGTGCGAAGGTCTCCAGAGGCAGAGCCATGATCCTCTGGCCCGGCATCCGACCCTTTATATCCGCGACGGGCGAAAGCAATAACGCGGAAGCCGGCTTTCGATAACGCAGGCTGCTGATATACCCATGCGTCATGCCCCACCGACGCCGGATGCAGAAGCACGACGGGTCTACCTTCACCCCCCGTATCCCAATAGGCGAGCTTGAATCCATCCATATCGATCGTGCCTGATTTGGCCGGAACCTGTTCAGGCACTCTGACCACGGCGAAATCCAGTTGGCCCGCACGTATGGGAGATGGGGTTAAAAGCAAAGATGTCATTGCGGCAACCGTGGCAACTAAGGCGAAACGTCTCGATATCAAAGTCAGCATTTTCGAATCTCCTAGTTCGATCACACCGATCTTAGGCTGGCTAGCGAATATCTTCTGCGCTGAGAAACTGTTATCTTTGGACTGCGGGTCTCGTGCTCAGGGAAAAGCCTGATCCGGGACGCCAGCCTATTCGAAAAGCTCCAGTCCAATCCTTTCCCATTCCGGTAGACTGTGGGCGACCACATGCGGCGAAAGGAAATAGCCACGGACTTTGGTCAGATCGGGGTCGAGTGGAATAACATCCGTCCGAGATGGCAGGTGACGCCCTTGCCGAATGACTTCCTGCCCTTCGGCGGACAGCACGAAGTTCACGAAGAGCCGCGCCGCGGCCGAGTGGGGAGCCGTCCGGCACACGCTGATCGGGTTCGGAAATGTCAGAACCGGGCTTTCAACCGCCCATCCTATATTGCCGCCGGCCTCGCGCTCGATCATCGCGTGATGTGCGAAGATCTGCAGTGCCACTGCATATTCGCTTCGGCCCAGGGTTTGCATGGTATCCCGGCCGAGGCCCTCCAGCGGCGCGACCTCTTGCGCCGCGAGGTGGCGGAGGTAGGCCATTCCATCCGGTTCACCGAAATGCAGGAGTGCCAACGCAACGAAACCCGGCCGACCGGACAGGGTTCTACGGGACCAGCACATTTGACCTTTCCACCGCGGGTCCAACAAGGCCTCAAGTGTTCTCGGCGCGTCTTCGGGAGGTATGATATCCGCATTCCAGGCATGGGTGGCATGATACAGGATCTGCGCCGCCCAGCGGCCGGACGAGTCGAGACGCTCTGAGGCTATCGCTGCGAATTCGGGGAGGTTGCATGCTTGGTCAAGTCCTTCGGCATCCGCCAAGGTTGGTGAGCCCACGCCATCGAATACGTCACAACGGGCCTCTCCCCGCGCGCGTTCAGCGATCACCTTGCCAACGGCATCGATCGGCCAGCTTCGGTCGCAGATCGCATGAATGCCTGGATATCGCCGCTCGAACGCTCGGCACATCGGTTGAGCGACCTCCTCATAAAGCAATCCTGTGTACCAGACGACCTGGCCCTCGATTCGCGCAGCCTCCAAGAGGTCATCGTATTCGGTCACGAAAGCAACTCAGAGAAGGGAGCGGCCAGAGGCAGCAACGTGTCGCTCTCACCTTCGGGAAGATCAACGTCTCCGGTTTTCAGGAGATAGGCCACTGTCGTGTAGGTGCCGCACAGGGCCACCAGCTCAACGAGTTGCACTTCGCCCAATTGGCGCAGCGCATCGGAGGTCGCGGCATCGGATGGCCCGCCCGTCATGAGCGAGAGCACGAAATCGAAGGTGGCCTTCAGCTTGGGATCGAGACCCCCGGGACGCGCTCCTTGATTCAGGGAATCGATCTGAGCAGCTGTAAACTGTCTCGCCGACAGTGCGCGCCGACGATGGGTCCACCAAGCATAACGGACGGAAGAACGGCGAGCGAGCATGAGGACCGCCAGGCGCCTTACCTGCGGATCTAGGATTTGCGTCTCGTCGTTGAAATAGGACAGCAGCGCCATCAGCCGGCGCCCCATTTCGGGCGACCGAAGCATCAGATTGAATGGACCCCCAACACCGTCGGCGGAAACCTTGAGGACCTGCGCCACAAGATCCTGCACCTCAGGAGGAAATTCGTCTGGTTCGAGACGGCGCAAACTTGGCATGGTTTCTCCCGCGAAGTTCGGGATGGCGCATCTGCACCATCCCGTGAGGCAAGCCGTTAGCGGCCCGCCTTCTTGGCTTCCGCCGCATATTCGGCTTTGAACAATTCAATGGTCTTGGCGCCGTCCGGAACGCTTTCCGCCCAGGATTTGGCGACCCCATCGAAGGCCGGTTGCCACGCCTTGAGCTGCTCTTGAGTCAGGATGACTTGTTTGTTCTCAGGCTTCGACAGCATGTTCGTCTTCAGATAATTGTCTTCCCAGTCGCGCAAAAAAGCTGCTGACCAGCGGGACATGGCGTAGCCCGAGTTGTCATCGATGATCTTCTTCAGGTCGGCAGAAAGCGCGTCATATTTTGCCTGGTTCATGACCATGATGGTAAAACCGCCGCCGAACGGGCCGTATACGTAATGATGAAGCAGCTCTTCGAGCTTGTAGGATCCGATCGCACCTGTCGTGGACTGGACACCATCAGCAGCGCCTTTCTGGATCGCCTGATAGTATTCCGGCGGCGCAAGCTGAATAGGCGTTCCGCCCATCGCGCTGATAGTCATTGCGCGCTGCTTCGATCCCATCGCTATCTTGTGGCCGGCCAGAGACGTAAGCGATGATGGTGCCTTCACGAAATAAAAGGCGGTATTTGGCACGCCCTGCACCCAGAGGAGCTTGATGCCACTGCCCACATCTAGGCGTATCTTGCCGTTAGCGTAGAGATTCCACAGCGCACCCGCTGCGATCTCGGGATCATCATAAAGCCCCGGCACTCCGACCACACCCAGAGGAGCAAAACGGGCGCCATAGGCGAGTGGCAGGTCCCAGGCGATGTCCGCAACGCCTGCGGCAACGCGATCAATGCTATTTCCAACTTTGCCCAGAAGCCCATCGCAGACCAACTCGGTCTTAATACGGCCCTGCGACTCAGCCTCGATCTTTTTGGCCCAGACGTCCATATAGCCGACGCACACATTCCCTCTACTAGGGCTGTCCACGGCAATCCGTAAATGAATAGGCTCATCGGCCACGGCGGCGGTGCAGAGGCCCATCGCAAGCACGCCTGTAGCTAACAGTTTGAGATATTTCATTGGTCGTCCTCCTTTGACCGAAGCTCCCCGTGCCGCGTGGCTCCTTCCACGCGACCGTAGTCCGTCCGACAGTTTATGCAAAGGATCGGAAAAGTCTTGCACCTGAGTGCAATGAGAATGGGCTCGTTCACCCTAACGTTCAGATCAACAAGAATTGGTGCACCCTTAGGCAAAGGCACCCTGGTCAAAATGTTAGGTTGGTGGTGACACCAAAAGGAGGAGCATGATGCCAGAGAAAAGTAGTTCCCATGCCGGCGAACTGATAGATGCGTTGGAACGTGTCTACGGCCAGCCTCACGCGTCGTTTGCCGCGATTGCCGAGCTGGATCCTGCAATTGCCGATGGCATTGTCGAGATATCTAAGGCCATTGATACACGGGGTGCACTGTCGCTAAAAGATCGCGCGCTTATTCAGATTGCCCTGACCGCTTCGCCAACACATCTCAAGGCGGGACTAACACGGCTTCACATCGCGGACGCACTGGATCGGGGCGCTTCAAAGGAAGAGATCTGCGAAGTTCTGGAACTGGCCTCAGTGTTGGGTATCCATGGATTCATCCCGGGTGTGCAACTTGTGCTCAAGAAGTTGGGCGGCCTGGAAAATGCCAAGACCCATCTTCGCGACGGTGCTGAGGAAAGGATGGAAAAGGCGAAGGCGGCATTTCTCGCAAAAAGAGGTTACATGGGCGACATATGGGAGGCCAATTGCTGGCTTGGCCCGGATTTCGTGACGGCTTATGCCAGCTACTCGGGCGTACCTTGGCAGACGAAGGCATTATCCCCAAAGATGAAGGAATTCATCTACGTCACCATTGATTTGTCTCCGACCCATGGCGATGCCGGTGGTGCGTATTTTCATCTTGAGCAGGCGATGGACCGCTATGGCGCGACCCTTGATGAGATAATGGAAGTCCTTGAGATCATAGGTATGTTCGGTTTCCAGACCCATATGATGGCCTTGCCGATCTTGAAAGAAGAATTGGCCAAGCGAGCCTGAATAGACGTTGCAAGAATCAAAAAGGCGTCGCGATTGGCCGCGACGCCTTTTCCATTTTACACCAATGCTACATCGTGGACGGCAACCACGTCGCCAGACCCGGCACGAGCAACAATAGTATGATCTTGGCTATAGTTGACGCGAAGAACGGCCAGCATCCCTTAAATACCTTGGTGATCGGGATGTCGGGAGCGAGCGAAGATATAACGAACATATTGAGCCCGAAGGGCGGAGATATCTGTCCAGCCTCCATGCAGATCACCGTCATGATCGCCCACCAGATTGGATCGTAGCCCAGATGTTCGACCATCGGCACGAAGATCGGAATGGTGATGACCATCATCGCGAACGAATCCATCGCGGTGCCGAGTACCAGATAGCAGGCAATCAGGCAGAGAATAACCTGCATCGGTGTGAGGTCGAAGCTGCCCATAAAGCTCACAAAGGACTGCGGAAGTCCCGCTACTCCAAAGAAGAATGAAAGCATGATGGTACCGAACATCAGCAGATACATCATGGCCAGCGAAGAGGTTGTCTCTCCCATTGTGCACCAGAATGTTGCCCGATTAATCTTGCCGCGTGCGGCCGCAATCAAGAATGCGCCGATGGCTCCCACCGAGCCGCCCTCCAGCTCAGTAAAGAAACCGAAGTAGATGCCGCTCAGAATGAGCCCCAAGAGCAGAAGCACGGACCAGGCCCCCTTCGAGGCATCAACCACCTCGCGCAGTTTCGGCTTGTCGCCCTTGACGGCGTGACGGGGCCAGATCAGCAGCCAGATTGCCACAGTTGCCATGTAGAGCAGGGTCGCTGCAATCCCCGGCAGAAGTGCACCGATAAATAGCCGGCCGATCGATTGCTCGGTCAGCACGCCATAAAGAATCAAGGCGGAAGAGGGTGGAAGCAACTGGCCAAGCGTGCCGCCTGCCGCAATCGCACCGCTCGCCAATTCGATGGAATAGCCGCGCTGGCGCATCTCAGCCAAGCCGATCCGGCCAATGGCCATCTGGGTTGCGACCGAGGAACCCGTCAGTGTACCGAAACCCGCGCAAGCCAGAATCGAGGCATGCGCCAGACCGCCCCGGATATGACCAATCAACGCATTGCAGAGCCGGTATAGGTCAGCCCCTATCCCAGCAACATTGGCGAAAGCCCCCATCAGCAAGAACAGCGGTAAAACCGACAGCGCGTCCTGGGTCACAAAGCTTGTCGTCTCGGATCCCAGCACGCTCATCGTGGAGCCGAGACCCATCAGTCCCACTGCGCCCGCAAGACCGGTCATCCCCATCGCGACGCCAAGTGGTACGCCGACAAGAATCGCAACCCACATCAGCGCGAAGGCCACCGCCGAAAAAATGATCCTGTTACTGGAAACCAGCACCATGAAGATCTTCCCTGGCACCAAGCCCACGAAAGCCAGGCCGATGTAGAAAATGGCCGCCAGCAACAGCGATGTAACGAGACCCGAAACCAGGGTCCACTTGGAGCGGCTGCGGGCAAGCGACTCGAGCGCGATCAGGAATTGGATAGCCGCCGCGATGATGATGGCTGCACCTACGATGTAGAAGAAAGGCGCCTTAGGCCACTCGGTCATCACCGTGGTTTGGTGGTTGATCGCCATCGTATGGGCGACTGCGACAATCCGATACCCGAGAAGGGCAAAGAACATGGTAACCACCAAGCCCACGAGGCCCGCGGCTTGATGGCGCGCCGTGGGGCTCAGCACTCGAGATAAAATGTCGATCGAAAGTACTGCGCCCTTGGCAAGGCCGATGGGCAGGCAGGTCGAAACAGCCACTGCGACGAGAAGTGCGTTGATTTCATTCCGACCATAGAAGGTGAAGCCCACGGTATTACGCAGGATGATATCACCGATGTTGAAAGTACCGATCAACAGGACGGAGGCGACTGCGAGAAGTGCAACTCGCTCGGCGATAGCGGCTAGAATCGCATTCAGCCGTTCCAGCCCTTTGATCAAAGCATCATCAGTCGCCTCCGCGGGGGGCGATGATTGTGCCGCCGCCATATTTCCGACTTCCATAATTCGGGTCCTCCTGTTTTCCGCACTCCCCCACCGTGATCGAACAACGGTGCCCGGCGGCGCATGCAATCTAGAATACTCCATTGTAGCGCCGTCGGCGGATCGGTCTTGACCGCCAGTAAACCGTCACTTGTCGTAATGGGACAAAAGTCTGCTGGCGGTACAGAATTCTTCCTTCCTCCGACAAGCTCAAAAAACACCTTCATGTAGCGTGACTGGGATGGAAAAGGGAGTAAACATGCGCGTAGCAGTAATCGGTGGAACCGGAAACGTTGGTTCACAAGTGGTGACGGAGCTCTTGAAGCGGGGGCATGACGTGACCGCATTGTCTCGAAACCCGGAGCATCTCGCGGCGCGACCGCGACTTCGGCAGGCCAAAGGAGACGTGGGCGATCCTGCCACCCTGGCAAAGGAGCTGGTGGGACACGATGTCGTCGTAAGTTCAGTTCGATTTGTGGACTTCGCACCGGATGACATGCTTGCCGCACTTCGGACAGCCAAGGTCCGGAGGTATGTATCCGTCGGTGGGGCAGGGTCACTTCGTCACCCCGAGGGAGGTCTGGTCTACGAACGACGCAATATGCCCGAGCCCGTGCACATCAATTCGCGAATGGGAGGCGTTTGGCTGGAAAGGCTGCGGGAGAGCGAGCTCGACTGGACCATGCTTTGTCCCGGTATCCGCTTTTTCGAAGGGGAGAAGACCGGAAAATTCCGTCTCGGCGGTGACGAGGCAATTTTTGCTGAGGATGGCACCAGTAGCATTTCATATCAGGATTTTGCCGTTGCACTGGTCGATGAATTGGAACAACCTCGCCATCGCTTCACCCGTTTTACCGTCGCTTACTGAAACGTCCATAGCGGGTGGATGACCGGTCGTAGGTGGCCGTCTCATACGCTAAGGCAGATGTATTTCAGCTCGGTGAATTCCTCGATCCCGTGGCGGCTGCCTTCGCGTCCGAGACCCGATTGCTTGACGCCCCCGAAAGGCGCGACCTCGGTCGAGATCAATCCGGTGTTTATGCCAACCATGCCGTATTCCAGCGCCTCGACTACGCGCCAGACCCGGCTTAAATCCCGGGCATAGAAATAGGAGGCAAGCCCGAAGATCGTCTCGTTCGCCAGTTCGATTACCTCGTCCACCGTGTCAAATCGAAACAGCGGGGCAAGGGGCCCGAAGGTCTCCTCCTGCGCAAACGTCATGTCACGTGTCGCGCCGGTGATGACAGTCGGCTCGAAGAAAGTCCCTCCCAAGTCGCTCCTGCGCCCACCGATCAGAACCTGACCGCCTTTGGCGACAGCATCGGCAATATGCTCCTCGACCTTTGCGACTGCTTCGGGGGTGATCAGAGGGCCAAGCATCACGCCGACATGCAAACCATCGCCAATGGTGTGACGCGCCAATGCCGCTGTCAGCTTGCTGGCGAATGCGTCATAGACCCCCGCCTGTACATAAATGCGGTTGGCGCAGACACATGTCTGGCCGTTATTGCGGAACTTCGAGATGAGAGCTCCTTCGACCGCAGCATCGAGATCTGCATCGTCAAAGACGATAAAAGGAGCGTTACCACCAAGCTCCATTGATACCTTCAGCACCTGATCGGCAGCCTGTCGGAGCAGGATACGCCCCACTTCCGTCGAGCCCGTAAAGGTCAACTTTCGAACCTTGGGGTTTTCGCAGAATTCCTTGCCTACCTCTGATGCCTTCCGAGACGGCAGGATCGACAGGATGCCTTTAGGAATGCCCGCCCTGTCGGCCAGTACGCCGAGCGCGAGCGCCGAGAGAGGGGTCTCTGTCGCGGGACGTGCAACAAAGGCGCAACCCGCAGCGAGCGCCGGGGCGGCCTTGCGGGTAATCATAGCGTTTGGGAAATTCCACGGCGTGATTGATGCCACAACGCCCACCGGTTGCCTGATCACCATCAACCGCTTGTCGCGCTGATGACCTGGAATGATCTCGCCGTAAAGACGCTTGGCTTCCTCGGCGAACCATTCAACATACGAGGCACCGTAGAGGACTTCACCCTTCGCCTCGACCAGCGGCTTGCCCTGTTCGGCCGTCAGGATCGTGGCCAGGTCATCGGCATGTTCCACCATAAGGTCAAACCAGATCCGAAGGACCGCTGCCCTTTCCTTGCCGGTACGGGTAGCCCATTCCTTTTGCGCAGCGTGGGCCAACTCGATCGCCTCTGTCACCTCGAGCCGGGACAGGTCGGCTACCTCTGCGATAATGTCACCGCGGGCTGGATTGCTCACGCTGAAGCAGGCGCCATCTGCCGCCCAACGCCACATGCCGCCAACATAGGCGCGCATTTCCAGCAGCGCGGGATCGCGTAAGCGTAACGACAGATCGGTCGGGTCTTCGGCCATCTCTGCCTCCGTTCAGCGATCAAGAGTGCCGGCAAACAGCGATAGCGCCGGATGAGCGTCGGGCGAGGTGATCACTTCAATTAGCCAGGGGCGGCCTGACGCCAGAGCTTTCCGCAACGCAGGGGCTATATCGCCTGCCTGATCGACACGGACTGCGTCCATCCCGACCGATCTTGCGACCGAGGAATGGTCCACGTCCGCGAAATGGCAAGCGGTGGTATATTTGCCGAACTTGACAGTTTCCGCATCTTTTTGAAAACCGAGGACACCGTTGTTCAGCACGACCGTCACCAGCGGGACGTCGCAGCGAACCGCCGTTTCCAGCTCTGCCCAGTTATGGGCAAAGCCGCCGTCTCCTACAAACGCCACCACCGGAGCGCCGGGGCGTGCAATGGCGGCACCAAGTCCCATGGGCATTCCCCAGCCGAGGCCCGCCAGCCCTCGCGGCGTCAGAAAGCGAGCACCGGCCGTCGCATTGCGCAACTGTCCGACCACCCACATTGACGAATAGGATGCATCCGCGACAACGATGGTGTCAGGCGTCAGCAATCTCTGCAGCTCGGCCATCACCCGCTCGGGACGCAAGGGGCTTTCGTTTGAGGCGTAATATTGTGTACGGGCGGTTTCGAACTCGCCCCAAGCTTCGACAAGACGCCGTTCCAATACGGGACGAGCAGCTCGGCGTAGCGATAGATCATGCCCTATCAGTGCGGCGACTAGCGACGTTACCGTCTCGCGGGCATCTCCCTGGAGACGAAGCGCCTCGTAGTTCCGGCCGATTTCCATCGGGTCGATATCGATGTGAATGAATCTGGCGCCTGCGGGATAAAGCTTCCAATTATCGGTACCGTTCTGATTGGTGCGGGTGCCAATCAGCAACACGACATCGGCCTCGTCGAGAATCGAGCGCGTCGCACGAGCAATAGACGCCGGACCGTTCAACGCGGTCTGGACACCCCCGGCCAGTGGGTGACGTTCATTGATGGAGCCCTTTCCCATGTTGGTGGTGAAGGCTGGAATATGAGCCGTTTCAATCAGCTCCATCAGCACGTCGGATGCCCCCGAGGCGAGTACGCCGCCGCCGGCAATCACCACCGGTGCCCGCGCCCCGGCAATCAGCGAAGCAGCCTCAGCAACGGCGGCGGCTGAAGCGGCGGGCCGATCGAGCGGCCAATGGCCGAGGCGCGCGGCGCGCCGATAGGGCTGGGGCCGATCCGGTCCACGCAGCACGTCTGCAGGCAAGAGCAACGCCACCGGACCCGGCTTGCCGGTCGTGGCTGCGGTGATCGCCCGGTCGATATAGTCATCCACGCGGGCGGGATCATCGATGCGGCGGACGAATTTGGTGACGCCATGAAAGAGCGCGAAATGATCGAGTTCTTGGAACGCGTTGCGGTCGACGGTGGAAGTTTCGACCTCCTGAACGAAGGCGATCATTGGAATGCCGGCCGTCATGGCTTCGGCGAAGGGAGGTACAAGCAGCGTCGCTGCCGGGCCGTTCTGGGCAACCACCATTCCGATCCTGCCGGAAACACGGGCAAATGCATCGGCCATCGCGCCGCCGGAATTTTCCTGGCGATACGCAATCTGCCTGATACCGGCTGCTTCGCAGGCCAAGACCAGTGCCGATGGCAAGCTCTGACCAAAGAAACAGGTGATCTCGTGGCGCTTCAGCGCGGCGACGATACGATCGGCGACTGTGGCGTATGATGAGGACATGCGACTCTCTCGTGCGGTTCGTGCTGGGACACTAACTGCCACACCGCGGCCGGACGCGATTGCCTGAGAGTCGCCATTTGCAGGTTGCACCCCGCCAGAAGCTGGCGACTCTGAGCCAAGACCTCCGGTGTCTATTCTGGGAAGTTTGCCAACGACCCATTTCCGCGTTCGGAGGATCCACCATGAATAGCACCATCGCCGCAAGCGTGCGGCCTGCCGCCGCAGATGAAACCCGCCCCTACACCGGCGCAGAGTATCTCGACAGTATTCGCGCCGATGGTCGTGAAGTCTGGCTGGATGGCGAACGCGTCGAGGACGTGGTGTCGCATCCAGCGTTCCGCAATTCAGCGCGCATGATCGCACGCCTTTATGATGCGCTTCATGACGACTCTCGTGCTGCCATCCTCCGCGTGCGTCTGGAACACGGAAATGGCTGGACGCATCCCGGTTTCCAGGCTCCCCGCACGCTCGAACAGAGCTTGCAGCAGAAGGCAGCCTACGCGGAATGGGCGCGCATCGGCTATGGTTGGCTCGGCCGTTCGCCCGACTTCATTGGCGCCTCGTTCGCGCCTTCGTTCTGGATATCCTCCGACCATTTTGGTGAATACGCATCCAACGCCCGCCGTATGGCAAAAGGCCTGCGTGAGAACGTCGAATTCTGGGGCCACGCGATCGTCAACCCACCGATCGACCGCAGCTCACCGCAATCTGCAAAGGATATTATGGTCCGGGTGGAGAAGGAGACCGACGCGGGCATCTTTGTCTCAGGCGCCAAGGTTGTCGCGACGGGCACGGTGCTCAGCCAGAAGATCCTGATCGCCCATCACTTCATACCCGTCACCGATAAGAAATATTCGCCGGTCTTTGTCGTTCCGGTGAAGGCCCCGGGCGTAAAACTGTATTGCCGCCGTTCCTACGAGCAGGTGGCAGCTCAGAGCGCCACGCCGTTCGATGCGCCGATCTCGTCGCGCTGTGACGAAAACGATTCAATCCTCGTGCTCGACAACGTGTTCGTGCCCTGGGAAGACGTGCTCATGTATGATGCGGAGCGGGCGAACACGTTCATGGCGGTTCCAGGGCAGGCTGCACGCGGCCTGATGCAGGCGGGTACGCGGATGGCGGTAAAGCTCGATTTCATCTGCGGCTTGTTCATGAAAGCGGTCGAAATCGGCGGGACCAAGGATTTTCGCGGTGTCCAGGCTGCCGTGGGTGAGGCAATTGCCGCCCGCCATACGATCTGGGCCATCATGGAAGCTCTTGCGCGCGACCTGCAGCCTTGGGGAGATGGCTATCTGCAGCCGAGCATGGTGCACGGGCACGCCTATCGGGTAATCGCCGCCGACATGTATTCCTCGATCCGTCAGAACATCCTGAAGCATGTCGCGTCAGGTCTGATCTACCTTCCGTCTTCTTCGCGGGACTATCTCAATCCGGAGGTCCGTCCGATGCTTGACGCCTACGCTCGCGGTTCAAACGGCATCGATTCGGAAACGCGCAGCAAGCTGCTGAAACTTCTCTGGGATACGGTCGGATCCGAATTCGGCTCGCGGCATGAACTCTACGAGATGAACTATGCAGGCAGTCAGGAACAGGTGCGGGTCGATCAATATCTTCGCTCCTTCCAGAATGGCACCGCTTCCCAAATGCTGGGTCTCGTGGACAAATGCCTGGGCGAGTACGATCTGAACGGCTGGACGGTTTCAGATCTCAAGGACGCCGGGAATGCATGATGCGCAACATCGTCCGCAATCCAGAAGCCCAGTTTCCAGAAACGTTTAAGTCGCTCTTCATGAACGGACCGACGGGGGGTGTCGACAGCTGCAATTGCCTGCTGAGCCGCTGCCCGCCGGGACATAAAGGCCCACGACTGCACACCCACACCGTCGATCAATTCTATTTCGTCCTGTCGGGTGAAACGACGGTGCAGATTGGGCGCGACATCTACAAGGTCGGGCCGATGACGATGGTGCATTTTCCCGCGGGAACGCCACATTGCAACTGGAACGAGACCGAACATTACGAAACGCATTTCGAATTGATGGTTCCGCGTCCGCCGGCCGATCGCCTGCTGGATTACTGGGAGGACGACGCACCTGAGGTTCCCGACAGTGCCGCGCTGATCCGTCGATTGACACCCGAGGGTTACACGATGGGCCGGCTCTTCGCGTCTCAGCATCTGGCCCACCGCGCAATGGGATCGCAGCATGTCCGGATCTATGCGGCCAAAGTGGCGCCGCAGACAGGCGGTCCTGCTCTGCATTTCCACGACTTCGACCAGTTCTATTACGTTTTCGGCGGTGAACTGACGATCCAGGTGGGCCATGAGCGTGCCGTGGCAGGCAAAGGCGACCTCGTGATGCTGCCCAAAGGATGCGTCCACACCAATCTCAACGAAGGTGACGAGGATGAATATCACCTCGCCATTCTCGTCCCCGAGCCGGAAGCGGGCGAGCAGTTCGATTACAAGGTGCAGATCGAATATTCGAACGAGCCGGCCTTCATCAACGAACCCAGGAGCCGGAAGGCATAGACATGACCGGTCACCAGAAAACCCTGACGCCCCTCAGCAACGAGAAGATGAAGGCCGCGTTCGGCGCGATGTCGCATCCGCGCGACTTCCGTCCCTTCGTGCCGCCGAAGGTTCCGGCCGCTCTCAACACGTCGCGGCGGGAGCGTACACGCGAAGTCAGCACGCCGGACAGCCCGATCACCCTGATCCATGCCCTCTGGGGTGAGTTGATGGCGGAGCCGTTCCGCGGCGTCACCACCGACGGCACCCTGCGTCCGTTGCGCAGGGAGCTTCCGCCGAACGGCGCCCCCCGCGAGGCCATGGATCGCGCCGGCCGCCGGATTCTCGGGATCCTGCGTCCCGAAATCGCCTCGCAAGTCCGGTTTGCCATCGACGCTCCGCAGTGGCGCCGTTGGCACAACATGCCCATGCAATGGGAGCGCGACGGTATCGGTCTGGAAGAAATGAACGAAGCCGAGCGCGCCGCGACGCTGGAACTGGTGCGCGCGTCGGTTTCCGAGAAGGGGTATCGGCATATCGTCGAGCTAATGCAAGTGAACCGCTTTTCCGGCGAGTTGATTGGCCGCGAGAAATATCTGAACGAGTTCTGCTATTCGTTCGGCCTCTTCGGCACGCCCGGCGAGGCGGATTGGGGCTGGCAGCTCTACGGTCATCATCTATGCCTCAGCTGCCGGCTTGTGGGTGAGACTTACGTCCTGTCGCCCACGTTTCTTGCCGCCGAACCCACCGTCGTGGATGGCGGGAATGCCGCCGGTGTCGATGCTTTCGTCGAAAACGAGCAGGCGGCGCTGGTTCTGATGCGCAATCTGCCTGACGATTTGCGGCGTCTGGCAGTGACGCTGGGTTCGATCCTGAATGCTGACCTGCCCGAAGGACGGCGTCATTGGGCTGACAGTCTGCATCTCGCCGGCGCGTTCCGTGACAACCGCATCATCCCCCTGGAAGGCGTCTGCGCCCGCGATTTTCGTGCGGAGGATAAAGCCCGGCTGCTGACGCTGCTGGAGACCTTCTTCCTCCTTCTTCCTCCGGGTCCGAAGGCTGCTCGGATGGCCGAAATCGAAACCAGCGTTGACCAGACGTGGCTCTGCTGGATGGGCGGATGGGACGACTGGGCTCCTTTCTATTTCCGTATCCATTCGCCGGTGGTCATCGCCGAATACGATTGCCACCAGGCCGTATTTCTCACCAATGCCGAACCGGCCCGTTTTCACGTCCACACCATCACGCGCATCCCTGAAGGCGGCGACTATGGGATGGATCTCGCAGAACAATTGAAGGACATGTCCAGATGAAATTCGCGACCGTAACCTATCGCGGAGCGCTGACCTTCGGGTTGGTGGAAGGCGAGGCCATTCACCTCGCCGCAGCCGGAGAAACCCTCCGTTCCCGGCTTGCCGGCGATCTTGCCGCAACGGCCGCCGAGCTGCGCGCCCGTACGCCGGTTCCGCTATCCGATGTGGAGTTCGCGCCGGTTATTCCCGATCCGGCTCAGATCTTTTGCGCCGGGTTGAACTATCAGCATCATCGGGACGAAACCCGCCCGGAACACCGCAAGGCCTATCCTAGCCATCCCGTTCTCTTCATGCGGTTTGCAACGTCCCTGACGGGACATGGCCAGCCGATCGTGAAGCCCGGCAATTCCGAGGTCGTGGACTATGAAGGCGAACTGGCTGTCATCATCGGAATGGGCGGACGCTATATTCCGAAGGAGCGCGCGCTGGAGCATGTGGCGGGTGTTGCATGCTTCAATGACGTATCGATGCGCGATTGGCAGACGCGGGGCGAACAGTGGGGGCCGGGCAAGAATTTTCCGACGTCAGGCCCATTCGGGCCTTATCTAGTGACGCTGGATGAAACCGGTCCTCTGGAAGAGCTGGAGTTGCTCACCATCGTCGATGGGCAGATCATGCAGCGCTCAAAGCTGGACTTCCTGATTTTCGATATCCCGACGCTGATCGCCTATTGCTCGGGCTTTGCCGAGCTGCGGCCTGGCGATGTGATCGTCACCGGAACACCTGGAGGCGTGGGTTTCACGCGCAAGCCGCCGGTCCTTCTCGAGCCGGGCGGGAACGTGATCGTCGAGATCGATCGTGTCGGCAGACTGGAAAACCCGGTGGTCGCAGAATGAATTTCGCCACGGTCAACGGCGTCCGGCTTCGATATGACTGGCGGCCGGGCAAGGGGGTGCCGCTGGTCCTTCTTCATGAAATGGGGGGAGCCCTGGAAAGCTGGGATCTGGTCCTGCGTCATCTTGCTGCTGACCGTGCTGTCCTGCGACTGGACCTGAGGGGCTTCGGATTGTCGGAAAAGCCGACGTCCGAGCTCACCATGGAGGCGCTCGTCGCCGATGTGGTGCATCTCACCGAGCACCTGGATATTTCCGAGATGCATCTTGCGGGTGGTGCCGTTGGCGGCGCTATCGCCATCGCGGCGGCCGCGGCACTAGGTTCGAAAGTGGTTCAGCTGACCGGACTCGCGCCCGCAACTGGCGTGCCTCCGGAACGAAGAGCGGGCTTGCTCACCCAAGCTGACCGCTTCGACGCTCAGGGCGTTCGCCCATTTCTTGAAACCGATACCATCCCCAAGGCATGGCCTCTGCCGCGTTTTGTTCGCAACGAAGGTTTCGAGATCTTCCTTTCGACTCAGCTTGGAACCTCGCCCGGGAATCTGGCGGCCACTTACCGGATGCTTGCGGCGATCGATCTCGTTCCCGTTCTCGTCAGCCTTACTTGTCCGGTGATGCTGGTGGCAGGCATCCACGACATCGCCCGTCCACCGGCTCTGATTGAAACACTTGTCTCACGCTGCCTCAAGGGCAGGTTTCAGGTGCTGGACACGGGCCATTTCATGGCCCTTCAGTCGCCGGAAGCTGTGGCAGGCCTTCTGGCGTGAAGGCTTTTCAGCTCCGAACGCTCAGGCATCTACGGTTTTGGAGGCACCGCCATTGCCGTTTTCTGCATTGACGGGCGCTCTGATGCGGACGCGAACCATGCGGCCGCAGCCGGCGAATGGTTACGCCATTCGATCTTGGGGAAGCGGAAATCAAGATAGGCGAGGGCCGAGACGAAGGCGATGTCGCCCGCATCGAACCTGTCCAGCTGAAGGCGCTTGCCCATCCATTCCACGCTGCGCAGCTGGGCGTCGCTGAAGCCCGCGATATGTTCGGCCGTGTCGTTGTTCTGTTCCGCCCGAAAAGTTTCATCCAGCATGCGAACGGCCTTGTCCATCATGCCATTGGCAACGGCATGGCGGGTCAGGCAATCGCGCCGGGCGGCTGCGGCTGCGGGGAAGAGGGGCGAGGCCGCTTGCTCATTCAGAAATTCCAGGATCACCAGGCTGTCGAAGATCATCTCTCCGTCGGCGACGAGTGTCGGGATCATCCCAAGCGGGTTGAATTCCAGCACTTCCAGCGAAGGACGCATCGGGTTCGTCATGACATCCTGCCGCTGGATGCGACCGGAGAAACCGACCTCATGTGCGGCGATCATGACCTTGCGAACAAAGGGGGAGCGGGGGGAGCTATAGAGTATCCAGGACATGCGGCTTAACCTCAAACTGTTTCTTGTTCTTAAACGTCAATTTTTCGCTTCGGAACAGCCGTCATGCCGAAATAGAGCAGTAGGCAAGTTTGCCTGCATTGGCGATCAAGACTGGATGCCGCGGGAAGGACATGGTCGGGAAAAGGAGATTTCCGGAATGATGCATCACCGTCGCATCGGCGAGGCCGATGTCTATAACATCGTCGAATTGATCGGTCCCACCCATGATCCCTCCCGCGTTTTTGCGGATCTTCCTCGTCCTGCTTTCGCAGCGGCTGTCGCAAGGCTCGGGCCGACGCAATATGCCGCAGTGATAGACAGGCTGATCGTCGGTATCCAGATCTGGGTGGTGCGGATCGGTTCCGACGTGGTGATCGTCGACACCGGGGTCGGAAATCACAAGCCACGCGGCCTGCCGCGCTTCGACCGCCTGAATACCTTAGTGCCCTTGTGGCTTGCCGCAGCAGGCGCCGCACCCGCGCAGGTGACGCAGGTCATCATGACGCATCTACATGGGGACCATGTCGGCTGGAACACCGTTCGAGACGGTGACGGCTGGGCGCGAACTTTTCCCAACGCCACCTATTGGATGCCCCGAAAAGATTACGACTGGTGGCTGCCCCGATACCACGAGGCTAAGGGTGTCGGCGAAACCGAGGCTTTCGTTGATGCCGTCGAGCCACTGATCGACACCGGGCATTTTCAGTTTTATGATGAAGGGCAGGAGTTCGTGCCAGGACTGACTGCTCGGGCGGCCTATGGCCACACGCCAGGGCAGATGCGCGTGGATCTGACCAGCGACGGCAAACGAGGGAGCTTCTGTGCGGACATTTTCCATTCCCCTCTGCAGATCCTGCATCCACACCTCAATACGCCGTTCTGCGTCGAACAGGAGACGGCAAGAAGCACAAGGGCCGCATTCCTCGATGAGGTTGCCGATTCCGGCACGCTAATCATGCCCTGCCATTTCGGCGCGCCGCATTGCGGTACGGTAGTTCGCGCGGGGACGGGATACGACTTCGTTCCCGAAGGTGCCTAGCTGGTCGAACCTTCAAGTCTCAGGACATGCGAGCTCGTCAGCCGGATGTTGGCGAGTTGCAAACACAGTTGTCATTCTGGCGTCTGCTATAGTTGCTGCATCTGCGAGGCAACCTCGCAGATGCATGCCGATCTATTTGGACTGAGACACCGCCGGCTAGTCGCGCTTCTTGCGCCAGGTCGCATCGCGTTGCTCGATCTGCATCCGGTACTCCCGCGGGCTTACCCTAAACCGCTTGCGGAATGACCTGGAAAAGTGTGATGCATCATTGAAGCCCCAGGCGTAAGCGACCTGACTTATCCCGCCCGCGCGATCAAGTTTGGCAATGTCCTTGCGGCACCGCTCCAGCCGCTCAGCAAGAATCGCCTGCATGAGCGTGGTGTTGTTGAGCAAGAAAATCTTGTGGAGGTAGCTTACCGTGATCCCCACCGCGTCGGCCACCACGACAGGACTGAGATCCGGATCGGCGATATTGCTATTCACATAAGCCTTGATCCGCTGCAGCATCGCAGCGGTCCCATAGGTCGGCGTCCGATTGGACGCGGCTTCGCAATCATAAAGTGTCGCCACCAGCATGTTGATGACGGACTCGGCAATGGAGTCGGTCACCGACTGCCGGACCTGGGTCGGCATTTCCAGAACGCCACGCATCATCTGAGCTAACATGGCCACCTTGTGGCTGTCATATTCGAAGGCCTCTCCTAAATGAACTGGCAGGTCCGCCACACGTTTCTGAAGCTCAGATTTCGGCATGGCAAGGACCAAGCTGTCGGATTCACCGTCAAAATCCAGTTGATAGGCTTCAGACGCTTCATAGAGCAGCAACGAGCCTCGATTCATCGCGAATTCCCGGTTGCCGGAAAAGCGGGCCCCGTCGTTGCATAGCTGAATATTGGCAAACACCAAATCTTGCTGCGTACGCGTTCGGATCGCGCGATGAGGTGTCGAGATACGAACCCCATGGATCGAACAGGAACCCAGCACGCGGTTCTCCATACGCCCCAAAAAATTCTCGGTGGAACACACGATGTTCAATCCATTCGTGACATCAACGTGGCGCCGCCAATAGCTCAGGCGGCTGCCGGGAGACACACTGTTAGTGTCCACCGTATTCAACATCCGCTCGGCCACGAAAGCGCTATCACACCCAGGCAAGTGGGCTGGCCCGTTACGCAGAATATGCATGCTCTCCTCCCTGAGTGCAGTAACAGCAGGTTATCTTCATCGCTGTACCCGGAGCAAGAGATTTGATCATTGTGAAGCCGTCCGATGCGCCTTTCGCACTCCACAAACCTGTCTGAGAGTCGCCAGAGTTCGATTCTGGACGAATCCGTCAAAACCCTTGTATGGCAGTGTCCCATCCAAGATGAATTGCGTCCAGTCGCGCCCCGATCTCCCGATAGCTTGCGTCGTGGTAAAGAAGGGGGCGACCTTCGCTGAACCGTACTTGATGAATAAGGCCAGTCAGGACGTGGTGGGTGCCGTGCCGGGCGTCGGAGGTCAGGCTGCATTCAAATCCGACCAATGCGTCTTCCAGCAGCGGCTGCTCAAGGCTGGTCGATGGCTGCCAACGACCGACGCGAAACCGCTCTTCCGGTTCCAGCCCTACGAGCGCGCATTGCGTCGCTGCGTCGACCAATGAGGCAGGCACCAAATTCACCGAGAACGCCCGCGCCTCGCGGATGACTGCGGCAGTACGAGACTGGTGATGCACGCATATCAGAAGCTGCGGCGGTTCGGCCGATAGCGATGTGACGGCGGTCGCTGTCATCGCGATACGCAAATCGTCCGAACGAGACGCAATAATGCATACTTGCGCAGGCAGAGCGCGCATCGCGCGCCTGAATTCGTCGATACCAATTGTTTCAGCCATCTCGCTTCCCTTCCTTACGCTCATGCCGGCGGTTTTTCTCGGCCGAGGTTGGCCATCGCCTCCAGCGCCAGCGTGTACCCCAGATGCTCCTGGATCTTACGTCGCAATTCTAGCGTCAGGATCTGGCGGGTATTACGAAGGTGCATATCGTTGTGACGCGCCAGTTGACGGGCGAGTTCCCATGCCCGATCCATGAGGCGGTCCTTCGGAAGCACTTCGTTGACAAGGCCGAGGTTCAAAGCCTCCTGCGCCGAGAGGCGTTGCGAGGTGAACAGGAAATAACGGGCCCGGTTGAAACCCATCAGCAGCGGATAGATAAGGTTCACTCCGTCGCCGGGTACAAGGCCGCTGTCGAAATGGCCTGCATCTTCGATCTCACAGGTCTCCGATGCCAGCACGATGTCGGATAACAGCGGGATTTCCGAGTGCCTGATCGCCGGACCGTTGATCGCTGCGATGACTGGGGCCTGTATCTCGAGGAGGTTTGCGAGAAGATGGCGCCCATCGAAGACGATGCGGTCCATATCCGCCACGGGGCGTGCATAACGCGTTGCCGCTGGAGGCCGTGGGCCGGAAAATTCATCGCCGGTACCGGTCAGGATGACGACCCGGTTGGCGCGATCCATGGCGATATCGTGAAACGCGTGCGGCCACTCCTCGTGCGGAAGTGCTCCCCAGCGAAGCGGACCTCCTTCGGTATGGGCAGTCAACAGCAGGATACCTTGCTCGTCCCGCTCCATCTTCAGCGTCTTGTAGGCGCTCCGATAATCTTCGAATTGTTTCATGGCTATTCCTCCGTACCCGGCGCATGACCGCAGTAATTGTCCATTCCGATCCACAGGCGCTTGAACCGCCAAAGTCCGTCGTTTTCTCTGGCCAGGCGCGCCTGGTAGGCGCAGGCTGCCGCAAGCTGGAGTTCACGCCCCGCCGCGGCCGAAACCAGTCCATAGGCATGGGCATCCGCCGCATCGGGTTCGTTCGATGTGACGATGAGATTGGTGATGCAGTGCCGCCGTTGGTCGGCCTGGGTTTCCAGCACTGTCAGAAAGTTCTTGAGGATTTCCGGCCTGCCGCTGATCCGCTGGAACGGCGGGCCGCCAAGCGACACCTCGAGTGTCGCGTCGGCAGTGAAAAGATCTTCCATCGTCGCCATATCCGCCTCATCGTGAGCGATGCCATAACGGGCAAAGACATCGGTGACCTCCATGATGATGAGAGTGTCCGAGGCAGTGAGCGGGCGGCGGGCGCGAGGCGCCAGCAGGCCGAAGCCGCTTGCCCATCCGCGGCTTGGCGCTTGCCGCACCATCTCAGACGATGCCTCTGCCGCCACCGACCACAAGGTTTTGAGCGGTGATGAAGCGCGCTTCGTCCGAGGCCAGGAAAAGGATTGCTGCAGCGACGTCCTCCGGTTCGCCGTAGCGGCCCATGGGGATCGTGGACATCACGCGCGCCCGGGTTTCCGGCGGATGACGGCGGGTCGCGGGCGTTTCGATCGGGCCGGGCGACACGGCGTTGACTCGCACGCCGTGTTTAGCCGTCTCGATGGCGAGAACGCGGGTAAACCCGACCACGCCGGCCTTGGCCGCCGCATAGTCGGCGAATGTCGGCGTGGGCATCAGCCAGCTGACGGAAGAAATATTGACGACCGCTCCGGTGCCGCGCTCACGCATTCCGGGCACGATCTGACGGCATATCACCATCGTCGAGACGAGCGAGATGTCGAGGACCTCCATCCAGTTGGCTGGGTCACTGTCGCAGAATTCACCACCGCCCTTTCCGGCAGAAGACCGGCCGACGCCATTGATCAGGACAGAAGTCGGGCCTTGCTTGGCTTCGATTTCCGCAAGCGTCGCTACGACCGCCGCGCGGTCGGTGACGTCCAGAACGCGCGAAGTCGCTTTGCCGCCAGCCGCCCGGATCGCTTCGACGGTTTCCGATACGGCAGTCGAGACGTCGATGCAGGCAACCGTAGCGCCCTCCGCCGCGATTCGAACGGCTGTGGCCCGGCAGATGCCCGATGCCGCGGCGGTGATGATGGCGGTTTTACCTGCAAATCGCATGAAATTTTCCTCCTGATGGATCTTTGAACGAACCCTTCCGCGGCGAAATGCATGCTGTCCAGCGGCGATGTTTCCGTTTCGAGCGCAGGCCAAAAGATCGGCGACGACCGGTCAAGCCGGCGCATATCGCTTGTGCCTAAGATCCGGAAAATGACGGAGAATGTGATGCGCACTACTGTACTTGACGATTGGCCCGGGATCGCGGAAGCCTGCGCCGACTGGTCCGTTCTTAAAAAACGTGCGGAAGTGGTCTTCCAGCGCGAAGCGCTTCGGGGACCTGCTCTCGTCGAGGCCTTGAAGGGCTCCCAGGTCGTGTTGCCGATGCGCGAGCGAACGCATCTCGACGCCGCCGTGCTTGAGTCTTTACCGAATCTTCGTTTGATCGCGCTGACCGGAGCCACAACTAGGCATCTCGATATGGACGCGGTTCGCAAACGGGAGATCACGCTTTGCTGGTCGGGTGCCTACCATCCGGAAGATACCGCCGAATTCGCGTTCGCACTAATGCTTGCAGCCGAAAAGCGCGTCGCAGAAGGCGTGGCGGCCATCGCCTCCGGTGGCTTCATGGAGGGAACGGGGCTCTGCCGGCGCCTGAGCGGGCGGACGCTGGGCATTCTGGGCTTTGGCAGGATCGGTGCCCGGCTGGCCCGGATGGCGCGGGCCATGGACATGACGGTGATTGCCTGGGGGCGGTCGTTGACGCGCGAAGCCGCTGAGGCGCATGGCGTGATCTGGGCCGGTTTCGACGAGGTTCTTGCAAAATCGGACGTCCTCTCGATCCACATGGTTCTGTCGCCGGAAACCAAGGGAAGCGTTGGTCGAAGGGAGCTGGCTCTGATGAAGCCGGGCGCCCTACTGCTGAATACGGCCCGCGGCACGCTTGTGGATGAGGTAGCCTTGATCGAAGCCCTGCGGGAAGGACGTATTCGCGCTGCTCTCGATGTGTTCGACATCGAGCCGCTTCCCGTCGATCATCCCCTGCGCCACCTGCCGAACGTGTTGCTCACACCGCATCTTGGTTATGCCACGCACGAATGCATGGGAATGTTCTACGGCCAGTGCATCGAGAACATTCTGGCGTGGATGGACGGTGCGCCGATCCGCGTGCTGGACGGGGGTGCCCTGACGCCGTGATCAGGCAGGAAGGCCAGCCTTTTCAAGTTCTTCCTTGAGTATGGGCAGCGCCAGCATGTGGGTCTGGATGCCGAGAAGCGCGATCATCTGCAGGATGGATACGATCTCGGCATCCGATGCTCCGTTGGCGCGGGCTTTCGCCATATGCACCCTGGTGCCTTCCAGGTGGGTATGCTGCGGCATGAGGTCGATCGCGATATAGACCAGTTCCTTCATCTTGGGCGTCAGGCGAGACGTGCTCCACGGCACGCCCGAGAAGCCGGCATAGGCCTCGACCAGCGCGGGCACCTGATAGGTGCAGGCCTGCCAGGCCGGGGTCAGCGCCCCCCGTTTGCTTTCGAACGCCTGATGGGCGGCTTCGGCGCGAGCCTGACGCTCGGGCGAGGCGGTTCGCCTGAGATTGTCTAGGCCGCCTTCCGCATCTGTCAGGATGAGGACGCCCGGGATTGTGCCGTGGATGCCCAACACGGAGGTAAGTTGGAGAACCTCGCGAATTTCCCCCGCCGTAGCGCCTTGCTTCAATGCAGATGCGATATGGGCACGCACCATTTCGGCATTCAGATGTACGACCGAAGCATTCAGGGCGATCTGGATCAGCGACTGGTCCTTTGGCGAAAGCGCGTTGCTCGCGCCGACTGCCCGGGCCATGGCCAGGAATTCGCGCGCCAGCGGAGGGTCCATCTCTGCGACGATCGACAAGGTGGGGTGGGAAATTCCGAGGGCTTCGGAAAGGTTGGTTGCCAGACTGCTCGTCATTTGATGGTCCTCCTGATCCCTTCGCAGACTATCGTGCTTACCATCCGGACTTTTGACCGAAGAGGGACAATATCTTGCTTTCGGCAGAGTTTCACGCTCCTCTATTTTTTCCCGGACCGCGGCCTTACGAGGTGGCTGACGATGTCCTTCCAGCCGCCTGCTCGAGATTGCAAGCGTCGCCGGTCATTTCCCGATGGAAACCGATGAACCATCTGCCCGCGTTGGGGTGTAGGGCGTCCTTACGATAGCTGATCACTGGGTAAGTGAGCAGCGGCTCCATCTTGATGGCGGTTATCCGCGCTGCTGATCCAGACGACCCCCCGTGGTTGAAAGTCGCTCCATCAAGAGAGGTCCGAGTTCAAAAGATGTCGCACATGCTTGTTTGGCATTCGACGCCCAACCAATACATGAATGCTGCCCTAGCGCTGATTCGCCAAGCGCTACGGCCGTTTAGTGTTGTTCAGCAACGCGGTCTGTCAAAAAACTTTAACGGAACACGTCCACGACAATCTTCTTCCAACCGTCCTGTTCCTTTTCCAGGCGCTGTGGGCCGAGAAAGTTCACCTTGAAGCCATGCTTGACGCTCGGGTCGGTCGCATCGACGAGATCGCTTGACGGAATGTGGTCGGAGTCGCGCAGGATCTTCTGGCCTTCCTCCGAGAGGATGAATTCGATCAGAAGTTTGCCTGCATTGGGGTGGGGCGCGTCCTTCAAAAGACCAATCGGGTTGGGAAAGCTCAAGAGCGGTTCCATTTTCACCCATTCCACGCGGCCCCCCTTCTTCTTCTGGATCAGGGTATGGTGATTGAAGATCGACAGGCCGATCAGGATCTGGCGATCTGCCACGGCCTGCAGCGTTTCGTTGCCGCCGCCCTTGATGAACTGAATGTTCTGGGTGGCGAGCTTCTTGAGGTAGGCCATGCCTTCCTCCGAACCCATCTGGTCGAGCACGTTTCCGACGAAGCCGACCCCGCTGGCGGTGCCATTGGTGGCCCAGCCGATCTTGCCCTTCCACTTCGGATCGAGCAGGTCCGCATAGTTACTCGGCGCCTCTTCCTTGCTGACGAGATCCGTATTGTAGCCGACGGTAGTGAAATAGACGACCTGTGCGGTCCACAGGTTCTGCGGGTCCCAATAGGTCTGGGGAATGTTCCTGGCGGCAGCCGGCAGATAGGGCTGGATCAGGCCGGCCGGGGCAATCTCGGCGACGGTGGTCGAGCCGTCGTAGACGTCAGCGACCGCGCTGCCGGACTGATGGTCGGCGATGATGCGTTTGGCCATGTCGGCACCGGTGGAGCGGATATATTCGGCCTTGATCTTCGGATACTCGGCGCTGAAGGCGTCAATCAGCGGTTTGACGGCCTCCTTCTCGAGAAGGCTGCTGTACCACAGGACTTTGCCTTCCCTCTCGGCCTTGGCGACAAGATCGGCGTCAGCGGCGCGAGCCTGAGGCAACAGGCACAGATATGCCATGGCCAGCGCTGTAGCCGGCAGGATTCGGTTGAACATGATTTCCTCCCTTGGCCAAAAACCGGCCGGCATATCCAGATGCCATTCCTCATTCCGGTCTTTTCCCTTCGGGAATTGGCGTATCTCCCGCCACGACCGTCAACGTAGAAAAACTCGCCGTGCAGTTGAGACAGCCTCAAACGTCAAAGGGATCCGGGGCCGGAAGGTCGAAACAATGGCACCGACCATTCGCCGACGCTCTTGCGGAAGTCCACCTCGACCTTTTGTCCGGTATAGAGGGAACCGATGTCCGCATCGACGATATTGGTCATCATCGTCGGCCCCTCGGCAAGGGTGACATAGGCCAGCACATACGGAGCGGCGGCCTTGCGCATGTAGCAGAACGAATAGATCTCGCCCTTTCCCGATGCCTCGATCCAATCGGTATCGACAGAGAAGCAGAAGGGACACAATTGACGCGGATACCAGTGCGGCTTGCCGCAGTTACGGCATTGCTTGAGTAGCAGCCGGCCTTGTTTCGCGGCCTCCCAGAATATTGTCGTATCGGGTGCCGGAACCGGCTCCGGGTTAAGATAATCGCTCATGTCAGCCCCTTTCGAGGATCAGGGTGGAACTTGCATGCCGCACCCCGAGCTGGCCGCCGATCGCATTGGCAAGCGCGAGGTCGCAGTTCGGCACCTGCACGGACGGGTGCGCCTCGCCGCGGATCTGGCGTACGGCCTCCAGCGCCTTTGTCATGCCGCCGCGATTGACCGGGTGGTTGTTGCAAAGTCCGCCACCATCGGTGTTGAAGGGAAGGCGGCCGCGTCCAGAAATCAGATTGCCGTCTTCGACGAAACGCCCGACCGCGCCCTTTTCGCAAAAGCCGAGATCCTCGATCTGCAGCATCGCGGTGATGGTGAAACTGTCGTAGAGCGAGACATATTTGATATCCGAAGGTTTTACATTGGCCTCGGCGTAGGCCGCCGCACCGGATTTCTGCGCCGCCGTATCGGTGATCTCGAAATAGCCGCCGGCCTGGCCCATCGGCGCCTCGCCGCAGCCGACGACCTTGACCCGCGGCCGTTTCAGGCTTTTGGCGATCTCGGGGCGTGTAACGATCAGGGCGCCGCCGCCGTCGGTGACGATGCAGCAGTCGAGCCGGTGGAGGGGATCGGCGACCAGCGGCGAGTTGACGACGTCCTCCACGGTGACCGGATCACGTAACATGGCATGCGGGTTGAACTGGGCGTGGTGGGAAGCCGCGACCTTGACCCAGGCCATCTGTTCTGCCGTCGTTCCGTAGCGATGCATATGACGTTGCGCCACCATGCCATAGACGCCGAGGATCTGGATGCCGAACGGGTTTTCCCATTCGAAATCCGGCTGGTTGGGATTGTCCTGGCGTTTAAGTGCGCCCTTGCTTTTGCCTTCCTGACGCGGCCGGCCGGCAAGGGTGATCAGCGCGACATTACATTTGCCGGCGGCGATCGCCTGGGCGGCATGGGCAACGTGGATGAGGTAGGACGAGCCGGAGGTGTTGGTGGTGTCGACATGCCGGAGGTTGAGGTTCATGTAGTCGGCAAGCGACAGCGGGCCTGTTCCCGGCGCGTCCGGGCCGCAGAAGAAGCCGTCGATATCCTCCTTCGTCAACCCCGCATCCGCAAGCGCGCCGGCTGCGACTTCGGCGTGAAGCTGGGCGACGGATGTATCCGGCGCATTTCGCAAGGGGTGCTCGTATGCACCGACGATATAGGCTGCAGCATGTCGCGACATTTAAGTGTTTCCTGACCAGACGAGCAAACTTGATGTGATCCCAAGTTTGCCGACACTGTAATTTCCCGCCGCGCAATCTTCAAATGCGGGTTTCTCGTATGTCGCTTGAGTTTTTCTCACGGAAATGGCGTTTCGCACTATCCGATTTTGCTCTAGATCTTGGGGATTGCCGAGGGAGGCAGGAGGAAAAATTGAGACGTTTGCCGCCGCTCAATGCGCTACGTGCCCTGGAGGCCGCGGGCCGTCATGGGAGCTTTACCCGTGCCGCCGAGGAACTGCATGTCACGCCTGGCGCAATTAGCCGCCAGATCAAATATATAGAGGAGACGTTCGGGCTGACGCTTTTTGAGCGCAGAGCGGGCGCACTGGTCGCCACCAACAAATGCGTCGAATATACCCGGGCGCTTTCCGATGCTTTTCAGCGGGTCGAGAATGCCACCGGAAAACTCCTCAATTTCGACCGGGAGCGTGAGTTGAACCTGTCCTGCTCGATGACATTCGCCTTGCGCTGGATGGTGCCGCGGTTGACGAGTTTTCATGCCAAACATCCCGAGTGGATGATGCGAATGACGGCCGCCGTTCCGCCGCCGCGGCTGATCGACGGCGGTGACGTCGATGTGTTCATTCAGCTCAACGATGGCTCTCAGACGGATCTGGAATACGAACACCTGATTACCAATGAACTGGTGCCGGTCTGCAGTCCGGGGCTGCTGGAGGCGCATGCGCCGCTCCGATCGCCAGCCGATTTGGCGCGGCTTCCGCTGCTGCATTCGCTGCTGCGGCCGTCTCATTGGCCGGACTGGCTGGCGACGGCGGGTGTCGAGAATGTCGATGCAACGGCCGGTCATTTCCACGGTACGTCGGCGCTCGCCTATCAGGCGGCGCTGCAGGGGCTGGGGGCCGCTATGGGGCAGGTGGCCTTCGTGCTCGACGATCTGAAGGCAGGGCGGCTGGTGACGCCGTTCAAGATCCTGGTGGCGGACAACGAGAACTTCAATTTCATCTGGGGGCCGAAGGAACGGACGCGCAAAGTGGAGGAGTTCCATGCCTGGATCATGGAACAGGCCTCGGCTCATGCGGCCGAGGTGCGTACGGTGACAGCGAATTTTCTCAGGCTGAACAAGGCGCCGGCGTGATCAGCCGTCGGCCGGTTTCGGTTCGAGGCCGTCTGAAATTACGTGCGCGAACCGCAACTGGACGATCATGTGGAGCGTGACGATCACGGCGCCGGCGGCCACGGTGCTGCGGAGCCCGAAATAGTCCGCCAGCGTTCCAGCCAGTACCGCGCCGATCGCCGGTGCCGCCTTGATGATCAGGCCGTAAAGTGCCAGCACCCGGCCGCGCATGGCATCCGGTGCGCCGAGTTGCAGCAGGGTCTGCGAACAGATGCTGGTGGAGACCCAGCAGAAACCGATGCAGACGATAACCGGCAGGGCGAGATAGAGCGTATCGACTGCGGTAAAGGCAATGACGCCAAGGGCCGCGATGAGCGAGGTGACGAGCATGGCGCGGGTCATCGATCCGGGTTTCTGCCGGCTGCTGATCCAGCTTCCGCCAAGCACCGCGCCGATGCCGATCGAGGAGGTCAATGCCGCCAGCGCCGGGCCGCCGCCATGGAACACCGCGCCGGAAAAGGCCGGCAACATTTCGATCAGAGGTCGCGAGCAGATGCCGGTCACAACCAGCACGGCCATTACCGCTGCCGTTGCCCGGTCGCGAAACACGTAAAGCAGACCTTCGGCCAGATCATGGCCGAATTTGCGGGTGGTGGGCGCGGGCGTGTCGCGTGTCTCGCGCGGCATAGCAAGTAAGCTGAGGATCATCACGCCGTAACTTAGGGCGTTGGCGATGAAACTCCAGGTGATGCCGGCTGTGGCGATCAGGAGGCCGGCGCCGGCAGGCCCGAGAAACCGTGCCAGGTTGAAGGATATGGCGTTGACGGCGACGGCCGAGGCCAGCAGATCGCGGCTGACCATGCTGGATATAAGCGCCAGCCGCGCCGGCTGGGCGAGCGCATTGATGACGCCGAGTATCAGCGTGATCGAAAACAGCAGGATCACCTCGAGCATGCCGATCTGGTGGAACAGGGCCAGCAGCGAGGCCTGCAGCAGGCCCAGTGCCTGGGTGGAGATCAGCAGCCGGTACTTGCTCCAGCGATCGGCCATGACGCCGGCAAACGGGCCGATGATCAGCGTCGGGCAGAGATCCGCCAGGGCCATCAGGCCGAGCCACACGGTCGAGTGGGTCAGTTCCCAGGTGAGGTACCCGACGGAGATCCGCTGCATCCACGTACCGACCAGCGAAATGAAATTTCCGGTGGTGTAAGTGCGGAATGGTCCTTTGCCCAATACCCGGCGGGCTGCGCCAAAACCTCGCAATCGCATACTGTTTTTCCCTGACGCCAACCGCACGAGCGGAGATGTCAATCTCGACGTGAATTTTCGTCGTTTGACACTTCGCCTGTGCAGAAGAAATGATTGAGACATAACCAGGGATAGGTTTGTTGTGCGGAAATAGATGCAGAATAAAAGTATATGTCAATGGTGATTAAAGAACGAATTTGGAAAATTTCCGATATACATCGGTTTCAGGCGAGTTAAAGAATTATGGAACCCGTTAATTCCAGAAAACCGCTTGATGGTCGAAAAATCATGCAGATCGTATGCGAAGATTGCTCGATCTCCGTCGTTAGATCTGTGTATTTTTGCTGCCGGATTGCTGCCGACCTTGGCGCGCGGGTGACGTGTATTGGTCCCGCAAGGCAGGATCTGGATGCGGCATCCCACGCGTTCCTGATGGCTGGCAAACGTGTCAGGACTGGCAGTATCGTCGATCTGGAGACGGAGATCGGGGCGGCGGATGCGGTGGTCGCGTGCTGCGAGCCGGATGATCTTGCAAAAGGTCCGGCGGTTATCCGCATCGGACTTCTGCCGGAGGGCGCGGAGCCACAGCGGGCGAATGGTTTTACCCTCATGGCAGCATCGGGCATGCTGGATATCGTCGGTGACGATAAGAGGCAGCCCCTGAAGTTGGCCGGATCTCAGCTCGATTATGCGGCGGGCCTTTCCGCCTATACGGCCATGGCCGGACTGCTCGCCGGCGGTCGCGGCGGGAGCGCTTATGTGTCGCTTCTCGATGTCGGCATCTGGCTGAACTGGAAGAGCCTTGTCGTGGCGCATGGCGGCGGGGTGCCGCCATCGCGCAAGGGGCGCAATTCCGAATGGCAGGTGCTGCGTTGCCGCGACGGCTGGATCGCCATGGTTTATCGCGAGGGCGATTGGGCGGCCCTCAAAAGGCTCGTGGACGATCCGCGGCTGGACGAACCGGAACTCGATATCCGCGCCAACAGGCGACGCCGCGGGGCCTTTATTGCCGATATCGTCGAACAGAAATTCCTGACCATGTCGCGGGCCGATATCGTCGATTTCGCCAAGAGGAACCGCGTGCCGCTGGGCCCGGTCCTGACTTTGGAGGAGATCGTCGAGAGCCCGCAATATACCCAGCGGGCGTTTTTCCATTCCGTGGAGACGGCGGATGGTCCCCTCACCATGCCACGCGTGCCGGTGCGCTGGGGCGATCGGGTGTTTCCGCCCGGCCCTGTTCCGGAACAGATCGGAGCGGAACCATGAGGCCGCTTTCGGGTATTCGGGTTCTCGATCTCGGGATCATCACAGCCGGTGCGGCGACGTCCGCGATGCTGGCGGACCTGGGTGCGGAGGTGATCAAGATCGAATCGCCGACCTATCGCGATCCGTTCCGCATCTGGGTGTCGATGCGGCCGGAAGACAGCAGCGAACTTTCTCCGCATTACAAGGCGACCAACCGGCGCAAGCGGGCGCTCGCCATCAACCTGAAGATGGCGGAAGGCAGGGCCTGCTTCCTGCGGCTCGTTCAACGGAGCGACGTCGTGGTCGAGAATTTCCGCCGCGGCGTGCTGGACAAGCTGGGTATCGGATATCGCGCCCTTTCTACCGCCAACCGGGACATCGTTCTGGCCTCGATCTCCAGCCAGGGCGAAACCGGCCCCGATGCGATGGATGTGTCCTATGGCTCGACGCTGGAGAGCGTTGCCGGAATGGCCTGGGTCACGGGTTACGAAGGCGGCGATCCGATGGTCAGTGGTGTCGATCTCAATTATCCGGACCAGGTGGTGGCGATCTTTGCAGCGGGCATGATCTGCACCGCACTTGCCAGCCGCGCCCAAGGCGGCGGGGTGCATCTCGATCTGTCGCAACGGGAACTGACGAGTTTCATGATCGGCGAAAATTTTGCGGCGGCCGATGTTTCGCACCGCGCAGGGAATGCCGATCCGCTCATGGCGTTTCAGGATTGCCTGAAATCGTCAGACGGGAAATGGGTCGCGGTTTCGGTCGGTTTCGATGATCTCGACAGGCTTGCGTCGCTGATCGGTGAAACGACAACCGATCCGGCGGCTTCATTGTCTGTCTGGATCCGGCAGCGCAGCGCGGCGCAGGCCGTGATCGGGCTTCAGCGTGTGGGTATCGCGTCGGCCGTCTCGCTTCGCGGCGAGGAGGTTCTGGCGGCAGAGGCTTGGTCGGATTCGATCGAACGTTCGCCGGACGGGCTGCCACTGAAGGGAACCCCGTTTAATCTGGCCGGTAGCCTGCCGCCGTTTTTTGAGGCGCCAGATTTCGGCGAGCACAGCCTCGCCATCCTGCGCGAAGTCGCGGGTTACACGGAGCCGGAGATTGTCGAACTGCTGCTCAAGGGCGTCGTTGAGGCGCCCAGTGAAAACACACCTGAGCTTGGAGCGAAATCCGCCCAGGCCTGAACTACAACCAGACAGATAGGGAGGCATGCGGATGTCGACGACGGCACAGCTATTCATCGACGGGCACTGGAGCGATGGGGAGGGACGCCAGTTTCTCGACCTGCAGAACCCGGCGACCAACGACAATTTTGCAGCCATTGCGGTGGCGCAGGTGGCGGACCTCGATCGTGCGGCGCAGGCCGCTGCCCGAGCCTTTGAAAGCTGGCGCAATGTGTCTGCCTATGAGCGCGGTCGGCTGATCAAGGCTGCGGGCCGTCTGTTGGCGGAACGCGCCGATGCGATTGCGGAAGTACTGACACGGGAGCAGGGCAAGCCGCTGTCTGAGGCCAAGCTCGAGATTGGAAACTCCGTGGGGCTCCTGGAGTGGTTCGGAGAAGAGGCACGGCGCTCCTATGGCCGCGATATCCCCGGCCGTGCGCCGGGTGTGATCCAGACTGTGCGGAAGGAACCCGTCGGGCCGACGGCAGCGTTCACGCCGTGGAATTTCCCGGTGGCGCAGAGCACGCGAAAGATCGGGGCGGCGCTGGCTGCCGGATGCACGCTCGTGCTCAAGGGGGCCGAGGAGACGCCGCTTTCCGTCGTCGAACTGGTGAAATGTTTCGAGGAGGCCGGCGTTCCGCCCGGTGTCGTCTCGCTGGTGTTCGGCAATCCGGCGCAGATCTCGGCGCATCTCATTCCGCATCCGCTGATCCGTAAGGTCTCCTTCACCGGGTCGACGCCGGTCGGCAAGGCGCTCGCGGCTTTGGCTGGCCAGCATATGAAGCGCGGCACATTCGAACTCGGCGGCCATGCGCCGGTGATCATCTGTGCCGATGCCAATCTCGACCTCACCTTGGAGCGCGTTTCCGGTGCAAAATACCGCAATGCCGGCCAGGTCTGCATTTCGCCGACGCGGTTTCTGATCGAGGAGGATATCTACGACAATTTCGTCGATCGCTTCACCGAAAAGGCGAAAGCGATCACCGTCGGCGACGGCATGGCCGCCGAGACGCGGATGGGCCCGCTCGCCAATCCGCGCCGCATCGAGGCCATGGACCGGCTGGTGGCGGATGCGAATGCCAATGGTGCATCGGTGCAGGCAGGTGGTCGCCGGATCGCCAACAAGGGCAATTTCTTCGAGCCGACGGTACTGAAAGATGTCTCTTCCGACGTCGCGGCGATGAACGAGGAACCGTTCGGGCCGATGGCGCTAATGCAGAGTTTCCGCCGCCTCGACGATGCGATCGCGGAGGCGAACCGGCTCGAATACGGGCTGGCGGCCTACGCCTATACGTCCTCGGCCGAAAAGGCGCGGCGAATTTCCAACGACGTGGAAACGGGAATGCTGTCGATCAACCACCATGGCCTCGGCCTGCCGGAAACGCCGTTCGGCGGCGTGAAGGATTCCGGTTACGGATCCGAAGGCGGGATCGAGGCGGTCGAGGCCTACCAGACGATCAAGTTCGTGTCGCACGCTGCCTTCTGAAGCCGCCGAGCCCACAAGGAAAGCGCCGGATTTGGGTCCGGCGCTTTTTGCTGTCAGGTCGGTTTTTATCAGGCTTCCTGGGTGATGACGTTGCGAAGCGTGCCGATGCGGTCGATCTCTACCTCCACCGTATCCCCCGGCTTCATCCAGACCGGCGGATTGCGCGCCCGGCCGATGCCTTCCGGCGTACCCGTCAAAAGAATATCGCCCGGTTCCAGCTCGGTGAAAACCGAGACGAAGGCGATGATGGTCGCGACGTCGAAGATCATCTTGCCGGTCTGGCTGTGCTGCATGACCTCGCCGTTGAGGCGGGTGGTCAGCGACAGGTCGGCATTTGGGTCCGGAATTTCGTCAGCGGTGACCACCCACGGGCCAAAACCGCCGGTGAAGGGAAAATTCTTGCCGACCAGTGCCGAATATTTCTCCTGAAAATCGCGCAAGGTCGCATCGTTGAAGCAGGCGTAACCGAAGACGTGGGAAAGCGCGGTTTCCTTCGGCACCGCACGGCCCGACTTGCCGATGATGACCGCCAGCTCGCCTTCGAAATCGAGGTTGTCGGAGGCTTTCGGGCGCATGATCGGGCCGCCATGCGGCGTCAGCGATTTGACCGTGCGGGCGAACAGGCCCGGATGTTTGGGCAGTTCCTTGTTACTGCCTTCGGCGACATGATCGACATAGTTGCGGCCGACGCAGAGGATTTTTGGCGGATTGGGGATCGGTACGGTCAGCGCCACCCTGCTCAGAGGCAGCTTTGGCGCGTCGCCGGGAAGAGACAGCCCGGCGCCAAGTCCCTTGCGGATCGCATCGACCATTGTCGGGCAATCGGTCAGGCTTGCGCCGAAATCGGTAATGACATCGCCGTCCACTTGTCCCCAGGACGGTCGACCGTCGACCACGAAGCTTATGAATTTCATGGCCGGCTCACCCTTGCTTCTTGAACGACGGCTTGGAGCGCAGGTCGGCGATCTGCCAGCCTTCTTCCGTGCGTTTGAAGGTTGCCGTGTAGATGCCGATGCTGCTTGGCAGGGCCATCGGGGAGACGCCCTTGTCGTCGGTCGGGCCGACATGGACGAAGGCCGTGGAGTAGAACTTCGCGACCCCCGACGTCTCGTCCTGTAGGTCGATCTGCACGTTCGTCAGGATATGCCGCGTATGCCTGTCGGCACCCCGCTTGTTCATCGCCTCCAGGAACATCTCGCGTCCCTTGATGTCGACGCCGCCGCGACGCCAGAGCCCGTCCGGCGTGAGGATCGATGCCATCATGTCAAACTGGCACTCGTCCAGCCCCGTATAAAAACGGATCAGTTGTTTGTGAATGTCCCGTTCAGCGAACAGAATGTCGATTTTCTCCACCCGCGAGCCTCCTTCTACAGCCGGTTGATGGGCCGCATAAGGCGGTCGTCGGCCGCTTGGGGTCAACGGAATTAAACGCAACCCGCTTTTGCGAATTACTCGTTTGACCTCCTCGTCTTAACTGTGTGGAAAAGGGGAGGTCTGGCGCTGATGCCCAGAAGCAGTCGGCCCGGTCGAGTCGGGTCAGTTTTCGCATGAATGTTCGAGGGAGGTCCAATATGAACGGTGCCGAAAGTTTGATCGAGACGTTGGTGAAAAGTGGTGTCGAGGTCTGTTTTGCCAACCCCGGGACCTCGGAACTGCATCTGGTGGCCGCGCTCGACAGGGTGCCCGGCATGCGCTGCGTGCTCTGCCTGTTCGAGGGCGGTGTCACTGGTGCCGCCGATGGCTATGCCCGCATGAGCGGCAAGCCGGCGGCAACGCTCTTGCATCTCGGCCCCGGCCTCGGAAACGGCCTTGCCAACCTGCACAATGCCAAGCGGGCGCATAGCCCTGTCCTCAATATCGTGGGCGAACACGCGACTTATCATCTGAAATACGATGCGCCGCTGACCTCCGATATTCAGGCGATCTCCAGCGCCATCTCCGCCTCTACGCTGACCGCAACATCCTCGGGGACGCTTGCTGCCGATGGCGCCAAGGCGCTTGCCGCAGCCAAGACCGGCATGGGCCAGGTCTCGACGCTGATCGTGCCCGCTGATGCGGCATGGGGCGAGGGCGGTGTGGTTGCGGCAACGGTCGAGCCGCCACCACGGGCCAAGGTTTCATCCGAACGGATCAAGCAGGCCGCCGCGGCTCTCCTCAAGGGCAATGCGATGATCCTCGCCGGCAACGACGCGACCCACCGCAGGACATTGGTGATGGCTGCGGCGGTCGCGCAGAAAACCGGTGCCCGGATTGCCACAATCGGTCGCAATCCTCGTGTCCAGCGCGGTGTCGGGACCGCCATCGTCGAGCGTCTGCCCAACCCGGCGCGACAGCAGATCAAGGCACTGGCCGATATCCGGCAGATCATTCTGATTGGAGAAGAGGCGCCAGTCGCCTTTTTCGCGCATCCCAACGAACCGAGCGTGACCAGCCATCAGGACTGCGAAATCATCCCACTGGCGAGCGTCCATGACGACATTGAAAACTGCCTAGATATGCTGATGGCGGAAACCGGTGCTTCGCTGGAAACGCTGAAGTTGCAGGACCTGTCTCGGCCGGCCCTGCCGACCGGTGCGCTGACGCCCGATTCGATCGGCGCCGCGCTCGGTGCGCTGCTGCCGGAAAATGCGATCGTCGCCGACGAATCGATCACGGTCGGCCGCAGCCTCTACAAGTTCACGGTCGGCGCGCCGGCGCATGACTGGCTGCATCTGCCCGGCGGCGCGATCGGCATCGGCATTCCGCTGGCGACAGGCGCCGCCGTCGCCTGCCCGAACCGCAAGGTGATCAACCTCCAGGCCGACGGCAGCGGCATGTACACGCTGCAGGCGCTGTGGACTCAGGCGCGCGAAAAACTCAACGTGCTGACGCTGGTCTGGGCCAACCGGTCCTACAAGATCCTGCGCGACGAACTGTCCAATGTCGGTCTTCCCAATCCGGGCCCGACGGCGCTGAGCATGCTCGATATCGGCAATCCGGCGCTCGATTGGGTAAGCCTTGCCAAGGGCATGGGCGTCGAGGGGAGGCAGGTGACCGATATTGAGGGGTTTATCGAGGCGGTGAGGGAAGGGCTCGCCATGAACGGTCCCTACCTCATCGAAGTAGTGCTCTGACCGATATCAAGTGCGGGGGTGCGGTGCGTGCATGATGGATTTGGCGGCCTCTTCCCTGATCCAGCTGGAAAAGCCTAGAACTGCTTCATCCGTTTGCGCGGTGGAGGGATAGACCACGTGGAAAGCCGTGCCGTCGGAATAGGTCTGGGAGAAGGGGGTGACGAACTTGCCGGCGGCAATATCGTCTTCCACCAGCGTCTGCATCGCCATGGCGACGCCAAGTCCGCCGAGGGCCGCTTCATAAGCCAGCGACGAACTTTCGAAAACCACGCTTTGGGCCGAAACATCCCGGTCGATGCCGACCATCTGCAGCCATTTCGGCCAGTCGTCGCGCCGCTGGGTGGAATGCAGCAGCGGCAGGCTCCTGAGATCCTCGATGCGGGAGAGGCCGTGTTGCGCCATGAAGCTGGGGCTGCAGATAGGCACCAGCCGCACATCGAACAGTCTTTCGGCGATTGTGCTCGGGCTGCTGCCCGTCAGACGGATCACCACGTCGAGGTCGAGCATGTCGAGATCGACCGGTGCCTTGCCGACGCTGGCGATGCTGACGCCTTGATCGGGAAACAGTGCATGATAGGAGCCGAGGCGCGGAAGCAGCCAGCGCATCGCAAAGGTCACCGGCGCATAGACCTTCAGCTTGCGCTGTTCCGTGTGGGCGGCGAATGTGCGGGTCGCCTTGTCGATCTGGGCGAAGGCGTCGAACAATTCCTGCGCATAGGCCTGGCTTGCCGCGGTCAGGTTTACCTCGCGGTAGTTGCGGTCGAAAAGCGGGCGACCGAGATGGTCTTCGAGAGACCGGATCTGGCGACTTACGGCGCCGGGCGTGACGAAAAGTTCGTCGGCCGCCTTGGTGAAACTGGAGTGACGCGCCGCGACCTCAAAGGAACGGATCGCGTTCAAAGGCGGAAGCCTCCAAGCCATGTCGATTTTCCTCCCCGTGAGAAATCGTCTCACGATAAATTCACGATTCTCCTTGATCGCTTGGGAAGAGCACTAGCACCGAGTGATAAAAACTCAAGTCAAAATTCAATATGCAAGAAAGTCGCGCAATGCTGTTGATCGCCTCCGACAGGTCTCCCTACGCCCGGAAAGTGCTCGTCGCCGCGCATGAACTGGATCTTCTCAAAGAGATCGAACGGCGAAATGTCGTCGTTTCGATCCGCAATCTGGACCGGGATCAGGGTAACCCGAACCCGTTCGGCCAGATCCCGACGCTTGTGCTGGATGACGGGTCGGCGGTGCATGATTCTCTGGTCATCTGCGAGTACCTGGCCCTGAAGGCAGGTGCTGCCTGGATGTTCGGGCCGCCGCAGTGCCGCATCGAACTCTTGACCCGGCATGCGACGGCCCAGGGCATGCTCGATATACTGCTCAGGCGGCTGTCCGAGCGAAATCGTTCCGGCGGCATGGAGAATGATTTTCTCGTCGCCTATCGCACCAAGCTCGGATGGGGGCTCGATCATCTCGAGGCCAATGGCGGTGGGTGGATGCAGCGGCCGCTGGAGATTGCCCAGATCGCGACGGCTTGCGCGCTCGCCTATATGGATTTCCGCTTTGAAAGCGACGCATGGCGCGACGGCCACCCGGCATTGGCTGCATGGTACGAGTTGGTCGGCGCGCGCGCCTCCATGCGGGATACCGCATTTCAGGACGAGAGGGCAAATCCATGATCCACTTCGCCGAAGTCAACGGCGTGGCGCTGCGGTATTCGCTGTCGGGCGGTGGGAGCCGGCCCCTGGTTCTCGTGCATGAGATGGGGGGAAGCCTGGAGAGCTGGTCGGAGGTCGTCGAGCGATTGTCACCGGATTACCGCATCCTCTCCTACGACATGCGGGGAGCGGGGCTTTCCGAAAAGATCCGCGGCGAGGTGACTATAGACGAGCTTGCATCGGATCTTCTGGCGCTGCTCGATCATGTCGGTTGGGGCAAGAGGCTTTCGATTGCGGGCTGTGCAATCGGGGCTGCGACCGCCATCCGCGCCATCGTCCGCCGGCCAGCCATGTTCGAGGCCTTGGCGGCACTGTCACCCGCCTTGGGTGTCGCGCCGGAAAAGCGCCGGGAGACATTGGCAGCGGCCGAACGATTGCTGGAGCTTGGGGTGCGGGCGGTGAGCGAGAAAAGCTGGGAGAGGTCGTTTCCGCCCGAACTTCGGGATGATGCGGCCCGCGTCAATGCCGTATGGTGCCGGAAGCTGGCTAATGATCCGGAAAGTTTTGCTGCACTTTATCGAATGGTGGCGGGCATGGATGTTGCTCCGGATCTGTCCAAGCTCCGCTGTCCGTCACTGTTCCTGGCCGGAAGTTTCGATCAGACACGGCCACCGGAGATGGTGAAGGCACTGGCCGAAACCGCCTTGAATTCCCGGTTTGCGGTGATCCCCAGCGGGCACGTGATGCAGGCGCTGACCCCTGCGCTGGTGGCGGCTTCCTTGAAGGAGTTCTATTCCTCCAACTCTCTGACGGTTTGACACAGGCATTTTTCTCATTGTTGCTAAATATACTTTTTCTTCAATGGGTTGGCGCAGGCAAGAGCATTGATCTAGTCTGGACGGGGGCGCTGTTTTCGCAAGGCTTTCGACTGAAACTCAACCCGCCACGAAGAATTCGTCGTTTGACGCGTTCGCTACGGTCAAGCAGGTTCTGCCTGCGTGCCCCCGATCAAGCGGCGTCACTGCGGGAGGAATGAATGCCTGTCGGAATTGAGATCAAAGGTCACATCGCGATCGTGACGTTGAACCGTCCTGAAGCCCTGAACTCGATCGATCCGGAAACCAGAAGCGACCTCCGGGACGTGTTCGGCCGCATCGGAACGAACAATGACATCCGCGTCGTTCTTTTGACCGGGACCGGAGAGAAGGCTTTTTGCACCGGCTCCGATCTGAAAAAGACCATGCCGCCCAAGACGAGCTTTGCCCAGCAGGCTTTCGGCGCCGGCACAAAACGCGACACCGAGTCCATTACCAAAGTGCTTGAAATCCCCCAGCCGGTGATCTGCGCCATCAACGGCATCGCCGTGGCCGGCGGGCTCGAACTTGCGATGGCCTGCGACATCCGCATCGCGGTTTCGACCGCGAGCTTCGGCCTGTCTGAAGTGCGGGTCGGCAGCATTCCCGGCGGTGGCGGCACGCAACGCCTGCCGCGTCTGGTAGGACTCACCAATGCCATGCCGCTTTTGCTCGGCGGCGGCCGAATCGACGCGGCGGAGGCGCTGCGCATCGGACTTGTCTCGAAATTGGTGGAGCCGGCGGATTTGATGGAAGAGGCGCTTGCGATCGCCGAAGGCATTGCGGCCAATGCGCCGCTTGCGGTGCGGGCGGTCAAGGCGCTTGTTTATCAGGGCGTCAACCTGCCCTTGTCGGAGGGGCTTGAAATGGAGCGCATCACCTTTGGTATCATGCGCGACACCAAGGATCGGATCGAAGGGCGTCTGGCCTTCGCGGAGAAGCGAAAACCGAATTACGTCGGCGAATAAAACAAGTAACAATTGAAGGAGGAGGACATGATGAGAAGTTTCAAGACCGCGAAACTCGCATTCGGTGCGTTGGGATTGCTGCTATCGGCCGTTCCAGCGTTCGCGGCGGATCAGGCACTGATCGATGCGGCCAACAAGGAAGGCAAGGTCGTCTGGTACACATCGCTGGTGGAGGACCAAGCGGTGCGGCCGATCGCCAAGGCTTTCCAGGCGAAATATCCCAACATCAAGGTCGAGGCCGTAACCGGCAAGGTTGCCGATCTGCTGCTCAAGATCAATGATGAGTTGAAGGTCAACAAGCTGCAGGCCGACGTACATCACGGCGGCGGTACCGTGGCGATGCTGATCGCCGCCGGTCAGGTGGCCGACTACATACCCGAGTCTGCCGCCAAATGGCCCTCCGAGGTCAAGGATGTCAACGGCAAGTGGGTGGCGCAGGTCGTAAGCTTCCTGGTGCCGGCCTACAATACGGAGCTGATCGAAGAGGCCGATGCGCCGAAGACCTACCAGGATTTGCTGAAACCGGAATTTACCGGCAAAATCGCCTGGGCGACACAGATGACCCAGGGCGGACCTCCCGGTTTCATCGGCACAGTGCTTGGCGTGATGGGTGAGGAAAAGGGCAAGGAATACCTGAAGGCGCTGTCCAAGCAGAAGATCATCAACGTGCCGGCCAACCAACGCGTCGTGCTGGACCAGGTGATCGTCGGCGAATATCCGCTGGCGCTGGCGACCTTCAGCCATCACAGCGATATCAGCGCCGCGCAGGGAGCCCCGGTCAAGTGGATTCCGCTTGCGCCGATGGTGACGGCCACCGCCGATCCGATGTTCCTGCTCAAGGCGGCTCCGCATCCGAATGCCGGCAAGCTCCTCATCGATTTTATCGCCTCCGACGAAGGTCAGCAGGTACTGGCAAAGGCCAATTACATTGCGGCCAATCCCGCCCTGCGCGACAAGGCCAATAATCCAAAGGCCTATGCCCTGACGCCAGAAGATGTCGGCGCGCATATCAAGGACTGGATCAAGATCTACGACGAGCTGTTCAAATGACCGATGCCGTTCAAGTCAATCAGGTTCGGCGGGCAGCGCCCCGTCGGACCGGGTCGTGGCGCGGAAGCGGGATTAAGCTGTATCTGCCCGTCGTGGCGCTGACGATCCTGATCGCCGCTTTCGTTTTGCCGCCCGCGGTAATGCTCATTCAGACGAGCCTGACGGACTATACCAATCCTGACGGCGGCTATTCGCTGGAGAATTTCGCTCGGCTGCTCGAAGATCCGGCGCTCTACATCAGCGCTTTCAATTCCGTGCTGTTCGCAGCCGGAGCGACCATCGTGTCGCTCGTGGTCGGAGCCAGCGTCGCCTGGGTCGTCGAACGTACGAATGCGCCCTTCAAGCAACTGGCGCTGGCGACGACCGTCGTTTCGCTCGGTACGCCTGCCATTCTCTATGTCAGTGCCTGGGTGTTCCTGCTCGGCCGCGCCGGCCCCGTCAATGCGACATGGCGGGCGCTGACCGGCTCGAAGGATACGATCGTCAATGTCTACTCGATTCCCGGTATGATGCTGGTCGAGGGCCTGCTCTGGGTTCCGCTGGTTTTCCTGCTCTGTGGCGCGACATTCAAACGGCAGAATGCCGACCTTGAGGAGGCTGCGCGAATGTCGGGCGCTTCCGTGTTCAATACGGTGATGCGGGTATCGCTGCCGCTTGCCAAGCCGGCGTTGCTTGGCCTCTCCATCTTCATTTTCATCCGCAATATCGAAGCGTTCGACGTACCGGTGCTGCTGGGGACCCCGGGCGGCGTCAAGTTGCTCACATCGGACGTCTATCTGGCGATGACACGGGTACCGCCCGATCTCGGACATTCCAGTTCGTTTGCCGTCGTGCTGATCGTGTTCGTCTCGGTGCTGCTTTATTTCTACGGCCGTATTTCGCGCAATGCCGATCGGTACGCCAGCGTGACCGGCAAGGGGTTTCGTCCTCGCCCGTTCGATCTCGGCCGCTATCGCTGGGTCGGCGGAATGGTGATACTCCTGAACTTCCTGATGGTACTGGCCCTGCCGCTGGCCGCCATGTTGTGGAACAGTGTGACGCCTTTCGTTCGGGCCTTCGAAATTCGGGCTCTGAGTTCACTGACGCTCAAGAACTATGCCGTCATCCTCAGCGATCCCTACTATCTCGGCCTTGCCTTCAACACGATCCTCGCCTCCGCGGCGGCGGCGACGGTGGTGGTCGCGGTGACCGCGCTCGGCTCCTGGTTCGCGGTCAGGAAATTTCCCGGTTCGCAGCTGATCGAGCAGTTCGCCAGCATCCCGATCATCTTTCCCGGCATCGTGCTCGGCGTGGCAATGATCCAGTTGGCGCTGCGCACCCCTTTCGGCCTCTACGGCTCGATCTGGCTGATCGTGATCGCCTTCATCATCCGTTACATGCCTTATGGCATGCGTTATGCGCAGCCGGGTGTGATGCAGATCCATCGCGAGCTTGAAGAGGCCGCGGGCATTGCCGGCGCCACCCAGCGCTCGATCTTCCGGCGTGTGGTTTTGCCGCTTCTGTCACCGGCGCTGATTGCCGGCTGGCTGTTCATCTTCCTGCTGGCTGCCAAGGAGCTATCCATCGCGGTTCTGCTCTCCAGCACGAGTTCCAAGACGATTGCCGTTGCCATGTTCAACCAATGGACCAACGGCCAGCCCGGTGAAGTCGCAGCGCTCGGCATCCTATGGACGATCCTCATGTCGCTCTGCGCCACCGTGATGATCGTGCTCACACGAAAAGACTCTAAATCGGAAGGTGCGTTGTGACCTCAATCAACAGTATGACCTTGGAGGTCTCGAACCTCACCAAGACCTATTGGACGAGCAACTCCCGGTTTCCCGGAGGCGGAATCCAGCCGATCAGTTTCTCGTTGAAGGCCGGTACGTTCTTTACACTTCTCGGCCCGTCCGGCTGCGGCAAGACCACGACGTTGCGCTGCATCGCCGGGCTGGAAATCCCGGATGACGGTCGACTTTCGCTCGGGCCGACGACGTTTTTCGACGGTGCGAGCAATTCGAACCTGCCGCTCAACCAGCGCAACATCGGCATGGTCTTCCAGTCCTATGCGATCTGGCCGCATATGACCGTGTTCGAGAACGTCGCCTTTCCGCTGCGGGTACGGTCGCAGCTGAAGCTGAGCGCAGCGAAAATCACGGAAATGGTGCGCGAAGCGCTTAATACTGTCGGGCTTTCCGGCTACGAAAACCGGTCGGCAACCCAACTTTCCGGCGGCCAGCAGCAGCGCGTGGCGCTGGCGCGCGCCATCGTCCGCCAGCCGGGCCTGCTTCTGCTCGACGAGCCGCTGTCCAACCTGGATGCACTGCTGCGCGACGAGATGCGCAACGAATTGAAGCGTCTGCAGAAGCAGATCGGCATCACCACGGTCTATGTGACGCACGACCAGCACGAGGCGCTGGAAATGTCGGATATCATCGCGGTGATCAATGCCGGGATGCTGGAGCAGATGGGGCCGCCGCGGGAGATCTACAACCGGCCGCGCAACGCCTTCGTCGCCGGCTTCATGGGCGCGACCAACCTGCTTCCGGCAAAACTTGGCGAGTCAGCCGGGACTGGCGACTACCGCACCATCACTCTCGACAGCGGCGAGGTGATCAAGGCATGTTTCCCCTATCCGATCGCAGCGAACAGCAAGATCGCGGTGTCGATCCGGCCCGAATCGGTGAGCCTTGCCGCTCCCGGCACTGCGGTCCCGGAGGGGTATAATGCGCTTGAGGGCTCGGTGTTATCCTCCGGCTTCCTGGGAAATATTGTGCGTTACACGATCCAACTCTGCAGCAATCGTATCCAGGTGCATCAGCCGGCCGATATCCATTTTAATGACGGCGATCGGATCGCGGTGCATTTCAGCCCGGAAAAGTCTCTGGGCCTCAGCGATGAAAGGCGTACCGCATGATCGACAAGCGTGTCGCATCGCTGGCGCAAGCGCTGGAAGGCATTGCTGATGGTTCAACGGTGATGATCGGCGGCTTCGGTGCCGTTGGTCAGCCGGATGCCCTTGTCGACGCCCTGGCGGAACTTGGCATCAAGGGCCTGACCATCGTTGCCAACAATGCCGGCTGGAGCGCCGAGACCGGCATTCCTCGACTAATGGATCTCGGCCTCGTACGAAAGATCATCTGCTCCTTTCCCAAGGGCTCGACGGTGTTCCGCGAACTTTACCTCGCTGGCAAGATTGAACTCGAACTGGTGCCGCAGGGGACGCTGGCGGAGCGCATTCGATGCGGAGGCGCAGGCGTGCCCGCCTTTTATACACCGACTTCGGTCGGCACGCCGCTGGCTGACGGCAAGGAGCATCGCGATTTCGACGGCCGCACCTACGTGATGGAGCGTGCTCTGCGTGCAGACGTGGCGCTCATCGAAGCCTGGAAGGCGGACCGTTGGGGCAATCTTTCCTACCGGGGCTCCGGCCGAAACTTCAACCCGATCATGGCCATGGCCGCGACGCTGACAATCGCCCAGGCGAACGAGGTGAGCACCGATCCGATCGATCCGGAAGCGGTGGTCACTCCCGGCATCTTCATCAACCGGGTGGTGCAGGTTGAAAGCCGCGTGGAAGCCCTGCTTGCCGCGCAAAGGCAGGCGTGAGGGGCATGACCATGAACCAATCCGTGAACAAGACGACCGCAAGCCAGCCGGAAGCCGGCAAAGTGGACCGCGATGCCGTCGCCCGCCGCCTGGCGCGCGATGTCGAGGAGGGCTGGTACGTCAATCTCGGCGTCGGCATGCCCACCAAGGTGGCCGACATGATCGATGGCGACAAGGAAGTGGTGTTCCACTCGGAAAACGGCATTCTCGGCATGGGGCCGGGACCGGCGCCGGACGCGATCGACCCTTGGCTGGTCAATGCCGGCAAGAAAGCGGTGACGCTTCTTCCCGGTTCGTCGTTGTTCCATCATGGCGACAGTTTTGCGATGATCCGCGGTGGCCATATCGATCTCTGCGTGCTCGGCGCCTTCGAAGTCGCACAGAACGGCGACCTTGCGAACTGGACCACCAGTTCGGACGAGCTTCTGCCGGCGGTCGGCGGCGCGATGGATCTTGCTGTCGGTGCGAAGCGCGTCTGGGTGCTGATGCAACATACAGCCCGCGAGGGAGAACCGAAGCTCGTCGAAAAATGCAAATACCCGCTCACCGCACCGGGCGCCGTCGACCGGGTTTATACAGAACTCGGCGTATTCGAAATCATTGACGGCCGGTTCAGCATCATCGAACTTGCGAATGGCGTCTCGTTCGAACAGGTGCAGGCGCTGACCGGCGCACCTCTCCACGGGAACTGATCCATCATGCAGGCCAACCATTCGATCCGAGCCATCCTCGAAGGTGGCACATGTGTCAAACCCGCATCCGTCTTCGATCCGATGACCGCGCGAATGGCGGCGGATGCGGGTTTCGAGCTTGCCGTGCTCGGCGGATCCGTGGCCGGATTGGCGGTTCTCGGCGCTCCGGACCACGCGCTTTTGACACTCGACGAGCTTGCGGGCCTTTGCCGGCGGATATGCCGCCGTTCGCCGCTACCGCTTCTGGTCGATGCAGACCATGGTTACGGCAATGCCCTGAACGTCATGCGCTGCATCGAGGAACTGGAGACGGCGGGTGTTTCGGCGATATCGCTGGAGGACACCGTTCTGCCTTATCCGTTCGGGCACCAGGAGCCGCAATTGCTCTCCGTTGCCGAGGCGAAGGGTAAGGTCGCCGCAGCCCTTTCCGCCCGCCGCAATCCCGATTTCGTGATCTTCGGCCGAACGATAGTGCGGCCAGGCTTTTCGGCAGACCTGCTCGAGCGGACGCGTGCCTTCGCCGACGCCGGTGTCGATGGCATTTTCCTGACCGGTGCGCGGCGGGTTTCCGATGTCACGGCGGTGCGCGAGGCGACTGGCCTGCCGATCGTGCTCGGCGCGGCAAGGGGCGAACTGGCCGAGGTCGACGACCTTGGTATGCTCGGCGTCCGCATCTGCCTGACCGGCCATGGTGCGCTGCCGGCTGCCCTTGCGGCGGTGTGGGAATTCTATCGCAAGGATAGAGGTTCGGGACCTTTGAGCCCGTCGCCCGCCGATCTGATGGATCGCTACAGCGAGTCCAGGCGTTACGACGACCTCATCGACACCTATCTGAAATAGGTCCCCGGTTCGGGGGAGTAAGGCTATCTCCGTGCCGGTGTTGCGCGGTGGCGCGTTTGTTTTTGCTTACATTTTTTGGCGCTGGCGTTTGAGCGGAGTGCATCAGGCAGGCGATTTTTCGTCGTTTGACCTTCACAGTCCCATCGAAGACAGTTCGCCCAACATGCTTGCAATGCGCATCAGGGAGGCTGAAAGCGTCGTGACCCCAGGACTTTCTAAAGTGGCAGCGGTGGTTGGTGTCGGCCACACGGATTGGCGCCAGGACTATGCTGCAGTTCGCGAAGGCAAGGTCAAATACGACTCGATCGGGCTCGGCTCGCTTGCCTTCGTCCGCGCGCTTGAGGACGCGGGCCTCACCCGTGACGATGTCGATGGCCTGATCGTCGGACCGACCACGCCTTATGAACGAATGGGGGAGGTTCTCGGTATTGATGCCAAATGGGGCGGCCAGGCGGATGCCATGCTCGGCGTCATCCAGGCCTGCATGGCCATCAAATCTGGTTTGGCGGAAGTGGTGGCGCTGGTCTACGGCAACAACCAGCGTTCCGGCAAGGTCAACTATGGCGGCAGCAATGCGGCCGGCGGGGCTTCCTTCCTCTCCTATGTCTACCACGCGCCATGGGGCTTTACCTCGCAAGGGGCGCTTTATGCGATGATGTTCCGGCGTTACATGGAAGAGACGGGCCTGACATCGGCGGAACTCGGCGAAGTGGCGGTGGCCCAGCGGATCGGCGCCAGCCTCAACCCCAATGCCCTGATGCAGCAGCGTATCACCGTCGAAGACTATCTTGCCTCGGAATTCATTTGCGAGCCGCTGCATATCTTCGACTATTGCCTCATCAACGACGGTGGCGTGGCGCTGATCATCACCTCCGCCGAACGGGCCAGGAAGGCTGCCAACCCGGTGATGATCCACGGCGTCGGCCGCTACGATCTCAATACCGGCGCGACGAGCCTCGAGCCGCGCCTGACCGAATATTACCTGCCGGCACAGCAGAAAGTGGCCGAGCAGGTGTTCAATATGGCCGGCGTCGGCCCGAAGGACATGGACACGCTGCAGGTCTATGACAGTTTTTCCTGCCATATCCCGCTGGCGCTCGAAGGTTACGGGTATTGCCCAGCGGGCGGCGCCGGCAAGTTCCTGCGCGAGGAGGGTGTGGCGCTCGGCCGGCGGTTGCCGGTCAACACCAGCGGCGGCCATCTGTCGGAAAGCTACATGCAGGGATGGGCGCATCAAGTCGAGGCGGTGCGGCAGGTGAGGGGCATTTGCGGCGAGCGGCAGGTGCCGGATTGCCGGTTCGTGCACTACAGTTCCGATGTTGCCGGCAAGGCCGTGTCGATCATTTACGGGAGATAATCGTGGGCAAGACGCAACCGATCAAGAGCATCGACGACGTTCGCATGTGGGAGAGCATCGAGCGGGAGCAACTGGAGCTGATGGCCTGCTGCAACTGCCACAAGTTCCGTTATCCGCCGGCGCCTATCTGCGCCGAATGCCTCTGCATGGAGACCGAATGGAAGCCCGTTTCCGGCAAGGGAAAAGTGGTGTCCTGGGTTGTGTTTCATCGCAAATATTTCGATGATTTCCCGCCCCCCTACAATGCCATGACGGTGCGTCTGGAGGAGGGACCGCTGATCGTGACCAACCTGACCGGGCCGGAACCGGAAGGCAGCTGGATTGGCCGAGAGGTGAAATTGGAATACGTCGTGCATGACGGACGAAAGCAGCATGCCGCGAGGATCGTCGACTAAGGTTTTGGAATTGCGAGTGGCGAGCGTGTTTGCCTCGCCCAGGGGGAAACGGAATGTTCGAACAGGAAGTCTTGATCAGCACCAATCACGGGAAAATGCCGGCCTTCGTCGTCTGCCCGGACAAGGACGGGCAGTGGCCCATCGTGATCTTCTACATGGACGCGCCGGGCGTTCGCCAGGAATTGTGGAACATGGCGCGCAAGATCGCCAAGCAGGGTTATTTCGTCGTTCTGCCCGACCTCTATTACCGTATCGGCACCATACGGTTCGACCTGCCGCGGCGTGAGGAGACGATGTCTCAGGTGGTGCGCGCCTGCGTCAACCACGCGATGAACCGTGCGCAGATCATCGACGACACCGGGGCCGTCATCAGCTTCGCGGACGGCCAGCCGCAGGCCAAGGACGGCCCGATCGGCATTGTTGGTTATTGCATGGGCGGACCGTTCATCACCTGGGCAGCGGAACATTATTCGGATCGTATCAAGAGCGCCGCGTCGCTTTACGGCGTTCGCATGGTCAACGAACTGGAGCAGTCGCCACATAATTACATCGGCAAGGTCAAGGGCGAGCTCTATTATGGCTTTGCGGAGCACGACAATGCCGCGCCGCCGGACGTGATCGCGCAACTGGTCAAGGTCATGGAAGAGGCTGGTGTCAAGCATCGCGTCGAAACGCTGCCGGGAACCAAACACGGCTTCTGCTTCCCCGAAAGAGGTGCCTACGTGCCGGGGGCGGCCGAACATGTCTGGAAGGTTCTGTTCGATCTGTGGGGCCGTACACTGAAATAGCGGCGGCATGATCGGGAAAGGCTTTTCGATGGGAGCGAGCGTTGATTTATGATTTCTGCGTTATCGGCGGCGGCATCGTCGGGCTGGCGACGGCGCGTGAACTGCTCGCTCTTCGACCCGACGCCAGGCTTTTGCTGGTTGAGAAGGAAGATGCGGTCGGCCTGCACCAGACCGGCCACAATAGCGGTGTCATCCATGCGGGCATTTATTATCCACCGGGCAGCCTGAAGGCGAAGCTGTGCGTCGAAGGCGCCCGCGCCACCAAGGATTTCTGCGACGAACATGGCATTCATTACAATACCTGCGGCAAGCTGATCGTCGCGACCAACGATGTCGAGATGGCGCGTGCCGATGCGCTCCATGAACGGGCGGCGTCGAACGGGTTGAGCCTGCGCAAGGTTTCTGGTGGCGAGCTGAAGGAGCTGGAGCCGAATATTGCCGGCATCGGTGCTCTTCTCAGCCCGCAGACGGCAATCGTGGACTACAAGCAGATCTGCCACAAGATGCTGGCGCTGCTGCAGGCCGCGGGCGTTGCAGTCAGTTTCGGCAAGACGGTGTCGGGCATCAAGGAGAGCGGCGATCGCGTGCAGGTCTTTGCTGGCGACGACGTATGGCAAGCGCGGCAGGTCATTTGCTGCGCAGGGCTCCAATCCGACAGGCTTGCGAGGATGGCGGGGGCGGATATCTCCTTCCGCATCGTGCCATTCCGCGGCGAATATTTCAAATTGCCGCGGCGGCTGAACGATATCGTTGCCCACCTCATCTATCCGGTGCCTGATCCGGACCTGCCCTTCCTCGGCATTCACCTGACAAGAATGATCGATGGCTCGGTGACGCTTGGCCCGAATGCGGTGCTCGGTCTCTCCCGCGAGGGATATGAGAAGTTCGCGTTCAACGCGCGGGACGCATTTGGCATGTTTGCGTTTGCAGGCTTCTGGAAGCTTGTCGCCAAACATCGCGCCAATGCTATGCACGAGGTGGCCAACTCGATCTCGAAAGCGGGCTATCTCGAAGAGTGCCGCAAATATTGCCCAGGCCTGGAACTGGCCGATCTGACGCACTATCCGGCAGGTATCCGGGCGCAAGCGGTGACGAAGTCAGGGGTTGCGGTCAGCGATTTCCTGTTCGCGGAAACGAAGCGCACCTTGCATGTCGGGAATGCGCCGTCGCCGGCAGCGACCTCGGCCATTCCGATCGGCCGGATGGTTGCCTCGAAATGCACCGAGCGGGTGTACTGAAAATTCTATCGATTGCGGAGCTGCAATTCTCATGATTGATCAGACGCACCTGTCTGCACTTCAGACCATTCTGGGTGAAGCGAACGTCGTAACGGACGCTGCGACCATGGTCGCCTATCAAACAGGTGCGCGCTATGACGAGGGTCTTGCTGCGGTCGTTCTGCGTCCGCGCACGACAGAAGACGTCTCGGCTACAGTCGCCTATTGCATGAAGAACGGTCTTCATATCGTCCCACAATCCGGCAATACGGGCCTTGTGTCGGGTTCGACGCCGGATGGAAGCGGATCGCAGATCGTGCTCAGCCTTGACCGGCTGACAGCACGCTTTGACCTCGATCTCGACAACCGGACGTTAACTCTGAGCGGTGGATTTACACTGTCCGAAATCAACCGGCGGCTTGAGCGGCATGGTATGTTTTTCCCCATTGATCTTGCCGGTGATCCACGCATTGCGGGCATGGCGGCGACCAATACCGGCGGGTCGCGCTATATCAAGTATGGCGATGTGCGCAGAAACGTCCTAGGCATCACTGTCGTGCTGGCGGATGCGAGCGGCATCGTCCTCAAGCTTGGGTCCGACCTGCGCAAGAACAACACCGGCATAGACTGGAAGCATGTCTTCATCGGCAGTTGCGGCGCCTTTGGTATCATTACCGAGTGCACGATCAACCTCGAATACCTGCCGCGCCAGACGGCCACCGCGTACCTGGTCCCTGCTTCCGGCCAAAGCGTGATGCCTTTGCTGCGCGTGATGGAGCGAAAGTTCGGCGCCTACCTCTCTGCTTTCGAGGGGATGTCGGGCAATGCGATTGCGGCGGGCCTCAGCCATGTCCCGTCGTTGCGCAATCCGTTTCAGGGAGGGCAGGTCCCGCAATACGTCATCCTTCTTGAAATCAGCCGCAGTTGGGATGTGCGGGTCGGCGAGCAGTCTCTGGAGGCCGTCGTGGAAGAGGTTCTATCCGAGGTGTGGGAAAGCCGACCTGAGCTGATGGCGGATGCAGTCGTTGGACCGACCGAGCAGATGTGGGCGATGCGGCATGCGCTTTCCGACAGCCTCAGGCATGTCGGCAAACTGATCGCTTTCGATCTGTCGTTCAAGCGGCAGGAGACGTTGACGTTTTGTGACTACATGCGTCGGGAAATGCCGCATAAATTCGCCGATGTCAGGATTTGCGACTTCGGGCATGTCGGGGATGGTGGGGTGCATTTCAACCTTGTCGTCCCCATGCAGAGCAAGCTGCTGGAAAAGCCGGATTTCGAGGTTTGTCTTCGAGATTGGGTGTTCCAAGTCGCGGTCGAGACATTTGGCGGCAGTTTCAGTGCCGAGCATGGAATAGGGCGCAAGAACCAGGCGTTTTATGACCGGTTCACGGATGCGGCGATCAAGGATCTGGCAGGAAATCTGAAATCAGCACTCCGTCTCGGGGATATGGGAGCAGCGCGGTTCGAAGGTGCCGCTAGCTGACATCCAAAGCCGTGGCATGATCGCTGCCACCTCTTCGCAACTGGCAAGCCAACTTTTCAGCAGGTAGCGCCAAATCGGCGATGAGGCGGACCCGACATCTATCGAGCAAAGGCATCCTCAACTGCGCGACGTGCGTCAATCGCAAGCGTGCGGTGAGTATTAGTGCTTTGACTTCCCACTATGCGCTCATGACTATGACAGCGCGGTGATGCGGAAAGCCGGTGAGGCTGGAGTTTTTGGTCGCCGCCAGATTGCCTTTGGGAGGAGGACCATCATGACATTCGAGAAAAAGCACAGCTTGAATCGCCGTCGATTTCTGACGACTGCGGGTGCGGTGGCCGGAGGTTTAATGTCCGCGCCATCGCTGAGCACGGCATCTGCTGCAGAAACATGCCCGGCCGCAAAAGGCGCTCATGCAATCAATATCGTCCCCATGCCCGCAGCCGTGCCATCCCGCGAAGGCGTTGCCAAGCTCTCCGAGGTTGGGCTGTGGTATACCGACAGCGGTGGCGACGGTGATGCCGTGGTCTTCCTCCACCCTGCAACGACGTCGGGTAAAGTGTGGGGGTACCAGCAACCTGTGTTTGCCGCTGCGGGCTATCGTTTCATTGGTTATTCGCGCCGCAGCTATGCGGGCTCTGACGCAGGTCCGTCCGATTCTACGTCGAGCGACGCCGACGATCTTCTGCAACTGATGGACAGCTTGGGCATCAAGATTTTTCACGGCGTCGGCGTCGCAGCCGGCGGTATCCGCCTGATTGATTTTGCTCTCTCGTATCCGGATAGATTGAAGTCAATGGTCATCGCATGCACCACCGGCGGCGTAAGCGACCCAGGCTATGAGGCCGTCAGCCAGACGTTGCTTCCGAAAGGTTTTGCCGATCTGCCACCGGCATTTCGCGAACTGTCCGGCTCATACCGGGTAGGAAATCCTGAAGGGACCAAAGCCTGGGAAGCGCAGGTTGCAAACGCTATCCCCGGAAAGCGGTCCCGGCTGAATGAAAAGAACGTGATTACCTGGGAAGGCATCAGCCGGATCGACAAGCCGATCATGCTGCTCACAGGGGATGCAGACCTTTATATGCCGCCGGCGGTACTGGATATGTTCGCAGCAAAACTTCCAAAGGCGGAGAAGCATGTAATCGGCATCGTCAACTTAACGGATCGTGGAACTCGATGTGCGATGACAGGGTATGATAGACTCTGATCTCTATATCGCCGCCATCGCTTTCCCGCTGAAATCATTGCCCACGCCGTGTGGCTCTATTTCCGGTTCCCTCTCAGCCTGCGAATGGTCGAGGACTTGCTGGCTGCGCGCGGCATCATCGTCTCGCATCAAACGGTCCGGCTTTGGGCGGAGAAATTCGGGCGTGCCTTCGCCAACGAGATCCGCCGCCGCTCATCCGGTCGGCTCGGCGACAAGTGGCATCTCGATGAGGCCGTCGTTTCGATCCGTGGCAAGAAACACTGGCTCTGGCGCGCCGTTGATCAGGATGGGTTTGTTCTGGAGGTGCTGGTTCAAAGTCGTCGCAATGCAAAGGCTGCCAAGCGCCTGATGCGCAAGCTGTTGAAGAGCCAGGGGTGCGTGCCGCGAGTGATGATCACCGACAAGCTCCGGTCCTACGACGCTGCAAAGCGAGAGATCATGCCGGGTGTCGAACATCGCTCACACAAGGGCTTGAACAATCGGACGGAGAACTCCCATCAGCCGATCCGGCGACGAGAACGGATTATGAAACGCTTCAAGTCACAGCGACATCTACAACGCTTCGTCTCCATCCATGACCCGATTGCCAACCTGTTCCACATCCCCCGACACGACATCTCCTCCGGCCATCATCGCGAATTGCGTTCAGCGGCGATGAACCTGTGGGCGAACATCGCCCGGGCATGACCGACAAACTCGGCCGGCGTCATGATCTGTCCTCGTTGCCGTTAAGTTTACGATGCCACGCGTAGACCTTACGGGAATGTAGCGTGCGGGCGTGAAGAGCTGGCGATACGCTAGACCCGGTCGTAGGTGAAGGATGTCAGAAGCGTGGTGACGAAATTGCTTGCCTTTTCCTTCACCAGCACTTCGGTCCACTCGTCGGTACCTCGCAGCATCAACCCCGTGTAGATGCTGTCGACTGCAGCCTCTTCGACGCGCTTGATATGCGCGTGAAACGAAGCCTCGTCCCCCGACTTATACAGATCGCGGACGACCATCCTCAGGATTTCCTGAATCGCGATCTGCCAGGCCGTGTTGATCGCCTGTAGTTCGTTGGCTTGCTCTTTCATGGAATCTCCGATGCTTGCCAGCTATAGCCAGCAAACGACATGGCTCGATCCGTTTGATCGGCCAATAAAAAAGGCCAGGCATGATGCCTGGCCTCGATTGGCATTGGTAGTTTGCTTTCGACAGTGCCAGTACATCCGTGGTCAAAGGAAAGCAGATACCGATTATACGGCCTGCAGATTGCAGGCAGACATCTTGCCCGACTTCATGTCGCGCTCGAGATCAAAGCCGATCTTCTGGCCTTCGACGATTTCGCGCATACCGGCGCGTTCGACGGCAGAGATGTGGACGAAGGCGTCGGTGCCGCCGTTGTCAGGCTGAATGAAGCCGAAGCCCTTCGTGGAATTGAACCATTTAACTGTGCCAGTGGTCATGATGAACCCTTTTCATAGCAATATGAGACGACCGCGGCGCGTAAGCGCTGTGGATGGTGATTACGATTATTGAAAGGAAGGTTCGCTCAGAGCGCGGTGCCATTCGCGCGGTAACCAAAGCTCAGCAAGCAAATATCGACAGAGACATCACTACGCCCATTATCGCAGCGGGTCAACTTTTAGTTTCTTAACGGTCAATTTCTATCAATAATGGCATTTATTGAGATTCGAGACAGCTTGCAGCCTCCCGTTCGTGGCAAAGCCTGGCGCCATATCGGTGAACTCAATGTCCGCAGCCGCAATCTTCGGACGTGGATTTGAGTTGCTCGATACGCTTCAGAAAACGGGAGTAGCTCGATACTGCAAGCAGAAGCAAGGACGGCGAGCGCCACGATCACAAAGATGGCGATGCTGAACCGACTCAAGCGATACCTCTGCTCCGCGGCAGCAAGCGACATGCTCTCTAGATCCGCTAACGCAATCTAGGGTTCGCGACCATCGAGCAATATGTCGCTATCCGAGCTGCGAGGGAGAAGCTCAAAAAACGGTCGATCCCACGGCACGCGGTCTTTATTTCGCGAACTTCCCTTCCAGCCAAGTGATGGCCTTCAGTGTCGGGCGCTGCAGCCATTTGCTGTCCTGTGCAAGGATGATCAACCCGAGCGGCACCATCCAAAAGCCAAGGATCGGCAAAAACCCGACGAACCCGAAAATGACGAACAGGATGCCCACGATCAGGCGAAGCCATCGCAACTCCGGCTTCCTCATCCACCTGATGAAACGACCCAAAGGTCGCGGTATTTTGTCGGCGTATTTCTCGACAATCGCGTCGAGCTTCTGGGCATCCGTCTTGTCGGTCGTCTCTTTTACCCCTCCACGTCGCTGGGAGGCGTCGAATGTTTCCGAGGAGTTTTGTTTGCTTCGGTTGTCCTGGTTCGGTCCAAGGCCAGACGGGTTTATCTGACGGCCCTCGTTCATCGCGTTCGATACGGCCTTGAAAAGAGGAAGCTCGGACAGTCTCTCGATCGCCACCGAAAGTTTCGGCTGCCAGTTGGGATAGCTGCTGCTGGTGCCGGGCACGTTGGTCGGTCGTGTCTCGTTGGTCAGGTCTGCCAGACGAACGGCGACCAACATGCTTGGCGTCTCGGCGACAAAACGATGCGCCCGGACCGTCAGGTCGTCCAGAGCAGATGTCGAAGGGTTTTTGGTCACGCCGGCTGCGTCCGGAATGCTGACCGCCTGGATCAGTTGCTGCCGTTCCACTTTGCGCGCGGCCTCATGCTGCCGCGTCAGGTCCGACGAAACAATGCCGTGTTCGGCCCGCAGGGCAATATCCGCACCGCGCCACCAGCCTGCCAGTGTCTGGTGGTCATGCGTCGATATGCAGGCAAGCGCGAGAGCTGGATAGCCGGCGGCAGGTTTGAAGCCCGCGTCATCGCGCTCGTAAGAGAGGATGCGATAGGACAGGACGTTCGCGGCCGTCAGATCGTGCTGAAGTCCATCGGGGAGCAATCCCAGATCCTCGCCGATGACGAGGCAGCGATGTTGTGCCGATGTCTCCGCCAGGATCTGGATAAGGTCTTTTTGCGGATAGGTGACATAAGCGCCGTCGGATGGCGTGCCGTCGACAGGCACAACGAACAGCCGGCGTAGAGCCGCGGCGTGGTCGATTCGGATGGCGCCGGCATATTGCATAGCCACTGTCACCATTCGCTCGAATGGTGATTTCTGACCGCCTGCGATCCGCGAAGGCTGGAAACCGGCAAGATGCCAGTCCTGTCCGTCCGGGGCGAACGGATCCGGTGGACTGCCGATTGTCGCGTCTGCCAAATAATTCTCGCGTTCACTCCACGTCGCGGAACCATCGAGAGCCTCGCCAACGGCGAGATCGAGGTAGAGTCCGATCCGCAGGCCTGAAGCGCGGGCATGTGCTGCAGCGTCCGAAAGCTGGCGATGTGTGATCCATTGCAGCCAGAGATGAAAGCGGATGTCATCGTCATGCGCGACGCCGAATGAAGCGACCGCTGGATCGTCCGGATCCTGATATTCCTTTGGCCAAGAGCGCCAACCGGCCGAACAGCTGTTCTGCACCATATGCTCCGACAGGGTCTCAAACAGGGCATGACGACGAAGCGCCTCTCTGCCGTCTCGGACGAAGGTTTCGAAGTCCGCATGCCCGTAATTGGCCGCATCGGTGCCTTTCCACTGGGCCCATATCGATCGCAATGTTGAAAGCTTCGTTGATGCCACTGCCTCGTAGTCGACAAGATCGGTAGCGCGCAGCGCCTCAATCGCTGTTTGTTGCTCGATATCCGGCTGGAATCCAGGCAGCTTGTCGACCGCGATATAAAGCGGATTGAGGAATAGCCGGCTAGACGGTTCATAAGGGCTGCATCGACGGGCGTCGGCAACAAACGGAGCGTGCAGCGGATTCAATCCGATGAAGTCGCAGCCGAGCGAGGCGGCCAAGCCTATCATAACCCGCAGGTCCTCGAAATCGCCGATCCCCCAGTTTCGCTGCGAGCGCAGTTCATAAAGCTGAAGGCTCAGTCCCCAGACCCGTTCCTCGACCAAGAAATCGGGGACGAAGCAGGTGGTCGCAGTTTCGAAGCCATGCGGTCCGGCCCTCCGGCCGACGGGATCGATAGATCGATCCTCAGACACGTCAACTTTCAGCGCATGCAGAAGCTTTCGCTTGGTGTCATCGGAGATTTCGACCGTCTGGCCGTCGGGCGTCGGACGCTTGAGGTCGATACCGTGCTCGCGTGCCAGTTGATCCAGCACGCTTCCGGTCAAGCCGGCCAAATGCGCGTTAGACATGCATTGCTCCTATGCCAGGGCGCTCGACACTCTCACATAGCATCGGCGCGGACCCAGACGCTGATACCGCCCCCATGAACCGGAAAGCTCGCCTTGCCGTCATCGCCGACGACGACCTCGTCGTCGCGATGACCGAGGTAATCCCGGAAGCTGACGCCCGCGGCTTCCGCGCCGAGATCGACCGATTTTTCGCCCGCATTACCATTTGACATGACGGTAACGCAGCCGGGGAGGTCGACCGTTCCATGCCGCACGAATGCGATGCAGGAGGGATGATCGAGGTAGTCGGTCTGCGGACCGTGCGCGAACTGGTTGCGCGCTTCGACCAGTTTCGAAAGGCACTCGATCACCGGCATATCGATGTCATGCTCATTGCCGTCATCGCCGGTGTCGCGATAGGAACCGCCGAACAGGTCGGGATAGAACACACATGGCACGCCCTGTTCCCGCAGAAGGATCAGCGCATAGGCCAGCGGCTTGAACCAGGGATCGACCGTCGCCTCGAGTGACTGCAGCGGTTGCGTGTCGTGATTGTCGACCAGGGTGACTGCATGGTCCGGCATCGACGCGACCAGCGATCCGTCAAAAATCCGGCTTATGTCAAAATTCGCCCCCTGCTTCGAGGCATCATGGAAGCTGTGGTGCAAGGCTACATCGAACAGCATCAACTGCTTGTCGACGAGATCGAGATAGGAACCGAGGGCAGCCATGTCGGGGTGCCAGTATTCGGCAACGACAAAGAGATCCGGGCTGATGCTGTCTCGCATATGACCGACCCAATCGCGGAAAAACCAGGCGGGAATGTGCTTGGCGGCGTCCAGGCGGAAACCTCCGACTGCGACCTGTTCGTTCAGCCACCGGCCCCAGTATTTGAGTTCCTCGTAAACGGCATTGTTGCGAAACTCGACATCTGCGCCCATCAGGTAGTCGAAGTTGCCGAGTTCGTCGTCGACCTGTTCGTTCCATTGCCCCTCGCCATACTCGTTGACGAGTTTGAAGACACCGGTTTCGTCGGGCTGTTCGACGACATCCACCCCGCTAAAGCACTGCTTGTCCCAGACGAATTTTGAATGCTTGTCCTGCCGGCCGGGAAAGGTGAAGCGTGTATGGGCGAGCGCCTCAAATGTATCGTCCTCGATCTGGGTCCGATCGTCGGCATTGACCCTGCGGACCTTGACGCGTTCCTTTTCATCGGCACCCATCTTGTGATTGAAGACTACGTCGTGGATGGCCCGCACGCCGTTGATCTGCAAGGCGTTGCAGGCGTTCTCAAAAGATGTTCTGTCACCATATTTGGTGGCGACACTTCCCTTCTGATTGAATTCGCCAAGGTCGAAGAGATCGTAGGTATCGTAGCCGACCGAAGACGAGCCAGCAGCACCCTTATAAGCGGGCGGCAGCCAGACGTCGGTGATGCCCATGGATGCAAGCGCTTCCGCTTTCTCCGCAACTTCCTTCCAGAGCCTTCCGCCATTGGGCGTGTACCAGTGAAAGAATTGGAGGAGCGTGCGTTGCGTCATGGCGAACCTCGTTGATGTGGCGCCATTCAACGGGCGTGAGCAGGATTGGTTTCGGGGGTCTGCCACCAGGTTGCAGATTTCTCTTTCCAGGTCTCTGCTTAAGTTAGGTCTTGAAAGCCCCGCGACGGAACCTAGGTCGGCTCAACCTGTTCTGAGAGTCGCCAGTCAGGCGCGCTTGCAAGGGGACAACGACCATATCATGACATCGGAGATTGCGATCATCGGGTCCGGCCCGACAGGAATCTATACGTTGAAGGGATTGATCGAGAGTCCAAGGCCGGTTTCCATCACGATCTTCGAGAGTGAAGCAGAGCCTGGCAAGGGAACGCCTTATCATCCGGATCTGAATGACAGGGCGATGCTGTCCAACATTGCCAGCATCGAATTGCCTCGGATCTGCGAGACCCTGGTGGAATGGCTCATGCGCCAGTCGGATGACGAGCTTCAAAGGCTTGGGATTGAGCGGACCGCGATCGGCGAGCGGGAATTCTATCCTCGGGTCGTGCTGGGCGAATTCCTGCACGCACAGTTTTCGCAGCTACTCGCCATGGGCAAGGCTAAGGGCCACTCGATCAAGGTGAAGGCAGCGCATCGCGTTCGCGATATCGAGTTGCGAAAGTCCGACATCCGGTTGAGTGTCGCCGCGGCAGACATTGAGCCCGTCGAGTTCGGATTCGATCATGTGGTCATGGCAACCGGCCATGATTGGCCGGAAACTACCGAGATAAGGCCAGGCTATTTCCTGTCTCCGTGGCCAGCCCCCATTCTCAAGACAATTTCTGCCTGCAGGGTTGGCATCCTGGGAACGTCGCTCAGCGGCATCGACGCGCTGATCACGGTTTCGACCGCCCACGGGATGTTTCTGCTCGATGAACAGGGCGATCTCCAATACCGGCCGCTTCCTGGTACGGAGGGTTTTCATGCGACGATGATGTCGCGGAAAGGCGTCCTGCCTGAGGCGGATTTCTACTGCGAGATCCCCTACCGGCCTTTGCAGATCTGCACGGAGGACGCGGTAGATGAGTTGATCCGCAATCATAAACATGGCCTTCTCGATGCGGTCTTCGAGCTATTCAAGGCCGAACTGGTATCGTGCGATCCGGACTACGCGGCCAGCATCGGTCTTTCGCTCCTCACCGTTGAAACCTTGGCACTTGCGTATTTCCACAAGCGCGAGACCACCGATCCGTTTTCCTGGGCGGCGCGCAATCTCGCCGAGGCGAAAGCCAACAAGGAGCGCGGATACACTGTTGAATGGCGCTACGCGATCCTGCGAATGCATGAGGTGGTTGCTCGGGCAATCCCACACCTCGACGCCGATGATCTCAAGCTGTTTCACAAACACTTTAAGACCGTCTTCGTCGATGACTACGCGACTGTCCCGCATGAATCGATCCAACGGCTTCTAGCGTTACATCGGGCTGGGAAACTCGAGATTGTGGCCCTCGGCAATGACAGCGATATCGACAATACGAGCGTCGAGCGCGGTGCGATCGTTCGCTTCGACGGTAACGATCTTCGGTTCGATGCATTTATTGATGCGACCGGGCAGCATGGCCTATCCGCTAGAGACATCCCATTCCCGACCCTGCTGGAGCAGGGCGTGGTTCGAAAGGCGGCGACCACCGCTACACTTTCTCTCGACGGCGATGACGAAGCGATCGTCCGTACAGGGGGTGTCGATCTCGACGACCAGTTCAGGCCGGTCTTCGAAGACGATCTATCCCACAACCTCTATTGCGGCTCGATTGCTTTTCTGCTGCACAAACTTCCATTTGTACAGGGCATCACCAGCGCTCGAGACATTGGCGAGACGATATCGAAAGCAATTCTGGAAACGGAAGCCAAGGCTGTCCTTTCACCCGCTTGATTGTCGGATGTCATTCGACAATTCTATAGGCTGGGTCGCCGAGGGTGATACGGCCGGGTGCGTCGACGGTGCAGTATATGCCGAGGTTTCGCCGGTTTTGGCGAAGAATGGTTCTCAGGATCTCCGGGTTCTCGGAAAGGCCTGGCTGTGCCACGAGCGTCATGCCGCATCGTTTGGTTTCTCCATCGGCCCGAGCGGTAACCTGACCGATCTGCAATTTTTGCCCGATCCAAAATTTTTCCAGGAAACCCGTATCGCCGGACGTTTCCAGCAACACCGTTGGACGAAACCGGCGGCTATCCATCGAGTTCTCGCCGAGCAGTGTCGCCAAACGATCCAGAGACCCAGTGGTCAGCAGGTGGAGAGGGCTGGGATCGTAGCGCCTAGTGGCTGCCTTCTCATAAGGGCGAGCCAATACATCGAAGCCGAAATGCATGGACAGCTTGGCGTCCAGGTGCTTGCTATCGACCGCTGCCCACATACCGTCCGGAAAGCCGATTTCAGGCATACCAGATAGCAACCTTGACTGTAGGAAGAGTATTGGACGCCAGCGGACCTCTTTCTCCGGGGCCGCCGGCTGGCCAGTATTGGCATCTGCAATACACCAGCTGCGGTCACCGGCGATGCCACCCTTATCGATCTCAACCGATGTCAGCTGTTCGCCACCCGTGGAACTGACCGGGTGGCGCCATATTTCTCTGATAATTCCGAGAAGCTCCAATCCCATGCGTCTCCTCGTCGCGATCATTCCTGGTTGCGGAACTGTAGTGACAAGCAGCGGGTTCCCATTCGAAACGTCGGGTGACAGAGACGCCTCTTTATCTGCCGTAGTGACAGACGGCCGGCTTGGCACTGGCCCAAGCGGTTGGGACGTTGCACATCTAGCCCGTGAATTAACGCCGACTATGCCCGTCATCTATATAACAGGATATAGCGCCAACCTCTGGTCGGCCCACGGAGTGCCGAGCATCATTGTCCTTCAAAAGCAGTTTGTTGAGGCGCAACTCATAACCGCAATCGCAACACTGCTAAACCAAGCCAGCACCACTGGAACAACGTTCTCGCGATAGCTAGGGCGCCTAGATGCCGCGGCGCATGGCTGCATCAGCTCTCTCCTCTCGGCCTGCCTCCGCCAAGCGCTGCGATCAAGTACGTCCGAGTCGGCAGGTCTGCGATCTCCACCACACGTCCGAGCTCGTGAAGGCACCTGTTCTGTCAAATAGCGATCGAGCTGCCCATGCAAGACGTCATCCAAGCGGCTGTGGGCGCCGGATGGCGCCAAGACGAGTTGCTGACCGCTATCATCGAGGTTGGCGAAGATCTCATGCTCGCGGACCACGCCAACGCCGAGTTGGATGGCTTACTGAAGGCGCTGCGTCGCAAGTTGGAGCGATAAAGCCAAAAAATGCCCGCCTAAGCGGGCAAAGTTTGGCGGGGTAGTTCACGAAGTACGGAACGCAGCCACCTCAGGGGATGTTCTGGAGATAGGAGAAACGCGGCCGCTGCGTCCAATGTTCAAACCGGTAGCAACGTGTTGGGTTCCCGAGCTGCAACCTATTTTTGATGATCAGATACTCACCTGTAGACATTTCCGCTCCTGCTTCTTCAGTGACCCGTCGAGATCGTACTTGAAGCTAGTTCCGATGATCACGCTCCCTCAGCAGCCGACTGGCTTCTTGCCTTGAGCGTCCGGCACACACTTGTCCACGCCGGACTGTGCACCGCTCTGCTGACCGCTGGAGGAAGACGATCCGGATCCGGCGGAGCTGGCGCCGCCTGCAGTGCTGCCGGCACCGGCGGCACCTCCGCTGGCGCTGGAGCCGCTCGCGCCACCTGACGAGGCGCCGTTGTTTCCGCTTCCGCCGCCGGCGGTCTGAGCAACTGCAGCTGTGGCGAGACCGAGCGAAAGGGCAGCGACAGCAAGAAGTTTAAGTGTCATAGGGAATTTCCTCCTAGTTGATGACCGGCACCGAACCCGCCTGAGAGGGAAAAGTTCCGCGAAAGACAGTCGAGCTAAATGAAGGCCCACTCATCGTCTGCCGAGTGGAAAGTTCAGGATATTCCAGTGTACGACTTCGACGCAGCCGAGGGCTGTGGCGGGCTCGTACGAAATCGCCCCCGATTCAAATGTGGCGATTTTTAATTTTCGCTGATGTCGAGGTCCGCTTCCTCTGCAGCTCGCAGAAACGCAGCCCGCGCTTCGGCTACCGGTCGGCTGCCACTCATGACATCTAGGAAGATTTTGCTAGCCGCTGCAAGTTCATTCCCATGACTCACTGGCCGTGAGGTCATCATAATGTCCGAAGTCTGCTCAGTGCTGCTTACCTTACGACTAACGCCGTTCTCATCGTCGTAGACTACAGGTCGGCGCCAACGTTTCGAGTCTAACATTGCAGCGACTCCGACAGCCCACCCCTTCCTAACATCCGGCAGCACAACACGATCCCTTGGACAGCATGAGGGGTAGGCTATCTCGGAGATTAAGAAATCTCTTCTCAAGCTGACCGCAATACACGAGGAGGGTGTGGCATTGGCGCTACAGTCTTTTTCGCGTCGTGGGCTATATTTGTCAAAAGCCAATTTTACGTAACGAGGATCGATAATGAGAAAGCTTCTTTATACCGCAGCAGCAGTATTTGCCCTTGCCAGCGTCGCGAATGCTGCCGATGCTGTTGATCAGGTTCCCGCAGCGCCAGTCGCCGAGGAAGTACCTGTCGTGTTTACCTGGAGCGGCCCCTATCTCGGTATCCAGGGCGGATACGGTTGGGGTGACGCGGATTCCACCATCAGCGGCGCCCCTGTGACCTTTGGCAGTGATCTCGACGGCGGCCTTTTTGGTGCGTTCGTTGGCTATAACCACCAGTTCAGCAACAATCTCGTGCTCGGCGTTGAAGGCGACCTCGATTACAATTGGAACGAGGACGAAATTACCGCCGGCGCCGAGGTTAAGACGACGTGGCAAGGCTCCGCGCGCGTTCGCCTCGGTTACGCTTTCGACCGGGCTCTGATTTACGCGACCGGCGGCTGGGCCGGCACACGCGGCGAAGCATCGGTGCCGGGCTTCGGAGAACGCAGCGAGACCTTCAGCGGCTACACCGTTGGCGCTGGCCTTGATTACGCTTTCACTGACAACATCTTCGCACGCGTAGAATATCGCTACACCGACTTCGGCAGCGAGACTTTCGACTTTGGCGCCGGCACCATTGACACCGATTTCAATCAGCATGCTGTCAAGGTTGGCGTCGGCGTGAAGTTCTAAACGAACTATCTTTCCCACTGCCTCTTGGGCCTCGCGAAAGCGGGGCTCTTTCGTTCTGGGATGCACCTTAGAACGGAAAAAGCCCCGCAGCCCATTACGGCCACGGGGCTCCGTCCGCCACGTTAGGTATGAGAATATATCAGCTTCATCATCTGCGGTGAATAGACCAACGAGCAACCAGCGAAACGTTCATTCCCCAAGCAATGCTTGCAGTTCTCGACCCCTCTGCACATCATGTCAGTTTCACACAATGAGCAAGCCTGAGCACCGCCACGACCGGCGGCCACTCAACGGTTTCAAGTGCGCGCCGTCGCGTGGGCGGCCGTTGCCTGCAAGAGGCCTGGCACATACGCCCTCGTGTGATCCGCCGTGCCAGGCCTCCTACCGCGCCAAGGAGGATCGGTCGCGGCAGGGGGCAGTCTTCCCCACTTGATTTAAATGGTTCCAGTTCCGTTAGCGGACGTACTTAGCCACTCGTAAATACCCACAGCGCCTGCGTCAAAACGGGACAACATGCCAAGACGTTGAAGCTCCTCCTTGATCGGCAGGCTTTCCTTGTGAACCTTGCCGTAGGCGAGGAGAATTACCGCATCGCCTGGCTGCAGGCCCAAGAGAGCATCCGCGAATGCGTGGCCGCTGCCCGCCGGTCACGAAATTCGCGCGACCTATTCGACCAGGATGCGTCGAGATGCTATCCGCCGATCAAAGTCTCGTAGAGCAACTTCAGAGCGTAAATTCCCATCGTGATCGCCAACGTGAACCGTGCGCTCTCGCGCCATTTTGCGCCGGCGCGCTGTATTGCGGAGCTGGAGAACAGGCGGCCGACGGCTGTGAACCACGTCAGCGCCATGAGGAAGATGACACAGCACACGACCGCTCGACCCCAAAGGGTTCTGAAGTCGGGTTCGGCAAGGTAGAAGCTGACGAAAAACGGAATAGACAAGGGATTGGATAAAGCGGTTACCAATCCTAGGCCGAAGAGCCGGAGATTGAGCGTCCCCACTGTCGGTGAGTACGATGCTTGAGGGCTTGCCGGTCGCCGGATGAGCCGCCATGCCGAATACAGCAAAATCGAAGAGAGAAGGGCAGAACCCCAGAGATCCAAGCCGTCGATCGTGTCGACAGTCGATGCGCCTATGGCGGCAAGGAAGCATGCAACGGCGGCGCCGGACGCCACGCCTGCCGCAACACTGAAAGAGCGATGCCAGGACGGGTTCACGGCAACTCGAAGAACAACAAGTAAATTCGGACCTGGGGTCATCAAGACGAGCGCGTACGGCAATGCTATCGAGGCGAGCAGCGGCATGATGACCATCGTCAGAACTACGCGATTGTTAGGCTGAGATGTAATTTGGCGCTTTTCAAATAGCTCGCGTCACCCAGTCGGGCGATTCATTGAGGCTGAGTCATTCAATTTCTAGGGTACGGTCGATTAAACGGCCGAGGCCGTGTCGCCGGAGAGGGCCACGGCTATTGTTCTCTTCTCCGCAATTGGGATCGATGCGATCAACCTCGCCAGCGCAGCCTGCGATCGAACGCCTGTTTTGCCAAAGCACCGGCTGACGTGCGTCTTCACCGTGTTGGGCGAAATCCCCAGGACCCGAGCGACCTCAGGGAGGTTCATTCCAGTCCCGATCAGCGCCGCGACCCTCGTCTCGGCTTCAGTAAGTTCAAAGATGTTCTGCAATTGCCGGGCTTGCAGGCGGGTTTTGCTTTCCGGATCGACAATATGAACAAGAACGCGCGCATCGTCATCAACCGCATCCCACTCGGAGAACGGCGTTGGGGCGAGTGGAGTAACGACCACCAAATAAGGCTGCAAGCCTGACGGTCTATACACCGGCAATGCTCCCTCGAAAGGCGTGTCTCCACCCAAGGCGACTATGAGCGCCTGGCGAATGGCCTTTGCCAGACGGTTCGATGTTTCGGGCATATGGGCAGCGAGTGCAGGCCTTTCGGATCTGCTGATAAAAAGGCCGTCGCCTCGCTTCAGGAGAGCTTCGGCTGCCGGGTTGAGCAGCAAGATCGTGCCGCGCGCGTCGATCAACACGGCAGCATCCGACATTACGTCGATCAGTCGTTGCGCCAATCCGGGACCACGACCTATCCGGTTCATCTGGAGGGACAAATCGATCGCGCGTGCGATATGCGGTGCGATCTGTGTCAGCCGCGTCGTGGCTTTCAGCACATGCTCGTCTTGTTGGCGAGACAGGAAGAGGGCAATTCCTCCGATGCCTCCGCGCTCGTGCAGGCTGGCATGCGGCATGAAGAGCTGATTGAAGATGTCCTGAGGTTCGCAAATGTCGGCATAAAAGGCGGAATGCCGAACGGCCTCTGCATCGATCAGGGTGTTTCCGACCGCTATTTCGTTCGGTCTGATTTTTTCGAACGCGCGCGCATACGGATTTCCGGTATAGCGCTCGAGATACAATGCATTTAAATCTTCGCGCATGCGCCCAGGAATGAGGAAGCTGCCGCGGCCTCCGGGAGCTTGATAGACGATGTTTCCAGCGACGGCGCCGACATATTCGATGATCGAGCCAAGCGCCTGTGGCCAGGTGTCGGTTCCGCCGGCAGCTCGATAAATACCTTCAACGATCTCGACATGATCCATATCAGCGCCTCTCGTTTAACCAAAGGGACTTGCTAATTACTGCGATCACTGCACTATCATGATTGCCTAAAGGCAGGCCCTCGCACAAGCATCACCCGATCGGGCGATGTTTGTGCCTCAAAGCCAATTCTGCGCCAACCCATTCCGACCGAGTGGTCGGAAGCGCGCCACAGCGGATTTTCCTACGCGATTGAGGGAGATTGGCAAGTTTCACCGCGACGAACGTGATCTTGTCCGTAATCGGGCACGGCGGGATCCACTCTTTTCGAGGATCTGGATCCATTTCGGTGTCGAACATGATTATGAAGGCCGGCGCCAGCGCGACGATCTTGCTTTGCGCGCCCAGCCCGGCGACGACGCCGATGACGGCCGCCCTCGCCATGCCGATGCTCGACAGCATCTGGGAGATGTAGAACAGCGGGACGTTGATCTCCTGATAGGGGTAGAAATAAATCGCCACCATGCTGGATAAGGCTTTGTAGGCGACGACGAAGTCACTCAGATGCTGGCGAAGCTGATCATCTCGTGCTTAATAATAGCGTTTGATGGTTAGCATATTTGATCGTTCGGTTCATTCGCTCGACCTGATAGTTGCTCCGGGAGTGAATGGGCTTGGCCGTCCGGTGTTCAATACCTTTTTGCGCAGATATCTTCAAAGGCGTGACCGCGGAATATCTCGCCATCCAGATCTCTCGCAATCCTAAGCGAAGGCACTGATCCCCTGCCGGCCATGTGACGAAGTCATGGGTCGCAAGTTCGATCTCTTCAAGGCGCTCACTTCACCGCCTGCTTTGATCGGAGGCATGGCTACATCCACTTCGGGATGCGGACGGGCTCAAAACGGCGCAGGCTGCCGAGCAGCCGGGCCGTATCGACGTCGACCGAGATCGAGTGACGGTGCGCTGCGGGCAGGAACTTCGTTTCCACCATGTGGTCGATGAAGCCCAGGAAGCTGTCGAAGAAGCCGGACGTGTTCAGCAGCCCGACAGGCTTGTCGATCTCCGATAGCTGGTTCATCGTCCAGACCTCCATCAGTTCCTCGATGGTGCCGATACCGCCGGGCATGGCGATGAAGCCGTCGGCGAGTTCGACCATGCGCTGCTTGCGCATGCGAAGTGTCGGAGCGATCTCGTGCGACGTGAGAAGCAGATGCTGTTGGCCGCGCTGATGCAGGCTTTCGGTGATGACACCATGGACCACGCCGCCGGACTGGAGTACGGCGTCGGCGACGACGCCCATCAGGCCCTTTGTAGTGCCTCCATAGACGAGGCCGACACCTTCGGCGGCGAGCGCATGTCCGAGCGCCCTTGCACCGTCAGTGTAGGCATCCGTCGCGCCAAAATTCGACCCACAGAAGACGGCGATGGATTTTAGAATACGCGTGCTCATGTCGACCTCATCCAACGGCTTTCGCGGTCGCCGCGATGTCTTCGATGCCGGAAAAGTAGGCGGTAATTTCAAGATCGGTCGCTTGTCTCGTCCGCTCCAGCACGTCGCCTCCGGCCCCGGTTCCCTGAACGATGAAGAAGGTCACGGATTTCAGGCCGATCGTGGCGAGAACGGTTTTGAGGTATGGCGTGAGGAAATCCGGCTGCCGGGCCTGCGCGCCGGAGAAGCTGCCTCCGGAAGCGATAGCGATGAAGACCGGGCGGTCCCGTAGGAGACCGGCCTTGCCGCCGGGTCCGATCGAAAATGTTCGCCGTGCCCTCACAACATGATCGATCCAAGCCTTCAGCGCCGACGGGACGGACAGGTTGTGCATCGGCGTCGAAATGACCAGCCAGTCGCAGCTTTCTAGTTCGCGCACAAGTTCCTCCGAGCGGGCCATCGAGCCCGTGGCGGACACGTCCTCGGAAGACGCCTGGGACACGGCATAATCTTCGTCGATATGCGGCAGGCCTCCAGTACCAACAGGCCGTTCCACCAGCTCTACGGGCGGGTTCCGTTGCCGCAACTCGGCAATGAGCCTTTGGGAGAGCCGATAGCTCTCGGCCGCTTTGCCGCGGGGGCTGGCGCTGACGTGCAGGATCTTTCTCATCTATCCATTCCCTTCAATCACTACGGTTTGTTGTAACGTCAGGGTGGACCAGCCCACAGAGCCATAAAGGATGTTCTGAGGTAGGCCATGACGTCGGCTGGACTTGAGTTGAGAAACCGTGATGGCCTATGAAGAGAGATCGAAAAGCTAGAAGTCAGTAGGGCCATGGCCAAACGCATTAGCAGCTACATGCCGCGGCCGGATACCTCGGCGGACACCGCCTACTACCGCCAGATCTATGATCGGTTTCGTAGCGCCATTGCCGAGCGCGTTCTGAAACCTGGCGAGCGTATCCAGTCCGCACGAGCATTGGCCAAGGAACTAGGTCTCGCTCGGGGGACCGTCGAAACCGCATATGCGCTGCTTGCCGCGGAAGGCTACATCGAAGCCCGTGGGCAAGCCGGAAGCGTCGTCTCGCCCGGTCTCAAGCCCGAGGCCGCCGAGGTCGTGCCCGTTCGTGTGGTGGCGACCGATCCGCTCGCGACAAGCTATCGACCGGATAGCATCCTCCCGTTTCAGATGGGGCTTCCCGCGCTCGATGCATTTCCGCGGAAGGTTTGGGCGCGGCTCGGCGCCCGACGGGCGAGGTCCATGCAGCCGTCCGACATGATGCATCCCGATGTCGGCGGCCTGCCGGAACTGAGGACGCAGATCGCCGCTTACTTGAGAGTCTCCCGAGGGATCGATTGTGCACCGGGACAGGTTTTCGTCACTTCGGGCTACCGCCAGACGATTGGGCTGATCTCGCAGACGCTGCTTAAGATCGGCGACAAGGTGTGGCTGGAGAACCCCGGCTATCCACCGTCCCGTGCTGTGTTCTCTCAAATGGGCGTCGATCCAGTCGCGGTTCCCGTTGATCGCGATGGCATCGTTGTTTCCGAAGGACTGCGAAAGGCTCCGGACGCGCGGGCCGCGTTGGTGACCCCAGCACACCAGAGCCCACTTGGCGTATCGCTTTCGCTGCCGCGCCGGCATGGCCTTCTGGATTGGGCAGCTCGGAACGGCGCTTGGATCATTGAGGACGACTACGACGGTGAATACCGATATGTCAGTCGGCCCCTTCCGGCGCTGAAGAGCCTGGATAGAGATGGACGCGTGCTTTACGCTGGCACGTTCAGCAAGATGCTGTTTCCAAGCCTCCGGCTCGCCTACCTCGTGGTTCCCGAAAGCGAAGTGGAAAAGTTCGCCAGGGTAGTCGAAATCCTTGCGGGCGGTAGTCCAGCATTGACCCAGGCAATTGTGGGCGACTTCATCTCCGAAGGGCATTTCGCCCGCCACATCCAGCGCATGCGCAAGCTCTATGCCGAGCGCAGGGAGGCGACCGTGTCGGGCCTGAAGGCGGCTCTTGGCGATCAGGTGCTCATCGATCAGCAGCCAGGCGGCATGCATCTGATCCTGAGGCTTGAAAGGCGTGATGACCGCCATGTCGTCGAACGCATGCGGAAGGCCGGCCTATATGCCGAAGCCTTATCGGATTGGACTTTCGAAGGAAAAGAAACGTCCGCATTGCTTGTCAACTTCACCAATGTCGCGTCGTTCTCGCTTGCCGAAGGCTTAGGGCATCGGATCGCAGGCTTGCTGTAAATTGACGATCATGGCCCATATTCGAAGGCGGTCTATGGACCTTCTGCATTAGACCAAGATGCATGATCATCAGGCCTTTCCAACCAGAAAGGCTTCATCATGAGCAATCGCATCGACTACGCAAAAATCTCGCCAGAAGGCTACAAGGCCTTTGGCGGCGTCTACGTCACCCTCCAGAAAAGCGGCCTGCCGAAGGTGCTGGTCGATCTCGTCTATCTGCGGATCTCGCAGATCAACGGCTGCGCCTTCTGCATCGACATGCATACGCGCGATCTTCTGAAATCGGGGGTTACGACCGAGAAGCTGACACTTCTCGCCGTCTGGCAGGATGCCGGGGCGCTCTTCTCCGCAGAGGAACGGGCGGCTCTCGCCTGGGCGGAGGTGGTGACGCGCGTTTCCGAAACCGGGGTGCCGGACTCCGCCTATGCGGCCGCCTCCGCCATCTTCGGAAGCAAGGATCTTGCCGACCTCACCTACGCGATCGGCCTGATGAATGCGTTCAACCGCTTTGGTGTCGCATTCCGTTCGACGCCGGCCGCCGTCGCCAACCTCTGACGCTACCTGCTACCAACACTCGCGGCAACGATCGCCGCGAGCGTTCTTCCCCAAGGAAATTATCATGGCTTGGTTTCTGCTCGTTCTCGCCGGAATCCTCGAGATCGTCTTCGCCCTCGGTATGAAGTCGTCGCAAGGATTCACCCGCCTCATCCCGTCGCTTCTCACGATCGCATCTGGCGTATCGAGCGTCGTGCTTCTTTCCTACTCCCTGCGCTCACTGCCTGTCGGTTCAGGATACGCTGTCTGGACCGGCATCGGCGCGGCCGGAACTGCGATTTTCGGAATGCTCCTCCTCGGCGATCCAGCGTCAGCACCGCGATTGCTTTGCATTGGGCTGATTGTAGGCGGGGCGATCGGCTTGAAACTGGTCTCCTGACCGAAATACGGGTTTGTAAGTGCAATCCGGCGAGGGACCTTTGATCGAATGGACGCTCTTCTGACTTTCCCGCGCTTTTAGCCGCGGATTACTGGCCGTCAGGCGCAGCGACGGCGTATCTAAAATGGTGGGACGAAATAGTCCCACTGTATGTTCTCTGTCCTTCGCGTCAGCATCAGGCCGCTAAGGTCTACGCCTCTATCGACTTCGTGACGGATAGATTGCGATATAAACCGGGCGATGGTGCATAGTCGCCTTGTCGAGACCACGGGGAGGAGCCATAGAAAGTGGCATCATTGCGAGTTTCGGAGAAACACCATGTTCAACGTCATCGAAGACGATCTATCAGTCACAGGATCTGATCGCTTTCCATCTGGCGGGCATGGCGCAAAATGTTCCAGCTGGCGCCACGTTTCTGGGGCCAGGACAAGAGCAGTCCGAAATCGTACGCGGCCTTTATCAAGCAAAGACAGCTACGGCCGATTTGATGGTGATGCCGCCATCCGGGCTTCTGCGCATCTGACGGCCGGTAGCAGCGCGGAACACTTGCAGTAATTGCAGCGCCGGCGGCACCCTCGACCAAAGGATTTTCATGCTTTCCTTGCCGCTTCGGCTTTTTTGCAGAGCCTGTCCGGTAACAATGCGCTGGGACCAGCGGAAACCGATTTCGTGGAAATATAGGTCGGCAAGTTCTGGGCTGATGTGATGAAAAACACCTGCGATGGTTCGGCGGACCCGAGCATTGAACCCTTCAACTGAATTTGACGTGGACAGCATCCCGGACATATTCACTGGCGGCCCGCAAAGTACCTGTTGTTGATGGCCAGATCATCGGGATCGCCCGTCACGGGAGTCACAATGCCACCGTCAAGCTGGATACCGGCCCTGTCGCGGTCGACATCCTGTTCGCCCATCCGCGAACCAAGCCGTCCGCAACCCTGCATGAGACACTTGGTTTCGCCACGGTCAATACGTCAACCGGCATAGCCCTCAAGGTCGACGAGCGCCGCCAGACCAGCATACCCGGCATCTACGCCGCCGGCGACCTCGCCAACCCCGGAATGCCCTCGGTCACCACGGCAATATCGCAGGGCGCGACGGCGGGTATCTCCGCCCAGCAGTCGATGCTGGTTTGAGAGCACAGATTGGAGATGAGCATGGCCGTCGAATCGGACAGCGCGGGTGTGCGCTTCCCTCCGCCCTTCGTCTATCTGGGAGCGTTGCTGTTGGGGCTGGCGGCGGAGCGGTTCGTCACCCTGCGCTCTTTCGGCATCGACTGGCGGTTGCTGGTTCCGACGGGCGCGCTGCTGTTCGTTGCCGGCGCGGCGATCATGCTAGTGGCGGCGGGGCTGTTCCGGCGGCTGGGCACCAACGTTCCGCCGTCGCGGCCAACGACCCTCATCGCAACGACCGGTCCCTATCAGTGGACCCGCAATCCCATGTATCTCGGTATGGCGCTTATCTATGCCGGCCTTGCGATCGGCTTCGACGGGCCGATCGCCTTCGCCTTGCTCCCGTTGGTGCTGATCGCAATCCAGACGCAGGTGATCGCCCGCGAGGAGCGCTATCTCGAAGCGAAGTTCGGCGATGACTACCGCCGTTACAAAGCCGAGGTTCGCCGCTGGCTTTGACTATTCCGCCGCTGCCGCCTGCGGGGCCTTCTGATAAACCGGCACCGGCTTGCTTGCCACGAGCTATCATATTCTGGAGGTTGCGGGCCGGTGTCACGGAAAACCGACCGGCCGGCTGACCACAGGTCAGTGGAGCGAGCCGGCGTGCTGTATCGTCGATACCATGGGCAGATTTGGGCACCGCTGGCCTCCACAAATGAGCCGTCGACGTCCCGAACGCCGATGTCTGCTTTCGAGAAGCGGTAACCAAGAGCGGACAGACTGCCACCGGCCCCAAATCGGTCATTCCATCCAGGCCGAGCCGATGCCCGCTACAGGGGAATTTGAGACGGAGTGCTTTAAAAAACAGGATCCAAGGGGACGGGCTCTGACCGTCCATTGCCGACTGATAGAATCGCTAATCGCTATTCCGCTCAAGCATTTCAAGGTGCGCTGTGCCTACGTCTTTGACCAGCTCGAGCAGCAGGCTGGGCCGCTCTCCCAGCCACGAGAGCGCCTCCTCGCTGATCTCGTAGTGTTTCGAGTACCGCGCCTTCACATAGGCCTCATTCAGCGTGTTGAACCAGGCGCGCTCCCGGTGCTGATCGCGCGGAAAAGCCTCGGCCAGACGCCGGTCCTGCTCCTCGGCAAGCGAACGCAGGAACTTGATGTTGTGCGAAGGCGGGCCGTAGTTCGTGAGGGTGAGGAGCACGCATGAATAGGCCTGCTCTATCGCCTGATGGAGCTCAAAAGCGGCATGGTTTGGGCGGTCCCTGCTGGAATGAAATTCAAAACCATCCAGCAGTCCCTCCGCAAAAGAAAACTTCGATCTGAAGTGCTCCCTCGCTACCCGCAACCGATCCTCCGGCGAAAGTGGCTGCGGCTCAGCAAGCGGCTCATCATCCAGCTCATAGAGGACGATGCCTTCCTTGCGGATATCGGAAAAGAAGTACTGCCCCTCCTTTAGGTAGGTGTTCACCTCGCGCCTGGAGTGGACGATGAAGCTCACCGGTGTTTCGAATGACGTGTCGTGAATCAACCGGTCGGCGGCCTTGTACCAGTAGTCGGCAAACTCACAGAGCCTGCGGTCGTTGACGATGATCAGCAGATCGAAATCAGATCGATAACCCTTCATCGTGAACGGCTCGTCGACCCAGCCGCCCTTGGCATAAGAACCGAACAGGATGATCTTCAGGATCCGGCCGCGCTTCTTGAAGTCGGCCGTGCCCTCTTTCAGCGCGTCCTCGAACTCCTCGTGCAGGATTTCCAGAACCCTGCCGAGTTCGCGTTGTTTGCGCAGCGGTATATGATCGATCGACGATTTCATGAGCAATCGATAGGCGAAAGATCCTGCACCGTCCACTGGCAGTTCTGGTAGTCCGACCCCGGCCTCAGTGAGTGTCTTTCCAGTTGGCGACAGGCGGCATATCGGCGCTCTGGTGCCGTTCCGACAAAACGAGTTAGTGAAAACGGCTTTAGGTTTTTATAAATGGCCGGGGCGTGCCCCGCTGCCTAAATCAATTTCAGGCCGCGTTGGAAGAACGGATCTGAAGGTGGCGCGGGTGATGACGACCGTGGTTCCGTCCGTGCCGCCGCTGGTTTCGACCTGCGCGCCGAGCTGCCTCACCAGCGCCATCACAATCGCAGTTCCCAGGCCGCCTCCTGACCTGGCGGGCACGGTCGCGTCCTTGCCGACGCCATTGTCGGACACGGTCAGTTTCCAATCGCTGCCGTTGATCTCATAGGACACCAGGATCGCCGCCTGCAGCTTTTGAACCGGGAAAGCATATTTCACTGCGTTGATAACGAGTTCGGTGACTATGAGGCCGAGACTGACGGCCTGGTCGGAGCCGATCCGCCCGTCCTGCGCCATCACCCGGATCAGGATCGGCTGGCTTTCGCCGGTCATAGAAGAGCTGAGGCTGTGGCAAAGCGTCGTCAGATAGGATGCCACCTCGATCTGATCGACACCGCCGGTGCGGTGAAGGTGTTTTTGTACCTCGGCCACCGACAGGACGCGCTGATGCGCGTCATGGAGATCCCGGCGGGTTTCGTCCGAAGTGACAGCGCGGGCTTTCAGCAGCAGGATGCTGGCGATGATCTGCAAACTGTTGGCGACGCGGTGCTGCATCTCCTGCAGCAGCATGTCCTTCTGGCGCAGGAGGTCTTCGGTCCGCGTGTGCAGCATGTCCTTTTCACGCTCGATCAACCGGCGCGCACTGATGTCGGTAAAGGCGAGGAGAATGGTTTTACCGCCCTCATCGGCATAGACGACCTGGCGGGCATTCAACAGCATGGTCCGGTGTCCGACGCCCGGAAAATCATGCTCGACCTGAAAGCCGTCCATCGCCGTCTGAGCGGGAATGATGGTTTCGAGCAGTGTGCGCAAGGCGGGGATGTCCCACTGCCCGTCGCCGAGCAAATACAGCAGGCGCCCGCGCGTCTGCGCCTCGTCGACCTTGAAAGTCTCGTAGAACGAGCGGCTCGCTGCCACAACGTGAAAGCCTTCGTCCAGCACCAGGAGCGGATCGTGAATGGTGTTGACGATTGCCTGGGCAAGCGTCTGCGCGTCTTCGATCCGGCGAAAATCAAACATGGTCGCGAATTTTCCGATCAAGAAACGAAAGTATTATAAGCCCCTCCGGGCTCATATCCGATTAGACCATATCGTGGCTGAGGGTGAGTGTCGCGAGGGAAATATCCGAAAAGGCTGACGCGCCGGTTAAGATCGGAAATCAATAAGGTTCCGGTTGGTGGGTGCAGCCGGGTGCCAGCGCTCAGTAAGCCAGAACATGTGCATCGATCGCGGCCGAGATAAACCTGTCCCGGGCGTCTTCGCCGGAAATGACCCGTCGAATCGCGTCATCGCATTTCATCTTGGCCATTTCGAAATACATGCCAGTATCGGCGGGCCAGCGGGTGAGAAGACAATCGAGCGCCTCTAATCCTGCGGGCGTCTTCAACGCTCGAGATTGCCCCGGGACAGAAGTTTTTACCGTGGGCACAACAGGGCAGACTGAGCGCAACCTCGTGTTTGCAGCTAGGCTGTGGCCGTTCTATTTTCTCAAGTTTCAAGGTTGAGTTGTTTCTTCCACGGCAAGCGATGAATCCCCGGTCAATCGAACAGATGCACGCGACGACTGTAGGAGGCGGCGGGCGGATATCGGGGCGAACGACTTCTGAATACTATGCGAAAACCCCTGTAGCGAGATATGCAAGATCGCTTAAGGCTGCAATCAGCAGAGCATTTGCGAACGGCTTTTGGAGAAGGATACTGCCGGCTTCACCATGCGCTTTCCATTCCGCGGCGCTATCGCCCGTCATGTAGATAATCGGAAGCAGGGGCAGTAACTCGTGAGCTCGGTGTCCCACGTCCCATCCATTGCCCTTTCCTGGCATTCTTATGTCGGTGATCAAGGCGCTGAAGCGGGTCCCACGTTTCTCCAACGCGGCAATACCATCCGTCGCATTGATCGCGCTCTCGAAGTCGAAACCGGCTTCATCGACAATATCTTCGAGCATCATGCATATCAGCGGATCATCCTCTACGATCAGGACCATGAATTTCTTCGAGATACCCGCTTGGCTGGCCATTAGCTCCGGTCTCTCGGAATGCACCGGGTAGCCCAGGCCCAGTATATTGAGCCACACAAAACAGTTGCGGTAGCCAACGAGATTAAAATATATGTCCCCATGATTGAGACTCCTCTTGTTCTCAACCCCTTGTAGGCGAAAGGGTTCCGTACTATCGTTGGCGCTTTCTGGTTGGTTCGATCCGGAACTCGACGAGCGGTCACGAATCTTTTGTTTCCCGCACTGGCTGTGGCTCCGCTCTTATCTGCCGAACCGGTCAAGCATCTGTGCCGCGGTTCCGCAGAACGTGAGACGGTTGGCAGGCACCCGCACCGCAGGAATGGTGGCGTATCAAATTGCGCCGTGTTGCCTGTCCAAGGTGTCTAAGTTCAGTTGAGGCGGGCTTCCTCCCCTTAGTGCATCGTCGGGACTTCGACTTGGGCGGCGAGGCCAAATCTATGAAGCCGTCGAATAACGGCATTTCAGAACGCGAAGTGCTTCTGTCATTTGCTCTTCGGACTCGGCTCGTTCTTCAAGTGCGGAGAGATGGCTATGGCGATGACTATGACTGTTGTTGTTGAGTCTCGCCAGACCCGCCCCAACCGCGGGGCGGTTGCCGGCGATATAGGTGACGGACCGTAATCTGGAGACATCCGGCGGCGTGTCCCACGCGAGCTCGGGTGAGTAGCGCGGGGAGCGCATGCCGGCGGTACCACAGCCGCATCCGCGCGTTCCCGTCCATGGCCGTGTCGGATGAGCCTCGCAAACCCCGCCAGTGTTTCGGCGATCTTTGCATTTGATCATTCGGGCTCCTCGAAAATCCTGGGAGTGCGGTAACATGTGCAGCTTGCCCTGTTCGGTCTGCACCTCGGCGATGTCGATGTGGAAGTAGCCGGTCGGGTAGCTCTTGAACCTTCAACGCCGGCCTGTCGCCTTCAACATCCGGCAGACGGCCGATGCCGTGGCGCTGCAACAACGACCGTGTCAGATGCGGGATTATCGGCTGCAGCGCGTAGAGGCTGTCATCGAGTGGCAGCAGGGTATAACGTCGGAAAGCGACGATGATTGCCTCTTCCTCGACCGAGAGAACTATCGATCTCGGTTCCTTCAGTCCGGTTGGAAGGTCCTTACTGATGTCCGCTTCCGCCACTTGGCAACGGTCTTCTGATTGATCCCGTAACGCTTCGAAAGCGTCCTCAGGCTCTCTCGACTATGCTGTATCGCTCGACGGACCGCCTCTGTCGTCGTGGCGCTTCGATGAAGAACCTGGCCCATAGCGCATCCTTTGATTTGCAAGACAAGGATGCCCCATCAAAGCCTGGGATCAAACAATTAGGCTCGCGCCGGTCCGCCGCGACGAGGGCCCTACCCGACGCGGTACAACAGGTTGAAAAAGAAGGGCTCGCCCGTTCTTCCCGTTCGAGCCCCATCAGTCCGTTGGCGCCAAAAATGTTCCACAATTTCTAAAATTTAACATCCTCCATTTGAGTTAGCCCAATCGGGCTATGCGTAGCAGCAGAAATGGGCCTTTCGGGTCTAACTTCAAAGGACATCGCAATGAGCATTGTTACTGCCACACACATGCGGGGCCGCGAAGTCGCGCTTCAATGCAGCCAACCTCATCAGGAAAATAACGCGTCTCACGATGCCTATTGCGGAAAGAAATAGGCTCGCGAACTAGTTCACCTTCTTTCCGGACAAGTGAAGCAGTGAGGTTAGAACGCGGGAGACACCCGGCGGATGGTCAGGATCAACGTTCCAATCTGCATCGGGTGAGCAATAAGGGCAGGGCATTCCTGCCGTACCACATACGCACATGTGCATCCCCACCCAAGGCTTTGTCGGAGGCTTCTCGCACACCCAGCCGCTATCTCGCAGCCTCTGCAGCCGGGTCATAATACCATCGCGGTCAATTGCCTCTCGTTGAGGACTCCGTGCTGGTAGAGGGAGACAATGAGGATCGCGACCTCGACCGCTTCGGGTGTCTGTTTTTGAAAACCACGGACCCTGCATGCTTGGTCAAATACCCGCTGCAGCATGGACAGTTCGTCTGGCTCGATCGGATCGAGCACATGAACGTGCTTGATCAGCATTCGTTCACCCCAAATCATCCCCGACGCCTCAACATAATTCAAAGGGTTCCCGATTGCTACCAGACGAAACTGTGATCAGCGCCAGCAAGAGCTTCATCGATGTCGGCGTCGTCGGCACGGTAGCGCTCTTGGCCATCGCGGCACTGTATGCTGTATCTAGTCACGAATAGACTTTTCGAGGTGCAGGATCGACTGCTTGCCGCGGTGAGTTCCCACAAGGATGACGCCGTCAAGTTCTCCGAACTGAGCGAAGTCTTCGAATACCAGGTGGAAGACCAGGCCCCCCTGATGCTGATTATCGCTGTTGCCATTGGGTCGTTTTTCGCTGGCAGGAAGGCTGCACCTACGGAACAGGCGATCTATTGGCACACGAAAGGAACATCTACGACGGCGTCGGCCTTGGTTCGCGTAGCCGGTATCCCAATTTGCTCCCGCAGTTCCCTGATGACCGTGACGGATCAATCCAATAGCCGCTTTTTCTCGGATGCCGTCAACTTATCGATCCCGTTTGCTGCTCTGACTAGCTCTGCGATGAAATCGGCAGTCGAACTCAATGCAGCCTCTCCTCATCCGGCTCCATGCCCTCCGAGTTCATCAGGTCGACCATCACGTCAGCGCTGTCGAGTGGAAGGTCGCAGTAACGCTTTCCGTCGATGACTACAGTCCGTCCGGTCGCGGTGTCGAATATCTCCCACGTAAATTCCCCGTCCTTGCGGATGTCGAAGCGCGTCTTGGCCATGTCTGGAAACTGACATGATGTTCCAAGGAGTCAAGAATGACTAGCAAAGCCATAAGGGCCTATGCCGAGGCTCTCGGCAATACCGACTGCCTCGTGTGCGTCCGCCTTGGTCCTGGCAAAGGCGAAACCTCCTGTCGATCGGCACTTGTACAGGCTGCACGACTTACCGAAAAAAGAGCATCGCGGGCGGGAACGTTTTGAGGTTGTCGCCGGTTCGATCGTCGGACGTAGCGACCGATCTCCTGCACCGGCCGCCAGCATGAGGTTGTCGGAGACTCCAATGATGGCAGCCAGGATCTCGACCTCAGTCCAGTCCGTGCGCGCGGCCGCGTCAATCACGTCCTGCTAGGGCAACTCGATCGTCATCTGGCAGAACAGGTGGCGGTTATCGTCGCCGATGGGGACCGTTGGTGGAGGGATGTCGGTCATGAGTTGGAAATAGGCGTCGCGCCTGAGCTGGCAAGCGCCGACATGCGGATTACCAATTCTGCTAATTGCACCCGACCTTGAAAACGCTCAACTGCGAGCATGACCAAGGCTGGAGCTTAAGCTTAAGCATTCCATGCTTCCATGATCGTAGCCGGGGAACAGCTCCAAGCGACTGGGACGTGGCTGAGCCGGTCGACTCAGACGACGGAGAAGCTTGCGCGCGGATTGAACTGGTGTCGGAGGCTTCGGCGAGCGGCCACCTCAAGGAAGAGATCATCGCTTACTCCGTGAGATCGGTCGAGTTATGGAGATCCGAGATAAGCCCGACGCAGGCCTCGTGTGATCACCGCGGGGCCCGCGGGCTGCAGTTTAGATATCCCCGAATTCCTCCACCGGCAACGGATCAAGGAGTGCGAACAGGCCTCAACGTTTGCTTCAATCGCGGCGGGGTCGCGCGGAAAAAAGCTGCACGGTTAGCATTTCCGTCATGGGTTCAGGCGGCCCGGTCACCGCCTAACGGCTGCTCAGCAACGGTCGACGTAGCGGCGGCCATAGCGGTCCCGGTAGTAGCATCGGCCAGGTTGCTCGGCGACGCTGCCGATCAAGGCTCCCGAAACACCACCTACGGCGGCACCCACAGCCGCACCACGTACGTTTCCAGTGGCAGCGCCACCTATCACCGCTCCAGTCGCTGCTCCAATCCCTGCCCCCTGTTCGGTTGCAGTGCAGGCTGCGAGAGATGCGGCGACAAGGCCAATGGTCATAATCCGTTTCAAGGTGGTCCTCCTGTTAAAGCCTCGCTATACTGCAGCCAGGCCAATGAGTTGTACGGGTATCAGGCATTCGAGGCGGCTTCTTGATCGGCAACCGTTGCCGATGCCCATGAACAGATGTGGCAGCGGGTTTGAGAGTCTACGTCGGTGGGACCTTTGCCGGCAAGGTAGGGACCAAAGCCCGATCCGATATAAGACCTTTGGCAGTCATCGCTACGAGGGGACGGAACCAGAGGAGGGCGAAATCGTACGTGGCCTTTATCAACCAAGAACAGCCGCCGCAGATCTGATGGTGATGCCTCCGCTAGGATTGCGGCGCATTTGGCGCCGGTAGCAGCACGGAAGACCTGCCGCAACGGTAGTGCGGGAGGTTACGCTTTACCAAACGATCCTCTTGTTTTCTCTGCCGCTTCGACTTTTTCTTACCACTTTGCCGGTAACAACGCGCTGGGCTCCTCTGAAGCCGATTTCGTGAAAATATCGATAGGCCCGTTCCGGGCTGATGTGACGAAAAACGTCTACCTTACAGCCTCTTGAATTTTCACAACCCTTTCCCCGACCAGCTTTCTCAGCCCTTGCGCGGTTCCTCAGGAACGAGGCTTTCCAAGTTCATGCCCAGTGCATCGCCGAGCTTTTTCATGGCCGGCAGGGTCACGGCCATGTCGAAGATCGAACTGACGGTTTGTTCTACCGGGGACGGCATGCGTTCGCCTGCCTCGCCTGAGCGGCCGAGGCCGGTGATGTGATTGATCGAGATCCCCTTGATTTTCTCGGCCGGCTTGACCATCTCGCCGATGATGGCTGGCAAGGCGGCGAGCCGCGCCTTTTCCATCTCCATCGCCGCAAGTTCCGGCGAGCGGCCGTTTTCCGCCTGAATCCGGGCGGCCTCGCCGTCGGCCTCGGCCTTCTTTTGGATGCGCAATGCGTCGGCCTCCTCGCGCCGGATCAGGCCGCGCGTCTTGGCGGCGATCTGGTCGCTTTCGGACGTGATGCGAACGCGGATGGCCTGCGCTTCGGAGTCCTGTTCGGCGGCCATCAGCGCCAGCTGCTTGCGACGCTCAGCCTGCGCCACCTGGCGCAGTGTCTCGAGGTTTTCCTCCGCGGTGATCACGGTCGCGCGCGCGTCCATCGCCTCCGCCCTGGCGCGGCTTTCCTCCTGGCTCCTTGCCGAAATCAGGATGGTGCGATCCTGCTCGGCGATTTCAAGCGCACGCGCCTGATTGATCTCGGCCTCGCGGATGACCTGTTCGCGGGCAAGAGACGCGGACTGGATGGCGCGTTCCATCCCGATGCGGGCTTCGGCCGCCGCGGTCTCGGCCTCTGCCTTGCGGCGGGCCACTTCCGTCAGTTGCTGCGCCAGCAGCAGTTCGATCTCCTGGGTCTGCTGGATTTCGGCGCGACGCTGTTCCAGCTCGATTTCCAACTTGCGGCGGTTGGATTCCACCTCGGCGCGGCGAACGCTGACCTGGCTCTCGCCCTCGATCTCCGCCCGCTCCTTTTTTGATTTAGCGATGACCTCGGCAAGCTTGCGCATGCCCACGGCATTGAAGGCGTTGTTTTCGTCGAGCGCTGAGAACGGCGTCTGGTCGAATGAGGTGAGCGAGACACTGTCGAGCTGCAGGCCGTATTTGGACAGCGTGCTCGATAGGGATTCATGGACCTGCCGCACAAACTCGCCGCGGTTTTCATGCAGTTCGTCCATGGTCATCTTTGCCGCGGCGGCACGCAACGCGTCCACCATCATTCCGTCGATAAGGGATTTCAGCTGGTCGGCCTGGAAAGTGCGCCGGCCCAGCGTCTGCGAGGCCCGCACCACCGCGGCTTCTTCCGGAACGACTGATGTGTAGAATTCGGCGCCGATATCGGTGCGCATGCGGTCCTTGGTGATCAGGGCGCTGTCACCGGTGCGCGACACGTCCATGCGGATGGTCTGCATGTTGACGAGTCCGATCTCGTGAAAATAGGGGATCGCCAGCGTGCCGCCGTCGATCACTACCTTGCGGCCGCCGATGCCGGTGCGCACGAGGCTCACCTCGTTGGTGGCCCGCTGGTAGAACAGGCCGGCCAGCACGATCGGGATGGCCGCGAGAACTAAGACGATGATGATCCAGCCCAGAGCGCTCATGGTAATGTCCTTTCAGTGCCGGTCAGAACTGCGGCGGGAAGTGGCGGCCGCCGCGATCCAGCGTGATCCAGCGCAGCTCGGTGAAGGCATCGAGTGACCAGCGCCCGCCATAACGACCGACGCCGCTGGCCTTGGTGCCGCCGAAGGGCACATGCGGCTCGTCGTTGATGTTCTGGCAGTTGATGTGGCAGATGCCGGTTTCCAGCCGCTCCGCCAGGCGCAGAGCCCGCGCCTCGTCCTTCGACCAGACGGCGGCAGTCAGCCCGTATTCGGTATCGTTGTTGAGCGCAGCCGCCTCGCCATCGTTAAGGAACGGGCAGACCACGACCACAGGCCCGAAGGTCTCGTCATGCCATATGTTCATGGAGCTGTTGACCTTCGTGAGCACGGTCGGTTCGACGAAATTGTCCCAGGCGCGGCCGCCGAGCTCCACCTCGGCACCCTTAGCCACGGCGTCGTCGATAAGCGCTTTCACGCGCAGGGCCTGGCGAGTGTTGACCAGCGGGCCGATGACATTGGAGGGATCGTTGGTGTGGCCGGTCTTCAGCTTGCGGGCGCGGGCGAGGAAGCGCTCCATGAAGGGCTCGTAGATCTTCTCATGCACCAGCAGCTTTTCGGTCGACATGCACACCTGGCCCTGATGCATGAAGCTGCCGAAATTCGCGGCCCGTGCGGCAGCATCCAGGTCGGCATCCTCCAGCAGGATCATGGAATCCTTGCCGCCGAGCTCGACGCAGACTTTCTTGAGATAGGCGCCGCATTTGGCAGCGATCTGGCGACCGACGGCGGTCGAGCCGGTGAAGCTGATCGCCTTGACTTTGGGGTTGCCGATCATTTCGTCACCCACGGCGCCGACACCGTCGCGCGAGCAGGGGACGACATTGAAGACGCCGGCCGGTACGCCGGCCTCCTCCAGGATCTCGGCAAAGTAGAGGCCGCCTGAATAGGGCGTGTCTTCCGAGGGCTTCAGAACGATCGTGTTGCCAACGGCAAGGGCGGCGGCAAAGCCGCGCGAGGTGAGGATGCCCGGCATGTTCCAGGGACTGATGACGCCGACCACGCCGAGCGGAAAGCGGGTGGCCATCATGAACTTGTGATGTTCCGATGGCAGTACCTCGCCGATCGACTGGTAGCAGAGCGCCGCCGCCGAGCGGAAAACTTCCGCCACATAGCCCGCCTCAAACATGCCCTTGCCTTTCCAGCCGCCACCTTCGGCCATGGCGGCCGCGCAGAAGTCGGCCTTGCGCTGATCCCAGACGTCGGCGATCTTCAAGAGCAGGTGGGCACGCTCGTGAAAGGCGCGGCCCGCCCAGTCTCCAAAGGCTGCCTGGGCCGCATCGATCGCCCGGCGCATGTCGACAGCGGAGCCGTCCGGAATACGCGCATAGACGGAGTTGTCGGAGGGGTTGAGATCCTCGAAGGTGCGGGCGGCGGGCACCCAATCCCCGCCAATGAACATGCCCCTGACGGAGGGCATGGGGGACGTAACGACATCAAGCATAGTGCGATCTCCTCAGTTGCGTTTGGGATCATGGCGCCATGCCCGTGCCCGGGCAGCGGCTTCCTCGATCTCCTTCAGGACGGATTTCAGCCGATCCTGGCTGTTGACCATCTCCAGGGAGGGCGAGGCCGGATAGGATGGCGTGACCGTCGTGCGGTCTCGCGGCAGGCCGGCCGGGGTGACGTTTCCATGTTCGGCGCGGCTTACCCGACTTGCCTCGGCGATGATGTCGCTGAGAGTCAGGCCGCCCAGCAGGGCATCGGCCGTTCCTCGTGTCGCTGGCGTTGGCGTCGGCGTTGGCGGGGGCGCCGGGCGTGCCGGCGACCGCGGCATCGGCGGCGCGCCGACTGGCTGCGGTATCGAGGCGGGTCGAACGGGCGGCACCGGCAGGGCGGCTAGTGCTGCGGCGGCGATGCTGTCGGGCGACACCCCGATGGGGCGAAGGGGCAGGGGCGCCGCAGATGAAACCGGCGGCGGCGGTGTCGTGCCCGCCGCTATCGTCGCAGCATGCGGGGCCGAGCTGCGCCCGCTGCCGCCCAGATAGGCGGCCTGCACCGCGGGGTCGTTGCGCAGGTCTTGCGCTCGGCCCTCATGGATGATGTGGCCGTTTTCCAGCAGATAACCGCGGTCGGCGATGGCCAGGCTCTGCTTGGCATTTTGCTCCACCAGCAGGATGCTGATGCCTGTGTCGCGCACCACCTTCAGGGCCTGGAACAGCTCCTTGCAAAGGAGCGGCGAAAGACCAAGCGACGGTTCGTCCAGTGCCAGCAGAGCCGGGTTCGACATCATCGCGCGGCCGATCGCCACCATCTGCTGCTCGCCGCCGGACATGGTGCGGACGATCTGTCCACGGCGCTCGTGCAGCTTGGGAAAGAGCCGCAGAACGCGCTCCAGGTTGCCGGCCTCCTCGTCTCTGGCGCGTGGGGCATGGGCGCCAAGCCGGAGGTTTTCGGCAACCGACAGATCGCCGAACACGCCGCGGCCTTCCGGCACGAGAGCAATGCCTTCATCGACTATCTTGTTGGCCGCAAGTCCTAGGATATCGCGGCCCTGCATGGTGATGCTGCCCGATGCGCGTCCTTCGCAGATGCCCGATACTGCCTTGAGCAGGCTCGATTTACCAGCGCCATTTGCGCCGAGGATCACGACGATCTCGCCACGCCCGATCCTCAGGGATGCTCCTTCGAGGGCACGGTGCTGGCCGTAGGATACGGAAAGCTGCTTTATCTCAAGCATCGTCATCACCCAGATAGGCCCGGATCACCGCGGTATCCGACAGGACATCTGCCGGAGTTCCTTCGGCGATCTTCGTGCCTGCAGCCATGACCACGCAGCGGTCGCAGAGAGAGCGGATCGCGTCCATCACATGTTCGACCAGGATGATCGTGCATCCGTCATCCCGAAGGCTGCGGATCAGCCGGATGCCTTCTTCAAGCTCCGTCGGGTTGAGTCCGGCAAGCCACTCATCGAGCAGAATGACGCGCGGCTCACCGGCCAGAGCACGGGCGAGTTCAACCCGCTTGCTATCGATATAGGTGAGCTGCCCGATCGTCATATGCCCGCGGCCGGCGAGCCCGACCTTCTCCAGCATGGCTTCCGCGATAACATTCGCTTCATTGCCCCAGCGGCGGCGATGGCCGAAGACTGCGCCTGCTTTGACGTTTTCGAGAACGGTCATGGACGGCAGGAGGCGGACGAGCTGGAAGGTGCGTGCTATGCCGCGCCGGTTGATTTCCTGAGCGGCGAGATGGCTGATCGCCTGACCACGCAGGCTGATCGAGCCCGCCGATACGGGAAAGGCGCCCGAGATGAGGTTCAATGTCGTGGACTTGCCGGAGCCATTTGGCCCTATCAGTCCGAGAACCTCGTGCTCGCCGACGTCAAAATCCATACGGTTGACAGCAATCAAGCCGCCAAAACGCTTGGACACGCCGCGCAGGGAAAGGAGTGCGCTCACGCCCAAGCCTCCCCCTTGTTCAGCCGGTTCCGGAGGGCGTCGATCAGGCCGACGAAACCTTTCGGAAGCAGGTAGACGATGACCAGGAAGCACAGGCCGAGCAGGAGCGTGGTCTGGTTCGGGAACGAGGCCGAGATGGTCTCCCAGAGGAAGGTGAAAGGAATGACGCCGACAAGCGGCCCCCAGAGCCTGCCGGTGCCGCCCAGCAGTGCCATGATGACGACCTGGAAGGATAGCATCGGCGTGAAGGCAAGCGACGGCTCCAGATAGACGTAGCGCGGCGCAAGAATCGCTCCGGTGATCGCCGCGACGGCGCCGGGAACCATGAAGAGCAGGATTTTTGCCCGTGCGGTGTCGATGCCGGAGTGCTTTGCGACCGCCTCGTCATCGCCGATGATCCGCAGTGCGAAGCCGAGGCGTGAGCGGCCGATCAGCCAGCCGATCAGCCAGACGAGCGCGGCAAGTCCGAGCAATTGCCAGTAGATGTCCGCCTCGTTGATGGAGGTCAGAACATAGATACCCTTGGTTCCGGAGATGTTCTGGCTCCAGGTGATTATCTGGCGGACGAATTCGGCAAGCCCGAGCGTGAAGATCACGAAATACACGCCGGACAAGCGAAGTGTCGCAAGCCCGACCAGCGCTGCCATAACCGCCCCAATGATGCCTGCGATAGGCAAGAGGGACCAGTAGGGCAGATGCTGTATGCCGATGCCGGTGACGTAAGCCCCGACGCCGAAGAAGGCGGCGGTGGCAAGCGAGATGTAATGGGTCGGGCCCGAAAACAGCGCCCAGCTGGTGGCCAGTACCGTATACATGGCGATGGTGACGCCGATGGTCAGATTGTAGGCCCCCGCGCTCCACGGTAGGCAGGCTGCAACGATGATTGCAAGACCGGCGAGCGAGAGATTGCCCCAGTCGCGGGATGACAGCTTGGTCATGCCGTCGGCCTCCCGAACAGGCCCTGCGGGCGAAAGAGCAGAATAACGACGAACAGGAGATAGGCCGCGGCCAGCGTCAGGCCTGGATCAATCAGTCTGGCGACGAAAGTTTCCAGAAGCCCGAGCAGCAGGGCGGCGACGATCGTGCCGCGCACGTCACCCACACCGCCCATGATGACAATGACCAGCGCCTTCAGCGTGAAGATGACGCCGGTGGAGGCGTCGAGCGTCAGGAAGGTCGAGATCAGTGATCCGCCGGTGGCCGTCACGGCGCCGCCGAGCGCGAAGGCAAGCGCTGCCGTGCGGCGTACGTCGATGCCGACCAGCCGTGCGCTTTCCGGCGCCACGGAGATCGCCCGGATCGTCATGCCGGCGCGGCTGCGGGCAAGCCAGAGCCAGAGGGCGCCGCAGATCAGCACCGCGGCAAGAAAGGCGGTTACGCGATTGGCGCCGTAGGTGTCTCCGAAAATATAGACCGGCGTGGAAAGGTAGGAGTAGCTGAAATACTCGCCGCCGAAAAACGCCAGCATCAGGCCGACCGCCACGAAGGAGAGGCCGAAGGTCGTCAGGATGGCATCGACTTCCAGTTGCCCGCGCGATTTTGCCCGTTTTGCCAGCGGGCGCAGGAAGATGACGTAGATGAGCCAGTTCAAGAGGAAGGCGACCGGCGCGACCAGAAACACGGTCAGCAGAGGGCTGATCTGCCCCCCTGTCCAAAACCAGAAGGCGACGAAGGCTCCCGCCACCAACATCTCGCCATTGGCGAGGTTCATGATGCGGGCCATGCCGTATTGCAGGTTCAAGCCCATCGCGATCAACGCGTAGGTTCCACCCAGCAGAAGCCCTGTTACGACTACGTCCATTCCACTCCCCGGCATAAATTGTCCCGAGGCCCGCACAGCGTAGGCCTCGGGTCGAATGTTGGAATTACTTCCAGGCGCCCTTCTTCTGGATCGCCACCGCACCGTCACGACCGGTCGAGGCAACACCCTTGAACACGCCACCCTGCCACTGGCCGACGGTCCAGAAGGCGGGGTTGTTGTTGTGATCATCAAACTTGATCGGGCCGATCACCGTGTCGAAGCTATTCGCCTTGACGTGCTTGATGATCGCCGGGTTGTCGAAGGAGCCGACCGCCTCGATCGACTTTTCGAGGATCTGGAAGGACGAGTAGACCATGGCGCTGGCCCAGTAGTCGGGCTTTGCTCCCGTCACTTGTTCATGACGCTTGGCATAGTCCTGGAACGCCTTGCCGTCGGCATCGACGCCGCCGATGCCGAGAACGCTTTCGGTACTCTTGCCGAAGCGGCCGGAATAGGCCGGAAAGGCGGTCGCGACTGCGGTGAAGAACGCGCCCACCTTCAGGTCCTCGACGATGGCCTGTTCGGTGAGGGCAAAAGTATCCGGCGGATAGGACCAGGCGATGAAGGCGTCCGGGGAAGCGGCTTTGACTGCCTTGACTACCGGCGACAGGTCCTGCGTGCCGAGCGGATACGATGTTTCGTAGACCAGTTCGAAACCAGCCGCCTTGAATGCGGGCTTGGCCTCGTTCATCAACTCGATCCCGAAGGCGTCGGCGACGTTCACCATCGCCAGCTTCTTGCCGATATCGCCCCGGTCGCGCAGCTTCGTCATCACGTCGACAACGCTCTTGACGGTTGGCTTGGCGCCGCCGAGCGTGATGAAGACGTTCGGAAACTGCTTCGAAAGCTCGTCGGCTTTGTCGGTTGTCGTTGTCGAGGTGATCATCGGCAGGCCGTAGCGTGCGTAAATCGGTGCCGCGGCAAGGTTGAGGCCCGTCGAATAGGGCGGCAGCACGATCTTGACCTTGTCCTGGTCGACGAGGCGCTGCACGGCCTTGATCGTTTCGCCGGGGTTGGTCTGGTCATCGTATTCGATGACCTCCAGCTTGTAGGTCTTTCCGCCCACCTTCAGGCCGCCACGGCCGTTGACGTCGCTGACCCAGAGCTTGACGTTCGGCCAGTAGCTGACGGCTGCGCCGCCTGCCAGAGGTCCAGTCTTCGGCGCCACCGCTCCCACCTTCAACACTTCCTGCGCAAAGGCCGGAACCCCTGCAAAGCCTGCCGCCAGAGCAAGGGCGGCGAGTTTGGTCACTGTCCTGCGTTTCATTTTCCTTCTCCTCCCGTTTGTCACACGTGAAATTTAGTGCCGGTCCAGATGGTCCACGGCTGGCTCATCCCTTTCCGTCATCCATTGGATTTCGGTGAACTCATCGATCACCGCACGCCCGCCGAACCGCCCGTAGCCGCTTGCCTTCATGCCACCGTGGGGCATAGCGGGATCGTCGCAGACGGTGGTGCCGTTGATGTGCACGGCGCCGACCTCGATTTGCTGGGCGATTGTGCGGGCCCTTGCCAGGTCGCGACCAAAGACCGCGGCCGTCAGCCCGTATTCCGTATCATTGGCGACGGTAACCGCCTCTTCCGCATCTGCGACACGGACGACACCGGCGATCGGGCCGAAGATTTCTTCCTCGTAGATCCGCATGCCGTAGGCGACATGGTCGAGTATGGTCGGCTGCATCAGTGTGCCGGCATTCTTGCCGCCTGTGACCAGCACCGCACCCTTGGCCAGGGCGTCGTCGACCAGACCGTGGAGGCGCGCCGCCGCCTCCGGACTGATGACGTGGCCGTAGAATGGCTGACCGGTCGCTGGATCGCCGCACAGCCGGTCGGCCTCTACTTTCAGCCGGGCAATGAAGCTGTCGGCCAGACCTTCCTCGACGATGATCCGGTCCGTCGACATGCAGACCTGACCCTGGTTGAAGAAAGCGCCGTGGACGACCGCCCTGGCCGCTCGATCCAGATCCGCATCGGCGAGCACGATCGACGATGCCTTGCCGGAGAGTTCCAGCAGGCAGCGCTTGAGGTGCCGCGCCGCCATCTCGGCGATCTGCCTGCCGACCCGGGTCGATCCGGTGAAATTCACGCGGCGCACGGCTGGATGGGCAATCAGCGCTTCCACAACGTCGTGGGCATCTTCGGGTGCACTGCACACATAGTTCAGCACACCGTCCGGCAGGCCCGCGTCGATCAGGATCTGTGTCACGGTCTCGTGCATCTTGGGGCAAAGCTCCGAGCCCTTCAGCACCACGGTGTTGCCAAGCGCCAGTGGCGCTGCAATCGCTCGGACAGCCAGGGCCACCGCGGCGTTCCATGGCGCAAGCCCCAGGACCACGCCGGCCGGCCGGCGGATCAGGCGGTAGCGGACGCCCGGTGGCCCACCTTCCACCTCGTCGTCGCGGATGGCATCGACGAGCCCCGCCGCCTGGCGCAGGGTTGCCTGGGCAATTTCGATATTGAAGCGAATCCATTCCGCGGTAGCGCCGACCTCCAGTTGAGCGATCGCGCACAGGCTGTCGACACGGTCCATCAGGAGGTCCGCCCCGCGCAAGAGCAGCGCTGCGCGCTCCTGTGGTTGAACGTCGGACCATGCCGGAAAAGCTGCGGCAGCAGCATCGGCGGCAGCTTCCGCTTCCGCTGCTCCGAAGGCTGCGGCCTGCGTCAATACCATTCCCGTTGCCATGTCGCGGCGTTCGTAACTGCGCTCATCCAGCGCGGATACGGAAGCTCCACCGACGATACCCCTAGCTACGAACATGCGTCCTCCCAAACGGCCGTTCGTGGATCCTCCCGCGCAGCCCGTCTTGTTTTTATTTTTTCAGGTTGCGAGCCGTATTCTGATTGACATCGGCGCATAGTAAAGGACGTTTTGTGGGAATGTATTTCCTTGTTGTGGGATTTTAGATGCCCGATCGTAAACTTCCACTCGTCCCCGCCCCGCGGCCGGAGGCTCCCGTTCGCGCAGAGCGGTTCAGGGCCGCGCTGCAGACACGCGTGCTCGGTCGGGCGGGTCTCGGCGACGCGGAGAACTTCCGGGCGTTGATCGTCGAAAAGGGCGAAGCGGCTCTGCGCGACGGGGATGAGCTGGTTCTTCCCTTGTCCGGTCCGGTTATAGGCTGGATACCGTGGCGGGACGGCATGCGGCTGGAACTGGGTGCCGGCGCGCAGGGCACCCATCTGCTGCTGGGTGCCTCCACGTTGGATCGGGTCCTGCAGCGCCGGGCGGAAGCGTCACAGCTGCGCTTCATGGTGGAGAGGTCCTCGTTCATGCGGCTGGGCGTGGGCAACAGTGCCAGCGAAGCGGTCGCCGCCTGCTTTACCGGCATATTGGCCGAAACGCTGCGCCCCGGCCCGATGTCGACGGCCGTGGTGGAATCGCTGCTGCACATACTGCTCGTCCATCTTCACCGCAATCTGCCGGCCGGTCGTGACGAGGGCGCGCAGCCCGGCGCTCCCAAGGCGCTTTCCGGGCAGTTCACCGCGCTGGTCGAGAGCCATTTCCGCAAGCACTGGACGTTGGCCCGCTATGCCGGGGAACTCGGCATTTCGCGCGATCGGCTGAACGACATTTGCCTGCGCGCCTATGGCCGGCCGCCCGCGCGGCTCATCCGCGAACGGCAACTGATGGAAGCGCGCATTTATCTCGCCAGCTCCTCCCTGTCTCTGGGGCAGATCGCCGGTGTCCTGGGCTTTGCCGGCGCGCCTCAGTTCAGCCGGTTTTTCAAATCGCTGCAGGGGCAATCGCCCGCGCGCTACCGCCTCGATCTGCGCCGCGCCAGTCAAGTCGATGCGTCAAGGAAAAACGCCCTTCATGCTTGGCCGTGACAACCGCGAACACGAGGATCTGCGGGATCGTGGCTGAGAGGGTGCGATGGACGACGGATCGTGAATATCGTCGACGACCTGCCAACCTCGATCTATAAGCTCGCCGAGCTTGTTGGCGAGGAGATGGAACCGTCCCCAGCCTTTCGTCGCTCATGCCCATCCGCCGTCTCGTCTGAGACATCCGGCGTCAGGGTGCCTCGGCATCTACTTGGGTCGTGGCATCAGGCTTCGTCTTGCCTTTGCGGGTGCTATTGTTTGTTCTGCTATGATCATCGCTCCGGTGGTGACCCGTACCTTGCTTGCAACCCTTATCAGGTCCTGGTTGCGCTTGAGCTTGGAGACGGCTGCGACCATTACCGGTGTGAGACCCGGAGCAAGCCGGTCGGTCGTTGCATGGTAAGACAAAAGCCGGTCGCGGAACTTGCCGACGCAAAGGTGGGATATGAGAGCGAAAGCCACCCGGCCGTGCGTATCGGCGATCAACCGGGCGATTTCGTGCTCAAAGGGAATGAGGAGTTGGCGAGCAAGGTAAGCTGCCAGCCTTCCGGTTTTTCAGAATGTCGGCGCCGCCCCCTAACCTTAACAACTAACCAGGACAACCCGTTCCGATTGCCGTATTCTAACATAGGCGTTAGCTAGGGTGGGAGGTGTCGGGCAATGGAAAGCGGCAAACAGCATTTTTACTTTTTTGGAAAACGCATAGCATGCGCGATTTATGACCCCGTCACCCGCGAACTCCGTCTCATCTATCGGAGCGGGCGGGGACGCAATTATTTTAACATCTCTCCGACCCAGACGTTGGTGTTTCTATCCAAAAGCCTCAAGAATTTAGTGCCTGCGTGGGTCCCTGTGTTCTCGCAACTCAGCCTCTGCTGAATCAGTTCGCAGACGTGGATTCTTACTGATACTGCTGCTGATCGTCGACGTAACCGGGATCATTCTTCTCCTGCAGGAAGGCGCCCGCGAGCAGGCCACCATTGGCGATCAAGCAAGGCGCGCGTCCCCGGTTATGGCAGGCGATCGATGGTGTGCCCAGAGCTATCCCTGATTTGGTCGATTCCGCCCAATCGATGGGGGACCTCTGGCCCCGCAGTCTTCACCGGCGCCAAAGCCTTTTTTGCTTTTGGCGGGCCTATGGCAAGGTCCCAAAGGCGATCAGCGGTGACCGACTATGGAAACACCGAATGCGCCAGGGAGCGGCGGTCACAGACTAGTTGGCGCGCCACTTAAATTCTGCCCGGGCAAGAAGTTGCGGCGCCGAACTACCTGGGATCAGGTAAATCAATAGGTAACAACCAAGCTCGATCTGAAGCGGAACTGAGATTTGGATGAGCAAGAGCGGATCGTCTGTCGGGATGCTTCAAGCGGTCCGGTGCGGAGCGCCTCAGTGCATCCGCTGACTTTGGATAAATACTGCGATATTGCGTGCCATCAAACTGGCGTGTAGGTATTTGGATACCGCCCAGGGCCTGGGAGTGCCGCGAACGACAACCGACTGAAATTCACCATACCCACATCGCCGTCACAGGGTCGCGAGTGTTCGATTGGACAGCTTCCCGGCGTAGTTCCTTTTCATCTCCACCTTCTGTTCAAGCGCGCTGATGACATCGGGAGCGAGATCCACGCCATGTAGTTGGGCAATGTCTGGCAACCCCCCTGGTGTGAAGACATTGATCTCCAGGATCTTGTCTCCGACGATGTCAAGGCCGACCAGAAACATCCCATCTTCCACCAGCTTTGGCCGAACCATCTCGGGAACAGCCAGGATTTGGGGTGTGACTTCCACGGCCGCCGCGCTTCCCGCGGCGCTCATGTTCGAGCGGACTTCGCCTTTCGCCGGCACGCGCCGAAACGCAGCATAAGCGCCGTCCCGCTGGAGCGGTCTTCCGTTCATCAGGAACAACCGGATGTCGCCAGCAGTTGCATCGGGAAGGTAGCCCTGGGCGATAAGATAACCCTCGCCACTGACCGCCTCGAATATCTGGTTGAGGTTGGCCTCCTTGTCATCGACCGGGCCCGGGTCGGGAAAGGATGGTCTGTCGGTGCTTGTCCTCTTGCGCGGTGCCTCGGCCGCTGCGTGTGCCAATTGAGCGCGTAGGCTCTACCTGCCGCTCCCGATTCCCGCCTATGCTGCGTCGAGGGCTGGACGTCACAGCCAGGATCTTCGATCATCTCTATCCGGGACTTGCACTTGATACGAAGGTTAGGGCGAGGAATTCAGTAGCCAGAATACCAAACAGGCTTATGCTCCATCGGCTCAGAAAAGCGAAATATGAACGGTTCACCGAAGAAGGCCGTCGACGTCGAATTCCTCCCAGCCGCGCAGCTTCGTGGCGGGGTCGTCCGGACGCTGTTGGGTTGTCTTCGATGCCTTGCCAGCCTTTTTCAGGGATCGCGTCAGCTTCGCCTTGTATGCTGCCCTCCGACGATTTTCGGCAGCAGCAAGCGCGTCCGCTTCTCGCCATTCGTCGACGACCCCCCGGTCAAGAAGGTCCTCGACGAACCTGGGATCGAAGACATGGAAAGTGATCCTCCTGGCGCGCCCGTTCAGCCTCACGGTACGCGTCCCCGCACTTGGCAAACGACCGTCTGCAAGCCAACGGTGCCGTTCGCTCGCCTTGATCGTGAGGATATCCTGTATCTCGCGCGGGATTACAGGCAGGCTTTCGATGTCTTCCAGCGCACTAGCGACAACGGATGCCGCAGCATGGAATTCTGCCTTGGCACTTGCAGGCATCGACAGCGTGAGTTCTCCTTGCTCGATATCGAGCGACTTCTTCGCAGCGACCGGGAGTCGCGCACGTAGTTCAAGGAGAATTCCCTTCGCGCGGATCGAAGATCCTAGAGTGGCTGCTGGCGGTAGCACCCAGGTCTTGACCAGTTCGACATGGTTCTTTTGGTGTTTCGGCATGACGCCTAGATGGGATCAGCAGAGTTCCGCGTCAACGAGCAAGATATAGGTCCACGTTGATAGGCCAGCCGATCCCCGGCAAGGGCTTTCATACGACCCGGCCGAACCAGCCGTTCAATCGCCCGACGATCGGATCGGCATAGCGCTTGCCGGCGAACGCCTGTTTGGAATCCTGCGGTTTTGGATGACAGATGGAAGCCAAAGGTTTCTTGCCCCGAAGGAGAACTACAAGGCGACGATCGCCAGTGCCAAAGCGAACACAAGGCCGAGGCCCCGGGATAGGGGTAAGGGCAGGCAGCGCGAGAACCAGCATGACGAAGCCAAACCCTGAGCGGCCAATCTCGTGCAGCGCCTCTGTGATCGTCATCCTATTACGATCTTCCCCCCGTCGAGTAAGATCGGCAAGCACAGTGGAGGCCACGCCGCCCGGATAACCGTCGGATGTGAAGGAGCCGGTCATGAACGCCCTTCGGCCTCGCGTCTGTTTTCTGCATTGAACAGTTGGATGAGCACCGAGCAATTCGGATCCCGGGCATCGAACAAATGCACTGGCGAACTCCAACCTACCGCGATGCCGATGGCGGTGCCAGTCGCCCAACCAGGGTTATTGCCGGCCTGCTCAAGCAGCTGCGGGCCATGTGCCGCGACGCATTGCCGTGATTGTTGCAGAGCCTGAACAGGAAGGTTCGCCAGGTCGACCCGTTCGCGTAATTCGGCGTGTAGCGGATTGATTACGAAGATCGCAAACAACCAGGCAGCAATATCGGATAGCATTCAGGCCCCTCCTTGGGATTGGCAGTGATGTCGAGAACGGTCCGACATCGCGATAGTGCCGAAGCTATCGCCAGAGTGCCCCGGACCAGCGGGTCGAACAGATCTGGTGACGCCGTTCATAGTTTCAAGACCGGTGACCGCACACGCGGCATGTTCGGACAGTTCGAACATATGTCTCCTCTGGTCGGGATCGCGTTCCGCTCTACCTTGAAGATCAATGAGGAGAAAGAGACATGCAGAACAGAATGTGGGATCGGCCTGTACGGGTTGGCGACGAATTGATCTTCAGCCCATTCCAGGCGCACCAGTTTGCCCGTTCGAAATGGCCGCATACGAAAGATGCCGAGTTCGCGGGCGCCTACGACGCGATCCTTGCCGCACTCGACGGCCGGGTTAGCCCGGACGAAGCACGAGTGAAGTTCGAGTCGGCACTGAAGAGCGCGCGGTTAAGTTGAGGGAATCATCGGCCATTCCCTGCCGGGAATGGCCGATATCAGCTGGCGCGTGTAATCATGGGTCGGAGCGCGAAATATCTGAGAGGGCGGGCCGTATTCCACCACCCTCCCACGGTGCATCACCACAACATCGTCGCAGATCTGGCTGGCAATCCGCAGGTCGTGGGTGATAAAGACGATGGCGACGTTCAACTCTTTCTGGGTCTTCCCCAGGAGCTGTAGAACCTGCGCCTGGATAGAGACATCAATTTATTCTTTCGACAAGGGACTTTGTGCGCATGGGCTTAAGCACTCAGCGCTCCAAAGTGAATAGACGCCATCTCATCCAAGGAAGCGGGCGGGTTCGACGCTGACGATGGCGCTAGACCTTTTGGATAAGCTGCCATTTTGTCGTACGATCCTTCTCTGTGTTGGGCTATCACGCGGCGCTCAACATTCACACAAAGTGTCCTAACCTGAACTGACAGACGTAGCCCGATCAACCAAGCCATTCTCGGTGACAATAACCGTAGTCGCTCAGAAGTTCAGCCGGACTGGATCACATGACGCGAAATCTTCCTCCTTGCCGACTCCGACGACTTTCATGGTGAAGCGGTACTTGCCGCGCGGCTTCCAGCTGGCCAACGCCCCAGCAACCGGCTCACCCAAGGCCATCTGCTGCATCGAGAAATCTTCAAACTCGGCGTACCAAGCCTGGCAGTCTGCTGCGACTTCTGCCCAGGTCGCGGCTGCCCCGCATTTCGGATTGTCGCATGAAACGATGTCTTCGGGCCGAGGGTTGCCCCCGTCGTATTCCAGGCCACCGCCGCACTTCGCGCATATCGGTTCGGCCAGCTGGCGGATGCCGTCGTCAATCTCGTGGGGCATTGCTTGCTCCTTAAGCGTCCAGTTCGAGCTGAGGTGCACCCTCGGCCGGCGGTGCTTTACGTTTGGCCGCACGGGGTTTTGCGGATTTTGCCTTCACGACCGGCTCGGCCGTAGATATCAACTCCAGCGGGGGGGCCACCTCTGCGGGGGCCGCTGGTGCGATGCCGTCAGCGGGCTGAATTGGCAAAGCCGGCAGCTTAGCACGCTCTGAAGCTTTGGTCTCAGCGGATGAGAACCGGATCATAAATTGGCCCCATGATCGTTGAACATGACTTCTCCTTTACGCCGAGGCGTGTTCATAAGCCGTGGATAATATGTGGATAGCCGCCCGTCATGGCGGCTCCGATGTTCTAATTATGTTCTCGTTCGGGGATGAGTCAACAGGGAATCGTTTTAAGGATCTGCTGATGTACGTCCAGCATGACCAAACGCCCGCGTAGGCCCTCGAGACCGTTGCTCATTTGGAGACTGCTCCGCTGTAGAGCCGGCCCGTTCGAAGGAGAGATCCAGAGCAGCGCAGCTTTCGCTCGATCCCATGCTTGATCGCATCGAGCCGTGCCTAGGGTTATTGAAGAACAAGCCTGCTCAGGGGGCGACTGATCCTATGAGACCAAATGGGAGGTACCGGTTGCTGTGCATATCAAATCCAACCGGGTCCGCATCATTTCCCGCGGCTGCCATGACTGGCACATGTCCGGCTGCTGCGCCAAATGGTCCGCTTGCGCTTTATCTGAAATCGTCACGCCAGTTCGGGAAGAGCCATCCGGACTCCACCCAATTCGAGGAACACAGTTGCCGCCGGCACGAATGTCGAAAGCTTGACGCATCTCCTGCAAGAGATGATGAGGCGTTGGCTGAAGCTATTTGAACGTTTTGGAACGGCCGATCGCTGTCGGACGTCATGAATACCCACCGACCACCAATAAAAATGCGCCGACCGCGATAATGGCTAGGCCTGGCCAGGTTTTGGATATTCCGAGGTACCTGAGGCCCTGGCGCCGTGGCTCTAGCGTGTTGCCGCCTTGCGGCATTTGATGCGGATCACTCGCTCTTCGACCAAGTGCCGACGAAAATAGAATAAGAAGTCCGCCGATTATGAGAGCGGCACCGATCAGGATTGCCCACATAGTGGCCTCCCGTTAGCGTCAAGAATGTGGATTAAACCAAATCCGGACTTCATCGTTCCGCCCCTGCATCAGAACTTCTGATGGAAGTTTGCCAAGACCGCCGTCGCTATCGCTCCCTGGTGAGCATGGTAAACGACGCTCTATCGATAGCAAACGTCCGCGAGGGTACAGCCGCATGGCGGACTATATCGGAATTTTAGCTGTTATCTTGCGGGTCGGGGCGAACGGTTTTTTCGTCGCGGCAGAATTTGCTCTTGTGTCGGTGCTACGCAGCAGGGTCGCGGAGCTGGTCGCCGAAGGTCGCGCCAATGCGAAGGTTCTCCAGCGTGCGGTCGAGCATCTGGACTCCAACCTGGCTGCGACGCAGCTTGGAATTACCATCTCGTCCCTGGCCTTGGGCTGGGTCGGGGAACCCGCGCTCTCTCACCTGATCGAGCCGTGGTTGGACGGCTTCCGGGCAATTGGGCTTCAGGCGGCTCGCATGCCATCGCAGTCGTATTTGCTTTCATCATCATCACCGCGCTCCACATCGTTCTCGGATAGCTTGCCCCGAAATCGTTGGCCCTTCAGCGGAGCGAGGGGACGTCCCTCGCGGTTTCTTTCTGTTCGTTTTCAAGCCTGCGATCTTGGTGTTGAATGGGATGGGCAACCTTGTTCTGCGCTTCTTTAGCCTGCAGGGTGCCCTTATGCCCTTAAGCGCATCGGGCCAGTAACAACGTTGGCGATCAACCCCTTAATTGATCTGCATTAGCCCTGCCTAAGACATCTGTCAGATACGTTTGGCGCTTGTCAAAAACACGGTGGCTAGACTTGCAGCTCGGGCGATTTTTTGGACCTGGCTACCGCTGGCAGCCGAGCTTTACGCGCTGTCCACTCGCATATGACCCAGCATGCTCATTTAAATCAAAGTCGTTCCGATTTACCGAGCCGTCCTCGGTAACAACTACCTCAAACCGACCTCGGGCACGTTGCCGCTGTGATCGGCGTCGTCGGGGCATGTTGCGTCCAGCGATACCTCTTCTGTCAATCCATTAGCATTCAGTTAACTATGAGTCGCTAATATGCCGCCTAGCAGCAATCTCCTCCCCTCGTATGCTGCTGTCGTTTAGACATGCCCTTGGCCCAGTCGTGCTCGCGACTGGGCCTTTTTCTTTCCCACTCCTGATGGAGGCAACTGATCAACCCTCCATTTGTTGCCGTCCCGATTGCCGCAAACCAGACGCCGCAGATTGGCGCGGGGAGGCAAGGTAGGTGTCTTTACCCCACTTCCTGGACCTCGTAGCACAGCACCCTCTGGGTGGCCCAAGGCTGAAGCTGCGGAACCCTTCGGGAACCGTCCATCGCTCACTTGGTTATGGAGAAGGAAGATATGAAAACAACCCTCGCAATTCTCCAAACGGGCTCACTAAGCATTGAAAGAGAACCAAGAATACAAGGCGTATATCGAGGTCGCAGGCCAGAAGGTGCTGGACAGAATCCGAATCAACGAATCCGATCTGGTGACCGCTATCTCGGGCTGCTACAGTGCGAAACGTCCTAAGATCGTGATAGCGCACGCCATTCTACAAGGAGGGTGTTATACCGATCCACCCTTCCGCATCAGCCTTACGAAGCTCTGACTATATTCAACCATTCGCTGAAGTAATGGGTGGATGGCAAACTACCCAAAAAGACTCATTCCCTAGGTTTCAAGAGACAGCTCGCGAGGCCCTACCGAGGGGTAGCCCGCTCTGTTGAAAGCCAGCCTTCGAGCGCGCGGTTAGGCATGTCGCGAGAAGCGCCTCGCTGCGGACCGACGTCACCACAACGGAGCCGAAGGCAATACCAATAGGGAGGAACAGGAACGCGTAACGCAGCCAAGGTCAGACGGCACCGCATGCCATCCGTGGTTTTACTATGGATGAAGCGTCGCCGAAGAAGGTGACGAGGGTCACCTAATTTGCTGAGGTCACTTCTTTTTTGCCCCTTGATTTACAACCGGAAACGTCACAGCCTGCGGTCAGTTTGGGAGGCTATGGAAAGATGAAGGACGACGATGAGCTGTTCGCAGAGATCACGGGGCAGGCCGATAAAGCAGTAGCGAATACCAGAGAGATGGACATTCACGCATTGGCAGCGGCTCTGGGCCAGAGGTTTCGGCACAGACGAGTCGAAGACATAGAAGAGCAACTCAAGGCTGTCTTTCGGGCGCGGCGCCTGTCTTGGCGTGAATAAGGCCAGGTCTCAGGGAAGCCTAGGCATTGCCACTGGGGTGGACAAACGGATCGTCCGGCCTACCTCGCCGGGCGCCAACGCAGGGCTCACGGAGGAATATTCACGAACCGAAACATGATAATCGCCATCCGTCGCCGTCATCGTGGTCATCATTGCCGTGATGATGTTCCGGTCGGGTCCTGATCAACCCTGCGGTCCCGCCAACACGGCCGCACCGCCCGCTGCAACGGGTACACCGCCGCCAGCGACCCCGTCACCAACGACGCCACTCCCTCCAGTTGAGCGACCAAAAGAGGTTGCCTTGGGCTAGCGGCCTCTCCCCTTAACGGACTGAAACTGCCAGCCTGGCCGCGGTTGTCGCGCTGGCGCAATCCCTGATTTAACTGCGAACGATGGTCGAACGTAGGATCACGATCTGGCGCGAACCGACTCAAAGTGCAGTAGGCCCCAGTGTTGCACGATCGCCGAGACGCCTGTCTCATGGGATGGGGAGATGGCGCGAGACTTGCAGCTTCAATGCTGGCGCTTCTGGGCCCGAATTCTCCATCCTTCAATCTGCGCAAGGTACGCCGACCGCGGTCTCGATAGGGCATGTCTGACCGGAGAACGCCTCACGTTGCTCGGCTCATTCGTCCTCCCGTAGCGGCCGGCTCGTTTTCTTCCCCTATCGGCGACCACCCACCCATGACAGGTCACGCGGGGACCCCGGATCGCAGTCATTCCTCGCGGAACCAAGAAACCTCGGCGCTTGGCCGTCCTCCACTTCGTTGCGGCCCTGCGGGTGCGGCTCCCGACTTCCGGATTCTGGCCGGCAATGTCGAGTTCGGGGCGGGTGGCAGAAACAGGCCGGCGAAACCGAGCGCGACTACATCTCGGTCAAGCTCAACGATCGGAGCTTCCCGGCCCCGATCTACGCCACGCTGAGCGAAGTCCAGGGCCAGGAAGGCTTGCAACTCATCTGGTCGGGCAATCCCCGCCGCTAAAGGCCAGACACGAGCCCCCCGATCCGGTGGAGCTCGTACCACGTCACTTGTTCAGCGCATCCTTCAGCGCCTTGGCCGGCGCGAACGCCAGCTTCTTGGCGGCGGCGACCTTGATGGTTGCGCCGGTTGAGGGGTTGCGCGCTTCCCGCTCAGGAGTGTCCTTGACTTTAAATTTTCCAAAGCCGGGCAGGGACGTTTCGTTGCCGGCAATCGCCGCCTCGGTGATGGAGGCGATCACTGCTTCGACGATTGCCTTGCCCTGCGCCTTGGTCAGGTTATGATCGGTTGCGATCTTGTCGGCGATTTCATTTGTGGTCGTCATGTCATTCTCCGCATCATTATTGATGCTGAAATCCGTGACAGCCGATTGCGCTGTTGTCATTGAGGCACTGGGATGAATTGTGCTGAACTGCCGGGATTTCCACAGTTTCCAACCGATCGATACCCCTTCGCTCAAATAGCACGGGTATACCGCGCCAACACTCGGACTGATGACCAATCCGGTACAAGCTCCTTTGAGCGGCATGATCAGTTGGGGCCCGCTCTCGGCTGGTCGGCGGTAAACCAAGCCTTATGCCCTGACCGCTTGCCCAAGCCTCGGCGTGCTCTTGTAGATGGAAGGCCTTCTCATCAACCACGCCGTTCTCGGTGACAATAACCGGGCGAGCCTGACAAGGTCTTCAAATTAAGAAGTCGGGGTTTGCATCAGTTCGCTCCCGCGTTCGGAGCCGGTTCCTCGGTCGATATGGCGTCCGTCGTCCGTCCTGGAAGTTCCGGAGATCCGTCAGCATGTTCGATGGTGATGAGTACCGGACCGGCCTCCATCTCGCCGAACGGAGATGCAAAAGCGATCTCCGCTGCATCACGTCCTACGCCGATGCGTACGAGGCCGTCGAGATTGGCCTGCCGTGTGGCATCGAACAGCCACCATCGTCCTTCGAGATATGCCTCGAAGACCGCGTGGAAATCCCGTGGCTCGAGGCCGTAGGCGTAACAAGAGACAAAGCGCGCGGGAATGTTGAGCGCACGGCAGAAGGCGATGCCGATATGCGAGAAGTCGCGGCAAACGCCCGCACGTTTGATGAGGCTTTCAGTGGCAGTCGTTTGCTCGTTCGAAGAGCCTCGCTGGTAGTCGATGTTATCGTAGATCCAGTCACAGATCGCCGTGACCCTGCGATGACCTTTCGGCAAGGCGCCGAACTCCTTTTCCGCGAACGCAGAGAGGCGGTCAGACGGCACGAAGCGCGATGGCAGCAGGAACGGCATGATGTCGAGCGGGATGGCGTTCAACGGAACCTCGTCGATCGTGTTCGGATCGGCACGGAAGACGTCGAGCGTGACGTCGGCCTCATATCGGACGTTCAACGGACCGGGCTGCGCGTCGATGCTGAAATACCGGTTGTGGATGTCGGGAACGACATGGGTGCGCCGTTCGTGGCCAGGCGTGATAGTCAGCCGTTCGACCAGATCGTGGTGGCGCATTAGCTTTGCGATCTCTAGGTTGAAGATGAAGACCGTAAGCGACTTTACGTCGTACGACAAGTCGCAGCCTAGGGTATAGCGGACGGTCATTGAAAGCCTATCGCGTGAGAGGTTCGTGCGAAACTCCCAAGGCACGGACAAGTTCCCACCCGTTGGGAAGCCTCCGCATTCCAGCTTTGCCTCTGTTATAGGCAGCGCGTCCAGAACTGACAGCGCGTGGCGTGCCTCGTATCGTAAGGATCGTGAGGCCAGAATTCCTGGGCGACCTTATTTTCCAGGTTGCGCCGCGGCAGCGCCTGTTTTGTTCAGAGGGCGCCTGACGCGGATCTTGCGCGGGGGCGCCACCAACGACGGCAGTGCATCGGAGAGCGCTTCGCGCGCGGCCAAGGTCAACGTCGAGGCAATGAAGTCGACCTCCTCGAGCGCGGACAATTGCCTGTCCTCCTCGCTTGTGGCCCACAGGACCGCGCCGACGCGCATGGCGGGATACAGACGCTTGAACCGGCGCACGAGAATGCTCGCATGCCTGGTCGACTCTCCGTTGAGGAAGCACACGACGATGGAGTTTGTTTGTTTCGGAACGAGATTCATGGTGCGGCGACTGGCGATATCGGAGTGCCTTGCTGCCACCACCTCGGCTCCTTGCACCTGGAGGACCTGGGCAAGCATCGCAGCTGACGCGTCGTCGAGCGGCCCTCTGCCTCCGACGCAGAAGACGGTCTTGTCACTTCCGTCCGGAAGTTCCTCTTCGTCCTCATTGCCTTTGTTGGATGGCGTGATGGGCCGTCCGATGGCCGCGTCTTTATCTTCCTGCCCTTCTTCTTCCAGCTCTTCCTCCTGCGCAATTTCCGCCAGGTTTGAGACCAGAACGATGGCTGTTTCGAACACGCGTTCCATCTGCTCTGCCGTCAAGACACCCCGACGCCGGTCCTTTTCAGCGAGCAGAAGGGCCGGAATGGCAACCTTGCCGTAGTAGTCCGCCAAATAATCCTCTTCAAGGATTTCCTCAGCGGAATCGGTCGCCTCATCAGGATCCCCAGCAAGAAGCCTTTGGTAGAGCCGCTCCTTGGGATCGAGCACCGGGTCGCTGCCAAAAAGGACCTCCAGGAACTCGAACTGCGGGACATACCGGCCCAAAACTGCAAGACAGACGGTTAGCGGCGTCGACAAAATCAGACCGACCGGTCCCCAGAGCCATGCCCAAAAAATAGCCGCAACAATGATCGCCAGCGGAGACAGCCCTGTACGAGAACCATAGAGCCACGGTTCCACGATGTTGTTGCTTGTCAGTTCCAGCACGAGAAAGATGGCCCCAACCCAGAGAACGAGGCTCCAACCCGGGTCGACTGCGAATGCCAGGAACAGCGGCAGGACCGTGGCTATTACAGGCCCGATATAGGGGACGAATCGAAGGACGATGGCGAGCATCCCCCAGAGCGCTGCATTGGGAATGCCCACCGCCCACAGACCGAGCGCCAAGGGAACGCCGTAGGCGCAGTTCACAACCAGCTGCATCAGAAGATACCGCGCGACGCGGCTGCCCGCTTCCTGGAGGGCTTCTGTTGTGCGATGCAGATCTCCATAGCCAACGAGCCTGATAAAGCGGTCGCGAAGTTCCTCTCGCTCTAAAAGCATGAATATGACGACCACGACGATCAAGCCCAATGAGGCGATCGGACCGAGCAAGGGACCTATCAGGCTCGTAAGCGTTTCGATCGGACGGCTAGGCGCGAATATCTCGACGAGCAGAGGTTCACGCGGCGCAAATCCGCCACCTGACGACCGCTGCTCGGCGCGGTTGAGTTCACGGCCGACGCTCTCAACAACTGAGGTCAGCCGTCGAACAATACCACTATCAGTTCCTGTTTCCTGGAGGGCCCGGATCTTTGCTATAATGTTGTCCTGGTAGGCCGGGAGGTTTTGGGCGACCTCGGCAACGTGCCCAGCCACGATTAGCCCGAACAGGATGAGGACGAGGAAAGCGAGCACGACAGTGATTATTACCGCCAGGATCCGGGGCAGACCAAGCTTTCGCAGACGAGAGGATATCGGAGCCAATGCGAACGTCAACAGGACCGCGATTGCTAGAGGAAGAAGCACTTCCTTTGCAAAGTAGAGAATGGCAATGACTGCGAGTACACTCGCAAACGCAGGCATGCGTGACGGAGAGGACGGCGATATCGAATAGACGCGGCGGGGGCCGCCGAGATCATTTTTCAGTTTCGCCTCCGTAATTGGCATCTCTTGAAGGCGTCGACGTTCCGGCGTTCTTTCTTTTGCAAATAGGGCGCAGATTGGCCGCGGCAATGGTCGTGCTGCCACCGGACGGGCGTAACGGCGTGGCGGGTGGGGCCCGTCACCGCGGTAGCGAGGGGAAGTCGGGGACAAGGGCAGTGTATCATACGATGAGAGCGTAGACGATCTCGATGGTTGAAGATCAGATGCCAAGTCAGCGAACAGGACGTCCTGGTTGCTCGGCCGGAGCGACCTTCGACCCAGCTTGGCCAGGTCATCCGATCATTTTCGCTTGGCACCAATGACTAGTACCCACCAGCGGACAGAAGATCCAGCCGAAGAGTACTTCCGCGGCAGGTAGCCGGCCGTCCGGCGACATCATTGACCCGAAATACCCAACTGGACCCGTTGATGAGACCGACTTGCTATGAGCTTTCCCCACCAAGAGTGACACGGCTTACATTTCGAGACGAATGGTCGATTCCAGAATAGATCAAGGTCGCCCTTATGCCGATGCACTTCATTCGCAGCAATCACGTCGTCTCGGTTAGGCATCACTCGCAAATGGATGAGTGGCGAACTGATGGGCACGGAGGCTCGCCCACCTTGCTGTGCGATACAGATGCACCAATGGTCGGTTATCCGACTTAGCCATGTGCCACCAGAAAACGAACGCGCCACGGAGCACTGAAGCTGGACCTGGCGCAGGATTGCCCACAGCAGTGGAACAGACGCGCACAGGGCAATGGGGATGCCACCATCGGTGACACAATGAGGATTGGCGGCGACGGGACCCAGAGGACCTTCTGACATCGACCGCCGCCGCCGCGGGTCGCAACCACGCCGGGCGTCCGTAAGTTGTTTCGGGGACAAACCCATATGGGTGGTTGCTCGGCGTATTCAAGCATTGGCTAATGATTTGGAGCTAGATCCACGTTTCTTGGAACCTAGTTGGGGACCACCGCATTCCAATGGCGATCCAACCGGGTCTGACAACCACCCACCAATAGGTGACATGATGAACAGCATCATTTGGATCGTAGGAGCAGTCGTCATTGTCCTGTTTATTCTCGGATTCTTTGGACTGCGATGAGTAAAGTTACGCCCGCTTAATCACTGGCCGAGCGTACGTCGCAAGATTGTAGGCCCCGAAAAGGTGTGCTTAGCTATCACCATAGCCCCTACGAAGTCATCGTTGGCTGGGCGAAGTAGCCATCTTCCCGCATCTCCTTGAGGCCGCTATTTCTCAACGAGTCCACGAACCTCGTCGTTGTGGCCACCACCTTGTGAGGTCGAATAATGGGCGCATGTTTCGCGGTGGTTTGCGATCTCGTTGGTCGCTATCGGAGACAACAGTTGACGCGTTATCAGGCCGAGCGCGCTTGAGACCTGCCTCTGGCCATTGGCGATGTTATTTGCGGCAGTTGGCTTTCCGAAATTGGGTTTGGCGCTTGTTGACAGTCTTTGTCACTGCGTGCCTCTACCCCGTGTTCTACTGGGGTCCTCTGACCTGAGCGATCGCTGCTCATGGAAGCGCGGGACCCCACCTGACATGCGGCTGACATCTTGAAACCCTACTCTCAGTGTCACAAATCTTGCCTGCTCTAGGGACTGTTACAAAATGACGGTGAACTTGATTATCAATGGACTTTTTGATGAACCGATTTACGCTGGGAGTGGTCGTTATCTGGTGGAGGAAATTGGTTCCGTCGACGAGGCGCTCGGCTACATGGAGACTAGGGCTTTCGACGAGAACGATTTGATCGCCAACGTAACCTGCAAGGCGCTGAGCAAATGCCTAGAGGGCCAGCTGCCAGTCAGCGCGGCGCGCGAAACATTCTACCGGATGTTGAAAAAGAAGGGCCTGCTGGTCGAACCCCGGACGGCGCTAAACGACGGCGAGTTTTCGGAGAGGGATGTCGCCTGATCAGGTTGTGAAGCAGCATCGAAGGATGCCCACTATGTTGTTCCGTAAAGGCTTCGGGTGGAGTCACGATCGACACCGATGATGACGCCTCCCCCATCGCGAGTTTGCAAGTAGGTCAGGCCGTTACCGCCTTTTCGAACGGGGTCAACCTTCGTTGCTATTTCAGACTCGGTTTTCGAGATGACCTGCCACAGGACGATCCAAAGTGGCTGCTGGTCTTTCGCGCTGGCCTGGCAGGGTATCCGCGACTCCATCAAGAACTGACGTTCAGGGTCGAAGAGGACGACGTGAACTTTTCCATCAGCCAATTGCCTATCAGGATATGAGTGAGGAAGACTTCAGGTCCGCCGCAGCCGAGGCGGGAGTGCCGGAAATGTTTGCTACAGTGTCGTCGGACACCGATGCGGGCGTGGCCAAGAGGGCGCTGTACGAAGATGGAGGCAAACTTGCCCACTTTAACCGTCGGCCCACCACACCTTCCGAGACACAATTACTAGCTTCATCGAGAAGAAGGCGTCAGTACACTAAAACGCAGGCCACCTTCACCACTAAACTGATAAAAGCGACGCTCACACTCCTCCGGGGTATTCCCGCGCAACCAGTTTCGGGACCGTTTTGTGTCTGGCGCCCGGACGGCCCTACCAACTCATTGGGCTGCGGTTCCTGTTATGGTGTCTTATGGCCGAGGAGTATCGGTCGTGCTCCCTGAGGGAACATTCGTCGGAGACGGTCCGCCTGTGCCGCTTTGCGGATGGGTCGTCCGGTCTGTCGGCGCCGTATTGCCTCCGGTACCGGGTGCGGCACTATTTGACGGGGTCTGAGTTTGGGAGGGAACATTGCTGCCGGCCGGAGGGGTTGCTGTGTTCTCAGCGGGCGCATCAGTTGCCTCTCCCCACCACTCTGCTGCTCCCCAAGCGACCGCGGCAAGCACAAGGCCACATATCAACACAATGAGGACAGGCCGTCCGCTTCGGCCCTGCCTCGCCTCAGTTCCGGTTTCTGTGACGGGAGCCAAGGGTTTGCTGGATGGCTCATTGGGGGTAGGACTCATCATCGTCGCGTGCCTCGTGTGTGCGTAGTCGGTAAACAATCTGCTCTTGCGGTAGTTCCGTTGTTCTGGGTGTTTGCCACCATTGCGTGGCTGCGCATGAGAAAAGCCCCGCCAGCAGGACTAACTGGCGGGGCTCCATGTCGGGAGTAGAGCGCGGTCGCACTGCGTCCGTTCCCCCGGAAAAGTTCTCCGCCGCCCTATGGCCCTTGACGGAGTGAGCTTTCCCGGCCCGTATGGTGGTCTAACCTCCGAGCTCCCAGAACTGTTCCGGCGAGTGCGGAGGGCTGGAGCCCAAGATGTAGGAGGGAGGCGTTACGGAAAGAGGGCGATTGATACCAACGAGCGCTGATCGCGACCGCTATGCCCACTGGCGATGTCCGATCGACATGATTTTCCATGGCTGCTCGACCGGCTTGTTCCAGGCGTCGCAGTGGTTGACGATATCGTCATAGTCTTTGAAGATTCGGTTGGAGAGCCAGTTATCTCGCACGAACTGCCAGATGTTTTCGACCGGGTTCAGCTCCGGTGATCTCGGCGGCAGGAACAACAAGGTCACGTTGTTCGGGACCTTCAATTTCGGCGTCGTGTGCCATCCTGCCTGATCAAGGATGAGGATTGCGTGCGAGCCGTCGTCAACGGCAATGCTGATTTCGGCGAGATGCTGCTGCATGGCGTCGGTGTCGCAATAGGTCAGAACAAGGCCGGACCCTTGCCCTTCTTTGGGCAGATCGCACCGAAGATATAGGCCCACATCGTGCGCTGATCACAAGGGGCGACTGGTCTGGTGCCGCGCCGAGCCCACCGTCGCGTGATCTTGTTCTTCTGCCCTACTCTGGCTTCGTCTGCCCACCAAAGCTCGATTTGGGTGTCCGGTGCGAGGCGGCTCTGGATTTCCGCCACTGCGGCGGGGAAATCTTTTTAAAAGCATCCTTTTCCAACTCGTTCTGCGCATAATGGCGTGGACGGGCCGAGAGCTTGGCAAAGCCGAGCGCCTTCAACTCACGACCGGACCGTCGTCTCGTCCATGGAGATGCGGAACTCCTCGAATATCCACTGCACAAGGTCCTTGCGGCGCCAGCGCACGACACCATGGATTGCTGGAATGGGGCCGCGCTCTACGACCTTCGCCAGCGCCTGGCGCTGAGCCTCATTCAGTTTCGATCGGCTGCCGGGTGCCTTGCCGTTGATCAAGCCATCGGCGCCGCGCGCATTGAACCGCTCAACCCAGTCGCGCACGATCTGCACGCTGACGCTGCCAAGCCGGGCCGCATCTGCACGTGATCCGCCATCATAAATCAAGGCCAGAGACAACAAGCGCCGGGCTTGATTGGCGTCTTTTGCCTGACGAGCGAGCCCCCGGAGGGCCACACCATCGAAATCCTGTCGCAGTGAAAGCGCTGAACCCATCGCAAACCTCCTGTTTGCAACATCGATTCAGATTCGGGGTCCTTCGGGAATCCAGCAAGAGTCAGAAATGACGCTCGTTGGTATTACGTCGAAGAATACACTAAAGTTTAGACTGCCCTTCCGCTCGCGCCGAATAGCGCGGGGAGCCTGCGTTTTACCATCGCAGGTGGGATGTCGAACGCAACCGATGAAAGGGCCGTATCGGCCGTTTCGATCGATCAACCATCCATCTGAGCATTCGGGCACGCTGGATAGCCGGCGCCACAGCTACACCGAGCCTCAGTCGATCCCCCCGTGCTCCACCGCTTGGTCCTCAAACTACTAAGCTTCCTTCGCTCGCGTCAATTTAAAAGCTTTGATATTCTTTTGTATTAAAATCTCGGCGGTACTCCAGCGAGACTCCGCATCCGGGGGCTCGAATAAAGATCACTAATAATAGCTTAATTTCGGTCTTAATTGAAAATGTGGCTCGGGATCAATCGGAGTAAATCCAGTGCCGTGTCGGATGCACTTCATCGTAAAGCTTTCGCGCCAGCCTTCGATCCTTTAGCATTGCGATCAGTCGCATTTTCAGGAAGGAAGCAACGGAAGGAATAAACGTGGTCACATTAGGCGCGGGGAATTGACGGTAGTAATAACTTATGTATTCATTGGATTTCTTCCGAAGGGGATTGAAATGAAGCGTTCAACCTATCTTATTGCAGTTGCTATTGCCTTTTCATCCTTCACCGGATCTCAATCTGCCTTGGCGGATTCCGTTTGTGGTCCTGGAAAACAGCTCGCTACGAATGCTTGGGCCTGCGTATCAGGGAATGGCGGTTCGATAACCAGAAATTCCGGGCAAGTCACCGGCGGACAGATTGCAGCGGGGTTGGCAGTCGGCGGAGCTATTCTCTCCATTGTCCAATCCCTTGCCAGCCAAACCCAAGCCACCGATAATGTCGGAAGGGCAGACCTGGACGAACAGCGGCATGGCACGAATAGCCGACAGCTCAATCGACAGGCAATTGCACTTCAGCAGGCCGGAAAATTTGATAGCGCGCGCATCGCCTTTCTAAAGGCAGCGGACGAGGCGGTGATCGCGGGAAACCAGCGAGAGGCAAAAATCAATCAGAAAAACGCCGAGATCGCAGACGCCTTGCATTGGCTGCGAAGCGGGTACGACGCAGAAAAAGCAGGGAAACCCACGCGGGCGAACATTGCTTATCGGATGGGTATAGATGCAGCGACGCGTGCAGGAAATGAAAGCCTTGTCTCGAAACTACGGACGGCAAATGATGCACTGATCAAGAACAACTCAGGTAGCAGTATGATCCCTTCCCAAAAGAACAACTGCATGCTCCTTAATGGTAAATATGCCTGCTACTGACAAATCTATGCGACGCGCGTGTCTCACTATGTCGAATATCAGCTCGTTGGCTATCCTCGCAACGTTGCTGATGGCAATACAAGGTGTGCCTGCCAAAGCTGAGTCGGCTCTTCCTGTACAGTACGGAATCGAAATTCCAGACGTAACTGTCCAGACAGAGCGGCACTATCTAGCCGTTCTGACCAACAAGCCACTCGTCCAGAGAGATAAAATATCTGCTTCCGCGATGATAAGTGCTACCCGGGTAGATGGGAAAACCTATTATACACTTGGTTATTCCACGCCGTGGAGCGCTGGGTGTAAGATTAATGGACGTTTTTCGTTCGCCACTCCGCTATATGATATCGGTTCGAAAACATCGGATCGTTTGGTTTGTAAAGATTCAATTGAACCCGGCTCTACAACCGAGATTACGATGACATCCTCAAGTGTCCGCAACGGTGACACTATTTCCTTTTCAAGCACGATGAAAACCAAGCAACGCGCGTCCCATTGGGGAAATGATGTGACGGCATCCGTCAATATCGTAATAAAAATCGAAGGAAGTAGATGCTCAGTGCTTGAGCTCAATCTCAGCGCACTTGATAAGGCATCCACCTCCAAGGATAGTACAAGCTACAAGACGGCCTCCTATTCGAAGAATTGTACGCTTCGCTGAAACAGGCGCTACCTCCTCATAGCAAAGAATGTCGGCATGGGCATAATGGCAAAATCGAGAATATTCATCCGAACGAAAATAAGCTGCCTCGCCCTTACGGCGCTCGCCGCAGTCACGACTTCCGCTGCCCAAGCAGATACGGCAAAACTGGCGTTTCAGTATATCGAGTTATCGAATATCACGACCCACATGGACAGCTATTCTTGGGACATACTGAAGAATAAGTTCAATGTGTATAAACACCCAAATTCCAGCGGAGCTTATATTCAGCCTGTTCGATCTGAAGGGAAAGCGCTCTACACTTTTTCCTATGGCGGACCGTTCGGACGGGGCTGTAAGGTCAATGGCAGGTGGTCATCGATCTCTCCCTTGTTTGACATAGGAAAGAAGACCTCCGATCGGATCTCGTGCAGCGATCCGTCTAAGCCCGGCGAGACGAACAAGATTACAATGTCCACATCTAGCAGTTTCAAGGATGGAATTCTGACGCTCTCAAGTATTCTGCGGGACGAGCAACGACAGCCATTCGAATGGATGGGTAAGCACTCCACCATCGGTACCGACTATGAGGTCCGGGTAGATATCGCTATCCAAATTCAGGGGACTACATGTAAGCTTATCAAAGCGGACCTTAGAGAGCATGGAAAAAATATCCATGACAAAAGCTTCGAGCAAACAAAGACTTTGTCATTCCAGCCGGGGTGCTCTCTTCGCTGATACCTTAGAGCTTCCTCGCGTCGACGCGACGCTAACATGGGTATTTCTCGACAAGAGCAGAGAGCAAATGCATCGGCATATTCGATGATTTGTCCTTGCGGATCCACTCTGAGTCTTGCACTTGGGATGCAATAATTGCAAGAGCGTCTTCGGCTGTGATTACGCTTCCCCTCGGCTCGCAGAATAAAAGAGGCTTTCTTTCCTCTCGAAGTCTGGCGTTCGCCCATCGAAGTGTTTGAGCCGACATCGAGATCATTTGTTTCAGTACAGAGTTCTGCTTCGCGTCTTTGACAAGATCTTCCATGTTAGGCTCGTCTTCCGCGCGAATTGCTATCGGAAAGAGTAGTACTGCAATCAGAATGGCCAGGTGTCTTTTCTTCATATGCGCGTCCTCTCGTTGGGCTTCACTGCATCTGCTTACTCAGTTTTGGGTAATAAACCCCGCTTGGAAAGCGATCGCGATGAAGCCAGTACAGTCTCTTCCGCGCGTTGATATAGGTTATTGATCTCGTCGGTTTCGGACAGGGGAAGACGCTTGTTTGTCGCGATGTACTGGCCAATCCAATCTAATGTATCTCCGGAGAGGTAGTGGTCCGAAAGTACCAGGGACCATGCGACGTCGGGGACACCGAACGGCTGGTAGCGGCACTCTCGACAGGGCGTCCAGGAGCCGTGTTTCTCATTGCCGCATTTGATGCAGATTGCTCGCGTCATATCAGAGCCCGAATAGTAGCTGATGAAACTTACGGCGGATAGCTTAATGAACAAAGTTTAATATGACAATTCGCGCGTGTATAAAATCCAAGGTACCAAACACTGAACTTGTGATCTTAAGACGTTCCTTGTGTATGAAGGCCGAATATTTATTATCCTGCTATATGCAGAGCATCTTCTTCGAAGACGTTATACCAACGAGCGCTGATCGCGACCGCTATGCCCACTGGCGATGTCCGATCGACATGATTTTCCATGGCTGCTCGACCGGCTTGTTCCAGGCGTCGCAGTGGTTGACGATATCGTCATAGTCTTTGAAGATTCGGTTGGAGAGCCAGTTATCTCGCACGAACTGCCAGATGTTTTCGACCGGGTTCAGCTCCGGTGATCTCGGCGGCAGGAACAACAAGGTCACGTTGTTCGGGACCTTCAATTTCGGCGTCGTGTGCCATCCTGCCTGATCAAGGATGAGGATTGCGTGCGAGCCGTCGTCAACGGCAATGCTGATTTCGGCGAGATGCTGCTGCATGGCGTCGGTGTCGCAATAGGTCAGAACAAGGCCGGACCCTTGCCCTTCTTTGGGCAGATCGCACCGAAGATATAGGCCCACATCGTGCGCTGATCACAAGGGGCGACTGGTCTGGTGCCGCGCCGAGCCCACCGTCGCGTGATCTTGTTCTTCTGCCCTACTCTGGCTTCGTCTGCCCACCAAAGCTCGATTTGGGTGTCCGGTGCGAGGCGGCTCTGGATTTCCGCCACTGCGGCGGGGAAATCTTTTTAAAAGCATCCTTTTCCAACTCGTTCTGCGCATAATGGCGTGGACGGGCCGAGAGCTTGGCAAAGCCGAGCGCCTTCAACTCACGACCGGACCGTCGTCTCGTCCATGGAGATGCGGAACTCCTCGAATATCCACTGCACAAGGTCCTTGCGGCGCCAGCGCACGACACCATGGATTGCTGGAATGGGGCCGCGCTCTACGACCTTCGCCAGCGCCTGGCGCTGAGCCTCATTCAGTTTCGATCGGCTGCCGGGTGCCTTGCCGTTGATCAAGCCATCGGCGCCGCGCGCATTGAACCGCTCAACCCAGTCGCGCACGATCTGCACGCTGACGCTGCCAAGCCGGGCCGCATCTGCACGTGATCCGCCATCATAAATCAAGGCCAGAGACAACAAGCGCCGGGCTTGATTGGCGTCTTTTGCCTGACGAGCGAGCCCCCGGAGGGCCACACCATCGAAATCCTGTCGCAGTGAAAGCGCTGAACCCATCGCAAACCTCCTGTTTGCAACATCGATTCAGATTCGGGGTCCTTCGGGAATCCAGCAAGAGTCAGAAATGACGCTCGTTGGTATGAGGTAACGGCCAAAAGAACCGCCGAAGCGGGGCTCCCGTGTAGCCCCGGTGCCAAATAACTGGGGACCCTCCACGATTTCCCCCTTTCGCACGAAGGCACACTCGGGGGAAGATTGTAATGTTCTTTGCGAGTGCCCATATCCAGGACTTACTAGGCAACCCCTTGGGATTCGTCCGGCGTTTTGCTGCGGCGGTAAACGCCTGCCCCGATGTCCGTGACGGGCAAATTCAACATGAATTGATGATGCCTGCCGATTGGCGGCAGAGGAAACGTATTGAACAACACAAATGTCGCTGCCACATCCGCGGTTGTGAAGCCCCGTGAGCGCGATGAGGCCGTGGTTCGGCCGACCAAGAACTGGAAACCATATCCCTGCCTCCTCACGCGCAATGAACTGCAGGAACTGATCGCCGATCAGCTCGGCTGAGCTTTAATGATAGAATAAAGAGAAGACGATGCAGCTACTCGTCAGAGACAACAATATCGATCAGGCCATCAGGGTACTGAAGAAGAAGAAGATGCAGCGCGAAGGGCTGTTTCAGGAAATGAAAGAGCGGCGCGCCTACGAAAAGCCGTCCGAACGCCGTATCCGGGAAAAAGCGCAGGCCATCAGCCGCCATCGCAAGGCTGCGCGCAAGAAGCTGCAGCGCGAAGGATTGATCGCCGCGCCAAGGCGGAAGGCCTCCACTCGATAGAACCGAAAAGCCGCCGTACATGTGTCCCCCGGCGGCGATTTTCCTTTGAAAGGATGAACGAATGGAAGAACTCACCAGCATAACGATCTCCGAAGAACGCCTGGAAGATTGCCGCGACGTCATTGAACCTGAGCTGCAAGATCTTATTCGGAGTGCACTGAAAACGGGCTTCAGCCGCGAGGAGATCCTGATCGCGGTCAGCGAACTGGTCGCCGAGGACTTCGCCACCGTAGTGAAAACGCCGAGAGTCCATTGAACCGACTGGGAACTTCGAGAGCGGCACACGAGCACGATGGAACAGCATGACCTCTTTGGGGCGATCGAACCGTCTCTGCCGGATGGATTTCGCTATACGCCGGACGTCGTTCCCGACAATCTGCAGCAGGCCATCCTGGAAAAGATGCCCGAGCTGCCGCTCAAGGCGTTTGATTTCCACGGTTTCGAAGGCAAGCGCAGGACGGTCTCGTTCGGCTGGAAATACGACTTTGAAACGGAGCGCGTCCGAAAAGGCGAAGACATTCCGCCCTTTCTTTTGCCCGTGCGCGAGATTGCCGGCGGTTTTGCCGGCATTGAACCCGACCTATTGGAACAAGCTTTGGTCACCGAGTATGGTCCCGGAGCTCCGATTGGCTGGCACAGGGATAAATTCGTCTTCGGTCGGTTGGTCGGTATTTCGCTTCTGTCTCCATGCACATTCAGGATGAGGCGGCGCCAGGGCGATAAGTGGCAGCGCAGCTCGATCATTCTAGAACCAGGGTCGGCCTATGTCATGGCCGGGGAAGCGAGAACCCTCTGGGAGCATTCTATCCCGCCGGTCGACCAGCTTCGTTATTCGATCACCTTTCGCGAAATGAATTCCGCAACCGGAAGGTAGCCAATGCCGGTTGCGTTTGGAAAAAGCAGGTAAAAAAAAGCAGGCTCCTCAGAGAAGGAAGTCGCCCCTTCTTGGGTCTTACTGCGCAGGCAAGGCGGTCTGAGGCCGGCTTGATCAGCACTTGTAGTCGCCCTTGTCACTTTGACCGGGTTTCTGGTCGTGTTTGGCATCATGCCGGGCGTCAGCGGATAGAGATCGGGAAACGTCGACGCTTTCCTTGAATCTGCCGTCCTCGTCACGGCGGACATAGCGTTTGTCGGTACCGGTATCGATCAGTTTGCGCTTGCTATCGCGGTGATCCTTCTGGTTGCTGCTCGAATAAACGCGCGTCATACCAAAAGATGCATGAGAATCATGGGTCTAGCGGAGACTCGCAAAAGACGCGCGGTCGACGGGCTAAGTTATTGAAAAATGATTCGTTTCGGCTGGGAACAATTGCATGCCCATTTGTTTGAATCGCACTGGTCATCTCAGGAGCCCCTGCGTCATGGTCGTCCCGCGAGCGAATCGGAAAGCCGTCATTAAGTTCGGAGACGTCGCCTGTCCGGTCGCACTCTACACCGCGGCTTCATCGTCGGAGTGCATTACGTTCACTCAGAACCACGTCGTCGGCCGCTACGCCATTTTTGTCACCGGCGACGAGGTCAAGAAAGAGGGCGAGGTCAAAGGCGACCAACGTGGTGGGGACGAATACATCATCCCCGAAGGTGAGGAGTTGGAAAACGTCGCCCTCGACGGTACGAAGACAATCTATATCTCAAAGAGGCTTTCGGGGTCACTCGACGCGATGGAGTCCCATGACATGGTCGGCATCTCCCGGCTGGTCATGACCCGCCGCGAGCGCGCCGTCATGCTTGAGCCACGGGATAATGGTATCGCGCTCTGGACGTTGCGCTACGGGGAAGTCCGTGACGAGGATACCCTATCTCGTCGGCATTGGCCATGAACAGAAAATGCAGAAGATGATGCCATTAGTGGAGCAACTGATCGAAAAGCAGAACCAGCCCTGGAATCCGAAGGTGGTTATCGACTCGGTGCAGGATCCACTGCTTGATATCATCGCCGGCGAGAAGAAGGCGCTGAAGAAGTCGTGGACGGTCGAGGCGAAAACGCCCGCACTGATTAGCGTCATCAACAATGGATGCCTTGTGGAAGTCGCTCGCAACCGATACGCGGACTGAAAATGAGCAAGCGCGCCAAGCCACTTCTGCAGGACGGTTCATTCACCGCGAAATCTCACCCGAGGCGTAAGCGCGATCCGGCGCAGCCTAGCCTCCCGTTCGATCCTATGCCCGATCGGATCGAACCCTGCCTGGCGTTGTTGAAGACGGCGCCGCCGACCGGGCCGGACTGGGCCTACGAAATCAAGTGGGACGGTTATCGCCTTGCGATCCACATCGAGCCGAAAGGCGTGCGGATCATCACCCGCGGTGGCCATGACTGGACGCATCGTTTCCCGGCCATTGCCGCGGCCGCCATGGAACTCGGAGTAGGGACCGCTATCCTCGATGGTGAAGCCGTCGTGCTCAACGCTCAGGGCCGATCCGACTTCGGAGCCCTGCAACGCTCTCTTGGCGGACGCGGTGGCAAACGAGCCTCGACGGAATCCGTCCTGTTTGCCTTCGACCTCCTGTATTTTGATGGACACGATCTGACGACGACCGAGCTGGTGGTTCGTCGTCACCTTCTGGAGGACTTGTTGGAAGGCGCTGCGGGCGCAATCCAGCTCTCCGAAGAAACCGAGGGTGACGGCGACGAATTGCTGGCGAAAGCTTGCTCTCTCGGAATGGAAGGTATTGTTGCCAAACATCGAGACAGTCCTTATCGATCCGGCCGCACCGGAGATTGGCTCAAGATCAAATGCGTTCAGAGCGAAAGTTTCGTGATCGTCGGCTACGAGCAGTCAGCCGCTGCTCGCGGTGGGATCGGCAGCCTTCTGCTTGCAGGCCGACGTGGCCATGATTGGGTCTATGTCGGCGCCGTGGGTACGGGCTTCAAGGAAAAAGATGCCACCTATCTTAAGAAGACGCTTGAGACGCTGAAGACGCGGACGCCGGTCATTCCGTTGAAAGGCAAGGACTATGTGTTTGCCCAACCAACCCTGATCGCCGAGATCGAATTCCGCGGCTGGACCGACGACCGCAACCTCCGCCACGCCTCCTATAAAGGTCTGCGCGAGGTTCAAGATAATGCTGCAGTGTATGCGCTTGAGTGAATGACCCGGGCGAAGGCAAAAACCGGAGAATTTTTTCCGGCGGCGCTCTTGAATCCAAAAATCTCAGAAACCAAATCGATTGCCGCCAGCCGCTGATGAAGGGCTGGCCTTGCTGGAGGCGCCGTCTCTCGGCGCATCCGTACCCATGTTGCTTCAAGGAGGATATGGCTATGGCAACATCTTACGACTATGCACCGCTTTTCCGCTCGAGCGTCGGCTTCGACCGGGTCTTTAATCTTTTGGAAAACGCCCAGCGCGCCCGCGCGATCAGCGACTGGCCGCCCTACGACATTGTCAAGACCGGTGACGATAACTACCGGATCTCGATCGCGGTGGCGGGCTTCGCCCAGGATGATCTCGACATTACGTTCCAGTCCAATCTGCTCACTGTCACCGGCAAGAAGCAGGAGACATCCGCGGATGGCTACCTGCATCGTGGCATTGCCGGTCGGCCGTTCGAGCACCGGTTCGAGCTTGCTGATCATGTCAGGGTGAACCGGGCCGATCTGAACAATGGTCTCCTGTCGATCGATCTAGTCCGCGAGATTCCGGAGGCATTGAAGCCGCGGAAGATCTCGATCCAGAGTGGACCCGCTCTGACGTCGGCTCTCCTGGCGCAGATCGAAGGGCAGAAGGCCGCTTAAAGCAATCCTATCGACCAGGGCGCCGTTGCGGCGGCGCCCATTGGGAAGGAGAAGACGATGAAACCCGATATGTTCAGACAGCCTGTCTCTATCCTTGTCGGACTTGGTTTTCCAGCCGAGGTGCGCGGGGTCATGGACGCCTACCGTCACCTCTCTGAGTGGCCGGTGTCGCTCCGAGACGCGGCCCATGCGATTGCCTTAAAGGCATGCGGAGCCGCGCTACGCGGTGAAATCGAAGCGGAGACCGCCCGCGGTCTGTTTGCCGCCTTTGCCGAGAAACACGATCTGCTGGCGCCGGAAAGTGACGTCATCATCGCGTCTCCCCGGCGCCCGGATAAAGATCCGTACGTGCGTTGATGGCCCGATGACGGACAGATGGGAGCAGGTCTCAAACAATGCGATGGCGATTGGAAAGCCCGCGGCGAGTTCCGGCTTCGGCCAGACGAAATCGGGATGCTTGTTCGGTGCACCGATGCCTTTGAACGGTGACTTGTTGGTGGTGAGAAGCGTCCATGGCATATTTGTTCCCGGCCGCCTCCCGAGGCGGTTCAAGTCCTCCGCTTGTTCGTCAGAACCCATCTGAGCCGCGAAAGCACTCTGTGGCCACAGCGGAAACGAAGCGGCGCATGCTCAGTCGTTGTATCAGGCGCGTCGTGAAGCGGCCTGCAATGGACTTCCCCGGCGTTTGATCGGATAGCAAACTTGCATGCGCCGCGCGGCCAATGAGCTTACGGGTAAGGCTAAACAGGCGGTGGGTGATACCACAAAACATGAATACCGGTGGGCTCGCGACCCTGGCCTCAGCCATCGGGCCTTGATCCTTGCTGGTGGCAATCGGCACCGTTGCTCCATTGCCACGCGGACAGCCAGGCGACGTGCCGGGGCCAAGCTGCTTGCAAGTTTTGCGCGGGAGCTTATGTCATACCGCTTGAAGAATATTATTTGGGATATCGCTTGAACAGAGCTCGGCCAGCGCTCCTTCTTCTCAGCGCCTCGCTCATACCCGTCATCATTCTGGCAGCCGGAATGGGGTGGTTCTTCGTTGCCGAGCAACGCAAGTCGCTCGATGAGGGCGTCCGGGCGAGGGCTGCGACGATCGCGGCAACCGTCCAGCGCGAATTGAACACCCAGATCCAGCTGTTGTCGGTGATTGCGGATTCACCGCGCTTCGATCTTCCTGTCTCGCGCTCCAGCTTTACGGAGACCGCTCGCCGTCTGCGTGAGCGCGTTCCCGGCTGGGAGCAGATCCGTGTTTCGGACGAAGTGGGCAATGTGGTCTTGTCTCTCCCGCCGCTTGAAGCGTCATCAAGCCGGCGCGTGATCGATACCGAGAGCTACGACAGACTGCTTCGATCCGGGGAGGGCGTCATCGGAAACATCGTCATCGGACCGAAAGGGCAAGCCGCATTTGCGATCCGGGTACCGATCGAAAGAAAGGACAAGCTGCGGGCCGTCCTGTCGGCAGTGATCCGCCCGGCAATGGTGACGAACCTGCTTCATGCAACGGGTCTTCCCGACACTTGGCCCGCCTGGATTGTCGATGGGCAAGATCGGCTGGTGGCATCGACCGGCTCACCAGAGCTTGCCGGCAAGAAAGGAGACGAATTTGCTCGTTTCTCAGGGAGCGGTGTCGGTCTGGCAAATCTGAAGGCGGGCGGTGACCTGCGTGTTGCCGAGGTCGCGTTGGAAGAAACGCCGTGGCGGGTGAGGGTGGGTATCCCGCTCGCGGAATACGATCAACTGGCCCGAAAGGCTTGGATGCTGCTCATTGCTGGCTGCTGTTTCACCCTCTTGCTTTCGGGCGCAGCAGCAGTTCTCCTTCATCGGGAAGTTAATGCTCGTCATCGCGAACGGGAAAGCATAGCCAACTGGCAGCGGATGGATGCGTTGGGAAAACTCACGGGTCAGGCAGCGCATGATTTCAACAATCTGCTGATGGTGTTTCAGTCGGGGGTCGAAGGCATCAAGCGGCGCAGGAACGATGAGCAGCGGGTAACGCAGTTCCTTGGACATATGTCCGACGGTGTGGCGCGGGGAAAGGCAATCACCCAACGCCTCCTGTCGTTTTCGAGACGCTCCAATCAGGGGGCCACGCATATCGAACTGGATGGCAAGCTTGCGGACCTGGAGCCGCTTCTTCGACAGGCGCTCAACGATGCCATTGTCATGGATGTCAATGTCCCGAACGACCTCTGGCCCGTTCATGCGGATCCTGCCGGTCTCGAAATCGCGCTGATCAATCTTCTGACCAATGCGCGAGAAGCCATGCAAAATGGTGGCCGGGTCACTGTCTCAGCCAGGAACGTACCGCAAGGCGCCACGGTAGATCCTATGCTTCGCGGCGAGTTTGTAGCGCTCACGGTTACGGACACCGGCAAAGGCGTCGAACCCCCCGACCTGTTACGCGTGTTCGAACCGTTCTTTTCCACAAAGGAAAACGGGCGGGCGGGCCTGGGGTTGACCCAGGTTCACAGCTTCGCCAAAGCCGCGGGCGGCACCGTCAAGGCCACCAGCTTGATCGGCCATGGGAGCGCATTCATTCTCATGCTTCCGAAATCAACCGCGCCCCGGATGCCACGCGAGCACGAGGGCCCGGAGCTTGATCTTCCGAAGACGATTCTGATCGTCGACGACACGCCAGCATCGCTCGAGTCCGTCCGACTTGCCTTGGACGGACTGGTTCCGACCATTTACACTGCCTCGAGCGGCGCGGAGGCTCTGGGCATCCTGGAGCGCCATCCCGACGTCGAATCTGTCGTGAGCGACATTATGATGCCGGAGATGTCCGGGATCGAGCTCGCCGAGGCAATAGCACGAAAGGACACCCGCCTGCCGGTCGTGCTTATGACGGGGTATAGCGACAAGCTCGAGGCTGGCCTGGAGATTGCCCGTCCCGTCGTCGCCAAGCCATTCAAGAACGAAGACTTGGCTGCTGCTCTGGCAGCCGAGCGATTGAAGACTGTTCAGCTCGGAAACGTCGTGCGTTTGGACACGTCCTCAAAGGGTTAAGAGGCCCGACGTACTTGGCTGTAAAGAGGCTTCAACGCCAAATATTACCCATGTCAGTGACGCCGTCACTTCCGCGGGGTTGGCGTCAACTCCAGCCACAACCTACGCATCTTCAGGAAACGGAAGAACAAGGTCGAACGCTTCGCTCATATTGGAAATTATGGGCCGGAGCATAGCAAGGCCAGCCCGGCAATCGACGGTATCGTCGAGGGAAGGCCGGAAGTCATGGAGGCGTGATAGATGCCGAAGTTCGGGAGTTCGAATACACCGTAACGCTCGACACCGCGATGAGATGGCCCGACTTCTGTTAACGCAGGATCGGGAGAGCCGTTTGGGCGACCACATCATTCGGAACCGGTTGGTGGGCGGGTGGGATGGACTTAGGTCCCTGGTACGGAACGAAGTCCTCCACGCGCCGTTCTCTTGCCACTTCAACCAGGAGAAAATTATGAACAAGCTTATGACTGTGACTGCGGCACTTACCTTTGCCGCAACAGGTGCCTTTGCCCAAAGCGGTACCGTCAACGGTGCCGTGGGCGGCGCGGTGACCGGTGCCATCGTTGGCGGCCCAGTGGGCGCCGCAGTCGGTGGAGTGGCCGGCGCGATTATCGGGACCGCAATCGACCCACCGCCGAGCGAGGTGGTAACCTATGTTCAGCAGCAGCCCGCACCGGCGCAGCGAGTAAGGCTTGAGCAGCAAATCGTGGTCGGCAAGCCAATCCCTCAGAGCGTGGTACTGACACCGGTACCGAGCAATCCGAAATATGCGTACACGGTTGTCAATGACCAGCGCGTGATCGTAGATCCGCGCACCCACACGGTCGTCCAGGTGCTGAACTAAACTGAAGCCCCGCTGCCCAAAGGCCGCGGGGCATTTTTTTGCCGCGACTAGTCCCTCGGCCTTGAATCGCGCTCACCCTATGCGCGCTTTGCGAGTACGTGTGGCAAATAATCTGTTGGCAATCATGCTGATGAGGTGGCGGTGTGAGGTCGGGAAGTTTGAAATTTGAAGCGCCCCAACCTCCGCGCGGAACGATGCCCTAAATCGAACGTTACAGATGCAACAAACCCCCAGAGGTACACGATGATCAGGCTTTGCCTGCTTGCGGCGGGAGCTTTCGCGCTGTCCGGTTCCGTTTCATTCGCTCAGGCGCCCGCTGAGCCATCTCCGCTTCCGCCGGCTCCGGCTGAGATCACCAAAGACAATCCTCCTTCGAGGCCCTTACTTCCACACGGCGAACCGAACATGGGATCGGCGCACCCCGACAAGGGACCAAGCCACCGTCCGCAGCCGCCAGAACGCGGGCCCCGTATCCACATTGAAAACGGCCGGACGAGGGTCGATCTGCACTGCGCTGAAGGCGACACGACAAAGGATTGCGCTGACGCGCTTTTGCAAGTCCTTGACAGGCTGCAAAACTCCTCATTGAGCGATGATAACTCCGGGCGCGGGACCGGACGCAACCGTGATCGGGATTATGACCGTGACCGCGATAGATTCGAGGGGCGCTGAACATGGCACGAGCCCTCACGACCGACATCGACCGTCTCAGTAAGCGGCTCGCCGAACTCCGCGCCATGCTTGCTCGGCAAGCTGACGACGCAGCGGAAAACGCTGCGACGGATATCGCCCCCAAGGCGCGGCGGTTCGCACGCCAGTACCAGCGGGAAGGTCACAGCCTGAGTAAGGCTGCTCGCCGGAACCCTTCGGCGGCAACCGGAGCCATCATCGGTGTGATGTTGCTCGGCGCGGGGGTAGCTTGGCTGTTATCGGCGAGGTGGAATGAGAAGGACGGTTGATCGTCAAGGAGCTGGGAACTGTCGCGTTCGAGCAGGGCCGCATGCCAACGGTCGTCACTGATGCCCGAGCGAAAGACAACCGATCGTTCCGCGGATCAGTTCGGTTGCCGGACATGCCGTGACCCGAATGTTGGAAGCGATTCGACAGAAGCTGCTGACAATTCCTCCGTCAGTCCGGTCTGTCAGGATTGCCTTGCCCATGATCATGGGGACGATCGCGGCGGACCGGCTCATGGGATTGCCACCTAGAAAACCAGCAGATGCCGCCAACCTTGTCGCCCGGACGGAGTAATGCATCGACTGCAAGCCACTGTCCTACATCTCGAACGAGGCCGCCGCTTCGGCAACTTCCTTCCGCATCGCGTCAAGCGATCCCCGCAACACCCTGAAGTCGGCGCTGAGAGCGGGTGCGGCGTCCTGCTCTTCCCAGTAGAGGAGTGTGTTGTGCCACCCGGTCGTCGTTTCGATCAGGCCGCGCATCCGCTGCATCGTTCTCTCGTCGACCGTGGCGGCCGCCCGTTCGGCGTTGCGGGCGAGTTCGACGAGATCATTGGCCTCGACGCCCCAGATCGGCAATGCCGTCCGCAGTTTGAGGATTTGGGCGTTGATGTCGTCTATCTGTGTTTTTTCCATATCCCCAGACTACCGCGTGATTACGGCTATTCAACGGATGGCAAAACTAAAAGTTGACTTGTCGGTAGTCTGTCTCTATTAGCGGTTTATCGATCTTTTGCTTGCTGAACTTTGGTTGCCGCGCGATTAGCACCGCGCCTGACGAACTTCCCTTTCAAAATCAATCGCTATCACCATCCGCAGGCTTCGGCTTTGCGGTCGCTTAATGTTGCTTTGAAAGGGTTCATCATGACCACAGGCACAGTAAAATGGTTCAATTCCACCAAGGGTTTCGGCTTTATCCAGCCGGACAACGGCGGCGCTGACGCCTTTGTTCATATCTCGGCCGTGGAGCGCGCCGGAATGGGCGAAATCGTCGAAGGTCAGAAGCTTGGCTACGAACTCGAGCGCGATATGAAGTCGGGCAAGATGTCGGCTTGCAACCTTCAGGCTGCTTGATTTAGGTTACTGCTTTCCTTTGACCACGGATGTACTGGCACTGTCGAAAGCAAAATACCCGCGAGGCCAGGCAAATTGCCTGGCCTTTTCTGTTGCACTTCTCTAACTCCGGATGACCCATGACACAGACAAATCTAAAATCCCGGCTGCAGGCCGAGATCGCATTCGGCCACACACAGACCCAATTCTTCGCACGCGGCCATGCGGTCGAGGAACTCGTCTCGATCGTCGAGGCCCGCGAAGCCAAGACCTTGAGGCTCCGCGAGGCGCGTCTCGCGAAAGAGGCACAGGGTATTGCTGCGGCGACAGAAGCCCTCATCAGCAGACGCCTTAAAAAGTCTTGATCACACAGTAAGTTGGCGGCCCTTCTCCCTCACAAGGGACGATGTTCAGGGAGTTGCCATACCGACGCGCGATCGAGGACTAGCTTGACTGGGGACCAGAGCAGCTCCGCCATGCACTCGATGCCGCTGGTGTGGCAACGTGGTCCTGGAATGTCGACACCGACGTGTTCAAGGGTTATGTCGCTATCCACCCTCAGAAATGCATAGGGAACCTGCTGTGCAGGGCCGTCGTGTAGGTCGGCGGCGATGCGTCGCAGGTATCTCTCGTTAAGAGCGGCTGTCTCTTGGGACGCTTTCTGAACCCGCGTGGTCAGCGACTTGTTCTCGCGAAGCAGCTTGGTCAACTCTTCGACCCGCCTGCCCAATATGCTTCGCTGACGGTCGGTCGTTTTGCTGCCGCGCAACACGATAGCAGACAACAGCAGGAAAAACCCCGCCATCTCATAGAACTCCGAGACCGCGACCACTTCCCCATACCATGGCTGCAGTACGGGATTGTAGATTTCCAAGTGGGGCTGGCCGCTCTGCCGCTCGGCCACGCTTTCTTCATCATCGACATGATCAAACTCGGCTACCATATGACCTGCAAAAGCCTGCCGAAGGTCCTCGTTGGGCGTCAGCTTTTTTCCCATCAGGCTCTTGTCACCACTGTCCCAACCAACAGCATGACGACCAATGTTACGGCGCCACCCGCGAGGAGGAACTGCCGTGCGAGCGACTGAGAGTTCCGTACCGAAAACAGCTGGGATGGGCGCAATTTAGGCACCCTTACACTCATGGACGGGCAGGTGAAACTAATGCTCTTTAGCTGGTCTTCAATCTCTTTCCGAACGGCTCCTCAAAAAGGATGCGAGCGCCCAGATCCCTGATGGTACCTTTTAGACGGTTGCCAGGGCGGAGCGGTGCGGCATCGGACAGAAGTCTGATGCCGCTGGAAGCTCTTGCAGATTAGGCAATTGTAAAGCACTCTACTGCTTGGGTGGAGCAGCAATGGGGGCTGCAATGGTATTTTCGTCACATGATACTTTGGAGCCAGGGGATCTGGCGCTCCTGCGAACGGTCTTGGAAGAGGTGTGTGACGAAAAGTCCATTCCGCTGGACCACCCCGACGCGCAGCAGGTAGCTCGTGATCTGGTGAATTGGTACTTGTTCGGCATTAAGCATCCGGTTCAACTCAGAACAATGCTTGAGCCTTTGACCGGTTGAGCACTCGCCTGTCGAGAGCACATTCTTGAAAAGTGGCGTCGATCGTCACGTTGGCACTTGGTGGTGGGAGGACCTAAGGCCCAGCGGGTGTGACTTTCCATCGTAGAACCGCGACTGGCGGTTGACGGACCGGACTACGGCGCTGGGCCGCCTTACTTGACAGCTGTTTCATCACCCAAAGCAGGCGAGACACGTTTAGGACCAAAGCCCTAAGCCGGAACGAGGCCGGATCGATGGCGTTCTCCGTAAAAGTCCAAAGCGCGCGGAGATGACCGATGGACACTAATCTTTGGGATAGGCCGATCGAGATCGCCATAGAGTCCGGCGATCATTTTAAGAGCATCCGCAATAGTAGGGAGGCCGTCGCTTATCTGATGACCGGCTGGCCGCAGAAGGGAGGAGAATCTTTCGCGGCCGCCAAGCGGGTCTGCATGGACGCTGTTAAGGGGCGTAGCGACTCATCGGCCGCCGCACTGGCATTCCGGGCCGCCGCCAGGGAGGCGGGAATCCTCCGCTGAGTGGATTACATCGGAATTTGCGGCCTCAGGGCGTTCCGACCGCGTCGTTGACGGGGTGGCACTACTTCGCCCAAGCCGATAGAGTTCGACATTGCGCCATCATCCCACGCACCTCAAAAGTAAGTAACCGAGTTTCTCCCGTCACCCGAAACGCGAGATTGTTAGGGCAAGATCGACCACATGATGGCGCCGAATATGGCGATGAAGCCGATAGGGACACTGAGCAATCGAAGCATACCAATGTTGGTGTTAGGGTGCCCGACCCAGGCGAACAACCAGCCCGGGCCCTGATTTTCCTGCATAAGACGACTCCCGTTTCCAAAGCCTGATACGGAGACTGAACTTCAGTCAGAGAACGACCGTTCCACTAATACGAATAGGGAGGCGTTGTAATGGGCTTATACCAGGATATATGCGTCAATCGCCGCCGCGACGACCGCGTTGCGAGCGATCTCACTAGACCCGTTTGCGCTCGAGCGCGACCTCACAGGTGTTACAGGCATATCTTGCGTTTTCGAGGATCTGACCACTTTCTCCAGGCCAGCGGTTGAGCGGGAAAGCCGGCGCCGCTCGGACCATTTATCGATTCAAAGAATTCATCGCCGGTCCTGACAAGAACGGGCTTCTGCCAAAGAAAGGATTGGGTCGCCTTTTCGGCTCGTTTGTTCATGTCATTCCTCCACCAGATCTTCTGACGGTGCCCTCCAGATAACCAAGCTCGGAAGATAAATGCGGCGCAGCAGGTGCAGCCCGGAAGTACTAGTGAAATCGTCGCGCTTCCATTTCTTCCTCACAGGCGGCCAGGACGATTCGATCACTCTCGCGATTTCTAGCTAACAGCCGGTAGCGTAGAAGTTTCTCCACCCCGAACACGTCAACTGCTTTCAGGAACAAAAGGCCCGACATCACGTTCCAGGGGATATTCGGGAAAGTGGGAGAGCGAACCAGTGAACCTCAAGCTCGCATTGGGCGTGGCGCTAAGCCTGGCCTGCACCTCGATGGCGGCGGAAGCCCGGACGGATTGGCCTGTCTACGGAGCCGTGCCTGTGGAGAGCAGCTCTCAGCTCATGCGGGCATATAACAGGGTGCTGCCGAGATGCTTGCATGAAGCGGGCGCAGCAGCCGCTGAGGCGATAACTGAGACCAGTCTGCATGCGGTTCGATTGCGGGGTTGCCTATATCGTAACGGCTTCTTTTACCAAGGAGTCTACGCCTATCCTGTCGCTTCGACGGCATACGGTACAACACGGTAGGGCACCACCTATCCGTCTGCTTCCGATGGCGAAGAAGTCGTCAGACTGACTACCTTGAAATCTTCGTCTGCAGTCCGAGCGTTCCAGCGGCGTTGCGGTTTCCCGGCGAACGGGAGTCATTTGACACCAGTGAGTGATCTTTTGAATTCAACGCCCGCGATAAAGCGCATCGGCGCATTCAGTTCCTAGCAGATCGGCTGAAACGGTTCTTAGGCATCTGAGCCTCCGACCCGCCTTGCATGTGGACAGCGAGTGGGCGCATGTCAGGCTATCCGTCCTTTAGTCGCTGCTGTGATCACGAAACGGACGTCGCAAACGGAACCTGCTCTTGTTTACGCGGTTCGCGTCGGACGGAGACGATGATGAGATATGATAACTGGATCCACTTGTGCATCGATATGCAGCGAATGTTCGCCGAGGACACGCCTTGGCATGTGCCATGGATGCGACAAGTATCGCCTCAGGTTGACGAAGTCGCGCGGCGGCATCCGCAGCGAACGATTTTTACCCGTTTTGTGCCACCCAGCCGCGCGGCGGATATGCCGGGCATGTGGCGCACCTATTACGAGAAGTGGAACATGATGACTCTGGAACAACTTGGCCCGGAAATGGTCGATCTAGTCCCTGCGTTGAAGGCAATGGTCCCCCCTGCAAGGATCTTCGACAAGATGACCTATTCGCCCTGGACCAACGGCGAGCTTCATTGTGTGCTGGCGGAGGAGGGGGTTGAGACACTCGTGATCTCAGGAGGAGAGACAGACGTGTGCGTTCTGGCTGCGGCAGTCGGAGCCATAGACCTCGGCTACCGGGTCATCATTCTGAAGGATGCCGTTTGCAGCGGTGCTGATGACACGCATGACGCCTCCCTCGAATTATTGGGGCGCCGTTTTTCGGTGCAGCTGGAAATCTTGTCGACGGAGGGCTTTATCCGTCGCGTGTGATCGCCGGCGTCACTCACGTCGAACCCCCCAATTTCTGGAGAAGCATTACAAGGCCCGAAATAGGAGGCTGCGGTCAGGGTTTCCATTCAATGGGCAGTGTCGTCGTTCGGCAAGGCCGTCTGCCATGCATACCAGTGTGACCACGCCAATACCTTCTTGCGGTATCTTCTCGTCGATAGAGGAGGCTGGAACCATCGGTCGTCGATGATACTTAAGATCGAAGAGGGCAGGCTCGAGGCCTGCCCCTGAGATTTTCAGAGTGTACGACGTGGGTAACGGCGCCGCTCCTGCTCGATCTCGGCGGGACCAAAAGGCTGCGCCGCCGAGTCGAATTGTGTCCAGCCCTGCTCGGAATACGCCCGTCGGCGCTCGACCGGATCGACCCAGTTGGACTTCTTCAAAATCGCTTCGGCTTCAGTCTGAAGGTTGTCATCAACCCTGGCCGTGACCAAGGTGCCGCCGCGGCGCACACCTTCGGCGTAGACGTGGGCGTGCTCCTCTGGCACGCCAGAGTCTGTGAGTGCACCGATCAATCCACCGGCTGCTCCGCCCGCCACGGCACCTGTCACCGCGCCGAGCGCGGTGGCGGCCAGCCACCCAGCGGCAACCACGGGACCGACCCCCGGAATGGCCATGATCCCAAGCCCTGTCAGGAGACCGCCTGCACCACCCACGACAGCGCCGATGCCGGCACCCGTGCCAGCACCCTCGGCGGCGTTGCTGTCGCCTTTCTTGTGGTAGTCGCCAGCATTATTGGACACGATGCTGATGTCCGCTGATGGGATACCACGGGCTTCAAGTGCGCTGACAGCCGCACTTGCATCAGTGTAGTCGTCAAAAAGTCCGGTTACAGTTTTCATTGGTATGCCCTTCTTTCAGAAGTTTTGCTTGTCACTTGGAAACGACGTTGCCCTGGTAGTCGAGCGACACGGCTGCGGATTTTCCATCCTTCATTGCCATCGCCTGCCAGACACCCTTGTCGTCGAGTTTGAGATCCTTCACCCCGGTATAACCGGCGCCTTCGATGCGAGACTTGGCCTGCGATTCTGTGAAGCTATTGGCACCTGCGACCGGGGCGGTGGGGTTCTTCGTACCGGGTGTCGCAACAGCGGGCGTGTTGCCGTTGGTTGTTGGCGCAGGTGTGGTCTGGGCTTGCGCCACAAGCGTGGACGCCGACAGCAGTGCTATTGCGAGAATACTGGTTTTCATGGGTTTTCCTCGGTTAGGCCCTTATTGTTACTGACACTGTCGGCGGGGGCCGCCGCTAACAGGCTGGTAGGTGTTGTCCGCGACTCGGTATGATCGATAGCGATTGAAGCAAGACTGGGAATGCTCTTCCTCGCTGAGGGTGGAGGGACCAAGGTCGGCGACGATTTGCTCTTTTAAAGGCCCTCCGCCGGACGCTTTTTCAAACGCGTCCTCACCACTCGGAGCCTCTGAAATGGCTTGAATTCCTTCGGTGTGGCCGGCTGCACGTTGCGTGATCGCATAGGGCGATTCACACTGCCGCCGTCCGCCGCTGAATGGGGTGTAAGAATTATCCCGCGGCCGATAAGAGCGATACCGACTGGCACACCACTCCAAGTGCTCTGCCGCCATTCCCGGCTGGGTGTCGCCAACGGCCGCTCCACCGCTTTCAGAATTACCGGAGTCGTAAAACGGAGAGACCGCCGTGCGCGCCTGGGCAACGGTGGGACCCCCGAGTGCGGAACTAGCTTGTGCGGTCGGACGCGGCGATGCCGGGCGGGCCGCAACGCGGTCGAGGGACCGCGCGCCGGTATCAATCTTGACCGGCTCGCTCGTCCACAGGTCGGAAACGTCCGTGCTCGCAAAGTGGCTTGGCTCATTGCGAGCGGTGAACATCGCAGTTGCCGAAATCAGCCCGCCTGCGAATGTTGTAACCGCGAGGACAGACCCTCCAAGTACGATTAGAACCGCTTTCATGACTGCATTACCCTGATGGATCTCACATCCAGAATGCCAAAGGAATCAAGTTGTTCCAGGAACTCGGCGTGTCGGGACTTAGGTCCTAAGGTCGGGCTTGAACCTCGAGGCTTCCTTCCGCCGGAAGGTTGCAACCCCAAGATCGCAATGGACGCCGTCATATCTGACTTACTCATTCGAGACACCACCCAACGCGCGTTCTTGGCGACTGCACCCGTTCTGAGTGTGGCTTCGGCACTTCACACTAGCGAGGTAGAGGACACGCAACTCACTCTTTTAGTCATCCCGGCCCAGGCGCCGCAAACTGGTCGCACGGCTTAAGCGGGGTGGCGAGCGTAGCCCCGATTCAGCTGATCTGAACCGATCTAGTTGCCGACGTGAGAAAGGTGCTTGCAACTCCCGGCTTGGCGGCCTCCCGTTTGAACCTGGAGATCCCAGAGGCGGGGTTTGTTAGCGTCCCCGTCATCGCGTCGATAGGTGAGCTGTGCAATCTGGGCTCTTGGAATCGATTATGCACAGGCTTACGCGAAGATGCTCGGGGATGGCTCAACGCCTGTATTTCAGGCAGTGATGTAGGGGAGCGCGGGACAGTACGTCTTCATCAAGACAATGAAAGAAGTGTAGTTTTTCAGGTGCGAGGCCGTGAGGCGGAACTTGTTTTGGCCGGCGCGGTTTGGATCCCGACAGCGAAGCGAGGTTCAGGATGTCGAACGCAACACGATCCGGCGATATGAATGAAAGAAACAGCGGTGTAAGCTCCACAAGTTTTGGCACCTCTGTTGAGAGCAAGGCGCAGATCGAAGATGCCGAGAGGGTCGCGTCCTCAACGCAGAACGGGGAAAGTTTGAATGTTTATCGACTATTGCCCGTTGCACCGGCTGGCGACTTCAGGTGGCAAAATGCGCCCTCACTAGGAGAGGTCGTCGTCGCGGCCCGGACCGCGGGCGACGCACGCATTGTCGCCGCCAGCCGCGAGCTAGATTTTCTCGAAATCGACGCACTGCCCGGCGAAGATGTCACAACCCGCCACGCAAGTGCCTTTCGCGATGAGAAGGCCTATACTGTCATAGAAGTCGAGCGTGGTCGAACGGATCTGGCTCGGGGCGTGGTCGACGAGTACATAGCAACCGACACGATCAAACCGACCCAGCTGTAGCTTCTGCCGCGCCAAGTGTAGGAAGACCTCTATCGCTTCGAGCTCACTGATCATTTGAGGCGTTGTCTGATCCGCGTTTCGAGCGTTGTCTCCTTTGATTGTCGGTGGCCGTCTGGGATCAGCTAGGAGTGTGGACAGCGTGATGGCGGCGGGCAACCTCGCCGGTAATCTCCGCGAGCTTTCCCTCTTCAACCAGGCCCATTCGATAAAAGCGCACGGCGATCCTCGCAACTTCCTCGGGGTCAAGGCCGGCGCATCCGGTTTGAGCCATCGCAGCCCGGTGCGCTAGCACCATGACGGCGAGGTCGTCTGGAAAAAGGATATCCGGGAAAAAATCATTATGTGTCCGCACGTGGTGCTCCTCCTGACCGTTGCCCCAAACGTACGCCTCTGCGAAGGGCGTTCAATTACATTTGTTAATGCGCCGTGGCGTGCTGGGATGGAGAAGCGCCTGAGGGTCCGTTCATCGCGGGTTGGGTCAGTCCGCAGCGATGCCCATAAGATCGAGAGATGTGGATCGGCTCGTGCGCTTCATTTCCCAGAGATACGCACGAACAAGTCGGGTCGTCAGCGCTTCACTTTCGATCAGGCGCTAAATTGAGCAGGCGACGGAACACGAGAACCCAGCTACCGGGTTGAGGAGACTGCATCCTTATGGCGAGGCGGGGTTCTGGGTTTTGCGGTGCTGATCCCCATCTCGCGGTTCAGTTTCTTCTGTGCAAGCTTGCGGATTCTGCGAACGCCTTCCGCTTTTTCGCGCGCCCGTTTCTCAGAGGGCTTTTCATAGTGCTCCCGAAGTCTCATTTCCCGGAACACGCCTTCCTGCTGCAATTTCTTTTTTAAGTATCGTAAGGCTTGATCGACATTGTTATCTCGTACGAGGATCCTCAATTCCCACTCCTATGACATCTGCTCTTGTAACAGTCCTTACTGGACCGATCCCGGGGGAGCAATCGGGAACCGACCTCATGGGCCCTCTCGAGCGCATTTGGGACCAAACGGTTTAAAGCCGAAGGGCAGCAGGACGTCGATGTCCGGCTGCCCTATAGCTGTCAGTCTGGCTTGCAATCAGAGTGCCGGGCACCCCCTTGCGTTTGCAAACGTCACGGTTTCGACGCGTCCACGGCGGTTGACGCCTTCTACAGTAATGCTTCGCTGTGTTTCGCGTACCACTGTCGCATCTCGAAGGCCCTCATCCCGGGCAGCAGCGCGTGCTTCTCGCGAGCTGCACCCGCCCCGCGGTCTGTCACGCTCGCGCTCGCGGGGCTCTCTGATGACGGGCCGGATACCGTCAGGCCCAACACGGAGCTGAAGGTCTTGCGCGGCGGCCGGTATCCCAACCCCGGATAAAACCGTAGCAGCGATGGTGAGCGCTAGAACTGAAGCAATACGTTTGGACATGGTTCCCTCCGGGAAAATTGGAAAGACGGCGGTCGCCGGCCGCACATACAACAAAGACTAGTTCGGTATGTTCCGGAGCGCTCGTCAGAGAAACCGGTCGCCGATAGTACGGAGGCAGTTGGTTTCCGTCGCGGATAGTGCGGACGGAGTGCTGGAGGCGGACCCTGGTTCCGCTCGGAGCTAAGAACCAGCTGACAAGCCTGCTCAGTCGCAGGCTTGTCAGCTGCGCGTCCCAGTGCGCCTCCGAACTCCCGATTTGATTTTTGAAGTGCCTTCGACCTGTACGACAGCGGATCATCACTTTCAAAACCAGCCGGATGACAGATCGTGCCGCCCCTAGAATCTTGTCAGGTGTCAACCTATCTCATCATCGATTTGAGGTCAGGGAGGTTAAAATGCCGGGCCTTGCTGTCGATCCCACCGAAAATTACAAAATCGAAATTCTCGGTCTTCGACGAAGCTCCAGCTGCGGGACTATCGTCTGCGATTGCTGTCGAGAGCGCAAGTACGCAGCGGAGTTCGATGAAGATTCGTTCGGAATCTGTATCGATTGCTTGGCGTGCGACGCGTTGCTTGTGGAACTGAAGGCCGGCGAAGGGGGTACCCATTGATGCGCGGTGGATGATAGCCGCTCCATGCGAACCGACTTGCAGATGAGGGTGGGCCCCGATTTTCTGCACCCGGCTTGCACCGTGTCGAATCCATTCCTCTTCAGATCTTTGGCCGGCCACGCGGCACACCGACAATCGCCATCCGGTCAAACGCCGGGGAAGTCCAAGTCCGCGTGCGCCGCCTCGATCTGGTCATGTGCAACGGGTGCAAACCCCATTGGTTCTAGTACGCTTCACCGACCTGTCCGCCGATTGTTCGCATTTTATTAAGTTTGTTAGCAAAGACTGTTATGCGGACGCGAACCTCCGCTTCGACGGCACGTTCTCCGATCGCTGGATACGCAGGAGACGAGCGATGGCCTTGCAAATGCCTACTGTCCTTGTCGTCGAAGACGAGCCACTGATCCGGATGCTTCTCTGCGAAGCTCTCGAAGAGGAAGGCTATCGCGTTCTCGAAGCGACATGTGGTTTGGAAGCCGTTGCAGTCTTGGGCCACCATGAGATCGGCGCGCTCGTCACCGATATCGACATGCCCGGTGGTCTTTCCGGCCTCGATCTGGCCTGGTTGGTGGACAGCACTTGCAAGTCCATCCCCATTGTTGTGGCCTCGGGCGGCCACAACGCGTCGCGCGCCGCACTGCCTGCCAGCGCCCGCTTCTTCCCAAAACCATATAGGCTCCACGACATCTTATCCGCCCTTAGCGAGATGGTTCTGCATCCTGGCCTTTCCGCTGTTGAGATTGCTGTCCCACCAGGACAGGGAAAACGCAACAATAGGTGGGGCTAGCGTGGCGTATTGTCGACCGCTTTCACCATAGGCGGAAACCGTGATCGATGCTCCCAACTCACGCGTCGGGCCTTCCCGAACGGAAGGTTGAACTGAATCAAACCGTTGACTACGCGGCCAGCTCTTAGCCAAGGAGACTCATCTCGTTCGCTCTTGCCCAATAGGCCCTGGGGCCGCGTGTGGATGATCGGCGAATACTTAGCAAAGCCGCTTTTTGGCGACGCTCTTCGTCTGGTAAGGTGCTTGAAGGCTAGCGGTCGGACGTCAGCGTCTCCGCTTTGGCCCGTTAGCGGTCGTTGTTGTGAACCGGTATGCAGGCGATTCATTCCAGGTTCCGTCGCAACGCCGTCAATAGGGAGCTCAGATCCGCGTTCGATCTGCGTGCTAGCATGAGGTTGTCAGCGACTTCGATGATGGCAGTAAGGGCTTCAACCTCATCCCCGCGTTCGAGCAGCCTCACGAGTTCCCGGAATTGAACTTCAATCGCCATTCTCGCAGAGTACGCGCCGGATCGCTACGGTTTGGGGCGCTCGGGTTGGGAATTCGATCATTCATAGGCACTTAGGGCAGAAATCCGAATAGTGGGGCGCTCGTTCTGCGCGAGAGCCCTCCTAACACTTACGCCGTGTTCGACACTTCGGAGGCGGTTTATGCGCGGCGCATTGCGGCGGAACAAATCGGCCCGCCCACGCTTTGGCAAGCTTCAAACTAGAGTGACTGCCACGTTCGCGAGGTAGTTCATTTGAGAGGGACGATGCGGAAGTATTCAGGACTTACGAGCAGGTTGGAGAAAGAAAACCTGTCCGAAATAACTCTGGGTTTCGGGGAAATCGAGGAAGCGATCGGCAGACCTCTTCCCAAAAGCGCCACTCGCGAAGTTTTCTGGGCGAACCCTCATAATCGCGCTCAGTTTCATGGCATGAGACGAGCCGTTATGGATGCAGGCTTTCAAAGCATCCTCTTGGCAGATGAAGGGAAAGTCCGCTTCGTGAAGACCTGATATTGTAAGGCTGTCGCGAGCACCTCTGTTTCGGATGAAGAACACCTCGCAGAATGTTTGCCCGACGACACGTCGCCGACGGAGACGGTTGAAGAAGGGATGTGTGTCATGCACTTGAAATATGAGAGTATCTGCAGCGTACCGCCGGGCCGGTAGGGGCCCTGCCTCCCAGACAGCAAGCTCATAAACATTGCGGATTGGTACATTGAAGGGGAGGGCGTCGCGAGAGCGTGTTCGAGGGGATCGAACAATCTATCGAGGGGGACGGGGGATTTGCCCTCGCGACATGCTGAGAATACGCGGCGGGCCGATTGGTTCCGGTTGAGGAGACTTTGGCTGCAGCACTGTTTTGAATTTGCGCCGTTCGGAACGGAGCCAAATCCCCAGCAAATGCTTCATCCATAATTGATCTGACATCGTCCCACGAGGCGGGCACACCTTGCCACGTATCGCGCCCGTTGAGCGTGCGCGCGGCCTGATATGTAATTATCGTTGCATCCAGTGACCGCAATCGTATGCAGATTCGATAGTTTTTTTCCGCGATGTTTCGTTCAAATATCAGACGGTCCATATTCCACTGCGATTCTTTATCGAAAGAAGCATGACGAGGGTGTTGCAATTTGATCCATGTCAACCGTACGTTTAGTCTGCGCGATGTGGTTGGAAGCTGGCGCCCCACTGACCTGAATAATCCCAATGGACGAGGGAGGCTGCACAAACCGGCGGCGTTATCAACGGCCTACTTTGAGGTAAAGAACGTAAGGAGCACTTTTCCCTTTTCACCCAAAAGGCACACGAAGCGGTCGGGCGTGGTGGTCTTGCCGTTGCGGGCTATGTAGGCATCGCCGAGGATCACTGTTTTTACCGGCACATCTCCGACCTTGGTTTCGGAAGCGCTGATCGCGATTGTGTCGGCATCGAACACGAGATCAGTTATGTCCTTCGACCGCTCTTGCAGAGCAACAAGGCCGGTGGATTTGCAGGCGGTGGCTTCCGGTCCTTCGGGGCTCTGGGCGACGACTGGATAGGCTAGGACAATAATTGCTAAGCCGGTTGGCAATATGGTTTTGACGGTCATGATCGGCATCCTTGAGTGGGCCTGTGCACGGGCGGGAACTCCGGGCGCGCAAGATAGTTCCGAACACCAGCGACCCTCGCGATTCGGCCGAGCGCGGACCCGACCGATGAAGCGGTTATGGCATGGTCAACCTTGCGTTCATCTCGAATGACCGCCTGCGCTCTATAACTTTTGTCAAAGACGGGAGGCGAATTGGCGGCTATATCCTTGAGGTCAGTAACCGCAAACGGAAGGCCGTATGTTTTGCTACATTTCGATGCTTTCAGCCTGGGCACTCGCTGTTGTCGGGTGATCGGGGAAACGAGGTCGGCTTTGGGCGCAGTTGTGCTCGTCCTTCTTACGGAGAAGACATGCCCAGGTATTATTTCCACGTCCGCAAAGACGGTATCCTCGAGAAAGATCCGGATGGAACCGAACTGGCCACTCCTGGTATCGCTTATGAGGAAGCCATCAAAGCCGCTCGCGAGATTATTTCCGAGAAAGTGTTGAAGGGGGATATCATTGGTGACCACCAGTTCGAGATAACGACCGACGATGGGACCGTCGCTAAGGTCGTGCCATTTCGATCTTCGTTGAACTTGGGTTAGAGCGCGGCTCCAGCGAGGGACCCCGATATAGCCCACGCCACCCCACTGATGCCGACTTCGTGCCGCGCGCCTGTTTTGGAATCCTCCCCAAAGTGAGCATGCTTCCTCCATCGTCTGCACCGAAGTGGTCGGCGCTGATGGCCGCGGGGTGACACGTGTTCCGATTGCAAAAAAGATAGGAGGAGCACGGGGCGTCTCCCGATTTTCCAGCAATTTCTCGTTTCCAGATCTTCGGCCAATGCCGATGAACTGGGCACAGCATCTTGTTGATACCGAAGAGGCGCAAAGACAATTGGTGGAACAAACCATTGCGCGCGCCGTCGATGAGCCTTTCTCTCTTACAAAAGAACCGATCGCCAAGGCTTTATTGACCTCATGCTCCAGATCCCAAGATCCGACATGGCGATCGCAGGAGAACGGACGGCGATGGCGGCCGAGTTCAGATAGGGCCTTGTCGTGATCGCTTCTCCCTGGGTTTTTTCAAGGGTGGGCTTGGACCATGGCCGCCTCAAAAAAGCAGACACACTTGCCCGTATCCCAACGACGAGACACCGGAGCGCATCTACATCTGGATGGCCGATTTGGCACTCGAAAGATCTGGCACTTCCGCTGTGGTGCTGGGGTTGTCGTGACCGTGTCGCGAGCTGCCTCATGTGCGCCCTCCTCCACGCTGCGGGCAGGGCAGACGATTGCGCTCCACTTCGCAAAACGCGGTGAATTCGTGCCAACCGTGTGGTGGCAAAGTGAATGGGCCACAGCGAAAGAAAGGCCCATAAATGCCCGACTTGAACGAAGTTCTGAATACGTATTTCCCAGCCCTTGCTAGCTCAACGGAGCTGTTTCCGCCCATCCGAGTCATGATCCATGGCAGAAGTTCAGCGGCGCAACTGATCCTCAGTCGCGCCTGGATGTCTGTCGCACTATCGCGCGCAGGGCACCCTTTTTCCAGCTTACACCGACGACCGTGGCATTTTCCAATAGCCTCAGTTCCTCCGGTCCGCTCCATTCGGCCAGCCGCTTCGCTGGGCTGGCCTCCCGTGTTGTCGGAACGTCCCGCCCTCGGGCGGTGAGGCTTTGGAGCCCCGTTCTTTCGGTCGAACGTCCAACCCGCTGACGCGGGTTTTTGATGTTGGACGCTCGGCGCTGGCCAAGGGTTCATGCGCGGCTTTGAAGAAAAGAGCTTCGCAGGTTCAACCCTAGAAAAGCGAGGCGTTCCTATGAAACAGGACATTTACGAAAAGATCACCGATCATATTGTTGCCGAACTGGAACAAGGGGTCAGGCCGTGGATGCAGCCATGGAACGCCGAACATGCGGCAGGCCGGATCACGAGGCCCTTGCGGGCGAACGGTGTTGCCTATCGCGGCGTCAACACGATCGTGCTGTGGTCGGAGGCGGTCATCAAAGGGTATGCCGCCCCGATGTGGATGACCTACAAGCAGTGCGCGGAGCTTGGCGGGCATGTCAGGAAGGGCGAACAGGGCAGCCTTGTCGTCTACGCCAGCACACTTCACCGCACTGAGGCCGACGAGGCGAGCGGGGAAGAGGTCGAGCGCGATATTCCCTTCATGAAGGGATATACCGTCTTCAACATCGAGCAGATGGAGGGATTGCCGGAGCACTACAGCCGACCGGCGCAGACGATCCTTGATCCGGTGCAGCGCATTGCCGGTGCGGAAGCCTTCTTTGCCGCCACCGGCATCGAGGTTGGTCATGGCGGCAATCGGGCGTTCTATTCCGAAAGCGTTGACCGGGTGCAGATGCCACTCTTCGATGCGTTCAAGGACGCCGAAAGCTATTATGCCACGCTGGCCCACGAAGAAATCCACGCGACGAAGCACAAGAGCCGCCTTGCCCGCGATCTTGGCCGCAAACGCTGGGGCGACGAGGGCTATGCCGTCGAGGAACTGGTGGCCGAGCTTGGCAGCGCCTTCCTTTGCGCCGACCTCAACATCACGCCCGAAGTTCGGGAGGACCATGCGGCCTACATCGGCAACTGGCTGACCGTGCTTAAGGGGGACAAGCGGGCAATCTTCACTGCCGCCGCCCATGCGCAGCGTGCCGCCGATTTCCTGCACGGGTTGAGCGGTAAGGCTGGAGAGGTTGACACAGAAAACCGGTAAGTGACTTCAGGCGAGCGGATATGATGAAACCCGAAGCCTGATTTGTCGCTCAGCGCGTAGTCGGTTGGAAATGCCACTGACCGAGCCGCCACCATTTCAAAGCGGGGAAAGCTGCGGGTGCTTCCCTCCTCATCCTGGGCGCCTGGCGGCGGCCGCCAAGGAAGTTAATCCCTGATGCGGTCTGCTCCGCAGCCCATGACTATGGCCCAGTGAGCGGAGAAATGCCCACGGCCGTGTCTCTCAAGCCGATGCGGTGCTCCCGTCTCGGGCGTCTCCGCTTGCGATCAGCGCATTCCGTGCGCCACCAAACGCATCCCGCAGCGCCTTGTGGCCATCGAGCCCCTCTAAAGCGTAATTATTGAGAAACTGACGTCCGGCGAAGAGCTTGCGGTCGACAGGGCTCAGTTCGGCTTCCTCGCAGACTGCTCGCCACTGTTCGGCGATCGCCGTGATCTGCTGTTCAATCAGCGCGGCGGCTTCCGCCTCTTTCAGGTGGTAATCCGGCGCGGCCGCAAGGCAGGTTGCCAGCGTGCTGGCGCGTCCGTCGCCCTTGATCAGCATGGCCTGTGTGGCTTCGGTGCCCGTGCGGTTTTGCGGACAGATGTCATAGGCGGGCGTCAGCGTCATCATCTTACCGTCCCAGAACGCCGCATGGTTGCGGGCATGGTCGTCGGTGTTGCCGCACAGCACGTTGAAGCAAATCCGTCCGTAGAGCTCCTTAAGTGTATCCTTGGGGGCAGTAAAGCGATGGCGGATCAGCTCTGCCAAATCCTCATAAGAAGCATAACGGGCCATCATCTCATCAAGGCCAAGCATGGTCAGCGCCGAGACCATCGCCTGCCGCGTCCAGCCGTCCTTTGTGTACCTGCGGTCAAAGCGCTCGATCATCAGTACATCCTTGTGCGCGGCACGGGTTATCGACACGGATGCAGCGTTGAGTCCGCAGGCGCTCGCCAGCTTCATCGCGATGAATTCAGCTTTCACGATGCTGTAGGTGTCGTTGCTTGCCGAGAATTTAGCGATGAACTTCTTTGTGCCCTCATCGATAAGCGCCTTGGGGCGGGCGCCGCCGACCGAGGTGCCGTGATTTAGAGCCTGATCGAGCGCCGGGGTAAGAGGGACGCCCTTTTCGATAAGTTCAGCCGCTTCCGTGAGCTCGTCCAGCGATGCTTGCGCGGCAAGGCGGGGGACATACCGTGTTGCCGATGCCTGAAAATCAAGGGCGCCAATCCGGTCGGAGCCTGACTGGAGCAGGTAGGTAAGCTCGCTGATCTCCGGCACGCCGGTAGCGTCGGGCTTCTTGCCCGTCAGCCTGTTGATGACCACACGGCGACCCCAGGCATCGGGCGAGCCATCGCGAATGCAGCTCGCCATCGGCAAGCCGTTGACAGGCGCGATCACCCCTGCCTGAAGGGGAAGTTCGGGCTCATAGATAGGAATGGCGTTCTTTCGGCTGCGGTAGCTGGCGCCGTAAGCAAAGAGCAGGCGCTCGCCATCCTGCACCAGGCGGCCCGCCACAACCGGTTCCGTTGCCCCGGGTAGCCAAATCCAGACAAAAGCTTGTGTGGCGTCCGCCTTAGAAGTCATCATCAACCACCTTCACCGTGTGCCGGACGCTCCTGGGCAGCAGGGTCAGTTTTTCGTCGAGGCGGGAATTGTGAATTTGCAAGATGCGTTCGTCATATTCGAACAGACGCACGCCAACGAGCGAGGCGACCTCGAAGACGATGCCGATCTCGGGGCCTGGCGCGCCCTTTTCGATGGTGGATAGTGTTGTGCGGCTGATGCCGGCGCGGTCGGCCAGTTCCTGTGCCGTCAGGCCGCGCTCGGCTCGGCCGATGCGGATCAGCTTGCCGAGCATTGTGAGCGCTTGGCGCGTTACCCTTGAATAGCTTCTCTTGCGAGGCACGTGTGCTACCTGGTCTGTTCATCCAGCTGGACGTAAGCTGCTCTTATGTCCATAATTTTGGACACCGTGCCATGGTGCGAGGACCAAAGTCAAGTTATGTTCATTGGTTTGGTCTTAAAGGGCATTCGTGTCCATAATTTTGAACAATCCGAGGGCTTTCGCCGGGTCTCTCAGTCAGGCCGGAGCGCGACGGCAGGTGGCTGTTATGGCACTGGTTAACGCCGTCTTAAGGCTTTCCGTCGCATGGCTCCGGCACTTGAGCCTCACCACGGGCGCGCCCGGTTTTGGCAGGGATGCCGACGATCCTTTCGTAAGGTCATTGAAACGTGCCGGGACCGGAATGGGCTAGCTTACTGATTCAACTATCGATTCCGCTGAGAACCATTTAGCACCCTCTAAAAAACATCGTCTTGCCCGGCTTGACTCTTATCTTAAGCCGGAACAGAAGAAGAACGTCAACCGTTTTGGAGGACATGAGGTCCTGTGTAACGCGAACCCGAGGAGGTCCGTGAACGATGTCGCGCGTCCATCATCCTCGAGTAATCGAGGAACTCAGAGATCGCATCGCGCACCTTGAAGGCGGCGCCTCGAAGAAGGCTGTCGTGCTGCCGTTCGGGGTAGGCGAGATCGACGAGCGGCTGCCCGGAGGAGGCCTGGCCTACGGCGCGCTTCATGAAGTCGCAGGCGGTGGAGTGGGCACAGTTGACGGGGCCGCCGCCGCGTTGTTTACGGCCGGGATCGCGGCGCGGTCGAGGGGCAAAATCCTCTGGTGCGTCACGCGGCCTGACCTTTTCTTCCCGGCAATCTCGCAGGCGGGCCTCCATCCGGACCGCGTCATCTTTTGCGAAGCCGACAAGGAAGAAGACGTCCTTGCTTCTATGGAGGAGGGACTGTCCTTCGGCGGCCTGGGTGCGGTCGTCGGCGAGCTTGTCCGTCTGCCCATGACCGTTTCCCGCCGTCTCCAGCTTGCCGCGGAGAAGACCGGGACCATGGCGCTCGTCGTCAGGCGGTGGCGGCGGCAGACCGAGGCGTCGGACTACGGGAACCCCACAGCCTCGATGACACGCTGGCGGATCAGTGTCTTACCATCCGAGCCCTTGCCGGTGGCTGGTGTGGGCAGGGCCAGGTGGCTGGCCGAGTTGATGAGAGTGAAAGCAGGCGAGTGTGCTGAGTTCGAAATAGGAGCCTGTGATGCCAAGGGTCGTGTCTGTCTACTTCCCGTATCTGCCGACGGATCGAATGCGTCGTCATGGAGAGGGAGCCGTGCCAGCTGACCAGCCCCTCGTTGTGATCTCCAGGAGCGGCTCCAAGCGCTGGATTTCCGCCGCCGATACTGCCGCGGGCAAAGTCGGCCTTCGCGTGGGAATGCCCGCAAGCAAGGCTCAGGCCATCGTCGCAAACCTGAACATGATCGACGCCGATCCTGTTGCCGACGCCGCAGCGCTCGAGCGCTTGGCCCTATGGGCGCTTCGACGATACAGCCCGGTCGTCGCGGTGGACTGTGCCGATGGCATCGTCATGGACACGGAAGGCGCAGATCACCTTCAGGGAGGCGAAGAGCTGTTGATCTCCGGCATTGTCAACGGGCTCAGGGGAAAGGGGTTGACAGCCCGTGCCGCCGTTGCCGACACCTGGGGCGCGGCGCACGCTCTGGCACGACTGACGCCGGCCGAAACGATCGTCGTTCCCGTCGGCGGCGTCACGAAGGCGGTCATCGGGTTGCCGATTCACTGTCTTCGCCTCCCGCCAGACACGATTCAGGGTCTGCGTGTTCTCGGCGTTGAGACAGTCGGCGAACTGTCCGCCATGCCCCGTGCACCGCTCGCCCTTCGGTTCGGTCCCGAGGTGGGGCGTAGGCTCGATCAGTTGTTTGGTCGGATTGCCGAGCCAATACAGCCGTTGCGAACACCAGAGCTTGTCGAGGTGTCCCGAAATTTCCAGGAGCCTATCGGTGCGCCGGAGACCATCGCGAAATACGTGCGACAACTGGTAGGCCAGCTGACGGCCAAACTCGAGGAGCGCGGTCTCGGCGTCCGGCGTTCGGACCTCGTCATCCATCGCGTGGACAACACGAGGCAATCTGTTCGCGCTGGTCTCCAGAAGCCCGTCCGCGATCCTACACGGCTATCCAAGCTCCTGTGCGACCGCATCGAGACGATCGACCCAGGTTTCGGGATCGAAAAGATCGTCCTTGTAGCCGTCATGGCCGAGCCACTAGAAGAAATGCAGATCGCGTCTTCCCTGGTCGAAGAGGAGGTCGTCGATGTCACGCCGCTGATCGACATCCTTGGCAACCGAGGTCAACGCCTCTACCGCATGACCCCCGCCGCATCGGACGTGCCAGAGCGCTCGGTCAAACGCATCCGGCCGACGGCCGATGAAACGGGGGCCGACTGGGCCGTGAAGTGGCCTCGGCCGTCACGGCTGTTGGCGCATCCTGAGAAGATCGAGGTTACAGCACTGCTCCCCGACCAGCCGCCAGCTGTCTTTACCTGGCGCGGCAAGCGCCGCCGCGTCACAAGGGCCGACGGACCTGAGCGCATCTTCGGCGAGTGGTGGACCCGGCCAAAGGAGATGCAGGCCGTCCGCGACTATTTCGTCGTCGAGGACGAGCAGGGCGAGCGGTACTGGGTTTATCGTGCCGGCGACGGCGTGGATTTAGAGACCGGCTCCCATCACTGGTTCATTCACGGGGTCTTCGGATGAGGTATGCGGAGCTCCAGGTCACTACGCATTTCAGCTTTCTCCGGGGAGCCAGCTCGGCCGAGGAGCTGTTCGCGAAGGCCGCCGCCCTTGGCATCGATGCCATCGGCGTCGTGGATAGGAATTCCCTGGCCGGGATCGTGCGAGCTTGGGAAGCCGCGAAGACCACGGGCGTGCGCCTCGTCGTCGGCTGCCGTCTCGATCTCTCGGATGGCATGTCGGTCTTAGTTTACCCCATGGACCGTCCGGCCTATTCACGGCTCACCCGTTTGCTGTCGCTCGGCAAGAGCAGGGGCGGAAAGGGGAAGTGCATCCTCGATCTCGGCGACGTCGAAGCCTACAGTGAGGGACTGATCGCGATCCTCGTTCCGGACCAAGCCGACGACGTCTATGCCGCACAACTCCGGAGGGTCTCTTCGATCTTCGGAGATCGGGCATACGTATCGCTTTGCCTGCGCCGTCGGCCCAACGACAGGCTGCGCCTGCATAACCTGTCGAACATGGCGACGCGTCATAAGGTGAAGACGGTCGTTACCAACGACGTCCTGTTTCATGATCCGAGCCGACGGCAGCTGCAGGATATCGTCACCTGCGTCCGTAACAGGACGACCATCGATACCGTGGGCTTCGACCGGGAGCGCCACGCCGACAGGTTCCTAAAGGCCCCCGAGGAGATACACCGTCTATTCTGGGATTATCCCGAAGCGCTGGCGACGACGCGCGAGATCGTGGATCGCTGTCGCTTCGACATGAGCGAGCTTCAGTATCAGTATCCCGAAGAAGCAATAGTACCAGGCCTCGATGCCCAGCAGTCACTGGCCAAGTTCGCCTGGGAGGGTGCCGCCGACCGATATCCCGAGGGGATCCCCGACAAGGTCCGAAAGGCGATCCTGCACGAACTCGAGCTGATCCGGGTGATGAAGTACGCGCCGTATTTTCTGACTGTCTACAGCATAGTTCGGTTCGCGCGAACCAAGGATATTCTCTGCCAAGGACGTGGGTCGGCCGCCAACTCGGCCGTATGCTACTGCCTCGGGATCACCAGCATCAACCCCGAGACATCCGACCTGCTGTTCGAACGCTTCGTATCGATGGAACGCAACGAGCCGCCGGACATCGACGTCGACTTCGAACACAACAGGCGCGAGGAGGTCATCCAGTGGATATACGAGACGTACGGCCGTAGCCGCTCGGCACTCTGTTCCACCGTCACTCGCTACCGCGCCAAAGGTGCGCTGCGTGATGTGGGGAAAGCGCTGGGCCTGCCCGAAGACCTCATCACCCAGTTGTCGTCGGGGGTCTGGGGCTGGTCCGAAGGCGTCGGAGAAATGCAGGTCAAAGAGAACAATATGAATGTTGCGGACTATCGCCTGAAGCTCGCGCTCGACCTGGCGTCCCAGCTCATGGGCGCGCCCCGGCATCTCGGCCAGCACCCAGGCGGGTTCGTCCTGACCCAGGACAGGTTGGACGACTTGGTCCCTATCGAGCCGGCCAGCATGAAAGACCGCCAGGTTGTCGAGTGGGATAAGGACGACATCGAAGCCTTGAGATTCATGAAGGTCGACGTGTTGGCGCTCGGGATGCTGTCTTGCATGGCGCGCTCTTTCGAACTGCTTGCCGAACACAAGGACGTCCCGATGAGCCTCGCGGACATTCCGCAAGAGGATCAGCGGACCTACGCCATGATCAGGAAGGCCGACACGCTCGGGACATTCCAGATCGAGAGCCGCGCCCAGATGGCCATGCTGCCGCGGCTCAAGCCGAGGACATTTTACGACCTCGTCGTCCAGGTGGCGATCGTGCGCCCAGGCCCAATCCAAGGCGACATGGTGCATCCGTATCTCCGCCGGCGCGAGGGCAAGGAGAAAGTGGAATTCCCAACGCCTGAACTCGAAGCCGTCCTCGGAAAGACCCTCGGTGTGCCGCTTTTTCAGGAAAGCGCCATGAAGGTGGCGATGACCTGCGCGGGTTTTACGGCAGGCGAGGCCGACCAACTTCGCAGGGCGATGGCCACCTTCAAGTTTACGGGCGGGGTCAGCAGGTTCAAGGACAAGCTCGTCGATGGCATGGTGAAGAACGGGTACACGCGCGAGTTCGCCGAGCGGACGTTCACCCAGCTGGAAGGGTTCGGGTCATACGGCTTCCCCGAAAGCCATGCGGCCTCGTTCGCACTGGTCGCATATGCGTCATCCTGGGTGAAGTGTCACCACCCCGACATCTTCTGCGCAGCCTTGCTCAACAGCCAGCCGATGGGTTTCTACTCGGTCGCCCAGATCGTCCAAGACGCCAGAAACCATGGTGTTGACGTCCGCCCTGTTTGCGTGAACCAGTCGCGTTGGGACTGCACCATGGAGAGAATCGGGGATACAGGGCTGTTTGCCGTCCGCCTGGGGATGCGCGTCGTGAAGGGACTCGCACTGAATGACGCGGCCCGTATCGTCCTCGCCCGCGGGAACCAGCCCTTCGAAAGCGCCGATGATATATGGCGGCGGTCCGGCGTGCCGACTGCCTCGTTGGCGAAGCTGGCAGAGGCGGACGCCTTCTTGCCTTCGCTGAAGCTTGAGCGTCGGCAGGCTCTCTGGGACATCAAGGCGCTCCGGGACGAGCCGCTTGGCCTCTGGGCGGCTGCGGCTGAACGGGAAGCCATGGTCATCGCCGAGATGCAGGAACCCGACGTCGAATTGAAGTCAATGACGAAAGGCAGGGAGGTGGTCGAGGACTACAGCCACACGGGGTTGACCTTGAGAGCGCACCCGGTGTCGTTCCTTCGGAAGGACCTCAACGCGAAACGAATCGTCACTTGTGCAGAGGCTATGAGCGAGCGCGACGGCAGGTGGTTATGGACGGCGGGACTGGTCCTGGTTCGACAGCGACCGGGAAGCGCCAAGGGCGTCATGTTTTTGACCCTGGAGGATGAGACGGGGATCGTCAATGCCGTCGTATGGCCGAGCCTGTTCGAGCGCCAGCGACGGGTGCTGATGACGGCAAGCATGATGGGCATCCACGGTCGAATCCAGCGTGAAGGCGAGGTCATTCATCTCGTCGCGCAGCGTCTGTTCGACTTCTCGGCCGATCTATCGAGTCTCAGCGAACGCGACGGCGAGTTTCCGCTTCCGCATGGCAGAGGCGATCAGGTCAAACATGGCGGCGGACCCGATCCTCGGGACAGCCCGAAGCCCGCCATGCAGGCAAGGGACATCTATGTTCCCGACCTCCACATTGATACTTTGAAGGTGAAATCGCGTAACTTCCACTAGGCGGCGCACATATGACCCAGACGACGGATTTCATCTCGGAACTGTTCGAGGCGGCGAACACGCTTCGCACCATTGCGCCAGCGGAGCGCCGTCGACTGATCGAACGAGGCATCGCGACTGTCCGCGCCCAGCAGGAGTTGCTCCAGCTGAACAGCAACACGGTTGCGATGGATCCAGGTTTCCTGAAAGACATGCCCACACTGGCGGAAATGGCAGGACGCGATGATGCCGTGGACGTCGTCATAGGCGCAGGGATGCTGATGCTGGCGGGCGAGATAAGGCGTCTGCGCATCCTCCATCACGGCGACGAAGGCTAGGGGAAGGCAAGATGTCCCGGCTGTTTGCGATCACGCGAAACATGGACGAGATCGTTGCGCATTTCGACGTTGACGTTCCGGTATCAGTCGAGGTCCCAAGCGAAACTATCGAAGGCACCCAGGGACTAATCGTCTTCGAGAAAGACGGGATTCGTTTGCTCAAGTCGATCCCGTGGGGCTTCCCGCGGCGGACCCTCAAGATGCGTAAGGACGGCGAGCCACCAGGCCGCATCGGTCTCGTCGCCGACCTTACCAACCCTTTGTGGGAACGGATCGTCGTGGATCCCCGCTACCGATGCCTTATTCCCCTGACGCACTTTGCGAACCCTGACGGCCCCAAGGGCGAGAAGACGAGGACGTGGTTCTCGATGAACCGCCAGCCCTTGATGGCCTGGGCCGGGTTCTGCAAGAACACCCCTGACTTCGGGCCCGTGTTTGCCGGAATGACGATGACCGCGAACGAGAAGATCAGGCCGTTCAACGACCGCATGCCCGTCCTCCTGAAACCCGATGAATACGAACGTTGGCTTTTCGGTTCGATCCAGGACGTCATCGCGATCCAGTTTCGCGCTCCTCCAGCTGCGGATGAGTTCGAAATCCTTCACACCAGGGACCGCTGGCAAAGCGGGACACCGCCAGGGAAAGCCTTGCCGCGCCGCGCCAACGACGCCATGTTCTAGTGACCGATCCGGGAGACAAAGCATGTGTAACCTGTACACAGTCCGCAAGTCCACCGCCGAAGTCGCCGCTCACTTCCGCGTGCCAAACCCGATGGCGTCCAACGCTCCTGAGGAGGTTTACCCAGGAACCCCAGGCATGGTCGTCACGGAGAACGACGGCGTCCGGGAGCTGCGGTCGATGGTGTGGGGCTTCCCGTTGCGCCTCAGGGGGATGAAGCCCGAAGCGAAGCCGAAGCCGGTCAACAACATCGCCGACTTGGCCAAGGGCATGTGGGTTGGGCTGGCCCGCAAGCCGCAGTGGCGTTGCTTGATTCCGGTGACGGCGTTTGCCGAAGCCGAGGGTGAGAAGGGCAGGATGACCCGGACGTGGTTCAGCTTTAGAGATGAGCCGATCTTTGCCTGGGCGGGCCTCTGGCGCGTCAGCGACGAATGGGGCCCCGTCTACAGCGGCGTCATGACTGATGCTAACGAAGCTATCGCGCCCGTACACAATCGGATGCCTGTCCTCCTCCACCGCGACGAATACGACCATTGGCTTCACGGCAGTTTCGACGATGCGCTTACTTTCCAACAGCGGACATTTCCACCCGAATTGGTGGTGATGGAGAGGACAAGCGAGCTCTGGTCGAAAAAGAAGACGGCGGGCGAGACACCTCTACTGCTCTGACGGGCTATTCGCTGATCCAGCGAACCAGTCCGCATAGGGCGTGTTCCTGGCGAGGTGCCTGTTGTAATCGGATGCGCCGTCATCCCACCAGACCGTGCCGCGCTCTCCCAGAGCCACCTTGGCGGTGTCGACCCGAAGCCTGGCCTCGATCGCCGCGTCCACTATCGCCACCGGCATTCCGCTCGGTGGGCCGACATCAGCTCCCTTACCAGGTGTTCTCGGTCTGCGTCATCCAGAGCCGGGTTGCGCTTGCGCCACAATCGGCCACGGACGACAAAATAACGGCCGTCGGGGGTGTCTGTGTATCGGCGTTTTGCCTGCCATCCGTCCTCCTGCATATCGAAGGAACATTCGGCGATCGGATAGGTTTCACAATCGAGGTCCGCGGCGTGCCAATCGGACACGACGAGATGGTGCGACGCTTCTGATTTACTCGCGGACATTGAAACGCCGCGCCCTCGTCCCTCCCGAGGGACATTTCTATGATGGCCCCCCGAAAACAGGCAGCCAGGAACGGTAGGTCGAACTCGACCAGACAGTGGAATACGCAGTCCAGCTTTTGCTCGAGGAAGCCCATTTGCTGGGATGGCAGAGGGTCGAATTCCTGACGGCGGTCGTGGATGCCGCTCCGCTATTGAAGAAGAACGCGTGCTCGAAGCTGACAGTCAGGGACTTCCGCCTGCTACGTCTTCGTGACCGGCGGCCTGAATACCGCTTCGTGGATTCAACGCTTCGGTATCCATATTCGATGCCAGAGAAAGCATGAGACAATCCGCGACGACCACGAGAGCGGCGGCAGCGGCGGCCTCGCCCCACTCAGTAATCATCAACGGTTAGGCTGCTGCAGACCGGGAAGGGCGTTTTGATCAGACTGACGTGCGGGACGGCTAGATTCTGATGCTTGGCGGTCTGATGACACCATAGAAGCGGTCGGGGCGGATGATATGTACACGCCGAAAACGAGCGCGACAGCCGCCACCAAGAAGGCGCCTGCAATTGCCACGATCGAGCGTTTTCCGTTCTGTTCGATCAAACCGAATGCGAGAACGATACCCAATATAGCAGCCCCGCCGGAGACGAGAAAAAGCCAAATGTAGTTTGCCATTAGCGAGCTCCTTTTCGAAGCTAACCGCGCTGGCGTTCCAAGGTTCCTTTTGCCCTTCCCCGACATTGCCGACTTAGAGTGCGCCGGCCTTCATGGCCAGACATACCGGCACTGCAGCCATGACGATGGCTGTCAGCCAGGCGACTGCGAATTCGATCAAATATGCCCGCCGCGCTTTGGCGGGATCCCAGTCACTGTACATAGAACGCCCTCAGATCGTTGGGGCGAATAAACACCGGCCTCCCCAGGAGTCGAGTGCATTTCAGCAACAACTGATAGAACTTGATATGAACACCCCCGAGCAGGCTCTGCAGCTGCGCCTAATCGCCTCGGCTACCCCCGCCCTCACTTGGGCTCTGACAGAGTCTTCGGTTCCGGGAGCATAGTCCGCCGTCATGACGTCCAATCGAAGGATCCGATAGCGCCTGATCGTCAACGTCTTCTGCTTTATCTGGATTTCCGTCTCCGTATCCAGGACGATATGCAGATCCCGGATCATAGCATCCGGCGCTAGGATTGCGCCCGCACGTCCTCCGACCTTTTCGCCTCCGCACCTATCGCAGCTACCATCACCTGCAGGTCGATGACCTTATCCGCCGGCACCCTGGCCGCGGGTGTTCCGATCGTTCACTCAATTTCGTGGGGGTCGTCACGGCGCGTTTCAAGAGAAGCTGGCGTTCAAATTCGCTCAGCTTCTCGACCTAATTTGCGGCCCGCCCCAGCTCTGCAACGAAGTCGTTCGTCGAACTCAATGCAGCGTATCCTTGTCGGGCGTCATGGCCATCGAGTTCATGAAGTTAGCAAAGCGCTTCGATCCACGACAGATCGCACTGCAATGCGGACGCCACTTTGAAGGGCGTCCAGCGAATGTGGCGCAGGCACTCGTTGAAGCGATCAGGACTCATGGAGCCAGCATTAAAACCCTCATGACGAGAGTCAAGTTTGGGGCGCAAATCCTCGGGCAAATCAATTCGCCCCACCCTCTCGTCTAGATCTGCGCCACAGCCGCAAAATGCCTAGATCAGATGGCGCCGACCCTCCCGAGCAAGATTGTGGCCGCGATGACGAACTTGATCCCGCACCTCCGGTCCAACGCCTTATCAAGAGAACCTATGGGCTCGAGACTCCATCGCGATGCTTAGTTGCTCCCGCAATTTGTCCGCGAATGCATGCGGGGATCTACGATTTCCTTTCGCGCGCCCATTCAGGAAAGCCCGCCGCCATCGCCGGCGGGCCCTTCGTATTCTGTCCTCGATGACGAGCAAAGGCTGCAACACCGGACCGGCGCCGACCAAGCCGGCGCAAACACCGGCTGCTCCGACGGCCGCTGCAGCTAAGGCCAAGGGGTAAGCATATTCGATCTTCGCTGCCAGCGCGTGAGGCGTCCGGGACACCCGACCACGCCTTCCTGGCCGAGCCTGGTTCGGCAAGGGACTTGAACAGGAGGACGCAGCGGTGGGTTGGGCCCAGTTAACGGCGCCAGTGGGCAACGGGCCGGCGTCGGCTTCGTTTTGCTTTAGTTCAACTGCGCTGCCTTTACGGCCGCAACAAAAGTCTCCCGGGCTTTGTCGAGCGACTCACGCCCGTCAAGGGCTCCGATGATCGCACCCACGGCACCTGCTGCGATATCGCTGCGCAGCAGTTGTCTGCGCAAGAACTGCGCCGCCTGAAAGGGATCGAAGATTAGATCATCACCCGCGACCACCGGTTCGTACCAGTTCTTGCACGTCAAAAGCCCCGCTAGTTTACGACCTGCGTCGCTTCACCGACGGCTTTCTCGAAAGCCTGCCTCGCCTGTTCAGCCGGGACGTGATCAGCGAGCGCTGCTCCACACGATGTTCTTGCCTGGATGAAGTGCCGGCCTCTCATGATGGGCCAACCATCGAAAGTGCGAGCGCCTCGAACGGACCGTGGACTTCCACATGCCCCATACGCGGATGGGCGCAAGCAACCGACTTCTTCCACTCGCTAGGTGTGCGGGACCAAGACCAACAACATCGCATCGCAGATCGCAAAAGGCCCGGTGACGCCGAATGACCATCGCGGACCTGCTCACCTTCCGAATGCCTCTGGATTCAGGATCATCGCTATCCGTCTGAAGTCCGGACCGGCGGACGCGGTCTAGCTTCAGCCCTGTCAAACCCACTTCGGCGCGGCGATCGACGTGCAATAATGTCTTTCTCGAATATCCAGATCTTGCCATCCTGGGCCTCTCCCCGTGTCAACATGGCTTCGGCCATGTCACGGTAAAGGTCCGCATAGCGCACAAGGCGTTTGAGGGATGCCTCCGGCGGATCGGCGGTGGCGATCATCGCCTCACGCGTGACGGCGACGATCCAGACAGACGTGCCATCCGTCACTCCCAGATGCCCGTTTTCTCCGAACAGGAAAGGCGCGGGTTCGCACAGTTCGATCTCGACGATATTGTCCATCTTATCCTGCCTTCCTGCTCCTGAGTTCATCCGCGACGCTCTTGCGAAGGGCGTCCATGATATTGACCACGTTCGACGCTGGCACGGTCGCTTCCCTCCCCTTGGCCGACTTCTTTGTCGGTTTGAGAGCTTTCCTCTTTTCGGCGATGAGCTTAAGGAGGCTCTCCTGAATGGGGTCGCTGACCATGTCTGTCGACCAGCGTGCAGTCTTCTGTTTGATCAGCTTCTGCACCAGAGGCACGAGATCAGGATCGGCGTCGCCGTCGATGTCCTCGAAATAGTTCTCCTCCGGGCGCACTTCGTCCCCGAAGCGCAGCGACCAAAGGACGATTCCCTGGTCGCGGGGCTGGAGAACGACAGCCCGCTCGCGACGGCCGATGACAAGCTTCGACACGCCGACGACCTTGTCGGCCTTCATTGCATCACGGATGACAGCGAACGCTTCGTTGCCGACAGCGTCGTCCGGCATGAGGTAGTGGGGCTTCTCGAGGTAGACCCACTCGATGCTATCGGCCGGCACGAACGTCTCGATGTCGATCGTCTTCACAGTATCCAACTGGACGGCGTCGAGGTCGTCCTCGGTCAGGAGCACATAGTCATTTTCTCCACGGGCATAGCCTTTCGCCTCGTTCTCATCTTTGACCGGCTTGCCCGTGACGGAATCGACATACTGAGAGACGACACGATTGCCAGTCTCTTTGTTTAGGGTATGGAAGCGGACCTTCTCGGACTCGGACGTTGCCGGCGTCATCGCCACGGGGCAGGTGACAAGCGAAAGCTTCAGGTAGCCTTTCCAGTATGGGCGGAGCGACATTGTCTTTCCTCCTTACCCTGTCTTGCGCTGCGGGGCAGCCCTTGAAGCGGCGGACTTTGGGGCCGCCCCGCGCGCGGCGCGCTGCCGTCCAGTAGAATTAGCGTTAGCAGCAGCGCGTTTCGGTTTCTCTTCGCCCACGTTCATCATGCCCGCGCTTTCGCGCAGAGCAGCCAACAGGTCATTCGGCTTGGAGAACTCGACCTTTTTGGGCTTCGGAAGCGCCTTTCCCTCTATCTTCGCCTTCACCAGATCGGCAAGGGCGGCTTCGTAGCGGTCGTCGAAGATGGCAGGATCGAAATCGCCCTTCTTGGTGCCGATGATGTGCTTGGCGAGTTCGAGCATCTCGCCCTCGATCTTGATCTTCGGCATCTCCTCAAATGCCTTTTTCGACGAGCGAACCTCGTAGTCATAGTTCAACGTGGTGGCAATCAGGCCCTTTCCGTGAGGGCGGATCAAAACAGTGCGCATTCGCCGGAACAGCACCGTTCTGGCTATCGCCGCAACATTCGATTTCCGCATGCCATCTCGCAACGCCACGAACGCGTCCGAGCCCATCTTGTCTGGCGTCAGATAGTAGGGCTTGTCGAAGTAGACATCGTCCACGTCGGAGCAGGGGATGAACGCCTCGATCTCGAGGGTCTTGTTGCTCTCGGGGATCGTCGCCGCGACCTCTTCGGGATCGATGATTATGTACTGGCCGTTTTCAATCTCGAAACCCTTTGTCTGGGCCTCTTTGGGTACCGGGTCCTCGGTCTCGCTATCCACAAACACGCGGCTCACGCGGTTCCCCGTCGCCTTGTTGATCGTGTTGAAGGTGATCCGGTCAGAGGTGGAGGCGGCAGTGTAAAGCGCGACCCCGCACGACACTTCCCCGAATTTAACGAAGCCTTTCCACTGTGCTCGCTGCCCTGCCATGACGCTGTACTCCGACTCGACTGATTTGCGACTCAATCGTTACGGAACCGATTCGTTCCGAATCGAAACGAATCAGATTTCAATGGCTTGGAGTTGCCAGCTGAATCCCTTCGCGAGGTGCCTAAGGTGGCGAATCGCAGGTGTAACACCTCGTTCCGACCCCTAAAGACGATACACCACCTGCCAAGCCGTTCAGAAATATCGGGGCTACCGGATCACGTCTACGCGGGTCGACGACTATGCCGTGGCAATGCCTCCAGGCAACTCGGTAATGGACGTTGCGATGCAACACCGCGGTCCACGGCCGTCGAAAGCATTGCCTAGTGGATCTTGAGGCTTGGAGCTGATCGATCAGTTGCAGCCCCCAGCAGACGGACTTCAGCGCCGGGGAACGATCCCTCGCCGGGAAAGGAACTTTAGAGGTGCCATTCTGTTTGCATCCACCAACAGAGGAGTACCACAATGGCAGACGACGAAACCCGCGAAATCTTCGTGACAGGACTGAAGAACGCCCACGCTATGGAAAATCAAGCGCTCTCCATCATGAAGCCGCAGGTAAAGCGGATCGAAAACTATCCCGATATCGCTGCGAAGCTCGAACAGCACATTCGTGAGACCGAGGGTCAGATCTCGCGCTTGGAGGAAATCCTATCTAGCCTCGCTGAAGGTCATTCTTCCCTGAAAGACATGGCGCTTTCGGCCGTCGGGGCGATGGCTGCTCTCGGACACTCGGTTGCTGGTGACGAAATCCTTAAAAACAGTTTCGCCAACTTCGCCTTCGAGAACTTCGAGATCGCCGCTTACAATTCCCTCATTACCGTCGCCGAACTTGGTGGCTTTGCCGGATTGGTGCCGGGCCTACAGGCGAATCTCGACGAGGAGATAGCGATGGCAAAGTGGCTAGAAGCCAATCTTCGTCGGACTACCATTAAGTTCGCCAATCTCAAGGAAGCCGGGCAGACCGCAAAGATCTGAGTTCGTTACTCCTACTTGTCGGCT
>NZ_AKKC02000006.1 GCF_000282095.2 Rhizobium sp. CF080 | reverse complement strand
CTATACGTACGACAACGCCAACCGGCTGGTCAGCCAGACGGATGGGCGTGGGGCGGTGACGACGCTTTCCTACGACCAAATGGGCCGGCTTCTCACCAAGCAGGTCAAGGCGGTTGGCGAGACGACCGCCACGGTGACGGCCACCAATACTTATGACACGGCGGATGCGGGCGTCGGATCGGCCCCCTTCCACAATGTCGGGCTTTTGACGAAGTCGGTGAACGCAGCGGCGACCCAGAGTTTTAGCCGCAGCCTGAGCGGTTCGACGACAGTATTGACCACCAGGACAGTGATCGATGGGATCACCCATACGACGGCGGAGACCAGGGGCAAGTCCGAGCAGACCCTGTCGATCGCCTATACACCGGCTGCGGTGCCAGCTTCGATCCCAGTCGGCACGTCGGCGGCGCCGTGGACCTACAATACCGCCAACAAGCTGCTGACGGTGCCCGGTTATATCAGTGCCGCCACTTACGAGGCGGACGGCCAGACGAAGTCGATCGCCTATGTCAACGGGGTGACGACGGCGTTTGCCTATTCGCCGACCCGCCGGTGGCTGACGCGGGTGACGACAGCCAAGGGCACCACCGTGCTGATGGACAATCAGTACACGCGCGACAAGCTGGGGCGGATCAAGACCATCGTTGGTCTCACCACATCCGACAGCTGGACCTATGCCTATGACGACCTCGACCGTCTGACCTCGGCCGACAATGCCGGCAACAATGCACTCGACGAGACCTATAGCTATTCGTCGACCGGCAACCTTCTGTCGCGCACCCGGATCGCCGGCACCTATACCTATCCGGCCGGTGCGGCCATCCGTCCGCATGCGGCAACCCAGATCGGGACGAAGCCGATCGGTTACGACGCCAACGGCAACATGGTCTCGGACGGCACCCGCACGCTGGTGTGGGACCGGTCGAACCAGCTTGCCAGCGTCACGCAAGGGGGATCGGCGGTGACCTTCTCCTACGGTGCGGACGGATCGCGGGTGATGAAGAACTGGGCGTTTGGCAAGACGCTTTATGCCGGCGCCGATATCGAGATCGACCGGACGACGCCTGGGGCGGAGGTCTATACCTACTATCCGCATCCCGACATCAAGGTCGTTGCCACGGCCGCTGGCGTGACCAGCAAATATTTCCTTCACCGCGACCACCTGTCGTCGGTGCGTCTGGTCACCGACGCTGCCGGCAATGTTGCCGAACAGACCAGCTATGCCGCGTATGGGGAAACCACCAATCCGGCGATGCAGACGAAGAAGGGCTATATCGGCGAACGCTTCGACGTTGAAACCGGGCTGATGTATCTCAACGCAAGATATTACGACCCGGCCTTCGGACGCTTCATCGAAAAGGATGATGAGGCAGACATGGAAGTCGATGGCGAACGGCAGGCAAAGACGATCATGAGGCTTGTGCCCGCGGCCATCGCCAAACCCGGATCTCCCACATCCGCCAACGGCACGGCTCCAACAGCATCCGACCGGTAGTCAGAGCGCCCAGGCGAGCGGCCGAGAAGGTCGCTCGCCTACCAACCAAGCCACACCCAAGCTACCGTTCCAACTCTCGCACCCGGAAATCCTCGATGCGCTCTCTCGTCCGGCCGTTCCTTGCACGCGTCCTCAGCCTGCTACTTATCGGCGCCATGCTGGGCGCTCCATTCGCACCCACCGCCGACGCACGATTCATCTCCCCCGACGACTGGGATCCGACTCTCGAAGGCGTTGGAACCAACCGATATGCCTACGCCCAGAACGATCCCATTAATAAATCCGATCCGAACGGACATGTTGTCGAGGGGGCAGACGATCCGAATTCGCCCGGCTTCGAAGAAGCCGGGATGAATGATGCAGGCGAAAGCTTGGATAACGGCTCAATTTCCCAACAGGAGTATGATCTCCTACAAGCTTTCTTCGAAACAAACGCCGCAGCACGAGAAGGTGAAAAGCGCCTGGCGGATGGGGATGCTGTTGGAATATCGATGTTTGATGCGGCAAACATCGCTAATGCTATTGGCGCGGCAGGTACCGCAAGTGCGGCCCTGTCAAAGTCTCTGGAATCAAAAGCGACCAAAGCTGGGACAGGTCTTTTTGGGGCGATTACATCCCAACAGGGCGGCTCAATCCGAAACGTCAACCCGACAGGCGGCACTCTAAATTGTGCAAACTGTGCGATTGCTACTGATGCTACGCTGGCTGGCCGGCCCGCGTCGGCCCTACCGGGTGGGCCGACCCGAGTGGGTGATTTACAAGATTTGTTCGGTTCGCAGTTTAGTCGGGCTACGACGATTAACGGAATTTCAAAGACCATGTCGAATGCAGGTAGTGGCGCTCGGGGTGTGGTTTTTGGAGCTCGCGGTACCGAAACGGGCCACTTTTTCAATGTGGTAAATCAAAACGGGCAGGTACGATTTTTAGATGGACAGATAGGCGGTGTTCCATCATTTCACGGATACAGCAGCTTTCATTTAATGAGGACGAATGAGTGAAAAAGATAGGATTTGAAGAGGCCGAAACATTGGCAAAATCTAGGATTAAAGAGCTTGAAAAAAGCGTGGGGTGTGATCTCTCGATAACCCTGGAGAATACAAAATATTTAAGTAACGGATGGATATTCTTCTATAACTCGACGTCTTTTGTTGAAACAGGAGAAATACGTTGGGCGCTTGGAGGGAACGGGCCAATCTTTATAAGTGAAGACGGAGCTTTGTTTGAGCTGAGGAGTGACTTACCTTGGCAAGAGGCACTGAAGCAAGTTAAGGCAAATTAACTGAAAAGATAGGCGCAGGAATTCTGCAGTTTTGTCCGGCCGGTGAAGTTTGGGGATAGCAATGGCAAAGTCTCAGGCGGCGGGCGCACAAGCGAACCGACAATTCTCGGAACAAGCTATTGATTGTCCAGTTTCCTATCGCCGACCCGGAGCCTCGGCAGTAAAGCCGAACACACCTATTCTGAGTGACATTAATGCAGTTGATTGTGTTCCTCGCCGCCTTGCTGTGCTTTTCGTGGTGCCTGCCTATCCGCAGGCTTTGAACGGAAGGAATACCCCCAAGAAGTGTGAGCGTCCGGTGAACGGATTTTTCAGTTCAGACGGATAGCTTCGCCTCCTCAGCCATGACGCGTTCGATCATTTCTGGATCGCAATTTTCATTGGCAAGGAACTCGCGGACACCTCCGTCCCATGACCTGATTTCGGCGAGGAACTCCTGAAGGCTTTCGACACCGCGCCGGGTAAATCCGGTGGTGCCGTCCTCAGTGCCGTTGTGGAGGTGGACCATTTCGCCGTAGTCGATATTGTCGGAGTTGGCGGCAATCTCCTGGAGGAGCTCAAGGTTCTCGCCGATCATGGTGGCGACGTCTTCGATCGTATAGATGTGCGTCGAACGAGCCATCAGACAGCCTTTTGTAGAGCGGTGGTTGCCGGCAACATATTCCAAGGTAACAGGTCTTTGAGCCGGTCTTTTGGGTAGTCCTTGATATGGCCGAGAACCTCGGTGAGATAAGTTTCCGGGTTGTGGCCATGCAGTTTGGCCGTCTCGATGATGGTCAGGATATTGGCGATGCGCTCACCGCCGTTATCGGAGCCGGCAAAAAGCCAGTTCTTCCTGCCAATTCCCAGTGGACGCATGGCACGTTCGGCTATGTTGTTGTCGATCTCGACGCGCCCGTCATCGATGTAGACACTCAACGCCACCCAGCGCGACAGGGCGTAACGCATCGCTTCCGCCAGTTTCTGCTTTTGCGGCAACGTCCGCTGCGTATCCTCGATCCAGGCCTTCAAGTCCCGCAGGATGGGCCTGGCATGTTCCTGCCGCAGCGTGCGCCGCTCTTCGGCCGACATGCCGCGGATACGATCCTCGATATCGTAGAGCGCGCCGATGCGGGCCAATGCCTCATCAGCAATCGGTGACGGCTTCAGCTTGATCACGTCATGGAATTTGCGGCGCACATGCGCCATGCAGGCCGCCTCGATGATCTGGTTGCCGTAGAGCTTCTTGTAACCACCGTAACCATCGGCATGCATCACGCCGCGGAAGTCCGCGAGGTGATCGGCCGGATGCGCGCCTTTGCGGTCGGGGCTGTAATAGTAGGCGATAGCCCTGGGTGTCGGGTCTCGGTAGCAACTCCCGTCGAAGACATAAACCCAGACCCTTCCGGTTTTGGTCTTGCCCCGCCCAGGGTCGAGAACATCGACCGGGGTATCGTCGGTGTGTATTCGATCGACGGCGGCGATATGGGTTCTGATCAGCACAATCAGCGGGGTCAATAGAACGGAAACGCGGCCAACCCAGTCCGCCATGACGGACCGGGAGATGTCTATTCCCAGCCGGTCGTACATCTCGGAAAGACGATAGAGTGGGATGTGGTCGTCGAACTTGGCGACCATGATATGAGCGAGCAATCCAGGTCCAGGCTTGCCGCGCTCGATCGGCAAGGTTGGCATCTCGCCTGAGACCGTCGTATCGCAGTCCCTGCAAACCATCCGCTTTTCGACATGGCGGACAATCTTCACGGATGCCGGCACGTGCTCCATCACCTGAACCACCTTGTCGGCAGCCTTCAGGAACGATGTGCCACCACACGTCGGGCAATTGCAGGGGGCCGGATAAACAAGCTCTTCGATTGGAAGGCCATCCGGCAAGGGTTTGCGCTTCGGCTTGTCAGATGCATCGTCCAGCTCTGGCAAAGGATGCTTCCCGGAGCGCATCTCGGCCTCGGCGCGGGAGGCCTCGATCTCCTCCAGCATCAGTTCGAATTGCTCAATCTTCCGATCTATCTTTTCCGAGGAAGGGCCATGCTGGCGATGGCGCAGCAGTTCCAGCTGCGCGCGCAGGAGGCCAATAATGGAGTCACGCTTGCTGACTTCTGCTTCCTGGCTTTCAAGTCTTGCCGCTTGTTCAGCGACGAGCGCGCGCAAGGCTAATAGTTCATCCTGACTGTCTCGCGGCGCCGTTTCCATGGCCAAAAACATAGCCGATTTGCAGCGAAAGAACTAGCGATTTGCCCCGGATGCCCCTGCAAAATATAGGGTTTAACCTGTGCGACCAGGGGCGGAAGTCCAGGCCGGTCGGCGCCAGTCGATCCCCTCAACAAGCATCGACAACTGAGCCTGTGTGAGATGGGCAACGCCCTCCTTGGCCGTCGGCCAGGGAAAGTATCCGCGTTCCAGAATCTTGTAAAACAGGCAGAACCCTTGGCCATCCCACCATAAA
>NZ_AKKC02000007.1 GCF_000282095.2 Rhizobium sp. CF080 | reverse complement strand
GAAGCCGTAATAGATGAGCTCCGCATAACGCGGCATGATGTCGTCCTTGAGATGCGCCGCACCACGGTCGAGCGTGATCGACTCGATCGCACGGTGGGCGGCAAGCAGGATCGTGCCACCGGGGGTCTCGTAGACGCCGCGCGACTTCATGCCGACATAACGGTTCTCGACGAGGTCGAGACGGCCGATGCCGTTGTCGCGGCCGTAGTTGTTGAGCGCGGCCAGCAGGGTCGCCGGCGACATGGCGACGCCATTGATCGAGACCGCGTCACCCTTTTTGAAGCCGACCTTGATCGTCGTCGCCTTGTCGGGGGCTGCTTCCGGGGAAATGGTGCGCATATGCACGTATTCCGGTGCCTCGACGGCCGGGTCCTCGAGAACCTTGCCCTCGGAAGAGGAGTGCAGCAGGTTGGCATCGACCGAGAACGGCGCCTCGCCCATCTTGTCCTTGGCGACCGGGATCTGGTTTTCCTCGGCGAACTTCAACAGATCGGTGCGGCTCTTGAAGGCCCAATCGCGCCACGGCGCGATGACCTTGATATCCGGGTTCAGCGCATAGGCCGAAAGCTCGAAACGAACCTGGTCGTTGCCCTTGCCGGTCGCGCCATGGGCGATCGCATCGGCGCCGGTCTTCTTCGCGATCTCGATCAGGTGCTTGGAGATCAGCGGACGGGCGATCGACGTGCCGAGCAGGTAGACGCCTTCGTAGACGGCATTGGCGCGGAACATCGGGAAGACGAAATCGCGCACGAATTCCTCGCGCACGTCCTCGATATAGATCTCCTTGATGCCGAGCATCTCGGCCTTCTTGCGGGCCGGCTCCAGCTCCTCGCCCTGGCCGAGATCGGCGGTGAAGGTCACCACTTCGGCATTGAGTTCGGTCTGCAGCCATTTCAGGATGATCGAGGTGTCGAGACCGCCGGAATAGGCGAGAACGACCTTCTTTACGTCTTTCGGGAGTGCCATGTCGATTTACGTCCGTCTGCGGGTGGAAGCGGTTCTTGAAACTGCCAAGTCATGAATTGCGGCACTTTTAGCGAGTTTCTTGAGGCACGCAAGAAAAACCCGGCAAAACTGGTCAGAGATGGCGGTCCAGGTTCATCCGCTGATGCAGGACGCGGACGATGAAAATTGTCTTGGACGTTTCCCGATAGACGATGAAGTGAGATTCGTATGCAAGCGCCAGATATCCGCGCTTGATCCCATCGATCTTCCGTCCATTTCTCTCGCCCAGCGAGAGCGCTTTGCAAAAATCCCTTATTCCAAACGTATATTCTTCGGCCTGACTGTAGCCCCAGGTCTCGTCAGTATAGTCGTAGATATGGTCGATATCCGCAGTTGCCCTTGGCGCGAAGATCAGAGTTTTCATCGTTCGGCGCGTGCGGCCCGTTTCTTCTCGATGAATTCGTCGAAATCGAAAGGCTGCGGCTCGCCGGAAGCCTCGCCCTCTTCGATCGCCGCACGGATCGCTTCGATACCGTCTTCGCTGTCCCGCAGCAGGCGCAGGGCCGCCTCCACGACTTCGCTTGCCGAACTGTAATTGCCGCCGTTCACCTGTCTGTCGATGAAAGCCGTCAGTTCCTCATCCACCGTAATCGACGTCATCTTGCCCATCAGGCTCTCCGGTGTGACCTGTCTGTCATGTTGACACTATCTGACGAGGGTACCATATCCCGCCCGACCTTTGAACAGCAGCGTCATAGAGGAATCTTGCCATGACCATCACTCATCCCGCTCTGAAGAAGGATAATGTCGCCGTGATTACCGGTGCCGCATCAGGCATCGGCCTTGCCGCCGCAAAGGAATTTGCCCGGATGGGCCTTTCCGTCGTCCTTGCCGACCTGGAGGGCGACAAGCTGGCGGAAGCAGCCCTCGAAGTCGCGGCTCTTGCCGAGGACGGTGACGCGGATGTCGCCGCGATCGGCACGGATGTATCGAAGCCGGACGAGATCGAGGCGCTGGAACGCGCCGTCATCCAGCGCTTCGGCCGCGTGCATGTGCTGATGAACAATGCCGGCATCAGCCCCGGAAGCTCGATATTCGGACCGCAGGTCAACTGGGACAGCGTTTTCGCCGTCAATCTTCTGGGCGTCATCAACGGGACGCGGACGTTCGGGCCGGCGATGATCGCCCATGGCGAACCGTCGCTGATCATCAATACCGGCTCCAAGCAGGGCATCACCACCCCGCCCGGCAATCCCGCCTACAATGTCGCCAAGGCCGGCGTGAAGGCGTTCACCGAAGCGCTGCAGCACGAGCTGCGCAATACGCCGAACTGCCAGGTCTCCGCCCATCTCCTCATCCCCGGCTTCGTGTTTACCGGCCTGACCAAGGGCGACCGCATCGAAAAGCCCACCGGCGCCTGGACGTCGGAACAGACGGTCGAGTTCATGCTCACCAGCCTGGAGCGCGGCGACTTCTACATCCTGTGCCCCGACAACGACGTGGACCGGGCGACCGACGAGCGCCGCATGCTGTGGGCGATCAGCGACATCATCGAGAACCGTCCGCCGCTGTCGCGCTGGCATCCGGATTTCGCGGATGCATCAAAGGAATTCATCAACGGCCGTTGATAGATTGATTTGTGACGGCTTCGAAAGCCGGGTAAACGGAGCAATCCATTATCCGGCTATTCGAGTGCGCCCATGGAATTCCTGCCGAGCCTTGCCACCCTGCTTGCCTTCACCGCCGCCGGCCTGCTTCTGGCGCTGACGCCGGGACCCGACATGACGCTGTCGATCAGCCGCGCGCTCGGCCAGGGCCGCCGGCCGGCGCTGTTCGTGGTGCTCGGCACCAGCCTCGGCGTCGTCTGCCATACGCTGCTCGTCGCTTTCGGCATCTCGGCGCTGATCACCGCCTCGCCGACCGCCTTCTTCATCCTGAAGACCGGCGGCGCCGCCTATCTCCTGTGGCTGG
>NZ_AKKC02000008.1 GCF_000282095.2 Rhizobium sp. CF080 | reverse complement strand
TTCGTCGCCCGCCACCGTCTTCATGTCCGGGATGAAGCAATTCTCTCCATAGGTAACCGCAGGCTTGGTGCCTTCCCACGGCTCCACCGGCTTCGGCGGCATGAAACGTTCAGCCGTTGCATAACGCACGCCGAGATAGCTGAACACGCCATCATGCTGCGCGCCGACGATCTCGCCGGCTTTTGTATCGACCACGGCCGCGTCGGCGCCTGATACGTAGCTGTCGGCCCGGGCGATCGAGGCCGCACCGACGCTTGCCAGCAGGACCGCGGATGCCAGGGCAAGCCGGCGGACGAGCTTGCCCCGGTCGGAATGGGAGATTTCGGGTGTGAATGACGGTTGGTAGCGCATCTGGTTCTCCTCCAGTCCATGATGACGTTCGGGCGTGATGGAGATCGTCTTTGAAAACGAAACGCTCACACAACCGCAAGCAGCCTCCTCCCAGCGCCGCCCGAAGCCTTCCGAAACCTCCCGGAAGGCGGGCGTAAACTCGTAATGGGGATGATGAAAGTCAAGGTTGCAAAATCGGCATAACTGATAGGCCGAAATGAGAAACTTGACGCCGAGACTTACCCTGCTACCTCATTCGATCGTGCGCGCTATGCAACTATAGAGCGCATAAGCATATCCGCGCCCACTGCACCCGCCGCTATTTTCGGCAAGCGATCGCCTCCGACAGCCTCGGAATTCAATCGATTTAGACGAAGACTCCCTGGTGCAGTTCCATTTGCCTGCGACCATGAATTGATACGCCGCCCGAACGGAGGGTTCGAGCGGCGCAAATGGAAGCAGACGTCGTTCTGGTCGAAAGGCGGTTGGCCATCACGCGATAGTGAACTGCAACCGCGGATCACTCAAGGGCTTACAGTTTCACCCACGCCCCGTTCTTCTTCGAGGACGCAACGCAGGCTTCCACGAACGCCACCCCCTTCACGCCGTCGTCGACGGTCGGATAGATCACCGCCTTGTCGACCGCGACGCCTTGTTTGGCGGCGTTGATGGCGCGGGCGGCTTCCGTATAGATGGTTGCAAACGCTTCGAGATAACCTTCCGGGTGACCGGACGGGATGCGGGAAACGCGGGCGGCGGACGGGCCGGAACCGGCGCCGTTGCGGGTGATCAGGCGCTTCGGCTCGCCGAACGGCGTGAACCACAGATAGTTCGGATCGGCCTGCACCCATTCGATGCCGCCCTTGGTGCCGTAGACGCGGAGCTTCAGGCCGTTCTCATGGCCGGGCGCCACCTGGCTGCACCAGAGCATGCCCTTGGCGCCGCCTTCGTAGCGCAGCATCACATGCGCGTTGTCGTCGAGGCGGCGACCTTCGACAAAACTGTCGAGATCGGCGGCGAGGCTTTCGAGCGTCAGGCCGGTGACGAAGGCGGCGAGGTTATAGGCATGCGTGCCGATATCGCCGGTCGAACCGCCGGCACCCGACTGGGCCGGATCGGTGCGCCAGACGGCCTGCTTGGCGCCGGTCTGCTCGACGGCCTCGGTCAGCCAGTCCTGCGGATACTCCACCTGCACGACGCGGATTTTCCCGAGATCGCCATTGGCGACCATTTCGCGCGCCTGCCGCACCATCGGATAACCGGTGTAATTGTGGGTGAGGATAAAAAGCGCGCCGCTCTCGTCGGCCGCCTTCTTCATCTTCTTGGCGTCCGCAAGGTTGGAGGTCAGCGGCTTGTCGCAGATCACATGGATGCCGCGCTTCAGGAATTCCTTGGCGGCATCGTAATGCACGTGGTTCGGCGTGACGATCGACACCGCCTCGATGCCATCCTTCAGCCGCGCCTCGCGGATCGCCATCTCCTTGTAGCTGCCATAGGTGCGCGACGGATCGAGACCGAGATCGCGGCCCGAGGCGATCGCCTTTTCCGGCGCCGACGACAGCGCGCCGGCGACCAGGTCGAACTGATCGTCCAGCCTTGCCGCCATGCGATGCACCGCCCCGATGAACGCCCCCGCCCCACCGCCGACCATGCCGAGCCGGATGCGCGGCTCCCGCGCCTGTTCGTCCTTGCCTTCAATTGCCATGATGATTCTCCTTATTCGATTTCTTAAAACCCTGTGGTGGATTTCGTCCCGCGATCAGGCTATTTTTTCTGCTGCGAGACAAAAGGGCACTCTGACCGTGAACACCAAGCTCCGCCTCCGCTAAGGCTCCACGTATTTCAAACAGCCGCCCGTCGAACAACAGGGCGCCTCTTGCAAATCCATGGAAAAGGTCCGGTCATGCCCCTTCTCGACGCGAGAGCCACGCATCCCATTACCCTTCCCGACGGCAGGCTTTACCGCGATACGGTTTACCTGAAGAACGTCATCGATCATCCGCGCATGGAGATCGGCGACTTCAGCTACTACACCCATTCCGGAGAACCCGGGGACACCGCCGGCATCCTGGCGCCCTACCTCTTTCGCGGCAGCCGGGAGCGGCTGGTGATCGGCAAGTTCGTGCAGATCGCCAGGGGCAGCTATTTCATCACCAGTTCCGCCAACCATCCGATGACGGGTTTTACCGCTTATCCGTTCCGTATCTTCAAGCCCGAGACATTCGGCTACAAGGATCTGCCAGTCCGGGACACGATCGTCGGACACGACGTCTGGATCGGCCACAACGCCGCGATCATGCCCGGTGTCACGATCGGCGACGGCGCGATCGTCGCCGCAGCCTCGGTGGTCGCGCGAGACGTACCGCCCTATGCGGTTGTCGGCGGAAATCCGGCAGGTCTCATCCGCATGCGGTATCCCGACGAGATCATCGCCGAACTTCTCGAGCTTGCCTGGTGGGATTGGCCGATCGACAAGATAGAGGCAAATCTGCCCGCCTTCGAAAGCGGCGATCTCGCGGCCCTCAAAAGGGCTTGAACCGTTCATGGTCAAGAGCCTTTCGCCGCCTTGCGCGGCCGGCCACCCTTGGTGCCGTTGGCGCGGCTGGCGGCGATCTTCGCCGGTGACTTCGATTGCCCGCCGCGGCGTTGGGCTTCCATGAAGGTCCGGCTGCCGAAGACGCCACTCATGAGACCTGAAATCGAATAGTCCACATCGAGGCTTTCCCAATGCAGGCCGGTTTCCCCGAGCAACTCGACTTCGGCCAGTTGTTCATCCGCGGCCTCCGTCAGGCCTTCGAGCGAACGGGCGGGGACCATGAAAGCGGCCCCATTGGCGAATTCAACGACGATACGGCCGGAGGAATGGTCGAAACGGGCGGAGACCGGCACGGGCCTTTGCGCCCGCTCCGTCTCCCACCGTCGTTTTGCCCGGGTGAGTTCGGCATCCGTGATCTCAACCATGGTACTTTCTCCACGTCTCCCGAAATAACTGCCGGTTGGCCTCGATCACCTCGGCAGCTCGGCGAACGTCTCGGTCGGACATCCCGCCCTGGGTCAGGACCTTTAGTGTCTCGATATCGATCCGCGCTTCCCCGTCGCCATAGACATGCACATGAGGGGGCTCATGGTCCGCAGTATAGATGACGAACCGCAGGCCGTGCTGCCGCAGGACGGTGACCATATATCAATAACCCAACTTGTTAGGTATCTCAAGTTCGTCTCCCGAGAAGACCCTCTCTGGCCTGCCGTCCATCTCCCCCACAGGGGGGGGAATACTCGCGGCTGTCACCAGACCAAAATCGGGCGTCAGCAGTGCGGCAGGCTAAGCCCCTCCCCCTTGTGGGGAGGGGTTGGGGAGGGGAACTGTTTCCTTAAAGCCCCAGCATCCGTCGGTTCGCAGCCTCGTCTGTTCCGCCACTCGCAAAGTCGTCGAACGCCTTTTCGGTGACACGGATGATGTGGGCTTTCACGAATTCGGCGCCTTCGCGGGCTCCGTCCTCGGAGTTCTTCAGCGCGCATTCCCATTCGACCACGGCCCAGCCGTCGAAATCATTGGCGGTCATCTTGGAGAAGACCGAGCCGAAATCGACCTGGCCGTCGCCGAGCGAGCGGAAGCGGCCGGCGCGGCCGACCCAGCCCTGGTAACCGCCATAGACGCCCTGCCGGCCGGTCGGATTGAATTCCGCGTCCTTGACGTGGAACATCTTGATCCGGTCCTTGTAGATGTCGATGTTGTCGAGATAGTCGAGGCACTGCAGCACGTAATGCGACGGATCGTAGAGCATGTTGGCGCGCGGGTGGTTCTTCACCCGCTCCAGGAACATCTCGAAGGTGACGCCGTCATGCAGGTCCTCGCCGGGATGGATTTCGTAACATACGTCGACGCCGCAGAAATCGGCATGGTCGAGGATCGGCGTCCAGCGCTTGGCGAGTTCGTCGAAGGCGGCTTCGACCAGACCGGCCGGGCGCTGCGGCCAGGGGTAGATGAACGGCCAGGCAAGCGCGCCGGAAAAGGTCGCATGCGCCTTGATGCCGAGGTGCTTCGAAGCGGTGATCGCCATCTTGACCTGCTCGACCGCCCAGGCCTGGCGCGCCTTCGGATTGCCGCGCACTTCGGGTGCCGCAAAACCGTCGAAGGCTTCGTCATAGGCCGGGTGCACGGCAACCAGCTGGCCCTGCAGATGGGTCGAAAGCTCGGTCACCTCGACGCCGTTCGCCCGCGCCACGCCGGCGAATTCGTCGCAATAATCCTTGGAGTTGGCGGCCTTCTTCAAATCGATGAGCTGGCCGGCCCAGGTCGGCACCTGCACGCCGACATACCCCTTGTCGGCCGCCCATTTGGTGATCCCGTCCCAGGTGTCGAACGGTGCCGCATCGCCCGCGAACTGGCCGAGAAAGATGGCCGGGCCCTTGATCGTCTTCATGATGTTTCCTCTTCAGAAATTGGCATGCCTGGACTGCTTCTCCTCCCTCATTCCTGTGCTTGCCACAGGAATCCAGTGCGTCCAAGTCCTTGGGCGCGAAAGAGCCTCTTCACGGCGCAGACGCGCCGTGGCTGGATTCCTGTGACAAGCACGGAAATGAGGGTGAGGTTGTGGCCGTGCCCGCCAAAAATAAAGGCGGGCACGGCCGTGTTAGCTATCAGAACGGAGAATCCGGGAAGTAGAAATTCTTGGCGTTGTCCTTCGTTACCAGCGTGGCGTCGAGGATGTAGGTGCCGCTGACCGGTACCTTGTCGTAGAAGTTACCGGCGGTGAGTTCCATGGCAGTCGCCACCATTGCCGGCGGATAGAGAACGTCGACCGGGATCATCTTGTCGCCGTCCATGACCTTCTTCACCATGTCCTTGGAGCCCGCGCCGCCGACCACATACTTGATGTCGGTGCGCTTGGCCTGGGAGATGGCTTCGAGAACGCCGACGGCCATGTCGTCGTCCTGGCACCAGACGACGTCGATCTTCGGGTACTTGGTCAGATAGTCCTGCATGACCTTGAACGCGTCGTCCCGGCTCCAGTTGCCGAACTGGCGATCGAGAACCTTGACCTTGGAGCCGGCAATGCCCTTGTCGAAACCGTCCTGGCGCTGCTGGTCGATCGGGATCGGCAGGCCGCGAATGACGACGACCTGTGCCTCCGGCGTGGTCTTCTTGATATATTCGCCGGCGACCTGGCCGAGCGCCGGATTGTTGCCGGCGACATAGAGGTCACGGATGGTGCTGTCGTTGACGGAGGGCGCGCGGTCGACGAGCGCCACGAACGTACCCTTGTCCTTGACCTGCTGGATGGCGTTGACGAGCGGATCCGGATCGGACGGCAGGATGACCAGCGCGTCGAGCCCCTGGACCGCAAGGTCCTGCACGGCGTTCGCCTGGCTTGCCGCATCCGGCGAGGTCTTGACGATGACGTTGAGGCCCGGATGTTCCTTCATCAAGAGCTTGGCGACGCGTTCGGCATGGAACACGACGCCGGCGGTCCAGCCGTGGTCGGCAGCCGGAATGGAAACGCCGATCGTCACCTTCTTGTCCTGGGCGAAGGCGGTGCCGGCCAAAAGTGCCAGCGACGCCACGGCCAGTCCCAAAATCTGTTTGCGCATTGTTTCTCTCTCCCACGATATCAGGGTCTTTAATATTTCAGGACCGGGCGCGACCCATCAGCCCGGTCAATCCTCCGTGGCTTATATCCGCGTCAGCGGCCTACTTCCGCATCAACGACCTTTGAACCAGCATGGCGATGATGATGATCGCTCCCTGGATGGCGCCGATCAGGTATTCGCTGACGAAGTTGGACAACAGCATGATGTTGCCGACGATTTCCAGAATGAAGGCGCCGCAGATCGTGCCCCAGATACGGCCGACCCCACCCCGGAGCGCGGTGCCGCCGACGACGACGGCGGTGATCGCCTGCAGTTCCCAGAAGCTGCCGGTTGTGGCCGACGTCGAGCCGAGGCGCGGTACGTAGAGCAGCACCGCGACCGCGACACAGAGCCCCTGGATGACATAGGTGACGGTGCGCACCCGGTTGATCGAAATGCCGGAATAGCGCGCCACGTCCTCGTTCGAACCGACCGCGGTGACATGCCGGCCGTAACGGGTGCGGTACAGCACGAAGGCGGCGATGGCGGCGGTGATGAAGATGACGATGATCGGGATCGGCACGCCGATGACCGAGCCGGAATAGACCGGCCGGTAAAGCGCCAGAATATCGCGGTCGCGCACGGTGATCGCCCCGCCCTGGCTGAGCCAGGTGGTGAGGCCGCGATAGATGCCCATCGTGCCGAGAGTGGCGATGAAGGGTTCGATCCGGCCGATCGTGGTGATCAGGCCATTGGCGAGCCCGCAGGCGGCGCCGATCGCAATCGCCAGCGCCATGCCGGCGGTGAGCGCCAGCGCCGGATCGGCAATCGTTCCCGAGTTCAGGAACAGGATCATCAGGCTGGCGACGAAGGCGAGCATCGCGCCGACCGAAAGGTCGAGCCCGCCCGAAGTGATCACATAGGTGGCGCCGAGCGCGATGACGGCGATGAAGGAACTGCGCGTCACGACGTTCAGAAGATTGGCGGACGTCATGAAGTTCGGGTTGGCGAAATAGCCGAGCACCAGAAGCAGGGCGAGTGCGATGAACGGCGCGATCGCCGCCATGTCCCAGTCCTTGGAGGTCTTCGGCGCCTTGGCCGTTTCGGTCGCGACATTCGCCATCACGCGGCCTCCCCTTTAGTGACGCCCGTGGCGAGCACGACGATCTCGTTTTCGTTCATATGGTCCCCCGTCACTTCGCCGACGATCCGGCCGGAGCGCATGACGAGGATGCGGTCGCAGATGCCGATCAGCTCCGGCATTTCGGAGGAAACGACGATGATCGAACGCCCCTCCTCGGCCAGGTTGGCGATGAATTTGTAGATCTGTTCCTTGTTGCCGATATCGATGCCGCGCGTCGGCTCGTCGATGATGACGATAGACGGATCGAGCAGCATCATCTTGGCGAGCAGCAGTTTCTGCTGGTTGCCGCCCGAAAGCTGGCCCGCGAGGATATCCTTTCGGCCGGTGCGAATATCGAAATCGCGGATCGCCTTGTCGAGTGCTGCACTCTCCCGCTTGCGGTCGATCTGCAGGGCGCCCGCGAACTTGCCGAGCGAGGCGAGCGTCAGGTTGACGATCAGGTCCTTGGTAAGCAGCAGGCCCTTGCCCTTGCGGTCTTCGGAGAGGTAGACGATGCCGGCCTTGAGGCTTGCATGCACGTCCCTGAAATTGACGGGCTTGCCGAGATGGCGGACCGTGCCGCGGCTCGGGCGAAGACCAACCATGCCCTCCATCAGCTCGGTGCGCCCAGCCCCGACGAGGCCGGCAAAACCGAGGATCTCGCCCTTTTTAAGCTGGAACGAAGCGTCCTGCGCATAGCCTGGGACGTTGAGGTGCTCGACTTCGAGCACCGTCTCGCGCGCCTGCGCCGCATGACGGTCCGGATAGAGCTTCGCGACGTCGCGACCGACCATCAGCCGCGCCATGTCGGCGGGCTGGAGTTCGCTCGTATTATGAGAGGCGACAAGCCTTCCGTCGCGCAGCACCGTCACCCGGTCGGCGATCTCCTTCACCTCCGGCAGGCGGTGGGAAATGTAGAGCACGCCGACGCCCTTGGCGCGGATCTGCCGGATGACCTTGAGCAGCGCCTCGGTCTCGTGCGGCGTCAGCGACGCGGTCGGCTCGTCGAAGATGACGATGCGGTGCGGCACCAGCAGCACACGGGCGATCTGCACCAGCTGGCGCTGGGCGATCGACAGGCGGCTGACGATGGTGTTCGGGTCGATGTCGCTGCCGAGGCCGCGGACCGCCTTGGCGGAGCCCTCGTTCATGGCGCGGTCGTCGATGAAGACGCCCTTGTGCAGCTCGCGTCCGAGATAGATGTTCTGGGCGACGGTCAGATCCGGCGCCAGCAGGATTTCCTGGTGCACCAGCACGATGCCGCGATGTTCCGCATCGACCGGGCCGGAAAAGGTGACCACTTCGCCGTCGATCTTCATCTCGCCGCGGGTCGGCGGCTGATTGCCGGCGATGATCTTCATCAGCGTCGACTTGCCGGCGCCGTTTTCGCCTATGATGGCGTGAACCTCGCCGGCGCGGAGGTTGATATTGATGTCCTTCAGCACCTCGACGATGCCGAATGTCTTGGAAAGGCCGGCCGCTTCGAAGAGCGGCGCGACGGGGGTCGTCTCCGCAGAGCTCATCGCGCAGCACCCATGACCATTGGGCAATGCACGGCCGGACAGCGGACCGCTGCGTTACCGACAGCACGCCTGTAGATGATAATCTGCACCCAAGCTCCTCCCTATCAGAACGCTAGCCCAGATTCTGAGGTACGTAAAGCAGATTTGCCAAGCTCACACGCGAACGTGGGGACACTTTGCGCAAACCTCCTGCTGGTTGTCGTTTGTCGCGCTGTCGCCTTCTCCGACGGCAGCGTCCGCCCCTCATCCGGCTGCGTCCTGCGGACCCTTCTCCCCGCCTGCGGGGAGAAGGGATATGCCGCGCCCGTCTCCCTCAACCGTAGCGTTGCGTGTGGCAAGTCCCCTCTCCCCGTTTTACGGGGAGAGGGCTAGGGTGAGGGGCAATGCGCTCAAACGTAGCGATTGACGACGTTTTCCAGGTATTCCTGGCGGCCGGACTTCGGTTCCGGGTTGATGTTCTGTTTTTCGACCCAGGAGGCGATGTCGTCGAGCTTGTATTCGCCGCGCAGCATTTTCTGGTATTCGGGGCTGTCCCACTTCTCGTAGCGGGCATCGAGCGGGGCCTTCAGCGCGCCGTCGTCGAGCATTTTCGCGGCCGCCTTGATGCCGCGGGCGCAGCAATCCATGCCGCCGATATGGCCGATCAGCAGATCCTCGGGATCGAGCGACTGGCGGCGCAGTTTCGCGTCGAAATTGGTGCCGCCGTTCTGGAAGCCGCCGCCGGCCAGGACATGGTAATAGGCGAGCGCCATTTCCGGCACGTTGTTCGGGAACTGGTCGGTATCCCAGCCGGACTGCATGTCGTTGCGGTTCATGTCGATCGAGCCGAAAATGCCGAAGGCGTTGGCCATGGCGATTTCATGTTCGAAGGAATGGCCGGCGAGGATCGCATGGCCCTGCTCGATATTGACCTTCACTTCCTTCTCCAACCCGTTCTTCTGCAGGAAGGCATAGACGGTCGAGACGTCGTAGTCGTACTGATGCTTGGTCGGCTCCTGCGGCTTCGGCTCGATCAGGATCGTGCCCTCAAAGCCAATCTTGTACTTGTATTCGACCACCAGATTGAGAAAACGGCCCATCTGGTCGAGCTCGCGCGAGAAGTCGGTGTTGAGCAGCGTCTCGTAACCTTCGCGGCCGCCCCACAGCACGTAGTTGGACCCGCCAAGTTTTTTGGTGGCGTCGAGGCAGGTCTTCACCGTTGCCGCGGCGAAGGCGAAGACGTCCGGATCCGGATTGGTGGCGGCACCCGACATATAGCGGCGGTTGGAGAAGAGGTTCGCCGTGCCCCAGAGAAGCTTGACGCCGGTCTCGGCTTGCTTCTTCTCGAAATAGTCGACGATCTCGTTGAGGTTCTTCGTGTTCTCGGCGAAATTATTGCCTTCCGGGCGCACGTCGGCATCGTGGAAGCAATAGAAGGGTGCACCGAGCAGCTGGAAGAATTCGAAGGCGACATCCGCCTTCATCTTGGCCGCTTCCATCGTGTCGGAGAACCACGGGCGCTGGAAAGTCTGGCCCCCGAAGGGATCGCCGCCCGGCCAGGTGAAGGTATGCCAATAGGCGACGGCGAACCGGAGGTGATCCTCCATGCGCTTGCCGGCGACGATCTCATCGGGGTTGTAGTGCCGGAAGGCGAGCGGATTGGTGCTATCCGGGCCTTCGTATTTGATCTTCTGGATGTCTCCGAAAAAGCCTGTGCTCATGGGGTGTTTCTCCTTGTGGTTCAAATTGTTGTTTGGCGGGTGGGAAGCCCCCTCATCCGCCTGCCGGCACCTTCTCCCCAATGGGGAGAAGAGGTTTGCGGCTAACTCGGAGCCCCTCCTCTCCTCTCGGGGAGAGGGCAGGGTGAGGGGGTGCCTCGATTTCAATGCGCCTGCGATTTGATCGCCGGATAAAGCGCCCGGTAGCGCCCATAGGCGGCCTCATAAGCCTCCGACAGCCCGGAGACCGGCTCAATTGTCTCGTCGGTCTTCGGCGCCGAGCAGACGGCGAGCGGGTCCGCCCCCGTTGCCGCGATCAGTCCCAATCGCGCAGCACCGAAGGCGGCTCCGAAATCGCCGTCCGCCGGAATATCGACCGGCACACCAAGCGACGTGGCGATCGACTGCAGCCAGTAGCGCGAACGCGAGCCGCCGCCGATCGCGGTGACGCGGGAGATCGAGGTGCCGGCGGATTTCAGCGCCTCGAGATTGTCGCGGATCGCAAAGGTGACGCCTTCGAGCACCGCCTGGGTCAGCACCGCGCGGTTGCTCTCGTGTCCGAGGCCGATGAAGGCGCCGCGGATGGCCGCATCATTGTGCGGCGTGCGCTCGCCGGAGAGATAGGGCAGGAAGGTGACGCCCGATGGGGCCTTCAGTGTATCGCCGAGTTCCTGGGTGAGTTCGGCAGCGGTCTTGGCCGTGATGTTTGAATACCAGTTGAGCGCGTCTGTCGCCGACAGGATGACGCCCATCTGGTGCCAGGTTTTCGGCAGCGCGTGGCAGAAGGCATGTACCGCGCTTTCCGGTTTCGGCAGATAGGAGGCGTTGGCGGCAAACAGCACGCCGGACGTGCCGAGCGAGACGAAGGCGTGGCCTTCGGCAACCGTGCCCATGCCGCAGGCCGACGCCGCATTGTCCCCTGCCCCGCCGGCGATCACGACGCCTTCGGCCATGCCCCATTTATAGGAAAGTTCGCCGCGCAGCTTGCCGGCTTGTTCGGTGCCCTCGACCAGCGATGGCATCTGTTTTTCGTCAAGGCCCGTCGCCGCAAGCAATTCGGACGACCATTTGCGGGCGCCGGTATCGAGCCAGGCCGTGCCGGCCGAATCCGACATTTCGGAAATATGCTCGCCGGTCAGCCACAGGCGCAGATAGTCCTTGGGCAGCAGGACCTTCGCGACCTTCGCGAAAATTTCCGGCTCGTTTTTCGCGACCCAGACCAGCTTCGGGGCGGTGAAGCCCGGGAAGACGATATTGCCGGTGAGCTTGCGGAAGATCGGGTTCGCATCGAGGGCTGCTGCTTCCACATGGGAACGGGTGTCGTTCCAGAGGATGCAGGGACGCAGCACCTTGTCTTCGGCGTCGAGCAGGGTCGCGCCGTGCATCTGGCCGGAAAGGCCGATGCCCTTCACGGCGGAAAGCTCCTTCGGGAACTTCGCCTTGAGGCCGGAGACGGCCTCTTCGGTGGCGCGGATCCAGTGAGCCGGATCCTGCTCCGACCAGCCGGAATGCGGACGCGAGACGTCGAGCGAGCCGCTGGCCGAGCCGATGATCTTCTGATCGCCGTCGATCAGCATCGCCTTCACGCCGGACGTACCGAGATCGAGACCGAGATACATGGTGCTACTCCCTATTCCGCCTTCAGGGCAGATTGTCTTTCAGAAAAATGTCGATGCGGATGCGTTCCTGCGCAGCAAGCACCGGCAGTCCGTCGGCCTTGGCCTTCAGCACGCGGATGGCGCTGCGGACTTCGTGGCCCGCATCCTGGTTCAGCACCGCGTCGATGACACCGTCGGCAAGTGCCGCACGGGTCGAGGCGGTCAGTTCGTGGGCGATGACGAGCGGCCGGCGGGCCACTCGCACCTTGTGCAGCGCGCGGATGAGGCCCCGATTGCCGGCGCCGAGACTGTAGATGCCGGCAATGTCGGCATTGCGGCGCAGCGCATCCGCGATCATCGTCTCAGTGAGCGCCGGATCGTCGCGGCCTTCGAGGACGGGCAGGATGTGAACGTTCGGATAGGCTTGGTCGATGACCGTCGAAAAACCTTCCAGCCGCTCGCGATGGTCGCGCACCAGCATGGAACCGGCCAGCACCGCGACGGTCGCGCCGCGTTCGGCAAGGAAAGGGCCGCTGAGGAAACGGCCCATCAGGCTGCCAGCCGTGCGGCCGGCTGCGATATTATCGATGCCTGCATAGTGGTCGCGGGAGGAATCCGGCAGGTCGGAGACCAAAGTCACCATCGGGATGCCGGCCTGCCGCAGGCGCTCGGCGGCGGCACGAATCTCCGGCGCGTCGATGGCGACGAAGGCGACGCCGGCCGGCTTTTCGGCAAGCACGGTTTCAAGCGCCACGACCAGCGCGCCGGCATCGAAGGGCGGCACGTCGACGATGCGGATATCGGTACGCTCGGAACTGGAACGGGCGACCGCGCCGCGCACTTCCTCATGCAGGCCGATCATGAACGAGTTGTCGTTGGCCGGCAGGATGAAGACGAAGGAATAGGTGCGGCTCTTGGCGAGATTGGCGGCGGCGAGATCGCGCACATACCCGAGCGACGTGATCGCCTGCTCCACCCTGCCGCGGGTGACGGAGCGCACGCCCGGCCGGCCGTTGAGAACCCGGTCGACTGTCGCAAGGCTGACGCCCGCAATCTTCGCGATGTCGTGGACAGTGGGCTTCATGAACTCCTCCGCCGACCGTGTTAGCGGAAAATCTGAGGTACGTAAATCAAAATTTGAGGTACGTGTTTCAGCAACGCCGATCCCCCAAAAGAAAAAGGCCGTCACCTGCGTGGCGGCCCCTTTCCCGGCGGTGGAATGCTGGAATCAATGCCCGCCGCCACCGGCGCCCGCGGGGCGGGCCGGCTTGGCGATCAGGAAGACGAAGAAAATCAGGCTGCCGAACAGTCCGGTCAGGATGTAGAAGACATCCATGAAGGAAAGCAGCGTCGCCTGCTGTGTGATGATGCCCGAGATCTTCTGAAGCGCGACGGCGCTGCCGTCGAGGCCGAAGGAATTGTAGTTGGCGCCGACGCTGTCGAGCCAGTTCATCGCAGCCGGATTGCTGTAGTTGACGTGTTCGGAAAGCCGGGCGTAGTGCTCGTCGGAACGCTGGGTCAACGCTGTGTTGATGACGGCGAGGCCGACCGCGCCGCCAAGGTTGCGGGTCAGGTTGAAAAGGCCCGACGCGCCCTGGATACGTTGCGGCGAAAGCGTCCCGAGCGCGATATTGCTGATCGGCACCATGCACATCATCATCCCGAACCCGCGCAGGACCTGCGGCAGCAGCAGCTCGTAGAAATCCCAGTCGGCAGTGAGGCCCGTCATCAGGTAGGTGCCGATCGCAAACGAGCCGAAGCCGATCGCCATCAGAATGCGCAGGTCGACGATGTTCGACAGCCGCCCGACAATCGGCGCGGAAACGAACATGGCGATGCCCGAGACGAACATGGTCTCGCCGATCATCAGCGAGTCGTAGTGGCGGATACGGCCGAGATAGAGCGGATAGAGATAGGTGAGCCCGTAGAGCCCGACCCCCATGATGAAGGAGAACAGCGAGCCGAAGGCGAAGTTGGCATTTGTGAAGGCCCTGAGATCAACGATCGGGAACTCGACCTTGAAGGCACGCCAGAAGAAAACCACCGCCCCGACGGCGACCAGGACCGAGCCGATGACGATCTTGTCGTCGCTGAACCAGTCCTTGTTGTTGCCCTCTTCCAGTACGTATTCCAGCGCGCCGAGGAAGACCGCCATGGAGGCGAGGCCCCACCAGTCGAACTTCTTCATCAGCTGCAGCTGCGGCTTGTCGAAATCGATCATCGTGAAGGTGACGGCGGTCACGATGATGCCCGGGATGACGTTGACCAGGAACAGCCAGTGCCAGGAGAAGGAATTGGAAAGATAGCCGCCGACAGTCGGGCCGATGGTCGGCGCAAGTGTGGCGACGAGGCCGATGATCGGCGAGACGATGCTGCGCTTCGATGGCGGGAAAATGGTGAAGGCCGCCGCGAAGACAGAGGGGATCATGCCGCCACCGATGAAGCCCTGGATGGCTCGGTAGATGATCATCTGGTCGATATTCGTCGCGGTCGCGCACAGGATGCTGGCCAGCGTAAAGCCCGCCGCGCACATCGAGAACAGGATGCGCGTCGACATGATGCGCGCCAGCGTTCCCGACAGCGGGATCATGATCACTTCGGCGATCAGGTAGGAGGTCTGCACCCAGGCGATCTCGTCCGAGCCGGCGGAAAGGCCGGCCTGGATTTCCGCAAGCGAGGCCGAGACGATCTGGATGTCCAGGATCGACATGAACATGCCGAAGACCATCGCGAAGAAGGCGATGAGCTTGCGTCTGTCCATTGGCTGGTCGGCGGGCATCGCCAGAGGGCGCGCGTCCGCCGTGGCCGTTGCTCCTGCCATGGCCGCTCTCCTTGGTTCTCTTTACTTGGCAGCGACAGCGCTGGTGCCGGGCGCAGTGCGGGTATCGACATCGACCACGACACTCAGGCCTGCACGAAGATGCTGGCGTTCCAGGTCTTCCTTCGGGATCGAGATGCGCACCGGAACGCGCTGCACGACCTTGGTGAAATTGCCCGTGGCATTTTCCGGCGGCAGCATCGAAAAGACGGCACCGGAAGCCGGCGCGATCGACACCACCGTGCCGGTGATGTTGTGATCATCATAGGCATCCACATGCACGCGGACCTTGGAGCCCGGCTGCAGGTGCCCCAGCTGAGTTTCCTTGAAATTCGCCTCGATATAGAGCTCGGTGAGCGGCACCAGCGAAGCGAGCCGCTTGCCAGTCGACACGAGGTCGCCCGTCTGGACGGCGAGGTTGCCGATGACGCCGTCATAGGGCGCCTTCAGGATCGTGAAGTTCACGTCGCGCTGAGCCTGGTCGCGAGCAAGTTCCTGGGTGCGGATCGTATTGACCGCTTCGTCACGCTGCGCATGCAGGAGGCCGATATTGGCCTGGGCAGAGGCGACCGCCGCCTGGCCGGCCACGAGATTGGCGCGGGCCTGTTCGAGCGTGATCTGCGCGGTGTCGAGAGAGGCTGCCGTGCCGACCGCGCTTTGCTGCAGGCTGCTGGCCCGCTTCTGGTTGATCTCGGCGCCGCGAACGGCCGCCTCGAGAGCGCCCTGCTGGGCCTGAGCCTGCTTGACCGAAGCTTCGCCGCCGATGATCTGCGCATCGATGCGGGAGACTGCGAGATTGGCGGATTCGATGGCAGCCTGCGCCTTGCGCAGCGCCAGCTGATAATCGCCGTCATCCAGCGTCACGAGCGGATCGCCTGCCCTGACGGACTGGTTCTCGACGACGTTGACCTTGGCGACGTAACCGGAAACCTTCGGCGAGATGACCGCGATATCGCCTTCGACATAGGCATCATCGGTCGAAACCAGGAACCGACCGTCGATCCACCAGTTGTAGCCATACCAGCCGGCGCCACCAAGGAGGGCAAGCGCGATGACAGGCAACAGGAGACCGCGGCGCTTCTTCTTTTCAGGCGCCTTGGCGGCGGCCGGAGCCGCAATCGCTTCGGCAGCCGCAGGCTGTTCCGCAGCCGGCGAGTTCCTGCGGGCTTCGGCCTGCGAAAGGTCAGCGTTTTCGATCGTCACAGCGCGCAGGGCGCCGGTATTCTGGGAGGCCGTCATCTTTATCTACCGTCTTGGGAGCGTCTTATTTCATCGAACCGATCGGTTCAGTGAGCTTGACATAGACCCTTCGATGACACATATCAAGAGCAATCGAACCGCTCGGTTCGAAAAGGTTAAAAAAGGGCATCGAAATGGCCAGGCAGACAAGGAAACTGGAAAGATCCGATCCGGTTCCCGCCGGACGTTTCGCAGCGGGTGAGGACCCGGCGAAACGGGAACAGATTATCGACGGCGCCAAACGCGTCTTTATGAAGCTCGGCTTCGACGCCGCGAGCATGAACGACATCACCCGCGAAGCAGGCGTCTCGAAAGGGACGATCTACGTCTACTTCCAGGATAAGGAAGACCTCTTCGGCGCGATCGTCGCACGTGAGCGCGAACGGATCACGCTGCGCATGCGCGACATCCTCGCCGGCAGTGAGGAAGTCGAGGACGGCCTCTACCGCTTCGGCATGGGTTTTGCGACGCATATCACAGCATCGCAGGTGATCGAGGCGATGCGCACCGTGATCGGGGTCGTGGATCGGATGCCAAGCCTCTGTCGGCATTTCTTCAACTCGCCGTCCCAAAACGTCCGCACCGTGCTTGACGATTTCATCAAGCGTCACGTCGAACTCGGCAATCTCAAGGTAGAGGATACGGATCTTGCAGCCCGTCAGTTCATCGACATGGCGAGCGGCACCTTCTTTAAGCTCCGTCTTTTCGGCGACCTCGACGACGTCCCGCCGTTCAGCGAGATCGACCGCGTCGTGACGGGTGCGATGCGGGTGTTCATGGCGGCCTACGGCGTCCATAACGTTTCCGTGACCACAAAAACCAAAGAACATGCCTGATTTCAGGAGGTTGTAACGCAACCTCCTCTTGTCTTTGCATCTCCAGTCCTTAAATCGGGGCGGCAATTACGCCTTGCGATTGAAAGAAGGGAATGTTGATGCAGGATATCGTCACGCTGGTTCAGGATCCGGCCGCCTGGGTGGCGCTCGTCACTCTCGTCGTCATGGAAGTCGTGCTCGGCATCGACAACCTGATCTTCATCTCGATCCTCACCAACAAGCTGCCGCCGGAAAGCCGCGAACGCGCCCGCAAGATCGGCATCGGTCTGGCGCTCGTCATGCGGCTCGCCCTGCTCGGCACCGTCGCCTGGATCGTCCAGCTCACCAACCCGATCTTCGAAGCCTTCGGCCACGGCTTCTCCTGGAAGGACCTGATCCTGATCGCCGGCGGTCTCTTCCTCGTCTGGAAGGCGACCAAGGAAATCCACCACTCCGTCGACGTCGACGATCACAAGGAAGATCTGGTCGGTGCCGGCAAGGACGTGATCAAGATGAGCTTCGCCTCGGCAATCGGCCAGATCCTGCTGCTCGACCTCGTCTTCTCGATCGACAGCATCATCACCGCCGTCGGCATGACCCCGCATCTGCCGATCATGGTGGTCGCCGTCGTCGCCGCCGTCACCGTGATGCTGATCGCCGCCACGCCGCTTGCCAATTTCATCGAGAAGAACCCGACCATCGTCATGTTGGCCCTCGCCTTCCTGCTGATGATCGGCGGCACCCTGATCGTCGAAGGTTTTGGCGTGCATGTGCCCAAGGGCTACATCTACGCCGCCATGGCCTTCTCGGCGGCGGTGGAAGCGCTCAACATGTTCGCCAAGAACGCCCGCAAGAAGAAGACGGGCGGCGGAACGACGCTGCATTGAGTTGAGGAGAGCTTACTTCGTTCTGCGGAAGGCTCGGCTGGAGACCGCGATCGAGTTCTGGCCCGGGTCTTTGGCATTCGCGAACTCGTAGCCATCGGCCTTGTGGATCGGGCCGAATTGCAGCCCTCGTTCCGCGGCGCGGCGGCAGAACGCTTCGACATCCTCCACGTCGAACACCAGTTTGACGATCACCTGGCCGATCTTCTGCGATTTGGCGGCCGGGTGAAACATCAGGTTGGCGCCGCCATCCTTGCTGACCAGTTCGACGATGCGATCACCGGGCAATCGCAAGGCTTCGAACTCGAAATGCGTCTCGTAAAAACGCACCATCGCTTCGACATCCTTCGCATAGATCGTCACACGGTTGAGCGGCATGATTATCTCCCTGCGGATCCGTTCGTGCTGGGAAGAGAGAAGATATTGAGATTACCGACACCCGTTTCCACGCGCCGCCAGCCCATCCTCTCGTAGAACGGCGAATTGGCAGGCGAGGCGCATAGATAGACGATTTCGATACCTTGTCCGATTGCCGCCTGGGCTGCGGCGGCGACCAGAGCTGATCCCACACCTTCGCCGCGACATTCCGGTTCCACCCAAACCGCAGCAACCCACGGGCTGTATTGGGGACGTTCGTCCATGTCGCTCGTGATCAGCGACGCAGTTCCCAGAAACCGATCTCCGTGATGCGCCACGATGGCCAAGGGTATCCCGGTCGAGACCAGGTTTTCCTGCACTCGACCGGTTATGTATTCCAGCGGAACACCCTTGCTCCGCCACCAGGCATTCCAGACGCGGTCGGCCACGTCCCCGACAAAGCCGGGCCGCGCACGCAGGTCGGAGATCGAGAAACCATCAGCCGTCTTCACGGATTGATCCCCTTTCCCGGTCCACACGTTCGCAGGCCTCAGTTCTTCGCCAGTTCCCGCTCGACCGCCTCGACCAGCCGGCTGTCCTGCCCGTCGACATCAGGCGCGAAACGAGCCTTGATCTCACCATCGCGGCCGATCAGGAATTTTTCGAAATTCCAGAGGATCTCGCTGTCATCCTCGACGGACATGCCGTAACCGCGCAGCTTTTCCTTCATCGGGCCGTCGCCGGTGGTCGGCACGCCGGAGGTGGTAAGCGTCTGATAGAGCGGGTGCTTGTCCTCGCCCTTGACGGAGATCTTCGAGAAGATCGGGAATTTCACGTCATAGGTGAGCTGGCAGAATTCGACGATCTCGGCGTCCGTGCCCGGCTCCTGGCCCTTGAAATTGTTGGCCGGGAAGGCGGTGATCACGAAACCGCTCTCGTGCTTGTCCTCGTAAAGCTTTTCGAGGCCTTCATACTGCTTGGTCAGGCCGCATTTCGACGCGACGTTGACGACCAGCATCACCTTGCCCTTGTATTCGGAAAGCGTGGTCTCGCGGCCGTCGGCCAGCTTCACCGGCACGTTCAAAACAGTTGTCATCGACAAATCTCCATTCAAAACAAATTGGTCTCTTTGCCGCGACACCCTATCGAAGCGGTTCCCGTTGTCCAGTGGACAGGCGCGCGCCCTGGCCCTCGGCGCGCCGGAACTTTGGACCCATCCCCGCATTGACGGGCGGCGCGGCAGCGCCACGTTATCCTCCTGCCGGCGGTGATCCTTCCGCCGGTCCTCTCGACATCAAGGGCGGCATGACCACTCAGCAGATCCTCGCGTTTTCCGTCATCGCCATCATGATGGTGGTCTTCATCTGGGACCGGTTTCGCTACGACGTGGTCGCCTGCTGCGCGCTGGTGCTGGCCGTCGCACTCGGCGTCGTACCGGTCGACAAGGCGTTCTCCGGCTTTTCGGACGATATCGTCATCATCGTCGGCAGCGCGCTGGTGGTCAGCGCCGGCGTGGCGCGGTCGGGCATCGTCGATATCGCCATCAAGAAGTTCTTCCCGAACCTCAACACGCTGAACACCCAGTTGGCGCTGCTGATGATCGTCGTGGCGGTGCTTTCCGCCTTCATCAAGAACATCGGGGCGCTGGCAATCATGATGCCGGTCGCTTTCCAGTTCGCCCGGAAATCCGGCGCCTCGCCATCGAAATACCTGATGCCCATGGCTTTCGCCGCCCTGCTCGGCGGGTTGATGACACAGATCGGCACCTCGCCCAATATCGTGGTCTCGCGGCTGCGCGAAGAGCTGACCGGCACATCCTTCACGATGTTCGACTTCACGCCGATAGGGGCGATCCTGACCGTCGTCGGCATCGCCTTCCTGCTCTTCTTCCATTGGCTGGTGCCGAGCCGCACCCGGGAGAACAGCTCGATCGAAGAGGCGGTGGAGATCAGGAACTACACGTCGGAAGTCTCCGTGACGTCCGATTCCACGCTCCTCGGAAAATCGATCGGCGATCTCCTGAAGCTCGGCGACGGCGAGGTACTGGCCACCGCCGTACTGCGCGGAACGGCCCGCATGTCACCCTTCCCGGATCTCGTCTTGCGCGAAGGCGATGCCGTTCTCCTCGAAGGCCCGTCGGTTGCACTGGACAGGATCGTCTCCGGCGGCAAACTGAAACTGTCCGGCAAGCCGCTGAGGGAAAACGGCCAGGCACAGGCGGACGTGATCTCGGTCGAGGCGATCATCACCCAGGAATCGCCGCTCAAGGGCCTGTCCGCCAAGGAACTGGCGCTCTCCTATACGCGCGGCATCAATCTTCTGGCGATCAGCCGGCGCGGCGAACGGCTGAAGCAGCGGCTGAGCGAGCTGACGCTGATGGCCGGCGACGTGCTGGTGCTGCAGGGCAGCCGCAAGAACCTGCCCGCGGTGTTGCAAGACTTTTCCCTGCTGCCACTGGCGCAGCGGGAAATCCTGCTCGGGACACAGCGGCGCGCTTTCATTCCGCTGGTCATCCTGGTGCTGGCCATGGCCGCGACCGCCATCGGCATCGCTCCGGTTCCGGTTGCCTTCTTCACGGCCGCCCTCGGCATGGTCGTCTTCCGGGCGATCCCACTCAACGACTTCTACAAATCGGTCGACGGCCCGATCCTGGTGATGCTGGCCGCGCTGATCCCGGTTTCCGATTCACTCCGGACCACCGGCGGCAGCGAGCTGATCGCCGGCTGGCTCGGTCATGCGGCTGCAAGCCTGCCGGCCTGGGGCGCGATCGGGCTGATCCTCGTCACGGCCATGGCGGTGACGCCCTTTTTGAACAATGCCGCGACGGTCCTCGTCATGGGGCCGATCGCCGCAAGTTTTGCCACCAGTCTCGGTTTCCGGCCGGAAGCCTTCCTGATGGCGGTGGCGATCGGCGCCGGCTGCGATTTCCTGACCCCCGTCGGCCACCAGTGCAATACGCTGGTCTTCGGTCCCGGCGGCTACAAGTTCTCCGACTACCCGAGGCTCGGCCTGCCGCTTTCCTTCCTGATCATCCTCGTCAGCGTGCCGGCACTGCTCTATGTCTGGCCGGTAACGTAGGGTTCAGGGCCAAAAACCTTGACGCTTGCGGCTGAATATGGCCTAAGCCTGCGCCAATCCGAATTTCAAAAACAGGCTTGGCGCCCAATCGCGCGCCACAGATAGAGCATTCTTCATGATCGCCACGAAGCCCCGCGTCCGCATCGCCCCCTCGCCGACCGGCGAGCCGCATGTCGGCACCGCCTATATCGCGCTCTTCAACTACCTCTTCGCCAAGAAACATGGCGGCGAATTCATCCTGCGCATCGAGGATACCGATGCGACGCGTTCGACGCTGGAATTCGAGCAGAAGGTGCTGGATGCGCTTCGCTGGACGGGCCTGACCTGGGCCGAAGGCCCGGATGTCGGAGGTCCCTACGGCCCCTATCGCCAGTCCGACCGCAAGGACATGTACCAGCCCTATGCCCAGCAGCTGCTCGACAAGGGCCATGCCTTCCGCTGTTTCTGCACGCCGGAACGGCTGGAGCAGATGCGCGAAGGCCAGCGCGCCGCCGGCAAGCCGCCGAAATATGACGGCCTCTGCCTGAGCTATACCGCCGAGGAAGTCACCTCGAAGATGGCGGCTGGCGAAGGCTCGGTCATCCGCATGAAGATCCCGACCGAAGGCTCCTGCGATTTCCATGACGGCGTCTACGGCGACGTGTCGATCCCCTGGGATTCGGTCGATATGCAGGTGCTGATCAAGGGCGACGGCATGCCGACCTATCACATGGCCAACGTCATCGACGACCATCTGATGAAGATCACCCATGTGGCGCGCGGCGAGGAGTGGCTGGCCTCGGTGCCTAAACACATCCTGCTCTACCGCTATTTCGAGTGGGAACAGCCGGTGTTCATGCACCTGTCGCTGATGAGGAACGCCGACAAGTCGAAGCTGTCGAAGCGCAAGAACCCGACCTCGATCTCCTATTATTCCGCGCTCGGCTACCTGCCGGAAGCGCTGATGAACTTTTTGGGCCTGTTCTTCATCCAGATCGCCGAAGGCGAAGAGATGCTGACCATGGACGAGCTGATTGAAAAGTTCGATCCGGACAACCTGTCCAAGGCCGGCGCGATCTTCGACATCCAGAAACTCGACTGGCTGAACGGCCGCTGGCTGCGCGAAAAGCTGTCGCCGGACGAATTCGTCGCGCGCGTGCTGGAATGGGCGATGGAGAACAGCCGTCTGACGGAGGGCCTCAAGCACTCGCAGAGCCGCATTTCCAAGCTCGGCGAACTGCCGAACCTCGCCGGCTTCCTGCTGTCCTCCGATGTCGGCCTGACGCCGGCCTCGTTCGCGGGCCTCAAGACCAGCCCGGCGGAAACGCTGGAAATTTTAAACACCGTTCAGACGGATCTCGAAAAGATCCTCGAATGGAATGTCGAGACGATCGACTCGGAACTGCGCGCCGTGGCCGACAAGCTCGGCAAAAAGCTGCGTGTCGTCACCCCGCCGCTGTTCGTTGCGGTGTCGGGTTCGTCGCGCTCGCTGCCGCTGTTCGATAGCATGGCGCTGCTCGGTCGCTCGGTCGTCAGGCAGCGGTTGAAGATTGCCGCAACGGTTGTGGCGTCCATGGTGGGCGACGGAAAGTAACAGCCTACATGCCTTCATATTGAAGGTGGATATACAGAGCATACCCCCCTCTGCCCTGCCGGGCATCTCCCCCTCAAGGGGGGAGATCAACCAGAGGCACCACCTTTGCCCTGACCAGCGTCGGATGCTGAGCATGCGATGGCAGAGAGAGGGCGATGAGCAGGCTCCATCCAATCTCCCCCCTTGAGGGGGAGATGCCCGGCAGGGCAGAGGGGGGTAACCGCAACGAAGACAGCCCGAAAAAGGCGAGACACGATGACCGATACGACCAACGAAACCGCCCTCTCCTCCGACGCCACGCAGGTGCGCGCGCAAAAACTCGCCATCCTTCGCGAAAAGATCGGCGACGTCTATCCGGCGCATTTCCACCGCACCATGACCAATGCGGAACTGGCCGAGAAATACAAGAACCTGGAAGCGGACGTCGAGACGCAGGACATCGTCACCGTCGCCGGCCGGGTCTATTCCTCGCGCAATTCCGGCATGTTCATGGACATCCATGACGCGTCGGGCAAGGTGCAGATCTTCTCCCATAAGGACACCACCCCGCAGGAAGCGCGCGACCTGCTGCCGATGGTCGACATCGGCGACATTATCGGCGTCACCGGCGTCGTGCGCCGCACCAAGCGCGGCGAGCTGACGATCAATGCGCAGGGCATCACCATGCTCACCAAGTCGCTGCTTCCGATGCCGGAAAAGTGGCACGGCCTCTCGGATGTCGAACTGCGCTACCGCAAGCGCCACCTCGACATCATGACCAACGAGGAATCCAAGCTCCGCTTCCAGCAGCGTTCGAGGATCGTCTCCGGCATCCGCCGCTTCATGGAAAACGACGGCTTCATGGAAGTCGAGACGCCGATGCTGCATTCGGTCTATGGCGGCGCCACGGCGGAACCCTTCAAGACGCACCACAACACGCTGAAGCTCGACATGTACCTGCGCATCGCGCCGGAACTGTTCTTGAAGCGCACCCTGGTTTCGGGCCTCACCGACAAGGTGTTCGAGATCAACCGCAATTTTCGTAACGAAGGCGTCTCCACAAGGCACAATCCCGAATTCACGATGATGGAGTGCTACTGGGCCTATGCCGATTACGAGGACATCATGGACCTCGTGGAACGCATGTTCTCGACGCTCGCCATGACCATCCACGGCACGACCGAAGTGAAGTTCGGCGACAAGGAACTGTCCTTCAAGGGCCCGTTCAAGCGCGTGCCGATGCCCGACGCCGTCAAGGAAGCGACCGGCATCGACTTCCTCGCGATGAAGACCGATGAGGAAGCCCGCACCGCCGCCAAGGCCGCCGGTTTCGCGGTCGAGAAGGACTGGACCTGGGGCGAATGCCTCGCCTTCATCTTCGAGGAAAAGGTCGAGGCCACGCTGATCCAGCCAAGCCACGTCACCCACTTCCCGAAGGACATCTCGCCCTTCGCCAAAGAAGTCCCGGGCGAACCGCGCCTCGTCGAGCGCTTCGAGACCTATTGCAACGCCTGGGAACTGGGCAACGCATTCTCCGAACTCAACGACCCGGAAGAGCAGCGCAAGCGCATGGTAGAACAGCTCGAACAGGCGCATGCCCGCGGCGAGAAGGACAAGCAGCTCGACGAGGAATTCCTGGACGCCATCGACCAGGGCATGCCCCCCGCTGGCGGCCTCGGCATTGGCGTCGACCGGCTGGTCATGCTGCTGACGGATTCGCCGTCGATCCGCGACGTGATCCTGTTCCCGGCACGGCGCGCCAAGGCGGATTGAGCGGCACGCACTCAGTTCCACAAGGTCGTCATCCTCGGGCTCGACCCGAGGATCCACCGACTGGACACTGCGGATGCTGGATCCTCGGGTCGAGCCCGAGGATGACGAGGGAGAGTTTGCCCCCCTCACCGTTCCAGTGTGAACACAACCTCATAAAGTCCGGGGCTTGCCTCGCCATAGGCCTTGTTGCCATCGATCATGCCGGCGGCAGCCAGGCGGTCGAAGACCCTTCTTGCCGCCGCCCCGTCTGCACTCTGGGCGTAATTGACGACCCTCGTCCCGTCGAGGCTCTTGTGGAGGCTGGCGGAAAGCCATCCCGGCACCTCGCTTGCGACCCTTGCTGCTTCGCCAAGATAAGCAATCAACGCCTGCTGCCCGCCCTCGGGGACGGTAAAGACGTTGATCTGGGTAATGATGCCGGTATGGGCACGAATAATAGGCATTGCAGTCTCCTTCTTTTGAGAAGACGCAAGCGCATGGCGGCAGGAACGCTTCAAGAAAAGACGCGCCAAGCCGCCGGCACCTTGCGCCGGTTGCTTGCCGCGGGTCCGTCGGATGACGGTACGGAGCTTCCTGTTGGGAAGGAAACGGGCTTACCTCTGCCGTTTCAGGTCCTTTTCGACGGGGGAATTTTAGCGCCATTTGCAGACGGCGCAAGGTCGGGTGCACCGGCCTGCGCTTCTGCCATTCAATGCACGACCTTGGCAGCCGGAGCCTTCGCATCCGAAGCCGAAACCGCCTGGGCGGGTTTTGCGGGCGCGGCCGGAGCCGGTTGGCCGCGCAGCTTGGCCAGCCACTCGGCGCCGGCGGCGTCGGCTTCGGTGCTGCCGTTTGTCTTGGCCGGGGCCGCTTCGGCATGCGTCGCTTCCGGCGGCTTGGCATCGGAACGGACCGCATCGGCATCGGTCTGTTTGGACCAGCGCTTGCCGCCTTCCGCAGACGTGCGAGGCTCGGGCGCGGGCTCGGATGCCTTGGCCGCAACTGGGGATGCCTTCGGCGTCTCCTGCTCGCCGCTGCCGAAGAACATGCCGGTCAGGGAAGCGAGGAAACCGCCCTCTTCCTTTTTCGGTTCGGCGGATGCGACCTGGGTCGGGGCGGCAGGCTTCTGATGGTCCTGCGCAGCGGCGGCCTTGTTCTGTGCTGCCGGTGCCGGATGCGTGTCGGCTGCCGGAGCAGCTGCATGGGTTTCAGCCGCGTGGGCGTCACCTTCGGGCGCATGGGCGGCCTCGGCCGGCGCTTCCGGCTTCGAGCCGAAGATCATGCCGGTGATGGAACTGAAGAAACCACCGCCTTCCTTGGCGGCGACTTCGTCGCCATGACCCTCGGCGGGAGCACCATGGGCGTCGGCAGGAGCGCCGTGGGCATCGGCTGCGGGTGCCCCGTGGCCGGCAGGCTCGCCATGGCCGCTCGGCGCGCCGTGACCGTCAGCCTTCGGTTTTTCGCCATGGCCGGCGGGAGCACCATGTGCGCCTTCCGGCGTGGCGACGACCGGCTCGACACAATCGGCGTGGTCGGTCAGCCGGGCGGTGAGCGTCTCGACATCCTCAAGCGGCAGATCGATGCGCATGCCGTAATATTCGCCGTTCGAATTGGCCGTGCCATCGAGGTAATAGGCGGAATAGGGCTGTACCGAGGTGCCCTCGGGCGCCTTCTTGGGGTCGGGAATATAGACAACCTGGGCGCCGATCGCGCGGCCGCGCATCTGGGCGCGGTCTCTTGGACCTGCCTTGTCGATCACCGCCACCTGGACGAGATCGGCCTTTTCCTTTTCCTGCACCGCCTTGGCGACGCGCAAGGCCGTGCGGATGCGCGCCAGACCGTCGCCGGTTCCGTCGCTCACCACGTATTTGCGGATCCAGTAACGCTGGTCCCGCTTGATCTTGACCGTTTCCAGCGCGGTGCATTCCAGCCCGTTGATCTCCAGATAGGAGGGGCCGAGGATCTTGTCCGCGCCGATGAGCACCGCAGCCGCGCCGCTGCCACCGCCGAGCACGACGATGCTGCCCATGAGGATGAAGACGAGCTTCTTGGAAAACCGGAACTTCAGACCCTTCACTTGCCGAGCTCCGGCATGGTCAACTCCATATCTACGCAAAACAACAGGATGGAATAGTGCCGGGATAGTCGCCTATTCTTGTTGAGGAAGCTTTAAGCCCGGGGATTCTTTTCGGCCCAAGAGGATCTTTCCTGCCAACGTCCTGCGCCATTCCGAAACGGTCCGGCTTTTGATGCGCCCCTCTTGCGCAAATCGAACCGCGGGTATATACCCGCACAATGCCGAACGACACCTGCCACTGCATCCTGCTGCGCAAAGCCTCCCGAAAGGTCTCGTCCTATTACGACGAGGCCCTGGCGCCGCTTGGCGTCAACATCGGACAGTTCAGCCTGTTGCGCAACATCAACCGGCTGGCGCCGATTTCGCTGACCGATCTCGCCGTGCAGGTGGAACTGGACCGCTCGACGGTCGGCCGCAATGCCAAGGTGCTGGAGCGCATGGGCCTGGTGGCGATCGGCCATGGCGAGGACCAGCGCGAAGCCATGCTGACGATCGCGCCGAAGGGTGCGGCCATCCTGAAGCAGGGCGCGCCCCTCTGGGACAGCGTCCAGGACGATATCGAGGCCCGGCTCGGGGCCGAGAAAACCAGACAATTGCAGGAGCTGCTGGCAGCTCTCTGATTTTTATTCAAAAGCGGGCATATACCCGAAAATTACACGCTGCCGGTGCGGCATTGACCACGAAAGGGACAGAACCATGATTTCCAATCGCGCCGCCCAATGGATGGCCGCCAGAAACCTGCACTATGGGTGGGTGGTGGCCATCACCACATTCCTGACCATGCTCTCGACCGCCGGCGCCATGGGCTCGGCGGGCGTGATGATCCAGCCGCTGCATCAGGAATTCGGCTGGGATATCGCCGACATCTCCTCGGCCATGGCCGTGCGCCTCGTTCTTTTCGGCCTGCTCGGGCCTTTCGCCGCCGCCTTCATGAACCATTTCGGCGTCCGCCAGGTGGTCACCTTTGCGCTCGCGCTGATCATGAGCGGCATTGTCGTCTCGCTGTTTATGACCGAAGTCTGGCAGCTCGTGGCGCTCTGGGGCGTGGTGATCGGCGTCGGCACCGGCATGACGGCGCTGGTTCTCGGCGCCACCGTCGCGACCCGCTGGTTTTCCAAGCGCCGCGGCCTCGTCGTCGGCCTGATGACCGCCAGCAACGCCACCGGCCAGCTCGTTTTCCTCCCGCTTCTGGCCGCGATGACGGAAGCCTATGGCTGGCGCACGGCGCTCACCTTCACTGTCGTCGTCATCGCCGCCGCGATGCTGCTGGTCCTGCTCTTGATGCGCGACTACCCCGCCGATGTCGGCCTGCCTGCCTATGGCGAGACGGCGGTTACGCCCGCGCCCAAGCAGGACCACAAGTTCCTGGCAACGCTCTATTCGCCGATCGGCGCGCTCCGCCATGCCTCGACAAGCCCCACCTTCTGGGTCCTGTTCGGCACGTTCTTCGTCTGCGGCCTTTCCACCAACGGCCTGATCCAGACCCACTGGATCTCGATTTGCGGCGATTTCGGCATGGCTGCCGTGACGGCCGCCAGCACGCTTGCGGTGATCGGCATCTTCGACTTCTTCGGCACCATCTTCGCCGGCTGGCTGTCGGACCGTTACGACAATCGCTGGCTGCTGTTCTGGTTCTACGGCCTGCGCGGCCTGTCGCTGGTCTACCTGTCCCTCTCGGGCTTCAGTTTCGTCGAACTCTCGGTCTTCGCGATCTTCTACGGGCTCGACTGGGTGGCGACCGTGCCTCCGACCGTGAAGCTTGCCGCCGCCGAATTCGGCCGCGAGCGGGCCGGCCTGATCTTCGGCTGGGTATTTGCCGGCCATCAACTCGGTGCGGCCACGGCCGCCTTCGGTGCGGGGTTCCTCAAGAGCGACTTCAACACCTATATGCCCGCCCTGCAGATCGCCGGCGTGATGTGCATGATCGCCGCCCTTTCGGTCCTGCTGCTGCGCAAGCCGGGCACTGCCAAGCTGGTGCCGCAGCCGGCGTGATCACGCCAAACTCTTCCGGCGGCCGTTATTGGCCGCCGGAAATGTTACTTGCCGTTGCAAAACTGTGAGATTCGATGGATACGACGTAGTCCGATACTTGATCGCATTAGGCGGGCTGCCGCCACGCGGGAAAAGCCATGTCATCGATAACTTCGGGCAACGCCGTTCAATATGCCGACAGCCGAAAGCTGGCGGCCCGTGGGCGCCTCAACAGGGAATATACAATTGCCGAAACCGGCTGGTTTCCCTGGGTGGCGCGGCAACTGCCCCTTCGTCCGGGTGACCGCGTGCTCGATATCGGCTGCGGCCCGGCCTGGTTCTGGGCATCCGTGATCAAGGATGTACCCGAAAATCTCGACCTGACGCTCGCCGATCAGTCTGCCGGAATGGTGGAGGAGGCCGTTGCGCGTTGCACGCAGCTCCCTTTCGGATCGTTGACGGGCCGCCAAGCGGAAGCCGCCGCCATGCCATTCGAGAACGATAGCTTCGATATGGTCATCGCCATGCACATGCTCTACCACCTGCCCGATCCGGCGGCCGGCATCGCGGAAATGTTCCGTGTGCTGAAGCCCAGAGGCTTTCTCGCCGTCACCACCAACGGCGCCGGCAACATGCTCGGGATCTACGAGTTCACCACCGTGTTCGGCAGCGAGCCGTTCGATCCGAGCGCGGCCGTCTTCGGATACGACAAGGCCAAGGAGCTGATGCGCGCCCGGTTCGGCAACGTCACCTTCTCCCAGCATCCCGCGCACATGCGGATCACCGACCCGGACGACGTGTTTCTGGCGCTGACCTCCTACCCACCCGGTGACGGCGCCAGCGAAGCTGAACTTGACGCGTTCCGCAAAGCGATTGCCGCCGCCTTCGAGCGCGGCAAGGGCGTGCTCCAGGTGGAGAAGGAAACCGGTCTGTTCGTCAGCAGAAAGCCAGGCACTGCCAAGCTGGTGCCGCAGCCGGCATAAAAAAGAGAGCCGCGGCGCCTCTTTCGAAAGCCATCCGGTCACGGAGTACCGCCAACCAGGGGGCTTATATCAAGCGGCCCTGACCGGCCTTGCGGTGGCCGCGGCCGACCCTGGCTCGCGGATGGCGGAGCGCCGGTTCAATTTGAAGTGGTTGACGAGCTCGACGAGGCTTGCAGCTCCCGTGGCGAGTTGCTCGCTGATGTAAGTCGTATGGTCAACCATGCCGGCGTTTTGCTGTGTCATGCGGTCGATCTGGGATACCGCGTTGTTGATCTCCGACAAGCCGATCGATTGTTCCGAGGCGGCGGTCGCCAGCGACTGGACGTTCTTGTCGATCGACGCGACGAACTGCTCGATTTCGCGAAGGGCGTCACCCGTGGCATCGACGAGGCGAACTCCTTCGGTGACTTCCCGGCCGGAATTCCCGATAAGCTCCTTGATCTCCTTGGCGGCCTTGGCGGAGCGCTGCGCAAGCTCGCGCACTTCCTGCGCGACGACCGCGAAGCCCTTGCCGGCTTCGCCCGCCCGGGCAGCCTCGACCCCGGCGTTGAGTGCCAGGAGGTTGGTCTGGAAAGCGATCTCGTCGATCACGCCGATGATCTGGCTGATCTCGGCGGAGGCGGATTCGATGCGCTTCATGGCGGTGATGGTTTCTTCCACGACCGATGACGAGGCCGATGCGGATTGCAGCGCGTTCTTGACGAGTTTCCGCGTATCTTCCGTGCTGATCGTCGAGGACCGGACGGTCGTGGTGACTTGTTCCAGCGCGGCCGAGGTCTGCTCGAGCGAAGCGGCCTGTTCCTTGGTGCGCATCGAGAGCTGATCGGCCGCCTCGTGCATTTCCTGGCTGTTGCCGTTCAGGCTGTTGGTCTGCTTCAGCACATTGACGAGGGTTTCCTGGAATGCGCTGATCGAGGCGTTGAAATCGCGCCGCAGGGGCTCGAACTCCTCGATGAAGGGCACGTCGATCGTCTGCCGGATGTTGCAGTCCGAAAGGCGTGCGAGGCCGGCGCCGAGTTCCTTCACCACCGTCACCCGCTCGCTGACGTCGGTCGCGAACTTGACGACCTTGATAACCCGCCCGCTGTCGTCGAGGATCGGATTGTAGGAGGCCTGGATATAGACCTTCTGCCCGCCCTTGGCTACGCGGGTAAACTGATCGGCGGCGAACCGGCCGGAGGAGAGATTCTGCCAGAAGGTCCGATAAGCTGCGGACTGCGCATAGTCCAGCTCGCAGAACATGGAATGGTGCTTGCCGACGATTTCGGTGAGCGAATAGCCGAGCGTCTTCAGGAAGTTCTCGTTGGCGGTGAGTATTTCGCCACTGGGTGTGAACTCGATGATGGCCTGGGCGCGCGACAAGGCCTGGAGCTTTCCCTTGTCTTCTGCCGCACTTTGCTTCGCAGCCGTGATATCGGTCGCCAGCTTGACGATCTTGAAGGGCTTCTTACCCCGGAACAACGGATTGTAGGTGGCCTGGATCCAGATCTCGCGGCCGCCTTTCGCCAGGCGCTTGTATTGCCGCTGGTCGTATTGGCCGCTGATGAGCTGTTTCCAGAAGTCTTCATAGGCCTTCGATCCCGCCTCGGCCGGATCGACGAAGATACGGTGATGCTTGCCGACGATTTCGGCGAGCGTGTATCCCATCGTCTTGCAGAAGTTCTCGTTGGCATGAAGGATCATGCCCTTGAGGTCGAATTCGATGATCGCCTGCGATTTGTTCAGCGCCTCCAATAGGGCGGCGTTGGATAATATGTGGCCAAACGGCACACCAGCCATAGTCCCACTCCGTGCTCCAAGCGATATCGCTTCTGACAAGTGGGATAAGCCTAACCGATCCGGTTGAAATTTCAGTTAAACCAAAAGTTGACTATATTCAATTTTTCCCGCTTTTATAGCCTCCGGACCGGTGCTCTTGGCGCAAAATTATAGCTCCACGCCTATCTTCACGGTATCGGGAAAGCAAAAAGGCCCGCCATGGGCGGGCCTTGCATCTGTCGCAGGCGGCCTGATCAGGCAGCAGCCAGCGTCAGTTCCTTCTTGACCATCTGGCGCAGGGCGCCAAGGTCCTTGGCGAAGGCGCGGATGCCTTCCGACAGCTTTTCGGTCGCCATGGCGTCCTCGTTCATCATCCAGCGGAAGGCCTTCTCGTCGAGCGACTGGAGAGGCTCGGCCTTGAAGGTTTCCGGCGAGAGCTTGCGAGCGAGCGTGCCCGTATCCTTGTCGAGTTCGTCGAGCAGAGCCGGGCTGATCGTCAGGCGGTCGCAGCCGGCCAGCGCTTCGATTTCGCCGGCATTGCGGAAGGAGGCGCCCATGACGATCGTCTTGATGCCATTCGACTTGTAGTAATTGTAGATGGCGCGGACGGACACGACGCCCGGATCGGTCTCGGCTGTGTAGTCCTGGCCGGTCGACTTCTTGTACCAGTCGAGAATGCGGCCGACGAAGGGGGAGATCAGGAACACTTTTGCTTCGGCGCAGGCGATCGCCTGGGCCTGGCTGAAGAGAAGCGTCAGGTTGCAGTCGATGCCTTCCGTCTGCAGCACTTCGGCGGCGCGGATGCCTTCCCAGGTGGAGGCGAGCTTGATCAGGATGCGGTCACGCTCGATGCCGCGCTCCTTGTAGGCGGCGATGATCTGGCGGGCCTTGGCGATCGATGCTTCCGTGTCGAAGGAAAGGTCGGCATCGACTTCGGTCGAAACGCGGCCCGGCACCAGTTCGGAGAGCGAGGCACCGACGGTGATCGCCAGGCGGTCGGCCACGGCGGACACGACGGCATCCGGGTTGCCGGACTGCTTCCGGCCCCAGGCGATCGCTTCCTGAACCTTGTCGGCGAAGACAGGCGTGCCGAGCGCTTTCAGGACGATGGTCGGGTTGGTGGTGCAATCCACGGGCTTCAGGCGGGCGACCGCCTCGATGTCGCCGGTATCGGCAACGACCGTGGTCATGGAACGAAGCTGCTCTAGTTTAGACGTCATCCGAATATTCCTCGATATGGAGAACTAAACGCCTGTCGCGCGATTTGGCTCCTCCGGCGCGTTGGCAAGACTATCCCCCACCGATGGTTAAAAAGTCAAGACATTTGTTCTTCTGAATTGACATATGTGTCAGTTGGAACAAATATCATTCCGCTTGTCCACCATCGTCCCCGGGAGGCCCGTTGGCTAGGCTCAGACGCGAGACCCATACCGCCTATTCCGAAGCCGCCTCCATGCGGCTGCGCGCGGCATGGCTTTATTATAACCAGGGATTGACGCAAAAAGATGTCGCCGAACGGCTGGGCTTGAGCCGTTCGACGGTGATCCGCCTGCTCGACGAGGCGATGAAGCGCTCCGAAGTGCAGATCTGGATCAGCGAAGGGATCGACACCTGCGTCGAGCTGGCGATCCGGCTGGAAAAGGCCTACGGGCTGGACGAGGCCGTGGTCGTGCCGGCCCCGCGCGACAACAGCGCAGCAGCCCTTGCAAGCTCGGTCGGGCTGGCGCTCGGGCAGTTCCTCTCCGAAGTGGTGCAGGACGACATGACCATCGGGGTCGGCTGGGGCCGCACCATGACCGCCTCGCTCGGCAGCTTTCGCCCTCCGCGGCGGGAAAACTGCAAGGTCGTGTCGCTGCTCGGCGGCATCGTCGCCGTGCACCAGACCAACCCGATCGATTACACCTGGCGCTTCGCCGGCCAACTCGGCGCCGAATGCTACATGTTCCTGGCGCCGCTCTTGGTCGACTCGGTCAAGACCAAGCGGGCGCTGATCGAGCAATGCGGGCTCAACACGATCTACGATCTCGCCGAAAACCTCGACCTGGCGGTGGTGAGCTGTGGAGATATCGGTCCGCATTCCACCTCGCTGTCGGAAGGCTTCATCTCCAAGGCGGAGCTCGACCGGCTGATCGCCGCGGGCTGCGTCTGCGACACGATGTTCAATTTTCTGGACGAGGATGGCCGCTCGGTGGATCAAAAGCTGAACGAGCGGGTGATGTCGGTGGATCTGGATACGCTGAGGAAGGCCAGGCACATCGTGCTGTCGTCGGGCGGCGCCCACCGGGCAGTGGCGATCCGCGCTACGATCCGCAGGGTCGGGTGCAATACGCTGATTACCGATGAGACGGCGGCAAAGGAATTGCTGAGACTGGCGGAAGAAGTATAGGCGGGTGTGAGGCAAACCACACCCAAAGAAACACCTCAAGCATTCCCCGCTTCCCACCCCAGAATAGCCCGCTTGCGCGTCAGCCCCCAGTGATACCCCGTCAGCGCCCCGCTCTTGCCAAGCGCCCGGTGACACGGCACCACGAACGAGATCGGGTTGGCGCCAACCGCCGCCCCCACCGCGCGGCTGGCGGTCGGCTGGCCGATGTCGTTGGCGACGTCGGAATAGGTGACGGCCTTGCCGAACGGGATCTTGAGCAGGCTCTGCCAGACGCGCACCTGGAAGTCGGTGCCGATGAGCACAACTTTCAGCGGCTGGTCGCAAGACCAGTTCGCACGGTCGAAGACGCGGCTGACATAGGGCGCGGTCATCTCCTGGTCGGAAACGTATTCGGCGTTCGGCCAGCGGCGCATCATGTCGTCGAGCGCCGCCTGTTCATGGCCGTGATCGGCAAAGGCGAGGCCCGAGAGGCCCCGATCCGTCGCCATGACCAGCGCCTCGCCGAAGGGCGACGGGTGAAAGCCGTAGCGGATCGTCAGCCCGCCGCCCCGCGCCTTCCATTCGCCGGGCGACATCGCCTCATGGGTGACGAACAGGTCGTGAAGGCGGCCGGGGCCGGAGAGGCCGAGCTCATAGGAAGCTTCCAGCAGCGGCAGCTCTTCCTTGCCGAGCAGGCGCTTGGCATGGTCGAGGGTGACGGCTTGAAGGAAGGCCTTCGGCGACAGGCCGGCCCAACGGGTGAACACTTTCTGGAGCTGGGTCGGCGACTGACCGAGTTCGGAAGCGATCGCTTCGAGCGACGGCTGGTCGCGGTAGTCGAGCGTGATCATCTCGATGACGCGGCGGACGGTTTCGTAGTCGGAACCATCGGGCGTCACGTCGACGGGCGGCGAACTGATCTGGGCGAGAGCATTCATGGCGTGTCTCCTCTGCAGCGGGCGCACCGGCCAAACCGGACCTTGGGCGCGCAACGATCGCTGTGCAACTGGTATGCTGCTTAAATGCCCCTTCGGCTTCGCCGAAACCACCCGTTTCTTGCCCTTTCGCGCGTTTCTTCGCCGGGCTCAGATCCTTTGCTTGACCGTCGCGAGCGCGCGCTTGAAGGCCTTGGCAAAACTCTCCCGGTCGTCCGGATTGAGGAAGGAACCGATATCGGTGCCGCGCCCCTCGCCCGTCACGGACATCGACGTGATGCCGAATTCCTCGTGGCGGCGGACGTTGAAACGCGCCCAGAACGGGTTGAAGCAATGCTCCACCATCCGCCCCGCCGGCGAGAATTTTCGGATCGACAGGTTGCTGCGCGACACGGTGACTTCCTCGCGGGCCTGCCCCGACCGGTAGCTCATTTTCAGCGCGATATAGAGGCCAAGGAAATCCAGCCCGAAGAACAGGCCGATCGGGTAAGCGCCGGTGATCAGGAAGAAGCCGCCATAGAGGAGGCAGACCGCGCCCGACAACAGCAGAACGATGCGAAAGCCGGTCTTGCCGAGCGAACGGTAGGGCGTCAGTTCGGCTGCAAAAACAGGCTGATCCTCGGAAACGTCCACGTTGATTTCCCTCCTGCGGGATGCCTATACAGGCATATGGCGACTCCAAAGATCAAATCCAAAACCAGCACCCCGCAAAAGTCAAATCACGCCGGCGAACGTCCAGTGGCACCAAAGGCCGCACCCAAGCCCAAGCGCTTCAAATCCGCCTATTCGAAAGCGGAGATGGAGGAGATTTTCCGCCGCTTCTCGGTGCAGCGCCCGGAGCCGAAGGGCGAGCTGGAACACGTGAACCCGTTCACGCTGGTCGTGGCGGTGGCATTATCCGCCCAGGCGACCGATGCCGGCGTCAACAAGGCAACGAGGGCGCTGTTCAAGATTGCCGACACGCCTGAAAAAATGCTGGCTCTCGGCGAAGAGGGAGTCACCCAATATATCAAGACGATCGGCCTCTATCGCAACAAGGCAAAGAACGTCATCGCCCTCTGTCGCATGCTGATCGACGAGTTCGGTTCCGAAGTGCCGAAGACGCGCGAGGAGCTGATCCGCCTGCCGGGCGTCGGCCGCAAGACCGCGAATGTGGTGATGTCGATGGCCTTCGGGGTGCCCACGCTGGCGGTCGACACGCATGTCTTCCGCATCGCCAACCGGCTCTTGATGGCGCCGGGCAAGACGCCCGACGAAGTCGAGGAAAACCTCTTGAAGGTGATCCCCGACCAGTATCTCTTCCACGCCCACCACTGGCTGATCCTGCACGGGCGCTATTGCTGCAAGGCACGAAAACCGGAATGCGAGCGCTGCGTGATCGCCGATCTCTGTCGCTCGCCGGAAAAAACCGTCGACGTGCCGGCGCCATTGGTGGAACTGCCGCAGCAGCTCATCGGCGAGGCCGTCGAGTAAGGCCGCAACGCCCCTGCTTAAAGCTTGAAGCCAGGATCGCGTTTCGAGACCGCCTTGTGGAGATGGACCATCAGGCCGGCGGCGAACAGCGGCGTCAGAAGGTTGACGATCGGGACCGCCAGGAAACAGGCGATCAAAAGGCCAGCCATGAACACGGTGGAGGAATGTTTGGCGCGGAAGGCACGCGCTTCCGCAGGCGTCCTGAACCGCGTCGCCGCGAACTCGAAAAACTCCCGGCCGAGCAGATAGCCGTTCACCATGAAGAAGGCGATCAGGTTGATGCCGGGTATGAACAGCAGGAAGAGCGCGATGATATTGCCGACGATGACGACGCCCAGGAACTGGATCGAGCCGATAATCGCCTGGGCGAGCGGCATCGCCTTGCCGGGCGGGTCGTTGGGATAATCGCGCTTTTCGACGACTTCCGCGACATCGTCGAGGAACAGGCCGGCGATGAGAGCGGTGATCGGCGCGATCAGCAACGCGAGCGCCAACGCCAGCCCGATGCCGGCAAAGATCGCCGCAAACAAGGTCAGCCAACCCGCCCAATCCGGAAGGTCCGGAAAAAAGGCGGCGAACCATGGCCAGGCATAGAGGATGAAGATCTCCCGCAAGCCGAACCAGATGCCGATCAGCACGAGGGCGGTAAGGCCCAGTGTCTTCCAGAAGACGGAACGGGTCTCGGGTGCGAAGAGGTTGGTGAGCGAAAGACGTGCGGCGTCGAAAATCATCGGCGTCTCCAGGTTGGCGGGAGACATGTAGGTTTGAGGGGGCGGGGGAGCAAGGAGCACGGGTGGCAAGGCGGGGCGGTATCTCTATAATGCGTTGTGCAAGTTGGCGACGACCCATCTACAGCCCGACAAGCAGCAGTTAACGGTTCGTCAAACGACCAAGTACAACTTTAATTGTATATTAATGCAACTTTAAACATGTCGGCCCGCCCGGTAGCTCAGCTGTTGGCTTCCGGCCCGACCGCGTGCAGGTTGCAAACCAGCGGCGACTGACCGCCCGAGCTTTGCCTTCGGCTGACATATTTTGTGGATTTGTTCGGAATGATCTCTTTTGTCGTCCGGCTCAGAAGCCGTGCACATTTCATCGTTAAGAGCAATGTCATCGCCAAAAATGCGACCTTCCTGGGTGCACGCACAAGCCGCAGAAGGGAGGCCAGGCAACGGCTCGGAATTCTGATCGCCGGGTTTCTTGCCGTCTATTTCGTCATCGGCGCGCGCCTTGTCCAATACGGTCTTGCCGAACCGGCCGTGACGGGAACGATCGGCAGCAACCCCGTCGCCTCCAGGCCGGACATCGTCGATCGCAACGGAGCACTGCTGGCCACCGACCTCAACATGATCTCGCTCTATGCCGATCCGCGCAGGATCGTCGATGCGGACGAGGTCGTCGAGAAGCTTGCCTTCGTCATCCCGAACCTCGACTGGAGCGAAACCCACAAGAAGCTGCGATCGCAGACCGCCTTCCAATGGCTGAAACGGCAGCTCACCCCGAAACAGCAGGCGGATATCCTGACGCTCGGCATTCCCGGCATCGGCTTCAGACCGGAAAAACGCCGGTTCTATCCAGGCGGCGCGACCGCCTCTCACATCGTCGGCCATGTGAATGTCGACAATCAGGGCCTTGCGGGAATGGAGCGCTATCTGGACCAGCAGGGTCTCGGCGATCTTCGCCTGGCCGGGCTCACCGGCGGCGCCCCGCTTGAGCCGGTCAGACTGTCCATCGATCTCCGCGTCCAGAATATCGTCCGCCAGGTCGTCGCCAACGCGATGACCGCCTATAAGGCCGAGGCTGCGGGCGCCGTGGTTCTCGACGTCGATACCGGCGAGATCCTGGCGATGGCATCAGTGCCCGACTACGACCTCAATGAACCCTCCCGGACGCTGCCCGACGGCAGCGTGGACAAGGACTATGAAAAGGGCTGGTTCAACCGGATGAGCAACGCCACATTCGAGATGGGCTCGACATTCAAGAGCTTCACTCTGGCGATGGGGCTGGACGAAGGCAAGATCACCCTGAACTCCGTCGTCGATGCTTCCCGGCCCATACGCATGGGCGGCTTCACCATCAAGGACTTCCGCGGAAAGAACCGACCGCTGACGATCTCGGAAGTCTTCCAGTATTCATCGAATATCGGCACCGCGGCGGTGGCGGACAGGGTCGGGATCGAGGGTCATCAGCAGTTCCTCACGAAGCTCGGGCTTCTTTCCAGGATGGAAACCGAGATGCCGGGCGTGGCGACGCCAACCCAGCCGAAGACATGGAAGAAGATCAACTCGGTCACCATCTCGTTCGGCCACGGGGTCGCAACCACTCCGCTGCAGACCGCGGTTGCCGCCGCCGCTCTGATCAATGGCGGCACCCTTGTTCCTCCCACTTTTCTTCCCCGTTCCCGGGAAGAGGCCGAGCGGGTTTCCCGCCCGGTGATAAAGCGGGGCACCAGCGGCGACATGCGCTACCTGTTCACCTGGAACGGCGTGAAAGGCTCGGGACGCGGCGCGCAGGTCGAAGGTTTCCAGGTCGGCGGCAAGACGGGCACGGCCGACAAGGTGATCAACGGACGTTATGCCAAGGACATCAATTTCAATGCCTTCGTCGCTGCCTTCCCCATGGACAGGCCCAAATACATCGTACTTTCGATCATCGATGCCCCGCAGACAGGGGAACACGGCGGGCGGACCGCCGCATCCACCGCCGCACCGATGATCAAGGAGATTATCGGTCGATCAGCGCCTTTGCTCGGCGTGCAGCCCCGTTTCGGGTCTCCTGACGCGCCGCATCTGCTGGAGAACTATTAGAACTGCGGGATAACTCGCCGCGCAGCCGCCTACGCCATCCCCCGCAATTCCTCCCGGTGCCTGACCATCGCCAGGAACCGTCGGTAGTCCCGCCCGTACTGCTCGGCCCGCGCTGGGTCCGGCAGCATTTCTGTCCCGCCGCCGTCCATCGCCTGCCCCGCTTCGAACAGCGAGCCATGCACCCCGCCGGCCACCGCAGCCGCCATTGCCGTCCCGAGCAGCACGGCATCGCGGTTTTCCGGGATCACCACCTTGCGGCCGGTAACGTCGGCGTAGAGTTCGATCAAGAGCGGGTTGTTGACGTGGCCGCCGGTGACGTGGAGGGTTTCGAACCGATAACCGTAGTCCGAGAGCGCGTCGAGAATGTGCCTTATGCCGAGCGCGATCGAGACGCAGGTGCGCCAGTAGAGCCGGCAGAGGCCGTCGAAGGACGTGTCGAGCGTCAGGCCGCTGATGACGCCGGTCGCGTGCGGGTCGGCAAGCGGCGAGCGGTTACCGTGGAAATCCGGCAGAATGTGCAGGTTCGGGGCGATATCGTCCTCGGATTCCGTGCGCAACTCGCCGACGCGGGCGATGATGCGGCCGTGGAGTTCCGTTGTCGGTTCGCCGCCGGCGGCGTGCATTATCACGATATGATCGAGCAGCGCCCCCGCCGCCGACTGTCCGCCTTCGACCAGCCAGTGGCCGGGGAGGATCGCCTCGTAATAGGGCCCCCAGAGGCTGCGGCCGGGCTTGGCATCCCTGGTGAAGGCGACGATGCAGCTCGACGTGCCGCCGATCAACGCCACGCTGGTTTCGAGTTTGGAGCCTTCGGAGGCGCCGCCGGAAACCCCACCGAGGACGCCAAAGGCGCCGGCATAGGCATCGATCATGCCGGGCGCCACCTGCACTTTCGCGTCGAGGCCGAGCTCTTCGGCTGCCCGACGGCTGAGGCCGCCGACGCTTGTCCCGACGCCGATCGTATCATCCGGCAAGCCGCCCTTTTCGAGAAGGTCTTCGAGGCCGGCGAGCGCCAGGTAATCGGCGCTCCAGCCGGGATTTTCGTGGGCGAGATAGTTCCATTTGGCGGTCAGCGTGCAGCGCGAGCGGGCGGGCGAGCCGGTCGCCTTCCAGGTGAGGAAATCGGCGAGATCGAAGAAATAGCCCGCCTTCGCCCAGCTTTGCGGCAGATGCTGTTTCAGCCACATCAGCTTCGGCATTTCCATCTCGGGCGACAGCGAGCCACCGGAGAATTCGAGCACCTTGTGCCCAGTGGCGGAAAGCTGCTCGGCGTGTCTGATCGCCCGATGGTCGAGCCAGACGATGGTGTCCTGGTTGGTCTTGCCGGTCGTCGAAACGCTGAGCGGTCGGCCTTCGCGGTCGCGGGCAACAAGAGAACAGGTGGCATCGAAGCCGATTGCGGCGATGCGGTCCGCCGCAATACTCGCCTCGGCCATCGCCTCTTTCACCGCGCGGCAGGTGGCGGCCCATATATCTTCGGAATCGTGCTCGGCGTGATTCTGCTTCGGGCGGAACATCAGGATGGGGTGCTTGGCCTTGGCGAGCAGGCGCCCGGCGCGATCAAAGACGCCGGCGCGGGCGCTGCCCGTGCCGATATCGACCGCAACGAGATGATCACGCATCCGGATTTGTTTCCTGTCCCTTGTGGTCGCTCAGGTATTCCGCAAGCAACAGCTAAACTGCCGACTGCGAAACGGGGCCGTTGCGACCCTCTATGTGTTTCTGGACAAGGTGGATCAAATCCGGCATCGCGTCAAACACGACTTCCGGTGAAAGCGCATCGATCCGCTCCCGGTAGCCGGGAACCGAGGCGTGCGAACCGCCGACGAAGGCAAACACCGACATGCCGGCGCTGTGGCCCGCCTGGATGCCGGCGGGGCTGTCCTCGATGACGATGCAGTTTTTGGGATCGGCGCCCATTTCGCTTGCCGCATGCAGGAAGAGATCCGGCGCCGGCTTGCCCTTTTCCACCATCGTGGCGGAAAAAATGTTCGGCTCCAGCTTGTCGATCAGGCCGGTCAGCGACAGGGACAGGCGGATGCGCTCCGGCTGGCTCGAAGACGCCACGCAGCGGCGGAAACCTAACGTATCCAGGGTCTCGGCAATTCCCGGCATCGGCTGCAGCTCTGCACGGAAGCGGGCGTAGAGATCGTGGCGCATGTCCTCCAGAAAACCGTCGTCAGCCTCGACGCCGAATTCCTCGCGCATGGTTTTCGTCACGGTGCCGAGGCTGCGGCCGAGGAAGCGGCGATAGGCCTCCGCCGCATCCATCTCGACCCCCTTGCGGCGCAGCGCATCGACGAGCACGCGCACGGAAACGGGCTCGCTGTCGACGAGGACCCCGTCGCAATCGAAGATCACCAATGGTCCCGCCGACTGTTGCACGTCCGTCACCCGCTATTTGACCAGCTTGCCGCCGAGATAAAGCTCGAGCGTCCTTGCCGTCCCTTCAGCCCAGAGCGTCTTCAGCGCATGCGCAAAGCGGGTGCGGAACAGCTCGGACTTCGCAACGTCACCAAAAATGTCGCCAAGCGCAAGGAAGGCGTCCGGGTTATCCTTGGCTTTCAGCGCCGCGGCGTTCAGGCGATCGGCGCTGGCGTCGTTGAAGACGATCTCCTTGCCGCTGTCCGACGTGCCGGCGAAGTAGCGGCACCACAGCGCCGAGACCAGCGAGAGGCCGACAATGTCCTGGCCCTTGGCCAGCCGGTCGGCGGTCGAGGGCAGGATGAATTTCGGCTGGCGATTGGACCCGTCCTGCGCGAGACGCGGGATCGTGTCGCCGATCTTGGGGTTGGAGAAGCGCCGCTCGATCAGCTTGTAGTAATCAATGAGGTTGGTGTTCGGCACCGGTGGGATGACCGAGATGATCTCGTCCTTTTCCAGCTTTTCGAGGAAGGCGCGGATCAGCTTGTGCTCCATCGCCTCATGCACGAAATGGATGTCGAGAAGGGCTGCCGGATAGGCGATCGCCGCATGGCCGCCGTTCAAAATGCGGATCTTCATCAACTCGTAGGGCGCCACGTCGGGCACGAACTGGACGCCCACCTCTTCCAGCCGCGGACGGCCGGAGGGGAACTTGTCCTCCATCACCCACTGCTTGAATTCCTCGCAGAACACAGGCCAGTTGTCGTCGATGCCGAAATCGTTCTTGAGGATGTCGATCTCGCGGCCCCCCGTGGCGGGCGTGATGCGATCGACCATCGAGTTCGGAAAGGCGACGTTCTTGTGGATCCAGTGGGCGAAATCCGGGTCGGAAAGCTTGGCAAGCCCGATGACGGCGTTCTCCGTCACCTCGCCGTTTCCGGGAATGTTGTCGCAGGACATGATGGTGAACGGGGCGATCCTGCGTGCCTTGCGCTCCTTGAGGCCGGCGAGGATCAGGCCGAATACGGTCTTCGGGTTCGCGGGGTTCTTACCATCTTCGGCGATCGCCGGATGGGCCGGGTTGAACGCACCCGATGCATCGATGAAATAGCCGCCTTCGGTAATCGTCATCGAAACGATGCGGATGTTCGGGTCGGCCAGCGTCTCGATCAGGGTCGCGACGTCGCCGGGGGCGATGATGTCGATCATCGGCGCGGTGATGCGGGCGGCGGTCCGGTTGTTGTCCTGCTCGACGACGGTGGTCAGAAAATCCTGGGCCTTCAGCTTGTCGCGCATGGCCCCGTCGGACGGCATTACGCCGGCGCCGATGATCGCCCAGTCATGCGCCTTGCCGGTGTTGAACAGGTCGTCGAGATAGATCGCCTGGTGGGCGCGATGGAAATTGCCGACGCCGAAATGCAGGATGCCGGCGGTCAGGCTTTTGGGATCATAGGCCGGCACGGCGGCGGTGGCCGCAGCGTCATTCAAGCTCGCCAGCGAAAGCTTCACAGTCATTGTCTTTACTCCAGTCTCGCGCTCAGGCGCGAAGGGCCAGGCCCTTGTCATCGAACCGATGCAACTTGGTCTCATCGGGCGTCATGTAGACCGTATCACCGTGATAGGCGCCGAATTCCCCGTCGCAGCGTGCGGTGATCTGGCCCACACCCTCGACATCAAGGTGCAGGAACGTGTCGGCGCCGAGATGTTCGGCGACCTTCACGACGCCGCGCCAGATGCCGCTGTCCTTCGACAGGCCGAGATGCTCGGGGCGGATGCCGGCGGTCTTGGCGTTCTTCGACTGGGCGTAGGTGCCGGTAACGAAGTTCATGTGCGGCGAACCGATGAAGCCGGCGACGAACAGATTGCGCGGGCTCTTGTAGAGTTCGAGCGGCGAGCCGACTTGCTCGATATTGCCGCGATTGAGCACGACGATCTTGTCGGCCATGGTCATCGCCTCCACCTGGTCGTGGGTCACGTAGACCATCGTCGTCTTGAGCTGGTGGTGCAGGTCGCTGATCTCCAGCCGCATCGTGCCGCGCAATGCGGCATCGAGGTTGGAAAGCGGCTCGTCGAACAGGAAGGCCGAAGGTTCGCGCACGATCGCGCGGCCGATCGCGACGCGCTGACGCTGACCGCCGGAAAGCTGCGAGGGGCGGCGCTCCAGATAGTCGGTCAGGTTCAGCACACGGGCGGCATCCGCCACCTTCTTGTCGATCACCGCCTTGTCGAGCTTCGCCATCTTCAGGGGGAAGGCGATGTTGTTGCGCACGCTCATATGCGGATAGAGCGCATAGGACTGGAACACCATGGCAAGGCCGCGCTCGGCGGGTGCCGCGTCGGTGACGTCCTTGCCGTCGATCAGGATATGCCCGCTCGAAACGTCTTCCAGCCCGGCTATCAGACGCAGCAGCGTGGACTTGCCGCAGCCCGAGGGACCGACGAAGACGACGAATTCGCCGTTGTTGATTTCGAGGTCGATGGACGGAATGACCTTGGCCTCGCCGAACACTTTCGACACTTTTTGGAGCGTGATGCTGCCCATGTCCGTTTTCCTTACTTAACCGCGCCAAACGTGAGGCCGCGAACGAGTTGTTTCTGTGAGAACCAGCCGAGGATGAGGATCGGTGCGATCGCCATGGTCGAGGCGGCCGATAGCTTTGCCCAGAACAACCCCTGGGGACTGGAGAAGGATGCGATGAAGGCCGTCAGCGGCGCCGCGTTGGTGGTCGACAGCCGGATCGTCCAGAACGACTCGTTCCAGGCGAGGATGATGTTGAGGAGCAGCGTCGAGGCGATGCCCGGCACCGCCATCGGCGTCAGCACGTAGACGATTTCCTGCCAGAGACCCGCCCCGTCCATCCGCGACGCTTCCAGGATCTCGCCCGGAATTTCGCGGAAATAGGTGTAGAGCATCCACACCACGATCGGCAGGTTGATCAGCGTCAGCATGACGGTCAGCCCGATGCGGCTGTCGAGCAGGCCGAAATCGCGGAACAGGAGGTAGATCGGCACCAGCACGGCGACCGCCGGCATCATCTTGGTGGAGAGCATCCACATCAGGATGTCCTTGGTCCGCTTGGTCGGCGAGAAAGCCATCGCCCAGGCGGACGGGATCGCGATGATCAGCGCCAGGATGGTGGAGCCGACCGACAGGATCACCGAGTTCATGAACGGCTTCAGGTAATCGCGCTGCGTCTGGACCGTGATGTAGTTCTCGAACGTGCCGGACGGCCACAGGCTGAAGCCCGCGATCGCTTCCGGCTCCGTCTTGATGCTGGTGATGATCGTGTAGAGGATCGGGAAGAAGATGATCAGCGCGACGATCCAGGCGGCGACCGTGGCGGTGATCTTGTGTCTTGTCGTAACGTTGCGTGCCATGATCTTCTCCTACCGGTCCAGGTTCTTGCCGACGGCGCGCATCAGGAAGAAGGCGACGATATTGGCGAGCACGACTGCGATAATGCCGCCTGCCGAGGCGCCGCCGACATCGTAGCCGAGAAGCGCCGTGCGGTAGATCAGGAAGGCGAGGTTGGTGGAGGCGTAACCGGGGCCGCCATTGGTGGTGACCAGGATTTCCGCATAGACGCCCAGCAGGAAGATCGTCTGGATGAGGATGACGACCGTGATGGACCGGGCGAGATGGGGCACCACCAGGTAGATGAAGCGGTTGAGGAAGTTGGCGCCATCCATCTCCGCCGCTTCCTTCTGTTCGCCATCGAGCGACTGCAGGGCGGTGAGCAGGATGAGCGTCGCGAACGGCAGCCACTGCCAGGCGACGATGATGACGATCGAGAAAAGCGGATATTGCGCGAACCAGTCGATCGGCCGGAGCCCGAAGAATTTCGAGATGTCGGCAAATACCCCGTAGCTCGGGTTCATGATCATGTTCTTCCACACCAGCGCCGCAACCGGCGGCATGACGAAGAAAGGTGAGATGATCAGGATGCGGACGATGCCCTGCCCGAAGATGGGCTGGTCGAGAAGCAGCGCGATCGCGATGCCACCGATGACGGTGATCAGCAGCACCCCGCCGACGATGACCAGCGTGTTCCAGATCGACTGGAAGAAGGCCGGGTCGGTATAGAAGAACTGGTAGTTGAAGAGACCCGTGAAGCTGACATTGGACGGATCGAGCAGATTGTAGTTCTGGAACGAGAACCACAGCGTCATCGCCAGCGGCACGATCATCCAGATGAGAAGAAGCAGAACGGAGGGCGCCATCATCAGGCGCGCCAACGTCTTGGTGTTTTGCGTTGCCATATCGACGCCCTCCCATGGAACGTAATCGTTCCAGTTATCCCGCGCCTTTTTCTTTTGGGGAAGGAGACGGACGCAGGATGCAGGTTTTTGTTGTTATCTGGTTGTTACCGGATTGCCCTGCCCGATCATCGGCCCGCATCAAAGCCTCAAGGCGGGTGATCTCGGCCAAGATCCGGCTGTCCGGCGCAGGATTGCCGGACAGCCGTTGGCTCTGGAGGTTACTTCGGATAGCCGGCGCGCTTCATTTCGCGCGTCGTAGCCGTCTGGGCCTGGGCAAGCGCATCGGCGACCGTGGACTGGCCGGCGACGACTGCCGAGAACAACTGACCGACATTGGTGCCGATCGCCTGGAATTCAGGGATCGCCACGAACTGGCCACCGGTATAGGGCACCGGCTTGACGGTCGGCTTGGTGATGTCGGCAGCGCCCATCGCAGCAAGGGTCGGCGCTGCGAAGGCGGCGGCCTTCTGATAGTCCGCATTGTTGTAGAGCGAGGTGCGGGTGCCCGGAGGAACGTTGGCCCAGCCTTCCTTGGCGGCGACTAGCTGGGTATATTCCTTGCTGGTTGCCCAGGAGATGAACTTCTGCGCCGAGTCGGCCTTCTTCGAAGAGTTCGGAACGGCGAGGTTCCAGGACCACAGCCAGTTGCCGTGGTTCTTCAGCTCGCCCTTGGTCGGGAAGAGCGCGTAACCCACCTTGTCGGCAACCTTGGAATCCTTCGGGTTGGAGACGAAGGAGGCCGCCACGGTGGCATCCATCCACATGCCGCACTTGCCCTGCTGGAACAGCGTCAGGTTTTCGTTGAAGCCGTTCGAGGAGGCGCCGGCCGGACCGGCATCCTTCATCAGGTCGACGTAGAACTGCAGGGCAGCCTTCCATTCCGGCTGGTCGAACTGCGGGTTCCACTTCTCGTCGAACCAGCGGCCGCCAAACGAGTTGGTCAGCGCCGTGATGAAGGCCATGTTCTCGCCCCAGCCGGCCTTGCCGCGCAGGCAGATGCCGTTCACGTCAGCCTTGCGGTCGGTGATCTTGCGGGCCGCGTCGCCGATAAATTCCCAGGTCGGGTTTTCCGGCATCTTCAGACCGGCTTTCTCGAACAGGTCCTTGCGATACATGATCATCGCCGACTCGCCGTAGAACGGTGCGGCATACAGCTTGCCGTTGACCGTCAGGCCACCCTTGATCGCCGGCAGGATGTCGTTGGTGTCGTACTTGTCGCCGAGCTTGTTCAGCTCCAGCAGCCAGCCCTGCTTGGCCCAGATCGGAACTTCGTAATTGCCGATCGTCAGGATGTCGTACTGACCGCCCTTGGTGGCGATGTCGGTGGTGACGCGCTCGCGAAGAACGTTTTCTTCGAGCGTGACCCAGTTGATCTGGATGTCCGGATTGGCCTTGGTGAACTCGGCGGTGAGGCCCTGCATGCGGACCATGTCGCCGTTATTGACCGTCGCGATGGTGAGGGTTTCGGCCGAAGCCGCGGTGGAGAAAAGGCCGGCAAGCGCCAGCGCCGAGCAAGCGCCCAGCAAAATCGTCTTCAATGTCATATCTTCCTCCCAGAAGATGAGTAACGAGCATTCGCTTTGCTCATGGGCAATTACCCACTTATTGCCACCAAAAGTCAATCGCCATTCGTCGCTGCATTGCAGCAGAGGAAGGTCATGTCCTTGATTTGACTAACTATAATTTTTGCTCAGCGAGCGAGCAATTGCTCTGCAGTCGCCTCGTCGGTGATCACACCGTTGATGATATTGCCCTTGAGCGCGGCGGAAATCGCCTGGAATTTCTTGCGCCCCTGAGCGATCCCGATAACGGAGGAGGTCTCTCGAGGGGGGATCGGCACGCTGGCGACGCGGTCGTTGATGGAATTGGCGAGAAGCCGGCCCTGGCTGTCATAGACCCAGCCGCAGATCTCACCGGCCGCCCCTTCCTGGACGAGCTTCAGCATCTCCTCCTTGCCGAGAAAACCGTCGACGCAGAGCGGACCGTCAGGCCCAAGTTCGCCGATGCCGACGAAGGTGACGTCGGCCTGCGCCCCGAGCTTGAGCGTCGAGCGTACCAGCGCCTGGTCGTGCAGGGTCTCGCGCTCCTCGGCCGAGGAACAGAGAACCGGCAGCGGCATCGGAAAATGCCGCGCCTTGATCGCGTCTGCCATCGAGAAGATGACGTTATAGAAGGCGGCCGACCCATCCGGCCCGATATTGCCGGTGAGCGACACGATCCGATGCTGCGGACATTCCATCGGCGGCAGCTGGTCGACGGCAGCCTTCAGCGTGCGGCCGGTGCCGACCGCGATGACGATCGGGTCCGGCCGTTTCAGCCAGCGCTCGATTTCGGCGGCTCCGGCTTCGGCGATCCCGACGGTGCTGGAGATCCCTGCCGGGTCGCTCGGCACCACTTCCACATGCTTGAGATCGTATTTCTTGCGCAAGCCCTCGGCGAGTTCCAGGCAGGCGGCGATCGGATGGTCGAGGCGCACCTTGATCAGCCGCTCGGCAACCGCGAGCGACACCAGCCTCTGCGCCGACTGCCGCGAAATGCTCATGGCCGCAGCGATCTCGTCCTGGGTCCGCCCGGCGACATAATAGAGCCAGCCGGCTCTTGCCGCATCGTCGAGCCGCCCCTGCGTATCAGACCGTTTTGCCATGGCAGAAATTCTCCTCCGCGTGTTGCTGCCATGGTTTCGGATGGTCTGTCAAACGGCGAAACGGCGGGGGAAGAGTGATGCAACCTTTATGATATAGCCTGCGGGAACCTCGTGACGACCACTCCCTGACGACCACTCCCTCACGTCAGGCGCAGCGCATCGTTTATCACCCGTCCCATGAGATCGTATTGAGCACGGTGAGCTTCTTTCGACCCCTCCAGCCATCCGGCCGCGTCGATCTTCGTCAGGTCGAGGGGATGGCCTGCCCGCTCCGAAAGCTGTTTCAAATATTGCAGCTGGGTCCGGCCGTTCCCTTCGCGAAAAGGATGGACATAGTTCACGTCGCCGATAATCCGGGCAGCCTCTGTCGCAAATACCGATCGCTCCAGATCTTGCAGAAAATCGGATTTCGCGATGCGGCGGTGAACATCGGCCATGCCGATTTCGATATATTGCCGGAACTGGAATTGGCTCTCGCCCTTGGAAATCTCGACCGTCCGCACCTGCCCCGCCCATTCATAGATGTCCTGGAAAAGGTGGCGGTGGATTGCCTTCAGATGCTTGAGATCGAAATCGCCTCGTGGAATGCCTTGCCGGACACGAATGGTCGAAAACCGACGCTCCGCAAAATCCAGCTCAGCGGGGTCTCTGATATCCAGCTTGTTTCGTAAGATTTTCGTACCTGGATAGACGTACGGATCGTCGCTCATCTAGGCAGCGGGCTATCGTCTGGCGACAGCGGAAACAATCAACTCTTCCTTTTCGCGCATTCGCTTTTTCAGGTCGTCGCGAACATAGGCCAACTGCTCCTCGGTCGAAAACCCTTCACGGTCGAACATCTCGAACATGGCCATGTCGTCCACATCGAGGGGATTGCCCTCGATCATTTGGAGATGCGCCGCTTCAAGAGTGCGTTGCCGGATCGTGTCTTTGTCGCTCATGTGAGAAAGTGTCCTCATATCAAGACGGCAAATCGCCCGGATTTCTGACATCACAAAGATACCAGAAATCCGGGCGACCGGCAAATTCGGCAATCACTGGCAGCGTGGAAAACCCTTACGCCACCTGCACCACATGCCCCGCGGAAACCTCGCGGTACTCCCGCTTCGGCGGCACGTAGTTGACCGGGCGGATGGGGCTCTTGATCTCGTCGGTCGACATGTTGCGCTTGATCCGGCGGCGCGATGGATCAGGCACCGGCACCGCCGACATCAGCTTCCTCGTATAGGGATGCTGCGGGTTTTCGAACACCGCCGCCCGCGGGCCGATTTCCACGATTTCGCCCAGATACATGACCGCCACCCGATGGCTGACGCGCTCGACGACGGCCATGTCGTGGGAAATGAACAGGAACGCGAGATTGAGGCTCTGCTGCAGGTCGAGAAGCAGGTTGCAAACCTGCGCCTTGATCGACACGTCGAGCGCCGAGACCGCTTCGTCGGCGACGATGATCTTCGGGTCGAGCATCAGGGCGCGTGCGATGGCGATGCGCTGGCGCTGGCCGCCGGAAAACTCGTGCGGGAAACGCTTCATCATGTCGGCGGAAAGGCCGACCTTCTCCAAGAGGCCGGCGGCCTTGTCGCGGGCCTGCTGTTTGGTGCCGAGGCCGTGCTCGATATAAGGCTCCATGACCGCCGAACCGATGCTCATGCGCGGGTTGAGCGAGGCAAACGGGTCCTGGAAGACCATCTGGATCGACCGGCGCATCAGGCGCAGCGTCGGCTGGTCAAGCTTCATCACCTCATAGCCGTCGAGAGTGACCTCGCCGCTGGTCGGCGTGATCAGACGGGTGACGGAGCGGCCCGTGGTCGATTTTCCACAGCCCGATTCGCCGACCAGCGACAGCGTCTCGCCCGGGAACAGGTTGAAGGAGACCTTTTCGACCGCGTGCACGGCGCCGGACTTGCGGCCGAACAGGCCGGAATGAATATCGAAGCGGGTCGTCAGGTCCTTGACGTCCAATATCGGCGTCTTGCCCTTGCCGACCGTGTCGGTCACGTCGGCGAGCGGCTGCTGTTCGCCGGTCTTGACGTCGACGATCGGGAAACGCAGCGGCAGCTTGCGCTCGCCCATCGAACCGAGCCGCGGCACGGCGGAGAGAAGCGCGCGGGTATAGGGGTGCTGGCCGCGGTGGAAAATGTCGCTGGTCTCGCCCGTCTCGACTGCATCGCCGCGATACATGACGATGGTGCGGTCGGCGACTTCGGCGACGACGCCCATGTCGTGGGTGATGAACAGGACCGACATGCCCTCCTCTTCCTGCAGCACCTTGATGAGGTCGAGAATCTGGCCCTGGATGGTCACGTCGAGCGCAGTGGTCGGCTCGTCGGCGATCAGCAGCTTCGGCCTGGCGGCGAGCGCCATGGCGATCATCACGCGCTGGCGCATGCCGCCGGAGAACTGGTGCGGATATTCGTCGAAACGCGACGACGCGTTCGGGATGCGCACCTTTTCGAGCAGGCGGATGACCTCGGCCTTCGCATCGGCATTGCTGATGTCGGTATGGACGGTCAGTGCCTCGGCGATCTGCTTGCCGATCGGGAAGATCGGGTTGAGCGAGGTCATCGGCTCTTGAAAGATCATCGAGATGTCTTTGCCGCGCACGCGGCGCATCTGCTCTTCCGGCAGCGACAGCAGCTCGCGGCCGTTGAGGAAGATCTGGCCTTCGATCTTGCTCGTATTCTTCGGCAGCAGTCGCATGATCGACAGCGAGGTGACGCTCTTGCCTGAGCCCGATTCGCCGACGATCGCCACCGTCTCGCGCGGCGCCACATCGAAGGAGATGTTGCGCACCACAGTGCGCCATTCGTCGTTCACGCGGAACGAGGTCGAAAGATTGCGGACCGACAGGACGGGGGTCACCGAACCGCCGCCCTGTTCCATGGAAGTTCCCGAAAGCAGCATGGAGATCTCCTGGTTCAGGCGGCGAGCGCGGTTTCGGCAAGCGTGACCCAATAGCTGACGCCAAAGGGGATAGCCTCGTCGTTGAAGTCATAAGCCGCGTTGTGGAGGCTCGCGGTATCGCCATTGCCGATGAAGATGAAGGCGCCGGGGCGCTTTTCCAGCATGTAGGAAAAGTCTTCCGCGCCCATATGCGGCGCCATGCCGGTCAGCACGGCCTTCGGCCCGGCGACCTTGCCGGCGATCTCGGCCGCAAAATCGGTCTCGTTATCGTGGTTGAAGGTGACCGGATACCCGCGGCGATACATGACGTCGGCCGTGGCGCCATGTGCGATCGCGGTCGATTGCGCCACTTCGCTCAGGCGCTTTTCGGCGAAATCACGCGTTTCCGGCAGCAGCGTGCGCACCGTACCGGTCATCTTCACAAAGGCCGGGATGACATTGCTCGCCTCGCCGCCATGGATGGAGGCGACGGTGACGACGAGCGACTTCAGGGGATCGGTCTCTCGCGACACGATCGACTGCAGCGCCAGCACGATATGCGAGGAGATCAGGATCGGGTCGATCGAATTGTGCGGCTGGGCGGCATGGCTGCCGCGGCCGTGGACGGTGATCTCGAACGTGTCGGCCGCCGCCATGATGCCGCCCTTGCGGATGGCGAAATTGCCGACCGGAAGCCGCGGCTCGTTATGCATGCCGTAAACTTCCTTGATGCCGAATTTCTCCATCATGCCGTCGTTGATCATGGCGAGCGCGCCGGCGCCGCCTTCTTCCGCCGGCTGGAAGATCACCGCGACCGAGCCTTTGAAATTGCGGGTTTCGGCAAGGTATTGTGCTGCGCCGAGCAGCATGGCGGTGTGGCCGTCATGGCCGCAGGAATGCGCCTTGCCGGGCGTCTTGGAAGCCCAGGGCTTGCCGGAGGTCTCGAGAATCGGCAGCGCGTCCATGTCGGCGCGGAAACCGATGACCGGACCGTCGCCCTGGCTGCCCTTGATGATTGCCACGACACCGGTCCTGCCGATGCCGGTCTCGACGATGTCGCAGCCGAAGGCCCGCAGCTTCTCGGCGACAAATTTCGAGGTCTCGTGGACGTCGTAGAGCAGCTCCGGATTCTCGTGGATATGGCGCCTCCATTCGGCAACCTGATCCTGCATTTCGGCGACGCGATTGATGACCGGCATTATACGGACCTCATTGTTTTTCTGCTGTTTCCCACTCTGGTCGGGGCGGATATTGCGACGCGATGGCACGATTTTGCAAGCTTCAATTTTCCGGCTTGAACGGAAAATAGGCCTATGCTTAGATGGCTCAAAATTTGATCATGCTCGCCAAAGGCGGCAGGATACCACATGTTCTTAAGGTAGTTTCGGAGGAGGAAGCAGAGCGAAATAGGCTGCGAAGTCAATAAGTTGAGGAAGGCGACTTCGCAGTCCCGAGGCACAAGAAGCCGGCTTGACCGGCATGCCCAACCACAACTCATAAGAGAACGATAAGGGGAATAGCAGCATGAAAAACCTCAAACTTCTTCTGGCCGGCACCGTTGCCGCCTTGGCCTTTGCAGGCTCGGCCGCCTACGCGGCCCGCGGCACCGACGGGGATCTGAAGATCCTGTTCTGGCAGGCCGTCTCCACCATGAACCCCTACCTCTCCGGCGGCACCAAGGAAGTCTATGCTTCCTCGATGGTCATCGAGCCGCTCGCCCGCTACGACGAGAAGGGCGAACTGGTGCCGACGCTGGTCACCGAGATTCCGACCGTCGAGAACGGCGGCGTCGCCAAGGACCTGATGAGCATGACCTGGAAGATCAAGCCAGGCGTCAAATGGTCGGACGGCACGCCTTTCACGGCCGACGACGTCATCTTCACCTGGAAATACTGCATCGCGCCGGATGGCGGCTGCGCCCAGGCCGCCCAGTATGAAGGCGTCAAGAGCGTTGAGGCCCCGGATCCTCAGACTGTCAAGATCACCTTCACCGAACCGAAGCCCTATCCCTACAGCGCCTTTGTCGGCGCCCAGTCGCCGGTCATCCAGAAGAAGCAGTTCGAAAACTGCGTCGGTGCCAAGGCGCCGGGCTGCACGTCGGCCAATTTCGGCCCGATCGGCACCGGCCCGTTCGTCGTCAAGGAATTCAAGCCGAACGACGTCATCACGCTGACCGCCAACACCAACTACCGCGATGCGGCCAAGCCCGCCTTCGCGACCGTCACCCTCAAGGGCGGCGGTGACGCGGCGTCGGCTGCACGCGCCGTTCTTGAAACCGGTGAATATGACTATGCCTGGAACATGCAGGTAGAGCCGGAAATCCTCGCCAAGATGGTCGCAGCCGGTAAGGGCAAGCTCGAAACCGCCTTCGGCACCCAGGTCGAACGTATCAACCTCAACCACTACAATGCGGACCCGTCGCTGGGCGCAAAGCGCTCCACCAAGGAAGCCGGCCCGCATCCGTCGCTTTCCGACCCGGCCGTTCGCCGCGCACTGTCGCTCGCCATCGACCGCAGCATCATCGTTGAGGCCGGTTACGGCGCTGCCGGCAAGGCAACCTGCAACATCGTTCCCGCACCCGATGCCGTCGCTTCGACCAAGAACGACAGCTGGTGCCTGAAGCAGGATCTCGCAGCCGCCAACAAGCTGCTTGACGATGCCGGCTGGAAGAAGGGCCCGGATGGCATCCGCGCCAAGAATGGCGTGAAGCTCTCCTATCTCTACTCCACGTCCACCAACTCGGTTCGCCAAGCCACCCAGGAACTGGTGAAGGACATGTGGTCGCAGATCGGCGTCGGCGCTGAACTGCGCAACGCCAGCGCCTCGGTCTTCTTCGGCGGCGATCCGGCATCTCCTGACACCTTCCAGAAGTTCTATGCCGATGTGGAAATGTACACCAACAACTTCGACGGCACCGACCCGGAAAAATATCTCGCAGAATGGCTGTGCGACAAGGTTCCGGGCCCGGCGAACGGCTGGCAGGGCCAGAACATCCCGCGTTACTGCAACCCGGCCTACGACAAGCTGGTCGGCGAACTTTCGAAAACCGCCGAACTCGACAAGCGCGCCACGCTTGCCAAGCAGCTCAACGACATGCTGACCGAGGAAGGCGCGCATATCCCGCTCGTCCACCGCGGCAGCGTCTCCTCGCATTCTCTCAAGCTTGCCGGCGTGAAGATGAATGCCTGGGATAGCGAACTGTGGAACGTCGCCGACTGGTCGCGCGCGAAGTAATGCCGATCGCGGGGCCTGCGCTCAGCGCAGGCCCCGCGCCCGCATTTTCTTCTCCGCGCTAGTCTGGAGACTTATTGATGTTCACCTACACTTTGCGGCGATTGCTCTTCGCAATCCCGACGCTGCTGATTATCAGCTTCGTCATTTTCGCGCTGCTCGATCTTGCACCCAACGATCCGACCGGCGACCTGCCGTTGACGATCCCGCCAGAGGTCCGCGAGCAGATCCGCGCATCGCTCGGCCTCGATCAGCCATTCTTCTTCCGTTATCTCTACTGGCTGCAGCAGTTCTTCATCAACGAACCGCTCAACATCCTCGAGCGCCTGACGGGATGGCAGTTCGGCGACGGCAACCGCATGCGGGTGCTGTCCTGGGCGACCAGAAGCCCGGTCGTCGACCTGATCGTCCAGCGCCTGCCCCAGACACTGTGGGTCGTCGGCCTGGCCTATCTGTTCGGCGTCATGATCGCCGTTCCGATCGGGGTCATCTCCGCCTACAAGCAGTATTCCATTTTCGACCAGATCGGCACTTTCCTGTCGATGGTCGGTTACTCGGTGCCGACCTTCTTCACCGGCGTCCTGCTGGTCGTCATCTTCTCCTCCTACCTGCAATGGTTCCCGTCGGTCTATGACACCAATCTTGTCGTCAACGACTTCTCGAGCTTCGTTCAGCAGATCAAGCAGATGGCTCTGCCGGTGACCGTCCTGTCGCTCTTCAACGCCTCGCAGATCACCCGTTTCGTGCGGGCCTCGATGCTGGACAACCTGCATCAGGACTATGTGCGCACGGCGCGCGCCAAGGGCGTCAAGGAAAAGTCGGTTCTGCTCATCCACGTGCTGCGCAACAGCCTGATCCCGGTCGTCACCGTGATCGCGCTCGGCGTGCCGACGATCTTCTCCGGCGCCATCATCACCGAGCAGATCTTTCGCGTGAACGGCCTCGGCCAGCTCCTCATCATCGCGGTACAGGGGGCCGATATCCCGCTCGTCCAGACCCTGACCTTCATCTTTGCGGTGCTGATCGTTCTCTTCAACCTCATCGCCGACGTGCTTTACGGCATTCTTGACCCGAGGATCCGTTATGACTGATGCGACCATAACAGCGACGCCGCCCGCCAAGGCGGCAACCCCCACCCGTTCGGCGTTCGCAGACATGTGGCGCCAGTTCCGCTCCCACAAGGGCGGAGTGGCGGGGCTGATCGTCTTCACGTTCATCGTGCTGGCGGTCTTTGTCGGCCCCTATATCCATCGCGTCGCACCGAACGCCATCAACATCCGCGACAAGAACCAGTGGCCTTCCTGGGCTCATCCGTTCGGAACCGACAATCTCGGCAAGGACATGCTTGCCCAGGTGCTGGCCGGCGGCCGCATCTCGCTGGCCGTCGGCATCACGGCCATGCTGCTGGCGCTTTTCCTCGGAACCCTGGTCGGCGTGGTCTCCGGTTATATCCGCAGGCTCGATGGCCCGCTGATGCGCATCACCGACCTGTTCCTGGCACTGCCGCTCCTGCCGCTGCTGCTCGTCATCCTGATGCTCTTCCGCGATACGCTGAGGGCCGCCTTCGGACCGGAAACCGGTATCTTCATCCTGATCGTCTTCGTGATCGGGATTACAAGCTGGATGCACACCGCCCGTATCGTGCGCGGCGATGTGCTGGCCGTCAAAAGCCAGGAATTCATCCTGGCGGCCAAATCGAGCGGCATGCGGGAATACCGGATCATCCTCAGGCACATCCTGCCCAACGTGCTGAGTTCGATCATGGTCTCGGCGACATTGGGCATCGCCTCGGCGATCATCACGGAATCAGCGCTGAGCTTCCTGGGCCTCGGCTTTCCCTCGGATTTCCCGACCTGGGGACGGCTGTTGTTCGACGGCGCCAACTTCCTGCAGCTGACGCCCTCGCGTGTACTCTGGCCGGGTCTGGCGATCTCGCTGACCGTGCTCAGCGTCAACTACATGGGTGACGCGATCCGCGACGCGCTCGACCCGCGTGCGCTGAAACACTGACCGCAAAACGATCCTCGAAAAATGGCGGCTTCAGCCGCCATTTTTGTTTGGCTGGCTGGAACAGCAGGCCTCGAACGTAGTTTGGCGACCGGCGGAATGGTCCGTCAGCAATCAGGAGGAAACAGGCGATGAACTGGAATCAGGTCGAAGGAAATTGGGAACAGTTCAAGGGCAAGGTCCAGGCGCAATGGGGCAAGCTGACCCGTGACGACATGGACGTGATCGCCGGCAACCGCAAGCAGCTCGCAGGCAAGATCCAGGAGCGTTACGGCAAGGCCCAGGAAGACGCCGACCGCGAGGTCGACGATTGGCTTCGCAAGCACTGAATTTTTTTTCGAACGCCCTGGAACTTATTTCCGGGGCGTTCGTTATCACATTGTTCGAAGGCGACCCCCCGTCCCCCGCCCTACAAAGCCTTCGGACATACTCTTCAATCCCCCTCGAAGAGACGAACTGGCTCGGCTCCGTCAATCGGAACCGGGCCAGCTCAGTTTTATGGGTAGTGGGTAGTGGGTAGTGGGTAGTGGGTAGTGATCGCTACGACGGAGCAGGATTTTGGCAAATGCTTTCGTTGCGAGAGGTCAGCGGGCGACCTCGAAAACTACTCACTAACGACTAGCCACTAACGACCATCCCTCAATCCCCTCCGCTCTCCAGCGGGAATACCAGCCGATAGCTGATGCGGTCGTTCGAGATGACGTATTGCGCCTTGCCGTTGACCGAGGCGGGTACGACGCGTTCCAGCACCGTACTGCCGAAATGCGCCTTCAATGAATCCTCGGTATCATCCGAACTCTGGCTGGCATCCAGCACCTCGTCCCAGATCATTTCGAGCGAGTCATGACCGTTGAGGTGCATGCGGGTGCAGGTGACGTTGATCACCCGGCCGCTGCGCAACAGCGAACCGTGGCTGACCGCATTGACGATCAGTTCGTGCAGCGCCAGCCCGATATGCAGCGAGGCGTTCGGCGTCAACAGGATATTGTCGCCGTGCACGCGCACCAGATGCTTGTTCTCGGGCAGGTATTTTTCCGTCTGCTGCTGCACCAGTTCGAAGAAATAGGCGCCGCGCCAGCTGGAATCGGTGATCAGGTCCTGGCTCTGCGAGAGGGAATAAAGCCGTCCGCGGAACTTGTGCAGGAAGAGTTCCAGCGAGCCGGAATAGCGCGCCGTCTGCAGCGCAATGCTCTGGATGATGGCGAGCAGGTTCTTGGACCGGTGGCTGACTTCGCGCAGCAGCGCGCGCAGCAGCCGCTCGCGATGACGCTCCTCGGAACGGTCGATGATCGTGGTGACGAAATGCAGGCCGCCCTTGGCGAACTCCACCGTCTGGACGCGGAACTCGTAGATCTGCTCGGTGCCGATGGAAATCTCGATATGCCCCTTGCGACCGGGTTCCGTCATGCCGCCCTTGAGGGTCGTGAGTTTTGCACCCACATCGTCGCCGAACAGGCTGATATCGGTCGGGGTCTGAACATGCTCGACGGCCCAGACCTCCGGAAGATGGGTGACGAAGAGATAATTGCCGCCCGCATCCTGGATCATGATGCTGGCGCCGAGATCCACCAAGGCCGGCATGAAAAATTCGCGTAACTTGTCATCACTCTGACCAGCCTGCTGCCATGTCAGGGGATGCACCAAATTCCTCACTCCGTCTGCGGGCTTTCCGGGGAAACCGGGCGCCTGCTGCGTAGGCAGGCGCCCGGATTTATGAGTATGATTATCCACCTTTTATAAGACGTCAAACGCGCCGGAACAACCCGACGACCAGCGATATCAGCAGCAGCGCGAGAAACAGGAAAAACAGGAGCTGCGCGAGACCGGTGGCCGTACCCGCAATGCCGCTGAAGCCGAGCGCACCTGTGAAGATCGCGACGAGCAGACAGACAAGAGCATAATACAACATGGTTTTTCCTTTTCGGATGCGCCAGAACGCCACCTGTTGCATTTTGTTCCGGCCCGCCCGCGCGACTGCCGCCGGTGGAATCAAGCGGCCGCCTTCACTGCTTCGTTGAAGAACAGCGCCTGGCTGATCAACGCCTTCACCATATCCGGGTTGAAAGGCTTGGTGACCAGAAAGGCCGGTTCCGGGCGTTCACCGGTCAGAAGCCGTTCCGGGAAGGCGGTGATGAAGATCACCGGCACGCTCGAAGACTTCAGGATCTCGTTGACCGCGTCGATGCCCGAGCTGCCATCGGCGAGCTGGATGTCGGCAAGCACCATTTTCGGATGCGAGGACTGGAAGAGCGACACCGCTTCCTTGTGGGTGCGGGCGATGCCCGTGACGCGATGGCCGAGATCCTGCACCATCTGCTCGATGTCGAGCGCGATCAGCGGCTCGTCCTCGATGATCATGATGTCGGTTGCGACCTGGCGCGAGATTTCGCGGGTGGCGTCGTCGAGCAGACGATTCACCTCGCCCGTGCTGACATCGAGAACTTCGGCGGCTTCCTCGATGGTGAAACCTTCGACCGAGACCAGCAGGAAGGCATGCCGGGACTGGGAGGGAAGCATCGAGAGATTGGCTGCCGCGCGCTGTTCCCAGGCAAACGGCGATTCGATCGGGCGGATCTCGATGTCGGTGGAACCAAAAATCGCGACAAACAGTTTATAAAGCGAGACACGGTCCTTGGACGTTTCAGGGAAAATCGAAACGTCTGCGATCAACGCTTCCAGGACCGCGGCAACATAGGCGTCTCCCGAAGTCTGTGATCCGGTGACGGCGCGAGCATACCGACGCAGATATGGAAGGTGAGACGCAACGCGTGTGGTGAGTGACATACAAAATCTCCCTCGGTGCCCAGCGGGCAATTGACCTGCAATGAACGTGGGCCTGCAAAAAAAGTTCCGCAAGAGTGGAACTTTTTTTCCCGCCAGGAATTCCTTTGCCCGACGATATCGCAACAGGCTGCCCGCGTGATGAGTGACGAAAATAGAAAAAAAGAAGAGATGACAGAAATCCAGCCCCATGAAGTCCGACCCGGAGCGGTGCCGCCGAACGCTTCCATATCCCGCAAGCTGCGGGACTTCTACGACGCGGTGCAGGAGGAAGGGATTCCGGATCGTTTTCTCAATCTCCTCGAGCGCCTGGAACAGGCGGAGAAGAACGCTAAGCCGGTGAACGCAAAATGAGTAAAGAAGACGAGATCGACGATCGCGGCTTCAAGCGCGACCTTCTCGCGTCGCTGCCCAATCTGCGTGCTTTCGCGGTATCCCTGACAGGCCGGCACGACAAGGCGGATGACCTTGTGCAAGATACGATCATGAAGGCCTGGGCGAACCAGACCAGCTTCACCGCCGGCACCAACATGCGGGCGTGGCTGTTCACCATCTTGCGCAACGAATTCTACAGCCAGATGCGCAAGCGCGGACGCGAGGTGCAGGACAGCGACGGCCTGTTCAGCGAGCGGTTCTCGGTCCATCCCGAGCAATATGGCCGTCTCGACCTGCAGGACTTCCGCAAGGCGCTCGACAAGCTGCCCGACGACCAGCGCGAGGCGATCGTTCTGGTGGGTGCCGCCGGCTTCGCCTACGAGGAGGCCGCTGCGATCTGCGGCTGTGCCGTCGGCACGATCAAGAGCCGTGTTTCCCGCGCCCGTACCCGCCTGCAGGAACTGCTCGGCGTCTCCGGCGAGGGCGATTACGGCCCCGACGCGGGCGACGCGGCGATCACCTCACGCGCCTTTGGCAGCTGATCCGGAAATGGAGAAAACGCCGCTCACACCCGGGCGGCGTTTTTGACGGCTTCGACAAGGTGGTGGTCGTCGAAGGGTTTGGAGACGACGGTAATTCCGTCCCAGCCCTGCATGCCAGCCATATCCTCGAACCCGAGCGTGGTGAAAACCAGGCCTGCCCCGGAGGCTCGCAGTCGACGGGCGGCCTCCCCGTTCTCCGCATCGATCAGCGCGGAATCGATGACGATCACGTTGAACCGGGCGCGCTCCAGCTCGACCGCATAGTTGCGCGGCGTGGCGATCTGTACTTCGCAGGGAAGGGCCTCGGCAAGCACGGCCTCTACTTCCATGGCCACCAGAAATTCCCGATCGACGACGAGGATCCGCAAAGAAATGTCCGCCCTAAATTTCGACAATGAAATCGGGCTAGACCACCGAAAGATCGCGTGGTCATTTAAAAAAGACACAGACGGTGGGAAAACAGCCTACTATTGTTCGTGGGTTCCTTCTTTCATTGAGTCCTATGGCAAATCCCAAACCCGTCGTCCCCACCCGCATACCCTGCGAGCAATGTCCGCTGCGCCAGCGCCCCGGTTTCCGTGACTTTACGCGCGAGGAGCTGGCCTTCGTGTCGAGCTTCAAGATCGGCGAATTGCTGGCCGATCCGGGCATGTCGATCATGGTGGAGGGCGAAAGCAATCCGCAGCTCTATACGGTGCTGTCCGGCTGGGGTTTTCGCTACAAGATTCTGGAGGACGGGCGGCGGCAGATCCTCAACTACGTGTTGCCGGGCGACCTGGTCGGCCTGCAGGGCAATATCATGGTGGAGATGCAGCATTCGGTCGAAGCGCTGACGAAGATGACGCTCTGCATGTTCGAGCGCGACCGGCTCCCGACCCTGTTCCAGAACCACCCGTCGCTGGCCTACGACATCACCTGGCTCGCCGCGCGCGAGGAGTCCATGCTCGACGAACATATCCTGAGCATCGGGCGGCGGACCGCGCGGGAACGGGCCGCGTATCTGCTGGCATTCCTCGATGCGCGCGCCAAGGCGACGGGTGCGGCTCCAGCGGACAAGCCTGCGCCACTGCCGCTGACACAGCAGCATGTGGCCGACACCCTGGGCCTGTCGCTCGTGCACACCAACAAGACGTTGCGAAAGCTCGTGGACCAGGGACTGGTCCGCTGGCTCGACCGAGGTTGCGAGGTGCGGAACCGCGAGGGGCTTTATCAGGTCGCGGAATGGCGGCCGCCCGCGGAAGGCAGGCGGCCGTTTATCTAGATCAGATCAGCCGCGCCTATTCGGCAGGATCGGAATACCGGCGGTTGGAAGCGCCCATGGTCTTCGTAGCAAGGAACCCGAGACCACCAACGATCGCAACAAGCAGCAGCGGGCGCGATTTGACGAGCAGCGGCAATGCCGTCAGAGCCGCCGTCATCATCAGCGCCTTGGAACTGTTGGAGGCTGCGGCTTCCCGCTTGCGACGCTGCTCGGACGCGTTGGCGATGACCACGCAAAGGTAGAAGATCAATGCCAGCAGCAGCGCACCGCCGGCAACCGCAAGCAGCGCGATCGGCGGTCCCCAGATTCCGGCGAGATAGACGGCAAGCGCCGCCACCGCCAGCCCATAGGCCGTCAGCAGGAAAAGCAGCACGAAGGCATAGAGCATCGCGTTTCTTTTGAGCTTGCGCGCGAACGCCGCGATATCCATCGCGGCGAGCGAAGCCAAAAGGGGACCAAGGCCTGTCATCATCAGCGACGCGTCAGCAGCGCGAACAGGAACCCGACGCCGGCGGCGATGGCGACGGCCTGGATAGGGTTGGTGCGAATCTGGCGCTCCAGGTCCTTTTCCATCGACAGGGCCTGATCGCGGGCGGCTTCCACCATCTGCATCGAAGCGTCTGCGGCATCGTTGGCGACCCGGCGGGCCTTGCCCTTGTATTCGCTGGCCTTCTCGTTACCGACGGCGGCAACGCTGCGGGCGAGCGCTGCGATATCGTCCCGGAGCTGCTGGATCTGGGCTTCGACATCCTTGTTGGTTGCCGAGTTCGGGCCGGTGCCATTGCGGGTGAAGTCGGTCGTGGGGTTGGCTGCAGGCATATCGATCTCCTTGTTTTGCGGACCTTAGAGGATGCGCGCCGGGGAAGGCTTTGCGCGGGATCAAACGACGTTGGAAACGCGGAAGGGATCATTTTCCCAAGCAAGCAAACGCACGACCCGCGCATCCTGCTCACGTTGCGTTTCTGTGGCCGCCGGTGAACGCGGCAAAAGCGCGATTGTTCCCCCGTGCCAGCGCACGGGAGGTGAAATAGCCGAATAAGCTGGAGAGGATCAGGCGGCCGGCGGTTCGGGCCAGGCGGTGACGCCGCCGGTCCATTGCTCGAAGGCGCGCGACAGTTTCAACACCCTGAGGTCGTCGTAGCGCGGGCCGACGATCTGCAGGCCGATCGGCATGCCGGATTTCGAAAAACCGCAATTGATCGAGGAGGCCGGCTGTTCCGACATGTTCCACGGCACGGTGAAGCCGATATGCTCGAAGGGCAGCGCCGGATCGTTGGTAGGGGACGCCCATTCCGCCGGATAGGAGACGATCGGGTTGGTCGGCGAGATCACCGCATCGACGGTGGAGAACAGGCGGCCGCACGTCTTGCGCATCTCGATCGTCTGGTTGAAGCCGCGCACCGCCTCGACGCCGGAAATGGAAGTGCCGCCTTCCGCCCACTGGTAGATATAGGGCAGGATCAGCGCCCGACGTTCTTCCGGCATGGTCTCGATGTCGCCCCAGAACCGCGAGCGCCAGAAACTGTCGAGCCCGTCGAGCATGACGCGGGTGATCACCGGCCCAACTGGAATGATGATCGCGCCCGCCTCCTCGAAACGTTTGGCGGCGGCCACCACGGCATCGCGGACCTCCTCGTCCACGGCAAGGCCGATGCCGGCATCGAGCATCAGGCCAATCTTCATGCCCTTCACGTCGATATCGAAATCCAGCCAGTCGAAATCGTTGGGCGGCAGCGAGGTGCCGTCGCGCCAATCGGGCCGCGACAGCGTCGCCATGGAATAGGCGGCATCCCCGACCGTGCGGGTCATCGGCCCGGCGCAGCGCCCGACATAATAGGGATCGACCGGGATGCGGCCCTGGCTCGGCTTGAAGCCGAACAGCCCGGTCCAGCCGGCCGGCAGGCGCACGGAGCCACCGATATCCGTGCCGATATGCAAGGGGCCGAAACTGGCGGCGCCGGCGGCAGAAGCGCCGGCGCTCGAACCGCCGGGGTTCTGCGTCAGGTCCCACGGGTTGCGACTCAGATGGTGGAAACTCGACAGGCCGGAGGAGAGCATGCCGTAGTCCGGGCACGTGGTCTTGGCGAAGATCACCGCACCGTCCTCACGGCAGCGGGCCGCGATCGGCGCATCTTCGGCCGCAGGCGTCAGTTCGACGGCCGCCGTGCCGAGCGGCACCGGCTGGCCCTTGGTGGCAATCAGCTCCTTCAGCGTCACCGGAATGCCGTCCAGCACGCCCAGCGTCTCGCCCTGCATCCAGCGTTCGGTCGAGGCAGCGGCCTGCGCCCGCGCACTCTCCGGATCATAGAGGTAGAGCGCCTGCACATGCGGTTCGAAGGCGGCGACGCGATCCTCGACGGCCAGCCAGTATTCCGAGGGCGACAGCTTCTTGGCCGAATAAAGATCGAGCAATTCGTGGATCGTCAATTTCAGGAGGTCATTCATGGCAATATCTTCGTTTCGAAATCAGGAATTGTCGCGGGGATCGAGAAGGTCGCGCAGGCCGTCGCCGAGCATGTTGAGGCCGAGCACGGCAAGCGCGATCGCAAGCCCCGGCATCAGCGCCAGCCACGGCGCCTGGCCGAGGAAGGTCTGAGCATCCGCGAGCATCCGCCCCCAGGTGGGCGTCGGCGGCGGCATGCCGAGGCCGAGGAAGGACAGGCCCGCCTCGGTGAGGATAGCCAGGCCGAGCTGGATCGTCACTTGCACGATGATCTGGTTGGAAATGTTCGGCAACACATGCACGAGCGTGATCTTTGCTTTCGGCCGCCCCATGCTGACGGCGGCGGTGACATAGTCCCGCGTCCAGATCTGCAGGGCAGCGCCGAGCGAGAGCCGCGCGAAGACCGGCACCATGAACACGCCGATGGCGATGATCGCCGTGAAGCGTCCTGAACCGATGAAGGCGCCGAGCATCATCGCCGACAGGATCGGCGGCACGGCGAAGACGATGTCGCAGCCGCGCATGACGACGAGCTCCAGCCAGCCGCGCCGCATGGCAACGATGACGCCGGTTGCCGTGCCGATGCTTGCGCCGAGGAGGACGGCGAGGATGGAGGTCGACAGCGAGTTCCAGGCGCCGACCATCAGCATCGAGGCGACGTCGCGGCCGAACTGGTCGGTACCGAGAAGGCCAAAATCGAGCGGGGCCTTCAGCTTCTGGACGATGTTCATCTTCGTCGGCGGAAACGGCGTCCAGACGATGGCGACCAGCGCCACGGCAAACAGCGCGAGCGTGATGGCGAGCCCGATGAGGAAGACGGGGCGGCGGAGAGCTTTCCTCATTGAGCGCCTGCCCTCAGACGCGGATCGACCACCAGATAGGCGAGATCGACCAGAAAGTTCATCAGGATCACCAGGGCCGAGAAGAACAGCACGACGTCCTGCATGACGATGATATCGCGCTGGGAAAGCGCCTGATAGGCGAGCCGGCCAAGGCCCGGCAGGTTGAAGACGTTCTCGACCAGCACCGCGCCGGCGATCAGGAAGGTGAATTGCAGACCGAGCATGGTGAAGACCGGCACCAGCGCATTCGGCACCGCATGCCGCCAGATGGCGACGCCGTCGCTCACGCCCTTGGCGCGGGCAGTGCGTACGAAATCCTCGTTCATCACTTCCAGCACCGCAGCGCGGGCGACCCGGGTCAGCACGCCGGCCTGCGGCAAAGCGAGCGCTACAGCCGGCAGGATCAGTGCCTTGAGGCCGGCGAGAAAGCCGGCATCCCAGCCCGGAAACCCGCCGGCCGGCATCCAGCCGAGCATGGTCGAGAACAGGATGATCAGCAGCAGCCCGACCCAGAAGGCCGGCACCGCGATGCTGATATAGGAGAAGAGGCCGGCTGCGAAATCGAACACGCCGTTATGCTTCCGTGCCGCCTGAACCCCGAGAGGGATGGCGATCGCCACCGAGAGAACGATCGCAATGAGCGCCAGCGGCAGGGTGACTGCAAGCCGCTCCGCGATCAGCCCTGCGACCGGCACGCCATAGGTATAGGACTGCCCGAGATCGCCCCGGAAGACCCCGGCGAGCCAGGCGAGGTAGCGCACGGGAAGCGGCTGGTCGAGACCCAACTGTTTCTGGAGTGCGGCAAGCGTTTCCGGGCTCGCCGAGGTACCCAGCATGATCGCCGCCGGATCGCCGGGCAGCAGGTCCATGACGGTGAAGATCAGCAGCGAGACGATGAGCAGCGTGACGGCAAGGCTGAGGATGCGGCGGATGAGGAGGGAGATCATGGGCGGCATACTCCCTCTGATCTCCCCCCTTGCGGGGGAGATGTCATCGGAGATGACAGAGGGGGGTGGCGCCGCGAACACAATTGTCGAAGAATATGGGGAACTACCCCCCTCTGCCCTGCCGGGCATCTCCCCTTCAAGGGGGGAGATCGGTCTGCCGCACGCACTTCACTCCAACTCATCGCGTGAACTTCACTCTTCCCAATGCACATCCGTGAGCACGTTCGAGGGGATCGGTTCGTTTTCCCACAGGCCCTTCACCTTGCCGTCCCAGACGCCGAGCTTCGGCATGACGAACAGGAAGAGCGCCGGCACGTCGTTGGAAAGGATGGTCTGTGCCTCGCCGTAGAGCTTTTCCTGTCCGGCGGCATCGGAGGTCATCTCGACCTTTTTCAGCACATCGTTGAAGGCCGGGTTCTTGTAGTTGAAGTAGTAGGGATCACGGGAATAGATGTCGATGTCCATCGGTTCCGCATGGGCGACGATGGTCATGTCGTAGTCGGCGGCCTTCAGCACGTCGGCCACCCATTTCGCCGGGAATTCGGTGGTCTCGATGTTCATCGTCACGCCGATTTCCGCAAACATCGCCTGCAGCACCTGCGAGGTGCGCTGCGCATAGGCCATCTGCGGCGCCTTAATGGTGAAGGTGAAGCCATTCGGGAAGCCGGCTTCGGCCAGCAGCGCCTTGGCCTTGGCGGCATCATAGGGATAGACGCCGGTGAGGTCCTTGTAGCCGCGGTCGTTCGGCGTGTAATGGCTGCCGATCGGCGTCCCGAAACCGGACCAGGCGCCTTCGACCACGGTAGCGCGGTCAACCGCCATCATCAGGGCCTGACGCACCTTTTTGTCGCTGAACGGCTTGCGGGTGTTGTTCATGCCGGCGACGACCTTGAGCTCGGTATTGCCGATGACCGTCGTTAGCCGCTTGTCGCCCTCGAAGGACTTGATCAGTTCCGGCGCGCCGAATTCCGGGAAGGCATCCACATCGCCGGCCTTGAGAGCCGCGGCCTGGGCCTGCGGATCACTGATGAAACGGAAGGCGGCGGTATCGAGCTTCAACGAGATGCTCTTGTTCCAGTAGTCGGCATTCCTGGCGAGATCGACCTTGGAACCCTTGGACCAGCTGACGAACTTGAACGGGCCGGTGCCGACCGGGGTCGTCTTGTTGTCGGCGGCCGATTTCGGCTCAACAATCGTCGAGGACGGCCAGCCGAGCCAGTAGAGCAGGCTGCCGGCCGGCTGCTTGAGCTTCAGGACGAGCGTCGAAGCATCCGGCGTCTCGACCGTGTCGATCGAGGCGAAATAGCGCTTCTGCGGGTTGACGGAATCCGCACCGCGGGCGCGGTCGATCGAGTACTTGGCGACGGAAGAATCGAAAGCCACACCGTTATGGTACTTGACGCCTTGGCGGAGCTTGAATGTGTAAGTCAGGCCATCGGGCGAGATCTGCCAGCTTTCGGCAAGCTGCGGCTTGACCTTGCCGTCCTTGTCGATCGTCGTCAGGCCCTCGAAAATATTCTGCCAGGTCACCTGACCGATCGCCACCGGTGCGGCGATCGTCGGATCGAGCCCGGCCGGTTCGATCGCCATACCGACGGTGATTGCGGTCTTTGCCGCCGCCTCTGCCCCCGTCTGTCCCAAAAGAAGGCCTGTGCTCATCACAAGGCCGAAGGCTGCGCTTTTCAGAAAAGTCGCGGAGCCCAGAAACGTCGTCCTGCCCATCATCATCCCCTTTTTGACATGCGACCCAGCCTGATCGGCACCTGCAGGATCATCAATTGCAAAAAGTGTGTCATTTCGCAGGTGCACACACAATGCAGAATTTTGTGTTCTCTGTGTAGCCGAAAACGCTACACTGGAGCACTTAAGCAGTCGCTTTCCTGAGCGTCGATTTGCGGGTATCCGCACCGCGCATGAAACGCTCGATAAAGTCGACCAGCTTGCCTGCCGCGAAAGAGAGCTGCCGGTCGGGCGCGACGCAGAGATCGATCGGCGTGCGCACCGCCTTGCCGGCGGCAAGCGGCACCGCGGCAAGCTGGCCGGCATCGATTTCCCGTTGCACGGCGAGTGCCGGCAGAAGCGTGACCGCCGCGCGGCGCAACACGAGTTCCTTCAGCATTTCCAGCGAGCCGGTGACGAACACCGGATCGAGTTCCAGCCCGTCCTTGGTGAACAGTTCCTCGAAGGCCTGCCGAGCGCCAAAGTTCTTGTCGGGCAGAGCGAGCGGCATGTGGATCAGGTCGCGCAGGGTGAGTTCGCTTGCGCCGGCGGACGGATGGTCGGCGGCCATGATCACGTCATAGGTAATTTCGGAGCGCAGCCGCACCTTCACCCCGGATATCTTCGGCGCAAACAGCGTCACGACAAGATCGGCTTCGGCGGCGGCGAGCGCCTCGACCGCCTCGCGGGCGCTGGTGATCGCCACCTCGAACCGGAGCTTCGGATAGCGAAGGCTGAATTCGGCAAGCACCGGAGCGATCAAATTGGCGACGGTCGCACCGTTGGCATAGATCACCACTTTGCCGCGCTGCAGGCCCTGCAGATCGTCGATCAGTTGGTGGACGTGCTTGAGTTCGCGCAGCGTCCGCCCTGCCCGCGCCGCCAGCAGTTCGCCGGCCGCCGTCAGCTTGATGCCGCGATTGCTGCGCTCGACGAGCGGCGTGCCGAAATAATGTTCGAGATTCTCGATTTGGCGCGACACGGCAGTCGCCGCGACGTTGAGATTTTCGGCCGCCGCCCGCATGGAATTGGTGCGGACCAGTTCGTCGAAATACATAAGAGCCCGAAGCTGCATGCGATCCTGCCGGCTGAAACATGTCGCCCGAAAGCGGGGGCCGGTTTCGGGATGGTGACATACATAAAATCGAGACGCCCGTCAGCCGCGGCGGAAACCTTCGCTGGCGACGAGCAGCTGGCGGGTATACTCGGCTGAAAACTCGCGGTTTTCCAGTGCTTTCCGCGGCACCGTCTCGACCACCTTGCCGGTTTTCATCACCGCAAGCCGTTCGCACATATGGCTGATCACGCCGAGATCGTGGCTGACCATCACGAAGGTGAGGTTGCGGTCGCGGCGCGCCTGTTCGAGCAGGTTGAGGATTTCCGCCTGGATCGAGGCGTCGAGCGCCGAGGTCGGCTCGTCGAGCAGCAGGATCTTCGGCTCCAGGATCAACGCCCGGGCGATCGCGATGCGCTGCCGCTGGCCGCCGGAAAGCTGGTGCGAATACCGGAAGCGGAAGCCGGACCCGAGACCCACCTCGTCCAGCGCGCGGTTGATGCGTGTCTCGATATCGGTGAAACCGTGGATGACCAGCGGTTCCAGCAGCAGCCGGTCGACCGTCTGGCGCGGATGCAGCGAGCCATAAGGGTCCTGGAAGACCATCTGGACGGTGCGGTAGAACTCCTTGTCGCGCTTGCGTCCGGAATAAGAGCGGCCGGCAACGCTGAGCGTGCCTTGGTCGAAAGAGGCAAGGCCGGATATGGCGCGCAGGAGCGTCGATTTGCCGGAGCCGGATTCGCCGACGATGCCGAAGGATTCGCCGGTGCCGATATCGAAGCTGACATGATCGAGTGCGGCGAACTCATCATAGGTGACGACCATGTCGCGGATCGAAAGAGCCGATGTCATAGCGCCCACTCCGGCTTGCGGTCGAGAACCGGCAGCGGATGCCGGTCGGAACCGATGGTCGGCAGGCAGTTCAACAGCCCGCGCGTATAGGGATGCTGCGCATCGGAGAGATTGGCGGCTGGCAGTTCCTCGACGATCCGGCCGGCATACATGACGATGACGCGGTCGCAGAAGGAGGAGACGAGCCTCAGATCATGGGAGATGAAGATCAGCCCCATGCCCCGGTCGGCCACCAGCTTGTCGAGAATACCCAGCACTTCGAGCTGCACGGTGACGTCGAGCGCCGAGGTCGGCTCGTCGGCAATCAGCAGTTCCGGGCCGCAGACCAGCATCATGGCGATCATCGCCCGCTGCCCCATGCCGCCGGAAACCTCGTGCGGATAGAGCGAGAAGACCCGTTCCGGATCGCTGATCTGCACCGCCTCCAGCATGGCGAGCGCCCGGGCCTTGGCGGCCGAGGTCGAGATTCGCTCATGCGTCCTCAACGTCTCGACGATCTGCCGGCCGATGGTCATCACCGGGTTCAGCGAATATTTCGGATCCTGCAGGATCATCGCCACCTGCTTGCCGCGCAGCTGCCGCCGCTCGCGGGCCGGCATGGTGAGCAGGTCTCGGTCGCCGAAGGCGAGTTTTCGCGCGCTGATCTTCGCATGGCCGGGCGTCAGCCCCATGATCGCGCGGCCAGTCTGCGACTTGCCGGAACCGGATTCCCCAACGATGCCGAGCCTTTCGCGGCCAAGCGCGAAGGAAACGCCGCGCACGGCCTGCACGTCGCCGGTGCGGGTCGGAAAGGTGACGCGAAGATCCTCGACCGTCAGAAGCGGGGCCTTGGAGACCTGCTTTGCCATTCTCATTGACCGGCCTCCTTAGGATCGAGCGCATCGCGCAATCCGTCGCCGAGCAGGTTGAAACCGAGGCTGACGATCAGGATCGCAAAACCCGGCATGGCAGCGACCCACCACTGGTCGAGAATGAAGCGGCGGCCGGAGGCGATCATCGCGCCCCATTCGGGAAGCGGCGGCTGGGCGCCGAGGCCGAGAAAGCCGAGACCGGCTGCTGTCAGGATGATGCCCGCCATGTCGAGCGTGACGCGCACGATCAGCGACGAAATGCAGAGCGGCATGACGTGGCGCAGCACGATGCGGAAGGGCGAAGCGCCCATCAGCTTTACCGCGGCGATGAATTCCGAATTGCGGAAGGTCATCGTTTCGGCGCGGGCGATGCGCGCATAGGGCGGCCAGGAGGTGACGGCGATTGCAAGAATGGCGTTCTCGATGCCGGGGCCGAGGGCTGCCACCAGCGCCAGCGCCAGCACAAGCTTCGGGAAGGCGAGGAAGATGTCGGTGATCCGCATCAGCACCGCATCGATCCAGCCGCCCGCATAGCCGGAGACCGTGCCGACGATGAGCCCGATCGGGGCTGCGATGATCGCCACCAGCACCACCACCAGCAGCGTGAGCCGCGAGCCGTAGAGCAGCCGCGAGAGGATGTCGCGGCCCTGGTCGTCGGTGCCGAGCAGATAACCCGGCGAGCCGAGGGGCAAGAGGCGGGAATTGCGCAGGTCGCCGACAACGGGATCGTGGGGGGCCAGAACGCCCGCGAATGCGGCGACGAATATAAGCCCGAGGATGATCACCAGCCCCATCAGCGCCAGTCGGTTTTCGGCAAACCGGCGCCAGACGATATAGGCCCGTCCGAAACGCGCCTGGCGGCGCGAGGTCGGCCGGTCGGAGAGCAGCCATTCGCGGCTATAGGGTTTGAGACTGGTTTCCGCGATACTCATCGGCTGCGCGTCCTCGGATCGAGTGTCCGGTAGAGAAGATCGGAGAAGATGTTGATGCCGACGAAGACGGCGCCGATCACCAGCGTGCCGCCGAGCACCGCATTCATGTCGGCATTCTGCAGCGAGTTGGTGATGTAGAGTCCGAGCCCCGGCCAAGAGAAGATGGTCTCGGTCAGCACCGAGCCTTCCAGCAGGTTCGCATAGGAAAGCGCAATCACGGTCACCAACGGCACGGCGGCATTGCGCAGCGCATGGAACCAGATGATCCGCGTTTCCGACAGACCTTTCGCCCGCGCCGCCACCACATATTCCTGAGAGAGCTCGTTCAGCATGAAAGAGCGGGTCATGCGGCTGATATAGGCAAGCGAGAAATAACCGAGCAGTCCGCCCGGCAGCGCGATGTGGCGGAACAGATCCCACATCACCTCCCACTGGCCCTGCATGGCGGCATCGAGCAAATAGAAGCCTGTCTGCGGCGTGAAACTGTATTCGTAGACGATGTCGACGCGGCCCGGGAAGGCGACCCACCGGAGCTGTGCGTAGAACAGCACCAGCGACAGCAGTCCGAGCCAGAAGATCGGCACCGAATAACCGATCAGGCCGATGACGCGCACGATCTGGTCCGCAATGCTGCCGCGCCGGACGGCGGCCAGCACTCCGAGCGGGACACCGACGATCGAGCCGATCAGCGTACCGATGGTGGCGAGCTCCATGGTTGCCGGAAAGACGCGCCGGATATCCTCCAGAACGGGATTGCTGGTCAGCACCGAAGTGCCGAAATGGCCGGAAAGCGCCTGTTTCGCATAGATAAAGAACTGCTGGTAGATCGGCAGGTTCAGGCCGAGCTCGATCCGGGTTCGCTCATAGAGGTGCGCCGGCGCCCGGTCACCGACGATCGCCAGCACCGGGTCGATGGGGATGACCCGGCCAATGAAGAAGGTGACGACCAGCAGGCCGAAGATGGTCGTGACCACCGTCACCGCGAAACGCAGGACGGAGGTCGCGAAGGACGATGCACGGCGCCGATTGCGCCGTGTCGCCACGGAGGTTTCAGGTAAGGTCAAGGAATTCGCCTTTCGGGCTCAGGGCCTGCAACCGGACCCCTATTCCTTGGAGACGTTGAACACGTAGTTCGTATCGAAGGTCGGGCCGAGCTTGTAGCTCTTCACGCCCTTGGCCACGCCTGCGACTTCCGTCTGCTGGAAGACCAGCACGAACGGTCCGCTCTGCAGCACCTTTTTCTGCAAATCCTCGTAGATTGCTGCGCGTTTGGCCGAATCCCGTTCCAGGAAACCGGTCTTGGTTTCCTTCGTCAACTCCGGAACATCCCAGGCATTGCGCCAGGCCAACGTCTTCGTGGTGCCGTCGTCGGCATTGTTCGGGTTCGACGTGAAGGTTTCCGCGTTGGAGTTCGGATCCCAGTAGTCGACGCCCCAGTAGCCGATATAGATGTCGTGGGTGCGGGCGCGGTATTTGGTCAGCGTCTGCTTGCCGTCGCCGGGGATGATTTCCATCTTGATGCCGGCCTGGGCGAAGGTCTGCTGGATCGACTGCGCGATGCCGGTGGTCGGCTCGTTGTTGCGCACGTCCATGGTCACCGAGAAGCCGTCCTTCAGGCCCGCCTTGGCAAGCAGTTCCTTGGCCTTGGCAACGTCGAGCTTGTAGGGCTTGTCGTCGATCGAACCGAGAATGCCCTTCGGCAGGAAGGTCTGGTGGATCTGGCCGACTCCCTTGATCAGGGTCGAGCCGATCGCGTCGTAATCGACGAGATATTTCATCGCTTCGACGACTTCAGGCTTCTTGAGGTTGGGGTTCTTCTGGTTCAGGCTGAAATAGAAGACCGAACCCTTGGGCGTGCTGGTGACCGCCGTGCCCTTCTTGGAAACCGCGTCGATATCGTTCGGCTCGAGGTTGCGGGCAACGTCAATGTCGTTGTTATCCAGAGCCAGGCGCTGTGCCGCGCTTTCCTTCATATGCCGGTAGATGACGCGGTTGAGCGGCGGCTTCTCGCCCCAGTAATTGTCGTTGCGCTCCAGCACGACCACTTCGTTGGCGCGCCATTCGCGGATCTTGTACGGGCCGGAGCCGGCGAAATTCGTCTTCAGCCAGGCATTGCCATAGTCGTCATTGGTGACGTGCTGCGAAACGACCTTCTTGTCGACGACGGCAGCGACCGTGGCGGTGAGGCAGTTCAGAACGAAGGACGGAGCGTAGGACTGGTCGACGGTCAGCACGAAGGTATTGGCGTCCTTGGCGACTGCCTTGCTCGTGATATTGTCCTTCTTCAGGCCGAACTGGTTGAGGATGAAGGCCGGCGGGCCGTCGATCTTGACCGAGCGCTCGAACGAATAGGCGACGTCTTCCGCCGTAATCGGGTTGCCGGAGGCGAACTTCAGGCCCTGCTTGATCTTGAACGTGTAGGTCAGGCCGTCATCGGAGACAGTCCAGCTCTCGGCGAGGTCCGGCTTGACCTTGGACGTGTCGGCGATGTCCAGGCGCACCAGGCGGTCATAGCTGTTGCCATTGACTTCGCCGGCCGAGAATTCGAACGCCTGACCCGGATCGAGCGTAATGATGTCGTCGAAGGCAAGCCCGATGACGAGTGTGTCCTTCGGCGTCACCGCGAAGGCCTGCGGTGCGGCAAGCAGCATGAGCGACAGCGCCGCGCTCGCGGACAGCAGACGGACTCGTCCCTGAAGTGCATGAATCATGGTCGTTTTTCCCCTTTTGGTTATTTGACCTCTGGGGAAAACCAGCCTTATTCGTGCCAGGCCTTCCCCAAAACTCTCAGCCAGTTTTCCCGGCACAGCTTTTTTAGCTCTGCATCAGCGTAGCCCGCTCCCTTGAGCGCCGCAACCAGATTTTGATTTCCTGCAGCATCATGTATTTCTTCAGGAATCGAGGCCCCGTCGAAGTCCGATCCCAGCGCCACGTGATCGATGCCCATGCGTTGCACCATATGATCGATATGGCGCACCATCTCCGAAATCGGCGTGGCGACATTGTCGCGTCCGTCCGGACGTAGCATGGTCACCGCATAATTGAGGCCCACGAGGCCGCCGCTCTCCTTGATGGCATCAAGTTGGCGATCCGTGAGGTTACGGGCGACCGGCGTCAGCGCATGTGCATTCGAATGGCTGGCAATCAGCGGCTGGTCGGAAGTCTTGGCGACATCCCAGAACCCCTTCTCAGTGATATGGGCAAGATCGATCAGGATGCCGAGCGTGTTACAGGCCTTGACCAGTTCGAAGCCATGGTCGGTCAGGCCGGGGCCAGTGTCGGGCGACATCGGATAGGCGAAGGGTACGCCGTGGCCGAAGATGTTGTGCCGACTCCAGACCGGGCCGAGTGAACGCAGGCCGGCGGCATGGAAGACTTCGAGATTGTCGAGATCCGGATCGATCGCCTCGCAGCCTTCCATATGCATAACAGCAGCGAAGATGCCTTCGTCCATCGCCTTGCGGATGTCGGCGGTCGAACGGCAGAGCCGCCAGGCGCCCGCGCGGTCGAGGCGCAGCGCGATCGAGGCCTTTTCGAGCGCGATCGTCAGCGAGGGGAGATGATCGAGCGGGGTGGACAGCGGCGTGACGTAATGGCCGTTCTGGTCGGGCTCCTTGAGCACCAGTTCGCCGGACGGGATATAGATGGCGCAGAGGCCGCCGGCGAGACCGCCGGCCTTGGCGCGCGGTCCGTCGATATGGCCGTTCGGCGTGCCGTTTGCAAATTCGGCGATCGGATCGCCGCCCGCCTTCATGTTCCGCCAGAGCCGCAGGAGCACGTCGTTGTGGCCGTCGAACACCAGTTCCATGAAGTCTATTCCCGATTTTCTTGTGAAAGTTCCAAGGTGAGCAATGGGCCGATCCTAGCCAGCCCCTTCTCTTTCGCAAGCCGGAAAACGCGTCAGGCCGTCCAGCTCCCCTCGCCCGCCTTTTTCAGCATCGGGGTTGTGAAAACACCGGCTACGCGCGGCCGCCACTCCGGGCCGAACGCATCGAGCTTGTCGTGCCAGCGCTCCGATTGCAGCATGGCGGCACCGACGACGACCGGCTCGATGCCGAGCGAGACCATCAGCGTCAGGCCAGAGACGATCGAGGTGCCGCTGGAAATCACATCGTCGATCAGCGCGACCCGCTTGCCCTGGATCAGCGGCAGCATGCGCGGATCGACATAAAGCCGTTTCTGCTGTTCCGGCGTGGTGATCGAGGACAGCGGCACCGATAGGCTTTCGTCGTACCAGAATTTTCGCGAGGTCCCGAGCGGCACGTAGCGCGCATAACCGAGCGCGCGGGCGACGGCTGCAGCAAGCGTCAGGCCCAAGGTCGGCAAGCCCACGATGACTTCCGGGCGGAAGGCTGCAATCTTCGGCGCCAGGTCAGCGGCAAGCGCATCCTGAACGTCGAAACTCGCCTGGTTGATGATCAGAGAGGCAAGCGCGTGCTCTCCGTCGGCAAGCGGCCGGATCGGCAGCCGGATCTGGCTGCCGTCGTCCAGTGTCGCGGGGAAGAAGCCGGAAAACGGCCCTGCCCTGTCGAAAGAACCCACTGGGTGGACGTCCTGCCAGAAATCATGCGGCTGCATGCGCTTTTCCTATTCGAGAATTTCGAGGATCGGCGATTCCAATAGCGTGCCGGTGGCGACATCGGCAATGCCGCGATCGGTCTGGTGCGGGCCGGGATTACAGGCGAGCGTCGCGCCGAAACAGGCCTTGAACACGAGATAGGGCGGCTGCCAGTCGACAATGCGGTCCATGACGGCGCGGATATTTCGGAAGCCACCGGCAACCTCTGCCATCGGCGCCTCCGAAACGAGGCCGGAGAGCGGCAGCGGCAGGAGCACTTCGACCTTGCCGCCAGTTGCCACCGCCATGCCGCCGCCGGCTTCGATCACCGCGTTGGCGGCAGCAGCCATGTCGGCTGGGTCGGAACCGAAGACGGTGAGGTTGTGGCTGTCATGGGCAAGCGTGGTGGCGAAAGCCCCTTTCCACGTACCCCAACCGGTGAGGAACCCAAGACGGGTGCGGCTGTCGGCCCGGCCGTGGCGGTGGGTCACGGCGATCAGTGTCGTGCCCTCCGGGGATACCACGTAGCCATCGACGACATCCGCATCCGTCTGCCCCCAGTTCGTGAAGCGCGGACGATCGATCGTCGCAAGCCTGACTTTGCGTCCCTCGGCCGGCAGCTTGAAATCTTCCTCCCGAAGCGGGTCGAGCTTGACCGAACCCTGCAGCAGGCAGGGGTCGGTCGTGTGGAGTTCGACGGTCATGGCGCCGTCACGCGCAATCAGCGTGCCGCTGGCAAAGACATGGCGGGCGCGGAAATCCGTGAGATCCTCGAAGAGCACGATATCGGCCCGGCGGCCTGCGGCGATCAGGCCGAGGTCGGGACGGCCGATACGCGCAGACGCGTTCAGCGTGGCGGCCTGCAGCGCCCATTCCGGTTTCATGCCATAGCGCACCAGCCGGCGCACCACGTCGTCGAGGCCGCCGCCCTGAACGAGGTCGTCTGGAAAGACGTCGTCCGTGCAAAGCGTCACCGTCTGCGGCAGACGGCCAAGCGCGTTGAGCGCCTCGACGAATTCCGGCAGCAGATGGTCGTGAGAACCGCGCATCTCAATGGTCAGGCCGGCACGCAGCTTGGCCATCAGGTCGGCGGCGGAGACGAGCTCGTGGTCGGAGGTGATGCCCGACGCCATGAAGGCGGCAAGGTCCGGCCCGACGAGACTGCGGGCATGGCCGCAGACCAGCTTTTCGGACACCAGCGCGGCCTGCACGATGCCGCTCATGCGCGGATCGCGGTCAATGACGCCGCGCATGTTCATGACCTCGGCAAGCCCGCCGATCTTCGGCCAGAACAGCATTTCCTCGATCGTCGCCGCGTCAAAATCGGCCCCGGCCATTTCGAGGCCCGGCGCAGACGGCACGCAGGATGGCGCCAGAACGACGGCGCGCAAAGGCAGCGGCGTCACCGCTTCGAGCGCCCAGGCGACCCCTTCTGTCCCATTCACATTGCCGAATTCATGCGGATCCCAGACAATGGTCGTCACCCCGCGCGGCAGCACGGCGCCGGCATAGGTCGCCGGCGTCACCATCGAGCTTTCGATATGCATATGCGTATCGATGAGGCCGGGCGAGATGAAGGCGCCCGTCGCGTCGACGATCTCCGCGGCATCCGAGCGGGAACCGGTCTCGTGGACGCTGGCGATCACCGGTCCGACGAGACCGATATCGGCCGGGCGCAGCTCGCCCGTCACCATGTCGACCAGCGTGCCACCCGATATCAGGATATCGAACGGCGCATCGCCGCGCGCCGCGGTGACGGCACGGTCACGCAAAGCGGGTTCCGTGAATTCCTGTACGCTTGAGATGATGTTCTTCACCAGCTCGCCTCCGCATGCAAAGTCTCGAGAATGACCGCCTTCGCCTTTTCGACGTCGATATCGACGCCGTAGGTGGCATTGAATTCGCCCCGGCCAGTGCGCGTCTCGACGACCGTGCGGCCGCGCGTCAGCGTCCCGGAAAGTTCGATATCGATGCGCGCCTCGCGCCAGGTGACGTGTTCCGGAAACACGAAGGCGACGGCCGCGACCGCATCGTATAGCGCCATGGCCGGACGGCCGCGGCTGGTGGCGATGGCGACGAAACCGGCCAGCAGATCGGCGACCAGTTCTGCATTGCGCCCGCCCGCAGCCCGGATCGGAGCGACGTCGTCGGGAGCGCAAAGCACCTTGCGACAGAGATCAAGATCGACCATCCGCAGCGGGATCTGGTGGGCGAGCACGATCGCCAGCGCTTCCGGATCGGCAAAGGCGTTGAACTCGGCGGACGCCGTGTGGTTGCCGGTGGTGACACCGCCGCCCATCCACGTGAGATCGGTGATCTTGGCCGCAAGATCCGGCCGGGCGAGTACCACCGCCGCGATATTGGTGAGCGGCCCGAGCGCCATGATGCGGCGCTCGCCCTGCTCTTCGCCATCACCTTTACCCTTTTCAAGCCAGGCACAGAGCGCTTCGAATGCGTCGGTATGGAACGTATCCGGGGCTTCCGGCAGGGCTTGGCCGGCGGTCGGAATGCCGGTCTTGCCGAGAATGTTGGTCGCGGTCTCCAGCCTGGCCAGCACCGGTGCGGCGCGGCCGGCATGCACCGGGAACGGCCAGACGAAGGCCGATGCCGCGCCCGCCGCATTGTGGCGGACGTGGTCGAGCGGCGCATTGCCGAAGACCAGGGAAACGCCGTCTATGCCAAGCCCCGCATGCGCCGCGACCATGATCGCGGCGATGTCGTCAAAGCCCATGTCGGTGTCGATCCAGATACCCATGTCAGCCGCTCCTTACACGAACCGCAGGAGCGGCGCAGCTTTTTCGGGCGGCAGATCGAAGAACAGGTCGGCACCCAGCGCATGCGCCGGCTGGCTCGCCTCCACCTCGGCCTTGATCGGGCCGAGCGAGGTGTCGAGCAGGTATTCCCTGCTGTCGCCGGCAAAGGATGTACCGCGCACGGTGCCCTGGAAAGGACCTGTCCCCAGGGACACCATACGCGGCCGCCAGGCAAGACCCGCCGCTGAAGGGGGCTTGCCCGAGAGATCGATGAGACCTGCACTGGTCTTCATCTTTCCGTTTTCGAGCGGGAAAATGTTTTCGAACCCGACAAAATCCGCAACGAAGGACGATGTCGGGCGGTTGTAGATGTCTTCCGGCGAACCGATCTGCTCTATCTTACCGCTCTTCATGACCACAATGCGGTCGGCGAGCGCCAAAGCTTCGGCCTGGTCGTGAGTGACGAAGATCATCGTCACGCCCGTCTCCTTTTGGACACGCTGCAGTTCGGTGCGCATTTCCAGCCGCAGCCGGGCGTCGAGGTTAGAGAGCGGCTCGTCGAGCAGCAGCACCTTCGGCTCCATCACCATCGAACGGGCGAGTGCGACGCGCTGCTGCTGGCCGCCGGAAAGCTCGGCCGGCTTGCGGTTCGCGAAGGTGGACAGACCGACAGACTTGAGGCCGGACTGGACCTTGGTCTCGAGCTCCGGCCCACGCATGCCCTTGAGCTTCAACCCGAAGGCGACGTTCTCGTAGACGGAGAGATGCGGGAACAGCGCGTAGGACTGGAACATCAGGCCGACGGCGCGTTTGTTGGCGGGAACGCGGGTGATGTCGGCGCCGTCGAGGCGGACATGACCGCTCTTGACCGCCAGCAGGCCCGCGATCGCCCGCATCGTCGTCGTTTTGCCGCAGCCCGACGGGCCGAGAAGCGCGATCAGCTCGCCCTTGCGGATGTTGAGATCGAGGTTGGCGACGGCGACGGAATCGCCATAGGCGAGCGTCAGCTTTTCGAGCGAGAGATAGGACGCGTCAGACATAGCGGGAGAACCCCAGGAAACGTTCGGCAACAAAAACGATGCCGATGGAGAGGAAGGCGAGCAGCGAAGAGAGCGCTGCGACGGACGGATCGAAGACGATTTCCATATAGGCGATCATGTCGACCGGCAGGGTGCGCACGCCAGGCCCCGAGAGGAACAGCGACACTGGCACCTGGTTGAAGCTGGTGACGAAGCCGAGGATGAAGGCCGACATGATGCCGCCGCGGATGTTCGGCATCACCACACGGAAAAAGGCACCGAGTCGCGAGGAACCCAGAAGCACGGCCGCTTCCTCGATATCGGAGCGCAGGTTGTCGAGGCTCGCCGAGACGACCCGCACCGCATAGGGCAGGACCAGCGCGGTATGGGCGAGGAACAGCGCCAGCGTGATACCGACCTGGAAGGGCACGACGATGTAACGCAGCAGGGCCAGGCCCACGATGATTCCTGGCACGATGATGGGCGCCGAGACCACGGTGCGGACGATCTCCGCTCCCGGCAGCTTGTAGCGCGACAGGGCATAGGAAGCTGGGATGCCGAGGATGAGTGCTGCCGCCGTGCCGCCGATCGCCAGAAACAGCGACATGCCGAACGAGGCGCGGAAACTCTCGACCGTGAAGACCTTTGCGATCCAGCGCAGCGAAAAGCCCTGCGGCGGGAAGGCAAGCGTCTCGCCGGCAGAGAAGGAGGCGGCGACGATGATCAGGAACGGCCCGATCAGGAAGGCGATCACCAGAAGAAGCGTGATCGGGATGAAGAGGCTGCGCAGCGTCATGCCTGGCTCCTCTGCTTGTTGCGCGCCGTGGCGACTCGCTTGAGAAGGATGTTGGCGGCAAAGCTCATGACGATCAGGATGAAGGCGATGACGCTTGCCGCGACGAAATTGTTGGAGACCGCAACCTGCTGGTAGAGCAGTGTTTCGAGCATCAGCACCTTGGAGCCGCCGAGGATGGCGGGGGTGATATAGGCGGTCAGCGAACCGGTGAAGACCAGCGTGCCGCCGATCACGAGGCCTTCCTTGGTGAGCGGCAGCACGACCTTCCAGAACACCTGGAACCAGTTGGCGCCGAGCACCCGGGCCGCCGGAATGGCGTCCTTCGGCATGTTCTCAAGCGCCGAGATCAGCGAGATGATCATCAGCGGCAGGAAGAGCTGCAGCAGGCCGATGAAAATAGCCGTCTCGGAAAACAGGATGCGCAGCGGCGCTTCGGTGATGCCGAGCGCCTGGAAAGCCTGGTTGACGATGCCGGTGCGGCCGAGGATGACGATCCAGGCATAGGTGCGGGCGACCGGCGAGATCATCAGCGGCAGCACCACGAGGCCTGTGACCTTGCCCTTGGCGCCAGGCTCCAGGCTGACGATCGCAAACGCCGCAGCATAACCGATCACAGCCGAGGCGATCGTGACCAGGGCGCCTAGCCGCAACGTACGCAGGAAGACGGCCTGGTTCAGCGAATTGGAGAAGAAATCCGTATAGGCGGAAATCGTCCAGCCGCCGGTCGGCACGCGAAATCCATCGGACAGCAGGATCACGACAGGCACGAGAAACACCGCCGCCGCGAAGATCGCGGCCGGCAGCGCAAGTGCCAGCGCTTCAGTCCTGTTCTGGAACATTGGTCGTCTTCTCCTGCGCCCCCGCGCCAAGCGGAGGGTGTTGTAAAAAAAACCCCTTCTGGCCTGCCGGCCATCTCCCCCACAAGGGGGGAGAAAACTCGTGGCACCATCTCGCCCAATTCAAGCTGCGAGGGCGCGGCAGGTTAAGCCCCTCCCCCTTGTGGGGAGGGGTTTGGGGCGGGGTCTTATTATGGTTCGGCCAGCCCTTACTGCCCCACCTTCTCATTCCAGGTCTTGATCCAGCCGGCGCGGTTGTCGAGAGCGACAGCAGACGGAATCAGCTTCAGGCTCTTGGCCGTTTCCTCGCCATAGGTGAGGTTGTTGGCGATCGCGTCGGACAGCTTGACGTCCTTGTTGGCCGGGCTGTCGATCAGCTTTTCGGCGAGCTTGGTCTGGACTTCGGTGGAGATCCAGTAGTCCATGAACTGCAGCGCCAGGTCCTTGTTCTTCGAACCCTTGGTGGCGACCATGACATTCATGCCGCCGGTCTGACCTTCCTTCGGCATGGCCCAGGCGATCGGGAAGCCGAGCTTGGTGAAGGGCGCCCAGGTGAAGCGGCCGATCGGCGCGGCCCAGATTTCTTCCTGCTGCATCAGCTGCACGAGCTGCGAGGACTTCTCGTAGAAGGTGACGATTTCGGCCTTCTTGGCGCCGACCGCTTCGATCGGGGCCTTCAGGTCAGCCGTGTCCTTGGCGAGAGCCAGGCCCAGCATGTAGAGCGCCGGCGGGCCCTGGTTGGTGGTGACGTTCGGCCATGCGACATGGCTTGCATATTCCGGCTTCAGGAGATCGGCCCAGCTGTCGATCTTCATCTTGTCGGAACGATAGGCGATCGAGGTGGCGTAGAACGTGTAGCCGACGCTCATGCCGTCCTTGTTCGGATCCTTGGCCACGTCATAAAGCTTGCCGAAGTTGGAGAGCTTCGAGGTGTCGACCTTGTCGATCAGGCCGGCGCGCGAGGCAGCCAGCGCGTCTGCCATCGAGATGACGGCCATGTCTACGACCGGGTTGGCCTTGTTGGCCTCCATCTTGGCGAGGCGCTCGACGCTGTTGCCGGTCTCGACGACCAGCTTGCAGCCGCAGATCTTCTCGAAGGGATCGTAGACGATCTGCTTGTATTCGTCCTGGGCGAGCGCATAGACGGAAATCGTCAGCGTCTTCTGCTGCGCCTCGGCGGCACCCACGGTGAGCATCAGGGCAGCGCCCGATGCGAGAATGACCTTGTTCATGGCTTGTATTGTCATGGCTTGAGTTCTCCTGCTGTCGGCTTGTTTGGGGTTCTGGCATGTAAATTCGGCACGCCGTCGGCGTGCGGAGCACCCGTGGACTGGCGCACGATGAGCTGCATCGGGACCCGGTCGATCTCGGAGGTCACCTTGCCGGCGGCCTCCTCCTCTTCGCCCTCGGATTCGATTACGCGGATGAGGGCCGCAATCGCCAGATCGGCGATAACGGCCATGTCCATGCGCACGGTGGTAAGCGCCGGCGTGACGACTGCCGACCAGATGAGATCGTCGAAACCGGTGACGCTGACCATTTCCGGCACGCCGATACCGGCGCGCTGCAGCTCCGTCAGTGCCCGAAGCGCCGAAAGATCGGAAACCGCCGCAAAAGCCGTGAAACCGGCCGCGGCCTTCTCCGCAAGACCGAGCGGGCAGCCTTCGCCTGAAACCGCCTCGACCCTTTCGATCCACATCGTATCGCATTCGACGCGGGCGCCGAGCCCGGCCTTCAGCCCGCCGATGCGGTCGTTCTGCACGTTCGAGGATACACTGGTGCCGATCAGCAGGACCTTGGCGTGGCCGAGCGCTGCGAGATGCCGGCCCATCTGCGCCCCGCCCTCCCAGTGGTCGGCGGCAACCGTGTTGCCGGGCGTGGAAGGCGTATCGATGACCGCGACCGGACAGCCGACATCGGCAATCCGCGTGCCACGCCGGGGAACGATGACCATGCCGTCCACGCCGCGTTCGAGAAGCCTGCCGATCGCCTCCGTCTGGGCAGCGATGTCGCCACGGGAGTCGGCGATCAGCACGCCATAGCCAGCATTCGAGGCGGCGTTCTCGATCGCCTGGGCGATCTGCGGGAAGAGAGGATTGGCGATGTCAGGCAACACGAGGCCGAGCACGCCGGTACGGCCGGTGCGCAGCGCCCGCGCGGTCAGGCTCGGCACGTAACCCAGTTCGCTTGCCTTGGAACGCACCTTCTCGATAAGCTCCGGCGATACGCGTCCCTTGCCGGAAAGCGCATTCGACACGGTCGCGGCCGACACGCCGAGGGCGGCGGCGATCGCGCTCATGTTGGGTCCGGGACGAGGTGAAGCCATAGGATGCTCTGATTAAACGTTTAAGCACGAATACTTTGCTCAAAAGGCTTTGTCGAGTCGTTTGTAATTGTGGGCCGACGCTATCCCCACATCCTGCCTTGACTCCTCGACCTCCACCAGTGGAAATCCTCGGATATTCATGAGGGAAGAGCGATGCACGACGACGAGATCACCGGGCTTTCGGCGACAGCCCTTTCGGAAGCGATTCATGACGGCCGGGTCTCCTGCGTGGGAGTGATGACGGCCTATCTCGACCGGATCGACAGGCTCAATCCGGCGATCAACGCGATCGTCAGCCTGCGCGGCCGGGACGAACTCCTGGCTGAGGCCGCCGCATGCGACGTCGAGCTTGCTTCCGGCATATCACGCGGCTGGATGCACGGAATACCGATCGCCATCAAGGATCTCTGCGAGGTCAAGGGCATCCGCTGCACCTACGGCTCGCCGATCTTTGTCGATTTCGTGCCCGACAAGGACGAGGTGATGGTCGAGCGCATCCGGGCGGCCGGCGCAATCATCATCGGCAAGACCAACACGCCGGAACAGGGGCTCGGTTCGCAGAGCTACAATCCCGTCCACGGCGTCAGCAGAAACCCCTACGACCTGTCGAAAACCGTCGGCGGATCGAGCGGCGGTGCGGCAGCCGCCCTTTCGGCGCATCTCCTGCCAATTGCCGACGGCAGCGACCAGATGGGCTCGCTGCGCAACCCCGCCGCCTTCAACAATGTCGTCGGTTTCCGCCCGAGCTTCGGCCGCGTCCCCTCCTCCCTGAAGCCCGAAAACTTCTTAGGCCAGCTTTCGGTGCTCGGACCGATGGGCCGCACGGTGCGCGACGTCGCCGCCCTGCTCTCGACGCAAGCCGGTTACGATCCGCGCGATCCGCTGTCCTTGCCGACCGAAGACCTGATGCCGCGGGAAGACCGCGATTTCTCCGGCGCCCGCATTGCCTGGCTCGGCGATCTCGGCGGTTACCTGCCTTTCGAACCGGGCGTGCTGGAACTCTGCCGGGCGACGTTGCCGGTCTTCGAAAGGATCGGCTGCACGGTCGATGACGTCGTGCCGGACTTCGACATGGCTGACGTCTGGCGCTCCTGGACGACCCTACGCAGTTGGCTTACCGCAAGCGGCATGCGTGACAACTACGACGACCCGGCCAAGCGCGCGAAGATGAAGCCCGAGATCATCTGGGAAATCGAGCGCGGGCTCGACATGACCGCACGCGAGGTGCATTTCGCCTCCAAGCGCCGCAGCGCCTGGTATCAGTATCTGCTGACGACGTTCGACCGCTACGACTACCTGATCCTCCCCGCCGCCCAGGTCTTCCCCTTCGATGCCGACACCCATTGGCCGAAGGAAATCGCCGGACGGACGATGGACACCTATCACCGCTGGATGGAAGTCGTGATCCCCGCCTCGATGGCCGGCCTGCCGGTCGCGGCCATGCCCGCCGGGTTTGGGACAAATGGTTTGCCGAACGGCATTCAGATCATTGGGCGGCCGAGAGGAGATAAGGCTGTCCTGGAACTGGCGCTGGCTTATGAGGCGGCGACGGATTGGTTGAGGAGAAGGCCGAAGCTTTAGGTGTAGACTGCCGCTCTTTTGGAATGACGGCCATGCGGTCATTCTTTCTTGACAATTGACTTCGGCAGCAAATCGACGATTTTTGTCGCTATTCCACCGACGATATCAACTTTGGCCAGGACCGCCTCAAGAATGTCTCGCCCAGGTTTTAATGGAATCACACCCAGACAATCGCTAGCGTAATCCGAATAAGCTTCAGATAGTGCATCAATACCTTCATTGTACAACTCGTATGCAGGAATGACGGAATTCGTTATAATGTCGCGATATTCCAACGCCATTTTCGTTATGATATCATTCTTTTTGGTCCAATAAGCTTCATCTTTGCCTTTCGAATTATATCCTCCCTCCAATATAGCAAGTGAACGCCTATGGCCGCTCATCGATGTCAACGCAGATTTATGAGAAGCCTTGATTAAGCTATGGCTTTTTTCCAGCTCTTTTCGAGATTTATCCAGGTCAACAAAAGAACTTTCGAAAAATACACTCCACGTGCCCCGCTTGCACCGAGCGACCATACGCTCTGCGTTTCGATAACGTTTGGCTACTGATTTGGTTTCCTTGTCCACCGGCAGCCATAGATCATCGATCCGCTCGAAAGAGCTGAGCTCTTTGTTAAGATCTCCATTTACGGAGGCATCACCACTAGAAGCATGCGCAACTACAGATCCACATGTAAATATTATAGCGATCACAGCATTTCTAAGAGTTATTTTCATAGTCCCTCACAACGTCAAACAATCGTCAACAAAAATAGCCATTAACAACCATAGGTATGAAAGATAAAAATACAACCTGAATTATTGGGGGTTTTATACTTTAGTTCAGAGACATATGAATTTGAGCAAGGCTCTATCCCGCCTCACCACCCCACCACGTCCTCCCGATACCGCCCGATCTCCTCCAGCAGCCACGCCCGGAATGCCACCACTGGCCGGAAATCCGCCTTGCTCATCGGCGCGACTGCATAATAGGCGCTGGTGCTTCTGACCTGATGTGGAAAAGCCTCGACGAGTTGGCCGCTCGCCAGCTCCGAGTCGATCAGGAACAGCGGCATCAGCGCCACGCCCAAGCCGGCGATACAGGCCTGCGCCACGCTGCCGAACTGTTCGAACCGCATGCCCTGCAACGGCGTGCCGGAGACCCCGAGGCTCTCGAACCAGTGATTCCATGCGCCCGGCCGCGAGGCCATGTGCAACAGCGGCAGGCGCAACAGGTCCTCTCCCTTGCGGATCGGATGCGCGGCGAGGAAGGCCGGCGAGCAAACCGGCGCCACCATTTCCTCCATCAGGAAGGTGCATTCCGCCCCCGGCCAATCCGGCTGGCCGATATGGATCGCCATGTCGATCCCGTCGCGGTCGAAATCGAAGACCCCGATGCGGGTGGCGAAATTCAGCGTGATCTCCGGGTGCCTGGCGACGAATTGCGGGATGCGCGGCATCAGCCAGCGGGTGCCGAAGGTCGGCAGGATCGCGAGGTTCAACTGGTCGCTATGCCGTTTGGTCATGACGGCTAGCGAGGCCGAACGGATCTGCGACAGGGCGTTCGCTACCGCCTTGGCATAATCCGCCCCTGCCGAAGTGAGGCCGACGCCGCGGCTGGTGCGGTCGAACAGCTGCACGCCCAATTGCTCTTCCAGCCCTGAAACCTGTCGGCTGATTGCCCCTTGCGTCAGCGACAGCTCTTCCGCAGCCGCCGAGAAACTGCCGAGCCGCGCGACGGAATCGAAAGCGGCGAGCGCCGAGGTGGAGGGAAGCAGTTTTCGCGAGAGGCTGACCATGCCCTATTACTATAGATCATGACCGGATGAGTAAACGGTGCTTGCTCTTCGCCTGCCGCTAGCGATAATTCTTCAAACTTCAAATTGCCCGATTTCAAACCGGAGGCGAGACCCGTGGCTTTTTCCTGGAATGATCCCTTTCTTCTCGAAGACCAGCTGACTGAAGAGGAGCGGATGATCCGCGACGCGGCGGCCGCCTTCGCCAAGTCCGAATTGATGCCGCGCGTCAATGAAGCCTATCTTGACGAGACGACTGACAAGGGCCTGTTCAAGCTGATGGGCCAGACCGGCCTGCTCGGCGTGACGCTGCCGGAAGAATATGGCGCGGCCAACGCTTCCTACGTCGCTTACGGCCTCGTTGCCCGCGAGATCGAACGCATCGACTCGGGCTATCGCTCGATGATGAGCGTGCAGTCGTCGCTGGTCATCTACCCGATCTTCGCCTACGGCTCCGACGAGCAGAAGAAGAAATATCTGCCGGGCCTCGTCTCCGGCGAGCTGATCGGCTGTTTCGGCCTGACCGAACCGGATGCCGGTTCCGATCCGGGCGGCATGAAGACCCGTGCCGAAAAAATCGAGGGCGGTTATCGCCTGCGCGGTTCGAAAATGTGGATTTCCAACGCGCCGATCGCCGACGTCTTCGTCGTCTGGGCGAAGTCGGAAGCCCATAACAACGAGATCCGCGGCTTCGTGCTCGAAAAGGGCATGAAGGGCCTGTCGGCCCCGAAGATCGGCGGAAAACTGTCGTTGCGCGCCTCGATCACCGGCGAGATCGTTTTGGACAGCGTCGAAGTCGGCGAGAATGCGATCCTGCCGAACGTTTCGGGCCTCAAGGGCCCCTTCGGCTGCCTCAACCGCGCCCGCTACGGCATTTCCTGGGGCGTCATGGGTGCGGCGGAAGACTGCTGGTTCCGCGCCCGCCAGTACGGCCTTGATCGCAAGCAGTTCGGCAAGCCGCTCGCCGGCATGCAGCTCTACCAGAAGAAGCTCGCCGACATGCAGACCGAGATCGCGCTCGGCCTCCAGGGTTCGCTGCGCGTCGGTCAACTGATGGACCAGCACAAGATGGCCCCGGAAATGATCTCGATCGTCAAGCGCAACAATTGCGGCAAGGCGCTGGATATCGCCCGCCAGGCCCGCGACATGCACGGCGGCAACGGCATCCAGATCGAATACCATGTCATGCGCCACTCGCAGAACCTGGAAACGGTCAACACCTACGAGGGCACGCATGACGTCCACGCACTGATCCTCGGCCGCGCGCAGACGGGTATTCAGGCATTCTTCTGAGAAAGCGTTGCCTTTTCGGCAAACCGGCCCGGCCGCCTACCAGCGCGCCGGGCCTTCTTATGACCGCGTTTCAGCCAAACAGCGATCGTGGGTTAGGCGCTCGCGCCCAGGGTGACGAGAAGTTCATCCAGCTGCCCGAACTGTTCGGGCATCGCACCTTCCATGCCGGCACAGGATTCGTCGCACGCCTCCTTGGAAGGATAGAGCTCGTGCAGGACCAGCAGCGTCCTGCCGTCCTGCTCCTCGAAGGTGACCGTAGTGACGGAGCCGTTTTCGCTTTCGTCATTCGTCCAGACGAGGCGCGAAGGCGGCGACACTTCGAGATATTTGCCGAAGAAGGTCATCGAGCTGGAGGCGTCCTGTCCGAATGTGACACTATAGCCGCCTCCGGTGCGCGCATCCATCTCGCAGGCAAGAAGCGGAACGCCGCTGGATTTCGGTGCCCACCACTGCTTGAACAATTCCGGCTTGGTCCACGCATCGAACACGAGGCGAACCGGAGCGTTGAAGCTGCGCGTCACGACGAGTTCGCGCTCGGACCTCCGTTCGACCGCCGTGCGCCCGTCACTCGCTTTCTTGTCCATCGATTTTCTCCTTAACCGCGGCGGGCGGCTTCGATAGCGGCAACGTCGATCTTCTTCATGGTCATCATCGCATCGAAAGCGCGTTTCGCCTCGGCGCCACCGGCAGACATCGCTTCCATGAGGACGCGAGGCGTGATCTGCCAGGAGATGCCCCATTTATCCTTGCACCAGCCGCACTCGCTTTCCTGGCCGCCATTGCCGACGATGGCGTTCCAGTAACGATCGGTTTCCTCCTGGTCTTCGGTCGAGATCTGGAAGGAAAAGGCTTCGTTGTGCTTGAAGATCGGCCCGCCGTTCAGGCCGATGCACGATACACCCGCAACGGTGAATTCCACCACCAGCACGTCTCCCTGTTTGCCGTCCGGGTAATCACCGGGCGCGCGGGTTGCAGTGCCGACTGCACTATCCGGAAAAGTCTCGGCATAGAAGCGGGCAGCCTCCTCTGCATCCTTGTTGAACCATAAGCAGATCGTGTTCTTTGCCATTTCAGTTCTCCCTTTCAATCCTGACTACGAGGCCGTCAGTCACGACCGCTCCTTAAAGACGTACCTACTTTCGGCGATCCGACATCCAGCGCGAAAAAATCTCAAATTCCCTCACACCCCACGCCGTTTTTCGTCATTGGCGAAATTTCCGCCTTCGGTGTATCAGTGAAACGGGCTCCCCTCGCGGGGCTGAGCAGGGATGGAATAAAGGTCGATTGGAAGAATGCATGCCACGGAGAATGCGGCTGAAAGCGCCGAGGGCGGTTTCGATGTCGGTGAACGGCTTCGCCTGGTGCGCAAACAGCACGGCCTTTCCCAGCGCGCGCTGGCGGTCAAGGCGGGCGTCACCCATTCGCTGGTCTCGCTGATCGAGAAGAACAAGGTGAGCCCTTCGGTTGCCTCGCTGAAGAAGATCCTCGAGGCGATCTCCTACCCGCTCACAGATTTCTTCGCCCTAACCCTGCCACCCGTAGACCAGATCTTCTATCGCGCCGACGAGTTGACGCCGCTCTCCACCGGCGCACTGACGCTGCTGCAGGTGGGGGATGCGAAATCCCACAGCGTGCAGATCTTCCACGAGTTCTACGAACCGGGCGCCGATACCGGCGAAACCATGCTGAGCCACGAGGCCGAAGAAGGCGGAGTGGTGGTTGCCGGCGAGCTGGAAGTGACCGTGGGCAGCCAGACGCGCATCCTGAAAAAGGGCGACGCCTTCCTGTTCGACAGCCGTCTGCCGCATCGGTATCGCAATGTCGGAAATGAGCGCTGCGAGGTAGTAAGCGCCGTAACACCACCCTATCTTTAATCACAGCGCGCCAAAGATTTTCATCCTGCGCATCTGAATATTGATTGTTCCTGTCAATTATTTTAGGTCAGATCAACACACCCTCATCTCCTCCCCGCGCCGCCTCCCCGGCCATTTCCAGCGATCAACCGAAAGTGGACACCCATGCATAGCTATCCCGACGTCAAGCTTTTCATCAACGGCGAATGGCGCGATGCCATCGGCGGCGAAACCATCGATGTTTCCGACCCCGCGACGGAAGAAGTGATCGGGAAAATAGCCCATGCCCGCAAGGTGGACCTGGACCTGGCGCTGGAAGCCGCCGAAAAGGGTTTCAGGATCTGGCGCGATACCTCGCCCTTCGACCGCTCGAAGCTGATGCGCAAGGCTGCCGACCTGCTGCGCCAGCGCGTCGACCAGATCGCCTATTACATGACCCGCGAACAGGGCAAGCCGCTCGCCCAGTCGAAGATGGAAGTCATGGGCGCCGCCGATACGATCGACTGGTTCGCCGAGGAAGCCCGCCGCACCTATGGCCAGGTCATCCCAGCCCGCTTCACCGGCGTTTCGCAACTCGCGATCAAAGTGCCGGTCGGCCCGGTCGCCGCCTTCACGCCCTGGAATTTCCCGCTCAACCAGGTGGTCCGCAAGCTCTCCGCAGCCCTTGCGACCGGTTGCTCGATCATCGTCAAGGCGCCTGAGGAAACTCCGGCATCGCCGGCCGAACTGATCCGCGCCTTCATCGATGCCGGTGTGCCTGTAGGCGTCGTCAACCTTGTCTACGGCATCCCGGCCGAGATTTCCGAATACCTGATCCCGCATCCGGTTATCCGCAAGATCTCGTTCACCGGCTCCACCCCGATCGGCAAGCATCTGGCGGCGCTGGCCGGCAAGCACATGAAGCGGGCCACGATGGAACTCGGCGGCCATGCGCCGGTGATGATCTTCGACGATGCCGATCTCGAAAAGGCGATCGAGGTCACCGCCATGTCGAAATTCCGCAATGCCGGCCAGGTCTGCGTCGCGCCGACCCGCTTCCTCGTGCAGGACGGCATCGCGGACAGGTTCACCGCCGGCTTCGTCAAGGCGGCCCAGGCGATCAAGGTCGGCAACGGCCTGGAAGAGGGCGTCGGCATGGGACCGCTCGCCAACGAGCGCCGCATCCCGGCCATGGAAGCGCTTATCCAGGACGCCGTCACCCATGGCGGCGAACTGAAGACCGGCGGCCACCGCATCGGCAACAAGGGCCATTTCTTCGAGCCGACTGTTCTTTCCGAGGTCCCGACTTCGGCCAATATCATGAACGAAGAGCCCTTCGGTCCGGTGGCGATCATCAACCGCTTCTCGCATTACGACGATGCGATCGCCGAGGCCAACCGCCTGCCCTTCGGCCTCGCCTCCTACGCCTTCACCGGCTCGGTACGGACCGCCCATGCGCTGAGCCGCCAGGTGGAAGCCGGTATGCTGACCATCAACCACAACGGTCTCGCCCTGCCGGAAGTGCCGTTCGGCGGCATCAAGGATTCTGGCTACGGCACGGAAGGTGGCTCGGAAGCCACCGAAGCCTATCTCGAAACCCGTTTCGTCAGCCAGATGAGCTGATCTGACGGCTTTCGAACCGAGTTCTCAACGCCGGTCGGTGCTGACGCATCGGCCGGCGTTTTCTTTTGCCCCTTGCCGGTTTCATGCGAGTCGAATACCAAAACAAACAGTGAACATTCGGATAAGCCCATGGCCGAGATTGAGACCGAAGCAGCACCGCTCCTCAAGGAAATCTTCAACCGCGACCGCCTCGAGCATTTCGCCCGCGAGACGGTTGCCGTGCATCCGGATTTCGACGGCGCACGTTTCCTGACGCTCGCCTCCATTGGCCTCGACGATCTCAGCATCATGCAGCGGCTGCGGCAGATTGCGGTCGTCTATCACGACGTTCTGCCCGGCGGTTTTGCGACCAATCTCGAAATCCTCCGAGCCTTAGCGCCGCGCATCAACCACGGTTTCGCTTCCATGGTGCTCTCGGAGTATGTGGCGCTCTATGGCCAAGACCACTTCGACCTCTCCATGGATGCGTTGGCCTTCTTCACCCGCTTCGGCTCGTCCGAATTCGCCGTCCGGCATTTCCTCTTAAAGGACCTCGCCCGGACGCTGAAAGTGATGGAGCGCTGGTCGCGGGACGACAACGAGCATGTGCGCCGGCTGTCGAGCGAAGGTTGCCGGCCGCGCCTGCCCTGGTCCTTCCAGCTGAAAGACCTGATCTCCGATCCCTCGCCCGTTGCGCCGATCCTCGAAAACCTGAGAAGCGATGCGAGCCTTTATGTGCGCAAATCCGTCGCCAATCACCTGAACGACATCACCAAGGATCATCCGGCCTGGGTGTTCGACAAGATCGCCGACTGGCCGAAGGACGATCCGCGCACGTCCTGGATCATGAAACAGGCGCTGCGCACGCTGATCAAGAAGGGCGACGCCCGGGCACTCCATTTCTTCGGCGCGGGCCACAAGGCGGAGGTGACGGTCGACAGTTTTTCCGTGACGCCGTCGTCGTTGAAACTCGGGGGCGCGGTGAAGATAGCCGTCAGGCTCATATCGACCGCGTCGGCATCGCAAAAACTCGTCATCGACTACGCGGTCCACTACGTGAAGAAGGCCGGCGGCACGTCCAAGAAGGTCTTCAAGTGGAAGGAGGTCACGCTTGGTCGCGGTGAGACTTGCGACCTCGCCATCAGCCGCGCCATCCGCGATTTCACCACCCGAGTCCACTACGCCGGACGGCATTCGGTGGAACTGATCGTCAATGGCGAGGTGTTGGCGGATTGCGCGTTTGAGCTGACGACCTAGAGCGCGAACACCTTCGCCCTGCGCAACGTCACGAAACCGCCGTCGCCGGCCTTCAGTCCACGTTCCGGCTCGACGTCAAATTCCAGCTGTTCTCCGGTTTCGGCAGTCGCCAGCACCCGCCGGCCGTCCGGGCGGTCGAGGACGCGGGTGATGCTGGCCGGGATGCCCGGCCCCTGTGCAGACCAGTCGAGATCGGCCGGACGCGCGTAAAGTTCGGCCTTGCCGTCCGCCATGCCGAAGACGTCGATCGCCGCGCCGCTCGCATAGGCCCTGCCGTCGCGCACTTCGGCGGCGAGCACATTGGCATCGCCCAGGAATTTCATCACGAAGGCGGATTGCGGGTTGCGGCAGACGTCCTCCGCGGTGCCCTGCTGGATGATGTGGCCGTCTTTGAGGATGACGACGCGATCCGCGAGATCGAGCGCCTCCTCTTGGTCGTGGGTGACGAAGATGGTGGTGATGCCGAGCTCGCGGTGGATCTCGCGCAGCCAGCGGCGCAGGTCGTGCCTCACATTGGCATCGAGCGCGCCAAAGGGCTCGTCGAGCAGCAGAACCTTCGGATCGACCGACAGGGCACGGGCCAAGGCGACACGCTGCCGCTGGCCGCCGGAAATCTGCGCCGGAAACCGGTCACCGAGGCCTTCGAGGCGCACAAGCCGCAGCAGGTCGGTAACCCGCACCTCGATCGCGGCCTTCTCGCGCTTCACTCTGGAAACCTTCATGCCAAAGGCGATGTTTTCGGCAACCGTCATATGCGGGAAGAGCGCGTAGTGCTGGAAAACGAACCCGACGCCGCGGTCGCGCACCGGGATGTCCGTCGCGTCCTGATCGCCGAAATAGATATGGCCGCCGTCGGCATATTCGAGACCGGCAACCATGCGCAGGATGGTCGTCTTGCCGGAACCCGACGGGCCGAGCAGCGCGACGAGCTCGCCGCTTTCGATCTCCAATGAGACGTCACGCACGGCGCGAAAGGTCTCGAAGGTTTTGACGACGTTTTCGAGGCGGATTTTCATGAAGTTTTCTCCGCGGGATTGGCAACGAGAGCGGGCCGAGTGGCGGAACTGCGAACGCGGCCGGCCCCCTGGCGCTCCAGCGCCACCTTGGCGATGATGGTGAAGACGGCGATGAGCGCCAGGATGGAGGAGGCGGCAAAGGCGCCGGCCGCCTGGTAGTCGTGATAGAGCAGCTCGATATGCAGCGGCAGCGTATTGGTCTGGCCGCGGATATTGCCCGAAACGATTGAGACCGCACCGAACTCGCCCATGACGCGGGCATTGCAGAGCACAACGCCGTAGAGCAGCGCCCATTTGATGTTCGGCAGCGTCACCGAGAAGAAGGTGCGCCAGCCGGATGCGCCGAGCGAGGTTGCCGCCTCTTCGAGATCGCGGCCCTGCGCCTGCATCAGCGGGATCAGCTCGCGGGCGACGAAGGGTGCGGTCACGAACATCGAGGCGAGGATGATGCCGGGGATCGCGAACAGGATCTTGATACCGTACTCGTCCAGTGTGGGACCGAATATGCCCTGCAGGCCATAGACGAACAGATAGGCGACACCGGCGACGATCGGCGAAACCGAGAACGGAATCTCGATCACGACCAGCAGAAGACGTCTGCCCCGGAAATCGAACTTGGTGATCGACCACGCGGCCGCCACCCCGAAGGCGGTATTGACCGGCACGGCGACGAGCGCCGCAAACACCGTGAGCCCGATCGCATGCAGCGTATCGGGGTGAATGATCGTATCGCGATAGACGGCCCATCCCTTGGAAAAGGCCTCGACGCCGATGATCAGCAGCGGCGCGAGGATAAGGATGGCGCCGATCACCAGCACGATGCCGATCAGCAGGCGGCGGAAGAGCGGCCCGTCGCCGACGCGCGGCGGTTTGCGGCGTTTGGGTGTGGCACTCATGGTCAGTTCCTCACCGTATAACGAAGCGCCCGCGACTGCATCCAGTTGGTGAGCGCCAGCATGACGAAGGCGGTGACCAGCAGCACCGAGGCCACCGCCGCGGCCGCCTGGTAGTCGTATTCCTCCAGCCGGATGAAGACGAGAAGTGCGGTGATCTCCGTCGACATCGGCTGGTTCCCGGCAATGAAGATGATCGCGCCGAATTCACCGAGCGAGCGGGCAAAGGAGAGCGACACGCCGGCCAGAAGCGCCGGGGTCAGGAGCGGCAGGATGACCTTGCGGAAGATTGTCCAGTCCGAACCGCCGAGCGATTGCGCCGCCTCTTCCAAAGCCGGATCGAGATCCTCCAGCACCGGCTGCACGGTGCGCACGATGAAGGGCAGCGATGTGAAGCACATGGCGATCATGATGCCGAGCGGCGTATAGGCGACCTTGATGCCGAGATCGGCGAGGATGGAGCCGAACCAGCCGTTGGTGGTAAACAGCGCGGTCAGCGAAATGCCGGCGACCGCCGTCGGCAGCGCGAAGGGCAGATCGACCATCGCATCGACGATGCGCCAGCCGGGGAAACGGTAGCGCGTCAGCACCCAGGCGAGCGCGAGGCCGAAGAACAGGTTGAAGATCGTGGCACCCAGCGCGCACAGAACGGTGACGCGATAGCTCGCCAGCGCTCGGGTGGAGGAGACGATCCGCCAGTAATCCTCCGGTCCGAGGCTCGCCGCCTTGAAGACGAGTGCCGCGAGCGGCAGGACGACAATCAGCCCGGCGTAAAGCAGCGTCACGCCCAGCGACAGGCGTAATCCGGGCAGGACATTGCGTCTCAAGCGATCGTTTCCTCTTTGCACGGCAAAGCCCGGCGAACCCTCGTTCGCCGGGCAAAGATGAATTGAAACTCCAGTGAGCGCTTAACGGCTGCCGTAGAGCTTGTCGAGAGTACCGCCCGAAGCGAAGTGATCCTTCTGGATCTTGTCCCAGCCGCCGAAGACGTCGTCGACATTGACGAGACGGATCGCCGGGAACTGATCCTTGAACTCAGCCGCGACCTTCTCGTTGTTGACGCGATGGCCGAACTGAGCGGCGATGCGCTGGCCTTCCTCCGTATAGAGGAAGTCGAGATAAGCCTTGGAAAGTGCTTCGGTGCCGTGCTTCTTGGCAACCTTGTCGACCACCGCGACCGGGAATTCGGCGAGCAGGCTGACCGACGGGATGACGCTCTCGACCTTGGAAGCCCCATACTGCTTGGCGATGCCGCGGGTTTCAGCCTCGAAGGTGATCAGCACGTCGCCGGTTTCGCGCTCGACGAAGGTTGTGGTGGAGGCGCGGCCGCCGGTATCGAAGACGGGAACGTTGTCGAAGATCTTGGTGATATAGGCTTCGATCTTCTCCGCGTCGCCCTTATAGGCTTCCTTGGCCCAGGCGTAAGCCGCGAGATAGGTGTAGCGCGCATTGCCCGAAGTCTTCGGGTTCGGGAAGACGGCATGCACGTCGGCGCGGGCGAGATCGCCCCAGTCCTTGATGTTCTTCGGATTGCCGGCGCGCACCAGGAAGGACGGGAAGGAATAGAAAGGCGAGGCGTTGTTGGGATACGCCTTGGTCCAGTCCTTGGCGACGAAGCCGTTCTTGGCGAGGAAATCGATGTCCGTCGACTGATTGAAGGTCACGACGTCGGCTTCGAGGCCTTCGAGGATCGAGCGGGCCTGCTTGGAGGTACCGGCATGCGACTGGTCGATGGTGACGCCCGGATGGCTCTTGATGAAGGCCTCGTTCTCGGCGACGAACAGTTCGCGTGACACGTCGTAGGACGCGTTGAGCAGTTTCGTCGGGGATTGCGCCAGCGCGGGGGTGACGAAAAGCGCGGCCAGGGGAGCAATAAGGGCGGCGCCGAGGATCAGGAGGCGGTTCATGCAAGTCTCCGGTGTTCGATGGTGACGGTGAAACTACCGGTACCTCCATCAAACCGCGAGGAACCTCGCACCCTGCTTTGTGAGCGCCTTAGAAATTTTGTCCATTTTTCGCCATGTTGGCGGAGCTTTTCGCTCAAGCACTAGAAGCGCTCCCTCCACCAAAGGAGGAAGCGCCATCGAAGCTACGCCAGCTCGATCACGGATACCTCAGGCGACACTACGCGACGGTTCCATCTCGTGGATGGCCTTGGTGATTTCCGAACGGAACTCCGGCGTATCCTGATGACCGTGTACGGTAATGGCGTGCTGAACCGCCGCGTTGACGAGTTCGTCCATGCTGTCGGCCGAGATGGCTACGGTGCATTTCATCTCGCTCGGAAACTCGCGGCAATCGATAAATTTGCGTCCCATGCTGACCTCCATCCCAAGTCCTGACATTGATCTGCCAGGAAGACACGGATTTTACTCTCTTTGCCCGGAGGAAACATACCCCAAAGGGTTTACCCACGCGGCTTCCAAGACACTGGCGACCCACTCAACCGTTCCTGCCTGCCTTCTCTCGCAGCATGTGGATAATGGCGGAAAAATCGTCCGCGCCGTGCCCGGCCTTTTCGAACTCGGCATAAAGTTCGGCCGCGTGTGCGCCGAGCGGCGTCGCCGCACCGGACTGTCTTGCCGCCTCCTGCGACAGCGTCAAGTCCTTCAGCATTAGCGCCGCGGCAAAACCCGGCTTGTAGTCGTAGTTTGCGGGCGAAGTCGGCACCGGGCCCGGCACCGGACAATAGGTGGTGAGCGACCAGCACTGGCCGGACGAGGTGGAGGCGACGTCGAACAGCGCCTGATGCGAAAGGCCGAGCTTTTCCGCCAGGCCAAATGCCTCGCAGACGCCGATCATCGAAATGCCCAATATCATGTTGTTGCAGATCTTTGCCGCCTGGCCGGCGCCCGCGCCGCCGCAATGGACGATCTTCTTGCCCATCGCCTCGAGGATCGGCAACCCAAGTGCAAACGCCTCTTGCGAACCGCCGACCATGAAAGTGAGCGTGCCGGCCGCAGCGCCGCCGGTGCCGCCGGAGACCGGCGCGTCGAGCGAGATGCAGTTCATGACATCCGCCAGTTCATGCGCCTTGCGGGCGCTTTCCACATCGACGGTGGAGCAGTCGATGATCAGAGTACCCTCGGGGATGAGCGTGGCGAGGTCGGTCCAGACCGCGATCACGTGCTGACCCTTCGGGAGCATGGTGATGACGCAATCCGAATCCGAAACGGCTTCGGCAAGAGCCACAGTCCCCTTGACGCCCGTCTCGATCGCCGCCTTCACCGACGCTTCCGAGAGGTCGAAGCCACGCACTTCATGGCCGGCCTTTACCAGATTGGCGGCCATCGGCCCGCCCATATTGCCCAGCCCCACGAAAGCGATCTTGGTCATGTCTTCCTCCCGTCCTTCTTGTCTTAAAGTCTGTGATCCGGAAACAGCACCGGATGGCGCGCGGCAAAATAGCGGTCGAGATCGGCCTGGCCGACATCCTCCAGCCTTGCCGGAGACCATTTCGGATTGCGGTCCTTGTCGATGATCGCGGCGCGCACGCCCTCGTAGAAATCGTGGTTGCGCAGGATTTCTGCGCCCGCGGTGAATTCCCGCTCCAGGCACTCGACCAGGCTCGAACTTTCGCGGCCGCGACGAAGCAGCCGCAGCGCCAGCTTGAGGCTGGTCGGCGAGCGCTTGGCGATGGTCCCGCGCGCCGCGATGGAGAAGGCATCATCCTCCCTGTCGAGAGCTTTCACAATCTCCTCGATCGAATCGAAGCAAAAAGTCCGGTCGATCAGTTCGCGATGGATTTCCAGCCGGCTTTCGCCGGGCGTGACGGCAAAACGGTCGATCACCGCCCTCACCTGCTCGTCGGATGCGCCGCCCTTCAGCTCGCCCAGCGCCTCGACAAGTGCTGTGAGCCGTTCCGAGGGCACGTTGACATCGGCGAGACCAGCATAGATGGCGTCCGCCGCGCCGATCACCTCGCCCGTCAGCCCCATCCAGGTGCCGGTTTCGCCCGGCGCGCGGGGCAGCAGCCAGGTGGCGCCGACATCCGGCACGTAGCCGATGCCGGTCTCGGGCATGGCGAGCCGGGTGCGCTCCGTGACGATCCGATGCGCGCCATGCGAGGCGACACCGACGCCGCCGCCCATGACGATGCCGTCCATCAACGCCACATAAGGCTTGGCGTAATGCGAGATCGCGTAGTTCAGCGGGAATTCCTCCCGCCAGAACCGCGTGACCTCGGGATCCGCCGACCTGCCGCTCTCGTAGATGACGCGGATATCGCCGCCGGCGCAGAGGCCGCGTTCCCCCTCGCCAACCAGTATGACACAGGAAATCTCCGGGTCGTCGGCAAACCGCTCCAGCGCCGCCTTCATCGCACGCACCATGGAAAGGCTGAGGCTGTTCAGCGCCTTCGGCCGGTTGAGCCAGATGACGGCCGCCGAGCCGATGCGGTCGATGAGGACCTCGTTATTCTGCATAGGGGTATCGGGCATGCGTGTCTCCGCTTCGGCGCCAGTTCAGCGATTATCCGCCAGGATCATCTCGGCCGCTTTTTCGGCGATCATGATCGTCGGCGAATTGGTGTTGCCGGAGGTTATATTAGGCATGATCGAGGCATCAGCGATACGCAGCCTTCCGACTGCGCGCATTTTCAGGCGCGGATCGACGACGCTGTCCGGGTCGGATCCCATGCGGGCGGTGCCGACCGGATGGAAGATCGTCGTGCCGATATCGCCCGCCGCCTTTTCGAGATCCGCGTCGGTTTCGTAGGACGGGCCAGGCCTGTATTCTTCCGGGTGGTAGCGGGCGAAGGCCGGCCTCTTGACGATCTCGCGGGTGATCCGGATCGACTTGACGGCGACATCTCGGTCGGCGGCGGTCGACAGGTAATTCGGGTGAATGCCCGGCGCTGCGGCGAAATCCGGGCTCTTCAGATGCACCGAACCGCGGCTTTCGGGACGCAGGTTGCAGACGCTGGCGGTCATCGCCGGGAAGGAATGGACCGGCTCGCCGAACTTGTCGAGCGACACGGGCTGGACGTGATATTCGAGGTCCGGCGTCTCCTTGTCCGGCCCGGACTTGGTGAAGATGCCGAGCTGGCTCGGCGCCATCGACATCGGACCGGACCGCTTGAGCGCATATTCGAGCCCGATCGAGGCCTTGCCGATCAGGCTGGAGGCCTTTTCGTTGAGCGTCGGAACCCCGGTCACCTTGTAGACGAGGCGGAGCTGCAGGTGGTCCTGCAGGTTTTCGCCCACACCCTTGACCTCCTTGACCACGTCGACGCCGGCATTGGCAAGCACGTCGCCACGGCCGATGCCGGAGAGTTCGAGGATATGCGGCGTGCCGATCGCACCGGCGCTGAGCACGGTTTCGCGTTTCGCAAAAGCCTTCTTCGCCACGCCGTCGTGCTGGAACTCGACCCCCTTCACCTCGCCGTTCTCGATGATCAGGCGGCGCGCATGCGCTTTGGTAAGTACGGTCAGGTTCGGCCGTTTCATCGCCGGGCGCAGGAAGGCCTTCGACGTGTTCCAGCGGATGCCGGAGCGCTGGTTGACGTCGAAATAGCTGGAACCCTCGTTGCTGCCGCGATTGAAATCGTCGACGATCGGGATCCCCGCCTCTTCGGCTGCCTTCTGGAAGCTGTCGAGCACCGCCCATCGGAGGCGCTGCTTTTCGATGCGCCATTCGCCGCCGGTGCCGTGCATGTCGTCGGCACCCTTGTAGAAATCCTGGCTTTTCTTGAAGATCGGCAGCACGTCGTCCCAGCCCCAGCCGGTGCAGCCCATCTGCCGCCACATGTCATAATCGTAGGCCTGGCCGCGCATGTAGATCATGCCGTTGATCGACGAGCAGCCGCCGAGAATCTTTCCGCGCGGATAGGAGAGCGAGCGGCCGTTCAGGCCTTCTTCCTTCTCGGTCGTGAAACACCAGTCGGTGCGCGGATTGTTGATGCAGTAAAGGTAACCGACGGGAATATGCACCCAATGATAATTGTCGTTGCCGCCCGCTTCGAGGATCAGCACCCGGTTGCCGGGATCCTTCGAGAGCCGATTGGCCAAGACACAGCCGGCGCTACCCGCGCCGATGACAATATAGTCGTAATTTTCCATGCTCATGCTCCATGGAAAAGCGCCCCGCGAACCATGTCCGCAAGCCGCCTCCCCCGCCCTCCCTCAATCCTAGCGTCTATGCTCGAAGCCGAGCTTTCGGCCGAGGCGGGATGCGTAGAATTCTCCGATGATGCCGCGCCGGAAGACGAGGACGCAGACCATGAAGACGACGCCGGTGATGATGGTGACCGGGAAATCCGAGGTCGCCAGGTAGTTCTGCAGCGTGACCACCAGGCCGGCCCCGAAGATCGGCCCGATCAGCGTGCCGATACCGCCGAGCAGCGTCATCAGGATCACCTCGCCCGACATCTGCCAGGCGACATCCGTGAGCGTCGCGAACTGGAAGACCAGCGCCTTCAGTCCGCCGGCAAGACCAGCCAGGGCCGCCGACATGACGAAGGCGCCGAGCTTGTAGCGGGCGACGGAATAGCCGAGCGAGATGGCGCGCGGCTCGTTCTCGCGGATCGACCTGAGGATCATGCCGAAGGGCGAATTGATGAACCGCCAGATGATCACCATGCCGATCAGGAACACCGCCAGCACGAAATAGTACATGTTGGTCGAGCTCAAGAGATCGATGAAGCCGAACAGATGGCCGCGCGGCACCGACTGGATGCCGTCCTCGCCTTGCGTGAACTTCGCCTGCAGGCAGAAGAAGAAGAACATCTGCGACAGAGCGAGCGTGATCATCGCGAAATAGATGCCCTGCCGGCGGATCGCGAAGAAGCCCATGACAAGGCCAAGAAACGCCGCACCGACGACGCCGGTCAGGATGCCGAGTTCCGGCGTAAATCCCCATTCCTTCACCACATGCGCGGTGAAATAGGCAGCCCCGCCGAAGAAGGTCGCATGGCCGAAGGAGAGCAGCCCGGTATAACCGAGCAGCAGGTTGAAGGCGCAGGCAAACAGCGCGAAGCAGAGGAGCTTCATCAGGAAGATCGGGTAGAAGAACATCGGCGCTATGATCAGGGCCGCAAGCCCGATGATCAGGAAGATCGCATAGGTCCTGGCGGCGGTGGCCGACCGTTCGATACGCGGCTTGGCAGCTGTCTGGGTCATTTCGCTCATCTCACGCATCCCGTCCGAAGAGGCCGGCAGGCCGAAGCAGAAGCACGATCGCCATGATCACGAAGATCACGATATTGGATGCTTCCGGATAGAACACCTTGGTGAGGCCTTCTGCAATGCCGAGCATGTAACCGGTGAGGATCGCCCCCATGATCGAGCCCATGCCGCCGACGACGACCACCGCGAAGACGACGATAATGATGTTCGACCCCATCAGCGGCGAGACCTGGTAGATCGGCGCGGCAAGCACGCCGGCAAAGGCGGCAAGTGCGGCCCCAAGCCCGTAGGTCAGCGTCAGCAGCACCGGCACGTTGACGCCGAACGCCTGGACCAGAACCGGGTTTTCCGTCGCCGCCCGCAGATAGGCGCCGAGCTTGGTCTTTTCGATCAACAGCCAGGTGCCGATGCAGGCGACCAGCGAGACGATCACCACCCAGCCGCGATAGATCGGCAGGAACATGAAGCCGAGATTGGTGCCGCCGGCAAGCTGCGTCGGCACCGCATAGGGCTGGCCGGAAGAGCCATAAAGATAACGGAACGTGCCTTCGATGGTCAGCGCCAGGCCGAAGGTGAAGAGCAGGCCGTAGAGCGGATCGAGATTGTAGAGCCGCGACAGCATGGTGCGTTCGATGAAGGCTCCGAACAGGCCGACGACGATCGGCCCGAGGAGCAGCGCGAACCAGTAATTGATGCCGAAATATTGCAGCATCAGCATCGCCGCAAACGCGCCGAGCATGTATTGCGCGCCATGGGCGAAGTTGATGACGCGCAGCAGGCCGAAGATGACCGCAAGGCCGAGGCTGAGCAGCGCGTAGAAGGACCCGTTGATAAGGCCGATCAAAAGCTGCCCGAGAAAAGCCTGAAGCGGTATGCCGAAGATCATCGTCATGGGGCGAGGCTCCTGGACGGGTCGGTCAAGTGCGGAATGAGGGTGCGGCAAACGCCCGATCTCCCCCCTTGAGGGGGAGATGTCACCGGAGGTGACAGAGGGGGGTGGCGCCGCACACTCAATTGTCGAAGAGTATGCCGCAGCACCCCCCTCTGCCCTGCCGGGCATCTCCCCCTCAAGGGGGGAGATTGGTATGCCGCACCCGCTCCACCTACATCCAACAGACCTGATTTACGGACAGAAGCGTAATTTCCAATCTTCATCGGACCTACACCCCCAAGACTTTGTGCAGCATGTCCATGCGATCAGGTAGCTCGCCGACCGGGAAATCCGCCACCATCCGCCCGTGATCCATCAAGTAGAAGCGGTCCGCGACCCGGCTGGCGAACCGAAAATTCTGCTCCACCAGAAGCACCGTCATGCCGCGCTCCTTCAGCGTCTTCAGCACTTCGCCGATGCGCTGCACGATGACCGGCGCAAGCCCCTCGGTCGGTTCGTCGAGGATCAGCAGCTTGACGCCGGTGCGCAGGATGCGGGCGATCGCCAGCATCTGCTGCTCGCCGCCGGAGAGTTTGGTGCCGGGGCTGGAACGCCGTTCCTGAAGGTTCGGGAAGAGTTCGTAGATCTCGTCGAGCGACATGCCGCCTTCGGCCACCACCGGCGGCAGCATCAGGTTTTCCTCGACCGTCAGCGTCGAAAAGATGCCGCGCTCTTCCGGCACGAAACCGATGCCGTTATGCGCTGTCTTGTGCAGCGGCACGTTGGCCATGTCCTTGCCCGCAAAGCGGATCTCGCCCTTGCGCTCGCGGATGATGCCGACGATGGTCCTCAGCGTCGTCGTCTTGCCGACGCCGTTGCGGCCGAGGATGGTGATCGTCTCGCCTTCCCCGACCGTCATGTCGACGCCGTGCAGGACGTGGCTTTCGCCATACCAGGCATTGAGGTTGGAAACCTGCAAGAGCGGTGCCATCAAGCCTCCTCCGTGCCCATATAGGCGGTGCGGACGCGCGGGTCCTGGCTGACGGTGGCGTAGTCGCCTTCGGCGAGGATCTCGCCGCGCTGCAGAACCGTCACGTGGTGGCAGATGTCGGCGACGACGGAGAGATTGTGCTCCACCATCAGCACCGCGCGGGTCTTGGCCACCTCGCGGATGATGTTGGAAACGGTGCCGATATCCTCCTGCCCCATGCCGGCCATCGGCTCGTCGAGCAGCAGCACCTTCGGATCGAGCGCCAGCGTCGTGGCGATCTCCAGCACGCGCTTGCGGCCATAGGAAAGGTCGGCGGCGAGCGCATTGCGTTCGCGCTTCAGGCCGACCGACTCGATCAGCTCGTCGGCGCGGGCATTCAGCCGGTCGAGCGAGGAGACCGGCAGCCAGAACTGCGTCGAAAGCCCGTTCGGCCGTTGCAGCGCGACACGCACATTGTCGAGCACTGTCAGATGCGGGAAGACCGCCGAAATCTGGAACGAACGGACGAGCCCCATCCGCGCGATCCTGTCCGGCTGCGTCTTGGTGATGTCCGTGCCCAGAAGCGTGATCGAGCCCGCAGTCGGCTGCAGGAATTTTGTCAGCAGGTTGAAGACGGTCGTCTTGCCGGCCCCGTTCGGGCCGATCAGTGCATGGACGCGCGCATGCCGGACGTCGAGATCGACTTGTCTCACCGCCATGAAGGCGCCGAAGCTCTTCGAAAGGCCGCGGGCGGACAATACCACCCGCGGCTCTTCCTGTCTTGCTGTCGCGGCGACCGCCATTACTTCACCAGATCGCAGCCGCTCTTGGCGGGATCCATGTAGGCGTCCTTGCCTGGAATGGTGGCGAGTACGGTGAAATAATCCCAGGGCTCCTTGCTTTCGCCCGGCTTCTTGACCTGCAGCAGGTACATGTCGTGGATCATCCGGCCGTTCTTGGCGACCGTGCCGCCACGGGCGAAGAAATCGTCGACCGGCATTTCGTGCAGTGCCTTGGAAACGGCATCCGTATCGTCGGTGCCGGCCTTCTGGATCGCCTTCAGATACTGCGTGACCGCCGAATAGGTGCCACTATGGACCATGTTCGGCATCTTCTTGGTGCGGGCGAAGAACTTTTTCGCAAACTCCCGGCTCTTGTCGTCGAGGTTCCAGTAGTACCCCTCGGTCAGGGTCAGACCCTGCGCCGCCTGCAGACCAAGGCCGTGCACTTCGGCAAGCGTGAAGAGCAGTGCCGCGAGGCGCTGACCACCGGCGGTGATGCCGAATTCCGCCGCCTGCTTGATGGCGTTTGCCGTATCGAGGCCGGCATTGGCAAGACCGATGACCTTTGCGCCGGAGGACTGGGCCTGCAGCAGGAAGGACGAGAAGTCCGTGGTGGCGAGCGGATGGCGGACCGCGCCGACGATCTTGCCGCCGGAGGATTTCACGAAGTCGCCGGTCTGCTGCTCGAGCGAATAACCGAAGGCATAGTCAGCGGTGAGGAAGAACCAGCTGTCGCCGCCCTGCTTGACGAGCGCGCCGCCGGTACCGACCGCGAGCGCATGGGTGTCATAGGCCCAGTGGAAACCGTAGGGGCTGCAGGCCTTGCCGGTCAAATCGGTGGTCGCCGCACCCGTGACGATATCGATCTTCTTCTTTTCCTTGCCGATCGCCTGCACTGCAAGCGCCACCGACGAGGTCGTCAGTTCCATGATCGCATCGACCTGCTGGGTATCGTACCACTGGCGGGCGATGTTGGAGGCGATATCCGGCTTGTTCTGGTGGTCGGCATCGACGATCTCGATCGGCTGCCCCAGAACCTTGCCGCCGAAATCCTCGACCGCCATCTTGGCCGCCTCGACCGACGACTTGCCGCCGAAATCGGCGTAGACGCCCGACTGGTCGTTCAGGATACCGATTTTCACCTTGTTATCGGATGCACTCTGCGCGAATGCCGCGCTGCTTGCGAGAAGGACGGCCAGTGATGTCAGAATTGTCTTGTGCATGATTTCTCCTCCCAGAGAATGTGCCCAGAAAATTTGAAAGGTCTGTTCAAAATTGGTGAGCCGTTCTCCTCAAAGCGGCTGTTCCAGATTGCATGGTTCAGGAAAACCGCCGTTGACGCAAGCAGGCTGCTGTAATTAATTGCAAACAGCATCTGTGCATTTTTGAACAGACGGGAACATCTTGAGCAACAATCAGAACTTCACCTGGGACGATCTGCAATATTTCCTGGCCGTGGCACGCAGCGGGCAGTTGTCGACTGCGGCCCGTCAATTGCGCACCAGCCACGCGACGGTCTCCCGCCGCATCGACCGGCTGGAATTCGCTCTCAAGGTCAAGCTCTTCGAGCGCAATCCGCGTGGATATGTCCTGACCGGCATGGGCCAGCGCTTCATCGAGACGGCGGAGCGGATCGAGACGGAGGCGGACCGGCTGCAGGCGGATGTCGCCTCAGGCACCACGGCGCAACGCGGCGTGGTTCGCTTAAGCACGCCGGAAGGGTTTGCGAATTTCTTCTTCGCCGACAAGATCCGCAGCTTCTGCGACAGCCACCCGAACATTTCGCTGGAACTGGTAACGATCCAGCAGATCATGTCGCTGTCGCGCAAGGAGGCGGATATCGCCGTGTCGCTCGATCCGCCGAAGGAAGGACCTTACCTGACGGAAAAACTGACCGACTACAGTCTCAACGTCTACGGCACGAAGTCCTACCTGGCGAAGGCCGACCCGATCCGCAGCCGGCAGGATCTGCTATCGCATCCGTTCATCGGCTATATCGAGGATATGATCTTCGCGCCAGGGCTCGACTATCTCGGTGACGTCCATCCGGGCATCAAGGCACGCTTCCAGAGCTCCAGCATCTTCGCGCAATTGACCGCGACGCTGAACGGGCTTGGACTCTGCGTGCTGCCGCATTTCATCACCCGGGTGCAGCCCGACCTCGAAATCGTGCTGCCGGACGAGGTGGAGCTAAGACGCAGCTATTGGCTGATGTGCCATCGGGATCTCAGCCAGATCCCGCGGGTCAGAATGGTGACGGACTATATCGTCCAGTCCGTCAGGGCCAATCAGCACGCCTTCCTCAGGAATTACCAGGCTCCCGAGGAAGGCGCTCGCCGTCACTCTGCCGCCATGGGCAGGTCGTCACGGCTGTCGAAAAGGTCACCCTGATTGGCGGGCGTCCGGTCGTCCTTATCGTCTTTCTTCTTGGGCTCGCGGCCGAAGAACAGGGCATAGGCGGCCGGCAGGACGAGGATGGTCAGCACGGTCGCGACCAGGATGCCGCCCATCATCGCATAGGCGAGCGGCCCCCAGAACACCCCGCGCGAGATCGGGTAGAGCGCCAGCACCGCAGTCATCGCGGTCAGCATGATCGGTCGGAAACGACGCACGGCCGCGCCGACGATCGCCTCCATCCGCTCCATCCCCGCCGCGATGTCCTGGTCGATCTGATCGACCAGGATGATCGAGTTGCGGATGATGATGCCGAGCAGCGCGATGACGCCGAGGATCGCCACGAAGCCGAACGGCGCGCCGGTCATAAGCAGCGCCATGGCAGCGCCGATGATACCGAGCGGGCCGGTGGCCAGCACCAGCATCGCCTTGCCGAAATGCTGCAGCTGGATCATCAGCAGCACGAGGATGACCAGGAGCATGATCGGCGCCTTGGCGGCGATCGAGTTCTGGCTTTCGGCCGCATCCTCCGCACCGCCCTGGATCTCGACCTTGTAACCGGCCGGCAGGTTGGCCCGCAGATCGGCCATGCTGTTGTAGAGGTTGAGCGACACCTGGGTCGGTTCGACACCGTCCGGCAGCGTCGCCTTGACCGTGATCGTCGGCAGGCGGTCGCGGCGCCATTCGATGCCCTGTTCGAGAACCGGCACGACCTTGGCAATCTGCGAGACCGGCACGAAGCCGCCGAAATCCGTCGGCACATAAACCGACTGGACCGCCGAGAGCAGGTTACGGGTGGCATCCGGCTCGCGAACGACGATCGAGACGGTTTCTTCGCCATCGCGGAAGTCGCTGATCGGCGCCCCGGCGGTAGCGGCCTGCAGCATCTGGCGGACACGCTGCGAGGTGACGCCCAGCGCCCGGGCACGGTCCTGGTCGATGACCAGTTTCATGGCCGTCACCGGTTCCATCCAGTCGTCATGGATCGCGCCGAACAGCGGCTGCTGCTGGTAACGTTCCTTGACCTGGTCGGCGATACGACGGACTTCCGACGGGTCCGGACCGGTGATGCGCATCTGGACCGGCCAGCCGACCGGCGGACCGAGGAAGAGGCGGTCGACCTTGCCGCGCACGGTCGGAAAGTCCTTGGCCAGGATATCCCTGAGCTTGACGATCAGCCGTTCGCGGGCGTCGACATCCTTGGACATGATCAGGAGCTGCGCATAGTTCGGGTTGCGGAGCTGCTGGTCGAGCGGCAGGAAGAAGCGCGGCGCGCCCTCGCCGATATAGGTGGCGACGAAGGTCTTGTCGGTGTCGGGCAGGATCTTGTCTTCGAGAGACTTCGCCTGGCGTTCGACTTCCTCGATCGCCGTGCCTTCCGGCAGCCACAGATCGACCAGGATTTCCGGCCGCGATGACTGCGGGAAGAAGCTCTGCGGGATGAACTGGAAGGACCAGAGACTTCCGAAGAAGGCGCCGAAGGTCAGGAGAAGCACCATCGCCTTGTGACGCACGGACCAGCCGACGGCATGTCGGACGCCGCGGTACATGCGCGTGTCATAGGCATCGTGATGGGTACCGGCGTGCGCCCGCTGCTTGAGGATCATGTAGCCGAGCCAGGGGGTGAAATAGACGGCCACGAACCAGGACGTGACGAGCGCGATGCCCACCACATAGAACAGCGAGCGCACGTATTCGCCGGCGGTGGAATCGGCGAACCCGACCGGGATGAAGCCGGCAGTGGTGATCAATGTGCCGGTCAGCATCGGGAAGGCGGTGGACGAATAGGCGAAGCTCGCCGCGTCGAGGCGGGCGAGCCCCTCCTCCAGCTTGCGTTCCATCATCTCGACGACAATCATCGCATCGTCGACCAGCAGGCCGAGCGCGATGATCAGCGCGCCGAGCGAGATCCGCTGCAGCTCGATGCCCATGTAGAACATGATTGCGAACGTCGCAGCCAGCACCAGCGGGATGGTGATGGCGATGACGATGCCCGAACGCCAGCCGATCGAAATCAGCGAGACGATGAGGACGATGACCAGCGCTTCGATCAGCGCCTGGGTGAACTCGCCGACCGCTTCGGTGACGACTTCGGGCTGGTTGGAGACCTGCTCGACGGACACGCCGACCGGCAGCGTCTGTTCGAAACGCTCATAGGTCGCTTCGACCTCGTGGCCGACATCGGTGACCTTGAACCCGGGCGCCATGACGACACCGACCTGGACGCTGTCGTGACCGTTGAAGCGGAACTTGCGCTGATAGGGGGTTTCGAGGCCGTCAGTGACGGTGGCGACATCGCCGAGCCGGATCACCTGGTCGCCGGCCTTTATGCGCAGTTCGCGGATGTCTTCCGGCGTGGTGACGCCACCTTCGACAGCGATGCGTACCGAGCGCTCGGCGGTCTGAACGCTGCCGGCGGGATCGATATTGTTCTGGCCCGACAGCGCATCGCGGATGTTGAGGACCGTGAGGCCCCGTTCGGCGAGAGCCTTGGAGGAGACGTCGATGAAGATCTTCTGCGGCTGATCGCCGAGAATGACGGCCTTTTCGACGCCGGGCGTGGCGAGCAGCATGTCGCGGGCCTGGATCGCGAACTGCTTGAGTTCGGGATAGCTGTAACCTTCGCCGCTGATCGAGTTCAGCGTGATGTAGGTGTCGCCGAACTCGTCGTTGAAATAGGGACCGAGCAGGCCGGCCGGCAGATCCTGGGTGATATCGCCGATCTTCTTGCGGACCTGGTAGAAGGCGTCCTTGACCTCGGCGGTATTGGTATCGCCCTTGATCTGCACCGTAGTGATCGCCACGCCGGCGCGGGTATAGGACTTGACCCAGTCAAGATGCGGGGTTTCCTGCAGCTTGCGCTCGATCTTGTTGACCACCTGATCCTGCATCTCCTGGATGGAGGCGCCGGGCCAGACGGTCTGCACGACCATGACGCGGAAGGTGAAGTCCGGATCTTCCTTCTGGCCCATGTTCATGACGCCGAGCGCGCCCATGACGATGATGAGGCCGAAGAGGAAACGGGCAATGCTCGGATGGGCGATCGCCCAGCGGGACAGGTTGAACCGGGCCTTTTCCGAGGGATTGGCCTGATGAGAGGAGCTCATGGTCTTAGGTCCTTTAAGCCGGGGCGATCAGGGCGCGAGCGATGCGGTGGTAAGGCCGCTGACGCTGCCGAAGCGGGAGGCGACGGTTTCCGGCAGCTTGACCTTCATGTCTTCCTTCATGAACTGCGTGCCGGCCGAGACGACGAGGTCGCCTTTGGCAAGTCCTTCGGCGACGCGAACGCCGTTATCCGAGAAGTCGGCGACCTTGACGGCACGCGAGTTGACGGTGCCCTTGCCGCGATCGACGATCCAGACGACGGACTGGCCGTCCTTCTTGGAAAGCGCCGCAAGCGGAATGGCATAGGTGGCGACGGCATTGTTTTCGGCGGCTTCGATCGTCGCGGTCATCCCGAGCAGGACACGGCTGTCCTCAGGCAGGCTGACGCGGACCGCAAAGGTGCGAGACTGGGCGTCGGCGCTGCCGGCGACCTCGCGGACCTTGCCGTCGAGCACCAGATCGGTGGCGGACCAGAAGCGGGCCTTCACCGTCTTGCCCGGCGTGAACTGGGCGACATCCATTTCGGGAACGGCGATCTGCACTTCCTTGCTGCCCTCGACGGCGACAGAGAGGACCGGCGTGCCGGACGCGACCACCTGGCCGATATCGGCGCTGACCGCGGTGACGATGCCGTTCTGGTCGGACTTCAATTCGGTATAGGCAACCTGGTTGCGGGCCTGGTCGAGCGCCGACTGGGCCGATTCCCTTTGCGAAACGGCCTGGTCATTGGCGAGCTGCGCCTGTTCGAGCTGCGATTGGGACGAAATACTCTTCTCGACAAGCGTCTCAGCCCGGCGGCGGGCGAGCCCGGAGATTTCCACCTGCTTCTGAGCGGATGCGAGATCGGCCTCCGCGCGGCGCACGGCGAGCTGGTAGTCGACGGCGTCGAGCTTGGCGAGCACATCGCCGGGGCGGACGCGCTGGCCGACATCGACGAGCCGTTCGGTGATCTTGCCGGCGACGCGGAAGCCGAGGTTCATCTCGGTGCGCGCCTTGACGGAGCCGGAATAGTCCATCTTGCGGCCGTGATCGGCAGCAGCGACCTCGGTCACCTTGACCGGACGGACGATTTCCGGGGCTTCAACTTTCTTCTCTTCCGAGCAGGCCGCCAGCGCGCCGAGCGCGGTCGCAACTAAAAGGCCCTTGAAGAGAAACGAGACATCACGTCTGGTCTTTACGAAAAACATAGTCCGCACTCCTGATGGCGGGTTTTCGATCAAGACGCCCCTGTAAACAGTGGGAGTGGGCGCCGGTGTTTACTTGAGGGCCCTGAGGGCGAATTCGACGAGATCGGCCGGCATCATGCGCCGGTCCTCGATCAGGCATTCAGCGACGATCTGCGGATGGCAGAGCGTGACGACACTGGCACACATGCACTCCGAGGCAAGAATGGCATCCTGCTCACGAAATTCGCCGACGGCGATACCCTCGCGGATGACGCCGGCGACGATCGCCTGCAACTGCTTAATGTGATCCTCCACGACGGACCATTGTTCTTCGATGGCAATGACCACCATCTCGTGGACCTTGTTTTCATGCAGAAAGGTTTCCACCGTGATCTGATGCTGCTGCAGGAAATGGTCGCGCAGACGCTCCGTCGCACTGACCGGACGGGCCGCATTGGCACGCGCCACAGCACGGCTGGCTTCCAACATCCGATGTGCCAGCGCTTTGTGGATGTCCGCCTTCGACGAGAAGAAACGGTAGATATTGGCCGGCGACATGCCGAGATCGCGGGCGATGTCGGCAACATTGGTCTTGGTGTAGCCGTAGTGCTTGAACAGCCGCTCGGCCGCATCGAGGATGCGGGTGATATTGTCCTGCCGCGACGTGTCCAGCGTATTTTCGTTGGTATCCATACCGCTGATGGCTTTCGTTTTACGTGTGACGATTTTCATCTTTCGTCAGTCGTAAACGGAAAATCGTCATTCGTCAAGCCGTCTCATGTCGCCGCCGCTTCGGCGCAAGATAAAAATTTTCCGAAAGATGGAACCAAAATGGGAATCAGACATTATTTCGCGTTGGACCACCAATGCGGTGGCCCGGGGACAATAAATGAGCAGGCTGCAGAGTTACGACGTCTGGGACGTCGCATTGTCATGTTGCGTTAGACCACGAACGTCGTGGGCTGGGGACAGTAAATGAGCGTGCCGAAAGGTTACGATGTTTCGTTGCTTGACGAAGAGCGTTATCGTCTTCTCGTGGACGCGATCACCGATTACGCGATCTACATGATTGACGCTGACGGCAAGGTCGCCAGCTGGAATCCCGGCGCTCAGCGCTTCAAGGGATACGAGGCCTGGGAAATCCTCGGCGAACACTTTTCCCGCTTCTATACGCCTGAAGACAGGTTGGCGCGGGCTCCCGAACACGCTTTGCGGACCGCTGCGACAGAAGGCCGTTTTGAAAAGGAAGGCTGGCGCGTCCGCAAGGACGGCACCCGCTTCTGGGCGCATGTCATCATCGATCCGATCTGGAGCCGTTCCCGCGAGCTCATCGGTTTCGCCAAGGTGACCCGCGATCTGACCGAGCGGAAACAGGCCGAGACGGAACTCCGGTTGAGCGAGAAGAAATTCCAGATCCTCGTCCAGGGCGTCACCGACTACGCCCTCTATATGCTCGACCCGGATGGTTACGTCAGCAACTGGAACCCCGGCGCCACGCGCATCAAGGGCTATACGGCTGACGAAATCGTCGGCCAGCATTTTTCGCAGTTCTATACGCCGGAAGACCGCGAGCGTGGCGAACCGACCCGGAGCCTGGAAACCGCACGGCGCGAGGGGCGGTTCGAAAGAGAAGGCTGGCGGCAGCGCAAGGATGGCACGCGTTTCTGGGCGCATGTGATCATCGACGCGATCCGCAACGAGGAAGGCAGGCTTCTCGGCTTCGCCAAGATCACCCGCGACATCACTGAAAAGGTCGAGGCGCAAAAGGCCCTCACCCAGGCGCGCGAAGAACTTTTCCAATCCCAGAAGATGGAGGCGATCGGCCAGCTGACAGGCGGTGTCGCCCACGATTTCAACAATCTGCTGATGGCCGTGCTGGGCAGCCTGGAAATTCTCAAGAAACGCCTGCCCGACGACTCGGCGCTGATGCCGCTGCTGGACAATGCCATCCAAGGTGCCGAACGGGGCGCAGCGCTCACTCAGCGCATGCTCGCCTTCTCCCGCCGGCAGGAATTGAACATGCAGGCGATCGACGTGCCGGCACTCGTGAACGGCATGATGGATTTCATGCAGCGCTCGCTCAGCGCCTCAGCCTCCGTCGAGACCCACTTCGCCGAAAACCTGCCACCTGTCTCGAGCGATCCAGTTCAGCTTGAGACAGCGCTTCTGAACCTTGTCGTCAATGCTCGAGACGCAATGGCTGGCGGCGGCACGATCATCATCGGCGCCGAGGAATATTGGGCCGACAAGGACACCGGCAGGCTGAAGCCCGGCCGTTACGTGCGACTGGCAGTCACCGACAGTGGCGAGGGCATGGACGAGGAGACCCTCATTCGCGCGACGACGCCCTTCTTCACCACCAAGGGCGTCGGCAAGGGAACCGGGCTCGGACTTTCCATGGTGCAGGGTCTGACCGAACAGTCGGGTGGCAAACTCGAGATCGAAAGCCAGAGGGGCAAGGGCACGACGGTTTCGCTCTATCTCCCCGCGGCAGATGCAAACGAATGTCCGCAGTCTTCGGAGAAACCCATGCCTTCGCCCGCCACAGCCCCCAGAGGACGCCTCACCATTCTTGCCGTCGACGACGACGCGCTGGTATTGATGAACACGACGCTGATGCTGGAAGATCTCGGCCACACCGTGATCGAGGCTTATAGCGGCGCCGATGCTCTGAAGGAACTGAGAGGCGGCACCCATGACATCGACATCGTCATCACCGATCATTCCATGCCGCGCATGACCGGCTCGGAACTGGCCGCCGTCATTCGCGAAGAAAGGCCGGGCCTGCCGGTGGTGCTGGCGACCGGTTATGCGGAATTGCCCACAGGCGGCGACAACCGCCTGCCGCGATTGCCGAAGCCCTTTTCGCAGAGCCAGCTTCAGGAGATCATCGCCACGGTTCTGAGCGGAGGCCGCTGAACCAATCGCCCCCGCCGCGCGTTGTCGTGCCATGTCAGAACGGAGAACGACAATGGTCTTCAAGCATCAGCATTTTCACGAGACACCCCCTGAGGTAGAGGCGGAATTTCCCCCGAGCGCAACGCTCGAAGGGGCGGTCTCCGATGCGCTCGCTTCGACCGGCGGTGTCGATGCAAGCGATGTCACCGTCACCGCCAGTGGATCCGAGATCACGCTGGGCGGGACCGTCCAATTGGAGACAGAAGTGGCGCGAGCCGAAGAAGTGGCGCTGAGCGTTGCTGGCGTGACGGACGTTCGCAACGAAATCCGTTTCACTGGCGTCGCCTAATTCAGCCGAAGCCGAATGCAGAAAGGTCCGGACGCCAGACATCCGGACCTTTTTTGTTGAGCTCTCCTATCGCGGCAGGGCGTAGGCGATCACGTAGTCGCCGGGCTTGGTGCCGACGGAGCCGTGACCACCGGCCACCATCACCACGAACTGGCGGCCGTCATCCACCGCATAGGTCATCGGCGTCGCCTGACCGCCGGCCGGCAGCCGCGCCTTCCAGAGTTCGCGACCGTTGGTGAGGTTGTAGGCACGCAGATAGTTGTCGACCGCAGCGCCGAGGAAAACGACACCGCCCTTGGTGATCATCGGCCCGCCGATCCCTGGCACCCCAACTTTGAAGGGTAGCGGCAGTGGCGTCATGTCATAGACCGTGCCGTTGCGGTGTTTGTAGGCGATCTCCCCGGTGCGCAGATCGACGCCCGAGACATATCCCCAGGGCGGCGCCTGGCAGGGGATCTGCAGCGGGCCGAGGAACGGCCCCATGAAGACGCCGTAGGGCGCACCGTCGTTGCGGTTGAGGCCCTGTTCGCTGGCTTTCTCGTCCTCGCCCTTTGGCGGAATGTCTGCGCGTGGAACCAGCCTCGAGGTGAAGGCGAGATAGGTCGGCATGCCGAACATCACCTGCCGTTCCGGATCGACCGCGACGCTGCCCCAGTTGAAGGTGCCGAAATTGCCCGGATAGACGATCGAGCCCTTCAGCGACGGCGGCGTGTAGCGGCCGAGATAGTTGTACTGGTGGTACCAGATGCGGCAGACCATCTGGTCGAACATGGTGATGCCCCACATGTCCCGTTCCTCGAGCGGCCGCGGCTTGAAGGTCAGAGCCGAGGTGGGCTGCGTCGGCGCAGTCCGGTCTTCCGGGATAGCCCCGGCCGGCGCCGGCTCCTCGGTGACCGGGATGATCGGCTCGCCGGTGCGCCGGTCGAGCACGTAGATGTCGCCCTGCTTGGTTGGGCCGACCAGCGCCGGCACGACCGTATTGTCCTGCTTGGTGATGTTGAGGAGGACCGGCTGAGCGGGGACGTCCATGTCCCAGAGATCGTGATGCACCGTCTGGCGCACCCAGCGATCGGCGCCGGTATTGAGATCGAGCGCGACGATGGAGGAGGAATATTTCTCGACATTCTCGCTGCGGCCCATGCCCAGTTGGTCCGGCACCTGGTTGCCGAGCGGGATATAGACGAGACCCAAGTCTTCATCGACGCTGAACACCGACCAGCTGTTCGGCGAATTGGTCGTATAGGTCTGGCCCGGCGGCAGGGGTTGTGTCTGGCTGGGATTGCCCGAATCCCAGTTCCAGATCAGCTGTCCCGTCTTGACGTCGAAGGCCCGGATAACGCCGGATTGCGACTGGGTGGAATAGTTGTCGTTGACCGCTCCGCCGATGATGATCTTGTTGCCGGCGATCGCCGGCGGCGAGGTCGAGTAGTAGTAACCGGCCGGATTGTACTGCATGCCGCTGGTGAGCTGCAGCGTTCCGTTGTCGGCAAAGGACGTGCAGACCTGGCCGTTGGCGGCATCGAGCGCGATCAGCCGCGCATCCGAAGTCGGCAGATAGACCCGTTCCGCACACGGACTGCCGGCAGCGGCGGCCGCGTCCTTATAGTAGCTGACGCCGCGGCAGGTCTGGTGCTGTCGGTCCGGGTTCATGCCGGAATTCGGATCATATTTCCACTTCTCCTTGCCGGTCGTCGCATCGAGCGCGATTGCGAGATTGTGCGGCGTGCAGAGATAGAGCGAATTGCCGACCTTGAGCGGCGTCACCTGATAGGTGGTCTCCCCGACATCGTCCGGCCGTTTCACGTCGCCGGTCTGATAGCGCCAGACTTCGGTGAGGTGAGCGACATTGTCGACCTTGATCTGGTCGAGCGGCGAATAACGTTGGCCAAAGGGCGTTCGCCCATACTGGTGCCATTCGCCGGGCGGCACGTTGCCCCCCATCGGCGGAGCGGCGGCGACGGACTGTTCGGGAAGCGCGCCGCTCTGGTCGTGCGGATCAAGGAACATCGAGACGATGGCGGCGACGATCGCGATCATCAGCGAAATGCCGAGCGGCAGGGCGCTGGCGCCGTAACGCATGCCCGTCGGGCTCGAAAAGCCGAGCGGGGTGCGAATCCAGGGGGTCAGGAGCCAGAGGCCAAGAAGGATAATCAATCCGCCGCGCGGGCCGAGCTGCCACCAGTCGAACCCGACTTCCCAGATCGCCCACACGAGCGAGGCGAGCACCAGGACGGTATAGACCCTGAGCGCCATGGCGTTCCTGAGAAAAAGCAGGATGGCGGTCAGCACGAAGCCGAGACCGCAGATGATGTAATAGGCGCTGCCGCCGAGCAGCACCAACTGCCCGCCGCCGATGGCCAGCGCCACCCCGATCAACGTGAAAAGGATCGCGGTAATCCTGATAGCCATATTCAAAACCCTGTCCAAAGGCGAAACTGCCGGGCGCGAAAACGTCGCGACACCATCCGCCCCTTTCAACCCAACCTCTGTGCAAAAGTTCCAACTTGTGCTGCCGTCAGGCAGATTTAAAGGAACAGTCACACGGGAAAGCCGGTTGTGCCTTCACTTAAGGGAGTCCGAAACTGAAATGACCTACGAGCTTTATTACTGGGACGGCATTCAGGGCCGTGGCGAATTCGTGCGGCTGGCGCTGGAAGAAGCCGGAGCCGACTATGTGGATGTTGCCCGGGGAGATCGTGGCACCCCGAAAATGATGGACTATATCCATGGCAAGCACGGCTACGACATGCCCTTCGCGCCGCCCTTCCTCAAGGATGGAGACATGATCGTCTCGCACGTCGCCAACATCCTCCATTATCTCGGGCCGAAGCTGGACCTCGTGCCGAAGGACGAGAAGTCCCGCATCTTCGCCCATGCCCTGCAGCTGACAATCACCGATTTCGTCGCGGAAGTGCACGACACGCACCACCCCATCAGCACCGCCGACTATTACGAGGATCAGAAGCGAGAGGCCAAGGCCCGTTCCAAGGCGTTCCTGAAACATCGGGTGCCGAAGTTCATGGGTTATTTCGAGCGCATCATCGCGGCCAATCCGGCAAAGAGCGGCCACACGGTGGGCGACGCCTTGAGCTATGTCGACCTGTCACTCTTCCAGATCGCTGAAGGCCTCGCCTATGCTTTTCCGCGCGCCATGAAAAACTTTGACAAGGATTACCCACTCGTCGCCGAGCTGCGTGACGTGGTCGCCAAACGCCCGAACATCGAAGCCTATCTCAAGTCCAAACGCCGGCTCGCCTTCAACGAGTCGGGCATATTCCGGCATTACCCGGACTTGGACGAGGATCCGGCCTGATCGGCCTAGATGAACGCAAAAACCGGGGCGATCGTCACCAGGACGACCACCGCCGCAATCAACATAAATTTCATGACGACCTCCAAAAAACTGAGCTGCGGGATTGCGGCAGATCAGTTCGTTTCTTCCCCCAATTCCTGCAGAATTTGATGCCGCGCCCGATTGAGGCGGCTTTTCACCGTGCCGACCGCGCAGTCGCAGATCTCGGCCGCCGCCTCGTAGCTTTCTCCAAGGATCGCGACCAGCGTCAGCACTTCGCGGTAGTGCGGCGGGAGTTTCTGAAGTGCCCGCTGGACCTCGCGGGCTCTGGCCGCCATCTCCTGGTTTGCTGCAACCGGCGTATCCCCCGAAATGTTCTCCTCTATCCCCGGAGCCTCGCGGCCAAGCACCTTGATGCGCGTATAAAAGGTGTTGCGCATGATGGTGAAGAGCCAGCTCTTCAGCTTGGTGCCCGGCTCGAACTTGTCGAGATTGGCGAGCGCCTTCATCAGCGTCTCCTGCACCAGGTCGTCTGCATCGCTGGGATTGCGGCAGAAAGTACGGGCAAATGCGCGGAGAGCCGGAATTAGCCTCACTATGTCTGCACGTGCAGGATCACCATTCAACTGTGATTCAGACACCGTTGCCTACCTCTCCGAAGTCTTCATGGCTGGAATGACGGGGGCAAACGCACGCCTTGCGTATTTGGTTCCCCTAAGATGAATGCCCTGTTCATCTTCCTGACAGAAACCCTTGTCGCTTGCGCGGAACAAACAGGCCGGCAGGCCTGTTGATAAGGCTTTCACTGAGTTCTGCCGGGAGTTCTGATATGGCGCCGCGTGCAAACTGGAAAGGGTATCTGAAGGTCGGAGAGCTGAGCTGCCCGGTGGCCCTCTACACGGCCGCCTCGACATCCGACCGTGTCAGCTTTCACATCATCAATCGGGAGACGGGCAACCGCGTCCATCGCCAGATGGTCGACGCCGATACCGGCAGGCAGGTCGAAAGCGACGACATCGTCAAGGGTTACGAGGTTTCGAGCGGCCAATACGTCTTTCTCGAGCCGGACGAGGTGAAGGCGGCGGTGCCGGAGAGCGACAAGACCCTCGAGCTCGAAACCTTCATACCCTGCGACGGCATCGACACCATCTTTATCGATCGCCCCTATTACCTGGCGCCAGCCGACAAACCCGCCGCGGAAGTCTTCGAGTTGATCCGCAAGGGGCTGAGCGAAAAGAATGTCGCAGCACTTGCCCGCACGGTGCTCTTCCGGCGGCTGCGGACAGTGCTTATCCGCCCAAGCGAACAGGGCATGACCGCCAGCACGCTCAACTACGACTACGAAGTGCGGCCGGCCAAGGAAATCTTCTCCGACATCAAGAGCTTCGAGATCGAGGGCGAGATGCTCGATCTCGCCGAGCACATCATCGACACCAAGCGCGGCGAGTTCGATCCGGCCGGGTTCGACGATCGATACGAGGCAGCGCTCGCCGAGCTGATCAAGGCGAAGATCGAGGGCCGCAAGCTCAAGAAGAAGCCGAAGCCGGAACCGAAAAAGGTTTCCAGCCTGCTCGATGCACTGCGCCAAAGCGCCGGCGACAAGAAGACTGGACCGAATAAGCCCGCCAAGAAAACCGTATCTCGTAAGACTGCCGCCCCGCAGAGAAAGGCGAGCTGATCATGGCGCTCGAAACCTATAACCAGAAGCGGAACTTCAAGGTTTCGCCGGAACCCCACGGCCGCAAGGCCAAGGCATCGGGCAACAGTTTCGTGATCCAGAAACACGACGCCACCCGCCTGCATTACGATTTCCGGCTGGAGATGGATGGCGTGCTGAAAAGCTGGGCCGTCACCCGCGGCCCGAGCTTCGTACCGGGCGAAAAGCGGCTGGCGGTGCATGTGGAAGACCACCCGCTCGATTATGGTGGTTTCGAAGGCATGATCCCGAAGGGCAATTACGGCGCCGGAGCGGTGCTGTTGTGGGATCGCGGCACCTGGGAACCGATCGGCGATCCTCACAAGGCCTACAAGAAAGGCCACATGGAGTTCGAGCTAAAAGGCGAGAAGCTCGAAGGCCGCTGGCACCTCATCCGCATGGCCCAGCGGCAAGGCGAAAAGCGCGAAAACTGGCTGCTGGTCAAAGGCGAGGACGAATTCGCCCGCGCCGAGGGCGACAAGGACATTCTTGAGGAAATGCCGCTTTCGGTGAAAACCGGCAAGACGCTCGACGACATCTGGGGCCGCGAGGGATCGGCGGCCAAGGGTGCCGCCAAATCGAAAACGAAAGCTAGGCCTGTTCCCGAACCGGAAAAATCCGACATTGCAGTTTCTGAGATCAAAGGTGTCAGGAAAGCCGAACTTCCGGATTTCATCGAGCCCCAACTGGCGACGCTGGTGAAGGGTGCCCCCTCCGGCAAGCGTTGGGTCCACGAGATCAAGCTGGACGGCTATCGACTTCAGGCGCGTATCGCTGACGGCAAGGTGACACTGCTGACGCGGACCGGGCTCGACTGGACGCACAAATTCGGCGCGGAGATCGTTGCGGAATTCGCAAAGCTTGCCGCTTCCGGCGCGATCATCGATGGCGAAGTGGCGGTCGAGGCAGGTTCTGGCGCTACCGATTTTTCCCTGCTGCAACAGGATCTCAGCGAAGGCCGGGACGACCGGTTCACCTTCTACGCCTTCGACCTGCTGCATATCGACGGCTACGACCTGACCGGCGCAACACTCCTGAAGCGAAAGGAGGCGCTCGAAACCCTGCTGGCCGACAGCGGCCCGGCGTTGCGCTACAGCGAGCATTTCGGCGACGAAGGCGGGCTGGTACTGAAACATGCCTGCCGGCTGAGCCTCGAAGGCATCATCTCCAAGATCGCGGATGCGCCTTATCGACCCGGCCGCGGCCGCGACTGGGTGAAGTCGAAATGTTCGGCCCGGCAGGAATTCGTGGTCGCGGGGTTTGTCCCCTCCTCCGTGTCCAGGACCGCGATCGGATCGCTGGTCATGGGATATTACGACAAGGGAAGGCTGCGGCATGCTGGCCGCGTCGGCACCGGTTATTCGAATGCCGTGGCGCAATCGCTCTTCAAGCGCCTCAACGAGATCCAGGCCAACGAAAGCCCGTTTGACGAAAAGCTCGTCGGGGTGGAAAAGAAGGACGTCGTTTTCGTCAGGCCCCAACTGGTGGCGGAAGTGGAATTCCGCGGTTGGACGGCGGATGCGCATATCCGCCATGCGGCCTTCCGGGGCTTGCGCGAAGATAAGGACCCGAAGGATATCGTCCGGGAAGGAGGGCCAGTGAACGTAGCGGAACAATCCAAGCCGCCGAAGCGGACGGTCAATCTCACCCATCCGGATCGGGTCTACTGGCCGGACGTCGGCGTGACCAAGGCCGGGCTTGCGGACTATTACACCGAAGTCTGGCGGCTGATGGCGCCCTTCGTCGTCAACCGCCCGCTGGCGCTTTTGCGGGGTCCCGACGGCATCGGCAGTCAGCTTTTCTTCCAGAAACATGGCTGGAAGGGCATGACCAAGAACGCCGTGCTCGTGAAGGACCCCGCCGATCCGGCGGAAGAGGATATTACCATCCGCAACCTCGACGGGCTGCTCGGCCTTGTTCAAGGCGCGACGCTGGAAATCCACCCCTGGGGTTCCAATCTCGACGACTGGGAAAAGCCGGACATGGTCAATATCGACCTCGACCCCGGCGAAGGCGTGTCCTGGACCGATATCATTGCCGCGGCCCATGACGTGAAGCGCCGTTTCGAGGATATGGGGCTGGTCGCCTTCGTCAAGACTTCGGGCGGCAAGGGCCTGCACGTCGTCGCACCCGTCAAACCCAAGGCGGAATGGCCGGAGGTGAAGGCGGCGATGAAGGCGCTGGCCGACGGCATGGCCGGCGACGATCCCGACAAATATGTCTCGACGATTACCAAGTCGAAGCGAAGCGGCAAGATCCTCATCGACTACCTGCGCAACGGCCGCGGCAACACCGCGGTAGCTCCTTATTCCACCCGTGCCCGGCCCGGCGCACCGGTCTCCATGCCGGTCGGGTGGGACGAGCTCGGCGGCGCGATCGGCCCCAACTATTTCACGGTCATTAACGCCCCGGCGCGCGTTGCCCAGCAGACGAAGGATCCCTGGGGGGATTTTCGCAAAGCGGAAGCGGTGATCGAGTTCAAAATGAAGAAGAAACGGTGAAGGCTGAGGCGAGACGGTGCGTCTTGCCAATCTCCCCCGCAAAGGGGGAGATCAGGGTGTCTCACCGCCCCTTTCGCTCAGCTTCCAGGCTCTTCTTCAGCGCGGCGGTGATATCGATCACATTGCTGCTGCGCTCCGGCGCCTTCTCCTCGACCTTCTTCCTGGTCTTGCGGCTCTTCTTGCGTTCGGCGATGATTTCGAGCAGCCGGTCCTGGACGGGGTCGTCCGCCATGGAAGGCTTCCAGGCTTCGGTGCGCTCGTCGATGATCTTCTTCATCATCGCCAGATGCTCGACATCAGCCTTTTCCTTCGGTTCTTCGACGGCGTATTCGTCGGCGTCGCGCACTTCGTCGCCGTACCGCAAGGTCCATACGACGATCCCCTTGTCCTTGGGCAGCAGCAGAACCGCCCGCTCGCGACGATACATGACGAGCCGGGCAATGCCGCCGGTATTGGTCTTCGCCATGGCTTCACGGATCACCGCGAAGGCCTCTGCGCTCACCTCGTCGTCGGGCGCCAGATAGTGCGGCCGGTCGTACCAGATCCAGTCGATCGAGCCTGATGACACGAAAGTCTCGATATCGATGGTGCGGGTGCTTTCCAACCCGACATCCTCGATCTCCTCGTCTTCCAGGAGAACATAGTCGTTTTCGCCCTTCGGATAGCCCTTGACCTGATCTTCGTCCTCGACCGCCTCGCCGGTCTCGGCATCGACATACTGGCTGAGGACGCGATTGTTGGTCTTGCGGTTGATGTTGTGGAACCGCACCTTGGCCCCTTCGGAGATAGCCGGCGTCATCGTCACCCGGCAGGTGACGAGCGAGAGCTTCAGATAACCTTTCCAGAATACGCGCGGTGCCACGGGAAAACTCCTTCGTTTGCCCGATAACCCGCGCTGCCTTCGCTTGGTTCCGGAACAAACGCACGATCCAAACCGTTTTCGGGATGAAACAAGCCAGGAGCCAATCAGATGAGCATCAACACCACCCCGAACTCTGCGCGGAAAGAGCCCGACAAGAAGGCCGAGCAGTCGGTTCGCGAGCGCGGCGAAAAGAATGAACTGGATGAACAGCTCAACGAAGGCCTGGAAGACACGTTTCCGGCGAGCGATCCGGTGTCGAGCACGGTGACATCCATTCCCACCGGCACGCCAAAACCGCCCAAGCACTAACCTTTTTAAAAATCTTTGGAACAAAAAGGGCGGCTTCCCGGATAGGAGGTCGCCTTATTTCATTTTTCCTCTGTGACTTTTTCGGGATATCCGGGATCGACCCTATTGATGTATGGGAGCTGATATAGGGTTATAACGGGCGGATATGGTAGCGGCATCGGATATTCCGGTGGGGACGCATCAGAGGTCGGGATGACGAAACAGAACACTCCGCTTGCGGAAGAAGACATCAGGATGGGACGGCGGGTCAGCCGTCAGGTCTCGGTTCTTCTGACCGAAATTGAAAAGGAAGACGTTCCTGATCGTCTGCTCGAACTGGCCCGCGAACTGCAGAAGGCGCTCAACGAAAAGATCGACGGCCACGCCGACTGACTCTCTCCGCCACGCCGGTCAGAGCTGGGTTGAAACCACGTTGTCGATGCGCACACGGCCACCGATCACGCCCCTTGGTCCGTTCGGCGCGAACCGGCAGCTCGTATCCTCGATCACCGTATAGAGCTTGTCGCTGCGGAAGGCGCTCGCCATTTCGGTCGAATTGCCTTCGCTTGGCGAAGCATCGATTTCCATGAAATCCAGTTCCGCCTGGCTCGCCACGAGCCGCGCATCGCCGGCGGTCTTGGCCCGGACCACTACTTCGCCATGTGGCGGCGAGTTCTGCCAGTTCGGATCGTTAGGCGCGGCCGTCGGCACCAGCCGATAAATCTTCAGCCTGTCCTGCATGTCTCTCTCCCGTCGCAAGCAGTTTTCTAGTTGAAGACCTAAACGCGGTTCGGGCGTTCCGGTTCCATCAACTCGCGCGGAACTTTTCCGGCAACCATGGGTTTCTCCGCTGCGGGCGATCATGCCCCCTGAGAAGGAGAAAGCCGATGAAGAATGAGCAGCCGAAAGCTGGCCGTCCCGGCGAGACCTCGCAATGGCCTCGGTGGGAGGGCCCGGCAGAAAGCCGCCCGAGCGGTTATCTTCAGGGCGAAGCCAATATCTTCGCTGAGGGACCGGAACAGGAAAAGCAGATCGGAAAGGGGCCGAGCGGTTACGACCGGCCCGACGATCTGATCGCACGGGACGTAAACCAGCAACTGACTCAGGACGCCTTTCTCGACCCGGCCAACATGACGGTCTCCGTGGAGAACGGCGAGGTAAGGCTGGAGGGTTATGTCGCCCACCTTGCCGACAAGACCCGGGCAGAAGAGGTCCTCCTCGACATCGAGGGGGTCACCGCCTGCCGCAACAATCTTCGGATTGCGCCCGAAAGGCACTGATCCCCGTGGAACCTGTGAGGCACCTGCTCGTTAGGTGCCTCGCAATCCCTTGCCATAAGAATACCCATCAACAAGGAGAGAGACCAATGGCTAACAAGACCCTCGACGACCTTTTCCATGAAACCCTCAAGGACATCTATTACGCCGAGCGCCAGATCGTGAAGGCGCTGCCGAAGATGGCGCGCGGTGCCCAGGATCCGAAGCTGAAGGCGGCATTCGAGAAGCATAGGGAAGAAACCGAAGGCCAGATCGATCGCCTGAAGCAGGTGTTCGAGATCATCGGCAAGCGGGCCCAGGGCAAGACCTGCCCGGCGATCGACGGCATTATCGAAGAAGGCGAGGAAATCCTGGACGAGTTCAAGGGCACTTCCGCTCTCGACGCCGGTCTGCTCGCCGCAGCGCAAGCGGTCGAACATTACGAGATCAGCCGCTACGGCACGCTGCGCGCCTGGGCTCAGCAACTCGGCCACCGGGACGCCGTAACGCTTCTCGAACAGACGCTCGCCGAGGAAAGCAAGACCGACGAGGCTCTGACGGTCCTTGCCAAGACCGCGGTCAACACGGCTGCCAAGAAGGCCGCGTGACATCGAACGATCAGCAGAAGGGCGCGGCTTTGGCCGCGCTTTTTTCGTGGGTCCAGACACACAAAAAAGCCCGACCGAAGCCGGGCTTTTCCTCCCTTTCCCGACCTCCTCAAGCCGGGAAAGATCGCCTCAAAACCGAAGCGTCGGTGTTTCCGTGCAGGGGCGGAACCGGCAACATCTCGCCATTCAGCGCCTGCCGGCGGAAAATCTCAACCCGCCCGCTTCGGTCGCGCGCCACATGGGCCTTGGCGGCCTCCATGGCGAGTTCATATGTGTGGTAATAAGACGCAGACTGGACGCCATCTATGACATAGACCCAGCCAGTTGCGTGTGGGACGATATCGCAGTATTTTCCCATTGGATGTGTCTCCTTCCCGGCGGCCATAAGTATATTCGACAGCCAAAAGTTCCGCGTCCGGGGAAGTTTTTTTCGAGTGGTGGCCGCGTCGTGGCCGGTTGCGATTTTTCGTTTTTACCAGGGAACTTTTCTGCGCCGAGCGCGTTGGGGCGCTTGGGCGAATGGAGACAATAATGGCGGAATCCGAAGAAATCTGGATCAAAAAACGGGCCTACACTTTGTGGGAAGAAGAGGGCTATCCCTCAGGCAAGGATCGGGAGCACTGGGAACGGGCCAAGCTGGAATATGCCACGCTCGGGCCAACCGCTTCCAAGAAGCCTGCGGCAGCGTCGCGCGGCAAGTCCGCCACCGCCGCGAAGCCGCCGAAAGCGGCGGCCAAGGCTGCTCCAAAACCGGCAACGAAAACGGCCGCTGCCAAGGTTTCTCCGGCGAAGACAACGTCCAAGGCACCGGCTGCTGCCGCGCCCGAAGCCGCCGAACCGGCCAAGAAACGTTCCAAGAAGGTTCCGGCTGGCGCTTGACGCCACCCGGCCACCCAATTTCATCATCATCGTTATCGGTCGCGGCGACTGACATCGCGACCACGGATTCGTTTACCCTGGAAAAATCGAATGGCTTTTGCGTCTGAACCTGGCCTCGGTTCCGCCCTGACGGGGAACGTTGGCCAGGGCGGAAACGTTCTGGAGGGTGAGATTGGCAGATGGCGGAGGCACGCATGATGAACGCTTACGTCCCGATCGACGACCCTCGTCGAGATGAGCGGAGCGCGGCGGAACAGGGGAACAATACAGGTTATGGAAAGCGGGGGCTTCCCGGAATGAGAGTTCTTTCGGTCACCTCCGAAATCTTCCCCCTTGTGAAGACGGGTGGCCTTGCAGACGTGACTGGCTCCCTGCCCAAGGCGCTGAGCCCCCTCGGTATCGAGACAACCTCCCTGATCCCCGGTTACCCCCAGGTCATGCAGCAGCTGAAGAGCGCCATGCCACTGGTCACATTCGACAATCTGCTTGGCGAGCAGGCAGCCCTCCTTCATACCCGCGTCGAGGGCCTCAGCCTTTTCATCCTGGATGCGCCCGCTCTCTACGATCGGCCGGGCGGCCCCTATGTCGACGAAGAAGGCATCGACCATCCAGACAACTGGAAGCGTTTCGCCGCACTTTCCCTCGCCGCGGCAGAAATCGCCGATGGGTTACTCCCTGGCTGGGTTCCCGACCTCGTTCACACCCATGACTGGCAGTCGGCGCTGACCTCCGTCTACATGCGCGAGCGCGGCTGCAAGACGCCGGTGGTGTTGACCATCCACAACCTGGCCTTCCAGGGCCAATATCCTGCCGGTGTGCTGATGAGCATCGGCCTGCCACCGGAAGCCTATTCCATGAACCGCATGGAGTATTTCGGCGATATCAGTTTCCTGAAAGGCGGGCTGCAGACGGTCGACGCGATCACCACGGTCAGCCCAACCTATGCACGCGAGATTCTCACCCCGCGCTTCGGCATGGGCATGGACGGCGTTCTGAACGCGCGTGTCTCCATCCTCCGGGGCATCGTCAACGGTATCGACCTCGATATATGGGACCCATCGACCGACCCTCACCTGCCGCGCAACTATGATATCGGCACGTTGCGCCGCAAGCGCGAGAACCGCGCCGTGCTGCTCGAAAAATTCGGGCTGGACGCGTCGCAGGAAGGGCCCGTGTTTTCCGCCGTCAGCCGGCTGACATGGCAGAAGGGCTTCGACATGTTCGCCGATACGGCGGACGAGGTCATTCGACACGGCGGCAAGGTGATCGTCTTCGGCCAGGGCGACCGGGAGATCGAGCGCGCCCTCACCGATACCGCTGCGCGTTTTCCTGGCCGGATGGCGGTGCATTTCGGCTATGACGAGCCAACGGCGCATCTGGTCCATGGCGGGTCGGACGCGATCGTACAGCCCTCCCGTTTCGAGCCCTGCGGGCTGACCCAACTCTATGCGCTCCGCTACGGCTGCGTACCGGTCGTCTCCCGCACCGGCGGGCTGTCGGAAACGATCATCGATGCCAATGACGCGGCCATGTCGGCCCGCGTCGCCACCGGCTTCCAATTTCACCCGGTGACCACCGACGGACTGCGGCTGGCGCTTCGCCGCGCATTGCACGCCTATGCCGACCCGAAAATGTGGGCACGCCTGCAGAACCAGGGCATGAAGGCGAAATTCTCCTGGGAGCGCAGCGCCCAGCAATATGCCGCCGTCTATGCCAGTCTGGCGCTCAAGTCCGGCCATGTCGCAAACGATATCCGTCGCGCCACGCTCTGAATAGAGCGCGCGCGGAAAGCTGGATCAGCTAGGGAAGAAGCGGGAGGCCTCTCAAGAGCAGGACCAGTTGCGCCTGAGTGCGCACGCCGGTCTTCATCATGATGCGCTTGAGGTAGGTTCTGACAGTTTCCCGGGAAACGGCGTGCTTTTCCGCCGCCAGTTCCACGGTGCCACCGGAGCCGATTTCCCATGCGATCCGGGCTTCGGCGGGTGTCAGGTCAAAAAGACCGCGCAGGACCAGGGGATCGAGCGTCCCGCTCGCGCCGACCTTCGTGACGAGCAGGACTGCCAGCGATCTGTTGAAAATGTCGCGCGACCGTTTCTTGATCGGGACGACATTGATGATCAACGGCACCTCCTCTTCCTTACTGGCCGGCAAGGGAATGCTCTGGACGATCGGCACGTCTGCATCGCGCAAAGCCGCCATGGATGTCTTGAGAAGCAACTCGGCGGCCGGACTGGAAAGCCTGATCCTGTTGCGGGCGCCGATGACGACCTGCGGACCCAGGCCCCCAAACTGCGGATTTGCTTCGAGGACACCGCCCTCGTCACCGATGACGGCTGCCGGCATCCCGATCAATTCGAGCGTATCGACGGTATTGCGGGCCTGCCTGAAAGCCAGGCGGGAGGCGAGCCATGCAGCCCGCGTTATATCCGGCTTCAGCCTGTTCATGACTGCCATATCGCTCGGCTGGAACGGGCCGGCAGCGGTCTCGCGAAGAAGATCCACGATCAGGAGGTGTCCCGAAGGCTCCTGCTGGACGTCGCCGGCCGTCCAGCCGAACCCGAGCGGCCTGAGGCGCTCCCTGTAGATCGGGTCCTCTTCGATCTCCTGTTCCGTCATCAGGTCGATATCGCGCAGAAAGGAAAACTTCCGCGACTGGATATGTCTTTCCGGCCTGATATTCTCGTACCGGATTTCGCTGGAGCTGAAATCGAGCAATGCCTGGTGAATGCGTGGGCTGCAGACCCATCGATATTGATGATGATTGTCGACAGTCGCGATAGCCGCAGAATGGGCGCCGGCCAGGCCCGCCATGGTTTCGCATACGGAAGGCCAGAGTTCGGGTATGAACGCCGCCTCATAGAGCTGCTCGGGAAAATCTACTGACACCAACGAATGTTTCCGCCCTTCAAAAGTCGTGCCAGTTCAGTGGGATCGCTCCGTATTTGTCAATATGCATATGTACTTAGATGAAAGCCGCAACATAGCAGGCCACGACTCGAAGATGGTCTTCCGGAAAGAAAAAGTCAGCCGTTTCACGGCCGGCGGAAGAGCGCGAGACTGCGGCCTTCGAGCTCGAAATCCTTCTCCTTGGTGATCACCAGACCGCGCTTGGAAAGGTCGGAGGTGGTGAGTTCCAGCACCCAGCCGCCCTCGCCGAACTGCGGGATGCGGAACGGCACATTGCCTTCGAACGGGTTGAAGAGCAGCAGCACGTCGTGCCAGATGCCTTCCTCTTCCTTGAGGTCGGGCCGGCCGATATAGAGCCCGAGCGTCGAACCCTCGTCCCACTGTTCGGGCGTCTGGAAGCCGCCACCGGCGTTGAACCATTTGATGTCCAGGCCGTCCCGCCAGTTCTCGCGGCGCAGCAGCGGCTGTTCACGGCGCAGCTTGATGAGCTGGCGGGTGAACTCGCGAAGCTCCTCGCAGCTCTCCGGCAGGTTTTCCCAATGCACCCAGGAGATTTCGCTGTCCTGGCAATAGCCGTTGTTGTTGCCCATCTGGCTGCGGCCGAACTCGTCGCCGGCAAGCAGCATCGGCGTACCGTGCGAGAAGAACAGCGTGGCGAGAAAGTTGCGCTTCTGGCGGTCGCGCACCGCGTTGATGCCCTCGTCCTCGGTCGGACCCTCGGCACCGTAATTGTAGCTGCGGTTGTCGTTGTGGCCGTCGTTGTTATCTTCGCCGTTATCCTCGTTGTGCTTCTCGTTATAGGAAACAACGTCGTTCAGCGTGAACCCGTCATGGGCAGTGATGAAGTTGACGCTCGCCCATGGCCGGCGGCCGCGCTGATCGTAAAGATCGCCCGAGCCAAGCACGCGCGCGGCGAAATCCGTCGGTACGTTGTCGCCCTTCCAGTATTCGCGCACCGTGTCGCGATACTTGTCATTCCATTCGGCCCAGCCGGGCGGAAAACCGCCGACCTGATATCCGCCGGGACCGATGTCCCACGGCTCGCCGATCAGCTTCACCTTGGAAAGCACCGGATCCTGGGTGATCGCGTCGAAGAACCCGCCGCGCTCGTCGAAACCCTGCGGTTCACGGCCGAGGATGGTGCCAAGGTCGAAACGGAACCCGTCGACATGCATGCTCTCGGTCCAGTAGCGCAGCGAATCCATGATCAACTGCAGCACGCGCGGATGCGAGGTATTGACGGTATTTCCGGTGCCGGTGTCGTTGATGTAGTAGCGATGCTGGTCGGGCATGGTCCGGTAGTAGGAGTAATTGTCGATGCCCTTGAAGGACAGTGTCGGCCCGAGTTCGTTGCCCTCGGCCGTGTGGTTGTAGACCACGTCGAGAATGACCTCGATGCCGGCATCGTGGAAAGACCGTACCATGTCGCGAAAGCCCTGAATGCCTTTCGGGCCGTAATAGCGGGACGCGGGCGCGAAAAAGCCGAGCGTGTTGTAGCCCCAGAAATTATGGAGCCCCTTGTCGAGCAGGTGCTGGTCATCGGGGAAATAATGGACAGGCATCAGTTCCACGGACGTAATGCCGAGGCTCTTGATATAGTCCACCGAGGCCTTGTGGCCCATGCCTTCGAACGTGCCGCGCAGGTCCTTGGGAATGCCCGGATTGAGCTGGGTGAAGCCCTTCACATGGGTCTCGTAGACGATCGTCGCCGGCCAGGCGATATTCGGCCGGTTCTGGTCCTTCCAGTCGAACTCGTTCGGATCGATGACCCGGCATTTCGGCATGTAGGGCGCGCTGTCCCGCTCGTCGAAGACCAGGTCCTTGTCTTCATGCAGGAGATCATAGGCGAAATGCGCCTCGTTCCAGTCGACATCGCCGACGAATTCGCGCGCATAGGGGTCGATCAGAAGCTTGTTCGGGTTGAAGCGATGGCCGTTTTCCGGATCGTAGGGTCCGTGCACCCGGAAGCCGTAGAGCGCACCCGGCTTCAGCCCCGGCACATAACCGTGCCAGACCTCATGAGTGTATTCGGGAAGTTCGAGCCTCGCGATCTCTATCTTACCGCTCGGGTCGTAGAGACAAAGCTCCACGCGCTCCGCATGGGCGGAGAAAATCGCGAAATTGACGCCCTCGCCGTCAAAATTGGCTCCAAGCTGAAGCCAGGAGCCGCGCTCGATAACCAAGTGGTTTGATCTCGTATCCATGCCACACCCAATTGAAAGACTGACGTCATAATGGTGCGGCACAGCATTTCGTTCCCTGAGCGGGTAGATAAACTACTTCCGCCGATGCGCGTCGAGCGCAATCACCTTCTCGACCGCCGCGACATCTTCGGCTGTTGCGGCAGGGATCGGATCGCCGGCGATGGCTTCCAGAACCTCCGGCGCCAGCGCGCCGTTGCGGATGACGTATTCCAGCGCCTCACGGGTCTGCCGCTCGGCCCTTAACTGCGCGTAAAGCGCCAGGATCAGCCGGTCGCGGACGTCGCGCTGGTCGTGGCTGCCTCCTGTCTTGGCGAACTCTGCCATGGTCTTCCTCCATGTTCATGATCAAGGGTGAACTTTCGGTCGCCGCGATTGTTCCCTCCGCCAAAACCTCCCCTATCTCCTTGAAGAAGCGAAACACGGGATGAGGAGGAAACCATGTCGGAGCTGACACCGCATGAACTGGAAGGGCGACTGAATGCCCATCGCGAAGTACTGATCGAGCTCTTGTCGGCCATGATCGGCGGTGAAGTGACCATCACCTCGTTCCTCAGAAGTCTGCGCGATGACGCCACGTTCAAGGACAACGAGGAGGACCCGGGCCTGTCGCCGGATGGAGCCTTCGCGATCGAGAATTCCGCCGCCCGCGAGGTGCGCTCAATCCTGGAAGCCGCCCGCGCCAGGGCCGACGCGGACAAATAGTAAGACCTTGTTAACCAAGCACTTTCACATTTAAGGCGATATCGCCACGTTTATGGCCATTTCGTGGAACTACAATGCGACTTTCTCGTTCATTCACGACCGAAGCGATGGAGGCGACGATGGTCAGAGAATGGGTAGAAGCGGCAGGTTTCGTTCTGGTGATCGCCGCCTGTTACATGATGGTCATCCCGGTCTAAATTTTTAAGCTCCTGGGGAGGAGAGCGGCCTTGAACTCAAGGCCCACTGCTCTCGCGGCTGGCAAAAAAGGCCGCGAGAGCGGCAAAATCTTCATCCGCCAAGTTTTTTGCCACCGCGGTCATCAGGTGGCTGAAGGAAGACCCGCCTCGGACACCCATGTGAAAAAGGCGGAGCTGACGCTCCAGATAAGGGGCGTTTTGACCCGAAATGCGCGGATAGGCGGGATTGCCGCCGGGCTTTTCGTGGCAACTGAGGCAGGCGGGAATTTTGTCTGCCGCTCTTCCCCTTTCCGCGATCTCGCGGCCCTTTTCCGCGAGCTGCGCGTCCACCGGCGCAGCAGGCCTTTGCGGCCTCGCCTGCCTGGCATAGTAGCGCGCAAGCTCGGGCAGGCTTTCCTCCGTCAAGCTACCGACCGCCACTTTCATGATGCCGCTTGCCCGTTCGCCATGCGCATAGGCGCGCAGACTGTTCAGGAGATAGGCTTCCGATTGGCCAGTGAGCCGCGGAATGACGCTGTTCGCATCGAGCCGCTTTTCCGCGTGACAGCTCTCGCAGGTGATCGGCAGCGGCGAAACTTCGCCCGCCGTCCCGATACCATGCAGGCCGGACATCCGCAGATAGGCGTCGCTGTCCATCCCCGGAAGCTTGCGCAGAAACGCCACCATGTCCCAGACCTCGTCGTCGCGCACCTGCGCCGGCCAGGCCGGCATGCCGGTGAAGCGCACCCCATGCTTGACGATCTCGAAGAGCTGCGCGTCGCTCCAGCTGGGCACCACGGTCTTCAGGTCCGGTGGCGGCGGCAACATGGCGAGCACGGCGCCGGAGCGCCCCTGTGCCGGCGAGCCATGACAGATGGCGCAGCCGGTTTCGAAATGGCCGGCAGCCGGCGGCAGCCAGGCCGGGTTGTCGAGCGGCGGCACTTCGACAGCAAGCGCCGCGGTGCGGATGGAATTGCGCATCACCCAGTGCAGGAACCAGTCGGTCACCGCCCAATGGCCGGTGCTCGCCTTGACGCTCATCAGCCCGGACCAGGCGAACCCCAGCCCCAGCAGCGGCGCCACGATCACCAGTATCGCGAGATATTTCCAGCGGATCGTCATCAGCCATTCCTCCCCGAAGGCTCCGGCACCCGGTCATTGAGCGTGCGGGCGAGAAGCGCCACGCCGCCGACGAGATAGACCACCGCTCCGACCAGCAGCATGACAACCCCGCCGGCCTGCTGATCCGCTGCCGCCGAAAGCGTCACGCCGAGACAGCTCACCTCGCCCTCACCGTAAAGCGCACGCGGCGAAAGCGCCAGCAGCGCGCCAAGCAGCGTCATGTGCATGGAGGTGAAGAGCAGGCCGAACGTGCCGGCAAGCCGCCGCTCCTCCCGGCCCGTCGCCGCCCCGCCGAGGCAGGAGAGCCAGAGAGCAAGACCTGCAGCCAGAAAGACGACTTGCTCCAGCGCCGCAAGAAACGGCGAGGTCTCCGGCAGAGCCCGCAGGGCAGGAACATGCCACATCCAGACGGCGAAGAGTTCGATAAGCGAAGCGGTGAGCGGAGTCAGCCAGCGCTGGTTTGCGGAAAAATCGAAACGCGTCCCCGACAGGCCGATGGCGATCAGCGGCGCCGCACCCGCAACGACGCCCATATGGGCGATCATATGCACCGAGAAGGATGACCGGTCTACAAGCGGCAGCAGGACGGCCCAGAGGGCAAACACCACAACCAGGCCGCTGATCAGCGCGGCCTTCCTCATGACTGGCACCCCGCGATGAAGATCATCGGGATCGCCATGTAGAGGACGGCGACGAAGCTCAAGCCGGACAGCAGCAGCGTCGCGAACCCCTGGAACAGCGTACGGGCATGGCGGGTCGCCTCGTCATGGAGCGGATCGCCGGCGCCGAAACCCCATTGCCGCCAGGCGAGCCAGGCAGAGAACACGATCACCGCCAGCGCCAGCGCGGTTATGACGCCGAGCGCGATCCGCACTGTGTCGAACGAAACCTCCGAAGCGAGGCCCTTGGCGCAGAAGACCGCGACCGTTGCGTAGCAGACGATGAAATGCAGCGCCCAGACGGTCGGGGCGGTGAAGAGGGTCCAGAGGGTTTCGACCTCGCGCGGAATGAAGCTCTTCATGTGCTTACCAATGGAAACAGGCCGAGGACCACGAAGGTGACGACGGCGGTAAAGGCCATGAAATGCCAGTAGAGCGTGACGTTGCGGATGTCCTGATCGTATTCGGCAGTCATCCGGCCGGCAAGGCTGCGTGCCAGGCAATAGGCCTGCATGATCGCGCCGACCACACCATGCGTGACCGTCCAGATCGCGACGATCCAGACAATCGCGGGATAGACGTGCGCTGTGGGATCCATGGCGTGGACATAGGGACCGACAAGACCTGCCAGCGAGGCGGCGACCGCGACGGCAAAGGCTGCCACGAGTGCCAACCGCGCACCTGTTGGGCCTTTCTCGTTGAGTTCACGCGCCAGGAGTGTCAGGCCCCAGGCGAAGACGTAGAGCACCAGCGCCACCATCGGCCACAGGACGCCTGGTCCGTCCGCGATCGTGGTGAAGTCATTGTGGATGGTCCAATAGAAGAAATAGCCGAAGACCAGGCTTGCGAAGGCCGTGCCGTCACCGACCATGGTGATGAACATCGCCCACCAGCCGACCGAGGCCGGCCCTGAAACGTAGACTGGCAATTTGAGCCCAAGCCCGACATCGATTTCCGGCGCTTCCGGTATCGGTGCGGTTCCGTTCCAGAGCCAATGGATAATCGCGATGAAAGTGATGATCGCGAAGACGATCGTGGTGATCCACAATTTGAACGTCAGCGCGATGAAGACACCGCCCAGCGCCAGCGCCGCGATGATCGTGACATGGGAAACGCCGCCGACCCGCAGGCACTGGATCGGCTCGGCATCGAGAACCGAGGTCACCAGCGTCTCGCGTTTTCCTGATTTCGCATCCGGCAGATAGAAGCGCCCTGCCTCGATATCCGCCTGCAGGTCAGGCTGGTCCCAGAGCGGATAGCGGCTGGTGATGATCGGCACCGAGCGCATGCCCCAGCTTTCGGACGGATCGTTCGTCCATTCGAGGGTGCCCGAATTCCATGGATTGAGGTTGCGCCCCTCAGGCTCCGGCTTCGGGCGAAAGATGTCGATCAGAACGGTCGCGACGCCCGCCGCGAAGATGAATGCGCCGATGGTGGAGATGAGGTTGAACCAGTCCCAGCCGATACCTTCTGGATAAGTGAAGACGCGTCGCGGCATGCCGCGCAGCCCGGAAAAGTGCATGGGGAAGAAAGCGATGTTGAAACCCGCAAACATCAGCCAGAAGGCGGCCTTGCCCCAGGCATCGCCGAGCTTCTTTCCCGTCACGAAGGGAAAGTAATAATAGATACCGGCAACGACCGGAAACAGCATGCCGCCGATCAGTACGTAATGCAGGTGGGCGACGATGAAATAGGTATCGTGCGCCTGCCAGTCGAACGGGACGAGCGCCACCATGACGCCGGTCAGCCCGCCGACCACGAAGATGATCAGTCCCCCTGCCCCGAACAGCATCGGCACCGAAAAAATGACGCGGCCGGCGAGCATGGTGGCGATGAAGACGAAGATCTGCACCCCGGTCGGGATGGCGACCGCCTCCGACGCTGCCGAGAAGAAGGCGAGCGAGATCTGTGGCAGGCCTGTCGCGAACATGTGGTGCACCCAGAGCCCGAAGCTCAGGAACCCGGTGCCGACAGCGGCGAGCACGATCCAGGAATAACCGACGATCGGCCGCTGCGAGAAGGTCGGAACGATCATCGCCATCAGCGCGATGGCGGGCAGGAAGATGATATAGACCTCCGGATGGCCGAAGATCCAGAACAGGTGCTGCCAGAGAAGCGGATCGCCGCCGCGCGTCGCATCGAAGAACGGCCAGTCGAACATCCGCTCCATCTCGAACAGGATGTCGCCGGCGATCAGCGGCGGGAAGGCGAAGAGGATCATGCCTGCGACGATCAAGAGGTACCAGGCGAACATCGGCATCAGGTTGATGCGCATGCCGGGCGCCCGGCATTTCATGATGCCGACGATGATTTCGACGGCGGCGGCGATCGACGCCACCTCGATGAAGGACAGGCCGAGCAGCCAGATATCCGCGCCGATGCCAGCATATTCGTCGTCGGTCGCCAGCGGCGGATACATGAACCAGCCCGCATTCGGCGCCGCGTTGAAAAAGATCGAGCCGCAGACGAAGACGCCGCCGATCAGAAAACTCCAGAAACCGAAGGCGGACAGACGCGGGAACGGCAGTTCCCGGGCGCCCAGCATCGACGGCAACAAGAAGATCGCCACGGCCTCGAAGATCGGCACGGCGAACAGGAACATCATCACCGTACCATGCAGCGTGAAGGCCTGGTTGAAGAGTTCCGCGGAGATGAAATCGTTCTCGGGCACCGCCAGTTGCAGGCGCATCAAAAGCCCGAGCAGGCCGGCGAACAGCATGAAGGCGAAGGCGGTGACGCCGTACCAGAGGCCGATCTCGCTGTTGTTGACCGACGTCCAGTAGCGGATGCCCTTCGGCGTTTCCCACACCTTGCGGAGCCGCTCCTCCTGCGCCGTGCGCTCTTCCGGCGAAAAATTGCCGAGTTCCACGGTCATCTGAGCCCCTTCAGATAGGCGGCAATCCGCTCGATTTCAGCATCCGGCAGCATGGAAAAATGCGGCATGCGGGCTTCCGGTTTGATCTTCCCCGCATCGCGGATGAAGCTCGCGATATGCTCTTCCAGATTAGGCCGCGTCCCCGCTCCCACCGAGCCGCGCTCGCCGAAGGCAGTGAGATCCGGCCCGATCGTGCCACGCGCTTGCGTGCCGGAGATCGCGTGGCAGGCGGAACAGCCGTGGCGGAGAAAGGACGCGAGCCCTTCGGCATCCCGAGCGCCGGACGAAGCCCGCCGCGCCGCGATCCAATCCTCGAAGGCTTGGCGCTCCATGGCGAGCACGGTGAAGGCCATCAGCGCATGCGAGGCTCCGCAGAATTCGGCGCAGACGCCGCGATAGATGCCGGGCTTTTCGGCGAGCAGCGTCAGCCGGTTCTCGCGGCCAGGGATCATGTCCATCTTGCCGCCGAGCACGGGGATCCAGAAGGAATGGATGACATCGGGCGATTTCAGCGAAAAGACGACGCGCTCGCCCACAGGAATACGCACCTCGTTGGCCGTCTCGAACGCCGGTTGGCCGCCTTCTTCCAGATACCGGACCCGCCACCAGAACTGCTCGCCGGTGACGTCGATACGGCGCATGCCGCCGTCCGCGCCCCCGAACCAGGGGCGGACATTCGGCATCAGCCAGACCGCGTAGGAGAGCAGGGACGCGAGGATGACAGTCGGCAGGAGCGCGCCGCACCAGAGAATGACCCGCGCTGCCGCCTTTTCGGAATGCACCTGCCTCTTGCGCACCGCATAGAACAGCATGCCGACCACGCCGGCCCAGATGGCCACGCCGCCGATCAACATCGTGAAAAACAGGGTGGCGACATCCGCCGCTTCGCGTCCCGCCGGATCGAGCGCCGACTGGACACCGGAGCAGGCGGAAAGAAACGGACAGAGGATGAGGATGAAGAAACTCGGCCGAGTCTTCTGCCGGGGGCCGCCCGGGACGCCTTGCCGTCTGAAACTGCGTCTTGATCGGATTGGCCGGCTGCAGCCGGTCAAGCGGTCATCATTCATCCGACATGTACCCGGCAGGTCCAATCCGCAGCCGAAGAGCCGCGAAAACATTCGGGCCCGAACGTGCTGCCCGGGATTTTGTTCCAGCCGCCGGATAACTTTATGTAACCGACTGTGAAAAAGATGGAACGAATCCTTTTGCGATGGGTTTGCTCCCCTGTGAACGGGCCAACCGCCCAGCTTTCGCGACGGGAGAAAATCATGAGACACTTTCTAAAAATGCTCAGAAACAGGCTCACCGGCACTCAGCAGAAGAAGACGTTTGCCGTGGCCCATCCGGAAGAACTGCAGGTCGTCGTACCCGGTGCCGTGGTTCTTCCTTTGCCCAAGTCACCCCGCGAAGAAATCAGCGTCCCCGCCTCCATCAACGGCCGGGACCTTTCGACCGGTCGGCTTTGAAGCCGTCGGTTCCACCCAGAAAAGATTTTGAACGACCAGACTGTCCAACAAAAGGAGACCAGAATGACCACCATCGAGTCCGCCAACATCCTGATCCTCGCGGCCGACGGCTACGAACGGTCGGAGCTGCGCGTCCCCATGGAGGAACTGAGAAAACGCGGGGCCGAGGTCAAGATCGCCTCCATCAAGGCAGGCGAGATCAAGAGCTGGGACAAAAAGGACTGGGGTGACAGCGTCCCGGTCGATCTGGAAGCCAGGGACGTCAAGGCGGAGGACTTCGATGCCCTCGTTCTGCCGGGCGGCCAGATCAACCCCGACATCCTGCGGAACAACGAAGACGCGATGAAGGTCGTGCGCGATTTCGTCAAAAGCGGCAAGCCGGTCGCGGCAATCTGCCATGGCCCTTGGCTGCTGGTGGAAGCCGATGCACTTCGCGGCCGCAAGGCGACATCCTATCGTTCGATCCGCACCGATATCCGCAACGCCGGCGCATCCTGGAAGGATGAGGCTGTGGTGGTCGACAACGGCATCATCACCTCGCGCTCGCCGGAAGATCTGCCGCAATTCGTGGCGAAGATCGTCGAGGAAGTCCAGGAAGAACGCCAAAATCGCCGGGCAGCGTAACTTAAACGCAAACCTGGTCCCGGCCGCCCGCAACCTCCTCGCGGGCGGTCGTCGCGCAAGTTGCCGAGACTTCCTTGAGGAAAGCCAGGAGCCGCCGTTCGTTGGCACGCAACTCCTTTGGCCCGTTCAACACCGCCTTATTCCTCATCACCTTTTCCAGCGGCGAAACGTCCTCTGACAGAGCAAGAATGCTCGGATGGATATAGCTCGACCGACAGACAGCCGGCGTGTTGTGCAAGGCATGCGACGCCGCCTTGCACATCGCCTTGATCTTCGGGCGCCTGCCCTCTTCTTCCACCACCTCCCAGGCTGCCATCAAGGCAGCGAGACTGCCGCCCCAGGTGCGGAAGGTCTTGGCCGAAACCGCAAACCCAGCCGCCTTGGCGAGATAGGCGTTCAGCCGGCCTGAATCGATCGCATGCGGCACGCCCTGCTCGTCCGGCCAGGAAAACAGCTGCCGACCCGGCAGGTCGGCGATCTCCTCGAAAATGCGTTGCAGACGGGGATGTTTCAGCGTGTGCTGGACACGCTGACCACCCTTGGCGACGAAGCGCAGCATAATCGCCTCGCCTGACAGCGTCATGTGGCGTTTCAGGAGCGTTGTCGCGCCATAGGTCTTGTTCTCCTTGGCGTAGAGACGGTTGCCGACCCGCAGATGGGTCGCGTCCATCAGCGCCACCAGCGCGGCGATCACCGCATCGGACTTGTCGAGGCCGAGTTCCAGATCGCGTTTCGCCTTGCGGCGGATGCGCGGCAAAGCTTCGCCGAACCGGACGAGCTGATCGAACTTGCGCTCGCTGCGGAAGTTCTGCCAGTCGACATGATAGCGATACTGCTTGCGGCCGCGGGAATCGTAACCGGTGGCCTGCAGGTGCCCGCGCGGATCGAGGCAGATCCAGACATTCTCATAGGCGGGCGGCAGCCCAAGTGAAGAGATCCGCAAGCGATGCTCCGGATCGGCAAGCAGGGTGCCGTCCGGCAGACGGTAGGTGAAGCCCTTGCCGCGTTTGAGCCGGCGGATACCGGGCTCCGTATCGCTGACATAAGTAAGGCCGATGGTTTTCAGGGAATCTTGATCGATGTCGATGGTGGTGAGCATGGCGTCCATGGCCAATCAAACGGCAAGGACCGCTCCTTCGTTCCGGCGCTGCCGATCACAACAGCTAGACGGCAATGTCCTTGAGGCTTTCGGCGCCCTCGCCTCTTTCGAAGGAAGCGCGCGGCGCGTTCAAGGTCCAGCAAAGCCCCTCCTTGCGGAAGTCCACCTCGACATGGCCCGCAAAAGCCGCGGCTGCATGGCGCTTGATGATCGTCGTGCCGAACCCGGTACGGGAAGGCTCGCGAACCGCAGGACCGTTCTTCTCTTCCCAGACCAGTTCCAGCCGGCTCTCGCCATCGTCTTCGTCAATCAGGTCCTTCCAGGCGATGTGCACCTCGCCCCGCGGCACGGAAAGCGCGCCATATTTCACCGAGTTGGTCGCAAGCTCGTGGAGGATCAGTCCGAAATTCTGCACTGCTTCGGCTTTCAGGATGAAGTCCGCGCCCTGCATCTGGACGCGGTCGGCCGCATCCGCGAATGTACTCATGTGGATTTCGATGACCCGGCGGATCGAGACCCCGGCCCACTGTTCCTTCGCCAGCGCCTCGATCGACTTGCCAAGGCCCTGGAGACGGGTGCTGATCGCCTTCTGGAATTCCTCCATCGTGGTGTCCTGGCGCGACAACTGGCGCATCATCGCCTGGATCAGCGTGAGGATGTTCTTGGTACGATGCACCAGCTCATGCAGGATAAGGTGGATCCGGTCTTCCGCCTCGCTGCGGTCGAAGGAGGCATTCGAAAGTGCTACCGCGACCTGGTTGGCCTCGCGGATCTTCGTCTCCACCGGAGAGACGATTTCGCCCTTGCCGATCCTCTCCGCCATTTCGGCGATCTGCCGGATCGGGATGCGAAGCTGGCGGCCGACGAGCCAGGCGATCAGCATGCCCACGGCAAGGAAGATGGCGCCGCCGGCGATCAACTGCCGCCACGTGGTGAGAATACTCGCCTGCGCCGCATCAATCGGCCCCCAGACGACCGCCTTCCAGGTCCAGCCGGTGATCTGCGCGTAACCGTACATTTGCCGGCGGTCGCCGTCGACATCCTCGATCGTGCCCTTGAAGCCCGTCATCAGCTTGAGCGTATCGGACGGAAACGGCGTACCGGAACTGAGCGCATGGGCGCCGAGCGAGGTCACCACCTGCCCCGCTCCGTCGATGACCGCTACCGACCAGCCGGCCGGAAGACCTTCCGTCGAGATGAGCTTCTGCAGGTCCTCGGCATTCTGCGTCATGATCATCGCGGAACCCGAATAGGAAATCTCCCTGGCCAGGGGCATCGTGATGTTGAAGACATGCTTGCCGCTGGTGTTGCCGAAAAAGACGTTGGAGACCTCGGTCACGCCGCTGCTCAGAGCGGATTGGAGCGCAGGCATGTTGGAGATCTTGCCGAGCGGCGTCTCGAACGGAACGCGGGTGTTGAGCCGTTGCTGGCCGTCCGCATTGACGACGAGAATATAGAGAGAATTGGAGCGGAGGCTGTTCTGGGTCCGGTTGTGGAAAGCGCGAAGGTCGCCCGCCTCAAGTTCCGGCGAGGTCACCAGCAACCTCAGCGTCGTCGCCATGTCCTGCAGTTCGCGATCGATCGAGCGGGCGATGAGCTGAGCATCCTCGGCGGTTTCGCCCGCGAGAATTTCCCGCTCGTTCGCCTCCAGCTCCATCATCAGATAACCGACGAAGATCAGCAATGGCAATGCGACGCCAGCCGCCAGAGCGACCAGATAGGCACCGATCGGCGCCGTCGGGAAAAACCGCGAAATTCTAAACATCCCGCGCATTTACCCTATAGAAAAAGCTGCAGGTGCCTGTGCTACCTGCCGGCATTGTGCATTTCCGTTTCCCGCCATCTGCTAATATTCCCGCCGGCTTTTCTAGCCGGTTTTAGACGTCGGGCCAAGGATTGATTGCCGGCGATGCGTTTTCGGCGGAAGGCGCAGCTCAACTCTGCCGGGACCGTTCCTCGACGTCGAAATTCACGTCCCAGTCCTTTTCCAGCACCTTTTTGCCAGGTGGATTGCGGTGCGTCGTCGCGTCGTCGGAACCCGTGATTACCGTCGGCTTGGCGCTGGCAACGCCATTTGCCTTGCCGTCGGCTTGGGATTTGGCGTACTGCCCCTCCGCATCCTCGTGGATTTTGGCGGTGTCATTGTTCTCGGTCATAATGTCTCCTTGCCGATTGAAATCAGGCCACCGGCAGCGGCCTGACGCGTGGACCACACCGGATCAGATCGTGGTTGAACCGGTCAGCGTATCGGTCGAACTATTGTTGATCCGCAGGTTGTTCTGGACGTGCCGGACGCCGGACACGTCATCCACGAGATCCTCGGCGCGGCGCTTGTCCCAGCGGCTCGATACGAAGCCGTCGAGCGTCACTTCAGCCGCCTGAACCGTCACGGTGATGTTGGACGCGTCCAGCACCGGGTCGTCGCTCAGGCGATCGTTGACGTCTTCCTCGATACGGGCGTCGGAGCGCTGGTAACCCTTCGGCCCCTTGCCGCGATGCTCGTCCATCTTCCGGCGACGTTCAGCGTCTTCATCACCGAACCAGGAGGCAACCTCATCGCCAGCCCGCTCCATGAAGCCGCGCTGACGTCCATTGTCTTCCGAACCACGGAAGCGGCTGTCCGAACCCTGGCGGCTTTCGCCGCTGAACCGATAGTCCGAACCGTAGCGGTCGCCATAGGCCTGGTTGACGCGATTGCGGCCGGGCTCATAACTGAACGAGGAAGGCCGGCCACGATAGGATTCACGAGCCCAGGCCTGCGAGCGGTCCGAATCACCATAACCCGCCTCGAACCCGCCATCGTCGGAAGCCCATTGCTCGCCGCGGCCATAACGGGAGAAACGCGAACGATCGCCATCCTCGCGATTTGCATTGCCGCTCCGCTCATCGTCACTGAAACCACGCACATAACCTGTATCGCCCGGGCGATAGTCGCTGGAGGACTCGCGTGCGAAATCACGCTCGTCGCGCATACGGTCGTTCCGATACCCGCCCGATTGGGAATAATTTCCACTAGCCATTGTCTGTCTCCTCGGTCTGGTTTGGTCCCCTTTCGCATGGGACGCTGACCCAACCCCGCCTTCCCCGGATTGTTCCGTTTTTTCGCAGGAATGCGGGAGCTCAGAGAGGGGATACGGCCATGAGCATGGAGAGGCCGGGAAGAGTTTCGCCGGCAGCGATTTTTGCCGGTTCGACGTGGATGACGACTCCGGAAACGGGCGGGATCGGCCTCTCCTCTTTTGAGAGATTGGCCCGGAGCTTCAGCCGGCGGTTCGCCAGCCGCCAGTCGATGGCGATCACGCCGTCTTCGGTATCGAGCATCTTGCCCGAAGAAGGAGGAATCGCCCGAAGCCCGGGCACGACATGTTCTCGACGCTTTGCGATCAGCATGCGCAGGCGGTTGCGACGCGCCTGGCCTTCGGGCTCCCTAGCTTGGTTCCAACGCAGCTTAGAGCGTTCGAAGGTTTCAACCGCATTCGGATCGGCAATATCCTCCGGTTTCGCAACACTCTCAGGGATGCCACCGAAATTCGCAGCCTCGTTGATGCGGTTATCCCAGACGGCCTTGGCAAGCTCACCTTGGTAATCGCTGAAGAAGCGGAAATCCCGGGTCTCGCCGTAATCCTCGCCCATGAACAGGAGCGGAACCTGCGGGGACAGGATCAAGATTGCCGTCATCACCCGCAACATCTGCGGATCGGCGAGCGAGATCAGCCGCTCGCCGAACGCCCGATTGCCGACCTGGTCGTGGTTCTGCAGGAAGTTGATGAAGGCAATGGGCGACAGGTGACCGCTCGGCTCGCCGCGCACCTCGTCGTTCGGCGATGTTTCGCCCTGATAGATGAAACCCTCCGCGAGGCCACGGCCAAGCTTGCGTACCGGATCGTTCGCAAAGATGCCGACATACCCGGCGGTCTCGCCGGTTGCGATCACGTGCGCGGCATGGTGGATGTCGTGGTTCCAGTCCGCTTCGTAGAGCAACGCATTGCCGCAGCGGTCGCGCTCCAGGTAGTGGGCGATATTCCGGTGATCCTCCATCACGAGATGCCTGCGCCGGCCCGTCACCTCGCGCTGAACCCGCTTTGCCAGTTCCCACAGGACGTGCATCTGCGAGGCGTCGTCGTTGATCTGGTCGACCGCATCCAGCCGCAGACCATCGAGGTTGAATTCCTCCAGCCAATAGAGCGCATTCTCGATGAAGAACTGCCGCACCGGGCGCTGGCTGAAATCAATCGCAGGTCCCCAGGGCGTCGCACGATCGGGATCGAAAAAGGCCGGCACATAGGGCTCGAACAGGGTGCCGCGCGGGCCGAAGTGGTTGTAGACGACGTCGAGCATGACCGAGAGACCGTGCCGGTGCGCGGCGTCGACGAAAGCCTTCATGTCGTCCGGTTCGCCATAGGCGTGGTGCGGCGCATAGGGCAGCACACCGTCATAACCCCAGCCGCGTGCGCCCGGAAACTGGTTGACCGGCATGACCTGCAGCATCGTCACGCCAAGCGAGGCGATCTCCCGCAGCCGCTCGGCGGCGGCGCGAAACGTGCCTTCTTCGGTAAAGGTACCGATATGGATCTCGTACAGAACCGCCTCTTCCCACGCATGACCTTGCCAGTCGGGCCGTTCCCACCGGTAGGAGGCCGGATCGATGATCAGCGAAGGGCCGTCGACGCCGCCATCCTGGGCGCGCGAAGCCGGGTCCGCCATTGCGACACCATCGGGCATGACGAATTGATAGGGCGTGCCCTGCGCGATTCCGTCCGTGGTCAGCGTGAACCAGCCCTCGCCCGCCGGCAGCATCTCCCGGTTACGGCCGGCGATCTGCACCCGCAGGCGCTCCAGATCCGGTGCCCAGATTCGGAAAAGCACTTCGCCGTCACCCAGATATTCCGCCCCCCAGGACTTGGGAAAGATGCGGCGGGACTGGCGGGCGGAACCTCCGTCCCGCGAATCGAATGGCGTGAAATCTCGCGTCAGCGACATGACATCTCCTTGGCTGCAATTGTTCCAAGGGAATACAAGTCCGCGGGGAAAAGTTCCCCGCGGAACGATAACGCCTTGTTATCGCTTACCTAAAATAAGGCAGCAGGCCAGGAGGTCAGGCGCCCGACCACTCAGTCGATGCGGCTGGTCGTCTGCGGATCGAAGACCACGGCCTTGTCGAGATTGAAGGAGAAGGGGAATTTCTGGCCGAGCGCGACATGCACGTCGGAGCGGGTGCGGGCGGTGAAAGTCGCGCCGTCCAGCCTGCCGGTGACGAAGGTGTCGGAACCGGTCGGCTCGATCATTGTGACTTCGGCCTCGATATGGGCAGTGGCGCGTGCCTGCGGATCGACGAGACCGGCATCGGTGATCGTCTCCGGGCGCAGGCCGAGAATGACGTCCTTGCCGTCTGCAAGGGTCGTGGTGACCGATGGCGGCATAGCGACCGTCAGACCGTCGTTGCCGAACAGGGCGATGCTTTGCCCCGCTCCCGACGAGACCACCTTGCCTTTCAGCATGTTCATCGCCGGCGAGCCCATGAAATCCGCGACGAAGAGGTTGGCCGGGCGGCCGTAGATTTCCGCCGGAGTGCCGACCTGCTGCACCATGCCCTCCTTGAGCACGACGATCTTGGTCGCGAGCGTCATTGCCTCGATCTGGTCGTGGGTGACGTAGACGATCGTGGCATGGGTATTCTGGTGCAGCGCCTTGATTTCCGCACGCACCTCGACGCGCAGCTTGGCGTCGAGATTGGACAGCGGCTCGTCGAACAGGAAGACGCGCGGCTGGCGCACCAGCGCGCGGCCCATGGCGACACGCTGGCGCTGGCCGCCGGAAAGCTGGCTCGGACGGCGCTTCAGGAGATGCTCGATCTGCAGGGTCTTGGCGACCTGCTTGACCGCCGCCTCGCGCTGCGCCTTCTCGACGCCGCGCATTTCGAGCGCGAAGGCGATGTTCTCTTCCACCGTCATGTTCGGATAGAGCGCATAGGACTGGAAGACCATGGCGATATCGCGCTTCGACGGATGCAGATCGTTGACCACCTGGCCGTCGATGACGATATCGCCCGACGACGGCGGCAGCAGGCCGGCAATCGCATTGAGCAGGGTCGACTTGCCGCAGCCAGACGGGCCGACGAGAACCAGAAAGCCACCCTTTTCGAGCTCGATATTGATGCCCTTCAGGATCTCGTTATTGCCGATCTTCTTGCGAATATCCTTGATTTCAAGAAAGCTCATGTGCGGTTATCCCTTGACTGCGCCGGCCATCAGGCCACGCACGAAATAGCGTCCGGCGACGACATAGACGAACAGCGTCGGAAGCGCTGCGAACACCGCAGCCGCCATATCGACATTGTATTCCTTGACGCCGGTGGAGGAGGCAACGAGGTTGTTCAGCGCGACCGTCATCGGCGAGGATGTGCCGGACGAAAAGGACACGCCGAACAGGAAGTCATTCCAGATATTGGTGAACTGGTAGATGATCGTCACCACGATGATCGGCCCGGAACTCGGCAGCAGGATGCGCCAGAAGATCCGGAAGAAACCCGCGCCGTCGATCATCGCGGCCTTCACGAGTTCGTCCGGAAACGCCTCGTAATAGTTGCGGAAGAACAGCGTCGTAAAGCCGAGACCGTAGATCACGTGGACCAGGACGAGGCCGGTGGTGGAGTTCGACAGGCCGAACGTGCCGAGCACCCGCGCCATCGGGATAAGCACCGCCTGGAACGGGATGAAGCAGGCAAACAGCATCATGCCGAACACAAGCTTGTGGCCCGGGAAGCGCCACTTGGTGAGCACGTAACCGTTGAGCGCACCGAGCAGGGTGGAGATCAGAACCGCCGGAACCACCATCTTGATGGAGTTCCAGAAATAGCCCTTGATGCCGACGCAGCTGACCCCGATGCAGGCCTCACCCCAGGCGCGGACCCAGGCGGCGATCGACGGATCACGCGGCGGCGCCAGCATGTCACCGCCGCGGATTTCGTCGAGCGATTTCAGGGACGTCGACAGCATCACGTAGAGCGGCAGGAGGTAGACCAGCGCCAGAATGATCAGCGCGGCATAGATGAAATAACGGCCGGTACGGGCTCCGCCGGCGCTGACGGTTTCTTGTGTCGCGCTCATTGCTTTCTCTCCCGCAGTTCCGAATAGAGATAGGGCACGATGATCGCGGTAATGCCCATCAGCATCATCACGGCGCTCGCCGATCCGACATTCATCTGGTTACGGGTGAACGTGTAGGAATACATGAAGGTGGACGGCAGCTCGGTCGCATTGCCCGGTCCGCCGCCGGTCAGCGCGATGACCAGGTCGTAGGACTTGATCGCCATATGCGCGAGCACGATGAAGGCGGAGAGGAAGACGGGACGCAGGAGCGGGATGATGATCCGGCGATAGATCGAGACACTCGATGCGCCGTCGATCTGCGCCGCCTTGATGATCTCGCCGTCGATGCCGCGAAGACCGGCAAGGAACATCGCCATGACGAAGCCGGACGCCTGCCAGACCCCGGCAATGACGACGGTGTAGATCGCCATCTTGGGGTTGACCAGCCAGTCGAACTTGAAGCTCGTCCAGCCAAGATTGTGCATGGTGTTCTCAAGCCCGAGGCCAGGATTGAGGAACCATTTCCAGGCGGTGCCGGTCACGACGAAGGACAGCGCCATCGGATAGAGGAAGATCGGACGCAGCACGCCTTCGGCACGGATACGCTGATCCATCAGGATGGCGATGGCAAGGCCGAGCGCGATGCAGATGCCGATGTAGAGAACGCCGAAGATCGCCAGGTTCTGCATTGCCACATACCAGTTCGGCTGCGACCAGAGGCGGTAATAGGCGTCGAACCCGCCCCATTTATAGACCGGCAGGATGCGCGAGGTGGTAAAGGAAAGGTAGACCGTCCAGAGAATGAAACCGTAGACGAACAGCAGGATCACCGCGAACGACGGCGCCAGCACGATCTTCGGCAGCGCGTTCCTCAGCCCGTCAGCAAACGAGCGGCCCTGTCTTTGCGGCACCACGACGGGAACCGGTTCGATTGTCGTCATCATGACCTCCGGCAGACACCAGATAAGAAGAATTACCGGCAAGCCGGAATTTGAAAAGTGGCCGGGGGTTGTCCCCGGCCACTCGCATGTCAGAATTGTGCGATCAGGCGATCACTTGGCAGCCTTCACCGCTTCCGGCAGTCGCTTCAGCGCTGCTTCGGTGGTGAGCTGGCCGTTGAGATGCTGGGTGATGACGTCCAGCATGGCTTCCTTGATGGCAGCCGGCTGAGCGTAACCATGAGCGAGCGAGCCCATCAGCGTACCCTTGGAAGACGCTTCGGCAAGGTCCGCCATGCCCTTCTTGCCGCAATCGTCGAACTTTTCGTTCGAAACGTCGGTACGGGCAGGAACCGACCCCTTGACCGTATTGAAGGCGATCTGGAAGGCCGGATCTTCGACGGCGGACGCCATCTTGAGCTGGGCCTTTTCAGCGTCCCCACCAACGTCGAACATCATGAACTGGTCTGCATTGAACAGGACCGAGCCCTGCGTGCCGGGGAAGCGGATGCAGACGAAATCGGTGCCCGGCTTCTTGTTGGCGCGCAGCCATTCACCCTTGGACCAGTCGCCCATTTCCTGGGCGCCGGCCTTGCCTTCGATGACGAGAGCGGTCGACAGGTTCCATTCGCGGCCCGAGAAGTTCGGGTCGAAATAGGTGCGCAGCTTCGACATCGTGTCGAAGACCTTCTTCATCGTGTCGCCGGACAAAGCGGCCGGGTCGAGGTCGAGAACGGCCTTCTTGTAGAAGTCCGGACCGCCGGTCGAAAGCACGACGGCTTCCCACAGCGTGCCGTCCTGCCACGGAACGCCACCATGAGCGAGAGCGGTGAGGCCCTGGCCCTTGAAGGCGTCAAGCATGGTGATGAGTTCGGCAAGATTGGTCGGGGCCTTGCCGCCGGCCTTGTCGAGAGCGGCCTTGTTGATCCACAGCCAGTTGGTGGAGTGGATGTTCACCGGAGCAGCGATCCAGTGGCCGTCAAATTTCGAGAAGTTCTGGAGAGCAGCCGGGATGACCTTGTCCCAGCCTTCCTTCTTGGCGAGGTCGTCGAGGTTCGCGGCGACGCCCATCTGGGCCCAGTCGCGAAGGTCGAAGCCGAGCAGCTGGACAGCGGTCGGCGGATCGCCGGCCGTGACGCGGGCGCGCAGCGCGGTCATCGCAGCAGAGCCTGCACCACCGGCAACCGGCATGTCTTTCCAGGCAACGCCCTGCTTCTGGAGGTTTTCCTTCAGCACGTTGAGTGCGGCAGCTTCGCCGCCCGAAGTCCACCAGTGCAGGACTTCGACCTGTTCTGCGGCCTTGGCGGCCCCAGCAGTCATGGCAATAAGTGCCGCACCAGCGGCGAGTTTGGCAATCATTCGAATCTTCATTGAGAATCTCCCTTTGCATCCGGGCTCCTCTCCGGATATGGCGATTTATAACGATATAATTGCGGTCGGTGTCAACCCGGCCAAAGGAGTTTTTTACATCATCATCGATTCAGCTAACACCATGGAAAAACTTGTAAAATTAGCAGTTGGCAAAATTTTCCTCAGGAATCGAGAAAAATTCCTGGCGACTTCCGGAAAATTTGTAACGATATAGGTGAGGCTCGCTCCGGTTTCGGAGCGGGAACGGAGGAGAAGAGGATATGTCGCTGGAAGACCTGGGGGGCAAGGGTCGGCGGGCGAAGACGGAGCGGGTAACCGGAAAATCCGGCGCTGATGCGAAGCCGACCCTGAAAACGATCGCCGAACTGACCGGCCTTGCCGTCACGACCGTATCGCGGGCGCTTGCGGACGCACCCCAGATCGCGCTCGATACCCGCCAGCGCGTCCGCCAGGTCGCGGCCGATATCGGCTATCTGCCTGACCGCGCGGCACAGCGCCTGCGCACCGGTCGCACCAATGTGATCAGCCTGGTCCTTGATCCCCACGAGGAAATCCTCGGTTATGCCACCTCGATGATCAACGGCCTCACCGAGGCCCTGCGCGGCACGGCCTATCACCTCGTCATCACACCCCATTTTTCCGATACGCCGCAGATCGAACCGGTGCGCCACATCATGCGAAACCGCATGGCCGACGGCATCGTCTTCACCCGCACGGAGCCAATGGACGAGCGCGTCAAACTGCTGATGGAAAACAATTTTCCGTTCATCTGTCACGGCCGCACCGAGCTTGCCACGGCTCACCCCTATGTCGACTACGACAATTACGGTTTCGCCTATCAGGCCGCAAAAAAGCTGATCGCCGCCGGCGCAAGCAAGCTCCTGATCATCCTGCCGCCGGAGCGCTTCACCTTCGCCCACCACCTGCGGCACGGCTTCATGACGGCGGTGCGCGAGGAAGGCGTCGGCTTCGAGATCGCAAAGGGCGTGACGCTCGACAGCAAGTCCGACGACATTCGCGACTATCTCTTCCGCCGCATGGGCGAGCCGGACCGGCCGGACGGCTATATCTGCGGCGGCGAGGTATCGGCGCTCGCGGTCATGGCATCCGCCTACGACCATAAGCTTGAGCTGGACAAGGATGTCAGGCTGGTGGCGAAACAGACCTCGGGCCTGTTCGACCAGATCCGCCCCCGCGCCGAGACGATCTACGAAGACCTGACTGAAGCCGGCTTGCTGATGGGAAAGCTGCTGCTGAAGCGGATCGGCGGCCCTGTCCCCATCCAGGAATTGCAGGTGCTCCAGACGGTTTGAATGCCCGGAGCACCGTCCGCACGACCCGTCAGGAAGTCATGCGAAGGTTCAGCGCCGCACGGTCCTCCGCGCGGCGCTGTCCGCAGCTTCTCAATCCTCTTCCTGGAATACGACCTCACGCTTTGCCTTGACGCTCGGCAAGAAGACGATGACGAGGACGAGGGCCGCGAGGAAGAGAAGGGCTGCGCTGATGGGACGCGTGACGAACGTCGTCGGATCGCCGCGCGAAAGGATCATCGCCCGTCGGAGATTCTCTTCCAGCAGCGGCCCGAGCACGAAGCCGAGCAGCAGCGGCGCCGGTTCGCAGCGAAGCTTGAGCAGCGCGTAGCCGATGAGGCCGAAGAAGGCGACGGCATAGAGATCGTAGACGTTCGAGTTGACGCTGTAGACCCCGATCGAGCAGAAAGCCATGATGATCGGGAACAGCACGTAGTAGGGGATGGTCAGCAGCTTCACCCACAGCCCGATGAGGGGCAGGTTGAGGATGACGAGCATCAGGTTGCCGATCCACATCGAGGCGATGATGCCCCAGAACAGCGCGGGCTGTTCGGTCGCGACATTCGGACCGGGCACGATGCCCTGGATGATCATCGCGCCGACCATCAGCGCCATCACCGGGTTCGCCGGAATGCCGAGGGTGAGCAGCGGGATGAACGAGGTCTGCGCGCCGGCATTGTTGGCCGATTCCGGACCGGCGACGCCGGCGACAGCGCCATGCCCGAATTCTTCCGGATGTTTCGAAACCTTCTTTTCGACCGTGTAGGAGGCAAATGCCGCAAGGATGGCGCCGCCGCCCGGCAGGATGCCGAGGATCGAGCCGATGGCCGTGCCGCGGATGACCGGTCCGACCATCGCCCTGAAATCCTCTCGGCTCGGCATAAGATCGCTGACCTTGGCCATCAGCACCGTGCGGGTCTTTTCGCTTTCGAGATTGCGCAGGATTTCCGCGATGCCGAAGACGCCGACTGCGACCGCCACGAAGTTCAACCCGTCCGCATATTCACGGATGCCAAGGGTGAAACGCGGCGTGCCGGTATAGATGTCGGTGCCGACGAGGCCGAGCAGCAGGCCGAGCGACACCATGGCGAGCGCCTTGATGATCGAGCCATGGGCGAGCGCGATCGACGAGACGAGGCCGACCACCATCAGCGAGAAATATTCCGCCGCGCCGAACTTGAGCGCGATCTGGGTGAGCGGCGGCGCAAAGATTGCCACCAGGAAGGTCGAGACCGTGCCGGCGAAGAAGGAACCGATCGCGGCGATCGCGAGCGCCGCCCCCGCCTTGCCCTTGCGTGCCATCTGGTACCCGTCGATGGCGGTAACGGCAGACGAGGATTCGCCGGGCATGTTGATCAGGATCGCCGTGGTCGAACCGCCGTATTGCGCACCGTAATAGATGCCGGCGAGCATGATCAGCGACGAGACAGGCTCGAGCTGGAAGGTGATCGGCAGAAGCATGGCGATCGTCGCCGTGGCGCCGATGCCCGGCAGCACGCCGATCAATGTGCCGAGCAGCACGCCGATCAGGCAGAAGAACAGGTTTTCGAAGGACGACGCGGTCGCGAAACCGAGCGCGAGATTATTGAACAGATCCATCACTCAACCCTCAATAACCGAGCCAGGGCCCGAAACGACGGAACGGAAGGCCGAGGCCATAACTGAAGACGGCGACCGAGAAGATCGTCAGCGCTGCCGACAGGACGAGTGCCGTCAGCGGCTTCATGCGACCGGAGGCGAAAGAGGCGATCAGCGCGGTGACGAAGATCGACGGCACGAAGCCGAGGCCGCGCACGGTGAGGCCGAAGAAGATCGGCGCCGGCAGGATGAAGAACATGCCGCGCCAGGCGAGCGCTCCGACCGGCGTTCCCTCCACCCGCATCGCCTGGACGAGGATGATCGCGCCGAACAGGATGAGCGCGCAGGCAAGAATGAACGGGAAATAACCGGGCCCCATGCGCAGCGCCGTACCGAGTTCGAGTTCGAACGACTGGTAGGCGAAGTACAGGCCTGTCGCGATCAGCAGCAGCCCGCAGATCAGATTGACGGTGTCGAATTTCAGGGAATTCATGGTGTCTCCGTGAATTGGGAGATGCTTTGCCGCCAACTCCCCTCTCCCCCCTTGCGAGGGAGATGTCACCGGAGGTGACAGAGGGGGGTGGTGCGACTAATTTAACGGGAGTGTGGTGAAACACCCCCTCTGCCCTGCCGGGCATCTCCCCCGCAAGGGGGGAGATCGGCCAGACGCACCAACTTAGTCCGCGTACTGGCCGGCGGCCTGGATGACCGGCTTCCAGCGGGTGATTTCGCTCTCGAGCTTGGCCTTCAGCGCCGCCGGGGTGACGTCGTTGTCCGGCGACGGCTCGGTGCCGAGTTCGGCGAAGCGGGCGGAGACGTTCGGGTTCTTCAAGGCCGACTTGAGGGCCTTGTTGAGCTTGTCGATCGCCTCCTTCGGGGCACCCTTCGGCGTGTAGAGACCGTGCCAGATACCGACTTCCATCTGCGGCAAGCCCGCTTCCTTGACGGTCGGGATGTCCTTCAGGACGTTGAGGCGTGCCGGCGAGGTGACCGCATAGGCCTTAACCGTGCCGCCCTGGATCTGCTTCGTGGTGTTGGTGGTCTGGTCGCACATGATGTCGACCTGGCCGCCGAGAAGATCGGTCATTGCCGGACCGGTGCCCTTGTAGGGAACGGTGACCAGCGAGGTCTGGATCGAGCTCATGAACAGCATGCCGCACAGATGCGAGGCAGCGCCGATGCCGGCATTGGCGACGGTCACCTTGTCCTTGTTGGCCTTGGCATATTCGACGAGACCCTTGAGGTCGGTCGCCGGCATGTCCTTGCGCGCGAGAAGCGTCATCGGAACATCGGTGACGAGACCGACATAGTCGAAGGCGTTCAGCGTGTCATAGGGCAGCTTGCGGTAGAGCGAGGCGCTGGTCGCCATGCCGATATGGTGCAGGAGAACGGTGTAGCCGTCCGCTTCCGCGTTCGCCACGCGGGCAGCCCCGAGAGTGCCGCCGGCACCGCCGACGTTTTCGACGATGACCTGCTGGCCGAGATCCTTCGACATGGATTCGGCGACGAGACGCGCGACCGTGTCAGTCGGGCCGCCGGCCGCAAACGGCACGATCATGGTGATCTGGCGTTCAGGATAACCGGCAGCGTTGACGGAAGCGGAGAAAAGGGAAAGCGCCGCAAGAGCGGTTGCGCCGATAACGGCGTTCAGGATTTTCATCGGGGCTCCTCCAGGATGAAATATGGACCAGCGAGCGCACAAATTTCCTCCGGCGCCAACCTGAGGACCATTTGCGGCAAGGCGCCGAGCGCGCGCAATCGTTGCGGAAGTCTTAAAACATCATTTCGGTAAATATCGCGCCGCAGCATGGGTGGATTCGGAAACAATCCGCAAAAAGCATGGGTGGATTTCCACACATGCGGCCCCAATCAGCCATCCCTGTCATCCTGCAGCATATGCTCCGGACCAAGCAGTTTCTTGTCGAGCCCGTATTTCTGCATCTTCTCATAGAGTGTCTTGCGGGAGATGCCGAGAGATTCGTAGACCGGTCGGAGCGCGCCCCCATGCGCGGCGATCTCGCCGGCAATGAGGTTTCGCTCGAAGGCCGCCACCTTGTCGGCGAGCCGCCCTGCCCCATCCTTTGCAGCGCCGGTTTCGCCGGGCTTCGGGTCGAGGCCGAGCACCAGCCGGTCGGCGGCATTGCGGAGCTCCCGGACATTGCCCGGCCAGTCACGCTGGGCAATCGCCGAAATCACGTCGGCCGGCACGTCCAGATCTTCGCGGCCGTAGCGTGCCGCGGCCTCCCGTACCAGCTGGAGAAAGAGAAGCGGAATATCCGGCCGCCGTTGCGCCAGCGAGGGCACATGGATGGTCGCGACGTTGAGACGATAGAAGAGGTCGGCGCGGAACCGGCCGGCCGCCATTTCCGCCTCGAGATCCACCTTGCTAGTGGCGATGAAACGCACGTCGAGCGGCACGGTTTCGTTGGAGCCGAGCCGGGTAATCACCCGCTCCTGCAGCACGCGCAGGAATTTTGCCTGCAGGTCGACCGGCATCGAGCCGATCTCGTCGAGCAGGATCGTGCCGCCGCGGCCATGTTCGAATTTGCCGTAACGGGGTCTCAGCGCTCCGGGAAAGGCGCCGGCCTCATGGCCGAACAGCTCGCTCTCGATCAGGTTTTCGGGAAGGGCCGCGCAATTGATCGCAATGAAAGGCCTGTTGGCGCGCGAACTGATGTCGTGGAGGGCTCGCGCCACCACTTCCTTGCCGGCGCCGGTTTCGCCGATGATCAGCGTATCGGCATCCGCGGCCCCGATGGCGCGGATACGGTAGCGGAGATCCACCATCACCTGGGTGCGGCCGGGAAGCCGGGCCTCGACATCGTCGCGCTTGCCCGCGACAGCCCTCAGCCGGCGGTTTTCCAGCACCAGGCTGCGCCGGTCGAGCCCGCGGCGGATGATGCCGGCAAGGTGCTGTGGCGTGAACGGTTTTTCGAGGAAGTCATAGGCGCCCTCCCGCATGGCCTTGACTGCAAGCTGCACGTCGCCATGGCCGGTGACCAGGATGACCGGGATTTCCGCATCGAGCTCGCGGATCTTCTGGAGCAGCGTCATTCCGTCGGTGCCCGGCATGCGGATATCGCTGACAACGACGCCATCGAAGCCGAAACCGGTCAGTTCCAGCACATGGTCGGCGTTGAAAAAGGTCTGGACCGACAGGCCGAAAAGCTCCAGCGCCTGCGCCGTCGAACGGCGCAGCTCCTCCTCGTCGTCGACCAGCAGAACCCTTTGCTCACTCACTCGGCCGCCTCCAGAAGATTGCCGTCGGCAACGTCGAGTTCGATCAGGAAGACCGCGCCGCCTTCCGGGTGATCGGCGACGCTCAAGCTGCCGCCGAAATCCTTGATGATATTGTAGGAGATCGACAGGCCCAGGCCCAGGCCCTTGCCGACACCCTTGGTCGTGAAGAACGGATCGAAGATGCGCTCATGGATGGCGGCCGCGACGCCCGGTCCGCGATCGCGCACCGAGACCAGGACCTTGCCATCCGCTTGGCTGGCCGAGACGGTAATGCGCCGGTCATCGAGGCCCTCGACCGCATCGGCCGCATTGGTGATGATGTTGACCAACACCTGCTGAAGCCGCACGGCACCCGCCTTGACCGCGGGAATGGCGGGATCGATGTCGATGTCGAGCTCTGCATCCGCAGTCTTCAGGCGCGCGGCGACGATTTCCAGCGTGTCGCGCATCACGTCGTCCAGGGCGACGGCCCCGAGCTTCTCGTTCGGCTTGCGGGCGAAGTTGCGCAGGTGCTTGCTGATCGAGGCCATGCGGTCGATCAGCGCCGAAATCCGCCGGACATTGTCGCGCGCGTCTTCGGTCCGGCCGATGTCGATCAGCACCGCGGCCGTTTCGGCGTAAGTCTTGGCGGCGGCAAGCGGCTGGTTGAGTTCGTGCGACAGGGCCGCCGACATCTGGCCAAGGCCGGCGAGCTTGCCGGCCTGAATGAGGTCGGCCTGGGTCTGGCGCAGCCGCTGCTCGGTGAGCCGCCGTTCGGCAATCTCCTCCTCGATGCGGCTGTTGACGCGGGCGAGATCGGCCGTGCGTTCGGCAACGCGGCGTTCGAGCTCGTTGCGCGCTTCGGCCTGCAGCATCAGGCGTTCATTGAGCCGAGCACGGCGTTGCAGGATGATCGCGAGCCCCAGACCCACAAGGCAAAGCGTCAGAAGCGCTGCAACCGTCGCGGTCTTTGCCTGGGTATGGACCGAGCCGGTATCCATCAGCACGTTGACGGTCCAGCCGGCATCCGGCATCGGTTGCGATACGACGAGATATTCCTTCTCGGACCCGCCATCCTGGATGACCATGACGTCGCGACCGGCAAAGCTGCCGCGCTTGACCGGCAGTTCGCGAAGCTTGGCGTCCGCATACCGCCGCGACGCCTCGGTTCGGGCGATCCGGTCGGGCGTCAGCGGCAAGATGCTCGCATAAAGCCATTCCGGGCTCCCGGTCATGAAGATGATGCCTTCTGGGTCCGACACGAAGATCCGGTCGTCGCCACCACCCCAGGAGGCTTCGAGGGTGTCGATATCCACCTTGAAGACGATCACGCCGCGGATGGTGCCGGCAATCTCGATCGGCGAGCCGAAATAGTAGCCGCGCTTCGAAGACGTCGTGCCGAGCGCATAGAAGCGCGACTGGTTACCTTTCGCGGCATCCTGGAAATAGGGCCGATAGGTAAAGTTCTCGCCGACGAAGCTGACGGGGCTATCGTAATTGCTGGCGGCGATCGTCTCGCCATCCATGGTCATCACATAGATGTCGGAGGATTTCAGAAGCTCGTTGATCTCCTTGAGATAGGCGTTCGTCGTCGCCCGCAGCGTCTCGTTCTTCGGATCGAGGATCAGCGCCTCGATGTTCTGCTGGTCGGCGATGAGAGCCGGCAGCGCCTCGTAACGCTTCAGATGGCCGTCCAACGCCGACACCGCCAGTCGCAGCGTCGTGCCGGCCTGGATCTCGGCCTCGTCGATATAACCGCGCGCGGCGATATCGCTGCCCTTGAAGACCAGCGCAAGGCCGATCGCCGCAAGTGCTGCCAGGGGCAAAAGAAAGCGATATCTCAACGGGCCGACCTCTTCCCATCTTTCTGCAGGTTTCCGACAGATCGGCTCATTCTAACCGCTGGGCCGCGGAATTCCACCAGCGCTGCCGCAGGAATCGTCAAGCCGGAGGAGTGATCTGCAAGAAAAGGCGAGCATCCGGTCGTTATACAAGTTTTACTTGACCCGACGTTTTCCGCGGAACAGTCTTGCGGCTTGGGGTCAAGTTAACGCCGCAAACGGCATCAAGGGGGAATTCAATGGTTTACGTACTCGCATTGCTGATCGGTATCGTCGCGGGCCTTCGTGCCATGACGGCACCTGCCGCCATCGCCTGGGCCGCCTATCTCGGCTGGCTCAACCTCTCCGGGTCCTGGCTCGCCTTCATGGGCACGATCTGGGCCGTCGGCATCTTCACCATCCTCGCCGTCGTCGAACTGGTCACCGACCAGCTTCCCTCGACGCCGAGCCGCAAGGTGCCGCAGCAGTTCGGCGCCCGCCTGATCATGGGCGCGCTCACGGGTGCAGCGATCGGCACGCCCTATGGCGGCTGGATCGTCGGCCTGATTGCCGGCATCATCGGCGCTGCAATCGGCACCTATGGCGGCGCTGCCGTCCGCGGCAAGCTGGCCGCCAGCTTCGGCAAGGATCCGCCGGCCGCCTTCATCGAAGACGCTGTCGCGATCGTCGCGGCCTACCTCATCATCGCGTCCCTGCCTATCGCGGCTGCGGTATGAAAACCTTCGACGCCATCATCATAGGGGCCGGCCAGGCCGGCCCCTCACTCGCCAGCCGCTTCAACGACGCCGGCAAGACCGTTGCGATCATCGAGCGCAAACATGTCGGCGGCACCTGCGTCAATACCGGCTGCAAACCGACCAAGACGCTCGTCGCCAGCGCCTATGCCGCCCAGGTCGCCCGCCGCGGCAGCGATTATGGCGTGGTTCTCGACAGCCCGGTGAAGATCGACATGCCGGCCGTCATGCGCCGTTCGCACAAGGTGACGCTCGACTCGCGCCAGGGCAACGAGAGCTGGCTCGAGGGCATGCCGAACTGCACGCTGATCCGCGGCCATGCCCGGTTCGAGGATAAGAACACGATCCGCGTCGGCGACGAGCTTTTGACCGCGCCGCAGATCTTCCTCAATGTCGGCGGCCGTGCCGCGATCCCGGATTTCCCCGGCGTCAGCGACGTGCCCTACATGACCAACAGCGATATCGTCATGCTCGACCGGGTGCCGAAGCATCTGGTCATCGTCGGCGGCAGCTATATCGGGCTGGAATTCGCCCAGATCTACCGCCGCTTCGGCGCAGAAGTCACCGTCGTCGAAAAAGGCCCGCGCCTTGTCGGCCGCGAGGACGAAGAGATTTCACAGGCGATCCGCGAAATCCTCGAAGCCGAAGGCATCCATGTCCGCACCGGCGCCGAGTGCATCCGCTTCCGCAGCCATGAGGACGGCGTCGCCGTCGGCGTCGACTGCACCGAGGGCGCACCGGAAGTGATCGGCTCCGACGTGCTGCTCGCCGTCGGCCGCCGCCCGAACACCGACGATCTTGGCCTCGACAAGGCCGGCGTCGAGCTGGATGCGCGTGGCTATATCAAGGTCGGCGACGACCTCTCGACCAATGTCGACGGCATCTGGGCGATGGGCGACTGCAACGGCCGGGGCGCCTTTACCCACACCGCCTATAACGACTTCGAGATCATCGCCGCCAACCTCTTCGACGGCGAGAACCGCAAGGTCTCCGACCGGCTGATCGGCTACGCGCTTTATATCGACCCACCACTCGGCCGTGTCGGCATGACTGAGGCAGAAGCCCGCAAATCCGGCCGCAAGGTGCTGGTCGGCCGTCAGGCCATGGCGAGGGTCGGCCGCGCAGTCGAAAAGGGCGAGACGCAGGGCCTCATGAAATTCGTGGCGGATGCGGACACGCACGAGATCCTCGGCGCCGCTATCCTCGGCACCGGCGGTGACGAATCGATCCACGGCGTGCTCGACCTGATGAATGCCCGCGCCACCTACGACACGCTGCGCTGGGCGGTGCCGATCCATCCGACGGTCTCGGAATTCTGGCCGACGGTGGTGCTTGGCATGAAACCGATCTGAGCCTCTTTTGGACACGATTACAATTTTATCGATCCTCTAAGCGGGCCAGCAAGCATTTCCGTCTATGACCGGGGGCATCAGTGTCCCTGTTCATGATGGAAACAGATGTGCGGTTTTGCGGGCTTCGTCGGTGAGGCATTCGGCTCCGGAAATCCGGAGGCCCTGCTCTCTTCCATGGCACAGGCGATCGCCCATCGCGGGCCGGACGGGAAAGGCATTCTCGCCGCTCCCGGGCTGGGCCTTGCGCATGTGCGGCTGTCGATCGTCGGGCTTTCCGACGGCCAGCAGCCGATGACCGACGCCGAGGGCCGCTTCACCATCGTCTTCAACGGCGAGATCTTCAATTATGTCGAACTGCGCGACGAACTGAAGGCGCGCGGCATTGCCTTCCGCACCGGCAGCGATACGGAAGTCCTGCTGCAGCTCTACGCGGCCTATGGCGAAGCCTGCCTCTCCCGCCTCAACGGCGACTATGCCTTCGCGATCTGGGATCACCGCGAGCGCCGGCTGATGCTTGCCCGCGACCGGATGGGTGTGCGGCCACTCTTTTATACCGAGCACAAGGGCTCGCTCTATTTCGCCTCGGAGATCAAGGCGCTGCTGGAAGTGCCGGGCATCGAGGCCGAACTCGATCCGCTGGCCCTCGACCAGATTTTCACCCTCTGGGCGCCCATCCCGCCGCGCACAACCTTCAAGGGCATTTTCGAGCTCGAACCCGGCCACCTGATGATCGCCAAAAACGGCCGGACTGAAACCCGGCCCTATTGGGTGCTCGATTTTCCGGATGCGGGCGATCATGCCGAGGTCGACCAGTCCGCCAGGGAAGAGGAATTGCGGGCACTGCTGACGGACGCGACGCGGCTGCGCATGCGCGCCGACGTGCCGGTGGGCGCCTATCTCTCCGGCGGGCTCGACTCCTCGCTGATCACGGCGCTCGCAGCACCGATGGCTCCGAATGGCCTCAACACGTTCTCGGTCACCTTCGACGATGCCGAACACGATGAAAGCGCCTTCCAGCGACAGGTCGCAGAAGCGCTCGGCACCCACCACCGCGCCGTCGCCAGCGGTTCGACCGATATCGCCGCAAGTTTCCCGGATGTGATCCGCTTTACCGAACGGCCGGTTCTGCGCACCGCGCCTGCGCCGCTTTACCGCCTCTCGGGCCTTGTCCGCGACGCCGGCATGAAGGTGGTGCTGACCGGCGAAGGTGCCGACGAGGTATTCGCCGGCTACGACATTTTTCGCGAGGCACAGGTGCGCCGTTTCTGCGCCCGCCAGCCGGAATCGAAGATGCGGCCGCATCTTTTCCGCAAGCTCTATCCCTATCTGCCCGGGCTGAAGCAGCAGTCGGCCGAATATCTCGCCGCCTTCTTCGGCGCCGGCAACGATGTGGCGAACGATCCGCTGTTCTCCCACCGCCCGCGCTTCCGCTCGACCGCGGCCGCCAAGATCTTCTATTCCGACGATCTGCGCGGGACACTCGGCGGCTATGATGCGGCCGAGGAACTCGCCTCCCGCCTGCCGGCAAATTTCGGCCGCTGGCATCCGCTGCATCAGGCGCAATATCTCGAAAGCCGTTTCCTGCTGCCCGGTTACATCCTGTCGAGCCAGGGCGACCGGATGGCCATGGCGCATGGGATCGAAGGCCGGTTCCCGTTCCTCGACCACCGGCTGGTCGAATTCGCCAGTCGGCTCGCTCCCGGCATGAAGCTCAAGGGCCTCGACGAAAAACACATCCTGCGCCGGGTCGCCAAGGACGTGCTTCCCGATATCATCGCCAAGCGACCGAAACAGCCCTATCGCGCGCCGGACAGCCGCTCTTTCGCCGGCAATAACGAACAGGCCTATGTCGGCGAGATGCTGGGTGAACAGGCAATCTCCGCCTCCGGCCTCTTCAATCCGAGGGCCGTCGCCAAACTCCATCAGAAATGCCTTACGCAGCCGGTCTCCGGGTTCCGAGACAACGCGGCCTTCGTCGGCATATTGTCCACCCAGCTCTGGCTGAAGGGGTTTTCCCGATCTACCGCAGACGAGGCGCATACCATTCGCAAAGTTTCTTATTAGCCTTTGAAAATCTTCAATTAACCTAAAATTCACGACAATTCGTCATGATCGCCAGAGTGTGTCCAATTGTAGGTTCTTTCGCTGTGGCGGAAGGGCGGAGGTAGTCCATGTACGAGCCGAAGGAGCCACATAATCGGCGGTCGGCATCGGCCCGGGCTTTGCGCTATAACAGCGAATACCAGAGCTCCCTCCTGGACCACCCCATCCTCGAAGAAGAACCTGAAGAACAGCCACCGGCGCGCGCTCGGCCTCGTCCTTCTTCGGCACCTGACTATCGATCCCGTTCGGACTATCATCGTGAGCCACCCGCCTACGAACGGGAAGATGACGACCGGATGAGATATGAGGACATTCCGTTTGAAAAACGGATCGAAGCACAGCTTCAAAGCCTGACGGATATCCATTTCACCGATATCATCCGCTGGCTGCGCAAGGGCTTTCTGCGGATCATCGCCGCCGCGATCCTCGGCGCCGTGCTCGCGCTGCTTTACGCCGCCATTGCCTCGCCGCGCTATACGGTCAGCACCGAGATCATCATCGATCCGTCGAACCTGAACCTCGTTTCCGACGACGTCTTCTCCGCCAACCCGCAGCGCGATTCCCAGCTTCTGGAAGTCGAGAGCAAGTTGCGGGTCCTGACGTCGCGCAACGTGCTGACCAAGGTCATCAACGATCTCAACCTGACCCAGGACCCGGAATTCAACCGCCCGGGTAGGCTTGACGGCCTGCGTAGCCTGATCTCGTCGCCGTCCGCACCCGAGGACAAGCAGCTGAGCGTGCTGCGCCAGCTCGAAAAGCAGATTTCCGCGACCCGCGACGACGGCTCGTTTGTCGTCGTCCTGTCCGTCTGGACGGGCGACGCCGAGAAGTCGATCAAACTGTCGAACGCGATCGTGTCCGCCTTTGAAGGCGAATTGTTCAAATCCTCGTCGGATAGCGCCGGCCAGCTTGCGATCGGCCTCAACAGCCGGCTCGACGAACTGCGCCGTTCCGTGACGGAAGCAGAGGAAAAGGTCGAACAGTTCAAGCGCCAGAACGGCCTGCAATCGACCGCCGGCGAGCTCACCAGTACCCGCATTTCCGGCGCTCTCGATACGCAGGTCCTCGACGCCCAGCAGCGGCTGATTCAGGCCGATACCCGTTACAAGCAGCTGCAGTCGGCCTATGCCGACAGGCGGGTTGCGAATTCGGCTGTGTTCGACTCCGCTACCATGATCACCCTGCGCGCCAGCTATAGCGCTCTGCAGCAGCAGATCAGCTCGATGACGCTGGTCTATGGCAACCGCCATCCGCGCCTGGTCGCGCTGCAGTCGGAACTGGCATCCGTCGATCGTGCGATCTCCGAGGAAGCCGCCCGTCTCCTTCAGTCCGCGAAGACCGACGTCGATCAGGCAAACAGTGCCCTGCAGGAGCTGCGCCGCAAGTCCGACGCCTCGCGCTCGACCGTGTTTACCGAAAACGACGCCCAAGTGCGCCTGCGCGAACTGGAGCGGGATGCCCGCTCCAAGGCGGCCGTTTATGAAACCTATCTGTCGCGGACGCACCAGATCAGCGAGCGCCAGCAGATCGATACCAGCAATGTCCGCGTGATCTCGCCGCCCATGCCGCCGCAGTCGAAGAGCTGGCCGCCAAGCTCTATCCTGCTGATGATCGGCGGCGCTTTTGCCGGCGCTATTTTCGGCGTGCTGATGGCCCTCACATTCGGCCTGTTCGGCCATATGCGCGAAGCCGGCCGAGAGCTCGCGTGAACCTTCCTACTTCTTCGGAACCAGCGCCTCATGCAATTCCGGCAGCCATGACTTGGTGGCGGGGTCCCAGGGACCGAATTCGTGCGACGCGAAATCCCAATAGGCCCAACTCAGGCCCCGATTCTCGATCTCTTCGCGCATGATCCGCGTGTAGGTCACCCGGTCGGGATAATAGGCGAGCGAGTTGGATCCGAATTCCCCGACGAAGATCGGCCGGTCATTCTTTTTTCCCCATTCAACCGCCATGTCGAGCGGCGTCCTGATCTCGTCAATCTGCGCCTTTTCACAGCAGGACGTTCCGAGCCAAGGCTTGGATCCCTCGATCCAGGAGGCGCCCTGCATCGTGAATTTGAAAGGCGCATAGTTGTGGATGGTGACGATCACCCGGCGGTCTTCGCCAGGGATCGTCAGCTTCTCCAGCCCCCAGGCGGTAGCCCAGTCCACCGGATCGACGATGAGGAAGCGATAGGGATTTGTCTTGCGTATCACCGCAAGCGCCTTGGCGAGCAGATCGTTCCAGACCTCCTCCGTTTTGCCATGCGGTTCGTTGTAGATCTCGAACAGCACCCTGTCATTGGGAAGGCTCTGGTATCGCTGCGCAAGCTGTTCCCAGATCGCCAGAAAGCGCTCCCGGCTCTTCTCCAGCCCGATCGCGACCTCCTCCGCCTCGAGCGGATCGCCATCCATCTCATGGTAGTGGTGGAAATCGATGATGATGTTGAGCTGACGCGACAGCGCGTTATTGATCGCAAAGTCGACGCGCTTCATGAAAGCTTCGTCGAGCTTGTAGGGCGCCGAGATGGCCGCATGGCTGCTGAACCTGACCGGCAGCCGGACGGTCTGGAACCCGCCTTGCCTGACCGCCGCGAACAGCTCGGCGGAAAGCCGCCCTCCCCAGGCCCCTTCGCTCGGCGCCTCCAGCGTCCCCCCGAAATTGACCCCTCGCCCCAACGCCTTGGCCTGGTCGGCCGCAGTCAATCCGACGACTTCAGGCGCGCGGGTTTCCGAAAACGGTTTCACCACGAAATTCTGTGCCTGCGCTCCCATAACTCCGATCGCCATCAGGACGAGAGATCCGGCAAGCCGCGCAAACACCCTCAGCATTCGAAATGCTCCATCATGCCAGAAATCGTGCGTTGCTTTGATTGTCTCATCGAGGCAAGTTCTGGTTCAGCGGAGCGAAGGTCAAGCAAACGGCCGAAGTTTATCCGGTTATGATGAACGCCCGGAATATCCGGCAACCACGTTCTCGTGTTGGCGGCCTGCGAAGCCGGCGTTTAACCGCTCTTCGCTGGCCTCGAGCAGTGGCCGGTTGGGATATGGATGCTGGCGAGATTCGGCGGTTTCTGTTACGATTCGCGCGCAGAAGGACGCGGCGGCGAGTGGATGACGAGAGACACGGACGAAGTTGCGTCTTTTGGAAATTTCGGCACCAAGCTGCTGTTTTGCTGCGTCGGGTGCTTTTACTGGATCACGCTGACGCCCTTCGTCGATACGAGCGTCAACCCGGCCCTGGCAAAGCCGGCTCTCTGGAGCCAGCTTCTTGCCTATATGCTGTTCCTGATCGTGGTCATCTATGCGATGACGCCGCGGGTGCGGAGCGTCATCTTCCGGCCCCGCCTGCTGCTTGCAATCGTATTCGGGTGGCTGTTTCTGACTGCGGCGCTTTCGGTCGATCCGCTCGGTGCCATAAGGCGCGTGTTGATTGCGCTGACCGTCTGCATCAGCGCCAGCGCATTTTTGATGCTGCCGAAGGGCGAAAGCCAGTTCGCAAGACTTGCCGGCGGCGGCATGATACTGATCGTCGGCCTTTGTTATTTCGGCGTGCTCTTTCTCCCGAGGCTCGCCGTCCATCAGCTGACCGATTTTCTCGAGCCCCAGCATGCAGGACTCTGGAAGGGAATTTACGTCCAGAAGAACGAGACGGGCGTCGTCATGGCGCTCTCCTGTTTCGTCGGCATCTACCTGATGTCGGCCTGGTCACGGGTCATCGGCTTGCTCCTGATCGCGGCAAGCTGCCTGTTCCTGTTGAAGACCGGCGCCAAGACCTCGACCGCCATGCTGCCCGGCATCTTCCTCCTCAGCATTTTCTTCGAGCGCTGGCGCTGGATCCGCATCCCCGTCGTCTTCGGCGGCGTTGGCCTGCTCAATCTGGCGACTGTCGGCGTATCGACCATCGCGCCACTGAGAGAGATCGTCGCCGCGACCGGAATCGACACCACCTATACGGCGCGCGCCGATATCTGGCGGCTGGCGCTCGATGCTATTGCGCAGCAACCGATCACCGGTTATGGCTTCGGCTCTTTCTGGGGCGCAGAGAGCCTCGTCAACAGCGATATGCGCACCTTGAATTGGGCCGTGCGCGCGGTGGATGCCCACAATGCCTATGTCGATGCCGCCATGAACGCCGGCATACCGGGATTGATATTGATGGTGATATGGGTCTTGGCTACTCCCCTTAAGAATCTGGCGGCAATCGACGCCGCAAGGAATTTCACGCCGCTCACCAGGCTTTTTTTGAGAATCTGGCTTTTCTCGATATTCCTCGCCTGCCTCGAAAGCATCTTCCTCGCACGGTCGGGACCGATCTGGTTCACGATGATGGTTGCCATGTTCGGCCTTGGCTATCAGGCGCGCTACCGCATCATAGCCTCCAGGAAGGCGGAGCCTGCCTATGGACCAGCGTACGCCTGAAATGTCCGAGCAAGCACCTGCAAAACAACGGCGAACCTCCGTCTTCGGCATCGAGTTCTCCACCTGGGACGCCGGAAGGATCGTCGATGCCATCGTCACCGAACCGGTTCCTGCGGGAGAAGGCCTGCGGCTGCTGGTGACCGCAAATCTCGATCACATCGTCCAGCTGAACAGGAATCCCGCGTTCAAGGCCGCCTATGACAGGGCATGGTTGACCACCGTCGACGGAAGCCCTGTCCTCCTCTATGCGTGGCTCCGCGGGCTTGCCGTCCCGGGCCGCATCACCGGCGCCGACCTCTTTCCTGATATCATCGCGCGCCTGAAGCCGGGTATTCACCGGCCCCTGCTTTTATGCTCGAGCGAAACCACGGCCGCTATCCTGGACGAAAAACTGCGCGCGCTCGGTTTTTCCGAACACGTCATCGTCACGGCACCGCCGGCGTTCGAGCGGAACGAGGTGTTTGGCCGGGAACTGGTGTCCAAGCTTCGGGAAAACCGGGTGACCCATATTTTCTTCGGCATCGGCGCTCCGAAATCCGAGATCTGGATGGACAAGCACCGAGCAGACCTTCCCGATTGCTACGGCTTCGGTTTTGGCGCCGGGCTCGACTTCTATGCCGGCGTCAAATCGCGCGCCCCGGTGTTCCTGCGCAAGGCGGGGCTGGAATTTCTCTGGCGCGTCGCGACCGAACCGCGCCGCCTGGCACGGCGCTATTTCATCACGTCCTGGGCATTCTGCTGGGCCGTGTACAAAGACCTGAAGGCCGACCGGCGCTAGGGCGCCGGGGATGTCCTTCTAGGCGACGCCGATCCGCTTCAGCGTATCGATCACCGTCTCGACCCGGATGCCGCGACGGCGAACCTTGTCGACCACTTCCGAGAAGAATGCCGGCGAACAGCCGATATTCGTCGGATCCTTGCGCACATCGTGGGTATAGAAGATCAGCCAGCCGCGTCGGCGTTCGACATCGTCGAGCATCCTGTCGATCGACGATGAATCGTTGCTACAGTCATAGAGTTCCTGCGCCTTGAGATGGGCAAGATCGATGAGGCCGGAATTGGTGCCGACCTTGATGCCGCGCAGACCCGGATAATGATGCATCAGCGCAAGCTTGGACGGGAGCGAGATCATCCCGAAAGGATAAGCGAAGGAAACCGGTTTTGCGGAACCGACGATCCGGGCGATTTCCTCGTCGTTGCGCCTGACATCGGCCATGAGATCGCGACGGGGCGTCTTCTGGACATTGATATGGCCATGCGTGTGGCCGCCGATCTCATGCCCCTTTTCCGAAAGGGCCGCAACCATCTCCTCATCTACGATCAGTTGGCCGTTTTCGACGCGCTGCATCAGCCCGCTTGCAAGATAGAAGGTGCCGAGCATGCCTGCATCCTCAAGAGCAGGCGCGGCATTCTCGAAAACCGAGACAGGAAAATCGTCGAAGGTGAAAGCAACGACAGGTGCGTCCAGTTTCAACAGGTGCGGGCGAAAATAAACATGCCGCCCGATCTTGCGGGATACCCCCGCAAGTATCTCGGAACCGGACATTTCCCAAAGCTTCGTCTTCCCCATTTACCCCCACCCACTAAGATCAAATCTTCCAGAACTTGAGACCATAATGTCAAATACTTACGGTTGTCTCAACCCTTGGCTCCGTTAGCTCCGCGCTTCCCGCTATTCCCGCGCCCTGAAGAAGCTGGATGAACCGTTCCGCCGATTTCTCCACGCTGAACTCCGCCGCGCGAGCCTGGAGTATGGCGCTGTCGGTTGGCTGGTCGAGCGTTGCGGCCATGGCCTCGGCCAAGGCGGCCGCGTCGCCGACAGGCACCAGCCGCCCCAGGCTGCCGCCTTCGAGGATTTCGCGGGGGCCATAAGGTGCATCCGTCGCAACGACAGGCACGCCGCAGGCCATGGCCTCGATCAGCGCATTCCCCAGCCCCTCGTGGGAGGATGACGACACGAAAAGCGAAGCCTGCGACACGATCGACAACGGGTCCGGATTGTGTCCGGGCAGGCTGACATCCTCCAACAGACCCCTGGCTTCGATCAAGGCCTCCAGGTTCCCGCGCTCGTCACCCTCTCCGACGATCGTCAGCCGCGCGGCACGCGTCCGCCGGAGCTGCGCAAACGCCTCGATCAGCGTCGCATATCCCTTTTCCGACGAGAGCCTGCCGACCGAAACGATGAGGCCGGGCTGTGGCGCGCGGCCGAGCTGCTCGATCCTCTGCCGCATCTGCGGTGTGAGAACGGCATTGGTTCCGAGATTGACGACCTTCGCCGCCGGCACCCCGAAACGGGAGATGAGGTCGTTTCGCGCACCGGCCGTCAGCGTCAGGACGAGATCCGCGCGCGGATAGGCAAATCGGATCAGCCTGTAGGCCAGCCGGTTCTGCCAATAGGGATCTCCTGTACGCGCCTGCAGGGGGCTTGCGACCTCGCGCAAGACGATCGACGGCCGCGTTTCCCGTGCCAGTCCTCGGGAAGCCAAAACCACCAGGACATTCGCCGCCGCCTCGGAAGACACCAGTGCTTTCGGGCGTCCGGTGACCAGCAAACGTCTCAATGCAGCCGGAGCAAGGGCAAGGCGCCGCTTGCGACCATTGCCGAGATCGACGACAGGCACGTCGGTACGGATCAGGCCGCGCAAGGGTCCGGAACTCTGAAGCGTGACGATGGCGCTCGGAAATCCGCGGGCCTGCAGTTCGTTTGCCAGCAGAATGGCGTCACGCTGGGCGCCTCCACCATCGAAGCCGCGGACGAGAAAGCAGATCCTCGCTCCGACCGGATCAACAATCCGAGAGCTATTCATAATCATCACATGCCCTATGATTATTGCATTTTTTCCTGCTAAGGAAGGATCTATACCACTCCCGGCAACGATCCTGCCTACCCTAGAGGGTTAGCGGTTAATTCTGACCAAATGCATATTATTGGGCGACGAAATTGAGCGATAGACATGCCTCGGTGTATTTAGCCTCGCGGGCGACCTCGGCGATCATCAATCTCGTGTCGGTTTCCATCTTCACCCGCATGACCAGCGCCGAGGTATACGGCCAGTACATCGTCGGGTTTTCCATATGCATGATGGTCTATAGCCTGGGCGTCCAGTGGATCGTCTTCGCGCATTTCGGGCGATACGACCCGAAGGAAGCCGATCGGCTCGCGGGCGCCCTGCTGCTGGTTTCAGGGGCCGTCATGTTACCGGCGATCGGCTTCATATACCTGTTCTACCTGTTGGGAACATTGCATGCCGGGGTTGCGGTCAGCAGCAGCTTGCTGGTGATTTGCTTCACATTGTATTTTGTCGCCGTCGAAATCAGCCGCGCCCACCTGCTTGTCCGGCTCGTCGCGATCGCGACCATTGCCCGCAGCATCTTCTCCCTGCTGTTCGGTTTCATCGCCGTGCTCGAATTCGACACGCCCGGCGCACTGCTGGCAGGCGTCGGATTGGGTTACGCCTTGGGCTCCGTGCCAGTTTTCCGTCATTTCAGCCGCACCATATGGGCCTCCGGCTTCGTCTGGCCGCGGGGCAGCGACGTGCGGCGGATGTGGCGCTACGGCTGGCCGCTTGCCATAGCCTTCGGCGCCTCAGCAGCCGCGATGAACGTCGACCGGCTGCTCTTGGCAGGCCTCTATAATACCAGCACCGTCGCACCCTACGGTACCGTGCTCGACCTCATGAAGCAGACTTTCCTGGTTTTGGCCGAGGCAATCAGCGCGGGCTATATTTCAAGCGCCAAGAACCTCCATACCGAGGGGAATCGGGCCGAAACGAGGAATACTCTCAAGCGCGCCTTCATTACCCAATGCTATATCGTCATCTTCGGCACGGTGTCCTTCATCCTGCTGGGCGACGTCATCTTTGCGGTCCTGCTGGCTCCGAGCTATCTGCCGGTCGTCACGCAGATCATGCCGATCCTGCTCGTCGCCAATGCCTTTCTCGTCATGCGGTCACACTATTTCGGTCAGGTCATCTATTTCAGCGGGACAACGAACCTGGAACTGGTCGCTTCTGTTGCGATGCTGGCGGTCACCGGGACGCTGAGCTACCTGCTGATCCCTCCATACGCCGCAATGGGCGCCGCCATTGCCTTCACGCTCGGGCAGGCGGCGGCGCTGCTGATCTGCCTGATCTATGCGTCCGGAAACCTGCGCATGCCGCTCGACCTGCCGCGGGGCGGCATGCTGCTGGCTCTCGGCATATCTCTGGTTGTGGTTGGTAAGGGCGTTGAAATCCCGGCGGGAGAACCGGTGGCGAGCGCCATCAATTTCGTCCTGATCGGCATCGCCAGCGCTTATATCGCCCTGCGTTGGAACCTGTTCGATGCCCGCTCGCTGCTTCAGCGGGTTTATCCCCGACGCGGCTAGCCGACCATCAACCCAGTACCGGGATCAGCGGGCGCCGCTCTCGGAGCGCAGGAAATTCGTATACCGCTCCAGCATCAGCTCCCGGCTGTGATGCTCCTGATGCAATCGCGCAAAATCCTTCCGAAGCTGCGCATCCGGATAATTGGCAGCCAGGTTTCTGATCGCCTCGGCAAGGCTGATCGCATCGCAGGGCGGATGGAACCGTGTCATGGTGGCGTTTTCGTGCTCGTCGCCGATGCACAGCACCTCCCGCAGAACCGGGAGATCGGATGCGACAACCGGTAGCCCCGCCATCGAAGCCTCCACCCCGGCAAGGCCGAAAGTCTCCCAGATCGACGGAAACACATAGATATTCCCGGCCGTCAGGATGTCGCCGAGTTCGTCCCGGTTGATGGAGCCGACCAGATGGACGCGCTCCGCCACATCGAGAGCCCGTGCCTTGTCTTGCAGCGCCTCCCGGTTGGGACCATCACCCGCGATGATCAGATGCATCCCCAGCAGCATTCGGAGCGCCTCCACCAATACCGCGTGGTCCTTCTGATCTACCAGCCTGCCGGTGGCGACCAGGACGAAAGCTTCCTGCGGAATGGAAAGGCGCTGCCGCCAGTCGACCGCCGCGCGAGCCGGCGGAATGGGATCGACACCGTGCGGGATCAAAATAAAACGACGCCGATAAGCAGCGGGCCATTTGTTGAACGAAGCGCTGGTCGATACGGAATTCGATACGAAATGGGTGAAGATTCCCGTCGAGCCGAAGAGCCAGTCAAGCGCCTTCCAATGCCGGCGAATACCCTCCGGCGCTGCGGTGTGATGGGCAGCGCGCACGGGCACCCGCCCCAGAAAGCCGAGAAAGCCGCCGAAGACGGAGGCCGCCGCCTGATAGGTGAATATCGCGTCGTATTTTCGGGAAACGATGGCCCATCCGAGGCGCGCGAGATTGCGAAGCGTCGGCATCGTTCCGTGACCGGTGTCGAGAGGCAGGGTCTGCACGTCGAAACCGCGGGCGTGCAGACCGGTTTCGACCATCTGCACGAGCGTGCGCACGCCACCCATCTTGTCATGGGTGACGAGCTGGAGAATCCGCATCCCCGAGGGATTTATCGTATCGGCAGCCTTCGGAAAAGCTGAGCTGAATTCGTGCCTCATAACCCGAAACCCTAGGGCTGAAATCTTAAAATCTGTGCAGAGAGATCATTCAGATTTCTCCTATCCGATTTTCCGCGGATCAAAAACTCTTCGGCGCGGTTCTGCCTTTGAGCAGAAGAAAACCAGGAGACAGACCTCATCGCCAAAGCCAGTTCGAAACACATGGCCGCAGTTTCACGATCACGAGGCTAACCGTCTTAACGACTGAAAAAGCACGTACATTCACGACTGGTTGAGAAAGGACCCAAAGCCACCTCAGCGGGAGCTAACCTGCTTTCTTCCCTTGCAAAGGGAAGGAGAAGTAGTAGTCTTTGGCCATCGCTGGCTTAAGAGAAAAACAGGGCGCCGGCGACTGGAAGACAGGAAGCGCTTTCGCCACCACTTGGGAGGCTGAAAAATGAACGCAGCAGTCCTGACCAACACTTTCGAGCCGAGTGAACTGGCATTTCTTCAACGTTTTTTTGATGATGTCTGTGCCGAACGCGGGTTGGCCGGCGGCAGCCTTGCCGCAAACAATCTCGCAGCCCAGATCATCCAGCTTTATCAGCAGGGTGTGCGCGACGTAAGAGAGCTGCAGGTCCACCTGGATTCGGACGCGCCCCTGAGAACCTGATCTCTCGGCCAGCCGTCATTGCAGCGCCTGGCCGTCGCCTATCTTTTTGCCATCAGGTCCCGCTCGTCCCGCATCAGGAATATGCGGGTGATGGCGTCCAGATTGGCTTCCAGCCAATCCGCCATGGCGATCTCTTCGGCCAGGATGCGTTCAAAGACAGCTTTCGCTTCCATTTCGTCCAACTCGTCCGCCGCTGCAATCAGGACCCGGTAGCTGGCGATCTCCATGTGTTCGAAAGCGTAACTTGCCATTGCTCCCTTGACGACCTCGTCACTGGTCAACATGCCGCCGACGCCCTGCGCCTTGGCCGTCAGTTTGGCGGCCATGTCCTTGATCGCCGACACGCTGCCGGTCCCCGAAAAATGGTCGAGGAGCGCCTTCAGCGCTCTGGCATGTTCCTCTGTCTCGTGCAGGTGCTGTACGATCCGGGCCTTGAGGTCGGGATAGCTCTCGATCCGCCGCGATTGGGCGGAGAGCGTGGTGATCGCCTGCTCCTCCATGGCATGGGCAGCACGAAGCCAGGCAAGAAAATTGTCTCGGGCATGGGTCATTCGCTTCTCCTCGCAAATTGGTTGCCCAGATCGGTTACCTGGAATGCGGATCGCAAGACCGTCGGATTCAACCCCTGAAAGCATCCGAAGTTCCTCTTCCCCCAGTACTTTGGAACATTGCCGCCGTTTACGAATTGTCCAGTGGCAAATTCACAAGCCATAGAGGCGAAGATCATGTCACGCGAGACAAGAGCAAATTCGATCATCGGAGGCATTATTGTGGTGCTCCTCTTGCTGGCTGGCGGCTATTATTTCACCGGCACGTCAGACAATACGGCCCAAGCTCCGGCACCCCCGGCGACAAATGACACGGCGCAGATGCCTGCACCTGCTCCCGGCACGGACCCGACAAGCACCGGCTCCACGAAGCCGTAAGGCCAATTCGCGAGGAACAATCGCCATGTCGGGCGGTTGTGGAATGAGTAACAGGAGTTTTCCATGATACCCGATCCTCGCGAACCAAGTGAACGGCCGCCCATGCCGGCACCGATCTGGAAACCGGATCCACCGATCACCGAACCGGAACCCGACCGGCTGCCGGATGAGGCACCGTTGCCCAATCCTGACGAGAATCCCAGTCCGCCGGTCTATATGCCGCGCGGCAACATGGCATCCACTTGAAGAGGTGCCGGCGCGAACGTGCCGGTAGATCGACTATGACCATACATAGCCACACACGTGCAGACCGCAGCGAAGTGCAGGGAGAAAGCAGCCCGGCGCCGATAGCCGGCGGGCTTTGGAAGCTGCTGGTGGCTGCAATTCTCATCCTTCTCGGGCTTATCATCGCGATGGAATTCTTCGGAGCGGGCGATAACGACTTCATTACGCCCAACCCGACACGGCAGACGATCGTCGAATAGCATCCGCTCGGCTTTCTTCCGGACAGCGCAGCATCCGAGCTTGGAACAAAGCGCAAATTCCGCGCGTTCATTTGCGATTCCAAGACGAGGTGGCGCAGGTGGACGTAAGAACGCAATCGATCCCGACCGGGGAAACAGCACTTCCATTCGAACCGATCATCCGCCCCGGCCGCAATGCCTGGCGCAGTGCGAAGGCGGACAAGCTCGCTTTCCTGATCGATGGCGAAGACTATTATTCCCGGCTCGATCAGGTGCTGAGGCAGGCGGAACGCTCGGTCTTCATCATCGGCTGGGATTTCAATCCCGGCATCCTGCTCCGCCCCCGCGATCCCGATGGCGAGACGCTCGGCGCGCTGCTGCGCAGGATGGTCGAGGAAAAGCCTGCGCTTGAAGTCCGCATCCTGGTCTGGGGCATGGGGCCGGTCTATTCCGGCAAGAGCCTCAAGATGTTCGGCAAGATGGACTGGAACGACCATCCGCGCATCTTGCTGCATTTCGATTTCGATCACCCGCTGCGCGCCAGCCATCACCAGAAGATCGTCGCGATCGACGACCGGACGGCGTTTCTCGGCGGCATCGACCTCACCGCGCGCCGCTGGGACGACCGCAGCCACTCCATCGTCAATCCCCTGCGCCGGTCTCCGGACGGAACCGCCTATGGCCCGGTCCACGACATGCAGACGATCGTGACCGGCGATACCGCAAAGCTGATCGGCGATGTCGCGCGCCGTCGCTGGAAGAAGGCGACACGCGAAGTGCTGGCGGCACTCGACATGCCGGGTGACAACCCCTGGCCTGAAGGTCTCGAACCGGCGCTGACCGATTGCAATACCGGCCTGGCGCTGACCGAGCCGTGGAAGTGGAAGGGCCGCCGCGGCCATCGTGAGGCGATCCGGCTGACCCATGACGCGCTGAAGGCCGCCAAACGCCATCTTTATATCGAAACGCAGTATCTCGCCTCCTTCGGCGTGGCGCGCACGCTCGCCAAGCGCCTCAGAAAGGTCGACGGGCCGGAGGTCGTCGTGATCGTCACTCGCGAGTCCCACGGCTTCCTGGAAAAGCTGATGATGGGCAACAACCGCAACCGGCTGATCCGTCGCCTGAAGCGCGCCGATCGTTATGGGCGGCTGCGGGTTTTCTTTGCCGTGGCGGCGGACGGCAAGGGCGGCGAACAGGAGATCATCGTTCATTCCAAACTGATCATCGTCGACGACCAGTTCGTGCGCGTCGGCTCTTCCAACCTGAACAACCGTTCGGAAGGGCTGGACACGGAGGCGGACCTTGCGATCGAAACCTCGGACCCGGCGGGACGACAGGCGATCACAGCTCTCCGCAACGACCTGATCGCCGAACATCTCGATGCGGCGCCGGCGGAAGTGGCCCAGATCATCAAGGAAACCGGCTCCATGCTGGCCGCCGTCGACCGATTGAACGTCAAGCCTCGCGGCCTGCGGAGCTTCGTCGTCGATACGGAAAAGGGGGAGACAAGCTCGCTGGTCGGCACGGGGATCATCGATCCGAAACAGCCTTTCTGGCCGATCCCGGAAATCAAGGCGGGTTTCAGGCGGCTTTTTTCCCGCCTGTCACATCACCGTCTGCTCTAGGAACTTAGCCCCCCGATGACGATAATAGGCCTCGGTGACGAGAAGCGTCGGCACGCCGACCGTGAGCGGCACGAAATAATAGAGCACACGGAAGGCGACCAGCGCGCCGATCGAGGCGGATGTCGGCAGGATGCCGAGCATGGTCGCCTCCAGCACGCCGAGCCCGCCCGGCACGTGGCTGATCAGCGAGGCTATGTTGGCGGTGACATAGGCGCTGGCTACAGCCAAGTAGCCGGCATCGGTAAAGCTTGCCAGAAGCTGCTGGATGGAAGCCGTGACGCAGGCGAAATTCAGCGTGCCGATGACGATCTGGCCGAGCGCAAGCCGCATCGCCGGCGGCTCGAAACGCCAGTTGCGCACGACAAGCGGGCGGCGCACGAAGGCACAGATCAGCAGATAGGCCGCAGGCCCGGTAAGGCAGAGAAGGCCGACCATGAGCCGTGCCGCCCCGTCGAGGCCGAGCAGATCCGCCGCATCGCCTTGTTGGAGGATGAGTGCAAGCCCGGCGAGCGTTCCAAGTCCAAGGCCGACGGTCACCCCGCAGAACACGATGACCTTGGCAATATCCTCGCCGGTCAGACCCCAGCGTGTGTAGAACCGGTAGCGCACGGCACCGCTGCTGAGCGCCGCAAGCCCGACAGTGTGGCCGATCGACAGCGCCGTGAAGGAGGCGAGCGAAGTCTGGCGCAGGAGAAGAGGTTTGCCGGCATAACGCACGGCGAGCGCATCGAACCCGCCAAGGCAGAGATAGGAAAGGATGACGAAAAAGAAGGCGCTCGCCAGCCGGAACCCGGCGATCGACTGAACGGATTCCTCGATCTCGTCGAGCGAGTAGCGACCAAGACTGCGATAAACGAGGAAGCCTGCCAGGCAGATCGCGGCGCCGATCAGAAGTTTGAGCAGATGGCGTCTGGCGATCATGGTCCCTCACGTAAACGGCTGTATAAGAACGGGAACGAAACCGGGGCCAAGGTGTTCCCAGCGCCATGACGGATCAGACAGCAGCATCGCCATCCACGGCCCGCCTCATCCCCGCAAGGCATCGCCTGAAAATCCTGAGCTACAATGTGCATAGCTGCATCGGTACCGATCGCCGGCTTGATCCTGCCCGGGTGGCCGAGGTCATTGCCGCCCTGGAACCGGATATCATCGGATTGCAGGAATTGGATGTCGGCCGAAGCCGCACCGGCGGCATCGACCAGGCTCATACGATCGCCTCGTTGCTGCAGATGGAATTCCACTTCCACGCGGCGCTCAACGTCGCCGAAGAGCGTTACGGCGACGCAATCCTGACCGCCTTGCCGGCAAGGATGATCAAGGGGGCAGGCCTGCCCTCGCATGGCGAGCAGCGCGGTGCGGTCTGGGTGGAAATCGACGTCGGCGAGCACAAGCTGCAGGTCTTCAACACTCATCTCGGCCTGCTGGGCAGCGACCGGATGCGCCAGATCGGCGAGATTCTCGGGGCCTCCTGGATGGGTAGCCCGGAATGCCAGGACAAGCCGAAGATCCTGATCGGCGATTTCAACGCCATTCCGGTGACCGCAACCTACAAGGCCGTCGCCGGTCAGATGGCGGATGCGCCACTCCTGAGCGGGACGAAGCCCAGGGGCACCTTCCCTTCACGGTTTCCGCTTCTGAGGATCGACCACGTCTTCGTCTCCAGCGAAATCACCCCGGTCGCGACTGAGGTCGTCTCGACGCCGCTTTCCCGCCGGGCTTCCGACCATCTGCCGCTCCTGGTGACGGTCGAGCTCTGATCCTCAGTGGGACAGTGTGCGGCTGAGCCGCCGGGCCTCCTTCAGAAGACGCACCACGTCCTGGTCCGTCGTCTCCGTGAAGTCGCCGTAGTGCAGGCTGACCGCTTCCATGCGGTCCGGCGCAGACAGGCAGACGATATCATCCACCTCTTCCTGCAGCGTTTCTAGCAATCGACGCGGCGCCACGGGCACGGCGATCCGGATCGATGCTACACCCATGTCCTTCAAGGCATGAATGCCGGCGCGGATCGAGACGCCGTTGGCAATGCCGTCGTCGACGAGAATGATGTCGCGGCCCGTGTGATCATGTTCGCTCGGCTCGTCCTCACCGAAATACATCCGGTGGCGGCGCTCGATTTCGGCGAGCTGATGCTCGCGTTCCGCCGCAAGATAGCCGGGCGGCACGTGAAAATGGCGCGCAGCCTCCTCGTTGACGACGATATGCGGCTCCCGGCCGTCGACGACAGCGCCGATGCCGTATTCCGGATGACCGGGCGCGCCGATCTTGCGAACGATGAGGAGATCGAGCGGCAGCCCCAGACGTTGCGCCACCTCGAAGGCAACGGGAACCCCGCCGCGCGGCAAGGCCAGGATCACGGCATCAGGAAGCGGCGCCGCCTGCATGGCTTCCGCCAATTGCCTTCCGGCATCCTCGCGATCGATAAAGGTTGGGCTTAGACCGGACATATCATCCTCCCGAGACGGTGCTACGGCATCTGCCGTTGCCCTTGGTTCGTTATGCCAGCCCGGAACGGATCATATCACCGCCGGGGCATCGGACAACCTTGAGACATGGTTTAGGTTCCACTCCGCAGCCGGCTGTCCCGTTTTGAAACACGAGAATGAAAGCGAGAGGGGAACAAAACTCACGATCATGTGTTCAAGGCGGGTCGGGCGCATGACCTCCAAGCGACCGACAGCGTCATAAGTACCCTCCCCAACTAGGCGCTTCCCTCGCGGGAAGCGCCTTTTTACCATCTGCGGCGGTTCAACGCAGGGCTGCGGCATTCGGGCACGCGGCGTTCGTGCATATTGATCTCTTGACGACCTCCACCGATTGTCATCCCATCAGCAACGGACGGACTTTTGGCCGCCGCCGGAAAAGGGATAACGCCATGTTCGAGGCCTTCGACGCGACGCTGCTGGCGCGCATGCAATTCGCCTTTACGGTTTCCTTCCACATCATCTTTCCGGCTTTCTCGATCGGGCTGGCGAGTTATCTCGCCGTGCTGGAAGGCTTGTGGCTGTGGAAGAAACAGGTCGTCTATCTGGAGCTTTTCGACTTCTGGAAGACGATTTTTGCACTCGCCTTCGGCATGGGCGTGGTGTCAGGCATCGTCATGTCCTACCAATTCGGCACCAACTGGAGCGTGTTCTCCGACAAGGTCGGCCCGATCATCGGCCCGCTGATGGGTTACGAAGTGCTGTCGGCCTTCTTCCTGGAGGCAGGTTTCCTCGGCATCATGCTGTTCGGCCGCAACCGCGTCGGCCCCGGCCTGCATTTCTTCGCGACGCTGATGGTCGCGGTCGGCACGCTGATTTCGGCGACATGGATATTGTCCGCCAACTCCTGGATGCAGACGCCGCAGGGTTTTGCGATGAACGAAAAAGGCCAGTTCATCCCCGCCGACTGGTGGGCGGTCATCTTCAACCCGTCCTTCCCCTATCGCCTCGTCCACATGGTGCTCGCCGCGTATCTGACGACAGCTCTCGTGGTCGGCGCCGTCGGCGGCCTGCATCTGCTGCGCCGCACCGCGCCGCTGCGGGCCGGCACGATGTTCTCGATGGCGATGTGGATGCTGACACTGGTCGCTCCGATCCAGATCTTCGCCGGCGACCAGCACGGCCTCAACACGCTGGAACACCAGCCGGTCAAGGTCATGGCGATGGAAGGCCATTACCAGAGCCATCCGGACGGCGCGCCATTGATCCTCTTCGGGCTGCCGAACCAGGCCGGGCAACGGATCGACTACGCGATCGAGATCCCCAAGCTTTCGAGCCTCATCCTCAAGCACAGCCTGGATGCGCCGCTCAACGGTCTCGACACCGTGCCGCGCGAATTGCAGCCGCCGGTTCCGATCGTCTTCTGGTCCTTCCGCATCATGGTTGGCCTCGGCTTCGCCATGCTCGGCCTCGGCCTCTGGAGCCTGTACTGTCGATGGAAGGGCAGCCTCTACACGACCGAGTGGCTGCACCGCGCCGCGATGGTCATGGGACCTGCCGGTTTCGTCGCCGTGCTTGCCGGCTGGGTGACCACCGAGGTCGGCCGCCAGCCCTACACGGTCTACGGCCACCTGCTGACCGCCGATTCCGTCTCGCCGATTGCGGCCGCCGCCGTCGGCTCTTCGCTGGTCGCCTTCATCATCGTCTATTTCCTCGTCTTCGGCGCCGGCACCTTCTACATCCTGCGGCTGATGTCCCGCCTGCCACGCGATCCGAGCGACGACCTCGACGGCGGCCCGATCCGCACTGCCGGCATCACGCCCGGCCCGCAAACCCCGGCACTTCAGGCAGGAGCCCGTCATGGCCATTGACCTTCCCTTCATCTGGGCAGCCATCATCGCCTTTGCGGTGCTCGCTTATGTCATCCTCGACGGCTTCGATCTCGGCGTCGGCATCCTCTTTCCGCTGTTTCCGGAAAAGCGCCATCGCGACGTGATGATGAACAGCGTCGCGCCGGTCTGGGACGGCAACGAAACCTGGCTGGTGCTCGGCGGCGGCGGGCTGATGGCGGTCTTTCCGCTCGCCTATGCGACGATCCTGCCGGCACTCTACGCACCGATCATCGCCATGCTGATCGGGCTGATTTTTCGAGGTGTCGCCTTCGAGTACCGCTGGCGCACCGGCCGGGCGCAATATCTCTGGAACTGGGCCTTTTGTGGCGGTTCCGTCGTGGCGGCGTTGGCGCAGGGAATCGCGCTCGGCGCGCTGGTGCAGGGCATTCCGGTCGAAAACCGCGCCTATGCCGGCGGCTGGTGGGACTGGCTGACCCCGTTCTCGATCGCCACCGGCATCGCCGTGGTGATCGGCTACGCGCTGCTCGGCTCGACCTGGCTGGTGATGAAGACGACGGGCGACCTCCGCGACAAGGCCCGCAGCCTATCCTATATCGCCGCCCTCGCGACGCTCGCCGCGATGGGCGTCTTCAGCCTCTGGACGCCCTTTCTCGAGCCGCTCTATCTGCAGCGCTGGTTCTCCTGGCCGACAGCAATCTTCAGCGTCATCGTACCCCTGTTGGTCCTCGGCTGTTTCTGGCTTCTGCTCACGGGCCTCAAGAACAACCGCGACAGCCGGCCGTTCCTCGCAGCACTCGGGCTTTTCGTGCTCGGTTACGCCGGCATCGGCATCAGCTTCTATCCCTATATCGTGCCCACATCCGTGACGATCTGGGACGCCGCGGCACCCGACGAAAGCCTGAGCTTCCTGCTGGTCGGCGCACTGATCCTGGTGCCGCTGATCCTCGCCTATACGAGCTATGCCTATTGGGTATTCCGCGGCAAGGTCGATCCGCATGAGGGCTATCACTGATGGCCGTCGGTGAAACCTTGAAGCGGCTCGCCTGGTTCGTCGGCCTGTGGGTGGCCGGCGTCGCCACTGTCGGCACCGTGGGCATGATCATAAAATTCTGGCTCGGCGCCTGATCATTCTCCCGGGTATTCGTTCTGCTTCAGCAGCTTGGCGAGATGCGCCGTGTTGCGGGCGAGCATCTCAACCGATGTCGTCACCACCTCCGGAACCTCGTCGAGATCGACGAAATTGGTGCTGCCCATCGCCCCGCCGACCCAATAGGCGACCGCATTGGCGGCGATCGTGAAGCCGACATCGTTGATTGCCTGGTAGAGCTCGGCCGAGACGTGGTGTGCGCCGTCCTCGTTGCCGACGACGGCAACGGCCGCAACCTTGCCATAGGAGACCATCCGGCCCTGATCGTCCTTTTCTTCCAAAAAGGCGTCCATGCGTTCCAGTGCCCGCTTGACTACGCTCGAGGGCTGGCCCACCCAGATCGGCGTGCCAAGGATGAGGATATCCGCGTCGAGGATCAGCTTGCGGATCGCCGGCCAGGCATCGCCCGCCCCTTCATCCGAAGTCACGCCCGGCTTGACGTTGTGATCCGCGAGCCGGATCGTTTCGGTCTCGACGCCTTCCTTCTGCAGAGCCGCCGCGATCAGATCAAGCATCCGGTCGGTCGATGACGGCTCGCCGCCACTGGATTTCAGGGTTGCGTTGAGGGCGATCGCTGTGAGGGCCATGAAAGTCTCCCGATGGACATGAATTGCCGGACGCTAACCAACAGGCGTCCTGCTTGTTCCATCGCGGAATGCCTACCGCCGCGTCAGCGCCACCACGTAACGCGTCGGCTCCTTGCCCGGGTTGAAGAAGACGCAATCGGCAGGCGGACCGAGCAGGAGGCAATCACCTTCGGAGAGGTGATGCATCACCGTCCCCTCCCGGAAATCGAGCCGGCCGGACAGGACCCAGATCTGCTGATGCTGGAAGGCGAAGGCCGAAGCTGGATAGGGGACGCGAACGCCAGGAGGCAGCGACACGTCCAGAAGCTCCAGCATGGAATTCGGCGGAGAGACGGCGCGGCGGATATAACCGGTTTCCGGATCGGTCCAGACCGGCTGTTCCGCCTGTAGCGCGACGCGCTCCTGCGTCCGCTCGGCAAGCGCCAGCAGCACCGAGAGCGGCAGGCCGAAGGCACCGGAGAGCCTGCCGAGCACTGTCGCCGTCGGGCTCGCCTCGCTGCGCTCGATCTTGCTGATCATCGCCTTGGAAACGCCCGAGCGCTCCGCAAGCTCGGCGAGCGACCAGCCGCGCGCTTCCCGCTCGATCTTCAGCCGCATGGCGATCGCCTGGACCGGGTCGTTTTCCGTCTGCTGCAAGCGGCTTGCCTTTCAATGATCGTCTTCTATAGTAGACAAATAGATCCTATAAGAGACAACGCTCGTTCGCAACGAGGAATTCAGGGGAACGACTGTGACGCGCGAAATCCGTTTCAACGCTTTCGACATGAACTGCGTCGGCCATATCCAGCAGGGACTCTGGGCACATCCGCGCGACCAGTCGCACCGCTATACACAGCTCCGCTACTGGACGGACTATGCGAAGAAGCTGGAGGCCGGCCTGTTCGACGGCATATTCCTGGCGGACGTGCTCGGCGTCAACGACGTCTTCGGCGGTAGCAACGCGGCGGCCCTGAGGGGCGCGGTGCAGGTGCCGGTCAACGATCCGCTGCTGCTTGTGCCGGCCATGGCCGGCGTCACCGAACACTTGTCCTTTGGCGTCACCGCCAACCTCACCCATGAACCGCCATTCGTTTTCGCCCGCCGCATGTCGACCCTCGATCACCTGACGGGCGGCCGGATCGGCTGGAACATCGTCACGGGTTATCTCGACAGCGCCGCCAAGGCGATCGGGCTGGAGGGTGTCGCCGCCCATGACGACCGCTACGACCTCGCCGACGAATACATGGAGATCATGTACCGGCTCTGGGAAGGGAGCTGGGAGGAAGACGCCGTGGTCTTCGACCGGGCGAACCGCGTTTATGCCGACCCGGCCAAGGTCGACAAGGTCCATCACCGCGGCAAGCAATACGGCATCGAGGCGATCCATCTCTGCGAACCCTCGCCGCAGCGCACGCCGGTCCTCTACCAGGCAGGATCCTCGACTCGCGGCCGGCAGTTCGCCGCGACCCATGCCGAATGTGTCTTCGTCAACGGCCAGAAGATCGAAGGCGTCAAGGGCATCGTCGACGACATCAGAGCCCGCGCGGTCGAATACGGCCGCAACGCCGAGGACGTCAAAGTCTTCGTCGGCGCCACGATCGTCACCGGCCGCACCGAAAAGGAAGCGCGCGAAAAGTTCGAGGATTACCGCGCCTATGCGAGCTCCGAAGGTGCGTTGGTGCATGCCGCCGGTTCGCTCGGCATCGATTTCGCAAAGTATGATCTCGACGAGCCGATCGAGACCGGCAAGAGCTCGGCGATCGTTTCCAACGTCGAAGCCATGACCCGAACCGCAGGGCCGCAATGGACCAAGCGCAAGCTGCTCGAACAGATGGTGCTAGGCAGCCGCCAGGCGCCGATGATCGGTTCCGCCCAGCAGATCGCTGGCAATCTCGCCGCCTGGATGGATCAAGCAGGCGTCGACGGCTTCAACCTGTCGCGTACCGTTGTGCCGGAATGTTTTGACGATATCATCGAGCTGGTGATCCCGATCCTGCAGGAACGCGGCCTCTACAAGACCGGCTACCGCGAAGGCCCGTTCCGTGAAAAACTGTTCGGAACGCCGCGCCTGCCGGAACGCCATATCGCCGCCAGATACCGCATCACGGGATAAATTGATGAGCACCGCGACGATCCCGGAAACGCCAGCCGCAGGCCGCTGGTCCATGCTGGCGCTGTTGTGCCTCGCCGTCGTGCTCTCCTTTTCCTGCTGGTTTTCGGCCAACTCCATCGCGCCGGAGCTGAAACGGGCCTGGTCGCTATCCGAAAGTGCCGCCGCGTGGCTCACCAACGGCGTACAGATCGGCTTCGTGATCGGCGCGCTGACGGCAAGCCTGTTCAATCTCCCGGATCTCATCCGCATGAACCGGCTGATGGCGGCCTCTGCCCTGCTCGCCGCGCTCTCCAACGCCGCCTTGGCTCTGGAACCCGGCCCGACCGGCGCCATCCTCTGCCGCATGGTCACCGGCTTTGCGCTCGCGGGCGTCTATCCGCCGGCGCTGAAACTCGTCTCGACCTGGTTTATCTCGGGCCGTGGCCTCGCACTTGCCGGCGTCATCGGTGCGATCACCGCCGGCTCCTCGCTGCCGCACCTCTTTCGTGGCATGTCATCTGCTGTTGACTGGCACAATGTCGTGCTGCTTTCGAGCGGTGCCACGCTGGTCGGCGCCGTCGTTCTCCTCGCCTTCACCCGCGAAGGCCCCTACCCATTTGGCAAGGCGCTGTTCGATCCGCGCCAGATCGGCAGGGTGCTCAAAGACCGCAACCTGCTGCTCGTGAACGGCGGTTATCTCGGCCATATGTGGGAACTTTATGCCATGTGGGCCTGGCTGCTCGCCTACCTGACCGCAGCGCTCGACAAGGGCGGCACCGGGATCAGCAGCGAAGCCTCGCTGCTCACCTTCATCGCGGTCGCCTCAGGCGTCCTCGGCTGTTTCGCCGGCGGCGTGCTCTCGGATCGTTTCGGGCGCACCGCCACCACCGCCGGCCTGATGATCGTCTCCGGCGCCTGTGCGCTGACCATCGGCTTCGTCTTCGACGGCCCCTTCTGGCTGCTGGCGCTGGTGGTGATCGTCTGGGGAATTTCTATCATCGGAGATTCGGCGCAATTCTCCGCCGCAGTGACCGAACTTGCCGACCGCAATTACATCGGCACGGCATTGTCGCTGCAGATGGGCATGGGCTTTGCGCTGACCATCTTCATGATCTGGCTGATGCCGCATCTGGCCGAGCTGCTCGGCGGCTGGCGCTGGGCGTTCGTGTTGCTGGCGATCGGGCCGATCTTCGGCGCCGCCTCCATGCTGATCCTGCGCCGCAGGCCCGAAGCCGTCCGGCTTGCCGGCGGAAGGCGCTGATCAGGCGACGAGGCGATGGCCCGGAATCTCGTCCCGCTTCTGCCGGTCGCGGGCGAGCCGTTCGGCGCTGCGGGTCTTGAAGCCGCGCAACGCCGTGACCAGCCGTTCCACCGCATCGCGCAGGTCCGACGTCTGCTTGGATGTCTCCAGCACCATGGCCGAATTTTCCTGGGTGAGCGAATCCATCCGGCTCAGTGCACCGTTGACCTCATGCAGGCCGGTCGACTGGTGCGCCGCTTCGGTGGCGATCGTCTTGACGATCGTGTTGATGTCGTCGATGCGCGCGGTGATCTGGCTGAGCGCCGCACCGGCATTGTTGACGAGATCGACCCCCGCCTGAACCTGGCGCGAACTGTCGGAAATCAGGTCTTTGATCTCCTTGGCGGCATCGGCGCAGCGCTGCGCCAGCGCCCGCACCTCCTGCGCCACCACGGCAAAACCGCGACCGGCCTCGCCGGCACGCGCCGCCTCTACGCCCGCGTTCAGCGCCAGGAGGTTGGTCTGGAAGGCGATCTCGTCGATGACGCCAATGATCTTGGAAATCTCGTCGGACGAGCGTTCGATCTCGCCCATGGCGGCCACCGCCTGCTTGACGACCGGCCCCGAGGCACGCGCCTCCGACAGCGCCACGTCGACCGCGCCGGCCGCCTTGCTGGCGCCTTCGGCGGTGCCGGAAACGCTGTGGGTGAGCTGATGCAGCGTGGCAGAACTTTCCTCCAGGCCCTGGGCCTGTTCTTCCGTCCGCCGGGCAAGATCCTGTGAAGCCTGGGAAATGCCGTTGGTGCTGGTGAGGATTTCCTCGCCCGCATGGCGCACGGTCGCCAATGTGCCGCGCAGCTTCTCTGCGCTGCCGTTGTAATCTTCCGCCATCCGGACAAAGTTCGCGGGAAGAGCAGTGGAAAGCCGGCTCTCCAGATCGCCCGCGGAAAGCCCCTTCAGCACGTCGTCCAGAGCCTGGAGCGCAACCTCCTGCTCCTCTTCGGCGACGAGCTTCGCCTCCTCGGCGCGGCGGCGCTCCTCGGCCTGGATATCCAGATAGACGGAGATCGAATAATCCATGTCGAGCATCGCCGCCTTGACCAGGGTGCTGACTTGCTTGGCAAGCTCTTCGGATTTGCCGCGGCCGAAACGGGATGGCCAGTTTTCGGCCATCACCTTGTGGATCAGGCTTTCCATGACCAGCGCCTGACCGCCGATATACCAGCGCGGATCGAGCCCGGAATGGGCATGCGCGGCGCCCACGGCCTGCACGCCTTCCACATAACGCTCGTCGTATCTGGCTTCGCCGACGACGCTCCAATGGCTCATCTGGCGCTTCTGGGCGCCGTCCATGTGAGCTTGGCTAGAGTACAGCTTGGCGGTGTCGGGCGTCGATTGGATCTTCTTGTAGAATCTGCCGAGAGCCGCCGAAAGACCGGCATTGATGATCGGTGCGAGACGGCGAAGCGTTGCCCGCGCCTCCTGGTCCAGACCGATGAAATCCAGGCGCTTTTGCAGTTCGCGTTTTTCTTCAGCCGACGACATTTATGATCCCCCAATACGCCGCGGTCACCACCCAGCATGGGGTGTATCGGTTCCATATTGTGAAGGTTAAGGTATAGGATCTCTTAATACGAACCCCTGAAAACTGATAGAAAGTTACAATTTGCGACGCCTTTTCGCCGGCCGAACGATGCCGATGCGGCAGATCTTCAAGGAATTTGCTTGCGCGAATTATTCACGCGTATAATAAGCCTCAGCGCCGTGAGAAGAACGGCTGTCCCGCCCTCAGGAGATGACCCGTGAACCGCCGCACCTACCACAGGGCAAGCGAGGCCGAGCGGCGCGAGGACCTGATTGCCGCGACGCTCGACTGTATTGCCGAGTTCGGCATCCAGGGCGCGACGGTCCGCCAGATCGCCATGCGCGCCGGCGTCACCGGCGGGCTGATCCGGCACTATTTCGCCGGCAAGGATCAGATGCTGCAGGCGGCCTACCGCAAGGTGATGGCCGGCATGACCGAGGCGGCGATCGCCGCCGCGATCGAAGGCGAGACGGCCCGCTCGCGCCTTCGGCGCTTCATCGTCGCCAATGTCACGCCGCCGGTCACCGATCCGCGCACCCTGTCGCTGTGGGCCGCCTTCATCAGCCATATCCAGATCGACCCCAGCTTCGCCGCCATCCATCGTGAGAACTACCTCTCTTTCCTGGAGGCGCTGGAAACCCTGCTGACCGCCTTCTTCACCGAGGAGAGGCGGGTGGTGAGCCGTGCCCAATGCCGCACCTATGCGATCGGTCTCAACGCGCTGGTCGACGGCCTCTGGCTGGAAGGAACGCTTGCGGCCGATACGTTCGCGGAACACGAACTCGCAGAAAATGCCCTGATCTCCGTGGAAGCGCTGTTGCGTCTGCAACCCGGCGAACTTTCAGCCGAACAACGATAGAAATAGGAACCTCCGATGCGTTATGCCTCGATCACCGACCGTCTCGCCCATCTCGGTTCCGGCCGCTGGGCACTCCACCTGACCGCCCGCCGCATGAAGGCTGCAGGCGAGGAGATCATCGAGCTCACCATCGGCGAGCCGGATGTCAAGCCGGATAAGGCGCTGCTCGACGAGGCGGCGCGCGCCATGTATGCCGGCCGCACCCGTTATTCCAACGGCCGTGGCGAACCGCCGGTGCTGAAGGCGCTGGTGGAAAAGTATTCGAAGCGCCGGCCGGGCGTCACCGAGCGCAATTTCCTCTGCTTCCCCGGCACCCAGACGGCGCTCTACGGCGTCATGACCGGCCTCGTCGAAGCCGGCGACGGGGTGCTGGTCGGCGATCCGCTCTATGCGACCTATGAAGGCGTCATCGCCTCGACCGGCGCGCATATGATCCCCGTGCCGCTGCGCCCCGAGAAGAAATTCCACCTGCAGGCCGAGGATCTCGAACGGGCGATCACGCCGGAGGCCCGCGTCCTCCTCCTCAACACCCCGCACAATCCGACCGGCGCTGTGCTGACCGCCGCCGAGATCGCCGCCATCGGCGAAGTCTGCCGCCGGCACGACCTCTGGATCATCTCGGACGAGGTTTATGAACAGCTGATCTTCGAAGGCACACCCTTCGCCTCCCCCTTCGACATTCCGGCACTTGCCGAACGCACCATCGTCGTCTCGTCCATCTCAAAGTCGCATGCCGCGCCGGGCTTCCGCAGCGGCTGGGCCGCCGGCCCGGAAGAATTCTGCGAAAAGCTGCTGCCGGTGTCCGAGACCATGCTGTTCGGCGTGCAGCCCTTCATCTCCGACATGACCGCCATGGCGCTGTCGCAGCATTTCGACACGGCCGACGTGATGCGGGAAAACTATCGCCGCCGCGCGACGATCGTCGAAAAGGCCTTTGCCGGCAGCAATCTCATCAAGCCGATGCCGCCGGAAGGAGGCATGTTCATCCTGCTCGACGTGACAGCCACCGGCCTGAACGGCGAGGAGTTCGCCTGGGAACTGCTGCGCGAGGAAAAGGTCGCCGTCATGCCCGGCGCCTCCTTCGGCGACCAGGCCGCAGGTTTCCTGCGCATCTCGCTGACGATGCCGGAGGATGTGATCGCGATCGCCATGGAGCGCATCGCCAGCCTCGCAGGCCGGATCGCGTCTACCAGCAAGGACCGCGCGACGACCCCGATGGCGTGAGTGGAGTTCACGATTGATATCCGGGAGCGAGACGGGATATCTTCGCTTTCGGCTGGCTTGAAAATTGCACATCGAAGGAGCGCAACATGCCCCACGTTATCGTCAAAATGTTCGAGGGACGCTCCGAAGAGCAGAAGCAGGCACTGGCAGCCGAGGTGACAAAGGCGCTGATGTCCGCCCTCGGCTCCACCGAAAGCTCTATATCGGTCGCGATCCAGGATGTCCCCAAGGACGACTGGACGGACAAGGTCTACGTGCCGGATATCCAGGGGCAGCCGGAGCTCATCTACAAAAAGCCGGGCTACGATCCCTTCAAGTAATCGGCTGATCCCGGAAAATCGGCGGTCTCCTCCGCCGGTGGCTCCCAGCCGAAGACGCTGCGGCCGCCCCATTCGTGCGACTGGCGGTATTCGCCGGCGACGATTTCCTTCAAGTCCGGCCCGGTCACATAGCGTTCCATCTGACGGGCCTGGTCGTCCAGCCGCTTCAGCGCCTGCAACTCTTCCTCGCGGCCGAGCCGGGCCTTGCCGACGGCGGACTTCATCACCTTGATCGTCTCGTCATAGACTTTCAGCGGCACCGGAAACGGATGCCGGTCCTTGCCGCCATGCGCGAGTGAGAAACGCGCTGGATCGGAGAACCGGCAGGGCGCGCCATGCACGACTTCGGCGACCATCGCGAGCGCCTTGACCGTCCGCGCCCCGACGCCCGGCATCAGCAGCAGGTTCTCGAAATCCTCCGGCCCGCGATCGGCAGCGGCCGCCAGCGTCCCGTGCAGCCGCTTCATGTTGACGTCCTCCTCGCGGACATCGTGATGGGCCGGCATGATCAGATGCGGCAGCATCGGCTGCGCCGGCTCCTTCACCTTGCGCGCCGGCTCGATGGCGATCACCTCGCGGACGATCCGGTCCGGCCCGAGTGTCGCAAGCAGGTCGAGCTGGCCCTTTCGGGAGGCCTCCGCGCGGTGGTCGGCGAGGTTGACGATCTCGCCCTGCCCGCGGCCCTCGATCGCCGCATGCGGTGAATCGACAAAGCTCTTCAGCCCCTCGGATATCCAGTGGTAACGCCGCGCCTGGCGCTTGTCGCCGTTCATGCCCTGCTGCACCACGACCCATTTGCTGTCGTCGGTGACGATGAAACCGTGCAGGTAAAGATCGAACCCGTCCTGCACCGCGGCGCTGTCCACCTTGGCGACCAGCCGGCTGGTCGTCGCAAGGCCGCTGCCGTCGATGCCGACGCGGTTGCCGATCGCGATCAGCTCGTCCGGCGTCTTGCGCGAATTCTGCCCACGGCCGCCGCAGACATGGATGCCGAGCTCGCCGGCCATCGGCGTCAGCCCACGCTTTAGCGCGCCGAGAACGCTGGTGGTGATGCCGGACGAGTGCCAGTCCATGCCCATGACGCAGCCGAAGGACTGGAACCAGAAGGGATGCGCCAGCCGCCGCAGCAGCTCATCGCGGCCGTATTCGATGACGATCGCCTGGGTGATGACGGCGCCAAGCTTGGTCATGCGCTCGCCGAGCCACCGGGGAACCCGGCCACCGTGAAGCGGGAGATCGGCGCTGCCTGCTCTTTGAACCATGCTCCGCTTATATACGGGCGCTGATGCTCACGATAGGGAAAAGTTCTGCAAACGTTCCTGCAGCCGGCCGATCGTCGGCACGTCCGCATTGGCAAAGGCGAAGCGCAGGTAATCCTGCTGGCTCTCGCCGAAATAAGCGCCGGGAATGCAGATGATGCCGGCGTGCTTCGCAAGCTTTTCCGCCACTTCCGCTGAACTCTTGCCCGGGAAGGGATGCCGCACGAAGGCGAAATAGGCGCCGATCGCATCGAGCTTCCAGTCGTTGACGGCCCGCATCACCGCTTTCAGCGCGTCGGCACGGCGGCCGATCTCCTGTCGGTTCTCTTCGCGCCAGTCGGCCAGAAGCGGCAGCGCCTTGGCAACCGCCGCCTGGGCCGCACGCGGCGCGCAGATCTGCAGATTGTCCATGATCTTGGCGATCTGCCCGACCGCGACCGGGCCGGCGGTAATCGCCCCGAGCCGGTGGCCGGGAATGCAGAAGGATTTCGAGAAACTGTAGAGGCTGATCAGCGTGTCTTCCCAGCCGTCGAGGCTGAAGAGCGCGTGCGGCGCCCGGCCTGCGACCCGCAGAAAGTCGCGATAAGTCTCGTCGAGGATCAGCCAGATGCCCTTGTTCCGGCAGAGCTTGAAGATCGCTTCGAGCAGCGACGGCGGATAGATCGCCCCGGTCGGATTATTGGGCGAGACGAGCGCCAAAGCCCGCACCTCGCCGGTGATCGCAGCTTCAAGTCCCACGAGGTCCGGGAGGAAACCGTTGGCGGCTTCGCAAGCCACGAAAGCGGTCTTGACGCCCATCATCGCCAGCGTCGTTTCGTGGTTGAAATAGAAAGGCTCGGTCATCAGCACGGTATTGCCGGGACCAGCGACCGTCATCGCCGCGCAGACGAAGGCCTGGTTGCAGCCAGACGTGATGTGGATGTTCTTAAAGCCGATGCTTGTGCCATAAACCTCGGAGACATGCGCCGCATAGGCGGTCCGAAGCTCCGCCTCGCCCTCGATAGGCCCGTAACCGGTAAAGGCCTTGGAGGAGCCGGTCTCGCCGAGCAGCCTCAGCATCTCCGGATGGGCGGGATAACCGGGCACCGCCTGCGACAGGTCGATCAGCGGCCCTCTGGAGCCGTCATAAGCACGCCCCCAGGCGGCAACGGACGGAACGGGCGGCGGGCTGAGCTTTTCGATAAGAGGATTGAAGGCAGGCATGATTTTCCGAGCACAGAATTTCCAAAATAGACAATTGCCAAGACGGGTAATTGCCAGACAGACGATTGATTGCCTTTCTTGTTTATCAGATTATCGGGCGACGCAAGGAGAACCGGATATGGCCGACGAGATTGAGCCCGAGGATTCAAAGCTCACCATCACCAAACGGAAATGGGCAGAGCAAGGCAAATTCCTGACCGGCCGGATCACAAGGCCGGAAACCGACCGCCTGCCGCCGGGCCAGCATCTGGTCAAGAACTGGCCGGTTCTCGATCTCGGCCAGCAGCCGCAGGTCTCGACCGAGCGCTGGAAACTCGACGTGCGCGGCCTCGTCAACAACCGGAAAACCCTGGACTGGGCGGCCTTCCAGGCGTTGCCGCAGACCGAGATGCGTTCCGACATCCATTGCGTGACCACCTGGTCGCGCTACGACAACAACTGGAAAGGCGTCTCGACGCACGATTTCCTCGATCTCGTCGATCCGCAGGATGAGGCGGTCGCCGTCATGCTGACGAGCTATGACGGCTACACTACCAACCTGCTGCTGTCGGATTTTGCCTCGCCGGATGCCATCATCGTCACCGAGTGGGAAGGCAAGCCGCTCAGCGAGGAGCATGGCGGGCCGGTGCGGCTCGTGGTGCCGCACCTCTATTTCTGGAAGAGCGCCAAATGGCTCAACCGGATCGAATTCCTCGGCAAGGACCAGGCCGGCTTCTGGGAGAAGAACGGCTACCATATGCGCGGCGATCCCTGGTCCGAGGAACGGTATTCTGACGACTGAGCGTCAGCCGAAATTGACGAGGTTCAGTCCAGGCAGCGGGCCGCCCGGGAACTGTGCCAGTTTGGCCCCGACCGCAAGCGACCCGAGATCTATGCCGAAGAAACCGAGCTTCTCCGTCAAGGCGGCGACCTCCGTCTTTGCGGCCACGTCGTCGCCCGAATAGAACAGCACCCGCTTGCCGCCCTCGGAAGAAGGATCGGCCTCGACCAGCTTCGCAAACAGATGATTGAAAGCCTTCACCACCCGGGCGCCCGGCACGAGATCCGAGACGATCTCGCTGGAAAGACGGCCATTGAGTTCGGCCGGTTTGTAGAGCGGCGACTCGATCGGATTGTTCGCATCAATGACGATCCGGCCGTTCCAGTCCGGCAGGCCGGCAAGGGCAGCCGGCAATTTCGACCATGGAACCGCGATCAGCACCATGTCGGCGCTTGCGGCCTCCTCGATCGTGCCGGCGGAAATCCAGGGCGACAGTTCGCGCGTCAGCGTTTCGAGCGAAGCCGGGCCGCGGCTGTTGGCGATGGTGGCGCGCACGCCGCTGCGGGCGAGAGCGCGGGCGAAAGCTGCGCCGATATTGCCGGCGCCGATGATACCGATGGTCATGTGCGATACTCCTTGTGGTTTCGATGACAGGAATATCGCCTCTGGATTGGCGCTTGATTAGCCGATAGAAATGCGGATCATTTTCAAGCAACCGTTGAAAATAGGCCTTACATGGAAAGCCTCGCCAATCTGGAATCCTTCCTCCGCAGCGCCGAACTCGGCAGTTTCTCGACGGCAGCCCGACGGCTGGCGCTGACGCCCGCGGCCGTCAGCCGCAATGTCGCGATGCTGGAGAAGAACCTCGGCGTCCGGCTTTTCCAGCGCAACACGCGAAAACTGACGCTGACGGAGGCGGGTGAGCGCTTTCTCTCCGAGATCCGGGATCACGTCGAGGCGCTGCAGGCTGCGATCGCCGGCGCCTCGTCGGAAAGCGGAGAACCGGCCGGTATCCTGAAGGTCAGCATGAGCCCGCATTTCGGGACGGGCTATATCCTGCCGCTGCTGCCGGAATTCATGGCCCGCTACCCGCGGATCCGGCCTGAATGGACGTTCGAGAACCGTCAGGTCGATCTGATCGCCGAAGGATACGACGCGGCGATCGGCGGCGGCTTCGAACTGACGCCCGGCACGGTCGCGCGGGTGCTGGGACCGGCCCATATCGTTATGGTCGCGTCACCTGGCTACATGAAAGACAGGCGAATGCCGGCCGATCCGGCGGACCTTGCGAACCTGGACGGCATCCAGATGCGCTCAGCCAATACCGGCCGCCTCCGCCAATGGGTGATGCGCAATGCGGCAGGCGACGAGATGCCCGCCGCGATGACGGAAAAGATCGTGCTGAACGACCCGGCGGCGATCGCCCGCGCCGCAAGCCTCGGTCTCGGGGTCGCGATGATCGCCATGCCGGATGGCTTGACGTATTTCGAAAGCGGCGAACTCATCCGGCTGCTGCCGGACTGGTATGCCGATATCGGGCCGATATCGATCTACTACGCCAGCAAGACGCTGCTGCCGGCAAAGACGCGCGTCTTCGTCGACTTCGTGGTCGAGCATTTCCGGAAAGAGCATCTGGCTGAACGTTTTGCCGGCAGCCTCGGCGCATCGAACATGCCGAAGAGAAAATAGGCGCACCCGGCCGAAACCGGGTGCGCCAGATCGATCAGATCAGCTTTTCCAGCGTGATCGGCAGGTCGCGGACGCGTTTACCGGTGGCGTGGAAGACAGCGTTGGCGATTGCCGGCGCGACGCCGACGATGCCGACTTCGCCGACACCCTTGCCGCCCAGCGCCGAAGCGCCGTAGTCGGGAATGCCGACTGAGATCACCTGGATATCCGACACGTCCGCATTGGTGGGCACCAGATAGTCGCCCATGTTGTTGTTCACGGTGCGGCCGTTGCGCTGGTCGACGAGACCTTCCTCGAGCAGCGCCTGACCGATACCCATGATGATACCGCCCCGCCACTGGCTTTCGACCAGCCGCGGATTATAGAGCCGGCCGCAATCGAAAGCCGAGACGATGCGGGAGACCCGCACCGTTCCAAAATCCTCGTCGACCCGCACTTCGGCGAAATGGGCGCACCAGCTGTGCATGGAAAATTCGCCCATGGTCGGCCCCTGGACCTTCGCCATGGTCGTCCAGGCCTGGTGATGCTCCTGAGGTGTAGCACCATCCGGCAGCGTGTTGCGACGCGTCTCTATCTCGTCGCGGCCGAGCGCCGCCATCAGTTCCGGCAGGCTGAGCGACGGACCCTGGTCGCGGGGCACCGCGATGCGGCCCCCGCTGAAGGTCAGCGTATTCGCGCCGGTATCGCGGAGCGGCGATTTCTCGTCACTGAGCGCCAGCCCGATCAGCTCGTCGCGTGCCGCGGTCGCCGCCTTGTGGACGGCGCCGAGGATGGAGCCCGCCAGCATCGAGCCGCCGGCGATGGCCGAGCCCGGCAGACGGGAATCGCCGAGATGGACCTCGACCTGATCGACGGGAATGCCGAACACTTCGGCAACCGTCTGGGCAAGGATCGTATAGGTCCCCTGCCCCATGTCGATCGCCCCGCTGACCACCTCGACCCGGCCATTGCCGAGGATGCGGATCATCGCCTCGCTCGGCGCCTGGATGACCGGGAACGTGCCGCAGCCGATACCCCAGCCGACCAGCTGGTTGCCGTCGCGCATCGAGCGCGGTTCATGGCTGCGCTTCGACCATCCGAATGCCGCCGCACCTTCGGTCAACGCTTCGCGCAGCCGGCGGGTCGACCAGGGTTTTCCCGACTGGTAGTCGTGGTCGGCATAGTTCTTCAACCGCAGTTCGAGCGGGTCCATGCCGAGCTTGTAGGCGAGCTCTTCCATCGCGCTTTCGATACCGAAGGCGCTCGGATTCTTGCCCGGGCCGCGCAGCGCGCCGGGTGTGACGGTGTTGACCGGCACGACCCGGTGCTGCGACGAGAAATTCTCGACTTTGTAAAGGATCGGCGTCGCCGCACCCGTCTGCTCGGGATAATCCATATAGGTGGATGTCTCGCTGGCCCCACGATGGACGATCGCCTGCAGGACGCCGTCCTCCGTCGCACCGAGCTTGATCTTCTGGCGGGTCGCAGCGCGGCCGCCATAGCTGGTGAAGTTCTGCGGCCGAGTAACTGCGAGCTTCACCGGCCGGCCGAGTTTCTTCGCCGCAAAGGCGGCGACGGCACTATAGGCGAGAGCCGCTCCCTTCGAACCGAACCCACCGCCAATGAACGGCGAGATCAGGCGGACATTCTCATAAGGAATGCCGAACCATTCGGAATAGCTGCGCGCCATGCCATGCGACCACTGGCTCGGTTCCCAGACCGTCAGCTGGTCGCCGTCCCATTTCACCGTCAAGCCATGCGGCTCCATGGCGACGTGATATTCACGCGGCGTCGAATATTCGCCTTCGATCCGGATCGGGGCAGCGGCGAGAGCCGCTTCGGCATCCCCCCAGCCGATGGTGAGATTGCCCATCACCTTGCCTTCGCCGGCCTTGGGATCGTCGATGCTGGCGACCGCCGGGGTTTGCGCATAGGTGACGCAGATCAGCTTGGCCGCTTCCAAGGCCTGTTCGCGGCTTTCCGCGATTACGGCGACGATCGACTGGCCGTTGAAGCTCACCTCGCGCGGCAGCGGGTGATAGGGCTGGTTTTCCGGGCGGTTTCCGTACCAGTCGGACGCGGTCATCAAGCCGAGATCGTCGTCCGGCGTCAGGATCAGCAGCACGCCCGGCGCAGCCTTCGCCTTGGACGTATCGACGGACGTGACGCGTCCGGCCGGGATCGTGCTCTGCAGCAGAACAGCATGCGCCACGCCTTCGATCGGGTATTCCAGCGCATAGGTCGCGCCGCCGGTGACCTTGAGATTGCCTTCGAAACGCGTTTGACGACCGCCGACCATGCCGTCGGAGGCATCGCCGTGTTTGCGGGGTTCCATGATGGTCATGCGAGACCTCCAACTTTCAGGATGGCGCGAGCGACGACGCGCGGCGCAAGTTCGATCTTGTAGCGGTTGGCGCCGTGGCTGACGGCGCCTTCCATGGCGAGCCGGCTGGCCGTCTCGACGGTTTCAAGGCTGAGCATCTTGCCGATCAGGGCCTGTTCGACGCCCCGCACCCGCCACGGTTTGGTGGCGACGCCGCCGAGAGCGACGCGGATATCGCGCACCGTTCGGCCGTCCGCTTCGAATTCGAGACCGACCGCGGCGCTCGCCGCCGCAAACTCGTAGGACTGCCGGTCGCGAACCTTCAGATAAGTCGAGTTCGTCGCCGCGGCCGAGGACGGGACGGTGATCGCGGTGATCATCTCGCCGCGTTCCAGCACGGTTTCCCTCTCCGGCGTATTGCCAGGCAGAAGGAAGAAGTCATCGACCGATACCGTCCGCCCGCCGAGTTCGACCACGGCGTCGAAGGCGACGAGCGCGACGGCGAGATCGCCCGGATAGCTGGCGATGCAGGTATCGCTCGTACCGAGGACGGCGTGGTTACGGGTGATACCGCCCATCGCCGAACAGCCGGAGCCGGGATTGCGCTTGTGGCAGGCCGGAAACACCGCCGGCTCGCGGAAGTAAGAACAGCGTGTCCGCTGCAACAGGTTGCCGCCGATCGTCGCCATGTTGCGGAGCTGGGCGGAGGCCGCCAGCGACAGCGATTCCGAAACTGCCGGGAAAGCGGCACGGATGCCGACGTTATCGGCAACCTCGCCCATCTTGGCAAGCGCACCGATCCTGGCGCCGTTCGCATCGACCTCGATCCCGCCGAGACCGGAGAGGTGGGTGATATCGACGACGGTTTCCGGCTCCATCACACCGCATTTTGCAAGATCGAGCAGCGTCGTACCGCCGGCAAGCAGCGCGGAACCGGCCTGAAGCGCCGCCTGGCGGGCCTCGTCGGCCGAGGAGGCGCGGAGATAGGAAAAGTCTCTCATCACGCCATCTCCGCCGCTTCGCGCACCGCCGCGACGATGTTGTTATAGGCTCCGCACCGACAGAGATTGCCGGACATGTATTCGCGGATTTCCTCGTCGGATCCCGCATGGCCTTCGCGGATGCAGGCGACTGCGGACATGATCTGGCCCGGCGTGCAATAGCCGCACTGGAAGGCATCATGCTCGACGAAGGCTGCCTGGACGGGGTGCAGCTCGCCGTTTTCGGCGGCGATCCCCTCGATCGTGGTGACCTGCCGGCCTTCGACCTGAGCCGCCAATGTCAGACAGGAGAGCACGCGCTTGCCGTCGACATGACAGGTGCAGGCGCCGCACTGGCCCTGGTCGCAGCCCTTCTTGGTGCCGGTTAGCGCCAGATGTTCGCGCAGGGCATCGAGCAGGGTAACGCGCGGTTCGACATCGAGATCGTACCGGCCCCCGTTGATGTCGAGCGAAAGATGGATGGTTCGTGTCATGGATCAAGCTCCTGCCATCGTCACGAGAATGAGAAGTTCGGAATGTAGAATGCTCTGGTCGACGGTCGACCAGATGCTATATGGTTTTTTCTCCGCCAGATGCGCCGATGAGATTTCGGCATGACATCCTGCAAGCTTCTGGATTAAGAAGTGGAAGGCGCCGCGCATAAACGGAGGCGCCTCCGATTAAACTAGTGGCTTACGGATTTTCGTCAAGCCCTCATCGCTCTGGAGCAGCATTTTGGCCTCGGCCGAGCCGAAGACAGCATCGCCAGCACCGACCAGGCTTCGCGCCGATGCCCGCCGCAACCGCGACAGGCTGGTCGAAGTCGCGGCCGCAGCCTTTGCGGAAAAGGGCGTCGAGACCTCGCTGGAAGATATAGCCCGCCAGGCGGGCGTCGGCATTGGCACGCTCTACCGGCATTTCCCGACCCGCGAACATCTCGTCGAGGTCGTCTATCGCCGCGAGCTCGAAAGCCTTGCCGCCGCCGCAACCGAGCTTGCCCAGAAACATACTCCCGACATGGCGCTCGAAGAATGGATGCGGCGCTTCGTTGGCTATATTGCCACCAAGCGCGGCATGGCCAACAGCCTGCGCATCCTCATGACGTCGAACTCCTCGCTGTTTACCGAGGGGTCTGGCCTTGTCCGCGGCGCGCTGGAGAGCCTGTTGAAGAATGCCGGCGACAAAGGATTTATCCGCAGCGACATCGAAACGACCGATCTCCTGCATGCGCTGTCGAGCATCTATTCGATTCCGGAATCGCCTGAATGGCGGGAACGCTCGCATCGCCTGATCGGCCTGCTGATGGACGGCCTCCGGACCCGGAAATAACGCCTCTTCCGTGCATCGGATCTGCGCCGGAGCGGCCTGCCGCGAGGCTAGATTTCGCATCTGGTTTGAACGGAAAATCAAGCAATCCGCGATTGACAGGCATCCTGTTACTGCATGCCGCCTGATTCCAATATTATCCTTATAAAATAAACGGATAGCGGAAGTGAAATTCCGCACATTTCGCGCCAAAAATCATCAAAAGTCATTATATACTATCAAAATTCAATCTGTCGTTAAAGAGTTTGACCTTAAGCTCCCGGCTACCGCGCGACCGCCATCCGGTGTAGCGCAAGAGCAGGTATGAGACCGGCTCTCTTCCCACACCGCCAGATATCAGATCTGCGCGTGAAAACGCGTTGCCTCATTCGAGGCTTCACCATTCCGGAGCCGAATCTCATGTCCCGTCTCTCCATTCGCAGCTCGCTCATCGCCGTCTTCGGCGCGATTGCGGCGCTCGTCGCCGTTCTTGCCTGGGCGGCCATTTCCTCGCTCTCCAATGTTGCCGGCAATCTCACCACGATTTCCGAAAATTCGATGCCGAGCGTCCAGGCCTCGAAGAATATCGAGACGGCCATTCTCGGCATGACGGTCGCCTATATGGGCCATCTGACGACGACGTCGGACTTCGGCATGGAGGCCGCAGAAAAGCTGATCGCCCAGCAGTCGGGAGCACTGAAGACCGCTCTCGAAACCTACAGACCGCTGATCTCCAGCGATCAGGAAACGCAGATCATCGACCAGATCCAGACGGGCGTCGACAAATACGCCCTGAACGGCCAGAAGATGCTGGACTTCTCCCGCAAGGCCTCGGATGCCCGCGCCCGCGTCGAAATGGAAAAGATGCGCATCACCATCCAGCCGGTCATGGAAGCCGTGGCCAAGCTGGTCAAGTCGAATACGGATGAGGCGGCCGTGGAAACGGCCAAGGCGAAGACAACCTATTCCACCGCGCTTACCACGATGGAAATCATCCTGGGCGTCGTCTTCCTCCTGATCGTCGGCGCCGCGGCCTACGTGCTGGCCGGCATCGCCCGTCCGATCCAGCGCATCACCGCTTCGATGAGCGGCCTTGCCGCAGGCGACACGGCAACCGAGATCCCCTTCGCGGGCCGCAAGGATGAAGTCGGCGCCATGGCCGGCGCCGTCGAGGTGTTCCGCCAGGCCGCAATCTCCAACAGGCGGCTTCAAGAAGAGGCAGAAGAAGCCCGCGCTCGGGCGGAAGCCGACCGTATCCGCCTGCAGGAAGAGGCGGAAGCCTCGGCTCAGGCCCGCCTCCAGGAAGCGACCTCCGGCCTTGCCGCCGGCCTGCGCCGCCTCGCCTCAGGCGACCTCGCCTTCCAGCTCAACGAACCCTTCGCGCCGGATTTCGAAGCGCTGCGCGAAGACCTGAACTCGGCGGTGTCCCGTCTCGGCGCAGCCCTTTCGGAAGTCGCCGGATCGGCTCAGTCGATCGACAGCGGTTCGCGTGAAGTCAGCCAGAGCGCCGATGACCTGTCCAAGCGGACCGAACAGCAGGCAGCCTCGCTCGAAGAGACCGCCGCCGCCCTGGACGAGATCACCGCCAACGTCTCGAACTCCTCCAAGCGCGCCGACGAGGCAAAGGCGATCGCCCTGCAGGCAAATTCCAGCGCCGCCCAGTCGGGCGCCGTCGTCGCCAACGCCGTCGACGCGATGCAGCGCATCGAACAGTCGTCCAGCCAGATCTCCAACATCATCGGCGTGATCGACGAGATCGCCTTCCAGACCAACCTTCTGGCGCTGAATGCCGGCGTCGAAGCGGCCCGCGCCGGTGAAGCCGGCAAGGGGTTCGCGGTCGTCGCCCAGGAAGTCCGCGAACTCGCTCAGCGTTCGGCGAATGCCGCCAAGGAGATCAAGGATCTCATCCGCAAGTCGGGCTCCGAAGTCCAGAACGGCGTGAAGCTGGTGCGCGAGACCGGCGACGCGCTGAAGACGATCGAAAGCCACGTCGTCACCATCAACGAGCATATCAATGCGATCGCCACCGCCGCTCGCGAACAGTCGGTCGGCCTCGCAGAGGTCAACTCGGCCGTCAACCAAATGGACCAGGTGACCCAGCAGAACGCCGCGATGGTCGAGGAAACCAACGCTGCGGGTGCCAACCTCGCATCGGAAAGCACCAAACTTCGCGATCTGCTGACCCGCTTCAAGCTCTCCGAAGGCGGCCAGCGTTCCGGCATGCAGCAGCGGCCTGCCTACGGCTCAGCCCCGGCCCCGGTCGGCCGCAACGCCGCTCCGCAGGAATCGCCGGCCCGCCGCCTTGCACAGCGCGTCAGCAAGTCCTTCGGGGGTGCAGCGGCGGCTGCAACCGCCGAATCCCAGTGGACCGAATTCTGATCCGCCGGCTAGACTAACTTCCTAACTGCCATTCTTCGACGGCCCGGTTTCTGCCATTTGGCGCAGAAGCCGGGCCGTTTCGTCATTGGCGGGAAAGAAGGATTCGACCGCCAGTTCCGACAGTGTCACGTCGACCGGCGTGCCGAAGACGGTCGTGGTCGAGATGAACGACAGCAACCCAGCCTCCGTCCGCAATTCCATCGGCACGGCGATACCCGCATAGTCGTGTTTCGGCGCCGATTTCGACGCGCCTTCCGGCACCGGATAACCGGACAGTTCTTCCAGCAATGCCTGGAGAACGCGATCGCCGGACGCCGAGACCTGCTGGCGCAGCCGTTCGAGCAGGTGACTACGCCATTCCGCCAGATTGGCGATGTAAGGCGCGAGGCCCTGCGGATGCAGGCTGAGCCGCAGGACGTTGACCGGCCCCTCGATCAACGACCGGTCGGCGACATCGGCAAGCAGCGGCGCCACCGCGGCATTGGCGGCCACCAGCGTCCAGTGCCGATCGACGGCAAGCGCCGGAAATGGCTCATGACCTTTCAGCACCATGTCGATCGCCCGCCGCGCCGGCTGAAGTGCCGGATCGTCGAGCTTACGCTCGGCAAAGACCGGCGCAAAACCGGCAGCGAGCAGCATCGGGTTGCGCTCGCGGAGCGGCACGTCAAGCCGCTCCGCGAGATGCAGGAGCATGTCGCGGCTCGGGGCCGCCCGCCCGCTCTCGATGAAGCTCAGATGGCGTTGCGAGATATCGGCCTCGAGCGCCAGGTCGAGCTGGCTCATGCGCCGGCGGCGGCGCCAATCGCGCAGGTAATCACCGAGAGGGCGGGCGGCGCCAAGCGTTGTCATGCGGCAGCCGGAACCTGATCGAGGAAACCGTAGACCGACTTCAGGCGGCCGTTTTCAGGACCGCGAAATCCGTGCCCTTGATCAACGCTTCGCCGTCTTGCGGGCCGAGGCCCCAGGAAAAGCGCAGATTGTCGTCATAGCCATCGGCCGAGCCGATCAGCGTGAAGCGGAAGCCCGGAAACCGCGCCTGGACGCCCTCGACCAGGTCTCCGATCCGCTCATGGCCTTCGCCGCGCATCAGCGGATCGACGTAAAGCCCGTCTTCCGCCCAGGCCTCGGTTATCATCGCCTTGCGGCGGATGGCGTCCGTCTCATTCCAGATGGCGAGATAGAGTTCGGCTTTGGTGTTCGCATCGGTCATGTCTTTTCTCCTTGGATCGCCCTACTCGTTGCAGGCAGGGCGAACATGCCGGAGCGGCTGCATCGTCTCAATTACGCGGCAGGTAATAACTATCGCGCCGAAAGCGCAAGCCGCGTGCCGAGAAGGACGAAGGCGCCGGCAAAGACGCGGCGCATCCAGGCAAGGATGTTCGGCCGCGAGATCACGTGGCCGCGCACCGAGGCGGCAAACAGGCCGTAGAGAACGAAGATGCCGAAGGTCATCAGCATGAAGACGAGGCTGAGCTCGGTCATGCGCAGAACGGGTGCTGCTTCGTCCCGGCCGACGAACTGCGGCAGGAAGGCGAAAAAGAAGATCGACAGTTTCGGATTGAGCGCATTGGCAAGGATTGCCGAAACGATGACTTGGCCAACGGATTTCGGCTTCCGGTCCGCCTCGACGGTCAGCGCGCCCTTTTCCTGCAACACCTGCCAGGCCATGAACAAGAGGTAGGCGACACCGAGATATTTGATGATTTCGAAGGCCAGGGCGCTGGCATGCAGCAGTGCTGCAAGGCCCGAGACTGCCGCGATCATGTGCGGCAGAATGCCAAGCGTGCAGCCGAAGGCGGCGATGACACTCGCCCGCGCGCCACGCGACAGGCCGGCGGCGAGCGTGATCAGCACGCCGGTACCCGGCGACGCGACGACGATGAGGGAAGTGATCAGGAATTCCGGGCTCATGGGGGATCCTTTCGAGAGGTTTTCCCATGGCTACCGAAGAACCTCGCCCCGATCTTGAACGAAATTGCAGGCCGGCGATTGCCTGGAGGGGCCTGGGAACCTATCGTCGCGCCATCTCATTGCGGACCCATCTCATGACCTCTTCTCCCAAAAACCTCGACATCGGCTATGACGTGCCGGCCTCTGTCGGCGACACGATCAACGACATCCAGACGCCGGCGCTGATCATCGATCTCGATGCCTTCGAGCGGAATGTCGGTCGGATGAAAGCCTATGCCGAGGCGATGGGGGTCCGGCTTCGCCCGCATGCCAAGACCCACAAGTCGCAGATGTCGCGCTTTACCAGATGGCAAACGGCGGAGCCGTCGGCATCTGCTGCCAGAAAGTATCCGAGGCGGAAGCACTGGTGCGCGGTGGCGTGACCGACGTGCTTGTCGCCAACGAGGTCGCCGATCCGAAGAAGATCGACCGGCTGGCGCGGCTCGCAAAGAGCGCCCATGTCACCGTCTGCATCGACGATCCCGCAGTCGTCGCCACGCTTTCCGAAGCAGCTGTCCGGCATGGCGTGACGCTCGACGTGCTGGTGGAGATCGATTGCGGCGCCCGCCGCTGCGGCGTTCTGCCCGGCGCACCGGCTGTCGAGCTGGCAAAGATGGTCGCCGCCGCGCCGAACCTCGCCTTCGTCGGCATCCAGGCCTATCACGGCAGCGCGCAGCATATCTACGATCCGGCCGAGCGCCGCGCCGCGATCGACACGGCGATCGGCATGGCGCGGGAAACGGCCGTGCTGCTGCGGGAGGCGGGGCTGGAGCCGAAGATCATCACCGGCGCGGGGACTGGCACCCACAATCTCGAAGGTGCATCCGGTCTCTACAACGAGATCCAGCCGGGCTCTTACATCTTCATGGATGCCGACTATGCCCGCGTCCGCGCGACGGAGGGTAACGGCACGGTCGGCAGCTTTGAGCATGCGCTCTTCGTGCTGACCTCGATCATGAGCAAGCCGGCCTCCGGCCGCGCCATCTGCGACGCGGGCCTCAAGGCGCATTCGATCGACAGCGGGTTGCCGACGGTGTTCGAACGCCCCGATCTCAAGTTCGTCAGCGCGTCGGACGAGCACGGCAAGATCGAGGACCTGCAAGATACATTGAAGCTCAACGACCGCTTGTCGCTCGTGCCGGGTCACTGCGACCCGACCTGCAATCTCTACGACTGGTATGTCTGCATCCGCAACGGCCACGTCGAGGCGCTGTGGCCGGTCACCGCCCGCGGCAAGCTCTACTAGAAACGGTGGATGCGCAGGCCCAGCACCTTTTCCGAAATGATCACCACCGCCATCGTCAGCACGATCGAGCAGGTCGAGACGGCCGCCGCTTCCGGCGTGAAATTGGTGCGCAGGTAGTCGAAGAGCTGGATCGGCAGCGTCGACATGCCAACCCCCTTCAGCATGAAGGAGATGGTGAAGACGTCGAACGAGATGATGAAGGCGAACAGGCAACCGCCGATGACGCCTGGCTTGATCAGCGGCAGCATGATCCGCCGGAAGCGGGTGAACCGCCCGGCCCCGAGGCTCTGCGCCGCAAGGCTCCAGGCCGGATCGTAGCTTTCCATCGAGGCCGAGACGTTGATGAATACGAAGGGCAGCGTGATCAGCACATGGCCAACGATCATGCCGACCAGGTTCTGCGTGCCGAGACCAACCGAATAAACGAAGAACAGCAGCGAGATCGCTGTCAGCACTTCCGGCAACAGCAGCGGCGCCAGCATGGCGACCCGCACCGTTTCCTTGAGCCTGCCGGCATGGGTTACATAAAACATCGCCGCCATCGTGCCGATGATCCCGGAGATCACCGTGGTCATCGCCGCGATCCACAGCGAGGTGCGGATCGCTCGCATGAACACCTCGTTGTTGAAGAAGACGAGGTACCAGCGGAACGAAAGCCCCTGCGGCGGGAATGTCAGGAAGGCGCCGGCATTGAAGGAGGCGATCACCACGACCGCGATCGGCGCCAGCAGGAAGGCATAGATGATCAGGCAATAGACGGTGAAGAATGGTTTCGACATCGGCTCAAGCCTTCCACTTCATGACGGTCAGCCGTCCAAAGATAACGACGACGATCGCACCGGTCACCGACAGCATCAGCGCCAGCGCCGAACCGAAGGGCCATTGGAACGTATCGATCAGCGCATCCACCACGGTCACCGCCATGGTCTTGACCCTCAAGCCCCCGATCAGCGACGGCGTCACATAGGCGCTGAGCGACAGAACAAAGACGAGGATGCAGCCGGCCTGGATGCCCGGCAGCGACAGCGGCAGGGTGATGCGCCGGAAGGAGGTGACCTTCGACGCCCCGAGCGACCGGGCGGCGGCCTCGAGCGATGGATCAATGCCCTGGATGGCGCTCATGATCGGCAGGATCATGAAGGGCAGGAAGACATGCACCAGCGCGATGATGATGCCGAGCGCGTTATACATCAGCGGCAGCGGCCCATCGATGAGGCCCCAGCCGGTCAGCGTGCGGTTGATGATGCCGTTATTGCCGAGCAGGATCGTCCAGCCGTAACTGCGAATGACGATGCCGACCAAAAGCGGCGAGAGCACCAGCGCATAGCCGACAGCCCGAAAAGCCGAGGCTCCGCGCGCCAGTTGCCAGGCGACGGGATAACCAAGGATCAGGCAGAGGAAAGTCGTCAGAAAGCCGATCCACAGCGTGTTGATCACCTGTTGGATGTAGAAGAAGTCCGAGAAGAACTTGCCGTAATTGCCCAGCGTGAAGCCCGGGCCATAGGGTGTACCCTGCCCCGGCATCCGGAAGCTCATGACGACGATATTGAGATAGGGCAACACGAGAAAGACGCCGAGCAGGATCGCGGCGGGTGCGATCAGCAGCAGCGGTCCGAGCCGTTTCTTGGGCGGGACATTCATGCCGCACTTCCAAGCGGCCAGAAGCGATCGGCCGGCGCATGCACCAGCACTTGCTCGCCGTCCGCAAACCGCGTGCGCGGAAAAGTCTGGACGTTGACGACAACGCCGCCCGCAAGCTCCAGCCGGTAGTCGACGAGACTGCCGGAATAATAGCTGGAGAGAACCTTAGCCTGCGCACCCATCGCCCCCGAGTTGATCGGCAGCAGTTCGACCGCTTCCGGCCGCAGAGCCAGCATCAGCTCGGCGCCATCGGCGAAATCTCCGCTGACCGGCACATCGCCGAAGGCAGTCGAAACGACGCGATTGCCCACCTTGCCGCGAATGATGTTCACCTGCCCGACGAACTCTGCGACTTCCAGATTGGCAGGCCGCTCGTAGATATCCGATGGCGTACCGATCTGGGCGATGCGGCCGCCGAACATCACCACGACCCGGTCGGACATGGTCATCGCCTCGGCCTGGTCGTGGGTGACATAGACCGTGGTGATCCCGACGCGGCGCTGCAGGTCGCGGATGAAGACCCGCATCTCCTCACGCAGCTTGGCGTCGAGATTGGCGAGCGGTTCGTCGAGCAGCAGGATTTTCGGCTCGATGACGAGAGCCCGGGCAAGCGCCACGCGCTGCTGCTGACCGCCGGAAAGCTGGCGCGGATAACGCTCGGAATACCCCGTGAGCTGCACCATATCCAGCACCTTGGCGATGCGGATGCGGATCTCGTCCTTGGGCGTCTTGCGCATCTCCAGCCCGAAGGCGAGGTTCTTTTCGACCGTCATATGCGGAAACAGCGCATAGTTCTGGAAGACCATGCCGATATCGCGCTTTTCGACCGGCACTGCCACGACGTCGCGCCCGTCGAAGCGGATCGCCCCTGCGGTCGCGTCCTCGAAACCGGCGATCATCTTCAGCGTCGTCGTCTTGCCGCAACCGGACGGCCCGAGCAGCGAGATGAACTCGCCCTCGGCGATCCTGATCGAAATGCTGTTGACCGCGGGACCCTGCCCGTAGTCCTTGGTCAGCTTTTCGATGCTAACCTCTGTCATGAAATTCCACTTTCCAATTGAAGAGCTTGACCCCGAAAAAAGCCGATCATGGCCGGCCGTTGAGGGCAAGCCATGATCGCAGTGGGGGAAATCACTTGATGGTCTTCGCCCAGCGTTCGGCGAGTTCGCCCTGCTTTTCGTTGACGAAGTTCCAGTCCCAGGTGAGGATCTTGTCCATGTCGGCGCCCGAAACCGGCACGTCGGCCTTGAGATCGGCCGGCACGACCACCTTGGAATTGGTCGGCGAGATGAAGAACTCCTTCATCATCATCCCCTGCACTTCCGGCGACAGCAGGAAGTTTGCGTATTGATAGGCCAGCTCCTTTTCCGGGGCATTGACGAGAATGTTGATGGTCTGGTCGAACATGAACATCCCTTCTTCCGGGATCACACAGTCGACCGGCAGGCCCTGGCGGCGCAGGCGGGCGATCTCGCCGAAGTCGAACGGTGCCACGACGATTTCGCCCGACGCGAGACCGGTCGACAGGTTGAAGTCCACCTGGATCACCGAGCCGAGCTTCTGGAGAGCGGCGAAACCGGCATCGACGTCATACTGATCCTTGCCGAAGATCTTCGAAAACAGCAGCAGCTCCATCTTGCCGGCGCTGTTGGCGAAGTTGTAGAGGCCGATCTTGCCCTTGAATTCCGGATTGTTCCAAAGGTCCTTCCAGGATTTCGGCTTGGTCTTCACGAGGTCCGTGCGGTAACCGATGCCGATCGGCGAAACGGCGCCGATCGCGCCCCAGCCGTCGGTCTTCTTGGCAAGCGGATAGAGGTCGGCGTAGTTCGGCAGCTTGGTGAGGTCGAGCTTCTCGAAGAAGCCTTCCTTGCGCAGGCCCGAGGCGAAGACCTCGTTGGTCATCACGATCGAATAGGGCGGCTTGGCAGCGCCCGCCGCTCGCAGGTTGGCCCCCCAGACGCGGCCGTTGCCGACGTCGAGCGTCACGGCCGCACCGGTCTGCTTGGTGAAGGCGGGACCGACGGTCGAGCGCCAATACTGTTCCCACACACCGCCGAGCGTCGGCACGACCAGCGTCTTCGCTTGAGCCCGCGCCGGAAGGCCGAAAAGGCCGGCCGCGGCGAGTGCACTCATTCCGGCAAGCGTTTGCCGCCTTGTCAAATCCATCATGTCCAGTTCCCCTTGTTGCGATCTTTGATCGATATGTGCCGGCGGTTCTCCGCTTCTGCGCACAGGTTCAGTCGAGTTTAGTCAGTCATCAGCCCTTCGAAAAAGCCTGTTTCGTCTTCAGGTCGATATATTCGCCATAGGTAATCGGCTCATATTTTGCGCCGCCTTTTACAAAAGGCGACAGGCACTCGATCACCGTATCCTTGGCCGGATTGAGAAAGAACGGGATCGACTGGCGGCGGGCAGTGCCCTTGAACCCGGTCGGCGGATTGGCGACCCGGTGCGGCGTCGAGACCCACTCGTCGTTCGTCCAGCGCATGAAGGCGTCGGCAATGTTGATCACGTAGGCGCCTTCGATCGACGGCGCGTCCAGCCATTCGCCATTGCGGTTGCGCACCTGCAACCCGCCGGCCGAGGCTTCCGAGCGAAGGATGGTCATGAAACCGTAATCGGTGTGGACGCCGGCGCGCATCTGGCCCGGCAGCGGCGATTCGTCCTGCTCCGGATAGTTGATCACACGCAGCGCCGAGAGATGGTTCTCGAAGGAAGGCTCGAAATAATCCTGATCAAGCCCGATCGCCTGGCAGAAGATCCGGCGCATATGCTTGGCGAGGATTTCCATTTCCTTGAAATAATCACGGAACGCCTGTTCCAGCCCGTCCGGCCTGTCCGGCCAGGTATCGCCGGGAAGGTTCTGGCCGAAGTTGAGGCTTTCCTTGTAATCGCCCGGCGTCTTGATGCCGAGTGTCGCGGCAAGCGCTTCCTCAGCGATCGGCGAAAATGCGACGCCGCCCACAACGCCGGTGCCGCGGCCCTGGGTCTTCTTCCAGTCCTGAGGGTAGTCGAAGAAGGCACGGGCGAGATTGTAGAGCCTGGACGTCACCTCCGGCGAAACACCGTGGCCGGTGACGAGGAAGAACCCGGTATCGCGGCAGGCCGTCTCGATGGTTTTGACGACGGCCGCAGCGCCTGCCTCGTTGTGGATGAAGGGGCCGACATCGATCACCGGAATGCCGGGAACGGCACCATGGGATGACGCTGGATTGGCGCTCGAAACGGACATGGCTTCCTCCAATTCACATCTGACAAACAGATGTTGACAAAAACATCTGTTGTTGTCCATATCAAAATTAACGAAGTTGCAACGTGGTTCTCGCCTCAAGGACGATCGACGGAACATGGATGACCTTGCGCCACAGGAAGCGGCCGTCCTGGCAATCATCAAGGACAACCCGTTCGCGGGACAGCAGGAGATCGCCACCATGCTCGGGCTGGCGCGCTCCACGGTCGCCGCCCACATCGTGCAGCTCATGCAGAAGGGCTATATCCTCGGCCGCGGCTATGTGATGCCGGCCGAGACCCGCGCCGTCTGCATCGGCGGCGCCGTGCTCGACCGCAAGTACCGCGCCAAGCAGGAGTTCGTCTTCGAGACATCCAACCCGGTAGACGGTGTGCGCAGCCTTGGCGGCGTCGCCCGCAACGTCGCGGAAAACCTGGCGCTTCTCGGCACCACGACCAGTTTCGTCTCGATCGTCGGCGACGACGAAGGCGGGCGGGCGGTGCTGAAACACATGCGCGACCGCGGCATCGATGTCAGCCAGATCATCACCACCACCGAGCGCCCGACGGCCGAATATGCCGCCATCCTCGACACCAAGGGCGACCTCGTGCTCGGCATTGCCGACATGAGCATTTTCGACCTGCTGCTGCCGAACCATATCGAGCGCATCTGGCCGCATCTCGCCGCCGCAAGCTGGGTATTTTCCGACTGCAACCTGCCGGCCGAAACGCTGGCCGCGCTCATCGCCAAGCGCCAGGGCGCCCGTTTCCGGCTGGCTATCGACGCGGTCTCGACGCCCAAGGCGGCTCGGCTGCCAAGGGATCTCACCGGCGTGGACCTGCTGTTCATGAATATCGACGAGGCAAACGCGGTCCTCGGACGCAAGGCGCACGAGACGATCGACGATGCAAAGGAAGCGGCACTTGCCCTGCAGGCGGCCGGCGCGCGCGAGGCGGTCGTCACCATGGGTCCACGCGGCATCGCGGTTGCCGGCACCGAAGGCGCCCGCACCTTCCCGGCCGTGCATGCCCGACCGATCGACATCACAGGCGCGGGCGACGCGATGATCGCCGGCACGCTGCACCGCATCCTGCATGGCGAAGACACCTACACTGCGGCCCGCACCGGCGCGCTGCTCGGCACGCTGACCACCGAAAGCACCGCAAGCGTCCATACGGAATTGTCCGAACGCTTCCTGGAAGCCAATATGCACCGACTGGCCGGCTGAGCCTCAGTCGCCGAAAACGATCCAAGGAATACAAAAATGGCCCTCATCAAACCGAAGCTGAGTCGTGAAGTGGCCGAGACGCTCGCATCCGGCGGCCCGGTCGTGGCGCTGGAATCGACCATCATCACCCACGGCATGCCCTATCCGGCGAACCTCGAAACCGCGCTCGGCGTCGAGGCGGTGATCCGCGAGAATGGCGCGATCCCGGCCACCATCGCCGTCGTCAATGGCGAGTTGCGCGTCGGCCTCGAACACAGCGAATTGGAAGAACTCGCCCAGGCGAAGGGCGTCGTAAAAGCCTCCGGACGCGACCTCGCCGTCGCCATGGTGCGCGGCCAGTCGGCCGGCACCACGGTTTCCGCCACCATGCTGATGGCCGATCTCGCCGGCATCGACATCTTTGCGACCGGCGGCGTCGGCGGCGTGCATCGCGGCGCCGAACAGACCTTCGACATCTCCGCCGACCTGACCGAGCTCGGCCGCACAAAAACCGCCGTCGTCTGCGCCGGCGTCAAGTCGATCCTCGATATCGCCAAGACGCTGGAATATCTCGAAACCCAGCGCGTGCCCGTCATCGCCTACGGCACCGACGACTTCCCAGCCTTCTTCACCCGAAAGAGCGGCTTCAAGGCCGACCACCGGCTCGATACGCCGGAAGAAATCGCCAGGGCCATGTATCTCCACCACCAGCTCGGCACCGGCACCGGCCTGATGATCGCCAACCCGATCCCGGAAGCGGCAGCGCTGACACCGGAATTCATCGACGGCACCATCAACGACGCCGTGCGCGAGGCGGACGAGCGCGGCATCGGCCGCAAGGAATTGACGCCCTTCCTGCTCGCCCGCATCAACGAACTGTCCAAGGGCGAAAGCCTTAAGGCCAATATCGAGCTGGTGAAGAACAATGCGCGGCTCGCCGCGAAGATGGCCGTCGCCTATGCGGCGCTGAAGAAGGCCGGCAAATAGTTCAAGAACAAGGGGAACTGCCCATGAACCAGCAAATGAACGGCTACGAGACAATCCTTTACGAGAAGGATGCCACCGACAAGTTCGCGACGATCACCATCAATCGCCCCGACAAGATGAACGCGATGAACAAGGTGGTGATCCGCGAGATCGACGCGGCCGTCACTGCCGCCGTTGCCGATCCGGATGTCAACGCGCTGGTCATCACCGGCGCGGGCCGCTCCTTCTCCGCCGGTTACGACCTGCAGGGCGGCGATTTCGACGTCGACATCGATTTCTGGCGCGAGGATATGACCGAGAACGCCGAGGCGTTGCTCAACATCTGGCGCGCCCCGATCCCGGTCATCGCCTCGGTCAACGGTTACGCGCTTGCCGGTGCGCTCGAGCTGATGATGTGCTGCGATCTCGCGATCGCCGCCGACAACGCCAAGTTCGGCGAACCGGAAGTGCGCCACAATTCCGGCCCGCCGGCGCTGATGATGCCCTGGCTGCTCGCCACCCGCGACGTGCGCTGGCTGATGTTCACCGGCGACATGGTAGACGCACAGGAGGCGCTGCGCATGCACCTGATCAACAAGGTCGTGCCGGCCGACCAGCTCAAGGAAAAGACCGAAAACCTCGCCCGCAAGCTGGCCCGCATGCCGGTTCCGGCACTGAAATACACCAAGGCCTCGATCAACAACCAGCAGATGGTCGCCGGCCTGATGCCGTCCTTCCAGTACAATATCGAGGCGATTGCCGCTCTTCACGTGACCAGGCAAGGCCGCGAATGGATGGCGAACCTCGCCAAGATGTCACTGAAGGAATACCTCGCCTTCCGCGACGATCCCTTCAAGGGCCTCGACTGAGGCCCTGGTCATGACGGCCAACACGCCTGAGGCGATGCAGGCCCTCATGGCGCCGCGCTCCATTGCAGTTGTCGGCGCCACCGAGCGCGCCGACGCCTCCTCCAGCTACGTGATGAAGAACCTGATGCGCTTCCGCTATCAGGGACAGATCATTCCGGTGCATCCGAAGGCCGGGACGATCTTCGGACTTCCCGCCTCGCCCTCCCTCTCGGCGTTGGATAACGCACCCGATGTGGCCGTGATCGGCATCGCCGCCGACAAGGTGATCGCGGCCCTCGAAGAGGCCGGAAGCACCGGCGTCAAGGCGGCGGTCGTGCTGGCCTCCGGTTTCGCCGAACTGGACGAAGCCGGCCGCGAGCGGCAGCGGCAACTGGTCGAAATCGCCGAACGTTACGGCATGGCGATCTGCGGTCCGAACTGCCTCGGCCTCTTCAATCTCGGCTCAGGCGCCGCACTCTATTCCTCCAGCCTCTCGACCAATCTCGAAAAGGGCCGCTTCGCGATCCTCTCGCATTCCGGGGCCAGCGCCATTGCGCTCGGCAATACCGGCCGCTTCGGCCTCAGCCACATCGTCTCCTCCGGCAACAGCGCCGCGACCGATATTCCCGACTACCTCGAATTCCTCGCGGCGGACGATGAGACCAGCGCCGTCGGCATCGTCATCGAAGCCATCCGCGAGCCGGAAAAACTCGCGGCCGCGATGGAGAAGATGCACGCGGCCAACAAACCGGTAATCGCCCTCCGCGCCGGCCGCTCTGAGCGTGGTGCCCAGGCGACCGCCGCCCATACAGGCTCGCTCGCCGGCAGCAACGACGCCTACCGCGCCTTCTTCCGCCGGGTCGGCATCATCGAAGTGTCGGACATGGACGGCTTCATGGAGACGGCGACGCTTTGCCTGACGCTGAAGGGCCGGCCCACCAAACCGGGCGTCGCGATCGTCGGCGTCTCCGGCGGCGGCGTGGCGCATGTCTCCGATATCGCCGACGAGGTTGGTCTCTCGTTACCCGATCTGCAGCCGGAAACGGTTGCCCGGGTAAAGGCGCTGCTGCCGCCCTTTGCCACACCGCAGAACCCGCTCGATACGACCGGCGTCGTCTTTGCCGACGGGGGGATCTATCGCGATGTCCTGCATGGGCTTGCAGACGATCCGTCGATCGGCCTGATTGTGGCGACGCAGGATGCACCACTCGGCCTGGACGATTTCTGCGCCTCCGAATATCTCGGCATTGCCGAAGCGGTGTCCGACTATGCCGGGACGGGCAAGGCGCCGGTCGTGTTCATGGGCAACCTCTCCTCCGGCCATCATCCGGCTGTCGAAGCCAAACTCTCAAACGTACCTGTGCTGCGCGGCACGAAAAGTGCGCTGACGGCCGTTCGCAGCCTGATCACTCGGAGCGAGGTCGTTTCCTGGCCCGGCAAGGTCGCGGCGACAAGGAAGAATCTCCCCGCCGGTGCCTTGACCGAGCGCGAGGCCAAACAACTGCTCGCCACCGAAGGACTACCGGTCCCCCGGGAACAACTCGTCACCAGTGCCGATGCTGCCGCCGAATTCGCAAAGCAGCTCGGCTTCCCGGTGGTCATGAAGATCGAGTCGCCCGATATCCTGCACAAGACCGAAGCCGGGGGCGTAAAGCTCGGCATCGCTTCTGAAGCGGAAGCCCGCGCCGCCTTCGACACCATCATGGCAAACGCGCGCGCCTATGCTTCCGACGCCGCACTGCGCGGCGTCTCGGTACAGGAAATGGTGACGGGCGGCATCGAGGCACTGGTCGGTCTTGTCCGCCACGAACCCTTCGGTTTCGGCCTCGTCGTCGGCATCGGCGGCGTGCTGGTGGAACTGGTGAAGGACAGCGCCTTCGATCTCCTGCCGATCGACCTTGCCCGCGCCGACACGATGATCGGCGAAACGAAACTGGCATCGCTGCTGGAAGGCTATCGCGGTGCGCCGAAGGCGGATCGCCAGGCGCTCGCCGAACTCTTGGTCAAGGTATCGGACTTTGCCGCCCGATACGGCGACGATATCGAGGCGATCGATCTGAACCCGGTCGCAGTTTTGCCCGATGGCAAAGGCGTGCGCATTCTCGATGCGCTGATCATTCCGCGGAAGATGCCGTGAAATTGTGTTGCGGTCTCTGTTGGAAACCGGAGGACGGCCCCAAATACCCTCATTCCTGTGACAAGCACAGGAATGAGGGTGAAGTGCTACACCAGCCGCAGCTTTGGCGCCGCCGCCTCCGCCCGGCCGAACCATGACAGCCGCTCGGTCAGCAGCGCATAAAAACCGTCCGCATCGACGTCGCGCATGAACATCGCGTTCTTCGGCCGGCCAGAAACACCCCACCAGTCGGCGACCGTCATGCCCTTGGTGAGTTCGGACTCCGTCTCGATCTCGACGTTGCAGAGCCGGCCGGAATAGAGCTCCGGCTTCAGGAGGTAGGCGATCACGTTCGGATCGTGCAGCGGCCCGCCGTCGCTGCCGTATTTTGCCACGTCGAAGCGCTCGAAATAATCGAGCCAGCCGACCACGGCATCCGAAAGCGGCGTGCCGATCGCCTGGACTGCGGCGACGCGGGCGCGGGTCGTCAGCGTCTTGTGGGTGACGTCGAGCGGCATCATCACGATCGGCACGCCGGAGCCGAACACGACGGCGGCCGCCTGCGGATCGACATAGATGTTGAATTCCGCGGCCGGCGTGATGTTGCCACCCTCAAACAGCCCGCCGCCCATCAGCACGATCTTCTTGATACGGCCCGCGATCTCGGGAACCCGGGTCAAAGCCTTGCCGAGATCGGTGAGCGGCCCGAGCGTGCAGACGGTCACCGTGCCGGCCGGTTCGCTCGTGAGCGTCTCGATGATGAAGTCGACGCCATGCTGTTCCTGGAGCGGCATGGTCGGTTCGGGAAGATCGGCGCCGTCGAGGCCGGTCGCGCCGTGGACATGTTCGGCGGTGACGAGCGGTCCCGTCATCGGCTGGCTGCAGCCGGCAAACACCTTGATGTCGGGGCGGCCGGCCAGCTCGCAGATCTTGCGAATGTTCTTGGTCGTCAGCGACAACGGCACGTTGCCGGCGGCGGCGACGATCCCCAGCACCTCGATTTCCGGGCTGGCGAGCGCCAGCAGGATGGCCAGCGCGTCGTCCTGGCCGGGGTCGGTATCGATGATGATCTTTTCTGCCATGCTGGTCACTCTCGGATACGGTAACGGTTACGCGACATGGGTGAGCGGCTCCCTCGCCCGCCATTTCGCAACGAGATCGGTTTTACGCTTTTCGAAACGCTCGACGGATGCGAGCTTCACATGGCCGAAGCCGCGAACCATGTCCGGCAGCCCGGCAAGCTCGACGGCAAGCGCATGATTGCCGATATCGAGCCCGGCCGAAAGCTCGGTCACGAGATCGAAATAGTCCGCGATAAGCTGCCGCTCCATCCGCCGCTCGGCCGTACGGCCGAAAGGATCAAAGGACGTGCCGCGCAGGAATTTCAACTTTTCGAGCACCGCGAAGACGGGGCGGATCCAACCACCGAACGCGATCTTCGCCGGATGGCCGGTGCGCTGGTCCATCTTGGCGATCATCGGCGGCGCGAGGTGATGCCTGATCCTGAAATCGCCTTCGAACTGTTCGGCGAGCTTCTTTTCAAAACTCCGGTCGCGATGCAGCCGGGCGACCTCGTATTCGTCCTTGTAGGCCATCAGCTTGAAGGCGTTCTTCGCCACCGCTTCGGCAAATCCGGTCACGCCGCGCAAACGCATCTCGGCCGATTTTGCGATATCGACAAGGCCGGCATAACGCGCCGCATAGGCGGCGTTCTGGTAATCCGTGAGGAAGGCTGTGCGACGGGCGACAATCTGTTCCAACGTCTCGGCCTTCGGCTCGGTCTTCGCCAGTCCGGCTTCGCGAGCGACAGCCTCTAGATCGATGGCAGCCCGTCGCCCCCAGCCGAAGGCGGCGCGGTTCAGGGCGATGCCCGTGCCGTTGAGCTCGATCGCCTTGTCGATGGCGACAAGGCTGATCGGCACCAGCCCGCGCTGCCAGGCATGGCCGAGCAGGAACATGTTGGCGGCGATCGCATCGCCAAGCAGCGCCGTCGCCAGATCGGTTGCGGCAACCGTTTCGACGGCTTCCTCTCCGGCGGCACGGCGCAGAGACTTCAGCGTCGCCTCCTGCCGGAAATCGATCGTTGTATCCTTCACGAAGGAAGCGGTCGGCGCAAAATGGTCGTCGATGACGGCCCGCGTCTTGTTCTTTGCAAACGAGGCAAGCGAATTCTTCTGCGCGGCGACGACGATATCAAAGCCGAGCACCAGGTCGCTCTCGCCGGGGCCGATCCGCACCGCATTGATCTGCGCCGGGTCCTTCGCCAGCCGGATATGCGACACGACCGAGCCATTCTTCTGGGCAAGGCCGGTCTGGTCTAGGGTCACCAGGGCCAGTCCGTCGAGCAAAGCCGCCTGGGCGAGGATGGCGCTGACGGTGATGACGCCGGTGCCGCCAATGCCGGCCAGCAGCATACTATAAGGCGTCTCGAAGGTCGCGGTGAACACGGGCAGCGGCAGATCGTCGGTCTTCACCGATTTCGACTTCGCCGCCGGCTTGCGGATGCTGCCGCCCTCGACGGTAACGAAACTCGGACAGAAGCCCTTGATGCAGGACAGATCGGTATTGCAGCTCGACTGGTTGATGCGCCGCTTGCGGCCGAATTCGGTCTCCTGCGGCTCGATCGAGATGCAGTTGGAGACGGCGGAACAGTCACCGCAGCCTTCGCAGACCAGTTCGTTGATAAAGGCGCGTTTGTCCGAGACCGGATAGGCGCCGCGTTTCCGCCGACGGCGTTTTTCCGCGGCACAGACCTGATCGTAGACCAGCACCGTTACGCCGGGGATATCACGCAATTCGCGCTGCACCGCATCAAGCTCATCGCGGTGATGGATGGAAACTTCGCGCGGCAGATTGCCCTGCCAAACCTCCGGCCGCTCGGCGACCACCACGACGCGCGCCGCACCCTCCGCCAGCATCTGCCCGACAATGCCGGGCACGGTGACGTCGCCATCATGCTTCTGGCCGCCGGTCATGGCGACGGCGTCGTTGTAGAGGATCTTGTAGGTGGCGTTGACCTTGGCCGCGATCCCGGCGCGAATGGCGAGCAGGCCGGAATGGAAATAGGTGCCGTCGCCCATGTTGACGAAGATGTGCTTCTCGTCGGTGAAGGGCGACAGGCCGATCCAGGCACCGCCCTCGCCGCCCATCTGGGTGAAGGTCGAGGTGTTGCGATCCTCGTTGCCGATGATCATCATGTGGCAGCCGATGCCGGTGGAGGCACGGCTTCCCTCCGGCAGTCGGGTCGATACGCTGTGCGGACAGCCCGAGCAGAAATAGGCTTCGCGCCGGAGCGCAGTCGCCTCCACTCCAAGAGCAAGTGTCATCTCCTCGACGAACCGCGCCCTGGCCTGCAGCGCCGCGTCGAGCATGCCGAGCCGCGAGAGAATGGCCTTGGCGACCGAGAGCGTATTGATCTCGCCGATCGCCTGCAGCAGCGTTGAACCACTCTCGCCCGCCTTGCCGAACACGCGCGGACGCCGCTCGGCGGGCAGGTTGAATAATTGCGCCTTGATCTGGTCTTCAAGGATCGAGCGTTTTTCCTCGACCACGAGCAGTTCGTCGACACGGGAAGCAAAATCGGCGATCCCCTGCGGCTCCAGCGGCCAGACCATCCCGACCTTGTAGAACGCGATGCCGAGTTCGGCGGCACGGGCTTCGTCGATGCCGAGCAGCGCCAGGGCGCCTAAAAGATCGAGCCAGGATTTGCCGGTTGAAACGATCCCGAGCCTGGCACGGCCCGTGGTTCCCCAGACGGCGCGATCCAGCCGGTTGGCGCGGGCGAAAGCCTGCACGGCGAGCATCTTGCGCTCCAGCCGCAGCTCCATCGCATGCGGCCCGTCCGGCCAGCGCAGCGACAGGCCATCCGGCGCGAAAACCTCGTCCGGAATGACGATCTGCGGCTTGTCCGGATCGAGATCGACGGTCGCCGAACATTCGACGATCTCGGTCTGGCATTTGAAGCCGATCCAGGCGCCGGAATAGCGGCTCATCGCAAAACCGAGCAGGCCGTATTCGATATATTCGCCGACGCCGGCCGGCGACAGTAGCGGCACCATGGCCGAGATCAGATTGTGCTCGCTCTGGTGCGGCAGCGTCGAGGAGACCGCCCCATGGTCGTCACCGACCAACAGCAGCACGCCGCCGTTGGGGTTGGTGCCGATCGCGTTGGCATGGCGGATCACGTCCATGCTGCGGTCGACGCCCGGCCCCTTGCCGTACCACATGCCGAACACACCGTCGTAACGAACGCCCTGGAACATGCCGGTCTGCTGCGTGCCCCACACGGCTGTCGCCGCCATATCCTCGTTGAGGCCCGGATGGAATTTTACATGGCTCGCATCGAGAAATTTCTTCGCACGTCCCATCTCCCGGTCGAAACCGGCAAGCGGCGAACCGCGGTAGCCGGACACGTAACCAGCGGTATTCAGTCCACGCGCCAGATCTCGGCTCCGCTGGATCATCGGCAGGCGCACCAGCGCCTGTGTGCCAGACACCAGGATACGACCCTTTTCCAGCGTATAACGGTCGTCGAGGCTGACCTTGCTGTCCGAGAGATTCGTATCCGGCGCGATATGGATCGACATCTACGCGCGCTCCGCCTGCAGCAAAAAAACCGGCGGTTCGAAGACCCGGCCACGATTGAGAATGTAGTTCGGATCGAATGCCGTTTTCAGCCGGCGCATGGTGGCGATCTCGGCTTCGCTGCGGGCATATTTCAGGTACTTCACCTTGTCGGTGCCGATACCGTGCTCGGCGGAAACACCGCCGCCGACCGCTTCGATGCCCGAGAAGATCGCCTCGGCGACCTTTTTCTCGTGATGGCTGAACATGCAGTAATGCAGGTTTCCATCACCCAGATGGCCAAAAATATAGGTCCGCGCCTCCGGATCGATCTCTTCGACGGCGAGTGCGGCCTTGTCGAGGAATTCCTGCATGCGGGAAAGCGGCACGGAAATATCGAAGCCGATCATCACCCCGGTACCGAACAGATAGTCGTTGATGCCGTCGCGAATTCCCCAGAGCCCGTTGAACTCGCGCAGCGAATTGGAGAGTACCACGTCGATCGCAAGCCCGTCTTCCAATGCGGCGGCCAGGGCCGTTTCGAAACGCTCGTTGTCCTGATCCGGCGCCTGACCCTGGATCTCGACCATGGCATACATGCCGGCCCCTTTTTCGACCGGCGGGCGGATGCCCATATAATCGACGGTGCCTTCATAGACATTCGGAAAGATCGCCTCGAAGGCGGAGAGCAGACCGGACAATTCCACGCGCAGCCTTGCCAGAAGCTCCTGCGCCGCTCTCAGCGACGGCAGCGCCACGAAGGCATTGCGCTCGATCCGCGGCTTCGGATGCAGCTTGAGGCAGGCGCGGGTCACGACCCCGATCGTGCCTTCGGTGCCGATGAACAGCGGATTAAGATCGTAGCCGGAATTATCCTTCGGCAGCCCCTTGAGGGAGGAAAGTATGGTCCCGTCCGCCAGCACCGCTTCCAGACCCATGACCTGCGCCCGGTACATGCCGTAACGCAGAACCCGGATGCCGCCGGCATTGGTGCCGATATTGCCGCCGACGGTGGCCGTGCCGCGCGCGCCGATATCGACGCCGAAGAACAGGCCGACATCGCTCGCCGCCTCCTGCACGACCTGCAGCGGCGTGCCCGCCTTGACGATCATCGTCTGGGCCGCAATGTCGATCGACTCGACGCCGTTCATCCGTTCGAGCGAGATGGAGACCTCCCCCTCGATGGGCCGGGAGGAGCCGGAAAGCCCGGTGCGTCCGCCCTGCACGACAATCGGCTGGCGCAGTTCACTGGCGGCGGAAAGAATGGCGGAAACGTCTTCGGTATTGCGCGGGCGCAGAACGGCTGCGGGCCGGGCGCCAGGAGCGGTCGCATCCGCAGCATAGCCATCCGAAATCGCATCGCCGGTGAGGATCGCAGCGGCGTCCAGCCGGTTTTCGAGGAGGGAGAGAAGACGGTTCGCGCGCTCAGAGGACAAGGACGCCCTCCCGCGAAAATCCTGCCTTCAGGCCCTGCACTCCGGCTTCACCGAATGCGATTGCGCCCATCCTCTTGTCCCCTTGTTTCTTGGGGGCGAGGTTATTCCCATTCCCCTATTTGTCAAACCTATATTTAAAAAGCAGTAGCGTTTTCACTGCTCCCATGGCATCACTATAGACAGGAGACTGGGCCCAGGAATATGCGGGAAGGATGACATGATCCTCAAATACGACGAGGTTGTCCGCACGGGCATCGCCAGACAAGTGTCTGACAATATCCGTTCGGCGATCATGGATGGCCGGCTGAAGATCGATGAACGCCTGCCGACCGAGGAAGAGCTCGCCAAAAGCTTCGGCATTTCCCGCCCGACCGTGCGCGAAGCCCTGAAACGCCTCGCCGCCCAGAACCTCATCCATTCCAAACGCGGCCCGACCGGCGGCAATTTCGTCAAGCGGCCGGATCCGGAAGGCCTGTCCAAGGCGATCACCGGCGCGGCCACCCTGCTCGTCGGCATCGGCGCCTTCGACATCGAAGAGATCATCACCGCCAGGCTGGAAACGGAAGCCGTCTGCTGCCGGCTGGCCGCCAGCAATCGCAACGAAGCCGATCTCGCTGCGATGGAGGCGGAGATCGCGGTGCAACTCGACGAAGCTGTCAGCGACGAGGATTTCTGCGCTTCGGACGTGCGCTTTCACAGGGCGCTGGTGGAATCGACCGGCAACGGTCCTTTGAAGCTGATGATGTACACGGTCATCGAGGCCTTCATTCCGATCACCAACATGATCGTCTTCCGGGTGCGCGAGCGCCGCCACGTCGCCTCGCTGCACCAGGAAATCGTCGACGCGGTACGCAGTCGCGAGGATGCCAAGGCAGCCGATGCGCTCGCTAGGCTGCTCGCCTATGTGCGCGAAAGCTATTCCGCCGTGCTCGACGCGCGCGCCAAGCGCGATACCATCGTGCAGGCCTCCGCTTAAATTCAATCACACCAGAATATCGGCCCACCAGAATATCGGGAGAGAGACATGACCGAGACCTTCACCGCCATGGTGATCGATGCCGTCGACGGCAAGCCGAAAGGCGCCTTCAGAGAAATCTCGATCGCCGACCTTCCCGACAATGACGTGTTGGTCGAGATCGCCTATTCGACATTGAACTACAAGGACGGACTGGCAATCACTGGCAAGGGCCGCATCGCCCGGCGCATGCCGATGATCGGCGGCATCGATCTTTCCGGCACGGTCATCGAATCCCGTTCGCCGGAATGGAAGGCGGGCGACAAGGTGGTGCTGAACGGCTGGGGCCTTTCCGAAACCGAATGGGGCGCCTTTGGCCGCTACCAGCGCGTCAAGCCGGAATGGCTGATCCGCCTGCCCGATGCCTTCTCGATGGAACAGGCGATGGCGATCGGCACCGCCGGATACACGGCTGCTCTCTGCGTCGACGCGCTGGAAAAATGGGGTTCGATCAAGCCGGGTGAAGGCGAGGTGCTGGTGACGGGTGCGGCCGGCGGCGTCGGCTCGGTGGCGATAGCTCTGCTGGCGGCGCGCGGCTACAACGTTACCGCCTCCACCGGCCGGCCGGAAACCCACGACTACCTCGCCTCGCTCGGCGCCACCAATTTCATCGACCGCGCCGTGCTTGCGGAAAAGGGCGGCCCGCTGCAGAAGGAACGCTGGACCGGCGGCGTCGACAGCGTCGGTTCGACGACCCTCGTCAATGCGCTCTCCCAGACGATGCGCGGCTGCGCCATCGCCGCCTGCGGCCTTGCCGGCGGGGCAGATCTTCCGGGAACCGTGCTGCCGCATATCCTGCGCGCCGTGACGCTGATCGGCGTTGATTCGGTGATCGCCACGCGGGAGCAGCGGCTATCGGCCTGGGCGCGGCTCGCCCGTGATCTCGATCCCGCCAAGCTTGCGGAGATTACCACGACGGAACCGATGTCCAACCTGCCGCAACTCGCCGAGGACATTATCGCCGGCAGGATCCGTGGCCGGGTCGTGATAGACGTGACGAAATAGGCCGCAGTTTCTTCCTGGCGGCTCAAGCCGTTCAGCGCAGAGCACGACCGCCCTCCTCACTTCCGTCATCCTCGGGCTTGACCCAAGGATGACGGCGGAGGAGACGAGTCGGAGGAAGGCATTATGACGACACAGGCCTCCGCATCCCCAATTACCCCTCAAGCTTCATCTCGCCCAGCTTCGTCAGCAGCGCCGCACCTGTCTTGATGCCATCAATGAACAAATCCAGTTTCAAATTCTCGTTCGGCGCGTGGTTCGCCTCATCCGCATTGGCGTAAGGCACGACGAACGCCGGCTTCTTCAGGATCTTGGTGAACACGTAATCCGGAAGCGAGCCGCCGACGGTCGGGTAGAGCAGCGGCTCAACGCCGCGGGCGGTGAAGATGGCGTCCTGGATGACCGGTGCGAACGGGCTGTCCATCGGCGTCTTCGACGGCAGCATGGCGTTGAGGGCTATGAACTCCACGTCCGGCGCGTGGGCCGCGACGTGTGCCCGCACCTTTTCGAACACGTAATCCGGCGTCAGGCTTTCGACCAGGCGGATGTCGCATTTGGCAAACGCCTCGCAGGGCAGAACCGTCTTCTGGCCCGGGCCGCCGTAACCGCCATGCAGGCCGTTGATCGTCAGCGTCGGATGGAACATCAGACGGTCGAAATAGCCGCGGTCGAGCGGCGCGTCGAGTTCCTTGATGCCGAGATCAGCCTTGATCGCATCAAGATCGAGTGGCAGCTTGTCGACCGCCTCGCGCTCCATATTGGTCGGCGGCACGACGACATCGTGAAGACCGTCGATGGTGATCTCGCCCCTGTCGTTCTTCATCGTGGCGAGCAGATGCACCAGCTTCCAGATCGCGTTCGGCATGACGCCGCCGAAATTGCCTGAATGGGCATCACGATTGGCGGTCTTCGCGCGCAGTTCGAAGGAGGCCACCCCGCGCACGCCAAAGGTGATGATCGGCGTATCCGATTCATGCAGCGGGCCGTCGGAGGTGACGACCAGATCCGCGGCATCCAGTTTGTCCGCATGCTCCGCCACGAACTCGGCGATATGCGGGCTGCCGATCTCCTCCTCGCCTTCCAGCAGGAAGATGACGTTGCAGGGCAGTTCGCCGGTCACCTTGAGATGCGATTCCAGCGCCATCAGCTGGGCGAAATGCTGGCCCTTGTTGTCGCCGATGCCGCGGGCATAGATGCGGCCGTCGCGGATGGTCGGCTCGAAGGGCGGGCTGAGCCACAGTTCATAAGGCTCCGGCGGCTGCACGTCGTAATGGCCGTAGAGGAGTACGGTCGGCTTGCCGGGTTGCTTTTCCATGCGGCCAAGCACCATCGGATGATTTTTCGTGGGGATGGTCACCGCCTCCATGCCCATGCCGTTCAGCATGTCCACGAGGATGGCCGCCACTTCCGCGATGCCCTTGTTCTGGGCGCTGATCGAAGGATGCCGGACATAATCCATTACCCGTTCGATGAAGCTTTCGCGGTTTTCCTCGATATGCGCGAAGACGCGGTCGAGATCGGTCTGGGCTTCCGTCATGTCACGCATCCTGCTTGCGGGTGAGAAGAACGGCACCGGAGCCGTGTACCGTGCCGGTCCAGCCGGGTGAGACCAATGTCGTCGTGTCGAGCTGGGTGAGGATCATCGGACCTTGGAAGGTAGCGCCGGCACCGAGCGTCGAGCGGTCGACAACCGGAACGCTCGCCACGCCGCTTTCGAAATGCACCGGCACATGGTCGAACGGGGTGACATCGGAGCCCTTCTCCAGAATGGCCGGCGGCGGTTCGACCGTCATGCCGGCGGCCTCGACGCGCAGGGTCACCAGTTCGATCGCCGCTTCCAGCACAAAACCGTAGAGCGCCTTGTGCTCGGCGGCAAACGCAGCCTCGACAGCCTCGCGGGTCTCGCCCCAGGTGACGGCAAGCTCGCCGCCCTGGCCGTGATAGCGCAGCAGCGCGACGGTCGCGATACGGCGATCCTTTTCGGCAACGCCTTCCATGTCGAACCAGGCGGATGCCTGGGTCTTGAGCTCGGCGATGATGCCGTTGGCCATCACTACATCCACCGCACCGGCTTTCGGCAACGTGCGGCTGAACTCGGCCTTGAGGTCGGCGGCCAGCAGGCCGTCGGCGCAGAGGATGCCGGGAGCCGGCGCGATCATGACGCGGGAAATGCCGAGCAGTTCGGCAAGCGCGCAGCCATGCAGCGGACCAGCGCCGCCGAACGGCACAAGCGTGAAGTCGCGCGGATCATGGCCGCGTTCGACCGAGACGACGCGCACCGCCCCAACCATATGGTTGTCGACGATCGCCAGGATGCCGCGCGCTGCCGTCGCCGTCGAAAGACCGAGCGGCGCCGCCACCTTGCCGTCGACCGCCTTGCGGGCAGCTTCGACATCCAGCGCCATGCGGCCGCCGAGAAGTCGGGCCGGCAGATGGCCAAGTACGACATGGGCGTCGGTCACCGTCGGGTTCTCGCCGCCATGACCATAGGCGGCCGGGCCCGGACGGGCACCGGCGCTCTGCGGACCGACGGTCAGCGTGCCGTCCGCCACCTTGGCGATCGAACCGCCACCGGCACCGATCGTCACCATGTCGACCATCGGCAGCGGCAGCGGCCATTCGCCGACCTTGCCGTGCTGGGTGAGGCCAATCTTGCCATCCTTGATCAGGCAGATATCCGCGCTGGTGCCGCCGATATCGACGGTGATGATATCCTTGATGCCGCAGGCAGCGGCAACCGACCGCGCACCGACCACCCCGGCGGCAGGACCGGACAGCGCCGTCAGCGCCGGAGCCTGGCGAATGGTCGCCGCACCGGCGACACCGCCGTTCGACTGCATCAACAGCAGCGGAGCCGCGACCTTCTCGTCCTCCAGCCGCTTTTCGAGCCGGCCCACATAGGTGGTGACGCCCGGCATGACGGTGGCATTGAGGACGGTCGTCAGCGTCCGTTCGAATTCGCGCACCACGGGCAGCACGTCGGTCGAGGTGGTGACGGCGAGATGCGGCAGTTCCTCACGCAGGATTTCCGCCGCACGCTTCTCGTGGATCGGATTGGCGAACGCATGCAGCAGGCAGACGGCAACTGCCTCCACATCCATGCCGCGGATCGCTTCGGCCGCAATCCGCACGCTGTCCTCGTCCAGCGCATCCAGAACCGCACCGCCGGCGGCGATGCGTTCGTCGATCTCGACGATGCGCGAGGCCGGCACCGGCCGCTCCGGCTTCACCCAGGTGTAAAGGTTCGCCTTGCGGGGGATATCCTGGCGGCCGATGTTCAGCACATGGCGAAAACCCTTGGTGGTAACCAGCGCCGTGCGAGCGCCCTTGTCTTCCAGGATCATGTTGGTCGCGACAGTCGTGCCGTGCAGGACCTGGCCGAGCGAGGAAGCCTCGCGGCCGGCGTCGGTGAGCGCCAGGCGAATGCCGTTGAGGAAGGCTTCCGAAGGATCGGAGGGCACGCTCGGCGTCTTTGCCCGCCAGACCTTGCCGGTGGCGCGGTCGAGAAGGGCGACGTCGGTGAAGGTGCCGCCGATATCGACTGCAACGGAAAGGGACGTATCGATAAAGGTCTCAGGCGAGGACATCGACATACTCCTGACGATGGAATGCACGGGTGGCGGGGCGGTTGGCGCGAAGTGCGGCCGTAGCCGCCTGATCGACCTTGGTGCCCTTCACGACAACGCCATAGAGGCGCTCTGCGGATTCGGCGCTGACGAAACCGCCGAGCACGTCTTCGAGAATCGCATCGAGATCGCGGTCGAACGGATGGCCATAGCCCCCGCCCCCGCCGGTCTCCATGCGCAGTACATCACCCTTGACGAGCCTGTTGCCGTCCGAAAGCGGCGGAACGAGACGCTGGTCGGGCCGTCCAGGATTGATGGTGACGCGGCCGGTGCCGCCGCCCATGCCGCCTTTGATGCCCCAGGGCGGGTTCTTGACGCTGTCGATACGCACGGCCAGCATCATGTCCTCGGCGAGGATCTCGTATTCGCGGATGATGCCGCAGCCGCCGCGGAACTGGCCGGCGCCACCGCTATCCTTGACAATACCGTAAGTGCGCAGGCGCACCGGATAACCGACCTCAAGGAACTCGACAGGATAGTTCTCCTGCGCCACGAAATAGACCGCGTCGATTCCGTCCGAATCGGGCCGCGCGCCGTAACCGACCCCGATGCCGTCGGCGAGCAGGAAGCGCTTCAGCTCGCCCGCGTCGTCCTTGTAGTTGCCGCGCATGATGGTGATGACATAGGCCGAGTTGGAGGCCGGCGCCTTGCCGCCCGCCGTGTTGACGAGACCGTTCAGAGCCGACAGAACACGCATCATGGTCAGGCCGCGCATGCCGAGTGCCGCGGGGAAGTTCGGCTGCAGGAAGGATCCCTGGCGCAGGTTCACCGCATCCAGCGCCTGCGGGCCGCCGGCATTGCAGACCTGGCCCGGATCGCCACCGAGATAGAAGAGCCCGAGCGCCATGCCCGGCACGCCGCGGTTCATCAGGAAATTGATCGGACCGGGCGCCTGATCATCGGATTCGGTGGCATCGAAGGTGAACTTGTCCTCGCCATTCGCCAGCTTTTCGCGCGTCAGCGAGAGGCGCATCTTGAACGGGCCGTTGCCATGGCCATCGCTGTCGATCGCATCGGTGAATTTGTGCGTGCCATAATCGAAGGTCTCGGCGAGCTTGGAGCGCACCAGCTTGCGGGTGCGGGTCAGCAGCTGCGCCAGCGCATCCTCGACGACATCGGAGCCGAAGCGATCGAGGATTTCGCCGATGCGCTTCACGCCGACGTCAACGCTCGCCATCAGCGCCCGCATGTCGCCGATGCTCTGTTCGGGAAAGCGCGAATTGCGGTGGAAGATATCAAGTGTCGCCTCGTTGGTGACGCCCTGGTCCATCAGCTTGGTGACCGGAATGATGATGCCTTCCTGATAGATGTCGGTCGCGTCCGGACTGATCGATCCCGGCCGCATGCCGCCGATATCGGCGAAATGCGCCCAGCTCATCACGAAGGCGCATCGCTTGCCGTCCTTGAACACCGGCGCCAGCAGGACCTGATCGTTGGAATGGGAAACGGCGCCGCGCGAGCCGTAGCAGTCATTGTACCAGTAGAGATCGCCGGGCTTCATCGTATCGGCCGGGAACTTGTCGAACACCGGGCCGGTCATGTCGCCGAACACCGGCACCATCGAGCCTACCGCCATCACGCCTTCGCCATCGAACAATGCGGTATAAAAGTCTTTCTTTTCGCGGATGAAGGCGGAGATGGCAGTGCGCTCGAGAAGAGCCTCCATTTCCGATTGAGCAGCGGCGATCGCGCCACGGATGATTTCGAGCGAAACGGGATCGCAGACGGACCCTTCCGGTTTTACCGCCCTGGCGGGCGTGCTTTCGCTTTCCTTGGGATTGTACATCTTGGAATCCTCGTTGGATGCTGTGGAATGGATCGATCGGGTGCTCATTAGGCACCTCCGATCAGAACGACGACATTGCCGAGACCGCCGCGCTCGACGCGCTCATGGGCCTTGGCGATATCGTGAAGGGGAAATGTCGCGCCGATGGCGACCTTGAACCTGCCGGCATCGGCAAGCTCGGCGATCATCCTTTCACCCGCCAGCCGCTGATCCTCCGGGATCAGGAAACCCTGGATGAAGCGCAGGTTGGCGCCTTTGGCTGCGAAGGCGTAGTAGGGAAGCACAGGCGTCGGATTGCTGCTCGACGAATAGGAGGCGACAGTGCCGTTGCGTTTGAGTACGGCCGCGTCGAGTTCCAGGTTTGCCCCGAAATCGACCTCTACGACGCGGTCGACACCTTCTCCGTTGGTCAGTTCAAGGATACGGGCCGATACGTCTTCCGTCTTGCGGTCGATTGTTGCGAAGGCACCGGCTTCCTTCACATGCACCGCAGCCTCCACAGTGCTGACAGTGCCAATCACCCGCGCTCCGCCGGCAACCGCCATCTGCACTGCAAAATGCCCAACCGCACCGGCCGCGCCGTTCACGAATATCATCTGGCCGGTCACCGGCCCATCCGCGAAGACCGCACGATAGGCGGTCATCGCCGGCACGCCGAGATTGGCGCCATCGGCGAAACTCAGGCTATCGGCAAGCTTCACGGCCTGATGGGAGGCAATGGCGATGAATTCGGCGGCGGTGCCGAAGGCGCGGCCCGCCTCTCCATAACCGCCCTGGGCATTCCACATCCAGACCCGTTCGCCGATACGGCCCCGGTCCACGCCCGACCCCACGCCGACGATCTCGCCGGCACCATCCGTATGCGGGATGATCAGCGGGTGGTCCATGCCCATGCCGCGCCAGCCGCCGCGGCGTTTCACGTCGGCAGGATTGATGCCGGACGCATGCACGCGCACCAGCACCTCGCCGGGAGCGGCGACCGGTGCAACCATCTCAGCCACAGATAGAACCTCCGCGGCAAGACCGGTGCGTGTGTAGGAAGCGGCGAGCATCGATAACTCCAATCAGTACAGATGGCAGGCGACGGTGCGGGTGCCGACCGGTTTCGGCTGCGGTATTTCGGCCGCACAGCGCGCATGGGCTGCCGGACAGCGGTCGCGAAAGACGCAGCCGGAAGGTGGATTGCGCGGGTCCGGCGCGCCGCGGCCGATCGGCAGCGGATCATGGCTCTGGTCCGGGTTCGGCACCGGAACGGCGGCGACGAGCGCCTTGGTATAGGGATGCAGCGGTTCGCGGACGATATCCTCGGTCGGCCCGTCCTCCATGATCCGGCCGAGATACATGACGATCGTCCGCTCGCAGACGTAGCGAACCAGCGCCAGATCGTGGCTGATATAGATGGCGGTGAGGCCCAGCCGGTCGCGCACGTCGCGGAAAACGTTGAGCACGCCGGCGCGCACCGAGACGTCGAGCATCGAGACCGGCTCATCGGCCACCACGAATTCCGGCTGCAGGATCAGCGCCCGCGCCATCACGACGCGCTGCAGCTGGCCGCCGGAAAGGTGATGCGGATAACGGTCGAGGAACTGCGCCGGCTCGGGCAGCTTCACCAGTTCGAGCGCTGTGATGATCCGGCCCTCGCGCTCGCGCTTCGGAATGTCGGCATTTTCCAGCGGCTCGGCCAGCGTCTGGCGGATGGTGAAGCGCGGATTGATCGCGTCGAAAGGGTTCTGGAAGATCAGCTGCGCCTTGGAGCGGAACTTCTTCAGCCTGCTGCCGCGCACCGCGCCGACCTCCTCGCCATCGAAATGGATCGTGCCGCCGGTCTTTTCCTCGAGCTTCAGCAGCAGCCGGCCCATCGAGGTCTTGCCGCAGCCGGATTCGCCGAGCAGTCCGACGCTTTCACCGCGCCGGATATCGAAGCTGACACCATCGACCGCTTTCACCACCGTCGACTTGCCGCGCATCGCCGCGAACGCCCCGCCGACGGCATAATGCAGCTTGGCATCGAAAACGGAGACCAGAACATCCGGCTTTTTGGTGATCATGTTCATGCCGGGGCCATCCATGTCTCCGTCTTGGCGGATTCGATACGCAAGGCAGCACTCTCATGGGCACGGTGGCAGAGCACCGGATGATCCGGCGCAACCTCGATGACCGGCGGCTCGGTGCCGCAGATGTCGAGCGCGAAAGGACAGCGCGGCTTGAACCGGCAGCCGGCAGGCGGCGAAGCAAGGTTGGGCGGCGCACCCTCGATCGGCGTCAGGATGCCGGAAGCGGCCCCCTGCAGATCGGGAAAGGCGTTGCGCAGGCCCATCGTATAGGGATGCGACGGCGCGGTGAGCGCCGCCTGCATCGTGCCGGATTCGGCCACCTTGCCCGCATACATGACGACGGTGCGGTCGCAGATATAGGCGACGACCGAAATATCGTGGGTGACGAGGATGACCGAAACGCCAAGGCGCGTCTGCAATTCCTTGAGCTGGTCGAGGATCTGCCGCTGCACGATGACGTCGAGCGCCGTCACCGGTTCGTCCGCGATGATCAGCTTCGGATCGAGCGCGAGGGCCAGCGCGATCGCGACACGCTGGCGCATGCCGCCGGAGAACTGGTGCGGATAATCGTTCAGGCGGTTCGCATCGATGCCGACCATCTCGAACAGTTCTTCGGAACGGGCACGGGACTGTTTGCGGCTCAGGCCACCGCGGCGACGTAGCACTTCGTCGAGCTGGTATTCCACCGTGTAGACCGGATCGAGCGAGTTCATCGCGCTCTGGGGAATGAAGGCGATATCGCGCCAGCGCAGCGCATTCATCTCCTTTTCGGGGATCTTTGCGAGATCCTTGCCGTCGAACAGGATCTGTCCGCCGGTAATAGCGGCATTTTCGGCAATCACCCGCGTCAGCGCCCGGGCGACGGTCGTCTTGCCGCAGCCGGATTCGCCGACGAGGCCAGTGATCGAGCCGCGCGGAATGTCGAAGCTTGCGCCATCCACGGCGTGGACGAAATTGCGCCCCACCTGATAGCTGACCCGCAGATCCTTCACTGAAAGAAGGGGGTCTCGAACGGAGAGAAGAGGTTCGCTCATCGGCTCAACTTCGGGAAGAGGATGTTTTCATAACCGCGGGTAATGAAGAAGCCCGCGCTGACGACGAGGATGATGCAGATGCCCGGCGGCACGAACCAGTAATAGGCCTGCTTGGCGAGCGCCTGGCTGGCGAACGCATCCTGCAGCATGTAGCCCCAGCTGATCGAATCCGGATCGCCGAAACCGAGGAAGCTGATCGACGCCTCGGTCAGGATCGCCCAGCCGATCGCGATCGATCCGTAGAGGAAGGAGAGCGGCAGGATATTCGGCGCGATATGGCGCAGGATGATCTTGAAGTCGGAAGACCCCGCCACCCGCGCCGCCTCGACATAACCGCGGGTCCGAAGCGTCAGCACCTGGCTGCGGATGACGCGGGCCGTATCACGCCACAGGACCAGCGCCATGGCGATGACCACGTTCCAGATCGACGGCCGCAGGAAGGCGGCAAGCACGATGACGAAGGGCAGGAAGGGAATGCCGAAGGCGATATCGGCAAGCCGCATCAGGATGGCATCCACCCAGCGCCCGAAATAACCGGCGACGAGACCGATGACCGAGCCGATCAGCGCCACCATGAACGCGGCAGTGATGCCGATCAGCAGCGCCGAGCGGCTGCCGTAAACAAGCTGCGAGAAGATATCCCGGCCGAGGCTGGTGGTTCCCATGATGAAACCGTCCTGCCCCGGCCGGAGGTCCGCCGCGAGATCGTAGGCTGGCGTGTAGAGGATTTCGGTCGGGTCATGCGTGGCGATCTGATCGGCAAACACCGCAACGACGATGAACACCAGATAGATGAGAAGACCGGCGACCGCGAACGGGTCGTTCATCGGAAGTCTCAGCGCGCGAAACATCCGGGCGATAATATTGGGACGTCTCGGCTTGATGATGGCGGGTGCGGCGATCTCAGGCATGGGAAATCCTTGGATCGAGGAAGGCATAGAGCAGGTCGGCAAGCAGATTCATGAAGATCACCACGAGCGCGATCATCAGGAATGCGCCCTGCGCCAACGGATAGTCGGAAGCGGCGACAGCGTTCACCAGCTCGCGGCCGAGGCCCGGCCAGGAGAACACCGATTCCACCACGACATTGCCCTGCAGCTGATAGCCGACGGCAATAGCGAACGAGGTCATCACCGGCAGCAGCGCGTTGCGGGCCGCGTGGCGCACCACCACCGTCCAGTTCGACAGGCCCTTGATGCGGGCCATGGTGACGAAGTCCTCCTTCATCACGTCGAGCATGTTGGAGCGCATCAGGAGAAGCGGCAGGCCCTGGCTGTAGATCGCCAGCGTCGCCGCCGGCAGCGCCAGATGGGCGAGGAAGTCGCGCGAGGTGTAGAGGTCGAGGAAGCCGGAATATTCGTTGCCCGGAGCGCGCGTGCCACCGGCCGGCAGCCAGCCGAGCGAAAACGAGAAGATCGCCAGCATCACCATGCCGAGCCAGAATTCCGGCATGGCGCGGGTGGTGAGCACCAGCGGAATGGCCGCCTGCTCCACCCAGCTTCCGCGGCGCCAGGCGAGATAGGCGCCGGCGAGAATGCCGAAGACATAGGCGACGATCAGCGAAGAAAAGGTGAGGATCAGCGTGTTCGGCAACAGGATCCAGATCCGCTGTCCGACCGGTTCCCGATAGCGAAAACTCTGGCCGAGCTCGCCCTGCAGAAGGTTGCCAAGATAGATCAGGTATTGATGCCACAACGGCTTGTCGAGGCCGAACTGGGCCATCAGCTGCTGCTGCTGCTCGAGCGTAAAGGTCGGGTCGATATAGGCGGCCATCGGATTGCCCGGCATCAGCCGGAACATCAGAAACAGGATGGTCACCACCGCCCATAAAACAAGAGCGAGCTGCAGCAACCTGCCGCCCACAGCCTTGAAATTCTTCATCTGAAAAGATTCCTTCTCTTGGCTCGGCGCCCCATTTGGGAGGAAAGGCGAGGCTGCCGATGTCAAGCGTCAGGCAAAAATGGGAGGCGGCGTCGCGACAGCCCGCCGCCTCCGTGAGGATTACTTGGCGGCGACGGTTTCCTTGGTGTCGCCCGGATAGCGAAGCTTGCCACCGTCCAGGGTATAGCCGGCATCCTTCAGGGTCTTGGCGGCAATGGCCTGTCCGGCCTTGAAGCTGTCGACGACCGACTTGTCATGCCAGTATTCCAGCGCCGGAGAGACGATGGAGTTCGAGGCGACCGCGAAACCGCGATAGGCGGCCTTGACGATCAACTGGCGGTCGACCGCTTCGGAAAGCGCACGACGGAAGGCCGGGTCGTTGAAGGGCGGACGGCGTTCGTTGAAGGCGATGTAGCGGAAGCCCATGTCGACGGTGGAAACCACTTCCAGGTCGCCGTCCTTCTTGGCGGCATCGATGAGCACCTGCGGATCGCCGGTGAACTCGCCCATGAAGTTGATTTCACCCGAGCGCAGCATGCCGAGTGCCGCTTCCGCGTTCGGCACGATACGCAGGATCCAGCGATCGACCTTCGGCGCGGCGAAGTGGTCCTTGTTGGCGGCAAGCGTGACGGACTCGTTCTTGGCCCAGCTGGTGAACTTGTACGGACCGGAGCCGATCGGCATCTGCTCCTGATAGCTTTCCGCAGTCTCCGGCTTGGTGGCCAGATCCTTGAGGATCGGCTCCCAGATATGCTTCGGGATCAGGTTGACCTTGGCAAGGCTTGACGTAACGAAGGAGGCGGCCGGCTTCTTCAGCTTGAAGGTGATGACATCGCCGTTGATGGTGATCGCATCGATATTCGTCGCGAAGGGCTTGTACATCGGGGCTTCGCCGCTAACCGCCGCTTCGAACGAGAACTTGACGTCCTCAGGCGTGACCGGCTTGCCGTCATGCCACTTCATGCCGGACTTCAGCTTCACGTCGACCGTGGTGCCGTCCTTCCAGGTGAAGCTCTCGGCGGCCCATGCCTTCGGCAGGCCATCCGGACCGACGCGCAGCAGGCGGTCCCAGACGAGTTCGGTGATCCAGCTGTCGACGCTGCCCGAGATATAGAGCGGGTTGATCGCCTTGATATTGTCGGACGAGTTGATGATCAGGTCCTTCTTAGGACCCGCCGGCTCGATGCCGAGGAAGGTCCAGGTGTTGCGGATGCCGATGCCGCTCTGGTTGACGACCGATTCCGGCTTCCAGACTGTCTTGTCGAAAGCGAAGGTCGATTTCGGATGCACCAGCATCATGTAGGGCTGATCTTTCGACAGGATCTCCTGAGCCTTGAAGACCAGCGCCTTGCGCTTGGCCGGATCGATCTCGCCGCGCTGAGCTTCGGCGGTCGCGTCGTAATCCTTGTTGATATAGCCGGCGAAATTGTAGCCGTCCTTGGCGGTCGAGGAATGGAAAAGGTTGAAGACGAGCTCGTCCGGATCGGAACGCTCGGGGCGGCCGACCATCTGCCAAGCGGTCGAGTCCCACTGGTCGCGCTTGTACCAGACTTCGTCGGACATCTGTTCCCAGGGGATCGCCCGGACTTCGACATCGAGGCCGAGCTTGCGCCATTCCTGGGCAATCAGCTGGACGGACTGGAATTCCGCCTGCTGGCCGGCCTGCGGGCGGGACAGGATGGTGATCTTGCGGATCGGATCGCCGGCCCAGGCGGGCAGAGCGACGGCCGTCACCACAAGAGCTGCGAATGCACTTCTCAAAACGGACTTCATGGTCGTTCTCCTCTGAATAGCTTGACTATTCTCTTGTTGGCAAAGGGTTTTCTCCCTCCGCATCGCAAATCCGAAATCGGCCGTCGAACACGTTTCCCGCGCATTCAAAACCGATGCTCAATCCACAGAATTCTCCAAGAGTGCCTTCGAAGGGTTTGCAACCCGGCTCTCAATGTTTTATTGTGTGAAACATCGTTTCGCATTGAGAGCGAGTAAAACATATTCCAAGAAGATTGCAAGAAGCTTCAAGCAATCCAAATCAGATGCCGGAGGAGACCATCCGATGAGCGAACCAAAAGACTACAAGATCGCGGCAGTGGACCGGGCGCTCGCCCTTCTCGAAGCGCTTGCCGATCGCCCGGACCAGGGCGTGACCTCGCTTGCAAAATCGCTGGGGATGACCAAATCGCTGGTCTTCCGGCTGCTCCACACCCTGGAAGAACGCGGCTTTGTATCGCGCGATCCGGAACGCGCCGAATTCGCGCTCGGCTACCGCATTGGCGTGCTCGGCGAGCGCCTCGGCAAGGACGGCGCCCTGCTTTACGCCGCCCGGCCCGTCATGGATGCGCTCCGCGACCAGACATCCGAGAACGTCAACCTTGTCGTGCGGGAGGGCCTGAAGACCTATGTTCTGGCAACCCGCGCCGGCCGCCATTCGATCCGGCTTTTTGCCCAGGCCGGACGCAATGGCCCGTTGCATGCGGGTGGAGGCTCGCTGCTTCTGCTGGCTTACGCGGATCCGTCGGTCATCGATGCGGCACTCTCCCAGCCGCTCGAAGCCTTCACGCCCTACACGATCACCGACCGGGCGAAACTGCGCCAGGCGCTCGAACGCATCCGCGCCAACGGCTACAATATCGTGCTCAACGATCTCGATGAAGGCGCCTTCTCCGTCGCCGCCCCGATCACCGGCGCCGACGGCACCATCATCGCCTCGATCTCGGTCGCCGGCGCTGTCGCCCGCTTCGACGAGGAGCGCCGCGAAAGCCATTTGAGGGCTGCCCTCGACGCCGCGGCCGAAATATCCGAGCGCCTTTCGATCCACGGCCCCGGCGAAAACGGCCTCGTGAAATCAAGGGCTTGAGGCTCGCTCAAGCCGATCTCCAATCATCCGGAAATTAGCGGGCGCCCTGGCGCCCATTTTCGTCAGTGCGATTTCTAGCCCTTCGAAGCCGCTTGCGGGGTCCCCAAACCTCTGTTAGCGTTTTCATGTTTTGCGAAACAGTGTTTCACTAGATAAAACAAATTGGGGAGTACCGGATATGAACGAGATCGAATCTGCCGTTCTGGGAGCGGTGAAGCTGGATGAACCCTGGGCTCTGGTGGAGAGCTTTGCGACCTACAAGCGCGAACATCCGACCGATGTGAACCGCGCCATGGACGAGGTCGCGGCCCGGCTCGCCAAGCACGGTGTCGAGGTCAAGATGCACGAGGCCGACCTTTTCCTCAGCCTGCCGGGGCTCGCCCGTGTCGAAGCGGGGGATAAGACCTTCCGCGCCAAACCGCCCTCCTATTCGCTGGATGCATCGAAGGGCGTGAAGGGCGAGATCGTCTATATCGCCAGCCTTCAGCCGAAGGCGATCTCGACCATGTTCGAAAAGACCGTCGACGGCACCGGCGAACTCGCCGCCCGGGTCCGCGGCAAGGTGGTTCTCTCGGAAGGTTTCGCCAATCCGGGTCTCGTTTCGCAGTTCACCGAGCTTGGCGCCGTCGGCGTCATCGCCATCAACCCCGGCGTCGACATCCATTGGGGCACCTGCACCACCGTCTGGGGCACGCCCGATCTCGACGACCTGCCGCGCAAGCCGTCGATCCCGGCCGTTGCCGTCAACCGCGAGAGCGGCGATGCGCTGATCGAGCTTGCCAAGACCGGCACGGAAGTCACCGTCTTTGCGGACATGGAAGAGGGCTGGTTCAAATCGAAGCTGCCGGAAGTCTTCATCAAGGGCACTGAGGAACCCGACAAATACGTCTTCCTGCACGGCCATCTCGACAGCTGGGATGTCGGCGTCGGCGACAACGCGACCGGTGATGCAACGATGCTCGAAATCGCCCGCGTTCTCTGGGCCAACCGCGACAAGCTGAAGCGCTCGATCCGCATTTGCTGGTGGCCAGGCCACTCGACCGGACGTTATGCCGGCTCCACCTGGTTCTCCGACAATTTCGCGCTCGACCTCGACGAAAACTGCGTCGCCTCGGTCAATTGCGACAGCCCCGGCTGCCGCTGGGCGACCGAATTCATCAATCTCTGCATGATGACCGAGACGGAAGCCTTCCTCTCCGATGTCATCGAGGAAGTGGCCGGCAAGAAAGCCGAAGCCGAACGCCCGCACCGCGCCGGCGACTATTCCTTCAACAATATCGGTCTTTCGAGCTACCTGATGCTGTCCTCGACCATGACGGAACGGGACCGCGAGGAAAAGGGCTATTACACGGTCGGCGGCTGCGGCGCCAACATCGCCTGGCACACCGAAAACGATACGCTCGAGATCGCCGACAAGGACATCATGTTGCGCGACATCAAGGTCTATCTGCTCGCCGTGCTGCGCAATGCCAATGCAAAAATCCTGCCCTTCGATTGGCGCGCGACGGCACGCGAGTTCCTCCACACGGTCGACACCTACCAGAAGAAGGCCGGCCACCGCTTCGACCTTTCGCCGAGCCGCAAGGCGGTCGAGTCCTTGGCCGAAGCACTCGCCGCATTCTACGCCGGGATCGACAGCGGCAAGATCGAGCCGAAGGCCGCCAACCACGTGATCCAGAGGCTCGCCCGCATGCTGGTGCCGCTCAATTACACCCGCGAGCAGCGCTTCCGCCACGACCCGGCCTTGCCGATCCCGGAACTGCCCGCCATCTCGACGGCAGCCGACCTCGACAAGCTCGGCCCCAAAAAGCTCGGTTTCGCCAAGACCCAGCTCGTGCGCGGCCAGAACCGCGTGATCTCGGCGCTGCGTCAGGCAGAACAGCTGGTTCGCGCTGCCTGATCGTCGACGCATAGACAAAAGCCCGCGCCGAGAGACTGGCGCGGGCTTTTTTTGCTGATCTATTCCCCGCCGAAATCATGGCGATAGTATAAAATCGCATTTGTCAGAGTTGAATTCATGCATTAGCGTCCGTCGCCGGCAGAGGTATACGACAATCGGATGGGATACCATTCGCCGGGCGTTTGATTCTCGGCACAGAGGCCGAAGAGGCGCATCCGGCAGAAATCGCCTGGCGTGGGAGAATGTTTTTGAGTAGTGATCATGAGGTCTTCACCGGTCGCCGGGAAGACATGAGACTTATTACCGGCCAAGGCGAATATACCGCCGACAAGGTCTTGGAGGGCCAGCTCCACGCCGCATTTTTGAGAGCCGACATGCCGCATGCGCGCATTGTTTCGATCGATGTCGAGGCGGCGCTCGCGGCTCCTGGCGTCCATATCGTGCTGACCGGCAAGGATGCGCTCGAGGCCAATCTGATCGCCCCCGGCCCGCTGGTCTCCTTCCCCGGCGTCGACGGCATGAAGATCAAGGCGCCGAGCCGTTATGCGCTCTCGACCGACCGTGTCCGCTTCGTCGGCGAGCCGGTCGCGGTGGTTGTGGCCGACAGCGCCGAGGCGGCCGCCGACGCGGTCGAGCTGATCGCGGTCGAATATGAAGATCTGCCGGCGATCATCGACCCCGAGGAGGCATTGGAAGACGGCGCGCCGCGGCTTTTCGACGACGTGCCGGGCAATCTGGTTTTCCTGCACGGTTTCGGCGACGAGGCGACGACCGATGAAGCCTTCGCCAAGGCAGCGCATGTCGCGGCGCTGACGGTCGAGTCGCAGCGCGTCGCCGCCAATCCGCTCGAACTCAAATCCTTCATGGCGGCCTATGATGCCGAGACGGACGTCTTCGACGTCTATTCCGCCAGCCAGGGCACGGGCCTTGGCGATGGGCTGGCGCGCTTCACCGGTCATCCGCCGGAAAAGGTCCGGCATCACATGGGCGATGTCGGCGGCAGCTTCGGCATTCGCGGCGCGCCCTATCCGGAATATGCGGCGATCATGCTGGCCGCCAGGAAGCTCTGTCGGCCGGTGCGCTGGACCGCCAGCCGCACCGAAAGTTTCCTCGCCGACTATCACGGACGCGCCGTCAGGTTCAGCGGCGAACTGGCGCTCAGCGAAACCGGCGAGTTCCTCGGCATCCGGATGAACGTCGTCTGCGATCTCGGCGCCTACCATTCGCCGGCCGGCGCGTTGATCAACGTGCTCAACCCGATGCTGACCGGCACCGGCTGTTACCGCATCCCGGCGGTCTTTGGCCTCAACCGCCTCGCCTTCACCAATACCTCGCCGATCGCCGCCTATCGCGGTGCCGGCCGTCCGGACATCAATTATTTCGTCGAGCGGCTAGTCGATCAGGCCGCCACCGATCTCGGCATGGACCGGATCGAAATCCGCCGGAAGAACCTGATCCCCGACGACGCCTATCCCTACAAGACGCCGACCACGGTTTACGACAGCGGCAGCTATGTCGCGATGCTGGAAGAAGCCGTCTCGATCTCCGACTGGAAGGGTTTCGAAGCCCGCCGGAAGGAATCGGAAAAGCGCGGCAATCTGCGCGGCATCGGCATGGGCATCTTCGTCGAACCGTCCGGTGGCGGCCACATGCCGGAGGAAACCGAAATCCGCTTCGAGGCGGACGGCACGCTGACGCTCTACACGCTTTCCGGCTCCGCCGGCCAGGGCCACGAAACGGTGCTGCCGCGAATGGTCGCCAGGGAACTCGGCATCGACGAGAACCTCATCAACCTGCGCGCCAACAGCGTCCATGCGCCTCACAAGCTCAAAGGTGCCGGCACCATGGGGTCGCGAACCATGGCATCGCACGGCGCGTCCCTGACGATTACCTCACGCGAGGTGGTGAAGAAGGGCCTCAAGCTTGCCGCCGAAGCGCTGGAAGCCGCCGAAACCGACATCGAATTCGACCACGGCCATTACAAGGTGGCCGGCACCAACATGTCGATCTCGCTGCTGGAACTGGCGACCCGCAACGTCACGCCTGATGGCAATGCGCTCGACACGCTGGCCTCGATCCAGCCGGAGCGCAATTTCCCGGGCGGCGTGCATGTCGCCGAAGTGGAGATCGACCCGAATACCGGCGAGACGAAGGTGACGTCCTATATCGGCGTCGACGATGCCGGCCATGTCATCAACCACACGCTGCTCGAAGGCCAGATGCATGGCGGCCTCGCCCAGGGCGCGGGCCAGGTCTTCGGCGAACACATCGTCTACGACAAGGACAGCGGCCAGATGCTGACCGCGACTTTCATGGACTATTTCATGCCACGCGCCGACTTCATGCCGACGCCGCGTTTCTTCGACCTGCCCGCGCCTTCGCCCACCAATGTGCTCGGCGTCAAGGGCGGCGGCGAAGCCGGCACCACCGGTGCCCTACCGACGCTGATGAACGCCGTCCTGGATGCGCTGCGCCAGGCCGGCGTCAAGGATTTCGACATGCCCGCAACGCCTTACAGGGTTTGGGAAGCCATCAGGGAGGCCAGGGAGGGCGCTCGACGGGTTTCTTGATCGAGCCACCCGTTTCATCTGTCGGTGGATTGCCTGAATGCCCTGCGGAACGTTAGAAGTCCTGTTCAAAGCAATGGAACGCAGGGCCTCGGCGCTATGACACTGGACGACATCACCGACACCGTCATCGACCGCGCACGGGACAAGCGGCGCTTCATCGTTGCGGTCGCCGGCCCGCCGGGTGGCGGAAAATCCACCCTCGCCGACGCCCTGCACGAAGCCCTGCTGGCCCGGGGCGAAGCGGCCGAAGTCCTGCCGATGGACGGTTTCCACATGGACAACGGCATTCTCGAAGCCCGCGGCCTGTTGCCTCGCAAGGGCGCACCGCAGACTTTCGATGTGCGCGGGTTCGCGGATGTCCTGAAGGCGGTGCGGCAGGGAGACGAGGAAGTGCTGGTGCCGGTCTTCGACAGATCCCGAGAAATCGCCATCGCCTCGGCGCGTGCCGTCTCTCCCGAAACGCATATCGTTCTGGCGGAAGGCAATTACCTGCTGGTCGACGAAGCGCCCTGGTCGCGGCTCGCAGAAATGTTCGACTTCACCATTTTCGTCGGCCCATCGGAGGATGTGCTCCGCGAGCGGCTCAGAGCACGCTGGGTGCATTATGGCCTCGACGAGGCCGGGATCGCGTGGAAACTCGATGGCAACGACCTGCCGAACGGCCGCTATATCCTCACCCGTTCACGGCCGGCCGATATCAGGCTCGAAAGCTTCTGATCTCTCCGAGAGGTTCAGAACATGCCCGCTCAGAGCGCCACCCCCGTTTCACGGTCGAAGACATGCACCTGTTCGGCCGGGATGTTGGCCTCGAACCGCGCGCCGTAGCGGGCCGGATATTCGCCGTCGACGATAGCGACGACCGGATGGCCGGCGAGGTCGAAGATGATGTGGGTCTGTGCGCCGGTCGGCTCGACCAGCAGCGTCTGCCCGGCAAGCGCAGTCCCCCCGACGCCGGGGCTCAGATGCTCCGGACGCAGACCGACCTTGATCGCCTGGCCGCGCTTCACCTTGCGGTCCGGCGCGATGCGGATCGCGGTTCCGTCTCCAAGGCGCGCGGAGGGTTCGCCGCCATCGCCGTCCACGGTGCCGTCGAGAAGGTTCATCGCCGGCGAGCCGATGAAGGCGGCAACGAAAAGATTGGCCGGCTTCTTGTACAGTTCCATCGGCGTGCCTTCCTGCTCCACCTTTCCCTGGTTGAGGACGACGATGCGGTCGGCGAGCGTCATCGCCTCGATCTGGTCGTGGGTGACGTAGATCGACGTCGTCCCGACCTTCTGGTGCAGCTGCTTGATCTCGGCGCGCATCTGCACACGGAGTTTCGCGTCGAGGTTGGAAAGTGGCTCGTCGAACAGGAAGACGGCCGGGTTGCGGACGATCGCCCGGCCCATGGCGACGCGCTGGCGCTGACCGCCGGAAAGCTGCGCCGGCTTGCGGTCGAGAAGCGGCATGAGATCGAGCATGCGGGCGGCTTCGGCGACGCGTTCGGCAATCACCGGCTTCGGGGTGCCGGAAAGCCGCAGGTTGAAGCCCATGTTTTCGGCGACCGTCATATGCGGATAAAGCGCATAGGACTGGAACACCATGGCGATGTTGCGCTCGCGCGGCGTAAGCTCGTTGACGACAGCATTGTCGATGATGATCTCACCGCCGGTGATTTCCTCAAGCCCCGCGATCATCCGCAGCAGGGTGGACTTGCCGCAGCCGGAAGGCCCGACCAGTGCGACGAACTCGCCGTCTTCGATGGCCAGCGACACTCCATGGATGACCGGGAGTGCCCCATAGGCCTTGCGGACTTGTCTCAGTTCGACGGATGCCATGCGAAATACTCCGGGTCGGGGCTCAGGACTTCACCGCACCGGCGGTCAGACCGGCGATGATGTGCTTCTGGGCCAGGAAGAAGGCGATGATGGTCGGCAGAATGGTGAGCGTGATGAAGGCCAGCACCAGCTGCCATTCGGTGCTGAATTCGCCCCGGTAGATCATGATGCCGAGCGGCCAGGGATAGCGGCTCTCCGAATTCAGCATGATCAGCGGCACGATATAGCTGTTCCAGCTGCCGACGAAGGAGATGATGCCGACGGTGGCGATGATCGGCCGCGACAGCGGCAGCGTGATATGCCAGAAGAAGCGCATATAGCCGCAGCCATCCACGAACGCCGCGTCGAAGAGTTCCGACGGCAGATTGCGAAAATAGTTGCGGAACAGCATGATGCTCATGCCCATGCCGAACGCCACCTGCGGCAGCACCACGCCCCAATATGTGTCGACGAGCCCCAGATCGCGGATGCGGATATAGAGTGGCAGGATGGCGGTCGCGGCTGGAAACATCAGTCCGATCAGGAAATAGTTGACCAGATAATTGGCGCCGAAGAAGCGGATGTGCGCGAAGCAGAAGGCCGCCATGGCGCCGAAGGTCAATGTCAGGAATACCGTCAGCAGGGCGATGATCAGCGAATTGCTCATCTGCAGCCAGTAACGCTTGCTGATGATGATGTCCGTGTAGTTCGACCACTGCCATTCCGTCGGCAGACCGAACGGGTTGCCGCGCAGTTCGCCCAGAGTCTTGAAGCCGCCGAGTGCGGTGCTGATAAGCGGCACCACCACGATGGCCGCCACGATGACCAGCGACACGTACATATAGACCTGCGTGCCGGCGCGGATGCGCTGGCCGGAGGTCGGCGCGCTGGCGGCATCGATGGGCTGTGCTGTCGAGATCTCAGTCATTGCGCATGAATACCCGCTTGTAGCTGAAGGCGAGCGTCACGCAGATCACGAACAGCACCACGCCGACCGCGCTGCCGAACCCGACCTGCATGCGGGTCACCCCGAAATTGTACAGGAACGTCACCATTGTCTGTGTCGAGTTCGACGGACCGCCGCCGGTGAGCGGCATGATCATGTCGAAGAGCTGCAGCGAGCCCACGACCGCAAAGAAGACGGAGAGACGCACAGTGGAGCCGAGCAGCGGCAGCGTCACAAGCCGGAATTTCTGGAAACCGGTCGCGCCGTCGATGTCTGCCGCTTCCAGCACGCTTTTGTCGATCGCCTGCAGGCCGGCGATGAAGAGCATCATGTGAAAGCCGAAATACTTCCAGACCACGACGCCCAATATCGCGTACATCGCCACGTCCCGGTCGGCCAGCCAGAAAGGCGGTTCGACGCCGATGAAATGCGAAATGCCGGCGACGAGACCGAAATCCCCGTCATAGACGAAACGCCAGATCATGCCGGCCGCGACATCCGCAAGCACGTAGGGCAGGAAGAAGATCAGCCGGAAGAACAGCGCGCCCTTGATCCGGCTGGAGATCATCGTCGCCAGCCAGAGCGCCAGCGGCACCTGCACGCAGAGCGAGGCGAGCACGATCAGGCCGTTGTTGATCAGCGCCTGGGTGAAGGCGCTGTTGCGGAAAATCAGCTGGTAATTGCGCCAGCCAACCCATTGCGTCGGGCTGCCATAGCCGTTCCAGTTGTAGAAGGAATACCATGCGGCCTCGCCCATGGGCAGGATGACCAGCACCGTGAACAGAAGAAGCGCCGGCGGCAGGAACAGGATCAGCACCGGCCACTTGCTGTTGGCGAGCGACCGCTTGCGGCGCCGCGAGACCGCAAGCGTTTTCCCGGCAGGCACGGCGTTGGCAGACATCAGCGTATCGCTCATCGATTTTTCGAGCCTTTCAGGCTGCAAAACGGCGTCAGGCGAAAACAGGAACCGGCGCTCCCAGGGTCAGGACCTTAGGCGCGCCGGCACTGCGCTTACTTGCGCTCGAGAGAATAGGCATCCTCGATCTGTTGCGCGGCGGCCGCCGGCTTCATGCCGCCGGAGACCACTTCGACGCTGACGTCGTTGACGATCGCGCCCACATTGGGGCCGAGATCCTGGTCGAGGAAGTTCTGGTGCCAGGTTTCCTTGGCAAGAGCCTCGGCAACTTCCTTCAGCAGCGGCTTGGAGATCGCTTCGCTCGCACCCTTGGTGACGGGCATGATCTGCGTATCCCTGGCGAGCACCTTCTGCACGTCGATGCTTGCCATGTAGCGGAGGAATTCCTCGGTTTCAGGCGGCGCGTTCTTGGTGACCACCCATCCGTTGAGACCGCCGAAACTGTCGGTGGTAACACCGGGCCCTCCGCTGACGACGGGGAACGGGAAGCGACCGATATTGTCGTCGGCAAGGCCTTTGCGGCTCGTCGAATTCGACGCCTGGGTCGCGGGCGTATTCTCGAAGCTCAGGATGAGCGCGGCCCGGCCATCGCCGAAGGCGGCAAGCGCATCGTTCCATGTCGCGCCCAGATAGCCGTTCTGGAAGGGTTCAAGCTTGCCGAGCTCGGCCAGCCGCTCGCCCGCCTTGACGAAAGGCTTGCCGGCGAAGCCGTCGTTCTTGCCTGCCTTGGCATCGGCAAAGCCTTTTTGTCCCGCCTCGCGCATCGAGAGATAGCTCCAGTAGAAATGCAGGGGCCATTTGTCCCGCCCGCCGCCGGCAATCGGCGTCACGCCTGCCTGCTTCAGCGCCTTGACGGCACCGAGGAAATCGTCCCAGGTCGCGATCTTCGAGGCATCGACGCCCGCCTTCTTGAACAGTTCCTTGTTGTAATAGAAGGAAACCAGACCGCTCTTGGAGGGCGAAGCCCAGACCTTGCCGTCGAAGGTCAGGCCGTCGACGGCGGAGGCGTTGACCGACTTGCGCCATTCCCCTCCATTGGCATCGAGCGCCGCATTGATGGGCCGCAACGTGCCGGTCTCGGACTGCGCCTTGAGCACGCCGCCGCCCCAGCTATAGAACATGCTCGGCGCGTCTTTCGACTGCAGAAGCGTCGGCAGCTTGGCCTTGAACGCCTGGTTTTCGAGAAATTGCAGCTCGACTTTGACGCCGGGGTGCTTGGCCTCGAAATCCTTGGCGATCTGGTTCCAGACGGCTATGTTCCCCGGCACCTGCTCGACATGCATCCAGCGAATGACGCTGTCCGCCGCGGCAACGCCGGCCGTAAAGAGGCCCCCGGCGAGAGCAACGGCGGTCGCGGAAATCAAACGCATCCTGTGATATCTGTTGGACATTGAAGGCGCTCCTCCCAAAGCTTTATTCCTGCATCCGAATTAAATAATCGGCAAGCCTGTCGCATCTGTCAATAGCCCCAAGCGACATTACCGGATTTTGGCGAAAAATGCGCCTTTTGCTGCTTTATCTATTGCACACCGCCCAAAATCGGCTCTAGAACAAAGCGAATTTAATTTGCACCTCGAATTAAATAGCGTTCGGTGCAAAACCCGACGAGTGCGCAGAAGAGATGAAAACCGCCGATCCAGAACTCATGCGTGCGATGAACCGCCTCAGCGTGCTGGATACGATCCGGCGCCGCGGCCCCATCTCCCGCGTCGAAATTTCCGAGCGCACCGAACTCTCGACAACCACCGTTTCGGCCATCACCGGTTCGCTGCTCGACGACGGGCTGATCCTGACCCGCCACGAGGGCGATATCCGCAACGAGGCGGTGCGTGGCCGACCGCGCGTCATGCTGGAGGTCAATCCGGATGCCGCCCGCGTCGTCGGCGCCAAGATTGCCGCAAGCCGCATGGTCTTCGTCGTCACCAATTTCCGCGGCGACGTGCTCTCCCAACTTACCCTGCCGATCCGTATCGACCGCCAGCCGATCGCTGTCATCGCCGATCTCGTCGAGGATGGCGTGCGCCGCTGCGTCGTCGATGCCGGCCTGTCGCTGGAGGATGTCGACAGCGTCTGCCTCGGCCTCCCGGGCGTCATCGAACACCGCACCGGGCATATCCGCTCGAGCCCGATTTTTCGCGAGATCAACATCGATTTTGCGGCGGAAATGTCCAGCCGCCTGTCGACGCCGACCATCGTCGAGAGTGACGCCCATGCCATCACGCTCGGTCATCACTGGTTCGGAAAGGCCCGCGATCTGGAGGACATGGTCCTGATCTCGCTTGAACAGACGCTGGGCCTCGGCGTGCTGCACGGCAACCGGCTTTTCCGCGGTGCCGGCGGCCTCAGCCACAACCTCGGTGATCTCGTGCTCGGCATGGGACCTCAGGGCATCGTGCGGCTTTCGAGCCAGGCCGGCGAGAGCGCCATCCTCGGCGAGCAACAGACGGACGGGCGTTTTGCCGAAGCAGTAAGACTCGGCCGCGGCATGACCCATGTCCAGGCGCTGATCCAGGCCGACGACGACCGGCTGATCGGCGCAGCCGTCCGCGCCGGCGAGGCCGTCGGGCTGACGATCGCCAACATCGTCACGCTATTTGCGCCGCCGCGCGTCATCCTCGTCGGCTCGTCGCTGGCGCTCGGCGAACCGTTCCTGAACAGCCTGCGCGATGCCTATGCGCTCGCCATTCCGCCGTCGCTGAAGGGCGTCAGCGAACTCGTCTTCGACGATTCGACGGATGATTTCTGGGCGCAGGGAGCGGCGGCCGTCGCGCTTTACGAACTTTACGAATCGCCCTGGAGCACCACCGGGCCGGCGCTCTAAAGCGCCCAATACCAGAATTCATCAGCATTCATCGGGAGGGAATAATGGACAAAGTCGGTATCGGCATCATCGGATGCGGCAATATTTCAGGCGCCTATCTGAAAGCGATGACATCCGCCTTTCCGATCCTCGATATCCGCGGACTGGCCGATCTCAACCGCGATCTGGCCGAGGCGAAGGCTTCCGAATTCAATCTGAAGGCCCGCACCGTCGGCGAATTGCTCGCGGACCCGAAGGTCGAGATCATCGTCAACCTGACCATCCCCAAGGCGCATGTCGCCGTTGCCCTGCAGGCGCTCGATGCCGGCAAGCACACCTATTCGGAAAAGCCACTCGGGATTAATTTCGCGGAAGGGAAAAAACTGGCGGAAGCCGCCAAGGCCAAGGGCCTGCGCATCGGTGCTGCCCCCGATACCTTCCTCGGCGGCGGCCACCAGACGGCCCGCGAACTGATCGACCAGGGCGTCATCGGACTGCCCGTCGGCGGCACCGCGACCTTCATGTGCCCCGGCCACGAGCGCTGGCATCCGAACCCCGCCTTCTATTACGAGGTCGGCGGCGGCCCAATGCTCGACATGGGTCCCTATTACATCACCGATCTCGTCAACCTGCTCGGCCCCGTCTCGCAGGTCGCGGGCTTTGCCATCACGCCCCGCCAGGAGCGCATCATCACCAGCGAGCCGCGCAACGGCGAGCGCATTCCGGTGCACGTTCCGACCCATGTGGCGGGCGTCATGGCCTTTGCCAACGGCGCGGTCGTTCAGATCGGCATGAGCTTCGACGTCGCCGGCCACAAACATGTGCCGCTCGAAGTTTACGGCACCGAAGGCACGCTGATCGTGCCGGACCCGAACCGGTTCGAGGGCCCTATCGGCTATCTGAAGAAGGGCGGCCAGTTCGAGGACCAGCCCGCCACCCTGCCCTATGCGGAGGGCAACTACCGTTCGATCGGCATCGCGGACCTCGCTTACGCGATACGCTCCAACCGCCCGCACCGGGCCAACGGCGATCTGGCGCTGCATGTGCTGGAGGTCATGGAAGCCTTCCACACGGCGTCCGCCGAAGGGCGCACGATCAAGATCACCACGGCGACGGAGCGGCCCGCTCCGCTGTCGGAATCGCTCGTCGATGGACGGCTGGCGAAATAATTCTGGAGGACGAACAAAATGCGTGAAGCACTCATCGTATGGGGCGGCTGGAGCGGCCACGAACCGCAGGAATGCGCCGAAATCATCAAGGACATGCTCGAGGAGGACGGCTTCAAGGTCTATCTCGAACATTCGACTGAGGCCTTCGCCGATCCATCCATTCACGACCTGAGCCTCATCGTGCCGATCATGACCATGTCGAAGATCGAGAAGGAGGAGGTGAAAAACCTCGCCGCCGCCGTTGAGAAGGGCGTCGGCATTGCCGGTTACCACGGCGGCGCAGGCGACGCATTCCGCGAGTCGGTCGACTATCAGTTCATCATCGGCGGCCAGTGGGTCGCCCATCCGGGCAATATCATCGACTACACGGTCAACATCACCCGGCCGGATGATCCGCTGATGGAGGGGATTACCGATTTCCCCTACACGTCCGAGCAATATTACATGCATGTGGACCCCTCGAACGAGGTGCTGGCGACAACCACCTTCACGGGAGATCACGCCTACTGGATCAACGGCGTCGTGATGCCGGTGGTTTGGAAGCGCAAATACGGAGAGGGCCGCGTCTTCTATTCCTCGCTCGGCCACCAGGCGAAGGAATTCGACGTACCCCAGATGAAGACGATCTTCCGGCGCGGGGCGAACTGGGCGGCGCGGTGAGATTGGACTGAGACGGCGCCGCATCCGATCTCCCCCCTTGAGGGGGAGATGCCCGGCAGGGCAGAGGGGGGTGCTGCGGCATACTCTTCGCCAGTCGAGTTCGCGGCGCCACCCCCCTCTGTCACCTCTGGTGACATCTCCTCCTCAAGGGGGGAGATTGGGAGTGCGCCGCGACCTCACATATCCTTCAGCGCTGCAAACATCTCCACAAAAACCGCGTCCGCCCGATAAAACACCGGCGGACAACCGATCGGCGAAGCAACCGTCACCTCTTCCCCACCCGCATATTCCTTTCCGCTCCACACATGCACCCAGCTCGCCCCCTCCGGCAGATAGACGCTCCGCACCTCCTGCGCCGCATGCCAGACCGGCGCCACCAGCAGTTCCGGGCCGTAGAGATAGGCATCCTGGATGGCATAGGTTTTCGGATCATGCTCGTGATGCAGGAAAAGCGGCCGCTGCACCGGCAGACCTCGCGCGGCGGCCTCCGCTGACAGCGTCTTCAGATACGGCGCCAGATGCACGTAGATATGCGTCATCCGGGCAAAGTGCTCCAGCACCTCAGGATCCTGGTCGATCTGGATATTGTCTCTCGGCCGGTTGCCCTCGTGGCTGCGCATGACCGGCGTGAAGGCCGCCATTTCCGCCCAGCGCATCAGCAGTTCCGGCGTGCGGACATTGCCGAACAGGCTGGTATAACCACCGATATCGGAATGGTGATAGGCATTGCCGAGCAGGCCTGACGAAAGGGCAGCGCACATCACGGTGACGAGCCCGTCATGGCGCGAAAAATCCACCGACTGGTCGCCGCCCCAGAGCAGCGGGCAATGTTTCTGCACGCCGCTGAAGCCGGCCCGCATAAAGAACAGCGCCTCGCCCGTCTTGCCTCGGCTGGCGATCGCTTTCGCGTTGACCTCGGCCCAGAGCGTCGGCCAGGCATTGTGCATCAGCTTGGCGTCGATGCCATTGGCGAGCTCCACATCAATCGGCAGGTATTCGCCGAAATCGGCCATCCAGCCGGTCAGCCCGAAATCGAGCATGCGACGGCCGATCACCTCTTCGGCAAACCAATCGGCCGCTTCCGGATTGGTGAAATCGACGACGCCACAATCGAACTCGCCGAAATCGACGATCGCGGTTCGGCCGAGCTGATCCTTGGCGAAATAACCCGCGGCTTCAGCCTCTGGAAACAACGAGCCATCGACGCAGAGATAGGGATTGACGTAGCCGAGGAAACAGATGCCCTCCCCGTTCAGCTCGGCAATCCGACGGCGCAGGTCCGGATAACGCTCGTCGTTCGCCTGCCAGTCCCAGAACAGCCGCGATCCGAACGAGGTCTGGCGAAGGCCGACCCAATCCTCGCACCACAGACCGGAGACCTGCACGCCGGCATGACGCATCTTTTCCAGCCGCTCGAAGGAATTGACCCCATCCTTGAGGCCGATGATAGCACCCTTGTAAACCCAGCCCGGCAGTTCAGGCTGCCGCCCGAAGCGCAACGACAACGCCTCGACCAACTCGACGAAGCTGGGTGCGGCAAACAGCTCGATACGCTCCGGCACCGCCCACGCTTCGATCTCGTGAAATGTCTTGCGACGAAAATCGAAGATGGAATAGGCGGTCGTTTTCACATGCAGCGCATAGCGCGACGAGGAGATGTAGGTCGGCTGCGGATAGTTGGTGTTGTAGTAGTCGCCACCGGCCTTGTCCTTCAGGTCGGACTTGAAGGTGATCTCGCTCGTCTTGTCGCGGCCGACGCCGGGCTCCGAGGTCCACAGCGGAAAGCGGCGTCCGCGCATGTCGAAATAGGACATCTGCTCGCCGCCGCCCCAGACATGCTCGTCATTCTCCGCGTGGATGCGGATCCAAAAACGGTTGATCGTCTCGTCCAGCGACCGGAAATGCACGGCGGTTTCGGAGATCGTCAGCTCCAACCGCGGCGCCCGGCCCTCCGCCTCCGAAAGGCTGATCACATTGCCGTCGACATCCGCATGGCGCAGCGCGCAGCGCTCGACGATATAGTCCTCGACCTCGAAATTGCCGCGGTACATGTCCATCCGCTCCTGCCCCTGGCCAACGAAGAGGCAGGGCGAAGCGGGGCTGTGGCGCAGAATGCTGCGGCCGTTCAGCGAAATGGAAAAGCCGTCTTGTGTCGTCTCGAATTTCATCTTGCCGGTACTCGATTGTCTTTTACCGCAGCCGCGATACGTAGCGCGCCACGGAATGGTCGAACCATGTGCGGGAAACCTCGGCCACCGCGCCGTCCTGTGCCTGGCTCGTCCGGAGCACGTGGGGGATCGGTGCGCCCGGCTTCTGGCCGAAGGCCGGCGGTGCCCAGTCGGGCACGGCGTCGAGGTCGATCTTGTCTTCCGCCCTGACGATCCACAGGCCGAGCCGGGTGCGGTAATAGAGATAGAGGGATTCCGACAGATCTTCCGGTGCGATTGCCGCCACATAGGAGCCGTCCAGCCAGATCTCCTCGAGGGCTGCGACTTTGCCCGACAGCCGGCGGATGCGGCGGATGCGGTGCCCTTCCGGCGAAAAACCGAACTTCGGCAGGTTCTTGGGCTTGTCGAGCCGCATCACGTCGAGCACTTCCGCCGTCGGCAGGCCGCCACCCTGGATGAGTTCCAGCCGGAACATCGCATAGACGCTCTTCGGATCGCTGATTGCCCTAATGTAGTTGCCTGACCCCTGCACCCGCTCCAAGAGCCCGCGATTCTGCAATTCCGCCAGCGCCTTGCGCAAGGTGCCGACGGCAATGCCGAGCTGCACCGCCATGTCGCGCTCGGGGGCCAGCTTCTCGCCATCGCCAAGCCGGCCGGCGGCAATGTCGCGCACGAGAAGTTCGGCGATTTGCAGATAGATCGGCAGACTGCCCGGATGGCTCTCCATCAGCACTTCCCCCTCCCCGGGAACACATGCGCTGAAAATTGATACACCATTGATTTACACGAAAGCCAGTGATATGCAAGTCGAAGGTGGAGGAGTATCTGATGACGATCGTGCCCATAACATCGCCGGATCTCGATGCGGCCGAAGTCTCGTGGTTCGCCGCCCTGTGTTCGGACGACTACGCCTATCTCGGCGTCCCCGACGATGCACTGAAATCGAGCTGGGAACATTGCTCCGACATCGTCAGGCGCACTGAGGCGCTCGGCTTCCGCAACATCCTCTGCCCATCGTCCTATCAGGTCGGCCAGGACACGCTGAGCTTTGTCGCCGCCTGCTCGCAGATAACCGACAGGATCAATCTTCTGGCCGCCATCCGCTGTGGCGAGATGCAGCCGATCATGCTCGCCCGCACCGTCGCCACGCTCGACCACATGCTGAAGGGCCGGCTGACGCTCAACGTCATCAGCTCCGATTTCCCCGGCGAAGTCGCTGACAGCGCCTTCCGTTATCGCCGCAGCCACGAGGTCGTGCAGATCCTCCGCCAGGCCTGGACACGCGACACGATCGATCACGACGGCGAGGTCTATAATTTCAAGGGCGTCACCACCGAGCCTGCCCGCCCCTACCAGCAGAACGGCGGCCCGCTTCTCTATTTCGGCGGTTATTCGCCGGACGCGCTGGAACTCTGCGGCGCCCAATGCGACGTCTACCTGATGTGGCCGGAAACCAGGGACCAGCTGGCCGAGCGCATGAAGGCGGTCCATGCTCGCGCCGCAGCCCATGGCCGCACGCTCGACTATGGCCTGCGTGTCCACATGATCGTCCGCGACACCGAGAAGGAGGCCCGCGACTATGCGGAACACCTCGTCTCCAGGTTGGATGACGAATACGGCCAGTTGATCCGCAGCCGCGCCCATGACAGCACCTCGCTCGGCGTCTCGCACCAGGCGAGAACCCGCGAGCTTGCCGACAAGTTCGGTTATGTCGAACGACACCTCTGGACCGGCATCGGCCGGGCACGTTCGGGCTGCGGCGCGGCACTGGTCGGCTCGACCGACCAGGTGCTTTCGGAAATCGAGGCTTACAAGAAGATGGGCATCCGGGCTTTCATCTTTTCGGGCTATCCGCATCTCGACGAGGCGGAACATTTCGGTCAGAAGGTCCTGCCCGAGCTCAAGACCTGTTCGCTGCCGCATGCCTATGGTCGCGTGCCGGCCGAGACACCTGCAACGCCGCTCGGCAACGGGAGACGACACTGATGACCCCTCATCACCTGGACCGCATTCAACTTTCGCCCGATCTCCAGCTCAGCCGCCTCGTTTACGGCATGTGGCGGATCGGAAACGATGCCGACACCTCGCCGAAACATGTTCAGGCGAAGATCGAGGCCTGCCTGGCGCAGGGCATCACCACCATGGACCAGGCCGACGTCTATGGAGGTTACACGGCGGAAGCGATTTTCGGCGCCGCGCTGAAAGCCTCGCCTTCGCTGCGCGACAAAATCGAGATCGTCACCAAATGCGGCATCGTCGCGCCGGCCGGCCGCCATTCCGCCGCCCGCGGCAAGCACTACGATACCAGCGCCGCCCATATCAACGCGTCGGTCGAGGCATCGCTGCGCGACATGGCGACCGACCATATCGATCTCCTGCTGATCCATCGGCCCGACCCTTTCATGGATCCGGACGAGACCGGCCCGGCGCTCGATGCGCTGGTCGTATCCGGCAAGGTGCGCGCCGTTGGCGTTTCCAATTTCCGCCCCTGGGATTTCTCCCTGCTGCAATCCTCCATGGAAGCGGAACTCGTCACCAACCAGATCGAGATCAGCCTTGTGGCGGCAAGCGCCTTCACCAATGGCGATCTCGCCTATCTGCAGGAACGCGGTATCGCGCCAATGGCCTGGTCACCGCTCGGCGGCGGCTCGCTGTTCAAGAACGAGAGCCTGATGTCGGTTCTGGAACGGATCGCCGCGGAACAGGGCGTCGATGCAACGGCCGTCGCGGTTGCCTGGCTGCTGGCCCATCCCGCCGCCATCCTGCCGGTGCTCGGCACCAACAATCTTGCCCGTATCGCCACGATCGCCGACGCCGCGAAGGTGACGATCGATCGCCAGACCTGGTTCGAACTCTACACCGCCGCAACCGGAAAGCAGGTGCCATGATGATCACTGCCGACACCGCAAGCACGCTCAGCGAACAGATCTTCATTCCGGACGCATCGACCGCGCGGCATTACCGCAACGCACTCGGAGCCTTCACGACCGGCGTGACTGTGGTGACGGCAACAACTCCGGATGGCCCGATCGGCATGACGGTCAACAGCTTCACCTCCGTGTCGCTCGATCCGCCGCTGGTTCTCTGGTCGCCGGCCAAGAGCTCGTCGCGCCACGCGGCCTTCACGGCGGCAAGCCATTTCGCCATCCATGTGCTCAGCGCCGACCAGGATCTGCTGAGCGCCCGGTTCACGCGCGGCGGTCTCGGGTTCGAAGAGCTGTTTTGGAACCAGAACCACGAAGGCGTGCCGGTCATCCCCGGCACGCTGGCTCGCTTCGAATGCGAACTCTCCTCGATGCATGATGCCGGCGACCATACGCTGATCCTCGGCCGCGTCCTGCGCGCAGCCCACCGCGAGGGCGATCCGCTGTGTTTCTCCCGCGGCACATTCGGCCGCTTCGCGAGCACCACCAGCCAGTAAAGAACAAAATCCGGCACGGGAAATATTGACCCGCGGGCGCGGTTGGGCCAAGTCAGTTTTGCGACAAACCAGCCAGGACCGACAGGGCAATCCATGACAATCATCAGACCGGACATCAGCGCCCGCGCCGCGGCTGCGCCCCGCAGCGGCATTGGCGAAATCGTCACCTATGCCCGAGGCCGCGAAAACCTGATGCCGCTCTGGATCGGCGAAGGCGACCTGCCGACCCCCGATTTCATCACCCGTGCCGCCAGCGAAGCTTTGCTCGCCGGAGAAACCTTCTACACCTGGACGCAAGGGATTCCGGCGCTACGCGAGTCGATCGTCCGTTATTACCAGCGGCACTATGGGCGGGACCTGTCGGTCGACAACATCTATGTCACCGGTTCCGGCATGCAGTCGATCGTGCTCGCCATCCAGACGGTGGCCTCCGCCGGCAACGAGATCGTCTATCTCTCGCCCGCCTGGCCGAATGTCGTCAACGCCATCGGCGTTTCGGAAGCCAAGCCGGTCACCGTCGAACTCGGCTTTACCGACGGCCGCTGGGTGCTCGACATCGAGCGGCTGAAGGCGGCGATCACCCCGAAGACGAGCGCGATTTTTATCAACTCGCCGTCCAACCCGACCGGCTGGACTGCTACCCATGACGATCTCAAGGCGATCCTCGATCTTGCCCGCAAGCATGGCCTGTGGATCATCGCCGACGAGATCTACGGCCTCTATTATTTCGAAGGCGCCCGCGCGCCGTCTTTCATGGATGTCATGGAGCCGGAAGACCGGATCATCTTCGCCAATTCCTTCTCGAAGAACTGGTGCATGACCGGCTGGCGGGTCGGCTGGATGGTGGCACCTGCGGAAATCGGCCAGACGCTGACCAACTTGATCCAGTATTCGACCTCGGGCGTCGCCCAGTTCATGCAGAAGGGCGCGATTGCCGCTCTCGAACAGGGCGACGATTTCATCCGCACCAATATCGAGCGGGCGCGGAAATCCCGTGATATCCTCTGCGACGCGCTGATCGCCACCAACCGGGTGGAAACGCTGAAGCCCGAGGGCGCCCTCTATGCCTTCCTGAAGATCGACGGCGTCACCGACAGCCGCGAGGAGGCGTTCAGGATCGTCGACAAGACGGGCGTCGGATTGGCGCCGGGAACCGCCTTCGGCCCGGGCGGACAGGGCTTCATGCGCGCCTGTTTCCTGCGCGATCCGCTGCAGGTCGAGGACGCAGCCAACCGGCTGAGCGACTATATCCGCAGCCGGTGATACCGGCTGCACCCCGATCAGGCCAGCGCGCCATGACCTGACCTTCGGCCGCGCGCGATCCCCCCGCGCAGTTGCCTGCCGTGGCTTTTCAAATATCGGAGAGCCCACACGAATGCGGAACCTCAATAGATTTTAATAGGTGGCTCCGCATTCGCGTGGCCTTCGGCGTGTTTTCGGGGTGTCCCTCCCCTACAGGTGAGCACCTCGCCTCGCTGCATGGCTTCGTTCGCGCCCCTCCTTTCGGGAAGGGCTTGCCACTTGCACGGCTCAACCGAACCCGGCCCGGCGGCCAGGGGGAGGCTTGATAGGAATGTTCGTCTTTCAACGAGCACTCCATGGCTTTCACCTCTTCCACCATCCCCGCACGTTACGGTTCCGATGAAAGCGCCGGCCCCCGCCTGCCCGCGAACGTCTCGCGAAACACTCCGGCGACGGAAGCGGGGCAATTGTAGGCACGGGTTTCAGGGGTGGGGAAAATCGCAGCGGGATTTTTTTTGCGGGCGTGCCGTGTGACGCCCGCCCGATCCGTCGCGTGTATAAAATTCAGAAATCCGCTTCAGTCCCCGAAATCCTCGGCGGCGGCAGAACGTCCGCCGGCAATGATCTCGCGCTTGCCGACATGGTTGGCGGGGCCGACCAGACCTTCCTGCTCCATACGCTCCACCAAAGAGGCGGCGCGGTTGTAACCGACCGAAAGGCGGCGCTGGATATAGGAGGTCGAGCACTTGCGGTCCTTCATGACCACCTTGACGGCCTTGTCGTAAAGCTCGTCGCTGTCGTCGCCGCCCATCGCGCTCTTGTCGAACACGGCTTCCTGGCTCGAAACGTCCTCGTCTTCCTCGTCGTCTTCGTCCTCGGTGACCGTGCCGAGATAGTCAGGCCGGCCTTGGGTCTTGAGGTGGCGGACCACCAGTTCGACTTCCGCATCCGAAACGAACGGACCGTGGACGCGCGAAATCCGCCCGCCGCCCGCCATATGCAGCATGTCGCCCTGACCGAGCAGATGTTCGGCACCCTGCTCGCCGAGAATGGTGCGGCTGTCGATCTTCGAGGTGACCTGGAAGGAGATGCGGGTCGGGAAGTTCGCCTTGATCGTGCCGGTGATGACGTCGACCGAGGGACGCTGGGTCGCCATGATCAGGTGGATGCCGGCGGCGCGTGCCATCTGCGCCAGCCGCTGGATCGCGCCTTCGATATCCTTGCCGGCGACCATCATCAGGTCGGCCATCTCGTCGACGATGACGACGATATAGGGCATCGGCGAGAGGTCCATCTCCTGCTCTTCGTAGAGGATCTCGCCGGTCTGCCGGTCGAAGCCCGCCTGGACGCTGACGGAGATGACCTCGCCTTTTTCGCGGGCGCTTGCGGCACGCTGATTGTAGCCGTCGATATTGCGGACGGCGAGGCGCGACATCTTCTTGTAACGATCCTCCATCTCGCGGACCGCCCATTTCAGCGCCAGGACGGCCTTCTTGGGGTCGGTGACGACGGGAGTCAGCAGGTGCGGAATGCCGTCATAGACGGAAAGCTCCAGCATCTTCGGGTCGATCATGATCAGCCGGCACTCCTCCGGTCGCAGCCGGTAGAGAAGCGACAGGATCATCGTGTTGATGGCGACCGACTTGCCGGAACCTGTGGTGCCGGCGACGAGCAGATGCGGCATCTTGGCGAGTTCGGCGATAACCGGTTCGCCGCCGATCGTCTTACCGAGGCAGAGCGCCAGCCGGTGCTTGGTCTCCCAATAGTCCTCGCATTCGATCAGTTCGCGGAAATAGACCGTCTCGCGGGTCGCGTTCGGCAGCTCGATGCCAATCACGTTGCGGCCGGGCACCACGGCGACACGGGCAGACAGCGCCGACATCGAACGGGCAATGTCGTCCGCAAGACCGATGACGCGCGAGGATTTGACACCCGGCGCCGGCTCGAATTCGTAGAGCGTCACGACCGGACCCGGCCGCACGTCGATGATCTCGCCGCGGATGCCGAAATCCTCGAGAATGCTTTCGAGCAGGCCGGCGCTCTGCTGCAGGGCATCCGGCTGCATCGCCTGGCCGCGCTCGCCCTGCGGTTCCTGCAGGAGCGAGATCGGCGGGAACTCGTATTCCGCCTCGGGCGGCCGCACGGTCCGGGGACGCGCGATTTCAGGCTGGACGGGAGTCGGTTGGATGGCGACGGATTCGGTGGCCACGAACGACGCGGGTACAGGTACCTGCATGACAGGCGCAGGCGCAAACACGGGTTCGACGACGACCGGTGCCTTGGCTTTCGCCACACGCTGCGGAGCGACCCGGACCGGCGCGACAGGCTCAGGTGCCTTGACCGGCTCCGGCCTCGGAGACGGCGCGACGACTACGGTTCTCGCAGCAGTGCGGCGTGGCACTTCGCGGTAAAGATCGGTCACGGGAGCACCCGGTTGCGCCACGACGACCGGAAGGACTTCAGATTCGACCGGCGGGGCTTCGGCCTCGATGACCACTGGCCCTTCCAATTCGAACGGCATGGCGTCCCAGAAGGCGAAGTCGGAGATCGCGATGTCCTGGCGCGGCGCTGCGATGGGTGCGATCTCCTGAACCGGCTGGGGCTGTGTAACGATGACGGAATGCGTTTCCGGCACGTGGTAACGCATCGTCGCGGCAAGCTGCTGCAGGCCGGCGATCTGTTCGAGCGGGGCGGACGGCTCATGGGTTACTGGCGAATCATGGGCGGCGGCGGTCAGGAACACTTCGGACGGAATCACTTCGATCTCTGCGGCGACAGGCACATTGACCGGCTCCTCGAGAGCCTGCCCGGCATTTGCCCTGCGGGCGACCACGCTTTCGGGCGTGCGGGTGAACCGCACGTTCGGCGCCAGCCGGAAAGCCGCCTGCCAGGGCGCCTGCTCCAGAACCGGCTGATTGAAATCGGCAAGGCTCTGCGAGGGACGAGCCTGCTGCGCCACGTCGACGGTATCGTCTTCGGCGTTGGGGAGGTCAGAACTCTGGGGATGATTATTGCGTGAGAACTGCATGACAACCAGACGAGATACGGGAACGGCACATTCTCACAGGAAGTAGAAAATAAAGGTTAACCGGTTCTTTCCATGCGATGGATGCCGGGACGATTTGATGAGCGGGATAGTAGCGCTTGCCAAGATTGCTGCGCTGCGTCATTCCTATAAGGATGCCGGCACCCGATCTCACCATTCTGGTTATCGATGAAAATGCCATCCGCGCTTCCATCATCGAGGAAGGGCTGCGGGAGGCTGGGCACAGCAATGTCACCGTCATCCACGAGGTCCATGGCGTCGCCCGGATCATCGAGACGTCGAAGCCGGACGTCATCGTCATCGATATCGAAAACCCCAACCGCGACATGATGGAGCATCTGTTCCAGCTGACCCGCACCGTCAGCCGGCCGATCGCCATGTTCGTCGACCGGTCCGATACGGCCCTGATCGAGGCGGCGATGGACGCGGGCGTCTCGGCCTATGTCGTCGACGGGCTGAAGAAAGAGCGCGTCAAGGCGATCCTCGATATGGCGGTGAGCCGCTTCAACGCCTTCAGCCGGCTCCAGCGGGAGCTGGCCGAGGCGAAATCGGCGCTCGAGGAACGCAAGGTGATCGAGCGCGCCAAGGGCATCCTGATGAAGATGCGCGGCCTGTCGGAAGAAGACGCCTTCGCGCTGCTGCGCCAGACCGCGATGAACGAAAAGAAGAAGATATCGGATATCGCCCAGAGCGTGGTGACGGCGGCGGGGCTGTTGATGTGATGATGTCGAGTACCGAAATATCCGGGAGAAAGCCGGAGTGAACATGATGACCAAGACCGACCGATCCGGCAGCAATCTTGGCGCGCCTGCGCGCGCCAACGGCGAAGGGCCTAAAATCCTGCGCGCCGGCTTTATTCCGCTGGTGGATGCCTCCGTGCTGATCGCTGCCTCCGAATTCGGCTTTGCCGCGAAGGAAGGACTGACGCTCGATCTGGTCAAGGACGTTTCCTGGGCCAATGTCCGCGATCGCCTCGCCTTCCGCCAGTTCGACATCGCCCACATGCTGTCGCCGATGCCGGTCGCCTCGATGCTGGGCCTCGGCTCCAACCCCTCGCCGACCATCACGCCGTTTTCGCTCGGCCGCGGCGGCAATGCCATCACGCTCTCGACCCGCCTGTTCGAGCGGATGCGCGAGACGGCCGGGCTTTCCGAGACCGCGGGCGCGCTGGAAAATGCCCAGGCCCTGGCGGCCGTCATCCGCAGCATGAAGGCCAATGCCGAGACCCTGCCGACGCTCGGTATGACCTATCCGTTCTCTTCCCACAATTACGAATTCCGCTACTGGCTCGCCGCCGGCGGCATCGATCCGGACCGCGACGTCAAGCTGGTCGTCGTGCCGCCGCCGCTGACGTCGGACGCGCTGGCAGCCGGCGCCATCGACGGTTTCTGCGTCGGCGCGCCATGGAACATGGTCGCCTCCGAACGCGGCGTCGGCCGCATCGTCGCCGCCAAGCAGGACATCTGGCCGTCGGCGCCGGAAAAGGTGCTGGCCATGCGGCCGGAATGGGCCGAGAGCCATCCGGAAACCGTTTCCCGCCTCATCGTCGCGCTCGATGCCGCAGCCCGCTGGTGCGACAAGGCGGAGAACCACGATGCGCTGGCCGAGGTCCTGGCCAACCCGCGCTTCATCGGCGCGCCGGTCAACATCATCCGCCACGTGCTGTCCGGCGAATTCAGCCTCGACGCCAAGGGCAACCGCCGCGTCATCACCGATTATTTCACCTTCCATCGCAGTTTTGCGAACTATCCGCGGCCGAGCCACGCATTGTGGCTCTACAGCCAGATGATCCGCTGGGGCCAGGTGGAGTTCAGCGAGGACGGTTTGGCCGCCGCCGCCGCGGCCTATCGCCCCGATCTCTATCGGACCGCGCTCGGCATCGGGCCGACGCAACCCGACATCGGCATCGAAGGCGACCGGGACGGCGACCGCTTCATGGACGGCCATGTTTTCGATCCTTCCGAGATGGCGAACTATGTCGAGAATTTCGCCGTCAGCAGCGCTCTCGCAACCCAAACCGACCGCCACGAGATCTGACTTCCGGCACGCTGCACAGCAATTGCGCGCATTCAATTTAGCAACCGCACAAAAATATTGCAGCCGCACAGGTTGCCGACAATTTAAGCCAAAAGTTTCATAGAGAAAATTCGTTTCATTTTCAATACCTTATAAGATCACCTCAAACTTGGCACGCTGCTTGCTTCTGTGCAATTGCCCCAGTCAATGGCGATTGGAGCAGATGAGCGCGCCATAAGCGCTTCCAAAGACATCGACGTCGCAAGGTTTTTGCTGCCCGGAACTCCTCCCAGTTTCCGCAGGCTCAATCTCCGAGCGGCGTTTTTTTGTGCCTGAATTCCTAAGAACCAGCAGAGGGAACCTGCGCATGACCAAGATTTCGACGACCGGCATCACCCGCCGCAACCTGATCAAGACCACAGCCACCGCCGCCCTCGTCGGCGCCGTCAAGACCGCATTCCCGTCCGGTGCCTTCGCAGCCGGGGCCGGCCCGGAAGTCAAGGGCATCAAGCTCGGCTATATCGCGCTCACCGATGCAGCGCCGCTGGTCATCGCCAAGGAAAAAGGTTTCTTCGACAAGCACGGCCTCCCCGAGGTCGATGTCGCCAAGCAGGCGTCCTGGGGTGCGACCCGCGACAACCTCGTGCTTGGCGGTGCCGCGAACGGCATCGACGGCGCCCATATCCTCTCGCCGCTTCCCTACCTTATGCACACCGGCAAGGTGACCCAGAACAACAAGCCTGTGCCGATGGCGATCCTCGCCCGCCTCAATCTCGACAGCCAGGGCATCTCGGTCGCCAAGGAATATGCCGAAACCGGCGTGCAGTTGGATGCCTCAAAGCTGAAGGCGGTATTTGAAAAGAAGAAGGCGGAGGGCAAGGAAATCAAGGCGGCGATGACCTTCCCCGGCGGCACGCACGACCTCTGGATCCGCTACTGGCTCGCCGCCGGCGGCATCGACCCCAACAAGGACGTCTCGACCATCGTCGTGCCGCCGCCGCAGATGGTGGCGAACATGAAGGTCGGCAACATGGACGTCTTCTGTGTCGGCGAGCCCTGGAACGAACAGCTCGTCAACCAGGGCATCGGCTTCACGGCGGCCACCACCGGCGAACTCTGGAAGGGCCATCCGGAAAAGGCGCTCGGCCTGCGCGCCGACTGGATCGAAAAGAACCCGAACGCCGCCAAGGCTTTGCTGATGGCCGTCATGGAAGCCCAGCAATGGGCCGACAGCATGGCCAACAAGGAGGAGATGGCCGACATCCTCGGGCGCCGCCAGTGGTTCAACGTGCCGCCGAAGGACGTCCTCGGCCGCCTGAAGGGCGACATCAACTACGGCAACGGCCGTGTCGCCAACGGCACCGACCTCTACATGAAGTTCTGGAAGGACGGCGCGTCCTACCCGTTCAAGAGCCATGACACCTGGTTCATGGCCGAGAACATCCGCTGGGGCAACCTTCCGGCCAATACCGACATCAAGACACTGGTCAACCAGGTGAACCGCGAGGACATCTGGCGTGACGCAGCCAAGGATCTCGGCGTCAAGGCAGCCGACATTCCGGCCTCCTCCTCGCGCGGCAAGGAGACCTTCTTCGATGGCAAGGTCTTCGATCCGGAAAATCCCTCGGCCTATCTCGACAGCCTTTCCATCAAGGCAGCGTCCTGATTTCCCCACCTCCGGCGCGTGGACGCACGCGCCGGCCTTTTACCCACTCTGAGGAGCGCGCCGATGTCCGCCCTGGCAAAAAAAGAAAATGTTTCCGCAGTCGCTACCGCAAAGCCGGCAGCAAATATCGTCCCCTTTTCCGGCAAGCCGGTATCGAGGATCGATTTCAAGCAGATCGGCATGACGACACTGCGCAACGTTGTGCCGCCGGTTGTCGTGCTGGCGCTGATCCTGCTTGTCTGGCAGGTCCTCTGTTCGGCGCCGGATGCATCGCTCCCCTCGCCGCATGTGGTCTGGACGGAAGCCTATGACCTGATCGCCTATCCGTTCTTCGTCTACGGTTCGCAGGATATCGGGCTCGGCTGGCGGGTACTGGTCTCGCTGCAGCGCGTCGCCTACGGGTTCGGCCTCGCCGCCGTGACCGGCGTCATCGTCGGTGCGATCATCGGCCAGTCCGTCTGGGCGATGCGCGGTCTCGACCCGATCTTCCAGGTACTGCGCACCGTGCCGCCGCTCGCCTGGCTGCCGCTGTCGCTCGCAGCCTTCCAGGATTCGAGCCCCTCCGCGATCTTCGTGATCTTCATCACCTCGATCTGGCCGGTGATCATCAACACCGCCGTCGGGGTGCGCAACATCCCGCAGGACTACCGCAACGTCGCGCAGGTGCTGCGGCTGAACCAGATCGAGTTCTTCTTCAAGATCATGCTGCCGTCGGCCGCGCCGTACATCTTCACGGGCCTCAGGATCGGCGTCGGCCTCTCCTGGCTCGCCATCGTCGCGGCCGAAATGCTCACCGGCGGCGTGGGCATCGGCTTCTTCATCTGGGATGCGTGGAACTCGTCGCGCCTGCCCGACATCATCGTCGCGCTCGCCTATATCGGCATTGTCGGCTTCGCCCTCGACAAGCTGGTTTCCGCGCTCGGCAAGATCATCACCCGCGGCGCTTCGGCAAACTGAGGAGCGGACCATGAACGCCTATCTCAAGCTCGACCATATCGACAAACACTTCGACCGTGGCGGCAATCGCGCCGAGGTTCTGAAGGACATCAACCTGACGATCTCCAAGGCGGAGTTCGTCTCGATCATCGGCCATTCCGGCTGCGGCAAGTCCACGCTGCTCAACCTCATTGCCGGCCTGACGCCCGTCTCGGCGGGTGCTGTCCTGCTCGAAAATCGCGAGGTCAACGCACCGGGTCCGGAACGCGCCGTCGTCTTCCAGAACCATTCGCTGCTGCCCTGGCTGACGGTCTACGAAAACGTCAACCTGGCCGTCTCCAAAGTCTTCGGCCGCACCAAGACCAAGGCACAGCGGCATGACTGGGTCATGGAAAACCTGGACCTCGTCCAGATGGCCCATGCCAAGGACAAGCGCCCGGCGGAAATCTCCGGCGGCATGAAGCAGCGCGTCGGCATTGCCCGGGCTCTGTCCATGGAACCGAAGATCCTGCTCCTCGACGAACCCTTCGGCGCCCTCGACGCCCTGACGCGCGCTCATCTGCAGGACGCGGTCATGGAGATCCACAGCCGTCTCGGCAACACGATGGTGATGATCACCCACGATGTCGACGAGGCCGTGCTGCTGTCCGACCGCATCGTGATGATGACCAACGGCCCGGCCGCCAAGATCGGCGAAGTGCTGGACGTGCCGATCCCGCGTCCGCGCAACCGCATCGAACTTGCTTCCGACCGAACGTATCTCAAGTGCCGCGAGGCAGTGCTGAAATTCCTCTACGAACGCCACCGCTTCGTCGAAGCCGCGGAGTAAGAACCATGACAGAAAAACTCATCATCATCGGCAATGGTATGGCGCCGGGGCGCATGCTGGAACACCTCTTCGAACAGGCACCCGGCCGCTACGACGTCACGATCTTCAACGCCGAACCGCGCGTCAACTACGACCGCATCATGCTCTCGCCGGTGCTTTCCGGCGAAAAGAGCTTCGAGCAGATCGTCATCCACGGCGACGGCTGGTACATCGACCATGGCATCACGCTCTACAAGGGCCACAAGATCGTCGCGATCGACCGTGCCGCGAAGACCGTCACCTCCGACCACGGCGTCACCGAGAGCTACGACAAGCTGGTGATCGCCACCGGCTCCGTGCCCTTCATCATCCCGGTGCCGGGCAAGGATTTGCCGGGCGTCATCACCTATCGCGACCTTGACGACGTGCAGGCCATGCTGCTCGCCGCCCAGTCGCGCGAAAAGGCGATCGTCATCGGCGGCGGCCTGCTCGGGCTCGAAGCAGCCGCCGGTCTCGCCCAGCGCGGCATGGATGTGACGGTGCTCCATGTTATGCCGACGCTGATGGAGCGCCAGCTCGATCCGGCCGCCGGTTACCTGCTGCAGAAGGCCGTCGAAGAACGCGGCATCAAGGTGATCTGCAAGGCCAATACCAAACAGATCATCGGCAATGGCAAGGTCGAGGGCGTCGAACTCGACAACGGCACGATCATTCCTGCGACACTGGTGGTCATGGCCGTCGGCATCCGTCCGAGCGCCGGCCTTGCCAAGGAAGCAGGCCTTGCGGTCAATCGCGGCATCGTCGTCGATGCGGGCATGCAGACCTCGGACGGCGACGTCTATTCCATCGGCGAATGCGCCGAAGTGGGCGGCATGGTCTACGGCCTCGTCGCACCGCTCTACGAGATGGCCCGCATCGCCGCGTCCCATCTGGCCGGCGATACGAAGCCTGCCTTCGTGCATTCCGACACGCCGACCAAACTCAAGGTCACCGGCATCGACCTCTATTCTCTCGGCGACTTCGCCGATGGTGACGACCGGCAGGAGATCGTGCTGCGCGATGCCACCGCCGGTATCTACAAACGCCTCGTGCTGAAGGACAACCGTATCATCGGCACGGTTCTTTACGGCGAGACCTCCGACGGCGCCTGGTTCAACGACCTGAAGAAGAAGGCGACCGATATCTCGGAGATGCGCGACACGCTGATCTTCGGCCAGGCCTACCAGGGAGGGTCTCCGCTGGACCCTATGGCGGCCGTTGCAGCCTTGCCGGATGATGCGGAAATCTGCGGCTGCAACGGCGTCTGCAAGGGCAAGATCACCTCGACCATCACCGCCAAGGGCCTGACCTCCCTCGACGACGTGCGCGCCCACACCAAGGCCTCCGCCTCCTGCGGCACCTGCACCGGCCTCGTCGAACAGCTGATGGCGATCACGCTTGGCGACGCCTACAATCCGAAGGCCGTGCAGCCGATGTGTACCTGCACCGAACTCGGCCATGACGACGTCCGCCGCCTGATCAAGGCAAAGAGCCTGAAGACCATCCCGGCGGTCATGCAGGAACTCGAATGGAAGACCTCCTGCGGCTGCGCCAAGTGCCGCCCGGCGCTCAACTACTACCTCGTCTGCGACTGGCCGGATGAATATGCCGACGACTACCAGTCGCGTTACATCAACGAACGCGTCCACGCCAACATCCAGAAGGACGGCACCTATTCCGTCGTGCCGCGGATGTGGGGCGGCGTCACCAATTCGCAGGAATTGAGGGCGATCGCCGACGTGGTCGACAAGTTCGAGATCCCGATGGTGAAGGTCACCGGCGGCCAGCGCATCGACCTTCTCGGCATCGAGAAGGAAGACCTGCCCGCCGTCTGGGCCGATCTCGGCAAGGCCGGCTTCATCTCCGGCCAGGCCTATGCCAAGGGCCTGCGCACAGTGAAGACCTGCGTCGGCTCCGATTGGTGCCGCTTTGGGACACAGGATTCGACCGGCCTCGGCATCCGCATCGAGAAATTCATGTGGGGCTCCTGGACACCGGCCAAGCTCAAGATGGCCGTCTCCGGGTGTCCGCGCAACTGCGCCGAGGCGACCTGCAAGGACATCGGCGTCATCTGCGTCGATTCCGGCTTCGAGATCCACTTCGCCGGCGCTGCGGGCCTCGACATCAAGGGCACAGAAGTGCTCGGGCTGGTGAAGACCGAGGACGAGGCGCTCGAATACATCGTCGCCCTCACCCAGATGTACCGCGAACAGGGCCGCTATCTCGAGCGCATCTACAAATGGGCGAAGCGCATCGGCCTCGACGAGATCCGCCGCCAGATCATGACCGATACGGAGAAGCGCCAGGCCTATTACGAGCGCTTCGTCTTCTCCCAGAAATTCGCCCAGGTCGATCCCTGGTCGGAGCGCGTCTCTGGCAAGGACAAACACGAGTTCCGGCCCATGGCAACGGTCGGTTATTCGCATGCAGCCGAGTGAGGAGATGGACATGAACTGGATCGCAATCGGCAAGCTGACCGACATTCCGCTCCGTGGCGCGCGTTGCGTGAAGACCCCGCAAGGCAAGATCGGTGTGTTCCGTACGGCCGACAACCAGGTCTTCGCCATCGAGGACCACTGCCCCCACAAAGGCGGGCCGCTCAGCCAGGGCATCGTGCACGGCACCTCGGTGACGTGCCCGCTGCACAACTGGGTGATCTCGCTCGAAACCGGCAAGGCGCTCGGCGCCGACGAAGGTTCGGTCCGGACCATCCGGCTCGAACTGCGCGGCGAAGACATCTTCATGGCACTCGAGGAACAGCTGGCCGCCGCCGAATAACCGGGGCGGCCATTTCAAACGACTAAGCTCTAGGGAGACGAGAAAAAAATGTCCTATGTCACACCCGCGGAATTCGTGACGAAGATGATCGACGCCGGCGAGGCGAAGATCTTCATGTCCACGCGCGACACCCTGATCCGGGCCTTCATGGCGGGCGCAATCCTTGCGCTTTCCGCCGCCTTCGCCGTGACCATCACGGTGCAGACCGGCAACGCGCTTGCCGGCGCAATCCTCTTCCCGGTCGGCTTCTGCCTCCTCTATCTGATGGGCTTCGATCTCCTGACGGGCGTCTTCACGCTCGCGCCTCTCGCCCTGATCGACAAGCGGCCGGGAGCGACCGCCGGTGGCGTGCTGCGTAACTGGACGCTCGTCTTCATCGGCAATTTCGCCGGCGCCTTCCTCGTTGCGGTGATGATGGCGATCATCTTCACCTTCGGCTTCAGCGAGGCGCCGAATGAAGTCGGCCAGAGGATCGGCCACATCGGCGAAGGCCGCACGCTCGGATATGCCGCCCATGGCGCGGCTGGCATGCTGACGCTCTTCATCCGCGGCGTTCTCTGCAACTGGATGGTTTCGACCGGCGTCGTCGCTGCGATGATGTCGACCTCCGTGTCCGGCAAGGTCATCGGCATGTGGATGCCGATCATGCTCTTCTTCTACATGGGCTTCGAACATTCCATCGTGAACATGTTCCTGTTCCCGTCGGGCCTGCTGCTCGGCGGCAAGTTCTCGATCATGGATTATCTGATCTGGAACGAGATCCCGACCGTCATCGGCAATCTTGTCGGCGGCCTCACCTTCGTCGGTCTGACGCTCTACTCGACCCACGGCCGCAAGAGCGGCAAGCAGAGCGCTCCGGCTGGCCGTATCGGCAATCCTGCCGTCGTTCCGGCGGAGTGAACCGATGGGGGCGGGCCTTCTGGAAACGGAAATGCAGGCGGGTGGAACCACCACCAGGACGACCTGCCCCTATTGCGGCGTCGGCTGCGGCGTGATCGCCACAGTGGCGGACTCTGGCGCCGTGACGGTCAAGGGTGATCCCGAGCATCCGGCCAATTTCGGCCGGCTCTGCTCGAAGGGCTCGGCGCTTGCCGAAACCATCGATCTCGACGGACGCGTGCTCTTGCCCGAAATCGGCGGCCGGCAGGCGGATTGGGACGAGGCGCTCGATCTCGTCGCCCGGAAATTCTCGCAAACCATTGCCGAACACGGCCCGGATTCGGTCGCCTTCTACGTCTCCGGCCAATTGCTGACCGAGGATTATTATGTCGCCAACAAGCTGATGAAAGGTTTCATCGGTTCGGGCAATATCGATACGAATTCAAGACTTTGCATGTCGTCGTCCGTCGCCGGCCACCGCCGCGCTTTCGGATCCGATACCGTTCCCGGCACCTACGAGGACATCGAACTCGCCGATCTGGTGATCCTGACCGGTTCCAACCTCGCCTGGTGCCATCCGGTGATCTATCAGCGGCTGGCAGTGGCCAAGACCGCGCGGCCGGGCATGAAGATCGTCGTCATCGATCCGCGCCGGACGATGACCTGCGACATCGCCGACCTGCATTTAGGGATTCGGCCGGATGGCGACGTGGCGCTGTTCATGGGCCTGCTCGCCCATCTGGCGCAAGGCCCGGCAATCGACCAGAACTATATCGCCGCGCATACGCAAGGGTTTGGCGAAGCTTTCACGGCCGCCGCCGCGCTCTCGTTCAGCGAACTCATGGAGCGCACCGGCCTTCCCGCCATGCAGCTGCGCGAATTTTTCCATCTGTTCGAAACGACGGAGAAGGTCGTCACCTGCTACAGCCAGGGCGTCAACCAGTCGTCGTCGGGCACGGACAAGGTCAACGCGATCATCAACTGTCACCTCGCGACCGGCCGCATCGGCCGGCCGGGCATGGGGCCGTTCTCGCTGACCGGCCAGCCGAACGCCATGGGCGGCCGCGAGGTCGGTGGCCTCGCCAACATGCTTGCCGCCCATATGGCGATCGAAAGCGCCGAGGATCGCGACCGGGTGCAGCGCTTCTGGGCCTCGCCGAGGATCGCCGAAAAGCCGGGCCTGAAGGCCGTCGACATGTTCCGCGCCGTCGCCGAAGGGCGGATCAAGGCGCTGTGGATCATGGCGACCAACCCGGTGGTTTCGATGCCGGATGCCGATGCGGTCGAGGCCGCCATCAAGGCCTGTCCCTTCGTCGTTGTCTCCGACATTCTTCGGGACACCGACACCGCCCGCCACGCGCATGTCCTGCTGCCTTCGCTCGGCTGGGGGGAGAAGGACGGGACGGTCACGAATTCCGAGCGCCGCATCTCCCGCCAGCGCTGGTTTCTGTCCGCCCCCGGCGAGGCCAAGGCCGATTGGTGGCAGATGGCAGACGTCGGCAGGCGGATGGGTTTTGTCGGTTTCAACTATCAAACGCCCGCCGATATTTTTGCCGAGCATGCGGCGCTTTCGGCCTTCGAGAATGACGGCAGCCGGGATTTCGATATCGGCGCTCATGCGGATATCGGCCTAGCGGCCTATGATAGCCTGTCTCCCTTCCAATGGCCGGCACCTGCCGAAGTTACCCCCCTCCGGAGGGATGGCGACAAGCGCTTCTTCGCGAATGGGGACTTCTATCATCCAGATCGCAAGGCACGTTTCATCCCCGTCCAGGCTCCAGCCACTGACCGCACCGACGAAAAATATCCGCTGACGCTGAACACAGGCCGCGTCCGCGATCACTGGCATACGATGACGCGGACGGCCAAAAGTGCCCGGCTTTCGGGCCATATCGCCGAGCCCTTCGCCGAAATCCATCCGCGCGATGCAATGGAACTCGGCATTCGCGGCGCCGGCCTGGTCGAACTCGAGAGCCCGCACGGGAGCGCGATCGTCCGCGCCCTCCTCACCGAACGCCAGGCGCGCGGAAACGTCTTCGTGCCGATGCACTGGAACGATCAGTTCGCCGCGAAAGCCCGCATCGATGCACTGGTCGCGCCCGTCACCGACCCGTTTTCCGGCCAACCGGCCTCGAAGAATGTCGCGATTGCCGCCCGGCCATTCGCCGCTTGCTTCTACGGCTTTGCCGTTTCCGCCCCGAAACCCCTAAACCCGCAGGCGGATTATTGGGCGCTCGCCAAGGCCGATGGCGGCTGGCGGATCGAGCTCGCCTTCGCGGATCCGGTCGAGGACTGGGTGGCGTGGTGCCGGGCAGCATTCGGCATTGCGGCCGAGATCGAGCCGCTCGGTTATGCCGACCAACAATCCGGCGACCTGCGCCTCGCCTTCTTCGACGGCGGAAAACTGCTTGCCGCACTTTTCCTTGCGAAAGAACCGGTCGCCGTCGCGCGCAACTGGGCGATCGGCCAGCTTGCGGTGGAACACACCGACCTGCGCAAACGCTTCGCCATCGTCGCCGGACGCCCCGGGGCCGACCAGCCGGATCCCGGCGCGACCGTCTGTTCCTGCTTTTCGGTCGGCGTCAACCGGATCATCGGCGCCGTGCGAGGCGGCTGTCAGAGCGTCGAGGCGGTCGGGAAAGAAACCAATGCCGGCACCAATTGCGGCTCCTGCCGCGCCGAAATCAGGGGGATCATCGATGGATGTCTTGCAGCAGCCGCGGAATGAAGTGCCCGCCCGCATGGCGCCACTGGCCAAACTTCCGGTCTTCTGGGCGCTCGAGCGCCGGCGCGTCGTCGTCGCCGGCGGATCGGATGCCGCTGCCTGGAAAGCCGAGCTTCTCGCCGCCTGCGGAGCGCAGGTGCATGTCTATGCGCAAGAGCTTTCCGAGACATTTGGGAAGCTGATCGGACGCGGCGCGGAACATCCACAGGGCGAGTTCATCCATCACCCGCAGGCGTGGAGCGCTTCGATTTTCGAAGGCGCAGCGATTGCGATCGGGGATTGCGAGGATGAGGACGAAGCGCAGGCGTTTTTCGACGCTGCCCGCGCAGCCGGCGTTCCGGTCAACGTCATCGACAAACCCGCCTTCTGCCAGTTCCAGTTCGGTTCGATCGTCAACCGCTCGCCGGTCGTCGTATCCATTTCAACGGATGGTGCGGCGCCGATCCTGGCACAGGCGATCCGTCGTCGTATCGAAACCCTGCTGCCGGCCTCGTTGAAAAGCTGGGCGGAGCTCGCCCAGTCGCTGCGGGAAAAGATCAACGATCGCCTGGCGCCCGGCCCTCAGCGAAGAGCCTTCTGGGAACGTTTCGTCGACCGCGCCTTCGGCACCCAGCCGGGAGCGGAGAGCGAAGCCGCGATCCTCGCCGATGCCGGCCGCGTGGCAGCATCCTCGGCCGAAAAGGGCCGTGTCACCCTCGTCGGCGCCGGCCCGGGCGATGCCGAACTTTTGACGCTGAAGGCGGTGCGCGCCCTGCAGGCGGCCGACGTCATCCTGTTCGACGATCTCGTCTCCGACGAGGTGCTGGAACTCGCGCGCCGAGAGGCGAAACGTATGCTGGTGGGCAAACGCGGTGGCCGCGTGAGCTGCCGCCAGGAAGACATCAACGATATGATGGTGAAGTTCGCCAAGGCCGGCAAACGCGTCGTCCGCCTGAAATCCGGCGATCCGATGATCTTCGGCCGCGCCGGCGAGGAAATCGCCTGCCTGGAGCGCGAAGGGATCCCGGTCGATGTCGTGCCGGGCATCACTTCGGCGAGCGCCATGGCCTCGCGGCTCGGCGTGTCGCTGACCCATCGCGACCATGCGCAGGGTGTTCGCTTCGTCACCGGCCATTCGCGCAAGGGCGTGCTGCCCGACAATCTCGACTGGAAAAGCCTCGCCGATCCCCGGACCACGACGATCTATTATATGGCGGGACGCACCGCGGGCGAGATTGTCGGCAAGCTCACGGATGCCGGCATGACGCACGACATGCCGGTGGTGATCGTCAGCGCGGTCACCCGGCCGAACGAGCGGCGCTGGACCGGACGGCTGAACGACCTGGCTGCGGCCATGGCCGAGATCGGCGTCGATGAACCCGTGCTGATCGGCATCGGCCACGTATTTCGCAAGGCCGGTATCGCCGGCGGCACGGCGTGGAGTGATCAGGCCGCGGCAAGCGCCTGAGAAGCAAAAGGGGCGGTCGAACCGCCCCTTCGCAAGATTTATCGCGGCGCGGACGCCGAGCCTTCCTTGTAATAGGAGACGTAGCTGCTGTGCAGCCGCTCCGGAGCGCCCGGATCCGCATAGCGATGCAGCTCCGACATCTCCGTCTTGTTGAGGATCACGCCCACCGTTTTCGAGGCGATCTGCGGTTCGGACCGGATGACCGACTGCACCGCCTTGGCGGGCGTCACGCCCCATTCGGTGACGAAGACGAAGCCATCGACATAGGGTTCGAAGGCCTTGGCATCGATCACCGGGATCAACGGCGCCAGGTCGACGACGATAACGTCGAACGTATCCTTGATGCTCTCCAGGAAATGGCTCATGCCGGAAGAGGCGAGAAGTTCGCTCGTATGGGCGAGCTGCTTGCTGCGCGTCGTCATCGGCAGGATCGTCAAGCGCGAGCGGCGATCGACCCGTGCGGCATTGGTCCATGGCGTCTTCTGGAGCACCACTTCGACCAGTCCGATTTCGGGCTCGGAGGCCAGCATGCGGCTGAGGCCGGGATTGCGCAGGTCGGCGTCGATCACCAGCGTCCGCACGCCGCTCGAGGCGATCAGGCCCGCGAAATTCGCCGCGACCATGGATTTGCCTTCGCCGGGCAGGCAAGAGACGACGCCGATGACCCGGCATTTCCGATCCTGAAGCATGATATCGCAGGCGAGCTTGGCATTGCGCAGCGTTTCGGCAAACTGAGACCGCGGCGCTTCCACCGCAACCCGCATCAACCGCCGGAACGAGATCGGGTTACCGGGGGGCGCCCCGGCCGTCTCGGCCTCGGTCGGTGCCGGTGGCGGCGTTTCCTCCGCACTGGCGCCGCTCACCATCGGCAGGTAGCCGAGGAAGCGCAGGCCCAGTTTCTCCTGCACGTCGTCACCGGTCCGGAAGAACCGTTCGCGGAATTCCAGGAGCGTCGCCGTCGCCCCGCCGATCAGCAGGCCCAGCACGATGGAGAGCGCCATGGTCAGCGTCTTGCGCGGGCTTGACGGCGCGCTGGGCAGGCCGGCATCTGAGATGACACGCGCCTTGGCGATCGGGAAGGATTGCCGCTGCGTCGCTTCCTCGAAACGGCCGAGATAGGATTCGTAGAGCGTCTTCAGCGCCGCGGCCTTCTGCTCCAGCTCGCGCAGCTGGACCATCGAGACATTCGCCTGCGAATTGCGGCCGGCCACCCGGTCGATACTCTCACGCAGCGATTTTTCGCGCGAACTTGCCACTTCGAATACATTGCGGAAGCTGCCGGTCAATTGCTGCAGCTCGCGATAGATCTGCTGCGCGAGCTCGCTCTTTTCCGCCTTCAGCGCGACCGCCTGCGGATGGTTCGCTCCGAACTGCTGGATGATGCCCTGCTCGCGGTCCGAAATGTTGATATAGCGCTTGCGCAGGTCCTGAATGACCGTGTTGTCCGTATCGCGAGCCGAAACGACGGCGTTCTGGACTGCAGAGTCAGGCCCCTTGTCGATGATCGCCTGGTATTGATTGTAGCGCGCCGAAGCCGTCGCCGCATCGGCCTGGGCAACGATCAGCTGGCTGTTGAGATCCGACAGCTGCTGCGTCGACAGAAGCTCGCCGCGGGGGGACACAAGGCCATGCTCGGTCTTGTATTGCTCGACGGCGAGCGACGCCTGTTGCGAGCGGCTGTTGAGGTCGTTCAGCCTCTCCTGCAGCCAGAGCGAAGCTCGCTCCGTCGCATCGAAATTGGCGTTGAGCTGTTCCGTCAGATAGGATTCGGCGTAAGTCTTGGCAATCGTCGCGGCAAGCTGCCGGTCCGGCGAGCGGAAGGACAGTGCGATCACCGAACTGCGGCCGGTGCGCTCCACGGTCAGCGATTGCTGCAGGACGGCCGCGGCCTTTTCACGCCGACCCATCCGCGCACTCTCTTCCGAAGGCGGTGGACCGCCCGGTGTCAGGAGAGCGACGACGCTGCTGATGGCGCTCTTGGCGAGATCGATCGGCGATCGCGGAGGGTTGACCACCGTCTCGTTCTGATCGAGCTGGGCCTTGTCTACCACCCTCAACGCCAGCGCCTTGGACTTCAAGATTTCGACCGCGCTCGACATGCGGTTGTCGATCTGCTGTGCCGTCTGGCTGTCCGGTGGGTCGTCGGCGTAACGCGAAAGGTTTTCGTCGACCAGGATCTGCGTCATGGCGGTGTAGACCGGCTGCGCCATCACGAGATAGAGCCCCGCGAGGGCAACGGTCGCAATGAGGCAGACAACGATAACGCCCGAACGACGGATCGCAGCCGCCCAGAGCTTGTCGAGATCGATGAACGTATCGTGATCCCGTGTTTCGCTCGGAAATATCGTTCTCTGCCTGAAGTTTACCTGATCCATAGGGCTCGCTTTCTGGAGCTTTGAGGTGGCGGATGGCAGAACGGGCCGCCATCCGCCTCGGATGATTTTTAACGCTCGTTACGCGGCTTTGACCCGCATCTCGTGCGACACCATCAATTCCTTGATGGAGGCGTAGATTTCGGCCCCCATGTCCTGACGCATCATGGCGAAGGCAACATTGGCTTCGATGAAGCCGCGCTTGCTGCCGCAGTCGAACGTGCGTCCCTGATAGGGGTGCGCGTGGAACGGCTGGACCTGCGCCAGCTTGTGCATGCTGTCCGTCAGCTGAATTTCGTTGCCGGCGCCGCGTTCCTGCCGGGCTAGCAGTTCGAAGATTTCCGGCTGCAGAATGTAGCGCCCATTCAGGTAGTAATTGGACGGCGCCTCGGCGGGCTTCGGCTTTTCGACCATTTCCGTCACCTCGAAACCATGCGGCACCTTACGTCCGACCCCAACGATGCCGTAGCTCGACGTCTCTTCGGGTGCGCATTCCTCAACCGCGAAGACATTGCCGCCCACCTCTTCATAGAGATCCATCAGACCGGCCATGCAGCCCTGCGAACCGTAGGAGACCATGTCGGGCAGAAGCAGTGCGAAAGGCTCGTTGCCGACCAGTTCGCGAGCGCACCAGACGGCGTGGCCAAGTCCGAGCGGCACCTGCTGGCGGGTATAGCTGACGGTGCCGGCGACCGGCAGCATCTTTTCGAGTTGGGTGACCTGCACTGTCTTGCCCGAACGGGTGAGCGTCGCGACGAGTTCCGGCGCACTGTCGAAATAGTCCTCGATCGCGGTTTTGTTGCGGCTGGTCACGAAGATGATGTTCTCGATCCCCGCCTGCATGGCTTCATCGACCGCATATTGAACGACAGGCCGGTCGACGATCGTCAACATTTCCTTCGGCATGGCCTTGGTGGCCGGCAGGAACCGAGTGCCGTTGCCTGCGACGGGGATCACCGCCTTTCGAACTGGTCTATTCATGTCCATTCCTTCGTCCTTTCTGAGGGCGCCCCGCCCTGTTGATCGGATTTTCAATTGACGTCGGCCGTTTTCACCAGCCGACGCATGCGAACGGCGATCGGCATGCGCAGAAGTCGGAGCGCACGCGGGTTTTCGATCGCCGTTTTCAGGAAGCCGCCGACGGAACCTTTCTTGATTTCGTCGACAAGCGTGAGAAAGGAACCCGCTTCGAGAATGCTGCGGGTCCGTTTGCGCTGAGCGGCCATGGCCTTCGCATCCAGCTTGTAGCGGGCGAGGAAGGCACTGTCGGTGGCCAGCATCGCATCGAGATGGCTCTGCTCCAGCACCCGCGAGATCGAGCCCTGGCGCAGATGATAGACATAACCGATCTCCGGCACGATCGCGCAGCGGGCACCGCTCGCAAGCGCCGATGCGAGCAGCAGATAGTCTTCGCCGACCCGCAGCGTCTCGTCGAAACGCAAATCGTGCTGGACGAGAAATGCGCGCTCGAAGATCGGCTTCATGTAGCCGAAATTGAAGGTCGACTGGAAAATCACGTTCGAGCCGATGAAATCGGCAAGCGTCATCATCCCGCGCCGCTTGAGCTCCTGCTTGGAGAACATGGCGTAGGGTGCGCCGCGATCGAACGGGATGACATCGAGATTGTCGACCACGATCTGCGCGCCGGCCGCTTCGGCCCGCTCCAGCATGGTCAGAAGCCTGACGGGGTAGATCGTGTCGTCGGAATCGAGAATGGCGATCCAACGCCCACGGGCCGCGGCAAGCCCGGCATTGCGGGCAGCAGCCGGCCCGCCATTTGCCGCCTGGACGATCAGCCTGACCCGCTGATCCGAATAGGCTTCGGCAATCGCCCGTGTCCCGTCCGTCGAGCAATCGTCGACGATGATCACTTCGAGCGTCACGCCGATCTGGGCGAGGGCGCTGTCGATCGCCCGGCCGAGGGTTTCCTCGGCATTATAGGCGGCAATGACGAAGCTCACGTCGGGCTGGAAAGCCGGGGTATGCAGATCACGCATCGTCATAAGGCTTCGGCAGCTCCGTACTGGCGAATCTCGCGGATACCGAGCGTGCCCGAGACCGCGCCGGCATGGAGGGCCGCGCGAAGGGCGTAGCGGATACGGGCGACCGGAGAGGGAATGGTTGCAGCCGTCAGCGCCAGGCAATAACCGAGCTTCAGGCAGGCAAGGCCTGTCTGCCTGAGGCGGCTGAGGCCGGAATTCTTGGATGCGAGAATGCGCCCATGCGTCTGGCCGGACCGGAACCTGCGCTTGGCGAGCCAGGAAAAGCTTGCCCGTTTTTCAGGAACCAGTTCCTCGACCATGGCATCCGAAGCAAATTCGATCCGCCCGCCCACATCGGTCAAAGCGGTGAAGAAATGCGTATCCTCGCCGCCGCTCTGGCCGAGCGACAGCGCGAACCTGCGGCCGGCGACGACCGGCGAACGCATGTGGAGAAGGGTATTGCAGGTATAACCGGTCCTGATCTGGCCGCCGACCCAGACGGGCATGGTCGAGTGAAAATCGCCCTTGCGCATCCAGTCGGCGCTTTGGGTCCCGTAGACCGCCCTCACCGGCCCGAGAACCGCATCGGCTCCGGTCCGCTTCGCCGTCGATACGAGCCCGACCAGCCATTGCGGCTCCGCCGTCTCGTCGTCGTCGATGAAGGCAAGATAGTCCGCATCGCTTTCGGCAAGGCAGGCATTGCGGGCAATCGAGATGTTCGACTTCGGGCAATGGACATAGCGGATCGGGAACGGCGAGCGTTCCCGCAAGCCGTCCACCAGCCCGCGTGCACTCGGGCCAACGTCGTTGTCGGCGACGATCAGGCGCAGTTCCGCGCCCGCCGGAACGGCGATCTCGAAGAGCGAGGTCAGCGTCTCGGCCAGTTCCGGCCGCCGATAGGTGCAGATGCCGATATCGATACGGATCGGCCTTTCCTCTGCCGTCATCACGCGATCCTCCGTCGTCGGATGCGGATCAGTTCCAGCCAGAAGCCGGCCGACCAGGCGAAATGCATGATCATCGCCGAGAGCGAGGCGAGCGGGCCGTAGGGGTTGTTCTGACCGACAGCGAGCCAGAAGCCGTAGCCGATGCAGGCGGCGGCCCAGATGACCATCGGTATGGCCGCCCACCAATAGAGAAGCGCAAGCACTGCGCCGACGACGACGGGGGCCACCGCGAGCGGGATCGCCTGCCGTAGCTTCGGGATGGAGCGATGTTTGATGAGGTTTTTTGCCCGGCCCCGGCCATAAGCGAGATATTGCCGGAACAGAGCGGGAGCGCTCGAACGCGGATAATAGGTCATGTAGGTCTTAGCCGTCATCCAGATGCGGAAGGCGGCGGCACGCAGCCGGAAATCCAGCTCGGCATCCTCGTTGTGACTGAAGCTTTCGTCATACCCGCCGACGGAGCGAAAAGCCTCGATCCGCATCAGCGCATGGTGGCCGTGATCGACCCATTCCCCGCCGCCACCGGCGCGATGTTTCGAACCGCCGTTTCCGAGCTTGGAGTTCTGCGCCACCGCGGTCGCCTTCTGGAAGGCACAGAAACCGACCGTCTCCATGCCGACCACCACGGAATCGGCTTCCATCTCGATCGCCTCCTGCAGCAGCGTGCGGCAGTAGTCGTCCGGATAGTCCCCATGCGCATCGATGCGGATGAGAAAGTCCCGGCCCTCGCCGAAACGATCGACGGCGAGGTTGATGGCGGCGCTCTGGATGCGCTTGCGATTATCGAGCAAAACGACGTCGCGGATCTCCGGGATGAGGCTCTGGACGATCTCCGGCGTGCCGTCCTGGCTGCCGCCATCGGCAACGACGATCAGCATGTCCAGGTCGCCGCGCTGATCATTCAGCTTGTGCAACAGCGGCTCGATCGTCGCCGCCTCGTTCAGGCACGGGATCACCAGAAGTGTCCGGATATCGGAAATCTGGGCATTGGAGTGAGAACGCGAAACCATACTCCACCTCACGATTGCACGGTTGAAACGGCCGGCAGGTCTGCCGGCGACGAAACGTTGGGATGTAAAGCCGCGAGCCGCGAGACAAGGGCGCGACAGTCCGCCGGCCCGGTCACCCACTGGCTGCGCTCGACGGCCGCAAGCCGCGAAAAAAGCTCGGCATAACGGGCTTCCGTCATTTCGTTGAACAGCGCTTCGAGGGTTTGCGGCGTCACCTGATTGCGCACCAGGCCTATGCCTCGCCTGCCGATGAAACGGCCGGTCTCGGTGCCCGCAAGAGCGATCGGGACCGCTCCATAAAGCCCGCCTTCATAAAGGCGGTTCGGCAAGAGCCAGTTCGAATTGAGCCCCTCCTCGAAGAAGTCGATCGCCCAGGTGAACTGCACGTCGCGGTAGATCGAGCCAAGATCCTCCGGATTGCGGTAGGCACCATGAAACTCCACATGCGGGGCGGCCGCGACCTTGGCACCGAAATCGTCGAACTCGCCGTAGGCGGGACGGCCGCGCAACACGATCTCGACCTTGCCGTCCATCCGGGCGGCGAACTCGATCAGCATGTCGAGCGACTTGGCGCAGCGGATCGCTCCGAACCAGCCGATCCGCCAGGGTTTCCCCGGTTCGGGTGGACGGGAAATGGCCGGCCCGGAAACCAGTTCCGGCTTGAGGGCCAGCACCTTGTTTTCCAGGAGCATCACCGGCAGATCGAGGCCGGAACGCGGTTTGAAGAAATTCTCCACGAAAGCCGGCGAACTGGTGATCAGCAGGCTGGCGCGACGGCCGAACGCCCGCTGGGCCGCCCGCATCATCCGGCCTTTCATCCCCTCGTCGAGCAGGAGCCGGTGAATGTCCAGGCATTCGTAGACCACGGGGATCTCGCGGCCGAACAGCGACGCAGCGCGCCCCGCCAACGCCAAAGTTTCCAGATTGCGGGCGATGATGACGTCAGGCTCAGCGATATCGGCCAGCCTCCGCTTCAGCGCCATGCGAGCGGCAACGACCGCACCGATGCGTTGCACGAAACGCCCATCGGCGGTCTGGCCGAGCGAAATGGTCGTCACATCCAGCTCGTCGGCAAGCACGTTCGAGCCCCGGTCGAAGCCGGCGACGGTCACCGTCGCACCGCCGGCCTTCAGGGTCAGGACACGCCGCCGGATGGCCGCATCGGCCATGTCATGCGCCAGATAGAGAACGTTCAAAGTCAAATGGTCCAACTCCATTTATCGAGCCGTAAGCTCTCGAAATCGTCGGGCAACGAGCCGCCGGGACGGCTCAGTCGAGCGTGCAGAGCACGGATTCGGGAAAACGGCATTCCTCGCCGATTGCCGTAAAGGCGACCCGGTCGATGCTCATCGAGGTCGGCTGACTGTAGGAGAATGCGCCCATCCACTGCTTGAGCGTGTCTGTGCCCCACAGGCTGAGGAAAATCTTCTGGGGGTTTTGCGGTATCTTCGCCTTGTCCGTGACTTCGTGAACGAGCTTGCCGTTCACGAAGTAGCGGAGGCGGCTCTCCTCCCAGATGAAGGCATAATCGTTGAAGCCCTGATCAGCGCCGCCAGCGACCGGCACCAGCTTTTCATTGTTGCCCTTGGCGGAAACATACTGATTGAGCTGGACCTGGCCGGTATTCTTGCCGAGCACTTCGAAGTCGATCTCGTCATGCGGTTTTTTGTCGGTCGGGCCGATATAGGTGAAGAACGCCGAATTGAGGCCTGCACCCGTGGCGGATTTCATCCGCACCTCATAGGTGCCGTATCCGAAGCGCGCCTTGGTCTGGATTTCGCCGCAGGCGAAGTCCCGCTCGCCGGTCTTGCCTTCGGTGAAGGTGAGCTGCAATGCGCCACCCTCGGCCTTCACCTGTTTCTTCGACCACGTGCAGTTCTGATGTTTGCCGTTGTTCCAGCCGTCCGAGACGTACCAGACGGAACGGTCGAGGCTGTCGAAGGTCTCCACGAAGGACTGACCCGCAGCACCCTGCTGGGCATATGCTGCGGGCGAGAGAAGTCCAGACATCGCGGCAGCGATGATAACCTGGCAGGTTCGTTGAATCTGTCTGGCCTTGGCCGTCATGTTTCACCTGTGCTGTTGCGTTATTGCGGGTTCGCCAGGGCGCGTGGCCCCGGCGGATGGGTGGGATTTGAGGGCGGCCGAAAGCTTGGCTTTGCGGCCGCGGCTGCCCGTCAACACCTCGTAGAGACCCGGTGTTGTGCGCGAGACGAGGTGGTTGCTGGCGAAAAGGATGATGAAGCTTGTGACGACCGCTGCCCCATAGAAGAGCGGGTAGAAATCATCGCCCGCCACGCGGTTCCACACCATCCACATCAGCACGAGCAGCGGAAAATGGGCGCAGAACATCCAGAAGCTCAAGCTTCCGGTGGCCGCCAGCCGCTGACCGATCCGGGGACGGATGGCGATCGCCGACATCAACCAGAAACCGCCGGCACCGAGGATCGACAACGCATTGCGCGCCAGATCGAGCGCCCAGGGAAAATCCGGACCGGTCTGGTAGAGACCAATCGAGAGCAGCACGGCGGCGGCGAGCAGGACCGCGGTCCCCAATGCCGCGAACCTATCGACGGCCTTGAGATCCACGCGATTGAGCGCCAGGAAGATGCCGAGAGTGAAGCTGAACAGGATCGATTTCTTCAACACGATACCGATCGTCAGCCCCGGGATGATCGCAAGCAGGAACAGCGCCACGAGCGTCGGCACCGGAAAACGGCGGACGAGCACGGCGAGGATCGGCGACAGGACGATGCAGACGACGAGGTCGCGCAGGAAATAGAGCGGGATGTCGATTGGCAGCCCTTCCGTGGCGAATGCGTAGCTTAAGGTTTCACGCGTCGACGCGTTCCAGAGGTCTGGAAAATACCCAATGCCGATGTCGGCGCGCTGGATGACGAGCACCGTCGCAAACAGGCCAAGGTTCCATATCAGGAACGGCACGAGGACCGTCCTCGCCTTGGAGCGGAGCGTCTTTGTATAGTTGAACGCCTCCCAACCCCGCTGGAACAACAGGTAGCCGGAAATGGCGCTGAGGCACGGCACGCCGATACGGAACAGGCTATCCACGAGGAAAACCCTGACCCAATCGAAGAAACCATTCAGCCCTAGAAACGGGCTGGTCGCCGGATCATGCGGCACATGAACGAAGACGATGCCGGAGATCAGCAGGATGCGCATCAAATTGATACGGGAGGATATGTTGTGATCGACAGTCAAACGAGTCACCCTTTTTGGGCGGCGCCTCCCGTCACCACCGTTTCAATCAGAGCAGACTTGAGCCCGCAGTCAGGCAAAAAGGATCGTGCCGAGATTGGCACAAAATGTGGCGGCGCAGCAAAAAACGAGCCCGTGACAGATTCCCCCGGGTTCGGAGGAGCCTTGGTTTGATCGCCCCTGCAACCGACCTAGGCCTATGGTTTGCAAGGCCTCAAGGCACATTTTCATCGCTCGAAATGCTGCACCGCAACAGCACAAAAAAATCTTTTTGCAATAGACTAAAACGGCTAGTCCTTCGTATCTCCATACCTCTTCCTCCCCAGCCAGGGTTCAAATGTGGCGAAATATGGGCAAATCTGCGACACATTCAGGCGGACGGAACCGTCGGTGCGGCGCCCAGCTTGCGGCGGCGGACGAGCTCCAAGATTTTTCGCAAAAGCGCGCGTTCGGTCAGCAGAAACAGCACCGAATAGAGGATTGCGCCCACCGCGCCGCCTGCCAGCACTTCCAGGTAGGGGTTCGTTAACCGTTCGGCGAAGATGTGCAGGAAGGCCCGAACACCGATCGCCATCACGAAGGCGGTGATCATCGACCGGCTGCTGGTCAGGAGGCCGCGCAGGAACGGAATGTCATCAACGCGGAACACCGCCCAGGAATAACCAATGAGGGTGATGGCGTTGACGACGCAGAGCGCAACCATCGCATCGACGAGGTTGCCGTAATAGGCGGCAATCGCGATGGCGGCCGTCGTGGCGATCGCCCGGAGCACGGCCGACCAGAACAGCACCCGGCCATGCCCAGTCCCCTTGAGATACGGGATGAAGGTGCTGCAGGGCGTCACGATCGCCTTCGACAGGGCGAGCAGACCGAGCACCGGCCAGGCATAGGCCCATTGGGGGCCGAAGAGCACCAGCATCCCCGGTTCCGCGATCGCCCACAGGCCGAACATCGCCGGCGCCAGGATGACGGTGGTCACCTGCGTGCTCAGCATCAGTGCATCGGCGCGGCGTTTGCGATCGTCGCCCATCAGGCTGAAGGCCGGGAAAAGCACGCCCATGACGGCCGAGAGGACGACCTGGTTCGGAATGCTGGCAAAGCGGTTGGCGGCCGAATAGGCGCCGGCATCGGCCAATCCGAGCATCCGGGCGATCACCACCATAGGCGACTGGAAGGTCACGAAATTGGCGATCTCCGACCCCATCAGCCCGGAACTGAAGGCCAGCAGCGGCACGATCTTGCGTGGTTTCATCGAGAACCGCGGCATGTAACCGACGACCGCATAAAGCCCGACGAGCCGGATCAGTGCTGCGGAAAACAACTGCATGACCAGCGCCCAGACGCCAAATCCGAAGAAGGCGAGCGCCACGGCCGCTAGCGCTGCGATCGATTCGGAAATCGTGCTGAGCACCGCATCCTTGCTGAAATTCATCTGCCGGGCGAGTAGCGAATAGGCGACATCGCCGGCAAGCTGGAGCGGAATGAGCAGCGCCATGATCCGCAAAAGGCCGGCACTTTCGGGCGCACCCATAAGGATCGCAAGATCGTCGGCACCGAAGAAAAGCAACAGCGCCATCAGGCATGCCATGGCCAGATTGGCCCAGAAAACCGTGTGGACGGTGTCCATGTCGCCGTCCCGATCGACGACCAGGGCGGAGGTCAGACCGGCGCCCCCGATCATCGCCAGAAACTGCACGACCGTGAGCGCCACGGCCACCGATCCGAAATCTTCCGGGGTCAGCAGTCTTGCCAGAATGGGGACCGTGACAAATTTCAGCCCGAATGTAGCGGTCTTTGAGAGCACACTCCAACCGACGTTGGTCGTGATCGTCTTCACGCCTTGGCTTGGAGCCATATGATCAAATCCTGTTACTGGAGGTCATTCGATACGGCAGCGAACTGCCGCTAACCCGGAGCCCGACAAAAGTCAGCGGCTTGCAATTCTTTGAAAAAGCAGGGGCGAAAACATGGCGACGTTCACGGTTGTTATCCCATTTTACCAAAAGGAAGCCGGCATTCTTCGCCGCGCACTGAAATCCATCTTCGAGCAAAGCTATCAGGACTTCGATATAGTCATTGTCGACGACGAGTCACCCCTACCCGCCGATACGGAACTTCAAGGCATTGAAGATGCTTGGAAATCTCGCATCCGTGTGATCCGCCAACAGAACGGCGGGCCGGGTGCCGCACGCAATACCGGCCTCGATAACCTGGGCCCGACGACGCGTTTCGCGGCCCTTCTCGATTCGGATGACGTCTGGCTGCCGGATCATCTGAAAAACGCCTATGAGAGCATGACCCGGTTCGATGCGGAGTGCTATTGGGCCTCGATGCAGGCGAGCGCCGAATTTTATTACCACTTCGGCATGGCCGAGCTCGAACAGGCCGAGGGTGGTACACGGCTTTCCGAAAAGCCGCTGCTCATCGAGATGCCCGATCTCGCCAGCGTGATGCTGAAGAACTGGAGCTTCCTGCATCTCTCCTGCATGGTCATCGCCCGGCCGGTCTTCGAAACGGTCCGTTTCGACCCCTCGTTGCGGCTGGCAGCGGAAGACGTGCTGTTTTTCGTCGACTGCATCCTGAAATCGAAGCGAACCCTGCTCTGCGACGAAGAGGGCGCCGCCCGCGGCATGGGCCTCAACATCTTTCACAGCATCGACAACCGGTCGCCGCAGTTCCTGCGGCAGCAGTTCAACACCTGGGTGGCGCTCGATACGCTGGAGGAGCGATTCCGGTCCCGCCCCAGTGACGTCGCCTCGATCGCCTCCTACAAGAACACCGCCCGCCGGCAGGCGCTCTGGAGCCAGGCCGGACGGGTGAAACGCGGCCAGGCTCCGGATCTCGGCCTGCTCGCCCGCTGGCTGACGCGCGATCCCGCACTGATCCGGGCGGCATTCGAACTCGGGGCCGGAAAACTCGGCCGCGGCGCACGCTAAATGCTTGCGTTTCCTTTTCAATTCATCATCCCACGGAGGCCCGCATGAAAGCGTACTACTGGGAATCTCATCACGGCAATTTCGGCGACGATCTCAATCTCTGGCTCTGGGACGCGCTGCTTCCCGGCTTCCGGGACGTCCATCCCGACACCCTGCTGGTTGGTGTCGGCACCGTCCTCAATCCCATCCTCCTGCCTGCCGGGCAGAAGAAACTCGTCATCGGCAGCGGTTATGGCTACGGCACGCCGCCGGACGTCAGCGATCCCTCCGAATGGGACATACGGGCGGTCCGCGGGCCGCTGACAGCCGCCAAACTCGGCCTTTCGCCCGACAAGGCGATCACCGACCCCGCAGCGATGATCGCCGACATGCCGGAGTTCCGGAACCTGCCGAAAATCCACAAGAAGACCTTCATTCCCCATTGGGAATCAGCCGAGTTCGGCATGTGGAACGCCGTCTGCGAGCCCGTCGGCCTCACCTATCTCGATCCACGCGGGGAGGCGAAATCGGTTATCCGTCATATCGCCCAATCGGAACTGATCATCGCCGAATCAATGCATGGCGCGATCCTGGCGGACGCCTTCCGGGTGCCGTGGGTGGCCGTCAGCAGCTCCCGTTCCATCAACAATTTCAAGTGGAACGACTGGGCCGCATCGGTGGGGACGACATACGAACCTCGTTACGTGCCGGTCTCCACGCGAGCCGAAGCGGTGGCCAAACGCTCGCGCTTCTGGGGCATCAGCTTCGACGGCCAGCAACCCGCCCATCAGGCGGCGCCGGATGCCCACAGCGGTGAAGTCCTCACCCGTACGTCGCCATCGCAGACTGGCCTTCGCGGCATGGCGAAGCAGTTTCTCGCTGCCCCCTCCGTGCTGGCACTCTGGCAGGCAAGCCGCGCAGAAGCTCGGCTCAGCCCCGACGAAACGCTGGCCCAGCGCAAGGAGAAGTTCCGGATGATGCTGGAAGGGATCCGCCGCGACTATTTCTGAACAGCGGGAATGCCGGGCAGAAGATAGCGCATGCTGGCCGGCTGGGCCTGCGGCTTGGACGACCTGGCGCGCAGGAGATCGAGTTTGTCGAGAAAGATACCCTTGGCGACGGCCGGCAGGACCTGCGGGCGGGAGAGTATGTGGCGGATAGCGGCACCCTTCCCCGCCTGCGATTTGACGTCCAGAAAGGCGCGCAGCTCGTACCGGTCGCGGATAAAGTCGCGATGCCGGGTAATGACCGCCCTTGCATCTTCGCTAAGTGCCGGATCGGCCAAGATCGCGTTGTCCGCCTCGTAGAATTTGCGCAGATCCTCGGTAAGGTGCCGGCCGCTCAGCGAATCATGGCGCACGATGGCGCCATAACCGCAATGTTCGATCACCTTGTAACGCGCGCCCTTGGCAAGCGCCCGGGCGTAGAAGTCGTAATCCTCGCCGAAGCCCATGTTCTCGTCATAACGAAGGCCGTGGGCGTCAAGAAACGCCCGGCTCATCACCGGCTTCAGGAACCCCGTCTCGCCGCGTTTGACGCCGCGCTTGGAAATGTTTCCTTCCACGAATTCAACCAGCGACATGGTCCGTGCTCGCGTCTCGAACCGTTCCGGACAGATCGATTCGCTCGGTTCGTAGATGAAGGCGATATTGTCGGCGATAAAGTCCCAGCCGTCCTCCGAAAGCATCGGCTTGAACCGGCCGGCAAAGAAGAAGTCGTCGGCATCGAGGATGCCGATCAGAGGCGCACTGGATATGGCGATGGCGTGATTGCGGGCAGCCGAGGGTCCGCGATTCTTTTCGAACGAGACGACCGTCAACCGTCCCGACCTGTCGTCGGCATTGCGCGCGGCATCTGCGGTACCGTCGGTAGAGCCGTCATCGACCACCACGACCTCGCTGACATACACCTCGTTCAAGGCGGATTGGACTGCAATTCCAATCGTTTCCGCAGCATTCTTGGCCGCGATGATGACGCAGATCGTCTCGGAAGAGTGTCCAGCCATAGCCTTCTCCATAGTTGCCGACCCGCAACTATGGGCTCAGGAAAATGGCCCTGGTGTGAAATTGCCGGAAAAAACCTTCCCCGCTGTCAGGTATCGCCGGCCGGAAGGTTCGGAGCAGTATCGGCACGCAACCCGTCACGCCGGCTGCCATCCTTGGAGCTTTTGACGCCGGCCGTCTCACCCAAGCCTTCGTCAAGAAGCTTTTTTTCGCGGCGAACCAGGTAGAGAATGCCGACGAAATATCCGACTTGAAGAAGCACGGCGCAGAGCAGCGTGTGTATGAATGCCGTATAGGCCGAGCCGCTGATAAAATACGCAGCCACCGCGAACACGATCAGAGTCCCTGTCATGCAGATGAAGACGCGCGGCGCGTACATGATCGTTCCTCCCGAACATAAAAGTTCAGTTCGTGAATTTTCAGGCTCCTCTCCCGATAGAACAACCATATGAGTCTGCTGGAGAGGATTCAAGTTTCCGATCTCGATAATGCCAGACTAGTGGTGAAACTTTCGTAAGGTCAGGGAGGTTCCGAATAAATAGTGCAGGCTGTGAATCGGCCACTATCTCAGTACCACAAGGAAAGTGCCGTGATTTCGCCACATTTCCGCCCCGATTCGTCCCCGTTGGAACGAATTGTCCTGCCGCCTCTCTCAACTCGCTCAAAATTCGATCAACTTTTATTACAAAGCTCACTCAGAAGCGAAAGCCGCTGCTGCATCGCAGCATTGTATTGCGACGCAACAAGAGTGGGCCTTTGGTCCCGGGCGCAAGCTTCTTTGGTCCCCATCTTGAAGAGCGGGGCGATCTATGACTAGACCGCGCCCAGGCTACGGAGCGACGATAAGTTTGAAGCAGGTGGGGAATATTAGCTATTCAACCGATTTTACACGCCTAATACAGTATTGACTGTACTTTCGGCGTATATCTCCGAAGTTGTTCCCAACCAATCGCGGGTTGGAAACCGGCTCCAGCCCTCCGCCGGATTCCGCCGGTGGAAAAGTTTGACCTTCATCAAATTCCGAACACAGACTTATTATCACATTGGCGCTCAATGACGCGCCGTAATGGCACCGACTATCGCAAAATCTCAATGGAGTTCACTCTATGAAGTCAGCGACACGTTCGGCAGGTTCGCCGTTCTCAACGTCAGACCAAGCCCGCATGACCCTCCCAACTGGGGGCTTGGCAAAACGCAGCTTCGATATCACTGCCGCCGCCCTAGCCCTCATCCTGTTCAGTCCCATCTTCCTGATGATCGCGGCGTTGGTGAAGTTTTCCGACCATGGCCCCATTCTCTACGGGCATCGTCGGATCGGCCACAACGGCCGCACCTTCAAATGCCTCAAGTTCCGCACGATGGCCGTCAATGGCGACGAACTCCTGCGAAACCACCTGAAAGCCAATCCGCAGGCCGCGGAGGAATGGCGAGCGACACGCAAACTCAAGGCCGATCCCCGCGTGACGGTCGTCGGTACCGTGCTGCGCAAGCTCAGCCTCGACGAGCTTCCGCAGCTTCTCAACATCCTGCGGGGTGATATGAGCGTTGTCGGTCCTCGGCCCGTGGTGGATGAGGAACTGAACCTCTACGACAGCTTCGCGGCCTACTACCTGAGCACCCGCCCGGGCCTTACCGGCCTCTGGCAGATCAGCGGCCGCAACGACGTTTCCTACGAAACCCGCATCGCGTTCGACACCCACTACGTCCAGAACTGGTCGCTCATCGGCGACGTCGCAATCATCGTGAAAACGATCCCCGCCGTCTGCATGGCGCGCGGCAGTTACTGATCATCCATCCCCTCTGCTGATGCGCCGGGACCTTGACGGGATCGGCGAATTTGGCGGGCTTCGAGCGCGGACCTTGTTCCGCGCCTTTTGAGGAAAAATCCATGCAGACACAAACCGCCTCCGCGAGGAGCCTGCGTGCTTTATGTTTTCTGGCCGGTGCGATCACAGTCGCTCTGGCCGGTAGCGCGTCTGCGGACGAGACCGGCTATCGCCTCGGCGTGATGGACAAGCTGCGCGTCCGCGTCGCCGAGTGGCAACCAGCCGACGGCACGATCCGCAACTGGGATGCAGTAAGCGGCGACTATACCATCGGGCCGACCGGATCGCTGTCGCTCCCCTTCATCGGCGACCTTCCGGCAGCCGGCAAGACGGCGGGCGAAGTGGCCAGAACCATCGGCGAAGAACTGCGCGGCAAATTCGCGTTGCGCAACCTGCCGTCGGCTTCCGTGGAAATCGCCCAGTTCCGGCCGGTCTTTCTGGCTGGCGACGTTCATACACCGGGTGAGTATCCCTATGCGCCCAACCTGACCGTCCTCAAAGCCGTTACCCTCGCGGGCGGCCTTCGCAGGTCCGATTCGGGGCAGCGTTTCGCTCGCGATTTCATCAATGCGCGCGGCGACGCCTCCGTCTATGATTCCGAACGCGGGCGGCTTGTCGCCCGCCGTGCCCGGCTTCTGGCGGAAGTCGACGGAGCCACCGAACTGAAGATTCCTCCGGAACTCAAGGATGTCGGCAATGCCAGCAAACTGATCGCCGGCGAGGCCTCGCTGATGAAATCGCGGCGCGACCGCTACGAACTGCAATTGAAGGCACTTACCGAACTGCGAACACTGCTCGAAAACGAGGTCCAGTCGCTGAGCCAGAAGACCGAGACCCAGAAGCGGCAGTTGCAGATCGTCAGCGAGGACCGGGAAAAGATGGCGAAGCTGACCGAACAGGGCCTGGCGACATCCAGCCGCCGCATCACCGCCGAGGAAAGAGCAGCCACCATCGAATCGAACCTCCTCGATATCGATACGGCGACACTTCGCGCCAAGCAGGACATCAGCAAGGCAAACCAGGACGAGATCAACCTGCGCAATGATTGGGAAGCCCAGCGTGCCCAGGAGCTGCAGGATACCGAGGCCGAGCTCGAAAAGCTCGGGTTGCAGCTCGGCACCAGCCGCGAGCTGATGTCCGAAGCCGTGGCCCAATCGGCCGAAGCGCTGAAATTCGATCCCTCCGGCAAGTCCGCCGCCATCAAATACACCGTGGTGCGGGACGACGGCCAGGGGCCGAAAGAAGTTGTCGTCGGCGAAAACGACAGGCTTCTCCCCGGCGACGTCGTCAAGGTTACCGCCGAACTGCTGATGCAATGAGGACCGCATGAGGATTGCCAGATCCGCGCTGATAGATCCGGCTCACAATGAAGTCTACGGCGTGGCCGCGGTCGCGCTGTCCTTCTTCATGTTCGCCTATTCGAGCCGGTTCGGGCCGATTTCGATCCTCGTCTATTACGGCCTGTGGTTTCTGCTCGTGCTCGCCGATTATCGGCAGGCACTCGGCAATTACCTCAAATATCTCTGGATCTTCGGATTTGCGCTGTTCTGCTTCATCTCCGCCTTCTGGTCGCCGGCCTTCGGCATCTCGCTGCGGACCGCGATACAATATCTGACCCACGTGGTCTGCGCGCTGATCGCCATGCGCACGATCAGCGTGCTGACACTGACCCGCGGCGCGATCCTGGGCACCGCGGTCGTGCTCATGTATTCGATACTGTTCGGCACCTATCTCTACGATGCGATCGACGGCAGCTTCAGTTTCGTCGGCGCCTTCTCCTCGAAGAACCAGCTCGGCTTCTATGCCTCGCTCGGCCTTTTCTTTGCGGCGTCCTATCTGCTCATCTGGCGGCAGAAAGGCCCCTGGTTGATTGCTTCGGGCGGCGTCGGCCTCTTGAGCGCCTATTGCCTTCTCGCCTCGCAATCGGCGACCTCGGCCATCACTACCGCAGGCGTCCTGGCGCTCTGCGCCGGTTACATGCCGGTCGCACACCTTTCCCCCAACCACCGCAAGCTGCTGGTGGCCGGGCTGGTGGTCATCGGAGTGGTTGCGGTGATCGGGGCGCTTCAGATCGGCGCGATCGACGCCGTTCTCGGCATTTTCGGCAAGGACTCGACACTGACCGGACGGACGTATCTGTGGCAGCAGGGGATCGAAGCGGTTCGCGAACGTCCGGTTCTGGGTATCGGTTATCAGGGCTATTGGGTCGCCGGCTTCGCCGATGCCGAAAGGTTGTGGGACGCCTTCTTCATCACCGGCCGCACCGGCTTCCATTTCCACAACACGTTCATCGAGGTCACCGTCGAGACCGGTCTGATCGGGCTCGCTCTGCTGTGCATGATCATGCTGACAAACGTCTTCGGCCATCTGAGTGCGATGCTGAGCCGCAACCGCGATCCCGGGTCGACGCTGTTATGCGCGCTGAGCATCCTGTTGCTGATGCGGGCTTTCGTGGAAGTCGACGTGCTCTTCCCGTACCAGATCGGCTCGTTCCTGATGTTCTACGCCGCAGGCCGGCTGACCCTTCGCCGGACACCCGTCCCGTTCGCCGACCCCATCAGAGGCCGGCGGGCCATCATCGCCTGAGCTTTTCGGACAGATGGCCGGCGAGCCGTAGCGCCAGCGCCACGGCCGGCAGTGTGGGGTTGGCATGGCCACCGGTCGGGAACAGGCCACTGCCGGCGAGATAGAGGTTGGTTATGCCGTGCACGCGGCAATCGGCATCCGCCACGCCATTGTCGGGCGTGCCGGACATGCGGCTGAGGCCGATCTGGTGATAGCCGTCGAAAGCCTGGTTGAGCACAGCCTGCCGACGCGCCGGAGCGTCATGCAGATATTCCAGCCGACCGAGTCCGGTCTGGCGAAGCCACGTATCGAGGATCTCGTGCGATTTCAGAACCGAACCCAGATCCTGTTCGACCACCCGATAATCGACGGCAACCGCGCCCTGCCTGCCCGTTCCGCCCGCAGGGTGAAGGCGGACCCGGCTTTCGGGATTGGGCACCTGTTCGGCATGGTAGCGAAGCAGATAGCGGCCCTTCGGATTGATGAGCGTGCGCCACGGCTCGATGCGTCGCTCCAGCATGTTGAGAAGCGATCCGAATAGATCGAATATCGATCGGCGATCGGTGCGGATATTCCGCCAATGGTGGCGGCGATCGATATTCTCGATCCCCCTGGCCGTCGGCGCCAAGCCGAGCGACAGGCGACGATAGAGACCGAACATTTTGAGGAACAGGTAGATGAGCGACAGCGCACCCGAACCATGCACGGGGTCGGCGACCGAAATCGCGTCGATCCAGAAGACGCAATTGAGAAGCTTCTCCTCCGCCTGGACCGCCGGCGTGATCTGCAGCCTGCGCCGGAAGACATAACCCTCGTCGTCCACATTGAATGCGAAGTGGCTCGCGATCCTCGGCCTGTCGAACTGCAGCACGGCGATGTAGCCGGTGAGATGTCCCTGATAGAAACGGCCGAGCGGGCCATCGGCACCGCCCAATGCCTCCGGCCACACCTCCCGCAGGGCGAGCAGCAGTCGGACATTTTCCAACCCTCCGCCGGCGAGGACGAAGGTTCGCGCCGTGATTTGGTTCTGCCGCCCATCTCGATAGACGGTGAGGCCTTCGACACGCTCGCCGGAAGCATCAAGAGTAATGCCGGTGACTGTCGCGTTGACGAGACGAATACGCTTGGAGGCCTTGAGCCGCTCCCCATAAATCGGTCCAAGATCAGGAACCCGGCTCCACCGCTCCAAGGCGTTCGTGTCGATCCTGTTGTCGGAAACGCCGATCGCCTCGAAGGCAGGCTCGCCGGCATTGCAATTGAGGACCGCCAGCGCCTCCGCATAATGGCGGCGAAGTTCCTCGTGGGAAATCGGCCAGCCCGAAAAGGGCACGTGATCCCGTACCTCGAAATCAAGATCGTCGAAGGTGACGCACCGGCCGCCCCAGAGCGCCGACGCACCGCCGATGCCCGGGCGGGACACCGCCATTGACGGAGCATGATGGCGGTTGGTGAATTCGATATCGCCGGCGCCATCTACCGCCCCGCCCGCGCCCATTTCGAGGAGGGTTACGGAGAGTCCGAGTGTCTCCAGCTTGAAGGCGAGCGCCAATCCGACGGGGCCAGCACCGACGATGCAAACATCCGCGGTTCCCGTCTCGGAATGTCCTGATGCCATGTACGCCTTTGAGAGAAAGCCCTGGACCATCCGCAAATAGCGCATGCCGCCGGAAATGGAACCGCATCTTTCGGATGAAGCTCGGGCGAATTTCGGCTTCTGCTGTCCAGCGCTACGCTTTGAGGCTTAGTAAGCAGCCAACCCGCAGTGATGCTGCGGTTCACCGATATCGATCAGGCGCCGAGACGATCGAAATCCAACTCGCCGCCTGCTCACGTGCATCGACTAGGCGACGCGCTGCGAGCGAGTGAGCGGAGCGACTTGCGCCAATCCCGCCGCTGAACGGACAACGCGGCCTTCGACCGGATGAGCCGGATCGGTGAAGCCCGGCGTCGAAGGATGGCCGGTGGCGACGAGCCGATCGACCAGCGCCTCGTCCTCGGCATCGAGCTTAACGTCGAGCGCGCGGACATACCCATCCCAATGTTCCTCAGTGCGCGGACCGGCAATCGCCGAGGTGATGAGCTGGTTGTTGAGCACCCAGGCCAGCGCGAAATCGGCGGCCGCGATCCCTTTCGCCTGGGCATGAGCGGCGATCTGCTTCGCAATCGTAATCGACTCTTCGCGGAACTCGACGTCATGCATGCGCTTGTCGCCGCGACCGGCCCGCGTGTCGGCAGCCGGTGCCTCGCCGACATTATACTTACCGGTCAGGATGCCGCGTGCCAGCGGGCTGTAGGGAACGACGCCGAGACCATAGGCGGCCGCGGCCGGCAGCTGCTCGGCTTCCGCCGTGCGGTTGACGATATTGTAGAGCGGCTGGCTGGCAACCGGCCGGTCGATGCCGAGCTGGTCGGCCAGGTGGGAGACTTCGGCGATGCGCCAGCCGCGGAAGTTGGAGACGCCGAAATAGCGCAGCTTGCCGGCCTTGATCAGGTCGGCGATGGCTCGCATCGGTTCGTCCAGAGGCGCATCGAACACGGCCCGGTGGAAATAGAGGATATCGATATAATCCGTGCCGAGATTGCGCAGCGAATTTTCGACCGTCTGGAAAACCCATTTGCGCGAATAACCGCCGCGGTTCGGCGCCTCGCCGCGGGAATTGACGAACTTGGTTGCAACAACCCAGTCGTCGCGATGCGCCTTGATGCCGCGTCCGACCACTTCTTCCGACTTGCCGTCATGGTAGACGTCGGCGGTATCGATGAAATTGATCCCCTGCTCGCGCGCCTTGTCGATGATGCGGAAGGCCACATCGTCCGGCGTCTGGTTGCCGAACATCATGGCGCCCAGCGTCAACGGCGAAACCTTGAGGGCGCTGCGGCCCAGATAACGATAATCAACCATTCAAATCTCCCACTCTTTCAGTTCGATAATATTCGGCTGTGAGTGTCCGCGAAATCGCGCACGACCGAAAGGTCGCGGCTAATGAAAAGGCGGGAGGAGCGGAACTCCTTTTTCGTCTCGACCGGCACATTGAGGAATTGCTGCCGGATGGGAGAGATCTGGCGCCGACACCGTCGTCTCAAAGTCGGTCACGGCATGGACGACGCATCAAGCGCCCGTGCCGTTTCAAGTTCGATCAGCAGTTACGGCAGGACCCTCAAGGATATCTAGAAGCTGACCGCCTTCGGCTCAATGGCGACCAGCCGGCCACCCTCGATCTTGTAGAGGCCGATCTTGCGCTCCGCCATTCCGCTCGGCGTAAAGCGAAAGAGGCCTGTCACACCGCGAAATCCGGTCTTGGTCATCAGCGCTTCCGGGGTCAGCGCCACGGCACCCTTGCCTCTGACGATGCCGGCAGCGACTGCGATACTGTCGTAACCTTCCGCCGCATAGACCGTAAGCGAACGCTTGTTGAAGCGGCGATAGCGCTCGCCGATCAACAGGGACGCCTCAGGATCGACCGTGGCGATGATGACATTGGCGGCAGCCGGATCGGCATGAAGTTCCATCGGCCAATGGCTGGTTCCGACAACGGCCAGTTTGGCAAAAGAAGCCCTCACACCCTTCAGGATCGGCCCGACTGCCGCAGAGTCCCCCATCAGCACCAGGGCGCTGGCATCATCGAGCAGAGCCTTGTTGCGGGTGAGCAGATCACCCGGCGGCGCGGCGGGATCGTAACGGACCACGCCGATCAGCGCACCGCCGGCCTGGCCGATCGCGGATCTCAGCCGCTCTTCATCGACACCGGCTATGGTATTGGGCGCCAGGACCACAACTTTCTTCTGGCCCGATGCGATGACCGAGCGCACGCCTCTTGCAGCGCTCGCCACTTCGTCGAACCCGAAATTGAATACTTTCGCGCCCGTCACAGGGCTTGAAAGATTGATGAGAGGCGGCCGCTGATCGGCCGGAATGGCGGCGATCGCCGCCGTGGTCGCCTGGGGCGCATAGCTGATGAGCAGACCAGAATTGCGGGCCCTGGCAGCCGCGAGCGCCGGAGCAACCGCTGCCGGCCCCTCCGCCACGTCGATCACCTTGATCTTCATCACGCCGGCATCGTCAAGTTCGCCGATGGCAAGAGCCGCACCATCGCGTATGTCGCGCGCCGCACCATCATAGAGGCCGCCCGGAGCCCGGGTCAAAAGCAAGGTTATTTCCGTCGAGCCGCGCCCGAATGTTTCCTCAACCACGGATGGCGGCGGCTTCAGCGCCTTGTCGTCCAGAACCTTGTCGGCAACCGACGAGGACTCGCATCCGGACAGTATGGCGGCGGCGACCAAACCCAGCAGCGATGCGCGCATCGGACGCAGCCACGCCCTGATTCCGAGAATTTTGTGGGCAATATCGGCAAGAGCCGGCCGGTGAAAAAACGAGCGTCCCTGGGGCATTTCCTGGACCAATCTGCGGCCTTCTTGTTTGTGTCGGCGGCATGCTAGCCCAGACAAAACCTATTAACAAGCGCTCACACAGAAATATAAAATTTTATGCTTTTTCTATCAAATAACTTATTTATAGATTATCCATCTTCAAGAACCAGAAATTCAGGTGGATTTGCTAATTTCTCTCCAACAAGGGAGATAGAAAATGGCAAACAAGAAGAATACTCTGAAAGCCGCAATCATCGCTGCCATGGCATTACCATTCATTGCTTCCGCAGCGGCATCCTCCCCCATAACCAGCCAACAATTTTCGATCAATACTGGATCCACCGTATCGATTATCGGAAGTCACGTTCTGGAATACCTCCCTAAGCCAATCTCGATCATGGCTTCGCTTGCGTTCGGCAACGTAAAGGTTGCCGCAGCATTTCAGACATTCAGCCAATTCGGTTCAACGATCGCTCTGCCGGCGGCAAGACCTGCGGGAGTGATCGAAGTTGCAATCAAGCCGGCCGACATGTCTCCATCCAAGCGTTTAGCCGAGCCGGCAACGTCCAACGGCGCCGTGTTCGATACGGTTGCCATCCCCTTCAAGCGCCTGGCCGCCTTGAAGAAGCTCGCTCCCGCACTCGAAGAAATGGACAATGGCACGGCGGTGAAATGCACCGGCAAAGGCTGCAGCCCGGCCTTTGCCGCGATCCAACTCGTCGGCATGAATACGTCGCAGTCTTCGCTTCGCGACAAGCTCAACGCCGTCAACGCCGCGGTCAACCAGTCCATCCGTTACCGCACTGACCAGGATACCTACAAGGTCGCCGATCGCTGGAGTACGCCTCAGGAAACGCTTAAGCTGCAGCAGGGCGATTGCGAAGACTTCGCGATCCTCAAGATGGCGGCACTTCGCGCCGAAGGCATCGATCCCGACCAGATGTCGATCGTCGTCCTGTTCGACCAGAAGCGGCATTTCTACCACGCTGTCCTCTCGGTCGAAGCCGGCGGCAAGTTCTTCATCCTGGACAACATGCGCAATCAGGTCCTCCTGGATACGCAGCTTCCCGATTACATGCCGCTTTATTCCATCAAGGCCGGCAAGGGCTTCCTGCACGGCTCGCGCCGCAAGGACCAGAACCTTGCCATGGCAACGTCGCTGGAAAAGATTGCACCAGGCGAAGGCGCAAACTTCTGATCTCTCTCAAGTTTCTTCGCATGGCCGGTGCGCGTTGCGCTCCGGCCTTCAACCTTGAGAAGATCAATAACGGGAAATATAGCCGATCAGCATCGGCTTTTCGTGCGCCGGAGCAAGGGCCAGGTTGATCTGCCCTTTGATGATCTGCCGGGCGCAGGAGATCGTGAAGCCGGTATTCAACGTCTTACCGCGGTTCATCTGCAGCGTATCCATGGCATCCTCGATCTGCGTGTCGATCGAGAATTTCAGGGTCTTCATCAGCTGCGAGGTATCCTCCCCGACGAGCCGCTGCCGAAGCATGACAAGAAACGGCTCGTTGAAGAATTGCAGGCGCTTCTCGCGTGTCAGCACGACCGTTGGGGACGGCGATGCCTGAACCAGTGCGTTGAGGTTCTCGAGCGAGGAGACGTCTTCGACGGTCGCCAGCCGTCCCAACGCCCATTTGAGGCTGAGGACACGCAGCAGCGACGTGAGATTGCCCGCCTCCGGCATCTGGGCCGCAGTGTACTGCACCAGGTCACCCGTGGTTATCTTGCCCGCCGCCGACATGCGGCTGAGGCCCTCCCAGTAGATCTTCTCAAGCCTGATGCCGCGACGCTCGCCATTGCGCGCCACGACCGCGCGAAAACGCGGCTCGACTTCTTCCTTGTCGATGATCGGCAGCGGATCGCCCGCAGGTTCGATGACGGACATTGAAAGCGCACCTGATTTCATTGGGGTTTCTACCGTTCGGTAAGCGCATCGGAGCGCGCCCGATTGATAGGCTTCATGAGGTAGCTGAGGACTGTCTTGCGGCCCGTCATGATTTCGGCAGACGCAATCATGCCAGGGATGATCGGATAGGACTTGCCATTGCGTTCCAGCTCCGACTTGCTGGTCTTGACCTGGACGAGGTAATAGGTCTCGCCCTTTTCCTTCTCGACGATACTGTCGGCCGAAACGTTGGTCACTTCGCCTTCGAGACCGCCGAAGATCGCGAAATCATAGGCCGTGATCTTGACGATTGCCGGCTGGCCACGGCGGACGAACGCCACGTCGCGCGGCGATATGCGCGCTTCGATCAGCAGCGTATCCGCCGTCGGAACGATGCCGGCAACCACGCGGCCCGGATCCACATAGGCGCCGATCGTATTGACTTCCAGGGTATTGACGATGCCATCGACCGGCGAGCGAATATCCGTGCGCTTGACGCGGTCCGAGGCACCACGGATCGTTTCATCGATGACCGAGAGTTCCGCGAGAGCCTGTGCCTTGTCGGTCAGGGCCTGCTGGCGGATCGCCAGCGAAATTTCCCCGACCTGGAGCTTTGCTTCATCGATGGCACCGCGAAGGCGTATCAGGCTTTCCTGATAGACCCTGAGCTGGCCCTGCTGGTCCGTAAGCTGGCTCTCGACCGTCAGAAGCTGGGTCTGCGACACCAGTCCCTTTTTTGCCAGCGGTCCGTAGAGATCGCGCTGCCGCGTCGACGAGGCGATATTCTGTTCAAGCCGATCGATGTTGGCGTTGGCTTCATTGAGTTCGTTCTGGCGCTGCTTCACGCGCTCCTGGAGCACATCGAGCTTGTTCTTGTAACTGGCCTTGTTCGCCGAAAACAGCCGTTCCTCGTTGTCGCAGACGGTCTTGGCCATCGCCAGAACATCCGCCGGGCAAACGAACGGCTGATCGTACTCGCCTTTTTCTTCCATCTGCAGGCGCGCAATCTTGACGCCGAGCGCCCTCGCCTTGGCGACGGATTCTCCGAGCGTGGATTCGGTCGTCGTATTGCTCAGCTGAACGATCAGATCGCCCTTGCGAACCACCTGGCCGACCTGAACCGCAATCTCCTGCACGACGCCGGCTTCGGACGACTGGATGATCTGCGTCTTGGAAACGGGAATGACCTTGCCTTCGCCGCGGGCGATCTCGTCGATCTCCGCAAGTGCCGCCCAGGCGAGAAATGTCGCCATGCAAGCCGCTACCAGGCCAACCAGCATGCGGGCGAAAAACGGAGGATTGTCGTGAACGCCTCTGCTCACGGCTTTGCTCCCTTGCGCTGCATCGCCTCGAGCACGGCAGCCTTCGGGCCATCGGCAACGATGCGGCCCTTGTCGATCACCACCAGACGGTCGCACAGTTCCAGCATGCTGAAGCGGTGCGTGGCGATCAGCAGCGTCGTATCGCGGCTGAATGCGGTCGAGAGCTTGGCGAGCAGATGACGCTCGCTTGCAAGGTCCATAGCGCCTGAAGGCTCGTCGAGAAAGACGATCTTCGGCTTGGTCAGAAGCAGGCGGGCAATCGCCAGAGCCTGCTTCTGGCCGCTGGAAAGATTGCTGCCGCGTTCCCCGACCGGCATGTCGAAACCGCGCGGATGGTTGGAAACGAACTCATCGACGCCGGTCATGCGTGCAACGTCGAGCAGTTCCTCGTCCGTCGCATCGGCACGGCCAATCAGCAGGTTTTCCTTCACCGTCCCCGAGAACAGGTCGGACGATTGCCCGGCCACCGCGACCGCGGAGCGGACTTCGGACATGTGATACTGGCGGATATCGACGCCGTCGATCAGCAGGCGACCATCGGACGGCAGATAGAGGCCATCGAGAAGACGGCCGAGCGTCGTCTTGCCCGAACCGATGCGCCCGATGATCCCGACACGCTCGCCGGGAGCGACGGTCAGCGACAGCTGATTAATGACCTTGTAATCGGATCCCGGATACTGGAATGCGACGTTCTGGAAGCTGAAGCCGCCCCGCTTGATCTCGCGGTTCACGAAGCCCACCGTGGACGGACGGTCTTCCGGCTGTTCCATGATCTTGTCGAGGATCTTGAGCGAGGTCATCGCCTGGCGGAAACGCGCAAGCGCCATGGCGATCTGGCCGAGCGGAGCTCCCGCACGGCCCGCCAGCATGACGGTCGCGATAATCGCGCCCATCGCCAGATGGCCCTCGGAAAACTCGTAGGTGCCGGCGATGACGATCAGGACGCTGACCATCTGCTGGACAAGATTGGTGAGGTTCACCGCATTCGAGGAGACATGCTTGATATCCTCGCTGGTGCGGCTCGAAAGCTTCATCAACTCCTGCCAGCGACGCAGCATGCCCGCTTCGGCGCGAAGGCTCTTCACGGTCTCGATCGTCGAAATCGTCTCGACCAGCAGCGATTGACGGCGCGACGCCTCGTTGGTCGCGGCCGCCATGCGGTGACCGATCTTGGCCTGGGCATGCAGACCGATCAGCACGGAAAGCAGCAGCGCCACCGCCGGGATCACGACAAGCCAACCGGAAAGCAGATAGATCACGATCAGGAAGATGAACACGAACGCCGTATCGATCAGCAGGCCGATCGTGTTGGACGTGAAGAATTCACGCACGAACTCATATTGAGTGACCCGGTTGGCATATTCGCCCGTCGATAGCGGACGTGACGCAAGCGTCGAGTTCAACACCTTGTCGAAGATCATCTGGGAAAGACGCAGGTCCGCGTTGCGCCCCGCATGATCGATGAGCGCGGCGCGGGCGGTCTTCAAGAGGAAATCGAACGTGTAGGCAAGCGTGATGCCGATGGCCAGCACCCAGAGCGTCGGAAACGCCTTGTTGGGAAGCACGCGGTCATAGACGTTCATCGTGAACAGCGGCGAACCGAGCGCAATCAGGTTGATGAACAGCGCGGCCATGATGACGCGCATATAGGTGCGCCAATAGGGAACCAGCGCCCGCAACAACCAGTGGCGGCGCTCGATTTCTCCCGCCTCGCCGACCGAGGCATTCTCGGACGCATTCTGATAGTAAAGCGTGAAGGCAAAACCGAAGCTCGGCTTCAGTGCCACGAGCTCCTGCCGCGTCAGCTTGACGGCATTTCCCGAGGCGGGAACCAGGTCGGTGACGTAGTTTCCATCAGGATCGGTTTCCAGCAGCGGCAGGACGCCGCCGTTCTCGAAGACGATGATGGCGGGGCAGTCGAAATTACCCTCGCGACACTCGCGCTCGCCATGGCGCATGACTTCCAGCCCGATGCGCTGCGCAAGATGCTCGACATCGTCCAGTTCAAGAGATTCGGAAACCTCGTCCGGCAATCCGGAAAACAGAACGATGTCTGACGTCGGGCGTCCGTAAAAGCTCGCAACAGACCTGAAAGCAGTTTTAAATGTCCGAAACGGCGTCGTATCTGCGTGGTCGAGCTTTACGTTGAGCATATGGTCCTTGCCAATCCGTTACTGTCGGATCGGCGCCAGGAGATCCATGGGCATGCCAGCCTTTTGACGGGAGTCAATTTCGACATAGCCAGGATTCGTGACGCCACCCGGGACAGTGAACTCATTCCGGGCATACGCCTCAGCCTGGCCGACGGGCTTGAGCTTCATCGACTGAAGCAGACTGCCTGATGCGGCCAAGATTTTATATTCGGCGAAAAGAGAAGCAAATCGTGCGGTTTCCGCAAGAATGCTGGTGTTGAAACGGGTGTTCTGGGCGTCCAGCACGTCGAGAAGCGAACGCTGGTTGACCTTGAACTGCTCGCGATACGACGAGACGAGGCTGCCGTTCGTCGAGGACTGGCGCGCCAGGATCGCGGACAGTTCGCCGCGGCCGCTGCGCTCGTTCCATGCGGAGCGAATCGATTCCTCGACCTCGCGATGGGCCTGCGCCAAACCGTAACGCTGTTCGCTAGCACGACGGATCTGCTCCTGCTCGCGAGCCTGATCGATGCCGCCGCGATAGAGGTTCCAACGGGCGGTCACACCGACCTGAACGTCGTTGGTATTGCCCTGGTTGCCGTCGATGTCGTTGCCGACGCGGGCACTTCCCTGAAGGTCGACCTTCGGAAGATAGCTGGAGCGCGAACCGCGAACGCCCGCATCCGCCGCATCGACGTCGGCATCAGCCGCATGAATCTGCGGGCTGTTTTTCTTGGCGATGAAGATCGCGTCGTTGAGCGTCTTCGGAATGAACTTGGCGAGCGATACCGGCACCTTGACCGGGCCGATCGGCTCGCCGACCGTCTTCAGGAAGCGGATCTTGGTGAGTTCCAGCTCTTCCTGGGCTTCCCGCAACCGGGCACGCGCCGCTTCGAGTCGCTCACGGCCCTGCAGACGATCAGCGTCGGTCAGGGCACCGCCCTGGATGCTTGCGCCGATATCACCGAGGATCTGATTGTGGGCAGCGACGTTCTGCTGGGCGATGCCGACGATCTTGGACTGCAGGATATACTCAAGATAATCTTGAGTAACCTGAAGAGCCAGCGACTCGGAACGCTCGACGACGCGGAACGAAGCGCCGTCAACACGTGAAGCCTGCTGCTCGACCTGAGAACGGCGACTGCCGCCGTCAAACAACGTTTGTGTAATCGTTAGGCTCGTATCCGACGGCGTATAGGTTTCGTAGTCACGGCTCAGCGTGCCAGTACTGCTGTTCGACAGTCTACGACGACCAACTCCCGCCTGCAGATCTATGGAAGGAAGATAAAGCCCCCGGGCCTGCCGCAGTTCAAACTCCACAGCTTCGCGGTTTTCTACCGCCTGCATGATCTGCGGGTTGGTTTTCAGGGTCTTTGCTACTGCTTCATCAAGCGTCATGGCGTTGGCGGGTGCGCTAAACACAACCCCCAAGGCTACAGTCGCCAACAGCGTCGCCCAAATTCTTCTGCTCTTAAACAATCGGAAGCCCCTCGCCGATCTAAATCCCATAACGGCATTCATATACTGCGGCGATTTCGTTGGAAAGTATTATCATTTTTGATTTAGGCGCCCAAGCCCACTTCGAATATTCCATGGCCTAGGGTTAATTACCAAATGTAAACCATCTATCTATCTGTTTCTTAAGACGAAATTAAGAATGAAAAATAGTAGCTTAAAAACTTGTGGGTTGGCGTCCAGTTACGCAGACGTATACATTTACCTCTTGTGTAGCCGCCGAGACACATTGGCGAGCAGGCCCCCATAGTTGGCCGCAAATCATGCGGCGTCCTAAAAGTGTATAAAATTCGAGAGACTCAAGTTTTAGCGTTATTTTATTGATCAGCGGTTGCTGAAACAAGAAAAGGCGCTTGCGCGCCTTCCCGTTGTTTTCGATTTTGGGCAATCTTCACTTAGACGTGAGAGATGTTTGCCGAGTGCTTGTCGTCGTCGAAGAGGATCTTGACGGCTTCGGTGTGGTTCTGAAGCACGGCAACGTCCTTCCAGCTGTCGGTCGCAACCTGAACACTGACGGTCGTGTCGTTACCGGCAATCGTCGTGCGGACATTCGCGGCAGCCTCTTCACCGGTTGCCTGATGGCCAAGCAGGGTGTCGAGAAGCTTCGAAACGTCGACCGCATCGCCTTCGTTCGACTTGTAGTCGGTGATGACGTCGGCCATGTCGAGTTCGTGCAGGGCCGAAGGATCGAGCACGAACGTATCCGCACCGGCACCGCCGGTCATCTGCGTCATGCCTGGCATGGCGGCGAGGATATCGTCACCGTCCGTTCCGACCAGCACGTGATCAGGCGCATCGCTGAACAGAGTGTCGAACCCGACTTCGACGAAGGAGCCGGTCGATCCGTCTGCGTAGTTGAACGTGCCTTCGGCAAACAGCGTCTGGCCGTCGATATAACCTTCCGCGGCGTGGGCATCGAGCGAAATGCCGGTGATGCCATAGTCGTGGAGGCCCTTCAGCTCGCCGGCATCGCTGATGCCGTTGCCGTTGGCATCCTGCCAGACCAGCAGCTTGTCGAAGCCGGTGTCGGAGGCATCGATCTTGCCGTCATGGTTGACGTCAAGCGTCGAGAGCGCCGCCACACCGCCGGCATGCGCGCCGCCGGCAAAGTTCGGAGTGAAGATCTCCGAACCGTTGTCGATCTTGCCATTGCCGTCGACATCATAGGCAAGGATGCCGTCGGTCTTGGTCCAGGCTACCTGATCCAGCTTGCCATCCGCATTGATGTCGAACTTCACGCCGTCTTCCACCGAGGTGAAGGTGAGGCCGTTGTGATCGAGATCGAGGATGATGGGATCGGCTGCGTCAACGAGGTAATTGCCCTTCAGCTTGACGCCATAGAAGTCGTTCCAACTAAACAAGTTAATGTCGTCGGAATTGTCCAGTAGGAAGAATACCTGCCCGGCATACAGCCCGGCCTGAAGCTGCTGAGCCGTCAAAGTGATATCGACGCTCCACCTTACTTCGTCGCGGTCAGGGGTCGCTTGAACAGTGACGTTCCCTAGTCCCGGGCCAAAATTACCCAAGAACTGATAATCGGATCCGTTCCAGAAGCGAACACTGATGAATTCGCTCGAATTGTCGGTGCTGAAGTCTCCCTTTGCCGAAATGGTAATCGTTTGATTGCCCGTGAGCGTGCCGGGCAAGCTAAACCCGAACGTGTGGCTTTCGCTAAAGTAGTTCAGCGGCTCGGTTTGCAGATTCGACTCCCAAGCCTTCGTCTTGGTGTCCGGTACTTCCGTGACGGTAATCGAAGCCGTATTCATCTCCGTTGAAAATGCCGTGCTGCCGCCTCGCTGCGGCAGGGGCACGTTCGCGGTCGAGCCCGCCGTACCGGATGTCTGATCCCAGGCAACGTAGTCGAAGGACGCAGTTGTTCCATTCTGAGCATTCGGGACAAACCTGACCTTGTCGTCTGCCGCAAGCAGCAACGCATTACCGTTGCTGTAGTTGCCGAAGTTGGTCCAGGTCGTGCCGTCCAGCGAATACTGCCACTGGCCGTTGCCGCTGGACTTCCCGGTAATCGCAATGCCTTCGAGAGCACCGCTGTCGGCATCCGTGACCGAAGTCCCCAGGATAGAAGCAACTGTCTGGCCACTGTTCGTGGTCTGGTCTTCGTTGATCGTCGTGAGGGACGGTGTCGCATCCGCCATGACCGGAGCATCGTTGACCGATGTCACCGTGAACGAGACGGAACCGACATCCGTCTTGAAGTCGTTGGCGCCGTTAGTCTGGCCGTTGTCACGGACCGTGTAGTCGAACGAGGCCGCACCGTTGAAGTTCGCCGACGGCGTGAACTCGATGTTCGTGCCGTTGATGACCGCAGTGCCTCCGACGATGTTGGAGAGTGCCGTGATCGTCAGGGTCTGTCCCGACTCGTTGGCCGGACCTTTGCCATCGTTACCGAGCAGCGAGTCGAAGCTGATAATCCGCACGCCGCTGTCTTCGGCAACCGAGGACAGAACGTTATCGACTGCATTCGGCGCATCGTTGACCGGCGTCACCGCGAACGAGACAGAGCCGACGTCCGTCTTGAAGTTGTTGGCGCCGTTGGTCTGGCCGTTGTCACTGAGCGTGTAGTCGAACGAGGCTGCACCGTTGAAGTTCGAGGACGGCGTGAACTCGATGTTCGTGCCGTTGATGACCGCAGTGCCTCCGACGATGTTGGAGAGTGCCGTGATCGTCAGGGTCTGTCCCGACTCGTTGGCCGGACCTTTGCCATCGTTACCGAGCAGCGAGTCGAAGCTGATAATCCGCACGCCGCTGTCTTCGGCAACCGAGGATAGAATGTCGTCACCCGCAGTCGGCGCATCGTTGACCGGCGTCACCGTGAACGAGACAGAACCGACGTCCGTCTTGAAGTCGTTGGCGCCGTTGGTCTGGCCGTTGTCACGGACCGTGTAGTCGAACGAAGCTGCACCGTTGAAGTTCGCGGACGGCGTGAACTCGATGTTCGTGCCGTTGATGACCGCAGTGCCGCCAACGATGTTGGAGAGTGCCGTGATCGTCAGGGTCTGCCCCGACTCGTTGGCCGGACCTTTGCCATCGTTACCGAGCAGCGAGTCGAAGCTGATAATCCGCACGCCGCTGTCTTCGGCAACCGAGGACAGAATGTCGTCGACCGCAGTCGGTGCGTCGTTCACCGGCGTGATGCTGACGCCGATCGAGCCGGTAGACACCTTGGTATCAGTGTGGACAGCAAGATCGGAGAGCGTGGCGCTATCAACGACGGTTGCCGAAACGCCGAGGTTGAAGTTGCCGGCGAAATCGTGCGGCGGCGTCATCGTTAGGCCGGTGGTGTTGACCCCGGCAGTATTGGCGATGACCCAGACCGCGCCTTCCAGCGCGCCCTGGTTGAAGGTCGCACCCGCCGGGAAGCCGGACAGTTCGATCCTCGTGACCTTCTCGGAACCATCGGTGTCGCCAACGGCGATGTTGAGGCCGATGGCAGCCGATGCATCTTCGCTGCCGGATCCGGAACCGGAGATGGTGGCGGTATCGGCGATCGGACGAACATTGACCGTGACGGTCGCGGGGCTCGTGAGGCTCCCGTCGGACACGGTGTAGTTTATGATCGAATAGCCGGCTTCATTTGCGATCGGCCGGTAGAAGAACGTGCCGTTCGAGGTCATCGAAGCGTATTCTAGCGGTCCGTACGGGTTTGCGGTGATGATATTCACCCTGGAGATGGCGTCGCCATCGACGTCACTATCGTTCGCCAACACATTCACTCCGGAGAGTTCCTGGTCTTCGTTGACGAAATAGACCTCATTCGCCGTGGTCGGAGCATCGTTTGCCCCGGTTATCGTGAAGGTCAGGGTCGATGTGGCGGACGTCAGGCCATCGCTGACACCGTACTTGAAGACGTCCTGCACCGGCTGCCCGCCCGCCGGCAACGCATCGTAAGTGGCGTTCGGCGTGTAGGTGTAGGTACCGTCCGAATGGATCGTCAGATCACCATAGACGCCATGCGCAACTGCACTTCCGCCTGCCGAAACCGGACTGAAGACTTGGTCGCTGGTCACAGCGCGGATCGTGATAACGCTGAGAGATGTGCCGTGATCCGGATCAGTGTCATTGGCCAAGACGCCGACGGTACCGTTGAGCACCGTTCCAGCGTCCTTGGCTGAAGTATCCGTCAAGCTCACTGCGTCGGCAACCAGCACCGGCGCGTCGTTCGACCCGGTGATATTGACGGTCAGCTCAGCACTCGATGTCAGGCCATGGGCGTCCGCCATCGTGTAGGTGAAGACGTCGCTCGCGGCCGCATCCTTGGCAAGCGCCTGGGTGTCGCCGTCGTTGTTATCCAGCGCATAGGCATAGCTGCCATCGGAATGGATGGTGAGCGTACCGTAGGTACCAGCGATCGTCAGGTCGCTGCCATCGGCCGGAACGGTCACTGCCGGACCTGCACCGAACTGGATCGCAGTCACCTGCTTGCTGTCGAAAACACCATCCGCGTCGGTGTCGTTGCTCAGGACGTTACCGGTCGCCGAAGGATCGCCAAGCGTGCCGTTGGAAACACCACCGGCTTCGACCACCGGGTCGCCGGCATTGCTGTCGGCACCCGCATGCGGAGCGTCGTTGAGAAGATCCGCCGCCTGCATGGTGCCACCAGCACCACCATTCTCACCCTGGAAGGTGAACTGCTCGACATTCTTCGCCGTCGCCACGACGCTGCCGCCTAGGCTGAAGGTGAAGGTACCATCGAATGCGCGCGTAATGACATAATCAGCCCACTTGCCGGCCAGTTTCACCGTATCGGCGTCCCCGCCCGTTGTGTCGTCAATGTCATTGATCTCGACCTTGGTGCCGACCAGACCGGTCAGGTCGATAGTGTCGCTGCCGAGGCCGCCGTTGATCACCACGGTCGTCGGCGCGATTGCCGTGCCGCTCAAGTCGCCTACAGCGATGCTGTCGCCGGCACTGCCCAGGGTGACTTCGATACGCTCGATTTCATCGGCGCGGACGGTTGCACCGTTGGCACCGGTGTAGCTGACCAGGATGTCGGTGGCATTGACGCCCGCGACGATATCGGTCCCGCTGGTGGCCTTGGCGATGTTGAAGCTGCGCTGAACGGCATCACCAGCGATCTTGAGCACGTCGTAGTCCGGGTTGCTTGCCCCGGTTTCCGAGCCGCCGTCGATGATGTCCGCGCCGGCGCCGACCTTGTAGAGGATCGTATCGTTACCTTCGCCGCCAAAGATCGTGTCAGCGCCGGCCGAGCCGGTGATGGTGTCGTTGCCGGCACCGCCGTCCAGGGTGAGCGCTACAGCAGGCAGCGCGACAGTATTGAGGTTGCTGGCATTGATGACATCATTGCCGCCCTTGCCTTCGATGGTCAGCTCGGACGTGCTGATCCCCGAAACGGACGGGATGCCGTTGCCATAGACCTGCAGGAGATTGGAGTTGCCTTCGATCGTAATCGTCTCGGCCGTATCCTGGCTGCGGACCGTGATCTTGTCGGCACCGTCGGCCTGATAGAGCACCACCGATTCGATGTTGGTGGCGTTCACATCGACAATCCCATCGCCCTCGACATCAAGGGTGAAACCGGTCGAGGTCACCGTAAGAACTGCGGATTCCGCAGTGGCGTTTCCGGAAGTCAGGAGAACGTCACCTTGGGTGCCGCCATCGATGGTGTCAACACCATCGCCAATGGCATAGTTGAAGGTATCGCCACCGATCCCGCCGTCGATCGTGTCGTTGCCGAGACCTCCGGTGATGTTGTCAATGCCGCTTCCGCCATTGATCTGATCGTTGCCGGCGCCGCCCCAGATTTCGTCGCTGCCGGCGCCGCCTTCGAGGATGTCGTCACCGCCGAGGCCTGAGATCAGGTCGCTGCCGTCACCGCCGTTGATGATATCCGCTGAATTCGAGCCGCCGAGGACGTCATTGCCTTCGCCGCCTTCGATCGTGATAGGCCCGCCGTCAGCCGTTGAGCCTGCCGCCAGGAGGATGACGTCATTGCCATCGGTACCCACGATCTTCTCGACGCCGGAGAGATAATTGGGAGCCGTGGTGTAATCGGCTACGAAGCCCGGTTTGCCATCCCGCTCAAGGATGATCGTGTCGCTTCCTGTACCGCCGGTGACCTTGTCGCCAGTGCCGGCAAGACCAGTAATGTTGACCGCCAGGAGGCTGCCGTCGCCCAGCTGAATGTTGCGGGTACCGGAACCGGTCACGTCCGCGCCGAGAACGAAGGTGTCGTTGCCTCCGCCACCGTTGAGAACGTCGTTGCCGTCACCGCCGTCGAGGATGTTGGCGCCGTCATTGCCGTTGATCGTGTTGTTGAGGCCGTCGCCGATAACATTGATCGGAGCTTCGCCCTGCAACGTGATGTTCTGTACTCCGTTCAGCGTCAGCACGATGCCGGTGTCCTCGGCGCCGCCGACAACCGTCAGGTTCTCCTTGGTGATCGTCGCAGACTGGTTGGTGACCGTGCCAACCAGTTCGATGCGGAACCCGGCAGACGCTGCAGTGTTCGCGTCGGTAATCGTCGTGAACGTACCGACCAGATTGTTGCCGTCGAAAAGCTGTATCGGCGCAGTCAGATCCAGCTCGACCGCACCGCCATTGAAGTTGATGCTTTCGACACCGTACAGCTTGTCGATCTCGCCATTGACGGTATTCAGTACCTGCCAGCCGCCATCGAGCATCCTGGTGATCGCGAAGTTCGACTGATTGCCGTAATAGACAACCATATCGTTCTCGCCGGCAGTCGCCGCGATATCGGCTTCCCCATTGCCGTAGATCGTGTCCGTGCCGCCGGTTGCGAAGAACTGATCATTGCCCGTGCCGCCGACCATCTTGTTGGTGCCGGTACCGCCGCCGAAGCGATCATTGCCCGCACCACCATAGAGGCTATCGTCACCGCCGTTGCCGTTGAGAACGTCGTTGCCGTCACCGCCTTCGAGGATGTTGGCGCCGTCGTTGCCGTTGATCGTGTTGTTGAGGCCGTCGCCGATAACCTTGATCGGAGCTTCGCCCTGCAGCGTGATGTTCTGAACCCCGTCCAGCGTCAGCACGATACCGGTATCCTCGGCGCCGCCGACAACCGTCAGGTTCTCCTTGGTGATCGTCGCAGACTGGTTGGTAACCGTGCCAACCAGTTCGATGCGGAACCCGGCAGACGCTGCAGTGTTCGCGTCGGTAATCGTCGTGAACGTACCGACCAGATTGTTGCCGTCGAACAACCGGACAGGTGCCAGCAGATCGAGAGTCAGGTTATTGAACTGGATCTTCTCGATCCCGTAAAGGTTGTCGGTATCGACACTGACATTGCTGCCGATGAATTCCGGAGCGCCGTCCAGTGCCTGGACTCTCCAGATGCCGAGACCGCCACCGAGGACCGAGGTGTCGAAGAAGACATGATATTTGTCCGCGGCGCCGCCATAGTTCGCGCTATCGGCTTCACCAATGGTCGCATTCAGGTCTGAACCCGTGTTGCTGGTTCCATTGCCGAAGAGACTATCGGCCGCCTTGCCGCCCCAAAGCTTGTCGTCGCCAGCGCCACCCTTGAGGATGTCTGCACCGTCGCCACCGGCAAGCGTATCAATGCCCTGGCCGCCGTCGAGGACATCATTGCCGGCGCCGCCGACGATCGTGTCGTTGCCGATACCGCCTTCGATGGTCGTGCGGCCCGCAACTTCGTCGGTGACGTAGTCCGATCTCATGATGATCAGATCGTCGCCATCCGTGCCGACGATACGCTCGACGCCCACGATGTTGGTCTGATAGCCGTCGAGCACGAAGCCCTGAGCGCCGGTCTTTAGATAAACGGTGTCACCAAGGTCAAAACCGCCGTTGATCGTATCAAGCGTGCCGGCCTTGCCAGCAATATTGACGTCGATGGCCGTAAGCCCGACCAGAGGAACGCCGCTGCGTACGGCACCCGCGGCAAACGTCGTGTCTGCGCCAAGGTTGATCGTGTCGCTTCCGGCGCCAGCTTCGATGATGTCGGCACCAAGGCCGCCCGTAAGCGTGTCGTTGCCGTTGCCGCCCCTCGCGGTATCCTTGCCAGCGCCGCCGATGAAGCTGTCATTGCCGTCGTTGCCATCGAAAATCACGGAGACAGGATTTGCGGCGGTAATACCGCTCGCGTCGACCACGTCGCCGGTGGCCGAATTGCTGCCGGTCACATGGATCGTGTTCGGCAGAACCGCAGTGCCGGCGAGGCTGCCGACATTGACCGTGATTGCGCCGCTGCCGGCAACGATGTCGATACCTTCGATTTCGTCGGCACGGATCGAAGCGCTGTTCGAACCGTTGTAGCTTACCGAGATATCATCGGCATTGCCGGATCCCGCATTGATCGCCGTACCACCTGAAGCCAGGCCGATGTTGAAGGTGCGAGCCTGAGCGTCGCCCTCCACACGCAGAACGTCGTAATTCGGAGAAGTAACGGATGTTTCCGTGCCGCCGTTGATGCGGTCATTGCCATCGCCGACCTTGTAGATGAACAGGTCGTCGCCGGCGCCGCCTTCCAGCGTGTCGTCGCCACCGTTGCCGATGATGGTGTCGTTGCCGTCGCCACCGCGGATCGTGTTGGCCTGGCTGCTGCCAACGAGGATGTCGTTGCCGTCACCGCCGGTGACGTTGACGATACCATTCATCCTGTCGATGCCGAGAACCTTGTCGGTAACGGCAGTGAGGTCGGTTGCCGTATCGCCTGCCACCGTCTGGCCGTTCACGGTGACGGAGTTGTCACCGAGGTTGACGAATACGCCGGAGTTCAGGTCGTCGTAGCTGATGTTGTTGCCGTTGTTGGTGACATTGCCGGCGGCATCCACGCGGACCGTGAAGCTGGCATTGTCGCCGTCGCCATCGCTGTCGGTTGCCGTGTAGAGGAAGCGCAGATCCAGATAGGCGTCGTCATTGCTGATCGGCGCGCCATGATCCAGCGGCTGATGCAGGGTGAAGGTATAGCTGCCGCTGCCGTTGTCGTTGAGCGACACTTCGAACACGCGATTGGCCGCGATTGCCGGGTCGCCATTGACATAGGCAACCAGGACACCCGCCAGCAAGGCATAAGACAAGGTCTGTCCGTTGGATGTCAGCGTGATCGGCTGACCAGCCGCATTGGTGATGTTGGCTGCCGGAGTTGCGTTGGCGAAGGCCACCGAGCGGTTTGCGCTTCCGCTGTTGTTGTCGTCGCTCTTCCAATCGATCCCGAGCGAAACATTGCTGACCGCCGGGCTGCCGCTGTGCTCTTCGAGGAATTGGCGCGAAGGCGTGTCGGCTTCCGGCGTGTCGTCGACGATGGTGACAGCGAACGAACCGGGTGCCGTATCACCATCACTGTCCTTGGCAGTGAAGCCGAAGTTCAGCGTTGCGCTGGAACCATTGGCACCGAGGTGATCGATATTGTCATTGAGGATGAAAGTGTAAGAGCCGTCACCCGAGTCGGAGAGCGAGACGGTGAAAACGGTGGTAGCACCTGCCGTGGCAGTCAGCACGGTTCCATCAGGCGACAGCGTATACATGATCGCCGTGCCGTCATGGGTCAGACCCGAGTCTGCACCGTTGAGAGCGGCATTGAAGGTCACGGAGCGGTTGAACGAACCGGAATTGTTGTCGTCGGCACCCCAGTTGATGTTGAGATCGCCGCGCTGGATCGTCGAATAATCGGTGTCGGCCAGGAATGCGTCGCCAAGATCTGTCGGCAGATTGTTCTCGTTGACGGTCTCGTTTTCAACGACCCCAACCGAAGGTCCTCCATCTGCGATGGTGACGTTGAAGCTGCCCGATGCTTCGTCATTGTCGGAATCTTCCGCAATGAAATTGAAGCTGAGCGTCTTGCTCGCCGCGTCGGCATTGGTGTGGTCGATATTGTCGTAGAGCTTGAATGTATACTGACCAGAACCGTTGTCATCGAGAGAAACAGTAAAGATGATCCGGGCGCCGAAACCGCTACCCGTATAGGCAGTCAGCGTCGTTCCATCGACATCGTACCTGATGGTCTCGCCGTTCGACGTCAGGCCTGAAGGCGCACTGTTGGCACCAAAACGGACGGAGACGTCCGGGCCGAAATTGGCATCGCGGTTGTCGGCCCCCCAATGAATGTCGAGGTTGCCGCGCTGGACGGTGGAGCTATCGCTGTCTGCGTTTGCTTCGTCGCCCAGTGTGTAGGGAAGATTGACTTCCGAGACGGTTTCCCCTTCCGGCGAACCGATATATGGCGCGTCGTCGTCAATGGTCACCCGAACGGTACCGCTTGCCGGGTCGCCGTCGCCATCCCGGATGGTGAAGTTGAAGTCGATATTGATATCGTCTTCCTTGTTCGCTCCGGACGTGGTGCTGTGATCCAGCGGCCGCTCAAGGGTGAACGTGTAAGCGCCCGTGGCGACATCCGTCACCTTGAGTGTAAAGACGACGGGGCCAGCATTGCCGGCGGTCGCCGTCAGCGTATTGGTGCTGTTATCCCAGGCGTAGCTGAGGCTGGTGCCGAACGACTTCAATCCGAGGCTTGCGAGATTGCTTGTCTGGAAGACAACGTTCGTCGCTTCACCGGCGAGACCATCCGTGCCGAAATTGTAGCTGAGGTTGGCGCTGGCGGTCTTGGCGTTGGAGGCGGCGTCATCCGTATATGCAGGACCCGCACCATTGCCGCTGGAGAGCCCGTCCTCGTCGACCGTCACACCCGTCTGCGTCGGCGAAACGGTCGGCGCGTCGTCCCGGACCTTGATGTCGAGAGCGGTCGATGTCGTGGCATGCGTCGTATCGCCTTCGCGATCGGAAATCGTCGTGGTGACGTAAACGCCGTTGACACTTGCGGTTTCGTTGGCATTGGCGGCATCGCCATGCTTGATCGGCTGGTACTGGGCCATGGACACCGTACCGTTGCCGTCGATAGACAGGGCGAACACGACGGTCGCACCGACCTTGCCGACGACCAGGTTACCTTCGGTGTAAAGCTTCACATCCGAACCGTTGAGCGTCTGGATGCCGGAGTTTTCACCGTTGAAGACACTACCGTCAGCCTTGGTCAGCGCCAGTGACTGAGAACCGGCTCCATCGGCGCCGTAGCTGTTGCCGGCCGTGGAAACCATATTTGCCTGCTGCGACCATCCGAGCGCCGTGCCGAGGCTGGAGAATGCGCTGGGAAGTGCGCCCGCCATATCGTCCGTGCCGGCGTCAGCGCCCGCAGTCTCGTCGCCCAGAAGGGTGTTGCCGGCAACGGTCACAACGCTTGCAATCGGCGCATCGTCATCGATCGTCACGGTAAAGCTGCCGCGACCGGTCGAGTCGCCATCGGAGTCCGTCGCGCGGAAGTTGAAGGTCAGGTCGAGATTGTCTTCGGCATTCGTGCCGCTGTGGTCGAGATTGCCGAGGAGATCGAACTTGTAGCTGCCGTTTGCCGCGGTCGGGTCAAGCGTAACCTTGAAGACCTGGTTTGCGGCGGCAGTCGGATCGGTGCCGTCCTTGTAAGCCGTCAGGACGTAGCCGCCGTTCCAGTTGCCCGAACCATCGCGCAGGTAATCGATGCGGTAGTCGAGCGAGACGCCATCCGACGTCAGGTTGGCGAAAGCAGAGCCGAGATAGCTCGACACATTGTTGTCGCTGATCTTGCCGGTGCTGATTTCGACGACCTGACCGCCAGCGCGCACGAAATTGATCTCGCGGCCGATCGGATCGTCATCGTAATCGCGGTTGTCGCCCAGATATTCCGACTTGACGTCCGCATCAGCACCCCAGTTGACGCCGAGGCTGACGGCGCCCGTCGTCGTCGATGCACCGGCGAGGTCCGCGTTGGTGCCCGTAGCGCCCGGATAGCTCTCGCTGGCATTGCCGCCGAGCAGGCCGTCTTCGTCCACGGACGAAGCAGCGACGCTGGTGAGCGACGGAGTGTCGTCATCGATAGAAACGTAGAACGCGCCATCGGCATCGTCGCCATCGCCGTCGACCGCGGTGAAGTCGAAGCCCAGCGTGATCCTGCCGCCCTGGAAACCGCTATGGTCGAGGTTGTCGATCAGCGTGAATGTGTAGGAACCGGAGTCCTGATCGGACAGGCCGACGGTAAAGACCGCAGCGCCTGCCTTGTCGGCACCGAGATTTTCCCCGTTTGCACCGACATAATGGCCGTCTTCATACCGATAGGCGGTCAGCAGGGTGCCGTTCAAGCTGGTCTCGTAACGGATCGCATGACCATTGGAGGTCAGGCCGTTCGGAGCGGAATTGCTGTCGAACACGACATAACGGTCGCCATCCACGTTGGAAGAGCCGGCATTGACTGCGGAATTGCCCTGGTCGGCGCCCCAGGAGATGTTGAGCGAGTTGGTCGTGGCCCCGGCGGCGGTACCGATATCGTCTTCGTCGACGCCACTGGAGCTCGGGAAGAGGCCCAGAACCGGCGTATCGTCGTCGATCGATACGGAGAAGCTCTTGGTGACCTGATCACCGTCCGCGTCCCGAGCGATGAACTGGAAGTTGAGGTCGGTGTTGTTTTCTTCATTGCCACGTGCCTGGTCGATATTGTCGAGCAGCGTGAACGTGTACGAGCCGGAGCCGGCATCTGAAAGCGAGACTTTGAAGACCGCGGCCGAGGCTTTCGATGCAGCGTCAACGGCATGGCCGTCGGCGTCATAGTAGCTGCCGTTCTGCTGACGATAAGCGATGAGTTCAGTGCCGTTCGCGCCCACTTCGTAAACGATCTTGAAGCCGTTCGAGGTCAGATCTGCAGGGACAGAATTCGTGCCGAAGACAACCGAGCGATCGCCTGCGACCTGCGCGCCAACGTAGCCGCCGTTGACGTTCTTGTTCGCATCATCCGCGCCCCAGGAAATGTTGAGGTTGCGGGTCGTGACCGTATCCACGAGCAGCGAATCCCCGCCGCCGAAGAGCGGGCCCGGATTGCCGGCGCCGGATGCGAGCTGGGTCCAGCCGTCTTCATCGACGTCGCCATTCTGCGGAGTGCCAACCACGAGCTGGTCATCCGCGATCGTGACGGTCGCCGTCCCGACTGCCGCGTGGTCGCCGTCCGCATCCGTTCCAACGAACTTGAACGACAGGGTTGCAGAATTCGAACCTTCGGCGTGATCGAGTTCGTTGAAGATCTCGACCGTGTAGGAGCCCTTCGAGGCGGTCGGATCGAGAACGATCTGGAAAACCTTGGTTTCCGTGCCCTGGATGTAGGCGGTCAGGGTCTGGCCACCGTTGACGTCGCTGGTCAGCACGTAGTTCAGCGCGTTGCCACCCGAGGTCAGCGCGCCACCGGTGATGCTCAGGCCGAAGGTCGAGGCATCGGTCGTGGTGATCGCCGAAGCAATGGCACCGGCAGAATTCGAGAAACCGACCGTGCGGCCATAGGTGTCGCCGGCGCCGCGAACGTCGTTGTCAGCCCCCCAGGAAATGCCGAGCGAAGCAGCATTCGTCTTGACCACATCCGCAGACGTCGCATCGGTCGCCGAATAGGTTGAGACATCATCTTCGTTGAGGCCGGCATTGGTGCCGACAGTCCCCTGGACCGGCGTGTCGTCGATCACCGATACGGTGAAGGAACCACCAACGCTATCGCCGTCGGAATCCTTCGCGATGAAGTCGAAATCGAGATTGATCTTGTTTTCGTTGCTACCGGCCGGATGATCGAGCGTCGCGTTGAGAGTGAAGTCATAGCGACCCGCACCGAGAAAGCCGTCGTCGCTCACGGTGACGGTAAAGACGACCGTGCCGCCTTCGAAGCTTTCGCCAGTATAACCGATCAGAGTGCAGCCGTCGTCAGCAAGATTATACTTGACATCTTCGCCGTTGGACTTGAGGGCAACATCGTTGCCATAGGTCGCCACAGCGCCTTCGACGATGCCGCCGAAAACAACGGAGCGATCGTTGAGACCGGCGCCGGGCGTCGGGTTATTGTTGTCGGCACCCCAGAGAATGCCGAGCGAACCGAAGGAGGACTTCTGGGTTACGTCGACGAGGCCACCGAAGACCGTGAAGTCATTATCGCCCGAACCGGACGTATCTTCATTGCCGCCAGGCAGTTCCTCTTCTTCGACGCTGCTGTTGATAGCACCGAGCCAGATCGGCGCGTCATCCGCCACGATGATCGAGAAGCCGCCATCGACGGCATCGCCGTCGGAATCGGTCGCCGTGAAGCCGAAATTGAGGGTGAGCTGATCGACGGCTTCGCCGCCGGCACGATGGTCCAGATTGCCCAGCAGCTCGAACTTGGCATTGCCGCCATCGGTCGTCGGATCGAGCGTCAGCCTGAAGACCGCATCGCCATGCGTATTGTAGATGGTGACAGTCTCACCGCCATTGGGCAACGAGGTAACCCCATCAGGCCCAACCTGCAACGCGTAGCCATCCGATGTCAGGCCTGCGAGAGCCGATGACAACCCGCTGAAGCTCAACGCACGGTGCGTGGTCGCACCGGCATCGCCGACCTTCGCATCGTCAGCACCCCAGGAAATGCCCAGCTCAGCGGAGCTTGTCCGCGGTTCCTTGGAGAAGTCGTTGCCGAGCGGGAGATCGTCTTCATCTACGCCATTGAGCTGGACCGGCTTCCCAACGGTCGGAATATCGTCGTCGACATTGATGGTCAGTGTGCCGGGCGTTGCAGCGGCGTCGCCGTCCTTGTCGGTGGCCTGGTAGGAAACCGTGAACTGCACATTGTCTTCCGTGCCGGGGATCGTTCCCTGCGGATGGTTGATCGGTGCAAGCTGGGTGACCTCATAGGCACCCGTCACCGTGTCGGTGATGGTGATCGAGACGACCGCACGTTCGCCCTGATAGATGGTCATCACCTTGCCGTCTTCAGACGGCGTCGCGGTGAAGCCTTCGGGCAGTGTCAGGCCGCTGGAAAGCCACAGCACCGAGCCGGCGCCATCGGCACCGTAGGCATGCGCAAGCACACCCGTGGCGTTGACGGAATCGGCGTCATCGCCATTGCCACCCTCGATGCCGCCTTCGAGAGCGTCGTCATCGAGCTGGACCAGCGAATTCTCGCCGATCGTCGGAATATCGTCGTCGACATTGATGGTCAGCGTGCCGGGCGTTGCAGCCGCATCGCCGTCCTTGTCGGTGGCCTGATAGGAAACCGTGAACTGCACATTGTCTTCCGTCCCCGGGATCGTTCCCTGCGGATGGTTGATCGGTGCAAGCTGGGTGACCTCATAGGCACCCGTCACCGTGTCGGTGATGGTGATCGAGACGACCGCACGTTCGCCCTGATAGATCGTCATCACCTTGCCGTCTTCAGACGGCGTCGCGGTGAAGCCTTCGGGCAGCGTCAGGCCGCTGGAAAGCCACAGCACCGAGCCGGCGCCATCGGCACCGTAGGCATGAGCAAGCACACCCGTGGCGTTGACGGAATCGGCGTCATCTCCGTTGCCACCCTCGATGCCGCCTTCGAGAGCGTCGTCATCGAGCTGGACCAGCGAATTCTCGCCGATCGTCGGAATATCGTCGTCGACATTGATGGTGAGTGTGCCGGGCGTTGCAGCGGCGTCGCCGTCCTTGTCGGTGGCCTGATAGGAAACCGTGAACTGCACATTGTCTTCCGTGCCGGGGATGGTTCCCTGCGGATGGTTGATCGGTGCAAGCTGGGTGACCTCATAGGCACCCGTCACCGTGTCGGTGATGGTGATCGAGACGACCGCACGTTCGCCCTGATAGATCGTCATCACCTTGCCGTCTTCGGACGGAGAGGCGGTGAAGCCCTCAGGCAGCGTCAGGCCGTTGGAAAGCCACAGCACCGAACCGGCGCCATCGGCACCGTAGGCATGCGCGAGCACACCCGTGGCGTTGACGGAATCGGCGTCATCGCCGTTGCCACCCTCGATGCCGCCTTCGAGAGCGTCGTCATCGAGCTGGACCAGCGAATTCTCGCCGATCGTCGGAATATCGTCGTCGACTGTGACGGAGAAGTTACCGGTCTGCGAATCGCCGTCGGCATCCGTTGCCGTATAATTGAAAGTCAGCGGAAGGCTGTTGCTTTCGGAAGCATGGTCGAGCGGACCTTTCAGCTCGAACGTCGCAGTGCCATGTTCGGATGTCGGATCGAGGGTGACGGTGAAGACCGCCGGACCTTCGATAGTGCCCTTGTATGCCGTGATGGTAACCGTACCGTTGGCCGAGACCGTTGGCGCGCCATAGACAACCGCAACGCCACCCGAAGTCAGGTTCTGCGGCAGGCCGTCGCTATTGAAGGCAATCGAACGGCCGAAGGTATCGCCTTCCGACTCGCCCTTCACATTGGCGTCGGCGCCCCAGGAGATGCCAAGGCCTGCCGAAGTGACGAGACTCTCGTGGGATTCGCCTTCGTCATTGCCGCCCGAAAGATCGTCCTCGTTCACCGAAACGAGCGTCACCGAACCGCTGATCGACGGACCGTCGTCAGCGATATCGATCATGAACGAACCCGTGGACGCGTCGCCGTCCTTGTCGGTAACCGTAAACGAGAAATTCAACCGCAGAATATCGTCGGCGCTGGTTTCATTGCCGTCCGGATGATCGAGCGGCTGGGACTGCGTGAATGTGAACTCGCCGGTGATCGCATTCGTGACCTGAAACGCGAACACCGTGCTGGTTACACCACCAACCGTAATCGTTCCGGTTACCGTCAAGCCGTCCGGAGAGGTCGTCACGGTGACAGGATGTCCGCCCGAGGACAGCGTCTCTGTATCACCAGGAGTAGGGGTCGGGGCCTCGTTCAGGTTGTTGGCGTTGTTGAAATTGACCGAAGTCACGATTCCGAAATCATCGCCGCCGTCAAACTGCAGCACGCCCGTGATGGTCTCGTTGCCAGTGATATCATCGACCAGCACCGATTCCGTCAGGCCGAACGGCGTCGACATGTCGACTGCGATCGGCTGATCGTCGCCCGTCGTCTGGGGGCCAAACGGTCCGCCATCACCAAATTCCGTGTCGCCGAGCAGGGAGGCCAGCTGAATGGGGCCATTCTGGCTCTGCTGAATCGAGTCTTCGAATTCGGCGCCGGAGCTGTCGGGCCGTCCGGTTGCGCTGAAGGATCCATCCGGGCCGGCGGCGACGTTGATGCCGCTGTCTTCCAGCGCGGCAAAGAGTACCTGCTGGGGAACTTCCACCTCGCCGATCAGCATTGTCGGGATCTTGGCAGCGCCGTTGACGATGACGATCTCGGTACCATCCGCCTGGACCAGGATCAGGTTCGCGCCGTCGACGCGGACATCATCGATCGAGACATTCGCCGCGAGGTGAATGATGTTGTTCGCGTCCGGGGTCACTTCCGCAGCCGGAGCTGCAGGAGGAGCGGCCGGCGCGTTCGGATCGGTCGGAATGCGGCCCGTCGTCGGGGTGCGGCCATCGCCGGCCTGCGCCACCTGGATCTCATGCTCGATCGGCGAAGGCGTCGAAGAAGAAGAAGCGATCTCCTCCTGGATTTCCGACGAGAAATTCTCAGTCAGATTTTCTTCCGAGATGTTCGACAGGCGCGGATCTTCAACGGACATGACTCTAACCCCCAATAAAAACTGTGCCGCAATCAACTCCGCCCCCAAATATAAAGCAAGAGTTCCTTAACCTTCGGGATATAGCCGGTTATGTGGTGGAAAAGGAATTATTGACAGAAGGTTAACTGCGGTGGCCGAAGACGTATTAAAGCCACACATCTTGGCCCTGTCGGCGGGAAATCATGGTTTCCGAAAGGTATCCGGGGTGGTTGCTACAGGCATACACCCGGCCTGATCGAGCTACTGCCGCCTCAGGCGATCGATTTGTCAGCTGAAAGGGGGCTGATTCGGTCTTCAACTTCGCCTGACTGGCTGCCGGGAGACACGAGCAGATGGATGCGAAACAAGCTAAGTAAGCTGTAACGCCGTGATTTTATTGACCGGCAGGCAGCATCTGCTTTGGCAGGCCAGCCGCCGAAATCAATGAATATTCGGCCATCCAATAAATTCCTGACAAGAGCCAAAGCAAATCGACGGACTATACTATATTAAATTTTAGTAAAATTTGCATCATTCCCCCGCGGCACGCTGGCCACCGGTTCCGGAAACGGCTTTGGAATGTGGTCGCGATCAGATCCGGATAAGCTCAACTGGTATTGATAGAGCCATCCTGTTTCGCACCACGCTATACTTTCGGCTAGAGCCGCAAATTGCGGCATTGCGTAAGATGGTTGCCGCCAAGCGAAATATCGGCCTCTTCCTGGTAATCGGAAACACCCGTGCCAGTTCCCGCCTCCGCCAAGATGCAGTTCGCTTTGGGTGGGTTGAGGATCCAGAACGCCGGCAGGTCGGACGCGACGTCCTCGGCGAGATACGGATAGATCCGGCGGCCCCCGACCTGGGCGTAGTTCAATCGCCCGAACAGCCCCAGGCTCGCGGCGCCCATTCCCTCCAATTTCTGCTTGATCCGCAACATCCCGTCCCGGACAGGCGCCTGAATTTCCAGGGCGCTCCGTCTTCCCTCTCCATTGTTCAGATACCGCATCACCGCCCAGAATTCGGAAGGCCCATTCGTCATGATGACGGCGTCAGCCGGAGAGCTGGCCTCCCATGCCGCGACGATCTCGCGATACCCCCGCTTCTCGAAACTCATCGTATAGTTGATGCCGCCCGCCAGCATGACGAGGGCAATGGCGGAAACGACGATGCGCTGGACGATGGTCTGGGCCTTGAAGACGGCATCCGCATAAAGCGCCAGCGAAATGGCGAGAAACGGCAAGAAAAGACCAAGTGTTCGATAGATGAAGACTGGCTTGGCGAGCAGTGAGATGGCGAGGAGCACCAAGAACGGCAGAAATACCAGCGCCCCACCGATCCAGCGCGCCCGGGGTTCGGAAAGGGGCAGAAGCGTTAACAGAGGCAGGATTAGAAAGCCCGCGATGGTGGGCCAGGGAAATTCGAGGCCGAGAAGCGTCAGCGTCAGATGGATGCCGATGGTCGGGAGATCGAAACCGGCTATGCCCTCGGTCTGGCGAATGGCACCGATCACCAGCGGATAAAGCGCGGCCAGGGCCACCACCACATATGTCGCGATCAGAAATAGCAGATCCCGGCCCGGCGCACCCTGCCTAAGCCGGATCGCCGCATGCAGGAACAGGAAGAAGGCCACGAAGAACCCGAGCCCATGCGTCAGGGTGACCGCGAGCCCCAGGCATAACGCTGCAATGAGCCTTCCCTTCGACGCATGACGGTCTCTCACCATCGCCTGCAGCACGTACCAGAGGCCGATCTCCAATATCGCGAGCATCGGGTACATGCGGACATTTTCCGCGAAGAAAAGCTGCAGCGGCATCACGGCGAAGATCGCGCCTGCCCAGAGCGCAACGCTGCGATCGTAGATGCGCCTGCAGGCCTCATAGATCGCCACGATGGCTGCAACGCTGAGAAGCGTCGAATTGAGGATGTACCAGCGATCGCTGTCGCCGAATGCCGCCCAGAGATGCAGCTGGACATAATAGAGCGGTGGATGCGTATCGAAGCGCAAGGCCGCGAAAAGCAGATCGATCAGCGGGCTTTCGGCCAGCGCGACGGAAAAGACCTCGTCTTCCCACAGCGAGGCATCGAGGAGAAGGTTGAGAATTCGGAGCACAATTCCGGCCGTGATCAGAGCGACGAGGAGAATTGGGACGCTGTCCCACTTTCGTGTATCGCCCGACAGGCTCGATGGCTTTCCGCCCTTCGGAGAGGATTTTTCATAGTCGGCGGCGGCATCCTCCCGCCTCATTGCCCTTTGATAGGCGGTTCGCACGGCGTCCATATTCGCGCTCATGTGGTGGCACGCCGGCGGCGCACTCTCGGGCCGATCGAAACCAGGTTGTCCCGGGGAGCCTGTGCGGTGAGGTTTTCTCGCACGATGTAGATCGGTCGCTGCTTGATCTCGGCATAGACGCGCCCGAGATACTGGCCGAGTATGCCGATGCCGATGAGCTGAATTCCCCCGAGGAACAGCATGCTGACCAGCAGGGACGCGTAACCGGGCACTTCGACGCCGAAATACAGCGTCTTGAAGATGGTCAGCAGGCCGTAACCGAAGGATGCCACGGAGATCGATGCCCCGACATAGGTCCAGATTTCCAGCGGTACGCTGGAGAAGGACGTAATGCCCTCCAGCGCAAAATTCCAAAGGCGCCACCCGGAGAATTTCGAATGCCCGGCGACGCGAGGCTCTCGCACATATTCGACGACCGTCGTTTTGAAGCCGACCCAGGCAAACAGGCCCTTCATGAAACGACGACGCTCCGGCAGTTGCCTCAATGCGTCCACCACTTTGCGGTCGACCAGCCGGAAATCACCGACATTGGGCGGTATCTCCTGCGAGGCAATCAGATTGTGCAATCCATAGAACATCGAGGCCGTGTGGCGCTTTAGAAAGCCATCGCTTGAACGGTCCGCACGCTTGGCCAGCACCACGTCGAAACCTTCGCGCCATTTCGCGATCAGCATGGGGATGACGCTCGGAGGATCCTGGAGATCGACGTCGATCGGGATCGCGGCATCGCTTTGACAGGCATCAAGCCCTGCCGTCATCGCCGCTTCCTTGCCAAAATTGCGCGACAGGTCGATGATCCGGATGCGCGGCTCGTCGTGCTGTGCCTCCGTCAGGCGCTCGAGAGTATGATCGCGGCTGCCATCGTTGATGAAGATGAATTCGAACAGGAGACCGTCCTCGCGCAACGGATCGAGGGTTTCCTGAACCGCTTCGAGAAATGGCGCGATGGCCTCTTCCTCGTTGTGGACCGGTATGATCAGGCTGATTGTCGATGTGGGCCTACTCTCAATTGGGCGCTTCGGCATCGCGGTCCTCGCGGGTTCGATGCGACAATCCTAGGCTGACAGCTCCGCTCTTGCCCACCTATGCTTTTGATGGAACCGCCTATGTGCCCGATGCGGTTAAGCTACGCCTTTTGGGCATGATGATAGCGCGGTTATCCGGCGTGTATGGTCGCCTCGCGAAGATTTTCGGCAGACCTCTCTGTCCACCAAGTCATTCGCACCCCTGATTGGGCGGGCTCTGATGATTGAATTGACGAGATCAAAGACCGGAACTCGACGCAGGTCCGGAACGGCCGCGCTCATCGGACAGATCTGGCGCTTTGGAACCGTCGGCGTCCTTGCGACGGCCGCCCATCTAAGCATCTACTCCGCGCTCACGGAACTTCTCGGTGTCGAACCGCTGACGGCCAATGCCACTGCCTTTGTTCTGGCCTTCGGAATTTCTTTCACCGGCCAGGCGGGTTGGACCTTTCGAGACGATGAGGAGGGGCGCTGGCTTACATCCGCCCGCCTGATCCGCTTTCTGGCCGCAAGTATCGCGGGTTTCCTCCTCAATACTCTGATCGTCTTCGTGATCGTCACGTCGCTCGGTTATCCGAGCATCTATGCCCTGCCCTTCATGGCGACCCTCGTCCCGGCAGCGCTTTTTCTTCTCAACAAGTATTGGGTATTCGGCGGCGCATCTGCGGCGGGCCAGCCGGTTCAAATCGAGCCCCCCGAAAAGACGCTACCGGGGCATGCCGCAACTTTCCGGGGGAATGCCCCCAGGACAATGGAGAAGGCCAATGCTCCCGACCGGATCTAGAGGGCGCAAGCGCCTCGTTGCCGCGTCTCTCGGATGGCTGTTGTCCGGCGCGGCGCTGTCGCAAGACATCGCACCGGTCTCCGGCGCGCAAAATTCCGCACAGATTTTCTTCACCGGCCACAGCCTGATCGACAATCCCCTGCCCGACTGGGTGGAACTGATCGCCAAGAGCCAAGGCAAGTCCATCGCCTGGGAGGAGCAGATCGTCATCGGGTCGCCTCTGAGAGTCCGCACCCGCGGCGATGACGCCGAAAGTACCGGCTGGGCCGGATACAAATATGGAAAGAACCGCAACGGCGATGAAATGAATGTCATCGAGGAGCTGCGCCACCCGACCCATGTCCGCACCGGCCAGCCCTATGACACTCTTGTCGTGGCGGAAGGCCATGGCTCGCTCGGCTCGATCATATGGGAAAATGCGATAGGCTATCTACGCCATTTTCACGACCGTCTTCTCGACGGGAACCCGAAAGGGCGAACGCTTTATGTCCACACCTGGCTGGGTGTCGACAAGGACAACCCGGCGCCGTGGTTGGAACACGAGACAAACACGTCGGTCGTGTGGCAATGCGTGGCGGAGAAAGTGAAGCTGACACTGCAGGCGGAAAAACGCCCGGCCAACCTTTCCGTCGTGCCTGCCGGATCGGCTCTTGTGGAACTGGTGAAAAGAACGCTTGACGGTGAGGTTGTCGGCCTGACCGGAAGCACCAGGAAAAAGCTCGATCGGATCTTCCGCGACGATGTCCATCTGACCGATATCGGCATCTATTTCGTGGCCGCGGTCCACTATGCATCAATCTATCGTCAGTCGCCGGAGGGTGCCGCGGCACCGCCGACCGTGCCCCAGGATATTGCCAAGGAGCTGCAGAGGATCGCATGGGTCGTAACCCGGGATTTTCTGAGGCGTGAAAGCCTGCACCCGCCAAGCATGGAAGAATGCCGGCGCGTCATCGTCGAAAAGGTCTGCCGAAGCTACTGGACGCATGCCAACGAACCGAACGAGGTCGGCCGCTGCCAGAGCTATTTTGCCGAGACCCATCCCAAACCCGGAGACAATCCTTTTGTCTGGCCGGATCCGAATTGGAAGGCCCTGCCAAAGCCGTAGCCGTAGCTCCTTCTCCATCGCCGTGATGAGAACGTCTATCCGAGATTAATGATAGCAATCGCATCTGATCGCCAGGACGCGCGGGGCCGATCTCACAGTCGCGGCAACCGGACCCCTTCCGGTATTGCCTGACTGTCAGATGAAGACGCACGGATTGATCGAGCCGTTTGCTGAGAACTTGCGCACTGCGCCGTTCTCATGGTCTTTCGCCAAATGTCGTGGCGTATGGACAACCGCCAGCTTCAATGAACGATCCCTGTCGGGAGGTCTTTGGAGCCAGGAGGAAGTACCGCGACAACGCCCCTGTCAGCGCTGACGTGGTTTTTATCATACTCGGTTACTGCAACTGCGAAGCCTCTGATTTCGCAGTCGTTATTTTCGGATTTGGGCCGCCATTTGAGCCCCGAAACGGTTAGTTGGCCGCTCCGTACGGGAAGAGGTCGTTGAGTTTGTAGGCGACCTCGGTTCGATTGGTCGCTTTCAGCTTCTTCATGATGTTACGGATATGAACCTTGACCGTACTTTCGCGAAGATTGAGCTCGTAAGCGATGATCTTGTTGGCCTTGCCCTTGCGAAGGGCTTCGACAACCGCTTCCTGGCGCAGCGTGAACATTCCCGAGAGTGGCCGGTGTTCCGCCGATGGCGTTGCGGCGCTGACCAGATGCCGCATGGAGAGAACACTGCTTGCCGGAACGAAAATCCCGCCGGCAACCGCCAGGCCGATCGCTTCCACGCAGACGCCGATGCCGACGCAGGAGGGAATGAAGCCTCGAGCCCCATATTCCAGCATTTTCACGACCTGCGCGAGATCGTCGGAGTCGGAAAGCACGATGATCGGCGGCGCCTTGAACTCGGACGTCAATTTCGAGATGTCGGTCGCGAGTGCGGGATCGTCTGCCTTTCGGCCGCCTATATTGAATAGAACGGCTTGAACAGGCGGATAAAGATCTTTTTCTAACTTCCATTCCTCGATGGAGCCGACAGCACAGACATCCATCTCGAGGCCACGCCCGATGAGGGCTTTGGCAAGGCATTCGCGATCAAGCGCTCTCGCGTCGATGATCACCAGGCATCCGTCGTGACTTATTCCCTCACTGCCCCGATCATCTCTCTCGGCGAGCTTTGGGATGTCATTCATAATGCGAAAGGATTCTGCCACAGCAGGAGAACGGCTGTAGCCGCTTGGTGTGGAACTCATGTTACCCCCTTACCTGAAGTCTAGGATGGATTGTCCCCCTCAGGAACCGCAACTAGAAGTACGCCAACAGACTGTCTTATCACCTCTCAACCTTTTATTAACGTCAATATACAACTGATACGTAATTTAGTCTATCAGCAAGTAAGCAAATAGATAAAAATATTTATCAAAACGCAGGCCTAAGTTCCGATACGGAATTGGATATCTGTTTATAGTTAACGTGCACGTCAAAATATAGGCTTAGGTCCGCGATACAGGATCCAGTTGTAGATCTCGGCCATCTGAGCTGCCTTGGCCTGCCAGCTGTATCTTATTCGAACACGCCTTGCGGTTGCATTACTAAGCGAAGCCACCAGTCCTGGATTGATTTCCAGGTATTCGAATGCCTTCCTGAAGCCGGCAATCAACGTCTCGCGATCCTGAAAATCGACCGATATGCCGGACTGATCGTCGATGAGCTCCGGCGGGCCGCCGTAATTCGCAACGATCGGGACCAGCCCCATCGACATAGCCTCCAGAACGACGCCGCCTCCAAACTCCCGAACGCTCGGCAATGCCAGCACTTGGTATCCTGCGAGCCTGGAAGCCAGGTCCTTCTGCTCCACCCATCCCGCGAACTTGATGGATTTCCAAAGCCCCTTCCGGCGCACGGTCTCTTCCAGTTCTTTTCGCTGGGGACCATCCCCGACGATGAGAACCTCGATATTCAAACGCCCGCGATAGGCGGCCACGGCTTCTATCAGGATGTCCGCGCCTTTATAGGGCACCAGCCTGCCGATGAAGGCGACCGACAACCTGTCGCCGGAGAGTTCCCGCGGATGAAATGGAAAACGGTCCGGATCGGCCGCGTTTTCCGGAATGAGAAAAGCCCGCTCCGTGCAGCTCGCGGGAAGCTCGCTGAGAGTATGACGGGATCCGGCGATAAGGGCTGCCGCCTCTGATCGCGTCGCCCGGTAGGACGGCATCAGGAAATGGAGCTTCCGGATGGCCGATAACCACTCCCGCTCACGGCTTCGCACATCCGCAAAACCTTTCGGCCACGGCACGCCACCATTGAGGGGTCCCAGAACAAACGGGATCCCATGCTTTTTCAGCTTCCGCGCGATCGGGCTTTGGCTCGTGGGACTGAGCGGCGTGATCCTGTGCACGAGGTCGAATTCGCCCTCTATCAGCCGCTTGCCCAGCAGCTTCCAGACCTCGCGTTCGAAACTATAGTAGGAGAACGAGGAAAGAGCCGTCACGACCGTCCAACCCTTGTTGTCGCCGCCCCGTAGACGCTCGCTGAGCCGATAAAAGGCACGCGCTACCCTTTCATTGTCGATAGCGACGAAATCGCGCTCCTCGATCAACCCGGCGCGCAGCAGGGCATCCCGGTTCCGGACCTGCGTGACGAGCAGAGCATTGGTCCGTTGCATGATCGCATGGGCAAGGTTCCAGCCCACCAGCGGCACGCTGGTCCATTCCGGATTAGCCGCCTCCGCGATCAGCAAGGGCCGAAGCGCCTTGCCCGGCGATTTCGCGACACTGGAGGGGGCACCGTTTTCGCTACGGTTCTGCGTGGAAAGGTTATTTGCGAGAGGCCATGCATAGGAGGCCTGCAGAAGGCTGTTGGAATCCGGCCCCGCAATGCTCATCGGCAAAACTCTCTGTTCTGGATGCGGACCATCCGATGGCAAAATCCGGCCACGTCCGGAACGTTCAACAAATTTATGTTTTCGCACATGGAGTATTTCCAGACAGAATTGATGAAATCACATTAATATGACGGTTGACCAATCGTTACTCACCAGCCGCCATAAGTATCTTTTGATGATGAATATTATTTCGGGCTCCCCTCTTCATCAATCTATCGGAAGTGGGAGAACGTTACCGCTTTAGGGGTAGGATGGAATCTTCCATCACCTCCGCTCGGCTGAGGATGGAAGGCTTGTTGATTTGGATTGGATCAAAACATGCTGCCGACGCGCTCGAAAACCATCGTCGCGACGGTTCCGGCCAGAAAGCCGATAGGCCAGGCCAGCAGGACACCGACTTCATAAGGCAGGCTGTGGAGGCCGTGGCGCCGATTGAAATAGAATATGACAGCAAAAACCGGCAGCCCGTAAAGCGCGATCGCCCACAGCGCACCGTAAAATCCGAACATATAATAAGCGAGCGGGATGCAGACGAAAATCGAGATCGCCCGGACAAAATTCAGGATGGTCTGGTTTCTGGGCTCGTTGACGGCAAGGTAGATCGCCGACAGCGAACTGAAACGCGTGGTCAGAAGGCTGAAGGACAGGATCTGGATGATCGGTGCCGCGTCCAGATAACGATCGTCATAGAGAAATTCGATGATCGCTTTGCCGCCCGCGAAGATCGCCCCGGCGCTTCCTATGAACACAAGATCGAAGGGAAGGCGAATTTTCAGAAACATGACGCGCAGCTGATCGGGCCGTTCCCGCGCGACCTTGCTGAGTGCCGGCATCGCAACAGTTGAAAAAAGCCGCCCGCCGGCGCCCTCCAGCATCGCGATGAGATTGAAGGCCAGGCTATAAAGGCCGAGCATCATCGGGCTCGTCCAACCGGCAAGAAAGACACGATCCCCACTTGCCGCGACCACCGTCAGGATCGACGACAGCATGATCCACCGGCCGAAACGGATGAGATCCCGGACCGCCTCCTTCTCCCAGGAAAAGCTGTTGTTGACGCCGGGGAGCCACACATGGCTGAGAATTGTGGTCACGATGCAGGATACAAATGTCGAGACGACGAAAGACCAGATTGAACCCGTATTCCAGGCGAGCAGGACCGCGACGGTGAGGCTGATCACTTGTGCCGCGATCTCGATGATCGTCAGCCGCCCGAGATTGAGATGCCGGAAGGCGGAGATCAGTTTCGTCGATTGCAGGCCCATGATGACCGTGCAGAACGACAGTGCCATGATGATCGCGGGAAGCTCGGGAACCGTATAGACCGACCCGGCGGGAAACAGACCGTAATGGGCTGCGCGCCCGATCCCGATCGCCACCAGTACACAGGCAAACCAGATCAGGCATCCATGCAGGATCTGCAGCGTCCAGGCGGTATCGAGATAGGATTGCTCGTCTCCCATCCGGCTCTGGATAGCCGCCGGCCTGAGGCCGAGGTCGGAGAGCATAGAGACCGAAACCTGAACCATCGTGGCAACCGCCATGATACCGAACATTTCCGGGATCAACAGGCGCGTCAGGATAAGGCTGCTGGCGATGCGCAGCACCTGCAACAGGACATAGCCCATCATCGACCAGCCGGCAGCCCGCATGATGACTTTGCGGAAACGCGGCTTCGCCTCTGCCGGAGCGGTGGACGATACGAGCACGTCTGCAGGGCCGGAGGGTTTTCCATCCCAATCGGGAGAAATAGTTGCTTCAGCCACGGCAGACTCCTTGCTTTATCATTCTATTGGTCTGATTTCGCACGTGGCAACGCGGCCGCCAGCAAATGTCACCGCCCGTGGGCCTGAACCGTCGGTGAGGTCGGCAGCAACGGAACGGCTCGCCTGTGAGCATTACGCAAGCTCGATGACCGGGTTCAAGGCGGCGGATGTCCTCTGAACCAGTTGTGCCGATCCGGCTTCCTGAAGCCTCCGCTTTTCCACGGCCTCGGCAACGACGGCGCGCATGCGTTCGGCGAGCACGCGAACATAAGGGTCGAGCACCATGCTGTCGTGATCTCCCGGCACCTCCGAAACGGTGAGCTGCGTGACATGCTCGGTCCAGCCGTTGTCGAGCAGCAGAATGTCGCGGTTCTCCTTGAGGCAGCGGCCGCCGCTAAGCCGGTAGAACACGGCCGGCTTCGGCCGGAACAGGGTGACCGCCCCCGCATATGGCTTCACCTGGTATTGATGAGCCGCACGCCTGAACGCCACTTCTATTCTCTCGTTGTTGAAATGCTCTGTCGAGCCTACCTGGTGCTCGGCCTCCTGCTTGGCGCGGCCGTCCATCCTGTCGCGCAGACGGTCCTGGAGATACTTGGCAAGGTAATTGGCCTTGTGACGGCGGATATCCTGGAGTTTCATGCTGACACGATCCCGTAGATCCAGCCCCGGCTGCCGCGGCAGAGGCGTGTCCAGCATCACCACATGGGAAACCTCTTCTCCCGCCTCCTGAAGTTGCCGGGCCATCTCATAGGCGGTTATGCCGCCGCCCGAATATCCGGCGAGGAGATAGGGACCATTCGGCTGCACCGAGCGGATTTCGGCGATGTAATCGAGCGCCATTTCCTCGAAAGTCGCATGCGGCTCGTGGTCGCCGTAAAGTCCGCGTGCCTGCAATCCATAGACCGGCCTGTCCGCCCCCATGGTCATCGCCAGATGGCGCAGGTTCAGGATATTGCCGAACATCCCGGCGCAGATGAACAGCGGCACCGCCTTGGCGTCCTTGCCCGGATTCATCAGCACCAGATGAACCGGCTTTGCCGTCGTCGTCGGCGCATTCGCCTTGGTTTCGGACCCTGCGGCTTCCCCACCATCCGGCAGTTCGGCGGCGATCCGCTCGGCACATTGGGCAATGGTCGGCGCCTCGAACAGCGTCGAGATCGGCAGGTCGAGCGCATATTGCTTCTTGATCATCCGGAACAGGCGAACCGCAATCAGCGAATGCCCGCCCATGTCGAAGAAGCTGTCGTGGATGCCAACCTTGGCAATGCCGAGGAGCTCCCGCCAGTAACCGGCCAGCGTTTCCTCGACCGGATTGCGCGGCTCGACGAACTCGTTCTCGAGGTCCGGCCTCTCGAAATTGTCGCCGGAGGGCGTCGCGGTTTCGGCAGAGGCAGCAATCCATTCCCGCAGCGTCTCGAGATCGATCGAACTGATGATCGGCTGAGGTTCGGATGTGGCGAGCGCACGTTGCAGCGCCGAGAAGCCTTCCGCCGGGAGGATGCCGTTGCGCACCTGGGTGCCCAGCTTCAACATCGCCGGAGAAAGGGCGGCCTGCTTCGCTTTGGCGGCAGCCGGCGCATCCGCTTGGGATGCGACACCGAGCGCAAGATCGTTTTCCAGCCGGCGCATGACGAATTTCTCGGCTTCGAAGACAACATTGCCGTAAGGATCGGTGATCGTAACGTCGAAGGCCGCATAACCCTCGCCAAAATCGCTGCTGTCGGCGAGCCTGACGATACTGACGACTTCCGCCGGCAGCGGTTTATGAAGGACCACCCGGCCATAGGTTGCCGGAGCCCAAAGCGACGTCTCGGCGTCATAGTCCTTGGCGAGTTCCATGGCAAAGCCCGTCGCTATGTCGAGCAGGCCAGGATGCAGCAGAACGCCTTTCGCCAGATCGTCGGCAAACGATGGATCCAATTTCAGTTCTGCAATCGCCTTGCCGTTTCCGATCGCCATGGAGCGCAGAACCGCCCAGCGAGGGCCGAAGCGGATGTGTTTCTCCTGGACCGCACGAAGCGCGCTGCCGCCTCCGGCAACCCGCGTCTCATCGCATGCAGAGGCGGTAGCAGCGATATCGACGGTCTCGCGCCTCCGTTGCGGTTGTGGCTTGAGGACAGCTTCGGCGTGCTTGACGAACAGCGCATCCTCGCCGTCCGCCGGGCCTGCCAGAACGACGACGCGAAAATGTTCCGCAACCGGCTCCAGCCGGATACGAACGGCTTTCGTCTCTCCGTCGTTAAAGACAAGCGGTCTCAGGAATACGAGGTCCGCCACTTCCGCTTCGAACGGAAGTCCGTATTCCCGAGACGCTTGGGTAATCAGTTCCAGATAGCCGGTGCCCGGCATGACCGCCTGGCCGGAGAGAAGCCGATGTTCGTCGAGCATCCATTCCGTCTCAGGGCTGACCAGGGCCTCGAGCCACGGCAGTCCGGTCTCATCCTCTTTCCAGTTCTGGAAAAAGGGACCCACCGCCGGTCCGGCAACGGGCGTGATCCAGTCGTCATCTCCGGAATTGCCGAGCGCTCGTGCCGCCAGGCCGACCCCGTTCCAGACGCCCCAATGCAGCGCGACGGTGGCTCGGTCGGTGCGATGCGAACGGCTCTGCGCGAAGGCGTTGAGATAGGCGTTGGCGGCGACGTAATCGACCTGCCCTGCCCGCACCACGTCGGTGCTGGTGGAGGAAAACATCAGGAAGAAATCGAGCGCCACGGTTTCGAAAGCTGCATCCAGCACGGTGGTGCCGAGTACTTTCGGCGTCAGAACCCTGTCGATGCTATCGCGTGTCTTGGTCTGGATCAGGCCGTCATCGACCGTGCCGGCCGCATGGAGGACGCCGTTGATCTCCCCGAAGCGGGAAAGCGACGTCTCCACCGCCCGGCTCATCTGCTCCGGATTGCCGACATCGCCGATGAGGTAAAGAACTTCCGCGCCCCTGTCTTCGAGCCTCCGGATCGCCGAGATCGCCCGCCGGACGCCGTCATGGCCGTGGGTGCGATCGTAGAACGCCCACTCGGCTCGCGGCGGCAGGACAAGGCGGCCCACAAGTACGATCCGCGCGCGGAACTGGCCGGCGAGCTCGTCGGCAAGTGCCAAAGCGACGTCGCTCAAGCCGCCGGAGAAGAAGTAGACACCGCCCTGGCGTAGTTTCGCCTGCTCGGGTGATACGTCTTTCAATGGCATCCGTTGATGAACTTGCGACCAGCGCCGCCCCTTGCGGTATGCGACGATTTCCGATCCCGGCGTCGCATGCAGATCTTCCCAGAGCTGCTCGATCAACGCCGCCGGTTCTGCGGCATTCTTTTTCTCACTCCGCCCCGTCACACGGGTCAAGGCGAAACGTTTGCCATGCCGCTCGGCCTCGGGCGGCAGATCGATATCGATCACCCTGACCGTCGCGCCGGCCATCTCCTTCGGCAGCACCAGTCCGGGGCCCAGAACGGTCGCCTTTTCGGGATAGGGCAAGGGCTCGCCCGAGACCTGCTGCATGCCATTGCTGATGACGGTGAAATGCATTTCCGGAACGCTGGCTGCATCACCCAGCGCCTGGGCGAGATGCAGCATGCTGTCGAAACCGCATTCCTGGTTTCGATGGAAGAAATTCGAGCCCGGTCGGAAGGTTTCCGCCTGCGTCAGCAGCCACATATGCACGATGCGCGACGGCAGGCCGCCATCGCCGACAAGTCCGGCGACGAGGGCATCATATCCGGCGCGGCCCAATTCCGGGCAGAGCATATAGTCCTCGGCGCTGCGGCGAATGAAGGCGTCGCCCAAGGAGACCGTGACGACACGATGCCCCACGTTCCTCAGCGCATCGACCAGCTTCTGTCCGGCCCCGGTCTCGTCGAGGAAGAAAAGCCAGGATTGCGCTTCTTTCTCCCCACCGATTTCATAATCGGCCAGCGTCTGTTTCCAGGAAGGGCGATAGCCCCAGCGTGCAATGTCGGGTTCCTTCGAAAGGACGGGTTCGGCGTTTTTGCCTTTTTCGTTCGCTCCGGCGAGATCGATGAAGAAGCGCTTGTGCTGGAACGGATAGGCCGGCAGCCTGACCCGACGCGGCGAACGGCCCTGCCAGAGACGGTCGATATCGACATCGAGGCCGGTCGCCCAGGCACGCCCGACGGCAGAGAGGAAATAAAGCCGGTCGTCGCCAGTCTCGTCGGGATGCGGCAGGCTGTTGATCACCTGGTTTGCGGGGATCGACCCCTGCGCCTTCGTCAGTGACGACAGAACACGCCCGGGACCCACTTCAATGTAGATACGTCCCGGTTCCGTCGAAAGCGCCGCCATGCCGTTCGCGAAATAAACGGTCGAACGAAGGTGACCGACCCAATACATCGGATCGGTCGCCTCTTCGGCGCTCAGGGGCAAGCCCGTACGGTTCGATAGGATCGGAATTGCCGGGGCGCGGAGAGTAATGTCGCGCAAAAAGGCCTCGAATGCTTTCAGGATGGGCGTGACCAGCCGCGAATGGGCAGCGATGTTGATCGGCACACGCGTCGCATCAATACCTTGCCTCGCCAGGAATTCCCGGAAGAGGTCGAGATCCTCATTGAGGCCCGACACGACGCAAAGCGACGGCGCATTCACCGAAGCGATGTCGAGCGATGTCGGCAGGAGTTCGGAAAGCTTGTCGTGATCGAGCGGCACACTCATCATGCCGCTCGGCCGGATCGTCTCGAACAGTTTTCCACGCAGGTGCACGAGATTGACGGCATCCCTGAAGGACATCACCCCGGCAATGCAGGCCGCGGTGTTTTCGCCCATGGAGTGACCGATCAACGCCTTCGGCTTCACGCCCCAATCCATCCAGAGACGCGCAAGGCCGACCTCGGTGATCAGAATGGCCGGAAGCTGGAGCGAGGGACGGAGAAAGGTTTTTGCAGCCGCGGCGGAATTTTCGTCCAGCCAGGTCGCGCGGATCTCCTTCGCCGCATCGACCGGCAGATGGGAAAGCCCTTCCTCGACGATCCGCCGGAATGTCCGGTCCTCTTCGTAGAGCCGTTTCGCCATGCCGACATACTGGGCACCCCCGCCGGGAAACAGGAAAATGGCGCCCGCATTGTTCGGGACGTGCTGATGGACAAAGCCGCGGCTGCCGGGATTGGCAAGCGCGGTGACGGCGTCCTCCCGGCTGCGGACAGCCAGTACCATGCGATGGTCGAAATGCTTGCGGCCATGCTGCAGCGTATAGCTGACGTCATCGAGCGAAAGACCTGGCTGGGCAGACATCGCCAATCCGAGCCGCTCGGCCGCCTGGTCGATCGTCTTGCGCTGACGGGCCGACAGAAACAGCAGCATGGGATCGGAATCGGCACCAGTCTGCGCGTCGCCCTCAGTCGCATCGGGCACGTAGCGGGTCGGCGCCTGCTCGATGATCGCATGCGCATTGGTACCGCCGACGCCGAGCGAGTTGACCGCCGCCCGGCGAGGGCCGGGCGCATGCGGCCATTTCACCAGCTTGTTGTTGACCCGGAACGGGCTTCTTTCGAAATCGATCGACGGATTGGGGCGCTCGAAGCCGAGCGTCGGCGGAATCTCGCCCTCGTTGACGGCAAGCGTCGCCTTGATGAGACCGACGACGCCGGCTGCCGTATCGAGATGGCCGATATTCGATTTGACGGATCCCACATGACAGAAGCCGGTCCGGTCGGTGCTCTGCCTGAAGGCCGCCGTCAGCGCCTCGATCTCGATCGGGTCGCCCAGGAACGTGCCGGTGCCATGGCACTCGACATATTGAATAGTGTCGGCATCGACGCCTGCGAGCCCTTGAGCCTCGAGAACCGCCTCGGCCTGCCCACTGACGCTCGGCGCGAGATAACCCGCCTTGCTGCTGCCGTCGTTGTTGACGGCCGTGCCCTTGATCACCGCATGGATCACATCGCCATCGCGCAACGCATCCGAAAGCCGGCGAAGCACGACCACCCCGACGCCGCTGCCGAAAATGGTCCCGGCCGCACGATGATCGAAGGGCCGGCAGTGCCCGTCAGGCGAAAGGATCTCGCCCTCCTGGAACGTGTATCCGCGGCGATGCGGGAACTCGATCGTCACGCCGCCCGCAAGCGCCATGTCGCACTCCCCGGAAATCAGGCTCTGGCAGGCGTAATGGACCGCGACCAGCGACGTGGAGCAGGCGGTCTGCACGTTGACGCTCGGGCCGCGCAGGTCGAACGTAAACGAGGCGCGCGTCGCCAGAAAATCCTTGTCGTTGCCCGTGTGGCGCAACAGGAACATGCCCACCTGGTCGACCAGGTTGCGGTTGCTGCAGACGTTGAAGTAGAAATAGCTCCCCATGCCGCAGCCGGCAAAGATCCCGACCGGGCCGGGCTGATTGTTCGGCGTCCGGCCGGCATCCTCCATGGCTTCCCAGGCACATTCCAGGAAATGGCGGTGCTGGGGATCCATGATCGCCGCCTCCTTCGGGTTTAGGCCGAAGAACTCCGCGTCGAACATTTCCATATCGGGCAGGTCGGCGCCGCGGGGAACGTAATTGGGATGGTGGAGCCGCTCGGGATCTTCGCCTTCGGCGATCAGGTCTTCCGGTGAAAACGTGCGGACCGATTCCACACCGTCACGCAGGTTTTGCCAGAATTCCGCGACATTACGCGCACCCGGCACTCTCAAAGCCATGCCGACGATTGCAATATCGCTGGCACAGACCTGGTTGGACCCCTCAAGCATCGACACCGCCCTAACCGGCGGAGGTCAGCCCCTGACATCACCCCAATGAGCCATGAGCCTCGTTCCGCTTCCCATTGAAATCCGCGAGCGCAAACCCGCAGGTTCAATGTGCTTCCAGCCCGGAGGCAATCGCAATTACTCCTTTGGAAGCCATCATCATCCGTATGGGGGAGCGACGGGTACGGCCTGCGATTCAGGCTTAGGCGCGATCATCCTCATGGGTGGCCCGGCGCATGTTGAGTTTTACACCGCCCCCCGTTTCTATCGAAGTGCCTGGAACAGCAACGAGTGGGGACAAGCTTTATGGGCGAATTGAAGTGTGTTTTGATCGGTGGCGGATTATTGCTGGTTCAATGCGCTGAAATTCTGCGAGGGCGGGGACATAGGATCCAGGCCATAGCGACGTCGAACGGATCGGTCCGAAACTGGGCAGAGGCCCACGAGATTCCGGTCATGGCACCCGAGGGCGACTACGCCGGCAAGCTGACCCGATACGATTACGACTGGCTCTTCAGCATCGCCAATCTGAAAATGGTACCCGACCCGGTTTGGCAGCATGCGCGCATCGGCGCCGCCAATTTCCATGACGGCTTGCTGCCGGACATGGCCGGCCTCAACACACCCGCCTGGGCCATCCTCGAGGGCCATAATCGGCACGGCGTCACCTGGCACGCGATCACCGGAGGGATCGACGAAGGCGATATCTACGTGCAGCAGCGTTTCGAGATCGACGCGGACGAGACCGCCCTGACGCTGAATACGAAATGTTTCGAGGCCGGGATCGCGACCTTCTCCGACATGCTCGGCGATATCGAGCGCGGCACCTTGAACCCGCGCCGCCAGGATTTCGCAACCCGCACCTACTACGAACAACTCAAGCGCCCCGCGGCCGCTGGCACGCTCGATTTCACCGCCTCGGCAAGCGAGCTTTCGCGCCTGGTGCGCGGCCTGGATTTCGGCCCGACCTATCTCAACCCGCTAGCAACGCCCAAGGTCCGGTTCGGCAATCACGTCTTCACCGTCAGGAACCTTCGCGTCCTCGACGGCGAACTGAACGGTGAACCAGGCCTCGTCCTGTCGGTGGGCGCCCATGGCGTGACGGTCGGCACCGCAGACATGCCGGTTCTGCTCGAAGCCGTCCGCAAGGATGGCGTCAGGCAGATCGCCCTTTCCTCGGTGCTGCGTCCCGGCGACCGGCTGCCGCTGATGAACGGCCTGGAAAAGGACACACTGTCGCAGGCAATTTCCGCCCTTGCGCGGCATGAAGGCTTCTTTCGCCGCGCGCTCGAAACCTGCACCGATATCGCACTACCCTATGTGAAAGCACCCGAAGCCGGCCAAATGCCGGACATTCGCAGCATCCCGCTGCTCCTTTCCGGACAGCTTTCCGGGCGGGAGCGCGTCGCCCTGACGGCCGCCTTCCTGATCCGTCTTTCCGGTCAACCGACATTCGACCTCGCTTATGCCAACGACAGGATGGCGGACCTCGGTGCCCGCCATCCCGGTTATTTCGCGAAATCCATTCCCCTGCGGATCGACGCCACGGGGCAAGTCTCGGTTGATGACCTGCTCGGGCATGTCGATCGTTCGTTGAAAGCGCTGGACGAGCGCCAGGGATATTGCCGCGATCTTGCGGACAGGTATCCCGGCCTTGCAGCGCCCCAGCTGACGATCGGCGTCGCTGACATTTCCAATCCGGCGCTCGCCGACGGGATCGATGGTTGCGCCCTGACCTTCCGGCTCGGAGAAACCGGGGGCGACCTCATCTACGACCGGGCACGCATTGATGAGCGGCAGGCGCAGGATCTGGCGACGGCATTTGCGATACTTGCCTCCGCCTTCGAAGACCGCACGACGCTGCTGCAGGACCTGCCCCTGATGTCGAATGCGGACAGGAACATGGTCCTCTTCGACTGGAACCGGACAGAGCGCCCATACGAAACGGCCGCCTGCGTCCACCAGCTTATCGAGCGGCAGGTCGATCGGACACCGGATGCGGAAGCTCTGGCATTCCACGGCCGCTCCCTCTCCTATCGCGAAATGGACGAGCGGGCGAACCGCATCGCACAGGCGCTCGTGAGCCAGGGCGTCGGCCCGGACGTCACCGTCGGCCTCTACCTGCCACGTTCGCTCGACCTGGTCGTCGGCGCGCTTGCGATCATGAAGGCGGGCGGAGCCTATATTCCGCTCGACCCGCATTTCCCGGCCGATCGCCTTGCGTTCATGATCAAGGACAGCGGTGCCAAACTGGTCCTGACGGAGCGGCGGCTGGCAAAATCCGAGACGCTCGATGGTACCAACTTCCTGTGTGTCGAGGATATCCTGAGAAATCAGGCTACAGCGGACCGGCCAACAAGCGACGTGACTTCCGCCAACCTCGCCTATGTCATCTATACGTCGGGCTCCACCGGCCTTCCGAAGGGCGTGATGCTGGAGCATCGCAACGTCGTGAATTTTTTCGCCGGCATGGACGAACGGGTGCCGAACACCGCGGATCGTCGCAATGTCTGGCTGGCGGTCACCAGCCTTTCCTTCGATATCTCGGTTCTCGAACTCTTCTGGACGCTTGCCCGCGGCTTCAAGGTCGTCGTCCATTCGTCGGAAGTCATCGAGGCCAAGGCGAAGGGCATGTCTTCCGCCGGGAGAGGTACCAATCTGGATTTCGGCCTCTTCTACTGGGGTAATGACGGCGGATCCGGTCCGGACAAATATCGGCTGCTGATCGAAGGCGCGAAATTTGCCGATGCGAACGGCTTCGATTCCGTCTGGACGCCGGAGCGCCATTTCCACGCGTTCGGTGGTCCCTATCCGAACCCGGCGGTCACCGGCGCAGCCGTCGCCGCGGTCACCAAGAACCTTTCGATCCGGGCTGGCAGCTGCGTTCTGCCGCTTCATCATCCCGCGCGTGTCGCCGAGGAATGGGCGATTATCGACAATCTCAGCAACGGTCGCGTCGCCCTCGCCTTCGCCTCCGGCTGGATGCCCGAAGACTTCGTGCTCCGGCCGGAAAACGCGCCGCCGAAGAACAAGGCGAGCCTGACCCGCGATATCGAGGTCGTCCGCAAATTGTGGCGCGGCGAGAGCGTCGATTTCGACTTCGGCACCGGCACAGTCGCGGTCGTGACCCAGCCGCGGCCGGTCCAGAAGGAACTCCCTGTCTGGCTGACCACCGCCGGCAATCCGGAAAGCTATCGGGAAGCCGCTCGGCTCGGCGCCAACGTGCTGACCCACTTGCTCGGCCAGTCGGTCGACGAACTTGCGGAAAAGATCCGCATCTACAGGCAGACGCTTGCCGAAACCGGCCGCGATCCGGCTGATTATAAAGTCACGTTGATGCTGCATACGCTGATCGGTGAAGACCGCAACGAGGTGCGGGATCTGGCACGCGGCCCGATGAAGGAATACCTGCGCAGCGCGGCTGCCCTCATCAAGCAATACGCCTGGGCGTTTCCGGCATTCAAGAAACCGCAGGGCATCGCCCAGCCGATGGATATCGACCTCCAGTCGCTCGCGCCAGACGAGATGGATGCCATCCTGGAATTCGCGTTCCTGCGCTATTTCGAAGACAGCGGCTTGTTCGGCACGATCGAGGATGCGCTGGAAAGGCTGGATCAGGTCAAGGCGGCCGGCGTCGACGACATTGCCTGCCTCATCGATTTCGGCCTGGCCGACGATATCGTCCTGGAAAGACTTCCACTGCTGGCCGAAGTGGTCAAGACGAGCAAGAACCCCGTCAGCGAAGAAACCGGAGACGGTTTTGCCGAGGAGATCCGCAAACACCGCGTCACTCATCTCCAATGCACGCCCTCGATGGCCCGCATGTTCATGATGATCGACGAGGATCGCGCCGCTCTGAGCGACGTCCGGCATCTCTTCCTGGGCGGCGAGGCGCTGCAGGGCTCGCTTCTTGCAGCCTTGCGAACCGTCACCGATGCGACGATCGAGAACATGTATGGCCCGACGGAAACGACGATCTGGTCTTCGACCTTCACGGCCGGCCCATCGACGGGCGTCGTGCCGATCGGCCATCCGATCGCCAACACCCAGCTCTATGTGCTCGACAACGCCAACAATCCGGTGCCACCCGGCGATGTCGGCGAACTTTATATCGGTGGCGACGGCGTTGCCCGCGGATATCACAACCGCGAACAGCTCACCCGCGAACGCTTCCTGCCCAACCCGTTCATGGAGGGCCGGATCTATCGGACCGGCGACCTTGCACGCTTCGACCGGAACGGCGTCCTGCATTTCCTCGGCCGCACCGATCATCAGGTCAAGATCCGCGGCCATCGCATCGAGCTCGGCGAGATCGAGGCGCGGATCGGCACATTCGCCGGCATCCGCGAAGCCGTCGTGGTCGCGCGCAAGGACAATCCCGGCGACGTGCGCCTGGTGGCCTATATCCGCACCGACGGTACCACCATCTGCGAACAGGAGCTGCGGGCTTATGTCGCCGAGGCTCTGCCCGATGCGATGATACCATCGCATTTCGTGACGATGGAGGCGTTCCCTCTGACACCCAACGCCAAGGTGGACCGCAACAAGCTGCCGGCCCCGATGGAAAAGGTCCAGGCGCCGCCGGCGACGTTCATCGAGCCATCCAGCAATCTCCAGCGGGACATCAGCGAGGTATTCGCCCGCGCGCTTGGTATCGACAAGGTCGGCATATTCGACAACTTCTTCGCGCTTGGGGGGCATTCGCTATTGGCGGTCCAGGTCCATCGCGAGATGAAGGCGAAGCTGGCACCGGATCTGACGATCACCGACCTCTTCCGTTTCCCGACTGTCGCTCTTCTTGCGGACCATATTTCCGGCAAGGGGAAAGCCGAGATCCAGTTGAGCCGGGCGTCCGAGCGCGCCGCCTTGCGCCGCAACGCGATGGAACGGCGACCGACGCTGGTCCGCGTGGAGACGAAGGTCTAGCCGATGCTGCTAGAGGGCCTATTCGACCCTTCCGTTTCGGTCGCCGAGTCCGACCTTCTCGGCGATGTCTCGAAGCTTTATCCCGAAGAGAGAAGCGCCATCGTCAATGCGGTGAAGAGCCGGCAGCAGGAGTTCACCGCCGGGCGCGCCTGCGCCAGGCAGGCCATGGCCCATCTGGGCCTGCCGCACATGGCCATACCGGTGGGATCGGACCGCGCCCCGATCTGGCCGGACGGTATCGCCGGCAGCATCAGTCACTCCACCACCCGCTGCGTCGCAGCCATCGGCCGCCATTCGGACGGCATCAAGGCGCTCGGCCTCGATCTGGAGGAAGCGTCGCCGCTCGACGATACCTATGCACAGGAAATCTGTACGCCCCGCGAGCGGCAGTGGCTCAATCGACAACGATGGGGCATTCGGGGCCAGTTGGTGAAAGCGATCTTCAGTGCCAAAGAATGCACCTACAAGTGCCAGTACGGCCTGACGCGAACCATATTCGGCTTCGAGGCCATTCGCATCGAGCTGAACCTGGCGGATGGGCACTTCGCCGCCTATTTCGAGATCGACGTCCCGCCCTTCAAGACCGGTGACCGGCTTGTGGGGCAGATCCGGCTGCGCGAAGGATATGTCGTCGCCGGCATGATCATCCGCTGAAAGCGCTCAGCAGATCAAACGGCGCGCCCGGGATTTGGCGTCTGCCGGCCTCGTTTGGTGCCGCACTTCATCCGGCAGGGCATCAATGGCGGCGCCATGGACAACCTCTTTCCAGTCAGTGTCATTGTGAGGCAGAAGGCCAACGATCAGCCGCCGTGTTTTGCACGTAACCAGCTGCATTCATTCAATAATTGCATGATGGAATCGTATTGGCCGCAAATATCCGGCTTCAATTGACCCACTTGGCATCAAATGGGCGTAGACACGCTCGAGGTGGCTCTACCTGCCCCAAAATAGGATGAGCCCGCGCTCACTCGAACGGTGTAGCGTGGTCAGCTTAGAACGCTCCGCCCTGCCGCTATGATTGACCACTTGAGACGCCATGTCGAAGGGGTGAAATCATGCTACAGGACATACTGAGCTCTGCAGCGTTACTATTGTCCGTTGTTGTTTTCATTCCAACTGTCTTCTTCACGATCGAATGTCTTGCCGGAAGCATCCGCGGGCGGGGGGCGCCGCGACGTCAGAACGGGCGGCGGCCGCAAGTCGCGGTTCTTGTTCCGGCACATAACGAAGAACTCCAGATTGTCGATACCCTGCGGAGCATTCAAAGCCAGATGCGCGAGGGCGACCGGCTGATCGTCGTGGCGGACAATTGCAACGATCTCACCGCGTCGCTGGCGCGCGAAGCGGGCGCAGATGTCATTGTACGGTATGATCCGGTCCGCCGCGGCAAGGGATACGCGCTCGATGCCGGCGTCAGGTATCTCAGCCTGCTGCCGCCGGATGTCGTCATCGTCGTCGATGCCGATTGCTGGCTGGAACCGGGAGCGCTCGACAATCTCGCCCATATGGCCGCAGCAACGAACAGACCTGTGCAATCCCGCTACCTGATGGTCGCTCCGCCGGACGCAAGCATCAATCTTGCCGTGTCCGAATTCGCTTTCCTTCTCAAAAACCGGATCAGGCTTCTGGGCTTGGCGAAACTCGGGCTTCCCGCGCAATTGACCGGATCAGGGATGGCATTCCCCTGGGCCATTCTGCGGGACGCTTCGCTTGCGAACGGCAATCTGGTTGAAGATATGAAACTTGGACTGGACCTTGCGAAAGCCGGCTATGCTCCGCTTTTCTGTGATGCCGCAGCGGTCAGCAGCAGGTTTCCCTATTCGAAGAAGGGTCTCGAAACACAGTCTTCCCGATGGGATGCAGGCCGCTTCGCACTGACGGCCTTCCTTCTCTCCACTCTGCTCGACATCAACACCTTCCGGAACCGTGCCTATCTGGCACTGGTCGTCGACGCACTGATACCGCCGTTGACATTGCTGGCAGCGCTTCTGCTGCTCGCATTGTGTCCGGCAGTTCTTCTTGCCACCGCCGGAATTGCGATCTCGCCGCTGGTGGTCTCGGCCATCAGCATCCTGGCATTCGACACCGCGCTTTCGATGGCATGGTGGCGCCATGGCAGGCGCACGCTTCCCCTGCATACACTGGCAGACGTTCCGGCATATATCTTCAGGAAGCTGAGGCTCTATCCGCGCCATATCCTCGAAATCGGCGGAGCGGCCTGGATCAGAACCGACCGAAACAGGGTTCACTGATCGGCGGTCCGGTAAGGGCGCAGCCCCTTCGGAGGGCCTGGGTCAGGATACGGGGTCCGCGGCAAGGTCAGCCTGTGATCGGCTCTCCTTTGTCGCGGACAATTTCTGAGCGATATGCTCTCCGACACGCAAGGCATTTGCCGCAACCGTCAGGCTTGGATTGGCCCCTCCGCTGGTCGGGAAGAACGATGCATCGACCACATAAAGGTTGTCCAGGTCATGCGCGCGGTTGTTGACATCCAATACGGCAGTGGAGGGATCCGGCCCGAAACGGCACGTCCCACAGGCGTGGCCGTAGTTGAGATTGACTTCGGAACCGAACATCATCATCCGGTGCCGCTTGAATGCCTTTCGATACAGTTCACGGAACGCCTGCATGCGTTGCCGCAACTCGTTGTGAACCGTGTATTCGAAATAGATGCTGCCGGGCTCTTTCGGATCGGGCTTCACGCGGTTTTCGGGATAGGGCAGATCCTCGAGAATAGAAGTGAATATCGTTGCATTGCCGGAGATGAGAGCACCGATCATCGCCGGGATCCGCATCAGAGGCTTGAGCGGCTTCAGCCAGATCCAGCCATGCTGGTCGATCAGGGATTTCAGGAAGTGAAGCACGTTGCTGGCGGTCGCGGTCAATCCCGTGGATTGGATGACACCCAGCTTAAGGCCCTGATACTCATAGAAATCGCGAAGACCGATCGACTTTCCTGGCTCGGAAACACGGGTTCTGCCACGCGGCCAGACCGCAAAGAAGTCGGACGCGTGGAACATCAGGTTGCGTCCCACGAGATCAGACGTGTTTGCAAGGCCGTTGGGCCAGAACTCGTTGGTGGAATTGAGGAGCAGCAAGGGCGTTGAAAGCGCACCGGCGGCGAGAACATAGAGCTTTGCGACGATCGCCAGCTCCTTTCCATTCCTCCGGCAGGACAGTTGCTTGACCGCCTCGTCATCGGCCGAGACTTTTTCCACGTTGCATTGATCGATGATCGTCGCATTGCCCGTCGCGAGCGCCGGTTCGATGAATGCCCGCCGTGCATCCTGCTTGCAGGATTTGTGACAGATGAAGCCGCCGCATTGGCCACACCCGTCGATGTACCGACAAGCCGTGTGAACGCGATAGGGATGCATGCCATTCGACTGCGCGGAGTCGAAAAAGTGCTGGTCGCATCGCGTCATGGCGGGAGGCTCAATGACATCCGATCGCGGCTGCAGCGGGTCCTGGCTGCCACGCACGTGCAGAAGACGCTCCGCCTTGCGATAAAAGGGTTCGAGATTGTCGTAATTGATCGGCCAGGCCGGCAGGCCGGACTTATCGACGATCTTGAAGTCGCTTGGCGAAAGACGTTCGAGCGCCGCTGCATAGATGAGCGTCGAACCGCCAACACCACAACCGAGTGCAGGAAAGAAGCGCACGGGATGGGTATCGACCGTGCCGGAAATCTGCTGCGGCCACCGGCCATTTCTCAGGCGTTTCGCTTCGTCCAGACTATCAGGGTCATCATCTTCATCCTGCGAAAATTGAGCCAGGCCCTTTTCGATGAAAACTACGCGATGCCCAGCTGCTGCCAACGCGTATCCCATAGCCGCCCCGCCCATTCCGGCGCCGACGATGGCAACATCCCATTCAAACTCCATCCACACCCCCAACTCAATACAAGGGCTGTGGCCGTTAAGCCTTCAGCCGACGAGACCCCTTCGGCGGCTGAGCCCAGCATTCCAATGGTTTCCAACACCCCATTTTGCTAGCAGAACAAGGTAGTTCTGCCTTCCCATTCGAAATATAAATCGATGTATACGTTATCCTTAAAGGAAAACAGAATCGTCCATAAAATTCCAAAGGCAAGTTCGACCTTATAGCGAAACGATTGTATTCAATCGGCCCAGCAACAAAAGTAGGTAATAGGGAGATCACTCTTAGGAGGTAGGTAGGATACATTGTGCCTACCCTCTCCTCGGCTATACTCGTATCGCTGGTAGGGGTATTTTAACGATGTTCACACCGTTCGAGCCAAAAATAGGAACTGACTTCATATCATATGAGCAGAAGCCTCAACGCGGAGGTCTGGAGTATCATGTTATAGCCTATGTGGCTGCCGCGGCGGACTTCCTCTATCTTCTCGGAGCAGCCGGCGTCGGCTTCACGGGCTATCAATATGTGGTTTTCGGGTCAGCCCCCGATCCCTCGCTCTTTATCGGGATCGGCCTGGTTCTATCGACGATCTTTGTGCTCGCCATGCACAGCGCTCAGGCCTACAGCCCGGAGAACATCCAGCTCCTGAGGCCGCAAATCCGGCTCATCTGCATTCTGATCCCCAGCGCCCTGGCGTTCCTGCTGACAGTAATCTTCTTCCTGAAGATCGGCACGACCTTCTCGCGCGGGGCGATCTTGATGACCGCTGTCATCTCTCTATGTGGGCTGATCTGTAGCCGACTGTTCTGGCACTGGTATCTGCCGTCGGCGGCAGCTGCGGCTTCCTTCAAGATGAAGCGGATACTGCTGATCTGCCACGAGGAGTTTTCTACCGACCATTGGCAGCATGAGGCTGCCGCGAGCGGCATGGCCCTCGCGCAGATCATACGCCTGTCGGATGAAAATCTGCTGCCCGCAAACGCCCTTCAGAGACTGAGGCAGAGCGAGACCGGCAGCATAGATGAAGTATTCATCGTCTGGCGGGATCCGAACGTCTCCAATCTCGAATTCTACCTCGGGGAACTCAGGCGCTCCGCCTTGCCGGTGAATGTCATTTTCGATGGTGTCGTCGGCCGGCTCACCAGCGCCCCGGCCCGCAAGATCGGCAGCATGACCGCGTTCCAGACGCAGCGGCCACCGTTGAGCCTTTATGAACGCGGGACCAAACGTGCATTCGACATCCTCTTTTCGCTGACGGCCATCCTTTCGCTGTTTCCGCTGTTGCTCGTCGTTGCGATCGCCATCAAATGCGATTCCAAAGGTCCCGTTCTGTTCAGGCAGGTCCGCAAAGGATATGGCGGCCGCTCGTTCCGAATCCTGAAATTCCGCAGCATGACCGTCATGGAAGACTCAGATGATGTGCGCCAGGCAACCCGGAACGATCCTCGCGTCACGAGGGTCGGGGCCATCATCCGCGCCGCGAGCATCGACGAGTTGCCGCAATTCTGGAACGTCCTTCGAGGCGAAATGTCGATCGTCGGCCCCCGCCCGCATGCGCTCGCGCATGATGAACTCTATGACGCCCAGATCGCCAAATATGCCTTCAGACGGCATGTCAAACCCGGCCTTACAGGTTGGGCCCAGGTCAACAATTGCCGCGGCGAGACGCCAAATATCGAAAAGATGGAAGAGCGGATATTCCACGACCTCTGGTACATCAACAACTGGTCGTTCTGGCTGGACATGAAGATCATCGTCCGCACCGCGATCGAGGTCTGCGATTTCGGCAAGGCCTATTGAGATTTACTGTGAGGTTGGAAGGTTCTAAGCCGATGGCAGCGCCGGAATGTGGGTGACATCTCGCATCCCGGCGGCCTCTATGAGTATCTCGCGGGGCGGCGCGTGGCTGATGAAATGGATCGGGCTTGCCGTCAGCCCATAAGCGCCGCTGTTATGCACGGCGACGAGATCACCCTCTTCGATCCGCGGAAGCATCACCCCGACGGCGAGCCGGTCGATCGAGGTACAAAGCGGGCCGACGAGATTGACTTTCTCCGGCTCACCCTGCCCCCCAACCTTGTGCATCGTATAGTTCCGATGCATCACCATTCCGAAATGGCCGGAGGCCGGCAGATGATTGTTCATGCCGCCGTCGCAGATGCCAATCCGCACGCCGCGCGATTCCTTGACCGAGACCACGCGCGTCAGAAAATATCCGGCCTCGCCCACGAGGTATCGCCCGAGTTCGAGCACCAGTCGGGTATCGGCAAATTGCGGCAGTGCCTTCAGACCGTCGAGGTCCGGCGCGATGTCGGCAACGACAGTGGACAAGTCGAGCGGCAGATCGCCGTCATGATAGGGAATTCCAAGCCCGGAACCGAACACCAGCTTTTCCGGCCGCGGAATATAAGCTTCGCAAATCTCCCGGAAAATGCCGATGAAGTTGCGATAGTTCTCGCAGATCGCCTCGGGCTTCAGACATTGCGTGCCGGAATAGATGTGCAGTCCAACGATCTTGAGATGGGGCAGAGCTGCAATCTCAGGGATGTCTCTTGCGACATCCTCCCAATCTATACCGAAGGCTGACGGCCGGCCGGCCATCTGATCGCCGAACCCTTTGGGAACCGTGGTCGGCGCGATGCGTATCAGGACATGCTGCACACGTCCCAACTCGCCGGCAACCGCATTCGCAACCACCGCCTCGCGCACCGATTCCAGGATCAGTTCGCCAATGCCGCCTTCGATCGCCTCCCGGATTTCGAACTGCCGTTTTCCGGGGCCTGTGAAGCTGATGCGCTCGGCCTCCCATCCCACCGCAATCGCAGTCCTGAATTCGCCGATCGAGGAGACGTCGAGATATTCCGCCTGTTGCCTGATCAGGGAAAGCAAGGCCGGATTGGGATTGCTCTTCGCGGCAAAGCTCAGCGCAAACCGGCCCCCGAAGGCTTGCCTCAGGAGCGCTGCGCGGCTTTCGATTGCCGGCGCGAGATAAACATAGGACGGGGTTCCGAATGATGCCGCCGCACTCTGCAGCCAGACATCGAGCGCCGGGTAGTGGTTCATCAGGCGCTGGCTTCGGCAAAACGGATGATCCGGGCGGGCGTATCGAAATTTTCCAGCGTGACGTCCTCGGCGCGAATGGCAAGGCCGGTCGATTGTTCGACAAAGGCCAGCAGGTTCACCATCGAAACGGAATCGAGCAGGCCCGAGGAGAAGAGTTCGCTCTCGCTGTCGGCATGGGCGATATTCAGGGAATCCCGCAGATAACCAATCAACTTCCCATGGGTAAGGCTCATTGCAAGTTCTCCCTTTTTTCGGTCACTTTGATCTGGGCTGCCGGCGGAGGCGCGCTCAAGGGAACGTCCCCACCGTGCATCAACTCGCGGCAAAGGCGCACCACATCCGGCCGCGCCAGCTTGCCGCTCGACGTCCGAGGCATGCTTTCCGGCCAGACATGGAACTGACGCGGCACCATGTAGGATGGCATCGCGCGCCTGCAGTAGCGCAGCAGGGCTTCTTCATCGAACTCGCCGATTGGCGTTATCGCCACATGCACGGTCTGCCCCAGTTCCTCGTCTTCGACGCCGAAGGCAACCGCCTCCGCCACCGCACCGCTGCGGCAGACGAGATCCTCGATCTCATCCGGACTGATGCGGAAGCCGCTGGTCTTGATCATCGCGTCGTTGCGGCCGATGAACCAGAGGTCACCATCGGCATCGATCCGGACGATATCGCCGCTATAGACGACCGGTTCGTCGCCGATCAGGTGCCAGAGCTCGGGGCACGGCCTGATCTTCTGTTCCGTCACCTCCGGCTTACCCCAATATCCGAGGCTCACCAGTGGGCCGCGATGAACGAGTTCACCCTGCTCACCGGGATGGGCGATGCCCTCGCCATGCTTGATGACATAGACTTCGGCGCCGGGGATCGCCTGACCGATCGCTCCCATCTTGCGGGTAAACTTCTGCGGCGAGAGATAGGTCGAGCGGAAGGCTTCCGTCAGCCCGTACATCAAATAGACATCCGCGTCCGGGAAGACCCTGGGTATCTGCTCCAGGATGTTGAGCGAAATCTTGCCGCCGGAATTGGTGATCCGCCGGAGCGCCGGAAATTCCACGGGATTCTCCTTCAGCAACCGCACGATCTGGCTCCAGAGCGGTGGCACGGCGGCGACGCCGGTCACCCGATGCCGCTGCATCGCCAGGACGATTTCGGTGGCCATCGGCACCGCCTGGTGCACGACGGTACCGCCCATCAGCATCATCGTCGTCAGCTGGTTCAGGCCATAGTCGAAGCTATAGGGCAGGACGCTGAGCAACCTGTCGTCTTCCCTCAGGCCCAGATAGCGCGATACCGATCGGGCGCCGGCAACGATGTTGCGATGGGTCAGCATCACGCCCTTCGGCATGCCTGTCGAACCGGACGTGTAGATGATCATCGCAAGTTCCGTATCGAGGCGCGCGATCTCGTCGCCCGAAAGATCTTCCGGAAGGTGATCCCAGATATCGAATACGGTCTCGGCCGACAATTTGCCTTTGACCAGAACATTGTCGACAGTGTCGGGCAGCTTACGCGCGGCAAGAGCCTCGGCGACCCTCGGTTCGACGATCATCAGGCGTGCGCCGCAGTCATTGGCCACATATTCGAGCTGCTCGACCGTCCATTGCGTGTTGACGTTGACGATCACCCCACCGACCTTGGCGATGGCGAACATGGCGGTGACCTCCGCGAGGCTCTTGCGCAGATGCACGATCACCCGGTCGCCCGGCCGGATATTCCGGCTTTGAAGGTAACCCGCCAGTCGATCCACGTCGGCCCCGACGGCGGCATAGCTCGCTGCGCGATGACCATCGATGATCGCCGGCTTGCCCGGCCTTGCGCCGAGATTGTCGGCCAGAAGCTGATAAAAGTTGGTGGTTAACGCGTTCATGGCAAACTCCTCCAACGGGTGAGTGGATCAGGGACTGGCATCGGTCTTGGTGTGTTCGCTCGAAAACGGGCCGAGGCGCGGGTAAATCTTGGCGGGCGAGCCGACAACGATCGAATCCGACGGCACGTCGGTGGAGACGGCCGTATTGGCTCCGATCCGCACCCGGTCGCCGATCCGGATATCGCCGAGAATGGTCGAATTCACGCCAATAAAGACGTCGTCGCCGATCTTCGGCGCGCCGGCGCTCATGTTCGTGCCGATCGTAACATTGTGCATGATGCCGCATCGTTTTCCGATCACGGTATCCGGATGGATCGATATCGACCCCTCCACGTGAATGATGTGAAAACCTTCGCCAAGTGTCACCTCCGCGGGGATCCATACGCGCGTAACCGTCGAAACGACCATGTTGATCGCGCCGTAGACCTTCTGGGCGAGCCGCTTGGCCACGTAGTTTCGACGGCTGCCCGCCCATCGGCCGAAGCGATAAACCAGCAGCGAGATGAAACCGGCATTGAGGATCGTCCTCCCATGGCGCTGGTAATCCTTCCGCACCAATTCGCGAAGCGAGATGGGAGGCGTCCGCGCAGATGCCTCACTATCGTGGTCCTGCATCGCATTGGATTGAGGATAGAGAAAACGAAGCCGTGACGTCATGCGAACACCATCTCCAATGTGCGGTCGATATCGCCCCATTCGACCCTGAAGCTTTCGCAGGTTCCCTCACCGACGACGAAAGCATAGCCCTGTCCCTGGCGATCGGTGATGACCTTGAGAGCTGAAACCACCCTGTCTGCAGGCTGGATGACGAAGAGGGTCGAATCCGGCGGCATGACCGTCAGGCCGTGGACCAGATGGCTGCCTTCGACGCCGGCGACGACCCGCGCTCCGGCGCAGGCGTGGATAATCTCGTCAACCGACGAAGCCGCCGGATCGATGATCCGGAATCCGTATTTTAATGCGAACTGTTCGGCGATCTCGGTCTCGTTCGACAACAACCGGCTGTCTCCCCTGTTTCCCCGCAGGATGAAGACGCCCGGATGGACGGGAAAAGGCGGCACCGACGCCAGAAGCTTTTCACGAGCCCGATCGGCGCGTTTCTTCTTGCCCTCGTTCTGCCCCTTGTCCCTGAAGAGGATGACCTCGTCGAAATGGATGTCGCTGATATGGATCGGCTTGAGGCCGAGCTTTTGCGCATATTGCGGCTCGTGGCCCCATTTGATCGGCCGCGTCGTCACCGGCGTTTCATATTCGTCCGCCAGCGGATAGGTCAGGCAGTCATCCGAAAGCCAGTTGCCGAACCAGCGGTTACCGACCCAGCTCTCGAACAAGGCACCGCTGGTCGATTGCTTGGGGGGCACGTAGACCGGCAGCCGGCGGCTGCGCGGCCTGAGGCTCCTCGATGATCTCTGCCCATAGAGTACACCGTCGATCAGGTCGATATTCTTGAGCCGGTAACCGAGCGTTGCCTCCTGGGTGGTTTCGTAATTCCCCCTGAAACCCTTCAGGACCTCGGCGACGGAACCGAATTCGGCGCCCTTGATGCGATCGAGATGGTGCGGAAGAAATTTCGCCGGGCGGACGAAGCGTCTGGTTTGCGGAGCGATCGTCCAGCGTTCGCATGCAACCGCCTCGATATCCGGAACAGGCATCCGGGCGGCCTTTCTCAAAGAGTGCATGATCGGCAGAAACGATATCAATCAACCATCCTCGCAAGCCTTCAATCGGCGCTTCAAACGGGGAGGCTCCATGCCTTTAAACCATCGCCCCCAGCAGGATAATCGCATAGCGGCCAATGGTTTCGCCGTAGTCTTTGGGCTATCGGCCTACTCATTTCGGAGTATCAGACAACCGTCGTTTCCTCATGCTCCAGGAGTGAGGCGATCGCCTGCGCGCTGATGCGATGGTGGAACTTCGCGGCGATCTTCGCCCGTGACGCCTGCCTCAACCGAAGCGAGAGATCGCCGTTCAGCAATACTCTTTCGATGGCGACAGCCATCTCCTCCGGACGCTGCGCCTGGACCAGCATGGCGTCCACGCCATGGTCGACGAGTTCGCTGTTTCCACCGACATCGGTGACGATCACCGGCATCTCCATCGCCATCGCCTCCATGATGGCGACCGAAATCCCCTCGTTGAGGCTGGCGAGCACGAAGATGTGCGCGTCCTCCAGCCCCTGTCGCACCCGGGTTTCGGAGACCGCTCCCAGAAGCTCGACACAGCCGGCAAGCTTCTTCTCCGCGATCAGGGCTTCCAGGGTCCTGCGATAGCCGCTGCCACCCTGTTCATCTTCGCCGGCAATCTGCAGGTGGACATCGATATCGCGTCTTCGCAGGATTTCGACGGTTTGAAGCAGAAGATCATGCCCTTTCACCGGATTGAGCCTGCCGCAGGTAAAGATCCGGCAGGGCTCCCCGGGTTTCCATGGACTGTAGGGGCGGCTCCTGCGGATCTGCTCCAGATCCACGCCCATCGGCGCAATCGCAATCCGGGACGGTTTCGTGCCATTGAGTTTCACATCGATGTCGTTGAACAGCCGCTTTGATATCACCGTCGCAAAGGCGGCATTCTTCCATTTCTGCCGCTGATTGGGGCCGTAGCCCTCAAGCGTCGGGCCGTGAAGCGTAAGGCTGTAGGGTATGCCGGACAAAAGCGAGGCCAACGCTGCGACATTCGCCGCGTCTGCGCAGGAATGGACATGAATGTGAGACCACTCTCCGCGTCGGGCGAGCCGGACGAGCTTGCCGGCAACCAACAGGATGGCGAGCATCCGCAATCGACCGACGGGAGACTTGATTTCCGCGCCGAAGACAGCGGCCAGGCTCCGGCCGATCCTGCGCGGACCGGCACGAAGGATCTCCTTCATTGCGGCAAGCGCCCCGCCGAAACCAAGCGGCAGAAGATATTCGGTCTCCCGGCGGGCTTCGTCCGCCCAGGCATGCGAAGCAATCGCCCTTGGAGGATGGGCCGTCGAAACGAATTGGGCCTCGATGCCGAGCTCGGACAGGGCCTCGTGTTCACGCCACAGGAAGATATGGGTCTGGCCTGGAAATTCCGGTATGAAGAAACCTATTCGACGACCCATCACCCCTCCTTGTTCCGATGCCGCCCGATCTTGGCGCGCTGCGCGATCTTGTCGGCTGCGGCACTCGTATGATGGAGCCACGAACAGGCCGGCACCGCAGGCGTTCATCGGGTGAACGTCGGAGGATCATGGTTAGGGCCGGGTCGCCGTTTCACAAGCTTTCTTGACGGTGGATGGCCTTATCCTAAAGGGGACGGATCGCCTGAAACTCATCCGTTCGAGTTAGGCTCAAGGATCGGACACGTACCTCTTTGTGCCTTGTTTGCAGGTGCCGAACGCCGCCGTACTATAAATCTTCTTATCCCAGTTGGATGGGAAGGGGTTACCAATCATCGGGGGTCTATGGATGCGTGGGATAACGAGTCTCGCGGGGCTTTTGCTCTGCCTGACATTTGGGGACGTGGCAGCCCAGACGACAACCTATCGCCTGCAACCGGGCGATACACTACAGGTATGGATCGCCCAGGAGCCTGACCTTACCCGAGAGGCCGTCATTGCTCCGGACGGATGGCTGTCGTTCCCGCTTGCCGGCCACATTCAGAGCGCCGGGCTTTCCCTCTCGGAACTGGAGGCGCAGCTTCTCGATCGCCTCAAGGCTTATTTCAACGACCGTCCCAATCTTACGATCATGCTGCGCCCCAACGGCCAGAACCCACAGTTGATCTATGTCCTCGGCGAGGTCGCCACACCCGGTGCGTACCCGTATCGCGCCAACATGACCGTCCTTCATGGTATCAGCGTTGCCGGTGGAGTTTATCGTGCGGCATTGCTGGCCGCCGATCAGGACCGGTCCGTGGTGGTAAAACGCGAAGTCGAACACTCCCAAAAGCGTCTGCAGGAGCTGCGGGCGCGCATCATCCGCCTGGAGGCGGAAATGCGTGGAGAAAAATCCATCGGCACGGCCGAAGCCCTTGCCGCCGATCCGGCTCTTGCCCAGGAACAATCGCTCCTGAACGCCCGGACGGAAGCGCGCACGATGGAGGAAAAAGCCCAGGCCCAGGCAAACGAACTCTCGGAGCGAAACAGTCTCGCGATGCAGGAGCAGGCCGACACCATGACGAAACGCCTCGAGCTTGCCAGGCGTCGCCTCCAGAGCATCAGCGGGCTTGTCGCCAAGGGTGTGACTGAAGGCTCCCAGCAGATGGTCCAGGAAGGCACGATTGCCGAACTTGAGGGACAGATCAGCCGAATGACATCTGAAATCGCGGTCGCCGAGCGGGTGAAAATGGCGGAGATTGCCCGTTATGATAGCGCGCGCCAGGCGCAAAGGACCCAATTGCTGGTCGAGCTCAATGCAGCCCGCAGCGAACAGGAAGACGCCGCATCGCGGCTTGCCGATAGCACGCGCATCATGACGATCTATGGCCAGAGCGCCGCCTCAAGCCAGCAAAGAGAGCGGCGGGTGCTCGGCTATCACATCGTACGGACCACCAACGGTGAAACACGGGAGTTCGCCGCAACCGAGATGACCCCGATCCTGCCGGGTGACCTGCTGCGGGTCGTCTACAGTGATCCAGACAAGTCCGGGGATGCGGAAGCGACTCAGCCACTGGCCAGAGCCGAGAACCGCTCCTCCTCTGAAGTGACGACGACGGCGGCTCGATGAGGAGACTTCGTGATGACCACCAGTATCTCGTACGCGAAGCGTGAGGCGACAGCATGATCAACGAGTTGGGACGCAATATCCTCTATTTTATCGAAATCGCACTCGCCAAACCTTTATACGCCATCATACCCGGATTGATTACCGTCATGATGGGTGCCTATTTCATCTATACCATGCCCCGGAGCTACTACTCTGAGGCTCTGCTGTTGATGGAATTCCAGCAGATACCTGCGACGCTCGTATCGCCGACCGTGTCGAACGACCGCCTGCAATTCATCGAACAACGCGTATTATCGCGCAATAACCTGCTGGCGTTGGCTGACAAGTACAGTCTCTTCCCAAATCTGACGCAGAATTTGACCAAGAACAATTTTGCAGGTTTGATACGCAACCAGATCACCCTCCAGATATCGGTAACCGACGGTGCCGACCGCATTGCAAGCAATGCCTCTGTCAGGATTGGGTTCAAATATGACGATCCCGTCATTTCCGCGAATGTTGTTTCGGACCTGGTTTCGCAGATCATCGAAGAAAACCGGCGCATCCGCACGGCTCGGGCCTCGGAAGCGACGAAGTTCCTGACCCAGGAAGCCAATAGCGTCACCCAACGTTTTCGCGAGAGGGAAGGCGTATGGACCAGATATCTCGAAGAAAACAAGGAATCCCACCCGACGCGAATCCCGACCTTGCTGATTGAGCTTCAGGCAAAGGAAGTGGAACTCGCGACACTGGATCGGGCGACCATTACCCTGAATGAAGAGGTCGGGATCTACGAAGCCCAGTTGCGCATGGGCGTCGGACAGACGGTTGAGGGCACCCGTTTTCACGCACAGCTCGCCGAGCTCGAACGTGATTTTGCAGTCAAATCCGTGATTTATTCGGACACGCATCCGCAGATTCGGGCCATGAAGCAACGTCTTGAGGAGATGCGGGCGCAGGTTGCACCGGCACCGCGCGGTGCATCGGCAAACATGCCGACGCCCGAAGAAATCAAGACGCTTCCGCCCGAGCTCATGCTGATCGCCGAACGTATCGCCATGGCAAAGCCGCGACAGGAACAGAATGTCGTGCAAAGGAAAGCTATCGTCGAGCGCATTGCCCAGCTGCGGGAGCTCATCTCTCACGCTCCTGAAGTCGGCGCGCAGATCGAGGCGAACGAGGCCGAGAAGGTCTCGCTGCAGCGAAACATGGACGAGATGCAGACCAAGCTCGATGCCGCGCGTCTTGGCGAGCGACTGGAGGAAGGCGATGCCGCCCAGCAGATCGAGGTGGTCGAGGAACCGGAAGTTGCCAGAGCGTCTTCGGGACCGCGGCGGCTCCAGCTGGCAGCTATGGCTTGCGCCGCAGCGGCTATGGCAGCGGCGGCGGGGATTTATGCCGCACATCTGTTTGACCGAACCATTCGCGGCACGTTTGATCTCAGCCACGCTCTGGCGGGAGAAACACTTGTCGTCATTCCACGATGGAAGCCGAAGCGGCGCATAGCCAAGGCATTCCGCAATTCCGCATTCATGGACCCAAGTCCATTTGCGGGAGGGTGACGTCATTCGGGTGCGTCCGAGCCGCCTTTAGTTGAAAATCGTATCGATGGGACAAGGCACGAATTTCATGGAAATCATCAAGAACATTACATCTCGAAGCAGAATGCCGGATCGGTTGGATGGCGCCGGTCTCACCGATCTGAACACCGGTTACCTCAATGGATACCATGCCCACGAGGAATGTCCGCCGCTGCTGGACATCTCGCCAGTCTCTCCCACCTTTCTTTATTCCAATCGCATCATCGCCTTCGACAGCGACAGTCCGATGGCGCACTCCTACGACGTCCTGCGAAACCAGCTGCTGAACGAACACAAAGACCGAGAGACGCGGGTGATTTCCGTAACCGCCCCCACGATCGGCTGCGGCACGACCGTAACCGCGGTCAACCTGGCACTCAGCTTCGCCCGCGTGCCCGGAGCCAATGTCTTGCTGGTGGATGCGAACTCCCGGAATCCCTCGATAGGCAATATACTCGGACTATCGGCCAAACCGCCGGTCGAGGACCCGATCCGCGGGTGGCTGACGACGGTGGATATCCGGGGTCTTCGCAGCCATCTGCTGCGCGCGGCCTGGGGAGCGGGAAAAATTCCGCTGCCCGCCGACCTGGCACGCATGACGGCGCAGGTCGAATTCGCGCGCCAGCTGCTGAAACCGACAATCGTTCTCTTCGATCTGCCGCCGATGTTGAGTTCGGACGAGGTGATCCCGTTCGTCGACATGTCGGACACTGCCGTGATCGTGCTCGCGATCGGTAAGTCAAAGCTTCCCGAACTGGAGATCTGCCGGAGCTATCTCGGCTCCGAGAAAAGCATGCAGGTGGTCTTGAACAAGACGAAGAGGCACGGCCTTTGATGGATGTCGAACTTACCCGGCAAGACGATGCCTCTCGGCTGAAACTGGTCGTCGTCATCGTCAACTACCGGACGGCCGATCTGGTCATTGATTGTCTGGCGTCTCTGAGCGTCCCCGGGACCGTACCGGACGGGGCGCGGATCGTTGCCGTCGAGGGGGGATCCGGCGATCGCTCGGCCGAACTGATCTCGGCCGCCATCAGGGAGAACCGCTGGACGAACGTGGCATGCCTCCCGCTGGAGACGAATGGCGGTTTTGCCTACGCCAACAATCGCGGCATCGAATATGCCATGGCGAACTTCGGCCGCCCGGACTATGTCCTGCTCCTCAATCCCGATACCATTGCTCGCCCCGGCAGCATCACGCGTCTGGTGGAGTTCATGGACGGCAAGCCTGACGCCGGCATTGCCGGCAGCCGCCTGGAACATCCGGACGGGAGAGGCCAAGCCTGCGCTTTTCGCTTTCCCTCGATTGCGAACGAATTCGAGGGCGAGGCCAAGCTGGGGCCGGTCACGCGGCTGCTCGGGCGTTGGCGTATCGCCCCCGACATGCCGAGGGAGCCGAGCCCGATCGACTGGGTATCCGGGGCCAGCATGATGGTCAGGACCGAGGTCCTCGACCAGATCGGCACGCTCGACGAAGGATATTTCCTCTATTACGAGGAAGTCGACTTCTGTATTCGGGCGGCGCGCGCCGGATGGTCCTGCTGGCACGTGCCGCAAAGCCGCATCATCCACCTGGTGGGCCAATCGACCGGCGTGACACGGCATGTCAAACCATCCAGGCGGCCGGCTTACTGGTTCGAGTCCCGGCGGCGCTACCATCTCAAGCATCACGGAGCCACCTATTCGGTTCTCATGGACCTTGCCTGGCTTTGCGGACACATCGCCTGGCGCATCCGCCTTCTTGCCGAAGGCAAGACCTCCAGCGGACCGCCGCATTTGCTGCAGGATTTCATCCATCACTCAGGCCCGTTTCGCAGGGTCTGACCAAATTTTCCCAAGTAACAAACCGGCTCAGGCTATTCCCGGTCGGGCCATCAATATCTCCAGCGCCGCCGCCGATCTGTTGATGTCGTGCCGTTCGAGCGTCCGGCGCCGCCCCGCCTCGCCTTTGCGGAACAACTCGACATCGCTTGCAAACAACGCCTGCCGCATGGCGCCGGTCAGCGCTTCAAGGTCCCCCGCCGGGACGAGCCAGCCGTTGTCCGGTTGAACGAGTTCTGGGATGCCGGCGATATAGGTCGAGATGACCGGGCACTTCAGCGCCATGCTTTCCATCAGCACGACGGGCAAGCCTTCCGCGAAGCTTGGCAGAACCAGAGCCTTGGCGCGAAGAATTTCGCTGCGCACATCGTCCTGCGAGATCGTGCCCGTCAGGACGACGGTGTCGCCGAGATCGAGCCGTTCGATTTCATGGCCAATTTCGGCCCGCAACGGGCCATCGCCGACAAGGACAAGCTCAAAGCGCATCCCCTCTGCCCGCAGGTTTGCAGCCGCCTGAAGCAGAAGGAGATGGCCTTTCTGCTCGGACAGCCGCGCGATGCAGACAAGGCGCGGATCAGCGCCGTGCAGCTCCACATCCTCGCTCAGATAGCGCTGGTCGATGCCGCAATGAACGACCTCGACCTTGCGCCAATCTCCAAGGTCAGCCCAGCGCAGCAACTGGCTGCGGCCATAGGAGCTGACAGCCACGACGAATGACGACGCCCTGATCTTGTCGCAAAGCCCCAGCGTTTCAGGCCGGTCGAACTCCTCCGGCCCGTGGACGGTGAAACTGAACTTCACGCCGCCGATCTGATTTGCCAACGTTGCGACGGTTGCAGGGTTGGTGCCGAAATGCACATGCAGGTGATCGATCTCATCCCTACGGCACCAATCGGCCAGGATCATCGCTTCGAGGAAATAGACGAGGTGGCGCAGGTAATGCCCTCCGGACGTCCTCGCGAACCGGAACGTGCTTCCCAATGCTTTCAAAGAGGGTCTCGGGCGGCCAAACAATTGGCGAGCGACGCTTACGAAGGCCCCTATCACCGGGGTCCGCAAGATATGACGGGTGCGTCGGGCTTCCCCGATATCGTCCGGATCCTTCAATGCGCCGCGAAAGGGACGCACGGCATATCTTTCTACCCGATGCCCCCTTGCCTCCAGCGCTATGATTTCGCGCCGTATGAACGTGTGGCTCGGCGCCGGATACTGGTTGGTGAAATACGCAATCCGCATTCCACAAGCGTCCCTTCATGTTTGCCGGTCGCCGGCAATTCCATCCCAATCCGGTATAGCAAAAAGGGCTTCGAGGGCTCAGTGCGACAAAGAGCTTAAGGTCGTGGCACCGGCTTCCACCAAAGAGGTAAATTTACAGCAACGAACCGAAATTCTACAGACAGTATACGGGCTTATCCCGTTTGCGGACTGAGATCGCGACGGATGAATACCGCCAAAAACAACGGCCGGGGATACGCACATATGGACACGGATATCCTGTTGCAGCGAGGCTATTCGGGGCTCGGGGCGGATGTCTGCGTCGTGGTGATCGGACGCAACGAGGGACAGCGCCTCATCGACTGCCTCAACTCGCTCAAGACCCTTCGTGAGCGCACGATCTATGTGGATTCCGGCTCATCGGATGGAAGCGTCGAGGCGGCCGCCAAACTGTGCGCGGAGGTTGTCCCCCTGGACATGACAATTCCGTTCACGGCGGCGCGCGCGCGCAACGCGGGTTTCGATGTTGTCATGCAGCGCTGGCCGGATACGGCCTTTATACAGTTCCTGGACGGAGACTGCGAACTCGACGCCAAATGGATCGCGACGGCTGCAACCTTTCTGGTCATGCGCAAGGATGTTGCGGTGGTCTTCGGGCGGCGACGTGAACGGTATCCGGATCGGACGGTCTTCAACGCAATATGTGACCGTGAATGGGACGGCCCGCCCGGCGAAGTCCCGGCATGCGGTGGTGATATCCTCATCAGAGCGTCGGTGCTGAAGGATTTCGGCGGCTACTCCGACTGGCTGATCGCGGGAGAGGAGCCGGAGCTTTGTATCCGCCTGCGCGAGAAGGGCTGGAAGATATGGCGCCTGCCGTCCGAAATGACACGCCACGATGCGGATATAAGCCGGCTGAGCCAATGGTGGCGGAGAAGCGTCCGCTGCGGGCATGCCTATGCGCAGGTGTTCCATCTCCACCGGACATCACCATCCCGGATATGGACGAGAAATCTCCGGCGCGCGGTTTTCTGGGGCGGTCTGCTGCCGCTCGCCGCAATCGCCGGCACGGCTTTTCATCCGGCGGCGCTTACGCTTCTGCTGGTCTATCCGCTTCAGATCTTGCGTCTGGCACTCAGGAAGATGCCCAAACCGGGCAATAGATGGCTCTTCGCCGCATTCGATGTCCTGGGCAAGTTTCCCGAAATGCAGGGCATCGCTCAGTTTCATGTAAACCGGCTGATCAACCGCCGGCAACGGATCATCGAATATAAATAGTGCCTGCTACCAAAAGGGCACCGTCGCGGTTCTCGCCTTTACCGGCTCGACCCCAGAACACGCATTTTCCGAGCCCCGTCGCGAGACGGAATGGTCGGGTGCGCCTGGCCGGTTCCCAAGCTTTTCATCCTCCCTCTGACCTTCGGATAAACCTCCCACTCAATGCCGGCGCCGCGTGCCAGAAGTGCTGCGCAGAGACCCGAGAAAGGCCAATAGATATACGGGATGATCGATACGCTGCTGGTGGTCGCGATGGTGAAGAGCATCGCAGCCAGGAGCGCGAGCACGCCTTCGTAGCTGACGATATCCGACTTGCTCGTCCAGAACAAAGTACCGAGCTTGATGCCAAGCATGCCGAAGAACATCACGAACAACAGCAGACCGATCAATCCATAATGGAGTGAAATCTGCAGATAGGTGTTCACCACATCCACGATGCCTTGCCCCTGGATCATGGTCTGCATTTCCGGCTCGCGCACGAAAGTGTCCGACCCGAAGAACGGGTAACGTTCGATGACGATCATGGAGTTTTCGAAAAGCCTGGAGCGATAGGTCTCGCTGCCCCGATCCGCTGAACCGACAAATGGGAGCAGGTTGGTGAAGCGGTCGATGAATGACGGATGCAGAAATGTCAGGGCAGTGACGGCCGGGATCGTCCAGACGAGCAGCTTGACCGAGACCCGCAGATTGGTCATCACCAGCATCATCACGCAGAGTGCGAAGCCGAGCCAGGGGCCGCGCGAGACACTGGACAGAAGCCCGATCACCAGCACGCCGAGTGCTGCATATCGCCAGATCCCCAACGATTTCGGCGTTCGCAGCGCCAGAAGGCAGCCGCCCGCCGTCATGCACAGGAAGCCAAAGGCAATGGACTCCACCGATGTGGTGGCGGCACGCAGAAAGCCGTCGCGGAAAAGATAGATGGTGATCAGCACCACATCCCACTCCTGCACCACCACATAGTAGATCCGCCAGCTTCTCCAGATCTCGAAAAATCCGACCGCGGCAAGCGGCAACGCAGAGACCACGAAAGCAAGCAGGACTTGATTTATCTCCGACGCCGAGCGCAACGACCGGCTAAAGACGAAGTAAGGAAGCAGGATGTCGAGAAAATAGCCGGGTACGACGCGCAGAATGGAATTGATGTCCCCCAGACGTAGGGCGAGGATCGATATATAGCCGAAGAAGACAATGACCAGGACATCCGGGCCGCGAAGCTCCCGGTTGTCGTGCTCTCTCCAAAGCTCGATAGCGAGCGGCATCAGGATGGTGATCGCCAGCAGCCGCGGGGGATCAAGATCGATGATCCTATTGAAAACCCCGGGAATGCCAACCCCGACCGAAACACAGGGCGCCACGAACATCAGGATCACATAGAGCAGGAGGGGCTGCCTTGAGTTTCGATGGATGTATATGCTCATGATCGCGAGCGCGACCGCGAAATCGAAAAAGCTTCGCGACAGGAAAGTGACAAAAGTCGCAATGATCCAGCAATTGCGCCAAAGCCTGAACTCTACCTCGCCGATGAGGGGCACGGCGACCTTGCCGGCGATATAAAGCGCTGGAGCGCTGATGATCAGAACATAAATTAGGGCGCGGAGATATTCAGGCATTTAGAGTCTCGCGGCTGAATACCGCACCCCTGCGAAGACGTCTCACGTTGCGATTTTTCCCCATATGGCTGCCCCTTGCCACTACGCAGCCCCAGCTGCGCGCCTCCGCTTAGGCTACACGCCCGGCTCGCCTTTCCACACATATCCAAAAGAGCTAGCGCCTACGCCGATCGTACCCCCCATACCGCCATTTGCCTTGCTTGCCTGCGGTCCTGCTATGCCATTCGATTCAAGGCGACCGTCCCACAGTTCTCGCCGGCCGAAATCGACGGGCCGGCGTCAGCATCGGAAAGGATCTGCCTTGAACCGCCGAACGTTTCTCCAAATGCTGTCGAGTGTCGCAATCGCGCCGACCTTAGGTGGCATGCCTTCCGACTGCATCGCAGCCGAGGACCTGTTCCCCGCTGAAATGGGATTGAACATCACCGGAATGAGTTACTGGGCGACGGAGCAGGTCTTTTCCAACCTCGCTTATAACGCCTCCCCCTGGCGGGTGCAAATCCAAGGCGCGCCCTTCACATGGGACACCCCGCTGCCGCCGATGACGCCGGACGGGTATCCCAAGGAGGTGCCGGCAAAATCGTTCGTCGAGAGTTTTCTGATCTTTACCACGCATCGGAAGAATCTGCCTGTCCAGCTTTCGGTCCATTACGATGGCAAGGGTAAACTTGGCTATATAGCCGGTGCAGAACTGGAGTCTCGATCGCCAGGACGCGACGACGTGCGCAATCTGCGGAAAGATGCGCCCTTCACCTCGATGGTCATGGAAACCGATCCAGCTGACCCGATCCGCAATATCCGTGTCTATGAACGCGGCCCAGTGCCGAAAGAGACATTCCGGGCGCCATTTCTGGAGCGGCTGAACGGCATGTCGGCCCTGCGTTTCATGGACTGGATGGGAACCAATAATTCTGCGGTCCGGAGCTGGAGCGACAGGCAGCGACCCGGCCAGTTCGGTAAATCAGAACTTGGCGTGCCGCTCGAATACATGATCGAGCTCAGCAACCTGGTCAAATCGGATCCGTGGTTCAACATGCCCCATCTTGCGGACGACGACTATGTTCGCCGGTTCGCCGAGCAGGTCAAGAAGGACCTCGACCCGGATCTCAAAATCCATGTGGAATATTCCAACGAAGTCTGGAACACGTCATTCGATCAGGCCGACCATGCGCGCAGCCGCGGCCTTGCTCTCGGTTTTTCGAGCAACGACTATGAAGCCCAGCTCCGTTATTACGCACAACGGACAAGCGAAGTGCTGGCCATCTGGGAGGATGTTTTCGGCGCCGCGAGACAGAGGATCATCGGCGTCTATGCGGCGCAATCCGCCAACGGATGGACCAGCGAAACCATCCTGTCGTGGAAAGGCGTGAAGGCTCACGCGGATGTGCTTGCGATCGCGCCTTATTTCGGTGGGGGTCTCGGTTCGCCGGATCGCGCGGAAGAGGTTTCAAGATGGACACTCAACCGCCTCTTCTCGGCACTCGAGAACGAACTCGAGACCGACAACAAGAAAACCATCCAGGCACAGGCAGCGCTTGCCAGGCAATACGGCGTCAAGCTCTACGCCTATGAGGGAGGCCAGCATCTCGTTGGCCACAGCGGAGCGGAAAACAACGAAAGACTGACGAATCTCTTTATTGCAGCCAATCGGGACCGCCGGATGGGCGAGCTCTATCTTCGCCATCTCAAGAACTGGCGAATAGCAGGCGGGGACCTCTATGCGGCGTTTTCGTCGATGAGCGAACCCAACAAATGGGGCAGCTGGGGATTGCTGGAAGAAGAAGGCAGCACTCACCCGAAATGGCAAGCCATCCAGCAGGTGCTTAAGCGCAAACCGACCCTCTAGTTCCGCATGAAGCCGCTGAACGCCAGATGGCGAGCGTGCTGATCAAATCACGATGAAGGTGTAGGTCAAACAACTGACCGGCTGCCTGAGCTGGCAGCCGGTCAGTCTACCACGCCGATACCCGAGGCGTTCTGCTCAAGTCCGCACTACAAAATACCACAATCGCAGATCGGCGATATTGCAATCGGGCCACACCTCAAGTGTAACTTTCGAATACCTAATTTAGCCGACTGATTCCGGAGTGGATATTTATTCCAATCGATGTACAGGGGCGGGAAAAAGCCGAAATCAACCAGTGATTACTAAATCACGACATAGATACAACGATTAAGAGAAACTAATCCTTTTGATTGAGTTGATGTGTTTCGCAGATGAGGGAATAATACTTTTGCCAAACAGACTGCTGAAGGCTCGAACGGGAAAAACGGTCGGGCCTTCTCCTTTTGGTGGAACTGACATTTTTCAAGGCTCGTGGTGTTATGTGGCCTCGAGGCGTCCTGTCGGCCTCGATTTACTTCCCGTCTTGCGGGCGCCCTCGCTGTTTTCATCAGCGAGGGCTTCTTTTTGGAAATACCGAGGAGAGCAGGTCTGGCGCCCATCTTGGGAACATCCGATGGAGGCCAGGACGGCGAATGGCCCTGCGGGACATGGCCGCGGACAGCAAGCCTACGCCTTTTGAGGTATCTTCTCGATCGAGTATCGGCATCGATCACGTCCCGCCAGAGCGGAATCGTACCTGTCAGCGCTCGGTAAACGCCCTCGACATGCTGTCCACAATCGGTTTAGCCAGATAGCTGAAGAACGTTCTGACCGCAGTTTGAATCATGATTTCCGCCGGCATGCCGGGCTGCGGCGTAAATCCTTTGATACGCGAGATTTCATCCGATGAGATATTGATGCGCGCGACGTAGACATCGTGGTTGGTGAGCCCCGCCTTGCTATCTTCCAGCGCATCCGCCGAGACATAGAACACTTCGCCCTGCAGGACGGGAGTCGTGCGCTGGTTCAGCGCGATGAGGCGGACCGTGGCCTTCTGACCGACTTTGACGCTGTCGATCTCGTTGCGAGGCACCTTTGCCTCGATGATCAAAGGCACGCCGGCAGGCAGGATCTCCATGATCCCCTTACCGCTTTCGATGACGCCGCCTGTCGTATGGTAATAGGTCCGCACGACAGTGCCGGAGACGGGCGCAAGGATCGTGGCCCGGCGCAGAACGTCGTCGGCTTCACGGGATTGTTCACGCGCCGCGTCACGCTCGCCTTGGATCGATTGCAGGCGGTCGAGTGCCTCCTCCCGATACATTTCTTCCGCGCGCGATATTTCCTGCTGCCCCTTCAAGAGCTCGGCACCGGTTTCCGCGACCTCTGCCTCCAGGCGGCCGATCTGCCCTTCGGCATCGGCGATTGCCCGCTGAAGCGCCCTGACCTCGGTTGCTCGCAGCAATCCCTTTGTCAGCAGAACCCGCTTGATATCGTATTCGTCCTTGAGCAGCGCGAGCTGACGAGACATGGCCTCACGGTGCCGATTGTAACCTTCGCTACGGAACTCCATGGCTTTCATGTTCTGCTTCAGCAGCGAAAGCTCAGTCGCCAGCTTCATGCGCTGGGCCTTGAAGTTGAGCTGTTGCGTAAGGATGATCGCCGAGACATCAGGGTCATCCCTGAAATCGTTCAGATAGGTCGAAATCATCATTGAATCGGCACCTTCGGACTGAGCCGTAAGGCGGGCCGCGGTTGCTTCCAGCCTGACACGTCTGAGGAAGTACTCCCGTTTCTTCGCCTGCGACGCGGTCTCATCGAGCCTGACCAACGGCTGGTTTTCGACAACCTGGTCACCCTCGTTGACCAGCAGTTCCCTGATGATCCCACCCTCGAAATGCTGCACGATCTTGTTGCGGCCGGTTGCGACAAAACTGCCTTGGGCAATGACAGCCGCCGCAAGCGGTGCAGTCGCGGCCCAGGTGCCGAAACCCCCAAAGGCTATGGCCGTCAATGCCAGACCGGCCACCGTCTGTTTCCAGACAGACCGGGGGACCTCCGAGTACCATTCGAGATCGTGAACCTTGGCAACAGCAGACATGACACAACCCCTATTGCAACTGATGACCGAATGACCCGGTGTTGATATCGATGCCACGGGCTTCGATCGCTTTCAGCACATCCGCCCGCATCCCGAACAGCGCAACGGTGCCGTTCACCAGCAGCAGAACCTTGTCCACGCTGCTGAGGAGGGCCGGCCGCTGCGTGATCGTCGCAACGGTTATCTTGTGTTCCTTGGCATGGCGAAGTGCCTGGAGCAGCGCCGCATCGCCCGCATTGTCGAGATTGGAATTCGGCTCATCCAGCACCACCATCCTCGGATCACCGAAGAATGCCCGGGCAAGCGCGATACGCTGCTTCTGGCCGCCGGATAGCGGAGAGCCATCGGCCGCAACCACGGTTTCATATCCGTGCGGCAGGCTGGCGATCATCTCGTGGACGTCAGCCAGCATCGCGGCGCGGTAGATCTGCTCATCGTCCGCGTCCGGCCGCATGCGGGCGATATTGGCCTTGATCGTGCCGGGAAAGAGCTGCACGTCCTGCGGCAGATAACCGATATTCTCACCGAACTGGCGCTGATCCCAGTTTCTCAGATCCATCAGATCCAACCGGACGCTGCCCGACGTCGGCAGGATCGACCCGACGAGCATTTTCCCGAGAGTGGTCTTGCCGGCGCCGGAATTTCCGATGATCGCCAGGGAATCGCCGGGCTGCAGGGCAAATGCGATACCGTTGAGGACGACGCGCTTGGTTCCCTGCGGCACATAGAGGAGGCGTTCGACATCCAGGCGCCCTTCCGGCTTCGGCAGGTTCAGGCGGTCGAAATTCAACGGCGAGGATTTCAACAGCGCCGTTATTCGAGCGTAGGCCGCGCGCGATTGACTGTACTGATTCCATCCTTCGATGGCCCCTTCGATAGGCGCCAGAGCGCGACCCGCGATAATGGAGGCCGCGATCACCATGCCCCCCGTGAGTTGCCCTTCGATCGACAGGAAGGCGCCCCAGCCGAGCATCGCGATCTGCGTCAGAAGGCGGCAGGCCTTCGATATGGCCGCGATGGTGATGTTCCGGTCCTGGGCGATGACCTGCGATTTCAGCGAGGCTGCCGTATCCTTGCCCCAGATCTGCACCGTCTCGGGTATCATGGCGAGCGCATTGATGATCTGCGAATTGCGCGACATCGATTCCAGATGAAGATTGGCTTTCACCTGCGCCGTATTGGCTTCGGCAAACGGCTCCGCGGTCATGCGCTGGTTGATCTGGGTGAAGGCAAGCAGCATGATGGCCGTCAGGACAACGATGAAGCCGAGATGCGGGTGAATGAGGAAAACCGCCGCCACAAAGAGAGGTGCGATGGGCGCATCGAGGAATGACAGCAAGGTCCTGGAGACGAGAAACGAACGAACCTGCTGCAGATCGCCGAGCACCTGGTATTCGCGGCCGTTGCTCTGAAGCGAGGCGCGGGCCGCCGCGCTCAGGATCGGAGCACCGAGCTGCGCCGCGATCTCCACCGCGGTCCGCATCAGGATGAAGCGCCGAAGCGCGTCGAAGGCGGCCTGCAGAATGACGGCGCCGACGATCACGATCGTCAACATTACCAGGGTGTCGAGAGAACGGCTGGTCAGCACCCGGTCCGATATCTGGAACAGGTAGACCGGGATCGCCAGCACGAGGATATTGCTGGCAATGGTGAAAAGCATGACGATCGCCAGGTTCCGCCGCACGGCGGTGACGCCCGCCCGCAGGCTGGCCGAAAAATCGACCGGCGCGAGGCGCTTGTGAAACGTTCCGTCGCCGCCGCGCCCGCCGCCGTTGGAGGGCGACTTTCCGAAGGTCTTTGTCTCGGTCCGCAAGGGTCCGGTGTCGGCATCGATGGTGATCATGCCTTCCGGCGCCTTTGCCTCCGTCGCTTCGCGCACCGTGGGCTTCGGCTCGATTTCCGGTTCGATGATCCGGTCATTGGCAGGCATCGGCAGAATATCGGCTCCAGAAGAGCTTTCATTCACCCGCGATGGGTTCGGCGCAACGTTTCTGGGTTCCAGCCTGGATATCGTAGCTGAAGGAGCGGCACCGTCGGGCGACAGTTTCATGCATTCCTCCACAGCGCGTTCCAATTTTGCATAGATGTCCTCACCTTCAAGTTGCTGACCTTCATCGTGATCGTGGGCCCGTTCTAGGTCGGCCCTCTTTTGGGCGTCCGACATGTTTCTCCCCCGTTATCCGAGCACATGTTGTAACCCGTCGTTCTGGTACTGGCCGTCATGTTCGACGGGCATGCCGAAGCCAGGCTCGGTTGGATCGGCGTCCAGCATTGAATCGTCGAGAAACGCCACCGCTTCGTTGACCAGCGCGTCGGGATCGTGCGCGGCCCATTCCGGATGGCTCGAAATCAGTCCCGATTGGAACAGCGTTTCCTGGGAATATTGCTCGCCGCCCACATAGGTACGGCCGAGAGAATCCAGATCGGCGATCGCCGCATTGTTGATGAGCGCGTTTCCACCGGTGGAGATCGACCATGTCGCTTCCGCATGGGGATTGAAGGCATTCATCGCCAGGGCGATCTGATCGCTGTCGCCGACGATGGTGGTCTGGCTGACATACTGGATATTCAGCAGGTCGCCGCTGATATAGAGAACGCGCAATCCAGCCAATCCGGCAAAGGCCGAGTCGGTCAAAATTCCGTCGGGCAAATCTCTTCCCCCGCCGGCAAAATCATTCGCCGCATCCACGTAGGCCGAAGGCAGCGTATCGAAACGATCGGCGCCGCCGATATTGTAGATATGGGCCTGATTCCAGAGCAGATTTCCGGCGCTGGAGATCGTGCCCTCGCCGGTCGTTCCAAAACCCGTAACCGCGCCGACCACGTCGTTGTCGAACAATATGTTCGTCTGGTGGATAATATTGGCGTCGTACAGACTGCCGCCGATCAGGATCAGGTCGTAGGCGTGGCTGAGCTCGTAGATCGAGGTCTGGTTCACGCTGGTGTTGTCGCCGGCGATCACCTTGGTCGTGGCGCCGGAAGACGACAGGATGCCGACGTCATTGTCGGACATGAAAATGTACTGCTCCAGCCAGTTGGCGATCAGCAGATCACCGTGGATCTCTGTGACCGCCCAACTTCCGGGATAGCCACCGCCGGCGTGTGCCGAAGCGTTCCCGCTTTCCAACGGATCAACCCGCTGGAATGTCGCAATGTTGAATATTTCATCGGGCACGTCATCGCTCGTCCAACTGTTGATTGCCGAGGTGATGGCGTCGGTATCATGAAGGACATTGATCTGGATGATCGCGTTGATCTCGAAATGATCGCCAACGACCGCCGTTACTGTCGCGCCGGTCCAGATATTCTTGAGGACGGCATCGTTGACGGCGGTATTGTTGCCGCCAACCAATTCGACCGAGGCCTCTACTTGAACAGAACCGTCGGCAAACACCTTCACGTTGGATGGCTGAGCACTGTCCGCGGCATCGACGTCGCTGGAATCGGCATCATCATCTTCGAATGAATGATGATCCTCCAGCTTCGGCGCCTCGTCGACCAGTATGCCGTTGACGTAAATGCCATCGATTGTCGCGGACTGATGGACGAAAGCCCCCATGGGACCGCCGGACTCTGCTGAGAGAGAATCCAGTTGGTCGGCGACCGTCTTGATGATCTCGATCAGGTCCGCCCCCGACGTCGGCATTTCGAGATGGCCGATGGGCGAATCCGAAAGAACCTGTTGGGCAGTATCCAGCAGTTCGCCGTTATCGACCGGCGTGGGATTGAACGTGAGGCCATGTCCCCCGACCGCGAAGCTGTCGTTGTCGGAAAGCGAGGCGGCCTGGACGATGAAATTCGCAACCGAACCCGGAGGCTGGATCTCCCATGTGAAGGACTTGCCGCTTCCATAGAACGGGTACTCATGCTGCGGCATCTCGTGCCGGCCGTAAAGCGTCCTGATTTCCACGACGGGAATTGACGGGTGGTCGTATCCACCCACAAAGCGAGGATGCCAGAGAGGCGTGAAACTGGCTGGAGACTTGTAGGCCACGTACGGATCGAAGCCGAGCAGGTCGTAAGGCGCCTCGAAATGGGATTGTGTCACCGCCGATGGCGGGATGAATTGTTCGGGCGTGTAAAGCGAGAAATCCTTATAGGCGTCTCGCAGGCGCGCATCCTCGACGTTCGTGTGGAAGAGGCCGATGAAATGAGCGATTTCCTCGGTGATTGTGTCCATCGTCGTCATAACCGCTGCCTTTGTATGGGCATGCCTGCATTACAGGGCGTTCGGAATGAGGGACTGCGCAGGAAATCTGCGCAGTCCACGATGTGAGGTCTCTGCCTGAGAAGCGGAGAGGTGTCGGATTAGACGCCGTCGTCGGTGTCGTCTCCGGCCACAGTGCTGGTGAGGTCCCCGCCAACGATCGTCATGTCGATCGCATTCTGCTGCAGGTTCGCACCCATCACGATTTCCTGGTTGAAGGCGTGGGTTTCGATGACACCGTCAGCCGAGGCGGAACTCGTTCCGGTCACGAAACCATCGTCACCATTGCTCGAGCCCCACGTGCCGCCGTCGCCGCCGGCTCCGCCGGCACCGGTATAGGCAAGGCCGCCATCGCCGCCGGCAGCACCGGCGCCGCCAATGGCCCAGCCACCGACCGCTCCGCCACCGATACCATCGGCCCATGCGCCGCTAAGTGCCGCACCACCTTCGCCGTAGCCAGATGTAGCGTCACCGCCGGTAGCATCGCCACTGGTGGCTGCGCCGGCTGTTGCTCCGCCGCCGGTACCGTCACCGCCTGCTGCGCCGTCACCACCGAGGCCGGCGCCAAGCCCGGCACCGAAACCGGCTCCGAGACCAGCTCCGAGAGCACCGCCGCCATCGCCGCCGTCGCCGGCATCCGTGGCTTCGCCGCCATCGCCGCCGTCACCGCCGGTCGGATCGCCGCCGGCACCGCCGGTGTTTCCGCCACCGTCACCGCCAGGGCCGCCTGCGCCGCCATCACCGTCTGCGAAGATCGGATTGATAAAGCCGAGACTACCGCCAATGGCAGTTGTCGCTGCACCACCATTCGAATCTCCGCCGTCCCCGGCATCGGAAGCATTGCCGCCGGTGGAGTTGCCGGAATTGCCGCCTGAAGAGCCATCGCCGGCCGTATTGCTGCCGCCCTGGTCGCCGTCACCGGCAAATGCCAGTCCTGCACCGAGGCCGAGGCCAAGACCAAGGCCGAGACCGAGACCATCGCCGCCACTGCCGCCACGGCCGCCAATACCCTTGCCGCCATTGGCTTCGCTGTCGGCATCGCCGCTGTCGCCGTCGCCGCCGTCGGCATCGCCACCTTCGCCTTTACCGCCGTCTGCAGCGCTTGCAGCCAGGCCGCCGATGCCGATACCGCCGAGTGCGAACCCGCCAAGAGCCGCACCACCGTCACCGCCGTCACCGCCATCGGCATCGGCATGGCTTCCGCCGTCACCGCCGCCGCCGCCGGCATTGATTCCATCGGAGGCGATCGCAATGCCGCCCTCGGCAGTGGGATTCAGTTCGAAGGTCCCGTCATTGCTGACACTGGCCTTTTCGAGCTTGTCATTGTCCTGGATGTTGGCGACCTGGCTGATGACATTGCCGACATCATTGCCTTCACCGGTCAGGGCTTTATTGAGCACATCATCGATGCGGATGTTGAACATCCCGTCGATGGAACTGTCCTTCATATCGACATCGGCAAAGTCGTCGTCCGTCGGCAAGTAGTCTTCGAGGCTGACACCGACGTCGACGGTGACACCGACCGTGGTCTCATTGACGTTTTCGTTGAAGTTGCCGTTGAGATTGGCATTGCCGTTGCCATTGAGATTCAGGCTGCCATTGCCGTTCAGGTTCAGGTTGCCGTTACCATTTCCGTTGCCGTTGAGGTTGGTCGAATCGCTCCACTGGCTCTGGCTTTGGTCACTGGCCTGCTGCTGCTGTTGCTGTTCCTGCTGTTGCTGTTGTTGCTGCTGCTCCTGGCTATCAGGATCGTCGACCAGAGTGTCGAACGTGTTGCGTCTATCTACCATCACACAGTCCTCGTATGACTGCGACGGCGTGACCGCCATTCATCTTTTTGGGGTCTTTGCTCGTCGCTGTTGAAGTGAGTTATTGGCCTTTGGCAACAGGGCGCGCGTCAACGCGACCGTTCGCCGGTCTTTCTCTCGTGATGTCTGATTTTTTAGCTCTCCCCTAGTTTCCCGAGAGGTTTAGAACGAGCAGCGGCGTGGCCACATATTCGCTACATCAAGTGACGACGAACGTTCTCTAGCGCTCGTTCTTCACGTGCTTCGGGATGGGACCACTCTGTCCCGATTGCGCAGAAGAAATAAGGTAATATTTCGATCTAGCGCGACCTGATGAATACTACATGAGCATAGTCAGATGGGTTAAATGGTCTACGCAAGAAGACGTAGGCACATCGACAATGAATTTCGCCTTATGTATATAGCAACTCGTTTCGCACGGGAGGAAACGCTGCATGATCATGGTTCGTTCGCGTTAAAAGGACCTTGAAACCGGCATTCCGTCGTCGATTCGATCTATTCTGTAAATCCTTCGGTCTATTCCCACCATCCGGCTCTTGGTTTACCGTTCCAGAATAAGATCTTCGGAGCACCACTTTGCGTGTACTTTCGATCAACGACTGGAGGGGGGCCCGTCCATGCAAATTCCGCATGGTGTTTCACAACACGTCGGCTTGGATCTGGCAACAAACGCCTTGAAGAGAATGAATGCGATCCGAACACTCCTCTTCATCTGCTCGCCGGGAACAATCTCCACCGCAATGACGGCGGCTATCGAAAGCGAATTTCCGTGGCTCAGCGTCAAGACGGTTCCCGACCTGAAACTGGCCTCGACGGAGTTCGACAATCCGGTCCAGCTCGTGCTGGCAGATGTCCGTCTTGCATCCGCGCTTGCCGAATACTGGCCGGAACTCGCCCGGCATCATCCCGCGGCAACGCTCGCGCTGATGGGTACCGACGATGGGGAGATGGCTTCCGATCATCGAAGGGCTAAAGAGCTTGAAATCGTCCAGGGGATCCTGCCGTTCAACGTCAATCTCGACGTCTTTCTGTCAGGCCTGCGGATCATATTGAAGGGTGGCACATATTTCCCTTCGACGGGCTACCGAGCCCAGAGAAGTGAGCCTCTGGAAACAAGCGACGATCCGGCTGATCCCAAGCCAGCTCTATACAACGCCGGCAAGCAGGCGATCGAAAAGCTGACGAAACGGGAGAATGAAATTCTTGCCAGGATGGCCATGGGCAACCAGAACAAGATCATTGCAGCCGCCCTGGGTCTCTCCGAACATACCGTCAAGATTCATATCCACAACATCATCACCAAACTCGGCGTGCATAACAGAACGGAAGTCGTCGCTCTCTATTTTGAATATCGGCGTAAGGATATGACCGGCAATGCAGGCGACACGAACCGCGGTCAGGACGGCCGCTCCCTCGCAGGCGACAAGTACTAGGCTTCAGGACATCCTGCTCCTGATCGGACAGCTGAACTACACCTGGACCAATACGGAAAGCCTTTTGATTCACATGATCGCCGGCCTTGCCAAAGTGGACAAGGAGACGGCGATCGTCATTTTCCTGACCTTGAATACGACACGTGCCCGCATCGACCTCGTCGAGCGGCTGACCAAGATGCGCAAGACCGCACCGGCCTGCCGCAAGGAAATTCTGGAAACCACTCATCGTCTTTCCGACGAAGCCAAGCTTCGCAACAAATATAACCATTGCATCTATTCATTCGATCCCGACAGCGGCCGCAACGTCACGCAATCGATGCGGATCTTCGAAAGCAGAGACGAGATCAAATACGGAAAGGTCGAGGAACTCGACGCGCGCGAAATCGGCCGGATCCGGGAAAGCATCAATTCGCTCGTCGCGATCAACCGGATGTTCTGGGATATCACCGAACGCTACGGCTTCCCCACGTAAATCCGCACAGAGCCTCACACGAGGCTCGGCACCGCTATGCCGGGCAGGAAACCCTTCAGGGCGTCGGCCAGCGTAACGATCGACATCAGGTGCCCGGCATCATCGGTGATAGAAATCGCCCGCAATGCAAGGGCTTCTCCCTGCTGAATATGCTCGACGATGATGTCTCTCATTCCGGAGATGACTTCAGCTGTGGCTCTCTCGAGATCGATAAAGTCGAGGCCTTCGGTATCCGGAATGAAACCGTCCTTCAAATCGACATTCAGGAAATATTTCACCATGGAACGCAAACTCCCGGGGGTTAGCCTTGCGGCCGCTTGAACTGCGAAATCAACCCGTCGCGGAAGCGGGCGCCCATAAAGTTCAAGCGCTACTCCCCATCTCCCGATCTGCGCTTAGGCTCAATCAGAACATCAGCAGATATATAAATTACCCATCGCGCCGGTCAACCTGGAATTGGCAGTTCCCTTGGAAACTGGTGAAAAAATAGCCTTTTATTCCGTATTCCCCGCAATTCTGAGGGGGATCACACGGGACCCGTGGGACGTTTCTCCGTTAGCCAGCGCCTTGCCAAATGCATATTGATGCTCGCCCAATCATGGTTCAATGCGGCGATGAACAGACTGTCGTTCTGGAGGATAATTTCCTGAAGATGTTGCTGCAGTTCCGAAGCATCTCCGTCAAATTCCACCAGCCAGGTCGTTCCGGATAACTTACAATTTACAAGCGGTTGAATTCTTTTTCGTGCCCGATTGTATGATTCGACCTTCTCGCATTCCAACATAACTAGAAACACTGCCATTCAAGGTACCTCCAGGCGGAGGAAACAAATATTGATGCGCAAAAGTTCCATTCACAATCTGCAAGAATCTTTGATAGGGGCGCAAGTTTTCCTCAAGGAAATCTCGTCTTAAGGCGGGGTATGCTCCAAATCGGAGCACTATGCTGCCTATCTGGTTGGCAGATACCTCAAAGGGATATCGCCTCCCCAGAACGGTCTCCAAAACCTTTGACCGATGGGCTGATCCCGACGCCGAATAACCTAGGCAAGACCCGCACCACTTCCGGATATCCGTCCAGGTCGTGGACCGCGAAACAGCGGGGACATGGCATTTCAACCGCGCCGCAGCCGCAGCATCGGGTGCCGGTATACGGTTTGGCAGGATGAGCTTCGCAAACCCAGCCCGTGTCCTTGCAGTCTCTGCACTTGAACATGAGCGAAACCTCTCTCCGATCCGCAGGATCGCCAGGATAACACGCGCGTGAGTCGCAGGCAGTTGCGCCAAACGAGCTACATCCATAGGCCTATCGGCTTCGTACACCGGTGGGCTTTTTCGCAACTGAGGGATGAGACATGGCCCATTCCTCATCGAAACCGTTATCGACTGATCACCGGAGTTACGGCAAAGGATCTACTTTTGGCCTATGTTGGATTACGGAAACGCTCTGCGGAAACCACCCTCAGCCGTTACACCGCGACCAGATGGCCCGGTGAAACGGTCTTATAGTCGAGCGGATTCACCTTGTAGTCGACTGAACGGATCGGGCTCTTGAGTTCGTCGCTGGCGGCGATCCGCTTTTCGCGGCGGCGATCCGGGTCGGGCACCGGCACGGCGGCCATCAGTTTCTTCGTATACGCGTGCTGCGGATTGCCGAACACGGAGGCGCGCGGTCCGATCTCGACGATCTCGCCGAGATACATCACCGCCACCCGGTGGCTGACCCGCTCGACCACCGCCATGTCGTGGCTGATGAAGAGGAAGGCAAGGTTGAGGCTCTGCTGCAGGTCGAGCATCAGGTTGATGACCTGCGCCTTGATCGACACGTCGAGCGCCGAGACGCTTTCGTCCGCGACGATCACTTTCGGTTCGAGCGCAAGCGCCCGGGCGATGCAGATGCGCTGGCGCTGGCCGCCGGAGAATTCGTGCGGATAGCGGTTCACCATGTCGGGCGTCAGCCCCACCTTGCGCAGCATGTCGGCGACCACGTCCTTGGCCTGTTTCGCCGTGCCCATCTTGTGTTCCAGATAGGGCTCGGCGATCGCCTGGCCGATCGTCATGCGCGGATTGAGCGAGGCGAACGGATCCTGGAAGATCATCTGCACGGATTTGCGCATCTCCCGCATCTCCCGCTTGTCGAGCGCCAGCACGTCGCGACCCTCGACGACGACCGAACCGGCATCCGGCTCGATCAGCCGCATGATCGCGCGACCAGTCGTCGACTTGCCGCAGCCGCTTTCGCCGACCAGCGACAGCGTCTCGCCGGCATGCAGATCGAATGAGACGTTCTCGACCGCATGGACACGGCCGCTCACGCGACCGAACAGGCCGGAATGGATGTCGAAACGCTTGGTGAGGTTCTTCACCTCCAGAACCGGCCGCTCGTTGGCGGCAACGGTATCAGCCACTTCCACCTGCACATCGGATTCCCCGGTTGCCGTGTTGACGACCGGAAAGCGCAGCGGTCGCTGGTACTTCTGCATCGAGCCGAGCACCGGCACGGCGGCGAGCAGCGCCCGCGTATAGGGATGTTTGCCGCGATGGAAGATGTCGGGCGTATCGCCCGTCTCCACCTGCTCACCGCGATACATCACGATCGTGCGGTCGGCGACCTCGGCCACCACGCCCATGTCATGGGTGATGAACAGGACCGACGTCCCCTCCTCGTCCTGCAGCACCTTGATGAGGTCGAGAATCTGGCCTTGGATGGTCACGTCGAGCGCCGTCGTCGGTTCGTCGGCGATCAGCAGCTTCGGTTTCGACGCCAAGGCCATGGCGATCATCACGCGCTGTCGCATGCCGCCCGAGAAACGGTGCGGATATTCGTCGAAGCGGGAGGCCGCCGACGGGATGCGCACCTTTTCCAGCAACCGGATGGTCTCGGCCTTGGCCTCCGCCGCCGACATCGCCTTGTGGCAGAGCAGCGCCTCCGAAATCTGGTCGCCGATGGTGAAGAGCGGATTGAGGCTCGTCATCGGCTCCTGGAAGATCATCGCTACATCATTGCCGCGCACTTTGCGCATCTCGTGTTCAGGAAGCGCCAGAAGATCACGCCCGCCGAGCATGATCTTCCCCTGGATACGGCTCGTGCCCTCCTGCAAAAGCCGCATGATGGATAGTGAGGTGACGCTCTTGCCGGACCCGCTTTCGCCGACGATCGCCACGGTTTCACCAGGAGCGACAGTGAAGGAAACGTCACGCACGACCGACTTCCACTCGCCGTCCACGTTGAACGAGGTGGTCAGGTTCTCGACGGAGAGGACCGGCTGAGCGGACTGGACGGCTTGTGCTTGCGAAATGGCCATGATCGTTCCCTTCTTGTCGTTGTTTCTGCTCAGTCCGGCCAGCGAAGAGCACCGTCGAAACGGTGGCGGCTGCGTTCTTCGATCGGGGTGGCGATGATCTCGTTGGAGGCGCGCGCCTTGTCGAGTTCTTCCGTCAGGCGAGCAGCAACGATGGTTTCTTGGCCCGGATGCAGATTGCAGGGGTCGAGGTAGAAATAATGATGCTCCACCTCATGGTCGCGGACGATGATCGGCGGGTTGCCACGACCGAGCGCTGCGGCGAGATCCCAGGCGGTGATATGCGCTTCCGGAGCGGAGACGATCACCCGCATGCGGTCGAGCGGGTTGTTGGTCGGATCCGGCTCGATCAGCGCCGTGACGCCGGGTCGACCGTCGAGCGTCTGCTTCCAGAGGTTCAGGTAGCCGGTCTCGCGCTCGCGGATACCCGCATGATCGCGCTTCTCCCAGGCTTCCAGCGCCGCCATGACGCCGAAGACGCTTTCCTTGCCGACCTTCATGCCGCGGCCGATGCCCATGTTCTGCAGGAAGGCGCTGCGCACCAGCTCTTTCTTGCCGGCGACGATGCCCGAAGTCGGGCCGCCGAGGAACTTGTGGCCGGAATAGAGGACGATATCCGCACCCTGCGCCAGGAACAGCTTGAGATCATATTCGGAAGCCGCATCGACGATGACCGGTAAGCCCTTTGCATGGGCGATCTCGACGAATTCGACGAGGTTGAGCAGGCCGTAGTCGACCACATGGTGAGAGACGACATAGACGGCGGCTGCCGTCTTCTCGGTGATCGCATGTTCCATGTGGTAGCGGTGCGTCGAGGTCGCCTGGCCGATCAGCACGACCTTGCCACCGGCGAGCCGGATCGCCTGGTCCACCGGTGCGCCATAGCTCACCACATGGCCCATCTGCACGAGCACTTCGTTCTTGTCCGGCACAGAATCCGGCAGCTTCTCGATCGCCAACAGGTTATTGCCGGTAATGGCGCCGGCGACTGCGAGACTGATGCCCGAGGAGCAGGAGGCCGTCACGAAGCCCGCTTCACCGCCGGTCAACCGGGCGATGATCGCGCTTGCCTTGCGCTGCAGATCGTTGATCTCCACGAATTGCGGCAGGATAGCCGCCATCGCCTGAATCGCCTCGGGAACGACGATCGAAGCCCCGAGGCTTGTCATCGTGCCGGAAACGTTGATGACCGGGCGAAGGCCGATCTGGGTGCGGATATCATCGGACATTGTGGTTCTCCAAAGTGGCGGCCAGTGGCGAATTGCCATCGACAGCTATGCCATAGTAATGTAATAGCCTCTCAAAATCAGACGAGGAGCGTTGAATTGGACGCGAAGACTTCATCCGCAGACCTCTCCGGTGACGCCGGTTCCGAGGTGGAAGCCAAGGGTACGCGCCGCTCGCGCGTGAGCGGCATCGACCGCGCGCTGCAGGTGATCGATTATCTCTACGAAACGGGTGCGCCGACTGGCGCCTATGCGATCGCCAAGGCGGTCAAGGCGCCGCTGTCGACCGTCTACGTGATCATCGACGATCTGGTCGAGAAGAACATGCTCGCCCGCAATGCCGACGGTTCGATCTGGCTCGGCGCGAGGCTCTACCATTACGGCCTCGCCTATGCCCGGTCGCTGGATTTCATGAGCGTCGCCACCCACGAAATGCACGACCTCTGCCGCGAGGCGGGCGAAACCGTGCAGGTCTGCGGCCGCGACGGCGATTACATGCTGGTGCTCGCCATGGCTGACGGCCCGAGCCATTACCAGGTCGCATCCCGCGTCGGCACCCGCGTGCCGCTCAACTGGACGGCATCCGGCCGGCTTCTCGTCGGGCACTTGGCCGAAGCCGAGCGGATCGAGCTTTTCAAGCGCTGCGCCCGCACCTCGCCGACCGGCCGCGCCGAGATCGACGCCCGCACGCTGTCCGACTCGGCCGGCAAGGCCTTCGAGGAGCGGCTGTCGATCCAGGTGGCGGAGTCCGATTATGCGGTTGCCTGCATCGCCTCGCCGGTCTGCGACCGGAGCGGTGAATGCGTCGCCACCATTTCCATCGTGCTGCCGGAACAGAAAGTCGTCTCCGACGAGAGCCACTATACGCAGCACGTCCGTGCTTCCGCCCAGCGGATCGAGAAGCTGATGGGTTGGCGCAACCACTGACCTAACCTCCTCAGTCGTTCAGCGAGACGATCGCCTCGATCTCGACGGTGATGTTGCCCGGCAGCGAGCCGAAACCGACCGCCGAGCGGGCATGCTGGCCCGCATCGCCGAACACCGCAATGAAGAGGTCCGAGCAGCCGTTGATGACGCTCGGATGATCCTCGAAATCCGGCACGGCATTGACCATGCCGAGCAGTTTCACCACCCGCTTCACCCGCGAAAGGTCGCCAAGCGCCTCGTGCATCACCGCAAGCAGGTTGATGCCCACCAGCCGCGCATGCTGATAGGCGAGATCGACGCTGACATCGGCGCCCACCTTGCCGGCATGCAGATGGCCATCCGCCTCGCGCGGTCCCTGGCCGGAGAGGTAGAGCATGTTGCCTTCCAGCACATGCGTGACGAAATTGGCGATCGGCGGTGGCGGCGGCGGCAGTTTGATGCCGAGCTCGATCAGTCGATCGTAAGGTGTCTGTGCCGTGGGAGCGGCCTTTGCTGAAGACGTATTCACGTCAACTCCTGTCATGCGATTTCAAGAATGCGCCTCAGCGCCACGAGTAGCCGTGGCTGTGGCGAACGAGCTTGCGGGCCCGCGGGATGTAGCGGCTGGCGGTGATGGCCTCCGAACCGATGACCGCGTAACGTGGCTCGAACAGTTTTTGGAGACGTGAGACGTCACCGTTGGAATCGGTCGCCTCCAGATCGGCGTCGATGAGATCGAAGATAGTGAAATCGGCCCGTTCGCCGACCGACAGCCGGTTTTCCATTGAGAGCTTGATGACCGCGGCCGGGTGATGCGTAACCGCTTCGACGACCTTGTCGAACGGCATGCCGACCGACAGCAGCTTGGACATGGTCGTCGCCAGGTCCCAGACCGGGAAGTTCATCGAATGGCCGTGCAGGTCGGTCGAGATCGAATAGGGCAGCAGGCCACGGGCAATCGCCGCTTCCGCCACCTTGAACGAGAAAGACGCGCCGCCATGGCCGATATCGAGCCGGATGCCCTCGCCGGCGCAGCGTTCGGCGAGATTATAGAGATCCTCGTCTTCCATGATGCTCGAACCGGCCTTGCCGTTGAAGCAATGGGTGACGACGTCGCCCGGACCGAGGATTTCCAAGACTTCGTCATAGAGCGCCGGCGGCTCGCCGACATGCACCATCATCGGGACCTTGAGGATTTTGGCGATCTTCTTGCCGAGCTTGACGGGGGTGACGCCCCAGGAACCTGTGATCACATGGCTCGCCCGCACCTTGATGCCGACGATATGCTCCTTGTTCTCTGCATAACATTCGAGGATGCGGTCGAGGTCGATATCGCGGATATCACGCAATTCGGCGACGCGGTTGCAGGCGACGAGGCCGATCGAACCGAGGTTCAGGAAAGCCTTGATACGCTCCTTCGACGGCTCGATGATGTATTCGCGAAAACCATGGAAATTGGCTTCGCCGGCAGAGCCCGCATCGACCAGCGTCGTCACACCGCGCTCGGCGCCGCATTCGGACGGACGGATCGAGATATCGGTGCCGCCATGCCAGATATGCACATGCAGGTCGATCCAGCCGGGCGAGATGAAGGCGCCCTTGCCATCGATCCGGATCGCATCCGCAGGGGCCGCGAGCGACGGGCCGATCGCGGAGATTTTCCCGTCGGCGCCGACGAGGATGTCAGTGGTGCCGGAGGCCGCACTGCTGCCGAAAGCCATCGGCTTCACATTGGTGAGGAGGAGCGGTTGGCCCGCTGTTTCACCGGTCATTTACAGGTCCTTTCGAAGTCTTGGATCGAGCATGTCCCGCAATCCGTCGCCGACCATCTGCAGCGACAGAACGGAAAGAATGATGGCAAAGCCCGGGAAATAGGTCATCCAGTCGGCCTGGCCGACATACTGGCGACCGGCGGAGATCATCGTTCCCCAGGTCGGGATTTCAGGGCTGACGCCGAGGCCGAGGAAGGAAAGCCCCGCTTCGGCGAGCATGGCGCTGGCAAACAGGAACGTGCCCTGCACCAGGATCGGCGATATCAAGTTGCGCAGCACGTGCCGCGTCATGATGTGGAAGGTCGAGATACCCAGCGCCTTCGCCGCCTCCACATAAGGCAGTTCGCGGATCACCAGCGTCGAGGCCCGGACGATACGGGCGAGCCGCGGCGAATAGACGATCGACAAGGCGATGATCACCGTCACCAGCGATGGCCCGAGCGCGGCAACCAGCGCGATGGCAAGCAGGATATCCGGGAAGGCCATCATCGCATCGATCAGCCGAGCGATCGGCGTATCAAGCCTCTGGAAGAAGCCGGCAAGCAACCCGAGCGTCACGCCGATGATCGCCGACAGGGTGACGACCGCCGCCCCGACCAGCAGCGACAGCCGTCCGGCATAGATGGTGCGCGAGAAGATATCGCGGCCGAACTCGTCGGTGCCGAACCAGTAGATCTCGCTCGGCGGCCTCAGCCGGTTGACGATCGACAGTTTCGATGGCGAATAGGGCGCGATCCACGGCGCGAAGACCGCCAGCAGAACGAAGATCACGATGACGACCAGCCCGAGCGCGACCGTCTTGCGTTTCAGGAAACGGCGAAAGAACTTGGCTCCCTCGCTCGAGGCCGGTTTGGTGGTGACAATTTCCGCCATCAGTAGCGCACCCTTGGATCGACCAGCAGATAGAGCATGTCGATTGCGAAATTGATCAGGACATAGAGGGCGGCGATGACGAGCAGCGCACCCTGGATGACGGGATAGTCACGCCGCAGCACCGCCGAAACGACCAGATTGCCGACGCCCGGCAGGCCGAACACGGTTTCGGTGACGACGGCACCGGAAATCAGCACGGCAGCGGTCAAGCCCAGCACGGTGAGGATCGGGATCAGTGCGTTCTTCAGCGCATGTTTCAGCACGACGCGCCGCTCGATCAGCCCTTTTGCACGGGCGGTGCGGATATAGTCGTCGCCGAGCACGTCGAGCATCGAGGCGCGGGTGAACCGCAGGATCAGCGCCGAGGAGACGAGGCCAAGCGCGAAGGCCGGCAGCGTCAGGTGATACATGCGCTCGCCAAAGCTGGCACCTGGCCCGCCATAACCCGAAACCGGAAAGATGTTGAGCCGCACCGCGAAGAACTGCATCAGGATGAGACCGAGCCAGAAGCTCGGAATGCTGGCAGCCAGCATGGCGGCCGTGGTCGCAGCCTGGTCGACGAAGGATCCGCGCCGGTAAGCCGCATAGATGCCGATCGGCAGCGCGATGACGCTGGCGATCGCCAGCGAGAAGATCGTCAGGAAGAAGGTCGGTTCGGCGCGGTCGAGAAGCGCCGACGTCACCGGCATGTTGAGAAAGATCGACTGGCCGAGGTCACCCTTCAGAAGCTGGCCGATATAGAAGACATATTGGACGCCGATCGACTGATCGAGGCCGAGGCGCGTCCGCAGTTCGGCGACGTCCTGGGCCGTGGCATCGGGACCGAGCATGACCGCGGCCGGGTCGCCGGGCGTCACGCGAACGATCACGAAGACGATCGTGACGACGAGAAACATCACCACGATCATGCCGGCAAGGCGTTGAAGAATGTAACGTATCATACGAAGGTGTTCCTGTGTCCGGCCGTGCGGACATCATCGAAAACGGATGCCGATCCGTAAACCGGCATCCGTCCGGGAGGACTATTACTTCTTGATCGATGCGTTCCAGAAATAGGGCCACGGAGCCGGGTCGACGCCCTGAAGCTTGGTGGACATGGCGGAGACCGCATTGAAATCGCCGATCTTCATGAAAGGCGCTTCGTCATACAGGGCCTTCTGGACATTGGCCCAGAGCTCGACGCGCTTCTTCGGATCCGACTCCGCCGAGAAAGCATCCACGGCCGCTTTTCTGGCAGGCGTGTCCCACCAGCCCGGCGAACTCGGCGCCAGAGAACCGATCAGTGCCGGCTCCGGCAGGAAAGGACTGTGGGTGATGTAGATGTCCCAGAGCGCCTTGTCGGTGCGGCGCTGGGTAAGCGTTGCCCAGTCGACCACCTGCATGTCGACTGCAAAGCCGGCAAGCTTCAGATACTCGGCTGCGACCTGCGCCATCTTGTAGTGGAACTCGTACTGGCGGCTAGTCAGGATGCGGATCGGCTTGCCGTCATAACCCGCGGCCTTGGCGGCCTTGGCAGCGCCTTCCGGATCGGCGACATTGTAATTGCCCTTCACGCCGGCATCCGTGCTCCAGGTGAAGGAAGCCGGGTAGATGTTGCCGTCGAGCGCGTAGAAATCCTTGCTGCCGAAGGCGGCGGCAAGCATGTCTTCCATGCTGAGCGCCTGACGGATCGCCTTGCGGACGCCAAGGCTCTTGGCAGCCCCTTCTGCGGTGTTGAAGACAAAGACCGGATAGCCGAACGGCTTCAGGAGCAGTGGCTGAGTTGCCTTCGAAGCCTTCACCTTGTCGAAGGATTCGACCGGCAGCGAGTCGACATAGTCGTACTGGCCGGAAACGGCGGCTTCGACGCGGGTGTTCGGGTCCGGAACCGGCACGAAACGGATCTCGTCGAGATACTGGTGGCGGGCGCCGCCATAACCGTCGCTCTCGCCGGAGCGCGGCTTGTAGTCCTTGAAGCGGGTGAGCTGGATATACTGATCGGCCTTGCGCTCCTTCAGCATATAGGGGCCGGTGCCGATGAAATCGGTCATCGTATCAGCCTGCTTCTCCGCCGGGATGATGATCGCGGCAGAGTTGTTGAACGCGAGCAGCGAGGCGAGCGGCGCATAGGGCTGCTTCAGCTTGATCGTCACGGTCGCCGCGTCGGCGGCGGAAATCGACTCGATGAAGCCGGCGGCCTGCTTGCCGCGCGAGGCGAGCTTGGTCCAGCGGGTGAGCGACGCGACCACGTCTTCCGAGGTCATGTCGCTGCCGTCATGGAACTTGATGCCGGTCCGCAGCTTGATCGTATAGGTCTTGCCGTCGGCACTCACCTCCGGCAGGCTTTCCGCCAGAAGCGGCGTGACGTCCCACTTCTTGTTGAATGTGTAGAGTGTTTCGAAAATGTGCTGGGTGACGATACCCACGAGGTCGGCCGTCGACGTCATCGGATCGAGCGTCGGCGGCTCGCCGATGGTCGCAACGTTGACGACGCCGCCTTTTTCCTGCGCCATCAGAAATGACGGCGTGGCGACAAGCGCCGTTGCAACGAGGAATGCAAGTTTCAATTTCATGGTAGTCTCCCGTTTTTATGTTCCACAATTATGTTATATAGGCTTTTATAACAGAATATAGAACGCGACCGCTCTGTCAATGGGCACGTCGAAACAAGCCGGGTCGGATGCCAGCAACGAGATTTGGGATCGCCTGATATCGAAGTTTCACTGCCATCCGTCTGCCCTCAATGTTACGTGAAGTCACTGACTGCCCCTCACAAAGTTCGGCGCTCTCTGTTACGTGGGCTGGACGAATACGTCATCGACAGCGAAGTGATTTAGCCTTCGCGTACTCTTTAAATGCTAGGAGCCAGAAGTGACCGATTCCAATTACACTCCGCCGAAAGTATGGACCTGGGACAAAGCCAATGGCGGCCAGTTCGCCAGCATCAACCGCCCGATCGCCGGCCCGACCCATGACAAGGAACTGCCCGTCGGGCGCCATCCGCTTCAGCTCTATTCGCTGGCGACGCCGAACGGCCAGAAGGTCACGATCATGCTGGAGGAATTGCTGGCGCTCGGGCATTCCGGCGCCGAATACGACGCCTGGCTGATCAAGATCGGCGACGGAGACCAGTTCGGCTCCGGCTTTGTCGAGGTTAATCCCAATTCCAAGATCCCGGCGCTGATGGACCGGTCCGGGCCTAAGCCGATCCGGGTCTTCGAGTCCGGCTCGATCCTCTTCTACCTCGCGGAAAAGTTCGGCGCCTTCCTGCCGACCGACCCTGCCGAGCGCGCCGAATGCATGTCCTGGCTGTTCTGGCAGATGGGCAGCGCCCCCTATCTCGGCGGCGGCTTCGGACATTTTTATGCCTATGCTCCGACCAAGATCGAATACGCGATCGATCGTTTCGCGATGGAAACCAAGCGCCAGCTCGACGTCCTCGACCGGCAGCTTGCCGAAAGCGAATATATCGCAGGCAGCACCTACACGATCGCCGACATGGCGATCTGGCCCTGGTACGGCGGCCTCGCGAAGGGCTGGCAGTACGGCGCCGGCGAATTCCTCTCGGTACAGGAATACACCAACGTCCAGCGCTGGGCCGACGCGATCCTGGAACGCCCGGCGGTCAAGCGCGGCCGCATGGTCAACCGGCTCAGCGGCGACCCGTCCGGCCAGCTTCACGAGCGTCACGACGCCAGCGACTTCGAGACGAAGACCCAGGACAAGCTGGCGGCAAACTAAAAAACGGTGATCGCATAGACAAAGCAAGACAGATGTGGCCCATTCGGGCCGCATCTATTGGGAGGTAGCTGAACCGACATGACTGACAATCTTATCGACACGTTTGCGGACGGCCTGTTCGTCGGTCGGGTCTGGAACCCTGCGGTATCAGGCCCTTGCCTCGTCACGCTTCGCGACGGCGGTCTGGTCGATATTACCAGTAAGGAAGCCCCAACCCTCAGCGCACTTCTGGAGCGTACCGATACCGCGGATTTCGTCCTGAACGCCTCGGGCCCGGTCCTCGGCACGTTGGAAGACATTGCCAAAAACAGCACGGGCCAGCCCGACCCGTCGCGTCCCTATCTGCTCGCGCCCGCTGATCTGCAGGCGATCAAGGCCTGCGGTGTGACCTTCGCCCAATCGATGATCGAACGGGTCATCGAGGAGAAGGCGGCCGGCAATGCCGACAGGGCAGCGGCAATCCGCCAGACGGTCAGCACGATCATCGGCGGCAGCCTCAAGGACCTGAAGGCCGGCTCGCCGCAATCCGCCAAGGTCAAGGAAGCGCTGATCAAGGAAGGCATGTGGTCGCAATATCTCGAAGTCGGGATCGGCCCGGATGCGGAAGTCTTCACCAAGGCGCCGGTGCTCGCGTCCGTCGGCTGGGGTGCGGATGTCGGCCTTCATCCTGTATCCACCTGGAACAACCCGGAGCCGGAAATCGTGCTGGCGGTCAACAGCCGGGGCGAGATCAAGGGGGCGACACTCGGCAACGACGTGAACCTGCGCGACGTCGAGGGGCGCTCGGCGCTGCTGCTCGGCAAGGCGAAGGACAACAACGCTTCCTGCTCGATCGGACCCTTCATCCGCCTCTTCGAGGAAAGCTACGGATTGGACGATGTCCGCAATGCCGAACTCGACCTGCGCGTGACCGGGCCGGAGGGCTATATCCTCAAGGGCAACAGCTCCATGTCGCAGATCAGCCGCGACCCGCTCGAACTGGTCAAACATACCTGCGGCGATCACCATCAATATCCCGACGGCTTCATGCTGTTTCTCGGCACCCTGTTCGCGCCGACCGAGGATCGTGACGTACCGAACCAGGGCTTCACCCACAAGATCGGCGACATCGTCGAGATCTCGTCCCCCGGCCTCGGAACGTTGCGCAACACGGTGCGTCTCTCCACCGAGTGCCCACCCTGGAGCTTCGGCATCGCGGCGCTGATGAAGAACCTCGCCGCGCGTGGCCTGCTCTGAGCGGAGCTCAGTCTCGCCACGGCTGTCAAATCGGTCTATGAGACCGACACTGATCAGACAGGATGCTTGAAAGAATGAACACGCCTTGGAACAAGCCGGTCGTCATATCGATCGGCGAGCCGCCGGCTGAGACCGCGATCGAGACGACGCAAGGTGCCGCGTGGGCGATGATCGAAGACTGGCCGACGGAGGATGGCGCCGCCCTTGACCGGGCGCTTGCCGTCTGCGCCGACGTGGATGCCGGAAAACGCAAGCCAGAAGAAGCCCGAAAGGCTTTCGTCGAGGCCGCGACAGAAGCACGTATCCTGATCCGCGCCTAAGCCGCCGGCCGGATCGATGTCGCGCATCCCCGACTACCGACTACCGAACCGGATCGACCACTCCTGCACCCCGAACAAGCGCCCGGCGCTGCGACCGGCGGTTATGCAGCTTTGCCAGGATCAGGTAGATGATCGGCGTCGTGTAGAGGGTCAGGATCTGCGAGATGACCAGCCCACCGACAATGGTGATGCCGAGCGGGCGCCGAAGTTCCGAACCCGGTCCCGTGGCGATGATCAGCGGAACGGCGCCCATAATCGCGGCAAGCGTCGTCATCAGGATCGGCCGGAAACGCTGCAGGCATGCCTGGAAGATCGCCTCATCAGGGGCAAGCCCCAGCCGCCGCTCGGCCTGCAAAGCAAAATCGACCAGCATGATGCCGTTCTTCTTGACGATGCCGATCAGCAGGACGATGCCGATGAAGGCGATGATCGTCAGCTCCGTCCCACTGATCATCAGGGCGAGCAGGGCACCAAGCCCCGCAGACGGCAGGGTCGAGATGATCGTCAGCGGGTGCGCGAGGCTCTCGTAGAGAATGCCGAGCACGATATAGACGGTCAGGATGGCCGCAGCCATCAATAGGGGCTGATTGTTCGACGAGCCCCCGGCACCGGCGTCACCCGCAAATTCGGCATGCAGCGAATCCGGAATATGCAGTTCGCCCACCGCATGCAGCACCGCATCGTTGGCATCCTGCAGCGTGCCCCCGAGCTTGACGTTGTAAGACATCGTCACCGAGGGAAACTGGCCCTGGTGATTGACGACAAGCGGCGCGAGCGTCCGCTCGACCGCGGTGACGCTTGAGATCGGCACCAGCTTCCCGCCCGCCCCCGGCACGTAGAGCGCGGAAATGTCCGACGGGTCGCGCGCAAAGCGCGGATCGGCTTCCAGCACCACCCGGTATTGATTGCGCTGCGTGTAGATCGTCGAGACCTGCCGCTGGGCAAAGGCGCTGTTGAGCGCGCTGTCGATCGACTGGATGCTGACGCCGAGGCGCGCCGCCTCGTCGCGATTGATATTGACCGTCGCCTGCAGCCCGTTCGGCTGGCGGTCGGAATTGACGTCGGTGAGCACCGGCTCCTTGCGGAGCGCGTCGAGAACCTTTGGCGCCCAGGTCGTCAGTTCGTTGAAATCCTCGTCCCAGAGCGTGAACTGGAACGGCGACGGCGCCGAACGGGCGCCGATGCGGATATCGGACGGCGAGAACAGGTAGCTGTTGAGCCCGGGAATGGTCGCCAGTTCCTGGCGCATCCGCTCGATCACCTCCGCGGTCGATGACCGCTCGGAGGGCGGCTTCAGCGCGATCGTCAGCTGACCGCGGTTGACCGAGCCGAAAAATCCGCCGCCGGCAGACGAGCCGATGCCGGATACCGCTGGGTCCCGGCCCGCAATCTCGGCAGCCTGTTTCTGCAGGGCGACCATTGCCGGATAGGAAATATCGGTCGAGGCCTCGGTGCCGCCCTGGATGAAACCGGTATCGTCCTGCGGAATGAAGCCCTTTGGAATTTTCACGTAGAGATAGGCGGTCAGGCCGACACAGGCGAGGATCACCACGACGGCAGCGACCTGATGGTGGAGCACGGCTTTCAAGGTACGACCATAGAAGCTGACAACCGCTCCCAGCACTCCCGCACGTTCCGCATCCCCCTTATGGCCGCGCTTTTCATGCGCCCGCAGGCGATGCGCGCAGATCATCGGTGTCAGCGTCAGCGAAACCACCGTGGAGATCACGATCGCAAAGCCGAGCGTCAGCGAAAAACTCTGGAAGAACTTTCCGATGATGCCGCCGAGGAAGAACATCGGAATGAAGGCGGCCAGCAGCGAGGCGCTGATCGAGATGACGGTAAAGCCGATCTGCCGCGCCCCCTCCGTCGCCGCCTGCATCGGCTTCATGCCGGCTTCGAGATTGGCATCGATGTTCTCGATCATCACGATCGCATCGTCGACCACGAAACCGACCGACACCGCCAGCGCCATCAGGGACAGGTTGTCCAGCGACAGGCCGCAGGCCCACATCGCCGCGAATGTACCAGCCAGAGACAGCGGCACGGTGACGCCAGCCGCAACCGTTGGCGTCCCGCGGCGTAGGAACAGGAAGACTACCATCATGACCAGCGCCACGGTGATCAGCAGCGTCCACTGCATGTCATCGACGCTCGCATGAATGGTCGTCGTGCGATCGGCAAGGATCGCGACCTCCACACCCGCCGGCATCAGCGCCTGGAGTTCCGGGATCAGCGTCTTGACGGCATCGACCGTCTCGATGACGTTGGCATCGGTCCCCTTGGTGATGTTGAGCAGCACCGCCGGCTTGCCGTTGTACCAGGCATCCGAACGCCGGTTGCGCACGCCCGGCTCGACGATCGCGATATCCGACAGGCGCGTGGCGACGCCATTGCTGCTGTGGATGACAATCCGGCCATACTCTTCCGGTGTTCGCAACTGGCTGTTCATGCCGATCGAAAAGGCGAGATCGCTGCCGTTGATCGAACCGATCGGCCCCAATGTGGCGGCGCTGACGATAGCCGTACGGACGGCATCGAGCGAGAGCCCTATCGCCGCAAGCCGGCTGGGATCGAGCCGAACGCGGATGGCGGGCTGGTCTGCCCCGCTGACACTGACATCGCCAACCCCGTCCACCTGTGAGATGCGCTGCACGACCAGCGTATCGGCCACATCGTAGATCGCGCTCGGCGCGACATTGTCGGAGGTTAGCGCCAGGATGAGGATTGGCGCGGCGGCGGGATTGACCTTGCGAAACGACGGCAGCGACGGCAGATCCGACGGCAAATCGACCGCCGCCGCATTGAGCGCCGCCTGCACATCCTGCGCCGCGCCGTCGATCGTCCGCGCGATATCGAACTGGATGGTGATATTGGTCGAACCGAGCGCGCTCGACGAGGTCAGTTCTGTGACGCCGGCAATCGCGCCGAGATGCCGCTCAAGCGGCGCGGCAACGCTCGCCGCCATGCTGGACGGATCCGCGCCCGGCCGGCTTGCCGATACCCGGATGGTCGGCAGATCCACGGAGGGAAGATTGGAAACCGGCAGGAAATGGTAGGCGGTGATGCCAAGGATCATCAGGCCTATCGCCAGGAGCGTCGTGCCGACCGGCCTGCGGATGAAGGTTTCCGAGATGTTCACGGCAACCCTCCGAGCTCTCTTTCGGCCGGAGAAGGCGATTGTCCCGTCGGCCGGCCGATGATGCGGCTGCGCAGGTTCTCGAATGCCAGGTAGATCACCGGCGTCGTGTAGAGCGTCAGTAGCTGGCTTAAAAGCAGGCCACCGATGATGCTGATTCCAAGCGGGATGCGCAGTTCGGAACCCGTCCCTTGCGCCATCGCCAAGGGCAAGGCCCCGAAAAGCGCGGCAAGTGTCGTCATCATGATCGGACGGAACCGCAGGATCGAAGCCTTGAGGATCGCCTCGCGGGGAGACAGCCCCTCCGTCCGCTCCGCCTCGAGCGCGAAATCGATCATCATGATCGCGTTCTTCTTGACGATGCCCATCAGGAGCACGATGCCGATCAGCGCGATCAATGACAGGTCCTGGCCGAACAGCATCAGCGCCAGCAAGGCGCCCAAGCCCGCGGACGGCAGGGTCGACAGGATGGTAACCGGATGGATGGCGCTTTCATAGAGCAGGCCAAGCACGATGTAGATCGTCACGATCGCCGCCAGGATCAGCCACGGCTCACCGGCCAGCGAATTGGCGAATTCCTCGGCATCCCCGAAATAGTCCCGCTGGATCGTCGCCGGAACGCCGATCTCCTCTTCCGCAGCCTTGATGGCGCTCACCGCCTCGCTGAGCGACGCGCCGGGAGCCATGTCGAAGCTGATCGTCACCGACGGAAACTGCTCGTTGTGGCTGATCACCAGCGGCACTGCCGTAAACGAGGTCTTGGCGAAGGCGCCGAGCGGGATCTGCGTATTCGAGGCGCCTGACACGTAGAGCCGCTCAAGCGATTTCGGATCGGACTGATATTGCGGCGCGGCCTCCAGAATGACGCGGTACTGGTTGGACTGCGCATAGATCGTGGTGATCTGGCGCTGGCCGAACGCGTCGTTCAGCGTATCGCTGACCGCCTGCATCGAGACACCGAGGCGCGACGCCGTCTCGCGATCGATATCGAGCAGCAGGCGACCGCCGCCCATCTCGACTTCCGACGAAACGTCGACCAGTTCCGGAAGCTGCTCCAGCCGTGTCGCCAGCCTGTCGGCCCAATCCGCCACGCTCGCAGCCGTTGCGCCGGTCAGGATGTATTGATAGGGCGCCCGGCTGACGCGGGTACTGATGCTGATATCCCGCACGCCCTGGAAGGTGACGCGCACGCCCGGCAATTGCGAGACCTCCCGCCGCAGCCGGTCGATGACCTCGGACACGGAGGAGGTCCGCTCGCCTCTGGGCTTGAGGACCAGGCTCAGCGTGCCGGTATTGAGCGTTAGGTTATTGGCGCTCGCGCCGACCACGGAGACGATGCCGGTCACGTCTTCGTCCTGCCGCAGCCTGTCGGTGACGATCGCCTGAGTCCGCTTCATCGCATCGAAGGATGTCGTCGGTTCCGTTTCGATGACGGCGGTGATCAGGCCCGTATCCTGCGGCGGCAGAAAGCCCTTGGGAATGAAGACGTAAAGCGCGACTGTAGCCGCCAGCGTCGCGATCGTTAGGATGAGCATCAGCGCGCTGCGGTCGACCACCCAGACCAGGCTTCGGTGATAGCCTGCGATCACCCTGTCCATGAAACGATCGGCACCGGCAAGCAGACCGCGCCGCCCTTCGGCCGGCTTGCGCAGGATACGGGCGCACATCATCGGCGTCAGCGTCAGCGAAATCACCGCCGACACGACGACGGCGATCGTCAGCGTCAGGGCGAACTCCCGGAACATCCGGCCGACAATGCCTGACATGAACAGCAGCGGGATGAACACGGCAATCAGCGAGGCGGTCAGCGAAATGATCGTGAAGCCGATCTCGCCCGCCCCTTTCAGCGCCGCCTGCATCGGGTTCTCGCCCTCTTCGATATGCCGCGCGATATTCTCGATCATCACGATCGCATCGTCGACCACGAAACCGGTACCGATCGTCAGCGCCATCAGCGACAGGTTGTCGAGGCTGAAGCCGGCAAACCACATCACCCCGAAAGTAGCGACCAGCGAAAGCGGCAGCGCGACCGCCGCGATGATGGTTGCCGTCAGCGTCCGCAGGAACAGGAAGACGACAAGGATGACCAAGCCGATGCTGACTCCCAGCGTCCATTGGACGTCATGGATCGAGGCCCGGATCGTCTCGGTGCGATCGTTGACGATATCGAGCGAAATGCCCGCCGGCAGCACCTCCCGCAGGCGCGGCACCTGCCTCAGAATGCTGCCCACCGTATCGATGACATTGGCGCCCGGCTGCTTCATGACATCCAGGATCACCGCCGGCTCGCCCTGATACCAGGCGCCCACGCGGGTGTTTTCAAGCCCCTGGACGATATCCGCCACGTCCTTCAGCCGCACCGGCGCATTGTTCCTGTAGGCGACGACGACATTGCCGTAGATTTCGGGGTCGATGATCTGATCGTTGGCAGCAAGCGTGAAGGACTGGTGCGCGCCGTCAAGCGCGCCCTTGGCGCCGGCGACGCTAGCGCTGGAGATCGCGGTCCGAATATCCTCCAGGCCGATGCCATAGGCGGCAAGGCGCGGAATATCGGCCTGGACGCGGATGGCCGGCCGCACGCCGCCCTGGATCGAGACATTGCCAACCCCGGAAACCTGGGCAAGCCGCTGCGCGAGCAGCGTATCGGCGAAATCGCTCAAGTCGCGGATCGGATAGCTGGTCGAGCGCAGCGCCAGCGTGATGATCGGCGTATCGGCCGGGTTCACCTTGGCGTAGGTCGGCGGGTAAGGCAGGTTGCGCGGCAGGCCCGAACCGGCCGCATTGATGGCCGACTGAACGTCCTGCGCGGCGCCGTCGATATCCCGGCCCAGAGCGAACTGCAGCGTCACCTGGCTGATGCCGAAAGCGCTCGACGAGGTCATCGAGGTCAGCGACGGGATCTGGCCGAGCGGGCGCTCGAGCGGGGCAGTCACCAGCGCCGCCATCGTCTCGGGATCCGCACCCGGCAATTGCGTCGTCACCCGGATCGTCGGAAAATCCACCTGCGGCAGCGGGGCGACGGGAAGGTTGAGATAGCCGAGAATGCCGCCCAAGAGAACGGCGACGCCGAGCAGCGAAGTCGCGATCGGGCGTTTGATGAACAGCGTCGAGGTGCTCATTGTTTTGCTTCGGGCGAGACGACCGGCGCAGCACTGGCCGCTTCGGCCCCCGTGGCGCCCTGCGGCCTCCGGTTCGGCCTTCGGTCTTCATTCGGCTTGCCGGGTACCACGGACGGCGGCGGCTGCGAGGCAGCAACCTCGACATGCTCTCCATCCCTCAGCCGCGAAAACCCGGTCGTCACCACCTTGTCGCCATCCGCCACGCCTTCGGCGATGACGGTTTGCACATCGTCCTGCTGGCCCAGCTTGACCATCTTCATGGCGACCGTCTGGTCGGGCTTCAGGAGATAGACGAAGGTGCCGTTCGGCCCCCGCTGGACCGCGCCCGTCGGCACGACGATCACGCCCTTCAGCGTCTCGACGAGGAGCCGGGCATTGACGAAGGCGCCTGGCCAGAGCGCCAGCTTGTCGTTCGGGAAATTGGCCTTGATCCGGACGGTGCCGGTGGTCGCATCCACCTGGTTATCCACCGCCGCAAGCACGCCGTTGTCGATCACGCTCTTGCCGTCGCCGGCAATCGCCTCGACGCTGAGCTGTCCGCCGCCGCTTGCTGCATTCACCTTGGCAAGCTGCTGCTGCGGGATAGAAAAGACCACCGAGATCGGCTTGATCTGCGAAAGGGTGACGATGCCCGCAGCATCGGAAGAGCTGACGATATTGCCGACATCGACATTGCGTATGCCGGTGCGGCCGTCAATCGGCGCCCGGATCGTCGTATAGTCGAGCGAGGCCTGGGCGCTGGCGATCGCCGCGTCGTCGGATTGTACCGCGGCCCGATATTGCTCGACCTGCGAGCGCGCCGTGTCGAGCTGCTGCTGCGTGCCGGAACTCGATTGCACCAGCTTCTGGTAGCGGTCCAAAGCGAGTTCGGCATTCTGGAGCAGGGCCTGGTCCTGGGCCTTCTTACCGATCGCCTGGTCGAGCTGCGCGCGATAGACCGCATCGTCGATGCGCACCAGGATATCGCCCTGCCTGACGTCCTGCCCTTCATCGAAATGCAGTTCGACGAGCTTGCCGCTCACCTGCGGGCGGATAGTGACCGTGTTCAACGGCCGGACCGAACCGACACCATCGATGAACACCGGCACATCGCTCGCCTTGGCATCGGCCACCAGAACAGGAACTGACTCCGGCTGCCCCGATTGCCGACCAGAGCGCCGCCGCCCACCGGCCGGTCGTCCTGAAGACTGCGCCGCGGTTGCCTCCGTCGGCGCCAACCCGAGCATGGTTTCCACACGGCCCAGCCAGCGGTCCCGAAGCGCATAGGCTCCGAAGCCCGCTGCGCCCAGAATTATCACCGAGACCAGGACCCAATGCCTACGCGCCATCGATCGCAACTTCTTGAATGCTTGAAAAGTCAGCTGGATTGAACGCTACCGGTCTAACGCCCCCAATGGAAGGCGCTTTCAGCGGCCCCGGATTACAAATTGGAGAGATTGGGCCGGATGCGGGAAGTGCCGAACTACCGACCGAAGCGAAGAAAGGCGTTGACAGGCGCGCAGTCGGTTAGAGACAAGCGGAGTGGATTTCACGCTTTGCCCTGTTCGCGGCAGGCGTCAACGAAGGCGGCGGATCGACTTTGATCGGCAGCATAGTAAGGGGACTTGAGAGCATGACCGATTTCAATGCCGTGCACGAACGCCGGGGCACCGGCAGCTCGAAGTGGAGCAAGTATCCGGACGACGTGCTGCCCATGTGGGTCGCCGACATGGACTTCCCCGCGGCACCGGAGATCGTCGACGCCATCCGCAACCGGCTCGAACATCCGATGCTCGGTTACGGCGTCGCCCGCGATGAACTGCGCGCCCGGATCGTCACCGATATGCAGGAAAAATACGGCTGGACCGTCTCGCCCGACGAGATCGTCTTCCTTCCGGGCGTCGTTCCCGGCTTCAACATGGCGCTGCACGCGATGCTTCAGCCCGGCGACGGCGTCCTGGTCCAGACGCCGGTCTATCGTCCCATCCTCGAAGCCCCGGCGAATTGGAACCTTGTCCGCCGCGAAGCGCCCCTCGCGCCGGCTGCCGAAGGTTATATGATGGATACCGACGCCTTCGCAGCGGAACTGGCAAAGTCGAAGGCGCTACTCTTCTGCAATCCTCAGAACCCGACAGGCAAGGTGTTCACCACCGAAGAGCTGAAGACGATCGCCGACCTCTGCCGCCAGAACGATACGCTGATCATCTCCGACGAAATCCATTGCGACCTTCTGTTCGACGGCCGCCGCCACGTGCCCATCGCCACGCTTTCGGAAGACGCAGCGAACCGCACGATCACCCTGATGGCCGCCAGCAAGACCTACAATATCGCCGGCCTCAAGACCGCCTTCGCGATCGTCGGCAACAAGGCGATCCGCGAGAAATTCAACCAGGCCCGGCTCGGAATGGTCGACAACGCCAATATTATCGGGCTTGAGGCAACCCTTGCGGCCTTCTCGAAGGCGGGCGACTGGAAAACGCGGATGCTCGCCTATATCGAGGCCAACCGCGATTTTCTGTCGGCCGAAATCGCGCGCCGGTTTCCGAAGATCAAGCTCATCCCGTCGGAGGGCACGTTCCTCGCCTGGCTCGACTGTACGGAACTCGGTTTGGCTCCGAATGCGCAGAGCTATTTCCTGGAGCACGGCAAAGTCGGCTTCAATGCCGGATCGGAGTTCGGTGAAGCCTATGGCAACTTCGTCCGCGTCAATTTCGGATGCCCGCGCACGCTGCTTGAGGAAGGCCTCAGCCGCATGGAGCGCGCACTCGGCCGGAATACCTGATCGGTTTACTCGATCGGACCACAAGAATTGGCCGCCGGCGGAACCCACCCGCCGGCATCATTGCAGGCTGGAGGGATCAGACGATCCCGCCGCCGCCGCTGGCTGAGGCCGGACGTTCGAGTGCAACTTGTTTCCGATACCCGCTGGCGCGATAGGTCGCGACCGGATCGATCGCTCCGCCTGCACGGCGGCGGGCTTCGGCAAGGATCGGCTCGACATCGGTGCGGTACGCCCGCTTCAGCGTCTCGGACGCCATCAGCGCATCGTTCTCCTGCTGGAAGCCGTCAAGCGCTCCCCGATCGACCAGCAATGCCTGGGCATAGGCGCGGCGGATCTCGTTGGCGCTGGAAATCAGGCTTTCGATCGGATCGGTGACGTTGTGCGACTGGTCGATCATATGCGCCGGGCGGAAATCCTTGATCTCCCGATGCTCGGCATCGACCAGTTCGTTGAAGACCAGGAACAGGCGGTAGGGCTCGATCGCACCGGCATCCAGATCGTCATCGCCATATTTGGAATCGTTGAAGTGGAAGCCGCCGAGCTTGCCGAACTGGATCAGGCGGGCGACGATCATTTCGATATTGGTGTTCGGCGCGTGGTGTCCGAGATCGACGAGGCAGAAGGCCTTTGGTCCCAGCGTATTGGCGATCAGGTAGTTCGTGCCCCAGTCCTGCACCACCGTCGAATAGAAGGCCGGCTCGTACATCTTGTGCTCGGAAAACAGCCGCCAATCGTCCGGCAGTGCCTTGTAGATCTCAGCCATGGAAGCGAGATAGCGCTCGAACACCCGCGTGAAATGGCTTTGGCCCGGAAAATTCGAGCCGTCGCCGATCCACACCGTCAGCGCCTTGGAACCGATTGCCTTGCCGATCTCGATACATTCGAGATTGTGCTCGATCGCCTGGGCACGCGTCGCAGCATCCGTATGGCTGAGCGAGCCGTATTTGTAGGAATGCGCCTGCCCCGGCGCATCGGAAAAGGTGTTGGAATTCATGGCGTCGAAACCGAGGCCCAGCGCATCGCCCTTGGCGCGCAGTTCCTTGGCATCCGCCTTGTCCCAAGGGATATGCAGCGAAACGGTGGGCGTCGCCCGCGTCAGTTGGTGAATGACGGCGCAATCATCGAGCTTGTCGAAAATGCCCCGCGGCTCGCCCTGCCCCGGAAATCGGGCGAAACGTGTGCCGCCGGTGCCGACACCCCAGGAGGGGACGGCGACGAAGAACTTTTCGACCTCTCTGGTGATCGTTTCGATATCGATGCCGCGCCGTGACAGGTTATCGCCCAGCGCGTCGTAGTCGGATTTGAGCGCTGCTGCGCGCTTGCCGTTTTCGGCGGCGATCACATCCGCGGCGATTTTTAACTCGACCATTCGGCCCTCCCATCTGATCTTTGTTTCTTCTCCCCAGCGGGGAGAAGGTGGCCCGAAGGGTCGGATGAGGGGGGACTTCGCGGCACATTCTGCCTTTCGCTTCTCGCTCAAGGCGTCGCTTCACTCCTCCCCCTCATCTGTCCTGACGGACATCTTCTCCCCGCCGGGGAGAAGAGAGTACCTTACCGCGTAAAACTCTGCGCGTTGCCGGCATCCACGTTGATGATGTTGCCGGTCGACTTGGCGGATGCATCCGACGCGAGGAAATAGATCGCCTCGGCAATATCCTCGGGGAAGACGTTGAGCTTCAGCAGCGAACGCTTGCGGTAATGCTCCTCCAGATCGCTCACTTCGATCTTGGACGAGGCCGCCCGCTGTTCGCGCCATTCGCCATTCCAGATCTTCGATCCGCGCAGCACGGCGTCTGGATTGACCGTGTTGACGCGAATGCCGACGTCGGCGCCTTCCAGAGCCAGGCAGCGGGCGAGATGGATTTCGGCTGCCTTGGCGGTGCAATAGGCCGACGCGTTCGGCGAAGAGGCGAGCCCGTTCTTGGACGCGACGAAGACCACATTGCCGCCGAGCTTCTGGCGGCGGAACAGCCGGAAAGCCTCGCGCGACACGAGGAAATAACCGGTCGCCAGAATGTCGATATTCTTGCTCCACATGGCGAGCGTCGTCTCCTCGACCGGCGCGGAAGAAGCGATACCAGCGTTGGAAACGAGGATATCGACGCCGCCGAATTCCACGCAGGCCTCGGCAAACGCCGTGATCACCGCATCCTCGGTCGTCACGTCGAGCAGAACCCCGCGCACCGCATCCCTGCCGAAGGATTTTTCGAAATCGGCTTTGGTCGTGTCGAGCGCGCCGCCGTCGATATCGGCAAGCACCACGCAGGCGCCCTCGCCCATCAGCCTGGCCGCGGTCGCCCGCCCGATGCCGCCGGCGCCGCCGGTGACGAAGGCGACCTGCCCGGCAAGGCTCTTCGGCTTCGGCATGCGCTGCAGCTTGGCCTCTTCGAGCAGCCAGTATTCGATGTCGAAGGCCTCCTGTTCCGGCAGGCCCTGATATTCGGAAACGGTCGATGCGCCGCGCATCACGTTGATGGCGTTGACGTAGAATTCGCCGGCAATGCGGGCCGTCGCCTTGTCACGCGCGAACGACAGCAAGCCGACGCCGGGAACCAGGAAAATGACCGGGTTCGGGTCGCGCATCGCAGGCGAATTGCCGTGCTTGCAGGTCTCGTAATAACGCGAGTAATCGGCGCGGTAATCTTCGAGCGCCTTGTCGAGCGCAGAGATCACCGCATCGACATCCGGCTTCGCGGGATCGAAATCGACGATCAGCGGACGGATTTTTGTACGCAGGAAATGGTCCGGGCAGGAGGTTCCGAGCGCGCCGAGCGGCTTCAGGTCCCTGGAATTGACGAATTCCAGCACCGCATCCTGATCGTCGAAATGGCCGAGCTTGCGTTCCGCCTTGCCGATCCGGCCACGGATCTCCGGCATCAGTTTTGCAACGATCGCCCGGCGCTCCGGCGCGGGCAGGCTCTTCGCCACCGCACCACCGAAGATCGTTTTGCCCTCGGTCTCCTTGGCAAACCATTCGATCGCCTTGTTGACGATGTCGAGCGTCAGCTCGTAGCAGGCCTTGGCGTCGTCTGCCCAGGTGAACAGGCCATGGCTTTCCAGCACGACGCCCTTGGCATTCGGGTTAGCCTTGACGAACGCTTCGAGATCGAGCCCGAGCTGGAAACCGGGCCGCCGCCAGGGCAGCCAGCCGATCTCGGCGCCGAAGATCTGCTGCGTCAGTTCCTTCGAGTTCCTGGAGGCCGCGATCGCGATGATCGCATCCGGGTGCATGTGGTCCACATGCGTGAACGGCACGAAACCATGCAGCGGCGTATCGATGGAAGCAGCGCGCGGATTGAGATTGAAGGTGCAGTGCGGCAGGAAGCCGACCATGCGGTCCTCATCCTCGACGCCCTTGTAGAGACCCTTCAGCGCTTCCAGCTTGTCCATGTAGAGGGTGGCGAAACCATCGAGCTTGATCGTGCCGACATCGCCGCCCGATCCCTTTACCCACATGACCTTCACTTTTTCGCCGGTCAGCGGGTCGGTTTCCATCACCTTGGCCGAGGTATTGCCGCCGCCGTAATTGGTGATGCGCTTGTCGGCACCGAGAAGATTGGAGCGATAGAGCAGCTTGCCGGGCTCATCGAGCTTGGCGGCCTGAACATCATTCCAACGGTTTTCGAGAAGGCGGGTTTGGCCCGACATCGCTTGTCCTCCCAACGTGTTTCGGCTCACGGCGACGAGGCGGCCGCCATCTCCCTGTTTTGGGTATCGCGCATTGCCGCGCCCTCTGTCAATCACAAACGATCATAAACTTTCATTGTGCAACGCAATAAAAGCGAATTTGATCGTTTCTGATTGACATCATAAATTTTCCGGCAATAGTTGTCGGCGAGGAGGAGCCCATGCACGAACGTGAACGCCATCGCATCATCTTGAGCGCGATCCAGGAAAAGCCCGTCATCACGGTGCAGGATATCGCCGAATTGACCGAGGCTTCGGAAGCAACGATCCGGCGCGACATCGCTTCCCTGCACGTTCAGGGCAAGCTCCGGCGCGTCCGCGGCGGCGCGGAAGCCGTTCATCCTCCGCAGATCGGCCAGCTTGCCGCCCGATCGTTCCGGGTGTCGGAATCGGTCAATATCGACAAGAAGCGCGCAATTGCCAGGCGCGCGGTCGAACTTTGCGACGAAGGCGACAGCGTCATCATCAACGGCGGCACGACCACGTTCCAGATGGTGCATTTCATGTCGGCGCGCCGCTTGCAGGTGATGACCAATTCGTTCGCGATCGCCGAACATCTGGTCAAGCACTCGAAGAGCACGGTGACGATACCGGGCGGCGCGATCTATCGCGAGCAGAGCCTGATCCTGTCGCCCTTCGACAATGATGCGATCCGCAATTTTTATGCGCGGCGCATGTTCATCGGGGCACAGGGGGTCGGCCCGCTCGGTGTGATGGAAGCCGACGCGCTGGTGATCCAGAGCGAGCAGAAGCTGATGCACCAGGCTGAAGAACTGATCGTGATGGTGGATTCGTCGAAATTTTCGCGCCGCTCGAGCCTCATCCTCTGCCCGCTGGAGCGGGTGACGACCGTTATCACCGATGACGGTGTAACCGACGACGCCGCACGGATGATCGAGGATGCGGGCGTCAAGCTGATCATTGCCGGTGCCGCAGCCGCGGACCTGGCCAAGGAGGATTCCTCGTCGGCCGCATGAGGAGCGACCGGCGGGAGGAAGATCGAACTATCAACTGGGAGGACCAACCATGAAACTTGCAAAGAAACTTGCCCTCGGCGTGGCACTTGCCTTCGCCGCAATGACGACGGCAGCAGGTGCCGCCGACATGAAGATCGCGCTTGTCGTCAAATCGCTCGGCAACGGCTTCTTCGAAGCCGCCAACAAGGGCGCTCAGGAAGCCGCCAAGGAACTCGGCGGCGTCCAGGTCATCTATACCGGCCCGACGTCCACGACGGCCGAAGGCCAGATCGAAGTGATCAACTCGCTGATCGCTCAAGGGGTGGATGCGATTGCCATCTCCGCCAACGATCCGGATGCCGTCATCCCGGCGCTGAAGAAGGCCGCACAGCGCGGCATCAAGGTGATCTCCTGGGATTCGGCGGTGGCCAAGGAAGGCCGCATAATGCACCTGAACCCGTCCTCCAACGAGCTGATCGGTAAGATGTGCCTGACGCTCGCCAAGGACCATCTCGAAGGCGGCAAGGGCGATTTCGCCATCCTCTCGGCCACCACCACCTCGACGAACCAGAACACCTGGATTGCCGAGATGAAGAAGCAGCTCAAGGATTTCCCCGGCCTGAACCTCGCAACCACGGTCTATGGTGACGACCTCGCCGACAAGTCCTACCGCGAAGCGCAGGGCCTCCTGAAATCGCAGCCGAACGTCAAGGTCATCGTCGCCCCGACCACGGTCGGCGTGCTGGCCGCCTCGCAGGCCGTCAAGGATGCCGGCATGATCGGCAAAGTCTACGTGACCGGTCTCGGCCTGCCGTCCGAAATGGCCGGCGCCATCAAGTCCGGCGCGACCAAAGAATTCGCCATCTGGAACCCGATCGACCTCGGTTATTCGGCCACCCAGATCGCCTACCACCTCGTCAAGGGCGATACCGACGCCAAGCCCGGTTCGGCGATCAAGGCCGGTCGCATGGGCTCGATCAAGGTGGGCGACAATGGCGAAGCCGCCATGGCCGACCCGTTCGTCTATAATGCCAAGAACATCGATGAGTTCTCCAAGATCTTCTGATCCGGAGAACTCCACTTGCCGGCAGGCGGGAGCGCCCCCTCATCCGCCTGCCGGCATCTTCTCACCGCTGGGGAGAAGATGTTTGCCGCGCCATAGCTAAACGGCCGCGTATATCTCATGATCTGTCGGAAATGTGCTGATGAACGGCGTAACGAAAATTCAAGACCGATCGCCCCAACCGGCACCGACGACGGAAGCAATGCCGATCCTGGAAATGCGCGGCATCAGCCAGATCTTTCCGGGCGTCAAAGCCCTGGATGGGGTCAGCATCAAGCTTTACCCCGGCCAGGTGACGGCACTGATCGGCGAAAACGGCGCCGGCAAGTCGACGCTGGTCAAGATCTTGACTGGCATCTACCGCCCGAACGAGGGCGAGATCCTGATCGACGGCGTGCCCACTACGTTCGCCAGCGCGCAGGCAGCGATCGATGCAGGCGTCACCGCCATCCATCAGGAAACCGTGCTCTTCGACGAACTGAGCGTCGCGGAAAACATCTTTCTCGGCCATGCCCCGCGCACCCGCTTCGGCACGATCGACTGGCGGAAGATCAATTCCGGCGCCAAGGCCCTCATGCTGCAGCTCGAAAGCGAGATCGACCCGACGATCCGGCTGCGCGACCTCTCGATCGCCCAGCGCCATCTTGTGGCGATCGCCCGGGCGCTGTCGGTCGAGGCGCGCATCGTCATCATGGACGAACCGACGGCAGCCCTGTCCCGCAAGGAGATCGACGACCTCTTCCGCATCGTCGAAGGCCTGAAACGGCGGGGCAAGGCGATCCTTTTCATCAGCCACAAGTTCGACGAGGTCTACGAGATCGCCGAGAATTTCGTGGTTTTCCGCGATGGCCGCGCCGTCGGCCAGGGCCGGTTGAAGCAGACGCCGCAGGACGAGATCGTCCGGCTGATGGTCGGCCGCGACGTGAAGGACGTTTTCCCCAAGGTCGAGGTTGCGATCGGCGCGCCGGTCTTCCGCGTCGAGAACTACTGCCACCCGACGGAATTCCGCGACATTTCCTTCGAACTTCGCCGCGGCGAAATCCTTGGGCTCTACGGCCTGATCGGCGCCGGCCGCTCGGAACTCTGCCAATCGCTGTTCGGCGTGACCCGGCCCTCGTCCGGCCAACTGGTGCTGGAAGGCAAGCCGCTCGACATCCGCTCCTCGGGCGATGCAATCCGTGCCGGCATCGTCTACGTGCCGGAGGAGCGCGGCCGCCACGGCCTGGCGCTGCCCATGCCTATTTTTCAGAACATGTCGCTGCCGTCGCTCGGCAAGACATCGCGCTCCGGTTTCCTCAAGGCCGCCAACGAATTGGCGCTTGCGCGAAAATATGCCGAACGGCTGGACCTGCGCGCCGCCGCCCTTTCGGTCCCGGTCGGCACGCTCTCCGGCGGCAATCAGCAGAAGGTCGTCATCGGTAAGTGGTTGGCGACACAGCCGAAGGTGATCATTCTCGACGAGCCGACCAAGGGCATAGACATCGGCTCCAAGGCCGCCGTTCACGCCTTCATCGGCGAACTCGCCGCCGAAGGCCTGTCGATCGTCATGGTCTCGTCCGAGCTTCCCGAAATTCTCGGCATGTCGGACCGGGTGATGGTGATGCGGGAAGGCCTGGCCGCCGGCATGTTTGAGCGCGAGGCCTTGAGCGCCGAAGCGCTGGTGCGCGCCGCGACCGGCAATCAGTGAGGAGAAACCCATGAACCGCCTCCTGAAGAACCGCGAAATCCTGCTTACCATCATCATAGCCTTGATGATCGCTGGCTTTTCTACCCGCGCACCCGGCTTTGCCGAGCCCGGCAATCTCGCCAACATCTTCAACGACACCTCGATCCTGATCATCCTGGCGCTCGGCCAGATGACGGTGATCCTGACCAAGTCGATCGATCTCTCGGTCGCCGCCAACCTTGCCTTCACCGGCATGGCGGTCGCCATGACCAATGCCGCCTACCCCGACCTGCCGCTGGCCCTGCTCATCGTCATGGCCATCGGCATCGGCGCCTTTCTCGGGGCGATCAACGGCTACCTCGTCTGGGCGCTGCGGATCCCGCCGATCGTCGTCACGCTCGGAACGCTGACCATCTATCGCGGCATGGCCTTCGTGTTGTCGGGCGGCGGCTGGGTGAATGCCCACCAGATGGGACCTACCTTCCTCAACATCCCGCGAATGCCGGTGCTGGGCCTGCCGATTCTCTCCTGGATCGCCATCCTCATCGTGCTCGGCGCCTGGTTCGTGCTGAACCGCCTGCCCTTCGGCCGCGCGGCCTATGCATCCGGCGGCAACCCGACCGCGGCGATCTATGCCGGTATCGATATCGGCTGGACCAAGTTCCTTGCCTTCGTCGTATCGGGCGCGCTCGCCGGCCTTTCCGGCTATCTCTGGGTATCGCGCTACGCGGTCGCCTATGTCGATATCGCCGCCGGTTTCGAACTGGACACGGTTGCGGCCTGCGTGATCGGCGGAATCTCGATTGCCGGCGGCATCGGCTCGGTTGCCGGCGCCGTGCTCGGCGCGCTTTTCCTCGGCGTCATCAAGAACGCGCTGCCCGTCATCGGCATCTCGCCGTTTGCGCAGATGGCGATCTCCGGCATCGTCATCGTGCTCGCCGTCGTCTTCAACGCCCGCGCCGAACGCAAGGCCGGCCGCATCATCCTGCGTGATCGCGGCGCAAGGGAGGTCTCCGCATGAGCGACGTCGTTTCCGCAAAACGGGTCATCCCCGATAGGCTCGGCAGCAGAACCTCGCGCCTCCTGGCAAGCTGGGAAGTCCTGCTTTTCGGCGTGGCGGTGCTGATATTCGTCTTCAATTCGTTCGCCTCGCCTTACTTTCTGAACGCCTGGAACCTCTCCGACGCCACCTTCAACTTCACCGAAAAGGCGATGATCGCCTTTGCCATGGCGCTGCTCGTCATCGCCGGCGAGATCGATCTGTCGGTGGCGGCGATCATCGCGCTCGCCTCGACCGCGATGGGCGCCGCCGCCCAGGCCGGCATCGGCACACCGGGGCTGGTGGCGATCGGCATCGGCACCGGGCTTGTCTGCGGCGCGTTTAACGGCCTGCTCGTCGCCGGCCTCAGACTGCCGTCGATCGTCGTGACCATCGGCACCATGAGCCTCTTCCGCGGCATTTCCTATATCGTCCTCGGCGACCAGGCCTATGGCAAATATCCGGCAAGTTTCGCCTATTTCGGCCAGGGCTATGTTGCCTGGGTCTTTTCCTTCGAATTCGTGCTGTTCATCGTGCTTGCCGCAGCTTTCGGCATCCTGCTGCACGCCACGAATTTCGGAAGGCAGGTCTATGTGATCGGCAACAACGAATTCGCGGCGCGCTTTTCCGGCATTCCGGTGGAGCGCGTGAAGTTCATCCTCTTCTTGCTGACCGGGCTGATGGCCGGCGTCGCGTCCGTCTGCCTCACCTCCCGGCTCGGCTCGACCCGCCCTTCGATCGCGCAAGGGTGGGAACTCGAAGTCGTCACCATGGTCGTGCTCGGCGGCGTCTCCATCCTCGGCGGCGCGGGTACGATCGCCGGTGTCGTCATCGCCGCGTTTGTCATGGGCCTCGTCACCTTCGGGCTCGGCCTGCTCAACGTGCCCGGCATCGTCATGTCGATCTTCGTCGGCCTGCTCTTGATCATCACCATCGCCATCCCGATCATCGCCCGCCGCATCAAGGAAATGAGCTGATGACGCTCGAAAAGCACGCCTTCAAGATGAAGCTTTATCCGGGCATGGAAGCAGAGTACCGCAGGCGCCACGACGAGATCTGGCCGGAACTCGTGGATCTCCTGCACCAAGCCGGCGCCAGCGACTATTCAATCCACCTCGACCGCGAGACCAATACGCTGTTCGGCGTGCTGACACGACCTGCGGACCATACGATGGCGAGCCTGCCCGAACACCCGGTAATGAAGAAATGGTGGGCTTACATGGCCGACCTCATGGAAACCAATCCGGACAATTCGCCGGTCCAGAGCGATCTGGTGACGGTCTTCCACCTGCCATGACGAAGCCGCAAAAGATCGCCGTCCTCGATATCGGCAAGACCAATGCCAAGGTCGTCGTGCTCGACTGCGCGACCGGCGAGGAGAGCGCCGAAAGGCGCGCGCCGAACCGGGTTCTGTCAGGGCCGCCCTATCCGCACTACGATATCGAGGCGCTCTGGGCTTTCGTGCTCGAAGCGCTGTCCGTCTTTGCCGCGCAGCCCGGCTTCGATGCGATCTCCATCACCACCCACGGCGCATCGGCGGTGCTTCTCGATGCCGAGGGCGGACTTGCCCTGCCCGTGCTCGATTACGAACACGAATATCCGGAAGATATCCGCAGAGCCTATCAGTCGATCCGCCCGCCCTTTTCGGAAACCTTCTCGCCGTCCCTGTCCGGTGGCCTGAATGTCGGTGCCCAGCTTCATTACCAGAAGACGGCGTTTCCCGAAGCCTTTGCCCGCACCCGCACCATCCTCACCTATCCGCAATATTGGGCGTTCCAGCTGACCGGGGTGGCGGCGAACGAAGTCACCTCGCTCGGCTGCCACACCGATCTCTGGCGGCCGCGCGAAGGCACCTATTCCCCGCTGGTCGATGCGCTCGGCATCCGCGACCTGATGGCGCCGGTCCGTTCGGCCTTCGACACGCTCGGTCCGCTATTGCCACACATCGCAGCCCAGATCGGCCTTCCGACACCCATCCCGGTCCACTGCGGCATCCATGATTCCAATGCCTCGCTGCTGCCGCATCTAGTCGGCCGCGAGCCGCCCTTCGCAGTCGTCTCCACCGGCACCTGGGTTATCAATTTCGCCGTCGGCGGCGATCTCGATCATCTCGATCCGCAGCGCGACGCACTTGCCAATCTCGACGCCTATGGCCGCGCCGTGCCCTCGAGCCGCTTCATGGGCGGCCGCGAGTTCGAGATGCTGACAGCGGAACTCGGCGCACTTTCGCCGGAAGCTGCCCTTGCAGCCATGCCGGATGTCATCGGAAAAGGCCTGATGCTCCTGCCCAACATTGCCGCCGGCTCCGGCCCCTTCCCGGGCCACGAGCGCCAATGGATCAACGAAACCACTGCTTCGACCGACCAGCGCTGGGCGGCAGCCTGCCTCTATCTCGCGCTGATGACGCAGACCTGCCTCGACCTCATCGGCGCCAAGGGGCCGGTTCTGGTCGAAGGCCCTTTCTCCACCAATCCGGCCTATCTTCAGGCGCTGACGGCTCTGCTCGGCCGCCAGGTGGTCGCCCTCCCCGGCTCGACCGGCACCAGCCAGGGCGCAGCGCTTCTGGCCGGCATTTCGCCGAACACCAAACCCGGCCGCGCCGTGCCCGCGCCATCCTGGGACGTTGCAGCCTATCGCACCGCCTGGCACGAAAGGCTGGAGCGCTGATCAGCCCGCGCTGGCCCGCCTACGGTTGCGGCGAAGGCGTCGTCCGGTCTGTTCCTCAAGCGCATTTTCCAGAATGCCGAGCCGCATTTCGGTGATCTCGGAGATCTGCGCCGGATCGCCGGATTCGATCGCCTGCATCATGATCTCGACCAATTCGAGCGACAGCGCGAGATCGGCCCGCGTATGCAGCGTCCCGCGCCGCATCGGCTCCACCCATTGCAGCAGCAGTTCCATCAGTTCCAGGACAAGGCTGTTGCGGGTCGCCTGCGCCAGGGCGAGGTCGAACCGCATCGAAGCGATGATGATCGAATTGATATGCTCCGGGCTGCTCTTGGTCACCTCCGGCGGCGGCAGTGCATCCCGGCCGAACCGGATCGCCTCCCGCATCCGGTCGAAATCGACATCCTCGGCATATTGCGAGGCGGTCTGCGCCACCCAGGGCAGGATCAGCCGGCGCACCTCGATGGCCTCGTCGATATCCCCCGGCCGCATGTCCGGCCTCGGCACGATCAGGTCGAGCGGCACGATCTCGCTGCTGACGAACGTGCCGCCGCCGGCGCCCGGCTTGACGTTGAGGATGTTGGCCTCGACCAGCAGCTTCACCGCCTCGCGCACGGTTGGGCGGCTCACCTGCATCTGTTCGGCGATGCTGCGTTCGGAAGGAAGGCGGGAGCCGAGCCGGAAAAATCCTGTCCTGATGGCATCGGCAAGCCGGCGCGCCACCTCTTCGTTCGGCAGCAGCACCTTGACTGGCTGAAAATGTCGATTCACCGGCACCTCCTATCCCGCTCAGACGGAAAGCACTTTTCCGGTATTCAGAATGTTGTTGGGATCGAGCGCCACCTTGATGCGCGCCATCAGCGCCAATTCTTCCGGCGTACGCGACAGCTTGAGATAGGGCTTCTTCAGAAGGCCGATCCCGTGTTCGGCGGAAATCGTGCCGCCTTCGCGCGCAATCGTGCCGAAGACGAGTTCGGTGATCTCCTTGTGCGGCTGGTCACTGCCGGCCGACGGAATGTTGCAGACGAGATGCAGGTTGCTGTCGCCGATATGGCCGTAGCTGAGCGCGATCGCGTCCGGCCAACGGGCTTTCATCGCGGCTTCGATCTCGTCGACCACCCGGCCGGCGGCGCTGGTCGGCAGGCCGACGTCGAAAGCGGTCAGCGGCCCCATCAGCTTGCCGTATTCCGATACGCTTTCGCGCACCGCCCAGAGGTCCCTGGTCTCGCGCTCCGAGAACGGCAGAACCGCATCGGAAACCCAGCCGGCTTCCAGCGCATCGGAAAGAACCTGCTCCAGCAGCGCCCGGTTTTCTTCGGCATTGCGGCCGCCGGTTTCGATCAGCACATAGATCCCGTGCGGCTCCTTGAAGGCGCGACGCAGGTCAGGAAGCTTACCCGTCATGAAATCGTAAAAGCTCGGCCACATCACCTCGAACGAGGTCAGCGCCGATCCCATGCCCTGGCGGGCGCTCTTCAGGAGCTCCAGAAGCGAGGGGAAATCCGGGCAGCCGCAGAAGGCGCTGGCGAGTTCCGCGGGCTTCGCCTGCAGCCGCAGCACGGCACGGGTGATGACGCCGAGCGTGCCTTCCGAGCCGATGAACAGCTGCTTGAGGTCATAGCCCGCATTGTTCTTCAGCATCTTGTTCAGCGATGTGACGATCGTGCCGTCCGGCAGCACCACTTCGAGGCCGAGCACGTGTTCGCGCGCCATGCCGAACCGAATGACGCGATTGCCGCCGGCATTGGTGGCGAGATTGCCGCCGATGACGCAGGAATCCCGAGCTCCGAGATCGAGACCGAAGAACAGCCCCGCCTCTTCCGCCTTCGCCTGGATGACACTGAGCGGCGTGCCGGCCAGAACCGTCATCGTCGCCATCACCGTATCGACTTCCTCGATGTCGTTCATGCGGTCGAGCGACAGCGCCACGCCATTTTCGATCGGCCGCGCGCCACCGGCAAGACCAGTCAAACCGCCCTGGGGTACGACCGGCACCTTGAACTCGTTGCAAAGGCGCAGCGTTGCCGAGACCTGTTCCGTCGTGCGCGGCCGCACCAAAGCCAGCGGCACGACCGGCGAAAGACCGCCCCAATCGTTGTGGAAGCGGACGGGAATATCCTCACCAAAAAAGACATCGGGAGCGAGTTCGCGCTGGAGCGCCTGGATGAATTCTTGTGTCATGAGAAGCGTTACCTCCGGAGGCCATCGATAAAGGTAAGCTTAACTGCCACTTTCGGTAAAATAAATATACCTATGGAATTTATCTGGGAAGAGCGCAGCGCGGACACGCCGCCACGATCGATGCCGAGATCTACAAGATGTCCGGCAGCCCAAAATGAAATCGGCGGACCGGCAACAAACCAGCCCGCCGATTCTCCCTGGGAGGAGAGTTGGGGTTCAGCGCAAGGCCCCGGCCACGCGCTTCTGTTCGTCCTTCATGAAGGCGATGTCGCCGACGACGCGCACCCGTACCCGCCGGGAGTCACCCGGCAGATAGGCGATCGGGATATCCTCGGTATCGAGCGTCACGATCGTATCGGCACTGGCACCCGCTTCGACGGCGCGGGCGCGGGCAATGCGCTCGGCCTCGGCAATCGCCTTTTCGCGCGACATGCCGGAAAACACCTGGTCGACTTCGCCGGAAACCTGCGCCATCGCAGCACCAAGCGCGTTCGCCACGCCGGCATGTTCGACGCGCAGCACTTCGCTGGCACCTTTGAGCTTTTCCGGGATCAGGAACGCACCACCACCGACGGCAATCAGTTGCACGCCCTCGGCCGAAGTCTTCATCCGGTCGACGCCGTCTTCCACCATCGCCTCGACACGCTTCAGGAGGTCGGCCACCAGCGCCTTGTCGAGATGCTTGACCCGGTCGCGGTCGCCGATCTCGACGAGGCCGGCGGCCACCGCCACGTCCGTCGTCGTCAGCGTGTCGCCGCCGAAGACCAGCGCCTTTTCGGTGATCCGGTAACCGACCGAACGCGGGCCGATCTTGCGGGTTTCCGGATCGATGATCGTGCCGCCGCCGAGTGCCATCGGCAGCAGGTCCGGCATGCGGAAGAGCGTGCGCACGCCGCCGACTTCGACGACATTGTTCGCCTCGCGCGGAAAGCCGCCGACCAGGCAGCCCACATCCGAGGTCGTGCCGCCGACATCGATGACCATGGCCTCCTTGAGGCCGGTCAGGAACGCCGCGCCGCGCATCGAATTGGTCGGGCCGGACGCAAAGCTGTAGACCGGGTTGGCGGCTGCAACATCCGCCAGCACCACGGTGCCGTCATTCTGGGTCAGATAGAACGGCGCATCGATGCCGGCCTGCTTCAGCGCATCCTTGAACGCATCGATCGTCTTGCGGCCGAGCCCCTGCAGCGCAGCGTTCAGCAGCGTGACGTTCTCACGTTCCAGAAGGCCGATGCGGCCGAGCGTATGGGAAAGCGTGATCCGCGCATTCGGGATCACCGACCGGACGATCTCGGCCGCTTCGAGCTCGCATTCCGCCGTCAACGGCGAAAAGAGCGCCGTGATGCCGATCGAATCGACGCCGGCATCGCGGATCTTCATCGCCGCGTCGCGGATTTCATCCTTTGCAAGCGGCACCAGCGGCCGGCCGTCGTATTCATGGCCGCCATGCACCATGAAGGAGAGCGGATCGACAGCATCGCGCAGCTCGTCCGGCCAGTCGACCATCGGCGGCAGCGAGGCGCCGGCCGGCATGGCGATGCGGATCGCCGCGACGCGATCGAGACGGGCGCGCTCGACCACCGCATTGGTGAAATGCGTCGTACCGATCATCACCGCATCGACCGGTGCCGACCCCGGCGCCTGCGAGGCGACCACATGGCCGATCGCATTGACCACGCCCTGCATCACATCCGCGGTGGTGGGAAACTTGATGGCCGAGAGAACCTTCTCGCCATCGATGAGCACGGCATCCGTATTGGTGCCGCCGACGTCAATTCCGATCCGCTTCATGCTGCAAACACCGATTTGAAATCCAGGTCATATCCGAAGGCCCGCGGGCCGACGTGTTCGAGGCCCTTGGCGCTGGTCAGAACCTCCGGCGCCGGCAGGGCGACGACCGTGACGCGCTGGCCGTAACGTACCGTTTCCGTGCCGATCGCCTCACCCGACACCGTGTCGAGCAGGCAGATCAGGTCCGGCGTCATGGCGATCGGCTGGCCGTCGCGGAAGGCGACTGCCCATTCGTTCTGGAAGGCGAGCTCGACCTTCGAGCCGCGATCACCATCGAGGCCTTCGATCATCGCCGAGCCGCGCAGGAAGCCGCCGGTCGTGGTGCGGTCGACATCGGCGATCTTGCCCTTGAACAGCACCTTGCCGCCTTCATGGGCAAGCACCGCTTCGACCGGATCCGAATGGGCGGCGCGGGCCTCAAGCACGGCGCGCCCGAGGCTGACCGCCTTGGTGACCGTGTAGAGCACGCCCCAGTCCTTGACTTCCCGGCCGGTGCGCGGCGCCTTGCAGGTGGCCGCCGTCGAACCGACTTCGGTGCAGATCTTGCGGGAAATCCGTTCCATCCACTTCCAGGAGGCAGCCTTGGCGACGATCGCCTCGTTGTCGCGGCAATCGACCAGCGTCAGCGGATACATCGGCAGGTCGCCGATCGCAAAGCTCGTCATCTGCGCTTCCGGATAGGCGCGGCCCATCGCGTCCGCATCGACGACCGGGATATCCAGCATGGCGCCGGCGAGGAATGGCGACAGCGCGTTGCCGCCGCCGATCTCGACGCTCATCACAGCGCGGAACTTGCGGCCGGTATACTCTTCCATCAGCTGCATGGCCCGGGCGAGATGCGCGGGATCGACGAGGCGCTCCTGGCCGACCAGCGGCGCACCCATCTTGGAGACGACCGCGACGGCATCGCCGTCATCGAGCGCCTGGGGATCGATAAGCTTGACGCGCTTGCCGTCCTTGTAGAGCTTTTTCAGGTTGAGCTGCGCCAGATAGGGGCTGCCACCGCCGCCGGTGCCGAGAATCCAGGCGCCAACGGCAAGCGGGTCGATCTCGCCCGCTTCGAAATCACGGATCATGTTTACCTCCGAAGAATGTGCTAGAACCTAGCCATGAGTGACGAAGGATGCCTATAGGGGACTGCCCCTAGAATGAGCTTGCCTTGATTTTAGGCATGCCCGGCGCCATCATGGTTTGACGATCGAAAGGACCGATTCCCTGCACATGTCGAAGAGCCCATATGCGCTGGCCCCGACCTCACCGGAAGGTGCGGAACCGCACCACCGGGTGATGTTCCTGAGCGTCGGCCAGACGCCGCGTGCCGATCTCATCGGGGACATGCTGACCAATCTCGACGTTCCGATCGAAGCGCTCGAGATCGGCGCGCTGGACGGGCTTTCCAAGGCAGAAATCGACGATCTGAAAGTGCGGCCGGGCGAACAGAGCATCGTCACCCGGCTTGCCGACAATACCGATATCGTCGTCTCCAAGCCGCGGATCGCCGAGCGCATGGCGAAGATCGCCGCCGCTTTCCAACCCAATGAATTCGATCTGGTCGTCATCCTCTCGACCGGCCTGTTTCGCGATTTCGAAAGCACCTGCCCGACCGTGAATGCCCAGCGGGCCATGGAATCGGCAGTGATTTCGCTTGCCGCGCACGGCGCTTCCGTCGGCCTCATCCAGCCGCTGCAGCAGCAGATAGCCGAACTCGATATCCCGGCGCTGGCGCCCTACAAGATCTGCGCCAGCTACGCCGCCGATGGTGACCGGAAACTGCTGGCCGGCGCGCTCGTCGATCTCGCCGATGCGGAGATCATCGTCCTGAATTCCGTGAGCTTTACCGAAGCCGACCGGCAAATGGTGGCGAAGGCCAGCGGCAAGCCCGTCGTTCTCGCCCGCCGCATCGTCGCAAGCGCCATCCGGCTTCTCCTGCATCGTTCGCAGCCCGTGACCCTGCCGGGCGTTTCGCCGGAATTTGCGGAAAAGTTGCTTCGCCTGACGCCGCGCGAGCGGCAGGTGTTGTCATTGGTGGCCGAAGGCCTGTCCAACAAGGCGATTGCCCGCCAGCTCGGCATCAGCCCGAAGACGGTCGAGATCCATCGCTCGAACGTCATGAGCAAGATGGAAGTCACCTCGTCCAACGCGCTCATCCGCATGGTCATCTCCGCCGGCCATCCCTGATCGAAAATAAGTGCGTTCGCGCAAGAAAATTGCGCCAAATGACCTGTTTGCCTAAAAATTGGTCGCCATGAGCATGTCAGAATCATGTCGTTCTAGGGGCATTACCCTATAGTGAAGCCGCGCTTCCGAGCGTTAGGCTCCGTTCCCATAATGCCATGCAAGGAACGATGAGAGCATGCCTTCCACATCCAAGATCGCCTTCGTGACCATCGGCCAGACACCGCGGATCGACTTGGTTCCGGAAATGATGGCCGAGATCGGCATCGGCCTGCCAGAAGGTCGCCTCGAGTTCCGTGAATTCGGCGTGCTCGACGGCATGGACCCGGCTGAACTGGACGCGATGCGCGCCGTGGATGGCGAACATTCCTTTGCGACGCGTCTCAAGAGCGGCGAGGAAATCGTCACCTCCAAGGCCCGGACCGAAGAGAAACTCAATGTCCTCCTGAAGACGATAGATGCAGAAGGCTTCGACCTCGTCGTTCTTCTCTGCACAGGCACCCGGATCGATCCGCTCGAAAACACGCTGGTCGTCGAAGCCCAGCGGATCGTCGATTCGACCGTCGAGGCGCTCGCCGCTTCCTCCCGCAAGCTCGGCGTCATCCTGCCGCTTGATCGGCAGGTCAAGGATTTCGCCGATCGCCACGTCTTCAGCGGCGAGCCAAAATTCGTGGCCGCCTCGCCCTATGCCGGCGACGATATGGGTGAGCGGGCGAAGACGCTCGAAGGCTGCGACCTTATAGTCATGCATTGCATGGGTTATTCCGCCGGAATGCTGGAAGAGGTGCGCCGCGCCGTCGATGCCCCGGTTCTTTTGTCGCGCCGCGTCGTCGCGGGCGTCGTCCGCCAGATGATCTGATTACCGAGCCACATTAAAAACAGAGGGAACCACATGTTCGGAAAAATCCTGAAAAACGTCGCGATCGCGGGGCTGCTCGCCTCCTCGATCCTCGCCGCGCCCGCCGGGGCCTTCGAGCGTACCGACAAGGGCAATGTCATCGTCTTCGGCGGCCGCCAGGCGATCCCGGTGCTCGATCCGCATGTCCGTTACGACTGGTCGACGCGCATGATCCAGCAGTCGGTCTATGACGCCCTGGTCAAGTACGAAGGCAACCCGGCCGAGATCAAGCCATGGCTCGCCGAGAAGTGGGAAACCAGCGCCGACGGCAAGAGCTGGACCTTCCACCTCGCCAAGAACGCCAAGTTCCACAATGGCGACCCGGTGACCGCCGAAGCCGTACGTTATTCCTTCGAGCGCGGCCTGAAGCTTAACAAGGGCGTCGCCTGGATGCTCAAGGACTTCCTCGCACCAGAAAATATCGTCGCCGTCGACGCCAACACCGTTCGCTTCGACCTCAGGGCACCCTATGCGCCGTTCCTCTCCTTCTTGCCCTGGTGGTTCGTCGTCAACCCGGCCGAAGTGAAGGCCCACGAGGTGGATGGCGACTACGGCCAGAAGTGGCTGACCGACCATGCCGCCGGCTCCGGCCCGTTCAAGCTCGGCCGCTGGGAACCGAACGTTCTTTATGAGATCGAAGCCAATGACGGTTACTGGAAGGGTTGGCCGCAGGGCGAAAAGAACCGCCCGGCCGGCGTCATCTACAAGATCATCCGCGAACCCGCCGCCCAGAAGGCCGCCCTGCAGCGCGGAGAAGCCGACATCGTCGAAGGTCTGACGCCGGACGACTATATCCAGATCAAGCGCGTGCCGGGCGTGGTCATCCAGGACCACAAGGGCATGACCACCTTCGGGATCAAGTTCAACACCCAGAAGGGTCCGACCGCCGACATCAACCTGCGCAAGGCGATCGCCTATGCGCTCGACTACGACGCGCTGATCCAGATCTATAACGGCGCCGCCTCGCTCGAGACCAGCCCCCTGCCGGACGCCATGAAGGGCCATGTCGCCGTTCCGGGCATGCCGCGCAAGGATCTTGCCAAGGCCAAGGAATACCTCGCGAAATCGGCTTATCCGAACGGCGGTATCACCCTGCCTTACGTCCATGTCGCAGGCCTCGAAGAAGCCCGTCGCATCGGCCTCGTCCTGCTCGACAACCTGAAGGAACTCGGCATCACCGTCGAGGTCAAGCCGGAACAGTGGCCGAACATGGTCGCCGCCGGTTCCAAGGTCGAGACCTCGCCGGCCATGACTTCGGTCTTCACCACGCCTGTCTCGACCGACCCGGACGCCGTCGCCTACCAGTACCACAAGGCGAGCTGGGGCCAGTATTACGCGATGATGTTCTACGACAATCCGAAGGTCTCGGAGATGATCGACCAGGCCCGCGCCGCCACCAGCTGGGACGACCGTGCCAAGCTTTATGCCGACATCCAGAAGCAGATCGTCGCCGACCAGCCGGAAGTCTTCGGCATGCTGCAGAACCGCCGCTGGGCGCATCGCGACTATCTGCAGGGCTTCAAGTTCAGCCCGGTCCGCTTCACCGGCGAGGTCGATCTCTATCCGATGTGGGTGAAGGCCGAATAACCTCTGGCTTGCGCCCCCTCCCGCAGCCAGAATGATGCGCATGGCCCGGACCATCCCAACCGGCCGGGCCATGCGCAGTTTTTGAGAGAATAGCCACCGGAGAAGACGATGTTGACATTCGCCTTCCGCAAAGTGCTGACGCTGGTCGGAACCATGATCGGCATTGCGGCACTCACCTTCGTCATCACCAATGTCGCGCCGGGCGATCCGGCCCGCCTGGTCGCCGGCCCCAATGCGACCGAAGACATGGTGACGACCATCCGCACCGAATACGGCCTCGACAAGTCGCTGCCCGAGCAATTCGTCGTCTATATGGGCGACCTCGTCACCGGCGATCTCGGCCAGTCGATCGTCACCACAAGGCCGGTGCTGGAGGAAGTGCTACGTTATGCGCCGGCAACGCTGGAACTCGTCTTCGTCGCCATGGCGCTCGGCATCATCGTCGGCGTGCCGATGGGCATGCTGTCGGCCGTCTACAAGGACGGCCCGATCGACCATGCGACCCGCATCTTCTCGATCTCGGGCGTCGCGTTGCCGGCCTTCTGGTTCGGCATCATCCTGCAGCTGACATTTGCGGTCGACCTCGGCTGGCTGCCGGTCTCCGGCCGCCTGCCGCTGGTCACCCGCCCGCCGGAAACGGTCACCGGCCTGTTGCTCGTCGACAGCCTGCTCGCCGGCCGGCTGGATACGTTCTGGACGTCGCTACGGCACATCATCCTTCCGGCGATCGTGCTCTCCTTCCCCTGCCTCGCCTCGATCCTGCGCGTCAACCGCGCCGAGATGATCGAGGTGCTGCAGTCCGACTACATCGTCGCGGCCCGCGCTCACGGCATCGCCTCCTTCCGCATCGTCGCCATCTACGCGCTGAAGAACGCGCTGCTGCCGACGCTTGCGATGATCGGCCTGCGCTTCGGCTGGATGCTCGGCTCCACAGTTCTCGTCGAAACCGTCTTCGATTGGCCCGGCATCGGCCTTTATGCCGTCTCCTCGGCGCTTTCATCGGACTTCAAGCCCGTCATCGGCGTCACGCTGGTAATCGGCTTCTTCTTCATCGTCGCCAACACCCTCGTCGATCTCGCCTATGCGTGGATCGACCCCCGCCTCAGGAGCGCCTGATGACGACGCCCGTGGAACTCTCCCGGCCCCTCACCTTCCGCGAACGGCATGAAAGCAAGATCCGCCAGTGGCGGCTCTATGCGCACATGTTCGGCAAGAGCTTTTCCTCCATGCTCGGCCTCGGCCTGGTCGTGCTCTTCCTGTTGCTTGCCGCTCTCGGACCATGGCTTGCGCCCTATCCGGAAGACACCGTTGGCGCCTTCAACATGGCCAACAAGCTGATGGGGCCAAGCGCGGGTCACTGGTTCGGCACCGACGAGATGGGCAGCGACATCCTTTCGCGCGTCATCATCGGCGCCCGCACCTCGCTCTGGATCGGCCTGATCATCACCGGCGTCGGCGCCATCATCGGCGTGCCGCTCGGCATCATCGCCGGTTATCGTGGCGGCTGGGTGCGCGCCGTCATCATGCGCATCACCGAACTTTTCCTCGCCGTGCCGGGACTGGCGCTGGCACTGGCGATCGTCGCCGCACTCGGACCGGGCATTACCAATTGCGTGGTCGCCTTGTCGCTCGTCTGGTGGCCGGGTTATGTGCGCCTGGTGGAGGCGAAGACGCTCTCCGTCAAGGAAGAACTGTTCGTGGAATCGGCCCGCTCGATCGGTGCCAAAACGCCCTGGATCCTCTGGCACCATATCCTGCCGAACTGCATGTCGCCGATCATCGTCAAGATGAGCATGGACATGGGCATGGCGATCCTGTCCGCCGCCAGCCTCGGCTTCATCGGCCTCGGCGCTCAGCCGCCGGCGCCGGAATGGGGGGCGATGATCTCGGTCGCCCGCACCTACATGCCGGACTGGTGGTGGTATTCGCTGTTTCCGGGCGCCGCAATCTTCCTGACCGTGCTCGGCTTCAACCTTCTCGGCGATGGCCTGCGCGACATTCTCGATCCCCGGAGCCGTGACCGATGACCGGACCTCTTCTCGACATTCAGAACTACCGGCTCGACATCGCCACGTTCGACGGTCCGGTGCATGTGCTGAAGGACATCAACCTGACCGTCAACCGCGGCGATACGCTCGGCATCGTCGGCGAAAGCGGTTCCGGCAAGACGGTGCTGGTACGCTCCGTGCTCGGCATCGGCCCGAAGGCCTCGAAGGTTATCGAGGGCAGCATCGCCTTCGACGGACAGGACATTACCGCACTATCGGAAAAAGACTGGACCAAGATCCGCGGCATCCGCATCTCGATGATCTTCCAGGATCCGATGACCTATCTGAACCCGCTCTTCACGATCGGGCAGCAGATTTCCGACGTCATCGCCGCCCATGAAAAGGCGGCCGGACACGGCGTCTCCTCGAAGGCCGCCCGCCGTACCCGCACCGAGGACCTGCTCGACCAGGTCGGCCTGCCGAACCCGGCCATGCTGTTCGACCAATATCCGCACCAGCTTTCCGGCGGCATGCGCCAGCGGGTGCTGATCGCAATGGCGCTGTCCGGCAAGCCGGACCTGCTGATCGCCGACGAGCCGACGACGGCGCTCGACGTGACGGTCCAGGCGCAGGTGCTTGACCTCATCAATTCGCTCGTCGAAAAACTCAATCTCACCGTCATCATGATCAGCCACGATATCGGCGCGATCGCCACGATCGCGAAGCGCTGCGCGGTCATGTACAAGGGAGAGATCGTCGAACAGGGCCTGACCGCGGATATCCTCAGCGCCCCGAAACACGAATACACCAAGCGCCTGCTCGCCGCCGTGCCGGACATCGATACCGCATCGGCAAAGGTTGCCGCCGAACCGGCGGTCGGCGCCTCCCCGAAACCCGGCATTCTCCTGGAAGCGATCGACCTCAGGAAGGTCTATCGCAGCCAGTCCGGCACCGAGGTGACGGCGGTCGACAGCATCAACCTCTCCGTCGCGACCGGCGAAATCTTCGGCGTGGTCGGCGAATCCGGCTCCGGCAAGTCGACGCTGGCGCGCATGCTGCTGCGGCTGATCGAGCCGACCTCCGGCGATATCATCTTCGACGGCAAAAACATCTCCGGCCTGACCGGCGAACCTCTGCGGTTGATGCGTCGGCACATGCAGTTCGTCTTCCAGAACCCGCATTCGGCGCTCAACGGCCGTCACACGATCGGCGACGCGATCGGCGAGCCCCTGCGCATCCAGACGAACATGAGCCGCCGCGATATCGAGGCGCGCGTCGAAGCGCTGCTCGACATCGTTCAGCTGCCGAAGATGTTCAAGTACCGTTATCCGCACGAACTGTCCGGCGGCCAGAAGCAGCGTATCTGCATCGCCCGCGCCATCGCCCTCAATCCACGCCTGCTGATCCTCGACGAACCGACGTCCGCGCTCGATATCTCGGTGCAGGCGCAGGTGCTCGACTTCCTGCAGGAACTGCGCGCCGAACTCGACCTCACCTATGTCTTCATCTCGCACAACCTTGCCGTCATCCGCCAGATCTGCGACCGGACCATCGTGATGAAACGCGGCGAGATCGTCGAACAGGGCGAGACGGAACGCCTCTTCCTCTCGCCGCAGCATGAATACACCAAGGCGCTGATCGAAAGCGGACGCAAAACCTCGCGGGCAGCGAACCTTTCGGCTCCCGCCGGCTCGTAGTGAAACGCATTCCGCAAAAAAATAATTGTGCAGTGCAGCAACGTTACCCATATAGGGAACGTTGTCGCTGATCACTGCCATCCCGGCAATGATTGCCAGGAGCCATTATGAGATCGTTGTCGGATACGCTGGAGCGGCTTGCCCGCTTGAAATCACTGGGTCGGGAACAGACCGACTCGCCCAGCCATCTGGAGGAACTGAGCAGTTTCGGATCCAATCCCGGGGCGCTGGCAGCCAGGGTATACGTTCCCTCCCTGCTTCCCAAAGGCCCCGCCCTCGTCGTGGTTCTGCACGGATGCACGCAAACCGCGTCCGGTTATGATCACGGCGCCGGATGGTCGAAGCTCGCCGAACGCCACGGCTTCGTGGTCCTCCTGCCCGAACAGGTCCGGGCCAACAACGGTAATCTCTGCTTCAACTGGTTCGTTCCGGGCGACATGCGCCGCGGCCAGGGCGAAGCGCACTCGATCCGCCAGATGATCGATGCCGTAGTCTCCCGGCATGGGATCGACACTTCGCGCATCTATGTGAGCGGCTTGTCCGCAGGGGGTGCGATGGCCAATATAATGTTGGCCACCTATCCGGAGGTTTTCGCAGGTGGCGCAATCATCGCCGGCTTGCCCTATGGCGTCGCCGCGACGGTTCCCGAAGCCTTCGACCGGATGCGCGGGCAAGGCCTGCCGGCACCATCGGCGCTTCAGTCGCGGCTGAAGGCCGCTTCCACCCATCAGGGACCCTGGCCGACCATCTCGGTATGGCAGGGCACCCAGGACAATACGGTCGCAGAAGCAAACGCGCAGGCGATCATCGACCAGTGGCGCGCCGTTCACGAGGTAGGGTCACGGCCGGACCTGGAGCAAAAGGTCGATGGCCAGTCGAAAACCGTCTGGAAAGATGCCCGCGGCAGGCAGGTGATTGAATATTACAGCATTGCCGGTATGGGCCACGGAACACCGATCGACCCCGCGCTCGGCTATGAGAACGCCGCGCCCTACCTGCTGGATGTCGGCATATCGTCGACGCTTCATTCGGCAAAAAGCTGGGGCCTGCTTCGCGAAGGCGTGGAGCCGTTGCAGGCGAAGAGCGACGGCCCCAAGCGGGCATCGGCCTCTTCCGAGCAAGCAAAGGAGCCTGAAGGTATCCAGCAGATCATCGAGAATGCGCTTCGCATGGCCGGCCTGATGCGCTGAATTTCGCGCAGGATGAAACCGGGTGAATAAGCGCAGCGGCGGCCAGGGGAGAGGGAATGGCCGCCGCCGGACGGACCCCCCGCTTAAACGCCGGAAGCAGCGATATCCGCGTCAAGACGTTCGCGGGCCTTTTTGGGCAGTTTCGCGGTCTTGACGGCTTCGAGATTGGCAGGAGCGTTGCCGACGACGACGAGACCGATCATGCCCATGCCGACATGCGGCGAGCATTTCACGGCATACGCCCCTTCGATGTCAAACGTCACCTTCACGCTTTCGTTCATCTGGCCCTTGAACGGCTTTGCGCCTTCCGGGATCAGCCCGTCGATGGTTTCGGCGTTGTGAGATTTGTCGGTTGGAATGAAGGTGACGGTGTCGCCCTTGGCGATCTTGAGGGAGCTCGGTTCGAATACCATCGCGCCGTCCTTGCCCTTGTTGAGCATATGCACTTCGAAGTCGGCAGCCGACGCCGCCGTGGCGCAGACGGCCGTAACGATCGCCGCACCGACCAGGGATGCCAAAATCTTCTTCATTTTCTTACTCCTTGTGTGGAAGCCCTCGGCTTCGTTGAATTCACACTAGAGCAAAACCGCCGGCCCTCTTTGACGTACGACAAACGGTTTTGGGTTTGTCGCAGCTCGCTTTTGCGTCGGCGTACGCCCGGATGGCGCAGTGATGGTCACGTTGTCCAACCGCTTGGCGAAGCGTCTGGTCATCTGAATCTTGTCGGTCCTGGTTTCTTTCCTTCGGAACAAGGGGCGGAGTAAATCGCCGTCCTCTGGAAATAGAACCTATGTCCACGCCAACCTCTGCTCTTTGACGTGAAACAAACAGGGCGTGGGCTTTTACTTGCGCTTTCGCAGGAACGCCGGGGGGGGGGGAACCTGGTCCCAGGAGCGGCTAACCGTGAAAGTCTCGCCGTTCTCCTATTTCTCCGCCTAAAGAGCGTGGCGGACGATGGCATCCCGGTCCAAGGACATCCCCCAGCCAGGCGCATCGGGAATCCGGGCCGTCCCGTCAACGAGCGTTATCGTCTCCTCGTAGAGCGGCGCGAACCATTCCACGTATTCCAGGGAATGGGCGGTCGGGACATGTGCCAACAGCTGCAGGCTCATTTCGGGGAAAAGATGCGATGAGATCGGCAGATCAAAGCTTGCCGCCAGGGCGCCGACGCGGGCGAATTCGGTAACGCCGCCAACCCGCTGGAGATCCGGCATGAGAATGGAGGCGGCACCCGTCTCGATCATCCGCCGGAAACCGTAGCGGGTATATTCGTTCTCGCCGGAAGCGACCGGCATGCGCAGGGCTCTTGCCACCTTGGCCGAGTCTTCCAATGCGTGGGCCGGCACCGGCTCCTCGAACCAGGCGATATCAAACGGCGCCAGCGCATCGCCGAGCTTGATCGCCGCATCAGCGTCGAGCACCTGGTTGGCATCGATCATCAGCCCGATATCGCTGCCGATCGCCGCCCGAACGGCCTTCACACGCGGCAGGTCCACGTCGATCCTCCCGGCAAGCCGCAGCTTCATTGCCTTGAAGCCGGCTGCGACAAACCCTTCCGCCTGCCGGACGAGTGAGGGAATGTCCTGGGTCAGCCAGAGGCCGCCGCTCGCATAGGCCGGAATGGTTTCCCGGCTGCGCCCCAGCATCCGCGAGATCGAAAGCCCGGCGCGCTTGGCTCTCAGATCCCACATGGCACCATCGATCGCCGAAATGCCCATGATCGAGACGCCCGTAAAGCCGATGAAGTTGATGCGCCGCCAGGCATCGGCCCAGAAGGCGCCGGTATCGTCCGGGTCGCGCCCGATCACCGCATCCCGCAGCACATGCACCATGCTGTCCAGAAGCTTCAGCTGCTCCGGCCGGATGGTGAAGATCAGGTTTTCCCCCCGCAATCCCTCATCGGTAACGAGATCGACGACGATGCAGGAGAATTGATGAATGGTCGCCGTGGCATTGCCGAACGGTTCGGCAAGCGGCAGGCTGACGGCGTTGGTGGTGAGATCCGTAATCTTCATGGGACGTTACCGGTTCGCAGTGCGGGGAGGTTCGGTGTAGATGGGATCGTCGACGAAACCGCCGCCCTGCCATTTCGCCTGCGACGACCCCTTGTCCGGAATGCCCGGATTGCGTTCCAGTTCCGAGCGATAGATTTCCGAACTGTCCTTCGGAACCCAGCCCAGGTAGGCGGAAGCGGAATTGTCCCACCATTTCGGCTGATTGTCCGAAACACCCCAGATGGTTGGGCAACCGAGGTAAGGCGCCCTGAAGACCCGTTCGGAAAGCGACGCCATGTCGTCGAAACTCAGCCAGATCGACAGCATCCGCACCGTCGTCGGCTTCGGCCAGCAGGCACCGATGCGGACGATCGCCGTTTCCTGGCCGAACTTGTGGAAATACATCTGCGCCAGGCCCTCGCCGAAGCATTTCGAGGCGCCATAGAGGCCGTCCGGTTTGGTGGGCTGATCGACCCCGATGAACTGATCCTGCCGATAAAAGCCGACCGTATGGTTGCTGCTGGCAAACAGGATGCGCGGTTTTCCCTGCTTTCGCGCCGCCTCGTAGAGATTGTGCAGGCCGCGGATATTGCTGTCGAGAATGCTGGCAAAGGTGTTCTCGGAAGGAATGCCGCCGAAATGCAGGATGCCGTCGCATCCTTCCACCATGCGCAGAACCGCGTCCGGATCCGCCAGATCGCAGGTAACCGGCTCTTCGTTGGCCGCGACATTGTCCAGGGGAGAGATATCGGAAATGCGGATGACCTCCGCCAGGTGCCCGAGCCGCTGGCGCATGGCCTTGCCCATGTTGCCGGCCGCTCCGGTGATCAGAAGCCGCTTCATCGCAATTTTCCTCCTCGACATGCTGCCTGCAATCTAGAAGGCGCCCCGGATACCCGTCAACTCATAATATGACTTGGAGCTTGAAATAGGATGCCGCAGTATTGGCCACCTCAACCTCGGCGTTAAAGCAACGCAAATGCGCGATTTCCAATGCCATATCGATTGACGAAGATTAAGTTTTGAGTCTTCATACAACACGGCATCTCATGTGACGTCATACTCTCATATGAGCGCCTCGAATGGAGGAACCCCAAATGAAATGGATGAAGCATGTGGCGCTCGCCACGGCTCTGACGCTGTCTGCGCCGATCGGCGCATTCGCCGATACCCCCGCCGACCAGCTGATCGTCGGCCTGAGCATGAACAATATCCTGACCCTCGATCCGGCGGCGATTTCAGGCCGCGAGGCGACGGGCGTCATCGCCAATCTCTATGATACGCTGGTGGAGCTCGCCGCCGACAAGAAGACCGTCAATCCGGGTCTCGCCAGCGCCTGGACGGTCGCGGATGACGGCTCGATCACCTTCACGCTGAGGGATGGCGCGAAGTTCACGTCCGGCAACCCGGTCACAACCGAAGATGTCGTCTGGTCGATCAAACGCAACATCAGCCTCGGCCTGGTCGGCGCGGGCGTCTGGTCGTCCTTCGGCTACAAGGCGGGCAATATCGACCAGCTGCTGACGGCTGACGGCAACAAGATCACCCTCAAGCCGGCTCAGGCGACCGATCCGCAGCTCACGCTCGACATCTTCGGCAAGCCGGACGCCAGCGCGGTCGTCGACATGAAGACCGCCATGAGCCACGAGGCGAACGGCGACAAGGGCGCGGCCTGGCTGAAGATCAATGTCGCCGGTTCCGGCGCCTTCAGCCTGACACGCTGGGCCTCCAACGAAATGCTCATCCTGACACGCTTCGACGATTACTGGGGCGAAAAGCCCAAGATGAAGCGGGTGATCTTCCGGCACATGCCGGAATCCCAGACCAAGCGGCTGATGCTGGAAAAGGGCGACGTGGACGTCGCGATCGGCCTTTCGGTTCCCGATATCGCCGCGCTCGGCAAAAACAAGGACGTCGAAGTGCAGAGCACGCCGAGCTCGGGCTTCTACTTCCTCGCCGTGAGCATGAAGGACGAGCGCTTCAAGAACCCGGACGTGCGGCTCGCGATCCGCCACCTGATCGACTATGACGGCATCAACAAGTCGATCATGCCGAATTACGGCACCAAGCGTCTTCGCCCGGTCGCCGAAGGCGTCATCGGCAGCTTGGCCGATCCGGACTACAAGGTCGATGTCGCCAAGGCCAAGGAACTGCTCGCCAAGGCGGGTTACCCCGATGGTTTCCCGGTCAGGCTCCTGACGCTCAACGAACCGCCTTTCACGGACACCGCTACAGCCATTCAGGCCACCCTCGCCCAGGCCGGCATCAAGGCCGAGATCGTCCAGGGCGCTGGCGACCAGATCTATGGCCCGATGCGCGAGCGCAAGTTCGAAATGCTCGTCGGTCGCGGCGGCGGCGGCCAGGAGCCGCATCCGCATTCCAACCTGCGCGCCCTCGTCATCAACCCGAACAATGCCGACGACGCCAAGCTCAGCGGCATCATCGGCTGGCGCACGTCCTTCTTCGACCAGCAGCTGAACGACATGTCCGCCAAGGCGCTGGTGGAACGTGACCAGGCGAAGCAGAAGACCGCCTATGAAGACATTCAGAAGCGATACGAGGAACTCGTTCCTGCGCTGCAGCCGATCTCGGCGGTTGTCGACAGCGTCGTCTATCGCGCCGACGTGAAGGGCTATGTGAACCACTACGGCTGGACGGTCCGCCTGCGCACCGTCTCCAAGCAACGCTGATCATCAACCGACAAGTCCCTCCCAGGACGGCGCTCGCAACTTCGGTTGCGGGCGTTTTTATTTGCCGCGAACGCTCGGGCCACGAAAACGAAAAAGCCGGCAGGGTGGACCTGCCGGCTGATGCTCGCGGGGGGGGAGGTGTTGGAGGAGGACGCCTATTCAGCCGCCTGCGCCCCGGGAGCGTTGGTGCGATAGGGCTCGCAGAGAGCCTCCATCATCCTGACCTCTTCGGCGGTCAGGTCGGTCAGCGGGGCGCGAACCGGACCTGCATCGAAGCCCATCAGCCGCACGCCAGCCTTGATGGCGGAAACTGCGTAACCCTTCTGGCGGTTGCGGATCTCCATGAACGGATAGAAGAAGTCGATGAGGATCCGGTTGGTGGCCGCCGTATCGCCAGCACGGAGCGCCTTGTAGAACGTCTGGGCCAGCGCCGGAACGAAGTTGAAGACAGCCGACGAATAGGTGGTGACGCCGGCGCCGAGATAGGCATCCGCGAAAAGCTCGGCCGTCGGCATGCCGCCGAGATAGGTCAGGCGGTCGCCCATGACCGCGGTGATCTTGCGCACCAGGCCGATATCGCCGGAACCGTCCTTGAAGCCGACCAGATTGGGGCAGGCCTCGCAAAGGCGGGCCAGCGTTTCCGCCGTAAGGATGGAATTGTCGCGATTATAGACCATCACGCCAATGCCGACCGACTGGCAGACGGTCTTGATATGCTGGTAAAGGCCTTCCTGGCTGGCATCCATCAGGTAGTGGGGCAACAGGAGGATGCCGTCGGCACCGGCCTTTTCGGCAGACTTGGCGATCGAGACCGCGATACGCGTGCCATAACCGCAGCCGGCAACGATCGGCGTGCTGCCGGCCGAAGCCTTGGCGGCGATGATGATTTCCGGAATTTCGGAAGGCTCCAGCGAGAAGAACTCACCCGTGCCGCCGGCGGCAAAGAGCACCGAAGCATCAAACCCGGCCAACCAGCCGACATGCTGCTCATAGGCCTTGCGGTTGAAGAGGCCATCCTTGCCGAACGGCGTGACGGGGAACGACAAGAGCCCGGCGCCGAGCGCCTGCTTCAGTTCATTTGGATCCATAGACATGGCTGTCCCTTCCTGGTTGATTTCCAGAAGGCTACCAAGTCATATTATGACTGTCAATACTCATATTATCTTCAATGAGGTCTCAGGGGCGCCGTATCAGTGACCGGTAGCGTTGCTGGCTCCCTTTGAGATGCATACGCATGGCATCGCGAGCAGCCGAATCGTCACCATCGGTGATCGCGCGGGCGATATGGGCGTGCTCATCCTGGATCTGGGCCAAGTACTCCGCCGGCGAAATGTCGATATCGCCCTCCTGCAACAGCGATCGCGGGATCATCTGCTTGCCGATCGCTTCCAGGAGTTCCCGGAAACGCGGATTGTTGGTCGCATCCGCGATGGCGAGGTGGAAAGCCCGATCGCTTTCAACCGTTGCCGCGCCGGCGGCGATCTGCCGCTTGATCGTCTCGAGACATTCGAAGATCAGCTCCTGTTGCGCTGGCGACGAGCGGACGGCGGCGAGGCCCGCGGCCTCGATCTCGATGGCGGCACGGACTTCCAGCATCTCGATGATGGAGGAAACGCGGTTGATATCCACGGTGCGGAAGCCACCCTGCAGGCCCGCTTGCGGAGCCAGAACAAAGACGCCGACGCCGTGACGGACTTCGACGAGATTGTCTGCGCGCAGCGAAGCGATCGCCTCGCGGATGACCGTGCGGCTGACCTGATATTGCAGCGTCAATCCGCTCTCCGTCGGCAGCTTGTCGCCGGGTTTCAGCTCCCCGCTTGCGATCGCCTCCCGCATGCGCCGGCCGACCGTCTCGACCAGATTGCGGCCTTTTCGCGAAGGTGCCTCTCTGGTGATGTTATCTGCTCTCTTCAAAGTGCACCCGTTCCCGTCGCTTTGGCATTTCAGTCACTTAGAGGGGTAAAACCGCAGTGTCTTGTCAAGCGCTTAGGAAGAAATTAATTGACGCCCAGGACTGGACCTATAGTATGACATGACCTATGAGGTATTACGACGTAGCGGATCGATGCTGTTTCACCGTTGATCCGCCCACGAGGGAAGAATGCTCAAGAGACTGCTTTTAACCGGCGCCGCAGGTGGTGTCGGCCGGGCAATTCGGCCGATGCTCAAGGAGATCGCCGAACACGTCGTGCTGTCGGATATCGGCGAGATCACCGATGCGGGCGCGATTGAAACCTTCATCCAATGCGACCTTGCGGATGCCGCGGGCGTCGCAAAGCTGGTCGAGGGTGTGGACGGGATCATTCATCTCGGCGGCATTTCCGTCGAAAAGACATTCGACCTCATCGTCCAGGGCAATATTGTCGGCCTCTACAATATCTACGAAGCCGCGCGCCACAACGGCCTGCCGCGCATCGTCTTCGCAAGCTCCAACCACGTCGTCGGCTACTACCGGCGCGATGAAAGGCTCGACAACACGGTCGTGCCGAAACCGGATTCGCTCTACGGCGCTTCGAAGGTTTTCGGAGAGGCGATCGCCAGCCTCTATTTCGAAAAATTCGGACAGGAGACCTTGTCCGTCCGCATCGGTTCGTGCTTCGAGAAACCGGCCAACACCCGCATGCTGGCGACCTGGCTCAGCTATCGTGATTTCTTCTCGCTCTGCCGGCGCGCCTTTGCAGCGCCACGGATCGCGCACACCATCGTCTATGGCGCTTCTGCCAACGACGAGCAGTGGTGGGACAATCGCAATGCGGCCTTCCTCGGCTGGAAACCCGAGGACACATCCGCAAAATGGCGCGTGGAGGTGGAAGCCGCCGCCGGCAGGCAAGATCCGACCGATCCGGCCATCATCTACCAAGGCGGCGCCTTCGCCTCGGCCGGCCACCCGGACGATGCTTGAACGACAGATTATTGCTGCCCATCGGGCGGCTCCGATCCGGCCACGGCCAGGTCCCGAAATGAAATGGCGGGGGCTCGTCCCTCCGCTTCTGACAGGAGGAAATTCGTGAAGATCGTAGACGTCAATGTGCGTGTATTTTCCCATACCACGCGTCGCCACCAGGATACCGCCGGCCATGCTCACCCCGGCCCGCCGCACAAGGTCAACCTGGCGCTGCTGACCATCGTCGATGACGATGGTGCCGAAGGTTACTGCTTCGCTCCGCCGGAAATCGTTCGCCCGCATGTGATCGACAAGTTCGTCAAGAAGGTGCTGATCGGCGAAGACCCGTTCGCGCGCGAAAGACTGTGGCAGGACCTCGCTCACTGGCAGCGCGGCAGCGCCATGCAGTTGACCGACCGCACACTTGCGATCATCGATTGCGCCCTGTGGGACCTTGCCGGCCGCAAGTTGAACATGCCGGTCCACAAACTGATCGGCAGCTATCGCGAAAAGATCCCGGCCTATGGCTCGATCATGTGTGGTGACGAGCTGGAGAACGGCCTCGCAACCCCGGAAGATTACGGCCGGTTCGGCGAAAAGCTCGTCAAGCGCGGCTACAAGGGCATCAAGCTGCACACCTGGATGCCGCCGGTTTCCTGGGCACCGGATGTCAAGATGGACCTCAAGGCCTGCGCCGCGGTTCGCGAGGCGGTCGGCCCGGATATCCACCTGATGATCGACGCCTTCCACTGGTATACCCGCACGGAAGCGCTGGAACTCGGCAAGGGTCTCGAAAAGCTTGGCTTCGACTGGATCGAGGAGCCGATGGACGAGCAGAGCTCGGCCTCCTACGCCTGGCTTGCGGAAAACCTCGACATTCCGGTCCTCGGTCCGGAAAGCGCCGGCGGCAAACATTTCAGCCGCGCGGAATGGATCACCAGCAAAGCCTGCGACATCCTGCGCACCGGCGTCCACGATGTCGGCGGCATCAGCCCGGCGATGAAGACGATGCATCTCGCCGAATCCTTCGGCATGAACTGCGAAATCCACGGCAACGGCGCCCCGAACCTGATCATTGCGGCCTGCACCAAGAACGCAAAGTGGTACGAGCGCGGCCTGCTGCACCCGTTCCTCGAATATGACGACGGCTTCGAATACCTGAACGCCCTTGTCGATCCGATGGACGAGGATGGCTTCGTTCACATCTCCGACAAGCCGGGCATGGGCGAAGATATCAACTTCGACTTCGTCAACGCCAATCTGGTCGGCTGATAGACCTTGCAGCGGCCCCCTTGAGGGGCTGCTTTCCTCCGTCATTCGAATTGACGCCGGCCTTGCAGCCGCGCGGCAATCATCCCGTCCTGATTTTTCCACTCATCGACGACGCTTGGGGTCGATGCTTTCGAAAAAACTTATCGGGCCGGAGTGACATCCAATTTGTCCCGGTGATCCATCTCGACGAATATCAAGACGCCGATCCGTATAGGAAAGGCGCATTCAATCGACACAGGCCGCAAACCGCGCCTGTGCCGCAGAAGCAGTGCGTTTGCCGCACTGCCCAGGGAGGATTCCTCATGAAATCGATAGCCTCGGCCATCCTGGCGGTTGCCATTGGCCTGTCGCCCGCACCGCTTTTCGCGCAGCAGGCAAATGCACCGTCGTCGGCGAAGGCCGATAATTTCACCTCGCAATATATTCGTCTCGACCAGGATACGGAGGGGCTGCTGCTGGAGCCCAAGGTTGCGAGCCCCAATTCCCGCATCGCATTCGTTTTCTCCCACCCGAACCGCGACAACTTCAAGGAATTGCCGGGACCGGCAGTTGCTGCTCACGGCTATCGGGTGATGCTGGTGAACTATCGCGGCGATCGTGACGATCCCGATGCGCCGCCGGAAGACTTCCTGCCCAGTATTTCCCAGGGCATCGCCTATCTGCGCAAGTTGCCCGGCGTGGAGAAGGTGGTTCTGCTGGCTCATAGCGGCGGCAGCCATATGGGAACCTTTTACGAGAACGTCGCGGAACACGGCCCCGCTGTTTGCCAGGATGCCAAGAAGATCGTTCCGTGCGATGGCGAGAAAATCTCGAAGCTCGAAAAGCCGGACGGCTTTATTCTGCTCGATCCGACGCTCGGCGCCGCCCATCAGATGAGTGCCGTCGATCCGGCCGCCACCGGCGAGGAAAGGGACAAGACCGTCGACATGTTCGCCAAGGAAAACGGTTACGACGTCGAAGGCAAAAAAGCGGCCTATACGCCGGAATTCGCCAAGCGCTTCTATGCCGCACAGGCCGCCCGCAACAACCAGATCGTCGATGCGGCCGTCAAGCGGCTGAAATTGATCGAAGCAAGAAAGGGCGAGTTTTCCAACGACGAGCCGTTTGTGGTCAGGGGCGTCGGCATCAGGGCGCTCGGCGCCCGGCTTTATCAGCCGGACCTGAGCTTCGCGGCGCATACCAAGCAGCCGCACACCTTGCTCAAGGCGGACGGAACCAAGAGTGAGGAAATCATCAAGTCGGTGCGCCCGACTGCCGGCGGCAAGCAGGTTCTCGGGATGTTGAACGAGCTTGGGGCCATGAACTATTCGACGACGGTCCGCGGCTTCCTGGCGAACTCGGCGATCAGGGCAAATGCTGACTTTGCCTTCACCGCAGACGACATTGTCGGAATAGACTGGGCATCCTCATACACGTCGACACCCTCGAACGCCGAAGGCGTGACGGTGCCTTCTCTGGTTCTGACAATGAGCTGCCACTATCTGATCGTGCCCGGGGAGGTGATCTTCAACCGCCTGGGCGCAAAGGACAAGACCTATGCTTCGGTTGAAGGCGCGACCCATCTTTTTGCGCCCTGCAAGCCTGAATACGGCGATACGAAAAAGCGGGTCTTCGACTTCGTCGACGAATGGGTATCAAAGCCGGGCAGGTTCTGAAATACGGGAGACCCTGCCGGCAAAACCGGCAGGGCCTTCTCTTCCTTCTCAGGCAGGATCAGCGCGAAAGCGCCCGGTCGAGCCAGTCGATCGCATAGTCCTGCTGCTCGACCGGGAAGCAATGCGCGCCCGGCCAGAGGCGGGTCTCGACGCGTTTCGCAGCGCCGGCCGCGCTCCAGATATCGTGGATCTGCTGGTGGGCCGCCAGGGCAGCAGGCTCCGGAAAATGACGGTCTTCGGTACCGCTGAAGATCAGGGCAGGCTTCGGCGCTGCGAGCCCCGCAAAATGCGGATGGTCCAGCTTTCCCGCGATCGGCGGATGCAGCATGGAAAAGGCCGACTGGCCACGAAGCTGGTTGTTGCCCGGCTGCATGAGAGCCTGGAGCGTCCCCATCCAGCCGCCGGCGACACAGGCCCTGGCGTCATCCGACAGTGCGGCCACCTGCCAGGCGCGCGAACCGCCCATCGAATAACCGAAGCTCGCCACGCGGCTTCCATCGACGCCGGCCAGTTCACGGAGCCATGCCAGGGACTCGAGGTCTTCGAGCAGGATGACGGAGGCGTAGGAAACCCCGAACTGCATGAGATTGGCCGCCAGCGCCTGCTGCGCCTCGTAACCATTGCCTTTCCGGCTTCCCCAGCCGAGCGCGTCGGCGCAAAGCACGGTGTAACCGCGACGGGCGAGTTCGTTGCCCACATGCCGTCCACCGTAAAGCGTCGCCGTCCACTGATCGACGTCCGCGGCGACCTCGGAAGGCTCGTCGGCCCGGCGGATCATCTTTTCCTTGCCGATCGAGAAGAACGAGCCGTGGTCGTGCAGGAGCAGGACAGCGGGCGTGACGCCGTTCGTCGCATCCGGGCGAAGCAGGTAGGCTCTCGTCGTCTCGCCGTTCGAGAAGCCAAGCTCGAGCTCCTGCCCGGAGCATCCGTCTTCAGCCCACTCCGCGACAACCAAAGCGCTGGCGGGCGCGATCCGCTCGACGCCGAGGGCCTCCCGCACCTTGTTCCGTGTGCGGTCCTGCCAGTCCGGAAAGCTTTCCACAGCCGGCTGAAAATTCCAGTCGAACGAGAGGTTGTCGCGCAGCCTCACCGCGAGGCTGGACATGTTCTCGCCGTCGATCATTGTTCTCGCCGCAGCCGTTCGAGCATCCGGTCGCGGCTGTCGCCCAGATGCGTGCGCATCGCTCCGCGGGCGCCCTCCACATCACGGGCCTCTATCGCCCGCAAAATGGTCCGGTGCTCTTCATTGACGCGCGCCAGATGCACGGAAAGGCTCGCGTCATCGACGGCATGGGTCGAAAGCCGCATGCGGGGCATCAGGGTTTCGCCGAGATAGTTGAAGATACGGAAAAAGTGCTCGTTGTGGCTGGCGGTGGCAACCGCGCGGTGAAAATCGAAGTCCGCCTGCGTATCCCGGCTGGCACGGCGGACGGCGGCATCCATCGCCTTGCAGGCTGCGGTCATGGCCTGGATATCCGTCTGGGTCCGCCGATCGGCGGCAAGCGCTGCAGCTTCGGATTCGATGCCGATGCGCAGCTCGAGCCCCTTCACCAGGTTTTCGACCAGCATCAGGTTTTCATCGCCCAGACGGAAAGGCGTGACACCCGCGTCCTGACGAACGAAGACGCCGATACCATGATGGATCGAAACCAGGCCGCTTGCCCGAAGATTGGCGATCGCCTCCCGAACCACCGTCCGGCTGACCCCCAGTTCGTCGATCAGCGCCTTTTCCGTCGGAAGCTTCGATCCGCGCGGGTATTCCCCGAGCTTGATGCGCTCGGCGATCATCCGCACCACCTGCGAACTCAGGGTTTCTCTGCGCGTCCAGGTGGCGGCTGGCAGATCGGTTTTCCCGGCTTCGACTGTCATCGTGGCACCTCCCTGCCGTTTGCTGCCGAAACTCACACAGCGTGGTCGTATTCGAGGCTCGCCTGGATCAATTCGCGCGCATAGGGATCGTTGGCTTCGCCCGTCGCCAGCACGTCTCGGCTCATCACCTCGACCACGCGACCGTGCTGCATCACCGCCAGCCGCTCGCACATATGATCGATCACCGCAAGATCGTGGGAGACGAAGAGATAGGTCAGCTTGCGTTTCGCACGCAGGTCGGCAAGCAGATTGAGCACTTCGGCTTGTACTGAGACGTCGAGCGCCGAGGTCGGCTCGTCGAGAAGCAGGATGCGCGGTTCGAGAATGAGCGCCCGTGCGATCGCCACGCGCTGCCGCTGGCCGCCGGAAAGTTCGTGGGGATAACGCGCCAGGAAGGCCGGATCGAGGCCGACATCGATCAGAGCCCGTTCCATGCGCTCGACCTGCCGGTCCATGCGATGGATGCGGAGCGGCTCCTGAAGCGCCGTACGGATCGACTGGCGGGGATGGAGCGAACCATAGGGATCCTGGAAAACCATCTGGACCGTGCGGCAATATTCGGCAAAAGGCATGTCGTTGACCGACCTTCCCTCAAGCTGGATATCCCCCTCCCAGACATTCAGAAGGCGGGCGATGCAGCGCAGGATGGTCGATTTGCCGGAACCGGATTCCCCGACAAGCCCGAAAGATTCGCCGGCCTCAACCGAAAAGCAGACATCGCCGAGAATACGCTTCTTTGCCGAACTGTAACCCAGATCGATCGAGAGATTGCGAACGTCGATGGCGGTCATGCGCGCACCTCTTTGGTCTCTTGGGAGATGACTTCGCGGTTCAGGACCGGAAGCGGCTTGCGGCTGCCGCCGATATGCGGCTGTGCTGCAAGCAACCCTTGCGTATAGGGATGCGTACAGTTGCGCATATCCCGGGCGGCGCGTTCCTCGACAACCTCGCCATAGCGCATGACCAGCACGCGGTCACAGAAATTGCGCACCAGGTTGAGGTCGTGGCTGATCATGATGAGGCCGATGCCCTTGTTGGTCACCAGTTCGTTGAGGATGTTGAGAACCTGCATGCGCACGGTAACGTCGAGCGCCGAGGTCGGCTCGTCGGCGATGATGATCTGCGGTTCGGGGATCAGCATCATGGCGATCATGATGCGCTGGCCCATGCCGCCAGAGACTTCATGCGGATAGAGGCCGTAGACGCGCTCCGGGTCGCGGATCTTCACCGCTTCCAGCATTTCCAGCGTCTTCTGCCGGGCGACTTGCGCCGAGGCCTTGTAGTGAACACGATAGGCCTCGGCGATCTGGTCTCCGACGCGATGCACCGGGTTGAGCGAGAATTTCGGGTCCTGGAGGATCATCGAAATGCGCCGGCCGCGGATCGTCAGCATCTGCTTTTCACTGGCGGAAAGCAGGTCGATGCCGCCGAAATCCATCCGGTTGGCCTCGATCTTCGCGGTCGGCAGGAGCTTCAACAGCGCGCGGCCGATGGTCGACTTGCCGGAACCGGATTCGCCGACAATCCCGAGCCGCTCACGGCCGAGATCGAAGGAGACGCCTTTGACGACGGTGTTGTAGGTCTTGCCGCTGCGATAGCTGACGCGGAGATTTTCGACCTTCAGGAGTGGTTGGCTGTTATCCATGGCGGAAAATCCTAACGCTGTTTCGGATCGAGCGCGTCACGCAGGCCGTCGCCGAGAAGGTTGAAGGCGAGGCTGACGAGCAGGATGGCGCCGCCCGGGAAGGCGACCAGCCACCAATTGTCCAGCATGTAGCGCCGCCCGGTGGCGATCATCGCCCCCCATTCGGGCAGCGGCGGCTGGGCACCGAGACCGAGGAAACCGAGGCCCGCGGCAGTCAGGATGACGGTCGCCATGCTGAGCGTGATGCGCACCAGGACCGAAGGAAGGCACATCGGCATGATCGACTTGATGATGATGCGCAGCGCCGATGCCCCCTGCATGCGCGAGGCCGAGATATAGTCGGCACCGCGGAAGGTCAGCGTTTCGGCACGTGCGAGGCGGGCGATCGGCGGCCAGGTGGTGAGACCGATGGCGATGATCGCATTTTCAAGGCCGGCACCGAGCGCCGCCACGAAGGCGAGCGACAGGATGAGGCTCGGGAAGGACAGGAAGATATCGGTGATCCGCATCATAATCGTGTCGTACCAGCCGCCGAAATAACCGGCGGTCGTTCCAACCAGCAGCCCGATCGGACCAACGATGACCGAAACGATGGTGATGATCGTCAGGCTGATGCGCGTGCCGTAGATGATGCGGCTCATGATGTCGCGGCCGAGCTCGTCGGTCCCGAACCAGTGTTCGATGCTCGGCGGCTTCAATGTATTGCCGAGATTGATGACATTTGGATCATAGGGCGCAATCAGCGGTGCGACGATCGCCGTCAAGACCAGGATGGTGATGACAACGAGGCCAAAACCCGAAGACGGGTTGCCGAGAAGCTCGCGGATGATCGCAAGCAGGCGTCGGAAGGCCGAATTTGGATTCGAGCGAGAACCTGACATAGCTTTATCCTGGGCCGCATCCTGCAGGGAAAGTGATTTTGCCGTCATGTCAGCGCGTCCTCGGATCGAAGATCTTGTACAGCGCGTCGGAAAGCAGGTTGAGCGCGATGAAGATGACGCCGACCAGCAGAACGCAGGTCATCACCGCGTTCATGTCGCCGATCAGCATGTTGTTGGTGATATATTGGCCGAAGCCCGGCCATGAGAACACCGTCTCGATGAGGACCGCGCCTTCCAGCAGGCTGCCATAGGCAAGTGCCACGATCGTCACCAGCTGCACCCGGATGTTCGCGAATGCATGGTGCCAGATGGTGCGGCCCTTCGACAGCCCCTTCACCCGCGCCGTGATGACATATTCCTGGTTCAACTGGTCCAGCATGAAGCTGCGCGTCATGCGGGTGATATAGGCCATCGACGAATAACCGAGGATGCTCGCCGGCAGCAGAAGATGGTTGACCGCATCCCGGAACACTTCCCAGTCGCCGGCAAGGATCGCGTCGATCAGCAGGAAGCCCGTCGTTTCCGGCACCAGGCCGATATAATAATCCGACAGACGGCCGCCGCCGCCGACCAGATCCAGCGCCGCATAGAAGATGATCAGGCCGATCATGCCGGTCCAGAAAATCGGCATGGAATGCCCGATGAGGGTCAGGAAGCGGATGACGTGATCAATCGGACGGTTGCGGCGCACGGCTGCGAGAATACCGAGCGGAATGCCGAGGCCCGCCCCGACAATGATCGCGAAGGTCGCAAGTTCGATCGTCGCCGGCATGACATGCAGGATGTCGTTGATGACCGGCTGCCCTGTCCGGATCGACGTCCCGAAATCGCCGTGCAGCAGATCGTTCACATAGCGAAAGAACTGCTGATAGAGAGGAAGGTTCGCGCCGATCCGTTCCGCGACCGCGTCGTACGTGGCCTGGTCGGCCTCTTCACCGACAATGGCGCGGACCGGATCAACCGGCATCAGTCGTCCAATGCAGAAAGTCAGGATCAGCAGCCCGAGAAGGGTTGCCAATATGGTGCCGGTCTGCCGCGTGAAAGCGGTGAGACGCTCGTTGTTCATGGGGCTTCCTCAAGATCGTACCGGACGCCGCGGCGCTTCCGGGCCACAGGGCCCACGCCGCGGCAGCCGAGGATTATCGTTCTTTCTTGACCGTACGCAGCTGGGTCGACCAGGACGGGTTCAGTTCGAGCCCCTTGATGTCGGCCCGGAAGCCGACGCTATCGACCACTTCGGAGAAGGGCTGGATAGCTGGCACCATATCCGCGTAATAGGTCTGGATGTCCTGATATTCCTTGATCTGCTTGTCCTTGTTGCCTTCGACGAGGGCGTCATCGATCATCTTGTTGATCTTCTCATCATAGAAGGACGTGCGCCAGCCCTGGAAATTCGTCAGCTTCGCCTCATCCGCATTGTTGGGATTGTAGACGATGGCACGGAAATTCGAGTCCGGATGCGGCAGCTGGCCGCCGCCGCCGCGGCCGACGACAAGCTCATATTTGCGTTCGCGCATCGCGCCGTAGATCTGGTCGCCGGAGCCGGTGATGATCTCGGCCTTGATGCCAGCCTGCGCAAGCGTCGCCTGGATGGCGGTCGCAAGGCTCATGAACGGCACGTCGGAAATGGCGCGCAGCGTGGTCGAGAAGCCGTTCGGATAACCGGCTTCGGCAAGGAGCGCCTTGGCCTTTGCGACGTCGAGCTTATAGCCCGCATTCGGCAAGGCGCCGAAGATGCCTGCGGGAACGGGACGATCGCGCAGCTTGCCGAAATAGGGCAGCACACTGTCGTTCAGGCCCTGGTAGTCGATGAGATAACGCAGCGCCTCGCGAACCTTCGGCTTCTGGAACTTCTCGTCCTTCATGGAAACGGCGAGATAATAGAAGCCGCTGCCGCCATTTGTCTGGATCTTGACGTCCTTGCTGCTCTCGAGCGCCTTCAGGTCGGCTGCCGACATGGAAAAGGCGATGTCGATATCGCCCTTTTCGAGCATCAGCCGCTGGCTCTGCGATTCGGCCAGATGGCGCATCATGATCCGGCGCATGGCCGGCTTTTCACCCCAGTATTTCGGGTTCTGCTCGAGAGTGACGCGCTCGTTCGACTGCCACTGGCCGAGCGTGAACGGACCGGAGCCGGCGGAATTGTTGGTAAGCCAGGCAGCACCCATGTCGCCGTTCTTGTCGTGCTCCATGACCGTCTTCATGTCGAGGATGGAGCCCGGACCGACGATGCCGAGCGTCTGCACGACGATCTGCGGATCGACCTTCTTCGGCAGCTTGATGACGACCGTGCTGTCGTCCGGAGCGGTGAAGCTCTGATCGGCATTGGCCGCAGAGAAGCCATGTGTCTTGAGGAACGACGCCTGGGCAAGGTTGAGCTTCATCAGGCGCTTGAAGGACCAGACGATGTCCGCCGAAGTGACGGGATTTCCGGAAGCGAAAGTCGCGCCCTTGCGCAGCTTGAAGGTGATCGAGCCGTTATCGTCGGCGATCGTCCAGCTTTCCGCCAGCTGCGGATCGACCTGGGCGCGGTTGACGGCATTGAGCGCCACAAGGTTATCATATATGTTTGCGAGAACCTGTACGGTCTCCTTGCCGGTGATGGCAGCGGGATCGAGCGTCAGGATATTCGTCATCGAGAAGCCGACGACCAGCATAGTGGGCGGGGTTTCGGCATAGGCAGGCTGGAAAAACAGGGTAGAACCGAGCAATATCGGTCCCATCATTCTCATTAGCGGCTTCATGGCCGGTCCTCCCTTGGGTTGCCGGTCTCCTCCCGGCAGGTCGACAATAACAATCCAAGAGATATGATGTCTTACGACACGTGTCAATCCGAAATGCCGCTTTAGCCGACTCCTTGCGAAGTGGCTGAGAGCGAGCACCAGACATGTTTCCGAATCTGCTTTCTGAAGCACCGCGGGGCATCGCATATGAGAATGTATGGCGGCGCGGCATTCGTAACCCTCCCCCTTGTGGGGAGGGTGGCCGGCAGGCGGGAGGGGTCTTGATGCCGGGAAGTCCCCTCCCCAACCCCTCCCCACAAGGGGGAGGGGCTCCACGCGCGCCATGCACCCTCATATGCGATTGTCTGCCGGTCGCCGGGCTGAGCCGGTCAAGCCTGATCAGCCGGCTATGTCGAAAATCGAGGCGGCGATGAAGCGTTCCTGATCGCTGTCGTAGTTGTAATAATAGACGCTCAGCAGTTTCCCATCCGGCCGCACGACCGTGCGTGGATAGCCGAGATCGGACATGCCGCCGTCGTCGCGGATGATGATGTCGTCGCTCCAGGTCTTGCCCTCGTCCGAACTCACCCGGACGCGCAGGCCATAGGGCGCGTCGCGATAACCGAACACGAGCGCCAGCCGGCCGTCGTTCAATCGGTTGATCGTCGGCGGATTGCCGGCGTAACCCGTATTCGGCACCGGCCGGCCGATCAATTCCCAGTTTTTGCCCTCGTCGCTGGAGGTATAGGCCTCGATCCAGGCCTTGCGGTCCGGCCCGCGAGTTGCCGTCGAGCACCGCACCAGCGTCAGCACCTTGCCGTCCTTCAGCCGGATCGACGCCGGCATGATCGCAAAACCTTCCGGTTCCTTCCCGACGAAGCTCTCGAAACTGAAGCTCTTGCCTCCGTCGCGGGTGCGGATGCAGAAGACCTGGCCTTCCTTGCCGTCCGGCTTGGCGGCGCTCAGCAGGAAGAGCGCGTCATGCTTGCCGAGCGGCACGATGTCGGTGCGGGCCGAAATGCCAGGCAGGCCGAAATCGCCGAGCCGGTAGGGACCGCGCCACGTTCTCGCCCGGTCGTTGCTGACATAGAACCAGCTGATCGCACCGCCCAGCAGGCCGGTGCGGGCGCACATGACGATCGTTTCCGGATCGGTGAAATCGATCGGCTGGTCGAGCGGGCGGAGGTCCCGCTCGATGTCGATCTTCGGCTGAGCCTCGAGTTCCGGAAGCACATGTTCGTCACCCGAAAGCGTCTGACTGCCGGGCACGAAGGCGTTGAACCGCTCGATCGTCCAGGTCTCGCCGCCATCCATGCTACGGGCTTGCACCGGAATGAACGGCCTGGTCTTGTCGCGCGCATGCAGGTTCTCCGCCTCGCCGCGAAACCCCTGGACAAAGATCGTCACCGCCTCATCACCCCAGAGCCAGAGGCCGTAATTGGCTGGCCATGCAGCAAATTCGTCGGGTTTGCGGTAGACTTCTACATTCTTGATCGCATCTGACGTGATCACAGGCATCCTCCTTGCCGCCGAAGCGGTCTCATTCATTTCACTATCGATGATCAGCCCTTGACGCCGCTGGTCACGGCGCCGTCGATCACGTGCCGCTGCGCCAGAAGGTAGACGATGATGACCGGCAGGGTGATGAGGGTCGCCATCGCCATGACGACATTCCAGCGCGCATCCGGTCCGCTCTGCAGGAGCTGCAGGCCGATCTGCAGGGTCGCCATCTCCCGGTGCGAATTGAGGATGAGCGGCCAGACGAAATCGTTCCAGGCGCTCTGGAAGCTGAGCACCCCGAGCACGGCGAGCGACGGCCGGGCAAGCGGCAGCAGGATGCGCCGAAAGATCGTGAACGGCGAAGCGCCGTCCAGCTTGGCCGATTCCTCGTATTCCATCGGGATGCGGGTGAAGAACTGCCGCATCATGAAGATGCCGAACGGCGTTGCGGCGGTCGGCAGGATCATGCCCCAATAAGTGTTGAGCAGGCCGGTGCCGCCATTGCCGAGCCAGTCGTTGCCGCCGGCAAAAGGTATCTTCTGCACGATCAGGAAAACCGGCACGATCTGGCTCTGGGCCGGCACCATCAGCAGGCCGACGACAAGCGCGAAGATCAGGTTGCGGCCGGAAAACTGCATGCGGGCCAGCGCGTAACCCGCGAGCGAGCAGAAGATGAGGTTCGAGACCGTCGAGCCCAGCGCGTAGATCAGGCTGTTCACCAGCTGACGGCCGGCATCCGGCGAGGCCATGGCATCGAGATAGTTCTGCCATCGCAGCCCGTCCGGAATGAAACTCGGCGGAAACCGGAAGATTTCCTGGTCCCCCTTGAAGGAAGTCGAGACCATCCAGAGGAAGGGCATCACGGTGGCGAGTGCTGCAAACAGCAGCAGCAGGTAACCGATGACGTTCATCACGTCGAAACGCGGGAATTCCCGTTTCCGACCGCGGGCCGCGATCTGTCGTTCCATCGCTGCGGGTTGTGCAAGGTCGGTCATACGTCTTTCCTCCGCATGATCCTGGTACCGATGATCGAGAATGCCAGGATGGTCAGGAAGAGCACGGTCGACATGGCCGCGCTATAGCCGAATTCGGTATACCCGAAGGCGGTCTGGTACATCTGGTAAACGACGGTTTCCGTCGAACCGAGCGGCCCGCCCTGGGTCATCACGTAGATCGCACCGAACACCTGGAAGGTCTGCACGATCAGGATGATCAGCAGGTAGAAGGTGACGGAACTCAGCATCGGCACGGTGATGCGAAGGAAGATATCCCTGCCCTTGGCCCCATCGAGACGCGCCGCCTCGTAGAGGTCGTTCGGGATATCCTGAAGGCCCGCCAGATAGATGATCATCGCGGTGCCGAAGTCGCGCCAGATCGCCATGATGATCAGCGCATTCATCGCAAGGCTCGGGTCCTGCAGCCACGGCTGCGGCGGCAGGCCGACCCGGGTCAGGACACCGTTCAGCGGCCCGGCATAGGGCTCGTAGACATAGGCCCAGACGACGGCAGCCGCGATCAGCGATGTCAGAACCGGCAGGTAGAAGATCGTCCGGAAAGCCATGCGCCCCGGCACTTTTTGATTGAGCGCGACCGCGGCCAGCAGCCCGAGCACCATCGTCGGAAAGGTCACGCCGATCGTATAGTGGATCGTATTGCCGACCGCCTGTTGGAAGCGTGTGTCGTTGAAAAGCTTGATGTAATTGTCGAAGCCGACGAAACTCGTCGGCTTCAGGAACGAGACGTCGGTAAAGCTCATCAACAGCGTCGCCACCGCCGGCAGCAGCAGCGACAGGAACAGGATGACGAGCGCAGGTGCGAGGAATGCGTAGGCGCTCCAGTTCTGATGAAAACTGACCGTCTTGATCGGTCCGGATGTCGAGTTCCGAAGCGACATACCTTGGTCCTCAGCCCTTTTTCAGCAATGTCTGCACTTCGTCCGCGGCCGCCTTCAGCGCTTTGTCGGGCGTGTTCTTCTGGAAGATGACTTCCTGAACGCCACGCGCGACGAGCGTCATCATGCGGGGGAATACGGGCGTTGCCGGCGCCGTCGGCGGGGCGTAGCTCGCGGTCTTGATGAACTTGGAGAGATAGGGGTCGGCCTGCACGTCCTTGTTCTGCTGGGCGGACTTCAAGGCCGGCACGTTCTTGCTGGCGACCGCGAAGGCGACCTGCTGCTCCGACGACATCGCAAATTCGACGAGCTTGAGGGCCGCCTCCTGGTTCGGCGCCCCTGCCCGGACGGCGAAGCAGAAGGGATCGACAAGCGAGGTGAACCCACCGCTCTCCTTCGGGAAGGGAACGACGTCGAATTCGACGCCAGCCTTCAGCGCGTTGTTGGTCGAATAGTTGCCGGCGATCAGCATCGCGGCGCGTTGCTGGTTGAACGGGTTCGCCATGCCGCCCGGGCCGACGCCGAAGCCCGGATCGGTGATCTTGTCCGTGACGACGAGGTCGCGCAGGAAGGTCAGCGCCTTGACGCCTTCCGGACCGGCAAAGCCCGGCGCCGATAGATCCGCCGTCAGCAGCGAACCGCCCGCCCCCTGCAGCAGCAGCGTGAAGAGTTCGAAGGCCTCGAGATCGTTCTGGTAGAGCTGGATACCGGAGACCTGCAGCATGCCGCCGCCCGGGCGCTTCGTAACCGCCTTTGCCCATTCGCGAAGTTCGGCCCAGTTCTGCGGTCCCTTGTCAGGATTGAGGCCTGCTTCGCTGATGAGCTTGCGGTTGATGCCAAGGCCGCGCGAGGTGCCGTAGAGCGGCATGGAATACTGACCGCCGTCGATATGGCCGTAGGCGAGCAGCGACGGGTCGAGATCTGCCGTCTTCACATTCGGCAGCGCCTTGCCGAGTTCGACAAGCTTCTTGCCGGAAGCATAGGTGAGATTGTAGTCCCAATGCTGAACGATCAGGTCCGGGCCGGTATTGCCGTTGATCGCCGTCAGCATCTTTTCATTGAGCTGCGACGGTTCGGCATAGAGGCTGGATTGCAGCGCGACTTCCGGACGTGCGGTCTTGAAAGCCGCTTCGAGCGCTTCGCCGGCGGCCTTCTTGCTGCCTGCGAGCTGAGACCAGAAAACCAGTTGCTGGTCGGCCGCGAGCGCCCGGCCGGAAGCTGACATCAGGATCGGCAGACTGGCGAGGCCGGCAGCGGTGCCTGACAGAAATGCGCGGCGTGTGGGCTTGATGGCATGCATGACATCGTTCTTCATCGTAAACTCCTCCCGATTTATCGACGACGATTATTTCCGACTGACTGTAGTCCCGGCGGCATCAAAGACGTGGATGTTCGCCGCATCGCAATAGACGTTCAGCTCCCGGCCCGGCTCGACGATCTGGTCGCCGGCAAAGATGCAGGTGAAATTCTGGGCTTCGATGGCACTGTGGACGATCGTCTGGGCGCCGAGCCTCTCGACCGATCGCGGAACGACGCCGATCTTCACCAGCGGCTCGCTGCCGGCCGGATGCGGCGCCAGGAATTCCGGACGAATGCCGAGGACGACCTCCTCGCCGACCTTGAGACGCTCCGCCAGCCCGTCGATGACGATCGTCCCGATGCCGGGGGCTTCGAAGGAATAGTATTCGCTTTCGATCGCCTTCACCTTGCCGCGCAGCATATTCATCGGCGGACTGCCGATGAAGCTCGCGACGAAACGATTGACCGGCTTGTGATAGAGGTCCATCGGCCTGCCGACCTGCTCGACCCGTCCGCCGTTCAGCACCACGATCCGGTCGGCCATGGTCATGGCCTCGAGCTGGTCGTGGGTGACATAAACCATGGTGGCGCCAAGCTCCTTGTGGAGCTGGGTAAGTTCGGTCCGCATCTCGATGCGCAACGCCGCGTCGAGATTGGAGAGCGGCTCGTCCATCAGAAAGATTTTCGGCTTGCGGACGATGGCCCGGGCGATCGCGACGCGCTGCCGCTGGCCGCCGGAGAGCTTCGACGGCTTGTCCTTGAGCCGCGTGGAGAGGTGTACGGTGTTTGCAGCCTTCTCGACCTGCTGCCGGATGTCGCCCTTCGAACGGCGCTCCATCTGCAGCGGAAAGGCAATGTTGTCGTAAACGGTCATATGCGGATAGAGCGCGTAGGACTGGAAGACCATGGCGACGCTGCGCGTGCCGGCCGGCCGGCGGGTCACGTCATCCTTGCCTATTCTGATCGCGCCGTCGCTGATCGGATCGAGCCCCGCGATCAGGCGCAGCAGCGTGGACTTGCCGCAGCCCGACGGGCCGACAAAAACCGCGAATTCTCCGTCCTCGATGGCAAGCGATACGTCCGTGATGGCGTCGAATGCCCCGTAGCTTTTCGATACGTTGGATAGCTCCAGACGCGCCAAAGCTCGGTCCTCCCTGATTGCCTCTCCCACTGGTCAGATACCTGACAGCCTCACCATGCAACAAAAAATCGAACCTGTAAACATGTTGTTCGACAACTTCTCTGCAAACTTATATGATCAGTCATACATTAAGCGCGCAACATGCCTGAGGACCCCGCCTCCTTAAGCAGGCGCGGCCGAAGCGGCAGGCAGTCAGATATAAAACCGGGGACCGTTAGAGTTCGATCGCCCGTTCGCGGGCATGCATGATGTGACGGTCGATGGCATCGCCTGCCGCATGCGCATCGCGGGATTTGATGGCGTCGATGATCGCCAGATGATCGGCGAAGGCCGGCGGCAGGACCTGCTCGGAAAGGCTGATCCTGTCGAGCTTGATGAGCCGCATGCGGATCGCGTTGACCGCATAGGCCTGGATCAGCAGGTCGTTCTGGGTCGCCTCGATGAGCAGGTTGTGAAACCCGTCGTCGACCTTCTGGCCGCGCTCGAAGACATCCCGCGAGGGAGCATTGCGGACCTCGTCGAGGATCGACTGGTGAAGCCTGGCCTGCTCGTCGAGGATGGCGTCGGGCATGCGCCTCACGGCGGTCAGCACCGCCTCGCGCTCCAGCGCCATGCGCACCTGGAAAGCCTGGCGGATGATCGAGAGATCGATCTGGGTGATCTGGATGCCCCGCTGCGGCATGACGACCAGGAGGCCTTCATATTGCAGGCGCGGCAGCAGTTCGCGCAGAGCGCCGATCGAAAGACCGAGCAGAGCAACGAGCTCCCGCTGGGACACGAACTGACCCGGCCGCAGCCGGCCATCGAACAGCGCTTCACGAAAACGGTCGTAGGCGACCTGTTTTACCGAGCGGAGCTGTGGCTGTTCAGTGCCGGGCGGTGCAGTACGTGCGCTCATCTGTCTCCTATCGCCGGCATGCACCGGGCGGGTCAAGCAGCGGCGCGATAACCCGTCCGCTCAAACAATTCAATGAGCATAACACGATCACGCTGGTTGAGAGCAACCAGAGGGGGCACCGCATATGCTAGACTTTCGTCTTTCCGATAATGGGCAAGAGCCGCCTTGAGGGCAACGAGCGATCCGTAAGCATCCACTGCCTCGATGCGCCGCGACTGCTTTTCCAGAAGAACGGCATCGTCTGGATTGTCGTAAAGCGCCTTCAGGTCGCTGGCAAAGAGGTTCGGCATGCCACCGATCATCCCGGCGCCCCCAGCCTCGACGAGCCTGGGCAGAACCCGGTCGTCGCCCGTGAAGACGGCCAGCTCCGGGAAGGACTTCACCAGCATCAGTCCATTGTCGAGATCGCCGGTCGAATCCTTGATCCCGGCGATGCGGCTACCATGCTTGCGTATCAGAGCGGCGATCAGCGGCTGCGTGAAGCGGACCCGGCTGAGCTGCGGGATGTTGTAGAGTACGAGATCGATTACCGTATGCGCCTTGGTCCGCTCGATCAGCGCATCGAAGAAAGCAGCGACGCCATCCTCGCTCGCACCGTAGTAGAAGGGCGGCAGGACGAGGGCCGCGCGACAGCCAAGGTCTCCATAGGCGATCAGCGACGTGACCGCATCCTCGAAGCTGGCGGTCATGATCGCCGGCAGCTGACAGCCCATATCCATCCCGCCCGCCTTGAGGGCTTTGAGAGCTTCGAGCTTCTGGGCGGTCGAAAAGGAGGCGCCTTCGCCCGTCGTGCCGAACGTCGAAATGAAGCTGCAGCCGTTTGCCAGGAGATGATCGATATGCGCCTTCAGCCGGACGGTATCGATACGGAAGTCGGCCGTCACCGGCGTGACGGAGGCGGCAACAATGCCTTTCAGGGCGACATTCGACATAATCAGTTCCTCGTTATAGAACTGATATAATCAGTATATCTATCAGTCGTCAAATGTCTATTTACATCAGTCCTTCGCTGCGGCATGTTGCGTCGGGAGTGAGGATGGAGGACGGAATGCCCGACCGCGGCCGGCATAGTTTGAAGCGTGCCAAGTCCATTGATCTTATTGGGATGCCTGAGAATTCGGCTATTGGTATTGATTGTGAACGCCCTGCGGCTTCCATCGCAAACCAAGGAAACTGAGCCTATGCCTGATACGTCGACCGACACCCGCCCCACCCGTCTCGCGAATGCGATTCGCAATGCCATCCAGTCCAGGACCGTGCTTGATCCAGAACCGTTTCTGGGGCTGCCGCTGGCGGATGCCTATACGGTGCAGACCGATGTGTTTCACGCGCTCGGCCAGCCGTTCAAGGGCGCGAAGCTCACCCTGAAGGGCGATTTCTGCCAGAGCGCACCGCTTCTGTTCGTCGATGAAGAAACAGGCCATGCCCACCAGCCGGGCATTTCGCTGGAAGTGGAACTCGCCTTCGTGCTCGGCAAGGATGTCGTGGCCCGCGACGGCGACGTGACCCGCCGGGATATCGTCGACGCCATCGGCTCGGTGAGGATCGGCGTTGAGCTTCTCCGCAGCCGTTACCAAGGCGGCTCCCGGGGCGATCCGGCCCTCGCCGCCGCCGACATGATGAGCAATATCGGCTATGTCCTCGGCCCGTCGCTGGATCGGAGCCTGCTGGATGAAGGCGCCTCGATCGGTCAATTGTCGGTTATCATCAACGGACAGATCGGTTTCGACAAGCCGGCGGCGCATTCCGACGGTGATCCGCTGAAGACCATGGTCGTGCTGGCGAACCAGAACCAGCTCTCCTCCTTCTCCATGCTCAAGGCCGGACAGGTGATGACGACGGGGACATTGTGCGGACTGATCCCGGTCGGGGAGCCGGGCAGGATCGAAGTGAACATGGGCGGACAACGGTTCGTCCTCGACCTGAGCTGACGCGACCTCCGGAGGATTTGGTGATGACGTATTTCGTGGGCGTCGATGTCGGCACGGGGAGTGCGCGGGGAGGCGTATTCGATGCGGCCGGCCAACTGCTGGGCTCGGCATCGCGGCCGATCGCGACATTAAAGCCCGCGGAGGATTTCGTCGAACAGTCGTCGCGGGACATATGGGAAGCGGTGTGCGATTGCGTGCGCCGCGCCTGCGCCGAAGCAGCGATCGATGTCGGCAAGGTCGCCGGCATCGGCTTCGACGCCACCTGCTCACTGGTCGTGGTGGATGCGGGTGGCGGACCGGTGACGGTCAGTCCGACCGGTGAAGACGACTGGAACGTCATCGTCTGGATGGACCACCGGGCGATCGGCGATGCGGAAGCGATCAACGGCTTCGGCGGCCGGGTGCTCGACTATGTCGGCGGCGTCATCTCGCCGGAGATGGAGATCCCCAAACTTCGCTGGCTGAAGCGGGAAATACCGGCAAGCTGGAAGCGGGCAGCCGCCTTCTTCGACCTGCCCGACTGGCTGGTGTTTCGCGCCACCGGCTCGGCTACCCGCTCGCTCTGCAGCACGGTCTGCAAATGGACCTATCTCGGGCAGGAAGGCATGAACGGCGAAGGCTGGGGGCCGGGCTTCCTGGAGACCATCGGCCTCGGCGACCTGGCAAAGGACGGCTTTGCCGCCATCGGCCAGCACTTTGCCGCGCCGGGCGACAAGGTCGGCGTGCTGTCGGGCATGGCAGCGGTGGAACTCGGACTGCCGGAAGGCGTGGCGGTGGCGGCGAGCCTGATCGACGCCTATTCCGGCGCCCTTGGTACGCTCGGCGTCGGGATGGAGCATGGGCCTCTCGACAGCCGGCTGGCGCTGATCGCCGGCACCTCGTCCTGCCATATCACCGTCAGCCCGGAACCGCCCTTCGTGCCGGGCGTCTGGGGTCCCTATTATTCCGTGCTGCTCTCCGGCCTGTGGGCAAACGAGGCGGGGCAGTCAGCCGCTGGCGCCTTGATCGACAGGGTGATCGACGGCCATGGCGCCGCAGCCAAGACAAGAAAGAGCGCCTCCGAACAGGGTATCAGCCTCTTCGAACTGCTCGACCGCCGTCTGGAAGCCATGGCGGCGGACGGTGGCGAAGGGGAGACCGCGATCCTGACGACGGGCCGGCACGTGCAGCCGGATTTCCACGGCAACCGGTCGCCGCTCGCCGATCCGCACCGCAAGGGCGCTATCGTCGGGCTCTCGCTGGACCGCGGCATCGACGACCTGGCGCTCGATTATCTCGCAACGCTTCAAGCCCTTGCCTACGGCACCCGCCACATCATCGAGGAGATGCGTGCGAACGGCGTGACGGTCGAGACCCTCGTGGTCAGCGGTGGGCTTGCCCAGAACAGGCTGTTCCTGCGCGAACATGCCGACGCCAGCGGCTGCCTGATCGTCGTGCCCGACCAGAAGGAACCGGTGCTCGTCGGCAGCGCCATGCTCGGCGCAGTGGCCGCGGGTCATTATGCCAACCTGCCGCAAGCCATGGCCGCGATGAGCGGCGCGGGCACGGCGATCAGGCCGCGCGGTGGGGAAATCGCCGCCTACCATGACCGCAAATACCGGGTTTTCCGCCGCATGCAGGAGGACTTCGCCGCCTATGCGGCGCTGATGGCCGAATAACGACGACCAGCCGGTTCGTCACCGAATGAGGGATGAGGATATGACGAAGGAAATTGCACTCTTTGCCAGCGGCGACCTGAGGCTCAGCGCTAACCAGCAATGCTGGGCGACCCAGGAGGCAATGGAGAAGACCCTGTCAGACGTGCTGGCCGGCATGGGCTATGTCGTCAAGCGCGCCCATCCCTACAAGCCGGAGGAGAAGCATGGTTTCCTCTCGTCCCAGCGCGAAGGCATGGATGCGTTTGCGACGATCGACCCGCATGTGCCGGTGATCGTTGCCGAATCCGTCTGGCAATATTCCCACCATGTGCTCGCCGGCCTCACCTCCCACAAGGGCCCGATCCTGACCGTCGCCAACTGGTCCGGCCAGTGGCCGGGCCTGGTCGGCATGTTGAACCTCAACGGTTCGCTGACCAAGGCCGGCGTCCCCTATTCCACCCTCTGGAGCGAGGCTTTCGACGACACTTTCTTCCTCGACGGGTTGAGGGAATGGCTAGGGACGGGAACGATCAGGCACGACGCGTCCCACGTGACGCCGCTCGATGCCGCGGCACTGCCCGCCGACCTCAAGGCACTGGCGAGAGAGATCGCCGAAGACTTCCGCCGCAACAAGGTCATCCTCGGCATTTTCGATGAGGGCTGCATGGGCATGTACAATGCCATCATTCCGGACGAACTGCTGATGCCGCTCGGCATCTTCAAGGAGCGCCTGTCGCAGTCGAGCCTCTATTACGCCACCACCCAGGTGCCGGTCGAAGAAGGCAGGGCCATCTATCAGGACCTCCTCGCCAGGGGCATGACCTTCCACCTCGGCTCGGATCCGAAGACCGAGCTTACCGAGGCGCAGGTGATCGACCAGTGCCGCATGTATATCGCAGCCGTTCGCATCGCCGAGGAATTCGGCTGCGAGGCGATCGGCATCCAGTACCAGCAGGGGCTGAAGGATCTTCTCCCCGCCTCCGACCTGGTGGAGGGCATTCTCAACGACGACGGACGGCCGGACGTCAGGAACAAGCGGGGCCAGGTGATCCGCAAGGGCCAGGCGATCGTCCACTTCAACGAGGTGGACGAATGCGCCGGCCTCGACGGACTGATGACCAACCGGTTGCACCGGGCGCTCGGCCAGCCGGTCGAGAACACCTTGCACGACCTGCGCTGGGGCGACCGGGACGCCTCGGGCTCCGTCGACGACTTCGTCTGGGTGTTCGAGATCTCCGGTGCAGTTCCCCCCTCGCATAACGAAGGCGGCTGGAAAGGTTCCGACAGCCTGCGCCAGCCGGCGATGTTCTTCCCGGCCGGCGGCGGCACGCTGCGCGGCATCGCCCGCCCTGGCGAGATCGTCTGGTCGCGCGTCTTCGTCGAGGATAACAGACTGAAGATGGATATCGGTCGCGGCCGGGCGATCTCGCTTCCGAGGGAGGAGACCGAACGCCGCTGGAAATCCACCAACGAACAGTGGCCGATGATGCATGGCGTGCTGACCGGCGTCACCCGAGACCAGATGATGGCCCGCCACAAGGCCAACCACATTCAGGTCGCCTATGCCGACTCGCCGCGCGAAGCCGATCGCGCCGCCCTTGCCAAGGCTGCATTGGCGGCGGAGCTTGGGATCGAGATCAGTTTCTGCGGCCTCAGCCAGGGCCAGCTCGCCTGATTGCACGGGAAAGGCCGGACTCGCGACCGGCCGCTCAGCGTATATCTCGAAATCCCTCAAATTACCTAGTTGATCTCTGACATGTCAGTATGCCAATGTATATTCCAACACTGGGAGGATAGATAATCCAATATGAGTTTCGGGCTCTCTGTCGCACTCGCGACTCCTTTTGACAAAGACGGCCGGATTGCGCTTGACGCGATGGTTGCACAGGCTCGCCGCAGCCTCGATGCCGGCTGTGCCAGCGCCACGATTTTCGGCACCACCGGCGAAGGCTGCTCGATCGGCAATCGCGAACGGGAGGCGGTTCTGTCCGCCATGATTTCGGGCGGCATTGCGCCGCATCAGATCGTTGCAGGCGTTCTCGTCGATGCGGCAGAGGATGCCGCCGAACAGGCCGCATATGCCTTGTCCAAGGGTGCGCGCAACATTCTGCTCGCCCCGCCTTCCTATTTCAAGAATGTCAGCGACGAAGGCCTGTTCGGCTGGTTCTCCACCGTATTCGCGCTTCTGGGCGACCAGGCCCGCGACATCATCGTCTACCACATCCCGTCGGTGACGATGGTGCCGCTCAGCCACGCGCTGATTGGCCGGCTCCGCCAGGCATTTCCCGGCATTGTCACCGGGGTGAAGGATTCCGGCGGCGAATGGGCCTTCACCGAAAAGCTGCTCAAGGAACATGGCGACCTCATCATCCTGATCGGCGACGAGCGGCATCTGGCTCAAGGCGTACGCCTCGGCGGACAGGGCGCGATCTCCGGTGTTGCCAATTTCGCCCCGCGCGAAGTCCGCCGCATGGCCGTCGATGGCGAGGACGACCAGCGGATTGTCGATCTCGTCCTCGAATTGCTGAAATATCCTGTGACGCCGGCCGTCAAGGCGATGATCGCCCATCTTTCGAGCGACCCGTCGTGGCTGACGGTGCGTCCGCCGCTTCTTTCGATCAACGACGAGGGGCAGCGCCTGTTGGCCTCGGCCTTCGACACCCTGTTCCGTTCGAAGGCGGCCTGAAGATCATGGATCAGGCGCGCCCCACGGAAAGTCCGGTCGAGGAGCCGTCCACGCTGAGGGAGAAGGCTTACGAGAGCTTCACGCGCCACCTTCTGGCGCGTGACGTTCGCCCGGGCCAGTTCGTCTCGCAGCGCCGGCTGGTGGAATTGACGGGCCTGACGCTGGGCGCCATCCGTGAACTCGTGCCGAGGCTCGAGGCCGAGGGGCTGATTAAGACCGTACCGCAACGCGGCCTGCAGATCGCCCATATCGACCTCAACCTCATCCGTGAGGCCTTCCAGCTTCGCGTCTTCCTGGAAAAGGAAGCCGTTGCACTGTTCACCCGCTCGGCCTCCGACCAGGCGGTCGCCAGGCTTTTGAAGGAGCATCGCGAGATCGCCCAGGCGATCCAGGGCGGCAATGACAGCCGCGAGCTGGAGCTCCATGCGCAGGCGGTCGACTGGGGCATGCATGACGCCTTCATCGATGCGCTCGGCAACACGATCATTTCGAACGTCTACCGGGTGAATTCCATCAAGATGCGGCTGATCAGGCAGGAGCGGTTCCGCATCGACGGCCGGGTCGGCCCCGTCATGAACGAGCATCTGAAAGTGCTCGAAGCGATCGAGCGGCGCTCCGTAGAGGAAGCGGTCGCGGCACTCGTCGCCCATATCAATCACGCGAGGGATCGCGCGATCAGACTTTAGAAAAAGCAGCCGGAGACAAGGGTATCCGGCGCATTAGGAGGAGGGAATAGCATGTCATCTTCGTTCTGGAATCCCACCCGCCGCAGCTTCCTGGCCGGTTCGGCAGCGCTCGGCGCCGCCGGACTGGTCGGTTCGCGCCCGGCCTCGGCCGCCGTCGACTGGAAGCGCTTCGCCGGCACCACGCTGGAAGTGAACCTCGTCAAAAGCCCGCGCGGCGACACCATCATCAAGTACCTGGCCGAGTTCGAGGCCCTGACCGGTATCAAGGTCAATGCCGAAGCGACCCCGGAACAACAGCAGCGCCAGAAGGCGACGATCGAGCTCTCGTCCGGCAAGCCGAGCTTCGACGTCATCCACCTGAGCTACCATGTCCAGAAGCGCCAATTCGAAAAGGGCGGCTGGCTTGCCGATATCAGCGGCTTCCTGAAGGATCCGTCGCTCACCGACCCGTCTTTGACGGAAAGTGATTTCGCCGAAGCCGGCCTCACCTTTGCAAAGGACAAGGACGGCAAGCTGCGCTCCCTGCCCTTCTCGGTCGACTACTGGATCGTCTACTGGAACAAGGAGCTCTTCGAGAAGAAGGGCCTCGCCTACCCGAAGACCTTCGACGAAATGGCGGCGGCAGCCGAGGCGCTGACCGACAAGAGCTCCAATACCTATGGTTTCGTTGCCCGCGGCCTGAAGAACGCCAACGTTCCGGTCTGGACGACGCTCATGCTCGGCTACGGCGCGACGCCCCTCGGTCCGGATGGCAAGCTGCGCACGACCTCCGACGAGGCCGTCGAAGCCGCCAAGCTTTACCAGCGCCTGATGACCAAGTCGGCCCCGGCCGGCATTTCCGGCTTCAACTGGGCGGAATCCCAGTCGGCTTTCCTGCAGGGCAAGGTCGGCATGTGGCTGGATGGGGTCGGCTTTGCTCCTCCGCTCGAAGATCCGCAGAAATCCCGTGTCGTCGGCAAGGTCGGTTACGGCGTCATGCCGAAGGGACCGAAGGCGCAGGCTGCCGCCACCACCGGCGACGGCATTGGCGTCACTGCCGGCAGCCAGAAGAAGGAAGCCGCCTATCTGTTCTGCCAGTGGGTCATCTCGAAGGAGATGGGCGCACGTCTGCTGCAGGCCGGTGCCGGCGTTCCCTTCCGCCAGTCGATCCTCGCCGATGCGGAAGTCCGCAAGGGTGTCACCATGCCGAGCGCATGGGTTGATGCCGTTGCCGCTTCCGGCAAGGTGTCGCAGCTCGCGCTGCCGGTCATCATCCCGGTCACGGAATTCCGCGACATCTACGGCGTCGGCCTGACCAACATGATCGGCGGTGCCGACCCGGCGACGGAACTCAAGACGGCAACGGCACAGTTCGAACCGGTGCTTGCCAAGAGCGAGGGATAATGGCCTCCGTGAGCATCGAAACAGCACGGACGGAAACCGATAACAAGAGGAGCAAGCCGAGCCGGCTTGCTCCCAATTATTGGCCTTTCGTTGTTCCCGCCCTGATCGTCATCGGCGCGGTCATCGTCTTCCCGTGGGTGTTCACCCTCTGGATGAGCGTGAACAGCTGGACACTGGGACAGGAGCAGACCTTTGCCGGGTTGGACAATTACATCCGGCTGGCGACCGATTTCCGCTTCTGGGAATCGCTCTGGCACACGCTGATCTTCACGGTGTTGGCGGTCGCCGCACCCCTGTTTCTCGGCACGCTCGCAGCACTTATCTTCGATGCTCAATTTCCACTCAGGGGCTTCCTGCGCGGCGTCTTCGTCATGCCGATGATGGCGACCCCGGTCGCCATCGCACTCGTCTGGACCATGATGTTCCATCCGCAGCTCGGCGTGCTCAACTATCTCCTGTCGCTGGTCGGCATCGGCCCGCAGGAATGGATCTATAACCGTTACAGCGTCATCCCCTCGCTGGTCCTCGTCGAAACCTGGCAATGGACGCCGCTGATCATGCTGATCGTGCTCGGCGGCCTCGCCTCGCTTCCCCGCGAACCCTATGAAAGCGCAGAGATCGACGGCGCCAACGCCTGGCAGAAATTCCGCTACCTGACGCTTCCGATGATCGCGCCTTTCCTGATGATCGGCGTCATCATCCGCGCGATCGACGCGATCAAGAGCTTCGACATCATCTACGCGATGACGCAAGGCGGGCCCGGCACGGCGTCCGAGACGATCAACATCTACCTCTACAACACCGCCTTCTCCTACTACGATATCGGCTACGGCTCGGCGATGGCGGTCGTCTTCTTCGTCATCATCGTCGCACTCTCCCTCGTGCTGATGATGGTCCGCGCACGGACGAACTGGTCGGACATGGAGACGCGCTGATGGAACGCCCCCTCGTCAAACGCCCCCTCATCAAACGTAAGACGCTCGATCGCATCGGCCTGCTGTTCGCGGCCCTCGTCATGGTGTCGCCGGTCGTGCTGTTCTTCCTCTGGATGATCTCGCTGTCGCTCAAATACGAGATCGACAACGGCGCCTATCCGCCGATCCTGATCCCGGAAAATTTCGCCTGGTCGAACTATGTGCAGGTGTTCCGCGAAAACAATTTCTTCCTGTACTTCTGGAACTCCGTTCTGGTGACGGGGGCCGCAACGCTGCTGGCGCTCATCATCGGTGTTCCGGCGGGCTACGGCATCGCACGGTTGAAGGCGGAGAAGGCAGCGATCGTCATCATGATCGCCCGCATGACGCCGGGCCTTTCCTTCCTCATTCCGCTCTTCCTGCTGTTCCAGTGGCTGAACCTGCTCGGCACGCTCTGGCCGCAGATCATCATTCATCTCGTCGTCACCGTGCCGATCGTCGTGTGGATCATGATCGGTTATTTCGAGACGACGCCGATGGAGCTCGAGGAGGCCGCGAGCATCGACGGTGCAACGCCCTGGCAGGTGTTTCGCCTCGTGGCGCTGCCGATCGCCAAGCCCGGCATCGTGGTCGCCTTCATCCTGGCGCTGATCTTCTCCTGGAACAACTTCGTCTTCGGCATCGTGCTCGCCAGCCGCACCACGCGAACGCTGCCGGTCGCCGTCTACAACATGCTTTCCTTCGAACAGGTCAGCTGGGGGCCGCTCGCCGCGGCTGCGCTGATCGTCACCCTCCCCGTGCTGGTACTCACCCTGTTCGCCCAGAAGCAGATCGTCGCAGGCCTGACGGCCGGCGCGGTCAAGGGCGGCTGAGCAGGCTCACAAACAGGATCGAACTTCATGGCAACCGTCACTCTCCAGAACATCCAGAAGCGCTTCGGCGCGGTCAACGTCATCCAGGACCTGAGCGTCGATATTGCCGACGGCGAATTCGTCGTTCTCGTCGGCCCTTCGGGCTGCGGCAAGTCCACCCTGCTGCGCATGGTCGCCGGGCTCGAAGAGGTCAGCGGCGGCGAGATCCGCATCGGCGCACGCGAAGTCAGCAACCTGCCGGCCCGCGACCGCGACATTGCCATGGTGTTCCAGAACTACGCGCTCTATCCGCATATGACGGTGGAGGACAACATGGGCTTCGCGCTGAAGCTGAAGCGGGCGAACCCCGCCGATACCGCGGAGCGGGTGAAGAAGGCGGCCGCGATCCTCGGCCTGGAAAACCTGCTCGACCGCTACCCCCGCCAGCTTTCCGGCGGCCAGCGGCAGCGCGTCGCCATGGGCCGGGCGATCGTCCGCAATCCGCAGGTGTTTCTCTTCGACGAACCCCTCTCGAACCTCGACGCCAAGCTGCGCGTGGTGATGCGCGGCGAGATCAAGGCCATGCACCAGCGCATCGGCACGACGACAATCTACGTGACGCATGACCAGATCGAGGCCATGACCATGGCCGACAAGATCGTCGTCCTGCATGACGGCAATATCGAGCAGGTCGGCGCTCCCCTGGAACTCTACGACCGGCCGGCCAACCTCTTCGTCGCGGGCTTCATCGGATCGCCGGCCATGAATTTCCTGGATGGCAAGATCGAGGAAGGCGTTTTCCGCACCGAAAAGGGGCTGATCCTGCCGCTTCCGGCGGAAGTGTCGCCGGCCAAGGCGGGCGGCCGCCCGCTCGTCTACGGCATCAGGCCGGAGCACATCCGCGCCAGCGACCAGGGCATCCAGGGCCGCGCGACCATCGTCGAAGGCACCGGCTCGGAAATCTTTGCCAAGCTCGATTGCGGCAGCGAGCAGCTCTCCTGCCTTTTCCGCGAGCGCATCGATATCCGGTTCGGCGACACCGTCGGCATTTCGATCGACGCGAAACAGGTTCACCTCTTCGACAAAACAACGGGGCACAGGCTCTGAGTAAGGCTGGCTCGCCATGGCGACCGGCACACTTGCGACGAAATCGTTGTCGACCAGACCGTTCCACAACTTCAATCAGTGTCGTAGAACATAAAAAGCGTTGAACAGCGAACCTCGCCTCAACATCACCGGCCTGAGGAAGAGCGATGCATATCGAACGCGACCCGAACGGCGACTTTATCCTGGAGTCCGGCGAGATCGCCGGTAGGTTCGGGCTGTCTCGCGACGAGTTTCGGCAGAGAATCCGCCAGGGTCTCGTGACGAGCACGGTGGAGCGTGGCGAAGCCGAGGACATCGGCACGTCCCGCCTGAGCGTTCGTCTCGGAAACCGCCTCTGGCGTGCCGTCCTGAACAACGAAGGCGAGGTTCAAAACGAAGCCGTGACCTTCGTTCGTGGGAGAGGTCGATTGAGCGGATCGTGACGCCGATACCGCCCATGCGGCGATCGAACGAGCTGAATGCCCCTATGCCGCCTTGCTGAAGGACCTGCCGCTCTTGTTCAGATAGGCGTCAAACGCGGAAGCTGCGGCTCTGACAATGAACCGGTGATCCTCCGAAACCCGGATATACCCGCCCTGGCGTTCGATCAGCCCGTCTCGTTCAAGCTCATCGAGCCGATCATTGCCCCGCAGCAGAAGATCGGCATCGAAGCCGTGCGCCGCCGCAAGCGTGGTGATGTCTACCGCAAAGTCGCACATCAGCCTTTCAATCACGTCGCCGCGCAGACGGTCCTCCGGGGTAAGACGATAGCCCTTGGCGACCGGCAGTTCGCCTTTCGACACCTGGGTCGCATAGAGGCCGGGGGGAACCTCGTTCTGGATATATCCCTGCGGCAGCCGGCCGATAGAGGACGCGCCGAGCCCGATGAGCGCCTCGCAGGCATCCGTCGTATAGCCTTGGAAATTCCGGTGCAGCCGTCCTTCGGCCTGCGCAAGCGAGAGGTCGTCGGCGGGCAGGGCGAAATGATCGAGGCCGATTTTGACATAACCGGCCGCCACCAGGGTGTCTGATATCGCGGATGCCTGAAGCGCGCGCTCCCGCGCGTCGGGAAGTGCCGCCTCGTCGATGAGGCGCTGATGCTTCTTGAAACTCGGGATATGCGCATAGCCGAAGACGGCGAGACGATCCGGCCGCATGCTGACGGCCGCCTCGACCGTCTCGACACAGGATTCCACCGTCTGAAACGGCAGTCCGTAGATCAGATCGAAGTTGATCGCGTTGATGTCGTTCTGGCGAAGATGTTCCACCGCATCCATGGTCGTCTCGACGCTCTGGACGCGGTTGATCGCCTTCTGGACCGTCGGGTCGAAACTCTGGACGCCAAGGCTTGCACGGGTAACGCCCGACTCTCCGAGCGCCATCGCCATCTCCCCGGTCAAGGTTCGCGGATCGATTTCGACCGCCGCATTGACGGCGCCCGCAAAACCGAGACGGTTGCGAAACGCATCCATCAGCGCGATGAATTCGTCCGGCTTGATGATCGTCGGCGTGCCGCCGCCGAAGTGGATTTCCCCGAAGCTGAAGCCGTCGTTTCTGGCGGATGCCAGAAGTTCGATCTCCCGGTGCAAGGTCTCGATATAGTCGAGAATGGGCCTGTCGCGCTCGGTGATCGTCGTGTGACAGCCGCAATACCAGCACATCGCCCGACAGAAGGGGATGTGAATATAGAGCGAGGTGGCTTGTCCTTCGGGCAGCCGCTTGAGCCAGGCCGGATAGTCGAGGGCGTCGAAATCCGAGCTGAAGTTCGGAGCCGTCGGATAGCTTGTGTAGCGCGGCAGCCGCGCGTCGCCATATTTCTCGATTATCGCCGCGGACATGTCGGGCTCCTTTCCGGTTTTCTTCGGAAAGCATTAGCGGCCCGGCGGCCGCCTCTCTTTGTGCAAAATCAACGACAGCGGCCCGTTTCTGCAAAATATTTGTCCCGACGCAAATTTCCTCCGATGCGCCGCTGCTAAATCAAGAAAGCGGCAGGGATCGGCCAAGCCGCTGTACCAGCGCAGGCGTGGCGCGTCAGCCGGCATGGTGTCAAGGCGCGATCTCGATTTCCCCCTCCATCCGAGTGATCTCAAAATCGCTGATGATCACGTCGAGGCGAAGTCGCCACCGCCCGGGAATGGGAAGCACGATATCGGGCACGGTCCAGCCGTCCTTTCCTTTCTCGGCTTTCCGCCTTATGGCTTCGATCTCCGCCCCGGGGTTCGACAGCACAACCGTCACTTCCTGAGGATCGAGCGGAGACCGGTCACCCTTGGCGATGACTGCTGATATCGCCAGTTCCCCGACCCTGTCCGGCGTGATCGTGACGTCAGCCACGGCCTTGCTGGTCTGCAGGTGAACCACGGCAATCCTTTCGACTTCGGCGAGCAAGGTGCGTGGGGGCGGCGTGAACCGCCACGTCGCGGCCACTGCGAAAACGAGGAGCAGAATGACGGTTTCCGCAGTGATCGAACGAACGAGCAGACGGATCGCAGCCGGCTCCCCCTTTTCCGAACCGGACGTGAATTTCCATCGGTTGACGGCAGCCAGGGCAAACAACAGGACGAGCAGCCCGAGCTTGATGAGGAATACGATACCATACGCCGTCGTCACCAGCCCAGCCGGAGTGCGGACCTGAACGACGGCGAGCACACTGCCGGCCAAGGCAAGAACCAGGACGGCCCATGGTATGAAGACCGAGAAGCGATGCAGCGCCGCACCGGCCGCTTCCCCGCCCTTTCTGAACTCGGCCAAGAGCGGCAGCAGCGCGCCCGCCCAGATCGCTAGGGCCGCGACATGCAGGAAAACGGCTGGACGCATCAGCCATTGCGGGTCTGCCGCACTCGCATGACCGCTGAGGCAGAGGGCAAATGCCGCCGTGATGAGGGCCGATATCGATATCCAGCGGGCGTCCCTGCCCCGGCCGCTGGCCAGAGCGAGCCCTGCAAGCGCCAGCGCCGCAATCGCAAAGATGACCGTCGGTCCGAAACTGGTGGTCATTCCCGCCCGCCAGACAGCTGGCGCGAAGAGCCGCGAAATTGGCTCGCCCACCGTGTCGAGACCCTGGAAGCCGGCCGAAAGCAGCGCACCCACAAAGCCGGCGCCAAGGGTAACCACAATCTGCCTCAGCGCCTTTCCGGATCCGTCCGCGAACCAGTGGATGGCAAACACCCCGCCGACGCCCAGGAAGAGTCCGACATAAAGCGCGACCTTGCCGATCCAGAGGCCGGCGCGGACCGGCCAGTCGATATCGGCAGCAGCGCCCCGAGGGTTGGCGTTTGGCTGTCCGATCGAGAAGACGACCGTGCCGCCGATCGGGTGCCCATCTTCCGAAACGACCCGCCAGGAGAGAAGATAGCTGCCGTCCGAAAGATCGCCGGGCGGCGTGATCTCGACCGTCCTGTCCTTCAGGACGACGTTCTTGAGAACAACGGTACTGCCATCCGGCCGCGTGAACCGGAGACTGGTCGGCGAAACAGGCTCGCTGAAGGTGAGAGCGATCACGCGCGGGGCCACGGACACGACCGAGCCGTCGCGCGGCTCGGTCGTGTTGAGGGACGCATGGGCGGATGCCGCCGCCGTCATGACCGACCACAGCAGGATCGCAGACGCGAACCGCTGCAGAGTGCCAGTCAGTGAAATTGCCTTGCGGCAGAACGGCGCCATCAGCCTTCATGCTCCCGAGTGGATGGATCGTTTAGTTGCCAACCTTCTGAAGAAGCTTGACGCCGGGGGCCGGGAGTTCGAGGTCGGAAGCCTTCTGACCCGCGGTCGGCACTTCGATCCAGCGTTCCTTGAGGCCTTCCGGGCATTCCTGGATCACCGGGAAATAGAGCATGTCGCCAGCTTTCAGGTCGGCCGCGATCGTGCCCCGCAGGACGAACTCGTCATATTCGTCGTCGCCGAGATTGCCGCCGCTCCAGACCACTTCCTTGACCCCTTCTGTGACGGGAGAGCCGTGATTGTCATAGGGCTTGGCATAGGCGCCCTTGACCTTGTCGAGCGTCCAGCCGGCCTTCGGCTGCGGCTTGACGCCGTAGAAGCCTTCCGGAATCTGGACGCGCACGGTGTTCGTGGGTTTGCCCTCGCAACCATGCGGCACGCGCAGCACCGCCTTATAGGTCGAATCTACGGGAGCTTCTCTTGCCTCCAGGGTGACATGCGCCAGAGCGGCGGTGCTGCCGAACACGAGGACGGCGGCGGTTGTGGTGATTGTCTTCAACATGTAACTCTCCATGCTTGGCCGCGCTATGGACGGCCCGGTTTCGAGCGACCGGCAGCCGGGATGGCACCGATCCGGTCTGGATTTTGAGAGGGCGATCCTGTCCGTGTTCCGGTTCTGTCGGCCGCGCGGGCGCACCACACGTCTTTCGCCGCTTCGTCGCCGGTTGGTCCGGACCGAACTCAGGAACAGAAGATCCAGGGATTGCCCGACTTAAAGCGCCTCACGATCTCTCAGATTCGCTTCTCACGCTTTAAGCCTTTGTTTTCGCGTGCCCTATCGCAAAACCGCTTCCGGTTTTTGCGTGACATGCCTTCAGGCCGCCTGGGGTGGCGCGCGGGGATTTCCGGGAGAGGTCTCGGGGCGTTCGAAGGGACCTATATCCGCTTCGGCCGGAATCGGTCTGGATTTGGCCTCCAGCCGGTTGCTCAGAAAATTGTCGGAAAATTGTGGTGCGAGTACCGGGGCTAGAACGCTGCACGCCTGCGTGCAGCACTCGGGCAGTTTCGAACTGTCCTTATGATTGGATTGCCCGCTGCTGTCGGCATGGGTAATGCAAAGCGGGTTTCCAAAGTCATCGAAGACGGGAGCTGCGACCGCCGATCCGAGAAGGACGGACCCAAGCAGCATCTGCAGGACGAGCGCGTATGCCGCGATCATCGTGAAGACAATACTTGAGACAGGTGTCCTGCGGTTTCTCACGATCCCCTCATCAGTTGCGACCAGCCATCGATGTCCGGTGCGAACACCCGTTACTGGCACGGCACAGTCACGTCTGTCTATGCGCCCTTCCGCCACAGCATTCTTTGATGCGCGTCAACCCTCGGCTGATGTCGGCAGAGTAGCAGCGAAGATGGAGGCAGGATATCCTCCAAGGCCATGACGCAACGCAAAAAGCCCGCACAAGGCGGGCTTTTGGGAATATGGTTGCGGGGGCAGGATTTGAACCTGCGGCCTTCAGGTTATGAGCCTGACGAGCTACCGGGCTGCTCCACCCCGCGTTATAAGGTTTTTGCCTGCGGCAAAATACCGGTGCGATAAAACCGAAGGCTTTTTCGCGTCTGCGTAAGCCACTTGGGCTTGCCCAAGTTGTCTGATGTGAGGGCCGCAGCGGGAGATTTCCGGTGCGATTTTCCTCGTCTTTCAGTTTTAACAAAGCAAAAAGGCCGCTTTGTGGGCGGCCCTTTGGTCGGCTTAAGGGCCGTAGGTTTCGTGGATCGAGAAGATATGTTGCGTTTAGCAGACCTGGCAGCGACCTACTCTCCCGCGTCTTGAGACGGAGTACCATTGGCGCAGGGGCGTTTCACGGCCGTGTTCGGAATGGGAACGGGTGCGGCCGCCCCGCAATGACCACCAGGTCAGCGAAGCGCAACATTTGAGAAGCTGGTGAAGTTTTCACTTCGTTTTTAGTCTTTTGAACACGTCTTTGAACCTTTCCAGCCCTAGGGATGCTTGTGGCACCCATACAGGCCAGCGGCCGTCGCCAATCGTTTGGCGGGCCGTCCGCAGCGCAGCATCCGAAGGATGCGACAGCGTCAGGACAAGGTCTAATGCCATCAAGCTTTGCTTGATGAGCATGAACAATGAGAACGATCAAGCCAATCGGGCGATTAGTACCGGTAAGCTTCATGCATTGCTGCACGTCCACACCCGGCCTATCAACGTGGTCGTCTTCCACGGCCCTGATAGGGAACACTCGTTTTCAGGTTGGTTTCCCGCTTAGATGCCTTCAGCGGTTATCCATTCCATATATAGCTACCCTGCTATGCCCTTGGCAGGACAACAGGTCCACCAGAGATATGTCCATCCCGGTCCTCTCGTACTAGGGACAGATCCTGTCAATATTCCTACACCCACGGCAGATAGGGACCGAACTGTCTCACGACGTTCTGAACCCAGCTCACGTACCGCTTTAATTGGCGAACAGCCAAACCCTTGGGACCTGCTCCAGCCCCAGGATGCGATGAGCCGACATCGAGGTGCCAAACAACCCCGTCGATATGGACTCTTGGGGGTCATCAGCCTGTTATCCCCGGCGTACCTTTTATCCGTTGAGCGATGGCCCTTCCACGCGGGACCACCGGATCACTATGACCGACTTTCGTCTCTGCTCGACTTGTCAGTCTCGCAGTCAGGCGGGCTTATGCCATTGCACTCGACGACCGATTTCCGACCGGTCTGAGCCCACCATCGCGCGCCTCCGTTACTCTTTCGGAGGCGACCGCCCCAGTCAAACTACCCACCATACACTGTCCCGGATCCGGATGACGGACCGCGGTTAGACATCCATGACGATAAGGGTGGTATTTCAAGGATGGCTCCACGAAGACTGGCGTCCCCGCTTCAAAGCCTACCACCTATCCTACACATGCCGACACGAATGCCAGTGTAAAGCTATAGTAAAGGTGCACGGGGTCTTTCCGTCTGACCGCAGGAACCCCGCATCTTCACGGGGAATTCAATTTCACTGAGTCTATGTTGGAGACAGCGGGGAAGTCGTTACGCCATTCGTGCAGGTCGGAACTTACCCGACAAGGAATTTCGCTACCTTAGGACCGTTATAGTTACGGCCGCCGTTTACTGGGGCTTCGATTCAAAGCTTGCACCTCTCCTCTTAACCTTCCAGCACCGGGCAGGCGTCAGGCCCTATACGTCGTCTTTAGACTTCGCAGAGCCCTGTGTTTTTGATAAACAGTCGCTACCCCCTGGTCTGTGCCACCCCATTATGGTTGCCCAAAATGGGGTCACGCTTCTTCCGAAGTTACGCGTGCAATTTGCCGAGTTCCTTCAACATAGTTCTCTCAAGCGCCTTGGTATACTCTACCTGACCACCTGTGTCGGTTTCGGGTACGGTCTATACGGTGGAGCTATTTCCTGGAACCGCGTCCCTGCAAGATCAATCCAATAAGACCTCACAAGTTGAGCAATCCGTCACTACCACCAGGCCCACGAATATTAACGTGGTTCCCATCACCTACGCATTTCTGCCTCGGCTTAGGGGCCGGCTAACCCTGCTCAGATTAACTTTAAGCAGGAACCCTTGGTCTTTCGGCGAGAGGGTCTCTCACCCTCTTTATCGTTACTCATGTCAACATTCGCACTTCCGATACCTCCAGAGGCCCTCACGGGTCCTCCTTCACAGGCTTACGGAACGCTCCGCTACCACGTGCGACAAGTCGCACATCCTCAGCTTCGGTGCATGGCTTTAGCCCCGTTACATTTTCGGCGCAAAGACCCTTAATTAGACCAGTGAGCTGTTACGCTTTCTTTAAATGATGGCTGCTTCTAAGCCAACATCCTGGTTGTTTTGGGATCCTCACATCCTTTCCCACTTAGCCATGACTTGGGGACCTTAGCTGGAGGTCAGGGTTGTTTCCCTTTTCACGACGGACGTTAGCACCCGCCGTGTGTCTGCCGATTAGTACTCCCGGGTATTCGGAGTTTGGTTAGGATCAGTAAGACGGTGAGTCCCCATAGCCCATCCAGTGCTCTACCCCCCGGGGTATTCGATCGACGCACTACCTAAATAGTTTTCGCGGAGAACCAGCTATTTCCGAGTTTGATTGGCCTTTCACCCCTAGCCACAAGTCATCCCAATCTATTGCAACAGATGCGGGTTCGGTCCTCCAGTTGGTGTTACCCAACCTTCAACCTGCTCATGGCTAGATCACTCGGTTTCGGGTCTAATGCAACTAACTGAACGCCCTGTTCAGACTCGCTTTCGCTGCGCCTACACCTACCGGCTTAAGCTTGCTAGTTACACTAAGTCGTTGACCCATTATACAAAAGGTACGCCGTCAGGCTTGCGCCCTCCGACTGTTTGTAGGCATCCGGTTTCAGGTTCTATTTCACTCCCCTTGTCGGGGTGCTTTTCACCTTTCCCTCACGGTACTTGTTCGCTATCGGTCATGCACGAGTACTTAGGCTTGGAGAGTGGTCTCCCCATGTTCAGACAGGATTTCACGTGTCCCGCCCTACTCTAGGACAATGAGTGTTCTACGCCTACGGGGCTATCACCCGCTACGGCCGCCTTTTCCAAAGCGTTCGGCTTTATTCCTCATTGCCACTGGCCTGGTCCGTGTTCGCTCGCCACTACTTACGGAGTCTCGGTTGATGTCCTTTCCTGCAGGTACTTAGATGTTTCAGTTCCCTGCGTTCGCTTCTTACCCCTATTTTATTCGAAGGTAAGATACCTTTTAACAATACCTAGAAACCTAAACCGTCCCGAAAGACGGCTTAAACTTTCTAGGTATCTAAGGTGGGTTGCCCCATTCGGAGATCCATGGATCAAAGCTCATTCGCAGCTCCCCACGGCTTATCGCAGCGTATCACGTCCTTCTTCGCCTGTGCATGCCAAGGCATCCACCAAATGCCCTTACGACACTTAATCGTTCTCATTGCCAATGCTCATCAATATAGCCACCCATCGGGCTTTCACACCCAATGCGTGGCGGACCGGTTACCTTTTACAACCAGCCCTTCTCATGATGCCATCGACGTGTTCGACAAGCTTGCTTGATTGGGGTCACGCCGAGCGACCCGCTTGCAAACCTGTCTTTAAGACCAGCTTCTCGAGATATGATCCAGGACCGCGCGGTCAGGCAACGGCCATCAGTAATCCGTCAGAAGCACCCCATAAGGAATACCAACAACGAACGACCAGAGTGACAAGCTTCCTACCTACTCCGATCCCTCTTTCGTATCCGGCCGGCTAGGCCATCAACGACATCATTGGAACCGGCTTCGGACATGGGCCTAAACCCATACCTGGAAGCCTCCAGATCAATCTTCTCTTCACGATTTTTGCAGAACAGGCACAGACACTAGAATAGCATCGTGCAAACTTGTTTTTCTTCAGAAGACAAAGGCGGCAAACCAACAACGGGTTCACCCATACAGGCCAGAGGCCGTCGCCGATCGTTCGGCGGCCCGTCCGGAGCGCAGCGGCCAAAGGCCGCGACAGCGTCAGGACAATATATGGTGGAGCTGAGCGGGATCGAACCGCTGACCCCCTGCTTGCAAAGCAGGTGCTCTCCCAGCTGAGCTACAGCCCCAATCACTTGGGAACAGCCTCAGCCGACAAGCGTCAGCACAAAGCCCGTTCATCAACACCATAATCCGCGCGCCATTCAACTGTGTTCGCAACCCGTGCGGCACCAGGCCATCCGCTCTTCAGCAAATGGTGGGCCCGGGTAGACTCGAACTACCGACCCCACGCTTATCAAGCGTGTGCTCTAACCAACTGAGCTACGGGCCCATTCAGTCAAACCGGTCGTGCGGTTTTTTGTCTTCTTGAAGAAAGAGAAACGTAGTCGGCGGGTTCGCCATACCATCCGATTACTTAAAGTAATTCCGTGGCGTATTGCGTTTCGATGGTCACCTGACTGGTGCCATCTATTGTTCTAAAAAGCACGGGAAGGTTCATCCTGAGTTGATCCGAAGATCAGGTCAGGCGTCTTACCGTTCCACAGCTTCCTTAGAAAGGAGGTGATCCAGCCGCAGGTTCCCCTACGGCTACCTTGTTACGACTTCACCCCAGTCGCTGACCCTACCGTGGTTAGCTGCCTCCTTGCGGTTAGCGCACTACCTTCGGGTAAAACCAACTCCCATGGTGTGACGGGCGGTGTGTACAAGGCCCGGGAACGTATTCACCGCGGCGTGCTGATCCGCGATTACTAGCGATTCCAACTTCATGCACTCGAGTTGCAGAGTGCAATCCGAACTGAGATGGCTTTTGGAGATTAGCTCGGGATCGCTCCTTCGCTGCCCACTGTCACCACCATTGTAGCACGTGTGTAGCCCAGCCCGTAAGGGCCATGAGGACTTGACGTCATCCCCACCTTCCTCTCGGCTTATCACCGGCAGTCCCCTTAGAGTGCCCAACTGAATGCTGGCAACTAAGGGCGAGGGTTGCGCTCGTTGCGGGACTTAACCCAACATCTCACGACACGAGCTGACGACAGCCATGCAGCACCTGTGTCCCGGTCCCCGAAGGGAACACTACATCTCTGTAGCTGGCCGGGCATGTCAAGGGCTGGTAAGGTTCTGCGCGTTGCTTCGAATTAAACCACATGCTCCACCGCTTGTGCGGGCCCCCGTCAATTCCTTTGAGTTTTAATCTTGCGACCGTACTCCCCAGGCGGAATGTTTAATGCGTTAGCTGCGCCACCGACAAGTAAACTTGCCGACGGCTAACATTCATCGTTTACGGCGTGGACTACCAGGGTATCTAATCCTGTTTGCTCCCCACGCTTTCGCACCTCAGCGTCAGTAATGGACCAGTAAGCCGCCTTCGCCACTGGTGTTCCTGCGAATATCTACGAATTTCACCTCTACACTCGCAATTCCACTTACCTCTTCCATACTCAAGATACCCAGTATCAAAGGCAGTTCCAGAGTTGAGCTCTGGGATTTCACCCCTGACTTAAATATCCGCCTACGTGCGCTTTACGCCCAGTAATTCCGAACAACGCTAGCCCCCTTCGTATTACCGCGGCTGCTGGCACGAAGTTAGCCGGGGCTTCTTCTCCGGATACCGTCATTATCTTCTCCGGTGAAAGAGCTTTACAATCCTAAGACCTTCATCACTCACGCGGCATGGCTGGATCAGGCTTGCGCCCATTGTCCAATATTCCCCACTGCTGCCTCCCGTAGGAGTTTGGGCCGTGTCTCAGTCCCAATGTGGCTGATCATCCTCTCAGACCAGCTATGGATCGTCGCCTTGGTAGGCCTTTACCCCACCAACTAGCTAATCCAACGCGGGCTCATCCATCCCCGATAAATCTTTCCCCCGAAGGGCGTATACGGTATTAGCTCCAGTTTCCCGGAGTTGTTCCGTAGGGATGGGTAGATTCCCACGCGTTACTCACCCGTCTGCCGCTCCCCTTGCGGGGCGCTCGACTTGCATGTGTTAAGCCTGCCGCCAGCGTTCGTTCTGAGCCAGGATCAAACTCTCAAGTTGAGAATCCAATCCGACTAATCACTCTTGTTCTGAATCGACGAGAACTCACTTTGATAAGGTCCGCATCACTGCGCACCAAACCAGGTGTTCTCTTGTTCAAAACGTGACCGTCATTTGTCTTCTAATGAGCAAAGCCCGAAAGCCCCACCCGCGAAAACCGCCGACCACGTTTCTCTTTCTTCTCATCTTCAATTGTCAAATAACCGACGCCCAAAGCCCGAAGGCACAACCGTCAAAACTTCCCGAACAGCGATACTTCCAGAGACCAAACCGAAACTCGGTCCCAACCAGCATGCGCCAATCAATCAGTGATTTCTTTAGAACGAAGCCTGTCGTCGCCAGCAGCGCCGCCGCCCTCGTTCAGTGAGGGGGCTTATAGATCCCACCCCAGTTTGAAGTCAACAGGGATGTTTTGAAATTTTTGAGAAAAATTCCAACAGATTGATTTCAAAAGATAATTTCCAGAATATTTTCCCGGAGACTGTTTTCCCGTGAATTTCGACCCGTCAGAAGGGTTGGAAACACCTCCCTTTCGGCCCCTGCCCCAAAACCGCCCCGACAAATTCACAATCTCATGGTTACCACGTTCCGGAGAGGGATTCGAAAGCGCGCGATTCAAGCCGATTCAAGCAATGCACCCGTTTGCAGCTTGACCGGTTTGACTCTCTACGCTGAAAGGGGCACATGTTTGGCCCAAGGTCCCGCAGGCAGTATGAAAGCTGCCTACGGCAATAACGAGTATCAGGGACTGGCTTAGACTGGCATGATAACGGCCCGCAGCATGATCCGCTCGCTCGGCAACGAACCGCCGATCCTCGCCGACGGCCGTCGCGCTCCGGATCGACGTGAGATTTCGTTGCGTTGGCTTTCCGGCACGTTTCTGACGGGCATTACATCTTCCATCCTGATGGGCGTTGCTTTGTTTGCCGCTCTCGACGGTCGGCAGCAGCTTGCGATCCCGGCCGAAGCGTCCGCCTCCATCCCCACAAACGATGCCGATGCGGCCTCGCGCGGCAAGCGGCTGCTCGGTGGCAATATCGTCGCCATGCCGACCGACCGGAAGGTGATGGAAGTCTCGACGGTCGTGCACGAGGGCAGCAAGGAAGTCGTCCGCCGCAAACCGTTCGCGCATGTGAAGATGAACCTTGCCGCAAACCACGTGGCGCAGGAAGACTATCCGAACTTCGATCCGATGACGATCTTCTCGTCGAGCGAAACACCGCCGCCGCCTGCCGCGCGTGCCGGCGTCATCTACGGGTCGAACGTCGATTCCGAAGTCAGTCTCCAGACCGTCGCCTTCCCCATCAAGGGCAGCATGTATGCCTTCGCGCAGGCGATGACGCTGGAGGAGGTCGAGGAGAACGTCCGCTCCAACGGTTCCGTGCTCACCGATGGCGGCGGCCAGCTTTCGGCGCTCTATTATGTCGATCCGCAACGCTTCTCGTCGAAGGACGATGGCGGCGGTCTCGATATCACCGCCGGCCTTTCGGCGCGCGTCGTCGAGGAAAACATCTCGGTTTCGACGCCCGAGCCGATCAACTCCCATACACGGGAATATGCCGACGACATCATTCCCGTGCGCAAGCCCGAAACGGTCGGCCAGGCGATGACCGAGGTCGGTTACCCGGAAGGCAAGGCGCGGGAAATTTCCGGATACCTGCAGTCCCGCCTCGGCGAGGCCGGCCTTTCCGTCGGCGACGTGCTGCGCATCGGCGTCATCCAGGAAGGCGATATGGTTCTGGTCGTCCGTGCCAGCCTCTATCGGCGCGGCAGTCACCGGGTCACGGTGGCGCTCGATGATCACGGCCGCTTCGTGGACGGCGAAGAGCCGCCGATGCTGGACGCGGTCGCCTCGGCCTTCAGCGAACAATCCCCGCAGATCGTTGCCGGCCGCGAACTGCCGCGCGTCTACGACGGCATCTACCGGGCCGCCCTCTCCTACGGCATGAGCAAGGAGATGACCGGCACGCTGGTCAAACTGCTTGCCAGCAATGTCGACCTGCAGGCCCAGCTGAAACCGACGGACAAGATCGAGGCCTTCTTCTCGGTCCCCGACGAAAAAGGCCAGGCGAACAAGGATTCCGAACTGCTTTACGTGAATGCCCGTTTCGGCGACACGACGAGCCGTTTCTACCGTTTCCAGAATGCCGACGACAATTCGGTCGACTATTTCGACGAGGACGGCAAGAGCATACGGCAGTTCCTGCTCCGCAACCCGCTCCCGAACGGCCGGATGACCTCCGGCTTCGGCATGCGCGGCCATCCCATTCTCGGTTATTCGCGCATGCATACCGGCACCGACTGGGCCGCCCCGCGCGGCACGCCGATCATCGCCACCGGCAACGGCATCGTCGAAAAGGCAGGCTGGGATTCCGGCGGCTACGGCAACCAGACGCTGATCCGCCACGCCAACGGCTACGTCTCCTCCTACAATCACCAGAGCGCGATCGCGCCGGGGGTTCGCGAAGGCGCCAAGGTGACCCAGGGCCAGGTGATCGGTTACGTCGGGACGACCGGCCAATCGACTGGGGCGCACCTGCATTACGAACTGATCGTCAACGGCACCAAGGTCGATGCGATGAAGGTCCGCCTGCCCGGCGGCAATTCTCTGAGCGGCAAGGCGCTTGCCCGTTTCGAAGACGAACGCAAGCGGATCGATGCCCTGCTCAATACCCAGGCCTCCGACGAAGTCGCCAGCCGGTAAGACAGGGGCCGGCACCCGTACGAACGAAAATGGCGGCCAGGGGCCGCCATTCTGCTTTTACGTTCAGCCTGGCTTACGCAGCTTCGCTCACCACCCGCTTGACGCGGAAGAGCAGCCGGTCGGAACCGGCGCTGACCGCAACGACCGAGCCGTCCGGGATCTGGCCGCCGAGAATCTGCTCGGCGAGCGGATCCTGCATGAACTTCTGGATCACCCGCTTCAGCGGACGCGCGCCATAGACCGGGTCGTACCCCTTGTCGGCCAGCCATTCGCGGGCATCCTCGCCAAGATCGATGCTGATCTTCCGTTCCGCCAGAAGCGACAGCAGCCGCTTCATCTGGATATCGACGATCGCCCCCATCTCGTTGCGCTTCAGGCGATGGAACAGGATGATCTCGTCGACGCGGTTGAGGAATTCAGGCCGGAACGAGGCCTTCACCACGTCCATCACCTGCTCGCGCACGCTCTCGGAATCCTCGCCCTCGCGAAGAGCGGTCAGGTATTCCGCCCCGAGATTGGAGGTCATGATGATCATCGTGTTCTTGAAGTCGACCGTGCGGCCCTGGCCGTCCGTCAGCCGCCCGTCATCGAGCACCTGCAGGAGAACGTTGAACACGTCCGGATGCGCCTTCTCGATCTCGTCGAACAGCACGATCTGGTAGGGTTTGCGCCGCACCGCTTCGGTCAGCGCGCCGCCTTCCTCGTAACCGACATAACCCGGAGGTGCACCGATCAGCCGCGCGACCGAATGCTTTTCCATGTATTCCGACATGTCGAGGCGAACCATCGCGGACTCGTCGTCGAACAGGAATCGGGCCAGCGATTTGGTCAGCTCTGTCTTACCGACGCCGGTCGGGCCGAGGAAGATGAACGAGCCGATCGGCCGGTTCGGATCCTGCAGTCCGGCGCGCGAACGGCGAACCGCCCGCGAAACCGCCTGGACCGCATCGCCCTGGCCGACCACGGACTTCGCCAGCTCGTCTTCCATGCGCAGCAGCTTGTCGCGCTCGCCTTCCAGCATCTTGTCGACCGGAATGCCGGTCCAGCGCGACACCACATGGGCAATCGCATCCGGGTTCACGACTTCCTGCACCATCGCATTGGTCGAGCTGTCCTGGGCTTCGGCTTCCACGAGACGTTTTTCCAGTTCGGGGATCACGCCATAGGTCAGTTCGCCGGCGCGCTGGAACTCACCCTTGCGCTGAGCCGTCGCCAGCTCGTTGCGGGCCTCGTCGAGCTGCTTCTTGAGATCGGCGGCGAGGCCGAGCTTCTGCTTTTCCGCCTGCCAGCGGGCCGTCAGCGCGTCCGCCTGCTCTTCGAGCGAGGTGACTTCGCTTTCGAGCCGCAACAGCCGGTCGGCCGAGGCGCTGTCGGTTTCCTTCTTCAGGGCCTCGCGCTCGATCTTCAACTGCATGATGCGGCGGTCGAGTTCGTCGAGTTCCTCGGGCTTGGAATCCACCTGCATGCGCAGCCGCGAGGCGGCTTCGTCCATCAGGTCGATCGCCTTGTCGGGCAGGAACCGGTCGGTGATGTAGCGGTTGGAAAGCGTCGCAGCCGCAACCAGGGCCGAATCCGAGATCCGGACCTTGTGGTGCTGTTCGTATTTTTCCTTGAGGCCGCGCAGGATCGAGATCGTGTCCTCGACCGTCGGCTCCTCGACCATGACCGGCTGGAAACGACGGGCAAGCGCCGGGTCCTTTTCCACATGCTTGCGGTATTCGTCGAGCGTGGTCGCGCCGACGCAATGCAGCTCGCCGCGGGCAAGCGCCGGCTTCAACAGGTTGGAGGCGTCCATCGCCCCGTCGGACTTGCCGGCCCCGACCAGCGTGTGCATCTCGTCGATGAACAGGATGATCTCGCCGTTTTCCGACTGCACTTCATTGAGCACGCTCTTCAGGCGCTCCTCGAACTCGCCGCGATATTTCGCACCGGCGATCAAGGCACCCATGTCGAGCGCCATCAGCTTCTTCTCTTTGAGGCTTTCCGGCACGTCGCCATTGATGATGCGCAGCGCCAGACCCTCAGCGATCGCCGTCTTGCCGACGCCGGGTTCACCGATCAGGACCGGGTTGTTCTTGGTGCGGCGGGAGAGAACCTGGATGGTGCGGCGAATTTCGTCGTCGCGGCCGATCACCGGATCGAGCTTGCCGTCGCGAGCTTCCGCCGTCAGGTCGCGGGCATATTTCTTCAGCGCCTCGAAACCGGCCTCGGCATTGGCGCCGTCGGCGGTACGGCCCTTGCGGATGTCGTTGATGACCTGATTGAGCCCCTGCGCCGTCACGCCGGCCTTTTTCAGGGTCGCAGACGTCGAGGCCGAGGTCTCGATCGCAAGCGCCAGAAGCAGGCGTTCGACGGTAACGAAACTGTCACCGGCCTTCTTGGCGGCTTCTTCCGCGGTCGCGAAAACCTTGGCGAGCGGCTGGGAGAGATAGATCTCGCCATTGCCGCCGGAGACCTTGGGAAGCTTGGCGAGTGCGGCGTCATTGGCGATGCGCGCTTCCTTGGAATTGCCGCCGGCACGATCGATGAGCGAGGACGCCATGCCCTGGTCGTCGTCGAGCAGGACCTTCAGCACATGTTCGGGCGTGAACTGCTGGTGACCCAGGGCCAAAGCCTGGGTCTGAGCCGACTGCAGGAAACCGCGGACGCGCTCGGAGTATTTTTCGATGTTCATTCTGACACCTCCAGTGATCGACCCGCCCTTGATAAGGCACGAACCGATGATTGAGATTGAGCTCCCTCAAAGGCGAGCCCTGCCGAAGTCTCGGCGTTGCTGAAGATATGGTAAGCTAATTCTCGTGTTTAAAGAGTTCAGACGCTCAAAATCCGTCGGCAGGAACGTCACAAATTTCCGCGTGACAATCCACGATCCAGCGAATACAGAGACCCCATGTCGTTCACGTCCGCCTGCGCCTCGCGATTTTATAGCTACCGCTTTCCCAAGCGGATGCGGGTCCGTGCGTAGCTGATTTCAATGCCACGACATTCCCTCAAGCCGCTAGTCTACCTGGCGGCTTTTTTAATTCCGCACGGTATGACCAAACAGGAGCCATGCCCGTGCCGAATGCCAATCCCGAAAATGCCGTCGACGATCGCCACATCGTCGAGATCACCCCGCTGACCATGCCTGCCGACATCATCGCCGAAATCCCGCGCAACGATGCTGTGACCGAAACCGTGACCCGGACGCGCGACACCGTACACCGCATCCTTCATGGCGAGGACGACCGGTTGATCGTCATCATCGGCCCCTGCTCTATCCACGACCCGGTCGCGGCAAGGGAGTACGCGGCACGGCTGGAAGAACAGCGACGACGCTTGCGTGACGATCTCGAAATCATCATGCGCGTCTATTTCGAAAAGCCCCGCACCACCGTCGGCTGGAAGGGCCTGATGAACGACCCGCATCTCGACGGCAGCTACCGCATCGAGGAAGGCCTGCGGATCGCCCGGCGCCTTCTGCTGGATATCAACGTCATGGATCTTCCGGCCGGTTGCGAATTCCTCGATACGATCACCCCGCAATATATCGCCGACCTCGTCAGCTGGGGCGCGATCGGCGCCCGCACCACCGAAAGCCAGGTGCATCGCCAGCTCGCGTCGGGCCTTTCCTGCCCGATCGGCTTCAAGAACGGCACCGATGGCGGCGTCGGCATTGCGCTCGATGCCATACTGGCCGCCTCGCAGCCGCACCATTTCCCCGCGGTAACCAAGGAGGGCCGGGCGGCAATCGCCTCGACCACCGGCAATGAGGATTGCCACGTCATCCTGCGTGGCGGCAGAAAGCCGAACTATGAGGCGGCCGATGTCGAGGCCGTGTCGAAGGATGGTCTCAAGCGCGGCCTCGATCCACGCATCCTCATTGATGCCAGCCACGCCAATAGCGGCAAGGATCCGATGAACCAGCCGCTCGTGGTCAGGAATGTCGCATCGCAGATCGCTGCGGGAAACATGGGCATCAAGGGCATGATGATCGAAAGCAATATCGTCGCCGGCCGACAGGACCTCGTGCCCGGCAAGCCTCTCGTCTACGGCCAGAGCATTACCGACGGCTGCATCGACTGGGAAACCTCCGTCTCGGTGCTTGAAGACCTTGCCCGCTCCGCCCGCGATCGTCGCAAGGCCCGCGCCTGAAGCAGAAGGATCCATGCTCAAAAGAAGAAGGCCGCCCAAAAGAGCGGCCTTCTTGATCTTGTTGTTCCAAAGCGGCGCTTATTCCGAAGCGGCATCCGCCAGGGCCGGCTGCGAGCCGTCACCCGAGGCTTCGCCTTCGGCAGCACCTTCTTCACCGGCACCTTCGCCACGGCGCGGACGACGCGGACGATTGCTGGCAGTCCGGCGACGGCGCGGAGCTGCCTCGGCCTGGGCCTCTTCCTCGACTGCCACTTCGGCAGGCGTGCCCTCGATCACCGGCTGCGGGCCGGAACCATCGATGACGGGAGCGACCGGCTGAGGTGCCGCGACCTGGACCGGCACCGCTGCGACGGCCGGCTGTTCCGGACGGTTTTCGCGGCGGGGACGTTCGCGCTGCTGGTCACGCTGTTCGCGCGGCTCCCGTTGTTCACGCGGTTCCCGCTGCTCGCGAGGCTCGCGTTGTTGTTCCCGGGGCTGCTCCCGGCGAGGCTGCTGCTGCTGGACCTGCGGCTGCGGAGCCTCGTCCATGGACGGCTGCTGCGAGAAACCATTGTCCTCGTTGTCGCCATTGTCCATGTCGTCCTGATCCTGGACGTTGCCGTCCCGATCCTGGTAGTCGCCGCGATTGTCCTGCTGGAACCTGTCCTGCATCTGCGCCTGTGCGGCGGCAATGATGCGGTTATAGTGTTCGGCGTGCTGGAGATAGTTCTCCGCCATCACGCGGTCGCCGGAGCTGTGGGCATCGCGGGCGAGCTGGCTGTATTTTTCGGCGATATGCTGGGCGGTCCCGCGAATCTTCACATCCGGGCCGGAGCTGTCGTAGGTGCGGCTGAGAGGATTGCCGCCCTTACGGTTGAAGTTGTTATTTCCACCGCCGCCGCCGCCGCCATTGTTGTTATTGTTATTGCCGCGCCCTCGACCGCGTTTGTTCTGCTGTCCTGGCCTCATCTATCGTTCACCAATTCTCTGTCTTCGCTGATAAGGGGCCACGCGACCTGCCGGACAGAGCCGAACAAGACTTCGCGTGCCGCGCACAGGCCGACCAAAGCGTCCTGCCGCTTGTGAAAGTCAAATTAACTGATTCACGCACCGGGAATTGTTCAACCTTCGCAACTCTTCGAAAAGAGAAGGATCAAAGGGTTGCCCTGTAACCCGAACGAATCGCTGTTCATTCCCAGCCGTCCCAGTGCGTATCTGCAAGCTATCCCGCTTCCTCCGGGAATCCAAGCCTTTTCTTTTGTCTGAAAAATCAAGGGTGATTCACGGTAAATACGAGAACCCGATCATTGTCGCCGTAGTCGCGCACAACCTCCGCCAGCGTAAAGCCGGCAATGCGGAAAATCGCACTCACGGTTTCCTTCTGATCGAACCCGATCTCGACGCCGATAACGCCGTCCTTTTCGAGGAAATCTCCTGCACTCGCTGCAATCGCGCGATAGGCTTCAAGCCCATCCGGACCTCCATCTAGCGCTGCCAGCGGATCGAAATCCCGGACTTCCGGTTCCAGTGCGGGGATAACATCGCTTCGTATATAGGGTGGATTTGACACGATTATGTCGAAACACCCTGAAATTGCGTCGAACCAGTGACTGCGGACCGCCTGAAATCTTTCGGACATTCCCAGCCGCGCCGCATTCCGCGTCGCCGTTTGCAGGGCGTCTTCCGAGATATCGCTGCCGATTCCTTGAACGTCCAGGCTTTCCTTCAGGAGCGCCAGAACGATCGCACCGGTTCCTGTACCAAGATCAAGGATACGTGCCGAACCCTTGACTGCGACAATCTGCCTCACATGGGCAAGCATCGAATCCACCAGGATTTCCGTGTCCGGGCGCGGCTCCAGCGTTTCCTTGGAAATCAGGAGCTCCATGCCGTGGAATTCACGTGACCCCAATATGCGGTGCACGGGCTCCCGTTTCAAGCGCCGCTCGACCGCATTCGCAATCCGGGCGATTTCCTCGCCCGTCAGCAGCCGGTCGCCGCCGGTAAAGACTTCCGTGCTCGAAAGCCCGAGCAGCCCGCCAATCAACAGCCGCGCCTCGATCACCGCATCCGGCAGGCCCGCCGCCGAAAACCGCGATCTCGCATCCGCGACGGCTGCGGAAAGTATCGTCATCCCTGTTGCTCGCCGAGCTGCGCGAGCTGGCCGGCCTGGTAGTCGGAAATCAGCGCATCGACCACTTCGTCGATATCGCCTTCCATCATCCGATCGAGCTTGTAGAGCGTCAGGTTGATGCGGTGGTCGGTCACCCGCCCCTGCGGGAAATTGTAGGTGCGGATGCGCTCGGACCGGTCGCCGGATCCGACCTGGCTCTTGCGGTCGGCGGACCGTTCGCTGTCCGCCTTCTGGCGCTCCATGTCGTAGAGGCGGGTCCGCAGTACCTGCATCGCCTTGGCGCGGTTCTGGTGCTGCGATTTTTCCGAGCTGGTCACCACGATGCCGCTCGGCATGTGGGTGATCCGCACGGCGGAGTCGGTCGTGTTGACGTGCTGGCCGCCGGCGCCGGACGAGCGCATCGTATCGATGCGGATATCTTCCGGCCGGATCTCGATGTCGATCTCCTCTGCTTCCGGCATCACCGCCACGGTTGCCGCCGACGTGTGAATACGGCCGCTCGCTTCCGTATCGGGCACGCGCTGCACCCGGTGCACGCCGGATTCGAACTTCAGCTTCGAGAACACGCCGCGGCCGGTCACCGTCGCGATGATTTCCTTGTAGCCGCCGGCCTCGCCTTCGCTGGCCGACAGGACCTCGACCTTCCAGCCCTTGGTGGCGGCATAACGCTCATACATGCGGAACAGGTCGCCGGCGAAAAGGGCTGCCTCGTTGCCGCCGGTGCCGGCGCGGATTTCGAGGATCGCGCTCCTCTCGTCGGCCGCGTCCTTCGGCAGCAGCAAAAGCTGCATGTCCTTTTCGAGACCTTCCAGCCGCTCCTCGGCCTCGGGCAGCTCCATTTCGGCAAGCTCGCGCATCTCGCGGTCGGTGCCCTTGTCGGTCAGCATCGCCCGAAGATCGGCCACTTCGGCGATCGACTTTTCATACTCGCGGATCTTGCGCACCACCGGCTGCAGTTCGGAATATTCGGAAGCGAGCTTGACATAGACGTCGGCAGCCGGGCCTTCCGACATGCGCGCCTCGATCTCGCCGAACCGGCGTTCCAGCTCGCGCATCTTTTCGACAGGAAGCTTCGCCACCCACTAACTCCGTTTTCTTCTTTTTATCCGCTAGACGGGAATATTGTTGGCCTCCGCGAACCGCACAAGCAGAGCGCGGATCGGCTCCGACGACCTTATATCGTCGAGTGCTGCGTTCAATTCGGCGGACAGCTGGTCGATGTCAAGTCCGAGCAGCATAGCCTTGACCGGACCGATCGAGGTCGGGGACATGGAAACCGAGCGGAAACCGACCCCGAGCAGTGCCATGGCCGAGAGCGGCTTGCCCGCCATTTCGCCGCACAGCGTCACCACCGTCTTGTTGCGTTCGCCGGCCCGCGCGATATCGCGCAGAATGCGCAGGAACGGTTTGCCGAGATTGTCGAAACGATCGGAAACCCGGGCATTGCCGCGGTCGGCCGCCATGGTGAACTGGAACAGATCGTTCGAGCCGACCGAGACGAAGTCCACTTCCGCCATCAGCTCGTCGAGCTGCCACATCAGCGCCGGCACCTCCAGCATCGCCCCGAACTGCAGCTTGCGCGGCAGGCTGTGGCCGAATTTCGAAAGATGCTGCACTTCCTTCTGCATCAGCTCGCGCACCGCGTGGATTTCCGAAACCTCGGTCACCATCGGCAGCATCATCTTGAGCTCGGCGCCGGCGGAAGCCCGCAGCAGCGCCCGAAGCTGAGTGCGCAGAAGTCCGGGCCGGTCAAGCGACAGGCGGATCGCCCGCCAGCCGAGCGCCGGGTTTTCCTCTTCCTGGGCGCGGAAATAGGAGACGACCTTGTCGCCGCCGATATCGAGCGTGCGGAACGTCACCGGCCGGCCGGCCGCCTGCTTGATGACGTTGCGGTAGAAGCTTTCCTGCTCCTCGAGCTTCGGCATGGTCGAGGCGATCATGAACTGCAGCTCGGTACGGAAGAGGCCGATGCCATCCGCGCCGGATTCGGCAAGCTGCGGCAGATCCACCAGCAGGCCGGCATTCATCTGCAGGCTGATGCGCTTGCCGTCCTTGGTGAGCGGCTCGACGTCTCTCAGCGCCTTGAACTGCTCCTGGCGGCGGGCACGCAGGCGTACCTTTTCCTCGTAGGCCTTCTGCAGGTCGAGAACCGGCCTCAGGTGAATCTGGCCGTCGTCGCCGTCGATGATGATCGGATCGCCGTTTTCGGCAAGCGCCACGACACCGGCCGCCTGGCCGACGACCGGAATGCCCATGGCCCGCGCGACGATCACCACGTGGCTGGTCACCGCTCCGTCTTCAAGCACCAAGCCGCGCAGGCTGGCGCGCGGATAGTCGAGCAACTCGGCCGCCCCCATGGCGCGGGCGAGAATGATCGCGTCCGCCGGGAACCCTTCATCGAAGGCGCGGCCGGAAAAACCGGTCAGCTGGCGCAGAAGCCGGTTGGCCAGATCGTCGAAGTCATGCATCCGCTCGCGCAGATAGGAGTCGGTCAGGCGCATCATCCGCGCCTTGGTATCGCTCTGGACCTTCTCGACTGCCGCTTCCGCCGTCAGCCCGTTGTGGATCGCCTCTTCCATGCGGCGGACCCAGCCCTGGTCGTGGGCGAACATCCGGTAGGTCTCGAGCACCTCGCGATGCTCGCCTTCCTGGGACACTTCGCGCCGCGACAGCATGTCGTCGATGGAGATGCGCAAGGACCCGAGCGATTCCGCCAGCCGCTGGACCTCCTTCTCCGCGTCTTCGTTGAGAAGATTGGTCACGACGATGCGCGGCTCGTGCAGCACCACATGGCCAAGGCCAATGCCTTCGTTATAGGCGTCGGCGTCGATAGTGATGGCACGGGTGAGGTCGAGTTCGAGGCCGGGCCTCGTGATCTTCTTGAGTTCGCCGGTGGCGATCATCTCGGCGATTACCATCGCCGTGGTTTCGAGCGCCTCGACCTCGTCCTCGCGATAGTTGCGGCTCGCCTTGTTCTGGACGACGAGAACGCCGAGCGTACGGCCGGCCCGCAGGATCGGCACGCCGAGGAAGGAATGGTAGATTTCTTCGCCGGTTTCCGGGAGGTAGCGGAACGCCGGATGCGCCTGCGCGTCGGAAAGGTTGAGCGGCTGGGCGGACGCGGCGATCGTGCCGACAAGGCCCTGGCCCATCTTCAGCTGCGAAGTGTGGACGGCCTCCTTGTTGAGGCCTTCGGTCGCATAAAGCTCGAGAACGCCGTCGGAGCGGAGCACATAGACCGAGCAGACCTCGGCCACCATGTTGCTGGCGATCTGGCGGACGATCCGGTCAAGGCGCTCCTGTGGCTCGAGCGGCTCCGCCATCAACTCGCGTAGCCGCTTCAACAGAACGCGCGGACCTGCCGACAGGTCTCTCATCGCCTATGCTCTCCCGAAACGAGGTCACCCCAACCGCAAGACGGCGCCCCCAACTGCCGACGCGTCCAAACGGTTCATTCTCAACTCTTATCGAGACCGTAAGCGGAATGCAAAGTCCGAACAGCGAGTTCCGAATAGGCACCGTCGATCAGGATCGAAATCTTGATTTCCGAGGTGGTGATCGCCTTGATGTTGATGGATTTTTCGGCAAGTGCCTTGAAAGCGTGCGCGGCAACGCCCGCATGGCTGCGCATGCCGATGCCGATGACCGACACTTTCGCCAGGCCTGATTCGGTCTGAACGACGTCGAAGCCGATCTTTTCCTTGTTGTCGTCGAGCACCTTCATGGCCTTCTGCACGTCTCCGGAAGGCACCGTGAAGGTCATGTCGGTGCGCGAACCGTCTTCCGACGTGTTCTGCACGATCATGTCGACATTGATATGCGCTTCGGCGAGCGGGCCGAAGATCGCCGCCGATACGCCCGGCCGGTCGGCAAGGCGCCGGAGCGAAATCTGCGCTTCATCCTTGGCATAGGCGATGCCGGTGACGACTTCCTGTTCCACGATTTCTTCCTCGTCGCAAATCAAAGTACCGGGCGGGTTCAAAAGGTCACCCATGCCCGGCGCATCGGGATCCTCGAAACTGGAACGCACGAAGGTGCGGACCTTGTGGACCATGGCGAGCTCCACCGAGCGCACCTGCAGAACCTTCGAACCGAGCGATGCCATTTCCAGCATTTCTTCGAAGGAGACCTTCTTCATGCGCCGCGCCTGGGGCACGATACGCGGGTCGGTCGTATAGACGCCGTCGACGTCCGTATAGATGTCGCAGCGGTCGGCCTTGACCGCAGCCGCGATCGCCACCGCCGACGTATCGGAACCGCCGCGGCCAAGCGTGGCGATCCGGTTGTCGGGGCCGAGCCCCTGGAAGCCGGCGACGACGGCCACCTGGCCCTCGCCCATGCGCTTGATGAGCTCGGAACCATCGATTTCCATGATCCGTGCCGCGCCATGGGCGCTATCGGTGCGGATCGGGATCTGCCAGCCCTGCCAGGACCGGGCATTGATGCCCATCGACTGAAGGGCGATGGCAAGGATGCCGGACGTCACCTGCTCGCCGGATGCGACGACCGCATCATATTCGCGCGCGTCGTAGAACGGCGAGTTCGCGCCGGAGACCTTCGGCATGTCCTGCACCCAGCCGACAAGCTCGTTGGTCTTGCCGGACATCGCCGAGACGACCACCGCGACCTCGTGTCCGGCTTCGACCTCCCGTTTCACATGGCGCGCGACATTGTGAATGCGTTCGAGATTGGCGACCGAAGTGCCGCCGAACTTCATGACGATGCGAGCCATACCGACCAAAACCACTGTTTCGCCTCAAGATTCGGGAGCCTTGGGCGTCTGCTTTCAAACCGCCTCGAAATCCCGCCGTTTGTGTCGGGATATCCAAGTTGCGGGGTCTCTTATCGAAAAGGCTGAAAAGGCGCAATGGTCAGAACATAGCCGAACGGTACGCTCGACATAAAGCGCCGACTATGACGAACGCAAAAGGACCGCCGGAGGCGGCCCTCATCATCTACCTATCCCATTGATCCCGCTGGCGGTCGACCTGCGAAACAGGCTTAATTGTTAGAGCCGCCCTGCATCCCGCAATTACCGGGGTTGTTACGGCATTCATTCATTTCTCCCTCGTAGCGCTCTGTCCGTCCGGTATCAGCGCGCGACGGCGAAGAACGGCGGTCGCGATCCCAGTTGTCGCGGTCGCGATTGCCTTCCCAGCGCGGCGGCCGAGGCGGCTGCCGGTCGCCCGGGCTCCAGCTGCGATCCCGATCGAAGCGTGCCGGCGGCCCGTCACGGTCCCAGCGCGGCGGCGGGGGCGGAGGCGGCGGAAGACGTGCATCGCGCCTCCAGTCGTAGCGGTCCCAGCGATCGCGATCACGGTAGAAGTCGCGGTTGCGATAGTAGCGGCCCCAGTAGTTGCCCACGTCGAAGGTGACCATCGGAATGCCGAGGCCCTCGTAATAGTCGGGTGCCACATAGACGCGGTTGGAACGATAGGTCGCCTGCACGTAATTGCCGGACACCCAGCCTCGACCGCCGACAAAGGCGACGTCGCACCAGTTGACACTGCTCATGCAGCCATAGATCGTCACTGACGCACCGACCGGAATGACGTCAACGGCCGGATAGCCGGTGCTAGGTCCGGACCGCATGTTGACATTGGCCGTAGCGACACCGCGCACGGCCGCATCCGCAATCGACGGCGCCACGAACAGGGCGCAAAGTGCCGCAACGGACATCAGAATTTTCTTCACGGGCTTCCTCCTGAGAAACCGAATAACGTTCGAACCGGCTTGACCATCTACCGAACGGATTACCTCGGCATATCAATGTTCGATACATCCCTATTGTTCCAGCATGCCTCTGAATGGCGCATGAATAAACCGTTTGGCCGGCGTTAACCTTTGGCCGGCCCGGTCGACTGCCGCTCGGCGATGTGACAGGCGAGTTCCACCCGCCGCGCCGGGTTTGCGAAACCCGTCATCCCGTCCCTCAAAAGATCGAGCGCCACGGCACCCAGCTCGCGCATCGGAATATGCACGGTCGTCAGCGGCGGATTGAGGAAGGCGGCCTGCGGCAGGTCGTCCATGCCCATGACCGAAACATCGCCCGGCACCGTATAACCCATCTGCTGCACGCCCATCATCGCGCCGACGGCGAGACTGTCGCCGGCAGTCAGCACGGCCGTGAAATCGAGCCCGTTCTTGCGCAACCGCTCGCTCACCGCCTGGGCAGCGAGCTCCGGCAGCCAGTCTTCGACCGGCACGACCAGATCCGGGGGGCACGGAAGTCCATGATGCTGATAGGCATCCTGCCAGCCCTCCCGGCGCCGGTCGATCGTCCGCCTTCCCGGGCGCATCAGGAACAGGATACGCTTGTGCCCGAGCCGGATGAGATAGTCGGCGGCCAGATGCGCCGCAGAACGATTGCAGGGCGTCACGCTCGAAAGCCGCATCATCGGATCGTCGCCGTTGATCAGCACGACCGGCTTGCCGAAGCCGCGGGTGGCGTCGAGCATGCCTTCGTCGTCGACGGTCAAAAACAGCAGGCCCGCGACGTCGGGATCGACCCGCGCCTCTTCCAGCACCACCTTTTCCTCGGACTGGTCGGCAACGGCGCGGGTGACGATGTCGAGCCCGAGCGCCTGCGCCCGGTCCCGCAGGCCCTCCAGCACATAAAGCGTGAACTGGTTGCGCACATAGTCGATCATCGCGGCACTCGAGGCGGCGAGGATCACCTTCTTTCCCGCGACCGGCGCGGGCATGGCGTAGTTGGCGTCTTTCGCGGCTTCGAGAATCCGCTGGCGGATGTCGGCGCGCACGCCCTTCTCCCCGGCCAGCGCCCGCGAAACGGTGGAGAGCGATACGCCCACCTTTTCCGCAATATCCTCCAGCCGCACCCGCCGGCTTTTCTTGCCGCGCTTGCCCGGCACGATCGTCGCCGTCATGACATCCTCCCCTTCACCGATGCGCACACTGCAAAAAATTTTCAGATTGCGCAATCAATTTTCAGATGTTTTCATAGGTCATCGCTCGGGAGAAGCGGATCGAAAATGCTGCGCAGCAAATGCTGCAGCAAAGGGAGGAATTGAGACATGGGCCTTTCAGCCCGGGACATCCGTGAAAAGCTTGACCGCCTCGTGACCGGCATGACCGGGCTTCGCGACGACGGTCGTTTCCACGAACCCAATCTCGACGGGACCGCCGGCGACTATATCTCTTTCGAAAGCTGGGAATGGCCGCAGGGCGTCGGCCTCTATGGCCTGATCCGGCTGTGGCTGTTCACCGGTCGCGAAGATTTGAAGGCGCTGATCGAGAACTGGTACGCGTCCCGCATCGAAGCCGGCCTCCCGACGCTCAACGTCAACACCACGGCGCCGATGCTCGGCCTCTCCGTCCTCTGGCGCGAAACCCGCGACCCGCGCTGGCAGCCGGTCCTCGACGCCTGGGCCGACCGCGTCATGAGCAGCATGGGCCGCACCGAGGAAGGCGCCTTCGAGCATCACGTTTCCGACAAGGTCAACGACGACGAACTCTGGGACGACACCCTTTACATGGTCGCCCTCTTCCTCGCGTCCTACGGTGAGGCAAGCGGCCGCCGCGAACTGGTCGACGAGGCGGCAAAGCAGTTCCTCGTCCATTCCCGTTACCTCGCCGACACCAGGACCGGCCTCTGGTTCCACGGCTGGACGTTCCAGGGTCGCCACAATTTTGCGGAAGCCCGCTGGGCGCGCGGCAATGCCTGGATCACCGCCGGCATGCTCGATCTTTTCGACCTTGCCGAGATTTCGAAGCCGGTGAAGGATTTCCTGCTCGGCGTGCTGACGGCGCAGGTCAACGCGCTGCTGCCGCTGCAGGCCGCCTCCGGCGCCTGGCGCACCCTGCTTGACGATCCGTCGTCCTACGAGGAAATTTCGGCGACCGCAGGCTTCGGTTACGGCCTGCTGAAAGGCTACCGCCTCGGCCTCGGCACCCATGAATGGCGCGTCGCCGGCCTCAAGGCCGTTGAAGCTGTTCTCAACAATATCGACGAAACCGGCACCGTGCTCAACGTCTCCTATGGCACGCGCATGGGCCATGATCTGCAATTCTATCGGGATATCCCCATCCAGCCGACCGGCTACGGGCAGGCGCTTTCGATCCTGTGCCTTTCCGAAGCCATCCGGCATGTGGAAACGGGAGGCGAGACGCCATGACGATGAAGGTTCTCTACGGGGCCGGCCCCAACGACATCAAGACCTATGACACCGCGCGCCTGCGCGGCGAATTCCTGATCGAGGACCTGTTCCAGGCGGACAAGGTCTCCTTCACCTACACCCATGTCGACCGCCTGATCCTCGGCGGTGCGGTTCCGGTATTGTCGACGCTGAGCTTCGGCTCCGGCGAGGACATCGGCACACCCTTCCTGCTCTCGGCGCGCGAAATGGGCATCGCCAATCTCGGCGGCACCGGGGTCGTCTCGGTCGACGGCAAGAGTTTCACCCTGGAAAACCGCGACGTCCTTTATATCGGCCGCGGCGCGCAGGACATCTCGGTCGCCAGCGCCTCGGCGGACAAGCCCGCCCGGTTCTACATGAACTCGGTTCCCGCAGGCGCCGATATCCCCCACCGCCTCATCAAGCGGGCGGAATCCAAGATGCTGACGTTTGGCGATGCCAGGCGCGCCAATCTGCGGAACCTGCGGATGTACATCCATCCGGAAGTCACGCCGTCCTGCCTGCTTCTGCTCGGGATTACCGATCTCGCCGATGGCAGCATCTGGAACACCATGCCGCCGCATCTGCACGAGCGCCGCATGGAAGCCTATTGCTATTTCGATCTGCCCGAAGAAGAGCGTGTGATCCACGTCATGGGCCGCCCGGAAGAGACGCGCCACCTCGTTGTGAAGAACCTCGATGCGGTGCTGTCTCCCGCCTGGTCGATCCACATGGGCGCCGGCACCGCGCAATACGCCTTCGTCTGGGGCATGACCGGCGAGAACCAGGAATATAACGACGTGGCCACGGTGGCCCTGAGCGAGCTGAGATAAGACTGCCATGAACCCCGAAGCAAACTGGATGCGAAAGACGTTGAAGCCGGGCGAAGCCGTCCGATATTGGCAGCTCGGCCCTATTGCACAAGAACGTTTCGACGTGCCGGACGCCCCGATGAAGGGCGAGATGGACCCATTCTTCTTTCTGACCAAGGTCAAGAACTTCATCCCGCACGAATATCCCTGCCGCACCATCTTTGCCGAGACCTATCGCGGCAAGCGCCCGGATGTCCGCGGTTTCTTCGATGCCACCCGCTGGTGGCTGCCTTTCGGCTCGCCGCGGCTCGATCTCTCGGGCTTCTGGTTCCGCCCGACCCGGCTCGCCACCTGGACGCGCACCTATATCGAGGCGGAAACCGCGGGCACGGCAAAGATCCGGCTCGGCACCTGCGGCGGCGCGGTCATCTGGGTCAACGGCACGGAAGCCGGCTGGATGGCGCCCTATAGCCGCAATCTCGAAGCCAAGCAGGAATTCGAACTGCCGCTCGTCGCCGGCCTGAACGAGATCACCCTGTTCTTCGACGACCTCGCCGAACGCGACGCCCGTTATTTCTACCAGTTCGATTATGTCTCTGGCCCGGCCGCCAGCGTCGCCCTGCCCGTTCCGGTCGCAAGCACCGTCGCAGCCAGCCTCGAAGCGGCGCTCGACACCATGTTTTTCGACCGCCAGCATTATTTCGGCGGCGACATCACTCTGCTCCTCTCCGAGCCCCTGCCGGTCGAAGTGCAGGTCAATGTCGCGGTCGAAGGCGATTTCATGTCGCGCGAGCGCTTCGATTTTGACTTCACCCTGCCGGCTGGCGCCACCAGCCTCAATGTCGGCCCCTCGGAAAAGGCGCCCGCCGATTTCCGCCATTTCCGCATCACGCTGAATGCCGGCGGCTTCGTCGTGTCCCGTTCGCTCGGCGTCGAGATCTGCCATGCCGAAAGCCAGGGGCAGGCTCCTGCATCGCTGACCGATCGCATTGGCGAAACCCTGGCGCAAATTTCGGAAAATTCCGAACGCGACACCGTGCGCGCCTTCGCCCGTCTCGCCAGCGGCCGTTCCGGCCCCGATACGGATGCGATGATCGAGGAGATCCTGCCCTCGATCGAAGACTGCCACGATTGCGCCGACTTCTCGCTCGTCCCGCTCATCTGGTCGCGCACCGTCTGGGGCAAGGACATCAACGAAAAGACCCGTGCCCGCATCGACGGCGCCATCCTCAACTACCGTTACTGGATGGATGAGCCGGGCAATGACGTGCAGTGGTATTTTTCCGAAAACCACGCCCTGCTCTTCCATACCTCGGCCTATCTCGCCGGCCATCTCCTGCCCGACGCCACCTTCGCGCGCTCCGGCCGCAAGGGTTCCGAACAGAGCGCCGTCGGTGCCGCCCGCGTCCGCGCCTGGCTCGACCATTTCGAACATTGGGAAATGGCCGAATTCAACTCGGCGCCCTATTTCCCGATCGACCTCAAGGGCCTGACGGCGCTTGCAGCGCTCTCGCCGGACAAGGATATCGCCAACCGCGCCAAAGCCGGCATCGTCCGCCTCTGCGAAATCATCGCCCGCTCCGCCCATCACGGCATGGTCACCGCGGCTCAAGGGCGCTCCTACGAGCACACGCTCTGCGCCGGCCGGTCGCTGGAACTTTCCGGCGTCGCCCGCCTGCTGTGGGGCAAGGGCTGGTATGGCCGTCGGGTGCATTGCCTGCCGCAGATGGCCGTCTGCCTGCGCGACCACGGCCTCGAAATCCCGTCCGAGCTTGCCGCGATCGCCGATCACCGCGGCAGCCAGCACCAGGAATGGCGTTTCGCCCAGGGCGAAAACTCCTTCGCCGCGCTCTATCACTACAAGGGCGAGCACTTCGCCATGGGCTCGACGGTTCATTACCGCTGGGACGAATGGGGTTACCAGGAAACCGTTCTGCACCTGCGCCTCGGCGACAAGCCTGAGGCCGCGATCTGGATCAACCATCCGGGCGAGACCATCCAGTTCGGCTATGGCCGCCCGTCCTATTGGGGCGGCTGCGGCACCATCCCCCGCGCCCAGCAGTATCGCGGCCTGGCGATCCTGGAATTCACCACCTACGAGGAACAGCCGGATTTCACTCATGCCTGGTTCCCGAAGGCGGAGTTCGACGAAACCAGCGTTTCCGGCGGCATGGCGCTGGCCCGTTCGGGCAAGGGTGCCGTCTTGCTGATCAGCCCCTCGAAGCTGGAGGCTGTGACCGAAGGGCCATCGGCCGGGGCGGAACTGCGCCAGTACGGCCAGAAGACCCGTTGGATCGTCCGCGTCTGCGAGGCGAACAATCTCATGGCCGTCGAGTATCGCTTCAGCGGGCTCGCGGCGCGGCAGGGGCCTGACGGCACCGTCGTTATCGACGATCCGGAATATGGTACCGTCCGCTTCAGGAAGGACGGCTCCGTGGAAGCCGAAGGCCGCGTCATCGCGCGGGCGGATTATACCGTGAGGGGCGAAGCAACGATGCTGGGCTCCGCATAACGAGGATTTTTCAGGTTAAGGCGCACAGAAGTGCGCCTTAAGGAAACCGGACGGGAGGAGGCCCTGTCCACTTAGAGGAGGAAATGAGCATGAAAACCAAATCGCTTCTGGCGGGCGCAGCGCTCGCCCTTCTCATGTCGACGGCGGCGCATGCCGGCGACGTGCGAATCATGTGGTATTCGGACGGCGTCGAAGGCGACGTCATGAAGGACCTCGTCGGTCGCTTCATGAAGGAAAACCCGGGCATCAACGTCATCCTCGACAACGTATCGTACAGCGTCGTCAGGGAACAGCTGCCGGTCCAGCTGGAAGCCGGCAACGGCCCGGACATCGCCCGTGTCGCCCAGATCAAGGACAATTCGAAGCACTGGCTCGATCTGCGCCCGCTGGTCAAGGATGCCAAGTATTGGGACGATAATTTCGGCGCTCAGGCGGACTGGATGCGTCCGGACGGTTCCAACCAGATCTCCGGCTTCATGACGCAGATCACCCTGACCGGCGGTTTTGCCAACAAGACCTTGTTCGACCAGGCCGGTGTTCCGCTTCCGGGCCCGAAGGCCACGTGGGACGAGTGGGCCGCAGCCGCCAAGAAGGTCAAGGAAAGCCAGAAGACCCCGTTCTCCATGGCGATCGACCGTTCCGGCCACCGCCTGACCGCTCCGCTCCTGTCCTACGGCGCCAACTATATCGGCAAGGACGGCAAGCCCGCCCCGCTCGACAAGGGCGCCAAGGATTTCCTGACCAAGTTCGTCGGCTGGGTCGGTGACGGCTCCTTCTCGAAGGACGTCTGGGTCTCGGCCGCCGGCAACACCTATCGCGCCGCCGCCGACGACTTCATCAACGGCCAGCTTCCCTTCTATTATTCCGGTTCCTGGCAGGTGGCGAACCTTGCCACCAAGATCGGCAACAACTTCGACTGGGTGGCGACCGGCAGCCCCTGCGGCCCGGCAGCCTGCACCGGCATGCCCGGCGGCGCGGCACTCGTGGCGGTGAAATATACCAAGAACCCGAAAGAGGTCGCAGCCCTCATGGACTGGCTCGCCCAGGAGAAGATCGTCAAGGAATTCTCCGAGCGGACCCTCTTCCTGCCCGGTCACAAGGGCGTGGTCGACAAGGGCGGTCTGGACTTCAAGACCGACAATGCCTTCGCCAAGGCGGCCCTGACTAAATATGTCGAGGCATCCAAGACCACCGCCGACACCGCCCTGAAGCTGCCCGGCTGGCGCTGGTCCGACACAGTCTATGCCGCGATCGTCACCCGCGTCGGTCAGACGCTCGCCGGCGAACTAAAGCTCGAAGACGCGTTCACGCGCATCGACGCGGATATCGCCCAGAAGGTCAAGGATAGCGGCCTTTGATGGCGGTTGCTACCCACCTTCCGACATCCACTCTCCCCCGGTTTGGGGGGGAGACCACCGCCTATTTGGTTCTGGAAACGGAACGCAGCCACGGACTCCCTCTTCTCCCCAGCGGGGAGAAGTGCCGAGCGAAGCGAGGCGATGAGGGGGCCACACGGCAATCCCTTTCCGTCCTGAGGCTGGCGCCCCCCCTCATCCGACCCTTCGGGCCACCTTCTCCCCGCTGGGGAGAAGAGGGAGTGACCCCATGACCGCACCGACGCCCTCACCCACCCTCACCGAACGCCTCGGCAGCCTCCTCATGGCGCCCGTGCATCTCCTGATGCGCGCGATCGACATCCCCCTGCGCGCCGTCCAGAAGGCGGCGGGCATCGGCGGCATGGCGACCGTATTCCTTGCTCCGAACATGCTGATCTTCGGCATTTTCGTGCTCCTGCCCCTCGTCATCAACTTCGTCTACTCGATGACCGGCGGCACGGCCTTCTTCCTCACCGAGCGCCAGTTCGTCGGCGCCGACCAATATGCCCGTCTGTTCCAGTGCGCCAATTATCTCGATCCGATGTCCTGCCAGGAGGATGCCTTCTGGACCGCCGTCGGCAACACGTTCTGGTTCGTGGTCCTGCAGGTCTCGCTGATGATCCTGACGGCGCTGATCACCGCGCTGATCCTCAACCGCGATCTCGCCGCCCGCTCCTTCTGGCGCGCCGTGTTCTTCTTCCCCGTGCTCCTGTCGCCTGTTGTCGTCGGCCTGATCTGGAAATGGATCCTGCAGCGCCAGGGCCTGCTGAATTTCGGCCTCTACCAGTTCGGCGTCGAGCCCTATACCTGGCTCACCGACCGCAACTGGACCTTTGTCGCCACGATCGGCGTATCGCTCTGGGCACATATGGGCTTCTATGCGCTGATCCTGCTCGCCGGCCTGCAGGCGATCCCGAAGGATCTCTATGAAGCGGCAGAAATGGACGGCACCAAGCCGGCGCGCGTCTTCTGGCGCATCACGCTGCCGCTGCTCATGCCCAATCTCCTGGTCGTCGTGGTGCTCGCGCTCATCCGCGCCGTGCAGATCTTCGACGAGGTCTACGTACTGACGGGCGGCGGTCCGGGCACCAGCACGCTCTACCTCACCCAATATATCTACGAGACCGGCTTCGCCTCGGCACTCCGCAATCCGGGCCTTGCCGCCGCCGCCTCGATCCTGATGGGCCTCGTGCTCGTCGTTCTGACACTGATCCAGCTGGGCATTGGCCAGCGCGGCGAAAAGAAGGGGAAACGCTGATGGGTGTCGCCTCCCGTTTCATTCTGCGCCGCCGCGGCGGCAAAAGCTGGCACTGGACGGATATCGTCACCTGGGTCTGGCTCGTCGGCGGACTGATCATCATGTTCGGCCCGGCCGTCTGGCTCGCCTTCTCGTCGTTCAAGACACCGGCGGCACTTGCCGAGTTCCCGCCCTCCATCCTGCCTTACGTCACCAGCCAGGCCACGGTGCAGGGTTACGACAAGCCGCTGCAGCTGTTCGACGCCAAGATGCCGGACGGTTCGACCAAGGTGCTGGCCGAAGTGCGCCGCATCGGCCTCGTCGCCCAGATGGTCGATCCGAAGGCGCCCGGCGAAATCGTCCGCGTCAACATCAACGATCGCACCCCGGTCCGCTCGGTCTCGTTTGCCACGGAAAACTACACGACGCCCTTCACCCAGTTCGATTTCCTGCAATACCTGTGGAATTCCGTCTTCGTGACGGTGACGGCGACGCTGATCACCCTGATCGTCAATTCCATGGCCGCCTTCGCGCTGTCGAAATACGAATTCCGCGGCCGCTCGCTCGCCATGCTGGTTATCCTTGCGACTCTGATGGTGCCGCTTTCGGTGATCATGGTGCCGCTCTATTCGATCATCTCGTCGCTCGGGCTGTTCAACAATCTCTGGGGCGTCATCCTGCCGACGGTCGCCACCCCGACCGGCGTGTTCATCCTGCGTCAGTACATGCTGACCATCCCGGACGAACTGATCGACGCGGCGCGCATGGACAAGGCGTCCGAGTGGCAGATCTACTGGCGCATCGTCCTGCCGCTGACGGCGCCGGCACTCGCGGTGCTGGCGATCTTCTCGGTCGTCTGGCGCTGGAACGACTTCCTGTGGCCGCTGATCGTGCTGTCGCGCCGCGAACTCTACACCCTGCAGGTGGGCCTCAGCATCTATTCCGGCGAGCTGAACGTCCAGTGGCACTTCATCCTGGCGATGACGGTCGTGACCATGATCCCGGTCGTGCTGGTCTTCATCTTCCTGCAGCGTTTCATCACCACCGGCATTGCCGGCACCGGCCTGAAATAAGGATCACCGATGGGCGAGATCACACTCACCAAAATCAAGAAATCCTTCGGCGCGGTCGACGTCCTGAAGGACATCGACCTCGAGATCAAGGACGGCGAGTTCATCGTCTTCGTCGGCCCGTCCGGCTGCGGAAAATCGACCTTGCTGCGCACCATTGCCGGCCTCGAAAAGGTCTCCAGCGGCGAGATCGAGATCGACGGCAAGCGCGTCAACGAGGTGTCCGCAGCCGATCGCGGCCTTGCCATGGTCTTCCAGTCCTATGCGCTCTATCCACACATGAGCGTGCGCCAGAACCTCGCCTTCGGGCTGGAAAATTCCAACATGCCGAAGACCGAGGTCGCCGAGCGCATCCTCGAAGCCGCCCGCATGCTGGAGATCGAACCCTATCTGGAACGCCGGCCCGGCCAGCTTTCCGGCGGCCAGCGCCAGCGCGTCGCGATCGGCCGCGCCATCGTGCGCCGCCCGACTGCCTTCCTGCTCGACGAGCCGCTGTCGAACCTCGACGCCGAACTGCGCGTCTCGACCCGCGCCGAACTCGCAGCCCTGCACGGCCGCCTCGGCTCGACGATGATCTACGTCACCCACGACCAGGTGGAGGCGATGACGCTCGCCCACCGCATCGTCGTGATGCGCGCCGGCAAGATCGAACAGGTCGGCACCCCGCTCGATCTCTACAACACGCCCGCCAACCGCTTCGTCGCCGGCTTCATCGGCGCGCCGCACATGAATTTCCTCGCCGGCGAAGTCACTGAGCTGCAGAACGGCGCCGCGACGCTTGCGACATCCGGCGGCCACCGCCTGCTCGTGCCGTTCTCGGGCCATTCCCTCTCCGTCGGCGACAAGCTGACGATCGGCATCCGCCCGCAACACATCACGCTCGCCAATGATCCCGGCAGCCTCAAGGTGAAAGTCCGGCTGGTCGAAGCGCTCGGCTCCGAAACGGTCATCCATGCGGATCTGAACGGCGAAAAACTCCTCGCCGTCGTTCCGGGCCAGAAGCTCATTTCACCGGGCGACGAAGCTCACTTCTCCGTCGCCGGCGCCCCGCTGCACCTGTTCGACCGCAATGGGCTGAGGGTGAAGGGGTGCTGATTTCCAGAATTGCCCCTCACAAATACCCCTTGAAAAACACCAGCATCGCCCGCCGCATCGCCGCCGTCTCGCGATGGCCGACGCCTGCCTCCGGCAGGAAGACCAGCGCGCCGAGCGCTTCGGCCTTCAGATAAGCCGCCTCCGTTTCGGCAAAGGCGCGCTCCACCGCGTCAGGCGGCGTCAGCGGGTCGTCCCAGCCGATGCAGATCAGCTGCGGCCGCGGCGCCGCCAGTCCGGCGATCTCGCCGATCGATGTTTCCTTCAGCAGCCCCGGCACGGTCAGGTAATGGCCGTGCAGATCATGGGCGCCGGTTTCGATGAGCGTCGCGAAATCCGCGTAGCAGCATAGGTGCGCATTCGCCTTCACCCGCGGGTCGATCGCCGCCAGGAAATAAGCAAGCGTCGCGCCCATCGACAGCCCCGCGACGCCGATCCGTTGCGGATCGACCTCCGGCCGCCCTGCAAGCCAGGTCAGCGCCGCGGCCTGTTCCGAAAGCATCTGCCCGAACAGCGTTTTCCCGTGCCAGAGGGCCGCCTTGGTCGCCGCATCCTCGGTTACCCCGGCGCGTTCGCCGAACGTCGGCATGTCGATGCACAGGACCACATATCCCTCACGCGCCAGCGCCGGCCCCGGCGCATCGAGCAGAGCCGGCCGGCCCTCGATCAGTTCGGAGGCGCCGATATCCCACCGGGCGCCATGCGCGTGGGCATGCAGGATCGCCGGCCCCGCAGTCAGGAAGCCTTCGCTCGGCCGGGTCAGGAAGCCGCGCACTTCCGTCCCGTCGCCCAAGCGAAACCGCAGCCTCTCGAGAATATAACCGTCCCGGATTTCCGCGGAACTGTCCGTAAGCGTCAGGACAGCCTCCTCGAAGGCAAGCAGCTCCTTCAATCGCTCAACCGTGATCGCCATCGCCCCTCCTCCCGGCTGATCATCCTTGCCCTCCAAGCGAGGACGACTGCCTTTTGTGCCCCGCGGCTTTTCAAAGACATAGACGAAAACTCCTCCTCTCGCATCCCCGCCGTATGATCAGGTGCCTACAATCGACCCGTCCCGTTTCGGCTACACCGGCCCGCATGACCGGCGAGGCGGGACCGGTGCCTTGGTGATCTGCTGTCATGCAGGTGGGCCATCAGGGGCTGCGCAGAAAATGGTCCCCCTCTCGCCTTTTGGCGGGGCGTGCGTGTGTCGCACACAACCCGGTATGGCATCCGCAAGGACTTGAAGCCCGTGCCGCCGCAGAGGGACCGGAGTTGCGCGGAAAAACATGACCGAACGGGACACGTCGCGTGTCACCTAACTAAATTTATTACGAGGCACACGACGTGTCCCGGCCGAACCTGGGTTTGACCCCAGGGTGACGAAAGAAACCGAGATCGCCAAGGACGGAGTCCGTCTTGCAAGAAGTTCAGGGAAGAACATGGATAAATCGGGTTTGAGCGACTACGAAAGGCTTCGCGCCGAACAGCATGAAGAGTTATGCCGAGCCACGGCGACCATCACCTTGATGGGCACCGGCTTCTGTCGCCTGCGGGCCTGCCGCCGCCGGGGTGTCTGCAGCGGCCCGATGGTCCCGTCAGCGCATCAGCTCTGGAAGGTCCGCGCCCAGCAGGAGATCGGCCTGAGTGGCAAGGCCTGCGCCGATCTTCCGCTTTGCATCGCCAATCGCGAACCGAAATATTATGAACTCTTCCAACAGACCATGCAGAAGCTCCAGCAGGTAGCGATCGATGAACCGAATCTCGACGTGCTCTGCGCCTGCATCCTGGTTGCGGCAAGGCGGCGCGCCAAGAAACATCTCTTGACTTCTCGCCCGCTGCATCCGACTTCAACGATAGAACAAGGAGCAGGACCATGACCGAAGCCGCCCGCAGCACGCTCGATCCCCGCACGACGATCGACCAGAGCGAAGTCGACCGGTTTTCCGCGATGGCCGCCGAATGGTGGGACCCGACCGGCAAGTTTAAGCCGCTCCACAAGTTCAACCCCGTGCGGCTCGCCTATCTCCGCGATCGTATTGCCGAAAATTTCGGCCGCGATCCGAAGAGCCACCTTCCCCTGTCCGGCCTGCGCATCCTCGATATCGGCTGCGGCGGCGGCCTGCTCTCCGAGCCGATCGCCCGCATGGGCGCCACCGTCGTCGGCGCCGACCCGTCGGAAAAGAACATCGGCATCGCCTCCACCCATGCGGCGGAGACCGGCACTTCGGTCGATTACCGCGCCGTCACCGCCGAACAGCTCGCCGAAGCCGGCGAGACTTTCGATGTCGTGCTCAACATGGAAGTGGTGGAACACGTCGCGGACGTCAATTTCTTCATCACCACCTGCGCCAACATGGTCCGCCCCGGCGGCCTGATGTTCGTCGCCACCATCAACCGCACCTTTAAGGCAGGCGCGCTTGCGATCTTCGCCGCCGAAAACATCCTGCGCTGGCTGCCCCGCGGCACCCATCAATACGAAAAGCTGGTCCGCCCGGACGAACTCGAAAGACCGATCTCGGCCGCCGGCATGGACATCATCCACCGCACCGGCGTCTTCTTCAATCCCCTCCAGGACCGCTGGAACCTCTCGCCGGACATGGACGTGAATTACATGATGCTGGCGAAACGGCCGGCGTGAGGCAACTTCCACGGCCTGCCGTTCCTGTGATAAGCTCCGAGCATCCCGTTTTGGAGAAGTCGATGACGGAAGCTGTGAAAATTACCGTGACGCTGGAGCCGGACATCGAGGATTTCGTCCGCGATCAAACAGAGCGTGGCTCGTTCACATCCTCCGGCGAATATATTGAGACCGTGCTGCGCGAGCGATACGAGCGAGAACGCGCCCGCGAACGGCTGGACGCGGAATTGCAGAAGGGTCTCGATGATGTTCGAGCCGGCCGGCTGGTGCCGATCGACGAAGCATTTGCGGAAGTCCGCAGACGGTTGGGCATCACTAAAAGCGGGCAGTGATGAAAGTCACCCTTTCTCGGGAAGCCATCGAGGATCTCGTCAGGATAGGCAACCATATCTTTCCGTCAAATCCTGCTCGAGCAGATACTTTCGTCACCGAGCTGGAAAGCAAGTGCCTCCAATTGGCGGAAATGCCATTCGCCTTTTCCAGAGTCCCTCATAGCAGCACTGCCCACATCCGCCGCCGGCCGCATGGGAACTACCTTATCTTTTACAAAATCCTGGATGCCGAATTGGTCGTCTTGAGGATCCTGCATGGCGCCCAGGACCACGAAAGCATCCTCTTCCTGGAAGAATAACATTCTCGCCCTCTCCCGCTCGGCTACAATGCCGCCGAAAGCAAATGCGCAAGCAGATCCTTCTACTTCTCCGCATTGCGCGCGGAGAGTTCGCGCACTCGGGCACGGTCGATGGCGATCCTTCCGCCATCCGGCCCGTAGGGTTCTTTGAAATGGAAACCCTTGGCGCTCGGCCCGTGGTCGTGGAGATGTTCGAACCGCTCGACCGCCTCCGCCCAGTCCGGGCGGCCCTGCGTCCACCACAGCACCAGCGCCGGCCAGCGCCGTTCGACATTCCAGTCGCGGGCGTGTTTGAGCGCATCGGCATGCACGCCGTCATAGGTGAAGGCCATCAGGGATTCGAGATCGGCCCATAGGGACAGCGTCGAAGGCGCCGTCACAAAGCCGCTGCCATCGATGAAGCGTGGGAAGACCTGTGGTCCCCAGCTTCGCGGACCCGGCTCGCCGGGGTAACCGGACCGGCCCAGAAAACCTTCCGCCTGCTCGGCAGCCTGAAAATTGGCCGGCTCGCGAAATCGAAAGCCTTCGACTTGCGGGCTTTCATACGGGGCGACGAACAGGCCGAAATTATAGATCGCCAGCCGCTTCTCCGTCCCGCTCATCTCAGTTCGCGTCTTCGGGAATGACCGGCAGCGGTGCGATCTCGATGCCCTCGTCGAGGAGGTCGCGCACCTCGCCGAGGCTCGCCTGGCCGATGATGCCGCGGGCGTCCGCCTCGCCATAGTGGATCTTGCGGGCTTCCTCGGGAAACTTCTCGCCGACATCCTCGGCATTGGCCTTGATCGCCGCGACCGCTTCCTTGAGCTTGGCAATCATCTCCTGGCGCGCCAGGTCCATCACCATCGCCTGCTTCTCTTCCTTCTTTCGGGCGGTCGAAACGGAGGGTGCCATCAGCGTCTTGGAAATGGATGCGGAATTGCAGACCGGACAGGTGAGGAACCCGCTCGCCACCTGCCGGTCGAAATCGGCGCTTTCCGAAAACCAGCCTTCGAACGTGTGGGCATTGTCGCAGATGAGGGAATACTTGATCAAGCGGCTACCCCTCCCGCCGCATCGGGAACCGCATCGAGCGAGAACTCGCGGGCGTTCTTGAGGTTGGGGATCTTCCCCCGCGCCGCAGCGACTGCGGCGATGTCGATATCGGCCAGCACGACGCCTTCGCCGGTGCCGCCGGCGGATGCCAAGACCTTGCCCCAGGGATCGACGATCATCGAATGGCCGAAAGTCTCGCGGCCGTCCTCATGCACGCCGGCCTGGGCGGCGGCGATCACGAAGGCGCCGTTCTCGATCGCACGGGCACGCAGCAGGATTTCCCAATGCGCCTCGCCAGTCTGGCGGGTGAAGGCGGCGGGCACGGTCAGGATTTCGGCGCCGGCCAGCGCCTCCGTGCGGAAAAGCTGCGGGAAGCGCACGTCGTAGCAGATCGCGAATCCGAGCCTGCCGAACGGCAGGTCGGCGACCCGCGCTTCGCTGCCCGGCTCATAGGCCGAGCTCTCGCGCCAGCTCTCGCCATTGTCCAGATCGACATCGAACATGTGGATCTTGTCATAGGTGCAGATCTGCCGCCCGCCCGGCGCGAACAGGAAGGCACGGTTGGCGATCTTGCCGCCATCGACGGCAATCGCCGTCGAGCCGACATGCAGGTGGATGCCGAGTTCGCTCGCAAGGCTGCGGGCGGTCGAGACGATGATGTCGCCCGCCTCGTCGCGCAGCACGGCGCGCATCGCCTTGCGGTCCCGCTGCAGGAAGCCGGTCATCTCCGGGGTCTGGATATAGACCGCACCGTGAGCCGCGGCTTCCCGCACCAGCCGCGCCATGTCGGCGGCGTTCTTTTCCGGATCGACGCCGGAGCACATCTGGATGGCAGCAACCTTGAAAGCCATGGGAGACACCTCTCAGTTCGCCAGCATCGGGTCCAGCTTGCCGGCCCGGTCGAGCGCGTGCAGGTCGTCGCAGCCGCCGACATGCGTGCCGTCGATGAAGATCTGCGGGAAGGTCGCGCGGCCGTTCGCCTTGCCGATCATTTCCTGGCGCAGTTCCTGCGAATAGGTGGCGTCATGCTCGGTATAGGCCACACCCTTGGTGTCCAGCAAAGCTTTTGCGCGTGCGCAGTAACCGCAATATTCGCGGGTATAGATAGTAACCTCTGCCATGATCTTCTCCGGGCGCGGCCCAGGGGAAAGGAAGCCGGGAAAAGGCCGCGCGCAATAGTGTCTTCTTCTGTTCATATAGGCCCGGCGACAGCCATTGCAAAGGTCAAAACCGTGACCTCCGCAGCCCCTGCTTTCCTCAGCGCCCGCGTGGCGGAAGAAACCGTCGCACCGGTCGTATAGACGTCGTCGACCAGCACCAGCCGCTTGCCGAACACGCGGTCCTCCTGGCCCGGCGCGATTGCGAAAGCCGCTCGCACATTGTCCTCCCGGGCCCGCGCCGAAAGCCCCACCTGCCGGTTCGTGCGCTTGACGCGAATGAGGGTCGCGGGCAGGAACGGCTGGCCGGATTGCCGCGACAGATGCCGGGCAAGCTCCGCCGCCTGGTTGAATTTCCGCAAGGCGAAGCGCGAGCGGTGCAGCGGCACGGGAACGATCCCCTCGCAGTTTGCCACGTGCCCGTCGGAGGCACGCAGCATCCAGCCCGCCATCATCGCCGCAAGGTCGGTGCGGTCCCGGTATTTCAGCGAATGGACGAGGTCGCGCGCCGCCCCCTCGAAGATCGCCGCCGAGCGCAGGCGGTCGAAGACGGGCGGTTCGGCGATCGCCTGTGCGGACAGGATGCCCGGTCCCGGATCGTAGGAGAATGGCAGCCCGAGTTTCTCGCAATAGGGCCGCTCGATGAAACGGATCTCCCGCCAGCAGGAAGGGCAGAAGCCCCGATGTGCCCCGGTTCTGACCCCGCAGCCGGGACAGGTCGGCGGATAGACGAAATCGCCGACCCATCTCGTCCACCCCGCGGCGAACGATGTTAGAAGTCGCAAGGGGTTGATGTTGGGCTCGGCGGACATGACTTGACAATAACCCACGGAGCGCGCCTTTGCGACGGCAGAATACGAGTGGACGACCATGGAAATTCTTTTCGACGAACAGCTTGTGAGCGCACGGCGCCGACGCGCGATAACCGCCCAAGACAGCAATGCCGCATTCCTCCTGGACATCGCCGCCCGCGAACTTGCGGATCGCCTGGCCGTCGTCGAGCGCCGGTTCGAGACGGCGGTCGAACTGCATGGCGGAACCGGCATCGCCGCCCGTGAGGCGCTGGCCACCGGCAAGATCGGCACCTTGAGCCGTATCGAAACCGACGCCGCCTTTGCAAAGCCCGGAGATGCCTTCACCGCGGCTTCATTGGATGAGGTGCCGCTCGAGCCCGAATCCGTCAATCTCCTCCTGTCGCCGCTGTCGCTGCATCTGGTCAACGATACGCCCGGCACCCTGATCCGCATCCGCCGGGCGCTGAAGCCCGACGGGCTTTTCTTGGCGGCGATCCCGGGCTCGGGTACTCTTCAGGAAATGCGCGACGTCCTTCTCTCCGCCGAGGCGGAACTGACGGGCGGCGCAAGCCCGCGCGTCATTCCCTTCGCCGATGTGCGCGATGTCGGCGCCCTCCTGCAGCGGGCCGGCTTCTCGCTGCCGGTCGTTGATGCCGAGACCTATACGGTGCGCTACGACTCGCTTTTCCCGCTGATGCGCGACCTGCGCGCCATGGGCATGACCAATCCGCTCGCCGGCCGCAGCCGGGTGCCGGTGACGCGGCGTTTCTTCGTGAGGGCGGCCGAGCTTTATGCAGAGCGTTATTCCGACCCGGACGGCCGCATCCGCGCGACCTTCTCGATCATCTATGCCTCCGGCTGGGCACCGCACGAAAGCCAGCAGAAGCCTTTGAAGCCGGGCTCCGCCAAGATGCGTCTTGCCGACGCGTTGAACAACCGTGCCCCGCGCTGAGCGGCCTCGACCCGAATTCAGGGAATAGGCTTGTCTACGTGGTTAGAGACGGTTTCGAACGTATTCGTCAATGCGTCGGCAAAAGTGGTGAAACCGGCGATCATTGACAGCGAGATGATCGCGATGATGAGGCCATATTCCACAGCCGTCGCCCCGCGCTCGTCGCGTATGAAGGACCGGAAGAGACGCATGAATTGCCCTTTTGAACGAAAGAATTCGTAAGCCGCCAGATTATATTACAACATTTAATCAGCAGTCGCTGCCGACGCCATAGCCCTGTACGATGCAGACCGAACCGGGCGTTTCCTGCAATACGCTGCGCCGGATCGTATAATGTCTTGCGCCCTTTTCGCCGGGCTTGATGGAGCCCGTGCTGATCAGGTCGAAATCTTCCTGGACATGCGCCAGCCGGCGGTCGTCATTGCGGCCGGCCAGCATCGGCGTCACGATCAGCGAAAGAGCGATCGCGGCCGTCCCGAACAGGAGTGCGATATTGAGCGCGCCGGTTTTGCCGGAGCCATGCGTCGTCCGCTGACGGACCCGCACAGTTTTCCAGAATTCCTCGTCCATGCCTTCTAAAGCCTCGTCAACGCGTTACCGGATAAGCCTTGAAGGTGCCACAATCGGCTAAACGATCCCTTAACGCAGGATAAATTCGATTGTTCTAATTTTATCGATCAGAGCAGATCCTGCAGGATTGGGATCAGCGGCTCGTCGGCCGGCGGCATCGGGTAGTCGCGTAGCGCGTTGGGCCGCACCCATTTGATCGCCTGTCCTTCCCGCCCCGTCGGGATGCCTTCGAACCGCCGGCAGACATAAAGCGGCATCAGGAGATGGAAGCTCTCGTAGGTGTGGCTGGCGAAGGTGAGCGGCGCAAGGCACGGGATCTTGGTCTGGATGCCGAGCTCTTCCTCGAGTTCGCGCACCAGCGTCTCCTCCGGTGTTTCACCGGGTTCGACCTTGCCGCCGGGAAACTCCCAGAGGCCGGCGAGCGACTTGCCTTCGGGCCGCTGCGCCAGAAGGATGCGGCCGTCGGTATCGATCAGCGCGCAGGCGGCAACGAGCAGGATCTTGCGGGGCGCGTCGCTCATGCCCGGCCTTCCTGCCGCCAGTAACGGTATTCATAGGCCTTGCGGAAGCTGAACTTCCGATAGAGCGCCAGTGCCGGTTCGTTGGTCGAAACCACCTGCAGCCAGGCCGACCGAGCGCCGCTGATCCGGGCCCAGCGCAACGCCGAGGACAGGATCTCGGTGCCGAGACCCTCGCGGCGATGCGCCTCGGCGACGGCAAAGGAGATGATGCCGGCGAGATCGTTGTCCTGCACGCAGAGAGCCACGGCGGCGGCCCCTTCCTGCGGGTTCTCCTTGATGAAGAAACCGGAGGTCGGCTTGATCGAGCTCAGGATCTCCGCAAGTGCCGGCTTCAGTGCCGGATCCTCGCCGTCGACGGCAAGGCTTGCATCGCAGAACCGGCCGATATCGTGGCTCGGCAGGTAATCGAGCGTGTCCGGCAGTTCCAGTTCGGTGAGGTTGACGGTCAGGACGTCGACGGTCTCGAAAACTCGCCAGCCGGCAGCATCGAGATGTTCGATGAGCTTGGGAGGAGCGAGCGGCGTCTCCCGGACGACCAGTTGACGGCCATAATCCTCGAACCGCTTGCGCGCCTTCTCCAGCCGCATCCCCATGTCGCGGTGATCGGACGGGTCGAGCGGCACGATGCAGTTCAGGCGCTTGGAAGGATGACCACCGGTCAACCGCACCTGCCAGCTTCCGTCATAAACGACGGACGCCGCCGGCCAGGCTCGAAAGCCGACGGCTTCGAGCCGCCTGACCAATGGCAGATCGTTCTGAGGAGAGGATGCTTCGTTCAATCCCGTCAGCTCCGGTAGTCGCCGTTGATGGCAACATATTCCTTGGTGAGGTCGCAGGTCCAGACTGTCGCCCGGCCGTTGCCGAGACCGATATCGACCTTCACCGGAATGTCCTGTTCCTTCATGACCGCAGTGGTCGCGGCTTCGGAATAGGCCGGATCGCGCTCGCCGTCGACGGCGACGCGCACATCGCCGAACCAGATCGCCAACCGGTCGCGGTCAGCCATTTCGCCCGACTTGCCGACGGCCATGACGATACGGCCCCAATTGGCGTCCTCGCCGGCGACCGCGGTCTTGACCAGCGGCGAATTGGCGATCGAAAGAGCGATCGTCTTGGCCGCGGCATCGCTTTCGGCGCCGGTGACGGTGATCTCGACCATCTTGCGGGCGCCTTCGCCGTCGCGAACGACCTGCAAGGCGAGATCCTTCAAGAGATCGTTGAGCGCCGCGCGGAAGCTCATGAGGCGCGGATCATCGGCAGTTTCGACGCGAGCCTGGCCATCTGCGGCGGCGGCACCAGTGGCAAACAGCATCAGCGTATCGGAGGTCGAGGTGTCACTGTCTACGGTGACCGAATTGAAGGTGGGGCCAACGCCGGCGGACAGCAGGCTCTGCAGCGCCGGCGATGCGATGTCGGCATCGGTCGCCACGAAGGACAGCATGGTCGCCATGTCGGGGGCGATCATGCCGGCGCCCTTGGAGATGCCGTTGATCGTCACCTTGACGCCGCCGATCTCGGCGGTGCGGGTCGCGACCTTCGGATAGGTGTCGGTGGTCATGATCGCTCGTGCCGCTTCCAGCCAGAAGTCGCCGACGGCGCCGCTGTTCATGTCGCCGAGCACGCCGGCGAATTTCGTCGCGTCCAGCGGTTCGCCGATGACGCCGGTCGAAGCCAGATAGACCTCGTTCTGGCCGCAACCGACCGCCTCGGAGGCCGATTTTGCGGTGAGTTCAGTCGCAGCCTTGCCCCTGACACCGGTAAACGCGTTGGCATTGCCGGAATTGACGACCACGGCGCGGGCAACCCCGTGCGACAGATTGGCGCGGCAGAAATCGACCGGTGCCGAAGGGCACTTGGAGCGGGTGAAGACGCCGGCGACAGTCGCCGGCTTGTCGAACACCATCATCAGAACGTCGGTGCGGTTCTTGTACTTGATCCCGGCGGCGGCGGTCGCCATGCGCACGCCGCGGATCGCCGGCATGTCGGGATAGGATTTCGGAGCAAGCGGCGAAACGGAATCGGACATCGGAAAACTACCTGGCTCAAATAGGAAAAGGGCCCGGAAGATCCGGGCCCGTCGTCAAAAGATTACTGCTGGGCCGGCACGTCGCCGTCCTGCATCTTGCTGACGTCGTCATAGCCCTTCTTGAGGCCCGCATCCATGATGTCGATCTTCTGCTCGCTCTTGGCCTTGGTGATGAGAGCGACATACTTGTCGCGCATCACGAGCTGCTTGACCTGGTCCTCGACCTGTTCGAAAGCCGGTGCCGGAGCATCGCGCGTCTCTTCGAGCTTGATGACGTGAAAGCCGAACTGCGACTTGACCGGGGTCTTGGTGTATTCGCCCTTCTTCAACGCGAAAGCGGCTTCCTCGAATTCCGGAACCATGCGGCCGCGGCCGAACCAGCCGAGGTCGCCGCCTTCGTCCTTGTTGGAATCCTGGGACTTTTCCTTGGCGATCGCGGCGAAATCCTTGCCCTTGTCGAGGTCGGCGATGACGGCCTTGGCCTCTTCCTCGGTCTTCACCAGGATGTGGCGGGCATGCACCTCTTCCTGCTTCGGCAGGGAGGCGATTTCCTTGTCGTAACGGGCCTTGACCTCTGCCGGGGTGGTGGCATCGATCACATGCTTGCGGAAATAGGCGTTATGCAGCTCGCGATCGGCGATATATTCCATCCGCTTCTTAAAATCGGGCGTGTCCTTGATGCCTTCGGCGAGAGCGCCCTTGGCGAGCAGCTTGACGTCGATGGCGCCGGAAAGGGCTGCGACCTTCTTCTGGTCGTCCGGAAGCTGGGCGAGCTGCGGGTCGAGATTCTGGACTGCAATGTCCAGTTCCGACTGGTGGATTTCCAGGTCACCGACCTTGGCAACGACCGGATCTTCCGCCGCAAAGGCAGGAGCCTGGCAGAGGATCGCGGCGGCCAGCGCGGCCGTCATGAGAAATTTGTGGCGCAACATCGATAAAGACCTTTCGATAGGGTACCGGTTTCAGAAGCCCTGATTCCGGCCAGAAAACCTTCACAAACACCGGATTGTGGCCATTCTGTATCGGCCGCCACCGTTGACATCATTCGACCCCCCTCTTATCTGTCACGCAACTTCGCGTCCAGCAGAGTTTCCGGGCGTGACGGGTCATTTTATCGGCGTCAGAAACCGATAGTTCGACCGGTCCCGCGCCCCCATGGGACAGATTTCAGAAAGGACCATTCGTATGGTCAGCCTTGGCGGCATCGCCCGCAAATTGTTCGGTTCGGCAAACGATCGCCGCGTGCGCGGTTACCGGCCAACTATCGACGCCATCAATGCAATCGAGGAGAAGACCAAGGCTCTCTCCGACGAACAGCTTGCAGGCCAGACGGTGGAGTTCAGGAAACTGCTCGCCGAAGGCAAGACGCTCGATGACATCCTGATCCCCGCCTTTGCGGTGGTGCGCGAGGCGTCCCGCCGCGTGCTCGGCATGCGCCCGTTCGACGTGCAGCTGACCGGCGGCATGATCCTTCACGATGGCGCGATTGCCGAGATGAAGACCGGCGAAGGCAAGACGCTGGTGGCGACATTGCCCGTCTATCTCAACGCGCTCGCCGGCAAGGGCGTGCATGTGGTCACCGTCAACGACTACCTCGCCCAGCGCGACGCCCACACGATGGGCAAGCTCTACGGCTTCCTGGGCCTGACCACCGGCGTCATCGTGCATGGCCTCGACGACGACCAGCGCCGCGCCAACTACGCCTGCGACATCACCTACGCCACCAACAACGAACTCGGCTTCGATTATCTGCGCGATAACATGAAGTACGAGCGCAGCCAGATGGTCCAGCGCGGACACAATTACGCGATCGTCGACGAAGTGGACTCGATCCTGGTCGACGAGGCGCGCACGCCGCTGATCATTTCCGGCCCGCTCGACGACCGTTCGGAACTCTACAACACGATCGATGCCTTCATCCCCGTCCTGACGCCGGAAGATTACGAGATCGACGAGAAGCAGCGTTCCGCCAACTTCTCCGAGGCCGGTACCGAAAAGCTGGAGAACCTGCTGCGCCAGGCAGGCCTGCTCAAGGGCGAATCCCTATACGACGTCGAGAACGTCGCGATCGTCCACCACATCAACAACGCGCTGAAGGCCCACAAGCTCTTCACCCGCGACAAGGACTATATCGTCCGCAACGACGAGATCGTCATCATCGACGAATTCACGGGCCGCATGATGCCCGGCCGTCGGTATTCGGAAGGCCAGCATCAGGCGCTCGAAGCCAAGGAAAAGGTGCAGATCCAGCCGGAGAACCAGACGCTCTCCTCGATCACCTTCCAGAACTATTTCCGCATGTACGGAAAGCTCGCCGGCATGACCGGTACGGCCCAGACCGAAGCGGAAGAGTTCGGCAACATCTACAAGCTCGAGGTGGTCGAAGTGCCGACCAACCTGCCGATCCAGCGTATCGACGAGGACGACGAGGTCTACCGGACCTTCGAGGAAAAGTTCAAGGCGATCATCGCCGAGATCAAGGACGCTCACGAGCGCGGCCAGCCGGTTCTCGTCGGCACGACCTCGATCGAGAAGTCGGAACTGCTGGCAACCATGCTGCGCCAGTCCGGCTTCAACAATTTCCAGGTGCTGAATGCCCGTTATCACGAGCAGGAAGCCTATATCGTCTCCCAGGCCGGCGTGCCGGGCGCCGTCACGATCGCCACCAACATGGCCGGCCGCGGTACCGACATCCAGCTCGGCGGCAATATCGACATGCGCCTCGAGCGCGAGCTCGAAGGCATGGAGCCGGGTCCGGAGCGCGATGCGCTGGAAGCGGCAAGCCGTGAAGAAGTCAGGCAGCTCAAGGAAAAGGCGCTGGCTGCCGGCGGCCTCTACGTCATTGCCACCGAACGCCACGAAAGCCGCCGCATCGACAACCAGCTGCGCGGCCGTTCCGGCCGTCAGGGCGACCCGGGCCGCTCGAAATTCTACCTGTCGCTCCAGGACGACCTGATGCGCATCTTCGGTTCCGACCGCATGGACGGCATGCTGCAGAAGCTTGGCCTCAAGGAAGGCGAAGCGATCGTCCATCCCTGGATCAACAAGGCGCTCGAACGCGCCCAGAAGAAGGTCGAAGCCCGCAACTTCGACATCCGCAAGAACCTTCTGAAATACGACGACGTCACCAACGACCAGCGCAAGGTGATCTTCGAACAGCGCATCGAGATGATGGATTCGCCTGACGTTTCGGAAGTCGTCGAGGAAATGCGCGCCGAGGTGATCGAGATTCTTGTCACCAAGCACATTCCCGAGCGCGCCTATGCCGAACAGTGGAATGCCGCGGGCCTGCGCGAAGACGTCGGCCGCCTTCTCAATCTCGACCTGCCGATCGAGGACTGGGTCAAGGAAGAAGGCATCGGCGAGACCGATATCCGCGAACGCATCACCGAGGTTGCCGACAAGGCTGCCGCCGACCGCAAGGAGCGCTTCGGCGCCGACATCATGACCTATGTGGAGCGCTCCGTGCTGCTCCAGACGCTCGACCACCTGTGGCGCGAGCATATCGTCAACCTCGACCATCTGCGCTCGGTCATCGGCTTCCGCGGTTACGCCCAGCGCGATCCGCTGCAGGAATACAAGGCGGAAGCCTTCGAGCTGTTCCAGGCCCTGCTCGCCAACCTGCGCGAGGCGGTCACCGCCCAGCTCATGCGCGTCGAGCTGGTGCAGAACCCGGAACCGCCGCAGCCGCCGGCGATCTACGACGAACAGCATGTCGATCCGACGACCGGCCTCAATCAGGTCACCGGCTTCGACAGCGAGAACTTCATCGCCGCGCCGGAAGACCGCCGTCCGGAAGATCCTTCCACCTGGGGCAAGATCGGCCGCAACGAGGCCTGCCCTTGTGGATCCGGCAAGAAATACAAGCACTGCCACGGCGCCTTCGAACAGGCCTGAGGCTCATCCGAAAACCCGGTCATGCAAGCGCCGCCCTTCCCGGGCGGCGTTTTCGTTTCCGCGGCAGGGCCTGCATGACCGTCAACCCTTTAACCTCCTTTACCCACTTGGGCGAACCCTTTCTTAACCCTGCTGTGGCAACACTTTTGCCCATTGTTCCCGTCTCCGTTAGAGTATTGCGTGCCCATCATGGCGGTTATCGAAACAGCGGAAAGATTGCTTCCGCCTGGTCTGAGGACCCGGCTCGCTCCGCTGACGCGCAAGCTTCAATCGATCCTCACCGATGACGACGAGACCGCCCGTGCCCAGCGCCGTGCCCTGATCGCCTTCGTGATCCGCGTCTTCAGCGCCGCCATCGCCTTCGTGTCGCAGATCGTGCTCGCCCGCCTGATGGGCGAGTTCGAATACGGCATCTTCGCCTTCGTCTGGGTTCTGGTCGTGCTCGCCGGCAATCTCTCCTGCCTCGGTTTCCACACCTCCGTGATCCGCTTCCTGCACCAGCACAAGGCGCGCGACGAGGTGGCGACGGTGCGCGGGCTCAATCTCACCGTCCGCCTGGTGGCGCTCATTTCGGCTAGCACGGTGGCCGGCCTCGGTTTGCTGTTCCTGCATGTCTACGGCCACACGGTGGAGGCCTATTATCTCGTGCCGGTGGCGCTCGCCTTCTTCACAATGCCGATGATCGCGCTCGGCGACGTGCTCGACGGCACGGCGCGCTCGAACGGCTGGACGGTGACTGCGCTCTCGCCCACCTACCTGATCCGCCCGACCCTGATCCTCGCCTTCATGCTGGCAGCCCTCTGGTTCGGCGCTCCGCACACAGCCGTCACCGCCATGGAGGCCGCCCTTGCCGCGACCTATGTCACGACGCTCTCGCAGCTCCTGCGCCTGACGCTGCGCCTGCGCCGGCTTTACGGACCAGGCCCGATGCAGTTCGAGATCGGCGCCTGGTTCCGTTATTCGCTGCCGCTCTTCCTCGTCGACGGCATCGGGTTCCTGCTGACCAATGCGGACGTGGTCGTTGTCGGCCTCTACCTGCCGCCGGACCAGGTCGGCATCTACTACGCCGCCGCAAAGACGATCGTGCTCGTCCAGTTCGTCTATTTCTCCATCAAGGCCGCAGCTGGCCCCCGCTTTTCCGCGATCATGGCCGAGGAGGACATGCCGGCGCTGGCCGCCTTTGCCGGCCAGACCGTGCGCTGGAGCTTCTGGCCGTCGCTGGCCGTCGGGCTCGCGGCTCTCGCATCCGGCGAACTGCTTCTGTCGCTGTTCGGCAGCGCGTTCACCGCCGGCTACTGGCTGATGGCGATCCTGTTTTGCGGCATCCTCGCCAAATCCATGGTCGGCCCCGGCGAGGTGCTGCTCAGCATGGCGGGCCGCCAGAAGCTCTGTGTCGTGCTCTACGCCGTAACGCTGTCGGCGAGCATCGGCCTCAACATGGCGCTGATCCCCCGCTTCGGCCTGACGGGTGCCGCGATGGCCACGGCATCTTCGATGATGATCGAGGCGATCCTGTTGCATATCGCAGTCCGCCGCACGCTCGGCATCGTGCTCTTCGCGTTTGCCGATCCGACGCCCTCTGCTCCTTCAAAGGCTTCCTGACCATGGCGTTACCCCCGTTCAGCAGCGAATTCGAGGGCAATGGCGGCGGCCGGATGAGCATGATCCAGGCATTTCGCGCAGAACGGCCTGACGCCGACACGCATCTCCAGGTCGGCCGGCCGGGCCGCGAACTCTGCCTCTATCCCGCCGCCTTCGGTTACGACCTGCAGGAAGAACTCGAGTTCCTCTCCAACCGCGCGCTCGAGCCGAACATCTTCTTCTCCGCCCGGCTGCTCGCCCCCGCCATGCCGCGGGTCGAGGACAAGCAGGTCCGCCTGGCGCTGATCCGCGACGAGACGGGTGCGCGCAGCCGCATGCGGCTGCTGATGCCGTTCACGATCGAAAAGCCCGGCTTTTCCGTTGGCGCCTCGATCATTCGCGCCTGGGCCAATCCGTTCGGCCCGATCGGCACGCCGCTCGTCGATGCGGAAGATTCGGCCGAGACGATCGACAACCTTTTCGACGCGCTGAGCATGCGCGAAGCCCGCCTCCCCTCCGTGCTGGTCATGCCGGACGTACGGCTCTCCGGCCCGTTCGCGCAGCTTGCCAAGGCCGTCGCGATCGGTCGCAACCTGCCGGTCACCGTCACCGATCCCTATCTGCGGCCGATGCTCGAAAGCCTGCTCGACGGCGAGGCCTATCTCAAGCACGCGATCTCGTCGCACCACTATCGCGAAATGCGCCGCCTATGGCGCAATCTGGGATCGAAGGGCACGCTTTCCTATTCGGTCGCCCGCCAGCCGGAGGAGATCCGGCTGCGGATGGAGGAATTCCTGGCGCTCGAAGCCAAGGGCTGGAAGGGCCGCAAACGCTCGGCCCTGATCAACGACCGCTACCGCGCCGCCTTCGCCCGCGAAGCGATCACTAACCTGGCGGAAGTCGATGCGGTCCGCATCCACACCATCGATTTCGACGGCCGCGCGATCGCTTCGCTCATCGTCTTCATCATGGCCGGCGAGGCCTATACGTGGAAGACCGCCTACGACGAGGGCTTTTCCCAGTTCTCGCCCGGCAAGCTCTTGATGGTGAAGCTGACCGAATGGCATCTCGAAGACGCCAACATCACGCGCACCGACAGTTGCGCGGTTCCCGACCACCCGATCATGAGCCGCTTCTGGGAAGAGCGCGAGGACATGGGCACGCTCGTGATCGGCCTGCGCCAGAACGGCGACCGCGACGTGCGCCAGGTGGCAGCCCAGCTTCACCTCTACCGCAACACCCGCAACATGGCCCGCATGCTCCGGGAAAAGATCATGTCGCTCGCCGGCCGTTCGGAATAACTACTCTGCGGCCGCCTTGTCCCGCAGCAGCCGGCGGATGACCTTGCCGCTGGTCGTCAGCGGAATGTCGTCGACGAAGGCCACCTCGCGCGGATATTCGTGCATGGAGAGCCGCGTCTTCACCCAGTCGCTGACTTCCGCAGCCAACTCATCGCTGGGAAGATAGCCCGGTGCGAGCGCGATATAGGCCTTGACGATCTCGGTGCGGATCGGGTCCGGCTTGCCGACCACGGCCGCCAGCCGCACCGCCGGATGGCCGGTCAGACAGTCCTCGATCTCGCTCGGCCCGATGCGGTAACCGGACGATGTGATCACGTCGTCGTCCCGCCCGATGAACTCCACATAACCATCGCTGTCCTTCCGGCCGAGATCGCCCGTGATCAGCCAGTCGCCGACGAATTTTGCTTCCGTCGCAGCCTCGTCGTTCCAGTAACCGAGAAACATCACCGGATCCGGACGGCGGATGGCGATCTGGCCCATCTTGCCGGCCGGCAGCTCAATGCCCTTGCCATCGACCACCGCCACATGATGGCCGGGTACCGCCCGCCCGATCGCCCCGCCGCGCGACACGCCAAGATTGGCGGCCGAGGACAGCACGAAATTGCATTCGGTCTGGCCGTAGAATTCGTTGACCGTCAGCCCCAGCGCCGCCTTTGCCCAGTCATAGGTCTCACGGCCCAGCGCCTCGCCGGCCGAGGCGATCGTCCGAAGCTTGAGATCGTATTTTTCGAGCGGCTTTTCGACCGATTTCAGGAGCCGGAGCGCCGTCGGCGGAATGAAGGCATTGCGCACGTCCATCTCGCTCATGATCCGGAAGGCCATGTCCGCATCGAATTTTTGGGCCGGCGAGGAGACGACCGGAATGCCGAGCATCAGCGCCGGCAGCAGCACGTTGAGCAGGCCGCCCGCCCAGGCCCAGTCCGACGGCGTCCAGATCCGGTCGCCTTCCTGCGGCGCGAATTCATGCGCCAGCTGGAAACCCGGGATATGGCCTGCCAGCACCCGGTGACCATGCAGCGCCGCCTTCGGTGGCCCGGTCGTGCCGGAGGTAAAGATCATCAGCGCCGGATCGTCCGGACCGCTATCGACAACCTCGAACACGGGAGGATGGGCGGTTATCAACGCATCGAGCCCCAGAAGGCCCTCGCCGGCCGGCGCCTCGCCCGTGACGATGACATGCCGCAACTCCGGCAGCTTTTCGCGCAGATCCGCAAGCCGCGATAGGCCGAAGGGGTTGGTGACAATAGCTGTCGCCCCGGATGCCTTCAGTCGGTATTCGAGCGCTTCTGCCCCGAACAGCAACGCCAGCGGCAGGGCGATGCCGCCCATCTTGTAGATCGCCACATGCGCGATCACCGTCTCGAAACTCTGCGGCAGCAGCAAAGCCACCCGATCGCCGGGCTTCAGCCCGAGGGCGACAAAGGCATTCGCCAGCGCGGCGGACCGCTTGGACAGCGCGCCATAGGTCAGCGCCCGATGATCGCCATCCGTGCTGAAATGCTGGAGACAGATGCGCTCCGGAAATTCTTTCGCCCAGGCATCGCTGACCACCTCTCCCATATTGAATCGCTCTGGGATCTCCCAGGCGAAATCGCCAAAAAGGTCTTCATAGGAGGTACGGGCGGGCAGTTTCATGGGCAGCGCTTCTATTTTTGCTGCACCAGCTAACATCCGGGATGCCGAAAATACAAGGGGGACATCGGAGGGGACCTGATATGGAGAAACCCATCCCCTGCGATGGGGATGGGCTTCGAATACCAGGCAGATCAACGCGAGGCGCTCATCCGCAGCATGCGGCAGAGCGATTCCAATGCCGCATCGCCGCCGCCAGAGGCGAGATCTGCGCAGCGGGTGAGCAGGCGGCGCTGCTCGGTTTCGGACATCGCCTGGAAGGCCTGGAGCTGCGGGGCGGTGAGCCCGCCTACACCCGGAGCACCCGCGGCGCCTGCACCGGCCAATGGGGCTGCGCCGATCCCTGTGCCTCCGAGGCCGAGCAAACCGGGACCGGAAGCCGCACCGGGACTGCCGCCGCCGATCGATGCGGTCGTCCCGGCATCGACGCCATCGCCGCTACCGAGCGCAAGGCCGGCATTGACGCCATTTCTGCCTCCGAGAGAAACGGCCGCATCCCCATCTAGCCCATCCTCTCCATCGACATTCGCATCGGCATTCAGACCATCACGCCCGCCCGCCGTCGCATCCGCATCCGCCACGCCGCTGCTGCCGCCGATGCCGACATCGGCATTGACGCCGCCGGTTCCGCCAACGGAGACATCGGTAGCGATCCCGTCGCTCGTATTCACATCGGCGCTGACGCCATTCTCGCCGCCAACCGACAGGCCCTGCGCAAAACTCTGCCCGGTAAAAGGCAGGGCGAGGCATCCGGACAGTAACAGGACACGCAATGATTTCCGCATGATAGTCTTCTCCTTCCGAAACCCGGCACCATTGCCGGACCTCCGAGAACCGAATGTCCAGGCGGCACACATGTTTCAGGAGATGCTAAACAACGGCGATATGCCGTTAAGGAAAGGGAAAAATCCACATCCGGCTGCCTTGATCCGGGACAACCTCGCAGGCATGGAGCAGACGGGATTGCGCCTTCACTTCACCCTTGCATGCCGGTGCGACGCCGTGATAGAGCGCATACCGCTACCCGAGTGCCCCGTTGGCGGAATTGGTAGACGCGCCTGACTCAAAATCAGGTTCCGAGAGGAGTGCTGGTTCGATTCCGGCACGGGGCACCACAAATCTTGAAAACGTTGACATAATTGCGCGTTTCGATTTTGGCCGAAGCGGCAGCTTGCGTGTGGCCGGATTGAGCCGCGCCTTTCAGGGCTTCGATTCCCGGCAACCCGTCGGCTCAGACCGCGACCGAAACCGGCATACTGTCGCCCGATTTATCCCGAAAGGATAGTTGCACATAAGTCCGCGGACACCTTGCAGACGCAGACCGTTGCGATAAGCTCCCGTCGGCTGGGAGACATCATGGCAAAGCAACCGAATCCTACAGGCATCGCGAAAGCGGAGGAAGATAACAACGACGTGCTGGAGGAAGCTCCTGCGTCCTCCGCCGACAGAGGCAAGCCAAGAGAGATCAAAGGCGGCGTTCCCTATACGCCGTCTCCCGGCGTGTTCAAACGCGCCCTAGAAGGGATCATAGCTGCGGAGCGGCCCGACAAGTTCAGCCCCGACTTCATGGAGACGATCCTCCACCTGACGGGTGGTGGGGCCAGAGCGGTGCCCCCGATGTTAAAGAAGATGCAGTTTCTCAGTCCTGACGGTTCGCCCACGACTTTGTACTCGAAGTTCAAGACCGATGGCGGTCGGAGCCAAGCGGCCTACGAAGGATTGCGGAACGCGTTTGGCGAGCTGTTCAGGCGGAAAGAATTCGTGCACCGCGCCGACGAGAACGCTGTAAAGGACGTCCTCTCGTCGAAATTACCGGGCTGAAGAGAACCGACGCTATTATCCGCCTGATGTACGCCTCCTTCGAAGCGGTTCGCGCGTTCATTACGACCGACGCCGCAAAGGAGTCGGATGCAGGGCGAGAGACCGACGTCGGGAATGCTTCTGAAAGGATTCCCCAGGATCGTCCGGTTAGCGGAGTGAAGCTCGGACTATCGTACCAGATAAACATCGTTCTGCCAGAAACCGAGAACATTGCGGTCTTCAACGCCATTTTCAAAAGTCTGCGGGACAATCTCCTCAGATGAGCCAGGAAGATCACATCGAGCTGTTCATCCTCAAGAATGCGGTGATAACTCGCGATCTTCGGACCGCCTTCAATGTCAACAGGATCGGCAATACGAGAGGCGCGCTTGAAGCCCAGGCTGACTCGCTCGTCGCCGACTACTTGAGGCAGGTAGACTTCGAAACGCTCGCTGCCGCCGAGCGGATGAGCGAGTTCTACAAGCTCTTCTACGCGCTCGAAAACGACATCAGAGAGCTGATCGAGGCGACGATGCTCGAGAGCAGTGGAAACGACTGGTGGAAGACCTGCGTCCCGCAGGTCTTAAGAGAGAACGTTCAAAAAAACTACGATCGCGAGGCGGCTGAAGGACTGCCTCCTCGTTCGGACCGCCTAATTGACTACACGACCTTCGGCGAACTCGGCGAAATCGTGAAGGACAACTGGGATGTCTTTTCAGGGATGTTCTCCAATGCTACGCGAAATAGGGTTCTTCGCGTCATCAACCGTCTGAACCTCGTTCGAGGGCCAATCGCCCATTGTAATTTTCTGCCGGAGGAAGAGGCGATCCGGCTGAAGCTGGCCATACGCGACTGGTACAAGCTCATGGAATAGAACTTCGCTCGAAGGGCAGTGAACTAGCAACAGGCTTTAAAGCTGATCGCGTGGAATTGACGCTAATGCGGGTGACCATGCAAGACCGTCCGGAACTGTTTAGGCTTGGGTAAATCCGCGTTCATGCCGTCAGAATCCGCGCTATGTGGTACTCAGTCCACATTTATACGGCGACGTATGTGTCCAGAACGGACCCTGAGAAAAATGGCGCACCCGACAGGATTCGAACCTGTGACCTTTGGAATCGGAATCCAACACTCTATCCAGCTGAGCTACGGGTGCTAACCTGAAAGGCGATGACTCGCCTCCGTCCGATGGTGGTTCTTAGCTCAGGACGTAGCCCGCATCAATCGCCAATTTGCGATGGGCACAAATCATCTGATGGCGATACTCTGTTTTCCTTGCGGTCAGGGGCCTCATGGTTTCCTGCCCCGCGGGCGATCAGGGTGCCGAGTTCAAAATAATTTGTCTTACCGCGCCGGCGCATCTGCTCTAAGTGAGGCCATGGCGTCCCGGCCGGTCGAAATGCATATCAGGAGAGGCGCATGGCGCTGACAGCTTCCACACCCCGTTCCCGCGCCGGCATCGGTTATGCCGTCGTCCTGACCCTCGGCATGGCGGCGACCGTTGGCGGGGCCCTCGCCTTTCAGTATATCGGCGGTTACATCCCCTGCGCGCTCTGCCTGCTGCAGCGCAATCCCTATTATTACGGCATCCCGGTCGGCATTCTGGCGATCGTCGTTGCGGCGATCGGCCTGCCCGCCTGGGTCACCCGCGCGCTGCTCGTCGTTATCGGCGTGATGATGCTGGTCGGCGCCGGCATGGGCGTCTATCACTCGGGCGTTGAATGGGCTTTCTGGGAAGGTCCGGCAAGCTGCGGCGGCGGCGCGGGCGTCACCACCAATGCCGGCAGCCTGCTGTCGGACCTGAACACGGTGCATGGCCCGTCCTGCACGGAAGCGGCCCTTCGCGTGGCTGGTCTCTCGTTTGCCGGCTGGAACGTGATTGCGAGCGTGATCCTCGCCGCCATCGCCTTCGTCGGCGCAAAAAAGGCCGCCTGAGGCGGCCTTCATCCTGTCGAATACCGGCTCGATCCGTTCCGTCTTACGGCTGCAGTTCCGTATCCCAGTAGAGATAGTCCATCCAGCTTTCGTGCAGATAGTTCGGCGGGAAGAGCCGGCCGTTATTGTGCAGGTCCTGCACCGTCGGCTGATAGGGCTTCTGGTGCGGGAACATGGCGGCCTGCTTGGGCAGCTTGCTGCCTTTCCGCAAGTTGCAGGGCGAGCAGGCGGCCACGACATTTTCCCAGGTCGTCTCGCCGCCATGGGCGCGCGGGATGACGTGGTCGAAGGTCAGGTCGTCGTGTTCGCCGCAATACTGGCATTCGAACCGGTCGCGCAGGAAGACGTTGAACCGGGTGAAGGCCGGGTTGCGGGTCGGCTGGACATAGGTCTTCAGGCTGACGACGCTCGGAAGCTTCATAGAGAAGCTCGGCGAGCAGACCGAGTGATCGTATTCCGCGATGATGTTCACACGGTCAAGAAAAACTGCCTTGATCGCGTCCTGCCAGGACCAAAGCGACAAGGGATAATAACTCAGCGGCCGGTAGTCAGCGTTCAGAACGAGCGCCGGCAGGGCCTGCGGGGAGACTGCAATCGTCAAATGACGCTCCTACCCGATTCGGCATCTGTCCTTTCTATATTAGGTCCGTTGTTACAGGATTGTGAAGCCCAATAAATGCAGTGGGATACTCTGGCCCGGCTTCAGGCCAAAGGTGTGACATCACGACGCATTTTCGCCGCGTAATAGGCCCAGAAAAGCCTTGCTGCGACGGAACGCCACGGGCTCCAGAGGCCCGCCGCAGCAGCCAGATTTCTGGACGAAGGACGTGCTTCAAGCCCGAACGCATGGGCGACCGCCGCCTGCAGCGCCACGTCGCCGGCCGGGAAGATATCGGCATGTCCGCCGCAGAACATCAGATAGACTTCCGCCGTCCAGGGGCCGATGCCGGGAAGTGCTACCATCTGCCGGATCGCCTCGGCCGTTTCGAGCGCGCAGACGGAGGCGAGATCGAAAGACCCTTCCGAAATTGCTGTGGACAAATGGAGAAGCGTCGCCGCCTTGGCCCGCGACAGGCCGAACGTGGCGACGATGGCGGGGTCGAGCGCCCGGTACCCGGCGGCAGTGACCGGACCGGCGGCCGTTATCCGCCGCCAGATCGCCTCGGCGCTCGCCCGCGACACCATCTGCGAGACGACGATCGAGGCAAGGCCCGAAAAACCCGGCTCGTTCAGCCTGAGCGGCACCGGGCCGGAGGCCTCGACGACCACTGCCAGCCGCGGGTCGATCGCGATCAGCGCCTCGAGACCCGCCTGGATGTCCGAATGATCGCGGATGATGGACACGCCTTACCTCTCCCATGGCCGTTTTTCCAAAAGCGTGGCAGAAGACATCATGCCCGCCTCGCCTTCAGATAAATCGGTCTATCGTTTCGCGCCAAGCCCGAACGGGCTTCTGCATCTCGGCCACGCCCTGTCGGCGCTTATCAACCACGACATGGCGGCTGCAAACGGCGGCCGTTTCCTGCTGCGAATCGAGGATATCGACCTGACGCGCTGCACCCCGGAATTCGAGGCGGCGATCTATCGCGATCTCGCCTGGCTGGGGCTTGGATGGGAAGAGCCGGTGCGGCGGCAATCCGAACATTTCGACGCCTACCATGCGGCGCTCGACCGATTGACCGACATGGAGCTGGTCTATCCGGCCTTTCTGACCCGCGGCGAGGTGAAGGCCAAAGTCGCGACTTACGAAGCGAGCGGAAAGAGCTGGCCGCGCGATCCGGACGGTTCCCCGCTTTATCCCGGCGACGACCGGCATCGCGGCGAGGCCGAGCGGCGGAGGCTGATCGCCGATGGTGTCCGGCACGCCTTCCGTCTCGACATGAAAAAGGCTCTCGATCTGATCGCGGCACCGTTGAGCTGGACCGAGACCGGCGACGGAGATCGCGGCGAGATTCTCGCCGATCCGTCGGTCTGGGGCGATGTGGTCCTCTCCCGCTCCGATGCCCCGTCGAGCTACCATCTGTCGGTGACTGTGGACGACGCCGCGCAGGGGATCACCCATGTGGTGCGCGGGCTCGACCTCTTCGAGGCGACGGCCGTGCACCGGCTGCTGCAGGACCTGCTGGGGCTGCCGCAGCCGATCTACCACCACCACCGGCTGGTGCTCGGCGCGGACGGCAGGAAACTGTCGAAAAGCGAGGGTTCAACCGGGCTCGCGTCGCTTCGCGACCAGGGTCTCGGCCTCAGTGATATCCGTCGCCTCCTTGGCCTTTGACAACGCTTCCCCGCGTTGGCGCCGTTCCCGCCGGAACCGGTTGAAGACCGAGTAGATCCGGTATTTCATCAGGGCGGCGTTGAGCTCGGCGCCGAGAATGAAGATCACGCTGATCATGTAGAGGAAGACCAGCACGATCATGATCGATGCCAGCCCCGCATAGGTCGCGGCATAATTGGCGAAGCTCGACAGGTAGGAGGCGAAACCGAGGCCGAAGGCGGTCCAGATGACGATCGTCAGCGTCACGCCAGGCAGGACGTCGATGATCCGCCGGCGCCCTGCCGGCAGCCATTTGTGCGAGAGCAGCAACCCCAGCATCAAAAGCAGGGCCGTGCCATAGAGGCCCCAGTTGGCGGCGCGCGTCAGGTCGCCGACCAGCCAGGGAAAACGGGTTTCGGCAAAACGGAGCGCCACCGGCACGGCAACCAGCACGATGCTGATCACCGCGAAGATGACGACGGCGACGATCACGTAACCAAGGCTGGCGAGACGGGTCACGTACCAGGGCCGGGTTTCCGTCACGCGGTAGGCGCGGTTGAGGGAAATCCGAAGCGCCTCGACGCCGTTGGAGGCGAAATAGGCCGCCGCCAGGACCGAGATCGTCAGCAGCCCGCCGCGCGGGATTTCCAGCACCTGGCGGATTTCCGACGCGATCGGCGCGGCGATATTCGCCGGCCAGGTGTCGAAGAGCAGATGCACCGCGGTTTCCGAAAAACCGCCGGCGCCCAGAAAACCGGCAAGCGCCGTACCGAAGATCAGGAACGGAAACAGCGCCAGCAGGCCGGAGAGCGCCACATGGCTCGCCATGGCCCAGCCATCGTCATCCGAGAAGTGCCAATAGGCGTCCCAAAGCACCTTGAAGGCGAGGCGATACCACCGGACGGGGCGGTTTTCTTCGGACAATTGCAACTCCGTTGTGACGTGGCGGGAAATATGGGAGGAACTCTTTCGATTGTACAGGGAACCTTATTCAATGCCCGAAAATAGAACGATCATCGTTACCGGCTGTTCCTCCGGCATCGGCGCTCATTGCGCCCGGGCTCTGAAGGCGGACGGCTGGCGGGTGTTCGCGACGGTGCGCGGGCAAGCCGATCTCGCAGCCCTGGAGGCGGACGGCATCGATGCCCTGCTGATGGACTATACCCAGCCGGATACGATCGCAGCCTTGGTCGAAGCGGTGCTCGAGCGCACCGGCGGACGTCTCGATGCGCTGTTCAACAACGGCGCCTACGGCCAGGCGGGTGCCGTGGAGGACTTGGAGACCGACGTGCTGCGCGTGCAGTTCGAGACCAATTTCTTCGGTTGGCACGAGCTGACGCGGCGGGTTATCCCGGTCATGCGTGCACAGGGCCAGGGCCGCATCGTCAACTGTTCGTCGATATTGGGGCTCCTGCCCTATCGTTACCGCGGCGCCTACACCGCTTCGAAATACGCGCTCGAAGGCCTGACCATCACCATGCGCATGGAGCTCGAAGGCAGCGGCATCGCGGTGAGCCTTATCGAACCCGGACCGATCACCTCGCGCTTCACCGCCAACGCGCTCGCAAAGATCAAGGAACATGTCGATCTCGAAGGTTCGGTCCATGCCAAGCAGTACGAGCGGCAGCTCAAGCGCCTCGATGGACGGGGCCAGATCAGCCGCCATAAACTTGGCCCGGAAGCGGTCTACGACGTCTTGACGCATGCCTTGACCGCGCCTCGTCCGAAGCCACATTATCTGGTAACGAAGCCCGCCAAGCAGGGCGCTTTCCTGAAAAGAATACTCCCGGCCGCGCTCTTCTACAAATTGATGCGCCGGCTGGACTGAGCAAAAGGCAGCAATCCGACAATGTCCACCTTCACAACCGTCCTTGCCCTGATCGTCATGGGCCTCGTCGTGCTCGTCCTGATCCGCGGGCTGTTCAACATGGTCAAGGGCACCGACGCCAACAAATCCAACAAGCTGATGCAATTGCGTATTCTCTTGCAGGCGGTTGCAATCGTCCTCATCATGCTCACTCTCTGGATTACGGGCGGTGGTCGCCCGACCTGATTCTGATGATGGCGGATGGTAAAGCTCAACAAGATCTACACGCGCACCGGCGATAACGGCACCACGGCGCTGGTGTCGGGTCCGCGTCGCGACAAGCACGACCTGCGCGTCGAGGCCTATGGCGCGGTCGACGAGACCAATTCGACGATCGGGCTCGCCCGCCTGCACACTGCCGGCATGGCCGAACTCGATGCCATGCTCTTCCGCATCCAGAACGACCTCTTCGATCTCGGCGCCGATCTTGCGACACCCGATACCGGCGAAAAGCTGGACTACGAGCCGCTTCGCATCGTCGAAGCTCAGGCGACGAGGCTGGAAACGGAGATCGATGCGCTGAACGCCCATCTCGATCCGCTGACCTCCTTCGTGCTGCCGGGCGGCTCGACCGCCGCCGCCCATCTGCATCTCGCCCGCACCGTGTCGCGCCGCGCCGAGCGGCTGATGGTCGAATTGTCGCGGGGCGAGACCGTCGGCACTGCCGCGCTGAAATACATCAACCGGCTTTCCGACTTTCTGTTCGTGGCGGCACGTTTCGCCAATGACGGCGGCAAAGCTGATATACTCTGGGTCCCGGGCAAGAACCGATAACCGCAACGGGCGGAGGAGCCACAGCATGTTCATCCCGCTGCACGACGCCGTCGAACTCAAATACATCCGCGTCCAGTACGTCACGATCAGCATCATCGCCGTCAACGTGCTGGTTTGGCTGTTTACGAATTTCTCCGCGCCTGAAGTCGCCGAACACGCCTCGCTCGGGCTCGGCTTCATTCCGGCGGTGATCTTCAACTATGCAACGCTCGATCCGTCGCTGGTGATCGTGCCGGATGACTTCACCTTCGTCACCTATGCCTTCCTGCACATGGATTTCTGGCATCTCGCCTCGAACATGCTGTTCCTCTGGGTATTCGGCGACAATGTCGAGGATGCGCTAGGGCATGTGAAGTTCCTCGCCTTCTATCTCCTCTGCGCAGCGGCGGGCGCCGCTCTCCACGGTTTCGTCGCCTCGAATTCGGAAGGTCCGCTGATCGGTGCATCCGGGGCGATCTCCGGCGTCGTTGCCGCCTATTTCCTGCTGCATCCGCGCGTGCGGGTCTGGGTACTGGTGCTCTTTCGTATTCCGCTGCCGCTGCCGGCCTTTATTCCGCTGGCGCTGTGGATCGTCCAGCAGTTCGCCATGCTGGCGCTCGATCTCGACGGCATGGTCTCCTGGGGCGCGCATGTGGGCGGCATCATTGCGGGCGCCATCCTCGTGCTGTTCATGCGCCGCAAGGGCGTGCCGCTGTTCGACCGCAACATCGTTACCCCGAAGGCTGTCGAGCGAAAGCCGGGCGTTCCAGGAGTCGCTGCGGCAACCGAATAGAACTATGAGAAAACGGCAATGCCCGGCGGCAAATCCGCGTTGTAATCGCGCGAAAAATGCGTATCCATGTCGCCCACTGACAAATGAGGACGCGGCAAATGTCGCAATTTGCGGCTGGAGATAGTCAAGGAAGGACCCCATGAAGATTCTCGTGCCTGTGAAGCGGGTTGTTGATTACAACGTGAAAATCCGTGTGAAGTCGGATGGAACGGGCGTTGAACTCGCCAACGTGAAGATGTCGATGAACCCGTTCGACGAAATCTCCGTCGAGGAGGCGCTACGTCTGAAGGAAGCGGGCAAGGCCGAGGAAGTGGTGGTCGTGTCGATCGGCCCGGCCAAGGCCGAAGAAACCCTGCGCACCGCACTTGCCATGGGCGCCGACCGGGCGATCCTGGTCGAGACCGACGATGCCGTCGAGCCGCTGACTGTGGCCAAGATTTTGAAGGGCATCGTCGATGCCGAACAGCCTGGCCTGATCATCGTCGGCAAGCAGGCGATCGACGACGATTCGAACCAGACCGGCCAGATGCTGGCAGCGCTGCTCGGCCAGCCCCAGGCGACCTTCGCCTCGAAGATCGAGATCGCCGACGGTTCGGCCAAGGTGACCCGCGAAGTCGACGGTGGTTTGCAGACGATCGAAGTCAAGCTTCCGGCCGTCGTCACCACCGACCTGCGCCTGAACGAGCCGCGCTACGCCTCGCTGCCGAACATCATGAAGGCCAAGAAGAAGCCGCTCGACAAGAAGACCCCGGCCGATTTCGGCGTCGAGACTGCGCCGCGCCTGAAGGTCCTGAAGACGGAAGAACCGGGCGGCCGCAAGGCGGGCATCAAGGTGAAGACGGTCGAGGAACTGGTCGGCGCGTTGAAGACCGCCGGCGTTCTGTAAGAAAAGGGAGAACATCATCATGGCCATTCTTCTTCTGGCAGAACACGACAATTCGAGCCTCAACGACCAGACCGCCAAGGCCCTGACCGCTGCCATACAGATCGGCGGCGACGTGCATGTGCTGGTCGCGGGCGCCGGCGCCAGGGCTGCCGCAGATGCCGCTGCAAAGCTTGCCGGCGTTTCCAAGGTTCTGCTCGCCGACGATGCGGGTCTTGCCAACAACCTCGCCGAGCCGCTGGCGGCCCTCATCGTTTCGCTCGCCGGCTCCTACGACGTTATCATCGCGCCGGCGACGGCATCGGCCAAGAACGCCATGCCGCGCGTCGCAGCGCTGCTCGACGTCATGCAGGTCTCGGAAATCATCGAGGTCATCTCGGCCGACACGTTCAAACGCCCGATCTACGCCGGCAACGCCATCCAGACGGTGCAGTCGACCGACGCCAAGAAGGTGATCACCGTGCGCACGGCCTCCTTCCAGGCTGCCGGTGAAGGTGGCTCCGCTTCGGTGGAAACCATCTCGGCTGCGGCGAACCCCGGCCTGTCGAGCTTCGTTTCGGATGCGCTGTCGTCGTCCGAACGTCCGGAACTGACCTCGGCCAAGATCATCATCTCCGGTGGCAGGGCGCTCGGCTCGTCCGAGAAGTTCAACGAGGTGATCCTGCCCGTCGCCGACAAGCTCGGCGCTGCCGTCGGCGCATCGCGCGCCGCAGTCGACGCGGGTTACGCCCCGAACGACTGGCAGGTCGGCCAGACCGGCAAGGTGGTGGCGCCGGCGCTCTATATCGCCGTCGGTATTTCCGGCGCCATCCAGCATCTTGCCGGCATGAAGGACTCGAAGGTTATCGTCGCCATCAACAAGGACGAGGAAGCCCCGATCTTCCAGGTCGCCGATTACGGCATCGTCGGAGATCTCTTCGAAATCCTGCCGAAGCTCGAAAAGGCGCTTTGAGCCTTGTTCATTTCGCAAGCGCGAAAAATGCTGGCAAAACGGCAAGTAGCGGAATAACAATCTGCCGGACTGCATACATGCAGTCCGGCATTTTCATAAAATCGGCGTACGCTGGAGATAGCGTAAACGCCCAGGGAGCGAAACCATGGGTTTGGTCATAAAGAACATCGGCGTCATCGGAGCAGGCCAGATGGGCTGCGGCATTGCACATGTTTCGGCTCTCGCCGGCTACAAGGTGCAGATGTACGACGTGTCCAAGGACCGGATCGAGGCAGCGCTCGCAACCATCAACGGCAATCTCGCCCGCCAGGTCTCCAATGGCAAGCTCGGCGATGACGAGCGCAAGGCTGCTCTTTCACTGATTTCCGGTTCTTCCGACCTCAACGATCTCGCCCCGATGGACATGGTGATCGAGGCCGCCACCGAAGACGAGAGCGTCAAGCGCAAGATTTATGCGCAGGTCTGTCCGGTCCTGAAGCCCGAAGCCCTGCTTGCCACCAACACCTCGTCGCTTTCCATTACCCGCCTGGCGTCCGCAACCGACCGTCCGGAGCGCTTCATGGGTATACATTTCATGAACCCGGTGCCGGTCATGAAGCTCGTGGAACTGGTGCGCGGCATCGCCACCGACGAGCCGACCTTCCGGGCCGCCAAGGACTACGTCGTCGCGCTCGAAAAGACGGCGACGGTCGCCGAGGACTTCCCGGCCTTCATCGTCAACCGCATCCTGCTGCCGATGATCAACGAGGCGATCTACACGCTGTATGAAGGCGTCGGCTCGGTCGAGGCGATCGACACCGCCATGAAGCTCGGCGCCAACCATCCGATGGGCCCGCTGCAGCTCGCCGATTTCATCGGCCTCGACACCTGCCTGTCGATCATGCAGGTCCTGCATGACGGCCTCGCCGACAGCAAATACCGCCCCTGCCCGCTTCTGGTGAAATATGTCGAAGCCGGCTGGCTCGGCCGCAAAGCCGGCCGCGGGTTCTACGACTATCGCGGCGAAGCGCCTGTTCCGACGCGGTAGGCGGGCACGAACCATCGCAATCCTTGCCTTGCCAGTTAGGCCATTCCGCACTATATTGATGGAGTGAGAGGCGAGCTTTTGCCCGCCTCTCGTGTTTACGCTAGGAATTGTACCCGCACGCTTGCCTGCCAGCTCGTGCGGGTTTTTCGTATCGTAAACGTGATGCTAAATGGCTTGAACCACATAGCTCACCCTCCAGTTGGATAACGAGGCCTTCGCCTTGGTCGAAGTGGCCTATCCTCTCCGATGCGCCTGGCAGGGCGCGTCTGCTTTCGCCGTCACAACCAAAGGGAGCATAACGTAGAGTCCTACGTTACTCCACTTCGAAAAGCGGGATTATATTCCCTTTGCCGCCGTTATCAGCGCCCTGGCATCCGGGCTGTCCCAAGCCGCCGGGCCGTTCATAGCCGAAATCAGGCAGCCTTGTCTGTCCATGATCAGCGTCACCGGCAGGCCGAAGGCAAGGCCTTCTTTTTTCAGCGAGTTGAAGACGCCCATCGAGCTGTCGCGATAATAACCGAGCGTCTCGACGCCGTATTCGGCAAGAAAGGCCTTAGGCTTCTCGTCGCTGCCGGTATCGATATTCACCGCCACGACCTCGAAATCCGGCCCGCCCATTCCCTTCTGCAACGCGTTCAGCGCCGGCATTTCTTCCCGGCACGGGCCGCACCAGGTGGCCCAGAGATTGAGCAGCACCGTCTTGCCGGCGAAATCGGCGGTATTGAGGTCCTGGCCCTCAGGTCCCTTGAAGGCGAGGTCGAGCGGCCGCGGCGGCTGGGCGGCGACCATGGCGGCGACCTGGCCCTTGGAGAATTGCGAAACCGACCTTACCTTTTCGACCGCCCCCGCGCAGGCGCCGGAGGATTGGGCAAGCAGGCTGGCCTCGCCATTGCCAGACCCCACACTCCTCACGTATACCGCCACGGCACCGGCAAGTATTCCCGCGACGGCGGCAATCACGATCAATCTGGCGGACGGAAGGCCGAAAGGTCTTTTGGTCGTCATCAACTACTCCAGGACTAGGCATCATGGCTGACGGCACGAAGGACGCAGTATCCTCCAACCAGATGTGGGGCGGACGCTTCGCTTCAGGGCCGGATGCGATCATGGAGGAGATAAATGCCTCGATCGGTTTCGACAAGAAGCTGTTCGCCCAGGATATCCGCGGCTCAATAGCGCATGCGACGATGCTCGCGGAAAAGGGCATCATTTCTGGCGAAGATAAAGACAAGATCGTGTCCGGCCTGAACACGATCATGTCAGAAATCGAAACCGGCAAGTTCGAATTTTCGCGCAAGCTCGAAGACATCCACATGAACATCGAGGCGCGGCTGGCCGTGCTGATCGGCCCCGCCGCCGGACGGCTGCACACCGCCCGCTCGCGCAACGACCAGGTGGCGCTCGATTTCCGCCTCTGGGTCAAGGAAGAACTCGTCAAGACGGAGCGTATGCTGACCGACCTGATCGCCGCCTTCCTCGACCGCGCCGAGGAGCATGCCGATACGGTCATGCCCGGCTTCACCCATCTCCAGACAGCCCAGCCCGTCACCTTCGGCCATCACTGCATGGCCTATGTGGAAATGTTCGGCCGTGACCGCGCCCGTGTGCGCCACGCGATCGACCATCTCGACGAAAGCCCGATCGGCGCCGCCGCTCTTGCCGGCACGCCCTACCCCATCGACCGCCACATGACGGCGAAGGCCCTCGGCTTCCGCGAACCGACCCGCAACTCGATCGACACCGTCTCCGACCGCGACTTTGCGCTGGAATTCCTGTCGGTCGCGGCGATCTGCGCCGTGCATCTGTCGCGGCTCGCCGAAGAGATCGTCATCTGGTCGACGCCGCAATTCGGCTTCGTGCGCCTGTCCGACGCATTCTCGACGGGCTCGTCGATCATGCCGCAGAAGAAGAACCCGGATGCCGCCGAACTGGTGCGCGCCAAGACCGGCCGCATCAACGGCTCGCTGGTGGCTCTCCTGACCGTCATGAAGGGCCTGCCGCTCGCCTATTCCAAGGATATGCAGGAAGACAAGGAACAGGTCTTCGACTCTGCCGAGAACCTGGAGCTGGCAATCGCCGCCATGACCGGCATGATGCGCGACATGACGATCCGTGCCGACAAGATGCGCGCCGCCGCCGGCGCAGGGTATTCGACCGCCACCGACCTTGCCGACTGGCTGGTGCGGGAAGTCGGCCTTCCCTTCCGCGATGCGCACCATGTGACCGGCCGCGCCGTCGCACTCGCCGAAAGCAAGGGCTGCGACCTGTCCGAACTGTCGCTCGAAGAGCTCCAGTCGATCAATCCGGCGATCACCGGCAAGGTCTTCAACGTCCTGTCCGTCGACGCCTCGGTCGCCAGCCGCACCAGCTTCGGCGGCACGGCGCCGTCCGAGGTCCGCAAGCAGATCGCCTGGTGGCGCGCCAGAAATTGACCCGGGCCGGAACGAACGCCGAGAAGTGATGCCGGATAGTGACTGCACAAGCGAGCGGAACTTCGCTATGAAAGTTCCGCAGCCGTGGCGGAGAAGGAATAGAATGTCGAAGTCCCTGGTAAATATTACCCGCATCACCTTTGCGCTGAGCCTTGCCGGCGTCGTTGCCGTGGGCTGCGGCCGCAAGGGCGATCTCGACCGCCCGAGCACGCCGGTAGAACAGCAGAACATCCGCAAGAGCGGCAAGCCGGGCGAGAAGAAATCCGAGCCGGTTGCCGAAAAGCCCTTCCTACTCGACCCGCTCCTGTAATTTCCGAGTTTTGACGTGAATCATTTCCACTATATCGACGGCGTGCTGCACGCCGAGAACGTACCGATCCCGGAAATCGCCAAGGCGGTCGGGACTCCGTTCTACGTCTATTCCACCGCGACGCTGGAACGTCACTACAAGGTTTTCGCCAAGGCGTTTTCCGATGTGGACGCCATGGTCTGCTACGCCATGAAGGCTAATTCCAACCAGGCGGTGCTGAAGACGCTCGGCCGGCTCGGCGCCGGCGTCGATGTCGTGTCGGGCGGAGAATTGCGCCGCGCGCTGGCCGCCGGCATTCCGGCGAACCGCATCATGTTTTCCGGCGTCGGCAAGACGGTGCAGGAAATGGATCTGGCGCTATCGGCCGGCATCTACTGCTTCAACGTCGAATCCGAGCCGGAGCTTGAGGTCCTGAATCTGAGGGCCTTGAAGGCCGGCAAAAAGGCGCATGTCTCCTTCCGCATCAATCCGGATGTCGACGCCGGCACCCATGCCAAGATTTCGACGGGCAAGAAGGAAAACAAGTTCGGCATCGCCTATGAACGCGCCCGTGCGGTCTACGCCCATGCGGCGACGCTCGATGGCATCGGCGTCACCGGCATCGACATGCATATCGGCAGCCAGATCACCGAACTGCAGCCTTTCGAGGATGCCTTCCGGCTATTGCGCGAACTGGTCGATACGCTGCGCAGCGACGGCCACCGCATCGATCATGTCGATATCGGCGGCGGCCTTGGCATCCCCTATCGCGAGGACAACAACCCGCCGCCGCTTCCCGATGCCTATGCGGAAACGGTGAAGCGCCAGCTGCGATCGCTGGAGTGCAAGATCGTCACCGAGCCCGGCCGGCTGATCGTCGGCAATGCCGGCATCCTGGTGACCGAGGTCATCTACGTGAAGGACGGCGGCGAAAAGTCGTTCGTGATCGTCGACGGCGCGATGAACGACCTGATCCGCCCGACGCTCTACGACGCCTATCACATGATCCGACCGGTCGTGGTTCCGCCGGCCGATGCTCCGCGCATCAAGGGGGATGTGGTCGGCCCGGTCTGCGAAACCGGCGACTACCTGGCGCTCGACCGCGAGATGGCGGAACCGAAGCCAGGCGACCTGATCGCCGTCGCTTCGGCAGGCGCCTATGGCGCCGTGCAGGCGGGCACCTACAACACCCGGCTGCTGGTGCCCGAGGTTCTGGTGAAGGGATCGGAGTTCCATGTGGTGCGCCCGCGCGGCAGCTACGAAGAGCTCATCGGCCTCGATTCCGTGCCCGCATGGCTTGCGTGACCGCTTAACGCGACGTTCACTTTTACGGGAAATCCGGGAAAATATGGGGGCGAATTGCCCCCTGCCCTCGTCTTCGCCACAAACACTGTTATCTTGGAAGCTTGATTTGCGCCGCCACGATTGGAGACGGACCGCATGAGCTTCATCCGCAAAGGTGCCTTCGAATCGCATCCCGTGCTTGCGCGCCGCGTCGCACTGAAACGGTCCTTCGCCCGGATCGTGTTGTTTTTCGAACGGATTTTGCCGCTGCTGCTCGCCCCCCTCGGGATCGCGGCACTGTTCCTGTCGGTTGCCTGGTTCGGGATTTTCCGGATCGCGCCGGACTGGGTGCGCTGGGTCCTGGTCGGCGGCTTCGCCTTTGCCTTCGTGTATGCGATTTTGCCGTTCAGCCGCCTGCGCTGGCCGGCGGTGGCTGAAGCCGATCGGCTTCTGGAAGTCCGCAACAACCTGCCCCATCAGCCGGTCGGCGTGCAGGACGACCAGCCGGCTTTCGAAACGGCCTTTTCCCGCGCCCTCTGGAAGGAACACCAGATCCGTATGGCCGAGCGCATCGCAGCGCTCGATGCCGGCCTGCCGCAGCCGGATATCGCCCGGTACGACCGGTTCGCGCTCCGCGCCATTCCAGCTCTCGTCTTCGTCGTCGCGCTCGGTTATTCGTTCTCGAATGGCGGCGGTTCCCCTGCCGATGCCTTCCGGCCCGCGCCGCCGGCGCCGAGCATCAACCCGGACCTGCGCATCGACGCCTGGCTGACGCCGCCCTCCTATACCGGCCGGGCTCCGGTGTTCCTGACCGGCCGCGAGGCGACCGCAACCGTCGCCGCCGTCTCCATTCCGCAGAATTCGGCGCTGACCGTGCGTGTCACCGGCGGTGAAGGCGGCGAGGCCGTGGTCTTCGCGCCGAAGGCCGGCGGACAGCCGTCGACGCTCACCACCGAGGAAGCCAAGAAGGCGGCGGAAGCCGCCGCACAGCAGCCGCAGCAAGGTGCTCCCGGACAGCAGGCCCCTGCCTCACAGACATCGGCCCAGCCGGCGGCTCAGCAACAGCCCAATCAGCCGCGGCAGCCGCGCACTTATGCACTGAATGTCGCCGAGAGCGGCAGCCTGACCGTCAATGGCCAGACCTGGGCCTTCGATGTCATTCCGGATCGCCCCCCGGAAATCGCCTTCGACGGCCAGCCGAAGCGTTCCGTCAACGGCGCGCTGGAGATCGGCTTCACCGGCAAGGACGATTACGGCATCCGCGAGGCCCATGCGCTGATCGAACCGGTCGATCAGCCGGCTCCGGGCGCAACGCCCCTTTATCCGCCGCCGGACTACCGGCTCGACCTGCCGCGCCAGAACAGCCGCGAGGTCAAGAGCCTGACGAGCCGCAGCCTCATCGAGCATCCGCTTGCCGGCAAGCGGGTCAAGATTACCCTGATCGCCAAGGACGGCGCCGGCCAGACCGGCCGCAGCCCGACCCATGAAATGGTGCTGCCGTCGCGCGGCTTCTCCGAACCGCTCGCCGCCGCCGTTGCCGAAGAGCGCCAGGTCTTCGCGCTTGACACCCGCCAGATGCCCCGCGCCATCGAGCTCAACGAGGCGCTGGCAATCCGTCCCGACGAGACGATTCCGAACCTCAGCCACTTCCTGCTGATCCGTTCGGCGCTCGAGCGCATGAAGCTTGCCCGCAACGAGGAACAGCTGAAGGATACGGCCGAATATCTCTGGGAGATCGCGCTCGGCATCGAGGATGGCGACCTGTCTCAGGCCGAACGCCGCCTGCGCGACGCCCAGCGCAATCTCGCCGAAGCGCTGCAGAACAAGGCGTCCGACCAGGAGATCGCAAAGCTGATGCAGGAACTGCGCGAAGCCATGCAGCAGTTCATGAACGAACTGGCGCAGCGCATGCAGAACGCCCCGCAGGCGCCCAACAACATGCAGTCCCAGAACGTCATCCGCCAACGCGACCTGCAGAATATGATGGACCAGATCGAGAACCTCGCCCGGTCCGGCAATCGCGATGCCGCCCAGCAGATGCTCAACGAACTGCAGCGGATGATGAACAACCTGCAGGCAGGCCGGCCGCAGCGCGGCCAGCAGGGCCAGCAGCAGCAGAACAGCCAGATGCGCCAGCAGATCGACAAGCTCGGCGAGATCATGCAGGAACAGCAGCGGCTGATGGACCAGACCTTCAAGCTGGACCAGGCGCTGCGCGACCGCATGCAGCGCGGCGACCCGAACGAGCGGCCGGGCCAGGAAGGCCAGCAGCAGCAAGGGCAGCAGGGCCAACAGGGTCAGCAGGGGCAGCAGAACACCGACCAGATGACCGCCGAGCAGCTTCGTGAAGCGCTGAAGAACCTCCGCGCCCAGCAGGAAGGCCTCGGCAAGAAGCTGGAAGAGCTGCAGCAGGCGCTGAAGGGCCTCGGCATGCAGCCCGGCGAAGGTTTCGGCAAGGCGCAGAGCGAAATGGGCAATGCCGGCAAGGCGCTCGGCGAGGGCCAGGGCGAGCAGGCCGTTCAGGGCCAAGGCAATGCGCTGAGCGCGCTGCGCCAGGGCGCCCAGAACATGATGCAGCAGATGATGCAGGCCATGCAGCAGCAGGGCCAGGGTCAAGGCCAAGGCCAGGATCGCGGCGGCCCGGGCGAGAACATGACCTCGCAGGGTGGCCAGAACGGCCGCGACCCGCTTGGGCGCCCGCGTGCCACGTCAGGCCCGGATTTCGGCGATCAGGTGAAGGTGCCTGATGAAATCGATGTCCAGCGGGCTCGCGAAATCCTCGAAGCAATCCGCGAAAAGCTCGGCAACGCCCTGTCCGGCGAGGCGGAGCGGCAATACCTGGAACGGCTTCTGGATATCCGTTGAGCGATCAGGCCGCGTGCGAGTCTGCGGCCGCCAGGGCCGAGGCGACAGCCCGGCGGATGTCGGGAAGCGCGAAGGGCTTCTGCACGACGTCGATGATCTTCGCTGCGAGATCGTCGGCCCGCTCCCGTTGCTCGGCATAACCGGTCATCAGCAGGATCTTGAGGTCCGGGAACTTGGCGGAAGCCTGGTGCACCAGTTCGATCCCGTCCATGACAGGCATGCGGATGTCGGATAGCAGCAGATCGAAGGTCCCCTCGCCCAGCTTTTCAAGTCCCTCGGCGCCGTCGGCCGCTTCATGGGTCTCATGACCATCGAGACGAAGCGCCCGCGCAACGAACATGCGAAGCGAATCTTCGTCCTCGGTAATCAGGATTTTTGCCATTGCGGTGATCGCTCCCGTGTTCTGTTTGTATGGGACGCAAATCAACAGAGTTTTCTTGTCGAGGAGTAAACGTCGGCCCGTTGCGGGCCGACATGGTTAATATCTCGTCTCGCCCGCTCAGGCAATTTCGATCAGGCGTCTCCCGTCACCACGCCGACGAAAGGCAGCTCGCGGAAAGCGTAGGCGACATCCATGCCGTAGCCGACGACGAAGTAATCCGGGCATTCGAAACCGACATAGTCCGCCTCGAGATCTTCCTGGCGCTTGACGCGCTTGTCGAGCAATACGGCGATCGAAACGTTGCGGGCGCCGCGCTCATAGAGCATTTCCTTGGCAAATTTCAGGGTGCGGCCGGATTCGAGGATGTCGTCGATCAGCAGCACATCGCGGTCCTTCACGTCGCTGTCGATGTCCTTGACGATCCGCACGCCTTGCGAAACGGTGCCGGCACCATAGCTCGACAGCGTCACGAACTCGACTTCCGGCGCCAGACCGACGTCATGCAGCGCGCGCAAAAGGTCGGCGGCGAAGATGAACGAGCCCTTGAGGATGGCGATAACGAGCAGATCCTTGGTCGGCCCTGTGGCGATCTGTGCCGCGATCGCATGGTTGCGCTCGGCGATCTGTTCGGCGGTATAAAGCGGCTCGATGATTTTACCGCGTACGACGGGCATGAGGGTCTCCTACGTGTCCGTAAAAAACCGCGATACCACAATCAACCGAGAAAGCGAAAGCTTTAGGCGCCCCGTTCCGCGAAGGAAAGCCGCAGATCGGGCAGTTTTCCACCGGGGTGAGGTACGCGCGCCGAGAAGCCACGGCTCTGGCCGCCTTCGATGGACGAGGCCGGCGGCGAGATCAGCGTCGTCGCTGTCACGCTGCCACCCGACATCAGATCGGCGCGGATCTGCGGCATGGCCCGATTGTCGCCGCTGCGGTTCTCGACGATGCCGTTGATCAGCAGCACGCGCATGCCGTTGGCATCCTGCGGCGTCATCGTCACATGGGTGATGTCGAGCGTCGGGCCTGCCTCGGCCGTTGCTGAACCGGCGAACAGAAACGTGAAGCCGCCCGCGAGGCTGAAAACGACAACGAACACAGCCGCCACCACCGCCGAGAAGAAATCGGCGGAGAGACGCATCAGGCCACGCTCGATGCCAGCGAGTATCCGCTCAGGGGATGGCCGGGCCATTGCGGCAGAATCTGCGCGATTGCTGCGATTGTCGTTGTGGGAGCGCCGGGTCGGCCCGCGGCGGAAAGTGTCGCGAACGGTGACGAACTGGGCGTCGACCACCTCGCCTCGCCGCTGGTTCACCCTTGTGCTGCGTGCGGAAGGTTCCGGCGGCAGGATGTCCATCCGGATGACCGTCTTGCCCTGATGGCTGCTAAACGTGCTCATGGGGCCCTCTTCGGCCCGTTTTCCCCTTTGTTCGGGATGGCGGGCATTGAATCGAATCCCACCTAGTCGTAAATTCAAATGGTTAACGCTTCGCAAATAAGGCCTGAAATTAGCCCTTTTCCGCGCGCGATTTACCGTTCGTTTACCCGGGTCGTTAAGAGATAGACGGGCACCAGAGAGTCGAAAGAGCGAGGACTGGGTCAGCCGTTGATTCATTTCGAAAACGTTGGTCTGCGCTATGGGATGGGTCCGGAGATCCTGCGGGATATGACCTTCGACATCCCCAAGCGCTCATTCCAGTTCCTCACGGGCCCATCGGGCGCTGGGAAGACCACACTGCTGCGCCTGCTGTTCATGTCGCTGCACCCGACCCGCGGTATCATCCACATGTTCGGCCGCGACCTGTCGCAGATCCCGCGCGCCGAACTGCCGATGCTGCGCCGTCGGGTCGGCATCGTCTTCCAGGATTTCCGCCTGCTCGACCACCTGACCACCTATGAGAACGTCGCGCTGCCGCTGCGCGTGCGTGGCAAGGAGGAGAGCTCCTACCGCAACGACGTGATCGAGCTTCTGAAGTGGGTCGGGCTCGGCGAACGCATCAACGTGCTGCCGGCCGTTCTTTCAGGCGGCGAAAAACAGCGTGCAGCGATCGCCCGCGCGCTGATGGACCAGCCGGAAATCCTGCTCGCCGACGAGCCGACGGGCAATGTCGACCCGCCGATGGCGCGCCGGCTCCTCAATCTCTTCCTCGAACTCAACCGGCTCGGCACCGCCGTCGTCATCGCCACCCATGATCTGGCTTTGATGGACCAGGTGGACGCACGGCGGATGATCCTCACCGAAGGGCGGCTCGACATCTATGAATGAGCTGAGCCGCCCGAAAGCGACGAAGAGCGCCCAACCGCAAAAGCCCGCAAACGAGCAGCAGTCCTCGCCGGCGGGCCAGAAACAGGCGCGCCGCGTCGAGATGCGGGTGCGGCCGACCGCGCCGATCCTGCCGCCCTCCAACATCCAGGGCAACGCGCTGATGGTGGTGATCGCCATCATGGCCTTCCTCGCCTGCCTGACGCTCGGCGCGGTCAGCATGGTGAGGGCGACGGCATCGAGCTGGCAGAGCCAGATTTCCCGCGAGATCACCATCCAGATCAAACCCGATGACGGGCTGGACATGAACGCAGCCTTGAAGAAGGCCCGCGACCTGGCCCTCACCTTCGTCGGCACCCGCGAGGGCACGATCATGGACGAAAGCGCCACGGCAAGGCTTCTGGAGCCATGGCTCGGTACCGGATTGAACTTCGACGACCTGCCCATACCGCGCCTCGTCATCATCACCATCGACGAGCAGAACCCGCCCGATTTCGCCGGAATGCGCGATCTCCTGAAGACGGAAATCCCGCAAGCCTTCCTCGACGATCACCGGACCTGGGTGGATCGCCTGGTGTCGATGGCCCACACCACGGTGCTGATCGGCATGGGCGTCCTCGTTCTCGTCTTCACGGCGATGATCCTGACGGTGATCTTCGCCACGCGCGGGGCGCTCTCCGGCAATCGCCATATCGTCGAGGTTCTGCATTTCGTCGGCGCCGAGAGCTCGTTCGTGGCCGGTGAATTCCAGAAACATTTCCTGAAGATCAGCATCAAGGGGTCGGCCGCCGGCGGTGCGCTCGCAGCCGCGATCTTTGCTGTCGCCAACATGTGGCAGGCCAATTCGCTGGCGACGCCGGAAAGCGACCAGGCCAGCGCCCTGTTCGGCTCCTTCACCATCGGCGTCGGCGGTTATCTCGGCATTTTCGCGACGATGATCGTGATCGCGCTGCTGACGACACTGACGGCCCGGTTCACGGTCATGCGCACGATCGACGAAATCGACCTGATCCGCTCCGATCCGGCGCGTTCCGACGGATTATCAGCTTCTTGAAACGGGTCCCGTCCCTCTGTAGGTTGGCCCTGTTCTCGCCACGAATCTCCGGCTATGGACAGTCATGACACCGGCCCCGACCACACCCGAAAATGGAACGGAGCGCCACCCGCGGCGGTGGTTCGGTGGAGTGTTTTCACGCAACAGCCGCCTGCGATGGGCCGCGCGCCGTATCATCATGGCCTGCGTGCTCGGATTGGCCCTGCTTTTCGGCGGATTTTTATGGTTCGCGAATGCCGTGACCTCGCTGAAGGCACCTGACGGCGTCAAGGCCGACGCGATCGTCGTCCTGACCGGCGGCTATCTGCGCATCGAGCAGGCGCTCGGGCTCTTGCGGGACGGAGCCGGCCAGCGACTGCTGATCTCCGGCGCGCATCCGTCCACCAGCCCCACCCAGATCCGCAAGGTCACGCAGGCATCGCCGGATCTCTTCGCCTGCTGCGTCGATATCGGTTACGATGCGATCGACACGATCGGCAATGCCAACGAGATCACCCGCTGGATCCACGACCACGGATACAAGTCCGTGCTGGTCGTCACCAACAACTACCACATGCTGCGCAGCCTGCACGAACTGCGCCGTGCCGACCCGGTGACCGTGTTCATTCCCTATCCCGTGGTCAGTTCCGATCTCACCCGAAAAGCCTGGTTTGCCGAGCCGGATGTGTTGCGCACCATGCTTTCGGAATACGGCAAGGTCGTGCTCGCCACAGGCCGCGACTGGTTCGGCATCGAGCGCGGCAGCGGATTGCGCAACGATGACCCGCCGAAGACCGCCTCAAAGCCCGCGCCCTGACACTTTTCCCTCCGCATGACACCCTGGCGCTTTTTTCGCGGCGCGATCTCGTGTAGGCAACGCCTGTCCAAGAGGAAGCCTTTCATGCTGCTGGTGCGTTCGGTTCTTTTCAATACCGCCTTCTACACAAACCTGATCGTCCGCATGATCGTGCTGAGCCCGATCTATTTCCTGATGCCGCGCAAGGCGGCCTACCGCATCCCCAAAGCCTGGGCCGCCTCCTGCAACTGGCTGATGGCAAAGATCATCGGCGCCACGTTCGAGATCGAGGGGCTGGAAAACGTGCCCGAAGGCGGCTGCATCTTCGCCCCCAAGCATCAATCCGCCTGGGATACCGTCGCCCTCCTGCCCTGGCAGCGGGACCCGGTCTATATCCTCAAGCGCGAGCTGATGTGGATCCCGCTGTTCGGCTGGTATGCCGCCAAGCAGAAGATGATCCCGGTCAACCGTGGCGCCCGCGGCAAGGTCATGGTCGACGTCATGAACCGGACGAAGGAGGAGATGGCCAACAACCGCCAGCTCATCATCTACCCGGAAGGCACGCGCCGCCCGCCGGGTGCCGAGCCGCAATACCGCTACGGCATCGCCCGCATCTATCGCGACGTGCAGGTGCCCGTCGTGCCGATCGTCGCCCATTGGGGCCTGTTCTGGGGCCGCCGCAAGCTCATCAAATATCCCGGTCATTTCAAGGTCCGCATCCTGCCGCCGATCGCGCCGGGCATGGATCCGGATGCCTTCTACGCCCTTCTGGTCGAGACGCTGGAACGGGAAAGCGACAAGCTGCTGATCGAGACCGTGGCCGCCAACCCGCACCTGCCCCTGCCGCCCTCGGCGGTCAAACGGCTTGCGGAGCTGAAGGCTCAGACGGCGGCCTGACTGAAAGTGGCCACGGTCGCGCCGACCTCTTCCAGCCAGTGATCGCGGATACCCATGTCCTTCAGATGCGCCAGCGTATTGAACACATAGGTATCGTTCGGCCCCGATTGACCGGAGGACACGCGGACGATCTCCGCCGCCTGCTCGATCTCGAGCGCCCCGGCATACTGGACATGATTGCGATCAACGATATAACCGACGGCCTTCACCTGCCGCCCGTCGCCGAGCGAAACGGGCAGGATCTTTTCCAGATAGACATTCGTAACGAGTTCCCGGCGGCGCAGATAGTCGAGCACGTCCTCCCGGTTCTCCTCGCTTACCCGGAAGGCGACGCCGCGGCATGAACCGCCGCGGTCGAGACCGAGGACCAGGCCCGGATGATCCGGCGTGCCGCGATGCACATGAGACCAGACGCAGAGGGAGCGGCGGAAGCCGAAGGCACGTGCAGTCAGTCTTTCCTCAAACGCAAAACCCGGATTCCACATCAGGGACCCGTAGCCAAACACCCAAAATTCGTCCATATCCCGCGCCACACCATTCCAATCGAAGCGCCCCGCCCCAACTTTCCCAGCACCATTGGAGAACATCATGGCAGCGTCAAGCCGAACCGGCGTCAGCGGAAAATTATGGCTACTCGCCTGCGGGGTGGTGCTGGTGATCGCACTTTACACGGCCGGCTGGTTCTATGGCGCCTCGGTGCTGAAGGAGCGGACGCTGAGCCTGCTCGGCAGCCAGGAAAAACGCGGCATCTCGGCCGAATGCGCTGACGCGGACTATCGCGGCTACCCCTTCCGGATCGGCCTGTTCTGCTCGAAGGTATCGGTCGACGATCGCACCAACGGCATTTCCGCAATGTTCGGATCCCTGCGGTCCGCAGCCCAGGTCTACAATCCCGGCCATATCGTCTGGGAACTCGATTCGCCGGTCGAAATCCGCACCGGCCACGGACTTTCGATTTCCACCACCTGGGAAAATTTCCAGTCGAGCCTGATCACCCGGTTTCGCGGGGTGGAGCGCACCTCGACGGTGATCGAGAACGCGAAAACGAACATCCTGTCGTCGGCCACCGGCCAGGCTTTCAACATCAGCGCCGGCCACACCGAGATCCATCTGCGCCAGAACGGCAACGATCTCGATGCGGCCCTGACACTCCAAAACACCGACATGGTGATGAAGGACCTGCCCCAGCTTCTGCCACGGTTCACGGCCAATCTCGACCTGACCCTGACTGGCCGCGCCGGCATGATCGACGGAAGCGATCCGAACGGCACCGCTCTCTATGGCACGCAAGGGCAGATGCGCAGCCTTTCGGCCGATCTCGGCGAAGGCAAGCTGATCACCGTTTCCGGTCCCTTTTCCTTCGACGAGCAAGGCTACCTGTCGGGCAAGCTGAAGCTCCGGGTCGAGCAGATCGATGCTTGGCGCGACAGCCTGAGCCAGGCATTTCCGCAGATCGCCCCGACGCTGAAAACCGCCGCCAACATGCTGTCCGCACTCGGCCGCGGCAAGAGCGCATCGCTCGATCTCACCATCAACCGCGGCAAGGTGTTCGCCGGCGGCTTTATCCAGATCGGTGAAATCCCGCCGATCTGAATTTCGGCCTTGGCTTTAGAATTGGTAGCAACCATAATTTCATACAATTTAATGTTGTATTTCCGCCGCGACTGAGGCAAGCTCCCGTCATCTTTTTTGGGGGGGACAAGAAATGCCTGCAACCATTCTTCTGCCACCATCGACGAACGTCTTCGTCACGGCATTGACCAACGCGGCGGACCTGCAAAAGGTCACGATCACGGTGCCCGGCGCCAGCCCGATCCTGTGGCAGGGCACCGGCGAAGGCAATCACCAGATCGGCTCCACCTTCGTCATGACCCCGTCCGGCAGCCAGGACGTCCAGGCAACCGTGGATGTCCAGCACTCGGCAAACGGCGGGAATACGTGGCAGGAATCTGCCCTACTTCCGGGCGGCTGCTCCATCGGCACGATGAACCTTCAGGTCCTCCTCTCCGAGGACCAGGTTGACCGGGACTATAACGACGCTGTGGTGCAGTTCCTCTGGTGGGTGCCGCTGTCATGACGAAGGCCGCGCTCATCCCGAATGCAGCCGCACGGCGGATACGCGCCTCGCTGACCGCCGCGCTCTTTTGGATGGCGCTCGGTCAGGCTGCATTGGCGAGCCCGATCGTGGTGGGCCTCATCGGCGACCAGACGGGTTCCTCCAATATCGACCAGTCCTATACCGTGCTGCAACAGGGCGTGGATGCTCTCAACGCGGCCGGCACCCCGCCGGCGGTCGTTCTGCATCTCGGAGATCTGGTCGAAAGCACCCAGACACCCAGTCAGATCACCACCCGCTTCAACCAGGCGACGGGCATACTCGGCGGGTTGAAGGCCCCCTGGTACATGACGCCCGGCGATCACGACGTCAATCCGCCGGTCTTCGTCCAGGACTCCACCGACCGGTCCCGCGAGCAGCTGTTCCAGCAACTTTACACGCCGCTCAATCCGCTGGTGGCGCAGAACCTCTATTATTCCTTCAACGTCCAGAACTGGCATTTCGTCGCGCTCGACAGCCTCGAACATCTCGATACCGATCCGCGCTGGGGCAATGTCTTCTACGCGCAGATCTCCGACCAGCAGTTTGCCTGGCTCCAGCAGGATCTTCAGGCGAATGCGGGCGGCAAGGACGGCATCGTCGTTTTCCTGCATCAGCCGCTCTGGTACAACTGGACGGGGTGGAAGCGGGTCCATGCGCTGCTGGCCCAATACCCGGTCAAGGCGGTGATCGCGGGACATACGCATTACAATCAGGCCGATTCCAAGCTTGACGGCATCCAGTACTGGGTCGTCGGGTCGGCCGGCGGAGACACGAAGGAAGGAAGCCCCAATGCCGGCGACCTCCATCACGTGACGACGCTATCGCTCTCCGCCAACGACATCGCGTTCAACATGATCCCGCTCGCACCCTTCGTGCAGAATACATGGACGGATCGCAGCGTGATGGACCAGGTTCAGGCGATCTCGGTGATCCTCGGCAACAGCTATAATTTTGATGCGTCAGCCCAGGTCTTCCTGCAAAACGGCCAGCTCACCGGCACCTGTGGCGCAAGCACGCCGGCAACCGTATCACTTCCCGATATCGGAAATGCCATCGCCGAGCCCGTCAACGTCTCCATCGTCTTGAACTCGCCGACTACCATGCTTTCGGCGGGAACATTCGGAGCCAATTTCTGCCAGACGGATATCGACCAGTACAGCTGCCAGCTGGCTCCGTCCGCGGGCGTTGCCGTTTCCAACAACTCGGTTGTGGAGATGTCGCAATACCCACCCCCGCCGCCGCTCTGGAGCGGGACGGTGGTTCCCAAAAACGGCGCCAGCCCTGCCGTGGGAGACCCGCTGACCCTCGAACTGACGATGGCCTTCAACGAAGAGAACCAGACCTACGCCATCTCGACGCTCGCAAACACCACCGTGAAGAAATGCCAGTAGGCCGCCGCGCGGGGCAGCGACCGCCGGACTGTCACGCCTTCTTCGGATCGAGCGCGTGGCGGCCGAAGTCCGGCGCGTCGACATCCTGGCCGGCCTGGACGATCGAGCGGCGGATGGCGCGGGTGCGGGTGAAGAGTTCGAACAGCTTGTCGCCCTCGCCCCAGCGGATCGCCCGCTGCAGATAGGCGAGGTCTTCCGAAAAGCGCGCCAGCATTTCCAGGATCGCATCCTTGTTGTGCAGGCAGACGTCACGCCACATGGTGGGGTCGGACGCGGCAAGGCGGGTGAAATCGCGAAAACCGGAGGCGGAATATTTGATGACTTCCGCGTCGGTCACCGTCTCGAGATCGTCCGCCGTGCCGACGATGTTGTAGGCGATGATATGCGGCAGGTGGGAGACGATCGCCAGAACCTTGTCATGGTGCTGCGGATCCATCTCGTCGATCCGCGAGCCGAGCGCCATCCAGAAGGATTTCAGGGTGTCGAGAGCGGCCTGATCCGTATCCGGCAGCGGCGTGAAGATGCACCAGCGATCCCGGAAAAGACCGACGAAGCCGGCATCCGGACCGGATTTTTCGGTACCCGCCAGCGGATGGCCCGGAATGAAATGCACGCCTTCCGGCATATGCGGCGCCATCTGCGCGATGACCGACGCCTTGGTGGAACCGACGTCGGTGACGATGGCGCCGGGCTTGAGGCTGCCGGCGATCTGCCTGGCAACCGCTTCCGATGCGCCGACCGGCACCGAGACGATGACGAGGTCGGCATTCTTCACCGCATCGGCCGCGGACGCGACATAATGCGTGCCGAGCGCCAGCTCTTCGGCACGTTTCAGGGTTTCGGCGCTGCGGCTGGAAATCACCACCTCGCCGGCCAGGCCCAGTTCCTTGACGTCACGGGCGATCGACGAGCCGATCAGGCCGATGCCGATCAGCGCGATCCTGTCGAAATGCGGCGTGCTCATGCGCTTTTACCCATGAATTCGCCGAGCGTCTCGATGACGCCGCGATTGGCCTCTTCCGAGCCGATGGTCATGCGCAGCGCGTTCGGGAAACCGTAACCTTTGACGGCGCGCAGGATGTAGCCGCGGCTGGTGAGAAACGCATCCGCTTCCGGCGCCCGCTTGCCGTCGACATCCGGGAAATGGATGAGCACGAAATTGGTAACCGACGGCGTCACCTTGAGACCGATCGCTTCCAGCGCATGGGTAAGCTTGTCGAGCCAGAGATTGTTGTGCTCGACGGCCTTTTCGACGAAGGCCTGGTCGCGGATCGCGGCCGCACCCGCGGCGATCGCCGGCGCGTTCATGTTGAACGGGCCGCGCACGCGGTTGAGCGCGTCGAGAATGCCGGCCGGGCCGTACATCCAGCCGATGCGCAGCGCCGCAAGGCCGTAGACCTTCGAGAAGGTGCGGGTCATTACCACGTTCTTGTTGGAGGACACCAGTTCGAGGCCGGCTTCGTAGTCGTTCTTGCGCACATATTCCGCGTAAGCCGCGTCGAGCACCAGAATGACGCTCTTCGGCAGCCCGGCATGCAGGCGGCGGATATCGGCGACCGGGACATAGGTGCCGGTCGGATTGCCCGGATTGGCGATGAACACCATCTTCGTCTTGTCGGTGACCGCGGCGAGGATCGCGTCGACATCGACGGTGCAATCCTTCTCCTTTACCTCGACCACCGTGGCGCCGGCGCCCATGATCTGGATCTTGTAGACGAGGAAGCCGTGCTCGGTGATGATGGCCTCGTCGCCGGCGCCGAGATAGACGTGGCAGAGCAGGCCGAGCAGCTCATCCGAGCCGTTGCCGCACATGATGTTCGCGATATTGAGGCCATGCACCGACGCGATCGCCTCGCGCAGCGCTATCGCCTGGCCGTCCGGATAGAGTTCGAGATGGCCGGCGGCTTGTGCGAAGGCCTCGATTGCCTTGGGGCTGGCGCCGAGCGGCGTTTCGTTGGAGGAAAGCTTGAAGACGCGTGCCACGCCCGGAGCATGTTCCTTGCCGGGCACATAGGCGGCGATATCCAGGATGCCTGGACGCGGAACGGGCTCACTCGTGACGATGCTCATCGGATCAACCTTTTTTGGAAAGCCTGGACGGCGGGTGTGATCCAGTGGGATTAAAGCCGAAATTCGGCTTTGTCGAGTGTGTGCTTGGGGCTCCACTCCCACGAGAGATGCGGGCGACGGCGATGCCCCTCATCCGCCTGCCGGCACCTTCTCCCCGTTCTGACGGGGAGAAGGGATCTGACGCACCGTTTCGTTCCCTCCTATCCGAGGGTATGAGCAAAAAAATGAGGAGCGGGCTGCTTGCGTCCTTCTCCCCGCTTGCGGGGAGAAGGTGCCGGCAGGCGGATGAGGGGCAATTCGGCGCTCACCGGGTCCGCGTCGTCGGCACCCCCTGCGGTGCCAGCACCGGCACGAAGACGCGTCGCGACGCGCGGGCGGCGACCGGCAGGCCCTGGTAGAGGCGCTTCTGGGCCTCTACCACGATCACCCCCGAAAACACCGGCCAGAAGCGGCGCCCCAGGCGCTCGAAGGCTTGGCGCAGCTTCAGCACGGCGCGGATCTTCGAAGGCGGAAAGAACAGCGCCTCCGCACTTGCGCCAGGTGTAAAGTTCGTCTCGCGCAGCAGCGAGGTGAGCTGGCCGCGTGAATAGGGTCGGCCGGAACCGAACGGCGTATGCTCCATGCGGGCCCAGACGCCCCGCCGGTTGGGTACGACGATGACGAGCCGGCCACCGGGCGCCAGCACCCGCCAGAGTTCCTTCAGCGTCTCCCGCGGATTTTCGGCAAATTCCAGCGAATGCACCATCAGTACGCGATCGACGGAAGAATCCGGCAGCGGCAGCTCCTCGTCGAACACAAGCGCAGTGGAAGAAAGCTCGCCGACCGGCCAGTTCACCGCCCCTTGCCCCGCCGGCATGAAGGCGAAGGTGCGCTCCGTATCGGCGCGAAAGCGGTCGAGATAAGGCACGGCATAACCGAGGCCCACCAGCCGCTCTTCCGGCAGCCGCGCCCACAGCGAGGAGAGCGCGAACGCGATCGACTGCTCGGCAAGGTGGCCGAGGGGAGAGTGATAGAATTCGCGGAGATCGACGATATCTGCGTGCATGCGTAATTTGGTACCAGACGGTGGTTGGACTTCAAGGGACCAGTCTCTACATTGTGACGCAAAACTCTTTCAGCAATGGGGTTATGTTATGAGACCACTGGAACTCGAAGTTTTTTCATGCCGCAGCGATAATTACGGCGTTCTCGTGCACGACCCGGAAAGCGGGCTGACGGCTTCGATCGATGCGCCGGAGGAAAAGCCGATTCTCGAAGCGGCGACCCGCCGCGGCTGGAAGATCACCCATATCTTCACCACCCATCATCATGGCGACCATGTGGAAGCCAACCTCGCGCTCAAGGAAAAGTTCGGGCTGGAAATCATCGGCCCGTTCAACGAGGCGATTGCGATCCCCGGCCTCGACAAGACCATGGCGGACGGTGACGAGTTCCAGTTCGGCGAGCATCTCGTACGCGTCATCGAGACGCCCGGCCATACCGCCGGCCATATCTGCTACCATTTCCCGGACGACAAGATCGTGTTTGCGGCAGACACGCTGTTTGCGCTCGGCTGCGGCCGGCTGTTCGAACGCCCGGCTGCCGACATGTGGCATTCGCTGCAGAAGCTCGCCGTTCTGCCGGACGAGACGGCCGTCTATTTCGGCCACGAATATACGCTTTCGAATGCGAAGTTCGCGCTGAGTGTCGACCCGGACAACGAGCGTCTGCAGGCCCGCGCGAGCGAGATCGAGACGCAGCGGGCTAGCGGCCAATTCACCATTCCGACGACGATCGGGCTGGAGAAGGAAACCAATCCGTTCCTGCGCGCCACCGATCCGGCAATCCGTCGCAATCTTTTGATGGAGAGCAAGTCCAACGAGGAAGTCTTTGCCGAAATCCGCAAGCGCAAGGACAATTTCTAGATGACGCCGAACGAGATCATCGCCGCCCTCGGCATGCAACGCCATCCGGAGGGCGGCTGGTATGTCGAGACGTTTCGCGACGGTGAGGGTGGCACCCGCGGCCATTCGACGGCGATCTACTATCTGCTGGAAGCCGGCGAACGCTCCCATTGGCACCGGGTTCGTGACGCGGCGGAGATCTGGCACTTCTACGCCGGCGATCCGCTGCGACTGCGGATTTCCGATGGCCGGACTGTCGAAGAGGTGACACTGGGCACCGATCTAGCAAAAGGCGAGCGGCCGCAGGCCGTGGTCCCGGCTGACGCCTGGCAGGCGGCGGAACCGCTCGGCCGGTTCACGCTGGTCGGCTGTACGGTGGCACCCGGCTTCGAGTTTTCGAGCTTCGAGATGGCGCCGCCCGGCTGGGAGCCGGCGACCTAAGACAAACGCAGGCCGGCAATCGCCAACGTAAAGACGAGCTGCGCTGCGAAGTAGGTACCCCAGACGAAGGGTTTCAGCCTCGCCATGACCGGGGCATCGCGCTTCACCAGGAATGTCTGGATCGCCAGCGCCGTATCGGACATCACGAACAATGCCGCTGCGGCCGATGGCAGGATCGGCTTCACTGCCAGCGCCGAGAGCGCCATGACAACGATCGCGATCGCATAGACGGTGACCGGGATGGCAAGCCGCCCGGTGGGTCGCCACAGCATGAAAAGCGTCATGCCCGTCAGCACGACGACGACCCAGGCCGCCGTATAGCGCCAAGCGGAACCGACCAGCAGGCTCGGTTCGATCGACGGCCAGAACAGCGCGACATAGGCAATATGCAAAGCGAAGAAGGCCGCGAGCCCAGCGATGAAGGCCGTCTCTCCCTCGTAGGCGAGGAAGGCATCGCCGAGTGCGCCGAGCATCAGCGCCGCAACAAGCAGGGCCGGCGCGCCGGCCAGAACAGCATAGAGCGCCAGCAGCAGAACCGGCACGGCCTTCAGCACCGTGCGCAGATGGCCTGAGGGCCTTCCGAGCCAGCGGAAATAATTGACCGCAAACGCGGTCGAGGCGGCAAGCACCGCCCATGACAACAGAACCATCTCTTCCCCCACGTCCCCGACCCATCAGGGACGCCTATTCGGCAATGGCGTCGGCAATCGGCTTCGGCCGGAACATATCCCGCGCCGCTAGCACCGCTCCTCCGGTGATCAGCAGGCAGGCAAGCAGAATGCGCCAATCCGGCTCGGCAAAGCCGGATGCGACCAGGATCAGCGTCGACAGCAGAGGTGCCGCATAGCTCACAGCCCCGATGATCTGGATATCGCCGTTCTTGACCCCGTAGTCCCAGGCATAAAAGGCCGCACCAACCGGCAGCAGGCCGAGCCCAACGACCGCCGCCCACTCGCCGCCATTGGTCGGCCAGACGGTCGTCTCGAGCGCCAGATGGCAGATCAGCGAAAGAAGCGAGGTGCCGAGGCAGAAGCCGGTAACGACATCGGTCGAAACCCGGTCGAAGCGCCGCGTCAGCAGCGAATAACCCGACCAGGTGAAGGCGCAGAGAAAGGCGGCACCGTAACCCACCAGATAGGCGTCGTCGAAGGCAAGCCCGTTGCGGGAAACGATGGCGATCGTGCCGCAAAGCCCGGCGACCGCGCCGAGCACATGATACCAGCGCAGCCTTTCGCCCGGCAGCAGGGCCGAGCCGACGACGATGAACAGCGGCCACAGATAGGCGATCAGCCCCGCCTCGACGGCCGGCGCATTCCGCAGCGCCGTGAAATAGAGGAAATGATAGCCGAACAGGCCGCCAATACCGGTGATCCAGACCTTGGCCGGCTGCTTCAGGAAGGCGATCCGTTCCGGCTTGAGGATGAAAAGCACGATGCCCGGCAGGCTGCCGATCGCAAACGTCATCGCATTCATCTGGAAAGGCGGCACTTTTCCGGATGCAGCCGTCATCAGGGCCAGCAGCGACCACATCAGGATCGCTGTAAAACCGATCAACGTTCCCCGGATTTTCACTCCCGCCCCCCCGGGCGCCCGGACGAGCGCCGCATCAGCCGCCGTATTTGACGGCGGTCACGTAAACCTGCCCCATCCTCGTCGGGATGACGGCATAGACGGGAGCATATACATTTACCGACTGCGCCTTGGCAAACCAGATTTCTATCGGCGTCTTGCGCAAGTATTCGATATCGCTGCGGCCGCGCCGGAAGCCTGATCTCGGAAGGTAGCGGATCGAGCAGACGATCGCTTCCCCCTTGAACCCGTCCGTCGAGAACGGCCTGGTGCCCTTCGGCGTCAGCACCAGATCCATGCGCGACTCACCGTCATAAATCGGCAACCGGCTGGGGCAGACCTTGGCATCGCCCGGGAAGATGAGGCCGCTCAACGGGTCGAGCACAGCGCGGAGGTCCTTGTCGGTCACCGGAATCCAGGTTTCCGGATTGCGGGTCGGCTCGGGTTTGACAGTCGTCTCGGTGACATTGCCGTTGCGGTATTCGACGTCATAGATACGTGTGCGCTTGCCGGCGCTGTAGACGAGGTTGTAGCGATCGGCCTGCAGCTTGTCGGCCTGCATGCGCCCGCTGACGCTGGTCTCGGCGGAGATGCGGCTGATGATATTGACGATCCCCGCCGACTTGAACGTTCCGGTGATCTTATAGTCGCTGCTGTTGAATTCGCTGGCGAAAGACGCCTTGGCGATCGGCAGGATTCCGAGGGAAATATCGTATTCGCTGACATGCCGGATTTCAGCCGAGCCAAGCGGAACGGTGGTGAACCCGAAGACGAGCACGAAGGCACTGACGAAACAGCCGCGAAGGTTCATGATTCTGCCCTGACCGATGAAGGCGCCGGGAAGCGTCTTCCTTGAGACATATAGACGGTGCATAGTGGCAAGAAAATAGCCGCTTTACGGCACTGTCGGCGGATTCTCTTGAGTGCAGGCCAAGGTTTTGGCTTGACGCGACGGGCCCCACTGACTATAGAACCGCAACTTTCCACTCAGGACCAGTTGGATCGGCGCACCGGCATTGTCCGGAAGTACCATCCGATTGCAGAAGAACAAAGGTGTATCCATGTCTCGTGTGTGCGAACTGACCGGCAAGGGCGTTCTGACCGGCAACAACGTAAGCCACGCCAACAACAAGACCCGCCGTCGGTTCCTGCCGAACCTGTGCCAGGTCACGTTGATCTCCGACGCTCTCGGCCAGCGTTATCGCCTGCGCGTCTCGGCGCACGCTCTGCGCTCCGTCGAACATCGCGGCGGCCTCGACGCCTTCCTCCTGAAGGCCGACGAGACCGAACTGTCGATGCGCGCCCGCCTGCTGCGCCGCCAGATCGTCAAGAAGACCGCCGAAGTCGCTGCTGCGGCTTAATTGGCCTGACGACAAATCATCCGGCTTTGAGTGAGGCTTGAACGGTTAATACCGGCCAGGCCTTTTCTCTTGTCCTCATAGAACTCCAACTGGTGGCATCACCCAGGATAAAAAAATGCTGACCTCCCGCTATACCCCTATCTATGCCCTGCTGATGGCGGCCGTTGTCGTCGCCTCCAATTTCCTGGTGCAGTTTCCCGTCACGGGAACGCTCTGGGGCATCGCTCTTGGCGATCTTCTGACCTGGGGCGCCTTTATCTATCCCTTTGCCTTCCTGGTGACCGATCTCGCCAACCGGCAGTTCGGGCCTTCGATCGCCCGACGCGTCGTTCTCGCAGGCTTTGTCGTCGGCGTGACGCTGTCGTTCCTGGCCTCCGCCCCGCGCATCGCCATCGCCTCGGGCACCGCCTATCTGGTCGGCCAGCTTCTCGATATCTCCGTGTTCAATCGCCTCCGCCGCCAGACCTGGTGGCGCGCGCCGCTCGCCGGCTCCCTGCTCGGTTCGGCACTCGACACGCTGCTGTTCTTCTCGCTGGCCTTCGCTCCGATTTTCGCCTTCATCGGCCCCAATGAGGACTTCGCGATCCAGTCCGCACCGCTCCTCGGCGCGTTTTCGGCAGAAGCCCCGCGCTGGATCTCCTGGGCGCTCGGCGACCTCGTGGTCAAGATCCTGGTCGGTGTCGTCTTGCTGCTGCCCTATGGCGCGCTGATGAACGTGCTGAAGCCGATGCCACAGGTCGCGAAGGCTGCCTGAGCAAGCGCGGCTTGGCGGTTGCGCATTGCTTGTCGATGGATCCTCGGGTCAAGCCCGAGGATGATGAAAGAGAAGCTGTGCTTCTTGCGCCCACAGAAAACGAAGCTGAGCAATGCAGCGGCCGCTGTTGTTGCTGATGGCTCGGCAAACTCGTCATCCTCGGGCTTGACCCGAGGATCCAAGCATCTCCGCCTTAAGAAGACAAAGTCGAAGCCGTTCCGCAATGGCGACTTCAGTTAATTCAGGCGGAATTCCAGCATCACGTTACGCTGCAGCAGATTGCCGTTGTCATCCGAAATCAGGATCAGATGCGGCTTGCCCTCCGGCCCGGCGATGACGTCGAGCCCTTCCATGTTGTCGATCGCATAACCCATATCGGCATCGAGAAGCACCTCGCCGTCCACGACGGCACCAGGGTGGATGCTGTCGCCCTTGATGAGGCGGATGCGCATGCCGAGGCCGCCGAGGAAGCTGAACCGGCGCTCCAGCAGCAGGAAATCGCCGTTCGGCAGGAAAGCACCGTCCGTCGCGTCATAAGGATCGTGCCTCATCACCTTGAACACGCCCTTCAGCGGGCCTTCCAGGATCGCGGCGAAAAGGTTTCCCTGATCATCAAGGCTATGCTCGGTGACCACGATGGGCGCCCCCCTGAGCGGACTGGCTTGAGGCGACACCGCCACCGTCTCCATGCCGGCATTCATCCGGAATTCGTGGCGAGGGATCGGCAGATCAAGGCTTTTCAGGGGAGCGGATGTTTCGAACCCCGGATCCGGATAGGCATCGACCCGATGCAACTGCTCGAAGCTGACGAGTGCCTGACCGTCCCTCAGCGCCAGGCCCTCGGCATCCGAATTGTATTTCGAGCCGACACGGCCACCGCGGATGAGGATCGGGTTGATGGCAAGATCGGTGAGATTGGCGAGGTGCCCACCGGCATCCCGCTGGATGCGGCCGGTCAACCAGGAACCAGTATCGAGCACCGATACAAAACGCTCCCCATCGGCGCGAAAACGGATGCTCGACAACGACTGTAGCCGGCTATCGGACGACGAAAACTCGATGCCGCTCAGGAATTCGAAGGCACCGAACCGCGTTTCCGGCGAACCGCGCTTGAATTCGGTGATCGCCTGCACCCGAATCGGGACATTGTCCGTGGCCGGCGCCACCGGGAAAGCGATGGCGCCGAAAAGGCCGGCCCAGACAACGAGGCGGGAAAATTTCAAGCGGGCGGACCTCAGCTGGCCCGTCGCATGCGGCCCTGTCGCCCGCCATTTTCCGCAAACAGTTCGGCAAGCTGCTCGGTCATCGCGCCGGCGAGCTCGTCAGCATCGACGATCGTCACGGCCTTGCGATAATACCGCGTCACGTCGTGCCCGATGCCGATCGCCAGCAGCTCGACCGGAGAACGCGTCTCGATCTGTTCGATCACGGCGCGCAGATGCCGTTCGAGATAATTGCCCGGATTGACCGACAGCGTGGAATCGTCGACCGGCGCGCCATCCGAAATCATCATCAGGATCTTGCGCTGTTCGCGGCGAGCGATCAGGCGGTTATGCGCCCACATCAGCGCCTCGCCGTCGATGTTTTCCTTGAGCAGGCCCTCGCGCATCATCAGGCCGAGATTGCGGCGCGAGCGGCGCCACGGGGCATCGGCGGACTTGTAGACGATATGGCGCAGGTCGTTGAGGCGGCCGGGCGTCGGTGGCTTACCGCTTGCCAGCCATTTTTCGCGCGCCTGCCCGCCCTTCCAGGCCTTGGTGGTGAAGCCGAGGATCTCGACCTTGACGCCGCAGCGCTCCAGCGTACGGGCTAGGATATCGGCGCAGGTGGCGGCAACCGTGATCGGCCGGCCGCGCATCGAGCCGGAATTGTCGATGACCAGGGTCACGACGGTATCGCGGAACTGCGTGTCGCGCTCCTTCTTGAAGGAGAGCGGCTGCATCGGGTCGATGATCAGGCGCACGAGGCGGGCCGGATCGAGATAACCCTCTTCCAGGTCGAAATCCCAGGAGCGGTTCTGCTGCGCCATCAGGCGGCGCTGCAAGCGGTTGGCGAGGCGCCCGACGGCACCCTGGAGGTGGGCGAGCTGCTTGTCGAGGAAGGCCCGCAGCCGGTCGAGCTCCGCTTCGTCGCAAAGCTCTTCGGCCGTGATTTCCTCGTCGAACTCCTGGGTGAAGATCTTGTAATCGACCTTCTCGTTGAAATCGTCGAACGGGCTGTTGGGCCGGCGGGTTTCGCCCGGCGTCTCGGAATGTTCGTCGCTGTCGTCCGACATGTCGTCGTCGGACATTTCCGCGCCGTCCATCTCGCCGTCGTCCATCTCCTCGTCGGAAGCGTCGCTCTGCTCGGCGGGGGCGGCATCGGAACCGGCCTCTTCCTCGACCTCGTCGTTCTCGGTCTCGTTGCTGCGCGGCTGGTCTTCCTGGTCCGGATTTTCCATCTCCTCCGGATCGGTATCCTCGTCGGCAAACTCCTCCGCCATCTGCATGGAGGTGAGCATGTGCCGCACCAGCTTGGCGAATGCCTGCTGATCTTCGATCACGTTGCGGAGGTTGTCGAGATCGCCGGCCGCCTTGTCCTCGATGAACGGACGCCAGAGATCGAGCACCTTGCCGGCGCTGGCCGGCGGCTTGATGCCGGTCAGCTTTTCGCGCACCAGCATGGCGACCGCTTCGCCGATCGGCGCGTCTTCCTGCCGTTCGACGCCGGAGAAATTCGCCTTGGAGTATTTTTCCGCATGCATCGAATTGAGGTTCGACGCCATGCCGGCCATGCGCAAGGCGCCGATCGACTCGACGCGCGCCTGCTCGACGGCATCGAAGACGATGCGCGCATCGGCACCCTGCGGCGACATGCTGGCATGCACGCCGGTATCGTGGCAGGCAATCCGCAGCGCCATGGAATCGCCGAGCCCGCGGGTCACCGCGAGCTCATGGGCTGTCGGCCGCTTGGAGATTTCCGGCAGGCGGATGCGTTCGCCAGCAAGGCCCGGACGTTCGTTGGCGAACGTGACCTCGACTTCCGCGTCGCCGGCGATGGAGCGCACGCAGCCGGTAATCGCCCGCCGCAACGGCTCGGTATCGACCGGACCGCCGGATTTGGCTTTCGAATTGTCTCCGCGACCTGCCATCAGGTACCTTCACTTCTTACTTCAGAAGCCGCAGCGATCTCGACAATCCTGCGAGCCTCAGCTTCGATTTTCTTTCCGCCTATTTTGACATAGGTTTCAGGCCAAAATTGAAAAATTAAACGGTCCACAATTGTCAATATGGCGACCAAAATCAGTATACCAACTACTAGAAACAACATAATCCAAAGCACAGCATCGCGGCCAGAGTACAAAGACGTATCCAGCGGCTGCTCGCCGAAACCGCCTCGAGCCGACTTATCAATGATGTCTTGTTTTTTTCCAGCGAGAAGAACTAGGAAATTTTTTGATTTTACATCCACAATGAATGTGGAGAATCCCGTGATGTTCACCGACTTTCCAGGATCTATATAATTTATTATAAAATCCGCTCCCGAATCGACGGAATTGAATATTTCATTGGAAACACTCTCATTTACGACAAACGCTCCAAACTGAAATTCATGCTTAAATGTAATTCTCTCTATTCTCTTATCTGTATCATTGTAAATCCGAATATCACGCACACTTGAAAACGCCTTACTATCAAAAAGTTTTGCCTCAATTATACGCTTATAGAAATCAAAGACCTTTTCCCGTACTTCAGCATTCTCCTTAGCGACCTTGTCGTCCACGATATATTTGAGGACAAAATTCCTCACTATGGAGTCGGGATAATATAATACGGCGTCATCGTACTCCACGCGAAGTCTACTTTCCGGAGGGAGTTTCTCTTCAGGAATAAGAAAATAGGCGCTAACAATCGCCACGATCAGCCCGCCAACAACAGCTACAGCTAAATCGACTACGTGTTTCACCAAGTTCCCCCGCGAAAAGCACTACCCTCCGGAATTAGCTTACGCTCCGAGAACGATGTTGGCGGCACTTTCCTTCAGCTCGACACCGAAGGCGCGCTGGTACTGTTCGGCGACCAGCGTGCGTTCCAGTTCGTCGCACTTGTTGAGGAAGGTGATGCGGAAAGCGAACGCGATATCACCGAAGATCTCGGCGTTTTCCGCCCAGGTGATGACGGTACGCGGGCTCATGACGGTCGAAAGGTCGCCGTTGATGAAGGCCGAACGGGTAAGGTCGGCGACGCGGACCATCTTCGACACCGTCTCGCGGCCCTCGGCCGTGCTGCCAAAGGATTTTACCTTGGCGGCGACGATATCGACTTCCTTCTGGTGCGGCAGATAGTTCAGCGTCGTCACGATCGACCAGCGGTCCATCTGTGCCTGGTTGATCTGCTGCGTGCCGTGATAGAGGCCGGTCGTATCGCCCAGCCCCACCGTGTTGGCGGTCGCGAAGATGCGGAATGCCGGGTGAGGACGGATGACGCGGCTCTGGTCGAGCAGGGTCAGGCGGCCGGAGGATTCCAGCACGCGCTGGATGACGAACATGACGTCCGGGCGGCCGGCATCGTATTCGTCGAAGACGAGTGCGACATTGTGCTGGTAGGCCCAGGGCAGGATACCGTCCTTGAATTCGGTAATCTGCTTGCCGTCCTTCAGCACGATCGCGTCCTTGCCGACGAGGTCGATACGGCTGACATGGCTGTCGAGGTTGATGCGCACGCACGGCCAGTTGAGGCGGGCTGCGACCTGCTCGATATGAGTGGACTTGCCGGTGCCGTGGAAGCCGGACACCATGACGCGTCGGTTATGAGCAAAGCCTGCGAGAATGGCGAGCGTCGTATCGCGGTCGAACAAGTAGTCCGGGTCGAGATCCGGAACATAGGGGTCGCCGCTGCTATAGGCCGGAACCTTGATATCGCTGTCGATGCCGAAGACTTCCCGGACCGAAACGGTGGTGTCGGGAAGGTTGGAAATGTCTAGATCAATCTTACTCATCGTCTCTCCAAGGCGCGAGCCGCCGCCCGGCCGTCATCCTTACTGCCATAATTTTTACGGCTTAGCAGAAACCCGCCTGCTTCAACAACTGGTATGCTTGAATGACGGCACGAAAACGTTCTTCCGAGCCGCGGTCGCCGCCATTCGCATCCGGGTGGTGTTTCTTCACCAGTTCCTTGTAGCGGCTCTTGATCTCCGCCGCGCTCGCATTGGCGCCCAGCCCCATCGTATCGAAGGCCTTGGCCTCCAGCGTCTTCAGCTTGCGCCCCTGCGTCTGGAAGCGCGAGCCGGTCGCCCGCGCACTGGACACGAAGCCGAACGGATCCTTGAAGCGCTGCTGGGTGCCGGTAGCACCGGCAGCCCCCGAACGGGCCGTTGAATGAAGCGGCGCATCCTTGGCAGCCTTGTTGACGCCCACCGTCCAAGTGGGGCGGTGGCCGGTGATCGCTTCCTTCTGGTAACGGGCGATCTCGCCGTCCGAAAGGCCGGAGAAATAATTGTAGCCCTTGTTGTATTCCCGAACGTGCTCGAAACAGAACAGAAAGAACTGGCCTTCCGCGTTGCGGCCCACGGGCGCGCGATGGGCGCCGGGTTTTTCGCATCCGTCCCATTGGCAAGTGGGCGCTTCAGGCACAGCTTCCTGCTGCCTGGTCTTGCGCGTCCGGATGCGGTCGAAATATTTGGAATCTAATTTCATAAGGCCCTCATTATGGGGCGACGAACAGGGCGCGGCAAGAATTGACAAAGTCCTTTCTTACTGGTTTGTCAGATGCCCCTTTTTGCGTCGCAACGGAGACCGAAATGTCCGTCAAATCCCGGATCGAAATCACCCTCACCGATAATCTCGAGCCGGAACGGCTGGTCGTCATCGATGAAAGCCATCAGCACGCCGGCCATCAGCCCGACATCACCGGAACCGGCGAAACCCATATGCGGGTCCGCATCGTCTCGAAAAAATTTTCCGGAATGAGCCGGCTCGACCGGCATCGGACGGTGAATGCCCTGCTGAAGCCCGAACTCGACGCCGGACTTCACGCGCTCGCGGTGGAAGCCTCGGCACCGGGTGAGCCGACGCGCTGGTAACAGGTCTTTAGATAGGGATGGCGGAGCGAGAGGCCAAGGTACCGGCATGACGCATTGGGGGTATCGCTTTGACCGGCCTGCCGCCATTTCCTGATGGCTGACGGCGTGGCCGCTTGGCGCCAATGGCGCTCATCCAATCTGATCAAAAATGCTTGATAGGCAATTGACGCGGAGCGCTCATAGTGAATTTACTTCGCTATCTTCCGACTTAGGAAACAAAGCGATGACCTATCTATTCGTTTTTGTTCTTTTGCTTGGCTGTGGCCTTGCAAGTGCGCTTGGCCCTAAAAGGGATATGCGCGGCGCAAATCTCAAAAGAGCAGTGAGTGACGCGCACGAAAGTCTCTATCGTGTCATCTCCAAACGCGACGCAATGCGAGCGGAGCTCAAAGTCCTCGCCCTTCTTGTCTGGTGGGTCGCAATGGTTGCGCTGTTGATATCGCTCTTTGAAGGCTTTTGGTGAAGTATTGGGCAAACAATGATGCCCTTGGAAGATTTAGTGCCGCTGATTGTTGTCGGCACATTCCTACACAAATTTCTCGTGACGTGAATCGAGGCAAAGCAGCTTTTCGTTTGTCCCTTGGCCGAAAGCCGCCAATTTCGACGCGAGAACTGAAAAGCTTTCGTGAAACGAAAGACTACCCCGCCGGCAGTGTCACATCTTCCGCCGGCCGTATCCTCAGCCTCGTAATGCGGTTCTTCTCCCGCTTCAACACGACAAATCGCTTGCCGTAGAACGTGAACGCCTGCCGCTCCTGCGGAATGAGCTTCGATTCGTGGATGACGAGGCCCGCGATCGTCGTAGCTTCAGCATCCGGCAGGCTCCAGTCGAGTGCACGGTTCAGATCACGGATCGGCACCGAACCATCGACGACGATCGACCCGTCCGCTTCCTGGCGCACGCCCTGGATCTCGATATCATGCTCGTCGGCAATGTCGCCGACGATCTCCTCCAGGATGTCTTCCAGCGTGACGATGCCCTGCACCTCACCATATTCGTCCACGACGACGGCGAAATGCCCCTTGCGCCGAAGGAAGGCGCTGAGCTGGTCCTTGAGGCTGGTGCTGTCGGGCACGAACCAGGGTTTCTGGGCAATCTTGACGATATCGAGGTTTTCCGGCTCGACATTCGGCTCGGCGAGCGCCCGGAGCAGGTCCTTGGCATGCACGACACCGATGATGTTCTCGGTCGAATGACGCCAGAGCGGCATGCGCGTATAGGGGCTTTCGAGCACGGTGCGGACCGCCACCTCCGGCGGATCGTCGGCATTCACCGCCCGCATCACCGTCCGGTGCTTCATGACGTCGGAGACTTCGAGTTCCTCGAGTTCGAAAAGGCCATTCAGGCGGTCGCGGTCCTGCTTGTCGAAATTCCCGTCGCGATGAACGAGATCGAGTGCGGCATGCAGGTCGTCATGGCTGGAAAGGGCGAGCGTCTGTTCGGACAGGGAAACACCGCACAAGCGGAGAAGCCCGCGGATCACCGCGTTGACAGCGCGCGACAGCAGACCTGCTTTGGATGTCATTTCGGCCGCTTTTCCTCCAGGAAGCTCAAGACCTCGGACGACGGCACGTCGTTGGCGATGAAGGACTGGCCGACGCCGTGGGTCAGGATGAAGGTGAGCTTGCCGCTCATGACCTTCTTGTCCTGCATGATCGCGTCGAGCAGCTTTTCGGTCGGCGGCAGCTGTCCGGGAATATCGCTCATCGAAGTCGGCAGGCCGACGGCTTTCAGATGGGCCGTCACGCGCGCCGCATCGTCCGGGCTTGCAAGGTTCATGCGCGCCGAGAACTGGTGCGCCAGCACCATGCCGATCGCCACACCCTCGCCGTGCACGAGGCGGCTGCTATCGTATTCGGTTGCGGCCTCCAGCGCATGGCCGAAGGTGTGGCCGAGATTGAGCAGCGCCCGGCGGCCGGTCTCGCGCTCGTCCTCGACGACGACGTCGGATTTCGCCTGGCAGCTGATGGCGATCGCCTCGATCCGCTCCGGACCGCCGGCAAATACCTGTTTCCAATTCTTTTCGAGCCAGGCGAAGAAATTCGGCTGGTCGATCAGGCCGTATTTCGCCACTTCCGCATAACCGGCCCGGAATTCGCGCTCAGAGAGCGAATCGAGCGCCGCCGTATCGGCAAGCACGAGGTCCGGCTGGTGGAAGACGCCGAGCAGGTTCTTGCCGTGGCGGGTGTTGACGCCTGTCTTGCCGCCCACCGACGAATCGACCTGCGCCAAGAGCGTGGTCGGGATCTGCACGAAACGCACGCCGCGCCGGACGATGCCGGCCGCAAAGCCGGCCAAATCGCCGATCACCCCGCCGCCGAGCGCGATCACCGCGTCGTTGCGTTCGATGCGGGCCGACAGCACCATGTCGCAGACGGTCGCCAGATGTTCGAAACTCTTGGTTTTTTCACCGGCCGGCAGCGTCAGCGAAACGGCTTCGATCCCGTCGGTCTGCAGGCTGTCCATCAGCGCTTCGAGATAAAGCGGCGCCACGTGCTCGTCGGTGACGATGGCCGCCTTGCGGCCCTTCAGCCGCGCGGTGATCTCGCCGCCGGCACGCGTGATCAACCCGGGGCCGATCAGGATGTCATAGGCCCGTTCGCCGAGCGGCACATGCACCAGGCGCTCGGAGCCTCGGTCCTCGGGTCGGGAAGACATGTTCATTGCATTTCACCTTCGCTGGGCCATTCACCTTCGCCGGGCAGACTGGCCACCGCGGAAAGTACCTCGTTGACCATCACGTCCTTGCGGACATTTTGGGACTGCACCGTCAGGTCAGCCTCGGCATAGATCGGATAACGCTGGGTCATCAGGTTTTCGAGCGTCTGCTTGGGATTCTCGGTCTTCAGCAACGGCCGGTGATCGCGTTTGTTCACCCGCTCCCACAAGACGTCGAGATCCGCCTTCAGCCAGATGGAAATGCCGCCGATCTTGATCTGGTGGCGGGTATTCTCGTTGATGAAGGCGCCGCCGCCGGTCGAAACCACGCGCGGGCCGCCCCTGAGCAGCCGCTCGATGACGCGGGTTTCCAGCGCCCGGAACTCCGTCTCGCCGTAAGCGGCGAAAAGTTCGCTGATGCTCATGCGGGAAACCTTCTCGATCTCCGCATCCGTATCGATGAAGGGAATGGAAAGCGTCTGCGCCACCAGCCGGCCGATCGCCGATTTGCCCGCCCCCATCAGCCCGACAAAGATCAGGTTGCGCTTGCCGAGGACGGCGCGCGCCTTTTCGCTGAGTGCCGGTGCGGCGGAGGTTGCGACTTCTATCATTGTCAGGTCCGTTTCGAGAAAACGGTATCGACAAATGCGTCGGCAGCGTCAAGCCGTCGCAACCCTCAAAGAATGCGGGGGATTGTTTGTTCTTGCCGATATGTAAACCTTTATCGATATATTGCGGCGCAACTCCGGGAGTCGTGAATGCCCACCCTTTTTCGTTTCCTCTTCGTGCTGGCGGCGATCGCAGGCATCGTTTATGGAAGCATGGTGGCTCTCGTCATGCTGGTAGACCCGCGCGAGCGCGACGTGACCGTGCGCATTCCTTCCGAGCGGTTGAACCCGGCACCGCCGCAACAATAGCGACAGGCGACATGGCCGACCTTTCCCGAGCCCATATCGAAGCCTTTCTCGAAATGATGAGCGCCGAACGGGGCGCAGCCGGCAATACGCTCTCCTCCTACGAGCGCGACCTCGAAGACCTGCATTCCTTCCTTGTCGCCAGCAACACCTCGGCCCTGACCGCGCAAAGCGCCACGCTCTCCGCCTATCTCGCCCATCTCGGCAAACAGGGGTTTGCCGCTTCGTCCCAGGCGAGAAAACTGTCGGCGATGCGGCAGTTCTACAAATTCCTCTATGCGGAGGGCCTGCGTGGCGACGACCCGACCGCAATCCTCGACGCGCCGAAAAAAGCCCGCTCGCTGCCGAAGATCATGAGCGAAGACGAAGTGACGCGGCTCCTGGACCTGGCCGCCAAGGAGGCCGCCGAACCCGGCCCGGATCAGCTCGCGCGTCTCAGAATGCTGGCGCTGCTCGAGCTCCTCTATGCGACCGGCATGCGCGTCAGCGAGCTCGTGTCGCTGCCGGTCAAGGTCCTCGACCAGGAGGGCCGTTTCCTGGTTATCCGCGGCAAGGGCAACAAGGAACGCCTGGTGCCACTCTCCCGTTCGGCAATCGCCGCTGTCGTATCCTATGGCGAGGTCCGGCGGCTGGCGCTTGCAAAGACCGGCGACAGCCCATGGCTGTTTCCGTCGACCGGCAAAGAGGGTTACCTGCCGAGGCAGGTTTTTGCCCGCGACCTCAAGGGGCTAGCCGCCCGCGCCGGACTTAGAGCCGCCGCAATCTCTCCCCATGTGATGCGCCATGCCTTCGCAAGCCACCTCCTGCAGAACGGAGCGGACCTTCGCGTGGTGCAGGAACTGCTCGGCCATTCGGACATTTCCACCACTCAAATCTATACGCATGTCCTGGAAGAACGGCTGCGAGAGCTGGTTCAAACACACCACCCTCTTGCAAAACAGGCCAAAAACCGGGATTAGAGGCCCCAAACAGAAAATGGGAACTCCGTGTTCCCGAGATAAAACAACCGGAAACCGGCTCTCATGCAGACCTATCTCGATTTCGAAAAGCCAATCTCGGACCTCGAGGGCAAGATTCACGAGCTGAAAAAGCTCGCCTCGGAAGACGAAAGCATCGATACGTCCGAGGAAATCGGCAGGCTGGAGACCCGGGTCAGGGAAGCCACCCGGGAAATCTATTCCAAGCTCGGCGCCTGGGAAAAGACACAGGTCGCGCGCCATCCGCAGCGACCGCACTTCCTAGATTACTCCGCCCATCTCTTCACCGATTTCACGCCGCTCGCCGGCGACCGCAATTTCGGCGAGGACGCCGCCATCCAGGCCGGCCTTGCCCGTTTCAACGGCATGGCCGTTGCCGTCATCGGCCAGGAGAAGGGCCATGACACCAAGACGCGCCTGAAGCACAATTTCGGCAGCCCGCGTCCGGAAGGTTATCGCAAGGCGATCCGCATCATGGAAATGGCCGATCGTTTCCACCTGCCGGTGATCACCCTCATCGACACCGCGGGCGCCTATCCGGGCGTCGGCGCCGAGGAACGCGGCCAGGCGGAAGCCATCGCCCGCTCGACGGAAATGTGCCTGGGCCTGAAGGTTCCGATGGTTTCCGTCGTGATCGGCGAAGGCGGCTCCGGCGGCGCGATCGCGATCGCCACCGGCAACCGCGTCTACATGCTCGAACATTCGATCTATTCGGTCATCTCGCCGGAAGGCGCGGCATCGATCCTCTGGCGCGATTCGACCCGTGCCCGCGAAGCTGCGACCAACATGAAGATCACCGCCGAAGACCTGAAGGGCCTCGGCATCATCGACGACATCATTCCGGAGCCGGTCGGCGGCGCGCATCGCGAGCCCGAGGCCGTCATCGCCGCGACGGGCAAGGTCATCGCTTCGGCGCTGGAAGATCTCGGCAGGCTTTCGGGCGACGAAGTGCGGGCTGCGCGCCGGCAAAAATTCCTCGATATCGGCCGCAATCTCTAGTCGACAGACCTCTGCCACCCAATCAGCCAAATTTGGCCATATTGCTGATAACATTGGAGGGCGGGCGGTTTTAGTGGACAGGCCGGCGCAAGCGGTTAAGAATATCTAAAGATTACCGCTTCATTATCGTAGTCCTGTACCGAACTCGTTCGTCGTTCCAAGTCTATGTGGTCCGTACCGATGCGCCTGAAACACATTGCTCTCGCTCTCCTCGTGGCTACCGCCCTGACGGGCTGCAACGATACGCTCGATTCCGCAAGCATCGATCTGAAGAGCGTCAAGAACAAGGTCGAACAGCCCCTGCCTTCGAGCATTCTCGCCGAGATGCAGAAGAAGAACATGCCGCGCAATTCGCCGATCATGATCCGCATCCTCAAGGAAGAGGGCAAGCTGGAGATCTGGAAGGCAAGGGCCGACAACCGCTTCGAGGTGATCAAGAGCTACGACATCTGCGCTTGGTCGGGCAAGCTCGGCCCCAAGGTCAAGGAAGGCGACCGCCAGGCTCCGGAAGGTTTCTACAGCCTGACGCCGGCGCACCTGAACCCGAATTCCAAATATTATCTCGCCATCAATACCGGCTTCCCGAACCGTTACGACGCCGCAAACGGCCGCAACGGTTCGAACCTGATGATCCATGGCGCCTGCTCGTCGTCCGGCTGCTATTCGATGACCGACGAACAGGTTCTGGAAATCTACGCTTTTGCGCGCGACGCCTTCAAGGGCGGCCAGACCTCCGTGCAGCTCCAGGCTCTCCCCTTCCGCATGACCGCGGAGAACATGGTGCGCCACCGCGACAGCCAGAACTTCGACTTCTGGAAGATGATCAAGGTCGGCTACGACAATTTCGAAGTCACCAAGCGTCCGCCGGAAGTCAATGTCTGCGAGAAGAAATACGTTTTCAACCAGCAGCTCTCCGGCAATGGCACGTTTGCTCCCGCCAGTGCCTGCCCCCCCATGTCGACGCCTCCCGCGCTCGTCTCCGCGCTGACCTCCTACGAAAAGACCTATCAGGTCGCCTACGAGAAGGCCCTGGAGAAGTTCGACGGCAAGGTCTGGTATGAGCCGACAGAAGCCGAGCGCAAGGCCGTGGTCGCCGACAAGCGCAAGGGCCGCGATATCGCCTATGCCCCGACGGGAACCTCGCTCGAAGCCGGCAAGCTGCTGAGCCAGTCGGAATTCCAGGAGATGATGGAAAAGCGGATGGCCTCCCAGAACAAGCCGGCCAATACCGTGCTCGCCTCCGCAGGCCCCGTCACGTTTCGTGCCGGCTCCGCCGCCGACCGCATGAAGCAGGACCGCCTGCCGGCTGCAGCAACGGCCGCTCCCGTCGCACAGAGCACCGGTACGGTCCCGACCATCGCCACCGCCCAGGGCACGACCACCACGGTTCCGATCCCCGCCCAGAACCCGCTCGCCTATGCGGCACCGCCGATCAGCGAAGAAAAGAAGAAGCCGTTCTGGAAGTTCTGGAGCCAGGAATGACCCCGACCACCGATGGCCTCTACGACTTGAGAGGCCTGAAGTGTCCCCTGCCCGTGCTGAAGACGCGCCGCCGGCTGAAAGCCATGCAAAGCGGCACGGAGCTTGCGATCGAAACCACCGATCCCCTGGCCGGCATCGACATCCCGCATTTCTGCAATCAGGAAGGCCACGAACTGGTGCGCTCGGAAAAGACCGAGACAGGACACCGGTTTCTGATCCGCAAGGGTTGAGCGGACCTACATCCGCAGGCCGGGAACGGCGAGCGGATTGTCTTCCAGCGCCGCGCGATCCGGCCGGTCGACACGCGGCTGGCCGGTGAATGCTGCAAAAAGATCCGAGACGAAAGCTTCTTCCAACCCTTGAGTGATCAGCACCATGCGCGTGCGCCGGTCGGAGCCGCTTGGCCATTTCGGCAGGCGCTGCGGCGGGTGGAAGACGCTCTGCACCCCATGCAGCACCAGCGGCCGATCCGGGTTGTCGGAGAGCGCCACGATCGCCTTCATCCTGAGCAGCTTCTCGCCGTGGGCCGAGCGCAGCAGGTCGATGAACATCTCGATCGCCATCGGATCGATCGGCCTGTCTTGGATGATCGAGAAGGAGCGGATGTCGTCGCCATGGCGGTTCACGTCATGATGAGAGTGCTCATGGCCATGGTGATGATCATCGTGGTGGTCGTGACCATGATCGTGGTGGTCATGCTCTTCGGCATCGTTGGCCAGCTCATCGTGCAGCCAGCGGTCCACATCGGCGATCTTGGTCGCCGGGTCGTAGAGGCCGTTCACCAGAATGGCCGCCGTGCCGGCCTCGTCGCTATCGCCATCGACGATCGCAGCCCGGGGATTGAGCGCCGCGAGCCGGCCTTTAAGCGCCGCCAGCTGCGACGCATCCGCCATCGAAAGCTTCGAGATGATCAGCCGGTCGGCCACCGCCACCTGCTTCACGGCCTCCTGATGACGGTCGAGCGTCGAAACGCCGTTCACCGCATCGACCACGGTGATGACGCCGTCGAGTTCGAAATTCTGGGCGATGACCGGATTGCCCATCACCGACTGCATGACCGGAGCAGGATCGGCAAGGCCCGTGGTTTCGATGACAATGCGACGGATCGGCCTCAGGCGGCCGGTCTGGATGCCATCCATGATCGAGGCGAGCGAATCCACCAGCTCGCCGCGAACGGTGCAGCAGAGGCAGCCATTAGCGATCTCCAGAAGCGCATCGCCCGAAGCCTCGACCAGGAAATTGTCGATCCCGACCTCGCCGAACTCGTTGATGATCACGGCCGTATCGCTGGTACCCGGATCCTTCAGGATGCGGTTCAGCAGCGTCGATTTTCCTGCACCGAGAAAGCCGGTGAGGATGGAGACCGGAATCCGGCTCGGGGCAGAAGACATGATTTATTCTCGTTCAGAATGTCGGGCGCGGCTGCGGGATCGGCACGTTGGTGGCATTGGCGGCAACCGCTGCTTTCTTGGCGCCCTTGGGCGGCGGCGGCGGAGCCTCACCGCCGGAAAGCAGGGCCAGGAATGTATAGACCGGCGGCCGGGCCATTTCATGGAGATAGGGCGAATGCTGAATGGTGCGGCCCGCATCGTCACGCGTTTCGCTGCGCACCTTGGCGGCCTTCGGATTGCAGATCTCGGCGCTGACGTCTTTGACCGGAGCCGTATCGCCATAGGGTGGGAGCGCCGAGAGCGCCACGCCTTCCGGCGTCGTCGAGGTCAGCCCCTGCTGCAGGAGGTTGGCGGTATCGTCGGCGCGGCCGGCCAGGCTGTCCGAGCCGAGCACCACGGAAATCACCGAACGGCCGTCCCGCGTCGCGGAACCGATCTGGTTGAACCCGGAGGCGCAGATGAAGCCGGTCTTCATGCCGTCGGCGCCGTCGAACCGGCCTATCAGCGTGTTGAAATTGGGATATTGCTTGGCGCCGGTATCGATGCCTTCAAGCGAGAAATAGCCCTGGTATTCCGGGAAATCCTGCTTGAGCCTCAGCGCCAGCAGCGCGAGATCCCGGGCAGTCGAGAACTGGCCCGGGCCCGGCAGGCCATGCGGATTGATATATTGGGTCGAACTCATGCCGAGCGTCTTGGCCTGGGCATTCATCATCGCCACGAACTGTTCCTGCGTGCCCCCGACGGCCTCGGCCACCGCAACCGCCATGTCGTTGGCCGACTTGACGAGCATCATCTTCAGCGCGTTGTCCAGCGTCATCGTCGTGCCGGGCGTGAAATACATCTTGCTCGCCGGCTGGTCGGTCGCCCTCTTACTCATCACGACAGGCGTCTCGAGCGAGAGCTTGCCAGCCTTCATCGCCTTGAAGGTCACGTAGGCGGTCATCAGCTTGGTGAGTGAGGCCGGATACCATTTGAGGAACGCATCCTCATGGGCGATCACCCTGCCGGTCTTCGCGTCGACGACGATCTTCGGATTGGCGGCGACGTTTCCGGCGGAAGCGACAAGGGCAAGCGCCGAGAGGGCGCAGATCAGCCGGGTGGCAGAGGCGGATCGGAGGCGAAAAGTCTGCAATGTAGTTCCTCGTTCGAACGGCTTAACGAGTGTGGCGCATATGCGGCCTATATGGCCAAGCAATGGCAAAGAAGATTGATTACGTCAATCATGACAGGCACACTCCGGCCGGGAGGACTTGTCATAACCGCGTGACCAGCCAGCAACAGGGAACAGTATGCCGATTTTGAACCGGGCCGCCGAACTTCAGGCCGAAGTCAGCGAGTGGCGACGATATCTTCATGAAAATCCTGAGATTCTTTACGAGGTCGAGAACACCGCCTCCTTCGTGGAACAGAAGCTGAAGGAATTCGGCGTCGACGAAGTCGTGCCCGGCATCGGCCGCACCGGCGTCGTCGGCATCATCCGTGGAAAAGGTCCGGGAGGCCGCACGATCGGCCTCCGCGCCGACATGGACGCCCTGCCGCTCACCGAAATCACCGGCAAGCCCTGGGCGTCGAAGGTCCCCGGCAAGATGCACGCCTGCGGCCATGACGGCCACACGTCCATGCTCCTGGGTGCGGCGAAATACCTCGCGGAAACCCGCAATTTCAACGGCACGGTCGCCCTGATCTTCCAGCCCGCCGAAGAGGGTGGCGCCGGTGCGCTCGCCATGGTCGACGACGGCATGATGGAGCGTTTCGGCATCGATGAGGTCTACGGCATGCACAACATGCCGGGCATTCCGCTCGGTCAATTCGCCATCCGCAAGGGCGGAATCATGGCGGCGCCCGATCGGTTCACCATCACCATCAAGGGCCGCGGCGGCCATGCGGCCCAGCCGCACAAGACCATCGACCCGATCTTCATCGGCTCGCAGCTGGTCGGCAGCCTGCAGGCGATCGCCGCCCGCAACGCCGACCCGGTCCACTCGATCGTCATTTCCGTGACCCGCTTCGACGCCGGCACGGCGTATAACATCATCCCCGACCAGGCGACGCTGTGGGGCACGGTCCGGACGCTGAGCGAAGAGACCCGCGATCTTGCGGAAAACCGTATCCGCCAGATCGTCGAGGGCATGGTCATCGCCCATGGGGCCGAGGCCGAGATCGATTATTACCGCCAGTGCCCTGTCACCTTCAACCATGACCTCGAAACCGACCACGCGATCGGCGTCGCGGCAGAGGTGGTCGGTGCGTCGAACGTCGACACCAATGTCGAGCCGACCATGGCCGGCGAAGACTTCGCCTTCATGCTGAAACGCCGCCCCGGCGCCTTCATCTTCATCGGCAACGGCGATACGGCCGCGCTCCACAACCCCCATTATGATTTCGACGACGAGGCGATTTCCTACGGCATTTCCTACTGGGTGCGGCTGGCCGAACAGCGATTGACGGAATGAGGGAGACAAAAGGCTTGGCTAAACGCCTCGCCTTTTGTATGGAATTCCTCATGTGGTCCCATAGCTCAGCAGGATAGAGCGCAGGATTCCTAATCCTGAGGCCGATGGTTCGAATCCATCTGGGATCACCACCCTCATTTATCGCGCAATCCCCGACGTCTGATCCATCCGTTTTGGAATCGCTCAAAAGGTTTGTCCCTACGAGCGCTGTTGTGTCCCTGACGCTTCAATAGGTCTGTCCCTAAAGTAAAAACAGTTGAATTTCTCGATTTTCTCGAAATCCCAGCCTGCGAAATAAGGGTTGCGCAAAGACCTGATGTCTATTGCTTACACGCACTGCGGTTACTACATTTTTCTTCAAATTGTAGTGGAGAATCAGGCATGAAGGATTTCGAGAAGCGGAATGCCGGGTTCTCCGGGTTGGCAGGACTGTTTAATCAGGAGCCGACGCCGCCGGACCCGTTTGGACTTAGCTCGATATTTGATGCGTTAAAGCAAGACTCCGTCAGGACCCGCAGTTCGTGGAATGACCGCTTCTCCCACTGGGAGACCGCCGAGAGCACCACTGAGACGAAAGCGATTGAACGGGCGCGTGACATGGTCCACAGCGCACTTCGGGAAAACAAGTGGCTTGCGAACGAGGGCGTGATGCTCGGCCCGCAGGGCAGCTTCACCAACCGCACGAACGTCAGGAACGAGGCTGATATCGACCTGCGCGTACAGCACCCGTCGCTTCGGATCGAGTGCGACTCCAATGTCAATTTCCAAGCGGCTTATCAGGCTGGCACCTACTTCGACTCGGGAAGGCCGTTCGCCGATCTCGCCCAAGATATGCGTAACGAGATATCGCGCGATCTCAAAGCCCACTTCGGTAAAGGTGCCGTGGACGACACTGGCAAGAAAGCGATCCGCGTGGACGGGGTCGCTGGGAGCCGCGGCGAAGTGGATGTAGTCCCTTGTTTCACGCTCCACCACATCCGCGCCGGTGCTGGCTTCGTACCTTTCAACACCGTTCACGGCGTCGCCATTCTCTCCACAGACGGCAACTGGACAATGAACTACCCGGAGCAGCACATCGCGAACGGTCGGCTGAAACGCACCACAACAGGCCACCAGTTCAAGCGAATGGTCAGGATCGTAAAACGGCTCCAGACTGACATGGAGGAGTACGGCGTTCTTGAGGAACGCGTGCCGTCGTTTCTGATAGAATGCCTCATCTATCTCGTCGAGGACCATCACTTCGTCTACAACGAAGATCGCTATGACCGCCTAAAACGTATCCTCGGCCGTATTTCCGAAATCCTGTCGCAGGGAGGCTTCCTGTCCTCGTACCTGCTTCTCGAAATTAACGGCGTTAAGCCGCTTTTCGGTAGCGGCCAGGCTTGGACATTGGAAAAGGCCCAGCGGTTCGTGAGCTCGGCGCTTCGCCATCTTGGCAATCGCTGATGTGGTCCCTTTTCCAGCGCAAGACCCAGTTACTGATCATTGTGCCGGCCTCAATCCTCGCGGCGTGGGGACTTGAAGCCGTTTGGTTCTGGTACTTCGGAGAACAGACAACACCACTAAAGTGGATTTCGTTCGTTATATCCATCGTCGGCGTTGTCATGGTGGCCGTGGCCGAACTGCTCTGGTTCAGGCTTGCTCGGATTATGCCCCTCATGCAGACAAAGATGTTCCCCGATCTCAATGGAGAGTGGGTCGGGCATTTGAAATCCACCTGGATCAATCCAGAGACGGGGACGACGCTGCCGCCTATCCCCACTAGCCTGAAAATAAGCCAGACCCTCTTTACGACCAGTGTTACCTTGAAGACGGGAGAGTCGTTTTCGAAATCGACACGCGTGTTCCTCGAACCGGACTATGAAAACCGTCGCTACCGTGTCTGGTACAGCTATAACAATGATCCGCAAGCCCAGTTCTGGCATCGGAGTTCCCAACACGAAGGTGTCGCTTATCTTGACTTGGATTGGGATACGAACCGGAATCGACTTACAGGTACGTATTACACAGCCCGAAAGACCACAGGCGACATGGATGTAAGGCGGCAACCTTAGCCAGCGCGCTTTGGAGTTCGCCAATCATCGCCGGAGGAGCGGTTGTAGGCGCTCAAATCCTGCAGGGAAAAAGGGGTGTCAAGGCTTACGAGGAAAGTCTACTCGACAGCACTTTCGTCACTGCCGTCGCCGATTGATGTTGCGATAGCAGACCCTGCGAGTGGGATGATCAGATGGACACATCACCAGTACATCGCAACGATCTCGACATCCAAAAACCTCTCATCGGGAACAGGCGCGTCAACTACAATAGCTTGATCTGATGAGCTATCCGCCTTGGTCTGTGATGGAAACAACGTTAGGCCACTGGCATTCCTCGCGCTTTCCCTAAGTTTTGCGTCGAGATCAGCATCGGCCTCCTGGCCAATCATTGCAGAAATCTCATTCCCAATAGCGCCGAAGGCACTCCGTTGCCCGGAGACAGTTTCAGCCCTCTCTCTCAATTCTTCGATTCGGGCACTGACGACTTCGAACTCCTCGTCTCCCAGCGATCTTTCCAAGCTCGTAAGCAGACCAGACACGTAGTGATGCAAGGCTAGGCCGAGTCGGACTTCGTTGACATTCTCTTTACGCACCGTCGGTGTGCGGCTGAAGGAAATGCGACTTGCCGAATTAATATGATCGACGAGATCAGGCGCAATATCCTTCATAAGATCGGCAAGCTTCACTGGCATCCATGATTCTTGCAGGCCGCTTTTCGAGACCCTACCAAGCATCGTAAACTCGGCATCTGAAAACAGTACGCGACGGATATCTTTCCAGTAAGCAAGATGCTCGGTAACACCTACCAGGACCAGCGGCTTCGTTTCGACATCAAGGTTAGCGATCGCCTTCTGGTGCACCACGTACTCGATGCCACCGACCTCAATCACGCAGTATTCGACCGCCTCACCCCGGATAGGAATCAGTCCCGCGAGAAGGCGCTGGAGTAGCTTGCCCACTGCTTCAGCTTCCTCCACATCAAAAACGGCGCTGTTCCCAGCAGCGAAAATCCGCGGATAGTCTTTGGCCATACCGATAAATTCGGAAACCAACGTACCTAAGTGGAACACCCTATCGGCAGACAATTTCACTTTGAATTCTACAAGAATCCCACGTTGCAAATTCTCGGAGGAAAGGGCTGCCGATGGCCTTCGGCAGCCCTTCACGTCTTCCAAGTCTGTAAAATGAACAACATCGCTAATAGGTTCTACAAGGCGGAGGCCAGGCTTGTCGTAGAATTCTCTAAACCACGATTGAACCGTCGCTTTCCGCGAGGTCTGAAGTGTACTGCTATTACTGGTTTGAAAGCGAGAATTGACCTCAGATTTGGCAACCATCACATCAGAGGCGAGTTTAGCCTGAAACTCGCCCAGGTCGGACGCAACCTTTTGCTCGGATGTTGAGTCCGTAACGCCGCCCACCTGAGACGACAGCAGGCTGCGCAGACTTACCTCATCCAGATAGACAAACTCCCTTAAAGGCGCGGGGCGCACAGTAGATTCGGGCTCTACCGGATGAATGGTTCGCTTGCCGAAGAGCCGTCGGTACCAAGACACCATGTCTACTGTGCCTCCACTATCAACGTCTCGCGCCGAGGCCGAGAGTTTACCCGCTCGAATGCCATCGCAATGTCTTCCTGATTAATCTTGTCTCGGCCATCGGATGCTGCCACCAGCGCCGCCTCGGACCATAGAGCGGTAAGCTCCGCCGCGGACCATCCGTGGGATTGATGAGCTAAATCTTCGAGAGGGAGGTCATCCGTTACCCGCAACCGTTTTGCGCCGACTTGGAGGATGGCAAAGCGGTCCGCGAGAGTCGGCTTGCCGAACTCGATTTCCCAATCGAAACGACCTGGCCGTGTGAGGGCGGGGTCAAGTGATTCCACCCGATTTGTCGATGCTATCACGACGATGTTTTGGTCGTCGTTGAACCCGTCCATGAGCGTTAGCAACTGACCGACAAGACGTTTTGAAGCTTCATGCGAATCTTCCGCACGGCGCTCAGCGATGCTGTCGATTTCGTCGAAAAAGATAATTGCACGCCCTTTGTCGCTCTTGGTTGCGACTTCAAACAACTTCCTTATCGTTGCTTCGGTGTCTCCCACCCACTTGCTGACGATTGATGGTCCACTGATAAGATAGAAATCTGCGTCGGTTTCGTTCGCGATTATACGCGCGAGATATGTCTTCCCAGTTCCTGGTGCTCCGGTAAAGAGAATGCCTTTTATCGGTTTTGCCCCAATAGTCAGCAGGCGATCCCGATTTTTGAACTGCGTTGTGATGAGCTCGCGAGCGCGCGCAATGACGCGAGGGTAGCCGCCGAAGTCTTCGAACCTCGGTCCGGCCCCAGTTTTCTCAACCAGGTACTCTCGGCGAAGGTCGTCCGGATCAATCTCCAATTCTCGAGGACGAATTGGTCTTTCCGATACTATCGAGACAACTCCTTCGAAATCGTTGAACTCGACAGTATTATTGACCGAAACTCCCAACTCCCGATGGTTCTCGACTCGCTTGAGCCCAAGTCCGTCCTCGACGAAAAAACTGCCATCTGACTGCAAACATCGCACGACAGCCGTGGAATTTGGAACCTTGAAGAAATTGGGAGGCGCGGGCTGATAGCTGTTTTGCCCAAGTAAGATCACCTGCCCTTCATCGGGCATTCTTCCTTCCTCAATGACGTTGATGTGAGCGACGTTCCCGTTTTGATACAGCGCATGAAAGGAACTGCTTTCTTGATCGACCGCCAACACCCTTACTGGCACGCCGACGAAACGCTCCTCCGAGACTTCGCTCAATTTCCGACACTCCTCGGCAACATAGAAATCATGAACCAAGAACACGCTAAGAGTGTTGGGCTCTCGAAGATACTGTGCCAGCTCTGATATCCACCGGTTCTGACTGCGTAATCCTTCCGAGAACAACGGTTGTGATCCCCCACCCACCGAATATTCAATGTGTTCACAGCCAAACTGGTGGAATATTTCCTCCCGCCAACGATCAGGCTTGTTTTCTCAGTGGCCTGCAATCATGAATTGATCAATGAAACTGGGAGACCCCTCATGAGCAATCCATTCGAACAGCAGCCTTTTGACGGCGCGGAATTCATCGACAATCCCGAACCGCGCTGTCCATGCCTCTTACTGTTGGACGTATCGGGTTCGATGCGGGGCAAGCCCATCCGGGAACTGAACGAAGGCCTTAACCAGTTCCGCGACGAACTTTTCGCCGATTCACTCGCGGCGAAACGTGTGGAGGTCGGCTTGGTCACCTTCGGACCCGTCACCATCGTCAACGATTTCACGGGCGTGCAGAGCTGGATCGCTCCCGAATTGCGCGATCAGGGCGACACGCCTATGGGTCGCGCGATCGAGGAAGGTTTGAACATGCTCCGCGAGCGCAAGAACGCTTATCGACAGAACGGAATCTCATACTATCGCCCATGGATTTTCCTGATCACGGACGGCGGCCCGACCGATAGCTGGCAAGCCGCCGCGCAAGCCGTGAAATCCGGTGAAGCCGAGAAGGCCTTCAGCTTCTTTGCTGTTGGCGTCGAAGGGGCAAACTTTGACATCCTCTCCAAAATCAGCGTTCGCGACCCCCTCGTTCTCAAAGACATGCGCTTCCGCGACCTGTTCAGTTGGTTGTCCAGCTCGTTGAGCTCGGTGTCCCAGTCGAACCCCGGAGATGCCGTACCATTGTCCAATCCGGCAGCCCCCGACGGGTGGGCCTCGATTGCATGACAGGTGCATGGCGTTGGGCGGGCGCTAGATCGAAAGGCACCTCGCACGAGAAAACAGGGTTGCCCTGTCAGGACTACGGATGCGCAAAGGAAGTCGACGGTCCCGTTGGCCCTGTTTTCATAGCCGTGGTTTCCGATGGCGCAGGCAGCGCAATCCATGCGGATGTAGGCTCGAAGATCGCATCGGTTACCATGTTGCGGTTGGCACAAGACTTCCTCCGTCGATCGCCACGCTCGGAGCTTGGCGAGGAAACGACGTGGGAGTGGCTCGATGCCATCCGAGACAATATCAACGCCGAGGCCGAGCGTGTCAGGCTCAAACCGAGGGACTTCGCCGCCACCATCGTTGCCATCATTGCCGACGACTTAGGCGCGACAATCATCCACGTGGGTGACGGAGCAATCGCGATCAAAGCGATCAACAGCGAAACCTGGTCTGTACCCTCGTGGCCATATCAAGGCGAATACGCCTCGACAACGAGCTTTATCACGGATGATCCTCAACCCAGGCTCGACTTCGTGGCGATAGATGATCCGGTCTCGGCATTTGCGGTCTTCTCGGACGGCATTGAACGGATGGTTCTTGATTTCACCAATCGTACGCCGCATACCCCCTTCTTCGACAGGATGCTAAAGCCCGTCATGGCGCTATCGACCCCAGGTAGGGATGCCGATCTGTCGATAGCCCTCCGGAGCTATCTGTCCAGCCCAGCGGTTTGTGAGAGGACGGATGACGACAAAACACTGATCCTTGGGGCCCGTCTGTGAGCGATACATTTTTCGCCAACGGGAAGAAGATGGTCCTCGGGCCTTTACTTGGAAAAGGTGGCGAAGGTGCCGTCTACAACATTTCGGGCAGCTCGGACATCGCCGTCAAAATCTACAACGATGGGAAGGCGCCTGAACGTCACGAGAAGATCGTGGCAATGGTAGCCGCGGGGCTATCCAGCACAAGCGCCTATGTCGCATATCCGCTCGAGGTCGTGAACAGGCAGAATGGAAAGTTCGCTGGCTTCACGATGAAGAAGGCCGCGGGTTTTAAGACGGTTCATGATCTCTACGGGCCAGGAAGCCGTCGAGCAGAATTCCCAACGGCGGATGTCCGATTTCTTGTCAGGGCCGCGTACAACCTCTCCGCTGCGATAGCCAGCATCCATAAGTCGGGGTGTGTGGTCGGTGACATCAACCATTCAGGCATTCTGGTTTCCACCCAGGCACTTGTCACTCTGATCGACAGCGACTCCTTTCAGTTCAGGGACAGCCGCCGTACATATCGTTCCTTGGTCGGCGTTGCAGAATACACCCCAGCAGAATTGCAGGGAATATCGTTCGAAAACTCAGATCGCACGACCAATCATGATGCCTTCGGGTTGGCAGTATTGCTTTTCCAACTCCTGTTCCTCGGCCGACACCCGTATTCCGGGCGCTACCATGGTGGCGGGGATATGGACATCAAGACGGCCATTTCGCAGAGGCGCTTTGCGTACAGTTCCAAGCGCTCGGAAACACGAATGGAACCACCACCATACGTCCCCGCGCTAGATGACTTCGGCGACGAGGTGCGAGATGCATTTGAACTCGCGTTCTCCCGCAAGGCCGAATCGGGCAACGGGAGGCCTTCGCCAGTAGACTGGGTCGGCGTCATCGACCGCCTGCAGTCGAACCTGGTCACATGCAGTATTGATCGCTCGCATCACTACCACAAAAGCAAGGCCAGCTGTCCTTGGTGCAAGCTGGAACAGGGAATTGGCCGATCGCTGTTTGCCGCGCAGTTCGTCACACCGACCTCTATGGCCAACATCGGCGAGATCATCGCCCAGATCAGTCGGCTAAGTTCACCGCCTCGCCCGCCCAGCGCCGAGAACATCATGCCGTCGATGCGCGACCTCAAGGTATCGGACGCTGCCAAATCGAAAAAGAGCGGCCGAGCGATGAGCATGGCTGCCGCGCTCGCCGGGTTTGGTGTCGGTCTTTATGTGGCCGCAGCAATTCAAGGGCTAGTCGGTATCATCATCGCCGGGGCGTCGCTCATCTATTTCTTCTCCGCAAAGGGCGACGCGGGACCGTTTGCAACTGAACTGAAGGCCAGTACCGCCGAGTGGAATAATCAGCGGCAGATATGGGAAAAACGCGCTGGGCCAGAGCAATTCGAGGAAAAGAGAGCCCACTATCTTAGGCTGGCATCAGCTCACGCCGGACTTCCCCAGCGAGAGAACGAGAAGCTTGCTGAACTCGAACGTAAGAAACGCGATCTGCAAATGCGCAAGCATCTGGAATCGCATCTGCTCGACCGCGCGAAGGTCGCTGGTATCGGCCCAGGCCGTAAAGCAACTCTCGCCTCTTTTGGAGTGGAAACCGCGTGGGATGTTAAGTCCAGGCAGATTACGAACATCCCCGGGTTCGGCCCCGCCATGCAGGAAAAGCTTAGGAAATGGTCGAAGTCGGTTGAGCATAAGTTCGTGTTCAACGCCAATATTCCGACCGATCCCCAAGCGATCCGCGAGGTCAAGAATGACATCGCGAAGCAGCGCGCGGAACTTGAACGCGACTTGATCAAGGCTCCTTCCGACCTGCAACGCCTTATCGACGAGGCTACCCGACTGCGAGAAAATCCACCTCCCGACCTTGTGACCGCATATCGACGCATGAAACAGGCAGAGTTGGACAGTGGTCGAACGGGATAGAAAGCATGAGAGTATTTGACCTGCCGCCCGTTATCACGTGAGATCGCGCAAAAGAATTGTACCTATGAGCGCTGATGGGTGCCTAAAGCCTCGCCCTGAACTAACCTAGCGTCTCGGCCTTCTGCGGAGCCGACACGGCTTTCCGCCGGGTGGAGGCCAGTTCGTCACGCCTCTTTCTAAGCTCAGCGAAATAGGTCCTCACCGTCTCAACTTCGCGCTTCATATCATCGACGCTGGGAGAATAGGGCAACCTGCCTTTGGACCAGTCGTGACCGGAAAGCTCTGAGGTCTTGCGCATTCCGAAATGTATCGTGGTAAAGTCACTGTCCCTGACCTCAACCCCACTCAGAGACTGTGTCATCACTCCGGGCTGGAAGCGGCCGACAACACCATTGAGAAGCATCTCCTCGACCAAGCGCTCCCAAGTCTCTCTCAGCCCAGTGAAAAAATCGGTGATTTCACGTTCGTAAGCCTCGGTGTCTTTTGATGCCCTACTGGCCATGGATGTCAACTTGATGTCCAGCGCGGCCAAGCGATCCTTGGTGGACTTGACTTGCCATGGTGCATCGTCGTTTCGAACAGTGCCAAAGCCATGTTCTTCCGTTTTCACGATCCAATGTCGTAAGACATCGACGTGAGCCTCCATGGCCTGATGCCAGAGTTCATAATAGAAGCTCAATTCATGGGTGAATACGATCACCTGACGGTGCTTGGCTTCCGCAAGGATACGGGTGGCCACCTGCCGAACATGCTTATGGTCGAGCGAGGAAACGGGGTCATCTAGGATCACGCCGTCATGGCCGTCAATGGAACCGATTTCGGCGAAGAAGCACGCGAGCGACAATGCACGAAACTCGCCTTCACTCAAAATATTCGAGGTCTTCGCTGAAATCGACTTCGACAGGTCGGGCCCAACATAACTGACCCCCTTATCGGTCCGTCCAGTCACAACGACAGGGAGATACTCTATTCCCAAGTCGCCTATTTCCTTCTGTAGCCTCCTGCGGAAGTCTTCGGTCAGGTGCTTCTCGCACAGTTCAGTATTTTTGGATGAGATCGGCGCGCTATGGCGAGAAGCAATGCATCCGGAAAGCTTCAACAAGCTCACCAGTTGGCTCCTTCGTTGGAGGACCGCTGGAAGATTGTCATGGAGCTGCTTGCGTCCGCGAAGATCGCGGAGTTCGATCTTGAGGCGGTTCAAACGTTCCGGATCAGTCGCGGCAGCCTGATCAGCCGCTGCGGCGGCGGCTAGCGCGCTTGCCCAAGTTTCCACCTCGCTGGACTTGCCCGGTCCCAGTACGCCGAGGAACGTCACGTCTTGGAGTGCCTCGGCAGACTTCGTAAGAGCTGACCGAAACTCATCAGCGGATACCAACCAGTTGAGTAGGTCGTTCACGACGCTCGCTTCTGCGCTGCCTTCCACGAAGAAAGGAGTCAAAGCACTGACGATTTGATCGGCCGACGGCAGGGTCAACTGTCGTAGAAACAATACCTCGGAGGTCAGAGACGCAAGCGCTGACTCAGCTTGCTTTGCCGCTTCGTTCGCAATGAGTGCTCGGAACTTAACGAGCCTGTCGAACGCCCCATGAGATAGTTTCTGCGCGCAAAGGGGGCAAACGTCGTGATCGCCATGCGATGGCAATTCCGCCCCATGAAACGCGTTAGCGTACACCGCTACCGCATATCCAAACATCTGCTTCCACGGTTCAGAGCCGATTACCGTTGCAAGCGGGTCTTCGCGGAATTCGAGGCTCGCGGCAAGCGTCGCTGCTTGCCGGGTTGCGACGCATTTCGCTATTGTAGAGTTCAACCGTGTGATCGCGTCGGCGGACAATAGGTTTTCCGCATGTACGAGCTGCTCTTTGAGCTTTTTCAGAATGCCGACACCGCGAGTCTTCTCTTTGGCAAGAGCTGCCCGGTCGCTACGTATATCGTCCTGGACCAACTCGATCTTCGTGTCGTCAGCTGACGACCAAAGCGCGAGATTCTGAAAAGCAGTCGCGCTTGGAATGGATTTCAGAGCGGTCTTCTCGTTGAGCTTCCCGATGGCTTCGGCTTGTGGGGTGTCCCGCTCGATGTCGGGCAGAGGGCTGCCGACAATCGTCTTCAGCGGCTCCATTTCGTCGTTCAAGCGTCGGATTAGTTCCGTGCACGCCTTGACCACCCGCGGCAGCACATCCAACCCAGCCGGCAGAAACTCGATTTTGTCTTGCTTATCGGCATAGAGAGGTGCCAAGCGGCTGTCGAAGACGCTCACCCGGGACAAGGCTTGCGGAGGCGGAGCGCCCGTTTCCCACCGATGATCCTGGACCTCGGCTTGCCCTACTTTGAAGCGTACCGTGAGAGATGGCTTGGAAAGTCTGTCCGCCGAGTAGGCATTCTCGAGCACGACTTCGTCATTGCGCTCTCGCCGAGCGCGGCAAATCTGCTTTAGAAGCTTGCAGTAACCGCTTTTGCCACTTCCGTTTTCACCGTAAACGATCGTCAACCCATTGACCGCGAAAGACAGCGTTTGTCCGGATGCCAACTGCATCGCGCTACGAATGTCGTTAATCGAACCGAGCACTACAGGATCAGCGCCGTCAGCCCTATGCAACACGTGATCGACAGTAAGCGGGACTGGATCACCCGGCGCAACTGCGAGTTCGATTCCATTTGCAGCCTTAATTATAGCCAAGACCTCAACATAGTCATTTTCGACCAGATCAGGCTGCGTATAGATGCGCCGGAACAAATCCTGTTCCCAGGTTGGTCTCGTCTTCGCAAATGCGAGCAGATCATCGGTAATGCTCATAGAATCGCTTGCCCAACGTTTGTGATTTGGACAAATTACACTCGCAGAGTGTGCCTTCAATCCCTCAACTAAGTCGCGAACATGTTATTATTCGCCACTCCTGTTTTCTGGCACCGTAGCCTTAACCACCTTCGCCGTTTCTTTGAAAGGAACTCTTGCGCAGTCCATCTAAAACTGGCAAGTGACCACCCAAGGTAGAGTGGCTGAGTGGTTGAAGGCATCGAACTGATACTTCGACGGGGAGTCGCTTCTTCCGAGGGTTCGAATCCCTCCTCTACCGCCACCTGAAGCGCATGCGCGCTAGAAGTGGTATTCAGGCGGGAGCGACCAGGGAAACCTGCCCGCCTGATAGTTCAATTGGCTTACCTCGTATCCGATCGGCTGTTTCATTGTGTCATAACTTGAAGCCTCATCACTTTACCGTGGTGTTGCGGGCCGACGATATTTCAGGAACAATATGCGCTCAAACCCTCGCGCCTCGCAAACCAGTGCAAACATTGACATTAATGGAAAACGCGACCGAACTGCGCGGCAGCTAGCAGTGCACGCAAAAAGAAAAAGCCGCGTTAAGCGGCTTTTTCTCGAAAAGGTATCTCTACCGCCACCCAGCAAAAGCTGAGGCCAACTTACGTCAGCGCTTGTCAGGAGACCGCTTGCGCGGGTCGCTTTCTCCTTATCAAGCAATTCAAACTTAGAGCCCCACGACGACTCCGTCAAGATGGCATGGACCAAAAACAACTATAGCCACCTTGTGGGTGGCTATAGGACCTGCCGCCCGCTTGCACGGTTCGACGATTAGCTTTTTGCTACGGGCTGAATGTATCGATCTTGCGCGCATGCGTCAACCCATGCTTTAAACCCCTCGGCAGGGAAGGGGTTCCATGAAAATCTGTTACGTCGACGAGGCAGGCTGTACGGGTCACCTTCCCTCGGCCACCTCCGACATCCAGCCCGCACTTATCTTCGCCGGTATTATTGTCGACTACAGCAAGTTGCATGAGATCACCGACCGAGTGATTGCATTGAAGCAACGCTTCTTTCCGAAGGCGCTTCCAATAACAACCAAGCACATGGCTTGGGTTCTGCATGAGGTCAAGGGCGCTGAACTCAGGAAGGCAATATGTAGCGGCAATCGCAACGAGCGCCGACACGGCTTGGGCTATCTACAAGAAATACTCGAACTTATGCAATCTTGCGACATACGCATTACCGGACGTGTATGGATCAAGGGAATCGGTGCACCTATCAAAGGCGTTCCGATCTACACGTCATCGATCCAGTCTATTTACAGCGATTTCCAGAGCTATCTGACGTCGACCAATGACACAGGATTTGTGGTGCTGGACAGCAGGTTGAAGCATCTAAACACGCAAGTCGCACATTCAATATTTACGCAGAAATTCAAGGGAACAGGAGATGCGTACGATCGCATAATCGAATTGCCCGCTTTCTCGCATAGTGAAAACCATGCTGGGCTACAAGTGTGTGACACTTTGTGCTCTGCGATATTGATGCCCATGGCGCTTCACACATACTGCTCGGGATATGTTCAAAGCGTTCATATCAGGCCGCGCTACCAAGACATAAAGGAAAAGTTCGGTGTCGAGGTGATGCGCCTTCAGCATCGATACACGGAGGCCAGTGGCCGCCATCGCGGAGGACTCGTCGTGGCTGATGCTCTTGGTGGCCGCCCCGGGGGGCTCCTGTTCAGATGACGATTCGCGAGGTCAAAAATGGCATCGCGAAACAGCGCGCGGAGCTTGAACGCGACTTGATTAAGGCTCCTTCCGACCTGCAACGCCTTATCGATGAGGCTACCCGACTGCGAGAAAATCCACCTCCCGAGCTTGGGACCGCATATCGACGCATGAAACAGGCAGAGTTGGACAGCGGTCGAACGGGATAGAAAGCATGAGAGTATTTGACCTGCCGCCCGTCATCACAGACCTGGTGCTGGCCCGCAACCGCCTCAGACACCACTATCTTTCCGCATCGCTGGATTTCACATTAGATGGAAATCTGATCGGCGACATCGGCGAGGCCGTGGCGGCTGAACTGTTCGGACTACAACTCTCACCACGAAACGGAACAGGGATCGATGGCCATGCTCCGGATGGACGAACCGTCCAGGTGAAAGCCACGGGCACCAATCGAGGCCCTGCCTTCCGAATGGTTGATACCCGAGCTCAACATCTCCTGTTTTTAGAATTCGACCTAGACAACCTGAAAGGCGAAATCGTCTTTAATGGGCCAGAAGAGGTTGCTTTACGCTTCCTGGCTCCGAGCTGGGTGGGGCAGCGCAGCTTGACGAAAAGACAGATCAGGCAGGCGGACACAATGGTTGCGGAAAATCATCGACTGTCACGAATTCGCTGACTAGCGGTGCCTACCAAGCTGGAAAACGGTGACACACTGCTAGAGAAAACGATAATCCCGGATAGGTTGCCGTAGGAAAAATTCACAGTGCCCGGTTGACTCTCGAAAATTGTTCGCTATTTGTTCTCAACATGCAAAACAACCCGACCCACCTCATACGAATAGGTTGCCCCTCGTTGCCGCGATGATCGCGGCAACGACCACCCCTTTTGTCCGAGGATGTCATGGGAATTGCCAAGCAGGCCGCCACGCCGCGCGCCGCCAGAAACTCCGTATCAATCAGAACCTATCCGCCAACCGGAACGGTCAAGTGTGACGGCGTGAAGCTGTTCCGTTCCCAGTCGGCCCGTGATGTCGGCTGTATTCTCGATGTCAATCCGTCGGTGACGGCGTGGCGGTGCATGCCGCAGACATTCGACCTCGGCGGAGCCGTCCATCTTCCCGACTTCCAGGTGTTCGAGGAGGACGGAGGAACCATGTTCATCGACGCTCCCGACAGGGCAAGGTCGGTCGATGCCGCCCTTATGGAGGCCGGAGCCGCTCGCCTTGACGCGGGATATCGGCTGCTGTCGCGCGGCGAGCTTTACGATGGCTTCAGGCTGCTGAACGCAAGGGACCTCCTGCGCTATGCGGGCCACGTCATTCCTCTCGGCGATCGGCTGAGGTTGCTGGCCGCTCTCGACGAACACGGCTCGCTGCCGCTCGCGGAGTGCCTCAAGGCCTTCCAGGAAACGAAGCCCGTCCCAGGGATCGCGGCCCTCATCCTCCATGGCTACGTCGAGGTCGATCTCGACGATGCGCCGCTCGGTCCCGAGACGGCTGTGCGCAGGATATCGCGGTAACCGACCCCGCGTTTCCTTGTTCCCAAGCCATAAGAGAGCGTTTTCATGTCCTACAGGTCAGCCAGTCCGCGAAACTCCCCGCCCAGCCTTGCCGTCGCGGTCGCTCGCTGCGGTGTCCGCAACGCCCTGCGGCCTTTCCTTCGTCGTCCCGACATCTGCTACGTGGCGGTGCTGCTCGTCCCCGAAGGCACAGCGGACTACTACAGCCGCGCGGTATCAAGCCTCATCCGTGATCCCGTCCCTATCGACGAGGATTGCAACGAGACCGCCGTCGTCATGACCCTCTCCGACCAGACGATCGAACCGCGCACCCTGTGCGACCGCCTGAGGCATGGTCGTCAGGTGGTCGTCGTCACCGAAAAGGCCGACAGGCTCCCGCCCGAGTTCCTGGCAGGCGCCGACCTGGTCAGGAATGTCGTCAGGCCGACCCTGCAGCATCTTATGGCAGCCTCAAGGACGGCGAAGGTGCCAGGCATGACGCACGAGTTCGCCGAGTTTCTCTCGACCCAGTCCTTCGACATCATCGCGGCCGTGATCAGGCCGACACGGCCGCTTCTCAATTCGGTCCGACAGTTGCGGCGCATGGCGGAGAAGCGCGTCGAGCCGCCTGCGCCAGTGGACAAGCCGTCCGCCCTGCGTCTTGAGGAAACCCACGGCTACGGCGAGGCCAGGGACTGGGGCCTGCGGCTGGCCGAGGACATCGCAAGCTGGAAGCGCGGAGAGATCGCGTGGGAGGACGTGGACAGAGGTGCGCTCCTCTGCGGGCCGCCGGGATGCGGGAAGACCACCTACGCCAAGGCGTTGGCAGCCTCCTGCGGTGTTGAACTCGTCGTGGCCTCGGCGGGGCGCTGGCAGGCCGCCGGTCATCTCGGGGACTACCTAAAGGCGATGCGTGCCAGCTTCAAGCAGGCACAGACCAAGGCACCGTCGATCCTGTTCCTCGACGAGTTCGATTCGTTCGGCAGCCGTGAAGTGGCGGTGAACAGCGACAACCAAGACTACAAGCGCCAGGCGGTCAACGCCCTTCTCGAATGCCTCGATCCGTCCGAAGGGCGCGAGGGAGTCGTCGTGATCGGGGCCACGAACGACGCCTCCGGGATCGATCCGGCCCTCATGAGACCGGGTAGGCTCGAAATCCGGATTGACATCCCCCTGCCGGACTCGGTTTCGCGGGTGGGTATCCTGCGCCAGCATCTCTCGGGACATGTCGTCGATGGAGCCCTGGCCCGCTTCGCCAGGGCTACGCGTGGCTGGAGCGGCGCGGACATCGAGAAGCTGGCCCGCGACGTGCGCAGGCTGGCAAGGCGCCGATGTGTTCCCGTCAGCGAGGCGCTTGTCATGGAGGCCCTGCCGGCACGCCGGTTTCTGAGCGATGACGAACTGCGGCGCGTAGCCGTCCACGAAGCAGGACACGCCGTTGTCGGGACCTTGCTGTTCCCGGATAGTCTCCTTCACGTATACGTCGAACGGGACGTTCCCGCGAACTCGGTCAGCCGTGTCGTGGGCGCAGCGGTATTCCAGCATGCGACCGAGACAGTCAACACGCCTGCATATTACGACAACAGGATCGCCATGATGCTCGGCGGGATCGCGGCGGAGGAACTCGTCTTCGGCGACCGTTCAGACGGTGCCGGTGGCGATCCCTTGTCCGATCTCGGTGTCGCAAGCGATGTCGCCACGCGCATGGAGCGCTGCCTCGGGCTTGGAGAAGCTCTTTCCGTCGAGTTCGGCAATGGAAGCCGTCCACTTGAATACCTCCGTGAGCGTGATCCTGAACTCCGCCGCCTAGTTGAGGTGCGCTTGAAAGCGCAGTTCGACCGTGCGGTCGGGATGCTCGATGGAAGGCGTACCGACCTCGATGGCCTCGTGGAAATCCTTGTGACCAGAGGACGAGCTACGGGCGATGAAGTCAGGGAAATGCTATCCGACGCATCCGAAGATACCGCATCCGTCGCCCCATGACGGCTAGCGGGAGGTGCCGATCTCAGCCCTTGCAGGGATCGGCACCGAAGAAGTTAATAAAGCACGCGTGCGAAGGGTCCGCTTTAAGGGCTTGTTAATTTTCGACGCGTAGACAGCCGGTCCGCGCCGATGTGCACCAGAACAGTGCACTGGCGATACGGCCACACCGCCTCGGACCCAGGCGGCACAGAAACGGAGAAGCAGAATGCTCATACTACGAATAGGAGGTTTTGACTTCTCCGAACGAGGCTAGCCCTCTTCTGAAAAGGCATCTCCTCCAGCCGATCTTGCATGTCGCATGATGACAAGGTGGAAGGAGCCGAGCATGAACATCGCCCATACGGTCGCCCGTAACATCGCCCTCAAGAAGGCCGGATTCGGCTTCATTGTCGACGGCCGCCGCGCGCCTGTGTCGACGGCCGCGACCTCGCGCCAGTACGAGACTCCCGTTCTCCAGCTGAAGGTAAAGCACGGCCGTACCGAGGCAGGGGGCTGTAAAATATCGCGGCGGCGCTGACACCAGTCAGAGCCGCGACATCCCGCTTTTCTGGAACGAGCCGACCGAAGGACACGCCACGCGTCGTCCGGCGCTTCGTCAGGCCAAGACCGCGCGCGGCTTCACGATCTTCAACGGCACCGTGGTTTTCCACGAAAGCGAGCTTGAACATCGTGTGTCGACGATCATCCAGGCGCGTGCCGACGTGCGGGAACTCCATTCCCAGTTCCCCGTCTTGCCGTTCGCTGACGACGATGGCGTGCTCCACGACCACACCTTCGATTTCTACGTGGTGTTCGACGACGGCTACCGTGTCGCCATCGCGGTGAAACACGCCCGCAAGCAGGCGCAAATCCTCGACATGTTCGACCGGATCGCAAGTCATGACTTCTCCCACGTCGCGGACGACATGCGCCTCATGACGGAGGAGGATGCGACCTACGAGGCCTTCTATAACGCCCACGACATCCTGCGCGCCCGGGAGCATTTCGACGAGGCCGAGTATGAAACCACCCTCTGGATCGCCAAGCGTCTCGTCGGCCGCTTCAGGTTCGGAGAGTTGCTTCGAGGCTGTCCCCACATCGGAGCGCGGCGCGATGCCGTGTGGCAGCTCATCGATCACGGCCATCTGGTCCCGCTCTCCCCGGGGCGCATTTCGGACCTGACCTGGCTGACCGTGCCGTCCTGACTGTCCACTCCCGCGCCCCTTATCGTTTCCAACGGAGCCAAGAGCCTCGATGCCGAACTACGCCCTGCCCGCACGCGTATTCCACTACTCGATCGTCGAGATGGACGATACCGACCGCTTCACGAGCGGCGGCCAAGACTACGTTCCCCTGCGAGCCGACGGCGACGGCTACGTGATGCGCCACGAAGACGACGGGCGCGAGGTCTTCATGGGCCATGCGGAAATCCACCGCAAGCTGACGGAGAAGCGGGCGGCTATCCGCTACGGGTACAACAGCGTTCCCGAACAGAAGCTCCGCCTCATCTGGGGCGACGAGACTTTCGAAGGCCTTGATCCCGAAAAGCGCGTCCTCCCGAGCTTTCGCGAGAAGCTCATCCTTCGTTACGAGGACGAGTGTATGAAGGTTGGGAAAGCGCTTCCGCGCTCGGAAAAGAAGCTCCAGCCTCTTCTCGACACATGGGCCGAGGATATCAACAGAGGCACGCAGGGCGAGCGTCGCAAGCGGGGTGATCGCGGGGCCATGTCGTTCGGCGCGCCGTCGGTGCGCCAGTTCAACCGCGACTATGCCGATTACATGGGATGTGGACGCAAGACGCTCGCGCTGGCGCATCGTCATCACGGCCCCGGCAAGCGTCTGTTCATGAGCTGCCCCGAGAGCATGGCGGTCGCATACCGGGGCGCGCGTCGGTACCTGTCGCGGAAAAAGCCCACCAAGGCCCATTGCTACCTGCTGTATCGGGCCGAGCTTTTCGAGGTCAACGAGAAGCGGACGAAGAAACTGCACCTGGTCTCGAGAACCAAGTTCGAATCCATGATCAACCGGTTCGACGAGTTCGAGAAGGACGCGAGCCGCCACGGCGAGAAATGGGCTATCGACAAGTACGCCCGGAACCTGCGGACTTACGACATCCTCGCCCCCGGGCAGCGTGTGGAGATCGACGAGGTCAATATGGACCTCATGACGATACTGGTCGAAACGGGCCTGTACGAGGGGCTTCCCGAGTGGGTGCGCGCGAGAATCCCTAAGGTGCGCATCTGGTTCGTGGCTGCGATCGACGTGGCGACTAGATATGTTCTCGCGCTCAGGGCGACATTCAATCCGACGGCGAACGCCGCCATCGCCGCGCTTCGAATGATCATGACGGACAAGCGATTGCTGTCGCAGTCGGTGGGGGCAAAGACGCCGTGGATCGGCATGCTGAGACCGAAGGAGGTCTATTCGGACAACGGATCGGCGTTCATCGCCGAGCGCACCCGTGCCGTCTTCAAAGGCGCACTCGTCAGCCCGACATGCCCACCTGCCGGGGACCCCGCACGCCGCCCGTTCATCGAGAGCCTTTTCCATTCCGTCGGCCCGATGATCGCACAGTTCTTCGACGGGCGCACCTTTGGCTCGGTTGCCGAGAAGGGTGACTACGATCCGGAGGAGTTCGCCTCCCTGACCACGGACGAGTTCGTCCGGATGTTCACCTACGCGATCTGCGACATCTACCACAACAAGCCCCACGCGTCGCTCGGCGGAAACTCCCCGCACAATGCGTGGGTCCGGGCCACGCAGGAGTATCGCGTGCGGCCAGTGCCGTCGGACGAGGAGATGCTCCACATCTTCGGCGTGCCTTCGAAGCGGCCCATCTCCGACGACGGCATCACCTACAAGGGCATCACCTACGGGAGCGACGAACTCAACGTCCAGCGGATGCACCACGGCAAGAAGGAGTTCGAGATCAAGAGCGATCCTGAGAATGTCCGCTGGATCGCCGTAAAAGGCGAAGAGGGCTGGTTCACCGTGGAGAACACCGTCGGCATCAATGACGACATTACGCTTGCGGAATGGATCGCGGCCCGCAAGGAGGAACTGGCACACAACGCCACTGAGGCCGAGGACGGCATGGCGGCAATGTACGAGGCCGTCAACAGGCTTCGGCGCGCGGGAGAGTCCGCGACCGTCCGCGCCCACTTGAGCCCCGCCATTCCCGATGCAGAGGAGCATGAACGCATGGAGCGCGAAGTCATGCGCGGGTGGAAAGCCGGCACGCGACTTGCGGGTCCTCTGCCAGAACTTGTCTCGGAGATGTCGCCGCCCGCCGATCCTCTCCGCGGTCCCCCGAGGCGGGCGTTGCCCATCAACCACCTGAAATCCACCCCAGCCGCAGACCCCGCCCAGTCCGAGGAAACGACACCATCGCGGCCGATCCCGATCGTTTCCACTCTCGACTACAACGAGGACGACTGACATGACCGACACCAAGTACATGGAAGCTTCGGATTTCGCAGCTCTCAAGGCCAGTGTCCGTGCCGGTTATTTCACGACGGGCCGCGATGGAAAGCTCGCGTCCTATCTCCGGGAAATGGCCGTCAACGTGACGGACTGGGAACAGGGTGCCGGTTCGAAACGGCGTGCACTTTTCGTCATCGGGGATTCGGGCAGCGGCAAGACCCGCTCGCTACAGCACCATTTCGCCACGATGCCCGAATTCCGTCCGTACAGGAACGAGCACAGCGAAACCGTCTCGCCAGTGCTCAGCATTGACGCGCCGCGTCCTTGCAATACGAAGGCCCTGGCGATCACGATCATCACTGCGATGGGCCTTCCCACCAGGGAGCGTATGACGGAACACGCCCTCTTCGCGGTCCTCAAGTCGCAGCTTCGCGAGCGTGGCGTGAAGTACCTCCACGTAGACGAGATGCAACACGTCATGCGTCATAACACTCCGGCGGCGATCCGGCACGTGCAGGACACGCTCAAGAGTCTGATCCAGACTACAGACTGGCCGCTGCATACGATCTATTCGGGGGTCTCCGAGCTGGCGGAACTGCTCAAGGGCGATCTCCAACTTGCCAACCGTTCCCGCGTCCTGCGGTACGACGCACTCAGCTGTCCCGCAGACGCGCAGTGGATCGCGAGCATCCTTCAGAAGGTAGGAAACGAGGGATGCGGGCTGTCCTTGTCCGCCGAGCTTCTTGACGACGATTTTCCGGAGAAGCTTTGCCTCGCTGGCAACGGAGCGTTCGGATCGATGATCGCAATGGTGCAGGAGGCATGCTTCCGCGCGCTCGAGCGGGGCCGGAAATCGGTCACGATCAAGGAGTTCGCACGCAACTACGAGCGCGATACGGGATGCATGCCCCGTGACAACGTATTCACCGCCTCCCGCTGGCGCGACCTCGTGCCGGGTCACGCGCTTGCAGACCTCGCCTGAACAGAACCTCCGTCGCAAAGGAAGTCCCGATGAAGCTGCCTGTCTCGATCCCGCTCCACGACAATGAAACGCCGCTTGGTTTCGTATCTCGCCTCGCCGCTGCGAACGGGTATCCTTCACTAGAAGCCTTCCTCGGTTGCACCGAAACAAACGCACTCTCGATCATGCGCGGTGATTCAGGTTCGATGGCACTGCTGGAGGCCTGGACTGGGGAGAAGCGCAACAGGCTCGGTCGCTTCGCCGTGCAACGCGCCGACGAAAAGCTGCATTTCAGGTTGGGTGACGCGGTATTCGGCCGCGACCATCGCCGCGGTAACGCACACCGCTTTTGTGTCCAATGCGTTCAGCAGGACCTTCGGATTGAAGAAGGTCGCAAGGTCTCACGCCCGTACGTGCGGGCATGGTGGGAAACGAAAGCTATCGGGACATGCCCGCCCCACGGTTCGCGGATTACCGAAGTCGCTTGCGACAACAACAAGGATGACTTCGCTCTCTTTGTTTGGTCCAACGAACATCTGTTTGCCAACGATCATAGGGAGGTGGAAAGCCGACCGTCGCAGGAGCTTGACAGATACCTGATCGGACGCATTCGAGGTGAAATCGCCAACCCTTTCCTCGACAACCTTGAGGCATACGTCGTTGCAGGGCTTTGCAAGTATTTCGGCCGTTTTCTGCGTCGATATCGCGGTGCCGCGGTCAGCGACGACGGATCGTTCGAGACCCTTGACGATGCGGAGTACGGTTTCAACGCCGTGAAGCTGGGCGAAGCCCACATCTCGGAACTGGTTTCTGAGCTTGTACTCGGTAAAAGCTTCTCCGTGGAAGACGGTGCTTCCCCGATGGACCCCATCACGCGCTGGCTTCGGCGCAATAACGATGTTCCGGCCTACGCATCTCTCGTCGAGCTCTTTCAAGACCTCGCGGAAAGAAACATGCCGCTGGGTGAAGGCCAGATTTGCATTCTGCCTACGCGCAGGCGTTACCGTCACACCGTACGCTCGGCGAGTGTCGAGTACGGCTTGAGGGAGCAACGCATCGTCGGGCTTTTGACGAAAGCCGGCCTTCTGAAATCAGAGGAGGCAACAACTACAAAGGTCTCCTTCGACGCGGAACTGGCGAAGCCCATTCTGGAAGCGGCGCAGGATGCTCTATCCCTGACCGAGGCGGCGGCTATTCTGGGTTTGAAGGGAGCACGGTTGCACGAGATTATCGATGCCGGCTTTCTACCCCGCGTCGAGGCAGATCGCGGCGACCTGCGCATCTACACCCGCATCTGGAGGCAGGACCTGATTGGTTTTCAGCGCCGCTTGTTTGAGCGAGCGAAGACCGAGATCGATCTCGATGGCTACCTGCCGATTGTAAAGGTGGCCCACAGGTGCAACTGCCAGGTAAATGAAGTGGTCGGGATGATTTTGGACGGCCAACTTCATGGTATTGCCCGATCCGGCAACGGTGTCACGTTCGCTAATCTCTTCGTCAATTTGAAAGAAGCCCAAGGGAAGAGGCGTCTTGCAGTTAGACTGGAGATCGGAACCAATCTGCTGTCGATTGCGGAGGCTGCCGACTTATTGAATACCGCGAAATACAAAACCTACCCTCTTGTCGCCAGTGGAGTCCTTTCGTCGGTTACGAGACTCAATCGTTCTTCACGCCGCATGCAACCGTTCATCGAGCCGAAGGCTCTCGAGGATTTTCAGCGCCGTCACATTTCAGTTGCCGAAATCGCCTCGGTGTATGGCACACGCGCTGACGTAATTGTTCGACGCATGGAGTTGCTCGGCATTGAGCCGAGCTTCGACCCTGGGTCCCGACCAGGAAGATACTATTGGCGGAACGATCTGGATAAGTTCACGTTCGAACGCGCATCGGCATAACACCGCCATCATTCATTCGACGTTTTCAAAGGCTCCGTTTTCGGGGCCTTTTTTTGTTGCCTTGATTCTAGGGACACATCTGGGACAGAGCTACTAAAGCTTCAGGGACAAGCCAAACTGAACTTCCAAAAATAATGCAATATAATCAATGGCCATCTGGTTCCTCTGGGACAAACCTACCTAACCGCTCCACGTTTCGGCCTCCTTACGGTGCGAACGACGCCGCGACGGGCGGCTCCCAGCAGCGCTGCGATCAGCCAGCCGCAGAAGAGCCCGCCTGCCGCCCAGGTGAGGCCTGCAAAATCGACCGGCACGCCCGGCACGTAATCGCGCCAGGCATTCGCGAATGTCGTCGAATCAGGATTGCGCATCACCACGAAAGGCTTGGTGAACGGCGGCGCCAGCGTCAGCTCCTTCTGCTGCTCGGCGAGCATCTCATAACGCGAAAAAGTGCGCCGCATCGCTTCGCCCTGATTGCGCAGGAAGGTCTGCGGCGAGGCGGAATAGATGTTGAGTGCCTCCTGGCGGTCGAGGCCGTTGTGATTGGCCTGGGCGTCGAATTCCGAGATCAGGATCTTCAGCTCATCGAGCGCGCCGCCGATCCGCTGGCGGTATTGCTGCGCGAATTCCGGCGCCTGCGAGAAGAAGATCCCGCCAAGCAGCGCCATCGCCATCGTCAGCATTCTTCCGAGCATGAGCATGGCAAAACCTCGGTTGTTTTGCCGATCAACGACGTGGGAGCCTCAAAGGTTGCCTTGTTTCACACGCACATGCTCCATGCGGAAGCCGAGTCCGATCAGCCGACCGGCGAGATGGGCGAGCAGCGGAAAGCGGGCGATGCCCCGGATGAAGGCAGGCGGACCCTTGCTTTTGCGATCGTCCGCCTGATCCGTTCGCCGGCTGCTCCTCATCATCAACTGCAGCTTCTGCGTCGCCCTGGTCGGGAACCTGCGCCGCTTCTCGACGGCGGCGAGGTCGGCATCGGCGAGGCGCTTTTCGCGGAGCGGCGCGGCCAGGATATTGGCGGCCGCTACCGCATCCTGGATCGCCAGGTTGACGCCGACGCCGCCGATCGGCGACATGGCATGCGCCGCGTCACCGATGCAGATCAGTCCGGTCCGCCACCATTGCTTCAGCCGGTCGATGCGCACCGTCAGCAGGCTGGTATCCTCAAAGCTGCGGATTTCCTGCATCCGCTTGGCCGGCAGCGGCGAGACATCGACGACCATCCGCCGGAAGGCCTCGATGCCCTTCTCGCGGATGTCCGCAAACGTGGTGCGGCGGATCACATAACCGCATTGCCAATAGTCGCCGCGGTCGATCAGCACGAAACCCTGGCGAGGGCCGGCATGGCCCATCACCTCGCTCGGATCACCCTTCTGCTTCGACAGCTTCATCCAGACGACTTCGCTCGGGATACCGAAACTCTCCACATCGAGGCCGGCCTTTTCCCGCACGACCGAGTTGCGGCCATCGGCACCGACGACAAGCGTCGAGCGGATGGTGAGCTCTCCTTCGGGCGTCTTGAGGACGAGGCCGGAGATCGCCCCCCGGTCCTCCAAGACGTCCGTCACCCTAGCCTGCATGATCAGCCGGAAATTCGAATAGCTCCGCGCTTTTTCGGCAAGAAAACTCAGAAAATCCCATTGCGGCATGAAGGCGATGAAGCGGTTCCTGACCGGCAGCCTCGAAAAATCCGCGATCGTCACCGTCTTCCCGCCCATCTCAGCGGACAATTTTGGCGCCCGCGTGTGCGGCAGGTTTAAAAATTCGTCGATCAGGCCGAGCTCGTGCATCACCTCCAGCGTCGAGGGATGGATCGTATCGCCGCGAAAATCGCGCAGGAAATCCGCGTGCTTCTCGACGACCACGACATCGACGCCGGCGCGCGCCAGCAGGAGGCCGAGCATCAGGCCTGCCGGACCGGCGCCGGCGATCACGCAAGTCGTCTGGATTTCACGGTGTTCGCTCATCATCCCACTTCGCGCCAAGAGCATCCGTTGTGCAAGCTGCACTTGGTCGCAGGCGGGCCGAATTCAAGCCCGCTCTTGTGAGCCGTGGCTTTCGCTTGTAGACCGAAGACAGCTTTAGGAAATGGAAGACAGCATGGCCGACACCGGCAAGCGCCGTATCAGCATCCTCGGTTCCACCGGCTCGATCGGCGTCAATACGTTGGATGTGGTGAACCAGCTAGGTGGCCGCGAGACCTTCGAGGTCGTGGCAATCACCGGCAACAGCAATATCGCCCTCCTTGCAAACCAGGCTAAGGCATGCGGTGCCAGACTGGCCGTGACGGCCGACGACCGTCAGTATGCAACGCTGAAGGATGCGCTCGCTGGAAGCGGCATAGAGGTCGCCGCCGGCCGCGAGGCGCTGATCGAGGCGGGCGCTCGCCCCTCCGACTGGGTGATGGCGGCGATCGTCGGCACCGCCGGCCTTGCGCCGACGCTGGCCGCCGCAGAACGCGGCGCCGATATCGCGCTCGCCAACAAGGAATGCCTGGTTTCGGCCGGCGAACTGTTCGTCAAGGCGGTCGCAGAAGGCGGCGGACGGCTGATCCCGGTCGACAGCGAACACAGCGCCATCTTCCAGTCACTCGAAGACGACCAGCACCACGCGGTCGAACGCATCGTCCTCACCGCCTCCGGCGGACCCTTCCGCACCTGGACCCGCGAGCAGATGGCGGGCGTCACCGCGGATATCGCCCGCGCCCACCCCAACTGGTCGATGGGCCTGAAAATCTCGATCGGCAGCGCCTCGATGTTCAACAAGGCGCTGGAGATGATCGAGGCGAAACATCTCTTCGATCTGCGGCCGGACCAGATCGAGGTCATCGTCCATCCGCAATCAGTCATCCATTCCATGGTCGGTTATGCCGACGGCTCGGTGCTGGCCCAGCTCGGCTGTCCGGACATGCGCACTGCGATCGGTTATGCGCTGACCTACCCGAACCGCACGAAGCTCGATGTCGAACGGCTGGATTTCGCCAAGCTCGCAAGGCTCGATTTCGAGGCGCCGGACGAGATGCGTTTCCCGGCACTGAGGCTGGCACGAACCGCGCTCGAACGCGGCGGCATGCAGGGCGCCGTGATGAACGCTGCAGAGGAGATTTCCTTCCACGCCTTCTGCGCCGGGCGCATTGGTTTTCTCAACATGGCGGATGTCGCCGAGCAGGTGATGGACGACATGATGGGCTATGGCGCCGCGAAGACGATGGACGAAGTGTTTGCGGCAGATGCCGAAGCCCGTCGCCGCGCTGGAGAGATCATCGCGCAGAGGGAATTGGCTGCTTAGAGCGTAGCCGATCAAAAGCGCCGGTTAGCTGCCGAGGCGGCAACTCCCAACTTTCCTCATTCCTGTGACGGGCACAGGGATGAGGGCGGTGAGGTTAGCGGGACCGATCGAGAAATATCAAGCCACGTGCCGCGCCAGGGCGCAGCGAGCCCAGAGCTGGTGCAGCGAGCCGACCAGGTGCTCGATGTCCGCATCGCTATGCAGCGGCGTCGGGGTGATGCGCAGGCGTTCGGTCTTGCGCGGCACGGTCGGATAGTTGATCGGCTGCACATAGACGTTGCAGGTGTCGAGCAGGATATCCGAGATCCACTTGCACTTGGCCGCATCGCCGACAATGACCGGCACGATATGGCTGGGGTTGTGCATGTGCGGGATGCCTTGGCTGTCGAGCATCGTGCGCAGCTTCTTGACGCGGTCCTGATGGCGGACCCGTTCGAACGGGCTGGCCTTCAGATGCCGGATCGAGGCGATCGCCCCGGCTGCCAGAGTCGGCGGCAGCGCCGTTGTGAAGATGAAACCGGAGGCGAAAGAACGGATGAAGTCGCAGAGCGCAGCGGAGGCGGCGATATAACCGCCCATCACGCCAAAAGCCTTGCCGAGCGTGCCTTCGATGACCGTCAGGCGGTCCATCAGGCCTTCACGTTCGGCAATGCCGCCACCACGCGGGCCGTACATGCCGACCGCATGCACTTCGTCGAGATAGGTCATCGCGCCGTATTTGTCGGCAAGATCGCAGATTTCCTTGATCGGCGAGATATCGCCGTCCATCGAATAGATGCTTTCGAAGGCGATCAGCTTCGGCGCATTCGGATCGGCTGCCGCAAGCTTCGCTTCGAGATCGTTGAGATCGTTGTGCTTCCAGATCACCCGTTCGCACTTGGCATAACGGATGCCCTCGATCATCGACGCGTGGTTCAGCGCATCCGAGAAGATGATCAGGCCGGGAATCTTCTGGCCGAGCGTGCCGAGCGTCGCCCAGTTCGACATATAACCGGAATTGAAGATCAGGCCGGCTTCCTTGCCATGCAGATCGGCCAGTTCACGCTCAAGCATGACGTGGTAGTGCGTGGTGCCAGAAATATTCCGGGTGCCTCCCGCACCCGCGCCACAGTGATCAATGGCTTCCTTCATCGCCTCGATCACGGCGGGGTGCTGGCCCATGCCGAGATAATCGTTCGAACACCAGACCGTCACTTCCTTCGGACCATCGGGAGTATGGCGCGTGGCGCGGGGAAAATTGCCGCGGTGCCTCTCCAGATCGGCGAACACCCGGTAACGGCCTTCACCATGAAGTCCGTCCAGCTCGCTCTTGAAAAATGCCTCGAAGTCCATGCTCACACTCCAGAACCTGCCTCGGTTTTGGTTTCAGCCGCGCTTTTCGTCAACCCCGGACCTCGCGAATAGAACCAACCTGCGGCAAAAGGCCCGCTTTTTTTGAATTATTCCAATAAAAAAGTAAGCGATTCCGTAAGTACGAGAATTGATCCACGTCAAGCAGCAAAAAGAAGAGCGGTTTCCCCGCTCTTCCAAGCTTTTTACCGCTGCTCTCGATTCGCCTCAACCGGCAGACGCCACCGCCCTTTTTGCCATGACCTTTACGAGGTTGGCGCGGTATTCCGCGTTCGCGTGCAGGTCCGACATCAGGTTGGAGGCATCGACCACGACATTGCTCAGCGCATCCGGCGACCAGTTGGAAGCCAGCGCCTGTTCGAAGCCCGGATGACGGAAGACGCCGGACGAACCGGCGCCCGTCACCGCAACGCGCACGCCGCCGGCGGTTTTGGCCACGAACACACCGGTCATCGCAAACCGCGAGGCCGGGTTGTTGAACTTGGCATAGCCCGCCTTTTCCGGCGCGTCGAAGGTGACTGACGTTACCATTTCGCCCTCTTCCAGCGCGGTCTCGAAAAGACCGGTGAAGAAATCGTCGGCCGACAGCGACCGACGGTCTGTGACGATGGTCGCGCCAAGCCCGAGCAGGCCGGCGGGATAATCCGCCGCCGGATCGTTGTTGGCGATCGAACCGCCGATCGTGCCCATGTGGCGCACATGCGGATCGCCGATATGGCCGGCGAGCTTGCAGATCGCCGGACAGATGGCGGCAAGCTCCCGCGAGGCGGCAACATCCGCATGCGGCGTGGCGGCGCCGATCGTCACCTTGCGGCCTTCGATCCGGATTCCCCGGATGGCCGGAATGTGGCGAAGGTCGATCAGGTCGCTCGGCGCGGCGAGCCGCTGTTTCATGGTCGAAATCAGCGTCATGCCGCCGGACAGGTATTTGCCCTCCTCATTGGCGGACTTGAGCTTGACGGCATCTTCCACCGAGGATGCACGATGGTAGCTGGTAGCGTACATGTCTGTTCTCCTCAGTGAGCCGTCTGCAATGCCTGCCAGACCTTCATCGGGGTCGCCGGCATGGTGAGCTTGTTGTGGCCGATCGCATCGGTGATGGCGTTGATAAGCGCCGGCGGCGAGCCGATTGCACCGGCCTCGCCGCAGCCCTTGATGCCGAGCGGATTGCCCGGGCAAGGCGTGTTCTGGTGCGACAGGCTGAAGGACGGCAGGTCGTCGGCGCGCGGCATGGCATAATCCATGTAGCTTGCCGTCAGAAGCTGGCCGTTCTCGTCATACTGCACGTTTTCGAGCAGCGCCTGGCCGATGCCCTGCGCGATGCCGCCATGCACCTGGCCCTCGACGATCATCGGGTTGATGATATTGCCGAAATCGTCGGCCGCGACGAACTGGACGATATCCGTCTCGCCGGTATCCGGATCGATCTCCACCTCGGCAATGTAGCAGCCGGCCGGGAAGGTGAAGTTGGAGGGGTCGTAGAAGGCGGTTTCCTTCAGGCCCGGCTCCATGCCCGAAGGCAGGTTGTGGGCGGTATAGGAGGCGAGCGCCACCTGGAACCACGGCACCGATTTGTCGGTGCCTGCGACCTTCAGTTCGCCGTTCTCGATGACGATATCCTCTTCGGAGGCCTCCATCAGATGCGCGGCGATCTTCTTCGCCTTGGCCTCGACCTTGTCGAGCGCCTTGACGATCGCCGACATGCCGACCGCACCGGAACGCGAACCGTAGGTGCCCATGCCCATCTGCACCTTATCGGTGTCGCCGTGGACGATGTTGATGCTCTCGATGGGCACGCCGAGGCGGCCGGCGACCAGCTGCGCGAAGGTGGTTTCATGGCCCTGGCCATGGCTATGCGACCCCGTCAGCACCTCGATTGTGCCGACCGCATTGACCCGCACTTCCGCCGATTCCCACAGGCCCACGCCAGCACCCAGCGAACCGACCGCGGCAGACGGCGCGATGCCGCAGGCCTCGATATAACAGCTCATGCCGATGCCGCGCTTCTTGCCCCTGGCTTCGGATTGCGCGCGCCGGGCGGCAAACCCTGCCCAGTCGGCGGCCTGCATCGCCGCATTCAGCGAGGCTTCGTAGTCGCCCGCGTCATAGTTCATGATGACGGGCGTCTGGTAAGGGAAGGAGCGGATGAAATTCGTCCGGCGCAGTTCCGCCGGCGAGACGCCGAGTTCGCGGGCCGCCGTCTCCATGGTCCGTTCCAACAGATAGGTCGCTTCCGGACGGCCGGCGCCGCGATAGGCATCGACCGGTACCGTATTGGTATAGACGGTGCGGACATTGGCGTGGATCGCCGGGATCGCATACTGGCCGGACAGCAGCGTCGCGTAGAGATAGGTCGGCACGGCCGAGGAGAACAGCGACATATAGGCGCCGAGATTGGCGATCGTATCGACCTTCAGCGCCGTGATCCGGTTGTTGGCATCGAAGGCCATTTTCACTTTCGACACGTGGTCGCGGCCATGGGCGTCGGTCAGGAAGGCTTCGGTGCGGTCCGAGGTCCATTTCACCGGCACGCCGGTCTTCTTGGACGCCCAGAGACAGATGATCTCTTCCGGGTAGATATAGATCTTCGAACCGAAACCGCCGCCGACATCCGGCGCGATGACGCGCAGCTTGTTTTCCGGCGCGACGTTATAGAAGGCGCTCATCACCAGCCGGGCCACATGCGGGTTCTGGCTGGTCGTGTAGCAGGTATAGTGATCCTCGGCCGTATCGTAGATGCCGAGCGTGGCGCGCGGCTCCATCGGGTTCGGCGAGAGGCGGTTGTTGAGGATCTCGATCTCGGTGACATGCGCGGCCGCGGCGATCGCCTGGTCGACCGCATCCGGCTCGCCGATCTGCCAGTCGAAGATCAAATTGCCGGGCGCTTCCGGATGGATCTGCGGAGCGCCGGAGGCAAGCGCTGCAACCGCCCCGGTCACGGCCGGAAGCTGTTCGTAGTCGACGACCACGGCTTCCGCGGCATCGCGGGCCTCGCCATACGAGTCGGCAACCACGATCGCGATCGCATCGCCCACGTAACGGACCGTATCAACTGCCAGCGGATGCCAGGCGCCCATCTTCATCGGCGTTCCGTCCTTGGAATGGATCATCCAGCCGCAGATGAGATTGCCGATGCCATCCGCCTGAAGCTGCTTGCCGTCTAGCAGGTCGATGACACCCGGCATGGCTTTCGCCGCGGTTGCATCGATGTTCTTGATCTTGGCATGCGCATAGGGGCTGCGGACGAAATAGGCATATTTCATGCCCGGGACGGTCATGTCGTCCGTATAGCGGCCCTTGCCGGTCAGAAAACGCTTGTCTTCCTTGCGGGTAACGCGTGCACCGATTCCTTCGACACCCATGTTCATCTCCTCCCGAGATGGTGATTAGTGGTTGGATAGTGGGTAGGAATTAGAAGGTAGTGAGTAGTTCAAGAGCCGAAGCGCCGTGTGAACCAACGCTCACTAACAACTACTCACTACTCACTCAGCCGCCTGTCGCCCGGTTGCCATTTCGGCATCGGCGGCAAGGATCGCCTTGACGATATTGTGGTAGCCGGTGCAACGACAGATATTGCCTTCGAGCCCGGCGCGGACCGTCTCTTCGGTCAGCGTCCCGCCTTCGCGGTTGATCAGGTCGACCGCCGTCATCACCATGCCCGGCGTGCAGAAGCCGCATTGCAGGCCGTGATGCTCCTTGAAAGCGGCTTGAACCGGATGTAATTCGCCCTGGCCGGCGAGGCCCTCGATCGTCGTGATCGTCGAGCCGGATGCCTGCACCGCCAGGATCGAACAGCTCTTCACCGAAAGGCCGTCCATATGGATGACGCAGGCGCCGCACTGGGTCGTGTCGCAGCCCACATGCGTTCCGGTCAGACCAAGTTTTTCGCGGATAAAATGCACGAGCAGGGTGCGATCCTCACACTCGCCGCTCATCGCGCGCCCGTTCACGGTCAGCGTCACTTTCGTCATATGATCCTCCTCGTGTCCCTCCCGGACACGTACTCATCATTTGCTTTTTTACTAAGGGGATCAACCGCTACTTTCTACGGAAACGGCAATATTTTGGTCGGCCATCAGACAAGCGATCGCCCTCCCGATTCCACCGAATGCCGAGTAACTGTCGGCAAACCAAACCAAAAATCCTGGCTTAAAATATTGAGCTCATATGGACTCTTGCACATAGCGACCTATTGTTCCCATTGATGGTTGTTGCAGAATTGGCCCGCGGAAACGTCTGGAGCCTGCAAGACAGCCGGAAAAGACGAAGAACAAACAGGAGGATCTCATGAAGAAGGCCTTGGTGCTTTTGATGGTCGGCGCTTCGCTCGCGAGCTGCACGGCAACTGAACAGGGTGCCGGCATCGGCGCAGCATCCGGCGCCGTGATCGGTGGCCTTGCCACCGGCAATGTTCGCGGCGCTGCCGTGGGCGCTGCGATCGGCGGCGTTTCCGGCGCCTTGATCGGCTCCGTCGCCGAACAGCCGGGGCAGTGCTACTACCGCGACCGTTATGGCCGTCGCTATATCGACAGCTGCCCGCGCCGTTACTGATAAACGCGTGGATTGCAGCCAAAAATGCAGCCCCGGAGCACGCTTCGGGGCTTTTTCTTTCATGAAATCATTGCCAAGGGGTACCCGGCTTCGTCTTTTGCAGTTAGATAGTTCGCTTCGTCGGATGCTATGAGGGCTTCCAGCCGGGGGAATCCACAGTCAGTTTGCGTATGCGGAACGAAAACACTGGGCGGACAGAAAAACGGAAGCTGAGGGGAGCAGGCACCGCCGCGATGCTCGCCGCTGCACTTCTCGTCTTCCCGCCGCTTTCCGGCAACGCCTACGCTTTCAAACTCTTCGGCATCACGCTGTTCGGCGACAATGACGATACCGTCGAAGTGATCGATCCCGTCCGTTACGACGCGACGCTCGAAGCCGGCAGCGCGGACAAGGACCTCAAGAAGCGCCTCGAATCGGCCGCTTCCCTGATGACCGATGAAAAGCAGCCCGTCTCCGGCGATCTCGGTGTGATCATCAAGGCGCGCGAAGATCGCGACCGGTTGATCGCCGTGCTTTACGAAGAGGCCCGTTACGGTGGCACGGTGCATATCTCGGTCGCCGGCACCGATATCGATCGTCTGCCGCCCAACCCCACCTTCGATCACACAGGCCCCGTCCCGGTCGCCGTCCGTATCGACCCCGGCCCCGTCTTCAAGCTTGGCTCGGTTCGCTTCGACGGTGACGCGGCCGGCCACGATCCGGAAAAATACGATCTTGTTCCCGGCGGCGAGGCAGGTTCGCGCCTGATCCTCAAGGCCGGCGAACAGCTTCTCGTCGATCTGAAGAACGAAGGCCGCCCGCTCGCAAAGCTGACCCGGCGGCAGGTGACGGCCGATCATCGCACCAATACGATCGACGTCGTGCTCGGCGCCATCGGCGGTCCGGTCGCGCCGTTCGGCAGCGTCGCAGTCAAGGGATCGCGGACCGTCGATGCCGCCTTCATCAGCCGGTATTCGCGGCTCGACAAACACGGACAATATTCTCCGGTGCAGTTGAAGAAGGCCAACGACCGCCTGCGCGAGCTCGGCGTCTTCTCGAGTGTGACGATCCACGAGGCGGATAAGCTGGCGCCGGATGGTTCGTTGCCGCTGACGATCGAGGTCTCGGAAGGCAAGCATCGCTATTTCGGTTTCGGCGCCGAATATTCCTCGATCGACGGCGCCGGCCTCGAAGGATACTGGGGCCACCGCAATCTCTTCGGGGAAGCCGAATCGCTGCGCATCGAGGGCAAGGTGTCCGGCATCGGCGCGACCACCGACGTTACCACCTTCGATTATTCGGCCGGCATCATCTTTACCAAGCCGGGCGCCTTCGTACCGGAAGCGACCTTCGAATCCCGCCTGGAAGCCAAGAGCGAGACGCCCGACGTCTACGAGGCGCAGACCATCATCTACTCGGCCGGCCTTGCCTACGAGCTGAACGAGACCGACAAGCTCAAGGGCGGCGGCGAGATCGCCTATATCGACGCCGACGACGCCTTCGGCAACAACCAGTATCTCACCCTCAGCCTGCCGATCGGCTTCGAGCGCGACGCGCGGGACAACAAGCTCGATCCGACCAAGGGGTATTACGCGACGCTGTCGGCCAAGCCGAGCTACGAGCTGATGGACGGCACGATCTTCTCGTCCTTCGAGGGCTCGATCTCGGGCTATCTCGGCCTTGGACAGGAGGACCGCGTCGTGCTGGCCGCCCGTCTTGCCGCCGGAACACTGGTCGGCGGAAGCGACCTTGAAAGAATTCCGGCGACGCGCAGATTCTTCGCCGGCGGCGGCGGATCGGTGCGCGGATACGCCTATCGGGAAATTTCGCCTTACAACAGTGCCGATGAAGCCACAGGTGGACGATCTTATACTCTGGGATCTTTCGAAGTGAGGGTAAAAGTGTCAGAAAACATAGGCATTGTACCTTTTGTCGATGTCGGTACGGTATCGACCGGAATCGTGCCTGATTTTTCTGATATACGTGCTGGTGCAGGGGTCGGCATAAGATATGCCACGCCTTTCGGACCACTCAGATTGGACGTTGCGGTTCCGTTGCAGCGCTATGACGGCGGCACCCAATACGGTATCTATGCGGGCATTGGGCAAGCATTCTGAAAGGCAGTCGAAAGGGTAACGTTTAAGGCATGATGCTGATGGTTCGCCTGTTGAAATGGATCTTGAAGGCCGCGCTTGGCGTGGTCGCGATCCTGTTCGTCATGGCATTGGGCGTCGTCCTCTTCGTGGCCCTCACCCCGGTCGGCGGGCGTGTCGCCGCGGACCGCATTTCCGCCATCGTCTCCACGCCTGATCGCGGCATCTCCTTCACCCGGCCGGAAGGCCTTCTGACCGGCGATCTTCGTATCGATGCCCTTACGCTTTCCGACGACATGGGTCCCTATGCCCAGATCGGCGGCATCAAGATCGACTGGTCTCCGACGTCATTGGTGACCGGCGTCTTCCGCGCCGAGCATATCTCCGCCGACACCGTCAATTTCATCCGTGCGCCGCGTCCGCCGAAAGCTCCGGTTACCAACCAGGCGACGACCACGAGTTCCTCCGGATCGCCCCTGCCCGTCGGCATCCGCGTCGCCCAGATCGACCTGCCGGACATCAACCTCTCGCAGGCACTTTCGGGACGCGACTTCTCCCTGTCGGTCAAGGGTTCGATCAACGCAACCGGCCCCGACATTTCGCTAGATCTGCAGGCGACCCGCAAGGACGAGCCGGATGCCAAGGCTTTCGCCGACGTGGTCTACGCGCCGTCCGAGAACCGTCTGACCCTCAAGGCATCCGTCTCCGAGCCGCAGGGCGGGCTGCTTGCCCGTCTGCTGCGGCTTCCCGGCGCTCCTGCGGTGGAACTGGCGCTCGGCGGCGAAGGACCGCTTTCCGACTGGGCCGGCAAGTTGCAGGGCAGTGTCGGGGGCATTCCCGTCATCTCGGTCGACGGCAAGCATGTGCTGGTCGAAAACGGCAGGCACAGGGTGGAGGTGACCGGCGGCGGCCAGCTGTCGACGCTTCTTCCGCCCGCCTTCCGCCCGCTGTTCGGCGGTACGACCGATATCAACATCGCCGCGATCTATGCGCCGTCCGGCCGGGTGGATATCGAACGCGGCGAACTCACCTCCGGCGCCGTGAAGATCGCTGCCAAGGGGGCATGGGACCAGACGGGCGACAACAGCCTCACGGCCAGCCTCAACGGCGTGAAGGGACCGGTCGACTTCGTCTGGCCGATCAGTGGTCAGGAGAGCCGCTTCTCCTTCGAGAGCATCAATTTCACGCTGACGGGCGCTGCCACCTCCGCCCGCTTCAACGCCACCGCCGCTTTGAGCGCCGCCGACCTGCCGCAGGGACGCTTCGGGCAGATCCGCCTGCAGGCGGAAAGCGAAGACCTCAACCTCATCAGCCGCTCGGGCAGCATCCGCAGCCGTTTCACGGTGGCCCGCACGGATTTCACCAGCGACGACCTCGACCGGGTGATCCGCGGGCCGGTGACGCTGGATGCGCCGCTGAGGCTGGCCCCGCCGGCGATCGGCCTGGATGCGGCAACCTTCGACAGCGGCAATGTCAACGGCACGCTGTCCGGCGCCTATGACATGTCGAAGCAGGCAGTGACCGGCAATTTCCGGGTTTTCGCCAATCCCGCCGTTCTGCCGCCCGCGCTGGTTTCGAAATTCGAAGGCAAGCTTTCCGCCGAAGGCTATGTCAACATGGTCAGCGGCGGCCGCATCAGCCTCGAGAACTTCGTGATGCGGTCGAACGCCATCGAGGCGCATGGCAACATGCTGCTCGAAAACCGGACCGTCACCGGGCGCCTCGCCGGCCGCGTGCCGGACCTTAAGCGCTGGCTGCCCGAGGCCGAGGGGGCTGCCGGTTTCGATATTTCCGCCAAGGGGCCGCTGGCCGCCATGGGCGTCAAGGCCGTGGTCAATTCCGCCGACGCGCGGCTGGTCGGCCGCAAGCTCCAGGACATGAGCTTCGTTCTCGAGGGAACCGCCGATCCGAACGCCCCCAAGGGCAAGCTGACGGCCATAGGGTCACTCGATGGCCAGCCGATCCGCATCAATGCCGACGTTGCTTCCGTGCAGGGCCGCACCAGTGCGCCGGCGATTACTGCCGAGATCGGCCCGAACAAGCTGACCGGCGCCCTGAACTTCTCCCCCGCCTTCCTGCCGGAAGGCCAGCTCACCTTCGACTTCCCGGACGTCTCCCTGCTGGCAGCCCTCGCGGCCCAGCAGGCGCAGGGCGATCTCAAGGGAACGGTGGTGTTCAGCAATACCGGCGGCAAGGCAGGCGCTGCGATCCGGGCCTCCGGCAATGCCCTTCGCCGCGGCACGATCGAGATCGCCCAGCCCAATATCGACCTCGCCATTCCCGACATCAAGGCGATCGCGGCCCAAGGCACGGTTCGTGCCACCCGCATCGGCGCGGGTTCGGTCGGCGTCAACGACGTCAACCTCGGCGTCACCCAGGGCGGCAACAAGACCAATTTCAACCTCGCCGCCCAGTATGACAACGCCCCCCTCACCGCGGTCGGCGACATCCAGACCGGCGCCGATATGTCGGTCGGCATCGAGAGCTTCACGGCGGCACCGCGCAGCATCGCTGTCCGGCTTGCCGCGCCGACCCGCATCGCGGTCGCAAACGGCGGTGCGCGTCTTGCCGATCTGACCATAGCAACCGGGACCGGCAGCGTTACCGTCAACGGCACGGCCGGCTCGGCGCTGGATCTGACCGCCAATGTCAAAGCCCTGCCCGCAAACCTCATCAACGCGTTCGTGCCCGCAATCAACGCGGCCGGCACGATTTCCGGCACGATCAACGCCACCGGCGCCGCGTCTGCCCCTGCTATACGTTACGATTTAGAATGGAGTGATGCACAGCTTCGCCAGTCGCGCGACGCTGGCATCAATCCGTTTCGAGTCCAGGCAAGCGGCAGCTTCGCCAACGGGACAGTCACACTAGACAAGACCCGCCTGACAGGTTCGGGCGGTCTCGACCTGTCCGCCGCCGGCAAGGTCATCCTGAAGGACGGCATTCCCGCGCTCGACATCAACGCCCGCGCCAATGCCGTGCCCGCCAGCCTGGTCAACGCCTTCGTGCCGAGCCTCGGCGCCCGCGGCACGATTTCCGGCACGGTCACCACGACGGGGACGCCACAGGCCCCCGCCGTCCGTTATGACCTGCGCTGGGCCGATGCCGGCGTTGCGCAGACCACGTCCGCAGGCATCGCCCCCTTCAACATCACCGCCGGCGGCACGTTCCAGAACGGCACCGTCACCGTCGATACCCGCCTTTCGGGCGGAGGCGGCATCTCGTTGTCGGGCGGCGGCTCCGTCTCGCTCGCCGGCGAAAAGCCGCTCAATCTGAAATTCAACGGGCAGCTGCCCTTCTCGATCCTTGCCGGGCAGATGGCCGCGCAAGGGTTCGTGCTGGAAGGCACCGGTAATGTCGATCTTGCGGTCAGTGGCACGGCGGCGGCACCGGCGATCACCGGCACCGCATCCTCGTCCGGCGCCCGGCTGGTGGATGTTCGCCGTAACCTCGCCCTGACGGACCTTGCCGCCAATGTCGCCTTCGACGGCAAGAGCGCTAATATTTCCAGGCTCACGGCCAAGCTCTCGGGCGGCGGCACCGTCTCGGTCCAGGGCTCGGTCGGCATCACGCCGGGCTCGGGCTTTCCGGCTGATCTGAAGATCACCCTTGCCCAGGCATCCTATGCCGATGGCGCGCTGTTTGCCGCGACCGCGGACGGCGCCCTGACGATCACCGGCCCGCTCACCTCAGGCCCGGTCCTCGGCGGTAAGGTAACGCTGACAAAGGCGGCAATCACCGTGCCCGCCCGCCTGCCGACCTCGCTATCCGCCATCGATATCCGCCATCGCAACGCGCCGCCCGACGTGCTGCGGCAAATGGAGAAGCTGCGGCCGAAGGGCGCCAGCGGCAGCTCGAACCCGATCGCGCTCAATCTTCAGATCAGCGCCCCGAACGGCATCTTCGTGCGCGGACGCGGCATTGACGCCGAACTCGGCGGTGATCTGACCGTCACGGGCACAGCGATCGCGCCGGTTGTTGCCGGTGGCTTCAAGATGCGCCGCGGTCGTATCGTCATCCTCGCCAAGCGAATGGATTTCACCGATGGCGACATCACCTTCGGCGGCGGCCTGATCCCGGTTCTCAACATGGAGGCGAACACGACCTCCGCCGCGACGACGATCACGGTGAAGGTCACCGGCGTCGCCAACGACCCGACGATCGCCTTTTCCTCTTCCCCCTCCCTGCCGCAGGACGAGGTTCTGGCCCGGCTGATCTTCGGCCAGTCGATGTCGCGGCTGTCGCCACTGCAGATCGCCCAGCTGGCCGATGCCGTCACCCAGCTGGCCGGCGGTGGCTCCACATCGCTCCTGGAGACATTGCGCAGCAATCTCGGTGTCGACGATCTCGACATCAATACGGACGCGACCGGTCAGACCACCGTGTCGGTCGGCCGCTATATCAACAACCGCACCTATATCCAGGTGGAACAGGGCGGCGAGAGCGGCGCGGAAGCGACGATCAACCTCGATGTCGGCCGCGGTGTGAAGCTCAAGGCCGGCGCCGGCACCGAAGGCGGCAAGGCCGGCATCTTTTATGAGCGCGAATACTGATTTCGCATATTTGTGGATTCCCGCTTGCTCGGGAGAAACACATGACCTCCACGGACATCACATTGATCGGCGTGCCTCCCGAAGAGGCAGGTGATCTGCAGGATAGAAGCGATGCGAAGAACCTGCCGATCGTGGCTGCGTTCACGCGCGCTAACATTCGGCTGCTGTGGTTCGAAAGGAATATCCGGATTTCTTCCGTGCTAATTATGGCGCGATACGTATTTCGAAAAAGAAGAAGGATAGCTTAATACTTTATGCTCGAGAAATTTAGCAAATTCCAAGAAACATACGTATTTCCCCTATTTGGAATATAAATATCTATTGACCTCACGTTAATTTTTAAAGGCTATTTTTGCGGTACTCAAGTGTCGCCTGCAGCACAGCGCTTTTCTCATACGGAGACAGTTGACAGTTCGAGCCAAAACACGAACTCACGGTCGGGAGCAGCAAGCCGGATGTCCATACTTTCACTCCCAGGTGCTGACGCAAAAGCAGTACTTGCAGCGCTCAACAAGTCGCAGGCCATTATCGAGTTTGACTTGTCTGGAAACGTCCTCACGGCCAACGAGAACTTCTGCAAGACGCTTGGCTACGCGCTCTCCGAGATCGTCGGCAAGCATCACAGCATGTTCTGCGACCCGGCCTACGTGAAGTCGCAGGCCTACAAGGATTTCTGGGCGAATCTCGGCAAGGGCAATTATGATGCCGCCGCCTACAAGCGCATCGGCAAGGGTGGCCGGGAAATCTGGATCCAGGCCACGTACAATCCGGTGACCTCGGGCGGCAAGCCTTACAAGGTCGTCAAATTCGCAACCGACATCACCGCCGCGAAGCTCAAATCCGCCGAAGACGAGGGCAAGATCAACGCCATCTCGCGCACCCAGGCCGTCATCGAATTCACTCCCACCGGAGATATCCTGACCGCCAACGAGAATTTTCTCGCCTGCCTCGGCTACCAGCTTTCGGAAATCGTCGGCAAACATCACGGCATGTTCTGCGAGGCATCCTTCCGCAACAGCGCTGAATACCCCCAATTCTGGAAGAAGCTCGCCGGCGGTGAAGCGATCGCCGCCGAATTCAAGCGCATCGGCAAAAGCGACAAGGCGGTCTGGATCCAGGCGTCCTACAACCCGATCTTCGACGCCGACGGCCGCGTCTTCAAGGTGGTCAAATTCGCGACCGATATTACCGAACGCGTCCGCGCCGTCGATGACATCGCCGGCGGCCTGACCGCTCTTTCGAACGGCGATCTGACGGTCCGCATCGAAAGGCCCTTCATTTCGACGCTCGAACAGATCCGCATCGATTTCAACGAAGCCATCGCGAAACTCGCGGATGCCATGGGCACCGTCGGCGAGAATGCCGTGGGCATTGCGGGCGGCTCCAGCGAGATCCGCCAGGCTTCCGACAGCCTTGCCAAGCGCACCGAACAGCAGGCGGCGGCAGTCGAGGAGACCGCCGCGGCGCTGGAAGAAATCAGCCGCACCGTGACCGATAGCGCCAAGCGCGCGGAAGAAGCAGGCAGCCTCGTCTCGCGTGCGAAAAAGAGCGCCGAACATTCCGGCGCCGTGGTCCGCAACGCGGTGAGCGCGATGGGCCAGATCGAGAATTCCTCCCGGGAAATCTCCAACATCATCGGCGTGATCGACGAGATCGCCTTCCAGACCAACCTCCTGGCGCTGAATGCGGGTGTCGAGGCGGCACGCGCCGGCGAAGCGGGCAAGGGTTTTGCCGTCGTCGCCCAGGAAGTCCGCGAACTCGCCCAGCGTTCCGCCAGTGCGGCCAAGGAAATCAAGACGCTGATCTCGACGTCCTCCGAACAGGTCAAACAGGGCGTCTCGCTCGTCGGCGAAACCGGCAAGGCGCTTGATGAGATCATGTCCCAGGTGGACGAGATCAACGGCAATGTCGCGGCGATCGTCGAGGCGGCCCGTGAACAGTCGACGGGCATCAAGGAGATCAGCAAGGCCGTCAACTCCATGGACCAGAACACGCAGCAGAACGCTGCCATGGTCGAGGAAACGACCGCTGCCAGCCATAGCCTGGCACGCGAAGCCGAAACCCTGCGCGATCTCCTGGGACGATTTAGATTTGCGCAACATTCTTCACGTAAGATTGCAATAGCGCGACCTGATGCACGACCCGTTGCATCGCCGGCACGCAAACTCATGGCAACGGTCGCGCGGACCACAACGGGTGCCGCCGCTGCCGCTCAGGCAACGGATAGTTGGGAAGAATTCTGATGGCTACGACGATCAACTCCACAAGCTACAGCGGCGAAACGCTGGAAATCATCGCCTTTCGTCTCCATGACCAGGAATTCTGCGTCAAGACGACGACGATCCGCGAAATCCGCGGATGGGCGCCTTCGACGCCGATCCCGCATGCACCGGCCGATGTCATCGGCGTCATGAACCTTCGTGGTTCCGTGATCCCGATCATCGATCTTGCCTACAAGCTGGGCATGAAGAGCACGGTTGCCAACGAGCGCAGCGCCATCGTGGTGGCGGAAGTCCACAACATGGTCATCGGCATGCTCGTCGACCGCGTCTCGGACATCCTGACCATCCCTTCGAGCCAGGTTCAGCCGGTTCCGGAAATCTCCGCCTCCTTCGACAAGTCCTTCTCCGAAGGCATCATCGCCAACGAGAACGGCATGATCTGCTTCCTGAACCTCGCCAAGATGTTCAAGGGCACCGAAGCCGAAGATCTGGCTGCCTGATTTCTGGCGAGCGAGGCTAAAGGAAGCGCCGACGGCACATCGCGCCGCAGCGCATGACGATATCAAGGCCAAGGCGGTTGGCTGGAAAGACCTCTAAGCCGCCACGCGACTTTGAAGCCCGCAGCGTTAGACCGCCGCGGGCTTTTTTCATGACTATTCCTTCGGTTCGAACGGAGCCGGCCGGCGCCCGGCGCCCTGGCGGGCCAGCATCCAGCCGGGATATTCCGGAGCAAGCGCGCTCACCTCGTCGAGCTTTGCCATATCCTCGGCGTCCAGCTTCAGCTTTACCGCCTTCAAATTCTCTTCGAGCTGTTCCAGCCGTTTGGCGCCGATGATGACGCTCGTCACGAAGGGTTTCGCCAGAATATAGGCCAGCGCCACTTCCGCGACGCTCGCGCCGTGCCGGGCGCCGACCTCACGCATGGCGGCAACGCAGGCCCAGGCGCGATCCTTGTCGACCGGCGGAAAGTCGAAAGTGGCACGGCGGCCCTCGCCATTGCCCGGCGCGCCGGGACCATACTTGCCGGAGAGCAGCCCGCCGGCGAGCGGCGACCAGACCATCAGGCCGAGCTTCTCCTCCTGCATCAGTGGCACGATATCGCGCTCCAGGTCGCGGCCGGCGATCGAATAATAGGCCTGCACCGTCTCGAAACGGGCATAACCCTTGCGCTCGGAAATGCCGAGCGCCTTCGCCATCCGCCACGCGGCCCAGTTGGAAAGGCCGATGTAACGGACGAGACCGCGCGACACGAGATCGTCGAGCGCCCTCAGCGTCTCGTCGATCGGCGTCACCGTATCGGTGCCATGCACCTGGTAGAGGTCGATATGGTCCATCTGCAACCGTTCGAGGCTCTGCTCGACCGAATCCATGATGTGACCGCGCGAAGCGCCGCGATCATTGGGCTTGTCGCCCATCTGGCCATGGAATTTGGTAGCGATGACCACGTCCTTGCGCGGCACGCCGAGGTTCTTGATGGCCTGCCCGAGGATGTGCTCGGATTTGCCCTGAGAATAGACATTTGCGGTGTCGAAGAAATTGACACCCACTGCAAGCGAGCGTCCGACGATCCCATCTGCGGCAGCCTGGTCGAGACCGGCGACGGCAGTCCAGGGACCACCCGACGCATTCTCCCCGAACGTCATCGTGCCGAGGCAGATTTCGGAGACGAAAAGACCTGTATTGCCCAATTGATTGTAGCGCATGGAGAACTCCCGTGTGCACTGAAGATATGAAGAGATAAAAGCAGTCGTTCGGAGCCGGATCGGGCACGCGGGCGCGTGCATCTCCCAGGGAAAGCGACGTCGGGCTCCGGAACGCAATCTAGTCCGGAATCCGCCGCCGTCAATCGGAGCCGCCTCCGTTTTCATCCTCACATTTTCGTGCAGGGCAAAAAGAAAGGGCGGCACAAGCCGCCCTCCTTTCATGCTTTTCGATGGATCTCAGCCGAACAGAACCAGGCTGCTCCGCAGCGTCACCCAGACGCCCCAGAGAAGCGGGATGCCGACCACCGCCCAGGCAAGCGCCGCCTTGGCATCCAGACCGCCGGTGCCGATGCCGAAGGAACCGGTCGGGCCGGCATTCGCGGCGGCGGTCTTTGCCTGCAGCGAAGCGACTTCATGGTCCGACATGAACCACTTGTCGGAAAGCGGACGGACCAGCGAATTGGCGATCAGCCCCAGCACCAGCATGCCGGCAAGAATGTACATCGTGCCGGTATAGAGCGCCGGCCCGGCCGGGACGCCCGCCGTGAGCTGCGCTTCGCGGATGTAGTTGACGACGACGGGACCGAGAATGCCGGCCGTCGCCCAGGCCGTCAGCAGACGACCGTGGATGGCGCCGACGAACTGCGTGCCGAAGATATCCGCCAGATAGGCGGGTATGGTGGCGAAACCACCGCCATACATGGACAGGATGATGCCGAAGGCGAGCACGAAAAGCGCCTTGTTGCCCATGTCGGCAAGCGTCGGAGCGAGCGCATAAAGCACGATGCCGAGCACGAAGAACGTGTAATAGGTGTTCTTGCGGCCGATCTTGTCGGAGAGTGACGCCCAGAAGAAGCGCCCGCCGATGTTGAACAGTGACAGCAGACCAGCAAAGCCGGCTGCGATCGTAGCGATCTGCGCCTTCTGACCAGTATCGAGCTGCGAGAAGGTCAGGTTCGGCAGGCCGATCAGCGATCCGGCGAAGATTTCCTGCAGCATCGGCGACGCCATGCCGATAACCCCGATGCCGGCCGAAACGTTCAGGCACAGAACCAGCCAGATCATCCAGAACTGCTTGGTCTTGTGTGCATCCCGCAGGTGGACGTGCTTGGTGGTGATCATCGTCGTCTTGGAGACCGGAGGCGTCCAGCCTTCCGGACGCCAGCCGGCCGGCGGGATGCGATAACCGAAAGCCCCGCCCATCATGAAGCAGAAATAGATCACCGCCATGCAGATGAAGGTCTGCCATACGCCGACCGAAGCATCGGTCTTGAAATAGTTCATCAAGAGGTTGGCAAGCGGAGCACCGATCATCGCACCGCCGCCGAAGCCCATGATCGCCATGCCCGTCGCCATGCCGCGGCGATCCGGGAACCACTTGATGAGCGTCGAGACCGGCGAAATGTAGCCGAGACCAAGGCCGACGCCGCCGATCACGCCGGCGCCGATCCACATGAGCCACAACTGATGGGTCATGACGCCGATCGCTGCGACGATAATGCCGCCGCACCAGCAGCAGGCGGAGACGAAACCGGCCTTGCGCGGGCCGACCCGTTCCAGCCAGCCGCCCCAGATCGCCGCCGAGCAACCGAGCAGCACGAAGAACAGCGTGTAGATCCAGCCGAGGTCTGCGACACGCCAGTTGCAGCTTGTCGTGAACAGGGCCGAGATGAGATTGAGACTGGCGCAGGATGGATCCTGCGTGGTACCCAGAGCGCGCGAAAGCGGCAGCCAGAAAACGCTGAAGCCGTAAGCCATGCCGATGCAAAGATGAATGGCCAAAGCTGCTGGCGGCACGAGCCAGCGATTGAAACCTGGTTTTGCGATAATACGTTCCCTATCGAGGAGCCCGACATTGCCTGTCAGGCCCTCGTCCGTCGTTCCTGCAATTGCCATTTAAAATATCCTCCCTCGGATGATGGCTAGGCTCTATCCCCCCTCCGGCCCCTCACCTGCCGGATGGATGAATTCATGCGGCGCTCTCCGGAATGCTTGGTTCGGAAAGCGATTCTCCTTCGGCAGGCCCCTTGCCGCCCGGCGCACCTTCCGCCGCATCTCGACCGACGCCGACGCCCGATCCGACCTTGGCCTCCGGCCGGCGGATCAGCGTCGAGGCCTCGATGACGAGCGGCAGCAGCCCTGCCCCGCCCTTGTCGAGATGCTCGAAAAGATGCCGGCGCATGCGCGGCTCCCAGAACTTGTTGATATGCGTCGCGACGCCTTCGGCGCGCACCTTTTCCGGTTGCGACAGGAAGAAGGTGGCGATCTGGTTGGCCATCCGGACCAGTTTGTCGAGCACCAGTTGCTCGGGGCTTTGGTCATGCGACATCGGCGACAACTCCAGTGGTTATGCGATCGGTACGCGTAAAAATCTCGAAATCCTCGCCGCGCGTCAGCGCGATCAGCGTCATGCCCGCCGCTTCCGCCGTGCGGATGGCAAGTGCGGTGGGGGCGGAAATGGCAATCAGCACCGAACTTCCGAGGATCGCCGTCTTCTGCACCATCTCGACGGAGATGCGGCTGGTGACGACCACGACACCCTCTGATCCCTTGACGCCCTCGCGGATGACCGCTCCGGCAAGCTTGTCGAGCGCATTGTGGCGTCCAACATCCTCGCGCACGGCAAGCAGCCCCTTGCCCGGCAGATAAAACCCGGCCCCATGTACGGCATGGGTTTCCCGATGCAGCGGTTGGGCGCTATTGAGTGCGGCGACCGCCTCGCTCACCTCTTTCGGGCTCAGAGCCATTGCCACTGAGGAAACATCCGGCACCGGGCGCATGGCCTGCTCGATCGACTCGATGCCGCACAGCCCGCAGCCAACCGGCCCGGCCATATGCCGACGGCGAGCCCGCAGCGCATCTTCCTTGTCCTCGGCAAGCGTTACCTGCACATCGAGGCCGGCACCTTCCTCGACAACGGAAATGCTCTCGATCTCCGCCATCGACGTTATGATGCCTTCCGTGAGGCTGAAGCCAACCGCGAAATCCTCGAGATCAGCCGGAGAGCCCATCATCACGGCATGGGTCGAGCCGCCATAGGAAAAGGCGATCGGCACCTCCTCCGGCACCACCCGCGAGCCGGCACGGGTCACGCCGTTACGGCGCGCGATCTCGGGGGCTGTGGCGGTGGTGGGGAATTCAGCCATTGGACGTTGGAGCAAGGATACCCCCCTCTGCCCTGCCGGGCATCTCCCCCTCAAGGGGGGAAATTGGCAAGAAGCGCCATCTTCGCCCAATTCTCTGCACTCGTCGAAAACGAGGCGTTGCCGCGAGTCGATCTCCCCCCTTGAGGGGGAGATGCCCGGCAGGGCAGAGGGGGGTATGACGCGCGCCGACAGACACTATTCCGCCGCCTCCAGCTTCCCCGCAATCCGCCGGGACCGCCGCGACAGTTCGTCGTAATCCTCCTGCCACTCGGTCGGGCCGTTCGAGGGCGACACCTGTACCGCCGTCACCTTGTATTCCGGGCAGTTGGTCGCCCAGTCGGAGAAGTCGGTGGTGATGACGTTTGCCTGCGTGTTCGGGTGATGGAAGGTCGTGTAGACCACGCCCGGCGCGACGCGATCGGTGATCAGCGCCCGCAGCGTCGTATCGCCCGAACGGCTGGCAAGCTTGATCCAGTCGCCTTCCTTGATGCCGCGCTGTTCGGCATCGTGCGGATGGATTTCCAGCCGGTCTTCCGCATGCCAGGTAACGTTCTCGGTGCGCCGCGTCTGGGCGCCGACATTGTACTGGGACAGGATGCGGCCGGTGGTGAGCAGCAGCGGGAAGCGGGGACCGGTGCGTTCGTCGGTTGCCACATATTCGGTGCGGATGAACTTACCCTTGCCGCGCACGAACCCGTCGACATGCATGATCGGCGAGCCGACCGGATGCGCCTCGTTGCACGGCCACTGAACCGAGCCCATCTTGTCGAGATAGTCGTAGGAAACCAGCGCGAAGCTTGGCGTCGAGGCGGCGATCTCGTCCATGATCTGAGATGGATGCGCGTAGTTCCAGTTCAATCCCATGGACTGCGCCAGCTTCTGGGTAACTTCCCAGTCCGCATAACCGTTCTTCGGGCTCATCACCTTGCGGACGCGGTTGATGCGGCGCTCGGCGTTGGTGAACGTGCCGTCCTTTTCGAGGAAGGTCGAACCCGGCAGGAAGACGTGGGCGTAATTGGCGGTTTCGTTCAAAAACAGGTCGTGGACGACGACGCATTCCATCGCGGCGAGGCCGGCCGAAACGTGCTTGGTGTCCGGGTCGGACTGGAGAATGTCCTCGCCCTGGATGTAGATGCCCTTGAACGTGCCTTCGACGGCCGCATCCAGCATGTTCGGGATGCGCAGGCCCGGCTCGTTGTTGAGCGTCACGCCCCAGAGCTTTTCGAAAATGTCGCGGGTGGCATCGTCCGAGATATGGCGATAGCCCGGCAGTTCGTGCGGGAACGAACCCATGTCGCAGGAACCCTGGACATTGTTCTGGCCGCGCAGCGGGTTCACGCCAACGCCCGGACGGCCGATATTGCCAGTGACCATGGCTAGGTTGGCGATCGCCATGACGGTCGTCGAACCCTGGCTGTGCTCGGTAACGCCGAGGCCGTAATAGATCGCGCCATTGCCGCCCTTGGCGTAAAGCCGGGCTGCGCCGCGAACGAGATCTGCCGGCACGCCGGTATATGTCTCGGTCGCCTCCGGGCTGTGTGCGTCTTCCGAAACGAAACCGGCCCAGTCCTCGAATTCGGACCAGTCGCAGCGTTCGCGGATGAACTTTTCGTCGAACAGGCCTTCGGTGACGATGACATGGGCGAGCGCCGTCAGCACGGCGACGTTGGTGCCGGGCTGCAGCGGCAGGTGATAATCCGCCTCCACATGCGGCGTGCGCACCAGATCGATGCGGCGCGGATCGATGACGATCAGTTTGGCGCCCTGGCGGAGCCGCTTCTTGAGGCGCGAGCCAAATACCGGGTGCCCGTCGGTCGGATTGGCGCCGATGACGATGGCGACGTCGGTATGCTCGACCGAGTCGAAATTCTGCGTGCCGGCCGAAGTGCCGAAGGCCTGGCCGAGGCCATAGCCTGTCGGCGAATGGCAGACGCGGGCGCAGGTATCGACATTGTTGTTGCCGAAACCGGCGCGGATCAGCTTCTGGACGAGGAAGGTCTCCTCGTTGGTGCAGCGCGACGAGGTGATGCCGCCGATCGATTCACGGCCGTATTGATACTGGATGCGTCGGAATTCCGAGGCCACATGTGCAAAGGCCTCGTCCCAGGTCACTTCCCGCCACGGATCGGAAATCTTCTCGCGGATCATCGGGTTGAGGATGCGATCCTTGTGGGTCGCATAACCGTAAGCGAAGCGGCCCTTGACGCAGGAATGACCGCGGTTCGCCTGCCCATCCTTCCACGGCACCATGCGGACCAGCTCTTCGCCGCGCATTTCCGCCTTGAAGGAGCAGCCGACGCCGCAATAGGCGCAGGTGGTGACTTCCGAATGTTCCGGCTGGCCGATCGCGATCACCGACTTTTCGGTGAGCGTCGCCGTAGGGCAGGCCTGCACGCAGGCGCCGCAGGAAACGCATTCGGAATCGAGGAAAAGTTCGTGGGCGCCCGGCGAGACGCGGCTGCCGAAACCGCGGCCCTCGATCGTCAGCGCGAACGTGCCCTGCACCTCTTCGCAGGCACGGACGCAACGGGAGCAGACGATGCACTTCGACGGATCATAGGTGAAATAGGGATTCGACTCGTCCTTAGGCATCCACTTGGCGTTGATTGCGCCATCGTTGCGGGCTCTGACGTGGTTGTCGCCTTCATAGCCATAGCGAACGTCGCGAAGGCCTACCGCGCCGGCCATGTCCTGCAATTCGCAGTCCCCGTTGGCGGCGCAGGTGAGACAGTCGAGCGGGTGGTCGGAGATATAGAGTTCCATCACGCCGCGGCGAATGTCCTTCAGCCGGCCGGTCTGGGTGTGCACGACCATGCCCGGCATGACCGGCGTGGTGCAGGAAGACGGCGTTCCGTTGCGGCCTTCGATCTCGACGAGACAGAGGCGGCAGGACCCGAAGGCATCGACCATGTCGGTGGCGCAGAGTTTCGGAACCTTAATTCCGGCCTCCATGGAAGCGCGCATGATCGAGGTGCCTTCCGGCACGGTGATGGCGCGGCCGTCGATGGTGAGGGTCACCTGCGCTTCGGAGCGCGAAGCCGGCGTGCCGTAGTCGATTTCATGAACGAGGGACATGATGTTACTCCGCCGCTTCGATAAGGGGTGCCGGAGAAAAATCCTCCGGGAAATGATTCATCGCGCTCATCACCGGATAGGGCGTGAACCCGCCGAGCGCACAGAGCGAACCGAACTTCATCGTGTTGCAAAGATCAGCCAGCAGCGCCTTGTTCTTCTCCGGCTCGATACCCTGGGCAATCTTGTCGGCCGTCTCCACCCCGCGCGTCGAACCGATGCGGCAGGGCGTGCATTTGCCGCAGCTCTCGATGGCGCAGAACTCCATCGCGAACCGCGCCTGCTTCAGCATGTCGGCCGAATCGTCGAACACGGTGATGCCGGCATGGCCGATCAGCCCGTCGCGGGCCGCGAAGGCTTCGTAGTCGAACGGCGTATCGAACAGCGCGCGCGGGAAATAGGCGCCGAGGGGCCCGCCCACCTGCACCGCCTTTACCGGCCGGCCAGTCGCCGTACCGCCACCGATATGATCGACGATCTCGCCGAGCGACAGGCCGAAGGCCGTCTCGTAAAGTCCGCCATATTTGACATTGCCGGCGATCTGGATCGGGATCGTGCCGCGCGACCGGCCCATGCCGAAGTTTTTGTAGAACTCGGCACCGCGGTCCATGATGACCGGCACCGAAGCAAGCGAGATGACGTTGTTGACCACGGTCGGTCGGCCAAGAAAGCCCTGAAGCGCCGGCAGCGGCGGCTTGGCGCGCACGATACCGCGCTTGCCTTCCAGCGAATTCAGCAGCGAGGTTTCCTCGCCGCAGACATAGGCGCCGGCGCCGGAGCGGATCTCCATGTCGAAGGCATAAGCCGAGCCCATCACCGACGGGCCGAGAATGCCGGCCGCTCGGGCGATTTCCACGGCCTCAGTCATCGTCGCGATCGCATGCGGATATTCGGACCGCGTATAGACATAACCCTTGGTGGCGCCGGTCGCGATGCCGGCGATGATCATGCCTTCGATCAGCACGAAGGGATCGCCCTCCATGATCATCCGGTCGGCGAAGGTGGCGCTGTCCCCCTCATCCGCATTGCAGACGATGTATTTTTGGCTTGCCCCCGCATCCATCACCGTCTTCCACTTGATGCCGGTCGGGAAGCCGGCACCGCCGCGGCCGCGAAGGCCGCTATCGGTCACCTGGGCGACGATCTGCGCCTGCGTCATGGCGATCGCGTTTTCGAGACCCTTCAGGCCCTGATACTGGCGATAATCATCGAGCGACAGTGGATCTGTGACGCCGCAACGGGAAAAGGTCAGCCGCGTCTGCTGTCGCAGGAATGGGATGTCCTTGGTCGGCCCGAGATGCAAAGCATGCTGTCCACCCTCCAGGAAGCCCGCATCGAACAGGCCCTTGACGTCGCCGGCCTTCACCGGCCCATAGGCGATACGTTCATGCTCAGTGCGCACCTCGACCAGCGGCTCCAGCCAGAACATGCCGCGCGAGCCGTTGCGCACGATCTGGGCATCGAGCCCGCGGGCCTTAATCTCCTCGGCAATCGCTTTCGCCACCTTCTCGGCGCCCAACGCCAGCGCTGCGGCATCGCGCGGAACGAAAATCGTCACCGTCATCGGCGTGCCTCCGCAACGATTTCGGAAAGACAGAGTTCGTCGACGCGGCCAAAAACTTCGCCGTCGAGCATCGCGGCAGGCGCGCAGGCGCAGAGCCCGAGACAGTAGACCGCTTCGAGCGTCACCGCGCCATCGAGTGTCGTCTCGTGGAAGTCGATACCGAGAAGCTGCCGGGCGCGATCCGCGATGCGGTCGCTGCCCATCGACTGGCAGGCCTCGGCGCGACAGAGTTTCAGCACATGCCGGCCGGCCGGGTGGTCGCGGAATTCGTGATAGAAGGTGACGACGCCATGCACTTCGGCGCGCGACAGGTTGAGTTCGCTGGCAATGACCGGCTTCACCTCTTCCGGCACATAACCGAACTCCGCCTGGATCGCGTGCAGGATCGGCAGCATCGGGCCTTCCAGATGCTTCAGATCCCTGATGATCTGAAGCGACCGCTCGGTCAATTCACCGGCGGAAATTCGCACATTCATAGTCTGTAGCCTCCCGGGCTGATCCGCTTTCGTTTTCGGGCGTCGGCGCCACTACGACCGTAAGGGATCAGAAAGCTGGCGAAGTTGTCCGACAATCGTACTTCGCTTACTGGGAATGGAATGTTGCAACCAGGGCCGCAACCGTCAATAAAGGAGATCGGTTACGCGATAGAAAAAAGCTATCAAGCCATGGCGGCAGGAGTGAGGGTGCGAGCCTCGTGAAGCAGGGCCGAAACGAGCGGCGTAAAAGGCTCGCGATGGGTCGCGACAAGCCCAACGATATGCGTGGCTTCAGGCTCAACGATCGGGATAGTCCTGATTTCTTTTGCAAACCCGAATGATCGCGCCACGTTGCGCGGCATGATGCTCGCCCAGCGCCCGGTCCCCACATGCGAGAGAAGCACCACCATGGAGTTCGACTCGAGCATTGGCTTCACCGTCACCCCCGCTTCCGCGAGGTGCTGGTTGATGATTCGGCGGTTCTGCATGTCGGGCGTCAATAGACAGAGCCTAAGATCGGCCATCTCCTTCCAGGTCACGCTTTCCCGGTCGGCATAAGGCGCCCCTTCGGCCGTCACCAGATTGTAGCGCTCCGCATAAAGCGGCACGCTCGTCACACGCCCCAGCGGCTCGTTGTCGAGATAGGTGATGCCCGCGTCGATTTCGAAATTGTCGAGCTGCGAAAGCACCTGCAGGGAATTGCGCGAGACGACGGAAAAGGTGACCTCCGGGTGCTTGGCCTGGAAGGGCTCGGTCAATCTGGGGATCATCGCCAGCGCTGTCGGGATCGACGCCAGCCTTATATGACCGACAAGGCCCTTGCGGGCGGCGCGCATTTCCTCGCGCATCGTGCGCGCATCGCCGACGATGCGTTTGGCCCATTCCAATACGCGCTGGCCCTCCGGCGTCAGGCCCTGGTAGCGCGAGCCGCGCACCACGAGCTGCACGCCGAGGCTCTCCTCGAGCTGGCGGATCGCGGCCGAAAGCGAAGGTTGCGAAATACCGCATTCCTCCGCGGCGCGGCCGAAATGGCCTTCGCGCGCCAGGGCAATGAAGAATTCCAGCTTGTCGATCATCGCGTTCCTCCGCCGACAAGGGCTAACAAGATGACGCGGCACATACAAGCCGGCATCCGGTTACAACGATCGCTGCCGCTGGGAGCCGAACACAACCCAAACAAAAAGGCGACCCGGAGGCCGCCTCGATCTTTTGCAGAGAATTTTGAAGTATCAGGCCGGGACGACCACACCGTTGAGATGGGTCAATTCCGCCAGGAACTGCTCGAGCTTCGTCTTGTGCTCGTCGCTCTGGGCATGGTTGATTTCGCCCTGCGTCGTCTCGATCCGCTTCTGCAGCGTCGCGTGGGTCAGCTCGCTGGCCGGCACCGCGGATTCGGCAAGCAGCGTGCAGCCGGTCGGCAGGATGTCGGCGAAACCGCCGAAAACCACGTATTTGTTGACCTGGCCGGAGGCAAGCTTCACCGAAACCACACCCGGCTTGATGGTCGTCATCGTCGGCGCGTGATTGGCAAGCACCGTCATTTCGCCAAGCGTCGCCGGGATCACCACTTCGGTGACCTTTTCCGAGACGAGCAGGCGCTCGGGCGAAACCAGTTCAAAGTTGAAAGCCTCGGCCATGAAGGTTTATTTCCTCAGCGTGTTTATGCGGGAAAGGCGCGCCGGACATGGTCCCGCGCGCCATCTCGTTCAGGATCAGGCGGCTTCGGCCAGCTTCTTGGCCTTTTCCATGGCTTCTTCGATCGAGCCGACCATGTAGAAGGCAGCTTCCGGAAGATGGTCGTAGTCGCCGTTGACGAGGCCCTTGAAGCCCTTGATCGTGTCTTCGAGCGCGACGAGCTTGCCCGGCGAACCGGTGAAGACTTCGGCGACGAAGAACGGCTGGGACAGGAAGCGCTCGATCTTGCGGGCGCGGGCAACCGTCATCTTGTCGTCTTCGGACAGTTCGTCCATGCCGAGGATGGCGATGATGTCCTGGAGAGCCTTGTAGCGCTGCAGGGTCGACTGGACCTTGCGGGCGATTTCATAGTGCTCTTCGCCGACGACCAGCGGGTCGAGCATGCGCGAGGTGGAGTCGAGCGGGTCGACGGCCGGGTAGATGCCCTTTTCGGCGATCGAACGCGACAGAACCGTCGTTGCGTCCAAGTGGGCGAACGAGGTTGCCGGCGCCGGGTCGGTCAAGTCGTCGGCGGGAACGTAGATGGCCTGAACCGAGGTGATCGAGCCCTTGGTCGTGGTGGTGATGCGTTCCTGCATCTGGCCCATGTCGGTGGCGAGCGTCGGCTGATAACCCACGGCCGAAGGAATACGGCCGAGCAGAGCGGACACTTCCGAACCTGCCTGGGTGAAGCGGAAGATGTTGTCGACGAAGAACAGAACGTCCTGGCCCTTGTCGCGGAAGTCTTCAGCGATGGTCAGACCGGTCAGAGCGACGCGAGCGCGGGCGCCCGGCGGTTCGTTCATCTGGCCGTAGACGAGCGCCGCCTTGGAGCCTTCGCCGCCGCCATGCTTGTTGACGCCCGATTCGATCATTTCATGGTAAAGGTCGTTGCCTTCGCGAGTACGCTCACCGACGCCTGCGAACACGGAATAACCGCCGTGTGCCTTCGCGACGTTGTTGATGAGTTCCATGATGAGAACCGTCTTGCCGACGCCTGCACCGCCGAAGAGGCCGATCTTGCCGCCCTTTGCGTAAGGCGCAAGAAGGTCGACGACCTTGATGCCGGTGACCAGGATCTGGCCTTCGGTCGACTGTTCGACGTAGGAAGGCGCTTCCTGGTGGATGGCGCGCTTGCCGGAGGTGACCAGCGGACCGGCTTCGTCGACCGGTTCGCCGATGACGTTCATGATGCGGCCGAGCGTTTCCGGGCCGACCGGAACGGTGATCGGAGCGCCGGTATCGGTGACGTGCTGACCACGAACCAGACCTTCGGTCGAGTCCATCGCGATGGTGCGGACGGCGCTTTCGCCGAGGTGCTGCGCGACTTCGAGAACGAGGCGGTTGCCGTTGTTGTCGGTTTCAAGCGCGTTCAAAATCGCCGGCAGTTCGCCGTCGAAAGCGACGTCGACGACAGCGCCGATAACCTGGGTCACCTTGCCGAGGGACGTGCCCGTTGCGGTAGCCATGATTCTTACCCTCTTTCTTTACCTCAGAGCGCTTCCGCGCCCGAAATGATTTCGATGAGTTCCTTGGTGATCTGTGCCTGACGCTGACGGTTGTAGGAGAGCGTCAGCTTGTTGATCATGTCACCGGCATTGCGCGTCGCGTTGTCCATTGCGGACATCTGCGCGCCATAGAAGGAAGCGTTATTTTCGAGCAGGGCCCGGAAGATCTGGATCGCGACGTTCTTCGGCAGCAGGTCTTCGAGGATTTCCTCTTCGCTCGGCTCGTATTCGTAGAGCGCCGAGGAGGCAGTCGCCGGCTCGGTGGTCTCGAACTTGGCCGGGATGATCTGCGAAGCCGTCGCCACCTGCGAAATCACCGACTGGAAGCGTGCGTAAAACAGCGTCGCAATGTCGAACTGGCCGGCATTGTAGAGCGCGAGCACCTTGTGTGCCACCTCGTCCGCCTGAGCGAAACCGAGCTGCTTGACTTCGCGGAACGTCACGTAATCGACGATGTTTTCGCGGAACGTACGGCGCAGGATGTCGTTGCCCTTGCGGCCGACGGTGAGGATCTTCACCGTCTTGCCCTGGGCAAGCAGCTTCAATGCATGATCGCGGGCGAGACGGATGATCGAGGAATTGAAGCCCCCGGCCAAGCCGCGTTCGCCGGTCGCGACGATCAAGAGATGAACCTGATCCTTGCCCGTGCCCGAAAGCAAGAGCGGCGCTTCGGCGTTCCCGGCATTGGCTGCCGAAAGGCCGGCCAGCACCTTGGTCATACGTTCCGCGTAAGGACGGGCGGCCTCGGCCGCCTCCTGAGCACGGCGCAGCTTCGCCGCGGCGACCATTTTCATCGCCTTGGTGATCTTCTGCGTCGCCTTGACGGAGGCGATCCGGTTTTTCAGATCCTTAAGTGAAGGCATCCGTTATCGGTCCTCGAGATTGATCCGTTCTCAGGCGAAAGACTTGGCGTAGCTGTCGAGAGCGGCCTTCAGCTTCGCACGCGTGTCGTCGGAAAGCTGCTTCTCGGTACGGATCGTATCGAGGAGAGCCTTGCCTTCGGAGCGGAGGTACGAGAGGAAGCCCTGCTCGAACTTGCCGACATCGGCAACCGCGATCTTGTCGAGATAGCCGTTGACGCCCGCGAAGATCACCGCAACCTGCTCTTCCGTCTTCAGCGGCGAGAACTGCGGCTGCTTCAGGAGTTCCGTCAGGCGTGCACCACGGTTCAAGAGGCGCTGCGTCGAGGCGTCCAGGTCGGAACCGAACTGGGCGAAGGCGGCCATTTCGCGATACTGGGCGAGTTCGCCCTTGATCGAGCCGGCAACCTGCTTCATCGCCTTGATCTGCGCGGCCGAGCCGACGCGGGAAACCGACAGACCGACGTTAACGGCCGGACGGATGCCCTGGTAGAACAGGTCGGTTTCAAGGAAGATCTGGCCGTCGGTGATCGAGATCACGTTGGTCGGAATGAAGGCCGAAACGTCGTTACCCTGGGTTTCGATGACCGGCAGAGCCGTCAGCGAACCATTGCCGCGTTCGTCGGAGAGCTTTGCAGCGCGCTCCAGAAGGCGGGAATGCAGGTAGAAGACGTCGCCCGGGTAAGCTTCGCGGCCCGGCGGGCGGCGCAGCAGCAGCGACATCTGACGATAGGCGACAGCCTGCTTGGAAAGGTCGTCGTAACCGATCAGGGCGTGCTGGCCGTTGTCACGGAAGTATTCGCCCATGGCGCAGCCAGCGAACGGTGCGAGATACTGCATCGGAGCAGGATCGGAAGCGGTCGCGGCAACGATGATCGAGTACTGCAGGGCGCCGCGCTCTTCGAGAACCTTCACGAACTGGGCAACCGTCGAGCGCTTCTGGCCGATAGCGACGTAGACGCAGAACAGCTTTTCCGAGTCCGGGCCGTTGTCGTGAATGGCCTTCTGGTTGAGGATCGTGTCGAGAATGATCGCGGTCTTGCCGGTCTGGCGGTCACCGATGACCAGCTCGCGCTGGCCGCGGCCGACCGGGATGAGGGCGTCGATGGCCTTGAGGCCGGTCGACATCGGCTCATGAACCGACTTGCGCGGAATGATGCCCGGAGCCTTGACGTCGACGCGCGAACGGCGGGTCGCATTGATCGGGCCCTTGCCGTCGATCGGGTTGCCGAGCGCGTCGACGACGCGGCCGAGCAGTTCCGGACCAACCGGGACGTCAACGATGGCGCCGGTCCGCTTGACGGTGTCGCCTTCCTTGATCGCACGGTCGGAACCGAAGATGACGACGCCGACATTGTCGGCTTCGAGGTTCAGCGCCATACCACGGATGCCGCCCGGGAATTCGACCATTTCGCCGGCCTGGACGTTGTCCAGCCCGTAGACGCGGGCAATGCCGTCGCCGACGGACAGAACCTGTCCAACTTCGGAAACTTCAGCCTCCTGGCCGAAATTCTTGATCTGGTCTTTCAGAATTGCGGAAATTTCCGCGGCGCGGATATCCATCAGCCAACCTCTTTCAGTGCAAGCTTAAGGGTGGAAAGTTTGGTGCGAAGGGAAGTGTCGATCTGACGAGAACCAACCTTGACGACCAGGCCGCCGAGGATCGACGGGTCGATCGTCACGGTGATGGCTACGTCCTTGCCGGTTACGCCCTTCAGCGCCGACTTGAGTTCGTTTTCCTGCGCTGCGGAGAGCGCATGGGCCGAGGTGACCTCGGCAGTGATTTCACCGCGGTGTTCGGCGGCGATCTGGCGGAAGGCGCGGATCATGCCAGGCATCGCAAAAAGACGACGATTGCCGGCGACCACCTTCAGGAAATTGGCAACGAGACCGGAAATGCCAGCCCGCTCAGCAACTGCGATCACGGCCTTCTGCTGCTCCTCGGCGGAAAACACCGGGCTTGCGACCAGGCGTCGCAGGTCTTCACTCTCATCCAGCAGCGCCTGAAAACGATCAAGATCGGCACCGACCTTGTCGACCGAACCAGCCTCGAGAGACAGTTCGAAAAGCGAGGAAGCGTAACGCTCCGCTACACCGGAAATAAGCTGGGACGTGTCAGCCACGGGCACAGTTTCCCTGTATTGCCATCCAAGCGCCAGACCCTGCGGGAGAGGTGAAGCAAGAGCTTGAAATCGTTTGATTTTTTCTCAGAACCTGCAGAGCTCGCACCCTACCCTTTCCGACTTTCGCGGTCCGTCTAGCATAGGCTGTAAGGACTCGCAACACGCCTGATAACGGAAAAAGCCGGACACGCAAGGGCTGAGAGCGATTTTATACCGGAAGCGGAAGGATTTTCGGCACACTGAGGCTCATAGTCTCGAATTGAGGCGTCAGATATACCCGAAGACATAGGCGAGCGGCCCGCCGGCAAGCACAACCTGAAGTAAGGAAAATGCAATATTTCTAGGGGTGAAGCCGCGATCGAGCGCGCAGGACAGCAACCGCCCGAGAGCGGCAAATCCAAGCGCGATGCCGAGCGTCATATAGATCCAGTCCTGGGCCAGCATGATCGCCGCAAGACCGAACCCGAGATGGTGGGCACCGGTCGAGCGGACGGCCGCATACCCTTCCGGCCGTACCTCGCCGATCTGGAACGCGGTCAGGCGCAGAACGACGGCGGGAAACAGGAAGACGAAAAGGCCGAGCGCGGCAGTGGCCGCCGCACAGACAAAGGCCACCTGCTCGCCGAGTTCAGTGGGAAAATAGAGTTCCATGTCGCCTCGCATCGTTCGAATCGCCAGATTCTAGCGCAAGCGGTAAACAAGTCGCAAAGAAGCTACAGAAAACTCTGCGGGTCGATATCGAGCTGGATCTGCACCGAGCCGCGCTGTTTCGGGCCGTTTTCCAGCATCGCCCGCAAAAACGCCTGCATGTCGGAATTGCGCCGTCCGTGCACCAGCAGACGGAAACGGTGCCGGCCGCGCACCAGCGCCAGTGGCGCCTCCGCGGGACCGAGCACCGAAATGCCGGTAACCTTCGGTGCCGCCGCCCTGAGACCCCGGGCATGGGTTTCCGCATCCGCGCGCGTATCCGCCGAGACGATCAGCGAAGCGAGCCGGCCGAACGGCGGCAGGATCGCCTTTTCCCGTTCGGCAATCTCGCGCTCGTAGAAGGCCCCGGCATCGCCCGAGACGATCGCCTGCATCACCGGATGCTGCGGTTGGAAGGTCTGCAGCAGGCCATGGCTCTTGAGACCGGTTCGCCCGGCGCGACCCGTCACCTGGCTCAGAAGCTGGAAGGTGCGCTCCGCCGCGCGCGGATCGCCATTCGAAAGGCCGAGATCGGAATCGACGATACCGACCAGCGTCATCAGCGGAAAGTTATGGCCCTTGGCGACGAGCTGCGTGCCGATGACGATATCCGCCTCGCCCTTGGCGATCGCCTCCAGCTCGATCCGCATGCGCTTGACCCCGCCGAGCAGGTCCGACGACATCACGATCGTCCGCGCCTCCGGAAAATGTTTTTCGACTTCCTCGGCGATCCGCTCGACGCCCGGCCCGCAGGCGACGAGGTGGTCGAAGGTGCCGCATTCGGGACAGGCTTCCGGCGTGCGCTCCGAATAGCCACACTGATGGCACTGGATCTGGCTCTTGAACCGGTGCTCCACCAGCCAGCTCGAACATTGCGGGCACTGGAACCGGTGGCCACAGACGCGGCAGAGCGTCAGCGGCGCATAACCCCGGCGATTGAGGAAGAGCAGCGACTGCTCGCCCCGCTCAAGGGTTTTCTTCATGGCGCGCAAAAGCACCGGTGACAGGAAACCGCCGCGCTCCGGCGGGTGGCGCCGCATGTCGACGAGATGCAGGTCCGGCATCGCCGCGTCGCCGAACCGGGTCGGCAGGTGCACAGTGTTGTAGCGGCCGGCGAGGCCGTTGACCTGGCTTTCCACCGAGGGCGTCGCCGAGACCAGCACGATCGGAAAATCGCCGATCCGGGCCCGCACCACCGCCATGTCGCGCGCGTTGTAGAAGACCCGGTCCTCCTGCTTGTAGGCGGGGTCATGCTCCTCGTCGACGATGATCAGGCCGAGATCCTCGAAGGGCAGGAACAATGCCGACCGCGCGCCAGCCACCACCTTCACCTCCCCGGTCACCACGCCGCGCCAGACCTTTTCACGCATGCGGGGGGCAAGATCCGAATGCCATTCGCCGGGCTTGGCGCCGAACCGCTCCTGGAAGCGTTCGAGGAAGCTTGAGGTGAGCGCGATTTCCGGCAGCAGGATCAGCACCTGTTTACCGCGCCGCAGCGTTTCGGCGATGGCCTCGAAATAGACTTCCGTTTTGCCCGAACCCGTAACGCCGTCGATCAGCGAGGCGGAAAAGCCACCCGCCCGAATCGACTCCAGGATGTCCACGGACGCCTGTTTCTGCGGCCCCTCGATGCGGGGGCGGATATAGTCCGGGTCAGGCCGCGCCACGACCGGCGGCGGGGGCAGGAATACCGTTTCGAAAATCCCCTGTGCGGTCAGCCCGTCGACGACGCTCATCGAGACGCCGGCGGCATGCGCCAGCCCGCTGCGTGTCCACGGGATCTCCTCCTCACCGGCAAGATCGAGCACCCGGGCGCGCGCCGGTGTCAACCGCTCCGGCTGGCCGCCGAGATAGCGCAGACCCTCAACCATCGGCTCGGGATCGAGCGCGGCCGGCGCCCGGATCGCCATGCGCGCCACCAGGCCCGGCGGCGACAGCGTATAGCTCGCCACCCAGTCGACGAAATCGCGCATCTCCTTGGAGAGCGGCGGGCAATCGAAGACCAGCGTGAGCGGCCTCAGCTTCTTGGGGTCGAGCTTGTCGTCGTTGTCGCCGTCCCAGACGACGCCGATCAATTGCCGCGGGCCGACCGGCACCTGCACCACCGAACCCGGCTCCACATGAACGCCCTCCGGCACGGCATAGCTATAGGCAACAGGCACCGGCAGCGGCACCAGAACCGGTACCACCCTCACCAATGACGGCGCTTCAAACAGCGGACCGAAGAGATCGGACGAATCTATGCCCATGGGCGGCGACCATGCCCAAACCCGGAACAAAAGGGAACCCTAAACAGGACTACTCGTCGTCCTCCCCGTCGATGACGCCGGTCAGCCGCATCCCATCGATCCAGGTGGCGCCCTCCTTTCGGATCACCCGCCGAGGCCGCGTGCCGCAACGCTCCTGAACGGCTGCGGCGAGCAGTTCGGAATGGGTGACGATCCAGATCTGGCTGTGGCGCGCGGCCTGCGCGATCATGTCGGCGAGCGGCGCCAGCATGTCCGGATGCAGGCTCGCCTCCGGCTCGTTGAGCGCGATCAGCGGCGGCTGGCGATAGGACATCAGCGCCGCAGCGAGCCCCAGGAAGCGGATCTGCCCGTCGGAAAGCTCCCGCGGCTGAAACACCCGTTTGGGGAAATCGGGAAAGACCAGGCCGAATTCCGCATATTCACCCGGCTCGGGCACATGCAGTTTCCCCCCGCCAAGAGCTGCAGCAACGGCGCTGTCGAGCTCCACCGTGTCCCCGCGGGTATGCACGAGCGTCGCGAACACCGCCGCCATGTTGCCACCGTTCTGATCGAGCAGCGGCGAGGTAACCGCAAGGCAGGGCTGCCGCAGGGCGGAATCCCGATCCGTTCGAAAACCATGGAAGAACCGCCAGCCGTCGATCAGTCGTCGAAAAGCGCCGGCTTCCGGATAATGGCCGGCATCGCCGAGCAGCGCGATTGCCGTCTCTGAGGTCATCGCCTTTTCGGGATACTCCTCCATCCGACCGCTTGTCCCGCGCACCATGATCCCCGGCCCGGTGCGTTTCATCATCGTCACGGGCCGCGAACCGGTTTCAACGACAAGCTCCTCCTCCTTCACCTGCGGCTCGAAGGCAAAGCCCGCCGCGTCAACAGGCGGACGAAGCCCCGCCTCGACCCGGTAGCGGAACGTCACCGCCCGCTCTTCATCAAGAACCTCGACCTCGAGCTTGATACGGAAGTTCTTCTCCTGCCGGCGCTGACCGGACCAGAGCGCCGAGGCCATCCCGCCTTCGGCCGCGATCTCATAGGCCAGATTGCCGCGCACCGCCGCCTGCACCAGTTGCAGGGCGCGATAGAGATTGGATTTTCCGACGCCGTTCTCGCCGATGAACAGATTGACGCCGGCCAGATCCATGCGGATCGAGCGCAGCGAGCGGTAGTTGGCGGCAAACATCGAGCGAAGCAGCATGCCCTATTCCTAGCCGAAGAGCGGGATGAAAAAAATGCCGCTCAGGCGAGGCGCAGGGTGTGCGTATAGCTCTCACCGGTCAGCGGCTGAAATCCCATGGCCTGCCAGAAATGGCGGGCATCGTCGCTGCCGGCATGGACCGTCACGACCGTGGTGAAGGAGCGGGCATGTTCGATCAGCCGCTCGGCCAGACGCCGGCCGACTCCTTGGCCCCGGTATGGCTGCGATACGTAAAAACGGCGCATCCGCAGCCAGTCAGCCCGCGACGGTTCGAGCGTCATCCCTCCGACCGCGATCAACAGGTCCTGATCCTGGGCACCGAGCAGGCTTTCGCCGCGTCGTTCGAACCGATTGGTTCCCGAAGACCATTCCTCGGCAATCCGCAGGATATGATTGTAGCCTTCCTGCCTGGCGGCCTCGGCCAGCTGAACGATGTCATCGGTAAGCGGATCGCCGAGCGGCGCAATCACGACACCCATGTCCTCACGCCGCCGACGCCGTCTGCGCCTTCTCGGCGGGCTTGAAGGTCGCATCGCCATCCGCGGCAAGCTGGAACACCGTGTGCTGTTCCAGCGCCTTGGTGACCTCCGTCATATCGCCATCCAGCGCGCTCGGCGGGATCATCCGGCCGACGGTGAAATCGAAATGATCGCCCTTCTTGTTCAGCAGTTCGTAGAACACCGTCATGTCGCGCAGCTCCGTCGACCATTTGGCGAACCAGTAGAACAGGCCGGAATTGCGGGCCCGCATGTGGATCGGCAGGATCGGCAGATTGTATTTGCGCGCAAGGCTGACGGCGGAGGTCTTCCACGGCCGCTCGTTCAGCCGGCCATCCGCCCAATAGGCGATGCGCCCCGAAGGAAACAGCACCATCACCTTGCCGTCCTCGATCGTCTTGTTGGTGAGTACCAGCGTCTCGCGGGCCTTGAGTTTGGTCTTGTATTCCTCCCGCCATTCGACGGGGATGATCATCTCGGCAAACCGCGGATTGACGCGCACGGCATCGCGATTGGCGAAAACCATCATGTCCGGGCGGCGCGACTTCAGAAGGTCGAAGACGGCAACCCCGTCGGCAATCCCGGTCGGGTGATTGCTGACGAGAATGAAGCCGCCCTTTTCGGGAATGCGCTCGGCATTGGCGACCGTGACATCGAGCTTCAGAAGGTTGCTCATGTATTCGAAGCATTGGAAGCCGTTGAGGGTCGAGATGTCGTTGGCGAACTTGATCGCCTGGCCGTAACGCAGCAGCGTATAGAGAAACGGCCGCATCACCGGCCAAAGCGGGTTCTGGACGATCCGCTGGCCGCGTTCGGCAATCAATGTATCGACGATATGACCGGGTCTGCCTTGCGAGACGAGGGCGATTGTTTCCGCGAGCTGTCCAAAAGTGGTCGTAGAATCACGGCGCGCCATAGAAACTCCCGCAGACAGGACCTGCCGGATATCGCAGCCCCATATGATCGAACGATGACAACGTCAGCCAAGACTAAGGCAGGTTTAGGGATTTCGTAACGCCGTCCAGAGCAATCTGGGGCGCAACCACTCCAAATTCAACGGGTCAGATCTTGAACGAACTGCTGATCATCGCCGCACCCGATCTGACCGAGAAACGCCAGGAATGGCTTGAAAGCCTGGCGAGCGAACGCCGGCTTTCGGAGAACACGCTCGATGCCTATGAACGCGATACGCGCCAGTTTTTGACGTTTCTGACTACACATCTGGCAGGTCCGGCAAAAATTTCCGATATCCACACCCTGCGCCCCGCCGACCTGCGCGCCTTCCTGGCATCGCGCCGCCGCGATGGTTCCGGAGCCCGGTCGCTCGGCCGCCATCTTGCCGGGCTTCGTTCATTTCTTCGTTATCTCGAGCGCAAGGGTCTGGTGAATGCCGCAGCCGCCGGCGCCATCCGCGCCCCGAAGCAGCCGAAATCCCTGCCGAAGCCGCTCACCGACCGGCAGGCGCTCAATCTCGTCACGACAGGTGCTCAGCTTAAGGAAGAGCCGTGGATCGCCGCCCGCGATGCCGCCGTGCTGACCCTGCTCTATGGCTGTGGCCTGCGCATCTCCGAGGCGCTCGGCCTCCGGCCCGTCGACCTGACGCCGGGCGCCACGACACTGCGGATCACCGGCAAGGGCGGCAAGACCCGCCTCGTGCCACTGCTGCAGGTCGTGTTCGACGCGGTCGAGACCTACAGGAAGCTCTGCCCCTACCATCTGGAAGCCGAGAAGCCGCTTTTCCGAGGCGCCCGTGGCGGTCCGCTGCAGCCGGCGATCATCCAGCGGGAAATGCAGAAGCTCCGGAGCGCCTTCGGCCTGCCGGAAACCGCAACGCCGCATGCGCTGCGGCATTCCTTCGCCACCCATCTTCTCGCCGGCGGCGGCGACCTGCGCACCATCCAGGAACTGCTCGGTCATGCCAGCCTGTCGACAACCCAGGTCTATACCGGCGTCGATTCGTCAAGACTGCTGGAAGTCTACGACCGCGCCCACCCCCGCGCTTAGCCCCTTTGATCTGCGTGAACCAAGTTTTAACCAGTTGCGTTAAGCGCTTGTGCAGCCGGCATCGCTAACATGCCGACGACCCTTGCCGACGGATGACATGATGACTCCCGCCTTTGCCTCCTCCACCGGCGCTTTCATGAAGCGCGCCCAGGATTTCGTGCTGTGGCTGATCGCGGCAGCACATGTCGTGGCGCTTGCCTCCCTCCTCCTGATCCTCGGCTCATTGTCTCCGGCACACGCGGAAACGCCTGCCTGCAACGGCCGGAATCTTCTCGAAGAGATGAAGGCGGAAAAATCGCCGCTCTACGACCGGATCGTCACTGAAGCCGCCAAGGTGCCGAACGGCAAGGGCATTTTCTGGAAGATCGAGAAGGATGGAGTGGCGCCATCCTACCTGCTCGGCACCATGCATGTCTCCGATCCGCGGGTGCTGAAAATGCCGCTCGGCGCCGCCGAAGCCCATTCCAAGGCAAAGACGATCATCATCGAATCCGACGAGGTGATCGACGAAAAGAAGGCCATGGCCGCGATGCTGGCGAAGCCGGAACTGATGATGCTGACGGATGGCAGCACGATCGATTCGCTGTTGCCGAAGGAAGACGTCGCGCTGCTCGAAACCGGCCTGAAGGCACGCGGCGTTCCGCTCTCGGCGGTCTCGCGCATGCGGCCCTGGATGCTGATGGCGCTCGTCTCGGTGCCGGCCTGCGAGCTCGCCCGCAAGGCGCAGAACGTCGCCTTCCTCGACAAGAAGGTAGCCGAACAGGCCACCGCCGAGGGCAAGCCGGTCAAGGGGCTGGAAACGCTGGAAGAACAGGCCGCGGCGCTGAACGCCATCCCGATCGAACTGCATCTCAAATCACTGATCGAGACCATCAAGCTCGGCAAGCGCGTCGACGATGTCTTCGAGACGCTCACCGAAGTCTATCTTTCCGGCGATATCGGCCTTGCCATGCCGATGCTGAAGGCCGTGGCACCCGATGGCACCGAGGACGAGGCCGGTTACGGTGACTTCGAGAACCTGGTCGTCAGCAAGCGCAACCACGTCATGGCCGATAGGGCAGCCCCCATCCTTGGCCAGGGCGGCGCCTTCATGGCCGTCGGCGCCCTGCATCTGCCGGGCGACGAGGGCCTCATCGAACTCTTCCGGAAACAGGGTTTCAAGGTGACGGCGGTCAATTGACGCCGCCCGTTCTTCATCAACCACTCGTCATCCGCTTCAGCACATCGGTCTTCCAGTAGAAATGGTGCACCAGCGCGCCTGCGATATGGGCGACGATCAGCGCCCACATCAGCAGCTTCATCGGCCCTGCATGCGCGAAGGCAGCGGTCTTGTTTCCGAAATAATAGGCGCCGATCCCTGCAAACGGCATCACGAAGAATAGCGCGTAAAATGCCCAATGACCGATCTTTGCCACCACCCGCAGGAACGGCGGCTCTTGCTCCGGCTCCGGCGGCACGCCTTGGAAGAACCGCAGACAGAGCCGGACGACAGCGAGCACAAGCACGGCGATCCCCACATAGGCGTGGATGTTCGCAGCACTGACCTGTTCCGGCGTCGGCGTCTGGCCGCCGAAGAAAACCCGCCCATAGGTCTCCATCGCGTCGGAGAAGATCAGGTTGAAGAGGATCAGAAGCGCCATGATCCAATGCAGGATACGCTGTGGCATGGAGAAGGATGAAACCATTTTCTTGACCTTTTTTCAGAAGGTTAGAACGATGGAAGGCAGTCTAAGGCCATTCGCATGATGCTCAAGCGAAAGTGGCGGGCCTGTCCAAGATTTAATCCTGGAATTGATGTTTCGCAAAACAGGCCGTTGTTACCGGGTTTCAGAGCCTGCAAGCCGTCTCCCCACGTTCGAAAGCATCGCCGAAACGATCAAGTTGTGAAACGGTGTGATGACGGCAATGTAAATCCTGCCGAACAGGATCTTGCGCCGCACCAGTGTGGTGACGCCGACCGTTTTGCCTTTCGGACTGTCATCGACATCGACGACGATGCGGAAATCGAGATGATGATCATCGAACCCGAGCACGGCCTGGTGTGCCGACTGGGAAAGGACCGGAAAGAGGCCGATCATCTCCACCGTGTTCGGCGAATGGTATCCCGACGACTTGAGGCCGAAAGGCGCGACCGCCGCGTTTCTGATCGCCATCAGGACCCGCACCCAACGCGGGAAATGTCCGAGGGCAAGCCTGGCAGCCTCGATTGCCGTCAGTTCCCTTGCCGGCACGACGATTTCATAGCGATCCGCCCAATCTGCCAGGGGCAGTGCCGGGTCCGGCAGGCGGGGCGCTGTTTTGGTAGGCGTCATAGACATTTGCATCATGAGTGCCATCGCGATCCTGGATCGTGCCTCACATTAACATGCAACTGCCGCCATCGGTAAACTCGATAAGCGCTGCGGCAATATGGCCGGCGGCTGAATGCGCCTTTCCATAAACGGCAAAGGCCGCCGGATCACAGGATCCGACGGCCTTTGGGTCTCAACTCATTCTTACATATGGATCGGCTTGAAGAACGTCGCGAGTGCGGCTTCCTTGACGGCTTCCGACATGGTCGGGTGGGCATGGCAGGTGCGGCCGAGGTCTTCCGAGGAACCGCCGAATTCCATCAGCACGGCGATCTCGTGGATCATTTCGCCGGCGCCGAAGCCGACGATATGGCCGCCGAGAACCCGGTCGGTGTCCTTGTCGGCCAGGAACTTCACGAAACCATCCGTCGCCAGCATGGCGCGGGCGCGGCCGTTGGCCGTGAACGGGAACTTGCCGACCTTGTAGGCGATGCCCGCAGCCTTCAGCTCTTCCTCGGTCTTGCCGACGGAGGCGACTTCCGGCTGGGTATAGACGACGCTCGGGATGACGTCGTAGTTCACATGGCCGTGCTGGCCGGCGAGAATTTCCGCCATCGCCACACCTTCGTCTTCCGCCTTGTGGGCAAGCATCGGCCCCTTGACCACGTCGCCGATCGCATAGATGCCCTCGACATTGGTCTTGAAGTGGCCATCGATCTCGACGCGACCGCGGTTGTCGAGCTTAACGCCCGCTTCCTCCAGGCCGAGGCCTGCCGTGTAGGGCTTGCGGCCGGTGGAGATCAGCACGACGTCGGCTTCCAGCGTCTGGGCATCACCGCCCTTGACCGGCTCGTAGGTGACCTTGGCGCCTGTGGCTGTCTTTTCGACGCCGGTGACCTTGGCATCCGTGCGGATGTCCATGCCCTGCTTGGCCATCATCCGTTGGAACTGCTTGGAGACTTCGCCGTCCATGCCGCCGAGCAGCTTGTCCAGATATTCGATCACGGTGACCTTGGCGCCGAGGCGCGACCAGACCGAGCCGAGCTCCATGCCGATGACGCCGCCGCCGACCACGATCAGGTGCTGCGGCACCTTTTCGAGCGCGATGCCGCCGGTCGACGAAATGATCACCTTCTCGTCGATCTCGACATTGACGCCAGGAATGCCGGCAACGTCGGAGCCGGTGGCGATGACGATGTTCTTGGTTTCCAGTTCCTGGACCTTGCCGTCGTCGCCGGTCACCGAAACCTTGCCGGCCGAGACGATCTTGCCGGTGCCGATGAAGCCGTCGATCTTGTTCTTCTTGAACAGGAACGAGACGCCGTCGACATTCGACTTAACGGTCGCGTCTTTGTGGGCCATCATCTTTTCAAGATTGAGCTTCGGAGCAGAAACCTCGACGCCGAGCGCATCCATGCCGTGAGCGGCGTGGGCGAACATTTCGGAGGCGTGCAGCAGCGCCTTGGAGGGGATGCAGCCGATGTTGAGGCATGTCCCGCCATAGGTGGCGCGCTTTTCCACGACCGCGACCTTGAGGCCGAGCTGGGCGGCCTTCACCGCGCAGACGTAACCGCCGGGGCCGCTTCCGATGACGACGACATCATATGCCATAGTTCTTTTTCCTTCTCTTCATCTCTTAGCGCCCGCCGCTCACGTCGAGTATGGCGCCGGTTACGTAGGAAGCCGCTGGCGACAGAAAATAGAGGACGGCATCCGCCACCTCTTCCGCCCTGCCCGGCCGTTGCATGGGAACGCTGGGCGCCATGTCGCGCGCCCGGTCCGGCAGGCCGCCGGACGCATGGATATCCGTATCGATAATGCCGGGGCGGATCGCATTGACGCGCACGCCTTCGGTCGCGACTTCGCGTGCCAGGCCGATGGTCAGCGTGTCGATCGCCGCCTTCGAAGCTGCGTAATCGACATATTGGCCCGGAGAGCCCAGCTTGGCCGCCATCGATGAGATATTGACGATGGCGCCGCCCTTGCCGCCGTGTTTCGTCGACATGCGGCGTACCGCTTCCCCGGCACACAGGATCGAACCCGTGACGTTGATCCGCATCATCCGCTCGATGCGTTCGGCGCTCATCTCGTCGATGCGCTGCGGCATGTCGACGATCCCGGCATTGTTGACCAGCCCGTCCAGCCGCCCGAAATGCCGGCCGACCGCCTGAAACATCGCGGCGATCTCGGTCGCATTGCCGACATTCGCCTGGACCGCAATCGCCTCACCGCCGGCTGCCTCGATTTCGGCGACCACCTTGTCGGCGGCCTCATGATTGGATGCATAGTTCACCGCCACGCGCCAGCCACGGCTGGCGGCCATCAGCGAGATCGCCGCACCGATGCCGCGGCTGCCGCCGGTCACCAGAAGAACAGGATTTTCGCTCATGCCTTGCATTCCTTGAACTCGTACAGGTCCCAGGGAACCTGTTTCAGACCGCTCTTGCCCCACAGCGTCGAATGTCGGATCGACGGGCCGAAGCCCGGCATCAGGATCGCGTCCGGTGCCGGGGTATTCGCCGCGCCCAATATGTCGATATGACCGGTCGCCACATCAAGGGCATAGGGCACGCCGGTCCAGACGGTGCAGGCCCGAAGTTCGGCGCCGGTCGCGTCGCCTTGCGGGCAGTTGTTCGTCACCATGCCGCCCGGCCGTTTAGATTCTTCGTCGTACATCACGTTGCCGTCGAGCTTCAGCTTGCCCCCGGTGATCGTGAAGAGATGGCTGACCACGGCGGCATCCGAACCGACCGGCTTGAAGGCAAGCACCGTTCCGGCAGTAGCCTCGACGAACACGGCCTTCTCGATCGCGCATCGCTCCGCAGCCGCAGCCACGCCCGGCACCAGGCACAATATCGAAAGCCATATCTTGAAGGATGCGGTCATGGCGTCACCGGAACAGCGCGATGGTCATGGCAAGAAGCCCGATCAGGCTCACCGTCCAGACGAGAGACCGGATATAGGGAACGCCTCCAAGATAGAGCGGGATATAGACGACCCGCGAAACAAGCCAGATCCAGCCGCCGATCAGCCCCCAACCGGATGCGTCGTCGCCGGCAAAGGCGACGCCGAGCAGAAGTCCGACGAAAGCCGGATAAGTTTCCTGGAAATTCTTCGAGGCGCGTGCGGCACGACCGGCGAACTTGCCCTTCGGCTCCACTCCCTCGTCCCGCGGGCCGGCATTCCAGTCCCGGCCGAGCTCACGGGTCGAAAGCATGCCCTGCAGCAGGACATGGAAGACCAGCAGGACAACGCTCAAGGCCAGCAGCGTCATGTATGGCGTTGCGGTAACCCCGAGCGTTTCCATAGGTTCGTTCCCGTCTTAGAGATCGAGAACCAGGCGTTCCGGATCTTCGAGGCTTTCCTTGACGCGCACGAGGAAGGTCACGGCTTCCTTGCCGTCCACCATGCGGTGATCATAGGAGAGTGCCAGATACATCATCGGACGGATGACGATCTGGCCGCCGATCACCACCGGACGGTCCTGGATCTTGTGCATGCCGAGAATGCCGGACTGCGGCGCGTTGAGGATCGGCGAGGACATCAGCGAACCGTAGACGCCGCCGTTCGAGATGGTGAACGTGCCGCCCTGCATGTCGGCCATCGAGAGCGCGCCGTCACGGGCGAGCTTGCCGAGGCGGCCGATATCCTTCTCGATCTCGGCGATCGACATCTGGTCGGCATTGCGCACGACCGGAACGACCAGGCCCTTGTCGGTGCCGACGGCGACGCCGACATGGCAGTAGTTCTTGTAGATGATGTCGGTGCCGTCGATCTCGGCGTTGACAGCCGGCAGTTCCTTCAGCGCGTGGGTGACGGCCTTGGTGAAGAAGCCCATGAAGCCGAGCTTGACGCCATGCTTCTTCTCGAACACGTCCTTGTAGCGGTTGCGCAGGTCCATGACCGCCTTCATGTCCACCTCGTTATAGGTGGTCAGCATGGCGGCGGTGTTCTGTGCATCCTTGAGACGGCGGGCGATCGTCTGGCGCAGACGCGTCATCTTTACGCGCTCTTCGCGGGATGCGTCGTCAGCCGAGGAAACCGGACGCGGTGCCGCCGGAACAGCAGGCGCGGCGGCCGGAGCGGAAATGCCCTTGGCGACCGCAGCGATCACATCGCCCTTCAGAACCTGGCCACGCTTGCCCGAACCATCGATATCGGCAGTCGAGATGTTGTTGTCCGCAGCGATCTTGGCGGCAGCCGGAGCAGCCGGCATCGAGGTCGCGGCAGCAGAAGCGCTGGCGGCAGCGGCGACCGGTGCCGCAGCAGCCGGTTCGGCAGCCTTGGCCGGTGCGGCTTCCGCAGGCTTTGCAGCCGGAGCGGCGGCAGCAGTACCGGCAGCACCTGCAGCGATCTGGCCGAGCAGGGCGCCGAGGCCGACGGTCTCGCCGTTGGCGGCAACGATCTCGGTCAGAACGCCGGCAGCCGGCGACGGAACCTCGACGGTCACCTTGTCCGTTTCGAGCTCGAGAAGCGGCTCGTCGGCCTTGACCGTATCGCCGACCTTCTTGAACCAGGTGCCGACGGTCGCCTCGCTGACGGATTCTCCGAGGGTTGGGACGCGGATTTCAGTGGCCATTGTGTGAGTTCCTGAATGGTTGTTTTCGTTTAGACGGCGGCCGCGGCACCCGCCGCAGACGTCCGAAGAATGATGGATGGCATGGGAGACGTTTCGAAGCGGAAGCCGAGAGCTGCCTTGATCACCGGGTCGTCGTCGCCGAGCGCCTGGGCGGCGGCCGCATCCGCGGCCTCCACCACCGCGATGCCAAAAGCCCCGCCTTCTGCGAAGACGGGACCGACAGCGATCGCGACGCCGGTTTCCGCAAGGCCCCGCCAATAGGCGCCGTGGGCCTGCATCGCCGTCATCTCGTCCGGCGTTGCATCATGCGGAAAGCTCGGCCGCGGCGACACGAGCTTCAGGTGAAAATAGGCCATCCGCCCTACCCCTAGCCGCCCAGCGCGTCTTCGAGGAAGGCTTCCAGCTGTGCGAGATGCTTCGACATCTGGCCCGTTGCAGGCGAAGCCGCTGCCGGCCGGCCCGTGTAACGAACGCGCTGATACTTGGCATCGATATGCGCCAGAACCCATTCCAGATACGGATCGATGAACGACCAGGCACCCATGTTCTTCGGCTCTTCCTGGCACCAGACCATTTCCGCGTTGCGGAAGCGGGAAAGCTCGTTGATCAGAGCCTTGGCCGGGAACGGATAGAGCTGTTCGATGCGCAGCAGGTAGATGTCGTCGATGCCGCGCTTTTCGCGCTCTTCGAGCAGGTCGTAATAGACCTTGCCGGTGCAGAGCACGACGCGACGGATCTTGGCATCCTTCTGCAGCTTGATCGGACCGTCCTTGATGACTTCCGCATCGTCCCAGAGGAGACGATGGAAGGAAGACTCGCCGGCCATTTCGGCAAGCGTCGAGGTGGCCCGCTTGTGGCGCAGCAGGGACTTCGGCGTCATCAAAAGCAGCGGCTTGCGGAAATCACGCTTCGTCTGCCGGCGCAGGATGTGGAAATAGTTCGCCGGCGTCGTGACGTTGGCGACCTGCATGTTGTCTTCGGCGCACATCTGCAGCCAGCGTTCCAGACGGGCCGAGGAGTGTTCCGGACCCTGACCTTCATAGCCATGCGGCAGAAGGCAGACGAGGCCGGACATGCGCAGCCACTTGCGTTCGCCCGACGAGATGAACTGGTCGAACACCACCTGCGCACCGTTGGCGAAGTCGCCGAACTGGGCTTCCCAGAGGGTCAGCGCATTCGGGCGGGCAAGCGAATACCCGTATTCGAAGCCGAGAACCGCCTCTTCCGAAAGCATCGAGTTGATGACTTCGTAACGGGCCTGGGTCGGCGACAGGTTGGCGAGCGGGATGTAGCGTTCTTCGGTGTCCTGATCGTAGAGAACCGAGTGGCGTTGGCTGAACGTGCCGCGTTCGCAATCCTGGCCGGACAAGCGGATTTTGGTGCCTTCAACGGCAAGCGAGCCGAATGCCAGCGCTTCCGCCATGGCCCAGTCGATGCCCTCGCCGGTCTCGACCATCTGGGCGCGGTTTTCCATGAACCGCTTGATGGTGCGGTGCGCGTTGAAGCCATCCGGAATGGTCGACAGCTTGCGGCCGATCTCCCGCAGTTCCTTCATCGGCATGGCGGTCTTGCCGCGGCGCTGTTCGTCGGCATTGTCAGCCGAGCGCAGGCCCGACCACTGGCCGTCAAGCCAGTCGGCCTTGTTCGGCTTGTAGCTCTGGCCGGCCTCGAACTCGGTTTCGAGATTGGCGCGCCAGTCGGCCTTCATCTTCTCGAATTCGCCGTCGGTGACAAGGCCTTCGGCGATCAGGCGGTCGGCATAGATCTGCGCGACCGTCTTGTGGGCGCGGATGACCTTGTACATCTTCGGCTGGGTGAACGCCGGCTCGTCGCCTTCGTTATGGCCGAAGCGGCGGTAGCAGAACATGTCGATGACCACCGGCTTGTGGAACTTCATCCGGTATTCGGTCGCGATCTTGGCAGCGTAAACGACCGCTTCCGGATCGTCGCCGTTGACGTGGAAGATCGGCGCCTCGATCATCTTGGCGACGTCGGACGGATAGGGCGACGAACGCGAGAAGGCCGGGTTGGTGGTGAAGCCGATCTGGTTGTTGACGATGACGTGCATCGTGCCGGCGACGCGGTGGCCGCGCAGGCCTGAAAGGCCGAGGATTTCGGCAACGACACCCTGGCCCGCAAACGCCGCATCGCCGTGCAGCAGCAGCGGCAGGACCTTGGAGCGTTCCTTCAGCGGAATGATGTCGCCGTCCCAGGCCTTGGCGAGCATGTCCTGCTTGGCGCGGGCCTTGCCCATGACGACCGGGTTGACGATTTCGAGATGCGACGGGTTGGCCGTCAGCGACATGTGAACCTTGTTGCCGTCGAATTCACGGTCCGACGATGCGCCGAGATGGTACTTCACGTCGCCCGAGCCTTCGACTTCGTCGGGCTTGAACGAACCGCCCTTGAACTCGTGGAAGACGGCGCGGTGCGGCTTGTGCATCACGTTGGTCAGCACGTTCAGGCGGCCGCGATGCGGCATGCCGAGAACGACTTCTTCAAGGCCTTCCTGGCCGCCGCGCTTGATGATCTGTTCGAGCGCCGGGATCAGCGATTCACCGCCGTCGAGGCCGAAGCGCTTGGTGCCCTTGAACCGGACGTCGAGGAATTGTTCGTAACCTTCCGCTTCGACCAGCTTGGAAAGGATTGCCTTCTTGCCTTCCGGCGTGAATTCGACGCCCTTGCCGGGGCCTTCGATGCGCTCCTGGATCCAGGACTTTTCTTCCGGATTGGAGATGTGCATGAATTCGACGCCGAGCGTCGAGCAATAGGTCCGCTCGAGGATCTCGATCATTTCGCGCAGCGTCGCGTGTTCGAGGCCGAGCACGTTGTCGATGAAGATCTTGCGGTCGTAATCGGCTTCCGTAAAGCCGTAGGCCGTCGGAGAAAGCTCGTTATAGTCCTCGACCGCGCTGGCAATGCCGAGCGGGTCCAGCTTGGCGTGCAGGTGGCCGCGCATGCGGTAGGCGCGGATCATCATGATGGCGCGGACGCTATCGCGCGTCGCCTGCAGCACATCGGTTTCGCTGACCGGCTTGCCGGTCGCGGCAGCAGTTGCTTCCGCCTTCGCCTTGACCTTGGTTTCGATCGCCTTTTCGACGAGCGGCCAGTTGCCATCGAGTGCCGAGACCAGTTCGCCATTGGCCGTGATCGGCCAGTTCTTGCGCTGCCAGGAGGCTCCCTTGGCCGCCGCCTTCACATCGTCCGGATTGTCGGCGAGCGCCTTGAAAAAGGCCTGCCATTCCGGCGCGACGGATGTCGGGTCGTCCTCGTACCGGGCATGAAGCTGCTCGATATAGGCCGCATTCTGTCCGTCGAGGAAAGAGGTGATGAGGAACTGCTCGTTGGCTTCTTGCCGTGCCATGGTTATCTGCGGGCGCCGCGCCCGCCTCCTGACGTAATCGGAACCGGAAAATACTTCCGGCCTCCGCATTTTCTTGGTCTTCGTCTTGGTACCGAACCGCGCTTGGCGGTCACACGCCACCAAAGTGGTGAGACGCGAAACATGGACAGGCGAAACAATGGGACGCTTCGCCTGTCCGAAGCTTGTCGGATCAATCGCCACCTATCTATCGGCGGCGAGTGTCCTTTATGTGGCGTCAGCCCTTCAGGACTTCAACCAAGGTCTTGCCGAGACGGGCCGGAGAAGGCGACACTCTGATGCCTGCCGATTCCATCGCCGCGATCTTCGATTCCGCGTCGCCCTTGCCGCCGGAAACCACTGCACCGGCATGGCCCATGGTGCGGCCCTTCGGTGCGGTACGGCCCGCGATGAAGCCGGCCATCGGCTTGCTGCGGCCCTTCTTGGCTTCGTCCTTCAGGAACTGCGCCGCGTCTTCTTCAGCCGAGCCGCCGATTTCGCCGATCATGATGATCGAGGTCGTGGCGTCGTCAGCGAGGAACATTTCCAGGACGTCGATGAACTCGGTGCCCTTGACCGGGTCGCCGCCGATGCCGACGGCGGTGGTCTGGCCGAGGCCTTCGTTCGAGGTCTGGAACACGGCTTCGTAGGTCAGCGTGCCCGAGCGGGAAACGATGCCGACCGAACCCTTGCGGAAGATCGAGCCCGGCATGATGCCGATCTTGCATTCTTCCGGCGTCAGGATGCCCGGGCAGTTGGGGCCGAGCAGTCGCGACTTGGAGCGGTCGAGGCGAGCCTTGACGCGCACCATGTCCATGACCGGAATGCCTTCGGTGATGCAGGTGATGAACGGGACTTCGGCTTCGATCGCCTCGATGATCGCGTCTGCCGCACCTGCCGGCGGAACGTAGATCACAGTCGCGTCGGCGCCGGTCCGTTCCTTGGCTTCGGCGACCGAGGTGAAGATCGGCAGCGACGTACCGTCGACGCCGGACGACCACGATTCGCCGCCCTTCTTGGGATGAACGCCACCCACCATCTTGGTGCCGTAGTAGGCAAGCGCCTGCTCCGTATGAAAGGTGCCGGTCTTCCCGGTCAGGCCCTGGACGATGACCTTGGTGTCTTTATTGACGAGAATAGACATTGCTTCCGGTCCTTCCAGGTTAGGCTTCGATCGCCGCGACGATCTTCTTCGCCGCGTCGTCAAGGTCGTCAGCCGCCGTGATGGCGAGACCAGATTCGTTCAGGATCTTCTTGCCGAGCTCGACATTGGTGCCTTCGAGGCGCACGACGAGCGGAACCTTCAGGCCGACTTCCTGCACGGCCGCGACAACGCCTTCGGCGATGACGTCGCAGCGCATGATGCCACCGAAGATGTTGACGAGGATGCCCTCGACCTTCGGGTCGGCGGTGATGATCTTGAAGGCCGCAGCGACCTTCTCCTTGCCGGCGCCGCCGCCGACGTCGCAGAAGTTAGCCGGCTCCTTGCCGTAGAGCTTGATGATGTCCATCGTCGCCATGGCGAGACCGGCACCGTTGACCATGCAGCCGATATTGCCGTCGAGAGCAACGTAGGCGAGGTCCCACTTGGAGGCCTCGATTTCCTTGGCGTCTTCTTCGGTCTCGTCGCGCAGCGCCTTGACGTCGTCGTGGCGGAAGAGCGCGTTGCCGTCGAACGACATCTTGGCGTCGAGGACGCGCAGGTGGCCGTTCTTCATGACGATCAGCGGATTGATCTCGAGAAGAGCCATGTCCTTCTCGTTGAAGGCCTTGTAGAGCAGCGGGAAGAGCGACTTGGCATCTTCGGCAGCAGCGCCGTCGAGTTCCAGAGCCTTGGAGATCGCAGCGATATCGGCAGCCGTCACGCCGGCTTCCGGATCGATGGCGATCGTGTGGATCTTCTCAGGCGTGTCGTGGGCAACGGCTTCGATGTCCATGCCGCCTTCGGTCGAAACGACGAAGGCAACGCGGCCGACCGAGCGATCGACCAGCAGCGAGCAATAGAGTTCGCGGGCGATGTCGGCGCCGTCTTCGATGTAGAGGCGGTTGACCTGCTTGCCGGCTTCGCCGGTCTGCGCGGTCACCAGCGTGTTGCCGAGCATTTCCTTGGCATGCGCCTTGGCTTCCTCGATCGAGAAGGCCAGGCGAACGCCGCCCTTGGCGTCGGGGCCGAGTTCCTTGAACTTGCCCTTGCCGCGACCGCCGGCATGGATCTGGCTCTTGACGACATAGAGGGGGCCTGGAAGCGACTTCGCAGCAGCCTCGGCCTCTTCGGCCTTCAGGATCGCGACACCTTCCGCAACCGGCGCACCATAGCCCTTCAGCAGAGCCTTGGCCTGATATTCATGAATGTTCATGGGTTTATCCCTGTTTCGATGACTTCAGCGCGTCGATTACTTGAGAGCAGGCGCGATGTTGATGCAGGCTTCGCAGAGGCCGGCAACAGCGCCGACGGACTTCTGGAAGGCGGCTTCCTCGTCCTTGTTGAACTCGACTTCGATGATGCGCTCGACGCCGCCGGCACCGATGATCGTCGGAACGCCGACATACATGTCCTTCACGCCGTACTGGCCGGAGAGATAGGCGGCAGCCGGCAGAACGCGCTTCTTGTCCTTGAGGAAGGATTCGGCCATTTCGATTGCCGATGCTGCCGGAGCATAATAGGCCGAACCGGTCTTCAGCAGGCCGACGATTTCGGCGCCGCCGTCACGGGTGCGCTGGATGATTTCTTCGAGACGTTCCTTGGTGACCCAGCCCATCTTGACGAGGTCGGTGAGCGGAACGCCGCCGACGGTGGAGTAACGGGCGAGCGGCACCATCGTGTCGCCATGGCCGCCGAGAACGAAGGCGGTGACGTCCTGGACGGAAACGTTGAATTCCTCTGAGAGGAAGAGACGGAAGCGGGCCGAGTCGAGCACGCCGGCCATGCCGACGACCATGTTCTTCGGCAGGCCCGAGAACTTCTGGAGAGCCCAGACCATCGCGTCGAGCGGGTTGGTAATGCAGATCACGAAGGCGTTCGGGGCATATTTCTTGATGCCGGCGCCGACCTGTTCCATGACCTTCAGGTTGATGCCGAGCAGGTCGTCGCGGCTCATGCCCGGCTTGCGGGCGACGCCGGCGGTGACGATGCAGACGTCAGCGCCTTCGATGGCAGCATAATCACTGGCGCCGGAAAGCTTGGCATTGAAGCCCTCGACCGGGCCGGACTGGGCGATATCGAGGCCCTTGCCCTGCGGAATGCCGTCGGCGATGTCGAAGAGGACGATGTCGCCCAGTTCCTTCAGGCTGGCGAGATGCGCCAGCGTGCCACCAATCATGCCAGAACCAATAAGTGCGATCTTCTTGCGCGCCATCGAAAAGCTTCCTTTCGAGATCCGAATCCATGGCAGACTACGGCTCGCCTACCAATGTGCCAGACCGCATACCGCCATCCGCTCAAAATGGCAATCGATTATTTTCCACTCAAGTTTTTCAATCGGTTAGATGTTAAATATCTTACGTAAACGTAAGATATTCTGTCACCAAACCGTTAAACTCAGCGGCGCTTTTCCTGGTGCAATGCGAGATAGTCAGGGCTGCGCATCTCAAAAAGACGCGAGACGGTGCGGTCGAACTCGAAGCCTTCTGTGCCTTTTCGCTCCAGGAGGATATGTTCCGGCGCCGCGGCCGCGGAGACGTAGAGCCGCACCGTGTGGTCGTAGAGCGCGTCGACAAGATTGATAAGCCGCTTGGTTTCGTTGCGCTTCTCCGGCCCGAGCTGCGGAACGTGCTCGACGAAGATGGCGTCGAAGCGATCGGCGAGCGCCAGATAGTCCGACGCTCCGAGCGGCTTGCCGCAGATGTCCTTGAAATCGAAACGCGCCGCCCGGCCCGCCGCGGACGGCACATGGATGCTGCGGCCCTTCATCGGGATCTCGACGGGCGCCGCCTTCTCGCCGTCGGTCACCTGATGCCAGGCGGATTCCATCGCCGCGTCGGCGCGCCCGTCGAGCGGCGTCACGTAGACCGGCAGGCTTGCGAGCTTCTGCATCCGGTAGTCGTTCGGAGAATCCAGCGTGACCACATCCACATAGCGGTTGAGCAGCGCGATGAACGGCAGGAACAGCCCGCGGTTCAGCCCGTCCCTGTAGAGATCGTCCGGCGCCACGTTGGAGGTCGCGACGAGAACGCAGCCGAGCCCGAACAGCTCCGTGAACAGCCGCGCCAAAATCATCGCGTCGGTGATGTCGGTGACCGAAAACTCGTCGAAGCAGAGAAGCTCAGCTTCCGCGAAGAGCGCGGCGGCGACCGGGGGCACGGGGTCCGCCTGCTTGGTTTCTCCGCGCTTCAGCTTCTGCCGGTGTTCGTGGATGCGGTTGTGCACATCCGCCATGAATTCGTGGAAATGCGCCCGGCGCTTCTTGGTCGTCGGGGCTTTCTTGAAGAACATGTCCATCAGCATGGTCTTGCCGCGCCCGACGCTGCCATGCACATAGAGACCACGGATTTCGCGCGGCCGGCCGCCACCCTTGGCAAAGAGCCAGCCGAGCGAGCTTTTCTTCTTCGCGGGTTTCGTCTCGCGAAGGCAGGTCAGAAGATGGTCGAGCTTGGCCGCAACCGCGAGCTGGGCCTTGTCGGCGGTCAACACGCCCGACACGGTCAGAGCCTTCAGCTCCTCACCGACGCTCGTCGTGTATTCGGGGATGGGTTCCAACCGGACGCCCTCGAAACTGTGGGGGACCGCTTAGCGGCTGAGGCTGACCGGCTGGCCGGAATTCATCGTGCCGTCGAAGCGGTTCTCGGCGCTCTTGTAGACGCGTCCGATCACGTCGCCGGCCCGGTTCTTGAACTGCACCATCTTGCCGGACACTTCCCAGGAGCCCATCGCCGTCAGTTCGCCGGCACAGCCGCGGGTACCGCCGCGCGAGCCGCCGCCGAGATTGGTGAGCGTCAGGAACATGTCGCAGGACGAGCCGCCGTTGGACACACGCCAGTTGCCGACCATGCCTTCCTTCTTGACATCGAGAGCACTCGCAGGCGGTGCGGATGGATTGGCCGACGCCATGGCAGGATTTGCGCCGGGTGCGGTCGGAAACTGGGAAGAACCCGCGGTGCCAGGGGGCGGCGGCAGCTGGCCGCCTTGAACGGACGGCACCGGCTGCGCCTGAAGCGGCGCCGGCTGAGAAGGCTGGGCGGGCAGATCACTGTAGGGGCTATAGGAAGTGCGCTGGCAACCGGCAAGCGCTAAAGCAAGAACAAGTCCCGTCGCCACATATCTGAACTGCATCATCAAACTCCTGCTTTCAGCCAGTACCCGCCACCGATGCCACTGAATTGAGACCGAATTATCGTAAACCACCTTGGTTAATCAAGTCGTACTGGAACAATTCGGTATACGCTTTAAGAGGAATGCGGCCGGGCGTCCGGTTCCCGCAGACGCGCGAACCGAAGGCACCGAGGGTCGAGAGCGCTCAGACGCGGCGCTCGACCATCATCTTCTTGATTTCGGCGATGGCCTTGGCCGGGTTCAGACCCTTCGGGCAGGTCTGGGCGCAGTTCATGATCGTGTGGCAGCGATAGAGCCGGAAGGGATCCTCGAGATTGTCGAGGCGCTCGCCCTTGGCTTCGTCTCTGGAGTCGATCAGCCAGCGATAGGCCTGCAGCAGGGTGGCCGGGCCGAGATAACGGTCGCCGTTCCACCAGTAGCTCGGACAGGAAGTCGAGCAGCAGGCGCAGAGAATGCACTCGTAGAGGCCGTCGAGCTTCTGGCGGTCTTCGTGGCTCTGCTTCCATTCCTTGGCCGGCGGCGGCGAAACCGTCTTCAGCCACGGCTCGATCGAGCGGTGCTGGGCGTAGAAGTTGGTGAGGTCCGGAACCAGGTCCTTGACGACAGGCATATGCGGCAGCGGATAGACCTTCACGGTGCCCTTCACGTCGTCCATGCCCTTGGTGCAGGCGAGCGTGTTGGTGCCGTCGATGTTCATGGCGCAGGAGCCGCAGATGCCTTCGCGGCAGGAGCGGCGCAGCGTCAGCGTCGGGTCGATATTGTTCTTGATGTAGAGCAGACCGTCGAGAACCATCGGGCCGCAATCGTCGACATCGATGTAATAGGTGTCGATGCGCGGGTTCTGGCCGTCATCCGGGTTCCAGCGGTAGATGCGGAATTCCCGGACATTCTTGGCACCTGCCGGCTTCGGCCAGGTCTTGCCTTCGGTCATCTGAGAGTTCTTGGGGAGAGCGAGTTCAACCATGGTCCAGTTCCCTCAGATCAGTACACGCGTGCCTTCGGCTCGATCTTGTAAGGATCGATGCCTTCGGCGATGAGCTCGGTATGGACCGGGCGGTAGTCGAGCTTGACCTCGCCGCTGTCGTTGACCCAGGCAAGCGTGTGCTTGCGCCAGTTCTCGTCGTCGCGGCCGCCGAACGGGCCGGACGTGTAGTCTTCGCGGGCATGGGACCCACGGCTTTCCTTGCGGGCTTCCGCGCCGACCACCGTGGTGATCGCGTTCGCCATCAGGTTCTGCAATTCGAGCGTCTCGACGAGGTCAGAGTTCCAGATCATCGAGCGGTCGGTGACCTTGAGGTCCTTCATCTCGCTCCAGATCGCCGACATCCGCTTGCAGCCCGATTCCAGCGATTCCTGGGTACGGAACACCGCGGCGTCGTCCTGCATGGTGCGCTGCATCTTGTCACGCAGCACCGCAGTCGGCGTGCCGCCATTGGCGTTACGCAGGCCGTCGAAACGGTCCATGATCTTGTCGCAGGCGGCGATGTTGAGCGCCGGGATCGGCTCGGCCTTGTTGATCACTTCGCCGGCGCGGATCGCCGCGGCGCGGCCGAAGACCACGAGATCGATCAGCGAGTTGGAGCCGAGACGGTTGGCGCCGTGAACCGAGGCGCAGCCCGCTTCACCGACGGCCATCAGGCCCGGCAGCAGCCGTTCCGGATTGTTGCTGTCGGCATTGAGCACTTCACCCCAGAAATTGGTCGGGATGCCGCCCATGTTGTAGTGGACGGTCGGCAGAACCGGGATCGGCTCGCGGGTCACATCCACGCCTGCGAAAATCTTGGCGCTCTCGGAAATGCCCGGCAGGCGTTCGTGCAGGACGGCCGGATCGAGATGGTCGAGATGCAGGAAGATGTGGTCCTTGTTCTTGCCGACGCCGCGGCCTTCGCGGATTTCCAGCGTCATGCAGCGCGAAACCACGTCACGCGAGGCAAGGTCCTTGGCCGAAGGGGCATAACGTTCCATGAAGCGTTCGCCCTCGGAATTGACGAGGTAACCGCCTTCGCCGCGCGCGCCTTCGGTGATCAGACAGCCCGAACCGTAGATGCCGGTCGGGTGGAACTGAACGAATTCCATGTCCTGCAGCGGCAGGCCGGCACGTGCCACCATGCCGCCGCCGTCGCCGGTGCAGGTATGGGCAGACGTTGCCGAGAAGTATGCGCGGCCGTAACCGCCGGTCGCCAGCACCACCATCTTGGCGGCGAAGCGATGGATCGTACCGTCGTCGAGGTTCCAGGCGACCACGCCGGTGCAGCGGCCGTCATCCGACATGATCAGGTCGAGCGCGAAATATTCGATGAAGAATTCCGCGTTGTTCTTCAGCGACTGGCCATAGAGCGTGTGCAGGATGGCATGGCCGGTGCGGTCGGCTGCCGCGCAGGTGCGCTGCACGGGAGGTCCGGCGCCAAAGTTCTGCATGTGGCCGCCGAACGGGCGCTGGTAGATCTTGCCCTCTTCATTACGGGAAAAGGGCACGCCGTAATGCTCGAGTTCGTAGACGGCCTTCGGCGCTTCCATGACCATGTACTGCATGGCGTCGACATCGCCGAGCCAGTCGGAACCCTTGACGGTGTCATAGAGGTGCCACTGCCACGAGTCCGGCGTCATGTTCTGCAGCGAGGCGGCGATGCCGCCCTGGGCTGCGACGGTGTGCGAGCGGGTGGGGAAAACCTTGGTGATGCAGGCGGTCTTGAAACCCTGTTCGGCCATGCCGAGCGTGGCGCGAAGGCCAGCACCACCGGCGCCGACGACGATCACGTCATAGGAATGGTCGACATAGGTATAGGCTTTGCCGTTCTGGGCGATGGGAGTGACTGATGCCATGACGGGTTATCCTGCGAATGCGATTTTCAGAACGGCGAACAGACAGAGCCCGGCGATCAAAATCGAGAAGAAGGTGTTGAGCATGATCAGCGCGACCTTGGCGAATTCGCCGTGCACATAGTCTTCGATGATGACCTGCATGCCGAGCTTCATGTGAATGACGCCGGAGATGACGATGAGGCCCATGATGACGGCGACGAACGGGTTCGACAGCGCGGCGATCACTTCCGGATAGGGCTTTCCGGCATAGATGATCATGAAGATGACGAAGAAGAGCATCAGCGGCACGTTGGCGACGGCCGTAAGGCGCTGGCGCCAGAAATGATCGGTGCCGTCCTTGGCGGAGCCCAGTCCGCGGACTTTTCCGAGCGGGGTACGCATATCCATGGATGAGAACCTTACCGAACGAGGAAGCCGATCACCCAGACCAGCACGGTCAGACAGAGCGATGCGATGATATTGGCGATGGCGAGCTTGGTGGAGAATTCCTTCTCGAAACCGTAGCCGAGGTCCCACATGAAATGGCGGAAACCGCCGAGCATGTGGTGGATCAGCGCCCAGGTATAACCGAGCAGCACGAGCTTGCCGAGAAGGCTGCCGAGCGCCCAGTTGGCCCAGTCGTAATAGGCCGGGCCGCTGGCGGCGGCGATCAGCCACCATGCCACCAGGATGGTGCCGACATAAAGCGCACCGCCTGTGATGCGGTGCACAATCGACATGATCATGGTGGGGATTGGCTTGTAGATTTGAAGATGCGGCGACAGGGGCCGGTTATTTGTCACATTCGCCATCAGAACCTCGCGGCGTCGTATGCGGTATCAAGGGCGGGCGCCCAACAATGCACTGTGCCGAAGAAATGTGCATTGCATCATTGGCGTGGTTTAATCGCACGGATGTCTGACGACAAGAACAATTCAAACCGATTTTCAATTTAATCGATTGTGTCTTTCTCGTGGCTGGTGCGGCTCAAACCCGGCGAGCACATTAACTACGATTTGGAAAGATTTCGTTGCCGCCGGGACGGGACGAGCCGTTTTATGATAACGTTTCGTTAATCATATCTTCCGGAGTTCGCCATGATCGCGAATCGCATCAAGCCAGTCCTGGCCGCCGCGGCGCTTTTTGCGTCGCTCGCATCCGCCGCCAACGCCCGCGACGGCTGGAGCGACGCCGGCAGCGGCGTCTATCGCCTTGGAAGCAATCGCTGGGTCGAGCGGGCAGACAACATGTCGGATGTCGAAGGCTTCCGCGTCTTCTATACCGGCACCGCATCGTTCGTCCACAAGCTCGGCATTTTCAGCGGCGCGCTGCAGGCCCGCCCGATCCCCGATTTCGGCGTCTATTTTTCGCGCTATTTCTCGGAAGACTACTGGCGGGGACAGGAAGGCCGCGTGGTGCTCGCGCCCAAGGCCAAGATCATCGATGTCGACGCCGGCCTGCGCGGCTTCGGAAACGCCTGCTCCTACGAATTCGGCGTCTGCGTCATCCGCGGCGGAAATTGAACCGCGACGCGGCAATAGCCACGCATGTACGGCCGGACGGCCCCGTGCAGCTATCCGGCCAACTCCGTCTTTAAGTCTCGCCACTTTCAGCCCATCGCACGCCATGCCGCCGGCGGCGTGCCGTACGTTCGTGAAAAGGCACGGCTGAAAGCCGCTTCGGTCGCATATCCGGCATCGTAGGCGATCGCGGCAATCGCCTGCCCCGTCGTTGCCAGAGCGACGCTCGCCAGATAAAGGCGCCACTCACGCACATATCGGACAGGTGAAGTCCCGAGGATCGTCTGGAAACGTTCCGCCAGCACGCTGCGCGACATCCCCGACGCGGTCGACAGTTCCCCCAGCGACCAGTCGCGCGTCGGATCGTCATGAATGAGTGACAGGCAGCGCGACAGCGCCGCGTCGGCCAGCGCTGCCAGCCAGCCGGCGGCCTGCGGTTCGGCCATGGTGATCTGGTGGCGCAGGATCTCGATAAACAGTATTTCGGTCAGCCTAGGCAGCATGGAGATCCCGCCCGCCCGTGGCATGTCGACCTCGTCCACCATTTGCCGGATGGTCGAGCGCAGCCAGTCTCCGTCATTCGCACCGCGCGTCCTGACATGGATCAGTTTCGGCAGCGCTCGCCTCAGCGGCGCAAAGCTCAACGCGTCGCACTGGAGATAGCCGCAGAGCAGCCTGACCCCTTGCGTGTCATCACCGTGGCGAATGACCGGAATTTGGCGCCACGGCTTCGGCGGCAGTTGCCGCGTCGGGTTGACGATCGCGCCGTCACCCCCTGAGCCCAGCTGGTGCCCGGTGCCGAAGGGAAAGACAAGCACGTCGCCCGGCTCGAGCGCCGCCTCCTGGCCTTCCATCTTCAGCCAGCAATGGCCGGCGGCGACGATGTGAAACGGTACCGTGCCGATTGCCTTCCCCGAGAGCTTCGCCATGGAGGGGGTGGCATCCGTCTGCCAGTTGCCGGAAGGCATGAAGCAGAACTGCAACGACCCTGAAAGGCGGATTGTGGACAACAGAGCCGACAGCACGTCGTCCCGCGCCACGCCACGCGTCAGGTCAGGATTTTCGGACAAGCCTTCACGCATCTCGGCCAAAGACAGGTTTCGCCCGCCTTCCTACAGTGAGCACGTCAACTCAACCGTGGGAGGATACAATGCAAACCCCGACTGATAAACTGGTAGTGCTCGTCACCAAGGGAATCGATTCCGAACTTTCATCCGTCGCCTTCACGATTGCCAATGGCGGCATCACGGCGGGGCTCAAGGTCTCGGTATTTCTGACCAGCGCCGCGATCGATCTCGTCCGCAAGGGCGGGCAACGGATGACCCATGTGGCGCCGCTCGATCCGCTGGCACAATCGATCGACGATTTCCAGAAACGTGGCGGCACGATCTGGGCATGCCCGCCTTGCGTTAAATCGCGCGGTTACGACGAGAACGACCTGCTCGAGGGCGTCGTTATCGTGGGGGCAAGCGCAATGCACGCCGAGATCAAGGACGGAGCCGCCACGCTCTCGTTTTGATCACCACGAACATCCGGTGGGACCGTGCGGTGGGGCTTGTCACATCCTCTCCTCCGCTCGGCCCTATCGCTGCCGCGGCAATGACAGGCAAGCCTTATGGAGCAAACCGCCAGACCGTCGTCTTCTTCACTTCGCTGTCCTCCAGCGCCCGGGTGACCGGCACCTGATAGACGGCCAGTTGCTCGAGCCGGTCCTTCGGGAAATAGCTGCGGCCGGGATCGCCGACCAGAACCAGCTTCCCCTCGCCCGCAAGCCGCGTGAGCCACGGGATCAACGCCGCCGCAAACTCCCAGTCGTAGAAGACGTCGCCGGCGAGGATCACCTCCGCCTCGACTGCCCTGCCGAGTTGGTCTTCGGCCGTGGAGCGGATCTCGACTTCGTTGGCCGCGGCATTCAGCGCTATGGCGCTCGCAGCCCAGGGGTCGATATCCGCCGCCAGCACGTCGGCAGCGCCCGCGAACTTCGCGGCGATCGCCACCAGGCCGGAGCCGCTCGCAAAATCCATGACCCGCCTGCCCGCAACCGTTTCCGGATGGTCGAGAATGTAGCGGGCAAGCCCCTGGCCGCCTGCCCAGGCAAAGGCCCAGTAGGGTGGCTGCAGGCCGATCTCCTGCAGATCCTCCTCCGTCTTCAGCCAGAGATCATGCGCCTCGCTCGCCAGATGCAGCCGGATCTCCGGCACATGCGGCGGGCTGACGAGGTCGGTATTCTCAAGGACGAAGGTCCGCGGATCGGTTTTCAAAATCCGCTCAATCCGGGGAGCGCGGCGGTTTGTCGAGACCGCCGAGTTTGCAGATCTCGAAATATTCCTCCTCGGTCACCGGCTGAACCGAAAGCCGCATCGAGGTCACCAGCGACATCTTCTCGAACTTCGGATTGGCCTTGATGTCCTTCAGCGTCACCGGCTTCGGCACGTCGGTCACGGCGCGGATATCGACGCAATCCCACTTCGGATCGCCCTTGGCACTCGAATCGGGATGCGACAGCGCGCAGACCTCGACGATGCCGACGATCTCCAGCCCGTCATTGGAGTGGTAGAAGAAACCCTTGTCGCCGATCTTCATGGCCCGCATGTTGTTGCGCGCCAGGTAGTTGCGCACGCCGGTCCATTCGGTGCCCTTTTCGCCCGCCGCCTTCTGCTGTTCCCATGACCAGGACGACGGTTCGGATTTATAAAGCCAGTACGCCATGTGTCGCCTCACTCCGGCTTGTTGAAGACCCAGTTCCAGGCTTTCACTTCGACCTTCTCGAACAGGCCGGCCATATAATAGGGATCGGCTTCGGCAATCGTGCGGGCAGCAGCCATGTCTGCGGCTTCGACAACCACGAGGCTGCCGTTCGGCTTGCCGTCATCATCCAGGAACGGACCTGCGAACTTCAGAACCCCCTCGGCATTGAGCTTGTTCAGGTGCTCCACATGGGTCGGGCGGGTTTCCATCCGGACGTTCAGATGGCCGGGCTTGTCGGTGCACAGAAACGCAAACAGCATCAGTCTCTCCTTGCATGGGCTTTTTGGGGGAATGATCTTATTCAGTGGTGATCGGCCGGGTCATCAACTGTTCCATGGCCGTCATGATATCGAGCTTGCCGTCGATGATGTCGGCCACCGCGTTGGTGACCGGCAGCTCGACGGAGAATTTTTCGCCGAGACGCGCCGCGACGGAGGCCGCAAAGGCACCCTCGACCAGCGGCCCGCCCACCGTTTCCGCGGGGTCGCCCCAATTCCCGCCAGTTTGGCCGAGCGCAATGCCGAACCGCAGGTTGCGCGATTGATGGCTGTTGCCGGTCAGCACCAGGTCGCCGAGGCCCGACAAGCCGCGCACCGTATCCGCCTTGCCGCCCATCGCCTCGATCAGCCGCGACATTTCAGCCAAGCCTCGTGAGATCAGCGCCGCACGCGCCGAATCGCCGAGCCCGGCGCCTTCGATGATGCCGCAGGCAATCGCCAGCACGTTCTTCAGCGCCCCGCCGAGCTGCACGCCGATCCGGTCGGTGGAGGCATAGAGGCGGAACGTGCGGCTGGAAAGCGCGGTGGCAAGCCGTTCTGCCAGCGCACGATCGGCTGCCGCAATTGCCATCGCCGTCGGCAGGCCGCGGGCGATATCCGCCGCAAAGCCCGGCCCGGACAGCACGGCGACCTGATGATGCGGCAGTTCCGCTTCCAGAACCTCGGTCAGCAGCCGGCCGGAAGACTTGTCGATGCCCTTGGCGCAGGTGACGACCACCGCGCCCTCCGCCAGATAAGGGCCGTAGTGCCGCGCCGCATCCGCCTGCGCCTGCGAAGGCATGGCGAACAGAACAAGGCTCGCCTCGCCGATCGCATCCGGCTCGGCGGAAAACTCCAGCGCATCCGGCAGGGGCACGCCGGGAAGTGCTGCATCATGCACCCGGTCGTCGCGAAGATCGCTCATCAGCGAGGGATCGCGGCCGATCAGGGTGACCGGATGCCGGCCTTCCAGCGAAATCACCGCGGCAAGTGCCGTGCCGAAGGCGCCGGCGCCGATGACGACGATCCGTTCACGAGCACTCATGCCTTGGCCCCCCGCTTGCCGGAACCGAGCAGCGTTTTTGCGTCCTTGTCGAGCGGCCAGCGCGAGCGCGGCGCCACATCCATTCCGTCGGTCGGCAGATCTTCCGCCATCCGCTCGAGCCCCGCCCAGGCGATCATCGCCGCATTGTCGGTGCAGAGCCGCAGCGGCGGCGCGATGAAGCGGAAACCGTTTTCGATGCAGAGCGCCTGCAGCGTGCGGCGGATTTCCTGGTTGGCGGCAACGCCACCCGCGACGACCAGCGCCCGGTCGACATCGAGATGCGCAAACTCCTGTTTGAACCGTGCCAAGCCTCGGCCGATGCGGTCGCGCAGCGTCCGCGAAATCGCCTTCTGGAAAGAGGCGCAGATATCGGCGACGTCCTGGTCGCTGAGCGGCGCAATCTCGGTCGCCGCCTGGCGCACCGCCGTCTTGAGGCCGGAGAAGGAGAAATCGAGCCGCGCCTCGCCGACCAGTGGCCGCGGCAGCGAGAACCGGTCCGGGTTGCCCTTCAGCGCCGCCTTTTCGACCGCCGGCCCGCCGGGATAGGGGAGCCCCAGCAGCTTTGCCGTCTTGTCGAAGGCTTCGCCCAGCGCATCGTCGATCGTCGTGCCCCAGCGCTCGTATTCGCCGACACCACGCACCAGAACCAGCTGGGTATGGCCGCCGGACACGAGCAGCATCAGGTAGGGAAAGGAAAGCCCGTCGGTCAGCCGCGCCGTCAGCGCATGGCCTTCGAGGTGATTGATCGCCATCAGCGGCTTGCCGGCGGCCCGCGCGATCGCCTTCGCCGTCATCAGCCCAACGATCAGCCCGCCGATGAGGCCCGGCCCTGAGGTCGCGGCAATCGCATCGACCTCGTCGAGCGACACATTAGCGCGGGTGAGCGCTTCCTCGATCAGGCCGTCCAGCGCCTCGACATGCGCGCGCGCCGCGATCTCCGGCACGACGCCGCCATAAGCGCTGTGTTCGTCGAGCTGCGACAATACGACGTCGGAGAGGATTTCGCCGCGGCCGTCCTCATGGCGCGCGACGACGGAAGCCGCCGTCTCGTCGCAGCTAGTTTCAATGCCGAGGATGCGAAGAAAGGTCGCCATGGGCCTATCGATAATTGCGATGCCGGATAAACCGGTCTACGAAAGCCTCCGGTAACAACGGAATGACGCGGATGCAAACAAAACCTTTCCGGATCGGCACGCGCGGCAGCCCGCTGGCGCTCGCCCAGGCTTCCGAAACGCGTGCAAGGCTGATGACGGCGCATGGCCTGCCGGAGGACATGTTCGAGATCGTCGTGCTGTCGACGACCGGCGACCGGATCACCGACCGATCGCTCTCGGAACTCGGCGGCAAGGGCCTGTTCACCCAGGAGCTGGAGGAAGGGCTGATCTCCGGCGATCTCGATTTCGCCGTGCATTCCTCCAAGGACATGCCGACAAAACTCCCCGACGGCCTGCGTCTCGCCGCCTACCTGCCCCGCGAAGATTTTCGCGATGCCTTCATCGGCCGCACGGCTCATACGCTGGCCGCACTCCCGGATGGCGCAACCGTCGGCTCCTCGTCGCTGCGCCGCCAGGCGCTGATCCGCCGCATCCGGCCGGATATCAACGTCATCACCTTCCGCGGCCTCGTCGAAACCCGGCTGCGCAAGCTGAACGAAGGCCAGGTGGATGCGACCCTGCTCGCCTATGCCGGCCTCAAGCGCCTCGGCAAGCAGGACGCGGTCACCGAACTGCTCGACCCGGCCGACTTCCCCCCGGCACCGGCGCAGGGCGCCATCTGCGTCGAAAGCCGTGTCAGTGATGCCCGCATCGATGCGCTTCTCGACCCGATCAACGACCGGCCGACCTACGACGCCGTCTCCTGCGAACGGGCCTTCCTGGCCGCGCTCGACGGTTCCTGTCGCACCCCGATCGGCGGTTACGCCGTCTGCGAGGGCGACCATCTGAAATTTTCGGGCCTTATCCTGACGCCGGATGGCCGCAAGGAACATTCGATCGAGACCGAAGGCAAACGCGCCAACGCGGAAAAGCTCGGCCGGCAGGCGGGCGAAGCGGTCCGCGCGGCGGCCGGCACCGATTTCTTCGAAGGCTGGTCGTAAAGCCATGCGGGTCGTCGTCACCCGCCCCGAAAGCTCGGCCCGCCGGACCGCCGAACGGCTGCGGAACCTCGGCCATCAGCCGGTCCTGCTGCCGCTGACCAGGGCGATCCATCATCCGGACGCCGCCGCGGCAGCGCTCGCCGGTCCGCATGCCGCGCTCGCCGTCACCAGCGCCGAAACACTCCGAGTGCTGTCCCTGCTAGGCGAGCGCCTGACCCCGTTTCTCGGCCAAACCCTCTACGCCGTCGGAGAAACGACGGCGAAGGCGGCCGAAGAGGCCGGCTTCCGGAATATTCGCTCGGGCGCCGGAACGGGGGCCGAACTTGCTGAACTCATTGCAGGCTATGCATCCACTTTCGATGCGCCTTTGCTCTATCTCGCCGGGAAGCCGCGCTCACCGAAATTCGAGGACGGGCTGCGGACGAATGATGTCCGGTTCGTGACGGCCGAAGTCTACGAGATGACGCCCATAGCCTACGATGAAGTTTACATCCGTAGCGTCCTGCTTGAGCCGCCCGTGGACGCGGTGTTTCTCTATTCGCGCGAAAACGCCCGGCTGTTCTGCGATTTCGCTGCACCGCACCTGAGGGAACTTGCATCCGTGCAGTTCGTTTGCCTCAGCGACAATGTGGCCGAAATCGTTCCGCGGGAATTTCATAGAAATATCAAGATCGCCGGCCACCCTGACGAGGACGGGATTTTCGCACTCCTTTAGTAGAGGGGTGGCGGCAAAATCCCGACCGCCCCTTTCTTTCCGATGACCCACCCACTAGTTTCCTGTGAGCGCATGCAAAAAGAGGTCGAGATGGTACCGGAACAACCACCCCGCCGATCCAAGCCAGACAAGGAGCCGGTCACGATCGACCTGACCGCCGAGCAATCGGATGTCGTCGCCGAGCCCGTCCGAAGCAATGACACCGATGACGCGGTGAGCGCGACCGAGCCTGCCGAAGACGTTTCCGCAAGCGCCGAAGAACCGGCCAAGGCCGAGCCCACGGACGAGCCGGCATCCAGCCCTTCGGCCGCAGACGAGCCGCGTTATGACGACCCCTGGTCTGCCGCCGCCCAGACCGAACCGCAGCCCGCGACCGTGGCCCCCGAACCGGAACCGACCCCGGCTGCACCTCAGCGCCCGAGCCCCGCCACGTCGACGCTGATCGCCGCCGGCATTTTCGGCGGCATCGTCGCGTTGCTGCTGGCCGGCAGCATGCAATATGCCGGTTACCTGCCCGGCGCCACGCCCGCCCCGGCCGCTTCCAACACGGCCGGCCTCTCCTCCGAGATCGCGGCACTGCGCCAGGAAATCACAGCACTCAAAAACCGGCCTGTAGCTGCAGCGGCCCCCGATGCCGCGCTCGCCAGCCGCGTCGCCGCCCTTGAGGCAGCCCCCCGGACACCGAGCGGCGCCAGCGAACAGGCGCTTGGCGCCCTGAAGGCCGATCTCGACCGGCTCCGCACGACCGTCCAGTCGGCCGCAAGCGCCGATTCCGGGCTCGCCCAGCGCCTGGACCAGGCCGAGGCCAAGCTGAACGATCGCGGCCCCGAACAACAGGTTGCCCGCGCCGTCGCCGCGGCAGCCCTCAAGGCCGGCATCGATCGCGGCGGCCCGTTCGAGACCGAACTGCAGACTTTCATGACAGTCGCCGGCGACGATCCGGCGGTCGCCGACCTCCAAAAGTTCGCTTCCGCCGGCGTGCCCGCTCGTGCCGAACTGCAGCGCGACTTCCCCCGCATTGCCGATGCGATGCTGGAAGCAACCGCCCAGCGGGACCCCAACGAGGGCATTGCCGGCCGGCTGCTGTCCTCCGCCATGTCGGTCGTCAAGGTCCGCCGGGTCGGCGATGTTCAGGGCGAAACCCCGGATGCGATCGTCGCCCGCATGGAGAATGCGCTGCGCAACGGCGATCTCCAGGCCTCCGTCCGCGAATGGGACGCGCTGCCGGAACCGGCAAAGGCCGTCTCGCGCGATTTCAAGCAGAAGCTCGATGCCCGCATTCAGGTGGAAAATCTCGTGGGCGGAACGCTGTCGCGCGCCGTCGCCGGCACCCAAGGCTGAGGACGGAAGAACCGGATGGTCAGACTTTTCATTTTTCTCGTTGTGGTGCTGGCTCTCGGCTGGGGTTTCTCCTGGCTTGCAGATCGCCCCGGCCTGATTTCCATCACCTGGCAGGACCACCTGATCGAAACCAGCCTGATGGTGGCCGCCACCGCCATGGTCGCGCTGGTCGGCGCCGCGATGCTCCTCTGGTGGATCGTCGGCGTGATCTGGACCTCGCCCTATTCCGTCCGCCGCTATTTTCGCGCCCGCAAGCGTGACCGCGGCTATCAGGCGCTGTCGACCGGCCTGATCGCCGCCGGCGCCGGCAATGCGCTGCTTGCCCGCAAGATGAGCCTTCGCACCCGCGGCCTGATCAGCGCCGACCAGGAGCCGCTGATCCATCTCCTCGAAGCCCAGGCGGCGCTCATCGAAGGCAAGCACGACGAAGCCCGAAAGAAATTCGAGCAGATGGCCGAGGATCCGGAAACCCGGGAACTGGGCCTGCGCGGCCTCTACATGGAAGCCCGCCGCCTCGGCGCCAACGAGGCCGCCCGCCAATATGCGGAAAAGGCCGTCGAACACGCGCCCTACCTGCCCTGGGCCGCCCAGGCAACGCTCGAATCCCGCAGCCAGTCCGGCCGCTGGGACGATGCGATCCGCCTGCTCGACCAGCAGCGCATGGCCAATATCCTCGAAAAGCCGCAGGCCGAACGCTGGAAGGCCGTGCTCCTGACCGCCAAGGCAAACGACCGGCTGGAAGGCGATCCGAAGGGCGCCCGCGACGATGCGATGGCCGCCCTGAAACTCGCCAGGGACCTGGTACCCGCCGCCGTCATCGCCGCCAAGGCCTGGCTGCGCGAGGACAATGTCCGAAAGGCCGCGTCCACCCTCGAGGGCGTCTGGAAGCTCGGGCCGCACCCGGAAATCGCCCGCGCCTATATTCGCGCCCGCAGCGGCGACAGCACCGTCGACCGTCTGAAACGCGCCGAAAAGCTGGAGGCGATGCGCCCCAACAATGTCGAATCGCTGCTGGCCGTCGCCCAGGCGGCTCTCGACGCCCAGGAGTTCAAAAAGGCCCGCGCCAAGGCGGAAGCCGCCGCCCGCATGGAAGCCCGCGAGGCCGTCTACCTGCTGCTCGCCGATATCGAGGAAGCCGAGACGGGTGACCAGGGCCGCGTTCGTCACTGGATGGCACAGGCCCTGCGTGCACCCCGCGATCCGGCCTGGGTGGCCGACGGTTTCGTCTCGGAAAAATGGCTACCGCTTTCCCCGGTCACCGGCCGGCTCGACGCCTTCGAATGGAAGGCACCGTTCGACCAGCTCGAAGGCCCGGTCGAGGAGGGTTCGCTGGCGGCCGACACCGCGATCGCCAGCCTGCCGCCCGTCAGCGCGGTCAACGCCGAGCCCCGCGCCGAGCCCCGCGCCGAGCCCCGCGCCGAGGAGGCGCCCAAGCCGATCCTCTTCCCGGTCAAGCCCGCTCCGCAGGAGGTTAAGCCGCCTCAGAAAGAATTAGCTGTTGCAGCAAAAACACCAACCCCGGCGAATGTGACCCCGAAGGACGGAAAACCCCCTGAAAATGAAGGGGAGCCCGTTCCCTTTTTCGGCCGTCCGCCGGATGATCCGGGTGTGAAAGATCCCGACGCCGCGCAGCCCGCAACCAGGCTCCGGCTATTCTAGAACGGCGAGGGCCTGGAGATAGATGTTAGATCGCATTCAGGCCTTCCTCCACACGCTGACCGGATCCCACCACACGCAGGAATTCGCGCCCGATGATCCGCGGGTGGCCTTTGTCGCACTCTGTTTCCAGGTTATGGAGGCGGACGGCAACATCTCCGATCAGGAACAGCAGAAGTTTCGCGACCTGCTGCGCGAACGCTACGACCTCAGCGAGGATCGGCTGAAGGCGCTGATCGAGGTCGGCCACCAGGCCGGCAGCGAGGCGGTGGATTATTACCGCTTCACGTCCGATCTGAGAAAACACCTCGTCAACGAAGAAGACCGCGTCGAACTGCTCGGCATCCTCTGGGATATTGTCTATGCCGACGGTCAGCGCAGCGAGATCGAGGATCACGTGATCTGGAGGATCGCCGATCTCCTGGGCGTCTCGTCGCGCGACAGGGTTCTGGAGCGCCAGCAGGCCGCGGCGCGCGCAACCGCGGGAGACGAGGGAGGAGACTGAGGACGTTGTCGGTATGTTGATGCTTGCCTCCCGTCATCCCAGGAAACTCCCCGTGCTCATCGTCCCGGCACTTCAGGCCGGCTGAGCCGTTCTTTCTTCCCGGTCCGGTGCCTCCAGGCTGTCGATCCGGCGCAGCTTCGGGAAACCCATCGACCAGATGATCGCCACGGCCAGCGTGCCGATGCCACCGATGACCACCGCCGGCACGGCGCCGAAGATCGAGGCCATCGTACCCGCCCGGAATTCCCCGAGTTCGTTGGACGCGCCGACGAACACCATGTTGACCGCATTGACCCGGCCGCGCACCGCGTCCGGCGTCCAGAGCGCAATCAGCGTCTCGCGCACATAGACCGAGATCATGTCGGATGCGCCCATCAGCATCAGCGCCGAGATCGAAATCCAGGGCGTCGCCGACAGGCCGAAGATCAGCGTGCCCACCCCGAACAGACCGACGCCGATGAACATCGCCACACCGGCATGGTGGCGGATCGGATAGAAGGCGAGGTAGATCGCGACGATGATCGCGCCGACGCCGGGCGCCGCCCGCAGCATGCCGAGACCCCAGGGGCCGAGTTCGAGAATATCGCGTGCAAAGATCGGCATCAGCGCCACCGCGCCGCCGAGAAGCACGGCGAAAAGATCGAGCGAGATCGCCCCGAGCACGATCTTTTCCTGCGAGATGAAGTGGAAACCGGCGAGGATCTGGCCCCAGCTCACCTTCTCGGCCGCATTGCGCTGCGGAGGCTTCGGGATCATGAAGACCAGAGCGGCCGCCAGGATGAGAAACGCGAAGGCGACGGAGTAGGCGGCAACCGCGCTGACACCGTAAAGCAGGCCGCCGGCCACCGGACCGAGGATCGCCGCCGTCTGCCAGGACGAGGAATTCCAGGCGACCGCATTCGGCAGGTCCTGTTCCGGCACCAGGTTGGGTCCGAGCGACTGGACCGCCGGCCCCATGAAGGCGCGCTCGATCCCGAACACGATCAGGATGCCGAAGACCGGCCAGGGCGAAAAGGAATGCGTGACGGTGAGTATCAGGAGTGCGCCGGCGCAGAGTGCGCCGACCACCATGCAGGCCGCCACGATCACACGCCGGTTGTAACGGTCGGCAACGGAGCCGGTGACGAGGATCAGCAGCAGCGACGGCAGGAACTGGAAAAGCCCGATCAGGCCCAGATAGAGCGGATTGCTGGTCACGTCATACATCTGCCAGCCGACGGCAACGCTGACGATCTGGATCGCAAAAGCCGCGAAAAGCCGGGAGAAGAAGAAGCGAGTGTAAGACGAGTGCCGGAAAGCGGCAAAACGATCGCCCGAGACGGGAAGAGACATGAGGCAGCACTTTCAGCGGGACCGGAAGCCGGCAAGACGCCCGTCACCCGCCAACATGATCAGCGCGGGGGCAGTGCTGTTAGTTCGCCAATGTCGACATGTCTGTCAACACGGAAAACGGTTCGGCGGAATATTCTGCAACCGCCGACCTCGCCGCTTCCGGGCCGCTGGGAAGGCCGGATATTCTGCTCAAGCGGGAGGTTGTCCCGCTCACACCTTGACCGAGCTGCTTCTTGCGGTGTCGCGGGACGGAGCCAGGACGCGGACGGCAACGGCGCACCAACAGACGTCGGAGCAGACTTCCAAGCGCAAGGCCTAAGGCTGAGGCCAAGGACCCGCTATAGACAACTCACGCTACCGACAGACGCGTAGGCCGCGAAGAAGCAGCCGGCCAACCCGAGCGTCAGTATCGTCCCGTGAACCGACGCCCTGACATACCCTGTCGCCCGTGGTCGGAACGGCACGGTCACGAGCACAATCAGGCTCAATGCCGCCAGTAACATCAGTATCAGCTTCAAGGGCCACATTAAGAGAGGAAGAACGATCCAGCAGCTCGCGAAAGTATAGGGGCCAGCGGTTGCGTAGGCCGCCAAGACCAGTGCCAACCAGACGGCGATGTGGGCCCACTCAGCCGTGGCCAGTCTTCCCATGGGATCTCCCGTTTGGATGCTCCACCCTAGCCGATATTGTCGGCAACGCAAATATGGATCCAGTATGGCCGCCAGGGGCCGACTGAAGCCTTCGGGCACGCATACCTTGCCGAGTACAATCCCACGGTATGGTTCTTTCGACGCTGTCGTTATCGACCTCGATGCGACCGTCGGTCAGGAAGATGCAGAGACCATACCTGCGGCAGCAGCGGCGCGGACGGCGCTCCGACATAGTCGAGACCGTCCGGCCGATGATTGCCGCCGGGTGGCGATCGACACGAGAGCGCCGCCCGTTAAACATGATTCGGCAGAGGCCCGGACACGGTACTTGCTCGGGAGTTCGTCAATGTCTACATGTCTGTCAACAAAGAAATGGAGACGTTAATGCTCGCCCTGTTTCAGACCATCGATTTGGCCTTGAACCTCTATACCTGGGTGCTGATCGCCAGCGCCATCTTCTCGTGGCTCTATGCCTTCAACGTCATCAATTCGAGAAACCAGTTCGTCGATGCGATCGGCCGCTTCCTGTTCAACGTCACCGAGCCGGTGCTGCGACCCATCCGCCGTATCATGCCGGATCTCGGCGGCATCGACATCTCGCCGGTCATCCTGCTCCTGATCATCTTCTTCATTCGCTCGCTGATGTGGACGTCGATCTATCCGCTGTTTGCGTGAGCGGGCGACCCTATAGCAAGCATTCCGACCATCTGCGGCTCGCAATCCGGCTGACCCCGAATTCGGGCCGCAATGCTGTCGACGGCATGGAGACCGCTGCCGCTGGCGACGTTTTCCTCAAGGCACGCGTCACCGCGGTGCCCGAGGACGGCAAGGCCAACAAGGCGCTGATCCTGCTGCTGGCCGACACGTTCCGTCTGCCCAAATCCTCCATTTCGATCATGTCTGGCGAAACCGCGCGCAAAAAAATCCTCCGGATCGATGGCGACCCGGAGGATTTGGAAGAGAAGCTCGAAAAGTTTCTGAAAGCCTGACGGCTTACTTCTGGGCCTTGTAACGCTCGATGGCTTCGACGATCAGCGTCTTTGCCACGTCGACATTCTGCCAGCCGCCGATCTTCACCCACTTGCCGGGCTCCAGATCCTTGTAGTGCTCGAAGAAATGCTCGATCTGCTTCAGCGTGATCTCGGGCATGTCGGTATAGTTCTTGATCTTGTCGTAGCGCTGGGTCAGCTTCGGAACCGGCACGGCGATGATCTTTTCGTCCTTGCCGCCGTCGTCTTCCATGATCATCACGCCGATCGGGCGCACGTTGATGACGCAGCCCGGAACCAGCGGACGGGTATTGCAGATGAGGACGTCGATCGGATCGCCGTCCTCCGAAAGCGTGTGCGGTACGAAGCCGTAATTGCCCGGATAGGTCATCGGCGTGTAGAGGAAGCGGTCGACGACGAGAGCGCCGGCTTCCTTGTCCATTTCGTACTTGATTGGCTGGCCGCCCACCGGCACTTCAACGATGACGTTGACGTCTTCAGGCGGATTCTTGCCAACGGAAATTGCATCGATACGCATTCTGGTCCCCGATGAGGTTCGACAAAGTTATGCGTCGATAGCGGGAATCATGCTGCAAGGCAACAAGGCTTTGACGCCAAAGTTGGACCGCCGCAGGCACTGCAACATTAGAAAGCGTTCAAATTCAAGAATAATTCAAATCCCGCAGATCAGGGCCAGACGAAGCCGATCTTGCGAAGCTGGGTGCCGCCGAAATCTTCCATGCCTTCGGCGAGATCCACGCCGCCATGCCGCCGGAAAAACCGCGCCGCATGCTCGCTGTCCTCCAGGCACCAGACGACCAGGCCTTCGCAGCCGAGCGATTTCAACAGCCGGCGGCTTTCGCCGAACAGGCGGCGGCCGAGGCCGATACCCTGGAATTCGGGACGCAGATAGATCTCGTAGACCTCGCCGTCATAAGGCAGGGCGCGGGCGCGGTTCAGGCCGATCGTGGCATAACCGGCGACCTGGTCGGCGACATCGAGAACCAGAAGCGTCGCCGGACCGCGCGTCGCCTTGCGCCACCAGGCTTCGCCCCGGCGCTCCAGCATCTGGGTCAGCGGCTTGTAGGGAATGAGCCCTGCATAGGCCTGAGTCCACGCCTGGCGATGCGCCTCGGATATGGCGCGGGCGTCTTGCGGTTCGGCCCGCCGGACATCGATCGACAACGTTTTCATAACGCTTACTCTAGGCCCTGAAGCAGGCAATCCGCCATTCCGCCATTATGCGTAGCGGCGATTGCCCACAGACTTCTCATGTGGACGACGAGGCAACGTTAACGTGTTTTTAACCTTTGCGACAAGACCGGGCGCGGCAAAGGCACAAAAAAACCCCGGCATTTCTGCCGGGGTTTGAAAGTCTCCAGAGCAAGCTCTCGGGATCAGGCGATCTTCGCCTTGCCGAAGCGCTTGCGGTCGTTGGCGTCGAGATAGGTCTTGCGCAACCGAATGTTCTTCGGCGTCACTTCCATCAGCTCGTCGTCCTGAATCCAGGAGAGAGCGCGGTCGAGCGTCATGCGGATCGGCGGGGTCAGGCGAACCGCTTCGTCCTTGCCGGCAGAACGGATGTTGGTCAGCTGCTTGCCCTTGAGGACGTTGACCTCGAGGTCATTGTCTCGGCTGTGAATGCCGATGATCATGCCCATATAGACCTTTTCGCCCGGCTCGATGATCATCGGGCCACGGTCTTCCAGGTTGAACATCGCATAGGCAACAGCTTCGCCGGCCTGGTTGGACAGCAGCACGCCATTGGTGCGGCCGCCGATTTCACCCTTGTAGGGCTGATAGTCGTGGAACAGGCGGTTCATGATCGCCGTGCCGCGGGTATCGGTCAGAAGTTCCGACTGGTAACCGATCAGGCCGCGGGTCGGAGCGAAGAATACCAGACGGACGCGGCTGCCGCCGGACGGACGCAGCTCGGCCATTTCGGCCTTGCGCTCGGACATCTTCTGCACGACGACGCCGGAATGTTCTTCATCGACGTCGATGACGACTTCCTCGATCGGCTCCATCAGCGTGCCGTCCTCGGACTTGTGCATGACGACGCGCGGACGCGACACGGCAAGCTCGAAGCCTTCGCGGCGCATGGTTTCGATGAGAACCGCGAGCTGCAATTCGCCGCGGCCGGAAACGTAGAACGAATCCTTGCCTTCGGCTTCCTCGATCTTCAGCGCGACATTGCCTTCGGCTTCCTTGAACAGGCGGTCGCGGATGACGCGGCTCGTGACCTTGTCGCCTTCGGTGCCTGCCAGAGGCGAGTCGTTGACGAGGAAGGACATGGTGACCGTCGGCGGGTCGATCGGCTGTGCATGCAGCGCTTCGGTGACGGACGGATCACAGAACGTGTCGGCGACCGTGCCCTTGGAGAGGCCGGCGATCGCGACGATATCGCCCGCATGCGCTTCGTCGATCGGCGTGCGTTCGATGCCGCGGAAGGCGAGGATCTTGGAGATACGGCCGGTTTCGACCGTCTTGCCGTCCTGGCTCAGAACCTTGACGGCCTGGTTCGGCTTGATCGAGCCGGAATGGATGCGGCCGGTGATGATGCGGCCGAGGAAGGGGTTGGCTTCGAGCAGCGTGCCGATCATGCGGAACGCGCCGTCTTCGTCACCGACGCTCGGCTCGGGAACGTGCTGCAACACCAGGTCGAGAAGCGGGGCAAGGCCCTGATCCTTCGGACCTTCCGGGTTGACGTTCATCCAGCCGTCGCGACCGGAACCGTAAAGGATCGGGAAATCGAGCTGTTCGTCGGTGGCGTCGAGGTTTGCGAAGAGGTCGAAGACTTCGTTGATGACTTCTTCGTGGCGGCCGTCCGGGCGGTCGATCTTGTTGATCGCGACGATCGGGCGAAGGCCGACCTTCAGCGCCTTGCCGACCACGAACTTGGTCTGCGGCATCGGGCCTTCCGACGAGTCCACGAGAACGATCGCGCCGTCCACCATCGAGAGAATACGCTCGACTTCGCCACCGAAGTCGGCGTGGCCGGGCGTGTCGACGATGTTGACGCGCACGCCCTTCCACTCGATCGAGGTCGCCTTGGCAAGAATGGTAATACCGCGTTCCTTTTCCAGATCGTTGCTGTCCATCATGCGCTCGGTGGTGCGCTGATTTTCGCGGAACGAGCCGGACTGCTTCAGAAGTTCGTCAACGAGAGTGGTCTTCCCATGGTCGACGTGTGCGATAATCGCGATATTGCGCATTTTCATGTTTGAATCTCTGAGCTCTTGGCGCGGCGACGGGAGGCGGCGCCCAATTCGTTTTGCGGCCTCATACCCTGTTTTTCGCATTTGCGAAAGGGGTGAGCGCGATGATGGTTGACTGCTATTCCGCCACCAGCCCGCTGCGCCTCAACAGGGTCAGCAAGAGGAGCGGCAGCAGGGTGGTCATCACGATTGCAATGAAGGCCATGGCCATGCCGAGCCCGATCGACCCCTGTTCGAACTGCCTCCAGATGAATGTGGCAATCGTCTGCATGCCGACCGGGGCGACGACAACCGAGGCGACCAGCTCGCGCGAGGCAAGCGCAAAGACAAGCAACATAGCCGAGGCAAGGCTCGGGAAGACGAGCGGCAGCAGGATGCGCCGGAAGGCCGTCAGGCTGCTAGCACCGAAGACGCGCGCCGCCGCCTCCAGATTGTCGCCGATCTGCTGGAAGGCGGCCGTGGTGTAGCGCACCGGCTGCGGCAGCAGGATGCAGCAATAGGCGAGCAGCAGGATGAAGGCGGTGTTGTAGGGCGTCGCCGGCAGCCAGGGCATGTTCCAGGCCAGAATCAGCCCGACCGCGACGACAATGCCCGGCAGCGCATTCGGCAATATGGTCATCACGTCGATCGTTGTGCGCCCGCGCATCCGCGTCTTGACCACCGTATAGGCCGCCGTCACGCCGACCAGCCCGGTGATCAGGGCCGTGGCAATACCAAGCGAGAAGCTGTTGACCAGAGCCCCGAGCGCGCCGGCACTGTTGCTGAAAACGGCGATGAAATTGTTGAGGCTGAGATTGCCGAGTGCCAGCCCGCCCGAAATCGTCCGCGACAGGGCCGTCGCCAGGATTGCCAGGAGCGGCACGCCGGTCGCCAGGAAGGCCACGACCGAGAAGGCGATCATCACGGGCACTTTCAGGGCGCCGAGCGGGCGCTTGTCCTTGGCAGTCGGCTTGCCACCCACCGTCTGGTAGGAGCGTCGCGAAAGGATCCACCGCTGCAGCAGGAAGGTCACGAGCGACATGCCGACCAGCAGCAGCGACAGGATCGCCGCGCCCGGAAGATCGATCGGCCAGTCGGTGATGCGCAGGTCGATGCCGGTCACCAGGACCTGGAACCCCGCCCGGCGGCCGAGCGCCGCCGGCGTGCCGTATTCCTCGATGGCGGCTGCGAAGACCAGCATCAGGCTTGCGGCCAGGCCGGGGGCCGACAACGGCAGCGTGATCCGCCAGAAGGCCCGCGCCGGCGTCGCGCCAAAAACGCGGCCGACATCGGCGTAGCGCGAACCAACAGCTTCGACCGTCCGCGACACCGCGAAATAGACGACCGGAAAGGTGTTGAAGGCCATGACCAGCGTCATGCCGAACAGGGAAAACAGGAAGGGAGCGAGGTTGAAGCCGACCAGCTGCTGCAGGTAACCGCGCGGCTGCAGCGTCATGATCCAGCCGAGCGTCGCGATATAAGGCGGGATCATGAACGGAACGAGCAGGACCACATCCCAGAACGGCGCGTAGGGAATGCGGTAGAGCGCCCGGAAGACGCCGAGCGGCACGGCGACCACGGCCGAGGCAAGCACCACGCAGCCGCCGAGCAGCAGCGTATTGCCGGCCATGCCGATCAGCGCGCTATCGGCGAGCGTCGCCAGCAGCGAAGAGAAAGGCCCCGCGAACGAGCCCTGTCCGAGATGGGGGAAAATGCCTTGCAGCACCACGGCGATGAAGGGAACGGCAACGACGAGGACCAGGCCCGCAATCGCGAGCCAGGCGGCCGGAGCCGCACCGCCGATACCATTCGCCTTCATCGCGCGTTCCTTACTTGCCGCCGTAGATCTTGGTGATCTCGGCCAGCGTTTCCTTGCGCTTGCCGTAGACGGCAGCGGTATCGTACTTCAGCAGCTTCAGGTCGCCGATCAGCGGGCGGTTTGCCGGGATGTCGGTACGGGCCGGCATCAGCATTTCATCGGCAACGGCCTTCTGGCCTTCGTCTGACAGCATGTAGTCGATGAACTTCTTGGCGTCGTCCTGGTTCTTGGACCAGTTGAGGATCATCGCCGGGCGCGGCGCGATGACCGTGCCGGAAGCCGGGAAGATCACGTCGATCGATTCACCCTTGGCCTTGGCAGCGAGCGTGATGTAGTCGACGGCGCCGAAGACCGCGGCCTTGGCACCCTGCAGGACCGGGTTCAGGGCATCGGCATTGGCGCCGGCAACGATCGCGCCATTGGCCTTCAGGTCGTTGAAGAGCTTGAAACTGTCCTGGCCGGCGAGAGCGGCGGTCAGTTCGAAGGACGAGCCGGACTGGGCCGGATCCGGGATGTTGACGAGGTCCTTGTATTCCTTTTTCGTCAGGTCGGCCCATTCGGTCGGCTTCAGCGTGCCGCTCTTGGTGTTCCAGGCAATCCCGAGAGCCGAAATCCCTTGCGCGACCGCGCCTTCCGTCTTCAGGAAGTCAGGAACCTTGGCAGCGTTCGGGCTCGAATACTTGACGAGCCAGCCGCGCTTGGCGAAATCGGTCGCGGTATCCCAGGAAGCCGAGACGAGAACATCGACGACCGGATTTGCAGCCTCGGCTTCGATACGGGCCATGACCTTGCCGGTCGTTGCCTGGAAGACATTGACCTTGATGCCGGTCTGCTTGGTGAAGCCGGCCGACAGCTTGTCGATCAGGCTCTGGGGACCGGCGGTATAGACGGTGACGTCGGCATGGGCGACGCCAGCCATAAGCGCTGCGGCAACGATGCCGAAAGTGATGCTCTTCAATGATTTAAGCATGTTGCAAACTCTCCTTTTTGGATGAATGAATGCGTGGGGAAAACCAGCGGATCTGGTCCGTGTCGATCGAAAGGCCGACGTCGTCGCCCGGACGAAGCTTGACGCGGCTGAGAACCTGCAATTCGATATGGCTGGGGCCGACGAGCGAGACGGTCGCCAGGTGCCCGTCGCCGCGGAACTGCGAGCGCAGCACGGTGGCCGCCAGACGCCCCGGCCCGATGTCGCCGATCGAGATCGAGCCGACCGGGATGAGCACGCGGGCGCTGGTGCCGGCAGCGGCGGCATCCCGCAGCAGCGCTACGTCGCTGCCCTTGAAGACCCACAGCCCGTCGCGATGTTCGAGCTCGGCGATGCCGCCGAGGCGCAGGAAATCCGCCACCTCGGGCGTCGCCGGCTTGTCGATCAGCTGGTCGGGAGAGGCGAGCTGCTCGATCAGCCCGCCGCGCATGACGGCAACGTCGTCGGCAAGCGTCAGCGCTTCCGCATGGTCGTGCGTGACATAGATGGCAGTCAGGCCGAGCGTGGCGATCAGTTCGGCGAGTTCGCCGACCATGTTTTCGCGCAGCTCACGGTCAAGGTTGGACAGCGGCTCGTCGAAAAGGATGAGCTGCGGCTCGGCGACGATCGCACGGGCGATCGCCACACGCTGCTGCTGGCCGCCGGACAGATCGCTCGGGCGGCGATCCGCATAGGCGCCAAGGCCGACGCGTTCCAGCGCCCGCATCGTGCGAGACTGGCGCTCGGCCTTGCCGAGTCCGCGCATCTCGAGCGGAAAGGAGACATTGCCGCCGACCGTCAGATGCGGCCACAGCGCGTAATCCTGGAAGACCATGCCAAGATTGCGCTTTTCGGGCGGCGCGAACGTCCCGGCCGCAGCATCGGCAACCACCTGGCCGGCAATGGCGATCGAACCCTTGGTCGGGGCCAGCAATCCGGCGACGAGGCGCAGAAGCGTGGTCTTGCCGCAGCCGGAGGGACCGAGCAAGGCAAGCGTCTTGCCCTTCGAAAGCGAGATATCGATGCCCTTGAGAACCGGCGTCGCGCCGTAATGCAATTCCACCCCGGCCGTCGAGACGGCGGCATGGGTCGCTGGGGGCTGAAAGGTCATGGGAAACCGGCATCGGTTGGAGGCGATGCCGGTGTCCTATTAAGGTTCCATGACAGTGGTGTTACGGTTTGATGACAACCGGATGACAGGCCGATGATTGGTAAATCACCGGCATGCCGCGTCGCCTGAGCCCGGGATCACAGTCGCTCTCAGGCGTCGCTGCCGGAAAGCTCCTCGACCATGGCCAGACCCTTTTTCTTCAGCATCGCCTGCGGGTCCGGCAGCTTGCCGCGGAAGGCCTTGTAGGTATCTTCCGGGTCAATCGAACCGCCGACCGAATAGATATTGTTCTTGAGCTTGCGCGCCATGACCGGATCGAACGCGTTGCCGGTCTCCTCGAAGGCGGAGAAGGCGTCCGCATCGAGCACTTCCGACCACATGTAGGAATAGTAGCCGGCCGAATAGCCATCGCCCGAAAACACATGCTGGAAATGCGGCGTCGCATGGCGCATGACGATCGACGTCGGCATGCCGAGCTCGGCCAAGACCTCACCCTGCACCGCCATCGGATCATCGACCGCGTCGCGGGTGTGGAACGCCATGTCGACCAGCGCCGACGAGGTGAATTCCACCGTCGCGAAGCCGGCGTTGAAGGTGCGCGCCGCCAGCACCTTGTCGAGCAGCGCCTTCGGCATCGGTTTGCCGGTCTCGTGATGCACGGCATATTTTTCGAGAATTTCGGGCACGGTCAGCCAGTGTTCGTAGAGCTGCGACGGCAGTTCGACGAAATCGCGCGACACGCCGGTGCCGGAGACCGACGGATAGGTGACATCCGAAAGCATGCCGTGCAGCGCATGGCCGAACTCGTGGAACAGCGTGCGGGCGTCGTCGAGAGACAGCAGCGCCGGCTTGCCTTCGGCGGGCTTGGCGAAGTTGCAGACATTGTAGATGATCGGCAGCTCGCCTTGCGCACCGTTCTTCAGCGGCAGCTTGTGCTGCGACTGGAGGGAATTCATCCAGGCGCCGGAGCGCTTCGAGGAGCGGGCGAAATAGTCGCCGAGGAACAGCGCCTTCAGCTTGCCGTCCTCGTCGCGAACCTCGAATACCCGCACGTCCGGATGATAGGCGGCGACACCCTTCACCTCGACCACCTTGACGCCGAATAGCCGCTCGGCGACGTCGAAGCAGGCCTCGATGATCTTTTCGAGCTGCAGATAGGGCTTCAGCTCCGTTTCGGAGAAATCGAAGGTCCGCTGGCGCAGCTTCTCGGCGTAATAACGCCAGTCCCAGGGCATGACCTCGTGGTTCTTGCCTTCCTCGGCAATCAACCCGCCAAGGCTTGACTCTTCCTCCAGTGCCCTGGTGCGCGCCTTGTCCCAGACCCCGCGCAACAGCCCGTTCACGGCTTCCGGCGTCTTCGCCATCGTATTGTCGAGCTTGTAGGCGGCGAAATTCTCGTATCCGAGCAGTTTTGCCTTTTCGGCCCGAAGCGCCAGCGTCTCGCGCACGATGCCGAGATTGTCGGTCTCGCCACCGTTCGCGCCGCGTGCCGCCCAGGCCTTGAACGCCTGTTCGCGCAGGTCCCGCCGGGTAGAGAAGGTCAGGAACGGCTCGATGATCGACCGCGACAGCGTCACGAGATAGCCATCCGTCTCGCCCCGCTCGCGAGCAGCAGACGCCATGGCGTCGCGCAAGATGGTCGGCAGGCCGCCGAGCTCGGCTTCATCGACAAGTTTCAGCGACCAGCTCTTCTCGTCGCCGAGCACGTTCTGGCCGAACTGGGCGCCGAGCCCGGCAAGCTTCTCGTTGATATCGGCAAGCCGCTGCTGCTCGGTCTTGGCGAGTTTCGCACCGGCCTTGACGAAGCCCTTCCAGTGCCGCTCGAGCACACGCTCTTCCTCGAGCGTGAGGCCAAGCTCCTTGCGCTTTTCCCAGAGCGTATCGATGCGGGCAAACAGCGCCGCGTTCATGCCGATCTTCGAATAGTGGCGGGACATTTTTGGCGCGATCTCGCGCTCGAGCGCCTGGATATTCTCGTTGGTATGCGCGCCGGCCTTGCCCCAGAACAGCGCCGAAACGCGCGACAGCTCGTCGCCCGCGGTCTCCAGCGCCACGACCGTATTGGTGAAGGTCGGCTCTTCCGGATTGTTGGCGATCGCATCGATCTCCGCTTCGTGGATGCCAAGTGCCTCGTCGAAGCCGGGCGCGAAGTCCTCGTCCTTCACCTGATCGAAACGCGGCAGGCCGTGATGGCCGTTCCAGTTCACGAGAGCGGGGTTCACCAGAAGATTAGAAGACATGCAAATATCCTTCGTAACGATGCTTCGCCATTCATATAGGAGAAGGCGGCAGGAATGGGTATGCGCCCGTTCATTTTCGTCTTTCGGCAAGAAATCATACACAATAATTAACGGTTATTAACCATTTGACGCAGTGCAGTAATCAAAGGTAATTTTAGCCCAGTATCCGATGAATCAGGATATAGCCATGGAAATCAGTTCCTTGCGCTGGTCTACCAACTTACTGCAAAGAGACCACTCTCGAAACAATAAAGTCGAGAAATCATCGGAGCACGGAAGTCGGCAGAGCCAGATCACCTTTCAGGTGCCCGACACGGATGAATCGCCGATTGACTATTCGGCGATCACCCCGCGGGATCTGCGCGCCCTCGCGCTCGAAAACTACCAGGCAGGCCGGATCGACCAGGAGACCTACATAACGCTCTCCGAAGAACTTCCAACTCATGCCGTCGATGCTCAGGGACAGTTGGTAGACCTCTCGCAAGTCACCGACGAAACCGGCTTCAATTTCCACGATTTTTACCGCAATCAGCTCGAAATCGCCATGTCGCTCGGCGATACGTCCCGCGCCAATGTCCTGCGCGCGGTCATGGCCTTCATCGAAGTCTGATCGGAAAGCGCGTATGCCTTCAGGCGCGCCGGTACCCGAACAGGCCTGGCGCCGAATGCCAGAGAGCCTGCACCGCAAAGCCGATGAACAGCAGGCCGGAAAGCCGGACGATCACCCTTTCATGTTTCCGGTAGAAGCGCCGCACAACGCCGGCGCCGATAATCCCGATCAGCACCAGGTCAGCCGTCAGAAACCCCACCAGGGACACCGCGAGAAGAACCGGCAGCTCGCTGAAATCCAGCGCATCGGCTGAACTCGCGAGCAGGGCCGTAAACGTCGCCAGCGCCACCGGATAGCCCTTCGGATTGGTCAGCCCGAAGATCAGCCCGCGCCGCAGCGGCTTCTCGACCGTCATCAGGCCGCCGCCGTTCTCCTTCGGCTTCGCCCGCAAGGCGCTCCAGCCGATCCAGCCGAGATAGAGGCCGCAGAAAACCCCGAGCATGTCGAAGAATGTCGTGCCGATCGTCTTGGCGCCGATGATCGCCACCAGCGCCAGCCCGGACCACAGGATATCCCCCGCCAGATGCCCGCCCATGAAGAAGGCCCCGGCCTGCCTTCCCTGCCCGGCACCGATGCTGAGCAGCGCCAGGAAGGCAGGGCCAGGAATGAGCGTGTAGGCGAGCGCCGCGAAAAAGGCGCCGGCAAGCAGTGATGAGGACATGGAGAAGCTCCGTCGGAAGGCTGCGACAATTTCGCCGCAGGTTTTGCCGCTGTCAATGCAACCGCACCCGGTTTTCCATTTGCCTCTTCCCCGAAAGATAGTAAGGGTGCCTTACAAAATTTGCAGAGAAGGCGAAGGGCGCCGAGGGATATGGACAGTTTGGGATTTCTGGTTGTCGACAGTGCCCGATTGCTGCGCGCCGCCTTCGAACGCCGCATCGCCCAGGCCGGGCTCGGCCTGACGCCCGGCGAGGCGCGAGCCCTGATGAGCATCGCCGCCATTGACGGCAGCCGTCAGCTCGACATTGCCGCCCGCATGGGGGTCGAACCGATGACGCTCTGCGCCTATCTCGACAAGCTGGAGGCGCTCGGACTGGTCGAAAGGCAGCAATGCTCCGCCGACCGCCGTGCCAAGCGGGTCAAACTCACCGGTGCCTCCGACGAGATGATCGGCTCGATCCGCAAGGAGCTGAACGCTATCCTGGCCCAGGCGACCGAAGGCCTGAGCGAGGAAAACAACCGCATCCTGCGCGAGGCATTGGCCATGTTCAACGCCAACCTCCAGGCCGTAACCCCTTCCGTTGTGCTCCAGACCGCATTCGATGAAAGCCGATAACATGCCGCCTGTCCCCGCTCGGATGAGCGAGCGCCGAACCACGATCATCGGCGCGCTCCTGACGGCGATCGGACCGATCTCGATGGCGATCTACACGCCGGCCATGCCGGAACTGGTGCATGCCTTCTCGACCACGGAAGCGGCGATCAAGATGACGCTGTCGCTCTATTTCGCCGGGTTCGCGCTGGCGCAGCTGGTCGCCGGCCCCGTTTCCGACGCCTTCGGCCGCAAGACCGCCTCGTTGAGCTTCCTCCTGATCTACCTTGCCGGTTCGCTGCTGGCGGCCTTTGCGCCGACGGTCGAATGGGTGCTCGCCGGCCGCCTCATCCAGGGTATCGGCGCCTCGGTCGGCATCACCGTGTCGCGCGCCATCGTGCGCGATCAGTTCAACGGCGGCGACGCGGCCCGGATCATCAACACGATGGGCATCATCCTGGCGATCGGGCCCTCTCTCGGCCCGACGATCGGTGGCCTTGCACTCGCCGCCTTCGGCTGGCGATCGGTCTTTGTACTGATGGTCGGCTTCGGGGCCCTGCTTGTTTTCCTCTCCACCGTCTGCCTCAAGGAGACAACCGTGCCGGATCGCAGCCGGCTGAAGCCGCTGCGGCTCGTCCAGGCCTATGCGGAAATCATCGCCCTGCCGCGCTTCCTGTTTACCGCGGTCGTTCTGGCCGGCGCCGTCGGCTCGATGTATGCCCAGGCGGCCGTGCTGCCGTTCATCCTGATTGAGAGGGTCGGGCTGACGCCGACCCAGTTCGGCATGAGCATGCTGATGCAATCCGGCTTCTTCCTGATGGGGTCGGTCTGCCTCCGCGTTATCTCGAGATGGCTGCCGGCTGAACGCGCGCCCCTCGTCGGACTGGTTCTCAGCGGCAGCGGCGGCCTCATCATGGCCCTTTCGGTCCATTACCTGCCGCCATCCTTTCTGTCAGTCATGGGGCCGGTCGCCATGTGCGCCTTCGGGATCGCCTTCGTGTCGCCCTACATGACCGCGGCAGGCCTCATCCCCTTCCCGCATATCGCCGGGTCTGCGTCGGCGATGATGGGCTTCATCCAGATGGGCGCCGGCTTCGTCGGCGGTGTCGCCGCCGCCTCGATCGGCGCGCCGCTGCCGGCCTTCGGCATCATCATCCCGACCATGCACTTCATCGCCGTGCTCGGTTACATCGGTTTCCGCATCGCCAGCCGCAGGGCATGAAAAAGCCCGCTTCCCTTGTCGGCAAGCGGGCTTCGATGATCGGGATGGATGTGCGGATTACTTGCCGAGATTGCGCTTGGCAAGCGTGCGCAGGCGCAGCGCATTGAGCTTGATAAAGCCCGCCGCATCCTTCTGGTCATAGGCGCCCTGGTCGTCCTCGAAGGTGACCAGCTTGTCGGAATAGAGCGACTTGTCGCTCTCGCGGCCGATGACCATGACATTGCCCTTGTAGAGCTTCAGCGTCACTTCGCCTTCCACATGCTCCTGGCTCTTGTCGATCAGTGCCTGCAGCATTTCGCGCTCCGGCGAGAACCA
>NZ_AKKC02000009.1 GCF_000282095.2 Rhizobium sp. CF080 | reverse complement strand
CCGTCTGCGATACCGCGAGCCATTCGGACGGGCTGCAGAAGCGCGGCGCGACATCCTCGGCATTCCACAAGGCCTCGGCGACCTCGGCCTCGCGGCCGGCACGGGCGAGAACCGAGAAGATCACCGGCCGGCGCATGACTAAGAGGTGGTTCGGATTGGGATCCGTCTCGAAGCCGGAAATATGATCCTCGAGGACATGCCGGTGGAGAAGGTTGATCGACATTAAGCTGCCCTCAGAGATGCAGTTTGCTGTTTTCGGGATCGACGAAGACCGACGGGCAGACTTCGCAAAGCACGTCCGAGCCGCGCAACCCGTCCCAGACCATGATCCGTTCGCCGAGCCGTTCACGGCCGGATTTCAGCATGGCGAGCGCGATGAAATGCCCCGATGTCGGCGAGAAACAGGCCGAGGAGACGAAACCCTGGTCGTTGGCGAGCGACGGTTTGGCGCCGTCCTTCAGCAGATGCGCGCCGGCCTTGATCTCCTTGTCGGCCTCGATCGGTTTGAGGCCTACGAGCTGCAGCCGGTCTGCGGCCGTCAGGCCGAATCGAGTCGAGAGACGCTTGCCGATGAAATCCGGCTTCTGCATCGCCATCATCCGGCCAAGCCCGACATCGTCCGCCGTGGTGCGGCCGTCGAGCTCGTTGTGGGTGACATGCCCCTTTTCGACGCGCAGCACGTTTAGAGCCTCGACGCCATAGGCGCAGATCCCCTCTTCATGGCCCGCATCCATGATCGCGTCGGCAACCGCCTCGCCGTAACCGGCGGGCACCGCGAGCTCGTAGGCGAGCTCGCCCGAGAAGGAGATGCGGAAGAGCCGCGCCTTCAGCCCGCCGCGTAGCGTGACCTCCCTGGCGGCGAGGAACGGAAAGGCCGCGTCGGAAATATCGTCCTGCACGACCCGGCTCATGATGATTCGCGCCTTCGGCCCGGCAAGCGACATCTGCGCCCACTGATCCGTCGACGAGACGAACCGCACGTCGAGCTCCGGCCAGAAGGTCTGGGCCGAAAACTCGAGATGAGCGAGGACTTCGGCGGCAAAGGCCGTCGTCGTGGTCATCACATAGTGGGTCTCGGAAAGCCGGCTCGCGGTGCCGTCGTCGAAGACGATACCGTCCTCGCGCAGCATCAGCCCGTAACGCGCACTTCCGACCGGCAGTTTCAGAAAGCTGTTCGAATAGATACGGTCGAGGAACTCCGCAGCACCTCGCCCGAAGATCTCGATCTTGCCGAGGGTGGAGACATCGCAGAGCCCCGCATTGGCGCGAACGTTGAGCACCTCGCGATCGACGCTCTCACGCCAGGTCTTTTCGCCCTCCCGGGGGAACCAGGCGGAACGGTACCAGAGGCCGGATTCGACAAAGGTCGCGCCGTTCTTCCGCGCCCAGCTATGCAGCGGCGAGGTACGCACCGGAGCGGCATGTTCGGCCCGCGCCGTGCCGGCGAGAGCGCCGAAAGAGACCGGTGTGTAGAACGGCCGGAAGGTCGTGGTGCCGATCTCGGCGGGCGATACCCCGCGCATGCCGGCGACGATGCCGGCCGTGTTGACATTGCCGAGCTTGCCCTGGTCGGTCGCCATGCCGGCGGTCGTATAACGCTTGGTGTGCTCGATATGGCGAAAACCCTCGCGCTGAGCGAGGCCGAGGTCGCCGACATGCACGTCGTTCTGGAAATCGACGAAAGCCTTGTCCCGGGCGCCCGGCACATACCAGAGCGGGGCGAAGGACGGGTCGTATTCGCCCTCGACCTCGGGTGTTTCGAGGGACCTCACCAGCCTGCCCAGCGCATCGAGCGCCGCATGCGCCTTGGCCGAACCGTCCTTCAGGCAATCCCCGAGCGACGCCTGGCCGGCAGCCGAACCGGCCGCCACGAAAGCGCCGCCGACGTCGGGCGCCAGGAATGCCTGTTTCCCGTCCGACCACACGGGCTTGGCGCCGCGCTGGCACATAAGATGCACGATCGGCGACCAGCCGCCGGACACGGCAAGCGCATCGCATCCGATCACTTCCTCGAAGCCTGAACGCTCGGCGATCAGCCCCTCGATGCGGTGGCGCCCTTTGGTGGCGATCACCGAGCCGTTGCGGATGATGCGGATGCCGTCCGGCACCGGATCGGCCGATTGCGGCCGCGCATCGATGATCGCGGTGACATCGACGCCCTGCGCGAGGAGATCGGCCGCGGTGCGATACCCGGAGCCGCCATTGGTGAAGACCGCGACCTTGCCGCCGACAGCGACGCCGTAGCGGTTGAGATAGGTGCGCGCGGCCCCCGCCGTCATCACGCCCGGCTTGTCGTTGCCGCCGAAGACGAGCGGCCGCTCCTCCGCCCCGGTGGCGAGGATCGCGCGCTTGGCAACGACCCGCCACAGCCGCTCCATCGGCAGGTCCGACGATGGCGAGGCCACATGTTTCTGCACCCGCTCGACCGCACCGAACACCATGTCGTCATACCAACCGAACACGGTCGTGCGCGGCATCAGAGTGACATTCGGCAACGTCGCCAGTTCCTCGACGACCTCAGCCGCGAATTCCGCAGCCGGCTGGCCGCCGACCGCAGCGCTTTCCGACAGCAGCGAACCGCCGAACCTGAACCCCTCGTCGGCCAGAATGACCCGGATCCCGGCCCGGCCGGCCGCAAGCGCCGCCATCAGGCCGGTCGGGCCTGCGCCGATCACCAGCAGGTCGCAATGCGCCCAGGACTTTTCGTAGCGGTCCGGATCGGCCTGCATGGTGACCTTGCCGAGCCCGGCGGCGCGGCGGATCAGCGGCTCGTAGAGCTTCTCCCAGAGTACGCCCGGCCACATGAAGGTCTTGTAGTAGAACCCGGCGCCGAGGAACGGCGAGAAGAGATCGTTCACCGCGCCGAAATCGTGCTTCAGCGACGGCCAGCGGTTTTGGCTAGCCGCAGCGAGGCCATTGTAGAGCTCGACCACCGTCGCCCGGGCATTCGGCTCGGCGCGCGCCCCGGACCCGATCGTCATCAGCGCATTGGGCTCGGCGGACCCGGCCGTCAGCACCCCGCGCGGACGATGATATTTGAAGCTGCGGGCCATCAGCATCTGGTCGTTGGCAAGCAGCGCCGAGGCGAGCGTATCGCCCTCGAAACCCTTGTAGGTCCGGCCATCAAGGGTGAAGTTGAGCGACTGGCCGCGATCGATCGCGCCGCCCGATCCGAGACGATAGGAGGTCATTCGGCAGCTCCCGCCCGCTTGAATTCCGAAGCGTCGGTCACGCCGAAGACCTCATGGGTGAGGTTGTCGCGCTCAACCACCAGAAAGCGGCGGCAGCCGGCGACGTGGTGCCAGTACTCTTTGTACCGCCCCTTCGGATTGTCGCGGACATAGACATAAGCGTGCCAGGTCTCGTCCTTGGCCGTCGGCGAAGGGCGTTTCGGCGCGGCGGCGCCGCGGATCGAAAACTCTTCCTTGGGTCTGGTGCCGCAATGCGGACAGGTGATCAGGCTTGCCATGGGGGATCTTGCTCAGTGGAGGTTCGGCTGAGGGCCGCGGCCCGCTTCGTCGATCGTGTAGCCGCGCTCGAACCGGTCGAGCCGCATGAAGCGCGAGACGTGATGCGTCTCGTTTTTGGCGATCAGGTGGGCGAAACAGAAGCCGGAGGCAGGCGTCGCCTTGAAGCCGCCGTAACACCAGCCGCAGTTGAGATAGAGATTGTCGATCGGCGTGCGGTCGATGATCGGCGATCCGTCCATCGACATGTCCATCACCCCGCCCCAGCTCCTGAGCACTTTCGCGCGCGACAGGCCGGGGATCAGCGACACCCCCTCCTCCATCGTGTGCTCGACGGTCTGCAGGTTGCCGCGCTGCGCATAGGACGAATAGAAGTCGATCTCGGCGCCGAACACCAGCCCGCCCTTGTCCGACTGCGATATGTAGAAATGGCCGGCGCCATAGGTGATCACGTGGTCGACGACGGGCTTCAATCCTTCCGAGACGAAGGCCTGCAGCACATGCGTCTCGATCGGCAGTTCGAGATCGGCCATCCGCCCGACGGTGGTCGTATTGCCGGCCGCCGCAAGCGCCAGCTTGTTGCAGCCGATGAAGCCCCTGGTCGTCTCGACCCCGACGACAAGGCCGTTCTCGCGGCGGATGCCGGTCACCTCGCAATGCTGGATCAGGTCGACGCCGTGGGCATCGGCACCGCGGCCGTAACCCCAGGCGACCGCGTCATGCCGCACAGTCCCGGCCCGCTTCTGGTAGAGCGCGCCCATGATCGGGAAACGGGCGTGGTCGAAATTGAGATAGGGCGCTTTCCGGCGCACCTGCTCGCGGTCGAGCAGTTCGGCATCGACGCCATGCAGGCGCATGCCGTTGCCCTTTCGCGCGTAGTGATCCCGCTGGCCGTCGGAATGGAAGAGGTTGAGCATGCCGCGCTGCGAGACCATGGCGTTGTAGTTGAAATCCCGCTCCAGCCCTTCCCAGAGCTTCAGCGAAAATTCGTAGAACGGGTTGTTGCCTTCGAGCAGGTAGTTGGAACGGATGATCGTCGTGTTGCGCCCGACATTGCCGGAGCCGAGATAGCCTTTTTCGAGCACCGCGACATTGGTGATGCCGAATTCCTTGGCGAGGTAATAGGCCGTTGCCAGCCCGTGCCCGCCGCCACCGACGATGATCACGTCATAATGCGGCTTCGGCTGCGGTTCGCGCCAGGCGGGCTTCCACATCCGGTTGCCGGACAGCGCTTCCTTGAAGATCGAATAGGCCGAATAACGCATGCTTTTCCCTGTCTCTCGCCGCGCTCACATTCGCATATGCGAGAGAAAGGACAAGCGCAATCAGGACACTGAAGAGCCCGGATGCGACGAAACGCCCACCCTGTCCGCCGCCGTTGCTTTCCGGTCACGCCGCCCTTGAAGGTGAGCATGTTTCTGGAGTGCCGCCCCAGCCTTTTCAAAGGCTTGGCCGCTCCGCTCTCCCCGCCTTCGCCACCTGCCTTAGACTTGGTGGCAACCGAACGGAGAGAACCATGGCTGACACGACCGTAAACCTGAACATGCCTTTCATCCTGCCCTCGCAGGCGCAGAAACACGTGACCCACAACGAGGCGCTGCTGCGGCTCGATACGCTGGTGCATCTGACCGTCGTCGCGGAACTCGCAACCCCGCCCGGCGCCCCCGCGGAGGGTGCTTGCTACCTGGTCGCGACCGCGCCCACCGGCGCCTGGACCGGCAAGACGGGACGTATCGCCTCGTGGCAGGACGGCTACTGGGCATTCGCAGAACCGCGTATAGGCTGGCGCGCCTGGTTCCTCGCTGTCGAAAAGCTGAAAGTGTTTTCCGGCACGCTCTGGCAGGACATTCCCCTGCCCGCCACCGGCCGCGTCGACGAACTCGGCATCAATGCGACGCCCGACAGCACCAACCGGCTGGCGCTTGCCTCGCCGGCAAGCCTGTTCAGCCACGCGGGCAACGGCCACCAGATCAAGGTCAACAAGGCCGCCTCCGCCGACACGGCCTCGCTGCTCTTCCAGTCAAACTGGACGGGCTATGCGGAAATGGGCCTTGCCGGCAATACCGAGTTTTCCGTCAAGGTCAGCGACGGGACGACCTGGAGAACGGGGCTGTCGATCTCGGCCGCCGGCCATGTCTCGCAACCGAACCAGCCGGCTGCCCGTGCCTTTCGCAGCGGTACGAGCTTCACCCCAACGGCCGGCCAGCAGAGCGGTTTCACCACGCTCGCCCTCGCCCACGGCGGTTTTTCTCTAGGCGCCGCGGTCGCCGGCGGCGGCAACCGGGTCGTGGCCCCGGCGACCGGCCTCTATCTCGTCGCCCTCAATGTCTCGGTCCTGTCGTCGTCCGGCCATGCGACCAGCCTGATGCTCAATGCAACGCAGACGCTTATTCTGATGAACGGCATCGCCGGTGGAGCACAGATACAATCCGCGACGGGAATTTATTCCTTTTCCGCCGGGGACTACCTGACGCTCGGTCATGCGGGAACGGCACAACTGGAACTGGGCGCCGGAAAGACGGAACTCTCTTTGGCAATGCTGTCATGAAGGCGCGGCGGAAACATCTATTCATGCTTAACAACCCGTTAAATTGACGGATGACTCCGTGATGGAGGTGTTCTATTACGGACCACCGCTGCCTCTAGGGCTTCGGGCGTCGAGTACGGGTGGCTGGTTTTGAGTGTTCCTGATCTGCATGACGACACCGCCGACAGGTCGCGCGGCGGGCGGCATATCGCGCCGCCGCCAGCCCGCATCCGACAATCGGCCTCATCCGTTAAATCCGGCCTCGGATCCAGCGGCAGCCTCCGAATGCAGCTCGCCGCCAAGCGGGCGATCGACATCGGCGTCTCGCTTTCGGCGCTGATCATGCTCCTGCCCGTGATGCTGGCAGTCGCGCTCGCAATCCGCCTCGACAGTGAGGGATCGATCCTCTTCACCCAGATGCGCTGGGGCAAGGACGGCCGCAGGTTCCGGGTCTACAAGTTCCGCTCGATGCGCACCGATCTCGGTGATCAACGAGGGATCGCGCAGACCGTGCGCAACGACCCACGCGTCACCCGCGTCGGCGCCCTCATCCGCAAGGCCAATGTCGACGAACTGCCGCAGTTGCTGAACGTTCTGAAAGGCGACATGTCGCTGGTCGGCCCGCGGTGCCACGCGATAGACATGCTGGCAGCCGGCATCCCCTATGAGGACCTGGTTCCCGACTATCATCGCCGCCATTCGATGCGGCCGGGCATGACCGGGCTGGCACAGATGCGCGGCCTGCGCGGGCCGACGGATCGCGCCGGCAAGGCGCGCGCCCGCATCGCCTGCGACCTCCATTACATCGACAATTTCTCCATTTTCCTCGACCTGCGCATCATGTTCGGCACGCTGCTTGCCGAATTCCGCGGCGGCGAAGGCTTCTGATCTCGCTTTTTCGCAGGCAGCCTGACGCACCGAAACGCCGTATTTTCCAGGCCAAACAGCCTTTTTCGTCCTGCCTTGGGACACGCAATGCGATTGTTGCCACAGTCGGAACAAATGCTGCGGCCTATTTAGTCAAATATTAAAACTGGGCGGCTAGGCTCACCGACGTGGTCTTGCGTTGTGTAGAGAGTTCAATGACCGAATTGATACGTCCCCGAGTAAAATATGTCATCGGCCCCGATGGCAGCCCCTTGACGATCGCCGATCTTCCCCCGGCCAATACGCGCCGCTGGGTCATCCGGCGAAAGGCAGAGGTGGTAGCCGCGGTTCGCGGCGGCCTGTTGAGCTTGGAAGAAGCCTGCGAGCGTTACACGCTCACCGTCGAGGAATTCCTGTCCTGGCAGTCCTCCATCAACGACCATGGCCTCGCCGGCCTGCGCACCACGCGCATTCAGCAATATCGTCACTGACGCCGAATTCGCGGGCTCGGACCCGCACCGGAAAACAAAAGGTGCCGCTGCCACGAACGCAACGGCACCTTTCGGTTTCTAGGAATCGGTCAATTCTGCCCCGATCCGATCCGGGACAGTGACGGCAGCAGCCCGGCGATGATGGCCGAGGCGGCGTAGAACCAGAGGCCGGGCTGTGAGACCGCAACAGCCAGGCCGCTGCTCTTTGCCGCAAAGACGACGATCGCCACCAGCATCACGTCCATCATCGACCATTTCGAAAGATGCGGCATCGCACGGCGGAAAAGTCCGGCCTCCGCTGTCCGGCCGGAGAGCTGCACCGCCAGCCCGGCGAGCTTGACGATCGGAAAGACGATCGAAAACAGGCCGACCACCAGCGACAGCGCCACATCCCCCTCCCGGAAAAGCGCCGCGACGAGTTCCAGCAGAGACGGCGTCTCGCTGAAGAAATAGAGTCGCTCGAATCGGATGATCGGCAGGAACAGCCCGAGCGCCAGGAAGATTGCAGCCAGCACCAGAAGAAGTGGCCGTAGCCAGTTCATCGCTTTCTCCGTTGACGATGTGTCACGCTTGGGTCGGCCGAGCGGCTATTTCCCTTCGGCCCTTCCCGTATTACATCATCGACGGAAGCACAAAAGCGGGGTCATCATGAATATCACCCACGAAGAATCGCGATCGGGCGGCCGTTATCTGGCCGAGGTCGAAGGTCATTTTGCCGAAATGACCTATTCGCGCGCATCGCCGGAACTTGTCATCGTCGATCATACCGGCGTTCCCGACGAGCTCCGTGGCAAGGGGGTCGGCCAGGCTCTCGCATTGCATGCGGTCGAAGAAGCCCGCAAGGGCGGCTGGAAGATCATTCCGCTCTGCCCGTTCTTCAAGGCCCAGGTGGAACGCCACCCCGAGTGGCAGGATATTCTTCGTTAACGCAGAGGCCGGACCCCGAATCACAGGGATTAACGAAAATTAAAAACGGAAATGGGGCCCGGCACCGCGGCACCGCCCCAGATTATGACATTTCCGTCGTTGATGCCGCCCGACTTTGCTAAGCCCGGGCGCGCATTCCGCCATCGCGCTCTTCGAGCGCCGAAGCCTTGGCAAATTCGGCTTCTGCTTCCTCAAGCGCCAGTTCGGCACTTTCTTCCTGGACCTTCAGCTCGCGAATCGAGACCTGAAGATTGTCCGCGCGCTGGCGGGCTGCCTTTGCGAAGGTCGGATAAGCGAAGTGATTCCGGTCGGTAATCCCGGATTTCTTCTCTTCCAGAGTGATCTGATGCTCGAGTTCTTTGGACATTCTCTCGAATTCGGCCATCATCATCTGCAATTGCTGCAGTTGACGACGCTTTTCGGTGACCTGAAAACTTTTCAGGCGAACCAGGCTGTCACGCGACTTCATACGCAATACTCCGTGGATAGCGAGACCCAGGCCCGTGTATCCGGATTGGTACACTCCGGATCAAAAAATTTTCGCGACGTTAATAAATTGGGCTTCGCGTTAACCTTTCGTTTACGGGCATCATTAATGATAAACCGGATCGTTTAAGGGTCGGTAAATGCCAGGGCCTAAATTGGCCGCGACAATGTATGAGTCGAATGAATCACTTAGCGGAATTTCCTCAGCCGCTGATTCAAACCTGGTGATGACCAATCCTCAAGGGAAATCAGGTTGCTACTAATTTTGCTTAACGAAATGATGAACCTTGCCAGGTTAAATCATAATTTGTTAACCATTTAGTGGCAGCTTCCAAATCAGGCTCAGTCTGGATCCGTATCGAGTAAGGGGGCAACGAGACCTTACGCGGCGGTAAAGGGGAAAAATATGCGGGTTCTACTCATCGAAGATGACAGCGCGACTGCCCAGAGCATCGAGCTAATGCTGAAATCGGAGAGCTTTAACGTTTATACGACCGACCTCGGAGAGGAAGGCGTCGATCTCGGCAAGCTCTACGACTATGATATCATTCTCCTCGACCTTAACCTGCCCGACATGTCGGGCTACGAAGTGCTTCGCACTCTGAGGCTTTCGAAGGTCAAAACACCGATCCTCATCCTGTCCGGCATGGCCGGCATCGAGGACAAGGTCCGTGGTCTCGGCTTCGGCGCCGACGACTACATGACCAAGCCCTTCCACAAGGATGAACTGGTCGCTCGCATCCACGCGATCGTCCGCCGTTCCAAGGGTCATGCACAGTCGATCATCGTTACCGGCGAACTGATCGTTAACCTCGACGCCAAAACCGTCGAAGTCGGCGGCCAGCGCGTTCACCTGACGGGCAAGGAATACCAGATGCTGGAGCTCCTCTCGCTCCGCAAGGGTACCACGCTCACCAAGGAAATGTTCCTGAACCACCTCTACGGTGGCATGGACGAGCCGGAACTGAAGATCATCGACGTCTTCATCTGCAAGCTGCGCAAGAAGCTCGCCAATGCTGCCGGCGGCGCCAACTACATCGAAACAGTCTGGGGCCGTGGCTACGTGCTGCGCGAACCGGAGGCGGAATACGCCGAAACCGCCTGAGCTGCCTGATAGTCCCCTTTCGAAACGTCCGCCTGGTCTGCCCGGCGGACGTTTTGTTTTGAGCCGCCTGCGGACCCGAAACGAAACGTGACGAAAACGGAAAAGCGGCCGCCGGGCGGGCCACCGCTGGGCGAGTGGATGTCGCTGTGTGAGAATCAGGCGGCCTGCGCCAGCGCCGAGAAGACGGACGTCAGGATCTTGCGATCAAAGGGCTTCAGCAGGAAGTCGTCCGCACCGGCGCGCTTGCCGGCCATCATCTTCTTCAGGTCGGCCTCGATGACGCAATAGAAGATACGGATGTTCTTGCCGTTCGGCATCGCCCGGATGGTGCCGATGAGGTCGAGCGCGCCTTCCAGCCCCGCGTCGACGATCAGGAAATTGGGAAGCTCGGCATTGCAGCGCGTCACCGCCTCTCGCGCCGTGCCGGCCTCGACGACGAGGAAGCCCAGTTCCGACAGGATGCGCTTGCCGACCGTTCGCACAATGTCCGATCCATCGGCAATCATCAAACGCTGCATCCTATTCCCCTGACCTGACCCGCTCTCGTTCCGAGCCTTGATCATAAGGAGGATGGCACTAATGAATGGTTACCCTTGGGCGCGAATCAACTGCAGATCGTCTCAAGCAGCCACGGTTTCGGCGATGAAGACGATCTTGTCTTCCGAAACCACGTGCCTCAGCTCCATGCCGGACTCTTCCGCAAGCAGCACCGTGTAATAGGGCTGGATCGAATGGGCATCGATCGGCTCTTCGAGCGTACCGCTGGCGATCTCGACGAATTTGGCCGGCACGCGCATCATCCGTCCCTTGATGGTGAGGATGAACTTCGCGTCGTATTCCGGATTTTCCAGCGTCACGTCGACCGAGCCGCCGCGGGGAATGCCGGCATAGGCGACGAGGAAGAGGTTGAGGAGCAGCTTGACCCGGTTCTTGGCGATGATCGCCCGCGGTCCGTTCCAGGTGACCTCGGTCTTCTTTTCGGCGATGGCGAAGTCCTTGGCGGCCTTTTCGGCCTCGCCCGTATCGATCGACGCGCCGACGGAACCGGAGGCGCCGAAAGCGAGACGCGCAAACTTGAGGCGTACCGAGGCATTGAGGGCCGAAGTGCGGATAAGGTCGAGCGCGTCGCTGTCGGCAGCACCTTCGTCGAGGAGTTCGAGGCCGTTGTTGATCGCGCCGACGGGGGAGATCACGTCATGGCAGACACGGCTGCACAGAAGTGCCGCGAGATCTGGCCCGGCAAGGGTAAGATTCGGATTCTTCGGCATGTAGGTCTCCTGTTTGGGAAATGCTTCCCCCTTGTCCGCCTTGCCATTTGAAGGTTGCGCGGGGATGGAGCAATGTTCCCGGTCATAATGACACCATATTTGGTAAACCGATTATTAAGATGATGGCCCCAAAATGGATGAGCCTTAAGCATGATGCAAAAGGCGTGCCCCTGGATGATACAATCATGGATCTGACAATGCGCATCCACACTCCTTCCGCCCTCGCCCGTTTCGCAGCGACGGTGTTTGCCGTGATCGCAGCCGTGGCGGTCTTCGCAGGCCCGGCATCGGCCCAGCAGGGCTCCAACCAATATTCTGCCCAGGAAATCGTCGACGCCGGCCACGGCTTCTTCGGCTCCACCAGCGGCGGGCTTGCCAAGGTCGTCGAAAACGCCTTTGCGCAATACGGCCTGCCGAACGGCTATATCCTCGGCCAGGAAGGTTCGGGCGCCTTCATCGCCGGCCTGACCTATGGCGAGGGCGAACTCTACACCAAGAATGCCGGCCAGCATCCGGTTTTCTGGCAGGGCCCCTCGCTCGGCATCGACTATGGCGGCCAGGGCACCCGCGCGATGATGCTGGTCTATGACCTTCCCTCGGTGAACAGCCTTTATGCCCGCTTCGGCGGCGTGTCCGGCTCCGCCTTCGTGGTCGCCGGCGTCGGCATGACGGTGCTGCGCAACAACAATGTGATTCTGGTGCCGATTCGCACCGGCCTCGGCGCTCGCCTCGGCATCAACGTCGGTTATCTGAAACTCACCCAGTCGCCGACCTGGAACCCTTTCTGAAATTCGCCATTATCCTCCCCGGATAACGGAGGGGATTTCATGTTTTTCACCGCAGCGGCCGGTAATCCGGCCTTCTGTCTGAAGAGCGCTTGTCGGTTGAATGCGACCATGCTTAAACAGCCTGCGCATTCCCATCCAGACCGCGAAACGGCCGCATCGTGATCCAATTTGCTCTTCTGTTCGGCTTGGGTTTCCTGAGCGCCGCACTTGCAGTGATGCTGATTGCCCCGGCGGTTCACAATCGCATCGTCCGCTATACCGAAAACCGCATCAAGGCGACGCTGCCGATCAGCCCGCAGGAAGTCCGTGCCCAGCGGGACATGGCGCGCGCCGTTTATGCGGCAGAGAATGCCCGCACCAAGCAGGAACTCGTCCAGGAAAGGGACAAGGCCGTTGCGCTGCAGATCAAGAGCGACAGCCTTGCCGAGGAAGCCAGGCAGCTTCTCTCCGAAATCACCGACCTGCGCGCCCAGATCGACACCATGGATGTCGAGGCCGCCGACGCCCGCTCGCGCCTGCGCCAGGAAGACAGCTATATCCAGCAGTTGAAGGCAGCCCTCGAAACCGCCGAGGAAACCATCGCTGCCAAGGAGCTGGAAATCGACAGCCTGCAGCAGCGCCAGCTTCTGATGATGGCCGACGCCGACAATTTCCGGATCGACCTTTCCACCCGCGACACCGAGGTGGAGAACCTGAAATTCCGGGTCACCGCCCTGCGCGACGAACGGGACACGCTGCGCAACGACGTGCGGCTGCAGACGGCCCGCGCCAAGGATGCTGAGACAAGGCTCGCCCAGGAGGAAAACCGCGTCCAGCGGCTCGAGGACAAGCTTGCGCGGGAAATCGCCGACCGCGCCGACAGGGAGACAACGCTGGAGCGCCGTCTTGCCGAGATCGGCCGGCTGCGCGATAAACTGAAAGGCGCCAATGCCGAGGCGCGGGATGCCAGTCGCGCCCTTCGCGATTCGGTTCTCGTCCGCCCGGTGGTAAAAACTACGCCGAAGAAGAAGATCACTCCGGAGGACATCAACCTGCGCGAAATTCCGCATGCGCCGCCTCCGAGGCAGGCCCGGATTGCCGGGCAGCAGGACGTCGATCCGGTGGTGGCCAAGATGGCCGACGATGCCCGCAACAGGGCAACCGCGCTTTCCGAACGCCTGCAGAAGGGCAGCGGCAACGACGAAGCGATCCGCCAGGAACTCGCCTCGATCGCCGCCAGCATGGTGGCCATAACGGCGGCATCCGAAGGTTCGGCCTCGCCGATCCACAAGATCCTGTCCGGCAAGTCCGGAAACGGCAACCGGGAGAGCCTGGCCGCGAAGTCGAAAAAGACGCTCGCGTCCGCCCGGGACGCGAACAGCTGAACCTCTATAACCTGCCCTGCGCCATGGCGATCTCGTAGAGCGCGATGCCGGTCGCCGTTGCCGCATTGAGGCTGTCGAGGCCCGGTGCCTGGGCAATCCGCGCCGACTGGATGCGGGTTAGCACCTGCGCCGGCAGCCCCTCGCCTTCCGTTCCGGTGATCAGCACCATGCGATCGGAGGCCGGCACGTTGCGGATTTCCACCGAACCCGCCGGCGAGAGCCCCCACACGGCAAAACCGCTCTCCATCAGCGCCGCCAGAATGTCCGACATCGTGCCGTGTCGCGCATAGGGCACCGACAGCACCGCTCCGACCGAGACGCGCAGCGCCTTGCGGTAGAGCGGATCACAGCAGCCCTCATCGAGCAGTACCGCATCGGCGCCGAAGGCTGCGGCATTGCGGAAGATCGAGCCTATATTGTCGTGATTGGCAATGCCGAAGGCGGCAACCACCAGCGCCTTTTCCGGCAGCGTGGCGACCAGTTCCGAAGCCGTCCTCTCCTGCCGCCGGCGCCCCAGCGCTAGCACGCCGCGATGCAGGTGGAAACCGGCAATCTGATCAAGCACCGCGGCCGAGGCGACATAGACCGGAACATCCGCGGGAAAGCTGGCGAGGATGTCCGAAAGCCCGGCAACCCGGTTTTCAAGCAGCAGGATCTTTTCGGTTACAAAATCACCGCCCGAACCATGCGCGGTGGCGAGCATCCTGAGCACCACGGTGCCTTCCGCGATGAACCGCCCCTCCCGCCCGGTGAGGTCCCGCTCGCGGATCGAGCGGAACTCGGCGATCCGCGGATCGTCCGCGTCCTCGATGCGGACCGGCGCCATTATTGCGGTATCGCCACCGTCACATCGGCGACGATGCGGCCGGCAGCGATATCGTAGATCAACACCTTCTGGTCGCCGGTCAGCAGCCCGTAGAACAGGATCTGGCTGCCGGAGAGCGATACGCCCTGCACGACAAAGCCGGGCGGCAGTTCCGCGGTTGCCGCAAGCGGCTGGCCGGCCGGTACCGAGAAGCCGCCCGTCGAGGCGATCGCCTCCGGCTTGGCCGGCCGCTGCGCGACCTTGTAGACAATGGCGCCAAGGACCGCCATAAAGCAGACGAACAAGATCCCGCCCGAAACGAGTATCAGAAGCACCATTTTCCGGCGGATTCTCTCCATTGCCGGATCAAGCGGCTCTTCCTTTTCCTCGATTTCGGGTTGGGGCATGAGGGCGGCGTCCTTGTTTCTTGTCGAATGCTATCGGAATGATTGAATGAACGATCCCTTTAAAGAAGCCGAGCGCCCAAGGAAAGTCCTCACCGCCTCCGAAGAGGCCGAAGGGCGGCTGGATGCCTGGCTGACATCCGTTCTCGACGGCGAGTTTTCACGAAACCGCATCAAGGCGCTGATCGAACAGGGTGCCGTCAGGCTGAATGGCAAGGTCATCACCGAGCCGAAGAAGAAGATCACCGCCGGCGACGCCGTCGAGATCGACCTTCCCGAGCCCGAGGACCCGGAACCGAAGGGCGAGGATATCCCGCTTGAAGTGCTTTACGAGGATGACGACCTGATCGTCATCGCCAAGCCGGCTGGCCTCGTTGTCCATCCCGGCGCCGGCAACTGGACCGGCACGCTGGTCAACGCGCTGATTTATCACTGCGGCGCCAGCCTTTCGGGTATCGGCGGCGTCAAGCGCCCCGGCATCGTCCACCGCCTCGACAAGGATACCAGCGGCGTCATGGTCGCCGCCAAGAACGATATCGCCCACCGCCACCTCGCCGACCAGTTCGCCGATCATGGCCGCTCGGGGCCTCTGGAGCGCGCCTATCAGGCGGTCGTCTGGGGCCGTCCGCGGGGCCTCAAGGGCACGATCGACGCGCCGCTCGGCCGCGCCGGCGACCGTACCAAGCGCGCCGTGCAGAAGGAAGACAGCAGCGACGCCCGCGAGGCCATCACCCATTACCAGGTGATCGAGCGTTTCCACGAGAAACCGGATGCGACGGCACTTGCCGCGCTGATCGAATGTCGGCTGGAAACCGGCCGCACCCACCAGATCCGCGTCCACATGGCCCATATCGGCCACCCGCTGATCGGCGACCAGGACTATTCCGCCGGCTTCAAGACAAAGGCGAACCTGCTGCCGGATTTCGCCAAGGGCGTCGTCAACCGCTTTCCGCGCCAGGCGCTGCACGCCTTCCTGCTCGCCTTCGAACATCCCCGCACCGGCGAGGTGATGGAATTCGAAGCGCCGATGCCGGAGGACATGGCGGAGCTGATCGAAGCGCTGAAGGCATGAAACGGGTGGTTTGAGGAGTTGTCGGGGAGTATATAGCTTCTCGTCATCCACGAGGCCCCCATGAGCCAGTTCGCCGTCACAAAGCTCCTCGACACCGACCTGATCCAGGTCCGCGACGTCGTGTGCAACGGCGATTGCCGGCATCGCAGCGGCGAGGAATGCTCGCATGCGACGAGCCTGGTCTTCCCCTATCGCGGCGTGTTCATGCGTCATGTCGGCGGCGACGACACGGTGGCGGAAGCCAACCAGGTCCTGTTCTTCAACTGCGACGAGGCCTACCAGATCAGCCATCCGGTCGAAGGCGGCGATTCCTGCCTGAGCATGGACGTGCCCGAAGCGATGCTGGAGGAACTGGTGCCGGCCGAGCACCGCAATCCCAAGGGCTCTCGCTTCGTCTTCAACAAGCAGCGGCTGAGGATCGACGAACGAGCCCAGGCGCTGGTGGCGCTGCTGCGCCACAGCCTGATGCGCGGCGCCGCCGAGACGCTGGAGGCGGAAACACTGGCCATGACGCTGGTGCGCCGCTCCGTCGGCGTGCGCACCGCCCGCGCCGCGACCGCCAGCGCCGGACGCCAGAAGCTGGTGGATCGCGCCAAGCTCGCCCTCTCCTCCGATCTCGCGCGCCGCTGGACGCTCGCCGAGATCGCCGGAGAAACCGGCGTCTCGCCGGTCTACCTGACCCAGGTCTTCCAGCAGGTGGAGGGCACACCGCTCTACCGCTACCAGCTTCGCCTGCGGCTGGCGCGAGCCCTCGATCTGCTCGGCACCTATGACGACCTGACCGACCTTGGCTTCGAGCTCGGCTTTTCGAGCCACAGCCACTTCTCCTCCGCATTCCGCCAGGCCTATGGCCGCACACCGGCGGAATTCCAGAGATTTGCCGGCTTGAGATAGCACGGCCGCAAAGTCGCTAAAGATTCTGACAGCGCAAGACCCCGCCAAAGTGCTTTTCTTCTCCCGTAACATCCACATCGGGAGATGCCACCATGAAAGAGAACACCTGCGCCGCCTGCGACTGCGAACTCGATTCGACCCGGATCGCGGTGAAGATCAGCGGCAAGACGGTCGAAGTCTGCTGCGAGGAATGCGCCGAAGCATTGCGGGAAGCGGAAGTCGCGACCCGCACGGCCCGGGCAGCCGGCAAGTAGACGGCAGCCAACACCCCAACAACCGACATCGAGGCGGGCGGCAGTCGCCCGCCTCCTGAACGCCGGCCGCGGATCGGCCGGCATCCCTTCAGGAGAAAGATCATGAAGAACGAGAACCGGGCGGTCTTTGACCGCGCATCGGAACGCTACCACCTTGCCTTGGAACTGTTGCCGGTGGCGGCGGCCAAGCCAGCAGAAACCGACGATACGGCCGCCGTCGAGACATCACTTCTGCGCCGCCTGATCGCCGTCATCGCCGCAAAACTTCGCCAGCACCGGAACCGGCTGGCGCTGCTCGAGCTGACCGATGATCAGTTGAAGGATATCGGCGTTTCGCGCAGCCAGGCCTATGGCGGTGTCAGCCGCTACCGCCGCGGCAACGCGCATGCGGTCGAACGCAAATGCCTTTGAAATCCTGCAGAAATAGGCAGGGTCAAGGCACGCCTAAATAATTCCGAGTCATGGTCGGAATTATACCACCTAAAGCCAAGTCAAAGGATCGTCAAAGTTTTGCTTTATTTGCCTCTATTTCTTCGATGCGAATGAAATAGCGGCGGAACCAAGCTCAACCATGGGGACAACTTGTGCATCGCGCACGATGCATTTGAAAATCCGCCAGATGACCGGAGGCAGGTTGGATATGAATTCGGGCCTGCGGAAGTTCATCTTTCGTGACCTGCCGACGATCGAGGGATATATCGATCCTCCCGACGCGCTGGTTTTCCTGTCTCTTCTTCAGGTGCAGAAGAACAACGGGCTGGATGGAGGCATTGCTGAAATAGGCGTCTTCTACGGGCGCTCCTATTTCCTTCTGAAGAAGGTCGGCAACGGCGAGGACAAGATCCTGGCGATCGATCTCTTCGATATCGGCCAGGCGTCGGACGGGGCGCCGACGCAATACGGCCAGTTCCTTGCCAATGGCCGCCGGCTGGGTTTGGACGTGGACGAGGAGCTGATCATCAGGGGCGACAGCACCCTGATGCAGGCCGACGAAATCACCAGCAAGGTCGGCCGCACCCGCTTCTTCAGCATCGACGGCGGCCATACGCTGCAGCATATCGCGGCCGACAGCCGGCTTGCCACGGACACGCTCGCCGACCACGGCATCATTGCCTTCGACGATACATTCAATCCCGCCTGGCCGGAGGTGACCGTCGGTGTCGCGGACTTCCTGCGGGAGCGCAAGGATATGTTCTCGACCTTCTGCATGACCAAGTACAAGACCTATGTCTGCCGCAACGAATTCCACGAGTTCTATCTGAAGGCGATCACCGAGGCCCCGGACCTCCTCGCCTTCGACCATGTGGAAACGGAATTCCTCGGCTCGAAAGTGGCGCGATTGCACAATCCGATGAGCCGTCGCATGGTCTATGAACTGATGGTGCGGTCGGGCATGCGGGCCTTTTCGGAACGCGTCTATCGCTGAAATCAGCAGCGGCGTATATTACGATATTGTAATGATATAACGCTTCTGTGATGACTTGAATCACTGTTCTGCCGTACTTATCTGTCACTTGGGTCGGTGCGGGGTCGAAAATGACCCGCGCCGCTTGGCTCGCCTTCAGCATGCACAGCTAGATCAAAAAGGGAGCCGATATATAGATCGGAAAGGGGTGCTTTATGGCCCGCAATAATCTGCCTTCCATTACCGCCGGCGAAGCCGGCCTCAACCGTTATCTCGATGAAATCCGCAAGTTTCCCATGCTGGAGCCGCAGCAGGAATACATGCTGGCGAAACGGTATGCCGAACATGCCGACCGGGATGCGGCCCACAAGCTGGTCACCAGCCATCTGCGTCTCGTGGCGAAGATCGCCATGGGTTATCGCGGTTATGGCCTGCCGATCGGCGAAGTCGTCTCCGAAGGCAATGTCGGCCTGATGCAGGCCGTCAAGAAATTCGACCCGGAACGCGGTTTCCGCCTGGCAACCTATGCCATGTGGTGGATCAAGGCCTCGATCCAGGAATATATCCTGCGCTCGTGGTCACTCGTGAAAATGGGCACCACCGCCAACCAGAAGCGCCTGTTCTTCAACCTGCGCCGGTTGAAGGGCAAGATCCAGGCGATCGACGAAGGTGATCTGAAGCCGGACCAGGTGGCCGAAATCGCCACCAAGCTGAACGTCTCCGAGGAGGAAGTGGTTTCCATGAACCGCCGCCTTTCGGGCGACGCTTCGCTGAACGCGCCGATCCGCGCCACCGAAGGCGAAGCAGGCCAGTGGCAGGATTGGCTGGTAGACGACCACGAAAGCCAGGAAGCCGTGCTGATCGAGCAGGATGAGCTCGATACGCGCCGCCGCATGCTGGCCAAGGCGCTGAGCGTTCTGAACGAACGCGAACGCCGCATCTTCGAGGCCCGTCGCCTGTCCGACGATCCGGTGACGCTTGAAGAACTCTCGGCCGAGTTCGACATCAGCCGCGAACGCGTCCGTCAGATCGAAGTCCGCGCCTTCGAAAAGGTGCAGGAGGCGGTTCAGAAGGAAGCGCTCGCCCAGGCGAACGCCCTGCGCGTCGTCGACGCGTAAATCCGGCTCGACGCGACGATAAAATAGGGGCTGCTTCGGCGGCCCCTTTTCTTTATCTGGCATCCGTGAACTCGGACGGAGAAGCAGGGATGGCACCGCATATCACGCTCAGGGAACTTGCCGGCAGCTATGCCATCGCGCGGCTTGGAGCCGCCGACCCCGTTCCCGCATGGGCGGATGGCGATGGTTTCGTCAGCATCAGCCGCTCCGGGGACGAACTCTCGATCACCTGCCGCGAGGAACGCGTGCCGTCCGACATCAAGCAGGATGGCGGCTGGACCTGCTACAAGTTCCAGGGACCGTTCGCGTTCGACGAAACCGGCATCGTGCTCTCGGTGATCCGACCGCTGTCGGAAAACGGCATCGGCATTTTCGTGGTCTCCACCTTCGACGGCGACCACCTGCTGATCAAGACGGCCGACAAACCGAAGAGCCGCGAGTTGCTGCAGGCGGCAGGTCACGCGCTTCTCTAGAAGCCGGTGACGACACTGTCTGGAACGTCAGGCGGCTTCGGACGGCTTGACCTCTTCCGCGATCCGGGCGCCATTTTCCCGTTCGGCAAGAGCAAGCTCATAGGCGGTCTGCAGATCGAGCCAGAAACGAGCGGTGTTTCCAAAATACCGTGCCAGTCTCAGGGCCGTATCGGGAGAGACGCCGCGCTTTCCGTTGAGAATGTCGGTGATCCGCCCTGACGGCAGGCGGAGTGAAAGGGCGAGCTGATTGGCCGACAGACTGCGCGCGGTCAATTCGCGTTTCAAAATGCGACCAGGATGAACTGCCATCATCTGCATATCCTTCCCTAATGATAATCGAAGATCTCTACGTCCCAGGCATTTCCGTCCCTGAACGTGAAGCAGATTCGCCGCGGCCCGTTGATCGTCATCGCCCACTGCCCCGCCCGATTTCCGGAAACCTTGTGAAGGCCGACGGATTTTAGTGGGCTGAGGTCGTTAAGGGACGACGCCGCGTGGAGCGCCGCCAGCAATTCGATCGCGGCTTCTTCATCCATGCCCGAAAACTTGGCTTTGCCTTCCTCGGCAAAGCGACGGGTAGAACTATTCGCCCACGACTTGATCATGGCAGAGCGTACTACGCCGCGCGTAGTACGTCAATTATTGTCGGCGCGCCTCCAAGCACCCGCCTCGGTTCACTGCCCGCTGGCGGTCGCGCCGAGCGTGCCCCATTCGCGGATCGCGTCGTTGAAGGCGCGTTCGCCTTCCGGGCCCTTCTGGAGGGTCAGGAGCGCGCGGCGACCGTTGCGATAGGCGATCGGGATGTCGATCCAGTTGCGGTTACGCAGGAGTTCCAGATTGGTCGTGCGTGCGTCCGGGAAATCGTTGAGCGCGATCATGTGGAAGTCGTCGGTGATCTTGGCGGGCACGGCGATCAGCGCGTTGCCGCGATCCTGCTCGCTCGCCTTCATGGCGATGCGCTGCACGCTTTCGATTGCGCCACCTTCGAAATCCGGCGGCACGGCGAAGACGATCTCGACCAGATGGCTTGCCGGCAGCGATGGGTCGGTATTGCGCTTGAAGGTCATCAGCGCCGTCAAACCCCTGCCGGGCACGTTGATGCGACCCTGGACAACCGGTTCCTGCCGGCCGTTCGCGCCCGCCTCGCGCTGCAGCGACCAGGAGACCGTGCCATCGATGGCCGTCGGCGCGGTCTGGCCGATCCGCTCCTCATAGAGGAAGATCTTCTGGCCTGCGACCGCCGGAGCATCCGCCGGGCTTGCAGAAGGCGCACTGGCGGGCGGCGTGGCAGCATTCGGAGCCGGCACGGCCGGTGGGGTCTGAGCCGGCACCGGCGCCGCATTGGCGCTGCCGTTCGGAGCCCGCGGGGCTGCGGCCGGTGCGCCGGGTGCCGGCACCGGTTGCGCCGGAGGCGTGGCGGGCGGAGCGTTGAGCTGCGCTACCGACTGGCCTTCCGCATTCTGCGCCAGGCCAGCGGTGACACCCGGTCCTGAATCGACCTCGCTGCCGTCGGCCATCAGCCGCTGTGTGAACTTGGTCCCGGCCGTCGATCCGTCCGCCGTGCGGGGCGCAGCAGGCGCCGGCGTGTTGGCCGCACCGTTCGGCGGTGTGGCCGGGGTGGAAGGCGTCGAAGGGGTGCGGTTGGGCTGCGGGGTGGCGGGTGCAGGTGTCTGCTGCGCCGTCTGGCCTCCGGGCAGGCTCGACTGGATGAGGCCGTCAACCATGTCGTTCAACGAGTCGCGGTTCATCCAAATCGCATAACCGCCGCCGCCGACCAGCAGGAGGCCGACGATCGCCAGCACGATCCCGGCATAATTGCGCTTGCGCACCGGAGTGACCCGGTAGGGCCTCGCCGGCGCATGCATGAGGTCGTCCGCATCCGCATCGGTGTGAAGCGTGCTGCGCGCGCCACCGCCCGAAGAGGACGGAGCATCCTTGTTGAAGCCGATCAGCTCCTCGAGATCGCCCCATGGATCGTTCTCGGCCGGTTTTGCGGGCGCGTCGGCGGATTTCTTGGGCTGCTGCTGATCGAGATATTCGGCGAACGGATCGACACTGGCGGCTGCCGCCCCTGCCGCTGCCGCTGCGCCGGACGGCTGTCCGAGCTCCGGAAGATCGCCGACAGAAGGCATGCGGACCGTATCGGCCGCCGCATGGGTCTCTGCATCGAAATGGGCATCGACCGGGGCGCCGTGCCCGTGATCGATCGGTACGACAGGGCCGACTGTCGCGAGTTCGGGCACATCGTCCCATGCCGCGGCTGCGACCGCATCCTGGTTCGGCGCCGCAGGCTCAGCCTGCGCCGGCACTTCCCAGCCCCAATCCTCTTCCACCGGCTTGGCCGGCTCGCTCGCAGTGGGGGGCTCCGGCGGCTGATAGGCATCGACCGGGTGTTCGACCTCGAACCGCTCCTCGGCCGGATGCTGCCCTTCGAAAGGATGCGGTTCGTCGCGCCACTCTTCCACGAATTCGGGAGCGGCCTCCTGGGCGGTCTGTTCGCCGCGCGTCGGATACGGGAAATCGTCCTCGACCGGCTCGCTCTCGACCGGCTCGGCGGCAGCAGGCTCGGCAGCCACGGGCTCGACATTGGCCGATTCCGGCACAACCGGCTCGGATGCCGGCAGGGGGGCCGCCGTCGGAAATTCGATCGCGCTCTCGTCGAAAGCGTGCGGAGGCTCGGGCGCCTGTTCGGAATGATCGCCAGGTGCCGGCTCTTCCGACGGCACGTCGTCCCGCCAATCGCCATATTGCTGGGCTGCGGGCTCCTCGTGGCCGGGAGCTACCGCGACCTCTTCCTCCTCATGGAGGACAACGGGCTCGGAGGCCTGAGGCTCCGCATGGGCAGGCTCCGGCTCGGCAGGTTCCGCAGGAACGACGGCCGGTGCCGGCTCTTCATAGCCGTCCTCGTAAAAGACGGGCCGCTCCGCGTGAACGGCGGGGGCCGATTCGGCTTCGACCGGGGCGGCTGCGGGCTCATGAGCCTCCGGCGTCTCAACCGGCTCGGCTGCGGGCTGCCCGTCATCCTGGTATTCGGAGACCTGTTCCGCCGGCTGTTCGGCGGCTGATTCCTCGCGATAGTGTTCGGCGGGCGCCTCCTCGACGGGAGCCTCCTCGGCCGACTGAGTATCAAAAACGGCCGCTTCGGCAGCTACCGGCTCCAGCGCTTCGGCATGTTCACCTTCGACATCGAGAATGGCTGCTTCGAGCTTATCGAGCTGCCGCCGCAGCATGTCTTCTGGCGGACGCGGCTTCATGTTCTCGAGTTGCCGCTGTACGGCGCCACGAGCCTTGTCATACACCTTCGCGCGCATCTCCGGCGTATTGTTCGCCAGACCGTCAACGGCGCGGCGGATCACCGCTACAAAATCAGCCATCAGCACTTTCTCATGTAAGCCGGCCCGAAGGCCGGCCGAATGGTAATCAATTCTTGACTTTAATCTTCAAACGGGTCGGTCACAAGTATGGTGTCGTCCCGCTCAGGGCTGGTGGAAAGTAGGGCAACCGGCGCGCCGATCAACTCCTCCACCTGGCGGACATATTTGATCGCCTGGGCCGGCAGGTCCGCCCAGGAACGTGCCCCGACGGTCGATTCCTTCCAGCCTTCGAGGGTGACGTAGATCGGCTCCACGCGAGCCTGGGCGCCCTGGCTTGCGGGAAGGTGGTCGATCTGCTGGCCATCGAGCATGTAGCCGACGCAGATCTTCAGTTCGTCGAGGCCGTCGAGCACGTCGAGCTTGGTGAGCGCGATGCCGGTAATGCCGTTGGTGGCGACCGACTGGCGCACGAGCGCCGCGTCGAACCAGCCGCAGCGGCGCTTGCGGCCCGTGACCGTGCCGAATTCATGGCCCTTCTCGCCGAGGAACTGGCCGATCTCGTCCTTGAGTTCGGTCGGGAACGGGCCTTCGCCGACGCGGGTCGTATAGGCCTTGGTGATGCCGAGGATATAGCCGAGCGAGCCCGGCCCCATACCGGAACCGGCAGACGCCTGGCCGGCAACCGTGTTCGACGACGTGACGAACGGATAGGTGCCGTGGTCGATATCGAGCAGGGACCCTTGCGCGCCTTCGAACAGGATGCGCGCGCCCTTGCGGCGCTGCTTGTCGAGCAGTTCCCAGACCGTCTCGCGGAACGGCAGCACGCGGTCGGCGATCGAGGTCAGTTCCTGCATGATCGCCGCGTGGGAGACTTCCTTCTCGCCGAGACCGCGGCGCAGCGCGTTGTGGTGGGTGAGAATGCGGTCGACCTTGCCCGGCAGCGTTTCCAGGTCGGCAAGGTCCATCACGCGGATCGCACGGCGGCCGACCTTGTCTTCATAAGCCGGGCCGATGCCGCGGCGGGTGGTGCCGATCTTGGTACCGCTGTTGGAGGCGGCGTCTTCGCGCATGCCGTCAAGCTCTCGGTGCAGCGACAGAATCAGCGTGGCGTTGTCGGCAACGCGCAGGTTCTCGGGCGTGACCTTGACGCCTTGCGCGCCGAGCTTTTCGATTTCGGCGAGCAGCGCATGCGGATCGAGCACGACGCCGTTGCCGATCACCGCGATCTTGCCGGGACGGACGATGCCCGAGGGCAGCAGTGAAAGCTTATAGCTGACGCCGTCGATGACGAGCGTATGGCCCGCATTGTGACCGCCCTGGAAACGCACCACGATATCGGCACGTTCGGAAAGCCAATCGACAATCTTGCCCTTGCCTTCGTCACCCCATTGCGAACCAACCACGACTACGTTCGTCATCTGCGTTTCCTGTATTGCGGGCAAAGCCCCACGCGACCACACGCGCACCTTCCGTAGATCAATATTGATATACGGTCGATGCGCCAATTTGATTTTACATGCACTGCCTTTGGCGGAGGGAACTCGTTCAAGGGCATTGCAAACGGCCGCATCTATAAAGCCTCGGCCGATGGAAAGCGACCTGTTTGTCACTCGGGCGTGGTTTTTACGTGACAAAAGCGTGGATCGCACGCTATTTCCCGCCCGCCATCCCTGAAATCGCCGCCATCTTCGGGCGCCGGAGACCATCTTGCATAAAAAGGCCTATCTCTCGCTCATCATTGCAACCCTGGCATGGGGCGGCAATGCGGTAGCGGGCAAGCTCGCCGTCGGTCATGTCAGCCCGATGATGCTGACCTTCTGGCGCTGGTTCCTCGCCGTCGCCATCATCTTCGCCATCTCCTTGCCGCAGCTCGTCAAGGACTGGCCAGTCGTCAGGAAAAACCTGCCGATTCTCCTTTTCCTCGGTGTCGTCGGTTATGTCGTCTTCAACGCCGCGCTCTATACCGCCGTCAACTACACGACGGCGATCAACGTGACGGTCGAGCAGGCGGTCATCCCGATGCTGATCTTCGTCATCAATTTCGTCCTGTTCAGGATGAAAGTGTCCTGGGCCCAGATCCTCGGCTTCACCCTGACGCTTCTCGGCGGCGCCCTCACCGCCGTCCACGGCGACTTGAGCGCGCTGGTGACGCTGACCGTCAATTCCGGCGATGCGATCATGATGATCGCGATCGTCGCCTACGCGATCTACACGGTGGCGCTCAGATGGCGCCCGAAGGTCGACTGGCGCACGCTGATGGCCATCCCCGCCTTCTTCGCGATGATCTTCTCGCTGCCGCTGGCATTCTGGGAATATTCGAGCGACCGGCTGATCTGGCCCGATACGGAAGGCTGGATCGTGGTCCTCTATACGGCCATCTTCGCCTCGCTGATCGCCCAGGTGCTCTACATCAAGGGCGTCGAGGAGATCGGCGCCAACCGGGCCGGGCTGTTCATCAATCTCGTGCCGGTGTTCGGCACGCTGCTGTCGGTCGCCATCATCGGCGAGAGCCTGCAGCTCTTCCATATCATCGCGCTGGCACTGGCACTCGGCGGCATCGCCATCGCCGAATGGGGAAAGCCCCGCGCGCACTGACAGGCCTCCTGAAAACGGAAACCGCCGGCTCGTGCAAACGAACCGGCGGTACTGAAATCCTCGCCCGATGAAATCCCGCCGCCTGGCATATCGGCGGGATGGCCGGTCGGAAGGCGCGTCCTCAGCCGGCCATCGCCAGCCTTGCCGGGGCGAACGACCGCTGCTCGCGCACGTTCTGTCGGCTCGTTTCGAAGCGCGCCAGCAGTTCCGACAGGCGGATGCTTTCCTGCGCCAGGGAAGCGCCGGCCGCATTCATTTCCTCGACCATGGCCGCATTCTGCTGGGTCATCTGGTCCATGTGGTTCACGGACGTATTGATTTCCGAGAGACCTGATGCCTGCTCGCTGGCGGCGATGGCAATTGCCTCCATATGCTGGTTGACCGCCGCAACAAGCTTGGCGATCTCCCTGAGGCCGTCGCCGGTATCATTGACGAGAACGACGCCCTGGTTGACGGCGGCTTCGGAATTGCCGATCAGCGTCTTGATTTCCTTGGCGGCCTGTGCCGAGCGCTGTGCCAGTTCGCGGACTTCCTGGGCGACGACCGCAAACCCCTTGCCCGCCTCCCCTGCGCGGGCGGCTTCTACGCCTGCATTGAGGGCAAGCAGGTTGGTCTGGAACGCGATCTCGTCGATGACGCCAATGATCTGGCTGATCTGGTTCGACGCCATCTCGATCTTCTGCATCGCGTTGACCGCGTTGGAAACGACCGTGCTGGAGTTTTGCGCGCGGGAGCTCGCATCGCGGACGATTTCGCGTGCTTCGCTCGCTCTTTCGGAGGTCTGCTTCACATTGGTCGTGACCTCTTCCAAGGCCGCCGCCGTCTGTTCCAGCGATGCAGCCTGCTGTTCCGTCCGCTTGGAAAGTTGGTCGGAAGCGGTCGAGATCTCGTCGCTGCCGCTGCGAACGCCCTGGGCGGTCCGGTTCACGCCTTCGAGCGCGGTCCGCAACTGGCGGACCGAGCTGTTGAAGTCATGGCGCAGGGATTCGAACTGCTCGGAGAATTCCCTGTCGATCTCACACAGCAGATCGCCGGCAGCAAGGCGCTGCAGACCATAGGCGAGCTCGGAGGTGGCCTGGGTCAACCGTTCCTCGGCTTCGGACTCTGCCCTGCGCTGGAATTCGATGCGTTCGGCCTCGGCCGCCTTGCGGGAGTGTTCGGCATCCGCCTCGAGCTGGCGGTTCTGTTGCGCTGCCTCGCGGAAGATTTCCACCGCGCGCGCCATGTCGCCGATCTCGTCCGTGCGGGCAGCACCCGGGATCTCGACGGAAAGATCGCCGCCGGCGAGTGTGCGCATCACACCGGTCAACCGGCTGATCGGATTGGCGATCCGCACGATGACCGTATAGATGCCGAGAAGCGAAAGCGCAAAGGAGATGACGGTCGCAACACTATAGATGGTGATGGACTGCGTCGCGGAAGCGACCTCCTCGGCCGTCATCCGCGTCATCTCTTCGAGCGAGGCGGAGGCCATATCGGCTATCGAAGCCTGTGCCGGCGCGGCGGGCTTGCGCCAGTCGTCGACCGCCATATCGAAGGCCTTGCCGGCTTGAAACGCCTTGAGCGCACCATTGCGCTGATCGGCATAAGGTCCGGCGAAATAGGTCGTTTGCGCTGTCCGGTAAAGCGTCTTGATCTTCTCCGGAGTGGTCTCCGCGGTGGAAAGCTGGGTGATGACATCCCATGCCGTAGCAACGCGCGCATCCTGAACCGCAATTTCCGTCAGCTTGTCCGCGGCAAGCGGCTGCTTGGCGATCAGGGCATTGACGAACGTGGAGTTGGCGGTGCCGAGCTGCGTGCGCGCAGTCCAGGCAAGCGAGCGTATCTGGGTGAGCATGATCATCCCGGGTCCGCGCGCGTTGATGGTGGCTTCGACCTGATTGGCGGCCTTTTCGAGATCGGCCAACATCGTATCGGCAAGTGCGAGCACGGATTTGCCGAGTGCCGGATCGCGGTCCTTGACCGCCTGCGTCAGAGCCGTGTCGATATTTGCCCGATACCCCGTCCACTGCGTATAGGAGTTGAGAACGGGAGAGATCGCATTGCGCAGGCTCGCCGGTTCGACCTCGGCCGCCACGGCCTTCACCGCCGAGAAGGCCTTATCCATCGACGCCCGGCCGGTATCCATGTTCTGGCGGCTGGACGCCACCTCGGCAGGCTCCAGCTTGATGGCCGAGGATATGCCGCCGCGCTCGCCGCGCATCCCGATCAGCGCATTGAAAAGCGCTTCGTCAAGCTGTGCCAGTTCCGAGAGCCGGGTGGAATTTTGGTAGCGCTCGATCTCCTGCGACAGCATTCTGCCCATGAGACCCAATATGCCCAGGCTCAAGACAACAAAAGCCAGTATCAAAGTATGCTTGATTGAAATCCGCATCTGCATCACTCCTTATTTAAAACACTCGCCGCTCGGTTGGCGGGGAATCAGCAATTCGGATAATCGCTGAACCACCCGGCGGCTTTTCCCGACTTGGACGGGAGAGATAATACAACCTCGTATAAAACGTTAAATATTCAATTAAATACAAGGCATTCCGGAAGCCTGTAGAATCGTTTTCGCAACTTTAGGCATCACCTCACAGAATGGCGAAAACCCGCCTCCCCGTAAGAGGGAGACGGGCCGGTCCGTCGTGCTGCAACGGACGGGAGCGAGGAGAGCCGCTCCGGATCAGATAGGATGATAGGTCGGAATCATCATACCACGCTCGCCGATCGGGCGCGGCGCCTGATCGCCGGACATGTCGATCATCGCTCTGTCATGGCCGAGGATCATGTCGCCGCGGCCGGTCGCAATCGCCAGTACCCGTTCGATGCGGCCTTCGCCGCCGATCGCATATTCGATCCGCAGAACCTCCGGCGACCAGCCGAGCGAAATCAGATGATCGCGCTTGAGGTCGGCGCAATCTAGGCAGGCATTGGCGCGGATTTTCGCAAAGGGCACGCCGGTCACCGTGTCGAAATAACTGTCGAGTTCGGACATCGTGCTGTTGACCGCAGAATTGACCCGCAGCAATTCGCCGCGCTCGGCCAATGTCAGAACTGTATCATTCCGGACGACTTGATCGCGCACGATCGCCGTGTTCTCGGACAACACGCGCGCAAAACCGCCAACGCCGTCTGCGCGGGATTCCTTGCTGACAATCAGCGCCGTCAGGACAATGGCGGAAAGGATGAGCTTCTTGATCATGGCTCTGCACCCTGTTTCTTCGGACGGCTTGGTGCCGTTTCTTGAACAGCGTGACCCTATCCGAACGGCATTTCGGGGCGCTTAAACCGATCGATGCAATTTTAATGAAATCAGCTTTTTTCTCGACTTGACACGCAAGGGCATCCGATGCGCACTCAAAAAGGCAGCGGCGCAGGCGGAAATTGATGCTTTTCGAGACGTGCCCGATCTCCTAACCCTCAAAAACGAGATGCAGAAAAGGCAGGACAGCATGGGCAAGCCATTTTACTGGAACGAACTCAACACACTCGATTTCGCCGGCCTTTCGCCCGACAAGACCATCGCCATCCTGCCGATCGCCTCGACCGAACAGCACGGTCCGCACCTGCCGATCGCAACCGACGTGGCGATCGCCAACGGCATGCTGGCCGAATTGAAGACGCAGCGCCCCGAAGACCTCGATTTCCTCGTGCTCCCGACCCAGGAGATCGGCAAGGCGAACGAACATGTCTACGGCCCCGGCTCGCTGTCCTTCGGCCCGGAAATCCTCATCCCCGCCTGGACCGCGATCGGCGCCAAGGTGGCGGAAGCCGGCGTGCGCAAGCTCGTTTTCGTCAATTCGCATGGCGGCAATGTCGACATCATGAGCATTGTCGGCCGCGAACTGCGCGTCCGTTACAAGATGGCCGTGATCGGCACCCAGTGGGGCCGCTTCGGCCACCCGCAGGGCCTGATCAGCGAGCACGAGCAGAAATACGGCATCCATGGCGGCGAAGTGGAAACCTCGCTGATGCTGCATTTCCGCCCCGAACTGGTGCGGATGGACAAGGCGCAGAATTTCGTCTCCAAGGCGGAAAGCCGCTCGAAATACATGCAGCCTGCCCCGCCGCACGTGCTGTCCTGGGTGGCGCACGACCTCAACCCGAACGGCGTCGTCGGCGATGCGTCAAAGGGCACTGCCGAAAAGGGCGCGGTCATCTGCCGCCATCAGGTCGCGGGCTTCATCGAGATGCTGCGGGAATTCGAAACGTTCCCGCTCAGCGAGCTCTACTCCGGCTAACCTTCGTCGCGTTGCGCTTCCCGGCCATGCGGCTGGGGCGGCAGGTGGCCCTTGGCCTGCAATTCGGCCACCATCGCTGCCAGTTCCGACAGCAGGAATTCCACGAACAGGCTGGTCGCCGTATCGAGCGTCGTCCGCGCGCGGGCGAAAAGCTTCATCGGCTGGTGGCGGGCATGCAGGTTGGCGATCGGCCGGAAAATCAGCTCGCCGCGCCGGCATTCCGGCAGCACGTCGAGCGGATTGAGCAGCGTCAGCCCCGTACCCGCCTTGACCAGCTTCTTCAGCATTTCCGAGGCATTGCTTTCCACCAGCGGCTCCACCGCGATCGACAGCGGCGAAAGCGCCAAGTTGATGACGTTGCGCAGGCTGGTGCCGGGCTGCGCGAGCACCAGCGGCTCCTGCACGACATCCGCAAGGTCGACCGGCCCTTCCTCCACCGCCAGCCGATGCCCCGGAGGCATCACCACCCCGATCGGGATGTCGAAATTGGCGAGCGTGCGGATGCCGGGCGTCGCCGGAATGTTGAAGCCGAGCCCGAAATCCACCTCCCCGGTGATGACCGGCTGCATCGTGTTCGACGGCCCGTCATTGCGTAAGTGCACCCGCACGCGCGGATGCTGCGCCACGAAACGCGCGATGATTTCGGGGAGCGGACCGGCCGCAAGCCCGACGGTCGAAACCAGCGTCACCTTGCCGGCCTGCGGCATCTTGAGGCCGCGGATGCGGGCTTCCATCCGCTCATAGGTCTTCAGCACCTCGCGGATATGCTCGATGCAGAGCTCACCGGCCGCCGTCAGCTTCAGCCCTCGCGGCATGCGCTCGAAGATTTGCGCGCCCAGCTCCTCCTCCAGCGCCAGGATCTGCCGGTTGATCGCAGACGATGCAACATTGAGCCGGGCGGCGGCCTTGCGGATCGAGCCGCAACGGGCGATCTCGTCGATATATTGAAGTTTTCGCGAGTGCAGCATTTTCTCCGAAGCCCCTCATTGCATGTTTTTTGATCATGCACCACAATTTGGCAGATCAAAATTCGACTGCTGCCCTAAAGGCATCAATGTGGACGAATTTTGATGCTTTTCAAAGAGCAACGCAACCGTACAAATGCTCAACATAAGCTGCTCTCACGATGCCGCACGGTTTAACAGGGGAACAAAGCGACATGTCCAAATCATTGACGATGAAGAGTTTTCTGGCCGCGCTCGGCCTTTCGGCCGCAGTGCTCGCCGCCCAGCCGGCCGCAGCCCTCGACGATGTCTCCTATGGCACCAACTGGCTCGCCCAGGCCGAGCACGGCGGCTTCTACCAGGCCGTCGCCGACGGTACCTATGAAAAGCATGGCCTGAAGGTGAAGATCGTGCAGGGTGGCCCGAACGCCGCCAACCGCGCGCTGCTGATCGCCGGCAAGGTGGATTTCTACATGGGCGGACCGCTCGGCGACATGGATGCCGTCAAGCAGGGCATTCCAATGGTCAGCGTCGCCTCCATCTTCCAGAAGGACCCGCAGATCCTGATGGCGCATCCGGATGCGGGCATCGAAAAGTTCGAGGATCTCGCCAAGGCCAGCACCATTTTCATGGGCAAGGACGGCTACGTCACCTATTTCGAGTGGATGAAGAAGAACTTCAAAGGCTTCAGCGACGCCCAGTTCAAGCCCTACACGTTCAATCCGGCACCCTTCATCGCCGACAAGAAGTCGGTCCAGCAGGGTTACCTGACCTCCGAACCCTATGAGATCGCCAAGCAGGCCGGCTGGACGCCGAAAGTGTTCCTGATCGCCGATGCCGGCTACGGTCCCTATTCGACGATGATCACCACCACGCAGCCGATGATCGACAAGAAGCCGGATGTCGTGCAGCGTTTCGTCGACGCCTCCCTCGAGGGCTGGTACACCTACCTCTATGGTGACAACAAGGCCGCCAATGATCTGATCAAGAAAGACAATCCGGAAATGACGGATGGCCAGATCGCCTATTCCATCGCCAAGATGAAGGAATACGGCATCGTGGTGTCCGGCGACGCCGAGACCAAGGGTATCGGCTGCATCACCGACGAACGCTACAAGAAGTTCTTCGACTCGATGGTCTCGATCGGCGTCGAACCGGCCGACCTCGACTACAAGAAGGCCTATTCGACCAAGTTCGTCTGCAAGGGCGTCGGAATGGCGCTGAAGAAGTGAGGAGCGATCGGGCAAAGCCCGAGCAATCGATCCGGTGGATCGATTGCAGCTCCAAACTGCCCTGAGCCAAAGCGAAGGGCCGGCGCAATTGCCCCTCATCAGGCCGCCGCCTTCTCCCTGTCAAAACGGGGAGAAGGTACTTGCCGCAACGGCTTTCACGATCACAAGCGCCGAGTGTGGCAAGTCCCCCCGCCCGCGAGGGTCCGCAAGGACGGGTTGAGACACGTGGCTCACCCCCGATAAGGTTAGGATGAGGGGCATCTTCCCTTCGGATTTAAGTCAAGGCCCGTAATGAGCACATCCCAAGCCCCGCTGATACCCGCGCCCGGAGACACTCGCAGACGTCCCCTCGTCGTCATGCGCTCCGTGTCGAAAATGTTCTCGAGCGGCACGCTTGCGCTCTCCGACATGTCGCTGACCGTTGAGGGCGGCGAGTTCGTGAGCCTGCTCGGCCCTTCCGGCTGCGGCAAGTCGACGGCACTGCGCATCATTGCCGGCCTCGGCGACGTCTCGACCGGAACGATCGACTGGCCCAGCTCCCGCATCAATTCAAAAGGCCTGCCGGAAGGCGACATTTCCTTCGTCTTCCAGGAGCCGACGCTGATGCCGTGGCAGACGGTGTTCGGCAATGTCTACCTGCCTTTGAAACTGCGCGGCGTCTCCAAATCCGCTGCTCGCGAAGAGATCATGAACACGCTGGCGACCGTCGGCCTCGCCGATTTCGCCGACGCCTATCCACGCGAACTGTCGGGCGGCATGAAGATGCGCGTCTCGATCGCCCGCGCGCTGGTGACCAAGCCGAAACTGCTGCTGATGGACGAGCCGTTTGCTGCACTCGACGAAATCACCCGCCAGAAGCTCAACGACGACGTGCTGCGGCTATGGCGAGAGACAGGTATCACGGTGATCTTCGTCACCCATTCCGTGTTCGAATCCGCTTACCTCTCGAACCGCATCGTGGTGATGAAGGCACGGCCCGGCCGGGTGCACGCGGATTTCCCGCTGAAAACGAGCATGAGCCGCGACGCTCACTACCGCACGTCCGAAGACTACCGCCAGGCCTGCGAAAAGGTATCGAACATGCTCATCGATGCGATCGGTGGGGAGGAACATTGATGAGCGACCACGCATCCGCCTTCGTCCCGCCGAAGACCGGCTTTTTCGCCCGCAACCGCGATACGCTGCTGCGCACCCTGATCCCGATCTGCGTGGTGATCTTCCTCGTCCTCCTCTGGCAGTTCATCATCACCGTCAACAGCATCCCGCAATACATCCTGCCGGGACCGCTGGCGGTCGCAAACTCGCTCTACAACGACTGGGGCACGCTTTCCCCAGCGCTCTGGGTAACGACGCAGATCACCATGCAGGCACTGGCCCTGGCATTGATCGGCGGCGTCGGCATCGCCATCTTCCTCGTCCAGTCGAAATGGATCGAGACGGCCTTCTACCCGATCACCGTCATCCTGCAGGTGACCCCGATCGTGGCGATCGCCCCGCTCATCCTGATCTACGCGCCGACGACGCAAGTTGCGCTCTTGATCTGCGCCTTCCTCGTCGCTTTCTTTCCGATTCTCTCGAACATGGTGCAGGGCCTGAAGAGCGTCGACCACAACCTGCTCAATCTCTACGACCTCTATGGCGCCTCCCGCTGGCAGACGCTGCTTTACCTGAAGCTCCCCTCCTCGCTGCCCTATTTCATGACGGGCCTGCGGATCGGCGGCGGCCTGGCGCTGATCGCCGCTGTCGTGGCGGAGTTCGCGGCAGGCTCCGCCGGCGCCGGCTCCGGCCTTGCCTTCCGCCTGCTGGAATCCCAGTATCGCCTCAACATCCCGCGCCTGTTTGCGGCGCTGGTCCTGTTGTCATTGCTCGGCGTGGTGATCTTTGCGATCACCTCGTTCATTTCCTGGTTCTTCCTGCATCGCTGGCATGAAAGCAGCCTGAAGAGAGAAAACTGATGACCGCCTTCATGACGCTTCCCGATGCTCCGCGCTTCGCGCTCACCGATGCGACCCTGCCCGCGGCGCTGGTCAAGGGTTTTGCCGCCCGCGACCGCGAAGGGCTGATCTATGCGGATATCATCATCGCCGATGGCAAGATCGAAAAGATCCTGCCAGCCGGCACCGCGCCCGCCGACCTCTCGAAAGCCGATATGCTGGGTGGCATGGTCTGGCCCTGCTTCGCCGATATGCACACTCATCTCGACAAGGGCCACATCTGGGACCGCCGCCGCAACCAGGACGGCTCCTTCATGAGCGCGCTCCTGAATGTCCGCGCGGACCGCGAGGCGAACTGGTCGGCAGACGACGTGCGCGCCCGCATGGAATTCTCGCTGAAGACCGCCTATGCGCACGGCACCAAGCTGATCCGCACCCATCTGGACTCGATCCCGCCGCAGCCGCGCATCTCTTTCCCCGTTTTCTCGGAAATGCGCGCCGAATGGAAAGGCAGGATCGAGCTTCAGGCCGTCGCGCTTTTCCCGATGGACAATATCTGGGACGAAGCCTTCTTCGCCGACCTCGTCTCCGTGGTCGCCGAACACGGCGGCCTGCTGGGTGGCGTGCCGCAGATGTGGCCGGACCTCGACGCCCGCCTCGATCTTCTGATGCGCACCGCCGCCGACAAGGGGCTCGATATCGACCTGCACGTCGATGAAACCGAGGACAAGCAGGTTCTGGCACTGGAAAAGGTCGCCGAGGCGAAAATCCGCAACCGTTTCGAAGGTTCGGTCACCGTCGGCCATTGCTGCTCGTTGGCGCGGCAGGACGATGAGGTCGCCAAGCGGGTTGTCGACAAGGTCGCGAATGCCGGCCTCTCCGTCGTCTCGCTGCCGATGTGCAACATGTACCTGCAGGACCGACATGCGGGTCGCACCCCCCGCTGGCGAGGCGTGACGCTGTTCCACGAACTGACAGCCGCCGGCGTGAAAACCGCCGTCTCCTCCGACAATACCCGCGATCCGTTCTACGCCTATGGCGACATGGATCCGGTCGAAGTGTTCCGCGAGGCGGTCCGCATCCTGCATCTCGACCACCCGCTCGATACCTCCGCCCGCGTCGTCACCTCGACACCCGCCGAAATCCTCGGCCGGCCGGATATCGGCGTGATCGCTGAAGGCGGCCCCGCCGACCTCGTGCTGTTCAGCGCGCGCCGCTGGAGCGAATTCCTTTCCCGTCCGCAGGCCGACCGCATCGTGATGCGGAATGGCATGGGCATCGACCGTCGCCTGCCGGATTACCGTGACCTGGACCCGATTTTGGACAAGTGAACATGCCGGACTACGCACAGATCAAGAAAGAGCTCGAAGGCCTCGCACTCGAGGACAATCCGGCGCTGGTGCGCCAGAAGAGCCGCGATTTCTACTGGTACTCGCCGATCCTGAAGGAAGAGCTCGAAAACGTCACCGCCGATCTCGTCGTCTCGCCGAAAAGCGAGGAAGACGTGATCCGGGTGCTGAAAGTCGCCTATGCGCATGGCGTGCCGGTCACCCCGCGCGGCGCCGGCACCGGCAATTACGGCCAGGCCATGCCGCTTTCCGGCGGAATCGTGCTCAACCTCATCAACATGAACAAGGTCAAGGAAATCCATCCGGGCCGCGTCATCGCCGAACCCGGCATCGTGATCGCCGAACTCGACCGCCAGACCAGAGCCCATTCCGGCCAGGAACTGCGCTTCCATCCCTCCACCGCCCAGACGGCGACGATCGGCGGCTTCGTCGCCGGCGGTTCGGGCGGCGTCGGCTCGATCCACTGGGGCGGCCTGCGCGACCTCGGCAACATCCTGCGCCTGCGCGTCGTCACCATGGAAGCCGAGCCGCGCGTCCTCGACCTGACCGCCTGGGACCTCCAGAAGGTCACCCACGCCTACGGCACCAACGGCATCATCGTCGAAGTCGAGATGCCGCTGGCACCTGCCTATGACTGGGTGGACGTGCTGGTCGGTTACGACGACTTCATGGATGCGGTGCGCTTCGGCGATGCGCTGGCCCACAAGAACGGCCTGCTGGTGAAGGAGATCGCCCCGATCGCAGCACCCATCCCCTACGACTATTTCCCGCGCCACAAGCCGTTCCTGCGCGACCGCAACCAGTCGATCGTCGTGCTGATGATCGCGCCGCATTCGATGGATGCCTTCACTGCCTTTGCCGAGCGCCAGAAGGGCGAAATCCTGTTCCGCTCCGACAAGGTGGAGAGCATGAAGGGCATTCCGCATGCCTATGAGCTCGCCTGGAACCACACGACGCTGCGGGCGCTCAAGGTCGATCCCGGCTTCACCTACCTGCAGGTCCAGTATCCGGGACCGGACCACGTCGCCAAGGTCGAGAAGATGGTGAAACTCTTCGGCGACGAAGTGCCTGGCCATCTGGAATTCATCAAGTTCGATGGCCGCATGCAGTGCTCCGGCCTGCCGCTGGTGCGCTACACGACCCGGGAGCGGCTGGAGGAAATCATGCAGATCCACCGCGACAACGGCTGCCCAATCTTCAATCCGCACCGCTACACGCTGGAGGAAGGCGGAATGAAGCAGACGGACACCGTCCAACTCGCCTTCAAGAAGGAGACCGATCCGAAGGGTCTCCTCAACCCCGGCAAGATGATCGCCTGGGACAATCCCGACTTCGATTTCTCCGCCGGCAAGAACTACCTCTTTCCGGGCCTTGCCGCAGCGGGTGGCTGATGCGGGTCCTGCTCATCCATTCGCATCCGGTCGAGGAAAGTTATGGCGCAGCGCTGCACAAGCAGGCGCGTGAAAGCCTGATCAGGGCCGGGCACGAGGTGGATGACTGCAACCTCTATGCCGAAGGTTTCGATCCGGTCATGTCGCGCCATGACCGGATGATCTATCACGACTATCCCAACAACCTGTCGCTGGTGAAACCCTATGTCGACCGGCTGCAGGCAGCCGAGGGACTGGTGATCGTCACGCCGGTCTGGAATTTCGGCTGGCCGGCGATGCTGAAGGGTTATTTCGACCGCGTCTGGCTGCCGGGCATCACCTTCGAACTGAAGGACGGCAAGCTGACGCGAAAACTGCATATCGACAAGGTGGCGGTGGTCACCACCTACGGCGCCACCCGCTGGCGCGCCTTCCTCGCCGGCGACCCGCCGCGAAAGCTGTCGAAACGCGTGCTGCGGGTGCAGACCAACCCGGCCCGGCCGGTAACGTTTCTCGCCCATTACGACATGAACAACTGCACGCCGCAGACGCGCGCGGCATTTCTGGACAAGGTGAAGCGGGAGATGGAGCGGTTCTAGCTCCCCATCTCGCGGCGGCGCATCAACAGCAAAGCGTCGGCCTCCACCATGGCGGCACGGGTCTGAGCGCTCGGCATGGAACCGACTGGCTCACCGGCATTGCGGTCCGATATGAACAGAAACCGATCCACCTCAGCCCCTGCCGTCGTCACCGTCCGGTAGGTTTCCCATCGCTGATGGATCCTCGCCGCAACCCGGAGCGACGGAATATTTTCCGGGCTGACGATCGAGACGATCCGCTCGAAACCGAGACTGCCGAGGCCAAAATCACGGCAGGCAGCGGCGGCCTCGGCGGCATAACCGCGGCCGAGCCATTCGCGCCGGAGATGATAGCCGATTTCCGGCTCCAAACCCCTGGGCGTCGCCTGAAGCGTAACGCCGCAATCACCGATCAGCTCGCCGGTCGCCTTCTCGACGACACCCCAGAGGCCGAAACCGCTTTCCTCATAACTCCGGAAGGCAAGCTTTTGAAACCAGGCTTCGGTCTCTTCGAAGCTCTTGGCGCGCGGATAGAAGCGCATGCTCTCGGCATCGCCGAAGATGCGGTACAAGGTCGGCAGATCGGCTTTGGTGATCTCCCTCAAGGTCAGCCTTTCCGTCTCAAGAACCTCACGCATCCGACGCCCTCGATCATCGCCATATCGCCCCGCCACTCTTTACTTGAACACGCTTTTTTGCGCTATTTCCCCCATCGCGAATCTTCATGTTCAGGGGCCGACAGACGATGACGAACCAGGTTTCACCACTCGCCAGTATCCTGCGCCCCTTGCATCCCCGTGATCCGGACGAACATCACCGGGTCGCAACGCCGCTCGAACTGCTGTTCGATCTCGTGTCGGTGATCGCGATCGCTTCCGCGGCCGGCGGGCTGCACCATGCGATCGCGGAGAACCATGCCGGCCAAGGTGTCGTTACCTTTCTGATCGCGTTTTTTTGCATCTGGTGGGCGTGGATGAATTTCACCTGGTTCTCATCCGCCTATGACAATGACGACGTCGTCTACCGGCTTTTGACGATGGTCCTGATGGGCGGATCGCTGACCATGGCGGCCGGCATCCAGTTCCTCTTTACGGCGGCTCCGGATCTGACCATGGTCGTTTTTGGCTATGTCGTCATGCGTCTCGCCATGGTGTTGCTCTGGCTGCGCGCCGCCTACCATGACCCCGCCCGCCGCAGGACGAACATCGCTTATGCAGTCGGTATCTTCCTGGTGCAAATCTACTGGGTGATCTACGTGATGACGCAGTCGGTATCGACCGGCCTCGGTCTGGCGCTGTGGATCTTCGGCGCCTTGCTTGAACTCGCCGTCCCGGCAATTGCCGAGCCGCTCAGCGGCAATACGCCCTGGCACCGGCACCACATCATGGAACGTTACGGCCTGCTCAACATCATCGTGCTCGGCGAAACCCTGCTTGCCGGCTCCATCGCGTTGCGCCAGTTTGCCGGCGAATTCAACCTCATGCTGGTCCATACCGCACTTTCGGCGCTGGTCATCGTCTTTGCGCTCTGGTGGGCTTATTTCTCCCGGCAGGAACACCTCGGCAGCCATAGGCTCAGCCGCGCTTTGCAATGGGGTTACGGCCACTTCTTCATCTTCGCGTCCGGGGCCGCTGTCGGGGCAGGCTTTGCCGCGCTCGTCGACATCATCACCCATCATGCGGAAGTACCGCTGATCGTCGGCGATTATGCCGTGGCGATCCCGGTCGCGGTCTATTTCGCAAGCCTCTGGTTCGTGCGCGACCGTTTTGCCTGCACCGGCTTCGGCCGGTATGCGCTTCTCGTCTTCGGTCTGCTCGGCCTCGTCGTGACGGCAACGGGGCTCGGTCTCGAAGGCATTGCGGCCACGACCGCGCTCGGCGTCATCGTACGCAACCTGTTTGCCGGGCGCGCCTATTTAGCGTCACCGACATCTCATCCCGGCCACTAAACTTTTCCTTAAATTTTACCGGTTATTAATCTCTGGAAACCGAGAGATTAAGCGATGCGTATTGCGTTTTTCATCGCCCTCCTGACGGTGTCCCTGTCTGCCTGCGCCTCGGCGCCGAGCAGGGTTACCAATGCCTGCGCGATCTTCGAGCAGCGCGACGGGCTGTTCAACAACTGGGCGCGTGACGCCAAGAAGGCCGAGCAGGAATTCGGCGTTCCGGTGCCGATCCTGATGGCGACCATCTACGTGGAATCCGGCTTCCAGCCCTATGCCCGGCCGCCGCGCACCAAACTGCTCGGCTTCATCCCGTGGACACGCGCCTCAACGGCCTATGGCTACGCCCAGGCGCTCGACGGCACCTGGCTGAGCTACAAGAAAGACACCGGCCGCTGGAACGCCAGCCGCACCGATTTCGGCGATGCCATCCATTTCGTCGGCTGGTATCACAACCAGAGCCATCTCAAGAACGGCATTCCGCTCACCGACAGCTACAATCTCTACCTCGCCTATTATACCGGCCAGGCGGGATATGACCGGGGACAGTTCAGCAACGGCGTCAAGCAGACAGCGCAGAAATCCGCCGGCATGGCCGCCAAATACGAAGCCCAGCTGAGAGGCTGCGGCTACTGAGCCGAAACCTAGCGGCTGACGACGATTCGCGTGTTCGACAGGCCGTACTGGCTGGCAAGCCCAAAGAATGTCGCTGCGTTTTGAGGATGCAGCCGGATGCAGCCATGCGAGGCCGGGCGGCCGAGCCGCTTCGTCTCGAAGGTCGCATGAACGGCGTAGCCGCCATTGTAGAACACCGCAAACGGCATCGGCGCGTCATCGTATTTGCGCGAACGATGGTCTCTAGACAGCCACTTGGCACCCCAGCTTCCCGTCGGCGTCGAATAACCGGGCCGCGCGGTCGAGACCTTCCATTCGTAAACCACGATACCATCCCTCTCGACGGTCATGGTCTGCGACGACAGGCTGACGCTGGCAACAAGGCTTGCAGAAAAAGCAGCGGGCGCGAGAAATTGCGCACAGAAGAGCGCCATGGCTCCCATTACGATACGACGCATAGAAAATCCCCGATAAAAAACCCTAGAGCAAGCGATACCCCATTCAGCTCAAGGAATATTTAAAATCGAGGACGATATTCAACGCAAATCACGAATACGGCAGCTGTCGCCCCAATAAAACAATTATGTGATCAATAAACACTGAATACCGAGGAATTTTCCTGATGCGACTCGCGCCGGAGTAAAATTTCTATTCGGCGTTGCTTCAAAACACCTTCGCCGCCGTCACTTCCACTTCGACCAGGAATTCGGCACGGGTAAAGCCGCCGACGACGATCAGGGTCGAGACCGGTTTCGGGTCGAGTGTGAAACGGTCACGCGCCGCCATATAGGCGGGAAAATCCTCACGGCTGGTGACGAAGCCGGAAATGCGGATGACGTCCGCGTAAGTCATGTCCGCTTCTTCGAGAATGGCGCCGATCGCCTTGAAGCAGAGCTCGGCCTGGCCCGCCACATCCGGCGGGATCTTGTCCTCGGGCGAGATACCGAGCTGGCCGGAGGTAACGAGCAGGCTCGCACCCGGCGGCACCAACAGGCCGTGATTGTAGCCGCCGAACGGCTTGCGGACGGACGGCGGGTTGAAGGTCTTAAACGCCATAACCGACGATACCCTTGATTTCGAGGAAGTCGTGAATGGCCCAGTCGGCATATTCGCGGCCGTTGCCGGACTGCTTGAAGCCGCCGAAGGGCGCGAAGAGATCCCATTCGGGATAGTTGATGAAGACCGAGCCGGCGCGCAACCGTGCCGCCACCTTGCGGGCATGGCCGATATCACCGGACTGGACATAGGCCGCAAGCCCATAGGGCGTGTCGTTGGCGATCTCGATCGCCTCTTCCTCCGTCTCGTAAGAGAGGATCGACAGGACCGGCCCGAAGATTTCTTCTCGCGCGATGGTCATGTCGTTGGTGACGTTTCCGAACACGGTCGGGCGGATGTAGTAGCCGCGGTTGAGATTTTCCGGCCGACCGGGGCCGCCGGTGACCAGCGTCGCACCTTCGGCGATGCCCGCCTCAATCAGCCGCTGGATCTTGTCGAACTGGACTCGGCTCACCACCGGGCCGAGATCGATACCGTCCTCACACGGATCGCCAGTCTTGAGTTTTTCGGCCGCAGCCTTGGCGACCTGAAGCGCCTCGTCGTGACGCCCGGCCGGCACCAGCATGCGGGTCGGCGCATCGCAGGACTGGCCGGAATTGCCAAAGCAGGCAGTCACGCCGTCCGCCACCGCCTTTTCGAACTCCGCGTCAGCCAGGATGATATTCGGCGACTTGCCGCCGAGTTCTTGGGCCACCCGCTTCACCGTGTCGGCGGCGGTCTTGGCGACGATCACGCCGGCGCGGGTCGAGCCGGTGAAGGAGACCATGTCGACATCCGGATGGCCGGCCATCACCTGGCCCACGTCCGGCCCGGTGCCGTTGACGAGATTGAAGACGCCCTTCGGCGTGCCTGCTGCCTCCATCACCTCGGCGAAGATGATACCGCTGATCGGCGCGATCTCGGAGGGTTTGAGCACCATGGTGCAGCCGGCGGCAATCGCCGGCGCCACCTTGCAGACGATCTGGTTGAGCGGCCAGTTCCAGGGTGTAATCAGCGCGCAGACGCCGATCGGCTCCTTGACCACCATGGTCGTACCGCGCGCCTCGGTGAACTCGTAGGCTTCCAGCGCCTCGATGGTGGCGATCATATGCCCCTTGCCGGCCGCGGCCTGGGCATCGCGGGCAAAGGCGATCGGCGCGCCCATTTCCTGGGAGACGGCCTGAGCGATATCCTCATAACGCTTTTCGTATTCGGCAAGGATGCGGCGAAGCAGCGCCAGGCGCTCCTCCTTCGACCATTGCGAGAAGGCGGGAAACGCCGCCCTGGCGGCTGCGACGGCCTTGTCCACATCCGCCTTGGAGCCGAGTGCGATCCGCGTATACGCCTCTTCGGTGGACGGGTCGATGACGTCGAGCGCGACCGGGATGGCAGGCTCCACCCAGGCGCCGTCGATGAAGAATTTCAGGTGGTTGCTCATGGGAAACCTCCGGAGAGCCAGAGACGTGATCGCACCACTATCAGCCATCGTCATTTGCCTCGCAAGCCCGAAGGAGGCGTTTGCATGTGGAGCTTTGCCCCTCATCCGGCTGCCGCCACCTTCTCCCCGTATGGACGGGGAGAAGAGATATGCCGCACCACCTTGCGCAGCCTAAACACTGCCCGGAGAGAAATGGGAGCATGCCGCTTGCGTCCTTCTCCCCGTTAAAACGGGGAGAAGGTCCCGGCAGGGGGATGAGGGGCAGCCACGAGGTCGAGAAAAGGCCTATTCCATCGCCACGCTGTGATCCACAGCCGGCGCCTTGGCAGGCTTGCGCAGCACGAGCAGCAGCGGCATCACCGCAAGCGACATGATCATCAGCAGCTTGAAATCGTCCATATAGGCGATGATCGTCGACTGCAGCGTAATGATGCCGTCGAGTGCCGAGGCGCCGGCAACTGTCGTCGGGTCGAGGCCCGCCGCCGCCTTTGCCTGGAAAGCATGGTTGAACGGCGTCACGTAGCTGACGAGGTCCGCATGGTTGCGCTGGACATTCTCCACCAGCAGCGCCGAGACGACAGCAATGCCGACGCTGGAGCCGATATTGCGCGACAGGTTGTAAAGACCGGTCCCGTCGCCGCGCATATGCGCGGGCAGCGTCGCGAAGGCGATCGTCGTCAGCGGCACGAAGAGGAAGCCAAGGCCGGCGCCCTGGATGAAACCGACATAGACGATCGTCCATTGCGAGACGTCCGGCGTCCAGCTCATCATGTCATACATCGCCCAGGCGGTGATCGCGAGGCCGAAGAACAGCAGGATGCGGGTATCCACCTTGCCGATCAGCCGCCCGACCATGAACATGCAGACCATCGTGCCGAGACCGCGCGGCCCCATGACGATACCGGCGGTGATCACCGGATAGCCCATCAGCGACTGCAGATAGGGCGTCATCAGCGCGAGCGAGGCGAGATAGGTCACCCCGATCACGAAGATGAAGATCATGCTGACCGTGAAATTCTGGTCGAGGAACAGGCGCGGGTTGATGAACGACTTTTCCGTCGTGAACGTGTGGACGAGCAGCAGATAGAAGGCGGCCGCGCAGACCATGGCTTCGACGACGATCTCGCTCGACGAGAACCAGTCGAGCTGCTGGCCGCGGTCGAGGAAGAGCTGCAGCGAGGCGATCGCGAGACTGAGCATGCCGAAGCCGAACCAGTCGAGCTTCGCCTGCGCGTCGATCCTGGTCTCCTTGACGAAGACGCTGATGCCCATCAAGGCCAGGATGCCGATCGGCACGTTGATGTAGAACACCCAGCGCCAGCTGATATTGTCGGTGAGCCAGCCGCCGATGACCGGGCCGAGCACCGGCCCGACCATGACCGAGACGCCGAACAGCGCCATCGCCGAACCGCGTTCCTCGACCGAATAGATATCGAGCAGGATGCCCTGCGACAGCGGCACGAGGGCCGCGCCAAAAAAGCCCTGCAGCAGGCGGAAGCCGACGATCTGCGGCAGCGACTGGGCAAGCCCGCAAAGGACGGAGGCGGCGACGAAGCCGAAGATGGCGACGAGCAGCACCCGCTTGCGGCCGAACTTGGCAGCGAGGAAGCCAGACGGCGGCGTCATGATTGCCGCGGCGACGATATAGGAGGTCAGCACCCAGTTGATCTGGTCGGCGGAGGCCGAAACACTGCCCTGGATATAGGGCAGCGCGACGTTGGCGATCGTCGTGTCGAGCGCCTGCATGATGACGGCCAGGATGACGCAAGCTGTGATCGCACCGCGATTGGCCACCACAGCTGACGCTGCTGGTGAAGCCGCGCTACTCATGGGCGTAGGCCGACGAATGATCGAGAAGCTTCTGGGCAAATTCCGGCAGGCCGCGTTTGTGGCCGGTATCGACATCGACCACCGTGCTCATGCCGGCGCGCAGCGGCGGCTTGCCGGCCGTGTCATCGATCGACACACGCATCGGAATGCGCTGCACGACCTTGACCCAGTTGCCGGACGTGTTCTGCGCCGGAAGCAGCGCGAAGCTGGAGCCGGAGGCCGGGCTGACGCTCGCGACCTTGCCCGTCCATTGGACGCCCGGATAGGTATCGACGCTGATCGTCACCGGCTGACCGGGCTTGATATAGGTGAGCTCGGTTTCCTTCGGATTGGCGGCAATCCACATGTTCTTCGTCGAGACCAGCGAGAAGCCCTGCTGGGCGGCTTCGAGATAGCTGCCGACCTGAAGCGCGCTGACATTGGTGACGATGCCATCGAAAGGCGCGCGCACCACCGTGTCGTCGAACTGGCGCTGCGCATCGTCGACCGCCGACCGGGCTTCGAGATAGGTCGGGTTCTGCTCGATCGGCTGGTCGGCATTGCCGCCGAGCTGGGCGAGCGTCGCATCAGCCTGCGCCTTGGCGACCGCGACCTTCTGGTGGGCGGCGTCGAGATTGTGTTTAGCGTCGTCTAAGGCCGTCTGCGAGGCGGCCGAACCGGAGATCAGACGCTCCTGGCGTTCGAGCACGGTCTGATAATAGGGAATGTCGGCTTCCGCCTGGGCGATCTGGGCAAGCGACTCCTTGTAGGAGGCCTGCAGGTTGAGGAGCTGGTTGCGCGCCGCACCGAGTTTTGCCTTGGCGCCGTCGAGCGCAATACGGAAACTGTCCTGCTTCAGCGTGAAGAGCACCTGACCCTGGCTTACCTCCTGGTTCTCGTGCACATCCACGGACGCAACGGTGCCGGCGACATCGGTCGAAACGCCGATCATGTCCGCCTGCAGATAGGCATTGTCGGTCGACATGATCTGACCGCCCTCGACATAATAATAACCGCCGACGACGAGCGCGATCGGCAGCATCGCGAAAAGCACTGGCCGCGTCAGGCTGCGCCGCTTGCGCGCCTTGCTGTGCTCGGGCGCTGCCGGAGCGGGCGTTTCGAGAACGGTGACATTGCTGGTTTCAGGCGAACGGGCGGTGGTCTCAGTCATGGGAGGACTTCTTTTAAGCTTTGTCGGCCGGCGCGCGGCAGGCTGTTACGAGGTTGGATTTCATGTGTTCGAGTATTTCAAAGAGACGGGCGCGGTCGGCGTCCGAAATGTTCTGGAGCGCATCCTTGCGCGTCGCATCGCCAAGCTCGCGACCGTCGTCCAGCAGTGCCCTGGAACTCTCGGTCGTATAGAGCAGCGTGATCCGCCGGTCGGTCTCGTGTGGGCGCCGCTCGATAAGGCCGCGTTCCGCAAGGTTGTCGAGCACCCGCATCAATGAGATCGGCGAGATCTCCAGAAGCTCGGCAAGCGCCTTCTGGTGAATGCCTTCACAGCGGGCGAGATAGGCGATCGTCTGCCACTGGGCGCGCGTCAGGCCGATATGCTTCGCGCGCTGTTCGAAGCGCTTTCGAAACAGACGGGCGACGTCATTCAAAAGAAAGCCGAGAGTCGGGTTTGTGTTGGGCATGGCCGGACAACTAGTGTGCTGATGATAGGCATGTATATATTCTGGCGCCGACCAACAATCGCTCTACCTGCGACGTTCTGTCACTCAGGTCATCACGCTTGCGTGTGCAATCGCTGGGCAACCCGCATTGTGGAAGATCGGATTTATCGGAGAGGTGAAGCCTCCTGAAGGCCTCACCATAGATCGGGCAACCCTGGCTCCGTGAGACTATCCTGATGTAACATTAGGAGTTCGATTACCAACGAAAGTAAGGAAATTCCAACAAGCCTTAAATGTTCGCAAAACCTGTCGAAATAGATCAGCAACAATACTGCTTCATCCCACCTTAAAAGCTCGATGTTATAGAGTAAATCAACCTCGAGAAGGTTTGGGAAGCTCCTGAGCGCCTGGATCATCGACGCAACAGATCAACATCGATTTCAGAAGGCATACAGGCCCGATGCGACGCAGCTTTCTCCCTTTCGCCCTTCTCGGTTTTTTTGCGCTGCCGATGCCCGGCGCACAAGCGACAGCCCTCACCGATGACCTTCAAGGGCTTTCCAAGCAGCAGGTCGAGGATAGTGTCGAGTTCGCATTCGGTAATGCACTGTTTTTCCTGTTCCATGAAGCCGGACACATGCTGGTTTCGGAATTCAATCTGCCGGTTCTTGGCCGTGAGGAGGATGCCGTGGACACGCTCTCCACACTACTCCTGCTGGAGGCGGACGACGAGGTTTTCGATACGGCGCTGACCGACTCCGTCGATGGCTGGACGTTTTCCGCCGAGGCCAGCGAGGCGGCTGAAGAGGAGCAGGCCCTTTGGGATGTACACGCGCTGGACCGCCAGCGCGCCTTCAGCATGGTCTGCATGATGGTCGGCAAGGATGCGGAGAAGTTCAAGGAATCGGCCGACAACCTGGAATTTCCGGCGGAACGCCGGAAGCAGTGCGTCGGTGAATACCTGAAAGCCCATGACAGCTGGTTCGGCGTCCTGAAGCCGCATCAGCGGACCGACGGACAGAACAACAAATTCACGATCACCTACAAGAAGCCGAACGACAAGGAGCTGGAGGACTATGCGGACCTGACGAAGACGGCGAAGGTTCTGGATATCCTCGCCGAGCTTCTTTCCGGGCTCTACAAGCTCGACGACGGCATCAAGCTGACGGCCGCCGAATGTGGCGAGCCGAATGCCTATTGGTCGCCGAGCGAACGGGAAGTGACCTACTGCTACGAGCTGATGCAGTGGCACACGCAGACGGTCGCCAACTATTTCCGCAACGGCGAGGACAGCAGCGACGACGACGACGCGGAGGAGAAAACCTCCGAGGCAAAGCCGGCCCTGACACGCGTGTTCGGCACGGCGACCGCCCGCCAATAAGAAGCCGGCCAATAGGGAACAGAAAAGCCCGACCCTCGATCGAGGAGCCGGGCATTTTCATTTCGAGCGTCAAGCGCCGTAGGGCGCGAAGAATTTCTTGGCGGCTTCGATCTCGTTCGGACGGATCTCATGCCCGCCGCCATGCCATTCGAGAGTGACCGTGTCACCCTGCTTCCTGAAATAGTCGGCGAGGTCGGTGGTCTGCTCGACGGAACTGATCGGGTCGTGCTGGCCGGCCGTAATCAACACATGCGCCTTCTCTTCGAGCTTGCGGTCCTTCGGCTTGAACGGGATCAGCGGATGCATCAGCACGCCCGCATCGAACAGGCCCGGCTTCTCGATCATGATATTGGCGAGAATGTTCGCGCCGTTCGAGAAACCGAGGCCAAGCACGGTCGAAGATTCGTAGCGTTCGCGGTTGGCGGCGACGAATTCGCTCATCCGCTCGGTCGCCCGTGCCAGATCCTCGCAATCGTAGACACCTTCCGCCTTGCGCCTAAAAAAGCGTGCCGCGCCGTGTTCGGAAATGTCGCCGCGCGGCGAGATCACCGTGGCGCCCGGCAACAGCCGGCCACCGAAATCGAAGAACTGGTTTTCATCGCCGCCGGTGCCGTGGAAGACGAACAGGATCGGCGCTCCGGGTGCACCGGGGCGCGCCCGGTGCACATAACTGTCGTAACTCATGATGGTCTCCTTGGACGCGTCGTCTGGTCAGGCGTCCAGCGGTTCGAGATGTTGTTCGAGCGTTGCCCGCAGATGGGCGTGCTGTGCGGGAAGCTTCAGGGCTTCACCGAGATGAGCGGTATCCTCGTCGCGATCGAAGCCGGGTTCGTTGGTGGCGATTTCGAACAGCACGCCACCCGGCGTGCGGAAATAGATCGCCCAGAAGTAATCGCGGTCGATGACCGGAGTGACCTGGTAGCCGGTATCCATCAGCGCCTTGCGGACTTCGAGCTGCTTTGCGCGGTTCTCGACGGCAAAGGCGATGTGGTGGACCGAGCCAGCACCGAGATTGGCGCGGGCAATGTTCGGCATCGTTTCGATGTCGATGACATCGGCGCCGTTGCCGCCCGGCATGACCAGGCGGGTCACGCCATCCTGTGCGTCGGCTTGGCTGTAACCCATGAACTTCAGGAGCTCAGCGGTCGCCCCTTCGTCGCGAAGACGAAGCGAAGCGGAATGGAAACCGCGGATCGCGTGGTCTTCGGTAATGCCGTTGCCGATGAACTGCTTGCGGGCGTCATCCTTGACTTCGACGAGCGCGAAACCGTCACCATCGGGACCGGCGAAATGCAGGCGGTTTTCACCGAATGCGGTATCGGCCTTGATGCCTTCGGCGCCGGCTTTGGTCAGGCGGTCGGTCCAGAAACCGAACGAACCTTCCGGAACCGAGAACAGCGTGGTGCCCACTTCGCCGGTGCCCTGACGGCCGCGGGCGATATGCGGGAACGGGAAATAGGTCATGACGGAGCCGGGCGAACCGACTTCATCGCCGTAATAGAGATGGTAGACATCCGGAGCGTCGAAATTGACGGTCTTCTTGACCCGGCGAAGGCCGAGCGTATCGGTAAAGAACTTGTTGTTGGTGCTGGCACTGGCAGCCATCGACGTGACGTGGTGGAGGCCTTTGATCTGGTCGAGCATTTTAAACCCCTTTCTGGGAGCCGCCTGTGCGGCCCGCTTTCTGAGGTAAAGATGGTGGAACGACCGGGAATTGGATAGACGCGACGATCCGAACGCATTGTTCACTCTGCGTAGACGACCGTTGGTTAATCGTTCACAGAATTAGGCTTGTTCCGGCAGGCGCCAGTCGACCGGATCCTTGCCGATCGACTGCAGATAGGCATTCGCCTTGGAGAAGGGACGCGAGCCCAGAAACCCGTTATGCGCCGACAGCGGCGACGGATGCGCCGATTTCAGCACCAGATGCCGCTGCTGATCGACGAAGGCCGCTTTCTTCTGGGCATAGGAGCCCCAGAGGATGAAGACGACGCCGTCGCATTCATCATTGACAGCGCGGATCACCGCGTCGGTAAACCGTTCCCAGCCCCTGCCTTGATGGGCAGCAGCCTTGCCTTCCTCGACCGTCAGCACGCTGTTCAGCAACAGCACGCCCTGCTCCGCCCAGTGTTCAAGGAACCCGTGTTTGGCCGGCGGAATGCCGAGATCCGTCTCCATCTCCTTGTAGATGTTGACGAGCGACGGCGGGATGCGCACGCCGGGCTTGACGGAAAAGCAAAGCCCATGCGCCTGTCCGAAACCGTGATACGGATCCTGGCCGAGGATGACGACCTTGACCTCGTCGAGCGGCGTCAGGTCGAGCGCGCGAAAATATTCCGAGCCTTTCGGGAAGATGCGCTTGCCCGCTTGCCTTTCGGCGACGAGAAAGTGCTTGAGCTCGCTCATATAGGGATCGGAGAATTCCTGCCCGAGCACGAGCTTCCAGCTTTCCTCGAGCTTGACCTCGCCTTCCGCCATGTCCCGTTCCTTAGATGACGTGGTGGTTCGAGCGGGAATGCCAGTCCCAGGCCGAACGGATGATATCGTTCAGGCTGTATTTCGGCTCCCAGCCAAGCACCGCCCGCGCCTTGTCGTTATTGGCAACCAGCGAGGTGGAATCACCTTCGCGCCGGCCGACATAGTCCACTGGGAAGGGTTTTCCGGAAACCTCCGAAATCGCTGCAAGCAGTTCCTTCACGGTGGTGCCGGTGCCGGTGCCGAGGTTGAGTTCGACCGTCTCGCCGCCGGCGAGAAGGTAGTCGACTGCACGCACATGCGCGTCGGCAAGGTCAAGCACGTGGATATAATCGCGCACGCAGGTACCGTCGCGGGTGTCGTAATCGTCACCGAACACCTTGAACCCCTGACGGCGGCCGAGCGCGGCCTCTATGGCGAGCGGAATGGCGTGGGTTTCCGGCGTGTGCCATTCGCCGATCCGGCCCTCGAAATCGGCGCCGGCGGCATTGAAATAGCGCAGCATCACCGACTTCAAATTCTTGTAGGTGCCGTAATCCTTCAGCGCCTGCTCGATGATGAACTTGGTGCGGCCGTATGGATTGATCGGCGCCTGTTTGTGCGTCTCGTCCATCGGCACGCGGTCCGGCAGGCCGTAGGTGGCGCAGGTCGAGGAAAACACGAAGGCCTTGACGCCCGCATCGATCGCCGCCGACAAGAGCGTCAGCGCCCCGATGACATTGTTGTCGTAGAAGGCGACCGGGTTCTTGACCGATTCCCCCACCTCGATCAGCGCTGCGAAATGCAGAACCGCATCCGGCTTGTGCTTGGCAAAAACCTCGTCGAGCCGGGCGCGGTCGCGGATATCGCCCTGTTCCAGCTCACCCCAGCGCACGAATTCCGCATGCCCGTTGGAGAGATTGTCGAAGACGATCGGCTGATACCCCCGCTCGGCGAGCACCAGGCATGTATGGGAGCCGATATAGCCGGCCCCGCCGACAACGAGCACTTTCTTCTGCGACATCATTTTCCCTGCGGTTATTGAAGCCGGCGGCACTATAACCGGCGGCGCTTAAATGGGAAGGGCGGACGACCTCGAGAAATTTGGGTGGAGACGTCGCTTCCGAACTTGTCTATCCTACTCAGGATATTCCATAGGTCATTTCATGCGTCTCCTCTTTCTCGCCCTCGGATGGCTGTTCGTCGCAATCGGCATTGTCGGGGCTTTCCTGCCTGTCCTGCCCACCACGCCATTCCTGCTTCTCGCCGTCGCCTGTTTCGCCCGCTCCTCGCCGCGGCTGGAAGCGTGGCTGCTCGACCACCCGAAATTCGGGCCGTCACTGCGCAACTGGCGGGAAAAGGGTGCGATCGCCAGGAAGGCGAAGATCGCCGCCATTTCGTTGATGGCGGCCAGTTACGCGGTCTTCTGGTTCGGCACCTCGCCGCCGCTGTGGCGGGCGGCACTGGTGGCCGCGGTGATGCTCGGTTCGGCGACCTTCATCGTCACCCGGCCGGATACATGAGCATCTGAACGTTCAGCGGTGCCGCGATTGCGGCAGGACGTAGGGGATGTGGGCTGCCGGCAGGCGGCCAACGGCGCCGGCGATGCCATAGACGCTGGCGATGATCTCGTCGTTCACGGTTTCCATGCAGCCGCCTTCCGCCACCACCCGGCCGTGGTTGAGCACCACCAGATGGTCGGCGAATTCCGCTGCCAGGTTGAGGTCGTGCAGGATGGCGAGGACGATACCACCGGCCGCGGCGAAATCGCGAGCGATTTCCAGCACCGAGATCTGGTGTCCGAGGTCGAGGCTGGCGGTCGGTTCGTCGAGGAACAGCGCTCGCGGCACGCCCTCAGTGACCGGCTGTGGCACCTGCGCGAGTGCACGGGCGAATTGCACCCGCTGCTGCTCGCCGCCCGACAGCGACGGATAGGGCCGGCTTTCGAAACCGCGCAGGCCCACGCGTGACAAGGCTTGGCGGGCCTGCTCGGTCGGATTGAGCGCGCCTTGCGCCACCGCCCCCATGCGGACGATTTCGAGCGCGGTGAAGGGGAAGGCGAGCTGCGTCGCCTGCGGCAGCACCGCCCGGCGTTTGGCAAGCTCGACCGGCTGGCAGAGATCGACGCTGGTGCCGTGGTAGCTGACGAAGCCGATATCCGGCTTCATCTCGCCGGAGATCACCTTCATCAGCGTCGATTTTCCGGCGCCGTTCGGGCCGATGACGACGGTGAACTTGCCCGGCTCTAGATCGATGCCGACATTGTCGAGCAGTTTGCGGCCCGAGCGGGCGACGGTGACGTGTTCTGCGGAAATCATGGCATGTCCCGCATGGTGATGCCGTTCTTGCCGAGCAGCAGGAAGAGGAAGACCGGAGCGCCGAACAGAGCGGTAATGACGCCGATCGGCAGTTCCGCGGGAGCGGCCACGGTGCGCGCGACGCTGTCGGCAATCAGCAGCAGTGCCCCTCCGCCGAGCGCCGAGCCGGGCAGCAGGAAACGATGCGACGGCCCCATGACGAGGCGCAGCAGATGCGGCACGACGATGCCGACGAAACCGATCGAGCCGGCGACCGCAACCGTCGAGCCGCAGGCGGCGGCCACCGCGACGATGACGATCTTCTTCAGCCGCTGCACCGGTATGCCCATGTGAAAGGCGGCGGCGTCGCCGAGCACCAGCGCATCGAGACCCCGTGCCACGAAGGGCATGATGATCATCACCGCGCCGATGAAGGGCAGGATCGACAATACGCGGCCGAACGTGGCGCCGCCGAGCGAGCCGAGGCTCCAGAAGGTGATGTCGCGCAGCTGCCGGTCGTCGGCCATGACGATCATCAGGCCCATCAGTGCCGCCGACAGCGCGCCGATCGCGATGCCCGACAGGATCAGCGACGTCGTCGACGTCCGTCCGTCGCGGGTGGCGATGAGGTAGAGCATCCAGGTGTTAAACAGGCCGCCGAAAAAGGCCATCAGCGGCAGGAACTGATTGCCGAGCACCATGGCGACCGGCGCCAGAATGCCGTTGCCGAGCACGATCGCCGCGACCGCGGCAAGTCCCGCGCCGGACGTGACGCCGACAATGCCGGGATCGGCGAGCGGATTGCGGAACAGGCCCTGCATCATCGCGCCGGAGACGGCAAGGCCCGCGCCGACCAGAAGGCCGAGCGCGGTGCGCGGCAGACGGACCGCCTCGAGGATCACCCGCTCCTGGGTCGAGAGGCTGGCGCTGTTGCCGGTCGCGTAGGTCCAGAGATCGCGCAGGCCGACACCTGTCGGGCCGATGCCGAGCGAAAGCAGGCATGCGACAAACAGCATCACCGCCAGCAGAAGAAGCACGACGACGCCCTGGCGCGTCCGGTCTCCATCCTCCGCCGGCCGGAAGGGCATCGCCAGCGCCTTCATCATCAGTTGATCGCCCCGGGATAAATCTGCGCGGCAAGCGAACGGGCAGCCTCCGGCGTGCGCGGGCCAAAGCCGAGCAGCAGCAGGCCGTCCATGGTGACCAGCGCCTTGTTGGCGGCAGCCGGCGTCGTCTGCATCGAGGGAACCGCAAAAACCTGGGCCGGCGTCATCGAATGGTCGCCGCGGGACATGGCAAGCACGACATCGGGCTGGGCGGCAATCACCGCCTCGTCGGCGAGCGGCTTGTAGCCGTTGATCGTCGGCGCGGCATTGACGCCGCCGGCTATTTCGATCACCGCGCCTGCTTCCGTATCCGCGCCGCCGGCCATGACGCGGCCATTCGCCAGCGATAGCACAAACAGAACCTTCTTCTTCGGCCCGGGAATCCTGGCGACGTCGGCGGCGAGCTTCTTCAGCCCGTCTTCCGTCTTGACGGCAAGCGCTTCGGCCTTCTCGGAAAGCCCGACGGCCGCGCCCACGTCACGGATCTTCCTGCCGATCGCATCCGCCTTCGGCGGCGTCGGGATGACCACCATCGGCACTTCGCTGGCTTTGAGGATTTCGATGACTGGCGGCGGGCCGGAATCCTGTTCCATCAGGATCAGATCGGGCTTCTGGCCGAGGATGCCTTCCGCAGACAAGGCGCGCATATAGCCGACATCCGGCTTGGAATTGGCCGCAGCCGGATAGAAGCTCGTCGAGTCCCGTGCTACGATCCGATCCTCGGCGCCCAGCGCATAGAGGATCTCGGTAATCGTACCGCCGATGGAGACGATCCGCTTGGCCTCCGGATTGCCCTTGTCGGATGCAGAGGCAACGCCCGCTACGAGACCGGTGCCCAGGAGGACGGCTGCGAAAAGCCCCCTCACGGTGAAGGAAGACCCCATGATGCTCTACTCCTTGTCTGCCCGAGCCGGCGCGCAATATGCCCCGGTTCCGCCTGGCCTGCGGCGATAACTTGAGTTGACTACGCAAGTTTTTTAGGCTTTTCAAGGGGACCGGCCGCAGATATCTTGAGCCGAAAGTGAAACTTTAAGTGAGGGACTATCCATGTATATCGCCATGAACCGATTCCGCGTCGTGCCGGGTTATGAAGAAGCGTTCGAAGCCATCTGGCGCGGCCGCCAGGGCCGCCTCGCCGAGCTGCCCGGTTATGTGGAATTCCACATGCTCAAGGGCCCGAAGGCCGAGGATCACACCCTCTACGCATCCCATACCGTCTGGGAAACCTTCGAGGACTTCCAGGCCTGGACGAAGTCGGAACAGTTCCGCGCCGCCCATGCGAATGCCGGCAACAACCGTGCCAAGGTTGAATATCTCTCCGGTCCGCATTTCGAAGGTTTCGAAGTGATCATCCACGAAGACAAGAACGGCGTGCGCGCCGACGCTGCCGCCTGAGGTCCTGATGAACGCCGTTTCCGAAATCAAGCCGGACCGTCGCGAACGGGCTCTCGCCGCCCTTGCGGAGAAGCCCGACGGCGTCGTCGAGGCGATCGCCGCCAATGCCGACGTGACGCCCGCCGAGATCCTCGAAATCCTGCCCAAGGGCGCGGCGGTCATCGCCGACAAGGAGAAGTTCGCGGATATCTGGGCCGAGATGACGACCTGGGGCGAAGTCCTGTTCATCGTCCATACCGACGATATCGTGCTGGAGGCCGAAGGCACCCTGCCCGGCGGCTCCGAAGGCCATGGCTGGTTCAATATTCACGGCGACAGTCCGATCGGCGGTCACATCAAGAAGGATAACTGCGCCTCGGTGACCTTCGTCGACCGTGCCTTCCACGGCCGCCGTTCCTGCTCCGTATGGTTCATGAATGCCAAGGGTTCGGCAATGTTCAAGGTCTTCGTAAAGCGGGATGCCGCACGCGAACTGATCGCCGGACAGCTGCAGAAGTTCGAGGCCCTGCGCGACAGCTTCGCCGCCTGACCCGCCGGCGATCCCATGAGTTTTGGTGATTCGGACGAAAAATAACGCGTCCGAATCATTTCCAGGAACCTTTCATTTTCTCGTGCATTTCACCGTGATGGCAGGCCTTGCGAAGCTGGCTGGCGGCGGCGTCCCGATCGTTTTAGCCACGTGCCGCCCCTTGAGGCGATTGTCATTGAATGAGGCGCCGCCGCGCCCATAGGCGGACCGACCGCTTGGCCTCGGTGAGAGGAGAGCGATCTTTAGCGGCGCGGCGCGCCTCATCGACTTTCAAGTCTCGTCGAGGCCTGAAAAGGGCTAAAGGGCCGGAACCCATTTCCAGAAAACGCCTTCCATGCGCTCCGGATAATATTTGAACTCGCATTCGAAGCGGCGCCCATAGGCCTCGGCGGCCTTCAGGGCGGCATCACTCACCGGCTTCATGCCCGTGCCGGGCGCAAACCAGTCTTCCATCAGATCGTCGGGAACATAGACGCCGATTCTCAGCGGCAAAGCCGTCAGCGTCGCATCGAGTTCTTCAGGCGGCATAACTTTTCCTCCTCCACGCAAAGACGAGCGCTCCGAAAAACGCCTATCTTTGCGCGAAGTTCCGGTCTCGGACCGGAAGCCGATCAGTGCGTCTCGGCAAATCGGGCATCTCGTCAGTGATGGGCGACGTGATCCGGTTTGCCCTTGCGCTTGGTCGAGGCGAAATCTTCGAGCTGCTTTTCGCTCATGGACTTTTCCATGCCCTTCGAAGCGCCCTTAAGTTCGCCCTTCTTGATGTCCCCGCGTTTGGCGGCAAGTGCTGCGCCGGCCGCCTTCTGCTGTGCCTTGGATTTCGCTGGCATGTCTGCCTCCTCGAGTTTGCACACCAAATCCAACAGCCAATCGCGGCTTTGGTTCCCCGACAATCCCCAGGCGCTGACACAGCCCATATCTCGAAAACGACGCAAAGCGGAACCTCCGGGCATGCCCGGGTGTTCCTCTGCGCGAAGCCAAATTCGGAGATCCCGTAATGAATGCCGAAGCGAATGCCGCGCAGAGCCTGCCGAGGGAGAAGGCCACCCATCCGGTCGACACCATGCCGGGGATGGAGGTGAAGGCCGCGCCGACGCTTGCCGACGCGGATTCCGAAGCCTTTGTCGCCGAGGCGGTTGAGGATCTCGCCAACTGCCATATCCCGTTCCTGCTGGCCGGCACGTTCGCCATCAGCGCCTATACGGGCATCACCCGCCAGACGAAGGATCTCGACATCTTCTGCAAGGCCGGCGACTACGCCCGCATCCTCGCGCACTTCAAGGACAAGGGTTATCATATCGAGGTGGAGGACGACCGCTGGCTCGGCAAGGTGAAGAAGGGCCGGCATTTCTTCGACGTCATCTTCGCCGCCTCGAACGGCACCATGCCGATCAGCGACGCCTGGTTCGAAAACGCCCGCCAGATCGAGATGAACGGCCACAAGGTGCGCATCATCGCGCCGACCGAACTCATCTGGTCGAAATGTTTCGTGCAGCTCCGCCACCGCTACGACGGCGGCGATATCGTCCATATGATCCTGCGCGCCCACGACCAGATCGATTGGGAGCGACTGCTGAACCATATGGAAGTGCATTGGGAGGTGCTGCTGATCCACCTCCTGAACTTCCGCTGGATCTACCCGACCGAACGCGACAAGGTGCCGGACTGGCTGCTGGACGAACTGCTCGACCGGTTGAAGGCGCAGCGCGAACTGCCGCTGCCGCAGATGAAGATCTGCCGCGGCCGCATGTTCAGCCGGGTGGATTTCGAGATCGACGTCAAGGAATGGGGTTTTGCCGACGTGGGCGGCGAAGGCGACCTTCGTGACGGCGTCGAAGAGGAAATGGCCCAGGGAGGCTTGGCGTGAGCAAAGCGACCGACGCGAAGAACGACGCTGCCAGGAAAGTAAACGGCAAACTCAGGATCGCCGCCATGGGCGACCTGCATGTCAAGGAACACGGCACGGTATCCTACAAGGAGCTGTTCACCGAGATTTCCCAGGCTGCCGACATCCTCGTCCTGACCGGCGATCTCACCGACCTCGGCAAGGTCAAGGAAGCGGAAATCCTGGCTTCCGACCTGCGCGCCTGCTCCATCCCGATCGTCGGCGTTCTCGGCAATCACGATTACGAATGCGGCTGCGTCGAAGAAGTCACCCATATCCTCAAGGAGGCCGGCATCAACCTGTTGGAGGGCCAGGCGGTGGAGATCAATGGCGTCGGTTTCGCCGGCGCCAAGGGTTTCGCGGGCGGTTTCGGGCGGCACATGCTCGGCTCCTTCGGCGAGCCGGCGATCAAGGCGATGGTGACCGAAAGCGTCGAGGAAACGATGCGGCTCGAAAACGCGCTGCGTCAGGTCCGCTCGGAGCGGGCCATGGTCATTCTGCACTACGCGCCGATCCGCGAAACCGTGGTCGGCGAGCCGGAGGAAATCTATCCGTTTCTCGGCTCGTCGCGGCTGGCCGAGACTATCGACCGGTTTCCGGTGAAAGCCGTGGTTCATGGCCACGCGCATCGCGGTACCTACGAAGGCAGGACGCCGGGCGGCGCCCCTGTCTACAACGTCGCCTCGCATATCGAGAAGCCGAGCGGGAAGCCGTATGCGCTGCTCGAGCTTTAGTCCGTTATCGCGACCAAACGCCTCTGGACAGGACACCGGGCGAGAGGCCTAATTGTTCATCTAGGCTCGCTGAGTGCAGGATCGCGTCGGCATTTTGAAAGGGGCAGCTGACGGGTGGAGAAAATCTGCTTGATGCTTCCGTCCTTGTCGCTCGAAACGTTCATGCAGAAGCAGGCGTAGCCGTGACTGTAGTTTATCGTCACATGCTCGCCCTCGGCCATGTCCTTGATCTTGTCCATGCCTTTGGCTTCGTAGCCGCCCTGAAGCATGCTCAGCCATTCGTTCTGGGCATCGATCAGCGTCCAGTTGCGGGGCGTCGGATTGATCAGCCAGCCGCAACGCGTTTCGGCAAGCGCCGCTGCCGGCACGAGCATGCACGAGAAGCATATCGCAAGCAGTTTCTTCATCATCGCCCCCGTTTCTCACACGAGTACCCCGCGGTGATCCGGGTGTCCACGGCGACTTGACGCCGAACCGCTCAGATATGCAGCGCATGCCCCAGCGCCTTCAGCGCCGCCTCAGCAAACGCCTCCGACTGCGTCGGGTGGGCATGGATCGTCCCCGCGATATCTTCCAACCTCGCCCCCATCTCGATCGCCAGCGAGAACGCCGCCGAGAGTTCGGAAATCCCCGCCCCGACACCTTGGATGCCGAGCACCAGGTGATTGTCGGCCCGCGCCACGACCCGCACGAAGCCCTCCTCCGCCGACAGCGTCATCGCCCGGCCATTGGCGGAAAACGGGAACTGCCCGATCTTGATCTCGCGGCCCGCCGCCTTCGCCTCGTCCGGGGACAGGCCCACCGAGACGATTTCCGGGTCGGTGAAGCAGACGGCGGGAATGGCCCGTTTGTCCCAGGCGCGGCGTTTGCCGGAAACGATCTCCGCCACCATCTCGCCCTGCACCATCGCCCGGTGCGCCAGCATCGGCTCGCCGGTCACGTCGCCGACCGCATAGATGCCGCGCATCGAGGTGCGGCACTGTTCGTCGATCCGAAGGAACCGACCGTCCATGTCGAGTTCCAGTTCCTCCCGACCCCAGCCTTCGGTGACCGGCTTGCGCCCAACCGTGACGAGGATCTTGTCGGCGGCGATGCGCCTTTCCTCGCCCGAGCCGGTCTCCGCCAGCAGCGCCTCGCCGTTCGAGGACATGCCCTTGACCTTGGTGCCGAGCAAAACCTCGACGCCCAAGGCCGCCAACCGTTTGGCGACCGGCTGGGTGAGCTGCGTATCGTAGAGCGGCAGGATGCGGTCGAGCGCCTCGACGATCGTCACCTTCGCTCCGAGTTTGGCGAATGCAAGCCCGAGCTCCAGACCGATATAACCGGCGCCAACCACAGCCAGCCTCGCGGGCACCTCGGTCAGGGACAGCGCACCGGTCGAGGAAATCACCTTAGCCCCGGAAGGCGATGCCAAGCCCCCGAACGGTAGCATCGGCAGCTCGACCGGCGCCGACCCCGTGGCGATAACGATATTTTCGGCGCGGATGACCTGTTCGCCGGTTTCGGTCTCCACCGCGACCGTCTTGCCGTCCCGGAATTTTGCCCGACCGACGACGATCTTGACGCCGGCCTTCTTCAGCAGGCCCGCAACACCGAGCGTCAGCCGGCCGGTAATGCCGTCCTTCCAGGCCATGGTTTTGGCAAGGTCGATGGCCGGATTGTCGGCCTTGATGCCCATGGCATTTTTGCCGGCCGCCATAGCGACGGTCTTCGCGAAATCGTCGGCCGCATGGATGATCGCCTTGGAGGGAATGCAGCCGATATTGAGGCAGGTGCCGCCCGGCTTCGCCATTTCGACGATGACGGTGTCGACCCCCAACTGGCCGGCCCGGATGGCGCAGACATAGCCTCCCGGACCGGCCCCGATGACGAGGAGCTTGCAGGTGATCTCTTTCATTGTTTTTCTCTCACCTCACTCCTCGACGAAGATTAGCGCCGGCGTTTCCATCAGCGCCTTCAGGCGCTGCACGAAAGTCGCGGCATCCCAGCCGTCGATCACCCGGTGATCGAAGCTGGAGGACAGGTTCATCATCTTGCGCGGCACGAACTGCGCCCCGTCCCAATGGGGCCGGACGGCGAGCTTGTTGACGCCGATGATCGCCACTTCCGGATGGTTGATGACCGGCGTCGAGACGATGCCGCCCATGGCGCCAAGCGAACTGATGGTGATCGTCGAGCCCGACAGTTCCTCGCGCAGGGCCGTGCCGTTCTTGGCGGCATCGCTGAGCCGGGCCACCTCGTGGGCGCAGTCGAAGATGTCGCGCGCCTCGGCGTGCTTGACTACCGGCACGACGAGGCCCGATGGCGTCTGCGCCGCGATGCCGATATGCACCCCGCCATAGTGGCGGATGATGCCGGCCTCGTCGTCGTAAAGCGCGTTGATGCCCGGCTGCTCGGCGATCGCCTTCACCATCGCCCGCATCAGGAAGGGCAGGATGGTGAGTTTCGGGCGGCCCGGCTTCTGGGTGCCGTTCATCCGGGTCCGCAGCTCTTCGAGCGCGGTCATGTCGATCTCCTCCACATAGGTGATGTGGGGAATGCGGGATTTCGACAGCGCCATCTTCTCGGCGATGCGACGGCGCAGGCCGACGACCTTGACCTCCTGCACCGCCTTGTTCGGCTGCAGCCCGGCAGCGATTGCCCCGCTGCCGGGCTGGCTGTTCAGGAAAGCATCCAGATCCTCATGGGTGATGCGGCCCGCCGGACCTGTGCCCGGGACCTGCCGAAGATCGATGCCTGCCTCTTTCGCCCGGAGACGCACGGCCGGCGGCGCCAGCGGCTTCTCACCTTCGGCGCGGGGTGCACCGGCGGCATGGGGCAGAGCCTTGGCGACGGGTGGTGATGCGGCGATCTCAGCTTTTGGTTTAAGAGGTTCAACCTTTTTCTCAGATGCCTGTTCGAGAGCTGCAACGGGCGGAATAGCCGGCTTGACCCGTGGCTCCTCCCCGCTATCGCCGCCCTCGATCTCTTCTTCGTCGCCAGCGCCCTCGCCCGCGATCCTGATCTTGAGGATGACGGTGCCGGTGGCGATCACGTCGCCGATCTCGCCGTACCGGAAGGTTACCTCGCCATCCACAGGCGACGGGATCTCGACAGTCGCCTTGCCGGTCATCACCGCGGCGAGCACCATGTCCTCACGCACAAGATCGCCGACGTTGACGTGCCATTCCACCAGTTCGGCTTCCGCGACACCTTCGCCGACATCCGGCAGCTTGATGAGCTTTTCCGCCATGTCTCAGGCCTCCATCATGTCGCGCAGCGCCCGGCCGACGCGGGCCGGCCCGGGAAAATAATCCCACTCCTGCGCATGCGGATAAGGTGTGTCCCAGCCGGCAACCCGGATGACCGGCGCTTCGAGATGGTAGAAGCAATGCTCCTGCACCAGCGCCGCCAGCTCCGCGCCAAAGCCGGAGGTGAGCGTCGCCTCGTGCACCACCAGGCACCGACCGGTCTTCTTCACCGAGGTGACAATGGTGTCGAGATCGAGCGGCATCAGGGTGCGCAGGTCGATCACCTCGGCATCGATGCCGGTCTCCTCAGCAGTCGCTTCGGCCACATGCACCATCGTGCCGTAGGCGAGCACGGTGACCGCCGAACCAGGCCGCCGCACCACGGCCTTGCCCAGCGGCACGACATAGTGCTCTGCCGGCACCTCGCCGAGCGGATGCCCGGCCCAGGATGTCACCGGCCGGTCGTGATGGCCATCGAACGGGCCGTTATAGAGCCGCTTCGGTTCGAGAAAAATCACCGGATCCGGGTTCTCGATCGAGGCGATCAGCAGGCCCTTGGCATCATAGGGATTGGAGGGCACCACCACCTGCAATCCGCAGACATGGGTGAACAGCGCCTCCGGGCTCTGGCTGTGCGTCTGCCCGCCAAAGATGCCGCCGCCGGTTGGCATCCGCACGGTGATGCCACAGGTGAAATCGCCGTTGGAGCGATAGCGCAGCCGCGCCGCTTCCTGGGTGAGCTGGTCGTAGGCCGGATACATGTAATCGGCGAACTGAATCTCGACGCAGGGTTTCAGCCCATAGGCCGCCATGCCGATCGCGGCACCCACGATGCCGGATTCGTTGATCGGCGCATCGAAGCAGCGCGTCTTGCCGTATTTCTGCTGCAGGCCCTGCGTGCCGCGGAAGACGCCGCCGAAATAGCCGACATCCTCACCGAACACGACCACGTCGTCGTCGCGCTCCATGGAGACGTCCATGGCACTGCGGATCGCCTCAATCATCGTCATGCGCGGCATGGGAGGGCCTCCGATGCTGAAACGCCGGAACAAGCGATCTCAAGGCCGGAGCAAGCAGCCCCCTCACCCGGCCTCCGCTTTGCTCGGCCACCCTCTCCCCGCTGGGGAGAGGAGGATCGGAGGCCGCGCGGCATATCCTCTTCTCCCCAGCGGGGAGAAGGTGCCGGCAGGCGGATGAGGGGGAGCCAAGGGCGAAGACATCTAAGAACAGCCATCCTCACACCCCCGCCTGCTGCCGCTGCCGCTTCAGATGCGGCGGCATCTCCGCATAAACGCCTTCGAACATGTCCCGCATCGACGGCCGGCCGCCGGAATGCAGCGTCCCGTGGCGCTCCGCCTCCTTCTGGGCAGTGACGACGGTGTCGCGGATTTCCGCCTCCATCTGCTTGTGCCGTTCCTCGCTCCAGGTGCCGATGCGGATCAGGTGGTTCTTCAGCCGAATGACGGGATCGCCGAGCGGCCATGCTTCGGACTCCTCCTTCGGGCGATAGGCGGACGGATCGTCGGAGGTGGAATGCGCGCCGACGCGGTAGGTGACGTATTCGACCAGCGTCGGGCCGATATTGCGCCGCGCCCGCTCCGCCGCCCATTTGGCGACCGCATGCACGGCGAGATAGTCGTTGCCGTCGACGCGCAGCGCCGGCAAGCCGTAACCGAGGCCGCGGGCGGCAAAGGTGCCCGAGCCGCCGCGGGCCACACCCTGGAAGGTCGAGATGGCCCACTGGTTGTTGACGACATTGAGGACAACAGGCGCCCGGTAGGTGGATGCGAAGACCAGCGCCGAATGAAAGTCCGACTCCGCCGTCGATCCGTCGCCGATCCAGGCAGCAGCGATCTTGGTATCGTTCTTGATCGCCGACGCCATGGCCCAGCCGACGGCCTGCACATATTGCGTGGCGAGATTGCCGGAGATGGTGAAGAAGCCATAGTCCTTCGCCGAATACATGATCGGCAACTGGCGGCCCTTCAGGGGATCGGCATCGTTGGAATAGATCTGGTTCATCATCTCGACCATCGGATAGCCGCCGGCGATCAGCAGGCCGGCCTGGCGATAGGTCGGAAAGTTCATGTCTCCGGGGAGAAGCGCCTTGCGGAAGGCGCAGGAGACCGCCTCCTCGCCGAGATGCTGCATGTAGAAGGACGTCTTGCCCTGCCGCTGCGCCATCAGCATGCGGCTGTCGAAGACCCGCAGCAGCATCATGTGCTTGAGGCCCTCCATCAGTTCCTCCGCGGTCAGCGACCCGGCCCAGGGACCGACCGCCTCGCCCTCGCGGTCGAGCACGCGGATGATCGAATAGGCAAGGTCGCGGATCTCCTTCGGATCGACGTCCACCTCCGGCCGCCGCACCGAGCCCGCCTTCGGGATCGGCACATTGGAGAAATCCGGCTTGCCGCCCGGCCGCACTTCCGGCTCGGGCACATGCAGGCTCAGTCTCTGTCCGTCCGTCATTCGTTTCTCCTCCCAAAGAACCGATCAAAATCAGTCGTTCAACGCGGCGCCATCCGCAGCGCTCCGTCGAGGCGGATCACTTCGCCGTTCAGCATCGGGTTTTCGATAATGTCGCGCACCAGCCGCGCGAATTCGGCCGGACGCCCGAGCCGCGGCGGAAACGGCACCGATTTGGCCAACGAGGCACGCACCTCGTCGGAAAATCCGGCCATCATCGGCGTCTCGAATATGCCGGGCGCGATCGTCATCATGCGGATGCCGTCGCGGGCCAGTTCCCGGGCGATCGGCAGCGTCATGCCGGCCACCGCCGCCTTGGACGCAGAATAGGCCGCCTGCCCGATCTGCCCGTCATAGGCGGCGACCGAGGCGGTGGCGACCAGCACGCCGCGCTCGCCCTCCTCGTTCGGCTCGGTTCTCGTGATCGCCTGCGCCGCCAGCCGGATCACGTTGAACGTGCCGATCGTGTTGATCTCCAGCGCCCGGGCAAAGCTTTCCAGCGCATGGACGCCCTGTTTGCCGAGCACCTTTTCCGACGGCGCGATGCCGGCGCAGCAGATGGCCCCGTGGATCGGGCCGTTGGCGGCCTCCGCGCGGGCGACCGCATTCTCGACCGCTTCGCCGCTGCGGACATCCGTCTTCACGAAGATCGTGCCCTTGCCGAGCTCCTCGGCTTTTGCCCGACCGCTCGTTTCATCAAGGTCGAGCAAAGCCACGCAACCGCCAGCTTCGACAAGCATTTTAGCTGTCGCGAGACCAAGGCCGGAAGCGGCGCCGGTCACCAGAAAGTTTCCGCCGTCTATGCGCATGCCCGTCCTCCTCAGTTCGCCAGGCCGCGGGCGATGATGATCTTCTGGATGTCGGACGTGCCCTCGTAGATCTGGCAGACGCGGACATCGCGATAGATGCGCTCGACCGGGAAATCGGAAATATAGCCGTAGCCGCCGAGCGTCTGGATCGCCGCCGAACAGACCTTTTCCGCCATTTCGGAGGCAAACAGTTTTGCCATGCAGGCCTCGTCCAGGCAGGGCTCGCCGCGATCCTTCAGCCTTGCCGCATGCAGCACGAGCTGCCGCGCCGCCTCGATCTGGGTTTTTGCATCCGCCAGCCGAAAGGCGACCGCCTGGTGGTCGAGAAGCAGCTTTCCAAAAGTCTTGCGCTCCTTGGCATAGGTGAGCGCCACGTCGAAGGCGGCCTGCGCCATGCCGACGCATTGGGCTGCGATGCCGATCCGGCCCGCCTCCAGCCCCGACAGCGCGATCTTCAAACCGGCGCCTTCGGCACCGATCCGCTGGCTTTCGGGAACGCGCATATTGTCGAACATCAGGGCCGCGGTGTCCGAAGCCTTCTGGCCGAGCTTGTCCTCGACCTTGGAGATCGAAAATCCAGGCACATCCGTCGCGGTGACGAAGGCGGAGATGCCGCGCTTGCCGGCGCTGGGATCGGTAACCGCGAAGATGATCACCGTGCCGGCGATCTTGCCGGAGGTAATGAACATCTTCGAGCCGTTGATGACATAGTCGCTGCCGTCCCTCACCGCGCGGGTGCGGATGGCGGCGGCATCCGAGCCGGTATCGGCCTCGGTCAGCGCAAAGGCGCCGATATGGCGGCCTTCGGCGAGCGGCCTGAGGAACCGTTCCTTCTGGTCGTCGGAAGCATGCATGTCGAGGAGGGAGCAGACCGGAGAATTGTGGACGCTGACCAGCGTCGAGACCGCGCCGTCGCCCGCCGCGATCTCCATCAGCGCGCTCGCATAGGCGACATAGGAACAGCCGACGCCGCCCCATTCCTCCGCCGTCCGCATGCCGAGGAAACCGAGCTCGCCGAGCTGTTTCAGCACGTCCGGCTCGATCGCGTGCGACTTGTCACGCGCGGCCGCGCCCGGTTTCAAGACCTCCCGGGAAAACTCCGCGGCAGTCGAGCGGATAAGCTCTTCCTCCTCAGTCAGCATGCACTGATCTCCTCCCCGAAACCGCCTGCATATACTTACTAAATTAGGACTGAACCGGGCCGCCGACCACTCCCTGGAACTTGTTATTTGTTGCTCCCCCGCGCAATTTTATTGCGCCCGTGCCCCACAATGGAACCGGAAGCGACTTCGACCGTTTGCCGGTCTCTCTCAACCAGGGGCTGACCAGCATGTCGGAACTCAATGCCGTCACCGAGTATCGGGCGTTTCCAAAGACATGGGGAGCCGAATATGTCGCTGCCGGCGAGGTGCGGTTCCGGCTCTGGGCACCGGGCCAGAAGAGCGTAACGCTGAGGCTGAACGGCGACGATACGGAAATGACCCGCACCGACGACGGCTGGTTCGAGCTGCTCGCCACCGGCATCGCTCCCGGAGCGGAATATGCCTATGTGCTCGCCGACGGCATGGTGGTGCCCGATCCTGCCTCGCGCGGCCAGAAGGACAGCGTCAACGGTCCCTCGCTGGTGATCGATCCGACCAGCTACACATGGCAGCATCCCGAATGGCAGGGCCAACCCTGGGAGGAAACGGTCGTCTACGAAATCCATATCGGCACCTTTACCGAGCAAGGCACGTTCCGCGCCGCGATCGACAAGCTGCCCCATCTCGCCGAAATGGGCGTCACCATGATCGAGGTCATGCCGGTCGCCCATTTCGGCGGCAATCGCGGCTGGGGTTATGACGGCGTTCTCCTCTATGCGCCACATGCCGCCTACGGCGCGCCGGAGGATTTCAAGGCGTTTATCGACGCCGCCCATGGTCATGGGCTGACGGTGGTGCTTGACCTCGTGCTCAACCATTTCGGCCCGGAAGGCAATTATCTGCCGCTTCTGGCGCCCGACTTCTTCCACAGGCAAAAGATGACGCCCTGGGGCGCTGCGATCGCGTATGACGTCGAGCCGGTGCGGCGTTACATCACCGAATGCGCGCTCTACTGGCTGGAAGAATTCCACCTAGACGGGCTGCGTTTCGACGCCATCGACCAGATCGAGGATTCATCGGAAAAACATGTACTGGTCGAGATCGCCGAACGCATCCGCGCCGAGATCCCCGAACGCGCCATCCATCTGACGACCGAGGACGCCCGCAACGTCACTTTCCTGCATCCCCGCGACGAGGACGGCAAGGCGCCGCTCTTCACCGCCGAATGGAACGACGACCTCCACAACGCAGCGCACGTTTTTGCGACCGGCGAAACGCATGGCTACTACAGGGACTTCGCAAAGGAACCTGAGAAGCTGGTGGCGCGGGCGCTCGCCGAAGGTTTTGCCTATCAGGGCGAGGTCTCGCACCAGAGCCGCAAAAAGCGAGGCGTTTCGAGCCTCGATCAGCCGCCGGTCGCCTTCGTCGATTTCATCCAGAACCACGACCAGGTCGGCAACCGCGCCGAGGGCGAAAGGCTGATCGAACTCGCCGGCCCCGACAAGGTGAAGTCGCTGCTCGCCATGCTTCTCCTCTCGCCGCATATCCCGCTCCTCTTCATGGGCGAGGAATATGGCGAGACCAACCCCTTCCTGTTCTTCACCGATTTCCATGGCGATCTCGCGAAAGCGGTGCGCGATGGCCGCCGCCGGGAGTTTGAAGGCCATGCCGGCCACGAGGGTGAGACCGTTCCCGACCCGAACGCCAGAAAGACCTTCGATGTATCGAGGCTCGACTGGAAGAAGCTGGAATCGGCTAATGGCAAGGACTGGCTGGAATTGACGAGGACGCTGCTGAAGCTGCGGCGGGAGATCGTCGTCCCCCTGCTCGGCTCCGCGGGCGGTCGCTCCGGCAAGGTGCTGAGGACCGACAGGGGTTTCCTTGCCGTATCGTGGAATTTTCCGAAAGGCACGCTCTCGATGGCGATCAATATCGGCGAGAAGGCGCAGGCGCTGCCGGACATGCCCGGCAAGGTGATCTTTGCATGGCCTGAACAGGTGAAGGACCTGCCGCCCAATTCCGTCCTCGTCCGCGCCGGAACCGCGGGAGACGCCGCATGATGATTCCGACCGCCACCTATCGCATCCAGTTCCGCAACGGCATGACCTTCGATCGGGCAAGCAGCCTGGTGCCCTATCTGAAGCGGCTCGGCATCAGCCACCTCTACGCCTCGCCGATCTTCACCGCCACGACCGGTTCCACCCACGGCTACGACGTGACCGACGCCAACGAGATCGACCCAGCGATCGGCGGCCGCGACGGTTTCGAGCGGATGGTGAAGGCATTGAAGGCCGAAGGCCTTGGCCTGATCCTCGACATCGTCCCGAACCACATGGCCGCATCGCTCGAAAATCCCTGGTGGCGCGATGTCGTCGAGAATGGCGAGAAGAGCAGATATGCCCGCCATTTCGATATCGACTGGACCAGATCCCTGACCCTGCCCTTCCTCGGCGATACGTTTGAGAAGGTAGTGGAAGCCGGGGAGATTTCCCTCAAGGCTGATCCGAAGACCGGCAAGCCCGCGCTCGCCTACTACGACACGCTTTATCCGCTGGCACCGGCGAGTTACGCCGGCCGCCAGGAAGAGGTGCTGAAAGTTACCGATCGCGCCGCGATTGCCAAACTGCACGACCAGCAGCCCTACCGGCTGATGTCCTGGCGGGATGCGCCCCGCGAACTCTCTTACCGCCGTTTCTTCGAGATCACCGGGCTTGCCGGCATGCGGGTGGAGGACGGCACCGTGTTCGACGATACCCACCGGCTGATCCTCGAACTCGTCCATAGCGGCAAGGTCGATGGGCTGCGCGTCGATCATGTCGACGGCCTTGCCGACCCGAAGGGTTATCTTGAGCGCCTGCGGCACGAGGCCGGGCCGGACTGCTACATCACCGTCGAAAAGATCCTTGGCGAGGGCGAGCAGATCCCGGCCGACTGGCCGATCTCCGGCACGACGGGTTACGAGTTCATCGCAGCCGTGAGTGACGCGCTGGTCGATGGCCGAAAGCTGGACGACCTTCGAGGCGCGTATGAAAAGGTTGCCGGCCGGCCGGTCGATATGGAAGCCGAGCTGCGGGCCGCGAAACTCTTGATGGCCGACAACAATTTCGCCGGCGAGGTCTCGACGCTCTTGAATATCGCGATGCAGATCCAGCCCACCGAGGACCGCGAATCCGCCCTCTCGGAAGCGGCTGTGAAGTCGGCGCTGCGGGAGCTGCTGGTCACCTTCCCGGTCTACCGCACCTATGGCACGCGGGAGGGCATTCCGCCCGAGGGCCGGGAGATGCTGGCAAAGGTTCTCGACAAGGTGCGCAACGGCCCGAACCCGCCGGAGGATACGGCGCTCGCCTTCCTCGAACGCATCCTGGTCGGCGATGTCGAACAAGCGGCGGGCGGCAAGGCGTCGATCTTCCGCACCCGGTTCCAGCAGCTCACCGGTCCGCTGATGGCAAAATCGGTGGAGGACACGCTGTTCTTCCGGCAGCACATGGCGCTGGCGCTGAACGAGGTCGGAGCCGAGCCCCTGCCCCGCCCCTTCTCTCTCGACCGTTTCCACACGGAAATGCGGACGCGGCTGGAAAAGCAGCCCGATGCGCTGTCCGGCACCTCGACCCATGACACCAAGCGCGGCGAGGATGCCCGCGCCCGGCTCTACGCGATCACCGAGGCACCCGAGCTCTGGGCCGATGCCGTGACCCGCTGGCGCAAGATCAACGGCCACTCTGTACAGGTACTTGATGACGGCCCGGCGCCGGAGCCGGCTGTCGAATGGATGCTCTACCAGGCGCTGGCCGGCGCATGGCCGAACGATCTCTACGGGGAAGACGCGGCAGGCCTGAAAGCGCTGGAGACACGTTTCCTCGCCTATGTCGAAAAGGCGCTGCGTGAGGCAAAACTGCGTACCAACTGGGGCGATCCCAACGAAGCCTACGAGAAGGCGGTCATGGACTATGCCCGCACGCTCCTCTCCCCTGACAACCAGGCTTTTCTCACGGACTTCGCCGACACGCTCGGCCCGTTCATCCGCGCCGGCCTGGTAAACGGCATCGCCCAGACGATCATCAAGCTGGCGGCCCCCGGCGTGCCGGATATCTACCAGGGCAGCGAAAGCCTCGACTTGAGCCTCGTCGACCCGGACAACCGCCGCGAACCGGATTTCGACATGCTACAGCAACGGCTGTCGGAGAGGGAAAAACTGACCTCCACGCAGGAGGAAGAATGGCTGAGCGGCCGGCTGAAACAGCATGTCATCGCCACCCTGCTGCGCGTTCGCCAAGAGGCACCGACACTGTTTCGCAGGGGCGAATACCTCCCCCTCGCGGCATCGGGCAAGCGCGCCGACAACGTCATTGCCTTCGCCCGCGCCGACATGGACGATGCCTTCATCGTCATCGTCCCGCGGCTGGTGTTCAGCGCGCTCCACACTGGGTTTGCCCCCTCACGCTCCGAACGCTGGGCGGAAACCGAGATCGCCCTGCCCGAACAGCTGGGCCATCGCCGCTACCGCGACGTCTGCACCGGCAAGGTGATCGACCCCAAGGACCACATCACGATCAACGGGGTGTTCGCCGATCACCCCTTCGCGCTTCTGCTGGCGGAATGATCCGCCGACACGTCGAAAGAGCCGCCCACAAAAATAAGGCGCCGATCCTTAGGGGACGGCGCCTTATTGATTCTCCAGCTTTGCTTCTCACCGATCAGGCTATGCCGATGAAGGACAGAACGGCGAGAACGATGACGACGGCTCCAACGAGCCATACGATGCTGTTCATGACTGTCTCCTTTTCAGTTCACACCAGGTGGAAGCAAGGCTTCCGATTGGATTCATTCAATAAATCAAGCAAACCCGACGAGATTCAGCACGGCGATGACAATGACGACCGCGCCGACCAACCAAACGATGCTGTTCATGACGTTCTCCTTTTGATGTCGTGAAATTGAACGGCGACAGGCGTAAAAGGTTCCGGTGAAACATGCCCGGAACAAACAGGCCTGGCGTGTGTTGAACGAGCGTCCAGCGGAGTTCTGCTCCGCCAACAGGGTGGGACATAATGGCGGGTGAGAATTCTCAGAACGGCATGGCGGGCGGCGAAACCAAACCACCACACATCGTCATCGTCGGCGCCGGTTTCGGCGGGCTTGCGACTGCCGGCGCGCTCGGCAACAGCGCCATCGACGTGACGGTCATCGACCGGCGCAACCACAATCTCTTCCAGCCGCTTCTCTATCAGGTCGCGACCGCCGCGCTGTCTCCCGCCGACATATCGGAGCCGATCCGCCGCACGCTCGGGCGCTTCAAGAACATCAACGTGATGCTGGCGGAAGTCACCGGCGTCGACGCGGTGGGCAAAACCGTGACGCTCGATAACGGCTCCACCGTCCCCTACGACCGCCTCGTCATCGCCACCGGCTCGGATTACAACTATTTCGGCCACGACGACTGGCGCGCCTGGGCTCCGGGGCTGAAGACCATTCACGAGGCACGGCTGATCCGCCAGCGCCTGCTGCTCGCCTTCGAGAAGGCCGAGCTTTCCCACGATCCGGAGGAGAAAAAGGCGCTCCTCACCAGCGTCATCATCGGTGGCGGTCCAACCGGCGTGGAAATGGCGGGCGCGATCGCCGAGCTCGGTCATTTCATGATCGCCCGCGACTTCCGCAAGCTGGAGCCGGATCACATGCGGGTCATCCTCATCGAGGCCGGCCCGAAGATTCTCGCCACCTTTCCCGACAACCTCACCCAATATGCCATGAAGGCCCTGGAAAAGGCCGGCGTCGAGGTGATGACCAATCTGGCCGTGGAATCTGTCACCAAGGACGAGGTCATCGCCGGCTCGCAGCGTTTCCGCACCAGCTGCGTCATCTGGGGTGCGGGCGTCAAAGCCTCGCCCTCGGCCAGATGGCTCGGCATCGAAGGCAAGGCAGGCGGGCGCATTCCGGTCGAACCGGACCTCTCCATCACCGGCTTTCCGGATATTTTTGCGATCGGCGATACGGCGCTGGGCCTTGCCGAGGACGGCAAGCCGCTGCCGGCCCTAGCCCAGGTCGCCAAGCAGCAGGGCCAGTACCTCGGCAAGGCGCTGCGGGCGAAACTCCTTGACGGCAAGCCGGCCGAGCCGTTCCACTTCCACAATCGGGGCAACACCGCCGTCATCGGCCGCGATGCGGCGATCTTCGACTTCGGCAAGTGGACGCTGAAGGGCCGGCTCGCCTGGTTCCTCTGGGCGCTCGTCCACGTCTACCTGCTGGTCAATTTCGAAAAACGCCTGCTCGTCAGCGTCCAATGGATCTGGCGTTACCTGACCCAGCAGCGCGGCGCCCGGCTGATCGACGAAAATGCCGCCACCTCCGTGCCGTCTTCCACGCAAAGGACCGAGACATGAACACCGCCAATCCGCAGCTCGAAGGCCTCTATCTCGCCGTTGCCGCGATCAACCGGCTTCTGGTTGAAAAAGGCGTCCTCTCCCATGAAGAAATCCAGGGCGCCCTGCAGGCGGCCGAACGCACGGTGCTTGCCGACGACAAGCCCCTCGCCGTCTCGACTTCCCACCAGAAGGCGATCGCCTTCCCGATCCGGCTCCTGCTTCTGGCCAACGAGGCGAGCGAACAGGGCACGAAATGCTGTTTCGAGGATCTGGCGCGGGAAGTCGGCCGCCGCACCTGACAAAAGAGGCATCTCGCCAAACAGGAACGGCGGCGTGAGCCACGCCGCCGCTGTTTTCGCGGGAGGAGAGCAGAACTACAGGATCGGCTTGCCGCCGGTGACGGCGATCGTCGCGCCGGAAACGTAGCTGGAAAGCGGATCGGCGAGCATCACATAGGCCGTCGCGAGCTCGGCAGGCTGGCCCGGGCGTTTCATCGGCACCTGCTTGCCGAAATTCTTCACCCGGTCTTCCGTCATGGTGGAGGGGATCAGCGGCGTCCAGATCGGTCCCGGCGCGACCGTATTGGCGCGGATGCCCTTTTCGGCCAGCAGCTGAGCCAGGCCGGCCGTGAAATTCTGGATCGCGCCCTTGGTGGTCGCATAGGCGAGCAGCGTCGGGTTCGGACTGTCGGAATTGATCGAGGCGGTGTTGATGATGGCACTGCCCGGCTTCATGTGGGGAACCGCCGCCTTGGTGAGATAGAACATCGCATGGATATTGACCTGGAAGGTCAGCTCCCATTCCTCGTCGCTGATGTCTCCAATGTCGGAAAACGTGGCCTGATGGGCGGCATTGTTGACGAGAATATCGATGCCGCCAAACGCCTGGACAGCCTTGTCGATGATCGACCGGCAATGCGCCGCGGTCTTGATGTCGCCCGGCACCAGCACCGCCTTGCGGCCGGCCTCTTCGACAACGCGCCTGGTGTCTTCGGCATCCTCGTGTTCGTCGAGATAGGAAATCAGCACATCGGCACCCTCACGCGCATAGGCGATCGCGACAGCCCGGCCGATACCGCTGTCGCCACCGGTAATCACCGCCCTCTTGCCGGCCAGCCGGCCGGAACCGCGATAGGATAACTCGCCATGATCCGGCACCGGATCCATGCGTCCGGTAAAGCCCGGCATCGGCTGCTGCTGTTCGGGAAACGGCGGACTGGGATACTGAGCCACGGAGAATTCCTTGTTCTCGAAAGTTCTTGACGAAGCTCCCCAACTGGCCCCGACTGGAGATGTTCCCGGTCAAAAAAGGCATAACCGAAAAAAGAGAAGGCGCGTCGAACCGCGCCTTCCGTGGTTGCATCGCACTTGCTTGAATTCACACCCCGGGAGTCACGGCTCCATCGCCGCGGCGCAAGCGTTTCAGCTGGCCGACGATCCGGAGCGAACTGGAAGCCCTTGCCGCAGAGGTGTCCGAGCTCTTCGACAGGATCCGCAGCATGTCTTCGGCCTCGTCCACCGAAATGGTGCCGCGGGCGGCCAGACCATCGATCAGCATGAGCATGACACCTTCGACCGCGAGCGACCTTCGGCGCACTTCCATTTCGATTTCATCGGCATTGGACATTGCAGGCTCCTTAATTGTCACCTGCCGAATGGTTCTGGGAGAAAATTGTTCCTCGCCAGCGGGCAAAGCCTTTCCGGAACCCGGACTTTTTGGTGCCGGTCAGCCGCCGTCCCGGCTGTCGCCGGGGGGCGTTGGGCCCTGGTCCTTGTCGACCTTGCCTGGCCCCGCCTTGTAGAAATACTGGCTCGCCACCAGCCAGCCCTTCAGCGGCCGCATCGGCGCAAGGCACGTGAGGAGCAGGAAGGGAAGCGAGATCAGGAGATGCACCCAGAACGGAGGCTGGAAGCTGGTCTCGATCCACACGGCAAGCGCGATGCTCGGGATGCAGCCGAAGCACATGACGAAGAAGGCGGGACCGTCTCCCGGGTCGGCGAAGGAATAATCAAGGCCGCAGACCTCGCAAGCCGGCCGCATCGACAGGAACCCATTGAACAGATGCCCCTGGCCGCAGCGCGGGCAACGGCCGCGCAGGCCGGTGCTGATGGGAGAAAGCGGCGCCCAATTCGCGTCATAGGACATGGAATCTGCCTTTCGTGACAGGAGACAAGATGCGTTTTCGGAATACTATCCGGCAAGTCTCTATAACAAGCCGTTCCCTGACGGGCGGCAATCTCCGCTTTTGAGGCTCGGCGCGAAACTTCTGTCATCGATCTATGGCAGGCCGCTCCAAAACAATAGTCTGGCATCGATCGAATCGCCGCCATCCACATGAGACGGAATTTCATGGCTTCAGAATTTTCAGGCCTCGGTATCGCCCATCAGGGCCATTTCACCCGGCTGAAGTGGCATCGCCTGCGCCGCAGCTTCAAAGACCCCTTGTTTTCGGCGGGCGTCATTGCGGAGGGTTTCCGTCTCGGCGCCTCGACCGAACTCGACCTGCGCGTCCGCGCCGATGGCGGTTTCGTCGTCCTGCACGACGAGGAGCTTGAAGGCGAAACCACCGGCCATGGCCTCATCCGCGAGGCTCCGCCCGAAGTTATCCGCAGCCTGACGCTGCTGGAGGGCGGCCATCCGCCGATTCTCAGCGAGGATCTTGCGACAATGCTTCGGACCGCCCATCCGGATGCCCTGCTGCAGTTCGACATGAAGGACGAACTTGCGGTGATCGGCGCGCACGGCATGGACCATCTCGCCGACCATTTCACCGGCGCCGGCTCCTCGATCATCGTCAGCGGCGCCGATCTCGATCTCATCGTCGCCGTCAGGCAAAGGCTGCCGGGCCTCAAGCGCGGCATCGATCCGACCGACAAGCTCGTCGAGATCTATCGGCACCGGGGCCTCAAGGCCGTGGAAACCGATCTGCGCGCAGATATCGCGGGCCCGACCGAGCCGGACACGATCTATCTCGCCTGGCAACTGGTGCTGCAGGCCGCCAAGGACGGACTCGACCTGATCGGCCTCTGCCACGATGCCGGCAAGCTCGTCGATGCCTGGACCTTCAATCTCAAGAACCCGGATGCCGGTTTCGACGAAGCCGAGGCGAGCAACTTCGCGGCCCTGATGGCGCTAAAGCCGGATCAGGTCACCACCGACGAGCCGGTCGCCACCGAGCGCGCCTGGGCACGGATCGGCAGCTGAAGCAGGTCAATCGTCGATCCCGAACGGATCGCGATAGATCCGCCGGTTGACCAGCTTGAGGCTGCGGTCCGGCTGGATGAGGTAGTTTTCCTCGACCCGCTGGCCGAGTTCGTTGCGGAACTCGTGCGGCACGACGCTGCCGATCGGCGCCTTGGTGAGCTTGGTGCGCGGCTGGCCGCCATAGGTGATGCTGCCGGGGATCGGCCGGATGCCCGGCCCGATGTCGATTGCTCCGGTGGTGCCGCCGCCGTCCGTGCTGCAGCCGGCAAGCGCGATCACGAGACCGGCGATGGCGATGATGTTTCTCATGGGGCTGATCCTTCCCGATGTCCCGCTGACGCGGTGGACTCACTGAACTTCGCGGATATGCGGGAAGTTCCATGCCGCAAGCGGAGCCGATAAATCCTCTACCCATCGCCAAAATATCCGATACATCTGTGACCCGCCAGTAACGGAATGAGGAGAATGACTGCCGTGACGAAATCCTTTGGAGCGATGTCGATCGCCGAGCTTTCCGCGCTCATCCAGATGGGCAAGATCGACCCGATCGAGGTGACGGAATCGGTGCTATCAGGCATCAAGGCCTATCCGGACAGGGCCGTGTTCATATCGCTGCTCGAAGACCGCGCCGTTGCGGAAGCCCATGCCGCCTCCAAGCGCCTCAAGGAAGGCCGCTCGCTTGGCCTGCTCGACGGCATTCCGATCGCCTGGAAGGACCTGTTCGACATCGAAGGCCTGCCGACCACCGCCGGCTCGAAAGTGCTGAAGAAGGCCGCCCCCGCAACCAGGGACGCCGCGATCGTCGATCTGCTGAAACAGGCCGGCATGATCGCCATCGGTCGCACCAATATGAGCGAATTCGCCTTTTCCGGCATCGGCATCAATCCGCATTACGGCACGCCCCATAATCCCCATGGCAAGGATGCGCCCCGCATTCCCGGCGGCTCCTCCTCCGGTTCCGGCGTCGCGGTCGCGGCAGGTCTGGTGCCGGTCGCCATGGGCACCGATACGGGCGGCTCGATCCGTATTCCCGCCGGCTTCAACGGCATCGTCGGCTACAAGGCGACCCGCGGACGCTACCTCATGGACGGCGTCTATCCGCTGGCGACCAGCCTCGATTCGCTCGGCCCCCTCTGCCGCACGGTGCAGGACGCGGTGTGGGTGGATGCGGCCATGCGCGGGCTCGCGTCACCGCCGACGGAACGCCGGCCGGCCCAACCCCTCGATATCGTCATCCCGACCAACATCGTCCTCGACGGCGCCGAGCCGGGCGTCATGGCTGCCTTCGAAGCTGCGATCGAGCGGCTTGCCAAGGCGGGAGCCAAGATCACCCGCCTCGCCTTCCCGACCTTCGACGAACTCCCGAAGCTGATGGTCAAATACGGTCCGATGGTCACCGCCGAAGCCTTCGTCCTGCATCGGGAAAAACTGGCAGGCCCGGATGCCGACGAGATGGACCACCGGGTGGTGGCCCGCACGCGCCTTGGCGAAAAGACCAGCCTGCCGGACTATATCGCCATCGTCGAAAACCGCGCCCGGATGATCGCCGAAACCGAGGCCCTGGTCGGCGACCGGTTTGTCGCCATGCCCTCGGTCGCGCACGTGGCACCCCCGATCGCGCCGCTCGAAAAGGATGACGAACTGTTCTTTGCCACCAACGGCAAGACACTGCGCAATACCGGCTTCGGCAATTTCCTCGACTGGTGCGGCGTCTCCATCCCCTGCGGCACCGGCGATGCCGACATGCCGGTCGGCTTCCTTCTGTCGGCCAATGCCAACCGTGACGAAGCGCTGCTGCAGGCCGCGATGGCATATGAGGAGACCATTCGCGGGTAGGAATGGCAGGGCGAGCAATGGCGCCGGATCATCTTCCGGCAGACATCGCCTGCCGGCAAAGCCGCGAAAGTGCGCGCAGGCTCATCGCATAGAAGAGTTGTCTCTCCACGGGGCTAACTAAGGAACCGTTTCCCCGTAACCGGGATCACGGCAGTTGCCTATTGCTTGTCCGGAAATCCCCGAAGACCTAGCTTCTTGCCTGTATTTTCAGGGAAGCGGCGTACCTATGCAACTCGATTTGAACGGCAAGACGGCACTGATCACCGGCGGCTCCAAAGGCATCGGCCTCGCCTGTGCGCAATCTCTCCTGTCCGAAGGAGCCCGGGTCGTCATCTGTTCGCGCGCCAAAGTGAATGTCGATGCTGCCCTGGCTGAGCTTCCCGGCGCCCTCGGCTTTGCCGCCGACCTGACATCGGAAAAAGAGGCACTTGCCCTCGTCGACAAGATCGAAGCCGAAGTCGGGGCGCTCGATATCCTCGTCAACTGCGCCGGCGCTGCACGGCGCACGCCGCCGCAGGACCTCAGTCCGGCACACTGGCGCTCCGCAATGGACGCCAAGTATTTCTCCTACATCAACGTCATCGACCCCGTCGTCAAACGGATGGCTGCCCGCCGGACGGGCGTGATCGTCAACGTCATCGGCGGCGGCGGCAAGGTCGCCTCGCCGATCCACCTTCCGGGCGGGGCTGCCAATGCGGCGCTGATGCTGGCGACAGTCGGCCTTGCAAACGCCTATGCCGCCAGCGGCCTGCGGATCATCGGCATCAATCCCGGCAATACCGAAACCGAACGGGTGACCGAAGGTCTCCGGGCGGAAGCGGCTCTCCACGGCATCAGCGAACAGGCGGCGCTCGAAAAGATGGTCCAGCGCATCCCCCTCGGCCGCATGGCAACGCCTGAGGAAATCGCCAACGTGGTAACATTCCTGAGCTCGTCGAAGGCAAGTTATGTCACCGGCGTGGTGATCGGCATGGATGGCGCCCTCAATCCGATCGTCGTCTGATGGCTCCGTCTCGGACCCGACCGGCTTTCGCCACCTCTTCGCCATTCCCTCATTTCAACCTTTATAAGTGCAGGCCGATCACATGAGCAGCAATTCCGAGTTTCTCTGGTACATCCCGAACGACGTCAAAGCCGGCCATCGCGGAGACGCCGCCGTCGAGAACCACAACAGCCTGGACACGCTGACCAGCCACGCCAGGGCGCTGGAGCAGCATGGCTGGAAAGGCGCGCTCGTCGGCACCGGCTGGGGCCGGCCGGATACGTTCACCATCGCGACCGCCCTTGTCGCCCGCACCACCACGTTCGAGCCACTGATCGCGATCCGCCCGGGCTATTGGCGCCCGGCGAATTTCGCCTCCGCCGCAGCGACGCTGGACCACCTCAGCGGCGGCCGCGTGCGGGTCAATATCGTCTCCGGCCAGGACAATCTGGCTGCCTACGGCGATAGCGAGGGCGATCAGGCTCACCGTTATGCCCGCACCAAGGAATTCATGCGGCTCGTTCGCAGGCTGTGGACCGAAGAAAACGTCACCTGTGCCGGCGATCATTTCCAGGTGGCCGGGTCTACCATCGAGCCCCGCATCCAGGTCCGCGGCGATCGCAAGCACCCCAAGCTTTATTTCGGCGGCGCGTCGGAGGCCGCCGAACGGGTGGCTGCGACGGAGGCCGATGTTCAGCTCTTCTGGGGCGAACCTCTGGACGGCGTGCGCGAGAGGATCGAAAATCTCAAGACGTTGAGCCGGCAGCTCGACCGTGATCTTCCTCCGCTGGAATTCGGCTTGCGCATTACCACGCTTGTCCGCGATACGACCGAACAGGCCTGGGCCGATGCCGAGGCGAGGGTCGCCGAGATGGCCAAGGGCAAGAGCGGCAACTGGAACGACCATGGAAAGCCGGTCGCCATCGGGCAGCGGCGACTGCTCGAACTGCACGAGCGCGGCGATGTTCTCGACGACAACCTCTACACCGCGCCCGGAAAATTCGGCGGCGGCGGCGCCGGCACGACCTGGCTTGTCGGCTCGGCCGAGGACGTCGCCCGTTCGCTGCGCAAATATGAGGATCTTGGCATCACCCATTTCGTGCTCTCCGACACGCCCTATCTCCGAGAGATCGAACGGCAGGGCGATCAGTTGCTTCCGCTTCTGCGCCGCTGAGGCGAAACAGCCGTTCCTCAAAGCCAAAGCCGCCGGTGACGAACCGGCGGCTTTTGCGTTTCAGGGTGAAAGAAGATCAAGCATTCTGCTTCGGTCGCCAGCGGAGCAGATAGGATTCGAGCGAATAGGCCAGACGGTTCAGCGTAAAACCGACGAGGCCGAGGATGATGACGCCGACCATGACCATGGCCATGTCGAAGCGCTCGCGGCCGGCAATCACCAGACCGCCGATGCCTGGGCCGACCGCCAGGAAATATTCCGCGCCGACGGTTGCAAGCCAGGAATAGATCAGGCCGAGATGCACGCCGGTCGCGATCGACGGCATGGCCGACGGCAGGTAGATGCGAAGCGCGCGTTGCCGCCCGTTGAATTTCAGGGCGCGGCCGACCTCGATCAGGTCGTCGGGGGCCGCCCGCATGCCGTCATACGTATTGAGCACGATCGGGATGAACGCCGCGAGCGCCACGAATACGATCTTCGCCTGTTCGCCGAAGCCGAACCATACCGAGATCAGGGGGATCCAGGCCAGCAGCGAGATCTGTTTCAGCGCATTGAACGTCGGCATGACCAGCCGGTCGGCAATCCGCGACAGGGCGAGAACGGTCGCGAAACCGATGCCGACGACGCCACCGATCAGGAAACCGGCAATGTTGCGCATCAAGCTGAAACTGAGGTCCCCGAGGAGGTCATTGTCGATCAGCTCGCGTTTTGCCGCCCGCACCACCTCTTCCAGCGACGGAAGGAAGCGGGGATCGACGATGCCCGTCCGGTTTGACACTTCCCAGACGACGAGGAGCAGGATCGGCAGCGTGATGCCGCGGCGGAACCGGACGGCTTGCGATGTGGTGGTCACCATATCAGGCCTCCCCCTTCTTCCAACGCTGGATCAGCGTTTCGGTGTTGTTCAGGCTCTTGTCCATGATGAAACCGACGAGACCGATGGCGATCATCGCGACGATCACGGTATCCAGCCAGAACATCTGCCGACCCCAGACGAGCAGGTAGCCAAGCCCCTCAGACGAGGCGAGCAACTCGACGCCGACGAGCGACGTCCAGGAATGGGTCAGGCCGTAGCGGATGCCGGTGAAGATCGAGGGGACGGCGCCCGGCAGGACGATCAACCGCAGCCGCTGCCAGCGGCTGAAGCGAAGCGCGTGCCCGACTTCCAGATAGCGCGGTGAGACGTTGCGGATGCCGGTGAAGGTGTTCAGCGCCATGGGCACCAGGGCACCCTTGGCAATGACGATGATCTTCAGCGTTTCGTCGATGCCGACGAGCAGCATCAGAAGCGGGATCCAGCCGAGCGTCGGGATCTGCGCGAAGGCAAGGAAGAGCGGCTTGACGTAGTCCTCGACCCTTTCGGAAAGCCCCATGGCGACGCCCAGGCTCAGGCCCAGCGCCGCCCCGATCGCAAAGCCGATGACGACACGGCGCAGGCTGACCGCCGTATGGTAGAGGATCTCGCCGCTGGCGATCATGTCGCGCGCCGTCTCGTAGACGAAAACCGGCGACGGCAGGATCTGCTCCGCCAGCCAGCCCCTGTCGGAGGCGACCCACCAGAGCACCAGGAGTGCGACCGGCAGGATGAAGGCCGTCAGCCCGATACCGATGCGCTTGCGCGACGGCCAGGAGAAACGGGGGCCGGCATGGCCGGAGGTCTCAGAAATCGCGGCCATGCCCGCTTCCTCGTATCACTCTTGGTCGGATTACGACGCAGCGGGCTTGCCGTCGGCGCCATAGGGCTGCCAGAATTTCTGGAGGCCAAGCCGCTGCAGGGCGCTGTTGAGATATTTCGGTTCGAACCATCCCTGAAGATCGATGTCGCGGCGGACCAGCTCGAATTCCTTGCTCTTCACCGCCTGCTCCGCGTATTGCGAGGTCAGCAGGTCGTCGATCAGCGGCGAGTTGCGATAGGCCAGCGTGTCCTTGCTGAAATATTCTTCCAGGATCGGGACCGGCGTTCCGGACTTGTGCCACAGTTCGAAGAGTGCAGCGCGGTTCGGCTCGTCTGACGACCACTGGGCCGCCTTCACGAAAGCATCGACGACGCGCTGGGTGATCTCCGGATGTGCGTCGATGAACGCCTGACGCCCGATGATGCCGGCATTGCGGCCGAAGCGGGGATCGTCGCCCTTGGTCGTGTAGATGACGTCGGCGGAGCCTTTTGCAGCAAGGTTGATAAGCTGCGTATCGCCAAAGGCAGCGTCGATATCCTTGCTGGTGAGGGCTGCAACGGTCGCAGCGCTGTCGAGGTTGACGACCTGGACGTCACGCTCCTTCAGCCCGTGGGCTTCCAGAATCTTGATGGCGGCGAGATGGCCGTTGGTGCCGCGCTGCAGGGCGATCTTGCGGCCCTTCAGATCCTCGATTTTCTGGATGCCGCTATCCTTGGCGACAGCGAGATAGAGCGGCTTGCGGGCCCCGCTGGCCAGCAGATACTTGGTCTTCAGCCCAGTCGCGCGGCCGATCAGCGACGGCAGGTCGCCCTGATAGGCGAAATCGAGCTGATCGTTGGCGAAACCTTCGTTCACCGCCGGACCGGCACCCTTGAAGAAGGTCCACTCGATCTTGACGTTCGGATCATTGGCGAATTCCTTTTCGAGAAACTCGCCGGCGCGGGCGGTGGCGGCCGAGGTGCCTTCCGAGAACGGGCGGTTGTCGACGCCGATCGCCGCATAACCGACATGGATGACCAGCGGATCTTCGGCGCGGGCCGAGATGGTGAGCAATCCGGCAAAGGCAATGCCCGCGGCCAGACGCAAAATGGATGTCAGTTTCATGGGTTTCTCCATAGTTGATGCGATCAGCCGACGGCTGCGATGACGGGCCTGAGCGCCGGCGAGGATTCGCCGATATTGCGGGCCGCCTGTTGCGGAACGGGCTGGGTGGTGTTGTTGAGGCTGTCGAGGACACGGTTGCGCACCTGGACCAGCGCCGCGGATGTGCGAACCCGCGGCCGCGGCAATCCGACCGGAACGATCTCACGGATGCGGCCCGGCCGCGGCGACATGATCACCACGCGGTCACCGAGATAGACGGCCTCGTCCACATCATGCGTCACCAGCACCATGGTGATGCGCTCCTTGGCCCAGATTTCCTGCAACTCGTCCTGCAGGCGGGTCTTGGTGATCGCGTCGAGCGCGCCGAAGGGCTCGTCGAGGAAAAGCACGTTCGGCCGGTTGACGAGACCGCGGGCGATGCCGGCCCGCTGCGCCATGCCGCCGGAGAGCTGGTGCGGATAGGCTTTCGCAAAACCGGTCAGGCCGACGAGTTCCAGATGCTGCTCGACAAGGGCCTTCTTCTCGCCCTTCGGAAGGCCGGAGTTTTCCAGTCCCAGAGCAATATTGCGCTCGATTGTCAGCCAGGGGAAAAGCCGTGGTTCCTGGAACACCATGCCCCTGTCGAGGCTCGGCCCGTCCACCGGCTCGCCCGCATGGTTGATCGCGCCCTTGTAGGTCGTGTCGAGTCCCGCGCCGAGACGCAGCAGCGTCGACTTTCCGCAGCCGCTGGCGCCGACGATCGTCACGAATTCGCCCTCCGCAACGTCGAGGCTGACATCGTCGAGCGCGGTCAGGCTTCCGCCGTTCACCTGGAATTGCCGTGTGACGTTGCGGATCTGGATATGCGGGCCTTTGCTCATCGTCTCTTCCTATTCTGCGGCAATCTGGGTGCGGGCCGGATGACGCGGTATCCGGAGGCCGAGGTTTTCACGCAGCGTGCCCCCCTCGTATTCGTTGCGGAACAGGCCGCGGCGGCGCAGTTCCGGCAGGACCAGTTCGATGAAATCGGTAAGTCCGACGGGCAGATGCGGCGGCATGACGTTGAACCCGTCGGCGGCTTCCTCGTGGAACCACGCCTCCATCTGGTCGGCGATCTGGGTCGGCGTGCCGACGATCTGCCAGTGGCCACGCGCACCGGCGATGCGCAGATAGAGCTGGCGTATCGTCAGGTTCTCGCGCCGGGCGAGATCAAGCAGCAGCCTCTGCCGGCTCTTCGAATTGTTGGTTTCCGGCACGTCCGGAACCGGGCCATCGACCGGGTATTGCGAGAGGTCGACACCGTCGGCCATGCCGTTCAGCAGCGAAAGGCCGACCACCGGGTGGATGAGGTCCTGGATCTGCTGGAACTTCTCCTGCGCCTCCTCCTCCGTCCGGCCGATCACCGGGAAGATGCCGGGCATGACCTTCAGCTCGTCGCGGCTGCGGCCGTATTTCGCCATCCGGCCCTTGAGGTCGGCATAAAACGCCTTGGCATCCTCGATGGTCTGATGGGCGGTGAAGACGACTTCGGCGGTTCGCGCCGCGAGCTCCTTACCCGGCTCCGACGCACCCGCCTGCACCAGGACCGGGTGCCCCTGCGGCGCGCGCGAAACATTCAGCGGTCCCCGCACCTTGAAATGCTTGCCCTTGTGGTTGAGGACATGCTGCTTGGCCGGATCGAAGAAGATCCCGCTTTGCTTGTCGCGTGGGAACGAGTCTTCCTCGAACGTATCCCAGAGCCCGCGCACGACATCGGCGAATTCCTCGGCCCGTTCGTAGCGTTCCGCATGGGCGTAGTGTTCGTCGCGGCCGAAATTATGCGCCTCGTGGTCGCTCGCCGAAGTGACGAGGTTCCAGCCGGCGCGGCCGCCGCTGATATGGTCGAGCGAGGCGAACTTGCGGGCGATGTGATAGGGCTCGTTGTAGGAGGTGGAGGCGGTCGCGACGAAGCCGATATTGCGGGTGAGCGCGGCAAGCGCCGACAGAAGCGTGATCGGCTCGAACTGCGCCACATAGCGTTGAGCGGTCCGGCTCAGCGCATCGATATCCGTGCCGCGGGTGCCGACACCGTCGGCCATGAAGACCAGATCGAACTTCGCCGCCTCGGCCGCTTGCGCCAGCCCGGCATAGTGGGCGAAATTCGACCCCGCATCCGCCTGCGCTTCAGGATGTCGCCATGCCGCTATGTGGTGCCCGGTGGGGTAGAGAAAGGCCCCAAGTTTGATCTGTCCCGGTCTGGTCGTCATTAGTCTCTCCTCGAATGGAGAGCGCAGGCTAACAGACGGGCACAAAATCTAGAGAAATACTGTTCTATTTATCTGGTCGGCACTGAACTTTTATCGCAGCCGGGACCCGGTCTCCCAGTCGTTCTGCCCGGACAGCAACTAGCAGCCGGGCAATACGCGTCACTTGGGAGCGCGATCAGTTCGCTGCAGCTCACAGCCCCAGCCCCTTGATGTAGTCGATCGAGTTCCTGGCAAACTGGCGCCAGTCGCTCGGATTGTCGTGTTCCGTGACAATATGCTCGGCCTTGGTCTTGCGGAACAAAGGCACGAGGCTCGGCCAGTCGATGATGCCGGAGCCGGTCGGCGCCCAGCCGTCGTCGATGGTCGTCCCGGCCGGCGCCATGTCCTTTACCTGGATGGCGATGATGCGATCCGCGAATTTTCGAAGTTCCGCCGCCGGGTCGCCGCCGGCGCGGGTGATCCAGCCGCAATCGATCTCGAACCAGACGCCATCGCCCGCACCTTCAAAGATATGATCGATGGGGCGCGAGCCATCCACCATCGGGCAGAATTCGAAATCGTGATTGTGCCAGGCCACCTTCAGGCCTTGTCCGGCGGCGATCGCGGCACCCTCGGCAAGCTGCGTCCCGAGCCGGCGCCAGTATTCGGCCGTCGTGCCCCGCTCCTCCGGCACTACATAGGGCGGGATCATGATCGTCGCGCCGAGCGCCAACGCGATATCGATGAAGCGATTGGGCTCGTTGACCAGCCCCTTCAATGGCATGTGGAAGCAATGGCATTTGAGGCCGGCATCGTCGAGCGCCTGCCGGAAGGCCTTCGGATCCGCCTCGTAGGCCGGCAGCCAGGGTTCGATCGCGTCGTAGCCGAAGGATTTAAGTTCGAGGAACTGGTCGAACAGCGGCGGGAAATTGCGGGAGGAATAAAGCTGGTAGGAAATCGGATAGGTCATGCGGATCTCGCTCAATTCTGCTTCTCTTTATCGCGGTTCTGCTTCTCTTTATCGCGGTCGTATTCCAGCAGTTCGATCAATCCGCCAAGCACGTCCTCTGCGCCGAAATAGGCATAACGTCCGGTGCCGCTCTGGAACTCGCCGCGCTGGATGAGGCTGTGGCCCGCCTTTTCAAGCTCGACAGTGTCGCGCGTCAGGTTCCGGGTCTTGAAGGCGATGTGGTGGAAACCCGGGCCTTTGCGCTCCAGGAGATCGCGCCAGGCGCTGGGCTCCGGGCCGGGCTCGATGAATTCGAGGTCGATATTGTCGAAATGGAACATCATGATCCGGCATCCGACCCGCGCGGGACGACCATCATAGATCGCCTGCGCCTTGTCCCGCTCGGCGGCATAGCTGAGCGGCGGCAAGGGCAAGCCGGTCAATCGCGCGAACCAGCCGGCCGACTCCTCCAAGGTGTGCGTCACGAAGCAGATCTGCAGCAAGTGCGTTCCGCCGCCGAGGATCGCATTCATCGTCAAGCCTCCAGGCGTTGGCCCGTCTCGGGATCGAAGAGGTGGGCGCGTGCGACATCAATGCTGACGGAGATGGTATCGCCTGGCAGTTTCATGATGCGCTCGCGGAAGACGCCGGTCACCTCGTAGCCCGCCAGCCGCATGACGACCTGGGTCTCCGAGCCGGTTGGCTCGACGGTTATGATCTCCGCGCGCAGGCCGTTGTCGTCGAGGGTAAGATGTTCGGGCCGGAACCCCATATGGAGTGCCCGATTGCCGAGAGAGGCGACATTGGGAACCGCAACGGACGTCCCGTCGGAAGTCGCAAAAATCCCGTTCTCAAGTCTGCCGCCGATCACGTTCATGCTCGGCGACCCGATGAAACCGGCGACGAACAGGTTGGCCGGCCTGTCGTAGAGATCGAGCGGCGAACCGACCTGCTCGATGACGCCGCCGTTCATGACGACGATGCGATCGGCCATGGTCATCGCCTCGATCTGGTCATGGGTCACATAGACGGTCGTCGTCTTCAGACGATGATGGTTCTGCTTGATCTCGGAGCGCATCTGCACGCGCAGCTTGGCGTCGAGATTGGATAGCGGTTCGTCGAACAGGAAGACCTTCGGTTTGCGTACCATTGCTCGCCCCATCGCCACACGCTGGCGCTGGCCACCCGAGAGGTGGCGCGGGTAGCGTTTCAGATAGGGTTCAAGCCCCAATATCCGCGCGGCGTCCGCGACGCGCGCGGAAATCTCCTGCTTCGGCGCGCCGGCAAGCCGCAGCGAAAAGCCCATATTGGCTTCCACGGTCATGTGCGGATAGAGCGCATAGGACTGGAACACCATGGCGATGTCGCGCTCCTTCGGAGCGAGCGAATTGACCACTCTGCCGTCGATGGCGATCTCGCCGCCGCTGATGGCTTCCAGCCCTGCGATCATCCGCAACAGGGTGGACTTGCCGCAGCCGGACGGTCCGACCAGCACCACGAACTCGCCATTGGCGATATCGACCGAAACGCCGTGCAGGACTTCCAGCGCGCCATAGCTCTTGCGCGCCTGTCTGATGGTCACCGAACCCAAGGGGCAACTCCATTCATGATGTCAGTCATCCCAACCGGGGGATTTTTCGGGATTGATGCGGCGATAGCCGCGATCAAGCTTGCGGATCTCCGCCATGTCAGCCTCGTCCAATGAGACGTTAAGGGCCGCGAAATTGGCGCGAAGATTGGCCTCGCTGCCGGAGGCCGGAATGACGATATGCCCCTCCCCGATCAGGAAGGCGAGCGCGACGGCCGCGACCGTTGTCCCATGTTTCTCGGCGATCCGCTTGAGAACCGGATCGCTGGCGATCTCGCCCTTGGCGAGCGGCTGATAGGCGGTGAGCGGCAGGCCGATCTTTCGCGCATAGGCGACAAGCTTCGGTGACTGCAGATAGGGGTGGATCTCGACCTGGTTGGTGGCGAGTGTATCCTTCCCGACCAGGGAACGTGCCTTTTCGAGCAGCGCGATCGGGTAGTTGGAAACGCCGATCAGGCGCGCATAACCCTTTTGCTGCGCTTCGACGAGCGCCGTCATGTAGTCATCGAACGGCACGGCATCCTTATGGGAAGGCCAGTGGATCAAAAGCAGATCCACCTGGTCGACGCCGATCGTATCGAGGCTCTCGCGGACCGAGGGCATGAACTGCGCGGTGTCGAGGCGGGTATCGGCCACCTTGGTAGTGATGAAGAAATCGCCGCGCGGCAGGCCGGAGCGGCGCACCGCCTCTCCGACAGGCTGTTCGGTATTGTAGCTCTGGGCGGTATCGAGATGGCGGTAGCCGATCTCGATGGCCTTCAGGAGGGCGGCAACGCCCTCGCTGCCGGTCCTGCCATAGGTGCCGAGGCCCAATCTGGGGATGGTTTTGTCGCTCATGATTATCCTTTCGTGGCGCCAGCGGTGAGGCCACCGACGAACAGCCGCTGCATCGAGAAGAACAGCATCGCGATCGGCAGCGTCATGACGACCGAGGCGGCCATGACCGCACCCCAGTCGGTGTTGAACTCGGTGGAGAATTCCGCAAGTCCGATCGGCAGGGTCTTCACAGAGGAGTCGGTCGCAAAGCAAAGCGCGAAGACGAACTCGTTCCAGGTGGTGACGAAGGCATAGACGATGACCGCGACGATGCCGGGCGTCGACAGCGGCAGCGTGATGCGGAAGAGGATGCCGAGCCGCGACGACCCGTCGATGATCGCCGCCTCCTCGAGCTCCACCGGGATCGCCTTGAAATAGGAGGTCAGCATCCAGACCGAGAGCGGCAGGGTAATGATCATGTAGACGAGGATCAGGCCCCAGTAGGTGTTCACGAGGCCGAGCACCCGCAGCGTGATGAACAGCGGCACGATGATCGCCGCTGTCGGCAAGAGCTGGCCGATCAGCACGAAACTCTGCAGCAGCGGTTTTCCGCGAAAATCGAAACGCGCAAAGCCATAGGACGCAAAGATCGCCAGGATCAGCGCCAGGAACGTGGAGCCGACGGAAATGATGACGCTGTTGAGGAAATAGCGCGGAATATTGCTCTCGAAGAGGACCTTGTAATAGTTGCCGAGCGTCGGCGTCTCCGGCCACCAGATCGGCGGAACGGTATAGAGCTCCGGCAGCGTCTTGATCGACGAGACGCCCATCCACATGAACGGGAAGAGGCAGATGAGGACGACGATCACCGCGCCGATGATGGTGATCGGCAGCGGCAGGCCCGTTCTCTTGAGGGTGCTGGCGTCGCTCATTTGGCCTCTCCCGGCGTCGAGGCGAGCGCCCTGATGTAGATGATGACGATGACGAGCGCGACGGCGAAGAAGATCACCGAAAGCGCTGCCGCCTGGTTGAACTGGGTGCTTTCGAACGCCAGGCGGAAAATCTGGATCGGCGTGATCAGCGTCCGGTTGGCCGGCCCGCCGCGGGTGATCGCATAGATGATGGTGATCGAATTGAGGCCCCAGATCACCAGGAGCAGGGTCACCGCCACGATGACGGACCGCACCTGCGGGATCATGATGAAGCGGACTTCCTGCCAGAAATTGGCGCCGTCGACGCGCGCGGCTTCATAAAGGTCGTTGGGGATCGACTGCAGGCCGGCCAGCACCATGATCGCCACGAAGGGGAAGAGCTTCCAGACGTTGATGGCGATCAGCACCGGCATCACGGTATTGCCGTTGGTCAGCCAGCCGATCGGCTCCGGAATGATGCCGGAACCGGTCATCATATAGTTGATGATGCCGAATTCCGTATGGAACATCCATGCCCAGGTGGTCGCCGCGACAATGCCCGGAACGACCCAGGGAATGAGCGTGATCGAGCGCACGATGCCGCGGCCGATGAAGTTCTGGTTGAGCAGGATGGCGGTTGCCGTCCCGAGGATGACCTGGAAGACGATCGAGCCGCCGACGAACCAGATAGTGTTCCAGAATGCCTGCGGTGTGGCGCGGGCCGAAAGCACCGCCTTGAAATTGGTGAGGCCGACAAAGGCGCCCTGCCTGTCGGTCACACTCAACAGACCGGTATAGGCAACGGGATAGGCGATCAGCATCGCCAGCACGATCAGCGCCGGCAATACGAAAACGAGGCCCGTCGAATTGCGGTCCATCTGCGGGTTCCTTGAACGACATCGGGTGGAATTCATGCTCCGGGGAAAGGTGTTTTCCCCGGAGTGATGGGCACAGCTATTTCTGGTCGAGCAGCGCCTGGATGTCCTTGGCTGCTCCGTCCATGGCCTTCTGCACGTCCTCGTCACCGAGAAGGATGCGCTGGATGCCGTCGAAATAGGCCTGAGTGATCTGCACCCAGTTCTTGTTGTTCGGCGCGGCGCGGCCATAGGGCAGCATTTCCTTGAACACCGTCAGGATCGGGTCGCTGAAGCGCGGCAGCGACATGGCGGATTTGCGAGCCGGGAACGTATCCGTCAGAGCGCCCTGGTTCGGCGCCTCGGCAAGGAACGCGACGAGTTTCTTGGCCTCGGTCTGGTTCTTGGCCGAGGACGGGATGACGAAACTCCAGCCGCCGAGGAGTGCGGCGGTCGGCTTGCCTGCCGGATGCGGGATCTGCATCACGCCGATATCGATTTTCGGATTTTCCTTCTTGATCGACGCGACGTCGAACTGGCCGGACTGATAGGCGGCAACCGTCTCGGCAATGAACAGCCGGCGGTTTGCGGTGCCGTCGTTTTCGAGCGTCGAGGCCGGCGACTGCTTGTTCTTGAAGAAGTCCGTATAGAACTTGACCGCAGCCACGGCCGCCGGCTGGTTGACGACCGCCTTCTTGCCATCCGCAGAGATGATATCGCCTCCGTTCATCCAGATGAAGGGCAGCGACCGGAAGATCGTATTGCCGACTTCACCGCCACCGGTGATGGCAAAACCGGAAACCTTGCCCTTCGACAGCGTCTTGGCAGCGGCAACCAGTTCGTCCCAGGTCTGCGGCGGCTTGGCCGGATCGAGGCCGGCATCCTTGAACGCGCCTTTGTTATAGATGACCGCATGGGTCTCGATGCGATACGGAATGGCCCAGAGCTTGCTGTTCCAGGTGCCATAATCCAGCGACGCGGGAATATAGTCCTCGCGGTCCTTCAACACGTCATCGACCGCAACGACCAGGCCGTTCTGGGCATAACCGTTCACCCAGGCGTGCTGGACGTCGATGATGTCGGGTGCGGCACCGGATTGCAGGGCGGTCAGGACGCGCTGCGGCAGGCCGTCGGTCGTGGTGATCTCGAGCTTGACCTTGATGCCCTGATTAGCCTGTTCGAACTTGGTGACGAGCTCGCGTGCCCGCGCCTCGTTGAAGTTAGGCGTCCACCAGACGACCTCGCCGGCCAGTGCCACGCCGCTCGTCAGCATCGTCATTGCCGTGGCCATGACGGCCAGCGTCTTGAATTTCATCATCATCTCCTCCTCCGCACGGCTCCATGCCGCACTTTTCCCGACCGGCCTCCACCGGATTGGTTCACCGCGATGCTGCGGCCTGCCTTGCTCTCCCAAAATGCGCGACATCCTGCGAACGCGCCGGCCCCAGCGCATGGGCGTTCATTGTCAGGGCCTTCATGAAGCCGATCGTATAGGCATTGCCCGCATGCCACGGGGCCGGGCAATCGAGATCGGGGACGTGATCGGGAACCATCACCCCGTCAAAACCCTCGTCCCTCAGGACCCGAACGATTTCCGCCATCTCGACATCGCCATCATCGACGAAGGTCTCGACATAGTGGGGGACCTTGCCGCGGACGTTGCGGAAATGCACATAAGCAATCGCGCCCAGTCGCGCGAAATGGCGGGTCGTTTCGTAGACGTCGCCATCGACCATTTCCTGCAGCGAACCGACGCAGAACTCCAGCGCGTTGGCCGGGCTCGGCGCGATGTCCAGCAGCCGCTGGTATTTCGCGTGGGCGTTGACGAGACGCGCATTGCCGCGCAGCCGCTCCACCGGCGGATCGTCGGGATGGGCCGCCAGCCGGACATTCGCCTTTTCCGCGACAGGCACGAGTTCCTTCAGGAACCATTCGAGGCGCGACCAGAGATCCCGCTCGCTGACGCTGATCGGCGCAGCCCCTGCGATGGGATCGCGGTACCGCATGTTCCAGAGCATTCCGTCCGGCATCGGCGTGTCCGTATCGAATTCGTCGCCGAAGAACACCGCGGTCATCGCCCCGCCCCGGGCGACACGCTTGCGCTGCCAGCCCCAGACCCCGGCAATCGAAAAATTGTAGCCGATGACCGGGATGCCCGCTCTTCCGGCGTCGCGGACGAGCTGCTTCAACCCGTCCATCTGCTCGTGTTTCTTCGGCCCGTCCAGCAGGATGTCCGACCAGAAATTCGGCGACAGGTTTTCCATCGCCGCGACCTTGAGCCCGTGCCTTGCCAGCATCGCGACGACGCCGGCCATATGGTCGTATGTCCAGAGCGGCACGTCGATGCATTCGCCATTGATGGGGCCGACACCGCCGTTACGGTATGCGCTGTTATCGGCGTTGCGGGCATATTGGGTCAGGTGAACGACGACATCGCCGACGCCGAGCTGGCTCGCATAACGCGCGCCATCCTCCGACAGATGATCGCCGAACAGGGTCAGACCTACCCGCACGTTACCCTCCCCGATTGACGCCCGGCTTTGCCGCCGGCTAGTTCATATTTGAATGTCGCCAATTCGCAATATAACTTGCGCCAAGAAGCCTCGATTGTCAATTGTTCCGGCCTCATGAGCGTGTGCCGTCCTTCAGCGTTGCCGCGCCCGTGGCAACGCCGCTGGTGTTCATGCTGCCGTCGAACAGCGGCACATTGTAGGGCGCATAAGGGTAGCGGCCGCAGGCCTCCTCGATGAGTTCCACCCCGAGCCCCGGCGCGGTCGGCGCCAGGATTGCCCCGTCCTCGAACTGCAGGGTTTCCCGCACCAGTTCCTTGCGCCACGGCACATCCACCGAAACGGTCTCGAAGATCGAGAAATTCGGGATGGCGACAGACATATGCAGCGTCATCGCGTTCATCACCGGACCGACCGGATTATGCGGCGCGATCGGGATCAGATGGTGATGCGCCATATGCGAAATGCGCTTCGTTTCTCCGAGCCCGCCCGCATGCGAGACGTCCGGCTGCAGGATATCGACCGCCTTCTTGTTCAGCGCCTCGAGGAACTTGCCGGGCTCGTACCAGCGCTCACCGGCAGCAATCGGCACCGGGCTTTTCTCGCGCACATCCACCAGCGCATCGATGCTCTCGGGTGGCGTCGGCTCCTCGATCCACCTCAGGTCAAAAGGCGCCAGTTCCCGGCACATGGCGATCGCCGTCGGCACGTTGAGCCGGCCGTGGACGTCGAGCATCAGGTCGACATCGGGGCCGACCGCATCGCGGACAGCCGCGACGATATCGATCGTCTGGCGGCGCTGCTTGCGGTTCATTTCCAGGTCGGCGACGTCGAAAGGATCCCATTTGAGGGCGCGGTAGCCCATGGCGACGGCCTTGCGCGCATTCTCGGCATATTGATCGGGCGTCACCGCGCCGAAGAACCAATGATTGGCGTAGCATTCGACGCGATCCCGGTATTTGCCGCCGAGCAGCTCGAAGACCGGCACGCCGAGCGCCTTGCCCTTGATGTCCAGCAGAGCCGCTTCGATGGCGCCGAGCGCCGTGCGGAACACGGCCCCCGTCCGCCAATAGGAGTCCCGGTGCAACTGCTCGACGATCGCATCGACCTCGAACGGATTGCGGCCGATCAGCACGCGCTCAAGCTCTTCCAGCGCCGATACGATGGTCTTCGTCTTCCACTCCAGCGTCGCCTCGCCGACACCTTCGTAGCCCTCATCCGTATAGAGTTTGACGAAGACGAAATTGGTGCGGGACACATTCGCAACAAAGATCTTCTGCTGCACGATCCTCATGAGGTTCCTCCTGGCAGGCCGGTGCCTGCCCCCTCGTTATTTGCCTATGACTATCGGGCCTGCGCCTTCAGCCGCTTGATCGCCTCGAACTGCAGGCTGTCATCGGCCATCTGCATCAACTCGATGCGGTGCCCGTCCGGATCCTCGATCCAGGTCTGCCAGTTGTTGTCGGCCGCCTTGATTGTCGGCCGGATGCGCTCGATGCCGAGCGCATCGAGTTCGGCCACGGTCTTCTGGATATCCGGCACGGCAAGGCACAGATGATTGTAACCGACCGCCTCGCGCTCGGCCGCCTTGTCGCCCTCGCCTTCCGGGAAGATTTCGAGATACTGATCATCGGTGATGCGCAGATAGACCAGCCAGAGCCGGCCCTCGCGGTCGAGGCGCATCATTTCGGAAAAGCCGAGCTTGTTGACATAGAAGTCGAGGGTACGATCGATATCCTTGACGCGAATGGCCACATGGGCGATCGACGAAACGGTCAGCATGAGAATGTCTCCGGTTAGAGGCGGCCGTATTTGGCATAGACATCGGCAACGTCGGCGCCCGCACGGATCTCGTTGCGCGAGCGGTTCTCTATGCCCATGATCTCTTCGGCGCGGTCGAGCACCGCATCCACCTTGTCGGCGGGAATGACGATCACGCCGTCCATATCGCCGAAGATCCAGTCGCCGGGATCGACCCGTATCTGCGAGGTCAGGGTACCGGTGACGGCGATCGGCACCTCGATGCCGCTGATACGGGTTCGCTGTCGGGATTCGATCGGGGAAAGATAGCGGGTGAAGACGGGCCAGTTCTCCATGCCCATCAGGATATTGCCGTCGCGGATGCCGCCATCGACAACGACGCCGACCGCACCCTTGCTCTTCGCGCCGGTGCTCATCAGCTCGCCCCAGTGACCGGCCTTGCGCTCCCCGGCCGCCGAAATCAGCACGACGCAGCCGGAATACATCCGCCGGAAGAAGGTGAAGGTCTTCACCTCTTCATTGTCGTATTCGTCGTCGGTGCGCATGTCCGCCGTACAGGCGACGGTGAAGGCGGGTCCGGCGATCCGCATGCCGCGATCCAGCGCCCGGATGTCGAGATCCATGCATTGATGCGGAAGCCCCATTTCGTCGAGAATGTCGTAGACGGCAGCGGTGTAGAGCTTGTTGAAGCGCGCGGCCTTTGCCGCGATCGCTGCGGAATCTCTGTCCATGTGGTCTGCCTCCTCCAGCAGAAACCCAATTCGAACCTGCTCATCCCTCCAAAAGAATACCAAGCAAATTCATATTTGAACTTCCGAAGTTCAATAATGCATGATAGGAAGATGCCGAACCGATTGTCAACGACGAACATATTCCATGGATCAAATGAGTGACGCCGGCGCGTCGAAGTACACGATCCCGGTCATCGACCGGATGATGGATGTCCTCGGGCAACTGGAGCGGCGGCCGAACGGCGCCACGATCCGGGAGCTGACTGCCCTGCTCTCCCTGCCCCGCACGACCATCTATCGCATCGTCAACACACTGCAGGGCCACGACATGGTCCGCAGGGACGATGCGGGCGCCTATCATCTGGGGCGGCGGCTGCTGTCGCTTGCCTCGCATGTCGCAAGCGGCGTCAGCGAGATCGACCTCGCGGCCTTTGCGCAGCCCTTCCTAGACAAGCTCTCGGCCGAGATCGGCGAAGGCAGCAAGCTGTCGGTCATCGATCAGGACGGCATTCTGGTTCTGGCAGCGGCGCAAGGCCGTCGGCAATATGCTCTGACGGTGGCACCAGGCCAGCGCATGCCGATCCATGCCGGCGCCGCCAGCAAGATGCTGCTGGCGCATCTGCCGCCCGAAGAGCTGGCCGCCTGGCTCGCAAAGCCGCTGGTTGCCTATACGCCCAAATCGCTGACCGATCCGAAACGGCTGATGACCGAACTGACCCGCATCAAGCGGCTGGGCTGGGCGCAGGACAGGGGCGAGAACGCGCCGAGCATCCAGGCCTTTGCCGCCCCGGTGCGGGACAGGACCGGGCGGGTGGTCGCGGCGATCAGCATTCCCTATCTGGCCGGCGCGGAGGCGAGCCGCATGGAGGAGATCCGGCTTGCCGCCATCGATGCGGCGCGGGCGATGAGCGAAGCAATGCCGGTCTGATCAGGACCGAAACGTCGACTGGGAGGAAAAATGAAGATCGTCGATCTCAAATGCGCGGTCATCGGCAAAAGCCCGATCGTGCGGATCGTCACCGACGAGGGCATTTCGGGCTACGGCCAGGCTGAAACCTGGAAGCCTTACCTGAAGACCCATATCCTCGCCTTCCGCGAGGCATTGATCGGCGAGGACCCGACCAATGTCGAGCGCGTCATGCTGAAGATCCGCCAGCGCGGTGGCTTCAAGCCCTGGGGATCCGCCGTCAGTATCATCGAGATGGCGCTGTGGGACATTGCCGGCAAGGCCGCCAACGTGCCCGTCTACAAGCTTCTCGGCGGCAAGGTGCGCGACCGCGTGCGCGTCTACAACGGTTCTATCCGCTTCCCGCTGGCCGACCACCGGCCGGAGGACCTCGCCGACGACCTGAAGAAGATGATGGCGCTCCCCGAAGGCTTCACCATCATCAAGCAACCGATCGGCTTCCATTCGCCGATGAAACGGGCGATCGAGAATTTTTACTATCACGAGCCGAACGCGAGCCCCTTCCACGGGGCGCTCGATCGCGGCCCGATCACCGAAAAGGGCCTGCGGCATTTCGTCGATTGCGTCGCCGCGATGAAGGAAGTCGCCGGCGACGGCATCGGGCTCGCGCTCGATTGCGGGCCTGGCTGGATGCTTCCGGACGCGATCCGGCTGGTGCGCATGCTGGAACCCTACAATCTTCTCTGGGTCGAAGACCTGCTCTCGGGAGACTATACGCCCTGGGTCAACGCCGGCATCTATCGCGAACTGACCCGCACGAGCACGACGCCGATCCATACCGGCGAGCAGATCTATCTGCGGCAGAACTTCAAGGAGCTGATCGAGGGCCAGGCGGTCCATGTGGTCGGTCCCGACCCGGCCGATGTCGGCGGCATCGCCGAACTGAAATGGATCGCCGAATATGCCGACCTGCATTCGATCCTGATGGCGCCGCATGGAACGGCGAACGGCTTGCTCGGCCTCGCCGCCCTCATCCAGGTCTCGGCCACCCTCCCCAACAATTTCGTCGCCTTCGAATACACGACCGGCGACCCCGCCTGGTGGTACGACATCGTCGAAGGCCTGCCGGAGACGATCGTCAGGGACGGCTTCATCGACGTCATCGACCGGCCTGGCATGGGCGTCGACCTCGTGCCCGAAAAGGCCAAGCGCTATCTGTCCGAAGACGACCTGGCGTTCTTCGATTGAGCCAGGCCTCAGGCCGCACATCGCGTCTCTCGCGCCGCCGCACGCAATAGGAACCCAGCCTGAATACAAGGCTCCGGAGCGATCGCTCCGGAGCCTTTTGCTATGTCCACGGGATAGAGACGTGACCCGCAGAGGTAGCCGGACAACTCCACGGCGTCTCGGTCATACCTTTGGATAGGGGGATCAGCCCTCATGTCGAATAGTCCCGCCGGCTGCATCGGGGTTAGACTCCGGTCATCGACACCAGCAGGCAGGGACCTTCCAGTCGCCCCCACTGGCTCAAAGCCCTTCGATGTCGCGCCGCCCGAGACGAAGCACACTAAGAGTGAAGGAGACTTAGGATGCAGTTCCCACAGCCCGCGAAGGCACAGCCAGCCAACCTTTCGACGAAGCGCGACGGCGTTTCAGGATATCGGACGTCGGAGATCAATCTCGAGGGGCTTGCCACCAGGCAGGTCATGCGAGGCCCCGATCAACCCGGATCCGCCCCCTGCCAAACAGCCGCTGGCGGCCTGGCGCCCTGGCAGATGCGCAATGTGCAGGCCTATGTCGAAGTCTATCTCCGCTCGACGATCCGCGTCGAAGACTTGGCAGCTCTCTGCAACCTGAGCGCCGGCCACTTCCAGCGCGCCTTCAAGGCAAGCTTCGGCGAAACACCGCACAAATACGTCACTCGCAAGCGCATGGAACTGGCCTGCCGGATGATGACCGACACCAATGAACCACTCTGCCAGATCGCGGTCGACTGCGGCATGACCGATCAGGCACACCTCACCAACAGTTTCCGCCGCCTGTACGGGATTGCCCCACATGCATGGCGAAAGCAGATGTGGCTTGAAAGGTCCGGACAAAACAACCGCGAGACGGCCGCCGTTCTGTACAACTGACCGAGATTGACGGACATTTCGGCAGGGAATTCGAAGGGAATTTCTGAGGGAAAGCGGAGACGGCGATGAGAAATATCCGCTAACCGCCGGAAATGTCGACGCTGCTCCGAAAAGTCGCACGCTAAGACTGGTTGCGCTAGGACTGAATAGTAGGTCGGGCAGCAAACCAAGCGAACACCTTCTATTCCAGTCGTGTCGCCCGGCTCGCCTACGTGTTTGGCGCCCGGCCGTGTTGCCTAGCGCGGTCGGGGCGCGCCTCCTCCTGCGCGCCCCCGACCGTTTGCCGCCGTGATTAAGCCGCGAACTGGTTCATGGTGTTGTGAGAACCGCCAGCCTTGAGCGCGGCTTCGCCGGCGAAGTATTCCTTATGATCGTCACCGAGATCGGAGCCGGCCATATTCTGGTGCTTGACGCAGGCGATACCCTCGCGGATCTCCTTGCGCTGGACGTTGGCGACATAGCCGAGCATTCCCGCCTCGCCGAAATATTCCCTGGCGAGATTGTCGGTGGACAATGCCGCCGTGTGATAGGTCGGCAGCGTGATCAGGTGATGGAAGATGCCGGCCCGCTTGGACGCGTCGCGCTGGAAGGTACGGATCTTTTCGTCGGCCTCAAGGCCCAGTTCCGTTCCGTCGTAATCGACGCTCATCAACCTCGCGCGATCATAGGCGGAGACATCCTTGCCTTCCTTCTGCCAGGTGTCGAAGACCTGCTGGCGGAAGTTCAGTGTCCAGTTGAAGGACGGCGAATTATTGTAGACCAGCTTGGCGTTGGGCACGGTCTCGCGGACACGATCGACCATCGAAGCGATCTGCTCGATATGCGGCTTTTCCGTTTCGATCCACAGCAGGTCGGCGCCGTTCTTCAGGGCGTTGACGCAGTCGAGAACGCAGCGGTCAGCACCCGTTCCCTCGCGGAACTGATAGAGGTTCGACGCCAGGCGCTTCGGGCGCACCAGCTTGCCATCGCGATTGATGATGACATCGCCGTTGAGGCTCGCCAGATCGTTGACGTCTTCGCAATCCAGGAACGAATTGTAGAGATCGCCGATGTCACCCGGCTCGCGGCTGAAGGCGATCTGCTTTGTCAGGCCCGCGCCGAGTGAATCCGTGCGGGCGACGATGATGCCGTCGTCGATGCCCAGTTCCAGGAACGCATAGCGGCAGGCACGGATTTTCGCGACGAAATCCTCATGTGGAACCGTGACCTTGCCGTCCTGATGGCCGCATTGCTTCTCGTCCGAAACCTGGTTCTCGATCTGCAGCGCGCAGGCACCGGCCTCGATCATCTTTTTGGCAAGCAGATAGGTCGCCTCTGCGTTGCCGAAGCCAGCGTCGATATCGGCGATGACCGGAACGACATGCGTCTGGTAATTGTCGACCGCGTGCAGAAGCTGCTTTTCCTTGACTTGGTCCCCAGCCTCGCGTGCCGCATCAACCTCGCGGAACAGCATGCCCAGCTCGCGCGCATCCGCTTGACGCAGGAACGTGTAGAGTTCCCCGATCAACGCCGGGACGCTGGTCTTTTCGTGCATGGACTGGTCCGGCAGCGGACCGAATTCGGAACGCAACGCGGCAACCATCCAGCCCGACAGATAAAGGTAGCGGCGGTCGGTCGTGCCGAAATGCTTCTTGATCGAGATCAGCTTCTGCTGGCCGATGAAGCCGTGCCAGCAACCGAGCGACTGGGTGTATTTCGAAGGGTCGGCGTCATAGGCCTCCATGTCCTTTCGCATGATCGCCGCGGTGTAGCGGGCGATATCCAGTCCCGTCTGGAAACGGTTCTGCAACCGCATCCGCGCGACAGCTTCTGCGGTGACGCCCGTCCAGTCACTCCGGATAATCTTGCCCGCATTCTCAACCTGATTCTGATACGACATGGTTCCTCCGCAAATCTTTTTGCACTGCGAGAGAAATTATCCCCGCCCCGCGGAAAAGCGAGTGACTTCGGTGTCACGTTGTCAAACTTTACAAAAAACGTTTGTAATGTTGTAATGCCATGTATGGATAAGCACGGTGTCTATTTAGGTCCGCGATTGCGGCGTCTTCGGCGAGATCTGGGCCTGACGCAGGCGAACATGGCGTTGGATCTGGAGATATCGCCGTCCTACATCGCGCTGATGGAGCGAAACCAGCGCCCCGTCACGGCGGAAATGCTTCTGCGTCTCGCCAAAACCTACAAGATCGATTTTTCCGAATTTGCCGACGATTCCGGCCGCGACATGGTCGCTCGTCTGCAATCCGTCGTGCGGGACCCGATCCTCGGCGACATCGACTTTGACGCATTGGAAATTGGCGACGTGGCGAGCAGCTTCCCGGGGTTTGCGGAAGCGCTGCTCAGGCTGCACCTCGCTTACAAGGAAGAACAGTTCGCACTGGCGGACCTCAATCAGAGGTCTTCCACCGAGGCTCCCGAGAGCCCCTCTGATCCGGTCGCCGCAGTTCGAAGCTTCCTGTCAGCGCGACGAAATTGCTTTCCCCTACTTGATGCGGCAGCAGAAAAACTCGCCGTCAGGATCGGAGAAAGCGGCGGTCTCGTCGGTTATCTCAAGCAGCATCACAATCTTCGGGTAAGGCGCATGCCGCCAGAGGTCATGACCGGCTCTGTCCGCAGGCTGGATTGGCATCGAAAAGAGATCCTGCTGAGCGATGTGCTGGATGTTGCAAGTCAGAACTTTCAGCTGGCGCAGCAGCTTGCCTATCTGGAGTTTGAACAGGATATCCAGCTCGCCCTCACCGAGGGCAAGTTCCAGAATGAAAACTCGCGTCGGCTGGGTCACCGGGCCCTCGCGGCCTATTGTGCCGCGGCTCTCCTGATGCCCTATGCTGAATTTGCCCGCGCGGTCGAAGCGCGGGGCTACGATGTCGAGGCTCTCGCCCGGCAGTTCGGGACGAGCTTCGAGCAGACCGCCCACCGGATGACGACCCTTCAGAAGCCGGGGCAGGAACGCGTTCCGTTCTTCTTCATTCGCGTCGATGCCGCGGGCAACGTCTCGAAAAGGCTGAACAGCGGCACCTTTCCTTTCGCCCGCCATGGGGGCGGCTGTCCTCTCTGGACGGTCCATCAAGTGTTCTCGACGCCGCGTCGGGTCGTCACACAGTGGCTCGAGCTGCCCGACGGTCAGCGCTTCTTCTCCATTGCCAGAACCGTGAGTTCCGGCGGCGGCGCCTATGGCCAGCCGCATGTGGAACGCGCCGTCGCCCTGGTCTGCGAGGCGCAACATGCGGAGCGGCTGATCTACAATCGCGCTCGCACCTCAAACGAAACCCCGACACCGATCGGGATCGGCTGCCGCCTCTGTCATCGCAGCGAGTGTTCGGCACGATCAGAGCCGCCGATCGGACGTCAAATCCTCGCCGACACCTTTCGGCGAACAGATGCACCATTCGGCTTCTCGGACTCCTAGCGGCGAAAGCCAGCAGGCAGGCACCAACAGCTCGCTTAGGCAGCCGGTGATTGTGTCATGCTGACTGGAACGGCGTGCTGACTGGTTGCGATGGGATTGAATGGTAGCGGGAGGCCGTAGTGGTCACAACAGCCGACACGGGGAACATGACGAGATCATACTAGGAACGTGGCAGATTGCCTTGAGCCGCGCGATAAGCGACTATCATGAGGTTAGGTTGCGCCGCGCAGCCGACAAAATGGAGGAAGCCAATGTCGACATCGGGGAAACTCATTGTTCTGGCCGCATTCACAAAAGATGACGAGGGTAACCTCATCCCCGCATTTGATCCCCGCCAAGTCGACAACGAAGAGCGAGCCAAACGGGACGCCCGCATGATGGCAGACCAATATGATGGCGTTGTAGCCTGGAGCAGGGACGCAGACCCAGCCATCGGTGAGTATGGACCGCCGGTCGTGCTCTTCCAGAGCGGAGAAATTCCCGAGCTGGAATAGTGCTCGTCGGGGCGTCATACCATGACCGACATCCCTCCACCAACCGTCCCGCCTGGCGACGAGAACCGCCACCTCCTTTGCCAGATGGCGGTCGAGATCCCGATTCAGGATCTGATACAGGCCGCGGTTAAAGCGGGATGGGAAGAGACCGAAGTGCTGACTGCTATCATCGAGGTGGCGGATAACCTGGTGCTGGCGCATGGCTCGAACGCAGAGCTCGACGCGCTGCTGAAGGCGCTAAAGCGGAATCTGGAGTGAATATCCTCGCGGACATACCGTCTGCCACCGCGAACTGACGGATTAACAGTGGGCAAATCGGGTCGTCAATTCACTACACCGAGGTTGCGATAGCCAACAAGCGAAAAGAATTGGATGATCATCCTCCGGTTGCCACGTCGAGGATGAGTCGTGAATTCCACCGAAAAGGGCGATAAGCTCGAAGATGAGTTCTATAAATATCTTGTCGACCAGCAAAGCCGGGAGGAGGAAGTCTTCGGCATATATCCGCACGGGAAGTGTAAAATCCTCCGAAAGAAAAAATACCCCTCCAGGGACAGAGGCGCTCCCGTCGAGTTCGATGTTGTGATCGAATTATACCACCCAGGACGGCAGAAACCGCATTTCTTTGCTGTCTTTGAATGTAAAAACTATGCTGGGGCCGTACCGGAAGACCGCGTCAGGGAATTTTCGGACAAACTCAAAGAGATATTTCCGAACCGGCACAAAGGCGTAATGGTCGTTTCATCCAAGCTGCAATCGGGTGCTCGCAACGTTGCCGAAAGCAGAGGCTTGGGCATCGCGAAATATGACGAGCGCGGAGCGGAGATCGTCGTCGACCGCAAGGGTCGTTCTTTCCTCGACACCCACTCTGTGAAGTCACAGATCTTTCGGGGCGAAGGCATCGCCAAGCCGCTGAAATTCTCTGCTTATTGTGAGGGCAATTACTTCGGCACAGTTGCAGAATTCCTGGCGAGCCTCGAGCCAGGCTACGAGGCCACCCAATCTGTTAGCGGGAGCCCACGGGTTTCTGTCCCGTACATCGCTGCTGAAGATATAAAGAAAGCGACAGAGGAAATTCTGAAACAGATCGAATATGAGGCTGGTCCAGTCGATCTGGCTAAGATCTGCCTGATGCTCGGCATTGATTTGAGGTTCACAAACAGCGTGATTAGGGGTGCTGACGGCGCCCAAATTTTGGGCTCAGCGAACTTCGACCTCAACACGATTGAGATAAACTCACACCAAGACAGCAATCAACAGCGCTTTACGATCGGTCACGAGATTGGACACTTCTGCTTACGGCATCAGAACTATTTGCGGTCAGAAACCATTCTAGAACGAGACCTGGAAATAAGCAGCGAGGCTTCAAACCCCTTAAATTATGACCGGCTTGAGTTCCAGGCGAATGCCTTTTCAGCGGATCTTATCCTGCCGGATAGAGCGTTCATCTTCGCAATGGCGAGATTCAGGCTTCAACTCGGGATCAAATACAGAGGCCTCGGCTTCATCTTCGTAGATGATCAGCAGGATAACTTGTTGGTGTATTACAAGTTTCTCACACTGCTGTCGATAGAGTTTGAGGCTTCAAAGCAAATGATCGAAATTAAACTGAGAAAGATGGGGTTGCTCAACGATCAGAGGGTGAAAAGACAAGCGTCGGCAGGCGCATGGCTGGCAGGCACTTCACCCCATTTTTAGAGCTGCGATTTCTCGAACTTTCAGCCCGGGAGCCGGTAAATCTCCGAGACGTCGTCAGGATCGCGCAACCCCTTGAACGAAGCATGGCGGAGCTTCCCGTCATTCGTCCATGCGCGGTATTCAATTTCCGCGACATACATCGGCCCGGTCATCACCAGGTTTTTGCCCGGGACCTTGTCAACCGGCAGCCTCGTCTTGATTTTGTCGAGCATCTTCTTCAGCCGTCGAGCCTCGTCATGCTTGAAGCCGGTCCCGACACTGCCGACGTACTTGTAGCCGTCGCGGTACCGGGCGCCTAGCAGAAGGCTGGCGATTGCGCCGGGAAGCGCCGTTGACGGCTCGTAGCCGATGATCGCGAAGCTGTCGCTCTGGATGCACTTGATCTTCAGCCAGTCGCCCGTACGGCCGGACCGGTATGGCCGGTCGCGATGCTTGGCGATGATCCCTTCCAAGCCCAGCCTGCATGCGTGGGCGAGAAGATCATCCGGGTCGGCGTTGAACTCTTCCGAGACCCTGATCGTCCCGCCTGGCTCATCCAGAGCATCTTCGAGCAGATGCCGGCGAGCGGAGTATTCCAGCCCACGCAGATCGTGTCCGTCGAGGTAGAGGAGATCGAAGGCATAGAGGATCGAATCCCGAGACGGCAGCTTGCCGGCCGCCTTGCCCGAAGCGCCCAAGGACTTCTGCAGCAGACCGAAATCCGACCGGCCCTGCTCGTCGAGCATGACCGCCTCCCCGTCGAGGATCATCGTGACGGGGCCAAGCGCCTTTGCGGCATCAGCGATTCCAGGAAAACGATGCGTCCAATCATGGCCGCCGCGGGTGATGATGCGGATCCGGTTGGGCTCGATATGCACCGCGATCCGATATCCGTCCCATTTGATCTCGTAGGACCACTCGTCACCCTGGGGCGGCTTGCTCTTCAGCAACGCCAGGCACGGTTCCACACGATCGGGCATGGGATCGAAGGGAAGATGCGGCTGCTCTGGATCACGGCGGCGAACCCGCCGGCTCTGCAGGGGCAGGTTCTCGTCTATGAGCAACGGCTTCGAAGGCTTGCGCGGGCGCTTGGACATGTCCCGTATTGCATCAGAGGATGCTTAATATACGGTATCGCCGTTTGTCGAGCAGGAGGAGAGACCGATGTGCGGCCGCTTTACCCATCACCTTCCTTGGTCGGAAGTCCATCGGCTTTACCGCCTGAGGCTAGATAATGACCGCGGGCGCAACACCGAACCACGATACAACATCGCGCCGACCCAGAACGTGCTGTTCGTCCGTCACGACAAAGAGGGCAACCAAGTGGTCGATGAAGGCCGCTGGTGGCTTGTGCCTCATTGGGCCAAGGAGATACCGAAGGCGACCCTTTTCAATGCCCGGAGCGAGACCGCGCCAACGACGCCCGCGTTTCGCGATGCCTTCAAAATGCGCCGCTGCCTGATACCAGCCGATGGCTTTTACGAATGGACCGTATCGCCAGAGGACGGGAAGAAAGATCCATGGTTTATCTTTCAACCAGGTGAGGCGCCCTTCTCATTCGCCGGCCTGTGGGCGCACAACGAGGCGCTTGGCATCACGAGCTGCACGATCCTGACGGCCGAGGCGGAGGAGCCGATGAAGCAGTTGCACAGCCGGCAGCCAGTTATCCTCGACCCGGAATATTATGACGACTGGCTCTCCGCCGGGACGGCCGTTCCGCAGGCCACCGAGCTGCTCAAGCACCATCTCGACAACCTGCTCCAATTCCACCGGGTCAGCCGGGACGTGAACAGCTCGAAGTTCCAGGAAGCGATGGCGATTAACCCGCTTTGACGGGAGAGAACTGATGGTCGATATTTTAGAAGTCATCGATCTGGACGAAGACATCCAGTATTTTTGGCCGCCTCTTGAGCGAGAAATGGCGCCATCGCCAAGGCTCATCGATCTGATGGAACAGTTTGGCGGCCCAGAGGCCTTTGAAGTCTTTTCCGCCCCCATCTTCGGCCGCCAGGGCGACGTTGAGTGGCCAACCGTTTCCCGTGTCGAAGTCGCACATGACCAAAACGAAAGGGTCGGGCTGATAGTCTGGGAGAGTGGCGTCCCCAGCGGGCACCCTGACGATGTCTACCCGCAAGCGATAGCGGGATGGCCAGACTGCGACAGCCCCGACCAAGCGCTGCAGCTTCAGCAGGAGAAGCTAAGACACGACGGCATCCCGCCGATCAGTGGCGTGACGAAATATTTCGAAGACGGCGTCTGGCAATTCAGGGTCCTCGGCTTCGACGTGCGCTGACCTTGTGGATCAGCTCAGCATGGGTGATTGACTCTCCCACAAAACCAGAACATTTAAAGAACGCGCTTGGCGGCGGCGCTCATTATCAATACGAGGTCACCGCCATGGATATCGCCAGAGAACTAAGATCCGCCATCGCCCATCGTATAGCCTGCATCGATCGCCCCTACCTCAATGCCTTCGCAGGAACCGGGCGCTCGCAAAGGAGGCACGCCGGCGACATTCACGCGATAGCGCGCAAAATCATGGATCGCACCTTCGATCCTTTTTCCTTCTTCTGGGATATCGGGAACGGCGAGCCCGCGGGCTTCAGCGACGTCTACCTGACCGTCTTTACGGCACTCTTCGACATTGACGACGACGACGCCAGGCGCTGGACGAGCAAGGCTGAATGGGACGTCGCCCGCAGCGAGGCGGCCCGCGACATCACCCGCGCGTTGCTCAGAAAATTCACCGTGACAAAACGGGCCCTCATCATATCTCAGAACGAGCATCAAGGCGGCGGTTTCGGAGATGCTGGCAGCGCACATGGCATCTCGAACTGTCGGTATGAAGACGAGCGAGAATGGTAAGCCAGTGAAAAGCCTCACCACAGGTGACGCTGTTATGCTGACCTATGGAAATGTTGGAGAAAATGACGTGAGCGACGAACGCACAGCAACCCATCCCGCCGCCCCGGTGCATTTCGAGCACTGGTGCGAGCATCCGGGCTGCTCGAAATGGGGAGGCTTCGGGTTCGAGCGCGATAAGTCCAAGACCGACTGGTTTTGCATGGAGCATCGGCCCGAGACGTATCGCGGCATGCAGGTGCGGCAGAAAACAGAAATAAGGGTGGGGGAATGATAGGGGCGATGATCATCTGCGCGTCGCTGACCGCCGTGGACGGCGATACCGTGAAATGCGACGGCCAGAACATGCGCCTTCTCGGACATGGCGTCGTTGATGTCCGGGGCATAGACACACCTGAAGTTGGCATCCATGCGAAATGCGAGAAGGAGCGCAAGCTGGCTCTTATCGCCAAGCGCCACCTGGCCGATCTCATCCGAGACAAACGGATCAAGATCGAGGCAAAGGGCATAGATGATTTCGACCGCCCGTTGGTCAACCTGTATCTGCCGGACGGGCGGGAGATTGGGCAGATCCTGTTGAGAGACGGTACCGCGCGTGAATGGCGGCCCGGTAGCAAGAACGACTGGTGCAAATAGAAAAAAGCCCCGCAGCCGGTTAAGGCTACGGGGCTCAGGTCCGCCTGGAGGGGATCGTGGCGGCATCCGATGATGGGGCGGTGGGGTGTTAGTGCGCGGTCCAGTTGGAAGCTATGGCGTTCACGCGGGCGGCGCCAAGCGTGTGAGCCTGGTCCAGCGGGTGAGTCCAGTCACTCGTAAAGCCCGCCTTCCACGTTCCACGCGTTACGGGATCTTCGCAGTCGGCAGCAAAGTTGATGACGCCGGTGATCCAGCCGTTATTGACGCACTCGTTGACGAACCAATTGTTCAGAACATCACGATGAGACGTTCCATTTGCCTCGTAGTTGGTCAGCGGGACGTTGCTGCTGTTGGTCCGAGGAATGATGTTGACCTGCCAGATTTCCTGCACTCCCTTCGACCAGGCGTCCATCCACACCGTCATGAAGTCCTGCTGGATGGCAGCGATCGTTCTTGCGAGCGAAACCAGCATGTCGTTCGTGGGCGAGCCGCAGATGAAGTGGGTCGCATACTGCAGCATCGATCGTCGGATGGCGCCGCTGACTGGATCGGCCAGCCCTTGCAGGTTTTCGCCGCCGCGCGACATCTTGCACGAAGGCAGGTTGAACCCGTTGACGTTCTCAAGACCCCGGCCGATATACGCCACGGCACCGTCAGGAGAGAGAGTAGTGAGGTCGCCGTTGCCATCCTCGATGCTCGTGCCGGTGTAGGCGACCGCGACGGAATCTCGCGGGACCATGCCGAGCAGAGCGAGCGGCGGGTGTGGAGCGTCTGTCGTGCCGCCGACAAGCGTGCCCGTCCCGCTGAAATACGAGGATAGATCGGTTCCCTTGATGGCGCGCTGCCCATTTGCACTGATGGACTGTGCACGGGGCCAATTCTTGGTCGCGTCGGCAACAGCTGTCCAGTGGCGCGTGTAGAACACCTGCCCGGCCGGCAGGTCCATAATCGGGTCGGAAATACCGATGGACTTGTCGGGCACGGAGAGCGAGTTGGCGCCGCCCCACTTGGCGACGGTGTTGACGCCCGCAAGCTCGATCTCGCTCTGATAGGTCACGGCGTTTCCGACGCCCAACTCACCAAAAGGCGAAACTCCCGGCAGCTTCACGTTACCAGCAACCAGCCTTAAACCTGATACGGCGTACTTGCCTGTCCGATGGACGTTGCGGCTGATGTGCTGGGTGTTGGTGCCATCGTTGCCGCCATCGACGTTCGTGCCAGAGATACGGCCGAGCGTGGCCGCGATACGAAGCACTCGGCCCCCGCCGCCCTTCGAGACGTGGGCGGCGAGTGACGGTAACCCTTTGAGCGAGCCAAGCCCGCTAAGTGATTTTCGCAGCTGCATATCACGCTCCTACAAACAACGCCTTGTCGCCCTCGTCCACGTAGACGGTAAGCATCTCCCCCGCCGGCGCCACCACGCGCGATTGCGTGGCGTTTCCGGCACTCGGAGCCTTGTCGATGATGAGGTAGCCGTCGACCACTGCGCGATAATGAATGACCGCCTGGCCGCGCTTGCCGTACGGATCAGCGCCCGGAGCTGCCTTGGCACTGGCGGAGCCGCCGGCCGTCAGAGTTTCAGACCAGAGTGGTCGACCGAGAATGGCGACGCCCCGCTCCTGCGGCGCGAGAGAGCCTGCGTAAGCGCATACGATGTGGCAGCCAGAGAGGGCCATGGAATTACTCCTTGAGATGTTGAAATGCTGGGAAAGAAGCGCCCTCGGCGCGGTGGATCACGCCGAGAGCAAGCGTTCGCCGCAACGCCCCAGGCCACGGGTCGCGAGAACGCAGCACGTTAATCTCTGAACGCCGGGGATCCGGAGCGCTTGTCATCGCCCGCGTCAGGGACGCAGCGGCGCAGGGCGATGCGATCTTGATAGGGGCCCGAATCGGTGTGGATGAGCTTGCTGGTCGGAATCATCCCGGGCTCCCCCGGTGGGCAAACCGGTCTAGCGGCGACTACACTCTGCCACTCCCGCACGTCCGAAACTTCGATCGATTTGAACTGCAGGCCAAGATAGAAGCCGAGGAGGACGAGGAGTGCGGCCGCGATAGCCGTCACCCACCAGGTGGGCCGCACGACAAAGCCTTCCTTCTTCAAGGCGGGCCCCGCCTGCATCAGTGCAAAGCCGCTGGCGTGGCAGAAGCGGCTAAAGTTGGCGGCCGGCGAACCGATCCATGCGTTCGGCTGTCCGTACCAGAGCCAGCTCAGGGAATACGCGCACGCGAATGCAGAGCCGAAGGAGAACAGGAAGAATCCGTAAAGCGCGAGGTGGCTGCCTCGACCACGCGGGTCCGCGCTTCGCTTTTGTTTCACGACCACCTGCCACGCCTCCGGCGCATACTCGTAAAGCGCCACGCATGAGGTGATGCCGACAGCCATAGACAAGATGATCGATAGGAGGGGATTTCCAGCCAGAGGAGCCAAAACCCAATACCCGGCACCGAGACCGATTGACGCCCACATGAGGTGGTTACTATTTTTTTGGTCTGCCACGGGGAGTCTCCATCATAATCATGGCTTGCGTCATGGTGTCCATGATGCGTGAACTGGACGCGACGATCTGCTCGTATTGCCGGACCTCTCCCCTCAAAAGGCCTTGATTTCTCTCGAGCTCCGCCCGTTCGGCGTGGAGAACCAGATCCCGGAGGGCGCTCTTCTCGCGATCCACCTTCTTGATGAACATTTTCTCGAGGATTGAAGTCAGCGTCATCCGCGCGCCCTTTCCCGTTCTCGAATTACTTCGATCATCGTTGTCATGGTCTGCGTATTGGCGCGGATCTGCTCAGTGTTGGCGGCAATGGCCGAACGGGTCGTCTCGTTCTCCGAGGCGTACTTGCGAACGTCCTCAAGATGGGCATCTGCCCGCGCGTCCTTGTCCTTCAAAATCGACTTGATCCAGAGAACGAGCGCGACGATCACGAGGCCAAGGATCACCAGCATCGGCCCGTAGACGGGGCTGGCGTCCATGATCTTTCTACCGGCTTCGGTCAGCACCTCGTCGCTCATTTCACCGGCCCCCTCGCCTTGCGAGTCCCTTCGTCAAGGCGTTCCCATTCGGTTGCTAGGACATCGAGATCCGGAGACGGCGATGCTGACTCGAGATATCGAAGGATCGCCTTCTGGCGAACCACGGCCGTGGGCGCGGGGCAAACGCGAGCGAGATCAGGCGCCGTTGCCACCGGCCCGGAGATGGTCACGCAGCCGGCCAGCAACGTCGGCAGCACCGCCGCGCTCAACAAGGTCATTCTGGTGCTGGACATTCTCAGCCTCCGCGATCTGCTTTTGAGTTTCGGAGGCGGCCTCAACCGACCCCGCCTTCTTCATCTCCGCATCCCGACGCCGGTCCGCCAACCACTCCGTGAGGAGCGTGACGAGGAATGTGGAGAGGAAGGATAGAATGGTGCTAACCATTGGCCGGCGCCTGAACGACGACCGCCCCGCCAGCTACGGCGGAGAGCTCGTTGTAGGTCGGCAGCTTCGCCTCGATCAGCTTGCCGAGCTTTTCAGGCGTCAGGCCGAAGAACTTGATTGCATCGGGAACCGACGCGAGCACGTAATTGACGCCTTCGGCCAGCGCCTTGTTCTTCAGGTCGTAGTCCTTCGCCGAGATCCACCCGCCAGCCTTGCTCATTCCGAGATTTATGCCGTTCTGCAGCGCGGACTGGAGCGCTTCCCTGTGCTTCGCCTCGATCTGGATGCCGATCAGCGTTTTCACCTTGGCACTCAACCAGGCGACGATGGCCGCCACGAGCACCGATGCGAGCTCAAGGATGTAAGGCGCAACGACAGCGAAAATGCTGCCGCCGCTAACCGTGGTGTTGGACGCGGCCTCCTGCGCCAGCGCCACCACCGCCATAACAGGGGAAGCGAGCGCGACCACAACGGCCAGAACAAACAGGGTTGCATACTTGCGGATCATAGTAGTCTCCAAAGAAAAAGCCGCTCGAGGCGGCGGTGGTAGCGGATTGTGCGGTTTGATCAGGCAGCCCAGCCGAGGCCGAGCGTCCGTCCGGTATTTCGGCCGACCTTGCCGTCGACCGTAAGCCTGGTGACTTTCTGGAACTGGCGAACCGCCTGGTCGGTCAGCTTGCCGAACGCGCCGTCGATCCCGCCGGTGGCGAAGCCGCGAGCGGTCAGCGCCTTCTGCAGATCGATGACGACAGCGCCGGCATCACCCATGGAGAGGACGCCATCCGCCAGAGGATCAGCACCGGCAGGCTGCCCCTTCGCGAAGCTTAGGTAAGCCTTCTGCAGCTTCGTGTCGTACTGGTTCTTGGCGTAGCCAGAGCCGTTGTAGCCCCGGGCGATCACCTTCCAGTCCTTACGCACCATGGCGCCGGACAGACCGTTGCCGATAATGAAGCCGACGATGCCGTCAAGCTGCGCGCCCTCCCCCTCAAGGAAAGTGGTGACCATGCCGCGGGCGTTGGGATACCCGCATGTTTCGGCGTTGGCGCCCATGATCTGACCGAGCCCCCACGAACAGCTGTCGAGAGCCGTCTCAAGCTCAATGGCAATCATGCGTGCAAGGCGCTCATAGCGTAGGTCCTGGGTCTTGTCGTATGGCTGCTCACCCCAAGTTGGATACGCGAGCCCCCGCCGCACCGCCTCGTCCCGCTTGGCACCGGACAACAGTTTGTAAAAATAATGCGGCTCCGGAAGGAGTTTCAGGCGGTTATTCGCATCGAAGCCAGCGCCTGCGGCCTCGACGGAAACGACGGCTTGAACGACGGCAGTCTCGCACCCGATCGTTTTCGCTGCACGAGCAAAGTCCGGCCCGGCGAGCTTGGCGCCCGTGCCTGTAAAATTCATTGGGATGTCTCCTTAAAGAAAAAGCCCCGGCCGGCCGGCGCGGGGCTCAGTGGATGCGTGCTGCTGAGATGGTCAGTCCCAAAGCCTGCGGAAGGTCGCGGGCTGCGCCGTGGTGGCGATCTGCGGAAGCTTGATCACGGTGCCAGCCGGCAGAACGGGCCCCAGGTAAACGACGTGCCAGTTCGCCTCGAGGAGGGCCTCGGTGTTGCGGGCGTGCTTGCCATAGTAGGCGTGCGCGATGGCATCGATCATGTCTCCGTCAATCGTGACGTAGACGGCCGAGCCATCGGCGCCAGTCATGAACTGGCCTTTCATTATGGGCTCCTCTTCGGTTACGCTACGCCGGTATCAGGGCTTGTGAGTTGAGGCGTGCCCGCCTCGTATCCGCTCCCGGGAGGCCCCCCGCCAGCAGATGCGGCTTCGGATGCGTTGCCCTTGCCCTCATCGGTCGGCGCTCCGCATTGAAGCGATGTAGTGTAAGGGCCGTCGGCCGAGAACTGGTGCGTGGCCGTCTGAACCCACCACAGGCCATTGACTCGAGAACGGCACCCGCTCACCACGGCATAGGCCTCCGCCTGCGCGAAGGGTTCGCCATCGATCTCGAAGCTGGCATCGCCCGTCATGCGCACCAATTCGCTGGCGCGGGATTTAGCCGCCTCCTCCGCCTCTTCTTTGTTCTGGAACGGCGTGCGTACCAGGAACTTCGGGCCATCGAGCCCCGTCGATTCGGTGACGGTCTCGCGCTTGTTCTTCTGGCGGTCGTAGTAGGTGGCCTCGACCTCCGAATGCTTCGGCTCATCCTTCTCCGTGACGGTGTAGGAGAGGATGTTGTAGCCCTTGGCTACGAAGATCACGCCCATCGCCACGCCGCCCACGCTTTCACCAGACCCCTTCTTTGCCACGACCAGGTTCCCGGACTTGACGGAGACGGAGGCATTCAACTTTTCCCCTAGGCGCGTGGTGAACTCGAGCGAGTCCTCTTCCGCTTGCGCCTCGTAGGGATTTTCCTTCGAGCCGATCTCAACAGAGATCTGTAGCGTAAGGCCAATCTTGCCGGCGATCTCCGAAAAGATGTCCCCGTATGTCGGGTACTTTTCCTTTGGGTACGCCTTTGGCTCGCGCTGCTTGGCAAGTGATTTCGCTGCTACCGACTTGGCATCGATGGTGATCTTCTGCGGCCAGCCGCTATAGACCACGCTGTCGACGGAGAAGAGACCGAAGTCCCGCATCCGCCCTTCGTACCCGCCGAGCGGATTGAGCACTGCGCCTGTGCGCGGAGGTTCAACCGAACCTTCCGGATCGTCGATGGTGATCTGCAGCGTGTCGGACTTGAGGCCGGCTCCGTCGGTGACCGTCATGGTCATGCCGAGTCCAGCAAGCCGCCCGGTGACATCCACGCCATCGGCCGAGATCGTGAAGTACGGAACAGGCATCAGAAACCGAGCCTCACACTGAAGTTGATTCCGCCGAGCACCGCCGAGATCGCCATCGACCTGGCCGCCGACGTGTCGTCGCGCGTGAGGTTCATGGTCACGGTGACCATCTGTGGGGTGCCGGCGTTGTCGAGCACCGTCTGCTCGTCCTCCACCGAGGTGGCGATCCAGTTGCCGAAAATGTTCATGCCTGCGCCGTTGATATGAACAAGTGGCAGTGGAACCAGAGCGTTGACAGCTTGGCGCACGCCCGCCAGCTGCTCAAGCCCGCGCCCGTTGAGGTGGCGCGGGTGGAATGTCGAAGAGAGCGTGAGCTTTTCATTGCCTGGCCCGAGTCGGTGCAGCGAGGGAGCCGCGCCGATGATGTTTTGCGGTTCAACCCTCGCCTCAATGGATCGCCGAAGCGTTTCGACCGAGTAGTTCGGTACCGTGAACCGGTATGATCCCCACGCCATAAGCATTTAACTGTCTCCGTATCTGATGCTTGAGAACGCGGTCTGCGCAGCGCGGTTAAGTTGACGATCGAGCGTGCGGACAAGCTCGCCGTCATCCTTGCCGCGCCCGCCGTGGAAGTGGTTCGTCTGGTGGACGCTGATGCTGGCTGCTCCTCCGCCCGCGCCCCCCGGGCTGATGAAGCCGTCAGCTCCAGGAGTGAACAGTTCGATGCCGCTGCCCCCGACTGGGTAGGTGACACCCTTCTTGACCGGGCCGCCGCGCGCCCGCGGGTGCCCAATTTGCGTATCGGCCGAGGGTGCGGACGATGTCGCAACGCTGCCGCCGCTTGCCTCGCCTCTGAGGACTGCCGCCAACTGACGTGCCAGATCGAGCGCGCGTTGAAGTTGGCTGGTATCGACATCAGGCTTCGCGTAAATCGAAAGCTGCGTCTTGATATCTTCCCCGACCCTGGCGGCCTCAGCCTGGGCGTCGGCGCCACCGTTAACGATCGCAGCGATGTAGTCTCGCATCCCGAGCTGTGCGGCGATGGGCCAGCTCGCGGTGATACCATTCATCTGGTCCCTGATCGGTTGCGCCTGCGCCACTTTGGCGGCCTGTGAGACCTGGGCGGTTCTTGCACCGCTAAGATCCCCACGTAGGCGTTCGAGTAGCTTCGGGTCGTCCACCAAGGAGCCTCGGCCGAGAGTCGTCGCCGCCAGAAAAGGAAGCCCAATTCGGCCAAGAAGCCCGGATGCCCTGCCGAGAAAGCCAGCGCCTCCGGCAGCGGCGGCCGGCGCAGGCACGCCCCCGCCACCCAGGAGGCGTCCCAATAGACTCTTTGCACCTTGGGCGGCAGCATAGCCGGCGAGGACTGCCGCCGCAGCACCGAAAGCTTCAATGAGACGTCGGGTGCTGTCCGATAGGCCAATGAAGCTGTCGACGATCTCGTTGGCCTTGTTGATCATCGGCCTGGTCGCGAACTCCCAATCCTGCCCGATGCGGGTCATCGCTGTTTCGATGGTACCGGTCAGCTTCGTCCAATCACCGTAGATGCCCTGGTTCGCTTCGGTACCGATCTTGTTTGCGATCCCACCGGGAACGTTCTGCATCATCCCGAGCAGCCTCTGAAATTCTGCCCATTGCGAGAAGATCATGTTGGCGCGGCCACCCTGCTTGTCGGTGAAGAAAGCATTGAGGTTGCCGATACCCGGCTGCGCGCCGGCGATCGCGTTGAGCAGCCCCATCGTGTCGACGCTGTCGATGGAATACTTCTGGTAGTCGGCAAGAGCCTTCGAAAGGGCCTTGGCGTCTTGAACAGACATCTTCCCATTCTTATCGGTGAACAAAGGGGCGAGGATCTGGCTCATTTGCGAAGCGAACTCGCCGGTGTCCGAGATGACCGATCGGCTCTCACCGGTTTCCTGGTCCGTGAACTCACCGTTTTGGATGAGCTCCCTAACCTTCTGCTTCATGTCGTCAGTGAGGGTGGCTGCGAACTTCTGCTTCATCATGATGCCGATACCGGCCTCATTCATGGAGTCGATCGACGTGAACTTACTGAAGTCGATACCCATCGCAGCCAGGGCGTCCTTGCCCTTCTGAGTGGGAGCCACAAGCTTGGATGCGGCCGAGCGGGCGAACACGCCGGCCTCGTCTCCTCGCACTCCGGAGCGGCGGAGGATCATGCCCATGGCTGCCATGGTTTCATCAGACAGCTTGGCGCCCGTCGTAGGCGCACCGCCGTATTTGACGAACTGGCTGACGTCGTCATTCGACATACCGCCGTTCTTCGCCATCCAGACCATGAAATCGACAAAGTTGCCGATAGCCTTGGTATCCTGAAGATCGATGCGCTTCGACAGTGCCGAGCCGGTCACCGCCTCAGCGCCTTCCTCGAGAGTGACGCCCATGGCAAGCGAATAATCGGTGACCTTCTGCGTCAGATCCAAGATCTGCTTCACGTCGCGGATACCGCGCTGGAGGACGGTGGTCTGCGCTCGGACGACATCCACGTTCGAAAAGCGGGTGTCGCCACCGATCTTCTCGGCTTGACGATTGAGCGCGTTCCGATCGGCGCCTTTGAAGTCACCCAACGCGGCTTGGTATTCAGCGGCCCGGTTGAAGTCGACGCCTAGGAAAAACGACTTCTGAGCAATGTTCTTGCCGGTGTTGGCGACCACGCCGCCGCCCACCGCCGTGACGGCGTCATAGGCTGGAGATCCTCCGCCGGGAGGGCGCTGGCTAGGTGGCGGCCGCGGGGTCGGCGGCTTGGGTTTGCGCGCCTCCTGGTCGAGGCGACGCATTTCGCGAATCGTCTTGCCGATCTCATTGCGAATTGCCTGCTGCGAGCTGGAGATCCCACGGCGGCCGGCGATACCGTATGATTGCAGGGCACGTTCCGACTGGCGGACGGCGTTCCCTTGGTCCCTAAAGGCTTGTGTGGTCGATCGCAGGGAGGCCTTGGCGGACTCGAGATCCGCTTTCATTTTCGCTGTAGGCTTGGATGCGGATTTAAGCGCGGCCTCGAGACGGGAGACGTTGCTCTGCGCCGCCTTCATCTGCGTGGCGAGATCCTTGAAGCCACGGCGAGTAGCCGTGAAATCCTCAATCGAACCCGCCTTCTTCTGAAGGTACTCGAGCTGCTTTGCCAGTCGCCGGATCTCGGGCGACCCGCCCTTTCCGAGCTTGGCGAGCGCCGAATTGATGCTGCTGATCGCGCCGGCCGCATTCTTTGAGGGGCCGCTTACCGAATCGATGAGCTGGAGTCTGAGGGTAGCGGTGCGGCTGACCATTGTTCACCTATCGAATATAGACGGCTTCCTCCCACAGATCGATGAGATCCGGGAAGGTGCCGTCCAAAATGGTTTCCATACTCACGCCGCCCTGGCTCTCCCTCATCACGACGAAGGCGAAGGTTCTCCAGTGTCGGATGTGCTGGACGACGAATCCGCCGTCTCCGTCTCTGGAGACGACTTTGTGCGTTCGAAAAAACCTTCTTGCGCGCTCTCCACACGCGAAGCATCGATGAAATCGAGGTTCTCCAGAACGACGGCTGGTACGCTGAGCCAGACTTGGTCGACATCGTCGTCAGCGCCCGGACCTCTTTCTTTCACCGCGTCAACACATTCCCGAAGGTATGCGCGCCACTCCCTCATGGTCGGCCGTCGAATGACTACCTCGCTGATGGTCCCGCCGTTAAAGGTGACCGGATAATCGAGTGGCACGGAGATGTGTCTCACGGCGCCCTCGACGAATACGGGGGGCGCCATGCTGGCAACTGCGCCCACCACCACTTCTTTTGCCTTGCGCTCCAGGACGCGATCCATTTCCTGCTGCGACATTGCCCTTGTGACCTGATCCACCACGTCACTCTCCTGTAGGTTGGGGGCTCGACTTAATAGCCGAGCGCCTGGTTAAGAGCGGCGAGCTGGTTGACGCCGTTGATCATCCGGACCGGAGGCCAGACCTGAAGCTCATGGATGATGCGGGTGTCGGCCTCGTAGCGGAAATACTTGACACCGTTCATGACGAACTCGACGCCTGACTTCTCACCGCGCTGCCAGCGGTCGCGAGAGCTGCCATTGATGGCGCCTTCGACTATGCAGACGTGAGCGGCAATCCCACCGTCCTGCTCCCGCATCACACCGCCGCGGAAGGTAACGCGACGGGTGACGCCCGGCGCCTGCGCCATGACCGCCATGATGTCGGGGTTGTGGCCCGCCATCTTGACGGTGATCTGGATGGCCTCGATCGCAGACATGGGAAGCGTGATGCCCAAATCCTGGCCGCCTCCCCTGTATTCCTGGGTGACCGGGGTCGGGAGCGGGAGCTCCACTTCCTCCGTGTCGATGCCGAAGTCGAGCCCATCCATGAACATGGTGAAGCCCTGCAGAATATGCCGCATGGTTCGATCTCCTTATGCGTGCGGTTGTGATCAGGCGTTGGCAGGGATAGCCGTACCAGCCATGCGGGCGATCTCGCGGACGGCACTGGAGCCGAGCTCCTCGTAGTAGCCGGTGTTCCGGTTGAAGATGAAGGTGATATGCTCGATCGGAGCCGGCGCCTCACCGTCGTAGCTGATGAACAGCTGCCCGTTCGCCCACGTCTCTTTGGTGTTGAGCGTGGTGTCGAGCCAGACGCGGCCGCCCAGGGTAGCGCCCAAAGCTTTCCAGCGACGAAGCGCGCTGTTTACGGTCTCAGCGATGTCGACGAGCACCTGGACACTGAACGGTCGGTCGATGAAAGGCTCTGCAGCCCGCTCGATCGAGTCGATAATCGTGTCGTGGGCCCGCCGGACCGACCAGAAGGACTTGAGCGAGTCCGACGACGGCACGCGAGAGCCCCAAAGCTTGAAGCCGCCGCTCGGGGCACGCACGATGCAGGCGATCGCGTTCTTGTTGAGCAGCTGAGACTCGGCCGACGGGTCGGTGATGGAATGCTCGATCGGGCGAGACACGCCGACGATGCCTTCGATCACATGGTTGGACGGCGAGACCCAAAATCCCTCGCTATAATCCACCCTAGCCTGAAGGCCCGCGACACGAGCGGAAGCCGGCTCCTGCACCACCGCCGCATCCTTAAAGATCTTCGCCATCGGCTCGACTATCAGAAGACGATCGGTGTCGTAGTCCAGACGGTCCGAAATCGCGGCCGAGGTCGTGGTAGCCGGCGCATCCTTGATCACGCCTGCGCGGAACCGGTTAGCCAGCGTCAGCAACTCCATCGTGACGGGGTTGGCGACCGTGCCGACCGTCGCCGTTGCCGTGGCCTGGGTCGTTGCACCGCCGCCGGAAAGCGTGACCGTCGGGACGGTGGTATAACCGAACCCCGGGTTGGTGATGACGATTTCATCGAGCTTTCCGGTAACGCTGTTGATCGTTGCGACGGCAGTTGCGCCAGTCCCGCCTCCGCCTGATATCGCCACCGTAGGCGCGGAGGTGTACCCTACCCCGTCCGTCGATTTGGCTATCGCCGAGATGCCATCGGTCGGGCGACTCGAGGTGAAGCCGGGGGCAATAAGAAGCTTTGGGGTAAGACCGTGCTCACCGGGTGACTTGCGGAGCGCGTGCACGCCGGTGAATTGCGTGGAGCTGCCGATGATATTCGTCATCGTCTCCTTGATATTGGCGCCCTCCGTCACGCGAACAACGAGAATCGTATGGGAGACCCGACCAGCCTGATCGAAGATGCCCTCAATCGCATCTTTTAACGTGCCGTTGGCACCGAGGCCCTGGACCGCACCGCCAGCGCCATAAATTGGCACCACAGTATTAACCGGCCAGAGTCCAGCTTCCGCATCCGGGGCAGTGCCGATGAGGCCGATCACGCCGGTGTCGATCGTCTCGACAGGCCGCGGGCCATTGGTATTTTCAGTAGTTTCCACGCCGTGAAGGTAAATGTCGGCCATCGCGCTTATTCCTTATTGGTTTTGTTTTCCCGCACCGGATGGCGGGCAAAGAAAAACCCGCCTCAAAGGGCGGGTTCGGTTGAGTCTAAATGTCCGGCAGCAGCCCCTTGACGCAGTCTACGTCACGTCGGCCAGTAGACAGGATCTGTGGTGACGTCAGCCGGAATCGGGTCCGTTGGCGGCCGGCGGATTCACCATTGTTGCAGGCCTACGCCTGCGGCTTCCACCACATCTCCGGCAAAATGACATCGGGCGCAGAGGGCACGTTCTTTCGGTCCAGTTTATGCGGGAATGACAAGCATTCCACTGCGCGGTCCTCCTTGATCCTGTCCTTACGAAGAAATGTCACTTCTAGAATTCGCGGCACCTTGATACCGTAAGCTGAGCTCGGGGCTCGATAGTTGTTAGGGTGGATATGAGCCACGACAAACTCCGCCGCCAACTTCTCGAAAATCGGCGTTAGAAAGCGGCACGCCTTCTTGGTGAGAAGCATGTCGAGCTCATGAAACTCGATGACCATCACCCGGAAGCGCCTCAATGTTTCGATGGAAGTCTCGATAAGGACGTCAAATTCCGCGCCTTCGATATCCATCTGCAAGATCATGTCAGACCTCTCACCGGGGCCTAGCTTCTCGTTAATCCAGGTTGACAATCGGATGAAATCCCCTCCATCCGTCGCCCCGAGGAATTTTTTCTCGAAATCAAACATTCCATTAGGAGACGGAGGAGCCTCGACGCTGGCATCGGCGAGAAAAGACTTAATCCCGAACCTAGAGGCGAGATCCCCTTCGAAGTCCGCAACCTCCGAAACCCCCGGCGAGAAACAATACTCGATCCCGTCCATATCATCCGGAATCAAATAGCCCCCATCTCCCTCACTGCCGATACGAATAAGCTCGACCCCAATCGGGACCGGCGTCAACAGGCTGATGACTTTCATGATGTCCTCTTTAGAGGCGCAATCCGTAATCATCATGCTGTCTTTTATGACGGCGTTGAGGATGGTCGATCTAAGGCTCATGGCGGTCTCTCGTTTACGCTTGGGAAGCACTAAAAGCATGACGAGATAGATGTCGTCCAGTCCTGGCTGTACGTTGGTGGACGGCAAGGGAGTCGGCCTAGAGCTTCGCCGCGGCTAGCATGCGCGGGCTTACGGCCAGTAAACCGGATTAGTGGCGAAGTCGACCGGTACCGGGTCCATGCTCTTTAGATCGCTCGCAGCGAAGATATGGCTCGCCTTGTGGGACAGGGCGGCATAGCCGAAGCGAAGCACGGTAGGTGCATCCATCGGTACGCGGGAATTGTCCGAAGCGATCCACTCGAACACTTCCGGTCCTGCGGGGTCAAGAAGCAGGCGCCAAGCAAGATCTCCGGATTGAGCACCAAACAGCATCATCGCATCCGAGGCCGCCTTGTGCGCCCCCATGATGTTTTCGCGCGCCTCTTTGTCCGACTGATACAAAACGCCTTCGAAGGTGAAACCCGCCCCGATCCGCCGATCACGCTCGGCGTCCACTTCTGCGGCGGTGACCGGCGGATCCATCCATACTGATGCCACTTGGTCGTAGATTTGACCGGCTCGCTCGGGGGCTAGTGACACCTCGACAGCCCCGGCAGGAATATCCGGCCAAACCTCGACGTATACCTCGTCTGGCGGCTCCCATCCTTCCGGCAACGGATCTGGTGGCGGCTCCGACTGCGTCGGTTGCTTGACCCAATCGCCAATGAAGGAGCCAAGAAAACGCCCCTCTGTATCCCGATAGAACCTTTCACTCAGCGTGTACATAGACGCACTCTCCAGCTTGCTACTGTTGGGACAAAAGCAGCACCAGTCGTTTTATTATGATGAACGCCGATACCATTTGCACCGACGATGCCATACACACTCGTGCCGTCACGAAATACTTCGATACCGTAGCCGCCGCCGTTGTCGTCGACATGCGCTCTGATTACGTTGCTAGCGGCCCAGCCATTGTCAGTCGCGATGCATTCCAACTCCGCCCAATACTCATCGGGGGTGTAGCTGAGGCCGTGAGCGTAAGTGAGGGTGCCGCCGAGGGAAGGTGTAAGTTGCCCGCTTCGTTTGACGACCGTCTTACTTAGCGCATTGTCGACGAATGCCGTCGTCGCCAGCTGCGTCGTGTTAGTGCCGGCCGCGGCAGTTGGTGCAGCTGGCGTCCCTGTGAATGTTGGTGATGCCAGATTAGCCTTCAGAGCGCCGAGCGCGGCAACAAAAGCTGTCGTTGCCAGTTGCGTCGTGTTCGTTCCAGCGGCGGCGGTAGGGCCTGCCGGCGTCCCTGTGAAGGTCGGGCTCGCGGTTGGTGCCTTTAAACCGATCTGCGCGGCTATCGTCGCCGCGAAATTCGGATCGTCACCGATCGCGGCCGCCAGCTCGTTGAGTGTGTCGAGTGTCGTCGGCGCCGCCGCGACCACGGCGGCGACAGCGGCATTGATCGCGGCAGTCAGGCCGACGATGTCGGCCGTCGCGTGTTGATGGGTACCGAGCGCGGCGATAGCCGAAGATGGAACCCATTGCCCGCTGGCGTTCTTGACCAGAAGGTAATTGGTTGCCGCGCCCGTAGCGCCGTTAACGTCGGTCAGGTCGTCGAGCGCGAACGTCTGCGTGGCGGCCATCTTTCCGGCAAGCGCCGTCACCAGACCGGAGATATCAGCTATCCCATGTCCGTGGCTGGCATTGGCCTTGTTGGCGACGACATTAGCCAGAGCCCAAATAGCGGCATCGACGACCGCCCACGCCTGCTGCAGGCGATAGAATTCCTCATCAACCTCGGCGGCCGGGTCGGGAAGCGGGATAGCGTAGTGTTCGGTGACTGCCATATCGATCCTCAGAAGATGCCGGCGCCAAGATCGCCGATTATGAGCCGGGCGGCCGGTCCTCCGGTCCCGGTGATGCGAAGGCGAACCAGAGTGCCGGTCTGGCCCGTCACCTCATGTTTGCGCTCCGTCCACAGCGGGAACGCCAAGGCGTCGGCGCTGACAAACGGAAGACTCGTCCAGGCTCCGCCATCCTTGGAATAGTGCATGGCGACCGAGGCGCCGCCCGGCAGGAACGCCTTCAGGTAGCTGGTCAACCGGACAGCCGTCCCCAGCGTGAAGGCGCGGGTGATGTAGGTCAGCGTCGTGCCGATCTTGCCGGCAACCAGCTGCACCGGAGCGAATAGCACCGGGGAAAGCTTTTCTGTTCCGGTCAGGATGGCGCGCAGCTGCACCGTCTCGGTGATGAACTCAGTGAGCTGCAGCACCTGGAACGGCAAGAGGCGGTAAATCGTGCCGTTGGTGCGCTCGATCTCGAACACGACCGAGCATCCGGGACCGGGAAGCTCGATAGCGGCTCGGACCTGAAGATCAGAGGCCTGATTGAGCGCGAAGCTACCCAGGGGAACCGTTTTCGTGGTCACCAGGTATTTCGCGGCGACGATCCTGAAGGCGAGTGCCTCATCCTGATGCGCCGTCCATGTCTGGGCGTTGACCGAGGAGAAACGCGGCCCCGTCACATAAGGGTGCGAGGTCACGAACTTCTGCAAGGTCTCATCAAAGCCGCCGAGCTTGGCGAACGAGACGGAATGGTCGGCATCATCGGTCTTGATGACGAACGCATGCGCCCGATCAGCCGGCGTGGTCAGCGGCAGATTGTAGCGCGCCTCCTTCCAGCCGGCGACGGCACCTGTCATCGGCACGACTACCTCGGCGGCAATGTTCGTCGTCGGGTATCCGTTGTTGATCGATACCTGGTCCACGAGCAGATGGTTCGCCTGGTTGCCGACATGGCAGATATGGAAATCGACGCCCACCAGTTGGCGCATCTCCGGTACCGCGAACATCTGAGCTTGCGGATCCGGCGCACTTCCGGTGCCATCGGAGGTGTTATTGTCCCAGCCGTTATTTCCGGTATCTCGAACCCATTGAACCAGCTGAGGTGCTGTCCAGTTTTGGACCGTTGTCACCCGCCGCATGGTGTCGATCTCGATGGTGCCTTGTCCGGTAAACATCGCGTTGGCTTCCGTCCCGCCGACGCCCTTGGCGGCAACGATCTTCGTGCCAGCGGTGACGTTCAGCGGAATGTTGAACGTGCCGGTGATCTGTCCGGAACCATTGGCAGTCTGTGTTCCCGCCGGCTTGACGTTGATGGCGTCGAAGGTCAGCGTCTGGAGGATTTCGCCTGGGCCAAAGCCGCTGATGGTGAAAGCCACCGGGATCTGCCGAAGGAATTCCAGCTGCTCGACGCGATGGTCGACGAGCTGGGTTTCCGTGTCTGTCGTCTGCAGCGGGCCACCGTCGAAGCGAGTGCCACGGTTGAACTCGATGGTCTGCGCAGAGAGCCAGTCGGTTCTATCCTCGGTCCAGAAGTCGACAGCCGGTGTGAGGCGGAGTGAGCCGGGCAGCGGATTGAAGTTCTGGTAGGGGTTGATCTTTTCGCAACCCGTCTTCAGGTCCTGTGTGACCAGGACTTCCTCAACCCAATCCAGCATGACCGGCGCAGTGAGCGTCCCGGTGAAGAACGTCGGCGTGATGGCGAGCTGGAGCATGCCATTGCCAATCGCACCGGTCTGCGCCTCGCCCGCATCGCGATAGCTGTCGTCGAGGAAGGGATCGACGAAGATCCCCTTCTTGGCGACCGGCTCCCGAAAGTCGATGTTGTTGCGAAGGCGCTCCAGCTGGAACAGCCGCTCATAATCGATCACCCGGTTGAAATACCGCCACATCTCCGAATACGGCAGGGAGCGCACCCCGTCATTGGTGACGACGGGCAGTGACATCCAGTCATTGAAGATCTGGCAAAGCGGCAGGATTTCACTCGGCACCCCCGGCGCCATCGGATTGCTACGCGCCGGCAGCCCCTTGATGTAGATCGGCGAACCGTCCTGGCCGAGGCAGAGGCGATCGATGCGCGGTAGCTTTTGCGTGTAGGCAGTGATGATGTCGCCGCCTGCCACACCGCCCGAAACGGTGATTGTCGTGTCGGTGCTTGCCGTGGGCGCGACGGCAGCACGGTACCGATAGGTAACGTTATACGTCGAGCCGATTGCCGGCTCCGCGCCGGCAGGCGCCCAATCGATCGCGTTGCCGACAAGATTGTAGCTGGTGGCCGCGACGTAGGTCGTGCCGCCCTGGACGACGGACGAGACCGAAATCACACTACTGTCTGGCAAACCGTCAGAGCCATTGGCGATCGCGCCCCGCGTTAGCGTGACAGTCTTTTCCTTTGTCAGAAGGATCGAGTTAATGACGCCGATCGGCGCGAAATCGACCGCGAACGTGTAACTCGCCCCGCCGCCATAGGTTTTGGTTTCGCCGGGAATGGCAACCTCTTCCCAAGCAATGGGCTGAGTGTGCCGTAGGGCCGCAAGACGGGTGCGCTTGTAGCCGTTGATGTTAGCTTCGCCCTGCTCGATCGAGAAGATCTGATTGCCGCCGGCGGCGCTGATCGCCGTCACGCGGCAACCCGACACGATGTAATTGCCGTTAGGGCGATCATAGGCGGCGATTGCCTGAAGGGCCGGCTCCAGAATGGACGGGCCGGTCTGGTCGAGGATAGTTCCGTCGAGCAGGGTGTAGACGGAATAGAAGGCCCCTTCACCGTCGTCGCCTTCAAGAGCCCAGGAGATGCTGGCGATTTCGCGCGCAGCACCTGGCTCGCCCTCGGCAAGAGAGCCGGGAACCAGGCCGACGAGGCTGGGATCATCCTCGTGCGTCACGTAAGAGCGGACCAGACGAACGCCGATTTCGACGCGGCCGGTCATTGGCACGTCTTCCAGAACGGCTTCGCCCACTGGGAAGACGTCGCCGGAGACATAGATACTGCCGGAGGCAAGGGTGATGGCCCCAATTTCGATATCGACGATGGCGTCGGCGCGGGCGATCCGGTTGCCCTCACGGGCGACCAGGCGGCCGAGCCGATCATGGCGACCACGGATGATCGTCTGAAGCTCGACCAACTCGGCGCCCTGAATGAACGGGCGATCGCCATAAAAAACGACGCTCTGCTGTTCAGGCTTTCCTGCGGCGCGGTCATAGGCGTGGGGCAAGCCGCTAGCGTGCTCGTACATTAGAACCTCATGAGGATTTTGATCTGCTCGCGCACCGTCTTGCGCAGCGGCAGGGAAATGGACGTGACGGCGATCGCGTGACCGCCGAGTAGCTCGCCCGGCTGCAGCCAGAGCCGGCCGGGCTTGATGCCAGGCGCCAGGGTAGCGCCAACCGTCAGTTCGACGGCCTTCGCTTCGACGTCGAATGCGTCCTCGAAATCTGTCATCGCTTCGAGGTAAACACGCGCGGCGCCCGGTTGCGGCTGATAGCGCACGCCGCCGACTAGGTAGGCGCCCTCGACCTGCTCGCGAACGGGATGATCAGCACGGCAACGTCGATGGCCGATGACGTCTCCGCTCTGGTCGCGGAACGTGACGTAAAGAACGCGCGCGGCGAACCAGGCGGCCATCAGTGTTCGGCGTTGTACAGCCGGGTTATCGGCCCACAAGAAGTTCGCGGTCACCCACGGGTATTGCATGTCCACCCATTTCAGCCCACCTTCCGCTGGTTCGGGTATCCAATTGCCGATCGCGGTGCCTTCGGCCTCCGTCAGAAGATGATCGATCTCGGTGGTGCGACCGAACGACCAGAGCGTGCCGGTGGCCGTAACGGCAACGCCACTCTCCCGATCGAGAATGCTGGCGTCGAGCCGGCTTCCGTCCGCCTCGACCGCGCCAACATCATATTGATGGACGCCACGGCGGAGCCGAGAACGCAGCGGCATAGAAAGGCGAGTGATCCCTTCGATCCGCTCCAGATCCAGGTTGTCGTTAGCGGGCAGTTCGGGGAACCGCAGTTGGGTGCTATTCCAATAGGCACGGCCGTGCCAAGCATCCTCCATCGTGGCGGAGTAACCAAGCCAACCAAGGCCCTTATTGACGGCCGCCGGTGTTCCGCGAATGCGCTGCCAATTCACGCCTTCTCGGTCGACGACAAGCGTGTAGAGGTTCGGCACGTAGGGCGTCAGCTCACCAAGCCCATATTCGTAGACAAGGTATGGCAGGACGGAAGGCGGAGGGGCTCTCTTTGCGGAAGCAATTGCATCTGCTCCAACCTCCAAAAGGGGCCACCTCGGCAGGAGGGCCTTCTCCTGCGCCCCCTCAAACAATCCTGTATTGAGGGGGAGCAAAGAAGTCATCAGTAAGCCCTTCCTCTGTTGTTAAGGGTGATCGTTCCGATCGAAATTGACTCTGACGGCACGACAACCACGTCGGCAGACGGTGCGATTGGCTTCACCCTGTGAATTCCCGCGATCATGAGCTGCGCCATCCACCAGCTGGTGGTGAAGTCGCGGCCGAGCGACCGAGCGGATGACCAAGCTGCCCGGAGGTTGTCGGCAGCCCGGTCCAAGGTTGCGACGTCGGCGTCTGGCAACAGCCAGGCATCCACGACGACGTCGATGACTTGCTTCACTGCCGAGGCGACTACGATGGTGTCGTTGACCATTCGAACTGCTGGGTCCTGAAGGGCCGCGTTGACGATCTCCAACAGATCCGCGGACGCCACGCCGTCTGGAGCAGTGGAAAAAACGGCGACGTGAATGAGCGGGCTACGGCCGACAGTATAGACAATGGCGTCTTGGACGCGGATATCCGCCGACATGGCGATGAATTTGTAACGTGGCTCAGTACCGCCGGTCGATCTGCCCTGGATGGCCAGTATGACGCGGTCAACCAACCTGTCGTCAAGCTCCCCGATCATTCGTGAAACGTCATAGAAGGCGGCGAGATGATCTAGGTCGCTACCCTTGGCAAACGCCAAAAGAGTTGCTCGAAGCGCCGCGTTGACGCGAGCCCTCAGAAGCGTCTCGCGATAACTTTCGGCCTCATTGAGGATGACGAAGGGGTCGGTCTCCAGCGCGTCAACCGTGTAAGATGGTAGCCCGAGAGAGGGATTCTCCGCACGAACGGTCTCCCACACGGCGACGAATTCCTGAATGCCGCGAGTTCGATAGGCCTCGTAGTTCAGCTCTTCGATTACTCTCGGCGCTGGCAATTTGGTTATGTCGATCGCCGAAGTGGACAACGCCCTTCCTTTCGAGCTTAGGCCGCGGCGATCTCCAAACTGTCCTGTGTGACCACGAAGGAGATTTCACGAGCGGCAGGGTTGCTATAGTCGCCAAGGTGGCCGTTCTCGAAAAACACGCCGCTGACGAGCATGAGGAGATGACCGGCCTCATTAGCATCCAGGCTGGTCCTCAAAAGCACGAAGCCTGGCTCGCCCATTTGGTGGCCTTCGACGACGCGTGGCTCGAGCGATTCAGCAACGGCCATATAGATGTCGATGACCGTCTCCTGGTTCTGCGGACGGTCGATCATTCTTGGCAGGACGGAGCCAAAGCTCCGCCTCTGCACCCGCTCGCGCAGTTCAGTGGTCAGGATCTTGGTGATGCTCTGAACGCAGTGGTCCCACCCGTAAAGCAGGCGACCGGTTGTGGCGTCGAGCCCGACCCGAGCCATTATCGCGTCTTCCGCTCGATCACTGCCGCGTCAGGTTCCAGGGCGGGCGGTTTGCCCTTGGTTTCAAGCTTCGTCCTGGCGATTGTGCCGTGCATCTCCAGATACTTCGCCTCGCGCTCAGTCAGTTCGCCGACGGAATCGCCCGCGTTCCGCCAGCTGCCCAGGATGTGACCTTCGGCGGTCGCGAAATAGGTGGTCTTCATGGTCGTCTCCTTAGTGGGGTGGGTCGGTGTCCGCGACGCCGCGAACGATGCCGCCATGAACGTGTGTCTTGCCGACGTTCTGGCCGTCGTGCTCTTGCTTGCCGCCATGGTGGATCTGGTCGCCGTTGGTCTGCTTAAAACCTCCGGCAGTGAACTCGAATTTCGTGCCGTCGACCTCGAGGATCAGACCCGAGGCTGACTGCGTGAGCACGCATCCACCGATCTTCACACGCTTTTCGGCTCCCTTGTCATGCGGTTGCTTCACCTCATCAGTAAAGCCCCCGGGGAGAATGAACGCCTTCCCCATGTCGCCGCCGGGTGAAACCAGAACGACCCGCTGCCCTTTTGATGGCGGAGTCCATTCGTTGATCTCGCCTGCCTGCTGCAGCCAAGGGACGGGCTTGCTCTCAATCCCGTGCGCATCGACAATCGCGGTATAGTTCTCAGCATCGACCGACGTGACAACGCCCTCACGGAACATGCTGTTCTGACGGGTCTGGACACGCTGAAGGGTGCGCTCGAGGAGCTCAATGCGGTCCAGCAGTCGGCGGAAGACCACCTCGTAGCTCATGCCTTCATCCTCCCTTGAGCTGGAAGGTCAGGTTCGCCGGCAGGAGCACCTCCGGCCCGGGCTCGTAGCCGAGCATCCTGCCGACATCCGTCGAATAGCCGTAAGCCTTCCGTGCCTTCTCCCCCGCCGTCTCGGTAGCGGTAGCGGTGAACATGGCGCGGATGTTGTCGACGCGGTCGCCGTAGTCCGCGTGCTCCTCCAGCTTGTTGAGGAATGCCTCGATCTGCTCCGGGATGACCCCTTTGATATTGTCCCGCGGCGTCTTCATTTCGAGCGTGAGCTGGCGCGCTGCTAGGCGCTGGCCGCCCTCGATCGATGCACCGCGGCGGCTGATCACGTTGTCGTAGGACGTGCACAGATAGTTGAAGCAGTCGCTCGCCACGTTGCCGGCGTTGAGCGCGCGGAAGATCTGCACCTCGAATATGTCGAGCGAGGTTTCGATCTCGCTGTCCGTGGTCGGCGTCTCGAGCTGATAGCGAGTCGGCTGACCTTCTGTCTCGATCTGCTCCGCCACTTGAACGATCAGCAGTTCGATGGTGACCGTCATGAGGCGGTGCTTGCGATCGCTGTCAGCTTTCGCCCAATGGTCTTTGTCGTAGTCGGTGTAGACAACGGCACACGGGAACGCGCGGTCCAGCTTCATATCCTCGACCGGCTCGATCTTGGAGTCGAAGATGTTCGGGCCGGCCAGCGTCGGCCAGGGCGCCGTGAGGTAATTGTTCAGGGCGGACACGACGGAGAGCCGCGCTACCAAGCGGTTCAGGCTCATGCCTGTCCTCCTATTTGGACGAGGTCGAGCTTTATGCGGGTCAACCCGTCACGCTGCGCCTTCGTCACCTGAAAATCTGGAAGGTGGGGGTCATCCGGGAACTTGACGATGTCGCCCTGCAGCGCCTCCTCGGACAAGCTTCCGAAATATTTGCGGTCAACCGACAGCTGCGGATCTCGTCCAGACTGGACGGACCGAAGGTCATTGCCCTCTCGGTAAGATTTGCGCACGCCGAGCTGCACGCCATATTCCATCTCGGCATAGTCGAAGATGCCGCGGCCATCGATAATCTGCCGATTGGCGTCGCGTTGGGTGCGACCGTTCGGCGTGCTCGTCATCGGCGTGAGCACGAAGCGGGTGGCGTTGACGGTATCAACCGCCCGGCTCGTCAATTTGTCCAGGCGGTTGAAGAGTGCCATTGCCTGCCCCTACTTTTCGGTGCGCTTGTCACCGGAGGTGTCGATCTTTGCGGCTTCTTCCGAGAGCTGCTTGCTCGTTTCCACGGCCTCCTTCGACGGCTCGTCCGGGAGCTCGATCAGGCCGGCGTCGAGGTATTCCTGGACGCGCTCTTCGGCCATACCCCTCACGCTGACGGGGACACCCTCACGAACCGGGCTGCCTTCGAAGATGGTGTCGAGTGCGGCCACGTAGCTCTTCGAGAGGTCGGCCTTGGCGGTGGTCTTCTTGGTCGTCATGATCGCGTTTCCTTGTGGGAGTTGCGGCAGCCGGCGAAGGCCGCCGTCAGGCGATTAGAAGTTGTTGTTGAGCTTCACCAGGCCGGAGCCGGAGGGGTTGGCGGCGATAGCAGCGGCCGTACCCACCTTGGTGTTGCCGGAGCTGACCGTGGTCATGAGACCGCCGGAGGTGGCGTAGATCGTGTCGCCGAACGCCCAGCCTTCGGCCGAGGTCTTCGGCAGCTCGTAGACGCCGCCGCTGATGTCGAGCTCGAAGTTCTCGCCAACCGCCTTGGTCGTGGTGGCGATACCGAAAAAGGCACCGATCTTGTAGAAGCCGCCGCTGACGACGCCGCCAGACGGCGCCACTGCGGTGATCACCTTGCCCGGCTGAATGAAATTGCGCATGTGGGGTTCTCCCGTGTTTGCAAAAAGGAAAAGGCGCCGGGTTTAATCGGCGCCTAGTGGGTCAGGTGATCCCGATCAGGTTGGATCGACGCCAGGGTTCTTGTAGGCGAACCGGTAGTCTGTCAGGCCGACGCCGAACGAATGCGCGATGGTGAACTCCACGCCTTCGATGCGGAAACCGATCTGCTCGTTCGTGGTCGGCTGCTCGTAACCCAGCAGGTGCAGGTAGTGCAGGCCGCGATCCGAAGCGGAGTCGGAGAACAGGAACCATGCGTTCTTGGTGATCAGGTCGAGGCGCGGCTCGTAGACCGGAACCAGCGACTTGATCGCCTGCGGGGTGACTTCGCCGGCGACGACCGGGTTGTACGGAGCCGCAACCAGCGTCTGCGCATCGAGCTCGAGGTTCGAGCCGGTGAACAGATACTTCGGGTTGAGGTTGATGATACCGCCGTCGATGTCCTTCTGACCGCGCATCGCCGTGCGGGCCTTCTTCAGGTTGGCGATGTCGAGAGCCGTACCGCTGGCGGCAAGGTTCTTATGGTTGGCATGGAAGAGGCCAAAGCCATCCTTCATTACCAGGTTGTTGATGATGGCGCCCCACATGACGTCGCCTTCCAGCTTGGCGACCTTCTCGCCCCACTGGCCGACCACCTTCATGAACTGACCGAGCTGGTCGTTCACGAGCATTTCGTGGGTGAAGCCGATCGCGCGACCGTAGCGCTGCAGCTTCATGGCTTCTTCGCTTTCGCGGAGCGTGCCGGACACGAACTCACCGTGCTCGTTCTTCAGCTTCAGGTCGGGCGCCGCGCCGATATCGAGCACCTTGGCTTCACGATAGTCCGGCAGCACTTCGCGCGAGGCAAAGAGCTGGAACGTGTTCTCGTAGCCGGTGTAGCGGGACAGGAGAACCGCACGGACGACCGACTGCAGGATGATCGGGAAGTCGCTCGTTGTGTGCAGCGAGCGCTCGGCGATCTGGTGGACGCCGCCACGGGTGCTCTGGCCGCGTGCAGCCAGCAGTTCCCGGGCCATCTCCATCGCGCCCATCGAGCGCCATTCGCGGGCGCCGTCCTCGAGCTTCGACTCGACGCCGAGCTGATGGAGGATGGCGTTGGTGACCATGCGGCGCATTGTGTCCTGCGCATCCATCCCACGGCTCTCGCTGTGCGGGAAGGTCGGGGAGCGCGCCTGGTCGGCGATCATCTTGTCGAGGACCGCGTTCCGGAACTGCTCCATCGTGTGGCGGTCGTCGATCGCCTTGCGGACGAGCTCGTCGTCGGACTTCAGGCCGGAGATCTTAGCGAAGCCCTCAATGTCGGAGCGGCGCTTGACTTCGGCGGCGACAGCCTCGTCCGCACGCTGCTGCGCCTGCTGCTCGGTCAGACCGGTGGGCTGCTGCTGGTGCTGCTGACCGGTTGCGCGGCGCTGGATTTCTTCTTCAGCGGCACGGCGAGCGGTTTCTTCAGCAGCCTTGCGAGCCTTTTCGGCCTCGTCGGCGGCGCGGTCTTCCTTGTCGAAGGCATCGAGCAGGCGAGCGCGCAGGGCTTCGTCAGTCTCGTTTTCCTTGCGGGAGATACCTGCACCAATGGCAAGGGCGTCCAGCTGATCACCCTTGTACTGCTTCGCGGCTTCGCGCTTATTCATGGGTCTTTCCTTCGTAGTTGCGGGCACGGCCGCGTGGGGTGAGTCCTGCCGGACCAGGACGGTTTCGAAGTCCTTGCCGTCCGGCTCGGATCTGGAGATTGCTCCGGCGTCCGCCGGGATCGGTACCGCCGACAATTCGAGCGGCTCCCAATCGATCGCCCTCAGCACAGGCAGCTGCCCGTCTGCGCCTTCGGTCTTCTCATACCGGTGGATTTTGTAGCCAACCGAGATCGGCAGGGGATGTCCGTCGCGGATGTCCTGCATGATCTCTTCGGCGCGCTGCTTCCTCGAGAACTTGATGCGCGCGTAAGCCTTGCCGTTCTCGAAGCGAACCGAGCCTGGGACGACAGTGCCCAGCCTCGAATCCATGGAGTAGTTGTCGTGCGTGTCGAGCAACGACATCGCGCTGAACCGATCGAGGCGGACAGCTTTCTTGTCCACCTGCAGCTCTTCCATGTAGTAGCCTTCATCCCAGGAATATCGCTTCACCTTGGCGCCGGTAGACCAGCAAACCTCGACTGTGCGATCGTTCTCGTTGAAGGTGTCGGCCCGCACCTCGACCTCGCCGAAGCTCTTCGGGATGCGGATTTCTTTCTCGATTGCCTCTCTAAGAGCTTGGGGCATCGGTTTCTCCGTTGTCGCCATCCTGTTTCGTCATCTGCAATTGGCCCTGGATGGTGACCTTGCGCGGATCGGAATCGAGGATGAGCTTGGTGGCGGTCGCATCGACCTTGGCGCTCCACTCGTCTGTCTCCTTGAGCACGGTCGCTGGATCGCGTCCGGTCTTGGCGATGATCTCGGGCATGGAGCGCTTGCCCATGCGGACCTCGAGGAGATCTGCGCGCGCGTCGTCGAGACGGGTGATGCTTTCGACTTCGGGCGGCGTCCATTCGATCTTCACCGCCACGTTCGCAGGAAGCTTTCCGGCCAGCTTTGCGGCTTCGATGAACCAAGCGCCGATCTTGTCGAGTGCCTGCGGAATCAGAATGTGCCACTGCACATGCCCGACGAACCGCTGATACTCGAGCAAGCCGAGCTTGCCCGATGCGAAATTGGCCTGGCTAAAATCGCCGGTCATGAGCTCGTAGGTCACCCGCGCGCCGGCCGCGATGCTGCGGTGGCGAGTGCGGAGATACGCTTCCATGCCCGCCGAGATCGCCGGGGTGTTGAACTTGATGTCCTTGCCGCCCGTCAGAATGTGGAACATCCCCGGCTCCATCCGTTCCATCGGATTGCCGTAGACGTCCGTAACCGCCGGCTCGACCTTGCCCTCGCCAGGCGGGTCGGGGACGGTGATGCCGACGTTCGGGTCGTCATCGTTCTCGGTGTCGCCTAGAACGACTGTGCCGACGGAGCAGGCTTCCACTTTCTTGCGGATGTTCTCCGCAAGCTCGTAGTCCCTGAGATCCTTTAGCTCGGTCAGGATCGGCGCCAGCCAAGGCACACCGTGGATCTGGTTCGTCTGCGGCTCGAAAATGTGAGCCACATCCGTCGCCGGCACGAAGCCGCTGACGGCCACCGTGCCGCCAAACGAGTAACTGCCCAGGGGATTCTGCGGGTAGAGCCAGTATCCGCGGCGCCGGCCGATCGCGTCGTACTCGATGCCGTTGATGATCCGGTTACCCTCGAGCGTGATGCTCTTGGACCAGTCGCAGAACTCGCTATCGAGCACCTGCAGCTGGAGCGGTACCGGCAGCCCATCCGACATGAGCCGGGTCCGCTTACGGATGTAGAGTTCGCCGTCCTGCACCATCATGCGTGCGAGGAGATAGGTCAGGCCGTAGAAGTCAGTCGATCCATCCACATGGCAAACCTTCGACCATTCGTCGAAGAGCTCGGTGAGCTTCTTGTCACGATCCGGATCGCCGGTCTTGAACTGCGGCGTGATGCCGAAGCCGACGAAGTTGTTGGCGTGGATGGTTACGATCTTTGCCGCGAGCGGATGATTGCGGACAGCATCGCGCGATCGATCCCGGAGCGTTGCACCCGCCCGCGAAATTTCGCCGTTTGCATCCCCGCGAGGCGCAAGCCAGTTTTGAGCCAGCCGCCCATTCGACGCGCCCTCGTAAGCCCGTATCCCATCCAGCAGCTCCATCCGCTTCCGTGCCGCGACCCGCTTCGCTCCCTTCTCAGGGCTGAAGAAGCCGATCGTTCTGTCGAGGAAGTTGGAAACCATCAGTACCCCCGACCGAACGTTGTGAAGACGGCGGCGCGTGGCCGGCGGTTCGGTTTCAGGGATGCCTCGAGCTCGTCGATGATCTGCTTCATCTCCGTGAGCTTGCGGTAGGTGACATCGCGCTCACGGAAGCGGACGCGATGGGTGCCGGAGTAGAAGGCTTCCTTCAAATCTTTCAGGAAAGCCTGCCTCTCCTCCGTGGTCAGTCCGTCGATGGGGATCTCGTCAGCCATCACCAATACCTGTCTGAAGCACCTCCCCAATAGCTGGAGGGACGGCTGCCCCCCTTGTTGGGTTGCGCCGGCCGAGCCGCTTCCTGTGGTGGTGCTGGTTGCTCTTGGACGGGGCGCCGACGCTGCGGCGGTCCATCTCTCAGTTTCGTCAGGTTGAGCAGCATGCACGCTGCGCCCTGCATGGCTTCACAGTCGAAGTAGTGGTTCGCCTTCGACTTCATGATCCATTTGACTTTGCCGCCCGGTGCGCGGACTCGAGCTTCGGAGACCATCTGTTTGCAGTAATCTTCCGAAATATCCTCGGGCAGGTACCAGGAGCCGGGTTGGTCATCGAGCCACCGGATCTTCTGCTGCACCCAGCTCTTGAAGTAATCGGTGTCGAGACGGACCAGCTCGAGGCCCTTCTTGATGTCCTTGCCGTCGATGTTGATGTCGATCGTGTTGGTGCTGATCGGCTTTCTCATCGTTGTCGATGCGCCTTTCGTCGCCCTCACAAGCTGGGGGAAGCGACGAGCGAACGCATAGACACGGTGCTCTGGAACGACGAATTTCTTGCCGGGCCGGAAGCCGGAATCGACCAGCGCCAGCCGTATCGGGATGCCGTCGTAGGTATCTGTGACGACCACTGCCAGGTCGTTCCAGACCTCGAGCTCTTCGGTCGACCCGTACAATTCGCCGGCTTTGACCAACCAAGACGTCCCGTGCGCTCCCCATCCGCGGATCGTGTAATAGATCCGGTCCTTCTGGACGTCGGCAGTGAGCGTTAGGACACGGACACCTTCTGCGATCTCGTCGCAGCGATAGTCCGGGCTGGCCCGCGCGGCGACTTCCTTCCACTCCGGTACCGCGCCACCACCTGGCGAATAGAGCTCGCCGAAGCCCTGGTTCTTGACGGCCGCGATGTCGCCCGGGTTGCCCGATCGTACCGCTTCCACGTAGCGCTGAGCGCGCTCGCCCCACGGCACGAACGGAGAGCACAAGCCCGACACCCAATAGCTGACCGTTGTCGCTTCCGGGACGGGGCCCTCAACTGTGCCGTCTGCGAGGATCTTCTGGCCTGGGGCAACATAGACGCCGCGGGCGTTCATCCATTCCTTCGCCGGCAGGTTGGCCGGCTCGACGGTGACCGTCTCGTTTTCGAAGATCACGCAGCCGTGCGGACAAACCAGGTGCGCGGTCTGCATCGCCATGATCGGCGTCGACGGCAGCTCCCTGTCGTCCTTGTCCCTCGGCTTTTCCCAACCGAGGCAAGTGAAGCGCGGGATAAAATACTCGCCACAGTGTGGGCAAGGCCACGCCCAATGGTACCGGGTGCCGGTCATCCAGAGGCGCCAGACGGTCGACTTGACCTCTTCCGGATCGCTCTCGCCCCAAAACTCGAGGCCGCTTTCAGGGTCGACTTCCACTTCAGCCACCCCCTCGCTCGGCGTTGACGTGATCGCATGCACGAAGTCTGCGTAGGTGTCGCCGCGCGCATCGATCAGGCCGATCGGGTTACCCTGCCCCTTGAGCTCCTTCATGAGCTCGTCGGCTTCGTCAGTGAACGCCATGCCAAACGGGTCGGATTTCATGGCGCCGGTCGAGCCCCCGTGTGCCAGGCGAAGCGGGACACCGTTGATGAATTTGCGGCTCTTGGTCTGCCGGCTCTTGGCGCCGACCCGATCCTTAAGCGACGTCTCGGTCATCAGCTCGAGGATGCGGGGCTCCCACTGCTCGGTGATGAATCGCTTCGAGGGGCCGACGTAGATGATCGGCACCGGCGCCGTGTCCAGGCGCTCGCCCATCAGGTCCAGGAACGTTTCCGATTTCCCGGACTGCGCCGACACCACCATGACGACGCGCTTGTGAGTGCGCGCATGAACCCGCATGGCGAACGGCACCATGTATGGCGTCTTGTAGGGGTTGCGCGGTCCGGGATGCCCGGCCGTTTCCTTGTATTCGCGGGTCTTGCCCCATTCGACCGGGTTAGTCCTCGGCCGTGGAGTCAGGATCTTCCTCGCCCGTGCGAAGAGTTGCGATCCTTTTGGTGAAACGATCGGTGAGGCGTAGGCGCTCTGCGTCGAAGATGTCATTCAGCCGTTGCCGCTCTCTCGGCACCCCCGTTATCTGTGCTGGGAGACCGACGAGCGAGGAGACGAACAAGCCTGCCAACTCCTCTGCCGTGCTGATGGCTTCGTCGAGGGCGATGACTTCACGATCCTTCCGCGCTCGAGCGAGGCGGATGTCGAGGGCCTTTTCTTTTCGGAGATCGTCCAGGCTCTCGGTCCCGGTCTTTTTCACCGCCCCTTCCTTGGAGTAGGCGATGTATGCTTGGACGACGGCGCCGATCTTGAAGCGCCCTCGTCCTTCCGTTGGGACGATGCCGGCCGCGGTCTGCTCCCGAAGCCACCGCGTGGTCACGCCCAGAACGGCGGCCATTTCGGTCTGGTTGACGACCATCTCGTCGACGGCCGTTTTTTCGTCCGCCTTCGCCGCCTTGGTTTTCAAGGGCTTGAGGGCCTTCTTGGACGACTTCGCCGGTGCTGCGGCGTTTTTAGTCCGGGCTGCCATCAGTACCTCATGAGTTTCGTTACCCGCTTCATCACCTGCTGCTCGAGGTGCATCGGGCCTTGCGCCATGAAGGTCATGAGCGACTGGTCCTCCGGGATTTCCTTCATCAGCGCCGGGCCGAAGAGCTTGCGGACCTTGCCATACTGGACATTGGTCGCTTCGAACCGTCCGCGCGCGCCTCTCGGCTGGCTGACCTTCAGGCCGAACGTCCACAGCGCTTTCGGTGCGCGGCTCGATGTCCCGGCGCTCGCCGGCCGCATCGCATAGAAGCTGCCGGCATTGCCTTCGAACGAGCGCTTGAAGATGCGCGGGTTGTTCCAGACGCCGGATCGGACCACGCCGCGATCGCCGCCCTTGCGGCCGACGTTCAGCTTGTTGCCTCGGCTTACCGCGCGCAGGCCCTTGTAAGCCTCGATCTTGGCGCCGCCCTTCACGCCAAAGATGTCGTAGGCCAGGAGCTCCTTGCGAGGCACGCCTCTCGTGCCGGCCACGACGTAGCTGTTGTAGTTGCCAGGCTTCAGCGCCATCTGCCGAAAGACCGCGCGCTGCACTGGCGTCTTCGTCCTGCGGCCGGCGTCGATCACGCCGCGCATCAGTTCCGATTTTGCTCGAGGACTTGCGAGCAGCTTTGCCATTTCCTCGAAGCGCCTAAGCGCCGACATGTTCGACCGGCCGACCACGATGCGCATCCGAGACCCCAAACGATATGATTGTTCTACGTTGCGCATTCAGGTGATGCGACCCGTAGAATGATTTCGCAAGGCGCTTGGTATCCGCCCGGTGGCGCCTGGTCATTTCTTGCCCGATCCGGAGAATTATTTTTCTTCGTCGTCAGCCGGAACGATCACCTCGATAACTCCCCGGTCCGAGATCTTCGCTCGGGGAATTTTGCGAATGATTTCCTCACGTTGATCCTCGTCGAGTTCGTCGAAGAAGTACCTGGTGCCAGTGACCACCCCTCGGCCGTCCGTCACCGGCGTGATGCTGAATGGAGATCTGAACACGATCGCTTCCTCTCGCTGGAAAAACGGGAATCGGAAGGGTGAATTTCGAAATCACAAAAACGCTCAAAGGCTGCGCTGCCGCCGACCCGCGGTCGACCCCCTCCCCCTCGGAAGAACCTAGCTCGGCGGGGGTGCGTAGCGCGTTGATATCATTGAACTAATGCCCTGCGAGGGTGCCTGCCTGCCTATGGTCGCGGCAGGTGCTGCCGTGTGGCGGGTGCCAAGGGTGCGGCTTGGCAGTCTGGCAGGTGACGCACTGGCATGGTGGCGGGTGCCTTGCCTCTCCCCCTCTGGGGGCTTGTCCCTCCCCCTTCCACCTGCCTTGCGTCAATGGTTCGCTTGCTTGCGTGGTCGCGGTGAAGCGGTCGCGGCGTGGCGGTGACGGATGCACGGAACGGCGCTTACCCGGCTTGGAAGGATATGCGCGGCGGGTGCTGCCTAGCGTGCTAGCGATGGAAGGGGGAAGCTGGAAGCCGGATCACTCAGGACGCAATCCGACGTTCTGGAAGCTTGTGTGACTCGCAGCACTGTTAACACGCAAGCGGGGCTCTTTCCCGTTCCCTTGCGTCCCCCTGCCCTCTTCGAGTGCTGTTTATTCGGGTCGTATAGGATTGCTACCAGGCGAACGCCCTATTGGTTTTGCTGGCTTTTTTGGCGGGCTTCGAACCGGAGCACAGCTCGACACCCTATTTTCCTCGTCTAACTCTCTGATTTAAATGGATAACTTTTGCGGATTTCGGCTGAAAAACCGGTCTACTTTTGGCAGCTGTGAACGGGTAGCAATACGTTTCTGCAAATTTTCTTTTTCAATGTTTTCAATATGATATACGGTTTCGGCATGTTTTTCGTAATTTAGGGCTTTTACTCAATACGAAACGTATTATCTTGTTCATACCGAATGGAGAAAAGCATTCGGGACGGCAAGCCGGTTAGGCGGTTCGCCGGGTTCTTTGAAAACAAGATGACGGTTTCTTGCCAAGCTTTCGGCAGGTGTACCAGAGACGTGACGGACACTCGTTCGTGTGGTTTCTGGCGATTGAAAGAAAGCTTGGACGAACGAGAAACGCGGTCACGAATCAGGCGACCCAATGACAAGGCGAAAGCGTGTCAGTAGCTGGAAACTCAAAACCAGTGTTGCGGGGAAGGACGTGCGGCAAGGTACGGATATCAAAACACTTGCATCGGTGAAGGTTCCGGCCGAACGCTCTTAGAGCGGTGGCGGGAGAGATTGCGAAGCATGGATCAACATGCACTGGAAAGGCGAAAGGCTCGCTTTAGGAATAGCAATAGGCACGGCAGGGAGCGGCAACGCTCTCAGGTGGCGGAAAGATAGCTGGCAAAGGGAGAAAATCCCTTAAGTGCTGCAACCCTTCAACCGATACAGGCACGGGATTTCAGAGAACAAACAACCGAATAACCGAAACATCAAAGTTTCTAAGGGCCTGCCGGTCTCACTCTGGCGGGCCTTTTCCATTGCGACGGCAAGGCGAACGGCCTTGCTCTTTCAGTGGAAGGGCGAACGAGATGGAAGAACTACGGGCAATTCAGGCGTTGGAAAACCTTGCGGCTTACATGGAACGTCGTGCGGCTTCCCACCTTCGAAACGGCAACCTTGCCGGATCGATCACGGCGGAACAAACGGCACGGTCTCACCGGAAAGAAATCGAACGCCGGAAAGACGAGGCCGCAATGGCCTTGTGATTGCAGCTTTAAGGGCATGTCTCCGAGCATGCCTTTAGTGAAGCAATCGCTTCAAACCCGCCAATCATGGCACAAATGGAGAAATGGTTATGGCTAAGTTCGTTGTTCTCACTGGTTCCAAGCTCAATTCGGCAATCAACGGTTTCGGCAAGGTGGTTTCCACCTTTTCGGAGCGCGAGCACCAGCTTGCATATTCGGCATTGAACCATGTCGAATTGCACAACGATCCGAAATACCTCAACGCGCTTTACGCGGTGACTCCGGTCAACTACCGCAAGGGTCTCGTTTCGTGGTCAACGGCTTTCGGCAAGGTCTCGTTTGACAAGGCAACCAGTGTCTTCACCTACGTCAAGGGGAAGGCTTCGAAGATGGATGAGGCGATGGAAATCGCACCTGCCAACTATGAACGCTCGGCAGGCAAGGCGAAGTCCGAAAAGGAATTCGATGAAGTCGCCTATCTGGAAAAGGTGGTCTCAACCCTGACCGAAAAGGGCGCGTCTCCTCGCATTCTGCAGGCGGTCAAGGGAGCTTTGACGCTGGCGAAGACTCCGAATGTCGTCGTCGCTCCGGTCAAGGCGGAAAAGCCTGCCAAGGCGAAGGCCGTCAAGGCGGCACCGGCGGCCGCACCGGAGCAGGCGGAAATGGACATTGCCGCCTGACAGATACGCGGTTGGTCCGTAATCGATGGGGGGAGGCATTAGCCTCCCCTTTTCCATGTCCCTACGCAAGGGCGCCGTGGTGCGCCTTTTCGCGGCGACATGCCGAACTCGCAATCATGCAATGAAGGAGATTTGAATTGGCAATTGCCTTTGATACACTGGGTTACGCGAAACGCCTCCGTGACGTAGGCGTAGAGCAGAAACTCGCCGAGGCCCACGCCGAAGCCGCACGGGATTTCATCATGGCAGAACTCGTAACAAAGTCAGACCTGACCGCTGCATTGGACGCGGTGACGCTCCGGCTCACCGTCCGCCTTGGCAGCATGCTTTTCGTGGCCGTCAGCGCCCTCGCGGTGCTGACAAAGCTGAACTAAAAGCTCTCCCCCTCTACGACAACTAAAGCCGCCTCCGGGCGGCTTTTTTCGTTCCCCCCGCAATCATGCGACCTATGGAGATTCCCGCATGTTCAACGTGTCCACCCGCAAGGTGGGCCGAGTCCGCCTCGTGCGGATAGGCCGCCTTTGTATCGCTTTCGGCCTTCTCAACATCCGTCCCGCGTCCCGGCGCAATCCCGTTTGGCTTTCGGTTGACGGCACTCGTCTCCGCCTTCCGGAGATCGCCGCATGAAAACGCTAAGCCCTTCCCGCTACGTCGTCCTCCCCAAGCACCGCCGAGACGGCACCCTTTGGGTTCTGGCGGTCAAGATCGGCCGCGGTCTCGCCCGACCTATCGACACCTACAGGGAACGCTCCGACGCCATCGCCGCCGCACGGGACTTGGCTGCCTTGGAGCCTGTGTCATGAATGATAAAGGTCGCGATTCCGTCCGCCCGCTCATTCGACTGCCAGACTCGCCCAAGCCGGACACGGTCACAGTGGTAACGGCGCTTTCCATCGCGCTTATTCTCGCCTGCTGGGTGCTTGCCCTTCGCTGGGTGGAATATCTGGACGCGATCAAGCCCACATGAACCGCCGCGCATTCTTGTTCACTCTGGCTGCCACCTTGGCCGCGCCGTTGCTGCCCGAACCTGAAGATCCGCCTCCATAGGTGGGTTTTTGCACGTCATCCACCGCCCGCCGATCAACCGCACCACGGAGGCACCCCATGCGCGGGAACCGTTAAAGCCCGCTCTCATTCCACCGGCAGGACTATGCGCGCCGCTGCCTGCCCGCGATATCAGCGCCGCGCGACACCCCGCAATTATGCACAGAGGGATATCTCATGCCGATCGCTATCAACATCACGTTCCGGAATGACAACCAGAACACGATCTTGAACCGCCTTAGCGCCCGCCTGGGCCGCGAGCCCACCAATGCAGAGGTGAAAGAGGAAATCTGCCGCATTCTCCGCGAGGCTCGGAAGGAGACCCGCTATGCCTGAACTGCCCCCCATGGCCGCCGCATACGCCGCTCACCTTGCCGCCGATGAGGAATGGATGGACGAGATCCGCCGCACCTTCCCGCGAGAATGGGCTGGCGACGTCCGCTATACGCCCCGCGCCCATGGTGAGCCAGGCACGCCGCTCCGGGCTGCCTATGAGCGCTATCTTTCCACCCGGGAAGCGTGGGAACTCTTCCTGCCCTCTCGCGAGCGAACCGCCGCATGAGTCACGCTGGCGGCTTCCCCACGCTTGCGACGGTCGCCCTCGTGCTTTTCCAAGGCGCCACCGGCATAATCTCCAACAGCAAGCCCGCACCCGCACCAGCGCCCGCCCCTGTTGCGCTGGCACCCATTCCCGCTCCGCCAGCTCCAACACTGGTGGAGTCGTTCGCAGAATTGCCTATCGCTGGCCCGGTCCCGTTGCCGCGCCCGAAACCCGTCAAGGCCGCATACCGCGCGCCTAAACCGAAACCCGCGCCGATCCACCGCCCGCCCGTGCAAATCGCACCGGCGGGCTTTTCTGTGTCGATCCGCATAAGCCTGTGAGGCTTCCCATGAACGCCGCTCGTGCCGCCCTTACCCGCGCCGTCAACCGCGCAATAGCTGAAGGTGCACCCATTTACGTCAACCAGCCCGCAACCGACTTTGAGGACGACGACTCCGCCGACAAGGCGGAGTTTTCGTTTAAGGAGCTGTCACCCCGCGCGAAAGAACGAGCCCGCGACGACTACCGCGCCGAGGGCCTGCATTACGACTGGTGGGACTCGATCTATGACGACGCCATCTTGATCGCCGGTGTGATGGGCATTGAGATCGACGACAAGCGCGAACGCCTGCAAAACGGCGAGACGGTCACCTCGCCCGCAATCTATTTCACGGGCTTCTCCAGCCAAGGCGATGGCGCGTGCTTTACTGGCGATTGGCGCCCGGTGAGCAATCCGCTCGCCTCCCTCTCCGCCGTCATACGCCACGCCCCGACGGATGAGCGCTTGCATGAGATTGCGTTCTCCCTGGCCGACATATCGGAACGGTGCAACGCGCTCATCCCGGACGCAACGGTGACCATCGAGAAAGGCACCTCCAGCTATTGCCACGCCTATTCGGTGTCGATCGACGCAGACTTGCCCACGCCTGACTCGCTGGACGAAGACAACCAATTGCAGGTGATGACCTGGAACGCGCTATGTGGTCGATATGGGCTCATTTACGGCCCTTTCGTGGAGGAGGTCGCCGCATGCCTCCGCTCGTTCATGGACTGGATCTATCGCCAGCTGGAGGCGGAGCACGAGTACCTTACGTCCGACGAGGCGGTGGACGAGGCGCTTGCCGACTTCACCTTCGACGAAGACGGGAACACGGTCGGATGAACGCCGATAGCATCCGCCCCGTGTTCCGCTATGTCGGCCGCCTGACAACGCCGGATCTGGAAGGCCAAGGCATCGTCTACAGGTTTGATTGTGGCAAACCCCGCCGCCAGTATCACCTCGTTTTCCAGACGGATTCCCGGCGCTTCCGGGCTGGAGTTAAAATCCACAACGGGTTCGGCACCACAAAGCGCCTGCCGCGCCCGCGTAAGCTTGCCGAGCTATTCCTGTCGATGATCCCGCCGGAAGAGAGAGCGCGGTGCTTGGCCGCATCACTCGCGGCCTGACTTCTGTCCACGCAATCCCGCGTGTAGATTCCACCGCCCCCGCCACTCATGGCAACCAAAGGAGACTGAACGTGAATTCCATGACCCCAGCTACCCTCTCTGCCTCCACCTCCACCCTCGCCAGCCGTGCGATGATCGTCAGCGTGACGATTTCGCAGTGGTCCGGCCGCCGGCTTGATCGGCAGGTGACGCAGGAGCTCAACGACTCCCACAACGCAGCATCCGACGCCTCCCGCGTCAACAAGCTGCTGGTGAGCAAGGAAGCGCTCGCCGGCATTCAAACGCTCGTCAGCGAAACCCGCAACGGCTTCTATGAGCGCACCCTGCCGTGGCTCAATGACGGCGGCCGCATCATCAGCGCCGACGGCTATCTCCCCTTCACCGCGTGGATGCGCGTCCAGTCCGCCAAGTTCCAGCGCGAGGTGGATAAGCTGGTGAACGACTTCGACCAGCACGTCACCGACGCGCAAAAGCGCATGGGCAAGCTGTTCAAGGCGACCGACTACCCGACCAGCAACGAGATCCGGGAGAAGTTCGGCATCGTCTATTCGGTCCTGCCCGTGCCGACCTCGACGGACTTCCGCGTCGACATGAGCGAGGCACACGCCGCCCTCATCCGCGCCGATATCGAGGAGCAGCTGCAGAAGGCGACCGAGAACGCGGTCCGCGACGTCTACCAGCGCGTTGCCACCCTGACAGAGCGCATGGTGGACCGCCTCAACAGCTTCACCCCCGGCGAGCGCACCGGCGGCTTCCGCTCCAGCCTCGTCGAGAACATCGCGGATCTGGTGAGCGTCATGCCGTCGCTCAACATCGTCGGGTCGCCCGAGCTGGACGCCCTTGGCGAGCGTCTGAAGGCGCTCACGAAGTACGATGCCGCGGCCCTGAAGGAAGACGCGAACGTCCGCAAGGACACCGCGGCCGAGGCGCAGCGCATCTTGGACAGCGTGTCCGACTTCCTCGCCTGATCCCATCCCTGCCCGGTAGGTGTGGAGACCGTAAAGGCAGGTTCACCCCGAACGTCAACAGCCAGAGGAGGCGGTCATGAAGTAATCGAGTAACCCGCCGCAACACGTGGGGACGTTGGCCGGAGCCAGCGTCCCTTTTTCTCGCAATCATGCACAAAGGAGAGCCCATTGACCGGCCTCAGAACAGGAACGTTTGCCCGGGCTTTGCTCATCCCGGCGCTCGGCGAAGCAAAAGAAATCCGCATGGAGCCACGCTTCACAAGGGAGCCAATCTCGACTTGGATCAAGCGGCTTCTGCCCGACGCATTCGATGAACCCGTCGAGCATGTTGCCGTGCTCTACGAGGGCGAACGCCGCGACATGTTCGTCGGAGAGACCAGCAACATCAACGGCCGCCACATCCGCAACGTTAGGGCGACCGAAATCTACCGCAACAACATGATGACCCAGCGCCCGGCGATGGACCCGGAGGAGCTGCCGCCCATATGCGGCCCGGCCATCCTGTTTCCGGATGAGATCATTTGGAAGTGACATGCCCACCGGACTCCTGATCGGACCCTACGCCCGGCAGGTAGTTTTCGGACGGCTCAAGTTCTGGTTCGCCTTCCGCTCCGACGAAGGAAAGACGCTTCGATACGAGGCGCTGATCGGGCCACGCGACAAGACGTTCAAGATGCGAGCCCGTGATCATTGGGGAGCCAAAGCGCCGAAGTATGGCGCCAACTTCCACGACTACCGCCTGCCGGAAGACCTCTCACCCTTCCCGCAACTGTCCTACCCGCGCTTCCCGCGCGACAAGCTTGCCGATGCCGCTTTCTCCATGGTGCGCGGCACCGACATTGCCGACCTCACCCGCTTGAGGATCGGCCTTCCCATCGACCCAGCCGAATATGGCAAACAAGGAGACGACCAATGCACATTAAAACTGCTGCCCTGAACCTGAACGACTACCTCGATGAGGACACGCCGGCGTTCATGTGGGGCCCACCCGGCTGCGGCAAATCGCAGGCAACACAGCAGATTGCGGATAGCCGCGGCTGGAACCTGATCGACTTCCGCGCTTCCACCCGTGACTCGGTCGCCCTCATGGGTCTGCCCGATATCTCCGGCGACACCACGAAATGGAAGGTGCCCGACGAGTTTCCACAGGTGGAGCGCGACGGTCCGGAAGGCATCCTCTTCCTCGACGAGCTCAACGCCGCGCCGCCGTCGATGATGGCCGCCATGTTCGGCCTGGTCCTCGATCGCAAGGTCGGCGACTACGTGCTCCCCAAGGGCTGGCGCGTGGTTGCAGCTGGTAACCGCCAGACGGACCGCGCAGCAGCACAGCGCATGCCGACGGCGCTCGCCAACCGCTTCGCTCATATCGATGTCGAGGCGGACACAAGCGCCGGCCACGACAACGTGCATGTGGAGCACTTCAACAAGATCGGCATGGACCCGATCATGATTGCCTTCCTCCGCTTCCGGCCGCACCTCATCCACAAGATGCCGGAGTCCTCCGATGACCGCGCCTTCCCCACCCCCCGCTCGTGGGAACAGGCGGCCAAATACATCGGCAAGGACTCGAGCCGGCGCTTGTCGCTGGTCTCCGGTGTGGTCGGCGATGGTGCTGCCGGCGAGCTGGAAGGCTTCATCCGCGTCTATCAGAAGCTCCCGTCGCTGGATCTGGTCCTCGCCAACCCGAACAGCGCGCCGCTTCCGGATGATCCGTCGGCACGGTTTGCCATCTCGGCAGCACTGGGCCGTCGCGCCGATGCCAAGACCTTCGAGAACGCCATGACCTACATCCGACGCATTCCTGCCCGTGAGTTCGAGATCATGATGGCGGTCGATGCCGTCCGTCGTGACCCGGGCCTGTCGCACACTCAGACCTTCACGGATTGGGCGGTGCGGAACCAGGATGTGACCCTTGGATAAGGGGGTGCATTGGATCGCCGGTCCGCTGTCCTACAAGACGGCGGACGCTGGCGTCTATCCCGATCGGATCGTGCAGATTTGCAAGTGGGAGTTCATCGGCGTCACACCCGCCGGTGAGATCCGCCGGTGGCACCTGTGCTTCAGCCTCGAGACGAAGAAGTTCACGTCGAATCCTCTGACGGTCACCTATTGGGACAAGATCCATGCGAAGGATCTGGCGGACATCTACCGCCCGATCGCAGTGCTCCGCCACATGCTCCCAAAGGGCAGCGTGGCTGTCGCCATGAAGTCGATGCTCAAACCCGAAGACATCGCTGAAGTGACGGCGATATCACTCCGCGGAGGCCGCATGGATGGCTAAGTTCAAGGCAGTGTGGGGCCCGTACCGTGAGGAGATCAAAGGCTACGGCTTCAAGTGGTTCTTCTCCTGCGTGCTCATGGACGGCGACGTGCGAGGCTACACGCTGACCTTCTTCCTCGACACCCGCAAGTTCCGGGTGAAGCACCACACCGGCGGCAACGAGTCCAAGTATGCGAAGCGGCTGGCCGAGCAAGGCAGCCTCGACATGCTGCCCGAAACGCAGCGCGGTGTGATCGAAGGCGCCCGCGTCACCGACATTCTAAGAGACCGCCTGGGCGATGAGCGTATCGCCCGGGCCACAATAGCCGCCCTCAACTACGGGAGGAAATGATGCCGATCATTCGCAAAGTCTTCGGGCCTTTCGCACCGGAGGAGACGCGAGTCATCCTCGACGGGAAGCCGACCACGCAAGAGCTGCGCTGGTATTTCTTCGGCATCCGCGGCGATGGTGAGATGTCCCATTGGGTTCTCACCTACACCCCCAAGACCCGCAAGTTTCTGGCGAGCAACACCGGCAAGCCCTCGCTGGATGGTCGGCGAAACCGCATGGGCCTTCGATCCCAAGGCATCGAGGCTGAAGCCGGCCCCTGCATTCACCCCAAGATGTTCATCGAAGGTGACGCCACGCTCACGCAGGAAGGCAACGTCACCGACATCCTGAAATCGAAACTCTCGGCTGCCGACATCGCAAGGGCGACGGCACTGGCAATCACACGGAGGTAACAGTGCCCCGCACTTACAGCGTCAAAGAAGTGAAGCCCTTCAACTGGCTCATCCGCGACCGGACCAGCAAGGCCTGCACGATGGAGATCCGGCTTGAGTATGACGTGATCGACCGCCGCTTCAACGGAGATTACCGTCGCCGCTACAGCAAGGTCAGCCCATGGCAGAAATGGCGAGCAGCAAAGCCGGATGAGATCGACATCGGCAAGGAAGCGATCGGTCCCAGGGCGCTGGCCGCATGTGTCGCAGCCTCGATAAGCCCGACAATCTGGCAGCGCGCATCCAAGGCGGCGGCCACTCGACAAGCCGACACCCATGCCGCCGACGCCGTCGGCTACATGAAAGATGCGTGGAACGCGATGCACCCATGACCAGCGAAGCCCGCAAGCAAGCGTGGCTGGCGAATATCCGCCCGCCTCAGCCTGACGATGGGCTGCAAAATTGGGCCTACATCTGGCGCTTCCGCCGCAAGCGAGACCGCGATCACGAATACTGCTTGTGCCTGCTCACCGACACCCGGACGTTCAACGTCTACATCATCCGGAGGGATAGGCCGATCGGCCAGATGAACGCCAGCAACCATCACCTGGCCGGCATCCTCCGAACCCAACTCACTCAGCAACAATTGGCCGTCGGGTTGGCGGCCATCCTCACCCGCAACCATGCACAAGGGACATGACCATGAACGTCCAAGACAAGATCCTCGCCGCGCAGACCGGCCTGCTGTGGGACCACCCATTCTTCGGTGTGCTCATGCTGCAGCTGAAGAAGATCGATGCGACCGATGACCCGCGCATCGACACGATGGCAACCGACGGCCGCCACCTCTACTACCACACGCCGTTCGTCATGAGCCTGAAGAAGGACGAGCTGGTGTTCGTCCTGGCCCACGAGGTCATGCACAATGCGCTGAAGCATCACACCCGCCGGCAGCACCGCAAGCCCGGCCGGTGGAACAAGGCGGCCGACTACGCCATCAACGGCGAGCTGGTCGAGTGCAAGGTGGGCAAGATGCCGGAGTGCGGGCTGCTCGAGCCGCGCTTCACCGGCCTGTCCGCGGAGGAAATCTACCGTATCCTCGACGACGAGAACAACGGCGACGACTCCGACGAGAACAGCATGGACGGCGGCGGTTGCGGCGGTGTCCTCGACGGCTGCGCCCCACATGACCAGTCGACCATTGCCGAGCTCGAGGCGGAGATGAACGTGCAGATCCAGCAGGCCGCCATGGCCGCCAAGGGAGCGCAGGCTGGCAAACTACCCGCCAACATCGCCAAGCTCGTGGAAGAGCTGCTCCGGCCCAAGGTCGACTGGCGCGCGATGCTCCGCCGCTTCATCGACGAGAGCATGACTCGGGATTTCAGCTGGTCGAAACCGAACCGGCGCATGTTGCCGCTCGGCTTCGTCACCCCCGGCACGATCAGCGACGGCGTCAGCCATGGCATCATCGTGCAGGATTCCTCCGGCTCCGTCTTCGACGACAAGCCTTGCAAGGACTTCGCGGCGGAGATCAACGGCGCATACATGGAAGGCGCGATCGACAAGCTGACCGTGATCTATGCCGACGCCAAGGTGCAGGCGATCGAGGAGTTCGAGAACGGCGACGAGCTGGTGCTCCGGCCGGTCGGCGGGGGCGGTACCGCTTTCCGCGACTCCTTCAACGTTATCATGGAGCGGTTCCCGGAAGCGCGGTTCATCATCTACCTGACCGACCTCGAGGTCTACGACTTCGGCAACGATCCGGAAATCCCGGTCCTGTGGGGAGTCTACGGTGACCCGCGTAGGTTCGACGAGCTGACGGCGGATCTGCCGTTCGGTGAGCCGATCAGCATCAGCTTTTGACGGCTGGCCTCTCAACTAGGCTTTGCCGCCAATCGCCATCGTAGCCGAATTTCGGTGCCAGCATAGGCTCGCTGAACCAGAAGTCTGTGAACGCAGCGACATCCGGGGCGCAGAACCAGTGTGCCTCGCCATCCTTGTCCATCGCCCACCACCGCGCCGCCTTTGGCGCTTTATTCCAGTCAATGTCTGGCATGCCGGGATTATGGGACCGGATGCGGACGGAGTCCACCCCGCCAGCTATGGCAACAAAGGAGAACCCCCATGACACCAGACAATGCAGACCGCGCATCCTACGCAGCTCTGGCTATCGACGCCTTCACCCTGTCCCACCCCATGCACGGCGAGGACGACCAGACGAAGGCGAAAGACCTGGTCACCAACGTCTTCCACTTCCTTCGCCTCCGCTGCCAACTCGATGCCGACACTGCACGGAACGTGATGCAGAGCGCGATCAACATGGCGGAGATCGAGGCGAACGAGGACAGCGACGGCGAAGACGACGAGCCCGTGCTCCGCACCTACGGCGTCCGCCTGTTCGCCACCTTCCGCGGTGAGTGCGACACCGAAGTGCAGGCAACAAGCTTCGACGAGGCCGTCGCGAAGGCAACGACCTTGAGGCACGACGACTTCAACTACTCGATCGATGACGCCATCGAAGGCGACCAAACTATGATCGTCTATGGCCCGGACGAGGACGACCCCAACGACGACGACAAGTGGGGCGGCGATGGCGTGGAGATGGACATGCGCAAGGACGGCGAGCCCTTCAGCTGGGAGGCCTGCCATCTGGTGAAAGAACTGGCTGCCCTCGCCGAGATCAAGAACGAGACGCACCACTCCGCAGAGTTGGCGAAGCTGATCGACCGGGCCAAGGCCTTCTGCACCAAGGAGGCATGACCATGAAGAGCACGACTCACGAAATCACAATCCGGGTGCGGTTCGATGCCCTGCTGTCCAAGAAGCAGGCGGTCTATGCGGTCCGCAACCACCTCCAAGACCACACCATCTACGGAGACGGTCGCCTTAACCCCATGGCGGCCGAGCCCTACAGCGTGGCGAAGATCCGGGTGCCGAAATAGATGGTTGACCCGGCCCGCATCCGGCACCGCATCACCGAGATCTACATCGCGGCCTCATTCAGCACGAAAGACAGAATCTATATCGACTTCAGCAATGGTCGCGCCCCTCGCTGGTATGCAATCTACATGGTCGAGCAAAGAGTCTTCGGCACCTGCACAAGGCTAAGCGCTGACGGCGTCGGCACCATCGATGTGCCTGACAAGCTTCGAGAGTATCTGATCTCGATCATCCCGCCACACATTATCGCTAACTGCACCGCCGCCTCGCTCGGCGTTGCCACCTGACCACACCGCAATCATGCGAAAGGAAGAGACCATGCCCATCAAACGTATCGGCTATGCCCACGCTGCTGACATTGATAGCCTGGCCGGCGACACCACATCGTGGAGCGTCTTCATCAAGAAGCAGCCCCGTAAGGACGCCAACGGCATCGAGGTCTTCGCCAGCGTGAAGGATGATCCGAAGGCGAGGTTCAGCGATGCTGACGCCTACACCCACCTGCAGATGGAAGCCGCCCTCTGCGCCTGGGAATGGTTGTGCGAGAACCGAGACCACGATCTGCTGAAGGACTACTTCGAAGGGCTCGGCTCGTCCGCCATGCGCCACTGCTCCGTGCAAGCCGGCGACATTGCGCTCCGGGTGCATACCCACACGGAGTCGCAAGGCTACGAGTTCGTGAACGCCTACGATTGGGAGTTCGTGCCGGAAGTCCTTCGCCGGCTAGACTGGAAGCTCCTCACCGAAGACAACCAGTACAACCGCGAGCCTTACCACCCTGACATCCACACCATCTTCGTCTCCATGGTGGCCGCCGACAAGGGGAGCACGACGGACCCGAGCAACCGAGACTTCCAGCGCAAGAAGATGACGCCGGAAGAATACATCACAGCTTGCCGGGCCGAAGCCGAGCGCCAATGGGGATACGGTGACCTCGTGTCCGACCACCCGGAGCGCATCACCGCTGCAATGGAAGCCGGGCAGACGCCGACCGAAATCACCTATGAGATCGGCAAGAAGTACGACCTGATCCCGCGCACCGGATACCTTGGATGATCGACCTCGACTACTGGAACGTCCGGCGAGATGGCCGCCTCATCATTCGCCCCGGAATCAAGCCAGGAGCCCTGTATATATCGTTCGACCCCGCAAGCAGGCGGTTCACGGCGCACAACTCCTATCCCCTGCACGCTACCGACGGGCTCACCATCGAGCCCGATCGCATCGACCCCCGGGCTGTGGCCGAAACCACCGCCTACTCTATCCTCCGCCGGTAGGTTAACCGGCAACCACCCCGCAATCATGCGAACCACGGAGACTACCCATGAACGCACTTGCCAACATCGCCGCCTCTGTTTCCACGGCGTCCCTTGACTATTCGGTTTTCAAAAAGGCCATGGTCAATGCCTGCAAGGTGGTCGAGAAGAAGAACACCATCCCTGTCCTGAACACAGTGCTCATCACCTCCAACCGCAAGGGCGTGAACGTCATCGGCACGGACATGGACGTCTACAGCACGACGCTGGTCGCCGGTAAGGCCGACAGCGACTTCCTCGCGATCGTTGATGCCCACAAGCTGAAGGGCATCATGGACAAGGTGAAGGACGCAGCCAACATCAACTTCACCCTGGACGGTGATAGCCTGGCCGTGTCGATCGGCAAGTTGAAGCTCACCCTGAAGCAGGAGCACGAGCGGTCGGACTTTCCGGAAGACGCTGCGTTCCGCACCGCTCTCGGCAAGTCGAACGTCAGCTTCATGGTGCCGGCGGCCACACTGCTGAAGGCCATGTCGAAGATCCAGCTCGCTATCTCAACAGAGGAGACGCGCTACTACCTCAACGGCGTCTTCATGCACCTCGCCCACGACAACCGGCTGGCGTTTGTTGCGACCGACGGTCACCGCCTGGCTCGCTTTGAGATCCCGGCGCCGGCTGGTGCGGAAGCGATCGAGAACGGCATGATAATCCCGCGGAAGACGGTTGGCGAGCTGCTGCGCCTCTTGAAGCGGAAGGATTGCCCGATCGATATCATGGTCTCGGTGACCGACAGCGGCGTGTCATTCCTCATCGGCGAGGATGAGCTGCTCGAGTCAAAGGTCGTCGACGGCACGTTCCCGAACTACCTGCGGGTCATCCCGACGCAGAACCAGCACAAGGTTCCGGTCCGGACGGCAGCCTTCATCGACGCGCTCAAGCAGGCCTCGTCCATCTCGGCCGAGAAGAGCCGATCGTCAAAGCTGACCCTGGCACCGGGCGAGATCGCCATCACCTGTTACGACCCGGACTTCGGCCACGCATCAACCGAAATCACCGTCGATCACGACGTCACACTCGAGATCGGCTTCAACGCCGGTTACCTGCTCGAGATCCTGGCGCAGCTGGACGGTGGCGCAATGCTCGAGCTCGGCGGCCCGGGTGACCCGGCTATCGTCAAGGACGGCGCGGATGACGACGTCACCTACGTCATGATGCCGATGCGGGTTTGACCGGGCACGGTACGGGCGCATTTGCGGAAAGAGGATTACCCCTGCCAGCGACCCGAGTATTGCAACTGGCCGACGAACACCTTGGCGTCGGCCTCATCTCGAACGTTGACTACGATATTGGCCGCCTGCTGCATCCGGATTTCATCTCGCGCAAGACCAGTCACAATCATCGCCACCTCTCTCCGAACAGCTTCTTGGTCAGGGAGGTTAACCCCTTCGTCATCTCTTATCGGGCCTTCACCACCAGAGGAGTTATTTCGGATGCTAACGGCCCACGTCATTCTCGTGCCGCACTGCTGCAGCTTTACCTGTAAAAGCTATCAATCCCGACTGAAAATCGGCGCCTTTTTTTGGCTACTTACTTTCCGCAGGACGCTTTCATCGATCTCAACGAAATACTTTCCATTGATATGCATTATCACAGCATTTGGTCTAATTGTTACGCCCCATGTCACTCCTAAACCGAGCGAGATAGCAACCGAGCTTTCAAGCCCTAACGCACGGAAGTGAATACCGAAGTTAGAACGCAAGTTAGATTCAGGCAATTTATGGTGAAACCGTAAAAGTAACGAGTTTGGTTTATAACTTCTCATCGTGAGCGAAAGATCGGGTAAGCGTGTACTTCCCCGGAATTTAAATTCTTCGGGAGCACTGTATCGCTCGTTGACCTCCACACGATCTAAGATTTCCTTATACTCAGTCAATAGAGTGGTGGATTCCATCGCGCTGATCACCGCGCGTCGATATTCGCTCGATGCGTGTTCTAAGATCAACTTTACAGCAGCGATGGGGACTTCGCCTGCTAAAGCGTTGGCCAAATCCTCCGCCGGTAGGCGCGACCAAATGTTAGCGTTCGTAAGCATTGTCCCAGTAGTATAGATCAGGTCTTCTCCTGCTCCGCCATCGAGAGGGGTCACAGCCAGAAAATGCTTCAATGAAGAGATAAAAGTTTTGAGTCCTTCAGACGAGGTAATCACTTCCTGAAGCGCAGGCATTTCGGATGGTTCAAAATCCCAAAATATTATCATTGTGAGTTTCCTGGCTGCCAAAAGCTTACGGTGAGTTCGATATCGAATTCCATAAACCTACTGGCTGCAGCAGCCAAATGAGCCTGCGTTTGATTTGGGCGGGTGCCATACCTCCCGGACCGATTTGATATGATCCACTTATTTGCAGCAGCGGAATACTTAATCTCTCCGCCGATCCGAGCATGCTTGTTGCGGGCAATTACTAAAGACGGATGTCCGAGGCGCACATGCCCGGGCTTTGAACTTTGGCTGCGAGAAAGAGGATACAGGTATGCACCCGTTTCCGCATCAATGACCTCCTCTATTGCAGTCCAGACATCACCTGGTTTGTCGATCAGCCAAAGCATAGGATGCGTCCGGTGCAACACACCAGGAAGCCTCAACCCATCACATGCCAATTCCATATAGCGTCTAATGAGTGGCGCAGTATCCTCGTCCAGGCGCTGGAGACTTTGTGGGCTAAAGTGGCGTTCAGGGTCTTCGATGGTTCGTCCGGCGGGATCGCAACAGCCGAACATGGCGTCAAGCTGCTGCTCAAAGCTTGGCAAAGCGATCGGGGATTCCATTCTGCTTCTCTTCATTGGCAATTATTGCGAGATGAAATGAAAAGGCACTCCCAATTGCAAGTATTATTTTCGACCTAGCGCAACTTAAACGGCCATAAGTTAAAGCGGCCCCGTCTCCGGAGCCTCCCAGAGAGTTCGGTAAATCACTTTCTACTTCCACCACCGCCCGGCTTCGGCTGGCCGGAGCCACCTGTCGATCCCCACTACCGCCGCCTGTCTGGGGCTTGGGTTTACCTGGCTAAGTTCCACGATACATCATTTCGTCTCTGTTGGCGCCACAAGGAGGTATGGACCAGGGATGGGTTTTCAACCCCAGGCCTTAACATCTTAGCAATTCCCCCCCGCCGCCTATGGCATCAACGGAGACCAGCATGAACGCAATCGTATCCCGCAACACGGTCGAGCAGATCGTCGCCTATCGGGACAAGGCACTCGAGTTATTCGGAGTCGCCCACGCCAAGATCGAAGAGGCTCACGAGGCTGAGCTCGCGGCAATCGACATGGCGAAGCGCGCCTTCCCCCGCACCAACGCCTACAACGCGGCGTATGAAGTCGACACTCGGCGCGCGCTCCACCCGCTCAGCCGCTCGCCCCTCGACGACTACATGCGGGAGAAGCGGCACATCATCGACTTGAATGTATGGGCATGGGTGGTCAGCCACACCGAGCTCGAGCACCTGATGGACCGACAGGCGAAGGACCAGCTGCGCGAACAGATGTCCCACATCATCGAGGAGCCGACGGAGCCCGGCCAGTTGATCACCGAGGAGCAGGCCGCCAAGGGCATGCCGCCGGTGACCGTCGAAAACGTCCTCGCAACGCTCGAGCAGTTCATGATGGACGCCGACATGATCTTCCGGCGCGGCATGGCGAACGCCTTCGCGAAGCTCGACCGTCGCTTCCGATCCCACAACGGGTTCAAGGTCGGAGCCCGCGTGATCCTCACCCGCTGCTTCAATGACTACGGCAGTTGGAACTGGAGCTCCCACAAGGACGAGCGCTCCACGCTGATCGATATCGAGCGAACGTTCACCATCCTTGACGGCAAGCTGAACGAGGTTCGCAAGCAGGACGAGGAAAATGAAGCAGCCCGGCGCCAGAAGCGGCCCGCCGACTACTTCACTAAGACCATCGGCGAGATCGACCTCGCCCGCCACGGTCAGACCGGCGCTCGCCAGACCGAAGTTGAGACCGAGTATTTCAATGTCCGCATCTTCAAGAACGGCAACGCTCACCTATGGTTTACGCGGAAGGATCTCGTCGCCAAGGTGAACAAGCTGATCGGCGAATACTATGGCGAAGTGCTGGCCGATGGCCGCAAGGTGGACGACGATCCGCTTTCACCGGAGAAGGCGAAGACGGCACCTGCCCGCTACTTCGGCTTCTACCCTACCCCGGCGGCCGCTGCGCAGCGTATCCTCCGCAACTCTCCCGTCTGGCACCGCTTGAAAGAGAGCGATCGCCTTAAGATCCTGGAGCCGTCTGCGGGTACCGGCAACCTCGCCGTCGCGTGCTACCCCGACTACGAAAAGAGCTGGGACCAGGAGCGGTACCGCGTCGACCACGTCGTCGACTGCATCGAGATCCAGCCGCACCTGATCCCGGATCTGAAAGCCAGGAAGCTTGGCCGAGTCTTCAATGCGGACTTCATATCGATCGAGCCAGAGACCACCGGGCTGTACGACCTGGTGGTCATGAACCCACCCTTCGATCGGGAGCGGGACATTGACCATGTCGTCCACGCCCTGAAATTCCTCAAGCCCGACGGGAAGTTGATCGCCATCATGTCGGCCGGCACCGAGTTCCGACAGACACACAAGTCGGTCGCGTTCCGCCAGCTGATGGAGGATATGGGCGCACGGTGGGAAGATCTCCCGCCTAACTCGTTCTCGTCGGTCGGGACGAATGTGAATACCGGCTTCATCACCGTCAGCAAAAACGGCAAGAAGCGTGACCGATACGATTGGCCGACTTGGCATAAAATAGATTAAGAGAAAGCAGACATGCTGCAGAACACAGGGATCACCATGAGCATCAAGCCTGCCTCCCGCCTTATAGCCAAGGCATTACCCCGCAACGGCCGGTTCGCCGGCCAGTTCGCCTTACCCGGGCTGATCCCTGACTTGGTACGAGACGACAACGGCGTCCGCACCTTCGACGACGAGCGGATGGCGGAAATTGCGGCGATGGAGGCGGTCATCCGCCTCTACGAAAGCCGCACGATAGATACCAGGAAGGCCGGCGGCTACATCCGGCTGACCGGCGCCGAGCTGGCTGTGCTCATTGACGAGATGAATACGACCCCCACCTACTTCGCGGAGATCTGCGGCGTGCCGCAAAGCAGGGTCATGAAATGGCTGGACGGAGAGCAGGACATCCCGCACTCCGTCCACGTTCTTGCCAAGCTGCTGGTGGTGAACAAGGCCAACTTCGATGTCGCCGAAAAGGTTACCCAGGACATGCAGGAGGAAACATGAAGACTGCAATAAACGACTTCAGGGTATGGGTTGCCCGGCTCGGCTTCAACGGCCGGCAAATCAGCCAGGCCGCCGAGCTGATGGGTATCACTGGCAGCAACACTGTCAGCCTGATCTCCACCGGCAAGCGAGAGCTCACCGTTTCCGAGCGCCTTGCGATGTCAGCAGTCCGAGCTGGTTTGAAGCCGTGGACGCCTGAGTATGACGACGAGCTGCGTAAGGCTGGGCTGGTGCGTCAAGACCCCACCGCTGCCTGAAATCATTCTCCTGCATATACCCCAGGCTAAGGCTTGCTCGATCGAGAGCGAAGTGGAGGGCCTGAATTGTCTTCAGCCGCCGCTTCCTCAGCGCCTCCCTCCTCGCTACCGGACCATCGGTCACCGGCCAAAGGTCCATCCATTCATCCATGAACACTACCGACTCGAGCATGGGGAATATCCATTGCTCCGGCATGTCGGCCTTCACCCGGCCGAGGAGCTTGATGCAGTCGAGCTGATAGCCGCGGATGTCGGCCGACTTGCCGCCCCCTCCGCCGCCACCCTCGAGGTTCGGCGACTTCATGCCGTTCACCCTGGCCCCGTCGATGAGATCGCGCAGGCGAAGTGCAGTGTGGAAGCGAACACCACCCATCCCCTCGAGATCCCTGCCCGTCTGCATCTCCCCGCGCGATACCAGGAACTCGATCGGGCTGGAGTTGGCATTGACCACCGCGATCGCATCGCGAAGGTCGACCAATGTCCAGTGCGGTTTCTTTCCGCCGCCCATCTGGTCCGGGAAGTCGTCCTCTCGGAATGCCATCGCCCGTTCCATTGCGGAGTAGAAGCGGTTGCGCAATTCCTCCTGCTGCTGATCGCGGCCATAGAAGGCGACGAGCGGAAGGACTCCGGCCTTCGTGTCGGCCGGCGGCATCTCCCTCGCGCGCTTCAGTCTCTCGAGAATGCCTTGTCCCGTTGCCACTTCATTTGCTCCTTTTCAGCTGCCGCCCCTGCAGCGGAATGATCTTCATTGGAATGCGGTCGAGGATGCCGCCGTCCATCTTCTTCCCGTCCTCGCCGACGCGCACCGACGCCAGTTCGTCGAGCGCCTTCTGCCTTTGGTCGTCGCTCATCGCCGATCGGTTAGCGTAGGGGGAGCGAGATACGATGCCGGACACCTGCTTGCCGCCCTTCGACGCGACGAGGCCGATCTTCTTCTCCGACATCCCGATCAGCCATAGAACCCACACCACGTAGATGCTGCTGTCGCTGTGCTTTGTCTTCCCCATCGCCTCGCCCCTTGTAAGCTACTGTGATCACCCGGGTTTTCCCCTTCTGCCGGAGCGGCGCCTTGAATACCGCCTCCGCTTCTGCTGCCGTCTCTCCGGCTATTTCGCCATCACGGACCAGGCGGCCGTTGATGTAGGCGACGATGTGGTCGAGCAGATCTTGGATTGCCTCGGTCCTGCTCTTGTAGATTTTCGGCCGGCCGCCCCTTTCGAGGATGGGCTTGAGCTCTCCGTCCCTCGATGTCCGAAGCTTCGCGAAAGTGCCGACGGTGGCGACGGTTTCAAGCTCGTAAGAAAAGTCGTTCATGCGGTTGCTCCCAGGTCGAACTCACGCTCGTCCTGCGAGAGGAACGAGGTCTGCGTTTCGAAAACTTGGTCCTTGAATTGCGTGATCTTCCCGTCCCAATCGAAGATGTGCCGATCGCGTGGCGACCCGAAGCGGTCCTTCAATTTGTAGACTTCGATCTTTCCTGCGGTGCTCTGCACCTTGCGGTCCCACTCCTCCTTCAGGTTGCCTTTGTTGGTCATCGGGGGATTGCGCTTATGCCAGTCGTTTCGATTGAAGTTGGCGAGCATCAGGTCAGCGTGCTCCTCGAGCGAGCCGCCATAGAAGTCTTCCATCTCAGGCTCCGGCTGTTCCTTCTGACGCGCCGCCTTGGTGAACTGGCAGAGCCCGATGACGCAGCAATTGAGATCCTTCGCGAGGGCCTTTAGGTCGCGAGCGTTTTCATAGGCGCGCTCGACCGGGTCCATGCGCGTCTTGCTCGGCCGATCCACCAGCTTCAGGTGGTCGACAGCAAGAAGATCCAGGCCGAACTTTCGTTTGTGCGCATAGGCCCGGCTGCGGATCTGTTGGATCGTCATCTTCGACGGTGCTACGATGTTCAGCTTGCGGTTCGCGAACGAGCGCTGTGCTGCTATCAGCGCCTCGAACTGATCATCGTTCAGGCCGCGCATGATGTCGCGCATGGAAACGCCGGTTTCACCAGCGACCGAGCGCACCACCAGAGACCGGTTATCCATCTCCAATTCGAACAGCGATGTCGGGTGGATGGTGCTCGAGAACAGCATCTGCTGCATCGCCATTGCGGTCTTGCCAGAGCCGGGCGCTCCACCCCACAAAACGAGAGAGCCCGTCGCCAGCGAGCCGATCATCTTCTCCAAGCCATTCAAGCAGGGGCGGATTGCCATTGAGCTGCTGCTATCGCCCGCCATTTTCACCACTTGGCCGATGGTGCTGGACACGGTCGACTCGTGCTCGATCGCCGACGCCCGGGAGATATCAGCCAGGCGTTCCGATGCCCGGTCAACGATCTGGTCCGGGTCGTACTTCAGGTCGTTCGCCGTCTTGATCATGTTTTCGGCGAGCGCGATCACCTTGCGCCTGGTCGCGGACGAGCGCAGTTCATAGGCGTAGTCCTGGAGCGGGATGCCTTCCTCGCGCGATGCCACATGCAGCAGCATCGACACATACGCTTCTGGGTCTTTATCCTCGCTGAGGCTGCCGATGCGGCCGGCGACGATCGGAACCCGGATAGCGCGGCCGTCGCATGCCAGCTCATGAATAATGGCAAAGATCTTCTGGTGGTCTTCGGATGCGAACAGCTCGATCGTCAGAATTTCAGAGACGTGCCAGTAGTTCTCCTCGTTGAGGAGGATGCAGCCGAGCACCAACTGCTCGAGCTTGAGGTTACCGATAGTGGGAGATGCGTTGCTCATCTTTCTTCCTTTGAACCCATACGTCCAGCCAGTCGTCAGGTTCAGGCGACGGGTGCACGACCGCCTCGACGCCTTCTTGCCTTGCACGTTCCTGGAGTTTCTTCGCCGCGACGATTCCGGGCGGCTCCATCAGGTCGCCCGTCTTGTTATTGAGGCGGTGGCGATCACCATCCGCGTAGATCTCGAGGCGCTTGACGCCCTCGGGGATTTCGAAATTCATCATGCCGGAGGTGGAAAGTGTGGCCCACGTCGAGGCGTTCGGCTTAGTCAGCAGCATGACGCCCAGCCCGGTCTCGATGCCTTCCGTGAGGCGCAGCGTCTCCGTTACCGGGCCAAGCCGCACCGCTCCACCGGTCGCCGGGCCGAAGCCGAGCTTCACCTTCTTGCCTTCCTTATCGGAAATGGCCTTGCCGTCCGGACCAAGGAAGATGCGCCACACGGCGACCAGCTTCCGGCTCTTGCTCTGAACCCCGCCGATCAGCGCCGGGTGCCGCTCCGTGCCCAACTTGAGGCGCGAGTGAAAGCGAAGGCTCGGCATCCACGCCATGCCGGCAGGAAAGTCGGCCAGCTCGATCGATCGGGTGCGGAGGTAGGTTTCTGCGAGCGTGCCGGCGATCGCGACGCCTCCCTCCCAAATAGAGCGCACCGACTCCGCCTTGCGCTCCTGCTCGCGGCGGTCGTCAGCTTCCTTCTGGACGTTACGGCGCGCGCGATCTGCCTCTCGCTTCATGCGCTCGCGTTTTTCATCCGCGGTCTCTTCCGATCCCGGTAAGCTGACGCCAGCCAACGAAGCCACGATTTCGACGGCGCGCGGGAACGTCACGCCATCCAGGTCCATGAAGAATTTGAAGTGGTTGCCCGACGCGCCGCAACCGAAGCAGTGGTACCGGCCCTTCTTATCCTCGCAGTGGAAGGACGGGCGCGACTCGCCGTGGAACGGGCAGCACCCCCAATAGTCGCCCCGCTGCGGCCGGGTCTTCGACCGTTCCCACGTCACACGGGTACCGACCACATCGGATATAGACACGCGCTCGCGGAGGTCGTCGAGAAACTGATCTGTGAATCGCATTACAGGCCCATTTCTTCGAGGAAGGCGTCGATGCCTTCGGGCTTCTCGCTGCTGAAGGTCGCCTTGATTTGCTCGTCCCAATGGCGGGTAATTTTGTCCGACCACATGTTGCAGATCGGCTTCATGCGTTCGCGCTTGAGCTCGTCGGTGGTCTTGGTGATGCGGCGCTCCCATTTGCGGAGCTGCCGCCAGTAGAAGCGGTGCGTGTTGCGCATCTCGACTGGCAGATTGCGGAAGCACTTCCCGCAAATGATCTCGTAGCTGTATTTCTCAGCCGAGGCCGTGCGCTTGCAGCAGGGGTTGATGCACGGAATACGACCTGTCACAGGAACGACTCCTGCTGGTAGGACGCGCCCTTGTCGAAGGCATATGACGGCTCGTGCATCATGCGCAGAGCGTCGAGCATGCAGAGCGCTTCCGCCTCGTCTTCTGAGTTGTAGCCCCAGCCCTGCCGGTCGCAGTAGTCCTTGGCCTGCTGCTTCAACCACTTCGACTTATCGGCCTGCTTGAAGTTCTTCATGCTGTCCGGCACCCGCATCTTGCGATGAGTTTTCGAACGCCAGGTCGAGATGGCGATCAGCTGCGGCTCGCGCAGGCCCATCGTGTGGCAAAGCGTCTGCGCATGGGTCGGCCAGCCTGACGAGAACATCACCTGCTGAGCGTCGATCGCTGACTTCCCGTTTTCGCCATGGTCGACGACGGTCATAAGTTCGATGCCAACCAGCGGGTCAGGCAGCCCCGTCAACATGCGCTTCAGGTATCCGACGAACTCGGCGTAGGCCGCGCCCGGCGACTCCTGCTTGAAGCGCCAGGTGCCGCTTCGCATCCGCTCGCCACCGGCGAGGCAGTAAGCGAAGCCCGTGGTCCGACCTGGATCGAAGACGAAATATGAACCGGGAGCGCCCTTGGGATCGTAATTCATGCTGCTCTCCTGATTGATGCTGGCGCGTTGGCGTCGAACACGGCACGGGAGAAGCCGATCGGCGTCTTGCTTCGGGCATCGCCGCGGAAACCGGAGCCGGCGGCCATGTGGATGCGATTGTCCGGAGGCGTCGCGTTCTCGTAGTAAGGCCGGTGAAGCGGCATGACGAAACCATTGCCGGTCCAGAGATGCGTTTCCTTGGTGTAATGATCGGCGCTGTGGTACCCGGCGAATTGCCAAGGGTGGAACATGTAGTCGGGCTTGCCGATGTGCGGCACGTTCGACAGGAACCCCTTCGGGTTCTCAATGCAGTAGGGAGCGCCCGACCACGCGGCCGCCATGCGGCACGCCTCGAACACCTCGAGCGCATCGCGCAGCATTACCCCGCCCTTCTGCTCGAAATGCTGGCTGCCGCTGTTGGCAACGTGCGTGCACGGCGGGAAGGCCGCGACAAACAGGATCTTGCGGCGCGGCGGCGTCCAGCTGCGGACATCACCCCACACGAAATGGAGGTTGCCGATCGCCTTGCTGCGCTTGAACCCGTTCTGGATATCGACGCAGTAGCATTCGACGCCGGCCTCGGCCCATGGCCGGGCCATGATGCCGGTCGTGTCGCAGAGGAAGATGGCCGCGTTCTTCATGCCGCCACCTCGAGCGGGTTGAACTTGCCAGCTTCGTCACCCCACGACTGCCAGCCCGGCCGATCGGTGCGGCTGAACAGCTCGAGGCGGTTGGCGTTCGGCATCAGCTTTTCAGCTGCAACGAATGCCTCTTCAGGCTTTTCAGAATGACGACGTGCCAATCCGGTGAAGCCGGAGCGGACGCTCTTCGACGTCTTCGGGTTGCCACGCGTCCCGATCAGAAACGGTTCGTTGCTGCCGCGAAGGATATAGCCGGTACCGAAATGGATCTTCCCGTGCTTCGTGGTCTTCAGCCAGGTGCCGGCGGTCTTGAACTCGAAGCCCCACCCCTTCATGAGGATGAAGGCCTGATCGAGCATTGGGTTGATGGCCCACATCCACATGACGGTGTTAGGCGCCGCAAGGTCCATGACTGGAAGGGAAAGGCCTTCCTCGACCGTCATGGTTTTGTATTTGCCCTGCGGCGCCTTCTTCTCACCGCGCTTGGAGTACATCTCCTGCTGCCACGGATAGTCCACCATCATGAAATCAAAGCTGCCCGGCATCAGATCGCCGAACGGCCAGTTAGCCAGACCTCCGTAAGCAAGCAGTCGCATTATTGTTTGATCCCCACAGCGCGGAACACGTTCTTTTCCATTTCATCGAGCGCGATGTTGAGCCGGCGGTCGAACCAGATCATCCGGTAGACCATGTGCTCGCCTGGAAGCGGGTGAGTGATCAGACGCAAGAACAGCTTGACCGACATCGACCCCTTGAGCCGGTTGCACCGGACACAGGCCGCGACGATGTTGTTTCGGTGGTCTAGGCCACCTGTCGCCCGGGCAACGACGTGATCCCGGGTGACGTTTTTGTAGTTGAGTTTGCAGAGGCAGTACTTGCAGCGCCCGTCCTGCTTCCTCAGCGCCGACTCGCGATCAGCCCGTGCGAATGCGGCATCCAGCCTTGCTTGCTGGTAGCGTGAGAGGCGGTAGGCCATGACACGGGTCAGGCCGCGAGGATCGCGTCCTCATCCCACCATGCTTCGACCAGGCGACCGTCGGCAGCCTTGTAACGAACGAGGTATTGGGGGTCTTTGGTCGTGAATTCAGCGCGGCCGATGACCATGCCGGTCTCGTTGCTGAGCTCGAGCTTCACCTTGTCGTCGAGCTCGAACTGAAACGTCTTTTCCATTGGTCTTCTCCATCTTGTGGCATTGTTGCCGGGGGTCGTCGGTAGTCTGCAGGTGGTATCAGTCCGGCGCCTGCTCGCCGTTGACGGCCTTGTCAGTTTCGGCATTGATCCAGGCGGTGCCTTCGTTCATGCCGTCCTGCCAACGCTGAAACTCTTCCGAACCAGGCTGGTACGGATTGCTTGCGCTCTTGCGCAGCTTGCCGGCCGCGAGGCCTTCCTCGTAGGCGCGCTCGTCCTGCGGCGTCCGATCCTTGTCGAGGAGATCGATCTGCCGGCCGACCTGGTGGCCGAACATCTTTGCGATGCGGATGCGGCGCTCGAACTCGGCGACGACCTTGCCGACATCCTTGTCTTCGAGCGTGAAGGCGAACTCGACATCGGCCTTCGACCAGCCGAGATCCTTCAGGCGCTTGTAGATGGCGCCCATGTCGCCCTTCGTGCTCGCCATGTCGGACTTGTGGCCCTTCAGATCCGTGTACGCGTTCAGGAACACGCGCTCTTCGTGGAGCTCCTGTTCTGTTTTCTGATTGTGGTCCTTACTCATCATCTCTCACCTCTGTGCTGGCGCATGCACGTTGATTTCCAGCCGCCGGCATGCCTCGGCGATGGACACTCCGGACCTGATCAGTTCGAAGTATTGGTTCTCGAGATGAGCCGGCACATGGAAGCCTCGGCGCGCTCGCTTGTAATCGATGATGTGGTTGGGCTGGGGTGGCGCCTTGGGTTCAGTCACCTCACGCAAGCCCAATTTCTTGATGCGCTTCGAAACGAGGACGTTACTGAGCCCCATCTTCGATGCTATCTGGCGCGCGGATAATTCCTTCGCTGCCAGATCACGAAGGATGCCGTCCCGCTCCCTCGTCCAACCTTTCCCTCGTACCGCCCCCATCGCGACCGCCTCATTCAGCCGCCGCGGCCGGCTCTGGATCTGGCCGGCGGATGGGCTTCTCCGGCACCTCGATGCTGAACTGCTTCGCCAGCATGTCGATGAGGATGATGATCGGGCCCTGCTCGACCGTCCGCTTTTTCTCCAACCGGAAGATGACCGGCTGCTGAACTGCGAAGCGCATTGCGAAGGTCGCTTGGCTCTCTCCGAGCATCGTGCGGATGAACCGCACCTGGTCCCCGGTGAGCTTGGCCTCGTAGCCGTTTTCTTTTACCGCAAGTTCTTTGGCTTCCATCTGGCTTTACGTCTCCAATTTGAGGTAATATATACGGAACGCATTTTTATGCGGTCAATACGAAACGTATGAAGCCACACAAAAGAGGAGTTTCAGAGAGTATGAAGTTGGATACTCCGCACGCTCGGCTACGTTTTGCCCGGGCAAAAGCAGGTGATAAGACCGCATCGGATGCCGCGCGTCGGATCAATACGAAGATTGTCACCTACACAGCGCATGAAAATGGTACGCGCGAATTCGATCGCCTTGCCGCGATCAAATACGCCCAGCATTTTAATGTAGACCCCGCTTGGTTGATGTTCGGGACTCCCGACGACGCGTATAAAGCGACTTCAATCGGCGCCGAGTCCGAAGTGACGGCGATCGTCCAAGGTAAAGCCGACGGCGACGTCTTCTATTTCCAGACGGAAGTCGGGGGCTCCCAGGAATTCGCATTGATTCCGCGTCTTGATGTCCAGGCATCAGCGGGGAACGGGTTGGTTCCGTATGGCGAAGATCCGCTGGAATATCTCGCTTTCCAATCTCACTGGCTGCGCGCGAAAGGCGTCAATCCGTCGGCCGCTCGCATCCTCAGCGCCCGCGGTGATAGCATGGAGGAGACAATTCGAGACGGTGACGTCTTGCTCGTCGACACCTCGATAAACCGGGTCAAGGACAACGCCATCTATGTCGTGATTTACGGGGACATGGTTCTGGTGAAGCGAATTCACGGGAGGATGAATGGCTCCCTTCAACTGATAAGCGACAACCCTAAGTACCCCGCGGAAGAAGTCACTTCAGGCGAAGTCGATCTGCTCAATGTTGCGGGCCGGGTCATGTGGTTCGGGCGCTCGATTTGATTTCGGAGTCCGCGTTTTTCTGAATCGACCGCTTGAGACAACCACAGAGCGTAAACGTTAAGAGCTCATGGGGTCTATCAATACCTTCTCTACCCTTCATGAAGTCTTGAATTTCTTTCCCCTGCTCGATTGAGAGATCACTGTGATGCCCACAAACCAAGAACCACGCTCCGAGTAGAAGCGTGTTCCCTGGAGTGGAAGGAGTATCTGCCCGACCGAGCCGACCACCGCTTATCCCACAGATGGCAGCGTGCTCGTCCGCCCCACCATATCAGCCTCTTTTTCGGAGACGTCTCCGTTGATCAGGGCAGGCTGCCAGCTTTCGCCGCCAGAAACCCCTTGAGCCAGATCAAATCCCGTTCTTGCTCGGATCTACATCATGGGCGAACCGGTTCGCGTCATTCACATGATGCAAACTGGACAGGATTTGGAACAAAGCGAGGACGAGTAGCTTGAAATAATACGTTGTGTATGTATATTCAGCGCTACTGGAGATCTTCGCCGCGAAACGAATTTGCCTTCCAGTCTCAGCCCCGACCTCCTGCAAAGAGGTGCGGGGCTTTTCTCTTTTATGCTCCCCGCTCATGCCGACAGTCAATACGTTGCGAATTAATTTACCGCACCGTTGACACCTACGATACGATGCGTATTATCTAGTTCATTCGATACGTAGATAACGGCAGTTTCGCGGATCCCATGATTCACTCAATACAATCTGCATTGGCGAAAGCCTCCGACGTTCGCTCCGCCACGGTTGAGGCCATCAAGGCGTGGCACCGCGGCGAACAGCTGTCCGCCGGGCAGAAAGAGCTCATCGAATCGTCCCGCGTTCAGTGCCTCGCACGAGCGCATGGGGTGGATCTTTGACCGACCACGAGCTGATCGAAGGCCGCGCTTTCGAAATCTACCAACGCTTCATCGCCTTCGGGGTTGGCTCCTGCCTGGTGCTCAATCTCAACGGCAAACAGATCCCGGAGACCCCGGAGCAGGCATGCGCCCGCCGATGGCGGCGATTGCCAGAGAAAGTCCGCGAAAATTTCATCGCGGAAGCAAGAGCAGAAGATCATCCAACTGAGGATTAAGTCGTGAAGATCGTTTCATTGCAGGCAGAAAATATTAAGCGGCTGGTTGCCGTCGAGATCCGACCAGATGGCAATCTTGTTGAGATCACGGGCAAGAACGGCCAGGGCAAGACGTCAATCCTAGACGCGATCTGGTGGGCGCTCGACTCCAACAAGGTGGTGCAGTCGAGCCCAATCCGCGAAGGTGCCGAGAAGGGGTTCGTCGAGATCGACCTTGGCGACTACATCGTCACCAAGACCTTCAAGCGGAAGCCAGACGGCGACGTCACCATCGCCCTGACGGTGAAGAACAAGGATGGCTTCAAGGCGGACAGCCCGGTCAAGCTGCTCGAGACCTTCATCGGCGACCTTACCTTCGACCCCCTCGCCTTCGCTCGTATGAAGCCACAGGAGCAGGTGGTGGCGCTGCGGGCGCTGGTGAAGGACTATGACTTCGCCGATGCCGAAGCCAAAAACAAGGCGGACTTCGAGGCCCGGACCGACGTCAACCGCACCGTTCGCGATCTGAAGGCCCGCATCGACGCCATTGCCGTGCCGGAGGACACCCCCGACCAGCGGATCAGCGCCGAATCCCTAATGGGCGAGCTCTCCAGGGCGATGGATCACAATAGCAAGATCGATGCCGCCATCACCAAACGGCAGAACATCGATCAGCGCATCCAGTCCCTCGACTCGATCAACGCCACCCGCAAGGCACAGATCAAAACTCTGCAAGCCGCCATCATTGCGGACGAGCTGGCGATTGAGGAACTGCGCGATGAAGTCGATGGCATCGACACGAGCGGCGAGAAGGTCGACATCGAGACCATCCGCCAGCAGATCACCAAGGCGGAAGAGACCAACCGCTACGTGGACCGCAAGCAGCAGCGCGCGACGCTGCAGAACGAATTGAAGGCAGCCGAGGAGAAGAGCGCCGCCTACACCAAAGCCATCGACGACCGCAAGGAAGCGGCCTCCAGGGCGGTCAGGCGCGCGGAGCTCCCTGTCGGCGGCCTTGAGCTGACCGATGACTCGATCCTTGTCAACGGCCAGCCTTTCGATCAGGCGAGCGACGCCGAGCAGCTTCGCGTGTCTGTCGCTGTTGCCGGCGCCATGAACCCGAAGCTCCGCGTCATCCGAGTGCGTGACGGCTCGCTGCTCGACACCGACTCGATGAAGCTGCTCGCTACCTACGCGGAAGAGCAGGACATGCAGATCTGGCTCGAGTCCGTGCAGTCGCCTCGCGATACCGCGATCGTCATCGAGGACGGTCGTGTTGCCGGCGCTCAGCTGGAGGCAGCCGAATGACATTCCGCGAACATATTCCCGCAGCGCCGGCCACCGGCGCATTCAACAAGACGTGGATCGTCGAGGCGGCTTGGGCGCACCCTCTTTGGGATTGCTACGTCGTGTTCCTCTACGACCTTACGACCGATCTCCCGGGCCAGCAGGCTCCCACACTCTACAAAGAGGGGATGACGCACGAGCTCCTGGTGTTCGCGCTCGACCCTGCCCATCCGGTTGAGCCTCCCGTGCACAGACTGGAGCCTGCCAACCACGGATACCAGTTCAAGGCGGAGAGCGACGAGGCTGCCGAATCCCGCGTTGTCGAGCTCCTCGAGGCTATCTCCGCCGGCACCTTGAGCCCCGACACGGATTTCCGAGCTATGTGGGATTCGCGGTTTGTCGACGGCGTGACCCTGCTTAAAGGCGGTGTCGCATGAAGATCATCGCAGCAGCCGGCCGCGAGAGGTTCGTTGTCGAGATCTCTCAGGAAGAGATCATCAAGGCGGCCGGTTTCACCAGCTCCTATGACGAGGCATGGACCCGGCTCAACGGCGGCCGGGACATCAAGGTTGGCACAGAGATCAAGGTCGACGCTGCCTATCAGTTTCACGCCCGCGTCAGCTCCTTCCACGGCGATGCCGAGAAGTCAGCACGCATGCTTCGCGCGCTGGCCGACATGATGGACGGCGCTCTGCCAGACGTCGTCATTCCTCCCCTTGAGGAAGGCATCTTCGAAAACGAGGCTTTTATCGTTTGGTCCGGCGATCGCGAGAAGCCGGAACTTCCTGACAATACGCTCGTCGAGATCCAGACGCGTGACGGCCGCACCGACAAAGCTCGAGTTCAGCGGCTCTGGTGGAAGCACTCCAATCCCGACGACTCGAATTTCAACAGCGATATCATCCGGTACCGGGTGACGACGAAGGAGGGTGGCCTGTGAAAACCTACCTCGATTTCAAGCCAGACGCCGACGGCCGCTACCAGTTGCCGGACGGCATCTACTTCGGCCTTCCGGAGGAGATCTACCACGCCGACACGGCGATCGGCTCGACCTCGTTCATGCAGCTGGCGAAAGATCCCTGCAAGTGGCAGTACGACCGGCTCCGCCCGCGCAAGAGCGATCCGAAATATCTGACCTGGGGCCGCGCGTGGCATTGCCGCGTGCTCGAGGGCAAGGCGGCGTTCGAAGAGCGTTATGCCAATCCGCCGGTACCGAGCGACTACCCGGACGCACTCAACACCACTGACCAGATCAAGGAGTTCCTCCGCATGCACGGGCAGAAGCTCACCGGCAACAAGCCGGAGCTGATGGCCCGAGCTCGAGAGTTGGACGAATGCCCGCCGTTCTTCGACGAAATCCTTGCCCGCTGGTATTTCGACCATCCGGACCACGAAACCCTCGACGACCGACAGGTGCAGGAGATTGAGGATGCTGTCGCTAATATGACGCGCGATCCTACCCTCGCGTCTGTCATGGTCGCCGGCTCGCTCATCAGTGGTGCGGCCGAGCTGTCCATCATCGTCACCATCAACGGCGTCCGGCGCAAGTGCCGTCTCGACTACGCCATCCCGCCGGCCGGCGATCGCGTCAAGTCATTGATCGTCGACCTCAAATCATTCGACACCTACAAGGGCGGAACGCACGAGCAAGCCGGCATCTTTAAGGTCTACGACATGTGCTACGACATCCAGGTCGCGGCATATATGGAGCTCTTCCAAGAAGCGAAGAAGCTCCTCGCCTACGGCGCCGTCTACGGTGACGCTCCTCGCGATGGTTTCATCAAGAGCTTACTCGAGGGCGACGGCGTCGAGTGGGTTTGGGTAATGATCCGCAAGGACTCCGGGATGATCCCGGTCACCCTCTCGATCGACACCGCCGACAGGATGTTCGAGCACGCTCGCAACATCGTGGCCGACACGGTCGAAGTTTACCACTCCTACATGAACCAGTGGGGTCCGGCTCAGCTCTGGACGCCCCCGCCCAAGGCGCCGCTTCGGCTCAACCACTCGGTCATGCCCTCCTACAATCGAGGAATCCAGTATGAACAGCCTAACAACCGTTGAAGCTGGCCGCCTGATCGACGGCCTGCGCGTTGAACTCGAGCCGCTTGTACTAGACAGCGGCAAGAGCTTCGACCGCCTCCGGTCCGTCTTCATGATCGCCGTTCAGCAGAACCCGGACATTCTCAAGTGCTCCGAGAACAGTATCAAACGCGAGATCTCGAAGTGCGCGGCCGACGGCCTCGTGCCGGACAACAAAGAAGCCGCCATGATCCCCTACAAGGGTGAGCTTCAGTATCAGCCGATGGTGCAAGGCATCATCAAACGGATGAAGGAACTCGGCGGCGTCTTCAACATCGTCTGTAACCTCGTCTTCGAGAAGGACGTGTTCACGCTGGACGAGTCCGATCCCGACTCCCTTTCCCATGTGTCCGACCGGTTCGCTACCGACCGCGGCAAGGTGGTCGGCGGCTACGTTGTCTTCCGAGACGAGCATAAGCGGGTCATGCACCTCGAGACCATGTCGATCGTCGACTTTGAGAACGTTCGGAAGGCTTCGAAGGCGCCCGACTCGCCTGCCTGGAAGAACTGGACGAATGAAATGTACAAGAAGGCCGTGCTCCGGCGCGGCGCCAAGTATATCTCGGTCAACAACGACAAGATCCGCGCGCTCCTCGAGCGCCAGGACGAGTTGTTCGACTTCACACCGAACCGCGTGGTCGAGCGGACCAACCCGTTCACGGGCGAAGTCATCGAAGGCAACGCCACGCCATCGATCGAGAACAAGCAGCAGCCCCCAATGCAGCAGCCGCGGGAGACGCAGCCCGCGGGCAGCCAGCAGGAGCCACGCCAGCAGCGGATCAACAACACCGGCGACGGGAGGGCATCGCGGAAGCAGGAGCGGCAGCCAGAGAACAAAGACGCCGGGAACACCCAGCAGACCAAAACCGAGACCAAGAAGGACTTGGTGCCACCAGCGGTCCCAGAAGTCGATGTCTTCCCCGCGGACAAGGCGAAAGCCGCTGAAGCCGCCGAGAAGCTACTCGGCGTTGCCCTCCTGCCAGATCTCGATCCTCGCGGCCGGCGCGGCGTGCTCAAGCAGGCGGCGGTCGACTGGAAAGAAGCGACACCCGCCTACACGCATCCATTGCTAAAGGCCTGCATCGACATGTCCGACTGGGCGATCCAGCAGCAGGTGAAGGAGGAGGCGTGGGCCGGCGAGCACGCCATGTTCGTCCACAAAATCAAGTCCCTGCTCGATGTCGAAAAGTTAAATGTCGGCAAATACCCCTAACCCTGAATTGAAATCGGAGCCCTTGCAAGGGGCTCCGTAAACCTCAGCGCGAATGCTGGGGAGTGAAACGGCAGAGGATTTAATCGTGAGAAAATACACAGAAGAGATATTCCAACTCACCGAGAAGGTCGCGCGACAGGAGCGCGTCCTTGATGCGGTGCACCGGTTCGAAAAAGAAGGCGGCCGGTACCGTATGTCGATCCACGTCGACCACGGTGACTACACCATGAAGGATGCCATCGAGGCCCTGGCGCGGGAGCACTTCCCGGGCGAGACGCTCCTGAAAGGCCTCGCCAAATGGGCCCTCGACGACCTCCAGGCTGCCAAGGAGCAGCTGCAGGCCGCAGTCATGGCCGATGCTCTGGCAGTGGAGGTGAGGCCATGAAATTGCGCGTGGTTGACTTCGAAACTACCGGGACGCCGGAAGATCGCCAAAGAGGAAAGGCCGTGGGCATTGTCGAGGCCGCGTTTTGCGACGTCGATGAGGCAGGGATCGTTTCCCGCCCGACGACCATGCTCGTCAATCCCGGAATCGCCATCCCGCCCGAAGCTCGGGCAGTTCATCATATCAGCGATGACATGGTCGCCGGCGCGATCGACCCTGGCAAGGCTTGCATGATCCTGATGGACGGCATGGAGCCCGGCGACATCTTCTGCGCTCACCATGCAGAGTTCGAGCGGTCGTTCTTTGCCGGCGGGGCCTTCCCCTGGATTTGCACAATGAAGTGCGCCAAGCACTTGTGGCCTGACGCGCCCAGCTTTTCCAACCAAGCCCTCCGGTACTACCTCAACCTCGAGGAAGACTTTGCGCGGTCCGAGCTGACGCTCCCCCCGCACCGTGCCGGTCCAGACTGCTACGTAACGGCGCACATACTCGCGCGGCAGATGCTGATGAAGCATCCGCAAAAACTGATCGAGCTAACCGGCGCTCCGGTTCTGCAGCTCACCGTCAGGTTCGGCCAAAACTACGGGAAAACGTGGGAGGAGATGGACTTCGGCTTTCTCGATTGGTGCGTCAACAAGGCGGCACACATCGATGCGGAGGCCAAGCACACCGCCCGTCACTGGCTCAACCAATCGCGCGGCTTGGCCGGCACACCGTTCGCTTGAGGAGGCGATTATGCAACAGCAATTTCGCAAAGGTGACCTGGTCCTGGTGCCAGGTGTCGTGAAGTACGATCAGTCAAAGCCAGAAAGTGTCTATGTCGACGTGCAATACCAAGGCTTTGCGGTCACTGCCGACGAGCTCAAGCTGGTCCGCCCATTCTTCGCGGTTGGCGATGAGGCCTGGCGCCCCGCTGGCATCGACGGGAAGGAACTCGAGAAGGTCACGGTGCTCGCGGTCCACGACGAAATGGTGTGGGTTCGCGACGAGAGCGGCAGCTTCGCCTCCCTCAAGGCGGTTCACCTGACCCGCAAGCTGAAGCCGCTCGAGCCCGAACAGGGCAAAGCCACCGAAACCCCTGTTGTGGAGGCGTAATCATGGAGGCGCGCTATAAGACGATTACTATCCACCTCTCCGATGAAGACCAGACCTACGTGGTCGAGTCACGCGTCACCGGACGGCACATCTTGGAGGGTAACGAAGAGGGCGTGGTCTGCCACATGGTTGACCCGAGCAAGGCGGAGACCATCGCCAACCTCCTCAATAATTACCAGAACGGAGGCGGGCGGCTCTGAGACGGATGCGAGAGAAGGTAAAGCGCAAAGCGATACCGGACCGCGTCAAACTCATAGCTGCCCTCCGAAGGTTCGGACTGAGCGTCGCTGACGTTCAGTTCGACCACAACCCGGCACTCGCGCTCCGGCCCATCAATCCACATACAGGTGACACGGTCCCACCAGCCAACGACCCGGACCACATCGATATGCTGCTTCTCGCCGAGCACAAGGAAAAGACCTTTGGGCGCGGCGGGGAGAAACGGATCACTACCGCAGACGGCGACGTCGGCAAAATCGCAAAAATGCACCGAGTCTCTGACTCAGAGGAGAACTTCCGACGCCGCTTGTTGGCGAAGGACCAGGGCGAAGAGCCGCCACCACGCAAGAGCAAGTGGCCCTCCCGTCCCTTCCAACCCCGCAAATATGCGAAACCCGGAGAACCGAAATGAAATCTCAAACTGAGGAACTGACCCTGTTCCGCGTCCACTACGACGGCGGCGGGCACATCGACATCGAAGCCAAAGACCCGAACGAGGCCCGGGACATTTTCAAGCAGCGCTACCCGCGCATCATCATCGACAAGGTGAAGCGCCTGAAGGGCGGTGCAGCATGACCGGCACCGCTGCATTGTCCGCCATGGCATGGGTTTCGACCTACGATCTGCTGTCGAAGATCGACCCGTTCCTTTTCGCCTTCAGCAAACACAAATCCGACTACGACGAAGCCACTGAAGAATGGCGCTCGATCGGCGGCCGCGGTCTCTTAGCGGTTACCATGGGCGATCCATTGCGGCCGCGTTTGAGGAAGGCGGCAGAGATCAGAACGATGTGCGAGGCAGCCGTCGACCACAAGGTGCTGATCAGCTCGGTGGATCTTCAGGTCATCCAGAACCTCGACCCCGCTGACATCGACATCGCCATCAGACGGGTGCGGAGCCAAAACGATCTCACGAAAAAGCTGAGGGAGACTGAGGAGGCGATCACCGTCCCTGTCAGGCGCTTCCGGCCAGCGTTCCTCGTCTCAATTGGTCTGTGGGCAGCAATCGCGCTCGTAGCCTACGGCATCTGGAGGATTTTCGCATGACCACAATGAAGGTCGACGCCCGCATCATCCCCTACTCCGGCATCGTGGGTGGTGGCCTGCTGCTGCTCGACGCCCAAGGCCGAGCACAATTTCAGATCGCGCTGATGGGTACCACCAACGGTATCTCGAAAGAACAGACCCACGCGATCGCCCGCCGGCTCGCCGAGCTCATCAATCAGCACGGCCTCGAGGTGCCAATAAAATGACATTAGAGCCAAGGACGGCATCACCAATATTGAAGGCGCTCTTCACAGAGATGGGCGCCCGCAAGATCAGCCTCAAGGCCATGGCCTTCCGCATCAATCGCCATTTCAACGCCGTTCGCCACTGGCGCCACGGCTACCGCAGCCCAAGCATCATGGACGTCGAGGAGATGGCGAACGAGCTCGGATACCGTTTGGTCCTGGAGCCAATCGAGAAGGGGAAAAAGAAATGACCGAACGCTACTGCGCCAACGGCCACCTAATGGTCATCCTCGGCGGCGCCAACTGCGGATGCTATCCGGACGCGGCCTGTTCAATCCCGGTCTACAGCTGCAGGGAGTGTGGAGATTCGGACTACGGCGACAACGACCACGCGAAGCTGCACAGGGAGATGTGCAAGGACGCTCGTGAGTGCAACAGCCACGGCTTCGATTACGCCAGCCTCCCTCCGCTGCACCTGACCAAGGCGGAGTTCGAAGCCTTACCCGAATACAGCGCCACTCTTCCGACCGGCACGACAGGCGGGAAGCGGTGGCGCCGGCAGGATGGAGCCTATGACCGGCGGTGCGAAAAGCCAACCTGGATCGTCGGGGAATTTGAGGCAAAAGATTTCGGTGACCAGAAGAACATCCGAATCAACTGGTTCGTCCCCGTCCTGAAAATGGACGCACCACTCACAGGAGTCTGACATGCTTTTTGCTCTTCTCGTACTCGGCGCTGTCTTCGCTTTCGTCTTGCATAGGGCGTTCCCGAACCTTGGCGGGATCAAGGGCGGCGCCATTGTCTTCACCGTCGTCTTCCTCGGCCTCGTGCTACTGATCTATGCGGGGGCGCCATGACCCAATGGAGTCCTCAACAGAATGAAGCCCTCTCGCTTGCCGGCGCTTGGCTGCGCATGCGTTACAAGCCCACCTTCTACCTGTCCGGTTACGCCGGTACCGGCAAGACCACCCTCGCCATGCATCTCGCCGAGCACGTCGACGGTAGGGTCGCCTTCGCGGCTTACACCGGCAAGGCCGCCAGCGTCATGCGGCAGAAGGGGTGCAAAGGCGCCCGCACCATTCACTCGCTGATCTACAAGACCGAAATCCACCCGGTCACCGGCGATTTGGAAACCACCCTCCGAGAACCGGATGCGCTCGACAAGTTCAAGCTGATCGTCATCGACGAGTGCTCCATGGTAGACGAGGAAGTTGGCAAGGCACTTCTCTCGTTCGGGAAGCCCGTCATCGTCCTTGGAGACCCGGGGCAACTCCCGCCGGTCAAGGGCGGCGGCTACTTCACCGAGCAGAAGCCGGATTACCTCCTCACGGAGGTGCACCGCCAGGCCGCCGAAAGCCCGATCGTCTGGCTCGCCACACAGATCCGCGAGGGCAGGTTCCGCGGTGAGCACATGAACACCGACGGGCTGATCGTCACCGACAGGCAGCACCTTGACCCTCAACTGGTCACCGGCGCGAACATAGTGCTGGTCGGGCGCAACAGCACGCGGCAGGCCTACAACAAGCGCCTACGCATGCGTGCCGGCAAGGAAGATCCCCTGCCGATGAAGGGCGAGCCGCTGATCTGCCTCCGCAACGACAAGGACAAGAAGATCTCCAACGGAGAAATCTTCGAAGTCGTGAGCCGCCGCGCGCTCAAGAAGTCGGTGAGCCTGTCGATCATGTCGGACGACCCTGACCGAATGAAAGACCCCATCAAGGTAGCCGTCCGCAAGGAGTTCTTCGACGACGATGTGGAGGCGCAGAAGATCCCCTTCAAGGAGCTGCGCGACACCCAGCAATTCACATACGGCTACGCGATCACCTGCCACAAATCGCAGGGCTCGCAATGGCAGAACGTGTGCGTGTTCGACGAGAGCAGCGCATTCCGAGAAGACCGCGATCGCTGGCTCTACACGGCGGCGACCCGGGCGGCTGAACATCTAACCCTGGTGATCTGACATGGAACCTACCGCTTACCCGCTCACCTGGCCGCACAACATCCCGCGGACCAAGAACAAGACCGCCTCGAAATTCAAGACTGGCTTGCCAGGCGCTCTGAAGAACGTGCGGTCGTCATTGCACCTGTTCGCCGCTGACTCCGGCAGAAAAGTCGAGAACATCACGATCTCTTCGAACGTCACACTCGGCGAGGATCGGCCGTCCGACACTGGCGTTGCTGTCTGGTTCACATGGGATGGGATGTCAGTCTGCATCGCCGTCGATCGCTATCCGAAGGTCGAGGACAATGTCCAGGCGATCTATCACATCATCGACGGCCGGCGGACGGAACTCCGCCATGGAGGCCTGCACATCGTGCGTGCCACCTTCACCGGTCTGCTGGCTCTGCCGGCACCGACCAAGAAGAACTGGCGCGAGGTGCTTGGACTCGAGGGATCGAACGGCGTCCCCTCGGCCGATGCTATCGAGCAAGCCTACAAGGAGTTGGCTCGCAAAGCTCACCCTGACGCCGGCGGCAGTGCCGAGGCAATGGCCGAACTCAACGTTGCCAGGGACGAGGCGCTGAAGGAGCTGCGCGCCTGATGCCCTACGCCTGCGAATGGACTCCGACAATGCGGCTGGTTGACAGCGACGGCTACCCGACCGGCAGTTACATCATTCAGTTTGTTGTCGGTAAGGCTGCCGTGGGCAGCGTCTTCTGGTCGATCGACGGAACCTATTACCCGACCACGCAGCTCCGACGCTTCGGCGCCATCGGGGATCTCGAATACGCCAAGGGCCTCGTGGAAACATGGGGCCTTTACGATGCTCTCACCTACCCGACAGTCGGCAACGCCTGACCGTCACCCCCTCCAATTATGGAAACCTTTGAGATGATCGACCGACCAAAACCTACGCCGTCTCGCCCCACGCATTCCGGGGTAACGTCTCCCCTTAAGGAGCGAGATCCGCTGATGGAGCTGATCAAAATTCTCGCACGCCATCAGGCTGAGCTTGACGCCTCCTCCCTCAGGCCCTCCAATATGTATGAAAAACATCGTTAAGTGAGTACGAAATGAACCGCGCAATCATTTACGCCCGTTATTCCACCGACCTCCAGAACGACAGATCGGTTGAGGACCAGATCAGGCTTTGCCAAGCCTATGCCGAACGATCTGGGTTCGAGCTCGTAGGTGAATATTCTGATCGGGCAAAATCAGGGGCCTCGATGTTCGGCCGTCCCGGGCTGGCTCACCTCATGCAGGCGGCAGAGCGGAACGAATTCGACATCGTCATTTCGGAAGCGCCCGACCGTATATCGCGCGACATCGCCGATCTCGCCCATGTCCACAAAACGCTGAAGTTCCGCGGTGTGGCAATCAACTGCGTGAATGGCGGCTTGTTGGACACCGTCCAGGTGGGTATGTACGGCGTTATCGGGCAGATGCAGCGGGAGGAAGGAGCAAAGAAGACGAAGCGCGGCATGCTCGGCGTGATCCGCGAGGGGCGCAATGCCGGCGGCAAATCATACGGCTATGAACCTGTTCCCGGTGAGCCGGGGGAATTAAGGATCGTTGAGGCCGAAGCAGAAGTAATCCGCCGAGTGTTCGATCTCTATGTGGCCCGCGTGAGCCCGCGAGCAATCGCTTCGATCCTGAATCACGACAACATCCCCGCCCCCCGCGGTCGGCAGTGGAACGCTTCGACTATCAACGGCAATGAGAAGCGAGGCCACGGCATCCTGCGCAATCCGCTCTATGTGGGCAAGCGGGTCTGGAACCGCGTGCGGATGGTGAAAGACCCTGCGACGGGCCGACGGGTCTCCAGGGAAAACGACGTCAACGAATATGAATATTCGGAAGCCCCTCATTTGCGGGTCGTTTCCGACGAGATCTATGAGGCGGCAAGGGCTCGCAAGGAAGCAGTTGGCGGTCCGCGCGGCAAGTACATGCCTCGGGCCAAGCGAATGCTAACAGGCCTATTGCGCTGTGCATCGTGCGGTGGGGCATTGACCACGACTAGCACCGACAAGTCGGGCCCGCGCATCATGTGCAGTCGGTACCGGGAGTCCGGCGACTGCGCGAACAGCGGTCGTTATTACCTCCAGAAAATCGAAGACGACGTTGTCGACCGGCTCCGGAGCATATTTTCAGACACCAAATATATCGACGGTTTCTTGACTGAATATGAGGCCCACAGCCGCCGCAAGGCAGCCGAATGGCGCGGCACTCGCGCGACGCTGGAGACTGCCTTGACTGACGTGCAAGACCGCATCACCGCTATCGTCGACCAAATTTCGCGCGGCCTAATTGAAGATGACGACGTTGCGGCCATCATGCCGAAGCTGCGGAAGGAACGCGACCGGATCAAAGCGGAACTTGCAACCACGGAGCCGACCACCAATGTCCTGTATCTGAAGCCGCTCGCCATAGATCGGTTCCGCTACGTGATCCAAAACCTCACAGAGCTCCTACAGAATAAGCTGGGCGAACTTCCTCATGAAGCAGGCACGATGATCAGAGAGATTGTCACCAGCATTACAGTGCATCCGAGAAGACCCGGAGCCGATTATAAATACGAAATCAGGGGAAAATTGTCCTCAATAGCCGGACCTGAGTTGTCGGCTGTTGAGGTGGTAGCGGGAGGCAGAATTGAACTGCCGACCTCAGGGTTATGAATCCTGCGCTCTCACCAACTGAGCTACCCCGCCACAGGGACTGCGGAAGTTCCGGCATCCCCGGTTCCGCTTTGGTCGTGCGGCTTATAAGTCCCCCGTCACCAAAGTGTCAAGCAGGGTTTGGGCAAAAACCGGCGGCAATTTCGTGCCGCGTGGCTGGCGCCGGTCTCAGGCGGCAACCGGTGTCGACAGCAGGGTCTTCAGAGCGGTTTCTGCCTCGGCTGCCCGTTCCGAACGTTCGATGAAACCGCCGCCATAAACCCGCGCATCCGCACCTTCGGCGGAGTAGAGCACGCAGGCCTGACCCGGTGCCACGCCCGCCTCTCCGATTGCCAAATCGACATAGACGCCGTGATCGTCGCAGTGGAGGGTGGCCGGTGTCGGCGGGCGCGTCGAGCGCACCTTGGCAAAACAGGCGAAACCACCCTTCGCATCCTCGCCGAGAGCACCGTCGCCGATCCAGTTGACGTCGCGCAGATAGACGCGGTGCGTATCGAGCGCTTCCTTCGGTCCGACGATCACCCGGCGCGAGCGGGCATCGAGATAAACGACGTAGAGCGGCTCGCCGGTGGCGATGCCGATACCGCGGCGCTGACCGATCGTATAATGCACGATCCCCTCGTGGCGGCCGAGCACGCGCCCGTCCATATGCACGATATCACCGGCGAGCGCCGCGTTCGGCTTCACCTTGGCGATGATGTCGGCATACTTGCCCTGCGGCACGAAACAGATGTCCTGACTGTCTGCCTTCTTGGCGACCACCAGGCCCATTTCCTCGGCGAGATCGCGCACCTGCGCCTTCGACATGCCGCCGAGCGGGAAACGCAGGTAGTCGATCTGCTCCTGGGTCGTCGCAAACAGGAACCAGCTCTGGTCGCGATCGCTGTCGATCGGGCGGAACAGCGCGCGGCGGTTCGGATTGCCCGGCGACGGATTGGCGGAAGAACGGATATAGTGGCCGGTCGCCAGCGCATCGGCGCCGAGCTCTCGTGCCGTCGCCAGAAGATCGGCGAACTTGACCGTCTGGTTGCAGGCAACGCAGGGGACCGGCGTTTCGCCCATCGCATAGGCTTCGGCGAAGGGATTGATCACCGTCTCGCGGAACCGCTTTTCGTAATCGAGCACGTAATGGGGGATTCCGAGCGTTTCGGAGACACGCCGGGCATCGTCGATATCCTGGCCGGCGCAGCACGAACCGGCGCGGTGCACGGCCGCGCCATGATCGTAAAGCTGCAGCGTGATGCCGAGCACGTCATAGCCCTGGCGTTTGAGCAGACCGGCGACGACGGAGGAATCCACTCCCCCCGACATGGCAACGACAACACGTGTGTCTTCCGGCCTCTTGTCAAAATCCAGCGTATTCACGGGTAACTCTCTCGGTCTCTCAAGCCGCCGGTCCATGATGGGAGGGCAGCATGTTCGGGGCCTGCGGCGGGATCGGCCGTCGGAGGCAATTGTTGTGGGATATAGAAAGGATTTGTGGCCCGCGCAAGGAGAAGCGCAAATCGTAGGCGCGGCTTAGGAAAGAACGGTCGAGGCCTCACGCCGCACCGATTGCGGGTAAGCGACCTGATACAAGTCCAACGCCCGTGCAACATGCGCGACATGGACAAGGATGGGGAGATGGGGAGATCGGAATTCAGGACTGCAGCGTCCCGTGCCGTACGGCCTTCCCGGCAGCCGTCCTGACGGCGCTGGCGGTGCCTTCCGCCCGCACCCGAGGCAGGCTTGCCGAATATTCACGCTGGATGAAGTCGATGATCTTTTCGCGGACCTCGCATCTCAGATCGAAGGTCCTTGGTGCGTTGGAGGCCGAGACGAGGATGCGGATCTCCATGACGTTTTCCCTGAAATCCGTCACCTGCACGGCCACCACACGCCTGTCCCAGAGCTTTGACGTTGCAGCAATCTCCTCGACCTTGCGACGGACCGCATTCACCGGAACCGAATAGTCGAGATAGATCATCACCGTGCCGATCAGCTCCGAACTGTCGCGCGTCCAGTTCTGAAACGGGGTCTCGATGAAATAGCTGAGCGGCAGGATCATCCGCCGCCAGTCCCACAATTTCACCACCACATAGGTGGAGGTGATCTCCTCGACATTGCCCCACTCACCCTCGACGATCAGCGCGTCGTCGATGCGGATCGGCTGGGTGATCGCAAGCTGGATGCCGGCAAAGATGTTCTTCAGCACCGGCTGCAGCGCAAGGCCGAGCACGATGCCGGCGACCCCGGCCGATGCGAGCAGGCTGACCCCGTATTGCTGCACGGCGGGGAAGGTCATCAGCGTCGCTGCAATGGTGATCGCCACAATCATGAAGCTGGCGATCCGCTCGGCGATCCGCGATTGAGTGACATGCGTGCGGGCGAGCAGATTGTCTTCCGTATCGAGCTTGAAGCGGCGCAGATAGACGATCATCCACACATGCAGGGCGATCTTCGCCATCCAGCCGACGACAATGATGAAGCCGAGCAGCAGCAGATGCCGTATCACCTCCGCCTGATCGCTGCTGAGCGGCGCGATCGTCGCACCGAGCGACAGCGTCCAGGTGAGGATCGCCAGCCGCATCGGCCGCCGCGTACGCGACACCAGCGACCGCCAGAACAGGTCCCTGCTCTCGACCAGCCGCGTCAGAAAACGAAATCCGAAGCGCTGGATGGCAAGGCCGAGCAGAAATGCGACGGCCATTACACCGCAGCTGACCAGCCAGTCCGGCAGCCAGGCCCTGTCATTCCGGAATTCCTGAATGAAGCGTTCCATCCCCATCAGCTAGGGTGCGATGCAGCATCGAAAAGAGCGGCCGCAAAAATTTCATGATTTGGGAGCCTTCATGGCGTGGGGTGATTTGTAGCAACAGGGCGATCGGGACGGAAAGACTATGCAATTCGATCTCATGCGCTTTGTCGACGCGCAGGCGCCTGTCTATGCGCGCGTCATCGGCGAGCTGCGCGACGGCAAAAAGCGCTCCCACTGGATGTGGTACGTCTTCCCCCAGGTCGGGGGCCTCGGTTTTTCAATCATGTCCCAGCGTTTCGCAATCGGCTCGAGGGCGGAGGCGACAGCCTATCTGGAACATCCCCTGCTTGGGCCCCGGCTCATCGAATGCACCGACGCGATGCTCTCCCATCCGGGCCTTTCGGCGCACGCTATCCTCGGTTCGCCCGACGACATGAAATTCAAGAGCTCGATGACGCTGTTCGAGGCGGTCAGCGAAAAGGGCTCGCCTTTCGAGCGAGCCCTTGAACAGTTCTTTGACGGCGAGCGCGACGAAAAGACCGTTGCGCTGCTTCGAAGTTAAGCGGCCGCCTGGATCGCCGAAAGCTGCCAGTCGTTGGCGGGCTTGCGCACGAAGGTCCAGACTTCGACGGTTTCGGTCACCGCGTTCGGATCGCCTTCGGCGACTGCGCCGGTATTGCGGTCCTTCATGTAGTCGATGCTCGAGTAGCGCATCGCGACGGTCGCATAGTCCTGGCCGTTTTCGCGCCAGGCTTCCGCAAGGTCGCCCTGGAGCAGCTTGACGTCCTTCACCTCGTTCTTGACGCCATTTGTAGCGTTCTCGCCGAGCTCTTCCGCCAGATAGGACATCGCCTCCGGCGTCGTGAGGCTGCGCAGCTTGGCATAGTCCTCTTCGCCATAGGCCGACTGAACGTTGGTCAACAGCTTCTCGAACTGGTCGAGGTCGCGATTGGTGATGCCGATCTCGTCCGTCTCCGGCCCGGCCTGGCGCGGAGCCGCATTATGGCCGCCACCGAAGCCGCCTTGAGCACCGCCGCCGCCCAGCGACCCAATCTTCGGGATCTGGAAGGACGAGGTGTTCTGGCTCGGCGCGTTATAGGCGTTGCGCGGCTGGCCAAAACCGGTGTTCATCCCGCCTGCCGGACCGCCGGCCGTCTGCTGACGGCGGGCGAACCAACGAAACGCCAGCATGGCGAGACCACCGATCAGGGCGATCTGCAGCAGCATGCCGAGCATGCCGGCCATGCCACCGAAACCGGTGCCCATGAACATACCGATCAGGCCGCCAAGGGCGAGACCGCCAAGCAGGCCGCCAAACATGCCACCGAACAGGCCGCGACGAGGCTGTGCCGCCTGCTGGCCAAGGCCGTTCTGCGGCGTCGTGGCGTTCTGCTGCGTATTGGGCGTCATCGTCCGGTTGATGCCGGTCGGCGCCGTGGGGGCGGTGTTGGTGGTCGCCGGAGCCGAGAATGTGCGCGTTCCGCGGCTGCCGAAACCACCGCTGGCGCGGCGCGCCTCAGCCATGTCCACGGCGGTCAAGGAAACCGCCATTCCGATCGCCAGGATCGCGAACAGGTTCTTGAAACGCCGAAGGTTCGATAACATCGTTTTCTCCTCATAGACCGCTCAAGCGCGGTATTCCCGATTTATATAGAGAGGCGGCCATCCGAATTTTAGGCCCATCCTCCATTTTTCCCGTCGAAGTAGATAACGGAGTTTCAAACGGGAGCCAAGCATCAAAAATACAACCAAAAGCATACATTCCGGATATCAGCCTGCGATATCCAGGCGCGGGGTCTCTGCTTCAAAAGATGCCCCCGCAGACCGGATTGCGCCGCGTGCAGAATGCCACTACCCTCTTGCTAGGCACACAAACGCAAAGGAGGTTGCCTATGTCACCGCGGGACGCCTGATCCGGCACTATCGAGACTTCTGCCTTTCAAAGGGCATCGACTTCACATGCATTCAATCCGTAAGGCCGCATGACGCCACCACGCTCTTCTGCAGCGCTGGCATGCAGCAGTACAAACCCCTCTTCTCCGATCCCTCCCACAGAGGAACCGTCGCAAACAGCCAGGCATGCCTGCGTCTGGGCGACCTAGACGAAATCGGAGACGGAACCCACTTCCTTCACTTCACCATGCTCGGCCTCTTCTCCTTCCGGGAGATGAGCGTTGGCGGTGCCATCGATTTCTGGCTCGAGTTCTTGCGAACGGTCGGTCTCACGCCGGATCATGTCACCATTCATCCGGACCGCCTCACCGACTGGACGCCGCTTTACCGCGAGCGCATTCCGATCGTCCCGGATCCGGAATGCACCTGGAGCGATGGCAGCATCACCGGATACAGTACCGAGTTCTACAAGGACGGGGTGGAGATCGGAAACATCGTCAATCCGCTCGGAACCTGCATCGATGTCGGCTTTGGCGCCGACCGTCTCGACATGCTCATCAACGGCACGCCGCCGGAGGATGCGCTCGAAACGCTCGGCAGTGCGATCATGAAGATCATCGAAAGCGGCTACCCTCCGGGAAACAAGGAGCAGGGTTACGTCCTGCGCAAACTGCTCCGCCGCCTGCATCGGATGGGCGGCACGCTCGACCATCCTTTCTTCATCGGGGAGGTCCAGCGCCAGGAACGGCTTCGGGCAAAATACCTGCGCCTGCGGGAAAGGCATCCCGGCATGAGCCCCGAATGGTGGTTCGATACGCATGGCATCGAGCTTTCCGACATGCAGGACATGCCGGACGGATAAAATGACGAAGGCCTCCGGCTGTTTTCGCCGGAGGCCTTCGTCTTGTTCGGAAAACCCTCACCACCACAAGGGGCGTAAGCAGCTTCGATGATTGTTACTCGACGTTGAACGCCAGCGGCTTGGCCTGGCGGATCGCCGGGTTGGCGGTCAGTTTCGCCAGCACGTCAGCCGGAACCGGACCATCGACATAAAGGAGAGCGATCGCGTCGCCGCCTTCCTGGTCGCGGCCGAGATGGAAGTTGGCGATGTTGACGCCGGCATTGCCGAGCGTCGTGCCGATGAAGCCGATCATGCCCGGCACGTCGGTATTGGCGATATAGACCATGTTGGTGCCGACATCCGCATCGAGGTTGATGCCCTTGATCTGGATGAAGCGCGGCTTGCCGTCCGAGAAGACCGTGCCGGCAACCGAGCGGGTCCTGGTGTCAGTGGTCACCGTCAGCTTGATGTAGCCATCGAAGACGCCCGACTTGTCGCGCTTGGCTTCGGACAGGATGATGCCCTTTTCCTTGATCATGATCGGCGCCGAAACCATGTTGACGTCGGAGACCTGGCTGCGGATCAGGCCGGCGAGCAGTGCGCTCGTCAGCGCCTTGGTGTTCATCGAGGCGGTCGAGCCGTCATAGAGGATCTCGATTTCCTTGATCGCATCCTCGGTGACCTGGCCGACGAAGGCGCCGAGCACGTCGGCAAGCCTGATGAACGGCTTCAGGCGCGGCGCTTCTTCCGCCGTGATCGACGGCATGTTGATGGCGTTGGAGACGGCGCCCTTGACCAGGTAATCCGACATCTGTTCGGCGACCTGCAGCGCTACGTTTTCCTGCGCTTCGGTGGTCGATGCGCCGAGATGCGGGGTGCAGACGACGTTTTCGAGGCCGAACAGCGGGCTTTCGGTGGCGGGTTCGACTTCGAACACGTCGAAGCCGGCGCCGGCGACATGGCCGGACTTGATGGCTTCGGCAAGTGCTGCCTCATCGACGAGGCCGCCGCGGGCGCAGTTGATGATGCGCACGCCGGGCTTGGTCTTGGCAAGGGCTTCCTTGCCGAGGATGCCACGGGTCTTGTCGGTCATCGGCACGTGCAGGGTGATGAAATCGGCCTGGGCCAGCAGCTCGTCGAGCTCGACCTTGGTGACGCCCATTTCCTCGGCGCGCTCGGCCGACAGGAAGGGGTCATAGGCAAGAACGTGCATGCCGATGCCGATCGCCTTCTTGCAGACGATGCCGCCGATATTGCCGGCGCCGATGACGCCGAGGATCTTGCCGGTGATCTCGACGCCCATGAAGCGCGACTTTTCCCACTTGCCGGCCTGGGTCGAGGCGTCGGCCGCCGGAAGCTGGCGGGCGACGGCGAACATCAGGGCGATCGCATGCTCGGCTGTCGTAATCGAGTTGCCGAACGGCGTGTTCATAACGATGATGCCGCGGCGCGAGGCGGCCGGGATATCGACATTGTCGACGCCGATGCCGGCGCGGCCGATGACCTTAAGGTTGGTCGCAGCCGCGATCAGCTTTTCGGTCGCCTTGGTGGCGGAGCGGATCGCAAGGCCGTCATAGTTGCCGATGATTTCGGCAAGCTTTTCCTTGTCCTTGCCGAGCTTCGGCTGGAAATCGACTTCGACGCCGCGATCGCGAAAGATCTGGACGGCGGTTTCCGACAATTCGTCGGATACGAGAACGCGAGGTGCCATCAGTGGGCCTCCTGAAAAAGTTTCTGTCGTGAATGAGGAAATGGGCTCCGCTTCGTCAGCGGAGCCGATACGCGACTTGCTTTAAGCGGCGGCCTTGGAAAGCGCAGCCTTCTGCGTTTCGAAAGCATAGGTCAGCCAGGGCATCAGAGCCTTCATGTCGGCCGCGTCGATCGTGGCGCCCGCCCAGATGCGAAGGCCGGACGGCGCGTCGCGATAGGCACCGATGTCGAGAGCGACGCCTTCCTTTTCGAGGATGGACACCATGCCCTTGGCAAAGGCTTCCTGCGCGTCGGAATCGAGAGCGGCGACATCAGCGTCGGCGATCTTCAGGCAGACCGAGGTGTTGGAGCGCGTCGCCGGGTCGACGGCAAGGTTGTCGATCCAGGCGTTGGCGGCCACGAAATCGTGGATGACCTTGGCATTGGCATCGGCGCGGGCAATCAGGCCTTCAAGGCTGCCGACCGACTTCGCCCAGTTAAGCGCATCGATATAGTCCTCGACGCAAAGCATCGACGGCGTGTTGATCGTCTCGCCGACGAAGATGCCTTCGATCAGCTTGCCGCCCGAGGTGAGGCGGAAGATTTTCGGCAGCGGCCAGGCCGGAACGTAGGTCTGCAGTCGCTCGACAGCGCGGGGGCTGAGGATCAGCATGCCGTGACCGCCCTCGCCGCCCAGAACCTTCTGCCAGGAGAAGGTGACGACGTCGAGCTTGGCAAAGTCCATGTCCTGCGCGAAAGCCGCCGAAGTGGCGTCGCAGATGGTCAGGCCCTTGCGGTCTGCCGGGATGAAATCGGCGTTGGGCACGCGCACGCCCGAGGTCGTGCCGTTCCAGGTGAAGACCACGTCGCGGTCGAAATCGACCGTGGAAAGGTCCGGAAGCAGGCCGTATCCGGCTTCGATCTTGCGGACGTCCTTCAGCTTCAGCTGCTTGACGACGTCGGTGACCCAGCCGGCGCCAAAGCTTTCCCAGGACAGCATGTCGACGCCGCGCTCGCCGAGCAGCGACCAGAGCGCCATTTCGACGGCGCCGGTATCGGAAGCCGGCACGATGCCGATGCGGTAGTCCGCCGGCACGTTCAGAATTTCACGGGTGAGGTCGATGGCCTGCTTGAGCTTTGCCTTGCCGATCTTGGCGCGGTGCGAACGACCGAGCGGAGCATCGGAAAGCGCTTCGAGCGACCAACCGGGGCGCTTCGAGCAAGGGCCAGAAGAAAAGTGGGTGTTGTTCGGACGCAGGTCCGGCTTCGCGGCGTTTGCCATATGGCTATCCTTCCAGATAGATGGCCTCTCGTTGGGGAGAGGTGTCCCGCCGCCGTGGATATGCCTCTCCGTCTTCACAGTCAAGCGGGTGATGTCGCCAACGGATAAATTTCTGCCGCAGCTTTGCCACGCGAAACGCAAAAAGCCGCCCGGAGGCGGCTTTCGCTTGGAGATGGATAGATCTTACTTGTAGACGATCGGCTGCGGCGGGGGCTCGTAAGCCGGCGGCGTGTCGCAGCCGCCGAAGATGTAGCGGGCGCCGACGCGCGCTTCATGCGAATAGAAACCCTTGTCCTTGCCCGGGCCGCCGCCCGATGCCAGACCGAACATGTCGCCGCCTGTGACATGGCGGAAGCGATAGCCGACATCGGCCTTGACGTTGCAGGTGATGTCGATCGAAGCGCCAGCCATCAGCGCATAGGTGAAGCGCCAGCTCTTTTCGCCACCATGGCTCACTTCCGGGTCGCAACCGGCGCCGCTGTCGGCGCACGAGGTGTTGCGCAGGTTAGACCACTTGACGTAGGTGCCGCCGATACCGCCACCGACATAAGGGGTGAAGTAGCCATAGGTGCCGAGATCGACGTACGCGTTGGCCAGCAGCGAATAGGCGTGCATCGAGGCAAGGTCGGTCGAGGTACACGCGGCGGCGACACCGCAACTGCCGGAGGTCGAGCCACGGAACTTGCTGTTGAACATGTAGTCGAGGGTGACGTCGGTGCGCAGGTAGCTGTTGATCTGGTAACCGACACCGCCGCCGAGCGTGAAGGCGTCGCGAAGATCGGAACGACCGAATTCCGCAAGCGCCACGCCGGGGGCTCCGGTGCCCTGGTAGAATTCGGTGCCGCGCGACTTCTTGAAGGAATAACCAACGTCACCGCGAAGGTACCAGCCGGTCGCCTCCTGGACGGTCACTTCCGGCGCATCCTGATAGGGCTCCGGCTGCGGCTGGTAAAGATCGGCGGAATTGGCGGCGCTCACCGTCAGTGTCAGCGCAAACGCGCTGGCCAGCAACTTTCTCATGGGTTCATCTCCAAAGCTCGTATCGCGTATGGCGTGCAAAGCGCGCAGCCAACGGGTTGATCCGCCGTGGATGATGATCGACAAAGGTTAAGTCTCGCTTAACCATGCTTATTTACCGCGCGTTTTCCTAAACCGGCAGGAAATTCTACAAGCAACGGTATATCCGCAGACCTGCACAAGGGCGCCCGCTCCGCAGAGGCGAGGGATTTCCATCCGTCCGCCGACCAGGCGGGGCCGCCATATCCACGACAGCCTCAGACTATTGACCGCCATACTTCAGTAGAAAAAGGTAATTTAAGCTTAGATAAACAATTAAGGCTTTATCAACTATAGATGGCTATTTTTAGCATATTCCGAACTGGGAATTACGGGGGAATCGATAAAGCCGAACGACTGGAGGAGTACAACCAAAGCTTTAGAGCATTCTGAGCTTGTGGTTTAGACTAGAGATACAGTTCAATCCGGCAATATCTTGTCCATCGAGCAAACAACTACCATCGACGATTGCAGCGATGGAATTGTCCAAATGCCCCGCCGGAGAAGATTGACCGCCTATAGCTGCGCGTGGCGCCGCGAAAGAAAGAACTGTCCATGAGCAAACTCATAACATTCGGCATCGCATTCCGACTGGCTGTCGGGTTCGGCTTCTTACTTCTCCTGATGATCGGCCTGACTTTCTATTCCATCGGCCAGGTCGAGACGATCGACAACAACCTCGCGACCGTGAATGACGTCAACAGCGTCAAGCAGCGCTTTGCCATCAACTATCGCGGCAGCGTGCACGACCGGGCGATCGCCATCCGCGACGTGACGCTTGTCACCTCCGAGGCCGAGCGCAAGGAAGCGGAAGCGCTGATCGCCAAGCTGGCGGCCTCCTATGCGGAAAACGAGAAACGCATGGCGGAAATGGTCGGCTCCCCTGCCGGCGCAACGGATCGGGAAAAGACGATATTGGCGGAAATCGCCGACATTCAGTCCAAGACCAATCCGCTGGTCGCCCAGATCATTTCGCTGCAGGTAAAAGGCGATGGCGAGGCGGCTCGCAAGGTCCTGCTGGAACAGGCCCGTCCGCTCTTCGTTTCCTGGCTCGGCGCGATCAACAAGTTCATCGATTATCAGGAAGCGCTCAACAAATCGATCGGTGGCGATGTCCGCGACGCGGCGAGCGGCTTTAGAGAGCTTGCGCTGATCGGCCTCGGCATAGCCGCCCTGCTATCGATCATTGCCGCCTTCCTGACGGCCCGCTCGATCATTGGACCGCTCTCCAAGCTGCAGCAGTCGCTGAAAGCCATGGCTGCGGGCAGCCTCGAAGGCGACCGCACGATCGAGGCGCGCGGCGACGAGATCGGCATGCTCGCCCGCGCCGTGGCCGCCCTGAGGGATGCCATCTCCGTCAAGGCGGAGCGCGAAGCGGATGCCGAGGCGAAGCGGTCCGTGGGAGAACGCCACAGGATGGAACAGGAAGCGACCGAGCGTAGCGCGCTTGCCGAACAGACGGGCCAGGCTGTCCGCCAGCTCGCCGACGCCCTGCAGGCCCTGGCGAACGGCGATCTGACCCGGCAGATCAACACACCGTTCATTCCCTCGCTTGATCAGTTGAGGGTGGACTTCAACGCCGCGGTGGCGAAACTTCGCGAAGCGATGCAGAAGGTCGCCGAAAATGCGAGTGCAATCGCCGCCGGCGCCCAGGAAATCCGCTCAGCCTCCGACGACCTCGCCAAACGCACCGAACAGCAGGCGGCTTCCGTCGAAGAAACTGCCGCGGCCCTGGAAGAGATCACCACGACGGTTTCCGACTCCAGCCACCGGGCTCAGGAGGCCGGCAACCTCGTGCGCATGACCAAGGAGAATGCCGAGCGTTCCGGCCGGGTCGTCCGTGATGCCGTCGCAGCGATGGGCAAGATCGACTCGTCCGCCGTCGAGATCGGCAACATCATCGGCGTCATCGACGAGATCGCCTTCCAGACAAACCTGCTGGCGCTGAATGCCGGCGTCGAGGCAGCCCGTGCCGGCGAGGCCGGCAAGGGTTTCGCGGTGGTGGCGCAGGAAGTGCGGGAACTCGCCCAGCGTTCCGCCAAGGCGGCAAAAGAGATCAAGGAACTGATCCACACCTCCAACGACCATGTGAAGAGCGGCGTGGCTCTGGTCGGGGAAACCGGCAAGGCCCTCGAAGAGATCGTCGTCCAGGTCCAGCAGGTGAATGGCAATGTCGAGGCCATCGTGGATGCCTCGAAGGAACAGGCCACCGGTCTCAAGGAGATCAATACGTCGGTCAACACGATGGATCAGGGTACGCAGCAGAATGCGGCCATGGTCGAGGAAGCAACGGCGGCGGCGCACAATCTTGCCCGGGAAGCGGAAGAACTCTTCCAGCTTCTGTCGCAATTCCATATCGGCGGCGCAGCTGTAGCGGCAACCTCCTCGCATCGGGCCTCGCCCGCACTCGCATCCGGCGGCCACCGCCCGACGGAATCGCCGGCCCGCAAAATGGTCGCGAAAGTCGCGCAGTCATTCCAGGGCAATGCCGCTGCCGTAAAGCAGGATTGGGAAGAGTTCTAAAGGCTGCAAGAACGGGAATTTTCGGGCATCCGGAACTGTCCGCAACGATAAAGGCCACCCGCGAAAACCGCGGGTGGCCTTTTCATTGAGACCATGTCCTCAGGCCGCGTTGCGGACGTTGGCGATGACGCCGACGAGGCCGTCGACGATGCGTTCGATCTGTCCGCGATCGTCGCCTTCCGCCATCACCCGGATCAACGGCTCGGTGCCGGACGGGCGGATGACCAGGCGGCCCTTGGCGGCGAGCTCGGCTTCCGCGTCGGCGATAGCCTGGCGGACGATCACGTCCTCCAGCGGCTTGCCGCCCTGGAAGCGGACATTTTTCAGAAGCTGCGGCACGGGATCGAAACGGCGGCAGACCTCGCTGATCGGTCGGCCGAGGCGCTTCGCCCGCGCCAAAACCTGCAGGCCCGCGACGAGGCCGTCGCCGGTCGTGCCGAAATCGGAAAGCACGATATGGCCGGACTGCTCGCCGCCGACGTTGAAATCGTTATTGCGCATGTGCTCGACGACATAACGGTCACCGACCTTGGTGCGGGCCAGATCGAGACCCTTGGCATTAAGGAAACGTTCAAGGCCGAGATTGGACATCACGGTCGCAACGATACCGCCGCCCTTGAGCTTCCGGTCCTCGGCCCAGCTCTCCGCGATGACAGCCATCAGCTGGTCGCCATCGACGATCTCGCCGCGCTCGTCGACGATGATCACCCGGTCGGCGTCACCATCGAGTGCGATGCCGATATCAGCGCGCACTTCATGCACCTTCTTCTGCAGCGCTTCCGGGCTGGTCGAGCCACAGTCGAGATTGATGTTGGTACCGTTGGGCTCGTTGCCGATCGTCACCACCTCGGCGCCGAGTTCCCACAGCGCCAACGGAGCCACCTTGTAGGCCGCGCCATTGGCGCAATCGATCGCGACGCGCAGGCCATGCAGCGTGACGTCGCGCGGCAGCGTGCGCTTCACATGTTCGATATAGCGGTAAATGTCGCCCTCGACGCGCTTGGCCCGGCCGATATCGCCGGATTTGGCGAGCTGCGAATGCAGGTCGCTGTCGAGCAGGTCCTCGATGCGCATTTCGAGCTCGTCGGAAAGCTTATAGCCGTCCGGGCCGAACAGCTTGATGCCATTGTCCTCGTAAGGATTGTGCGAGGCGGAGATCATCACGCCGACATCGGCACGCAGCGAGCGGGTGAGCATGGCGACGGCTGGCGTCGGGATCGGCCCGAGGAGGAAGACGTCGAGACCGGCGGCGGTGAAACCTGCCACCATGGCGTTTTCCAGCATGTAGCCGGAGAGGCGCGTATCCTTGCCGATCACCACCCGGTGGCGATGATTGCCGTTGCGAAAGATCGTGCCGACGGCGATGCCGACGCGCATCGCCAGATCCGGCGTCATCGGATGGATGTTGGACTGTCCGCGAATGCCATCGGTGCCAAAATAGCGGCGTGTCATATAAGCTCCTTCGTCATCGCGCCTGAACGTCGCGGCCTAAGCCAGGGAATCGAACCCCGCTCCATGTTAGACGGCAAAACCGGCCTGAAGCTTGGCTCATGCCATAGATTAACGGCACAAGCACATAAATTAGCGTCAAAATCGATTATATCCCGTTACTCATAAATAAACCCTTCCAAGCAAAAGCCGCCGCGGATCGCTCCACGGCGGCTTTCAAATTGAGTGAGGAAGGTTCAATGCGGCTGGGGTTCGAGACCGCTTTCCGGCTCGCCGCCCTTCGGCTCGTCCTTCTTCGAACCGGCGCTCGGCACGGCCGAACCACGGGCCGGAGGTGCATCGTCGCCGAGATCGCGCGACGGCTTCTGGCCCTTGATCAAGGCCTTGATCTCTTCGCCCGACAGCGTCTCGTATTCGAGCAGGCCTTCGGCGATCGCCACGAACTCGTCGTGCTTGGTCGTGAGAATCTCACGCGCCTGGGTATAGGCCTCGTCGATCAGACGGCGCACTTCGTTGTCGATCTTCTGCGCGGTTGCTTCCGAAACGTTCTTCGACTGCGAGACCGAGTGACCAAGGAAGACCTCCTGCTGGTTCTCGCCGTAGGCGACCTGGCCAAGTTCGTCGGAGAAGCCCCACTGGGTGACCATGGCGCGGGCAAGCTTGGTGGCCTGCTCGATATCCGAGGACGCGCCGGAGGTGATGTTCTCCTTGCCGAAGGTGAGCTCTTCCGCGATGCGGCCGCCCATCATGATGCAGAGGCGCGACACCATCCACTTGTAGCTCATCGAATAGCGGTCGCCTTCCGGCAGCTGCATGACCATGCCGAGTGCACGGCCGCGGGGAATGATCGTCGCCTTGTGCAGCGGATCGGCGACGGCGACATGCAGCGCGGTGATGGCGTGACCGGCTTCGTGATAGGCGGTGAGCTTCTTTTCCGCTTCGGTCATCGCCGACGAGCGGCGCTCGGCGCCCATCATGATCTTGTCCTTGGCGTCTTCGAACTCGCTCATGGTGACCATGCGCTTGTTGCGGCGCGCGGCCATCAGGGCGGCTTCGTTGACGAGGTTCATGAGGTCGGCACCGGAGAAGCCGGGCGTACCGCGGGCGAGAACCTTGAGATCGACATTCGGAGCCAGCGGCACGTTGCGGGCGTGAACCTTGAGAATGCGCTCGCGGCCGACGATATCCGGGTTCGGCACGACGACCTGACGGTCGAAACGGCCTGGACGCAGCAGCGCCGGGTCGAGAACGTCCGGACGGTTGGTCGCGGCGATCAGGATGATGCCTTCATTGGCTTCGAAACCGTCCATCTCGACGAGGAGCTGGTTGAGGGTCTGTTCGCGTTCGTCGTTGCCGCCGCCAAGACCGGCGCCACGATGACGGCCGACCGCGTCGATTTCGTCGATGAAGATGATGCAGGGCGCATTCTTCTTCGCCTGCTCGAACATGTCGCGCACGCGGCTTGCACCGACGCCGACGAACATTTCGACGAAGTCGGAACCGGAAATGGTGAAGAAGGGCACGTTCGCTTCACCGGCAATCGCACGGGCAAGCAGCGTCTTACCGGTACCCGGAGGGCCGACAAGCAGCACGCCGCGCGGGATACGGCCGCCGAGCCGCTGAAACTTCTGCGGATCGCGCAGGAATTCGACGATTTCTTCGAGATCCTGCTTGGCTTCGTCGACGCCGGCGACGTCTTCAAACGTCACGCGGCCATGCGCTTCGGTGAGAAGCTTGGCCTTGGACTTGCCGAAGCCCATCGCGCCACGCGACCCGCCCTGCATCTGCCGCATGAAGAACAGCCAGACGCCGAGGATGAGCAGCATCGGCAGCAGCGTGCCGAGATAGCTGAGGAACCCCGAGGATCCGTCCGTTTCCGGGCGTGCGACGATGGTGACGTTCTTGGCCTGCAGCCGATCCATCAACGAATCGTCGATGACGGGCGAATAGGTCTGAAACCCCGAGCCGTTTTCATTGTAGGTGCCGAGCACCCGATTGCCCGTGACGACGACATCCCGCACTCGCCCCGAATCCACATCCCGCAGGAACTGCGAATATGGGACCTCACGCGAGCTGGTCTGCGACGGCGCCGTCTGGAACATGCTGAACAATGCGACCAGCAGGAGGGCTATGATGACCCAGAGGGCGATATTACGAAAGTTTGGGTTCATTGAACTCCCCGGACTGCGACGGCCAGCTTCTTGAGGCGGCCGCCTTGCTTGCCGCATAACATAGGGTTGCGGCAAGTCCTTGCCAAGGCGAACCGGTGTCGCCGCCTACCTTTTCCGTGAGGAATCCTTAACTGGTAGCCGGGGGAAAACGTCGCATCCGAGCAAAACCGCGAACTGAATGCCGAGAGTAAGCTCGAACTGCGGCAAAAAACGGTCGAAAGGCGCAAGGAGAGGCTGGACGATACTTCGTTCGGCCACCCCTTTGTTTTGGCGATCCTCCGTCGAAAGAAGGGCATTGGATTCGATGAAAGGCATCGCTGCCACGGCGCGCATGGCGATCGCGGGCGGCACATCTGGAAAAAGGGCCAATGCTTCGTCGCGATCCGGTGCGGTCGGGCCGACGACGATGTCGGCAGAGGCCGGGTTCGTGATGCGGTAGCGGCCGTCCCAGATGACGGTGCCGCCCGGCGGAACATGCAGCGGCAGTATGCCGCGGTTTTCGCGCACAAGATAGAGCCCGTCGCGGCGCCGGTCGAAGATCACCCGGCCAGCGGTGATGCGGCCGGGCTGGCCGCCGTCGAGAAAGGCCATGACCCGGTCCAGGCTGTCGCTGCCGAGCGCATGTGCCCTGCCACCGAGCACCGCCGCGAGCAAGGACAATGCATGCCGCCGTACCGCCGCATCCCCCTGCAGTCCCACGGGATCGATATGCGCCAAAACACCATGGGCGATCGTCACATGCTCACGAAGCAGCCGCGCGGCCTCGTCGGAAAGCGCCGTGCGCCGCGCGGCGGCCAATGCCTGGGCGGCGGTATCGAACGGGCTTTCCTGCTCCAGCTGGCCACGCACCCTCACCCGCTCGTAGTGTGGATCGATATTGCTGGGGTCGTCGATCCAGCCCTGCCGCTGTCTCGTGAGGAAGTCGCGGATATCGGCCCGGCGGCTGCCGAGAAACGGCCTGAGCAGCCAGCGGCGGCGATCGAGAAGCACCGCCTGCGCCATGCCGGCGAGGCCCGAATTTTCCTCGCCCTCGTTGCGAGCGGCACGCATGGCGATGGTTTCCGCCTGGTCGTCGATCGTATGGCCGGTGACGATCGCAGTCGCATCGATCGCGTCGGCGACGTCCATCAGCAGCCGGTAGCGTGCCTCGCGAGCGGCGGCGGAAACGCCGGTCGGGGGTTTCTCCCCTTCCCAGCGGCGGATGAAATGCGGGATGCCGAGTTTGCCGCAAAGGGCCGCGACGGCACGCGCCTCGTCCGCGGATTCGGGTCTCAGCGCATGATCGATCGTCGCCGCGAAAAGCGACAGGCCGGAACCGTCGGAAATGAAATTCGAAAGGGCGATCAGAAGCCCGGTGGAATCGCTGCCCCCGGAAACCGCGACGAGAAGGCGCGCGGGTCTGGCGATATCGGCGATCAGCCGCTCGGCCGCCTGTTCGGGTGACAGGATCTTCGGGCCGGCGGTCACGGGCGGATCAGCAGGCGAGACGCTTCTGTTCGCTGCCCACCTTGGCGAGCACGGCCTTGGGCGCACTCGGATAACGGCGGCTGACTTCCTTGAGGGTGGCGCAGGCGGTGTCGGTATTGTCGAGCGCGGCCAGCGACATGCCGAGCTTCAGGAGCATTTCCGGCGCCTTGGGCGACTTGCCGTAAGTCTGGTGCGCGTTGAGGAAGGTCTTGGCGGCGTCGTTGTACTTGCCCTGGGAATACTGCGACTCGCCGAGCCAGAAGCTTGCATCCGCCACCTTGGCGCCCTTCGGATAGGCCGCCAGGTAGCCGTTGAATTCCTTCTCGGCGAGCGGATAGTCGCCGGCCAGCACATGGTTGTAGGCGGTCTGATAGGCATCGTTCTCGCTGCCGAGCGAGGCGGTCTGCTGCGGGTCGGGTCTGCCCGTCGGCGTCGACGGCGCCCGGGGCGAAACCTGGGGACCGGTATCGACGCCCGGAAGGCCGGCGGCATTGTTGGCCCGGTCGTTACGCGACGCGCCGCGGGGATTGCCGCTCTGGTCGAGTTCGATCGAACCGAGCGTCGTCGGTGGCGGGGCGCGGCCGGGTGCGGTCGCCGCGCCGAGGCCCTGGTCGGACGGCGATTCGATGATCCGGGCGACATCGTCGGAGGATTGGACGGGAGCGGTCGACGGCTGCGACGGAGGTTGGGCGGCGGGAAGCCGATTGGACGCCACGGCCGGTTTCCCGGCCGCGTCGTCAACTTCGGTTCTCTTCTTCTTTTCCAGGTCCTGGAAGCGGAATTCGTTGTCTTCCTGCGTCTTGCGGATCTGCTCCTGCATCTGCAGCAGCTGAAAACTCATTTCCTCGATCCGCCCGTTCAACTGCCGGATCTGTTCCTGGAGCTGCTGGATACGGACTGCCTCATTGCTCTGCGCCAGAATGACCGGGGGCGGAGTGGCTTCCCGCGGCTGTTCTGCAGCAGGCTGATTGCTGCCCTGGAAGAGTTTCGGCAGCGACAAAGCCCCGGCCGGGGCGCTCGTCGCCATCAGCCCCAGCATCGCTGCCAAGACAAGTTTCTTCATCTTTGTCCGTCCTGCTCTTTAGTCTGCGCCGGATTGGCGCGAGAGGAGATTTTTCCAACTGCCGGCAAAAAGCAACCGAGTTCCAGATCAAAAATCCCGGAAAACAGGGCCAAACTATGGAAAAAACAAAAAGGCGGCCCGAAGACCGCCTTTTATTATCAGCCTGTGGCGCGGATCACATACCAGCGCCGCCGAGAACGGTGACGGCGCGACGGTTCTGCGACCAGCACGAGATGTCGTCGCAGACGGCAACCGGGCGTTCCTTGCCGTAGGAGATGGTCTTCATGCGATTCGCCGGAACACCGCGCGAGGCGAGATATTCCTTGGTGGCGGCAGCACGGCGGGCGCCGAGCGCGAGATTGTACTCGCGCGTACCGCGTTCGTCGGCATGGCCTTCGACCGTGATCGCGTAGTTCGGATAGCGGGCCAGCCACTGGGCCTGACGGTCGAGCGTCTGCTGAGCGTCGGCGCGGATCGAGGTGCTATCGGTGTCGAAGAAGATGCGGTCGCCGACATTGACGGTGAAGTCCTGGGTCGAGCCGGGCGTTGCGGCGCCGGCGCCGTTGAGGCCGAGCTCACCGGCATTGTTCGGCAGGTTCTTCTTGTTGGCGCAGCCGGCGAGCGCAAGTGCCAGCGTCAGCGCGATGACGGCAGGATTGCGGGCGAGGATCTGCATGCGGCTCATGGCCGAAGTATCGATGCGGCTCATGGCCGGTCTCTCCTTGATCAGTAACTTTCAGAGTTTCCAGATTCTAACCGGGTTCGGTTAACCATGATCAAATTCTTATGGTTAACAAAATATTCCCGGTGTCCATTTTCGTTCATTTCCAGCAGATTGGGGCGGGAAAGAGGCGCAAAACCGCCTCTTTTGCCTCAATCGCCTATTCGAGCAGCGGCGACCAGGCCGGATCCGAACCGTAGGACGGGGTCTTGACCTGGAGTTCGTTATAGCCGGTCAGGTCGATGGAATAGAGCTGCGGACCGCCGGCGCCGGCATTCTGGCGGAAGAACATCAGCACGCGGCCGTTCGGCGCCCAGGTCGGACCTTCGTTGTGGAAGCCGCTCGTCAGGATGCGCTCGCCCGAACCGTCCGGCTTCATGACGCCGATCGAGAACTTGCCGCCCGACTGCTTGGTGAAGGCGATCAGATCGCCGCGCGGCGACCAGACCGGCGTCGAATAGGAGCCGTCGCCGAAGGAGATGCGGGTCTGGCCGGAGCCGTCCGCGTTCATCACGTAGATCTGCGGGCGGCCGCCGCGGTCGCTTTCAAACGCGATGCGCCCGCCATCCGGCGCATAGGACGGCGACGTGTCGATCGCGGCGGTGGAGGTGAGCCGCGTCGTGGTGCGCGAGCGCAGGTCCATCGTATAGATGTTGGAATTGCCTTCCTGCTGCAGGCTCATGATGACCTTCTGGCCGTCCGGAGAGAACCGCGGCGAAAACGTCATGCCCGGAAAATTGCCGACCACTTCGCGCTGCCCGGTCTCCAGCTGCAGCAGGTAGACCCGCGGCTGGTTGCCCTCGAACGACATGTAGGTGACTTCCTGCCGGCTCGGCGAGAAGCGCGGCGTCAGCACGATATCCTTGGTGTTGGTCAGCATGCGGACGTTGAAGCCGTCCTGGTCCATGATCGCCAGCTGACGCTGGCGGGCGGTCTTTGGCCCGCTTTCCGAGACGAACACGACGCGGGTGTCGAAATAGCCGTTCTCACCGGTGATCTGCTTGTAGATCGCATCGGCGATGATATGTGCGACACGGCGCCAGTTCTCCGGCTGGGTGAAGAACTGCTGGCCGGTCATCTGGCTGCCGGCAAACGTATCCCACAGGCGGAACTCGGCCCGCAGGCGCCCGTCGCCTTCGCGGGTGATCCGGCCCGTCACCAGTGCCTGCGCATTGATGACCTTCCAGTCCTCGAAGCGAGGCGCCTTGTTGGGATCGGAGATCTTCTCGATGAAGGCGCTCTTGTTGATCGGCGCGAAAAGCCCGGAGCGCTGCAGGTCTGCGGCGATCACCTGGGAAATCTGGGCACCGAGCTCGTTGTTCGACAGGAAATCCGTCACCGCGATCGGCAGCGGCTGAACATTGCCCTTGTTGATGTTGATCTCGACGAGAGCGTTGGCCGGGGAGGAGATTGCCGCCACGCCGGCAACGGCCAACATGAGGCCGAGGAAGAAACGTCTGATCATAATACTAAAGCCTTTCAGCTACTTCCTATTAGAGACCCAGGTCGCTGGGATCGAAATTGACGACGACTTCGCTCCAAGAGTCATATTTTTCCGAAGGAAGATTCTTGAAGGGAGAAGACCGCAACACCGCGCGGCGGGCGCTGGCCTCCATGGTGCTGCGAACATTGTCGGAACCACCGCTCGACGATACTTCCGGATCTCCGACGATCGCGCCCGACTGATCGAGCTTCATCCTGACACGGATGACCATGCCCTTGAGGCCGTCGAGGCCGGCAATGGTGTTCCAGTTGTTGGCGATCTGGCCGCGCAGCGCATCCATCTCGCTCAGGCTGAGCTTGGCACCGCTGGACGGCTTCGTGCTGCCTGTCGAGACCGGCGTCGACGAGCGCTTGGCGCCGCCACCCGACGCATCCTGCTTGTTGAGCAGCGAGGCGATCTGGTCGGCATTGAAGTCGCTGGACTTCGAAGACGAGGCCTTGGCGGTCTCCTGCTTCTTGCCATCCTTCTTGTCGGTCTGTGGCGCGCTTTGGGTCGCCTTGCTGTCCATCGCGGTGGCGGTCTCGGCCGGCTTGGTATCGGGTTTCGGCGGCTGCGGCTTTTCCACCGGCTTCGCCTGTTCCTTGGGCGGTTCCGGCTTCGGCGGCTCGGGCTTCGGCGGCGTCGGCTTGGAGACCGGTGTCGCCACCTGCGGCGGCAACTCGCCCGTATCGGACGTGTTTTCGGCCTGCACCGGCGCAGGCGTCGGCTTTGCGGCCTCCGGCTTCGGCTCGGGCTTTGCAGGGGTCGGGACCGGCGGTGTCGGCTCCGGCTTCGGGATCGGCGGGGTGATCTCCGGCTTCGGCTGCGGCAGAGCGGCGACTTCCGCCGGCTTCGGCGCAGTCTCCTCCTTCACCACGTCCTTAACCTGGTTCTGCTCTTCGGTCGGGGTCGGAACCGGGCGCTCGACGGGCTTCTGCGCGGCCGCCGTCTCGTTCTGCACCGGTTTCCTCGTGGGCGTCGGCGGGCTCTTCAGATCAACGTCATTTTCGCCGGAATTCTGGGCATTATCGACGACCTTCTTGTTGGTCGTCGGCTTTACGGACGGCTTTTCAGCCGGCGGAGCCTTCTTGTCGCCCTGCATCATCTGGGTGTCGGAGATGATCTCGACAGGCACGGCCTCGACGTCGGCCACCTCGAAAGACGCCGGCGCGCTCAGCGACACGAGCGCCAGGCCGAGGACCAGCGAGTGTAGGACCAGCGATGTGCCGAGACTGACCTTCATGGCGCCGCGATCACTTCGCCTGTTCTTGAAGAGTGACGAGGCCGATATTCTTGTAACCGGCAGAAGAAATGCGGGCCATGACCTTCATCACGACGCCGTAGGCCGCGGTCGTATCGCCGCGCACGTAGATGCGCTCGTTATAGCCTGTGGTGGCGATCGCCTGCAGCTTCGGCACGATCTCCTCGAGGGCGATCGGCGTTTCCTGCAGATAGATCTCGCCCTTCGGATTGACCGAAACGGTGATCGGCTGGGTATCGGCGTTCATCGGCTTCGCCTGCGTTTCCGGCAGGTCAATCGGCACGCCGACGGTCATCATCGGTGCCGCCACCATGAAGATGATGAGCAGCACGAGCATGACGTCGACAAGCGGCGTCACGTTGATTTCGCTGATCGCACCGCCGCGCCGTCCGCCGCGCCTGCGACGACCGCCACCCGATGACTTTGCTCCTCCGGCAGACATACCCATGAGACGTTACTCCTCGAGAGCCCGAAAGGCCTTTACTGCGCCGCCTGGCGCGGCTGCAGCTTCTCGTCGATCTGGCGCGACAGGATGGCGGAGAACTCGTCCGCAAAACCTTCCATGCGGCCCGAAAGCTTGCCGGCATCGGCGGTGAACTTGTTGTAGGCGATAACTGCCGGAATGGCGGCGACGAGGCCGATCGCGGTGGCGAGCAGCGCTTCGGCGATACCCGGCGCGACGACCGCAAGGTTGGTGGACTTCGAACCGGCGATCGCCTGGAACGAGGTCATGATGCCGACGACGGTACCGAACAGGCCGATGAAGGGACCAGCGGAACCGATCGTCGCCAGCGAACCGAGGCGCGCCTCGTAGGTTTCCGCCTCGCGCGACATGGTGACGTCCATCGCCCGGTCGATACGCATCTGCAGACCGATCGGCGAGCGCGCACCGCGCTCGAAGCTTTTTTTCCACTCGCGCATGGCGGCGACGAAAATCGCCGCAAGGCCTGTGTTCGTGCGCTCCGACAGCGTGCGGTAAAGCTCTTCCAGCGACTGGCCGGACCAGAACACCTGCTCGAACTGGTCGAACTGACGCTTGGCCTTGCCGAAGCTGATATATTTGTCGATCACGATCGCCCAGGTCCAGACCGATGCGCCGATAAGGCCGATCATCACCAGTTTGACGACCAGACCAGCCTGCATGAACAGCGACCAGAGGCTCACTTCGCTCGCCGCTGCCGCCAAACCTACCTGTTCCATCTACTATCCCCGAATCCAAACGCCCGGCTTTAAGGACCGGGCGGTTCAAAAGCGCGCTCTCGCGAGTATGTCTTTGATCGCCGGAAGCGCTTAGCCCTAACCCCAAGATACCCTGAGCTTCAAGCTTGGCTTCTCGCTTTCAATTTTGGTCAAAGGAAGGCGTGCGTTGCACAAATTCCTCATGTCTCAGTAAGACACCATTATCGTTAACGAAAGGTTTAGGCGGGCCTTGCAATCGCGAGTTCCCAGATCACTTGAAGTTGGGACAAGGAAAGCCGGCGACTCACAACTTAGTTTTTTCTCATTCAGGGATTATGACACTGCGAAATCGGATTTTTGGGGACAAACCATGTGGCGCGCAGTGATGATAGCCTTGACGATGTTGGTCGCGGGGGCGGCCCATGCCGCCCCGTCCGACTGCAAGGGGGTGCCCTCCCCGGATGAACGGATCGTCTGCAACGATCCGCTTCTTTCGGCGCTGGATACGGTGCTTCCGCGGGTCCAGGAAAAGGCCGAAAAGGAGCGCAAGGTGGAGACGCGCCAAGTGCTGCGCGATTTCAAGAGTGACCGGTCAGCCTGCGGCTCCGACCGATCCTGCGTGCTGAGCACGTATATCGCGATCCTCGGAGAACTCGGCGGGCCTAAGAGCATCCCGGCGGACATCACCGCCAGCGCGATCGCGGCCGGGCGGGCCAAGCCCTCCCCCACATTGCCCATGAAGATCGGCCAGTGCACGGTGACGAACGTGACCGGCGTCCATCCGCGAGTCGGCGAGGATCCCGTCAAGGACGAGGACTACAATGCCGGCACCGGCATCGAATACGCCAATGACGGCTACCAGGTCTCCTACGCACGCGAAGAGGCGCTGATCGCCTCGAAGCCCGGCGACAAGGTGACCATGTGCCTGATTTCCATTCCCAAACGCTGCCCGCCGGGCGACGACCGGGGCCGCGAATATTTCGTCACCAATGCCCGCACCGGCCAGAGCTGGGCGATGGCCGATTCGCAACATGCCTGCGGCGGCATGTAGGTCCCGTCTTAAATCGGATTAACCTGCTCGGCCGATCGCCCGAGGAACTTTTCCGCCACGCTTTCCGGCAGCCGGCGCGGACGCCCGTGCCTGTTGATCACGGCGATCACCACTTTCGCGGCGATCAGCAGCGTGTCTCCGCGACGGATCTCCTGGTTGAGCACCATCTTGGCGCCGCCCGCCTTTTCGGTGACCGTCTGGATCATCAGGATATCGTCCATGCGGGCCGGCTGCTTGAAGTCGATCTCCATCCGGTGGACGACGAAGACCAGCCCCTCCTCCTCGGCGGAAAGCAGCGCGCTCTGCTCGCAGCCGAGGCAGCGCAGATAGTCGGTGCGGCCGCGCTCCAGGAAGTGCAGGTAGCGGGCGTGATAGACGAGGCCCGAAAAATCCGTGTCTTCATAATAGACGCGCTGGGCCAGCCGATGGCCGCCTTCCATCAACTCGCCCGATAGCAGAAAATTGTATTCCTTCATGGCCTTGCCTTGGAAATTTCCTCTGCTCCACTGGATAAGCCCGTAATCTCGCCCCAGTTTCGAAGTCCTGTCACATATCCTCCCTATCAGGAAATCAGTCGAAAACCAGCGGAGAGTAACCCATGAAGATTGCAGTTCTGGGCGGTGACGGTTTCGTCGGCTGGCCGACATCGCTTCACCTGTCCGATGCCGGTCACGAGATCCATATCCTCGACAACCTCTCCCGCCGCTGGATCGATACCGAACTCGGCGTCCAGTCGCTGACGCCGATGGACAGCATCCAGGAACGCACCCGCATCTGGCATGCCGAAACCGGCCGCCGCATCCATTTCCACCTGATCGATCTTGCCAAAGACTACGAGCTCCTGAAGGGCTGGCTGGCGAAACACCGCCCTGACGCCGTCATCCATTTCGCCGAGCAGCGCGCCGCGCCCTATTCGATGAAGAGCGACCGGCACAAGAACTACACCGTCAGCAACAATGTAAACGCCACCCATAACCTTTTGAATGCATTGGTCGAACTCGATCTCGACGCGCATCTCGTGCATCTCGGCACGATGGGCGTCTACGGCTATTCGACGGTCGGCGCGGCGATCCCGGAAGGTTACCTGCCGGTCGGCATCGAGACCGCCGACGGCCGCACCGTCTCCCAGGAAATCCTCTATCCGAGCAATCCCGGCTCGATCTACCACATGACCAAATGCCTCGATCAGCAGCTCTTCCAGTTCTACGCGAAGAACGACGGATTGCGGATCACCGACCTGCATCAGGGCATCGTCTGGGGCACCCATACCGAGCAGACCCGCCGCCACCCGCAATTGATCAATAGATTCGACTATGACGGGGATTACGGAACGGTCTTGAATCGTTTTCTCATCCAGGCGGCCATCGGTTATCCGCTCACCGTCCACGGTACCGGCGGCCAGACCCGCGCCTTCATCCACATCCAGGATTCGGTCCGCTGCATCGAGATCGCACTCGACAATCCGCCGGCACGGAGCAGCCGCGTCGAGATCTTCAACCAGATGACCGAGACCCACCGGGTGCGCGATCTTGCCGAGATGATCTCGAAAATGACCGGTTCGCGGATCGCCTGGCTGCCCAACCCGCGCAAGGAAGCGCCGGAAAACGAGCTGGTGGTGAAGAACGAGAAATTCCTTGGCCTCGGCCTCGAACCGACAACGCTCGGCGAGGGGCTGCTTGGCGAGATCGTCGATGTTGCCAAGAAATACGCCTATCGCGTTGACAGATCACGCGTTCCGGCCGTCTCCGCCTGGACCAGGGATATTGCGGCGAAGGTGGAGCATGACCCGGAGGGTGTGCGGTTGAAGTCTGTGTCGTGAGCGGGACGGGAATGCCGCGGCTCGCCCCACCCTGCCTCATTCCTGTGCTTGTCACAGGAATCCAGCCACGGCGCGTCTGCGCCGTGAAAGGCTCTTCTTCCACATCAAGCGCATATCTCGCGCCCAAGGACTTGGGCGCACTGGATTCCTGTGACAAGCACAGGAATGAGGGAGCGTGTGGAGGGCACCGCACCCCATGAGCGACATCATGACCAACGCCTTCGTCACCCTTGTCACCAATGCCGACTACGCGATGGGCGCCACCGCCCTTGCCCGCTCCATCCGCCGCACCGGTACCGAGGCCGATATCGTCGTCCTCCATACCGGCGGCGTCGAGCGCCCCTCCCTCGCCCCGCTCGAGGCCCTCGGCTGCCGGATGGTGAAGGTCGAACACCTGCCGCTATCCGACGCCTTCAACGAACGGCATCAGCGAAAGAGCCTCCACGGCGCCGCGCCCTTCACCAAGGGCCGCAAGCCGGACTTTCACACGCCGCTCGACAATTTCTGCAAGCTCAGGCTCTGGCTGCTCACCGAATACGAGACCTGCGTATTCATTGATGCAGATGCCCTGGTGCTGAAGCCGATCGACAAGCTGTTTTCCTATCCGGAATTCTCCGCCGCCCCGAACGTCTACCAAAACCTCTCGGACTTTCACCGGCTGAATTCCGGCGTCTTCGTCGCCAAACCTTCCGGCGAGACATTCGACAGGATGCTCGCGGCGCTCGACCGGTCGGACGCCTTCTGGCGCCGCACCGACCAGACGTTTCTGGAGACGTTCTTCCCCGACTGGCATGGACTGCCGATCTTCATGAACATGCTGCAATATGTCTGGTTCAACATGCCGGATCTCTGGAACTGGGAGAGGATCGGCGTGCTGCACTACCAGTATGAGAAGCCGTGGGAGAAGGATCACCCGAAGGCGGACCGGCTGCGGCCACTGATCGACCTCTGGCAGGCGTTTTACGAGGGCCGCGAGATCCCCGCCCTCGCCTCCCTGCCGACGCCGGGAGAGCCTCGATGAAGGTTCTGGTCTCCGGCGGGACCGGCCTGGTCGGGCGTTATATCGTCGAAGGCCTGCTGGATGCCGGATATCAGGTGATTGTCGGAGGCCGCACGCCGCCGGCGCCTGACTTCTTTTCCAGACCTGTCGAATTCGTCTCCCTCTCGCTCGATCCCGCCCTCGACCAGATCGACGCTTTCGACGAGGCCTATTTCTTCGTCCACGCCGCCTTCGACCATCTGCCCGGAAAATACCGCGGCGGCGAAGGCGACGATCCCGAACGCTTCCGCCGGCTGAACCTCGACGGCACAGTGAAGCTGTTCGAGACGGCCAGGAAGGCCGGCACACGCCGCACAGTCTTCCTGTCGAGCCGGGCCGTTTATGACGGACAAGCAGCGGGAACGCTGCTCAGCGAAGATATTGTCTTGGAGCCCGGCAGCCTCTACGGCGAGATCAAGCTCTGTGCCGAGCAGGCATTGGCACACCTGTCGGCCCCTGGCTTTGCCACATCGTCTCTCAGGCTTACCGGCGTCTACGGCAATCTTCGCCCCAACAAATGGGATGGGCTGTTTGCGGATTACCTGGCCGGTCGGCCGGTTCCGTCGCGTGCGGGAACGGAGATCCACGGCCGCGATGTCGCCGCCGCCGTTCGTCTCCTGCTGGAAACCGAAACCGGCAGGATCGCCGGCCAGGTTTTCAACGCGTCGGACATCCTGACCGACACGACTGAAATCCTCGGCCACCTGCCGGGTGTCCTCCATGATCTGCCGCCGTCCGCAGATCGCGGCGCGGTCAGTCTCATGTCGACGGACAGGTTGCGGGCGCTCGGCTGGCAACCCGGCGGGGCCGATCTCTTGCGGCAAACGATCGAGGAGCTTGCACGCTCTCTCAATGCGACTGCGTGAAGCGCCGCATCTTCGCCTCGTTCTTTGCCTTTTCGATCGCCTTCTTGTGTTCCTCGGCCCATTTCTGGCCGGCATCGCCACCCCAGAGCAGCCAGGCGATATAACCGGTCGAGGGATTTTCGTCGTCGCCGAAATTCTCGGCCCGCTTGTCCGCCTTGTGGCGGGAAAAATAGCTCACCATCCGCCGCACCGTCTTTTCCGAGATCGACTTGCGGTTCTTCAGGTCGCGGGCCCTGGCCACGCCGACCATCGTGCCGCCACGGCGGTACTGGGAGCGGAGCTTCAAGCCCTTTTCGGCAGCCTGCGCCACTTCGGCGGGCGGGATATGATCGGGGATTTCGCTATCCATGGGTCTTCCTCAGTTCGGACTGACTCTTGAGAACGCGGTCACCATCTTCCTGCTCGATCAAAAAGGCGGGCTCATCGGCATTCGCCTTGCGCTTGATCGTCTTACCCTTGATCCTGCGCTCCACGTCGCCGGTGAACTTTTGGGTGACCTTGCCCCGGGCTTCGGATCGCCCCCAGGTCCATGCGACCTCGTTTTCGACCTCGATCTTCTGCATGGCGTTCTCCTTTCGGGGAGAACGGAAAGCCACGCGCAGATGTTCCCGCCGGAATGCGGGCGAGCGAAAGCGCCTGCGGCACGCGTTCCATGAAAGGCGCCGGTAGCGGCCTCTCAAGTCCAACCGAATGCCGAACAATCCGTATTTAGGATTTCAGGTCGAGATCGCCGTCGCGCCAGACGAGATGACGCGGGCTTGCCGGCAGGTTCTCGATCTCTTCGGCGATGAAATAGGGCGGGATGTCGAGTGCCCGGAGCGCCTCGGTCGTCGCCGGCACCCATTTGAATTCCAGATCGTGCTCATCCTTGATCCGGTGGACGATGTCGGTCGCATGAAACGGAAACGTCTCGGGAATCTCCATCAGGTAATAATAACCGAGCTCATGCCAGTCGCGGTCTTCGTAGTGGAAGAAATTCTCGACCGACCAGAGCAGCCGCCCGACCGTCACCTCGACACCGATTTCCTCGACCATCTCGCGCCTGAGCGTATCTTCCGATGTCTCGCCGATCTCCGCCCTGCCGCCCGGAAACGTCCAGAACGCCTCGTCCACGGCCCGATGCACCAGCACATACCCGTCCCGAAAGCCGAGCCCGGCGATCCGCATCTGAAAGATGCGTTTGTTCTTCGTCTTGATGCGGATGCGGGTGCGGCCTGCCATGCGGTTATCCTAGATCGATCACGTTGATTTCCGGCGGCACGCCGAAGCGGATGGGCAGACCGGAACAGCCGAGCCCGCTGGAAATGATGATATTGCGCCCGCCTTCCTGCACGTGCCCGTAGACATAACGGTTGCCATACCGGGACGGAACGACCGGGGTATAACCGAGCAACCGCACCTGCCCGCCATGGGTATGGCCGGAAAGGGTGAGCGACACCCGTTCGGGGACTTTGGGGAAGATGTCCGGCTCATGGGCCATCAGGATGACGGGAGCATCGTCCGTGATCTGCGCAAGCGTGGCCGGAAGGTCATCCTTGCCGCGCGTCCAGCGACGCGTCTTCTGGTCGGGAAGCAGCGCGATCTGGTCCTCGACGCCGGCCAGCCAGAAAGGCCTGCCATCCTTCTCGAACCGCGCCGCCCGATTGCTGTAGACGGGAATGCCCGCCGCTTCGAGCGCCGTACGGCCGAAGGGGATGCCATCGCCGCTCGCCTGGACCTCGCTATCCTCCCACCAGTCGTGATTGCCGAGAATGGCATGGGTGCCGAGCGGCGCCTTCAGGGTCGAAAGCGCACCGGCCCAGGCGTCCGGCGGAACGTGATCGGTGATGAAACGCATGCCCGAGATATAATCGCCGAGCAGCAGGATGACATCGGGTTCGAGCGCATTGGCGGCTTCGCAGATCGAGGCGATCCGCTCAGCCGGCATCCAGGGTTTGCAGGCATGAAAGTCCGCCAGCGCCACGATCCGCAGCTTCAGCCCCGGCGTCCAGCCCGGCGGCGTCAGCGCATTCCGGGCGACCCTCAGCCGCACCAGCGGCTCGGCCACCGCATATCCGGCCAACGCCAGAAACGCCGCGACACTGCCCGTAAGAGACGTCAGGAACCCGCGGCGGGAAATCAATCAATCATCCTCAGTGAACATCCGGAATTGCGCCGCCTCGAGATCCTTGGGCGGCTGGAGCCCAAGATGTTTCCACGCATTTGCGGTCAAAACGCGGCCCCGCGGCGTGCGCTGGATGAAACCCTGCTGGATCATGTAGGGCTCGATAATGTCCTCGATCGCATCGCGCGGTTCGGAAAGACCGGCTGCGATCGTCTCGATGCCGACAGGGCCGCCGCCGAAATTGACGGCGATCATGTTGAGGTAGCGTTTGTCGAGCTGGTCGAGGCCCATATTGTCGACCAGAAGGCGGGTCAGCGCCTCGTCGGCGATCTCCTTCGTCACCGCCTCGGCCCTCGCCACCTCGGCGAAATCGCGCACCCGGCGCAAGAGCCGCCCGGCGATACGCGGCGTGCCGCGGGCACGGCGGGCGATCTCGCGGGCGCCGTCATCGGTGATCGGCAGGCCCATCAGCCGCGCCCCACGCCGCACGATCAGTTCCAGCTCGTCGACCGTGTAGAATGCCAGACGCACCGGAATGCCGAAGCGGTCGCGCAGCGGCGTGGTCAGGAGGCCGAGACGCGTGGTGGCGGCAACCAGCGTGAATTTCGACAGGTCGATCTTCACCGACCGCGCCGCCGGACCTTCGCCGATGATCAGGTCGAGTTGAAAGTCCTCCATCGCCGGATAGAGGATTTCCTCGACCGCCGGATTGAGCCGGTGGATTTCGTCGATGAAAAGCACGTCGCGGTCTTCGAGATTGGTGAGCAGCGCCGCCAGATCGCCCGCCTTGGCGATGACCGGGCCGGAGGTGGAGCGGAAATTGACCCCGAGTTCCTTGGCCATGATCTGCGCCAGCGTGGTCTTCCCAAGCCCCGGCGGGCCGACGAACAGCACGTGATCCAGCGCCTCGCCGCGGTTCTTCGCCGCCTCGATGAACACCTTGAGGTTGGCGCGCGCCTCCGCCTGGCCGGTGAACTCGTCCAGCGACTGCGGGCGCAGCGTCGTATCCAGGTCCTCGCCCCGCTTTTCCGGCGTTATCAGGCGGGCGGGTTCACTCATGCGAGAAGTTCCATTCCGGGGATGTGCGAAGCCGCCTTTTTATCGAAGGTTTTAATGGATTTGCATCCCTCTTCCAGTGAGCGCCCGGCGATGAGGGCATCTGCGAAATCCATGTTCGTGTTTTCAACCTGCCAGAGCGCAGCGACGACAAGGGCCTGGTTTTCTATGACAAGACCGCGCGTCCGCAGCAGCTTTCCAATGGCAAGTACGACTTCCTTCTTCTTGAAACCGTATTGGGAACGAAGGGCCCAATCGAGTTCGAGCAGGCTGATCAGTGTCACGAAAGCAGAATATTCTCGGCCCAGTCCTTTTGCAAACTCCGCCACGGCCGCCACTTGGAGTGCGTTATCCGCGATCAGCGTTCGCAAAATGACGTTGGTATCAAGTCCCAGCAAGATCATTCTGCTGCATCCGCCTGTTCATCGTCGCCGGTATCGAGGACGTTGGCTCCGCCAGCGGTCATCACGGCGGCATCGATTTCCTCCAATGTTGCAGGCCCGTTCGGTGGGTTGCCGAGAAGACCGACAAGATCGCCGAAATCGATGTTTTTTGGCGTGATCACGAGATCTCCGTTCACCACCGAATAAACAACCTCATCCCCCGGATGCAAATTGATCATCTCCCGCACGTCTTTGGGTATCGTCAACTGCCCCTTGGCAGAAAGCGTAAGCGTCCAACCCATGGCGCACTTCTCCAACAAAACTACAATTGGCGGAAATAATACGATTATTCCGACAAAATCACAAATTATCCACTCACCGCGCCAGCTCCTTCAGTCCCAACCGAATGAGCTTCGCACTGTCGCCCCCCTCGCCGCCGTTCTTGAGCGCCGCGGCAACCGCATTCGCCGCCTGGTCGCGCGAATAACCGAGATTGGTGAGCGCCGAGACGGCGTCGGCGACCGGTGCCGCCGCCACGCCCTCGCCAAGCTCCTGCTTGAGGCCGATATTGACCGAGGCTTCGCCGGCAAAGGCGGGCGCCTTGTTCTTGAGTTCGGTGACGATACGCACCGCGACCTTCGGCCCGACACCCGGCGCGCGCGAAACCGTCGTCTTGTCCTGCAGCGCGATCGCATTGGCGAGCTCGGACGGGGTCAAGGTCGAGAGCACGGCAAGCGCCACCTTGGCGCCGACGCCCTGCACGCTCTGCAGCAGGTTGAACCATTCCCGCTCCAGCGCCGTCAGGAAGCCGAAAAGCTTGAACTGGTCCTCGCGCACATAGGTCTCGATGAACAGCACCACCGCTTCGCCGGCCGACCCCATCTTCGACAGCACCCGTGACGAGCAGAAAACCTCGTAACAAACACCATGAACGTCGACGAGCACATAGTCGTCGCCGATCTCATCGATAGTGCCTTTGAGCTTGCCGATCATGAAAGATGTCCGTCAGGGATGGGTTTCGGGGGAGATGATGGAAATCAAAGGAAAATAGGTCCGGTACCTTGCGACATCCCGGCTGAGCAGCCTGTAGCCTTTGACCACCGCATGGGCACCAATGTAGAAATCGGGAAGCGGCGAACGTTTGTCACCGCCCAGGCGGCGGTACTGCAGAAAGGCGTGGCCTGCCGCGTAGGCAGCCTGCCAAGGGAGATCCTCCCGCCTGAAAAGACTGGGCGCTAGTGCCGATTCCAGCTCTTCGCTCGTCGCGTAACCGGCAGCCATTTCCGCATAAATCAACGGATTGATCAGCAGCGGCCCGTTTATCTGGGCAGCCGCCAATTGTTCGGTCGACCATTCGGTGAAGGCGCTCCGCGTGTGGAACACGTCGATCAGGACATTCGTATCGACAAGGGTCGCCATAAAATCAGTCCCTCAGAAGACGATAAAATTCCTCGCCGCTCATATCGCCGAGAGACATGGACCCCTGATGCCGCCTGAGGTGATCCACGAGCGCGCGAACATTGCGTTCCACCTCCTCGCGAGACGGCTCAACACGGCGAAGCACGGCCTCACCCTCGCGAAGAACAAATTCCACCTCGCTGCCCGGTTCAATCCCCAGATTGGAACGGACATTTTTGGGGATCGTAACCTGGCCTTTTTCCGTGACACGCATGGTAATACCTCTGAAGTATTACTTATCGGCCCACCCGGAACAAGTCAAGAACAAACTAGCCGGCGAGGGCCGCGCGCATGCGCTGGCCGCCGCGGTTATGGGCGTGGCATATGGCGATCGCCAGCGCGTCGGCCGCGTCATTGCCCTTGAACTCCGCCTTGGGCATCAGGATCTTCAGCATCATGTGGATCTGCTGCTTTTCGCCGTGGCCGACTCCGATCACCGATTTCTTGACCGCGTTCGGCGCATATTCGGCAACCGGTAGCCCGGCCCTTGCCGGCACCAGCATGACGACGCCCCTCGCCTGGCCGAGCTTCAGCGTCGCGACGGCGTCCTTGTTCACGAAGGTCTGTTCGACGGCTGCCTCGTCCGGCTGGTAGGCATGCACCACTTCCGCAAGCCCGTCGTGCAGCTGACAGAGGCGGGAGGCGAGATCCATGTCGCCATCCGAGGTCACCGTGCCGGAAGCAACGAATTTCAGGCTGTTGCCGAGCGTCTCGATGATGCCCCAGCCGGTGCGCCGAAGCCCCGGGTCGATGCCGATGATGCGAATCGTGCCTGTCATGCCCATACCCTATCCTGAAGCCCTATCCAGTGCCATGAGAATGTGAACAAACCGAAAACGAGGTTTGGGGCCGCCGTTTACCTTTGAGTAACCATGTCGGGAAGGTTTTCCCGTTTTGAGCCTGCCGGCGGCAACGGCTGCACGCCCCGCGCGTTGCAATTCCGCGGCTTGAACGCAATGTGAGGAGGCAGCCATGATAGGCAGACATCATTCCCTATCCGTCAAGGTGATCGGGCTTGTGCTGGCGCAGAATGGGATTCTCGCGGGGCTCCTCTTTTATGTCGCCGATGAGCTGACGTCTTTCGAGATGCTGGGCATCACGGTGTCGTTGATCACCCTGTCCCTCGTCACCGTCGCTCTGGCCGCCGCGCTCATCAATCCGTTGCGAAAGGTCGCCGGAACCGCTTCGGAGATCGCCGCCGGCCATACGGCGGTGCCACCCGAACACCTGGCGCGCACCGACGAAATCGGCTCGATCTCCCGGTCGCTGGAGCGGCTTTGCCGCGATCATCTCACCCGCCTGATCGAAGACGAAGAGGAACGCGAACGGCGGGAGGCGGTCGCGGAGAAAGTCCACGCGCGCGACATCGAGGCTGCCCGAGATGAGGCACGCGATCTGACGACCGTGGTCGAAGCGCTCAACGGCGGCCTGCGGCGGCTTGCGGTCGGCGATCTCACCGTCCGGCTCGAGATGCCGTTTCCCGAAGAATACGAGGGCCTGCGCGCCGATTTCAACCATGCCCTGACGACCCTTGAAGACGTACTCGGAGTGATCGGCAACGGCGCGCATGGCCTTTACACGACCTGCGCCGCAACCCGCGACGGCATGGCGGAAACCGCCGAGGCCGGCGGCCGCCTGACGGCAGCCCTCGCCAAGACCGCCGCCGACGTCGGGGCGCTCGCCGAAACGCTCAAGGTGCGAAAGATGCAGGCACAACACACTGCCGACATCGCCCACAATGCCCGGCTCGACATGCGTCCATCGAAGCAGATGATGCAGGCCGCAACAGTGGCGATGGAGGCCGTCCGCAAGGCATCGCTGAAGATCGAGCCCGCCACCGCGACGATCCAGGACATCGCTTTCCAGGCCAACATGCTCGCCCTCAACGCCGGTATAGAAGCGGCCCGTTCGGGGGAGACCGAGAGAGATTTCAAGACGGTGGCCAAGGAAATCCGCGGGCTTGCCGAGCGGGCCGCCGAGGCGGCGAAGGAGATCTCCGGATTGTCCCGCAGGTCGGCGGAAGCGGCCGAAGTCGGTGGCAGGTCGGTCGCCAAGGCGGGCGGAGAGCTGGATGCGATGACGGTCTATGCGGATGCCTTGCAGGGCCATGTGGAGGCGATCGCGGCACACTCCGTGAAGGAAATCGAGGCGGTTGCAGCCGTCAGGACCACGATGACGACGCTTGCCAAGGCAAGCCGCGATCAGGTCGGAGCCCTGGATGCGCTGACGACGAAGGTCGGCCGCATGAGCCGCGAAATCGGCGCGATGGCCCATCATGCCGCACGCTTCACCCCGGTCACGATCCTGAGCCCGGGAGGCGTGGCGGTGCCGGAAAGCCGCAAACCCGTGAAACCCGGTTCGCACCTCCGGCTCGTCAAATCGTGACGTCGGAGAAGCCGTCTCCCATGGTCCTGCGGGACGGTCGTTTTTCCGCCGGCTGTGGGGTCGTATTTCTGGACAAGGCTGCCTAGATAAGTGGAACACTCTGTCAGTTATTCCGCCTCCAGGACGTGCCGATGATCCCTTTTTCCATTCTCGATCTTTCACCCGTCGGTGAAGGATATTCCGTGAGCGACGCGCTCGACCAGTCCCGCCGCCTGGCGATCAAGGCAGAGGAGCAGGGTTACAAACGCGTCTGGCTCGCCGAGCACCACGGCATGCCGGGCATTGCGAGCGCCGCAACGGCGCTGGTGATCGGCCATGTCGGTGCCGCGACCAAGACCATCCGCGTCGGCTCCGGCGGCATCATGCTCCCCAACCATTCGCCGCTCGTCATCGCCGAACAGTTCGGCACGCTGGAAGCGCTGCTGCCGGGCCGCGTCGACCTCGGCCTCGGCCGGGCGCCGGGAACCGACATGCGCACCGCAAGCGCGCTGCGCCGCAATCTCGAGGCCGGCGCCGAGAGTTTTCCGCACGACATTCTCGAGCTGCAGCGCCTGCTCGGCACGCCCGAAAAGGATCAGGGGCTGCTCGCCACCCCAGGCATGGATTCGCATGTGCCGATCTGGCTGCTCGGATCGAGCGTCTACAGCGCCCACCTTGCCGCAGCGCTTGGCCTGCCCTATGCGTTTGCCTCGCATTTCGCACCCGACATGCTGATGGAAGCGATCTCGATCTACCGCGACCGTTTCCAGCCGTCGCTCGAACTCGACAAGCCCTATATGATGGTCGGCGTCATGGGCGTCGCGTCGGAGACCGATGCCGAAGCGCAGCGCCATTTCACCTCGTCGCAGCAGCAGTTCGTCAACCTGCGCAAGAACGTCCGCACCCGCTTCCCCAAGCCGATCGACAGTATGGAAGGTTTCTGGACGCCGATGGAAAAGATGAATGTCGAGCACACGCTGCGTTACGCCGCGGTCGGCTCCGTTGCGACCGTCGAGGCAAAGCTCAGGGATTTCCTGGGAGAAACCGGCGCTGACGAACTGATCATCTCGATGCCGATCCACGATGTCGAGGCCCGGCTGCGGTCCGTCGAACTGTTCGCGACGCTCCCGATGATGGAAAAAGTCCAGGCATAAAACAAGGACGGGCTGGTCATGCCAGCCCGTCTTCAAAACTGTTCAGTCGAGAACGGATCAGGCCGAAAGCTTGGCCATGACCTCTTCGGAAACCTCGAAGTTCGAATAGACGCTCTGCACGTCGTCGTCGTCTTCCAGGTTGTCGATGAGCTTCAGCAGCGACTGCGCCTTCTCCTCATCCACTTCGATCGTGTTCTGCGGCCGCCAGATCACCTTGACCGTCTCGGCCTGGCCGAGCGTCGCTTCGAGCGCCTTCGACACTTCGCCGAGGCTTTCGAAAGCGCAGATGATCGTGTGGCCGTCCTCGTCGGTGGTCACGTCGTCGGCACCGGCCTCGATCGCCGCTTCCATCACCTTGTCCGCATCGCCGACGCTCGCCTTGTAGGTGATTTCGCCCACATGGTCGAAGGAGAAGGAAACCGAGCCGGTTTCACCGAGCACGCCGCCCGCCTTGGTAAAGATCGAGCGGACGTTGGAGGCGGTGCGGTTGCGGTTGTCGGTGAGCGCCTCGACGATGACGGCGGTGCCGCCCGGGCCGTAACCCTCGTAACGGACGGAATCGTAGTTTTCCGCATCCGAGCCGGAGGCCTTCTTGATCGCCCGGTCGATATTGTCCTTGGGCATGGACTGCGCCTTGGCGTTCTGGATCGCCAGGCGCAGCGCCGCGTTCATGGTCGGATCAGGCAGACCCGTCTTGGCGGCGACGGTGATTTCGCGCGCAAGCTTGGAAAACATCTTCGACCGGATCGAATCCTGCTTGCCCTTGCGGTGCATGATGTTTTTGAACTGTGAATGGCCAGCCATGGCACCCCTGACACTTTAACTTGTTCTGGAATGGCGCCTTATAATTTCGAAGCCGAAGCCGTTCAAGGGCATTTCCTGGCTAAGTCGAGCCTTTTCCCGATACCGCCTCGCCGAAGCAAGGCCCGGAACAAAGCCAAAGCCTTGCCGTTTGTTCACCGAGACAAACAACAAAGGAGATAATCCATGGCAAGCCTGACCGAAGCCCGCGAAGCGCCCGAACGTCAACTCTGGGACGAGATCAACAATATCCATGCCGGCATGCTGGGTATCGAGGGTTCGCACATGCATTTCCAGCCGATGGCGCCGAATGCCGATCCGAAGTCGAACACCATCTGGTTCTTCACCAAGTCCGACACGGATCTGGTGCGCGCCATCCAGGCCGGCAGCCGGGCGCACTTCGTCGTGATCGGCAAGAGCCACGACTACCACGCCTGCCTGTCCGGCACGCTGGAAGTCCGCAACGATCGCGCCAAGATCGACGAATATTGGAGCGCTGTGACATCGGCCTGGTTCGAGCACGGCAAGGAAGACCCGCTCCTGACCCTGCTCGCCTTCCGGGTCAACGACGCGGAAATCTGGGCCTCCACCGACAGCACCCTGAAATTCGGCTGGGAGATCGCCAAGGCCAACCTGCATGACGAGAAGATGCCGGATGTCGGCGTCAAGCAGCACCTCGCCTTCCCGCAGTTCCACTAGAGTCTGGATTAATAGCCCACGAGCCATAGTCTAGTTGAAGCGCTTGCAGTAGTACTACTCCAAGGATTGCGGGGATAGTGAGCGGTAATTTGGTTGCCACCAATTCGCGGACTGTCCCCGCCCCCAGAAAGCATCACATCACGAATGTCTTCATTATCAAAGACAGCGCGGCGGTGGCGAACGCACCGTAGTACCCAAAAGCCCAAAAGGTATTGTAACTCCTGGCCTCAGCATCCTTCTTAAGTTCGTAGACGTTCTTGCCACCCCGTAATTGTACGAGGCTGCGAGGAGCGATCATAAGCGCGCAAAATACGGAGTAAGCATCAAGTAGGGCAACAAATTTGTCCATCAAAACCCCCTAAAGCTGAACACTTGCTATTTAAAGTCAACGACTTAACGTATGGTTGCCAGCACGTAGCAACTCCTCGTATTCAACGCCCGCTGTTACATAAATTTGATGTGTCGCGTGAGCTATCGGCTGTGGCGAACTAGAGCCCCTGCGGCACCAATATCGTCGGCTTTTTCGGCAGGCTGCGCATCGATACCCGGATCGTCGGGTCCTTCGCATAGGCGATGTCGAACTTGGCATCGAACATGGCGATGAAATTGTCGAGCGGCGGACCCCAGCGATGCATCGGCAGGATGAGCGACGAACGCAGCCGCTGCACCACCCGGCTCATGCTGTCCGCCCCCATCGTCAACCCGCCGTCGACCGGCACCATCAGGATGTCGAGGCGGCCGATCTCGGTATACTGGGCCTCGTTCAACTCGAAATGCAGATGGCCGAGATGGCCGATGCACAGGCCCGCCACCTCGAAGATGAAGATCGAATTGCCGTTCTCCTCGATGCCGCCGCCCCAGTTGCGGATATCCGACATGACGTTGCGGATATAGACGTCCCCCACCATCAGCTTGTGCTGGATCTTTTCGCCCGGCACCGCACCCCAGCCATGCAGGACATGCTTGATCCCGGAATCGGGGCTGAGTGTAAAATGGGTGGAATGCGCCTTGTTCATGGTCGCGACGTCGGGCAGGCGCGACGGCCGGTAGGCGCCGCTATAGTCGGTGGCGATACCGATCCCGCCGGGCGTCTCGATGAAATAGGTGGAATGCCCGACAAAGGTGATCTTCACCTCTTCCCTCTCGGCCAGCGCAAGGCTCTTCTTCGCCTGGGCGAACTGCAGGCCCGCGGGATTGAAGCTCGCAAAGGTGACGCTGGGCAGCTTCTGGGCGATCGCCTGGCACTGACTGACGGGCAGGCCATCCTGAGCGAACGCGGCCAAGGCGGAGAGAAGGAGGCCGGAAAGGCCGAGTGCGAGAGCCCGTAGCATCATGCTGATCCCAAAGAACTGCGTTCATGCTCATTCCCGGGCGAAAACATGCGGCAATGCGAAAGGTCGGTCCAGCCGCAATCGCGAAGGCCGGCCTCACAATTCTGTCATTGGTCGAGGTCATGGAATTGATTATTGAGAAGCGGGGGCAACGCCCGACATGAGTTTGCCGGCATCCGGATTGAAAAGCGCGAGAGGATATTTTTCATGAAGCACGAGATTGCAATCAAGACCCAGGACGGCACCGCCAAGGCTGCCGTCATCAAGCCGGAAGACGGCGCGGCGACGACCAAGGGCGTCATCCTCTACATGGATGCCTTCGGACCCCGCGAGGCCCTCTACTGGATGGGCCAGCGCATCGCCGATGCCGGTTACACCGTGCTCGTTCCCGACCTCTACTACCGCTCCGGCGAATATGGCCCGTTCATCGCCCGGACCGCCTTCAGCGAGGAAAGTACCAAAACCCGGATCAGGGCCATGATGCAGACAGCCACCCAGGCACTGACGGCGCAGGACGGCGCCGCCTTCATCGAAGCGCTGGAGGCCGAAGGCGTTACCGGCGCGATCGGAACGGTCGGTTACTGCATGGGCGGCGCCCGCGCGATCACCGCCGCGGCCCACTATCCGGAACGCATCAAGGCGGCGGCGAGTTTCCACGGCGGCAATCTCGCAAGCGAGGCGCAGGACAGCCCGCACAGGCTGGCGGACAGGATCAAGGCACGCGTCTATGTAGGCGTCGCCGGCGTGGACAACAGCTTTCCCCCGGAACAGTCAGCCCGCTTCGCCGAAGCTTTTCGCGTCGCCGGCGTCGATCATGCGGTCGAAAACTATGTCGGCATGGCGCATGGCTGGGCGGTGCCGGACCACAGCGTCTACAACAAGGACGGTTCCGAGCGCCACTTCAAGCGCCTGCTCACCCTGTTTGAAGAGACCCTCTGAAACGACAAAGGGGCGGCTTCGGGCCGCCCCTGGTCTCACTGAAATCTCGCAATTCCGGTTGGCACGCTGTGCCTGGCCTACTTCCGGCGCTCGAAATTGCTGCTGTTGGCCAGTTTCGGCTTGTCCTTCTTCTTGAAAGGCTTGTCGTCCTTCTTGAAGGGTTGGGCGTCCTTGCGAAATGGCTTGGCGTCCTTGTTGAAGGGCTTTCCGTCGCGAGCCTCGGCTGCCTTGGGGCCGCCCGGACCGGCCGCGTTGGACGTATTCTTCCGCGGCTTGCCCTTCGACCAGTCGTCGCCGCGAGGCTCTTTCGGGCGATCGTCGTAGGACTTCTTGACATAGGGCTTGGCCGGTGCCGGACGGCTGAGGTCCGGCGCGCTCGCCAGCCGGGTGACGCGGATGCCCCGTTCCAGCGCCTTGTCCTTGCCGACCGCCTGCATGAAGGCGTCGGCGTGATCGGCGGCGATCTCGACGAAGGTTTCGTCCTGCTGCATCTTGATCGCGCCGATCTCGCGCTTGGTGACGTTGCCGTTGCGGCAGAGCATCGGGATCAGCCAGCGCGGCTCAGCATTCTGCTTGCGGCCGACCGACAGGGAGAACCACACGGCCGGGCCGAATTCGTCGCGCGACGGGCGCGGCGTCATCGGGAAATCGCCCTCACCGCCGGTCCGCTCGCGCGGCTTGCGGGTATCCTGCTGCACCGAGACCTCGATCAGATCCTCAGGCGCCGAATATTTGGTGCGGTAGAGATTGACGAAGGCGGAAGCCAGCTTTTCCGCGCCATGGCTCTCGACCAGCTTCGCGATGAGGTCCTGCTCCTCCTCGCGCGGCTTTTCGGTGAAAATCGGATCGGCCAGCAGACGCTCGTCGTCGCGACGCGTCACGTCTTCGGCAGACGGCGGGCGGGCCCAGGTGGCGGAAATGCCGGCACCGCCGAGCAGGCGCTCGGCCTTGCGGCGGGCATTGACCGGCACGATCAGTGCGCTGATGCCCTTGCGCCCGGCGCGGCCGGTGCGGCCGCTGCGGTGGAGCAGCGTTTCCGGGTTGCTCGGCAGGTCGGCATGGATGACGAGGTCGAGGCCCGGCAGATCGATGCCGCGGGCGGCGACGTCGGTCGCGATGCAGACGCGGGCGCGTCCGTCGCGCATCGCCTGCAGCGCATGGGTCCGCTCGTTCTGCGTCAACTCGCCGGAGAGCGCCACGACCGCGAAATTGCGGTTGTTGAACCGCGCCGTCAGATGGTTGACGGCCGCACGCGTCGAGCAGAACACGATCGCATTGGTGGCTTCGTAATAACGAAGCACGTTGATGATCGCATTCTCACGGTCGGCCGATGCCACAGTGAGCGCGCGATATTCGATATCGACATGCTGCTTTTCCTCGGCAGACGTCGCGATGCGGACCGCATCGCGCTGGTAGCTCTTGGCGAGCTTGGCAATGGCGGCAGGAACGGTTGCCGAGAACATCAGGGTGCGGCGCTCGGCGGGGGCCGATTCCAGGATGAATTCCAGGTCCTCGCGGAAACCCAGATCGAGCATCTCGTCCGCCTCGTCGAGCACGGCGACCTTCAGGGCCGACATGTCGAGCGCGTGGCGGCGGATATGGTCGCAGAGACGGCCGGGCGTGCCGACGACGATATGGGCGCCGCGTTCGAGCGCGCGCCGTTCGCTGCGGATATCCATGCCGCCGACGCAGCTGGTGATGACCGCACCGGTCATCTCGTAGAGCCATTCAAGCTCGCGGGTGACCTGCATCGCCAGTTCGCGGGTCGGGGCGATGACGAGCGCCAGGGGCTGCCGCGCCGGGCCGAACTTCTCCGCGTCGCCGAGCAGTGTCGGTGCGATCGCAAGCCCGAAGGCGACGGTCTTGCCCGAGCCGGTCTGGGCCGAAACCAGCGCATCGGAGAGGATGAGAGCCGGGTCCAGCATGGATTTCTGGACGGGGGTCAGCGTAACATAGCCCCGTTTCGCCAATGCCTTGGCGATCGCCGGAACGGCGCCGTTGTAGTCGGTCATCTAAATCTGTCTTTCGGATTGCCGCGCGCAAAGCGCTGTGGCTGCAACACTCGCAGCCGAACTTGCGCCGTTCCTACTTTTTTGCAGCGCAAATGTCAAAGAGCATGTCCATGCGGGGCATCGGCCGGGGCCGCTATTGACGCCATAAGCTTAATATCTGACGTAAATCTACCGTTGGGAGGAAATCGAGCGGAGAAGGCCATGCCGGGCATTTTGGAAAAGCAGGCCGAACTGCAAGCGCAGGCGGATGCGATCGTCAGCGCCCTCGGCCTCGACGCCCTGCTTCGCACCGCAGGCGATCCGGTCCGGGTCGGAAGCTCCGCGCTCGGCCTGATGGTCCGCCGCGACATCGACATCACCGTGGCTTGCGAAAGGCTGGACCCCGCCCCCCGCCGAACCGTCGCCGAGATCGCCGGCGAACTGATGCTCGACAGCCACGTCGGCGCGCTACGCTACCGCAACGACAGCGGCGTCTGGAACATCGAGCCGCAAAACTACCCGGACGGCCTCTATCTTGGCCTCACCTATCGGACGGAAAAGGGCGAGGACTGGAATTTCGACATCTGGTTCATCGACGAACCGGACCGCCAGCCCGACCTCAGACACCTGAAGACGCTCCTGCCGCGCTTGACCGACACGGTTCGGAAAACGATCCTCGCCATCAAGGCCGAACTCGCCGCCACGACGCCGAAGGACGGCAAGCCGGCGCCGAGCGCGCTCGTCTACGAGGCCGTGCTCGATCATGACGTGAAGACCACCGCGGAATTCGAGGAATGGTTTTTTCTCCGGCAGCAACTTTAGCCGGACGTCGGAGGCACGGCACGATCTCCGCCCAACGCAATCGGGCCTCCGATCAAAACCTTCTCAGGACTGGCTCTGGCAACGATTGCGCGCTATATAAAGAGCCGTGGCAAAGGCAGAACTCAAACGAGAACCGACTGGCAAGTGGGTGGTGCGCGATTCAAAGAGCGGCCGCTTTGTCGAAGTGCGCGGTGCCGACTCGATGAAGTCGTCGCAGCTCCCTCTCAAGAAGAGCGTCGATCTCACGAAGCCGATTGCCGAACAGGCCCTTGAAGACGACCCATCCAGGTCGCGTAAGTTCTCCGTGAAGAACTGATCTTGCCGGGCGCGCTGCTCGATACCCATACGTTTTATTGGCTGGTAACGGCTGTCGAGACGCTGTCGGAAGAAGCGCTCATCGCGATCGCCGACAACCAGACTGCGGGCACACTCTACGTGTCACCAATTACAGCCTGGGAGTTGACAATCGCTTCCCGTAAGCCGGCACACAGGGACCCGCCAAAAATCGCCGGCCCAATGGTTTTCGAGGGCCGTCGCGGCAACCGGGACGAAAATTGTTCCAATCAAGCATCGCATCGCCTGCGAGGCAGCGGCCGTGGTGATGGATACCGGACATAAGGACCCGGGCGACTGCTACCTGATCGCCACCGCACGGATCAAGAAAGTCCCCATCATAACGCGCGATACCGTCATGCTAGATCTCGCCTCACCCGAATATCTCGAAGTGATCGTATGTTGAGATATTCACCCTTATCCGGCGGCTCAAGATAGCTGTCCTTCTATCACCGCCAGAAGGACGGAATGGTCTCCGCAAGCCGCGGCCCGATCCGGAGCGGCTCGATCTTTTCCGCAAGCCCGGTCGTATCTGAAATCTCGATGCCGAGGCCGCAGATGGTCGCGGGTCCGGTCGCCGCCTCGAAACGGCCCTTCGGCATTTTCGAAATGAAGCGGTTGAGCGGCTCTTCCTTGTCCATGCCGAGCGAACTATCGTAGTCGCCGCACATGCCGGCATCCGACATGTAGCCGGTGCCGCCGTTGAGGATCTGGCAATCGGCCGTCGGCACATGCGTGTGGGTGCCGACCACCAGGCTGGCGCGGCCGTCGACGAAATGCCCGAAGCACTGCTTTTCGCTGGTCGCCTCCGCATGGAAGTCGAAGATGATCGCGTCGGCCTGTTCCTTCAGGGGTGCCGCGGCAAGGATCGTCTCGGCGCTCTTGAAGGGGTCGTCGAGTTCGGGATGCATGAACACCCGCCCCATGATGTTGGCGACCAGAATACGTGCGCCATTGCGGGCGTAAAAGATGCCCGATCCCTTGCCCGGCGTGCCGGCGGGATAGTTGGCAGGGCGCAGAAACTGCTCGTGGCGGCCGGCAAAGCTCACCGCTTCCTTCTGGTCCCAGACATGGTTGCCGGTCGTCACCACGTCGGCGCCGGCATTGATCGTCTCAAGAAAGATATCCTCGGTAATGCCGAAGCCGCCGGCGGCATTCTCGCCGTTGACGATGACGAAGTCGAGATTGAGGTCGGCGACGAGGCCGGGCAGCTTTTCCCATACCGCCACGCGGCCGGTCTTGCCCACCATGTCACCCAGGAACAAAAGGCGCATTCTTATCCAATCTGTGCGCGGCCCATATCTTCGAAGGGCCGGTAACCGCTCTCCGTCAGGACAGCGTCTAGTCTGATATCGTGAGGTTCAGTGGGAACAGATGCCACTTCCTGGCAGTCGAAGGCAATCCCGATCAGCTTCGGGTTCAGGCCTTTTTGCTGCAGGCGATGGATCGCCCGGTCGTAATAACCGCCGCCATAGCCGATCCGGTGCCCCGCCGCGTCGAAGGCTGACAGCGGCACCAGCATCACCTGCGGCTCGAGCTCCGCCGCGTCGGGCCCCGGCCCGAACGTGCCGAACACGCCCGGCACCAGCTCGGCGCCGCGCACCAGCTCGCGAAAAATGATGGTCTGCTTGTCGAGGATGACCGGCACGCAGAGCCGCGCGCTGCGGTCGCGCAGATAGGCCATCAGCGGCCGCACATCGACTTCCGAGCGGATCGGCAGGAAGCCGGAGACAATCGCGCCGGCCTCGAAGCTGATCACCTCTGCCCCGTGCGATGCGATGACAAGGCTCTTTTCGATGCGATCGACCGGCGGGATGGCGTCCCGTGCGGCGAGCCGCCCGGCGCGAAGCTCCGCCTTGGTCGTCAAGCCGTCCATCACAGCCTGTCCGACCGCTTGACCAGCAGCTTGTCGATGCGGCGGCCGTCGAGATCGATGACCTCGAATGTCCAGCCGTTCTTGGTGAAGCTCTCGCCGAGTTCCGGCAGGCGCTTCATCTCGTCGAGCACGAAGCCCGCGACCGTCTCATAACCCGGATCGTCTCCGAGCGAAAAACCCATCTGGTCGGCGAATTCGTCGACCGGCATCCAGCCGGCGATCAGGAAAGAACCGTCGTCACGCGACACGATCGCAGGTTCTTCGTCCTCCTCCTCCTGGAAGACGCCGGTGATCGCCTCGAGGATGTCGCCCGACGTGATGATGCCTTCGAAATGGCCGTATTCGTCGTAGACCAGCACCATATGGGCCGGCGCGCGGCGCAGCGCCTGGATGACGTCGAGCGCGCCGGTCAGGTCGGAGACGACGGGCGCCTCGCGCATGATGCCGCGGATATCCAGCGTCTTGCCGCCGGCGATGAAGTCATAGGCGTCCTTGACAAAAAGCGTGCCCATGATCTCGTCCGAACTGCCGTTGCGGATCGGCAGGCGGGAGCGCTGGGTGGCGCGAAGCTGCTCGCGGATCTCATCCGAATTGTCCTCGATATCGATGACCTCGACATCGCGGCGCGGCGTCATCAGGCCGCGCGCGGTGCGGTCGGCAAGCCGCATGACGCCGGAGATCATCGCGGATTCTTCCGTCTCGATGACGCCGGCGCTCTGGGCTTCGGCCAGCACGGTGCGGATTTCCTCGTCGGTGACCCGCTCGCCCGACTCGCCCCGCTGGCCGAGCATGGTCAGAACCAGCCGGCCGGAAACATCGAGGAACCAGACGATCGGAGCGCCGACCGTCGCCAGCAGTTTCATGGCTGGCGCGACCCGGGCGGCAACCGCTTCCGGCGCCCGAAGCGCAATCTGCTTCGGCACCAGTTCGCCGATGATCAGCGACAGATAGGTGATGACGACGACGACGGTACCGACGCCCAGCCAGTCGGCGAGATTGTCGGACATTCCCTGCGCTTCCAGCCAGGTGGTCAGCCGCGCGCCGAGCGTGGCGCCCGAGAATGCGCCGGACAGCACGCCGACAAGGGTGATGCCGATCTGGACCGAGGAGAGGAAGCGGCCGGGATCTTCCGCAAGCCGTATGGCTGTTGCCGCGCCGCGGTTACCTTGCTCGGCCATGATCCGAAGCCGCACCGGGCGGGAAGAGACGACGGCAAGTTCCGACATCGCGAGGACACCGTTCAAAACGGTGAGGGCAATGACGATGAGTATTTCGGTTAACAAGAGAAACTCTTTGATTGGAACAATATGCCTGCACGCGAAACGAATGTGCCGATCGCAAGATCAGCCCGCATCAATACGACCGCGCCGAAGCGCCTCGTCCGCGATGTTTCGCGCACAGTTCAGAGAACCGAGGCCGGTTCTCGGAGCTATGCACCTTCACTCGCATCGCGAAATCATAGGGTCGCCATTCGGGCATTGCAATGGTGGGAACAAAATGAACGGCTTGGGCCGTTGCAAAAACCGCGCAACTGCTTATCCCGCAGCCTAGTGGAGGCTGACCGTCAACTCGGCGCGGGTGCCGGAAAGAGAAGGCACATAGTGGATCGTCGAGCCAAGCGTCGCGGCCATCGACTTGACGATACGGCTGCCGAGCCCGGTGCCCTTGGGCGCGTCGCCCTCGCGCCAGCCGATCCCGTCGTCCTCGACGGCGAGAAGCGCGCTGCCCTCGTCCTGACGCTTGAGCAGCACCCGCACTTCGCCTTCGGTGCCGGCCGGATAGGCGTATTTCAGCGCATTGGTGAGCAGTTCCGTAACGATCATGCCGACCGAGACGGCGCGGTCGGAGGTCAGCGACAACGGTTCGGCCTCGAGGCGGATCGACGGCCCCTGGTCGTCGTTGACGGAACCCTGCACCTCGCGCACCAGGGTGCCCAGATATTTGTCCATCTCCACATGCCGGACGTCGTCGGACGTGTAGAGGCTGCGATGCATACCGGCGATCGCGCTGATGCGTGCCTGGGTCTCGGAAAGCGCTGCCTTCACGTCGTCGTTCTTGCTGCTGGACGCCTGCAGGCGGATGAGCGCCGCAACCAGTGCCAGGCTGTTTGCCACCCGATGGTTCACCTCGGCGAGCAGAACCTCGGCGCGTTCCTTGCCGAGGCGGATCTCCTGCTCGGCCTTTTCCTTGGCCCGCCGCAATTCGGCATTGGCGATGCCTTGCGCAATCGCGCTCTCCATCAGCGGCCAGAACTCTTCGCCCACCGTCTTGATGACATAGTCGGACGCGCCGCTCTTCAGCGCATCGATGGCGATCGTCGCGTCGCTGGAACCGGTGACGTAGATGACCGGAATGGCCGAGCCCTGATCCCTCAGCCTGTGAAGGATGTCGAGCCCGGTTTCGGTCTTCAGGTAGTGATCGAGGACGATCGCGTCGACACCGCCCTTTTCAACCGCCTCCATTGCCGATGCCGCGTTGACGGCATGGACAACCTGATAGCCGGCGCGCCCGAAATGGCGTTCGGCCAGTCGAGCAAGAGCAAGGTCGTCGTCGACATAGAGTATGGTTTGCGGCATCGCGTCTCGTTATTGTCCGGGTATCTGCATGACGGCAAAGAACAGCCCGAGCTGTCGGATGGCATGCGCAAAACTGTCGTAGTCCACCGGCTTGGTGATATAGACGTTGGCGCCGAGATCGTAGCAGCGCTGGATCTCCCGCTCATCGTCCGTGGTCGTGAGGATGACCACCGGCAGACGCTTGGAATGAGGGTTGGACTTCACCTTCTCCAGGATGTCAATACCCGACATGTCCGGCAGGTTGAGGTCGAGAAGGATCAGCAGATGGCGATCCTGGTTTGAGTTTCCGGAACGGTCCGCGCCAAGAATAAAATCGAGAGCCGCATTGCCGTTGGTAAAAGGAACGATCTCGTTGTTGACGCCTGCGCGACGGACATTCTTCTCGATCAGGCGCGCATGACCTTCATCGTCCTCGATCATCACGATGGTGACTTCTTTGCCGGCAGCCTTCATGACCCGTTACTCCTGACATACTGGGACAAATCCGTGGGCAGCCGGATGACGAATGTCGTCCCGCCGCCCAATGTGGACGTCACCGTAATCTCACCGCCTAAATTTCTAACTAATGAACGCACATGCGCAAGGCCGATGCCCTCGCCCTGCTGGTCCTGAACCCCCGAGCGGCGGAAAAGCTCGAAAACCCTCTCGTGATCCTCCGGGGCGATGCCCCGGCCGTTGTCCGCAACCTCTATTCTGATCGTAGCGCGGCCGATCGGCATGGCCTTGACCGAAAGGTTCAGCGGCCGTTCCGGATGCTTGTACTTCACCGCATTGTCGAAGAGATTGCCGAAAATCTGTTCCATTGAAAATCGGTCGGTAATAAGGCCACGCGCCTGGCCGACCGAAATATTCACCTCGCCGCCCGCTTCGCTCACCTGGTGATAGACGCTGGCGGCCGTCGCTTCCAGCTGCTCCCCGAGATCGATCCTCTCCGGCTTCAGCTCGCGCCGTCCGTCGCGGGAAATCTTCAGGATGGCGTTGATCAGCCCGTCCATCTTCTTGGTGGAGGAGCGGATGAAGGCGATCGCCTCCGGCAGATCCTCCTCGACGGCGACGCGGGCGTCGTTCACGTCGCTCTCGGACAGCGGCGCGCCTTCGGCCAGCACATAGGTGCGGATCGATTTCAGCGTCGTGTCGAGCTCGCTGGTGAAACCCATGATGTTGACCAGCGGCGCGCGCAGGTCGTGAGAGACGATATAGGCATAGCGCTGGATCTCGCGGTTTGCCTGGATCAGATCCTCGGTGCGCTCCGTGACGCGTTCCTCAAGCCCTTCATTGAGCAGTTCGACTTCGGACCGGGCCCGTTGAAGCTCGCGGACATGCTGGCCAACGATCAGGATCGCGCCGCCGATGACCAGGATGATCATCAGGCCGCCGCCGATGGTGATCCATTGCAGCGCCGACGCCGAATCGTTGAGATCGTCGATGCCGGCCCCGAGCCGCACATCCAGGTCGCGGATCAGTCTGCCGAGGATCGCCGTGATGCCTTCCATCAGCTGGCGGCCGTAGGCGCCGCGGACGACTTCGATCGCCCCGACGGCATTGCCCTTCTGCACCATCTCCACCGTCGACTGCATTTCTGCGAGCTTGTCGTCGATCAGCGGATCGAGTTCGGCAAAGGGAACCTGCATGCCGCCCAGGTTGTCGGCAGACGTCTTCAACCGCTCGCGCAGTCGCGGAATGCCCGCACTCGCAGTCGTATAGGGCTTCAGGAATTCGGCATCCTGCGTCAGCACGTAGCCGCGCTGGCCGGATTCGGCCGCACGCAGGAAAAGCTGGATGTCGGCGGCGGCGCTTCGCAGCTCGCGCAGCTTCACCACGTCCTGGAAATAGACCTGCGTCGTGCGCGCAAGGAAAAAGGACGACAGCACGATCGCCACCAGGACGGCGCCTCCGACCAGAAGCATCAGCAGCGAGGATCGGGCGAAGGTGGAATTCGAAAAGGGCATGGATACCGGCCGGCAAGTGAACGGGAGGGCAAGTGAATGGAGGGCAGAACTTGTCGCTACCGCGTCGGTTGTCAAGCAAAGGCTGAAGAATGGGCAGATCAAGAGTGGACATCGGCTGCCGCGGCGTTCTATCGCCGATCTGTTTCAAGCCGAGGTGCGGCTCGCCTGCTCGTTAAGTTTTACCGCGCCGGCAAGCACGGTCTGATTCCGCCCACCGGCCTTGGCTTCGAGAAGTGCGGCATCCGCCCGCGTCAGCAGCGTCGACACCGGCCCCTCGACGGGCGAGCCCGCGACGCCGATCGAAACCGACACCAGGCCGAGGATGCGGCCGCCGTGCGAAAGCGGCGTGGTGGCGATCTTTTGCCGCAGCCGTTCGGCAAGCTCGAAGGCGGCGGCCTCCGCCGTATCCGGCAGGAGTATCGTGAATTCCTCGCCGCCGAAGCGGTAACAGGTCCCCGCCTGGCCGACGGTATCGAACATCATCTGCGCGACATATTGCATCACCACGTCGCCGGCGTCGTGCCCGAACTCGTCGTTGAAGCGCTTGAAGCGGTCGATATCCATCATCAGGCAGGCGAGCGGCTGGCCCGCATGATCGCGCCCGTGGCGCGCAAGTGTCTCGTCGAGGCAGCGGCGGTTGAGAAGGCCGGTCAGCGCATCGCGCACGGCGAGGTTGGTCAGCCTGTCGCGAAGCTGCAGGTTGGCGACCGCAAGGCCGATATTCTCGGCGATCAGTTCGAGGTAGAGGCGCGAGCCTTCCGCCGCCATCTGATGGCCGGGACGCTCTTCGAAATAGAGAAGGCCGATCGAATCGCCCTGCGCCGTCAGGGGCACGCAGAGCCCGGCGACATCGCTTTCGCCGAGATGCTGACAGGGAATGTCGCCTTGGCCGTGATGGCTCAGGTGCGGTCGCCCGCGGCGCAATCCCCAGCAGGCGCTGGTCGGGAAGGACGCCCCCGAAAGCTGCGGGTCGAGCCAGGAGCCTATCTCGGTGAGCAGCGTTCGGCTGTCGTTCAGCACATAAAGCTGGCCGGCAAGGTTCGGAAAGATCTGCGGCGCGAAACGGGAGACGACATCCGCCAGCTCGCCCTGCGCCTGGCAGGCCTGCAGGCGGTGCATCATCTGCAGAATGAGATCCTTGGTCAGCTGGTCGGCCCGCCGTTCGGCATCGAGACGATCCCGCTCCAGCCCGTTTTCGCGGAAAATGTGGATGGCCTGGTTCATTTCGCCGATCTCGTCCCGCCGGCGGTCGAGGGGCACTTCCACCGCATAGTCCTGCCGGGCGAGCCGCGTGACGATACCGGTCATGCGGGTGAGCGGCATGGCGACGCGGCGCTTCAGCACGAAATAGAGGACGCCGAGGAAAAGTGCGGCAGTGATGGCAAGCATCGTCTTGGCGGCAAAACCCCACCAGTCGCTGCGCGACTGCGCGAACGCGACTGCGGTCCCGGTGCGCGCCTTCACCAGTTCGCGGAAGCGGGTGACGGTTTCCAGGAGCCCCGTCTGAAGGCGGTCATGCTCGGGGCCGAACAATGTCTCCTGCGCCCCGGCCCGGTCGCCGTTCTGGTAGGCAGCGACAGCCGCCTCTTCGAGCTGATCGAGAGCATCCGCATCCTGCCCTACCTCGACCAATGCGGCAAACTCGGCATCGGAGGCGCCGAGCGCCTTTATGCCCTTGATGGCCTGTTCAAGCCGCTGTTCCTCGGCCTCCTTGCGACGGAAAGCCTGAAGATGGCGGTCCTCGCCGCGCATCACGTAAAGCCGGGCTTCATCCGTGCGCTCTTCCGCGCCGAGTGCCAAACCTTCGGAAAGTTCGTCGAGGGAAAGGTGCTCCTCGACGGCGATCCGCTCCTGGTCGGCGCTCCTTGCAGACAGCAGGAAGGCAGTGCCCGACAGCACGGTCAGGACGACCGTGACGCCGTAGGCCCAATTGGTGATCTCGTTGATGCGCATGTCGGGAAAATAGTCCCGTCGTTTGAAAAGAGGATTAAGACTATCGCCCAAACTGCGATCACGCGCCGCCAAGTCCGCGGCATGGTAAATAAATTAGGATTCACTTAAATTCATGGTCCACCTGCGCGACGTCCGGATGCTCACAGGTGTCAAAATTTTCAACCGCTGAATTGCGTTTCTCTCGTAATTACGCAGGGACGAATTGCCATCCACTGACGTTCCTATTCGATAGTTTCGTGCGAGGTTGACCCCGCCCTTGACTCTAACGGCTAAACGGAACATAAAGGGAACACGATACGCCGACAGCGGACCGCCATCCACAGTTTACGCACAGGTTAGAACGCGCTTCGGCGCGAAGGAGAAATCATGTCAGCGGTTCAGAAGGACGCGGAAAAAGAGCAAGCCCGCACCGAGCTTGAAGAGGTGCTGGCTTTTCATGGCGGAGATGCCCTCGAATCCGTGAAGTCGCTCCTGGATGATTGTCGGAACCTTCGCGGCGAGCTTGCCATTGTCGAGCAGCTTGTGAGCCGTGGATATGTTCGCGGTTGGAAGCCGAAATATGAGTAAAAGCGTCATCTCGCAAACGACAACGAAGTCTACGCGGAAGAGCAACTTTCGGGCCTTGTCCATGGCGATTGGTGAGGCCTGTTGATTACTACGCTAGTACATAGGCCTCGATCGCAGCGGAGATAAATGCTTCCCGCGCAACCTCCACCGGAATTGCTCCGGTCGTCGCAACAAGACATTTGTGAAGCGCAATCTTGTGATGATCGCCGACCTCACGGGGCCACCGCTCGACCAAATAATCGAGGGCTTCAGATGGGCTCCGCACGGCTTCCGACGAACCAAATCCAATCCGGATCAGCACTGGCGCACGCCAGCTCGCACTTGTCGTAACTACTACGCTCATGGTTTTCTCCCCCTTCATTTGGGCCTAGCTAAGCCCGCACGCCGGCGGTTGTCATCATCCACTTGAGCGGTAGAGAAGGTATGAGTCGGCTGCGACATGACCCTTTAGGCGGCGCTCGGCTAGCTCGTTAGCATGACTTGCCGGAAGAACGAGCAGCACTAGTTTCGGTCGCGGCTTATCCAGGTTCACAGCTACGGCTGCCGAGCCCTTTTTCCGAGGCAATATGACTGCTTTTACTGCCCTATTACGGGCGATGATTGAAAACCTGCCCGAACAATCGGCTGGCGACCGGGCAGCTGTTTATCAGCGGGTGCGCGACAAACTGATCTATCAGTTGGAAAAGAGAGACCCGCCGTTATCAGAGGAGCAAATCCAGCGGCAGGTGATGAAGATGCGGGATGCCATCCTCCTGATCGAACAGGACTACGCCGATAGTTAGCGTCTATGTCGTCAACCTGTTTTCCTCAGGAGATAGGCAGGCCTTCCTACAAGCTGAACCAATCAACTCGAACATTGGAGAGTGCTGAGATTCCGCCTCCCGAAGGAACGTTCTACGATATGGGGTTTGCCGAGGGACCCTGTAAATCAAACAGGTCTTTCATGGCCGCTGCGACTTTCTCGATACGCTCGACCGGGCTCCGGCTCTCCAGTTCAACGGGCGCGACTTCCACGACGGTCGACAGCTTATAGGCCCGTGTGCCGCCGATTACAGTCGCGTATAACTTCCCGTTTTCAATCTTGATGCTATCTGCCAGAAACTCGTCATCACCCGTGACTGATACGAAAAACATTCGCCACTCCACACCATCCTCAATGACTTGAGTAAATACGGCGGAATCCCTCAGCTCAAATCGGGAAAACGACGTATATGCGGTGAGGTTTGGCTGCTTCTTTCGGTGGTGAAAGAACTCACGCGACGAACAGTCGTCAGACCGGGCATCTGTCGTTCGGGATCGTCTCCCAGCGAGATCAGCCGTTCGGATGCTGGAAACAGCCGGTAATGGTTGGACATATCTCGACCGATCAATTCTCACACCGGTGTCAAAATCGGTGTGAAAAGTTGCGCTCAAGAGCCGAAATAGGTGAAAGAGAAAGAGTGCGATCCACGGCAACCGGTGGATGTTTACGATCCTGGGTGCCTACAAACGTAGGTGGGCGCCGTGTGTCCAAGCCCACGGGCCTGGCCAGGGACAGCTCCCTTTGGATCGAGTATGGCCCCAGGGATTGTGGTTCCTGTCGTGAGGCGCAGATCGCGTCGCCAATATATGTGTGATTGCCGATCCGCACCAGTAGCGGAAAACCTTTATTATCGACTTTGGATCAGTTCACCTGGGCCGGCGCGCGGCCGTTGAGCTTGGCAGTCAGGCCATCGAGCCGCGAGGCAAGCTCGCCGAGCGCCGAGACCACCTGCTGCTCGTTGCGCTGCTGGTTTTCGAGCGCCCCGTCGCGATGGAACTTGAGCGACGCGACCTCGGTCTCGATGAGGCCGAGCTTGCGGGTCATCTCGGACAACTCGTCCATGATCATGATGCCGGCCATGACGGTGATGCGCAGGTCGCCGATCTCGCCGAACTGGCCCTTGAGGTGCCCGACGTAACGGTCGAATCGGTCGGCGAGTTCGGTCAGGTGGTCTTCCTGTCCCTCCTCGCAGGCCATGCGATAGGCCTTGCCGTCGATCATCACCGTTACCTGGGCCATGGCATTCCCTTTTGATCTTGGCGCATCAGCGATCGAGCACGGCGCGGATGGTTTCCATTGCCGTCACCAGGCGCCGCGAGACTTCCCGGTTCACTTCTTCCAGTCGATTGGCGCGGAATTGCGACTGGTCGAGCTCCTGCGCCAGGCGCGCCCGGTCGGCATGCACCCGGCGGACTTCGCCCTCCACATCCTGCGTTTCGCGCTGGCGCTCGATGCGCGCATCGACGGCGCTCTCGAGGCCACCAATCGCCGCCCTGAGTTCCGAGATCACCATGTCGAGCGTCTTTTCCGACGGCATGCGAAGCTTCCTGTCGATACGCGAAATCGGCCGAATCGCTGTGATCGGCCCCTCCAGCAAGGGCCGCAGACTATTCACCACCCGCAAGCCGGTCAATCAATCGAGGCCTCCCAAACGTGTCCAAGCTGTGGATCGTCAACTATGTTTCTACCCCTCGCCACAGGCTGCCCGGATGCTGCATAGAATTCAGGCAGGCTGCAGGAAAGTTCGTCATCCTCTCTTCGAGAGACCGTGCTTTTGTTGACTTGCGCGTTGCACCTGCTAAGGATCAGCCGCTCTTAGGTGGTCCCCGGGCCGCCCTTCAAGTGGTCCCGCGCGGACCGTGACCGACACCCGTAAAAAGCGGATTAGCCATGACCTCTCTCGACAAACATAACCGGATGGCGAACGCGATCCGATTCCTCGCCATGGATGCTGTAGAGAAGGCCAATTCCGGCCATCCCGGCCTGCCGATGGGCGCTGCCGACATCGCGACGGTTCTGTTTACCCGCTACCTGAAATTCGACCCGAAGAACCCGCTCTGGCCGGACCGCGACCGTTTCGTGCTGTCTGCCGGCCACGGTTCGATGCTGCTTTATTCGCTGCTGTTCCTCACCGGTTACGAGGACATGACGATCGAGGACATCAAGCAGTTCCGCCAGCTCGGTTCCAAGACCGCCGGCCATCCGGAATACGGCCATGCGTCGGGTATCGAGACCACCACCGGCCCGCTCGGCCAGGGCATTGCCAATGCCGTCGGCATGGCGATCGCCGAGCGCAAGCTGGAAGAAGAATTCGGCTCCGACCTGCAGAACCATTTCACCTATGCGCTCTGCGGCGACGGCTGCCTGATGGAAGGCATCAGCCAGGAAGCGATCGCGCTTGCCGGCCACCTGAAGCTCAACAAGCTCGTCCTCTTCTGGGACGACAACAAGATCACCATCGACGGCGCCGTCTCCCTGTCGGATTCGACCGACCAGATCATGCGCTTCAAGTCCGCCCACTGGAACACGATCGAAGTGGACGGCCATGACGTCGAGCAGATCTCGGCCGCGATCGAAGCCGCCCAGACGTCCGACCGCCCGACCTTCATCGCCTGCAAAACGATCATCGGCTTCGGCGCCCCGAACAAGCAGGGCACCCACAAGGTTCACGGCAATCCGCTCGGCGCCGAGGAAATCGCGGCCGCCCGCAAGAACCTGAACTGGGAAGCGGAAGCCTTCACCGTTCCGGCCGACGTTCTCGATGCCTGGCGCCTTGCCGGCCTGCGTTCGACCAAGACCCGCAAGGACTGGGAAGATCGCCTCGCCGCCACCGCTTCCGACAAGAAGGCCGAATTCGTGCGCCGTTTCGCCGGCGACCTGCCGGGCAATTTCGACAGCGCCATCGACGCCTTCAAGAAGAAGATCGCCGAGAACAACCCGACGGTCGCCACCCGCAAGGCCTCCGAGGACGCGCTCGAGGTCATCAACGGCCTGCTGCCGGAAACGATCGGCGGCTCGGCCGACCTGACGCCCTCGAACAACACCAAGACCAGCCAGATGAAGTCGATCACCCCGACCGATTTCTCCGGCCGCTACATGCATTGGGGCATCCGCGAACATGCGACCGCCGCCGCCATCAACGGCATCTCGCTGCATGGCGGCCTGATCCCCTATTCCGGCGGCTTCCTGATCTTCTCGGATTATTGCCGCCCGGCCGTGCGCCTCGCCGCCCTCATGGGCATCCGCGTCGTGCATGTCTGGACGCATGACTCGATCGGCGTCGGCGAAGACGGCCCGACCCACCAGCCGGTCGAGCATCTGGCGGCGCTGCGCGCCATCCCCAACCTGCTCCTCTTCCGCCCGGCCGACGAGACCGAGACGGCCGAGTGCTGGCAGCTGGCGCTGAAGGAAAAACACCGCCCGTCCGGCCTGGCGCTGACCCGCCAGAACCTGACGCCGGCCCGCAAGACCTATGAAGAGAAGAACCTCTGCGCCCAGGGCGCCTACGAACTCGTCTCCGCGGCCGACGCCAAGGTGACGATCTTCGCCTCCGGTTCGGAAGTCGAACTGGCGCTGAAGGCGCAGGCGACCCTGGACGGCAAGGGCATCGCGACCCGCGTCGTTTCCGTCCCCTGCGTCGAGCTCTTCTTCGACCAGCCGGAATCCTACCAGACCGCGGTCATCGGCAATTCGCCGGTCAAGATCGCCGTCGAAGCGGCTGTGCGCGAGGGCTGGGACCACTTCATCGGTCCGAAGGGCACCTTCATCGGCATGAAGTCCTTCGGCGCTTCGGGCCCTGCCAAGGATCTCTTCAAGCACTTCGGCATCACCGCGGAAGCGGTTGTTGCCGCAGCCGAAAAACAGCTCGCCTGAGCCAAAGACAGACAGTGAAAGGGGCGCATTCGGCGCGCCCCGCCAAGACAGACCGCACATTTTCGGGAGAATGACATGACTGTGAAAGTTGCCATCAACGGCTTTGGCCGCATCGGCCGTAACGTTCTGCGTGCTATCGTGGAATCCGGCCGCACCGATATCGAAGTCGTTGCCATCAACGACCTCGGCCCGGTCGAGACCAATGCCCACCTGCTCCGCTACGATTCCATCCACGGCAAGTTCCCGGCCGATGTGAAGGTCGAGGGCGACACGATCACCGTCGGCGGCGGCAAGCCGATCAAGGTGACCGCGATCAAGGACCCGGCGACCCTGCCGCATGGCGAACTCGGCGTCGATATCGCGCTCGAATGCACGGGCATCTTCACCGCCCGCGACAAGGCCGCCCTGCACCTGACCGCCGGCGCCAAGCGCGTCATCGTCTCGGCTCCGGCCGACGGTGCCGACCTCACCGTCGTCTTCGGCGTCAACCACGACCAGCTGACCCGGGAACACCTGGTCATCTCCAACGCGTCCTGCACCACCAACTGCCTGGTTCCGGTGGTCAAGGTTCTGGACGACGCGATCGGCATCGATCATGGCTTCATGACCACGATCCACTCCTACACGGGTGACCAGCCGACGCTCGACACCATGCACAAGGACCTGTACCGCGCCCGCGCTGCAGCGCTCTCGATGATCCCGACCTCGACGGGTGCCGCCAAGGCCGTCGGCCTAGTCCTGCCGCACCTCAAGGGCAAGCTCGACGGCACCTCGATCCGCGTGCCGACCCCGAACGTCTCGGTCGTCGACTTCAAGTTCGTCGCCAAGAAGACGACCACGGTTGCCAAAGTCAACGAAGCGATCAAGGCCGCTTCCAACGGCGCGCTCAAGGGCATCCTCGGTTACACCGAAGAGCCGCTCGTCAGCCGCGACTTCAACCACGACAGCCATTCGTCGATCTTCGCGATCGACCAGACCAAGGTGCTCGAAGGCAATTTCGTCCGCATCCTCTCCTGGTACGACAACGAATGGGGCTTCTCGAACCGCATGGCCGACACGGCCGTGGCGTTTTCGAAGCTGATCTAGTTAACTTAGGTCGCCCCTTGGGGCCGTAGCCGGAAAACCGCCCTCTCCTTATAACGGAGAGGGCTTTTTATCGCAGAAGATGTCACGGACAAGAAAACACGACTACATCTCAGTTTCGTGGAGAAGCTAACCCAAGCACATCACGGCTCAGATAAATCCCGTTGTGAACGAGCTAGAAATCAGGATTTAATTGTCTGGCATATAAAGAGTCATATCATCATTAATAGCTGAAATAGAGCCGTTTAATACGTATCTTTTCATTTCCTCCTCCACAATTCCTTGATGCTGTAATTGCGGATATTTTTCCGGAAATTGACTAGCAAACAACCATAACTTCCAGGCATCAAAACCGAAATTACCTTCCCAATCTGCGAAGTCAAAGTCGATATCATGGGTAGCAAATTCCACTTGGCATCCTTTGCCGTGGATTTGGTATCGTATGTTGCCGGGTAAAATACCGGTCTGTGGTAACTTTCCTTCTCGCCACGCCCTAACGATATCTTTTCTTCCGAAATGTTGATCAAAGAGGTCAATGCACATTTTGACCTCAGCAACATACTCATGCACCAGATGAAGAAAGTCACTCATCATCTACGACCCGGCCGGGATAAACTATTTCCTGTGAAACTGTTTGCCCCGCTGATTACTTCTTGTATGGATTTCCATCCCCCAGATCCCATAGGGAATTCACCGGGATTTACGGTTCTAACATCAACGGGTGTGCCAGTGCGATTCGCTGCGGCAGCTCTGTGATGTCCGTCAACAATAATGGTTCTACCATTATATTCAATCACATCAATCGGTTTACCCTTGTAACCATTCTCACGCATACTTTGAGATATAGCGTCAACGTTCCGACTCGACGCCCTTCCGCCAATGGAGTGAGAAGGAGACAAAGCGCTAGGATCAACACCAGTCCTTACACCTCCTCCAATAGGGCCAATAGTTCCGGGGTAGTGGATTTTTCCGCCGTCAATATCCACGGATAAGGGATTAGGTCCAAGTGTAACCGCATGCGGTGTCGTCGGGTCTTTGGAGTCGAGGAGGCCATCACCATCCTCATCACCGGGCTTCGAATTGCCTGACATTTGCGCCTGTTGGGATTTTTTGTCTTCTGTGCGCTCTCCAAATGTTTCACCTGCAGCATTGTCGAAATCTTTTGATGTCTGCGTTTCGGCTTCCTGGTTTCCACCGTCTCCCCCTGTCCCCTCACTGCCATAATCAGAAACGTCTGGATTTATAGAGTGGCCGTTAGGATCACTTTTGTTGACGGGATCGTTTTCCGAATAGGAGTATCGATTAGTCCCTACGCCAGGCGTAGTTGGGTCCCAGGTATCGGGCGAAATAAATCGCGCATTCGCCGCTGATCCGAATGAAACAGATAGCATGCCGCATAGGAGCAGCAGGCTCAAAAATCGAGCCATAAGCCCTATAAAAAAGGAATTCATAATAAGCCCCACACTCTTAAACGCGTAGCGAGGCGCGGCTGATTCGCCCCTCGCTTTCAACCTCTGGTTACTCGACTGAGTTGTCAATTCCAACCAACTCCTCTCCTTAATAAAAAACTCACTCCCCAATTTCCCCGCCCCTCCAACCCATGCCTATAATCTCCTCGCTCCCACCACCGGAGTGTTTCGCGAGACGTTCGCGGGCAGGCGGGGGCCGGCGCTTTCATCAGAACCGTAACGTGCGGGGATGGTGGAAGAGGTGAAAACCATGGGCTGGGGGCAACCCGAACCCTATCAAGCCTCCCCCTGGCCGCCGGGCCGGGTTCGGTTGAGCCGTGCAAGTGGCAAGGTTTCCCGAAAGGAGACCGCGAACGAAGCCACGCAGCGAGGCGAGGTGAGCACCTGTAGGGGAGGGACGCCCCGAAAAGACGCCGAAGGCCACGCGAATGCGGAGCCACTTAACTCAATCTATCGAGGTTCCGCATTCGTGTGGGCTCTCCGATCATCCAGCGTCCCCAAAAGTGGGCACCGGTTTTGGGACAGGACGCTGGGCAGAAAGTGAAAAGCCATCGGCACCAAGGCACGCGTCCGTCTTTTTTCCGCCCCTGCCCTTCTCTAGCGCGAAATCGTCGCCCGCAGCCTCCACCGTTTCGGCGCACGGATCGCGCTCAAAAGGACGAGGTTCGATGTGGTGTGGGAACGGTTCGAAAGAGCGACAGCTCTCGGCCGCAGCAGCGGGAACGCGAGGTCAGTTTGGAACGGTAAGATACGAACGCCAGCCCGCCACGGTTCACGCCCATGCAGCGCGACAGGTTGCTCAGAAAGGGAGCATTCAGATTAAGAGAGAACGGGGAATAGATAGATGAGCGTATTTTATCTATTCTATAAGTAATTCTTTGTCGAACCAAATATCTTCATATGATCCGTCTGTCAAAAATCTCCACCCAGGAGGCAAAGCCAAATATTTTATTACGAGAGGATTCCACATAGAAATATGAGAATAATGCAAAGGCTGGAAAAAACCATCGTCTTCCGGTGAGAAATCATCACCAGCCCAGATATACCACCCGCTTGTCCCGCGGCTTGGTAAGTGCCTCAGCCCATTTATTGGAAGAATATCTGTTTTAACGTTCAATGATACGCCTAATATACTATCCGCCTCTGGAGGCGAAAAGCCTATACCATGCGATTTACAAAACTCTCTTTGGATTTCATCCATCATCAATCGAGCCCAAAAACGCGTTTCATTTCCGTCGAAAAACCTCTTAGAAAGCCACCTTGCCTAGAAGAACATTCCGGGCATTGAGGCTGAACAGCATCGAGAGACTTCATATTCTTCTGATCGATTGCTCCAGTTCGATAGTATTCTTTGACTAAGGGTTCTTTATGATCTGCAATTTGACGTTTTGCGGTCGTGCCACAATCTACACACGGCTTCCCCTGTACAGATTCTCGTTGAGATTTTGAAGTAGCGTTGCTAGGCCTTTGGTACTTCTCACTTATATTAGGCTCTTGGATAGTGCGAGGTGCTGCGTTTGATGCCGGAGCGCTGCTCCTACCTCCGCCACCTGCACGACTTCCACTCCCTCCGCCGCCAAAAGGCCCCACCAAGTCGAACTTTTTAGAACCGGGCGGATCCGCCATAGTCGCCACTGGGGTAGACTCCCGTTCCTGTTCCTTTTTATCACGATCGTTTACGCGTGTGTCGGCTGCTTCCGTAACCGCCTTTGATTGCTCAGACTTTTCAGCGGCGCGGTCGTTTCCGTCTCCACCTGTTCCGTCGCTTCCATATTCGGAGACGTCGGGACTAACGGCATGTCCATTAGGATCACTTTTGTTGACCGGATCGTTTTCAGAGTAAGAGTATCGATTTGTCCCCACACCGGGCGCCGTCGGGTCCCAGGTATCCGGCGAAATAAATCGAGCATTTACTACTGACCCAAATGAAACAGATATCATGCTGCCTACAAGCAGCAGGCTCAAAAACCGAGCCACAAGCCGACTTAAAAAGGAATTCATTAAAAAGCCCCACACCCCTAAACGCGCGGCAACGCGCGACCGATTCGTCCCCAACACTCAACCTTCAGTTTTCTGGTCTGGCCGTCAAGAAGCGAGGATTTGCAATCCACGGTGGGCCGCGGGACTGCCGCAGTGGGAGGATGCGCGTCCTCGCGCGGGCGGCGATTTTCTCGAAACCAGATCGCATAACATTTAATTGTGGCACTAGGCGGATACGAATCCCCGTTGCGTGACGCCTAAAGACAAGGCCATTGCTATGCAAAATCAAAATTTATGCACACGCGGCCAGCCTTGCAATTTCAATACCTTGAGCTGCGCAAAATATGGCCGCTGTGGGTCAAAATGGGTCATTGGTGACAATCGCCATAGCGCGACGCACTGCCAGATTTTTTTCACCCCCAATTTCCCCACCCCTCCAACCCATGCCTACAATCCTCCTCGCTCCCACCACCGGAGTGTTTCGCGAGACGTTCGCGGGCAGGCGGGGGCCGGCGCTTTCATCAGAACCGTAACGTGCGGGGATGGTGGAAGAGGTGAAAACCATGGGCTGGGGGCAACCCGAACCCTATCAAGCCTCCCCCTGGCCGCCGGGCCGGGTTCGGTTGAGCCGTGCAAGTGGCAAGGTTTCCCGAAAGGAGACCGCGAACGAAGCCACGCAGCGAGGCGAGGTGATCACCTGTAGGGGAGGGACACCCCGAAAAGACGCCGAAGGCCACGCGAATGCGGAGCCACTTAACTCAATCTATCGAGGTTCCGCATTCGTGTGGGCTCTCCGATCATCCAGCGTCCCCAAAAGTGGGCACCGGTTTTAGGACAGGACGCTGGGTAGAAAGTGAAAAGCCATCGGCACCAAGGCACGCGTCCGTCTTTTTTCCGCCCCTGCCCTTCTCTTGCCGGAATTGTTCCCGCCTAATCGATCAGTCGATTCGCCTGGCCCCAGGCCGGGATCTGCCCCATTCTTGCATGGCCGTGTTGCGGCGTGGCACAGGTCCGGTTTCCGGGGCTGCGGGCGGGGACCATGTGAGGCGCGAGGTATGAGGAAGGGGACTTTATAGGTGGAGGCTTTTTATATCGTCCTGCTGGTCGGCACGGTCCTGGTGCTGGCGGCTGCCCTGTCGAGCCTCCTCGCCTTCCGCTTCGGTGCTCCCCTCCTCCTGATCTTCCTGTCGATCGGCCTGCTTGCCGGGGTCGACGGCCTCGGCATCCAGTTCGAGAACTTTTCCTTCACCTTCATGCTGGGCTCGCTGGCGCTGGCGATCGTGCTGTTCGATTCCGGCTTCATGACCCCCATCCACTCGTTTCGCATCGCCGCCGTTCCGGCGGTCACGCTCGCCTCGGTCGGCGTGCTCCTGACGGCCGGCATCTTCGCCTTCGCCGCGACGATCCTTCTCGGCTTCAGCTGGCTCGAAGGCCTGCTGCTCGGCTCGATCGTCGCCTCGACGGATGCGGCCGCCGTCTTCTTCCTGCTGCGCGTCAGCGGCATCAACATCCGCGACAAGGTGCGCTCGACGCTCGAGGTCGAGTCCGGCACCAACGACCCGATGGCGATCTTCCTGACGATAGCGCTCGCCGAACTTCTGGCGACCGGACAGGGTTTTTCCGGCCTCGACCTGCATTTCCTGCTGCTATTCGTCGAGGAAATGGGGCTCGGCGTCATTTTCGGCCTGTTCGGCGGCATGATGATCGTCTGGGTGCTGAACCGCTTCACCTCCGACCGCGGGCTGGCGCCGATCTTCGTGCTGACGCTCGCCCTGCTCGTCTTTTCCTTCACCGGCGCCATGGGCGGCAGCGGCTTCCTGGCGGTCTATGTGGCGGGCATCTATTCCGGCAACCGCAAGATGTTCGCCAAGCCGCAGATCGTCCGCTTCAACGAGGGGCTGACCTGGCTCGCCCAGATCATCATGTTCCTGGTGCTGGGCCTGCTCGCCACGCCGTCGCAGTTTCCGGCCATCCTCGTGCCGGCGATCGCGCTGGCGCTCTTCCTGATCTTCGTCGCCCGGCCGATTGCCGTGTGGCTGAGCCTGCTGCCCTATGATTTCACCCAGCAGGAGACCAGCTTCCTCGCCTGGGTCGGCCTGCGCGGCGCCGTCTCCATCCTGCTGGCGATCATGCCGGTCTTAAGCGGCGTCGAGAACGGCCAGCTGTTTTTCAACGTTACCTTCATCATCGTGCTGGTCTCGCTTCTCGTCCAGGGCTGGACGATCAAGCCGGTGGCCCACAAGCTCGGGCTCATCATTCCGCCGCGCATCGGCGCCGTCGACAAGGTCGAGCTCGACCTGCCGGGCACCGCCCATCACGAGCTGATCTCCTACCGCGTCATGAAGGGCAGCCCGATCCTGCAGGGCGAGCGCATTCCCCGCTGGGCCATGCCGTCGCTGGTCATCCGCGACGGCCGCAGCATGCGGTATCAATATGCCGGGCGGCTGAAGGAGAACGACCAGGTCTACCTGTTCATCTCGCCCGCCTATTCGAAACTGCTCGACCGCATCTTCGCAAGCCAGGTGCCGGTCGACGAGGACGATGCGGAATTTTTCGGCGCGTTTGCGATCTCGCCGACCAGGCCCGCCAAGGAACTCGATGCGGCCTACGGCCCCGGCCTGCTCACCGCCAACGAGCAGAACATGACCGTCGGCGACCTGGTGACCTCACGGCTCGGCGGCCGCGCGGATTACGCCGACCGCATCCGCTTCGGCTCGATCATCCTGATCGTGCGGGAACTCGACGAGCACGAACATGTCCGCAGCATCGGCATCTCGCTGGAACCCGTGGAGCCGGCGACCAATCTGCCGATCTTCATCAACATGCGCGAGATCGCCCATCGCATCCGCGATCTGGTCCGCAAATATCGCGGCAAGCACGTCCCCGTAAAACCGGGCGCCGTGCCGCCCGAAGGTCCGGCATAGGCGCGTGTTCAATCAGCCGGAGCGCCAGGTGTTCTTGCCCGCGGCCTTTGCCCGGTAGAGCGCCGCATCCGCACGGGCGAGCGATTGCCGGAGATCGACGGGCCATGTCCGGAACCAGGTCGTGCCGATGCTGCAGCCGGCTTCCAGCGCCTGCCCGTTCACCAGGATCGAGGCGCAGAGCGACGCCCTGATCCGCTCCGCCACCGTACGGTTCAACGCCTCGTCGGACTTGACCAGAACGACGACGAACTCGTCGCCGCCGAGACGGACGATCAGGTCGCCCTCGCGGACCGCCGCTCGCAACCTGCGCGCCACTTCGACCAGCACCTGGTCGCCCGCATCGTGCCCCAGCCGGTCGTTGACCTGCTTGAAACCGTCGAGATCGAGTGCCAGGATGCCGCAGCTGCTGTCCTGCCCCTCCTGCCGGAACCTCTTCTCGAAGCCGCGGCGGTTGAGCAGGCCGGTCAGGCTGTCGGTATCGGCCTCGTCCTGCGTCCGCCGCAGCTGGTCGCGCTCCTTGGTGATGTCGACCGCCATGCCGACGATCTTCAGGGGCTCGCCGTCGCTGCCCCGCACCAGCTTGCGGTCGCAGCGCAGCCAGCGCTCGCCGGCGGCCGTCATCAGGCGGTATTCGCTCCGATTGCGGTCGACCCTGCCTTCGACCAGCGGGCGGATATCGGCGTTTCCCATATCCTCGGGATTGATCCTCGACACATAGGCAGCCAGATCGAGCGGATCGCTCGGTTCGCCCATGATGAAATGCGCCAGCCGCTCGGACGTCTGGAAATATCCGCTGCCCACATCCATGTGCCAGAAACCGCCGCTCACCAGTTCCATGGCGAGCGAAAGCTGCGTATTGGTCTCGGTCAGCCGCCGCTGCGCCTGGCGGCTCTGGGTAATGTCCTCGATCTGCGAGATGAAGCGGACGATTTCGCCGGCCGCGTTGCGCATCGCCGTCACCGTCAGCGTCGTCTCGACGATGCCGCCCTCCGCCTGCAGATAACGCTTGTCGATCTTGTAGCCGTCGCGGCTTCCCGCCAGCACCTGGTTGAAAAGACAGAGATCCGCGTCGATATCGTCCGGATGGGTGATCTCGCCGAAGCTCATGCCGACGAGTTCCTCCGGGGACCGCATCAGCATGCTGCTGAAATTGGCATTGACGCGGATCAGGACGCCATCGGTATCAACCAGCGCCATGCCGATCGGCGAATTGGAAAACGCATCGTCGAACAGCGCCTCGCTTTCGGCGACCCGCTGATTGATGTCGAGCCGCGCAGTGAGATCGATCACCAGCGCGACGATGCCGGCGACCTTTCCGCTGCTATCGAAATCCGGGACATATTCCACCTGCACCCGCCGCTTTTCGTCGCGGGTGATCATGTCGTATTCGAAAGCGACGGCCTTGCCCTCAAGCGCCTCGGTCACCCATCGGCGCACGGCGATGAAATTCGCGCTACCGACGACCTCGCGGCAGTGCCGGCCGATGATCGACTGCCTGTCGGTGCCCCGCCAGTCGGCATATTTCTGGTTGGCGTAGCGGAAACGCAGCCCGCTGTCGAAATAGGCGATCATCCCCGGCATCAGGTCGAGAAGGCGCGCCTTGTCGAGCAGGCCGTCATCGACGGTCTGCCGGACTCCGCTGGCGTGCCCAGGACCGGGCCTCGATTGTTCTGCCATTCCCCGCCTCTTTAGATCACCGCGGTAGAAGATCGGTCGCTTTATTAGCAGGAGTCCAAATAGAATCCGTTAACGCGCTGCATTGTCACAATAAAATGAGCGTACAGCGTATCCGCGACTCGGTAGTCTAAAGACCAATTCTGAGATGCATACCGAAGTCCGGCCTTGGACGGAATAGGGGTGGCTGCAACCAATCGTCTTGCGTCGCCGGTCAGGCATAGTATGGTCCGCTGCACATTTCCCAAGTAAATGGATTAGCATCATGCCGGCCTTCAAAACCCTTGACGACCTCACCGATATCGCAGCCAAGCGCGTCCTCGTGCGCGTCGATCTCAACGTTCCCGTCGCCGACGGCAAGGTCACCGATGCGACCCGCATCGAGCGCGTCGCGCCCACCATTCTGGAACTGTCGAAGAAGGGCGCCAAGGTTATCCTGCTCGCCCATTTCGGCCGTCCGAAGGGTGAACCGGTCGCCGACATGTCGCTGTCGCTGATCGTCTCGGCGGTCAACCAGGTGCTCGGCCAGAAGATCCTATTCGCCTCCGACTGCATCGGTCCCGAAGCCGAACAGGCGATCGCCGGCATGAAGAACGGCGATATCCTGCTTCTCGAAAACACCCGCTTCCACAAGGGCGAGGAAAAGAACGATCCGGGCTTCACTGAGGCGCTCGCCAAAAACGGCGATATCTTCGTCAACGACGCCTTCTCGGCCGCCCACCGCGCCCATGCCTCGACGGAAGGCCTGGCGCATCACCTGCCCGCCTATGCCGGCCGCACCATGCAGGAAGAGCTCGAAGCGCTCGAAAAGGGCCTCGGCAATCCCGCCCGCCCGGTCGTTGCGATCGTCGGCGGCGCCAAGGTCTCCACCAAGATCGACCTGCTGCAGAACCTCGTCAAGAAGGTCGATGCGCTGGTGATCGGCGGCGGCATGGCCAATACCTTCATCGCGGCACAGGGTATCGACGTCGGCAAGTCGCTCTGCGAGCATGACCTTGCCGAAACCGCACGCAAGATCATGGCCGAAGCGGCAGCGTCCAATTGCGCCATCGTGCTGCCGGTCGACGGCGTCATCGCGCGCGAATTCAAGGCCGGGGCCGCCAACGAAGTGGTCGATATCGACAAGATCCCGGCCGACGCCATGGTCCTCGACGTCGGCCCGAAGTCGGTCGCTTCCGTCAACGACTGGATCTCCAAGGCTTCGACGCTGGTCTGGAACGGCCCGCTCGGCGCCTTCGAAATCGAACCCTTCGACAAGGCGACGGTGTCTGCCGCACAGCATGCCGCAGCCCAGACGAAAGCCGGCAAGCTCACCTCCGTCGCCGGCGGCGGCGATACGGTCGCCGCCCTCAACCATGCGGGCGTTGCAGACGACTTCTCCTACGTCTCGACCGCCGGTGGGGCATTCCTGGAGTGGATGGAAGGCAAGGACCTGCCGGGCGTTTCGGTGCTGTCGAAGTCGGCCTGATCGTTGTATACTTGCCACGAAGCGCGCCTATATAGAGCGGCGCGCTTCGTTATGAACTGCCTTTAAAAAATTTAGATATTTTAAACGATTGAAACGAATTCAATCGTTTCAATAACTTAAGCATGCATTTCCCTTTAAAAAAACTTCTGTTATCCGCGGATGATAGCTTGGATATGCGCGCGTTTCGCGCCAACTTTAGGGACAGGAGTTTAGTATGGTGGACGCCAAGATGTTGAACAAGATGAGCTCTGCGCCCGGATTCATTGCGGCGCTGGATCAGAGCGGTGGTTCAACACCTGGAGCGTTGCGTCTGTATGGCGTGTCCGACACCGACTATCAGGGTGACGAGGAGATGTACCGCCTGGTGCATGCCATGCGCGTCCGTATCATGAGCGCGCCCGCCTTTACCGGCGACAAGGTTATCGGCGCCATCCTTTTCGAGCGGACCATGGACGGCGACGTCGAGGGTCAGGCTGTCCCCTCCTATCTCTGGGAAAAGCGCGGCGTCGTGCCCTTTCTCAAAGTCGACAAGGGCCTGAATGCCGAGGAAAACGGCGTTCAAACGATGAAGCCGATGCCCGAGCTGGATACTCTTCTGATCCGCGGCCGCGAAAAAGGGATATTCGGGACCAAGATGCGGTCGGTGATCGGCCATGCCGACAAGGCCGGCATCGCTGCCGTCGTAAAGCAGCAGTTCGAGGTGGCGCGCCAGATCATCGGCCAGGGTCTCATGCCGATCATCGAGCCTGAAGTCTCCATCAAGAGCCCGACAAAGGAACAGGCTGAAGCCATTTTGCGCGACGAGATCGCGCAGCAGCTCGACAAGCTTCCCGCAGGCGAGACGGTCATGCTCAAATTGACGATCCCGACGGTCGCCGATTTCTACGCTCCTCTGGTCGCCCACAAATCGGTCATCCGCGTCGTCGCCCTTTCCGGCGGCTACAGCACCGCGGACGCCTGCGAAAAGCTCAGCCATAACCACGGCATGATCGCGAGTTTCTCGCGCGCGCTGGCGGAAAACCTGCGCGTCACGATGAGCGACGTAGACTTCGACGCGAGCTTGGCCAAAACGATCGATCAGATCTACGCCGCAAGCGTCAATAAGTCCTGACGCGGACCTGATGATCGGTTGTGGAGCACATCGCCAATCTCGGGCGACATGCTACGGCCATTGAACACGCTCTCCGCCAAGGGAAGCTGGAAGAAGGATCTCGAAAAGGCCGCCTGAGGAGCGCCTTTTCAAGGAGGAGGAAGAAGGCCGCCCCGGCAACGGAGCGGCCTTTCTGTTTTGCCGCACTCTCGAAATGCAGGTGAACCGAATGGCCGAAAAGGCGTTCATTTCGTGAATGGAGGTTGCCCATGACGGAAATGGAAGCCAGGGTCCGCAGACTCTTCGATGAATACGGCCGGACCAGCAATGACGCCCTGAAGGACGCAGCGTCGGTCGATGTTGCCGGTGTCGCAGCATTCTTCGCCGCCTATTTCGTCGGTTCGACACCGCAGGCGGTCTTCGGCGGAGCCAATGACGCTACGTTCCGCGAAGTGATCCCACAGGGCTTCGCTCGATATCGCGAGGTCGGCGGCAAGCGGATGGACATTACCGGCGTGAGGATCACCTGCCTCAACGATCTTCACGCGCTTGCCGAAATCGGCTGGGATTTTTCCTACGTCAACAAGGCAGGCGAAGCCGGCAATGTGCGGTTCACCAACTTCTATCTGGTCACGATCGCCGATGGCGACCCGAGAATTTTCGCCTACATCACCGGCGACGAGGAGAAGGCGATGCGGGACCACGGCCTTATCTGAGCCGACGACGCGGATCGCTTTCTTTTCGGTGATGATCGCGATCAAAAACATTGGCTGGTCATGGCGGTTGATGCGGTTTTAAATCCGGCATCGCTTCCGGAGAGTTTCGCCATGCCGACCGCCGATTTCGTCACCGTCGATGTCTTCACGACCGAACGTTTCGCCGGCAACCCACTCGCCGTGGTGCCGGATGCGAGGGGGCTCACCGACCGGCAGATGCAACAGATCGCCATCGAATTCGGTTACGCCGAGAGCACCTTCGTCCTGCCGCCGGAAAACCCGGACAACAGCGCCCGGGTGCGCATCTTCACACCGACGATGGAAATCCCCTTTGCCGGCCACCCCAATGTCGGCACCGCCTATGTGCTCGGCCAGCGGGCCGACCTGTTCGGCAAGCCGGTCACCGACACGCTCCGTTTCGAGGAGATCGCCGGTCTGGTGGAGATCAGGCTGCTGCGGGAGGCAACCGGTGTGATCGGCGCCACGATCCGCGCGCCGCGTCCGCTGGAAATTGGCGCCGAGATCGAGCCCGCACTGATCGCCGGTTGCGTTTCGATCGACACGAAACACATCCGAACCACCGCCCATAACCCGGTCTTCGCCTCCGTCGGCCTCGCCTTCGTGATCGCCGAACTCGACGGTCTTGACGCGCTTGCCGCCGCCCGGCCGAACATCACGATCTTCCACGAGGCAGCCGCAAGACACGCGGGCGCCGGCCTGGACTTTCCTGTCTTCCTTTATGTCCGCAGCCCGGAAAATCCGTTCGCCATCCGCGCCCGCATGTTCGCGCCGCTCGACAATGTCATGGAAGACCCGGCCACCGGCAGCGCGTCCGCCGCCCTCTCCGCTTTCCTGGTGACGCGGGCACCGCAGATGGATGCCAGAGTCCATGTGACGATCGAACAGGGCGTCGAGATGGGCCGCCGCAGCATCATCGAGCTTGATGTGGTCAAGACGGCCGGCACCGTCACCGACGTCACCATCACGGGCCGCTGCGTGCCCGTGATGCGCGGCTCCCTCGACGTCTAGAGAGTTGTGAATTCGCGCAGGATCAGCGCAGCACTCCAGACCGCGAAGGCGACGACCGCGAGCTTCCAGAAATCACCCCGACGCCTCAAGCCCGGAAGATTGAGCGGCTTGATGATCTGCGCCAGCATGGCGAGGATCAGAAGGACCGCGATTGTCTTTGTCATCTAAGCCTTGCCGATCTCGTCCGCCACAGGCTGGACATTTTTGCGCTCCACCACAGATAGATGTGGAGGGGATTCGGAGAATAGCTAATCCGCTTCGCTTTCGTTAACGCCCGGTTCACCCGCATGCAACAATGCTTGTGTGAAGCCGTGATCGGTCGCATTCTCGCAGAGAGCTGACAGTAGCAAAGATGAGACGAAACCTCCTCCCAGTCCTCGCCCTCCTTTGCGGTACGCTTCTCCTTTTCCTGGGCAATGGCCTGCAAAGCCTGCTTCTGCCGGTGCGCGGCGCTCAGGAAGGTTATTCCAACGAAGTCCTCGGCCTGCTCGGCACCACATGGGCCTCCGGCTTCGTCATCGGCTGTTTCGTGGCACCCAACGTGGTGCGCCGCATCGGCCACGTCCGTGCCTTTTCCGGCTTCCTGTCGCTGATCTGCCTGAACGTGCTGCTGACCGGGCTGCTGGTCGACCAGAACACCTGGCTGGTCTTGCGCGCCATCACCGGCTTCTGCACCGCCGGCACCTCGATGATCATCGAAAGCTGGCTGAACGAGCGCGCCACGAGCGAGAGCCGCGGAACCATCTTTTCGCTCTATATCTCGATCACCCTCTTCGGCGTTGTCGGCGGCCAGCTGATGGTGCCGTTCGCCGATATCGCAACGCCGACGCTGTTCATGATCTGCGGCATCCTCTACAGCCTTGCCGCACTGCCGACCACGCTGTCCAAGGCCGCCTCGCCGCAACCATTGAAGCGCGCCCGCCTCGATCTGCGCGCCCTCTTCCGCAATTCCCCGATCTCCTGCATCGGCATCCTCCTGATCGGCGTCGCCAATGGCGCCTATGGCACGCTCGGCGCCGTCTTCGGCACGCGCGCCGGGCTCGACCAGGGGGCGGTTGCGGCAATGGTCAGCATCACCATCTTCGCCGGCGCGATCATGCAGTTTCCGGCAGGCCGGCTGTCCGACAGGATGGACCGCCGCCATGTGCTGGCCGGCCTCTCGGCCGCGGCAGCCCTGGCAGGCCTGGCGATCGCGGCGATCCGGCCCTCCGGCACCTATGACATCGTCGTGCTGGTGGCGATCTATGGCGCTGCCGCCAACGCGCTCTATCCGATCGCGGTTGCCCATGCCAACGACTTTGCAGCCCCAGAGGACTTCGTAAAAGTCTCCGGCGGCCTGCTTCTGCTCTATGGCATCGGCACGATCATCGGCCCGACGCTCGGCGGCCCGGTGATGACCTGGGTCGGCCCGCATGCGCTGTTTGCGGTGACGGCGGGTGCCCACCTTCTGGTCGCTGCCTATGCGGTCATCCGCAGCCGCCAGCGGGCGCCCGTTCCCGTTGCCGAGCGCGAAGCCTACACGACGGCGCCAGGCGGCAGCTCCCAGCTTTCGACGCCGGAGAGCCTGTCGCTCGACCCCCGCTCCCGCACCACCACCGACTCAGCACCCGATACGAATGCCAGAAAGGAGGCATCATGAGCTTTCTCGATGACGACCGGCCGAAGAAGCCGACAACCCACGAACTCGGCTGCGACCTCTCCATGCTGTCGGTCGACGAGCTCGAATCGCGAATCGATCTCCTGCGGCAGGAAATCTCCCGGCTCGAGGCCGAGAAGGAGATAAAGGCCGCAGGCCGGCGCGCGGCGGACAGTCTGTTCCGTTCCTGAACGTTGACCGGTGACAAGAATTCTAAGTATTTCCGCTTAGTTTTAAGACTATATTAATCATTAACGGAGAATATAGAGACGTTCAGGTTTCCTGGACTCAGACAGTTTCACCATTCGGCGAATGGTCTGATTTCTCCCTGTTTTACCTTGAGAGCCGCCTTTCCGCGGCTCTCTTTTTTTATCGCCACGCCGGTCCGGCTCCGGCTCCCCGGCCCTCGACGCCGCCACGGCCAGCTTTCGCCCAGCTTTCCCAAAGAAACAAACTGTTGTATTGAGCGCTGAAAAGCGTCTCATTTCAGGAACATGGCCTCTGTTTACCACTTCTTGTGGGTATTAACCTTTCCTTAAGAAACGCCTTGCGGATTTCCATTATAAGTATCATCTTCAAGCCATCAGAACGGCATGGGAACTTTTATCCGCCGTTGTCATTGCCTGAATGTGATTGCGTTAAGCAGGATGATCTCGATGTCCGAACAGGGATTGAATACCGTAAGTTTTGCAGGCCGTGCCGCTGCGTCTTCGCAGTTCAAGGCGCTCTACTCCGAAGGTATGTCGCTGGTCGAAGAGACCGCGAGCTACCTTGACGGTACGGGCCGCGCCGCTTCGAAGGTTTTGCCGCGCATGGCATCGGTCCTCTACGCAGCCGAGTCCATGCGGCTGACCACCCGCCTCATGCAGATGGCCTCCTGGCTGCTCCTGCAGCGCGCCGTCAACAATGGCGAGATGAGCCGCGAACAGGTCATGTCGGAAAAGAGCAAGGTGCGCCTCGACGGCTTCAACGTCGACCGCAATGCTCCGGGCTGGCTCGATCTGCCGGAAGGTTTCCGCGACCTCGTCGAGCGTTCGCTGCGCCTCCAGAACCGCGTCGCCATTCTCGACCGCGAAATCTATCGCCCGGCCGACGCAGCCGTGCTGCCGGACAACGAAAACAGCGTCCGCGCCCAGCTCAGCCTGCTGCGCACCGCCTTCGGCAACTGATCCAAAGGCTAAACAATACCACGGCCGGTGCACATCTCTGCGCCGGCTTTTTTATGCCTGCAAAAAACTCTCCGCATAGGCATTGATCTCGCCCCGGTTCGTCAGCCGGGCCTTCTGGCCTGAGAAGCTTTCATAAAGCTTCAGATGACCGTCGAACGAATTCCAATTGTTCTTTCGGGCTCTGTATTCCGATACCCATTTGACCAGCCCGTCGAAGGACTCCTGGCTCTCGCCGCCCTGGATGCCGCGGCGCATGATATGCGCTACGCATTCCTCCTCGCTCAGATCAAGCCAGATCAACGTCGTTGTCCTCGGCAGGGCGATACCGACATAGAGGCCATAGACGCCTTCGATCAGCCAGGCTTCACCCGCTGCTATCGTCCGGACATCCTCGTGCACGACCGCCTTGTCGCGTGCAATCCCATAGCGACCCGGCTCCCAATGCACGTCGTCGAGGTGAACGAGCGGCAGGCCAAGCGGCTCTGCCAGCCGCCGCGCAAGCCAAGTCTTGCCGGAACCGCCATTCCCCATGATCACGATCCGCCGGGACGCGGCCGGAATATCGGATTGCGCTTTCAACGGCTCCTCCCCATCAAACACAAGAAACGAAAAAAGCCCGGCTCGCGCCAGGCTCTTTTATCTCTTCCGCCAAGAAGCATATTAGAGGCCGAGGCCGCCGAAACGCTTGTTGAACTTGGAAACGCGGCCGCCGCGGTCCAGCATCTGCTGGTTGCCGCCCGTCCAAGCCGGATGGGACTTGGGGTCGATTTCCAGGTTCATGGTTGCGCCTTCCGAACCCCAGGTCGAGCGGGTTTCGTATTCGGTGCCGTCGGTCATGACCACTTTGATCACGTGGTATTGCGGATGGATGCCAGCCTTCATGTCGATATTCCTGCTCTGCGAGGTCCATTTGTCGCAATTGCGAGCGAGAGGCCTCTTTAATAAATGAAGCCGCAGACCGGTCTGGTCACGGCTTCCCAATTCGATGCGGAGCCTATACAGGAAGGTCGCCGGAAGTACAAGTACCCGCAAGGCCGAGAATTGAGCCTTTCGAGCCTATGGAGATGACGTGGCAGACGCCCGAGAAAACCAGCCGAGAGGCAAAGCTTTAAGACCGCTCGCAAGGCTCCTTCCCTATCTTGCCCGTTATCGTTCGATGGTCGCCGCGGCAATCGTTTTCCTCGTGCTCGCCGCCGCAACCACGCTTGCCTTGCCGCTTGCCGTGCGCCGCATGGTCGACCATGGCTTTGCCTCTTCCGACGGCCATTTCATCAACAACTATTTCGGCATGCTGCTGGCGCTCGCCGCCCTTCTCGCCGTCGCCAGCGCCATGCGCTACTACTACGTCATCACCATCGGCGAACGGGTCGTGGCCGACCTTCGCCGTGAGGTGTTTTCGCATGTGACGTCGCTGTCGCCCTCCTTTTTCGACGTCAACCAGTCCGGCGAAATCGTTTCGCGGCTGACCGCCGACACGGTCCAGATCAAGTCGGCCTTCGGCTCCTCCGCCTCCCAGGCGCTGCGCAATACCATTCTCTGTCTCGGCGCGATGGGCATGATGATCTATACGAGCCCGCGGCTGTCCGCCTTGGTGCTCGGCGCCATCCCGCTGATCGTGTTTCCGCTGGTCGGTTTCGGCCGCTCGGTCAGGAGACGCTCGCGCGCCGCCCAGGATACGCTTGCCCAGACCTCGGCCTTCGCCTCCGAAGTGATCGGCGCCACCCGCACCGTCCAGGCCTTCGGCGGCGAGACGACCGCCAACGGCCGCTACGGCAACACGGTCGAAAGCGCCTATGACGCCGCCCGCACCGCCATCAAGGCCCGTGCGCTGTTGACCGGCTTCGGCATCCTTCTGGTTTTCGGCAGCGTCGTCGGCGTGCTCTGGTACGGCGCCCAGAGCGTGCTGGCCGGCACCATGACCGCCGGCACGCTTGGCCAATTCGTGCTCTATTCGGTGATTGCCGCAAGTTCGCTCGGCCAGCTTTCGGAAGTCTGGGGCGAGCTTTCCGCAGCCGGCGGCGCCGCCGAGCGGCTGACCGAGCTGCTGCACGAAGTGCCGGCCATCCGCGACGCCGAAAATCCGGTCGCCCTGCCCTCCCCGCCGCGCGGCGAAGTCGAGTTCGAGGCGGTCTCCTTCGCCTATCCCGCCCGCGTCAGCGCCATCACGCTGAACTCGCTGTCCTTCAAGATAAAGTCCGGCGAGACGGTGGCGATCGTCGGGCCGTCCGGCGCCGGCAAGAGCACGATCTTCTCGCTGCTCTTGCGCTTCTACGATCCCTCCGCCGGCTCGGTGAAGCTCGACGGTGTCGACCTGCGCCAGGCAAGGCTCGCCGACTTGCGCTCCCGTATGGCGATCGTGCCCCAGGACGTCACCATCTTCGCCGCCTCGATCCACGACAACATCGCCTTCAGCGCGCCGGATGCCAGCCGTGAAGCGGTTCGCGCTGCCGCCATCGCCGCCCAGGCCGACGAGTTCATCTCGAAGCTCGACGACGGTTACGACACCATGGCCGGCGAGCGGGGTATTACCCTCTCCGGCGGCCAGCGCCAGCGCATCGCCATCGCCCGCGCCATCCTCAAGGATGCCCCGGTCCTGCTGCTCGACGAGGCGACCTCCGCGCTCGATGCGGAAAGCGAAACGCTGGTCCAGAAGGCGCTCGACGGGCTGATGAAGAACCGCACCACGCTGGTCATCGCCCATCGGCTGGCGACGGTTCTGAAAGCCGACCGCATCCTCGTTCTGGAGGACGGAAGGATCGTCGAGGGAGGCACCCACCAGAGCCTGATCGCCGAGGGCGGCCTCTACGCCAAGCTCGCCCGCCTGCAGTTCCACGACATCGAACGGCAGAGCGCGACCGCGCTCTGATCCTTCACGCCAACGTGTTCCGCCCGGTCCAGGCCGGAAGTGAACCGGGCGCGCGGAGTGCCTAACTATTGCAGAAACGCTAGTATCGCAGATACGATTGCCGCCAAAAGCTTGAGGTCATGAATTTCAGTCAACTGCCGCCCAGCCTGTCCCTCGACGATTGCCTGGACAAGATACAGTCCCGGACCTTTCGGTTCTTCTGGGATGGTGCCCATCCCGAATCGGGGCTGCCGTTCGACAAGTGCTTCGTCTCGGGCGCCCCTTCGCCCAATATCGTATCGGTCAGCGGCGTCGGCTTTGGGGTCCTCGCCATCATCGTCGCCTGCGAACGCCGATGGATCACCCGTTCGCAGGCACTGGCCCGCATATCCACCATCATCGACCGTCTGAGGCACTCACCAACTTTCCACGGGGCATTCGCGCATTTCATCGACGGCTCGACGAGCGACGTCATCCGCTTCTCCGGACGTGACGACGGCGGCGACCTGGTCGAAACGACGCTGCTGATGCAGGGCCTGATCTGCGCGCGGGAATATTTCGTCGGCGAGACCGCTCGGGAAGAGAAATTGCGGGCGGATATCACCCGATTGTTCGACGAGGTGGAATGGAACTGGTTCACCCGCGGCAAGGATGAGGCCCTCTACTGGCACTGGAGCCCGAACTACGACTGGGCCATGAACCTGCCGATCCGCGGCTGGAACGAGGCATTGTCCTGCTACATCCTGGCGGCCGGCTCCGACACCCATCCGATCAAGCCGGAAAGCTACCATGCGGGCTGGGCGCGGTCGGGCGCCATGCTGAACGGCGAAACTTATGTCGGAACGAAGCTTCCGCTTGGCGAGCCCTATGGCGGCCCGCTTTTCATCTCGCATTATTCGTTCTGCGCGCTGGATCCGCGCGGCCTGGGCGACCGCTATTGCAGCAACTACCAGGACCAGGCCGTGGCGCATACGCGCATCAACCACGACTATTGCATGACCGTACCCGATTATGCGCATGCCGGCGTCTGGGGCCTCAGCGCATCCGACGGGCCGAATGGTTACGGCGCCCACTCGCCGACCTACGATCGCGGCGTCATCGCCCCGACCGCCGCCCTGTCGAGCTTCCCCTTCCTCCCCGCCGAGGCCGAAAGCGCCATGCGTGCATTGCTTCACTACGGAGATGGCAAACTGCTCGGCGCATTCGGCTTTGTCGATGCCTTTGTGCCGAAAACCGATTGGGTGGCCGGCACATACCTGGCGATCGACCAGGGCCCGATCATCGCGATGATCGAAAATTATCGATCCGGCCTGCTGTGGCGCCTTTTCATGAACGCGCCCGAGGTCCGTCGCGGCCTGGAGCGGCTGGGCTTCACGTCGACCACCCATTCCATCTCGACAGAAGCACCTAATCCAGGCGCCTGAACGTCCACTTCACCACATAGTCGCCGTTGCGCTTCGTCTTGGTCTTGGTGCGCACCTCGACCGGTCCGCCGAGAGCAGCCTCGGCGTCTTCGAAGGCCTGGCGCGCCTCCGCAATCGCCTTGTGATAGACGCTGTTGTCGCGTTTGGGGCTTTCGGCGACCGCCTTCATTACGGCGCTCATATCCGGCTTGTCTTCGGCCATCACGCAAGTCTTTCCCGTGGCCGGCTTACCGCTCGGTGAGCTTCAGCTCGATGCGGCGGTTCTGGGAGCGGGCGTCCGGCGTGTCGCCTTGGGCGAGCGGCTGGAATTCGCCGAAACCGGCGGCAACGAGGCGATTGGCCGGCACGCCCTTGGAGATCAGGTACTTGACCACCGAAGTCGCGCGGGCCGAGGAGAGCTCCCAGTTGTCGCGATAGCGGCCGGTGCCGGTAAGCGGTGAGTTGTCCGTATGCCCGTCGACGCGCAGTACCCAGTTGATCTCGGCCGGAATTTCCTTGGCAAGATCGAGAAGGGCGGTCGCAAGCTTGTCCATTTCCACCCGGCCCGCCGGGTCGAGTTCGTTGCCGCCGACGGGGAAGAGCACTTCCGACTGGAAGACGAAACGGTCGCCTACGATGCGGATATTCTCCCGGTCGGAAAGGATCTCGCGCAGCCGGCCGAAGAAGTCGGAGCGGTAGCGGTTCAGTTCCTGGACGCGCTGCGCCAGCGCGACGTTGAGGCGCCGGCCGAGATCGGAAATCTGCGCCTGCGAGGAAGCGTCCTTGGCTTCCGAGGCCTGCAGCGCCTGCTCCACGGCCGCGATCTGGGCCCGCAGCGCGGCAATCTGCTGGTTGAGCAGCTCGACCTGGCTTGCGGCGCGGGCGCTCAGTTGCTGTTCTTGGTTAAGCTGGTTGGTGAGGTCGCCGATGCGGGCATTGGCGGCGCTGCTACTGCCGGTACCCTGGCTCAGAAGCTGCTGCAAACGCGAGCGATCCGCCTCGGCCGTCGCGAGCGACGACTGCAGGTTGGCGAGCTGGTCCTCGACGTCCTGGGTATTGCCCTTTTCGAGCGCCAGCAGTTCCGTCAGTTCGGCGATCTGGCTGTTCAGCCGGTTCAGCACCTCGTCGCGGCCGCTAATTTCGCGGCTGAGCAGGAACTGCGCCAGCACGAACACCGTGAGCAGGAACATGATGGCAAGCAGCAGCGTGGAAAGCGCATCCACGAAACCCGGCCAATAGTCGACGCCCCGCTCACGACGGCGGCTCTTGCCAAGCGCCATCGCTTACTTCCCCCCGATCTTATCGGAAAGACGGTCGAGCGTGCGCCGGAGCGCCTTTGATTCTTCCTGCTGCGCCTCGATCCAGTCACGCAGCATCTGCTGTTCGTTGCGCATGTTCTTGACCAGACCCTGGATGCCTTCGGCGAGATTGGCCATGGCCGACAGCGAGCGCTCGTTCTGATGGGCATCGACCGGCCCCTTGGTCTGGGCGGAGGCAAGCGCGCGCAACTGCTCGGTCAGCGCCCTCAAATCTTCGGAGGAACCGCTCGCAATCGTTTCGGCGACGGCCGGCGGCAGGTCCGATCCGAGGTCGGTCACCGAAGACAACCAGTTTTCAAGTTCCGTATAGAAACGGTTCTGAGCGCGGCCCGCCTGCAGGTCGAGGAAGCCCAGGATCAGCGAACCGGAAAGGCCGAGCAGCGAGGACGAGAACGCCGTACCCATGCCGGCGAGCGGCTGGGCAAGACCGCTCTTGATGGCGGCGAGCACATCGTTGGAGCTGCCGGAATTCGGGTCGAGCGCGCCGATGACGTTGCTGATAGAGCCAATCGTCTCGATCAGGCCCCAGAACGTACCGAGCAGGCCGAGGAAGACGAGCAGGCCGATGAGATAGCGTGACGTGTCGCGTGATTCGTCGAGGCGCGTGCCGATCGTATCGAGGATCGAGCGGAAGGCATTGGTCGAAAGCGCCATCCTGCGGCGGCTGCCGATCAGCGTGCGCATCGGCGCCAGAAGGCGCGGCTCACGGCCGACCTTGTCGGCGCTGCCGGCGGCGCGGAAGGAATTGAACCAGCGCACTTCCGGCATCAGGGCGATCACCTGGTTGAAAACCAGGATCACGCCGATCAGGAGAACGCCGAGAATGAGGCCGTTCAGGCCTGGATTGGTCTGGAAGGCGTGGGCGGCCTGGCGGTAGAGGATGGAAGCGACGAAACCGACGATGATCAGGAAGATCAACATCGTCCACAAAAACGAGGCAGGATTGGAAAGTTTGTAGGCATAGCCGCCGCGATTCGTTTCAGACGCGTCCAAATCGTCCACTGTCGCATTCGCCATAATATGCTTCGCCTCCGGTAGTCTTGCGCGCCGGAGGCTAGTTGAAAATTGCGACGAATTGAAGTGCGGAAGCTTCGGAAAACAGTCAGCTATCGAGTACGGAAGATCTAAGCCGGGAGGTGGCGCAAAAATGCCTCAGCGGGTCGGAATGGGCCGGTTGACGACTTCGACCAGTGCCTTCTGGATAAGTTCGTTGCCGGCGACGACATTGCCGCTGCCGAAGATGTCCGTCGTGCCCTTCATGTCGCTGACGAAGCCGCCCGCCTCGCGGATCAGGATCAGGCCGGCGGCCATGTCCCAGGGCAGAAGGTCGGTTTCCCAGAAACCGTCGAGACGGCCGGCAGCCACATAGGCAAGGTCGAGAGCGGCGGCACCGAACCGGCGCATGCCGGCGACTTCACCCATCACGTGGCGCAGTTCGACCAGGAACTTGCCGTGATTGCCGCGGCCGAGATGCGGCATGCCGCAACCGATCACGCAGTCCGAGAGCACCCGGCGCGCAGCGACCCGGATGCGGCGGTCGTTCATGAAAGCGCCGCCACCCTTTTCGGCGGTAAACAGCTCGTCCGTCGCCGGGTTGAAGACGACGCCGGCAACCACTTCGCCATTGCGCTCAAGTGCGATCGATACGGCGAACTGCGGAATGCCGTGCAGGAAGTTGGTGGTGCCGTCGAGCGGATCGACGATCCAGCGATGCGCGCCGTCGGTGCCCTTCAGCTCTTCGCTTTCCTCGCCGAGGAAACCATAGGTCGGACGCGCCTTCAGGAGCTCGTCACGGACGATCTTTTCCGCCTTCAGATCCGCCTGGGATACGAAATCGCTGGGGCCCTTCACCGAAACCTGCAGGTTCTGCACCTCGCCGAAATCTCGCGAAAGCGACTTGCCTGCCTTGAGGGCAGCCTGGACCATGACGTTGAGAAGGGCGGAGCGGGCCATGCGGGAAATCCTTGGGGTTGTCCCGACTGTCGTCTGGACGGGACGGCGTTTTATGAGCGATTTTTTGATTGGCGGCTTCAAGACCATAAAACAGCGTGAAATTCAAGCCGTCCACCGGAATCCGGGCATTGCCGCCGCCGGCCGCGTCTGTAAAATTGGTGCTCGACGGTTCCGGAGGAATGCAGAATGAAGGCCACGCCGCCGCTGACATTGAGCCTCGCGCTGCTCGCCACCATGATCGCGGCCTCCCTCGCCACGTGGTTCATGATAATGCCGGGCACCGAACTCGCAGTGCATTTCGGCCTCGACGGCACGCCCGACCGCTATGCGCCGGCGCCTTTCGCCCTGTCGATTATCCCTGCCGCAGCGCTCCTCTCGACCGTGATATTTGCGCTCGCCCCACGCTTCGACCGCAAGGCTGCAGCTAAGCCAGTCCTCTATACGGCTCTCTGGCTCTTCGTGATTGTCGTGCTGGCGGGAGGCCATGCGTTGATCGTCGGTCACGCATTGTCGGGAAACTGATCGAGCCTGCCTGTCGATGAAGAGTAAAGGTCATTTGCCGCACCGTATCCCGGCGCTTCGCTTTGGCTCAGCGCGTTCGGCCCTGCAATCGATTCACTGGATCGATTGCTCCGGCTTCGCCGGACCGGGCCTCACCCACGCCGGAACTTGTTTGCCGCTTCAATCGCCTGGCGCTGCTGGTCTTCGTTGATCCCGAGATAGAAATCTTCGAGTTCCGGGTCCTGAAGGCCGGCGCGGCGCGACAGCACGTACCATTTTGCGGCCTCCACCGGATCGGGCCGAGTGCCGAGCGCGTTGATATAGAGATGGGCGAGCTTGTTCTGAGCCACGACATTGCCGCGATGGGCGGCGATCCGCAGCCACTCGAAACCCTTTTCGTAATTGCGGTCTCCAGCCACACCGTTGACCATCCAGAGGCCCATGTCGAGCTGCGCGGTATCGAAACCCGCATCGGCGGCACGTTCCAGCCATTCGCGAGCCTGCGCCTTCTTCTCCGGGGGCGTATCTTTCAGCGTCACATAAAGCTGCGCCACCGCATATTGGCTGTCGGCCACGCCCTGCTTCGCGGATTTTTCGTAGAAGGGCAGCGCCAGATGCAGGCCCTTGTCGCCGGGATTTTCGGAGACCAGGATCTGCGCCCAGTTGAACTGCGCCGACCCATTGCCGGCCTCCGCCGCCTTGCGCATGAAATCGTCGGCTTGTCGCTTGTCGCGGGGCACGTCGCGCCCGGTCATCAGCAGCAGCGCATACTGGAACATGGCGGCCGGATCGCCGCCTTCCGCCGCCTTCTGATACCAGAATGCCGCGGTCTTTGCGTCGCGCTTGATACCGAGCCCCTTGGTCATCATTTCGGCGACCAGCGTCTGCGCCGCTGCATCTCCGGCTCCGGCGCGCGTCAGCGCCTTGTCGAGCGCGGTCACGTACATTCCGCGCTGATAGGCGCCGTAGGCATCGTCGACTTTGCCGGCATAGGCCTTTTCAGCCGGCGCGGGCGGCAGGGTCGCGCCCATGCGCTGGTAAAGTTCGACGCCGCCCGAAGGAACGATGCCGTCCGGCTGGCCCTCGGGCTCCTTGCTCCCCTGCGCCGAGCCGGGTACGGGCTGGATCTCGACCCGGCCCTTTTTCATCGGCTGGAAATCGGGCTCCACCGGCCGCGTGAACGCCCTGGAATTCGCCTGCGCCAAGGCAAGGGAAGGCAGCGCTGCCAAAGCGACGAGTGTCGCCAGCAGCCCTTTCAGAATCACGCGGGAAAGGCGGTTCGACGGCATGGGCTCCATCAAGCCTCAAACCGTGGCGCTTTTTCGTCCAGAATCGCGTTGACTTCGGCGACTGCCGCAGCTGGTCCCTGCGGGCCGGAAAAGACCGCTCCCTTCAGTGCCACGAATTCCGCACCCGTCTCCGCAACGGCAAGCGCGGATGACGGATCAGTGCCGCCCATGACGATGCAGGGGATCTCGATCATCGAGGCCCACCATTCGGCAAGTGCGAGGTTCTTCGGATGCGCTTCGGGCTTGATGTCGCCATCGAGCTTGCCGAAGAAGATGTAGTCGGGACGGAATTCGCCGATCGCCAGCGCCTGATGCCGGTCGGCCGCGCCGCCGGAACCGACGATCATCTTCGGCACGAATTTCTCGATCGTCTCCTCCAGCTCCGTCAGGTTCCCGCCGAGATGCAGACCATCTGCCTTGATACGGCCGGCCACCCGGCTGTCGCCGGAGATCAGCGCCGCGGCACCCGCCGCCTGGATCAGCTCGACCAGCACTTCCGCGCGTTTCTGGAACGCCTGGTCGTCAAGGCCGTATTGCGGCAGGATCACCGAGGCGACGTCGCCGCCGGCGAGCGCCGCTTCGAGATCCTTGGCCTGCTGGTCGGTGTCGTCATAATGCGGCACGATCAGCACGAGGCGGCAGCGGTCTTCCTGTCCGGTCATGTTTCTTCCCGTTTGGCGGATCGGCTTGTCAAATCCGCACTCGTTTTCTGTCTGCAAATTCGATAGACCGGACGGACTGCCGGATCAACCATTCCCTCGCCTCACTCCCCTCCCCGTCCCGAGTCTTCATGCCCGATACGCTCAGCCTCGCCTTCTTCACCTTCGCCATCCCCGCGGTTCTGGTTGTCGGCCTCTCGAAAGGAGGCATCGGCGGCGCCATCGGGCTGCTCGGCGTGCCTCTGATGTCGCTCGCCGTCGACCCGGTCAAGGCGGCGGCGATCTTCCTGCCGATCCTGATCGTCATGGATATCGTCGCGCTGTGGTCCTGGCGGAATTTCAACGACCGCAAGACGCTCCTGATGATCCTGCCCGGCGGCATCATCGGCATTGCGCTCGGCTGGGCGACCTCGGCCTATGTATCCGACAACGCATTGCGCCTCGTCATCGCGGCCGCGACGATCCTGTTTACCGTGCGCTATTTCTGGCAGGTCTACGGTCCCCGCTCCAACCGGCCGAGGGCTCCCCTGCCGCACCGTCCGGCCGCCGCCACCTTCTGGGGCGCCTTGTCCGGTTACGCGAGCTTCGTCGCCCATGCCGGCGGACCGCCCTTCCAGATCTACGTCCTGCCGATGCGGCTCGATCCGAAATCCTATACCGGGGCAAGTATCCGCTTCTTCGCGATCGTCAACGCGGTCAAGGTCATCCCTTACTTCTTCCTCGGCGCGCTCGACGCGGAGAACCTGACCATATCCGCAACCCTGCTGCCGGTGGCCCTGATCGCCACCATGATCGGCGCGGCCATCGTCAAGCATCTGAAGGCGGAAACCTTCTATCCGATGACTTACGGTCTGGCATTCTGCGCGGGATTGAAGCTGCTGTGGGACGGCCTGCCGTTCTGATCCGGCAAGGCGAGCGCGGCGTAGCTAAAAAAGCAACACAAAATAAGGCAATGGCTATTGTTGCGACGCACAATAAATCTTGCCGTTACCCAACGTTTACCGTAAGTTCAACGCATGACAACCGTTGATCCCTTCGCAGCCATAGCTGATCCTAACCGGCGGTATCTGCTGGAGGAATTACGGCGCGCCCCGAAAACCGTGAACGAATTGGCGCAAGGCCTGCCGATCAGCCGGCCCGCGGTATCGCAGCATCTGAAGGCTCTTCTGGACAGCAATCTGGTGAATGTAACGGCGGAAGGCACGCGGCGTATCTATTCCGTCAACAGCAAAGGCTTCGACAGCCTTAACCTGTGGCTTGATCAGTTCTGGTCGTGAGGTCCAGACTGCAAACCCTAAGATTTGCGATCTTTGCCACGACCAGAACTTTGTCATTGATATTTTTGGATTTTTATTTTGCCGCTTTGAAATACGCCTCTGACTGATTAAACACCGGGCGCGCGGCGGGTTCTCCTACTGAGGAACTAATGACGCGTGGTTGCCTTAAGGCGCTGCATTTGGTCCTTGATGCGCAGCTTGCGCCGCTTGAGTTCGGCTATTTCACGGTCGTCGGCGGAGGGTGACGCGAGAATTGCCTGGAGCTCCTCCTCCAAAGCACCATGCTTCTTTTCAAGCGATGCGATATGAGCCTGGACGGTCATGTGGCATGTTCCTTCCTTGGTACCTACCACGGCATTCCCTAATGCCGAGGCTTCAGGTTTACGAAGGAAGTGTGACACGATCGGCCGGGTTTGTCGAAGGTGAAATCGTGGTTTCAAGGAGGCAAATTCGTGACCTTGTCTAACTTCCCGTTAACGCGGTTTGGTGGTAGAGGCTTGCGGACATGGCCGACCACCGCTGAAAATGCGGGCGTGAGAATGGGGACTGGAATATGGCAGATCAGGAACAGGCGGATATCCGGCTGGTGCTCGCGAAACTTCGGCAGGAACACGAGGATTACGACGCTGCCATCAACGCCATGATCCAGGTCGGCTGCGACGCCCTGCGCGTGCAGCGCATGAAGAAGAAGAAACTGTCGCTCAAAGACAAGATCACGCAGTTCGAAGATCAGATCGTTCCGGATATCATCGCTTGAAGAGGGGCCGCCATGTCTGAAAGACCTGCTGTCGCCATCATCATGGGCAGCCAGTCGGACTGGGAGACCATGAAGAACGCCGCCGATACGCTGGAAGCGCTCGATATCGGCTATGAGGCCCGTATCATCTCGGCGCATCGCACGCCGGAGCGGATGATGCAGTTTGCCAAGGGCGCCCGTGCCGAAGGTTTCCAGGTCATCATCGCCGGCGCCGGCGGTGCGGCCCACCTGCCCGGCATGACCGCCGCCATGACCCCGCTTCCGGTTTTCGGCGTGCCGGTTCAGTCGAAGGCGCTGTCCGGCCAGGACAGCCTCCTGTCGATTGTCCAGATGCCCGCCGGCATTCCGGTCGGCACGCTGGCGATCGGCCGGGCCGGCGCCATCAACGCCGCCCTGCTGGCAGCCGCAGTCCTCGCCCTCAACGACGACGAGATCGCCGACCGGCTCGACGAATGGCGCGCTCGCCAGAGTGCGGCCGTTGCGGACTACCCAATCGACGAGGCTCCATGACTGTCCACACGATCGGCATTATCGGCGGCGGTCAGCTCGGCCGCATGCTGGCCATGGCCGCAGCCCGGCTGAACTTCCGCACGATCGTGCTCGAACCGCAGGCCGACTGCCCGGCAGCCCAGGTCGCCAACGCCCAGATCACCGCCGCCTATGACGATCCGGCAGCGCTTGCCGAACTCGCCGGCCGCTGCGACGTCGTCACCTACGAATTCGAGAACGTGCCGGTCGGCGCCGCCGAGGCGCTGCAGCGCTCGGTCCCGGTCCATCCTCCGGCCAAGGCCCTCGACATGTCGCAGGACCGGCTGACCGAAAAGCGCTTCCTGAATTCCTGCGGCATCGAGACCGCCAAGTTCCATGCCGTCGACAGCCAGTCCGACCTTGAGAAGGCGCTCGCCGATTTCGGCAGCCAGGGCGTCCTGAAGACCCGCCGGATGGGCTATGACGGCAAGGGCCAGCGCGTCTTCCGCTCCGCCGAGGACACGCCCGCGGGCGCCTATGACGCGCTCGGCGGCGTGCCGCTGATTCTCGAAAGCTTCGTGCCCTTCGAGCGCGAAGTGTCGATCATCGCCGCCCGCGCCAAGGACGGCACGGTCGCCTGTTACGACCCAGCCGAGAACGTCCACAGGAACGGCATTCTCCACACCTCCACCCTGCCCGCCAGGATCTCCGAAGCGACGGCGAAGACCGCCCGCGAATCGGCCGAGAAGCTGCTCGCCGCACTCGACTATATCGGCGTCATCGGCATGGAGTTCTTCGTGATGGCGGACGGCACGCTGATCGCCAATGAAATCGCTCCGCGCGTCCACAATTCCGGCCATTGGACGGAAGCCGCCTGCATCGTCTCGCAATTCGAACAGCACATCCGCGCCGTCGCGGGGCTTGCCCTCGGCAACCCGCACCGCCATTCCGACTGCGTGATGACCAACCTGATCGGCGACGATATTCAGGACGTACCGGCCTGGCTTTTGAAGAAAGACGTGCTCGTCCACCTCTATGGCAAGACGGAATCCCGACCGGGCCGGAAAATGGGCCATGTGACCGAATTGAACGGCCTGAAAACGCCGTCACAAGGTTGACACGCAGATTGGCTCGGGTTATCTGCACGCCCAACTGAGAGCGTGCCCCTCAAAGAAACAGGCGGCGCGCTTTTGATTGATAGACATGCGGCTTCGAGCCCACAGACTGCTGGACCAGGAAAATGAAGATCAAGAACTCGCTTAAGGCGCTGAAGGCTCGTCACCGCGATAACCGTCTGGTTCGCCGCAAGGGCCGCGTTTACATCATCAACAAGCAGAACCCGCGCTTCAAGGCTCGTCAGGGCTGATAAAGGCATTCGGCTTCGGTCTCGACCGCAGCCGATCAAATTGTCGATAACACGACAAATCGGGTTTGACCTTCGGCGCAGGCGGATTACCTTATCCGCATGCGCTATTTTCGTTTCAGCACCCTGATTCTCGCCGCGAGCCTCACCGCTTCGTCCGCTCTCGCCCAGACCGCGGCGCCCAAGCCGCCTGCAGCACCTCCCGCCGCCGCTCCTTTCATTCCGGCTGTCGCCCAGAAACCGGGCAAGCCCGTGGATCCGTTGTTCGATGCCTTGAAGCGCGAACGCAATCCTGAAAAGGCCCGCGGCATCGCCAGCCAGATCATCGCCGACCTCAACGATTCGGGCAGCGCCACCGTCAACCTGCTGATGCAGTGGTCTGCGACCGCCATCAAGGAAAAGCGCAACGCCGCGGCGCTCGATTTCCTCGATCAGGTGACCGTGCTCGATCCGGCCTTTGCCGAGGGCTGGAACCGCCGCGCAACGCTGCATTACACGATGGGCAACCCCCGCAAATCCATGGCCGACATCGCCGAAGTGCTGAAGCGCGAGCCGCGCCATTTCGGAGCGCTGGCCGGCATGGCCGGCATCCTCAGCGAAGCCGGCAAGGACGATCTGGCGTTGAAGGCATGGCAGGACTATCTCGCCGTCTACCCCGCCGACCGCGACGCCCAGGAAGCCGTTACCAAGCTTTCCGAAAAGCTCGCCGGCAACCGGACCTGAGCCTTTCGGCAGTCCATTCATGATGATCTTGCCCCCTGCCATCGCCGGCATTGTTGCCACTGCGTTTTGCTTCACCGCCTGGAAAGCCAAGGCGATCGAGGCAGCGTTCCCGAATACCGGCGAGCTGATCGATGTCGGCGGCTTTTCCATGAATTCGCTGCATCTGCCGAAACCGGCCGGCGCCGACCTGCCGGCGATCGTCTTCATCCATGGCGCCAGCGGCAATTTCCGCGACCAGGAGGCAGCCTTCCGCCGAGCGCTTCAGGGCCGCGCCGAAATGCTCTTCGTCGACCGGCCGGGCCACGGTTATTCCGAGCGCGGCGGCCCTGAAAACGGCTTCCCGGACGGCCAGGCGGCAGCGATCGCAAGGCTGATGGAAAAGCGCGGCATCGACAAGGCGATCATCGCCGGCCATTCCTTCGGCGGCGCGATCGCCGCGAGCTTCGGCCTCTACCATCCGGAAAAGACCGCCGGCCTGCTGTTCCTGGCCCCCGCCACCCATCCCTGGCCCGGCCGGATCGACTGGTACTACAATCTCACCGCCCGCCCCCTGGTCGGCCGGCTGTTCAGCCATCTTCTCTCCCTGCCGGCCGGCCTCGCGATAATGAAGGCGGCCACGCGCTCCGTCTTCCACCCCAACCCCTGCCCCGAGACCTATCTTGCGGACGGTGCGCCGTATCTGGTGCTGCGCCCGAAGGCGTTCCGCAGCAACGCGATCGACGTCGCCAATCTCAACGGTTACGTGACGCGTGTTGCGCCGCGCTACAATGAGATAACCGCACCGACGGTGATCATCACCGGCGACAGCGACGCGATCGTCGCGGAGGAAATCCATTCGCGCGGCCTCGCCCGCGATATCGCCGGGTCCGAACTCGTCTCCATCCGCAATCTCGGCCACAAGCCGGACTATGTGGCGACCGACGTGGTGATCGCGGCGATCGAGAAGCTAGCCGGCCTTCCCCGCGACCTGAAGGCCGCGGCCCGCATCGCGGAAGCGCGTCTGGCACCGGCGGCGGAACACTCCGCCCCCGAAATGGATCTCTCGATCGAGAAAACCTGAGCCCTGCTCAACCTGCGCCAGCCCGAAGCAAGCTGCCCGTCCCAACCTCCGGCTCAACGGAATCGGAGAAAGACGAGATGGAGATCGGCAGCATTGGCAGGGACTACTCGGCGCGGCCTGCAAAGCCGGATGGCACGTCGACTTCGACAGACGCCGCAACAACTGCATCGCCCGATGCATCCAGCCCCGAGGACGAGGTTTACGATCGCCTCGTCCATGGCCTGACGTCGCTGACGAAAGCGACTGACGAGGCGGAAGAACAGGCAAAGGCCCGCGCCAAGCAGAAGCTCGATGATGCCAAGCAGCAGCTCGAATTCATGCGCCGCTGGGGTTTCGATCCGGAAGTGATCGCCAAGCAGGCAGCTCAGCTCGGCGTCATGGTCGCCGGCGCCGCCCGCGAGTTCACCGAGGCCCTGACCGGGAGCAGCGGGGCCATGACCTCCGCCCCCGCCGATGCTCCGGCTGGCGTCGAGACAACTGACCCAACCCTTGACGGGAGCGCGCAGGCCGCGGCCGCAGATACCACCGGCGACGAGTCGACGGAGGATGAAAAGCCGGTCTCCCACGCCGAGCAGGCCTATCTCGACGCGATGGACGAAACGCCGCAGGAGACGCCCAGGCTTTCCCTCGACGACATCAAGACGGCGATGGAATTCAGCACCGTCGCCCGCCAGATCAAGGCGCTGCTGGAAGAGGCCGCCCGCAGGCTGCGCGAGCAGAACAGCACTGCCTCCGTGCCCGGCACCCAGAGCCTCGACGCTTCGGTGAACACGCTGACCGGCACGGTCTCCACCATGCCGACGGTCAGCATCACCGTCTGACGGCCCATCAACTGCGCACAACAAAAAACCGCCGGATCGCTCCGGCGGTTTTTGTCTGTCTAGAGATACGCCTCAGATGCCGCTCTGGCCGTCCGAGCCGATATAGGCGATGCGCAGCATGTTGGTGGCGCCCGGCGTGCCGAGCGGCACGCCGGCCGAAATGATGATCCGGTCGCCGGGCTTGCCGAAACCTTCCGACACGACGATGCGGCAGGCGCGGTTGACCATGTCGTCAAGATCCGTCGCGTCATGGGTAACGACGCAATGCATGCCCCAGCCGACCGAAAGCCGGCGCGCCGTCTGGACGATCGGCGACAGCGCGATGATCGGCACCTGCGGGCGTTCGCGGGATGCTCGCAGGCCCGTCGTGCCCGACGAGGTATAGGTGACGATGGCCGACAGTTTCAGAGTTTCGGCGATCTGTCGGGCAGCCAGCGAAATGGCGTCGGCACCGGTCGCTTCCGGCGTCGCGCGCTGGGCGTAGATGATGCTCGGGTAAAGCGGATCCTGCTCGACCGTGCTGGCGATCGACGCCATCATCGAGACCGCCTCGACCGGATACTGGCCGGAAGCCGATTCGGCCGACAGCATGATTGCATCGGCGCCTTCGAAGACGGCGATCGACACGTCCGACACTTCGGCACGGGTCGGAACCGGCGCGGTGATCATCGATTCCAGCATCTGGGTGGCGACGACGACCGGCTTGCCGGCCCGCCGACACAAGCGGGTCAGCTGCTTTTGGATGCCCGGAACGGCTTCGATCGGCATTTCGACGCCGAGATCGCCGCGTGCCACCATGACGGCGTCGGAAAGTTCGATGATCTCGTCGATACGCTCGAGCGCCTGGGGCTTCTCGATCTTCGACATGATGCCGACGCGACCACGGGCAATCTTGCGCACTTCGGCCAGGTCGTCGGGACGCTGGACGAAGGACAGCGCCACCCAGTCCACATCGTCGGTCGCGAGAACTGCGTCGAGGTCGATTCGGTCCTTCTCGGTCAGCGCGCCGACGCCGAGCAGCGTATCGGGCAGGCTGACGCCCTTGCGGTCGGAAATGCTGGTGCCGGCGATGACCTTGCAGACGATGCTCTTGCCATCGGCCTTCTCGGCCTTCAGCGCCAGCTTGCCGTCGTCGATCAGCAGGCGATGGCCCACCTTCACCGCTTCCAGGATTTCCGGATGCGGCAGGAAGACGCGCGTCTCGTCGCCGGGTTCATCGCGGTTGTCGAGCGTGAAGGTCTGACCCGGAGCAAGCGTCACCTTGCCGGCCGCGAACTTGCCGACGCGCAGCTTCGGGCCCTGAAGGTCGGCGAGAATGCCGATCGGCCGGCCGCTGCGTTCCTCGACGGCGCGGATGCGCGTGATCAGCGTGCGCATCAGGTCGTGGCTCGCATGGCTCATGTTGATGCGGAAGAGATCGGCCCCCGCCTCGTGCAGCTTCTGGATCATCGCCTCTTCGGACGAAGCCGGTCCAAGGGTGGCGAGGATCTTTACTTTGCGGTTGCGCCTCATCAGTTCTGGCCTTCTTGTGTGCCAGGCGTATCCGAAAGCTGGACCATCCAACTTCCCTGACGGCCCGTGTCATATTCCTTGAAGCCCATGCGCTGGAAGCCACGGGCAAAACAATCGTTGACGCCGACGATCTTGAACTCGTTCTCCGCGACGCACATGTTCACATTGCCGGTCCAGCGGCCGCCGCGGGCCGCATCCTCGGCATAAAGATAATAATAGCGCGACTGCAGCTCGCCCTCGATCAGCGTCGCGCAGGTGGAGGCCGGAACCTGCCACCACCCTTCCGTGGTCCAGCCCTCCGTGGCGCGATAGCCGATCGCCACGCCGACGAGGTTCTGCGTGGCGTTGCAGACGCGGAAATCCGCATGCGCAGCGGTCGCCGCGAGAAGCGGAACACCGGAGGCGACCATGGCAACAAACGCCGGGGCGGAAACGATGGAGCGAAGAGTGGCTTTGGGGGATTTTTTCGACACGGTTTCCGTCAGGACTCCATGGTTATTCGTGAAGCACTTTCTTCGCGCGGCGGAGTCGGAAAGTCAACGTAACTCTAATCGATTAGTCCGTCTCACGCCTTTAACCTGCGCTGATCTTCGCTCCCGCACGACTTGCGTCGAGGCTTTCCCCATGCCATCAACACCCGTCTTTCGAGCGGCCTTCCGAAACAACTCCCTTTTGGACAGCGATGCAGGACTTCATTCCTTTCGAGATCATAGAAGGCGATTATGACAGCGGCATGGTGCTGCTCGCCGACCACGCCATGAACCGACTGCCCGCGTCCTATGGCAGCCTTGGCCTGCCGGAGAGCGCCTTCCACCGTCATATAGCCTTCGACATCGGCATCGAGGGGCTGACCCGCCGGCTGGCGGCGATGCTGGGCGTGCCGGCCGTGCTCGGCTGTTTCTCCCGCCTGCTGATCGACCCGAACCGCGGCGAAGACGATCCGACCCTGATCATGAAGATTTCCGACGGCGCGATCATCCCCGGCAATCATCCGATCACCCAGGACGAGTGGGATCTCCGCCTCGATACCTATCACCGGCCCTATCACCGCGCCGTCGAGCGCACCATCGCCAAATCAGGCGCCTCGGGCCGCGCGCCGCTCGTCCTGTCGCTGCATTCCTTCACGCCGTTCTGGAAGGGCGTCGCCCGCCCCTGGCATGCGGCCGTGCTCTGGGACAGCGACGACCGCGCCGTGACGCCGTTCCTGAAACTGCTCGGCCAACCCGGCGACATCGTCGTCGGCGACAACGAGCCCTATGACGGCGCGCTCAAGGGCGACACCATGTATCGGCACTGCATGATGTCCGGTATCGCCCACGCGCTTCTCGAGGTCCGCCAGGACCTGATCGGAGACGAGGCCGGCATCGCCGCCTGGGCGGAAAGGCTGGCACCGGTCTTCAAGACGCTCAACGCCGACCCCATATTGCATGAATACAGGATCTTTCCCTCGCGTACCGGTCCCTATCCGGTCTGACACGACACCAAGAGGTGGGCCTATGAGCGAACTCACGAAAGAACAGCGGACCGAATTCGAGGCAGCCGCCTTCCGCCGCCTCGTCCAGCATCTGCGCGAGCGCGCCGACGTGCAGAACATCGACCTGATGAACCTCGCCGGCTTCTGCCGCAACTGCCTGTCGAACTGGTATCGCGACGCCGCCAGCGACGCCGGCATCGACCTCAGCAAGGACGCATCCCGCGAGATCGTCTACGGCATGCCCTACGAGGATTGGAAAAATCTGCACCAGGCGGAAGCCTCGGATGCACAAAAAGCCGCATTCGACGTGAACAAGCCGGCCCATGGCTGATCGATTTGCCGATTGGGCTTGACCTTGCGGCGGCTTTTCGGCAGTTGACGACCATTCATTGAAATCTACACGATCAGGAGGCCCCGATGTCTGATGCTCATGGCGTCGCCCGCGACCAGCTCCGCGCATTTATCGAGCGTATCGAACGACTGGAAGAAGAAAAGAAGACCATCGCCGACGACATCAAGGATGTCTACGGCGAAGCCAAGGGCATGGGCTACGACACCAAGATCATGAAAAAGGTTATCGCCCTTCGCAAGAAGGACGACCAGGAGCGCATGGAAGAGGATCTGATCCTCGACACCTACCTCCAGGCACTCGGCATGATCGAGGCCCCTGCCGACCAGGACGCCGCCTGATCTTCTCCGGCACAAGGCCATGAAAAAACCCGCCATTCCGGCGGGTTTTTTCATGGCCTTCGATCCGTCCGGCGATCAGTTGTTCGGACCGCTGAAGCGGTTCGGGTCGATCGCCACCGTGGCTGCAACCGGCCTGAAGCCGCCGCCGGAATAGCCTGCCGAATATTCGTTGTTGAGGGTTCGGCTGACGACGCGCGGTGCCTTCATCGAGGCGGCCGCATTGGCACGATTGTTGTTGAGAGCCCATTGCGCCAGCACGTCGCCCGTAAGCGCGCCGCCATTGGCCGTATGCGGCGCAGCAGCAGGCTGGCCCGGACGGCCGCCCTTGGCGGGGATCGGAAGCGCGCTTGTCGAAGCCGTGACCGGGCTGCGCGGCGCATCGAAACCGTCGCCGAACTGGGCGTTCTTGTTGGAATGGATCACCTTCGGAGAAGCTGAGGCCGTTTCGACCGGCTTCTGGACCGGCATCGGAGCCGCCGCCAATGCAGGGGCAGGCTGAGCGGGAACAGGCGCAGGCTGGGCCGAGGCAACGGGCATGGACGGCACCACGGCCGCTGGCCGCGGCTCGACGCTCTGGGCAAGCGCGGCAACGAGGGCCGGCGTCAGCTCCTGCTGTTCCTCAGCCTTGGCAGCCGGAGCGGCTGCCGCCATGTTGGGGCGCTGGCCGGGAAGCGGTACCGACGCGATTTCCTCCGGCCCCGGCATCGGGCCGACGGAGGCAGTCATCACGCCGCTTTCCGCGTCACCCTTGAAGCCACGCGGTCCAAGCAGCGTCGGAACCGGGATGTTGTAGGTGGAAAGATCGGCAAAGGTTTCGCCACTGGGCTGGATCGGAGCGGACGCCTGCAGGGCGAGCGCTTCCTGGGCCGGGTTGCGCGCCGGAGAATAGAGCGCCGTCGCAAGCCCGCCGGCATCTGAACGGAAGGCCGGACGCGAAAGCGGTACGGGTGCTGCAATCGTCTGCGCCTGTGCCGGCGCCTGGGCTTGATTCTGCGTCTGGCCTGTCAAAGGCGAAGCCGACGCAACCGCCACGGGGGCTTCGCCCTCGTCGTCCGCAGCAGGCCTTGCAGCCGGAGGAGCACGCCGCGCCACGGCCGGAGCAGCACTTTCCTCGTTGTCTTCCTCCTCGTCGGCACCACCGCCGCCGAACAGGAAGGCCAGAAGGTTAGGCTGACGCTTCCGTTCCGAGCCGTCGCCACGGATACCGCCGCCGGCCGTACCGGCGATCTGGATCGAATCGGAGCCGACGCGCCGCTTGTAGTCGGCCATCGCCGTTTCGTAGCCGGGAAGCGGCTTGCCGTCGGCGGGAAGATGGATCGTGTTGCCGTTCGGGAAGATCTGCACCAGTTCCTGGCGCGTCATCCGCGGCCAAGCGCGCACGCCGCCGACATCGAGATGCACGAAGGGCGAACCGGAGGTCGGGTAATAACCGACGCCGCCGACCTGCATCTGCATGGCAAGCCCGCGCAGTGTCGAAAGCTTCACGCCGGGAATGTAGAAGTCCATGGCCTTGCCGAGCATGTGCTGGCTGTTCTTGGCCACACCGGTGTTGCGCGAACGGGTGCGCAGCATGTTGTTGGTGGTGGGAGAACGATAGGCGGAAACCACATGGATGTAGTCGCTGGCGCCGGAACGGCGATAGACTTCCCAGACGAGATCGAAGAGCCGCGGATCCATCCGGGCCGGTTCGTTGCGACGCCAGTCGCGCAGGAACTGGTTGATCTGGGCGAGGCCCTTCGGGTCGAACTTGCCGTTCCGCTTGAAGGTGATGACCGCCTTCTCGCCGGTATGAACGAAATAGAGCTTGAGGCTCTTGTCCTGGGCGGACGCATCACTTGCCGAGACCGAAAGCACAGGCAGCGCCATCAACATCAACACGGCGATAGCCACAACGCGCTTGGTGAGGTTCACAAAAAGCCCGGCTTCGCCGCCGCGCCTTTTCTCACCCGAAGGCGTTTCTTTTGCATACTGATCCGGCAAAACGATCCCCGTCCTGTCGACAACGTCCCACGTTGCCCAAATGACTGTCAATTGCGGTGACACGATGGCAAATGTGCCACACATGTACAAGCTTCTCCCGTATAGTCAACAATTGACTAATCGAAGATTGACAGACGTTGACAGGACATCCTTGCGCGAAGGTTAACACTAGCTAATACATTAGCAATTGCGCGGCAGTAATTACGCGGCTTCCTTGAGCGGATCGTCAGGATCGATGCCGTAATCCTTAAGTTTACGATAAAGCGTCGAGCGTCCGATGCCGAGTTTGCGGGCAACCTGGCTCATCTGACCGCGATAGAACTTCAGGGCGAAGCGGATCAGCTCCTCCTCGACATCGGCAAGTTTCCTCACCTCGCCCGTCTCGTCGGTGCTGACGATGACGTTTTCCTGGGGATAAGCAGCGGCCAGCATGGCCTTCGCATCAGGCCGTGCCGCCCTGGCCTTGTCGCTGTTGGCAAACACCGGCGAATCGGCGAGCGCCTCGCGCATCGCATGATCGGACATGGCGCCCGGTGACGGCATGACCGCAGTCGCTGCCAGTTCTGCCGGCCGGAATTCCGGGATCTGCGCGGCGATCTGCGGAAAATCCTCTTCGGTGAGCTCGTCGCCCTCGGCCAGCACCACCGCGCGGAACACGGCGTTTTCGAGCTGGCGGATATTGCCTGGCCAGTCGTAGGCCGTCAAAAGCGCCAGCGCCCCGGCGCCGACAGCCAGCGTCCGGTTGAGCTTCTGCTCGGTCGAGAAGCGCTCGGCAAACACGCGGGCGAGATGCGGAATGTCTTCCTTGCGGCGGCGCAGCGCCGGAATGGTGATCGGGAAGACGTTGAGACGATAATAGAGGTCTTCGCGGAAGCGGCCGGCCCGGACTTCCTCGATCAGGTCCTTGTTGGTTGCCGAAATCAGCCGGACATTGACCTTCTGGACCTTGGAAGCGCCGACGGTCTCGACCTCGCCCTGCTGCACGGCGCGCAACAGCTTCACCTGCACGTCGAGCGGCAATTCGCCGATCTCGTCGAGGAAAAGCGTGCCGCCATCGGCTTCCACGAACTTGCCGGTATGTTTTTCCGAAGCACCGGTAAAGGCGCCCTTCTCGTGGCCGAAGAGGATGCTTTCCACCAGATTGTGAGGAATGGCACCGCAGTTGACGGTGATGAACGGCTTGCCGGCCCGGTCGCTGTTCGACTGGATGGCACGGGCGATCATTTCCTTGCCGACGCCGGATTCGCCTTCCAGCACCACCGGGATGTTGGAATGGGCGGCGCGCTGCGCAAGATCGATCACGCGCAGCATGTCCGGGCTCGCCGAGATGATGTCGCCGAAGCCGACGGCGCCGGCACGATGGCGGCGGCCGACGCGGGCCTTCGATTCCTTCTGGTCGAGCTTCAGCGCGTTGGTGATCGAGGCGCCGATCCGTTCCGGCGATACCGGCTTCACGACGAAATCGAAGGCGCCGGCGCGCATCGCCTGCACCACGTATTCGATGCTGCCCTGGCCCGTCTGGACAATCACCGGCGTTTCGATGCCGAGTTCGCGGATTGCCGCGAGGAAGGTGAGGCCGTCCATTTCCGGCATCATCAGGTCGAGCACGATGACATTGATGTCGGTCGCGGTACGCTTCAGGAACTCCAGCGCCGCCAGTCCGTTCTCGGCAAGATGGGCGGCATGGCCGTAACGTTCCACCGCATTTTTCAACAGGCGACGCTGAATCGGATCGTCATCGACAACGAGGATTTGCGCAATCATGCTCGGCTCCCAGCAATGGTCATCATGGCCCTTTTAGGCTGTTATGCCGCTGGTTGTGTCAGAAAGCCTTGAACATCCCCTTTTGAGAAAAGCTTGCATTTTAACGGCCGGCAAGGAAAACAGACGCAACAGGTTGAGAAGGAAAAAAGCGATGAACATGTCCGCCACCGTCCTCCCCGAAATTCTGGCCGCAACCGCCGCAGGCGCTGCCGCCTCCGACCCGGCGCTCGGCCTTCTGCCGGTCTGGAAGCTCTCGGATCTCTATGCCGCCAAGGATGCCCCGGCCTTCACGGCCGACATGGAAAAAGCGGCCAAGCTCTCGATCGCCTTCGAGGAAAAGTGGAAGGGCAAGCTTGCCGAAGCCGCAATGAAGACCGGCGCCGGCGGCATCGGCGAGGCGCTCAAGGAATACGAGGCGCTCGATGACCTGCTCGGCAAGATCGGCTCCTTCGCCGGCCTCACCTATTTCTCCGATACGTCGAGCCCGGCCAACGGCAAATTCTATGGCGACGTGCAGGCGAAGCTGACCGACCTCTCCGCGCACCTGCTGTTCTTCGCGCTGGAACTCAATCGCATCGACGATACGGTCATCGACGCCTGCATGGACCGTGATCCTGCCGCCGGCCACTACCGCCCCTGGCTGGTCGACCTGCGCAAGGACAAGCCCTTCCAGCTCGACGACAAGCTCGAACAGCTTTTCCTCGAAAAATCGATGACCTCGGCGGCCGCCTTTAACCGCCTGTTCGACGAGACCATGGCCGAGCTCCGCTTCGAGATCGACGGCGAGCAATTGCCGCTCGAAGTCACCCTCAACATGCTGCAGGAGCCGCAGCCGGAAACCCGCGCCAAGGCCGCAGCAGCCTTGTCGAAGACCTTCGGCGACAACCTGCGCGTCTTCACGCTGATCACCAATACGCTCGCCAAGGACAAGGAAATCTCCGATCGCTGGCGCGGCTTCGAGGATATCGCCGACAGCCGCCATCTCGCCAACCGCGTTGAGCGCGAAGTGGTCGATGCGCTCGCCGAAGCCGTGAAGCAGGCCTATCCGCGCCTCTCGCATCGCTATTACGCGATGAAGGCAAAATGGCTCGGCATGGAGCAACTGAATTTCTGGGACCGCAACGCGCCGCTGCCGGAAACCCCGAACGCGCTGATCTCCTGGACTGAGGCGAAGGATACCGTGCTCGACGCCTATCGCGGCTTCGCGCCCGAAATGGCCGAGATCGCCGGCCGCTTCTTCGAGGAGGAATGGATCGACGCGCCGGTGCGCCCCGGCAAGGCGCCCGGCGCCTTCGCGCACCCGACCGTGCCCTCCGCCCACCCTTACGTGCTCGTCAACTACATGGGCAAGCCGCGCGACGTGATGACCTTGGCCCACGAACTCGGCCATGGCGTGCACCAGGTTCTCGCCGGCGACCAGGGCGCCCTGATGTGCCAGACGCCGCTGACGCTGGCCGAAACCGCCTCCGTCTTCGGCGAGATGCTGACCTTCCGCGCGCTGCTTGAAAAGACCACCGACAAACGTGAGCGCAAGGCCATGCTCGCCCAGAAGGTCGAGGACATGATCAACACGGTCGTGCGCCAGATCGCCTTCTACCAGTTCGAGCGCAAGGTCCACACGGCTCGCAAGGAAGGCGAGCTGACCGCCGAGCAGATCGGCGAGCTGTGGCTCTCCGTCCAGGGCGAAAGCCTCGGACCCGCCATCAAGATTTCCGAAGGTTATGAAAGCTGGTGGACCTACATCCCCCACTTCATCCACTCGCCCTTCTACGTCTACGCCTATGCCTTCGGCGACTGCCTGGTGAATTCGCTCTACGCGGTCTACCAGAACGCCGCTCCGGGCTTCCAGCAGAAGTATTTCGAGCTCCTGAAGGCCGGCGGCACCAAGCATCATTCGGAACTGCTGAAACCCTTCGGCCTCGACGCCACCGATCCATCCTTCTGGTCCAAGGGCCTGTCGATGATCGAAGGCCTGATCGACGAGCTGGAGGCTCTGGACAAGGCCTGACGCATTCCCTTAATGCACACCCATGAATGAGAAAGCGCCCTTCGCGCTCTTTCGTGACGACCCCGCCGGCCGGAGCCTCGTCTTCGACCGGCCGAAGGAAATCGTCATGGCCCGGACCGCCGCCGAGGTGCTGCCCGCACTTCGGCGCCTGGAAGAGGCGCGCCTCGCCGGCCACTGGCTGGCAGGCTATATCTGCTACGAGACCGGCTACGTCTTCGAGGACAAGCTCCGGCACCTGATCGTCGACAACCGGCCGACGCCCTTGATCGCCATGGGCATATTCGATCACCCCTCGGGCAACGAGCATCCGCTTGCGGGACCGCCCGGCAAGGTGGTCGATGATGGCTCCTCAGAGGGCTCGTTCCTCAGCGAACCCCGCGCCATGTGGGATCTCGCGACCTACCAAGAACGGTTCGACCGGCTTCACCGGCACCTGCGCAACGGCGATTGTTACCAGGCGAACCTGACCATGCCGGTCACCGCGCGCTGGCACGGCGATCCGCTGCGGGCATTCTGGTCGCTCGTCGCCCGCCAGCCGGTGCGCTACGGCGCCTATATCGACCTCGGCGGAGCTTCAGGAGATCCGGTCATCCTGTCGCGCTCGCCTGAACTGTTCTTTTCGGTCGATGCGGATCGTTTCATCGAAACCCATCCGATGAAGGGCACCGCCCCGCGCGGCGCGACAGGGGAAGAAGACGAAGCGATCATCGCGGACATGCTGGCCGACGAAAAGACGCTCGCCGAAAACCGCATGATCGTCGACCTGCTGCGCAACGACATCTCCATGATCAGCGAGGTCGGCACGCTCTCGGTGCCGAAACTTTTCGAGATCGAGACCTATCCGACCGTCCACCAGATGGTGAGCCATGTGCGGGCGAAGCTGCTGCCCGAGATCGGCTTTCCCGAGATTCTCTCCGCGCTCTTTCCCTGCGGCTCGATCACCGGAGCGCCGAAAATGTGGGCCATGCGCATCCTCGCTGATCTCGAAAAGGCACCGCGCGACGTTTATTGCGGCGCCATCGGCTGGTGCGATCCGGCCGGCCCGATGCGTTTTTCGGTGGCGATCCGCACGATCACACTTTTCAATGACGAAAAAGCCGTCTTCAATGTCGGCGGCGGCATCGTCTTCGACTCGAAGGCCGAGGCCGAGTATGACGAGTGCCTGTTGAAGGCACGCTTTGCGGTGGGCAACCAATGGATTTCTCGCTGATCGAAACAATGCGCTGGGAACCGGGCAACGGCTTGCTCCGGGTGGACCAGCATCTGCGCCGGCTCAGCCGGTCGGCGGACGCGTTGGGTTTCCGCCAGCCGCCGGCAGATACGCTGAAACAGCTTCAAGCGGCGACCGCCGGTGGCGAGACGCCGCTCCGCGTCCGCCTCGTGATGACCTATCGCGGCAAGATCGAGATCACCACGACGCCCTTCACGCCCCTGCCCGCCGACACCCTCTGGCGGATCCAGGTCGCCAGGACGACGCTTCCTTCCGACGACCCGACCTATCGCCACAAGACCTCCCGCCGCGAGCTCTACGAGGCCGCCCGCGCCGAATTTACGCCCGAAGAGGCCGATGAGGTGATTCTCCTCAACGAGCGCGGCGAGGTTTGCGAAGGCACGATCACCAACGTCTTCGTCGAAACCAAGGACGGCTCGCTCCTCACACCGGCGCTCTCGAGCGGCCTGCTGCCCGGCATCCTGCGCGCCGACCTGATCCGCGAAGGCAAGGCGAAAAGCCAGGTTCTCCGCCCGACCGACCTCGAAAACCGCCGCTTCTTCGTCGGCAATTCGTTGCGCGGCCTGATCGCCGCCGAACTCGTCGCCCAGGCGGCGCGATCGGAAATGCCGACGGAAGCCCCTCGCCCTGCCGCCCGCCCGGCCAAGATGGCCCGAGCAGGCCGGTAGATGGCCGCATCCGAAACCCTTGCGGATCATCTGCTTGCGCTCGAGATCGCGCTGCAGAGCCGCGAGGTCCGCAATTCCGAGGAGAAGCTGCGCGAACTGCTGGCGCCGGAATTCCGCGAATTCGGCCGCTCCGGCCTCGCCTACACGTTCGAGGACATCATCACCCGCCTCGTTGCCGAGACCGGTCCGAACAACACGTCGATCTCCGATTTCAGCGCTACGATGCTGAGCGACACGATCGCGCTCGCCACCTATCGCGGCACCCGCGTCAACGACGACGGCACAAGCCAATTCGCCAACCGCAGCTCCATCTGGCGCCTCGATCCGGACGGCAAGTGGCGCATGGTTTTCCACCAGGGTACCGCGACCGAGTGACTAATGGTCCAGATCCGTGCGAGGCTTTCGCCGACGGCCGTCGAACACTTCGATGATTTCGATACCACCGAGTTTGTCGCAGCCCTTCGAAAATCCGAAGCGACGCCCGCCGTCCTCGAATAACGACCGCGATTCATCCCCCGAAAATCGACAGGCTCTTTATTGTGACGAAGTTTTATGATCTAGAGCGCCGCGAATTGCCCGAGTGCAGCCTTTAAATTTCCATTCCACTGCCGATTAAGCGGGGCAGCGGTCCTCCGGGCCGCGATCAAGGAGAAAGACATGTCAGAGACTACCTATCCGGTTTATGGCGAAATCACCGGTCCGATCGTGATGATCGGTTTCGGCTCGATCGGCCGCGGCACGCTGCCGCTGATCGAACGCCATTTCAAGTTCGACAAGAGCCGGATGGTCGTCATCGACCCGCGCGAAGAACCCGCCGACATGGAGATCCTGAAGAAGCACGGCGTCCGTCACATCAAGGAATATGTGACCAAGGAGAACTACAAGGACCTCCTGAAGCCGCTTCTGACCGAAGGCAAGGGCCAGGGCTTCTGCGTCAACCTCTCGGTCGACACCGGTTCGCTCGACCTGATGAAGCTCTGCCGCAAGCTCGACGTTCTTTACATCGACACGGTCGTCGAACCCTGGCTCGGCTTCTATTTCGACAAGAACATGAAGAATGCCGACCGCACCAACTATGCGCTGCGTGAAACCGTGCGCAAGGAAAAGGCCAAGAGCCCCGGCGGCGCGACCGCCGTGTCCACCTGCGGCGCAAACCCCGGCATGGTTTCCTGGTTCGTCAAGCAGGCGCTGGTCAACCTCGCCAACGACACCGGCCTGAAGTTCGACGAGCCGGATCAGCACGACCGCGAAGGCTGGGCCAAGCTGATGAAGAAGCTCGGCGTCAAGGGCGTCCACATCGCCGAGCGCGACACCCAGCGCACCAAGCATCCGAAGCCGCTCAACGTCTTCTGGAACACCTGGTCGGTCGAAGGCTTCATTTCCGAAGGCATGCAGCCGGCCGAACTCGGCTGGGGTACCCATGAGGAATGGGTGCCGAAGAACGGCAAGAAGCACAAGAAGGGCAACAAGGCCGCCATCTATCTGGAACAGCCGGGCGCCAATACCCGAGTCCGTTCCTGGTGCCCGACCCCCGGCCCGCAGTATGGCTTCCTCGTCACTCACAATGAATCGATCTCGATCGCCGACTATTTCACGGTGCGCGACAAGGACGGCGAAGTGACCTTCCGCCCGACCTGCCACTATGCCTACCATCCGGCAAACGACGCGGTCCTGTCGCTGCATGAGATGTTCGGCAATGGCGGGACGCCGCAGCCGGTCCACCACGTTCTCGACGAGGACGAGCTGGAGGACGGCATCGACGAACTGGGCGTCCTGCTCTACGGCCATGAGAAGAACGCCTACTGGTTCGGTTCGCGCCTGTCGCTCGAAGAAACCCGCCGCATCGCGCCTTACCAGAACGCCACCGGCCTGCAGGTAACCTCGGCGGTTCTCTCAGGCATGGTCTGGGCGCTCGAAAACCCGACCGCCGGCATCGTCGAAGCCGACGAGATCGACTATAAGCGCTGCCTCGAAGTACAGCTGCCCTATCTCGGCCCGGTCGAAGGTCACTACACCGACTGGACCCCGCTCGATGGCCGCCCGGGCCTCTTCCCGGAAGATATCGACACCAAGGATCCGTGGCAGTTCAAGAACATCCTGGTTCGCTGATTTCGCGAACCCGTTCGTTAGTCAACAAACCCATTCGTTGATCCGATAAAAGACAATAGAAACCGCCTGCCTTCCCGCGGGCGGTTTTTTGCATGTTGAAAGCTCTTGCCTTTTCAAGGCCACATCTTGCGTTACATAGGGCGATGGCGGCAAGGTTTCTCAACCGAAGCCGGACCGAATCGCGGGAGACAGATCATGAAATTCAAAGTGAGCTTCGCGCTCATCGCCGCAGCCAGCTTGACGGCCTGCGTTTCTTCCCCTCCGCCGCAACAGATGGCGGCCGTGCAGCCGCAGGGGGTGGAAGGCACCTGGGTCGATCCGAACGGCATCGTATCCTCGTTCCAGGCCGGCACGTTCAACACCCGTTCCAGCGACAGCAACACGCTGCTCGCCTCCGGCACCTATACCAGCCTGTCGCCGACGCTGGTCGAGATCAACATGACCTCGCTGGTGCGCAAGACCCAGTCGCGCGTCAACTGCTCGCTGGTCAACCCCAACCAGCTCAATTGCACGCAGGATAGCGGCGCCCAGTTCTCGCTCGCCCGCCGAGGCTGAACCGACACATCCGCATCCCGATCATCGCGCCCCCGCCCCGGCGGGGTTTTCGCGTTTTCCGGGCATTAATTTCCAGAAGCACGACTGTCACATTTCCCTTGAACCCACCATCGGTTGATGAAAACATGGCCGCCGGAACGGTTGTCACATTGCAAAACTAGAACAGATAAAAGCGGCGGCAAAGCCGTCCGAATAGAAAGAGGAGAGAACAGATGAAGAAGACATTGGGGCTCGGGCTTTTGACCGCATCGGTCATGGCTCTTTCAAGCGGCGCGGCATTTGCCGATTTCGAGCTCAATATCCTGCACATCAACGACTTCCACTCGCGTCTGGAATCCATCAACGCGACCGATTCCACCTGCTCGGCCGAGGATGAAGGCAAGGGCGTCTGCTTCGGTGGTGCTTCCCGCCTGCTGACCGCGATCAACCAGACGCGCGACGCGCTGAAGGCCCAGAACAAGAACGTCATTCTCCTCAACGGCGGCGACAACTTCCAGGGCTCGCTCTTCTACACGACCTACAAGGGTGCGGCCGAAGCCGAAGCGCTGAACGCCATGAAGTTCGACGCCATGACCGTCGGCAACCATGAATTCGACGACAGCGACGACGTGCTCGCCACCTTCCTCGACAAGATCCAGTTCCCGGTCGTCACCGCCAACGTCGTGCCGAGCGCCGCCGCCAAGATCGGCAACCGCATCAAGCCGTCGCTGGTGCTGACCGTCGGCGGCCAGAAGATCGGTATCGTTGGCGCCGTCACCAACGATACCGCCGAAATCGCCAATCCCGGCCCGAACATCACCATTGCCGACGATGTCGCGAAGATCACCGAAGCCGTGCAGGGCCTGAAGGCTCAAGGCGTCGACAAGATCATCGCGCTGACCCACGTGGGTTACCCCCGCGATCTTGCCTTGATCGCCAAGATCCCCGATGTCGACGTCGTCGTCGGCGGCCATACCCACACGCTGCTCTCGAACGTGGCCAAGGGCGCCGAAGGCCCCTACCCGACCTGGTCGGACAATCCGGGCGGCTACAAGGTGCCGGTCGTCCAGGCCTATCAGTATTCGAAATATCTCGGCGACATCAAAATCGTCTTCGACGACAGCGGCGTCGTGAAGTCGGCCGAAGGCGAGCCGATCCTCATGGACAAGTCGATCACGCCGGACCCGGTCTTCCTGGCCCGCGTCGCGGAGCTGAAGAAGCCGATCGAGGACATGAAGAAGAAGATCGTCGGCGCCTCTGACGCCGTCATCGACGGCGACCGCCGCGTCTGCCGTGCCAAGGAATGCTCGATGGGCAACCTCGTCGCCGACGCCATGCTCGAGCGCACCAAGGGCCAGGGCATCACCATCGCCATCCAGAACGGCGGCGGCTTGCGCGCCTCGATCGACGCCGGCGAAGTCACCCAGGGCGAAGTCGTCAGCGTCCTGCCCTTCCAGAACACGCTCGCCACCTTCCAGCTCACCGGTGCCGATGTCGTCAAGGCGCTCGAAAATGGCGTCAGCCAGATCGATGACGGCGCGGGTCGTTTCCCGCAGGTCGCCGGTCTCAAATATTCCTTCGACAAGTCGAAGCCGGCCGGGGCCAAGGTCAGCGACGTGCAGGTCAAGGACGGCGACAAGTTCGTCGCCATCGACCCTGCCAAGACCTACGGCGTCGTCACCAACAATTTCATGCGCGCAGGCGGTGATGGTTATGCCATCTTCAAGACCGGCGGCAAGAACGCCTATGACTACGGTCCGGACCTCGCCGACGTGACGGCGGAATTCATCGTTGCCCATACCCCCTACAAGCCCTATACGGACGGCCGCGTCACCGACCTGACCCCGGCAAGCTACACGCCGCCGGCAAAGCCTGCGCCTGCCGCTCCTCCGGCAGCGGCTCCGACGGCTGCCGCTCCAGCTACCCCGGCTCCCGCAACGCCTGCACCAGCCGCACCGGCACCGACCATGGCGGCTCCTGCTGCTCCGGCACCCGCTGCCCCTGCCCCGACCGTGGCAGCTCCGGCAGCACCCGCAGCACCTGCGCCGAACACGATGGCAGCCGCTCCGGCCGCCCCCAAGCCGGCGGCTCCCGCACCGGTGGCACCGGCTCCGAATACCATGGCGGCAGCGCCGGCTACTCCGGCGGCAACCGCTGCAAAGCCGGCCGGCCCGACCAAGTACACGGTCGCCAAGGGTGACTCGCTCTGGAAGATCGCCGAAGCCACCTATGGCGACGGCGAGAAGTGGACCGAGATTGCCAAGCTGAACGCGCTGCGCCATCCGAATGTCATCCAGGTCGGGGCCGAGCTGGAACTGCCGGCGAAATAAGCCGCGGCATCGCTGACAAGGACAATTTGTCCCGTTTTCTTCAGCCGGCCCGGGCTTTCCCGGGCCGGTTTTTCTTCCTAAGTAATCCCGCAGATAAAGCGCGCGCCTATCGTTCAACCGAAAGTATCCGCATGACCTCCAATTCCGCCCACATGCCCTCCGATCATCCGAAGGTGAGTTTCGGCAAGGTCGGCGTGCTGCTCGTCAATCTCGGCACGCCCGACGGCACGGACTACTGGTCGATGCGGCGCTATCTCTCCGAGTTTCTCTCCGACAAGCGGGTGATCGAGTGGTCTCGGCTTTACTGGTACCCGATCCTCTACGGCATCGTGCTCAACAAGCGGCCGCAGAAGGTCGGCAAGGCCTACGAGGCGATCTGGAACAAGGATTTGAACGAAAGCTACCTGCGCACCTATACCCGCAGCCAGGGCGAGTTGATGGCCGAGCGGCTGAAGGACCTGCCGAATGTCGTCGTCGACTGGGCGATGCGCTACGGAAAACCGTCAATCGCGGAGCGCATCGACGCGCTGAAGGAAAAGGGCTGCGAGAAGATCCTCCTCTTCCCGCTCTATCCGCAATATGCGGCCTCCACCACCGCCACCGTCAACGACAAGGCCTTCGAACACCTGATGAAGCTGCGTTGGCAGCCGGCGCTGCGCACCGTGCCGCCCTATCACGACGAGCCGGCCTATATCGAGGCTTTGGCGGACTCCGTCAGGGCGAAATATGCTGCGCTCGACTGGGAGCCGGAAATGCTGATCGCCTCCTTCCACGGCATCCCGCAATCCTATTTCAAGGCGGGCGACCCCTATTACTGCCATTGCCAGAAGACCGCGCGACTGCTGAAGGAGGCCCTCGGCTTCACCGACAAAAATTTCATGATCACCTTCCAGTCCCGTTTCGGGCCCGAGGAATGGCTGCAGCCCTATACCGACAAGACGGTCGAGAAACTTGCCCATGACGGCGTCAAGCGTATCGCGGTGATGAACCCCGGCTTCGTCTCCGACTGTCTGGAAACGCTCGAAGAGATCGCCGAAGAAGCGGGCGAGATCTTCCTGCATCACGGCGGCGAAAAGTTCGCACATGTCCCCTGCCTGAACGACAGTCCGGGCGGTATGACCGTGCTGGAGAAGGTTGTCCGCCGCGAACTTCAGGGCTGGGTGTAACCCGCCTCACCGCACCTCGGTGGCCTTGAAGCCGTCCGTGGCGGCCTTCCAGAAATCCGGGTCCTCGTATTCCGTCGGATCCTCGATCCCGGCGAGATGGAAGGCCTCGCGCCGCTCGACGCAGGTCCCGCAGCGGCCGCAATGTTGGGCACCGCCTTTGTAGCACGACCAGGTCTCCCCAAACGGCGTTCCATGCCTGGTACCGTCCGTGACGATATCCGCCTTCGAGCCGTTCACATAAGGTGCAAACAGCCTGACCAAGGCGTAACCCTCCAGCGCATGATCCTGCATCGCCTGGAAGGCGTCGATGAAACCCGGACGGCAATCGGGATAGATGAAGTGGTCGCCGCCATGCACGGCGATCGCCACCGCATCGGCTCCGCGCGCCGCCGCTACCCCGAAGGCGACCGACAGCATGATCGCATTGCGGTTCGGCACCACGGTGACGCGCATCGTCTCCTCGGCATAATGCCCGTCCGGCACATCGAGATCATCAGTCAAGGCCGAACCGGTCAGCCGGCTGCCGATTCCGCGCATGTCGATGATCTCGTGGAAGACGCCGAGCCGCGCGGCGCAGGCGGCGGCGAAATCGAGTTCCTTGCTGTGCCGCTGGCCGTAGTCGAAAGAAATCAGGCCGAGCAGTTGCTGCTGGGCGGCAATCCTGTGGGCGAGCGATACGGAATCCAATCCGCCGGAGCAGACGACGATGGTTTTCATGGGCTTTCATCCTTGTTTTGACCGGGTAGGCTGCGACCGGGTGTTCGAACCTGCTCTCTAGACCGCCGGTGCGTCCTTGTGAATAACCCGGGCGACATCGACAGCGTCGAGCTGTCATTTCTTCCCTGCAAAGAACGTGCTAACTCATCACGTGTGACCTGGCGGGCTTACCGCCAAGATGGAGGAAAGTCATGAACTTGGGCGGCCTGGGTGGCTTCGATATCGTTGTGATCGGCATCGTGGTGCTGATCATCCTGGTCCTGTTTGCCGGGATCAAGACCGTGCCTCAGGGTTATCGCTACACGGTGGAGCGTTTTGGCCGCTACACCCGCACGCTGGAGCCCGGCCTCAACCTGCTGACACCCTTCATCGAGCGCATCGGGGTGCGCATGAACGTCATGGAACAGGTCCTCAGTATTCCGACCCAGGAGGTCATCACCAAGGACAATGCCAGCGTCTCTGCCGATGCGGTGTCCTTCTACCAGGTCCTCAATCCGGCCCAGGCCGCCTACCAGATTTCCAATCTCGAAAACGCCATCCAGAACCTCACCATGACCAATATCCGCTCGGTCATGGGTTCGATGGACCTCGATGAGCTGCTGTCCAACCGCGAAGTCATCAACGAGCGGCTGCTGCGCGTCGTCGACGAGGCCGTCGGCCCCTGGGGCATCAAGGTCACCCGCGTCGAGATCAAGGACATCCAGCCGCCGGCCGACCTCGTCGAATCCATGGGTCGACAGATGAAGGCCGAGCGCGAGAAGCGCGCCCAGATCCTCGAGGCCGAAGGCTCGCGCAGCGCCCAGATCCTGCGCGCCGAGGGCGCCAAGCAGGCGGCGGTTCTCGAAGCGGAAGGCAAGCGCGAGGCCGCGTTCCGGGAAGCCGAGGCCCGTGAGCGCCTGGCGGAAGCCGAAGCCAGGGCTACCCAGGCCGTCTCCCAGGCGATCGCCGCCGGAGACGTGCAGGCGATCAACTATTTCGTCGCCCAGAAATACACGGAAGCGCTGGTCGCGATCGGCAAGGCGCCGAATTCGAAGATCGTGCTGATGCCGCTGGAGGCGTCCTCCATCATCGGTTCGCTCGGCGGCATCGGCGCCATTGCCAAGGAAGTTTTCGGCGACGGCTCGGGGCCTGCCGCACCGCCGCGCTCGCCGGCCGGCCCGCGTCCCCAGCCCACCCCGCGCACCACGCCGATCCTCAACCCGTTCAACCCAAACTCTTCAGAGACCTGAACCATGCTGCATGATGCTGTGGTCAATCTCGGTCCCTGGAGCTGGTGGATCCTCGGTGTCGTCCTCCTCGCCGCCGAACTCGCGGCGCCCGGCGTCTTCCTGATCTGGATCGGCGCGGCCGCGATCGTCATCGGCGTTCTGTCTCTGGCGCTCTGGGACGCGGCCTTCTGGAGCTGGCACGTCCAGCTCCTGCTCTTCGCGCTACTTTCCGGCGCCTTCGCGCTCGCCGGCCGGCGCTTCTATGCCAGCCGCAACCAGGCAACCGACGAGCCCAATCTCAATCGTCGTGGCGAAAGCCTGGTCGGCCGCACCGCGACACTCCACGAACCGATCAGCGAAGGGCGCGGCCGCATTCGTCTCGACGATACATGGTGGTCGGTGATGGGACCCGACCTGCCGGCCGGCACGCAGGTGAAGGTCGTGGCGGCAAGCGGCCGCGACCTCAGGGTCGAAGCGGCGTAAATCATTCCGCCCGAAGTCGCTCGACGTCAGGCGACGCCGACGCGCAGCAGGTCGTGGAAGTGGACGATGCCAACCGGCTTGCGCTCCGCATCGACGACGAGCAGCGCCCCGATGCTGTGCTTGTTGAGGATGGCCATCGCCTTGGTCGCGAGGGTTTCCTTGTCGACCGTCTTGGGATTGCGGGTCATCACATCCTCTACGCGTGTCTGGCGCAAATCGAGGTCCAGGTGGCGGGAGATATCGCCATCGGTGATCACGCCACAGACGCAGCCGTCCCCGTCGAGCACGCCGACGCAACCGAAACGCTTGCGGGACAGTTCCTCGATCGCTTCCGGCATGAGGACGCCCGTTTTCACCAGCGGCAACCGGTCACCGGTATGCATCAGGTCGCTGACATGGCTCAGCATCGCGCCAAGCTTGCCGCCCGGATGGTAGACGCGGAAATCGGTTGCCGAGAAACCGCGCGCTTCGAGCAGCGCCACGGCGAGCGCATCGCCGATCGCAAGCTGCATCAGCGTCGAGGTGGTCGGCGCCAGGCCGTGAGGGCAGGCTTCCTGTTCCTTGGGCAGCAGCAGCACGACATCGGCCTCGCGGGCCAGCGTCGAAAGCGCGCCTGACGTTATCGCGATCAGCGGAATGGAGAATCGACGGGTGAAGGAGACGATGCCCTGCAGCTCAGCGGTCTCGCCGCCCCAGGAGAGCGCCAGCACCACATCGCTCGACGCGATCATGCCGAGATCGCCGTGATTGGCTTCCCCTGAATGGACGAAAAAGGCGGGCGTGCCGGTCGAGGCGAGGCTCGCCGCGATCTTGCGGCCGATATGTCCGCTCTTGCCGACCCCGGTTACGACGACCCGGCCCTCGATGTTTCCAATCAGTTCCGCAGCCTTGCGGAAGGCGTCCCCGAGACCATTCTGAAGCGCCAGCTCCAGCGCGTTAAGCCCTTGTTTCCCGAAGGAAATCGTTCTCAAGGCGGAATCGACTACGTCGTTCTCGACCAGTTGCAAAGCTCTCTTGATCATGGGCAAGGCTTAGCTCTTTTCGTCTTTCAAGTCTATCCGCTTTGGCGCGGGGCAAACAAGTTGGCCACCCTCTATGGCGTCGCAACCAAACGTTAACCACATGGCTTTACGTTTGGGTAAGCATTTGCGATTGCCCAGGCAGGCCTATGAAGATCACCACAATGACAGGCGGGACGCGTCAGAGGCGCCGGGCGGCACTCGGCCTTCTGCTGGCCTGTTCGGCGCTTGTCTCATCGCCCGTTTCCCCGGCAATGGCCCAGACCCGCAGCCCGTTTCCGCCGCAGAACGGCTCTCTGCCCTCGGTCGCGAACGCCACGTCGCCGACTTCGAACACAGCCTCCAACACAGCGTTGCGAGGCAGCACCTCGGCACAAACGACGACCAATACCGCCGAAGACCAGAATCAGGACGATCCGAATGTCGCGACCGGCACCACGCCCGGCCGCAACCAGACCGCCAATCAGGAGCCTCCCTATGAGGAGGATCTGAACCAGCCCCGTGAAGAGCCGCTCGATCGTGGCGCAGAACCCGTCGAGACCCAGGAACAGCCTCGCGAACCGGGCGATCCGACCGGCATCCGCATGGGCAGCTTCCTGCTCCGCCCCTCGATCAACCAGAGCATCGACACCGAGACCCGCCGCTCCAGCGGCACCAAGATCCGTCGCGATTACCTGTCGACGACGATCCGCGGAACGTTGACCTCCGACTGGTCGCGCCATTCGCTGACGGTGACGGGCGAAGGCACGCTGGAGCGCAACCTCGGCAGCAGCAGCCAGGGCGAGCAGCCCGAAGCGAATATCAATGCGGACCTGCGGCTCGATCTCTCCAACGACACGGTCGCCCATATCACCGGCGGCTACCGGTTCTCCCGTGAGGACGACTACGATCCGAATGCGCTCGGCGGTGCATCGACCCAACCCGGCGTCCATGAATTCACCGGCGGCGCCTCCGTCCAGCGCGACTTCGGCAAGATCCGTGGCACCGCCGCACTCGATCTGTCCCGCGCGGCCTATACGGATGCGAAACTCTCCGACGGCACGATCGTCAGCAGCAAGGACCGCAACCGCACCGGCATCGACGGCCGCCTGCGGCTTGGCTACGAACTGTCGCCGGCGCTCGTCCCCTATGTGGAAGTGGCGACCGGCCACACCTTCTACGACCTCAGGCGCGACAATTCCGGCTATGCCCGCTCATCCCAGAGCTATGCGGCGCGCACCGGCGTCGAATTCGATCTGGGCGAAAAACTGCGCGGCGAAATCGGCACCGGTTACGAAATCGTCGACTACGAGGACGACCGCCTGAAATCGGTCGGCGCGGTCACCTTCAACGGCACCGCCACCTGGTCGCCGCAGCGCGGCACCAATGTCGATCTCGGCCTGCGCACGACAGTGCAGGATTCGACCACTCCCGGCCAGAGCGGCTGGGTAGAGTACCAGGCGACGGCAGCGCTGACCCATGAGATGCGCGACAACCTCATCGCCCGGTTGACCGGCAGTTCGACGCTGCGCGATTTCCCGAGCGGCGGCCCGAGCGACGAAACGGTGTGGATCGGCGGCGCCGGCCTCACCTGGGCGATCAACCGCTATCTCGATCTGACCGGCGACGTCGAATACGAGCATGCGGGCGGCGGCGGCACCAACGACAAGATCGTCCGCGCCGGCGTCGGTCTCACCTTGAAGCGCTGACCCCCGGCCAGCCGACAATCCACTCCATCAACGCGTTCTGCGCATGCAGCAGAAACGCCTTCGCCTCCCTGCTCTGGCAGGCAGGATGCGCCATTGCATCCGCGGTCACTTCCTGGCCGCGAGCCACCGGCGGACAGGGGATGAAGACCGCATCCGGGCGGCAGCGATCGAGAACCTCGGCCGATATGCGATAGTCGGCGACCTCGCCTTCCGGCACGCCACCCGGCCAGCTGTCGGTGAAGATGACATCCGCATCCTCAAGCTCGCGCATATCCGTACTCAGCCGGAAATTCAGATTGAGAAGCGCCGGATCGTTCACATGCCAATCGTCCGGATAGACCTGCACCACCTCGATCGGCAGCGAGATCGACGCCTCGACCCAGGACCGCAGAATATTGGCGTCCGGCGCCACACCGGCGATCTTCAGCCCGTCGATTCCGCCGCGCCTGTTGCTGATATAGGCGAGATCGCCAAGCGTCTCGCAAGGGTGGTTCGATCGCGTCCGGGCATTGATGACAGGCGCCTCGGCAATTGCCGCAAGTTCCCGGAGCGAGGCGAGTTCCGGCGTGCGGATGACGATCATGTCGAACCAGTTGTTGAGATAACCCCGCCAGGTCAGCGATCGCCTCCCGACCGCCGAGGCTGACCGGCGCGTGCACGCAGATGCCGCCCATCGCCTGGATGCCGAGATCGAACGCCGTCGTATTGCGCCAGCCACCATCGTCGACGATCAAGGCGATCCGTCTGCCCTCGAGGCTTTTCGGCATTCGCCGTTCCCGCCACGCTTCGCCAAGCGCGCCGGCGCGTTCGAGCACCGCCGTGACGACATTAGCCGAAAGATCGTGGAATTCCAGAAAATCGCTACCTGCGGAAACAGCCATTGCAATCGACACCGTGAAAAAGAAAACCCCTCATAGCGGGACCATGAGGGGTTTGCGTGACGCCCGGACCGACACATCGCCGGCCGGAAAGATTTACTTCAGCGAGGCGAGCAGTGCCTTCATCGGCCCTTCGATTGCCGGGCGGATGTCGGCGCGCTGCAGGGCGAAGGCGAGGTTGGCCAGGATGAAGCCGTCCTTGGCGCCGCAGTCGAACGTGTCGCCCTTGAAGGGATAGGCAGCGAATTCCTGGGATTTCAGGAGCGCCAGCATGCCGTCAGTGAGCTGGATCTCGTTGCCGGCGCCGCGCTCCTGGGTTTCCAGGATCTTGAAGATCTCCGGCTGCAGGATGTAGCGGCCGTTGATGTAGAGGTTGGACGGCGCGGTGCCCTTGGCCGGCTTTTCGACCATCTGGGTGATCTTGAAACCCTCGCCAACCGGCGCGCCGATGCCGACGATGCCGTATTTATGAGCCTGTTCCGGATCGCATTCCTGAACCGCGATGACGTTACCGCCGCTTTCGGCATAAAGATCGACCATGCCCTTGAGGCAGCCCTTGCCGCCGGCCATGATCATGTCGGGCAGCAGGACCGCGAAAGGCTCGTTGCCGACGATGTCGCGGGCGCACCAGACCGCGTGGCCAAGCCCGAGCGGCACCTGCTGGCGCGTGAAGCTGGCGGTGCCGGCAACCGGCAGAAGGCCGGCGAGCAGCGTCAGCTCGGCATTCTTGTTGCGCTCGCGCAGCATCTGCTCCAGCTCGTACTGGATGTCGAAATAGTCCTCGATGACCGCCTTGCCGCGACCGGTCACGAAGACGAAATGCTCGATCCCCGCTTCGGCAGCCTCATCCACCACATACTGGATGACCGGCTTGTCGACCACGGTCAGCATTTCCTTCGGCACCGCCTTGGTCGCGGGCAGGAAGCGCGTGCCCAGACCTGCTACCGGAAACACTGCCTTACGGATCTTTTGTTGTTGTGCCACTCATGCCTCCTGAAAGCACATCGTTGTGCGTATATTCGATTCTTGGCATCTAATGACGAATTGCTACTGTTTCGCAAAGACTGCCGTGGGTCGGGTTTCTATGGTAAAGAGTTTGTTGACCCAATTCTGTTATTACATCGTTAAGCCGCATGCCACTCTTGCCGTCAGGCTTGGTAAAAGAAGAATGGACCCGACTGCCGATGAAGACGCTTAGCACCAACCTCTTTCGTGGATTTGCCTTCTCCCTGATCGCCGGGCTTGCCGCCGCGGCCATGCCGATAGATGCCCAGGCAGACGCCGGTTTCAAGACGTGGATCGCAAAATTCTATGACACCGCAGCCAAAAGCGGTATCACACGCTCCACCTATGACCGAGCGTTCGCCGGCGTCAGTGAACCCGATCAGGACGTACTTGAGAAGGCGAATTTTCAGCCGGAATTCAAGTCCAGGATCTGGGACTATCTCGACAGCCGCGTAAACCCCTATACGGTCAAGATCGGCCGCGAGATGGCCGCCAAGTACGGCTCGACGCTGACCTCCCTGGAACGCCATTTCGGCGTCGACAAGAACATCCTGCTCGCCATCTGGTCGATGGAATCCAATTATGGCGCGGCGCTCGAAAACCCCGACCGCCTGCACCATGTGCCGCAGGCGCTGGCGACCCTTGCCTGGGGCGATCCCAAGCGTGCCAAGTTCGCCCGCAACCAACTCATCGCCGCACTCAAGATCCTGCAGTCGGGCGATATCACCCCGAAGCAGCTTACCGGCTCCTGGGCCGGCGCCATGGGCCATACCCAGTTCATCCCGACCAGCTACCTGCTCTACGCGATCGACGCGGACGGCAACGGCAAGCGGGACATCTGGCATTCCGTCCCGGATGCGCTCGCCACCTCGGCCAACCTGCTCGCCAAGAACGGCTGGCAGAGCGGCAAGACCTGGGGCTACGAGACAGCGCTCCCGGCCAATGGCGCCCGCCACGAAGGCCAGACCAAGACGCTCGGCGAATGGGCAAAGCTCGGCTTCGCTCGCCCGAACGGCAAGAGCTTCCCGCGCGGCACCGACCGGGCGACGCTGAAGCTGATGGCCGGCGAGAGCGGCCCGGCCTTCCTGATGCTCGGCAATTTCTTCACCGTGAAGAAATACAACGCCGCCGACAGCTACGCCCTGGCGGTCGGCCTGCTCGCCGACGAGATCGCCGGTTTCGGCGGCGTCCAGCAGAGCTGGCCGCGTCCCGAGGGCACGCTCGACATCAAGCAGAAGTTCGAGCTGCAGAACCGCATGAAGCAGCTTGGCTATTACGAAGGCGAAGTCGACGGCAATTTCGGCTCCGGCTCGAAGGCGGCGATCTCCGCGATCCAGAAGCGGCTCGGCATGCAGCAGAACGGCGAACCGTCGAAGACACTTCTCGAAGCTTTGCGTTGACAAGACCGTGCTTCGCGCCACATCGTTTAAAGGTATATCCCGCAAGGCGTGCGGGATGGCGGAGGCATGAAGGCTTTGCATAAATCCGGGCAAAACAGGGCCGGGCGAAACAGTGGATGGGCTCCTCTGGCCCTTCTCATCCTCGCGGTCGTGCTTGCCATGCCGTTGGCGGCACCGCCCGCCGCCGCCCAGGAACCTCTCCCGCGCCGCAATCTCTTCGACTACCTGTTCGGCGGCCCGCGTTATGAACGCGACGACCGCTACGAGCGCGCCCCTCCTTATAGCCGGCGCCGTTATGACCGCGACGGCTCGATCATCGAGATGTCACCGCGGCCGCGCAACCGCAGCCCGGGACGAGCGGCCGCCCCCCGCCCGGTGCAGCCGGTCGCACCACCCGCCCCGGAACCGGTCGCCAAGCTCGGAAATGCCAAGCAGATCCTGGTCGTCGGCGATTTCATGGCCGGCGGCATCGGCAGCGAGCTCGAAACCGCCTTCGTCACGTCTCCCGGCGTGGTGATCACCGAGCGCAGCGACGGTTCCTCCGGTCTCGTCCGCGAGGATCATTTCGATTGGCCGGCCGAGCTTCCGGTCATGCTCGACGAGGTGAAACCTGCCGTCGTCGTCGTGATGCTCGGCGCCAACGACCGCCAGCAGATGACGATCGGCGGCAGCATCAAGGAAAAGTTCCGCAGCGACGCCTGGTTCAAGGAATACGAGCGGCGGGTCACCGAACTGGTCGGCATCGTCACCACCCGCAAGCTGCCGCTCCTCTGGGTCGGCCTGCCCTCCTTCCAGTCGCCGGTGGCGACCGCCGATGCGGTGACGCTCAATGCCATCTACCGCAACCAGGTGGAAAAGGCTGGCGGCGAATTCGTTGATATCTGGGAAGGTTTCGTCGACGAGGATGGCAAGTTCGTCGTCACCGGTTCCGACGTCAACGGCCAGCAGGTGCGCCTGCGCGGCTCCGACGGCATCACCTTCACCAAGGCCGGCAAGCAAAAGCTCGCCTTCTACGTGGAGAAACTGGTCCGCCGCCATCTCGGCGAAATGGCAAGCCCCGACGTCGTCAAGCTCGACGGCTCCAACCTGCCGGCGCTATCGGCCCTTCCGGCCTCGCCCGGCCAGTCCGTGCCGACCCATCCGATCAGCCTCTCCGATCCCGAGCTCGACGGCGGCAAGGACCTGCTCGGCGCAGGCCCACTCCCCTCCGTCCTCGTCGAAACGCCCCGCGACAAACTGGTCAGGCGCGGCGAACTCGCCCCGGCGCCGGCCGGGCGCATTGACGATTATCGGGTTCCGGCCGTGAGCGCGGCGACGCGTTAGCGATCGCCCTTTTCCCACAAACGGGGAGAGGGAGCGAAACCGCGCCACATCCGATCTCCCCCCTTGTGGGGGAGATGGAAGGGAGCTTGTCGCCACTTACCGCGGCAGAACCGAGCTTCCCATCAGGGCCTCGTCGATCGCCCGGGCCGCCTGGCGGCCTTCGCGGATCGCCCAGACGACCAGCGACTGGCCGCGGCGCACGTCGCCGGCGGTCCAGAACTTGTCGACCGAGGTCTTGTAGTCCTTTTCATTGGCAACCACGTTGGTCGAGCCGCGGCGGTCAACATTCAGCGTCAGCTTGCCTTCGAGTTCGTTCAGCACGCCATCGGTCAGCGGGCCGGAGAAACCGATGGCGATGAAGGCGAGGTCAGCCTTGATGATGAAATCCGTGCCGGCGATCGGCTTGCGCCGCTCGTCGACTTCGCAGCAGCGCACGCCGATGAGCTGGCCGTCTTCGCCGACAAATTCGAGCGTCGCCACCTGGAATTCACGCACCGCACCTTCGGCCTGGCTGGACGAGGTCCGCATCTTGGTGGCCCAGAACGGCCAGACGGCGAGCTTGTCTTCCTTCTCGGGCGGCTGCGGGCGGATGTCGAGCTGGGTCACCTTGACGGCGCCCTGGCGGAAGGCCGTACCGACGCAGTCCGACGCCGTGTCACCACCGCCGACAACGACGACATGCTTGGCGCCGGCCAGGATCGGGTCGGCCGCCCAGGCGACGCTTTCGATGTTCTCGCGGCCGAGGCGGCGGTTCTGCTGCACGAGGTAAGGCATGGCGTCATAGACGCCATGCAGCTCGACGCCCGGAATGCCGGCCGGACGCGGGGTTTCCGAACCGCCGCAATAGAGCACCGCATCATGCTCGGCGAGAAGCTTCTCGACCGGAATGTCGACGCCGATATTGGCGCCGTAATGGAAGGTGACGCCCTCGCCGGTGATCTGCTCGACGCGGCGATCGATGAAGTTCTTCTCCATCTTGAAGTCCGGGATGCCATAGCGCAGCAGGCCGCCAGCCTTGGATTCGCGTTCATAGACATGCACTTCGTGGCCGGCGCGGCCGAGCTGCTGGGCGGCAGCCATGCCGGCGGGGCCGGAACCGATGATCGCAACCTTCTTGCCGGTATGGATGGTCGCCGGCTGCGGCGCGATGAAGCCGAGCTCATAGGCCTTGTCGGCAATCGCCTGCTCGACGGTCTTGATCGCAACCGGCGCATCCTCGAGGTTCAGCGTGCAGGCTTCCTCGCAAGGCGCGGGGCAGACGCGGCCAGTGAATTCCGGGAAGTTGTTGGTGGAATGGAGGTTGCGGATCGCCTCCTCCCACTTGTTGTTGTAGACGAGGTCGTTCCAGTCCGGGATCTGGTTGTGAACCGGACAGCCGGTCGGGCCGTGGCAATAGGGAATGCCACAGTCCATGCAGCGCGCTGCCTGCTTGGTGATCTCCGCATCCGACATCGGGATCGTGAATTCGCGGAAATGGCGGATGCGGTCGGAGGCCGGCTGATACTTGCCCACCTGCCGGTCAATCTCCAGGAAACCCGTTACCTTGCCCATGTTTAAACCCTCAATCCGTCCTGCCGCTCTCGCAGCCGGTTAAAACCTAACAACCCGCGCGAAACTTATTCCGCAGCGACACCCATCCGCATCCGCTCCATCTCCACCAGCGCACGGCGGTATTCGACCGGCATGACCTTGCGGAATTTCGGCCGGTATTCGCTCCAGCGGTCGAGGATTTCCTTGGCGCGGTTGGAGCCCGTGTAATGCAGGTGGTTTGAGATCAGCTGGTAGAGGCGCTCCTCGTCGTGGCGCGTCATGTCCTCGGAAACGTCGACGCGTCCCTTGTGCATGAGGTCGCCGCCGTGATGGTGCAGCTTCTCCAGCATGTCGTCCTCTTCCGGAACCGGCTCGAGTTCGACCATCGCCATGTTGCAGCGCTTGGCGAAATCGCCGCTTTCGTCGAGCACGTAGGCGACGCCGCCGGACATGCCGGCCGCGAAGTTGCGTCCCGTCTCGCCGAGCACGACGACGATGCCGCCGGTCATGTATTCGCAGCCGTGATCGCCAACGCCCTCGACGACCGCGATCGCACCGGAGTTGCGAACGGCAAAACGCTCGCCGGCAACGCCGCGGAAATAGCACTCGCCGGTGATCGCGCCGTAGAGAACCGTGTTGCCGACGATGATCGAGTTTTCGGCAACGATCTTCGAATTTTCCGGCGGGCGCACGATGATGCGGCCACCCGAAAGTCCCTTGCCGACATAGTCGTTGCCGTCGCCGACCAGATCGAAGGTGATGCCATGCGCCAGGAACGCACCGAACGACTGGCCGGCCGTGCCGCGAAGCGTCACATGGATCGTGTCGTCCTTGAGGCCCTTGTGCCGCCAGCGCTTGGCAAGCGCACCCGAGAGCATCGCGCCGGCGGACCGGTCGACGTTCTTGATCGGCACTTCGAAGACGACCGGTTCCTTGTTTTCGAGCGCAGGCTGCGACTTCTCAATCAGCTTGCGGTCGAGAATGTCGTCGATCGGATGCTTCTGGCGTTCGGTCCAGTATGTGGCGTTTTTCGGAGCCTCGACCTTGTGGAAGATCTTCGAGAAATCGAGACCCTTGGACTTCCAGTGGGCGATCATCTCGTCCTTTTCCAGAAGCTCGACCATGCCGATGATCTCGTCGAAGCGGGTGAAGCCGAGCGAAGCCAGGATTTCACGCACTTCTTCGGCGACGAAGAAGAAGTAGTTGATCACATGCTCCGGCGTACCCTTGAAACGCTTGCGCAGGACAGGGTCTTGCGTCGCCACACCCACCGGACAGGTGTTGAGATGGCACTTGCGCATCATGATGCAGCCGGCGGCGATGACCGGAGCCGTCGCGAAGCCGAATTCGTCCGCACCGAGCAGCGCGCCGATAATGACGTCACGGCCGGTCTTCAGGCCACCGTCGACCTGCAGCGCGATGCGCGAGCGGAGCCCGTTCAGCACCAGCGTCTGCTGGGTTTCGGCAAGGCCGATTTCCCAAGGCGAACCCGCATGCTTCAGCGAGGTCAGCGGCGAAGCGCCGGTGCCGCCGTCGAAGCCGGCGACCGTGATATGGTCGGCGCGTGCCTTGGCGACACCTGCGGCAACCGTACCGACGCCCACTTCCGAGACGAGCTTGACGGAAATGTCCGAAGTCGGGTTGACGTTCTTCAGGTCGTATATCAGCTGCGCCAGGTCTTCGATCGAATAGATGTCATGGTGCGGCGGCGGCGAGATGAGGCCGACGCCCGGGGTCGAGTGACGGGTCTTGGCGACCGTCGCATCCACCTTGTGGCCGGGCAGCTGGCCGCCTTCGCCGGGCTTTGCACCCTGCGCCACCTTGATCTGCAGCATGTCGGCATTGACCAGGTATTCGGTCGTGACGCCGAACCGGCCGGACGCGACCTGCTTGATCGCCGAACGTTCCGGGTTCTGGCTGCCGTCCGGTAGCGGCATGTAGCGATCGCTTTCCTCACCGCCCTCGCCGGTGTTCGACTTGCCGCCGATCCGGTTCATGGCGATGGCAAGCGTCGTATGCGCCTCGCGGGAAATCGAGCCGAACGACATGGCGCCGGTCGAGAACCGCTTGACGATGTCGACGGCGGGCTCGACGTCGTCGATGGAGACCGGAGCGCGGCCGATCTCACCTGCCGACTTGATCTTGAACAAGCCGCGAATAGTGTTCATGCGGACCGCCGTCTCGTTCACCATCTCGGCGAATTCGCGGTAGCGTTCCTGGCTGTTGCCGCGCACCGCATGCTGCAACGTCGCGACCACGTCCGGCGTCCAGGCGTGGCTTTCGCCGCGCATGCGGTAGGCATATTCGCCGCCGATATCGAGGGTCGTCGCCAGAACCGGGTCCTTGCCGAAGGCCGCATGGTGACGGGTGACGGTCTCCTCTGCGATCTCTTCGAGGCCGACGCCTTCGATGTTCGACGCCGTGCCGAAGAAATACTTCTCGACCAGACCCGACGACAGGCCGATCGCATCGAAGATCTGCGCGCCGCAATAGGACTGGTAGGTCGAGATGCCCATCTTGGACATGACCTTGAGGATGCCCTTACCGACCGCCTTGATGTAGCGGTAGACGATTTCCGAGGAATCCACTTCCTTCGGGAATTCGCCGCGCGCATGCATGTCGGTCAGCGTGTCGAAAGCGAGATAGGGGTTGATCGCCTCGGCGCCGTAACCGGCCAGACAGCAGAAGTGATGGATTTCGCGGGGCTCGCCGCTTTCGACGACGAGGCCGACCGAGGTGCGCAGCCCCTTGCGGATCAGGTGATGATGCACGGCAGCGGTCGCCAGCAGCGCCGGGATGGCGATGCGGTCCGGACCGATCTGGCGGTCGGACAGCACGATGATGTTGTAGCCGCCCTTGACCGCCGCTTCCGCGCGCTCGCAGAGACGGTCGAGCATTTCCGGCATGCCTTCGGCGCCGCGCTCGATGTCATAGGTGAAATCGAGCGTCTTGGTGTCGAACCGGTCTTCGGTGTGGCCGATCGAGCGGATCTTTTCGAGGTCGCCATTGGTCAGGATCGGCTGGCGTACTTCCAGACGCTTGGCGTTCGCCGCACCCTCGTGGTCGAGAATGTTCGGGCGCGGGCCGATGAACGACACGAGGCTCATGACGAGTTCCTCGCGGATCGGGTCGATCGGCGGGTTGGTGACCTGCGCAAAGTTCTGCTTGAAATAGGTGTAGAGCAGCTTCGACTTTTCCGACATGGCCGAGATCGGCGTGTCGGTGCCCATCGAGCCCACGGCTTCCTGGCCCGTCGTCGCCATCGGCGACATCAGGATCTTGGTGTCTTCGGAGGTGTAGCCGAAGGCCTGCTGGCGATCGAGCAGCGACACGTCGCGGCGCAGCGCCCGCGGCTCCACCGGCTTCAGGTCTTCGAGGATGAGTTGGGTCTTGTCCAGCCACTTGCCGTAGGGATGCTTGGTCGCGAGCTCGGACTTCAACTCCTCGTCGGAGACGATCTGGCCCTTTTCCATGTCGATCAGCAGCATCTTGCCGGGCTGCAGGCGCCACTTCTTGATGATACTCTCTTCCGGCACCGGTAGAACGCCGGATTCCGACGCCATGATGATGCGGTCGTCGTCGGTGACCATATAGCGGGCCGGACGCAGGCCGTTGCGGTCGAGCGTCGCGCCGATCTGGCGACCATCGGTAAAGGCAACCGCGGCCGGGCCGTCCCACGGCTCCATCAGCGCTGCATGGTATTCGTAGAAGGCCTTGCGTTCCGGCGACATCGACTGGTTGCCGGCCCAGGCTTCCGGGATCAGCATCATCACCGCATGGGCAAGCGAATACCCGCCGCGCACGAGGAACTCGAGCGCGTTGTCGAAACAGGCCGTGTCCGACTGGCCTTCGTAGGAAATCGGCCAGAGCTTGGAAATGTCCTCGCCGAACAGCGGCGAAGAAACCGACGCCTGGCGCGCGGCCATCCAGTTGACGTTGCCGCGCAGGGTGTTGATTTCGCCGTTATGGGCGACCATGCGGTAGGGATGCGCGAGCTTCCAGGACGGGAAGGTGTTGGTCGAAAACCGCTGGTGCACCAGCGCCACCGCCGTCTCGAACCGCGGGTCGGCCAGGTCCTTGTAATAGGCGCCGACCTGATAGGCGAGGAACATGCCCTTGTAGACGATTGTCGAGGACGACAGCGACACCGGATAGAAGCCCATGTCGACGCCACCGAACGCGTCATAGATGCGGTTGGAGATCACCTTGCGGATCAGGAACAGCTTGCGCTCGAAATCGTGGTTGGTCGCGGCGTCCTTGCCGGCGCCGATGAAGACCTGGACGTGATGCGGTTCGGTGGCGGCAATATCCGGCGCCTTGGAGAGCGACGAGTTGTCGACCGGCACGTCACGGAAGCCGAGGAACTGCTGCCCCTCCTCCGCGATGACGTCCTCGATCACCTTCTTGTAGTGCTCGATCTCGTCTGCCTTGCGCGGCATGAAGATGTGACCGACCGCATATTCGCCGGCCTTCGGCAGGGTGACACCCTGCGCCGCCATCTCCTCGCGGAAAAAACGGTCGGGGATCTGCACCAGGATGCCGGCGCCATCGCCCATCAGCGGGTCGGCGCCGACGGCACCGCGATGCGTCAGGTTTTCGAGGATGAACAGGCCGTCCTTGACGATCTGGTGCGACTTCTTGCCCTTCATATGGGCGATGAAGCCGACGCCGCAGGCATCGTGTTCGTTGCGCGGGTTATAGAGACCCTGCGCGGCCGGAATGCCGTTCGCGACAAACGGAATGCGAGTTTTCGTCTCGGCGGACATCGGGGCTTCAGCGCCGGACATCTCGGAGATGGTCTTCGTCATCGTCATTCCTCCTGTTGGCCGCCTTCGGCAGCGGGCAAAGTGGCTCTCAATTGTCTCTTGGGGATGACAGACACAAGCTCCATCCCGTGCTTCATGCGATGGCGCCGCTCCAGCGTCAGGTGCGGCTTTGCAGCGCAACATAACCCGGATCGGCGTGAACGTCAGCGGGGAAGACGCGCGAAATTAACGTTTCGTTTCCCCGAATTAGGACAGCACTTCTGTCCTAATTTCCAAAATCTATGCCATAGAAGTTAACCGGCGACAAGAGCGGTGGATAAAAATCTGCCGCATTTGACGACAGAAGATTACGCCGAATGCCGTAGATGTCGAAATTTAATTACAATCGAGGGGGTTTTAAAGCGTGCTACTTGCTGACCTAACCGTTTTGGGCCCTTGAGCGCTCTCGCCGATTGATTACCGGTTCAAAAAGATTAATCTCCGCACGCCTTCCAAGACAAAGCTTCCAGGGTGATTTTTCAAAATGTTTTTCGCTTCCGACAATTGGGCCGGCGCCCATCCCTCCATCAATGAACGCCTCTCCAAGGAGTCGACCCGGTTTGCCGCCGCCTACGGCAACAGCGATCTCGACAAGGCAGTCGAAGCCCGGTTCAACGAGATCTTCGAGCGAGATGTCTCCGTCTATTTCGTTTCCACCGGCACGGCGGCCAATTCGCTGTCGCTTGCCAGCATCGCGCGGGTCGGCGGCGTCGCCTTCTCGCATTCGGAAGCGCATGTGATCGAGGACGAATGCGGCGCGCCGGACTTCTTTTCCGGCATGCGCATGGTTCCGGTCGAAGGCGAAGACGGCAAGATGGACCCGGCCAAACTGGCGGCCCGCATCGCCGGCTTCCCGCAGGACTCGCTGCATCACGGCCGCGCTGCTGCCGTCACCCTCACCCAGGCGACCGAAACCGGTACCATCTACACGCTCGACGAGATCGACGCGATTACCAGCATCGCCAAGGCGAACGGCCTGCCGGTGCATATGGATGGCGCCCGTTTCGCCAACGCGCTGGTCTCTCTCGACGTCTCACCCGCCGAAATGACCTGGAAGCGCGGCATCGACATCCTCTCCTTCGGCGGCACCAAGAACGGCTGCTGGTGTGCGGAAGCGATTGTCTTCTTCAATCCGGAGCTCGCCAGGGACTTCGCCTTCATCCGCAAGCGCGCCGCCCAGCTGTTCTCGAAGACCCGCTTCATCTCGGCCCAGTTCGATGCCTATCTGCAGGACGGCCTCTGGCTCAACATGGCAAACCACGCCAACAGCATGGCCGACCGCCTGCGCGCCGGCATCGGCTCGCTGAACAGCACGCGGCTTGCCTGGAACACGACCTCCAACGAGGTTTTCGCCGTGTTGAACAAGGCATCGGCAGAGGCCGCAGAAGCCAAGGGCGCCAAATTCTATGGCTGGCCGGTGCCCACCAACATGCCGGAGCCGGTCCGGGACGACGAAACTCTGATCCGCCTCGTCACCTCGTTTGCCACCACCGAAGAGGATATCGACCAGTTCCTGTCGATCTGCAAAGCGGGGTAAATCTATCCCACAAGACGCAAGGCGGCGTGGAGCCCCTCCCCCTTGTGGGGAGGGGTTGGGGAGGGGTCTTCGCTCCAAATAACCCCCCTCCCGCCTGCCGGCCACCCTCCCCACAAGGGGGAGGGTTAAGACTGCCGCACCGCCCGTCCCATTTGCACCCCTGCCCAGCGAGCCAGGCACCTCTCTCGCGACCGTCACCCCAAATTCTGTGGCGCGATCTGCGCCACGATCAGGCTCGACAGTGCCTCCGTGAGCGCGGCATCGGCGCCGCGCCGCGGAACCAGCACGAATTCCACGTCTTCCAGCACCGGCAGCCGGTCTGCCGGGATCTCCTTCAGCCCCGCCGGCGCCATGCTGCGCGGCTGCACGAGCACGCCCATGCCAGCCCGCGCCGCAGCGGTGAGCCCACTCAAGCTGCCGCAGGTGCAGACGATCCGCCACGCCATCTTTTCCCGGTCGAGCGCCTCCTGCGCCACCCGCCTGGTAATGCTCGGCGGCGGAAAGGCGATCAGCGGCAGCACATCGCCGCGCAGCGCCAGATCCGGGTCGCGCGCCAGCCAGACCAGCGGTTCGCGATAAAGCAGCCGGCCGTGCGTCTCGCCGATATGCCGCTTGGCGAGCACCAGGTCGAGAGCGCCGATATCCTGCATCTGATAAAGCACCGCGGAGAGCGCCACCGTCAGCTCCAGATCGACCAGCGGATAAAGCCGGATGAAATCTTCGAGGATAGAGGTCAGCCGGCTCGCCACCACGTCTTCCGAAACCCCGAGCCGCAGCCGTCCGCGCAACCGGCTTTCGCCGAACAGCGAGGCCACCTTGCCGTTCATGTCCAGCATGCCCCGCGCATAACCGAGCAATGCCTCGCCCTCCGCCGTCAGCTTCACCTGATGCGTATCGCGAAACACCAGCTGCCGTCCGAGCGATTTTTCCAGCCGCTGGATATGCTGCGTCACGGTGGACTGGCCGATGCGCAGGCGCGCCGCGGCTTCGGTAAAACTGCCGGTCTGCTGCAGCATGACGAAACTGTTCAGGTGGTGAAGGTTCAGCATGGCTATCCGTTACCGTGATAACTGTTAGTGTTTGCATTCTGCTTCATGATAAGTGAAGGGTAAATCCTCAAATCCGAGGAATCCGCCCATGAGCCGTTTTCTGCCGGACCGCTTCACGGTCCTTCTCGTCTGCACCGTCATTCTCGCCTCCGTCCTGCCGATCCACGGCGTCTATGCCGACTGGTTCAACGTCGCGACCGATATCGCCATCGGCCTGCTCTTCTTCCTGCATGGTGCGCGCCTGTCGCGCGATGTCGTGGTGGCGGGCATCCTGCACTGGCGCCTGCACCTGACGATCCTGCTGACGACGTTTGCGATCTTCCCGATCCTCGGGCTGATGATCGGCTTCATTCCGGACGATATCCTGGCGCCGCCGCTCTATGCCGGCATCCTCTTCCTCTGCGTGCTGCCCTCGACCGTGCAGTCCTCGATCGCCTTCACCTCGATCGCCGGCGGCAACGTGCCGGCGGCGATCTGCGCAGCGTCCGGTTCCAACATCTTCGGCATGTTCCTGACGCCGCTTCTCGCCGGCCTCCTGCTGTCGACCACCGGCGACGCCGGCTTTTCCTGGGATGCGCTGGAAAGCATCCTGCTGCAGCTTCTCGCCCCCTTCGTCGTCGGCCAGATCCTGCAGCCCTGGATCGGCAACTGGATCCGCTCGAAGAAGAAAATCCTCGCTCCCGTCGATCGCGGCTCGATCCTCATGGTCGTCTATCTCGCCTTCTCGGAAGCGGTGATGGAAGGCCTGTGGCACACCTTTTCGGCAACCGATATCGCCGTCGTCATCCTGGTCGATATGGCGCTGCTGGCGGTCGTGCTCTGCATCACCATGTTCGGCAGCCGCGCACTCGGCTTCAACAAGGAAGACGAGATCACCATTGCCTTCGCCGGCTCGAAGAAGTCGCTGGCAAGCGGCGTGCCGATGGCCAACGCCATTTTCGCCGGCCAGTCCTCCTCGATCGGCGCCATCGTCCTGCCCTTGATGCTCTTCCACCAGATCCAGCTCATGGCCTGCGCCGTCATCGCCCAGAAATATGCGAACCGCCTGAAGGCGACGAAGGATGCCGTCGCGGCCCCGGCTGCGGCTTGAGAGCCGGCGGCGTTGATCAGGGCTTGCCGATCAGCGCACCCGCTCTGGCCCTGATCTGGGAAAGCTCCCGGGGGGAAACCCGGCCCTTGCGCTGCGCATTGCGCGCCTTCCAGTCGAGGCTCTTCACCTGGTCGGCAAGGACCGTGCTGTCTCCGTCGTCACCGACCGCCACTTCGAAAGGATATCCCTTCCGCTTGGTTGTCATCGGGCAGCACAGCATCAAGCCGAAGCGATTGTAGCTTTGAGGACTCAATACGACCGCAGGCCGGCGCCCGGCCTGCTCATGTCCCGCCTGCGGAGAAAACTCCAGCCAGACGATATCGCCTGCATCCGGAACGTAGGGACCAGGCGTCATAGTGCTTCCTTGCCGACAGGCGCTCCAAAATCAATTTCCTCATGCAGATTGTCGGGCGTTATCCCGGCGATGAGCTGGTCGAGATCTAACTCTGCGTCCCGCACCACCTCGATAATGATCCGCCCGTTTTCCTCCGAAACATCCACGACCGTATCGATCTGCAGCTGCGCCGCCTCCATGACGGCAGCGGGAATGCGCACGGAGGCGCTGTTGCCCCATTTTTTGACGGTGACGCGCATGGGTCGCTCCATGTAGAAACATTGTCGATACAATAGAGACGTATGCCGCGCCGGTCAATTAATCCCCACAAAAACGAAAAACGGCCCTTCCCCCAAGAGGAAGGGCCGCATTGGGCTTGCTCGAATATATCGGCCGGTAACCCGGCAGCGGGTTAGTTGACCTGCTGCGGGGTAACCTGGGCCTCGATCGTCTTCGGAGCGACTGCGTCTGCGGCAATCGCGATGCGACGAGGCTTCATGGCTTCCGGAATGTTCCGGAGGAGGTCGATATGGAGCAGGCCGTTCTTGAGCGAAGCGGACTGCACTTCGACATGATCGGCGAGCTGGAAGCGGCGCTCGAAAGCGCGCTTGGCGATGCCGCGATAGAGATATTCGCTCTGGTCGGCAGCGGTTTCGTCCTCGCTCTTTTCACCCTTCACGGTCAGCACGTTCGCATGGGCTTCGAGGCTCAGTTCCTTTTCGTCGAAACCGGCAACGGCCATGGTGATGCGATAGGTGTTTTCACCGGTCCGCTCGATATTGTAGGGCGGATAGCTCGGGGTCTGGTCGGCCGGGCCGCGATTGTCGAGCAGGTTGAAAAGGCGGTCGAAACCGACCGTGGAACGATAAAGGGGGGTAAAATCGACGTGACGCATGGAGTCCTCCTTGGGAAGCGACGTTGCGGTTAAGTTAAGCTTCCGCATCCCGTAATGGCGATGTCGGTCGCGTTCAGCGGACCCTTTGTGGCGCCCGCAGAGTTCAGATGGGGATTGGTTTTCGCGGCTTCAAGGCCCCGGTTCGCGGCGCGTTTTACGCGTGAACCTGACATGAACAGCCCGTTTCGAACCCGTTCAGGATCATTTTGATAGAACGGACAGTGGAAGGCAGACTGTCTCTCTCGACCGAAGCTCCATTCGTCCCTTCGCTTCGGTCATCAATTGCCGGAATCGATCGGGTATCCCTAGACCCGCGATTCCGGCTTCTTTTTTTCATGCTCTGCCGAAAAAGACCTTTCAGCCCTCGTCGCGCGTCTCCAGCGAAGCACCCGGCACGTAGAGCAAGATCGGCCTGATCTCGTAGACCGCCGTCGGATTGGCGCGGCGAAGCTCCCGCGCCGCCGCTATGGCACCCTCGATGGTCGGAAAATCCACCACGTAGAATCCGAGCAGCTGCTCCTTGGTTTCGGCAAACGGGCCGTCGATGACCATGCCCTCACCCTTGCCCCGCAGGGTCACGGCCCGTTCGGTCGGGCCGAGCCGTGCGGCCGGCCCCAAGGATTTTTGCGCAACCAGGCGGTCGTTGACCTGGAGCAGATCGACCATCAGGGCCTCGTCCTCCTCCTGGGACCAGGATTCGACCACTCCCTCCTGGTGATAGGCAAGGATTGCGTAATACATGGCTTGTCTCCTCATCATCCGTCGACTGACACCGATCCCGCCTCCTCACGCACACTCCCATACCAGGCGGACCGACAAACATCGAAACTTGTAAACGCCGTTGAATACACATGTTTGACCGGCGGGGTGCAAGTCTCCGATGTCTCCGAAATCGCCCCGGCGTGCCATTGAATGCCGCTAACTGCGCTTTTCCCTTGACGTCCCGCCGCCACTGCCTGACCCTGACCGCCATGAGCGAAGCGCCAGGTACCATCGACGACATTCTCTACCCGACGCCGGGCAATCAGGCCCCGGCCAATTACACGGCCGGCTATTTCACCGGCCATCGCGGCACCAGGCTGCGCTACGGCCTGTTCCGCTCCGAGATGTCGCCTGCGATCGGCACCGTCGTGCTCATGCAGGGCCGCAACGAGTCCATCGAAAAATATTTCGAGACGATCCGAGACCTGAACGCCATGGGCCTGTGGGTCGCGACCTTCGACCTGCGCGGCCAGGGCGGATCGCAGCGGCTGACGAAAAACACGCGCAAGGGCCATGTCCGACGCTTTTCCGACTACGAGCGGGATCTCGAGATCTTCCTCGAGCATATCGTCCTGCCGGATGCCCGCCTGCCCTTCTTCCTGATTGCACACTCGACCGGGGCGCTGATCGCCCTGTCGGTCGCCCCGCGGCTTTCGAACCGCATCAACCGCATGGCGCTCGCAGCGCCCTATATCGCGCTGTCCGGCCAGGGCGTACCGGAAGGACTGATCCGCTCGCTCGCGGGATTGGCAAGCTGGACCGGCTTCGGCCGCCTCTCGATGGGTACCGACCGCAGCAATCGCGCCTTCGAAGGCAATCCGCTGACATCGGATCCGAAGCGTTTCGCCCGCAACATGGAGATCGGTGCCGCCCATCCGGATCTGACGATCGGTCCGCCGACGGCCCGCTGGCTGCACGAGACGTTCAAGGCCGCGCGCCGGGTATCCTCCCAGTCGCATCTGACAAAAATCACCATCCCGACCCTGATCCTTGCTCCCGTCCTCGACGCGATCGTCCCCTATGCGGCGCAGGAGGAACTGTCGCGCAATTTCCGCGCCGGCCAGCTCATCACCATCAACGGCGCGCGCCATGAACTGTTTCACGACAGGGATATCTACCGCGCCCAGGGACTTGCGGCGATCGAGGCCTTCATGCCCGGCCAGGATGGCGGCTTCGGACTTTCCGAAACCGCAGCCTGATCGCGGCTGCTCTTGTTGCCTATTTGCCGGAAAGCAGCTTCATCGCTTCCGCATGCACGGCCTTGCTGCCAGCCGCAAGAATATTGCCGCCGTTCTCCGGCCGCCCGCCGTCCCAGGTGGTGATGATGCCGCCTGCCTGCTCGATGATCGGGATCAGCGCCCCCACGTCATAGGGCTTCAGGTTGTTCTCGACGACCAGATCGACATGGCCGGAAGCCAGCAGCACATAGGCGTAGCAATCGCAGCCATAGCGGAACAGCCGCACCTTCTCCTCGACCGAACGGTATTTCGCCAGATCGTCGCCGCCGAAGATATGCGGCGAGGTGGTGAAGAGGGTGGCGTCGGCAAGGCTGCCGCAATCGCGCACCGAAATCTGCCGCTCGCCGTCCGGGCCGCAATACCAGGCGTTCGTGCCGTCGGCAAAATAACGCTCGCCGATGAACGGCTGGTCCATCAGGCCCATGGCGGCGCGGCCGTTCGACTGGAAGCCGATCAGCGTCCCCCAGACCGGCAGGCCGGAAATGAAGGCGCGCGTGCCGTCGATCGGATCGATCACCCAGACATGCTCACGGTCGAGGCCGACATTCCCATGCTCCTCGCCGAGAATGCCGTGTTGGGGAAAGCATGCGGTGATCAGCGCCCGGATCGCCGTCTCGGCGGCGCGGTCGCCCTCGGTCACCGGGTCGAACCCGCCCTGCTCCTTGTTGACGACGGAAAGTCCGGTCCGGAAGCGCGGCAGGGTCTCGGCCTTGGCAGCATCGGCAAGCGCATGGAAGAAGTCGCGATCGGGAAGCATGGGGGAATCCGCTGTTGGAAGGAAGATCTCTTTTAAAACACCCGCTTCGACCTTGGAACCGGTTTCGAGCCGAATACGCAGAAAATCAAAAAATGATCTTTCACTGCTTCAAATCTCGGCAACTCGCCTAAAAATGGCGCATATTTAAGCACTCAAAAAAGCTGCTTGACATTTGTGCAGTGCACTCGTAGGTTCAATGCACAGTCTTTGACTGTAAATACCCTCCTTGGGTGTTTCCTCCCTAGACTTAGCCGCGCTCTCAAGCGCGGTTTTTTTTGCTCTCGAACGAGCCCGCAAGCCGGCCATCCCGCCGGCGACTGACCAAACCTGTGGAAAACTTGGGGAGGTTATTCGGCCGCGAGCGCGCTGTCGCCGCCGGCAAAGTCGATGACGAAGTCCGCCATCTGCCGCATGAAAGTGGAAAGCGCGGCCGCGATCACCGGAAATTCCGGCCGCTTGTCGAGCGTCACTTCATCCACGTAGAGCGCCCGGTTGATCTCGATCTGCAGCGCGTGCAGGCCGCGTACCGGCCGTCCGTAATGTTCGGTGATGAAGCCACCGGCATAAGGCTTGTTGCGCACCGCCGAAAAACCCATGCCGTCGAGGAACTGCATCGCCGCCCGGGAGAGCTCGGCAGACGCGCTGGTGCCGTAGCGATCGCCGATGATGAAGTCCGGCCGCACGTCCGAACCGGACAGCCGGATATTGCCCGGCATCGAATGGCAGTCGATCAGGATGGCGAGCCCGAAGCGCGCATGGGTGCGGGCGATCAGCTTGCGCAGGCAGGCATGGTAGGGCTTGTAGATCGTCTCGATCCGCGACATCGCCTCGTTGACCGGCAGCCTGCGGCGGTAGATTTCCATGTTTTCCGCCACGATCCGCGGGATCGTGCCGAGTCCACCCGCGACCCGCATCGAGCCGATATTGACGAACGGCGGCAAGGGCCCGTCGAACATGCGCGGATCAAGCTCGTAGGGTTCGCGGTTGACGTCGAGATAGGCGCGCGGGAAATGGGCTCGAAGCAGCGGCGCACCGAGTTCCGGCGCATCGGCAAAAAGCTCGTCGACATAGTGGTCTGCGGAACGGCGGATGGCGAGCGAATCGAGCCCGCTCTCGGCGAGAAATTCAGGCGGATAGAAGCTGCCGCTGTGAGGCGAATTGAAAACGAAGGGGATAGTCTGCGTGGCGGGCTCCCTCACTTCGAACTGTTCAAAATCACCTGCGTTGCAATCCATCCTGCCTTTACCATGTCACGAACTTGTTCAGGAACACATGTTGCCAGTTGCCCGACGCGAAGTCCATACTATCTATACCCTATCAAATCCTCTTCCACCCCCATTAAACGGATGTTTACCGCGCGTTGGCAGTGTAAGAGATACCGACAACTCTAAAAATTTGCATTGGATAACGGTCCTGGAGATGATTCAGAAAATCCTTCTCGCCGAAGACGATAACGACATGCGTCGTTTCCTGGTGAAGGCGCTTGAAAAGGCGGGTTACAAGGTCGCGTCCTTCGACAACGGCGCGAGCGCCTATGACCGCCTGCGCGAAGAGCCCTTCTCGCTGCTCCTGACCGACATCGTCATGCCGGAAATGGACGGGATCGAGCTTGCCCGCCGGGCAACCGAACTCGACCCGGATCTGAAGGTGATGTTCATCACCGGCTTTGCGGCCGTCGCGCTGAACTCCGATTCCAAGGCCCCAAAGGACGCCAAGGTCCTGTCGAAGCCCTTCCACCTGCGCGATCTGGTGGACGAAGTGAACAAGCTTCTGGCGGCCTGAAGCCCGCAAAGCCCTGATCTGCAAGGCCTTCAAAAAACCTTCGCATTTCATGGCAAAAACCTGTTGACGGCCCGACCAGTCTATGGTCTATGCGCCGCCACGGATGGGCGTGTAGCTCAGCGGGAGAGCACTACGTTGACATCGTAGGGGTCACAGGTTCAATCCCTGTCACGCCCACCATCCAGTTCAAAACGTTAAGAAATCCGCTTCGGCGGATTTCTTCGTTTCTGACCCTCCCATTGGTCTGCCCGTTCCGAAACGGCACACAAGCGTCCAGAATTCTTCACCAGCCTCGCTGGCAATTTGGTCATCTGCGCCTGTTATGGTGTTACGGCATCAGGGAGGCGGAGCGTGGCGCAGTTCAAGAATTCGGAGCATCTCGTAAAGGCTGGCGTACCGGCTTTCGACAAGGAGTGGATGCCGGGGCAGAAGGTGCCCAATGCCGGCATCTATCGGTGCAAGACCTGCGGCGACGAGATCGTCGTTCACAAGGACGCGGCCATCCCGCAGATCCATCACGAGCATACGGTCCTCGGCCCCGTGACCTGGAAATTGCTGGTCTTCGCCCAGAAACATCCGTCGCGCCCCTGATTATCCGCGTTTCCGCGCAGTTCTGCTGTCATCTTTTTTCGCGGAGAGTACCGAATCGGCCGGAACCCGCCTCGCATCACGACATGGAATGTGCCAAATGCGACCCACCGCGTCATTGATGCGGATTTTCCCCAATTTGCCCCGCCCGACCTTCGGCGGGGCTTTTTTGTTTCGGGGGACTGATTCGCCCGGTTTTCTCGCGTTTCACGCCCGGTGATCAGAGAATCGCGTTGCCGGCCACAAACGCGAGCACGACGAAAATCAGGAAGATGACGAGGAAGATGAAGAAGAGGATTTTCGCGATCGAAGCCGTCGCGGCGGAAACGCCGGAAAAGCCAAGGAAACCGGAAATCAGCGAGATGACCAGGAAGATGAGAGCCCATTTCAGCATGGAATTTTTTCCTTCACGTTGATGGTCCGATAACGCGAAGAAATGTTCCAGGGTTCCCGACGACCCCAAGACCTTGCGGTCAGACGGCCGGGCTACCGGAAGAGGTGCGCCGTTCCCGCCACGCCGATCGTCACCCGATCGCCGGGGACCAGCGTCTCGCGGCTCGGGATGTCGAGCCGGAAGGAGAAGCCGTTCGGATCGCCGCCGAGCGTGATCCGGACATCCGAGGTCGGGCCGCAGAAATTGATTTCGGCGATCGTCCCGGAAGCCCCCTCGCCGCCATTCTGAGCCCTGGCCCGCGTAACGGTGATCTGTTCCGGCCGCAGCATGATCTGCGCCTTGCCGCGATAGGCGGTGTCATCGACCGGCAGGACCCCGAGCGGGCTTTGCGCCCTCCCGTCCGCGACATCGGCGGGCAGCACGATCGCCTCGCCGAGAAAGGCTGCCGTCGCAGCATCGACCGGTCTGGAATAGACCTCGCGCGGAGAACCCACCTGCGCGAATTTTCCCGCCCGCATCACCGCCAGTTGGTCGGCGAAGGCAAGCGCCTCGCCCTGGTCGTGGGTGACCAAAAGCGTGGTGATGCCGGCGGCGGTCAGCACATCGGTCACCGCCTTGCGGGTGGCGGCCCTGAGGCCGGTATCCAGCGCCGAGAAGGGCTCGTCGAGCAGCATCAGCCTCGGCTTGCGCGCCAGAGCCCTGGCGAGCGCTACGCGCTGCTGCTGGCCGCCTGAGAGCTGGTCCGGCTTGCGGGCGAGCATGGCCGGGTCGAGCCCGACCATGTCCATCAGCTGGGCGATGCGGGCGTTCTTCACCGAGGCCTCCGCTTCCAGCCCGAAACCGATATTCTGCCGGATCGTCAGGTGCGGAAACAGGCAGCCGTCCTGTGCGACGATGCCGATGCCGCGCTTGTGCGCCGGCACCTGGGAACGACCGTCGGCAAGCTGCTGGCCGGCGAACACGATGCGGCCCTCATCCGGCGCGTCGAAGCCGGCAACCAGGCGCAGAAGCGTGGTCTTGCCGCAACCGGAAGGCCCGACGATCGCTGTGCGGCTGCCTGATGTCACCGACAGGTCGATGCCGTCGAGGGCGACGACGGAGCCATACTGTTTGCGCAGGGAGGTCAGTGTAAGAAACGTCATCGCCCGGCGATCTTTTTCGATTGGTGATGGAGAAGGAAGGTAAGCGGCAGCGAGAAGGCGACCATCAGCACCGCATAAGGCGCAGCGCCCGCATAGTCGATCTCGCCGGTCAGCGCCCAGAAGGCCATGGCGAGCGTGCGGGTGCCGTTCGGCGCCAGCATCTGGGTGGCGGTGAGTTCGTTCATGATGCCGAGCGAGGAGAGCGCCACGCCCGCCGCAGCCCCCGGTGCGGCAAGCCGGATCGTCGTCGCAAACAGCGCATTGCCGGGCGAGCGCCCGAGGCTTGCCGCCGCCTGTTCGATTTCGACCGGCACCTGCGCGATGCTGGCGCGTAGGCTCACCAGCGCGCGCGGCAGGAACATCACCACATAGGCGAGCACGATGGTCGCAACGCTCTGGTAGAGCGGCAGCACCACGCGCACGGTGACGGTGACCAGCGCCAGCGCCACGACAACGCCCGGCATCGAGCTTGCGAGATAATAGCAGCCTTCGAGGAACCGGCTGGCGCGGGTCGGACGGCGCACGGAAAGCCAGGCGATCGGCACCGCGGCGGCCGTCGTCGCAAGCCCGCCGATCAGGCAGATGACCAGCGTCTGCCACAGCGCCAGCCCGACCTCATCGATCCGCCAGACGGCGGCCCCACCGGCGATCAGCCAGCGACCGAGGGTCAGCACCGGGATGCCGAGCGCAAACGCGGTCGTCACGGCGGGCAGGATGAGAGCGACGTATTTCCACCTGCCCAGCCGGGCGACCTTCGGCCGGCGGGCGACGCCGGAGCCGAGCCGCGCATACCGGCTGCGCCCGCGCAAGCCAGCCTCGAGACCAAGCAGCACGAAGCAGCAGAGCACCAGCATCAGCGCCAGCATGTAGGCGGCAACGCCGTTATAGGTCGACTGGAACTGGTCGATGATCGCCGTCGTGAACGTGTCGAAGCGGATCATCGCAAACAGCCCGTATTCGGCAAGCAGATGCAGACCGATCAGCAGCGCGCCGCCGCAAAGGGCAAGCCGCAGCTGCGGCAGCACGACGCGCCGGAAGACGGCAAACGGTGCCAGCCCCAGCGAGGCCGCCTGGTCTTCCAGCGCCGGGTCGAGCAGCCGGAAGGCGGCCGAAAGCGGAAGGTAGAGAAACGGAAAATAGGCGACGACCGAAATCGCCACGCCGGCGGGCAGTCCGTGGAAGCTGGGCCACAGCCCGATCCAGGCATAGGAATGCACGAAGGCGGGCACCGCGAGCGGCGTGACGCAGAGCCAGGACCAGAGCCGCGCACCCGGCAGGTCGCTGCGTTCCGTCAGCCAGGCGAGTGAAACGCCGAGCACGGCGCAGATCGGAATGGTGAAAATGACCAGCAGGACGGTATTGGCCAGCAGTTCGCCGACCCGCGAGCGGAAGATCAACTGCGAGGCCATGTCCCAGCCGGTGACGACCGCCGCCCACAGCACGAAGCCGAGCGGCAGCAGGGCCAGGAAAGCCACCACGACCGCGATCGTCAGCGTCCATGACGATGCCGCCGGCAGGCGGTGCCGCGGCGCGATGGAGATCCTGGTATCTGTGGTGGAAGTCATTGCCGGTCCGAAAAGATAAGACATCGCAGGTACGCCCTGCGATGTCTCCATGCAACTGGTATGGCGGCTTTTTTAGAGCAGGCCGGCGGCGGTCATCATGTCGGTGACCTTGGCGTTGTTGAGGGTCGAGGGCTCGACCTTCGGCGCCTGCAGATCGGCGATCGGGGTCAGCAGCTTGTTGGAAGCCTCGCCCTTGCCGACGGCGTATTCGTAAGATGTGCCGTCGCGCAGAACCTTCTGGCCACCCTTGCCGGTGACCCACTTCAGGAAGGCCTGGGCCTGTTCCTTGTGCTTGGAGGAGGCAAGGATTCCGCCGCCCGAGATCGACACGAAAGCGCCCGGATCCTGGTTCTTGAAATAATGCATGCCGACGTTCTTGGTGTTCTCGCCGGTCTTCGCCACGTCGCCGAAATAGTAGTAGTGATAGATCAGCGCGCCTTCGAACTGGCCGGCATTGACTGCCTTCATCGCAGTCGAATTGCCGCGAATCGCGGTGGCGTTTTCCTTCATGCCTTTCAGCCAGGCGGCGGTCGCTTCTTCGCCCTTCAACTGCAGCAGCGCACCGACGATGGCCTGAAAGTCGGCGCCCGACGGAGATGCCGTCCAGCGGCCCTTCCATTCCGGCTTGGCAAGGTCGAGCATCGACTTCGGCAGCTTGTCGGCGGTCAGCTTGGTCTTGTCATAGGCAAAAACGGTCGAGCGGGCCGCGATGCCGACCCAGTTGCCGCTCGCCGGATGGAAACCCGGCAGAACCTGGTCGAGCGTCGCCTTGTCGATCGGCGAGAACAGGCCCTTGCTGTCGACCAGCACCATGGCCGGCGAATTTTCGGTCAGAAACACGTCGGCCGGCGAATTTGCGCCTTCCTGGACGATCTGATTGGCGATTTCGAGATCGCTGCCCTGGCGGATGGTGACGACGATGCCGGTCTCTTCCGTGAAGGCCTGCGCCCATTCCTTGGTCAGCCCTTCGTGCTGGGCATTATAGATGGTCAGGCTGTCCTTGACCTGCGCCGAGGCCGGCGAGGAAAGGGCGAGAACGGAAAAGGCCAGGGCAACGCCCGCGGCCAAGGTGAATGAAGTCTTCAAGATCGCCTCCGCAACAAGTCAGGAATTTGACGAGGCCGTCATAACCAAAGCAGAGATTTGAGGTCAAGTTTATTTCGGGGCAAAGCGTAACAAATCCGTGATTTATTATTTCAATACAATAGGATGCGGGCCAGCGGCGAAGTAATCGCAACACCGGCCGCACACACGGTCCACTTGTACTATTCGGAAACGCACCAGCCGGCACCATCCCGATATCGCGGCGGACACGAAGCCCGTGCCTTGCCGACAGAGCGAGAACACGCGACGGCGAAAAATATTCGGATTTTTCTGATCAGGTTTTCCAGATTCTATGGACGGCCTCGTTTTGCAGCGATATGCGATCGACAATCAAACATTTCCGGCGGCCGGTTGCGGAGGTCGACATCGCCAGCGAACAGGAAATCAGGGCGGATCTGAGCCAGTATCTGACGCGGCTGTGGCGTTACGGCGTCATGCTGTCGCATCACCGCGATACGGCCGACGATCTTGTCCAGGCGACCTGCCTGCGCGCACTCGAACGGTCCGGCCAGTTCTCACCGGGCACGCGGCTCGACCACTGGCTCTTCGCCATCCTGCATTCGATCTGGCTGAACGAGGTGCGCGCCCGCCGCGTTCGGCTCGGCCAGGGTTTCGTCGAGGCCGGAGAGGCGCTGGTCTTCGATGGCGCCGGACAGACCGAAAACCATGTCCTCGCAACCCAGGTCATGAGCCATGTCCAAGCTCTTCCAGAGGCGCAGCGCTCCGCAGTCTTCCTCTGTTATGTCGAGGGACTGTCCTACCGCGAAGTCGCCGAAGTGCTGCAGATCCCGGTCGGCACTGTGATGAGCAGGCTCGCCGCCGCCCGCGCCAGGATCGCCGAGGCGACCGAGCCGAAGGTCGCCGCCGTCCCCACTCGGGGGAAAACCAGATGACCATCCTCCCGAACGACGAAATGCTGGTCGCCTATCTCGACGACGAACTCGGCCCCGGCGAGTGCGCCGCATTGGAAGCGGCGATCGCCGACAACATCGCCGTCGCAGCCCGGCTGGACGAGTTGCGCCGCAGCGACCTTCCCTACCGCCAGGCCTTCGCGCCGCTGCTCGACCAGGCGCCGAAGGCAAAGCTCGACGCCATGCTGGCCGCCGCCATTTCCTCGCCCGCAGCACCGACGAAGCCGACGGACAGGGTGAGCCGGCGCGGCCTGATCGCCGCCGCATTCGGCTGTCTCGTTGCGGGCATCGCCCTCGACCGGGGAATCCTCGCTGCGCAGAATTTTGCCGCGGCACCAGCCGACGAGGAGGCCGACTGGCGCGGGGAAGTGGCGGAATATCTCGCCCTCTACACGCCCGAAACCCTGCGTAACATGACCATCGATGCGGGCAAGCGCGCCGAACAGCTCCGCCGCGCCAGCGAACGGCTCGGCCTCAGGCTCGACCCCTATGCCATGAGCCTCGGCGGACTGGAAATGCGCCGCACCCAGATCCTCGAATATGACGGCAAGCCGCTCGGCCAGATCATGTATCTGCATCCCGAACACGGCCCTGTCGCCTTCTGCATCATCGCCTCGACCGCCGGTCCGAAGCCGATGCTGACAGAGCAGCGCCATGGGCTGAATATCGTCTACTGGTCGAGCGACTGCCACGCCTTCGTCATGGCTGCCCGCAATCCGATCGACGATCTCCACGCCCGCGCCGAGGAGATCCAGTACGAACTCACCGACCGCAACCAGGCATGATCCGTTCGCGATCCACCACGTAGATTTCCGCGATCCCATTCGAATCAGCTATTGCTCATTCGAACACATCGGGAACGGGCATGGCTGTTGCTTATCTGGAAAAGCTGAATGACGCGCAGCGGCGTGCGGTGGAGCACGGCTCGGACGTGCCCAAGGGCGGTCCGGCCGGGCCCTTGCTGGTCATCGCCGGCGCCGGGTCCGGCAAGACCAACACGCTCGCCCACCGCGTCGCGCACCTGATCGTCTCGGGCGCCGATCCGCGCCGCATCCTGCTGATGACCTTTTCCCGCCGCGCCGCTTCCGAAATGGGCCGCCGCGTCGAGCGCATCTGCGCGCAGGTTCTCGGCGCCAATGCCTCCATCATGACCGACGCGCTCGCCTGGGCCGGCACCTTCCACGGCATCGGCGCCCGGCTGCTGCGTCTCCACGCCGACCAGATCGGCCTCGACCACGATTTCACCATCCACGACCGGGAAGATTCCGCCGACCTGATGAACCTGGTGCGCCACGAACTCGGCTTCTCGAAGACCGAGAACCGGTTTCCGACCAAGGGCACCTGCCTGCAAATCTATTCCCGCGCCGTAAATTCCGAAACGCCGCTCGACGAGGTGCTGAAACTGCATTTCCCCTGGTGCTCGGCCTGGGAACCACAGCTGCGCGAACTGTTCGCCTCCTATGTCGAGGCCAAGCAGGCCCAGAACGTGCTGGATTACGACGACCTCCTGCTCTATTGGGCGCAGATGATGAGCGAGCCGGCAATTGCGCAGGATGTCGGCGGCCGCTTCGACCATGTGCTGGTCGACGAATACCAGGACACCAACCGCCTGCAATCGTCGATCCTGATGGCAATGAAGCCCGGCGGCATCGGGCTGACCGTCGTCGGCGACGACGCCCAGTCGATCTATTCCTTCCGCGCCGCGACGATCCGCAACATCCTCGATTTCCCGAACACCTTCGATCCGCCGGCCAATATCGTCACCCTCGACCGCAACTACCGCTCGACCAATACAATCCTCGCCGCCGCCAACGGCGTCATCGATCTTGCCCGCGAACGCTTCACCAAGAACCTGTGGACCGACCGCCAGTCCGAGGAGCGCCCCCGCCTCGTCGCCGTCAAGGACGAGACCGAGCAGGCCAACTACATCGTCGAAAAAATCCTCGAAAACCGCGAAACCGGCATGACGCTCAAAAGCCAAGCCGTGCTGTTCCGCTCCTCGCACCATTCCGGCCCGCTCGAAGTCGAGCTCACCCGCCGCAACATCCCCTTCGTGAAATTCGGCGGCCTGAAATTCCTGGACAGCGCCCATGTGAAGGACATGCTGGCCGCGCTGCGCTTCGCCCAGAACCCGCGCGACCGCGTCGCCGGTTTCCGGCTGATGCAGTTGATCCCGGGCATCGGTCCGCAGACGGCCGGCAAGATCCTCGACGCCATCGCCGCCGACCCGGAACCGCTCGCGGCGCTGCAGGAAATCCCCGCTCCGCCGCGCTCCGGCGCCGACTGGCCCGCCTTCGTCGACATGCTCGCCACCGTCCGCAGGGGCGCAGGCTGGCCCTCCGAAATCGGCCTTGCCCGCCTCTGGTACGAGCCGCATCTTTCCCGCATCCACGAGGATGCCGAAACCCGCAAGGCCGACCTGCTGCAGCTCGAACAGATCGCCTCCGGTTATACGTCGCGCGAACGTTTCCTCACCGAGCTGACGCTCGATCCGCCGGATGCGACCAGCGCCGAATCCGGCACGCCGCTGCTCGATGAGGACTATCTCATTCTCTCGACCATCCATTCGTCGAAGGGCCAGGAATGGCGCTCGGTCTTCCTCTTGAACTGCGTCGACGGCTGCATCCCCTCCGACCTCGGCGTCGGTTCGACCGCCGAGATCGAGGAGGAACGCCGCCTTCTCTACGTCGCGATGACGCGGGCCAAGGACCACCTGCACCTGATGACGCCGCAGCGTTTCTTCGTCCACGGCCAGGCCTCACAGGGCGACCGGCATGTCTATGCGGCCCGCAGCCGCTTCATCCCGGCGACCTTGCTGCAATTCTTCGAAACCGCCGCCTGGCCGGTCGTCGCACCGATGTCCGACGCCGAACGCCAGGCCCGCCACCAGGTCCGCATCGACGTCACCGCCCGCATGCGCGGCATGTGGCGGTAAGCCGGGCCGCCCTAAAGGGCGTACCGGTTTCAGGACGACGGCATGCGAAACAGAGGGCCGTTTGTCCCCCCGTTGTCGCGTTGACTATGACGGCACCGGGTGGAACAACCCGAGCTGCAGATGGCAGTCAGCCGGTATCGGGAGGATTTCCCGGCAGCCGTCATCATCTTTGTCGCAAGGGAGGGGATCGAGATGACAAGCCGCAAGATCGTATTGGTGCAGGGCGCCTGGGGGTCGAGCGCGAGCTGGACGCCGGTCGCCGATATTCTCCGCAGCATGGGCCACCAGGTCTTCGTGCCGAGTCTGACCGGGCTTGGCGAACGCACCCATCTGTTTTCGGGCGCCATCAATCTCGACGCCCATATCGGCGATGTCTGCGGCCTCATCGAAGCGGAAGGCCTCGACGAGTTCGACCTCGTCGGCCATTCCTATGGCGGCATGGTGATCACAGGCGTCGCCGACCGTTTCGCAGCCCGCATCCGCACGCTGACCTATCTCGACGCTTTCCTGCCGGAAAACAGCCAGTCGGCGCTCGATCTGCTCGGCCCCGAAGTCGCTCTCGCCAACCTCGCCATGGCCGGCGAACATGGCGGCATCGCCGTGCCGCCCCCTGCCCGTCATGCCACCCGCGTGCCGGAACATCTGCGTCACTACATGACCAGCCGCTCGCCGCAGCCGTTCGCGACGATGATCCAGAAGATCAGGCTGTCGGGCGACTATCGGAAGGTCACGAAAAGGCTCTACGTCTCGGCCAATATCGAGCAGTCGGCGATCTTCTCCGGCATCTACGCCAAGGTCGGCGCCGATCCATCCTGGGTATCCCTGGAGGTGCCGAGCGGCCACATGCTGCAGCTCGAAATGCCGGAAGAGGTCGCCCGCATCATCGCCGATTTCATCGGCTGACAGCCGCTGAGCGGCCGGCCGGGCGCCCGTTCAAGCGCCGAGCCTGAAAGCGGCGGCGGAAAAACCGCCGCCGCAATTGCGTATTACTTTACGATCGGCTTTATCGACAACAGGATGTCGACCAGTTCCTTCTGGTGCTTTTCCTCGTCGCCCTTGGTTCCCCAATAGGTGACGACGAGACCCTTGGTCGGCGACGTCTGGATCAGTGCAAGCCCGACGCTCACCGGACCGTTCTCGTCCTTGCCGTCCCAATCGAGCGTCGTCATCTGCATGCCGTTGAACTCCTCGACCGGAGTTTCCTTCAGCGTCTTCGGATCGACGGTGACGCCGACCTCCTTCAGGAAGTCGATGGCATCGGAAACGGTCTTGTCCATCGACTTCAGCTCCGCGACATCGGCGGAGAGATAGACGGCGTCGTCACTGGACGTGGCATCGACGCCGGTGTCGGTTTCCTTCGGGTTCCAGCTGTCGGGGATCTTGATGCTGGCGATCGGAGCATCGCTCGGGAATTTGAGTGTTTTCGCCTGGGCCAGCCCGGGAGCGGCCAGGACGAGCATGGCAATGAGAAGAGCTTTTTTCATCTGGGAATCCTAAAAAGACGGGAACCGCAGATGCGTCTACCAGCGGCAAAAACCGTTTAGCACACAGGCCTTTAAGAATGGGTGGAGCAATCGCTCAAAAGCCGGGAATTCCGCCAAACTTGCCTTTAGGGTTGCAGCCGTCCTCTTCGAACTCCGGAGGGCGAGCCTAGCTCGGGCTGCGCCCGCCACCATGCCGTTCCAGAAGCTCGATCTGGATCTGCTGCATCTCCGCCAGCCGCTCCCATTGATGCGCCATCTGGTGGTCGATCTTTTCGTGAAGCTGGCGGATTTCCAGTTCGGCGCGCAGGTTGATCATGTAGTCGTTCTCGGAACGCATCCGGTCCTTTTCCTCCTGCCTTCGCTGGCTCATCATGATGACCGGCGCCTGCAGCGCCGCAAGGCACGAGAGCACCAGGTTGAGCAGGATGAACGGATAGGGGTCGAAAGGCTGGGCGAACAGGCCGACGACGTTGATCGCCATCCACACGACCAGCACGCCGAGAAAGCTCAGGATGAAGGTCCAGGAGCCGCCGAAGGAGGCGACCTTGTCGGCCACCCGCTCGCCGAAGGTGGGATTGCGTTCGAGCAGGCCGGCAATGCTCCTCTGCACCGTCGAGGCGCCCCTCTCGAAACTGTCGAGCACGCGTTTGTCGAGTTCGGAGAGCTCGCCCCGCTCCTCGTCCAGCAGCTTTTCCACGTAACGGCGGCGGAAACGGGCGAGGTCCTCGTCGCAGATCAGGCTGTTCTCGTCGCAGTCCTTGACCTCCTCGACGATCATCTCGGCAAGATGCGGTCGCAGATATCCGGTCCTGTGCATTTTCGAGAGTGGGAAGGTGCGGCCGCAGACGATGCATTGTCCGGTCTTGGCGGACGTCATATGCCTGCCCATGTCATGCCTCTTCCTTCTTCTTCTTCGCTTGCGCGTGAAGCGGCGACAGGTGGAAGAGGCGCGGCGAGAATTTGGCCCGGAACTCTTCCGAACGGCCGATATAGATGAGCGTCACGCCATCGAGACGGCTGAGCACGTTCAGCAGCCGTTCCTGGGTTTCCGGCTCCAGGCCTTCCAGCACGTCGTCCATGATCAGCCAGGCCGGCTTGCGCAGCACGGCGTTGGCGATCGCGAGCGCCGCTTCTTCGTCCTTGTCGAGCAGCCGGTCCCAGCGCTCCACGTCGTCCAGCCTGCCCACGAGACGGCCAAGCCCGACCTTTTCGAGGGCTTGTGTCAGTGCCTTGTCGTCGGCACCGGTCGGCTCGGCGGGAGAGGTCATCACCTCGCGCAGCGTCGCCGTCGGCAGGTATCCGTCCTGCGGCATCAGGATCATGCTGTCCACCGGCGGCAGGCCGATCTCGCCGCGGCCCCAGGGCCAGATGCCTGCCAGCGCCTGGAAGAACAGGTGCCGGTCGGCACCCGGATCGCCGTTGATCATCACCCGCTCGCCCGGCTTGATGCCGCAATCGCCTTCAACGACGCGCACCCCGTGTCCCGCCTCGGCCCGGCTGGGCTCGCCATAGACCACGATGCCGCAAAGGCTGATACCCTCGCCGGCAGCCGCTTCGCGATAGGCGATCACCTCGCCCTCCTTGTCCAGACTGTCCATGGTCAGCAGCGCGTGGCGGAAGGAGGAGACGCGGTTCAGCGTGGCGCGCCAGTCGGCGATGACGCTGAAATTGACGACATACCAGCGCAGCGCCTGGTTGACCTGGTTGAAGGCGCCGACCGCCATCATCAGACCGCCGAAGGAAAGCTCGCCCGAAAAATACATCGGCGAGGCGATGATGATCGGCGCCACCAGCGCCAGCCAGCCGAACCCGGCCGACACCCAGGTGAGATTGGCGAGCGCCCAGGCGAGCTTGCGCAGCATGCCCAGCACCCCGTCAATCGCGAAATGCACGCGGGTGAGCTCGTTCGCCTCGCCGCGCGCCAGCGCGATCGGCTTCAGGTTCTCGTTGGCGCGCACCAGGGCTGAGCGCAGGTCCGCTTCGCGCGCATAACGCTCGGCGTTCAACCGCGGCAACAGGTTGCCGACCACGTTGCTGAGCACCGAGCCCAGCAACGCATAGAGGATCGTCGTCCAAACCATGTAACCGGGAATAGAAATGGTACGGCCGCCAAAATGGAAGACGAAATCCGACGAGATCGCCCAGAGCACGCCGATGAAACTCGCCAGCAGAATGGTGGAGTTGACGAGCCCGATCGCCAGCGCCGTGGTGTTTTCCGCCAGGATGCGCGTGTCCTCGTGCAGCCGCTGGTCGGGATTGTTGGCGATCGTGCCGGCCCCGGCGAGCTTCAGCGCCCGGCCGGGCTTTAGCCAGACGTCGGCGAGATCGCGCGCCAGCCCCTCGCGCATCCGCATCGCAGTGATCTGGTTGAGCCACTGCTGGACGACGTTGAGCAGGGTCAGCGAAAAGGCGATGACGCCGAAGATGACGAGCTGGTTTAGGAATTCCGGCATGTCGCGCCGTTCCAGCGCGTCGTAGAACGGCCCGTTCCACTCGTTCAATCGGTATGTCGCATAGGTGGTTGCGAAGATGACCAGGAGCAGCGCCACCGTCAGCACCAGGACGCGATTGCGCACCGGCGCATTCCAGAATGCTCTGCCCATCATGCGGAGCTGACCACCCAGGGAAAGTTCGAAGGCCGGCACTACACCTTCGGAATTCTGCGACATCTACTGCGACTCCTGCAAACACCCTCGTCACCCTCAACTTAGCATGCGTTTGCGGCTTGCGCAGCTTCAAGGGGATCGGCTCCCCCTATATGATGACGCAATCGCAATTCCTCACCCTACCCCACCAAAATTGAGCAACTCGTCTCCGCGGAGCCCGCAGCAGGGATGATCCGGGGAGTGCGCGGCATTCCCTACCCCATTGATACGGCAGGACAATCGCATCCGGGATGTAAAGTGGGGGTGGCATCGCCAACCCTCCTCCACAAGAGGGAGGGGCTGCACGGATCGCCCCCTGCCAGCCCCGACGCGTCCCAAAACCGCTTGCAATTTTTGCAACAGAATGTTAATGACCGACCAGTCAGTCATAAATGGAGATGCACGGTGGCCGGGAGGAAAAGAGAGAAACGCGATCCGCAGCAGCGCCGGGCCGAGATCCTGGCCGCGGCCTTCGCCTGTTTCTCGGAGCGCGGTTTCGCCGCAACCCGCATGGAGGATGTCGCGGCCCGCGCCGGCATCGCCAAGGGCACGGTCTACCTGCATTTCCCGGACAAGGAGGCGCTGTTCACCGAACTCGTCTCCGGCATCGCCTCGCCGATCCTCGGCCAGATCGACGGGCTGGCGGCCAACGAGGCCATTCCGCCGCGTTTCGCGGTGTCGATGTTCTACACGCTCTTCAAGCGCGAGGTGCTGGAGACCGAGCGCCGCCACCTGCTGCGGCTGATCCTCGCCGAGGGCCCGATGTTTCCGGACGTCACCGAATTTTACCATCGCGAGATCATCTCCAAGGGCCTCGGCTTGCTGCGCATCCTTCTGAAGCGGGCGGCCGAGCGCGGCGAGCTGCGCAATCCGGCGCTCGCCGACATGCCGCAGATCGTCATGTCCCCGGCGCTGCTGTCGATCATCTGGACGACGCTTTTCGAAGCCTACGAACATCTCGACGCGCAAAAGCTGTTCGACACCTTCCTCGATACCCTGTTCGTGCCGGAGGGTGCCGCGAGATGAAGCGTATCCTCGCCATCATCATCCTCGCAGGCGCTGCCCTCGCCGCCTTGCCCTTTCTGCTCGCTGACAGGCCGCCGCGCCCCTATCAGGGTTGGATCGAGGCCGATACGCTGTTCATCGGCGCCGAAACCGCCGGCCGCCTGACGAAACTCGATGTCGCCGAAAGTCAGACCATCGAGGCGGGAACACCACTCTTCAAACTCGACTCTTCCAGCGAAGAAGCGGCGGTCTCGGCTGCCCGCGCTGCGCTTGCCCAATCCCAGGCCGCGCTGGACCTTTCCGAGGCCGCCCAGAAGCGGCCGGAAGAGATCGACGTGCTGCGCGCCTCCGAACGGGAGGCCTCGGCCCGGCTGGAGCTTGCCGAACAGGACCTCGACCGCACCCGCGTCCTGGTCGAACGCGGCACGTCCACCCGCGCCAATCTCGACACGGCGACAGCAACCGAAGCCGCCAACCGCGCCGCCCTCGACAACGTCCGCAGCCAGATCATCCTCGCCGCCCTCCCCGCCCGCGACGAGACCCTGCGCCAGGCACGCGAAGCCGTTGCGGCGGCCAAGGCCGAGCTTGCCTCGGCCGAAGCAGCGCTTGCCCGCCGTTCGGTTTCGGCACCGGCCGCCGGCAGCGTCGAGACCCTCTATTACCGCCGCGGCGAAGTCATCCCCGCCGGCCGGCCGATCGTCGCCCTCCTGCCGCCCGAAAACGTCCGCGTCCGCTTTTTCGTGCCCGAAACCGAAATTGCCCGGTTCTCACTCGGCCAGCCGATCCGCGTCACCTGCGACGCCTGCCGGCCGACCGACGCCAAAGTCAGCTTCATATCCAAAACCGCCGAATACACCCCGCCGGAAATCTACAGCCTCGAGGAGCGCGCAAAACTCGTCTACCGCGTCGAGGCGATCCCGTCCGATCCGAAGGCGCTCCGCCCCGGCCAGCCGGTCGATGTCCTGACCGGACCACGCCCATGACCGCCGCCGAAACCTACGAAGTCGACGCCCCCGAAACGGTGATCGATGTCCATCACCTGACCAAGAGCTTTGGCGGCCGCAAGGTGGTCGACGACCTCTCCATGTCGGTGAAGAAAGGCCGCATCCACGGCTTTCTCGGCCCCAACGGTTCCGGCAAGACGACCACCATCCGCATGCTCTGCGGCCTCCTGACGCCCGACAGCGGCGACGGCACCTGCCTCGGCTTCGACATTCTGACCGAGAGCGACCGCATCCGCCGCCGGGTCGGCTACATGACCCAGAAATTCTCGCTCTACCAGGACCTCTCGATCCGCGAGAACCTCGAATTCGTCGCCCGCGTCTACGGCCTGCCCGATCCGCGCGGCAAGGCAGGCGCGGCAATAGAACGCCTCGGCCTCAAGGGCCGCGAGAAACAATTGGCCGGCGAGCTGTCCGGGGGCTGGAAACAGCGCCTGGCGCTCGGCGCCTGTATCCTGCCAGAACCCGCGCTTCTGCTCCTCGACGAACCGACCGCCGGCGTCGACCCGAAGGCCCGCCGCGATTTCTGGAACGAGATCCATGCGCTCGCCGCCGACGGTCTCTCGGTGCTGGTCTCCACCCACTACATGGACGAGGCCGAGCGCTGCCACGAGATCGCCTATATCGCCTACGGAAAGCTGCTCGCCGAAGGCACCGTGGACGAGGTGATCGCCGGTACCGGCCTCGTTACTTTCACGGTCTCCGGCACCGCCTCCGGCCCGGACGTCCACCATCTCCAGGCAGAACTCAAGAACCGGCCCGGCATCGACATGATCGCCCCCTTCGGCGCCAGCCTGCATGTCGCAGGCCGGGATGCCGCAACGCTGGAACAGGCGATCGCCCCCTATCGCGACAGGCCAGGCCTCAAATGGGAAAGGGGCGAACCGACGCTGGAGGATGCCTTCATCGACCTGATGCGCCGCTCGGAGGACAATTTCCAATGACGACCGCCCGAGGCACGAACGGCAATGGCGCTTCCGGGGGTGGCTCCTTCGGCCGCTTCTGGGCGATGACGGTCAAGGAATTCATCCAGATGACCCGCGACCGCATCACGCTCGCGACCATGGTCATGCTGCCGATCATGCAGCTCTTCCTGTTCGGTTTTGCCATCAACACCACCCCGCACAACCTGCCGACGGCGGTGCTGATGCGCGAAAACAGCGATGTCGGCCGCTCCATCCTCGCCGCCCTGAAGAACACCGATTTCTTCGAAGTGAAGACCGTTATCACCCGCGCCGAGGACATGGACGCCCTCCTGCAGTCCGGCGAAGCCCTGTTCGTCGTCGAAATCCCCGAAGGGTTCGAACGCTCGCTGCGCCGGGGCGATTCTCCTTCGCTGCTGGTCGCCGCCGACGCCACAGACCCGGTTGCTGCCAGCTCCGCGCTCGGCGCGCTCCCCGGCATCCTCTCGACCGCCCTCGAAAACGACCGCCAGGTTGCCTTCGCCGAGCCGGTGAAACCTGCTTTCCAGATCGTCCAGCACCGCCGCTACAATCCGGCCGGCTCCTCGACGCTCAACATCGTCCCAGGCCTGCTCGGCACGATCCTGACGATGACGCTGCTGATCTTCACCGCCCTCTCCGTCACCCGCGAGGTCGAACGCGGCACGATGGAGAACCTGCTCTCCATGCCGATAAAGCCACTGGAGATCATGCTCGGCAAGATCGCGCCCTATGTACTGATCGGCCTCGTCCAGGCGCTCGTCATCATCGGCGTCGGCATCCTGGTTTTCCGCGTGCCGATCCTTGGGGACCCCCTGTCGCTGGCAGCCGCGACCTCCCTCTTCGTCATCACCAACCTGTCGATCGGCTACACGTTCTCGACGATTGCGGCGAACCAGCTTCAGGCCGTGCAGATGGCGATGATGTTCTTCCTGCCGAACATCCTTCTCTCCGGCTTCATGTTCCCCTTCGCCGGCATGCCGAATTGGGCGCAATGGATCGGCGAGGCGCTGCCGCTCACCCACTATATCCGCATCGTCCGTGCGGTGATGCTGAAGGGCGCCAGCATCGAGACATTGGCCTATGACACGCTGGCGCTCGTCGGCCTGATGGCCGTCGCCATGCTGATCGCGGTCCGCCGTTTTCGCCGCACGCTGGACTGAAGGCTGCAAACCCTACGTATTTCACCGGTATTGCCGCAGCGGGATAAGCTTGCAATACGCCTTGCATTATTCTCGTGCATTGCACAAAATCCTTGCAACGATCATCGATCGGCCAGCGTAAAGGCCGGCAAGGGCAGCCAGAGGCGCAGCCAAAGGGGCAGTATGTCGATCAAGGCGAGTATCTACCACCTTACCCATTACATGTACGACAAGCCCGTCCGTCTCGGACCGCAGATCATCCGCCTCAAACCGGCCGCCCATTCGCGCACCAAGGTGCTCAGCCATTCGCTGAAGGTGACGCCGTCCAACCACTTCGTGAACCTGCAGCAGGATCCCTACGGCAACTACCTCGCCCGATTCGTCTTCCCGGACCCGGTCACCGAGTTCAAGATCGAGGTCGATCTTGTCGCCGACATGACGGTCTACAATCCTTTCGACTTCTTCGTCGAAGAGGATGCGATGAAATGGCCGTTCAGCTATCCGCCGGAACTGGTCGAGGACCTGTCGATCTACATGGTGCCGGAGCCGCCCGAACCGGCGTTGGTCGACTACCTGAAGACCTTCGACATGTCCCCCGGCCAGCCGACGGTCGACATGGTGGTCGGCATCAACGCCCGCCTGCAGCAGGCGATCGGGTATGTCATCCGCATGGAGCCCGGCGTGCAGACGCCGGAACAGACGCTGACCTCGGCCCTGGGCTCCTGCCGCGACACCAGCTGGCTGCTGGTCCAGATTCTCCGCCATCTCGGCCTCGCCGCCCGCTTCGTCTCCGGTTACCTGATCCAGCTCACGCCGGACTTGAAGGCGCTTGACGGCCCCTCGGGCACCGAAGTCGATTTCACCGACCTGCATGCCTGGTGCGAAGTCTATCTTCCCGGCGCCGGCTGGGTCGGCCTCGACCCGACCTCCGGGCTGCTGACCGGCGAAAGTCATATCCCGCTTGCCGCAACGCCGCATTTCCGCAACGCCGCGCCGATATCAGGCGGTTATTTCGGCGAGGCGCAAACCTCCTTCGCCTTCGACATGAAGGTCAACCGCGTCGCCGAGCACCCGCGCATCACCAAGCCCTTCTCCGACGAATCCTGGGATGCGCTGAACCACCTCGGCGAACAGGTCGACCGCGTGCTGAAGGCGCAGGACGTGCGCCTGACCATGGGCGGCGAACCGACCTTCGTTTCGATCGACGATTTCGAATCCGGCGAATGGAACACCGATGCCGTCGGTCCCACCAAGCGCGAAAAGGCCGATATCCTGATCCGCAAGCTGCGCGAGCGTTTCGCACCCGGTGGCTTCCTGCATTACGGCCAGGGCAAGTGGTATCCGGGCGAAAGCCTGCCGCGCTGGACCTTCTCGCTCTATTGGCGCAAGGACGGACGGCCGATCTGGAGCAACCCGGATCTCGTCGCCGAGGAAGGCCGCGACTATGGCGTCGGCGAGCAGGATTCCGCCAAGCTCCTGACCGGCATCGCCGCCGAACTCGGCATCACCCCCGACATGGTCGTGCCGGCCTATGAGGATCCGGCCGAATGGATCATCAAGGAAGGCTCGCTGCCGGACAATGTCGACCCGTCGAACTCCAAGCTCAAGGACCCCGAAGAGCGTAACCGCATCGCCCGCGTCTTCGAACGCGGCCTGACCAGCCCGAGCGGTTACGTTCTGCCTGTCCAGGCCTGGAACGCCCAGGCGACGGGCAAGCGCTGGATCAGCGAGAAATGGCGCACCCGCCGCGGCCGCATCTTCCTGGTGCCCGGCGACAGCCCGGTCGGTTACCGCCTGCCGCTCGGCACGCTGCCTTACGTTCCACCGTCGCAATTCCCCTATATCCACGAGGCCGACCCCTCGATCCCCCGCCAGCCGCTGCCCGAGGCGATCATACCGGCCGGCCGCGCCATGCCGGAATCCTCCTTCAAGGCAGGGGACGCGGCCAATCCCGGCCGCGTCGAACAAACCCTCGGCGAGATCGGCGGCGCGGTGCGCACGGCGATCTCGGTCGAAGCCCGCGACGGCCGGCTCTGCGTCTTCATGCCGCCGGTGGAAAAGATCGAGGACTATCTCGAACTGATCGCAGCTGCCGAAAACGCCGCGACCGCACTCGGCCTCGCCGTGCATATCGAGGGCTACGCGCCACCCCACGACGAGCGCATCAACGTCATCCGCGTCGCGCCCGATCCGGGCGTCATCGAGGTCAACATCCATCCGGCCGCAAGCTGGAAGGAAACCGTGTCGATCACCACCGCGATCTACGAGGAGGCCCGCCAGAGCCGTCTCGGCGCCGACAAGTTCATGATCGACGGCCGCCACACCGGCACCGGCGGCGGCAACCATGTCGTGGTCGGCGGCGCCAATCCCAACGACAGCCCGTTCCTGCGCCGCCCCGACCTGTTGAAGAGCCTGGTGCTCCACTGGCAGCGCCACCCCTCGCTCTCCTACCTGTTCTCCGGCCTGTTCATCGGCCCGACCTCCCAGGCGCCGCGCATCGACGAGGCCCGCCACGACTCGATGTACGAGCTGGAAATCGCCCTTGCCCAGGTGCCGGCGCCCGGCCAGGGCTTGGCCCCGCTGCCGTGGCTGGTCGACCGCCTGTTCCGCAACCTCTTGACCGACGTCACCGGCAATACGCATCGGTCGGAAATCTGCATCGACAAGCTGTTCTCGCCGGACGGCCCGACCGGCCGCCTCGGCCTCGTCGAATTCCGCGGCTTCGAAATGCCGCCGAACGCCCGCATGTCGCTTGCCCAGCAGCTTCTCGTCCGGGCGCTGATCGCGCGCTTCTGGAAGAACCCGCTGCAGGGCCGGTTCGTCCGCTGGGGCACAGCGCTCGCCGACCGCTTCATGCTGCCGCAATATGTCTGGGCCGACTTCATGGACGTCCTCCAGGACCTGCGCGAAAACGGCTTCGACCTTCGCCCCGAATGGTTCGAGGCGCAGCTCGAATTCCGCTTCCCCTTCTTCGGCGAGGTCGAATACGAAGGCTCCAAGCTGGAGCTCCGCCAGGCGCTCGAACCCTGGCACGTGATGGGCGAACAAGGGGCCATCGGCGGCACCGTGCGGTATGTCGATTCGTCGGTCGAGCGCCTCCAGGTCCGGCTCGAAACCACCAACCCGGCCCGCTACACCGTCGCCTGCAACGGCCGCGCCGTGCCGCTCAAGGCCACCGGCACGTCCGGCGTCTCGGTTGCCGGCGTCCGCTTCAAGGCCTGGCAGCCGTCGGCCGGCCTGCATCCGGTCCTGCCGGTTAATACGCCGCTCACCTTCGACATATATGATACATGGTCTGGCCGTTCGATCGGCGGCTGCATCTATCACGTTGCCCATCCAGGCGGGCGTAGTTATGACACCTTCCCGGTCAACGGCAACGAGGCGGAAGCACGCCGGCTCGCCCGGTTCGAACCATGGGGCCATACCGCTGGAGGTTATACGCTTCTGGCCGAATCGCCCTCGCCCGAATTCCCGCTGACGCTCGATCTGCGCCGGCCGCAAGGAGTCTGAAACGCCCGATGTCCAAGGCACCGGCATCCGAACGCAAGGCAAAGGAGGGGGTCGCTCGCGATCCCTTGCTTGGTTATGCCGCGCTGTCGGGCGTTGCCGACGAGATGCTCGACGCGAAAGGCCAGATCCGCCCGGTCTGGCGCAACCTGATTTCCCATCTCGGCCGCATGTCCGAGCACGATCTGCGCGAGCGTTTCGCCCGCGCCGACCGCTACCTGCGCGACGCCGGCGTCTTCTACCGCACCTACGGCGCTCAGGGCAGCGGCGAGCGCAACTGGCCGATCAGCCACGTGCCGGTGCTGATCGACGGCCGCGAATGGGAAACGGTCTGCAAGGGCCTCATACAGCGCGCCGATCTTCTCGAAGCGCTGATCGCCGATATCTACGGCGACAACAAGCTGGTGCAGGAAGGTTTCCTGCCGCCTGCGCTGATTGCCGGAAATTCCGAGTTCCTGCGGCCCCTGGTCGGCGTCAAGCCGGTCGGCGGTCATTACCTGCATTTCTGTTCCTTCGAAATCGGCCGCGGCCCGGATGGCAACTGGTGGGTGCTCGCCGACCGCACACAAGCCCCGTCGGGCGCCGGTTTCGCGCTGGAAAACCGCGTCGCCACCACCCGCGCCTTTTCCGACATCTATGCCGAAAGCCACGTCCACCGGCTGGCCTCCTTCTTCGGTGCCTTCCGCGATGCGCTGCAGTCGCACAAGCAGTATCCGGACGACCGCATCGCCGTGCTGTCGCCCGGCCCCGCCAACGAGACCTATTTCGAACACGCCTATATCGCCCGCTACCTCGGCTTCATGCTTTTGGAAGGCGAGGACCTGACCGTCGTCAACGACCGGGTCATGGTCCGCACCGTCGCCGGCCTCAAGCCGGTCGGCGTGCTCTGGCGCCGCCTCGATGCGGCTTACGCGGATCCGCTCGAACTCAACCAGCACTCCCATATCGGCACGCCCGGCATGGTCCAGGCGCTGCGTGCCGGCGCGCTCACCTTCGTCAATGCGCTCGGCTCCGGCATCCTCGAGACCCGCGCTCTGCTCGCCTTTGCCCCGACCGTCTGTCGGCGGCTGATCGGCGAGGACCTGATCATGCCCTCGATCGCCACCTGGTGGTGCGGGCAGAAAAAGGAACGCGAGCACGTCGCGAAGAACATCGAGCGCATGGTCATCGGACCTGCCTATTCGCGGCTGCCCTTCTTCGACGACAACGGCCAGTCGGTGCTCGGCTCATCGCTGCGCACCACCGCCAGAGACACCATCGGCGATTGGCTGGCGACAGAAGGCGCCAAGCTGGTCGGCCAGGAAGTGGTGACGCTCTCGACGACGCCCGCCTATGTCAACGGCAAGCTCACCCCGCGGCCGATGTCGCTGCGCGTGTTTGCGGCCCGCACGGAACACGGCTGGCAGATCATGCCGGGCGGCTTTGCCCGCATCGGCGCCGGCGACGACGTCGCGGCGATCGCCATGCAGTCCGGCGGAGCCGCAGCCGACGTCTGGATCGTCAGCGACAAACCGGTCGCAAGGCCGACGCTCCTGCCGCCCGAAGAGAGTTTCACCCGCAACATGCCCGGCAGCCTGCCGAGCCGCGCCGCCGACAATCTCTACTGGCTGGGGCGCTATATCGAGCGGGCCGAAGGCGCGCTGCGCATCCTGCGCGCCTGGCACCAGCGTTATGCCGAATCCGCCGATCCGAACGCACCGCTGCTCGCCGACGTCACCCGTTACCTGAAGGGCATCGATATCGAGATGGTGAAGGCGGTGCCGGCACCGCTCTTGCGCAACATCGACAGCGCCATCTATTCGGCGAGCAATATCCGCGACCGGTTCTCTCCGGATGGCTGGCTGGCGCTGACCGACCTCGCCAAGACCGCCCGCCGCTTCCACGACACCGTGCATGCGGGCGACGACGCCTCGCATGCCATGACCATCCTCCTGCGCAAGCTCGCGGGCTTTGCCGGTCTGGTGCATGAAAACATGTACCGCTTCACCGGCTGGCGTTTCCTGTCGATCGGCCGCCATCTCGAACGCGGCATGCACATGACCCGCCTGCTCGGCCACATGTCCGGCCCGGACGCGCCCGACGGCTCGCTCGACATGCTGCTCGAGATCGGCGACAGCGTCATGACCCATCGCCGGCGCTACAACGTCGCAACAGCACGGCTGACTGTCGCCGACCTTTTGGGGCTCGATCCGCTCAATCCGCGCTCGATCCTCTTCCAGCTGAACGAGATCCGCACCGAGGTGGAGCAGCTGCCGAACGCCTTCGTCAACGGCCAGATGTCGCCCTTCTACCGCGAGGCGATGCGGCTGCATTCCGGGCTTGCCGTCATGACCCCCGAAGCGATGAGCCAGGAGACCTACCGCAAGCTCGAACAGGAGATGGAGAAGCTGTCCGATATTCTCGGCCAGACTTATTTCAGCTGATGCTCTACGACCTCTCGCTGCACATGGGCTATACCTACGACGTGCCGGCTTCCAACGCCCGCCATGTCATCCGCCTCCTGCCGCTGTCGCTGCCCGACCGGCAGAGGCTGATCGCCGGCTCCGTCACCGTCGGCCCGAACGCCGAGGAGCGCACCACCTTCATCGATTTCTTCGGCCAGCCGGCGACTTCCGTGCTGCTGCGCGCCCCCCACGAAAAGCTCGACATCCGCATGCAGGCCCGCGTCATGGTGGAAGCCACGTCGATGACCGCGGACCTGTCGCCGCAACTCGAGACGCTCGGCGACGAACTGGCGGATTTCTGGTCGGTCGATGCGGCCTCGCCGCATCACCTGACGAGCGCAAGCCCGCGGCTTGCCGAAGAGCCGCTGATCGCCGCCTATGCCCGCGAGATCCTCAGGCCCGACCAGACGGTGCTTGAGATCGCGCTCGCCGTCTGCGCCCGCATCTACAAGGACTTCACCTACGACGGCAAGGCGACCAAGGTCGACACGACGCCGAAGGAAGCCTTCCGGCTGAAGCGCGGCGTCTGCCAGGATTTCACCCATATCATGATCGTAGCGCTGCGCAGCCTCGGCATTCCGGCGGGTTACGTCAGCGGCTTCCTGCGCACCATTCCGCCGCCGGGCAAGGAACGGCTCGAAGGCGCCGATGCCATGCATGCCTGGGTGCGGGTCTGGTGCGGCGAGGCCATGGGTTATGTCGAGCTCGACCCGACCAACAACATTCCCGCCGGCAGCGATCACATCGTCGTCGGCTACGGCCGCGATTATTCCGACGTCGCCCCGGTCATCGGCGTGCTCAAAGGTTACGGAAGTCAGAAGGCGGAGCAGGCCGTCGACGTCATTCCGCTGAAATCGTGACATCCCGCTCCGTTTTGGCGCTGATTCCGGCAGTTGGATAAAATTGCAGCGAATGGTTTAGTCCTTCCTATACCCGCCGGGAATAAACCAAGCCCATGGAAGTTCAAATGAGTTGAACGGATCTGGGGGTTACGATGAGGCACACACTTCTTAGGCGGCTGGCAAAGGACCGCGCAGGCAATTTCGGCATCATGACGGCGATCATGCTTCCCGTGCTGCTCGCCGTTGGCGGCGTCGCGGTCGATCTGACCCACGTCATGGAAGAAAAGAACAAGCTGCAGGCCCTGGCCGACAGCGCCACGCTCGCCGCCGCGGCCGCCATGGCCGACAAGGGCACCATGACGGTAGAGGAAGCCCAGACCCTCGCTAAAAGCTTTGTCCTCGGCCCGAAGAAGGACGACATCAGGAATTCCGGCCTGCCAATCGATCAGCAGGAGGCCGCGATCGCCAAGCTCGAGAAGGACACCGCAGCCGTTGCGACCATCTCGACGACCTCGAACACCGCCGCCAGTTACGAAGTCAGCATGACGTCCGCCTACGACGTGCCGTTGACCGGACTGACCTCGCTCCTCGGCTTCACCGCCATGCGCGTCGGCGTCGAGAGCAAGTCTGCGAGCGGCCGCGAAGGCAATGCGCTCTCCATGTATCTGGCGCTCGACGAATCCGGCTCGATGGCCTGGGATACGACGACGGTCGACCCGACAAATCCGACCAAGCCGGAAACCTACGACTGCGGCACCAAAAAGAAGCCGAAGACCTGCACCAGGGACGTGCCGAACTATCTGTCCAAGATGCTGTCGCTGAAAACCGCTGCCGCGGTGATGTTCGACGAACTGAAGAAGGCGGACCCCAACAGCGAACTCATCCGCGTCGGCGCCGACAGCTACGACGACAAGACCAAGACCGAGCAGTCGATCCAATGGGGCACCACCGCCGCCGCAAGCTATGTCAACAACCTGCCTGCGGTCCCGGACGGCGGTACCGACGCCAGCGGCGCGATGACCAATGCCTACAACGCCCTGAAGGCCGCCAACGCCACGGAAAAGACGGCGCATGACGGCAAGCATAACACCTCGTTCGAGCGTTTCATCGTGCTGATGACCGATGGTGAGATGACCGGCAACAGTTCAAGCTGGAACCAGACGCTGGATACCAAGGTGCGCACGGAGTGCCAGACGGCCAAGGCCGACGGTATCAAGATCTACACGATCGCCTTCATGGCCCCCGACAAGGGCAAGAGCCTGCTGGAATACTGCTCGAGCGGCAAGGACGAGTACTATTACGAGCCGGACGACATGACCACACTGGTGGAAAGTTTCGGCGAGATCGCCCGCAAGGCCGCCAAGACCGGCACCCGCCTGACCAACTAAACCTGCCTTCCAGAAAGGCCGCAAAGCGCCTCGCCCTTACCGGCGGGGCGTTTTTGTTGCATCCTTTTCGATGGAAATGCACAAAGATAAATCGAGCATTGCAACAGTGTCATAACGGTGCATAAACTGTCTCTATACATCATGCCAGATGGACTGAATCGGACGCCCTTCCTCCCGCTCCCCAGAAAGTTGGCGACATATGAATAACACGTCTTCTCCTGTCGAAATTCCCCAGCCGGCCCCCCGCAGCTCCCGCCCCGAAATCATGGCGGAAGAGATCATCGAGCGCCTGACCTACCGTATCGGCAAGGACGCCAAGGTCGCCAAGCCGCACGACTGGCTGACCGCCACGATCCTGGTAGTACGCGACCGCATCATCGACACATGGATGGAATCGACCCGCAAGGTCTATCGGACGGGCGACAAGCGCGTCTATTACCTGTCGCTCGAATTCCTGATCGGCCGCCTGATGCGCGACGCCGTCAGCAACATGGGCCTGATGCAGGAAATCCGCGACGCGCTGTCTTCCCTCGGTGTCGATATCGACGTGATCGCCGTTCTTGAACCGGACGCAGCACTCGGCAACGGCGGTCTCGGCCGTCTTGCTGCCTGTTTCATGGAGAGCATGGCGACCGTCGACATTCCCGCCTATGGCTACGGTATCCGCTACGTCCACGGCCTGTTCCGCCAACAGATGGCCGACGGCTGGCAGGTCGAGCTTCCGGAAAGCTGGCTCGCCCACGGCAACCCCTGGGAATTCGAACGCCGCGAGAGCTCCTACGAGATCGGTTACGGCGGCACGGTCGAAACCGTCGGCGGTTACGACGAGACGCCGCGCTACGTCTGGAAGCCGGCCGAACGCGTCATCGCCATGGCCTATGACACGCCGGCAGTCGGCTGGCGCGGCAAGCGCGTCAACACGCTGCGCCTCTGGTCGGCACAGCCGATCGACCCGATCCTGCTTGACGCCTTCAACGCCGGCGACCACATCGGCGCGCTGCGCGAAAGCAACAAGGCGGAAAGCCTGACCCGCGTCCTCTATCCGGCCGACGCCAACCCGGCCGGCCAGGAACTGCGCCTGCGCCAGGAATTCTTCTTCTCGTCCGCCTCGCTGCAGGACATCCTGCGCCGCCACCTGCAGCAGTACCCGGACTTCACCAACCTGCATGAGAAGGTGGCGATCCAGCTCAACGACACCCACCCGGCCGTGTCGATCGCCGAACTGATGCGCCTGCTCACCGACATCCACGGCATGGATTTCGAGCAGGCCTGGTCGGTCACCCGCCAGACCTTCTCCTACACCAACCACACCCTGCTGCCGGAAGCGCTGGAAACCTGGCCGGTACCGCTGTTCGAACGCCTTCTGCCGCGCCACATGCAGATCGTCTATGCGATCAACGCCATCATCCTGATCGAGGCCCGCAAGCAGAAGAGCTTCTCCGACACCCAGATCCGCGCGATCTCGCTGATCGACGAAAGCGGTGACCGTCGCGTCCGCATGGGCAACCTTGCCTTTGTCGGCTCGCATTCGGTCAATGGCGTCTCGGCCCTGCATACGGACCTGATGAAGGTCACGGTCTTCGCCGACCTGCACACGATGTATCCGGCCCGCATCAACAACAAGACCAACGGCATCACCCCGCGCCGCTGGCTGATGCAGTGCAACCAGGGCCTCACCTCGCTGATCCAGGACGCGATCGGCGACGAGTTCCTCGACAATACCGAAGCGCTCAAGGCACTCGACGCGCATGCGGACGACCCGGCCTTCCAGGAGAAGTTCGCTGCCGTGAAGCGGGCCAACAAGGTGCAGCTCGCCAACCTCGTGGGCAGCCGCATGGGCATCCGCATCGACCCGTCGGCCATGTTCGACATCCAGATCAAGCGCATCCACGAATACAAGCGCCAGCTTCTGAACATCATCGAGGCCGTCGCCCTTTACGACCAGATCCGCTCGCATCCCGAAATGGACTGGGTGCCGCGCGTCAAACTGTTCGCCGGCAAGGCGGCGCCGAGCTATCACAACGCCAAGCTCATCATCAAGCTTGCCAATGACGTCGCCCGCACCATCAACAACGACCCGGCCGTGCGCGGCCTGTTGAAGATCGTCTTCGTGCCGAACTACAATGTCTCGCTTGCCGAGATCATGGTCCCGGCCGCCGACCTGTCGGAACAGATCTCGACCGCCGGCATGGAAGCATCCGGCACCGGCAACATGAAGTTCGCGCTGAACGGCGCGTTGACGATCGGCACGCTCGACGGCGCCAATGTCGAGATGCGCGACCATGTCGGCGAGGAGAATATCGTCATCTTCGGCATGACCGCCGACGAGGTCGCCAAGGTCCGCGAGGAAGGCCATCAGCCACGCGCCATCATCGAGAAGTCGCGTGAACTGGCCCAGGCGCTCAACGCGATCGCCACAGGCGTCTTCTCGCCCGACGACCGCTCGCGCTTCACCGCCCTGATCGACGGCATCTACAATCATGACTGGTTCATGGTCGCCGCCGATTTCGACGCCTACGCGGATGCCCAGCGCAACGTTGACCAAATCTGGTCCGACCCTAAATCCTGGTATTCGAAGACAATTCGCAATACCGCCCGGATGGGATGGTTCTCCTCGGACAGAACTATTCGTCAGTATGCGTCGGAAATCTGGAGAGCCTGATGAAGAAATCGCCGCGCGTCGATGACGGGAGAGCCCCTGGCGAAATACCGTTATCCGAGATCGAGGCGATTCTGGAAGGCAGGCATACCAATCCCTTCGCCGTCCTCGGGCTTCACAAGCTCGGGGACGGTTTCAGGGTCCGCTGTTTCGTGCCCGGAGCGGAAGCGGTCACCGCCCTTTCGCTGAATGGCACCGAACTCGGCGAACTGACGCGCCGCCACGACGCCGGATATTTCGAAGGCCTCGTCAACGCCACCCACCTGCAGCCCATCCGATACCGCGCCCGCCGCGGCGATGACGAATGGGCGGTCACCGATCCCTACACGTTCGGCCCGGTGCTGGGCCCTATGGACGACTATTTCGTCCGCGAGGGCTCGCACCTGCGCCTCTTCGACAAGATGGGCGCCCATGCCCTGAAACACGAGGGCGTCGAGGGTTTCCATTTTGCCGTCTGGGCGCCGAACGCCAAGCGGGTTTCCGTCGTCGGCGAATTCAACGGATGGGACGGCCGCCGGCATGTCATGCGCCTGCGCGTCGATACCGGCATCTGGGAGATCTTCGCTCCCGACATCCGGCCGGGCGCGGCCTACAAGTTCGAGCTCGTCGGCAAGAACGGCGTTGTCCTGCCGCTGAAAGCCGACCCCTATGCCCGCCGCGCCGAGATGCGCCCCAACACCGCCTCGGTCACCGCGCCGGAACTCTCCCAGAAATGGGACGACGCGGCCCACCTGGAATTCTGGGAAAAGGCAGACCACCGCCGCCAGCCGATCACCATCTACGAAGTGCATGCCGGCTCCTGGCGCAGGAAGCCCGACGGCTCCTTCCTCACCTGGGACGAACTCGCCTCGGAACTGATCCCCTATTGCACCGACATGGGCTTCACCCATATCGAGTTCCTGCCCATTACCGAGCATCCCTTCGATCCGTCCTGGGGTTACCAGACGACCGGGCTTTTCGCCCCGACCGCAAGGTTCGGCGAGCCGGAAGGGTTCGCCCGCTTCGTCAACGGCTGCCACAAGGTCGGCATCGGCGTCATCCTCGACTGGGTGCCCGCCCATTTCCCGACCGACGCCCACGGCCTGCGTTTCTTCGACGGCACGGCGCTCTACGAGCACGCCGATCCCCGCCAGGGTTTCCACCCCGACTGGAACACGGCGATCTACAATTTCGGCCGCAACGAGGTCCTCTCCTACCTCGTCAACAACGCGCTCTACTGGGCGGAAAAGTTCCATCTCGACGGCCTGCGCGTCGATGCCGTCGCCTCCATGCTCTATCTCGACTATTCGAGGAAGGAGGGCGAATGGGTGCCGAACGAATATGGCGGGCGCGAAAACCTCGAAGCCGTGCGCTTCCTGCAGAAGATGAACTCTCTCTCCTACGGCGCCCATCCCGGCATGATGACGATCGCCGAGGAATCCACGTCCTGGCCGAAGGTCTCGCAGCCCGTTCACGAGGGCGGCCTCGGCTTCGGCTTCAAGTGGAACATGGGCTTCATGCATGACACGCTGAGCTACTTCAAGCGCGAGCCGATCCACCGCAAGCACCATCACCACGAACTCACCTTCGGCCTGCTCTACGCCTATACGGAGAATTTCGTGCTGCCGCTTTCCCATGACGAGGTCGTGCACGGAAAGGGCTCGCTGATCGCCAAGATGGCCGGCGATGACTGGCAGAAATTCGCCAACCTGCGGGCCTATTACGGCTTCATGTGGGGTTATCCGGGCAAGAAGCTGCTGTTCATGGGCCAGGAATTCGCCCAGTGGAGCGAGTGGAGCGAGGAGCGTTCGCTCGACTGGAACCTGCTCCAGTACCACCCGCACGAAGGCATGCGCCGCCTAGTGCGCGACCTCAACTTCACCTACCGCTCCAAGCCCGCGCTGCATGCGCGTGACTGCGAGGGCGAAGGTTTCCGCTGGCTGATCGCCGACGACGCGGAAAATTCCGTCTATGCATGGCTGCGCATGTCGCCGGGAGAAAAGCCGGTGGCGGTGATCAGCAATTTCACCCCCGTCTATCGTGAAAATTTCCGCATCCCCTTGCCAAAGGAAGGCAGATGGCGGGAAATCTTGAATACCGACGCCGAGATCTACGGCGGCAGCGGCAAAGGCAATGGCGGTCGCGTTCACGCTGTGAACGCGGGAGGAACCGTCCAGGCAGAAGTCACGCTGCCCCCGCTCGCGACGATCATGCTCGAACTGGAACAAGCATAAGGGACCTTGGGAGGGAAACGATGAACGAAAAGAGAATTCAGCCCCTGTCGCGCGATGCAATGGCTTATGTGCTTGCCGGCGGCCGAGGCAGCCGCTTGAAGGAACTCACCGACCGCCGCGCCAAGCCCGCGGTCTATTTCGGCGGCAAGGCGCGCATCATCGATTTCGCGCTGTCGAACGCGCTGAATTCCGGCATTCGCCGCATCGGGGTGGCGACGCAGTACAAGGCCCATTCGCTGATCCGCCACATGCAGCGCGGCTGGAACTTCTTCCGCCCCGAGCGCAACGAGAGCTTCGACATCCTGCCCGCCTCCCAGCGCGTCTCCGAGACGCAATGGTATGAGGGCACCGCCGACGCCGTCTTCCAGAACATCGACATCATCGAGGCCTATGCGCCTGAATACATGGTCATCCTCGCCGGCGACCACGTCTACAAGATGGACTATGAATACATGCTGCAGCAGCATGTGGACAGCGGCGCGCAGGTCACCGTCGGCTGCCTGGAAGTGCCGCGCATGGAAGCGACCGGCTTCGGCGTCATGCATGTCAACGAGAAGGACGAGATCATCGCCTTCGTCGAAAAGCCAGCCGATCCGCCCGGCATTCCCGGCAATCCGGATTTCGCGCTCGCCTCGATGGGCATCTACGTCTTCCACACCAAGTTCCTGATGGACGTCCTGAAGCGCGATGCAGAAACGCCCGGCTCCAGCCGCGACTTCGGCAAGGACATCATCCCCTATATCGTCGAGCACGGCAAAGCCGTCGCCCATCGTTTTGCCGATAGTTGCGTCCGCTCCGATTTCGAGCGCGAGCCCTACTGGCGCGACGCCGGCACGGTGGACGCCTACTGGCAGGCCAATATCGACCTGACCGAGATTGTCCCCGGCCTCGATATCTACGACAAGTCCTGGCCGATCTGGACCTATGCGGAGATCACCCCGCCGGCGAAATTCGTCCATGACGACGAAGACCGCCGCGGCTCGGCGATTTCCTCGGTCGTATCCGGCGACTGCATCATCTCCGGCTCGTCGCTCAATCGAAGCCTGCTGTTCACCGGCGTGCGCGCCAATTCCTATTCCCGCCTCGACGGCGCGGTCGTGCTGCCGAATGTCAGGATCGGAAGGCGCGCGCAGCTTCGCAATGTCGTCATCGATCACGGTGTAACCATTCCTGAAGGCCTGGTGGTCGGGGAAGATCCCGAACTCGATGCGAAACGTTTCCGCCGCACCGAAACCGGTATCTGCCTGATCACCCAGGCGATGATCGACAAACTGGATCTGTAACGTCTTATGCAAGTGCTTTCGGTCGCGTCCGAAGTCTATCCGCTCGTGAAGACCGGCGGGCTGGCCGATGTGGCCGGCGCGCTGCCGCTTGCCTTGAAAGGGCATGGCGTTTCGGTCAAGACGCTGATGCCCGGTTATCCGGCCGTGATGCGCGTCGTCAAGGACGCCAAGCTCCGCCTGAGTTTCGAAAACCTGCTCGGCGCCAGGGCCGACGTGCTCGAAGTCGAGTATCAGGGCCTCGACCTCCTGATCCTCGATTCCCCGACCTTTTTCGATCGGCCCGGCGGCCCCTATGTCGATGCCGCCTCCAAGGACCATTTCGACAACTGGCGGCGTTTCGCGGCCCTTTCCAAGGCCGGCGCAATGATCGCCCAAGGGGCAATGGCGGACGGTAAAGAAGGCTGGCGTCCGGATATCGTCCACGTGCACGACTGGCAGGCGGCCATGGTGCCGGCCTATATGCGCTATTCCGCCGAGCCCGAAGTGCCGACCCTCATCACCATTCACAACATCGCCTTCCAGGGCCAGTACGGTGCCGATATCTTCCCCTATCTCGAACTGCCGGCGCATGCCTTCGGCATCGAAGGCGTCGAATATTTCGGCGGCGTCGGCTTCCTGAAGGCCGGCCTGCAGACGAGCTGGGCAATCTCCACCGTCAGCCCCTCCTATGCCGAGGAAATCCTCACCCCCGAATTCGGCATGGGCCTCGAAGGTCTGCTAACGCTCCGCCAGGGCGATCTGCACGGCATCGTCAACGGCATCGATGCCGACATCTGGGACCCGGCGACCGACCCCGCCGTGAAGGCCCACTACAATGCGACGACGCTGAAGACCCGTGCCGAAAACAAGCGGGCGGTCGCCGAACGCTTCGGTCTCGACCGGGAGGCCGGGCCGCTCTTCTGCGTCATCTCGCGATTGACCTGGCAGAAGGGCATGGACCTGCTCGCCGAAACGCTTGACGATCTCGTCGCCATGGGCGGTCGGCTCGCCGTTCTCGGCTCCGGCGACCGGGCGCTCGAAAATGCCTTCCATGCCGCTGCCAAGCGCCATCCCGGCAAGGTCGCCGTCCTTTCCATCTATGACGAGCCGCTCTCCCATCTGATGCAGGCGGGCTGCGATGCGATCGTTATCCCCTCCCGCTTCGAGCCCTGCGGCCTCACTCAACTCTACGGCCTACGCTACGGCTGCATTCCCGTCGTCGCCCGCACCGGCGGCCTGAACGACACCGTCATCGACGCCAGCCACGCGGCGGTCGCCTCCAAGGCCGCGACGGGCGTCACCTTCGGGCCGGTCACCACCGACAACCTGCGCCGGGCGCTTCGCCGCACCGTTGGCCTCTACCACCAGCCGAAGGTCTGGACGGGGATGCAGAAGCAGGGCATGAAATCCGATGTCTCCTGGGAAAGAAGCGCCGGTCTCTATGCCGGCCTCTATTCCAGCCTCATTGCCAAAAAAGGATCATGACCATGATCAACACCGTTTCGACGACACCCTTTCAGGATCAGAAGCCGGGCACATCCGGCCTGCGCAAGAAGGTTCCGGTCTTCGCGCAAGTGAACTATGCGGAAAACTTCATCCAGTCGATCTTCGACAGCCTCGAAGGCTTCGAGGGCCAGACGCTGGTGATCGGCGGCGACGGCCGCTACTACAACCGCGAGGTCATCCAGAAGGCGATCAAGATGGCCGCGGCCAGCGGCTTCGGCAAGGTCATGGTCGGCCAGGGCGGCATCCTCTCCACCCCCGCCGCCTCCAACATCATCCGCAAGTACAAGGCCTTCGGCGGCATCATCCTCTCGGCCAGCCACAATCCCGGCGGCCCGACCGAGGATTTCGGCATCAAGTACAATATCGGCAATGGCGGCCCGGCGCCGGAAAAGATCACCGACGCGATCTTCGCCCGCTCCAAGGTCATCGATAGCTACAGAATAGCCGATGTCGCCGATCTCGATCTCGATGCGATCGGGACCTTCGACGTCGCCGGCATGGCGGTCGAGGTGATCGATCCGGTCGCCGACTATGCCGAGCTGATGGAACAGCTCTTCGACTTCCCGTCGATCCGCGCGCTGATCGCCAGCGGCGTCAATGTCGTCATCGATTCGATGGGCGCCGTCACCGGCCCCTATGCGCGGCAGATCCTCGAAAACCGTCTCGGCGCTCCGGAAGGTTCTGTGCGCAACGCGGTGCCCCTGCCGGATTTCGGCGGCCACCACCCGGACCCCAACCTCGTCCATGCCAAGGAACTTTATGACGACGTGATGAGCAAGGACGGACCGCATTTCGGCGCCGCCTCCGACGGCGACGGCGATCGCAACATGATCGTCGGCAAGGGCATGTTCGTCACCCCCTCCGACAGTCTGGCGATCATCGCCGCCAACGCCACCGTCGCCCCCGGTTACGCCCGCGGCATCGCCGGCATCGCCCGCTCCATGCCCACCAGCGCCGCTGCCGACCGCGTCGCCGAAAAGCTCGGCATCGGCATGTACGAGACCCCGACCGGCTGGAAATTCTTCGGCAACCTGCTCGACGCCGGCAAGGCGACCGTCTGCGGCGAGGAAAGCTTTGGCACCGGCTCCGACCACGTGCGCGAAAAGGACGGCCTCTGGGCGGTACTCTTCTGGCTGAACATCATGGCCGCCCGCAACGAAAGCGTCGCGGAGATCGTCAAGTCGCACTGGGCCGAATACGGCCGCAACTACTATTCCCGCCACGATTACGAGGAAGTCGATTCGGACGCCGCCAACCTGCTGATCACCGCCCTGCGCGACAAGTTGGCGACCCTCCCCGGCCAGGCTTTCGGCACGCTCAAGGTCGCAACCGCTGACGACTTCGCCTATCACGATCCGATCGACGGCTCCGTCTCCAAGAACCAGGGCATCCGCATCCTGTTCGAAGGCGGCTCACGCGTCGTCTTCCGCCTCTCCGGCACCGGCACTTCGGGCGCCACCATCCGCGTCTATGTCGAACGCTACGAGCCGGACGCTGCCAAGCACGACATCGACACCCAGCAGGCGCTTGCCGACCTCATCGCCGTCGCCGACCAGATCTCCGACCTCCGCAAGAGGACAGGCCGCGACAAGCCGACCGTGATTACCTGAGCCCATGGCAAAAACGGCGATCCAGGGCGGCGTGACCTTGACAGCAGACGGCGCGGATTTCGCCGTCTGGTCGCACCATGCGGAGCGGATCGAACTATGCCTCTTCGACGCCGAGGGCAAACGGGAAACCGCGCGCCACCGCCTGGTGCGCGGCCGCGACGACATTCATCGCATCTCGGTGCCGGCGGTTGGTGCCGGCGCCCGCTACGGCTACCGCGCCTGGGGTGCCTACGATCCCGATAATGGCTCCTGGTTCGATTCGTCGAAACTGCTCGTCGATCCCTATGCCCGCGAGCTCGACCGCCCCTTCCGCCACGACGCCCGGCTCTCGATGTTCGGCGTCGATACCGCCGATCTCGTGCCGAAGACGATCGTCACCCGCGATCCGCTCGCCAAGATCGGCCGGCCGATCCTGCCGCCGGGCGGCTTCGTCTATGAGGTCGCGGTCAAGCCCTTCACCATGCTGCATCCGGCGATCCCGGAAAAACAGCGCGGCACGGTCGCAGCGCTCGCCCACCCCTCGATCATCGCGCACCTGAAGAAGCTCGCCGTCGATGCCATCGAGTTGATGCCGATCACCGCCTGGATCGATGAACGGCATCTGCCGTCGCTCGGCCTCACCAACGGCTGGGGCTATAATCCGGTCGCCTTCATGGCGCTCGATCCGCGCCTCTGCCCCGGCGGCATAAGGGAACTGCGCGAGACGGTCACGACGCTGCACCAGGCCGGCATCGGCACCATCCTCGACCTCGTCTTCAACCATACCGGCGAGAGCGACCGGTATGGCGCGACGCTCTCCATGCGCGGCCTCGACAACCGCTCTTATTACCGCCATGTACCCGGCGAGCCGGGCCACCTCGTCAACGATACCGGCACCGGCAACACGGTCGCCTGCGACCACCCTTACGTCCGCCGGCTGATCATCGACACGCTCCGCCATTTCGTCGTGCATGCCGGCATAGACGGTTTCCGCTTCGACTTGGCACCGATCATCGGCCGCACGGAAAACGGTTTCGACGCCAAGGGCGAGACACTGAAGGCGATGATCTCGGACGAGGCGCTGAAAGATCGTATCCTGATCGCCGAACCCTGGGATATCGGCCCCGGCGGTTATCAGCTCGGCAATTTTCCGGAACCCTTCCTCGAATGGAACGACCGCGCCCGTGACGACATGCGCCGCTACTGGCGCGGCGACCAGTGGACGACGGGCGCGCTCGCAACGAGGCTCTCCGGCTCGTCGGATATCTTCGAGAAATCCGGCCGCACGCGGACCGTCAACTTCCTCGCTGCCCATGACGGTTTCACGCTGATGGACCTCGTTTCCAACGAGCACAAACACAACGAGGCGAACGGCGAGCAGAACCGCGACGGACACGGCGAGAATTTTTCCTGGAACAACGGCGTCGAAGGCGAGACCGACGATCCAGCCATCCTCGAAAACCGCCGCCGGGATGTCGCCGCCCTCATCTCCACCCTGTTCGCCAGCCGCGGCACGGTCATGCTCACCATGGGCGATGAGGCAGGCCGCAGCCAACGCGGCAACAATAACGCCTATGCCCAGGACAATGCGATCACCTGGTTCGACTGGAGCAAGGTCGACAAGGCGCTGGTCGAACACACCGCCATGCTCGCCGCGATCCGTAAGCGCTTCGCGGTCTTTTCGCAAACCTCCTTCTTCACCGGCAAGGGCGACGTCGAATGGCTGTCGGCCTCAGGCAAGGCGATGGAGATCGGCGACTGGGAAAATCCGGGCAATCCGGTGCTCGGAATGGTGCTGCAAACCCTCGACCGGCAGACCGACCGGGACACCCGCATCGCCATTCTGTTCAACCGCGGCCACGAGCCGGCGAGCTTTGCGCTTCCCGGCTGGGGCTGGAGACATTTCGCCTCCCGCGAGCTGTGGAATCAGCTCCTTCCCGCCCGCTCCGTGCGGTTCTGCATCGAAGAATGATGCAGTGCAAAAATCGCTCGCCAACCCATGCAAACCTTGTAAAGTCCGCCAACTCCCGGAGCAATTCCGGGGAGCATACGAGGCGGTTTTCCGCCCGGAACGGCGTTTACTTCTCGAAGACATCAGCGAGGTCGCATGCGTGAAATTTCGCTAACCGAAGTCGGAGATTTGGTTGGCACGGAGGTCGGCATATCGGAATGGATCACGGTGGATCAGCCGATGATCGACCTCTTCGCAAACGCCACCCACGATCACCAGTTCATTCATGTCGATCCGGAACGGGCCCTGGCCGAAAGCCCCTTCGGCGGCACCATCGCCCACGGTTTCCTGACGCTGTCGCTGCTGTCCGCCATGAACTTCGACTGCGTGCCGAGGATCCGCGAACAGACCATGGGCATCAATTACGGTTTCGACCGCGTCCGCTTCATGTCGCCGGTCAAGAGCGGCAGCCGCATCCGCGGCCATTTCACCCTTGCCGAAATCCGCTTCCGCGGCGGCGGCATGCTGTTGACCACCTATGACGTCTCGGTCGAGATCGAGAACGAAAAGAAACCGGCGCTCACGGCAATCTGGACCACCATCGTCCAGTTCGACCCAAAGGACCGGCCGGAAGGAGTGTGAGCGCGATGGCATCCGAAGACGAAATCAGGCAAGCGTTCCGGGAACAGGTCGTCGGGGGCCGAATTCTGGGGTCACCCTTTACCGCTCGCCTCGGCACATTGATGCTGGAACATCTCGACCGTTCGACTGAAGTGGGCCGGCGAATTTTAAGCTGGGAAGGAGATCCTGCGACACGGGGTGACCTGGTGCCCACACGCCTCGCCGGCGCGCTGCATGCGCTGGTCATCGACGGCAAGGACGATCGCCTGAAGGCAGCCTATCCGCCGAACGACGTGAGCGACGACGTGCTTTGGACAGCGATCGCCAAAGCCTTCGAAACCCAAGAAGCCTTCATTCTGGAACGGCTGAATTTCGCCCCGCAGACCAACGAGGTGCGCCGATCGAGCGGCCTGCTCGCGGGCTTCCTCACCATCGCCGACCTGCTCCAAAAGCCGCTGATCCTGTCGGAATTCGGCGCCAGCATGGGCCTCAACCTCAACTGGGACCGCTACCATCACGATCTCGGCGGCTTTCTCTGGGGTAATCCGTCATCGCCTGTCCGGCTCAAGCCCGACTGGCAAGGTCCACCCCCGCCCGATGTCGAGATCACCGTCACCGACCGCGCCGGTTGCGACCTCAACCCGCTCGACCCGAACTCGCAGCAAGACAGCCTGCGGCTGCTATCCTATATCTGGGCCGACCAGACCGACCGAATGGAACGCACGCGAGCGGCGCTGCAGATCGCCAGGGACTACCCGGCTCCCGTCGAAAAGGGCGATGCGCTTGCCTGGCTGCGCGACAAGCGGCTGAAGGTGCTCGTGCCCGGCACAGTCCATGTCGTCTACCACTCGATCGCCTGGCAATACCTGCCGCCCGAAGCCCGTGAAAAGGGCGAAGCGATCATCGCCGAAGCCGGCAGTCGCGCCACCGAGGACGCTCCGCTCGCCCGCCTGCAGATGGAAATGGACGACGATCCGGCCGGCGCGGCGCTCAGCCTGCAGATCTGGCCGACCGGCGAACAACGCGAACTCGGTCGCATCGATCCCCACGGCCGCTGGGTAAAGTGGAAGGGCTGGCAGGCTTGAGCGACCTGAACCCGGCCGAGATCGAGCAGACGAAGCTCCTGGCGAATGCCTTCGACCGGGCTTCGACAGCCTGTATTACGGTTGGCATCGTCACTCCGGTTGCAGCCATGCTCTATGGTATTGGCAATGTCGGTACCCAGTTCGGCTTCGCCGTGGTAGGATACTTCCTGGGTTGGCTTATGATCGCGGTCTTCCTACATTACTTGGCGAGGCTGACACTCAGGAGACTGGCATGACGGCAGAATGGCTTTTCGTCTCATTCGGAATGCCGGCGATCATCGGGATCATCGCTTATACGGCTTATCGCCTGCACGAGTGGGATCTCGACCGCAAACACAAACCCCGCCAGCCCGGCGAATGATCCCGACTCTCTAAGCGCCCATTTCCATCAGCACAAACCCGATCAGCGGCGGCAGCGCCGCGCCGATGGCGATATTGGCGGTGCGCGCTGGGGTCAGGCCGACGGCCGAGCCGGAAATGCCGGCTGCGATCAGACCGGCCATCGGGATCGAAAGGTCCCGGTCGATCCCCGGCGCGAAGAAGGCGATCACACCCGCGATCGACGCGCAGGCGCCGACCAGTGCCCCCTTCCAGATCTCGATTTTCATCAGTCTCGCCGCAATCGCTCCGCCGATCACCGCCGCGACGACGGCAATCGCCATCAGTGTAGATTGTCCCATGACATCCTCCCGTTCTGACGAGAGAGTGCGGTTCCTACCGGCCAAGTCAAGTGAGGCTATTGTCTTATAGCGCAGCATTCTGCGCTTATAGCGATGCGTCCTGCGCACCCTCGCAGAGCAGCCCGAACGCATAGTCCGAAAACGACCGCCAGACTTCCACCCGGAAGGCATCCTCCGCGGTCCTGAGCAGCACGATCTCGACCTTGCCGAACACGGTCCGCGAGCAGGCGCCGACCGGAAAGGCTTTCAAGGACAGGTCCTGCGGGCAGCCCGCATTGATCGCCGCAGCAGCGCCCGGCCCCGATACCAGGATCGCCGTATTGCGGTGGGAGACATCGGCCGCCGAATGCAGCACGCCGGAATTCTTCGCGGCCTGCATCAGCCCGCCATTGCCTTCCGCGATCACCAGCCATTCATCCGGCCCGAGCCAGAGCGCCGTACGGCCGTTGGCGGAAGACGACGTCTTCGGCTTCACCGGCAGAGCGACACCAAGCGCGCCGGAAAGTGCTCCGACATCCTCGGCCCTGGCGCGCAGCGAAATACGCTCGGCGGGGGGCGCGGTTTCGAGGCGGGCGGCCGACGAGCCGCCATGAAAGCCGGCAAGCGGGAGCGTGCGGGCGGCGATATCGGAACCGAAATTAGCCCCAGAATCAACCATGGATGCGGCCTCCCTGCTTGTCGAAGAACACCATGTCGGTCACTTCCACCTCGATCGTCCTGTCCTTCAGCGGCACATAGAGCGTCTCGCCGATCCGCGACCGTCCGCCGGCAACCAGCGCCAGCGCGATCGACCGGCCGCAATTTTCCGACCAATAGGCGGAGGTGACATGGCCGAGCATGGTCATCGGCTTGGCCTGGTTCGGATCGGCGACGATCTGCCCGCCCTCCTCCAGCACCAGTGCCGGGTCCTTGGTCAACAGCCCGACGAGCTGTTTGCGGTTTTCGCGCACCAGGTCGGGACGCTTCAGCCCGCGAATGCCGACGAAATCCAGCTTCTTGGAAGACACCGCCCAGCCGAGCCCCGCATCGTCCGGTGTCACCGTGCCGTCCGTATCTTGGCCGACGATAATGTAACCCTTTTCGGCGCGCAGCACGTGCATGGTTTCGGTGCCGTAGAGGCAGGCGCCCATCGACTCCGCCCGTTCCCAGATCGCCTTCCACACCGCCGGACCGTAATCGGCCGGCACGTTGAGCTCAAAGCCCAGCTCGCCGGTGAACGACACGCGAAACAGCCGCGCCGGCACGCCCATCACGCTGCATTCCGACACGCTCATATGCGGGAATGCCTCGTTGGAGAGGTCGACCCCTTCGACGAAGGGCTGAATGATTTCGCGCGCCTTCGGCCCCTGCACTGCGATGACGGCCCATTGCTCGGTGGTCGAAGTCAGCCATACCCGAAGATGCGGAAATTCCGTCTGGAGATAATCTTCCATGTGATGCAGCACGCGCGGCGCCCCGCCCGTCGTGGTCGTCACATGGAACCGGTCCTCGGCAAGCCGGCCGACGACGCCGTCGTCATAAACGAAACCGTCCTCGCGGGTCATGATCCCGTAGCGGCTCTTGCCGGGCTTCAGGCTGTCCCAGGCATTCGTATAGAGCAGGTTGAGGAACTGCGCCGCATCAGGGCCGACCACCTCGATCTTGCCGAGCGTCGAACCGTTGAACACGCCCGCCACTTCGCGCACGGTGCGGCATTCGCGGTTGACGGCGGCCAGCATGTCCTCGCCGCGCTTCGGGTAATACCAGGCGCGCTTCCAGTTGCCGACATCCTCGAACTCTGCACCTTCAGCCGTTTCCAGCACATGCATCGGCGTCTTGCGCGCCGGGTCGAACAGTTCTCCGCGCGAATGGCCGACCAGCGTGCCGTATGTCACGGGCGTATAGGGCGCGCGGAACGTGGTCAGTCCCACCTTAGGGATCGGCCGGTCGAGCATTTCGGCGGCAATCGCCAGGCCGTGCATGTTGGAAAGCTTGCCTTGGTCCGACGCCATGCCATTGGTGGTGAAGCGCTTGATATGCTCGATCGAGTGCATGCCCTCGCGCACTGCAAGGCGGATGTCCTTGGCGGTCACGTCATGCTGGAAATCGACGAAGGCTTTTACGGTCGTATCCGGCCCGGCCCCTTCCGCCGCACCGATCATGCCGCCGGTCCATTCGAACCGGTTTTCACCAGAAAGCGCCACCGAACCGCCGCCGGCCGCAATCGCCTCGTCGATCAACTCGGCCAAGTCGTCCGTGCCGTTGCAGCCGCCGATAGAAACGCAATCTTGCGCATAGATATCCGGCAGGAAACGCTGGTTGACGTCGTCGAACCGCAGCTTTCCGCGCGACTGCGAGAACAGATGCACGGAGGGCGTCCAGCCGGCCGAAATGATCAGCGCATCGACTGCTATTCTGCGGGCATTGCCGCCGCCATTGCGTGCGACGGTCATCGAGGAAATCCGCAGCCGGCCGCCGGTATCGGTCACCGAATGGCCGCTCAGCACGGAAATGCCGAGCGCGCGGGCTTCCGCCAGCAGCGCCTCGCTGGGATCGGCACGATTGTCCACGATCGCCGCGATGGAAACACCCGCCCGCCTCAGGTCGAAGGCCGCCTCGTAGGCCGAATCATGCGCCGTATAGACGCCGACGTTGCGGCCGACCGCGACGCCGTGATGGTTGAGGAAGGTGCGCGCCGCGGAGGCCAGCATGATGCCTGGCCGGTCGTTGTTGGCGAATACCATGTGCCGCTCGATCGACCCGGTCGCCAGCACCACCTTTTTCGCCCGCACCTGCCACAGCCGCTCGCGCGGGCTGCTCTTGTCAGGCTTTGCGACATGGTCGGTCACCCGCTCCACGAGGCCGAGGAAACCGTGGTTGTAATAACCGAACACTGTCGTGCGGGTCAGAACCGTCACGTTCGGCATGGCCTTGAGCTTCGCGGCACTCGCCTGCGCCCAGTCATATCCATTTTGCCCGTCGATCATGGTCGCGGCATCGTAGTGCAGCGCGCCGCCGACCTCCGGCTGCTCGTCGACGAGGAAAACGCTCGCCCCCGTCGCGGCCGCCGAAAGCGCCGCCGTCAGGCCAGCCACGCCGGCGCCGGCGATCAGCACGTCGCAATGGGCGTAACGGTTGGCATAGTGATCCGGATCCTCTTCCGTCGGAGCGACGCCGAGGCCGGCCGCACGGCGGATGAAGGGTTCGTAGACCTTCACCCAGGCCTCCCGCGGCCACATGAAGGTCTTGTAGTAGAAGCCGGCCGCAAAGAAGGGCGAGAAGAGATTGTTGATCGCCCCGACATCGAACTTCAACGACGGCCAGCGGTTCTGCGAGACGATCTTCGCCCCGTCGAACACTTCCTGCACGGTGGCCCGCACGTTCGGCTGGCGCCGCGCCGCATCGCGCGACACATCGATCAGCGCATTCGGCTCTTCCGGCCCGGCGGAGAGAATGCCGCGCGGCCGGTGGTATTTGAACGAACGGCCAAGCAGATGCACGCCATGCGCCAGGAGCGCCGAAGCGACGGTATCGCCTTCCAGCGCGGTAAAGCTCTTGCCGTCGAAGGTGAAGCGCGCCGTGCGGGCGGGCGTCAGACGCCCCGCACCCTTGATGCGGAAGGCGCCGGAATTGGAGGAAGCGCTCATCGGGCATCTCCCTCGGTTGCTTCATAGGTCTCGACGGTCTTTTCGGACGCACCCGTTTCCGGCACCGGCTGCTTCGGCATTCCTGCCTTGTAGGTCATCAGGAACCTGTCGCTCACCGTGTCGCGGGCCGCATTGAAGAACCGGCCGCAGCCATGGATATGCCGCCAGCGCTCATAGGTGAGGCCCTTTTCGTTGTTGCGCAGGAAGAAGAATTCCGCGAATTCCTCGTCGGAAATCGCTGAGATATTCTCCGGCCGCGCAATATGCGCCTCACCGGCCCAGCGGAATTCCAGCTCGGAGCGATCTTCCTCGCAATAGGGGCAATGGATCAGCAGCATCTTGATGTCCCTGTATTAATGCGCCACCGCGGCAGCCGCGGCCTCGTCGATCAGCCGTCCCGTCCGGAACCGGTCGAGCGTCAGTCCTGCCGCCAGCCGGTGCGGCTCGCCCTTGGCGATCAGGTGCGCGAAGAGATTGGCCGAACCAGGCGTCGCCTTGAAACCGCCGGTGCCCCAGCCGCAATTGACGAACAGGCCCGGCACCGGCGTCACGCCCTGGATCGGCGAGCGGTCGGGAGTGTTGTCGGTAATGCCGCCCCACTGGCGCATCATCTTGACGCGCCGGAAGATCGGGAACAGCTCGCAGATGGCGTCGAGGGTATGGGTGATGATCTGCAGCCCGCCGGTCTGGGAATAGGAATTATACTGGTCGGTGCCGGCGCCGATGACGAGCTCGCCCTTGTCCGACTGCGAGATATAGGCATGCACCGTGTTCGACATGACGACACAGGGGAAGATCGGCTTCAGCGGCTCGGACACCAGCGCCTGCAGAGGGGTGCTGTGGAGAGGGACTCGGACGCCCGCCATCTCCATCACCACGGAGGAATGCCCGGCGGCCGAAACGCCGATCTTCTTCGCGCCGATGAAACCCTTCGAAGTTTCGACGCCCAGAACCTCGCCGTTCGGCCCGCGGCGGATGCCGGTCACTTCGCAATTCTGGATGATGTGGACGCCGCGATCCGACGCAGCCCGCGCATAACCCCAGGCGACCGCATCGTGGCGGGCGGTGCCGCCGCGCCGCTGCAGGGCAGCACCGTTGATCGGATAGCGCGCGGTCTTGGAAATATCGAGAACCGGCACATAGGCCTTGGCCTGTTCCGGGGTCAGCCATTCGTTGTCGATACCGTAGAGCCGGTTGGCGTTGATATGCCGCTTGAAACTCTGCATGTCGTGGGTGTTGTGCGACAGCATCATCACGCCGCGCGGCGAGTACATGACATTGTAGTTGAGGTCCTGGCTCAAGCCCTCCCAGAGCTTCAGCGAGTGCTCGTAGATATCCATGCTCTCTTCATAGAGATAGTTGGAGCGGATGATCGTCGTGTTGCGGCCGGTATTGCCGCCACCGAGCCAGCCCTTTTCGATCACCGCGACATTGGTGATGCCGTGTTCCTTGGCCAGGTAATAGGCAGCCCCGAGACCATGCCCGCCGGCGCCGACGATGATCACGTCGTAAGCGCTGCGCGGCTCCGGCGAGGTCCACTGCGCCTCCCAGCCCTTGTGGGCACGCATGGCCTCGCGGGCAACGGCGAAAACCGAATATCTGCGCATCTCGCCTCAAACTCCTCGGATCGTCAGCCCCGATCGCGGGAGCCGGCATTTGGGTAGAGCCATACCCATCGCAAATCAATATGCGACGCAATGGCCGTATTGCGACGCATTCGCCTTCCGTATCGACACCGGCGAATATCGCCGCCGACCGGGCGCATCCGGGTCACGGTGCCGCGACTCTCGAACCAAGGCTTTGCGAGAACCGGACGAGATAACCATCGGGATCGAGGACCAGGAACTCGCGCGAGCCGCGCTCCTCGTCGCCGACCCGATACCAGCTTTCCCTGACGTCCCGGAACAGCAGCCACTCCGCCTCCCTGAGCCTTGCAAGCGGCGGCTCGATATCCTCGACCATGATCTGGAAATTGATTCCCCGTCCGAACGGGCGCTCCAGCGGGCCGGTCACCCATTCGCCGTTGATCTGGCACAGCATCACCTGCGCGCCGTCGCGCTCGCAATAGGCAAACCCGGCCGCCGGCCGGTCGTATGCGACGCGGAACCCGAGATAGTCGCACCAGAATCGGAGGCTCGCGCCGATATCGGTCACGTCCAGTTCCGGAACCAGCCGGTTGAAACCGCCCTCGGGCATCGAGCCGCTTCCGGCCGCGCTGTTGCGTTCCGCCTGAGATAAAGGGTGTTTCATGGCCGGGTCTCCTAATTCGCCTGGATCGGCCGGCACTCTAACTGTAAACTGCGACAGGCTCTTCACATTTTGCGGCAGCCCCGCAAAAGGCCGCCGAATTGGCGCAATCGACCTTAAACCGTCTGGACTTCGCACATCTCTTCTGCTATCTGCCGTCATCAATCGCTCAGCTCCAGGCCGAGCGGACGTTATTCTTTCGCCTCGAATCGTACCGATCCAGGCGGGCAACACATTAAAGGAACGGGTTCACGTGCAGGTACTAGTCCGCGACAACAACGTTGATCAGGCGCTCCGCGCTCTCAAGAAGAAGATGCAGCGCGAAGGCATTTTCCGTGAAATGAAGATGCGTGATTATTATGAGAAGCCGTCTGAAAAGCGCGCCCGCGAAAAGGCAGAGGCTGTTCGTCGCGTCCGCAAGCTGGCCCGCAAGCGCATGCAGCGCGAAGGCCTGATTGCGGCTCCGGCTCGTACGGCTCCGGCACGCCCGGCTCGTTGATCGGCCGCTTTTTGGACGTTTTCATGTGCTTTCAGGGCGGTGGCGACATGGGCGCCGCCGCTCTTTTGATTTGGTCTGAGAACCACCTGCATATCGCCCGAAGCTGAAACCGGTTTTGGGATAGCGGCATGCAGGACAATAAACCGCTCCTTGCCCGACATGAGGAAAAGCGCCTGATGGCCGCCAAATATGCCGTTCTCAATCGTGGAACCGAAATTTCCGGCCTCTCGACCCGTATGTCGCCCCGTATCTCTCATAGTCGCAGCAAATCTGCCCTGCCCGCCGCGCTGATTGCCCTCCTGGCGCTCGCCGGCTGCTCGACCACAACCTCGACCGACATGATCACCGTCGATCGCGCCCAGGGGTCGCAAGAGAACATCGCTTCGCTTTCTTCCGTCATCAGCTCCAGCCCGCAGGATCCGGAAGGCTACAATGTCCGTGGCACGGCCTATGGACGTGCCGGCGAGTTTTCGCGCGCGCTTGAGGACTTCAACCGCGCCATCCAGCTCAATCCGCAATTCTATCAGGCCTATGCCAACCGGGCTCTGGTCTACCGCAACATGGGCAAGCCTGTCGAAGCGGCGAACGACTACAACCGCTCGCTCCAGATAAACCCGAACTACGACGTCGCCTATATCGGCCGCGGCAATATCTATCGCCAGGCCGGCCGCACCAACGAAGCCTTCAACGACTTCAACAAGGCGATCCAGCTCGAAACCACCGATGGCCGCGCCTGGCACAATCGCGGCCTGATCTATCAGCTGCGCGGCCAGCACGCCCAGGCGATCGAGGATTTCTCGAAAGCCATCTCGCTGTCTGCGAATTCGCCGGAACCCTATAACGGCCGCGGCATCTCCTACGTCGCCCTGAACGACGACGACAACGCGTTTGCCGACTTCAACCGGGCCATCGAGCTCAACGACAAGCTCGCCGAATCCTGGGCAAACCAGGCGCTGGTCTATGAGCGCCGCGGCGACAAGGCGCGTGCCTACAAGTCCTATTCGCACGCCATGCGCCTCGACCCGAACTACAAGCCCGCCCAGGACGGCGCTGCCCGCACCCGCGCCAATACCTGAGACCCGCGCAGCGCTGCTGCGGCAAGACCCGAGACCGACGGAATTTCATCCGACGCAAGCGCGATGCTTGCGACGGTGCGGCCATGCCGCCAAAAGTTAATAACAGATGCAACTAATAAAGGCGTTACTATTTAGCATTACTGTCACCCGATAAAAACGGGACGCAGGAATGCTGATTAAACTCTTGAAAGACAGGTCCGGAAACTTCGGCGTGATGAGCGCCTTTCTGCTGGTGCCGCTGATCGCGACCGCGGGTCTTGCCATCGATCTGGCCGACGCCCTCATGGTCAAGAACCAGCTGCAGGGTGCGGCGGACGCCGCCGCCTTGGGTGCCGTCGCGGAAACGTCCATCGGCACGGCGGAAGCCATGAAGATGGGGAGCGACGGCCAGATCACTCCGGCCGTCCAGGATGCCGAAAAGATCTTCGCGGCCCAGCTCGCATCAATGACCGGCTACGTCCTCACGGACCATGGCGCGACCGTCACCAAGGTCAACAACCAGCTGACGGCGGTCTTTACCTATACCGCAACCGTGCCGACCACGCTTCTGCAGGTCATCGGCAAGAACGAGTTCACGATCACCGGCCAGGCAACGGCGGTCTTTCAGACGGAAACCTACCGGGATTTCTACCTTCTGCTCGACAACACGCCCTCCATGGGGGTCGGCGCCACGACGGCCGACATCAACACCATGGTTGCCAATACCTCCGACAAATGTGCCTTCGCCTGCCATATCGTCAACAACGGCGTCGAGGATCCGAACAGCTACTACAATCTCGCCAAGCGCCTCGGCGTGACGATCCGCATCGATGTCGTCGCCCGAGCAACGGCGGCGCTGATGGACACCGCCGTATCGGTACGCAAGAGCAGCAACCAGTATCGGATGGCGGTCTATACCTTCGGTCAGAAGGCCGAGGATACCAAGCTGCTCGAGATCAGCCCGCTGACCGACAATCTTGCCGACGCCAAGAGCAAGTCTTCGCTGATCGACCTGATGTCGATCCCCTACCAGGGCTATAACAACGACCAGCAGACGGATTTCGATCTCGCCATGAAGAATATCGGCGACAAGATGGGTACGCCTGGGACCGGACTGACGTCCTCCAGCCCGGAAAAAATCCTGTTCTTCGTGTCGGACGGCCTGGGCGACAGCAAGAAGCCGGCGGGTTGTACCAAGAAGCTCACTAGCAGCCGATGCCAGGAGCCGATCGACACAAAGGCATGCCAAAAACTCAAGAACAAGGGATACAGGATCGCCGTCCTCTACACGACCTATCTGCCGCTGCCGACCAACAGCTGGTACAATTCCTGGATCAAGCCGTTCCAGAGCGAAATCAGCACCCGGATGCAGGAGTGTTCGTCTCCCGGCTATTTCTTCGAGGTCAGCCCGTCGCAGGGCATCAGCGATGCAATGAATACCCTCTTCCTGAAGATCGTCTCGACGCCGCGCCTCGCAAGCTAATGCTTGCCCTCGCAAGCGGGGCTGCCGTGCGCTCAGATATAAAGCGCCGCCATCTTGCGCCAGACGGCGGCCCGATGGGCGCGCCCGTCCCAGACATGCATCAGATGCCCCACCCCTTTCTCCGACAGAACTCGGCTGAGATGCTGGTTGTTGTCGAAGAACGGGTCGGCATCGCCGATCGTCAGCACGATCTCCACCTGCCGCAGCCTGTCGAGCTGCCACCCGCTGCTGATGCCGGGCAGGAAATGCGACGGGGTGTGGAAGTAGACGGTCTCGTCGTAATAACCATCCAGCAGGTCGCCGAACGCCTCGACCTTCAGGGTCAGGTCGTAACGCCCCGAAAACGCGACGAGCTTGCGGAAAAGGTGCGGATGGCGGAATGCGATGCTGGCGGCCTGGAAGGCGCCGAGGCTGCAGCCCTGCACGATCGTGCAGTCATGTCCGTTCCGGGTGGCCATCAGCGGCAGAACCTCGTTGAGGATATAATCCTCGAAGGCCGCGTGCCTGCGGATGCGCACCGAGGGATGCTGCCGGCTGTCGTAGAAGGTCTCGGTCGCCAGGCCGTCGACGCAGTAGAGCTGCAACTGGCCGGCCCGGATCTTGTCGGCCAGGCTTCCAACGATGCCGAGCTCTTCATATTCCCAGAAACGCCCCTCGCGGGTCGGGAACATCAACACCTTGGCGCCGGCATGGCCGAACACCAGGAGTTCCATGTCTCGATGGAGCCGCTGGCTGTACCAGCGCAGATATTCGCGGTTCATGACACCTTGAAGAACTGTCCGACCCTCTCGCGAAGGGCCGCCTCTTGCGACGCACTGTCAGGATAATCGAAATGCCCGGCATCCAGGATGAAATTTTCGTTAAATTTTGATTTCGGAATGGCGTTGGCGACCGCGAACTGGCAGGGCGGCGCCACCGCCGGATCGAACAGCGCCACGCTCATCAGCATCGGCACGGTGATACGGCTCGCCGCCACCGCCGAATCATGCAGGCGCAGCGTCTTCAGCGCATTGCCGTATTTCGCCTGATAGGCCTGCACGGAAGCCGCGCTGCCGATGCTTTTCAGCTTCAGCCGCAGTTCCTGATGCCCGAAGGTCGGCAGCGACAGGTGGCCCCGGTCGATGCGGTTGTCATGGGGAATGGCAAGCCCGCCGATGCCGCCGCCGAAGCTGATGCCGCTATAGCCGATATGACCGGACAGCCAGGGATAGAGGGCGATCAGCATGCTCACCCCGACCCACAGGTCCTCGACGCAACCGCCAATGATATAGCGGTCCGGCTTGTCGATGTCGTGCAGCACGTGCCAATAGGAGTCCGGCGAGATGGGCGGGCGGGTGCTGCGCGACATGCCGCGAAAGCAGGGAAAGAGGATAGCGGTCTCCTCGACCGGAATATCGAGATTCGGCGCATCGCGCCCGCCATAACCATGGCCGACGACGAGGCCCCGCCGGATTTCACCTTTTTTTGGTAAGAGAAGCCACCCGCCGATCGGAAACCGGCCGCTCGACATGTAGGCGATGTCGAAGACATGCCATTTCGGATGGTCGATCCCGTTCTTGCGCAGGCCCGGCTCAGGATCGACGGTCATCGCCCGCCGGTAGCGGTCCTTCCAGAACCCATCGAATCCGTCCGGCGCCTGCGGCGGCGCCACGGCCTGAAGCTGCTTCAGCCCCATGCCATAGGTGGGATCGAAATCGAAAGGGTGACTGGTGGGGATAGTCATGCTCGAAAAATTACCGGCAATTCGCATCATCCCGGTCGAAGATAAAATCGTCAGGAAGCCGGCCACGGAATTTTTCCAATCGCCTCAAAACCTCTTCACGGGAAACCTGGGAGAGAGGCTGCTGCGATTCCCGCAGCGAAAGCTCTTCGGCAGCGTGTGTCTGATCGGCAATCTTCGCCATTCTGGCCTCCTGCTCCCTTCCAATCTCGCACGAAGCGTCTTCACAAAAAAGCCCGGCACTGCCGGGCTTCAATTCACTGCTCACTATCCGCTAATCACTCAGTGCTTCATCGCCTTGACGATGTCCTCGGTCATCTTCTTGGCGTCGCCGAGCAGCATCATCGTGCCGTCCTTGTAGAACAGCGTGTTGTCGATGCCGGCGTAACCCGAGCCCAGCGAGCGCTTGACGAACAGGCAGGTCTTGGCCTTGTCGACGTCGAGGATCGGCATGCCGTAGATCGGCGAGGTCTTGTCGTCGCGCGCCGCCGGGTTGGTCACGTCATTGGCGCCGATCACATAGGCGACGTCGGCCTGGGCGAATTCCGCGTTGATGTCTTCCAACTCGAAGACTTCGTCATAGGGGACGTTGGCTTCGGCGAGCAGCACGTTCATGTGGCCCGGCATGCGGCCGGCGACCGGATGAATCGCGTATTTCACCTCGACGCCGTGGCTCTTCAGCGTATCGGCGAGCTCTCTCAGAGCATGCTGCGCCTGGGCAACCGCCATGCCGTAACCCGGCACGATGATCACCTTCTCGGCGTTCTGCATCAGGAAGGCCGCGTCGTCGGCCGAACCCTGCTTCACCGTCCGCTGTACGCCGTCATCGCCGGCGGCAGACGCCGTCTCGCCGCCGAAGCCGCCCAGGATGACCGAGATGAAGGAGCGGTTCATGCCCTTGCACATGATGTAGGAGAGAATCGCACCGGAGGAGCCGACCAGCGCGCCGGTGATGATCAGTGCGAGATTGCCGAGCGTAAACCCGATGCCGGCGGCGGCCCAGCCCGAATAGGAGTTCAGCATCGACACGACGACCGGCATGTCGGCGCCGCCGATCGGCACGATCAAGAGCACGCCGAGCGCCAGCGCCAGCACCACGACCAGCCAGAAGTCGAAATGGCTTTCGGTCTGCACCAGGCCGAAGATGAAGACGACGACGAGGACCAGCAGGCCGATATTGATGAAGTGCCGGTAGGGCAGCATGATCGGCTTGCCGGACATCCGCCCGTCGAGCTTCAGGAAGGCGATGACCGAGCCGGTAAAGGTGATCGCGCCGATCGCAGCACCAAGCGCCAGTTCGATCAGCGCCTGGCCGTGGATATGGCCGATCGCGCCGATGCCGAAGGAATCCGGCGCATAAAGCGCCGCCGCCGCCACCATCACGGCGGCAAAGCCGACCAGCGAGTGGAAGCCGGCGACGAGCTGCGGCATCGCCGTCATGGGGATGGTCCGGGCGATATAGGCCCCTGCCCCGCCGCCGATGCTGAGCGCCAGAACGATCAGGATGAAGCCGCCGAAGGTGGGCGTGGCAAGCAGCAGGGTGGTGACGATGGCGATTGCCATGCCGACCATGCCGTAGAAATTGCCCTTGCGGCTGGTCGTCGGGTGGGAAAGACCCCGGAGCGCCGTGATGAACAGCACGCCGGACACGAGATAGAGGAAAGCTGCGAGGCTCTGCGACATGGTATCCGAACCCTCAGCGATCTTTTTTCTTGTACATGGCGAGCATCCGGCTGGTTACCAGGAAGCCGCCAAAAATGTTCACAGAGACGAGCACCAGAGCGACGAAACCGAAGCCGGTCGCAAACCCGCTAGCCGATACGCCGACCGCAAGAAGCGCGCCGACGACGATGACCGAAGAGATCGCGTTGGTGACCGCCATCAGCGGCGTATGCAGCGCCGGCGTCACCGACCAGACGACGTAATAGCCGACGAAGATCGACAGCACGAAGATCGCCAGCCGGAACACGAAAGGATCGATCGCTCCGCCGGTTGCGGCGCTCGCGGCTTCCGGCGCTTGGGCGGCTGCGCTCACCACGGCATTCACGGCCTGGTCGAGCTGCTCCAGCGCCTTTTCCATTGCTTCACTGGCCATCAAAGCGTCTCCTCGGCTGCGGCATCCCCGGTCGTCTCGGCGTCAGGTTTTTTGCGGGCGCGGGTCGGTTTTGCGGCGGTCGGCTCCCCCGCCGGGGTCGCCGTCGGGCCAGCCGTCACGACAACCGGTGCCTCGCCGGCATGCGCAGCCGCAGCAGCGGCAAAATTCGGATGCACGACCTGGCCGCCGTTGGTCAGCATGGTCGCCTTGACCAGCTCGTCCTCGACATTGATGGCAAATTCCTTGGTGCCCTTGTCGACCATGGTCTCGATGAAGGCGAACAGATTGCGGGCATAAAGCGCCGAGGCGGACGCGGCGATGCGGCCTGCGACATTGGCGTAACCGATCACGGTGACACCCTCGACATCGGCGACCTTGCCCTTTTCCGAGCCTTCGATATTGCCGCCGCGTTCGACGGCGAGGTCGACCGCCACCGAACCCGGCTTCATCGAGGCCAGCATGGCGCGCGATACCAGCTTCGGGGCCGGACGGCCGGGGATGAGGGCCGTGGTGATGACGATGTCCTGCTTGGCGATGTGCTCGGCGACCAGTGCCGCCTGTTTCGCCTGATAGGCTTCGGACATCGGCTTGGCGTAACCAGCAGCGGTTTCGGCCGCCTTGAATTCCTCGTCCTCGACCGCGATGAACTTGGCGCCGAGCGAGGCGACCTGTTCCTTGGCGGCGGGGCGAACGTCGGTGGCCGACACGACGGCGCCGAGACGCCGGGCCGTGGCGATCGCCTGCAGACCGGCAACGCCGGCACCCATGACGAATACTTTTGCGGCGGGCACGGTGCCGGCGGCGGTCATCATCATCGGCATGGCGCGGCCATATTCATGGGATGCGTCGATGACGGCGCGATATCCGGCAAGGTTTGCCTGGGACGACAGCACGTCCATCGACTGGGCGCGGGTGATGCGCGGCATCAGCTCCATCGCAAAGGTGGTGAGCCCAGCTTTCGCCATGTCCGCAAGCGCCGCCTCGTTGCCATACGGGTCCATAACCGCAAACACCACGGCGCCGGGCTTGTAGGATGCCATCTCCGCCGCAGTCGGCCGATTGACCTTCAGGATGATATCCGCCGAACCGACCTCGCCGGGACCGGCAATGCGGGCGCCCGTGGCTTCGAAATCCGCATCGGGAACACCGGAGGAAAGGCCTGCTCCGCTCTCAACCAGAACGGAAAGGCCAAGTCCGGAAAGCCGCTTGACGCTCTCGGGCGAAGCGGACACGCGCGGTTCGTCGGAACCTTCGCGGCATACAAATACGATCTTCGGCAAAGACTGTCTCCTCCCAGTCGATATCGCAAGGCGGGCGAAATATTTCGCCCTGCCTCAAAGCCGGTGGCCGGGCTGGCCGAACCGGATCAACGCAGCAGGAAAACGCCGGCGATATTGAGAATGATGAAAACGAGAAGGCTGCCGATGAAGCCTGCGCCGCCGAAGAAACCGGCAGCCATGGCGATCATCAGGATGACGATGACCATCGTGCCCCATTTCGCACCGGCGATGAAGGCATTGTAGGTCCTGTCGTGTTCCGCATAATCCATGGGAGCGCCCGTTTCCGCCGGCCCGCTATGGTGATTGTCCATCAGTCCCGTCTCCTTCATCAACCGCACGCGGGCCCGCTTGATCGAAGCGTCGGCGCGTGCGGGAAAACCCTTGTCGACATCCGGAATCATGCCTCGACCGGCAGGATGGACGTCTGTTCAGGCCTTACACCAAAGCAATGGGAAAGCGCAATGCCGCCACAATGGCTTCCGGTACGCCAAAGCGTCTGGCTTCAGGTGACATAGGACATTTCGGGGGAATTCGGGCGGCCGGCGATGCGGGCCGTCGGCAGGATGGTGAGCGGCGCGGTGTCGAAATTCGAAGAGCGCGCAAACAGCAGGCGGCGCTCATAGGCTTCGGACTGGAACGCCGGGAAGCGCTTCATCATCTTGGAACGCAATTCGCGCGTCTGCGAGGCGAGCAGCATCAGATCGAAATCGTATAGCGGGATCCGCCGCGGCGGCACGAGCGGCTGGGCGTAGAAGAAGCGGCGGTAAAATGCCGCATGCGCCGGGCGGATCGGCTGCAACACCCGGTCCGCATCGAAATAGATCGCCGCGACCGGGGTCAGGCGCACCGTCAGGTAGGGCATGGCCGAAAGTTCGCTGGCATATTCCGGGGCGATGGCGAAACGCGCCGAATCGATCAGCGTCATCCCGGCATCGAGAAGGCCGTTCACGGCCTCCGGAAAGATGCTGATCGACTGGCAGACCCGGTGTTCCGGCGTGACGTAATGGAGGCGGATCGTGCTGACCAGTTCCTCGTCGTAATAGACGCCGAAGACATGCGCATTCTTGTCGAAATCGATCTCGTCGATGAGCTTGGTTGCCGCCACCGGCAGCACGTTATGCGTCTTGTACGCCTTGTATCGCAGCCGAGCGATATCCTCGAAATCTTCGTTGCTCTCGATCCGTCGGTACTCAACATGGTCGAGAGTGGAGAGTAGTTTGCTCGAAAAGTTTCCGTCGGGAAAGGTCTGGCCTAGGGGCATCGGTATTTGTTCCATGTGCTTTAACCATGGATTAACCCTAAAAGACCCATAGCCCGCAATGAATGGAACCCGAATTGAATAAAATTCTAAATGTTATGGTTAATAAACGGTTAATAAGCGTCTCCTAACGTACCAAAACCGTTAACACTGTTGCAATTTCAGGCAGAATTCAGCGCGCTGCGGCCCGCAGAGGCGAGGCCTGTGCACTTTTGGCACCGCGTCGGATAGCCGAAAGCTTGGCCGTGGGGGCAGCCTCGGCCGCCAGCTCGATGATCTTTTCGGACGCGACCGGCATGGAAAACACGTAACCCTGCACCAGGTCGGAGAACCGATGGCGGTTGATCAGCGCGAGCTGCTCCTTCGTTTCCACGCCTTCGACGACGATCTTGAGGCCGAGTTCGCGGGACAGGTGCACGATGCCGCGCAGCAGCTTCAGCTTGCGCTGATCCTCGGCGATATTGCGGATGAACGCCCGGTCGATCTTGACCACGTCGAGCGGCAGGGAGTCGAGATAGCTGAGGCTCGAGAATCCGGTGCCGAAATCGTCGATCGCAATCGTCACCCCGGTCACGCGGAACTGGTTGAGAATGGCGCTGACCGCCACCGGTTCGTCCATGAAGCAGCTTTCGGTGACTTCGAGATGCAACCGCGACGGATCGAGCGCATAGCGCTTCAGCACGTCGGCGACATAGCCGACGATATCGTCGTTGCGCAGGTCCTGGATCGAAAGGTTGACGGAAACGGCCATCGGCTCCGGCCAGGTCGCGCAGTCGCGGCAGGCCTGATCGAGCACCAGATGGGTGATATGCGAGACAAGCCCCATATCCTCGGCCATGGGGATGAAGACGTTCGGCCCCACCATGCCGCGCTCCGCATGGCGCCAGCGCACCAGAGCCTCGCTGCATTCGATGCCGGAGCCATCGGGACGATACATCGGCTGATAGACGACATGCAGGCCATGGTTCTCGATCGCCTGACGAAGGTCGACGCGCAGCTTCTGCTCGTCGATATACTGGGCGTCCATTTCCGAAAGGAACACAGTCAGCGTGCCGTTGCCGGTCGATTTCGCATGATTGAGGGCAAGGTCCGCCTTGATCTGCCAGTTTTCCATATCGAAGTCCTGCGAGGGCAGGATGACACAACCGCTGTTCATCGAAACGGGAAGGCGAAGGCCATCGACATAATAGTCACCCTGGATCTCGGCGTGGATACGCCGGACCTGACGCTCCAGTTCGCAACCGTCGTCGCCACCGGTCAAAAGCACGACGAATTCGTCGCCGACCAGACGGCCCGCCAGCAGGCCGTCGGTCTTCAGCGCCGAGAGCCTTGCCGAGATCGCCGCAAGCAGCCGGTCGCCGACCACATGGCCGCGCAGGTCGTTGACATGCTTGAAACCGTCCACGTCGAACACGGCGAGCGCGGCGAGCGCCTCACCGCGGCGTTTCAGCTTCTTGGTCGAAAGATCCGCGAAGTGGCCGCGGTTCGGCAGGCCCGTCAGGGCGTCGAACCGCACCATGTGCAGCACCTTTTCCTCGGCCGCGAGACGGGCTGTGACGTCTTCGAAGATCAGCACGACACCGCCGTCGGAACGCGGGCTGACCGAGAATTCGAGGTGGCGCTCGTCCTTGAACTTGAAGAGCGCGCGTTCAAGCGTGCCGTCGGCCAGCTTGGAAAGCTGCCGCAGGATGGTTTCGGGCGCATTTTCCGCATCTTCGCAGAGCACGGCGGCGAAATCGCGGTCCTTCAGATCGCTCTTCTTGTCGAGGCCGAGCAGATCGCGGGCGCGACGGTTGATCACCTGGATCTTGCCTTCGCCGTCGAGCATGACGAGACCGTGGGAAATCGTCTTCAGTGCGATGTCGAAACGGCCGGCGATGATTGCCATCTTCCGCGAGGCGATGACGTTCTCATAGAGGAATTCGCGCACGCCATTGGCCATCGACCGCGTGGTGAGGCCGAACGGGATGAGCAGCAACGACATCAGCGCCAGATGCAGATCCTCGGTAAACAGGCAGGCGATCAGGATCGGCCCGCAGCAGCCGAGGGTCTGGAGATCGACGGCGATGCGCGAGCCGTAGTTGCGGCCAACGATCGACATCATCGAGCCGAGCGTCATGGCGATGCAGGTGAAGCCGACGAAGGGGTTTTCCAGCACGAGCAGGGCGTAACCGCTGGCGACGCCGAGCAGAAAGGCCGCAAGGAACGCGCCGATCACATATTGCTGCTCCCAGGCAGCGATATCGTCATGGGTCAGCGACGCCTTGTCCACCTTGTCGAACCGGTGGAACCAGTACATGCGATAGGCAAACACCGCCGCGAACCCGCAGGCAAACAGGAGATAGAATTGCGCACCGCTGTAATGGAAAACGAGCAGGCACCACAGGACGTGAACAACCACGCCGGTCCACAATGTGCCGCGATTTCCAAACAGCGACGTGACGAACGACAGATACACATCCGTCGACAACGTCTTCGCTTCGGTCTCTTTCATCGGGTTCATCCCTTGTCTTCCGGTCGACACTGCGGGAAACCCTTTAAAATTTGCTTGTCCGCGCGCCTTGCAACCCCCTTTCATTGGGGGGTTCTTGAGAGTTTGCTGAACAAATTGCCAACGGCATAGCTAAATTTTTCAAGAGGCCGCCTCCACGACGGGCGCAACCCATCGACAGCTTGCGCAACCCCTTATGATCCGGCTTTTTGTAGACGAAAACCCAGTCTATTAGGACTTTCCTTTTCTTAGACCTTGGTTTACATCGCCATCCAAGAACGGGCGGGATAAGAGAGACCCGTCGGAATTGGGGAAAGCATGGCTGCATTGTTGAAGATCAGCGGTCTCATCGATCGCTTGAGCGAAATCGTTGGCAAATTCTCCGGCTATCTGGTCCTCGCCTGCACGCTCATCAGCGCCGGCAACGCCATTATCCGCTACCTTTTCAACTACAGTTCCAACGGCTGGCTTGAAATCCAGTGGTATCTCTTCGCCTTCATCGTGCTGCTCGGCGCCTCACATACCTTGAGGCTCAACGAGCACGTTCGCGTCGACCTGATCTACGGCTCCGTTTCGGACCGTGCCCGCCTGTGGATCGATACGATCGGCCTGATCGTCTTCCTCATCCCGGCCTGCCTTTACCTTGCCTGGCTCGCCTGGCCCTTCTTTGCGCTGTCCTACGCGCAGGGTGAAGTGTCGTCGAATGCCGGCGGCCTCATCCGCTGGCCGGTCAAGCTGATCATCGTGGCGGGTTTCTTCCTTTTGGCGCTGCAGGGCCTCTCCGAACTGGTGAAGCGCATCGCGGGCCTTCTGGGCATACTCCAGGTCGATACGACCTACGAAAAGCCGCTCCAATAACAAGAAATTCTGGGGAATAAGCCGCTCATGTTCGCATACGGTATAATGCCGCCGGCAATGTTCCTGGGCATGATCATATTCATGCTCTACGGGTTCCCGGTCGCCTTTTCGCTCTCGGCCGTCGGCCTGTTCTTCGGTCTTCTCGGCATCGCCACCGGCCATTTCGAGTTCGCCTTCATGCAGGCGTTGCCGTTCCGCATCTTCGGGATCGTCTCCAACGACCTGCTGCTCGCCATTCCCTTCTTCACCTTCATGGGAGCCATCCTGGAGCGTTGCGGCCTGGCCGAAGACCTGCTCGAAGGAACGGGCAAGCTGTTCGGCGCCGTCCCCGGCGGCCTCGCCTATGCGGTCATCGTCGTCGGCGCCATCCTCGGCGCGATTACCGGCACGGTCGCCGCCTCGGTCATCACCATGGGCGTGATCTCGCTGCCGATCATGCTGAAATACGGATATAACCCGCGGCTTGCGACGGGCGTCATCGCCGCATCGGGCACCATCACCCAGGTCATCCCGCCTTCGCTCGTGCTGATCGTATTGGCCGACCAGTTGGGCCGTTCCGTCGGCGACATGTATCTCGGCGCGATCGGACCTTCGATCCTGCAGGTCACGATCTTCATGCTGTTCATCCTCGGCCTGTCGATCTTCCGGCCGAAAGACGTTCCCCCGCTGCCGCCCGAAGCGCGCGGCGAGATGAACGCGGCTCTGGTCATGAAGGTCCTCTGGGGCATGGTCCCGTCGATCGTGCTGATCTTCCTCGTGCTCGGCACCATTTTCATGGGCCTCGCAACCCCGACGGAAGCAGGCGCGCTCGGTGTCGTCGGCGCCATGGCCATCGCTGCGATGCATCGCCGTCTCACCTGGGATTTGCTGCGCCAAGGCATGCACTCGACGATGACGATCACCTCCATGGTCGTCTTCATCCTGGTCGGCGCCACCTGCTTCAGCCTCGTCTTCCAGGGCATGGATGGCGGCCTGTGGATCGAGCATCTTCTGTCTCACGTTCCGGGCGGCGCCATCGGCTTCCTGATCTTCGTCAACATCTTCATCTTCTTCCTGGCCTTCTTCCTCGATTTCTTCGAGATCGCCTTCATCGTCATCCCGATGCTGGCGCCGGTCGCAAGCGCGCTCGGCATCGACCTGATCTGGTTCGGCGTCCTGCTCTGCATCAACATGCAGACCTCGTTCATGCACCCGCCCTTCGGATTCGCGCTCTTCTATCTGCGTTCGATCGCCCCGAAATCGGTCAAGACCAAGGATATCTATCTCGGCGCCATTCCGTGGCTCTGCATGCAGCTCGTCCTGGTCGCCATCGTGATCTTCTGGCCCGAGTCGGTCACCTACTGGCTGGACAAGGCGCCGGACGTCGATCTCAACACGATCAAGATCGAGGTGCCCGGCTTCGGCAACGGCAATGGCGGCGGCAACCAGATGCCGAATTTCGGCCTGCCCCCGATGGACGGCGCGCCGGCCCAACCCGGCCAGCAGGGATTGCCCGGCATGCCGAACTTCGGCGAGCCCCCGAAGATCAACCCCTAAGGGCGGCTTCTCTTGTCAGGTTGCTGATGGGAGAGTATATTTTTGGAGTGGAAGACAGGGGTGCCTCCCTGCTTTCCGTTTGCTTAGATTAGGAACCTGAACCGGACGGCTGTTGACCAGCTTGTCCGGTTTTTCCTAAACCTCAGCGTAATGATCAGTGGTTTCCACATCACATTACCTCCAGTTCGAGATCAGGGCTTTTGCTTGAAGTCGGTGAAGCCCGTCTTCACCGATGTTCCGGCTGGCCACGGAGCGTGCTGCTTCAGCCCTCGAACGTCGCAATCATAGATAAGCGCGTGTGATTGTCGAGACGACACAACCTTCCGCAACCTGACAAAGATCGATGATCGGCTTCCCTTGTCAGGCTGCTGACGGGAGAGTATATTTTCGGAGTGGAGGACAGAGCGCGAACTCTGCCCTCCTTTGTTACTTGGTTAAGAACATGAATCGGACGGACACTGACCAGCCCGTCCGATTTTTCCTAAACAGCAACGTAATGCTCAGTGGTTTCCACATCGCATCACCTCCAGTTCGAGAGCAGGGCTTTTGCTTGAAGTCGGTGAAGCCCGTCTTCACCGATGCTCCGGCTGGCCGCGGAGCGTGCTGCTTCAGCCCTCGAACGCTGCAATCATAGATAAGCGCGTGTGATTGTCGAGACGGCACAACCTGCCGCAACCAGCCGAACCGCGGGCAAACAAAAACCCCGGACCTTCCGATCCGGGGTTCCTGAAATGAGACCTGCCCGATCTGCGATCAGAGCTTGCCGTTGCGCTGCTGGATCATCATGAACGTGTCGAACGTGTATTCCGACAGCTGCATCCAGAGGTAACCTTCCTTCTTGAAGGCGACCTGGTCTTCGTAGATCTTCTTGAAGTCCGCGTTGGTGGCGGAGATATCCTTGTAGACCTCGAGGGATGCCTTGTAGCAGGCTTCGAGAATGTCCTGGCTGAACGGGCGAAGGGTGGTGCCCTGCGAGACGATCTGCTTGATCGCCGTCGGGTTCTTCGCGTCGTATTTCGCCATCATGCTGGTATTGGCAAACGCGCAGGCGTCTGTCAGCGCCGCCTGGTAGCTCTTCGGGAGGGCGTTCCACTTGTCGAGATTGATCAGCGCATGGATGACCGGGCCGCCTTCCCAGAAGGCCGGATAGTAGTAGTACTTGGCGACCTTGTAGAAGCCGAGCTTGTGGTCGTCATAGGGGCCGACCCATTCCGCCGCGTCGATCGTGCCCTTTTCGAGCGCCGGGTAGATGTCGCCGCCGGCGATCTGCTGCGGCACCGCGCCGAGCTTTTCCAGCACCTTGCCGGCAATGCCGGCGATGCGCATCTTGACGCCCTTGAAGTCATCGACCGTGTTGATTTCCTTACGGAACCAGCCACCCATCTGCGCGCCGGTATTGCCGGCGATCATGCCGTAGAGGCCGTGCTTGGCGTAGAATTCGTTCATCAGCTTGTTGCCGTTGCCCTCGTAAAACCACGAGTTCGTCAGGCGGGCATTGAGGCCGAAGGGGATCGCGGTGCCGATCGCAAATGTCGGATCCTTGCCGACATAGTAGTAGGAGCAGGTATGGCACATTTCGACCGTCGCATTGCTGACGGCGTCTGCCGCTTGCATGGCCGGCACGATTTCAGCGGCGGCAAACGGCTGAATGGTGAAATTGCCATCGGTTGCTGCGGCGACATGCTTGGCGATGTCTTCCGCGCCGCCGTAGATGGTATCCAGCGACTTCGGGAATGAAGACGTCAGACGCCAGGTGACCTTAGGCGCCGACTGTGCGATGGCCGGAGCGGCGAGCACCGTAGCGGCGGCTGCCCCTGCCCCGGTGACGGCGGCCTTTTTAAAGAATGAACGACGATCCATGAAATACCTCCCAGTAAGAGAAACCGTAGGGATTATCTGTTCCCACTCCCCCGGTCCTGCCGCGAGGTAAACATTTTGGTCTATGGGTTGCAAGCGCCGGAGCTAATATTCCTTAATGCGGGAACGTCTTTTGACCTTAGACTTTCGTAGCGTCCCGTCGAAACTGGATTCCTAAGATATTTCAAAGGGGCGATGCTTATTCCTTGAGCAATGCAGACCGGAAGGCACGGCCTGGAACTTGACTTGAGGCGGTGTCCGGCGGCACAACGAAGCGAGCCGTTACAGCCTGCTTTGTTGGAGAGCCTGATGCCGAAACCGATCGTCGCCCTGCCCGCTGATATCCGCGAACTGGACGGAGCGATCTGGCATGCCTCGCCGAACCAATATGTCCAGGCGGCGCTGAAGGTGGCGGATGTGATGACCTTCATCATCCCCGCTTTCGAAGAGGGCAACGAGACCGACGCGATCCTCGACCGCGTCGATGGCGTGCTGGTTTCCGGTTCGGCGACCAATGTTCACCCCTCGCTCTACGGCAGGGAGGCCACGGCCGGTGACGGTCCCTTCGATCCGGCCCGCGATGCGACCTCCCTGCCGCTCATCCGCCGGGCGATCGACCGCGGCATTCCGCTGCTCGCCATCTGCCGTGGCATCCAGGAACTGAACGTGGCGCTCGGCGGCACCCTTGCAAGCGAAATCCAGGAACAGCCGGGTATCTGGGATCACCGCAAACCCGATGTGAAGGAGCGCGACGGCATGTATGCGATCCGCCAGCCGGTCTTCGTGGCTGAAGGCTCCTGCATCGCCAATTATCTGGGCCTCACGGGCGAGGTCCAGGTGAACTCTCTGCACCGCCAGGCGATCGCCGAAACCGCCCCGCGTCTGAAGGTCGAAGCGACGGCCGAAGACGGCACGATCGAGGCTGTTTCAGTCATCGACGCCAAGAATTTTGCGGTCGGCGTGCAATGGCACCCGGAATACTGGGCCGAAACCGATGCGCCGTCCCGGGCGCTGTTCCACGCGTTCGGCGAAGCGGTCCGCGCCTATGCGGCCCGCAAGGCGATTACCAACGTGGCGGCTTGACACTCACAAGGTCGCCGCCTGCCCCCCAACCCGTCAGGGCGCCGGATACGGCAAAAGTTACTCCTGCCCCGGCTCTCCTTCGACATGCACATAAGCAAGCTTCAGCATGATCTGCGAAGCCTCCATCAGCGTTTCGCGCTCTTCGTCCCCTAGGCTGGCTTCGATCGCCTTTTCCAGCCAGGCTCTGCGGGAGCGGATATCTTCGGAGAGAACCTTGCGGCCATGCGGCGTAAGCGCCAACTCGATTTCGCGGCGGTCCTGTTCGCTGCGGCTACGGCTGATGAAGCCGTCGCGTTCCATGGCTGCGACGATGCGGGTGACCGATTGCGGCTGCAGGCGTTCCTCCTGGGCAAGGCGCCAGGCGGGCATCGGGCCGAGCCGGTGAAGCGTGGCGAGCATGGCGATCGTCGAAAGGCTGACTGAGCCTTCCGCTCGCGCTGCGCGCAGGCGTCGGCCGAGCAGCAGCACGCTGCGCACGATCAACGTCGAGGCTTCGTCCCGATCACTGGACATATGATACGCATTGCGTATTATTCCGCCACTGCTCAAACCTGGCCTTGAGAGACGGCGGATGAAACAGACACTCAATCACGTTGCCGGAGCCTTTCGCTGGTCGACGGAAAAAGAAGTGACGGCGATCGAGATCGTCGTTTCGGCGCTTGCCATGGCCGTCCCGGCGCTGCTGGCCGCAAGGGGGCATCATACGGGCCTCGGCCTCGTCGGCGGCATGGCGATGAGCGGAACCGTAGCGCATGGCAAGTTGAGGGTGCAAGCCGGCAGTGCGGGTGCCGCCTTCGCGACGCTGGCGCTCGCGGCAGGACTTGCCTGCCTCATCGGCCGCATGGGCATGGCCGGCCAAGTGGCGAGCCTTACGCTTGCGGCGATTGCAGGCGTCGTCGGCGGGTTCGATCGGGCTATGGTGGCAGCCTCGATGCGGTTCGTCTTCTATCTGATGATGGTCGGCGGCATCGTGGCGACGACGAGCGCAGATCCGCTGCTGATCTTTGCCGTTGTCATGAGCGGCGCGCTCTTCGCGATGATCCTGCATATCGGCATGTCCGCCATCGTCGATCGCATCCGCAAGCCTGAGGAAAAGCCGATTGAAACCGAACGTGTCCCGACCGCCGGGCAGAAGTTCAACCGGCTGAAGCGCTCGTTGGGGGAACTGGCGGGCTGGCAGTATCCGATCCGGCTGGTCTTCTGCCTCGGCGCCGTCTCGCTGGCGCACGCGCTTTTTCCCTCCCACGACATTCATTGGGCGGCGCTGACGCTTGTGCTGCTGGTCGAACGGCGGCCCGAGCGCATGCCGCTGAAGACGACGCAAAGGGTGATCGGAGTCATCGTCGGCGTCTGCTGTGCGGGCCTGCTTTCATTCCTGGCTCTGCCCGCCTGGGCGGACGTCCTGAGCATCGCCGTTCTCGGCGGCTGCCGGCCATTCCTGCGGGCCAGGAACTACCTCGCCTATTCGATCGTCATGGCGCCGCTGATGATGATGGCCATGGGCACGGCCGATCATGTCATCCCGGTCGGCATGCTCTGGGACCGGCTCTACGCGACCGTCTTCGCCGCCTGCATGGTGCTTTTCGTCAACCAGGGAGCCATCCTTCTGCTGCCGCAGACCGCGGCACCCAAAGCCTAAGCCCTTGGCCGGTGCACGCCGGTTGACTGGCGGATGCGCATTTCCGGCTTGATCAGATGGATGCCGTCCGGCTCGTGGCTGCCGGCAAGGCGGTCGAGCAGCGCGCGCGCCGCAAGCCGGCCGACTTCCGTCTGGCCGTTCCACACCGTCGTCAGTGCGGGTGTCGCAATCGAGGCCTCTTCCAGATCGTCGTAACCGGTGACTGAGATGTCGTGGCCGGGCATCAGCCCGGCGCGGGCAATGCCGTTCATCAGGCCGATCGCCACCAGATCGTTCCAGCAGACGGCGGCGGTCGGCTTCTGCGGCAGGGAGAGGAAATGCACCGCCGCCTCGAACCCGCCCTGCTTCGAGCGCGGCCCGGGAATGCGCAGGTTCGGATCCACCTCGATGCCTGCCTTGCGCAGCGCATTGACATAACCCTGGTAGCGGTCGCGGCCGGTCGACGTCTGGTCCGTGCCGCCGATCATGGCGATGACCCGATGTCCGAGGCCGATCAGATGGTTGGTCGCAAGTGAAATGCCGTAGCTGTCGTCGCCGCGATAGGTCGGCAGTTCGACGCCTTCCATCGAGCGGGCAACGAGGATGGCCGGCATGCCGTTTTCCTCCGCGAGCCTCATATCCTCGATCGGCGTGCCGATCGCCGGCGACATGATCACCCCGTCCCCGCCCAGCTGCAGCAGCGTTTCAATGAAGGTGCGCTGTTTTTCGACCGAGTCGTAGTGGTTGGACAGGATGAAGGTATGGCGGCTGCGGTCGAGCTCGCTTTCGATCGCCTTGAGGATTTCCCCGTAGAACGGGTTCATGATGTCGTGCACCACGACGCCGATAATGCCGGAGCGGGAGGTCCGCAGGCTGGCCGCGCGGCGATTGTAGATGTAGCCGAGCGCTCTCGCCTGTTCCTTGATCTTTTCCCGCGTATCGGCGGCGACCAGCGGGCTGTCGCGCAGCGCAAGCGATATGGTGGCGGTGGAAAGACCGAGGCTCTCGCCGATCGTCGACAACTTGATCTTTTGTGCCATTTCCCCCACCCGCAATGGCCGGCATCGCTATCCGATGCTCGAATTAAACTTTAAATAAACAATTTAATTCGGTGCGACAATCCTGTGACAGCGAAAATTTCAAAAGGAAATCAGCCTCAGTCGTCCGGGTTCGACTGGAGATTCTGCTCGACGGTTTTCAGAAGCTTGAGGAGCGTGCGGATCTCCTTGTCGGAAAGGCCTTTTGCGGCCATCGAACCGCATGCTGAGACGGAACGGCCGATCTGTTCGACGGTCTGCAATCCGGCTTCCGTCAGGTGCACTTTCGTGAGGCGCCCGTCGGTGCCGTCTGCGCGGCGTTCCAGGAAGCCTTGAGCCTCCATCCGGCCGATCGTGCGGGTCATGGTCGGGGCCTTGACGCCGAGCCGTATGGCGAGCTGGCCGGGGGTCATGCCGTCCTCTTCGGCAAGGATCAGGATGACGCCGTCCTGGCCGGCATAAAGCCCGCTTTCGCCGAGGCTGCGGCTGAGCGCGGTGCGCATCGAGCGGGCAGCCTGGGTGATCGCCGGCGCAAGGTCTGTGGCCGACAGGCCTTCCAGCTCCTTCTTCTTGCCGGACTTGGCTTTTTTGTCGCCCTTCTTCTTGCTCATTCGCTCTGCCCGTTTTGCCCTGGAGAAGGAACCGTTATATCTGTGCCGCGCTATGCATATCGAAACCCGGAAACCACCGCCAGATGCCGCATCCTTCGCCGCGTTATCAAGACAATGATACGACACTTGCGTCCACAGAAAGGCGAGAGTGGATCGCTGTCCTGCCGCTCGGCGCCCACGAACAGCACGGACCGCACCTGCCTTTCGAGACCGACACACTGATAGCCGAGGGGTTGGTCGCCCGCCTCATCCCTGCCCTGCCCGCCGACCTACCAGTCACGTTTTTAGCCACGGAACCAGTCGGTTATTCGATAGAGCACATGGATGTCACCGGCACGAAGACGCTTGCCTTCGATGAGGCCGTCAATCGCTGGCTCTCCATTGCCAGTGACCTTCATAGCAAAGGCATCGACAAACTGGTGCTGCTCAATGCCCATGGCGGCAATTCGCCGCTCCTGACGATCGTGGCGACCGAGGCGCGGGTGCGGTTCGGCATGCTGGCGGTGGCGACGAGCTGGACCCGCTTCGGCCAGCCGGACGGCTGGATCGCGCCGGCAGACAAGGCGGTTGACATCCACGGCGGCGACATCGAGACATCGGTGATGCTGGCGCTCCATCCGGACCGTGTCGATATGGCCAGGGCTGAAAACTTCCCCTCCCGTCAGTCGGATTTTTCCCGCGATTTCAAGCATCTGCGCGCCTATGGCCCGCACGCCTTCGGCTGGAAGATGTCCGACCTCAACCCACAAGGCGTCGCCGGCAACGCGGCTGCGGCGACGGCCGAACGGGGCGAGGTGCTGGTCGCGCATGCGGTGAAGGGCATCATCGAATTGCTGGAGGATGTGGCGAGGTTCGATCTCGCAGCATTGGAGCAATGTTGAATCGACGACACGACAAGCGTATATCTGGACCATGTAATTGGACCAATGGAGCATGTCATGGAAATTTCAGTGAGCGAGGCCAAAGCAAGTCTGACTGAACTCCTTCATCGCGCGGAAGCTGGAGAAGATGTCGTTCTCACGCGAAGAGGTCATAAGATCGCAAGGCTTGTACCCATTGAGCCGGAACTGACGCGCGATCAACGCAGAGCACTGATCGAGGAAATCAGAGCCATGGCTCCCGAACCCAAGGCCGATGACGTCCCTGCTGAGCGAAGCCAGGATTTTCTCTATGGTGACGACGGCTTGCCGGCATGATTGTCGTCGACACGTCAGCTCTGATCGCCATCGTCAAGAATGAAATTGGTGCCTTTGATTGCCAGGAGGTACTCACGCGGGAATCCAAGGTCCTCCTCAACGCAGCCACTCTCACCGAAGCTCTGATTGTCGCTCGTGGACAGAAATGTCTACCTGGCCTTACGAACCTGATCGACAGGCTCCCCATCACCATCATCGAGCTGGACGCAGTAAGAGCAGAACGCGCCGCTGTGGCTTACGCTCTGTTCGGCAAGGGCTTTCACAAGGCTTCGCTCAATTTCGGCGATTGCTTCGCCTATGCGACGGCCAAGGAATTCAACTGTCCGCTTCTCTATGTAGGTGACGATTTTGCCAAGACCGATGTGGTTTCGGCGATCAAGTCATCATCCGCTTGAGCGGCAAGAAATCAAGCCGCCTCCGGGACCGTCTCCACCACGACCGATACCGCGACCACCTTGGCCGGCTCAAGCCGCAGTTCCATGTCCACCAGACATTCAAACGGAAAGAAGCGCTTCAGCCAGCGCATCTTCATCGCGCCGGTGACCACAAAACCCTTCTTGAGGTAGAGGATCATCGCGCGATTGTGGGCGGCAACCTGGAGCTTGACGGACGTGCAGCCGTTCATCGCCGCCAAGTCGGAAATCGCATCGATCAGCGCGCTGCCGGCGCCCTTGCCGCGCTGCTTCGCATCGACGTTGATGTTGTAGATGTAGAGCGTCGACGCATTGACGCGCGGTTCCGTCGCCTTGAACAGCAGGAAATTCCCAAAACCCTTGAGAAGTCCGTATTCGGACAGAAACGCCGGGAAGGCCGGAGACAAGGGACCTTTCCCCCGGAGGTAAAAGGCTGCGTAACCGATCATCTCATCGCCGGATTTGATGGCGATGATGCGGTCGTCGTTGACGCTGTTTGCGAAGAAACGGCTGCGGCGAAGGTCATCGCCGAGAAAATATCGGAGCGAGGTCCTGCCGCGCTGGACCCTGTCCCTTATGCCCGACCCCTCTGTGTCTGACGGATTCGGACAGCACGTAAGAAACCCATCAAATTGACGTTCCATTCAAACAGCAGACCCCGCCTGTCCCCAGGAACATTTGTTAGGGGAGATGCCGATTTTTTGATAGAGCGGCTAGTCACCGATGAATTTTCATAGGACCCTTTCATAGGCGGGCTAACCGCTTCTGCTGCATCCTGTAGCCGATGTGATCTTATAACATACAAACCCTTTGAACTCGTCCCGGCTTACCCTTATATGAGGCGAACCAAGCTTCCGCGCCCACCGGGCGCTTTCAAAGTCTCTCGAGGTTTCCCCATGGCCGAAAAAATGACCGACACAGCCACCCCGAAGCCCGTTCCCGTCACCGTGCTCACCGGTTATCTCGGCGCCGGCAAGACGACGCTGCTGAACCGCATTCTCTCCGAAAGCCACGGCAAGAAATACGCGGTCATCGTCAACGAGTTCGGCGAGATCGGCATCGACAACGACCTGATCGTCGAGTCGGATGAAGAGATCTACGAAATGAACAACGGCTGCGTCTGCTGCACCGTGCGCGGCGACCTGATCCGCGTCGTCGAGGGCCTGATGCGCCGCCCCGGCCGCTTCGACGGCATCATCGTCGAGACCACCGGCCTTGCCGATCCGGTCCCGGTCGCCCAGACCTTCTTCATGGATGACGACGTGCGCGCCAAGACCGAGCTCGATGCAGTCGTCGCCCTCGTCGACGCCAAGCACCTGCCGCTGCGCCTGAAGGACAGCCGCGAAGCCGAAGACCAGATCGCCTTTGCCGACGTCGTCGTCATCAACAAGACCGACCTCGTCACCCCGGAAGAACTGGCCATCATCGAAGACGTGGTGCGCGCCATCAACCCGACCGCCCGCGTCTACAAGACCAGCCGTTCCGGCGTCGATCTCGCCCGCGTGCTCGATCAGGGCGCCTTCAACCTGGAACGCGCGCTCGAAAACGATCCGCATTTCCTCGATCAGGGCCATGACGACCATGTCTGCGGCCCGGATTGCGACCACGACCATGGGCACGACCACCATCATCACGATCATGACCATCATGCGCATGACCACGATCACGATCATCACGGCCACGATCACCACCATCACCACCACGGCGAAATGTCGCCGATCCATGACGTCACGGTGAAGTCGATTTCGCTGCGCGGCGGCGAGATGAACCCGGAACGGTTCTTTCCTTGGATCCAGAAGATCACCCAGACCGACGGCCCGAGCATCCTGCGCCTCAAGGGTATCATCGCCTTCAAGGGCGACGAGGAACGTTATGTCGTGCAGGGCGTCCACATGATCGTCGAGGGCGATCACCAGCGTCCGTGGAAGGATGGCGAAAAGCGCGAATCGCGCCTCGTCTTCATCGGCCGCGATCTCGACGTCGACAAGATCGAGAAGAGTTTCAGGGCTTGTGAGGTAGCGGCATGACGCCGAAAAGTGTGAAGCGGTTTTCGGACCACGTCATGCCCGGGAGAAATGCTGCGTAATGCCGACTGTTGCACCGCTTGATCTGGAAGGCCATGTCGTCGCCGCGCATTTCCTCGGCGACGTCCCGTTCTTTGCCACCGCCGCCGGCACGATCCACCGCCTGGATGGCGGAGAGAAAGTCACGGAGGCTCATCAAGGTCTCCTGACCTGCATCCGCGATCCCTTCAGCGCCACGCTGCTGACCGGCGGCGAGGACGGCAAGGTGATGCGTATCGGCAGCAATGGCGAGGCGACCCTGATCGCCGAAGCGCCGCGCAAATGGATCAGCGTCGTCGCCGGCGGTCCGCAGAATGCGGTCGCCTATGCGCATGGCAAGTCGAGCTTCGTGAAGCTGAACGACGGCACGCTGAAGGAATTTCCCGAAGAGCGCAGCGTCGAAGGCCTCGCCTTCGCGAGCAAGGGCCTCAGGATCGCCGCCGCCCGTTACAACGGCGTCTCGCTGCACTGGGTCGGCACCAATGCGCCGCCGGTCGATCTCGAATGGAAGGGCGCTCACAACGCCGTCACCTTCTCGCCGGACGGGCGCTTCCTGGTGACGACGATGCAGGAAAATGCACTCCACGGCTGGAAGCTCGACGGCAAGCCGGGCGAGAACCGCCATATGCGGATGACCGGTTATCCGGCCAAGGTGAAGTCGCTCTCTTGGTCGCCGAAGGGCAAATGGCTCGCCTCGTCGGGTGCGCCGGCGGCGATCGTCTGGCCGTTTTCGGCCAAGGATGGCCCGATGGGCAAGGCACCGCAGGAACTCGGCACCCGCGCCAATATCATGGTCACGTCGGTGGCCTTCCATCCGGCCGAGGAAGTGCTCGCCATCGGTTTCATCGACGGCATGATCCTTGGCGTGAGGCTGGCCGACGCCAAGGAAGCGCTCCTGCGCCGGCCCGGCAAGGGCGGCATTACCGGATTGAGCTGGAGCGCCAGCGGCAAGCTCGTCGCCTTCTCCTCCGATGCTGGCGATTGCGGCGTCATCGATATCTCGGCTTGAGTTAATCCCGGCACGAATGACCGCGGCGGAAAAATCTCCGCCGCGGCCTGGTCCATACGGGACGGGCAGGCAGCTTGTATCAGGTGGTATAAGTGTCAGGCTGTTCTGCCTGCCCGATCGTTCCGGTTTTCCCGAAAGGTGGGTAGCGGAGGGTCCGAATTCCGATACCTTGCACCTCTCGGCGGTCGGCGCCCTGACGGAGCCGCCCTCGCCTTTGCGACCATCACCGGGCGCCGGATGTTCTCCGTGGAATGCGACCCGGCTCCCTGCCCTGTGACGCGACCAGTATGGCCGCAACCGCACAGGCGGGGATGACGCAGGGTTATTTCGACGCGAATTTGCTTCAAACGAAAAGGGAATTTCTGCTCCCCGCTGCGGAATCGTCCCCGCATTCAGGCCGCCTGGCGGTCTTCCTCGAACGTGTCGATACCGTCTCGGCCGTTGCGCTTGCGGGCATAAAGCGCCTGGTCGGCCCGCTGCAGCAGGCTTTCGAGCTCGCCGGGGCCGCAGATCTCGGTCGCCACGCCGATGCTGAGCGTCGGAAGCACCGTAAGGTCTTCCATCTCCCTCAGGGAATCGGCAAAGGCGGCACGGATCTTCTCGGCGGTCTCCACGGCCTTCTCGACCGGGCTTCCCTTGAGGACGATCACGAATTCGTCGCCGCCATGCCGGGCGAAGAGATCGCTGCTGCGCAGGTGCAGGGCCGCGGAGGATGCGAACCGCCTGAGCACTTCGTCGCCGACCGCGTGCCCATGCGTGTCGTTGAGTTGCTTGAAATGATCGACATCGATCAGCATCAGGGCGACCGGCCCGGCCTCCAGGCCGGCATAGGAGCGCATCAGCCCGCCGCGGTTGAGCACGCCGGTAAGCGCATCGCGGTCCGCCAGGTGGGTGAGCTTGTTTCCCGCCTGTTCGGCCGCCATGAGATTGATGACGATGCTGCGCAATGCCAGGAAGGGCGCCGCCCAGAGGCCGAGCCAGGCATCGGCTCCGTTGCCGGGGGCGAACAGGCCGCCTTCGCCGATCCACCCCGTCGCCGCCAGCACGGCCCGTCCGATGAAGATGCCGGCTGTCGGCAGATAGATAGCCGCGACCAGCCATGCCGAACGCAGCCTTTCCTGCCGTGCGAGGCGAATGCCTTCCACCACCACCATGAGATCTCCGAGGGCGCAGACCAGCGAGAAGATGGCGATGCGCGGCGCGGAACTGGCATCGTCCCGCCACAAGAGGATCAGCGGGGCCGAAAGAATGGCGAGGATCAGCCAGCTCAGGCCCCAGCGCGCCGGACGACCGCCGAAAAGCCGGATGGAGACGATCAGCAACAGATAGCCGACCAGGATCAGGTTGTTGCCGATCAGGACCGAAACGACATCCGGCACCATGTTGCGCAGGCCGATGCTGAACAGGCCCACTCCGATGACGATGCCGCTGGCGCTCCACCAGAACAGCCAGCGCTCGAAGCGGCCGCTGGAATAGGCGATCATCTGGACGATGCCCAGGACCGAGCAGGTCATAGCCGAGACGATATAGATCGTCCGCAGATCCAGCATGGAACACCCCCAATAGCGACGCGAGGCATACTAGCGCCAGCCGATTGCGGTTCGGTGTGTCCGGTCGTTCAAGTTTTAGCGATCAGCCTTCAAACGGCGCGAACGGCGCCGATGATCTCGCCAAGCAGGGCGTGCAGGTCGTCGCGATAGCCGCTGCGGGCCGACGGGCCGCTCTCGTCTGATGTCATCACCACGGTGAGGTCGAGCGACGGCACGATATAGAGCATCTGCCCGCCATAACCCCAGCCGAACTTGACGTCCTCGCCGCCGATCGAGCGCAGGAACCAGCCGTATCCGTAGCCATCGCCGGAAAAGCGGGAATTGGTGCGTGGCGTCCAGGACCGGTCGATCCAATCCCTGGAGACGACCTGGCGGCCGTCCTTCGCCTTGCCGCCGTTGCGGTAGAGTTCGCCGAAGGCCAACAGCGAGCGGGCGGTCATCGCCATCTGGTTGCCGCCGAGATAGATGCCCTGGCGGTCGCGCTCCCAGGAGGCGATGCGGAAACCGTCGACCGGCTCCAGCCATTCCCGCGCCAGCGCCAGCGTCGATTTCCCGGCGACTTTGGTAAGGATCGCCGAAAGCAGATGCGTCAAGGCGGTCGAATAGAGCATCGAACCGCCGGGATCGTCGTTGAACGGCTGGGCGAGCGCGAACCGCACCCAGTTGCTGCTCGCAACCCAGCGGCCGTAGTTCGGCCCCGACAGCCGCCCGAGCCCCGCCTGCATCGAGAGCAGGTTGCCGATGGTGATGGTGTGGATGCGCGGGTCCGGGTTTGCCGGCAGGTCGGCCTTCAGGATCGGGGCGATCTTCTGGTCCGGCCCCTCCAGCAGCCTGCGGTCGATAGCGATCCCGGTCAGGGCCGAGATGATCGATTTCGAAGCCGATTTGATATTGGTCGAGGCGTTCAGCGAACGGCCGTTGAACGCCCGCTCGGCGAGCATCCCGCCATGGCGGGCGACGAGCACGACCTTCAGCGGCTCCAGTTCCGCCGCGCCGCCGAGCACGGTATCGAGCGTCACGGGCGGTTGCGGAACTGGTGCCTGGCGCTCGCCCTGGGCAAGGCTACGGGCGGCGGTCAATGCGAACGGCAGGGAGATGAGGGTTGCGCGGCGAGTGATCATGCAACGAAGCTAGGACGGCAAGCCGGCCGAGACTATGGCGGAAAGGGTGGATTCACGCAGAGATGATGGGGCGTGAGGATGATAGCGGCCGGCGACTGCACGCACCCAGGGGCAATCGCATGAGGGTGCGTGGAGCCCCTCCCCCTTGTGGGGAGGGGTTGGGGAGGGGTCTTCGTACCACAAAACCCCTCCCGCCTGCCGGCCACCCTCCCCACAAGGGGGAGGGTTAGGGATGCCGCACCGCCTCACGTCCCATATGCGACGGTCCTCACCCCGAAAAGTCGTTCTCATTTTCTTCGAAAACGAGAACCGCCTCCAAGTTCATCCACGGTGGAGCCCGAAAGGAAAGCAGTGTATGGGACCATTCCCGACGGTCTCACCGCCGCGTGCCCGATTCTCCCTCCCGGGACCGGAGCCGCAGCGCGAGGACAGCCGTTTCTACGATCGGACAGGACATGGCCAAGGCACCCAAGACTGAACATTCCGAACTCGCCGGCGAATTCACCGACGACGGCATTACCGTGCTGGTCGATATCTACCGCCCTGCCGGCACCCAGGGCGACTGGACGCTCGAAGTCATCACCGAGGAGGATGACGTCACTTCCTGGGAAGAACCGTTTCCGACCGACCGCGAAGCCTTCGACGAGTTTCTCGCAACCGTCGAGCGCGACGGCATCCGCTCCTTCTTCGGCGAACCCGAACCCAATCCCGCGGTGCATTGATGAAGAATGTCGAAGACCTCACCATGTCCGCCAGGACCATGCACGACCGTTATGCTTCGGGCCGCATGGACCGCGAAATCGTCCGGCAATGGGTGTTGGGCCTGAGCATGTATCCGGAACCCTATGGCCGGCATATCCAGGAGGCGGCAGCCTGGTTCAAGCCTTCGCGCGACGAGATGGATCCCGTCGAGCTGAAGATCGCCGACCTCGCCAGGCTGCAGGCGATCTATCGGCCATAGGCAGTTTCCCGGCGCTCCAGAACAGCAGGGCGCGGGTGGCTGATGGACACCCGCGCCCTCGAACGTCCCGGCAGGGAACCTCAGGACGCCCGGATGGCTCAGCCCTCGGCGGGGAGCTTGAAACGCGGAGTATTGGCGAGAGGTCGAGCGAATTCCGCATAAAGCCGCACCGCGGATAAATGTTCCCGCACTGCGGCAATCATCTCGATTTTGTGTTTCCGGCCGGTCTCAAAGCCCGGCTTCGGCAAACACCTTGACGATCCAGTCGAGGAAGACGCGCACCCGCGGCGAAAGCTGGCGGTTCTGCGGATAGAGCGCCGAAAGCGGTGTCGGCGGCGGCGGGAAATCCGCAAGCACCTCGACGAGGACGCCCTCGTCGATATCCTTTTGCAGGCGGTAGCGCGGCGCCTGCATGAGGCCGAAGCCGCGGCGGGCAAGATCGACCATCGTGTCGGAATTGTTGATCGTCAGCCGGCTTGGAAGGGTGACGTAGCGCACCTCCCCACCAACCATGAATTCGAGCGGCATGATCTGGCCGGTACGCGAGGAGATGAAGCCGATGGCGGAATGTCCTTCCAGCGCGTCCGGCGATAACGGCATGCCGTGCTTTTCGACATAGGTCCGGCCGGCGCAGGTGATTTCGGCGATCGTCCCCAGCCGGCGCATGATCAGCCCGCTGTCGTCGATTTCGCCGGCCCGGATGACGCAGTCCACGCCTTCGCGCACGAGGTCCACCAGCCGGTCCCCCTGGCCGATCTGCAGTTCCAGCAGCGGATAGCGGTCGAGGAATTCATGGAGGCGCGGCAAAAGGAACGTGCGGGTCAGGAACCCGTGCGCATCGACCCTCAGCAGGCCGCGCGGCTGCGCATCGCGAAAGATGTTCTCCGCCTCGTCCACCTCGGCCAGAATCGCAAGGCAACGCTCGTAGAAGGCCCGGCCGTCCAATGTCGGGGTAACGTGGCGCGTCGTCCGCTCCAGCAGCCGCGTGCCGATCCCCTCCTCCAGCAGCTTGACAGCCTCGGTGACGGTCGAGCGGGCAAGGCCGAGATCGGCGGCAGCAGCGGAAAAGCTGCGCCGTTCGACGATCCGGACGAAAAGCTGCATGCGGTCGAGACGATCCATGGCTTTGTTCACCACAGGGGAACTCTGATGTCAATTTATCGGCAATTGTTCTCAGTCCGTGTCAGCAATATCTCCTAGCCACCAACCAAGGAGAGATCCCATGACCACCAACGGACAACGCGTCGCGATCGTCACCGGCGCATCGAAGGGCATCGGCAGAGCCATCGCGCTCCGCCTCGCAAAGGATGGCATCGCCGTCGTCGTCAACTATGCAACCAGCCGGCAGGCCGCCGACGAGGTCGTTGCCGAGATCGAAGCGGGCGGCGGCAAGGCCGTCGCGGTGCAGGCGGATGTCGGCAGCCCGACCGCCGCCGCCACCCTGTTCGACGCCGCGGAACAAAACTTCGGCGGTGCCGACATCCTCGTCAACAATGCCGGCGTGATGAGGCTTGCGCCGCTCGCCGAGATGGATGACGAGGCCTTCGAAACCTTGCTTGCCATCAACCTGACCGGCACGTTCCGCGGCATTCGCGAAGCGGGCAAGCGGCTGCGCGACGGCGGCCGCATCATCAACTTCTCGTCGAGCGTCGTCGGAGCCTACGGTCAAGCCTATGGCGGTTATGCCGCCACCAAGGCGGCTGTCGAAGCGATGACCCATGTCGCCTCGAAAGAACTCGGCCGGCGCAAGATCACCGTCAACGCAGTTGCCCCCGGCCCTGTCGAAACCGAGCTGTTCATGACCGGCAAGTCCGACGAACTGGTCCAGAATATCGTGAGAACCATCCCGCTTGGCCGCCTCGGCCAGCCGCAGGACATCGCCACAGTGGTCTCCTTTCTCGCCGGCCCGGATGGCGGCTGGGTCAACGGCCAAGTGCTCCGCGCCAATGGCGGCATGATCTGAAACACCAAAACCAAAGGAGAGAACCATGCCATTCGTGAACATCAAGACGCCCGAAGGCGCCCTCAGCAAGGCCCAGAAGGAAGAGATCGTCCACCGCACGACCGAGATGCTGGTCGAATACATGAGCGAGGCCGCTCGGCCTCACACCATGGTGCTGATCGAGGAGGTCAAGGACGGCGGATACGGTCGCGCCGACGAGATTTTCATGATCCCGGACGCCTACCGCGCCAGGGAGTGATTGAGAAATATGGGCAGAGCATCACATATCGGAGGTGAGGCGGTGCGGCGGTCTTAACCCTCCCCCTTGTGGGGAGGGTGGCCGGCAGGCGGGAGGGGTTTTATGCGGAGCGAAGGCCCCTCACCAACCGTACCTGGGTTGAGCCACCCGTCTCAACCCGTCCTGCGGACCCCCAAAAGGGGGAGGGGCTTAGCTTGCCGCACTGCCGGGCCCTATCCCACCCCGCCGGGCGATCGCCCAACGCCCCGCCGAGTGGTCCGAACCGCTGGCCGATCCGTATAGGTTCCAAGGTGCCGTTTGCGCCGCAACCACCGGAGCCCGCCATGCTGATCGTCCACCATCTCAACAACAGCCGCTCGCAGCGCGTGCTTTGGATGCTCGAGGAGCTGGAACTGCCCTACGAGATCCGTTTCTACCAGCGCGACAGGCAGACCATGCTTGCCCCGCCGGAGCTGAGCCAAGTCCATCCGCTCGGCAAGTCGCCGGTCGTCGAGGACACCGAGGCACTCGCAGGCGCCGGCGTCAAGCTGGTCGAGACCGGCGCCATCTGCGAATACCTCGTCGCCAAAAGCGGTGGCCGTCTCGGTCCGCCAGCCGACGAGGCGGGTGCCTTGAAGTACCGGCAGTTTCTGCACTATGCCGAGGGTTCGGTCATGCCGGTGATCTTCGCAAAACTGGTTGTCAGCCGCGTTCCGCTGCTCGGCAAACGGGCGAGAAAACAGGTCCAGCCAATGATCGACGTCCATCTCGACTATGTCGAGCAAGAACTTTCCGGCCGCCCGTGGTTTGCAGGCGAAACGATGACGGCCGCCGACATCATGATGAGCTTTCCGCTGGAAACAGCGAGAGGCCGCGCCGGCCTCGACGACAGCAGGCCGGCGACCATCGCCTGGCTGGATACCATCCATGCCCGACCTGCCTATCAGTGCGCGCTCCAGAAGGGCGGCGACTACGTCTTCGCGCGGCCGGGAAAATAGCCGCCGCTGACCCGCTTGGCGACGCCGCAGGCTCGTGTTATCAAGCCGCCATGTTCGCAAACCTGACCACCAAAACCACCACCAAAACGACCGCTGACGCGGGGCGTTTTTGGGTGCGTGCGCGGTAGAAGCGACATCATCCTCAAAACCCCGCCAGAGACGGACGGGATTCAAAGGTGACAAACAGCCCTGTCTCTCTCGAAAATCCAAGGAGAGACAAAATGCTGATCGATCTTGAAAACCTCGCTCCCGGCCAGTCCATCGGCCTTTCGACCGCAACCCCGATCGTCGCGATCGTCGGCGCCACCGGTGCGGTCGGCGTCGAGCTTCTGAACTGCCTGGCAGCCCGCAACTTTCCGCTCGGCGGTTTGAAGCTGCTCGCCTCGGCCCGTTCCGCCGGGAAGACGGTTGAATTCAAGGGCACCGAACTCGTCATCGAGGAACTGACCGAGGAGAGCTTTGAGGGCGTCGATATCGCCCTCTTCTCGGCCGGCAGCAGCATTTCCAAGCGCTTTGCGCCGATCGCGGTGAAGGCCGGCGCCGTCGTCATCGACAATTCCTCCGCCTTCCGCATGGAGGCCGCGGTGCCGCTGATCGTCCCGGAGGTGAACGGCGAGGCGCTTGGGCAGCACCGGGGCATCATCGCCAACCCGAACTGCGTCGCGGCTATCGCCACCGTGGCGCTCGCCCCGCTCCACCGCGCCCATCCGATCCGCCGGCTGAACATCTCGACCTACCAGGCAGCCTCTGGCGCAGGCGCTGCGGCGATGGAAGAGCTGCGGCTGTCGACCGCGGCCTATCTCGCCGACGAGGTCTTCGAACCGAAGGTGCTGCCGCACCCTTACGCCTTCAACCTCTTCAGCCACAATGCCGAGATGGACCCGGAGAGCGGCTATAACGGCGAGGAACTGAAGGTGGTGGCCGAGACCCGCCGCATCCTCGACGTGCCCGCCCTGCCGATCGGCATCACCTGCATCCGCGTGCCGGTGCTGCGCGCCCATGCCATGGCGATCTCGATCGAGTTCGACCAGCCGGTATCGCCCGAGGAAGCCCGCGGCCTGCTGTCCGCCGCCCCCGGCCTGCGGCTGGTCGACGACCGCATCCGTAACCGCTTCCCGATGCCTTCGGAAGCCTCCGGCGAAGACGACGTGCTGGTCGGCCGCATCCGCACCGATCTCGGCGATCCGTCCGGCCGCACGCTGGCGATCTTCGTCGCCGGCGACCAGTTGCTGAAGGGTGCGGCGCTCAACGCGGTACAGATCGCCGAACGGCTGCTTGCCGATGCCGGGCGGAAGCCGTGAGGCTCTACCTCATGCGCGACGGTGAGGCGTTCGTCGTCGATGGCGGCCCGCCGCCCTGCATGCGATGAAGACTTATAAAACGGGGCCGGCGCCACCTGGCTGGCGCCGGCCCCGCCCCCCTACCGCCCTCGTTGTTCTTCTAGAATCGGTAGGTAACCCCTGTCCCGATCAGCCAGGGATTGATCTTCGCCTTCCCGCTCAGCGGCCCGAGCACGTCGTGGTCGGCCTTCCACTTGGTTTCGAGGAAGATCTTCTTGACGTCGAAGTTCACGCCCCAGTGCTGGTCGATCATGTAGTCGAAGCCGACCTGAAGGGCCGCGCCGACATTGTTCTCGACGTCGAGATTGTGGAAGCCCGGCTTTTCCGACTGGTTGTAGAAGAGCGAATAATTGACGCCCGCACCGACATAGGGCTTGAAGGCGCCGAAATCCGTAAAATGGTATTGCAGCGTCAGCGTCGGCGGCAGAAGCCAGGCGCGACCGACCGGCACGCCGACCGCACCGTCTTCCTTGATATTTGCGTAGGTCGTGCCGAGGACCAGTTCGGCGGCGATATTGTCGGTGAAGAAGTAGCTGATATCCAGTTCGGGGATGACCGAGTCGGAATAGGACAGGTCCGAACCCGCAACGCCATCGACCGAACCGCGGTCCTCAGTGATCACGCCCAAGCCGCGCACGCGGATCTGCCAGGGGCTCCGGCCGGTTGCGACCTCCTGCGCCACCGGGGCGACGGGAACAGGCGTCAGATCCGCCGCGGCCGCCCCGAATGCGAAAAAAACCGCACCCGCGCCTGCGATCCATCTCAGATGCCGTACCCCGTTCGTGTTCATGTAAGCTCTCCTGCTCGCGTTTTTATCTTGCAGGGAGAGGCTTAGGAGCGGTCATCGAGAGTCGGATTGATCAGGATCAACCGCTGCCGGCGGAGGCGCCGTTGCAGCCCGAAAGGGAGAATTTGTCGCACGAAAAACCCCGCCTCCCCTTCAGGGCGTTCCAATCGGAACGCTCCACCGGGGAGACGGGGTTTGGCAGATCGTCGGGGCGCGAGACCTTGAGTGCTGAATGCCTTCGATGGAAGCTCGACCTTTGTCAGGCCAGCTTGCGCCCGTTGGCGACGATCACGCCGGCGGCACCTTCCAGCCAGCCGGCCTTGAGTTCGAGCGCCAGGAAACGCGAACGCTCGAAGGGGCCGGGCATGACGAGATGCCGCGTCTTGTCGGCGAAGAAGCCGAACCGCTCATAATAGGCTGCATCGCCGACGAGCAGGATCGCGCCGTGGCCACGCTTGTGGGCCTCGGCGATCGCAGCCCGCATCAGCGCCCCGCCGATGCCCTTGCCCTCGTGGGCAGCGTCGACGGCCAGCGGGCCGAGCAGCAGCGCATCGATCGCCTGGCCCTCGGAGGAGATGCCGGCTTCGATGTTCCAGAGCCGCACGGTGCCGATCACATGGCCGGCGCCGTCGCGGGCGACGATGGCGAGGCCATCGGCCGGCACGCGGTTGCGGCGGATCTTTTCCGACGACTTCTTGCGACGATCCGGCCCCATGGCACGGTCGAGCAGGGTTTCGCGGGCGACCACATCGGCCGGAGTTTCGGCGTCGATGGTGAAAGTGGAGTTTGGCGCAAAGAATGCGCGTACAGAATCAAGAACAGCGGCCATCTTGGCCTCCCGTACCCAATACCGTTATCAGCGGCGATGAAGAGGAATTGTGAATTTGCCGCCCCGGCTGGTTACGGGGCCGGCGGTATTAGGGAGCGGAAATCCGCCCCTTAGATGACGTAGGCCTTCAGGGGGTCGAAACCGTTGAAGGCGACGGCCGAATAGGTCGTCGTATAGGCGCCGGTGCCTTCGATCAGAACCTCGTCGCCGATCGTGAGCGTCACGGGCAGCGGATACATGTTCTTCTCGTACATCACGTCGGCGCTGTCGCAGGTCGGGCCGGCGAGAACGCAGGGCTGCATCTCGTCGCCGTCCCGCTCGGTGCGGATCGGGTAACGGATGGCCTCGTCCATGGTTTCGGCGAGACCGCCGAACTTGCCGATGTCGAGGAAGACCCATCGGTGATTGTCGTTGTCCGACTTCTTCGACACGAGGACGACTTCAGCCTTGATGACGCCCGCATTGCCGACCATGCCGCGACCCGGCTCGATGATCGTCTTCGGCAGGTTGTTGCCGAAATGCTTGCGCAGCGAAGCGAAGATCGCCTTGCCGTAGGCTTCGGCAGACGGCACGTCGCGCAGGTACTTGGTCGGAAAACCACCGCCCATGTTGACCATCTGCAGAACGATGCCTTGCTTTGCAAGCGAGCCGAAGACGCGCTTGGCATCGGCAAGAGCCGCATCCCAGGCATCGACCTTGGTCATCTGCGAGCCGACATGGAAGGACACGCCGTAGGACTCGAGGCCCATCTGGTGAGCATAGACGAGCACGTCGACGGCCATCTGCGGCACGCAGCCGAACTTGCGCGACAGCGGCCATTCGGCGCCTTCGCCATCGGTCAGCACCCGGCAGAACACCTTGGAACCCGGGGCAGCGCGGGAAATCTTCTCGACTTCCTCATGGCTGTCGACGGCATAGAGGCCGACGCCGAGCGCGAAGGCACGAGCGATGTCGCGTTCCTTCTTGATCGTGTTGCCGAACGAGATGCGGTCGGCGGAAGCGCCGGCATCGAGGGCCATCTGGATTTCGGCGACCGAGGCGCAGTCGAAGTTGGAACCCATCGAAGCGAGCAGCTTCAGGATTGCCGGTTCCGGGTTGGCCTTGACCGCGTAATAGATCGCGCTGTCCGGCAGGGCATGACGGAAAGCGGTGAAATTGTCGCGCACGACGTCGAGATCGACAACAAGATATGGTCCTTCGGGACGCTGGGTCTTGATGAAGTCGAGGATACGAGCAGTGGTCATCGGTCAGTCCCTTCAAATCTCAAAGCTCCGGCTGTGAACCGGAGGACAAAGGACGGATGAGAATGCGCCAGGACCCGATCGGTGGAGACACCGGTTCCTTGACACGCTCAAACGCGCGATAAGTGGATCAACGCTCTGCCACGAACAATGATCCGGCTTTGTCTGCCATGGATTGGAGGGAGGTCCCTACCGCACTTCCGGCAATGATGGTGTGCCTCTTCAGTAACCCCCGCTGATGGAAAGCAGGGAGAGAACAAAAAGGCCCGCACCGTCGTTGCTTCAGATGTCCTCGCATTTCCCGGATGGCCGGAATAGCGACTGGAGGGGTTAGTTCCAGGTACCTTACCGATGACCTCACCAAATAGAGGGTCGGCGGACACCCACGGGCACGTGCGACTTTGGGCTGACCGGGAGATAAGAATATTCGCGGTCATAATCAAGAGTTTTTTTGACCTTCGTCGAAAATTCGCATTGCACAATTCCGTGCAAAATCCCAACTAGGATCGACCAGACCAAAAGGGGCGACATTTGGACACTCTCACCCGCATGCGGGCCTTCATCGATGTGGTTGAAGCAGAAGGCTTTTCGGCCGCCGCCCGGCGGACCGGGCGGTCCAAGGCGCTGCTGTCCAAATACGTGCGCGAACTCGAAGACGATCTCGGCGCGCTGCTGCTCAACCGCACCACCCGCCAGTTCTCGATGACCGAAGCCGGCCATACCTATTACAGGACCGCCGCCGACATCCTGAAGGAGATCGACAACCTCGCCGACCTGGTGCGCGAGAACAATGCCGATCTGAAGGGCCGCCTGCGCGTGTCCGTGCCCCGCACCTTCGTCGATGCGGAGGTCGGCCAGTCGCTGATCGATTTCGCCAAGAGCCATACGGAAGTGTCGCTGGAAATCGTCGCCGAAGACCGCTTCGTCGACTTGATCGAGGAAAATTTCGACCTCGCGATCCGTATCACCAAGCTCGAGGATTCCGGCCTGATCGCGCGAAAACTCTCGGACTTCCGGGTCTATACGGTGGCGACCGCCGATTTCGTCGCGAAATACGGCCCGCTCGAACACCCGCAGGATTTGAACCGCGTCCCCTTCATCATCGACACCAATTCCCGCTGGCACAACAATGTCCGCTTCACCGACAAGGACGGCTCGACGATCTCGGTCGCCGTCAGCGGCCCGGTCGAGATCAACAGCCCGCAGGCGACGCTGCGTGCCGCCCGTGCGGGCCTCGGCGTCGCGATCATCCCGGATTTCATCGCCAACGCCTCGATCCAGTCGGGCGAACTGGTAACGCTGTTCGACGATTATATCGCCAAGGACCGCGGCATCTATGCGGTCTATCCGCATCGCCGCTATCTGCCGGCGAAGGTGAGAAGCTTCGTGGACTTCCTTTCCGCCTGGTTCCGCCGCCAGCATTGATGCCGGGCGAGGCGCTCGGCGCCTCGGCCGTTCCTACCGCGAACGAGGTAATCTCTCCGACATGTGTCGACCTATTGGCCGGCTTGCCCAGGCTTCAATTCGATCCGCATAGTGCGGTTCGGCGTGCAAAAGTCTCGTCACCGCGGAGGGATGGATATCCATGCAGAAAAGCCTGGCGATGTTCGTATCGGCCCCGGTGATCGAGGCGGCGAGCGGCACGCTGGTGCTCGACAAGAAATTCGTCTCCGGCATGGCCCTGCATGTGCAGCACTGGTCGGGGCCAGTCACCTGCTTCATCCGGCGCGGCGCGACCGACATACCCTTCGGGGGTCGCTACGACGTCGACGACCTGGATTTCCGGGTGCGTATCCTGGAGCCCGAGGAGCGGGTTTCCGCAGAGCATCTTGCCGATTTCGACCTCGCGCTGCTGTCGGGGGATTCCTATCTGGACCTGTTGCCGCCGGCAGTGATCCGGCAGGCGAAGAGCGCCGTCGTCTATTCGATCGAATACACTCATCAGACCCGGCTGCAGATCATCTCGCTCGACGATAGCCGCAACCTGCCGCGGAAAATCTACGGCATGGCCTGGACGGTAATGCAGGAATACAAACGCAAGCGCGCCTTCCGCGCCGCCCGCGGCATCCAGGCGAACGGTTATCCGGCCCACACCGCTTATCGGAACATGGGCGGCAGCCAGCTCCTCTATCTCGACAACCGCATGAAACCGGCGATGTTCGCGACACCGGAGGAGATGAACGCGCGAAAACGGTATCTTCTCAGTGGCGAGCCGTTGCGGCTCATCCATTCCGGACGGCTCGAATCGATGAAAGGGTCGCAGGATCTTATTCCGATCGCCAGGCTGCTCAACGAGCAGGGCATCGACTTCACGCTGACGATCTACGGCGAAGGAAGCCTTTCCGGTGAGATCGCCGCGGACATCCAAAAACACTGGCTTCAGGACTGCGTCTTCCTCAAGGATCCGGTCGATTTCGAGCGGGAACTCGTGCCGCTGACGCGAACGGGTGCGGATATCTTCCTCAGCTGCCACAGGCAGTCCGACCCCTCCTGCACCTATATCGAGACGATGGGCTGCGGCGTTCCGATCGCCGGCTACGACAACAAGATGTGGTCGGCACTGATGGCAGAATCCAAGGCCGGCTGGATCGCACCGCTCGGTGATATCGGAGCGATGGCCGAGCGAATCGCAGCACTCGATAGGGATCGTCCGTCGATCGTGGAGCGCGGCGAAAACGCGCTTCGATTCGCTCAAGGCTGGGATTTCGAAAGCCAGTTCCGCAAACGCATGGAGCATCTGGAAAATCTGACCAGGCACTAGACTCCCACTCGGTTCGAGTCGAAATTCCGTCTCATTTGCGCTGCACTGCAAGGGCGGACGAACCGGGGAGCCACAGGCCGAATGCGATACCGAGTCTTGACCATTGCCGCGCTGGCGGCAGGCTGCATTCCCCTCCCCGCGATCGCCCACCCGCACATCTTCGCCGAGGCGCGGCTGGAAGTCGTGGCCGGCACCGACGGCCATGTCGCGGAGCTGCACAATGTCTGGCGCTTCGACGAGGTCTTCTCCTCGAGCGTGCTGCTCGATTTCGACAAGAATACCGACCTCAAGCTCGACGCCAAGGAGCTCGCGGCCCTCGGCGAGGTGATGCGCAAGTCGCTGGGCGACTATCACTATTTCACGACGATCACGGTCAACGGCGCGGTCGTCGGCGTGCAGAAGCCGGACGTGATCCATGTCTCGCTCGACGGCAACCAGCTTATGGTCCTGTTTGCGGTCAAGCCCGAGAAACCGGTGCCGCTCAAGGGCAGGCTCACCTTCGGCATCTACGATCCCTCCATGTACACCTCGATCGACTTCCCGACCGACGGCGACCTGATTACCAAGGGCGAGGGTTTTTCCCATTGCCAGCACAAGGTGGTGCGCCCCGATCCCGACGAGGTGATCTCGCAGAACACCACGTCACTGACCGACGCGTTCTTCAACGATCCGACCGGCACCGACATGTCGAAACTCTTCGCTACCCGACTGGAACTGACATGCTGACGACCCGCAGCGCGCTTATCCCTTCCGTCATGATCCCTGCCCTTCTTGCCGTCGCGGCGGTCGGCATCCTGACGGCGGGTTCGGCGCATGCGCAGTCGCCGCTCGGCGTCGGTTCGGCGGAACCCTCATTCTCGATCGGCGGGCCGCTCGGCCCGTTCTTCGCGTGGATCAACGTCTACCAGCAGTCCTTCTACCGGGCGCTGACCGGTTCGCTGAAGGCGATGCGCGAGGACCCCTGGGCGCTCTCCGGCCTGATCGGGCTGTCATTCGCCTACGGCGTCTTCCATGCCGCCGGCCCCGGCCACGGCAAGGCGGTGATCTCCTCCTACATGATCGCCAACGAGATCGAGCTGAAGCGCGGCGTCGTCATCTCCTTCATCTCGGCGCTGCTGCAGGGCGTGGTGGCGGTGCTGCTGGTCGGCGCGGCCTATCTGGTGCTGCGCGGTTCCGGCATCACCATGACGGCGGCGACCCAGGCAATGGAGATCGCCAGCTTCGCCATGGTCGCTCTGTTCGGCGCCTGGCTGCTGGTGAAAAAGATCCGGGCGCTCCGGATGCGTGTCGTCAGCATGCCGGTCGCAGCCCCCGCCGGGATCGGGCGCGGTCCGACGGGACTCAATTTCCAGGCGGTCGAGATCGACGATCACGACTACCAGGGCTCCGGCGAATATTGCGAGACCTGCGGCGTCAGTCACATGCCGGACCCGGCGATGCTGAAGTCCAAGGATTTCAGCCTGCACGAGGCCTGGTCGGCGATCATTGCCGTCGGCCTGCGGCCCTGTTCCGGGGCGATCCTGGTGATGAGCTTTGCGCTGTTGAACAGCCTTTATCTCGGCGGCGTTCTGTCGGTCCTCGCCATGTCGATCGGCACGGCGATCACCGTCACCATCCTGGCGACGCTTGCGGTTACCGCCAAGGACCTCGCCGTCCGCTTTGCCGGACCGGGCTCGCGCGCGGGACGGCGGATCACCCATGTTATCGAGATCGGCGGCGCGCTGTTCGTGCTGCTGGTCGGGCTGTCGCTGCTCGGCGCCGCTTTGCAAGCGTAACCCCGGTCGCTCTCAGGCGGCCGGCTTTCTCACGAAAGCCGCGCTGCCCTTGCGCATCAATTGCCGGCAGGGCCGTTCGATGCCCACATGCAGCAGCCATGATACGCCGATCACCACCATGCTCGTCACCACCGTCGCAACCACGTTGCGGATCACGAAGCCCGTATTGCCGAGCCTACCCTCGACCATGCTCCAGACGCCGAGCGCCCGGTAATGGGTGAGATAGACGGCAAAGGAAATGTCGCCGAGGAAATGCAGCGGCCGGGAGGCGAAAAAGCCGGAAAACATGCCGCGGTCGGTGCTGAGGCAGAAGATCAGCAGGATGATCAGCAGATAGATCGGGAAATCCCAATCCGGCTGGGTGAGCGCCACCAGCGCCAGAAGAGCGACACAGATCTGGATCGAGGTCCGCGAGGCGAAGGATGCGGCAACCGGGTCGTTATGCAGCCGCCAGAGCAGCTGGCCGAGGGTGAAACCCGCAAGGCAGCGGATCAGCGTGAACGGGGCAGCGATCAGGTCGAGCAGTCCCTTGGAAATCGTCGACCCGATATAGTGGAGCGAGGCGGCAAGCGTCAGGATCAGGATCGCGAGGAGCGCTCCGATACCGAGAAGGAGCGCCGCCGTCCGGCTCGATTTCAGGCACAAAAGGCCGATCACCGGAAACAGCAGGTAGACCAGCATTTCGGCGCTGACCGACCAGGCGGGCGGATCGATGCTCGGCCAGTTGCCGAGCGCCTGCAGCATCAGGACATTCGAGACGAAGACGTCAGGCCCGATATCGAGCTGGGAGGACTTGACGAAGGCGAGCGCGATGAACCCCAGCGTCACGGCGAGATAGAGCGGATAGATCCGGGCGATGCGGTGCCACAGGAAATCACCGAACCGGAAGGCGCCCGACAGGAACGACGGCCCGTAGACATGCGCCATGACGAAGCCGCTGAGGATGAAGAACAGATCGACAGACAGATAGCCGTGATTGAGGAAAGTCGAGAGTGCGCCGTCCGACGGGATCCGGTCGAGCTCGAAATGATAGACCATCACGAACACGGCCGCCGCCCCGCGAACGCCCGTCATCGACCTGATTTCGCCCACCGCCATGACAGCACCTCCAGGACCTGTAAACCAGGCAAGGCCGGCAGCTTACAAGGGCTGGAACAACGCACAACCCGGCCATCAGGCTAGGCGGCTACGCCTTAGGACTGCGCCCCGATCGCGGGGTCAGCGGCCGCGATTGCGCTGGTAGCGCGCCCTCAGCCAGAAGATGGCAAAAAAACCGAGCAGCAGCAGCGAGCCGATGACAAAGGCGAGCACCGGAGAAAACTGGGCAATCCACATCACGATCGTCGGCAGGAAATAGATCACCAGCCCGATGCTGACGAGAATGACGGCAGCGGCGATCGCCTGCGATTTTGCCTCGGGCGTCATGCCATCGTTCCTTTTGCGAGCTCGGCGCGGATATCTTCGAGCCGCCGCTTCTGCATGCCGTCCGCATCGAAATTGTCGGGCGACAGCCAGGCCTCGAAGGCCGCCTTCAACAGCGGCCATTCCACATCGATCATCGAGAACCAGGCGGTGTCGCGATTGGCGCCCTTGGAAATGACGTGCTGGCGGAACACGCCCTCGAAGGTGAAGCCGTAACGGCGGGCGGTCGTCTTGCTCGGCTCATTCTCGTTGTGGCATTTCCATTCGTAGCGGCGGTAATCAAGCCCCTCGAACACGTGTTTCGCCATCAGGTAATGGACTTCGGTCGACAGCGGCGAACGCTTCATGGACGCGCCATGCGCGACCGAGCCGACTTCGATGACGCCGTTCTTCGGATCCGGCCGCATATAGCTCGCCATGCCGACCACTTTGCCGGTCGCGTTGTCGCGCGAGACGAGCGTCACGAAGCTCGAATGGACGCGGGCGTTTTCCAGCCAGTCGCCGAACGCGTTCACATCAGCGAAATCGTCGTTGGGGAAATATTTGAGAAGCGGATTGATGCCGTCCTTTCCGCCGAGCCCGTCCCACAGCGCCTGGAGATGGGTCTCCCTGTCATAGGGTTCGAGCGTCACGAACCGGCCCTTGAGGGTAACGGGAGAGGGGGCGGCAACTTTGTAGTTCTTCAGATCGCGCATATCAGCCTCTTGTATCTTAGCCGAGGCTTAGGCCAGCGATACGCGAAAGGCAACCGGTAGCGAGGTGGTCTGCGTGCAAGTAGCAGGACCTGCCGAGCTCGAGCTGATGGGGAAGAAGACGGCACGGCATACATCTTCTCCCCGAGGGGAGAAGAGCGAGGGCGGCTGCTTCCCATCCTCACTTTGATATGGACACGGTCCCGGCTCTCTGCTTCCCTTCAAAGATCAATCATGGGAGTTGTCCAATGGCGGTCTGCACCTCATGCAATAGGGAATTCGGCTTCGGGGATCTGCGGGGCGGCATCTGCCGGGACTGCCGCGCGAAGGCGGAAGCCGCAAGCATGGCATCGGCCTACCAGAAGATCGAGGAGGGTATCGTCTCCCCCGAAGATCTCAATGACCCGGCGCTTGCGAGGATCATCATCACCACCGGGAACGACATTCCGGGCCGGCAGATTGACAGCATCGTCGGGATCGTCGGAGCCGAAACGGCGCTCGGCATGAGCATCTTCAAGGATATCGCCAACAGTTTCCGTGATTTATTCGGCGGTCGCAGCAAGACCGTACAAACCGCCGTGCGCGACGCCCGGACCGTGTGCATGATCGAGCTTCGCCGCGAGGCGATCCGCCTGAATGCCGACGCGATCATCGCCATCAAGATCGATTTCAGCGAGTTGTCGACCGGCGGGTCCGGCGGCATCCTGTTCGTCGCGGCGACTGGCACCGCCGTCAAACTCGCCGACTGACCACAACCTCGCTGACGATTGCGCGTTCCCCAGCCCGCCGGAGCGGGACCGGGATAGGAAACACAGCGAATTGACAGAGGGTAGCGCGGCTTCGGCTTACGCCTTGACCTTCGCGGCCGAAACGGTGGCGTCGATATGCTCGATCAGCGCATCGTTCAGTCCGAGGCGGCCGGCCAGCAGGTCGAGATAACCGCGCTCCGCACGGGTGTCCGGATCGATGGTGAGGCGCGAGGCGGCGTAGATCTCGACCCTCTGCTCCTCGGTGCGGGCAGCCGCGACCAGATCGTCGATATCGACCGGATTGGCGAGCTCGTTCTCGATGAAGGCTTCCGCCTCGGCGCCGAGATCGACTGCATGCACCTTGTCCATGATGTTGGCGCGCTCGCCGGCATCGATATGCCCGTCGGCCTTGGCGGCGGCGATCATCGCGCGCACCAGCGTCAGCGCGAAATCGTTGGTGAGGGCGGAAGATTGCGGATGGAAGGGTGAATCGGCCGGCGGCGAAAGCAGCGGTTTGTCGGCCTGGGGAGCTGGCTGCGGCGCCGTCTGCGGCGACTGGCCGGACTGATAGTTCTTGTAGGCGAGATAACCGAGGCCGGCGATCGCTGCGATGCCGCCGACGGCGGCGACATTGCCGGCGATGTTGCGGCCGGTCTTGGTGCCGAGGACGGCCGCCAGGATCGCGCCGGTGGCGAGCGGGTTGTTCTTGGCAAGCTGGGTCGCCTGCCCCGCCCGGTCTCTCACGCTTCCCCCCGACATGCCCGGAATCTGTGACCCCAGAAATTGGTCGAGAAGCTTCTTCGCGTCGAACATCGCACATCTCCCTGTTGTGTTTCCGGGGAGAGATAGGAATTCAGCCATCAAATTACAAAGGCCGGTTGCGGCGGCCTAGTGTCGCGGGAGAAACAGGGTCTCGAAGACATTCATTGCTGGTTCTGAGGCAGCCCGTCGGCAATGTCGTAATAATCGCCTTTGTCGGCGACGAAGATATGCTTGTTCAACCGGGTCCTGGTCGGGCCGTCAAACGCGCCCATGGCAATGGCGATCCAGTCTTTGTGCAGCGGATCCCAGAAGAGGGAAGAGCCGCAGGTGGCGCAAAACCCGCGCCGGACCTTCTCGGAAGACTGAAACCAGGTGATGTTCTCGGCACCCTTGATCGCCAGCCGCTCCCTGACGACATCCGTGGATGCGAAAAAATGGCCGGAATGTTTTCGGCATTTCGAACAATGACAGGCATCCGGCGCGGACAGGTCACCCTCGATCTCGAAGGTGACCGCGCCGCAGAGACATGATCCCTTGTGCATGCAAGCCCTCCCCGGCCACCAGTCAGAGCTCGGAAACGAGTTCCGGCTATGCCTTCAGCGCCGCCGCTTCCGAAGCGAGCTTGGTGATGCCGGCCCAGTCGCCTGCGGCAACGAGGTCCTTCGGCGCGACCCAGGAGCCGCCGACGCAGATAACGTTCGGCAGCGACAGGTAGTCGTTGGCGTTCTTCAGCGAAATGCCGCCGGTCGGGCAGAACAGCGTGCCGGCGAGCGGCGAGGACAGCGCCTTCAGGTAGGCGGCGCCACCGGCCTGTTCGGCGGGGAAGAATTTCAGCACCTCGTAGCCGGCCTCGCGCAGCGTCATCACTTCGCTGGCGGTCGCGGCACCCGGCAGAAGCGGCACCGGAGAGTCCTTGGCGGCCGACAGCACACCGGGCGTGACGCCGGGGGAGACGATGAAGGTCGAACCCGCCTTGACGGCCGCCTCGTAATCGCGGGCGTTGAGGATCGTGCCGGCGCCGACATTGGCGCCTTCGACTTCGGCGGCCACCGCCTTCACCGCATCGAGGGCCGCCGGCGTGCGCATGGTGATCTCGATCGCCCGCAGACCGCCGGCGACCAGTGCGCGAGCCAGACCCACAGCCGACTTGGCGTCGTCGACGATCAGCACCGGAACCACCGGCTGCAGTTTCAGGATGGAAAGCAGCTTTTCGGTCTTGCCGGTCATGGGTCAGGTCTCCGCTAAAACGATTGAAAACTTTAAGGCCGAGATACCCCTCAAGCCTGTCATTGTCGAGAAAAAACAGGCTGTCATCGTCGAACGGGTTTGCGGCATGCAGAGTTTGCACTAGGGTTGGCACAGTTTGTAAAAATTCCCGGGGCGGCGGGTGGAGCATGGCCAAGGAAATCGAACGGAAATTTCTGGTGAAGAGCGACGGCTGGCGCTCGGAAGTGTCGTCGTCCACCGATTTCCTGCAGGCCTATATCGCATCCGGCGACGACCGTTCGGTACGCATCCGGATCATGGACGGCAAGCGCGCCAAGCTGACCATCAAGATCGGCCGGGACCTGATCGCCCGCGATGAATTCGAATACGAAATCCCCTTGGCCGATGCCGAAGAGATGGCGCAGAATGCCATCGGCGTCGTGCTCGAAAAGACCCGTCATGAAGTCGAGCACGGAGGTTATATCTGGGAAGTCGACGTCTATGACGGAGCTTACAAGGGATTGATCGTCGCCGAAGTCGAGGTGGAGGATGTGGGCGCCCTGCCCAACATTCCCGACTGGATCGGCCGGGAAATCACCGGCGACAGACGATATTCCAACATGGTGATGGCAACGGAAGACATGAGCGGAGAACTTCTGTAATGGCATACCGTCTGCGGCCCGCCAAACCCTTCACCGACGAGTTCCGCTCGGTTGCGGAAAGCCAGCTCTCCAAGGCAATCCATCTGCTGGAGGAACAGCCGGACGGCCCGCACGAGGCAGTCCACGACGCGCGAAAACGCTTCAAGCGGGTCCGCGCCCTCTACCGGCTGGTCCAGCAGGATGCCAAGGAATTCCGTGCCCGCGAAAACAGCCGCATCCGCGACATGGCGCAGACGCTCTCGGCCGTGCGCGACGCGACCGCGCTGGTCGAAACGGTCGACTATCTCGCAACCCAAGCCACATCCGCGGAGGAAATGGCAGCACTCGCCTTTGCGTCCACGGCACTGACCGAGAGGCGCGACCGGATCGCTTCGGAGGAACACGACCTGCCGGCCAAGATGGCAGCGGCCGCCGATACCTGTCGCGCCGCGATCGCGGCCCTCGACGACCTCGATCTCGACGACGATCCGCACAAGACGGCCAAGCGGCTCGCCAGGGCCTGGAAGAAACAGCGCGAGAAAGCGCTCGGCGCACTGGCCGGCTGCGAGGAACACGGCGATGCCGAGGTCTATCACGAGCTGCGAAAATGCGGCCAGACCTACTGGATGCACCTGTCCCTGCTCAGCGAGATCTGGCCCTCCGCGATGCTCGCCAAACAGAAGCAGGCGAAAGCGCTTGTCGATCTGCTCGGCCATGAGCACGACCTCTCGGTGCTGACCGGGCTCGTCAACGAAAACCCGGAACTGTTCGGCGACAGCGACACGCTGGCGCTGGTGCTCGGCTCCATCATCACCCGCCAGCAGGCGCTGCGGTACGAGGCGCTGGAAGCGGCGCACGAGGTGTTTGCCGACAGCGCCGAGACGGAAAGCGGGCTGATCACGCTGCTCTGGGAAAAGGCGGCTACCGCGCCGCGCAGGGAGCGCCGTGCGGCAAAGCTGCACAGGGCGCATGAAGCACCTGCGAAAGAAACCGCGTTGCGCGGCGTGTCCTGACGCTGTATTTCAGCGCCATGACCGACAACATCCTTCAAACCCGCCCGGAAACAACGGGCGCCTGGCTCGTCGCCGCGCTCTATCATTTCGCGCGTTTCGACCGCTATGAGAGCTTTCGCGAGCCACTGCAGGCCTTCTGCGACGAGAACGGCATCAAGGGCACGCTGCTGATCGCCCGCGAGGGCATCAACGGCACGGTTGCCGGCTCCGACGCGGCGATCGCTGGCCTCATCACCTATCTGCGCGCCCAGCCGGAATTCGCCGGCCTGGAGCACAAGGAAAGCCGTGCTTCCAAAATGCCCTTCCTGCGCATGAAGGTGCGGCCGAAGAAGGAAATCGTCACCATGGGCGTCGAGGACATCGACCCCAAGCGCATCGTCGGCACCTATGTCGAGGCGAAAGACTGGAACGCGCTGATTTCCGATCCGGAAACGATCGTCATCGACACCCGCAACGACTACGAAACGGCGATCGGCATCTTCAAGGGCGCCGTCGATCCGCAGACCAAGACATTTCGCGAGTTTCCCGACTGGGTGAAGAACAATCCCGGCCTGCACAACAAGCCGAAGATTGCCATGTACTGCACCGGCGGTATCCGCTGCGAGAAGGCGACCGCCTTCATGAAGGAAGAGGGGTTCGACGAAGTCTTCCACCTCAAGGGCGGCATCCTGAAATATCTGGAAGAGGTGCCCGCCGAGGAAAGCCTCTGGGAAGGCGCCTGCTTCGTCTTCGACGAACGCGTGTCCGTCGAGCACGGATTGAAGGAAGGCAACCACAAGCTCTGCCACGCCTGCCGCAACCCGATCACGGCTGAAGAAGTGACCTCGCCCCATTACGAGGAAGGCGTCTCCTGCTCGAACTGCTACCCGACCCGCACCGAGGACGACCGCGATCGCTACCGCCAGCGCCAGCTCCAGATCGCACTCGCCAAAAAGCGCGGCGTGAGGCATATCGGCGGGTAAGGCTTGCCCGCGCCAGATCGCTGGCGCGAGCGCATTGTCGCTGCTTCAAGCCGCCTGCGGTATCCGGGCGATCACCTTGATTTCGAAATCGAAACCGGCGAGCCAGGTGACGCCGACCGCTGTCCAGTTCGGATAGGGTGCCTCGCCGATCGCCTTTTGCCGCACGGCCATGACGGTTTCGAGCTGGGCCTGCGGATCGGGATGGAAGGTCGTGACGTCGACGACGTCCTGAAACGTGCAGCCGGCCGCCTTCAATACGGCCGCCAGATTGTCGAACGCCAGTTGCACCTGACGCTCGAAGTCGGGCTCCGGTGAACCGTCTACCCGGCTGCCGACCTGGCCGGAAACGAACAGAAGGTCTCCAGAGCGGATGGCCGCCGAATAGCGGTGCTCTTCGTAGAGTGCATGCCGGCCGGCAGGGAAGATCGCCTCGCGTGTGCTCATTGCTTCATTCCTTTTTGAAAGGCCGGTTTCCGCCGCGTCGTGATGGCTCTTCGCATCCGGCCTTTGGTTTTAACATACGGGCGCGTTGACATACGCCCCGTATGCGCCTTTACATCACATACGCCGCGTATGTCAATTGGCATACGCGGCGTATGTGGAATAAAGGAGCTGCTTCCGCAGCCGGCGCCAGCTCCAAATCAGGCTCGCCAAGAAGCGCGGCGTGAGGTATATCGGCGGAGACGGTTGGGCTAGTATCCCGGACAAATGGGGTCCGACGGTTCGCCAGTGAATAATCGGCGCTCTGCCGTCAGTCTTTCTTCTCGTAACGTAGCTCTTCTGCTATCTCCCGGTCGATGATCGCATGTAGGACGTCTTCGCCCTCGATCTCCTCGTGTCCGACAAAGCGCGATATCTCGACGTGGTCGTCCTCGAATACCGATATCTCGATGCGCTGACCGACGATCGTCGCGGTAATGTCGATCGTGTCATCCCGGTGCCGCTCGATGAAGTAATGGATGTGCGCCTCGTCGAGCCGGCGTAGTATCTTGAACAATGGCGATGTCATTGAGTTCACCCGGGTCGAAGCTGAGGCAGTACCGGGCAATGCGGCTCGGGCGCCTTGTTGATAATTTTCCTGCTTGTATCCTTCGTTTGTACCCAGAGAATATCACAAGGATGAGAAATGGCCCTATTCTGCCGTGGGCTCGACCCGAGGATCCAGACCTCAGGACGTAGAGGCCCACGTGACGCGTAAGGAGCTCACGCCGCCCCGCTCATCCCGCCCGGCAGTCGGTTGCCGCGGTAGATGATGTCGATCTTTTCCCATGACATCGGCTTGCCGAACAGATAGCCCTGCAACTCGTCGCAGCCAGTCAGCCTCAGCTGCATCGCCTGCGCCTCCGTCTCGACGCCTTCGGCGGTGACCGGGATTTCCAGTGAGCGGGCGAGCGCCACGGTCGCCTGCAAGAGATCGACGGCGCGGCCGCCCTCCTCGAGCGCATGCACCAGCGACTTGTCGATCTTCATCCGGTCGAAACCGAACTGGCGCAGATATCCGACACTCGAAAAGCCGGCACCGAAATCGTCGAGAGCGATCTTCACCCCGAGCTGTTTCAGCTTGGCAAGCGCGGCGCGGGCGCGTTCCGGGCTCTGGATGAAATAGCCCTCGGTCATTTCCAGCGTAATGCGGGAAGGATCGGTGCCGGTCTTGCGGAACACCGACGCGACATGCACGGCAAATGCCGGATCGCGGAACTGGCCGGGCGAGATGTTGACCGCGAGCTTGAGCTCCGGCCACAATGTCAGCGTTTCGCAGGCGCGGTGCAGCACGAACAGGCCGAGCTGGTCGATGAGCCCGGTCGATTCGGCGATTGGAATGAAGACGTCGGGCGAGACCGGGCCGTAACCGGTGCGGTTCCAGCGGGCGAGCGCCTCGACGCCGATGATCCGCCAGGTCCTGGCATCCACCACCGGCTGGTAGACGACGCTGAGCTCCCGGCGTTCGATGGCAATCCTGAGGTCGATTTCCAGCATGTTGCGCTCTTCGCGCTGCGCATCCATTTCCGGCCGGTAATATTCGGTGCGGCCGCGTCCGGTTTCCTTGGCGTGATACATGGCCATGTCGGAACGCCGCACCAGCTCCTCGCCGGAGACCTTGCCGCGCGGCGAAATGGCGACGCCGATGCAGGTGCCGATCGTCGCGACCCTCTCGCCGATCACGAAGGGCTCGTCGAAAAAACCGAGAATGCGGTCGCTTAGCGTATCCACGACCCGGGCGATATCCGTGGTCGCGAGCGCGATGGCGAACTCGTCGCCGCCGACGCGGGCAAGGGTCGCCGTATCGCCGACCAGCGTCTTGAGGCCGGCCGCGACGCCGCGGATCAGCTTGTCGCCGGTACCGTGGCCATAGGCGTCGTTGACTTCCTTGAAACCGTCGAGATCGAGATAGAGCAGCGCCACGTCATTGTTGTTGCGGCGGCTCTGCAGCACCAGCGCATCGAGAGCGGCGAAGAAGCCGGCGCGGTTGAGGAGCCCGCTCAACCGGTCGCTCATGGCGAGATGCCGCGCCGACGCTTCGTCCGCCGTCAGGCGGTTGAGCGTGTTGCTGCCGCTGACGAAGAGGAGGAGGAAAAACAGGCCGACCATGGCGAGCGCGCAATAGACGAGCGGCCGGACCTGGGCATAACCCATGTCGCCCGGCCTGCGCGAATTCCACACGAGCCGCTGCAACACCTTGCCGTGGATATTGCGGATCTCCACCATGTTGGACACGGTATGGGCTGGGCTCGCGAAACGAAGCCCCTCGATGACATAGGTATCGGAGAGTTTCTGAACCTTGGCCTCGTCGAGATGCCGGGCAAAGATCAGGAAGCGGCGGTTCGAGACCGGCTGATCGAGCTGCCCCGATTTCTGCCGGATCAACGCGACGCCGACGGCCGCCACACCCTTTTTGGTCTGCACGAAATCGGCTGCCTCCGGCAGGTTTTCCGCGCCGGCGGAACTCGCCTTGTCGAACAGCGTCCACAGCGAGCTGTCGAAATAGTCACGCGGGGCCCAGTTGGCCGGCGCGCCGTCCTGATAGGCCATCAGCACGTTCTGGTTCATGTCCATGACGATCGCGACGTCGAAGAGATCGCTGTTGGCGGTCATCTCCCCATAGTTGCTGACGACCCAGGCCTGATCATCCGCATAGACGAACTGGGCGGCATCGTCCCAGGCGGCGTAATCGTTGAGCGTCGCATGCAGCTGCTCTTCGAACGTCTGGATCGCGCCTGTCGTCGTCTCCTGCGAGCGCCCGTCATCGAGGCGATTGGCGTAGTCGGCGATGCGGTCGAGTGCAGTCAGGATGAAGATCGTCACCAGAACCACGACCACCGCGAAGGCAAGCAGCATCGACGTCACGGCGGAGCGACGGCCAAGTGTTGCGGAGCGGCGGAAGCGAGACGGAAGAAGCCGCATCGAAGACCTCGTGAAGTCCTACATCTTTCGCGGGTATTCCTTCAGATAGCGTTAAAGTAAATGGGCCGGTCCTCGCAGTAGAGGGCCGGCCCACGAAGAATTTTCGAGAATTCGATATTACCAGGCGGCGATGACGGCGCCCTTGAACTGGGTGTTGACGAAATCCTTCACCGGAGCGCTGTGATAGGCCTCGACGAGGGTCTTCACCCAGGCCGCGTCCTTGTCCTTCGCCTTGACGACGATGATGTTGATGTAAGGGGCCTTTTCACCTTCCTTGGCGACCGGATCGGTCTTCGGGTTGAGGCCGGCTTCCAATGCGTAGTTGGTGTTGATGACCGAGGCGTCGACATCGTCGAGCGAGCGCGGCAGCTGGGCGGCGTCGAGTTCGGCGAACTCGATCTTCTTCGGGTTCTCGGTCACGTCGGCCGGGCCGATCTTCAGGCCCTTGGCGGCATTGACCTTGATCAGGCCCTGGTCGGCGAGGATGAGCAGCGCGCGGCCACCATTGGTCGGGTCGTTCGGGATGGCGACGGTGGCGCCCTGCTTCAGGTCGGCGAGGCTCTTCACCTTCTTGGAATAGACGCCCATCGGGAAGTTGACGGTCTGCGCGACGCTGACGATATCGAACTTGCGATCCTTGACCTGGTTGTCGAGATAAGGCTGGTGCTGGAAGGAATTGGCGTTGAGTTCGCCGTCGGCCAGCGCCTGGTTCGGCACGACGTAGTCGGAGAATTCGAGGATCTGGATGTTGAGGCCCTTGGCAGCCGCGACTTCCTTGACCTTTTCCATGATCTGCGCATGCGGGCCGGGCGTGACGCCGATCTTGATGTCTTCGGCAAGTGCCGGCGCAGCAACGAAGGCGGCGAGTGCCGCCGCGATGATGAGCTTCTTCATAAGTGTCTCCTTGGGTTCGATTATATATACGCCAGTCTTGGGAGGCTGGTTTTCCGGGATTGAAGTGTCAGGTCTTGCGGTTGCGCTTGTCGAAGCGGCGGGCGAGCGCATCTCCGGCACTCTGGATCGCCTGGACGAGCACGATCAGCACCACGACGACGGCCAGCATCACATCCGGCATGAAGCGCTGGTAGCCGTAGCGGATGCCGAGATCGCCGAGGCCTCCGCCACCGACCGCGCCGACCATGGCCGAATAGCCGACCAGGCTGACGAGGGTGAGCGTCAGCGCGAGCGTGAGGCCGGGTTTGGCTTCTGCCAGCAGCACCTTGAAGACGATCTGCAGCGGCGTGGCACCCATGGCGCGGGCGGCCTCGATCAGGCCTTTGTCCACCTCGCGGATCGCCGCTTCGGCAAGCCGCGCGACGAAGGGAATGGTCGCGACCGTGAGCGGCACGATCGCGGCATAGGTGCCGATCGAGGTGCCGGTGACGAGACGCGTGAACGGGATGATCGCCACCACCAGGATGATGAAGGGCGTCGAGCGCGCCGCGTTGACGATCGCGCCGATGATGCGGTTGCTGACCGGTGCGGGGAAGAGCTCACCCTTGCCGCTGGTTGCCAGGAACACGCCGATCGGCAGGCCGATCAGCGAACCGATCAGGCCGGCGGCGGCGACCATCTGCAGGGTCTGCCACAGCGCCTTCGAAAGAAGGCCGAAAAGCATATCAAGCGACATAACCGAGCACCTCCGTGGTGAGACCGGTTGCGGCATAGAAGCGTTCGGCGCGCTCCGTGACAGCGGGATCGGCCGGGTAGGCGACGACCAGCGAACCATAGGGTTCGCCGGCGATCTCCTCGATCGTGCCGGCGAGGATGTTCACGTCGGCGCCGAGTTCGGTGACCAGCCGGGCGGTCAGTGGCTGGAAGGCCGTCGAGCCGAAGAAGATCAGCCGCACCAGCACGCGATCGCCTGCCGAGGGCTGCGGCTTCAGGTTCGAGCGGATCCAGTCCGGCAGATTGGTGCCGAGCGCTGCCGACAGAAGCGAGCGCGTCGTCTCGTGCTTGGCGCCGGTGAAGACGTCGAAGGTGCGACCCGCCTCGACGATCTTGCCACGGTCGATCACCGCGACATCGGAGGCGATGGTCTTCACCACCTCCATCTCGTGGGTGATCAGAAGCACCGTTAGGCCGAGTTCGGCATTGATGCGCTTCAGAAGCGCCAGGATCGACTGCGTGGTTTCCGGGTCCAGCGCCGAGGTCGCCTCGTCGGAGAGCAGCAGTTTCGGCGAGGTGGCAAGCGCCCGGGCGATGCCGATGCGCTGCTTCTGGCCGCCGGAGAGTTCGGCCGGGTAACGGTCCGACTTGTCGCCAAGACCGACCAGATCGATCAGCGGCGCGACCTTGTCGCGGATCGCCTTGGCGGAAAGGCCGGCGATCTCGAGCGGCAGGGCGACATTGTCGAAGGCGGTGCGCGACGAAAGCAGATTGAAGTGCTGGAAGATCATGCCGACATGGCGGCGCAGGTCCCGAAGCCCCGTCTCTGAAAGATCGCCCACCTCGACGCCATCGACGACGACGCGGCCGGAGGTCGCCTTTTCCAGCCCGTTGACGAGCCGGATCAGCGTCGACTTGCCGGCGCCCGAGCGGCCGATAATGCCGGTGATCGCGCCGCGCGCAACCGAAAGGTCGATACCGTCGAGAGCAGTGAACTGGCTCTTGTCGTCAGCCCCGCCGAACCGCTTCGTCACCGCTTCGAAAGTGACCATCGATATTGGTGAAGACAGGGGTTGTTCAGGCGGTATCGACACGGCGCCGTGCTGCGCCTCGGGCAGGGTTTGAACTTTTATAGACATCGGAAACTCTTTTACGGACCGGCCGGCGCAATGGTGACACAAGGGAACATCCCGCTGGTCAATCACACATTCGGCTCACGCGTCGATATAGTAGTCTACCCATGTCTCGTCCACACGCAGCCGCCACTCGGCCGACAATCCAGTGCTCTTATTGCACCGCAGCGTCGCCGGGCCGAGAAACGAATTTCCAGATATTGCGGGGGATGGAAAATATTCGGACGGATTAGGCGGCAATCCGCGTCACGAAGCCAGTTTCATCTCCGGACTTGCAAAGCTCTCGAAGGTCGGCCGGCTGAAAATGTAGCCCTGCACCAGCGATACGCCGAGATCCTGCAGGACCTTGAGTTCCTCGTGCGTTTCCACGCCTTCGCAAAGGGCAACGACGCCGAATTCGTCAAGCATCGCCAGGCTGTGTTTGACGACGACGCGCTTGGCCGGGTCGGTATCGATGCCGCGGATCAGCTCCATATCGAATTTGACGATATCCGGCTGGAATTGCGAAAGCAGGTTGAGCCCTGAATAACCGGCGCCGAAATCGTCGATCGCCGTCTTGAAGCCCATGTCCTTGTAGGTGCGCAGAATATTCAGGAGATGTTTCACATCCACCTGCTCGCCCTCGGTGAATTCGAAGATGATGCGGTCCAGTGGGAAACCTACCTGCATGGCCGTCGCAAGCGTCAACCGGATACAGGCCCGCGGCTCGTAGACGGCGTTCGGCATGAAATTGATGGAAAGCTTGGTATCCGGACAATCAGCGCCCAGGCGCGCCGCAAGCTGAATGGCTTTGACGCGGCACTGCTGGTCGAACGCATATCGGTTATGCTCTGTTACCTGCGACAGGACCGACATGGCGCCCTCTCCACCGAGCCCGCGAACCAGGGCCTCCTGCGCGAAGACCGTACCGGTTCGCAGATCGACGATCGGCTGGAAAGCCATCGAAAATGGGATTTCGAAACCCTCGCCATCGCGGCATCCCACACAACCAGCCATCGCACTATCTCCAGCAATCAGGAGGCGATGGGTATCACAGCATCCCTTAAAAAAGGATCTTCGCATTTACGCCGATTTATGGTTGCCTTTCGGGAACAACGAGGCGAACTCGCGATACCATTTGCCGCTTTTCTTGATCGTCCGTTCCTGGGTCTCGTAATTCACATGCACGAGACCGAACCGCATGCGGTAGCCCTCCGCCCATTCGAAATTGTCCATCAGGCTCCAGGCGAAATAACCCTTCATCGGGTAGCCGTCCTTGATCAGGTCGGCGACGACGGAAAGGTGCTCGACATAATAATCCAGACGCGGCTGGTCATCCACCTCACCGTTTTCCGGTTCCATGTTGTAGCAGGCGCCGTTCTCGGTGATGTAGCAATCCGGCAGGTCGTAGCGGCGGTAGAGATCCTCGACCAGCAGCTTCAGGCCCGGCGAATAGACCTCCCAGCCGATATCTGTCTTGACGTCGCTGGCGGGCTTCGCCTCCACCGTCCACGGGAAATCGCCGGTGCGCGTCGCATCATCATGGACGCGGTCGGGCTTGTAATAGTTGAGACCCCACCAGTCGAGCTTCTGGCTGATGATCTTGAGATCGCCCTCTTCGACGACCGGCATGCGGTCGCCGAGCGCTTCCAGGAACGCTTTCGGATATTCACCCTTGAAGACAGGATCGAAGAAGGCGCCGTTGTGGAACTGGTGGGCGCGCTCGGCGGCGGCGATATCGGCCGGGCTGTCGGAGCCGGCGATGATCGACGCAGCGTTGATGACGGTGCCGACCGGCACGTTCGGCGTCACATGCCGGATCGCCTCGACGCCGAGGCCATGAGCGAGATTGACATGGTGCATGGCGGCAAGCGCCGCCTGCATGTTCTTTTCGCCCGGTGCGTGGATGCCGTAGAGGTGGGAGAGCCAGACGATGCACCAGGGTTCGTTGAAGGTCGCCACCGCATCGAGCCGGTCGCCGAGCCGCGCCATCACCACCTTGGCATAACGCTGGAAGGCATAGGCCGTCGAACGCGCCGTCCAGCCGCCCTCGCCCATCAGCGCCAGCGGCAGGTCCCAGTGATAGAGCGTCGCATAGGTCTTGATGCCGCGGGCCTTGCAGCCGTCGATCAGCCGGTCGTAGAAATCCAGCCCCTTCTCGTTGATCCGGCCCGTACCCTCCGGAATGATCCGCGGCCAGGCGATCGAGAACCGATAGGCTTCGACGCCCATTTCCTGGATGAGATCGAGATCCTGCTCCCAGCGATTGTAGTGATCGCAGGCGATATCGCCATTGTCTCGGTTATGGACCCGGCCCGGCATGTTGGAAAACGCATCCCAGATCGAGGATTTGCGGCCGTCCGCCTTGGTCGAGCCTTCGATCTGGTAGGACGCCGTCGCGACCCCGAACAGGAAATCGCCGGGGAAACGCTTCGCAAATGTCTTGGGATCGATCATTGGATGCCGCCATAGCTGGTTGCGGGTGGTCTGCCAGACCGTGTTCGGCGGCGGTTTAACCAAGCCAAGCCCGATTGTACAGATTTCAGATGATAATTCTGAAACGTTTTAGATCATGCAATTGGCGCCATCCGGTACTGATCGTCCGGATGGCGCCCCAGATGGCACAGTATCGCAGACCGGTCTCGCCAGACCGGCCTCCTTCGGGGTGGCCTCGGCCCCGCGTCACCTCATTGGGTGAGGTGGCCGCTCACCAAGGCAGCAATCCCGCTGGCGATCCCGTCTTCGGCGCAGCCCGGCTTGAGCTTCGAGCCAAGCACCTGGAATGTCTGGTGCTGGAAGGACTCGTCGTCGGGAATGTAACCGGAATTGGCGCGACCGTTGGCAAGCGTCACCAGCATCGTCTTGGAAAGCGGCGATGCCTCCTTGGTGCGCTGGCCGATGCGGCTGTAGATCTCGGCATTGACCGTCGTGAGTGCGATATCGCCGATGCCGACGACGCCGAGCCGGATATCGACATTGTCGCCGTCCTTGTACTGGCCGGCCACGCCTTCGCGGGCATTGTCGAGCCGCGTCCGGCCCGGGCATGTCAACGTGCTCTGCGCGCCCCAGATCTCCGGCGATTTCAGCCGGCCGTCCGTATGCGACATGACCCGGATCACCTCTTCGCCGAGGATGACGCCGAGCGCCTGCATGTATTCGCCGAGCTGGCGGGCTACCTTGGGATCGAGCGGCCCGTCCGCCACCTGCTTGTTGCGGAGCGGCGCCTCGATCTTTTCGCGGGTCATCTCGTAGCCGCTGATCTTGACGCCGGTCTTGGAGGCAAGCGTGTTCGTGCCGGTGCGCAGCCAACGCGGATTCTGGTCGCCGGATGCGCCCTGCGTGAAGATCGTCACCATGTCATCGCTGAGGTTCTGCTCGACATAACGGCTGGTCGCGGCCGCGAAATCGCCGCTGACGAAGCCGGACAGGTAGCCGTTGACCGGGTGCATGGCGTAATTGACATAGGCCGCGATCGGCTCGCCGGTCGGCTTGACGAAGGACAGCACGCCGACGGTCTTGTCGGAGAAGGCTTTGAAATTGGCGGCCTGCGTCCACAGATGCGTCTCGTCGTCGACCACGTCGCGGTTGACGTTGAGATAGGACTCGCCGGTGGAATAACCGACGAGCGCGGGCTGCAGCCCGGCCATCGCCTTTGTCACCGCATCGAGCGCCACATTCGCCACGAAATCGCTGCCGTAGCGTGGCTGGCCCGGCGCCGTCGTGGCGTTGGCCGGCCAGTCACTGTGGGTGTGGGTGGACGACAGGATGATGTTCTCCGCCGGCGCGCCGAGTTTCTCGGCGATGCGCTTGCTGGCGTCAGCCCAGACATTCTCGTTGATGCCGCCGAGATCGGCGCCGAGGAATGCCGCCTTCGTCGTACCGTTGTCGACAACGATCGCCCGCAGATAGAGCTTCTCGTGTTCGTATTCGTTCATCGCCGGATAGGCGGCATTTGCCGGCGGGGTGATGTCGATGCGCGCCGTGCCGACGCGCAGTGTCCCGGCCTTCTCCTGTGCGCCGGCCGGCATCATCGTCATCGTGACGGCGCAGGCGGCGATTGCCAGTACGGTGGCTGCTTTCTTCATTTTGTTCTCCACAATATTCCTCCTGAAAAAATCCGGCCGATCGGCTCGCTCCCAAGCCGGGACGAGCCAAATAATGGAGAGCCGGCATAACCGCCTCCCCGTGGCCGGCCCTTGGGCGTGGCAGGCGATCTTGTCTGCCGCGCCCGTAGCTCGTTATGTGCTGGTGACAGCCCGGCTGCCGACTACATCACGCCGGCGGCCTTCAGCAGCGGCAGGTCGTGGTTGAAGCGGACCTCGCTGTTGTTGTCGAAGATCATCGTCGCGCCCTTTTCCACCGTATAGGCCGGCCATTCGGGAAGGCCCTTGTGGCTCGGATTGCCGCTGCGAGCGAAATTGACCCAGGCCTGGCTCATCTTCTCCGACATGGCGACCGCATCCGCCCCGCCGCCGGTGGCCGTAGCGACAAGTGCCGCATTGGCGAAGACATGCGAGATTTCCGAGCAATGCCACGACATGCCGATGCCGCCCATGGCCGGTGATTCCCACGAGAAGACATAGCTATAGACCGGCGCCCCGCCCTGCTTTGCCTTGAGCTGGGTATTCTTCAGCGTGCCCGGGCGGCCGCTCAGATCGACGAAGAAAGCGTCGGAGAGCTTCTTGTTCGGATAGGCTTCGAGGAAGGCCTTGCCGACCGCATTCGCCTTGTCGCCGAAACGTTCCTTGAGCTTTGCCTGTGCCCGCTCGTCCGTCCACTTGTTCTTGTTGTCCGCATAAAGAACAGCCGGGTTGTTGCGGATAATCGTTTCGCTTTCGTTGAGCACCGTGCCGATCAGAAGCGGGATGTCGCGGGCCTGATCCACCCAGGCGTCGCCGACCGGATCACGCGGCAGATAGGCTGCATCAACGACCGGCGCCCAGCGCGGGTTCGGATCGCCTTCCTTCTTGGCCTCATCGAGCGCCTTGGTGGCGGCTTCCAGGAGCTTCGGATAAGGCACCGTCTTCAGGTCACCCACCTTGGAGCCATCGAGCCCGAGGTTCTTGAGCGTCAACTCGGCGACGCGCTGCGCCGATTTCTGCGACGTGACCGGGCTGGTGGTGGCACCGCTCTGGACGATCGCCTTGTGGAACAGGCCCTTGGCTGCCGGTAGGCCCATCAGGGTACGCACCTTGCTGCCGCCGCCGGACTGGCCGAAGATCGTAACATTGTTCGGGTCGCCGCCGAAAGCTTCGGCATTGTCCTTCACCCATTGCAGCGCTGCCACGAGATCCGCCATGCTGGCATTGCCGGACTGCTTATATTCCGGGCCATAGGCCGAAAGATCGAGAAAACCGAGCACGTTCAGGCGATGGTTGAGCGTGATGACGACGGCATCGCCCTTGCGGGCAAGGTTCTCTCCGTCATAGGAGGTCAGTTCTATGCCCGAACCGTTGGTGTAACCGCCGCCATGCAGCCAGACCATGACCGGGCGCTTGGCGCCGTCCTTGATGCCCTTCGTCCAGATGTTGAGATACTGGCAATTCTCGCTCATCGGCAGGTAGCGATGCGGGTTGAAGAGTTCGTCGCCCGCCACCGTCTTCATGTCCGGGATGAAGCAATTCTCTCCATAGGTAACCGCAGGCTTGGTGCCTTCCCACGGCTCCACCGGCTTCG
>NZ_AKKC02000010.1 GCF_000282095.2 Rhizobium sp. CF080 | reverse complement strand
CGCCACAGCGCGAAGGCTTCGAGGTGGAGTTCCGGTCGTTCGACCTGAGCGACGTCAAGAGCCGCGATATCCACTGACGATCTGAACAGCGCCTCAGCGCTCGGCTACATCAGCTTCCGGCCGTTGGGCACCGGCTGCTCGACGGCGGCCAGCACGATCGCGCCGTTTTCGTCCTCGAAGCCGAGGGTCAGCACTTCGGAGCGGAACGGGCCGATCTGCCGCGGCGGGAAATTGACGACGCCGAGCACCTGCCGGCCGACCAGCGTCTCCGGCGTATAATGCACGGTGATCTGCGCCGACGATTTCTTGATGCCGATCTCCGGGCCGAAATCGATCTTCAGTTTGAAGGCCGGCTTGCGGGCTTCCGGAAAAGCTTCGACCTCGACGATCGTGCCGACCCGGATATCGACTTTTTCAAAGTCGCCATAGGTGATGTCTTCAGCCATTCGAATTCACTCAGGCGCCGAGTTCTTCGGCTCTGCTGCGGGCGGCGGCGATCGCCTTGTCGAACAGCGGCTGCATGCCGTCGTCCGCCATCAGCACGGCAAGTGCGGCAGCAGTCGTGCCGTTCGGGGACGTGACGTTCTGGCGAAGCCTGGACGCGTCATCGGGGGACTGGTGAAGCAGCTCGCCAGCCCCCGAGACAGTTTCCCGCGCGAGCCGCATGGCGAGGTCCGCCGGCAGGCCTGCTTTCCGGCCCGCTTCCGCCATGCACTCCACGAGATAGAACACATAGGCCGGGCCGCTACCCGAAACGGCGGTCACCGCATCGATATCCGCTTCGCTCGATACCCATTCCACCGGTCCGCTAACCTTGAGCAGCGATTGCACCGCCTCGCGTTGCGCGTCGGTGACCTTGGGATTGGCATAGGCGCCGGTGACGCCACGGCCGATCATGGCAGGCGTGTTCGGCATGGCGCGCACCATGGCGGCTTCGCCGAGATGTTTTTCGAGATAGGCGAGCGTCTTGCCGGCCGCGACCGACACGACCACGGTATTCGAACCGACAACCGGCTTTAGGGGTGGCAGGACGGCATCCATCAGCTGCGGCTTCACCGCAAGGAACAGGATATCCGCGGATGCACCGTCGGGCAGCGCGGCAAGGTGATGCGCACCGGCCTCGGACATCATCGTTTTCATGGCATCGGAAGGCGACGGGTCGATGACCGTCACGGACGCGCCGGGCACGCCTTTTTTCAGCCAGCCGGACAGCATGGCGCCACCCATATTGCCGGCACCGACCAGAATGATGGATCCCGACTGACCCAAGGCCATCAGCACTCGCCCACGGTTTCGAACAAAACGGCTTCCATGGCGGCCTTCGCCTCCATGCCCGACCATACAACGAACTGGAACGCCTGATAATAGGACTCGCAGGCTTCGAGCGCGCTCGAAAGCAGCACTTCGACCTGCTGATTGTTGGGTTCCGCGCCGCCGGCCAGCAGCAGCGACTGCCGGAAGATGACCACGTCTTCCTGACGCCACACGTCGAAATGACCCATCAGCACCTGGCCGTTGACATGGCTCAGCAGGCGGATGACTTCGTTGAAGCGGGCATCGGGAATCTTGATGTCGAAAGCGCAGGCCAGATGCAGCGCTTCGAACTCCTCCATCCAGGAGAAGGAAACATGGTAGTCCGTCCAGCGGCCTTCCACGGTCATGGCGATTTCATCTTCACCCGACCGTTCGAACGTCCAGTCGTTCGAGGCAGCAACGAATTCGATCATGTCGACCGGATTCGACTGGCGTTCGATTTCCATTTCCATAAGCGTCATGCGGCACCTTCTTGACCGGAATGAATGCGGATTCGTGCGGATAAAACGCCAAAACACGCGAACAATGACCGGGAACAACACTGTCGATGATCGTCCGACGCTGCCAGAATAACGCAGTCACCCTGTCTGGAGCTTACCAAGCCGTTTCGAATCATCCTTTAAAATCAGTGTACCTAGACGGAGTCCGGCTGCCAGCCCCTCCTTCGGTTTTTACATGACCAAATATCGAAACTTGTTCGCAACGGAGATCAGAACGGAGTCATAAGCGACTCTGGACGCTCGGTTTTTTGACAGTGTCCACAGGGCATCATTTTTTTATGAACAACGACCGAAAAGACCAAAGCGGTTGCGGCCACGCCGACGGTTCGTCCAGCGCGGTTGGTTGGGAATGGGACAGGCGGAGGTATTTCGGTGGTATTGAGTATCAGGCGTTCCGCCTGCCCCGACCGTATCCTGCAATCTCAAAGAGGATTTCCGAGCCCTCTTTTCGACCACCAGGTCACGACCATCACCGGAAACGAGGTCCTGCGAACCTTGAGGAGGCAGCCGGCTCGCGAACCCGGTTTCCCATCCGATGACGAAGAGGATTGTGCGCGGGTTTTGGAAGGCGGGGATGATGGGGGGACGATAAAGGGGTTAAGGCGCTGAAATCTGGAGCGGGAAAATTTCTAGCCGAGGGAATCGTCCCCTCCCCTTGTGGGGAGGGTGGCCAGCAGGCCGGGAGGGGTTCTCTTACTGTCCCGAAAGCTTCGCTTCCAGCGCTTCGATCCGCGCCTTCAGCGCTTCGTTTTCATCGCGGGCGCGGGCGGCCATTTCGCGGACGGCCTCGAATTCCTCGCGCTTGACGATATCCATGCTGTTGAGGAACCGCTCGGCCTGGGCGTGGAAGGCGGTTTCGACCTCCTTGCGCACCCCTTGCGCGGCGCCGGCGGCATCGGTCATCAGCCGCGCAAAATCGTCGAGAATGCGGTTCGTGCCGGTTGCCATGGTTCTGAACTCCCATATCGTCTGGCCGGCGATCCGGGCCGGCGAATATCCATAGGGATCAAGTAGGGCCTGGACGGTCCGCTTGCAAGCATCATCCACCGTTCGCATCAGCACTCGCTTAGATTCACCTTGACCGCCGATGGCCGCAACGCCATGTTCCGCCCAATGCCGTTAGGTGGGAACCCTGTAACTTGTACGAAGCGCTTCATCTTTTCGCTCTGATGCCGTTCCCGAACATCGATCCGGTGGCCTTTTCCATCGGCCCGCTCGCCATCCATTGGTACGGGCTCGCCTATGTCGCCGGCATCATGCTCGGCTGGTTTTACGCGCGCCGGCTCGCGGCGAACGCTTCGCTGTGGAGAGACGGCCAGTCGCCGATAACAGCCGCCCAGCTCGACGATTTCCTCGTCTGGGTCGCAGCCGGCATCGTGCTCGGCGGCCGCATCGGCTATATCCTGTTCTACGATCTGGCGTCCGTGCTGCAGAACCCCATCCGCGCGGTCGAGATCTGGAACGGCGGCATGTCCTTCCATGGCGGTTTCATCGGCGCGACGCTGGCGATGATCATCTTCGCCCGCCGCAACGCCATTCCCGTCTGGAGCATGTTCGATACGGTCGCCGCGGTCGTGCCCTTCGGCCTGTTCTTCGGCCGCATCGCCAATTTCATCAACGGCGAACTCTGGGGGCGCCTCAGCAACGCGCCCTGGGCGGTCGTCTTCCCGACCGGCGGGCCGTTCTCGCGCCATCCGAGCCAGCTCTACGAGGCAGGCCTCGAAGGCATCGTGCTTCTTCTGGTCCTTGCCCTGCTGATCTTCCGGTTCAAGGCGCTGAGGGTTCCGGGCACCATCGCCGGCACCTTCGTCATCGGTTACGCGCTCTGCCGCATCTTCGTGGAATTTTTTCGCGAACCGGATGCGCAGCTCGGTTATCTGCTCGGCACCAACTGGCTGACCATGGGCATGATCCTGTCGCTGCCGATGATCGCTGCCGGCCTGTGGGCCATTTTCCGTGCCCGCGCGGCGGTAACGTCCGCGGCGAAGGCTTGAGGGGAGGCACGCCCGTTGAGCACCCCCTTAACCGAAAAGATCAAGACCCTGATCCGCACCAACGGCCCGATCAGCGTGACCGACTATTTCGCGCTATGCCTCGCAGATCCCGAGCACGGCTATTATCGCACCCGCGAGCCTTTCGGCCGCCACGGCGATTTCATCACCGCGCCGGAGATCAGCCAGCTGTTCGGCGAGATGATCGGCGTCTTCATGGTGCATGCCTGGCAGCAGCACGGCACGCCCACCGGCGTCCGCCTGGTGGAAATCGGCCCCGGCCGCGGCACGATGATGGCCGACATGCTGCGGGTGATGAAACGCATCGCACCGTCGCTCTTTGAGGACCTGCATGTTCATCTGGTCGAGACGAGCGAGCGCCTGCGCGGCGTCCAGCGCATCACGCTCGAAGCCTTCTCCACCAAGATTTCCTGGCACGACAGTTTCGAGGAAGTGCCAGACGGCTTCACGCTGATCGCCGCCAACGAACTGTTCGACGCCATCCCGATCCGCCAGTTCGTCAAGACGCCAACCGGTTTTCGCGAACGCCTCGTCGGGCTGAATGCTGAGGATGAACTCGGCTTTGCCGCCGGCGTCGCGACGCTCGATCCGCAACTCCTGCCCTCGCCTGTCGCCGGCATTCCCGACGGCACGATCTTCGAACTGTCGCCGGCCCGCCAGGCGGTCATGCTGACGCTGTGCGAACGGCTGAGGGCCTTTGGCGGCACCGCCCTGGTCATCGACTACGGCCACCTGGTCACCAATTTCGGCGATACGCTGCAGGCCGTCCGCCAGCATGACTACGATCCGCCACTCGCGCATCCCGGCGAGGCGGATCTCACCAGCCATGTCGATTTCGAGGACCTGGCGCGCATTGCCGTCTCCATGGGCGTCCACCTGAACGGCGGCCTGCATCAGGGCGATTTCCTGCTCGGCCTCGGCCTTGCGGAACGCGCCACCGCGCTCGCCAAGGACAAGGAGCCTATCGAGCAGCGCCTGATCGCCGCCGCTGTCGATCGGCTGGCCGGCGAAGGCGCCGGCAAGATGGGTGAACTCTTCAAGGTCATAGCGGTGTCGAGCCCGTCGCTCAACCTGATGCCATTCCGGGCGGTGGAGTAAACAGCGGCCGTCAATTCATCAACCGATTGACATCCGCCCTTTTTTTGCGCCACTCTCGCCCTAGATCGAAGCAGCGGGCAAGCCTTGAGAGAGCGCCCAAAACCTCTTCAAATCAACGGGATAGATAACGCCGATGCAAGACATACCCTTGCCGGAGCCGATCGAGAGCCCCCTGTTGAACGACAGGGCCGGCGCCCGCATCCGCCACGGTTTCTTCACCCGAAAGGGCGGGGTTTCGGAAGGCCTCTATGCCGGTCTGAACGTCGGCGTCGGCTCGGACGACGACCGCGAGAAAGTGGTCGAGAACCGCATCCGGGTCGCTGCCTGGTTCGGCTTGGCCGTCGAAAAGCTCGCGACCGTGCACCAGGTGCATTCACCCGACGTCTTCGTGGTCGATGAGACTTATGCCGGCGAACGGCCCAAGGTCGATGCCATGGTGACGAGTGTTCCGGGCGTCGCGCTCGGCGTGCTCGCGGCCGATTGCGGTCCGATCCTGTTTGCCGATGGCGAGAACGGCGTGATCGGCGCGGCCCATGCCGGCTGGAAGGGTGCGCTGACCGGCGTGCTCGAAAACACCATCGAAGCGATGATTTCGCTCGGTGCAGAGCGCCAAAACATCACCGCGGTCCTCGGCCCCTCGATCGGCCCGGCGAGCTACGAGGTCGGCCCGGAATTCGTCGACCGTTTCCTGGACTACGATCCGTCCTACAAGACCTTCTTCACGCCGTCATTGAATGCGGGGCATTCCATGTTCGACCTGCCCTCGCTGACCATCCGGCGGCTGAGGGAGGCCGGCGTTCGGGCCGCGAGCCTCGGTCTCGATACCTATCCGGATGCGGAACGGTTCTATTCCTATCGCCGCACCACCCATGCCAAAGAGCCGGATTACGGCCGCCAGATTTCAGCAATCGCACTTCGGGAGAATTGATATGGCCCTGCATTTCGAGAGGAGCGAATACGCCGACCGGCTGACGCGGCTGACGGAGAAGATGCGCGCCGACAAGCTGGATGCGCTTTTGATCTTCGCGCAGGAAAGCATGTACTGGCTGACCGGCTACGACACGTTCGGCTACTGCTTTTTCCAGACGCTGATCGTCAAGGCCGACGGCACGATGACACTGCTCACCCGCTCGGCCGACCTGCGCCAGGCCCGCCACACCTCGATCGTCGAGAACATCGTCGTCTGGGTCGACCGGGTGAATGCCGATCCGACCCTCGACCTCAAGAACCTGTTGAGCGACATGGACCTGCTCGGCGCGAAAATCGGCGTCGAATACGATACCCACGGCATGACCGGCCGCCTCGCCCGCCTCATCGACAACCAGCTCGCCACCTTCGGCCAGATCAGCGACGCCTCCTATCTGGTCAGCACGCTGCGCCTCGTCAAAAGCCCGGCGGAAATCGCCTTCGCCAGGCGCGCCGCCGAACTTGCCGACGATGCGCTCGATGCGGCCCTGCCGCTGATCAAGGCCGGCGGCGACGAGGCGGAAATCCTCGCCGCCATGCAGGGCGCCGTCTTCCTCGGCGGCGGCGACTATCCCGCCAACGAATTCATCATCGGCTCCGGCGCCGACGCGCTGCTCTGCCGCTACAAGGCCGGCCGTCGCAAGCTCGACGCGACCGACCAGCTGACGCTCGAATGGGCGGGTACGGCGGCGCATTACCATGCCGCGATGATGCGCACGGTCATGATCGGCGAGCCGTCGCCCCGCCACCGCGAGCTCTACAAGGCGTGCCTCGAAACCATCCAGGCGATCGAGGAGGTTCTCCGTCCCGGCCAGACCTTCGGCGACGTCTTCGACACCCATGCGCGCATCCTCGACGAGCGCGGCCTGTCGCGCCACCGCCTCAATGCCTGCGGTTATTCGCTCGGCGCAAGGTTCTCGCCCTCCTGGATGGAGCACCAGATGTTCCATTTCGGCAATCCGCAGGAAATTCTGCCTGACATGACGCTGTTCGTGCACATGATCATCATGGATTCCGACAGCGGCGCCGCCATGACCCTCGGCCACACCTACCTGACGACCGAAGGCGACCCGCAGCCACTTTCCCGCCATGCTTTGGAGCTGATTCAGCGCTGAAAGCTCGAAAAATCAGCCGATTGACAGTTTGGGAGCGAACTCTAAGCTTCTGCCTGAGGAATCTGTGGCAGGAGACGGGTATGCGGCCTTTCGGAACACTGCTTTCCGCTGCCCTGCTGGCGGTTGCGCTTGCCTCCTGCAATACGACGGAAGCATTGACGCCACAGGCAAACGTCGGTGGCGGAGGTGCCAGAACCTCCTCGCCCGTGACCCAGGCCGAAACCGACCGCATGGCCCGCTCGGCGCAGCCGGAAACCTACAACAGCAGCGGCGGCTATCAATCCGGTCCCCAGAACACGCTCGAAGCCCAGGCCAGGGCGCTGGAATCCGGCAACACCGTCTCGCCCGCCTCCTCCGGCCCGCCGCCGCAATGGCAGGGCCAGCAGCAGACCATGCAGCAGCCCGAGACACCGGCCGCTCCGCCCCAGCAACAACAATCCCGACAGCAGCAGAGCGCCTCGCTGCCGCCCGCATCCGGTCCGACGGTCCGCTTCCTGCCGATCATCGGCGCCCCGGTCCAGGCGGTGACGCCGTTGTCCCGCCAGCTCGGCGCCCAGGCCCGCGCCAACGGGCTGACGATCCGGCCGTCGGCAGACAACAGCACCGAGCACATTCTCAAGGGCTATTTCTCCGCCTTCTCCGACAGCGGCAAGGTCACCATCGTCTATGTCTGGGATATCCTTGATGCTTCCGGCGCCCGGCTGCACCGCATGCAGGGCCAGGAAAGCGTGCCCGGGAGCGGCCAGGACCCCTGGGCTTCGGTTCCAGCCTCGACGATGGAAACCATCGCCGCCAAAACCATCCAGGACTATGTGGCCTGGCGCCAATCCCAGGGCTGATTGATCGGGCTGAGCCATCTGGCCGGCCGATCCGGCACTGAACCTTAAAAGCCACGCGTCACAGTTTCTTCATAAAAATGAGTGAGCGGGTGCGAAACGCACTTGCATTCGAAGGCGGCGGCGGTAAAAGGCCCGCATCCAGCTTCAAAACAGGCGGACCGCAATGAAGGTTTTCGCAGGCAATTCGAACCGGCATCTTGCCGACGCGATCTGCAGCTATCTTAATGTTCCAGTCGGAAAAGCCAGTGTCAGGCGATTTGCAGACCAGGAAATCTTCGTTGAAATTCAGGAAAACGTGCGCGGCGAGGATGTCTTCATCATCCAGTCCACGTCATTCCCGACCAACGACCACCTGATGGAACTGCTGATCATGATCGATGCCTTCCGTCGATCTTCGGCCAAGCGCATCACCGCTGTCCTCCCCTATTTCGGTTACGCCCGCCAGGACCGCAAGGCCGGCCCGCGCACCCCGATCTCGGCAAAGCTCGTCGCCAACCTGATCACCGAGGCCGGCGCCGACCGCGTCCTGACGCTCGACCTGCATGCAGGCCAGATCCAGGGCTTTTTCGATATCCCGACCGACAATCTCTTCGCGGTGCCGGTGCTCGCCCGCGACGTAAAGGAACACTACGACCTCAACAACGTCATGGTCGTCTCGCCCGACGTCGGCGGCGTGGTTCGTGCCCGCGCGCTCGCCAAGCGCATCGACTGTCAACTGGCGATCGTCGACAAGCGCCGCGAACGGGCCGGCGAATCCGAGGTGATGAATGTCATCGGCGAAGTCGACGGCAAGGACTGCCTGCTGATCGACGACATCGTCGATTCCGGCGGCACGCTCTGCAACGCGGCCGAAGCGCTTCTGAAGAACGGCGCCACCAGCGTCACCGCCTACATCACCCATGGCGTGCTCTCCGGCGGCGCGGTTGCCCGCATCGCGGCTTCCAAGCTCAAGGAACTGGTGATCACCGACTCGATCCAGCCGACCACCGCGGTCCAGTCGGCCCACAACATCCGGGTCATCACCACCGCCAACCTGCTCGGCGAGGCGATCAACCGTACGGCGATGGAATCCTCCGTCTCCAGCCTGTTCGACTGACCTTCTTCCGTCACAAGTATTTGGATAGACTCCCCCTCGAACTCAAACAGAGGATGAGTCGCAATGTCTTCCTTGATCGGCCTGTCGAAGAGACTCGCCATTTTTCTTCTCATTCCGCTGCTGTCGGCCTGCGTCGATGGCGGCAGCCGGCCTGGCGGCTATTATCCGCCGGAACGGCCGCGGCCGGACTGGAACCGTCCCCAGCGGCCTGATCGCCCCGATTGGGACCGCCCCGGAACCCCGGATCGCCCCGGCCGGCCCGACCGCCCAGACTGGGATCGCCCACAGCGACCCGACCGACCCGACTGGAACCAACCCGGCAGACCCGATCGTCCGGACCGGCCCGATCGCCCGGACTGGAACCAGCCTGGCCGCCCTGGTCGCCCGGACCAGCCGGGTCGTCCCGGAAGGCCCGAGCAACCCGGCTTCTGCACGCGCGAATACCGTCCCGTCTGCGGCCAGCAGGGCGGACGCACCCAGACCTTCCCGAACGCCTGCGAGGCGGCAAACGCGGGCTTCAGCGTCGTCGCCTCCGGCGAGTGCCGCCGCTAAAGGGCCGGCTTGAGGTCACGATCGATCGTCGACGAAAAACGCCGGAACCGTGGTTCCGGCGTTTTGCTTTGTGCCAAGGCTTCGGCTAGAAGGCGCTGCGAAGAAGGAGACTCGCATGGCCGCACGCGACCGCTATTCCCGAAAACTCGAATGTTCCCAATGCGGCAATGTCGGTTTCGCCGAGGTTTCCGAGACCGATGACAGGCGGCAGGGCAACCGTGATTTCCGCATCGATGACCTGCCGAGAGGCTTCCTGACCGAATTTGCCTCGACCGATCCCCGAAAATACATGATCCGCTGCGGCCAGTGCGGTCACAAGTTCCGTTTCGAGCAGAAGACGGTCTATGCGCCGGGGGGCGAACCCCGGCGCTGACGCGCGAGGTCAGGCGACCTTGGCAACCATCGGGGTGATTTGGTCCCCCGCCTCACCCCCAGCTTGACCATTGACGATATGCTCGATCCCCGCCCGCGGACCGGGCTTGCCGAAAAGGTAGCCCTGGACCTGCATGCAGCCTTCCTTGCGCAGGAAGGCGATATGCGCGTCGGTCTCCACCCCTTCGGCAAGGACCGGGATGTGGAGGCTCGAGGCCAGGATCAGCGTCGAGCGCACGATCGCCGCCGACTGTTCATTGCTGGAAAGCCCGTCGACGAAGGTTCGGTCGATCTTGATCTTGTCGAACGGGAAGGACATCAGCGTCGAAAGCGACGAATAGCCGGTGCCATAGTCGTCCATGGCGATCTTGACGCCGAGGCTCTTCAGGTGGCGAACGGTCTGAAGCGCCCGCTGATGGTCGGCGATGATGCCGGATTCGGTGATTTCAAGCTCAAGCCGGCCGGCGCTGAGCCCCGTCTGCTTGAGGATATCGCGAACCTTGGTCGGGAATTTCGGATCGGCCAGCTGCTGCGAGGCGACGTTGACGGCAATGCAGAACGGATTTTTCCAGGTCGCAGCCTCCGCGCAGGCGCTCCGGAGCACCCATTCCCCGAGCTCGATGATGAAGCCGGTACGCTCCGCGATCGGAATGAAATCGTTCGGCGAGACGAGGCCGCGTATCGGGTGGTTCCAGCGCAACAGAACCTCGAAACCGACGACCTCGCCGGAGAACGTATCGTTCTGCAGTTGGTAATAGAGCTCGAACTGCCTCGATACGAGGCCTGACCGCATGTCCATGGCAAGCGCATTGCGTTCGCGGGCCGCCTGGTCCATCGAGGAGTCGTAGAAGCAGATCGCGTTGTCGCCGGATTGCTTGGCGCGGTACATGGCGACATCCGCCTGCGCCACGAGATCGTCGACCGTCTTTGCTTCCCCCGGATAGAGCGCAATACCGACACTCGAGCCGACCGTCAGCGTATTACCGTTCCATTCGATCGGCTTGCAGATTTCGGCAAGCAGCCTGTTGGCAAGCACCATCGCATCGGAGCGCTTGTAGTACATATGTTTCAGCGCAACGAACTCGTCGCCGCCGACCCGGGCGATGAACTCGCCCTCCCCGGCCGCCTCGGCAAGCCTGCCGCCGATCGCCCGCAGCACCTCGTCGCCCGCCGCATGACCGTGGACGTCGTTGACCTCCTTGAAGCGATTGAGATCGAAGGAAAGCACCGCAAAGCGGGCAGTCAGGTCCACCGGACGCGCGGCGATATCGGCGAGCTGCTCGTTGAAGGCGGCACGATTGGCAAGGCCGGTCAAAGCGTCGTGCAGGGAAAGGTGGCGGTACTGCTCGACGGCGGCCTGGGTCGTGCGGGCATCGATCAGGTAGGTGGCCGCCGTCAGAGCCAGCAAGATCAGCATCAGCGACAGCACGCCGAAGCCGAGCACGACCGGCGGAACGACCTCGTTCAGCAGCGCGGCGCGGGGGTCGAGGATGACCTCTATCGCGCCCATGCCGGTAAAATGGGTCGAGGCGATCGCCACGATCATCGCCAGCACGGAGCCGTATTTGCAGAAGCGCGTCACCGGGCGTATGGCGCGATTGGTCACGAGCGCACCGAACAGAGCCGCGAAGATCAGCGAGACGATTACGTAGGAGCGGTTCCACTCGATGACGCCCTGCACCTCGTAGGCCGCCATGCCGGTGTAATGCATCGCGGCGATACCGAGCCCCATGACCATGCCGCCGGCTTCCGCAAGCGCGGACCGGCCGCCGTAACTCGCAACGCTGAGCCCGATCGTGGCGGTCGCGACCGCGATCATGAAAGACAAAAGCGTTTGAGCCGGTTCATATCCCGCCTGCCCGCCTGGGAGATAACCGAGCATGGCCAGAAAATGGGTCGTCCAGGTGGCCGATCCCCCCATGAAGCCCGCCAGGAAAAGCCAGATGACCTTCTCGACCCCGCTCCCCGTCCGAGCCCGGGAAAAAAGCCGGAGGGTCAGGAAGGACCCTGCCGCGCAGATCAGGACTGCGCAGGCGATATAACGAAGGTCGTGCTCGATAAAGATGCAGGAGATAACGCGAAACATGAAAGCCTGTTACTTTTCAACTGGTTTTGTTGAAAAGTTTTAGCATTGAAACATGTTTGAAACGTTCCTTCGGATGGTAAACGACGGCTGACTGGCAAAAGCGAAGGCGGCATCAAAAGGCCCAGGCTCAAGCCCCCCGGACGTCACTTTACTGCGACGACAACCTTCCCTTTCGCACGCCCCGTTTCGACATAATCCAGGGCCTCGTTGGTCCTCTCGAACGGGAAGACGCGGTCCACCACAGGCCGTATATGACCCGCCTCGATCAGGGAGGTGATCTTGGCGAGCTGCCCGCCGTTCGCTGTCATGAACAGAAACGAATAGCTGACCCCTTGGCGTTTCGATTTTTTCCTGATGCCGAAGCTCAGCAGGCGCATGACCTGCTGAAACAGCCAACCGGAGCCGTTCTGCTTGGCGAAATCAGGATCGGGCGGACCGGAAATCGAGATCAACTTGCCGCCCGGCTTCAGCACGCGAAGGGATTTCTCCAGCGTATCCTTGCCGAGGCTGTTGAGCACGACGTCGTAGCCCTGCAGCACTTTCTCGAAATCGTCCTTCTTGTAATCGACCACGAAGTCCGCGCCGAGACTTTTCGCGAGGGCAATATTGGCCGTGCTCGTGGTCGTGGCGACATAGGCCCCGAGATGCTTGGCAAGCTGGATCGCGATCGTGCCCACGCCGCCCGAGCCGGCATGGATCAGGACCTTCTGTCCCTTCCGCAGGTTTGCCCGCTCCACAAGCGCCTGCCATGCAGTCAGGGCGACAAGCGGAATGGACGCGGCCTCTTCCATGTTCAGATTGGCGGGCTTCATCGCAACATCGGCCTCGTTGATGGCGATGTACTCGGCAAATGTCCCGATGCGATCTTGGGCCGGACGTGCGTAGACCTCGTCACCGGGTTTGAACTGGCGGACATTGGCCCCTACCCGGACCACCACGCCCGCAACATCGTTGCCCAGCACCAGGGGAAGGCGGTAGGGCAGGATGAGTTTGAACTCTCCGTCCCTGATCTTGCTGTCGAGCATGTTCACGCCGGCGGCATGAACCTCGACCATGACATCGTTTGCCCGCAACGCCGGTTCGGGGCTTTCACCGAGCCGGAGAGCGCCACGTTTCCCGTAGCGATCGACCAGGAATGATTTCATCGGATCAACTTTCGTTTTTTGGGAAAACCGAACGCGCCAACCATGCAGGGATGCCGGCTCATGCGGGAAGCCCGTTGAACTTCCGAAGGCTCTTGTCGACCAGGGACTCCGGCAAGAAACGGCGCATGAAGCGCACCTGCCCCGCTGCTTTGCCCGCAGTGTAGCGCCGTTTGGGCGATGCCGCATTGGCGGCCTTGACGACTGCTGCCGCGACCACCTCGGGTGCATCGCCCTTCGCGACGATTTCGCGCATCAGTTTCTCGGCGTTAGCGCGAACCGCATCGTAAAAGGCAATCGGCTGGTCCGGACGCGTGATGTTCTCCTCGAAGGAGGTCCGGGTCACGCCGGGCTCAACAAGCACAACGCGGATGCCTTGGGTTCGAACTTCATGATCGAGCGATTCCGAATAGCCCTCGATCGCATGTTTGGTCGATGCATAGAGGGCGTTATAGGGAGCGGGAATGAGCCCCAGTATGGAACTGAGGTTGACGATCCTGCCCCGGCGCTGGCGTCTCATCACGGGCAGGACGGCATTTGTCATTCGTATGATGCCGAACACGTTCACGTCGAATACGGCCTTCGCCTGTGCCGTCGTGGATTCCTCGGCGCCGCCCAGCAGTCCGATACCGGCATTGTTGACGAGAAGATCGATCCGTCCTGCGCGACTTGAGATCTCGTCGACGACGCTCTGTACCGATGCATCATCGGTGACGTCGCAGACCAGCATCGTGATCCCATCCGCGGTATCGGGCATCGGCTTTCGGCTGGTACCAAAAACACGGTAGCCATCGCGCCGCAGTGCTCGTGCCGTCACCAGCCCGATACCGGAAGAGGCGCCCGTGACCAGGGCAATGCCGCGTTCTGTCTTGCTCATCGCCTTCCGCTTTCATTTTGTCATGGAACATCTAGGAGCAATCCATTACTATCAATTCGATATCAAGTCACTACTAAAAAGATACTGACATGAAGAATCTTTCCAACCAGCCCTGCCTGATCGCTCGCAGTCTCGCCCTTGTCGGGGATGCCTGGAGCATGCTGATCATGCGCGACGCCCATGCGGGCCTCACCCGCTTCGATGATTTTCGCAAGAGCCTCGGCATCGCGCCGACGATGCTGACGGGGCGGCTTTCATCGCTGACCGAGGAGGGGCTGCTGGAGAAACGCCGCTATTCCGACCGTCCGCCACGGAACGAATACGTGCTGACGGAAGCCGGCCGCGACTTTCTGCCGGTTCTGTTCGCGATCGGCGCGTGGGGACGCAAGCATCGCGGCGGGGGCAAGGTGACCCGGTTCTTCGACGCCGAGACCGGAACGGAGATCGATCCCGTCACCATCGACCGCGCGACCGGCGCTCCGATCGGAACGCGTCCTATTCGTATCGCGGCAGCCGAATGAGTCGGCCGCACGCGAGATGAAGGAGCGCCTGACAACTCCAATTGAAAGCTCGCTTTCAGCAAAAAGTTGCCGGTGGTGGTCCGTTCATCGCGCGATGCCCGCGGCTGTCGTCGCCGGATGCCGATGCCAGATTGACAGGTCCTGCACCTAAGCAACGCCCTCAGATCATTGGATCGGCTGCCCGTTGACGCTGAAGGTCTTGCCGTCCTCGAACTTGATGTCCCAGCGCAGGCGGCCATCCGGTTCCGTCTTTGCCATGCCCTTCGCCATCATCATCGCGAACGAAACCTGGTTGAACTGGGGATCGCTCTTGGCGGCGGTCTGGAAATACTGGATCAGCCTGTCGACATCGCGGGCAAGGATCGAGGTTTCGAGCGTATAGTGCTCCTTCTCCTCCGGATAACCCTTGACCTTGCCGGAGGCTTCGATGTCGTAGAGAGCGGATTTCGCGGCGACCCGCGGGAAATCGATTGTCAGCTGTCCGTCGTCGAGAAAGGCCTTGCCGAGGCGTTCGCCCTCCGCTTCCGGCAGCGGAGTGGGTTTCGAAAAGTCCATTTCCATCAGGGTGTCGATGAAACGCTGGAAGTTGAGGTCGGCGATCCCGACCTCCATCTCCGCCATGTCGGGCACCAGCTGGACATAGAGCGGCGGAATAATGCCGGCGGGCGTGGAGATGTTCTCGACGCGTGCCCCGAAGCCGATCCGCGTCGCCTCGGCGGGCTCGCTCATCGTGAACGTGTAGTCGAGCTTGTTGACGCCGAAATCGCCGATCGGGCTTGCCACGGTGAACTGGTTGAAGGTGATCTTTTCCGACAGCGCCGTGAAGAACGGCATTGCGCCGCGGATGAGATCCTTCAGTTTTGCGACCTCGGCCTGCGAGGGCTTTTCATCGTTGACGAGTTCCAGCACGAAGGCGACGAGATTGCGGATCTTTTCGGCCACCACGCCTTGGACACTGACGTCGAAATCGAGGCTTTCGGCGCGGATCTGCACCGGCGGAGTTTCCGGCGTCACAACCCGTTCATAGAAACGCGAGAACGAGCCCTTGCCGGTGAAATCGGTGCTTCCGGCAACGGCACTCGCCGAGGATGCAAGTGAATAGTTCGTGCTCGCGAAACTCGCTTCGACCTCTTCCGGGCCGTTCTTCGAGACCATGCGGATCGGGCCGGACGTCGCCTCGCCCGAGCGCAGATAGCTGATCGCCGGATCGAAAATGCCGGAAAACACCATGTCGGTGACGGAATAGCTCAGGTTCGTCGGCTTGCCGTCGGGCATCTTGCCCTTGACGGTGAAATTCATGTCGCTGTCGCTGTTGAACTTCCACTGGCCGTTGTCGAGGGGCGCGGCGAAGACCGAAAGCGGCTTCAGGCCGGAAACCGTGAAGTCTTTCTTGTTGATGGACTTGAGGAGCTTGGCGAAATCGTAGCTGATCTCGTAGCGCTCGCCGGCAGGCTTGACGGTCAGGAATCCCGTGGACTTGACCGTATCCGGCAGGAAGTAGGTGAGGCTTTCCTTGAGGGTGCGGGCACCCTTGTCATTGATCTCAGCCGCCGCAGCCGGATATACGCATGACGCAGCCATCAGGCCGGCCGCGATCAAAGTCCGTTTCATGAATCAAGCCCTTCCCTCGTTCAACCGGCACCAATGTGGAAGACGAACCGGCGAAGTCAAGCGCAGGCCCTTTGTTTCCGGGCCGAAAAGCTTGCACATTCTTGCTCGTTGTATTATAGCGCGCCGGTCCGCGTAGACACCCTTGGAGGCAACGCGGATGAAGCGCATCGGATGGTGCCCTTCGGTTTGACGCGAGCCGACAATGCTTGCGGAAAACTCTCCAAACAACCTCGAAAGGATATGCCATGAGCCACGCATCATACGAGCTCAAGGCCGAGGCGCGCGAACGGGTAGGTAAGGGGTCCTCCCGTGAACTTCGCCGCAACGGTTTCATTCCTGCTGTCATCTATGGTGACAAGCAGTCCCCCCTCGCGATCGCTCTGTCGACCAACGAAGTGACGAAGCGCATCCATGCCGGTGGTTTCATGACCACCATTGCCACGATCGAAGTCAACGGTGAGAAGATCCAGGTCCTGCCGAAGGACTATCAGCTCGATCCGGTCCGCGACTTCACCATGCACGTGGATTTTCTGCGCGTCTCGGGCAACACGGAAGTTTCCGTTGAAGTTCCGGTTCACTTCGTCAACGAAGAGAAGTCCCCGGGCATCAAGATCGGTGGCGTTCTCAATATCGTCCGTCACGAAGTCGAGCTGCTTTGCCCGGCCAACGACATTCCGGAATTCCTGACCGTCGACCTGACGGGCGCGAAGATCGGCGACAGCCTCCACATCTCCGCCGTCAAGCTGCCGGCTGGCGCACGTCCGGTCATCGCCGACCGCGACTTCACCATCGCGACGATCGTCGCCCCGGCTGCAGGCGTTGCCGAGGAAGAACCGGCTTCTGCTGAATAACCAGGCCGAAATTCTTGAAATGGGACCCGCTTTCGCAAGAAAGCGGGTTTTTTATTGTTGGCTGAATACAGTTTAGTAACCCTGCCTCCGTAATTCGTTCGAATCTTGGCACCGTCGTTTCAGTGAAGTTTAATGAATAGGTGAAACGATGCACGCTACTTCAGCATGACGGGGAAGAGTCCGGCGATAGCCAGACGATGAATGCGGGGAAGACGGATGACTCATTCCGTTGAGAGTCGTTTTATTGCGATTATTTCGGGCGCCCTTCTGGTCGTCGTCGCTCCGCTGTTCACGCTGTTTCTGGCACTTTCCTCCCAGCAGGCCGCCAAGAACCTCAGCGAACATGTCAATGTCGTGCTGGTGACCAATTCCCAGGCGCTCGGCAAGCCGCTCTGGGATCTCGACGCCGACAGCATCCACCAGGTCGCCTCGATGCTGATCGCCGATCCCGCCATCAACGGCGTGCAGATCAGCGACAACACGGGCAAGCTGAATATTTCCGAGGTCGACGTCAATCCGGCCGATTTCCGCGGCCTGGAAGCGATCTCCGAACCCGTCTTCTACAAGTCGCAACAGGGCACCCGCAATGTTGGCAGCATTACCGTCTACGTGCCGAAACTCGGCTGGTTCTCAGCCCTGCACCAGATGGAAATGGCCTTCATCTCCATCTTCATCATCACCATCCTGACGGTCTTCGGCGCAGCCATCCTTGGCAATCGCGTCATGGTCATCAAGCCGCTGATGCGGCTGACAGCGGCCATCGAGGCAACCCGCAGGCTCGGTTCGCGCCACCATGTCGACTGGCGCTCGAACGACGAGATGGGACGGCTGGCGAAGAGTTTCAACGAAATGCAGACGCTGCTGGAGCGCGAGGAGCGCGAACTGAAGCGCGCCCATCAGCAGACCACGGAAATCTACAACCTGACGCCGGCCATGCTGTTCTCGCTGACCTCGAGCGACCAGATCGCCGCCGTCAGCGACTACTGGCTGCTGGCGACTGGCTATCGCCGCGAGAATGTCATCGGCCATCCCTTCTCCGAACTCGTCGCCCCCGCCGACCGGCAGATCTATGCAAGGCGCAAGCAGCAGGCAAAATCGAGCGGCCCGGCGATCGAGGTCACGGTCCGCTTCCTGTGCGCCGACAGCCGCCTGATGGACGTATTGATCGTCGAGACCGAACTCGGCACGGCCAGCGGCAGCATTCCCGGTTCGCTGAGCGTCATGACGGACGTCACGGAACTCAGGCAGTCGGAACTGCGCAACCATCAGCAGGCGATCTCCGACCACCTGACCGGGCTGCTGAACCGCCAGGGCTTCGAAGCGACGCTCGACCAGAAGATCGCCGAGGCCGACAGGGCGCGCACCGAAGTTGCCTGCCTGTTCGTCGATCTCGACCGCTTCAAGGCGATCAACGACAATCTCGGCCACGCCGCCGGCGACGCCGTGCTCTGCCAGTTCGTCGAGCGGACGCGGCCGATGCTGCATGAAAGCGATACCGCCTCGCGCCTCGGCGGCGATGAATTCGCCATCCTGATCACCGGGGATGGTGCCGAACGCCGCGCAACCGAACTCAGCCAGAAAATCGTCGACATGTTCGAGGTACCGTTCCGGATCCAGGGCACCGGCGTACGATTGAGCGCCAGTATCGGACTTGCCTTCTATCCGAGCCATGCCGCCAGCGCCGCCGAACTGCTGCAGAAATCCGACATGGCCATGTATGCCCGCAAACGCGACGGCAAGAACGGCGCGCAGGTCTACGATTCCGCCATCCTCGACCAGACGCGGGAACGGGCCGAGATCGAAAGCGACATCGAAGTCGGGATCGCCGCAAGCTGGTTCGAGGCGCATTTCCAGCCGATCGTCGACATCGACACCGGCATTCCGTCAGGCTTCGAAGCCCTGATGCGCATGCGCCATCCGCGGAAAGGCCTGATGTCGCCGGCCGGCATCATCAGCGTTGCCGAGGAAACCGGTTCGATCGGCCAGATCGGCAACCTGATCCTGGAGGACGCGATGGCGAACCTTGCCCGCGTCTCCCGCCTGGTCGGCATGAGCGAGACCTATGTAGCGGTCAACTTTTCGCCGCTGCAGTTCGAGCCGGGCCTGCCGGCACGCTTGGCGGGTCTGCTCGGCCGCTACGGCATAGACCCGTCGCGCCTGGTGGTGGAAATCACCGAAGCCGTGCTGATGCACGACAATCCCGAGATCCGCACCATCCTCAACGAGATCCACCGCTTCGGCTGCCGCATCGCGCTGGACGATTTCGGCACCGGCTATTCGTCGCTGAGCTACATGAGCCGTTTCCCGGTCGATATCGTCAAGATCGACCAGTCTTTCATCCGCTCGCTGACCGAACAGACCGGCGATATAGGCAGTAAGAACAGGATGCTTGTCGAAGGCATCAGTGCTATTTCTCACAAGATGAATTGCAAGGTCGTCGCCGAAGGCGTCGAGACGGAAGAACAGCGCTCGTTGCTGCAGCAAATAGGCATCGACTACGCCCAGGGCTATCTCTTTTCGAAGCCCCGCGAAATCTCCGAACTGATCTCGGCCCTCTCCGCCCGGCAGGCCGAAATCGAGTCCATGGCGAGCTGACAAGCCCTCACCTCCGGACCAGATGCTGGGTCAGAAATGACAACATGCGCGTTTGGAAGGGGGACAGATGAAAATCGCAGCGCCGCTTCTTGCCAGCCTCAGCCTCGCGGCGGGCGCCCATGCCCAGCAACCGATCGCCTTTTCAACGGAGCCCTACCCGCCTTTCAGCTACCAGGAGCCGGGCGGCAACTACCGGGGCGTCGGCATCGATCAGGTCGAGATCATCATGCGTGACGCCGGCACGCAATACACGCTGGAGATCATGCCCTGGGCCCGCGCGATCGCCATGGCCGAGACGCAATCCATGCACTGCGTCTTCGCCGCCGCTCGCACGCCCGACCGCGAGCCTCGTTTCAAATGGGTCGTGCCGCTGTTCATCGATCGCAACATCCTTGTCCGCCATGCGGGTTCGAAGGCCGCGGCGACCACCCTGGACGAGGCCAAGCAATATACGGTCGGCACCCATCGCGCCGATTATACCGAGGGGCTTCTGAAGAGCTTCGGTTTCCCGAAGATCGATCTCAGCGCCAATGTCGATACGACGCTCAGAAAACTGCTGCAGGATCGTATCGACATGATGCCCATGTCGGAAGGCGTCTACCAAAAGCTCAAGGCCGACGGAACACCGATCGAAAAGGTCATCCTGTTCTCCGAACAGCATCTCGGCATTGCCTGCAACCCGGATGTACCCGACGACCTGATCGCCAGGATGCAGGCAGGTCTCGACCGCCTCATCAAGGACGGCGTCCAGAAGGCAATTCTCAAGCGCTACGGCATAGACGAGGCCCAATAGAAGCTCAGACGTCGAAACCGGTTGACTTTGGCGGCGTTTCGCGGTGGTGAAAGCCAGCAGTCAAGGATGGATGTCTCCATGCTCATCATCGCCGGCCTCGGCAATCCCGGTTCCCAATATGCGGGCAACCGCCACAATATCGGCTTCATGGCGGTGGACGCGATCCAGCGCCGGCCCGGCTTTTCGCCCTGGTCGAAGAAGTTCAAGGCGTTGATTTCGGAAGGCGAGCTCGCCGGCGAAAAGGTGCTGCTGATCAAGCCACAGACCTTCATGAACCTCTCCGGCGAAGCGGTCGGCGAGGCCATGCGCTTCTACAAGCTCGGCCCGGAAAACATCATCGCAATATATGACGAACTCGACCTGCCGGCGGCCAAGGCCCGCATCAAGACCGGCGGCGGCCATGGCGGCCATAACGGCGTCAAATCGCTCGACGCCCATTGCGGCCGGGAATACCGAAGGCTTCGCCTCGGCATCGGTCATCCGGGCGCCAAGGAACTCGTCCACAATCACGTGCTCGGCGATTTCGCCAAGGCCGATCAGGCCTGGCTCTCCCCTCTCCTCGACGCGCTCGCCGACAATGCCGAGATGCTGGTGAAGGCGGAGGATTCGCAGCTGATGAACAAGCTGGCGCTCGCCGTCGGCGGCAAGCCGGACGAGGAGAAACCGAAGCCGGAAAAGAAGCCCGCCAAGCCGGCCGGCCAATCGCATATCCATCAGGCTCGAGGCGGCGGAAAGCCGAACCTTCCGACATCAGGCCCGATGGCCGAGATGCTGAAGAAGATGTTCGGCGGCAAGGGCGAATAGTGTCGACGCCCGCTGCAGATTTCACGATCCGGCCGGCCCGCGACGGCGATCTTGCCGACCTGATCGAACTCTATCACCACCTGAACCATGATCCGGACCCGGAGCCGGCACTGGCCGGGGAGCGTTTTGCCGCCATTCTCGCCCAACCCGGCATGACGGTGTTGATCGGCTTCGCAAACGGGCGCGCGGCGGCCACGGTGACGTTGATCGTCGTCCCGAACCTAACCCGCAAAGGCGCGCCCTATGCGCTGATCGAAAACGTCGTCACTCACGCGGACCACCGCAAGCGCGGTTATGCCGGCGCCCTTATCCGCACAGCCGTCGATCAGGCTTGGAATGACGGCTGCTACAAGGTCATGCTCCTGACCGGCTCGACGGACCCGGCGACGCTGCGCTTCTATGAAGGCTGCGGTTTCCTCCAGAACAAGACCGGCTTCCAGATCCGCCGCGCTTAGACAGCCCGGTATCGCTCCGGTCAAAGGGGTAGCGCGCCGCTTTCGGAGCGGCTATGGGAGGCCGATCGAAAACGGAAGCGCGACATGACCCAGGCCCCGAACATGGATGACATCACCGGCGAACTCGTCACCCTTCGCGACTACTGGCGTTTTGCCATCTCCCGCTTCAACGCCGCAAACCTCAGCTACGGCCACGGCACGACGACGGCAAGCGACGACGCCGCCTTCCTGATCCTCGACTCGCTCGACCTGCCGATCGACGTGCTCGATCCATTCCTCGACGCACGCCTGCTGCCCGCCGAGCGCCGCCTGCTGGCCGAGCGGATCGACGCCCGCGTGACGACCCGCAAGCCAACGTCCTACCTCACCGGCCATGCCTATATCCAAGGCGTGCGCTTCATCGTCGACGAACGGGTCATCGTTCCCCGCTCCCATATCGGCGAAATCCTGTTCAGCGAATATCTCGGCGAAAGCGGCTCCACCTTCCTGCCGGATCCGCTGAGCGTCGAGAGCGCCGTTGACATCTGCACGGGATCGGGATGCCTCGCCATCCTCGCCGCGAAATTCTTCCCGAACGCCGCGGTCGATGCGGTCGATCTGTCGCCCGACGCCTTGGAGGTGGCAAAGCTCAACGTCGCCGAACACAGCGTGGAAGACCAGCTGGCACTTCATCAAGGCGATCTCTTCGCGCCGCTCGGCAAACGGAAATACGACCTGATCATCACCAATCCGCCCTATGTGGATCACGAGGCGATGGAGGGCTTTCCGGAGGAATTCCGCTCCGAACCGGCTATGGCCTTCGATGGCGGCGTCGACGGGCTCGATATCGTCCGCCGTCTTCTGGCGGAGGCGCCGGCACATCTGAACCCGGAAGGCGGCATGATCTGCGAAATCGGCTCGGGCCGCGAAATCCTCGAGGAGGAATTCCCCGACCTCGATTTCCTCTGGCTGGAAACCGCCGAGTCCCAGGATGCGGTCTTCTGGATCAGCGCCGAGGCGCTCGGCGTGAAGGCGGGAAAGAAGAGATAAGTCTTATTCCTCGGGCTCGGTGATGAACATCAGCGGGAAACCCGCCTCCTTGGCAAGGTCCACCGCTTCCTTCGCCTTGGTCTCGGCGATATCCTTGGTGCAGACCACGACGACCGCGAGCCCCATCCGGTGCGCGGTCAGCATCACCCGGTAGCCAGTCTCCTCGCTCATCCGGAACACGGCCTTCAGCACCATGGTCACGAATTCACGCGGCGTATAGTCGTCATTGACCAGCAGCACCTTGTAGAGCTTCGGCCGCTCCAGCTTGGTCTTGGTTTTCGTCTTCGGTTTTACGGTGGTATCTTCGGCCATCGGCGGTTCCTGATGACAAGGGCCTCTGCGGAAGCATGCCGGCTATATCGCACCGCAACCGAGGTTTTTCAAGCAACTGCTCGGCGAATGGCGGATCAATCGGCGTCAAGCAATATGCCCTTGCGACCCTTTGCCTGGATGAGCGCTACCGCACGCTTATCGAAACTCACAAACGTATCGCCACCCAGTCTCCGGCCTTCGAACTCAATCACGCCATCAGCGAAATCCCCGCCGGCATCGAGAAAGGCGAGGCCGGCGTCAACGGCGTCGCGATTGCAGCAGATCCGTGCATCATCGACAAGCTCACGCAGTGACGATGCAATATCGGATGCATCAAGCTTGTAGCGTCGTGAAAGGACCCAGACAAATTCGCAAATCGCCGGGAGCGGCAACGCGATTTTATCAAGCTCGGCGAGATAACGTCTCGCCAGATGGGATTGCTTTACATCATCATCGAGCACCGCCCGTAGGAGCAGGTTCGTATCAGCGATGATCATTCTCGCCCGCCCAGGCTTTTGCGATCTCTTCGTTGATTTCCTCGATGGTCAAGTGAACGTTGTGCTTATTCTTGAGGCTTCCGAAAAACGCTTCGAGTCCCCCTGTCTTCCTGCCTTTGACGACATCCGTATCAGTGTTTTTCAGGGCTGACAGTTCGAGCTTTCCGTCGGCGCGTTCAACCACGGCAACCTGGTCGCCCGGCTGCATCCCGAGACGCTTCAGGACATCCTGCGTGAGCGTTACTTCACCCTTTGTCGTCACTGTAAAAACGGTCATGGCTGCTTCCTTTTAAGGTAAAATAAGGCCAAATGGCTTTGTCAGCAAGATGATGTCCCAGAGCCTCCGTCGCGCAGATATCCCGACCAAGCCTTGACCGCTCCGGCACTTTCCCCCATAGCCACACCAACGAAATTTCTTCAGATACAGGGTCCGGACCCATGGGTTTCAAATGCGGTATCGTGGGCCTGCCGAATGTCGGCAAGTCCACTCTCTTCAATGCGCTCACCAAGACGGCGGCCGCCCAGGCAGCCAACTATCCCTTTTGCACGATCGAACCGAATACCGGCGAAGTGGCCGTGCCCGATCCGCGCATGCAGAAGCTGGCGGCGATCGCAGGCTCCAAGGAAATCATCCCGACCCGCATCTCCTTCGTGGATATCGCCGGCCTCGTGCGCGGCGCATCCAAGGGTGAAGGCCTCGGCAACAAGTTCCTCGCCAATATCCGCGAAGTCGATGCGGTCGTGCATGTGCTGCGCTGCTTCGAGGACGACGACATCACCCATGTCGAGGGCCGCATCAATCCGGTCAGCGATGCCGACACGATCGAGACCGAGCTGATGCTCGCCGACCTCGAAAGCCTGGAGCGCCGCGTCGAACAGACCCGCAAGCGCGCCGCCAGCAAGGACAAGGATTCCATGGCGCAGCTGCCGGTCATGGATGCGGTGATCAAGCTGCTGAACGACGGCAAGCCGGCGCGTCTGCTCCTGAAGTCGCTGGCGCCCGAAGAGATCGAGATCCTCAAGGGCCTCAACCTTCTGACCTCGCATCCGGTCCTCTACGTCTGCAACGTCGCGGAAGCCGATGCCTCGACCGGCAACCAGCACACTGAGGCCGTCGCCGTCATGGCGAAGGAACAGGGTGCTGAATGCGTGATCATCTCGGCCGCGATCGAATCCGAAGTGGCCCAGCTTCCGGAAGAGGAAGCCAAGGAATTCCTGTCGGCCCTCGGGCTCGAGGAAGCCGGCCTCGACCGGCTGATCCGCGCCGGCTACCACCTGCTCGACCTGATCACCTATTTCACCGTCGGCCCCAAGGAAACCCGCGCCTGGACAATCGTGCGCGGCACCAAGGCACCAGCAGCAGCCGGCGTCATCCATACCGATTTCGAACGCGGCTTCATCCGCGCTTTCACCATTGCCTATGACGACTACATCAACTTCAAGGGTGAAGTCGGCGCCAAGGAAGCCGGCAAGGGCCGCGACGAAGGCAAGGAATACGTCGTCCAGGACGGCGACGTCATTCACTTCCGCTTCAACACCTGATCGCCGCCGGCCTGATTGTCGAACCTTCTGCTGCCGCCCTCATCTGAGTGGCGGCAGTTTTGCTTTCAAGTCCTCCGGCAGGAGGCCGACGACCAGCCGCCGCAATTGCGGCCAGCCGACGCCGATCACCAGCACCACTGAACCGACCACCAGCAGCGCCACGAAGACGGCGCTGCCGCCTCCGAGATCGCCCTGGGCGAGAATGCTGACGACTGCGGCGATCAGCGACACGAGCCCCGAAGTCACGAAGGCGCGGCGGTCGATGATGAGGCCGATCGCCATCAGCACGATGACGACCACCAGCACCTGTCCGGCGCTGTCATAGGCGTCGAAGCGATCGAGCGACAGAAGCCCGGTTCCCTTCTGCAGGAAGACGAAGGACAGCATCGCATAGAGCAGCGCCGGTGCCGCGGCGAGATGGATCCAGAACGCGATATCCGATCGCCGCGTGACGCGCAGCGGGTCGGACAGGTCGTAGCCCATCGCCACCGCAAACAGGCCGACCGCCGACAGGAAGAAGATGGCGGACGATATCAGCGGGAAGCTCTCGACGAAATCGTCGGTGCCGACGGCCCGGCCGAGGAGATAGATGACCACCGTCAGAGCCAGGGTAAAGGCCGAAAGCAGCAGGATCGCCAGCGCAATCGGAATGCGATAGCGCCAGTAGAACATCCCCATGACCAGCGGCAGGGGCAGCAGGACCAGGAGCATCGAAACGACGCCTATGGGGTGGATGTCCAGCCCATCGATAACTGCCATGGTCGTGAACAGGGCCCAGACGACCGTGGCGAGGCTCAGCACCACCGCGGGCAGCGCGAGCCGCTGGCGCACCACCAGAATTTCCGCCAGCACGATAACGGCCGGCAGCAGCGCGAGAACCGAGGCCAGCCCCCATATGCCCGCAAGCAGGATGAGCACGCCGATGGTGATCAGCACGTCGTGGAAACCGCGAATGAAACGCGGCACTTCCGTATCGACAATATCGCTCTCGATCGTGCTCTGCGGCTCAGTGAGCGCCACCTCTGCCCGAACGCCGTGCTGCACGAGGTGAGCCTCGAGGCTCGGCACCTGCGTCGCGGCGACCAGCCCCGCGGCGGCGGCCTTGTCCAATATCTGCCTGAGCGTGGCCATGAATCCGTCCCGATTGAGCTTCGATCGCCCCGGCACATGAGCACGATTTGTTTGAAAACACAGTAGTGTTTCGCCGTTTTGCCGGTGTTTAAAATCGTGGCGAAAAGAGATTGTGACACCGCCCGTCATTTTCTAATGTGGCGCCGCTTTCAGAACGACCAAAGGCCGTGCCAATGCTTTATTTCGAAGACTTCCCCCAGGGCCGATCCTTGCCCCTCGCCCCCAAGCTGGTGACGGCCGACGAGATGGTCGAATTCGCCGCCGAATTCGATCCGCAGCCCATGCATCTCGACGAAGCTGCCGGCAAGGCGAGCATCCTTGGCGGACTGTCGGCGTCGGGCTGGCATACGGCAAGCATGTTCATGCGCATGATGTTCGACGGCTGGCTGTCCAGCTCGTCCTCCGAAGGATCGCCCGGCATCGAGTTCATGGAATGGAAGAAGCCGGTTCTCGCCGGCGATACGCTGTCCGGCCGCTCGACCGTGCTCGAATCCCGTCCCCTTCGCTCCCGCCCCGGCATCGGCATCGTCAAGTTCCTGCACGAGGTAGAGAACCAACGCGGCGAGATCGTCATGCGCGGCGAGAACCCGATCATGATGCGGCTGCGAGACGCCCGGGAAGATGCTGCATGAGGCTGATCGAGCTTTCCCCGCCCGGCAAGAAGATTATCACCGGAACGCTTCTGTTCACCGCCGAGGACATCGTCCTCTACGCGAAGAAATTCGACCCGCAGCCCTTCCATGTGGATGCCGAAGCGGCAAAGAACTATGTCTTCGGCGCTCTCTGCGCCTCCGGTTGGCACACCTGCGCCGGCTGGATGAAGACCTATGTCGCCTACTGGAAAGCCGAGGTGGCGCGCCTCGAAAGCGAGGGCATCACCGCCCCGAAGCTCGGGCCGTCGGCCGGTTTCAAGAGGCTGCAATGGCTGAAACCGGTCTATGCCGGCGACAGCATCACCTATTCCGTTGCGCTGACCGAAAGCCGGCCGCTCACCTCCCGCCCCGGCACCTGGATCAACATGACCGTCTGCGACGGCGTCAACCAGCACGGTGACGTGGTGATGCGCTACGTAGGCACGGTGCTGGAATTCGCGTGAGGGGTTCCCCTCACCCGAAACGCCTCTGCAGCCGATGCGTCAGTGACCTGAGAACTCCACCAGCGTCCTGACTTCCACACCGAGCTCTTCGAGCTTCCTGCGGCCGCCGAGATCCGGCAGGTCGATGACGAAGCAGGCCGAGACGATCTCGGCGCCGAGCTGCCTGAGCAGCTTCACCGCACCTTCCGCCGTGCCGCCTGTCGCGATCAGGTCGTCGGTCAGGATCACCTTCTCACCGGCCTTCACCGCATCCACATGGATCTCCATCTCGTCGGTGCCGTATTCCAGGCTATAGGCCATCCGCACGGTCTGGTGCGGCAGCTTGCCCTTCTTGCGGATCGGCACGAACCCGGCCTTCAGCTGATGCGCCAGCGCGCCGCCGAGGATGAACCCCCGCGCCTCGATGCCAGCGATCTTGTCAATGCCGAGTCCCGCATAGGGCTCGACCAGCTCATCCACCGCCCGGCCGAAGGCAACGGCATCGCCGAGCAGCGTGGTGATGTCGCGAAAGATGATGCCGGGCTTCGGATAATCCGGGATGGAGCGGATGGCGGCGGAGAGATCGGTTTTGAAAGACATGTGAACCCAAACGATTGGCGGCAGGAACAGGGAACGAGCCTATCAACTGAAGCCCGTCCTCCCAACAAAAAAGGCGGCCGGGGCCGCCTTTTTCACATCACGAGGTCAGGACCTCAGTGTTCCTTGCTGGCATAGACCGACTTCTTGGTCAGGTAGATCAGGCCGGTGAAAATCACCAGGAAGATCAGCACCATGAAGCCGGTGCGCTTGCGTTCTTCGAGATGCGGCTCGGCAGCCCACATCAGGAAGGCCGAGACGTCCTTGGCATACTGGTCGACCGTCTGCGGCGCGCCGTCGTCATAGGTCACCTGGTCGCCACTGAGCGGCGGAGCCATGGCGAGTGCGGCAGCACTGGCGAAATACGGATTGTAATGGGTGCCCGGAGCAACCTCGACGCCAGCCGGCGGTTCCTGGTAACCGGTCAGCAGCGAATGGATATAGTCCGGTCCGCCTTCCTGGTACTGGGTGAACATGTCGAAGATGAACTGCGGGAAGCCGCGGGTCACGCCGCGGGCCTTGGCGAGCAGCGACATGTCCGGCGGCGCTGCGCCGTTGTTGGCGGCAGCGGCAGCCTGGGCATTTGCGAATGGCGACGGGAAGTAGTCGGATGGCACGGCGGCGCGTTCGAACATTTCACCGTCGTCGTTCGGGCCGTCCTGAACCTTGTAGTTGGCGGCGAACGCCTTCACCTGGGCTTCCGAATAACCCAGGTCTTCCAGCGTGCGGAAGGAGACGAGACGCATCGAATGGCAGGCGGAACAGACTTCCGTGTAGACCTTCAGGCCGCGCTGCAGCTGGCCCTTGTCATAGTGGCCGAACGGACCCGCAAAGCTCCAGTCGGTTTCCTTGGGATGGTTGATCGGAAAATGCGGCGTTTCCGAATGTTCGGCAGCGGGTGCCGCAGCGTGATTTTCCTGCGCCACGGCCGAGGCAACGCCCACTCCCGCCAGAAAGGCCAGCGAGACGAGGCTTGTAACAAGCTTTTTCATAATTCTAATCCCTCTCGGTCGCAGGCGTCAGGCGCGGGCTTCGGCGGATTTGCCGTTCTTTTTTTCAAGAACCGCTTCCGTGATGGAATTCGGAATGCGCCTCGGCGTTTCGAACAGGCCGAGCAGCGGCATGATCACCAGGAAGAAGCCGAAGTAGTAGACCGTGCCGAACTGCGACATCAGCGTGAAGACGCCTTCCGCAGGCTGGGAACCGAGCCAGCCGAGCATGATGGCGTTCGCAACGAAGAGCCAGAAGAACAGCTTGTACCACGGGCGATAGACGGCAGAACGAACCTTGGAGGTATCGAGCCAGGGCAGGAAGAACAGGATGATGATCGAGCCGAACATCACGAGCACGCCGCCGAGCTTGGAGTCGATCGGGCCGACATTGAAGGTGATGGCGCGCAGCATCGCGTAGAACGGCAGGTAGTACCATTCCGGAACGATGTGAGCCGGCGTTTTCAGGGCATCGGCCGGAATGTAGTTGTCCGGATGGCCGAGGAAGTTCGGCATGTAGAAGATGAACCAGGCATAGACGATCAGGAAGACGGAGACGCCGAGCGCATCCTTCATCGTCGCATAAGGCGTGAAGGCGACGGTGTCGGTCTTGGTCTTCACTTCCACGCCGGTCGGGTTGGTCTGGCCGGTGACATGCAGCGCCCAGATGTGCAGCACGACGACGCCGGCGATCATGAAGGGCAGCAGGTAGTGCAGCGAGAAGAAGCGGTTCAGCGTCGGCTGGTCGACGGCAAAGCCGCCGAGCAGGAACTGCTGGATCCACTCGCCAACCAGCGGGAAGGCCGAGAAGAAGCCGGTGATGACGGTCGCGCCCCAGAAGGACATCTGACCCCAGGGCAGAACGTAGCCCATGAAGCCGGTCGCCATCATCAGCAGGTAGATCACCACGCCGAGGATCCAGAGGATTTCGCGGGGCGCCTTGTAGGAGCCGTAATAGAGGCCGCGGGCGATATGGAGATAGACGGCGACGAAGAAGAACGATGCGCCGTTGGCATGCATGTAGCGCAGCAGCCAGCCATGGTTGACGTCGCGCATGATCTTTTCGACCGAGTCGAAGGCGGCACCGGTCGATGCGACATAGTGCATGGCCAGAACGACGCCGGTGAGGATCTGGACGATCAGCATCACCGACAGCATGGCGCCGAAGGTGTAGGCATAGTTCAGATTGCGGGGAACGGGGTAGGAAATGAAGCTGTCATGGATCATGCGCGGCAGCGGAAGCCGCGAATCGATCCACTTCTCGATGCCGGTCGACGGCTGGTATGTGGAATGACCGCTCATAAGTATGTATCCCCTCACCCGATCTGGATAACTGTATCGGACTTAAAACTGAAAGTCGGAATGGCGAGGTTCTCCGGGGCCGGGCCTTTACGGATACGGCCAGCCGTATCGTAGACCGACCCGTGGCACGGACAGAACCATCCATTGTATTCGCCGGACTGGCCGAGCGGCACGCAACCGAGATGGGTGCAGGAGCCGATCATCACGATCCAGTTTTCCTTGCCGGCGCCGCCCGAGCGGTCGATGCCGGTTGCCTGCGCATCGGGTGCCAGGTTGGCATTGCGGGCGACCGGATCCTTGAGCTCGGCCATCGGCACGTCGGCGGCAGCCTTGATTTCTTCCGGGGTGCGGTTGCGGATGAACACCGGCTTGCCGCGCCACTTGACCGTCAGCGACATGCCCGGCTGGAGAGCCGCGACATTGACTTCGATCGAGGCGAGCGCCAGCGTCGAGGCGTCCGGACGCATCTGGTCGATGAAGGGCCATGCCACGGAAACAGCGCCGACGGCGCCGGCCATACCGGTCGTCAGGTAAAGGAAATCACGGCGAGTGGGCTCGCCCAGTGTTTCGCTATGTGTGTCGTGCTCGCTCACGGCTCAATCATCCTTCTCACGCAATTCGCGGAAACCGCCCTGCCCCCGTCCGGGCGAATCTCGGTTGAACACAATTCGACCATAGATTCCCCAGCAATCCGGCGCGTTCTATGCTTGATCGCAAAATATGTCCAGCCTTGGCAAGGGGCTGCGACCAGTTTGTCGCGGGAAAACCCGAAGGGTTCCGGGCCACCGTGTCGGGCAGAGCACAGGCCCAAGAAACATGGCATGGAAAGGCGTGATCAGCCCGAAAAAACCTGGCCTTTTGCGAGGAAAATGACGGGGATGGCGGGCTTGCCGTTAACTGCCTTGCCGGGTGCCGCATTGCAACAAATCGGGCCTCATGTTAGGCCAAGCGCACGACAGAAGGCGGCCGTCCCGGACATACCCGAATGAGACAAACACTATCGGTTGCCATCTGCGTCATCGTGTCGCTTGTGCTGATGGCGATCGGGACGCGTTACATACACCCGCACTGGACTTTGGGAACGCTCTACAGCCTGCAGCTGCATGCAGCAGTGGCTTGCGTTTTGGCCCTGATCGTCGCGCTGCTCGTCAAGCGGCACTTCGCCGTCTGGCTGCTGTTCGCCGTCTCGGTTCTGTTTGCCGGGCATGCGGTGCTGATGGGCCGCGAATTCGCAGCACCTCTGGCGGCAGCGGAGGCCAATGCACCGACCTTCAAGCTACTGTCCTTCAACATCCTCAACGACAATTTCACCAATGCGGAAGGTATCGTCCGGACGATCCAGACCTCCGGCGCCGACCTCGTCAACATCATGGAAGCGGCACCGCTCCGCGTCTACATGGACGAGCTCGCAAAAACCTATCCCTACCGGGTCGGCTGCGGCGTGCTGATCGAGGATTGCGACCAGCTCATGCTCTCCAGGGTGCCGATCGAGGCGCCCATCGTGCAGTCGCTCAGCGACATCTTCCCCGATCGCTTCATCCTGGCGAAGGTAACCGTCGCCGGCCGGCCGATCAATTTCGTCGGCATGCATACGACCAAGCCCTATTTCGACAATTTCCATTCGATGGAACTGAACCGCGCCGCGCTGGCGATCGGCGAAACGACCGGCCCCCTGCTCCTGTCCGGTGATTTCAACGCCTCGAGCCTGGCGCCGAACATGCGACGGTTCCTCAGCAATACCGATCTGGCGACCGCCGGGTTCGAACCCGCCACGTGGCCGATCCGGGCAGGCGTGTTCGGCCTGCCGATCGACCATGTCTATGCGCGGGCGCCGCTGAAGATAAAGTCGCTGACCCGCATTCCCGATGCGCTCGGCTCGAACCACTACGGCCTGATCGCCGAGATCGCCATCACCGGGCAATGAGCGGGAAATATTATTGGGCGGCGTCCGCGGCGAGGAAGCCGCCGGACTGCCTTGCCCAGAGCTCCGAATAGAGCCCTCCCCGCACGATCAGCTCGCTATGGGTGCCGTCCTCGATGATCCGGCCCTTGTCCATGACAATGAGGCGGTCCAGCGCCGCGATGGTCGACAGCCGGTGCGCGATGGCGAGCACGGTCTTGCCCTGCATCAGCCGCTCCAGGTTTGACTGGATCGCCGCCTCCACCTCGGAGTCGAGCGCCGAGGTGGCCTCGTCGAGCACCAGGATCGGCGCATCCTTGATCATCACCCGGGCGATCGCCACACGCTGGCGCTGGCCGCCGGACAACTTGACGCCGCGCTCGCCGACATGCGCGTCAAAACCCTTGCGGCCACGCTGGTCCTCGAGGGCGGCAATGAAGGTATCGGCCTCCGCCTTGCGCGCCGCCTCGACGAGCTGCGCCTGGGTCGCGTCGGGCCGGCCGAAGAGAATATTGTCGCGGATCGACCGGTGCAGCAGCGACGTATCCTGCGTCACCATGCCGATCTGGGCGCGCAGCGATTCCTGGGTCGCTTTGGAAATGTCCTGCCCGTCGATCAGGATGCGACCGCCTTCGAGATCGTAGAAACGCAGGAGCAGGTTGACGAGCGTCGACTTGCCCGCGCCCGAGCGCCCGACGATGCCGAGCTTTTCGCCCGGCCGGATGGTGAGCGACAGGTTGTCGATGACGCCTTTTGCCTTGCCGTAGTGGAAGCTGACATTCTCGAAACGGATTTCCGGGCGTTTTACCACCAGCTGCGTTGCGCCTGGCGCATCGACCAGCCCGATCGGCTGCGAGATCAGCTCGGCCGAGTTCTGGATCGTGCCGATATTGCGCATGATGCCGTTGAGCTGCGTCATCAGCCGACCGAGCAGAAAGTTCAGCCGCAGCATCAGCGCCATGGTGAAGGCGACTGCGCCGGACGAGATCAGGCCAGAAAGCCACAGATGCACGCTCATCGCCGCCATGGTGACGATCATCGTGCCGGAGAGAAAGGCCATCGAGGCGCGCACGCTGGTGAGCAGCCGTGTGAACGCGATTATCGTGTCCTGAAAACTCTCGAAGCCCGACAGCATGTATCGGTCGTTCGCCTCGTCGCGGCCGAACAGCCTGAGCGTCTGGATATTCGAATAGGCGTCCACCATGCGGCCGCTGATCATCGATCCCGCTTCGGCTGTCTGCTTCGAATGCTCGCGGATGCGGGGCACGTAATGGCGGGCCAGTAAGGCGAAGATGGCCAGCCAGGCGACGACCACCACAGCAAGCCGCCAGTCGAGGCCCGCGACCAGCGCGATGGTCGAGACGGAATAGATGCCGACGAACCAGACGCTTTCCATGAAGGAGGTCAGGACGTCACCGGTCGCCTGGCCGGCCGACCAGACCTTGGTGACGATGCGACCGGAAAAGTCGTTCTGGAAGAAGGAGAGCGACTGGCGCGAGACGTGGATGTAGGACTGCCAGCGCACCAGGTTGTAGAAACCGGGGGTGATGATCTGCTGGTCGACGAGAGCGGTCATCAGTCCGATCAGGAAGCGGCCGATGCCGACCACCAGCGCCATGACCACCAGTTCGGTGCCGTGATTGGCGAGCAGCCCCGACCAGCCGTCGGCGGGCTTCGTCGTGTCGAGGATATCGACCAGCCGGCCGACATACCAGAACATCGCCGCCTCGACACCGGCCGCAAGCCCACCGAGCACCAGCATCACGAAGAAGGGCAGCTTTGCCTGACGGACATAGAACCAGATGAAGCCGACAAGACCCGCGGGCGGCTTCAGGTCGTCCCGCCTCGCAAATGGCTTGATAAAGCTTTCGAAGATGCGGAAGACCGATTTCAACATGGACCGGATATAGGCGGATTCTGATCGGCAGCAAAGCGAAAGCCGGCTCATGGCGGCTTACATTTTCTTAATGATCGGCGCCAAGACGATCTGCCATGGCTTCTTCGGCATCCCGCCGAGCGGGGACATGCCTTTCAGAGATCAACCGACGCCGGCTGGGGGAAGCCGGCGCCGGTTCTTCGAGGTAACGCGGGGTGACGCGACCTCAAAACTCCGACCAGTTGGCCGCAGCCTGGCCACCGCCATAAGCTTGTGCGAGCTTCTGGCCGATCGCCCGGGCAGGCGATCGAACCGGCACCGCGCCTTGCGATGCCGCCCGGACCTGCGTGCCATAACCTTCGCCAAGCTTGAACTGGTTGAGAAGCTGGATCAGCGCAGCGACCTCCCTGGCGAGACTGTGGGTCGCAGCCGTCGTCTCCTCCACCATGGCGGCGTTCTTCTGCGTGCCCTGGTCCATCTGGTTGACTGCAACGTTGATCTCCTGAAGTCCGGTCGACTGTTCCCGCGAGGTCGTGACGATCGCCGAAACGTTGCCGTCGATATTCTTGACCTGCGAGACGATCGCTTCGAGCGTCCGTCCTGTTTCGCCAACGAGATCTACGCCCTGGCGAACCTGCTCGCCGGACTTGGTGATCAGCGCCTTGATCTCCTTGGCAGCCTGGGCCGAACGCTGGGCAAGCTCGCGCACTTCTTGAGCGACGACCGCAAACCCCTTGCCCGCCTCGCCGGCACGCGCCGCCTCGACGCCGGCATTCAACGCCAGAAGGTTGGTCTGGAAGGCGATGTCGTCGATAACGCCGATGATGTTGGAAATCTCGCCAGAGGATTTTTCGATCTCGTGCATGGCGGTTACGGCATCGCGGACGATCACGCCGGAGCGCTCCGCACCCGCCTTCGTGTGGGCGACGAGCCGACCGGCTTCATCGGCGCGCGACGCCGCATCCTTGACCGCCGTCGTCACTTCTTCGAGCGCCGCAGCCGTTTCCTCCACGGAAGAGGCCTGCTGCTCGGTGCGCCGCGAAAGATCGTCGGCAGCCGAGCGGATTTCACTGACGCCGGCATCGATGGCGCGGGCATTCTCGCCGACTGCGACCAGCGTTGCCTGCAGCCTCTCCATCGAGGTGTTGAAATTAGTCCGCAGCTGATCGAGTTCACCGGCAAAGGGTGTCGCGATACGGTGAGAGACGTCGCCGTCGGCAAGACTTGAAAGACCGGATGCGATACCGTCGACGGCGACCTTGATCTGCGTTGCCTCGGCAGCTTTCTGCTGCTCGCGCATCAGCCGTTCCTTTTCGGAAAGGCTGCGGTTTTCCTCGGCACTGCGCTCTAGCCGGATACGGTCGAGCGCGTTGTCGCGGAAGACGGCGGTGGCAGCGGCCATCGAACCGATTTCATCACGGCGTTCGGTAAAAGGAATGACGCTGGCATTGTCGCCGGCGGCAAGCGCGCCCATGGCCTGGGTAATCGTTGCGATCGGTTTGGCCACGCGGAAATAGCTGATCAGCGCGGCTCCCACCGCCACGAGACCGGCAAGCCCCAGCGCTGCGATCGTCATCCACCATCCCTGCAAATAAACGTCGTCGCTTGCCGTCACGGTATTCTGGCTGATCTCATGGTTGTTCACCGTCATCGCGTCGAGCGCGGCCGTGACGGCGCGGCCGGCGTCGCGCATCGGTCCGCGGTAGGTATCCTCGGCCGCTTCGGGCACTCTTTTGTCAACCTGACCCACGAAGACCTTGGCCGCCTTGTCGTAATCCGCAAGCGCCGTTTTCAGGGCAGCAAACTGCTCCCGCGTCTGCGGCTGCTGGGTGGTTTCAGCGAAGGTCTTCAACAGTTCATCGCGTTCGGCAATGCGCTTGGCGAGGGCATCGTAGCTCGCCTTGAGCTCGTCCTGATCGTCGGCGAGGAGCAGATCGGCATGGTTGCGGCGAAGGAGGCTGACGACATGATCCATCTTGCTGATCATCATGATGCGCGGCATCCGTTCACGTCCGAGCAGATCGACCTGGTTCTTCAGCGTATCGAGAGAAATGAGTGCGGCGACGCCCTGTGCGACGGCGATGAATGTCACGCCGGCAAACAATGCCGGCAGCAGAACCTTGATCTTCAGATTGGATGCAAAACCCATGACCCTACCTCGAATGCTGGACACCCGTGCTGCCCGATCGGCATCGGCGTCCCTTGCGTTTCAAAAGACCGGCGGAGCCCAATATCCGCGGACGAGATCAGGTTGTTTGTTTAGCGCTAATGAATATTTAACACGCAATGCGAGAATTGATTGCTGATTTAGCAACCATCAATTCCCGCAACGCAACTTTAGAGAATATTTTATCGGACAAAAACTCATAGGTTTAGCATGCCGTATGATGGCGGCGGAGCTTACTCCGCCGCCTCTTCTTCGATCACGTCGTCGTGACCGATGAAGCCACCCGACTGGCGGTTCCAGAGGTCGGCATAGATGCCGCCGGTCGCAACCAGCTCGCGATGGGTGCCGGCCTCGATGATCCGGCCGCGATCGAGCACGATCAGCCGGTCCATTTCGGTGAGCGTCGATAGCCGGTGGGCGATCGCGATCACCGTCTTGCCCTGCATCAGCGAGAACAGGTTCTCCTGGATCGCCGCCTCGACTTCCGAGTCGAGCGCCGAGGTCGCCTCGTCGAGCACCAGGATCGGCGCGTCCTTCAGGAAGACGCGGGCAATCGCGATGCGCTGCCGCTGGCCGCCCGACAGCTTCACGCCGCGTTCGCCCACATGCGCATCGAGACCCTTGCGTCCCTGCATGTCGGCAAGCCCGTCGATGAAATCCCAGGCATTCGCCCGCTTCGCCGCCTCGATGATATCCGCGTCGGTCGCATCCGGCTTGCCGTAGGCGATGTTGTCGCGGATCGACCGGTGCAGCAGCGACGTATCCTGGGTGACGACGCCGATCAGCGAACGCAGGCTGTCCTGCGTGACGCCGGCGATGTCCTGGCCGTCGATGGTGATGCGGCCGCCTTCCAGATCGTAGAAGCGCAGCAGCAGGTTCATCAGCGTCGTCTTGCCGGCGCCGGAGCGGCCGACCAGTCCGACCTTCTGACCGGCCGGGATATCGAGCGTCAGGCCATCGATGACGCCCTTGCCCTTGCCATAGTGGAAGTGGACGTTGTCGTAAAGGATATGGCCCTTTTTCGCGGTCAGCGTCGAAGCGCTCTTCTGGTCCACTACGTCATGCGCCTTGGTCATCATCGACATGCCGTCATAGACGGTGCCGATGTTTTCGAAGAGCGCCGAGACTTCCCACATCACCCATTGCGACATGCCGTTGATGCGCATAGCAAGGCCGATGGCAATCGCGATCGCCCCGATCGAGATGACGCCATCCAGCCAGAACCAGATCGACAGCGCGCCGACCGTAAACAGCGCCACGCAGTTGTAGAAGTAGACCAGCGCCTGGAAACCCGTCACCTTGCGCATCTGCGCGTGCACGGTCTTCAGGAAGATATCCATGGCGTCGCGCGCATAGGTTTCTTCCCGTCCCGCATGCGAAAACAGCTTCACGGTTGCGATGTTCGTATAGCTGTCCACCACGCGGCCGGTCATCATCGAGCGGGCATCCGCCTGTTCAGCAGAGATCTTGCGCAAGCGTGGCACGTAATAGGCGACCGTCAGCGAATAGAAGATGATCCACAACACGAGCGGCACCGCAAGGCGCAGGTCGGCGGCCGCGACGATCGCGATCATCGAGATGAAATAGGTGAAGACGTAGACGAACACGTCGAGCACCTTCATCACCGTTTCGCGGATCGCGAGCGAGGTCTGCATCACCTTGGTGGAGACGCGGCCGGCGAACTCGTTGGCGAAGAACGTCATCGAGTGGCGCAGCAGGAAGCGGTGCATCTGCCAGCGTGCGATCATCGGGAAATTGCCCATCAGGATCTGATGCATGATGAGCGAGTTCAGCGTCGCGACCGCCGGCAGGCCAACCAGCACCACGAAGGCCATGAAGAACAGTTTCGGCCCTTCCCTTTCCAGGAAAGTCGTCCGATCGGCATTCGACAGCCAGTCGACGATATCGCCGAGGAACTGGAACAGCGCCACTTCGCCGATCGCGATCAGCATCGTGCAGGTCGACATGATGACGACCCAGGGCCAGACCGGCTTGGTATAGTGCCACAGGAAGGCCGCAAGGCCGGCGGGCGGTAGTGCGGGCGCCTCGTCAGGATAAGGATCAACGCGCCGTTCGAACCACGAGAACATGAAAAAGCTCCGTAAATCGGATTGCCGTGCCGGCTCGGCACGCAAGGCGGCCAGAATCGGGCGGCGAAAACCTAGGATACCGAGGCCGGATGTCGGCCACGTAACGAGTCAGGAAGGGAAGAGTTTGCGAGAAACCGCGAACGCCTAGGCCAGAAAGCGAATAATCTGGCGGCGGAGGCGCGAAAGCACGGTCATATCCATGTAGGCCTCCATAAGTGGCGTTGAGTGACACAAGTCTTCTACCCTCTCGGGCACAGATTGAAAAGAGCAAATCGCCGCGTCCGACCACCCAGGGCTTTTCTGTTGCCCGATCGTCACAGCCATGCCGTGCATCGAAAGAGCTTGAGATCGAGCGCCGGTTTCCCGTAAGGACGGGCCTATGACCAACATTTCCTCTGGCCTGCACATCGCCCTTTACCAGCCGGATATCGCAGGCAATACCGGCACGATCCTGAGGCTCGCCGCCTGCCTTGGCCTTTCGGTCGATATTATCGAGCCGGCGGGCTTCGACATTTCCGACCGGAACCTGAAACGCTCGGGCATGGACTATCTGGAGAGCGTCACGCTTGCCCGCCACGTCAACTGGCAGCGTTTCGATGACTGGCGCAAGGCAAACGGCAGGCGCGTCGTGCTTGCCTCCACCAAGGCCGCCCTGCCCTACACGAGCTTCGCGTTCCGGCCGGACGATATCCTGCTCTTCGGCCGCGAAAGCGCCGGCGTGCCGGACCAGGTGCATGAGGCCGCCGACGCCCGCATCCTGATCCCGATGGTCCAAGGCCAGCGCTCCATCAACGTCGCCATGTCGGCGGCGATGATATCAGGCGAGGCGCTGCGGCAGACGGGTTTTTTTCTTCATTGACCTAGGCTCCGGTTTTCTTTCAGCAAGCCTCTACTATAAAACCTCAAGCAATATTGAGGTCAACAGCATTGACGAAGAAAAATCCAGGTGCCAGGCTGGAGCTGGAACTGACGGTCGGCGAAGTGGCGACACGCAGCGGCGTGGCGGTCTCGACCCTGCATTTCTACGAGACCAAAGGGCTGATCCAGAGCCGCCGCAACCGCGGCAACCAGCGCCGTTATCCCCGCGTCGTGCTGCGTCGGGTCGCGGTCATCAAGGTTGCCCAGAAGACCGGCATACCACTCGCCGATATCGCCGAGGCGCTTTCCGTCCTGCCGCACGACCGGCCGCTGACGGCAAAGGACTGGCAGCGCCTTTCGGAAACCTGGAAACGCCAGCTCGACGCACGCATCGCCAGCCTCACGGCGCTGCGCGACCACCTGACCGGCTGCATCGGCTGTGGCTGCCTGTCAATGCAGGACTGCCCGCTCAGGAACCCGCTCGACATGCTCGGCGAAAAGGGTGCGGGGCCGATCTTGCTGGAGGCGGACGAAGAGGTGAATGTCAGTTGATTGCGCGGATAGGCTCACTCCCTGCTCCCGCCTGTTCAGCATCTTTCGAAAAACACATGTCAAACCGATCGAAGGCCATGGGCCAAACATCGGAGATCGCCTATGTTTCCGCGATCGAGCTTCGTACTTCCCAGCCCCAGGCCATCAAGGACCGAGATGCGCAATCTGCTTTTCTACACGATGACTGTTGCCGCCCTTGCCCTAACGGCTTCGTCCGTCTGCGCCCAGGAGGCAGAACACTATACCGCGGTCAGCAAGACGGCGATGAGCGTCACCGGCGACGTCTGGCTGGACGATTTCAGCATCACCTTCGAGAACGAGGAATCGCTGGAATTCTCCGACCTCGTCGCCGACAATTTCCGCGTGAATGGCAGGCGGGTGCCGGCATCGGTCTACCGCGTCGCGGAACCGGCCGATCCGGAACTCGAGAACGGCAACCAGCTCTGCGGATCGGGCGACGTAACCTATGTCGCCAATTGGGCGTCGGCCAAGGGAATGTCGGCGATCGCCGTGTTTACGGGGAGAAATCCGCCGAAGAGCAGCGACGAGATGTGCGCGCTCTACACCTATGAGGACCCGCAGTGATGGATCGGGTCAATCCGCCGTCGGCAGCCGGCGCATGGTAAATTCGATGCGGTCGCCTTCGAGCTGGCGCCAGCTTTCCACTTCCGTCCAGTAGGCGGCCTTCGGAAATTCCTGAAACCATTCGCGCGCCTTTTCGCGCGCTTCTTCCCGCGAGAGCTCGAAAGTCTGCCGCACGAACATGCCCTGTCGCTCGCCGGCCTTTTCCTCCCGGTGGCGGTCGATCCTGCGTTTCAGCCCGTCGAGCGGCGGGGGTGTGAACTTTGCCATGAAAGCCTCTGATCAGCACCTGTTTATGAGGTAAAGATAATGCCGAGCGACACGCTTTGCGAGTCTCATTTTCCACCTGCGACAACCGATGGAATGGTTCGCGAAAGCCAGAACTGCTAATCCCCGATCGGAAAAATGCGAATCGCGCCAAGGGGATGGCGAGAGGAATAAAGACATGGAACGGCCGGTACTGCCAAAGGGGCTGCCCGAGGACATCGAAGACAAGAAGGCGACGGCGCGCGCCTGGTTCGAGAGCCTGCGCGACACGATCTGCGCCTCGCTCGAAGGCCTCGAGGACGAGCTGACCGGCCCCCTCTCCGACCAGGAGCCCGGCCGCTTCAAACCCAAGGACTGGCTGCGCGACGGCGGAGCCGGTGGCGGCGGCAGGATGTCGATGATGGAGGGGCGCGTCTTCGAGAAGGTCGGCGTCCACACCTCGACCGTCCATGGCGAGTTTTCCGCGGATTTCCGCAGCCAGATGCCGGGTGCCGAGGAAGACCCGCGCTTCTGGGCGTCGGGCATTTCCCTGATCGCCCACCCGGTCAATCCCAACGTGCCGACCGTCCACATGAACACCCGCATGGTGGTGACGTCGAGCCAGTGGTTCGGCGGCGGCGCCGACCTGACTCCGGTGCTCGACCGGCGCCGCACCCAGACGGACCCCGACAGCACGCTCTTCCATCGGGTTATGGAAATCACCTGCAAGCGCCACGAGGCGGTCGCCGACTACGATCGCTACAAGGCCTGGTGCGACGACTATTTTTTCCTGAAGCACCGTAACGAAGCGCGCGGTATCGGCGGCATCTTTTTTGACTGGCTGCATCCTGTCGAGGAAAAGGGCGGCTGGGATGCGGACTTCGCCTTCGTCCAGGATGTCGGCCGTGCCTTCAACCTCGTCTATCCGAAGATCGTCCGGGCCAATTTCAACAGGCCGTGGACGGAGTATGATCGCGACGAACAGCTGATCCGCCGCGGCCGCTATGTCGAGTTCAACCTGCTTTACGACCGGGGCACGATTTTCGGGTTGAAGACGGGCGGCAATGTCGAGTCCATCCTGTCGTCACTGCCTCCGGTTGTAAGGTGGCCTTAGATCTAAATCACGAAATTAACGATTTCGGGTAAAAAACAGGCCCCAATATCTCGCCCTTAACAAATGCGATATCAGAATCGATTCGGCGGTGGTAGCGTCCCCTTGGTTGTACCGGAGGAGGATCGCCATGATGGCACCGAATAGCATGCCCATGCCGGATGCGTCTGAGAACAAGGACGCCCGTTCCCTTGACACCATTGAAATGATCGACCGCCTTGCGACGGAATTGCGCGCGAGAACCGGCGGCGAGCTTCCCCATTCCTTCTATGTGGACCAGGTCACGCGTCAGCTTGCCGGCAAGTCGGTCGCCACGTCGGCTGCCAATGACGAACCGGCACGGGAAAGGGGTAAGGAACAGGCTTCCGTCTTCCACGCCTGGGCACTTTCCGAATAAACGCCGGGAACGGTCGTTGTAGTTTCCGAGTTATCGGGATTGGCGGCCGGCGGATATGAGGAGATGTCCGCCGCCTCCAGTCCAACGCTAACAGGAGAAATGTCATGCGACTGTTCGAATGCGGAACGCTCGTGCCAGGTTGCCAGTGGCATACCCGTGCCGATGAGGATGCCGAAGTGGTTCGCCGCGCCGTGGAACATCTGCGTACGGCCCACGGCGAAGAGATCATCCGCGAAAACATGGTCGAGAACATCAAGGCGCGCATTCACGACGAAAACGGAGCTGCAGCGGCCTGACGCCTGGAACGGACCGAGGCGGTCAGCCGTTCTGCATCGAAGCGCTCGGGTCTGTTTTCGTAAGCCGTAAGCGGCAAGCCGCCGGATGTCAGAGCGGTAAACCGCCTGACATCATAGCGAACTACGGATCATATCTTCCAGCCGGGCAGCCAGCGCCGCCCGGTCGAGAGCAAAATTGCGCTCCACCCAGAAGTCTTCCAGTTCCTTCAGAATTTCCCCGACCCGCTTTCCGGCCGGCACGCCGGCTGCGACGATGTCGGCACCGCCGAGCGGGAAGACCGGCTTCTCGTACTTCTCCGCCCTCTTCAGCAACACCGACAGCCGCGCGGATTTGCGCATCGCCGCCGGATCGCCTTCCGCCGCGGTTCGCGCCGAGGCGAGAGCAAGCTTCAGCCGCAGGATCAACCCCTCCGCGCCGTGGCGGTAAAGCAGCCGGTCGAAGCCGACATCAGTCACCTCGTCCGGCGGCGCCGGCGCATTCGCCCAGGCTGCAAGCCGGGTAGCTTCTGCATTCGACATCCTCAAACGCTTCGCCAAGGCATCCAATCGCGCCGCGTCCGGCGGCACGATCGCCGCCAGCCGTAACATCGGGTCGGGAAGCCAACCGAGCGCCTTTTCAGCCGCAACGAGGCCGTGAATGCCGTCGATACCCCACTTTTCCGTCTCGGGCAGGACTTCGGTGAGCACGCCCGCCTGCCGCATCCACAGCAGCGCGCGGGAAGGATCCGTGGCGGAGAGGAGTTTCTTTGTCTCGGACCAGACCCGCTCGGCCGACAGCGTCGAAAGCTTGTCCTTGGCGCGTGCGCAGGCCCTCAAACCATCCGCATCCGGCCGGCCGGAACCGTAGTGGGCAAAGAAGCGGAAGAAGCGCAGGATGCGCAGGTAGTCCTCGGCAATCCGCTCGGCGGCCTCGCCGATGAAGCGGACAGTGCGCGTCTGGATATCCGGCAGCCCGTTCACGAGGTCGATCACCTCGCCTTGAGCGTCCGCATAAAGCGCGTTGATCGTCAGGTCCCGCCGTTCGGCGTCCGCCTGCCAGTCGGTGCCGAAGGCAACCTTGGCACGCCGCCCGTCCGTCTCGATATCGCGCCTGAGCGTCGTCACCTCGAAACCGTGGCCGTCGATGACAAGCGTTACCGTGCCGTGCTCAATTCCTGTCGGCACAGCCCTGATACCGGCCGTCACCGCCCGCTCGACCACCTTTTCCGGACGAAGCGTGGTCGCGACATCGACATCGGCGACGGAAAGCCCCATCAGCGCATTGCGCACCGCGCCGCCCGCCACCCGCGCCTCGCCGCCATCGGCATTGAGCAGGGTCAGGATGCGCTGCAGCGCCGGGTCCCGGAACCAGACCTCGTCGGCTACACTGGTCATGCATAAAGCCTTTCATAGAGCGTGCGCAGAATGCCCGCGGTAATGCCCCAGATTTCTCGTTCCTCGTAGGACATCACGTAGAAATGCCGCTCCATGCCGTCCCATTCGCGGCTGCCGCGCTGGTGGTTGGCCTTGTTCATCAGGAAGGACAGCGGCACTTCGAAAACCTCGTCCACCTCGGTCGGGTTAGGCGTGATCTCGAAACCGCGCTTGACCACCGAAAGCACCGGCGTGATGCGAAAGCCCGTGGCGGCATAATAGGTCGGCAGCCGCGACAGCGTTTCGACAAAGGAGCGGTCGAGACCGATCTCCTCCTCTGCCTCGCGCAGCGCCGCCTGTTCCGGCGACCGGTCCTCCGGGTCGATCCCGCCACCCGGAAAGGCGATCTGGCCGGAATGCTGGCGCATCGTCGATGTCCGCTGCGTCAGGATCACCTTGGCTTCGTCGCCGTCGTCGACGACCGGCACCAGGACCGCCGCATCCCTCAGCTTCAGCCCCGCGGCGAAATCGACCAGCGTCGGATTGAGCAGATGGTCGCCATGATCGCGCCAGGCGTGATCGATCGGTCCGCCATTCTGGTTCAGCGCCCGGCGGCGGAAATCGCCGGCCGAAAAAAGGGGATAGTCACTCATTGCGATAAGGCGTCCAATTCGGCCTCGGGCATCACGGGAAAGACCTCCGTTCCGGAGCGGACGGAGAACATCGGCACCCCGTCTATCACGATCGCCTCACCGAGTTCCACGAGATCGTACATCACGGCGCGGGAGACCAGCGCCTCCAGCCGGCCGCGGACCAGAAGATAGGGCTTCAGCTCGCGGTTCTCGCCCGCTATCTCGAAGCGCAGGGCATGTTCCGGCCCCGCCTCCACCACATCACCGACATTTGTCCTGAATGTGAGGACGCGGCGGCCTTCACGCTGCGTCACCTGCATCTCGACCGCGAGGAAGGGCGCGTCCACGACGCGGATACCGACTTTTTCCACAGGTGTTACGAGATAGGTCCGGCCGTCCTCATCCTTTCGCAGAACCGTCGAGAACAGCCGCACAAGCGGTGCGCGGCCGATCGGCGTGCCCATATAGAACCAAGTGCCGTCGGCACGGATTTCCATGTCGATATCGCCGCAAAAGGGCGGATTCCACTTGTCGACAGGCGGTAAACCGCGCTTTCCGTCGCCCGTTTGCTCGGAAGCGCGCGAAATCAGGGCCGCAAGCCCTGCGGCATCGGCTGCCGAATTTATCGTTTGCACTGCCATCTTTCAGTCCCGGTTCGTCCGTAAGCATTGACGAAAGCAATTGTTCCTCACGAGATAGTCATTCAATACGTGCTTGTCAGCCATGTTTCGGGGAATAAGTTTGATCGGATAGGGCGGATGCTGCGATGCAGCGATTCGCCGCCGGGATATGAATAAGCCCGGCCTTGGAAAGCCTGCCGGTTCTGGATGATGGAGAGCGACATGGGCCTGATGAATTCCACCGATAGCGTCCTCGATGAAAAAGCCATCATCGCCTCCGCCGAAATGGCCCTGTCGGACATCGCCGCCATTCGCACCGAAATCGCCAAGGTGATCTTCGGCCAGGAAAAGGTGGTCGAGAACACGCTGCTGGCGGTCCTGTCCGGCGGCCATGCGCTGCTGGTCGGCGTCCCCGGCCTTGCCAAGACCAAGCTCGTCACCACGCTGGGGACCGTGCTCGGCCTCGGCGCCAACCGCATCCAGTTCACCCCCGATCTGATGCCGTCCGATATTCTCGGCTCCGAAGTCATGGATACCGACGATGCGGGTCGCCGTTCCTTCCGCTTCATCAAGGGCCCGGTCTTTGCCCAGCTTTTGATGGCCGACGAAATCAACCGCGCCTCGCCGCGCACCCAGTCGGCGCTGCTGCAGTCCATGCAGGAATACCACATCACGGTCGCCGGCCAGCGTTACGATCTGCCCGCCCCCTTCCACGTGCTCGCGACCCAGAACCCGCTGGAGCAGGAGGGCACCTATCCGCTGCCCGAAGCGCAGCTCGACCGCTTCCTGCTGCAGGTCGACGTGCTTTATCCGGAATTGGCCGCCGAACGTCAGATCCTGCTCGAAACCACCGGCATGTCGGAATCCAAGGTGCGCGGCGTCATCGACGCTGCACGGCTCCAGGAAATCCAGACCCTGATCCGCCAGATGCCGGTGAGCGACAAGGTGGTCGACGCGATCCTCTCGCTGGTGCGCTCCGCCCGCCCCGGCCACGGCAATGCCCATACCGACAAGCACGTTGCCTGGGGTCCCGGCCCGCGTGCCGGCCAGTCGCTGATGCTGACGGCCCGTGCCCGCGCCCTTTACGAAGGCCGTCTCGCGCCGTCGCTGGACGACATCTATGCGCTCGCCGAACCGGTGCTCGAACACCGCATGGCGCTTACCTTTGCAGCCCGTGCCGAAGGCATGTCGGTGCGTGACGTCATCGCCGGTCTGGTGAAGCAGGCCCGCGGCTAAAGCTGCGACGGCTTAGAAAGGAACCTGCGTGGCATCCACCATTGGCCAGATCGTAGAGCAGACGCCCAGTAGCGAAGTCCTCTCCCGAGCCCAGGCCCGCGCGACACTGGTGCCGGACTGCATGGTGGAAGCAAAGCGCATCGCCAACACGGTGATTGCCGGCTGGCATGGCCGCCGCAAGCGCGGCATCGGCGAAAATTTCTGGCAGTTCCGGCCCTATGCGGAAGGCGAAAGCCTGTCGCGCATCGACTGGCGCCGTTCCGCTCGCGACGATCATACCTATGTCCGCGACCGCGAATGGGAAGCGGCCCACACCGTCTGGCTGTGGGCCGACATGTCGCCGTCGATGATGTACAAGTCGACGCTCGCGATCGCCTCCAAGGAAAGCCGTGCGCTGGTGCTGATGCTGGCTTTGGCCGAGATCCTCGCTCGATCCGGCGAGCGGATCGGCTGCCCCGGCATCATGGAGCCGGTTTCCGCCCGCAACGCCGCGGAGCGGCTTGCTGCCTCGATCATGCACGCGCCGCCGACAACAGGCCTCCCGGATACCGCGATGATCCGCGGCCATAGCGACATCGTGCTGATCGGCGACTTCCTCGACGACGCCGACCGGGTGATGGAGCGCATCGGCCCGCTCGGCCGCCGCGGCCTGCGCGGCCATGTGGTCGAGATCGCCGATCCGGCCGAAGAGACCTTCCCTTATACCGGTCGCACCGAGTTCACCGATCCCGAGACCGGCGAAAAGCTCGTCTCCGGCCGCGCCGAGATGATCCGCGAGGATTACCAGCACGCCTATTTCGCCCGTCGCGATGCGCTCGGTGAATCGCTGCGCCGTATCGGCTGGAGCTTCGTTTTCCATCGGACCGATCATCTCGCCTCCGAGGCGCTGGTTGCCGTGCATGGCTATCTGTCCGGCTTGCCGGCAGCGAAACCGGTCGGAGACAGGTCATGAGCGCGCTGATTTTCGCCAATCCCGCCATCCTCTTCGGCCTGATCGCCCTGCCGGTCATCTGGTGGCTGCTGCGGCTCACCCCGCCGCGGCCCAAGGCGGAAGTTTTTCCGCCGCTGAGAATTCTCGCAACGGTTCTCAAGCGGGAGGAGACGCCATCAAAAAGCCCCTGGTGGCTGACGCTGCTGCGCATGGCTCTGGCCGCAGCCGTGATTCTTGCGATCGCCGACCCGGTGATGAATCCGCGTGCCAACTCCCTGAATTCCGGCGGCCCGCTGGTGCTTGTCGTCGACAATGGCTGGGCGACCGCCGCCGACTGGGAGCGCCGCGTCCAGACCGCCAACCTGCTGATCGACGACGCCGAAAGCGCCGACGTGCCGGTGTCGATCACCTTTACCGCCGATGCCAGCCATGAGGCCGTGCCGGGCAGCGCAGCGGCTGCCCGCGACAAGCTGACGGCCGCCAGCCCCAAACCGCTGGTTCCCGATCGCGCCCGCGCCGCCCAGGCGATCAGGGAAGCGATGAGCGGCACCCGTCCCGGCACGCTCGCCCTCCTCTCCGACGGCATGGCCGCCGGCAGCGACAACGACGCCATGTCGGCGCTATCGGCCCTCTCGCCCGCCGAGATGCGGCTGATCGAAGGCGACGGCCACAGCGCCGTGGCGCTGACCGACGCGGTGAACAACGCCGCCGCCATGAACGTGACGGCGACCCGCCTCTCGACGGCATCGGCGCAGCAGCTGAACGTCAATGCTCTCGACGCGCAAGGCCGTGCGCTCGCTTCCGGCACGCTGCAGTTTGCCGCAGGCTCGGGAACCGCCACAGCCGAGATCGCCTCGCCGTTCGAGCTGCGCAACGATTTCGCGCGGCTGAGCATCGATGGCCTCGCGACCGCCGGCGCCGCGCATCTCCTCGACGACGGCTTCAAGCGCCGCCGCATCGCGCTTCTCGCCGGTGAAAGCGGCAGCGACTTCCAGCCGCTCCTCCAGCCGCTCTATTACATCAGCCGCGCGCTGCTGCCCTATGCGGATGTCATCCAGCCGAACACCGCCGATCTTTCGGTCGCCATCCCGCAGATCCTGCAGGGCAATCCGTCGGCGATCATCCTCGCCGATGTCGGCCGCCTGCCGGCCGAAACCTACGCGCCGCTGCAGCGATGGATCGCTCAAGGCGGCACGCTGATCCGCTTCGCCGGCCCACGGCTTGCCGCAGCGCCCGCCGACGATCCGCTGGTGCCGGTCATCCTGCGCCAGGGCGAGCGCGCGCTTGGCGGCGCCATGTCCTGGTCGGAGCCGCAATCGCTCGCCGATTTCCCGAGCTTCGGAGCGTTCGCCGGCATGCCGCGTGCCACCGATATCACCGTCACCCGCCAGGTCCTCGCCGAACCGACGCCCGACCTTGCGGAACGCACCTGGGCAAGCCTTGCCGACGGCACGCCTCTCGTCACCGAAAAGGAGGTCGAAGCCGGCCGCATCGTACTCTTCCACACCAGCGCCGAGGCGACCTGGTCGAACCTGCCGCTATCGGGCAACTTCGTCGAAATGCTCCGCCGTCTCGTTCAGCTCGCCCGCGCCGGCGGCGCCGCTTCATCCGGCTCTGCTTCGGATGCCGCCGCAACACTCGCTCCCTACCGCCTTCTGACCGCCGACGGCATCCTGACCACCGAAACCGGCACGGCGCGGCCGATCGCGATCGCCGCCAATCAGGTGCCGGTCGCGAGCTTCGACCATCCGCCAGGCCTCTACGGCACCGAGGACGGTTTCACCGCCGTCAACCTGCTGGCGCCGAAGACGGTGATTGCCCGCTTCGATCCGACCACAGCCGGTCGCCCGCTGGTGCGAGAAGGCCTCGCCGGCGGCGAAGCCGTCTCGCTCCGCCCCGCCCTTTTCGCAGCCGCCTTCGCGCTCCTGATCCTCGACAGCCTCGTGGTGCTCTTCATGAATGGCGCCTTCTCCCGCGTGCCGACCCGCCGCCGGACAGCCGGCAGTGCCGCAGCGATGATCACCGCCCTCGCCTTCGGGCTCTTCGCCCTGATGCCCAGCCAATCGCAAGCACAGGAAATGGCACCCGGCGCCGGCACCAAGCCCGGCGACGAGCAGATCCTCGAACGCCTCGACACGACCCACCTCGCTTATGTCGTGACAGGCGAGCGGGACGTCGACAGCATTTCCGAACAGGGCCTGGAAGGCTTGAGCCAGTTCCTCACCTACCGCACGACGCTGGAACCCGGCGCGCCGGTCGGGCTCGACATCACCAAGGATGAACTCTCCTTCTACCCGATCATCTACTGGCCGATTTCCGCCACCGCGCCGATGCCGTCACAGGCGGCGATCTCCCGCATCGACGCCTACATGCGCAACGGCGGCACGGTACTCTTCGACACCCGCGATCAGTATTCCTCGCTCGACGGCGGCGGCGCGACGCCGAATGGCGAACGGCTGCAGGCGATCCTCGCCAATATCGACATCCCGCCGCTGGAGCCGACGCCAGCCGACCACGTGCTGACCCGCTCCTTCTACCTGCTCACCAATTTCCCCGGCCGCTATACCGGCAGCCCGCTCTGGGTCGAGGCGCGGCAGGAAGCCAAGAATACCGGCGCCCAGCTCTCCTCCAGCGGCGACGGCGTCACTCCGCTGCTGATCACCGGCAACGACTTCGCCGGCGCCTGGGCCGTCGACAGTCAGGGTGGGCCCGTTCTGCCGACCGTCCCCCCGGACGAGATGCAGCGTGAATATGCCTATCGCTCCGGCGTCAACATCATGATGTACATGCTGACCGGCAATTACAAAGCCGACCAGGTGCATGTCCCGGCGCTTCTCGAACGGCTTGGCCAGTAAGGACAGCCGAACATGACCATCGAATTCGCCCCCTTCTTCTCCTGGCCGATCCTGGCCGCCCTCGGCGTCTTCGCGCTGATCCTCGCCGGCCTTGCCTTCTGGCGCGGCATTCGCGGCGCGACCTTGCGCACTCTGGCGCTCGCCGCCCTGCTTCTGGCGCTCGCCAACCCGACGCTGCTGCAGGAGGACCGCGACCAGCTTTCGACGGTGGTGCCGATCATCGTCGACCGTTCGCAGAGCCAGGATACTGCCCAGCGCAAGCAACAGACCGACGAGGCGCTCGCGAGCCTCCAGGACCGGTTCTCCCGCTACCCGCGCATCGAAACCCGCGTTGTCGAAGTCGACGATGACGGTGATTCCGATACCCCGTCCACCAAGCTTTTCACCGCCCTGCGCTCCGCGATCTCTGATGTCCCCCCGGCCCGTATCGGCGGTGCGGTATTCCTCACCGACGGCCAGATCCATGACCTGCCGGGCATCAACCAGGACCTCGGCTTCAACGCGCCCGTCCATGGCCTGATCACCGGCAAGCCCGACGAATTCGACCGCCGCGTCGAAGTGGTCCGTGCCCCGCGCTTCGGCATCGTCGGCGAGGAACAGGAACTGACGCTGCGGGTCTTCGACGACGGCCGCACCGGCGGCGGGCCGGCGCAGGTTACCGTGCGCATGAACGGCCAGCAGACCGCGACGTTGCGCGCCACGCCCGGCCAGGAGACGCCCTTCTCCTTCACCGTTCCGCGCGGCGGCAACAACGTCATGGAATTTTCGGTCGCCGAGCTTCCCGGCGAAGTGACCACCGCCAACAACCGCGCCGTCCACGTCATCGACGGCATCCGCCAGAATCTCCGCGTGCTGCTCGTCTCCGGCGAACCGCATGCCGGCGAGCGCGCCTGGCGCAACCTGTTGAAGTCCGACGCCTCCGTCGACCTCGTCCACTTCACCATCCTGCGCCCGCCGGAAAAGCAGGATGGCACGCCGATCAACGAACTGTCGCTGATCGCCTTCCCGACCCGCGAACTGTTCGTCGAGAAGATCAAGGATTTCGACCTGATCATCTTCGACCGCTACAAGCACCGCGGCGTACTGCCGATCCTCTATTACGATTACATCGCCCAATACGTGAACAATGGCGGCGCGCTGCTGATCGCCGCCGGCCCCGAACATGCCGGCGAGGATTCGATCGCCTCGACGCCGCTCGAACAGGTCCTGCCGGCCGCCCCGACCGGCGAGGTCCACAGCGCCGCCTTCTATCCGCATCTGTCGCCGGAGGGCGAAAAACACCCCGTGACCCGCGGGCTCGACGGCTCCAACGCCAACCCGCCTGCCTGGGGCCGCTGGTTCCGCACCATCGACGTCGACACGCCGCAGGGCCAGACCGTCATGGAAGGCGACGGCGACCGTCCGCTTCTCGTCCTCAACCGCCAGGGCGAAGGCCGCGTCGCCATGTTGCTCTCCGACCAGGGCTGGCTCTGGGCCCGCGGTTTCGAAGGCGGCGGCCCGCATGTGTCGCTCTATCGCCGCATCGCCCACTGGCTGATGAAGGAACCGGAACTCGAGGAAGAGGCACTGACCGCCCGCGCCGTCGGCCGTACGCTCGAAGCGACCCGCCAGACGATCGGCGACGATCCGGGGCCTGCGACCATCAAATACCCGTCCGGCCGCACAGAGACGGTGCCGATGACCGCGGCCGGCCCCGGCCAGTACCGGCTGGAACGCCGCATGGAAGAGACCGGCCTGTTCGAGGTCACCAATGGCCAATTCTCGACGCTTGTGCATGTCGGCACCGTCGATGCGCCGGAATTCAAGGCGATGATCTCGACCGAGGCGACGCTGAAACCCTATGCCGACAAGACCCGCGGCCTCGTCACCCGCGTCGCGTCCGGAGACGGCATCTCGCTGCCGGATATCCTGCCGGTACGCGGCGAAGTGCGCGTCAACGATCCCGATCGCATGGTCATCCGCCTGACCGACGAAACGGTGCTGCGCGGCATCAACACGCTGCCGCTGTTTGCCGGGTTCGCCGGCCTCTCCGCCCTGCTCTTCGCAGTCGCGGCCATGTGGTGGCGTGAGGGTCGCTAAAGGCATGACGCAGATCGATGTCACCGCCTCGCCCACGGCCGAGGAACTGGCCGTGATCGGCGAAGGGCTGACCGCCTTCAACGACGCGGATGTCGGCCCGTCGGAGCGTAAAGCCCTCGCCGTACTGATCCGCGATGTCGAGGACAAGGTGATCGGCGGGCTTTCCGGTTACACCGCCTGGGGTTGGCTCTTCACCCAATGGCTGTTCATCCCCGAAACATTGCGGGGTGAAGGCATGGCGGGCAAGCTGCTGGGCCAAGCCGAGGAGGAAGCCCGCGCCCGCGGCTGCCATGGCGCCTGGATCGACACGTTCAGCCCGCTCGCCCGCAAGGCCTATATGCGCCAGGGCTACGAAGTCTTCGGCGAGCTGCCGGAATTTCCGAAGGGCCGCACCCGCACCTTCCTCAGGAAAGCTCTGTAGTCTATCCATTCGCTCCGAAAATGGGACGAAGAAGCGCCGCATGGATATCGACCTGAAAATCATCGAAGGCATGACCGCCGACGAGGAGGATTTCATCCTCGAACGGCTGATGACCCACAATGCAGTGACATTCGGCCCCAGTAACCGCCGGGAGCTGGCGGTGCCGCTGCTTGACGACGACGGCAACCTCATCGGCGGGCTGACCGGCTATACTGGCCGCGGCTGGCTCTATATCTCGATGCTCTACATCCCGGACGAGCTGCGCGGCCGCGGCCTTGCCGCCCGCATGCTCGACATGGCGGAGGCCGAAGCCCGCGCCCGCGGCGCGATCGGCGCCTATATCGACACGATGAATCCCGAGGCACTCAAGCTCTATCTCAAGCAGGGTTACACCGAGATCGGCACGCTGAAGGGCCTCGAAGGAGGCCATTCGGTGACGTGGTTGGAAAAGCGGTTCTGACCGGCCTTAGGCCAGGGAGACCTGGCGCGTCTCGGCATTGATCATCGTGGCGGCAATCGCCGCGATCACCAGCAGGCCGGCGAAAATGCCGATCGTCAGGCCGAGACCCTGGACCACGACATAACCGACCAGGGAGGGCGCCAGCAGGCCGCCGAGACGGGCCATGGCGCCGGCGGCTCCCATGCCGGTCGCCCGCGACGCGGTCGGATAGAGTTCCGGCGTGTAGGCGTAAAGCGCACCCCAGGTGCCGAGCAGCGCAAAGCTCATGATCAGCAGCGCCGCCCCGATCAGGAGGGCGCTGGGGGCTACGACGAACATCAGGCAACCGAGCGCCGACAGCAGGCAGAAGCCGATCAGCGTCGGCTTGCGACCCCATTTTTCGACGCCATAGGCTGCAAGCGCATAACCCGGGATCTGGGCAAGCGCGACCAGCACCAGAAAACCGTAACCGCGCACGAAACCGAAACCGTCGCCGGCAAGCCGTGCCGGCATCCAGGTGAAGACGCCGTAATAGGACACCGAAACCAGGAACCAGATCGCCAGGATCATGATGCTGCGCTGGCGCAGTTCGCCGGAAAATATGCCGGTCCCCTTCACGGGCGGGGGCGAGATCAGACTGGTTCCGGCACCGAGCGGTGGATGGCCATTGACAGCGAGCATCCGCTCGACAATCGCCTTGGCCTCCTCGTTGCGGCCGGAGCGCAGCAGGTAGAGCGGCGATTCCGGTACCAGGAAACGCAGGCCGAGCCCGGCGATCGCCGGAATGGCGGTGACCGCAAAAATATAACGCCAGGCATCCGCGACGCCGGCAAGGCTTGCGGCCCAGGCGGCGAGCGCGACGATCAGCGTTCCGACCGCCCAGAAACCTTCGAGCAGGACCAGCCAGCGGCCGCGGTTCCTGGCGGGCAGGAATTCCGCCATCATCGCATAATCGACCGGCAGCGTGCCGCCGACGGCTGCGCCGGTCAAGAAGCGCAGGAGAAGCAGGATCGTGAAATCCGGCGCAAAGATGGAAAGCGTGCCGAACACCGCGTCGCAGGCAACCGTGACGATCAGCACCCGGCGGCGGCCGATCCGGTCGGCGAGCCTGCCGAAACCAAGCGCGCCGAGCAGCATGCCGAGGAAGAAGGCGGTGCCGGTCTGCAGCGCCTGCGGCACAGTCAGGCCGAAGCTCGCCGCGATCGAGGCGGCCGTGAAGCCGACCGCCAGCACCTGCATCGCATCGGCCGTCCAGACGAGGCCAAAAATGCCCATCAGCCGTCGCTGGTAGGTCCCCGCCCCGGCGCGGTCGAGCGCCTCGTCCATGGTGATCGCTGCCATCCGCCTGTCCCTCGCGCTTTTCGAATCGTGCGGCCGGCATGGCCGACCGATCTGCCCGAAAGGCTTAAAGGAATTGGCCTATTCGCGCCAGCCGATGACGCCTTTCAGCCGCGGATGGACATCATCGCCGATCGGCACGACCAGAACCCGGCCCGGATCGACAGGCCCTGGGAATTCCAGCGCGTTATAGGCGACCTTCTCGAAGCCGAGCGGGCCGTAATAAGGCGGATCGCCGACGAGGATGACTGCTTCGGAACCCTTGCGTTTCGCCGCCTCGATGGCGATCCGCACCAGCTCGCGGCCGATCCCCTGGTTCTTGTGCGACGGCCGCACCGCAAGCGGACCGAGCAGATGGCCTTTCACCGTGCCCGCCATAACCGGCGTCATCCTGACCGAGGCGATCGTTTCGCCATCGTCGGCGCAGACGAAGGAGAGCGAGCGGTCATGCGGCCCCTGCTCGCGGATGCGGGCAGCGGCGCGGGTATGCCGGCCGGGGCCGAAGGCTTCCGCGTTGATGAGTTCGATGACCTCGTCATGAGACGAGTCTTCCGTGAGGTAAACGAGGTCGTGCTTATAGAGAAGGTTGTGCTGGGACATAAGGGTACCGAAGCCGTAGGATAAAGAGCGGACAGGACAAGGGATATCGATGACGCCTTTGTCGGCGTCGTGGTCGATGATCAGCGTCGTCGCAGTGCCCGTACTTCGGTCATTGAATGTTGATATCCCGAAAAAATGTGAAAAGCGACCTAGCAGGAAATTTTCGGCACGTCCAACGCAAAAACACAGCGTTCATAAAATCCTGTCTCGCATTCGCGGGCCGGTGCCGTATCTATGGCCTCAAGGAAACTCCAAGGAGATCGCCATGGGCAGGCTCGTCGACGGAAAATGGCAGGACGTCTGGTACGACACCAAGGAAAGCAAGGGCCATTTCAAGCGGGCCGAATCGCAGTTCCGCAACTGGGTGACCGCCGATGGCTCGGCCGGTCCCTCCGGCAAAGGCGGCTTCAAGGCCGAGGCCGGGCGTTATCACCTCTACGTTTCCTATGCCTGCCCCTGGGCGCACCGCACGCTGATCTTCCGCAAGCTGAAGAAGCTCGAGGACCTCGTCTCGGTCTCCGTCGTCGACTATCTGATGCTGGAGAACGGCTGGGAATTCAAGAAACGCGATGGCGCCACCGGCGACCACCTGTTCGGCTCGGACTACCTCTACCAGGTCTACCTGAAAGCCGATCCCAACTATTCCGGTCGCGTCACCGTACCGGTCCTCTGGGACAAGCTTGAGAACACGATCGTTTCGAACGAAAGTTCGGAAATCATCCGCATGTTCAACAGCGCCTTCAACGGCCTGACCGGCTCGACGGCGGATTTTTATCCGCAAACCCTTCGCAGCGAGATCGATGAACTCAATGCGGTCGTCTACGACACAGTCAACAACGGCGTCTACAAGGCCGGTTTCGCCACCGCCCAGGACGCCTATGAGGGCGCCGTCACCCGGCTGTTCGAAACGCTCGACACGCTGGAAAAGCGCCTTTCGGACAGCCGCTACCTGTTCGGCGAAACGACGACCGAAGCCGACTGGCGACTGTTCACCACGCTCTTACGCTTCGATCCGGTCTATGTCGGCCACTTCAAGTGCAACATCCGCCGCATCGCGGACTACCCGAACCTGTCCGGCTATCTCGCTGATCTCTATCAGCAACCGGGCGTCGCCGAGACCTGCAACCTGTTCCACATCAAGCACCACTATTATGAGAGCCACAGGACCATCAACCCGACCGGTATCGTCCCCGTCGGCCCGGTGATGGACCTCGACGCGCCGCATGGTCGGGAGAAGATGAAGCAGGCGGCTTGATAGAGACGCATCCGCCCCTCATCCGCCTGCCGGCACCTTCTCCCCGCAAGCGGGGCGAAGGACGCAAGCGGCAAGCTCCCAGCCTCTTCCAAACCAAAACCTGAGGTTGGGGGAGACGGTGCGGCATCTGTCCTTCTCCCCGTCAGAACGGGGAGAAGGTGCCCGGCAGGGCGGATGAGGGGCACCTTGGATCCCTCGCTTACCCTCTCACCAATAATCCGCCCTCTCCGCCTCGCCCCTCAGCTCCCGCAACCGTCGCAGCGTCGCCGCGGTCGTATCCTCCGGAAGCGCATCGAGCGCAAAGAACCCGCTCTCTGCAATCTCGCGATCCGGCGCACGCGGCGTGGTCTGCTCCACCGTCACCCGATAGAACAGCACATGGTCACGCCTGCTGGCATTGCGGTTGTAGTAGGCATGGAAAAGCACGATCTCGCCACGGATCTCCAGATTGCCTTCCTCGCGCAATTCCTTGCGCAGCGCCTCGATCGCCGTCTCCCCGCGCTCGACGCCGCCGCCCGGCATGTACCAGCCGGGGACGTAGGTATGGCGAACGAGAAAGATGCGGCCCTCGGCATCGAAGCAGGCGGCGCGCACCCCGAGCGTCATGCCGCGCGTCATCATGAAGACACGATGCAGCAGCCAGACGACGATCCGGGTGCGCAAACCGCGGATTTCCGGCACGCCTTCGCCGCTCATTCATAACTCCGGGAGCGTCCAGAAAATCGATAACGATTTCCGCCCTCATGCGTTATGTGTGCGCCATGTTCAAATTCGCGCATATTTCCGACATCCATCTGGGGCCGCTTCCAAAACTCACGCTTCGCGAGCTTTTCTCGAAGCGGATCACCGGGTTTGTGAACTGGCACCGCAATCGGCGCAAGCACCTTTTCGTCAATACGCTCGACCTGCTTTTGAGCGATTTGAAGACGCGCGAACCGGATCAGCTCGTCATCACCGGCGACCTCGTCAACCTGGCAACCAAAATCGAGACGCGGCTTGCCGGCGAGTGGCTGTGTACCATCGGCGACCCCAATGACACGACGGTGGTGCCCGGCAACCACGACGCCTATGTGCCCGGCGCGCACGACAAGTCGGTCAACGAATGGTACCCGTTCATCAAGAGCGACGACGATCCGGCCGAATGGCCCGAAGACGACCATATCTTCCCGACCCTGCGCCGGCGCGGTCCGCTCGCCATCATCGGATGCTCGACCTCCAATGCCACCCTACCCTTTTCGGCGTCGGGTTATTACGGCTCGCGGCAGGCGCGCGAAACGGTCAACCTGTTGAAGCAGGCAGGCGAGGAAGGCCTCTTCCGGGTCGTGCTGATCCACCATCCGCCGATCCGGGGCGCGGCCTCGTCGCACAAGCGCATGCTCGGCATCCGGCGTTTTGCGGCCGCGATCTCCACGGGCGGCGCGGAACTGGTGCTGCACGGCCATACCCACCTCAACACGCTCTATTGGCTGCGAAGCCAGAGCGGAAACGTGCCGGTGGTCGGCATTGCCTCTGCCTCCCAGGGCCCCGGCGGGCACAAGCCGCGCGCTGCCTACAATCTCTTCACGCTGTCCGGGGAAGCCGGCGCCTGGAACCTGCTCTGCGAGCGCTACGGCCTCACCGAACGGGGCGACGGCGTCGCGCTCGACAACAGCCGGCTTCTCTACGGCCACGAGCCCGCGACCATGTCGATTCCGCAAGTGGCGAGAATGTTGTAGAAACAATGCCGTGATTGTTGCGGAATCGCCACAATCTCGTCATAGCTAGTAGCTCGTTCTGGTTATTGCAGTAGATCATAGGTAATTCGCCCCGATCCATGACCCAACCGAGCCCATTGACCGACATCCGGCGCGATCTCGTAGCGCTCCTGCCGCGCCTGCGCCGTTTTGCGCTGACGCTGACGGGAAGTGCTGCCGAGGCCGATGACCTGGTGCGTGAAGCAGCCGGGCGGGCAATCCAGAAGAGCCATCACTGGAAGGGCGAAGGCCGGCTGGAAAGCTGGCTTTTCAGCATGATCCGCAGCACCTTCACCGATGAGGCAAAGAAGCGTCGGCGCGCTGAGGGCAATGCCGCCGACGACGCTTCCTCGGCTGAAAACGCCCGCCAGTCGAACGCGCTCGCCTGTCTGCCGGACGGGCTGGCGAGCGTCTTTCTGCTCGCCGATGTGGAAGGCTTTGCTTATGCCGAAGCCGCCGCCATCCTCGGCATCCAGCCCGATCTCTTCGCCACCCGCCTTTGCGCCGCACGTCTCAGCCTGGCGGCCATCGCCGCGGAAACGAACGAGCGGAGAGCGTGAGGATGACCATCCCCCAGCCGTCACCACTCGAATTGCGGCTTTCCGCCTTTGCCGACGTCCAGACCAGCGACGAGGAAAGGCATGATATCGAGGAACTGCTGGTCAACGACCCGCAGGCCCGGTCCCTGCACGATGCGCTGAAGCGCGGCGCCGACCTCGGCCGGCGCGCCTTCGACGACATGCTGAAGGAACCGGTTCCGCTCGATCTGGTGCGCACGATCAAGAATGCGCCGCTGCCGCGCCGGGCCATACGCCTGCCGCAGGCGCCGCGTCCGACGCTTTCCTTCAAACCGTCCGGCCTGCAGGCGATTGCCGCTTGCGCCCTGGTTTTCGTGCTCGGAGGCGGCATCGGTTATATGATCGGTGGCAATGGGGCCGCGGCGCAATTTTCGGCGTTTTCCATGCCCGGCGTCAGCAGCCGCGACTGGCTGGACGATATCATCGCCCATTACCGCCTCTATGCGCGCCAGACCAATCATCTCGCCGAAATCCCGGCCGAGCGGCCGGCCGATATCCTCGAATGGCTGACCACCAATACCGGCGTCGGTTTCCGCATCCCCGATCTCAGCGACAGCGGCCTGACCTTTGAGGGCGCCCGCCTGTTTGCCGCCGGCGGTACGCCGGTCGGCCAGCTTCTCTACCGGCGCACCGACGGCGATGGGGACGGCGACGTGATCGCCATTTCCTTCACCAAGATCCGGCCGGAGGGCAACCGCTCAATCGAGGAAATCCGCAACGACACCAGCCTCGTCTCCTGGGCCACGCCGCTCGCCACCTACATGGTCGTCGGCCCCTCCTCGGCGGCCGATCTCGACGATATCGCGGCCAAGGCTGCGGGGCTGATCTAGGCCGCGGCGCGGTTGATCTAGCTCAATCCCGGATCCATGGCTTCGGCATAACCTCCGTTGAAACCAGTGGAGGTCAACCATGCCAATCGAAACTATAGTTGTCGTCAGCTTCATCGTGGGCGCATTTGCCGTCTTTGCCGCCGCCCTTGCGTTCGCCAGCGCGACGTCGAGCAAGTAATCCCGCCCTGCGAATCAAAAAAGCCGCCCGAAGAATCAGGCGGCTTCTCTCCTATAGCTATGTGGTAACGAGGGCTTACCCCTTCGTCGCCAGCACCCGGTTCGCCGCCGAGACGATCGCCTCGAGCGAGGCTGCGACGATGTTCTTGTTGATACCGGCGCCGAAGAGTTTTCCGTTCGGGTGCTCCATCTCCACATAGGCAATGGCGGACGCGTTCGAGCCGTGCTGCAGCGAATGTTCGGAATAGTCGGCGACCGAGAGTTCTATGCCGAGATAAGTCGAGAGCGCGTTGATGAAGCCATCGATCGGCCCCGTGCCCTTGCCTTCGATCCGCTTCACCTCGCCGCCATCGATGATCTCGGCGGCGACGACGCGGATGCCCTTGTGGTCAGTGCCCGCCGGATAGGTATGGTGGTCGACGAATTTCAGCCGTGCGCCGGGTTGTTCCACGTAGCGCTCGATGAAGCTCTCATAAATACGCTTGGCGGGAAGCTCCACGCCCTCTTCGTCGGTGATCCGCTGGATTTCCTCGCGGAACTCGACCTGCAGGTTGCGCGGCAAGTTGAGGCCGTAATCCTCCGCCAGGATATAGGCGATGCCGCCCTTGCCCGACTGCGAATTGATGCGGATGATCGCCTCGTAGGAGCGCCCGACGTCGCGCGGATCGATCGGCAGGTAAGGCACTTCCCATACCGGATGGTTGGCGACCTTTATCGCCTTCATGCCCTTGTTGATCGCATCCTGGTGCGAGCCGGAAAACGCCGTATAGACCAGTTCGCCGACATAAGGGTGACGCTCGGGAATGACCATCTGGTTGGAATATTCGTAGACGGCCTTGATCCGCTCGATATCGGAGCAATCCAGTTCAGGATCGACACCCTGCGTGTACATGTTGAGCGCCAGCGTCACCACGTCGACATTGCCGGTGCGTTCGCCATTGCCGAACAGCGTGCCTTCGACACGGTCGGCGCCGGCCATCAGGCCGAGTTCAGTGGCGGCGATGCCGGTGCCGCGATCGTTATGCGGATGCAGCGAGATGATGATGTTTTCGCGGTTGTCGAGATTGCGGCACATCCATTCGATCTGGTCGGCATAGATGTTCGGGGTCGCCATCTCCACCGTCGAGGGCAGGTTGAGGATCAGCTTGTCTTCCGCGGTCGGCCGGATCACCTCGGTGACCGCGTTGCAGATTTCCAGCGCCACTTCCAACTCGGTGCCGGTAAAGCTTTCCGGTGAATACTGGAAGCGATAGCCGCCGCCGGCCTTCGCCGCCATGTCGGTGATCATCTTCGCGGCATCGACGGCGATCTGCTTGATGCCGTTGACGTCCTTGGCGAACACCACGCGACGCTGCAATTCGGAGGTCGAATTGTAGAAATGGATAATCGGCTTGTGGGCGCCTTCCAGCGATTCGAAGGTGCGGGTGATCAGTTCCGGCCGGCACTGCACCAGAACCTGCAGCGACACGTCTTCCGGCACCCCGCCCTCTTCCACGCACCAGCGGGCGAAATCGAAATCGGTCTGCGAGGCCGACGGGAAGCCGATCTCGATTTCCTTGAAGCCCATATCGAGCAGCAGCTTGAACATGCGGGCCTTGCGGTCGTGGCCCATCGGATTGACCAGCGACTGATTGCCGTCGCGCAGATCGACCGAACACCAGATCGGCGCCTTGTCGATGACCTTCGAAGGCCAGGTGCGGTCGGGAATGTTGATGGGGGGATAGGAGCGGTATTTCACCGCCGCGTCGGGCATGCCGGATTTATGGCCGGATTTCGGGGAATGAGTCTTGGCGTCCATTGTCGTCGTCTCTTCTCGCTTCACGCGTCGCTCGGCATCCGTCAGGGGGAAATTGGCCGTCGTCGATGCGGACCTTTAGCGGTCTTTTGTGGCTTGGTCTTGAATGTTCGTGAGAGGAGCTCTTATGCCGGGCGGGCTTTCGGCCGCCGGGCGCTCCTCAACGGACCCGGCAACCGCGCGTAAGGTCGAGGCTAAGAAGCGAGGAAAGCGCAAATACCATCGTCCCGGCCGCGGAGCGGCGGGTAGACGAACGGTCGGACATGATTGCGCCTGTCATGGTCATGAGCGAAGTGTATAACCGTGCAAGGCGGATGAGGCAAGTAGGCTATTTTGATTGACGAGAGATCTCAAGTCGTTCCGTGATCCACTGTGTCACGAGAGACTCGCGCGTCACGCCGAGCCGTTCCGCCTCCTTATCCAGATCGCGCAGCATCCAGGCCGGCAGATCGATATCGACACGCTGGGGTTCTAACCCCGGACGAGTAGCCTTCGACTAATCCACATATTCGCTGATGTCCTCGCCGTTGTCGAACTTCTCATCAAGTTCCGCGGCTGTGATGGTCTTCATAATGCTGCCTTTCCATTTCCCGTGCTCGCCACACAGAAATGATCTGGAAGGTGAAAAATACAACCTGAAGAATATTAGGTGTTTTTTACCACCCGCTGCAATCCCATCATCACGCCACCCGCGACAAGCCCCCAGAAGGCGCCGGAAATGCCTGCGAACGAGAGGCCCGACGCCGTCACGAGGAAGGTGATCGCCGCAGCTTCCCGCGTCTGCGGCTCGCGATAAGCGGCAAAGGCCGCGTTGGAAAAGGCGCCGATCAGGCCGAGCCCCGCCACCGCCTGTAACAGGATTGGCGGCGCCAACGACACGAAGGCGATGATGCCGCCGGCGATCAGGCCGAACACGATGTAACCGAAGCCGGCGACGATCGCCGCCCAGTAGCGTTTAGCGGGATCGGGGTGGGCATCCTCGCTGGCGCACATCGCCGCGGTGATCGCCGCCAGGTTGACCGGCACGCCACCGACCAGCCCGCCGAGGATCGAGAAGATGCCGGTGCCGGCAAACAGAACGCCCGGCGGCGGCTCGTAGTGATGCACCTTCATGATCGCGATGCCGGGAATGTTCTGCGAGGCCATGGTGACGATGAAGAGCGGCAGCGCCACCGAGATCGCCCCGTGCAGAGTGAAGACCGGCGTGATGAAGGTGAGGTCCGGGTGGATCGCCGCACCGATCTGCGCCATCGCATCCGGGGCAAGGTCGACGCCGAAGATCAGCACCAGGACCAGCGCACCGAGCGAGGCCGGCACCGCCCACAGCCGCCACCTGGAAACCACGACCATCCAGGTCAGCACGATCGGCAGGCCGAGCGCTGCATTGAAGGCGACGGCCTTCACCGGCGCGAGGCAGAGGCTGAGCAGGATACCGGCGAGCATGGCGTTGGCAAGCGGTGCCGGGATCAGCCGGATCGCCCGGCTGAGCGGCCGGAACAGGCCGGAGAGAATGATCAGCACGCCGCAGACCACGAAGGCGCCGACGACGGCCGGGAACCCGCCTTCGATCATGCTGATGCCGGACAGCAGCGCCGCACCCGGCGTCGACCAGGCGATGCTGATCGGCATCCGGTACCAGCTCGAAAACACGATTGCCAGCAAGCCCATGGAGATCGATTGCGCCAAAAGCGCCGAGGCGATTTCCGGCGCGGTCGCACCCATCGCCTGCAGCCCCTGCATGATGACCGCAAATGAGCTGATGAACCCGACAAAGGCTGTGAGCAGCCCCATCATCAGGGCCGAAACGGAAAAATCCTTGAGCATACGGGCGGGGACTCGTGAATTCGAAAGGCACAATCGAGCATGAGCCTGCCCGCAAAGGCAAGGCGCCTTTGCAGCAAAAGGGTACGGCCGAGGCGGAAAGCCTTGGGCGCCGCCGGCCATTTGCCCTTGCCGCGGCGCCAGCCTCCCTCTCTTCATGTCTGCGAATATTCGCATCTGTTGATAATTTCGAAGGAGTTTGGCGATAGCATCGGAACCGTGCGCCCGTTGCTTCCGGTCGGTCCGGCCACGCAGTCCGGATCGCATCGAACGCCCCGGGAACTCAATGACGGCATCGCCAGCTCACCAAGCGCCAAGTATCGAGATCGGACAGGAAACCTGCTTTTCCCGCGATCAGCTCTATTTCATTCTGTCGGCGCTCCCGGATCCCTGTTTCGTCCTGACCCGGAGCGGCCGTTATGCCGCCCTCTTCGGCGGCAAGGACACCCGCTACTATCATGACGGCAGCAATCTCGTCGGCAAGAGCGTCCATGACGTCCTCGTCTTCGAGAAGGCGCACCGCTTCGTACGGGAAATCGAAAAGGCGCTCGCCTCGCGTTCCCTGCATATCGTCGAATACAGCCTCTCCGGCAGCGACGTGAAGGGACTGGAGGCGGATGGTCCCGACCACGCGATCTGGTTTGAAGGCCGCGTCCAGGCGCTCGATTTCCAGGTCGACGGCGAGGATGCGGTCGTCTGGGTCGCCAGCAACATCACGGAAAAGAACGCCGTCGAGAACCAGTTGCGCCATCAGAGCGAAACCGATGCGCTGACCGGCTTCTTCAATCGCCGCAAGCTGATGGACGTGCTCGCCCTGAAATTCGAGCTCTTTCGCGAGGAGCATATCCCGTCATCGGTCTTCATGTTCGACATCGACCATTTCAAGACCGTCAACGACGAGCTTGGGCATGCGATGGGCGATGCGGTTCTGAAGGCGATCGCCGGCGTCTGTCGCCAGGAATTGCGCAAGACCGATTTCCTGGCCCGCCTCGGCGGCGACGAATTCGTCGTGGTCATGCCCGCCACCCGCCAGGAGCACGGCACTGTCATCGCCAACCGGCTGCGCCAGCGCGTCGCCACGGAGGTCCGGGAGACGCTTGGCCATCATGCCACGATCAGCGGCGGCTTGAGTGAATTCCTGCCCACGGATGCCTCCTCCGAGGACATTCTGAAGCGTGCCGACGACGGCCTCTACCGTTCCAAGCGTGCCGGCAGGAACCGGGTCAACGCAGTATAGCCACGCCGAAATCCCCCTTCCGGTACAGAAACGGAGTTGTGTGCACCTGCGACGCATGCGGACTAGCGAGGGCCATTCCCAAACTTAACCACATACCCCATCGGTAGATCATCATTTTGGGCATGTTGTTGAAGATCGGCATCCTCGGCAAATTGCGGCTATCTTTGGCCGGAGCACGAGATGACCTGCTTTTCCTGCGGTGGGCAGACTGCCCCGTGGACGCATATGCCACTCGACCCGATCAAGGGCACCGAAAACACCCATAAGGACTTCGTCGTCTGCACGGAATGCGGGCTGGGCGCCGTCAGCCCCATGCCCAGCTCGGAAGAAATTCCGTCCTTTTATGATACCGCCCAATATTACACCCACGGGCAGAGCCATCTCGCGGAGGTCAATCCGACCCTCCTCGACAGGGCGTTGCACCACATCGCCTGGCGCTTCGACAAGGGCCAGTCACTCGATCCCGAGCGCATCGCCAAGGATCTGCCGCCAGGCGCCTCGATCTGCGACCTCGGTTGCGGCGGCGGTGAACTCCTCGGCCGTTTCAAGCCGCTCGGCTTCAACGTCATCGGCGTCGACCCGGATGCAGCGGCAAGAGCCGAGGCGGCCAAGGCGGGCATCACGGTGCTTGCGGGCACCTGCGAGGAGCTTCCGGCCGATCTCAAAGGACAGAGCTACGATCTCGTGATCATGTCCCATGTGCTGGAACATTGCCGCGATCCGAGCCTGGCGCTGCAGAAGGCCTTCTTCCTGACGCGTCCGGGTGGGATGCTGTTCTGCGAAGTGCCCAACTGCGCGGCCACCCATTTCAAAAGCCTCGGCGTCTGCTCGGCCATGTTCGACGCGCCGCGTCATCTCCACTTCTTCACGCCCGCCTGTCTCCGCAAGGCGATCAGCCTCAGCGGCTTCACCTTCTCCAGCTTCCAATACATGGGTTATACCCGCCACCACCATGCGAGCTGGCGGCAATGGGAGGCCTCGATCTACGACCGAACCCGCCAATATACCGCCCATCCTTTGGGCCGCCGGCATACGGTGCTGCGGTCGATCCAGCTTCTTCTTTCTACGGCCTTGGCCTCCGACGAGAAGAAATACGATTCCGTCGCCGTCTACGGTCGCCGGCCGGGCGCGCCGGAGCGCGCCCCGGTATAGGCACCCCAGATGACGCGAAAGATGTCCTCCCTGAGGAGCGCCAGGTGGCAATAGTCGATGCGGCAAGCGTTGTTCCCGCCGTGCCGGTCCTTGGATCGTCGCTATAGACACCTAATCCAAGCGATACGGCGATAAATTAGACAATCTTAAAGCTTGTCGGCGACAGTGGGGGATACCACCGGAAATCCCCATGATCTCGCTGCCATTCATAACGAAATCGAAATCGTCCCGTCTTCAGTTCTTCGGCCTCGGCTATTTCTTCCCGGCCATCCTGGCTGTTGCCGGAGTGCTGGTCGGGATCGTTCGCGCCGACATCGAGAAACGCGAGCAGTACCACGTGGCCCAGCAGGTCAAGGCAGCCGAGCAGCTCGCCCGGGTGGCCGCGAGCCTTGAGACCAATATTCACGGCAACGTCAACCTGATCTACGGACTGGTCGCCGCGATTGCCGCCAACCCGAACATCAACCAGCCGCAATTCACCGCACTTTCGGAGCGGATTTTCAGCGTTCCCTCGCAGATGCGCAATATCGCCGGCGCCAAGGATCTGGTGATCAGCCTGGTCTATCCCGAGGAGCCGAACAAGAAGAGCCTCGGCCTCGACTACCGCACCAACGAGCTGCAGAGGGATGCCGTGATGAGGGCCGTCGAGAGGCGGACGCTCGTCATCACCGGTCCGGTCAACCTGGTCCAGGGCGGCCAGGGGCTGATTGCCCGTTATCCGGTCTTCTCGCTTGCCAACGGCCGGTTCTGGGGTGTCGTTTCGGCGGTCATCGATCTCGACCGGCTTTACAAGGACAGCAATGTCAACACCCAGCGCCAGGCGCTGGACATCGCGATCTCGCAGCGGCCCATCCCCGCAGAGCACGACATCTTTCTCGGAAACCGGGACGTATTTTCGCAAGACCCCGTCAAATCGAGGATCGAGCTCGGTTACGACACCTGGTACCTCGCCGCAGTCCCCAAAGGCGGATGGCAGGCCTCGCCACCGGACATGGTCGGCTTCCGGGTCACCGCCCTTCTGATTGCCTTCTGCATCGCCGCACCGCTTCTCTGGGCGGGCCTGCTGATGAAGCAGCGCCACGGCCACATCCTCACCCTGCAGCAGCGCGAGGAACAGCTGGAAACGCTGTCCCAGCGCCTCGAACTGGCGCTTCAGGCCTCGGGCGTCGGCGTCTGGGAATATGAACCTTCGAGCGACACGCTGATCTGGGACCAGCGCATGCGCGAACTCTATGACGCGCCGCCGGACAGCGATGTCCTCGAATACACGGATTGGCGCAATGCGCTGCATTCCGACGACAGGGAAGCTGCCGAAATCTGCTTCCGCCAGGCGCTCAGGGATGAAACGAGCTACCGCACCGAGTTTCGCGTCGTGTCCGGCAAAGGTGAGATTCGCCACATCCGTGCCCACGGCGCCACCTACCGGACCACGAGCGGCGTCAAGCGCATGGTCGGCGCCAATTGGGACGTCACCAGGGACGTCACGCTGCATTCCGAACTGCGGCTGGCGCAGACGAAGGCCGAGCTGCAGAACGACGAATTGCGCTCGGCAAGGCGCACGCTCGAGCATCAATCGCTACACGACGCCTTGACGGGCCTGCCAAACCGACGCTTCCTCGACCAGTTCATGATCGCCGGACAAAGCCAGCCCGCGGATCACCGGCTGGCATTCATCCACATCGATCTCGACCGCTTCAAGGAAGTCAACGACACGCTCGGCCATGCGGCCGGCGATGCGGTCCTGAAGGCAGCCACGTCCCGCCTGCTCGAACTCATCGACCACGACGAGTTCGCCTCACGCATCGGCGGCGACGAGTTCGTCGTCGTGACTGGGGGCGCGGAACCGCAGCGCCGGGCCGAATACCTTGCCCAGTCGATCGTCAGCACCCTTGCCCGCCCCATCGATATCGGCGGGCATCAATGTCGCATCGGCTGCAGCGCCGGGATCGCCTGCCAGAGCGAGACTGGCGAGGAGCTGAGCCAGCTGCTGATCAATGCCGACATCGCACTCTATGAGGCCAAGAAACGCGGCCGCAACCGAGTCGAGGTGTTCTCCAAGGAACTGCGCTCCGCCGCCGTCCTGCGCAAGCGCATGTCCGACGAGTTCCTGACCGCACTCGAAGGCGACGAGATCGTTCCGTTCTTCCAGCCGCAGTTCGATGCGCATTCGCTCGCCATCGTCGGCGTCGAGGCGCTGGCCCGCTGGCAGCATCCCAAACGCGGCATGCTGTCGCCGGACAAGTTCCTGGCGATCGCCGAAAGCCTGCACCGGGCGGCCGATATCGATGCGATCATTCTCGAAAAGGCGCTCTTCCAGCATGCGAGATGGCGCGCCCTCGGGCTCGACATCCCGCATCTCTCGGTCAACATCTCGGCGCAGCGCCTGAAGGACGAAAGACTGTTCAAGCGGCTGACCGAATTGCCCATCACCCCCGGAACCCTGTCGTTCGAACTTCTCGAATCGATCTCCTTCGAAGATCAGGACAAGGAGCTGAGGTCCGCCATACTCAGCCTCAAGGCGCTCGGAATCGAGATCGAGATCGACGATTTCGGCACCGGCCACGCCTCGATCGTCAGCCTTCTCGAACTCGGGCCCAAGCGGCTGAAGATCGACCGCAAGCTGATCGCCCCGCTCGAAGCCGCCGGCTCGCAGCGCCGGCTGGTCGCCTCGATCATCGAGATCGGCCGCTCGCAGGGTATAGAGATCGTTGCCGAAGGGGTAGAGACGGTCGCGCATGTGGACATCCTGCGCAGTCTCGGCTGCCAGACGCTGCAGGGCTATGTCTTCGCCAAGCCGATGCCCGCCAACGAGTTCATCGCCTTCGCGACGGATTGGCAGGCCGGCAATCGCTCGCCCTTCGCACCATCGCTAGCGATCTCGAAATAAACGAGCTGCCCGCGAAGAAAATTCGAGAACCTCGCACGACACCTGTTGACCCGGCCCCTGGGGCTGCCCCGATAGGAGGAGCGGTCAACAACCAACGAGGTGATTCCTTGAGTTCTTCCGCACACTATCTGAACCCGTCCGACGCCGCCGAGCGGCTCGGCATATCCCCAAAGGCGCTGCGCCTCTACGAACAGCGCGGCCTGATCGCTCCTGTCCGCACCGCGGCCGGATGGCGGACATACGGCCCGGCTGAAATGGCCCGCGCCGCCGAGATCGCCGCATTACGCGCCCTCGGCCTCAGCCTCGCGCAGGTGGCCCGCGTGCTGGGCGGCGATGCCCAGGAACTCGCGCCCGCGCTTGCCGCCCATCAGGCGAGGCTCGAAACGGAGGCCCGCAGGATCGCCGAGACGGTCGAAAAAGTCCGCAGCCTGCGCGCGGGCCTTGCCGGCGGCGAACCGCCCCAGATGCACGAGCTGACGCGGCTGGCGTGGCCGGCGGCCGAGATCGTGGCTGCTTTCGACCTTCCCTGGCCCTGGGGCGGCGAACACTTCGAGCTCAGGGATATAAGACCGGTCAACTACATCATCGGCCCGCTCGGCAGCGGCAAGACCCGGTTCGCCAAGGCAATCGCCGAAAACCTGCCGGGTGCGATCTTCGTCGACCTCGACCGTGCCGCGGACGACGCCGCCGACGCCCGGGCACGGATGGAAACCGATCCGGCACTGAAGTTGCGCGTCGAGCAAGCACTCGCCTGGCTTCTGGACGAAGGAGCGGTGGCGACGCCTGCCCTCACCGCCCTCGTCGTCGCGCTGGAAGCCGAGGGGGTTCAGATCCCGGTGATTGACATGATCGAACACGGCCTGGACCAGACATCGCAGGAAGCGGTCGCCGCATACCTGCGCAATCGCGGTCCCGGCGCCCGGCCGCTCTTCGTCATGACGCGCTCTTCGGCGATCCTCGATCTCGGCGCCGTCGGCCAGGACGAGGCGATCATCCTTTGCCCCGCCAACCACAGCCCTCCGAGCCGCGTAGCGCCCATCCCGGGTGCGCCGGGTTACGAGGCCGTCGCCACCTGCCTTGCCGCGCCCGAAGTCCGCGCCCGCACCGAAGGCGTCATCGCCTGGCGTCCGCAGGTGGCCTGAACCCGCAGACGGAAAAGTCTGCCAGTCGTCCGGCAGGCGCCCACCCGCGGTAACGCGAGCCGGCACGCAACAAAAAGCCCCGCCAACATTTCGCCGGCGGGGCTTTTTCAATTCAGATTTCCGCGAACGATCAGATTTCGCTCTGCGACGTCACGATCCGCGAAACCAGGCCGTAAGCCTTGGCTTCTTCGGCGGACAGCCAGTAGTCGCGGTCCGTGTCGGCGGCGATCTTCTCGACCGACTGGCCAGTGGCTTCGGCCATGATCCTGTTCAGCCGCTCGTTCATCTTGATGATTTCGCGGGCCTGGATCTCGATGTCGGATGCCATGCCGCGGGTGCCGCCGGACGGTTGATGAAGCAGGAAGCGGGTGTTCGGCAAGCAGATGCGGCGCTCCTTCGGAACGGACACGTAGATCAACGCGCCGGCCGATGCGACCCAGCCGGTACCGATCATCCAGACCTTCGGCTTGATGAACTTGATCATGTCATGGATCGAGTCGCCCGATTCCACGTGGCCGCCGGGCGAGCTCACATAGACGCGGATGTCGTCGTCGCTGGCAGCGGCAAGCGCCACGAGCTGCGTATTGACCTTCTGCGCCAGTTCCTGGGTAATCGTTCCATAGATGAAGATCGAACGCGACTTGAAAAGATTCGCTTCCGTTTCCTTGCCGAGCGGCAGTTCCTTGGTCTTGTCGTCCTTGTCGTCTTCGTCGTCGAGCACGCTGAGAGTCTCCTGCATCAGATTCATATACCGGACATAATGTGTTCGCCGCCGTAAAACAATGGAGCGTAGAGTCTAAGACGGCACCTTCCACGGACTAAGGTGAATGACGTAGTACCGAGCCTCATGCCGCGGCAATTGCCGATGGACAGCCACAAAGCGCTTGCCTATCCTCCGATACCATTCCGCATGCACATAATTTCCAGGGGACCCAAATGCTGAAACGCCTTTCGCTCACCGCCGCCATTCTTGCCGCCGCAGCAGCACCTGCCTTCGCCCATCTTAACCCTGAGGAACATGGTTCGCTGCTGGCCGGATTCTCGCATCCGCTTTTTGGCGCCGACCATATCCTGGTCATGGTCGCAGTCGGCCTCTGGGCGGCGCAGATCGCGAGCGGCAGCAACCGCAAGGCGCTGTGGTTCGTCCCCTCGGCTTTCGTCGGCACGATGGCCGCCGGCTTCCTCCTCGCGCTTGGCGGCGTCAGCCTCCCCTTCGTCGAACCGGCGATCCTCGCCTCGGTGATCGGCCTGGGCCTGCTCGTCGCAACGGCGGTGAAACTGCCGGTTTCGGCGGCAGCTGCCGTCGTTGGCGTTTTTGCGCTGTTCCACGGCCACGCCCATGGCGGCGAACTCGGGTCCGCGGGTGCATTGCAGTTCGGCATCGGCTTCATGATCGCCACCGCCCTCCTGCATGCCGCCGGCATCGCACTCGGCCTCGGCATCGCCCGGTTCAGCCCTTATATCGCCCGTATCCTCGGCGCAGCGACCGCGCTTCTCGGCGTATCGCTGATCTTCGGCTGATCCCCCGGTCACTCGCCAAGATTACCGAAATGTAAGGGATTCCGGCTTTGAAATGCCGGAATCCTTGCCTACCTTCTTGTGCACGGCAAACGCCTGCAAGGAGGCAAGCATGTCACCGGAAGAACGCCAGCTTCTGACCGCCCTTTTCGACCGCGTCCGCACCGCCGCCGCAACCCCGCGCGACCGTGACGCCGAAACCCTGATCGACCAGGCCACCCGCGAACAGCCCTACGCCACCTATTATCTGGCCCAGGCTGTCATCGTGCAGGAAAAGGGCCTGGAAGCCGCCGCCAACCGCATCCGCGAACTCGAAGACCGCGTCCACCAGCTCGAAGCGGAGACGAGCGAACATCACCGCGCCGAACAGAGCGGCGGGTTCCTGAGCTCGATCTTCGGCACCGGCCAGGTCCAGCAGCCGATGCCGGCTCCCCGCCCCGCTGTCCAAAGCGGTCCCCAGTCGGGCCCGTGGGGCAGCGCCCCGCGCCAGAACTACCGCACCGGCAGCGACTATGACGACGGTTATCGTACACCCCCGCCATCCGCCGCCCCCTGGAGCGGCCAGGCGTCGGCTCCTTCAGCCGGCGGCAGCTTTCTGCGCGGCGCGCTCGGCACCGCCGCGGGCGTCGCGGGCGGCATGCTGCTCGCCAATTCTCTGTCGGGCATTTTCGGCAGCCATATGAACTCGCTCGGCTGGGGTTCGCCGCTCGCCGGTGCGAACCCGTTCGGCAGCGGCAACGCCCCGGTCGAGGAAACCGTCATCAACAACAACTATTTCGGGGATGACGCGATCCGCCAGGCCTCGGATGGCAATGCCCCCGCCAACAGCAATGATGCCACCGACAAGTCCGGCTCGAACGACGGCTGGCAGCAGGCCGGCTACACCGACGACGATTTTTCCGACGACCAGGCGGATTTCGACAACAGCGACATGGGCGGCGACGATTCGATCGACGTGTGAGTGCGGGCGGAGGGCCTATCTTCTACGTGGGAGGGGGGTGACGGACTGCAACATCAATGTCGATCGCACGCCACACTCGCTCGGTTTCGAGGAGCCTGCCGCACCCATCCCGGCGCTTCGCTTTGGCTCAGCGCGTTCGGCGCTCAAAACGCTCCACTGGAGCGTTTTGCCGGCAAGCCGTCGCGCCTCACCCACGTCCCCGATACGTCGCCACCCCCTGCTCCGGCAGCCATACGCCGGTGGGCGCCTCGCCCGTCTGCCAGAACACGTCGATCGGGATGCCGCCGCGCGGGTACCAGTAGGCGCCGATGCGGAGCCACTTCGGCTCAAGCAGATCGACGATCCGCTTGGCGATGTAGATCGAGCAGTCCTCGTGGAATGCGCCGTGGTTGCGGAACGAATGCAGGAACAGTTTCAGCGACTTCGACTCGACCAGAAACCCGTCCGGAATATAGTCGATGACGATATGGGCAAAATCCGGCTGGCCGGTCATCGGGCAGAGCGAGGTGAATTCCGGCGCCGTGAAGCGCACCACGTAATCGGTGCCCTGGTTGCCGTTCGGCACCTTTTCCATCACTGCGGTTTCGGGGCTCTGCGGAGCCTCCACCTGGGATCCGAGCTGCGAGAGCCCGCTGACATCCGTCATCGTCATTTGCCTGTTCCTTCGAATTCGACCTTCTGTCCATGTGGATTTTCGCTTTCGGGCTCCACATGGATCGCCAATGTGGCGCCCGCAATAATCTCTTTGATGGCATCTTCCAAGCGGTCGCAGATCGCATGTGCCTCTTCGACGCTCATGTGAGCCGGCACGACCAGATGGAAATCGATGAAGGCGGCCGCCCCCGCCCGGCGCGACTTGAGGTCGTGGACGCCGAGCGCGCCGACCGAATGGGTAGCGATCGCCTCGCGCACGGCCGCTTCCTCGTCCGGCTCCAGCGCCTTGTCCATCAGCCCGCCGACCGAATGGGCGATCACCTTGTAGCCCTGCCAGAGGATGTTGATCGCAACCAGAATGGCGAGCACCGGGTCGAGGATCGCGTAACCCGTCGCAAGCGCAAGGATGAGGCCCACGAGCACGCCGGCCGAAGTCACCACGTCGGACATGATGTGCTGGCCGTCGGCCGCCATGGCCGGCGAATAATGGGCCGTGCCGACCCGGATCAGCGTCGTCGCCCAGACACCGTTGATGACGGCGGCAAGCGCGTTGATTGCAAGGCCGAGCACCGGCGCTTCCGGCAGCCTTGGCGTCAGCAGCCCGTCCCAGGCCTCGTTGATGATCAGGACGGCTGCAACGATGATCAGCCCGCCTTCGACGACCGCCGAAATATATTCCGCCTTGTGATGGCCGAACTGGTGGTCGTGGTCGGCCGGCCGCTGCGCGTAGCGGATCACGAAATAGGCGATGAAGGCGGCGGCGACGTTGACGAAGGATTCGAGCCCGTCCGAGAGCAGCGCGACAGATCCCGTCACCCACCAGGCGAGCATCTTCAACGACATGACGACGAGCGACACTGGAATGCCCCAGAAGGCAAGCCGCTCGACGATTTTGACTTCCCTCGCCACGATGTCTTCCTTTTTGCGCGTGCGAATGATTTGCAGGACCGAAGGCCCAAAACGGCGAAACCGCCGCAGCGAGATGGTCTCGCTGCGGCGGTTTCGAATGGCCTGCATATGACTCAGATAAGCCGGTTTGTCAAAGGGCCGGCGCAGTTGTCGATGTGGGATTGGTGCCAGCGAGCGGGACGGCAAACCATCCCGCTTGTTAAATATCCAGATAGACAGGCCCGACGGCTACCACCTGACACGGAAACCGACGGAACCACCCAGGGCATAGTTGTCGCCGGCGTCCTTCAACAACGACTTGGCGGACACCTCGCCGTGGACCGAGAACCGCTCGTCGCCCCAACTGTAGGAGCCGCCAAGCGTAAGCCCGGCCCAGACCTCGTCGCCTCGGCTTGCGAAGCGGCTGCCGGCGACATCGACCGAGACGCCGTCAAGGAATTCGTAATAGAGGTTGGCAGCACCGTAGAATTGCGCTCGCGCCATGCCTCCGCCGGCGGCCTGCCAGCTTTCCTCGCGATTCAGCGCCAATCCCATCCGGCCATTGAGGCTATCGCCGCGATCAAGCGAAACGCGCGCGCCGAACGGATCGTTGAAGCTGCCGAAATCCACGGACGAATAGACGAGCTGCGCCTGGGGAGTGACTGACCATGCCCCCGCAACGTCGAAACGCTGGCCGGCCTCGAGGCTGAGAGCATAACCGAAGCCGGTATTGCCATCCGCGAGCGCCGTGCCAACAGCATCCGACCTGAGGTTGCTGTCGTAGAAAGTCGTCTGACCCTGCGCATCGACATAGAACCCGCGCTCGCCATACCAGGTCAGCGTCGCGCCGACGCCGTAGCCGGAGGTGGAAATGTCGCCATTGCCGGCCAACGAGCGAAGGTCGCCGGATATCGTGCCGTACTGCGCGGTCAGGCCGGCAATCAGCCTGCCGTCGTCATTCCGATAGATCTCGCCGTCGATCCCGGCCTGCAGCCGCCACAGGTCGTAGTCCTGGTCGGCATCGCCCGCGCCGGCATCGGGATGAAGGCTGCCATGCATGCCATCGGTCCGCAGCCACAAGCCTTCGAGCCCCTGGGTCGAGACCGTCCGAAGATCGGCCGACAGCGCGCGGCTGCCGACACGCTGCTGAAGCGTGCCGAGCTGGTTCAGGCTGAGCAGCAGCTGGGGATAGGCCTGATAGACCGGTACGCCGGGCTGCACCATGTCGGAACGGAGATACCAGTCGCCGTCAGCCGGCGTCGAGACGCCATTCTGGTAGAGGCGATAGGCGTAGGCGCCATGTTTCCGACGACGTTTCCCTCGATCACGGATCCGGACTGAAGCTCGAGATTGATCGTGCCCGATGTCACGGTCGACGCCAGCCGGATCGCGTCGGTCTGTCCGGCGCCCGCCCGGATGGTGCCGCTATTGGTGAGGTTGAGATTGACCGATGCGCCACTGGTGATGACGGCGAGCGCACCGCTGCCACCCTCGATGAGCCCGGTATTGACGATCGGATTGGTTCCCGTCAGCACCCGGAGGGCTATCCCGCTGTTGCCGGTCCCGTTGGCCGGCCCCGTACCACCCCGGATCGTACCATTGTTGATGAGCGTGTTGTTCCCTATCGGACTGCCGATATCGACCCCGGTGCCGCCGCCGGACGTGAGGCTGTCTCCGCCCTGGATTGTTCCATTGTTGACGACCGTCGATCCGCTCCGGACCTCCGCGCCGACGCCTCCAAGGCCGACGATCCCCGTCCCGCCCAAGATCGTTCCGTTATTGACCAATGTCGACCGGCTGAGCAGGATTGCCCCGCTGCCTCCGTTGCCTCCGCCACCGCCGCCGGTGCCACCGGTTATCGATCCGTTGTTGACGGCCGAAGCCTGTAAATTGAAGCTCAGACCGCTGCCGCCCGCGGCGCTCACCGGCGCAGCGCCCGCATCTCCGCCGACCAGCGTGCCCTCGATGGTTCTTGTTCCGCCGAGGCCCGAAAGAGAGACCGACGAGCCCGCTCCCGCCGCATTATCCGTGCCCGACAGAACGAAGCCCTGCGTGTCAATTGTGATCGGTTTCGTCGTGGCAGTCAGCGAAGTGCTTGATATGGCGAAACTGCCCGTCATCTTGATCGTCGCGGTCGCATCGCCATCGGCATTTGCCGAGGTGATGGCGTTCCGCAATTCGGTCTCGTTGCTGACGAGATAGGTTGCGGCCGATGCCGGCGTGGATCCTCCCCCGATGGTCAATGCCAGCCAGCTGATCCCTGAAAAAAGGCCGGGGGCTAAAGATTTTCGCATCCCATAGTCACGACGCCGGAAGTTAGTCCCTACAATTTTTCCCATAAAAATCCCTAGGAAGATCAACTAAAAATTGCCATAACAGCCGGAAAAACAAGACAAAACAACCCGTTTGCCAACTATCTGTGCAGGCCTAAATGAAAATTGTTTCAAGAATATTGCGCTGCAACAAACAGGTTTTAGTACCTAAAATATACTAGGAAGAAAAATACGGCGCCTTGTGCCGAGATACTGTCTTTTACTGAGGGGCGGCGGATCGCCGGTTTCAAATGCGAACGGCGCCTGGACGATCAAGCCCTGGCGCCGCCGAATCTCCCGCAATACGAAAACCTTGCTACCCGAAGATCACCGCCATGCTGATACTGTCGATATACCGCCCGTCGATCTTCACCGCATCCCGCGCCACCCCCTCGCGCACGAAGCCGACCTTTTCGTAGAGCGCGATGGCTCTCACGTTGTCGGCATGGACATGCAGCTCGACGCGGTGGAAGCCGCGTTCGCGGGCCTGACCGACCGCAGCGCGGATCAGCCGCGTGCCGAGCCCCTTGTCGCGGTAGCCGGGGATGATGCCCATGCCGAGCGTGCCGCAATGGGCATGGATCGGGCGCGGATGCCGGCGGATGTCGCACCAGCCGACCACCTCGCCGCCGTTAACGGCGACCACCTGCGGATGGCCGTTCTCGATATTGTCGAGCACGAAGGGCCGCACGTCTTCAAGCGGCGGCGCCTCCAGGAAACTCAGGTACTTTCGCTCGCGCGAGACCGTATCGAGAGCCTTGTGAAAGCTCTCGATATGCTCTTCGCGGATGGATTCGATCGGGATGGCGGCTGCAGATGTCATGTGTCGTAGTCCAGAAATTCGATTCTTTCGATATTCGCCCGGATCATCCCATAGGCTCCGAAGCACGGCGCCAGGGTGATTTCGAACTCACCCACTTGCACGCCCGTCCCCGATTCCCACGGCTCGATCCGGCGTTCTTTCGTACGTCGGATTGTTAGCCGGTTGATGACGTTCTGCTGGCTGAAGCCGTTGAGATTGACATCAATCCACTGGTTTAGAGTGAACCTGACGAGCGCCTGCTTCGGCCCCTCTGTGACCTTCAGAACGAGCGTGCTCGTCCCCGACCGGTCGAGCGTGAGGCCGACGATTTCCGCATCATGGAAATCCGCCACACTGCCCAGTCGCGCCAGCAGATCCGTGCCGCCGGGTATTGTGCCCAGCAGCGCGGTCGTCTCGTCCAGCTCGTCCCCGATGCCATCCGGCGATAAAGCCGACACGGCTCACGCCGCCTTGGTCTTCGCCCGCCGTGACAGATGCGCCACGACGTTCTCGATCATCCGCATGCCGGCGTCGCCCCCGAGCGTCATGATCGATTCCGGGTGGAACTGCACCGCCGCCACCGGTTCCTTGACATGCTCGATGCCCATGATCGTTCCGTCCTCGCTTTCGGCGGTGATCATGAAATCCGGATGCAGCGTCTTCGGATCGGCGAAGATCGAATGGTAACGTCCGACGGTCACTTCCTTGGCGAGCCCCGAAAAGACGATGCCCGGCTCCAGCACCCGGATGCGTGAGGGTTTGCCGTGCATCGGCACCGCCAGATGCCGGAGTTCACCGCCATAGGCCTCGGCAAGCGCCTGCAGGCCGAGGCAGACGCCGAAGATCGGCAGGCCTTTAGAGCGGGCCAACTTGATCGTCGCCTTGCAGTCGAAATCCTTCGGATTGCCAGGCCCGGGCGACAGCACGACGAGATCCGGGTCGAACCGGTCGAACACTTCTTCCGGCACCGGCGTGCGCACGGTCGAGACGGTGGCGCCGGTCTGGCGGAAATAGTTGGCGAGCGTGTGGACGAAACTGTCCTCGTGGTCGACGAGCAGGATTTTCACCCCCTGCCCGACCCGCGCCACGTCGCGGCCGACCTTGGCCGCATTGCCGGCCCTTGCATCACGGATCGCTGTCAGCATGGCAGACGCCTTCAGTTCGGTTTCAGCCTCTTCCTCGTTCGGATCGCTGTCGTTGAGCAGCGTCGCGCCTGCCCGCACTTCGGCAATGCCGTCCTTGATGCGGATGGTGCGCAACGTCAGCCCGGTATTCATGTCGCCGTTGAAGCCGACCATGCCGATCGCCCCACCATACCAGGCGCGCGGGCTCTTTTCATGGTTCTCGATGAACCGCATCGCCCAGAGTTTCGGGGCACCGGTGACGGTGACGGCCCAGGCGTGTGACAGGAAGCCGTCGAACGCGTCCATGTCGGGCCGCAGCCGGCCTTCGATATGGTCGACGGTGTGGATGAGCCGCGAATACATCTCGATCTGCCGGCGGCCAATCACCTTCACCGAACCCGGCTCGCAGACGCGGCTCTTGTCGTTTCGGTCGACATCCGAGCACATGGTGAGTTCGGACTCGTCCTTCTTGGAATTCAAGAGCTTGAGGATCTGTTCGCTGTCGGCGATCGGATCCTCGCCGCGCTTGATCGTGCCGGAGATCGGGCAGGTCTCAATGCGCCGGCCCGACACCCGCACGAACATTTCCGGCGATGCACCGACCAGATATTCCTGGTGGCCGAGATTGATGAAGAAGGAATAGGGCGACGGATTGATCGCCTTCAGCCGGTTGGAAATTTCCGAAGGCTTCGAGTCGCAGCGCTCCATGAACTTCTGGCCCGGCACCACTTCAAACAGGTCGCCGCGGCGGAAACTCTCCTTCGCCTTGGTGACGAGCGCCGCATATTCGCCCGGTCGATGGTCGCCCTTCGGCGGGATCGTATCGGTGCGCTGGAAGGGATCTGGCGCGATCTCCTGGTCCTTGCCTTCCGTCGTCACCCCGTCCTTGGAAAAGTCGTAGCGGTCGATCCAGGCCTTGGCGGCATGATGGTCGACGACCAGGATTTCGTCGGGCAGGAACAGCACCATGTCGCGCTGGTCTTCCGGCCGCTGCATCGAAAGCTTGATCGCATCGAACTGGAAGGCGAGATCGTAACCGAAGGCGCCGAACAGGCCGATCGCCGAATCCGCTTCCGAATGGAACAGGTCGACGATCGCCCGCAGCACGGAAAACACCGTCGGCATCTTCGAGCGCTCTTCCTCGGTGAAGACGCGGGTCGGCTCGTTGACGGTGAGGTCAAGGCGGCGGTCCGTCCGCGCCCCGAGCGCCAGGTCGGCCACGGTCTTCAGTTTGTCGGCGACGAAACCGAGCAGCACCTCGCCGCGGCCGTTGAAGGCCTCGATCCACACCTTACGGCCGTTCGAAGAGATCCCCAGCGGCGGATCGGCGATCGCCGTGTCCCAGCGGGTGTAGCGGCCCGGATATTCGTAGTTGGAGGAGAATACCGCGCCGCGCCGTTCGTCGAGCCTGTCGACATAAGAGGAGATCGCATCCGCATAGGGTGCAGCGCGCCGCTGCCGGCTGACCGCAATCCCGCCCCTCGTCTCGTAGACCTCCGAACCGTCATCCCGAATGATCGTTACCATTGTCCTGCCTCTCCAATGTCTTTGCCCGGGTCCCTGCGGCGGATAACAAAAAAGCCGCCTCGGGTTCCGGGCGGCTTGTGGTCTTGTCGATGGACATGACTGGTCAAGGCCGCGTTGAGCGAGCCGGCCACCAGTTAGCGATGTTCATCGAGTTCATCATGGGCCGAATTGTTAGCTGGGGTTTTTGAACCACGCAAGCGAATTTCCATGCCCCCCAAACAGAATTCTGGCGCCGGCATGCGACCAAAACCGGGCTTCGGCGTTTATCGTCCCTTAAGGGTCGAAGAAACGCAGCCGAGAAGGATACGGCATGCAGCATTCGTGGATCGCAATTCTGGCAGGCCTGCCCTTGATCATCGGGGCGGCAATGCCGCCCGAAAGACCGATACCGCAGGCGCAATATTCCGGCGTCCCGGTGGGCGTCGTGGAGGTGAACTTCCTCACCCGCCTTCTGCAGGACGGATCGCGCGATCCCGCGCCTCGACGCCGCGCATCCCCACGATCGCAGGCACGTGGTGCAGTTCCGCCACCACCCGCGCCGGAAAACGTTCCCCTGCCGATCCCGAAACCGGTCGGAGAAGCGGCGAAGCCGGCTGAAGCAGCTCAGCAGGCGGACAACACCGCCGACAAGCCGGTCGTTCAGGAGGCCCCGCCGCCCAAGGTCCCGCCCCCCGTAGCCCCGCCACCTGTGGCGCAGAACCGGCCGAACGAAAATCCGCAGAGCCCTCCCCCAAGCCCGCCTGTCGTCGAACAGCCCGGCACGGCCTCGGAACCGGCACATGCGGCAGAAGTTCCCAAGCCGTTGCCCAAACCGGGCACCACGGCTGCCGATGCGCCGGCAGACAAGCCCGACCGGGCGGCTGCACCAGAACAGGATGTGGCAAAGCCGGAAGACGCCAAACCGAACGAAACCAAGGCGGACGCCCCGGACGCCAACGGCAAGCAACCGGACGAGCAGAAGGCAGAAGCTCCGCCCCCGCCTCCACCGCCTCCGCTCGTCAAGGAAGACCCCGAGGAGCTGAAGGCCTGCCTTGCCGATCTCACCTCGCTCGGCGCCAAGTTCGAACCGACAGATCCGATCGACGACGGCAATGGCTGCGGCATCGAAAGCCCGATCGACGTAACCGAAGTCCTGCCTGGCGTCTCGCTGGGCGGCGCCACGATGCGCTGCAAGACGGCGGTCTCGATGGCGCACTGGCTGAAGGACACGGTCCAGCCGGCGCTCAACATCGCCATGCCGGGCCGCAAAATCACGGGCCTCGTGCCCGGCTCCACCTATGCCTGCCGCCTGCGCAACAGCGCCTCGACGGGCAAGATTTCCGAACACGCCCGCGGCAACGCCTTCGACGTCGCCGCCTTCAAGCTCGACAACGGCGAGAAGATGACCATGAAGCCGCGCGACGAAGACTCCACCATGGAAGGCGCCTTCCAGCGCACGGCGACAGCAGGCGCCTGCCTTCACTTCACCACCGTCCTGTCACCGGGCAGCGACGCTGCCCATCAGAACCACCTGCATCTGGACGTGCTGGAGCGGAAGGACGGGTATCGGTACTGCCGGTAGGTGGCTTCGCAACGCCTCTCTCGATGTACACGAATGGGGGCGCCTCCTGCACGGATCTTGAGATTCCGACGACGGCGCGGCATATTTCCTTCTCCCCGTCAAAACGGGGAGAAGGTGCCGGCAGGCGGATGAGGGGCTGCGATGCGGGGTCCAAAAACAAGCACGACTACCCGCGCCCGCTCGCTGCGCCATACCGACAATGTTTCAGAGGCAAAGCTTTGGGAGGAGTTGCGCGCCCGGCGCCTCAACGGCTTCAAGTTCGTCCGACAGCTTCCAATCGGTCGCTACTTTGCGGATTTTGCTTGCCGGGATCGAAAGCTTGTCATCGAGATTGATGGAAGCCAACACGCCGACAGCGATTACGACAGGCAACGGGATCGCTTCATGAATGCCGAGGGATGGTCAGTCGCCCGTTTCTGGAATGTGGCGGTGCTCACGGAAATGGAGTCGGTATTGGAGACCATCGTCGCGATCCTGGAGGGTAGGTTGAATGAGCCTGAGGATGCGCCGGATTTGAAATTCATGCCGGCAGACGAGGGATAGCGCCCCTCATCCGCCTGCCGGCACCTTCTCCCCGCAAGCGGGGAGAAGGAAATACGCCGCGCCGTTTCCGCTTCTCGTCTGAGGGCCAACCGCAGCTCTAACCTCGCCACCCCACCTCGATCATCACCCGGCCGGGGGCCAGGCAATAGAACAGGTACCCGCCGCGCATCTCGCGCGGCTCCCCCACCAGTTCGGCATCGCTCGCCTTGAGCTCCCGGTAGAGCCTGTCGACGTCGGCTCGCTCCGGCTGGATGAAACCGAGATGGTAGGTGACGACCCCGAGCGCCTGCTGTTCGGCACCGCCGAATTTTTCGACAGGCCGGCTGACGACGATTTCGAGGCCCGCATCGTCTGTCAGGATGGCCAGGCCGTTCGCGCCACGCATCTCACGCTGAGTCAGGCCGAAATGACGGACGAGGAAGGCGCTGGTTGCCGCAACGTCAGACACGTGGATATCGATATGGTTCATTCGCATCGTTTTTCTCGCAAGGTTACCCCGGCGGAACGCGACACGGAAAAGGCCACGAGAATCTGCCGAGAGCGGCACGGAATGTGCCGTTTCTCGTCGCGGGTTCTCAACGGTGGACCGAAGGATCAGAGCTTCCTTGCGGAAGGGGCCGTGCTTACCATATCCGGCCCTGCCTTTTTCGACGGACGGAGCTTTAACACAAGCCGGTTCGGGCGCTCAAGCCCTCAGAACAGCCCCTCCACGAAACCGTCCTCGTTCAGGAAGATCCGTTCCGCAGACGGCACGCGCGGCAGGCCGGGCATGGTCATGATCTCGCCGGTAATCGCAACGACGAAGCCGGCACCGGCGGAAAGCCTGACTTCGCGCACATGCACGATGTGGCCCTCCGGCGCGCCGCGCAAGGCGGGGTCGGTCGAGAAGGAATATTGTGTCTTGGCGATGCAGATCGGCAGGTCTCCGTAACCCTGCTCCTCCCAGGCCTTCAATTGGTCGCGCACGCCCCGGTCGGTGGTGACTTCGCCGGCGTGGTAGATCTTCGAGGCGATGATCTCGATCTTTTCGAGGAGCGGCAGGTGATCGGGATAGAGTGGCTGGAATTTTGCCTGGCCGCCCTCGGCAAGCTCGACCACCTTGAGGGCAAGCTCTTCGATGCCGGCAGACCCTTCCGCCCAATGCCGGCAGACGATGCCGTCCGCCCCGTGCCGCGCCGCGTAATCCTTCACGGCGGCGATCTCGTCCTCCGTATCCGAGGTAAAATGGTTGATGGCAACGACGACCGGCACGCCGAACTTCCGCACATTGGCGATATGGCGGCCGAGATTGGATGCGCCGCGCTTCAAAGCCTCGACATTCTCGCGGCCGAGATCCTCTTTTTTGACCCCGCCGTTCATCTTCAGCGCCCTGACGGTGGCGACGATGACGGCCGCATCCGGCTTCAGCCCCGCCTTGCGGCACTTGATGTCGAAGAATTTTTCGGCCCCGAGATCCGCCCCGAAACCCGCTTCCGTCACCACATAGTCGCCGAGCTTCAGCGCGGTGCGCGTGGCGATCACCGAATTGCAGCCATGTGCGATATTGGCGAACGGCCCGCCATGCACGAAGGCCGGATTGTTTTCAAGCGTCTGCACCAGGTTCGGCTGCATGGCGTCCTTCAGCAGCACCGTCATCGCCTTGTCGGCCTTGAGATCGCGGGCGAAAACCGGCGAGCGGTCGAACCTGTAACCGATGACGATATCGCCCAGCCGCCGTTCGAGGTCCCCGAGGTCGGCCGCAAGACACAGGATCGCCATCACTTCCGAGGCGACGGTGATATCGAAACCGCTTTCGCGCGGAAAACCGTTGGCGACGCCGCCGAGCGAGACGACCGTCTGGCGCAAAGCCCGGTCGTTCATGTCCATCACCCGTCGCCAGCTGATCCGCCGGGTATCCATATTCTCGGCATTGCCCCAGTAGATATGGTTGTCGATCATCGACGACAGCAGGTTGTGGGCAGAGGTGATGGCGTGGAAATCGCCGGTGAAATGCAGGTTGATGTCTTCCATCGGGATCACCTGCGAATACCCGCCGCCGGCCGCTCCGCCCTTGACCCCGAAACAGGGGCCGAGCGAAGGTTCGCGCACACAGATGACGGCCTTCTTGCCGATGCGGTTCAGCCCGTCTCCGAGGCCGACGGTGGTCGTCGTCTTCCCCTCGCCCGCAGGTGTCGGGTTGATGGCGGTGACGAGGATCAGCTTCCCGTCCTTCTTTCCCGAAAGGGAGGAGATGAAATCGGCCCCGACCTTCGCCTTGTCATGGCCATAGGGAGCAAGCGCCTCGACGGGGATCCCGAGCTTCGCGCCGATCTCGACGATCGGCTTCTTCTTCGCGGCACGGGCGATTTCGATGTCGGATCTGACTTCTGCCATGCAATCCCCGCTCCCCGTTCTTTCCATAGGACCCAAACATGCCCGTTTGGTTATGATTAGCGAGGGAAAGGCAATGTGTGAATAGCGGGAGGAGCGGAGGCCACAACTTCTCCCGGACAAAGAAAAGGGCGGCGCGATTTCTCGCACCGCCCTTCCCCCAGGCGCCCCCGCCGATGTGGACGATTAGAACCGCTGGGTGAGCGAGACTTTGAAGGTTCGGCCGGGTTCGGAGTAGAATTCGCGCGATTGCGTGGCCGAATTCTGACGAACTGTAGAGTAGTCATAGTAGGTGCGGTCGAAAACGTTGTAAATTCCGGCATTGATCTTTAGGCCCTTGACCTGTTCTGGCTCCCACCATGCCGTAAGATCGAAAATACCATAGCCTGGTGTTTTGAAGTACGTTCCGCCCAGACCATCATTATTCAAAGAAGACCGCACACCCATCCAGTCAACGCCGACACCCCAGGTTTCTGTATCATAACCGGCGCTGGCGACGACTTTCAAAGGCGGCACGGAGCGCAGGAAGGTGTGCGTACTAAGATCATTTCCGCGTGCGTAGGCAAGGCCGCCGCTAACCCGGAAGCCGTTGTCGAACAGCTTATGAACGCTTGCTTCGACGCCAAAGATTTCGACATCGGCTATGTTCTGGTAGCGGCTGATACCACCCTGAGGATAGTCAGCAATGTTGTAGCCGAGGGCCGCGGCCTCGGCAGCGGTAAGGCTGCGCGGATCGATGAAGTTCTTATAGCGATTGTAAAAGAGGTTAATCCGCCCGCCAAACTTTTCGTCGCCGAGATTGGTCCCAAGTTCAAAACCATTACTTGTCTCGGTTTCCAGATCAGGATTACCGAGGCGGAGGTAGGTTCCAGTGGCGCCGAAGGAGCTGAACATTTCACCCGCTGTCGGAGCGCGGAAGCCGGCCGCGTACTGGGCAAAAATCTCTACGTCGTCGTTCACGTCGTAGCCGAGCCGCAGTTTCGGGGAAATACCGAAATCTTCGAAACCGCTCGGAAGAGATGGGTTGCTGGCGTTGCGATCGTATTCCGGCGTCATTTTGGGGTCATGCTTTACCCAATCCAATCGGATTCCGGGCGTCACCGTGAACGCCGAATTTTCGAAGCTAATCTGGTCGTCGAGATAGAGCCCAATCCGGCTTGTTGCGACCTTTGGGGTGTCTGCTTGGTTTGTATGCAAGTTGTTGCAGGCATTGAACGGAGGGAATGGTCCTGGTCCGCAATTATCGAAGCCGGACGAATACTGTTCGATGCCGATACGCGCCAAGTCGAATCCAAACGTGAATTTATGAGCCGTTGTCCCGAATTCGACGGTCTTGTCCATCGCACCGATCAATCCGAAGCTTTTCTGTTCATAGTCGTTGTCGCGACCAATAGGACCTAACACGGAGACTGAGCGGATACCTCTGTAACCATCCAGGGTATACTGTTTCATGTAGTAAAACGACGCCCATGCATTGTCGATCGGGCTGTCAGCGCTCTGAGACTGGAATTTGTAGTCGAGCGAGACACGGTCACGATCAGTATCTTTGATGGCATCATAATCGCCAGGACGGTACTGAACAGGCGCGGCAGTGAACTGTAACGTACGCGAGTCGGTATCGCGGTCTCTCCTAAAACGCTCCGCGGTGATGCCGAAGGTATGCCCCCCATCGAACTCATGACGCAGTTTGAAAAGAAGATTGTACTGGTCGTACAGGGATGGGTTGGCTTCGGTCCGCGTGGTATAAAGGCCATCGTTACTGCCGTTGGTCTGTCGCGCCTGTCCTTTTTTGTAGCCGCCCTGAAAAAGTATCGAGGTATTTTCGATCTTTTTCGCAACTCCAACGGAGCCGAATCCGCTAAGATCGGCACCGTCGAACCCGGTCCTTGCAATCCCTCCCCAATCTCGCCCCTGGCCGATCAGGTCCTCAGCTTCGAGCGTTCGGAGACCTAGAACACCACCGAGAGCGCCAGGCCCCGCGCGACTGGAGTCCGCACCGCGAATAACGTCGGCTCCAGACAACGAGCCAAAATCGAAAGCATCTACCCCGCCGCTAGCGTTACGGGTGACGTCATCGATAAACGGTGCCGGGATACCGTCAATCGTCGTCAACACGCGATTACCCTCCAGACCGCGTATGCTCACTGCACCGGTCGTACGATTGAAGTTGACACCGGGTTCGGCCACGCGACCGAGATCCTCCAGATTGGTGATTTGCTTGTTCTCGAAATCCTGTTGGGTGGTCGTAGTCGCCAAAGGCGTATCCGCGACGCCACCTGGCTGCGCTGTCCTCTTCCCCTTCAGCACGATCGGCCTCAGCGTCGTGTCCGCCTGCGGCTGCGTCGTCTGCTGGGCCGAGGCGCCGTAAGCCAGGGAAAACACCGCGAGTGCGGTGCAGGTGGTGAGGGTGGATCGCAGACGTCGCGTGACCATGACTATCCTTTCAAACAGGGCACACGAAACCGTCGGCACGCGCGAACGCACCGGAAAGGCGGCGGCCCTTTCAATTCTGGCAAGAATGTGGCGGGAGGCAGAAAATGCCTTATTCACGCCATTAGAAAACATGAGTATTATTGTCAATTATTAAAACATGACTCTAATGATCATATTTATGCGAGCATGGTTCGATGGCAAAAATGCAACAGGACCCAATTGCAAAAAGGCCCGGATCGCTCCGAGCCTTTTGATTACACTGCTACGTTTTGACGGCAAAGCCGTCGCGCCCCCGACGCCTCGCTTGCGCTCAGCGCGTTCGTCACTGCAATCGATCCATTGGATCGATTGCTCCGGCTACGCCGGACCGTTCCTCACCCCTCCCCGATCGCGATCAGGCTGGCATTGCCGCCGGCAGCCGCCGTGTTGACGGAAATCACCTGTTCTTCGGCAAACCGCATCAGGTAGGCCGGGCCGCCCGCCTTGAAGCCGGTGCCGGAAAGGCCGGAGCCACCGAAAGGCTGGGTGCCGACCACCGCGCCGATCATGTTGCGGTTGACATAGACATTGCCGGTGTCGAGCGCTTCCGTCACCTTGCGGATCGTCGCCTCGATACGGCTGTGGATGCCGAGCGTCAGGCCGTAGCCGGTGGCGTCGATCGCCGAAATCACCTTGTCGAATTCCTTGGCCTTCCAGCGCACCACGTGCAGAACCGGGCCGAACACTTCCTTGGTCAGTGCCGCGGCACTGTCGAGCTCGATGATGTGGGGGGCGAAGAAATTGCCGGTCGCGGGAGTGGCTCCGGCATAACGCACCTTCTGTTTTTTCGCCCGCATGTCAGAGACGTGGTCCGCCAGCATCTTGGTCTGGTTCTCGTCGATGATCGGCCCGACATCGGTGTTCTGCCTGGCAGGGTCGGCGAGATTGAGCTCGGCCGCCGCCCCTTCGATCATCTTCAGCATGCCGTCGGCGACATCCTCCTGCAGGAAGAGCAGGCGCAGCGCCGAGCAGCGCTGGCCGGCGGAGCGGAAGGCCGAGACGACCACGTCGTCCGCCACCTGTTCGGACAGCGCCGTCGCATCGACGATCATCGCGTTGATGCCGCCGGTCTCGGCGATCAGAGGCACGATCGGCCCGTCCTTGGCGGCCAGCGCCCGGTTGATCGCATGCGCTGTCTTCGTGGAGCCCGTAAAGGCGATGCCGGCGAGCCTGGGATGCGCGGTGATCGCCGAGCCGACATCGGGGCCACCCGGCACCAGCGCCAGCACTTCGGCGGGAACGCCGGCCTGGTGGAACAGCCGGATTGCCTCAAACGCGATCAGCGGCGTCTGCGGCGCCGGTTTTGCGACCACCGTATTGCCTGCCACCAGCGCGGCGGAAATCTGGCCGAGGAAGATTGCCAACGGGAAATTCCACGGCGAAATGCACCCAAACACCCCACGTCCGCGCCAAAGATGGCGGTTGTCCTCGCCGGTCGGTCCCGGCATCGGTGTCGGCATGGCGAAGAGCTCGCGGCCCTTGTCGGCGTAATAGCGGCAGAAATCCACCGCCTCGCGGATTTCGGCGATCCCGTCATCCAGCGTCTTGCCGGCCTCGGCGGCCAAAAGCGCCAGCAGCCGGTCGCGGTTTTCCTCCATCAGCCCCGCGGCCCGTTCCAGGCAGGCGGCACGGATTTCCACCGGCTGGCGCGACCAGGCCCGGAACGCCTTGGCCGCAGCGGCAAAGGCGGCATCGACATCGGCTGGCGTCGCGTCACGCACGGTGCCGACAACCTTCGACCGGTCGGAGGGAGACCGCACCGGCTTTTCCTCTCCCTTGGAAGTGACGCCCGCCACCAGCGGCCCCGCCTTTACCTCGCCCCACGATTTGGAAACGCTCGCCATCAGCCGCTCGAGTTCGACCCGGTGGCCGAACTCGAAACCGGCGCTGTTCTTGCGGCGGCCGTAGATGTCGGAGGGCAGCGGGATCTGCTTGTGCCGCGCGCTGATGCCGTCATCGAGGCCGAGCCGCGCCGACGGCCGCTCCAGCAGCTTTTCGACCGGAACCTGTTTGTCGCCGGCAACCGCCACGAAGGAGGAGTTGGCACCGTTTTCCAGAAGCCGGCGCACGAGATAGGCGAGCAGGTCGCGATAGCCGCCGACCGGCGCATAGATGCGGCAGGCAATCCGGTCGTTGCTGTCGAGCAGATCGTCGTAAAGCGCCTCGCCCATGCCGTGCAGGCGCTGGAACTCGAAGCCGGTGCGATCAGGCGCGGCAAGCTCCAAGATGGTCGAAACGGTCAGCGCGTTGTGGGTCGCAAATTGCGGGAAGATGCGCGCCCGCTTGGCGAGAAGCTGCTGGGCGCAGGCGAGATAGGCAAGGTCCGTCGCCGGCTTGCGGGTCCAGACCGGATAGTCCTCGATGCCCCGCTCCTGCGCCCGCTTCACCTCAGTGTCCCAATAGGCGCCCTTGACGAGCCGCACCATCATCCGGCGGCCATGGGTGGTGCAAAGCTGGTCGATATAGTCGATCACCGCAGGCGCCCGTTTCTGATAGGCCTGGATCGCCAAGCCAAAGCCGTCCCAACTGGCAAGCGACGGGTCGGAGAACACGGCGGCGATCACGTCGAGCGACAGTTCCAGCCGGTCGGCCTCCTCCGCATCGACGGTGAAGTTGAGCTGGTGTTCCTTCGCCATCTGCGCGAGGTCGAGAAGGTCGGGAACCAGTTCGGCCATCACCCGGTCGTGGTGGGTGGCGAGATAGCGCGGATGCAGCGCCGAGAGCTTGACCGAAATGCCCATCCGGTCGGGAAGCTGGCGGCCCTTGCCGTGTTTTTTCATATGCGTACCGATCGACTGGATCGCGTCGGCATAGGAGCGGAAATAGCGCTTGGCGTCTTCGGCGGTGCGGGCGCCCTCGCCCAGCATGTCGAAGGAATGGCGGTACCCCTTCTCCTCGCTCTTGGCGGCGCGCACCAGCGCGTCCTTCATCGTCTCGCCGAGCACAAAATGGTGGCCGAGGAAACGCATCGCCTGCTTGGTGGCGCTGCGCACCGTCGGCAGGCCGACGCGCTTGACGAGACCGCGCAGGATGCCCTCCGGCGTCTCGCCGGGGCCGATGACGCGCGCCGAAACCGCCAGCGCCCAGGCCGATGCCGACACGAACCAGCTGTCGCCGGAAGCCTCATGGGTGCTCCAGCCGCCCTCGCGCAGCTTGTCCTCGATCAGCCGGTCCTGGGTCAGCGCATCGGGCACGCGCAAAAGCGCTTCGGCGAGCACCATCAGTGCCAACCCTTCGCGCGTCGAAAGCCCGTATTCGCGCAAAAAGTCCTCGACGCCGCCGACCTTGCCGGAGCCGTCGCGGATGGCGTTGATCATGCGGCGTGCCCGCTGATCGATGGCCGCGTCCTGCGCCGGCGTCAGGCTGGTGCGGGCTGCGAACTGCCGGATCAGCCGGTCGTCGTCGCCGGCGTAAGGCGCATTGAAGGGAATGAAGGGCTCGGTCAGAATCTGGCTCATAGGCGTCTCCGTTTCATTCTCCCCATAGCGGGAATTCCGTGGTGATTTCGGCGGATTATTGTGGCATTAACGGGATAGATCACTGCAACTTGAGCAAAATGTAGCGAAACATGAAGGATCTCGACCGTCTCGACCGAAAAATCCTCCGCGCGCTCCAGAAAGAGGGGCGCCTGAGCAATCTCGAACTCGCCGATCGCGTCTCGCTTTCACCGACCGCGACCGCCGAACGCGTCAAGCGTCTGACCCGCGAAGGTTACATCACCGGTTATAGCGCTTTGCTCTCGCCGGAAAAGCTCGGGCGCAATCTCCTCGTCTTCGTGCAGGTCAAGCTCGACCGGACCACGCCCGATGTTTTCGACGCATTCGCCGCCGCGGTGAAGCGCAGCGACGACGTCATGGAATGTCATATGGTGGCCGGCGGCTTCGATTATCTGGTGAAGGCCCGGGTCGCCGGAATGGAGGCTTACCGGCAGTTCCTGTCGGAGGTGATTCTCCCGCTTCCGGGGGTCAGGGAAACCCACACCTATGCCGTCATGGAGGAAATCAAGGCGACGGGATATATCCCCGTATAAATCTTGATCCGTTAACTCCATGAATTCATGGAAATAAAGTGAGTGAGTATCGGAAATTCGCCGGCTTTCTGCTGCAGTGCACGAAATTTCGCTGGCTATTCAAATGGATTTGTATATTTGTTAACGATAACATAAACGATCCGTCAGCTTCGCCCGCATGATCACTTTGGAACGGCAATCGATTCTGAACAGCGAGATTTCCGCCGCGGATTCGCGGGTTGAAATCTTTGCCGCGATGAAGCGTATTGCCCACGAGTTCGGGTTTCGCCATATCACGCTTTTCGCCGCCACCAGGGCGGACGAGGTGCTTTTGTCGCGGATGATCGTCGAGACGACGCTGCCCGCGACCTATGTCCAGGAATTCGACCGCCGCCGCCTTTTGAAGCTGTGTCCGGTGGCGCCGATCATCTCGAAATCCGCCCTTCCCTTCTGTTGGTCGATCGATGACCCGGAAAGCGTGCGCGGTTTCGCCATTCCGGCCGAAATGGACGAGCTGCAGCGCCGCTACGATATCATCACCAGCGTCGCGATGGCCGTGCATTCGATCGATGGCGGCCGCTTCATGCTGCGCTTCGACGGCACCCGGCATCGGCTGAGCCAGGTGGAGCTCAACGAGATCGGCATGATCGTGCTGCATGCCTTCGATGTCTTCGACAAGATCCGCCGCAGCGCCAAGACCGGCACCGCCGGCCCCTTGACCACCCGTGAGCTGGAGGTCGTCCGCTGGACCGCCCAGGGCAAGACATCCTCCGAGATCGGGCGGATTCTCTCCCTCTCGGATCACACCGTTAACGCATATATGACTAATGCCATAAAGAAACTGGATTGCGTCAACCGCACCCAGTTGGTAGCTAAGGCATTGAGATTGAGACTCATAGTGTAAGGTTGGGGCGTTTTCTCCCGGCCTATGGGGAGAAAAAGATTGACGTTTTGGGTCGAACACACCGAAAAACGCGTCAATACTCAATACCTGGAAGTGGGACTCTCGACAGACGAGGTGGTTGAACTTGCCTCGGCCTTCCGTTTCTACGGTTATTGGCGAATCGATCTGGACAGCGGCCACTTCTTCGTGACCGAAGATGTCTGCCGCATCTTCGGACTGGAGCCGAAGAATGGCCCGATGAACATGGTCGCCCTCACCGCGCGCATCCATCCCGACGACATGCCGCAACTGATGGAAACCTTCGAGCGCGCCAGCGGCGAGCGGCTGACCTATCACAATATCTATCGCATCAAGGCCGATGCGCAGGACTACAAATACGTCCGCAGCGTCGGCAAGTTCCGCGACAAACCGGGCACGAGCGGCGAGGTCGTCGGCATTACCTACGAGTTCTTTGCCGAACGCCCCGGCGTGACGTTCTTTCTCGACGACCAAAATCTCCCGAAGACCTGATCGGCGCCCACCGGCCTATCGATCGAGAACCGAGCGCACTTCCACGAGGTTTGAGCGGACCCTGAGGATATAGAAGCCCATCACCGCCAGATGGCTTGGCATGATCCAGCCGTCCTCGCGGCCGTTGGAGATGATCGCCGGCTGGATGCGCAGCGCCGACTTGAACTGCGACAGCGTGTCGGCCCAGAGCGGCCCGATATTGCGCTCGCGGATCACCTGGGAGAAATCAGCCCCGGCCCCCGTCAGCACGGCGTAATAACCATAGAGCTGGCCATAGGCGAACCAGAAGCGGTCGTCGGCGCGGGTGTCGAACCAGCCGGCATTGTAGTTTTCCGAGCGCTCGCGCAGGATCGCCGAAGTGCCGCCGATATCGTTGGCGATCCGGTCGATGAACTGGATCAGGTTGTCGGCGCGGCCGTCGAAGGTCGCGTTGCAGGAGGTCAGATCGGTATTGAAGGCCCTCAGCTTGCTGATCGCGGCGCGATAATAGCTGGGCGTCGGGGTCTTCGGTCCGAACGGGCTCAGACCGAAATACCAGGAATATTCGTCGAACTGCAGGTTCCCGCGCGCATCCTGGAGATTGTTGTTGATGCTCGACGTGCCGCGCACCCGTCCGAGCGTATCGACGAGCTCGGTCGAGGTGCGCCGAACCGCCTGGTTGACGCCGCGCTGGAACGAGGCCTTGTTGTCGAGGAAAGGCGTGTGGTCCCAGTCGATGCCGAAGAACCCGAGCCGGTAGAGCAGCATCGAGGAGATCCAGGCATTCTGGTTGACGTTCATGTCGGTGAGGTCGGCCGCCGCATCGACGATCGCCGACGATTGGCACTGTCTTGCCGCAGTCGCAGGAGCCCCAGTCGCCGGCGCCGCATTGGCGGTCGCCGGCAGTTCCTGGCCGGCCGGCACGGTACGCTCGGACCAGCGGTAGCTGTCGACGAAATTCGGGTTGAACCCGCTCCAGGCCTGCGTCTGCCAGAAGAAATAGCCGTAGAGCCCGATCATCAGAACCAGGAAGGCGAGGATCGGTCCCTTCACCAGCCAGTGGCGATTGCCGTACCAGCCATGCGCGGCCATGAACGGCCAGACGATCCAGGCAACCAGGAGGCCTATGCCTCGCCCCACGGCCTGGCCGATCCCTTGAAAGAAGGCGGTAATCCGGTCGAGCATCGCTGTCTCCTCGTGAGGCGGTGTGCATCCGATTGGGCTTGCCCACACATATGTGCTCGGCATCACAAGCACAACGGGGCGCAGCGTTTCGCCGCAACCGCCAGGAAACGATCGCGCCGCCGCTCTCGATCGCACCCTATTGGGGGCGGATCAGCTTGAAGCCGGAAATCGTCGGCAGCCGGAAGCCGCCTTGTTTTCCATCCGCGTCTGCCGCCTCCCCCGCGGCCTCGGCGGGAAACCTCTCGGCAAAGGACTGGTCGGCGCGATCCCGCCGCCGGTCGAGGCCGTGCAATGTCAGCATGCCGTTTGCGAAACGCTCGACCTCGGGCACCAGATGGGGAAAGAATTCCGGCTTCAGCCCCGCATCGCCTCGGCCCCCGGCATCAGCAACCACCCGGTAGAGGATGAGCAGGTTTTCCGTATCGGTCATCAGCTTGTGCAGGAGGATGTTGCAGGTGCCGACCCGCGCGTTGAGCCCGGCGACGAAATCCTGGAACACCTTGATCGCCGGTTCCGTGCGGCCGACCACGTCCATGCCGGTCATCGCACTACCGTCCTCGCCGCGCAGCGTTTCCGTGATCTCCGGCCGATGGTCGATGAACGTCACCAGATCGCCCTCGCTCTCCTTGCGCTGCCCGATCAGGAAGTCCCTCTCCTGCCGCACCAGGCCGACCAGCAGATCGGCACGCCGCAGGAGCTCGGCCAGCCGGTAAAGCGGCGCCGGGCTGCGCCAGCGGGCCTGCTGGCGGCGATGTTTGGCGGCTCCGGAAACGTAGCCGACAAGCGTTTCGAACCGTGTCGGCACCTCGCGATCGTCGAATTCCCGCGCGCAGATGCCGATCTCGGCTGCGAGACTGGCGACCAGCCGGGCGATCGCCGCCTCGACCGCCTGCCGCTCCGGCATCTCGGCCGTCAGCCGCGCGGCCCCCGCGGTCAACCTCTCCTCATCCGGCAGGGCGAGATCCCTTGCGGTTTCGGCAAGCAGGGCCGAGATCGGGCCGAGCGCATCGCGCATCGCGGTCAGGGCGCCGCCGATCCGTTCGATCTCGCTGTCGAAATTCTGAAGTGCCGCCACACGCATTCTCCCGCCGTCGGAGGAGAAGATAACGCCATCACGAAATTATGCCACGCCGCCCCGGCTCAATTGCCGGGAAAAATCCAGGAAAGCCCTGGAAAGATCAAAGGCCGAGCTTGGCGATTTCCGCGTCGAGGCGGTCCTTCGCCTTTTTCGGCATCCTTGCGCTCTTGACCGCGTCGAGATTGGCCGGCGCGTCGCCGACGAGGATTACCGCAACCATGCCCATGCCGAAATGCGGCGTGCATTTGAAGACATAGGCGCCCGGCTTGTCGGCGGTGAAGGAGAGCTCCTGGCTGATCCTGCCCTTGATTTCCGCAACCCCTTCCGGCACCAGGCCCGGCATCGAAACCGCGTCATGCCCCTTGTCAACCGGCACGAACCTGATCGTGTCGCCCGGTTGCGCCTTCACCACCGCCGGCTCGAATACCATGGCCTCGCCGTCGCTGCCCTTGTTGAGCATCTTCACCTCGATCTCGACGCTGAAGGCCGGCAGCGCGAACAGGGCGAGGCTGGTAGCAAGCGTAAAGGTTTTCGTGGCGGCCTTGCGCATGCGAGGGAACTCCTGCTGGGAACCACCGCCCCATCGGACCGGGACGTGTCGGATGTGACACTTAGATAGGTTTCCGGCCGCAAACTTTGACCAGCATCAAGTTTCGCCCCCTCGCCGCGGCTTTCCCTCCCATACGGTGAACAGAGGCTTAAATTCGGCGCATCACTCGCAGCGCATCTGGTCTTCCCAGTGCCGTCGGCAGAGCGAGACATATTTCTCGTTGCCGCCGACATCGACCTGGGCGCCTTCACGCACCAGTTTGCCACCCTCGTCCAGCCTCACCACCATGGTCGCCTTGCGCCCGCAATGGCAGATGGTGCGCACCTCGCGCAGCTCGTCGGCGATCGCCAGCAGTTCCAGCGAGCCGGGAAACAGCTTGCCCTGGAAGTCGGTCCTGAGGCCGTAGGCCATTACCGGGATGCCGACCCGATCGGAAACCCGCGCGAGCTGCCAGACCTGTTCGGGCGACAGGAACTGCGCCTCGTCGACGAACACGCACGCGATCGGCTCCTCGCTGTGCATCGCCTCGATATCCCTGAAGAGATCGTCGGACGGCCCGAAGGGAATGGCCTCGGAGGAGAGCCCGATCCGCGAGGCGACGCGGCCCTGGCCGGCGCGGTCGTCCAGCGATGCGGTGAAGATCGCCGTGCGCATACCGCGCTCGCGATAGTTATAGGAAGCCTGCAGAAGCATGGTCGACTTGCCGGCGTTCATCGTCGCGTAGTGGAAATAGAGCTTGGCCATATCTGCCTTCTGATCGCGATCGGGATTCGAGAAAAGCGGGCTTTGCCGAAAACCACAGGAAACTGTAGACTGGGTAACGCTGGGCGAGAAAGTCACAAATGTCGCAAATGCACCCCATTCTCCGCCGCGAATGCGCGCGCTTGCCTCGTCTCAGCATATATTGATAATGGCGGGAACCAAAAAAACGGGAGCAGCCCATGCGCATGACTACCTCACTCAAGACCACGCTCGTCGCTGCCGCGTCGATCCTCGCCATCGTCGGCACCGCCTCCGCCGCCGAACCGGAAGCCTGCAAAACCGTTCGGATTTCGGATGTGGGCTGGACCGACCTGGCCTCCACCAACGCCTCCTTCATCCTGGTCCTCGAGGCGCTCGGCTACAAGGCCGACGTCAAGACCCTCGGCGTGCCCGTCACCTATTCTTCCATGAAGAACAAGGACATCGACCTCTTCCTCGGCAACTGGATGCCGGCGCAGAAAGATGCGTTGCAGCCCTATATCGACGACAAGTCGATCGAGAGCATCGCCGTCAACCTCGAAGGCGCCAAGTACACGCTCGGCACCAATGCCGCCGGCGCCAAGCTCGGCATCAAGGACTTCAAGGACATCGCCACCCATAAGAAGGAACTCGACGGCAAGATCTACGGCATCGAGCCGGGCAACGAAGGCAACGGCATGATCGTTTCGCTGATCGACGCCAACACCTTCGGCCTCAAGGGCTTCCAGGTCGTCGAATCCTCCGAGCAGGGCATGCTGACCCAGGTCACCCGCGCCGACAAGGACAGCAAGCCGATCGTCTTCCTCGCCTGGGCGCCGCACCCGATGAACGTCGCCCATGAGATCACCTATCTCGCCGGCGGCGACGATACCGTCTTCGGTCCGAACTACGGCGGCGCGACGGTCTACACCGTGGCACGCGGCGGTTATGTCGCCCAGTGCCCGAATGTCGGCAAGCTCCTCAAGAACGTGAAGTTCACGCTCGACATGGAAAACACCATCATGGGCAAGATCCTCAACGACAGCGAGGATGCCGACGACGCGGCCAAGGCCTGGCTGAAAGCCAATCCGAAGGTCATCGAGCCCTGGGTTGCCGGCGTCACCACCTATGACGGCAAGGACGGCCTTGCTGCCGTCAAGAAGGCGCTCGGCCTCTAACAGTCCCGAAAATGTTTCCGGGGCGGCGGACGCCTGCCCCGGAGCCCGCCCTTTCTCTCCCTATGGACGGCAGTTTTCTCGTGGATTGGATCGCAGATCATCGAATACCTATCGGTTCCTGGGCGAAGGCGGTCGTTGACTGGTTGACGGCGAATGCCGACTGGTTCTTCGACTGGCTGTCCTCCGTTCTCCTGGCCGTCATCGATGGCCTTTTGTGGTGTCTGGCCACGCCGCATCCGCTGATCGTCATGGCCGCCATGACCGGGCTTTCCTGGTGGCTGCGCCGTTCCGTCGTGCTCGCGGCCTTCACGTTCTTCGGCCTGCTCCTGATCTTCAACCAGGGCTACTGGAAGGAGACGACGGAAACGCTGGCGCTGGTGCTCGCCTCGACCGCCGTCAGCATGGTGGTCGGCGTGCCGCTCGGCATTGCCGCCGCCCGCCGCCAATGGTTCTACGAAGCCATGCGGCCGGTCCTCGACCTGATGCAGACGCTGCCGAGCTTCGTCTACCTCATCCCGGCGCTGATCCTCTTCGGCCTCGGCATGGTTCCGGGCCTGATCGCCACCGTCATCTTCGCGATCCCTGCGCCGATCCGCCTGACCCGCCTCGGCATCGTCTCGACCCCGAGCTCGCTTCGGGAAGCCGCCGTCGCCTTCGGCGCCACCCCGTCGCAGATCCTGCGCAAGGTGGAACTGCCCTATGCCATGCCGCAGATCATGGCCGGCCTCACCCAGACGATCATGCTGTCGCTCTCCATGGTCGTCATCGCCGCGCTGGTCGGCGCCAACGGTCTCGGCGTGCCGGTGCTGCGCGCGCTGAACACCGTCAACGTCGCCCGCGGCTTCGATTCGGGTCTCTGCATCGTCATCCTGGCGATCATCCTCGACCGCATGTTCCGCACATCGACGGGAGACGGCCAATGACGGCCCAGACAACCGATTGCGTAGTTTTCGACAATGTCGACATCGTCTTCGGCGACAAGCCGGAACGGGCGCTGGCCATGGTCGACCAGGGCAAGACCCGCGACGAGATCAGTGCCGCAACCGGCATCGTCATGGGCGTCGCCAATGCGTCGCTCACCATCCACGAGGGCGAGATCCTGGTACTGATGGGCCTGTCCGGTTCGGGCAAGTCGACGCTGCTGCGCGCCGTCAATGGCCTCGCCCCGGTCGTGCGCGGCAATGTCAGCGTCGCCACCGCCTCGGGTCCGGTCGATCCCTACAAGTCGAACCCCAAAGTGCTGCGCGACCTGCGCATGCACACGGTCTCGATGGTCTTCCAGCAGTTCGGCCTTCTCCCCTGGCGCACGGTCTCGGAAAATGTCGGCTTCGGCCTGGAACTCGCCGGCGTTGCGGATGCCGAGCGGGTCAAGCGGGTCAACGAACAGCTCGAACTGGTCAACCTGACGAAATGGGCCGGCCGCAAGGTCGGCGAGCTTTCTGGCGGCATGCAGCAGCGCGTCGGCCTTGCCCGCGCCTTTGCCACCGGCGCGCCGATCCTTCTGATGGACGAACCCTTCTCTGCGCTCGATCCGCTGATCCGCACCCGCCTGCAGGACGAGCTTCTCGAATTCCAGCGGCGCCTGAAGAAGACCATCCTCTTCGTCAGCCACGATCTCGACGAAGCCTTCCGGATCGGCAACCGCATCGCCATCATGGAGGGCGGGCACATCATCCAGTGCGGCACGCCGCAGGAAATCGTCCGAGACCCGGCCGACCAGTATGTCGCCGATTTCGTGCAGCACCTCAACCCGATCAGCATGCTGACCGCCGGCGACGTGATGCGGGCTGGTGTCAGCACCACGGCAGGCGCCACGCCCGTCTCCGCGACCGCGCTGTCGACGACTCCGCTCGTCGATATCCTCGATGCGCTGTCGCGTCAGCCGGGCGCCATCGGGGTGGTCGACAACGGCGCGATCATCGGCACCATTTCGTCCGACGACGTGATTGCCGGCCTCACCCGCCACCGCCGGCGCGACGGCTGATAAGCTGAACCGTCGGATCACCTTTCGCTTCACCGCGCCGGATGATATGCCGACGCAGAGCCTGCATTGCCGGCGGAGGAATGGGAGATAGACGCGGTGGTCGACGAACAGCAGACCGGGAAGAGCGACAAGCCGCAGGTTCTGCGCGATACGGATGACGAGGCCCGCCGGCTTGCCCGCACGCTGCTGCGCGGGGCGCGTTACATGGCGCTTGCGGTCCTCGATCCGGAGACCGGGTTCCCCTCCGCCAGCCGGGCGCTCACCGGCACCGATGTCGACGGCGTACCGGTCATCCTCGTCTCAAGCCTGTCCGGCCATACGAAAGCGCTGGTCGCCGATCCGCGCTGCTCGCTCCTGGCCGGCGAGCCCGGCAAGGGCGATCCGCTCGCCCATCCGCGGATTACCGTCCAGTGCCTCGCCGAGAGCGTTGCCCGCGATACGCCCGAACATGCGCGCATACGCCAGCGTTTCCTCGAGCGCCACCCGAAGGCCGCACTGTATGCAGATTTCGGAGACTTTCGCTTCTTCCGAATCACTCCCGTGGCTGCGTCTCTGAACGGAGGATTCGGCCGCGCCTACATGCTGACCGGATCGGACCTGGTGATTCCCGAGCCTGGAATCACCGAGGGCTGGCTCGACCTCCAAAAAAAATTAAAAGATATGGCGAAAGAAGCACAGGTTTTTGCCGCCCACCTCGGCACGGAAAACGGGAAAAACTGGCGCTTCGGAGGCGTCGACCGGGCAGGAATCGACCTTATCGCGGGAGATCTTCAACTCAGGCACGAATTCGAGACTCTGGCAAAGAACCCGCAAACCGTTCTTGATTATGTTTTTGGGATCGCTAAAATACGATAGTTGGTTACCTGAAATTTAGGGATATACAATCCCTTTTGCTCCTTGTTAATTTTCCCCCATAATACGATGGGCGAATTTTGAAGCGGGGGCCGCTTTGGAATACGAGGGGAATTTAAAACGTATGGATACGATGGCACTATCTGAGCATTCCAACGCAGCCGCAGGCCTGCTTTCTGCCATGGCCAACCCGAAACGGTTGCTGATCCTGTGCTGCCTGGTGAAAGGCGAAGTCGCCGTGGGCGCGCTCGCGTCCCAAGTGGGCCTCAGCCAGTCTGCGCTGTCCCAGCACCTTTCCAAGCTGCGGGCCCAGAAGCTGGTGAAGACCCGCCGCGATGCGCAGACCATCTATTACTCCAGCTCGTCCGAGTCGGTCCTGAAGGTCCTCGAGACACTGGAAGAAATCTACTGTGCTCCGGTGCAGAAGAAATCAGCAGCTGCGTGAGAATGACAGCGCTGACATGACGTCACGCTGCCCCGCCCCAGCGCCTGCCATGATGGCAGGGAGCTGGGGTATTTCCATGCCCAGCCCGCCAACGGATATCAAGCCTGCAAGCCCGTTCTAATGCGCGGCCATGCGGTGCAGCACTGCGGTCACTTTCTGCCAGTCATACGGTTTGGAAAAGAACACGCTGCGGTCGGGCAGATCGATATCGCTGAGGCGGACATGTCCCGAAACGATGATGATCTCGATTGGCGGCCAGCGGTCGCGCACGGCAGCCGCCAGCTTCATCCCGTTCATGCTGCCGGGCATGTCGATATCGGTAAACACGATCCGGATATCGGTGCGCGCTTCGAGGATTCTGACCGCTTCGTCGGCGTCTGATGCTTCGATCGCCTCGAAGCCCGCGTCCTCGACGAGATCAATGGCCATCATCCGCAGAAGTGGCTCGTCTTCGACAACAAGCACGATCTGCTTTTTCGGCGCTGTGGATTGTCCCATACGGTCAATCTGCCTGTTCTAGCTGAAGGAGTATGGCTGTCATCTCAGCGCTGAACCCCGGATGATCATAACTAACCAGAACACCGCCGGTTCCGATCAATCCCATCCGAATGAGCTTAGAGCCGAAACCCTTGCGTTCCGGCTCGCGCGGAGCAGGCCCGCCGGTCTCCCGCCAGGAGAGGCGGAAGATCGCCTCCTCGCCCGTCCCTTCGATGCGCCAGTCGATCGCGACCCGCCCCGCATTGTTGGAAAGCGCCCCGTATTTCATCGCGTTCGTCGCCAACTCATGGATCAGCAACGACAGTGAGAGCGCGCCCTTCGGCCCGAACCGCACATTCGGACCTTGCGCATCGATACGGTCGCGCACTCCGATCCCGTTCATCGTCCGGTCGACGACCGCGTAGACCGAGGCGCTCGTCCAGTTCTGTTCGAACAGGATGTCGTGGGCGGTGCTCAGCGCATGCAAGCGCTTCTCGAAGGCCTCCACATGCTCCCGCTCGGCCACCGGCCGCAGCGTCTGTGTGGCGATTGCCTGCACCATGGACAGCGTGTTCTTCAACCGGTGGCTCATCTCCCTGTTGAGCATCTGCTGTTCCTGTTCGGCCTCGACCCGCGACATCGCGATCTGGATGCGGTTGCCGAAGCTGCGGACGAAGGAGATCTCCTCCTCGACCCAGGGGTAAGGCTGATCATGATGGATGAAGGCGATCAGCCCGAAACGCCCAAGCTCGAAGATCGGCACGTTGACGAGCACGCGGATGCCAAGCGCAAGAAGCGCCTGGGCATGGTCGCGGGTGCGCGGATCGGTGGCAACGTCGGCGACGACCACGGTTTCCCCGCGCTTCAGGTCATCGATGAACGATCCGTAGTCCCGGAAATGGTGCAATCCGGCAAGGCTCTTCACCCCGGGCGCGCACCACTCGGGCGGGACCACCACCGTCTCGTCCGCCGCATTGACGATGCCGAAACCGGCCCGCGTCGCGTCGAGCGCCTTGGCCATCAGATCGCCGGCGGCGATCGCCATCGATTCCATGTCGCCGAGGTCGCGCAGCCGATCGCCGAGATCGAGCAGGGCCTGGACGCGGGCGGCTTCCCGCTTGGCGGCAGTCACGTCCCGCACGGTGCCGATCATCTTGACAGGGCGGCCCGCCTCGTCATGGCGGAAGCTGGCATTGCGGGCGATCCAGCGCACCCCGTATCCCGGCACGCGAATGCGATATTCGACGTCGAGCGCCGCGTTCCCCTGCTGTCGGGACTCGTCGTTGGACTGCAGGCCCCTGTCCTGCGGCAGCACCATGTCCTCGAAGGCACGGGCCGGATAGGTTTCCGCAACGGGTACGTGGAAGATGCGGCAGAACTCGCGCGACACCCGCACCATCGAGGCCTCGACGTCGATTTCGAACGTGCCGACCCGCCCGGCCTCCTGGGCCGCGAGATTCGCGTTGACGCTGGAGCGGATATTGGCGCTGATCGACTTCTGGCGCCGGAACAGGTCGTCCTTGCGCTGCGAGATGCGCCGCATTTCGAGAAGCGCGATCACCTGCCGGGCAAGCGCCTGCAGCGCCGCCTTCTGCCCCTCCTCCAGCCCCCGCGGCCGCGGCTCGACGTCGATGACGCAGAGCGTGCCGAGGATCACCTCGTCAGGCGTGACGAGCGGCGCGCCGGCATAAAAACGGATATGCGGTTCGCCGGCGACGAGCGGGTTCGCACGGGTTCGCGGGTCGAGCCGCAGGTCGGGGATGACGAGCACATCGGAACTGCCGAGCGCGTGGGCGCAGACCGACTGCTCGATCGGCGTATCGCACGCCTCGAAACCGACGCGTGCCTTGAACCATTGCCGCTCCCTCTCGACAAGGCTGACGAGCGCCACCGGCGTGCCGCAGAGCGTGGAAGCGACGAGCACGATGTCGTCGAACTCCGGCTCCGGCTCGGTGTCCATGATATTGTAGGCATCGAGCGCTTCCAGTCGCTCGATATGCATGTCTTCGTTGGGATCGGGATCGGCCAATGATGGTCTCGGAATTGACGTTTAAGGCGATATTGGTCGCTTTCGCCAAAAGACCAGAGACACGCAATCAAATTTCATGGCCGAGGGAAAACCCATTGAAATCTTGAGCCTTTGTTGGAAATCCGGACAGTGGACCGCCCGTCCCGCCGCAATCGCCCCGACCGGCAGGACCAGTCCGGACCGATTGCGCCGGGACACAGGGATCCGAGCCGGCCCTCGATCCGAAGGCGGTTGACGCCCCTGATCCCGCTGATAATTTGACCATGCAGTCAAAACTTGGTGCAATGACGCCGACCGGGAAATGGCCACCCGACGAAACAGAATGGCCATGGAGAATGTCATGTCCAATCGCCTGAATACCACGCCCAACGACCTGCGGGCGTTCTGGATGCCGTTTACGGCAAACCGCCAGTTCAAGCAGGAACCCCGCCTTTTCGTCGCCGCCAAGGATATGCATTACACGACCCATGACGGCCGCCAGGTGCTCGATGCCACCGCAGGCCTCTGGTGCGTCAATGCCGGCCACTGCCGCCCGAAGATCACCGAGGCGATCCGGGAACAGGCCGGCGAACTGGACTATGCGCCCGCCTTCCAGCTGGGTCATCCCAAGGCGTTCGAACTCGCCAACCGCCTGGTCGACATCGCGCCCGAAGGCATGAACCACGTCCTCTACACCAATTCCGGCTCGGAATCGGTAGAGACCGCATTGAAGGTCGCGCTTGCCTATCACCGGGTGAAGGGCAACGGCTCGCGCTTCCGCCTGATCGGCCGCGAGCGCGGTTACCACGGCGTCAATTTCGGCGGCATCTCGGTCGGCGGCATCGTCTCCAACCGGAAAATGTTCGGCACACTGCTGACCGGCGTCGACCACATGCCGCATACCCACCTGCCGGGCAAGAACGCCTTCACCAAGGGTGAGCCGGAACATGGCGGCGACCTTGCGACCGAGCTCGAGCGCATCGTCACCCTGCACGACGCCTCGACCATCGCCGCCGTCATCGTCGAGCCGGTCGCCGGCTCCACCGGCGTGCTGATTCCGCCGAAGGGCTACCTGCAGAAGCTGCGCGAGATCTGCACCAAGCACGGCATCCTCTTGATCTTCGACGAAGTCATCACCGGCTTCGGCCGCCTGGGCGCGCCGTTCGCGGCCCAGTATTTCGACGTCAAGCCGGACATCATCACCACCGCCAAGGGCCTCACCAACGGCGTGATCCCGATGGGTGCGGTCTTCGTCACCTCCGAGATCCACGACGCGTTCATGACCGGCCCGGAGCACATGATCGAGTTCATGCACGGCTATACCTATTCCGGCAACCCGATCGCCTCGGCCGCCGGCCTGGCGACGCTCGAAACCTACAAGGAAGAAGGCCTGTTCGACCGCGCCCGCGACATCGCCCCCTATTGGGAAGCGGGCCTGCATTCGCTCAAAGACCTGCCGAATGTCATCGACATCAGAAACCTCGGCCTGATCGGCGCGATCGAACTCGACCCGATCGCCGGCGAACCCACCAAGCGCGCCTTCACCGCTTTCCTGAAGGCCTACGAAAACGGCCTGCTGATCCGCACCACCGGCGACACCATCGCCATGTCCCCGCCGCTCATCGTCGAAAAGCACCATATCGACGAGATCTTTGGGAAATTGCGCGAGATCCTGACGAGCAATATCTGAGGCGACACGCTTCGACCCTGCACGACGCGAAGGCGGAGATCTCCATTTCCGCCTTTTGCACGTGTTCTGTCCGTCAGAACGCAGGTTCCGGGTCATAGACCTTGACAGGCTGATGATAGGTCGTGTTCTGCCGACGTGGCATGATGACCCGACGGTGAAAATTGTTGATCGCGGCCTGCTTGGCGCGCTCGTCCACTGCCCTGTCGCCCGTCGATTTAGTCACAACGGCGCGGCTCAATCGCCCATTGTTGTCGGTGTGCAGATCAACCATTACATCTCGCGGCGTGCAGCCGGATAGAATGGCGACCGCTGAAAAAATCCCTATCAAAAATCTCATTGCAAATATTCCCCCAGGCTCAAACAACCACCGCGGCTATAGTACATTGATAAGCGGCGCAAAAGGCACGGAGATACAACTTTCGCGTCTTATCCACGCTGGCGAAAATTGCCCGCGCGTGCCTCTTCCTTCACATCAAATAGCCTTGTGCCCTGCGCTTGGCTCGACGATCTCTAGAAGCCCCACAACGCGTGCTGGTCGGCAATCGTCACCTACATCATTGTCGGTGTCGTGAAGGGCGTGATAGATACGGGCCTGCCGACAGTCACGATGAAGGTGCTCTGCGTGCTGACCTCGCTCTCGCCCAGCCGCCCTTCTAAAATCGGCCGAGGCTCGCCACACTGCGGCGAGCCCCGTTTCCATCGCGTCCAAACCTCAGCCCTTGAAGAACGCCAGCAGATCCGCATTGATCACATCTGCATGCGTGGTCGCCATGCCATGCGGCAAACCTTCATAAATCTTCAGCGTGCCCTTCTTCAGCAGCTTGGCCGAGAGCGGCGCCGAGTCGGCGATCGGCACGATCTGGTCGTCGTCGCCGTGCATGACCAGCACCGGCACGTCGATCGCCTTCAGGTCTTCGGTGAAGTCGGTTTCCGAAAACGCCTTGATGCAATCGTAATGGGCCTTGGTGCCGCCCATCATGCCCTGCCGCCACCAATTGGCGATGACGCCTTCCGAAACGGTCGCACCTTCCCGGTTGAAGCCGTAGAACGGGCCGGCCGGCACGTCGCGGAAGAACTGCGCGCGGTTGGCGGCAAGCGCTGCGCGAAAACCGTCGAAGACTTGGATCGGCAGGCCGCCGGGGTTCTTGTCCGACTTGACCATGATCGGCGGCACGGCGCCCATCAGCACGGCCTTGGCCACCCGGCCGCCGCCATATTGGGCAACGTAGCGGGCGACTTCGCCGCCACCGGTCGAATGGCCGACATGGATGGCGTTTTTCAGGTCGAGATGGGCTGCGAGTTCCGCAACGTCGGCAGCATAGGTGTTCATTTCGTTGCCGGTTTCGGTCTGGCTCGAACGGCCGTGGCCGCGGCGGTCATGGGCAATCACGCGAAAACCCTGGTGCAGGAAGAACAGCATCTGGGCGTCCCAGTCGTCGGCCGAAAGCGGCCAGCCGTGATGGAAGACGATTGGCTGGGCATCCTTCGAGCCCCAGTCCTTGTAGAAGATCTGCGTACCGTCCTTGGTGGTGATGAAATTGCTGGTCATGGTGCTCTTGTCCTTTTGAAACTGATTTTCGAATGACTGAGACATGAATGTTCTGGCGCGGCCGCAAATGGGCGGAGGGCCGGGCCAGGCATTTATAATACCGTAGCGTGTCGTTCTGTTGAACCACACCCTTCGAATTATGGCGATTTTCATACCTCGATATTTGTTATCGCGATAAACATCTGGTTAGCGACACTTTCCGGCCCTGTCTATAAAAATATTTATCGCGATAACAAATTTATGCTATCTACATCGCCGCAAACCTGGAACAGCCCCGGAGCCAGCATGTCCGCCTCCCCCCTGCCGCCGCTTGACGATCAGCTCTGCTTTTCGCTCTACACGGCCAATATCGCCATCAACCGCGCCTATAAGCCGATGCTCGACGACATGGGCATCACCTATCCGCAATACCTGGTCTTGAGCGTGCTTGGCGAACAGGACGGCTCGACGATCGGCACGATCGCCGACCGGCTGGCGCTGGAGTCGAGCACGATCACTCCGCCGGTAAAGCGGCTCGAACAGGCGGGCCTCTTGGAGCGGCGCCGCAGCAAGACCGACGAGCGCCAGGTCCATGTCTGGCTGACCGATGCCGGCCGCGCCCTGATCGCCAGGAGCAAGTGCCTCGGCGACACGCTGATCGAACGCTCCGGCATGACGCCCAAGGAATTCCAGGCCTTCAACCACCAGGTCCGGGTCTTCCTCGGCGCTCTGGAACGTAAGGACTGAAGTTTCGCAGAAAATCTGCGAAATCCGGCCAGCCCTTGAATTTCAGGGCAATTTTTCGTGAAAATCACAAAAATCGAACCCGTTTTGTTATCTTCTTGCGGATTCCTGGCGGAATTCATACAGAATTGGGTGCCGGTCGCCGAAAGCCAAACATGGCTCGGCACGGTATCGACCGCATCGCCTTCCCGTCCTTGGCACGACCGCGCCCGGCGCGACATCGAAGACGGAAGGCAGGGGATGCGGCGTTCACCGCGGGGCTGACCCCCCCACCCAAGGAGACCAAGATGAACCTCAAGACGCTTCTGGGGGCAACTGCCCTCGCTTCGCTCGTTTTCGCGCCGCTTGCCCATGCCGATATCGTCATCGGCCTGATCGCGCCGCTCACCGGCCCGGTCGCGGCCTATGGCGACCAGGTGAAGAACGGCGCCGAGACCGCCATCGCCGAAATCAACAAGAAGGGCGGCATTCTCGGCGAAAAGGTGGTGCTCAAGACCGCCGACGACGCCGCGGAACCCAAGCAGGGCGTTTCCGCCGCCAACCAGCTGGTCGGCGAAGGCATCCGTTTCGTGGTCGGCCCCGTGACGTCAGGCGTCGCCATGCCGGCTTCCGATGCGCTTGCCGAAAACGGCGTGCTGATGGTCACCCCGACCGCCACCACCCCGGCTCTCACCACACGCGGCCTCACCAACGTGTTCCGCACCTGCGGCCGCGACGACCAGCAGGCCGTGGTCGCCGCCAACTACGTCCTGAAGGCCTTCAAGGACAAGAAGGTCGCGATCATCAACGACAAGGGCGCCTATGGCAAAGGCCTCGCCGATGCCTTCAAGGCGGCGTTGAATGCCGGCGGCGTCAAGGAAGTGTTCGACGATGCCGTCACCCCCGGCGACAAGGATTTCAGCGCTCTGACGACCCGCCTGAAGTCGCAGAATGTCGACGTGATTTATTTCGGCGGTTACCACCCGGAGGGCGGCCTGCTCGCCCGCCAGCTCGCCGATCTCGGCGTCAAGGCGACGATCGTCGGAGGCGATGGCCTGTCGAACAGCGAGTTCTGGAACATCGGCACCAAGGCGGCGGCCGGCACGGTCTTCACCAATGCCTCCGACGCGACCAAGAGCCCGGATTCCAAGGCCGCCGCCGAAGCGCTCGCCGCCCGCAAAATCCCCGCCGAAGCCTTCACGCTGAACGCCTATGCCGCCGTCGAAGTCATCAAGGCCGGCATCGAAAAGGCAAAGAGCGCCGAGGATACGGAAGCGGTGGCCGCGGCGATCAAGTCCGGCGAACCGATCGCCACCGCCATCGGCAAGCTCACCTATGGCGAGACGGGCGACCTCACCTCGCAGAGCTTCTCGCTCTTCAAGTGGCAGGACGGCAAGATCGTCCCCGCCGAGTGACATCCTTCAAATCGCATGACCGGCGGGCGCCTTCGGGCGCCCGCTTGTTTTGGGCCGCCAGGCGCGAGAGCAGCCGGCTCACTCCACATGCACCGCCAGCGTCCGCTTCAACGTCTTCAGCACGACGCTCGTCGTGAATTTGCGGATATTCGGGTTCATCTCCATCATCCGGTCCGCCAGCACATCGAAATGCTCGACGGACTGGACGAGGATCACCAGCGTGAAATCGCCCCGGCCGGACGTGCCCCAGGCCTCCTGCACCTCCGGCGTATCCGCCAGCCAGCGCAGGAAAGGCGGCATGAGCTCCGGCCGGTCGCGCTCCAGCTCCACTTCGACCAGCATGGAAACGGCCGTGCCGACCTTTTTCGGATCGACGATCGAAACGTCCCGCAGGATCACCTTGTCGTCGCGAAGCTTCTGCAGCCGCCGCTGTGCCGAGGACGGCGACAGGCCCACACGTTCGGCAAGCTCGTTCAGGGTGATGGTCGCATCCTGCTGCATGAGCTTGAGGATTTCACGATCGGCTTTCGTCAATGCCATTGAGAGGATTTCCCGGCTATCAAACAAATTCCGGGAAGTATTCCTGATAAGAAGCATAACTTCAGGAATCCTGCCGGCTTTTCGTTGGCATCTTAACGCCATGACACAGAACCAGCCACACCCTTCCGCCGACGGTATTCTCGCTGCTTCGAAAAGCATCGATCCCGTCTTCACCAACAGCCCGCTGATCGAGCAGCAGACAGCCAATACGGCCCTCGGCCTTCGCCTCCTGGCGAAAGTGGAAACGCTCAATCCGATCCGCTCCTTCAAGGGACGCGGCACCGACTGGTGGATGCAGAACGAACCGGCCGGCGACCCCCCCGTCGTCTCCGCCTCCGCCGGCAATTTCGGCCAGGGGCTCGCCTATGCCGGCCGGGCGCGCGGACGCAAGGTGGTGATCTTTTCCGCCAGCACGGCCAATCCTGGCAAGATCGAAGCCATGCGCTGGCTCGGCGCCGAAGTGCGGCTGGAAGGTACCGATTTCGATGCCGCCAAGGCCGCCGCGCGTGCCTATGCGCAAGCGAATGGCTGCCGCTTTGTTGAAGACGGCGCATTGCGGACCATCGCCGAAGGTGCAGGCACGATCGCGCTGGAAATCACCGAACGCCTCTCCCGCCAGGCCGTCGAACTCGACGCCATCCTCGTGCCGCTCGGCAATGGCGCGCTTCTGACCGGGGTCGGCGCCTGGATCCGCGCCAGGGCACCGAACTGCAAGGTTATCGGCGTGGTTGCCGCCAATGCGCCTGCCATGAAGCAATCCTGGGAGACCGGCCGGCTCATCTCCACGCAAACCGCAGCAACAGCAGCCGATGGCATTGCGGTTCGCGAGTGCGTTCCTTACGCGCTGGAGGGCATGACGACGACGGTCGACGAGGTCTGGGAAGCCAGCGAGGCGGCAATCCGCCAGGCGCGGGATTTCTGCCGCATCCATTACGGCCTCGTCGTCGAGGAAGCCGGTGCCGCCGGCATTGCAGGCCTTCTGGAAAACGGCGCGAACCTCAAAGGCCGAACTGTCGCCACCATCCTCTGCGGCGGCAATGTCCGCTCGGATATCGCATGACATCTCGCCTCCATCGATCGCCTCTCCCCGTTTCCTCATGGAACGGTTAGGTTAGGCGACCGATTCAGCGCGAGGAGCCGCCATGACCACCCGCCTCGAAACCCTCATCGACCAGGGCACCGGCCGCGAGCCCGCCGATATCGTGCTGAAGGGCGGGCGCTTCTTCGATCTCGTCACCGGCGAACTCGTCGCCTCCGACATCGCCATCTGCGGAGACCGCATCGTCGGCACCTGCGGCGCTTACGTCGGCAAGACCGAGATCGACATTTCCGGCAGGATCGTCGTCCCCGGCTTCATCGACACGCATCTCCACATCGAATCGTCGCTCGTCACCCCGCACGAATTCGACCGCTGCGTCCTGCCCTACGGCGTCACCACGGCGATCTGCGACCCGCACGAGATCGCCAACGTGCTCGGCGCGCAAGGCATCCAGTTCTTCCTGGATTCCTCGCTGGAAACGATCATGGACATCCGCGTCCAGCTCTCCTCCTGCGTGCCCGCCACCCACCTGGAGACGTCCGGCGCCGATCTGCCGATCGAAAAGCTGCTGCCCTTCCGCGACCATCCGAAGGTCATCGGCCTTGCGGAATTCATGAACTTCCCAGGCGTCATCTACAAGGACCCGATCTGCCTCGCCAAACTCGACGCCTTCTACGGCGACCATATCGACGGCCACGCACCGCTGCTGCGGGGCAACGATCTCAACGGCTACCTGTCCGCCGGCATCCGTACCGAGCACGAATGCACCACCGCCGAGGAGGCGCTCGAAAAGATCCGCAAGGGCATGCATATCCTGGTGCGCGAAGGCTCGGTCTCGAAGGACCTGCACGCCCTGATGCCGCTCCTCACCGAACGGCTGTCGCCCTATCTGGCGCTCTGCACCGACGACCGCAACCCGCTCGACATCGCCGAACAGGGCCATCTCGACTATATGATCCGTACCGCGATCGCCCATGGCGTCGAGCCGATCGCGGTCTACCGCGCCGCCTCGATCTCCGCCGCCCGCGCCTTCGCCCTGCGCGACCGCGGCCTCGTCGCCCCCGGCTGGCGGGCCGATCTCGTCGTCGTCGACAGCCTCGAAAACTGCAAGGCCGAGATGGTCTTCTCCGCCGGCCGCAAGGTGACCGACGAGCTCTTCGCCACCCGCAAACCCGTCGCCCCGGTCGGCCTCGACAGCGTCAAGGCGCGCCCCGTCCAGGCCATGCATTTCGGCGTGCCTATGAGCGAGGGCGAGACGCCTGTCATCGGCGTGATGCCTGGAAAGATCATCACCGAACACCGCCGCTACCGCCTGCCCGCGATCGGCAACCAGACCGCCCTTGATCTGTCCCGCGACATCATCAAGGTCGCCGTCATCGAGCGCCACGGCAAGAACGGCAACCATGCCAATGGTTTCGTTCAGGGTTTCGGATTGAAGAAGGGCGCGATCGCCTCGACCGTCGGCCATGACAGCCACAATATCTGCGTCGTCGGCGTCAGCGAGGACGACATGGCGCTCGCCGCCAACCGGCTCGGCGAAATCCACGGCGGCTTCGTCGTCGTGGAAGACGGAAAAGTCACCGGCGAAATCGCCCTCCCCGTCGCCGGCCTGATGAGCCTCGAACCGTATGAAACGGTTCGCGATACCCTCCACCACCTCCGCCAGGCCGCCTACGCGCTCGGCACGACGCTCCAGGAACCTTTCCTCCAAGTCGCCTTCCTGCCATTGCCCGTCATCCCCCACCTGAAGATCTCGGACAAGGGCATGGTGGATGTCGACAAGTTCGCGCTGATCGGGTGAGCAAACTTACTTCTGATAGCCTTTGGCTTTCATCCAGCCCTCGGGAAGCTCATCGCCCTCCATGGGCGGATTGTCGGGAACGTTTTCAAGCGACTTGAGAAAATCCTCCCGCGTCGAATTGCCAGCGCGTTTCTTTAGAAACTCCGCAGCCGTCTCAACCGCTCCGATTTTCTGAGCGACTGCTGACGCGATCCACTGGTTCAGGGATACGCCATCCTCTTTGGCCAGCCGTGCAGCAGCCGCCTTGATCGAAGCAGGGAGTTTCAACGGATATGTGTTGGTGCTCATGTCCTTAGTTCCTTCAACAATTCGCCAGGCTTTAATATTCGAAGCCCAAATGGCTTCTTCGCTTGGACGAAATCTCGAACGTTGTGCGTGATCAATGCGTCAGCATGGCCATTGAGTGCCGCTTCGAGCACCATCTCATCTTTTGCGTCCGAAAGCTGCGGTCGCCACTGATAGTGGACGTCGACGGGCTCTGCGAGGGTCAGGAAACCCGCAAGGGCTCTATCGATGTCTGTCAACTCCATCCCATGGGCGTCCATGTGTTCCGTTCTTTTGAGAACCGCTTCGTATTCGAGAAACAACGCCACAGTGACAAGCGGCCTGATCTGGAGAAAACCTATTGCCTGTAAAATGGCGAAAGATGCACCGTTATGGCTTCGGTAGCCTGCAGCCAAGACATTGGCATCGAGCACGACACGCTTCATATCACGACACTAATACATCCCATGGGATGTTTCAAGATCAGACCGCCGCCCGCCCTCACCTCCGCTTCAACACCATCCCCGCATGATAAAGCACGCCATCGCGAAAATCCCCATCCGCTGTAAAGCCGGTGTCGTCCTTGTAGTCGATATGGTCGCCGGTCACCCAGTAGCGGCCCTCATAGGCCTTTTCGCGGGTGCCGCGCGCTTCCACGTAGCGGCCGTTGGGCAGAAGCTCGTGGCGGATGTGGTTGTCCTCGGTCACCCACATTCCCGTATAGGAATGCTCGCCGGTATAGGAATGCTCGGTCATGGTTTTCTCCTGTTCCTTGATGTCGTGTGCAAGCGCCGTAAACGTCGCGACGAAGGTGAAGGCCGCGGCGAATGCGGCAAACGCCAAGGGCACTCGAAAACCCGAGGGGGCGCGAAGATATCGTTCAGCCATTGAGGTAGTTCCTCCTCGCCATCCGCTCGCGGCGGCTGCGTTGCGTGCCGCGGGACCGCTTGAGGAAGCCGCCGGCGAAATCGGCGGCCCAATGGAAGGGGCTTTCAAGTAAGCGCTGGAAGTTGCTCATCACCGTCTCCGTTTCCGTCCGGGCTTGTTCGATCGGACCAGCCGAATATGGTGGAAAGTGGGAAATGTGCGGTAGACCAGTCCTCCGGCATGATTGCACAATCCTCCGAAGCTTCATTGAATCGGCACGGCAGGCCACCATATCTGGCGGACCGGATTGACGAAAAGGCAGCCTCGCAAGGCCGCAGTCTCCGGCAGATGCCAAGTTTCAGGAGTGCAGGACATGGACAGATTGAGCGAACTCGCCCGGCTGATTGCACAAAACACCGATGACGATGGCGCATTCGAAACCGCGATCCCGCGCCTGTCGGTGATCCGCATGTCGAAGCCGACCGAGCCGCTGCATGCCATCCACCAGCCGGCGGTGTGCATCATCGCGCAAGGGGCGAAACAGGTCATGCTGGCCGACGAGATCTTTCGCTACAGCCCCGGCCAGTATCTGGTCGTCTCGGTCGACATGCCGGTGACCGGCCAGGTCATCGAGGCGACGGCGGAAGAGCCTTATCTCTGCCTGCGGCTCGATCTCGACCTGAAGCTGCTCAGCGAAATGATGGTGGAGATGCCGGCGGCGCTCGCCACGCCGACCATGCGCAAGAAATGCATCGGCCTCAGCCATACCACGCCGGAATTCCTGGATGCCGCGCTCCGCCTCACCCAGCTTCTCGACCGACCGGACGAGATCGCCTATCTCGCGCCGCTGATCGAGCGCGAACTGATGTTCCGGCTGCTGCGTGGAGATCAGGCCGAGATGATCCGCCAGATTCTGGCGCCTGAAAACCGGCTGCAGCAGGTCAACCGGGCGATCTCCTGGATCCGCCAGAATTTTTCCTCGCCCTTCTCGATCGAGCAGGTCGCCGTCGAGGCGCGCATGAGCACGTCCTCGCTGCACCAGCATTTTCGCGAGGTGACGGCGATGAGCCCGCTGCAATACCAGAAGCAGCTGCGCCTGCAGGAAGCCCGGCGGCTGATCCTCGGCAAGGCCATGGATGCCGCGACGGCCGCCCACCAGGTCGGCTACGACAGCCCTTCACAGTTCAGCCGCGAATACCGGCGCCTGTTCGGCGCCCCGCCGATCCAGGATATCACCCGGCTCAGAAGCGAACCGTCCCGTTACGCCGAGGCGTGATCCTTGACCGCGCCTATCCTCACACCCTGGCGCAGAACACGTCGAGCGCGTCGAGTTTCACGACGCCCTTTTCGAGCCGCGACTCGAAGCTCGGCAGGTTGACCGGCAGGCTTTCGCCGAACCGTTTCGGCAGTGTGAAGTTCTGCGGCTCTCGGGTCAGGTTGAAGACGAACAGCAGTTTTTCGCCGCCCTTCTCGCGCACGAAGGCGAGCAAGTCCTGGTTGGTGTCGAGGAAGGTCATGTCGCCGTCGATGAGCGGCGGATGCGCCTTGCGGAAGGCGAGCGCCGCCCGGTAGTGGTGCAGCACTGAATCCGGGAGTGCCTCCTGCGCATCGACGGCACGGCTTGCATGTTCGCCCGGAACCGGCAGCCAGGTCTTCGAGCCGGTGGTGAAGCCCGCATGCGGCTCACTTGTCTCCCAGGCCATCGGCGTGCGGCATCCATCGCGGCCCTTGAAGGCCGGCCAGAAGCGGATGCCGTAGGGGTCGCGCAGATCCTCGAAGGTGAGTTCCGCCTCGGTCAGCCCCAGTTCCTCGCCCTGATAGAGGCAGATCGAGCCGCGCAGCACCGAAAGCAGCGTGATCGACAGTTTTGCGACCCGGTCCTGCTCGGCAGGAGACTCAGCGAAGCGGGTCACATGCCGCACCACGTCATGGTTGGAAAAGGCCCAGCACACCCAGCCATTGCTGACGGTATCGGCAACCGTCGTCATCACCTTGCGGATATAGGCCGCATCGAAGGCGGGGCCCAGGAAATCGAAAGTGTAGCACATGTGCAGCTTGTCGTTGCCGGTCGTGTAGAGCGCCAGCGTCGAAAGCGAACGCGGCCCGTCGCCGACTTCGCCGACGGTCGCACGGCCCTCGTAGCTGTCGAGCAGCGCTCTCAGCCGCTTCAGGAAGTCGATATTTTCCGGCTGGGTCTTGTCGTAGAGGTGGTTCTGCATGGAATAGGGATTGGTGTCCGTCTCCATGCCTGCGCCGTCGGTATCGTAGACCATCGGCGGGTTGTTGCGCAGCTGCTTGTCGTGGAAATAGTAGTTGACGGTATCGAGCCGGAACCCGTGCACGCCGCGGTCCAGCCAGAAGCGCACCGTGTCCAGCATGGCGGCCTGGACCTCGGGATTGTGGAAATTGAGGTCCGGCTGGGCGATCAGGAAGTTGTGCATGTAATATTGCTTGCGCACCCCGTCCCATTCCCAGCCCGGCCCGCCGAAAATCGACAGCCAGTTGGTCGGCGCCGTGCCGTCCGGTTTTGGATCGGCCCAGACATACCAGTCGGCCTTGGGATTGGTGCGGCTGGAGCGGCTTTCGACGAACCACGGATGCCGGTCGGACGTGTGGGAAATCACCTGGTCGATGATCACCTTCAGCCCCAGGCGCTCGGCCTCGGCCATCATCTCGTCGAAGTCGGTGAGCGTCCCGAACATCGGGTCGACATTGCAGTAGTCGGAGACGTCGTAGCCCATGTCGGCCATCGGCGAAGTGAAGAAGGGCGAGAGCCAGATCGCATCGACGCCAAGCGAGGCGACATGCGGCAGGCGGGCGGTAATGCCCTTGATGTCGCCGATCCCGTCACCGGTCGAGTCCTGAAAGGAGCGCGGATAGATCTGGTAGATCACCGCGCCGCGCCACCAGTTTGCATCGACTGCCTTCACTGCCTGTGTCGCCATCGTCCGACTCTCCTTCCTCAAATGTTCCAGCCCAACCTAGTGCCCCCCGTTCAAAAGACAACGCATAAGCGGGGCTCTGCGAAGTTCCGAAACCACTCTCTTGCCACGGCTGAAACTTCGGCCTATGCGAGTTTAAAAATACGGGAGGGATGCAATTGGGCGGACGGCTTCTTTCGATCGGCGAGTGCATGGTGGAGCTGTCGCAGGCGGGCGAAGGCCTGCTGCGCAAGGGCTTTGCCGGGGATACGTTCAACACCGCCTGGTATGCGCGCGCCTGCTTGCCCGCCGAATGGTCGGTGGACTATTTCACCGCGGTCGGCGACGATCCCCTGTCGACCGAAATGCTGTCGATGATGAGGGATGCCGGCATCGGCACGGGCTTCATCCGCCGCATCGAGGGCAAGACGCCTGGCCTCTACCTGATCACGCTGAAGAACGGCGAACGCACCTTCAGCTACTGGCGCGATACCGCCGCCGCCAGGAAACTCGCCGACGATGCCGACCATCTGCGCGCGGCAATCGAGGCCGCCGACATCCTCTATTTCTCCGGCATCACACTGGGCATCCTTAGCCCCGAAGCGGTCGAGACGCTGCTGTCGGAACTGCGCCGCGCCAAGGCTTCCGGCAAGACGGTCGCTTTCGACCCGAACATCCGCCCCCGCCTCTGGCCGAACAGGGATTATATGCTGAAGACGATCGAGGCCGGCGCCCGGGCGGCCTCCCTCGTCCTGCCGAGCTTCGACGACGAGACCACCCATTTCGGCGATGCGACCGTCGCAGACACCATCGCCCGCTACCACGCGCTCGGCGTCGAAAACGTCGTGGTCAAGAACGGCGCGGATGGCGCGACACTGAGCTTCGCCGGCGCCGCCCCCGTCCACGTCCCCTCCGTCAGGGCAGACCTGCTCGTCGACACGACAAGCGCCGGCGACAGCTTCAACGGCGCCTTCCTGTCACGCCTCGTCCGCGGCACCCCACCGGCACAGGCCGCCGCCTACGGCGCCTCGGTCGCCTCGGTCGTCATCGGCCACCACGGCGCCCTGATCAGCCCGGCGCTGCTGCCGGGGTAACACGCCTCCGGACGTATCTGGACGCAACGGACAAGGGATCCGAGATCGACGCCCTCGTCCGCCTGTTTTTCTGCGCGCGTCATACATCAATTTTAGTCATTATCTGAAAGAGCTAGGGCGGCTTACGATTGCTCCCAACGAGGAAATGAAATGCGTATCGCTCTTGCCGTCCTGACCGTCCTGGCGCTGTCCCAGGCTGCACACTCCGCCCCGATCGATGTCCTGACCAAGGCCGAAGAGAAGACCTACGAGGCATGGGGAAAGCTCGGCCTGACGGAGCGCCTGGTGACCTTCGTCACCGCGCCCTCCACCGGGTACGGCATCTATCAGGAAAAGCAGTCCAGCATTTTCAAGCAGGGTGAAAAGGTCATCACCTATGTCGAACCGATCGGCTATGGCTGGAAAGAGCTTCCCCACGACATGTACGAACTCAACTTCGTGTCGGACCTGAAGATCAAGGCGGCGAACGGCGACGTCATGCTCGACAAGAAGGCCTTTTCTACCAATGTTCTGCAGAGCCACAACGCCAACATGGAATTCTCCATGGACTTCACCCTGACGCTGACAGGCGCACCGGCCGGCAAATATACCCTGACCTATACGATCCACGACATGAGCGGCGACCAGACCTCGACATTCGATCAGGAATTCACCATCGCCGCGGAATAACGCTCCCGGCGCCGGCTGCCCTCGCTCGAGCGTCAGCCGGCGACCCGGAACGACACCGGAAATCCCTGCATCACCGAATTGGCTACCGTGCAGACGCTTCTGGCCCGTTCGATCAGGGCCCTGGTGTCGGAGCCATCGCCCGAGGTGCAGATGACGTCGAGCTCCGCACCCACGGCAACCAGCGGCGTGCCGTCGAGCTCCAGCGTGACGCTGACCGCGATATCCTCGATGTCGACATTCATTTCGTGAGCGACATATCGGAGATCGTTGCAGAAGCATCCGCCGATCGCCAGCGCCAGCAGCTGCCCGCCATTGAACCCGAGATTGCGCCCGCCAGCCTTCCCCTCCGGCCGGTCGACGACGATCGTATGGCTGCCGGCCCACCCCAGCGCCGCCTCGGTTCCGGCCACGTTGCGAAGCTCGACGGTCGACGAAATCATGGGCAATCCTCCTGATCGGATCGATAATCCCATTGAACGCGCGGCAGTTCAATCGATAAGCGGAAGCCTTGAGAGATCATCAGAAAGGAGACGTAGCCAGAAAAATCAATTCATGATTGCATGAATGCGAAGGTTGTAACTAGGTCCCACCGGAAAGTAGCAACTATGTGTGAAAAGCCGATCATACCGCCTGCTGTTGCTACGGAGCAGACTGACTCGTATCGAATATATGACGCGATCTGGCGAAATATGGACCGCGAAAATAACCTTATTAACCAACGTCTTGGATGGGCAATATTTTTTAGTGCGGGTATCTTCTCGGCCTCGGCCGTGGTCGTCAACATCATGATGAAGCTCGTCGATACGAAACTCGCCTATCTAACGACTTGGATGATCGCCGGTTGCTTTCTGTTGGGATGTTTGGCTGCCCTTGGCGTGTATTTCTCTCTCCGCGTCCTGAGAGGGGTCGATGCTGCGCTTGAGCAAATCGAATATCTACGTGAGAGATATCAACGAGACGAGGTCAAGTTCAAAGCGATCGGCCTGCCGCGCCCTTTTGGCGAAAAGAAGGATATAGACCGAGGCCGTAGCGCCTCCACAATTTTTCCGCAAACACTGGTGCTGATCTGGTCAGCGGCTTGGGGCTTCAGTGTATTGGCGGCGGGAATATTCGGAACTTTGGCGGTACTTGGCATTCCTATTGTTGAACCGCCCAGTTCCTCGGCGTCGCCTCTCCGTGTCTTGGTTGCCCCCTTCATCAGCCTGTAACAAACTTTTCCGATAGAGGGCCGACAACGCTTCGTCACGCGCGAGTCGTGGACGGATCGGCAACCGGGTTCGGCCTTCCATGACAAGAATAACCATCGTGACGGATGCCTGGTACCCTCAGGTGAACGGCGTCGTCCGTTCGATCGAGAATACCAATCGGGAACTTGCCCAGATGGGCGTCGACGTGACGATGGTGACGCCGCAGGATTTCACCAGCGTTCCCTGCCCCACCTATCCGGAAATCCGCCTCTCGGTCGCCACCTACTGGCAGATTGCCAGCGCCATCCAGGCGTCGATGCCGACCGCCGTGCATATCGCCACCGAAGGCCCGCTCGGCCTGCTGGCGCGCCGCTGGTGCCTCAAGAACAACATCCCGTTCTCGACCAGCTACCACACCCGCTTTCCGGAATATGTGTCGGCGCGCTTCCCCATTCCGGTCCGCTGGCTGCATGGCTTCGTGCGCTGGTTCCACAATGCCGGCAACGGCTGCATGGTGGCGACCGCCAGCCTCGAGCGCGAACTGTCGAAACTCGGCCTGAAAAACCTGCTGCGCTGGAGCCGCGGTATCGACCAGACCATGTTCCATCCGATGGATCTCGACGAGCGGCCCTTCGACCTGCCGCGCCCGATCTTCATGACCGTCGGCCGCGTCGCGGTGGAAAAGAACCTGCCGGCCTTCCTCGATCTCGACCTGCCCGGCTCCAAGGTCGTGGTCGGCGATGGTCCTGCCCGCGCCGACCTGCAAAAACGTTATCCGAACGTGCTGTTCACCGGCATGAAGACCGGCGAGGATCTCGCCCGCGCCTATGCGCAGGCCGACGTCTTCGTCTTCCCGTCGAAGACCGACACGTTCGGCAACACCATCCTCGAGGCGCTCGCCAGCGGCGTGCCGGTCGCCGCCTACCCGGTCACCGGCCCGATCGACATCATCGAGGAAGGGTCTGGCGCCGGCGCGCTCAGCGAAGACCTGCACGAAGCCTGCCTTGCGGCACTCGGCTGCTCGCGCGAAAACGCCCAGACGCTTGCCCGCAAATTCACCTGGGAAGCGGCATCGAAACAGTTCCTGAACAATGTGCTGATCGCCCAGGGGCGGCCGAAACTGCCGGCACCGCGGGGTGGAATTCGGCCTTCGACGGTGTAGTAGCGCCCTTGACAGGGTGATCGATAGCTCGTGGCACCCTCTTCTCCCCAGCGGGGAGAAGTGCCGAGCGAATGCGAGGCGATGAGGGGGCTCACGAGTTCGGCCCTTGCGATATGGCTTCGCCCCCCTCATCCGGCCCTACGGGCCACCTTCTCCCCGCTGGGGAGAAGAAGGGGTACGCCCTACCGCTTCTTCTTGCGCCCCTCGAACGGGTTTTCACCCGCCTTGAAATGCATGCGGATCGGCACGCCCGGAATGTCGAAGTCGGCGCGCAACCCGTTGATCAGGTAGCGGATATAGCTTTCCGGCAGCGCGTCAGGCCTGGTGCAGGACACCATGAAGGCCGGCGGGCGGGCTTTCACCTGGGTCATGTACTTGAGCTTCAGGCGGCGTCCGGAGACGGCCGGTGGCGGATGCTGGGTCTGCACGCCGTCGAGCCAGCGGTTGAGCCTGGCGGTCGAGATGCGCTTGTTCCATACCTTGTCCGTGTCGATGATGCTCTGCATCAGCTTGTCGAGCCCATAGCCCGTCTGGCCGGAAATCGGCACCGCGCGCAAGCCCCGCGCCTGCGGCAGAAGCCTCTCGGTCTTTTCGCGCAGATCCGCAAGCACCGCCTGCGTATCCTCGACCAGGTCCCACTTGTTGAAGGCGAGCACGGCGGCCCTGCCTTCGCGCAGCACCAGGTCGACGAGCTGCAGGTCCTGCTTTTCGAACGGAATGGTCGCGTCGAAAACGATGACCACAGTTTCGGCAAACCGGATCGAGCGTAGCGCATCCGCAACCGAGAGCTTTTCGAGCTTCTCCTGGACGCGTGCCTTCTTGCGCATGCCGGCAGTGTCGAACATCTTGATGGTGCGGCCGCGCCACTCCCACTCGACCGAAATCGAGTCGCGGGTAATGCCCGCTTCCGGGCCGGTCAGCAGCCGGTCCTCGCCGAGAAACCGGTTGATCAGCGTCGACTTGCCGGCATTCGGGCGGCCGATGATGGCGACGCGCAGCGGCTTGGTCTCGTCGTATTCCGGCTCGACCTCTTCGTCGCCCTCGTCCGCAAAATCGGAATCCCGGACGTCGATATTGGTCTCCGCCTCGTCGTCGGCCTCCGGAAACGCCCGTTCCTCGCCGAGCGCCTCGACGATCGCGTCGCGCAGGTCGATCATGCCCTGTCCGTGCTCGGCCGAAATCGGCACAGGTTCGCCCAGGCCCAGCGTATAGGCGTCGTAGAAACCGGCATCCGAGCCGCGCGCTTCCGACTTGTTGGCGACCAGCACGACCGGCTTGCCGCTGCGGCGCAAGAGCTCGCCGAACGTCTTGTCGAGCGGCGTCAGGCCAAATTTTGCATCGACCACGAACAGCGTCAGATCGGCGTCGTCGACCGCAGCCTCGGTCTGGGCGCGCATGCGGCCTTCGAGCGTCTCGGGTCCTGCCTCTTCGAGACCGGCGGTATCGATGATCGTGAATTTCAGGTCGATGAGCTTCGCGTCGCCCGGACGGCGGTCGCGGGTGACGCCCGGCGTGTCGTCGACAAGCGCCAGCTTCTTTCCAACCAGGCGATTGAAAAGCGTGGACTTGCCGACGTTCGGGCGTCCGACGATGGCGACGGTGAAGCTCATTCTGTATCCTTAAAGCCCTGAGCGAAACCCGTCAGGGCGCCTTGCCGGAAGAGGTGATGTTGTCGAGCATGATCTGCGCGCGGTTGGCGACGTTGCGCGGCGCAGAGGCGTCATTGGCGATCTGCTGGAACCATTCCTTGGCCTGCGCGATCTTGCCGGCCTTGTAGGCGGCAAGACCAAGCGCCTCGCGGGCGGAATTGGCAAGCGGATTGGCGGGCACCGCCATCGGCTGCACTTCGGCGGCCACCTGTTCATAGGTGCCGTTGTCGATCAGCAGCCAGGCGGCGCGCATCCGGGCGAGGTCGCGCATCGACTGCGGCGCCTTGGCATCCTTGCCGACCGCCGAGAAGGTGGCGATCGCACCCGCGGCATCGCCCTTGGACTGCTGCACCGAACCGGCGCGCAGCTTGGCGAGCACGGGATAAGCGCCGGTGCCGTCCTTTTCGAGCGCTGCGAAGGCGGAGAGCGCCTCGTCGCTCTTGTTTTCAGAGGCAAGCTTCAGGGCCGCCAGGAAACGGTCGCCCGATTGCGAGGAATTATGCGTGTCCCAGTATTCGTAGCCGCGATAGCCGGCCGTACCGACGACGATCAGCACGGCCACACCGATCACGACCTTGCCGTAACGCTGCCATGCACCCCTGAACTGATCGGAGCGAAGTTCCTCGTTCACTTCGCGAATAAAACTGTCGTCGTCCTGCGCCATCAAAGTCTCCGGCCCAACCGGCCCATCATGCGGAAAAGCGCCTTCTAGCCTATTTTCCCGGAGATGTAAGGCCCCCCTTAACGCCTGTCGCGCAAAAGTGGCCGCCGGCTTTGGCAAGATCACGGGCAGAAAGCAAAAATGTAGCCCGGAAAGCTTGTTAGAGGCCGCAGGGTAGGAATCGGCACTTCGATCCATCCGTTCAAAGCTTCGCCTCATTCAGCCGTCACAAAGCCGCTGTCCTTCCGCATGTTTCAGGTACCCGATGCGTCCTCTTGCCCTTCCCCTCGTCCTCTGTCTTCTTGCCGCGCCCTTCGCAGCCAATACCGCCGACAATACCGCTGGCAAGCCGAAACAGCTGGTGATGGTCTCCTTCGACGGCGCCGGCGCCAACAATCTCTGGCAGCGCAGCCGCGATCTCGCCAAGCGCACCAATGCTCATTTCACCTATTTCGTGTCCTGTACGCTGGTGATCGAACGGGCCAACGCGAAAAGCTACCAGGGACCGCACGAGAAGCCGGGCAAGTCGAATATCGGCTTTGCCCAGACCGCTGCTGAGGCCCGCGAAAGGCTCGGCCATGTCTGGCAGGCGCATCTCGAAGGCCATGACATTTCCAGCCATACCTGCGGCCATTTCGACGGCAAGGACTGGACGGCAGCCGATTGGACCGCCGAGTTCAATACCTTCCACGATGTGCTGAGCAATGCCTGGAAGACATCAGGCGCCGGATCGGAAGAGCCGGCCGGCTGGAAGGATTTCGTCGCGACCGGCATCACCGGTTTCCGCGCCCCCTATTTCTCAACCAGCCCCGGCATGGTCGAGGCCGAGAAAATGGCCGGCATCCGTTATGACGCCAGCCTCGTCACCAAGGGACCGGTCATGCCAGAGCAGAAGGGCGGCCTCGTCCGCTTCGGCCTGCCGCTCATCCCGGAAGGCCCGGCGGGTCGGCCGATCATCGCCATGGACTACAACCTCTTCATCCGCCACTCCGGCGGCATCGACAATCCGAGCAGCTCGGCCGAGTTCGAGGACCGCGCCTATTCCGCCTTCAAGGCCGCCTTCGACAAGGAATATGACGGCGACCGCATCCCCTTGCAGATCGGCCTGCACTTCGTCGAAATGAACGGCGGCGCCTATTGGCGGGCGATGGAACGGCTGGTGACCGAGGTCTGCGGGAGAGAAGACGTTGCCTGCGTGAGTTATTCGGAGGCGATCAGGCTGATCCGCGAGCGGGAAAAGCCACGGGTGGCGTCGGGGCTTTGAGACCGATAGCTGCAGGTTTACGCTATGCGGGGTGAAAGAGACCGGAGGTTCATCCTCTCCACCCTCATTCCTGTGCTTGTCACAGGAATCCAGCCGCGCCGCGTCGGCGGCGCGAAAGACTCTTGCAAGCGGTAATGACCACTGCCAATCTTCAACCATGAAGGGTTACGTCTACATTCTCGCCTCAAAGCGTAACGGCACGCTCTACATCGGCGTGACGCGCGATCTTCCTGGCCGCCTTTACGAACATCAGAACGAACTGACACCCGGCTTCACATCGAGATACGGCGTCAAGACCCTCGTCTGGTTCGAGGAATACGACCTTCTCGTTGATGCGATCACCCGCGAAAAGACGATGAAGAAATGGCCGCGAAAATGGAAACTCAACCTTATCGAGGAACGTAATCCGGATTGGGAGGACATCGCCTCACATCTGCATTCCTTGTGAGGATAGAGTCCCTGCCGCGCAGACGCGCGGCTGCTGGATTCCTGTGACAAGCACAGGAATGAGGGTGGTTTAGGCTCGGACCATTTTTCCAGCACACCGTACCGGCGGAGGCTAGTTCCAGATTGTCTTTGCAAGGAGGACCCCAAGTCTGAGGCGTTGCAGGTAGTCGCGGGCAGCTCCCCAACCTCCCTCATTCCTGTGCTTGTCACAGGAATCCAGCAACCGCGCGTCGGCGCGGTGAAAGGCTCTTCCCGCACATCTCCCCTGTCAGAAACCGGGGACGTTTTCCCCACCCCACAAAAAACACACCTAACCCCATCAACCCCTTACGGACATTCGCTTCCCCGTCCATCCCCGCCTCCCGAACCCGCCCCATAATCACTCCGTCATCGGATGGGAAACCGGGTTCGCGAACCGGCATCCTCCTCAAGGGTTTTCGGACCCCGGTTTCGGTGATGGTTGCCAAGGCGGGTGACGAGGGCTCGGAAATCCTCTTCAAGTCGCTAAGAAGCAGCCGGGGCAGGCACAAACCACCTACCTCCCACATACCCGATACCGCCTGCCCCATTCCCAAACCAAAACCGCGCCGGACAAGACGTCCGGCGCGGCCAAAAGTGCTTGCGTTCAAGCGGCAATCAGTAAGGCCGGTCGGCCGCGATCTCGCCGGCTTCGGCTTCCCGCTCCAGGTAATGCTGGTCGATGGTCGGCAGCGGCTGGTCGTCGATCGCCGCTTCGAAGGCCTTCAGGCGTTTGTGGATGGACAGCAGCTCGATGATCGTCGTCCAGGACGTGACGAGATACTGGAACGAGTTGCTAACCTGCCCGAAGGCCGTGGCGATCTGCTGGTAGATACCGTAGGTGATCTTGCCCGCAACGATCGTCGGCACCAGCATCAGTAGCAGGAACACGGCATCGGCCTGGATGTAGAAATAGCGGGCGACGTTGAAATAGAGGTAGTGGAAATACATGCGGAAATAATTCCTCCGCACGTTGGTATAGAGTTCCTTGATGGTCGCCGGCTGGGCGCGGTCGGCATGATCCTCGCCGTAGACCAGTTCCTTGCGGTAGGCTGCTTCCACACGCTGGTTGCGGAAGTTCAACCCTGGCAGCTTGATGCCGACCGTCGCCAGAAGAATGGTGCCGAACGCCGACCAGAAGATGGCGAGCCAGAACAGCGCATGCGGCACTTCGCCGATGAACGGCAGTTCGGAGACGTAACCCGATAGCGCGAACAGGATCGGCAGGAAGACGACCAGCGTCATCACCGCATTGATCAGGTTGATGCCCAGCCCCTCGAGCGTTGCGGAAAACCGCATCGTATCTTCCTGGACACGCTGGGAGGCGCCTTCGATATGGCGCAGCTTTTCCCATTTCGACATGTAGAAGTCGTTCATCGCCGTGCGCCAGCGAAAGATGTAGTGGCTGGTGAAGAAGTCCGTCAGGATCGAGACGGCCATGCTGAGGAACACGATCTGGGCAAAGACGATCTGAAGATCGTAGAAATTCCAGGCGGTAATGCCCGGCTGTTTCGAAAGGGCGTTCTGCAGCAGATCGCCGAACGGCCGGCGCCAGTTGTTGATGACGACCGAGACCTGCACCCCGAAATAGGTCACCGCGATGATCAGCAGCGAGCCCCAGATCGACCAGAGCGTCCAGGGATGATCCTTGGCGATGACGTTCCAGACGCCCCCGAACAGCACCAGGCAGACCGCGAAATAGGCGTAAAACCACAGGTTCGCAGGGACCAGGAAATATGTGAGATCGTAAGGCTCCCGCTCCGGCATCACATATCCGAAGGACGCGCCAAGACCGTCGAAGACGAAATACCAGGCAAGGATGGTAACGATGGCCCAAACGACGCCCGAAAGTGCGAACAGTTTCGGCCGGGGAAAGAAGGAGTGGAACACGGAGCTTTTGCTTTCCTGAGTTCGAGTCGGCGGGATGTCGGAACGACTGTTGAGCCGGAAACTAAGGCAGTTCCAAGGGAGCGGCAATGGCCGCGCCACTTTGTTACACAACTGTAACCGCGGGATTATTAGGAAGCGCTGCGCGCAACCGGGAGTGCGAGGAGAACACACACAATGAGAGCGGCGGCGGCCAGAAGCGTCGGGGCGACGAAACTGCCGCTCCCTTGAGCGATCCAGCCGGCCACCAGCGGCCCGATGATCTGGCCGGTGCCGAAGGCGGCGGTGGCGGATGCCAGCGCCCGGCGCGGGCTTTCCGGCGACAGTTTCCGGCCGATCTGGAGGCCATAGGCGGTGATCACCATGAAGGTGACGCCGAGCAGCAGCCCGCCGACAAGCGCGCCGGCAGTGGGCGGCAGCATCACCGAACCGAGCACGCCCACCATCTGCAGGCCGAGTGCGGCGGCATAGGTCTTGGCCAGCCCGAAGCGGTTGACCACCGGCCGCCAGAGCAGGAGCGAGACGGCAGCCGCCGAGCCGGTCAGGAACCAGGCGAGAAATTCCACGACCGGGCCTGCATTCCCCATCCGCGCGATGGTGACGAGGAAGGTCGCGGTGATCACGTAACCGAAGCCGAACAGACCGTAGGAGGCGGTGAGCAGCGTGAGCGGCCTGCGCCAGACAAGCGGCGGCTCGACCGCCGAGCCGGTGCCGATCGCCTGTCTCGGCAGGATCCAGGCCACAGTGGCAAGCACGACGAGCACGATCGCCGCGCTGGCGAGCCAGTTCATCCGCCAGCCATGCGCGCCGTCGCCGGCCACCGCGTTGACGGCGAAGACCAGCGCCGAAGACAGCGCGATGCCGAGCCCGACACCGCCGAAATGCAGGACGTTCACATTGTCGCGGCCGACCGCATAGGGCAGCACGATCGACGACGTAAAGATCATCGCAAGCGCGCTCGCAACGCCTGCCAGAAACCGGATGACGATGAAGGCGATGATCGAATCCGTCGCCGCCATGGCCGCCAGCAGGATCGCGGTCGCCAGAAGCCCGCCGAGCGCCACCTGCCGCTCGCGCCCCGCCGCCCAGCCGTAAGCCGAAAGGATGGCGCCGGCGAGATAGCCGGCGAAATTGCCTGCCGCGATATACCCGGCATCGGCCGCCGAAAGCGGAATGCCGGTGATCATGCCCGGCAGGATCGGCGTATAGACGAAGCGCCCGAAACCCATTGCGGCGGCCATGGCGATGGCGCCGGCAAAACCGATCAGCAGGGGCCGGCTGGAATAGCTCGTATTGATCTGCAGCATGAGACGGTTATGGCAGCCCCGGCGGGCCGCGGCAAATGAGGAATTATCATTGCAGCGATGAAACCGAATGATGATTCGTATACACGCAATCGTGCATATGCCGCGACGAATTGGTGCAGCGCATGAACGAAATTGTCTTGCTGCTGACATGAATGCGAGACAATCTCTCGATCATCGCCATCGGGGCGCGGAGGCATGCGCATGGAACATGACCTGACCCTTTCGGAAGTGCTCGTCGATCCGTTGATCGCGCAGCTTCGCCAGGCCGACGCTGTCGGTTACGCCGCTTTTGCGCAATTGCTGCAGAGCGCGGCCCGCGTCCATACGCGCCAGATGCTGGGAAACCTTCATGCCGAGCGCACCGACGCCTTCTATCGTCGCGTCGATGCCGTGACGGACGGCAACAAACACAATTGACCGATCTGCCGTAACGACAAAAGGTTTTCGTGACGGCAGGTCTCACTCAATCCGCTAGCGTCAGGATCAGCGGCCCGTTGCGGGTCGCGACGATCGTATGCTCGTATTGCACTGTCGGTGCCTTGGGATCGCTATAGAGCGTCCAGGGATCGCCGTTGCCGCCGTCCTCGGCCCAGTTGGCGCCGAGCGACAAAAATGGCTCGACGGTGAAGACCAGTCCGTCTTCCATCGAGCGCGTCTCATGGCGGTCCGGCCAGGTGGGGATTTCCTTCGGCTCGTCATGCAGCGTCAGCCCGATGCCGTGGCTCGAAAGATTGGTGATCAGCGTATAGCGGTTCTTCTTGGCGAAGGTTCCGATCGCATTGCCGATGCCGGACAGCGGCTTGCCGGCCTTGACCTGCTGCAGCCCGGTCCAGAGTGCCCGGCGCCCGTCGCGGCAGAGTTTTTCGATCTCGCGCTTGACCGGCGGCACGGCGTAGGAAGAGCCCGTATCGCCGAAGAAGCCGTCTTTGACGGCCGACACGTCGATATTGACGAGATCCCCCGCCTGGATCACTCGGTCGCCCGGAATGCCGTGCGCCACTTCCTCGTTGACGCTGATGCACGTGGCGCCCGGAAACTGGTAGCAGGTCTCCGGCGCCGATTGCGCGCCATTCTCCTCCAGGAACTTGCGGCCGATCGCGTCGAGTTCGCGGGTGGTGATGCCCGGCTCCAGCGCCTTCCCCATCATCTCCATCGCCTGCGCGCAAAGCCTGCCGATATCCTTCAGCTTGGCCAGTTCGTCTTCGGTGGAGATAACCATGGTCTGCTTTACGTCCTAACGCGTCCTAACTCGATCAGGCGGCCGGTTTCGCGCCATCGGCCGAGCCCGTCAATTCTTTTCTGGCGACCCCCAGTTCTTTTCTGACGATCGGGGCAACTTTCGCGCCGTAAAGCTCGATGCCGCGCATGACCTGGTCATGCGGCATCGGCCCGATCGCCATCTGCAGCAGGAACCGGTCCATGCCGAATACCTGATGGGCGGCGATGATCTTCTCGGCCACCAGTTCCGGCTCGCCGAGGAAGAGATTGCCAAGCTTCGAACGCGCCTCGTCGAAATGCGCCCGGTTGGTCGGCCCCCAGCCGCGCTCGCGGCCGATGCGGTTCATCACCTCGGCCTGCGGGCCGTAGAACTGGTCGGCGGCGGCTTCAGTCGTATCGGCGATGAAGCCGTGCACGTTGATGCTGGTCTTCAGCCTGGCCGGATCCTGGCCGGCGCGGCGGGCAGCCTCGCGGTAGAGATTGAAGAACGGCGCGAAACGCGGATATTCGCCGCCGATGATCGCAACCGCGAGCGGCAGGCCCATGGCCCCTGCCCGCGCCACCGATTGTGGCGTACCGCCGACGGCGATCCAGATCGGCAGCTCCTTCTGCAGCGGACGCGGATAGACGCCGCGACCGTTGATCGGCGCGCGCTTTTCACCCTGCCATGTGACGATCTCCTCGTCACGGATGGCGAGCAGCAGGACGAGCTTTTCGGTGAACAGCTCGTCGTAGTCGCCGAGATCGTAGCCGAACAGCGGGTAGGATTCGATGAACGAACCGCGGCCCGCCATGATCTCCGCGCGGCCGTTGGAGATCAGGTCGACGGTGGAAAACTGCTGGAAGACCCGCACCGGATCGTCCGACGAGAGTACCGAAACGGCGCTGGTCAACCGGATGTTTTTGGTGATCGCCGCCGCCGCGGCAAGCACGGTAGAGGGCGACGAGATCACATAATCCGGGCGGTGGTGTTCGCCGAGCCCGAACACGTCGAGCCCCACCTGATCGGCAAGCGCGATCTCCTCCAGGAGATCCTTGATCCGCCTTGCACCTTCCGCGCCCTTGTCCAGTGCTGCGGCATCGACATCGCCAAAAGTATGAAGCCCGAGTTCCATCTTGAAAAAATCCGTTCGTTGATGCCTGTCAGATAGTTATCGGGCACGTTTGCCGCAAATGCTATTCTTTCGAAGGCATCGTTCGATGGAATGGATAGGTGCGGGCCGATCTGCATCGCCTGCGCCATTACCTGACAACCCGCACGGGACTACGAGATTTAGGCCACAAATGTAGGTTTAGGATCTAAGAAAATGGTAATCCATCCGGCATAATCTGCTCGGCCAACAGGAACAATAGTTTAGGCAAATCGAATGAATGATGGCACCGGAAATCGGCCGGACTTGGACGCTCCGAACCTGCAATCATCGAATGACATCTTGATTGTGGAGGATTCCGTCGCCCTTTCGGCCCTGCTGCGGCAGCGGCTCGAGCGGGAGACGGCTGGCAGGACCTTCTGCTGTGCGAGCCTGGAACAGGCGCGCATGCTGCTGGCGGGACAGAAGTTCACCCTGGCGCTGACGGGCCTCAACCTGCCTGATGCGCCCAACGGCGAGATCCTTGCCCTGCTTGCCGAATACGCGGTTCCCACGATCGTCTTCACGGCAACCTCCGAGACGGAGACCCGCATCCGCTACACCGAGCGGAAGATCATCGACTATATCGTCAAGAGCGACAACAGGACGGTCGATACGGTCGTCAGGACCGTGAACCGCATCCTGACCAACAGCGCCTTTTCCGTTCTCGTCGTCGACGATGCGAGATGGGCCCGTTCCGGTCTGGTCGAGATCATGCAGAGGCAGAACTTCCGTGTCCTCGAAGCGCTTTCCGGCAAGGAGGCACTGGACATGCTTGACCAGAATCCGTCGATCGAACTGGTCATCACCGACTATAACATGCCCGACATGGATGGACACGAACTGACGAGACGCATTCGCGCAACCCGGCCTTCGGACGAACTGCGCATCATCGGGGTTTCGTCTTCGTCCGACCGAGGCCTTTCCGCGAGCTTCCTGAAGGCCGGCGCGTCGGATTTCATCTACCGTCCCTTCGTTCCGGAAGAGCTGCAATGCCGCATCGACAACAATGTCGAAACGCTGACCCAGCTGAAGCGGCTGCGCTACCTGGCGGAACGAGACCATTTGACGGGGCTGGCAAACCGCCGCTTCTTCTTCGAGAAGAACCCGCCGCTGAGACCCGCGCCGGCAAACGACGCGGTCGCGATCCTCGACATAGACCATTTCAAGTCGGTCAACGACACCTACGGCCACGAGGCCGGCGACCAGGTGCTCAAGCGTCTTGCCGGCACCCTTAGCGAGATGACCATCGACAGGCGATATCTCGCCGCCCGCCTCGGCGGCGAAGAGTTCGCGATCTACATGAAGGATACCAACGCCTTCCAGGCCCATTCCTTCTGCGAAGAGATACGGACCCGCGTCCAGGCCACCAGTATTCCGGTGCAGGACAAGACCATATCGGTGACGATCTCGATCGGCGTCATGGAAATGGAGGAGCGCGAGACCTTCGGCAACCAGCTCAACGCCGCCGACCAGCTTCTCTACATGGCGAAAAAGAACGGCCGCAACCGCGTCTATTCGAGCCTGACGATACCTGAAGCGCTGATTTCTCAACCGCAGGAACCCCATACCCGAGTGACCCGGCGCCCCGGCACCCGGTGACTTGCCAAACCGAATTCGAATCCGCTTTCAAAGACTTCCGCCAGGCTTTTGAATCGATCTCGAAAGCGCCTTGCGGCCAAGGCAAGGCCGTCCGAGCCTGGCTCGGACGGCGGCTCATGCTTCAGAAAGTCTTGGCGACCTGTTGGAGCTGGTCGGCGACGATGCCCCAGCCGACCGTGAACCCCATCTGTTCGTGGGCCTGCTTGTCTTCCTCGGTCCAGTGATAGGCGGTCGCGGTGTATTTCGTGCGGCCGTTGCCGAGGTCTTCGAATTCGACGACCGCCGTCATGAACGGCTTTTCCGACGGCACCCAGGCGCTGGTATAGGCGTCGGTGAACACGAGCTTCCTGTTGGGCACGACTTCCAGATAGATCCCGTAGTTGGGGATCTTCTCGCCGTTCGGCCCTTCCATCAGGATGAAGCTCGATCCGCCGGCCCGCAGGTCCATCCTGGCCTCCGTCACCTTCCAGGGCTGCGGGCAGAACCATTCCCCCATGCGTTCCGGCGTGGTCCAGGCCTTGAAGAGCTTGTCGGCCGGAACGTTCATTTCGCGAACGATCTGCAAGGCGTGCTTTGCGGTATTGGCGGTCATCGTCTATCTCCCTCAGGTTTTACAAAACATCTCATCCGATGTTGAACTTAGGACGTGTGACGAGAACGATATCCGACAAGTGTCATGGAATTTTTTCGGCTCATGGGCCAAATATCCTCGGGAACGGGATGGCAGGCATCGGGAGGGGAACCGTGACCCAGTTAAGATTCGAGGCCGAAGTCATCCACTGGCGAGGACCCTCGCCCTTCTTCTTCGCCCCGCTCCCCCTGCACCATGCCGCGGAGATCAGGCGGCTCTCAAAGCTTCTGACATATGGATGGGGCGTGATCCCGGTCGACGCGAGGATCGGCGGCGTCTCATTCTACACCTCGCTCTTCCCGAAGGACGAGACCTATCTCCTGCCGCTGAAGGACGCCGTGCGGAAAAAGACCGGCATCACGGCGGGCGACGTGATTTTCGTCGAGATGGCACTACGGCCGCCGCGGCGGTAGCGGAGGGCATTGCATATGGAACGTGAGGCGGTGCGTGGAGCCCCTCCCCCTTGTGGGGAGGGGTTGGGGAGGGGTTTTCACTCCGCATCAAAACCCCTCCCGCCTGCCGGCCACCCTCCCCACAAGGGGGAGGGTTAAGAATGCCGCACCGCCTCAAGGTTCATATGCAATGCCCACCTACACCACCGGCGGCGTCACCGCGCCCAGCTTGTCGATCTGCTGGCGGATATGGGCGCATTCGGCCGGCGAGTTGGCAAGCGCGATCGCCCGGTCGAAGGCTTCGCGGGCTTCGGGCCTGCGACCGGCCTGCATCATCAACCCGCCCTTGACCCCGTGGAAATAGAAATAGCCGTCGAGCTTGTCGGCAAGCGGCGTGATCATCTCGAGCGCCGCCTCCGGGCCTTCCAGTTTCGAGACCGCGACGGCCTTGTTGAGCGTCACCACCGGCGACGGCTGGATGCGCTCCAGCAGGCCATAGAGCATGGTGATCTCCTTCCAGTCCGTGTCCTTCGGCGTCGGCGCGCGGGCATGCAGCGCCGAGATCGCCGCCTGCACCTGATAGGGGCCGGGCTTGCGGTGGCGGATCGCCTTGTCGAGCAGCGCTAGAGCCTCGTTGATCAGCTTGCTGTCCCAGCGGTTGCGGTCCTGGTCCTCGAGAAGCACGATCTGGCCATCCGCGTCGATGCGCGTTTTGGCGCGGGAATGCTGCAGCAGCATCAGCGCCAAAAGGCCCATGATCTCCGGCTCGGCCGGGAAGATGCGCAGCAGCAGCCGGGCAAGCCGGATCGCCTCGTCGCAGAAGGCGGCGCTGTCGGGATTGGTGATGCCGGCGGAATAGCCTTCGTTGAAGACGAGATAGATCATCGCCGAGACGATGCCGAGACGCTCCGCCCGTTCCGCCGGCCCCGGCGTCTCGAACGGCACACCGGCTTTCGCGACGCGCGCCTTGGCACGGGTGATGCGCTGCTCCATGGCGCTGTCGCCGACCAGGAAGGCACGGGCGATCTGGGCGACGCTGAGGCCCGAGACGATCCTGAGCGCCAGCGCGATCTGCTGGGTCGCCGGCAGGTCCGGATGGCAGCAGATGAACATCAGCCGCAGGATGTCGTCGCGATAGTGGGAATTGTCGAGCCGGTCGGCCATGTCGCCTTCTGCATCGGACAGATCGGAGAAGGCTTCCTCCTCCGGCAATGGATCGTTCTTGGAGCGCTTGCGGACCACGTCGATGCCGCTGTTGCGGCCGACGAAGATCAGCCAGGCGGCCGGATCGCGCGGCGGCCCCTTGTCCGGCCAGGTCCGGATGGCGCGCAGGCACGCCTCCTGAAAGGCCTCTTCCGCGGTATCGAGATCGCGGAAATAACGAAGGAGCGCACCAAGCGCCTGCGGCCGGGCGGCCGTCAGGGCGAGCTCGATCCAGGCAATATCTGTCATGTCTTGGTCTCGCTATGTTTGATCTCGCCGGGACGGAAGACGAGGAAGGGCCGGATTTCATAGGAACTGGAGCCGGGATTGACCGCCGACAGCGCCTTCGAGAAGGCGACCGCTTCTTCCAGCGTCTCGACATCGAGCGTGTAGAAACCGAGCAGCACTTCCTTGGTTTCCGCAAACGGCCCGTCGAGCACCAGCGGTTCTTGGCTGCCTTTTCGCACCGTGGTGGCCGCCGTCGTCGGCATCAGCCGTCCAACGGGGCCGAGCTTGCCGGCCTCAGCATAAGGCGTCTGCACCTCGATGAGCTTTGCCATGACGGCTTCCTCTTCCTCCCTGGACCAGGCGAAGACGGTTTCCTCATGGGCGTAGCAAAGGATGGCGTAAAGCATGCGTAGCTCCTTCTCCTAATGAAGACGAAGGATTAGCTCGGGTGCCGACAGGGCGCAGCAATTTTTTGATGGATCAGCGCCGTCCGGTCGGGCTGGTGCCGAACGTCTCGCGGAAACGGCGGGAAAAATGCGACCGTGAGGCATAACCGGCGGCCTCCGCCGCAGCGATGCTGGAAGCGCCCGAGGATATCGCGTTCTGCCCCGCCTTCAGCCTTTCCCGGCGCAGGATGGCCCGGAACGAGGCGCCCTCCGAGGATAGCCGACGCCGCAGCGTCGAGGCGCCGATCCCGAGCTGCTCCGCCACATCGGCAACGCTCCAGGGCTCGGACGGGGCGGTGGCGATCAGCCAGGCGATCTCCTCCGAAAGGCTCTGGCGGAACAGCATCCGCGCTTCCGGCAGCGGGCGCAGCAGGGCCAGGACCTCGGTCATGCGCAGCCGCTTGATCGTCTCGCCGATCGTGCCGTCGGCAATCGTGGTTGCCGCATGGCAGAGAGCCTCAACGAGATCCTCGCTGAGCGGCAGGCCGAAACTGCCCGCCTCGCCGCCTTTCAACCGCTCGGCCGTCGAAAGCGGCGGTATCCCTTCCGGCAGGGAAGGCACGTCGAGCCGCAGCGCGACATACAGGCCATTCGCCTCGTCCGGGATGTTGACGGCATCCAACGGCACTCCGCCGGGCAGGACGAACACCGAACCGGCCGGAAAGACCTGCGTCCGGTCGCCGAGCCAGACTTCCTTCTGGCCGTGGAGAACGATGCAGACCATCGGGCAGTCCAGTTCCAGCGCCTTCACCTTTTCCCGGTCGAAACAGCAATAGATGAACAGTTGCTCGGCATAAGCGTTCATGCCGGGTTTGAGCTTGCCTGCCACCATCGGGCGCAGGCGGTCGAGCAGGCGGCGGGAAAAATCGGGAAAGCGCTGGGTGACGATCAGGTTCATGGCCGCAGTATAGCGCAGGATGCGAAACGAAAAACATGCCTGGTGAGCGTTTCGGGCTCAAGCCGGCAAAAATCCGGCACGGACGGATGACGGAAAGCGGGCAGAAGGCGGTGGCTTCAACCGAGGAGACTTTTGATGAAGACCTTCGCCACCCTTTCCACCCTTTCCGCCCTGGGCACGTCCCTAGTCGCCGCCGGCGCCGCCCTGTTCGCACTTTCCGCCCCAGCCCATGCCGCAGCCGATCTCGAACTCTGGCGGCTCGATTGCGGCTCGGTCGTGGTCAAGGACCTGTCGAGCTTTTCCGATACATTCGCCTATAAAGGCGAAAGCCGCACCCTGACCGACAGCTGCTACGTGATCCGCCACGGTGCAGATTACCTGCTCTGGGATACCGGCCTGCCGGCAGCCTTGATCGGCAAGGCGCCGGACCTGACCCAGCCGCTGGCACCGTCGCTCACCGTCGACATCCCGACGCAGCTCGGAAAGATCGGCATCAAGCCGGACCAGATCGACCTCGTCGGCATCAGCCACAACCACTTCGACCATCTCGGCCAGGCGACGACCTTCCCGAAGGCAACGCTGATGATCGGCGCCGGCGACTGGGAAAGCCTGCACGAAAATCCCCTGCCCTTCGGGGTCATGCCGGCGCTCGTCCAGCCCTGGATCGACGGCAAGGCAAAAATCGACCCGGTCTCGGGCGACCGCGACGTGTTCGGCGACGGTTCGGTGATGATGCTGGCCATGCCCGGCCACACCAAGGGCGAGACGGCACTGCTCGTCAAACTGCCGCAGAGCGGACCGGTTCTTCTCTCCGGTGACGTGGTGCATTTCGAGGAGCAGATCGCCAATAACGGCGTGCCGCCCTTCAACATCGACCGGGCCGAAAGCCTCGCCTCGATGGAGCGTTTGAACCGGATCGCCAAACAGCTCAAGGCAAAGCTGATCATCCAGCACGACGCCGGCGACATCAAAAAGTTGCCGACCTTCCCGGCCAGCGCCCGCTGACTCGAAGGCCTGCCGAGCAACCTCTCGTCGATGCCGTTTCGATGAGATCGCCACTGGCGCATCGCGCGCCGGTGGCTATATTCCGCGGGAACAAAATCTCCACCTCCCAAGGAATCCCCCATGGCCGATCTGTCCGCCTTTCCGATCACTTCCAAATGGCCCGCCGAAAACCCGGACGTGCTGCAGCTCTATTCGACGCCGACGCCGAACGGCGTGAAAGTGTCGATCATGCTGGAAGAGATCGGCCTGCCCTACGAGCCGCATTTCATCAATATCGGCGCCAACGAGACCTGGGGTCCGGAATATCTGGCGCTCAATCCGAACGGCAAGATCCCGGCAATCCTCGATCCGCATGGCCCCGGCGACAAGCCGCTGGCGCTGTTCGAGAGCGGCGCCATCCTGATCTATCTCGCCGAAAAGACCGGCGAGCTGATCTCGTCCGATCCGGCCAAGCGCTACGAGACCATCCAGTGGGTGATGTTCCAGATGGGCGGCCTGGGGCCGATGTTCGGCCAGCTCGGCTTCTTCCACAAGTTCGCCGGCAAGGAGATCGAGGACAAGCGCCCGCGCGACCGCTACGCCAAGGAATCGCACCGCATCATCCGGGTGCTCGAAACCCGGCTTGAGGGCCGCGACTGGGTGATGGGCGACGACTATTCGATCGCCGACATCGCCATGCTCGGCTGGGTCCGCAACCTGATCGGCTTCTACGGCGCCGGCGAGCTGGTCGAATATGACCAGCTGAAGCGCGTGCCGGAATGGCTGGAACGCGGCCTCGCAAGGCCCGCCGTGCAGCGGGGCCTCGACATTCCGAAGCGTCCGGCCTGATCAAACGCCGCGAGCGGCCCTAATTCATGGGGAGATGGAGGTAAAGATGCCCAAACTCACTCTCCCCATGCAAGGCGGCTGCCGTTGCGGACAGGTACGTCTGAAGATCAGCGCACCGCCGATCCTGACCATGGCCTGCCATTGCACCGGCTGCCAGAAGATGAGCGCCAGCGCCTTCTCGCTCTCTGCCGCGATCCCGTCTCAAGGGTTCGAGGTGACTGAGGGCGAGCCGGTGATCGGCGGTCTGCATGGCGACGACGCCCACCACTACCACTGCCCGCATTGCAAGAGCTGGATGTTCACCAAGCCGGAAGGCATGGACTGGTTCGTGAACCTCAGGCCCACCATGCTCGACGACCCGCAATGGTTCGTGCCCTTCGTCGAAACCTACACATCCGAAAAGCTGCCTTGGGCGACCACGCCGGCCGTATATTCCTACGAGACGTTCCCACCTATGGAGGCCTATGAGGACCTGGTGAAGGAATTTGCGGGGCGGGACTGAAGTCCGGAAATCTCTTGTCAAAATCCCGGGCCACTCCCATCATGGGTGGGAAGGAGTTGTCGATGGACATCCATGTTTCGCTGACGGACGATCTGGCCGAGTTCGTGAAGTCCAAAATGGCATCGGGGCGCTACCGCTCCTCAAGCGAGGTCGTACAGGAGGCCTTGCGCCTGCTGGAGGAACAGGACCATGCAGCCGACGATCTGACGCGTCTGAAGAAAGCGTGGGACGAAGGTATAGAGAGTGGCGACTACCGCCCGCTGGATTTGAACGCGCTCAAGGCGGCAGGCCGCAGCAGACGCGCGGGTAAGCCCTGATCCATGGCCAAGGCGGTCGTCTATTCCAGCCGGGCGCGTGACGACATGCTGAATATCTGGACCTGGATTGCCGACAAGAGCGGCGTAGCCATGGCCGATGCGGTTGCCGGGCGTATCGAGGCCCGCATATCGCGGTTGGCGGACCACCCAGAGATGGAGCCGGCGCGCTCCGACATCGCTCAATCCGCCCGAATGCTGGTGATCGAGAGATGGCTTGCCCTCTACGCGATCGTCGATGATACGGTTCGCATCGTTCGCGTCGTTCGCGTCGTTGACGGAAGCGCTGATCTTCGGCGGGTCAAATGGGACACATGAACCCACTCGACAAAACTGCGTAAGAAAATCGCCGGTGAATGTCGGTATCCCCGTCTCTCCTTCGTCCTTGTGTCGTCCGGCATTGGACGAACGACCCGAACAGGAGGGAAAATCATGGATACGAATGCCCAGACGAACGACAACCAGGCAGCTTCACCCGTCCGCGGCGGTGTGGTCGCCTATCTTCAGGTCGACGGTGCGATGAAGGCTGCCGAGTATTACAAAAAGGCCCTCGGCGCCGAGATCGAGTCCTTTCATCCGGTGGATGACCAGGGACGCACGATGCACATTCATCTCTATGTCAACGGCAGTTCGGTGATGCTCTGCGACGCCTATCCGGATTACGGCCATCCGCTCGAGAAGCCGCAGGCCTTCACCATGATGCTGCCGGTCGACGACATCGATTTCTGGTGGAAACGCGCCGTCGATGCCGGCATGACGGTGGAGACGGAGCTGCAGGTGATGTTCTGGGGCGACCGCTACGGCCAGGTCCGCGATCCCTTCGGCGTCGCCTGGGCAATGAACGCGCCGGTCAAGGGCTGAACTCGGCTGCGAAAGCACGCCGCCGGCGATCCGGCGGCGGATTTTATCGGCTTATCGCACCACGAAGCAGGTGATCGCCTTGGCCTGCAGGGCCGAGCAGGCGCGCATTGCGGCCTCGCCATCGGCAAAACCGACGAAACGGGCGCGGAAGATTTCCTTGCCGCCTTCGGCATAACTTTCGACGCTCGGCGCCACACGGCCATATCCTTGAGCAAGCAGCGGCATTGCCTTTTCGAGCAGCGCGGATGCCTGATCGCGGCTGGTGGCTGCGGCGATCTGGATGCGCCAGAGCGAACCCACCGGCTGCTGGGGCGTCATCGTCTGAGCTGAAGCAATCCGGGACGGGGCGGTCGGGACGGGCGCAGTCTGGGGAACGGCGTTCGGAGGCGCCGCATAGAGATTGGCGAGCGCCGCCTTGGGGGTGGTGCCGAGCGTGATTTCCTTGCGCGGCGAAGGCGTCGCAAAGGCGAGCGGCATCGTGCCTTCGGCCGGCCGCTTCTGCGTCTCGAATGCGACGAGACCACCGGACGCCGCATTGTTGCCCGGCACGTACCGGTCGAGAAGCGCCGCCATCTGGTCGTCGCGCTGGCGGGCCGTCTTGCCGCCCATCACCACGCCGATCACCCGGCGGCCGTCGATCGTGACGGCGCTGGCGATATTGAAGCCCGAAGCCTTGATATAGCCGGTCTTGACGCCGTCCATGCCGGGATAGCGGTACATGAGGTTGTTGTGGCCGCGCAGGCGCTTGCCGCGGAACTCCATGTTCTTGGCCGAAAACAGCTGGTATTCCCTGGGAAAGTCGCGGATGAGCGCCAGCGCCAGCTGGGCCATGTCCCGCGCCGTCGTTACCTGGGCGTCGTCCGGCAGGCCAGAGGCATTGCGGAACACGGTGCGGCTCATGCCGAGCGCCCGCGCCTTCCTGGTCATCATCTCCCCGAAACGGTCTTCCGAACCGCCGAGATAGTCGCCCATCGTCGCCGCTGCATCATTGGCCGAGCGCACGACCATGCCCATCACGGCCTCGCGCACGGTGATCGTCCGACCCGCGGGCACGCCGAGCTTGGAGGGGATTTTCGACGCCGCATTCGGCGTCATGGGGATGTCCTGGTCCCATTTGAGGCGGCCTTCGCGCAATGCCTCGAAGGTGATGTAGAGCGTCATCATCTTGGTAAGCGATGCCGGGTGATTGATGTCATCGGCATTTTCCGAGGCCAGAACCTTGCCGCTCTTCACATCGTAGATGAAATGGGCGTAGCCGGCCTCGGCCGAACGGCTGATCGCCAAAGAAGCGCCAAGCACCAACAGGAATGCCAAAATCTGCGGAATTCGAAACATGCTTACCCTCTTAAGTCCTCGGCGAGGATAGGGCAACGAACATGGTGCGAAAATGACGCGTTTTGCATTTGATTCTAATTTTCGATAAATGGTTAATCAAAAATAAGTACTTACGCATTTGTTAATGTTCTCCTGACCGCATCCTTCCAGCCACGAATCTTCGCAGAACGGGTCTTTTCATCCATCTGCGGCTCGAATCGCCGCTGCCGCGCCCAGCTTTTCGCGAAGGCCTTCTGGTCCGGCCAGACGCCTGCCTTGGAGCCGGCAAGCCAGGCCGCCCCGAGCGCCGTCGTCTCGAGGATGGTCGGCCGGTCGACGGGCGCATCGAGGAGATCGGAGAGCCGCTGCATCGTCCAGTCGGAGGCGACCATGCCGCCATCGACGCGTAGCACGGTGTTACCGTTGGCGTTGCGCCAGTCCTTCTGCATCGCGTCGTAGAGGTCGCGGGTCTGGTAGCAGACCGCCTCCAGCGCCGCGCGCGCGAATTCCGCAGGACCGGTGGCGCGCGTCAGGCCGAACATGGCGCCGCGCGCTTCCGCATCCCAATAGGGCGCGCCGAGCCCGGTAAAGGCAGGCACCAGGTAAACTTCCTGTTGAGGATCGGCTTCTTCCGCCAACTCCCCGGTCTGACTCGCCTTTTCGATGATGCCGAGCCCGTCGCGCAGCCATTGCACGGCGGCACCGGCGATGAAGATCGAACCTTCCAGCGCATAGGTCGTCTCGCCGTTGAGGCGATAGGCGATGGTGGTGAGCAGCCGGTTCTTCGAGCGGACCATGTCGGCGCCGGTGTTGAGCACCGCGAAACAGCCGGTGCCGTAGGTGGATTTCATCATGCCGGGTTCGAAACAGGCCTGCCCGATCGTCGCCGCCTGCTGGTCGCCGGCAACGCCCAGGATCGGGATCGCCGCGCCGAACAGGCTTGCGTCGGTTATGCCGAACTCGTCGGCGCAATCCTTGACCTCCGGCAGCATGGCGGCGGGGATGCGCAGGATCTCGAGCAGGTCCGCGTCCCAGCGGTTTTCGGCGATATTGTAGATCAGCGTGCGCGAGGCATTGGTGGCATCGGTGACGAAGCTTTTCCCCCCGGTCAGGCGCCAGATCAGGAAGGTGTCGATCGTGCCGAAGCAGAGTTCGCCCTTGGCCGCCCTCGCCCGCGCGCCCTTCACGTTGGCGAGCATCCAGGAGAGTTTGGTGCCGGAAAAATAGGGATCGAGCAAAAGGCCGGTGCGGCGGGTGAACAGCTTTTCGAGGTCCTGGCGCTTCAGCTTCTCGCAATAGCTGGCGGTGCGGCGGTCCTGCCAGACGATGGCATTGTGGATCGGTTTGCCGCTTTCGCGCTCCCAGACCACCACCGTCTCGCGCTGGTTGGTGATGCCGATCGCGGCAATCTCGGAAGCCTTGAGCTTGGCTTCTTTGAGCGCCTGCTCCACCGCCCAGAGCACCGTGGCCCAGATCTCCTCGGGATCATGCTCGACCCAGCCGGATTTCGGAAAGATCTGGGTGAATTCCTTCTGGCCGATCCCGGCAATCCGCATGTCGCCATCAAAGACGATCGCCCGCGTCGAGGTCGTCCCCTGATCGATCGCCAGAATATAACCCGCCATGCCGCTCCTCCCAGTCCATGCAATGCGCCCGGACGGTTTGAGCAGAAGGAGCGGAAAGGGTCAACGAAAATGGCAAACCCTGAAAGGGACACGCAGTCTGCGTGCCCCTGCGGCAGGAATCACCGCGATTTTTTGTAAAGCTTCTGGGCTATCTCGAACATTTCCTCCGGCGCGTAGTCCGGCGTGAAGGCGGAGGGCACTCCGACGAGCTGATGGATCTTGCCGCCCTCCGGCATGCCGTCGACGACTTCAAGTTCACCGGGTGGGTCGAGAGGCAAGGCGACTTCGCCATTACCCCAGATGCCCGCCATTTCCTTGTAGTCGCCCGGGCTGAACGTGTAGAGGCGACGATGCGATCCCTCGTCCAGATACTTCTGGCATTCCGGGATATTGCCGAGCGGGATGTTGGGGGTCGGCAGGAACTTCTTGATGTCGACGCCGGTGATCTTTTCAAGTGCCAGCGCATAGGCGTGCGCGTGGACCGAGCCCCGCACGAGAAGGTAGCCGCAGACTTCACGGCCGGTCGGGTCGGAAAGCGTTTCATAGACACGCAGCTTGTGAAGACGCGCACCGCATTCCAGGTGGAAATTGTGGAGCAAATCGACCACGACATTGCCCGTCGTGGTGATGAAGTCGTTGTTCCAGGAGACACCGTTGCTGTTGACCGGCATCGCGCCGCCGGCCCCGGAGAGGAAGGCGGCCGCAAGGCGAATGTCCTTCATATCCTCGAAAGGCGCTCCGGAAATGTCGCCACCGTCGCCGGCATCGCCGTCGGGAATGTCAGGGCCGTTGTTGAGCATCGCCACGCCGTTGCTGACGAGCTCGACATGGCCGAGTTCCTCGGCCGTGATGCTGGCCACGAGACTGTAGAAAGGACGCAGTTTCTCCTTGGAGCGAAAATTGAAGCTCTGGAACATATAGTTCCCGAGCGTGGACATTTCCCCGTATTTGCCGCCCAGGAGCTCCTGGAGGGCAGCCGCCGCATTGGGATCGGCCCGCTTGGGTGCAGGAAGTTCCGCTTGCAGCTTGTCGACGCGCATGAACATTGGGTGGTCCTTTCATTGGAGATATCGCCCAACCGGCCACTCGCTCGAATGTTCCTCGCCATTTCGACCAGAGGCTGTTTTGCCCGGCAAGGGCTTCGCTGACGATGCCGATTGCAAGAACGCGGAATTTGCGCATAACCTGTTGTGATCATTGCGGCGCACAAGAACGCCGCCCAGGAAGGTTGGATCGCAGGGAGATTGGGCATGAGCAGAACCGTCGTCGTCACCGGCTCCACGAGCGGCATCGGGCTCGGCGTTGCAAAGGCATTCGCGGCCGAAGGCGCCAATGTGATCATCAACGGTTTCGGACCGGCCGACGCGATCGAGGCGGCCCGCCGCGAACTCGACGCGCTTGGGGACGGCACGGTGCTTTATCACGGCGCCGACATGACCAGGCCGGCCGAGATCGAGGACCTGATCGCGACGGCGGTCAAGAATTTCGGCACGGTCGATGTTCTGGTCAACAATGCCGGCATCCAGCATGTGGCGAAGATCGAGGACTTTCCGCCGGAAAAATGGGATCAGCTGATCGCCATCCTGCTGACATCGGCCTTCCACACCATGCGCCATTCCATTCCCCTGATGAAAGCGGCTGGCAAGGGCCGCATCATCAATGTGGCGTCCGCCCATGCGCTGGTCGCCTCACCGTTCAAATCCGCCTATGTGGCTGCCAAACATGGTATTTTGGGACTAACCAAAACGGCGGCCTTGGAACTTGCGGAATTCGGGATTACCGTGAATGCGATATGTCCGGGCTACGTGCTGACGCCGCTGGTCGAAAAGCAGATCCCCGACACCGCCCGCGAGCGCGGCATCACCGAGGATCAGGTAAAGACCGAGGTGATGCTGAAGCTGCAGGCAACCAAGGAATTCGTCTCGATCGACGAGGTCGCGCAGGCCGCGATCTATCTCGCGAGCGATGCGGCGAGAAGCATTACCGGCACGCATATCTCGATAGACGGCGGCTGGACCGCCCAGTAGCCGGCCAGCAACTGCATGGACCGGTAACCGAAGACAAGAGCCGGCAACGGCGGACGAAGGAGAGACATGAGCGAAGCCATCCGCTTCATCGTGAATGGAGATGAGGTTACCCTTGGAGATTTCGGTCCGACGGAAACCCTTCTCGATTATCTTCGCCTGAGGCGGCGGCTGACAGGGACCAAGGAAGGCTGTGCGGAAGGCGACTGCGGCGCCTGCACAGTGCTGATCGGGCGGTTGACGGAACACGGCCTGCGCTACGAAAGCGTCAACGCCTGCATCCGGTTCCTGGGGTCCCTGCATGGCACCCATGTGGTGACCGTCGAGCACCTGGCCGGCCGCGATGGCGCGCTGCATCCGGTGCAGCAGGCGATGGTCGACTTCCACGGCTCGCAATGTGGCTTCTGCACCCCCGGCTTCGTCATGTCCCTCTATGGCCTATGGCTTTCGAACGGCACGCCGACGCGCGCCGACATCGAAAGCGCGCTGCAGGGCAATCTCTGTCGCTGCACCGGCTACGAGCCGATCGTCAAGGCGGCCGAGCATGTGTCGGTCAACCGGCCGAGCTCGCTGTTCGACCCGCTGGAAAGCGAGCGAATCCAGATCATGGCCAAGCTCTGGGGCATCCATTCCGGCAATGACACGATCGTCGTCGAGAAGGACGGCGCCCGCTCGATCGTCCCGGCATCCGTCGCAGTCTTTGCCGATATCCTCGCCGACGAACCCGAGGCGACGATCGTCGCCGGTGCGACCGATGTCGGCCTGTGGGTCACCAAGCAGATGCGGCTCCTGAACCCGGTGATCTTCATCAACCACCTGACCGAACTGCAGTCGATTACTGCGGACGAGACCGGCATCTCCATCGGCGCCGGTGTCAGCTATACCCAGGCTTTCGACGTCCTCTCGGACGAAATCCCGTCGCTCGGCCGGCTGATCGACCGGATCGGCGGCCAACAGGTGCGCAACATGGGCACGATCGGCGGCAATATCGCCAACGGTTCGCCGATCGGCGACACGCCGCCACCGCTGATCGCGCTCGGGGCCGAACTGACGCTGCGCTCCCATTCCGGCCGCCGGACTATCCCACTCGAGGATTATTTCCTGAGCTACGGCAAGCAGGACCGTCTGCCGACCGAGTTCGTCGAAAAGGTCTTCGTGCCGCGCCCGGCGGAAGGCAGCCATTTCGCCGTCTACAAGATCTCCAAACGCCGCGACGAGGACATCTCGGCGCTTTGCGGCGCCTTCCACCTGAGGCTCGACGCCGACGGCAAGGTCGAGACCATCCGCATCGCCTTCGGCGGCATGGCCGCCACCCCGAAACGGGCCAAACACGTCGAGGACGCGCTGCTCGGTCAGGTCTGGAGCTGGGCCACCGTCTCCGGCGTGCGCGACGTGTTCGCGGAGGATTACCAGCCGCTGACCGACTGGCGGGCGACCGCGGAATACCGCAGCCTGACGGCCAAGAACCTGCTCACCCGCTTCTTCCTGGAAACCGCCGGCGCGCCTGCGGAACTCCGCCGTTTCGAGCTGGAGGAGGCGTGATGGTAATTGCGATCAAGAAGACGACCCCGGCCGGCCGGCCGGCCATCTCCCCCACAAGGGGCATGACAGGAACGGAACGCTTCCCCCACAAGCGGCATGCCACACCCGCGCACGTCATCCTCGGGCTTGACCCGAGGATCCACTCTTTGTGGCAAAGCGCCGTCTTGCGTTCGATCTTGCTGGGCCTGGCCTGGATCCTCGGGTCAAGCCCGAGGATGACGGCGGAGAGGAGGCGCCATCGCGCCACCCAAAAACAAAGACCTTGGGTAGAGGGCTCCTATCGCACAGCCGGAGGCCTCCTCTGATGGACAAGACCACCTTCGACAACAAGCCGATCATCAACGGCCGCATGCATGTGTCGCTGAAACATGATTCAGCACATAAGCACGTCACCGGAACCGCCGAATATATCGACGATATTCCCGAACCCGCAGGTACGCTGCACGGCGGCCTCGGGCTTGCCGACCGGGCGCATGCGGAAATCGTCTCGGTCGACCTTTCGGCCGTGAGGACGGCACCCGGCGTCGCCTGGGTAATCACCGCGGACGACATTCCGGGCTTCAACGATGTCGCCTCGACCGGCCAGCACGACGAGCCGCTGCTCGCCACCACCAACGTGCAGTTCCACGGCCAGATCATCTTCGCCGTCATCGCCGAGACCCGCGACCAGGCCCGCCGCGCCGCAAAACTCGCAAAAATCGAATACCGCGATCTGCCGCACTGGACCGATATCGACAGCGCCCGCGAAAACGACGCGCCTTACGTCATAGAGCCGATGACGCTGAAACGCGGCGAGCCGGAAACGGAGCTCGAAAAGGCGCCGTTACGCGTCCAGAACCACATGTATATCGGCGGCCAGGAGCATTTTTACCTGGAAAGCCACATCGCGCTCGCCGTCCCCGGCGAGGACGACGAGGTCATCGTCTGGTCCTCCACCCAGCATCCGAGCGAAGTGCAACACATGGTGGCGCATGTGCTGGGCGTCGCCAACAATGCGGTGACCGTCCAGACCCGCCGCATGGGCGGCGGTTTCGGCGGCAAGGAGACACAGGGCAACCAGTTCGCGGCGCTCGCGGCAATCGCCGCCAAGAAACTGAAGCGGGCGGTGAAATTCAGGCCCGATCGCGACGAGGACATGTCGATCACTGGCAAGCGGCACGATTTCCGCGTCGACTACGACGTCGCCTTCGACGAGGAAGGCCGCATCCATGCGGTCGACGCGATCTATGCGGCGCGCTGCGGCTTTTCTGCTGACCTCTCCGGCCCGGTCACCGACCGCGCCCTCTTTCATGCGGATTCCAGCTATTTCTATCCGCATGTGCGCCTCACCTCGCAGCCGCTGAAAACTCATACCGTCTCGAACACCGCCTTCCGCGGTTTCGGCGGGCCACAGGGCATGCTCGGCGGCGAACGGATCATCGAGGAGATCGCCTATGCAGTCGGCAAGGATCCGCTCGAGATCCGCAAGCTGAATTTCTACGGCCAGCGCGGCTCCAACCGGACGATGACGCCCTATCACCAGGACGTCGAGGACAACATTATCGCCCGCGTCGTCGACGAGCTGGAAACATCCTCGGACTACCAGGCGCGCCGGCAGGCGATCCTGGAGTTCAATTCGCACAGCCCGGTGATCCGCAAGGGCATCGCGCTGACGCCGGTGAAGTTCGGCATCTCGTTTACCATGACCGCCTACAACCAGGCGGGCGCGCTGGTGCATATCTACAATGACGGCTCGATCCATCTGAACCACGGCGGCACCGAAATGGGCCAGGGCCTCTATACCAAGGTGGCGCAGGTGGTGGCCGATACGTTCCAGGTCGATATCGACCGGGTGAAGATCACCGCGACGACGACGGGCAAGGTCCCGAACACGTCCGCCACCGCCGCCTCGTCCGGCACCGACCTCAATGGCATGGCCGCCTATGACGCCGCCCGCCAGATCAAGGAACGGCTGATCGATTTTGCCATGCGCCAATGGAAGGTCGGCCGCGACAAGGTCGAGTTCCTGCCCAACCGGCTGCGGATCGGCGGCGAGATCGTGCCCTTCGACACCTTCATCCGGGCCGCCTATTACGACCGCGTGCAACTCTCCGCCGCTGGTTTCTACAAGACGCCGCGCATCCACTGGGACCGCAAGGCGGGCCGCGGCCGGCCCTTCTATTACTTCGCCTATGGTGCGGCAGTGTCGGAAGTGTCGATCGACACGCTGACCGGCGAATACCTGGTCGACCGCACCGACATCCTCCACGACGTCGGCAAGTCGCTCAACCCGGCGATCGACATCGGCCAGGTGGAAGGCGCCTTCGTGCAGGGCATGGGCTGGCTGACCACCGAGGAACTGTGGTGGGACGACAAGGGGCGCCTGCGCACCCACGCACCCTCCACCTACAAGATCCCGCTCGCCTCCGACCGGCCGAAGATCTTCAACGTGCAACTCGCCGAATGGGCCGAAAACGCCGAACCAACCATCGGCCGCTCCAAGGCCGTCGGCGAACCACCGTTCATGCTGGCGATCTCGGTGCTGGAAGCATTGTCGATGGCGGTGGCAAGTGTGGCGGATTATGCCGTCTGCCCAAGGCTCGACGCGCCGGCGACGCCGGAACGGGTGCTGATGGCGGTCGAGCGGCTGAAGGCGATGTGATGGAGCGCGCATGCCGCATTTCCATGTCCGCGACGCCAATCGGAAAAACGCCCGGAGCATGCGCCGGGCGCTGACCGAAGCGGAACTAAAATTCTGGAACGCGGTCCGCGCTCATCGCCTGATGGGGATTGGTTTCCGAAGGCAGATGCCGATCATCGGTTACATCGTGGACTTTGCTTGCCCGGAGCATAAGCTGATCATCGAAATTGACGGTGCGAGCCATTCATTCGATCAGAACATCCGCCGGGATTCGGCAAGGGATGAGAAACTGGCAGCGCTTGGCTGGCAGGTGATAAGATTTACCAACGATGAGGTGCATAGCCATATCGACGATGTGTGCATGCATCTTCTGCGGATTATCGGGATCGACCGCTTTGAGTAGATGTTGCTACCCCCCTCTGTCCTGCCGGACATCTCCCCCTCAAGGGGGGAGATCGGATGTGGCCCGGCCCCACTCCCTCTCAACGGCTTGGGTTTACGTCGCCGATAACGCTGATGGCTGGGCGAAACAGCGCGTCTTGCCGATCTCCCCCCTTGAGGGGGAGATGTCCGGCAGGACAGAGGGGGGTATCTAGTGCGCGACCTCACTCTTCCTGCGTTCATCACCGCTCATCCAAAATCCATCCTCGTCGAACTCCGCGAGGCGAAAGGCTCCACCCCTCGCGAGGCCGGCACCTTCATGCTGGTCGCAACCACGGCGATCTGGGGGACGATCGGCGGGGGGCAGTTCGAATATATGGCGATCGACAATGCCCGGGCGATGTTGTCGGGCGGTGGCGAGGCGGTGATGGACATTCCGCTCGGGCCGGAGATCGGCCAGTGCTGCGGCGGCCATACCCGGCTTGCGTTCCGGCCGCTGACGCCGGAGCTTGCCGAGATGCTGGAACGGCGCCTGCGCGACGAAGAGGACGACCGGCCGGCGGTGACGCTATTCGGATCGGGCCATGTCGGCCAGGCGCTCGCAAGGGCGCTGGCCCCCCTGCCCTTTGCGGTGACCGTCATCGAGACCCGCGCCGAGGCATTGGAAGACCTGCCGGCCGAAACGGAAAAACATCTCACCCCCATGCCGGAAGCCTTCGTGGATAAAATCCCGGCCGGCGGGGCGGCGATCATCCTCACCCATGACCATGCGCTGGACTTCCTGATCGCCCAGCGTGCCCTGGCACGTACCGATCTGGCCTATGTCGGCATGATCGGCTCGCTGACCAAGCGGGCGACATTCTCGCACTGGCTGAAGCGCCAGGGGGATAACGAGGGCGGTGGCGACGAAAAAATGCTCTCCCGCCTCGTGCTGCCGATCGGCGGCACGGCGGTTAGGGACAAGCGCCCGGCGGTGATCGCGGCGCTCGTCGCCGCCGAACTGCTGGAAACCTACGCGGCCCGGCAGGAGCAGGCCTCAAAGCGGCAGATCCCGACCGCCTGAGCGCCGTTTCCCGTCCCAGAATGCCGCCTCGCGGCTTTGCGGCCCGGCTTCCGGGAGCGCGAGATCACCGCGCAGATCGTCCGGCAGCGCCGGGATGCGTGGGCTCCCGGGTCGCAGAAGCCGGTGGAAGAACCGGCGCAACTGCCGCCACGCCAGGACCGGGCGAGAGGGTTTCAAAGGCAAGGCATCGGCGCTTGCGGACAGCATGGTTGCTCCACATCGATAGGGAAGATGGTTTGGTTGCGATCATGAATGGAACCGATTGCCGGAAAATTCCAATTCAAATACAGTGGGTCGCGATCAAGAGAACTTATCGATGAAATTGTCGCGCCGGTTTCCGCTGAATGCACTTCGGGTCTTCGAGGCGGTCGCACGCCTGGAAAACTTCACTCGCGCGGCCGAAGAACTCGGCATGACCCAGACCGCTGTGACCTACCAGATCAAGCTGCTGGAGGATTTTCTCGGCGATACAGTCTTTTTGCGTCGACCGCGGGCACTGCAACTCACCGAAACCGGCCGCAACCTTTTGCCGAAAGTTGCCGAGGCGTTTTCCCTGCTTTCCGACGCCGTTCAGCAGGCGCGCGGCACGACGGACGAGACCCTGGAAATCCATTCCCCGCCGACATTTGCCTCGCAATGGCTGGCGCGGCGCCTCGGAGAGTTCCAACTCGAAAACCCCGGGATCGCCGTGCGGCTGCTGCGCGGCGGCGCCCCCGAGCTTGAGCCGCCGCCGCCGAACGACGTCGCCATCCGCATCGGCGCCAAGGCCTGGGACGGGCTTGTCTGCCATCCGGTGCTGCGCCTGACCTATGCGCCGATGCTCAACCCGCAGCTGGCCGAGAGCTTCGGCATCAGGGAGCCCGCCGACCTGATGAAGGTCCCGTGGATCTCGAACAGCAAGGATCTATGGCAGGACTGGTTCCGTGCCGCGGGCCTTGAGCCGTCGGGCGTCAGGCAGATGCAGCTGGACACTTCCGGTGCGCTCGATCTGGAGGCAAATGCCGCAATCGCCGGCCACGGCGTTGCGATGCTCAGCCCCTTCCTTTTCCACGCCGACCTGACCGCCGGGCGTCTCGTGCAACCATTCGACCTGGCGCTCGACGATACCAAGACCTATTGGCTCTGCTATTCGCCGGCGCGCAAGACCGCGTCCAAGGTCAAGGCCTTCGCGGCCTGGATCCAATCGGCGCTCGCCCGCGACCTCGCCGCCATGGGCACAGCCGCACCGGACGATCACTGACGTGAGGACTACCTGATCTCGGTTGCTTGCCCTTCACACCAGAGCCAGCGGTCCGCCTGTTTTCGGAAGATGTAGAGCGCCCGGTGGACGCCGTTCGATTGCTCGCCCGCAAACTCGATTTCATCCCGGCAGTCGAGCAGGACGGCGACGGCGTGATCGCGCGCGATAATCCGCACGATGTCCATCTCCTGCTTCAGGAAACGCGGGCCGTTTCCGGAGCAATACCGATCCAGATACTGGCGACGGTCGCAGACCTCGCCTTGCGCGTTGATATAGGTAAACTCTTTGCCGAGGAGAGCTTCCATGTCCGCCCGGGACTGCCGCATGAGGGCGGAGGTCCTCGCCTGCAGGAGCTCGGCTATATGATCGTCGAGGTCCAAAGGCTGAGCTGTCATTCCACATCCCTTAAAGTCGAAGCAGGCCCAATCGGCCTGCACCGGATAGAAGCCGGCGGATGGCGTCCCGTCAAGCAGGCAGGTCAAGCAGACAGGCCTCATCGGCTGCGCGCTCAAAGATTGCGCTGTGACTGAATGAGCCTGGTCGCGTGGAAGGCGCCCTCGTCCCGCGGACCGCGCCTGTCGCGGCCGTCGAGCAGGCCGAGGTCGCGCTGCCATGACTGCGGCATCTCCTCGAGATCGAGACGGTTGCGGCGGACCGCCAGCCGGCGGCGGATGGCATCAATGATGCCGAACCTCGGCATGAACTGCTCGAACGGCCGGGTGAGGATGGAAAACATCTCTTGCCTCCAACGGGGATACCCCGTTTTCATTTGATCGACATGGAGGTAACTTGCGCTGGAAAATCGCGGTAATCCAATCGAATTACCGTCTGTATGGATCAAGAGAATTCATCCATGAAGATGTCGAAACAGTTCCCGCTGAATGCGCTTCGGGTGTTCGAATGCGCCGCCCGGCTGATGAGCTTTACCCGGGCCGGCGAGGAACTCGGGCTCACCCAGACGGCGGTGAGCTACCAGATCAAGCTGCTGGAGGACACGCTCGGTGAGCCGCTCTTCCTGCGCCGGCCGAGGCAGGTTTCGCTGACGGAGGCGGGAGAACGGCTGGCGCCGAGGATTACGGAAGCATTCGCGATCATGAGCGACGCGCTCTCGACGCTGCACGACGCGTCGGAGGGCACGCTGATTATCCATTCGACGGCGACCTTCGCCTCGCTCTGGTTGGCGCGCCATCTCGGCACCTTCCAGCTCGAAAATCCGGGCATCGCCGTCAGGCTTGAGACATCGCAGGAGATGATCGATTTTACACGCGCTCCGGCGGACATCGCGATCCGCAGCGGCAAGGCCGAATGGCCGGGCCTGCGCCGGCATTTTCTGATGCGCAATCACTTCACGCCGATGCTGAGCCCGGACCTGGCCGCCACGATCGGCGGCGTCGAGACACCGGAGGATATCCTGAAGCTGAGGATCATCGATCCCGGCGACCCGTGGTGGCCGTTTTGGTTTGCCGCAGCCGGCGTGCCGGACGTCGATCTTAGGGGCCGACCGGTGAGCAAAATGGGGGCGCAGGTCTTCGAGGCCGCCGCCGCGGTTGCCGGCCAGGGGGTCGCAATCCTGCAGCCGGAATTTTATGCCGACGATATCGCCCTCGGACGACTGGTCCAGCCGTTCGACATTCTCGGTTATGACGAGAGCGACTATTGGCTCGTCTATCCGGAGGCCCGCAGGAATTCCAAGAAAATCCGTGCCTTCCGCGACTTCATGCGGAAAACCATGCCGACGTTCCGGGACTAGCAGTCAGTTTTCTATCCGCCGCTTTGCTGGACGGAAAACTGCCTGGATATTTCGCACCTGGCCGCTCGTTGTCGCGAACGCGCCTAGTAGCTCATGTCCGGCGCATAAAAGCAGCGCAGAGTATCTTCAGTCGGATAAAGGCAGAGATGATATTCCTCGTCCTGGCTCCGCCTTGCCTGGCTCTGCGGCAGTTTGAAATCGTGCGGGCGGGTGATCAATCGATGGTCACCGGGCCCTAGGATGATCTCGTAGCCGCCGTTGATGATCTTGACGTTCTTGGTCGAGATCATCTGGCAGTCGCCTGTGTGGTTGTCACCGTTGCAGCAAAAGCCATCGTATTTCCAATTCACGCCGCTCGGACTGTGGGCCTCGTGAGCCGCAGCGGAACCGGCGTAAACGCAGGACGCATACGCAATCAGCACACCTTTCAGAATACCACGCATGAGCTTAGTCTCCGTTGATGAATGCCCCCACCACCGGCTCAAACCGCACGCATTACCAAGCTTTCGCCGGCTGACTTGCAATTGTCACAATACGTTGAGTCGTCGTCGCGGGCTAACCCCAACTTATTGCGATGCACAATTCAGAACATTCTACTATTTGCAATCCTGGAGAAGATCGCGCGAAGGGAACTCGAAGTCGCGGGTCACGGTTCCGTGTCGGAACAAAAAGTGTTCCGGGCGGCCCCCTCTTCCCTTGACCGGCTTTTTTCCCCAGAGTGACGAGTCGGGGGGCAAAAAGGGGAAGACTGAATGTACGAATACGCCATCGCCTGGGAGTGGCTGAGTTTCGCCGCCCGCTGGTTCCATGCCATCACGGCAATCGCCTGGATCGGCTCGTCGTTCTATTTCATCGCGCTCGATCTCGGGCTGACCAAGCGGCCGCATCTGCCGGCCGGCGCCTATGGCGAGGAATGGCAGGTGCATGGGGGTGGCTTCTACCACATCCAGAAATACCTGGTGGCGCCGGCCCAGATGCCGGAACACCTGACCTGGTTCAAATACGAGAGCTATTTCACCTGGATCTCCGGCTTTCTGATGCTCTGCATCGTCTATTACGGCGGCGCCGACCTGTTCCTGATCGACCGCACGGTGATGGACCTTGCCCCCTGGCAGGCGATCCTGCTGTCGCTGGCATCCCTGTCGATCGGCTGGATCATCTACGACCTGCTCTGCAAGTCGCCGCTGGGCAACAATACCTGGGGCCTGATGGCGCTGCTCTTCCTGGTGCTGATCGCCATGGCCTGGGGTTATACGCAGGTGTTTTCCGGCCGCGCCACCTTCCTGCATCTCGGCGCGTTCACCGCGACGATCATGTCCGCCAACGTCTTCTTCATCATCATCCCCAACCAGAAGATCGTCGTCGCCGACCTAATCGCGGGACGCACGCCCGACCCGAAATACGGCGCGATCGCCAAGCAGCGCTCGCTCCACAACAACTACCTGACGCTGCCCGTCATCTTCTTCATGCTCTCGAACCACTATCCGCTGGCATTCGCGACGGCGTTCAACTGGGTGATCGCCGCACTCGTCTTCCTGATGGGCGTGACGATCCGGCACTGGTTCAACACCACCCATGCCCGCAAGGGCAGGCCGACCTGGACCTGGCTGGTGACGGTGCTGCTGTTCATCGTCATCATGTGGCTCTCGACGGTGCCGAAGGTGCTGACCGGCGAAACCGAGACCTCGATGACCCCGGTTGCCCAGAAATTCGCGGCCAACGCCCATTTCGGCCCAGCCAGGGATGTCGTGCAGGCACGCTGTTCCATGTGCCATGCGGCCGAACCCGTTTACGAGGGCGTCAATTTTACCCCCAAATCCGTCAAACTGGAGACGGATGCCGAAATTGCCGCCCATGCGCGGGAAATCTACATCCAGGCCGGCCGTAGCCACGCCATGCCGCCGGGCAATGTCACGGCCATCTCGCCGCAAGAGCGCAAGCTTCTGGTGGCCTGGTACGAAAGCGCGATATCCCAATGACGAAGACACTGATCCGCGGGCGGCTGCTCTCCTTCAAACGCGCGCCCCTGTCGCTGACCGATACCGACAGCTACCTCTATGAAAGCGACGGTGCGCTGCTGGTGGAAGACGGCAAGATTTCGGTTACCGGCAGCTACGGCACGGTGAAGGCGATCGCGCCCGAGGGCATCGAGGAGATCGACCACCGGCCCTACCTGATCCTGCCGGGCTTCATCGACATGCACCTGCATTTCCCGCAGATGCAGGTGATCGCCTCCTATGCCGCCAATCTGCTGGAATGGCTGAACACCTATACGTTTCCGGAGGAATGCCGGTTTGTCGAAAGCGCACACGCGGCCCGCATCGCCACCCATTTCTACGACGAACTGCTGCGCCACGGCACGACGACCGCGGTCGCCTATTGCTCCGTGCACAAGACCTCGGCCGACGCCTTCTTTGCGGAAGCCCTGAAGCGCGGCATGTGCATGGTCGGCGGCAAGGTGATGATGGACCGCAACGCGCCGCAGGGCCTGCTCGACACGCCGCAGATGGGCTATGACGAGACGCGGGCAGTGATCGCCGACTGGCACGACAAGGGCCGAAACCACGTGGCCATCACGCCGCGCTTCGCGATCACCTCGACGCCCGGCCAGATGCAGGCGACCCAGGCGCTGGCTGAGGAGTTTCCGGAGCTGCACATCCAGACGCATCTGTCCGAAAACCACGAGGAAATCCGCTATACGGCAGCACTTTATCCCGACGCCCGGGACTACACGGATATCTACGCCCATTACGGCCTTCTCGGCCCCAAGACCCTGCTCGGCCACGCGATCCATCTCTCCGACCGCGAAGCCGACGTGTTGTCCGAGGCTGGCGCCGTCGCCGTCCACTGCCCGACCTCCAACCTCTTCCTCGGCTCCGGCCTGTTCCCGATGAAATCGCTGATGCGGCGGGAAAAGCCCGTCAGGGTGGCCGTTGCAACCGATATAGGCGGCGGCTCCAGCTATTCGATGCTGAGGACCATGGACGAGGCCTACAAGATCCAGCAGCTTCTCGGCGAGCGCCTCAACCCGCTCGAAAGTTTTTACCTGATGACGAGGGGCAATGCGGAAGCGCTGTCGATGGCGGACAATATCGGCACGCTGGAGCCCGGCACCGATGCCGACTTCGTGGTGCTGAACGCCGCCCCGACGCCGGCGATGCGGCTGCGGATGGAAACCGTGAAGACGCTCGCCGAGGAACTCTTTCTGCTGCAGACCATGGGTGACGACCGCGCCGTGGTCGAGACCTATGTGGCGGGCAAGGCGATGAAAAGTGCGCTCGAAAGCGTGTAGGTACCTGACGCCGCACGCGAAACGATATGCAGTCGCGACCCGGACTTGCGTTTTGTCAAATATCAGAATTGCAACATTTAAGCGTATGTAAACTATAGAATATTAAGAATAGACGCGACGAACGATCCGGTGGCCATGACGGCGCAGCACTTTCGCCATGCCATTTCCATTCCTCGTTGAACCTTCCGCAACACTCAATTGTCAGCGCACGGCCAAGGCCTGTCTGCGCTGCCGATCCGTCGGTTCGCGACCGCATTTCAAATCGTGAGGGACGATGTCATTTCTGAAGAATGCAAGCATTCGCACTAAAATCCTGTCGGTGATCATCCCGCTCTGCGTGGTCGGTCTGGGCGCCACCGGGTTCGTGGCAAGCCGGTACAAGGCCGCCGACACCAGCTATACCAACTTCATCTCGACCGATAACGCCACCGCCGTCGAGATTGCCCGCGCCAACCGAAGCCTGACGGCCTCGGCCTATGCCGCCTATCAGACGCTGTCCTACAATGTCGCCGATCCGGAGCTTAAGACAGCCGTCGATTCCTACAAGCAGAGCACCGCCAGCCTCCTGAAGCGGCTCGACAGCATCAAAACGAACGTCCCGCGCAAGGCCGCGGAGATCGACGCGTTGATCGGCAAGGTCAAGCAGGTCCTTGCACTCACCGATCAGGCTGTCCAATACGGCTCACAGGACCGCAACGACGAGGCGAGATCGACTCTGATCAAAGCCGACAAGTTGGTCGCTCCCCTGACCACGGACATTGCCGGCTTCCTCGATGCCTTCAACAAGGAGATCGTCAAGACCAGCAGCGCACTGACGGACGAGACCGACTCGACGATCATGACGGCTCTCTCGACCCTCGTCGTCGTCTTCGCGCTCGGCATCATCGCCGCGCTGCTGATTGCCGCCAAAGGCATCACCACACCGGTCGCCCGGCTTCGCGAACGGATGACGTCGCTTGCCGCCGGCAATACCGAGGCGCCGGTCGAAGGCCAGGACCGCCGCGACGAACTCGGCCAGATGGCCGCAGCCGTATCCGTGTTCCGTGACAACGCGATCGAGCGTATCCGCCTGGAACGGGACGCCGACAGCAACCGCAGCCTGTCCGAGCGGGAGCGCATCGAGCGTGAAGCCCAGAAGGCAAAGGAAGCCACCGACACCCAGTTCGCCGTCGACCAGCTTGCGGCGGCCCTCGGCCATCTTGCCGATGGCAATGTCGTCTATCGGATCGACACGCCTTTCGTCGCGCATCTCGATGCGCTTCGCACCAATTTCAACGGCTCGGTCGCCAATCTGCAGGAGGCCCTGCAGGCCGTCGGCCAGAATGCCCGCGGCATCGATGCCGGCGCCAACGAGATTCGCTCCGCGGCCGACGACCTCTCCAAGCGCACCGAGCAGCAGGCAGCTTCGGTGGAAGAAACAGCCGCGGCCCTTGAAGAGATCACCACCACGGTGAAGGATTCCAGCAAGCGCGCCGAGGAAGTCGGAAGCCTTGTCGCCAAGGCGCGCGAGGGGGCCGAAAAGTCAGGCGCCGTGGTGCGCAATGCCGTTACCGCCATGAACGAGATCGAGCGCTCGTCGTCCGAGATCAGCAACATCATCGGCGTCATCGACGAGATCGCCTTCCAGACCAACCTGCTCGCGCTGAATGCCGGCGTCGAGGCAGCCCGTGCCGGCGAGGCCGGCAAGGGTTTTGCCGTCGTCGCCCAGGAAGTGCGCGAACTGGCGCAACGCTCCGCCAAGGCCGCCAAGGAAATCAAGGAACTGATCACCAAGTCCGGCGAACACGTCCGCTCCGGCGTCAATCTCGTCGGCGAGACCGGCAAGGCGCTGGAAGTGATCGTCGTCGAGGTCCAGGAGATCAACCGGCATATCGGCGCGATCGTCGAATCCTCGCGCGAACAGTCGCTCGGCCTGCAGGAGATCAACACCGCGATCAACACGATGGACCAGGGTACCCAGCAGAATGCCGCCATGGTCGAACAGTCGACGGCGGCAAGCCATAGCCTGGCCAAGGAAGCCACCGCCCTCAACCAGCTGCTGACACGCTTCAACGTCGGCCACGGCGCCGGCCGGGCGGCACCGGTCACCGGTCGTGCGCCGGCTCCGGCGGCATCGCCGGTTCGCGCCGCAGCCGGCAGATCGACGCCCGTCGCCTCTCCGGCCAGAGCGCTCGGCCGCAAGGTCGCAAGCGCATTCGGCGGCGGTGCGGCGAGCGCGGCTGCCCAAGATAGCTGGGAAGAGTTCTGAGCCAGCCTGAATGATGTCGAGACAAGCAAGCGGGCGGCAATTGCCGCCCGCTTTTTTTAGTCGGATAGGCCGCTCCCCCGAGACGGGCCTGTCGAGCCGGATGGGGGCATCAGGTTGGGATTGAGCTCAGCCTGCCCGACTGGGGACATTCGCTCTGCCCGGCAGCCCTGCCTGACGAAAGCCTGGACGCGCGACAGAAAACCTGATGATTTTCGGTGACCCGTGCCGAAAATTTGTGCTAATTCCTGGCCCGCCTTGTCTCCCGCCTTCGAAAGCAGCTCGACTGATGTCCAAACCATTGACCATCGCAGACCTGAAAATCCTGGCCCGACGTCGGGTGCCAAAAATGTTCTTCGACTATGCCGATAGCGGCGCCTGGACCGAGGGAACCTACCGGGCGAACGAGGAAGACTATTCCAGGATCAAGCTCCGCCAGCGCGTCCTGGTCGACATGACCAACCGCACGCTCGAAACCACCATGATCGGCGAAAAGGCGGCGATGCCCGTGGCGCTGGCGCCGACCGGCATGACCGGCATGCAGCATGCCGACGGCGAGATGCTGGCCGCCAAGGCGGCGGAAGAATTCGGCGTGCCCTTCACGCTGTCGACCATGAGCATCTGCTCGATCGAGGACGTCGCCTCGGTGACCACGAAACCCTTCTGGTTCCAGCTCTACGTGATGAAGGACCGCGGCTTCGTGGAACGGCTGATCGGCCGCGCCAAGGCCGCGAAATGCTCGGCGCTGGTCGTCACCGCCGACCTGCAGATTCTCGGCCAGCGCCACAAGGACCTGCGCAACGGCCTCGCCGCTCCGCCGAAGCCGACGCTCAACGCGGCGCTGCAACTCGTGACGCGCCCGCGATGGTGCCTGGAAATGCTTGGGACCAAGCGCCACGGTTTCGGCAATATCGTCGGCCATGCGAGCAACGTGTCCGACCTCTCCTCGCTCGGCGCCTGGACGGCGGAACAGTTCGACCCACGGCTTTCCTGGGACGACATCCGCTGGATCAAGGACCTCTGGGGCGGCAAGATGATCATCAAGGGCATACTCGACGAAGAGGATGCGCGCGCCGCCGCCGACACCGGCGCGGACGCGATCATCGTGTCCAACCACGGCGGCCGCCAGCTCGACGGCGCCCCCTCCTCGATCAGCATGCTGCCGAAGATCGTCGAAGCGGTCGGCGACCGGATCGAGGTGCATGTGGACGGCGGCATCCGCTCCGGCCAGGACGTGCTGAAGGCCGTGGCGCTCGGCGCCCGCGGCACCCATATCGGCCGGCCCTTCCTCTATGGCCTCGGCGCCATGGGCAAGGAAGGCGTCACGACGACGCTCGAGATCATCCGCAAGGAACTCGACATCACCATGGCGCTCTGCGGCAAACGGGATATCCAGCATATCGACCGCAGCATCCTCGCCAGCATGCCGTTCTGATGACGGTTGAGAGGGCCGTTCAGAAAAGTCACGAATCCCAGAACGCGTGTCACTATTGACCGCTCTGAAACGTCATGGTTCTAAAAACCTCGCGATTCCGCGCCGCAGACACCGAGAGCTCGTTCACATCGTCTCTGCGACGTCCGGCTTCAAAAATTCGATTGGCGTCACGGTAAAGCGGCTTCCCGGCGCCGGTCTCCACAGACGCTATGCGGCATGGTTGTGTGTATCGCCTCGGCGCCAACAGCACGAAGTGAGCTTGATCTTCTCCGTTGTGAAGCGATGGGCCATCGAATAAGCCAGATCACCGTTTCAGGCATTCTGCCAAAACTAGAGCATAGAACAACATCGCAAGGTACTCTCGCTTGATGAAACCCCATTCGGAGACTTCCGCGAGGATCCAGTGTCGTGCAACCCATGATGGAGCTGGTCCCGCGCCCATGCGGCAGCGGAAATGCCCCTTCACGGGCATTAAGGGCTGCGGCTCTATCAGAACGTTAGTTGGACCTTCATCGACCTTGTCCTGTCGCCCGCCACCTCGAACGCATTTACCGCCTCCTCGATCGGGAAAGAGCCGGTGAGCAGGGGCTTGAGATCGACGCGCCGCTTGCCGATGAGGTCGACGGCGAGGCCGAACTCCTCATGGAAGCGGAACGTGCCTTTCATCTCGATCTCCTTCGAGACGACCAGGTTCTGCGGAATGGAAACGTCTCCGCCGAGCCCGAGCTGGACGAGAACCCCGCGTGGCTTCAAGACCTCAAGGCCCGTGCGCAGGGCGCTCTGATTGCCAGACGCCTCGAACTGGACGTCGAAGTATCCCTTATTGGCAGCGTAGGCGGATAGGAGCTCCGGATCGCGGGCGACGTTGATGACCCGGTCGGCACCAACCTGGAGCGCCGTCTCGAGTACGGGGTTCATCACGTCGGTCGCGATGATCTCGCGGGCACCATGGGCACGGGCCGCGATGATCGCCAGCGCCCCGATCGGACCGCAGCCGGTGACCAGGACGCGCTTGTCGGCGAGGCCGCCTGCGCGGACGATGGCGTGCAGCGTGACGGCGAAGGGTTCCGCCATCGCTGCTTCATGGATCGACACGCCATCCGCGATCCTGTGGCACTGCCATTGTTCGGCGACCAGCCGCTGACGGAATGCGCCCTGGATGTGCGGCATGGGCATGGCGCTGCCGTAGAAGCGCATGTTGAGGCAATGGTTCTGCTGGCCCTTCAAGCAGTAGTCGCAGGCATTGCAGGGACGGCTCGGCGACACGGCCACGCGGTTGCCCACTGCCAGCCCGGAAACACCAGATCCCAGTGCCTTGATCGTTCCTGCAACCTCGTGGCCGAGGATCATTGGCTCGCGAATGCGCACCGTGCCGAAGCCGCCGTGATTGTAATAATGCAGGTCGGAACCGCAGATGCCGCCCGCCTCGATGGCGACCTCGACCTGTCCGGCTTCGAGCTTCTCGACCTCCCGTTCCTCGATGCGCAGATCCTTGGCGGCATGGATGACGACGGCTTTCATGGGCGTATCCTCAGATGACGGGTGTCGGCAGGGCAGCGCCGGCAAAATGGGCGGCGAGATTGTCGCGCACCAGCTTGCCCATGGCCTTGCGGGTTTCGATCGTGCCGGACGCGTGATGCGGCTGGACAAGCACGTTGTCCAGGGCCAGGAAGCGCGGGTTGAGCTGGGGTTCGCCCTCGAACACGTCGAGCGCGGCCGATCCGATCGTCCTTGCTTCGAGCGCGGCCAGCAGCGCATCCTCGTCGATGTTGGAGGCCCGCGAGATGTTGATGAGCATGCCTTCAGGCCCTAGCGCTTCGATCACGTCTTTCGAGACGATATGACGAGTTGCCGCGGACGCGGCCAGCGTCACGAACAGGAAGTCGGAACGCCGGGCCAGTTCCACTGGATCAGAGATGAAGGTCATGTCTTCCGCATACGGCTTGGCCGATACGTCGCTATAGGCGATATCCATATCGAAGCCCTTGAGGCGCTTGGCGACCTCGAATCCGATGCGGCCGAGGCCGAGAACGCCGGCCTTCCGGCCCCAGACGCGGCGCTTCAGCGGATAGAGACCCTTGTCCACCCAGCTGCCGTCCTTCACCCAGGTTTCCGCACCGATCATGCCGCGCGACTGGAGAAGCATCATCGCGACACCGAGATCGGCGACGTCATTGGTCAGCACGTCGGGCGTGTTGGTGACGCGGATGCCGCGAGCGCGGGCAGCATCCAGATTGACCGCGTCGTAACCGACGCCGTAGACAGAAATGACTTCGAGCTTCGGCAATGCGGCGATAAGATCGGCGGAAGCGCCCAGCTCCCCGCGCGTAGCGATGGCGCGGATTTCGGCGGCATGTTCGCTCACGAAGGCATCGCGATCGGACGCCTCGTATAGCTTCAGGACATTGTACTGCGCCTCCAGCTCGACGAGATCCCACTCGGGATAAGGGCCGATCAGAAGAATGTCGGGCTTGCTCATGTTTCCTCCAAGTTTCAGTTCGAGCGCCTCTGGCGGGCCGCCAGCAGCGTCATTGCCATCGAGACGATGGATTCAAACGACTGGTTGATGTCGACAGTCACGAGGTCGGGCTCTGCTGTCGGTAGCTCGAGCGTCGCAAGTTGGCTGTCGAGAAGCGACAGCGGCATGTATTCGTGCTTGCGGGCGGCCATGCGTGCAGCCAGCAGCATCCGGTCTCCCTGCAGGAAGACGAAGGTCATCGGCCGCCCAGACAACGACCGCAATCGATCCCGATACGTGCGCTTCAGTGCCGAGCAGGAGACGACGATATCGCCCGTCCCCGCGAGACGATTGCCGAGCGCATCGAGCCAGGGCCAGCGGTCCTCGTCCTCCAGCGGCGTTCCCATCCGCATCTTGCGGACATTGAAGGGCGGATGCAGGCCGTCACCCTCGATGAAGCCGCGGCCAAGATAGTCCGCCAACCTCTCTCCAACCGACGACTTGCCGCAGCCCGAGACGCCCATCACGACGATCGGCCCGAAGGCTCCTGCCTCAGAGGCTGGTGGTGATGCCGCCATCGACATAGAGCGTGTGTCCGTTGACGAAGGAGGAGGCCTTGCTTGACAGGAAGACGGCCGCACCGACCAGTTCCTCGACATCGCCCCAGCGTCCGGCGGGCGTGCGTTTCTCAAGCCAGGACGAGAATTCCTGGCTGTCGACCAGTGCCTGGTTCAACGGGGTCTTAAAGTAGCCGGGCGCGAGCGCATTGATCTGCAGGCCGTGCTTTGCCCAGTCGGTGCACATGCCGCGGGTCAGGTTCTTCACCGCGCCCTTGGAGGCCGTGTAGGGCGCGATGCCGGGACGGGCGAGTTCGCTCTGCACCGATGCGATGTTGATGATCTTGCCACGTCCGCGGCTGATCATGTGCTTGGCCACCGCCTGGCCAACGTAGAAGACACTGGAGACGTTAGTCTTCAGCAACTGCTCCCAGCGGTCGATGGGGAAATCCTCGAGCGGGCTGCGGAACTGCATCCCGGCATTGTTGACCAGGATGTCGATCGCACCGACTTCGGCCTCGATCGCGTCGACCCCGCGCTTCACCGCTTCGGCTTCCGTAACGTCGAAGTCGGATACCGAAACCGTCGCACCAGTTTCCTTGAGCTGTCCTGCAGCGATCTCGAGCCTGGCCCTGTCACGGCCGTTCAGAACGATGGAGGCTCCGTGTTCCGCGAGGCCTCTGGCAAGCGCAAAGCCGATACCCTGCGACGATCCCGTTACCAGGGCTCTGGATCCTGTCAGATCGAAAAGTGGATAAGCCATTCGAGTCCCCTACCGCGCCAGCGTCTGTCTGATGCCCGCGATTCCGCGGCGCAGGAAAGGATCCGTGTGGATGTAGAAGAACTGGACACCCTTCTCCAGCCAGTGTGGCAGCTCTTCGGCAGTGGCGAGAGTTCCCGGGATCCTACCTGCCGCACGGATCTTGTCGACGGCCACGGCGACCTTCTCCATGACGGCGGCGGGGCGCGGCTCGCCGAACGGCGGCGCAGGCGGGTAGCCCATGTTTTGCGACAGGTCGCCAGGACCGATGAAGAACACGTCGATGCCTTCGACTGTCAGCATCTCGTCGAGATTGTCGATCGCATCCACCGTCTCGATCATGGCAACGACGAGGCGTTTATCGTAGTCGGAGGGGAGCGCGTATCGGACCGCATCCACGACAGCGCGGGCCTGTTCGGCCGTGTCGATCATGGGAACCATGATGCCGTCGGCTCCAGCATTGAGATAGCGGATGATCAGCGGCCGCTCGTGGGAGTGGGGTCGGACGATCTCCGCGCCGCCGACCGAGCGGACGATCTGTCCGGTGCTGCGCACGTCCTCGAAGCTCCAGGTGCCGTGCTCGCAGTCGACGAAGACCGAGTCCGCGCCAAGTTCGATCAGGCGTCCCGCCAGTCCCGAGGACGCATGATGGGTGTTGTACATGGTGATCGCCTCGCCGGCTAAAAGCCGCGAGCGCAACTTCGCTCCGTTCATGGTGTCCTCCCGATTTTATTTCTTTGGCATGTCCGGCGTGTCGGCAGGCGCACCGACCCAGCGCGCAACTTCGATATCCGCCGAGGTATCCCGCATGAACGTCGGGCAGATGTGGAGTTCGGGAATGACCGCGCTCCTGTTCAGGCTGGCGCAAAGGTGGATCGCCCGAGCGACGTCGTGAGGATCCATCATGACGGCCCGCTCGGCGTCCAGAGGCGGTCGCGCGCGATTGTCCATGATCGGCGTGTTCGTCTCGCCCGGTAGGATCGTCGTCGCCCGGATGCCCTGGTTGCGGTAGGTGTTGTGAACGAAGGTCATGAAGTTCTTCACGCCCGCCTTGGCCGCGCCATAGGCCGCGCCACCCAGAAGGTTCGGATTGACGACGGCGAGCGACGACACGGTAATGATCGTGCCCTCGCCCCTGGCGATCATCTCCGGCAGCACGGCCTGGATGAGATTGAACACCGCTGTCAGGTTGACGTTGATCGTGGAGTTCCACTCCTCCTCGCTGAGGAAGCGCGCGTTGAGCACCTTGCTGGCGCTACCTGCATTGTTCACCAGAATATCGACCGCACCGATGCCATCCTTGACCCATTTCACGGTCTCGAAGATCGAGTCGCGGGATCCGATGTCGAGAACCCGGGCGAACGCTTTGCCCTTTGCTTTCTCGATCAGTGATGCGACCTCGCGCAGCGGTTCGAGGCGGCGGCCGGTGAGGACGACGGTTGCGCCGTCCTTCGCCAGCAGGAGAGCGGTCTCACGACCGATCCCCGATCCTGCGCCGGTCACCAGCGCGATCTTTCCATCCAGAAGTCCCATGTCGTCCCCCTATTCCGCGGCCACTGCGACCGGGCCAGAATAGCCGTAAACGTCCTTGGCCGCCTTCGGCGAAATCAGGCTCTCCTGAAGATCCTGCTCGATGAGTTCGCGGGAGCGTTCTGTTGCCCGGCCCCAGCCGCCGCCACCGGGGGTCTCGACCTCGAGGCGCTCGCCAGTCTTCAGCGTGACCTTGCCCTTCGGGAAATGCGGTTTGCCCTCCTTCATGACCTTGCCAGCCGTGCCGTTCTGGCCCTCTACGACGCCGAAGCACGGGTGGCGGACGCGTTCCGATGCAAGGTAGATGCTCATCGGGTTCTTGCCGAGATTGCGCAGGGTGACCCGCTGCCCGAGACCGCCGCGATGTTTTCCAGCACCGCCCGAGTCGGCGATCAGTTCCTTGCGCTCGGTCAGGACAGGAACGGCGACTTCGAACATCTCGATGGCCGTCACCTTGCAGTTCGACGGGAAGCTGAGCGTATCGAGACCGTCGAATTCGGCGCGCGCACCCTGACCGCCATGGAAGTTCTGGACGGAGCCGTACTGCGAGCCGTCATTGCGCTGACCGACGCAGTTGGCAGCCCAGATCGGAGCACCGCCGCTGTCGCCCATGACCTTGTCCGGAACGACTCTTTCCAGCGCCTTGAAGATCAACGACGGAATGACGTGCCCTATGAGATTGCGCGAGTTGCCCGCCGTCCACTGCTGCGGATTGAGGATGGAGCCCAGCGGAGCCTCGTCCGTGATCGGCATGATGCAGCCTTCGTTGTTCGGGGTTTCCGGATCGAGCAGGCACTTCAGCGCGTAGACGGAATGGGCGTAGCGATAGTTCGTCCGGCAGTTGATCGAATGCAGGACCTGATCTGAGGTGCCGGTATAGTCGACATGGATGGAGTCATCCCTGACGACGACCGATGCCTTCAGCGTGACGTCGACATCGTAGCCGTCCAGCAGCACTTCCGCGCTGTAAGTGCCGTTCGGCCATTCCCTGATCGCCTTGCGCGTCTGCGCCTCGGAACGGGAATGGATGGCCGTGGCCAGACCTTCGACATCGTCGAGGCCGTATTCGTCGAGGAACTTCACCAGCTCCCGGCCCATGACGTTGTTGGCTGCAATCATCGACTCGAGGTCGCCCCGTACTTCGGTGGGAAGGCGCACGGAGGCTGCGATGATGTCGAACACATCCTCGTTCGGGACGCCAGCCTTCAGCAGCTTCACGATCGGGAAGCGAATGCCTTCGGCGAAGATGTCGCTTGCTTCAGAGTGAAGCGGCGCGCCGCCGATGTCCGGCAGATGGGCGATGGAGCCCGCATAGGCGACGACCTTGCCGTTCTTGAAGATCGGCGTGATCATCGTCACGTCCGGAAGGTGGCCCGTGCCGATTTCGGGATCGTTGGTGGCGAGGACATCACCCTCCACAAGCTTATCGGCCGGAAACTTCGGCAGGAAGTAGCCCTGTGCCGCAGCCGGAAGGGAAGTGATGAAGACGGGGATTGACCAGGTGCACTGGGCAAGTGCTCTGCCCTTCGCGTCGAGGAGAACAGTGACATAGTCGTGGTTCTCGCGGACGATCGGCGAAAAGGCCGTCTTTCCGAGTACGTTGTCGGCCTGGTCCGCGATGAAGATAAGGCGGTTCCACATGACCTGCAGGTTGATCGGGTCATTGAAATCGGTGGCGGGTTTCGACATCTGGGTACCCCTTAGTGAAGGTTGATCACGAGGTTGCCATGGGCATCCACGTGGAAAACGCCGCTCGGACCGACGACCGCGGTCGACTCGCGCTGCTCGACGATCGCCGGTCCCTTGACCTCATGGCCGACGGGAAGCTTGTAGTGATCGTAGACGGCGGTGTCGGTGAAGGTGCCGAGCTCCTGGAAGTAGACCTGGCGGCTTCCCTTCCTGGCATCTGCGGTGACGGTCTCGTGCGGCCGGGTGACCTGGTCCTTCTCGCCGCTGGCCCGCAGCCGCCACGTGATGACTTCGAGGGGAGCGGCGACCGTCCGGCCAAACAGCTCGCGGTATAGCTTGAAGAATGCGTTCCGCAATTCCGTCAGGAACGCCTCTTCGGGAAGGCTCCGGTCCGGAAGAACGATCGTGATCTCATGACCCTGACCCACATGGCGCATGTCGACGGTGTAGCGGTTGGTGATCGTTTCCTTCGGCACACCGGCGGCCGACACGACCTCCGCGCCCTGTGCTGCCAGGTCGTCGAGCAGGCGGTTCATGGCATCGATATCCCAGGCTTCCAGCGGCATCGGATGGCTTGCCGATAGGTCGACGGCCACCGGAGCGATGAGCAGGCCGATCGCCGAACTCACCCCGGCACCCGTCGGGCATATGATTCGCGAGATCCCGAGCTTCCGGGCAATACCGTAGGCGTGAACAGGACCGGCGCCGCCGAAGGCCACCATGGGCAGAGACCGGGGATCGACGCCAAGGTCGGTCGCATGCATCGCGGCCGCCTTGCTCATGGATTCGTTGACGAGATCGTGGATCCCCCAGGCGCAGCGTTCGACCGAGACATCGAGCGAGTCCGCAAGCTTGGTCATCGCCTCGCGGGCCGCGTCCTTCGACACCTTGAACGAACCGCCGACGAAGGATTCCGTGCCCATGTAGCCGAGCAGGATGTCGGCGTCCGTCACGGTCGGCTGCGTCCCACCGCGCTGGTACGCGGCCGGACCCGGCATCGCTCCTGCCGAATGCGGGCCGACGTCGAGAAGGCCCAGCGGGTTCTTGGCAGCGATCGACCCACCGCCGGCACCGATCTCGATCATCTGGATCGATTGTATCTTGAGCGGAAAGCCGGAACCCTTGCGGAAGCGCTGGTAGTGCGCGACCTCGAGATCGGTGCCGACGTTCGGCTCGCCGTTCGGGATCAGGCAGAGCTTGGCGGTCGTGCCGCCCATGTCGAACGACAGGACGCTGTCTTCGCCCGCTGTGCGTCCGAACTCGGCCGCGGCGACGGCGCCAGCGGCCGGGCCGGATTCGATGAGACGGACAGGAAGCTCCGCGGCGCGGCGGCTCGGCACGAGACCGCCGGACGATGTCATCCAGAGAACCTGGCGGTCGATACCCTTGGCCGCGAATTCGCGCTGAAGATGAGCAACGTGCCCGGCCATTTGCGGGCGGGTATAGGCGTTGACCACAGTCGTCGAAGCACGGTCGAACTCACGCATCTCTGGGCAGACTTCGGAGGAGAGCGAGACGAAGATGTCTGGATCTTCCTCACGGAGGAGTGCGGCGACACGCTGCTCGTGCTGCGGATATTTGTAGGCATGCAGAAGGCAGACGGCGACGGAACGGATGCCCTTTTCCTTCAGGCGCCCGGCAATCTCACGGACGGTCTCCTCCTTGAGTTCCGTCATGACGGAGCCATCGGCGGCGATACGCTCCCGGGCACCGTAGCTGTTCGAACGCGTGACGAGCGGATCCGGATACTTGATGTTCAGATCATAGAGGTCGTAGCGTCCCTCGTTCCGGATCCGGAGCATGTCCTGAAAACCGTCCGTGGTGACGAAGCCGGTCTCGACGCCCTTGCGCTCCAACACGGCGTTGGTGACTACCGTTGTCGCACCGAGTACCTGGAGGTTTTCGATTGAGATCACATCGGCAAACTTCTCGAGAAGTTCGGACACGCCCTGGACAACAGCTTCGGCCGGATTCCTGGGAGTGCTGAGAACCTTGTGGAGATGCAGATCACCTTTGTCGTCGAGAAGCGCGAAGTCGGTGAACGTACCGCCAGTGTCGAAAGCCAGTTTTGTCATATTTCCCTCGATGCGACTTGCACGGCGGCTAAGCGCCATGGCCGAGGCCGACTGGTTCGACCCCTTTATCTGTCATGAGGTTAGGCGACGGTGGTTCGTGTTGGCCAACACAACTACGGTCTGCCGCCATAGAGTTTGCTTATGGCAAAATCAGGTAGGGCGGATGCCCGGCTGGCTGCTGCTGATCAGCTTCCCCACGATGTCCAGCAACACGGAACGTGCCGCGAGTGCAGGCTCGGAGAGAGGCAGATGATCCGAAACACACAGCGAAACGGTGGCGTCGATCACGGGTGTCGTCAGACGGCGGATCTGGGCTCCCGCAAAGGTCGGCGCGTCGGTCACGACCGATCCTGGCAGGATCGTGGATCCTAGTCCGTCGAGCACGGCGGCGCCGAGTGCAGGCACCGACTCGATCTCTGCAACCACGTCAGGTTCGGATCTCGCCCGGCTCATGCCCTCATCGATAAGGCGTCTGAGGAAATGGGTTTTGCTCGGAAGGAGAAGAGGAGCACCATCCAGAGCCGATAGCGGCAGTGGTTCACCGGGTTCGCCCGGCAACACCAGATCTGCCGGTGAAACCAAAAACATCTCCTCACGAAACAACGGCTGGAGCGACACGCCCTTGATGGGATTCGACGTGTAGATCAGCGCCATGTCCATCCTCCCGGTCATGATCAGCTCGCTCAGGATATGGCCGAAGCTGTCGTTGATATGAACGATGATCTGCGGATATCTGGCTCTCATCTCCTTGAGCAGTGGCAGCGAGAGCGAGCTGGAGGAGGAGTAGGTTGCGAGCCCGATAGACACGCGTCCGGCAACGGATTTCGCGGACTGGTCGATCTCGACCGACGCCTGGTCGATCTGCTTCAGCATGATCTGCGCGTGGCGATAGAGGATAAGCCCGGCTTCCGTCGGGGTTATGCCGACGTTGCTGCGAATGAGGAGCTGGTGCTTGAAGTGTTGCTCGAGAGAAGCGATCTGCTGCGAGAGTGCTGGCTGGGCGACGCGAAGAATGCTCGCCGCACGGGAGACGCTTCCCGTGTCGATGATCTTGACGAAACTCTTGAGTTTCTTGAAATCGACGCTCATGCCCGTGGTTCCAGTGCCTTTTGGCCGAAACCTAAGACCAGCGGGAACGGCTTAGCAACCCCTCCCGCCGGAAGCTTCTTTTTAGATCAGCGCCTTCACCGCCTTTTCGATCCTGTCGCAGGCATCCGTGATGGCCTCCATGGACGTTGCGAATGAAAGGCGGAAGTAGGGAGACAATCCATATGCTGCTCCCTGGAGTGCAGCCACGCCGACGCCATCCAGAAGATAGAGGACGAAGTCGAGGTCGTTCTCGATGACCTTCCCGTCCGGCGTCTTCTTGCCGATCACGCCGCCGCAGTTCGGATAGAGGTAGAACGCGCCGTCGGGGACGAGGCACGAGAGGCCCGGTATAGCGTTCAGCCTGGCGCAGGCGTAGTCCCGGCGGTCCTTGTAGACCTTGACGCTGTCGGTGATGAAGGTCTGGTCATTGGCAAGCGCGAAGGCGGCTGCCGCCTGGCTGACCGAGGACGGGCAGGACGACATCTGCGACTGAAGCTTGTTGATCGCGGCGATCAGAGGTGCAGGACCGGCAGCGTAGCCGATGCGCCATCCGGTCATCGCGTAGGACTTCGACACGCCATTGGTCAGAAGTACGCGATCCTTCAGCTCCGGGACGACAGCGGCCAGAGTGGTCATCGGTTCGTCCTTGAACCAGACCTGGTCGTAGATGTCGTCGGAAAGAACGAAGACCTGCGGATGACGCAGCAGCACCTTGCCAAGCGCATCGAGCTCGCTCCTGCTGTATGCCGCTCCCGTTGGATTGGAAGGCGAATTGAGAATAAGCCACAGCGTCTTGGGCGTGATCGCCTTCTCTAGGGCTTCCGGCGTGAGCTTGAAGCCGGTCTCCTGAGGGCACTGCACGATGACAGGCTTGCCTTCATTGGCGATGACCATATCTGGATAAGAGACCCAGTAGGGTGCCGGGATGATGACTTCTGCGTCGTTCTCGACGCTTGCCATCAGTGCAAGGAACAGGATCTGCTTCGCGCCGCCGCCGACGCAGATCTCGTTGTCGGAATAGGTGAGGCCGAGGCGGCGCTGGAAGTCGCCGATAATCGCCTTTCGGAGCGCAGGCGTGCCGTTGACTGCCGTGTACTTCGTTTCGCCCCGGTCGATCGCGGCGTGTGCCGCCGCCTTGACGTTCTCGGGCGTGTCGAAGTCCGGCTCGCCGACCGTAAGATCGACGATGTCGCGGCCTGCCGCTTTCAGTTCCCGTGCACGGGCGGAAGCCGCGGTGCTCGGAGAAACCTTGATTCTGGACACGCGCGATGCGGGCACGAAAGTGCTCATTGGACTTCCTCGTTTATATGGAGTGATATTCGACCGTCAGTGGACCGCTTCGGTCTCGCCGCGCATCTTCCCGGTCAGGAAGAGCTCGCCGAGTTCGTCATGGGTGATGTCCTTCGGCAACCCGTCCCAGATGACCTTGCCTAGCCTCAGGATGACCGCGCGCTGTGCGACCTCCATAGCTTTCTTGGTATTCTGCTCGACCAGCAGGATCGTCATCCCGTCGGCATGGAGCCGGAGCAGTTCGTCGAACACGATGCCGATCGCTGCGGGCGAGAGTCCGACCGACGGCTCGTCAACCAGCAGGACCTTCGGTCGCTGCAGGACGGCCATGGCGACCTCGAGCAGTTGCTGCTCGCCGCCGGACATGTTGCCAGCCAGCGTGGCGCGTCGTTTCTTCAGGATCGGGAAAAGGTCGTAGACGTAGTCGCGGTCGGCTTTGACGTTCGCATCGCGGAGCGTATAGGCCGCCATCTGAAGATTCTCGTCGACGCTCATGACGGGGAAGTTACAGCGGCCCTGCGGTACGAACGAGATCCCCTCGCCCAGGATCGCCCTCGACTTTTGTCCGGCGATGTTCTTGCCGCGCCAATCGATGTTGCCGCCCTTGATGGTGGTCATGCCGTAGAGCGTCTTCAGGAGCGTCGATTTCCCCGCGCCGTTCGGACCCATGAGAGCCACGAATTGGCCCCCGGGCACGTCGAGATCGACGCCGTTGAGGATGTCCAGATTGCCATAGCCTGCCCGCAGATCGCGGATCAAAAGGTTTGTGTTAGCCTCCAAGATAGGCCTCCCTCACGCGCTGGTCCTGAATGATGTCATGCGCCAGGCCCTCGACGAGCTTGCTTCCCTGGTCGAGAACGACGACGCGCTGGCAGATGCTGGTCACCACATCGATATTGTGCTCGATCACCAGGAAGCTGACGCCCAGCGACTTGTTCGCATAAAGGATCGTGTCCACCACCCGCTCAATGATCTTCGGATTGATGCCCGCCATCGGCTCGTCCAGCAGGATGAGCTTCGGCTCGGGCATCAGCATGGAGGCGAACTGGATCAGCTTTTGCTGTCCGCCGGAAAGGTTGCCTGCTGGCTGATGCCGGACATCCCAGAGGCCTGCCATCTTGATCAGTTCGCGCGCCCTCTCGCGCAACCCCTCGATGCGGCTCCTGGAAAGCTTTCCGAGACCGAACGTCGCGGCGATGGAGGGAAATGTGAACATCTGGCCTGCGATGACCAGGTTCTCTTCGGCGTCGAGGGATTTGAACGTCACGGTCTTCTGAAACGACCGCAACATGCGGCCTTCCCGGGCGATCCGGTTCAGGGACCACCCGGTGATGTCCTGTCCGTCGAGAATGACAGTGCCGGTGTCCGGACGTGCAAGCCCCGTGCTGCAGTCGAAGAACGTCGACTTGCCGGACCCGTTCGGCCCGATCAGTCCGGCGATCTCACCTCTGTCGATATGGATACTGACATCGTTCACGGCTTTGACCGCGCCGTAGGACTTGCTGAGGTTCCGGATCTCCAGGAGCGGAAGATGAGCATTCATTTCACACCTCCGATCGCGTTCCAGAAGCGGTTGATGAGTGGGGCGAAGCCTTGTTTGAACCAGAAGACCAGAACGAGAAGGCAGGCGCCGTAGGCGATCATCCGGACCTCTGGAGCGACACGCAACGCCTCTGTTAAGCCGACGAACAACAGGCTGCCGAAGACAGTGCCTGAGATCATTCCAGCGCCGCCACCCAGCACGATGATCAGCATCGTTGTGGAGTAGTACATCTGGAAGGTCAGGGGGCTGACGACCGTGAGATAGTGGGCGTAGAGGCAGCCGCCGACGCCTGCGAACATCGCGCTGATCATGAACACGATCAGCTTATAATGCCAGGTGGGAACACCGAGGGATTCGGCAAGGGTCTCGTTTTCGCGGATCGCCACCATGTTCCGCCCCGCAGGAGATCTGACGATCGCCCACACCGCCAGGGTGGCCAGCACGCCGACCGCCAGGGCGAGATAGTAGAAATTGGTCGTACCGGAAACGGTGAAGGAAAGCGGTCCGAGTTCGAAATACGGTTTAGGAATGCTCGAAAGCCCCATGTCTCCCCGGGTGACCGAGACCCAGTTCTTCGCAATCGCCTGGCCGATGATGACAAACCCCAGCGTGCACATGACGAATGATGTCGAGCGGAGACGCAGGGCCGGAATTCCGAGTGGAAGTGCGGCGGCACCGGATACCAGGGCGGCGGCGATGAGATTGACGTAGAACGGGGTGCCGTAGGTGACGGCGAGCAGGCCCGCCGTATAGGCGCCGATCCCGAAGAATGCGGCCTGTGCGAGCGACAGGAGGCCCGTGTAGCCGACGAGAAGATTGAGTCCATGTGCCGGAAGCATGAATATGAGGGCGATGATCAGGGAGTGGGTTACATAGCGGCTTCCCATGTAGGGAGCACCAAGTGCTACGACGATCAGGACGACGGCGAGCGGGATTCGGAGATCTCGTCTCCGGGCCTGCGGGACGGTTTCAGTGAGAGACATGTCGAGTCCTCAGACGTTCGAGAAGGTTCGGCTGGAGCTGCTTTAGAAGCGCGCCTGCGTCGAAAAGAGGCCATGCGGACGCCACATCAGCACGAGGATGAGGGTCGCGAAGCCGACGGTGTCGCGGAACTGCAGGCCCACATAGGTGGCGACGAGGCTCTCGGCGATCCCCAGGATCATCGCGGCGAAGAACGTCCCGCGCACGTTGCCAAGTCCGCCCATGATGATGATCGGCAGGGTCTTGAACGTGATCAGCTCGCCCATTCCGCCATAGACGCTGACGTTGACGGGCGCGGTCAGGACACCCGAGAGAGCGGCCAGGGCGGCACCGAGAATGAATGTCCGGAGCACGACCTGCGGCACGTCGATGCCAACCACCTCGCAGCATTCCACGTTCTGGGAAACCGCGCGCATGGCCATGCCGAGACGGCTGTAGGTGACCATCAGTTCGAGGCCGACGAAGACGACCAGGCAGACCACGAGGATGAGAATGCGCTGCTGTGCCAGGCTGAAGCCGAAGATCGAGATAGGCTCGATATAGCCTCCGGAGAAGAACTTGTAGCCTCCCCCGAAGACGAAGATCACGGTGTTCTGCAGGATGAGGGCGATGCCAAGGGTGGCGAGCACCCCCGACTCCGCCGGAGCGCCGACCATCCGACGCATGACGAGCTGCCCGACGACGTAGGCGACCACGATCGTCGCCAGAACGCCCACGACGATCGAAGCCTCATAGGAAAGGCCGAGATAGTCGATGGCGAACCAGGCGCCGAACGTCCCGAGCATGTAATATTCGCCGTGAGCGAAGTTGATGGCTCGCAGCACGCCGAAGATCATCGTCATTCCGACGGCGACGATCGCGTAGACGGAACCCGTCACGATCCCATTGACGACTTGTTCGAGAACGGTCGAGAGCATGGACGTACTCCTCCCAGCGAATTACTTGGCAGGGTACTGGATGTCTGCCGAGTATGCACCCTTGATGCTCGGAACACCCTTCTCGATCTGCAGAAGGATCATCGGCAGGCGAGCCTGATTGTGATCGTCGAAGGTGACGTCGCCGACGGGGCTCTTGTACTTGATCTTCGAAAGGGCGTCGCGGACCTTACTCTTGTCGGCGCTGCCAGCCTGCTTGATTGCGGCGGCGAGCAGGTTGACTGTGTCCCAGTGGACATAGGCGTGGTTGTTCGGAGCTTCCTTGTAGGTCGTCGTGAACTTCTCGACGAAGGCCTTGCTGGCCGGGGAGTCGAACTGCGGCAACCATGCAGCGGCCTCAACGGCGCCTTCCAAGGCGGTCGGAGCCGATTTGATGGTCTTCTCGGTATTGAACTCGCCGTTGCCGATGAGGGTGACTTTTCCCGCGATCCCGAGCTCGACCATCTGACGGGCGAGGATCGGCGTTGTGTCGGCAAGACCATAGTAGATGATCGCCTGCGCGCCGTTGTCGCGGATCTTGGCGAGAACGCTGCGGAAATCGACTTCGCCTTCCTTGTAGTAATCCTCGCTGAGGATCTGCCCCTTGAATTCCGGAAGGTACTTCTTCGTGAAAGTAATGGCCGAGCGGCCGTAGTCGCTGTCTACCGAAAGCACTGCGAACTTGGTGAAGCCTCGCTGCTCGGCGGCATATTTGGCGACGACGAGCGCACGGTTTTCGTCCGTCGGGTAGTTGCGGTAGGTCCATTTGAAGCCGCCGACACCTGCCTGGTAGGTGATCTTCGGGTTCGAAGATGCGGCGTTCAGGAGGAGCACCTCAGCGTCTTCCGCGACAGGCTGCATGGCGAGGGTCACCGAGCTCGAAACGTCGCCGATGATGAAGTCGACACCTTCCTGGTCGATCAGGCGGCGGGTCGCCGAGACCCCTTCGACCGGCGTGCCCTGGCTGTCCGCGTTGAAGAGCTGGATCTTCGTGCCGTTGACGCCGCCGGCATCGTTGATGTCTTTCACCGCAAGCTCAGCGCCTCGCAGCGAGAAACCGCCGTAGCGGGCATTCGGTCCGCTCATCGGCGCGACGATCCCGAGCTTGATCGTGTCGGCCGCCTGCGCCGTGGCAGTGAAAGGAACTGATCCGGTGATCGCAAGGATCGCCGTGGAGATGCAAAGCATTCTGCGATTGAATTGATGTGTCATGTTCCCGCTCCGTGTTTCGGATGATCTCGTCGGCTTTATGCCGGCATTTGCCGCTTTGGCGGTTCTTATTGGGCAGCTTCATGCTGAGCCAGATGTCACAGTAGGTTCATGCGGCCGGGTTTGGCCAACACAACTCCTTTCTGCCGCTATAGGGTTTCCTTATGGCGAGTGCACGCTCAAGAGACCTTGGCCCAGATAGCTATGACTGGGCGACATGCCTGCATTGATGGCAAATGCATACATTGTGAGCGGCGACGAGCCTATAGTATAGGCATCAGCAACCATGGAGAGATAGAATGAAGCTCGGCGAAAGACTGAGAAGGTATGTAGAGTTACGACGCGCAGTCCGAGAACTCGAGGGTCTCGATGATCGAACCCTTCACGACATCGGAGTAGCCCGATCTCATATCCGCGGCGCCGTCGAGGGCCGCTGAATGCGTGCTGTGGTTTGGGGTACGAGAGTCATGCCTGACAGCCGCAGACACTCCAGGATACGACGCATCACGTTCTGTATCGTCAACGCTGGACGGCTGGGTTTACGGATTTCCTCACACAGCAGCTCGTATGACGTGCGGATGGGATTGCGGGCGAAGCCCTCGACCTGACTTCCCTCGTTCGTCTTTCGAACGATCCAGAATGTGTCGTGGGCACGCTTGTCGGCTTTCCGGTCAGGGTCGAACGTCACTTCCTTGTGGAAATAGATGTTGTGGGTCAGCACGAAGACCTGCTTGATGGCGACCTTGCCTGAACACGCCTCGGAGAGCACCCGCTTTATGAGCGCGCTCACGATCAACAGGACGTCGCTGTCGAGACTGGACACCGGATCGTCGAAGACCACCACCCTGTTCCCGCTGACCTCTGCGGACGTCGTACTGCCACGGATGAGATGCTAGAAATACGGGAACGAGATGAAGCTCCGCTCTCCTTCACTCAGCGTAATGCGCGCACTACTCCCATCACCTCTGACGATCGCGTAGGACTCATCCCTGTCTCCTGCCGTTTCAAGCCTGAAGCCAGTAAAGCCTGATGCTCAATACGCAGGTCCCTCGCACGCCACCCGAACAGCCTATCCATCCTGATCCTAGGTATAGGTGCGGGCGCTGCCACGCTGCCGTAGTCTCTTCACGTCAGCAGCCGAGAACGAGCGACGGAGCCCAGTGAGGGTTTCGCGTCCTTCATTAGGGCCACCGACGGCACTGAATGACCAACCTCGGATGACGGAGAGATAGGCCACCATGCAGACCGCGAATTCCGATCTGAAGCTCTCACGACGCGACGCGCTACGCACGGGCGCCGCGCTGGCAGCAGCAATCTCGCTGCAAACGTCATCGGCCTTCGCCGCGACGCAACCCTCACAGCAACCAGGAACTGGAAACAGGCAAATGACCGAATCTTTCATCAAGACAAAGGACGGCGTCGATATCTTCTACAAGGATTGGGGTCCGAAGGATGCCCAGCCGATTGTGTTCCATCACGGCTGGCCGCTGTCGTCGGACGACTGGGACAACCAGATGCTGTTTTTCCTTGCCAGCGGCTACCGCGTCGTCGCCCATGACCGCCGTGGCCACGGCCGCTCGCAGCAGGTGAGCGAAGGCCATGACATGGACCACTACGCAGCCGACGCCTCGGCCGTCTACGAGCACCTGAACCTCAAGAATGCCGTCCATATCGGTCATTCGACCGGTGGCGGCGAAGTTGCCCGCTACGTCGCCAAGTTCGGCCAGCCGCAGGGCCGCGTCGCCAAGGCCGTTCTGGTTTCCGCCGTTCCGCCGATCATGGTGAAGACCGCGAGCAATCCCGGCGGCCTGCCGATCGAGGTGTTCGACGGCTTGCGCAAGGCACTCGCCGACAACCGCGCCCAGTTCTACCTCGACCTGCCGACCGGTCCGTTTTACGGCTTCAACCGTCCAGGTGCGAAGGTTTCCCAGGGTGTCATCCAGAATTGGTGGCGTCAGGGCATGATCGGTGGCGCCAAGGCCCATTATGAAGGCATCAAGGCGTTTTCCGAAACAGACCAGACCGAAGACCTGAAGAACATCACCGTTCCGGTTCTCGTCATGCATGGCGACGACGATCAGATCGTGCCGATCGACGATGCCGGCCGGCTGTCGGTCAAGCTCGTCAAGAACGGCACGCTGAAGGTCTATCCGGGCTATCCTCACGGCATGCTCACCACGCATGCGGATGTCATCAATCCGGACCTGCTCGCATTCGTCAAGGAATGAGCGGCAGCCTCGCTCACCCTGACTGGATTTTGTTCTCCGTTACAGGACGGCTGGCTCTTGCCAGCCGTCCTTCGCCGTCGTTGCGTGCCTGAGGTCATCCCGGTGAGGATTTTCGGTATGGGGAGGATGTCTGACCCCTCACCCAGGTTCGCCTGTCTTCACAGGTAAGATCAGGATGTTGCTGGACGAGCCACATTCCGTCGCCGAAGTCGAGGCTCCGGATGCTCACCGCGCGAGTGCTTGCCCCCAGGGGCGCCGTCCGCTCACCGCGGTTTCTCCTGTCCCGGTCCAGTTCCACACCCCGTGCGGCGGGACAAGACTGGAAGTATGGCCTACCGTGCCCGAAGATCGAAGTCAGAGCGTGACAATTGCAGATCTAACCACCTCTGCAGTGATCGGCATATCGGTGAACCGGACGCCGGTCGCGTCGGCAAGAGCATTGGCGAGCGCAGCCGAGGCTGGTCCCTGGCCGCATTCGGCTACCCCCAAGAACGGCTTCCCCGGCTGGGCTTCCACTATAACATCGATATGTTCAGGGACATCGCGGAAGCGGAGAATTGGATAAGTGCTCCAGTCGAAGTTTTTTCTCAGAGTTCCATCGGTTGCCGCGGCTTCGCGAGTACACCAGCTCAAGGATTGTATGATGGCCCCTTCGACCTGGTTTTCGATACCATTGGGCGAAACGACCTCGCCGCAATCCACGGCCGCCTGGACCTTTCGGACGGTGACCCGCCCGGTGTCCCGCTCGACGCGGACCTCCATGAAGATCGCGCAGTAAGCGCCGAGGTTCTTGTAACGCGCGAACCCCATCCCGAATCCCTGCAAGGGTGCCGCCTTCTTGCGCTTCCTCCAGCCGAAGGCGTCGGCCGCGGTCAGCATAACCTGTCGCGCGCGGTCATCCGCCATGTGGTTCAGTCGAAGGTCGAGCGGGTCGATTCCCGCCGTCAGAGCAAGTTCGTCAAACATGCTCTCTATGGAGAAGACATTGAGGTGGGCGCCTAGTGATCGCAGCGCGGAAACCCGGATCGGCATGTCCTTGATGAAATGATAGACGACGTTCATGTTTGGCAGGTCGTACAGAGGATTGGAATTGCGGCTGCCATCGCCTTCAGGCATCGGAATGGGTTTGCCTTCCGGTACCGGAAACGAAGGGACGACCTCGTTCCCTACCAGGACGCCACCCGCCCCCACGGGACGATTGTTGTGTGGATTGCTCCACACATCGTAGTTCCATCTGACGATCCGGTTGTCGCCATCGAGGGCAGCATCCACCTCGGTCGCCATTCCGGGACCCAGCGGTTCCCAGCCGAACTCCTGCTCCCGCATCCATTGCAGTCGCACGGGTCGACCCGGCAGCGATGCGGCGATCAAGGCAGCCTCGGCGGCGACATCGTCGGCACCGTTCTGGCCATAGCAGCCCGCTCCCTCGACATGGATCGCGCGGATGGTCTCGATAGGGCGCTTCAGGAGATCCGCGGCGACGCGCCGGACATCGAATGTGCCCTGGCTGTGGGTCCAGATCGTCAGAATGTCATCCTGCAGCCAGGCCAGAGCGCACGACGGACCAATCGAACCATGACTTATCCAATGCCTGATGAAGCTTTTCCTGACCGAGCGCTTGGGATCCGCAGTCGGCTTGCTGGCATCCAGTATGACGATGTCCCTCGCAGGCAGCGCCTTCAGCGTCTCGGCGACTCCACCCGTCGGGAACGGCGATCTCGCAAGCTCGTAGGGCGAGGCCTGGAGCCTCCGCATGAGCTTTACGGCGTTCCATTCACGTTCGGCCACCACCGCCGCAAAGTTTCCGTTCCGCACGAACTTCACGACACCGTCCATGGACTCGATCTCGCTGTCCGGCGGCAATGCCAGCCTCGTACCTTCGCTCGGTCCCCTGACGACCCTTGCATGCAGCATCCCAGGCAGGCGCATGTCGTGAATGAAAGCGGCTCCGCCCGTGGTTTTCGCCGGGATGTCCAGCCTTGGAAGATTGGTGCCCATTGTCCGGAATTGGTTCTTCTGGCGAAGCGGCGCGTCGGGTACCGCCTCGACATGCATCGACAGGGCGGATGCGGTCTCGCCGTATCCGATGCGGCGGCCATCGCTGGCTCTGATGGTCCCGTCGCCCATTGAAGTCACGTCGCCTTCCCCGACCCTGAGGATCGCTGCCGCCTGTCTGAGCAGGAGCATCCGGACGTTCGCCGCAGCATTCCGGATCGCAGTGCCACTGTCCTGCATCGAGTGGCTACCCGCCGTCAGCCCTTCGTCAGGCGTGCGCAGGGTGTCGACGGTGACGAGATCGACGTCCGCTGGGGGTAGGTCCAGTTCCTCGGCCGCCACCTGCGTCAGGGCCGTCCTGATGCCCTGGCCCAGTTCAGCCTTCCCTGAAAAGACGGTGGCCCTTCCGCTCTGATCGAGCAGGATCCAGGAATCGAGGTAGGGGGATGATTTCAGGCTTCCCGGAAGAGCGGGAGCGAGAGCGATGGGCCCAGCCCCTCCCTCGCCGCCGCCGGCGAGCTGGGCGCGAGCCGGTCTCTTCATGGCGAATGCTACAGCGATGCCGCTGGCAGCGAGGAAGGAACGTCTCGTGATCGGGTTCATCGGACCACTCCGGCCATTACATCGCTGGCACGCCGGACCGCATGAAGGATCCGCGCATGGGTTCCGCAGCGGCAGAGATTGGGCTGCATGTGCTCCCGGATCTGTTCGTCGGTCGGATCCGGGATTTTTTCGAGGAGAGCCTGCGCGCGCATGATCATGCCGGCTATGCAGTATCCGCACTGTGCCGCCTGCTCATCCTGAAAGGCCTTCTGCACGATTCCAGGCGCATCGACCGAGCCGAGACCTTCTAGGGTCCTGATCGATCTGTCACCGATAGCCCCGACCGGGGTGATACAGGAAAAGACCGCCTTCCCGTCTATGTGCACCGTGCAGGCACCGCATTGTCCGAGCCCGCACCCGAATTTTGCACCGTTCAGTTCCAGGTCATCCCGCAGCACGTAGAGCAGCGGCGTATCAGGATCACTTCCGATCTCGTGCTTCGCGCCATTGACTGTGATGGATATGGTCATCTTGCGTTCTCTTTCCGGATATCGCGAACCGTGTTCGCAAGGTGCGGCCAAGGCGATTGGGACGTGAACCGCGACCTTGCGTAGGCCAGGAGGTCCGCGACCTGTTCGTCGGTGAGGTTGTCAGTAAACGGCGGCATGAATGGAGCGTCGCTGGTCGAATCCTTGATGCCCTGCAGCACTGCCTGAATGGCGTTCCGCGGGTCCGGCGCGTTCACGTCCGAGGTATCCGAAAGCAGGGGCCGCCCTCTCGATGCCATAGGTGCGGCTGGCTCGTGACAGCCACCGCATGCGCCCTCGAACAAGGTGGAGGTTGCGGGATGTGACTGAACGGCGTCGCCAGCGACCCGCCGGCCGGCGGGACGAGTTACGGCGCCGGCATGCATAGTGGAATCGATGTAGGTAGCGATCGAACGCACGTCGTCGTCGTTCAGTCTGGAAAGACCTTCCGTAACCGGCCCCATGGGGCCTGCTGCCGAGCTGTGCCCGCGTGCTGTGCCCGTCTTCAGATATTCGTAGAGCGTTTCGACGTTCCACCGCTCGGACGAAACATTGCTTGCGTCCAACGGAGGCGCGTTCCACCCTTCGGCCACGCCTCCAGCGAAGCGCTTGCCCCATTCCTCGCCGCCAAGGATGTTTCGCGGCGTATGGCAGCCGCCGCAATGGGCCAGCCCGTCGACGAGGTATCTGCCCCGGTTCCATTCCGGACTCTCGGATGGATCGGAAGCCGTCGCGGCGGTTCTCAAGAACAGTAGCTTCCATCCTGCAAGCAGCGGTCGGAAGCCCAGTCCCGGCATGAGTTCGTTCGGCGGGGCGGTCTTCTTCACAGGGTCCCGGCTCATCAGGAATGCGTAGACGGCATCGAGATCATCGTCGGTGACGCGCGAGAAATGTTCGTACGGAAACGCCGGATAGAGATGGCTTCCGTCGCGAGCGACCCCCTGCTTCATCGCCCTTCTGAAAGCATCAGCCGACCAACTGCCAATCCCGCTGTCGGGATCCGGAGTAATGTTGTTGGAATAGAGGGTTCCAAATGGCGTGGCCAGGGCCCTCGAACCCGCAAGAGCGGGTTCATTGTCCGCGGTGTGACAGACGATGCAGTCCCCGATGGTGGCCAACTGCTCGCCTCTCCGGATCAGTGCAGGTGAGAGCAAGGCCCGATCCGGCGGCTTGATCCTCGGGATTTCGGCTTCGTAGACGATCCACCCGGCGATGCCGACGCCAACGAGTGTCGCAAGCCCGAGAAGGGTGGCGCCTGCCATCAGTTTTCGATTGGTTGAGCCCATTCGTGAACATGCCCCTGTTTTGCGAATGCCGACGACTCCCTTGTCAGGTTCCGCGAGACATCATCCGGCGGTCGTGACCTGGAGCGTTTCAGACGCATCCATTCCTCAGCTTGAAATCGATTGCCGATTTTTAGCCGATCGGGATCCGTCCGGAATCCGACTATGAGTTTGGTCTTCCTAGACCTTGGTGTAGGATGGGTCTGTCGATGCCGTCATGCGACGGCCGGGCGACGATCCCCGCGAAGGATCAGTTCCCCGAATTGCCCCCGAGGGCATCGGTCTTGCGAAGAAATACCCCTGCCCTTGCGTCCATCCCAGGCGGAGCAGCGCGTCGGTCTGGGCCTAGCTCTCCATACACTCTGCCATGACTTTCAGCTTCCGTTTCCTGGCCAGCGTGGATTGGCGCGGCGGCTTGCAATCGCGAAAGGAAACTCTGCGAAAGACCTAATCAGCCGATATCTTCCAATCGCCAGTCTACCGCCGAAGGCATTCATGAATCTGCGAAACGACAGCGGCGCCTTCGCCGACCGCGGCAGCCACACGCTTGGTCGATCCCGACCTCGCGTCGCCGATGGCGAACACGTTGGGGATGTTGGTCTCGAGCGGCAGCACGGAGCGGCCTCCCGGAACGGGCTCGCCCGTCAATACGAATCCCTTGTCGTCGACATCCACCTGGAAGCGGACCCATGCCGTGTTCGGATCCGCGCCGATGAACAAGAAAAGATGTCGGACTGCAAACCGACGCTCGCTTCCGGACGAGCGACTGCGCACGACGGCCCCGGTAAGACCGGTTGCGCAGTCACCTTCCAACTCGACGATCTCGCTGTCGACGTGGATCTCGACGTTGGGAAGTGCGGCGATACGCTCGATCAGATAGCTCGACATCGTTTCCTCGAGTGCCCTGCGGACGACGACATGGAGCTGCCGGACCCTTGGAGCGAGGAAGACGATCGCTTGCCCGGCCGAATTCCCACCTCCGACGAGGACAACCTCTTCGCCCTCGCAGAGCTTCGCTTCGATCGGGGACGCCCAATATGAAACGCCGGCACCTTCGAAGATGGAGATATTCGCGATGGGCGGGCGGCGATATCGCGCGCCGGAAGCGATCACCACAGTGCGTGCCTCAACGCTTCGTTCTCCATCCAGCCAGAGCTTCAGGACTGCGTTTCCTTGTCCTGACTGTGGAGCGCTCGAGAGATCGAGCACTTGGATCGGGAAAGCGATTTCCGCCCCGAATTTCAAGGCCTGATTGAAAGCGCGCCCTGCAAGGGCCTGCCCCGATATTCCGGCCGGGAAGCCCAGGTAGTTTTCGATCCGGGCCGACGCTCCAGCCTGGCCGCCAGCGGACCGCTCGTCGATCGTCAGGACGCTCAGCCCCTCGGACGCGGCATAGACGGCGGTGGCAAGACCTGCGGGACCCGCGCCGACGATTGCCACGTCATAGATCGTACCGGGCACGAGATCAGGCGTGACCCCCAGGCAGACGGCGGCCTCGCTGTCAGTCGGATCCTTCAAAACTGTTCCGCCGGGGCACACCATCAGGGGTAGCTCGTCGGACAGGATGCCCAGGCGATCGATTAGCTCACGGCCCTCGCCATCCGCAGTGGCATCAAGGACGACATACGGATATCCGCTTCGCGCCAGGAAACCTTGAAGCCGGACTAGGTTCGGGCTGCCCGGCCTCCCAATCAGCACCGAACCAGCGCCGCCCTCGTCGATCAGCGCGACACGGCGAAGGATGAAGGCGCGCATCACGATCTCGCCGATATCCGCCGAACCGATGATCAGAGCTCTGAGATGGGGGGCGTCGAATGAGACGGCCACGCACCCGTTCGTCCCGGCACGCCCGCCCGCAAGGGACGGGCGGCCGGAAAGCTGGCTGACTTCCCCTGAGAACTGCCCGATAGTGTGGCCCGTCACCGGGACCTCGCCCGTCAGGCCGTCATGGCGGAACACGTCGATCGATCCGTCAAGCACCAGCCATGCGGGAGCGTGCTTGTCGCCGATATCGAAGATGGTCTCCCCCGGCTCGAAGTGGCGCGAGGCTCCATCGGCGAAACGCCTCACGGCCGCCACCTGGTGCGGATCGAGGGCCGGGAACATCTGGTAGTCACGCGAGCCAGCGGTGCCCATCGGTTTTCCAATCTTCAATAGTAGCGCGGGATAGGGCCGCGCTGCGGCGTCTGATCCGGTAATTCAACGAAAACCTCGTCTACGTAGCACCACCCCCATCCTTCCGGAGGATCGTAGCCTTCGATGATGGGATGCCCGGTCTGGTGGAAATGCGCCGTCGCGTGTTTGCCGATCGATTGATCGCAGCAGCCGACATGTCCGCATTCACGGCAGATCCTCAGATGGAACCACGCCTGGCCCTCTTCGAGACATTCCTCGCAACCGATCGTCCTGGGAGTGACTGACCGGATTGTGGCTCCGTGGCTGCAACCGCTCATACTGGTTCTCCATCATCAAAAGTATCTTGGATCGACTTTCCGTTTCGACGGGAAGTAGTTCTCAACCCTTGCCGAGCGCCTTCTCGAGAGCGGCAATAAGGCAGTCGAACTCGACGGGCTTGCCTAGAAACGCCAATGCTCCTCCCTCCATCGCGGCGGAGCGGGTCCGCTCGTCGTGATAGGAGGTCATGAAGATGATGGGCGGCTTGGGCGGCTCCGTGTTAAGCTGGGCCTGGAGTTCCAGCCCGGACAGACCGGGCATCTTCACGTCCAGAAGCATGCAATCGATCGAGTCGCGTTGCTCCAGGGACAGAAATTCTTCGGCGGAGGAGAACAGGCGGCTCTCGTAACCGCATGACTTGACCATGTCGTCCAGCGCCTCACGCATGGCTTGGTCATCATCAACGATTGCGATGGTGGGGACTGGGGACACTGGGACAGCCTAATCTGTTTATTTTTGTAGTTCTTGTTATGCGCTCGTCGGTTCGCCCTCGATATCAGACTATGGTGTAGGTTGGGTCCCCGCTTCGTCCAGCAGCTCGGTCTTGCGCACGAGATCCGCTACCGAACGCGCGTCCATCTTGCGCATGACGTTGCCCCGGTGAAGTTTGACGGTGATCTCGCTGATGCCAAGGTTGAACGCGATCTGCTTGTTCATCAGGCCTTGGACGACTGCGGCCATGACCTCTCGCTCCCTCGGCGTAAGCGTGGCTGCAAGCGCGGCAACTGCGTCGGATGCCGCACTCTCGCGGCGACGCTGTGCGTCCTTGTCGAGGGCGACCGTTACAGCATCAAGGATATCCTGATCGCGGAAGGGCTTGGTCAGGAAATCCACCGCCCCCGCCTTCATGGCGCGCACCGACATCGGGATATCACCAAATCCGGTCATGAAGATGATAGGCATATGGTTCCCTAGGCGCTCAAGGTGACCCTGGAAATCCAGACCGCTCACACCGGGCAGGCGTACGTCGAGTAGGATGCAGCCGGGTTGGTCGCGGCGGTATGATTCCAGGAAAGCCTGCGTCGTCGCGAACGCGCGGCTCGAAATCTGCATCGACTGAAGCAGGTCCGTCAGTGCCTCACGCATGGATTCGTCGTCGTCGAGGATGTGGACGACTGGCCCTGCCGGAATCTGTTTCATTCTATTCCTGGTATTCGTCTCAGTCATCGTTCTCGCTCATCGGTATTGTGATTTCAAAGACTGCGCCGCCGTCGGTATGGTTGCGCGCCGACAGGTCACCTCCGCGCGCTTCCATCATGCTCTTGCAGATCGAGAGCCCCATCCCCATCCCGGTAGCCTTGGTCGTGAAGAACGGCTCGAACAGACGGGCCATCGCCTCATCGCTTATTCCGGGCCCAAAATCCCGCACCGATATCACTGTCGACCTGTTATCCCGGCGCTCCGTTTCGATGACGATCCTCCGCCTCGGGACATCCTTCTCTGCCATGACCTGGATCGCGTTCGAGATCAGGTTGATCAGGACCTGTTGCAGCTCGATCCGGACGGCTGCGACCGTTCTTGCCCCGGGTCCGTAAGTGACGTCAACGGTCACGTCCTCCCTGCCAAGATCGTGATCCATCAGAGCCCTCGTCTCCGCGATCAGCTCGGGAAGGCCGACCCGTTCCAGAATCTGAACCTCATGAGAAAGCAGCGAACGGGTATTTCGAATGATTTCACTCGCCCTCTTGCTGTCGCGGATCATCCGCTCGGCGGACCTTCGGATCGCGGCAAGATCGGGTGGGTCTCGATCCATCCACCGCAGCATCGTCTGTGCGTTTACGACGAGGGCGCCCAGCGGCTGGTTGAGTTCGTGCGCAAGCGACGCCGACAGCGCGCCGACAGTAGCGGCGCGGGACGCGCGCGTGAGTTCGGCTTGAGCTTCGAGCAGCGCCTTTTGCGTCATCTCCCCTTCAGTGATGTCGACCATGCCAACGATGATGCGATCAAACTTGGACGAATCGTCAGGCAGGGTCATGCTCATGAGCACCAGCTTCGTCTGGCCATCCGCTGCCATCAGGTTGCCCTTCCCTTCGAACGAATTCTCCTCATTGAAGATCGCGACCATCAGCTCGAGGAATGTCACGTCGTTCGGCGCCAGATACCTCCGCATCGAACCGTCGGGAGCTATCTCTCCGATCGTCCCCAGCAAGTCCCGGGCTGCAGCATTCGCGGCAACCGTCCGGATAAGTGCAACACAGTGGGATATGATCTCGGGCCGGGCCGCCGCGTACTCTCGCAGATCGATTACGCCTGTCGCTTTCAGCCCCATCAGGAAAGATCTCACTTGCGAGTAGTCCCGTTCCCAGAGTGCCACGCGGCTCTGCTCGAAGATCGAGCGGTAACGACGCTCGCTATCCTTCAGGGCGGCATGGGAAGCGATCAGATCGCTTCGCGACCGGTCGTTGCGAAGGATCAGGGAGCAGGTGATCAGGAGCGCGGCAAGCGACACGGCTAGGCGCAGTAATGAGGGAAAATCGGGGCTGAAGCTGTGCGTGCCGAAATAGGAGACTATGGCGAGCGAGCCGCAAACAAAGGACACTGCCCAGATACCCTTTCGACTTAGGGACTCCGCCGCAAGAAGCAGCACAATCACGTACAGAACGGCGATGGCGCTTTCGATCGAGGTGAACGTGTCGACGTAGAAGACCGTCACCGCAAGGATGAACGCAGCAAAGCGAGCAGCGAAATGGTGGCTTGGCGTGGCCGGAACCGCCGCGGGTGTGATCAAGTGATTGATTCTCATTGGTTCCCCTGCGTTTTGTCCGAACGCATTTTGTCAGCGGATTGAGAATAGTCCATCGAAAGGGTCGAAGGACCTATACAATGGTCTGGGCCCTCAGGCAGCGTAGCAGCAACCGCCGATACTGCTCTGAAGCCCACCTGACCATGGCTACGGAGCCGCGGCATGCCACGGGACTTCGGCACCCGGGGTTGTGGCGCCGGTCTCCATAGACGGGATTGTCGATGCTGCCTGCCTCCGTGCGGAAATCATTTCCGAGAGACTTGTTGAGGCTACGCGGTGATCGCCGTTCTCGAGCCATACGAAGGTACCGATCGGGCTGTTCCTGCTGCGAGATGTCGGCCCCCTGGCCCTAAGTATAGGACCCCTTAGACCAGCATTGGATGTCATGCGGTTCCGGGCTGTTTTAGCTTTCGTCAGCCGCCAGAGAGATCCCTGACCGGGTCGTCCGCGAGGATCCGCGGCTGAAGTCAACGTTTTAGCTCAGGAGAGAGACCATGGACCGCATCGCCGTCGAAACACGCCGTAAGGCACCCCTGACAACCCCCTCGGACTTCGAGTCCAACGCAGTCACCGAAATATCGGGTGCCTTGACGACGCTGTTGGCCGACGCGTTCGCGCTCTACCTTAAGACCAAGAACTTTCACTGGCACATTAGCGGTCCACACTTCCGTGACTACCACCTCATGCTTGACGACCAGGGCGACCAGATCTTCGCGATGACCGACGCGATAGCCGAACGCGCCCGGAAGATTGGTGGCACCACGCTCCGCTCGATCTGGCATATCGGCAAGCTGCAGCGCATTCTCGACAACGACGCAGACTTCGTAACCTCTCGCGACATGCTCGCCGAGCTGAAGGACGACAACCAGCGCTTCGTATCCTTCATGCGGCAGACCCACGAGCTCTGCGCCGAATACAACGATGTCGCCACGACCAGCCTGCTGGAAGTCTGGATCGATGAAGCCGAGCGCCGCGCATGGTTCCTGTTCGAGACAACGCGCAACGCGGCATAATTCGCCACCAGAATTCCGGAAGGTACGACCATGACTACCATCAGTGAAGAAATTCCGAGCACGAAGCCGATGAGCCAGATAGGTCTCCTGGCGATGGCTGTCGCTGCCGGCATCGCCGTCGCGAACATCTACTACAACCAGCCGATGCTCGGCATCATCGAGGCCGAGTTTCCCGGCCAGCACGTCGTCGGCATGGTTCCGACGGCAACCCAGCTCGGTTACGCGGTTGGACTGTTCCTGTTGCTCCCCCTCGGGGACCTCGTCAACCGGCGCTGGCTAATCATCGGCCAGTTCTTCATCCTGGCGGGTGCGCTCGCTCTTGTCGCAGTGGCACCGACACCTACGCTGCTCATCGCCGCCTCGCTGATCGTGGGGGCCAGTTCCACGGTCGCGCAGCAGATCGTACCGTTCGCGGCATCCCTCGCTCCACCCGAGAAGCGCGGTGCGACCATCGGCACAGTGATGGCGGGCGTTCTGTCCGGCATCCTATTCAGTCGGACGCTATCGGGCTTCGTCGGCGAGCATGCCGGATGGAGGGAGATGTTCTGGATCGGGGTCCCGCTGGCGCTCTTCGCCATGGCGCTGATGTTCTGGACGCTGCCTCATCACAACCCTACGACACGCCTGCCCTACCATCACGCCATCGCCTCCCTCGCCGGACTCTGGAAGCGTGAGCGGACGCTGAGGGCGGCCACCTTCATCCAGGCGTTCCTGTTCGCGTCCTTCACGGCCTTCTGGACAATCCTGGCGCTTTACCTCCAAGGCCCGCAGTTCAACCTCGGTGCGGACATCGCAGGACTGTTCGGTGTGGTCGGCGCGGTCGGCATCTTCGCCGCACCGCTAGCAGGTCGGATCGCCGACAGCCGGGGACCTCATTTCGTAGTCTGGCTCGGCGGGCTGTTGACCGTGGCCGCCTGGATCCTCTTCGGATTCTGGCCGTCGCTGGTAGCCTTGGTCTTAGGTGTCATCGTGCTCGACTTCGGGATCCAGGGCGCGCTGGTCTCCAACCAGCACATCATCTACGCGCTCGATCCGAATGCGCGCAGCCGCATCAACACGATCTTTATGACCGGGATGTTCTTAGGCGGTGCGGCCGGTTCGGCCCTCGCAACCGCGGCCTGGAGTCAAGCTGGCTGGTTGGGCGTCAGCGTACTTGGGGCCACCCTCGGCATCATCGCAGTTGCGATAAAGGCCGCGCATCATCGGGCAGTCCCCTCCACCACCGTCAGCGGGAGGCCATCATGAAACTCCGCATCAAAGTTGTCGGCGGTTCCCTGGCAGGGGTCTTCGCAGGGATATTGCTTCAGAGGAGCGGCCACGAGGTGAAGATCTATGAGCGTTCCGCGCACGGACTGGGAGGGCGAGGCGCAGGCCTCGTTCCCCAGGAGGACCTCTTCAACCTCCTCCGGATGATCGGTGCCGAGGACGCCGAAGAGGTCGGTGTGGTAGCGAGGGAACGGATCTACTTCGGCCGCGACGGACGCGTCCTTCAGAGGACGCGGGCTCCGCAGAAGCAGATTTCGTGGGATTACCTCTACAATACGGTACTGTCGCACTTCGCTTCGGAAGCATTCATGCTCGACCGAGAGGTGGTCCGGGTCGAGGATGGCGAACAAGGCGCGGAGATCATCTTCGGGGACGGCACCAAGGAAACCGCCGATCTCGTTATCGGAGCCGACGGCGTCGGCTCCGTGATACGCGCCGCCGTCAATCAGACGGATCACGGCAACCAGTTCGCGGGCTATGTAGCCTGGCGTGGACTGATCCCGGAAACGCAGCTACCCGACGGAGCATCCATACTGCTAGACCGCTTCGCCTTCTACGTGACCAGTGGCGTGCACATCCTCGGCTATCTCGTTCCCGGACCCAACGGCGAAATCGATGTGGGCCGCCGCAGATACAACTGGGTCTGGTACAGACCTGCCAAGCAGGACGAGCTCCAGCGAATCTTCACGGACGAGCGCGGACATAGCTCGCAATACTCGCTTCCCCGCGGTGGGCTTTCTGTGGAACGCCGCAACGGCCTGCGCCGGGACGCACATGACATACTGCCGCCGCAGTTCGCACTTGCTGTCGGAGCGGAGCCGACTCCCTCCATCCAGGGCATCTTTGACTACGAGGCACCCCGGATGATCGGAAGATCTGTCGCGTTGGTAGGGGACGCCGCGTTCGTGGCGCGACCGCATACGGCGATGGGAGTATCAAAGGCCGCAGCAGATGTCATGGCGCTGGTGGCTTGCCTTGCCGGAGAACGGCAGGTTCAGGCTGCGTTGGAACGGTACGAGGCCGCCAGGATCGGTGTTGGTAGAGAGATCGTAGACTATGGACGCCGTCTCGGAGCAACGGCTTTATAGATCCGGAATAGACAGGCGGTGCTTATTCGACCGCCTGTCAGAATGGTCGGGCTAAGCGGCCTGCTTGCCTGTCGTGCCGCTGATCACATTGCGCCGTATTACGATCTCGCCGTCACTGGTCGACACTCCCATCGCATGCAGCCCATGCGCGCCGCCATTGAACCGCAGGCCCAGGGAAATCGCCGGGATGCCGAGGTAATCGCTCATCTCCTCTTCGGAGCCGCCGAGTTCCAGCCAACTGATTCCCGTGGCAGTCCGGGTGCCGAACTGCGGAGTGACGCGCGAGGGATGCTTGGTGATGTCGCTCACGAGGAAGAAATTCGGGAGGCCCGCACGCCAGCTTGGGATAGTCTCGGGAGCGCGGATCGCGACGCCCATCATCCCGTCGGGACGGGTACGCAGCGTGCTTTCGATCACATCGGTGCCGAGACGCTTGGCAAGCTGCTCCAGTTCATCCCGGCTGTCGACCCGGGCACACCAGCCGATGAACACGTCGCCGGCCTCGCATTTCTCCTTGAAGAAACGGGCAGAGGCATTGCCCTTCTCGTATTCGAAGACGTCGACGACACTTTCGACCTCGATGTAGGTGTCGTTCCCTGTCGGGAAGATCTTGTTGGCGAGGCCGAGCTTGGGAAACCAGCCTCCCTCATAGCAGCCAAGGCCTGTCTCTTCCCGCAGGCGCTGTGCGCCATCGAAGAAATTGCGGACGCCTAGGCAGACGTGATCGATGTGAATCATTTTCCAGTTCCTGTTTCATTGAACATTGGAGACGGCCTGCGTCGGCCGCCCTTTGAGGATCGTTCTGGGAGGTCCCGCTTAGAAGCCCGAGCATGCCTTGGCCTGCGCGATGACGGCAGCATGATCGAAGTTGTTGATCCTCTGGAAGAAGGCCTGGTCATCCGGCACGAGCTTCTTAGGGGCGATCGTCTGGGGAATGAGCTTGTTCTCAAGCAGGAACGCCTGAAGCTTGTCGAGGCCCTCGACCGAGACGTTGGCACGCAGCTCACCGCCGGCCTTGTCGAACGCCAGGTTCGCCTCCTCGACGTTCGACTTTTCGATTTCGGTATCCTGCTCGAGCGTCGTCGTGCGGTTGGCTCCGTAGTTCTTGCGATAGATCTTCGCGACGCATTCGGGATTTGCCTCCGCGAAAATCTGGGCCTTGGCAATCCCTCTCGCCAGAGCCTCGACCAGTTCAGGCTTCGCCTTGAGGGTGTCGTTAGTTGCGACGAGACCGTAGTCGGGGAACTGCATCCACTGGTCGTCGTAGAAGTATGATGCGTTGTTCCCGAGAGCCTTGAAATTGGCGATCTCGGACATGAATGTCAGGCTGGCGTCAACCGCACCCGACTTCAGTGCTTCGTATGACTGCGCGCCGAGACCGATCACGGCCTGGCGGACCTCACGCTGCGGGTTGATGCCGTGCGAGGCCAGCATGCTGTTGAGATACATCGCTCCGCCGGAGCCGGCGACCGCAAGGCCGACAGTCTTGCCCCTGAGATCTGCGGCCTTCGTGATGCCCTTGTCGGCCATCGTCAGGATGCGCCAGGACGTGTTGCGCATCGTCGCCAGCATCCGGATGTCTGTCAGACCCCTAGCGTCGGCGGCAAGCCACGGGGTCGTGTTCATCATCCCGATCGTGCCGCTGCCGCCGATGATGCTCTGGACCGCTGCGGCCGAGCCTTGGGAATAGACGACCTGCACGTCATAGCCATCGTCTTTCCACCAGCCGAGCGCCAGGGGCACATAGAGTTCGAAGACGGCGGTGATCATGACCGGGTTGCCGTGGATGATCTTCACGGACTCCAGAGCGTTTGCTGTGCCGGACGCGATGGGCATGGCTGTAGCGATCGCGGCAACGACTGTTGCCGCCTTCAAGGCATTCTTCATGACATGTTCCCTTTGGTTTAGATTAGCCCTTCGGATTTTCCATCCAGAAGACGAGTTTGCGGCCAATGGCCTGGATCGCAGCGCTGGCGGTCGCGGCGATGAACGTCAGGACCGCGATGGCCGCGAAGACCCCTGCGGTGTCCAGCGCGAAGCCAGCGCGGATGATCGCCGAACCGATACCTTCCTGCGCGCCGACGAATTCGGCGACGATCGCCCCGATCACGCTCAGCGTCACACCGACATTGAGGCCGCCGAAAATGTAGGGCGCCGAATTGGGAAGCCTGAGATAACGGAAGCGACGCCATGCGGACGCGTTGTAGACGTCGAACAGCTCATCCTGCTCGGCGGGTGTCGCTCGTAGCCCGATGACCGCGTTCACGAAGACCGGGAAGAAGGTGATCAAGGCTACGATCACCACCTTTGAAGTCATGCCGAAGCCAAACCAGATGACGAAGAGCGGAGCGATCGCCACCTTGGGAATGGCTTGAAGGGCGACGATATAGGGATAGAGGATTCGTTCCGCGACTCGGGACCCGGCGACCGGGATAGCCAAGGCGAATCCGATCGCCGATCCCAGTACGTATCCGAGGAAGACCTCTTGCAGCGTGATTAGTATGTCGGCTCCAAGGTCCCCGACAAACAACCCGGACCAAAGTGCGATGGCGATGGCGCTAGGCTTCGGCAGGAGCGCCGGACTTATGTTCAGAAGAGGTATTAACACCCACTCCCACGCGGACAGGAACGCCACCAGGACGACCACCGATGCCAGGGTGACGATGTCCGGAGCCGGGAAACGGAACCGCGATGGGGATTTGACCTTGCGGTGAACGGAAGCGGATATGACCTCACTCATTGGACAAGCCCCTCTGCTTCGAAATGCTTTCGCACGGCGCTGGTATAGTCACCGAATTCCCTGGAATTGATCATCTCGAGCGTCCGGGGCCGAGGGAGTTCGATCGTAATGTCATCCACCACGCGGCCGGGTCTGGGCGCGAGGACAATGACTCGGTCGGCAAGGAAGACCGCTTCCTGGATGCTGTGCGTGACGAAGATCACCGTCTTCCGGCTTGTCATCCAGAGTGACTGCAGTTCGACCTGGAGCTTGTCCTTCGTCATCGCGTCGAGTGCGGCGAAGGGCTCATCCATCAGCAGCACTTCAGGATCGTGAACCAGTGCACGGGTGATGCCGACCCGCTGCTGCATGCCGCCGGAAAGTTCGCTTGGATACTTGTCCTCGAAACCGTTCAGGCCAACCATGTCGAGAAACTTCGTCGCCCGCTCGTCGACTTCCCTGCGGTTCGCCCCTCCGATGTCCGCTGCCACGGTTACGTTCTGGCGGACTGTTCGCCAGGGCAGTAGAACTGGCGACTGGAACACCATACCGATCCCCGAGGTCGGAGCTTCGATCTCCGCGCCACCGATCGAGACGCTTCCACTGGACCGTCGGATCAGCCCCCCGACCATCCTTAGAAGAGTGCTCTTTCCGCAGCCGCTGGGCCCGACAAGAGTAATGAACTTACCCTTATCTATTGATAAATTAACGTCGGCTAGCGCGGTGACGTGATCTCCTGACCTCGTCACGAATTTCTTCGACGCCTTCTTGATTTCGATGAATGACTCTAGTTGTTCCACCTTCAAAGCCTTCTATATTTGTCGTTCATGGGCTTTTCGACAGTTGCCACGGGTCGCCCCTGGTTGACGAAAATTTAGTTATCACTTGATAAATAGAATGACAATACTCGTTTTTGGCGATAATTTAGGCATGACGAAAACCGCAATGCATTCATGCACCTCTGTGCGGTGGACGCTGTGGAAATCGAAGTTTTCCCGATACCGAAAAGATCTTCGGACAACCTGAGATGGAGAAGCCATGAACCGCACCAAACTCTTTACGCCTACTTCGGTGGGTCGACTGACATTACCCAATCGTATTGTGATCGCTCCGATGTGCCAGTACTCCGCGCACGAAGGCATGATGACCGACTGGCATCTGATCCATCTTGGAAACCTGGCCAATTCCGGCGCCGGTTTCCTCACAATCGAAGCCACCGCGGTCTCTCCGGAAGGACGGATTTCCTACGGCGACGTCGGCCTCTATTCGGACGGATGCGAAACCGCGATGGGGCGAACCCTCGAGTCGATCCGGCGCTGGTCCGACATCGCGATCGGTATTCAGCTAGGGCATGCCGGACGGAAGGCCTCGACGGATGTTCCGTGGAATGGAGGCAGCCAGATCGCGCTCGGGAAGGATAACGGATGGCAAACCGTCGCCCCAAGCGCCGTGCCCTTTCAAGCTTCGTACACCCCTCCGCGCGCCCTCGACAGAGAGGATCTGAAGCGGATACGGCAGGCATTCGGCGATGCCGCGAAGCGGGCGGCGCGACTCGGATTGGCCGCGATCCAGATCCACGGCGCGCATGGCTATCTGCTGCATCAGTTCCTTTCGCCTCTGTCGAACCATCGCAGCGACGAGTACGGAGGATCGCTGGAGAACAGGATGCGTTTCCCACTCGAGGTCTTCGAAGTCGTCCAGGAAGAGTTCTCGGCAAGCGGCCCCGTAACCATGCGGGTGTCAGCGTCGGACTGGGTGGACGGCGGCTGGTCGTTGGACGAGACGATCGCCTTCGCGCAGGCCCTCGAGACGAAGGGCTGCGACGGCATCCACGTCTCCTCCGGTGGTCTCGCCGCCGAGCAGAGGATCGCGATTGGGCCGAACTATCAGGTGCCATTCGCCCGGGCCGTGAAGGCCGCGACTTCCATGCCTGTCGTGGCGGTCGGTCTCATCACGGAGTTCGAACAGGCGGAAGCGATCGTCAGCACGGGGGATGCCGACATGATCGCAATCGCCCGCGCCATACTGTACGATCCACGCTGGCCATGGCATGCCGCCGCCCATTTCGGGGAAAGTGTGAAGGCAGCCCCGCAGTACCTGCGTTGCCAGCCGCGCCAGTTCCGCACGCTCTTCGAAAGCGCCTGACGAGGACTGAATGGCCTCGGGTGCTACGCCCGAGGCCATCCGGGAGGATTACGATCTTATCCCGGTATGGGCCGTGACATACTGAGCGTCGAAACCCTCGCGCGCGGCGGCACCGCTTCTGCTCCGGTCGGAGACCGAGGCGAGGAAGGTCACGACGAAGGCCAGCGGCACGGAGAAGAGAGCCGGATTGTCGTACGGAAAGATGGCCGCACCGAAGCCCAGCGTTCCCGACCATACGGCAGGACTGAGCAAAACGAGAAAGAGCGCGCTCAGAAGCCCTGCAAGCGATCCCAGTACCGCGCCGCGTGTGGTGAGGCCCCGCCAGGTCACAGAGAGGAAAATCACCGGGAAGTTCGCGCTTGCCGCGATCGCGAACACGAGCCCCACCATGAAGGCGATGTTCTGGTTCTCGAACAAGATCCCGAGGACGATCGCAAGGCCGCTGATGAGGACGGCGGACAGCTTCGACATCCGGATTTCTTCGGCTTCCGTGGCATTGCCCTTCCGGAAGGCCCGCGCATATAGGTCATGTCCCGCTGCGGAAGCGCCTGCCATCGTCAACCCGGACACGACGGCGAGGATCGTGGCGAAGGCCACCGCCGAGATGAAGCCCATCAGGACAGATCCTCCAAGCTTGTCGGCGAGGTGGATCGCAACCATGTTCGTCCCGCCGATGATCTTGCCTGCGGCATCCAGATAATTGGCATCGCCGGATACCAGCGCGATCGCACCGAAGCCGAGGACGAAGAGCAGCGAATAGAAGACCGTGATGAAACACGTGGCGACGAGAACGGACACCCGAGCCTGCACCGCGTCCGACACGGTGAAGAACCGCATCAGGATGTGAGGCAGCCCGGCGGTCCCGAATATCAGCGCCACGCCCAGTGACAGCGCGGAAATCGGATCCTTGACCAATCCGCCAGGAGCCATGATCGCTATTCCCTTGGGATGGATCGCCACGGCAGATGCGAAAAGGCCATTCAGGCTGAAGCCGAAATGCGCGAGGATGAGCGTCGACATAAGAACCGTCCCGAAGAGCAGGAGCACGGCCTTCGTGATCTGCACCCACGTCGTCGCCAGCATTCCGCCGAACGTGACGTAGAGCATCATCAGCACACCGACGAGCACGACCGCAATCCAGTACGGCAGGCCGAACAGAAGCTCGATGAGCTTTCCCGCACCGACCATCTGGGCGATGAGGTAGAAGAGAACGATAACTAAGGTGTTCACACCCGCGACTGTCCTGATCGGCCGCTCGGACAAGCGATAGGCGGCGAGATCCGCAAAGGTGTATCGCCCAAGATTCCGAAGAGGCTCGGCGATCAGGAACAGGATCATTGGGAACCCGACAAGGAAGCCTATCGCGTAGATCATCCCGTCATAGCCGGATCCGTAGACCAGTGCGGTCACGCCGAGGAACGTCGCAGCCGATGTATAGTCCCCGGCTATCGCAAGACCGTTCTGCACGCCGGAAAGTCCGCCGCCGGCGGCGTAGTAGTCGCGGGCGGTTCGGGTTCCGCGCCGTGCGGCCCAGACCGTCACGCCGAGGCTTGCAATGACGAACACCAGGAACATGGCGATCGCCAGCGGATTGAGTGCTTGTCGAGCCACCTCGCCCGTCAATGCATCCGCTCGTGCACCGGAAGCAAATATTATGAGCGCGAGTCCACTTGATACTGCTGTTTTCCGGGTCATGGGATTTCCTTGCGCAGCGCAGACGCGAGCTTGTCGAGGCGCATGCTTGCGTAGAGAGCGTAGATTGCTGTCAGGACAAGTCCGAAGACCATGAGGGAAACGCCAGCGACCACGCCAGTGCTTATGGAAGAGCCTGGAGATATGGGAGCGGCGAGGATTCCCGGGGAAAAGGCGACGATACTGATGAAGGTGAAATACAAGGCCGCCATCACTATCGCCAGTACCGCCCCGAGGCAGTTCCTTTCGAGGCTGATCCGAGAGAACAATGGCCGCTTTCGGATCTGCTCCAGATCCATCGGTTTGACTTGTGCATCCATGCTGCCTGTCCTCCAATCCAGGGTTGCCGGGATGGCCGTACGAACCGCGACCATCCCCGCATTCCGAGAACTTTAAATAACCAGTGGCGCGTTCGCGCTGTCTTTAAATTCCACGGTAGTGAACGTCAGATCCGTGTCACCAATATTCTCGAGATCATGCGTCATGAACTCTCCAAGTCCATAGTGATGATGCTGCGTGTCACCGGGCTTGTACGAGACTTCCGCGACGCGGCCGTCGCCGTAGTTCGAACGTGCCCTTCCCCCGGTGACAGCGGTCCAGAAATAGTCGAGCACGTGGGTGTGAAAGCCGATGCGCTCCGATGGCTTCAAGGTCAGTGACCAGACGCGAACCCTGTCAGTCTCCGAGACGAGCGCACTCCCTACCCTGCCGTTCCCGGCGTTGCGGGCAAACTCCTCGGCCAGTTCCTCGCTCAATCCTTCCGGGGCCTTCGGCCAGGTGTCGATTACGTGGATTCCCATGATTTCGTCCTTTCTCTTGGTCAGGCCGCGATGCCGGTCGACACGGCGGTCTCGCTCATGATCGCGTCGGGGTGGCGATGTCGCTCCGCCATTGCCCGCTCTTCATCGGTCAGGATCTGTGCCTGCATGTATGCTCCGAGGTGCCGCGCCTTGCGGATGACCGCCTGTCCGTAGGCCAGGCGCTGGCGCTCGAATTCCTCAAGTGCCGATGCGACGTCGGGCTCGGCCTCGACCGCCTCGGCAAGCGCGAACGCGTCCGCAGCCGCCTTCGTGACGCCCATCCCGACATGTGGCCTCGCGACGAAGGCGGCATCCCCGAGCAGGGCGATCCGCCCGCCGATTGACATTCGTGGCGTCTCGAGATCCTGGATTGCCTGGATGAACGGCTGTGCGGTCTTCGCGACGACCTCCGCGAACTGGGGCGACAGGAGGTCCTGGGCGGCACTGCGCATGTCGTCGATCACGGCCGGTCGGATCCTGTTCGGGGGGATGGATAGCGCATGGGTCACGCCGTCGACGTCGGTGAGCAGCTCCTTCAGCCCGCCCTCCTGAGCCGCAGGGCGGTACCAGACGAAATTGAAACGGCGGTGGCCGGGTTCGATGGACTCGTCCGCGCCGGCTACTGGGTATCCGAGCATCTGTTCTCCCGTCGGAAGCGAGAACGCAAAATGGTCGCACAGCGCGCTCCTGGTGTCGACCGACAGATCGGCCTCATCGACCAGACCGCGCCAGGCTACATAGCCGACATAGTTTGGCATCACGTCCGGCATGTACTGTGCACGCACAGCGGAGAAGATGCCGTCCGCCGCCACCAGGAGATCACCCCTAGCCTCGCTGCCATTGTCGAAACGAGCCACGACGCCGTCGGCTTCGACCTCGACGCTTTGCAGGTTGTAGCCGTGATGATAACAGCCCTCGGGCAGGCCTTCTTTCAGGATGGCATAGAGCCGTCCCCAGGAGGTCAGGATCTGCGGATGCGACTTCTCGCCAATGATTTCGCCGTTGCGGTCGAAGACACGGCGGCCCTCAACGCTCACTCCGACCTTGGCGTTCTCGCTGTCGATGCCGCATGCGTCGAGAATGTCGAACAGCTCGGGATGAGTGACGATGCCTGCGCCACGGCCAGCCAGTTCTGAGGATATCCTCTCGTAAACGTCGACCGTCCATCCCTTGCTGAGCAGCAGGCGGGCGGCGAAGAGTCCGCCCATCGAACCGCCGATGATCAATGCGTGGCCAGTCTCTTTCATTTCAGGTCCTCCATTCAGGATGAGGTCGGTGGCCGACGTGTCTCTGCGGCGGCCACGTTCGGTCGGCGAGTCAATGAACGCCAAGATGATTGTTCAGAAGCGAGCTGTCCTGGATGAGGTCCGCCGCCGTGCCGCGGGCGACGATCTCGCCCGTGCTGATGATGACCACGTCGTCGGCAAGCCGGAGGGCGAAATTAGTATGCTGCTCCACGAGTACGATCGACAGACCAAGCTCCCTGAGCTGACCGATGATACGCCCGACCTCGGCGACGATCTGAGGGGCAAGACCTTCGGTTGGTTCGTCCATCAGGAGGATCAGCGGATTGGTCATCAGCGCCCGCCCGATCGCAAGCATCTGCTGCTCGCCTCCGGACAGGCGTCCGGCGGGATGAGATCGGCGCTCCTCCAGCCTTGGAAAGACCTTGAAGATGTCCTCGACGTCCCACACCACGCGCCCGGACGGTGCCGGCCGCCTCGTCGCGACAACCAAGTTCTCCGTCACGCTCAGGCTTTTGAAGATGCGGCGCCCCTGGGGCACCAATGCGATGCCCGAGTGACAGATCGCTTCTGGAGTGGCGCCTTCGATGCTGCGGCCGAATACAGAGACGTGGCCGCTGCGAGGCTTCATCAGTCCCGCGATCGTGTTCATGCAGGTCGTCTTCCCCGCCCCGTTCCGGCCAAGCAGAGCAAGGACTCGTCCTTCCGTAACATTGAAGGAAACGTCCTGCAGGATGTGGCTGTCGCCGTAGAAGCTGTTGACGGCATTGAGGGTCAGCGCGTTGTTATTCGGCAAGATAGGCCTCCTTTGTCCGCGGGTCGGCGATCACCTCGTCCCGACTTCCGTCAACGAGGAGTTTGCCGTTCTGGAGAAGGGCGATGCGGTCGGCAAAGCCGAGCGCGACGTCCATGTCATGTTCGATCATGATGACGGTCAGCGATCGAGGGAGCGCGTTGAGCAGACCTTCGATGCCCTTTCGCTCCTCCTTGGAAAGACCTGCAAGCGGTTCGTCGAGCAGCAGCAGCCGTGGCTGCTGGGCCAGCGCCATCGCGATCTCGAGCCGCCGTCTTTCGCCATAGGAAGTCTCGCTGACGCACTTGTCGGCGATATGGTCGAGCATGACCGTCCGCAGGATCTCCATCGCCGAAGCGCGGAACTCCTCATCTGCATCGAGTGAACCGAAAGGCTTCCAGCGGCGGGAAGTGCGCCCAAGACTGGCAAGCACGACGTTGCGGATGACCGTCTCGCCCGAAAAGAGCGTCAGGATCTGGAAGGTCCTGCCGATCCCGCGCGCCGCGCGCCTGTTGGTCGGCAGGGCCGAAACATCCTCCCCTGCCAACGATATCGTTCCGAAACTCGGAGCCAGATCCCCCGCAATCAGGTTGAACAGCGTCGTCTTTCCTGCGCCGTTCGGCCCGAGGATGAGGCGCCTCTCGCCTTCCATGACCTTGAAGGAGACGTCGTTGATGACATGCAGGCCGCCGAAGCTCTTGCTGAGGTTGTTGAGTTCCAATGCCGACATCAGCGTGCCCTCGAAGTTGGCTGGAGGGAGGCGCTGGGCGCGGCCCCTTTTCGGAAGCTGCCGATCATCCCAGCCAGGATCCGCTTGCTTCCCGGAAGAAGCCCTTCGGGCATGGCGATGATGATGAAGAGGAATATGCATCCGAGCAGGGTCGGCCAGCGGTCAGTGTAGGCACTGGCGACGTTCTTCAGCAGGACGACGACGCCGGCTCCGAGCAGCGGTCCGAACAAGGTACCTATGCCTCCGGCGATGACCATGAGAACCGCTTCCGAGGACACGGTCAGTGACAGCGCGTGCGGGCTTATGAACTGGAAGATCTGGACGTAGAGAATGCCGGAGACCGTCGCCACGAAGCCGGAAACGAGGTACGCCACGTAACGAATGGCCCAGGTGTTGTAGCCGAGCGTGCTCATCCGCCGCGGCTGGTCGCGCACGCCCTTAATCGCAGCGCCGAGCGGTGAGCGGATGAACGCTGCGAGGAGAACCATGACGAGGGCCAGCACCGCCAGACAAACGTAGTACAGCGTGAGGGGATCGGCTGAGATCACGCTGGCGCGTCCCAGGCTGATGCCATTGTCGCCGTTCGTGAGGTCGGTGTAGCGAAAAGCCACGCCCCATACGATCTGCCCGAGTGCCAGCGTGATCATCAGGAAGCTGAGGCCACTGGTTCTGAGCGCGATCAGACCAAACACGGCGGCAGCCGCCGTGCCAATCACAAGGGCCGCGCCAACCGCGATCCATGGCGAGAAGCCGTAGGTGCCGGATGTCACCGCATAGGCGTAGGCGGCGATGCCGAGGAACCCGGCATGGCCGAGAGACACCATGCCGCCGTACCCGGCGAGAGTGTTCACGCTCACGGCGAACAGGCCGTAGACCAGGATCTGGGTCGCGATTCCGAGGTAGAAATTTCCCGGAAGAAGGAACGGCAGAATGCAGGCGATTGCCGTGACGAGGATGATTCCGACGGTCTTCATGCTGCTTGCCTCCCGAGCAGGCCTTCAGGACGGACCGCAAGCACGATGACCATCGGAAGGAAGAGGATGACGTAGGAGAGATCGGGCAGCAGAATTTGTCCGAACGTGTATATGATGCCGATCAGGACGCTGCCGATCAGGGCGCCCGCAAGGCTGCCGATCCCCCCGAGGATGACGACGAGAAGCGCCAGCGGCAGCATTTCCGTGTCAAGGCCGGGGTATACCGAAAGGACCGGAGCCGCGAGCGCTCCTCCGATGCCTGCAAGAGCCGAACCGAGGCAGAAAACGACCGTGAACAGGCGCGACACGGGGATGCCCGTCGCCCGGGCCATCTCCCTGTCGTCGACTGCCGCACGGATCTTGGCCCCAAGGGTCGTGCGCTCGACGACGAGCCATAGAGCAATGGCGACGAGAGCTGCTACCACGATCAGGAAGAGGCGGTAGAGCGGAAAGGCGAACATCCCCAGTCGTGCCGCTCCCTGCAGGAATGCCGGGGCCGCCAGCGGTATAGGATCTCCCGACCAGATCAGAAGGCATTGATCGGCGACGATGAACGAGAGGCCAAGAGTTCCGAGAACCTGCGCCAGCTCGCGGCCAGCAAGCCTCTGCACCAGAAGGTGCTGGACGAGCCCACCGAGGAGCGCGCAACCTGCTCCTGCGGCCACGATGGCGATCCAGAAGCCGGCGCCGATCGCGGAGGTGGCGAGATAGCCGCCCAGCATGAAGAACGCGCCATGCGTCAGGTTGGCGACCCTCATCAGGCCGAATATCAGCGAAAAGCCCGCCGCCAGCAGGAACAGCACCGCGGCGAAGGCGAGGCTGTTGAAAAGCCCGGTGATCCAAAACATTGAAATGCCTCCTCCATCTCGAATGAGTTCGTGGGGGTGGTCCGGCTCAGTTGAGCCGGACGTCTGCGGCGACCATGTCGTACCAGTCGAACGGACGGTCGCCGACGTTGAGCATGACGGCCTTCACATCGAAATACGCTTCGAAAGCCTCTTTGCCGAACTCCCGTCCGATCCCGGAAAGCTTGAACCCACCCCACGGCGAGGCGGCGTCGACGCGGTGGTGATCGTTGATCCAGATGATGCCCGCCTCGATGCTGTCAGCGACGCGATGGGCACGGGCTACGTCACGCGTGCGCACCGCCGCAGCCAAGCCATATGGGCTGTCGTTCGCGATCCTGACCGCGTCCTCTTCGGCGTCGAAAGGAATGACGACCGTGAAGGGACCGAATACCTCCTCCTGGGCGATCCGCATGCCCGCATCGACGTCCGCAAAGACGGTCGGCTCGACGAAGTACCCGCCGTTCGAGAGCTTCTCCGGGATGCGTCCGCCTGCGACCAGTCGTGCGCCTTCGCTCTTGCCGATCGCTACGTAGTCGAGCACGCGCTGGCGCTGCCGCTCGGAAATGACCGGCCCCATCTGGGTCTCGACGTCGAACGGGTCGCCGATCCGGATGGCGGCTGTCTTCTTCGCCAGCTTCTCGACGAATTCGTCGTAGACCGTACGCTGGACAATGTGACGCGCGGCGCAGACGCAGGTCTGCCCGGCACCGACGAAGGCACCGAAGGCAGCATAATTGACCGCCTGATCCACGTCGAAGTCGTCGAAGACAACGACCGGGGTCTTGCCCCCGAGTTCGAGCGTCTGACGAGCGAAGTTGGAGGCTGCGGCCGCGCCTGCCAGCCGTCCTGCTTCGGTGCCACCTGTCAGAACCAGTTTGCGGATGCCCGGATGACTTGAAAGCGCCCTCCCTGTAACGGCGCCGTTTCCGGTCACCACGTTGAAGACTCCGGGTGGCAGTCCAGCTTCGGAGAAGAGCTCCGCCAGCCGCAGTGTCGTCAAGGGCGTGTATTCCGACGGCTTGACCACGGTCGTGCAACCCGAGGCGAACGTCGGTGCGAGATTACGGCAGGCAATAAGAAGAGGGTGATTGAAAGGAGTCACGTTGGCGACGACGCCGACGGGCAGCCGCTTCGTGTAGGTGAGATACTCACCCTCCACCGGAATGACATCGTCACGCTTGGCGAGCGCGAGACCAGCATTGTAGCGGAAGAGGTCGGGAACGCGTGCAAGCTGGGCTCGGGTCTCGCGGATCGGCCGCCCGTTGTTCAAGGTCTCGAGTTCATACAGTTCCTCGAGATGGGCCTCCATGACATCCGCCAGCTTGTTCACAAACCGGGCGCGGGTCCGCACGGAAAGCCCGGCCCAGTCCGGAGAGCGGAAAGCCTGTGCCGCGCTCTGCACGGCGGCGTCCACATCCTCTGCCGAGCAGAGCAGGACAGATTCGACGACATCGCCCGTGCCGGGAGAGCGGATCTCCATGAGGTCACGAGGACCGGCGGCAACGGTTTTGCCGTCGATGAAGAGGCCACGAGGCGTAGCGGAGACGGTCCGACTGCTTGTGGTACGGATGGTGTTGTCAGACATTGAGAAGTCCTTTCACTGCGGCGGTGCCGACCAGGTCGATCGCGTTCCTGCCCGATATGAGTTCGAACTCTGCGGCCCCGATCCCGGCGGCCCTGAGGGTCTCGACGGGAGAGAGGTCCGCCATGTCGAAGGGGATGTCTGTTCCCAAAAGCACGTGATCGGCACCGACGAGCGATATGAGGAAGCGTAGCGCTTCAGGGTCGTGCGTGATGGTGTCGAAGTAGAAGCGCTTGAGGAGATCCTTCGGCGAGATCTTCGTGGTCTGCGCCTCTTTCCGGACATTCTGGCCATGGACCAGCCGACCGATCTGATAGGGGGCGAATCCGCCACCATGGGACAGGCAGATCCTGAGGTGCGGGATCTCCTCCATCACGCCCCCGAAGATGAGATGCGCGGCCATGACGGTCGTATCGAGCGGATTGCCGATTAGGTTCGTGAGGTAGTAGGGCTCAAGCCCTGGCTTCGCCCCGAAATAATAGGGATGCGTCAGGATGAACACGCCGAGATCGGCGGCCTTCTGCAGAACCGGGCGATATTCCGGAGCTGCTAGCTGGACCCCGTCGATGTGCGTCCCGATCATCACCGCCCGGATTCCGAGCGTGGACACGAGATATTCCAGCTCGGCGATCGACGCCTCGGGCGACTGCATCGGCAGCGTGCCCATTCCGATCAGACGGCTTGGGGCAGTGGCGACGAACGCCGCCACTTCGTTGTTCAAGTAGCGGACGAACTCGGCGTTCTTCTCGCCCGGCTCGCGATAGAAGAAGAGGGTCGGCGATGGCGAAATGATCGCTGCATCGAATCCTCGTTCGTCGAGCTTGCTGACCTTGACCTGAGGATCGGCGAATTCCGGAAACAGCGGATAGGCAAATCCCTCCCGGTGGACAAGGCGCGTGATGCCGTCGAATCTTTCTACGCGAACTCCGAATGCCTCGGGATCTGCTTCGAAGATGGACACGATGCCTTCCGGAATGATGTGATTATGCGCGTCGACAATCATGCGACGTTGTTCCTTCTCGATGATGTGGTCGGTAGTCAGATCTTTGTAGGATTGTTCCGCGAGTAAACCGGTTCCGCGAGAAACCGCTCGGGCTGGTAGGTCCAGAACTGGGAGACCTGGTCGTAGGTCTTGATCACCGTATTGACGAGGCGATTGTCCTTGCGCTCTACCTTCCGAATATAGATGTTCTCGATCGGGTTGCCGTACCGGTCGAACTTCCAGGGACCGCGGGGATCGTTGGCGACCTCGGCCTTCTTCAGCGCCGCGATAAGGCCCTGCTTGTTTTCCACCTTGCCGTCGATCGACTTGAGGGCGGCCTCGAGGGCGAGCCCCGCCGAGTAGGCTCCCACGGAATAGAATCCCGGATCGACACCCGTCACCTTTCGAAGCTGCTCGACGAAACTCTTGTTGTGTGGTGTGTCAATGCCAGCGGAGTACCAGCCGGCGGAGATGATCCCGAGCGCTTCGTCGCCCATCGTGTGGAGCACGCCTTCATCGACCGTGGTCATGGCTGAGATGACCGGGATCTGGCCCTTCAGTCCGTACTCGTTGTACTGACGGAGGAAGCGGAGACCATTTGCACCGGAGAACGCCGCGAAGACCGCGTCGACCCCGGAAATCTGCGAGATGTAGGACCCGTAGTCCGCGGCATTGAGAGGCGCCCAGAGCTTGTTCGTGATCGAGCCGCCGCTTGCCTCGAACACGCGCTGGAATCCGGCCGTCTGCTCCTGACCGAAGGCAAAATCGTCGGCGATCGTGATGATCTTCTTGTAGCCGAGTTCCTTGGCTGCATAGTCTGCGAGCGGATGGCAGGGTTGCGCGGATGTCGAAGACGTCCGCACAAACCATGGATTGAGCTTGCGCTGAGTAAGGTCTTCGGCTGCAGCCGACGAGCAGATGAATGGTATTTGCGCTTCGGCGAGGTAGTCGTTTATGGCGAGCGCCTCGAAGGCCGCGACCGGGCCAACGACCATGTGCACGTTCGAGCGCTGCACCAGTTCCTGGGCTCGGGTTTTGGCAAGCGCAGGCTGGCCACCGGTGTCGGCGACGATGAATTCCACGGCGCGGCCGGCAATCGTATTGTTGCGCTGCTTGAGAAAGAGCTGGAAGCCGTCCTCCATTTGCCGCCCACCTGTCGCAAGCGCTCCCGACTTCACGCTGAGCATGCCGATACGGATGGGCGTACTCTGTGCGAGGGCGGGGAATGCGAGCTGAGACCCAGCAAGAGCCGCTGTACCTGCCAAAACCTGACGTCGATTAAGCATTTGATCCTCCCAGATCCTCTATTTATCGATTGATAAACTGATCGATATTTTTCGTGTGGTCAAGTGTGCATCATTTGATTTTTTGCAGTAGATGCCGCAGGTTGAGTTTGCGCTTGGCGTATGCAGTTGATAAATTAATGGAAATGAGTAAGCGGGAGAGCACATGAAACCGCCAGAAGCCAGAAGGCGATTGTCACCGGATCTCCGCGAACAGGAGATCGTCCGAGAAGCCGTCAAGTTCTTTGCAGAGTTCGGTTTTGAAGGGCAGACCCGCGAACTCGCCAAGCGTCTTGGGATCACACAACCGCTGCTCTATCGCTACTTCCCCACAAAAGATGCTCTGGTCGAGCGCGTCTACCAGGAGGTTTTCTTGAGACGATGGAACCCGTTTTGGGAAGAGCTCCTCCAGGACCGCAGCAAGCCGCTTGGGGAGCGGCTTACTGCATTCTATCGGGATTACTCGCAGGTCATCCTCACATACGAATGGGTCCGGCTGTTCATGTTCTCGGGCTTGAAGGGTCTGGACTTCAACACCCGTTATTTGGACCTGCTGCGTCAACGAGTCTTCGATTTGATCATCAATGAGTTGAGGCTCGCGCATTCCCGGAAGCCCCCGGACGAGGCCCCGATCACTACGATGGAGATCGAGGCCGTCTGGGGCCTACACGCAGCGATTTTCTACCTGGGCGTGCGAAAATTCATTTACAACATGCCAGTCGAGAACATAAACTCCATTGTCGACCTGGAGCTGCGGATTTTCCTCGACGGTGTGCCAGGAACCCTTGCTGGGAGATAAGTTTACTTGAACCTGATCGTCGTAGCAGGGCAGCACTCGCCCTTCCCAGGATCGATCCCCGAACGGTTCCCTTTCGCAGAGCGTAGGCGGTCATGATGACACGTGGCACATCATTGGAGTTTGACCTACCTTTTGCTCGGAGCATTTCTGAACAACGGCCAACACGACGGGATAAGTTGATGGGACGATCGGCATGTGAGAACTGGGCTTGGACGCCGAAGGCTAGTCCCGTGCGGCGCAGGCATTCAAGGAAAAAAGGGACACCCTGAGGGGCGCTCCCTCGTACATCACGGTAAGTCTTCTACACCTACACGTCGCTTTCCTCATGACCGCCTCCTCGCCCCGTAAACGCAAAACCTAGGATTTCGATGCCGTCGATGCGAAAGGCCGTGTCCACAGCAATGTCGGATCATTCGCCGGTTCAGTTCATCAGTCCCGGCAGTATCTCCTCGATCATCTCCGAGGTCACGAGCTCACGCTCCCGCACCACAGATGCAAGTTTCTCCACCTTTTCCCGGTGACAGCGCACGATTTCCTTACGACCCGCCTGTGGAGTACCGGATCCGAACCGCGGAGCTTCTCGAGTTGCTTTTGGTCCGAGGCATTGCTGTACGAAAGCCCTTCGCCCATCCCAAGCGCCGCCAACATATATGTCGCCAGATCCGTTGCTCGCTGCAGATCAGAACCGATCACACCTCCCGACCCGTCATGGATGGTTCCCAGGATCACCTCCTCGGCCGCGCGTCCGCCCAAAAGCATCGAGATCTCATTGAGATATGATTCCCGGCTCCTCTGCAGGTGAACATTGCGAATCCATGAGACGAATGCCGTGTTTTCGCTCCTGTGACTGTGGAACCGCTGCACGGTCACGAGATCAGGCCTCCCAATCCCGAGCGACATTCCAACGACAGCATGTCCCGCTTCATGTACACAAGCCATCCACCGGATCTCACCCTCGATAAGCACCGGCCTCGGCAGGATCGCCTTTATGTCGTCAAGCGTGACAGTGCTACGTCGTTTTCTGGCATTCCGTCGGGCATCGCGCGCGAGCTCCCCTCCGCATTGCTGCCCTCGCCGAGGGTATGTGGACCGCCACCCGAAGCGGAGTGGGACGATCAGATATAATAAAACCTTTGCCTCTCATCATCGGATCCTCACCGCTCCCCACGCCGAACCATCATTTCGGGACCAATGAAATCCACATCCAGGTCAACCGAAAGGAAGCGATGGAGGATAAGCGAGGCCAGCCCGGCCATTGGAGGAGCTTCCCGGAACACCGTGAGTGCATCCGCGAGTCTTATCGCTCCGAATTCATCGAGCAGCGCGAGGATGCGGACCCGGTCTCCCAGGGGTGTCCGGTACGCGCCGTATCGTAGGAGATCTGACGCATTTCGCAGACGCGGTCCGGCTTCGATCGATCTCCGGGAGACAAATGAATGCTCCAGCCCGATGTCGGCAGCGGCCAACGAAAAGGATGGCCCCCTCTCTTCTCCATTGACGACATCAAGAAGCGTCATCCGGCCCGTGTCGTAGGTGACGAGAAAATCCGGCGTGTGCTTGGAACCGTTGATATCCAAGGTAAGCGGCATACACTGCCACGAGGCAACGCGAGGATCGACATCAAGAAGGCAGCCGAGATCCCGGGCCGACCGAGAACGGAAGCGAGGCGCGCCTTCGCAGTAGATTGTGGCTTTCGGCGGGAAGAAGGTTTCACTGGATGAGTGGTGAAGACCAGAGGTCGGAGAAAGGCTCTCAGAACGCATGACAAATACCCTGACGCAAGTGATCTCTGCCGCTCTTGCGGCCGTTCAATTCAGCGTCGTTGGTATTGTCGATGATCTAGCTTCACGGCGGAACAGATAGCGAACACACCATGAGACGTCAACCGGTATTATGATACCGGCCTCAAGAGAAATCACATCAGCGATCTGATGATCTTCCCTTCGATAAGAAGTCAGAAGGATTGTCGCCAGCGGGGGGCATGCGGGAGAACGATACCGTGAAGACACCGTCGTCATCGTCGATTAGTTGCGGACCTGCCGCCTTCACCGCCTGAAGCAATTCGCGAGTCCTGCCTTCCGCGTCTTCTCGGGTCCATCTGTTCGAACGCATCATCAGTCCTTCACCGCACCTCGCAGCCACAAAGGCTACTCGATTCCGAGTCCACCAAGCAATCCTTAATCCTTTGCTAACCATCTTCCGGAACGATCGCGTCGAATTGGTTGGGGACACCATCGTGCCGTGCGACTTCATGCTGTTAGACACGAGTGTTTTGAGCGAAGCCCGCCGCGCGGTGCCGGTACAGAAGGTCGTCAGTTTCCTGCGCTCCCTTCCTGACGAAGCGATCGCTGTCCCCCCTTCCGGCGATCTTCGAACTCGAGCGCGGCGCGAGGGAGTTGATGAGGCGTGATCGTACCGAGGGTTCGATCTACCTCTCCTGGCTCGAGAACCTTATCTGGACCCGAGTGTACATTCCTCCTGCCACCGTGGAGATCTGTCGCCTGACGGCACTGATGGCCACCCTTCCAGAGTTCCGCTCCTTTTGGCGGGACGAAGACGAAGAGCGGCTCCAATTCGGGATCGACCCGGCCATCGCCGCGACAAGCATCTACTACGGCATCCCCATCGCGACCCGCGACGTCAGGGACTAAATGCACATCGACGAGCACTTCCCGCTTCCTGGAGTTTATGAACCCTATCATGATCGATGGTTCGTATTACCGTCTCGCGATTGGAAACTGCTGCCCGGCGATCCTCAGGGGACGAACTGCCTCTTCGACCTTTCAATCTAGCATTCGGCCACAACATCGCGCTGCCTTACAAAAAAAATGCTTCTCCGGCATGGTCCACGAAGCTGCCCCGGAGGGGCACCGTGAGCGGTCCCTGAATGGGAAAACGCCGACAGCCAAACCCAAGGCTCCCGTCATTTTCAGGAAGCTCCGACGTGGCATCGCCGGGGCAATTGTTGAGCGCCCCCGTTCCAGCATGTGCTGCAGCGCGCGTGGTAATTCGCTATAATCTATGTTCGGCAACATGTGGCGTCTCCTTTAGACGAGAGTGCTGGCGGCGTCGGCTATGGCGGCGCGGATACGGACATAGGTTCCGCAGCGACAGATGTTGCCTTCCATTGCCGTGTCGATCTCTTCGGCAGTCGGCTGCTTGCCTTTCGGCAGCGATGTAAGGAACGCCGTGGTGCTCATGATCTGACCGCTCTGACAGTAACCGCACTGCGCTACGTCGTGCTTGACCCACGCCGCATGCACAGCGGCGCCAATGCGGTCGCTGCCATCGGTCGTCTTCTCGATCGTGGTGATTTTAGCACCCTCCGCGACCGACACCGGCGTGCTGCAGGAACGGACGGCCTCGCCGTCGAGATGCACCGTACATGCGCCACAGAGCGCCGCGCCGCAACCGAACTTGGTGCCGGTCATACCGAGTGTGTCACGCAGAACCCATAGGATCGGGGTTTCTGGATCGGCATCGATTTCGTGGTCTTTGCCGTTGATATTCAGTGTGATCATCGCTGGTCGGTTCTCCTATAATTCCTACGGATAAGCTTAGGGCGTGACGCACATCGGTTGCCATTGAACTTGTGGTCAGGAAGGACCGGCGGGCGACGTGGTCGCCACGCCGACGTTCGAGACGAGCACGACTCCGCTGACCAGAAGCCTGCTCTTCCCGGCGACCATAGCCGGTCCGGCGGCGCCAGATTGCATTGGGCGACTGCGTTCGGATGCGGGACGAAAACATGGCCAACACATCCCCCAGATCCGGGCCACTCCAAATCACCGGTTGGCTCAGATGCGTCTCAACCAACGCCATGCCTGGATCGGTGGCGCCTCCTATTGGGAGAGAGACTTCAGGTAAGCGATGATATTTTGCCGATCCTCGGGCTTGGGCACGCTCACGGTCATTGTGGTCTTCGGCACAACATCGCGGGGCGCGGCCAGAAACCGGTCCAACGTCGCCTCGTCCCATACCAGTCCAGACTCCTTCATGGCCGCCGAATAGCGGACGCCATCTACAGAACCGGCAGCGCGACCTATAATGCCCCTGAGCCCCGGTCCGGCCTTTTGCTGTTCCGTCGTCGAATGACAGGCGGAACAGCGCTGAAACGCTTTCTGCCCCAGGGCCGCATCTCCCTCGGCAAGGGCAGGAACCGTCATTGGAAGAAGAACTAGGAAAAAGGCCGCAACAGAAACCGTGATTTTTGTCATGGACGTTCTTTCCGAAATAAGCAGGCTTCCAAAGCCCTGAAAGACGATTGGGTTGCGCATCGGCACCGCTTCCGTCCCGGTAATTCATCGAAAATGCCTGCAGTCCCGCGACCAGCCTGATGTCGCTAACATTGACATTCATGCAAGGACGATACCTCGCCTGCTCACCTTGGATTAGGCGGCATTATTTGCATGGGCCTAGAAACAGGATTTCTGAATGCGCCGGCAAACGGCATCCGGGCTTCGAAAGAATGCTCCAAGGATGGAGTGAGGGCAGCAGTGCATGCCCGAGCAGCAGTCTCCAGCGATGCCGCGGCCGTGATGGTCTCCGCCTGCTTTGAGTGTTCGCCGACGGCCGAGGCCACGGTCCGCGGGCAAACGCCCGTGAACAGGAATGTCCACATTCAAGAAGGCTATTGACCTTCCCATGTGGGAAGCCTCACTCATTCCTTCGCCGAAACCCGCCACACAAAGGACTCGAACTTCGGCAATTGATTTCTCGTGGTTAAAGTGCGGCTAGACCGCATGTAGCCTTAGGTTCATGGAAGCGATGTATCGAATCATATGCAGCAAGCTGCTGGTTTTGATCAGGCTGGCGATCATCGCGTCGCTGGTCGGCTACACCATGCCGAACGTCTATGCGGCCATGCATGGAACAGCCTTCGCCGATATTGTCACGGCAACTTCGAACGGCCACGATTCCGACGGTCATGACCACGGAGCGACCGTGGAAAGGGCCGATGCTGGGCATCACACTTCCGATGCTGATGGCGGAACGGATCCGGGCAAGCAGATGAAGAAGAACTGCTGCCAGGACTTCTGTTTCAGCGTTGCGCTTCCGTCATCCTGCCAGGCCATCGGTCCCGTCGCGGTATCTTCGGCTTTGCGCGTCTTTGATGACGGCCGGGTTCACGGCACGCGTCCCAGCCTCCACAGGCCACCCAACATCTGAGTTGAGCACCCGCTCGGGCGGGTTTTGACGCGCATTCACGTCCGCAAGGGCGTGAGCGCGAATGCGATCTCATACTCGGAATTTCATCATGAGAAGAATGCTCCTGGTGGCCGCACTGCCGCTCCTCGCGAGCGGCTGCGCCTCAGCCCTGCCGGAAGTCGTAGACTCCGCCGACAATCCAGATTCCGCCTACGCAGCTCCGGTGCGCTACCAGAGCCCCATCGGAAGCTACACCCATCGCATCCCCGTGGACCCCAAACCGTGGCGCGGTCTCAACGACGCCCAAACTCCGAAGAGGGGGTGAGCGCGATGATCTTACGTTCTCTCAAGCTGCTCTCCTCCCTCATCCTTCCTCTTGTTGCGGCAGGATGCGTCACGACTGACTATTCCGCCACCGACGCAGGGTTCGCGAACGCTTCCCTGAAAGGCAACGAGGCTACCGGGAAACAGACGGTCTGGGTTCAGAACCAGAAGCAGGCCCAGACAACCAGGGAGCGGGTCAAGGCGCTGATGGCCAGGAAGACCATCGACGTGGAGACCGCCGTCCAGGTTGCGCTCCTGAACAACAAGGGCCTCCAGGCATCGTATGCGGATCTGGGCGACAGCGCCGCCGATGCATGGCAGACGCAGCTCTCGGTCTTCCCGACATTCTCGGTCGGCCTGACCGGCATCGGAACCCCCGGACTTGAAGCCTATCGCGTCCTTGAAGGCGCTATCGCCTCCAACATCCTGGCGCTGGCGACCTACGACAGGAATATCAAGCTCGCGGACAACCGTTTCCGGCAGGCCCAGCTCAAAGCGGCGATCGCCACCGTCTCTCTTGCGGCTGAAACCCGCCGGGCTTGGATCAGCGCCGTCGCGGCATGGGAGAACGTGGCCTATCTCAACCAGGCCAAGGTAGCTGCCGACGCGGCTTCCGAGCTCGCGAAGAAAATCGGCGAAGCTGGTTCAATGCCCAAGGCGGAACAGGCTCGGGAGCATGTCTTTTATGCCGAGCTGACGGGCGAGGCGGCGAAGGCCCGCCTGGAAGCAAAGCTTGCCAAGGAAGAGCTCATCCGACTGATGGGGCTTTCCGGCTCGGACATCGAGTTCCAGATACCGAACCGTCTCCCGAACCTGCCGAAGGCGTTGATCAAGCGTGACGACATCGAGGCGGAGGCCATCCACAAGAGGATGGACCTGCAAGTCTCACGGCTCGAGCTGCAGGCGACAGCCCAGTCCTACAAGCTTGAAGATGTCACGCGCATCGTCACCGACATCGAACTTGTCGGCACGTGGGAGAAGGAGCGGGAGCGCGAGGACGGCAAGATCCTGTCCGACATCTCGAAGACTGCCTCCCTGGAGTTCACGATCCCGATCTTCGATTCCGGTCAGGCCCGACTGCGCAAGGGGGAACTGGCCTACATGCGGGCCGCCAACCAGTTGGCCGAGCTTGCCGTCAATGTCCGGTCCGAAGCCCGCTCCGCATACCTGGCATACAAGTCGAACTACGACATCGCGAGGCATTACCGGAACAACGTCCTTCCGTTGCGCAACGCGATCGAGCAGCAGTCGATGCTCAACTACAACGGCATGATCACCAGCACCTTCGAACTGATCGCCGATACCCGCGAGAAGATCGATTCCACCATCCTCGCCGTCAAAGCCAAGCGCGACTTCTGGCTCGCCGAGGCAAACCTCGCTCCTGTCATCTACGGCGGAGCCACGGGTTCGGCTGCGGCAGAGACAGAAGTCGCATCGGCCGAAGAGGCCGAGGCTGGCGGACACTGAGAAAGGAAAACGAGAATGTTCAGTAGAAGACAATTGCTGGGAGCAGGTGCCGCCGGTGCCGCCCTCGTCTCCTCCCAGTCGTGGAGCCAGACCTCCAACATGGGCCTGCCGGAGGCTGCCGTCATGGACTCGGCAGCAACCCAGGCACCCGTGAAGCCCTCGGTCGGCCCGGACTACAATCCCGTCGTGACGCTCAACGGCTGGACCCTGCCGTTCCGGATGAACAACGGCGTCAAGGAGTTCCACCTCGTCGCCGAACCTGTCGAGCGCGAGATGGCGGAAGGCATGACCGCCTATCTCTGGGGCTACAACGGCCAGTCGCCGGGCCCGACGATCGAGGCCGTGGAGGGTGACCGCGTCCGCATCTTCGTGACAAACCAGCTGCCCGAGCACACCACCGTCCACTGGCACGGCATGATCCTGCCATCCGGCATGGATGGCGTGGGCGGCCTGTCGCAGCCACACATCCCTGTCGGCAAGACCTTCGTCTACGAGTTCGATCTCGTGAAGTCCGGGACCTTCATGTACCATCCGCATTCGGACGAGATGGTCCAGATGGCGATGGGCATGATGGGTTTCTTCGTCGTCCATCCCAAGGATCCGACATTCATGCCGGTGGACCGCGATTTCGTCTTCCTGCTCAGCGGCTATGACATCGATCCCGGCACCTACGTGCCGCGGGTGATGGAGATGACCGACTTCAATCTCTGGACCTGGAACAGCCGCGTCTTTCCGGGCATCGATCCGCTGGTGGTCTCCAAGAACGACAGGGTCCGCGTCCGCGTCGGCAACCTGACGATGACCAACCACCCGATCCACATGCATGGCTACGACTTCGAGGTGACCTGCACCGACGGTGGCTGGGTGCGACCTGAAGCCCGCTGGCCGGAGGTCAGCATCGACATCCCGGTCGGGGCGATGAGGGCGTACGAGTTCGATGCCAAGCACGTCGGCGACTGGGCGATCCATTGCCACAAGTCGCACCACACGATGAACGCGATGGGCCACGAAATCCCGACCTTCATCGGTGTCGACAAGAAGGAGGTCGCCAAGAAGATCAGGCAGTTCCGTCCAGAATACATGCCGATGGGCACCGCAGGCATGGCGGATATGGGCGAGATGTCGATGGAAATCCCGGAAAACACCGTTCCCATGATGACTGGCTGGGGTCCGCACGGCCCCATCGAGATGGGCGGCATGTTCTCCGTGGTGAAAGTCCGCGAGGGCATCTCGGCGGGCGATTACACCTATCCGGGCTGGTACGAGAACCCGCCCGGCACCCAGGCCTGGGAGTGGACGGGAAGTCTTCCCGACGCGACCAAGGCCAAAGACGCAAAGACCCAGTCACCTCCGAAACATTCGGATCACGGCTGACCAAATGCTCCCAAAACAACTGAAGGACTTGAACGTGAAAAGAGCAATCATTGGCCTCCTCCTGGCCTCCCTCGCCACCCCGGTTCTCGCTTCGGGTAACCACGCTGGCGATCACGGCGAAGCCATGGCTGTTGGTGAACCTGGTGACAAGTCGAAGGTCACTCAGACGATCCGTGTCAGCATGAAGGAAACGCCGGATGGCAAGATGGTCTTCACGCCGAACAACTTCAAAGTCCGGAAAGGCCAGACCATTCGCTTCACCGTCAAGAACGAGGGCGAACTCGACCATGAATTTGTTCTCGACCAGGAAGACAAGGTGATGGAGCACAAGGCCGTCATGGAGAAGTTCCCGGAGATGGAACACGACGACCCGAACGCCATCCGCCTCAAGCCGGGCAAGTCCGGCGAGATCGTCTGGAAATTTACGAATGACGGAACCTTCAAGATCGCCTGCCTCGTTCCCGGCCACTACGACGCCGGTATGCACGGCGACGTCGCCGTAGCCAAGTAAGAGAGAGAGAGAGAGAGAGAAGGAGCTTCAAATGAGCACTATGACCAGGATCGCCCTCGCCACAGCACTCATACTCACATCCGCCACTGGTGCGTTCGCCCAGGAATTCACCAAGGGCACCGTCAAGAAGCTGGATACGAAGACCAAGAAGGTCACGCTCATCCACGAAGAGCTGAAGGGCCTCGAAATGCCCGCAATGACCATGGTCTTTGAGGTCAAGGACGATGCACTGCTGGCGAAGCTGAAAGAAGGTACCAAGGTCCAGTTCGTGGCTGAGCGCGTCAATGGCAAGCTGACCGTTACCCAGCTAAAGTAAGCTTGAGCGGCCGCGCTTTCCAAGAAGGGCGCGGCCTCCCACGACTACAGCCGAACGGCACAAACCCTCATCGACGTCTGGATTGGCCTGTGCTGCGATGTCAGCACCAGCCGCCCTTGCCCGCGCCCGGGCGCTTGGCCAGGCCCTCGTTGACAAGGACGTCGGCAAGCGAACGGCCGTTGCGCGTCACTTCGCGTAGCTTGTGGCCTTCGACCTCGTCCTCGTTGCCCTGCCAGGTGACCAGTTCGAACGGCCCCGAATCGAGGAAGGCGCGCACCCGCAGCTCGGCATCGCTCGCCTTGATCCGCTCCGCCTCGCAGCGCGGCTTCTTGATGTCGGGCACCTCGATGCCGACCAGCCGGATCTTCTGGCCATGGAATACGAAACGGTCGGCGGCCACGACGCAGTCGTCCTGCTTGGCCGAGCCGCACAGATAGAATTTCGCCTCATAGGCGCCGGCAAGGTTCTCGTTGCTCTTCGGCGGTTCGGCGGGTTTCTGGATCTCCTCGAGTATCGGTTTGCCGATCGGCGCCGGCGGGATGATCGCGGCGGTGTGGCTCTGGTCCGGAGCGACCGCGGGTTTCGGCGGCACTGGCCGATGAGACGGGCCTGAACTTGCCTGGACGGATTTTGCCGGCACCGGCTTTGCCGCGACCTGGACCGTTTTGCCCGAAGTCAGGCCGGCGACGAAACGCCTCGCCTCCGCGGAATTTTCATGAAGCGCGATGCCGCCAGCCACCACGGCCAGCGCTCCGAGCCAGGGCCAGAGCGTCGAGCCGGAGCCCGACGACCGCTTGGGCGCGCTTCTGCGCCGAGAACCGGATTTGCCGCGCGTTTGAGCCATGACGATCTCTCCTGTCGAATCGGAAAGAAGTATCGGAGGGAAGGATTGCCGAAAGGTTTCGCGAAGAGCGGTTCAGTAGTGGAAACGGCATTGGAGGATGATCAACCTCGGCTGATCATCGCTGTTCTCCACGCGGTAGACGAGCCGGTGTTCCTGGGTTATCCGGCGGGACCAATGCCCTTTGAGCTGATTGCGCAAGGGCTCGGGCTTGCCTATACCCTCGAACGGATGACGTAAGGCGTCCTTGATCAACTCGTTGATCCGGACGACGATTTTGGGATCGGTCTCCTGCCAGAAAATATACTCGCGCCAGCCATCCGGCTCCCAGACGAGCAGGTAGGCTTTCCCTGGAGGCATCAATCCGCCTTCTTATTCGGGACGTAGTCCTCAGGCTCGATAAGGTCATGCACGATTAGGTTGGAGCCGTCGTTGACATTGGCGATCGCCTCCATCAGCCGCGTCGCATTGGCGGGCGTCGACATCAGGTGCAACGTCTCCAGCATGCCTTCATACTCGTCCTTGTCGATCAGGATGGCCGAAGGCTTGTCCCGGCGCATGATCTCGATTGGCGCGCGGTCGTTCGAGACCTCGTCAAGAAGGCTGGCAAGCTCCTGCCGGGCTTGGGAAAACATGACGGTGCGCATGGTTGCCTCCAAAATTACTTGTACGATAAATAGTACATGTCGCAGCCGAAATCAATCTACTCTACCCAGCCCTGCCCGTGGCGAGCGCCACCGCCCAGTCGGCGCGGCCGTTTTCGGCGGCGAGGCGCGACATCGCCAGATGGTCGTAAGCCACGTTGCGGAACTGCGGTGTCCAGCCCGCGGACGTCTTTTCCAGGATCGCGTAGGACGCCATTGCGTGGCCGGTCTCCACTTTGTGGAAGTAAGGCGTGTCGTCGTCATAGGCCGGGCAGCCGACGCTGCCGGGATTGATGATCAGCCGGCCGTCGGACAATTGCACCGCCCGTGGAATATGGCTGTGGCCGCACAGGATCAGCGGCTGCTCGATGCCTTGCGCCAGCGCCTCGATCTCTTCCAGAGCTTTTAGAAAGACATGGCCTTCGCTGGACACCTGCTCTAGCCAATAGACGTTGTCCGATTGCGGCGTCGCATGGCAGAGATAGACCTCGTCCCGATAGACGGCGCTGAACGGCAGTTTGCGCAGCCACTGCAGGTGACGCGGCGCGAGCTCGGAAAAGGCATGCACTTCCCAGGACGGCATGGCGTCCGCCGGGTTCTCGATCAGATAGCGGTCGTGATTGCCGCGCACCGTCAGCGTCGCCATCGTATCGAGAAGGAGCAGCAGGTCGGCGGTTCGCCCGGCTTCAAGCGGGCCGCTGAGGCAATCGCCGAGATTGACGATGTCGGTGATGCCCTGCGCATGGATATCGGCGAGCACGGCTTCGAGCGCCGCGCAGTTGCCATGGATGTCGGCGATCGCGGCAAAGCGCATCAGCTCCCCCGATAGGTGGAATAACCGTAGGGCGAGAGCAGCAGCGGCACGTGGTAATGCGCCGTCGTGTCGGAAATGCCGAAGCGGATCGGGATCACGTCGAGAAAGGCCGGTTCGTCGAGCGCGACGCCGCGGGCGCGAAGATAGGCGCCGGCGTGAAAGACCAGTTCGTATTCGCCGGCAAGAAAGGTCTCACCGATCAGGATCGGCCCGCCATCGACGCGGCCGTCGCTGTTGGTGACGACAGTCTTGAGTTTTTCGCGTGTCTCGCCGTTCAGCCGGTAGAGATCGATCGACAGCCCCTCGGCCGGTTTGCCGCTCGCAGTGTCGAGAACATGGGTGGTGAGGCCGGTCATAGGCTCGGCTCCGCGACGAGATACGGGGTTTCGAAGAAGGCCTCCTCGTAGTTCGCAGAGGTATTGTCTCTGTCCACCACCAGGAAATCGCTGACGACACCGATCGCCATCAGCGGATGGTGCCAGGCCTTGGGGAAATAATTGACGCCCTGGTGCGGCTGCACGAGGAAAACCTGCGGCTTGCCCGGTTGGCCCTCTTCGTCATGGGAAACCGCGATCAGGAACGGCTGGCCCGAGATCGGCGAAAAGCTCTGGCTGGCGAAGGGATGCCGCTCCATCATGGTGATCGCGTAAGGGAACTGCCGCGGCTTGCTGCGGAAGATGCTGAAGATCAGCCGCTCGGGCTCGCCGATCACCACGGGCTCAGCGAGCGCATGATAGCGCTCGGTCGTTCCGCCGTTGATCAGCCGCATGGTCGCCGGATCGGCCTCGATGACATCGCCGAAGGGAGCGAAGGCTTGTTTGGTGAGGGGCAGGATTTCAAGATATTCGGTCAAATTTATACGCCTTCAATCATTCGCCCTGGGCACGCCAGTTGCGCAGGGAGTCGAGCTGAGAAACCAGCAGCGGCAGGGGGGGTTTCACCGTATCCAGAACGATGGGAAGCTCCAGCTCGTAATAGTCATGGACGACGAAATTGCGCATGCCCTTCATTTTCGACCAGGGAATTTCCGGGTGATCGACGGGAAAGTCTGGATGATGGGTCATGATCCTGGCGGCACTCTCGCCGATCAGGATCAACGCCATGCCGACCGCCATCTGCGTGCGAATGTCGCCGAGAAACGTTTCCTGCTCCATCCCAGCGACGAACTCGCAGGCCTGAAGTGCTGCGGAGTGCATATGGTCGAGATATTCCCTCAGCCGATCCGCACTCATATGGGAGAAGCTTCCGACAGGATCCGGTCGCGCATCGAATGGCGGATACCCCCGGACGTGACGAGATCGACCTTGATCTTCAGCAGCGTTTCGAGCGTGTCCTGCAGCCCGCCTAGATCGAACAGGGTGGTGCCGGGAAGCGCATCGACAAGGATGTCGATATCGCTGTCCGGTCCGTCCTCGCCGCGGGCCACGGAGCCGAAGACGCGCGGGTTCGTCGCGTTGAAGCGTTTTGTCGCTTCGCGGATCGCTTCCCGGTTCTTTTCCAGCACTTCCGACGGTCTCATGACGGCGTCACTCCTGATATCGCCAATATAAGCGACGGAGAGGATTGAGGAAAGCAGCGTCCAAGACCTCAATGTCCCGGCAGCAGCGATTGCAGGCGCAGGAGGGCGATCTTTTCCACCTGGGCGGTGGCGGTGTCGAACTCCTCGTCTGCAGAATTGTCGATCCGCTTCTCGAAGGCCGCGAGAATGTCGTCCTTGGTCAGGCCCTTGACCGCGATGATGAACGGGAAACCGAATTTTTCCGTATAGGCGGTGTTGAGTTCGGTGAAGCGGGCATGCTCGGCGGCGCTCAGCCGATCGAGCCCGGCGCCGGCCTGTTCCTTTTTGCTGTCCTCGGTGAGTCCGCCGGCAATGGCGAGCTTTCCGGCAAGATCCGGATGGGCGCGCAGCACGCCGAGGCGTTCCTCGCGGCTTGCCCGACGGAAGATCGAGGTGAGCGCATCATGCACGCTCTTGGACGTCAGCGGCACCAGCATCAGCCCGGAATCATAGGCCCGCTCGGCGATGAAGGGCGAGTGCTCGAACACGCCGCCGAACATCGCGATGAAATCCCCGCGGGCGGTCATAACGAGCCCGCCGGCTTATGGTGCTCGTGCCAGTGTCTGGCGATCTCGATGCGCTGCGGGATCCAGACCTTGTCGTGGCTGAGCACGTATTCGATGAAGCGCTTGAGGGCGGCGGCACGGCCGGGGCGGCCGACGAGGCGGCAGTGGAGCCCGACCGACATCATCTTTGGGGCGCCTTCCTTGCCTTCCTGGTAAAGCACGTCGAAGGCATCCTTCAGATAGGTGAAGAACTGGTCGCCGGCATTAAAACCCTGCGGCGTCGCAAACCGCATGTCGTTGGTCTCCAGCGTATAGGGGATGATCAGGAAGGGTTTCTGATCGAGGCCCTTGACCCAATAGGGCAGATCGTCCGCGTAACTGTCGGAGGAATAGAGGAAACCGCCCTCCTCCATGACCAGTTTCAGCGTGTTGTCGGAAGGTTTTCCCTGGTACATGCCATAAGGCCGCTCGCCGACGAGTTCGGTGTGCAGGCGAACGGCTTCGAGAATGTGTTCGCGCTCCTTCGCCTCCGGGAAATCCTTGTACTCCAGCCAGCGATAACCGTGGCTGGCGATTTCCCAGCCGGCTTCCTTCATGGCCGCGACGGCTTCCGGGTTGCGGGCCATGGCAAGCGTCACGCCATAGACGGTGGTCTGCACCTTGAGATCGGTGAACATCCGAAACAGCCGCCAGAAGCCGGCGCGCGAACCGTATTCGTAGATCGACTCCATGTTGAGGTTGCGCTGGCCAGGCCAGGGCGCGGCACCGACGATTTCCGACAACAGGTTTTCCGAGGCCGGATCACCGTCCATGATCGAGCTCTCGCCGCCCTCCTCGTAATTGATCACGAACTGGACGGCGACATGCGCGCCGCCCGGCCATTTCGGATCGGGAGTGGAGCGGCCGTAGCCGACGAGTTCGCGCGGATAGTCTTTTGCCTGCATGGGTCACCTTCGACGAATTCTGCGCGGACGGTAGCGCACCCGTTCCGGCCATGTCGAGATGGAAACGTCGTCTCAGAGCCCAAGCGCCCGAAGGATGGCGACGCAGGCGACGCCAAGTGCCACGGAAACAAGCATCGGTAGGCGAAGTGCCGCAAAAGCAGTCACGGCACAGGCCAAGGTTTCGGCAATCCCGGTGGCAAAGGCGGTCGGCGCGACGACGGCCATCAGCACGGCGGGCGGGATCGATTCGATCGCCTTGCGGCGGCTGCCTTCGAGCGAGACATGGCGGATGAGGACGAGGCCGCTCAGGCGGGTGAGCACGGTGGCGGCCGCCATCGCGAGGATCGCGACGAGCGTGGCGAGATCGACGGTCACGGCGTCACCTCGGCATCTTGAGATTTGCCGGTCAGCATCGCGGCGGCAAGGCCGGCGCCGGCGCCGGCGGCGATATACCAGACACCTGGCACGAAATGCTGGGTGGCGACGGCGGCGGCACCACTCGCCAGCAGCACGGCCCCGGTTTCCGGCCCCTTCCAGAAACCCATGACCAGCACGATGAAGACGGCCGGGAAGGTGAAGTCGAGCCCGAGCACCACCGGGTCGCCGAGAAAGGCGCCAAGGGCCGCTCCGGCAAGTCCCGAAAACACCCAGGCGAGGTAGAAGGGCGCGACCAGGCCGGCGAACCAGGCGGGGGTGAGCCGCGCCACCTTGGCCCGGAACTCCGCCATCGCCCAGATCTCGTCGGCGAGGAACAGCATCGACAGGTAACGCGTCGGCGGCGTGAAACCGCTCATCTTCGTGCCGAGCGAGGCGCTCATCAGCACGTGGCGGATGTTGACCAGCAGGGCTGCGAAACCGACGCCGGTCCAGGAAGCCGGATGGCTCCAGATATCCATCGCCACGAATTGCGAACCTCCGGCAAAGACCAGCGCGCTCATCAGGCCCGTTTCCACCGGCGACAGTCCCTTGGTGGCCGCAACCGCGCCAAAAACGAGGCCGATCGGGATGACGGCGGCGATCAGCGGCGAGATCGCCCGCATGCCGCCGAGGAAGTCCTGCAGTTTTGTAGTGTTGCTCATCCAATAACCTTGATCTGATGTCGGCGTACGTCGCCCCCTCACCCGGCCTCCGCTTCGCTCGGCCATCCTCTCCCCAAGGGGAGAGGATTCGAGACGCTGCGGCATATATCTTCTCCCCTCGGGGAGAAGGTGCCGGCAGGCGGATGAGGGGGAGGCTTAGAACGGACAACATCAGCCGTCTTGAACGAAAGTGATCAGCGGGCCCGATACTGTCCCGGCGTCAGCCCGGTGCGGGCCTTGAAGTGTCGGGTGAAATGCGCCTGGTCGGCAAAACCGCATTCGAGGGCAATCTCGGCCGGCTGGCCGCCTTCCCTTAAGCGTTTGCGCGCTGCGCGGATTCGGATGTCGGTGAGGAAGGAATGCGGGGTGATGTGGAATTCCTTGCGGAAGGCGCGGATGAGATGGGCGCGGCTGAGCCCGGCGACCGTGGCAAGTTCCTCCAGCCCCACATCGGAGGCGAAATTCTCGACCAGGTAGTCGCGGGCCTGGCGCACGGCGGTGCGCTCCGTGGTATCGGCCGGCACGATGATCGAGCTGCCGTGGCGGCGGAACATCGCATCCAGCACCAGGAACATCGCCTGGCTGGCTTCGAGCGCGCCGGAACCCTCCTCCAGCGTCCGGTGCGCCTCGTGGAAAGCGTCGGCGAGCGCCTGATCGTGGAGGAGCTGGATGCCGAAGGCGGGCGTGCCCTCAAAAGATTTGCCGGTGACGGCTTCGAGGATCTCGCGCAAAAGCGCGACATCCGGATAGATCATCCGGTAGCGATAACCACCGGCGACCGGCGCACCGTCGTGGATCTCGCCGGGATTGATGAGATAGAGATCGCCCGGCCCCGAGCTTTCGCGCAGGCCGCGAATGGTCGCCACCTGGGCGCCGCGTTCGATGGCGCCGATGCTGAACGTGTCATGCGCATGCGGCGCGAATTCATGGGTGAGGAACGTGGCGGTAAGGCATTCCATGCCGCCGAAACGGGTGTCGCGCCAGAAGCGGGTTGTTTCCGCCTGTGCGAGCGGCATATGGTCAGCGGCCTGTTCCTGGGAGACGTTCTGCATCGCGCGGATATAGCAGATTTCCGCGACGGCCTCTTGAACAAAAGTGATCGTTTGGGCCCTTCAGGCGATCTTGCGCGCCGCCACGCGGCCCATCGGATGCAGCGAATGCACCTGGAAGGGCGCGCCCGGCTCTTCCTCGATGAACAGCGCCAGATTGGCGATCTCGACCGGCTTTTTGAGATAGGGCTCGAAATAGTCGCGCAGCGCCAGATCGAAACGCGGCATCTCGATCGGCAACAGCGGGCCGGTCAGCGTCATGTGGAAACGGAACTCGTCCATCACGTAAGGATGGCCCCAGCGGTGCAGGTTGGCGAATTGCGGCGCCGAAAGATCGCCCGAATCGCTGCGCTCCAGCTCGGCTTCGGTCAGCGGGGTGCGGAAATTGTCGAATTCCTGGACGACGGAGGCGGCGAGGAACCGGACGGTGTCGCAGGGGACGACCGGCGCCAGACCAAAGAAATTGCCGAGCCGCACGACTTCGAGCTTCGGCAGTTCGAACGGGCTGTGGGTGCCGGCAAAGCGCATCAGGTGGCGCAGCAGCATCGGTTCGGTGACGTCGGGCGCCAGCCGGAACGGCGCCTTCAGCGTCGCATGGAAACCGTAGCGACGCGGCAGCGCGGTATTGAAGGCGATGTCGTGGATGCCGATGCCGCGGATGGCCGGCGGCTCCGTCGCATCACCCGAAAAGGCGTTGCGGCCGAGCCACTGGGCCGCGGCAAGCGTCAGCGGATCATGCGCCGGAGGCGTGAAATGTATGGCATAGCGCATGCGTCACCTTCTGAACGTCCTTTCCAGCAACCCCGTATTTTACGCATTGCTCAACAATCCCTGCCGTGGGGGTTAAGTGATTTGCGTGACAGAATAACGACGCGGGGAGCTGAAAGTTCGCGTTTAACGCGAGGCAACGGCAAGATGACTGGCGAGCGTGAAAGACGCCGGAAGCCGCATTTCCCGGCCATTCACGGCGCTGAGCGCCGCCTCCGCCAATTTGTGGGCGATGCCGAAACTCACCTTGAAACCACCTGTGAGCGCAATCACTCGGGCGTGATCGGGATGCGCGCCGACCATCGGATCGCGGTCGATCGCTTTCGGCCGCAATCCCGCCCAGCGCTCGACGACGGGGGCCTGCGCCAAGGCCGGCACCAGCGCCCGGGCGCGAAAAATGAGATCGTCGAGTTGCGAATCGGTCGAGGACGGATCGCCGAACACATCCTCGCTGGTGCTGCCGATCGCCACATAGCCGCCCTCATGGGCGACGACATAGAGGCCGTTCAGGAAGATCACCGGCAAGGACGGATCGACATCCGCCTTGAGCAGCGCCGCCTGCCCCTTGACTGGCTGGCCGAGCGGGTGCTTCAGCGGCGGCGAGACGCCTTGAAGCAGTGGAAAGGACCGGTGGCCGGCCGAGACGATGCAGTGTCCGAAGGTGACGTTTTCGCCGTCGCGGAATATAATCCTATTCGATGCCGGATCGATCGTCTGGGCCTCGAGGCCCTCCACGACCTGCACATTGCCGGCCGAGCGAAGGAAGGCGATGAGCGACGAAACCAGGCCGCGCGGCGACACGCGGGCCGCAAACGTGTCGTGCACCAGGCCGGCCGCAGCGAAGGACGCATCCGGCCAGCCATTTTGCAGCGGACGGTCGAGCACATGCCAATGGAAACGGCGTTCGCCGCGCCGCCAACAGGCTTCCGCATCGGCCGAGTGACCGAGCGCGATCTTCCGCAAATGCGGCTTAGGCAGAGGGATCAGCCGTCCCGACCGGCGATAGCCGCAGGCCATGCCGGTCTCGGCTTCGATTCCAGCAATCTCGTCTTCCAGCGACAGCAGCGCATCGAACTGGAATTGTTTCTTGTCGTTCCACTTGTCGGGCATATGCGGCATCAGGGCACCGAGAAGCCCGCCGCTCGCCCCCTGCCCCAGCGGGCCGGCATCGACGAGCAGGGTGCGGATACCGAGCCGCTCGGCCCTGACCGCCGCCCAGAGGCCCATGATGCCACCACCGAGGATGACGAGGTCGGCGGACGATGGGAGGACATGAGATTGACCACCGAAGCCGGCAGGATTATCCGCATGTCCCATGAGTGATCGTCATCCCGAAATTCGCGCGACCGACAGCCAGCCTCTGGATGCCCAGACACTGGATTGGCATGAGGGCGATATGCCCTATTCCCAGAAATTTGGCGATCACTTTTATTGCCGAACCGACGGGCGGCTGGAATGCGGCCACACGTTTCTGGCCGGCAACGGCCTGCCGGAGCGCTGGGCCGGCCAGGAAACCTTCCGCATCGGCGAGCTCGGTTTCGGCACCGGCCTGAACTTCTGCGAGACCTGGCGGCAGTGGAAGCTTCATCGCCCCGAAGGCGCCAAGCTGCATTTCACCTCGTTCGAACTCTACCCGATGCAGCGGGACGAAATCGACCGGGCGCTCGCCCGCTGGCCGGAGATCGATCAGGAACGGCGGGCGCTGGTCGAGGCCTGGCCGGACGAGCCCGGCGGCCATGTCGTCATCGAGGCGGATGCCCAGACCCGGCTGACGGTCGTCTGCGGCCCGGCGCTTGAAGGTGTTTTGGCGGCCAGCGCCAATTTCGACGCCTGGTTCCTCGACGGTTTTGCGCCGTCCCGCAATCCGGACATGTGGTCGCTGGAAATCATGCAGGCGATCTATGACAAGACCTTATCCGGCGGCACGTTCGGCACCTATGCCGCCGCCGGCTTCGTGCGCCGCAATCTGCAATCGGCCGGATTCATCGTCGAACGGCGGCCGGGATTTGCCGGCAAACGCGAGATGTTGTGCGGGACGAAGGCCTCAGAGACCGTTTGAAAACGTGGCGTCGGTTTGAAGCGGTCCATGATTCAGGCTTCTGATGCGGCTGCAGCGAATTTGGCCTGGATGAATGTCGGCGTTGACGGACCTCGAGCGTCCTTTGTTTGACGAGACGACACCTCGTCGATGGAAACGACACCTGGGAGATTGGAAACATGGCGCTCAAGCGGATGGACAATGTTGGAATCGTCGTCGAAGACCTCGGAGGGGCGATCGATTTCTTTGGCGAACTCGGCCTCGACCTCGAGGGGCGGGCGATGATCGAAGGAGAATGGGCCGGACGGGTCACCGGACTGGGCGATCAGCATGTCGAGATTGCCATGATGCGCACGCCGGACGGCCACAGCCGGCTCGAGCTCTCCCGCTTCATCAATCCGGCCGTGGTCGCAGATCACCGCAACGCCCCGGTCAACGCGCTCGGTTACCTCCGCGTCATGTTCACCGTGGATGATATCAACGAGACGCTTGAAAGGCTCCGCCCGCACGGCGCGCAACTCGTAGGCGAAGTTGTAGACTATAAAGACGTGTATCGGCTCTGCTACATCCGCGGGCCTGAAGAGCTTCTCATCGGGCTCGCCCAGGAACTCGGCTGAGCGCCGCCTGTCCGCATGGCGGCCGTTGAACCATTTGGATCCGCACTGGCCACGACAACGCAAAACAGCCGGCCTGACGACCGGCTGCCATCCATCACATCACGCGACCACCTACTGGCAGACGCGCAGGCTTTCCATGTGCCATCCGCCGTCATAGGCGTTGCGCACGCGGCGGTCCTCATACCAGCAGCGCGGCCGGGGCGGTGGTGGCGGATCGATGTAGCGCGGCCCGCCGTCATTGGCGAGGGCACCGCCGATCAGGCCGCCGATGACGCCCGCGGCCAGGCCGCCGGCGATTATGGCGCCGTCGTTGTTACGATGTCTGCGCGGCGGAGGAGGACCACGGCGATCGTATCGGTCATAGTGCCGGTCCCACTGCTGGGCCGCTGCTTCACCGGCCGGCAACACGACACTGGTGCAGGTAGCAGCCAGGATCAGCGCCGAGACAATCATCTTCTTCATCACAAACGTCTCCGTTTCACCGGGCCGCGCCTGAAAGGGCAGGAAAAGGCTCGGGTATTCCCGGAGAATGCACATGCCGTGCTTAATGGTTCCTGAACGGAAAAACCGATCGCGCTGATGCCAGCCGGCCGGGTGCATCCGGGACGGCCTGCCGGAAGGCTCCGCCGGCGCGTGAAGCGGCTCACCCCGGTTCAAATCACGCGCAGAACGGTCAAAACCCTGCCCCGAGTTATAAAACCCGTGCTGATCCGAAGTTCTCGCCACTCATTGTTGGTCCTTCCCGTGCGCGTGGCACCTTCATACTTTTGCGCGAAAATAATCTCATAATACACGGGAATGGCGCATTAGATGAACTTCATGAACTCCCACCCTATCCATGTGCTTGGCGGCCAATACGCGGTGTCTGCCGATCCCGATACGGTCCTGATGACCGTTCTCGGCTCCTGCGTCTCGGCCTGCATCTATGATCCCATCACCAAGATCGGGGGAATGAACCATTTCATCCTGCCGACGAGCGGCGGGCTGGAGATCACCGAGCGTCCGGAACGTTATGGCGATCTGGCGATGTGCACGCTGGTCGACGAACTTTATAGTCGCGGCGCCGAACGCCAAAACCTTCGGGCCAAGCTTTTTGGCGGCCGCACGCGGAAATCGGGCGGCTACGATCCCGGATCGCTCAATTCCGCGTTTGCCAGGCGATTCCTTCTGGAAGAGGGCATCAAGCTTGTCGATTCCAGCCTCGGCGACGATCTGGCGCGCTGGATCGCTTTTCAGCCGACGACCGGCAGGGTGCAGATGAAGGTCACCGCCGATGCAATGCTCGGCTCCTCGGCTCCCGGCATGGCGAGGGCGGCCCGATAGGGGCTTTTTAGGGCAGCCCAGCGCCAAGTTGTCCAGCGCGCGCTTCGCCAGGGTTAAATCCCGCATTGCCGCAGATGAAACGCTGCGAGCCGGAAAACTCCGGCTCAGTTCGAAACCGAACTTACGATCGCGCCGCCGAGCCAGTTGCGCACCTTGGCTTCCAGCGCCTCCGGGCTGATGGGCTTGGAAAGGTAGTCGTCCATGCCGACCTGGAAGCAGAGTTCGCGGTCGCTTTCGAGCGCATGCGCCGTGACGCCGATGATCGGCGTATGGGTGCCCGTCTCCTGTTCCAGCTCGCGGATCTTCTGGGTCGCCTGATGGCCGTTCATGACCGGCATCGAGACGTCCATGATGATCACGGCCGGATCGTGCTGCTTCCATGCCTCGACCGCTTCCGCGCCGTTCTTAACGATCTGGAAGAGCCAACCGGTGGTCTGCAGGATCTGGGTGAAGACGATCTGGTTGACCTCGTTGTCCTCGGCCACCAGCACGTCGAGCGTCGGCGCCGCCTGCATGGGCGGTGTCGAGACCGGGGCTGCCGGCTCCTCGGTTATCACCGGCGTCGAACGCGGCTGTGCGGCCAATGCGACCGGCGCCACGGCCTGCACGACCGGCCGCGGCTGGGGCCGGGTTGCCGCCTGCTCCGCTTCGACCGCGCGGCGCTTGGTACGGATCGAGCGGACGACGTCGATGATCGTGCTGCGCAGGAGGTTGGCCCGCGCCGGCTTCATCAGATGCGCCTGGATGTTGAGGGAGGCAAACATGCTGTCGTCGCCGGCCATGTCCATCGAGGTCAGGAAGACCACGCCGGTACCGTCGAAGCGCGCGTCGCGCCTGAGGTGTTTGGCGAAATCGAGCCCGTTCATCTCCGGCATGTGGTAGTCGAGCACGATCGCGTCGACGAAAACGCCGATGCGAGCGGCCTCGCTGAGGATCGCCAGACCCTCGGCGCCGCTGTCGGCCGCGACCGTGTCGAAGCCCCACATGGTGAGCTGTTCGGTGAGGATGCGGCGGTTGACGGGATTGTCGTCGACCACGAGGATGCGGGCGCCGCTGGTGTTGATCGGCAGGGCCGTCAGCACATTGCGTTCGCTGACCACCTGGAACGGCAGGTGGACGGTGAAGACGGAGCCGCGTCCGACTTCGCTCGTCACGTCGATATAACCGCCGAACAGCTCGGTGAGGCCGGCGGTGATCGCCAGCCCGAGGCCGGTGCCTTCGTGGCGGCGCGTCGAGGACGTATCGACCTGCGAGAACTTGTCGAAGACGGATTTCAGCTTCTCATCCGGAATGCCGAGCCCGGTATCCTCGATGCGAATCGACAGTATCATCTCGCCGGGGCCTTTCGCCTCCGATCTCAGATCGATGAACACGTGCCCCTTCTCGGTGAATTTCACCGCATTGCCAACGAGATTGGTGACGATCTGGCGGAAACGTCCGGCGTCCCCCATGACCGTCTCGCGGATCGAGGCGTCGCCGCGCACGATGAGCTCGATATCCTTCTCGGCTGCCGACGACGACAAAAGCGTCGCCACGTCCTCGATCGCCTCGACCGGATCGAACGGCGCCTTGCGCAGCTTCATCTGGCCGGCATCGATCTTGGAGAAGTCGAGGATGTCGTTGATGATCGTCAAAAGCGCATTGCCCGACTTGACGATGATGTCGATGAAGGTCTTCTGGCGGGTGTCCAGATTGGACTTGGCGAGCAATTCGGCCATGCCGAGCACGCCGTTCATCGGCGTGCGGATCTCGTGGCTCATATTGGCGAGGAATTCCGACTTGGCCCGGTCGGCGGCCTCGGCGCGCTGCAGGAGGCGGGTCAGGTCCTCCTCGCGTTGTTTCATTTCGGTGACGTCTGTGAACACCGCCAGCCAGTGGTCGCTGCCGGTAAGCTTGGCCTCGACATGGATCCACTTGCGGCCCTCAATGCGGAAGGCGGCAAACACCGGCTTGCCGGCTTCGACATTGTCTTCCCAGACCTTGAGCACCGCCGCCGCTTCCTCGGGCGTGCCGAGATCGCCGCGTTCGATGCAATAGCGGAAGAGATCGCGCCACAGGCCTCCGGCGCCCACCATCTCGACCGGCATGTCGAGCATGGCCGGCAGCGCGTCGTTGGAGAAGATGATCTCGCCGTCATGCAGGATGAGCAACCCTTGAGACATGGCGCTCGTCGCGTCGCGCATCAGCGCGCCGTGGGTTTCCAATGCCGCGCGGGCCTCCTGGATCTCCTGCTCGCGCTTGCGCACGGCCGTGATGTCCATGTAGCTCAACAGGAGCTTTCCGCCGGAAAGCCGGGTGCCGGAGATGACGATTACCAGACCGTTGCGGCTTTTCACCTCGATCGGCGGCCGTTCCTGGCCGTCGGTCAGCGCGGCGATGCGATCCTGGTAGATTTCCTCGAAGCTGCGCGTCGAGCCGCTATAGACGCCGTTGTCGAAATTGACCTTGAGGAAGTCCCGGTAGGAACGGCCGGGCAGGTCGAACCGCTCCCCGGCATCCCAGAAGGCATAGAAGGCCGGGTTGGCGTATTCGAACAGGAACTGCTCGTCGAGGATCGCCACGCCGACCGGCATGGTGTGCAGGATCGTCTGCAGATCCTTGCCGATCTTCTCCGCCTTGTTCTGCGCCTCCTTGATGCGGGAGACGTCCATGCGGGAGCCGACAAGGTTTTGTGCGCCGTCACCGGTGGTCACCCGCCGCAGATGCGTGATGACCGGGACGACCGACCCGTCGGGGAAGGTGATGTCCTCCGACTTCTCGATGTCCTCGCCTTTCATCACCCGGTCGTTCTCGATACGAAAACGATCGGCCGCGTCCGGGAACATTTCCGTTTCGGTCTTGCCGAGAAAATGGGTTCTGGGCTTGCCGAGCATCGCCTCGTAGGCGGCATTGGCATAGGTGAGCTGGCGGTCGCTGTTGCGCACGAACACGGGCACCGGCAAGTCTTCAAGCACAGCGCGAAACAGGTCCGTCTCCGAGACATGGGCGCGCAGGAGCATTTCCTGCTCCTTGAATTCCGTCACATCGTGGCGGATGGCGATCAGCAGGCCGTTTTCGAGGCGTTTGTTGATGCTGCGCAGCCAGCGCCCGTCGGAAAGCTGGTCGATGCTTTCGGAATAGGGAAGCTCGAAGGGCTTCATCCGCTCGGCGATCCACGCATCCTTCTTGGGCGCCTCGGGACCGAAACTGGCCGGCGACACGCGCTGGCGGCGATCATAGGCAAATCCGAGGATATCGTTGAGCGTGATGCCCGGCTGGACATCGATCGAGATCGACGCAAAGTGGTTGATGAGCTGGGAATTGCAGTAGAGCAGAACGTTGTGCTTGTCGTAGATGCCGATGCCCATTTCCAGCATGTCGAGGGCATCGTCGAGAAGCGCGTTGTTGAAAGGCGAGAACGGCGCGACCGGTTTTGCACTATTGGACTGGGCACCGGCGGGTGGGGGAACGACGCGCGGGACACCGGCAATCGGCGCGGCGTCCTTCGGTTCGGAAACGGCGCCTATGCCCGGAACCGCTGCAAACGTGCCGAAAAGATAGGTATGGTCGTCTTCCGTCAGGAAACGCTCGATATGGATCTCGTGGCGGACGACGCCGGAGCGGTCGAAGCAGAGCGCCGTTTCATCGGTACCGAAAACGATCGCCCGGCATTCCTTTTCATTGCGGTCGGCATCGTCCAACGCGCCTGCAAGGCCGCGGCTGGTATTGCCGGCAAAGTCGGTCGGATGCATGCCGAACAGGCGTGCATAGGCGGCGTTCACCGCCACGTAGATGAGGGCGCTGTCCTTGATGAAGGCGGGCTCGGCGAGATCGTTGATCCGCTCGCACGCCGTTTTCAAGAGTTCGCTTTCCGTGTCCAACGTCCCCGCTCCTCGTGCCGGCCGATATCCGGCTCGATTCGTTTGTCACCCAATCGATTGATAACACCATAGCGAGTGTTAATATCGTGTTGTAGAAACAGTACGACTTATCATTTCTGGCATTTGTCAATCAGAAGCACCTGCTTGGGGGACGGAGATACAGCCTCAGGTCGAGTTCCGATATTCTCAACATCCGCGCACCGCAGCCGATCGGGCGTGATCGCGGAGCAAAAACCGAGGCTTAGACAGCAATTGCCTCGCCAAGACTTCTCCATGATTTCGCCACGATCTCGCCACGGTTTCCATTAGCGATTGCTCAGGCTTGATAAAAATCAACCGAAGGCGGCGCCAAGCTGAACGTCCGTTCAGACTAATGGGAAATCATCTTCATCAATCTGCCGCCTTTGGGCGCGACGATTTCTTCACCCCTTGAGGACAAAAAGGGAAAGGAAAAAACATGTCGGCATTGAAAAAGACGATATCACTTGGCCTCGTCGCACTATCGGTCGCGGGCGCCCTGACGGTGACGGCTCCGGCGGCTGAAGCCCGCGACCGCCACCATCGCAACGTCTGGCCGGGCGTGGCCGCAGGACTTGCCGGCGGCATCATCGGCGGCGCGATCATCGCCGGGTCGCAGCGGCCAGCCTATGCTGAGCCCGAATATGTGGAGCCGGAATACGATTACGCTCCCCCGCCCCCGCCGCCGGTTTATTACCGCCGCGCCTATTACCGTGACTACCCGCCGGTCTGCGAGCTCGAATGGCGCCGCAACCGCTACGGCGAACCCTATCGCGTCGAAGTCTGCTCGCGCTGATCGGCCGAGCAATCGCATAGCCCAAAGAGCCTGTTTCCGTCGCCGGCGGAAACAGGCTCTTTGCTTTGGCGCAGACGTTCTACGGGCGCAGCCGGCAGGCCGTTCCATTTCGCGATTGCGAAACATCTGCTTGACTTTTGCCCGAAAAACCACCAAATGCGCTTCAGCTTTCACCTTCCGGCCGCCGCGTGAGTTGGCCCCGCGTCATAAGACACCGCGAAGAAGGAACAAGGCGCACAGATAGATCGCCCTCGATCCCGGAGGGTTTAAGCGCTGGAGAGCAATTTCCAACTTGCAAGTTCCCACTTCACGCGGGGTTCTTGACGCCAAAGGCAGATCGGACGGCATGGTGTCAGTCCGGCGATACGCTTTTGGCGCCCCGAAAAGGTATTCGACTTGACGAATTTCCATGAGCTTGGTCTGACCAAGCAGCTCGTAGCCACCCTGTTTGCGCTTGGTTACGAGACGCCGACCCCTATTCAGGCCCAGGCGATCCCGCAGCTTCTCGAAGGCCGCGACATGATCGGCCTTGCCCAGACCGGCACCGGCAAGACCGCCGCCTTCGGTCTCCCGCTGATCGAAATGCTCCTCAAGGAGCAGAAGCGTCCCGACAACCGCACCACCCGTACGCTTATCCTTGCGCCGACCCGCGAACTGGTCAACCAGATCGCCGCCAGCCTGAAGGGCTATGTCCGCAACACGCCGCTGAAGATCAATGCGGTGGTCGGCGGTGCGTCGATCAACAAGCAGCAGATGCAGCTCGAGAAGGGCACCGACATTCTTGTCGCCACGCCCGGCCGCCTGCTCGACCTTATCTCGCGCCGCGCCATCGGCCTGACCACCGTGCGTTACCTGGTGCTCGACGAAGCCGACCAGATGCTCGACCTCGGCTTCATCCACGACCTGCGCAAGATTTCCAAGATGGTCCCGGCCAAGCGCCAGACCCTGCTCTTCTCCGCCACCATGCCGAAGGCGATCGCCGATCTTGCCTCCGACTTCCTGAAGGATCCGGTCCAGGTCTCCGTTACGCCTCCGGGCAAGGCTGCCGACAAGGTCGAACAGTTCGTCCATTTCGTCGCCGGCAAGAACGACAAGACCGATCTTCTCAAGAAGTCGCTGGAAGAGAACCCGGATGGCCGCGCCATGGTTTTCCTGCGCACCAAGCACGGCGCCGAGAAGCTTTCCAAGCATCTCGAGCATATCGGCTTCAAGGTCGCATCCATCCACGGCAACAAGAGCCAGGGCCAGCGCGAGCGCGCTCTGAAGTCGTTCCGTGACAACGAGATCCGCGTTCTCGTGGCAACCGACGTCGCAGCCCGCGGCATCGACATCCCCGGCGTGACGCACGTCTTCAACTACGACCTGCCGGAAGTGCCGGACGCCTACGTGCACCGTATCGGCCGCACGGCCCGTGCCGGCCGCGACGGTATCGCCATCGCCTTCTGCGCGACGGATGAAACCGGCCTGCTGCGCGACATCGAAAAGCTGATGGGCATCGAGATCACCACCGCATCCGGGCAGCGTCCTGAAGGCATGGGCCGTCCGTCGCGTGGCGGCGGCAACAATCGCGGCGGTGCAAATCGCGGTGGCGCCGGCAATGGCCAGGGTCGCGGTCGCGGCGGCGAAGGCCGTCCTGAGCGTCGCGAACGTCCGGCCCGCAAGCCGTTCTTCGCAGCGGACGGCGCCGAGGGTGGCGATCGTCCTGCACGCCCGGCCCGTCCCCATGGTGACCGTCCCCATGGTGACCGCCCCCAGGGTGATCGTCCGCAGCGCGACAATCGCCGTAACGACGATTTCCGCGGCCAGCGTCGCGGCGAGGGAGCCCCGCGCGTGGAAGCCGACAACGACCTGGCGACCACGTCGGATTTCCGCCCCGTCAAGAAGCAGTTCGGTCCGCAGAATGGCGAAGGCCGTCCGGCGCGCACCGAGCCCCGCAAGGAACACCGCAAGGGCGGCAATGGGGCTCAGAACCCCCATGCCGCACACGGCGCCCATGAACCCGCTGCCCAGCGCAGCAACCGCGGCCCGCGCGTCGAAGCCGCCCGGCCGGCCAATGGCGCCAACGCGGGTCCGGTAAAGTTCGGCAACGACAACCGCTCCGGCGGCCAGCAGGGCCGCACACGCCGCCCTGCGTAAGGAAACAAAGCAAAGAGGCCGCTCACGCGGCCTCTTTTTTTGTCATTTGACCGCCGCGTTCCCTCCGTCCGCGTAGAGCGCAGAACCTGCCACGAAGCTCGCCATCGGGCTCGCCAAGAACAGTGCTACCTGGGCGATTTCCTCGGGCTGGGAGATGCGCTTGAGGGCATGCAGACCCGCCGCCCATTCCTTTTGTGCCGCGTCGCCGGCCATGGGAGTGTCCGTGCCGCCGGGTAACAGCGCATTGGCGCGTATGCCGCGCGCGCCATAATCGGCGGTAATCCCTTTCACCAGACCCATGATCCCGGCCTTGGATGCGCCATAGGCGCCCATGCCGGGGATGCCGACGCTGGTGCCGACGAAGGTGGAGGTGAAGATGATCGATCCCCCGCCGCGTTCGAGCATGGCCGGGATCTGCGAGCGGGCGCCAAGAAAGGCGCTCGTGAGGTTCATGGTCATGGTATGCTGCCACTCCTCAGCCGTCACCTCCCCGAGCGGCTTATAGGGCCCGACGGTACCGGCGTTGTTCAAGGCGATGTCGAGACCGCCAAACCGGCCGAGCGCGGCTTCGAGCAATGTCCGGTGGGTCTCTTCGTCCGCGACATCGCCTGCCACGGCAACCGCACGGCCGCCAGCCTCTTCGATCTCGGAAACAAGTTTCTGCAGTGCCGCCTCGCCGCGTGCATTGGCAACGACGGCAGCGCCCTCCTGGGCGAAGAGAAGAGCGGCGGCCCGGCCGATGCCGCTTGATGCGCCGGTGACGATGGCAACCTTGTTGGTCAGCATGATGTAGCTCCTGTTGGCTTTACATCCGCTGTCTAAGGCCGCCCGGCGCCCACCGACACCCGTTTCCTGACCGAATGAGAAACGCCCTCAAGCCTTCCGGTTCACCATGTAGACACCTGCGACCACGATCACCGTGCCGACGATCATCGGCCAGGTCAGCGGTTCGCCGAACAGGATGGCCGCCTCGATCGCCACGACCGGCGGCATCAGGTAGATGAGCGAGGCGGCACGGGATACCTGGCCGCGGCGGATGAGGTAGAGCAGCAGGCCGACGGCGCCCATGGACAGGCCAAGCACAGACCAGGCCATGGCGAAGATCGCCTCATGGGTCCAGTCGAAGCGCAGGTTTTCAAGGCTGAGCGCCAGCGGGATCGTGACGATCAGCGCCCCGACGAATTGCAGCGTCGCGATCGAGAACAGGTCGCCCTCCTGCAGGTGGCGCTTCTGGTAGAGCGTGCCGTAGGTGACCGAGGTCATGGCGACGAGGTTGATCAGGACCGGAACCGCAAGGCCTGCCAGCCCGCGCTCCAAGACGTCGAGAAGCTGCGGCGAGATCGCGATCAGGATACCGGCGAAACCGAGCGCCAGGCCGACCTTCTGCAGCGGCTTGAGGCGCTCGCCGAGAAAAATAGGCGCGACCATGGCGGTCAGCAGCGGCTGCAGCCCGGCGATGATGCCGGAAAGGCCGGCCGGCACGCCCTGCCCGATCGCGTACCAGACGCCCGCAAGATAAAGCCCGTGCAGGAAAACGCCGGAGAAGATCGCATGACCGAACTGGACACGGCTCTTCGGCCATTTTGCCCGGGTGACCAGGCAGACGACGAAAAATGCCGCCGCGGCGAGCGCGTGGCGTCCGGCCAGAAACGTCAGGGGATCGGCGTGCACGGCCGCATATTTCGCGACGATCCAGCCCGTGGACCAGAGGAAGACGAAGAGGGCCGGAGCCAGACGATCGAGCATGGTGGGAGATTTCCGGCAAAGCCATTTTAGAACGGATTTGCTTATTCCCTGGCCGCCCAGGCGTCAAAGCAGAAAAACTGATCGCAAGGATCAGCGCCCGTCAACCGGATCACTCCGGCAGCGGATCCTGCCCCATCAGCCTCTGTCCGAGCGCCGTCGATTCCCGCACCGCGTCGAAGCCGTATTTCGCCATTCCCCGCTCATAGGCGTTGAGAGCCAGGGACAGGTCGACCTCGTCGAGATCGGCGGCGATCAGCGAATGACCAAGCAGCGCCGCGTCACGCATCGCAATGTTCGCGCCGCGGCCGAGCGTCGGCGTCATGGCATGGATCGAATCGCCGAGCAGGGTAACCCGCGATGCGGTATCAAGCGTGCAGGGAATACTCGAATGCATCTCGATCGCGAAGAACGACGCGGGGTCGGCCTGAGCCGGCATGATCGCCGCCGCCTCCGGCCAGTCCCGCAGCATGCGCACGGCAACCTGCTGCAGCTCCGCGCCGCTCGCGCGACGCAGCGCGGCATCCTCGATGCCGAAATGCTCGCGGCGGCCGCCGACGATGCAGACCATGTAGTCCCGCTCCGGCGATAGACAGGCTTGCGAGGCAAGACGCGCCGAGGCGAGCCCCGGCGCGGACGGAAAGACGACCGGCCCGAGGCCGAGGAAGACCTTGCGTGGATCCGAGGCGGCGGTGAAGACATCCGCAAGCACGCGCTTCGGCAGGATTTCGCGCGCCGTCTCCATCGGAATGCGGGCATAGATGGCCCGCACGCCCGTATCCATCGTCCGCGCCTCCGGCAGGCGTTGCGCGCGGACGGCAGACCGGATGCCGTCGGCCCCGATCAGCACATCGCTCCGCACCGCAGAACCGTCGTCGAAGATGGCAGTCACGCCCTCCTCGTCCTGTTCGTAACGAACGAACCGGGCGCCGAAACGGATGACGTCGTCCAACCCCGTGAGCAGGATTTCACGCAGCGTCGCGCGGTTGACGTTGACATGCACCGGCGCGCATTCTGCCAGCCAGTGGCCCCGGCTCTGCGCTAGACTGCTGGCATGGCCGCCGCTCGGGACGCGGCGCAGTTCCTTGAGCGAGGTATCGACGATCGTCGTGAAGGGGGCCGGCCGCATCGCGGTCGCCTCGAAAAGCGAAAGCAGGTCTTCCGGCAGGGCGTCGCGCAGCGCGCCGACGCCATCCTTGTCGAGATGCAGGCGATAGCCCTGCGGACGATCCGAAGGGCTGGCGTCGCGTTCGAATATCGCAACCTCGATATTCGAACGGCGCAGCATCTGGGCAAGGCAAAGCCCGCCGAGCCCGCCACCAATGACGGTAATTTTCAAACGAGACATAGGACGCTCCTCTTCCACACGGGGAAAAGGACGCACAGGAGGGAGCTGACCCACCATGGGCCGATCCTTGTACGAACGCAAAGCGCCACCTGGACTACCGACCGGGCTGTGACTTTTGCACGTCCGGCGGCGTTATGGCGAAGAGGCACCGATCTGTCAATTCCGCGCCGCCATTGAGCAGCACTTGGGCAGCTGATGTTTTTCAAGGCAGGAGACTTATTCACCTCCTCCTAAAGTAGGGAGCTTGCCGAGCGCCAGAATCAGCGCATTTACTGGTGGGGGGAGCGTCGAAGCTGTATTTTTTTGACGCGCGGAATTCTTTTCCGCCAATTGCGCACAGTTCTTGCATTGCCTTCACCGTTGTACTCTTATGGCCAAAAAAGGGGAATGCGCCTTTGGCATTTGATGAAATGTTGACTGCGGAAAACCTTCCGCGACCGCCATACAAGACCTACCACGAATGGTATGCCAGTCAGGACGCTGCGCACCTGATCCGCAAGACCCAGGACGCGGAAAACATATTCAGAAAGACAGGCATCACATTCGCGGTCTATGGACACGCAGACAGTTCCGAAAAACTCATCCCCTTCGACATCATTCCCCGCATCATCTCGGCTCGTGAATGGCGCAAGCTCGCGCAGGGCATCGAGCAGCGGGTTCTGGCGCTCAACGCCTTTCTCGACGACATCTACCACAAGCAGGAGATCATCAAGGCCGGCCGCATTCCCCGCGCGCTGATCGAGAGGAACGTCACCTTCCTGCCCGAGATGATCGGCTTCAAGCCGCCGGGCGGCGTCTACACCCATATCGTCGGCACCGATATCGTGCGCACCGGCGAAGACCAGTTCTACGTGCTGGAGGACAATGCCCGCACGCCGTCCGGTGTTTCCTACATGCTGGAAAACCGCGAAACCATGATGCAGATGTTCCCGGAACTCTTCACCATGAACAAGGTGCAGCGCGTCGAGGACTACCCGCGGCTGCTGCGCCAGTCGCTCGCCTCGCTTGCCCCTCCCGGCTGCAAGGGGCGGCCGCGCGTCGCGGTGCTGACCCCCGGCATCTTCAACTCGGCCTATTACGAACACTCGTTCCTGGCCGACCAGATGGGCGTCGAACTCGTCGAAGGCGGCGATCTGCGCGTCATCGACGGCCGCGTCAAGATGCGCACCACCCGCGGCTACGAGGCGATCGACGTGCTCTACCGCCGCGTCGACGACGACTACCTCGATCCGATGACGTTTCGCGCGGATTCGGCGCTCGGCATTCCCGGCATCATGGATGTCTACCGGGCCGGCAACATCACCATCGCCAATGCACCCGGCACCGGCATCTGCGACGACAAGGCGATCTATTCCTACATGCCGGAGATCGTCGAATTTTATACCGGCCGCAAGGCGCTGCTCGAAAACGTGCCGACCTGGCGCTGTTCTGAGCCCGACAGCCTCAGATACGTGCTGGAGCACATCGAGGAACTGGTCATCAAGGAAGTGCACGGTTCGGGCGGCTACGGCATGCTGGTCGGCCCGACGGCGAGCAAGAAGGAACGCATCGAATTTGCCGAGAAGCTGGCCGCCAAGCCCGCCAACTACATCGCCCAGCCGACGCTGGCGCTATCCACCGTGCCGATCTTCGTCAACAAGGGGATCGCGCCCCGCCACGTCGACCTGCGCCCCTATGTGCTCGTCTCCGACAAGGTGAAGATCATCCCCGGCGGCCTGACCCGCGTGGCCCTGAAGCAGGGGTCGCTGGTGGTCAATTCCAGCCAGGGCGGCGGCACCAAGGACACCTGGGTACTGGAAGATTGAGGTCGTAGAGACATGCTCGGAAGAACTGCAAACGGCCTCTACTGGATGTTCCGCTACATCGAGCGGGCCGAGAATATCGCCCGCCTCGTCGATGCCGGTCTGCGCGTATCGCTGACCCGTGCCGGCTCCTCCGACGAGGACTGGCACGGCGTGCTCGAAAGTGCCGGCGTGCGCGAAGCCTATTCGCAAGTGCATGCCGAACTGACGGCGGCGGACGCGATCGACTATCTGCTGCGCGACCAGGCCAATCCGTCGAGCGTCATGTCCTGCATCGAATTCGGGCGCAACAACGCCCGCATGGTGCGCACGGCGCTGACCCGCGAGACCTGGGAGGCGACCAACGAATGCTGGATCGACCTGAAGGCCCGGCTCTCCCGCAAGCTGAAGCAGACCGACCTGCCGGAGCTGATCGACGTCATCAAGCATCGCTGCGGCCTCATCCGCGGCGCCTTCCATGGCTCGATGCTGAGGAACGACCTCTACAATTTCTCGCGCATCGGCACCTTCATCGAACGCGCCGACAATACCAGCCGCATTCTCGACGTGAAATATTACGTGCTGCTGCCGGCGATCAGCCAGGTCGGGTCGAAGCTCGACAATTACCAATGGGAATCGATCCTGCGCTCGGTCTCGGCCCACCGTTCCTACGGCTGGGTTTATGACGGTGAATATCAGTCCGCCAACATCGCCGATTTCCTCATCCTGAAAGTCCAGATGCCGCGTTCGCTCGCCTATTGTTACGAGAAGATCGTCAGCAATCTCGGCTATCTTGGGGAAACCTATGGGGAGCAGGTGAAGGCCCACGAGACAGCTGCAGCGATCCACTCGACGCTGAAGCGCGGCTCGATCTCCGACATCATGGATCACGGCCTGCACGAATTCCTGGAGGATTTCGTCAGCCGCAACAACCAGCTCAGCGCCGAAATCACCGAAGGCTACCGTTTTTACCAGTAGGCCCAACAGGCACAGGATTTACCGCACATGCGGCTCAAGATCGCCCACACGACCGAATATCTCTATGACGAGCCGGTGCCCTATTCGCTGCAGCGGCTCAGGCTGACGCCGACCGACGGCCCCGGCCAGAAGGTCATCAACTGGTCGATCACCGTCGATGGCGCCAAGATCGAGGCGGGTTATGCCGACCAGTTCGGCAACCGCGTCGAGCTGGTCTCCACCGAGGGCACCGAGCACATGATCCGCATCGTCGCTTCCGGGGAAGTGGAGACCCACGACCGCGCCGGCGTCTTCGGTCCGCACCAGGGTTTCTGCCCGCTCTGGCTGTTCCTGCGCGAGACCGCGCTGACAAAGCCCGGCAAGCTCATCCGCGAACTCGCCAGGAGCCTCAAGGGCGACAGCGAGCTTGCCAAGATGCATGCGCTGATGGAGGCGCTCCACGAGACCGTTGCCTATACACCAGGTACGACCGGCACCGAGACCACCGCCGAACAGGCGCTGGAGGCAAAGACCGGCGTCTGCCAGGACCATACCCATATCTTCATCGCCACCGCCCGCCTGCTCGACATCCCGGCCCGCTATATTTCCGGCTACCTGCTGATGGAAGGCGCGACCGAACAGGCGGCAACCCATGCCTGGGCGGAAGTGCACCTGCCGGGCCTCGGCTGGGTCGGCTTCGACGCCTCCAACAAGATCTGCCCCAACGACAGTTATGTCCGGGTCGCCTCCGGCCTCTGCTACCGCGACTGCGCCCCCGTCTCCGGCATGCGCCTCGGCCCGGCCGGCGAAAACCTCAAGGTTTCCCTGACGGTGGCGGCAAGCCAGGGACAGAGCCAGACACAATCCCAGGGGTGAAAGACCCGCCAAAATCGGGAGCGCTGCCCGGCATGGCTGGCGTTCTCGTCCGGAGCGTACCTCCCGGCTAGGACCGTCACACGGCGCATGGTTCCTTAACCATAAACGGCGTTCCTGATTTCCCAAGCAATTCAAGGGTTGAAAGATCGCACGGAGACGGCGATCTCTATGCTGCATTGCGGCATGGATTATTGTTGCCTACAATGCGCGGGGCTGCGGGTTACCGAAACGCATGGCAATGCCATGCCTGAATGAGGATACCAGATGCTTGATACGTCCAAAACCAAGTCGCAGGATCTCGAGTCGATCGCGCGCCATGGCGGAACTTTCCGGCGGATGGCCGCACGCGTGCCGACCTATCTTACCGACCTGCGGGAGAACCCGGCTTGGCTTCCCATGTTCCTTCTGGCCCGAACAATCCCGTTCAGGCGGGCGCATTGGCTGACCGCCAGGCGCGTCCCGAAGTCCGCGCCGGTGGGAACATCGATGTTCGGCGATATCGAGGCCGATAAGGTCGCGGAGGAACTCAGGCGCAGCGGGATCTTCACCGGCCTCATCCTGCCTGACGCGATTCGGCAGGAGATCGCGCATTTTGCATCCGAAACCCCGTGCTTCGGCAATTTCGAGCGGAAACTCGAATTCCGTGCCGGTGAACATGCGGAAGCGGAACGCCGTTTCGGTCGAACGATCTTGAGCGGCCACCATTTCGAGCGGATCGCCCGGTGCGAGGCGGCGGTCGCCGTGCAGCAGGATCCTCTTCTTCTGGATATCGCAAGGCACTATCTGGGCGGTGAAGCCAAGCTGATCACCACCCGGACGTGGTGGAGCTTTCCCACTCAGTCCGCTTCGGAGGCCGATCTCAGCCGTGCGTCTTTCAAATTTCATTTCGATCTCGACGACTGGAGGATGCTGAAATTCTTTTTCTACCTGTCGAATGTCGATGAGGACGCGGGACCGCACGTCTACATGCGCGGCAGCCACAATAAGCGTCGTCTCAAGCACCAGTTGACCCTCCTTGTCGGGCATCCGGCAGAAGAAGTGCTCGAGTTTTATGGAGAGGAAAGCGCCGTCACCCTGACCGGCAAGGCGGGCTACGGGTTCGTCGAAGACCCCTTCGGCTTCCATATGGGGACGGTGGCAAAACATCATCCGCGTCTCATGATGGAAGTCGGGTTCGGCGTATCGAAACCCTCAAAGCGCAGATATCACGGCGAGCCCGTCGTGCGCTGAACGAGCCCTACGGCTCGATGAGCCCCGACCAGGGGCTCATCCCATCCATCGCCAAGATACCCGCAAGCTCGACGCCATCTCCGCATGCTCTAGTCCCGCCCCATAAAAGAGGTGGCGCATGCTGTTTGGGCAATCGGTCTTCCAGTCGGTGCTGACGCGACTGAAGCAGGAGCACGGCGAAGACGAGGCCGAAGAGGCCGGCGCGGGCTTCCGCATCAAGGGGCTCGGCATGGGTTTCGTCGCGCCGACGGATGACGGCCCGGCGGTGACCGCCACCGGGACCGAAGCCTATTTCGCCTTCCTTCCGGACGTGGCCGAGATCGAACTGGAGCGCGAGCCGCCGGAACCGGAACCGGAAGAGCCGCCGCCGGCGCCGGTCATTCCCGCCCACCTGCTGCGGCTGACGATCGAGGAGATTGCTGCGGAGCTTGCCATCACGGCTGCCGATACGGAGGCGACGCTTGCCGAAAAGCGACGGCATTTCGCCAAGGCCAACCATCCGGACGGCGTCGCGCCGGAATTTCGGGAAAACGCCAATACCCGCATGAAGACCGCCAACTTCCTGATCGACACCGCGATCAAGGGGCTCTTCTGGCGCTAGAGCATGTCGCGCAAAAACTGTGCAGCGGTTTTGCGACAACGACATGCGTAAAACAAAAATCTAAATCCTAGTCCTGCGGGTCGTCGGCGGGCTTCTCGACCGGCGGTTTTTTCTTCTCGATGAACAGCTTGTAGGTGGCGTAGGCACCCAAGCCGCCGATGATGACTGCCCAGAACGGCTCTCCGGCGACCAGTTCGAAAATCGCCCAGGCGGCGCAGACCGCCGGGATCAGCACCCGCCGCCAGAGCGGCGCGTAGAAGGGATGGTTCGGATCGATCATGGTCTCACTCCCGGCCAGTCGTTTTGCCACCGGTCATTCCCCGGCAGCCTGCATGTGCTGGCGCGAACCGATGATATCCTGGTCGACGATCGAAAATGCAAGATTGAGATGCCCCTCGAACACCAGCGAGGGCTCGTCCGGCACGACGGTCAGGGCCGGCATGCCGCCGAGCCGCACCACATGCGTCTGCGCCAGCCCCTCCTCGATGCCCGCCTCCAGCAGATCCTGATAGCGCGTACCGGGACCGGTGATGAAGACCGGCATGTGGCCATGCAGGCTCAGCAGCCGCGACAGACCATAACCCAATGCCGCGCCCGCATGGCGGAAGGCGAGCTGCGCCATGCGATTGCCCTGCCGGGCGCGGGCGGCGATCTTGTCGATTTCCGCCACCGGCACGAATTTCGCCGGGATCGTATCCACCGGCACCTCGAAGGCGGCCCGCAGGATGGCGTAGAAGCCGGCATAGGCCTCGACGCAGCCGCGCGCGCCGCAGCGACAGAGCCCGCCATTCGGCATGTGGAGCATGTGCCCGAAATTCGGCGCCGAGATTTCCGGAACCCCGTTGGCGATCCGGCGCGCGATCCCGAGCCCGATGCTGTGACCGAGCGAAAGCGCGGCGAGAACCGGCTCGCCGCCACCCTGCGTCTTGACTTCCCGCTCGAGCAGCGCGCCTGCCACCAGCAGCGTCTCGTTGTTGAGGATGACCTTGGCCTGCCAGCCGTCTTTCAGCGCCGCGGCGAAATCGACGGGCTGCGAACCGAAGACCGGCGACCAGACGAGCACCGGCTCGCCCGGATGCGCGATCCCCTTGCTGCTGACCGAGACGAGCAGCACGCTGCCGCGATCGATTCGGGAACGTTCCACAGCCCGTTCGAGCGCCGCCGAAATGGCAGCGAGGAAGGCCACAGTGCCCCCCTCGCCGCGCGGCTCGCTGAACCGGTCGAGCAGCGTGCCGGCATAGTCGACCAGCGAATACTGGATCAGGTCGGACGAGATGATGACAGTGATCAGATAGCCGCAATTGCGCCTCTGGCTGAACAGAACGCGCGGCCGGCCGCGGCCGACGGTCGCCTGCTGCTCGCTCTTTTCGATGATGCGGGCGCGTTCAAGATCGGCGGTGATCGAGGAGATCGTGGCCGACGCCAACCCGGTCGCATCGGAGATTTCCGTATGCGCGAGCCGGCCATGGCGACGCAGCGCAGACAGCACGAGCGCGCTGTTCTGCTGCCGGACCAGTTCCGTGCTCGATTTCGCCAGCATTCCGCCTGCCGCCTCCCTCACTCCATCTGTCGATACGGCAGTGTCTTGTCCTCCACAAGTGCCGATTGACAGCCCTTGGAATCTCTGACATCTAATTTCTCGACTGTCGAGAAAAAAGCTTGAACGCTTTCTCCGGCAGGTTATCTGGCGGGGGGAGAGCACGGAGGCTAAGGCCCATCCGCCGTCACTCGGGAGGACATTATGAAATCATTCGCAAAGCTGATGGCCGGCGCGGCCATCCTCGTTTCCATGCATACCGCCGCCATGGCGGCCGATCTCGTCGTCGGCGTTTCGTGGTCCAACTTCCAGGAAGAACGTTGGAAGACCGATGAAGCCGCCATCAAGAAGGCACTCGCAGCTGCCGGCGCCAAGTATATTTCCGCTGATGCCCAGTCGTCCGCCGCAAAGCAGCTCACCGACGTCGAGTCGCTGATCTCGCAGGGCGCCAACGCGCTGATCGTTCTGGCACAGGATTCGAGCGCCATCGGCCCGGCCGTCGAAAAGGCCGCAGCCGAAGGCATCCCGGTCGTCGGTTACGACCGCCTGATCGAAAACCCGGCTGCGTTCTACATCACCTTCGACAATAAGGAAGTCGGCCGCCTGCAGGCGCAGGGCGTCTTCAAGGCAAAGCCTGAAGGCAACTACGTCTTCATCAAGGGCTCGTCCGCCGATCCGAACGCGGACTTCCTGTTCGCCGGCCAGATGGAAGTGCTGAAGGCTGCAGTCGACGCCGGCAAGATCAAGAATGTCGGCGAAGCCTATACCGACGGCTGGAAGCCCGAGAATGCCCAGAAGAACATGGAACAGTTCCTGACCAAGAACAACAACAAGGTCGACGCGGTCGTGGCATCCAACGACGGCACTGCCGGCGGTGCGATCGCGGCCCTCGACGCTCAGGGCTTGGCAGGTTCGGTTCCGGTCTCCGGCCAGGACGCCGACAAGGCGGCCCTGAACCGCGTGGCGCTCGGCACCCAGACGGTCTCCGTCTGGAAGGACAGCCGCGAACTCGGCAGGAACGCCGCTGAAATCGCTCTGGCACTTGCCGGCGGCAAGAAGCTGACCGAAATCAAGGGCGTCCAGACCTTCGAAGGCGGCCCGAAGAAGGTGAAGATGCAGTCCGTCTTCCTGAAGCCGCAGGCGATCACCAAGGACAACCTGAACGTCGTCATCGAGGCGGGCTGGATCAGCAAGGCTGAAGCCTGCCAGGGCGTCAAGGCCGGTGCCGTGGCTGCCTGCAAGTAACGCATGGCTGTTCGCAGACAATAAGCTCACCGACGCCGCAGCACTTCTGCCGCGGCGTCGGTTTTCGGCGTAAGATGGCGCGGCCGCACAAAGGGTTACCCAGCGGCTGAACGTCACTGAGGCGCGATCCGGCTCGACACTTATGGAGCCGAGGCGTCTCGCTAAAGGTGGGGAACGGCGAAACATGGCCGAGACAATACGGTCCACAACGAATTCCAAGACATCGGCAGCGGCAGGACAGGCGGAAGGCAATATCGTTGCCCGCTTCTTCCGCGCCACCGAGATCGACACGCGCATGCTGGGCATGATCGGCGCGCTGCTGATCATCTGGGTCGGGTTCCACATTCTGACAGGCGGCCTCTTCCTGACGCCGCGCAACCTGTGGAACCTCTCGGTGCAGACAGCCTCGGTCGCCGTCATGGCGACCGGCATGGTGCTCGTCATCGTCACCCGCAACATCGACCTTTCGGTCGGCTCGATCCTCGGTTTCACCGGCATGATCATGGGCGTGCTGCAGGCACGGTTTCTGCCCGAGATGCTCGGCTTCGATCACCCGGCCATCTGGATCATCGCGCTGGCCGGCGGGCTCGTCGTCGGCGCGCTGATCGGCACGCTGCACGGCGTCATCATCGCCTTTCTCGGCGTTCCCTCTTTCATCGTCACGCTGGGCGGCCTGCTCATCTGGCGCGGCGCCACCTGGTTCGTGACGAGCGGCCAGACGGTTGCGCCGATGGACGTCAACTTCCGCCTGATGGGCGGCGGCACGGAAGGCTCGATCGGCGCCACCTGGAGCTGGATCGTCGGCATCATCGCCTGTCTGGCCATCATCGCGGCGATCATCAACGCCCGCCGCCAGCGCAAGCGCTTCTCCTTCCCGCGCCGGCCGGTCTGGGCGGAATACGTGCTGGTCGCGCTCGGCTGCGTCATCGTGCTCGGCGCGGTGTGGATCGCCAACAAATATTACTGGCCGATCAACATCGCCCGCCGTTACGCCGAGGCAAACAACATCGCATGGCCGGAAGGCGGGCTGCTGATCTCGCAAGGCATCGCCATCCCGGTGCTGATGGCGATCGCCGTCGGCATCGTCATGACCTTCATCGCCACCCGCCTGCGCTTCGGGCGCTATGTCTTCGCGATCGGCGGCAATCCGGAAGCCGCAGAACTTGCCGGCATCAAGACCCGCTGGGTGACGGTCAAGATCTTCGCGCTGATGGGCATGCTCTGCGCCATCGCCGCGGCGATCTCCACCGCCCGCCTCAACGCCGCCACCAATGCGCAAGGGGAGCTCGACGAGCTCTACACGATCGCCGCTGCGGTCATCGGCGGCACCTCGCTTGCCGGCGGCATGGGGTCGATCGCCGGCGCGATGCTCGGCGCGCTCGTCATGCAGTCGCTGCAGTCCGGCATGGTGCTGCTCGGCATCGATTCGCCGTTCCAGCGCATCGTCGTCGGCATGGTGCTCGTCACGGCCGTCTGGCTCGACACCGTCTATCGTTCTCGCGCCAAATAACAGGAGTTTTCATCGTGACGGAACAAAACACTCCGCTCGTGGAAATGAAGAACATTTCCATCTCCTTCGGCGGGATCCACGCAGTCGAGAATGCCTCGGTCGATCTCTTCCCCGGCGAGGTCGTGGCGCTGCTCGGCCATAACGGCGCCGGCAAGTCGACGCTGATCAAGGTCCTGTCGGGCGCCTACAAGCGCGACAACGGCGATATCATGATCAACGGCGAGACCGTCGATATCCGCAACCCGCGCGACGCCAAGAAATACGGCATCGAGACGATCTACCAGACGCTCGCCGTTGCCGACAATGTCGATGCCGCCGCCAATCTCTATCTTGGCCGCGAGCTGCAGACCAAGTGGGGTACGCTCGACGACGTCGCCATGGAGGCCAGCACCCGCGAGGTGATGGGCCGCCTCAACCCCAACTTCAAGCGCTTCAAGGAGCCGGTGAAGGCACTTTCCGGCGGCCAGCGGCAATCGGTGGCGATCGCTCGCGCCATCCTGTTCGATGCCCGCATCCTGATCATGGACGAGCCGACCGCAGCGCTCGGGCCCCAGGAAACGGCGCAGGTGGGCGACCTCATCAAGCAGCTGAAGCGCGAAGGCATCGGCATCTTCCTGATCAGCCACGACATCCACGACGTCTTCGACCTCGCCGACCGCGTCTTCGTGATGAAGAACGGCAAGGTGGTCGGCCATGCCCGCACCGGGGACGTCACCAAGGACGAAGTGCTCGGCATGATCATCCTCGGCAAGGTGCCGCCGGGCGCCACGCCCGGCCCCGGCGCCATGAAGGTGGTGTGAACCCAAAACGATTGCGCCCGCCCTTTGAAGCCCGCCGCTGATCAAGGGTAGCGCAGAGGCGGAACCGGGCTCTCCCGGTTCCGCCTTATCTCTTTCACAGCAGGCCGCGTCCCGTTGCGAAATCGGCAGGCTGTTGCCAGTCCTGCATCTTGGAACTCCTCTCCTCCCCCAACGTTGGCTTTTCTGAAACCCCAACACGGAGGAGCAAATGACTGAAGAACGGACTGCACAGGAAGTCATTGAGCACAGAGGAAAACCGGTGAAGACGGCAAGACATTCGCCGGCCGGTCCGCATGCCAAGGAGCAGCTGATCGACAGGGAGAAGACGCCGGGTGCCGGTTCCATGGCCGAGCCCGATGCGAAAGAGGTGGATGCGGGGTCGGAGTAGCAAACGACCTGTTCGGCTCCGCGTGGCCGCACAAGAAGGCTATCTGCGACGCCGTGGCGCTTGCCCGCTCGGGCACGGATCGGTAACACCGTTCGCAACGATCAGAACGAGCGGGCCGGACGGGCATGGCGGACGACACCATCACACTTTACGAGGCAATCGGCGGCGACGCGACGGTGCGGGCGCTGGTGAAGCGCTTCTACGAGCTGATGGACACGATGCCGGAGGCGGCCCATTGTCGCGCCATCCATCCGCCGAGCCTCGAAGGCAGCGAAGCAAAACTCTACGACTATCTGACCGGCTATCTCGGTGGCCCGCCGGTCTATGTGGAAAAACACGGCCACCCGCGGCTGCGGTCGCGCCATTTCGGCGCGGCGATCGGGCCTCTCGAGCGCGACGAATGGATGCTCTGCTTCCGCCGCGCCATGGACGAGACGATCGACAATCCGAAACTTCGCGAGATCATCTGGCCGCCAGTCGAGCGACTGGCATTCCATATGCAGAACAAGGAATAGGCCCTTGGAAAGACTCCATAAACTGCGGCCGTTGATTCTGTTTGTGAGCGGCCTGATGGGCGCCGCGGGCGTCGCTCTGGCGGCGGTGGCAAGCCATGGCGGCGGCACGGCTTTCCTCGGCTACGCCTCGACCATGTGCCTGGCGCATGCGCCGGTCCTGCTGGGGCTCTATCTCGGTTACCGGCATTTTCGCACGGCGACGCTGGCCGCGCTGGTGCTCAGCCTCGGCACGATCATCTTCGCCGGCGATCTCGTCTCGCGCCACTATCTCGGCGACCGGCTGTTTCCGATGGCCGCGCCGGTCGGCGGGACGGGGATGATGCTGGGCTGGCTGATCGTGGCGGCGGGAGCGTTTTTGCGGGTGCGGGAGGTTTAAGGACCCTTCTGGCTTCTGGCCTGCCGGCCATCTCTCCCACAAGGTGAGAAAAGAAGAGGCGCGCTACCGGCGTACTCCCTCTTCTCCCCAGCGGGGAGAAGTGCCGAGCATAGCGAGGCGATGAGGGGGCCACACGTTCGTCGCTTACGATATGGCTGCGCCCCCTCATCCGACCCTTCGGGCCACCTTCTCCCCGCTGGGGAGAAGAGGGAGCTCCAATTGTCTCTACCGCTTAAACGCCAGCACCCGAGCGCTCTCGGCCGGAGCGGCTTCCACCGCCGTCCCCCGGACGGCCCTCGGCATCGTCACCACATTGGTCATATCCGCAGCCGCCTCGGCGCGGGCCGTCAGCAGCGCGTAAAGTTCCGGCACCAGCCCGTCGCCATTCTGTGCGGCGAGCTTGTGCAGGCCGATGAAAAGGCTGGTGTCACGACGTTCTTCGTTCATCATTGCGTTCCTTCATGGTCTGGAGCGCCCGCTCCAGACTGGATTTTGAGCCGTTGCGGAGCGGCACGAAGGTGACACCGAACTTCTTGCAGCCCGTCTTCACCCTCAAACACGCATCGTGGCTGATACAGTCGATGGGGCAGAAGACGCAGTCGACCGACGGCAGCACCGTGTCGATACGGGAGACCGCCTCGCGAAGTCCGCCGTCGTGGTGGATCAGTTCGGCGCCGAAATTGCTGGCGATCTCCCTCAGGTGCGCCACCTGACAGTCACGGCCGCCGACATAGAGAAAGCTGCGGACGTCGGTCACTGCCGGTCCCCGCGTTTCGGCGCTCTTCGCCTCCGCGCCGGAATTGCCGTTCTTCTGCTTCTGCTTCTTGGCCATATGCCCCTCGCCGCCGATTCTGCTTACGCTTCGGTTCCTCGATGGCCGGCACCATATTAAAGTTGATTTTCAGAGTAAAGATTAAAGTGGACTCTTTTTATCATGATATGTCGGGCGACCTGAGAAAGCCGCGCCCTTTTCAAAAATTTACCGTTTGATAAATTTTTATGCTGTGGTACCTTTTGCCCAATAGTTGTCCATGAATCCATAAAAGAGGGAACTTAGGATGGAACGACTGGGAAACGGTCCGAAGGCCGGGATCGAGGCTGGCCGCCTCACCGCTGCCGACTATGAGGCGAATTTCGCCGATCTCCACCCGCGTCTCGACAGGCACGAGGCGCTGGTCGAATCCGATCGCTGTTATTTCTGTTACGACGCGCCGTGCATGACGGCCTGTCCCACCTCCATCGATATCCCGCTGTTCATAAGACAGATACAGACGGGCAATCCGATCGGGTCGGCGAAGACCATCTTCGACCAGAATATTCTGGGCGGCATGTGCGCCCGCGTCTGTCCCACCGAAACGCTCTGCGAACAGGCCTGCGTGCGCAATACGGCCGAAGACAAGCCGGTCGAGATCGGCAGGCTGCAGCGTTATTCCACCGACATTGCCATGGAACAGGGCCGGCAGTTCTACAGCCGCAAGGCTCCGACGGGCAAGACGATCGCCGTCGTCGGCGCAGGCCCCGCCGGCCTTGCCGCAGCACACCGGCTCGCCATGCACGGCCATTCGGTCGTCGTTCTCGAAGCGCGCGAAAAGGCCGGCGGCCTCAACGAATACGGCATCGCCACCTACAAGGCGGTCGATGATTTCGCCGCCCGCGAAGTGGATTACGTGACCGCGATCGGCGGCATCGAGATCAGGAACGGCCAGGCGCTCGGCCGGGATTTCTCGCTCTCCGACCTGACGGCGCAATATGACGCCGTTTTCCTCGGCATGGGTCTTGCCGGCGTCAACGGCCTCGGCATCGAAGGCGAGAGCCTCACCGGCGTCGAGGATGCGGTGGATTTCATCGCCGCCCTTCGCCAGGCAAAGGACAAGAGCGTTCTGCCGGTCGGCCGGCGCGTCGTCGTGCTCGGCGGCGGCATGACCGCCATCGACGCCGCGATCCAGTCCAAGCTGCTCGGCGCCGAAGAGGTGACGATCTGCTATCGCCGCGGCAAGGAAAACATGAACGCCTCGCCTTACGAACAGGATCTGGCGACCGCCAACGGCGTCATCATCCGCCACTGGCTGGCGCCGAAATCGATCATCGGCAAGGACGGCCCCAATGGCGCTCATGTCGCCGGCATCGAGGTCGAATATACCGCGATGCGCGACGGCCGGCTGATCGGCACCGGCGAGACCGGCGTCATCGCCGCCGACCAGATCTTCAAGGCAATCGGCCAGACCTTCTCCGCCTCGGGGCTCGGCGCTCTGCAGTTCGAGAAGGGCAAGATCGTCGTCGATCCCGAAGGCCGCACCTCGATCGAGGGCGTCTGGGCCGGTGGTGACTGTATCGGCACCGGTGAGGACCTGACCGTCTCGGCCGTCGCGCAAGGGCGCGACGCCGCAGAAAGCATCGCAAAAGCCCTGGCCGCCGCCGCGCAGCCGGCAACCGCAGTGGCTTGAGGGGAGATCGAGACAATGGCTGATATCCGCAACAATTTCGTCGGCATCAAATCCCCCAACCCGTTCTGGCTGGCGTCGGCGCCACCGACCGACAAGGCCTACAATGTCGAGCGCGCCTTCAAGGCGGGCTGGGGCGGCGTGGTCTGGAAGACGCTCGGCGAGGAAGGCCCGCCGGTCGTCAACGTCAACGGCCCGCGCTACGGCGCGATCTGGGGCGCCGACCGCCGCCTGCTCGGCTTGAACAATATCGAGTTGATCACCGACCGCGACCTCTACACCAACCTTCGCGAAATGAAGGAAGTGAAGAAGAACTGGCCGGACCGGGCGATCGTCGCCTCGATCATGGTTCCCTGCGAGGAACAGGCCTGGAAGGCGATCCTGCCGCTGGTGGAAGAGACCGAAGTCGACGGCATCGAGCTCAACTTCGGCTGTCCGCACGGCATGTCAGAGCGCGGCATGGGTTCCGCGGTCGGCCAGGTGCCGGAATATATCGAAATGGTGGTGCGCTGGTGCAAGCAGTATACCCGCATGCCGGTCATCACCAAGCTGACGCCTAACATCAGCGACATCCGCCACCCTGCTCGCGCGGCCAAGCGCGGCGGCACGGATGCCGTCTCTCTGATCAACACGATCTCGTCGATCGTGTCGGTCGATCTCGACACCTTCTCGCCCAACCCGTCGGTCGGCGGCAAGGGCAGCCATGGCGGCTATTGCGGCCCGGCGGTGAAGCCGATCGCGCTCAACATGGTGGCCGAGATCGCCCGCGATCCGGAAACCTACGGCCTGCCGATCTCCGGCATCGGCGGCATCACCACCTGGCGCGATGCGGCCGAATTCCTGGCGCTCGGGGCGGGCAACGTGCAGGTCTGCACCGCGGCGATGACCTACGGCTTCAAGATCGTCCAGGAAATGATCACCGGTCTTTCCGACTGGATGGACGAGAAGGGCCACCGCTCGCTCGACGACATCATCTGTCGCGCGGTCCCCAACGTCACCGACTGGCAGTATCTCAACCTCAACTACATCGCCAAGGCGCATATCGACCAGGACGCCTGCATCAAATGCGGCCGCTGCCACATCGCCTGCGAGGACACGTCCCACCAGGCTATCACCAGCATGGTCGACGGCGTGCGCCATTTCGAGGTGATGGAAGAGGAATGCGTCGGCTGCAATCTCTGCGTCAACGTCTGTCCGGTGGAGAACTGCATCACCATGGAAGCGCTGCCCGCCGGCGAACTCGACCGGCGCACCGGCAAGGTGGTCGACCCGACCTACGCCAACTGGACCCAGCATCCGAACAACCCGATGGCAAGGCAGGCCGCGGAATAGCTCCTCCCGCGCTCAACTCCTCCTGAGCACAGACCGTTTCCCGTAAAGCCACGCTTTACGGGAAACGGTTTTATGCTTATATGTCTTGATGAGAATTCGGAACATCATCCATAAAGGACTTCGCCGCTTCGTCGTCGACGACGATGCGGCGGGACTGCAGCCGGCGGTCGTGCCGAAATTGCGCCGGATGATCTCCTTCCTGCAGGACATGGAAACCGAAAGCGAACTGCGGACGGTGCCAAGCTGGAAAGCCCACCAGCTGACCGGTGATCGTAAGGGCACCTGGAGCCTCTTCGTCACCAAGAACTGGCGGCTGACATTCCGGATCGATGCCAACGAGATCGAAATCATCGATCTCGACTACGAAGACTATCATTAGGAGCCGACCATGATGGAAGCACCTGGCATTCGGATGAAAAATCCGGTCCATCCCGGCGATTTCCTCAAGCATGAAATCCTCGAGGCGCTGGAACTCTCCGTGACCGAAACGGCGAGCATCCTGGGCGTGACCAGACCGGCGCTGTCGGCGCTGCTGAACGAGCGGTCTTCCCTTTCTCCGGAAATGGCGCTGCGCGTCGAAAAGGCCTTCGGCGTTTCCATGGACACGCTCATGCGGATGCAGAACAGTTTCGATATCGCTCAGGCGCGCAAGCGCGAACAGGATATCCACGTCCTTCCCTATAGGGGTAAGGCGACGACAAACCCCGCGGAATAGCCGTCCCCTATCAACGCGGCTCGTTTTCGCCAAAGGCCTGCTGCGGTCAGCTTGGCCGCGGCATTTTCGTTCTGGCGCTCCGGATCAGGAAGGCCATGCGGTCGCGCGCGACGGCGGCCTTGTCCAGCTTGAGGTGCTCGCTGAATTCCACGGAGCCGTGTTCCGGCGTCTTCAAAAGGCAGCGGTAGTGCATGCCGCCCTCGCCGTCGCTTTCCGCGTCGATGGTCGGAGGCGGCAGGCGGTCTGGATCGATGCGCTCCTCGTCATGGGTCCAGAGCCAGCGGCGGGTGACGATCCATCTGCCATCGCTCCCCTGCCGGACCGAGACGATCGGCCGGGCAAGCGCTCCGGAGGCCAGCCAGCCACCGAGGCCCCAGAAAAAAGCGATGATGAGAGCCCTGAACGGCTCTTGGGCGATGCCGTCGTTACGGAAGAAAACCCAGGTCATCAGCATGAGTATGGCGAACCAGGCGGCAATGAAAAGCCAGCCGTAAAGTGGGCGCGTATTCCTAAAAAGCAGTCTCTCCATGGGTTCTATCTCCCAAGACTTCTTTCGGTCCGGCGATTATAGCACATCCTAAAATACGCAGCGATATTTTCGGAACGGCGCCTCGATTGGCTAGGAGGCGGCGTTGCCATTTGCAACGCTCCAAACATGAGGAGGCTACCATGTCACGCAAGCTCTTCGACGACGTGAGCTTTTGAGGTCACGTCCAAGCGACGCAAGTCCTATCCATCCGAAACACGGGTCAAGACGGGCACCCAATTCGTGCGCGGTGATGTCGAGCTGATCGAAAAGCTCGGCCGCAACGACCCCTGCCCCTGCGGTTCGCGGAGGCGGTTTCAAGAACTGCTGCCTGGAATCCGGCCAGTATGACGGCATCCATCGGGATCACTACTTTTAGGGATCGCGATTGACCGCCGAAGGACGGCATCTCGCCTGGTCATTCAAGCAGCGCTGGACCGACGGCCCATCCCACGGAACCAGACCCTTAAAATCAAAGAGGCCCGGCGGTTAGCCGGGCCTTCTTCGTCTGGGATGTGATGCAGGTTAGTTCGGGCGATTTGCACCGTCGAAATAATCGCCGCTGTTGACGTCGGCCTCGATGTTGGCCGTCCGGGCGTCAACCTTTTGGCCGATGCTGCCGGTCTGGACCTGGTCGATGGTAGTGGAAGCCTTGGAGACGCCTTCAAAATAGTCGCCTTCGGCAGCGAGAGCTGCACCGGCGAAGGAAGCCGAAGCGATGAAGGCTGCGGCGATGGCGGAGGTGATCCTGGTCATTGTGGTAGTTCCTTTCAGAGTGTTCCGCGGCTTTGAGTTTGCGACCTGGCCTGCGGAGATTGTTTCGGTGTCTTGAATGAGCTGCGATTAGTTCGGGCGGTTTACGCCGTCGAAATAGTCGCCGCTGTTGATGCGAGCCTGAACATCGGTGCTCTTGCCGCTCTGGGCAATGCTGCCGGTCTGCATGCGGTCAACCGTGGCGGAAGCCTTGGCTGTATCCTGGTAATATTCGCCTTCAGCAGCGAGAGCTGCACCCGCGAACGAAACCGAAGCGATGAAAGCTGCGGCGATAGCGGAAGTGATCTTGGTCATTGTCGTCATCCTTTTGAGTTGTGTTGAACTTGGTCTGTTCTGCGTGAGAGACGGGCCCAGCTGAACTTTAGTTTCACGGCCTCGAACGTTTTTTTAGTTCGGGCGGTTTGCACCGTCGAAATAGTCGCCGCTGCTGACGTCGGCCTTGACCTTGTCGTTATGGGCTATGCTGCCGGTGCTGATGTGGTCAACGGTAGCGGAGGCGGCCGAAACGTTCTTCTGGACGCCCTGGTAATAGTCACCTTCGGCAAGAGCGGCAGAACCGAGCGAAGCCGAAGCGATGAGGGCGGCGGCAATGGCGGAGGAAATTCTGGTCATGGTCTTGTTCCTTGCATGTGGCGGAGCCGAGTGTTCTCGAAGCCCCTCTCTGTGTTTGATCTTGTCTTTCGAAGCGCGTTGCCGTGCTTCCGAGGCTGAAGATGGTGCATCTCCGCCTTCGGGAATAGACAGCAAGTTGCGGACGTAATGTTCACTAAAACTGAACGACTTAAATTTTATCGTTCACACACGTGCCACCATGTGCTCCCGACCGCGAGGCATGCAGAGACCAAAACCAATGGTGAAGCGGATCAGCGCGAGCCTTCGTCCGCCGGCTCGTTCAACAGCTCGAGCATGGCGCGCAACGCCCGGGTGACGTGGCGCTCGGCATGAAAGAGCGCCGAAAACTGCCGGAGCGGCATCGGGAAATCGGCGACGTGGAGCCTGCCGGAGAAGGAATGGGAGGACGCGGCGCGGCTGGAAATCACCGTGGCGCTGAGGCCAGCCTCGACCGCCGCCATCGCCGCCTCGTTCGACGGCATTTCCAGGACGACGGACAATGATTGCGGCTCGATGCCCAGATTGGTGAGCTGCGCCTCGAAGGCGGAACGCGTGCCGGATCCCAGTTCGCGCATGATCCAGTTGGTTTCGAGAAGGTCGCTCGAGCGGATTTTCCGCCCGTCCGCCCAGGGGTGGCGGCTGCCGACCACCAGGACCAGCCGGTCCTCGGCCACCTTGCGGCGCTTGAGGCCAGCGAGAAACACCTCGCCCTCGACCACCGCGAGTTCCGCTGCCCCGGTCAGCACCGCATCCGCGGCGCTCTGGGTGTTGCCGACGGTGAGCCGCACGTCGACGCGCGGAAACCGCTCGTGATAGCTGACGAGGCGGGCCGGCAGCCAGTAGCTCGCCACCGTCTGGCTGGCATGGACGCGCAGGATGCCCGAGGCCGAACCGCCGAGATCGGCGAGTACATGTTCGGCCGTATGTGCCCGCTCCAGCACGGCGCGCGCCTCCGGCACGAAGAGTTTTCCCGCTTCGGTGAGTTCGATCCGCCGCCCGACCCGGTTGAAGAGAATCACGGCATGCCGCGCCTCCAGCGCCGAGATCGCCGCACTCACCGCCGACTGCGTCAGGTTCAACGTCTCGGCCGCGCGAGTCACATGTTCGCGGGTGGCAACTTCCAGAAAGATTCGGAGCTGATCGAGGGTCATCGTTTCAAAACCATTCGCTTTTAACGAATGATATCAGAAAACTTATCGATTGGATTTGTGTTTCTTCAAAAGAGAGAATGGTTTTCGATAAATCCTGAGACTCGCGGAAAAAACATGAAGCCGATCCTGCCGACTGCAGAACAGCGCACCCTCCCCTCCTCGGCTCAGTGGCCGGCTTTCGTCCAGCTTCTTCCCGGACTTCTGCTGACCGCCGCGATCGCCACGGCCTCCCTCACCATCCGCAACCTGACCGGATGGATGACGCTGAGCCCGCTCATCCTGTCGATCGTTTTCGGCATGCTGATCCGCAATCTGGCGCCGGTTCCGGCAGCCGTCGAACCCGGCATCGGCTTTTCGCTGAAGCGCATCCTGCGCTTCGGCATCGTCCTGCTCGGCCTGCAGGTGACGGCAGGCCAGATCCTCTCCCTCGGCGGCGCAGGCCTCGCGATGGTGGCGCTGACGCTCGTGACCACCTTCGTGGCGATCCGCGTGGTCGGCCGGGCGATGGGGGTGGACAGGTCACTGACCGACCTGATCGCCGCTGGCACCTCGGTCTGCGGCGCCTCGGCCGTCATCGCCGCCAATACGGTGGTGCGCGGCAAGCAGGAGCATGTCGCTTATGCGGTCGCCTGCGTGACATTGTTCGGTTCGCTTTCGATGCTCGCCTATCCGCTGCTCGCCGCCCCGCTCGGGCTCGACGTCCGCGGTTATGGCCTATGGACCGGCTCGACCATCCACGAAGTCGCGCAGGTGGTCGCGGCCTCCTTCCAGGGCGGCGATGTCGCGGGCCAGTTCGGCACCATTTCCAAGCTCGCCCGGGTCGTCATGCTGGCGCCGCTGATCATGACGCTGGCGCTTGCCATGCGCTCCGGCGCGGAAGGTGCATCGAAGGCCTCGGCGCCCATGCCGTGGTTCGTGCTCGGCTTCATCGGGATGATGCTGGTCAACAGCGCGGTCGCCATTCCGGCCGGCGTGAGCCAGACGCTCGTGACCCTGACAAGCTTCCTGCTGTCGATGGCGCTTGCCGCCATGGGCCTGCAGACGGATATCCGCAAATTGAAGGCGGAAGGCTGGCGGCCGCTCGCGCTCGGCGCGTTCGGCTGGCTGTTCATCGCGGTTTTCGGCTACGCGATGCTGAAGCTGTTCGCATTCTGAGGAAAAACGGATCGAAGAGACAGGGGCCGCGTCATCAATGGCGCGGCCTTTTTGTCATCTATGGGTCAGCAGGGCTTCGGCTGGTCGTTCTTCGGCTCGGAATCCCGCACTGCCTCGTCATGATACCAGCAATTGGTATCGACGACGCTGAAAGTTACATCATGGATTCCGGTCGGCACGGTCCGGCCGTCATCCAGCCGCCGTCTCGGACGAACCGGAAACTGGTAGATGGTTGCTGACTCACGATGGATGTGAATTGTCATCCTATCGTCTCCTAACTTCAAAAGTGCATTCAAACACGCACAGAGCACAAATCTGCACATTTTTTGTGCTTATTGCATGATTTTATATCATTTTAGCAACTTGCGCTAGGCGCTAATTGAGCGACAGCCCTGTCCCGGCAATCTATTTTGCTCGCAGGAACCTGCGAAGGGGAAACGTGTGCCAACCGACCCCGGTTCCGGGCAATCGTTATAGAACCGTCAAAACCCGCAGATTTCATGAGAGTGTCCTCATCTACGCGGACATTCGCTCTCTTTCGGTGCCCGGCAACGAGTGGCCCTTCACACTTTTTTAACCCGAATTCGTCGCCCGGACCCAAACTGGCACGGGAAATGCGTTCTTCTGGTTACCCCGGAGGCGCGGTATCCTGTCGATGCCGCTCCTCAGGATGACTCAACCATGAACGTCACGGCCTGAGAGACAAAATATGACCAAGTATAAGCTCGAGTACATCTGGCTCGACGGGTACACCCCGGTACCGAACCTGCGTGGCAAGACGCAGATCAAGGAATTCGACACCTTCCCGACGCTCGAACAGCTGCCGCTGTGGGGCTTCGACGGCTCGTCGACCATGCAGGCCGAAGGCCGCTCGTCCGATTGCGTGCTGAAGCCGGTTGCGCTTTATCCGGATCCGGCCCGCACCAACGGCGCGCTCGTCATGTGCGAAGTCATGATGCCGGACGGCGTCACGCCGCATGCCTCGAACGCCCGCGCGACCATTCTCGACGACGAGGATGCCTGGTTCGGCTTCGAGCAGGAATATTTCTTCTACCAGAACGGCCGCCCGCTCGGCTTCCCGGAAAGCGGTTACCCGGCTCCGCAGGGTCCGTACTACACCGGCGTCGGCTACTCGAACGTTGGTGACGTTGCCCGCGAAATCGTCGAAGAACATCTCGACCTGTGCCTCGCAGCCGGCATCAACCACGAAGGCATCAATGCCGAAGTGGCCAAGGGCCAGTGGGAATTCCAGATTTTCGGCAAGGGCTCCAAGAAGGCCGCCGACCAGATCTGGATGGCACGCTATCTGCTGCAGCGCCTGACTGAAAAGTACGGCATCGATATCGAATATCACTGCAAGCCGCTCGGCGACACCGACTGGAACGGCTCGGGCATGCACTGCAACTTCTCGACCAAGTACATGCGCGAAGTTGGCGGCAAGGACTATTTCGAAGCGCTCATGGCTGCCTTCGACAAGAACCTGATGGACCACATCAACGTCTACGGCCCGGACAACGACAAGCGCCTGACCGGCAAGCACGAAACCGCTCCGTGGAACAAGTTCTCCTACGGCGTTGCCGACCGCGGCGCCTCGATCCGCGTGCCGCATTCGTTCATCAAGAACGACTACAAGGGCTACCTGGAAGACCGCCGTCCGAACTCCCAGGGCGACCCCTACCAGATCGCTTCCCAGGTTCTGAAGACGATCGCCGAAGTCCCCACCAACAAGGCTTCCGCTGCCGCCTGATAAAGGCCGGCACTCGACAATACGGAAACGCCGGCTTTGTGCCGGCGTTTTTCGTTTCCGCCTTGAGGTGAGGATCAGGCCTTGCGCGCCCGCAGCCCGTCGATGAAGAGCTGCTCCAGAAACCGCGCCGCGTCTTCGAAGCGCCCCTCGCCCGCATAGTCCTGGCCGAGCACGGCGCGCACCTGCACGTCGAAGTCGGCATAGTGCTGGGTGGTCGACCAGATCGAGAAGATCAGGTGGTAGGGATCGCATTTGGTGATCTTGCCCGATCGTGCCCAGGCGCGGATCACCTCCGCCTTTTCGTCGACCAGCGCCTTCAACGGGCCTTTCAGCTCGTCCTCGATATGCGGCGCGCCCTGCAGCACTTCATTGGCGAACAGACGGCTTTCGCGCGGGAAATCGCGGGCCATTTCGAGCTTGCGGCGGATATAGGAGCGGATTTCCGATTCCGGATTGCCCTCCGCGTCAAAGGCGCGCAGCGGCTCCAGCCAGGTAGACAGGACCCGGTCGATCAGCTGGCGGTGGATCGCCTCCTTGGTGCGGAAATAATAGAGGAGGTTCGGTTTCGACATGCCGGCCGCCTCGGCGATCTGGTCGATCGTGGCGCCACGGAAACCGTTCTGGGAAAACACGTCGAGCGCCGCTTCGAGGATGCGCTCCTCCTTCTCCTCCTGGATGCGCGTGCGTCTCTGCGTCTTCGCCGCCCTCGGGATGGCCATGCCTGTCCTTGCCCTCTTCCGCGTCCACCCGGCGCTTTCGAAATTCCTCTGGATTTTTCGTGATTTTCGTCTTGAGTGGCGCGGCGGAAATAGTAATGTTTTACCAAGCGGTCAAATTATCGGCGACAAGCGGAATAAACGCAATGCCGATCTTCGCATGCCCTCTTATCAGATCGGGGCGCCATGCGAAGGACCGACGGGAACGACAAGCATGCCGCCCGCAACGGGTGGACGTAAAACAGGCGAGGACGAAAAAATGGTGGCAGCACCCGGCGAGAACTTGCGCATCAACGGCGATCGTCTGTGGGACATGCTCATGGACATGGCGAAGATCGGCCCCGGCATTGCCGGCGGCAACAATCGCCAGACGCTGACTGATGCCGACGGCGAAGGCCGCCACCTCTTCCAGAAGTGGTGCGAGGCCGAGGGCATGAGCGTCGGCGTCGACAAGATGGGCACGATGTTTGCGACCCGCGCCGGCACCGACCCGGACGCACTGCCAGTCTATGTCGGCAGCCATCTCGACACCCAGCCGACCGGCGGCAAATATGACGGCGTTCTCGGCGTGCTCGGCGCGCTGGAAGTGGTGCGCACCATGAACGACCTCGGCATCAGGACCAAGCACCCGATCGTCGTCACCAACTGGGCGAACGAGGAAGGCGCGCGCTTCGCCCCGGCCATGTTGGCATCGGGCGTCTTCGCCGGCGTGCATTCGATCGACTATGCCTATGGCCGTAAGGATCCCGAAGGCAAGACCTATGGCGACGAGCTGAAGCGGATCGGATGGCTCGGCGACGAGGAGGTCGGCGCCCGAAAAATGCATGCCTATTTCGAATACCATATCGAACAAGGGCCGATTCTGGAGGCCGAGAACAAGCAGATCGGCGTCGTCACCCACTGTCAGGGCCTCTGGTGGCTGGAATTCACCCTGACCGGTCGCGAGGCGCATACCGGCTCGACGCCGATGAACCTGCGCGTCAATGCCGGCCTCGCCTTCGGCCGCATCCTCGAAATGGTGCAGGCGGTGGCGATGTCCGAACAGCCGGGCGCCGTCGGCGGCGTCGGCCAGGTGTTCTTTTCGCCGAACTCCCGCAACGTGCTGCCGGGCAAGGTGGTGTTCACCGTCGACATCCGCACGCCATCCCAGGAAAAGCTCGACCGCATGCGGGCGGTGATCGAGAAACAGGCGGCCGAAATCTGCGAACCGCTCGGTGTCGGCTGCTCCGTCGAGGCGGTCGGCCATTTCGACCCGGTGACCTTCGATCCCGTCCTGGTCGGTCGTGTTCGCGAAGCAGCCGAAAAGCTCGGCTACAGCCATATGAACATCATCTCCGGCGCCGGCCACGACGCCTGCTGGGCCGCCAAGGTGGCCCCCTCGACGATGATCATGTGCCCCTGCGTCGGCGGGCTTTCCCACAACGAGGCGGAGGAGATTTCCAAGGAATGGGCGGCGGCCGGAGCGGACGTGCTGTTCCATGCCGTGCTGGAGACGGCGGAGATTGTGGAGTGAGCTGATGCGTTTGTCGGTGAACACGTCCGCATCTTTGATGGACGGTGGCTCATCTTCGATGAGCACCCCCTCATCCGACCCTTCGGGCCACCTTCTCCCCGCTGGGGAGAAGAGGGAGTGCGCCGCGCTGGCGCCTTTAAATCCACATCGCCGCATGCGAGGTTCAGGCCGGGTCGGAAACGGTTCGGCAAGAAATATCTTCTCCCCAGCGGGGAGAAGGTGGCCCGAAGGGTCGGATGAGGGGGTGCTCAGCATGCCAGCAGATGACATCACAAAACGACGCCCCGGAAAAACAACGCAAGCCCGCCGGCTCCGCCGGAACGAAACAGAAGAAGAGTACCGTCTCTGGAGTGAGCTGCGAAACCGCCTCCTGAACGGCTACAAGTTCTCGCGCCAGGTCCCTCTTGGACCTTATGTCGTCGATTTTATCTGTCGCGAGGAACGCTTGGTCGTCGAAATCGATGGCTTCCATCACGCGGAAAGCCAATCCGATATAGCAAGGACACAATGGCTTAACGCCAAAGGCTATTCCGTCCTGCGCTTCTGGAACCACGAGATCACCCGTGAACGACGCGCCGTGCTGGACACGATATTGGGCGCATTGGACGGTCAAATAACCGAACGCTGCGACGTAGCGCGCTACTATCCGTCAAATCTCACCAAAATTGAAAAGACAGGGGAACAACAATGACCACAGTCATCAAGGGTGGAACCATCGTCACGGCCGACCTGACCTACAAGGCGGACGTGAAGATCGACGGCGGCAAAATCATCGAGATCGGGCCGAACCTTTCCGGCGACACGACGCTGGATGCGGCCGGCTGCTACGTCATGCCGGGCGGCATCGATCCGCATGTGCATCTCGAAATGCCGTTCATGGGCACCTATTCCTCCGACGACTTCGAGAGCGGCACGCGGGCAGCACTTGCCGGCGGCACGACCATGGTCGTCGATTTCTGCCTGCCCGAGCCCGGCCAGTCGCTGCTCGATGCGCTGAAGCGCTGGGACAACAAGGCGACCCGCGCCAATTGCGACTATTCCTTCCACATGTCGGTCACCTGGTGGGGCGAGCAGGTCTTCAACGAGATGAAGGCGGTCGTCGCCCATCACGGCATCAACACCTTCAAGCATTTCATGGCCTACAAGGGCGCGCTGATGGTGAACGACGACGAGATGTTCGCCTCCTTCCAGCGCTGCGCCGAACTCGGCGCCCTGCCGCTGGTGCATGCCGAAAACGGCGACGTCGTCGCCGCCATGCAGACCAAGCTGATGGATGAGGGCAATAACGGACCGGAGGCGCACGCCTATTCCCGTCCCGCCTCCGTCGAGGGCGAGGCGACCAACCGCGCCATCATCATCGCCGACATGGCCGGCGTGCCCCTCTATGTCGTGCATACCTCCTGCGAACAGGCCCATGAAGCGATCCGCCGCGCCCGCCAGAACGGCATGCGCGTTTATGGCGAGCCGCTGATCCAGCACCTGACGCTCGACGAGAGCGAATACTTCAACAAGGACTGGGACCATTCGGCCCGCCGGGTCATGAGCCCGCCCTTCCGCAGCAAGCAGCATCAGGACAGTCTCTGGGCTGGCCTTGCCTCCGGCTCGCTGCAGGTGGTGGCGACCGACCACTGCGCGTTCACGACCGAACAGAAGCGAACCGGTCTCGGCGACTTCCGCAAGATCCCCAACGGCACCGGCGGCCTCGAAGACCGCCTGCCGATGCTGTGGACCTATGGCGTCGCAACCGGCCGCATCACCATGAACGAGTTCGTCGCGGTGACCTCCACCAACATTGCCAAGATCCTCAATGTCTATCCGAGGAAGGGCGCGATCCTGGTGGGCGCCGATGCGGATATCGTCGTCTGGGACCCCAAGCGTTCGAAGACCATCACCGCCAAGAGCCAGCAGTCGGCGATCGATTACAACGTCTTCGAAGGCAAGGAAGTGACCGGCCTGCCGCGTTACACCCTGACCCGCGGCGTGGTCGCAATCGAGGATGGGGCGATCAAGACGCAGGAGGGCCATGGCCAGTTCGTCAAGCGCGAACCATTCCAGGCGGTCAACAAGGCGCTGTCGACCTGGAAGGAGCTGACCTCGCCGCGCAAGGTGGAACGGTCAGGCATTCCGGCCAGCGGGGTTTGAACGGGAAACGATGTTCTTTCCGCGGAATACCCCCCTCTGCCCTGCCGGGCATCTCCCCCTCAAGGGGGGAGATCGGATAGCAGCGAGGCCTCGCTCTCAACAAAATCTGGAGCCTGCCGGAACCAATTGGAATTCGTTCGATAATTGGCGAAACCGGCGCGGCATGTCGATCTCCCCCCTTGAGGGGGAGATGCCCGGCAGGGCAGAGGGGGGTGCAACGGCACGGCCGCTACCCCTCCACCAGCCCGTCAAGCTCCGGCAGCAGCACGACGCTTTCCTGTTCGTTCGGGTCAGTGCGGGCGATCACCGCCGAGCAGGGCGCGTCAGAAATGTTGGCCGGCAGGTGCGGCACGCCGGCGGGGATGTACATCATCTCGCCGGCCGAGAGTTCAGCGCATTCCTCCAGCCGGTCGCCATACCACGTGATGGCGGAGCCGGAGAGCACGTAGATGGCCGTCTCGTGGGTTTCATGCAGATGGGCCTTCGCCCGTGCGCCCGGCGGAATCGTCAGCAGATGCATGCAGATGCCCTTGGAGCCGACCGTTTCCGCCGCGATCCCCTCGAAATAGCTCAAGCCCTGCTTGCCGTCATAGGCAGCACCGGGCTTCACGACACGGCAGGTAGGTTTTGATGCACTGTCCATTGCAAAATTCCTCTGTCGAACGGGATCTGCCGCCAGCATATCATGGCGGATCGAGGACGGGAGCCGGAACGACCGAAAAGCGAGGGCTCCCGCACGCGGCAATGATCGATATCCTGCGCAACGGCGATGTCTATGCTGTACGCTTCGCAGACGCACTTGAATGGGGGGCTTTCGAGACATGTCATTGAATACGATCGCATCGGCGGTCCTCGCGGCGATAGCGATCACCGTACCCGCTAAGGCCGCAACCTTCCTCGACGGCGCCTATGGCAGCAAGGAAGGCTGCACCTACGCCAAGACCGGCGAATCGTCCGGCGCCGACGATTTCCTGCTGCTGAACGACGAGGGCGTGACGACCTCCGTTTCCGCCTGCGAATTCAAGGGCGCGGCGAAAAAGACGGCCAACGGTTTTACCATCAAGGCACAATGCGATGCCGAAGGGGAAAAGGGACCGGAAGACACGGCGACGCTCACCAAATCCGCCAAAGGCTACACCGTCAGCTTCACGGACGGCACCAGACTGGGACCCATGCCGAAATGCCGATGAACAACCCTCCATCCTCCGTCGTCTCGGCCAGCAAGCTCGGCCTCACCTTCGAGACCAGTGACGGGCCCGTCCATGCGCTGTCGAATGTCGACCTCACGGTGAACAAGGGCGATTTCGTTTCCTTCATCGGCCCGTCCGGCTGCGGCAAGACCACCTTCCTGCGCGTCATCGCCGATCTCGAAAAGGCGACGGCCGGCGAGATCACCGTCAACGGCATGACGCCGGAAGAGGCGCGCAAGTCACGCTCCTACGGTTACGTCTTCCAGGCGCCGGCGCTTTATCCCTGGCGCACGATCGAGAAGAACATCGCCCTGCCGCTGGAAATCATGGGCTATTCGGCAGCCGACCGCAAAGCCCGCATCGAGCGCACCCTCGATCTCGTCAATCTCTCCGGCTTCGGCAAGAAATACCCCTGGCAGCTCTCCGGCGGCATGCAGCAGCGCGCCTCGATCGCCCGCGCGCTCGCCTTCGACGCCGATCTGCTGTTGATGGACGAACCCTTCGGCGCGCTGGACGAGATCGTCCGCGACCACCTGAACGAGCAGCTGCTGAAGCTTTGGGCACGGACCGAAAAGACCATCTGTTTCGTCACCCACTCCATCCCGGAGGCGGTCTACCTCTCGACCCGCATCGTCGTCATGTCGCCGCGGCCCGGCCGGGTAACGGACGTCATCGAATCGACCTTGCCCAAGGAACGCCCGCTCGAAATCCGCGAGACGCCGGAGTTCCTGGAGATTGCCCATCGAGTGCGCGAGGGACTGAGGGCGGGGCATAGTTATGAGGAGTAGAGCTTCCCATTCCGCGGTTACCCCCCTCTGTCCTGCCGGACATCTCCCCCTCAAGGGGGGAGATCGGCAAGACGCACGGCTTAGACCTCAAGTCAGATCCGAGATTGCCGCGCCTATCGCGAAGGCGCTGAATATTTCGCGAAGATGGCCCGCCTGGCCGATCTCCCCCCTTGAGGGGGAGATGTCCGGCAGGACAGAGGGGGGTGGCCACACCCCGAAACCTTGGAGGACAGCGGCATGAAACCCGACTCCCTCAAGAACCGCATCATCCCCGTCCTCACCATCCTCATCTCCATCGTCGCCGTCTGGTACGTCGCCGCCTATTTCATGAACGCGCCGTTCCAGCGCGATCTCGACCGTCGGGCTGAGGTCACCTCCACCACCATGGAATTCATCGGCAAGACCATGGCGCAGCCGAAGCCGATTTTGCCGGCGCCGCATCAGGTGGTCAGCAACGTCTTCGAGAACACGTTTCTGCGCAGCGTCACGTCTAACCGCAGCCTCGTCTACCATGCCTGGGTGACGCTCTCCTCGACCGTCCTCGGCTTCACCATGGGCACGCTGACCGGCATCCTGATCGCGGTCGGCATCGTGCATCTGAAGGCGCTCGACCGCAGCCTGATGCCGTGGATCATCGCCTCGCAGACCGTTCCGATCCTGGCGGTGGCGCCGATGGTGATCGTCGTGCTCGGCGCGATCAACATTACCGGCCTCCTCCCCAAGGCGCTGATTTCCACCTATCTCTCCTTCTTCCCGGTCGCGGTCGGCATGGTGAAGGGGCTGCGCTCGCCGGAAATCATCCAACTCGACCTGATGCGCACCTATTATGCGAGCGGCGCCCAGACTTTCTGGAAACTCCGGGTCCCGGCCTCGATCCCCTTCCTGTTCACCTCGATGAAGGTGGCGATCGCCGCGAGCCTGGTCGGCGCGATCGTCGGCGAGTTGCCGACCGGGGCGGTCGCCGGCATCGGCTCGAAACTGCTGGCCGCGGCCTATTACAGCCAGACGATCGATATCTGGGCGGCGCTGATCGCCGGCTCGGTGCTTGCGGCGCTGCTGGTCACCATCGTCGGTATCATCGCGAAAATCGTTGATCGTTCCATGGGCGGGAGGCCGGCATGAAGCGCGTTCTTCATTCCTGGCAGGGCACCGCTGCCCTGGTCCTTTGCCTTGCCGCCCTCGCCTCCCTGCCGCTGATGGCGGTGGATGCCCCCTCACCCTTCGGCACCGGCACCGTTGTCCTGGTCTTGCTGATGGTTGCCGGTGCGGCGCTGGTCTCGTTCACCAAGCTCTCTCAGCCACTCCTTGCCACGATCCTCTTCGTCGCGGCCCATCTGGCCGTCTGGCTGCTGCTCGCGGGCATCGCCGGCAACGAAGGCCAGGCGACGCTTGCCTTCTTCCTGCTGGTCGCGGCCTCATGGCTGCTCGCCTGGCGCTGCGTCTCGGTACTCTCCGGCATCCGCCCAAAATCCCAGGCGGGCGATACGTTCCTCCGGCTGCTGATCCCGGCGATCTTCGGCGCCTGGATCCTGATCCTCTGGGAAGCGGCGACGCGCGGTGCCGGCATTCCCTTCATCATCCTGCCGCCGCCGTCTTCGATCGGTGCAAGGCTCGCCTCCTCAGTGCCGATCCTCTGGGCCGACGTGCAGCAGACGATCTTCAAGGCGGTGCTGTTCGGTTATGTGGTCGGCTGCGCCTCCGGCTTCGTCGTCGCGATCATTGCCGACCGCATCGCCTTCCTGCGCCGCGGGCTGCTGCCGATCGGCAATATGGTCTCGGCGCTACCGATCATCGGCGTCGCGCCGATCATGGTCATGTGGTTCGGTTTCGACTGGCAGTCCAAGGCCGCGGTCGTCATCATCATGACATTCTTCCCGATGCTGGTGAACACGGTGGCGGGGCTCGCAGCCTCGGGCGCCATGGAACGCGACCTGATGCGCTCCTACGCGTCCGACTACTGGCAGACGCTGATCAAGCTGCGCCTGCCGGCCGCCATGCCCTTCATCTTCAACGCGCTGAAGATCAACTCGACGCTGGCGCTGATCGGCGCGATCGTCGCGGAATTCTTCGGCACGCCGATCGTCGGCATGGGGTTCCGGATCTCGACCGAGATCGGCCGCATGAATGTCGACATGGTCTGGGCCGAAATCGCTGTTGCAGCGCTCATCGGATCGGTTTTTTATGGTGTCGTGGCGCTTGGCGAAAGAGCGACGACGTTCTGGCATCCGTCTAACCGCGGTGGTTAAACGCGAAAAATCCGGCCCGCTTCGGCGGAGCCGGCAAACCTCAGAGGGAAGGATAAAAAACATGAGAAAAATTCTCGTTGCGCTGATGGCAGGCGCCATGTCGCTTGCAGCAGCCCAGGCGGCGATGGCCGCCGACAAGGTGACCCTGCAGCTGAAATGGGTGGCACAGGGCCAGTTCGGCGGTTACTTCGTCGCCAAGGACAAGGGCTTTTACAAGGAAGAAGGCCTCGACGTCACCATCAAGCCGGGCGGCCCGGACATTGCCCCCGAACAGGTGATTGCCGGCGGCGGCGCCGACGTGATCGTCGACTGGATGGGCGGCGCCTTGGTCGCCCGCGAAAAGGGCGTGCCGCTGATCAACATCGCCCAGCCCTACCAGAAATCCGGCCTGCAGATGATCTGCCCCAAGGACGGCCCGGTAAAGACCGAAGCCGACTTTAAGGGCCGCACGCTCGGCGTCTGGTTCTTCGGCAACGAATACCCGTTCTTCGCCTGGATGAACAAGCTCGGCCTCAAGACCGACGGCGGCAAGGACGGCGTGACCGTGCTGAAGCAGAGTTTCGACGTGCAGCCGCTTATCCAGAAGCAGGCGGATTGCATCTCGGTCATGACCTATAACGAATACTGGCAGGCGATCGATGCCGGCTTCAAGCCGGAACAGCTCACCGTCTTCAACTTCTCCGCCATGGGCAACGACCTGCTCGAGGACGGCCTCTACGTGATGGACACCAAGCTCAAGGACCCGAAGTTCAAGGAGACCATGGTGAAGTTCGTCCGCGCCTCGATGAAGGGCTGGAAATACGCCATCGCCAATCCGGCTGAAGCCGCCGAAATCGTCATGGACAATGGCGGCCAGGACGAGAACCACCAGAAGCGGATGATGGGCGAAGTGGCCAAGCTGATCGGCACCGGTACCGGCAAGCTGGACACCGCGACCTACGATCGCACGGTCAAGGCGCTGCTCGACCAGAAGATCATCACCAAGAAGCCGGAAGGCGCCTATACGAGCGAGATCACCGACGCGGCACTGAAATAATAATCGCCTGTCGTTCATTTAAAGAGAACGCGCGGCCGCCGGCTGCGCGTTTTTGAAAATATTTTGACACAAAACATAACGAAAACTCAATCATCCCATAAGAGCGACGGATTGATTTGTGCAACGCAAACACGTAAAAGTGCGGCGTTGATGAATCTTTCGCTGCCGGTCTTGTAACCGTTTTGTGCGGTTACCACCTTGATCCGGGTTATCGTGCGCTGAGGGGGCGCGCCGTGGCCGGAGCGGTTCCCAGCGGAATATTTGCCCCTTACCTTCAATTTGAAAGTAACCGCATGTTTCGCAAGTTCACCAAGTCTGCCGGTATCCCGGCCCTCAAGCTTGCCCTCGGCGCAAGCATCGCGCTCGCTGCAAGCACCGCATTGAATTCCGGTTCCGCGTTTGCGCAGCAACCGGCGGCGCCCGCCCCGGTACAGACGGAAATCAAGCTGCCCTCGATCATTGTGACGGAAGCGGTCGAAAAGCCGCTCGTCGATCGCGTTGTCGCGACCGGCACGGTCCGGCCCGTCGAGGAAGTCTATGTCCAGCCGCTCGTCGAGGCCCTGTCGATCAAGACGCTGAATGCCGATGTCGGCGACGAGGTAAAGGCAGGCAGCGTGCTCGCCACGTTGAACGACGACGCGTTGCTTCTGGAGAAGAGCCAGCTCCAGGCCAACAAGGCGAAAGCACAGGCTGCCGTCGCGCAATATCAGGCGCAAGTGATCGAGGCGCAGGCCAATGTCGCCGATACGATCCGCCAGCGCGACCGCCTCCAGAAGCTCAGCCAGAGCGGTACCGGCACGGTGTCGCAGCTCGAACAGGCATCCGCCGCCGTCGAGGTCGCCCAGGCGCGGCTCAACGCCGCCAAACAGGCCGTGACGGTCGGTGAATCCGACATCAAGGTCGTCGAGGCGCAGCTCGACGATGTCGATCTGAAGCTCGCCCGCACCGGCGTGAAGACGCCCGTCGCCGGCGTGATCTCGGTACGCAATGCCAAGGTCGGCGCGATCGCCAGCGGCACCGGCAATCCGCTCTTCACGATCATCAAGGACGGCGCGATCGAGCTCGTCGCCGATCTTTCCGAAACCGACATCCAGAAGATCAAGGCCGGCCAGAAGGCGATCGTCACGGTTGCCGGTGGCAAGGTGAAGATCGAGGGCAAGGTTCGGCTGGTCTCCCCGACGGTCGATGCGGTCACCCGCCTCGGCGCCGTGCATATCGTCATCGACGACGAGAGCGGCGCCCGCGCGGGCATGTATGGCAGCGCCGAGATCATCATCGCCGAGACCAATGCACTGGCGCTTCCCCTGTCCGCCGTCACCACCGGCCGGACCGGCTCCACCGCCCGCAAGGTCGAGGACAATGTCGTCAAGCAGGTGAAGATCGAGACCGGCATCCAGGATGGCGGTTTCGTGCAGGTCGTCAGCGGTCTTGACGCCGGTGACATGGTCGTTGCGAAGGCCGGCGCCTTCGTCCGGGACGGCGACAAGATCGCTCCGGTCCCGGCCGAACCCGCCGCCATCGCGAACTGAGGTTAAGCCGCATGAACTTCTCCGCCTGGTCGATCCGCAATCCGATTGCGCCGCTGCTCGGCTTTGCCCTGCTGCTTATTGTCGGCATCCAGTCGTTTTACGCGCTGCCGATCACCCGTTTCCCGAATATCGACGTCCCCGTCGTCTCGATCACCGTCACCCAGAGCGGCGCCGCCCCTGCCGAGCTGGAAATGCAGGTAACGAAAGAGATCGAGGACGCGGTCGCCTCGATCAGCGGCATCGATGAAATCCAGTCGACGGTGACGGACGGCCAGTCGCAGACGGTCGTCGTGTTCCGCATCGAAAAGCCGACCGCAGAGGCCGTGCAGGACACCAAGGACGCGATCGACAAGATCCGCAGCGACCTGCCCGCCGGCATCGAGGAACCCGTCGTCACCAAGGTCGACGTCGAAGGCCAGGCGATCCAGACATTCGCCGTCTCCTCGCCGAACATGACGCTCGAAGAGCTCTCCTGGTTCGTCGACGACACGGTCAAGCGCGCCCTGCAGGGACAGGCCGGCATCGGCCGTATCGACCGTTACGGCGGTTCCGACCGCGAAGTCCGGGTGTCCTTGAACCCCGCCAAGCTGGACGCCTATGGCATTACCGCTTCGGATGTCAGCACCCAGCTGCGCGGCACCAACGTCGACCTCGGTTCGGGCCGCGGCCAGGTGGCCGGCAACGAACAGACGATCCGCACGCTCGGCGATGCCCGCAGCGTCTCCCAGCTCGCCGACACCACGATCACACTGCCCAACGGCCAGTTCGTCAGGCTGACCGAGCTCGGCACCATCACCGACACCTACGAGGAGCCGAAATCCTTCTCGCGCTTCAACGGCACGCCGTCGGTCACCTTCGCCGTGTTCCGCGCCAAGGGCGCCAGCGAAGTCTCGGTCGCCGAAACCGTCGCCACCAGTCTCGACGAAGTGCGCAAGGCCAATCCGAACGTCGCGATCGAAATGGTCGACGACTCGGTCTACTTCACCTACGGCAATTACGAAGCGGCCCTCCACACGCTGGTGGAAGGCTCGGTCCTCGCCGTCATCGTGGTCTTCCTGTTCCTGAGGAACTGGCGCGCCACCCTGATTGCGGCAGTCGCCCTGCCCTTGTCCGCGATCCCGACCTTCTGGATCATGGACCTCATGGGGTTCTCGCTGAACCTCGTGAGCTTCCTGGCGCTGACGCTCGCGACCGGTATTCTCGTCGACGACGCGATCGTCGAGATCGAGAACATCGCGCGGCATATCAAGATGGGCAAATCGCCCTACAAGGCTGCGCTCGAGGCGGCCGATGAAATCGGCCTCGCCGTCATCGCCACCAGTTTCACGATCATCGCCGTGTTCGTGCCGGTCTCTTTCATGCCGGGCGTTCCGGGCCAGTACTTCATCCAGTTCGGCCTGACGGTCGCCTTCTCGGTGTTCTTCTCGCTCGCGGTGGCGCGACTGATCACGCCGCTGATGGCCGCCTATCTGATGAGCCCCGAAGACGGGATGGAAGACCATCACGACAACGACGGCTGGATCATGAAGGCCTATACGCGCCTCGTCACCGGTACGACCCGCCGCTGGTACTGGCGTTATACGACCCTTCTTGCCGCGATCGGCTTCCTGATCGGCTCGATCATGCTGCTCTCCCAGGTCCCCGGCAGCTTCCTGCCGCCGGACGACAATTCGCGCGTCGTGCTGTCGGTCGAACTGCCGCCGAATGCGACGCTCGACGAGACGGCTGCGAGCACCGACGTCATCTATGATGCGGTGCGCCATATCGACGGTGTCGAGAGCGTCTTCATTCTCGGCGGCGCTTCGCCGAAGGGCGACCTCGAACTGCGCCGCGCAACTGTGCGCGTCATCCTGCAGAACATCGATCATTCGCTGGTCAAGACCCTGGTCAACAAGGGTCTGGGAGCGATCCCGGTAGTCCGCGACTTCGTGCCGAAGATGAAGGAAAATGGCCGCACGCGTCCGCAATGGGATGTCGAAAAGGATATCTTTGCAGCGGTCCACTCCATTCCGGACGTGCGGATCTCCAAGGTCAACGACCGCGCGGAGCGTGATCTTTCGTTCAACTTCCTTTCCACCAATGAGGAAGACCTGAACGAAGCCGTCAGCGTTCTGGAATCGAAGCTGCGGGCCTCGCCGGTCCTTTTCAACGTCTCCTCGGAAGGCGCCCTGCCCCGACCGGAACTGCAGATCCGGCCGCGCATGGCGGAGGCCTCGCGCCTCGGCATCACCCCGCAGCAGATCGCCCAGACCGTCCGCGTCGCGACGATCGGCGATGTCGATGCCAACCTTGCCAAGATTTCGCTCGACGACCGGCAGATCCCGATCCGTGTCCAGGCCTCGCTTGACGTCCGCCGCGATCTGGCTTCCATCCGCGCCTTGAAGATTAAGACCGCGGCCGGTGCCAGCGTGCCGCTCTACAGCGTCGCCGACATCGACTATTCGGAAGGCCCGAGCTCGATCAAGCGCAACGACCGCAACCGGGTCGTGGCGATCGGTTCCGACGTGCCTTTCGGCACGGCGCTCGATACCGCCTCGGCCGAGTTCAAACGCATCGTCGGCGAGACCGAGTTGCCAAAGACGGTTCGTCTGGCCGAAAGCGGCGACGCCAAGGTGCAGGCCGAAATGCAGCAGAGCTTCGGCAATGCGATGCTGATGGGCCTGATGCTGGTGCTCGTGGTGCTGATCCTGCTCTTCAAGGACGTCATCCAGCCCTTCACCATCCTGTTCTCGCTGCCGCTGGCAATCGGCGGCGTGGCGGTGGCGCTGATCATCACCCAGAACGCGCTGTCGATGCCGGTCCTGATCGGTATCCTGATGCTGATGGGCATCGTCACGAAGAACGCCATCCTTCTGGTGGATTTCGCGATCGAGATGAAGCGTCAAGGCCTGGAACGGGTCCATGCCATGGTGGAAGCCGGCCGCAAGCGCGCCCGTCCGATCATCATGACCTCGATCGCCATGTCGGCGGGCATGCTGCCCTCGGCCCTCGGCGTCGGCGAAGGCGGTTCCTTCCGTGCGCCGATGGCGATCGCCGTGATGGGCGGCATCATCGTCTCGACGGTGCTATCGCTTCTGGTCGTGCCGTCCTTCTTCCTGATCATGGACGACCTGTCGCGCCTGCTCGGCAAGATCTTCGGCCGCATGGTCGGCAAGAAGGAACAGGAGGACTTCGGTCTTTCCAACGAGGAGCTCAGCCAGGAGGCGCGCAAGAACGCCCAGACGATCGCATCCCTGGAAGAACGCCTCAACCAGATGGAACGGCAGACGAGCGCCAACGACGATCGGTCTCCCGGTGCTCAAGCCAGCAGCAATGTGCTGCGGCTGCCGCCTTTGGCCGCCGAATAAGCGCCATCTCCAAATCCGCTTTTCGACAACGCCGGGCCTCTTGGCCCGGCGTTTTTTCGTTGAAAAAGACCAACTCGCGCAGATTGCAGAAAAAATATGCAGATTTGATCGATGTCAAAACCAGATTTCATGAACCTGTTATTTTAGCAGCATCGGGAATGCGTAGCGGTTCAGGTTATGGAAGAGACGGCGGACATGATGAACAGCAATTTCAAGCTCAGCAACAGGGACCGGGCCGTCCTGATGAAGACGCCTTTCCTGACCAGCCTGAGCGGTAATTCCCTCGTCCGAATGATGTCGAACATGAGTGTCGTCAGTCTGACGAACCGCAAGTCGATCTTTCGCGAAGGCGAGAATGCAGACGCTTTCTACTGTGTTCTCAGTGGTTACGTGCGGCTTTACCAGCTCAACCGTGATGGCCGCGAGGCGGATATCCGGATCTGTAGCCCGGGGGATACGTTCGCCGAATGCCTTCTCTATGGCGGCACAAAGTATCGCTACCATGCCCAGACGGCCGAGGCCACGACGCTTGCCCGCTTCGACATGCAGGCGGTGCGGGATCTGGCCGAACAGGAACGGGATATCGCCAAAGCGGTGATCACCTCGCTCTCGAAACACCTGATGACCACGATGGACTGCGTCGCCAACGACAGGTTGCATACGGCGCCGCAACGGGTGGCGAATTATATCCTGACGCGGTGCCCGGTGGATGGCGGCCCGGCCTCCATTCGCCTGCCTTTCCAGAAGAACCTGCTGGCAGGCATGCTGGGATTGGCTCCCGAGGCGCTCTCCCGCGCATTCTCCACTCTCCGGCGGACCGGAGTGACGGTGCGCGGGCGCGTGATCCAGGTCGGCGACGTGCAGGCCTTGCGCGAAATCTGAAACTCGAGGGAAAGCGAGACCGGGCGGGCGGGTCCGGGCTCTCTTTGGATGCATGCTGCGACGCGGGCGGCGGGACCGCAGCATGCAGATAAGGCCGGTGGCTTCCCAGGGAGCCATCGGCCTCGATCTTTTTAAAGCATGTCGCGCGGATCCGAAGGATCGCGGCACGCTTTAAAGACCGCCCTGCTCCTTCAGGAACCGGACCACACGGTCCACGCCGTCGCCGCGCTTCAGGTCGGTGAACAGATGCGGCTTGGCCTCGCGCATGCGATACGCGTCCCGGTCCATCACATCGAGATCGACATCGACGTAAGGCGCCAGATCCTTCTTGTTGATGATCAGCAGATCGGAGCGGGTAATGCCCGGCCCGCCCTTGCGCGGGATTTCCTCGCCCTGGCAGGTGGAGATCACATAGATGGTGATGTCGGCAAGATCCGGCGAAAAGGTCGCCGCGAGATTGTCGCCGCCCGATTCGATGAACACCACGTCCAGATCCGGGAAACGCTCGTTCAGGCCAGCGATCGCCTGCAGATTGATGGTCGCATCCTCGCGGATGGCCGTATGCGGGCAACCGCCGGTCTCCACGCCGACGATGCGGTCAGAGGAGAGCGCCTGGCAGCGCACCAGCGCCTCGGCATCTTCCTTGGTGTAGATGTCATTGGTGACGACCGCGACGGAATAGTCCGCGCGCATCGCCTTGCAGAGCTTCTCGGTCAATGCCGTCTTGCCCGAGCCGACGGGGCCACCGATGCCGACGCGCAAGGGTCCATTCGCCGATTTCATATGTCGTCCTTCCATTTTTCCAGACATCAGCTTAGGCCCGCTTTCAGGAGCGGAAAAGCCGCGAATGTTGTGTTTCGTGCCGGAGAGAAGCGATTTCCGCCTGCACCGCCGCACCGCCAAGATCGTCGAGCGTAGTCTTGCTGGCCCGCTCTGCAATCTCGATGATCAGAGCCTCGATACCTGCGAGCATAGCCACCCCTTCCGCCTGCCCCGAGACACCGAGCCTGATGCCCGCCGAGACCGATTGCGAAACGGCGGCATGCAGATAGGCAGCCAACGCCGGCGCCGCGGTCACCCCATGTGCCGCCGCAATCGCGCCGACTACCACCGGAAACGGCACGGCCGGCGGAAGGCGGTCCAGAACCGGATGAGGCCAGGCGGAGGCGGCAGTGGCGAAAGCCTTGCCGAGCGACAGCGTCTCCATATGACGCTCTGCGGAGCCGGCAAGCGCCAACCCCAGTTCCGCAGTCGCCTTCAACCCGCCCTCGTCCTCGAACCGCCGCCAGGCTTCGGCGAACAGCACGGCGTCGTTCCACAAGGAACCGTGCCGCAGCAGGCTCGACAGCCAGCCGCTCAGGCCGGCCGCGTCTTTGACGAGACCATCGTGCACGGCCCGCTCCAGGCCGCCCGAATAGGCGAAACCGCCGACCGGGAAGGCCGGCGAGAGCCAGGCCATCAGCCTCAGAAGTGCCTTGGTATCAAGGTTTTCGCTCACCGAGGCTCAATGTCCGTGATGGTCATGGCCGTGAGAACCATGCGCATGATAGGCGCCGCGGGCCGGCTGGAACCCTTCCTCGACCTCGGTAACCGTGGCGCCCAGTCCTTCCAGCATTGCCCGAATCACATGGTCGCGCAGGATGAGGATACGCCCCTCTTCAATCTGCGCCGAGAGATGCCGGTTGCCGAGATGCCAGGCGAGTTCGATCAGATGCAGCGTATCGTGCGCCTTGATCTCGAAGAGCTTTTCGGGGGCTGCCTGCACCTCTATCGTGTCGCCGTTGTCGAGCACCAGCCGGTCGCCATGATGGAAGAGCACCGCCTCCTTGAGGTCGAGCATCACCATCTCGCCATTGGAGAGATGCAGGAGCTTGCGGCGCAGGTGCCGCAGATCATGGGGCAGCGTGACGATATCAACTGGCGGATCGGTGACCTCGCCGGCCGGATGATAGGAATGGACGTGCTGCATGGAAAACTCCGGGATCAATTGAAAAGCTTGAGGGATAGCGTAAGCGTCTGCGGCAGCGGATTCCAGAGGCCGGTGCGCAATCCGGCGGTACGAAGTGCCGCGGCGGTCCAGGTGTTGCAGCCGGCAAACGCGTTGAAATAGCCGTTCGCCTCGAAGAACCGGTCGTAGTCGCCATACCCCGCATCCGGCACCACAGCCACCTCGCCTGCCTGGCGGATGAAACTCGCCTGGACGAAATCCGACAGCCGCTGGAATTCCGCCGCCTCCAAGTCGAACGGCATCACCGCCGGGTGGCCTTCATCGATGCCGCCGGCGACATCCACATGCATGACCGAACTGTCGATTGTCAGCGCGCGGAACACCGGCAGCGGTTTCAGGTCCGCCCAGGTCGGCGTTTCCAGATAGAAGGCGCGCCCGCCCCAGCCGATCACCAGCCATTCCGCCCCCGGATCCGCTACCGGAACGCCCGAGCGTCCCAGGAATGCGAAAGCGGCGCGAGTATCTTCGGAAAGCGGAATGGCGATATCCGTGTGGATGGGGTTGGACAGGAGCAGGATGCGCCTCTGCGCGGCCGGTTCCGCCGCGCGGCTCGGGCTGAACAGCGGCCGCGGAACCAACGTACCGACGGCCACGGCGAGGACCACAAGCAGCACCGCGGCGAGGAGCCGGTGAAAAACCTTCTTCATTCAGGGGCTCCGAGGCGCCAGTACCTCAGAACAGGAAATAACGCTGCGCCATCGGCAGCACGGTCGCAGGTTCGCAGGTGAGTAGCTCGCCGTCGGCGCGCACCTCGTAGGTCTCCGGATCGACCTCCACATGCGGCGTCAGCGAATTGTGGATCATCGAGGCCTTGGAAATGCCGCCGCGGGTGTTTTTGACCGCCACCAGCTTCTTGGCGACGCCGAGGCGTTGCGTCAGGCCGGCATCCAGCGAGGCCTGGCTGACGAAGGTGACCGAGGAATTGGTCCTGAGCTTGCCGTAGGCGGCGAACATCGGGCGGTAATGCATCGGCTGCGGGGTCGGGATCGAGGCGTTCGGATCGCCCATCGGGGCGGCGGCGATCGATCCGCCGAGCAGCACCATTTCCGGCTTCACGCCGAAAAAGGCCGGGTTCCAGAGCACGAGATCCGCCCGCTTGCCGACTTCGACCGAGCCGATCTCGTGGGAAACGCCATGGGCGATTGCCGGGTTGATCGTGTATTTGGCGATGTAGCGCTTGACGCGGAAATTGTCGTTGTTGCCCGTCTCTTCCTTCAGGCTGCCGCGCTGGCGCTTCATCTTGTCGGCCGTCTGCCAGGTGCGGATCGCCACTTCCCCGACGCGGCCCATGGCCTGGCTGTCGGAAGAGATGATCGAGAAAGCACCGAGATCGTGGAGGATGTCTTCGGCGGCAATCGTCTCCTTGCGGATGCGGCTTTCGGCAAAGGCGATGTCTTCCGGGATCGACGGCGACAGGTGATGGCAGACCATCAGCATGTCGAGATGTTCGGCGAGCGTGTTGATCGTGTAGGGCCGGGTCGGGTTGGTCGACGACGGGATGACGTTCGGGTTGCCGCAGACCTTGATGATGTCAGGCGCGTGACCGCCGCCCGCCCCTTCCGTGTGGAAGGCGTGAATGGTGCGGCCCTTGATGGCAGCGACCGTATCCTCGACGAAGCCGCTTTCGTTCAGCGTATCGGTGTGGATCATCACCTGCACGTCGAAGGCGTCGGCGACCGTCAGGCAATTGTCGATAGCGGCCGGCGTCGTGCCCCAGTCCTCGTGCAATTTCAGCGACGAGGCACCGGCGAGGATCATCTCCTCCAGCGGCTTCGGCAGCGAGGCATTGCCCTTGCCGGCGAGCGCCAGGTTCATCGGAAAGGCGTCGAAGCTTTCGATCATCCGCTCGATATGCCAGGCGCCGGTGCAGGTGGTGGCAAGCGTTCCATGCGCCGGGCCGGAGCCACCGCCGAGCATGCAGGTGACGCCCGACATCAGCGCTTCCTCGATCTGCTGCGGGCAGATGAAGTGGATATGCGCATCCATGCTGCCGGCCGTCAGGATCTTTCCTTCGCCGGCGATCGCCTCGGTGGACGGGCCGACGATGATCGTCACGCCCGGCTGCGTGTCCGGGTTGCCGGCCTTGCCGATCGCGTGGATACGGCCGTCCTTCAGGCCCACATCCGCTTTGTAGATGCCCGAATGATCGACGATCAGCGCGTTGGTGATGACCGTGTCGACCGCACCTTCCGCCCGCGTTGCCTGGCTCTGCCCCATGCCGTCGCGAATGACCTTGCCGCCGCCGAACTTCACCTCCTCGCCATAGATGGTGAAATCCTTCTCCACCTCGATGAAGAGCTCGGTATCGGCAAGCCGCACCCTATCGCCCGTGGTCGGACCGAACATGCTGGCATAGGAGGCGCGGGACATCTTGTGGGGCATGGGCGGTCTACCTCGTAAGCTCGGTAAAATGGGAGGATTTCGATGCGGCTTTGTCGAATGTCATCGTGGTGCGGCAACCATTGCGGCTGTTGATTTCTCCAATCAAATGATCGGAGAAGTCGCCGGGAAACTCGGAATAGGCTTGAAGCGCAGCGCTCAGTATGTCTCGGTCCTTCACGACCGCATTCTCCAGATTCAGCAGACCCCAGATGATCTCGGCGATCCGGGCCTTTGGCAGGCGGGCGCGCTGTTTCAGGACCCAGGCAATCTCGACGACGACAATCTCGTTGATGAAGAATGCTTCCTCGCTCTTGTCGAAGAGCGCAGAAAGCGCCTCACTCTGCGCCAATGCCGGCTCCCCGATCAGTTGATCACGCACAAGCCAACGAAGGAGGACGTTGGTGTCGATTCCGATCATAGATCGTTGCCGCCTTCCGGAATCCGGCCGCGCGCTTCGGCAACCCATTCATCCAGTTCGCCGGCGGTAATCGGCCTATCCAGCTTTACGATCCCCTTCAGGTCCGCGAATGTCCAACGTTTGGGCCGGATCTCCAGATGGCCGTCCTGACTCGGTACGATATCCACCTGATCTCCGGCCTTGACGCCAAGCAAAGCGAGCGCTTCGGCAGATAGGGTTATCTGGTTTTCAGGGCTGATCTTGACTGTTTCGGTCATATCGCTCTCCTTCCCGCCCCCATAACTACCACAAACACGCGCAACGTTCAGTTCCCCATCGCCTCGGTCAGTTCCTTCAATTCCGCGCTGCGCTTGCGGGTGAGGTCCGCCTGGCATCCCGAAATCAGCATCGGCTCCATCGATCCGCCATGCGCCTGGAAACCGGTGGAGATGCATTGCGCATCGCGATAGGCGACCCAGGCGCGCTGGGCTTTCACGAGCGCATCCTCGGCCCCCTTGAGATCCGCAGAACTATCGGCATCCCAGTTTTTCATCGCCTTGCGGGTTGTCTGGTACTGGGCGTTCAGCGCCTTGTCGGCTGCATCAAAATCCCGCTGCGAGCAGATGTTCATCTCCATCTGCGTCTGCGGGTTCTTGCAATTGGCCTTAGGCTCCTGCGCCCCTGCCGGCAAGGCGTAAAACCCCAGGCAGACGGCAGCAGCCACGAAAACGGATTTCACAGCGCACCCATGATCTTCTGCTGGAACCCGTAGACCTCGCGTTTGCCCGACAGCGGGATCAGCGTCACCGAGCGGGTCTGGCCGGGTTCGAAACGCACCGCGGTTCCGGCCGGGATATCGAGCCGCATGCCGCGCGCCTTGTCGCGGTCGAAGGCAAGCCCGTTATTGGTCTCGAAGAAATGGTAATGGCTGCCCACCTGCACCGGCCGGTCGCCGGTATTGGAGACCTCGATGGTCACAGTCGGAGCACCGGAATTGAGCTCGATTTCGCCTTCTGCGGCAATCACTTCACCGGGAATCATGAATCTCTCCTTCAAGCCGCCTTGGGCGCGCAGCCCTCGGCCTTCAGAACACGTTTGGTGGATGCCGGATGACGCGCGAGTGCGGCTGCCGGACGCACCGGCCGGCGCACCAGTTCGCCGGCGCAATTCGGGCAGATGCCCTTCAGCACCTCGGTGGCGCAATCGGCGCAGAACGTACACTCGAAGGTGCAGATCATCGCCGCGCGGCTGTCCGGGGCAAGGTCCTTGTCGCAGCATTCGCAGTTGGGGCGCAGTTCCAGCATGGGCCGCCTCCTCAGCGGATCGGTTCGTGCACGGTGACGAGCTTGGTGCCGTCCGGAAAAGTCGCCTCCACCTGCACGTCGTGGATCATCTCGGCAATGCCTTCCATCACCTGGTCGCGGGTGACGACATGGGCACCCGCTTCCATCAGGTCGGCGACCGAGCGGCCGTCGCGCGCGCCTTCCACCACGTAGTCGGTGATGAGCGCGATGGCTTCCGGGTAATTGAGCTTGACCCCGCGTTCCAGCCGGCGGCGGGCGACGATCGCCGCCATGGAAATCAGCAGTTTGTCTTTTTCTCTGGGCGTCAGGTTCATGGCAATCCCGCAGTATGATCAGATGTTCCAGACTTTCGGCACTGGCGCGCCGTTACGCAATACGGAAATTGCCGGTGTCAGGATTTTTCTCAAGTCAAATCCGGTCGGCGCCACCAGCCGGGCGATCAGCTTGCCGTTCCAGTGGCTGGCTCCGCCCATCAACAGGCCGGCTCCGCCGGACGTGCCGTCAAGACATTGGCGGAGTTTGGGGAAAAGCGCCTCCGCCAACGGGCCGGTGTAAAACAGCGTCGCAAAGGCGACCTGGCCGGAGAGCACCGCGGCAGCCTGGGAAAGCTGCTCGATCTCGCCCTCGAACCTCATCTCTTCCGCATGGATCAGCTGACCGGCGCGCCGCACCCGCCAGCGGTCACGGAAAAAACCGTGCGCCACCGCCTCGCCCATCGCCTTGCGGCCGAGCAGGACCGCTTCGACGGCCAGAAATTCGGAGGTTTCGGAAAGGTCGACGTCGAGCCGTCGGGTCAGCGAGGACTGGTCGAAAAGGATGGTTTCCTGGGGAAGCCAGTGGACCGAAGCGTCGTCACCGACGGTGATATGGGTGGAGACGGAAGCGGTGCCCGCGGCGGCCTTGTAGATCTTCTCGTTCGCCTGGGTGGTGACCGACAGCCTTGTGGAATCGGCAGCGGCGACGGACCATTCGATCACGTCGCCGCCCGTCAGCCCCCCCGACGTATTGATAAGGATCGCCTCCATTTCAGGCGAAAAGGTTTCCGGAAGGCGAATTTTTGCGCAGCCTTCCTGGTAGAATTCGGCGAGCCGTGTCCGCCCGCCGAAAGCCTTGGTTACAAGGCGTCCTGCACCCCTTGCCCGCTGCGGCGCATGTCGATCGGCTGGTTGCTGCTGCACGTCGTCCCCTGAAGATCAGCTTCGGTTCCGCAGTCCGAAGCAACGCCCGTGCCAGACTTGACCCCGGAACCGATTTTGGTCGGGGCGGCGGTAGCGATCACGTCGGTGCTGTCGGCCTTGCCGAAGAAGTCCCACATCCGCGAGGCCGGATCAATATTGGCGTCGAATGCCGGCTTGGCGACGGTTACCGCGGCCACCTTGGTAACGCTCGCGGCACCGTCCTTGGCGGCGGCGATCACCGCTTCCGTGGCAGCGGCCGGCTTCGGCCAGTCATGCGTGCCATTGGCGAAGACGTAGGATGCGACGCGCGCACCGTTCTTGCAGGTGCCGTAAAGGCTGAAGGTCACATCGCCGATCGTCTTCGACTCTCCGTTGCCGTTGCAGCCGTCGAGTTCGGTCCAGCGCTGGATCGCGGTCTTGAAACCGTATTGCCAATAGGTATTGCCGCCACCCGCATAAGGGTTGGCCGCATCCTTGACGCCGGCAAAGGCCATGATCGAGATGGGCCTGGCGGGATTGCAGCCTTGCGTATCCGGACCCCATTTGCCGCCGGTCTCGACCGGACGGCCGGCGCGCAGCGAATGCACGAAGCCGGCGGCTGCGAAATCGTCATGGCCGGAGCAGATATAGGCCGACAGCATGCGGCCGCCGCCGGAATAACCCGAGGCATAGATGCGGGCGGCATCGACGCAGAATTCCTGCTTGGCGGTGGCAATTGCCTGCCGGATATAGGCGATCTCGTCAAGGCCGCCCTGTTGCACGGTGACGAAGGGCACGTTCCAGGCATAGGTGCCGGCCGAGCTTCCGGGCAGGCTGCCCTGCAGCGCCAGAACGATGAAGCCGTTTTTCTCCGCGACCTTGTCCCAGGAGCTTCTGTTCAGCTGCCCTTCAGGATTGCTGTGGCTACCATGGAGATCGAAAACCAGCGGAACCTTGTCCTTGCCGGTATAGGACGAGGGAATGAAATAGACTGCCGAACGGGCAACACCGTCGGTTTCGATGGTGATCGGGTGGCGACCCGCTTTCATCGGCTGGCCGCAGCCTGCGGCAAGAGCGCTGCCGGTCATTGACCCCAGGAGGGTCGTGGCGCCCAAAAAAACCGCTCCTACGGCAACCATGCGCGTAAGAGCGGAACGAGAGAAGAAACCAGCAACGCGTGCAAAGACCATCAGCGCCTCATCATGGGGTGCGGGGGTTGTCAACAATATTGCGGAATGCCCTGAAAACGTGGGGGTTAGTTAACATATATTAGATGGCATTGAAACGCACGAAGTGCTGCAACGCGATACAAACATTCACCAGTAAAAATACTAGTCTCACACGGTCAGATGCCGCCTTGCTTCTGCCGTATCCAGAGTCTCGGCCGCCCCTTCGTGCACAATCTCGCCACGATCCATGATGTAGACCTGGTCGGCCAGCTCCCGGCAGAAGTCCAGATACTGTTCCACCAGCAGAATGGCCATGCCGGTTGAATCCCGCAGGTAGCGGATTGCCCGGCCGATATCCTTGATGATGGACGGCTGGATGCCCTCGGTCGGCTCGTCGAGCACGAGGATCTTGGGCCTCGTGACCATGGCACGGCCGATCGCCAATTGCTGCTGCTGTCCACCGGACAGGTCGCCGCCGCGCCGGCCGAGCATCGATTTCAGCACCGGAAACAGCGAGAAGATCTCGTCGGGAATGAACTTGTCCTTGCGGGCGAGCGGCGCATAACCGCTTTCGAGGTTCTCCTGGACGGTGAGCAGCGGGAAGATCTCGCGGCCCTGCGGCACGTAGCCGATGCCGTGCTTGGCGCGGTTATAGGGAGCGAGACCATTCAGCACCTCCCCCTGGAAGCTGATCGTGCCGGCGCTGACCGGGTGCTGGCCGGTGACGGCGCGGAGAAGAGAACTCTTCCCCACGCCGTTCCGCCCCAGCACGCAAGTGATCTTGCCCATATCCGCATGAATGGAAACGCCACGCAGCGCCTGCGCTGCGCCGTAATGAAGATTGACGTTGTTGACTGTCAGCATGTTGCGACCCTCTTGGCGCGATGGCGGGAGGCGTTACCCCCCTCTGCCCTGCCGGGCATCTCCCCCTCAAGGGGGGAGATCGAACTGACGCAAGCCTTTCCCGCAAACGATGACCGGCCACGGAAAAGGAAATGTCGAGCGGTGCGAGAGAAATGCAGATCCCGCAACTTGCCGATCTCCCTCCTTGAGGGGGAGATGCCCGGCAGGGCAGAGGGGGATACCAAGGGCGCAAGGTTCATGATCGTCCCCTCACCGCCCCAGATAGTTCTCGATCACCTTCGGATCGTTCGAAACAAAGTCGATCGAGCCTTCGGCGAGCACCGAGCCTTCCGCCAGACACGTCACCTTGACGCCGAGCTCGCGGATGAAGCCCATGTCGTGTTCGACGACCACGACCGAGCGGGTCTTGGCGATTTCCTTCAGGAGCACCGCCGTCTCCGCCGTTTCCGCATCGGTCATGCCGGCGACGGGTTCGTCGACCAGAAGGAGCTTCGGCTCCTGGGCGAGCAGCATGCCGATCTCCAGCCACTGTTTCTGGCCGTGGCTGAGGTTGGCGGCGTATTCGTCCTTACGATGCGTCATGCGGATCGTCTCGAGGATCTCCTCGATACGCGCCTTGTCCTCCGGCGAGAGCGTGTAGAACAGCGTTGCGAACACGCCGCGCGACCGGTTGAGCGCCAGTTCCAGATTGTCCCAGACGGTGTGGCTTTCGAACACGGTCGGCTTCTGGAATTTGCGGCCGATGCCGAGCTGGGCGATATCCGCCTCGTCTTTTTTGGTAAGGTCGATCGTATCCTCGAACAGGACGGTGCCGGTATCGGGCCGCGTCTTGCCGGTGATGATGTCCATCATCGTTGTCTTGCCGGCGCCGTTCGGGCCGATGACTGCCCTAAGCTCGCCGGGTTCGACCACGAAGGACAACGAGTTGATCGCCTTGAAGCCGTCGAAGGCAACACAGACGTTGTCGAGATAGAGAAGGCTTTTCTTCCGTGTTTCAGAAATCGTATTCATCATCTCTCTCCCTATTCCGCGGCCTGGGCGACGGACGGCTGAGCATCCCTGCCCTTTTCCGCTTCGGCGGCAGCCTTGTAGGCCTTGCGGGATCGGAAACCATGCTGGATCGTTCCGACAATGCCCCTCGGCAGGAAGAGCGTGACGCAGATGAAAAGGGCCCCCAACGCAAACAGCCAGATTTCCGGGAAGGCGCCGGTGAAGAAGCTCTTGCCGCCATTGACGAGGATCGCGCCGATGATCGGGCCGATCAGCGTGCCGCGGCCGCCGACAGCCGTCCAGACGACCACTTCGATCGAGTTGGCCGGCGCGAATTCGCCCGGATTGATGATGCCGACCTGCGGCACGAACAGCGCGCCGGCAATCCCTGCCATCATGGCGGACACGACGAAGGTGAAGAGCTTGATGTTCTCGACCCGGAAGCCGAGGAAACGCACCCGGCTTTCCGCATCGCGCACGCCCACCAGCACCTTGCCGAATTTTGAGCGGACGATGGCCGAGGCGAGGATCAGGCAGAGCGACAGCATCAGCGCCGACATGAAGAACAGAACCGCACGCGTCCCGTCCGCCTGGACGGAGAAGCCGAGGATGTCCTTGAAGTCTGTAAGGCCGTTATTGCCGCCGAAACCCATGTCGTTGCGGAAGAAGGCGAGCAGCAATGCGTAGGTCATCGCCTGGGTGATGATCGACAGATAGACGCCGTTGACGCGGGAGCGGAAGGCGAACCAGCCGAACACGAAGGCGAGCAGGCCGGGCACGACGAGCACCATGACCATGGCGAAGACGAACCAGTCGAAACCGTGCCAGAACCAGGGCAGTTCCTTCCAGTTGAGGAAGACCATGAAGTCCGGCAGGATCGGGTTGCCGTAGACGCCGCGGCTGCCGATCTGGCGCATCAGGTACATGCCCATCGCATAACCGCCGAGCGCGAAGAAGGCGCCGTGGCCGAGTGAGAGGATGCCGCAATAACCCCAGACGAGGTCGAGCGCCAGCGCCAGAAGCGCGTAGCAGAGATACTTGCCGAACAGCGACATGGCATAGGTCGGGATATGGATGGCGCTATCGGCCGGAGTCAGCAGGTTGAGCGCCGGCACCAGGATGCCGATGGCCAGAAGGATGCCGACGGCGGCGACGATACGGCCTTCGAGAGCGCGGAAAACAAAGCCGGAAATCATGCTTCCACCGCCCTTCCCTTGAGCGCGAAGAGACCGCGCGGACGTTTCTGGATGAAGAGGATGATCAGCACCAGGACCAGGATCTTGCCGAGCACGGCGCCGACCGAGGGTTCGAGGAACTTGTTGAGCACTCCGAGCGACAGAGCGCCGACGAGCGTGCCCCAGAGATTGCCGACGCCGCCGAACACCACGACCATGAAACTGTCGATGATGTAGCTCTGACCGAGGTTCGGCGAGACGTTGTCGATCTGGGAAAGCGCGACGCCGGCAATGCCGGCAATGCCGGAGCCGAGCGCGAAGGTGAAGGCATCGACCCAGGGCGTCTTGATGCCCATCGAGGATGCCATGCGGCGGTTCTGGGTGACGGCGCGCATGTTGAGGCCGAAGGAAGACTTCTTCATCACCACCAGCAGCGCCACGAAGATCGATAGCGAGAAGGCGATGATCCACATGCGGTTCCAGGTGATCGTCATGCCGCCGACCGGGAACGAGCCGGACATCCAGGACGGATTGCCGACTTCCTGGTTGGTGGGGCCGAAGATCGAGCGGATCGTCTGCTGCAGGATGAGCGAGACGCCCCAGGTGGCGAGCAGCGTTTCGAGCGGCCGGCCGTAGAGGAAGCGGATGACGCCGCGTTCGATGACGAAGCCGACCGCGCCGGTGACCAGGAAGGCGACCGGAAGCGCGATTGCCAGCGACCAGTCGAACAGGCCGGGGGCATTGTCGCGGATGAGCTGCTGCACCACGAAGGTGGAATAGGCGCCAAGCATGACCATTTCGCCATGCGCCATGTTGATGATGCCCATGACGCCGAAGGTGATAGCAAGACCGATCGCCGCCAGCAGCAGGACCGAGCCGAGCGAGACGCCGTACCAGACGTTCTGGCCGATATCCCAGAGCCGCTGCCCGCTTTCGATACTGGCGATCGCCGCATCGACATCGGCCTTGAGGCTCGGATCGAGCGACGCGGATGCGCCCATCAGGATGCCGATCGCGTTGCGGCCGCCATAGTTCTTGATGGTCGCGATCGCGGCCCGCTTTTCGTCGATGGAACGGTCGGAGGAGAGCAGCGACACGGCGCGCGCCTCTTCCATGCGAGCCTTGACCTCGCGGTCCGCTTCCTTGGAAATTGCGGTCTCGAGGAGTTCGAGGTTTTCGGCGCTCGGCGAGCGGAGCACGGCGTCGGCCGCCTGCAGCCGGACGCCGCGATCCGGGCTCAATAGCGTCAGGCCGCCCATGGCCGAGCGGATGACGCGGCGCAGGCTGTTGTTGATCTTGATCTTGGTGACCGCATTCTTGGCGGCCTGTCCGGCGGAGGCGCCCGTTACCGGATCGATCAGCTCGTAATTGGAGCCGGCCGCCTTGCCGATGAACACCAGATTGTCGGACTTGCGGAAATAGAGGTCGCCCTCGGAAAAGGCATTGAGCGCCGGCACGAGCCGGGCATCGCCGGTGGCGGCGAGCTGGCCGATCAGCTTTTCAGCTTCGCCGAAGTCCGCCTTGGAGAGCGCGTCGATCATCGGCCTGGGATCGGTCTGCTGCGCGAAGGATGGCGCGGCGAAGGAAAACATCAGGCAGAGCAGAAGACCAAGGCTCTGCAGAACGCGGAAAGGAACTTTGCTCGTCATTGGAACCCCCTTGCGAGATCGCGGGCGACTGAACGCCGCCCGCGATGATGTCGATGAACATCAGAAGGCAATCGGATCAGCTGCCCTTGCCGCCGCACTTGCCGGAAGCAACGTTGAAGTTGCCGCAGGACATCGGCTTGCGCCAATCGGAGATCAGGTTCTTGGAGTCCGGCAGGTAATCGGACCACTCGTCGCCGACGACAGGCGCGGTTTCCTGAACGATGTCAAACTGGCCGTCAGCCTGGATTTCACCGATCAGCACCGGCTTGGTGATGTGGTGGTTCGGCATGACGGTGGACGTGCCACCCGACAGGTTCGGAACGGAGACGCCGATAATGCTGTCCAGCACGGCATCGGTGTTAGTGGTGCCGGCCGCTTCGACGGCCTTTACCCAGGCGTTGAAGCCGATATAGGCGGCTTCCATCGGGTCGTTGGTGACGCGCTTGTCGTTCTTGGTGAACGCGTGCCATTCCTTGATGAATTCGGCGTTCACATCGGCATCGACGGACTGGAAGTAGTTCCAGGCAGCCAGATGGCCGACCAGCGGCTTGGTGTCGAGACCGGCAAGCTCTTCTTCGCCGACCGAGAAGGCGACGACCGGGATGTCTTCAGCCTTGATGCCCTGGTTGCCGAGTTCCTTGTAGAACGGCACGTTGGCGTCGCCGTTGATGGTCGAGACGACGGCGGTCTTCTTGCCGGCCGAACCGAACTTCTTGATGTCGGAGACGATCGTCTGCCAGTCGGAGTGACCGAACGGCGTGTAGTTGACCATGATGTCGGATTCGGCAACGCCCTTCGACATCAGGTAGGCCTTGAGGATCTTGTTGGTCGTCTGCGGATAGACGTAGTCGGTACCGGCGAGGACCCAGCGCTTGACGCCCTCTTCCTTCGCCAGATAGTCGACGGCCGGGATGGCCTGCTGGTTGGGAGCGGCACCCGTGTAGAAGATGTTGCGCGAGGATTCTTCACCCTCGTACTGGACCGGGTAGAACAGGATCGAGTTCAGCTCTTCGAAGACCGGCAGGACCGACTTGCGCGAAGACGAAGTCCAGCAACCGAAAACGGCGGCGACCTTGTCCTTGGAAATCAGCTGGCGGGCCTTTTCGGCAAACAGCGGCCAGTCGGAGGCCGGGTCGACGACGACGGCTTCGAGCTTCTTGCCGAGGACGCCGCCCTTCTTGTTCTGCTCGGCGACGAGCATCAGCATGACATCCTTGAGGGTGGTCTCAGAGATGGCCATGGTGCCGGAAAGCGAGTGCAGAACACCGATCTTGATGGTGTCGTCGGCGGCAAAAGCGCCCTGCAGCGCCGTCGTCGACATGACGGCGGCGAGCAGCGCGCCACCCAGTTTGGATTTAAATGTCATTGGTTCGAACCCCTCTTCTCGTTCGTCCGCAACGAAGACTTGACCGTTGCTGAAGCGACTATCGGTTGCTGCATCGCAAAACCGTATACGTCGAATGACGTACCGGTGGGGGAGAAGGGGGAAGACCGACGACGTGGTGGAGATCCGACGACCAGCTGGAACTCTTCAGATCGGATAGAGCCGGCAAGGCCGGTATCGATCCCGATAATGATATATTAACCATATTTGGATTGTATGACCAAACGCTTACATAGGGCGTGAGGAGTTGTTTCCGGTGTAGAGTACGATGAGTAGCATCCTCACAAATGCTGGAGCTACCTCTGCGCTCCAAATACTGCGCTCCCTCGACAGCCAGATGTTCGGGGTGGAGCGGCAGGCGGCGACCGGCTTGCGTATCGAACAGGCCTCCGACAATGCCGCCTACTGGTCGATCGCCACCACCATGCGATCAGACAATGGTGCGCTCTCGGCCGTGCAGGACGCCCTTGGTCTAGGTGCCGCAAAGGTCGACACAGCCTATGAAGGCGTCGCTGCGACCACCGATATCCTGGCGGCATTCATGGCCAGGCTCGTTTCCGCCCAGCAGGACGGAATAGACAAGAAGAAGATCCAGGAAGAACTGGAGCAGTTGAAGCAGCAGATCGTCTCGATATCCAGCTCCGCGACCTTCGCCGGTCAGAACTGGTTGCAGTCGGACATGCGGGGCCAGGCCAGCGAAACAGGCGCGAAGACGTCTGTCCTGTCATCGTTCAATCGCAGCGAGGATGGAAACGTCTCCCTCAAGACAATCGACATCGATCTGTCGAAAATCGCACTGTTCAAGAATGGCGGCGGCGGAATTCTGCAGAAGGAACCCGATCCGGATCTCGGTTATGGCCTCGGCACGCTCGGTGGATTGCTCGGATTTTCGACATCGGGTTATGGCGACGTGCCGGGCCCGGCATTCGACCAACCCTTCACGATCACCAAATTCGACGTCATCACGGTCGACTTTTCGGTCGGTACGTCTAACGATACGTTCGTCATCACCAAGAATGTCGTCGATCAGGCGCTCGGAGGCCAAGCGGGATACGGCTTCGACGGAGATATTGAAAGCGCGGCCGATTGGACGAAAGTCCTCCTTCAGGCAACGTTTCTCAACAAGGCGCCCTCCGACGCCTTGTTGACGGCTCAGGGCGGGGCGCCGAGTATCTTCTTTCGGGCCACCATTCCTCTTGCCGCGGAGCTGATCACCATTCAGCCGCCTGTCCACACCCGGACGCTGCCGCCGGAGGGTATCGATATTCTCGATATCGACGTCACCGATCCCGATATCGATTTTCCGACAATTACCCTCGTTCTCGACGAGATGCAGCAGAAGGTCATATCGGCCGGCGCCTACCTTGGCTCGCTCAAGTCGAGGATCGCGATGCAGGACACATTTGCAAACAGGCTCACGGACAGTCTCGACAAAGGCATTGGACGCCTCGTCGACGCGAACATGACCGAGGCATCGAGCAGACTCAAAGCATTGCAAGTCCAGCAGCAACTCGCGATTCAGTCGCTTTCCATCGCCAATTCGGACTCGCGAAACATCCTGTCTCTCTTCCAGCCGTAGCGCCCCTGACGGCAAGGGCGCATTCCGCGCGCCACATATGACCTCCAAGGTAATCGACCCGACGACCGATGGCATCTATCCGGAGATCCAGCTTTGCAGCGCGAAAGGATCAGCCCATGCCCGTCACCTATGTCATTCGTTTCGATATCCTCCCAGGCCAGCGCGACCACTTCATGGCTCTTCTGAACGGCGTGCTCGATGCCATGCGGCACGAGCCGATGTTCCACAATGCCGTGCTGCATGCCGATCCCGAGAATGAAAACCATGTGATGCTCTACGAGACATGGGAGGATCATCAGGACGTCCTGGACGTGCAGTTGCAGCGCCCCTATCGCCAGGCATGGCACGCGGCCCTTGCCGGTCTCCTGGCCGGGCCTCGGGACATTTCGATCTGGCATCCGATCCGCAGCGACCGCTCGGCACAACCGCACTCCTGACCGTGAACTGTTCGTACGCTCGTCTGCCGGATTGATGTCCCTGCCCCTTTGGTTCATTCTTCGGGATCATCCTTGGCTTCGAGGACCTCACAATGAAGCGCGGTCTATTTTTCGGCATGATCGCCGCTGCAGGCCTGCTTGCCGGAGCGGCATTCATCGTGGTCGGCCAGACAAAAGTCCCGCCGGAAGCGATCCAGTCGTCCGTCATCCGCTCTCCCGAACTGATGGACCGGGCCTGGACACTGCCCGTGGCGGCGGCCTTTGGCCGGAACGTGACCTTTCAATCGAATGGCTCGCGGTGCGGTCCCGCAAGCATTGCCAACGCGCTCCGCTCCGTCGGCGAGGAGGAAACGACCGAGTCCGAGGTTCTGGACGGAACCGGCATGTGCTGGACCGGGTTCTGCATCATCGGCCTGACGCTGGATGAACTTGCCGACCTCGCCCGAATGAAAACCAAGCGGAAGGTTTCGGTTCTCCGCGACCTGACCGCCGACGAGTTCCGCGAGCATATGAAGCACGCCAACGACCCGGGTCGCCGCTACATCGTCAATTTCACGCGTGAAAAGATCTTTGGAGCAGGCGCCGGTCACCATTCTCCGATCGGGGGATATCTGGAGGCCGAGGACCTGGTGCTCGTCCTCGATGTCAACGAGAACTACAAGCCCTGGCTTGTCGAGCGACAACGGTTGTTCTCGGCAATGGACACGCTCGATGGAGACAGGAAGCGCGGCCTGCTTCTGATCGAATGACCGCGTCAACCTGGGCGCCTTGCGACGAGGTGACGGTCGCGTCTGTCCGCTTTGGGTCGTGACCGTTCCTGTGTCCTGAATTCGTTCCCCGGAGGGAACATTTCCCCGCCTCGCGCGCTTGGCCACCCGGATCCGCCAACCGCCCGAGGAGCTCAAGCCCGTGATCAACGACCTCTGGTACAAGAACGCCGTCGTCTATTGCCTCTCCGTCGAGACCTTCATGGATGCCAATGGCGATGGGATCGGAGATTTCCAGGGGCTGCAGCGCAGGCTCGATTATCTCTCCGGCCTCGGCGTCAGCGCCATCTGGCTGATGCCGTTCCAGACCTCGCCCGGCCGCGACGACGGGTACGACGTCTCCGACTATTACAATGTCGATCCCCGCTACGGCACGCTCGGCGATTTCGTCGAATTCACCCATGGCGCCAAGCAGCGCGGCATAAGGGTGCTGATCGACCTTGTGGTCAATCACACGTCCAACGAACATCCCTGGTTCCAGGACGCCCGCAGCGATCCGAAATCCCCCTATCGCGACTGGTATGTCTGGTCCGACAAGAAGCCGGCCAATGCCAACGAGGGCATGGTGTTTCCGGGCGTGCAAAAAACCACCTGGACCCATGACGAGAAGGCCAAGCAATACTACTTTCACCGCTTCTACGAGTTCCAGCCGGACCTCAACACTTCCAACCCGCATGTGCAGGCGGAGATCCTGAAGATCATGGGGTTCTGGATCCAGCTCGGCGTGTCCGGCTTCCGTATGGATGCGGTGCCCTTCGTGATCGCCGAAAAGGGTGCCGAGGTAACGAAACCGAAGGAGCAGTTCGAGATGCTCCGGACGTTTCGCGAATTCCTGCAATGGCGGCTCGGCGACAGCATCATCCTTGCCGAAGCCAATGTCGTGCCGAAGGAGAACCTCGCCTATTTCGGCGAGGACGGCGACCGCATGCAGATGATGTTCAACTTCCACGTCAACCAGGCGCTGTTCTATGCGCTGGCCTCGGCCGACAGCCGGCCGCTCGTCAAAGCGATCCACGACACCTACGAGCGTCCCGCCACCGCCCAATGGGGCCTGTTCCTGCGCAACCACGACGAACTCGATCTCGGCCGGCTGACCGAAAAGCAGCGCCAGAAGGTGTTTTCGGAATTCGGCCCGGACAAGCACATGCAGCTCTACGACCGCGGCATCCGTAGGCGGCTGGCGCCGATGCTGCAGGGCGACCGCCGCCGGCTGGAGCTTGCCTACAGCCTGATGTTCTCGCTGCCCGGCACGCCGGTCATTCGCTACGGCGACGAGATCGGCATGGGCGACGACCTGTCGTTGCCGGAGCGCAACTGCGCCCGCACGCCGATGCAATGGTCGACCGAGCCGCATGGCGGCTTCACCAAGAACGACAAGCCGATCCTGCCGGTGATCAGTGGCGGCCCCTTCGGTTTCGAGCACCTGAACGTCGCCCACCAGCGGCGCGACCCCAACTCGATGCTGAACTGGATGGAACGCCTGATCCGCATGCGCAAGGAAGCGCCGGAAATCGGCTGGGGCGAATGCGTGCCGCTGCAGACCAGCGACCCAGGCGTACTGGCGCTGCGCTACGACTGGCGCAACAATTCGGTCCTGGTCGTCCACAACCTGCATTCGACGCCGGTCGAGGTGGAGTTCTCCGTGGGTCTCGGCGACCACGGCGAGAAGCTGATCGATATAGCCGATGGCGGCAACAGCAAAGCCGAGGCGAATGGCAAGCATACGCTCCTGCTCGATGCCTATGCCTATCGCTGGTTCCGGGTCGGCGGTCTGGATTATCTCCTGAAGCGCAAGGAAATCTGACCTATCCTCCCGCCCTCACCTCGCGCACGCCCCGCCCGGTCTTCTGCCGCAGCAAGGCCCGCAGCGTGACACCGTCGGCATAACCGACGAGCGCGGCGATCTCGTCCGGGCTCTTGTCGCTGGTCTTCAGGAGATGCACAGCGCGCTCGACCCTCAGATCCTGGAAATAGGAGAGCGGCGTCTTGCCGAGCACCTGCTGCATGCGCCGCGCCAGCGTCCGCTTGCTGGCGCCGACCACATCGGCAGCGTCGTCGAGCGAAAACCCTTCCGAAAGCCTGCCGCGTGCCCAGCGCTCGAAACGCTGCACCAGCGGGTCGGCATGCGAAAGATGATCGGTGATCACGTAAGCCGACTGCGACGGCCGGTTGTCGACGATCAGATAGCGCGCCACTAGGCCGGCCAGCTCCGGGCTCACCTGCCGCACCAGCCAGAGCGCCATGTCCATATGGCCGAGCGCCGCGCCCGCCGTCACCAGCGAGCCGGATTTCACCAGCATGCGCCCGTCCTCGAGCTGCACGGAGGGATACCGCTGGCGGAAGAGCGGTGCGAGCCACCAGCTCGTCGTCGATTTTTCCCCGTCGAGAAGACCGGATTCGGCGAGAACGAACGTGCCGACGCAGGCAGCCGCGATGTTCATTCCGGCCACCTTCGCCTCGCGCAGCACCGCTCCGGCATCACGGATCTCGGGACGGTCAAGCGCCGGCACCAGCACGTCCGGCATCTGGCAGGCGATCGCGGGCACCACCAGCCAGCCGCCGGCCTTCGGATCGAAGCTTCCCGAGATCGGTACCGCAAGCCCGTGCGCCGTCTTCACCTTTTTGCGCACGCCAATGACCGAAACGTCAAAGGTCGGCACCTCGAGCGACAGCATGGCCGACAGCGCGTTTGCCATCGAGAACACGTCGAGCATCGTGGAGAGACCGGTATCGAAGACGGGGTCGAGGGCGAGGACTTGCAGCTTCATGGCAAGAACACTATCAACAATGTCAATATTGACAATAGGCAGGCGGGCCTGCGTGGGGGAATATCACCTCTGAAAACGTCGCCCGAGCGACACCGTTGCGGTAAGAAGAGACGCATGAACATGGAGGTCACCACGATTGGCTTCACCAAGACGACCGCCGAGGACTTCTTCGGCCGCATCAGGGCGGCCGGCGTCAAACGGGTCCTGGACGTGCGCCTCCACAACACCTCCCAGCTTGCCGGTTTTGCCAAATCCGACGACCTCGCCTTCTTCCTGAAGACGATCTGCGGTGCCGGTTATGTGCACGAACCGCTGCTGGCGCCGACCGAGGAAATCATGACCGCCTTCAAGAAGCAGAAGGGCGACTGGACCATTTTCCAGAATGATTTCATGGGCCTGATGGCGGAACGTCAGGTGGAAAGTCACCTGAAGCCGGAAGCCTTAGACGGTTCCTGCCTGCTTTGCTCCGAAGACACGCCGCATCATTGCCACCGCCGGCTCGTCTGCGATTACCTGAACGGCAAATGGGGCGGCAGGCTCAGCATCCGCCACCTCTAGAAGCCCGCACCACCACCCCGACCGAACAACCAGACGCCCTAGTAACGCCGGGAGCATCCTCCCCGCGCGGGAGACCCTTTGCCATGGCCTTTGAAACCATTCTCGCCATCGCCCTCTTCTCGCTTGTCGGCTCCGTATCGCCGGGGCCGAGCAATTTCATGCTGCTCGCCTCGGGCACCAATTTCGGCTTCCGGCGCACCGTGCCGCAGATCCTCGGCATCACCATCGGGTTTTCATCGGTGCTGCTCGCGGTCGGCTTCGGTCTCGGCGCGCTTCTGACGGCCTATCCGCCGCTTGGTTTGGCGCTGAAGATCGCCGGCAGCGCCTACCTGCTCTACCTCGCCTGGCGGATTGCCATGTCCCGCTCCGTCTCCAGCGATAGCGCGAGCGCCGCCCGTCCCCTCACCTTCCTCGAATCCGCCGCGTTCCAATGGGTGAACCCGAAGGCCTGGGTCGGCGCGCTGACCGCCATGGCAGCCTATGCCAGCGCCGAGAACCCATTCGTCTCGGTGGTGCTGATCACGCTCGTCGTCGCCGTCGTCAACCTGCCGAGCGTCGCCGTCTGGGCCGGCTTCGGCGTGGCACTGCGGCAGTTCCTGTCCGATCCGGTGCGGCTCAAATGGTTCAACATCGTCATGGCGCTGCTGCTGGTGGCGACGCTCTGGCCGCTTTTGAAATAGCCGCAGATGCAGGCTCGGACAATCGTGCAAGAACTGCGGAGAAGCTTGATACCGGTCGGCCGCGCATCCGGCGCATAGATCCCGTGCCTGCAGCGGCATGCCGCCGCTGCCTCGTACAGAGGATCAGCAACATGACTCAAATCACTGAAAAAGTGGTTCTTATCACCGGCGCCAGCAGCGGTATCGGCGAAGGTACCGCGCGGACCCTCGCCGCTGCCGGCGCCAAGGTGGTGCTCGGCGCCCGCCGCACCGACCGGCTGGAAGCGCTGGCCGAAGAGATCGCCGCCCAGGGCGGCACCGTCCGCATCCGCCAGCTCGACGTCACCGACCGCCAGGACTTTCAGGCCTTCGCGGAATTCGCGCTCGCCGAGTTCGGCCGCATCGACGTCATCATCAACAATGCCGGCCTGATGCCGCTGTCGCTGATGTCGTCGCTGAAGGTCGAGGAATGGGACCGGATGATCGACGTGAACATCCGCGGCGTGCTCTACGGCATCGCCGCCGTCCTGCCGGTCATGAACGGCCAGGGTTTTGGCCAGATCATCAACATCTCGTCCGTCGGCGGCCTCGGCGTGGTGCCGACCGCGGCGGTCTATTGCGCCACCAAATACGCGGTGCGGGCGATCTCCGACGGGCTGCGCCAGGAGAACGACAAGATCCGCGTCACCTGCGTCTATCCGGGCGTGGTGGAATCGGAACTCGCCGGCACGATCACCGATCCGGTCGCGGTGGACGCGATGAAGACCTATCGCAGCATCGCGATCACCCCGGATGCGATCGGCCGCGCCATCCTGCATGTCATCGACCAGCCGGAAGACGTGGATACAAACGAGATCGTCATCCGCCCAACCCGCACGATGTAATCAGGCGCATAGATGCGGTGGGGATTTACCGCACCGCATCATACTTTGCTTGCAAAACGCCGCGCCACAGCCGAAAGTGCACAATTGACGGTCTTTCCTCAAAAGGTGCTAGAAATTAGGCATGGCAGCGCGGCAACGCATCATTCCAGTCCGGCGTGAATACAATCGTTGGGTCGCCAACCAGACGCTGGAAGACTACGCGCTCCGTTTCACCGCCAAGAGCGCCCGCCGGTTTTCGTCCAGCCGCATTTCCCAGACCGCGATCGGCGCCATCTCCTTCCTCGCGCTGGAGGCGATCGGCGGCACGATCACGCTCTCCTATGGCACCACCAACGCCTTTTTCGCGATTGTCGCCGCCGCCATCGCCATGCTGGTGATCGGCTGGCCGATCAGCCGCTACGCGATCCGCCACGGCGTCGATATCGATCTGCTGACCCGCGGCGCGAGCTTCGGTTACATCGGTTCGACCATCACTTCGCTGATCTATGCGAGCTTCACCTTCATGCTGTTTGCGATCGAGGCCTCGATCATGACCGGCGCGCTGGACCTCGCCTTCGGCATCCCGCCCTGGATCGGCTATATCATCAGCGCCGTGGTGGTGATCCCGCTGGTCATCTACGGCGTGCAGCTGATCTCCCGCTTCCAGCTCCTCACCCAGCCGTTCTGGATCGTCCTGAACATCCTGCCCTTCGTGTTCATCGCCTTCATGGATTGGGAGAAGTTCGATCTCTGGCGTGCCTTTGCCGGCATCGGTCACTCCAACGCCCAGGTCGGCGGTCCGGCGCCCTTCAACCTCGTAGAGTTCGGCGCGGCGTCGGCCGTCATCCTGGCGCTGATGCCGCAGATCGGCGAACAGGTCGACTTCCTGCGCTTCCTGCCGCCGGAGGGCCTGCGCAAATGGCGGCACCGCTTCGCCGTCTTCCTAGCCGGTCCCGGCTGGGTGGTGGTCGGCGTGCCGAAGCTTCTGGCGGGTTCTTTCCTGGCGGTGCTGACGCTCTCGACCGCCGTGCCGATCCGCGAGGCGGCCGATCCGGCGCATATGTATTTCGCCGCCTTCGGCTACATGATCCCGAACGATACGGCGGCACTGCTGCTGATGGCGGCCTTCGTGGTCGTCTCGCAGCTGAAGATCAACGTGATGAACGCCTATGCGGGCTCGCTCGCCTGGTCGAACTTCTTCTCGCGGCTGACCCACAGCCATCCCGGCCGCGTCGTCTGGCTGGTGTTCAACGTGGTGATCGCGCTGCTCCTGATGGAACTCGGCATCTACCGGCTGCTCGAGGCGACGCTCGGCATCTTCTCGATCATCGCCATGGCCTGGCTCTGCACCATCTCGGCCGATCTCATCATCAACAAACCGCTCGGCTTGTCGCCCGAAGGCATCGAGTTCAAGCGCGCCCATCTCTACGACATCAATCCGGTGGGCTTGGGCTCGATGTTCGGCTCGGCAGCGATCGCGCTCGCTGCCCATTTCGGCCTGTTCGGCCCGCTGATGGCCTCCCTCGCCACCTATGTGACGCTGATCGCCTTCCTGCTGTCGCCGGCGCTCGCCTTTGCCACCAAGGGCAAGTTCTACCTCGCCCGCAAACCGCGCCAGAGCTGGAAAAGCGTCGGCTCGATCACCTGCTCGATCTGCGAACATCCGTTCGAGCACGAGGACATGGCCTGGTGCCCGGCCTATGCCGCGCCGATCTGCTCGCTCTGCTGTTCGCTCGACAGCCGCTGCCACGACATGTGCAAGCCGCATGCGCGGCTGAACACCCAGGTCGGCGCGGTCGCCCGCTCCTTCCTGCCGGAGAGCGTCATCAACCGGCTGACGACGCGCCTCGGGCGTTACGCGACGACGGCGGTGCTGTCGATCTCGGCGATCGGCGCGATCCTCGGCATGATCGCCTATCAGGTGAGCCAGGCGACGCCGGTCAATGCGGAGGTCATCTTCGGCACGGTGCTGATCGTCTTCTTCGTGTTCGCCATCATCGCCGGCATCGTCTCGTGGTTCTACGTGCTCGCCCATGACAGCCGGGTGGTGGCAGAGGAGGAATCCTCCCGCCAGAACACCCTGCTACTCAAGGAAATCGCCGCCCACAAGAAGACCGACGCCGCCCTTCAGGACGCCAAGGAGACAGCCGAGGCAGCCAACCGCGCCAAGAGCCGTTATGTCGTCGGCCTCTCCCACGAACTGCGCACGCCGCTCAACGCCGTGCTCGGTTACGCCCAGATCCTCGAACGAGACGAGACGATCCCCGCCCCGCGCCAGTCGGCGATCAAGGTCATCAAGCGCTCCGCCGATCATCTGTCGGGCCTGATCGACGGTCTTCTGGATATATCCAAGATCGAGGCCGGCCGGCTGCAGGTCTATTCCAACGAGATCAACATCCAGGATTTCCTCGACCAGATCGTCGAGATGTTCGGCCTGCAGGCGCAGGCCAAGGGCCTGACCTTCGAGCACGAACGCGCCCGCTCCCTGCCGCAATACGTTCGTACCGACGAAAAGCGGCTGCGTCAGATCCTCGTCAACCTGCTCTCCAATGCGATCAAGTTCACTGACGAGGGCACGGTGAAATTCGATGTCGCCTATCGCAGCCAGGTCGCGACCTTCACCATTTCCGATACCGGCCGAGGCATTGCGGAAAAGGATCTCGGCCGCATCTACGAACCCTTCCAGCGCGGCGAGGCGGAGAGCATCAGGCCGATGCCCGGCCTCGGTCTCGGCCTCACCATCACCCAGCTTTTGACCAACACGCTCGGCGGCGAGATCGCGGTCGCCAGCACGAAGGGCGAAGGTTCGATCTTCAAGGTGCGGCTGATGCTGTCCGCCATCGAGCGGCCGAACACGGCGCCGGCAGCCGAAAAGAAGATCGTCTCCTATACCGGTCCGCGCCGCACCATCGTCGTCGTCGACGACAACGAGGACCACCGCGACCTGATGCGCGAAGTGCTCTCGCCGATGGATTTCGTCGTGCTGACGGCAAACAGCGGCCCGGACTGCCTGACGCTGATCGAGGGCGTCAAGCCGGACCTCTTCCTAGTCGACATTTCCATGCCCGGCATGAGCGGCTGGCAGCTCGTGGCCAAGCTGCGCGAAAACGGCCAGGTAGCGCCGATCGTCATGCTGTCAGCCAATATCGGCGACGGGATTGCGGTGCATTCCGGCGACGAAGGCCATAGTGACGCGATCGCCAAGCCGGTGGACATCCGCAGCCTCGCGGACAAGCTCGCCGCCCATCTGGGCCTCGTCTGGGTCTATGAGAACGAAACCTTGCTTCCCGCCGTGGTCGGCCCGAAGAAACCGATCAAAAGTCCGGGGACGAACCATGTCCAGGACCTTTTGCGGCTCGGCGAAATCGGCTACGTGCGCGGTATCGAAGCAAAACTTGCCGATCTCGCCCGGGAGGAGGAACACCGCCCCTTCGCGGAAGAGCTCGGCACTTACGTGCAGGCCTTCGATCTTGCCGGTTATATGAAATTCCTGAGCCGCCTTGAGGCAGAAAGGACGAGTGATGGCTGAAACTGCTCTGCCGCGCGACATCGTCCTTCTCGTGGACGACAGCCCCGAAACGCTGGGCTTCCTCACCGAGGCGCTCGAAAAATCCGGCTTCTCCGTGCTGATCGCCACGACCGGCCAGTCGGCGCTCAACATCGTCGAACGGATCACGCCCGACCTCATCCTGCTCGACGCGGTGATGCCCGGCATGGACGGGTTCGAGACCTGCCGGAAGCTCAAGACCAATGGCGGCGTCGCCCAAGTGCCGGTCATCTTCATGACCGGCCTCACCGAGACCGAGCATGTGGTCAACGCGCTCGATTCGGGCGGCGTCGATTATCTGACCAAGCCGATCAATATCGACGAGCTGCGCGCCCGCATCCGCGTGCACCTCTCCAATGCCCGTTCGGCCCAGAGCGCCCGCGTGGCGCTCGATGCCGCCGGCCGCCACCTGCTGGCCGTCAAGGCAAACGGTGCGCTCCACTGGTCAACGCCACAGGCAACACGGCTGATCAACGCGGCGACCAACAGCGACGATGGGCTCGACATCGTCTCCCGCCGGATTTCCGCCTGGATGGCCGAGCGCGACAAGCCCGGCTTTGCCCGCGACGCCGCCTTCGCCCTCGTCCAGAACGGTCAGGCGAGCCTGCAATTCTCGTTCCTTGGCGCGATCGGCGCCGACGAACATCTCTTCCGCCTGACGGCCGCCAACAAACGCCCGGACGACGAGGTGCTGCGCCAGCATTTCCCGCTGACCCAGCGCGAATCCGAAGTGCTGCTGTGGATCGCCAAGGGCAAGTCGAACCGCGACATCGGCGATATCCTCGGACTGTCCGCCCGCACGGTGAACAAGCATCTCGAGCAGATCTATGTGAAGCTCGGCGTCGAGAACCGGGCGTCGGCCGCGGTCAAGGCCGCGCATGTGCTGCACGAGATGTGAGTAGCCGGCGAACGCCCGAAGCCCATGGGCGGCCGGCTGGAACGGTCCGCGTGGCAGGATTCCGCCAACACGTTCGGCCACGCCGGCGGTGCCGGCATGGTTGGGAATGGGGCAGGCAGTGGGTGATGTGGGTATAGGTAGATTTGGTCTGCCTGCCCCGGCCACTTCCGTGATTTGAAGAGGATTTCCGAGCCCTCGTCCGATCACGTCGTCGGCCATCACCGGAACCGAGCCGAAAACCCGAGGAGGAGGCCGGTTCGCGAACCCGGTTCCCATCCGATGACGGAGACGATTATCGTCCGCCCCGCGGCTGCGGGGACGTTGAAAGGGCGCCATATGCCCTAGCGCATTGGAATACCGGCGGGAAATTTCTCTGACAGGCACAAATCATCCCCGGAGCGATCGCGCCATGAGGCAGAGGAAAACCGCCGGGCGGCTATCCCGAGGATCGGCCGAACGCAAAGAAGCCCGGCTTTTGGCCGGGCTCCCTCTGAAATTCGGCTTGGCCGAATGCGGCTCAGCCCTGCGGGAAGTAGCTGTACTTGCCGTCCGGACCCTTCTTCCATTCGTACATGATATAGCCCGGGATCTTCGGGTCGCCCTTGGCGTCGAAGGCGATGTCGCCGAGAACGGTCTTGAACGGACCCTTTTCATGCAGCGTCTTGGCAACGGCTTCGGCGTCGTCGGCCTTGCCGGTTGCCTTGATGCCGGCAGCGATGACCTGCACGGCTGCATAGGAATACAGCGTGTAGGCTTCCGGGTTGAAGCCGGCAGCCTTGAACTTGGCAACCAGGTCCTTGTTGGCCGGGTTCAGCGTCGGGTCGGGGCCGAAGGTGTTGAGCGTGCCTGCGACGGCGTCGCCGGCGATCGAGGCAAGCTCGTTGGAGACGATGCCGTCACCCGAAACGAGGGTCGCCTTGAGGCCCTGGTCCTTGGCCTGGCGGATGATCAGACCGGCTTCGGTGTGGAGACCGCCCCAGTAGATGATCGTGACGCCGGCTTCCTTCATCTTGGAGATGAGCGCCGAGAAGTCCTTGTCGCCGACGTTGACGCCTTCGCGGATGACTTCCTTGAGGCCCTTGGCGTTCATGGCCTTCTTGGTTTCTTCGGCAAGGCCCTGGCCATAAGGCGTCTTGTCGTCGATGATGGCGATCTTGGCAGTCTTGAACTTGTCGGCGAGGTAAGCGCCGGCAACGCCGCCCTGCTGGTCGTCACGACCGCAGGTACGGAACACGTTCCACAGGCCACGCTCGGTGAAGACCGGGTTGGTCGCAGCCGGGGTGATTTCCAGCATGCCGTTTTCGGCATAGACTTCCTTGGAAGCCGGGATGGAAACGCCCGAGTTGAAGTGGCCGACCACGTACTTGACGCCGTCGGACGCAAACTTGTTGGCAACCGAGATGCCCTGCTTGGGATCCGATACGTCGTCGCCGAGGACGATCTTGATCTTTTCGCCGTTGATGCCGCCAGCGGCATTGATATCGGCTGCGGCCTGTTCGGCACCCTTCTGGAGCTGTGCACCGAAGGCGGCGTTCGGACCCGTAAGCGGACCGCCGACGCCAATAACGATGTCGGCCCATGCGCTACCGCTGAAGGCGACCATGGCCGTCAGCGCAACCGCGGAAAGAAGAGACTTCTTCATCGAGTTACTCCCAATTTTTTAGGTGAGCTGATTTTCGAAACCGGGCGCAATACCCACCATCACTGCGCCGGAAATGTTCCACTCTAGGTTACTTATGATTTCAACCCGGACCAATCTGAGGACAGAAAAGTGCGGCTGTCAATCTTTCTTCTTGAAGGAGAAAGCGGAAGTCGGCTCGTAGAGCCAATAGTAATTCTGCACCATCTGGCGCGTCCGGCGAATGCGGAATCCGGCGCTCGAAAAGGCGAGCAGGATGACCACGTCGAGGATGTAGTAGAACGGGCTGATGAACGGCCCCTGGAACAGCGCATAGTGCAGAAAACGCATCGCGACGCCGAGCAACAGCGTATAGACCACCACCGTCACATAGCTGTTCCAGCCTTCGGCGGCAGCCTTGCCGGCCCGCCACGCGGTCCAGAAGCCGATGATCAGCACCAGGAAACGCAGGAGGTACCGCACGCCGCTGTCGCTTTCGAAAAACAGTCCCTGCATCCTAAATTCCTCCGGTCGTCAAAAACACAACCTTTGCGATCAATGCCGTCCACCTTCAAGATAGGCGGCGCGCACTTCCGGATTGGCGAGAAGTTCCTTACCGGAACCGCTCATCGTCACCTTGCCGTTGACCATCACATAGCCGCGGTCGGAGAGCTTCAGTGCCGCGAACGCGTTCTGCTCGACGAGGAAGACGGTGAGCCCCTCTTCCTGGTTGAGCTTCTTGATCGCCTCGAAAATGCCCTTGACGATCAGCGGCGCCAGGCCCAGCGAAGGCTCGTCGAGCAGGAGCAGCTTCGGCCGCGCCATCAGCGCACGCCCGATCGAGAGCATCTGCTGTTCGCCGCCCGAAAGCGTGCCGCCGCGCTGGCTCTGGCGTTCCTTCAGGCGCGGGAAGAGCGTGAAGATCTTCTCGACGTCCTCGTTGAAATATTTGAGGTTGTCGAGGCCGGCGCCCATCTGCAGGTTCTCGTAGACGGTCATGCGCGGAAAGATGCGCCGGCCTTCGGGAGACTGAGCGATGCGGCGCCGCGCGATCAGATGCGTCGGCAGCTTGGTAATGTCCTCGCCGTCGAAGACGATCGTACCGGCGCGGGCCTGAGGGGCACCGCAGATGGTCATCATCAGCGTCGACTTGCCGGCACCGTTGGCACCGATCAGGCTGACGATCTCGCCCTTGTTGACTTCGACATCGACGCCTGCAAGTGCCCGGATATTGCCGTAATAGGTCTCGACAGCCTGGACTTTCAGAAGGTTCTCGGCCGCCATCAGTGATTGCCCCCCTCGAGTTCTATCGCAATCACCTCTTCCACCTCGTCATCCTCGACGCCGAGATAAGCGGCGATCACTCGTGGGTCGTTCTTCACATGGTCCGGCGAGCCGTCGGAGATCTTCTGCCCGTATTCGAGCACCACGACATGGTCGGAAATCTGCATGACCACCGACATGTCGTGCTCGATCAGCAGGATCGACACGCCCTCGTCGCGGATCTGATGCAGGAGCGTGTTCAGCGCCGCCGATTCGCGTGGGTTGAGGCCGGCTGCCGGTTCGTCGAGGCATAGCAGTTCCGGATTGGTGCACATGGCGCGGGCGATTTCGAGCCGCCGCTGGGCACCATAGGGAAGGTCGCCGGCGGGATCGTCGGCGCGATCGGTCAGATCGGCCTTGTCGAGCCAGTATTTCGCCTTCTCGATCGAGGCATCGACGGCCCGGCGATAGGTCGGGAAACCGAGGAGCCCGAGGAGCGTATAGCCCGACGCCTTCATCAGCGCGTTGTGTTGCGCGACCAGCAGGTTTTCGAGAACCGTCAGGCCGGAGAACAGCCGGATGTTCTGGAAGGTACGGGCGACACCGGCGAGCTTGGGGATCTCGAAGTCGCGCAGGCGTTCCAGCAGGAATTCCTTGCCGTCCCTGCGCTGCAGCGTGAGCATGCCCATGGTCGGCTTGTAGAAGCCGGTGATGCAGTTGAACACCGTGGTCTTGCCGGCGCCGTTCGGGCCGATCAGCGCGGTGATCTCGCCGCGCCGTGCCTCCAGCGACAGGTCGTTGATGGCCATCAGGCCGCCGAACTTCATCGACAGGTGCTCGACCTTCAGGATCGTATCGTTCGTCATTGTCGTCGTTCCGAGAGCCATCAGCCGTGGCCCTCCTTGGTAAAGCTTCCCGAGACGGCCCTGCGTTCCTTGAGGAAGGCGGTCGGTTCTCGCGATCCGACGAAGCCGCGCGGCTTGAACAGCATGACGATGATCATCGCCAGGCCGAACAGCAACATGCGGTAGAGTTCAGGCGTGAAGTCCGGCCCGAACACGACCTTGAGGAAGGACATTTCGCGCAGCACTTCGGTACCGCCGACCATCACCATCGCGGCGATCGCGATGCCGGTGAGCGACCCCATGCCGCCGAGAACGACGATCGCCAGGATCACCGCCGATTCCAGGAAGACAAAGCTTTCCGGCGAGACGAAGCCCTGGCGGGTGGCGAAGAACGCGCCGGCGAAACCGCCGAACATCGCGCCGGTCGCAAAGGCGGTGAGCTTGGTGGTGACGGTATTGATGCCGAGCGAACGGCAGGCAATCTCGTCCTCACGCAGAGCTTCCCATGCCCGGCCGATCGGCATGCGCCTGAGCTGGATGGTGACATAGGCGGTCAGCATGCAGAGCGCCAGGATGATGTAGAACAGGAAGACCTTGTAGTAGACCGAGGATGCCGACAGACCCCAGGCCCTGACGAAGTTGTTGGCGGTGCCGGTATCGAAGGACCAGATGCCAAAGAACGACGCCTTGGCGATGCCCGAGATACCGAAGGTTCCCTTGGTCACATCCGTCCAGTTGATCAGAACCAGGCGGATGATTTCCCCGAAGGCGAGCGTGACGATGGCGAGATAGTCGCCCCTCAGACGCAGCACCGGGAAGCCGAGGATGACACCCCAGAGTGCGGCGAGAATGCCCGACATCGGCAAGAGCAGCCAGAAGGAAAAGCCGAAGTAGGAGGACAGCAGCGCATAGGAATAGGCGCCGACCGCATAGAAGGCGACATAACCGAGGTCGAGCAGGCCGGCGAGGCCGACGACGATGTTCAGACCCCAGGCGAGCATCACGTAGATGAGGATCTGGATGCCGAAATTGTCGACATATTTCAGCGATCCCTGCTTGCCGACGATCATCAGCGACAGGAAGGGATAGAGGACCAGGAAGATCAGCGCGATCTTGAGGAAGTGCCGGTGGAAGAAGCTCTTGCTCTCGGAAATTTCGAGAACGCCGCTCTTCGCCTTGGCGAGCTTGCGCTGGTCGAGATGCGGCTTGATGAAGCCGACGGTGAGGAAGCGGCCAACCGCCGCAACGGCCACGAAGATCGCCAGCAGGCCCCAGCGGGTGCGCCAGACGAGCGCGTTGTTGATGTCCTGATAGGTCTCGATGCCGACGAACAGCAGGAACATGAAGAAGGAGATGACGCCGGCAAACAGTCCTTCCCGTACCGCCTTGGCAAGCACGTTCGGATGTCCCGTTTCGGTGGAAGCTGTCATGTTACACCTTCTCCACTTCCGGCCGGCCGAGGATGCCGGTCGGCTTGAAGATCAGCACGAAAGCGAGGATCGCAAACGTGGCGACGTCCTTGTAGGCGATGGAGAAATAGGCCGACCACAGCGACTCGATGAGGCCGATCAGCAGCCCGCCGAGAACCGCGCCCGGCAGCGAGCCGATGCCGCCGAGAACCGCCGCCGTGAACGCCTTGACGCCCGGAATGAAGCCGTCGTTGAACGAGGCGACGCCGTAATACATCAGGTACATGCCGCCGGCGACGGCCGCGAGCGCTGCCCCCATGATGAAGGTAATCGAGATCGTCCGGTCGACGTCGACGCCGAGCAGCGCCGCCATCTTGCGATCCTGTTCGGTCGCTCGCTGGGCGCGGCCGAGCGGCGTCTTGTTGACGATGTACCAGAAGGCGAACAGCAGCACCGCCGTGATGACGACGATGAGCACCTGCTTCAGCGAGACGGTGATCGCGCCGAGATGGAAGACGTCGGTCACCATCGGCGGGATCGGCTTGTTGCGCGGCCCCTGCGTCACCTGGATAAAGTTCGACAGCACGATCGACATGCCGATCGCGGTGATCAGCGGCGCAAGCCGGAAGGATCCCCGCAGCGGCCGGTAGGCGACCCGCTCGATCGTCCAGTTCCACAACCCCGTCATCAGCATGCCGACGAGCAGCATCAGCAGCAGAAGCAGCGCCACGGGAATGCCGGCGAAGAAGGAGGTTGCGATCAGGAAGACGATCAGAGCGGCAAAGCCGCCAAGCATGAAAATATCGCCATGAGCAAAATTGATCATGCCGATAATGCCGTAAACCATCGTATAGCCGATTGCCACAAGGCCATAGATGGATCCAAGAGTCAGCCCGTTGATGAGCTGCTGGATAAAATACTCCATATATTTTCCCCCGGATGCGATCCTAGGACGGTCGCATCTCTTGTATATTTGTCCCTTGCGGGTTCTTACGTTCTTTTGCGCATTCCATAACGTTTTCGTAAGGAATGTGAAGACAAAAAGCCGAGAGGGCGACAAAATCGAGGCAGTTCTCAACAATCTGGCCACACAAAGATCGGAAATTCCAAAAAATCGGCAGCGGCTGTCGAAAAATTAGCCAAACGACCCCGCTCGCGAAATTTAAGATCGCCCCGAAATTGACCTCAAATCCATATCCGGCTTCCCCCGGTGAGCCCTGACGGATCAATCGGCAAACCCGCGCGTCAACGCGTGCTCACGGCCCATTTCCATCAGCTCCTCGAAGACCGAGCCGGCAAGCGAGCGAGGTACGATAATCTCGAACGTGTCGGCGCCCGTGCGGGCGACATTCGCCGTCGCATGGCAGCACAACATCATGGCGGACTGCCCCTCCTCGAAGACCTCCGGATGCAGGTCGACCGCCACGCAGCGGCCCAGAATTTTGCGCACGCTCGGGCCGGAGATTTCCATCAGCACCCGGCCGTCGCTCTGATCGGCGACGGAAGCGCCGGCGATGGCGGACAACATGCCGGCGATCGTCTCG
>NZ_AKKC02000011.1 GCF_000282095.2 Rhizobium sp. CF080 | reverse complement strand
CGATCCACTTTCCACAGTCGGAACGTTTCCGCCAACTGCTGAAGGGCCGCAACATCATCGGCATCCTGAGCGGCCATATCCACCACGACCGCGTCTCCGTCTGGCACGGCATCCCGGTCGTCGTCGGCACCGGCCAGCACGCCGCCACCGACATCCTGCGCACCGACATCCTGCGCATGGTGCGCGGCGCCTCTTTCGGCATCGGCACCATCCGCCCGTCGGGCCTCACCATGGCCTTCGTGCCGCTGCCGTCCGACCGCGCCGAACTCAACACCTATCCGCTCGAACTTCTGATGGCCCGGGCAATGCCCGTCGCCGCTGAATAACCCTCACCCGGAGACACGCAAAATGCTGCGCAGAACCACGCTCAAGCTGATGGCGACGCTCACCGCCGCCGTAGTCCTCCCCTTTGGCCTGCCGCTCCGCGCGTTGGCCGAAATGCCGGCAACCATCGACAAGCCGGTCACGATCAGCTTCTACAACTACAATCTCGCTTCCGCCGGCATCGGCTCCGAGGCCACCAAGGAACTGATCGCCGGCTTCGAGAAGAAATTCCCGAACGTGAAGGTCGAGACGATCGCCGTGCCGTCGAACGAGATCATCAACCGCGTCCAGGCCGATATCGTCGCCGGCAAGCAGCCGGACGTCGCCCAGCTGACCTTCCGCGACCTGATCTTCATCGCCTCCGATCTCGGCGGCAATGCGCTCGAGGACATGGTGAAACCGGCCGAGCTGAAAGAGCATCTTGCGGGCATGATCCCCAAGGGGCTCGAACTCGGCAAGGTCGACGGCAAGACCTATGGCCTCGCCTACACCTTCTCGACGCCGGTTCTTTATTACAACGGCGACCTGTTCAAGCAGGCCGGCCTCGACCCGAACAACCCGCCGAAGACCTGGGCCGACGTCAACATCGCCGGCAAGGCAATCAAGGAAAAGACCGGCAAGAACGGCTTCTTCCCGGGCGCCTATGGCCCGAGCGACGGCACCTTCGTCTACCAGGCGATCGTCATGTCGAACGGTGGCAGGGTGCGCGACGGCAACAAGCTCACTTACGCGGACAAGAATGCCGCCGAGGCCGTCAAGATGCTGCGCGACATGATCGATAGCGGCGCCCATGCCAGGATCGATCCGGCCAGCGGCTCTGACACTTTTGCAGCCGGCAATCTTGGCATGTTCGTCTATACGACTGCGGTGCTTGGCTCCTACAAGAAGGCAGCGCAAGGCAAGTTCGATCTGCGCATCGCCCCGATGCCGTCCTTCGGCGAAAAGCCGACCGCTCCGACCAATTCCGGCAGCGCGCTCTTCGTCTTCAGCAAGGAGGCCGCCAAGCAGCGTGCGGCCTACGAACTCCTCAAGTACCTGACGAGCAAGGAAGCCTACACGATCATCACCAGCAAGATCGGCTACCTGCCGCTGCGCCTCGATATCGTCGATGATCCGAACTACCTCGGCCCCTGGGTCAAGGAAAACCCGATGTTCCGCGCCAACCTGGAACAGCTGAACCGCCTCACCGCCAACGTCGCCTTCCCCGGCCCGAACTACCGCCAGGTCGAGAAGATGATGATGGACTCGGTGCGTGAAGCCGTCTTCGGCAAGGGCGATCCGGTCGCGACCCTGAAAGCCGCCCAGGACCAGGGCCAGGACCTGATGCCGTAACCCATCACGAGGAGATGCCGGGCGGGTCTCGCTTTCCCGTCCGGCGTCGTTGTCCCCTCGGGATCCTTTCGGGGAAATTTCATGACTGACATCCAGGCCGATCTCGCAAGACCTCTCTCCGTTGCCCGTGCGCCCGCGGCTGCCCGCCAGCGCGGCACCTTCACCGTGGTGCCCTGGCTCTATCTCGCGCCGGCGCTTTGTCTCCTCATGATGTGGACCTATGTGCCGCTGGTCGAGGCCTTCCAGCTCTCCTTCTACCAATGGAACATGCTGCCGACCTCACCGCAGCGCCATGTGGGCCTGACCAACTATCAGCGCCTGTTCGCACTGCCCGAAATGCGCGCCGCCCTCTGGAACACGCTTTTCTACATTCTCGGCCTCTTCCCGATGTCGGTGATCATCCCGCTCTTCGTGGCGATCTGGACCCAGGACCTCGAAGGCCGCGCGCGGACGATCTACCGCGCGCTGATCTTCGTGCCGATGATCGTCGCGCCCGTGGTCGCCGCCATTCTCTGGCGCTGGCTGCTCAACGAGGACCAGGGGCTGGTCACGCTCGGCCTGGAGACGGTCGGTCTCGGCCGCATCGGTTTTCTGACCGATCCTAAATACGCGCTTGCGACGCTGACCTGGATCACCGGCTGGAAGCTGATTGGCTTTTCCACCTTGCTGTTTTCTGCCGCCAATGCCGGCATCAATCCCTCCTATATCGAGGCGGCGCGCATAGACGGCGCCAGCCGCTGGGGCATCATCCGCGATATCCGCCTGCCGCTGCTGTCGCCGACCATTCTGCTTCTGTCGATGATGACCATCCTGTTCGGGGCGCAGTGGAGCTTTGCCTATATCAACGTGCTCACCAATGGCGGCCCGCTGAAATCGACCACCAACATCTTCTACCTTCTCTGGGAATACGGGTTCCAGACCATGTCGGCCGGCTGGAGTTCGGCGGCCGGCATGATCGCCTTTGCCGGTTTTGCGGTGATTGCAGCGGGCTGCATGTGGCTCACGAAAAGGTTCGCGGTCTATGACAATTGACGTTTCGCACGGCTCAGCCTCGCTCGCCTGCGCCGGTACGAAGTCCGGCAAGACCCGCAGGTTCGCGGTTCATACGGTGATGATCCTCCTGTCCTTCCTGTCGATCTTTCCGATCTACTGGATGATCGTCACCTCGCTTCGGCCGGAGAACGAGATCTTCTCCACCTCGCTCTGGCCGTCCAACCCGTCGCTCGAAAACTACATCTTCGTGCTGACCCGCATTCCGATGATCGGGCTGCTGATCAACACCACGATCGTATCCGCCGCGACGGCGCTGCTGCAGGTGGTGACCGGCCTGTTTGCGGCCTATGCACTGGTGCGCTGGCGCATGCGCCTTTCCGGTGTCATCCACGGCCTCATCGCGCTCTCCTGGCTGGTGCCCTTCCAAGTCACGATGATCCCCAATTACGTGCTCGCCTCGCGGCTCGGTCTTCTCGACACGCTGACCGGTCTCATCGTGCCGAATGCGGCGCATGCCTTTGCGATCCTGCTGCTCTACAACGCGATGCGCTCCTTCCCGACAGAGATCCTCGAAGCGGCGCGCATCGATGGCGCCAGAAGCTGGAAGATCCTCTGGCAGATCGTCGTGCCGAACATGGGCGCGCCGATCGCCTCCCTGTCGATCATCGCCTTCATCTCCGCCTGGAACGAATATTTCTGGCCGCTACTGCTTTCGCGCAAGCCCGAAAACTCGGTCGTCCAGATCGGCCTGCAGATGTTCATGACCCAGGAGGGCAATCTCTGGGGACCGCTGATGGCGGCCGCGGCACTCGCCAGCCTGCCGATCCTGATCATCTACCTGGTCCTGCAGCGCCACGTCATCGAATCCTTCATGAAATCCGGAATCCGCTGAGATGTTAGCTTACGAACGCCTGATCGCGCTGGAAGGCGCCCACAATGTCCGCGACCTCGGCGGTTACAGGACTGCCAACGGTGGCCTGACCCGCTGGCGCTCGATCCTGCGCGGCGACGCATTGCACGCCTTGAGCGCGGCCGATATCGACACCTTGCTGGACAACGGACTGACCACCGTCATCGACCTGCGCAATGCCCACGAGATCGCCGCCGAAGCCAATCCGTTCATCGGCCATGCCGAGGTGCGCTACCACAACACGCCGCTGTTTTCGGCACTGGCACCGGTGGAGATGATGGCAAATGCCGCGGTGAGCTTCGACATGGGCGACCGTTACTGCCAGGCGATCGACAAATGCCAGCCGGCGATTGCCGAAGTCCTGAAAACCATCGCCGACGCGCCAGATGGCGCCGTGCTCTTCCACTGCAGCGCCGGCAAGGACCGCACAGGCGTGATCTCGGCGCTGCTGCTCGCCAATGCCGGCGTCGATGAGACGACCATTATCGAGGATTACGCCCTGACGGCGACGATCTCCGGCCCGCTGATCGCGAGGCTCAGGGATCGTGCCCTCGGCCGCGGCACCCCGGCAGCTCTCGTCGATATCGTTCTGGCCTCGGAACCGCGCAGCATGCGCCAGGCGCTCGACCATATCGGCAAGAACTACGGCAGCGTACGGGACTACCTCGTCCGTCTCGGTTTCGATGAGCCGGCGATGGCACGGTTGAGAAGCCGTCTGTCCTAAGGCAGGGCAACTCGGCTGACAGCCTCATCGGGCCGTCATGCGCCGTTATGCGGCCGGGCTGCGGGAACGAGCACGCGATCGACGATTCGCGAATCGAGATCGTAGACAGAGATCGGCGTATCCTTGCCGATCCGGGTCCCGTCCAGGAGACGGATCAGATCGTCGGCGCCGCCGACAGGCTGGCCGTCGATCGCCAGGATGAAATCGCCTTCCTTCAGCCCCGCCCTGTCAGCCGGGCTGCCCGCATCGATGCGGCGGATGCGCACCGTCGTTTCCTGCGTCATCCCGGCCTTCACCGCGACGCGGCGCGGCAACGCGGTCGTATCGACGACGATGCCGATGAAGGCGCGCCGCACATGGCCGAAACGCAGGATCTCCGAGACGACGAAATTGGCCGTGTTGGAGGCGACCGCAAAGGCAATGCCCTGCGCGCCGCGGATGACAGCGGTATTGACGCCGACCACCTCACCGGACGCGGAGACCAGCGGCCCGCCGGAATTGCCCGGATTGAGGGCGGCGTCGGTCTGCACCACGTCGTCGATCAGCCGCCCTGTGGACGACCGCATCGACCGACCCAAAGCCGAAACGACGCCCGAGGTCACCGACCAGTCGAAGCCAAGCGGATTGCCGATCGCGATGGCGATATGGCCGCGCCGCAATTTCTGCGAATCGCCGAGCCGTGCCCAGGCCTGAACGTCCATGTCGGCGCGCACCAGCGCGATATCGGTATCGGCGTCGCGGCCCAGCACGCTGCCCTGCCCGACAGCGCCATTGGCGCTGCGGATGCGGACGGTCTTGGCGTCGGAAACGACGTGGTGGTTGGTGATGATCAGGCCGTCGGGCGAAATCGCAAAGCCCGATCCATGACCCCCTTGGCCGGCAACGCCGCCGAGCCGCTCGATGCGGCTGACGGCAGGACCGACGCGGTCGACCGCGCCGGCAACCGTCTCCGAATAGGCGTCGAGAAGCGCACCATCCTCGGCGACGGGAGGATTAATATCGATAAATCCCATGACAAGAACTCCGGAAAACACCTTCTGAGAGAAAAGAAGGTTTTAGAAGGAGCTGATGTGGTGGGTTCGAAAGCCGGAAACAAGAACCCGGCACTGGCCGGATCAGTCCTCCGAAAAGATCGGGTCCTGGGTGAACATGCCGCCCTGGTAGACGGCGGCAGGCGACGTCGGTTCCGGACGCCCCTTGGCATCGAGCTCGGCGCGGAAGCGTTCGGCATTGTCCTTCGGCTTCCAGCCGAGATAGGAGGCGTGGGAATTGTCCCACCACTTGCTGTCATTATCGGAAATGCCCCAGATGATCGGGCAGCCGAGCATGGGCGCGCGGAAGACGCAGTCGATCAGGGACGCGAAGTCGTCATAGGACATCCAGCCGGACAGCATGCGGTGGTTGATCGGCTTTTCGAAGCAGCTGCCGATCCTGACGAGCGCCGTCTCCTGGCCGAATTTTTCGAAATACATGCGCGCCAGCGCCTCGCCGAAGCATTTCGAAACGCCGTAGAGACCGTCCGGCTTCATCGGAGCCTTGACGTCGATATGCTCGTCCTGGCGGTAGAAACCGACCACATGGTTGGAGCTGGCGAACAGGATGCGCGGCTGGCCATGGGCGCGGGCCGCTTCGTAAATGTTGTAGAGGCCGAGCAGGTTGGCATTGAGGATCTTCGAAAACTTGTCCTCCACCGAGACGCCGCCGAGATGCAGGATACCATCGCAACCCTCGACCAGCTTCATGACGGCATCGACGTCGCCAAGGTCGCATGTGACGACCTCCTCATTTGGCCCGGCGGGGCCGACATCGACGATATCGGAGAGGCGAAGCGTCTCCGCAAAACCGGCAAGGCGCGAGCGCATGGCGCGTCCGAGGCCGCCGCCGGCACCGGTGATCAAAAGTCTTTTCAAGAAATCATCCTCCGAAAGCGGCCCGTCGACCGCGGCAATCCAGTTCATTGGCCGGTTTGCCAGCCAACTTGTTCGTGACAAGCGTCAATACTTATCATACATGTTGAGAAAGCTCGGTCAACAAGTCGGGGCCGGTTTGGCGCGGCCGCTCAGCTTGACATACGAGTTGACGCCATAGTGTGATGCGCCGCCGAGCAGGGACACCGCATAGGGAGGAATGAATGAGCGTTGAAACCAGACTCGATACCGGCAGGGGATCGAGGACGCTTGTTTCCCGCCTCGGAGAGACGCTGCGCCAAGCGATCGCGGCAGGCCAGTTTCCGCCGGGCTCGCGCCTGCCGAGCGAAGCGCAGCTGACCGAGGCACATGGCGTCAGCCGCACCGTCGTGCGCGAGGCGATCGCATCGCTGCGCGCCGACCGGTTGGTGGAGGCCCGCCAGGGCGCCGGCGTCTTTGTGCTGGAGCCATCGAGTGCCGCTCAGCCGGTGATGCTGTCCCTCTCGAACATCGATCTTGCCCGCGTATCCTCGATGATCGAGCTCCTGGAGCTCCGAACCGCGGTCGAAGTCGAGGCCGCCGGCCTCGCCGCACTTCGTCGCTCGCCCGCGCAGGAAGAGGTCATCCTCGATCGTCATTATGCGGTCCGGGCCTGTCTCGAGGCGGCAAAGCCGACCAGCGAGGCGGATTTCGCGCTGCATCTGGCGATCGCCGAGGCGACCAACAATCCCCGCTTCCGCGAGTTCCTGACGATGATCGGCCGCAGCCTGATCCCGCGCGCAGCCTTGCGCCCGGACGATTCGGAGGCCGACCAGGCGACCTATATCAAGCTGCTCGATGAAGAGCACAACGCCATCGTGGTGGCGATTTCCGATGGTGACGAAGACCGCGCCCGCGACGCCATGCGCCGGCATCTGCGGGGTGCGCAGCTGCGCTATCGCACCCTGCTCCGCGAGCTCCGCGAATCTGTAAGATGACTTGTTGACATAAGTCAGCACAACCTGTACGACAATTTTTGTCTGGAGGAGACGCTTACAAAGGAAATCCGCATGATGACGCCTGAAGAAATCAAGGTCGCACTTGGTGCCGGCCTGCTGTCTTTTCCCGTCACCCATTTCGACAAGGAAGGCCAGTTCCAGCCGGAAAGCTATCGCCGCCATGTGGAGTGGCTGTCGGGCTTCGACGCACCGGTCCTGTTTGCCGCCGGCGGCACGGGCGAATTCTTCTCGCTGTCTCCCAACGAAGTTCCCGGCATTGTTTCCGCCGCCAAGGAAGCCGCCGGCAAGACCGCGATCGTCTCCGGCTGCGGTTTCGGCACCCATGTCGGCGTCGAAATGGCCCGCGCGGTCGAAAAGGCCGGTGCCGACGGTATCCTGCTGCTGCCGCATTACATGATCGATGCGCCGCAGGAAGGCCTCTACCAGCATGTGAAGCGCATCTGCCAGTCGGTGGGCATCGGCGTCATGGTCTATAACCGCGACAACTCGATTCTGGCCGTCGACACGCTGAAGCGCCTTTGCGACGAATGCCCGAACCTGATCGGCTTCAAGGACGGCAGCGGCGATATCGGGCTTGTCCGACAGATCACCGCCACGATGGGCGACCGGCTGATGTATCTCGGCGGCATGCCGACGGCCGAACTCTTTGCCGAAGCCTATCTCGGTGCCGGCTTCACCACCTATTCCTCGGCGGTCTTCAACTTCGTGCCGGGTCTGGCCGTCGACTTCTACAAGTCGCTCCGTGCCGGCAACCGCGCCCGCTGCGAGGAGATCCTCAAGGACTTCTTCTATCCCTTCATGGCGATCCGCAACCGCCGCAAGGGTTATGCCGTCTCGGCCATCAAGGCCGGCGTTCGCCTGCAGGGTTTCGACGCCGGCAAGGTACGCCCGCCGCTCGACGACCTGACGGCGGAAGAAGAAGACATGCTCCTGAAGCTCATCGGCCCCTGGAAGCGGTGATCCCATGAAGATCGCTTCCGTTCGCACCCATCTCCTCGAACACAGGCTCGACGTCGCCTTCGAAAGCGCCTCGATGCGCTTCGATCGCCGCGCCCATGTGCTCGTCGAGATCGAGTGCGATGACGGCACGATCGGCTGGGGCGAATGCCTCGGCCCAGCCCGGCCGAATGCCGCCGTGGTCGCGACCTATGCGAACTGGCTGATCGGCGAAAACCCGCTCGAGACCGAAAAGATCTGGGCGCGGCTTTATAACGCCCTGCGCGACCAGGGCCAGCGTGGCCTTGCCGTCACCGCACTTTCTGGCATCGACATCGCGCTCTGGGATATCAAGGGCAAACATTTCGGCGTGCCGGTCTCCATCCTGCTCGGCGGTCGGTTCCGGGAGAGCGTCAAGGCCTATGCGACCGGCAGCTTCAAGCGCGACGGCGTCGATCGCGTCGAGGACAATGCGACGGATGTCGCCCGCTATTGGGAAGAGGGTTTTCACGCCAGCAAGATCAAGATCGGCTTCGGTGTCGAGGAAGATCTGCGCGTCATCCGCGCCGTGCGCGATGCCGTCGGCTCCGACATGCACCTGATGGTCGATGCCAACCATGGTTATGACGCCATCGAGGCCATCAGATTCGGCCAGGCCGCTGCGGAACTCAAGATCGACTGGTTCGAGGAACCCGTCGTACCGGAACAGCTCGCCGCCTATCGCGAAGTGCGTGCCCGCCAGCCGATCCCGGTCGCCGGCGGCGAGACTTGGCACAGCCGCTGGGGAATGCGCGAGCCGGTGGAAACCCGGGCCGTCGATATCCTCCAGCCCGACCTTGCCGGTGTCGGCGGCTTTACCGAAGCCAAGCGCGTTGCCGATATGGCAGCGCTTCACGGCATCCGCGTCGTGCCACATGTCTGGGGCACCGCTGTGCATATTGCCGCCGCATTGCAGTTCATGGCGGCGATGATCCCGAGCCCGGTTCGCGTCAATCCGATCGAACCGATCCTCGAATTCGACCGTACCCACAATCCGTTCCGTCAGGCGGTGATCAAAACCCCGATCGAACACGAGCGCGGCGTGGTGCAGATCCCGAACGGCCCCGGCCTTGGGATCGAGATCAACCGCGATGCGCTCAAAGAATTCCGCATGGGAGATATCTGATGCTCGTCCGCACCCTTTCCGGCAATCCTCCCAAGACCAGACTGCCGAAGGGCGCGGTCGATACGCAGATACATGCTTATCTGCCGGGCTTTCCCTCCCTGCCCGGCGGTCCCGGCTTGCCCGCAGGGGATCTGCCGACACCCGCCCAGTATCTTGAATTCATGCGCTGGCTCGGCATCGATCGGGTCATCGTCACCCAAGGCAATGCCCAGCAGCGCGACAATTCCAATCTCAACGCCTGCCTTGCAGAATTCGGCTCGATCGCCCGCGGCGTCTGCGTCATCGATAGCACCACGTCGGACGCCGAATTGGAGCGCCTTTCCGCAGCCGGCAATGTCGGCGCCCGGATCATGGATCTGCCCGGCGGCGCAGTGAACCTCAGCGAACTCGAAGCCGTCGATGGCAAGGCAGCCTCCCAGGGCTGGATGCTCGCGGTCCAGTTCGACGGCAGCAACATTCTCGATCACGAGGTCCGGCTCGCAAAACTGAAATCGCGCTGGGTCTTCGACCATCACGGCAAGTTCTTTGCAGGCGTTACGCCGGATAGCCCGCAGATAGCATCCGTCAAGCGGCTGATCGACGGCGGCAAATGCTGGTTCAAATTCGCCGGCGTCTACGAATCCTCGAAGGCCGGCGGCCCAGACTATAAGGACGTCGCCGCCGTCGCCCGCGCAATTGCAGCCTATGCACCGGAGCGCATCATCTGGGGCACCAACTGGCCGCACAACCTCGCCCGCGAACAGGCCGATTATCCGGACGACGCAGCGCTGACCGATACCGTGCTCGGCTGGCTCCCGGACGACCCGGCACGCCAGCTCGCGCTCGTGAAAAACCCCGAGGAACTTTACGGCCTGCCCGCCTGGGCGGCCGCAGGAGACTGATACCAAACGACCGGCGCGTGGAGGCGCCGGCGAACAACGGAGGAGAACAACATGAAACTGACGAAACTGCTCGGCCTTGCACTCGGTCTCGCACTGGGCGCGACCGCCGCCAACGCGCAGGTTACCCTGCGTTCCGCTGACATCCATCCGGACGGTTATCCGACCGTCGATGCCGTCAAATACATGGGCGAACTGGTCTCCCAGCGCACCAATGGCCGCATCAAGATCCAGGTGATGAACAACTCGGTTCTCGGCCAGGAAAAGGACACGATCGAACAGACCCGTTTCGGCGTCATCGATTTTAACCGCGTCAATGCCGCACCGTTCAATAACCTGGTGCCGGAAACCACCGTTCTTGGCCTGCCCTTCCTGTTCCGTTCGACCGACCATATGCACAAGGTCGTCGACGGCCCGATCGGCGACCAGATCCTCGCCGCCTTCGAAAAGCACGGCCTGATCGGTCTCGCGTATTACGATTCCGGTGCGCGTTCCTTCTACACCACCAAGAAGCCGATCCAGAAGCTCGCCGACCTGAAGGGCATGAAGATCCGCGTCCAGCAGTCAGACCTGTGGATCGCCATGATGCAGGCCTTCGGCGCCAACCCGACCCCGATGCCGATGGGCGAAGTCTATTCGTCGCTCGAAACCGGCGTGGTCGATGGTGCTGAAAACAACTGGCCGTCCTATGAATCGGCCCGTCACTTCGAAGTCGCCAAGAACTACACCCTGACCGAGCATTCGCTGAACCCGGAAATCCTGGTCATGTCCAAGATTTCCTGGGACAAGCTGACCCCGGAAGACCAGAAGGTCATCCGCCAGGCAGCCAAGGATTCGGTCGGCAAGATGCGCGAACTCTGGACGGCTCGCGAAAAGACCTCGGAAGCGAAGGTCCGTGCCGGCGGCGCCAACGTCATCAAGGTCAACAAGGACGAGTTCTCGGCTGTCATGAAGCCGGTCTACGACAAGTTCGTCACCGATCCGAAGCAGAAGGCTCTGCTGGAACAGATCCAGGCGGTCAAGTAAGCCCATAGGAGACCGGCCCTCGCCAAGAGGGCCGGTCTTTTTTTGCATATCCGGCAGCCTCGCTGCCGTGGGGAGGACAGGATCATGAGGAACGTCATGCTGGCCATAAAGCCCTTCCTGGGCGGGCTTAGCCGTATATCGCTTTACATCGCCGGCATCGGCATCATCGCCATGACCCTCATTGTCGGCTGGCAAGTGTTCGGCCGCTACATCCTGAACGACTCGCCCAGCTGGTCCGAACCGCTGTCGCTCTATCTGATGTCCTGGTTCATCATGCTCGGCGCCGCCGTCGGCGTGCGTGAGAGCGTTCATCTCGGGCTCGATATCGTCCGCTACGTCATGCCGCCGGCAATCCAGAAAGCCATGGACCTCCTGAGCCTCGGCCTGATCGTGCTGTTCGGCATAGGCATGGCCTATTATTCGACGCTGCTCGCCATGGGTACGTGGTCGGCGACCATTCCGGTCCTCGGCTGGCCGGGTGGCACGGACTTCTTCCCGATGATCGTCGGCGGCGCCATGATTTCCCTTTTTGCTCTGGAGCGCTTCGTCGACGTCGCCATCGGCGAAGAAATTGCTGCCGACGTCCTCGTGCAGGAGGCTGCTTAATGGCCTACGCCATTCTTTTCGGTTCCTTTACCCTCCTCATGCTGATCGGCATGCCGATCGCTTTCTGCCTCGGCATCGCATCCTTCGCGACGGTCCTCTACATGGGCCTGCCGCCGATCGTCGTCTTTCAGCAGCTCAACTCCGGCATGAACGTCTTCGCCATGATGGCGATCCCGTTCTTCATCTTCGCCGGCGACCTCATGGTACGCGGCGGCATCGCGGTTCGCCTGATCCGCTTTGCAGCCGGCCTCGTCGGCCACATGCGCGGTGGCCTCGGTCAGGTCAACGTCGTAGCCTCCACCCTGTTCGGTGGCATTTCCGGCTCGGCCGTGGCGGATGCATCCGCCGTCGGCGGATTGATGATCCCGCAAATGGCTGCGCGCGGTTACGACCGAGACTACGCGGTCAACGTGACGGCCAACGCCGCCATCATCGCGCTGATGATCCCGCCTTCGCACAACATGATCCTCTATTCGATCGCCGCCGGCGGCAACGTCTCGGTCGCCGATCTCTTCACCGCCGGCATCATTCCCGGCCTGCTGCTGGCTGCAGCCCTGATGGTCACCGCCTGGTGGGTTGCCGTCAAACGTGGATACCCGGCCGACCCCTTCCCGGGCTTTGCCCGTGTCGGTTATTACTTTCTGGCCTCGCTGCCGGGCATCCTGCTGATCGCCATCATCTTCGGCGGCGTCCGCTCCGGCGTGTTCACGGCAACGGAAAGCTCCTGCATTGCGGTACTCTACGCCTTCCTCGTCGCCATGCTCGTCTATCGCGAGCTGAACTGGGACGGTTTTGTCGAGGCCGTCATGGGCGCCGTGCGCACCACCGCAATGGTGCTGCTGGTGATCGGTACCGCCGCTGCCTTCGGCTGGCTGATGGCTTTCCTGCAGGTCCAGACGCTGATCATCGCGGCGATCGGAGCGATCTCGGACAACCCGATCATCGTGCTGCTGATGATCAACATCATCCTGCTGGTCCTCGGCACGTTCATGGACATGGCGCCGATGGTCATAATTGCGACGCCGATCCTGCTGCCTGTCGTAAAGGCCTTCGGCATCGATCCGGTCCATTTCGGCGTCATCATGATCCTGAATGCCGGCATCGGACTCAACACGCCGCCGGTCGGAACCGTGCTCTTCGTCAGTTGCGCGGTCGGCGGCATCACGATACGTGAAGCGATGCGCACGATCTGGCCTTTCTTCGGAGCCAGCATCGCAGTATTGCTGCTCGTGACTTACATCCCTGCCCTGTCGCTCTGGCTGCCAAGCGTTTTCAAGTGAGCGGCTGAACAAGCTTTATCTGACGGTCCCGCACTATGGCGGGACCTTTCACATGAAAGGAGAGGTCCATGACCATCTACCAGAACCTGATCGCCGGCGAATGGGTCGGCTCAGACGCTTCCAAGAACATCAATCCCTCCGACACGAATGATGTCGTGGGCATGTATGCCCAAGGCAGCGCCGAGGATGCAAAGCAGGCAATCGCAGCCGCCAAGGCCGCCTTCCCGGCCTGGTCGCGCTCCGGCATTCTCGAGCGCCACGCAATCCTGAGAAAGACCTCCGACGAAATCCTCGCCCGCAAGGAAGAACTCGGCACACTTCTCGCCCGCGAGGAAGGCAAGATCCTTCCCGAAGCGATTGGCGAAGTCACCCGTGCCGCCCAGATTTTTGATTTCTTTGCCGGCGAAGCGCTGCGCCTGACCGGTGAAATGGTGCCGTCCGCCCGCCCGAACATCGGCGTCGAGATCACCCGCGAGCCGCTCGGTGTCATCGGCATCATCACGCCCTGGAATTTCCCGATCGCCATCCCGGCCTGGAAGATTGCTCCGGCGCTCTGCTACGGCAACACGGTCGTCTTCAAGCCCGCCGATCTCGTGCCGGGCTGCGCCTGGGCGATCGTCGACATCCTGCATCGCGCTGGTCTGCCGAAGGGCGTGCTGAACCTCGTCATGGGCCGCGGCTCGGTCGTCGGCCAGGCCATGCTCGACAGCCCGGACCTCGCCGGCATCACGTTTACCGGCTCCACCGGCACGGGAAAACGCGTCGCACTTGCCTCGATCGAGCATAACCGCAAGTTCCAGCTCGAAATGGGCGGCAAGAACCCGATGGTCATCCTTGACGACGCGGATCTGGGCGTCGCCGTCGAAGCGGCCGCCAATTCCGGCTTCTTCTCGACCGGCCAGCGCTGCACCGCGTCCTCGCGCCTGATCGTGACGGAGGGCATCCACGACAAGTTCGTCGCGGCGCTGACGGAGCGGCTGCAAGGCCTCAATGTCGACAACGCCATGAAGGCAGGCAGCCATATCGGCCCGGTCGTCGACGACAAGCAGCTGAAGCAGGACACCGATTATATCGACATCGGCAAGTCGGAAGGCGCCAAGCTCGCCTTCGGCGGCGAACTCGTAAAGCGCGATACGCCCGGCTTTTACCTCCAGCCGACGCTGTTCACCGAAGCGACCAACCAGATGCGCATTTCCCGCGAAGAGATTTTTGGCCCGGTCGCATCGGTCATCCGGGTGAAGAACTACGAGGAAGCGCTGGCAACCGCCAACGACACGCCGTTCGGCCTGTCGGCCGGCATTGCCACCACCAGCCTCAAGCATGCCACCCACTTCAAGCGCAATTCCGAGGCCGGCATGGTCATGGTCAACCTGCCGACGGCGGGCGTCGATTTCCACGTGCCTTTCGGTGGCCGCAAGGCCTCGTCCTTCGGTCCGCGCGAACAGGGCAAGTATGCCGCCGAATTCTTCACCGTAGTGAAGACGGCTTATACGCTCGCCTAAACAAAAAAGGCGCTGCCATTTTGAGATGGCAGCGCCTCCAATTCATCCGTCACGACCCGTTATTCAGCAGCGACGTTGGCGCGCTTCGGCAGCTTCCAGTTCGGCCGCGGGAAATGGCAGGTATAGCCGTTCGGATAGCGCTCCAGGTAATCCTGGTGCTCCGGTTCGGCCTGCCAGAAATCACCGACCGGCTCCACTTCCGTCACGACCTTGCCCGGCCACAATCCGGATGCATTGACATCGGCGATCGTGTCTTCGGCGACGCGCTTCTGCTCGTCGTCCTCGTAGTAGATCGCCGAGCGATAGCTCATGCCGATATCGTTGCCCTGGCGGTTCTTCGTCGACGGATCGTGGATCTGGAAGAAGAACTCCAGAATATCGCGATAGCTGGTCTTGGCCGGATCGAAGATGATCTCGATCGCCTCGGCATGGGTACCGTGATTGCGGTAGGTCGCGTTCGGCACATCGCCGCCGCTATAACCGACGCGGGTCGACACCACGCCGGGCAGACGCCGGATCAGGTCCTGCATGCCCCAGAAACAACCACCGGCCAGAACGGCCCGTTCGGTAGACGTCGTCATGCTTTCCTCCTTCGGTTTTGGATTTGCCTTAAAATGGCGATCCGACCGGAGAAATTCAATCCGCGCCCGACAACAACCGGATCGCCGACGATCTCGCCCCACCTGCGGTGCTCGGCAACCGCCATTACCGCCGGGTGGCAAACTCGAACACCTCTTCTTTCGGTTCGACGCCGAGGCCCGCGCCGGTCGGCACCACATAGGTTCCCTCGCCCGAGGCCATATCACCCTTCGTATAGGTGAGGTTCCGGTCGAAGATCGAATGCTGGTATTCGTGATAGGGCACGTTCTGCAGCGCCGACGCGGCCTGAAGGCTCGCAGCCATGAAGATGCCGACGCTGATCGAGGCATGCGGCATGATGTTCATGTGGAAAGCCTGCGCCATCTGGCCGATGCGGATGAATTCCGTAATGCCCGTATGGCCCATTTCCGGCTGGACGATGCTCATCGCCCGTTTTTCGAAACGTGGCCGGTATTCATAGGTGGTGCGCAGCTCCTCGCCGAGCGCCAACGGCACGCCGATACCGGCCGCCACCCGCGCCTGGCCCTCAAGATTTTCCGGCTGTACCGGCGCTTCCGCAAAATAGAGATTGTAGGGCTCCAGCCGCCGGATGATGCGGATCGCCTCCCCCGCCTCGAACTTCCAATGCAGATCGACCATGAGGTCGATATCCGGACCAACGGCCTCACGCAGAGCCGCCATTTCCTTGACGATATCCTCTTCGGACACCACAGCGGCGAACTTGATGCCCTTGTAGCCCTTGCCGACCCAATAGGTGGCAAGATCGCAGCGCTCCTTGAGCGTCGCCTTGGGAAGCCCGGAGACATAGGCGCGGATCGTATCATGCCGCCGTCCGCCGAGCAGTGTCGAGACCGGCACGCCGAGGTTCTTGCCGGTCAGATCCCAGAGGGCGATATCGACGCCCGCCAGCGCATCGAGATAATAGCCGCCGAAGAAACCGCGCACCCGCATCAGGTCGTAGAGGTCTTCATGGATGACCGCCGCATCGCCCGGATCGCGGCCGATGATGACCGGGCCGAGCACGTCGTCGATGATCGCCTTGGTCGCCTCCGGCGCGACGATCCCATAACATTCGCCCCAGCCGACCTTGCCGCTCTCGCCGGTGACCTTGATCAGCAGCGTCATGTCGGTCGAGGGATAGATGGTGCGGTTGCCCTTGCGGATCAGGTAACCGCGCGCGTTGATCGCCTCGCCTTCCTTCAAAGGCCCGAGATAGGGCACCTCGCGCGGAATGGAGATGATGAAGGTCTCGACCGAGACGATCGCATCGACGACATTTTTCGGCATGGGTCTCGGCTCAGTTCGGCTTGTGATTGGTATAAGGCAGATCGGCCTCCGCCAGAAGCAGCGCCAGCTCCTTGGCGTCACCCTCGTCGAATTTCGGCCCCTTGCCGCGCACGAACGTGTTCTTGATGACGCCACGGCGGCGTAGCACTTCCTTGGTCATGTGCATGCGAAAAATCGCCTGGAAATTCAGGAGCGGCAGCGAGATATTGTAGAGTTTTCGCGTGGTCGCGACATCGCCCTTCTGCCAGGCATGGATCATCTGCGCATGGATATCGGCAAGCTCGGCGGCCGGCATGGTTCCGGCGGCACCGCGGGCGAGTTCGTCGGTGACATAACGCCCGCCGGCGCCGCCAAAGATCGCGTCGAGAGAGCCGTTGGCGGCCGCCTTGATACGGGTGAGATGCTGGCCGCAGGGCGCGGTCTCTTCCTTGACGTATCGGATCTCCGGCACGGCATTGGCGACAGCCGCAACCTCCTCCGGCGTCAATCCGGCGCCGATCGGCTTGGGCTGGTTCTGCAGCATGATCGGCACGCCGGCATTGGCCGCCACTTCCCTGAAATAGGCGGTCTGCGCAGCGATGTCGTTGCCAAGCGACAGCGGCGCCATCACCATGGCCGCTCCTGCCCCGATCTCCGCTGCCTGCGCCACGTGTTTCGCCGCCGCCTTCGGATCCGGATCGCTGGCACCGATGATGATCGGGATGCGCCCGCCGATGCGCTCGGCCAGCAATTCCACCTGCCGCTTGCGCTCTTGCGGGCTCAGCGTGTCCACCTCGCTGGCAACGCCCGGATAAACGACGCCATCCACGTTACTCTCCAGCGCGAAGTCGATGATCGACAGGAAATCCGCCTCGTCAATCGAACCGTCGTCACGGAACGGGGTGGGAAGAACGGGGAAAGCTCCAGCTAAAATCTTGCTCATTTGACTGCTCCGGCGGTGACGCCCTGAATGAAATAACGTTGGAGGAACATGAAGGCGACGACGATGGGCGCGGATGCGATCAGCGATGCCGCCATGGCGCCGCCCCAGTCGGAATTGACCTCGTTGAGATAGGTGAGAAGCAGGCCCGGCCCGATCGTGCGCTTCTCGTCGGAGACGATCAGCGTCATCGAATAGAGAAGATCATTCCAGGACCACATGAAGGAATAGAGGAATACCGTGACGATCGGCGGGATCGAGATCGGGATGACGATCGTGTGGAAGATCCTGAGATCGCTTGCCCCATCCGCCCGCGCCGCATCGATCAGCTCGTCCGGCACCTGCGAGAAATAGCTGTAGAGCATGTAGGTCGAGACCGGCAGCGCAAAGACGATATAGCTGAGGATCAGTCCCGGCCGGGTGTCGAGCAGGTTCAGCTCGCTCATCAGCGGATAGATAGAGATCAGCAGCAGGCCGAACGGAAACATCTGCGCCGACAGCATGAACAGCATCACCGGCTGGCGGCCGAAATAGCGATATTTGGCGAAGCTGAAGCCGGCATAGAGCGCCAGCAGCGTCACCAGTGCGGCGCTGCAGGTCGAGGTGATCAGGCTGTTCATCAGGTACATCGGCAGCTTGCCGGCAGTTAGCGCCCGGATGAAGTGCTCAAGGCTCGGCATCGTCGGAAACGGTGTCGGCACGACCCGGTAGAGCTCGGCATTCGCCTTCAGCGACGAGATCACCAGCCAGTAGAGCGGGAAGAACAGGAAGAAGCCGATCGCCGCAAGCGCCGCGAAGAAGACGATCTTGGCCTGTCGGGAGGAAAGGTCGAACATGTCAGTTTCCTTTCACCAGCATGCGCAGATAGAGGAAGGCGGGCGGCAGCAGCGCCGCGACCCACAGCACGCCGACGGCGGACGCAAAGCCGATATCCCATTGCTCGAAGGCACGGCGATAGACCTCGACCGAGAGCACCGTCGTCGCCCGCACCGGCCCACCGCCGGTCAGCGCGTAGATCGTGTCGAACTGCTGCAGATTGCCGATCACGCCGAGGACCACGACGATCATCAGGACCGGGCGCAGGTGCGGCAGGATATGGTCGCGCAGTACCGCCCAGTTGCCGGCGCCGTCCACGCGTGCGGCATCGATCTGCTCCTTGTCGAGGTTCTGCAGGCCGGCGAGGAAAAAGGACATGAAGAGCGGGATGGAGAGCCAGATCTTGGTCAACACCACGGCGAGCATGGCGCCCTCGGGCGTCGAAAGCCAGGCCTGCGGGTAGTCGATCAGACCCAGTTCCATCAGGAAGGCGTTCAGCACGCCGTAGCGGGAATTGAAGACCCAGCCCCAGATGAAGGCGCTGACCGTGGACGGCAGCACCCAGGGCAGTAACGACAGGGAGCGCAGCACGGCGCGGCCGGCAAACGGCTGGTTCATGATCAGCGCCCAGCCGAGGCCCGCGACCAGCGTTCCGGTCGTCGTCAGCGCCACATAGATGGCCGTCGTCCAGAACGCCGCCCAGACATCCGGATCGGAGGCGATCTTCACAAAATTCTCGAAGCCGATGAAACGCGGCTCCATCATCTCGACGGTGTATTCGAACAGCGACAGGCCGAGCGCCGACAGGAACGGATAGAGGATGACGGCGGCAAAGGCGACCGCCGCCGGCAGCAGCAGAAGAAGCCCGATACGGTTCTGTCCGGCTTTCAGGCCGCCCCGGTTCGCATGCGGCGAGACCGGATAGGCGAGCGTGTTGTTTTCGATCACGGCCATGGAGGCTATTTCCTGTTTAAATATATATGCCGCGCGGGTGCCGCCCGCTCCTCTCCCCCCTTGCGGGGGAGATGCCCTGTAAGGGCAGAGGGGGGTGGTTCAACACACTCCCCGCTGCATCTGCGGCACCATCCCCCTCTGTCACCTCCGGTGACATCTCCCCCGCAAGGGGGGAGAAGGGCTGGGGCCAACTATTCCGACTTCTTGGCCTTCTCCATGCTGGTCGTCAGCCGTGCCTGCATGGACTTGATGGCATCGTCGGCAGACTTCTGGCCGAGCAGCGCGCCCTGCACTTCCTCGCCGATGATGTTGGTGAGGTCGGCGGCATTCGACCAGATGCCGACTTCGTTGCGGCGGGCGTCCCCCGTCGCGGCCGACCAGTTCTTGAGGTAAGCGTCATCGGCAACCGCCGCGCGGGCGGACTTGGTGACCGGCAGTGCGCTCATCTTCAAGGGAAGGTCCGTCTGCACCTTGTCCGAAATGATATAGGTCAGGAACTTGTCAGCCGGATCGTCCGCCTTGGCCTTGCCGCCATTGGCGAACTGCACGAGCAGATGTCCCCACTGGACGGAAACAGGCTTGTCGCCAGCCTTCAGCACCGGCGTCGGCATCGGCAGGACATTGGCGTCGAAGGCCTGGCCCTTGCCGGAGAAATCCCGCAGGAAGGTGCGGGTTTGCGGCGCGTCGAGATAGAAGGCTGAAGCGCCCTGCGCCAGCAGGCGGCGCGAGTCCGGGCGATCGATTTCCGGAGCCGCCAGACGGTCCTTCATCAGGCCGACCATGAAGGTGAGCGCATCGCGGCTCTTCTGACTGTCGACGACGACCTTGCCGGCATCATCGATGATCCGGCCGCCATGCACCCAGTTCCAGACCATGAAGTCGATCAGGATCGAGCCGTTGTTCTTGGTCGCCATGGAATACGGCACCGAGTTGGGTACCTTGTCGCGCACCGCGACCAGAGCTTTCTTGAAGTCGTCGACGGTCTTCGGCGCGTCATTGATGCCGGCCTTCGCGAGCACTTCCTTGTTGGCCACCATGCCGATCGAACCGGACAGAAGCGGCAGCGCAAGCTGCTTGCCGTTGATATTGCCCATGGCGAGCGCATCCGGCGCGAAAGCCGCTTCCAGCTTGTCCTTGCCGTAGACCGTGTTCAGGTCGACGAGATTGTCGAGGCTCGCGAAGGTCGGCAGCCAGCGTTCGGAAAGCTGGGCGATGTCAGGCAGGGTCTTCGACCGGGCGCGCAAAAAGATGTTCTTCTGCATGTCGCCCCAGGCGAAGCCGAGCGGCTCGACCGTCAGCTTCTCGGCCTTCTGAAAATTGTCCAGGACTCCCTGGACGATCGCCTTGTTGGCCTCTTCCGCGTAGGTGAAGCTCATGAAGCTGAGATCGGCTGCCTTGGCGGCACCCGAGCCGAGCGCAAGCGCGACGGCGGCGGTGCCGATCAGTCTGGTAAAGGTATTCATCAGATCCTCCCGAAACGATGATGATGGAACTCTGTTTCAACTCGAAAAAGGTCAAGCGGCGAGCGCCGTATCCGCCTTGCCCTCGTTAGACGACGCCTCCATCGACGATGAATGTCTGCGACGTGATGAGGCGGGAATCGTCTGCCGCCAGGAACAGCGCCATGCGGGCGATGTCGGGCGGCAGCAGATGCTCCTTGAGGCACTGGACCTCGAGATATTCGGAAAACTTGCCCTGATAGACACGCTTGGCGCGCTCCACCTGGCGCTCGGTGAGCACCCAGCCGGGTGCTATCGAATTGACGCGGATATTGCGTGTCCCCAGTTCGCGGGCGAGCGACTTGGTCATGCCCATGACGGCGGATTTCGCGGTCGTGTAGAAGATCAGGCCGGCCGCGCCGCGCATCCAGGAGATCGAGCCCATGTTGATGACCGACCCGCCGCCGGCTTCCGCCATTTCCGGCACGACGGCCTGGACTGCGAAGAACTGGTGGCGGAGGTTGGTCTGGAAACGCTCGTCCCAATAGTCCGGCGTCACGTCTTCGAGCGGCTTGCGGTCATCATTGCCGGCATTGTTGACGAGAACCCGGATGGGGCCGATTTCGGATCGCAGCGCCTCGATCCCTTCCTTCAGGGCGTCGATGTCACGCAGATCCGCCGCACGATAGAACGGGGTATTGCCGGTCTTCCTGCCGACCGTTTCGGCCGTCTCGTCGGCCACATTGGCATTCAGGTCGAGGAAACCGACCTTGCAGCCTTGAGTGCAGAAATGCTCGACCAGCGAGGCACCGATGCCCGATCCGCCGCCGGTGATCAGCACGCCCTTGGCCCTGAGGCTCGGGTATTTCGCGGTCTCGACCTGGACCTTGGCGATGAGTTCGGGATGGATGGTCATGCGGCCTCCAGGGCAACGGGACGCGCGGAAGCAAGCGAAAGGCCTTCAGTGGAAAAGACATGGATCATCGCCGGATCGACATGCACGCCGATCGGCTCATTGCGCTTGACGGCGCGATCGCCGGAGAGGCGAACGACGACCATTTCCTCGGAGCCTTCGAGCGCCACATAGGCATAGGTGTCGCTGCCAAGATGCTCGGTCATGGTAACGGTGCCGGCAAGCGATTCCGGCGCGCCGCGGCTGACCAGCTCCACATGTTCCGGCCGGATGCCGATTTCGGCAGGCGCTGAGGTCAAGTCGCGCGGCAGTCGGACGTCTCCGCCCGGCACAGTGAACACGCCTTCGCTCTTCCTGGCGCCGAGGCTCAGAAAATTCATCCGCGGTGAACCGATGAAGCCCGCGACGAAGCGGTTGACCGGCTTGTTGTAGAGGTCGAGCGGCGAACCGATCTGCTCGACACGGCCGGAATTCAGCACCACGATCTTGTCGGCCAGCGTCATCGCCTCGATCTGGTCGTGGGTCACGTAGACCATGGTCGTGCCGAGCGTATCCTTCATCCGGGCGATCTCGATGCGCATCTCCACGCGCAGAGAGGCGTCGAGGTTCGAAAGCGGCTCGTCGAACAGGAAGATGCGCGGTTCGCGCACGATGGCGCGGCCGATCGCGACGCGCTGGCGCTGGCCGCCGGAAAGCTGGCGGGGCTTGCGTTCGAGGTAAGTGTCGATGCGGAGCTTCTTCGCCGCCTGGGTGACACGCGCGTCGATCTCCTGCTTCGGCGTGCCGGCGAGCCTCAGCGCGTAACCCATGTTCTCGGCAACCGTCATATGCGGATAGAGCGCATAGGACTGGAAGACCATGGCAATGCCACGCTTGGCGGGCGGCACGTCGTTGACCAGCTCGCCGTCGATCGCCATCTTGCCCGACGTGATCTCGTCGAGGCCGCAGATGAGCCGCAGGAGCGTCGATTTTCCGCAACCGGACGGGCCGACAAAGGCGACGAATTCGCCGTCCTCGACCGTCAGGTCGATGCCCTTCAGAACTTCGGCAGAGCCGAAGGATTTGCGGATGCCTTGGAGTTCAAGCTTGGCCATTTCTTCCTCATAAGAGCTCCTCCCGGAAGCTCCTCCAAAATCTCAGCCCGCGAACATCTGGGCTGCCTGCCCCTTGATGCCGGTATCGATGGAAAACACGCTGCCGGAGAGCGGCGCTTCGGAAAGCTGGGCTGCCGACAACCGGATGCGGGCGGACGTCACGAACAGGGTCTGCATGTCGGGACCGCCGAAAACGCAGCTCGTCGGGCGCGGGATCGGCAGGTTGATCACCCGCTCTACTTTCCCTTGAGGATCGTAGCGGGTGACGCACCAGCCGTCCCAATGGGCGATCCAGACGAAACCTTCGGCATCGACCGTCATGCCGTCCGGCTTGCCTTCGGCTTCCGGCACGGTGATAAAGGTCCGGCGGTTGGCGACTTCGCCGCTTTCGATATCGAAATCATAGGCATAGACCGTCTGCCGGTTGGTATCGGTGAAGTAGAAGGTGCGATCGTCCGGGCTCCAGCCAAGGCCGTTCGAGACGTGGAAACCGCGATCCATCTCCCGCGACCGCCCGTCCGGATCGATCCTCCAGAGCCGCCCCTGGTCCGGCGTCGTGTCGATCGCCAGCGTACCGGCCCAGAGCCTGCCGCGACGATCGCACTTGCCGTCGTTGAAGCGATTGCCGGGACGGTCGGATTCCGGCCGCGAGATCGTCGTGATGTCGCCGGTCGCAAGATCGATACCGCGGATCTCGCCATGCATGGCAGCGACGAAACCGCCGCGCGAGCGAGGGATGACAAAGCCGATCAGTTCCGGCACCTGCATGGACGTATAGGTGCCCTTCACCGGATCGCCGGTATGCACGGCAGGCGCCAGGATATCGACGAAATAGAGCTTCTTGTGCTCCGGCGACCAGTGCGGGCCCTCGCCGAGAAACGTGCTTGCCGGGATGACACAGCGCACATCGGCGCGATCCGGGCCGAGGGGGCGCGGCTTGACCGCAAGCGACATGGGGAATTCTCCAAAATTGCCGGATGTGCGGCGTGCCGCCTCGATGACGTCGCGGCCGAAGGCGTGCAGCCGATCGACCGGCAGGCGGAAGGACGGGCCGATGATGCCGATCGCGCCGATCGGCTCGCCGCGATGGTTGAGAACCGGTGCGGCGACCGAGGAAATGCCGATATGCTGCTCGTCCACCGAGACGGCGTAACCCCGCGCCTTGGTAAGGTCGAGCTGACGGCTGAGTTCTTCGGCGTTGACGATCGTGTTCGGCGTCAGGCGCTCGAGTTCGATGCCGTCGAGCAGCGCGCGGCGCTTTTCGAGCGACAGATGCGCCAGGATCGCCTTGCCGAGCCCGCTCGCATGCGGCGCTGCCCGGGAACCGACGCCGTTGTTGAGCCGCAGCGGCTGCGGCACCTCCCTCTGGTCGATGTAGAGAATGCTGTCGCCGTCGAGCACGCCGAGGCGGATCGCCTCGCCTGTCAGGTCGCGAAGCCGCGCCAGTTCCGGCTCGGCCGCACCGCGCAGGTCGAAATTGTCCCAGACCTTGTGGGCCCATTGGAAGACTCGCGGGGCAAGACGGTAGACCTGGTCGCGGGTGTCGAAATGAAGGAGCCGCTCATCCACCAACGCCTGCAGCAGGCGGTGCAGCGTGCCCTTCGGCAATTGCGTCTGATCGAGCAGTTCGGTGAAGCGCAGGCCGCGGGCTTCTGCCGCCACGGCATCGACGATCTGGATGCCGCGCGTCAGCGCCTGGACGCCCGGCACACCATGCGTGTCGTTGGCGACATCCTTCTCGATCGCTTCCAATTGTACCTTGGCCATGCCCTCTCCCTGGACGACGATTTTTGGTGCCGCTCCCACAGCATGCCGCCTCGCCCTTGCCAAGAGAGATATCTTGGAACTAAGTTCCATGTCAACAACGAAACTGGAGCGGCAAGGAAGTTGCCGTGCATGGGAGGATATCTTGCGCATCACCAAAGTGGACCATTGGCTGGTCCGTATGCCGTTCACCGAGAACATCCTGTGGGGTTCCGGGCGGCGAATCGGGACGACCCGGCTGATCTGCCGGATAGAAACGGACGCAGGAATCATCGGCTGGGGCGAGACGATCTCGCTGATCGCCAACGTGCCGGCGGTGTTCGCCGATATCGTCGCGCCGCTGGCGGTCGGATATCCGGTCGCGGATGCCGAGCGATTCCACCGGCATGTGCTCGGCGCCGGCTTCTATCATCACAAGCGCGCGGCGGTGATGGCGATCTGCGCCATGGAAATGGCGATGTGGGATGCGCTCGGCAAACAGGCGAACCTGCCGCTCCATGCCATGTGGGGCGGCCGCTGGCGCAAGGACGTCGAGGCGGCAGCCTATCTCTTCACCAACGATCCCAAGGGTCTTGCCGAACGGCTGAAGCGGTTCCTCGATCTCGGCTACACGACCTTCAAGGTGAAGATCGGTTTCGACGAAAAGAGCGACATCGCGCTCGCCGAGACGTCCCGAAAGGTGATCGGCGATCATCCACTCCGGCTCGACGTCAACGGCGCCTGGAACCCGGCGACCGCCAAGCGCCAACTCGAAAAGCTGAAGGCCTTCGATCCCGCCTATGTGGAACAGCCGCTGGAACTCGATGACCTTGCCGGCCATGCGGCTCTCGTCGCGAACTCCTCGGTACCGATCGCGCTCGACGAAAGCGCTTATACCCTCTCCGACGTCGGCAACATCATCCGCGCCAATGCCGCCGATGTCGTGCTCCTCGATCCGCACGAGGCAGGCGGCCTCTGGCAGACGATCAAGGCGGCTGCGATCTGCGAATCGGTCGGCATCACGGTAACGCTGCATTCCGGCGCCGAACTCGCGCTGTCGCAATCCGCCTATATCCACCTCGCGGCCTCACTGCCGAACATGTCGATCGCCATCGATACCGAACGCGCCTATCTCGGCGGCGATGTCTCGCCCAATCCGCCGGTTCTGAAGGACGGCCGGTTCGAGGTGCCGGAAGGGCCGGGCCTCGGCGTCGAGGTGGATATTGAAATGCTCGAAAAATATCGCGTACCCGGCATTGCCGGCGCTTATCTCGATACCGAGCGCAAGGACTGGTTCCCGGTCAAACCCGCCTACTGATTCCTTGAGGATTGTTTCATGTATATTGCCATCGAATGGACTTCCGCCGCTTTCCGGGCACTGCTTCTCGACGACGAAACGGCACTCGGTGAAAAGAAGAGCGATCGCGGCACCACCGAGGTCGCCGCCGGCGATTTCGAAACCACGCTCAGGGAAGAGCTCGGGGACTGGATCGACAAGGCGGAAAAGATCCTGTTTTCGGGCATGGTCACCAGCCGCAATGGCTGGATCGAAAGCCCGTTTGCGCCCGTGCCGGCTGGCCCTGCCGACCTCCTGGCGCAGGCAATCATCCATCAGGTGGAAGGCCTGCCGCCGCTGATCTTCCTGCCCGGCATCGCCCAGACGAAGCCGCTTCCCGACGTGATGCGCGGCGAGGAAATGTCGCTCTTCGGCCTCACGGAAACCGACGGCATCTTCGTGCTCCCCGGCCCACATGCCAAATGGGTGACCATGGAAGGCGGGCGCATCACCGCCATCACCACCTACATGTCCGGTGAAATCCTCAATCTGCTCAAAAAAGATTCGCTCGTCTCTCGCCTCATCCCCGCGACCTATGAAGAGCGCCCAGAGGCATTTCGCCGCGGCGTCCAGACGGCCTATGAAGAGAACACCCTGCCCGGCCGCATTCTAGCCCGCATCTTTTCTGCCCGCAGTCTCGTATTATTCGACCGGCTGGCGCCCGAAGAGATTGCCGATTACCTCGCAGGCCTGATGATCGGCGCGGAAATCTCCGAAGCGCTTGGGTCGGACAGATCGAAGAAAATCAATATCGTCGGTCACGCCGCACTTGCCGAGCGTTACAAGGCGGCGCTTGAACTCTTCGGTGCGCAGCCAAACCTCGTCGCATCCGACATCGCCGCCGGTTTCCGCCGGGTCGCCTCTCGACAGGGCGATAGGTCACGGGCTATCGAAGGGGCGAAAGCTTCGGGAGAAATATAACCATGCCAATACCCACCTCGATCATCCTCGATTGGGGAACAAGCTCGTTGCGCGCCATGCTGGTTTCGGAAACAGGCGAGACGCTCGATACCCGCGACACGTCGAGCGGCGGCATCCAGTTCGTCAAGGACGGCGCGTTCGAGGCGGCGCTGATGGAGACCGTCGGCGAATGGTTTTTGGCACATGGTCCCCTGCCGGTTCTGGCAAGCGGCATGATCACCAGCCGCAACGGCTGGGTGGAAGTGCCCTATGTCGATACGCCGGGCGGTGTCGCCGAACTTGCCGCCGGAACGAAAAGGCTGACGCTGGCGAACAGCGCGGTCATCACCTTCCTGCCCGGCATGCGCGATCCGGCCGCCAAACCGTTTCCGGATGTGATGCGCGGCGAGGAAACCCAGATCGTCGGTTACGGCCTCGACCGTGACCGCACCCTTGTCCTGCCCGGCACCCACAGCAAATGGGCACGGATCAAGGACAATCGCATCGACGGGTTCCAGACTTATGCGACCGGCGAGGTGTTTGCGCTCCTGACCAAACATTCGTTCATCGCCAAGGCCTTGGAGCCGCAACCCGGCGCCGAACCGAACTGGACGGCCTTCGATCGCGGCGCGGAATTTGCAGCAAGCGATTCGGCTGCCGCCGACGCCTTTCTCTCGGCGATCTTCAGCGCCCGCACCGGCATTCTCGACGGCAAGCTGAAACCGGAGGATATTCTGGATTACGTCTCCGGCCTCGTCATCGGCTCGGAATTCCGCCAGGCCCGCGCTGCCGGATGGTTCAGGACCGGCAATACGATCGGCATCGTCGGCAACAACGTGCTCAACAGCCGCTACGGCCGCATCGCTCCCCTGTTCGGGTTGACGGTCGAACCCGGCCCGGACAATGCCGCCAAGCGCGGCATCCTGCTGATCGCCGCACACGCTACTGCAAAGAATTAAAGGGAGTTCCGAGATGACCTTCGAAGAGGCGCTCAAGGCATGCAATCTGGTCGCCATCTTGCGCGGCATCAAGCCGGAAGAGGCTGAAAGCGTGGGCGAGGTGCTCGTCGAGGCGGGCTGGCGGATCATCGAAGTCCCGCTCAACTCCCCCGATCCGCTGAAGAGCATCGAAAAGCTCGTCAAGCGTTTCGGCGACCAGGCGCTGATCGGCGCCGGCACCGTACTGACAACAGCCCAGGTCGCCGACGTAGCAGCGACAGGCGCCAAGGTGATCATCTCGCCGAACGCGAATGTCGAAGTCATCAAGGCCAGCCGCGCGGCCGGCATGGTGAGCCTGCCGGGTGTCGCAACCCCGACGGAAGCCTTCGCGGCGATCGAGGCCGGCGCAACCGGCATCAAGGCGTTTCCGGCGGAAGCGATCCCGCCCTATGTCATCAAGGCGTGGAAGGCGGTGCTGCCGAAGCATATTCCAGTGCTTGCCGTCGGCGGCGTCACACCGGACAACATGGCAGTCTATGCGCAGGCGGGTACGGCCGGGTTCGGCATCGGCTCTTCCCTTTACAAACCCGGTTCCGACCTCGCCTCCATCGGGGAAAAGGCGAGAGAATTCATCGCCGCGATGCGCGCCCTGTGACGTCAAAAACCCTGTCGCAAAACCGTCGCGAAGCGGTACTATCGTTTTCGTCCTGAGTTTCAGCCCGACGCGGGGCAAACCGGAGGGGGACGATCTTGGCAGTGATCCGCAACAGCGCCGAACATCAGCAGAAGGTGTATGAACGGTGGGCGCCGGTCTATGACCGGGTCTATCGCGGCTTGCTGCGCGACGGGCATCGCACGGTCGCAAGGCTTGCCGCCGAAGCAGGACGGGACATCCTCGAAGTCGGCGTCGGCACCGGGCTCGTATTGCCCTATTACCCGAAACACTGCCGCGTCACCGGCATCGATCTTTCCGAACACATGATCGCCAAGGCGCGCGAAAAGGTTGCCCGTCACGGGCTTGTCCATGTTCAATCGCTGCATGTCATGGACGCGCACAACCTGGATTTTGTCGACCGCTCGTTCGATGTCGTCTGCCTGCCCTTCGTCATCACGCTGATCCCGGATCCCGAACGTGCGCTCGACGAATGCGCCCGCGTGTTGCGTCCCGGCGGCGAGATCATCGTCGCGAGCAAGCTCGGTGACGGGCGTGGGCTGCAGGGCGCGATCGAAGATGTGGTGGCGCCGCTGGTGCATCGGGTCGGGTGGAGCTCGTCGTTCCGCATCGCCCGGATTGCCGAATGGGCCGAGCGTCGCGGCGATTTCGAAGTCGCGGGCATCCGCCGCGTGTTCCCGAATGGGTTCTTCAAAGTCATGCGGCTGAAGCATCGCAGGGCCGCGTGAGCTTGATGCGTTACTTGGTCTTCAGGACCGAGACCGCAAGCTCGCTGTTGTGGACGTATTCATTGGCGTCCGGCTGGCGCTGGACGAGCAGGATGAACAGCAAGTCCGTCAGCATCAGCTGCGCGTCGCGCGCCGTGATCGAGGATGAGCGCACGCGCTCCTCGTCGGCGACCGTATAAAGCCGGATATCCGCCGCCTGCATCAGCGCATTGGCGTTGAGACCGGTAATGGCAATCACCGTCGCGCCGCGCTGGCGCGCGAGCTCGGTGATCCTGAGCGTCTCGATACTGGTGCCGGAATAGGAGAGCGCGAGCAGCACGTCCTGGCTGTTGAGCGTCGAGACATTCGCCATCTGCACATGGCTGTCGCTGTCATGCAGCACGTTGCGGCCGAGCTTCATCAGCTTGTAGGAAAAGTCGCGGGCGACCAGCGACGAGGCACCGACGCCGGCCATATGGATGCGCCGCGCATCGTTGAGAGCGGTCAGCGCCCGTTCGATCTCCTGCTCGTTGTTGACCGCAAGCGTTTGCTGCATGGAGAGCATCTTGCTGCCGATCAGCTTCTGCAGGATGGTCAGATAACTGTCGCCGACCTCGATCGAGCCGTGGATCATTCCCGGCGGCGCATGCCATTCCTGAGCCTTCGCCTCGCTGACGGCGAGCTTCAGCTCCTGGTACCCCGCAAAACCCAGCTTCTGGCTGAACTTCACGACGCTCGACTGGCTGCGCCCTGTCTCGGCGGCAAGTGCTGCGGAGGAAAGCCGCAGCATCTGGTCCGGATTGTCGAGGATGAACTGGCCGATCTCCCGGTCCGCCGGCGCCATATCCTCGAGCTGCGCGTTGATCTTCTTTAAGACTGACATGCGTTCCTTCGGAAGCTTCGCGATACGGTTTGGGCAATAGTGGAGGATATCACCGCAACGCCCGTCTGCAACACAGTTTCCATTCTCGACCCCAGGATGGATTATCGCAGATTACGTCGCACAAACGAATAAAAAATTCCGAATGATTGACAGGAACGCCGGGTGGTTTAGTTTCGAGAAAGCGTAGAATGATTTGAGATTCACTGCACCTCTTCGACAGGTTTCGTCATGGACAGATTACGGATCGTCGGCGGTCATCGGCTCCAGGGTGCCGTCACCATTGCCGGGGCGAAAAACGCGGCCCTTCCGCAGATCGCGGCGACGCTGCTCAGCCCCTACCCGGTCGAGCTCACCAACCTGCCGCAAGTCAGCGACGTGGAAAACATGCTCGGCGTGGTCGAGCTGCACGGCGCCGCCGTCACCCGCACCGGCCATTCCACCGTCATCGATGCCAAGGCGATCGTCTCGAACGAGACCTCCTACGACACCGTCCGCAAGATGCGCGCCACCGTGCTCGTTCTTGCGCCACTGCTCGCCCGCTTCGGCCAGGCCCGCGTTTCGCTTCCCGGCGGCTGCGCCATCGGCGCGCGGCCGGTCGACATGCATATCAAGGCGCTTGCAGCACTCGGAGCCGATATCGATATCGAGAGCGGCCTGATCGTCGCCTCGGCAACGGGCGGTTTGAAGGGCGGACGCATCGTGCTTCCCTCGCCCTCCGTCGGCGCCACCGAGACGGCGATGATGGCCGCCACCGCCGCCAAGGGCGAAACCGAGATCCTCAACGCCGCCCGCGAGCCCGAAGTCGCCGATCTCGCCGCCTGCCTGATCGCCATGGGCGCACGTATCGACGGCGCCGGCACCCACCGCATCCTGGTGGAAGGCGCGACGACCTGGCAGCCGGCGAAACATCACGGCATTCCCGACCGTATCGAAGCCGGAACCTACGCCGTGGCAGCCGCCATCACCGGCGGCATGCTGGAGCTCACCAACGCACGGCTGGAAAACATGGCCTCCATCGTGCAGGTGCTGGAGGCGATGGGCGTCAGCATCTGGCCGAGCGACCGCGGGCTCGTCGTTTCGCGCGAAGGACCGCTGAGGGCGACCGACATCACCACCGAGCCCTATCCGGGTTTCCCGACCGATCTCCAGGCGCAATTCATGGCCCTCGCCGCCTGCGCGGAAGGGGCATCGCTCATCCGCGAAACCGTCTTCGAAAGCCGCTTCATGCATGTGCCGGAACTGATGCGCCTCGGAGCCAATATAGCGCTCCAGGGAACCACCGCGCTGGTGCGCGGCGGCGCGCCGTTGAAAGGGGCGCAGGTGATGGCAACGGATCTGCGCGCTTCCGTTTCGCTCGTGCTCGCCGGGCTCGTGTCATCGGGCGAAACGGTTATCAATCGCGTCTACCATCTCGACCGCGGTTACGAACAACTCGACCGCAAGCTTCGCCAATGCGGAGCCGATATCGAGCGGCTCAGCGCATGACGGCCGGAACAGAGCACTTTTTCCTGGGCGTTGACGGCGGCGGAACCGGCTGCCGCGCCCGCATCGAGGACGGCTCCGGCGCGGTGCTCGGACAAGGCCTCTCCGGCCCTGCCACGACACGGCTCGGCATCGAGGAGGCCTGGGCCTCGATCTCGCGCGCCTTTAATGCCGCCTTCGACGAAGCCCGGTTTGGCCCGGACGAGGTGGCTAGGACCCATGTGGGCGTCGGCCTTGCAGGCACCGGTCGCAAGGGTTCAGTCGAAGCCTTGAAAGCGATCCCCCACCCGTTCGCCAGCATCGATTTCGTCAGCGACGGCATGGGTGCCTGCCTCGGCGCGCATTCCGGCCGCGACGGCGCGATCGTGATTGCCGGCACCGGCTCGATCGGGCTCGGTTTCGCCGAAGGGCGCAACCTGCGCGTCGGCGGCTACGGCTTTCCGATCTCAGACGAAGGCAGCGGCGCCGATCTCGGCCTCAAGGCCATCCAGTTCGCGCTGAGGGCCAATGACGGGCGGATGGAAAAAACCGCGCTGCTGATCGAGGTCATGCAGCGTTTCCAGAACGATCCGGCGGAAGCCATCGCCTGGATGGACCGGTCGTCGGCCACGGACTATGCCTCGCTCGCGCCGATGGTGATGCGCCATGCGGACCAGGGCGATTCCGCCGGCCGCCGCATCGTCCAGAGTGCCGCCGAACAGATCGATACGCTGGTCCGCACATTGTTCGATCAGGGTGCGCCGCGCGTCACCCTTCTGGGCGGCCTGTCGAGCCCGCTCGAAGCCTGGCTGGCACCCGATGTTCGGCGCCGTCTGAAGCCCGCCGACGGCGATGCCGTCTCAGGCGCGATCATCCTCGCCCGCCATACCTCCTGAGCCTTGATCCGGCTCCCTCGATAGGCTTAGGTGAAATGGAATAATATATTCCAATATCCAATTGACTCATGGAATGGATGATCCTAATCCTTTAAGAAAGGTAACGACGGGTGAGGAGCAACATCGTATGACGCAAATCCTGCGAAGCGCTGCACCGCACCCCGATCTCGAAGGCAGGGTCATGAGCGACGAACGGCTGATATCCGAACTGGAAAGACTGGTTTCGGAAGACCGCAATCCCCGCTCCATGGACATCGATCTCCTGCCGACCGTCGATGTCCTCCGCGAGATCAACGAGGAAGACAAGGGCGTCGCGACCGCGGTGGAAAAGGTGATCCCGCAGATCGCCGAGGCGGTCGATGAAATAGTTCGCGCCTTTCAGAAGGGCGCGCGGCTGGTCTATATCGGCGCCGGCACCAGCGGCCGGCTCGGCGTGCTCGATGCATCCGAATGCCCGCCAACCTTCAGCGTCCCGGAAGGCATGGTCGTCGGCCTGATCGCCGGCGGCGACTACGCGCTGCGCCATGCCGTCGAAGGTGCCGAGGACAGCCCGGAACAGGGCCGGCAGGACCTCTTGGACATCGGCCTGACTGCAGATGATGTCGTTGTCGGCATCGCCGTCAGCGGACGCACCCCTTACGTCATCGGCGCATTGAACTATGCCAAGGGACTGGGCGCGAAGACCGTAGCCCTCTCCTGCAATCCCGATGCCGTGATTGCTGATATCGCCGACATCGCCATTTCCCCGGTCGTCGGACCGGAAATCCTCACCGGCTCGACCCGGCTGAAATCCGGCACGGCCCAGAAGCTCGTGCTCAATATGCTGACCACCGCGAGCATGATCCGCATCGGCAAGACTTACCAGAACCTCATGGTCGACGTGCACGCGAGCAACCAGAAGCTCGTCGCCCGCGCCGCCCGTATCGTCATGCAGGCAACCGACTGCACGGCCGAAGAGGCGCGCCGCGTGCTTGACCTCACCGGCAACGACGTCAAACTGGCGATCCTGATCGCGCTGACCGGAATGGATGTCGATACGGCGCGCACCGCGCTCGACGATGCCGGAGGCTTCCTCCGGAAGGCTATTAATGGGAAGACAGCGTAAAGCTGCTGAATGACAGGCCGCCGCCTGGACGCGGCTCGGCCGAGACGACGAACAGATCTCAAGAGGGAGAATAAAAATGGGAAGACATCTTTCGACTAAACTGCTTTCCGGCCTTGCTTTGGCCGTCGCTGTCGGCGCGACCGCAATCGCCTCGCCGGCCTTTGCCGCCTCGCTGAAAATGGCCTGGAAGCAGGATGCGACGGGCCTTGATCCGCACAAACAGACCGCGTTTTCCTCGATCCGCCTGCTGGAACTGATCTATGAGCCGCTCGTCCGCTTCGACAAGGACTTGCAGATCGTCCCGGCCGTCGCAGCTTCGTGGGAATTCGCACCCGACGCCAAGCAGCTGACCTTCAAGCTCAACCCGAACGCAAAATTCCAGGACGGCAAGGCGGTCACGGCAGCTGATGTCAAGGCTTCCTTCGAGCGCGTTCTCGACGAAAAGACCGCGGCAGCCGCCCGCGCCAACTACCTGTCGATCGCTTCGATCGAGACTCCGGACGACAAGACCGTCGTCTTCAAGCTGTCGCAGCCGGACGTGCCCCTTCTCGCCGCCATGGCGAGCATCAACGCGGCGATCGTCCCGGCTGCCGAGATCACCGCCGGCACGATCGGCACCAAGGCGCTCGGCTCCGGCCCGTTCAAGCTCGACAAATGGGAGCCGAATTCCAAGGAAACGCTCTCCACCAACAAGGACTGGGCCGGCGGCAAGGTGGCGATCGACGGCATCGACATCAGCGTCCTGCCGGACGAGACCGCGATCCTTGCGGCACTGCGCACCAAGCAGGTCGATTTCGCGCTGATCAATGATCCGTTGGTCGCGACGCTGGTGCCGAAGGAAGCAAGCCTGGTTCTCAACCGCACCCCGGTTCTCGCCTATCACGTCCTGCAGATGAACCCATCGCGCAAGCCGATGGACAACCTCGCCGTGCGACAGGCGATCTCCTGCGCCATCGACCGCAAGGACGTGCTCGACACAGCTTCGGTCGGCGAAGGCAAGGTCACCGGTCCGCTGACCATGCCCGGCTATACGTCCGATGCCAGCGCGCTGTTCTGCTACAAGCAGGATATCGCCAAGGCGAAGAAGCTGATGGCTGACGCCGGCTTTGCGAACGGCTTTAGCGCCACCGTGATCGCCGCCAATGGCGAGCCGGCGACCGCCGCCGCCGAAGCGCAGGTCCTGCAGTCCCAACTCGCCGAGATCGGCGTCAAGCTCAACATCAAGATGATGGAGCTGAACGTCTATGTGGACGCCTGGCTGAAGGGCGATTTCGACATGGCGGTGGCGCTGAATGGCGGCCGCGCCGACCCCTATCCGATGTATAACCGCTACTGGACGAAGACGGGCAATCTGCAGAAGGTCGCGAACTATATCGACGACACGCTCGATAGCCTGATGCAGAAGGGCCGCGTCGAAACAGACCCTGCCAAGCGCAAGGTCATCTTCGCCGACTTCGAAAAGCACCTCGTCGAAGTCTCGCCCTGGGTCTGGCTCTACACGTCCTATAGCTACACCGCACAGCAGAAGAACGTTCAGGGCTTCGTGCCGACGCCGGAAGGCTCGCTGTTCGGCCTGAGCAAGGTCACGTTGCAGTAATCGCGAAAAGACTGACGGTACGGATACGAGGTTGGTGAACGAATGAGTTACCTGGCGCGACGGCTGTTGACGTTTCCGCTCGTGATGCTCGGGGCCTCCATCCTCGTGTTCGTCGCAATTCGATTGGTGCCGGGTGACGCAATCACCGCGATGCTCGGCACCGAAGCCGGCCTTCTGACGCCGGCGCAAAGGGCGGCGCTCGCCGCCTATTTCGGCATCGACAAGCCGATCCTGGTGCAATACTGGAGCTGGCTTCTCGGCGTTTTCCAGGGCGATCTCGGCATTTCCGTGATCCACGGCAAGCCGGCGCTCACCATCATCCTCGAACGTTTTCCGTTGACGCTGCAGCTCGCATTGATGTCCATGTGCGTGGCGCTTCTCGTCGGCTTGCCGGCCGGCGTGTTCGCCGCCACCCGTAACGAAAAGATGTCCGACCTCGCGGTGCGCGTCTTTGCCATGATCGGCCAGTCGACCCCGAATTTCGTCGTCGGCCTGCTCATCATCTATGCACTATCGGCCGGTTTCGGCATCCTGCCGACCATGGGCGAATTCACGCCGCTGTTCACCGATCCCTTGCGCAATCTCGGCCAGATGATCCTGCCGTCGATCACGCTCGGCTTCGCCTTCGCAGCATCCGTCACCCGCATCTCCCGCTCCGCCATGCTGGATGTGCTCAGCGACGACTATGTGCGTACCGCCCGCTCGAAGGGAGTGCCGAAACGCAGCGTCATCTGGCGCCATGCCCTGCCCAACGCTCTGATCCCGGTCGTCACCTTGAGCGGCGTCGAATTTGGCTATCTGCTCGGCGGCGCCGTGCTGGTGGAGCAGATCTATGCCCTGCCCGGCCTCGGCCGTCTCGTCCTCGAAGCGATCCTGCAGCGCGACTATGCGTTGGTTCAGGGTTGCGTGCTGTTCATTGCCTTCAACTTCATGGTGGTCAACCTGCTCGTCGACCTCGCTTATGTGACGCTTGATCCGCGCATCCGGCTCGGAGAGAGCAACTGATGTCAATGCTGCGCGCAATTTTCGGCCATTCCAGTGGCAGGATCGGCGGGACGATCGTTGTGATCTACGTCATCGTGGCACTGCTCGGCATGTTTGGCATCACTCCTCAAAATCCCCTCCAGCAGTTCCGCATCGACCGCCTGCATGCGCCGAATGCCGTCTACTGGATGGGCACCGACCTGTTCGGCCGCGACGTCGCCAGCCGGCTGATGAACGGCATCGGCCAGTCCTTCCTCGTCGCCTTCTGCTCGGTCGCGCTGGCGACTTTTGCCGGAACCGTGCTTGGCCTGACTGCTGCCTGGTTCGGCAAGGCTTGGGACGGCATCGTCATGCGCATCATGGACGTGCTGCTCGCCTTCCCGGCGATCCTGCTCGCCCTCCTCATCATCGCCGTTGTCGGCCCCGGCACCTGGACGAGCGTGGCTGCGATCGCCATCGTCTACACGCCGATCTTCACCCGCGTGGTGCGTGGCCCGGCACTCTCGATCAAGGCCCGCGAATTCGTCGATGCTGCGCGCACCTTTGGCTCGAGTCGCCGCTATATCCTCACCCGGCACCTGCTCCTCAATCTCGTGGCACCGCTGACCGTGCAGGTGACGCTGGCACTCGCGTGGTCGCTGCTGACCGAGGCCGGCCTGAGCTTCCTCGGCCTCGGTACCCAGCCACCGGCTTCCTCGCTCGGACTGATGCTCGCCGACAGCCGCAACCTGATGGAAAACGCGCCCTGGCTGCTGATCTTCCCGGCGGTCGCCATCATGATCAGCATTCTCGGCTTCAACCTGCTCGGTGACGCTTTGCGCGACATCCTCGACCCCAAGACGCGGAGGTCCGCGCCATGACGCCACTTCTCTCGGTATCCGGCCTGCGCGTCGGTTTCGGACGTGATCCGAAGCAAAACGAGATCGTCAAGGGTGTCAGCTTCGACCTCGACGCCGGCGAAACGCTGGCGATCGTCGGAGAAAGCGGCTCGGGCAAATCCGTCACCGCGCTGTCGATCAACCGGCTCGTCGATTTCGGCGGCGGCCGGATCATCGGCGGTTCGATCACCCTGAAACGTACCGACGGCAGCATTCTCGACATCACCAGGGCGCAAGAGCCGGTGCTCGAAAAGATCCGCGGTTCCGAGATCGGCATGATCTTCCAGGAGCCGATGACCTCGCTCAACCCGGTGTTGACGATCGGCCGGCAGATCGAGGAATCGTTTCGCCTGCATCGCGGACTGACCGGCAGGCAGGCGACGGCTGCAGCCAAGGACGCACTCGATCGCGTCCGCATCCCCGATGCCGCGCGGCGTCTCAAATACACGCCGAACCAGCTTTCCGGCGGCATGCTCCAGCGGGTGATGATCGCCATGGCGCTCGCCTGCAATCCGCGCCTGCTGATCGCCGACGAACCGACCACGGCACTCGACGTGACCGTCCAGGCGCAGATCATGGCGCTGCTCGGCGAGTTGAAACGCGAAACCGACATGGGGATGATCTTCATCACCCATGACATCGGCCTCGTCGCCGGCATTGCCGACAAGGTCATGGTCATGCAGGCCGGCGAAGCGGTCGAACAGGGACCGCTTGGCGACGTCCTCGATCAGCCGAAACATCCCTATACCCAGCATCTCCTGAGCGCCGTGCCGCATTTCGAATCCGGCCGCGCCGCCCGTTCCGATTTCAGCCGGGAAAAATCCGAGGCTATTGTCCCTGCCCTGAAAGTCGATGGCCTGACGGTGCGCTTCAAGGTGGCCGGCAGCATCCTCACCCGCTCGCCGGGCTCCGTCCATGCGGTCGAGAATGTCGGCTTCGACCTGATGCCGGGCGAAACGCTGGCGATCGTCGGCGAAAGCGGCTCCGGCAAGTCGACCACCGCCCGCGCCATCCTCGGTCTCGTGAAGCCCACCCGCGGAAGCTTTTCCGCCAACAACGGCGCGATCGTGGATGGAAGCGACCCCTCCGTGCAGATGGTCTTCCAGAACCCTTACGCCTCGCTCAATCCGCGCCTGCGGATCGACAGCATCCTGGCCGAACCGGTGATCGCCGCCGGGGGCCGGGTCGATGCCGAAACGCGGGCAAAAATGGTGGCGCTGCTGAAGCGTGTGGGCCTGCCCGAAAACAGCCTCCTGCGTTACCCGCACGAGTTCTCCGGCGGCCAGCGCCAGCGCCTCTGCATCGCCCGCGCGCTGATGCTCAATCCGTCGATCGTCGTGCTCGACGAAGCGGTCTCGGCGCTGGACGTTTCGGTACAGGCCAAGGTGCTGGAACTGCTGGTAGACCTGCAGCACGAATATGGCCTCGCCTATCTGTTCGTGTCACACGACATGGCTGTCGTCGAACGTATCGCCCACCGCATCGCGGTGCTGTATGCTGGCCAGATCGTCGAGATCGGCGATGCCGCGTCGGTTCTGTCGAGCCCGCAGCATTCCTATACCAAGCGGCTGATTTCCGCCGTGCCGAGCATCGAGCGCCGCAACCAGCATTTCGAACTCGATACGCGCCAGGTCCCGTCGCTGGTTCGCCCACAAGGTTTCGAACCGCCGCCTGCCCAATGGCAGACTTACGGACCGGACCACCGGGCGCGAGCGGAAGCCTGAGGATGTAACGATGACGGACGACAAAGCATCCGCCAATCCCGAACTTGCCGCCGTCTTCGAACGCGCCTTCGCCCCGCTCGCGACGGCCGTAAGCGACAAGCGCATCCCCGGCGGCGTGCTCGGCATTGTCGACCTGAAACACGGCCGTTTGGCCCGCGCCATCGGCTCGGCGCAGGTCGTTCCCACCACGCGTCCGATGACCCTGGACATCTGGTTCGATCTCGCCTCGCTCACCAAGGTGATCTTCACCACCACCCGTATCCTGAAGTTCGCCGACGAAGGCACGATCGATCTCGACGCGCCGCTCACCACCCTGCTGCCGGATCTGCGCCAGTACAATGCCGAGGCCTGGGAGCGGAAGATCACCTTCCGCCAGTGCCTCGGCCACCAGACGCCGTTTCCGGGCGTCGAGCCGATCTATACCTATGGCCGCGATCCGGACCTGCTGCGCGCCTTCATCCTGCAGCGCGAATGGGAGGCCGGCCCGCCGGTCTATTCCGACATCAATTTCATCCTGCTCGGCTTCGCGCTGGAACGGCTGACGAAGAAGACGCTCCGTGACCTCGATCCCGGCCAAGGCTTCGCCTGGTCCGCCGATCCGGAACATTCGGCCGCGACCGAAGACTGCACCTGGCGGCACCGGGTTCTGTCCGGTGAAGTCCATGACGACAATTGCTCGGCGCTGCAGGGTTCCGGCCATGCCGGCTTGTTCGGCACCGTGACCTCGGTTCTCGATTTCGCAAAAGGCATGCTCGACGGCACCGGCGCCTCCAAAGAGGCCATCGCATTGATACGTGCGCCGCTCTCCAACCGCCGCACCCATGGCTGGGAACATCCCTATGCCGACTGGTGGGGCGGCACGACATGCAGCGCCGCCACGATCGGCCATACCGGTTTCACCGGTACCAGCCTGCTGATCGATTTCGACAGGGGCCGCGCCGTGACGCTGCTTACCAACCGCATTCATCCGACCCGCCATTTCGACAGCGGCATCCTCGCCTTGCGGCAGGCGGTCGGCAATCTCGTCTACCAGTCTTGAGAGGAGCTAGACCATGGAGCCAATCTGGGCCGTCGGCCTGATGACCGGAACCGTTCTCGACGGCAATATCGACGTGGCGCTCCTGAAGACCGACGGCGAGACGATCGAGACTTTTGGCGCCTATACGCTCGCCCCCTACCCGCCGGTGATCCGCACTCTGCTGGAGGAAACGCTGGCGCAGGCCCGCGTCTGGAATTTCGAAGGACCAGATCCCGCGATCTTCCGCGAGGCAGAACAGGCACTGACGAAGGCGCAGTCCTACGCCGTCAAGCAACTCGTCGAAAGCACCGGGCTCACCATGGCGGATATCGGCATCGTCGGCTTCCACGGCCAGAGCGTCCTGCATCGCGCGCCGACCAAGGACAGGCTCGGCGATACCCGCCAGCTTGGCGATGGCGAGCTGATGGCCTCGATCCTCGGCACCAAGGTCGCTTACGACTTCCGCTCGGCGGACGTCCGCGCCGGTGGCCAGGGCGCGCCGCTTGCCGCGGCCTACCATTCCGCTCTGCTGCGCGGCGTCGATACGAGCGGCGATACGGCCGTCCTCAATCTCGGCGGCGTCGCCAATATCACCTGGTGGGACGGCGAGGATCTGGTGATCGCCTTCGACACCGGCCCGGCCAACGCGCCGCTCAACGATTTCATCAAGGCGCGCGGCCTCGGCGAGATGGACCGCAACGGCGCGCTCGGCGCTTCCGGCAAGGTCGATGAGGAGCGCCTCGCCAAGCTTCTTGAACATCCCTATCTCGCAGCACCCTACCCGAAATCGCTCGATCGTTTCGACTTCACCGCCGCCATGGCAGATGGCCTCGACGACGCCACCGGCGCGGCAACGCTTTCGGCCTTCACGGCCTCTGCGGTCGGCAAGGCGCTCGATCTGCTGCCCCACCGGCCGAAGCGGCTGATCGTCAGCGGCGGCGGCCGTCATAATCCGACGATCATGTCGATGATCGAAAGCCGTGCCGGCGTCAAAGCCGTTTCCGCCGATACGCTCGGCTGGCGAGGCGATGCGGTCGAGGCGGAATGTTTTGCATTCCTCGCGGTGCGCGTGCTGCGCGGCATGCCGATCAGCTTTCCGACCACGACCGGCGCACCGAAGCCGATGCTGGGTGGACGGCTCGCTGGCTGACCGGCCATCACATCGCAATTTCAGGGTCGGGGGGACTCTTAGACACCATGGACAAAAGAGCCTCTTCCGCCTTCGGCGCCAATGCCGCACTGGCCGGCGTCCTGCTGTTTCTGCTCGGCGCCTTCATGTTCTCGCTCAACGACGCCATGGGCAAGTGGCTGGTCGCAAGCTTTTCGGTCGGCCAGGTCCTGGTGATCCGCTCGTTCGGGGCCGTCTTCATCCTTGGCCCGATGATCGCCCGCCAGCCGATATCGGCCCTGTACAAGGTCGAGCGGATGCCGCTGCAGGTGCTGCGCGTGCTGTTCGCCACCGGAGATCTGGCACTGTTCTACGCCGCCGTCGCCTACCTGCCGCTCGCCGACGTGATGACCTTCTACATGGCGGGGCCGATCTATGTGGCGGCCCTTTCGCATTTCCTGCTCGGCGAACGGATCGGCTGGCGGCGGTGGCTCGCCGTTCTCATCGGATTCGTCGGCGTGGTGATTGCGCTTCGCCCCTCGTCGGAAATGCTCGCATGGCCTTCGGTCTTCGGCCTCGTCGGCAGCCTGTCCTTCGCGCTCACCCTGGTGCTGAACCGTCGGCTGCGCGCCACGACTGATGCAACACTCGTCACCTGGCAGACGATTGCCGGCCTGATCGCCGGAATTTTCCTCAGCATCGGCCAGTGGAGCCCGTTCAATGTCGGCGAATTGCTGGCGCTGCTGCTGCTCGGCGTCGTCGCCTGCATCGCCCATCTCCTGATCACCCGCTCATTGAAGCTCGCGCCGGCCTCCGTGCTGGCGCCGCTGCAATATACGCTACTGGTCTGGGCGGTCATTCTCGGCTGGCTGTTTTTCGGTGACCTGCCGGATGCGCAGACCTGGATCGGCGCCGGCATCATCGTCATCGCCGGACTGTTCATCTTCCACCGCGGCAACCTGAAACAGGATGCGGAACCGGTCGTGCCGACCGATTCCAGCCACGGTTAGGCCGAGCCCGTCCGGCGGGTAAGCATGGACTCGACAGCCGAGAGCCCATCATAGATCAGCACGGCCAGCGCCCCGACGATCAGGCCGCCCTGCAGCACGAAGGCGAGGTTGTTGGACTGCAGCCCGGCGATGATCACCTCGCCGAGCGTCTTTGCAGCAACCGTCGAGCCGATCGTCGCGGTCGCGAGACTGATCACCACCGAAAGCCGGACGCCCGCAACGATGATCGGCAGAGACAATGGCAGTTCCACCTGGATGAGCCGCTGGAAAGGGGTCATACCGGAACCACGCGCCGCCTCCATCACCGATCGTGGAAGGTTGGTGAGGGCCGTCAGCGTATTCTCGAAGATTGGCAGCAGGCCATAAAGAAAAAGCGCGATTAGCGTCGGCTTCTCGCCGAAACCGACAGCCGGAACGGCAAGTGCCAACACCGCGACCGGCGGAAAGGTTTGGCCGATATTCACCAGGCTGCGGGACAGCGCCAGAAATTCGGCACCAAAAGGCCTTGTCACAAGGATCGCCAGAAGCACGGCGATGATCGTCGCGGCCAGCGTTGCGATAAAGACCGTCCGCAAATGCAGGAGCGTCAGACTGAGCAGGCTGCCCTGATTGTAGATCGCCGGTGCGTTCGGCTGCACGAGCGGCTTCAGCAGCGGTTCAAAATTATCCGGCGACACCAGGAAGGCGATCAGCACCACAAGCAAAAGGCCGCGCAGGATAGTCGGCACCCAAGCCCTCATCGCTGCCTCGCGGCGCGCTTGAGGATAGCCTCGAGGGTCACCCGCCCCATCGGCGCTCCGCTCCTGGAAATGACGGGAAGTGCATCCCGCCCGCTCCAGATCAGATCGGCAAGCGCCTCCTGCTGGCTCCTGTCCTCCCCGATCGGCACGCCTTCCGCCTCGCCCGGCTCCGCCGCAGCGCCAGTCGTTGCAATCGAAAGCAACCGGAACGGCCGCTCCGCGTCGCCGATCAGCGTTTCGACGAACGGCGTGGCCGGTGCCCGCACCAGTTCGGCCGGCGGCCCGTATTGCACCACCCTGCCCTTGTCCATCACCGCGATCTTGTCGGCGAGATGAAAGGCTTCGTTCATGTCGTGGGTGACGAGCACGATGGTCGTGCCGAAATGTTTCTGGATCGCCAGAAGATCCTCCTGCGCCTTGGCACGGATGATCGGGTCGAGCGCCCCGAAGGGCTCGTCCATCAGCAACACATATGGCTCGGCGGCAAGCGCGCGCGCCACGCCGACGCGCTGCTGCTGGCCGCCGGAAAGCTCGTGCGGATAACGCGGCCCGAACGTCTTCGGCTCCAGCTGGAAGAGCGTCAGCAATTCCTCGACCTTGGCGTCGATACGGGCCTTCGTCCACCCGAGCAGGCCAGGCACGGTCGCGATGTTCTGTGCCACCGTGCGGTGCGGGAAAAGTCCGTGCCCCTGGATGGCGTAACCGATCCGCCGCCGCAATTCGTAACCGGGGATCGACCGATTGTCCTCGCCATCGAGCCGGATGGCGCCCTCGCTCGCCTCCACCAGCCGGTTGATCATCCGGATCAGCGTCGTCTTGCCCGAACCGGACGTGCCGACGACGACCGTCACGGTGCGCGGTTCGATCACCATCGAGACGTTGTCGACGACGGTGACGCCGTCATAGCGCTTGGTAATGGCGTCGATCTCGATCATGCGGATCTGGCTCCGTTGGGGACGCGGGAGTTCATTTCGATCAGCGCATCAAGGACGACGGCTGAGGCAAAGGCGAGCGCCACGGTCGGTACGGCGCCGAGCAGTACCAGGTCCATGGCAGTCTGGCCGATGCCCTGGAAGACGAAGACGCCGAAACCGCCGCCGCCGATCAATGCCGCAATCGTCGCCATGCCGATATTCTGAACGAGCACGATGCGGATCGCCGTCAAAATGACCGGCAGCGCCAGCGGAAACTCGACCTTGAACAGCCGCTGGCGACCGGTCATGCCGATGCCGCGGGCCGCATCATTGGCCTCGCGCGGCACGCCGGCAAGCCCGACGACCGTATTGGCGACGACCGGCAACAGCGAATAGAGGAACAGCGCCACGAAGGCCGGGGCCACCCCGATGCCGCGAATGCCGATCGCCGCGGCCCCGGGCACATTGGTGGCGATCCAGCCGAGCGGCGCAATCAGCAGGCCGAACAGCGCGATCGAGGGGATGGTCTGGACGAGGTTCAACGTGTTGAGCACGCCGTCCCTGAGCGGTGCCACCCGATGACAGAGAATGCCGAGCGGCAGCCCGACCAGGACGGCGGCGAAAAGCGAACCGAGCGCCAGTTCCACATGCTTGCCCGCTTCGACCCAGAAAACGTCGGCGCGGCCGGAATATTCCTTCATGATCGAGAGCCCGTCCCACCTCCCCGACATCAGCAGCGCGCCAATGCTGAGCCCCGCCAGGATCAGAAACAGGACGCGCATCCCCGGCGGCGGATCGAGCCGCGTGATCGCGTCGGCAGCCAGAAGCGCGAAGGCGAACAGCAGGATCCAGAAGCCGGAGGCGGGTGAGACACGGGCATAGGTATTGGCGGCCGGCGTCAGAAATGTCGCTGCATATCCGATCGAAAGGGTCAGTGCCGTCAGCGCCGCGACGGCGGCAATCAGCTTGATCCAGGGGGAAGTGCGAAAGAGGGCTACGGCAATCGCGACCACGAGCACGCCGACCAGCCCCCAGCCCGCCCAGGCCGGCAGCGATTGCAGCATCGATTCAGCCTGCCCCTGCACGATGCGGTTGGGCTTGAGCGTCGCGAAGGCCGACCAGAGCACGCCATAGGCGGCAAGGAGGGCGATGACGATGCCGAGCTTGTCGAACCGAACTCTCAAACCGCCCCCTGCCTTACGACTGATAAAAAAGCCGGGCGTTCGAGCGCCCGGCCCATGTTGACACGAAACCACGCCGAAAAGGAATTACTTCAGGAAGCCATTCTTCTTGAGAAAGTCCTCGGCAACTGCCTTGGCCGGCTCGCCGCCGACCTGCACACGGCCGTTGAGATCCTGCAGGGTGACGAGATCGAGCTTGGCGAAGACCGGCTTCAGCACCGCCTCGATGGTCGGGTTTTTCTTGAGCGCCTCCTCGCGGATGATCGGGGTCGGCTGGTAGACCGGCTGAACGCCCTTGTCGTCTTCGAGAACCACCAGGCCAGAAGGCGCGATGCCGCCGTCGGTGCCGTAGACCATCGCAGCGTTGGCGTTGTTGGTCTGGTTGGCGGCAGCGGCGATGGTTGCAGCCGTATCGCCGCCGGAAAGCGTGATCAGCTGGTCGGGCTTCAGCTTGAAGCCGTAGGTGGTCTGGAAGGCCGGCAATGCGGCCGCCGAATTGACGAATTCAGACGACGCCGCCAGGACGATCTTGCCGCCGCCGGCAACATATTTGCCGAAGTCGGTCAGCGTCTTCAGCTTGTTGGTATCCGCGACATCCTTGCGCACAGCGATCGCCCAGGTGTTGTTGGCCGAAGACGGCGCCAGCCAGACGATCTTGTTGGCGTCGTAATCGAGCTTCTTGACCGCTTCATAGGCCTTCTGCGGGTTCTTCCACGCCGGATCGTCGCCCTTTTCGAAGAAAAAGGCGCCATTACCCGTATATTCCGGATAGATGTCGATCTCGCCGGCGGTGATCGCCTTGCGCACGACCGGCGTCGCACCGAGCTGGATACGGTCGGTGGCCTGGATGTTGTTGGCCTTCAGCATCGCGAGGATGATGTTGCCGAGCACGCCGCCTTCCGTATCGATCTTGGAAGAGACGACGACCTGGGCATTGGCCATGGTGGCCGAAACGCCAAGCGCAAAAGCAATGCCCAAAAGCTTATTTTTCAAAGACATGACAGAATTTCCCTCCGGATCGCCGGCCGACGCGTTGGACTTGGCCTGGAACACATAAAAGCCAAGGTTATGTAGGGCAGATTGGCGAATGTGCGAGTTCTGGAAGCGCCCGTCGAGCAAATATTTTGTGCGCTGCGAATAGCGGTTGATCTGGCCTCCTGGAACACACGCCAGCTTATGCCGTGCCGAGGAATGATCCATCCTTGACTGATCCTGCCCTCAGGAGCCTCAGATGGAGAAATGCGCAAAGCCCGAGCATTGCCAGTGAGAACAAGTAACTGCCCGGCGCGTGGACAGCCATATCCGGAAGCCTCATGACGCCGGTCACGATATGCCCCCGGAACACCAGCGCCATCACCGCGAGATTCGCCCACAGCCAACCTCGTCCGACATGGATCAGCAACGCGGGCAGGATCAGCAGGTCGTAGCGGTGCTGAGGAATGAGAAGCATGGTCCAGGCCAGCAACAGAACGAGACTGAATGTCGGAGACATCCGCCCCGGGTTTCGCCAGCTGAACCAGCCGAGGATCATGCCGAGAAGCCCCGCGCCGATGGCAAGCACGATGCCGGAGACGGAAATCCCGAACCAGTGCATCAGCAGATTGCGCAGCCCTGTGACCTCCAGCGGGCCATTGACGTCGAACTTGGTATATTGCGCGATGCCTTCGAAATATCCCGTGAAAGTCTCAACCGTTCCACCTGCAAGAAAAGCCGGCACCGACGCCACGAGCGCGATACCGCCTGCCAGCAGCATCGGGACGCGCAGCCGGGGCACCGCAGCCGCATAACCTATGAAGGGCAAGGCGAGGCTCAGTTTCATGCTGAGCAGGACGAGAGCCACGACCACAGCCCAGTTCTTCTGGCGCAGAACGCCATAGAAAAACAGGACGACGGCCAGAAACAGGAAGGCCGAAAACTGGCCGATGGTGAAGTTGATCGAACCCGGCTGGGACGTCACGGCCCAGAGAAGCAGGACCGCCCAGAGCAGCCGCTTCCAGCCGCGTCCCTCTTCAGATCTGAGCGAGACCACCAGCGCGGTTCCGACAACAAGTGCCGCAACCGAAAGCATGCGCCAGACAAGCAGCGCGGTATCGAAACCAAGTCCCGCCAGCGGGCGCGACAGGAGCCAGGTATGAGGCGAATAGAACCAGCCGTTGATTGCTTCAAAGCCAAATTCGGCGCGAACCCGGACGTTGAAATCGGCGCCGTAAGGGTTCTCTCCCATGGCCCACAGCTTTCCCGCCGCCCAGAAATGCCAGAAATCCCCGGCGACATCCTGGCTCATCGCCAGGCGCACCACATAAGCCAGGCACAAGATCAGCGTCAGCGCCGCAAGGATAAACCCGCCGACGCGAGAGGCCAGATGCGCCTCGATCTCATTGAGGCGAAAACTTTTCAACATGAGATACCCCGAGCCCCGTCCATCAAAGATGCACGGGATGGTCTCAGAGTTCTTCTGGCCCCGCAAGACAAGCAGGCTTCAAGTTTAACTGCGATGAACCTGTTCGTAATGCTTATTTACTACGCCGAATGTTTGGATTTTCTCGGAGGATTACGCCCGCATAATTCAAAAGGTCTTCACCCTCTCATCCCTTTGGAGGCGTCTCGGCACCAGCGACCTCAGGCGAGCCGCACCGCAAGGTCATGGAGCCCTCGATCGTCTCGCCGGGAGCCAACCATGCGAGATCCCCGTAGCCCGCCAGTTCGCGTCGATTATGAACGTCCGGAACGTGACTGACGGGTTCGACGCAAAGGATGGGCCGATCGTCCGGCACATAGACATGCAGGTTGGTCAGTACGCCGGTCGCCGAAAGCGTCATGCTGACCCCGGCCTGCCTCCACTCGACGACTGCCCGCCGCGACGCCCATCCTGCAAAATGTCCGTCGAACCAGGGCATCGTCGAGGTGTCGAGGCCATGGGCGAAAGGAGGGCCGTTATCGGCTGGGACAGGTCCGGCCGGGAAGCCTCGCTGATCTCGGCCGAAACCGGTCTCTGCGTCGAACCTCAGCCAGGTATCCTCATCCTTCCGGAACCAGGGATGAAAACCCATGCCGTAGGGAAGCGCCCGATCCGCGGTATTGGTCAAGATCAACGTCAGTTTAGCACCATCCGGGCCGATCGAGATATGCTGCACCAGCCGATAGGCGAACGGGATAGACTCGTGGGCGAAGTCGTCGACCAGGGTCAGCGTGCTTTCCGTCGCCTCGGTGACCTGCCAGGCCCTGTCGCGGGAAAATCCGTGGAGCGCCATGTTCTGCTCCGGCCGGTTGACCGGAACTTCGACCGGGCCGTCGGGGCTCGGGAAGCGACCGGCATCGAGCCGGTTGGCAAACGGCACCATGACGAAGGATCCACCGGTCAGGGCGACCTGCGCCGGCGGACAGGAATGCAGGATCTCGAACCAGTCGCCATCCGGCTTCCGCCACCGAAAGGAGGTGAGGCTCGCACCGTGGGCGGCATCGACAACCAGTTCGCAACGGCCCGACTTGAGCCTGTAGATGGAATCGTCAGTCATCGATCTTGTTTGCCTTGTCGAAGCTCACGGTCAAAATCCTTTCATGCGCGCGATCGGCGCCCCTGCGACCGGCGACGATGCGACCAGCACGGCGCCACTCAAAGGATATGCCTGCAATCTCTCCGGCGAAAGATAGCGGTGCGAGGTGATCAGTAGCGTCTTCAGGTCGGGACCGCAGAAACACGGCATGGTCGGCGTCGCAACCGGCAGCGGATATTTGTCGACTAGCTCCCCTTCTGACGAATATCGGTTGAGACATCCGGCCGAAACGCCGGCGCTCCAGTAGAAGCCGTTGATGTCAGTCGCGCCACCATCCGGCCGCCCGTCCGCTTCACCGGGCGCGGCGATCCGAATACCTTCGCCCATCTCACACGTCGCCGCATCGAAATCATGCCGCTCGATCCACTGGCCGCCTGAATCCGAATGATACATGCTGGTGCCATCCGGCGACCAGGCAAGCCCGTTTGAAATCAGAAGTCCGCTCTTCTTGCGGACGAGGTTTCCATCCGCACCAATGCGGTAAAGCGAACAGACCGGCTGTCGCTCCGGCCGCTGGTCGGTCGTGCCGACCCAGAAGGCGCCGTCAGGTCCCACCTTGCCGTCGTTGAGCCGATTGGTTTCAAGCTCTCCTTCGAGATGCGCGAGCGTCTGGCGCTCACCGGTCTCGGGATCGAAGAGGATAATCTCGCGCGTCAGCGACACGACCAGCCTGCCGCTTTCGCAGAGCCCGACCGAACAGACATTCGTGCCGAGAACCCACTCGTCGACCTGGCCCTCGCCAAGTCGGATCGCCAGCAATCGGCCGGTCGGGATATCGCAGAGAAAGACGAGATTGCGTCTTTCGTCCCAGACGGGGCTTTCGCCAAGCCCGAGACTGAGCCCTCCGAGCGGCTCGAAGCGTATCACAGGTCGCTGACCTTGGTGGTGCGGCGGATGACGTCGGGATTGTCGAGAACGTAGTCGCTGAGTTCCAGCCCGAGGCCCGCTCCCTCGAACGGATAAATCTGGCCATTCTCGATACGCGGCATGACCGTGACGAGATCGCGGTACCAGGTCGAGTAATAGGCCCGTACGGACTCCTGGAACACCGCATTCGGAGCGTTGAGCGCCAGATGGATCGAGGCGGTGAACACGACCGGGCCGGTGCAGTCATGCGGCGCGATCGGCCGCTGGAAGGCTTCCGCCATGGTGGCGATCTTCTTCGCTTCGCTCAAGCCCCCGCACCAGGAAATGTCGAGCATGACATAGTCGACGGCATTCTTGCGCAGGAGTTCTACGAACTGGGCGCGGGTCGCGAGCGTCTCGCTGGCGCAGACCGGCAGGCCGGAACGCTGCGCGTAGATCGTCAGCGCTTCGGTGTCCTGCATCTTGATCGGGTCTTCCATCCAAAAGGGGCGGAATTCCTTGATCTCGCGGGCGATCGCCAATGCGGAAGGCAGATCCCACATCGAATGCAGCTCGACCATCACTTCCATTTTGTTGCCGACGGCGTCGCGGATCTTGCGGAACGGCTCAAGCCCTTTTTCGAGGTCATCCCGGTGAATGAAGTTCCCACCGCTGGCGACCGCAAAGGGATCGAGCGGCCAGATCTTCATGGCGGTGATGCCTTCGGACAGCAGGCTTTCGGCGAGCGCCCCCGCATCGTTGGTGAAGGCGACCTGATCGTCATAGGGACCCTGAGGCTTGTCGGCATCACCGATGTAACGGCGTGAACCTCGGCTGTTATAGGAATAGCCGGCGCAGGTATTGTAGGTGCGGATCGAACGCCGCGACAGGCCGCCGAGAAGCTGGTGGATCGGCTGGTTCGTGACCTTGCCAAAGATGTCCCAGAGGGCGATGTCGACGGCGGATGCCGCGCGGATTTCGACGCCGGAGGAGCGGAAGCCCACATAGGTCTCGGTCAGCTGCTTGGAAATCCGGTCGATCTCCAGCGGATTCTTGCCGATCAGCGCCGGCGCGACCTCCGCATGCAGATAGGTCGCGACGGCATCCGCCCCCCGAAAGGTCTCGCCGAGGCCGATGACGCCTTCGTCGGTATGGATGCGAAGCCAGATGATATTGTTCAGGCTGGGAAGTTGAACGGTTTCGAGCGCAGTGATTTTCATGGGTCTATCCGGATGAACGCGGGGTCAATGAGCAGCAGCGACAGGCTCCCAGCCTTTCAGAATTTGTTCGAGGTGATTGCGGTCGGCGACATCGAGCGCCGGCAGGCCCGGCAGACGCACCGGTCCGAGGTTTTCGCCACGCAAAGCCAAAGCCTCCTTGACGACCGTGACATTGGCGCCGTTGTTGAACTTGGTGCGCAGCATTTCAAAGCCGGCAATTTTGGCGACCATCGCCCGCGTCCTGGCATAGTCGCCCGCCTCGAGCGCATGCCAGATCGCCAGCGACCGGGCCGGATCGATATTGACGAGGCCGGACGTGAACCCCTTGGCGCCGAGCGCGTAAAAAGGTGCCGCCCAGCCCTCGGCGAGGCCGCAGATCCAGACCGCATCCGTACCCTCGGTCGCCCGCACGCATTCGGAAAACAGCATCATGTCGGTCGAGGCGAACTTGACGCCGGCAATGTTTGGATGGGTCGCGATGCGGGCGAGGTCGTCGACGGCGATCGTATTGGACCGCACATAGGCGACGAGCGGCAGTTCCGAAGCCTCGGCGATGGCGATGAAATAGTCGGCCTGCGAGCGGGGTGCAGCGAATGGATCGAGCGGGTGATGGACCATCACACCCTGAGCGCCTTCCCGCTTGGCCGCCTTGGCGGTCGCGATCGCTTCGCCGACCGAACGACCGGCAGCGGCGGTGACCACCGTCTTGCCCTCGACAGCCGCAACGCAGATCGATTGCAGGCGAAGGACCTCCTCGTGCTGGAGGCTGTAGAACTCGCCGGTATTGCCGCCACTGACGATATTGTGAATGCCCGCATCGGCAATCCGCCGAATGATCTTGCCGGTCAACCGAGGCTCGATCGCCCCCTTGTTGTCATAGGCGGTCACGTGGACGCCCGAAATGCCCGTGAGGACGCGCTTGTAGTCGCGGATATTCATGTCCGTTTCCCTCATTCCCGACTTGCTACACCCGGAGGAGATGCTTCTCGCCCGAGCGAATGACGTGGTCGCGCATCAGCCGCTCGGCGAGATCAGGCTCGCGGGCAGCGATCGCGTTGGCGATGGCCTCATGCTCCTCGACCGCCAGGAAGCGCTCCCGCTCCTCCGACAGCACGCTGAGACGGGCCGCATGGGTGTAGATGTTCTGGCCGCCCTGCAGGCGACGCAGATAGCTGCAACCGGATGCTTCATGGATAACGTTGTGGAAGCGCTCGTTGAGAGCGATGAGCTGCAGCACGTCCACCGTCTCGAGGCCGGCCCGCATCTCGACGATGAGCGCGCGCATCAGGGCCACATCCTCATCCTTCACCCGCTTGGCGGCCTGGCGAGCGATCATGCTTTCAAGCGCGGCCCGCGCCAGCATCATCTCTTCCGCCTGGCCGGCATTGAAGGTGATGTAGATCCCGCGGCGGGGCTCCGATCGCACCAACCCTTCGGACTCGAGTACGCGCAAGGCCTCCTTGAGCGGCGTCGTGCTGATGCCTAGCTGGCTAGCGAGGTGGCGCTCGTTGAGCTTTTCGCCACCCTTCAGGCGGCCCGCAAGAATGGCATCGCGCACCAGGCCATAGACGTGGTCACGCAGGCTTTTCAGAAAAACCGGCTCCACTGGCAGAAGCGCATCATCGCCGCCCATTCACATCCTCCATCCTCGTCTCGGCGCTGATCTAGCATTTGAAATTTGATATATCAAGGAGGAAATCTGAAACTTGATATATCAATTTCTCCGAAGCCTGTTTAAGTTGGCGCCGGGCGGGAGGAGCTCCGCCCCCGTGATCGAGGCATGATCGATTCCGGAATGATGGCAGGATTTCTGGAAGAGAAGCATGACAAAGGAAGCAGCCGATCTCCGCAGCGCACGCTGGTTCGCGCCGGATGATCTCCGTTCGTCGGGACATCGCTCCCGCATGATGCAGATGGGTTTTGATGAGAAGGATTGGGGCAAGAAACCGATCATCGCCATCCTCAATACCTGGTCCGACCTCAACGCCTGCCACGCCCATTTCAAGGATCGCGTCGAGCACGTGAAGCGCGGCGTCCTGCAGGCGGGCGGTTTCCCGGTCGAGCTGCCGGTGCAGTCACTGTCCGAAAGCGCGCTGAAGCCCACATCCATGCTTTATCGCAATTTCCTCGCCATGGAGGCGGAAGAGCTGCTGCGTGCTCATCCGGTCGACGGCGCGGTGCTGATGGGCGGTTGCGACAAGACCACCCCTGCCCTGGTGATGGGCGCTATAAGCGCCGGTTTCCCGATGATCTTCCTGCCCGCCGGTCCGATGCTGCGTGGCAATTACAAGGGCGAATGGCTGGGCTCCGGCTCGGATGCCTGGAAATACTGGGACGAACGCCGCGCCGGCACGATTTCCGAGGAACAATGGACCGGCGTCGAAGAAGGCATTGCCCGCTCCTACGGCCATTGCATGACCTTCGGCACCGCCAGCACCATGACCGCGATCGCCGAAGCGCTCGGCCTCACCCTGCCCGGTGCCAGTTCCATTCCCGCCGCCGACGCCAACCACATCCGCATGAGCACCCGCTGCGGCCGACGGATCGTCGAAATGGTCTGGGACGACCTGACACCCGACAAGATCATCACGCCCGACGCGGTCCACAATGCCACGACGGTCGCCATGGCGACCGGCTGTTCCACCAATGCCGTTGTCCATCTCCTGTCGATGGCGCGCCGCGCCGGCGTTCCGCTGACATTGGACGATCTCGACAAGGCGGGACGCACCACCCCCGTCGTCGCCAACATCCGTCCCTCAGGCGACAAGTATCTGATGGAAGACTTCTATTACGCCGGCGGCCTGCGCGCCCTGATGGCGGAGATCAAGGATCTCCTGAAGCTCGACGCCATGACCGTCAGCGGTTTCCCGCTCGGCGAGACGCTGAAAGGCGCCGAAGTCTACAACAGCGACGTCATCCGCCCGCTGTCGAACCCGATCTATCATGAGGGTTCCCTGGCGGTCCTCAAGGGCAACCTCGCCCCGGACGGCTGCGTCATGAAGCCTTCCGCCTGCGAGCCGCGGCTGCGGGCGCACGAAGGCCCTGCCCTCGTCTTCGACAGTTATCCGGAAATGAAGGCGATGATCGACCGCGAGGACCTCGACGTCACCGCCGATCACGTGCTGATCCTGCGCAATGCCGGCCCGAAGGGCGGACCCGGCATGCCGGAATGGGGCATGCTGCCGATCCCGAAGAAGATCCTGAAACAGGGTTATCGAGATATGCTGCGTATTTCCGATGCCCGCATGTCCGGCACGAGCTACGGCGCCTGCATCCTGCATGTGGCGCCGGAGGCCCATATCGGCGGCCCACTGTCGCTGGTGCGCACCGGCGACATCATCCGCGTCGATCTGCCGAACCGTTCGATCGACATGCTGGTGGACGAGGAAACGCTCGCCAAGCGCCGCGCCGAATGGGTGGCGCCCGCCGACAAGTACGAACGCGGCTACGGCTGGATGTTTTCCAAGCATATCAAGCAGGCCAATGAAGGCTGCGACTTCGACTTCCTCGAACGGGAGTTCGGCGCCACCGCCGGCGAGCCCGACATTTTCTGACCCCCGCTATTCCCGATCCCAGGTATTTCTGAGTGGAGACCCCATGACCGACTACGTTCTTTCCGAAACCACGCGCAAGAAATACGAGGGAATCAGTTGCGCGACGATCTGCACCGCGCTCTTCAAGCGCGGATTGCGCAACCAGTTCATCCAGGATGTCCGGCCGCTCTCCCAGAAGCCTAAAAACATGGTCGGCCAGGCCTTCACCCTACGTTACATCCCGGCACGCGAAGACCTGAACCAGCTTTCGGTGTTCCAGAACCCGCAACATCCGCAGCGCGCCGCCGTCGAGCAATGCCCGCCGGGTCATGTCATGGTCATGGACAGCCGCAAGGACCCGCGCGCCGCCTCCGCCGGCTCCATCCTCGTGTCGCGCCTGATGCTGCGCGATGTTGCCGGCGTCGTCACCGATGGCGGTTTTCGCGACAGCCCCGAGATCGCCGAACTCGGCATCCGCGCCTATCACAACCGCCCGTCCGCCCCGACCAACCTCACCCTCCACCAGGCGCTCGACATCAACGTGCCGATCGGCTGCGGCGATGTTGCCGTCTGGCCGGGCGACGTTGTGGTCGGAGACAATGAGGGCGTCGTCATCGTCCCCGCGAATATCGCCGACGAGATCGCCGACGAGGCGGTCGAGATGACTGCGTTCGAGGATTTCGTCACCGAGGAAGTGCTGAACGGCCGCTCGATCATCGGCCTCTATCCGGCGACCAAGGAAGAGACCAAGACCGATTTCGCCCGTTGGCGCCAGGCGAAGGGCCGCTGAGGCGCTGATCCCGCTGATCCCAACAAACGGCGCCGTTCCTGACAGCGGCTTACGAACCTGCGGGCATTTCCCGCAGATCCTTGAAAAGTACGCTCTGGTCGGTGAGATATTTGGCAAAGATCGGCAGGCTGGCGCCGCCGATCGCCCGCGCCTGGGAGCCAACCATTCCCTCGATGATATCGGGGATGATGACGCCCTGAAGGTCGAGCCGCGCCACCGCCTCGATAGTCGAGGCGACGATCCGTCGCCGGACCCAGGCCGGAAAACCGCCATCGATCACCGCCGCGCCAAAATCGATGATCGACGCTGCCGCAACGATCGCCTGGGCAAGTGCGTTCGCGGTCTGCCGAATCCATAGATCGAGCGGTTCGCCGAAATCGATCCAGTCGTTGGCGGAATACCAGAGCGGCTGCGGATCGATGTTCCGTTCCTTCAGAAGATTCTCCAGAACGAAGATCGAAGCGATATCCAGCAACTGGCGCGTCTCGCCATCCTTGCCGCGCACGGGGAGCGGCCCCACCGCACCGGCGGTTCCGGTCCGGCCGGAGAAGATCGCCGAATTGAGGACGATCCCGCCGCCGATGAACGAGCCGATGAAGAAATACACGAAATCCGGATAGGATGGGCCAACCCCGAACACCAGTTCGGCACCACAGGCACTGGTCGCGTCATTCTGCAGATAGACCGCGTGCGGGACCCGGCTGGCGATTTCCGCCTGCAGATCGATCCCGCGCCAGATCTCCATCGCCCCTTGCGGAGCGCCCACCTCCTCGGCCCAGTTCCAGAGTTCGAACGGTGCGGCGATCCCGATCCCGGCGATACGGCCACGCTGCACCTCGTTCAACTGGCCTTCCAGCCGCGTTATGCCGGAGGTGATGATCTCGATTATGTTCGCGGGAAGTGGATAGGCATAGGTTTCGTGATATTGCAGCCGGATATCGCCGACGAAGTCCATCAGCACGAGGTCGGCGCTGCGTCGGCCGATCTTCACGCCGAACGAATAGACCGCATCAGGATTGAGGCGCATCGGCACCGAAGGCTGCCCCACCCGGCCGCGAACCGGCTCCCCGCGCAACAGAAGGCCGTCCTTTTCGAGCGCCCGCATGATGACAGAGACGGTCTGGGCCGAAAGCCCGCTGCGGCGGGTAATATCCGCCTTCGACATGGAGCCGTTCAGACGCACCAGCGAAAGCACGAGCCGCTCGTTATAGGCCCTCACCCGCACCTGATTTGAACCGCCGGTGAAATTGCCCAGCAGCGCATGGCCTTGCGCCATACTATCTGAAACCGACATTGGCTTGTTCCTCCCAGAAGCCTCGAATCGACAGGGCCGCCTATTCAGGAATGCGGGTATCTTTTTGATATCCAGCAACAAACGGCAAGGCACGCCGCACACAGATCGTCGAATTTCGAACCTCCGCTCTGCCAAACTATGGCACGACAAATAAATAATTCAATCGGAATTAATTATTGACAGGCTATTTCAACTCGTTCTTAATTAGACGTGTAAGGGCACAGGACGGCTTAGGAGGAGGCGCCTGTCGAACTCGGTGGCACCGGTGCCCATTCATATGTCTGAACATTGGTCCGCATGGCGGACAGTCTTAACTCTGGGAGGAGACCATGAAGAAATCCGTATTGTCCGCCGCATTTGGCGCCCTCGTCCTGGGCGTCGCGTTTTCCGCCCCTGCCAAGGCCGCAGACGTGTCCGCCTGCCTGATCACCAAGACCGACACCAATCCCTTCTTCGTCAAGATGAAGGAAGGTGCCTCGGCCAAGGCCAAGGAACTCGGTGTGACGCTGAAATCCTATGCCGGCAAGATTGACGGCGACAGCGAAAGCCAGGTCGCAGCGATCGAAAGCTGCATCGCCGACGGCGCCAAGGGCATTCTCATCACCGCTTCCGACACCAAGGGCATCGTGCCGACCGTCAAGAAGGCCCGTGATGCCGGCGTCCTCGTCATCGCGCTCGACACTCCGCTCGACCCGATCAATTCGGCCGACGCCACCTTCGCCACCGACAATCTTCTTGCCGGCAAGCTGATCGGCCAGTGGGCCAAGGAAACCATGGGCGACAAGGCCAAGGATGCCAAGGTCGGCTTCCTTGACCTGACCCCGGATCAGCCGACGGTCGACGTTCTGCGCGACCAGGGCTTCATGATCGGCTTTGGCATCGACCCCAAGAACCCCGACAAGATCGGTGACGAAACCGACAAGCGCATCGTCGGCCACGACGTGACCAACGGCAACGAGGAAGGCGGCCGCAAGGCCATGGAAAACCTCCTCCAGAAGGACCCCGGCATCAACGTCATCCACACGATCAACGAGCCCTCCGCCGTCGGCGCCTACCAGGCTCTGAAAGCCGTCGGACTGGAAAAGAACGTGCTGATCGTTTCCGTCGACGGCGGTTGCCCGGGCGTCAAGTCCGTCAAGGATGGCCAGATCGGCGCCACCTCGCAGCAATATCCGCTGCTGATGGCATCGCTCGGCATCGAGGCGATCAAGAAGTTCGCCGACACCAAGGAAAAGCCGAAGCCGACCGAAGGCAAGTCGTTCTTCGACACCGGCGTTTCGCTGGTCACCGACAAGCCGGTCTCCGGCGTCAAGTCGATCAGTGTCAAGGAAGGCACCGACAAGTGCTGGGGCTGATCCCCTGACCTGCATCCGGCCGGGGCGAAAGCTCCGGCCGTTCCGACCAGACTTTACAAGTCCTTTCGACCAGACCGGCCGAAGACCGGTCCAAACCTACGCTTCGTAGATGGGTCAGACAGGCGGAGGAGGAAACATGAGCGGTATACAGGAGTTCGAGCGCGCGCTCGACGGCAGCGACAAGAATGTCGCTTCCTTCGAACACCAGAACATCTCCCCATTGAAGCGTGCCCAGCATTTCCTGCACTCGACGCCAGCTGCCGTGCCGCTGATCGTGCTGGTGCTTTCGATCATCGTCTTCGGACTGGCGATCGGCGGACGGTTCTTCTCGTCCTACACGCTGACGCTGATCCTGCAGCAGATTGCCGTGGTCGGCATTCTCGGATCGGCGCAGACGCTGGTTATCCTGACCGCCGGCATCGACCTTTCGATCGGCGTGGTGATGGTCATCTCTGCTGTCATCATGGGCAATTTCGCCGTCACCTATGGCCTGCCGACGCCGATCGCAATCCTCGCCGGCATGGTGACCGGCGGGCTCTGCGGGTTCTTCAACGGCTTTCTCGTCGCGATCGTCCGGTTGCCGCCGTTCATCGTCACGCTCGGTTCGTGGAACATCGTCATGGCGACGAATTTCATCTACTCCGCCAACCAGACGATCCGCGACGCCGACGTGGATGCAAGCGCGCCCCTCCTGCATCTCTTCGCCATCAACTTCAGGTTCGGCAACGCCATCCTCACCCTCGGCGTCATCTCCATGGTCTTGCTCGTCGGCATCCTCTGGTACGTGCTGAACCACACCGCGTGGGGCCGGCATGTCTATGCCGTCGGCGACGATCCGGAAGCTGCCAAGCTTTCCGGCATCCAGACCCGCAAGGTGCTCCTGAGCGTCTACACGATCGCCGGCGTTATCGCCGCCTTTGCCGCCTGGGTCTCGATCGGCCGCAACGGTTCCGTCTCGCCCTCCGCCGCGGTGACTGACTATAACCTGCAGGCCATTACCGCGACGGTGATCGGCGGCATCTCTCTCTTCGGTGGGCGCGGATCGATTCTCGGCACGCTGTTCGGCGCCATGCTTGTCGGCGTCGTGTCGATGGGACTGAACATGCTCGGCGCCGACCCCCAATGGAAAGTCATGCTGACCGGCTGGCTCATCATCGCCGCCGTCGCAATCGACCAGTGGATCAGAAAGGCAGGCGTCTGATGGAACCGACCATGCAGCCAAATGTGGAACCCATCCTGTCCGCCCGCGGCCTTTTCAAGCGCTACGGCCGCGTGACTGCCCTCGACGACGCGGATTTCGACCTGTATCCGGGAGAAATCCTTGCCGTCATCGGCGACAACGGCGCCGGCAAATCCTCGCTCATCAAGGCGGTTTCCGGCGCCATCCGCCCCGACGGCGGCGAGATCAAGCTGGAAGGCCAGGTGGTGAATTTCAGGTCGCCGCTCGAAGCCCGCGACGCCGGCATCGAGACCGTCTACCAGAACCTGGCGCTCTCGCCGGCACTGTCGATCACCGACAACATGTTCCTTGGCCGCGAAATCCGCAAGCCGGGCTTCATGGGCACGGTGCTGCGCAAACTCGATCATAGGGCGATGGACAAGTTTGCCCGGGAAAAGCTCACCGAACTCGGGCTGATGACGATCCAGAACATCAACCAGGCCGTCGAGACCCTGTCAGGCGGCCAGCGCCAGGGCGTCGCGGTGGCACGTGCTGCAGCGTTCGGCTCCAAGGTCATCATTCTCGACGAACCGACTGCGGCACTCGGCGTCAAGGAAAGCCGGAAAGTTCTGGAGCTCATCCTCGACGTGCGCTCGCGCGGCATCCCGATCGTGCTCATCTCGCACAACATGCCGCACGTGTTCGAAGTGGCCGACCGCATCCACATCCATCGGCTTGGACGACGGCTCACCGTCATCAACCCGAAGGACTATACGATGTCCGACGCGGTCGCCTTCATGACCGGCGCCAAGGCGCCCGCCCAGTCGGTCGCGGCGTAACAGTCACCTCGATCAAGCCGCTGCCCGGTCGCCCGGTCGAGGAGATACGGGTGCTCGGGCGGAAAGTCTACGAGGCGCAGACCGCGTCGCCGACCTGGCGGCGCAGGTCGAAAATGCCGCTGTCGAAATGGCGCGTCGGGTGGATACGATTGGTAAGAAGCGTCCAGGCGCGCCCGCGTTCGAAATCGATCCAGAGGCCGGTCCCGGTAAAGCCGGTATGTCCGATCGTGGCGGCGCTGCAATCGTCTCCACCGGACCACCCGGCATATCGACGCTCCCAACCATGGGCTCGTTTCTCCGAGAGCGGCTGACGCATCATCTGGACGACCGGATCGCCTTTGGCGTCGCCATCCAGCAGGCCGGCTGCAAAATCCAGGACAGCGTCCGCGGTCCCGAACAGACCGGCATGACCGGCGCCTTCGAGCGCGGCGCAGTTTTCGTCATGGACCTCGCCGCAGATCATCCGCTGCCGCCACGGGCATTGCTCGGTGGCCGCGGAAAGTTCGGGCGGGGCTGAAAAAGCAAAGCCCGGCCCGGCATTCATGTCTCTGATCCCCTCACCCATCAGCCGCTCGAGCGCGAACCCAAGCAGGATGAAGTTCATGTCGGAATAGACGCTCTCACCCTTCGGCCACTCGCGCTGAAGAACGAAGGTTCTGAGCAGATGCGGCGACAATCCCTGGATATAAAGCGGGGTCGTGGCCGGAAAATGAGTCTGGTGGCCGAGGCATTGCCGGAACGTTACCTGCCGTTCCCAGGCGCTCATGTCCTGCTGGCGAAAATCCGGGATCACCGAGGTCAGGGGTGCATCGAGATCGATCGTGCCGACCACCGCCAGGTGCAAAATCCGCGTCGTGGTGAAGATCACCTTGGTCAGCGAAGCCAGATCAAACCAGGTTTCGCGCGTCATCGGCCTGCGATCTGGAAAAATCTGCGCGCTGCCGTGAATAAGAACAGTCCGGCTTCCGCTTCGGTCGACGACACCCAGAACTCCGCCTGGAATACGGCCCTCATCGACCGCAGATCGCACGAGCTCGAACGCGCGTGCCGCCGCGCCCGTTATTCCGTCATCGGCAGCTTCTATTGTCACGTTCTTCTGTCCTATCGTGAACCCGGCTGGCTGGCGGCAGGCGTCACAGCCTTGCGGATATAGCCGCCATTGGCCTTCAAGGCGGCGGTCGCCTCGTCCACACCCATTCCGGTCATCTGCATCAGAATTGCCAGTTTCACGTCATAACCGGTCCGTTCCAGAACGGCCTTGGCCTCTGGCGTCGTGCAGCCGGTCGCCTGCATCACGATCCGCACGGCGCGGGCGACGAGCTTGCTGTTGCTGGCCTTCATGTCGACCATCAGGTTGCCATAGGTCTTGCCAAGCTTGATCATGGCCGTCGTCGTCAGCGTGTTCAGCACCAGCTTCTGGGCCGTGCCGGATTTCAGCCGGGTGGAACCGGTCAGTATCTCAGGCCCGACGACGGGCGTGATCGCCACATCGGCAAACCGGGCGATCTCGGAATCCGGATTGCAGGACAATGAAACCGTCTTTGCACCCAGGCCTCGCGCGTAACGCAAGGCACCGATAACGAAGGGCGTGCGGCCGCTGGAAGCGATGCCGACAACCACGTCCCTCTCCGTCAGGTCGCTATCTGTGAGCGCCGCCTGACCGCCGGCCTGGTCGTCTTCGGCGCCTTCGACGGCGCGAAAGACAGCCTGCTGGCCGCCGGCAATCAGCCCCACCACCATGCCCTCCGGAACGCTAAAGGTCGGCGGGCATTCGGAAGCATCGAGAATGCCGAGCCGGCCGCTGGTGCCCGCCCCGACATAGATCAGCCGCCCTCCGCTCTTGAAGGCGTCGACAATGATGTCGACTGCCCGCGCCATATCGGGAAGCACTTTTTCGACCGCATAAGGAACGGTCTTGTCCTCGTCATTGATATGCCGGACGATATCGATCGTCGAAAGCACGTCGATCTCGAGGCTTTTTGGATTTCGGCCTTCTGAAACGAGCTTTTCGAGTTCTGAAACCAGCGTGCTCTCTGACATCGTCCTCTCCCGCGGGCTTTCGGTTGGCAGCCTTCGCCGCGACAACGATTACGATAGAAAATTCCCAACATCAACAATTGAAAGAATTTTATATTCCATCCTGCTGGGGAGGAAGCGTTGGGAACGAACGGCACGACGGCGGAATCGCAGCACGCCGGAAGGTGGGCCGCCCGCTTTTCATCTTGATTCACCCTGCGACTCGCGGTTCTCTCCCGATCAAGATGCAGGGTCCGGCAGATTAGCCTGTTGAAATCATTTGAGACGAATAAAAAATTCCACGCTTAATTGACAGGGCGGAATTATCTAATAGGTTGTTAACACTTAAGGGTGAGGGAGTGGCCTGGAGCCGGCTCATGAAGAAACGCGAAAAACTCTTCATTTTTGACATTGGCGGCGTGTTCGTGAAACTGGATCCGGCTTCGCGCGACCGTGCCGTATCCAAGCCTGGCGTTGCAGGCCCTTCCCTGCGATATGGCGACGTTCCGGAAGCAATCTTCCGCGATTTCCGACTGGGGCGGTCGACGGAACCCGACTACGTGCAGGCCCTTGCCAAGGTATTCGGCGTGCCGTCCGAAAGCATCTACGCAGCCGAGCATGCCTATGTCGCCGAGGGCTTTGAAGGGTTCATCGGTTTTGTCCGCAAGCTCAGGGAAAATCATCGCGTCGTCTGCCTCAGCAACAATCAGTCGATCCACTGGCGCTATATCAGCGAAAATCTCCTGGGCGCCGGTTATTTCGATCGCGAATACCTGTCCCAGGAAATGGGCCTTGAAAAACCGGACCCCATGATTTTTCAGGCGGTGTCGGAAGCGGAAGGATGTTCTGAAAAGGACGTCTTCTTCATCGACGACATCGAGGAAAACGTCGTGACGGCACGCGAAGTCGGATGGCAGCATTGCATCCTCCATCGCGACCCGGTTGAAACGGCTGAATTGCTCACGGCGCTTGCCGCCGAGCACACTTTGAATTGACGAGTACGGAGTTTCGGCATGGCTCGAATGACCCTCAGCGGCATCAAGAAAAGCTTCAAATCCGTCGACGTGCTGCATGGCATCGATCTCGAGATTTCCGACAGGGAGTTCGTCGTTTTCGTCGGTCCGTCGGGCTGTGGAAAATCCACGTTGCTGAGACTGATTGCGGGCCTCGATACGATCAGCTCGGGTGAATTTCACCTCGACGAACGCCGGATGAACGACATCGCCCCATCGCGCCGTGGCATTGCCATGGTCTTCCAGTCCTACGCGCTCTATCCGCATATGGACGTCTACGAAAACATGGCCTTCGGCGCCCGGCTGATGGGCCTTGAGAAGGACGAAGTCGAAAAGCGCATAGACGAAGCGTCCAAGATGCTGCGGCTCGATCCGCTGCTGAAGCGCAAGCCGCGGGAACTGTCCGGCGGTCAGCGGCAGCGCGTCGCGATCGGCCGCGCACTGGTCAGGAAGCCGAAAGTCCTGCTTCTCGACGAGCCCCTGTCCAACCTCGACGCGGCGTTGCGCTCCGACGTGCGCCTGGAAATCGCCAGGCTTCATCGCGAGATCGGCGGCACCACCATCTACGTCACCCACGACCAGGTGGAAGCCATGACGCTTGCCGACCGGATCGTCGTCATGAACAATGGCAAGGTGGAACAGTTCGGCAGCCCACGCGAACTTTACGAAAGACCGGCGAATACCTTCGTCGCGACCTTCATCGGCTCGCCGCGCATGTCGCTTCTCGATGTCGAGCGCAACGGCAATCATCTGGCACTTCCCGGATCGGGTGCGGTGAGCGTCTCCCGCCTTCCCCATTCGGACGAGCGAAATCTGGTCATCGGCGTCCGGCCGGATGCGATGACGGTCTCCACGGACGAGAGCACCGACGGGTTTCGAGGCAATGTCGTCTACACCGAATACCTGGGCGAGAACACGTATGTTTATGTGCGTCTCGGCGATGGCACGCTGGTCGGCATCCGCTCCTCGGCCTCGGTCGACCTGCCTCCGGACACGCCGGTCGTCATCACGGTCGCTTCAGAGGAAATCCACTATTTCAGTCGCGCAACGAGGGAGAGGTTGGCGGCCTGAAAGCACTTTTCGTCTCCTATAAATACCAAGAGGATGGAACCAGATGAAAAAGCTAGTTTGCAGCACGATAGTAGCCCTGGGAGCGCTGGCGACGGCTTTGCCGGCGATGGCACAGGAGTTGACTTTCTGGAGCTGGCGCCAGGAAGACAAGGCCCAGTACGAAAAGTTCATCGACGTTTTCGAGGCGAAGAACCCGGGCATCACCGTCAAGTTCGAGACGTTCGAAGCGACGAACTACAACACCATCCTGTCGACCGCGCTTGCCGGCGGTTCGGGACCGGACCTGATGTTCACCCGCACCTATGGCGGCATGGAAACGGTCGCAAGCGGCGGTTACCTTCTGGCTCTGGACAAGACCAACGTCCCGGCGCTCTCGACGTTCACCGCGCCGGCGCTTGCCTCGGAAACGATGCGTTCGAACAAGACCACCTACGCCGTTCCCTTTGCCAGCCAGACCATGCTGGTGATCTACAACAAGGACATCTTCGACAAGAACGGCCTGAGCGAGCCGCAGAGCTGGGACGACTTCATCAAGGCATCCGAAAAGCTGAAGGCTGCCGGCGTCATGCCGTTTGCCAACGGCACGGCGACCGCCTGGCAGAATGAAGTCGTGGTCGGCGGCCTTGTCTCCTCGATCATGGGCCGCAGCTTCTACGACGACCTGATGGCCGGCAAGGCCGACTTCACCGACAAGCGTTATGTCGGCGCACTCACCAAGCTCAAGGAAATCACCAAATATTTCCCGGACGGCTTCATCGGTCTTGATTACGCTTCCGCCCAGCAGCTCTTCTCCTCCGGCATGGCCGGCATGTTCGTCGGCGGCTCCTACGAGCTTGCCAACTTCAAGAAGCAGAACCCCAACATGAAGATGGGCATCTTCGCCGCTCCCGGCCTGAAGGCCGAGGACGAGAAGCTCGTCGCCCTCTATTTCGACGGCGGTTATGCGGCCAATGCGAAGACCAAGAACAAGGAAGCCGCAGTCAAGTTCCTGAACTTCCTCGCCAGCCAGGAATTCGGCCAGATGTTCGCCAACGACCTGAACAACATCTCGGCGGTGCCGGGTGTCACGTTCAAGGAACCGCTGCTTGGCGAAGTGGCCGACCTCAACAAGCACTCGATCCCCTACCTGATGCTGGTCCATTTCCGTTACGGCGAGCCGTCCGGTTCGGTCCTGCTGCAGAGCGAGATCCAGAAGCTGCTCGGCGGCAAGGCGACCCCGGAAGAGGTCGGCAAGAACCTGACGACCGGCCTTGCGGCCTGGTACGCGCCGTTCAAGAAGTGACCTCAAGCGGCGGGGCGGCCTAAAATCGCCCCGCTTCCAACCTCAAGAGAGTAGTGATGCCCGGATCGCCCCTTGTTTCGCGAAGGCTCTGGATTTCGGCGCTGATCGTGCCGCCGCTTGCCTTCGTGGCGCTGTTTGTCGTCTACCCGATCATTTCGGCCTTTGCCTATGCCTTCTTCCATTGGAACGGCTTGGCGCGCGGTGAATTCGTGGGCTTTGCCAACTTCTACAAGGTGCTGTTCACGCAGCCCTATGCCGATTGGACCGTCAACGCGTTTCTTCACAACGTCTGGGTCTTCTTCGCGCTGATGGTGCTGCAGAACGGCCTCGGTTTCCTGCTCGCATACTGCCTCTGGCGCGAATTGCCGGGTGCGGCCTTCCACCGGATTTCTGTCTTCCTGCCGGTCGTGCTGTCGACCATCATCGTCGGTTTTCTCTGGAAGCTCTTCCTCCATCCACTCTTCGGCGTGGTCAACATCTCGTTCCGCGGGCTGGGCCTTGGCGGACTTGCCCAGCCATGGCTCGGACAGGATTCCACGGCGCTCTGGTCGTTGATTATTGCCAATGCATGGCACATGGTGGGTTTCCCGACGCTCGTCTTCCTCGCCGGCATGCAGCGCATTCCGGGCGAAATCCTCGACGCCGTCAGGATGGAAACCGAAAGCGAGTGGACCAAGATCACCAAGATCGTCTGGCCGCTGGTGGCGCCGAGCGCCACCGTCGTCTTTACCCTGCTCTTCGTCGGCAGCTTCAACTGGTTCGAGATCCCTTACGTGATGGTGGGCCTTGAAGGCTCGCCCCATGGCGCGACCGATGTGCTCGGGCTCTATTTCTACCGCACCGCCTTCGGCAACATGTCCGGCTCGGGCCAGGATTTCGGCGCCGGCAGCGCGCTTGCCGTGCTGATCTTCGTCTTCATCGCTCTTGTAGCCGGCATCATCACCTTCAAGCTGCGGGCCAGGGAAATTCAGATATGAATGTTGCTTCGCAAAGCTATTACGACCGGCGCGGCATCCTCGCAGCACTCGGCAAGGACGGGCTCATCCAGCTCATCCTGATCCTGAATACGGCGGTGATGCTCGCCCCCATCCTCATCATGCTGTTTGCAGCGTTCAAGACCAATGCGCAGATCTTCCAGTCGCCGTTCGGCATCCCCGATTTTTCCAACGTCGCCAACATCACGAAGATCTGGAACGAAACCAACTTCCTGCGATATCTCATGAACTCGGTGATCGTCACCGGTTCGTCGATCGTCGTGATCCTGACGCTCGGGACGATGGCGGCCTATGCGGTCGCGCGATACAAGTTCTGGGGCGCGAGCTTCGTGCTGATGTTCTTCCTGGCGGGCCTGACGCTTCCCCTGAAGCTCGCGATCATCCCGCTCTTCATCCTGATGCGCGATCTCGGCATCTTGAACACGCAGCTGTCGCTGATCGTCATCTATGTGGCAATGGGCCTGCCGACCACCGTGTTCATCATGACCGGCTTCATCCGCACGCTTCCGAACGAGCTCGAGGACGCAGCCCGCATGGACGGCGCCAGCGAACCCCGGATCATGTGGTCGATCATGCTGCCGCTGGTCCGGCCGGCCATGGTGATCGCCGGCATCCAGAACGTCGTGCCGATCTGGAACGACTTCTTCTTCCCGCTGATCTTCATCCAGAAGGACAAACTGAAGACGCTGCCGCAGGGCCTGACGACCTTCATGGGCGAATACACGACCGATTGGGGCGTGCTGTTTGCGGGGCTTCTGCTCTCCTCCGCCCCGGTGATCATCGTCTACATCATCCTGTCCCGCCAGTTCATCAACGGCATGACCGCCGGAGCAGTGAAGTAGCCCCGACAGTTGCCGGGGAACCTGAGGCGGAGGTTGTCGAACGCCGATCGGTGTACTGTTGTGCACGTTCAGGATGCTGCTCGCACCCGTAGCTCTACAAAACAATCGCAACGTTGCAGTAGCGATTCAGGAAGTTCAGCGGTAAAAGCAGATCCATGAACGATAACGTCATCAAATTCCGACGCCCGGAACCACCACGAGAGCCGAACCCGCTGCTGCGCAAGTTGGCGGTTGTTGCGGTGGTGATCGTGTGCCTTGTTCTCGCCTGGGCGTATTTCCAGTTCCTTGGAACCCCGGCGTCATCTTGAGTTTACCCGGTCCGACTGAACGCGGTATCCTCAACATATCTGCCGAGGAGCTCTCAACCCACGGCGAGCGCTTGAAACGCGCCTTCGATCAAAACAATTCAACGCCAATTTGACGACGCGCGTCGAACCTGTATCTTATTACCTCACCAGTATCAAAAATGCATGTACAGACAGTCCTCATAACGATACATATTTTCGACAACAACACGTAGTTCCGAACAACAATACAATGCTCGAAAATACGATGCTACAGATCCGGTTGCTCGGTCGCCCTTCGCTTCAGTTGGACGGCGTCAGCATTTCGCTGCCGGAAAAGGCGTATTTTCTATTTGCCGTCGTTGCGATGGCGCCCAGATTGACGGTCGACCGTGAAACAATCCGGCGGCTTCTCTGGCCTTCCCATGATCCGGAGAAGCGCGCCAACAGTCTGCGTCAGCTTTTGGCGCGCATTGCCAAGGCAGTCGGTCCGGACGCCCCGGCCATCCTCGTCACCGACGAAGAGGCGTTGCGGCTCGCTTGCGGTCGCCCTGACGTCGATCTCCTCGCCTTGATGGAACCAGGTCCCCTGAGGGAAGAGAACTGGGACCTTATTCAGGGTGAACTGCTCGAAGCCGTGGAGGCTCCGACGGGCGGCGCGGAAGACTGGCTTTCGGACGCGCGGCGCAAGGTCGGGGACTCGCGATCGAGCCACATCGAAAGCCTGCTCGCGATACCGGCTCACCAGCAGTCCTCGTCATTACCTTTGCTCGCCAACCGCCTGATCGAACTGGATGCCTCTCATGAGGGCGCCACACGGGCGCTGATGAAGTATCACGTCGGCCATGGTGATTTCGCCGCCGCTCGCCAGGCCTATGGCAGATGCCGGGACCAGCTCCGGGCCGACTACGACACGCCGCCGACACCGGAAACGGTGCAGCTCGCCTACGAGCTCGGCATCCTCAGCCGGCCAGGCTCGGACCGCGCGCCCGCAGAGGAACGTCCGAAGGACGTCATGCCGACGCAACCGCGCGTGGTGATCCTTCCGCCCGAAACGATCGTGCAGGATGCCCTGGTCCAGCGCCTCGGCAGGGCTCTGCTGGAAGACGTCACGATCGGCCTCAGCCATCAGCGGGTCTTCAAGATCATCGCCGCCCACACGAGTTTCGAACTCATCAACCGGCTGTCCGACCCGCATCAGCGCCAGTCGGCGCTCAGCGATCTTCAGTTCGACTATTCCGTCTTCGTGACGATCCAGGGTGAAGGCGACGAGATTTTTGCGACCTGCCGGCTGACGCGGGTGGGTACGGGCGAAGTGCTCTGGGCCATCAACCTGCCGCTTGACGTCCAGCACATGAGCGCGTCCTTCGGCCAGCTGGCGCGACGCATTTCGGCGTCACTGACCGATGTCATCGAACGGCACGAAATTGCCAAGTCGCTCGATGATGTCGATCCGTCCGCCTACCGCCTCTATCTCGAAGGAAAGCGCTATCTGTCCGGCACGGACCTGCAGCATCTGCGCCAGGCGCGCAAATGGTTCAAATCGGCGGTCAAGCGTTGTGACAGCTTCTCGCCGGCGCATGCGGGGATTTCACGCTCGCTTGGCATGGAATGGCTGGTGCGCGGCATGAAGGATCATGAACTGCTGGACGTGGCCAACCAATCCGCCCGCGCATCCCGCGATCTCGATCCCGGCAGCGGCCGTGCCTTCCGGGAGCTTGGCTTCATCTCCCTCTACCGGCGGCGTTTCGACGAAAGCCTGGATCTCTTTCAGGAGGCCCAGAATCTCAACCCGAGCGATGCGGATGTGCTGGTGGATTATTCGGACGCGCTCTCGCATGCCGGTGATCTGGACAAGGCGCTCGATCTCGGGCTTGCCGCCTTCAAGCTGAACCCGCTGCCACCGGATTATTACTACTGGATCCTAGGCTCCACCTATTACGTCCGCCAGGAATATTCGAAAGCGATCGATACGATCGACCCGGTCCGCACCAAGCACGCCACGGCACGGCTGCTTGCCGCCAGCCACGCCATGGCGGACGATATACCCGCCGCGCGCAAATATGCGGCGATCGTCAGGGAGAATTTCCCGGACTTCCGCAGCGAGGATATCCGCTATTTCGTGCCCGATCGCGACCCGGCGCATGCCGAACTTCTCATTCACGGCCTCAGGCTCGCCGGCCTGCCGTAAACAGGCGTGAAAATGCCTGTCACGCTGGAATAACACCCGGTGTGGTGCTTTCTCGATGCACGCAGCACAAGCTGCCTTTTAGCGGAGAGAAAGATGGAAACGAAGTTCAAGACCTCCAAGCCGGTTGAAGCCACTTCCTCGGCCCCGACCCTGCGGTTTTCCGCCGCTGCCGAAGCCGTCCTCGGCCGTCAGACTGAAATTGCGCCAAACGCGCTCTCTCAGGTCACGCATGCAATGAGATATCAGTAATGAGCCTGGAAGCCCAAGGCGCCGACGGTTGCCTTGGGCTTAACCACGAGACGCGAGGGCTCTGGAATGCCGCCGAGCAAGATCGTTTCAGCCGCCAGACTCACTCCCCTGCACAAGCCTGTCACGCCCGAGTCACGGTGCCTTTGGTCTCCTCTCTCATAGAGACCCTCAAAGAGGATTCGACAGGATGAGTGGGGCATCACAATCGCTTTTGCAGACCCGGCAGTCGCCCGCCCGATCTCGTTCGAGTTCAGTGTCCCTTGAAATTCGGCAGCCGGAAATGACGATGCAGATCCAGTCATCGACACAGACGATACAGAAATTTGCAGCCTCCCTTACGCAGCGGGAGCATGGCTTCAGCACGTATCACGACCGGCGCGTCTCGCCGGCGGAAACCTACGAAGCGATCAGGCCGTTTTTCAGAGATCTCGGCATTACCCGGGTCGGTTTCCTGACCGGCCTCGACACGGTCGGCATTCCCGTCGCATTCGCGACGCGGCCGAACAGCTATACCCTCTCGGTCTTCCAGGGCAAAGGCGTCGATGCCGACGCGGCGCGCACCTCGGCTGCCATGGAGGCGTTGGAAACGCGGGTTGCCGAAGTCCAACCCCCATCGCTCACCTGGGCGACCGTCGACGACGTAGCGGGCTCCGCCATGGGCATGATCGACCTTCATTCGACCGCGCGCTGTGTCCCGTCCGAAATCGGCGGTCGGGAGCTACCGTGGGTCCCCGGTCTGGATATCCTTTCCGGCAATCAGATCATGGTGCCCTGGTGGCTTGCCGGAATGGACCACCGAGGCGAACGGCCGGCTGGTTTCGAACAGTCCAGCGACGGTCTCGCATCCGGAAATTCGCAGGCCGAGGCACTTCTGCACGGGCTCTGCGAACTCGTCGAACGCGACGCCTGGACCCTTGTCCAGCTCAAATCCGAACACGAATTGAATGCCTGCCTCGTCGATCCGGCAACGGTCGAGGATGCCCTGATCGACCTCATGGTCGGCCGCCTCCGCGATGCGGGCATGCAGCTCGCCCTCCTCGACATGACGACCGATCTCCAGGTTCCGGCATTCCTGGCCGTGCTCATCCCCCATTCGACGGCCAAGCGATCCGACCCGCGCTGGAGCCAGGTTTGCGGCGGCTGCGGTTGCCATCCGGATCCGGTGCGCGCGATGCTGCGTGCCATCACCGAGGCTGCACAGAGCCGTCTGACCGCGATTGCCGGCAGCCGCGACGACTTCTCGCCACGCATCTATCAGCACATGCGTGCGGATAACGCTCTCAGCCGCCTGGTCGCTTTGTCGTCTCAGGACAGGCGCCGTGTTCACTACCGCGAGATCGACGCGGCTCGCCACTCCATCAACGGCACGATCGATCACATCCTCGGTCGGTTGAAACTGGCCGGCATCAGGCAGGTCGTTGCGGTGCCCATGCAGGATGCCGGGCTCCCCGTTTCGGTCGTCCGCGTCATCGTTCCCGGCCTGGAAGTCGAACTGTCCGGCCAATATTTGCAGCTCGGTATCCGCGCGGCAAACGCGATAAGGAGATCACGGCATTGAAAGTCGTTTTTGTCGGGCCGAGCCTCGGATCGTCGATCCGCCAGATGAAGCAGCGATTTCCCGAACTGACCTTCCGGGGACCTGCGGCGCGTGGCGACATCCTGAAGGCGGTCGAGGACGGCGCCAAGGCGATCGCTCTGATCGACGGGTATTTCGGCGAGTCCGCCTCCGTATGGCACAAGGAGATCCTTTATGCGCTGAGCCGCGATGTCTCCATCGGCGGGGGGGCGAGCATGGGAGCGCTACGCGCTGCGGAATGCGAGGCATTCGGAATGATCGGCATCGGCCGGATCTATTCCGATTATGCCGCCGGCCGGCTGATCGACGACGAGGCTGTAGCACTGATCCACGGCCCCGAGGAGCTCGGCTGGATGCCGCTCTCGGTGCCGCGCGTCGACTACGAGGCGACGATCCGCAAGCTGGGGCGGATGGGGCTCATTTCGGCAGCCGAGCGGGAGAGATTTTTCCTTACCGCCAATTTCATGCACTACACCGAGCGGACCTATCAGGCCATTCTCGAACGATGCGAGTTCAGTGATTCTCAGCGCAGTGCGGTGATCCTTCACGACATCAAACGCCACAAAGTGGAATTGAAACGTGAGGATGCGAGAGCCGTTCTCGTTTGGCTCAACGGCATTACCAGTTCCCGTAAACACTCCAAATGGACGTTCGCACAGACCGCCCATTGGGAAAAACTGCGCGATGAGGTGGACTCGGCGCAAGGATCCATGAATGATTGATCTCGCCCACGACGTCGCCAGTGACGAATATGTCCGCCTGTTCCGCATGCTCTCTGCGGTCAACAAGGAGGCGGAATCGCTTCATCTCTCCACGGTCGTCCACCTGACGAACATGGCTCTTCTTCAGCTCTCGCTCGATTGGGAAGGCGTCCGCCCGGAAAACGAGAGGAGCGCAAAGCTGAGTGCGATATTCCGCAGCAAGACGAAGCTGGCCCTCGATGAGGATGGTTCGAGGATTTAAAGTCGGAAGCCGGTCACTCGGCCGGCTGCCTTTTGATCTCGGCCAGGAAATCATCCATCTCGACTTCCTTGGCGGCAACCGCCTGAACCAGTTCCAGGATGCGCCTGCGAAGCATTGGCTGGGTAATACTCATGAATGCCGTGCTCATCAGCAATGCCTCATGAGTGAAATCGAATTGCGGGTTTTCAAGCTGATTGTCGTTCGACGGTTCAACCGTCGGGATCCGGTCGAAGAATGCCACCATCTCGACCTTTAGCGCGACTGCGATCTCCACAAGCTTGCCGACGGCGATGCGGTTCACGCCGCTTTCGTATTTCTGGAGCTGCTGAGACGTGATGCCCACATGGTGGGCAAGTTGAGGCTGGGTGAATTTCTTCTCTCGCCTGTAGAGGCGGATCCGCTTACCAACTTCCTTGTCGGCGGCATTCGGTGCTTTGCTCACTGCGGGACCATCTCTTCGGCGCTAGGTTACTCAGGTGTTATTCGTATCCTATCATCGACAAGTTGCCGAGTACACTTCAAGCCTTTTCTATCTTGAGTGGATAAATAAATAAAACGTCTACTATGAACCGGCGGCCTTTGCCGCGTTCCGGACCTTATGGCCGGCGCCTTGCTGCGGCCAAGGCATCTCCGATTGTCTGTTCGACGAAACAGCCGCGTTCCGGTGTTGCCTTTTCGGCAACGAAATATGCGAAATATTGTTCTTTATTAGAACGCGACATTGCGCCATCCTCTTCGCAATCCGGCATCCGAGACCGGCTCTAGTCAAGCGAAAATGTATCAGGCCTTAAGGCCAACAGGGGAACGCTATGTCTAATTTCACCATGAATCGCCGCCGTTTCATCTCCAATGCCGCGGCCGCGGGCGGTCTTGCCGCCACCTCCAGCTTCCTCGGCATCCGCGCCGGCAATGCCAAGGATGTGGCCAAGGTGCGCATGCAGCTCGGCTGGCTCGTCTCGAACGGCGTGCTCGGCGAAGTCGCCGCTATGAAGAAGGGTTTCTTCGAAGAACAGGGCATTGAACTTGAAATCGTCCCCGGCGGCCCGAGCGTCGACGGCGTCGCGGGCGTCGCATCCGGCCAGTCCGCGACCGGCCAGATCTCCTCAAGCCCGTCCGTCATGCTGGCGCGTTCCGCCGGCCTGCCGGTCAAGGCCTTCCTGTCCGGCTACCAGAAACACCCCTTCACCTACTTCTCGCTGAAGAACAAGGCGATCAAGACCCCGAAGGACATGATCGGCAAGACGATCGCCACCCAGCCGACCGCCTTCATCCTGCTGCGCGCCCTTCTTGCCAAGAACGGCATCGCCGAGGATCAGGTCAAGATGGTCAACATGGGTTCGGACATGAACCAGTTGATCACCGGCCAGGCCGATGCGGTCACCGGCTGGCTCACCAATGTCAACGCTCTCGATGTGCTCGGTGACAACCGCGTCGACATGATGCTCTGGGACAGCGGCCTGCAACTCTACGCCAACGTCTACTACACGACCGACGACCAGATCGCCAAACACTCAGACGTTCTCGAGCGCTTCACCCGAGCCGCCGCCAAGGGCTGGGGTTACGTTCGCAGCAACCAGAAGGAAGCGGTCGAGATGCTCTGTGAGACCTACCCGATCCTCGACAAGCCGAGCGAGCTTAAGGCCGTCGGCCCCTGCGTCGACTTCTCCTTCGGCCCCACCACCAAGGCATCGGGCTGGGGTACCATGTCGCGTGAAAACTGGGCGGCGCAGATCAAGGCCTATGCCGATCTCAAGCAGTTCAAGGGTGCCGTTCCGACGGTCGACGACGTCGCGAACTTCTCAATCCTGGAAGCCACCAGCGACGTCCGCAAACAGGTGGGGTAACAGTCATGTTAGGAACGGCGAAGTTGATGCCGAACGTTCCCCTCACAGAACCGGCAGCCACGGCGGTTTCCATCAGAAACCTCTCCGTCCGGTTCGGCGACAGGAACAACGAATTCACGGCCCTTTCCGATGTTTCCGTGGACATACCGGAGGGCGCTTTCGTCACCATGCTCGGGCCCTCCGGCTGCGGAAAATCGACCCTGCTCAGATGCGTGGCGGATCTCGTCCACATCAGCGACGGTTCGATTTCCGTCTTTGGCCGCAGCCCGCAGCAGGCCCGTGAGGCCCGCGACTTCGCCTTCGTCTTCCAGGACGCCACACTGCTCCCTTGGCGGAACGTGATCGACAATGTCCGCCTGCCGCTGGAAGTCGGAAAACACGCCCAGAGCGGCGACCATGCGGACCCGCATGAACTGCTGGCCATGGTCGGACTGAAGGGGCGCGAAAATGCGCTCCCTCACGAACTCTCGGGTGGCATGCGCCAGCGCGTGGCAATCGCCCGCGCGCTGATCACAAGGCCGCGCATCCTGCTGATGGATGAACCGTTCGGGGCGCTCGACGAGATCACCCGCGACCGGCTGAACGAGGAACTGCTGCGCGTCTGGCAGGAGACGGGAACGACGATCCTGTTCGTCACCCATTCCATTCCGGAAGCCGCATTCCTTGGCCAGAACGTGTTGATGCTCCAGGCCCATCCGGGTCGCGTCAAGGAATTCATGAAGGTGGACCTGCCCTTCCCGCGTTCGCTTGCCGTGCGGGACACGGTGGAGTTCATCGGTGTCACCGCGCATCTGCGCCGCCTTCTGGAGGAATGCCTGTGAGCCACGTCGTTTCCTCCACAGCCAAGACCGAGGCCGATCGCAAGATCGCGCTGCTCGATGCCACCGCCGGCGTGCTCACCAAGCATATGCCGGCGATCGCGGCCGCCGTCGGGCTCGTCGTCCTCTGGCAGTTCGTCGTCTGGTTCTTCAAGATCCCGACCTTCATGGCCCCGAGCCCGGTCGATGTCGCCTACGCCTTCCAAGACAACGCCAAGATTCTCTGGACCAACATGCTGCCGACGATCCTCGAGGCTTTCCTCGGCTTCGTCTTCGGCAATCTCGTCGCCATCCTTCTGGCGATCTGGTTCGTCCACAGTTCGACGGCGGAGAAGGCCTTTTACCCGATCGCCGTGTTCATTAAGGCGATCCCGATCATCGCGCTTGCCCCGATCCTCGTGCTCATCTTCGGCAACGGGCTTGCGCCCAAAATCATCATCGCCGGGCTGATCTGCTTCTTCCCGACGCTGGTCAACATGGTCCAGGGCCTGAAATCCGCGAGCCCCGCCATGCTCGACCTGATGCGGGTGCTTTCCGCCAGCAACACGGAAATCCTCTGGAAGGTGCGGCTGCCGAGCTCGATGCCCTTCCTGTTTGCGGCATTGAAGATCGCCGCGACCAGCAGCGTCATGGGCGCCATCGTCGCCGAATGGATCGGTTCCAGCTTCGGCCTCGGGGCCCTCATCATCGAGGCGACCTACAATTTCCGCTCGCCTCTGCTCTACGCAACCGTCGTGATCGCCGCGGTCCTCGCCGTCGTCCTCTTCTTCATCGTCTCGGTGATCGAAGCCCGGATGATCCGATGGAAGCCGGCCGGATCGCACTGAGCCCAACACACTGAGCCAACTTTCCTCAGGCCCAACTCTTTGGGAGTTTGAACCAATGCAACAGACAATTCTTCAGGCGGCGCGCAACGTCGCAGTGGTCGACCGTTCCGATGTGGTGGTAGTCGGCGGAGGACCAGCGGGCATTTCCGCGGCGGTTTCCGCAGCCCGCAACGGCGCCAAGGTGACGCTGCTCGAGCGGTACCCCTATGTCGGCGGTCTCGCCGCCGGCGGCATGGTGCTGGTGCTCGACGACATGATCAACAACCTCGAAATCACCGTGCAGGGCATCTGCATGGAGATGATCGAGCGGATGAAGAAATGGGATCTCTGCGTCACCCCGACCGGCCGCGACCGCGAACTCGACATCCGCGAGACGCCGGAGGCCTGGCGGCGCTGGGCGCGCTGGGGCCTGTTCGATTTCCACACCCAGTCCATGCCGCACCCGATCTGCTTTTCTGCCGCCTTCGACCCGGACGGCTTCAAGCGCGCCTCCTATGACGTGCTCACCGAAGCTGGCGTCAAGCTCAGGACCCATAGCTGGTTCTCCTCCGCCATCATGGAAGGCAAGACCATCAAAGGTGTCATCTGCCAGACCAAGTCGGGCATGGAAGCGATCCTCGGCGATGTCGTCATCGACACGACCGGCGACCTCGATGTCGCGGCCTCGGCCGGCGCCTCGCATGTGGAATCCAACTTCATCCTGACCACCGTCTCCCGCTGGGGCGGCGTCGATACGGATGCGGCCGAACGTTTCGAGTTTGAGGAGCCGGAAGCCTTCAAGAAGATCGACCACGAGGCAAAACGCCTGATCGGCGGCTGCTGGTCCTTCTGGTGGCTGAAGACCCCGCTGCCCGGTGTCGTCTGGCTCAACTGCCCGCATATGCCGAACCTCTCCGGCCTCAAGACCGAGGACCTCACCAAGGCCGAGCTCGAAGGCCGTAACCGCATCGCCCGCCTGCTCGATTTCACCCGCGAAAAGATGCCGGGCTTCGAAAAGGCCTATGTGGTCGATTTCGCGCCACAGACCGGCGTGCGCCAGACACGGCTGCTCGAAGGCGAATATGTCGTCACCAAGGACGACGTGATGAACCGCATCCACTTCTCCGACACCGTCTGCCGCGGCCGTGACTATTACACCCCCTACCGGTCGATGCTGCCGCGCGAGGTGGACCAGCTGATCGTCGCCGGACGTCACTACTCGGCGACACCGCAGGCCCAGAAATCGAGCCGCGAGATCCCGCCCTGCATGGCCATGGGCGAGGCCGCGGGCGTTGCCGCCGTCGTGGCGCTCAATGCGGGAACGACCGTTCGGAAAGCCGATATCGGCAAGATCCAGAAACAGATGCGGGCCCAGGGTGCCGATCCCGGCGATATCCCGTCCGACAATGCAACATTCCTGGAGGCTGCGGAATGAATTCTCTCCCACTCGACGGCGTCCGCGTGATCGATTTCACGCAGGTCATGCTCGGCCCCTGCTGCACCCAGACGCTTGCCGATTACGGCGCCGAGGTCATCAAGATCGAAAAGAGCAAGATCGGCGACCTCTCCCGCTGGTCGCTGGGCTCGGATCCGGACGGGCTCAACAACCCGGTCTTCTGTTCGCTGAACCGCAACAAGAAGAGCCTGGCGCTCGACCTGAAGCTCACCGAGGCCCGCGACGCCGTGCTGGCGCTGATCGCCGGCGCCGACGTGGTGGTCAACAATTTCCGCCCCGGCGTGATGGAGCGCATGGGCTTCGGTTACGAGGACCTGAAGAAGATCAACAAGCGGCTGATCTATGCGGTCGGCACCGGTTTCGGCCTGACCGGCCCCTACCAGCACAAGGGCGGCCAGGACATCCTCGCCCAGGCACTCTCGGGCGTCATGCGCCGCAAGTCGGACAGCGCCCATCCGACCTCGATCTATGCCACCCCGCTCGCCGACTATTCCGCCGGCATGCATCTCGTGCAGGGCATCCTTCTGGCGCTCCTGCAGCGGGAAAAAACCGGCGAAGGCCAGCAGGTCGCCGTCAGCCTCTACAATTCCATGCTGGCCATGCAGATGCAGGAAGGTGCCGCGCACATGATGCGCGAGAAGGACCTGAACTGGGGCGCCTTCCCGCTGACCGGCGTCTTCGACACCACCGATGGCGCGATCGTCATGGTCGGTGCCTTCAAGCAGAACCCGCTGCAGGACATCTGCAACGCGCTCGAAATCGAGGACCTGTCGGCTCAGGATCGCTACAAGGACTTCGATTCCCAGATGGCGCATCGCCCCGAACTTCAGGAAATCTTCCGCGCGAATTTTGCCAGGAACAGCAATGCCCACTGGCTGAAGCGCCTGGAAGAGGTCGATATCCTTTGTGCCCCTGTCCGTAACCTCGCCGAAGCGCTGCAGGACCCGCAGACGGTCATCAACAAGATGATCCTCGAAGCCGGCGAGACCGCAGCCGGTCCAATCCGCCTGATCGGCTCCCCCATCGACATGTCGGCGGCCCCGGTTTCGGTTCGTATCTCCCCACCGAGCCTCGGCCAGCACAATGACGAGATCCTCGCTTCGCTGGAAGCCCAGTCTCTGCAAGCGACACGCGGAGACGCGGCATGACCGTCGGATTTTCCGTCGAGAACCGCGTCGCAAGGGTCACGCTCGACCGCCCGGACCGCATGAACGCCGTCGATGCCGCGACCGAAAAGGAACTCGAAGCCATCTGGTCGGAGATCGAGGCCCGCGACGATATCTCCTGCGTGGTCCTGACCGGCAGCGGCAGCAAGGCCTTCTGCACCGGCGCCGACCTCAAGGGCGGCGCCACCAAGAGCGGCCTCGAATACTGGGCGGAAAGCCGCACCAACGGTTTCGGCGGCCTCGCCTTCCGCAAATCGCTCGACGTGCCGGTCATCGCGCGCGTCAACGGCTATGCGCTCGGCGGCGGCTTCGAAATGGTGCTCGGCTGCGACATCGTGATTGCCGCCGATACCGCCAAGTTCGGCCTGCCCGAAGCCCGCGTCGGCCGTATGCCGCTCGACGGCGGCATGGTGCTCCTGCAGCGGAAAATCCCCCATAACCTCGCCATGGCCGTGATGCTCACCGGCCGGCAGTTCACCGCCGCCGAAATGCAGGGCTTCGGCATCGTCAACGAAACCGTCCCGTTTGATGGGCTTGATGCGGCCGTCGACAAATGGGTGAGCGATATCGTCGCGTGCGCCCCCCTGTCCTTGAAGGCCATTAAGCAGACAGTCAACCGCACCGGTCATCTCAGCCCCGCCGAAGCCCAAGGCCTGCGCACCCCCGCGCTGATCCGTGCGCTGCAGAGCGAGGACGCCGTCGAAGGCGTCACCGCCTTCCGCGAAAAGCGTGCTCCGGTTTGGCAGGGCCGGTAGGCGTGATATGAATTTCAGGAGCTTGGGGGATGAGTATGCACGCCAGTATCCTGAAATATTTCGTCGAAGTCGCGCGCTCGGGCTCGATCCGCAAGGCCTCCGAAGAGCTGCATGTGGCGACCTCCGCCGTCAGCCGACAAATCCGCAAGCTTGAGGACGAACTCGGCACGCCCCTGTTCGAGCGTTTCTCCGATGGCCTGCGCCTCACCTCCGCCGGCAAGGTCGTGCTGAAGCACGCCAAGGAGACGATGCACCACTACGAGATCATGAAATCCGATCTCGGCGACCTCCAGGGCAAGCGCACCGGCCGTGTCCATATCGCCTGCCTCGACAGTCTGGCGGTGCAGTTCCTGCCGGAGTTCGTGATGGGATTTCACCACAAGAACCCGGCCGTCGATTTCCGCATCCGCGCCGACAATTTCAACAACATCTTCCATTTCGTCGCCGACGGTGATTGCGACATCGGCATCACCTTCGATCTCGCCCGGCCGCACGACATCAAGCTGGTGCACGGTGTGCGCATGCCGCTTATGGTGATCGTCGCCAAACATCATCCGCTGGCCCGTCAGAAGAGCGCGACCCTGCAGGAATGCGCCCAGTTCAAGCTGCTGCTGCAGCTCGACAACGAGGTGATGAGTTCGATGATCGCCGTCGAACTCGCCTCGCTCGATCGCGTCGGCCGAACGCTGGTTGCCACCAACAACCAGATGATGCTGAAGCCGCTGATCCTGTCCGGCGAAGGCGTCGCCTTCTTCACCCCGCTCGGGCTCCTCAAGGAACTGAAGGCCGGCGATGTCGTCGCCCTGCCGATCGCCGGTTCCCGACTGCAGAACATGGAGGTCGGCATCGTCGCGCCCCATAACCGGCAGCTCACCCATGCCACCGAAGCCGTGATCGAGGCGCTCAGCGTCGATCTCGAAAAATTCAGCAACCAGATCGCGGAGGTCATCAAGCGGTGACATCGAATGTGGATACGCGTTTCCTGCAGCATCCGGGCCGTGAAAAAGCCCTGCGCGGCGAGGCAGTACGCGCCGCCCTTCCCGCTCTCGCCTCGGCCATTCCGCTTGTCCCTGGCGACCTCATGCTGCCGATGCCGGTCAACGCCCATGACCACGGCTACGGCATCCGCACGCTCGATTTCGGTAGCCTCGACGACGCGCTGGAAACCTGGATCCCGACGATGCGGCTGCGGCCCCGCACCGACGCCTATCTCGAAGCCCTCGTCGCCTTCGGGCGCCTCGCAAAGACCGGCGTCGCCGCGACCATCCATTGCCATAATTCGCTGAACGCGGCGCGCATGGTCGACGAGGCCCTGGAGGTGATCCGCGCCGCAAAGGACGTCGGCATCCGCCTCGGCCTCTCCTGCCCGCTGCTCGACCACGACGCCTGGGCCTATGACGGCGGCCCGGAACGACTGAAGCCGTTCCTGAACCATGAGGACTGGGAAGCCCTCTCTCCGCTAGCGCCCCGCTATGCGCCTTTCAAGGATCAGCTCGCCGCAGCCGACACCGTCGCTATGGCGAATACCAATCCACTGGTCGATGTCCAATACGGCCCGATCGGCCCGCAATGGTGCTCGAACGCCCTGCTCGAAGCGATCGCCGAAGCCTCCGCCGCCAACCATCGCCGCATCCACATGCATCTCTTGGAAAGCCCGCGGCAAAGGGCATGGCTGGACCGCCGCTTCCCGCAGGGCATCGTCCACTATCTCGACGAGATCGGCTTCCTCTCGTCGCTCCTCGCGGTCGCCCACGGCGTGCAGCTCCGGCCGGACGAATACGAATTGCTGGCCGAGCGCGGCGTTCAGCTCGTCTCCAATCCCTCCGCCAACCTGCGCCTGCGCTCCGGCATCGCGCCGCTTACGGATGCCGCCAAACGCGGCCTGCGTTTCGGCATAGGCCTGGACGGCGGCGCCTTCGACGACGACCAGGACCTCTGGCGCGAAATGCGGCTCCTCTATTTCCTGCATGGCGGGCGCGAGCTCGAACGAAGCTTCACGGCGGCCGGCATCTTCGACGCCGCCATCCGCACCGGCGCGACCGTCGTCAACGCGCCTCTCGGCGAGGATTTCACGGTCATCGATTACGAGGCCCTGATCGCCGACAGCGTCTTCGACGATCTCGACGAGGCCGAGGTGCTGCTGAACCGGATGTCCGCCGCCCATGCCAAGGCCGTCTATGTCGCCGGCCGCCCGGTGATGCGGGATGGCAGGCTCGTGAATGTCGATTTCGACGCGGCGCGAAAGGAACTGCTGGCGCAGGCCAGGGCCGACTTGCCGCGCCTCACCATCGAGCGGGAAAGATGCGGCAAGCTGATCACCGCCACTCGCGCCTATTATGGAAGCTGGACGAACGCCTAATGAGCTGGCTCCCGCACGGGTACCGATGTCACCACCGGGTGATCGACAGCTCGCGTCCTGCTCTTGTCCCAACCGCCGGGTGATCCCAACCCGGTGACCTCAGGCCCGAAATAATCCCGGTTGACCGGAATGAATGCCATCTGCGCCTCGGTCGCCTCCTCGTCATAGGCGATCGCATCGACCGGACAGATGGAGAGACAGAGGCCGCAATTGATGCACTCGTCCGGATGGATATAGAACATCCGCCCGCCCTCGTAGATGCAGTCGACGGGACAGGCTGCGGTGCAGGCGCCGTCCTTCACGTCGATACAGGGTTCGGTGATGATATAGGCCATCGGATCGTTCGCCTCTCATTGCCTCGACAGCACTATCCCAAACCTTGGCGTTGCTGAAAAGAAGCATATTTCGCCGCAAGAGTTCGAATTTCGGCAACGCTCCAATAATCTTCCCGCCCTATTGGCGCTTCCTTGCCTCGCCGGCTTTCCCTACAATCCACCTGTCCTGCCCGAATCCTGGAAATGAGATTTTCATGAGCACCCTCACCCGCTTCTCCGTTCAGCCGCTTTCGACCATGACCCGCCGTCTCGCCGATGTCGCCTCGGCCCGTCACGACCCCGATCTGGTCATCCAGGGTGCGCGCGTGCTGTCCACCTATTCGGAACGCATTCTCGACGGTCGCGAAGTCTGGATCTCGGGCGGCCGCATCGCAGCCGTAAAGCCGGCCGGCAGCTATCGGAACGGCTCGGCAAAGCTCTACGACGCCAAAGGCGGCATCATCGCGCCCGGCCTCGTCGATCCGCATATCCATATCGAATCCTCGATGGTCACGGCCTGCGCCTATGCCGAGGCGGCACTCCTCAACGGCACCACGACGATCTTCTGCGACAGCCACGAGATCGGCAATGTCATGGACGTGGCGGGCGTCGAGGCCATGCTCGAAGATGCGCGCCAGGCACCGCTGTCGATCTTCCTCACCGTGCCCAGCACCGTGCCGGCGACGTCTCCGGAACTCGAAACCGCCGGCGGCGACCTGACGCCCGCCAAGATCGCCGCCCTCTTCGACAAATGGCCGGAGGCGGTGGCGCTCGGCGAGAAGATGGATTTCGTCCCCGTCGCCATGGGCGACGAGCGCAGCCACGCGATCCTTGCCGCAGCGCTCCAGCGCGGCCGGCCGGTCTCCGGCCACGTTTATGGTCGGGAATTCGTCGCGGCCTATGCTGCGTCCGGCGTCACCGATACCCATGAGGCAATCGACCGCGACATTGCCGACGACCTGCTCGAGGCCGGCGTCTGGCTTTTCCTGCGCGGCGGCCCGCCGACGACGCCGTGGCATTCGCTGCCGCACGCAATCAAGACGATCACCGAACTCGGCGCCTCGCACAAACGCGTCGCGGTCTGCACCGACGACCGCGACGCCGAAGACCTGCTCGCTTTCGGCCTCGACTGGGTGACGCGCGAAGCGGTCAAGGCCGGCATGACGCCGGAACAGGCCTGGGCGATGGGCTCGCTGCACGGTGCGACGCGTTTCGGCATGGAAGGGGAGATCGGCGGTCTCGGCGGTGGACGCCGTGCCGACCTCGTGCTTCTGACCGACGACTTGAAACCGGTCAGCACCTGGTATGGAGGCGAACTGGTGGTCGACAATAGCAAGATCACCCCAATCCTGGATGAGGCCCTGTCGAAACCCTATCGCTATCCGGAGGCCGCCTATCATACCGTCAAGCTGCCGAAAAACCTGAAACTGGCGCCCGATCTTCCCGTCGACACCGTCACTGCCCATACGATCCGCACGGAGCTTCCCGGCATCACGCTCGGCCACGTCACGGTGACGCTCGAACCCGCCAAAGACTGGCAGGCGCATTTCGACCGTCATGACCTCTGCTTCGTCACCGTCGTCGAGCGGCACGGCAAATCGTCCGGCAACGTGGCGCACGGGCTGTTGAACGGCTTCGGCCTGAAAAAGGGTGCCGTCGCTTCCTCCGTCGGCCATGACAGCCACAATATCATCGTCGCCGGCACCAATGAGACGGACATGCAGCTGGCGCTGGACGCGATCGAAGAGACACAGGGCGGCGTCTGCGTCGTGATGGACGGGAAAGTCACCGCCATGGTGCCGCTGCCGATCGCCGGCCTGCTCTCCGACAAACGTGTCCACGAAGTCGCAGACGAGGTGAAGGCCCTCAAACTCGAATGGGAAAAGGCCGGCTGCACTATCGCCTATATGGGCTTCAACCTCATCCCGCTATCGGTCATCCCCGAAATCCGCATCACCGACAAGGGACTTGTCCTGGTGCCGGAAATGGTGATCTCGCCGCTCTTCGAAAAAGCCTGACCGGCGGCGGGATCAGTCGGGCAGGTTACTCGGCAAGCTCGGCGAGAATGCGCACCCAGGAGCGGATGCCCTTGTGGAAGCTCGACAGGTCGTATTTCTCGTTCGGGCTGTGAACGCGGTTGTCGAAGCGGGCAAAGCCGACAAGCAGCGCATCGCAGCCGAGCCGACGCTTGAACTCGCCGATGATCGGGATCGAGCCGCCGGTTCCGGCAAGCGCCGCCTCGCATTCCCACTCGGTGGAAAGCGCGGCAAGCGTCTTCGTCAGGAATGGGCTCTCGACCGGCATGACCGTCGCCGGCGCCAGGCCGAAATCCTTGAACGTCACCGAGCAGTCGGCGGGGATGCGCCCCTGAACATGCGCCTTGAAGGCATCGCGGATCTTTTCCGGCACTTGGCCCTCGACCAGCCGGAAGGAAATCTTGGCGGTCGCCCTGGCCGGGATGACGGTCTTGAAGCCCTCCCCGGTATAGCCGCCGCTCATGCCGTTGATCTCGCAGCTCGGCCGCGACCAGACCTGTTCGAGGATCGACCGGCCCGCTTCGCCCGCCGGGATATTGAGACCGATATCGGCGAGAAAACCCTTCTCGTCGAACGGCAGCCGCTGCCACTGCGCCTTGACGGCTTCCGGCAGTTCCTTGACGCCGTCGTAAAAACCTTCGATCGCCACCCCGCCATCCGGCGTCCTGAGGCTCGACACGACATCCGACAGCACCTGCAGCGCGTTGCGGGCGGCATTGCCGAACATGCCGGAATGCAGATCCCGGTCGGCGCAGGTGATCTCGACCTCGGTGCTGTAGAGACCGCGCAGCATGGTGGTGACGGCCGGCGTTTCGCGGTCCCACATGTCGGTGTCGCAGACATAGACCATGTCGGCCTTCAGCTCGGCGGCGGTCGCATCGAGGAAGGGCGCAAGGCTCGGGCTGCCCGCCTCCTCCTCGCCTTCGAAAAGAATGCTGACCTGCACCGGCAGCTTGCCGGTCACCGCCTTCCAGGCGCGGCAGGCCTCGACGAAGGTCATCATCTGGCCCTTGTCGTCCGAGGCCCCGCGCGCGACGATCGCGGTATCGCCATTCGGCAGCGGCTCCAGCCGCGGCTCGAACGGATCGCTGGTCCAGAGCGCCAGCGGATCGACAGGCTGGACGTCGTAGTGCCCGTAGAACAGCAGATGCGGCCCGGCCGCCTCCTTCTGGTGCGCGACGACCATCGGATGGCCCGTCGTCGGCCTGACGGACGCATCGAAGCCGATAGAGGCGAGATCGCGGCTCAGCCAATCGGCTGCCGCCTTGCACTGGTCGCGATAGCCGAGATCGGTGGAGATGCTCGGAATGCGGATCAGATCGAAGAGGCGCGCGAGGCTCTTGTCGATATCGGCATCGACCAGAGCCAGCACGGCATCGATCTCGTCCCTGGATAGTCTCGGCATCTTGCACTCCTTGTCCGTTCTGTGTTCCGGATCAAGGATGTAGCATTGTTTTCAACGGCTCTGGAAGCACTCGGGCGCCGCCGACCACCCCTAATTTGCAGAGCGGAAATCGAGCCCGATATCCAGCGTCGGCGCACTGTGGGTGATCCAGCCGACGGAGAGCAGGTCGACGCCCGAGGCCGCCACGGCTGCGGCCGTCACCGGCGTGATCCCGCCGGACGCCTCGGTGATCGCCCGGCCGCCGACGATGCCGACGGCCTCGCGCAGCTGGTCCGGCGTCATGTTGTCGAGCAGCACCGCATCGACACCCACGTCCATGGCTTCGCGAAGCTGTTCGAGCGTATCCACCTCCACCTCGATCTTGACCATATGACCGACGCCGGCCTTGGCACGACGGATGGATTCGGCAATGCCGCCCGCGATCGCCACGTGATTGTCCTTGATCAGCACCGCGTCATAGAGCGCAAAACGATGGTTCATGCCGCCGCCGGCGCGCACCGCATATTTCTCCAGCGCGCGGAGCCCCGGCGTGGTCTTGCGAGTGCAGACGACGGAGGCCCTTGTGCCTTCGATCGCCGCGACGATGCCGGCCGTGACGCTGGCGATGCCGGAGAGATGGCCGAGGAAATTGAGTGCCGTGCGTTCGCCGGTGAGAAGGCCTCTGGACGGGCCTTCGATCGTGGCGATCACGTCACCCGGCGTCACCGCCTCGCCGTCCTCGATATGGCGGGTCATGACGATCTTGGGGTCGACGAGCTGGAAGGCCAGTTCCGCCGCATCGAGGCCGGCAATGACGCCGGGCTTGCGGGCGGCCATGACGACCGTCGAGCGATGACCGGCCGGAATGACGGCCGTCGAGGTGACGTCGCCGGCTAGGCCGAGGTCTTCCAGAAGCGCAGCGCGCACCGGCGGTTCGACGAGAAGTCGCGGAAGGGCGGCAAGGATCATGTCAGGCACTCCGGGCAAGAGGATGGGAGGCGGTCGCGCGGACGATTTCCAGCGCATCGGCAAGGCGCATCTGCCGCCGCTCCGCATAGGCAAGCTTCAATGGAAAGTCGGTGCGGGCATGCGCACCGCGAGATTCCTGCCGCAGCGAGGCGAAGACTGCAATCAGCAGCGCGACGATCGCCGGATCGGCGGCCGCTCCCTCGCTCTCGACGAGCGGCAGCAGACTGGCGATCGCACCATGGATGGCGCCGGCATTTCTCAGAACGCCGAGATGCCGCGACACGATCGGCCGCACGGCGGAAATATCCGCCGGCACTGGCAGCTCCGCATCGGCGACCCGGTGAGGCGTTTCAGCGGAGGTTGCCGAGAGATCCTGCGCGGCCCGCATACCCAAAACGGCCGCTTCGAGCAGCGAGTTGCTGGCCAGCCGGTTGGCGCCGTGGAGACCGGTCGAGGCCGCCTCCCCGACCACCCAGAGGCCAGGGACGGAACTGCGGCCGTTTCCGTCCGTCGCCACACCACCCATGTGGTAATGAACGGCGGGACGAACCGGGATGAGGTCGGAATTGGGATCGACCCTTGCCTCCCGGCAGAGCGCATCGATTGCCGGGAACCGGCTGGAGAACCCGCTTCCGAGCGCCGGCCGGGCATCGAGAAAGACGCGCCCGCCGCGGGCGATCTCGGCGCTGATGGCACGTGCCACGATGTCCCGCGCGGCAAGTTCCGCGCCCGGTTCGCGGGCAAGAAAACGCTCGCCCTTTTCGTTGACGAGCACCGCGCCCTCGCCGCGTACCGCTTCACTCACCAGCGCCAGCGGCCGCCGAACGGAGTCGAGCGCAGTCGGGTGGAACTGCACGAATTCCATATCCGCCAGCATCGCGCCGGCACGCGCGGCGAGCATTATGCCCTGCCCGAAATTACCGGTCGGATTGGTGGTCGCGTCATAAAGCCCGCCGAGACCGCCGGTCGCGAGAACCACCCGCGAGGTCGGCAGGATGATCGCGCCCTTGCCCGCCGCGCAGAGCAGGCCGGAAACTGCGCCGTCCTCCATCAGAAGCCGCCGCACCTCGACACCGGCAAGCACCGTGATCGACGGCGTTGCGGAGACGGCCTCGACCAGAGCCCGGACGATTGCCGCACCCGAGCCGTCGCCCGCCACATGCACGATGCGGCGGCGCGAATGGGCAGCTTCGAGGCCGAGCGAGAGCGAGCCGTCGGCGGCCCGGTCGAAATGCACGCCGAGCCTTTCCAGCACGGCGATGGCATTCGGAGCTTGCCTCAGGATCGAAGCCGCCACAGCCGGATCGCAAAGTCCGTCGCCGGCTGCGAGCGTATCCGCCAGATGCAGGTCCGCGCTGTCGTCGGCCCCGAGGCTCGCGGCGATGCCGCCCTGCGCCCAGGCGCTGGAGGTCTCCGCACCTAGCGCAGCACGGGTGATCAGGGCGACGGGCTGCGGCGCCAAAGTCAGCGCCGTCACCAACCCCGCCAGACCGCTGCCGACGATCGCGACACGGCCGGCGAGATGGTCGAGGATATCGGTCATATGGCGAGCATCCTCTCGACTGCGCGGCGGGCGGCGACCGCGATCGACGGATCGACAGTCACCTCGTGCTGGTTCTCCTCAAGCGCCTTGCGGATGTTGGCGAGCGTGATGCGCTTCATGTGCGGGCAGAGATTGCAGGGCCGCACGAATTCCACATCCGGATGATGCACGGCGACATTGTCGCTCATCGAGCATTCCGTCAGAAGCACGACCCGGGCCGGCTTTTTCTGGCCGACATAATCGGACATCACGGCGGTCGAACCGGCAAAGTCGGCCTCGGCCACCACTTCCGGTGGGCATTCCGGATGCGCAAGTACCACGACGCCCGGATGTGCCTCGCGCAGATCGCGGACGTCCTGTGCATTGAACAGCTCATGCACCTCGCAATGGCCGTGCCAGGCGATGATCTCGACATTGGTTTCTCGCGCCACGTTCTGCGCCAGATATTCGTCCGGGATCATCAGCACTTTCGGAACGCCGAGCGATTCCACCACCTGCTTGGCATTGCCGGAGGTGCAGCAGATGTCAGACGCCGCCTTCACTGCCGCTGAGGTGTTCACATAGGTGATGATCGGCACGCCCGGATGCGCCTGCCGCAGCAGCGCGATGTCTTCCGGGGTGATGGAATCCGCCAGCGAACAGCCCGCCGCCATGTCCGGGATCAGCACCGTCTTGCTCGGATTGAGCAGTTTTGCCGTCTCCGCCATGAAGTGCACGCCGGCGAGCACGATGACATCCGCATCTACGTCGATCGCCTTGCGGGCGAGCGCCAGGCTGTCGCCGACGATATCCGCGACGCCATGGAAGATTTCCGGCGTCTGATAGTTGTGGGCGAGGATGACAGCGTTGCGGGTGCGCTTGAGCTCCAGGATCGCTGCGACATCCGCCTCGTAGCTCATCCATTCGGCCTTGGGGATGACGCGGCTGACACGATCGTAAAGCGAGGAAACCGAAAGCGGAGAATTCATCAACAGCTCCTTTTATACTCGAAGTGAGTATATCCGGCGCAAAGAGATATTCTCGATTCGAGTTTATGTCAATTGCGTGAAAGCGGAAGTTTTGAACCCGACAGCGCACGCTCTTCGAGGACAGCATGACGGTAGCGGAAGAGCTTGGCGGGCCGTCCGCCCGTCTCACTGGTCGCCTCGCCGGTTTCCTCGATCAGTTCCTGCTGGTCGATCAGCCGGCGGAAGTTCGGCTTGTGCAGGGTGAGGCCGGCAAGTGCTTCGACGGTGCGCTGCAATTGCGACAGCGTAAAACTCTCCGGCATCAATTCGAAGACGACCGGACGGTATTTGATCTTGGCGCGCAGCCGCGCGATCCCGGTCGCCAGGATACGGCGGTGATCGGCAAACATCGAACGGCCGAAACTTTTGGCCGGCGGGCAGCCCGCCTCGGTCACCAACCCCGCCTCGTACATCAGCTCATAGCGCTGCAGGCCGAGATCCTCGTTCCAGACGGCGCCATCAAGGCCGAAGGCGAAATCGACGCGGCGCTGGCGGTGCTCGCGGCGTGCTGGTTCCGAGGCGATCCAACCCTCAAGACGCCCGGTGATGTCGGCCAGAATATCCGGCCCACCCCTGCGATGATCTTCCCAGGGGAAATATTCGTACCAGCCGTGCCAGCCCGGTTTGCCGGCGCCGGGGGCGGCCTGTTCGCGGACGAGGCCGAGATAGCTGATCGAGATCGTCCGCCCCTCGGCATCCTCGTGGGTCCGGTCGCGGTCGGCGAAGGTATAGAGCTGTTCGAGATAACCGAGCGGATGGCCGGTCTGGTCCCTAACCCATTCCCGCAGCCCGGCCTGTAGGCTTCTGTGGCCGAGTTCGAAAGGCCCGGACGGCAGCGCATCTCCGGAACGAACCGTCATCACGCGCGGCTCGTCGCCGGTGACGGCCGAAAGAACCGCGATCAGTTCCGCATGAGCAAGTCCGATGGCCAAGAAAACTCCGGGGTCCGTAACGTTGAAAGCCTATCTGGCATGGAAATCACGTTACGCGAACCCCGGCGTTCAAATCAAACAATATCAGCGACTTGGCCTACCTGATTTCGACCGCGACGTCGGCGACAGGCGGCACGCTCTTGATCAGCCCCATTTCCTTCATGAAGGTGGCGAAACGCTGGTAGCGGCCCTGGTCGAGTGCGGCCGGGCGCTTGGCAAAACGCGGCAGCGTGTCGAAGAATGCGGTGCGATTGAGCTCGTCGTCGAGGTTCGGATAGGCCTTGACGAAAAGCTGCCAGGCTTCCTGCGGATGGTTGGTGATAAAGATCGACGCCTGCTCGACCGCGTGCAGGAAGCGCGGCAGGCGGCTGTCGGCGGCAGAATCGCGGCGGGTGACGAAGATTAGCTCGTCATAGGCCGGCACGCCATGCTCTTCCGGGAAAAACGCGCGGCCCGCATGGCCTTCCAGCTTCATCTGGGTCAACTCGAAATTGCGGAAGCCGCCGAGCGTCGCATCCACCTTGCCGCCGATCAGCGACGGCGACAGGGAGAAGTTGACGTTGATCAGTTCCACGTCGTCGTTGGAAAGCCCTTCCGAGGCCAGCATGCGCTTCAGCATGGCATCTTCGAAGCCGGTGACCGAGAAGCCGACCTTTTTGCCCTTCAGGTCCTTGAGGCTCTTGATCGGGCCGTCCGCCAGAACCATGACGGTGTTGAGCGGAGTTTCGACCAGCGTGCCGAACCGCACCAGCGGCAGGCCGGCTTCGTGGTCGAGATAGAGGTTGGGCTGGTAGTGGATACCGATATCCGCCTGGCCTGCCGAAACGAGGCGCGGCACCGCGGACGGATCGGACGGAGGGATGAGTTCAACATCGAGATTGGCATCGGCAAACAGCCCGCGCTGCTGGGCGATGACCATCGGCGCGTGATCCGGATTGACGAACCATTCGAGCAACACGCTGAGCTTGTCGGCCGCCTGCGTGGGTGCGGGCGCGGCCAAGCTGGCGAGCGCGATGACGGAGGCTGTGAGGATACGGATCATGATCGAACGGAACTCCTTGATGCGGATGAAGATGAAGGATCGGCTTCGCTGGCCCAGGGGGCGAGACCGGCCGTCAGCCGGTCGATGAGAAGCCTTAAAGTTAGGGTGAGGATGGCGAGTATGGTCATGGCCGCGAACACCGTATCGGTCTGCATGCGCGCATTGGCTTGGACCATCACGAAGCCGAGCCCGCCCGACGCGCCGACCCATTCGCCGACGACCGCGCCGAGCGGCGCCAGCGGCGCCGCGACCCTGAGGCCCGAGACGAGGCTCGGGATCGCCAGCGGCACGCGCATCGAGACCAGCGTCTGCCAGTGACTTGCCCCCTCCAGCGAAACGGCGTCGAGGATTTCCTGATCGGTGCGGCGAAGACCGTCGGCAAAGGCCGACGCGACCGGAAAGAAGATGATGATCGTCGTCATCGCCACTTTCGAGGCGAGACCGAAACCGAGCCAGAGAACCAGGATAGGCGCCAGCACGAAGACCGGGAAGGCCTGCAGGATCAGCACCATCGGCCAGACGAGACGGCCAAGCCGCGGCAGCGCCGCAACGCCGAAGGCGGTGGCGATCCCGATGCCAGCACCGATCACCAGCCCGAACACGATTTCCGTCAGCGTGACGAGACTGTTTTGCAGCAGGAAACCCGGCTGCCGCAGAAAGGCGGAAGCGACGGCAATGGGCGACGGCAGAATATAACGGGGTGGAGCGAACAGCCAGACGCCGGCCTGCCAGAGGGCGACAAGCAGGACGAGGCCGACGACCGCATGATACGCGCGCATGATGCTACGCGTCGGAACTGCACGCGACGGCTGAATATCCTCTTGGGACAACGGAAAGAATGAATGTCATCGGTCGATCTCCAGATCAAATCAATCACGGAGATCCAGGTGAAGCGGAGAAGAGAAAAATCGTCGGGTGACGCCTATTTCCGTTCCTACGCCGGCATGACCCGGATCAGGTTCAAGGGTCCGGCTCAGCGCCATCTCAGCATCGTCAGATGCTCCCCTCGGAATGTCGTTAACCTATGGAATAGAAAGGATTTTTTGTCAATGCCCGCAAGTCCAGGAAATTCGAAACATTCGTGCCACTGTACAAGAGTGCCATAGCAGTCAAAGGTAATTGCCTTCGGCGTCGGTCCAGCGAGAAACGGGATACTTGTGGCATAGGGCTTGCTTTCACCGAGACCGATTAATTTCTCCATTCGGTGCTGAACAACAGGTGACCCGAAAAAACGGTGAAGTCGCTATCATCTCTCACGTTCACTGTGATGACAGCCCCATTCTGATCTTCAAGTTCGTCCTTTGCGACATCGAACGCAATTTTCGCCACAGCGGCTCTTACAGCGTCGGCATTCGGAAGATCGGTCCCTTCGTCATCGCGCATGGGACCCTCGCCGTTGATGACATCGAAGAAATACTTGGCCATGATACTCCTCTACTTTGCTGTCGCTCCTATCGCTTGAATGGCCGTTTCGTTCCAAGAGGAAGTGAAACACTGCCTGCGGGTGTCTGGTAGACCACTCGCGCCGAACGTCCACGATAGGCGTCTCTCCTGCCGTGTCGTCAAGCTACAAGCTCATCGGCAGTACCTGGTCAGTGGACGCGACGTTCTAAGACCGGGACGTCATAGTTAATTGACAGAATCAACAAAAATCGGGCCATGGCTGGCGAGAGTGCTTCCATTCAATATCTTGGAGCGCCGCCTTGCTGAGGTCGCTTGGCACTCTACATTCGACGAACCAGGAGGAAAAATGGACGAAATTCTGACAACAAAAGCCGAAACAGGAATTCCAGGTCTGGACGACGTACTGGCCGGTGGCTTCACTCGACGTCACGTTTTCTTGCTGGAAGGATCACCCGGTACCGGTAAGACAACGATAGCCTTGCAGTTCCTTATAGAGGGCGCAAGGCTCAACGAACGGTGCCTTTATATCAGCCTGTCTGAGACGGATGAAGAGCTTCGGGATGCGGCGGCGTCCCATGACTTGGAAATCAGCGACAACATCGAAATATTTGAACTTGTCCCGCCCGAAAGTCTTCTCGACGCCGACCAGCAGCAAAGCCTGCTTTATTCTTCCGATCTTGAACTGGGCGAAACAACAAAGCTGATCTTCGAAGCGTTCGAGCGCGTGAAGCCTAACCGGGTAGTCATCGATAGCCTTTCCGAGATAAGGCTGCTCGCTCAAAGCTCCTTGAGATATCGGCGACAGATATTGGCTTTGAAGCATTATTTTTCCAGGTCAAACGCGACGGTTCTGCTGCTTGACGATATGACCGCCGACAACCTTGATAAAACCGTCCACAGCGTGGTGCACGGCGTGATTTATCTGGAGCAGCTCGCCCCGGACTATGGCTCCGAACGGAGACGGCTGCGCGTTATCAAATACCGTGGTCAATCTTTTCGGGGCGGGTTTCACGATTTTATCATTCAAAAAGGCGGCATAGCCGTTTTCCCTCGTCTACGGGCTGTCGAACATAAAACAGGTTTCGAGCGTACGACCCTATCAAGCGGCATTGAGGAGTTCGATGAACTACTTGGTGGCGGGATCGGGCGTGGATCGAGCACGCTTTTGATTGGTCCAGCCGGTACAGGGAAAAGCCTTTTTGCGCTACAGTTCGTCGACGCGGCAGTTAAGCGCGGCGAGAAGGCAGCCGTTTTCATCTTCGACGAAGAACTGGGTTTGCTATTTTCGAGGACGAAGGCGATGGGCCTCGATCTTGAGAGGTTGCGCGACCAAGGTTTGATGCATATCGAACAGCTTGATGCAGCCGAATTGTCGCCAGGCGAGTTCGCTCAGCGTGTGAGAAATAGGGTTGCCAGCTTTGACGCAAAGACGGTCGTAATCGACAGTATCAACGGCTACCAGGCATCCATGCCGGAAGAGAACGCGCTCATCCTGCACATGCATGAGTTGCTGCAATACTTGAACCGCCAGGGCGCGAACACATATCTGACTGTTGCCCAGCATGGTCTCGTTGGCGATATGAAGTCGCCTGTCGATGTGACCTACCTCGCGGACAGCGTTATCCTGTTGCGATATTTCGAGGCGTTGGGAAAGGTTCGTCGGGCCGTGTCCGTCATCAAGAAACGGACCGGCAGGCACGAGCATACCATCCGGGAATATCGTATTTCGGAAAATGGACTGACCTTGGGCGATCCGCTGACGGAATTCCAAGGTGTCCTTCGCGGTGTTCCGACCTTCGTAGGCGAAAGGCAGTCCGTCCTGCAAATCTTAGACAAGGATAGCAGCGATTCCCAATAGAGATGCATTCGGGCTGGTCTACGCTCCAAACGGGCGCGACGCGCAGATCGCTTTGTCCCTCCTTGGGGAAGCAGGTACAAACGCAAAGGCTGTCGGGGATTTGACATCTTTCGTCGCCAGCCTCAGTGATGATGTTGCGTTTGCCGTCGTCACTGAGGAAGCGCTACGGTCTGCGGATTTAAGGGCCGTATCAATCTGGATCGAAAAACAGCCTAGTTGGTCGGACTTGCCGTTCATTGTCCTCACATCCCGTGGAGGCGGACCGGAACGAAATCCTGCAGCAGCCCGGCTGTCCGAGGTTTTGGGCAACGTGAGCTTCGTCGAACGCCCCTTCCACGCGACAACCTTCATCAGTGTCGCCCGGTCAGCGTTAAGAGGACGACGGCGGCAATACGAGGCAAGGCTGAGGATGGAGGCCCTTGATGAGGGCGAGCGGCGTCTCCAGACGGCGCTCGAAGCCGGAAGGCTTGGTGCTTGGGAACTTGACCTGGCTACCGAAATTCTCACGACCTCGACGACCTGCAAGGCCATTTTCGGCCGTGGTGCAAACGAACCGTTCACGTACGCGGATTTGTTGTCTTCGATCCATCCTGATGACCAAGAACGCATGCAGGCGGCCGTCCGCGCGACGGTCGAAACGGGCGCTGATTATTCCATAGAATACAGAACTGTCTGGCGCGACGGCTCCACTCACTGGGCCGAAATTCGTGCCCAGCTCTATAAAGACCGCTCTGGAACAGCGGTTAAACTGGTGGGCGTGTCCGCCGACATCACCGCACGGATGCAAGCCGAAGAAAACCAGCGTCGGCTCAATGAAATATTGGAGCAGCGAGTTGCGGAGCGAACTCACGAGCTTCAGGAGGCCCATGCGAACGTGATGGCAGAGGTCAGCCAGCGTGAACGTGCTGAAGACCAGCTGCGGCAATCTCAAAAGATGGAAGCGATAGGCCAGCTGACAGGGGGGGTGGCACACGACTTTAATAACCTGCTGATGGCCGTGATGGGCAATCTCGAAATGCTGGAGAGGCATGTCGGCGACGACAGCCGGGCGAAACGCTTAATCGATGGAGCCTTGCAGGGGGCTAGACGCGGTGCGTCGCTGACCCAAAGGTTGCTTGCTTTCTCACGTCGACAGGACCTCAAGATTGAGCCGGTCGCTCTTCCTGGTCTGGTTCGTGGCATGGAAGATATGCTTCGACGGTCCGTTGGCTCGTCGATTCAAATTGAAGCCGACCTGCCCGAAAACCTTCCTTCCGTCTCGGCCGACGCCAATCAGGTCGAACTCGCTCTTTTAAATCTCGCGGTCAACGCGCGAGACGCAATGCCGGGCGGTGGCACCATTCGCATCCAGTTGAGGCAAGGCGACGTTCCATTCACGACCGACCAGCTTTCCGCAGGAAAATATGTTGTCATGTCTGTCGCAGACCAAGGCCATGGCATGGACGAGGAGACGCTCAAAAAAGCAGTGGAGCCGTTTTTCTCAACAAAAGAATTGGGTAAGGGGACAGGGCTTGGGCTTTCGATGATCCATGGTTTGGCCATACAGTTGAACGGTCACCTAAGCCTGACGAGTACCATCGGGATCGGAACGACTGCCGAACTATGGATTCCGGTTTCGGAGACGACGGCTGATACAGAGACACCCGAGCGCAAGACTGACACCCGTGCAGTTGCGGCTACTGGGCCAAAGCGAATACTGCTGGTCGACGATGATATTCTCATCGCCATGAGTTCCGTCGATATGTTGATGGACCTCGGCCACGACGTCGTGGAGGCGCACTCGGGCGAAGAGGCCCTCGAATGTTTGCGTGATGGTCCGGCGGTCGATCTCATGATCACCGACTATTCGATGCCTGGGATGAACGGCGGTGATCTCGTTAAAGCGGCACGGACTATATCACCGACACTCCCCGTTCTTATCGCATCGGGTTACGCAGAACTTCCGCCTGGCCTAGACCTTGATGTTCCTCGGTTAGGGAAGCCGTACACGCAAATTCAACTCGCGACCGAAATTGCAAAGGTTCTGAACGCTACGGTCGATTGAAGGTAACTTCTGTCCATGCGGCCGATGGTTGGCCGGAATCCGCGAGATCAGTCGAGAAGCAAAATTCCTGGAATCGCTGTTTAGCCGAATAGCATCATTTCCCGAGTGAAATAGACCTGGGCGATGAAACCGACATAGAGCTTATGTATCACGAGCTTGAACACGTTGTCCAATACCGGCAAAAGGGCGGGGTTGAACCCTTTCTCGCCGAATACATCGCGAATGCGTTTGGACAGATCATCGAGAAAAGAAGTGTCGATATCCACGATGACATTGAGATTGAGCAGTCTGCTATTTCGAAAGCAGCACTTGTGGTTCAACAGACGGCTGCCCGCATTCAACAGACGGCCGCCAAGGAATTTGCCTTCCAAAACAACTGCAATGAACCAATTCGACTAGCAATCGGCTATCAGGACACTGACAGCGACTGGCAATATGAAGGCTTCTGGAGAATTGAAAGCGGGAAAGAGATTCGCCCTTCCGATCAGGGCGAGCGATTGCGCTCCAGAAGTCTAGTCTACTATTTTTACGCAGAATCTATTGACGGAAACAAAAAGTGGTCCGGGAGCGAGTATAAAAATGTAGATGGCGACGGGCGCCGGCTAGGTTTCAAAAAGAAAAATGAAGACGCCAGCTCCGATACCCTGGGAACCAATTTGACCTGCAATTCATAAACTTAAAAACCGATATGGACAGCAAGGGCTCTCGTTTTTTTTGCGAGAGCCTAGCTTCAGCTAGGGCCCCGCCCTGCACGCACCGCAAGTCCCTTCCGCCCATCTTCACTGCGTTGCAGCCGGTTCCCCGCGAAGGGATTTGCAGCCTGCCACCCGCTGTTCGCCACGAGGCAGGATTGCATGGGAGCAATCCGCCTTCTATTTGCCTAGGGAAGATTGGTAATCCGCTCCGCAGCATACATTAGGCGTAGCGCGCGAGTCTTGTGACAGTCACGCGAGTTCAGTAAATTTACCTATCAGAGATGGTGGGACTGATGCCTAACGATAGTCCAGAAGGACATGAAGGACCGCAAGAATCCGAAATCAAGGGGCCGGGCGACGACCCGATGAAGCCCGCAAAAACGGGTGTTATTGCCGAGCTTGCAAAACATCCCCTGGTTGCCACCATCATTACCGGCATTTTTGTTGTCGCCGCTGCTGTTGCGGGTGCCGCCTACGGCTCTGCCACCGCGCCTGACGCATCCGTTGTGGCAATGTCGCGTATCAGTGCGCTGGAAACAGAGCTTCGGCTCCAGAAAGGCATGTTCGACCAGGCGATGATGGAACGGGCTGAACTTGAGGGCCGGAAACGCCTCCTTGAAGCCGAAAAACGGGCGGTACAAGGGGACGTGACACGGCTTCAGGCTGAATTGAAGATGCATGAGATGGTCGTTAGCACCTTCGAGATGGTCCCGTCCCAAACGGTTCCGTTGTATGGGGATACCTATTTTACCTTGGACAATCTGAAGGGAGGAATACCGACCTTTACCACCGGACTCGATGATGGGAGCAAAAAAACGATCGCACTCGCTTTGTCGGAGGGCATCAATGTTCGTGTGGGCGTACTCTTTTGCCAGTACCAACTAACCTCAATCAACGCACCAAAGTCAGTGAGTGTGGTGACGAAATGCCCGCCGAAGTATCACAATGAGCTATCAGACAAGATTTACTACGGGCGGTGAAAGCCCGCTCTCGTCAATATCTGAATCACCACCGCCCTCCACCATCGTTGCGCCGAACCAGCCGCCAACGCAGAACACGGCGGCGAGGGGTGAGCAGGCAGAGGGGTGAGCAGAGGACGTTCACGAACGTGATAAAGTCTGTCATGCCTCCTACTCCCCTTGTTTCTTAATATAGACGGTCACAGCCTCTAAGCCGTCATGGTCGAGCGTCTTCTTGGCTGGCTTTCCGTAGCATTCAGGACGTTTGCAAGCTGCTGCGAGGATGCCGTATTCCCTTGGCAATGGCCACGTTACCATCCGTGCGCCCGCCGCTCTTGCTGACTTATGGCTGTGTTTGATGCGAGCAGCGAAATCCGCGAGGCACCGCCGCGCAGGAGAAGTACCCCGGCTCGACGCAGACCATCTGCGGCAAATGCTGGAACGCCATGCCGCCGGAGTTCCGGCGCCGTAGGAAGACGCTGAAATCGCGTGATCGTCGGCTTGGCCGGATCCACAACAGGAGGGCATACCGGCGCCTGGAGCGCGAAGAGCAATGGGGGTATCGCAACCCGCTTAGACCGGGCCTGGGAAGCGCTGGACCTTTCCACCATCCACTATTTCACCGCGTCCGAGGCGCCGATCGGCATCGAGCACTTTTTGAACGAGAAAGGCCTCGTTTGTGTCTGAGCTGCGCGTGGTTAATTTCTTTAGTGATTTGCCGCTGTTGGATGTTCAATTTCCCTTGAGACAAGCATCGTGAGCGTCGGACGGTCAATACCGGTACCGCTCACACTCATTGGATGTGTAGCATACAAGTTGGCCGACCTTTTGCGATGAAGTATCGAAGATCTCGCCGGCCTCGTTATACAGAAACATAATGCCTTCGACGTTCAACTCGTATTGGGTAGGATCGCCTGGCAGCGCGGCCCTATGATTATCTTGTTTGTACTCCGGCCTATTCATACGGTCGTAGCTCCAATTCCTATAGCTCTCGTAGCCGTTGGCGAATTTTGGCCGGTTCTTGTTGAACATCACCGAGTAACAGGCAGCCGGGTCGAGAGCGCCCATTCCGCTTCTATCGGTCAGATTTTTGGCAAATCTGAACTGGACGCCGAAGAAAGCTGCTCTCCGACCTGGCACGTCAGGTACCTTTCCGGAGATAAAGTCTATCCACTTGGTTTTCCCATCATTTGTAGGGCAATTAGGATGCCCTACGTTGTGAAACGGCGCATATGCGGCTGAACTGCTGCCCGCTAGGGCTGCAAATGCAATGGCAGCTCCGACGACGGCCCTTCTGAGCATGATTTTAGCCTCCAACGATTCACACTCGTCCATATGACGGCTCGAAAGATTATCTCGGCCGCTCAAGGGGATTCACCTGCATAAAGATGTCGGGCCTATCATCTCGGGGTAAACCGGGCGGAGGTAGGACGGACTGCCGAGCCCTGTTGTCTCTTTCTATGTCGTTACGTCGCTCTTGAGATTTCCGCACTTTAGCATTCCAATCGGCATTAACCTTTGAGCCCTCTGCGATACTGGCGTCACGTTGCTGTTGAATGCGGTCAGCCTCCCTGTTTCCGGCCTCTACCGCAGAGTTTTCCTGATTTGATTTTTGTAATTGTTGAAGAAACTCGACTGGAAATTCGCGGCCCACATGAAGTACATCAAAGGTGGGCACATTTAATCCCACCGATTTGGCGACATCACGCACGAGCCCGACACAATTGTGATATACAACAGAATACTTTTTGGTATTCCAGTTTTTCATTACGAATTTTACTTTGGTTTCTTGCTCCGGTGTGATGTACGTTTTGAAGCGCTCGTCTTCACGCAAATCATCAATGGTATATTTTACGCTTCCGCTGCTGAGGACCATGTGCAAAACCTCAGCTGATGTTTTATCACCATGCTTCGGATAAAATCCGCCAACCCCATAGATCGCGGCCAGACCGTTATCATACTCTCTCCCGAGCAAGACGAACGTATGTCCCACACTTGACTGTTGCGGATCTAAACGTCCCCCGCGGGCCCGGAATTCGATGAAGGGTCGAGAGGAGACATTGTTATCGGGATAGAGGAGTTGAAGGTCATCAGCCCAACCGGCGGTCGGGCCGAACACCGAAATCAAAGTAATGCCTATTTTGTACCACACCGGGCTTAATCCTCGGACCCCAAGCAACCGTAGGATGCCGGCCAAACGGGGCATTCGCAACCCGACCAAAAGGATTATAGTAGAGGCGTCGTATCGGTCGGAATATACGAGCGTCCCCGCGAGGCGACTGCCGCGACCGACGACAAGACGCACCCGCGCCTCATCACTGACTATGAGGTGCTCCTCGAATTTCGGCCAGCGGGAGCTGGAATTTTCCGGGGTTAAGGCTCAGCCCGGCCATGGGGCCGGTGAGCCGTCCATGAGCGAAATCGGCACCTTGTTGCCGATGGCGCTATGTGGCCGGAATTCGTTATAGTCTCTACGCCAATCCTCCATCTTCGACCGCGCGTCGTCAGGGCTCAAGAACCAGTGAGCGTTCAGGCACTCGGCGCGGAACTTGCCATTGAAGCTTTCGATGTAGCTGTTGTCGGTCGGCTTGCCAGGCCGCGAGAAGTCGAGGACAACACCCTTGTGGTAGGCCCACAGGTCGAGGTCGCGCGAGACGAATTCGCTGCCATTGTCGACACGAATGGAGACCGGGTAACCGACCTGCCGGCACACCCGCTCAAGGGTCTGAACCACGTCCTCGCCTCGGTAGCTGAAGTGCGCATCGACTGCCGGCGAGAAACGCGAGAACGTATCGACCACTGTCAGTACCCTAATCTTGCGGCCCGTTGCCAATTGGTCATGAACGAAATCCATCGCCCAGACATGGTTGGAATGGGTCGCCTCCGTGCGGTCGGCCCGCAGCTTCGCCTTGACGCGTCGCTTTGGAACCTTGTTGCGGAGCTGGAGGTCCATCTCCTTGTAAAGGCGATCGATTCGCTTCGGATTCACGGGCCATCCGTCGCGCCTGAGCAGGACGTGGACACGACGATAACCGTTGGTTTTCAGTATGCCTGTCAAGCGGGCCGGCCCGTCATCGTTTCCGATTCACCGTGCGTACAGACGGTCGAGACGAACCACCCTGCCCACCAGCACCAGCGCAATGACCGTGAAGACGATCAGCACGGCCGAGATGGCATGCGCGGTCGGCTCCAGGCTGAAGGTGGATTCAGCGTAGATGCGGACCGGCAGCGTCGTCAGGCGGGCGGTGGTGAGGAAGCTCGTCACGGTCACCTCGCCGAAACTCAGGAGGAAACCGACGATGCCGGCCGCAAACAGTCCCGGCGCTAGGCCCGGCATGATGATCAGGAAGAACCGCCGCGCCGGGCTTGCCCCCAGGCTCGCCGCCGCCTCTTCCTGCGCCCGGTCGAGCCCCATGACCGAGGTGGTCAGCAGCGTGATCGCAAAGGGCAGGATGACGATCACGTGGATCGCCACGAGACCGAGGAAGGGCGGGATGATCAGGTAGATCTGCAGCAGCCTGAGCATGCCGACGCCGATCGCCACATGCGGCAGCGACATCGGCAGCAGCCAGAAGGTCAGAAGCGCCGAGCGGCCCTTGAACGGGTAGCGGGCGAGCGCAAACGCCGCCGGCAACGAGAGCGCCAGCGCCACCAGCATCGAGGTGACGGCAAGCCGCACCGACACCCAGAAGGCATCCGCATAGGTCCCGGCGAAGAACACCGCCTCGTACCATTTCAGCGTGAAGCCGCGGAAACCGGACGCGGTCGCCTGCGGCACGTCGTTGAAACTCTGGATGCAGACGAGCACCAGCGGCAGAAGCAGGAGCAGCAGCGAGGTGGCAAGCAGCAGGTTCGAAACGATCGGCCCGAGAATGTCGATGACCGGCACGACCCAGCGCGGAATGCTCCACGGATTGCTGGGCTTGCCCTTCAGCCACGGCATGAGGCGGTTGAGGAGATAGGCGCAGAGCGCCGCAAACGCGAGACCGGTCACGGTCATGATGATCGCAAGTGCTGCGGCAAGCGGCGCGTTGAGGTTCTTGATCGCCTCCTGCAGCACCAGCATGCCCGTGGTCCAGACCTTCTTGCCGCCGAGCAGCGAGGCGGACACATAGGCCGTGGTCGCCATCAGGAAAACGATGACGGTGCCGGAGCGCAGGCCGGGCAGCGAAAGCGGCAGGTCCACCGTGAGGAACCGGACCGCGGGCGACGCGCCGAGGCTCTGGGCGGCCTCATGCACGCGCGGCGAAGTGTTCTGCAGGTTGTCGTAAAGCGCCAGCACCATGAATGGCAGGAAGACCTGCGCCAGCGCGACGGCGACCGCGCCATGGGTGAACAGCATGTATCTCGCCGGCGGGATGCCGATGAGGCCGGTGACCGAATTGATCAGCCCTTCCGGTGCCAGCAGCAGGATGATGCCGAGTGAGCGCACCACCACATTGGTGAGCAGCGGAATGAGGATGACGGCGAATGCGGCCGCGCGGTATTTCACCGGCATCCGGGCCAGCCAGTGGGCGAGCGGATAACCGAGAAGCGCCGTGATGACGGTAACACCGAGGCCGAGCAGGATGGTTTCGGAGACGACGCCGAAATAGAAGCCGTCCGATGCGATGTCCCGAAACTGCGCGATCGACGGCGCGATGAACAGCGGGCCGAAAGGATCGGGATACTCGTGCAGGGAGAGCACGAGTACCACGAACATCGGCGCCGCGAAGGATAGAAGCAGCCAAAGGGTGACCGGCGCTGCAAGCGCCGGCCCGATCCAACGGTTCATCCCGCGATCTCCCGATCGTATTTCGCCTGCCACTTGGCGCGGCTGGCATTGATCACGTCCCAATCGAAATCGACGAGCTTGGCGACATCGGCATCGCCGAGGACCAGCTTCGGCTTGAGGTCGTCCGGGACCGTGATGTTGCTGACGGTCGGCGAATAGTAGATCTGGCGTGCATAGGCGAGCATGCAGGGCTCGGAGAGATGCAGGTTGATCCACTCTTCGGCGAGCTTCTGGTTCTTCGTGCCTTCGGTAATGCAGGCAACGTTCATCGAAAGCGCCTGGCCTTCGACCGGGGTGGCGATCGCAATATTGGGGTTGCGCGATTCCACATAGGATTGCGTGAAGCTGCCGAATTCGACCGAAAGATCGGCGAGCTTCTGGTCGAACATTTCGAAAAGCTGCGCCTGGCTGCCCTGGATCGCCGCAAACGGCTTCAGTTCCTTGACCTTTTCGAAGGCGATGTCGGCGTTCTTTTCATCGCCACCCCAGACGCGGGCAGCCATCATCAGCGCGGAGATGCCTTCGGCGCCGAGACCGTCCGGCCAGGCGATGCGGCCCTTCCATTCCGGGTTCCACATGTCTTTCCACGAGGTGATCGGCTTCGACGCCTTGGTCTTGTCATAGACGATCGTGCAGGGGTTGAAGGCAACGCCGTAACCGCCCTTGCGCGCGCTCGGATAAAGAGCCTCGAAGTTCTTGACGGCCGGCGTCGGCGCCTGGGTAACACCGTCCTTCACGGCCTGCCGGCTTTCGAAGATGTTGAGGTAGAGAACGTCGAAGCTCGGGCGGCCGCGCTCGGCATAGGCGCGGGCGCGGCGATCGCCGGTCCCGCCGAGAACATAGCTGATCTTGCAGCCGTATTTCTCGACCAGCGGTTTCTCGACATGTTCCTTGACGATCTTTTCCTGCGCCCCGCCCCAGATGCCGACGACGAGTTCGTCGCCCTTCTTGGGCTCCTGCGCGGAGGCGGGACGGATGATGTGGAACGGCGCGGCAAGGCCGGCACCGGCAATCAGCTTATTGAATGTACGACGCGAGAGAGTCATTTCTTGGTTCCCCTTTTTCGGTCAGATGAATGTGGCGCCACCCGGCTGGGTCTGGATGCTGCACGGCGTCCCGAGGGGCGGAGGCGGCATATCCGAAGGCACGATCAGGCGGATCGTGCCGCATGCGGATTGGATATCGGCTTCATAGGTGTCGCCGAGGAAAGCTGCGTTGACGAGTGTGCCGGAGACATGCAGCGGCCCCGGCCCGTCTGAGAGCCTGAGGCGCGAGGCGCGCAGGACGAGGCGAGTTGCATTCGCCGGTGCGCCTTCGCAGGTGAGGCCCGCCGCGGTGAACACGCCGTTCTCTGTCCTCCCCTCGATCACCGTGCGGGCGCCGAGGAAAGATGCGGTGAACGGCGAATGCGGCCGGTCGCAGAGCGCAACCGGCGTGCCGATCTCGGCGAGCAGGCCCTTGTTCATCACCGCCACGCGATCCGACATGGCAAGCGCTTCCTGCTGGTCATGGGTGACGAACACCGTGGTGATGCCAAGCCGCTGTTGCAGCGTGCGGATTTCGGTGCGCATGTCGGCGCGCAGATGGGCGTCGAGATTGGACAGCGGCTCGTCGAGGAGCAGCACGTCCGGCTCGATCACCAGCGCGCGGGCAAGCGCCACGCGCTGCTGCTGGCCGCCGGAAAGCTGGCCCGGATAGCGATCGTAATAGGCGCCGAGCCCGACCGTATCGAGTGCGGCGGCGGCGCGCGCCCGGCATTCCGCCTTGCCTACATGGCGCATGCGCAGCCCGAAGCCGACATTGTCGAGCGCGGTCAGATGCGGAAACAGCGCGTAGGACTGGAAGACGACGCCGATATTGCGGGTATGCACCGGGCGCCTGCTGATATCCTCGCCGTTGAGGATGATGCGCCCTTCCGATGGCTGCACGAAGCCGGCGATCATCCGCAGCGTCGTCGTCTTGCCGCAGCCGGACGGCCCGAGCAGCGACAGAAGCTCCCCTTTGGCGACCTCGATCGTGAGGCCGCTGACGGCGACGGAATCGCCGTAGGTGGCGGTGATGTTGTCGAGCGTCAGGTAGTGCTTATGCGACATTGTCGGGAGCCTCGGGCATGATCAGGCGGGAACGGGTCGTCCCGCCATGGCAGATGGAAATGGTGATGGGTCGGCGGGCCATCTCGGGCACGGAAGCGAACGGGCCGTCGCCGGGATGAACTTCGAAGACGGGCGCACCGGCGCCCTGCAGCGAAAGCCGCAAGGCAAAACCTTCCGAAACGGTGACGCAGACCGGGCGCAGGCTGACGCGCACCGAAATTCGCCCACCGCCTGCGAGGCGCGCATAACCGGTGCTGAGCACCCTCGCCTCTCCCGATGGGCCAACGAGCGATAGCGTCGCGCAGAGATCGAAACCTTCGGACAGCGCCTCGACCTCGATCTCGGCCAAAGCCTCGCCGATATAGGATTTCGCCGCTTCGAAGGGTGCGCTGGTATAGACGGCGACATCGGCGCGGTTATCGTGGCCGCTGCGGTCGGCAAAACCAGCCGGGGTGCCTAGATGACCGCCGACGAGCGGCGTCGGGCGGGTGGGATCGTGGACGAAGGTGTCGCGGGCTTCCGCGCCGTTCTCCAGCAGAAGGCTGCCGTCGCTCACCATGGCAGCGCCGAGACCCGACGAGGAGAGGAAGAAACTGGCGTCCTCCGCTTCTGGCCGGTTGTCCAAACTAAGCCAGCGCTGCCGCCCCATGTCGAAGAGCCTCACGGGTTGCGGCCGCTCGCCAAAACCCTTGAGATAGAAATCGAAGAAGGCGAGCTGCGCGCGGTCGATCGAGAATTCCGCATCCGGCCCCATGTCCGTGGCACCACCTGCGCGATTCCAGGGCGCATGCGCCCAGGGACCGATGATCAGATGGGTGCTGTCTCGATGCTTTGCCCTGAATACAGCATCGGCAGCCCATGTGCCCTGAAGCAGGAAGTCGGCCCAGCCGCCGGTATGGAGAACCGGGATGTCCAGCGGATCATCGGCCAGCAGCACGCCGGGCGATACCGCGTCCCAATACTCCTTATCGTCCACCACCCACTTGGCGAGATGCGATATGTCGGGCCGCGAGACAAGCAGGTCCCGAAGGGCCGCATCGTCCCCGGCGGCGCCGATCTCCGCATAGGTCCTGGCATCCTCGCGCCGCGCCGCCGTCAGCCGCGCCATCTGCGCCGCCCAACCGGCGTTGAGCCCGAGCCGGAAGGCATTGCCCTCATAGGCCCAGTCGTCGCGCGGCATCCAGGAGCCCATGGAGGGCGCGATCGCATCCGGCCGCACGCTCCCCTTGCCGGCTACGGCAAAATATTGTGTCACCGCCTGGTAACTGAAGCCGTAGAGGCCGAGTTTGCCGTTGCTTCCCGGCAATGCGACCGCCCATTCGAGCGTGCGCGCACCATCGGCCATCTCGCTGACAAAGGCCTCGAAGATACCGCCGGAATCGCCGCAGCCGCGCACATCCTGGATGATCACGATGTAGCCATGCGCGGCGTACCAGGAGGGATGCGCGAGCACCAATGTCGAGGCGATGGCACGTCCATAGGGCTGGCGCATCAGCAGCACCGGGAACCTGCCCTCCCCCTGAGGACGATAGATATCCGACACCAACACGACACCGTCATCGAGCAGAAGCTCGCCCCTTTCGGGACCGGCAACGCCGTATGGTGCGCGGGGTGTCGTCAACTGATCAGCCCCTGTACATGGTTTTCGAGGTGATCCGGTCGAGCGGGAAATCCAGGACTTCCTTGATTAGCTTCAGGAGGTTGGCGGCGCTGCGCTCGACATAGAGCCGGCCGCGCTCGGCATCGCCGGCGGCCGCATTGCCGCAGGCGCCGGAGGGCTGTACGTCCTGGGTCTGCCAGCCGTAACCGATCCGGCCTTCCGGCATCAGCAACCCGCCAGCCGCTTCGAGCTCGACGGAGACCGGCACGAAATCCTCGGCATATTGCATATCGATCAGTTCGCGATGCAGATGCAACATCACACTCGTTTCCGCCTCGCCGCCATGGATGCCGTGCTTCATCTCGTGGGCGCTGAACAGATCCGAGAAATCGGCACCGGCGCTCGCCCAGGCGCTGACGGCGAACATGTCGAGCTTGATGCGCAGCTCGCGGCAAACGATGTCCATCACCTGCGGCTGGCCGCCATGCGAATTGACGAAGATGATCTTGCGGCAGCCGGCGCGGTTGACGCTCTCGCCGAGCTCGAACCACATCTTGGCGAGCGTGTCGTAGTTGAAGGTCAGCGTGCCCGGATAGGCGGTATGCTCGACCGACTTGCCGACCGGCATCATCGGCAGTACCAGCACCGGCAGGTCGTTTTCCATCAGTTCGACGGTGCGGGCAACGACGCCGGCATTGATCGCGGCATCGACGCGCACCGGCAGATGCGGCCCGTGCTGCTCGACGGCGGCGATCGGCAGGATCGCCACGAACTTCTCCATCTCGAATTCGGAGAAATCCCGTGCCGTATGATCCCACCACCAATGCGATTTCAGTTTCATGGTCATGTCCTTGATTGTCGCTCAGGCCGCCGCGGCGCGTGCCGCGAGCTCCGCCTTGGCGATCTTGCCGGTGGGGGTCATGGGAAGTTCGGTCAGCGAAATGACCGTCATGACCGACAGGTCATAGGGAACGGTCGCGGCGATCTGCGCCTTGGCGGCCTCGCCGTCGACGGCTGCGGCGGCCTGCACGAAAGCAACCGGCCGGGTCTTCATCGCCGCATCGGGCACGCCGACGACTGCCGCCTGCTCGATGCCATCAACCGTCGAAAGCGCCTCTTCCACGTCGCGCGGGTACCAGGTCTTGCCACCGACTTCGAGAAGCTCGGAGCGACGTCCCATCATGGTGACAAAGCCGCACCGGTCCATCGTGCCAATATCGCCGGTCCACAGCCAGCCGTCGCGCAGCGTCTCGGCGGACTTTTCGGGCTTGCCCCAGTAACCCCACATGAAGCCGCCGCGGAGCGCGATTTCGCCGACCGAGCCGCAGGGAAGTTCGGTGCCGTCGGAATTGAGAATGCGGACCTCCTTGTCCGGTAGCGGCATGCCCGCACGACGGGTCTCCATGTCGGCGGCATCGAGCTTCGGGAAACCGAGCGCCACGAAACCGCCGAGCTCGGATTGGCCGTAGCTTTCTACTAGCGGCAGCTTCAGCTTTTCCTGCCAGCCTGCTTTCAGCACCGGCGGAACCGGACCGCCACCGGACATGCTCATGCGCAGCTTGGAAGGCGCATGGCCGCGGATCGCCGCCTCGTTGAGCACCTCGGTCAGGATCGGCGGATTGGCGATCAGCATGGTGGCGCCGCGGGCTTCCAGCGCATCGAACCCGGTCGTCTGCGTCCAGCGGCCCATGACGTTGATCGCCGCACCACGCGAAAGCTGCGGCAGAAGGTTGCCGACCAGCTGATAGGAACTCGACAGCGCGCTCGGGCCGAAGGAGACGTCGTCCGCAGTGATCTGCAGCCGCTCGGCGATGCAGCGTGTCGCCCGCACCGTCGGTTCGTGCTTGAGGCAGGCGCCCTTCGGCTTGCCGGTCGTTCCGGACGTGTAGGAAAGATGCGCGATGGCATCCTCGTTGCCCGGATCGGCCGGCGCTGACAGGGCGGCGGCCATCAGTTCGGGCAGCGAGTGAGCGCCCGGCTGCGGCCCATCCATGCAGATCAATGCCCGGATCGTCGGCACGCCGGCTGCGGCCGCACTGACCTGCTCATGTTTGTCGTGTGTATAAACGACCACGGTCGGCTGGTGATCGCCGAAATAATAGGCAAGTTCGTCGGCGAACTTGACGTTTACGAGGGCTGAAATGGCCCCGAGCCGCCAGCAGCCGAGCATCATGGTCAGATAGTCCATGCCGTTATGGGCAAATATCGTCACCCGGTCGCCTGGCTTGACGCCAAAACTGTGCAGTGCGCCCGCCGCCCGTTCCATCGCATTGACGGCCTGCGCATAGGTCAGGCTCTTGTCGCGATCGACCCAGTGAAAGCAGGCGTGGTCGGGATCGCGATTGGCGCCATCCACGAGAAGAGTGTGCATCAACATCTGAAATTCCCCGGCACTACATCATTCTGCCCAATTCTTCGGCAGACAAAAATCCTGCCTGCAGCATGGGCAAATTTATTGCGTGGGTGAATGCCATGGCCGTCGATAGCGGGTATATCCGTTTGCTTATACTTGGTACGCCTCAAGAGACCGCCCGAAGCGGGATTCCCGATGGCAACGGATGAAGCGTCTGGTCGAAACGACGGGCGACGGTGCGGATGACATTGCGCAGCCACCGGTTGGCGCCGCTGTTGTGAGCCCGCTCGTGCCACAGAAGATAGAGGTTCATCTGGTCGAACTCCCGCGGCGCCTCGACGAGCTGCAGGTGATCGGTTGGTGCGTTGGCGACGATATATTCGGCATAGGGCCGCGCGGTGGTGAAGATCAGGTCCGTTTCGGCGAGGATTGCCGGGATCAGCGCATATTCAGGGACCGACATGGCGATATGGCGGCGCATCCCGAGCTGCGCCAGCCGGCCGTCGATGGGACTGTAGACGGCATTCGAGCCGGGCGTCGGCGAGACATGGTCGGCATCGAGATAGTCCTCCAGGAAAAGGCGTCCGCGCTTGGCAATCGGGTTCGACTTCTGCACCACGCAGGCAATGTCGCAATGCAGAAGCGTCGTCGACTTCAGGCTCTGCTGCGGCGCCGGCCAGTTGCCGATGACCATGTCCACACGGCCCGAGCCGAGGTCCTCGATCAGGTCGCTCTGCTCGGACGGCGCGAAGAAATCGACCGATATGCCCGGCGCTTCCCGTCGGATGCTCGTCGCGATCGGCGGAATGAGGAAGGTCCCGAAGCAGTTGACCGCGGCGATCCGCATCCGGCTATGCACCATGCCTGGATCGAACTGGCTGCTGCGGTTGAGCGTATCGAGAAGACCTTCGAGCATGGTGGCGATCGACGCCATCACCTCTTCGCCCCGCTCGGTCAGTACCAGTTTCTGGCCGCTGCGCACGAGAAGCGGATCGGCAAAAATCTCGCGCGCCTTCTTGAGGCAGGCGCTGACCGCGGGCTGGCTGTGCCCGAGCAGCACCGCGACCTTGGAGACATTGCGCTCCCTGAGCACCAGATAGGTGGTGCGCAGCAACCTGACGTCGATCGAGGGATTGATGTTCGCGTACACGGCCGTTTTCTCCTGCAGGGACAACCCTTTCCCGAAGCAAGCGACGTGCCAGGCGCGCCAGTATCAGACAAAAACGCAAACGCGGACGACCTCGATCGCCCGCGTTTCAAAAATCAGATCCGGCGGAATGCCACTGGCTCAGGCGGCCTGGCTGACGGCACCCAATGGGATCTCGACGTCGATCTCGAGGATCGTGACGTTCTCGTCGCGATCCATCTTGACCTGCACCTTGTCGCTGTCGACCTGCACGTGCTTGGCGATCACCGCAAGGATCTCCTCGCGAAGCAAGGATACGAGGTCCGAGCCGTTCGACGAACGCTCGTGGGCTAGAAGCACCTGCAGGCGTTCACGCGCCGTCGGTGCGGAGCGCTGTTTGCGGAAGAGATTGAATATCGTCATGCGGCCCTCCGTGCGAAGATCTTGCCGAATATCCCTCGCTTCTCCCCGGGGATCGTGATCGGCAGAACTTCTCCTGCAAGCCGGCGTGCGGCTTCGAAATAGGCCATGGCCGGAGCGCTGCGAGCGTCCGCCAGGGTGACGGGCGAACCGATATTGGAGGCACGCAGCACGTCCATGCTCTCCGGGATGATGCCGAGCAGCGGGATGGACAGGATTTCCAGCACGTCCTCGACCTTGAGCATATCCCCCCGCTCAGCGCGGTTGGAATCGTAGCGCGTCAGAAGCAGGTGCTTTTCCATGCGCTCGCCCCGCTCGGCCTTCATCGTCTTCGAATCCAGCAGGCCGATGATACGGTCCGAGTCGCGGACGGACGAGACTTCCGGGTTGGTGACGACCACCGCCATGTCGGCGTGGCGCATGGCGAGCGTGGCACCGCTCTCGATTCCGGCCGGGCTGTCGCAGATGACCCAGTCGAAGACCCGCTTCAGCTCGGTAATGACCCGCTCGACACCCTCGGGCGTCAGGTTGTCCTTGTCGCGCGTCTGCGATGCCGGCAGCAGGAACAGCGTCTCCAGCCGCTTGTCGCGGATCAGCGCCTGCGTGAGCTTGGCTTCGCCCTGAATGACGTTGATCAGATCGTAGACAACCCGACGCTCGGCGCCCATCACCAGGTCGAGATTGCGCAGCCCGACGTCGAAATCGACGACGACCACCCGCTCGTTTCGCTGCGCCAAAGCCGCTCCAAGTGCGGCAGTCGAGGTCGTCTTGCCAACCCCGCCCTTGCCTGAAGTGACTACGATGACTTTCCCCATCTTGCTCTCCTGTTTGCTGGCCGGTTTCGGCTCAAATAAGTTTCTCTGCCATGATCGAATCCCCTTCGAGCCAAAGCTGGACCGAATGTCCGCGAAGGCCGGGGGCCATGTCGTCCGCCATCTTGTAGATGCCGTCGATTGCCAGCAGCTCCGCCTCGAGCTTGCGGCAGAAGATGCGCGCCGAAGCGTTTCCGAGCGATCCCGCCATGGCCCTGCCGCGCAGGGTCCCGTAGATATGGATCGATCCGCCGGCGATGATTTCAGCTCCCGAGGCGACCGATCCGATGATCGTCACGTCTCCTTCGGGAAAGATCACCGATTGTCCCGACCGCACCGGCTCGCGAATGACGACGGACTGCAAGGTCGGACGCGCCTCGGGCACCGACGGCTTCGGCTCGCTGTTGTGCAGCTCGATGATCGGCTCCTTGGCGACGGCCTCGTCGGATACCGGCCGGCCGCCTTTGAGCGCCGGAGGCATGCCAGGCCCCAGGATCGAAGGCCGACCGCCTTCAATCCCCATGATATTGACATTGCGCCCGGCAAGCTCTGCGATGAGCTCCTTCAACTGAGCGCGGTCGATAGGCAGGTCGCTTACGTCCAGCACGACCGGCCGGCCCAGGAAGAAACCCGCGGAACGCGCCGCCAGGTCATCCAGCCTGACAAGCCAGTCGTCGAAGGGAAGATCGGGGGCAAGGACGACCGCCAGAAATGAGCGGCCCTTGATGCGGATAGATCGAGCGTCCGTTAGCATTTTGGTCATCTGCGTTAAGAAATCGTTGATCGTTTTTAGCCCTGACATGGTTAACAAAGGGTAAATAAGGGCCCTGCGGAGCGCCTGATTTTAACCGATCACTACGATGTTCTTGCTTGTTGGGCTTACCGCAGCGGACATGGCCTTCAGGATGAGGAGAAGACCGGCCCCGAGGAGGAACAGGGCCGGGCAACAAGACCGATATGCGCTGGACCGCCTCATCTCTCGTGGCGCTTTCGGTGGTGGCCGCGTATCTGGGTGGCCACACGGGATTCGATCTTTCGGCACGAATCCTTAGTCGCGCTGCGCGAATCGAAGGCTTTTTCCAGCCGACGCCGCCTTGCCGGCAACACCGCGATAGCCGGCTCACTCCGCCCTCGCATTTTCAGGCAAGAATCAATGGCACCGGAACCTGCGCAAGCAGGCCCGGTCAAACGCGCGCAATTGTGAATTCTGGAAAACCATCAGCCCCAAAACGAAAAAGCCTGCCGCGGGAGGAGGTGCGGCAGGCTTTCCGAAAAGAACCGAACAGCGGCTGGGAGGAGGAGTGCCGCTATTCCTACAGACGTCCCTGGGAGGAGGAGTGGGCCGCCTGATAACACGAAGCTCTGCGGGAGGAGGTGCATTGCTTCGATAAATATGACTATACAGCGATCCGGCCCGCTTGATAGTCATTATGTTGCAGTGCAGCTATACGAAAATTGCATACCAGAACCACATGCCCGCACTGAAGACGGCCGGTCTGCCAAAACCTTCCGACACGAAAACGCCCGCGGCAATGGCGGGCGTCTTGCAATTCCATGCATAAATATCGCGGTCAGCGACCGATGGCTGCACGGGCAACGTTGCGGATATCGGCGCGGTCGATGCCGAGGTCCTGCAGTTCGCGGCTGGTCATACGGCCGAGTTCGGTGACGGTCTGACGATACTTGCGCCAGTTGTTGAAAGAGCGTGCTACGTTCATGATCGGGTCCCTTTCCTGAGACTGTCTGACGTCAGCAACCGTTCTTGGCTCCGGCGTCGTTCGATGACAGGGATATAGTCCTCCCCACCTGCCTGGAAAAGCGACAAAGCCTCACGGCACCCATGCAAGATGCGCAAGGGTCTTGCAAATGTGCCTGCTATTTCGCGCTGGCCGATGCCGCAGCGCACACCATGATCATCTCGACCTTGAGGTTGGGATTGGCAAGCCGCGCCTCGAAACAGGCCCGGGCGGGCGGGGCCATGCCCGAAACCCAGGCGTCCCAGACCTCGTTCATTTCGGCATAGCCGTCCATGTCCGCCAACATGATCGCGCAGAAGATCAGGCCCTGCTTGGCGCTGCCGATCTCGGCAAGCCGCATTTCGGCCTTGGCGAGCAGTTGCCGGGTCTGTTCGGCGACGCTCAGATCACCGTCATAGGGCGATTGAGGCGTCACGGCGAAATAACCGGTGCCTTGATGCACGACAGCCGAACTTCCTCGGCTGCCGACACCGAAACGCTGGATGATGGAAGAGAAATCCTGAAACATGAAATGCCCGTACCGGTTTTGAACGATGAATGAGATGGTGATCGCGACAATCAGCGGCAGCGATACCGCTGCCGCTGATATTCCTTGATAGATCTCGATTGCCGAACGACCTATTCGGCGTCGCGCGTCGTCTCGAACAGGAACCAGGCGCGGCGTTCCGTCTCGTCGATCCAGACTTCCAGCAGGCTCGTGGTGGCCACGTCGTTATGTTCGGCGCAGACTTCGTGGGCCTGGCGCAGGAACGAGACGAGCTGCTGATTGTCGTCCTTCAGCTCGGCGAGCATGTCGCGCGGAGTGACGAAATCGGCGTCGTTGTCGAGAAGGCGCTGCAGACGGCCGATATGGCCGATCGAACGGATGGTCGTGCCGCCGATCTTGCGCGCACGTTCGGCAATCGCGTCGGTCATGGCAAAAATCTGCTCGCCCTGTTCGTCGAGCATCACGTGGTAATCGCGAAAATGCGGACCGCTCATATGCCAGTGAAAATTCTTGGTTTTGAGGTAAAGCGCAAACGTATCCGCAAGCAGCGCCGCAAGCGCACCGGCAATATCGGTGGTGGCGTTGGAGGGCAGATCTGACGGGGTGTTCAACGATGCCTTGCGGCGGCTTTCAACTGCAGTGCGGTCCATGGTCGTTCTCCTTGGGTGAGACGGATGGGTTTCAGGACTTCGGACTCTGACCGAGGCCAGTGGAACAGTACTGATCCTGCGGACGATCAGCGGAGATCGCGCGTGTCAACTGGCGTGCGCGGAAGAGCGTTCTCGGGATCGAGCACGGTTATACGACCAAGACCGGAAATCCCATAGCCCGTTTCCGAGGTTCGCGGATGCCAGTGCGGCCCACATGCCCCGATTGGTGATGCCCCTTCCCTCTGAGCGCCCTGCTCCGTGATTGCTATTTCACCAGGCTTACTGATAGTTCGAACAGGGAGCCACGTTTACAGACCTGAGCTGCGACGATGAGCACGCCCGCTTTGACTACGGAGATAATCATGACACGTCCCCCGCGCCGGCCCGTCAATCCGCTCGAGGCCGCAGAGGCTCTGTTTGCGCCGGCCAAGAAGGCAGCCCCTGCCCCCGCCGTCGAGCGGCGCGCACCACCGAGTGTCAAGGAGCTCGTGTCCCTGAAGCTCGACAGCGACGTGCTCGCCCATTTTCAGGAGGATGGTCCCGGCTGGCAGGACCGCATCAACGACACGCTTCGTGCGGCGATGAACGACAAGGACTGAGCGAAGAAGGGCGGACACGGTACACATCGCGTGCGCCGCCTGAAAGGCGATATGATCTCGCCAAGGAGCCGAAGATACCAGCGCTTTGCCGAGGATTTTTCGGTACTCCGCTTATCCGCAACAAGCTCGCCAGCACCCGGCCTCTAAGCGAACCGAACCATCTGGCCGATCCGTAATTCAATCCCAAACGGATCACAATCCGCGACGAGCACGGACTCCGTTCAAAGCTCTGCGGACCCACGCTAACAATTCGGCAAATCGGGCCACCACCGGCGGCCGCTACATAAAACTGTCACCGCGCTCCGCTATAAAAAGTCATCCGAATGAATTTGGGATTCATCCGAATGATACAGGATCAAGATCCGGCCCTCATGAAGGCGCGCTCCGGCCAGTGGCAACTCGTCGAACGGGAGATCAGCCTCGGCATCGCCTCGGGAACGCTCTCGCCCGGCGACCGCCTGCCAACCGAAACCGAATTGATGGACCAGTTCAACGTCGGCCGCCACAGCGTCCGGCGCGCCATCTCGGAACTGGCAGCGGCCGGGAAAATCCGTGTCGAACAGGGCCGCGGCACCTTCGTCGAAGAACATTCGGTCATCACCTACAACATCGCCCGCCGGACCCGTTTCCGGAAGAACCTGCTCGATCAGGGCCGCACTCCGTCCGGACAGCCGGTCACGGAAGCCGAAATCGTCGCACCGCCGGCCGTCGCCGCAGCCCTCGAACTGGAGGCCGGCGCCAAGGTTTACATGATCGTCCGGCGCGGTTTTGCCGATGACGTGCCGATCAGCCTCGGCCATTCCTACCATCCCGCAGAGCGCTTCCCGAACATGCACCTGCGCCGCCGCGCGGGCGAGTCGGTCACTCTGATCTACGCCGCCTTCGGCATCCCCGACTATCTGCGCCAGACCACGACCATCCTCACCCGCCGCCCCATCGGTGAGGAAGCTCAGCTTCTCGCCCAGTCTCCGCAACAACCCGTTCTGGTGGTCCAGAAGACCGACGTCGACATGGAAGGCCGCCCGATCGCCTATTCCGAGACGGTTTGGGCCGGCGAACGGGTGCAATTCACCATCGAGAATGAGCTCCCGGACCAGCCGCCGACGGGATCCGCGAAAGGACAACATGATGATTGAGACACCCGAGACAAGCGCCTCGGCGGACGGCTTCAGCCACGCCGCAGCGCTCGACATATTGGCGCGCTCGCGCCCCGAAGCGATCAAGGCATTCGCGGAAACCCATATCGATGAACTCGGACCGATCGAAGTTGCCGTCAGCCGCACCGGCCTGGCGATGCTGCCCTATGTCGATACTGTTCAGAACACGGCTTTCCATCTCGGCGAAGTGCTGATGTCCGAGGCTCATATCCGTCTGCCGGAACGAGGCGTCGAAGGGTATGGCGCCGTCATCGGCCGCGACCTCGAACAGTCGATGGCCATGGCCGTCATCGACGCCTGCATGGCTGCCGGCATCGGCCTTGCTGAAATCCGGACTTTCCTCGCCGACGAGCAACGGCTGCAGGCGCAGGCCGACGAGACCCGGCTGCGCAAGGTCGAGTCCACCCGCGTGCGCATGGAGACCTTCTGATGACGCAGACCCTGCTTGTTCCGACAGCGGAGGACATCCGTGCCAATGCCACGTTCGACGCCCTGATGTGGGGCCTTGCCCGTCCGGGCCTGGTCCAGACCCTGGCATTTCCCGGCATGCTCGCGCTCGCCGAAAGCCTGCTCGACCGCGAATGCACCTTCTTCTGTTGCGATGAGGCGCTCAAGGAGGGAATCGCCGCGACCGGAGCGCAGGCCGTGCCGATCGCCGAAGCCGAATATGTCTTCATCTCGCTCGAAAACGGCCTGCAATTTTCTGACCTTTCGGACCTGCTTGTCGGCAACCTCCTCTATCCGGATGCCTCGGCGACCATTTTTGCGCCGGCGGTCATCGGCGGGGCCACCGGCTCCGGTACTCGGCTCAGGCTCTCCGGCCCCGGCGTCAACGGTTCGCTCGATATCGCGATCGGCGGCGTCGATCCCTCGTTCTGGGCCCTGCGCAGCAAAGCCGCCCGTTATCCGCTCGGCTGGGACCTCTACCTTACCGATGGCGACCGACTGGTCGGTTTTCCCCGTTCAACCGAAATCGAGGTGCTCTGATGGCCTATGTTGCAACGCGCGGCGGCGAACGCGCGATCGAACAGTCCGAACGGCTCTACCGGGAAGATCTCGGGCGGATCGACAAGGCACGCGTCGACGCGATCGCCGAGAGCCTGCCCTATCTGCTCGACCGGGTGATGGGCGAAGCCTCGCTCTACGCCCCGGAACTGGCCGCACTGGCGCTGGCCCAATCCGGCGGCGATCTCTATGAAGCCGTGCTGCTGCTACGCGCCTACCGCACCACCCAGCCGCGGATAACGATCGCCGAACCGGTCCGGCAGGACGAGCTTTTCACCGTCCGCCGCATCTCTGCCGCCTTCAAGGATATTCCCGGCGGCCAGATTCTCGGGCCAACGCTCGACTACTCGCACCGGCTTCTGAACGTTGGGGTACTGAGCGGCGAGGATTTCGTTCCCGAAGCCGTGGAACTGGCGAACACTCCAGCCCCGGCGACGCAGCCTTCGCTCGCCGACTGGCAGAAGGCGCAGGGGTTGATCGCCGATCCGCCCGCCGAACACGTACTGCTCGACGAAATCCCGGACGTCACCCGCGAGCCGCTGCTCTTCCCGGCAAGCCGCGCCCACAAACTTCAGAGCCTTGCTCGCGCCGATACCGGCGGGACCCTGGCGCTGGGTTATGCGACCATGCGCGGGTATGGAAATACCCATCCGACCGTCAACGAACTCAGGCTCGGCGAGGCCGAGGTGCGGATCCGCCACCCGCGCGGAACGCTGTTCAGCACCGGCCGCGTCCGCGTCAGCCAGGCGGAGATCATCTCCAAGGCCAAGAACCTGCAGCTCGGATTTTCCGCCACCTTCGGCTGGAACGAGGTGAAGGTGATCGCCGCCGCCTCCCTGGATCTCGCTTCCAGCCAGGAGAAGCCGCATCCGGCCTCCAACGAGGAATTCGTGCTCTATCACACCGAACCGGTCGAGAGCTCGGGCTTCTGCATCCACTTCAAGCTGCCGCATTACGTGACCTTCCAGTCGAGCCTCGATGCGCTTCGCAAGGTCAAGGCGGACCAAGCTGCCAACAAGGCCGGCGCTCCCGCAGCCGGCGCGGCAAAGCCGGCCGAACTCGAAAAGGCAATATCGTGAAACTCGATCAACTGACCAAACCCTGGGAAGCCTTCAGCTACGGCTTCCTCGACCAGTCCGCCAAGCGCGAGATGCGCCGCCGCATCCTGAAGGCCATCGCCATTCCGGGCTATCAGGTCCCCTATGCCAGCCGCGAAGTGCCGATCGCCCGCGGCTGGGGAACCGGCGGCCTGCAGGTGACGCTGACGCTCCTGAAGCCCAGCTCGGTCGTCAAGGTGATCGACCAGGGCGCCGACGATTCCGTCAATGCCAGCAGCATCCGCAAATTCCTGCGCCGTGTCAGCTCGGCTAGGGAAACACTCGACACGATGGAAGCTGACGTCATCCAGTCGCGCCACCGCATTCCGGAAGAAAAGCTGCGCGAGGATCAGATCCTCGTCCTGCAGGTCCCCAATCCGGAACCGCTGCGCCCCGTCCAGCCGGACATGTCGGAAGCGCGCATCATGCACGGCGATGCCGATTACGGCCAGCTCTGGCTGACGCTCTATGAACAGCTCGTCCGCTCCGGCCGCATCATGCAGGGATCGTCCTATCCGAGCATGGTCAACGGCCGCCACGTCATGACCCCCTCGCCGATCCCCCGCTGGGACGTGCCGAAAATGCACATGGCCGCCAACCTGACCATTCTTTCGGCCGGCCGCGAAAAGCGCATCCACGCGGTGCCACCCTATACCCGGGTCGAACCGCTCGTTTTCGACGACGTGCCCTACCGGATCGAGGATCATGCCGACAAGACCTGCTACCGCTCGGGCGTCACCGGGTTCTTCATGAACGAACTGCCGCAGGACGACGGCTCCTCGAGTTTCGAGGTCTCCGACAGCCAATACGGCGTCAAGCACATCCGCCGGCAGGAGGGTGAACCGGTCACCCTCGGCGAAACCTACTACCGCGAAGGCAGGCTCGAACGATGACACCCGCTTCTTCCATGAACGCAGCGCTGGAACGCCAGCCGCCGCGGCTGATGCTCGCAGACCCGATCCTGACCATGACCGGCATCGAAAAGAGCTTTGGCGACGTGCGGGCGCTGCGCGGCGTCGACGTCACCGTCTATCCCGGCGAAGTGCTCGGCATCGTCGGCGAATCCGGCTCCGGCAAGTCGACACTGCTCAGGATGATGAATCTCGAGGACATGCCGGACCGGGGCGAATACCACCTCGCCCTTCCCGGCCAGGAAGACCTCAACCTCTTCACGCTCGATCGCTTCTCGCGCCGCATGCTGCGCGCCCGCCATATCGGCATCGTCTACCAGAACCCGCATCTCGGGCTCCGGATGAACAATACCAGCAGCGGCAATGTCGCCGAACGGCTGCTGATGGCCGGCGAGCGCAGTTTCGCGGTGCTGCGGGCAAGGGCGAAGGAATCGCTCGACGCCTCGGAATTTCCGATCTCCCGCATGGATGCCAGGCCCTCCGAGCTTTCGGGCGGCATGCAGCAGCGCGTCCAGCTCGCCAAGGCGATTGCGCTCGAACCGGCATTGCTGCTCCTCGACGAGCCGACCACCGGCCTCGACGTCAGCGTCCAGGCGCTGGTGCTCGATACGCTGAAGCGGCTGCAGCGCGAACGGCGAATCACCATGGTCATCGTCTCCCACGATCTCGGTGTCATCCGCACGATGGCCGACCGTGTCATGGTGATGCGCAATGGCGATGTGGTCGAGCAGGGTCTCGCCGACCAGATCTTCCAGGATCCGCAGCATGAATACACGCAGCAGCTCGTCCACGCGAAACTTTGAGGAGACGGCATCATGAACATGCACACGCCTTTGATGTCCGCCTCCCCGCTCGTCCTGTCCGTCGAGGGCCTGGCCAAGCATTTCGAGATGCATCACCTCAACCGCACGCTGTTCGCCTTCGAAAACGTCGGCTTCGAGCTGCGCGAGGGAGAATTCATCCTGTTGAAGGGTGAGAACGGCGCCGGCAAATCGACGCTGCTGCGCACGCTCTACCGATCCTATCTGCCGCGTGCCGGCCACGCCTTCTACCACACCAGGGAAGGCATCATTGATCTCGCGTTGGCGGCCGATGTCGATATCGCCCTGTTGCGCCGCCGCGAGATCGGTTTCGTGACGCAGTTCCTGCAGGCCCGCCCGCGCGTCGCCGCCGAGGAACTGGTTGCCGAGCCCCTGCGGCTGGCCGGAACCTCCTATGCGCAGGCAATTGAGGAAGCCCGCCGCTGGCTCGCCGCCTTCGGCGTCAAGCCGGAGCTCTGGGCCGCCTATCCCTCCACATTTTCCGGCGGCGAACAGCAGAAGGTCAATCTCGCCCGTGCGCTGATCCTGCCGCAGCGCCTGCTCTTCCTCGATGAGCCCACCGCCTCGCTCGACAGGAACGCCCGGCACGCGCTGGTCTCGCGGCTTGCCGAATTGAAGGCGGCCGGCGTCGCGATGATCGGCGTCTTCCACCATCCGGACGACGTCGCCGATCTGATCGACCGTGAAATTAGCCTTGAAGTCAAAACGATTGCCGATGGAGAGAACAATGTGGCTGAGTGATTTCGAAGTGGTCCTGCGCGACCGGGTTGTTCCGCGCGGGGCGGTGCGGATCGAGGACGGGCTGATCGTCGAAGTTCGCGACGAGCCGGTGGCCTCGCCCGACATGTCCGGCGACGGCCGACTGCTTCTGCCGGGTTTCGTCGACATGCATGGCGACATGGTGGAGCGCGAGGTCGAACCGCGCCCGAATGTTCGTTTCCCGCTGGAACTTGGCATTCTCGAACTGGACAAGAAGCTTGCGAGCAGCGGCATCACCACCGCCTATGCCGCCCTCTCCTTCCACGCCAACAGCAGCTATGGACATATTCGCTCCGAGGAACATTCCCGCGCGATCATCGACACGATCACCGCGCTTCGGGAAAACGACCTGCTGGTCGACCACCGGGTCCATGCACGGTTCGAGATCACCTTCACCAAGGCCCGGACCGTCATCGAGGATTTGCTGCGCATAGGGTCTCTCGATCTCATTTCGCTGATGGATCACACGCCGGGCCAGGGTCAGTACCGCGATGTCGAGCGCCACATCGAAACGGTTGCCCGCAACCACAAGCTGACGCCGGAACAGGCCGCCGAAGCCGTTCGCCAGCGCATCGAAAAGCGCGCGGAGAACACCGATGCGATGGACAATATCGCAGCCGTTGCCGCCGCCGCCCAGGCGCATGGCGTGACGCTCGCCTCCCACGACGACGACACGGTCGAAAAGCTCGCCGTGGTGCATGGATTGCAGACCCGCATCAGCGAATTTCCGGTCACCATGGCAGCGGCCGTGGAAGCCCGGCGGCTCGGCATCTCCACTGCCATGGGCGCCCCGAATGCGCTGCGCGGCCTGTCCTATTCCGGCAATCTTTCCGCCCGAGAAGCCTATGAAAGCGGCGTCCTCGACATGCTCGCGAGCGACTATCACCCGTCAGCGATGCTCCCCGCCATCCTGGCGCTGGCCGAGGTCGGACAGGGCGGATTGCCGGCCGCCGCAGCACTCGTCAGTTCCAATCCTGCCGCAGCTCTCGGCCTGACTGACCGGGGCGCCATCGAGCCCGGCCTGCGGGCCGATCTGGTGATCGCCGAACAGGGCCGCATGCCGCGCGTGAGGGCCACCTTCAGCCGCGGACGCCAGGTCTATTCCGACGGCGCACTTGCACATATCAGGCGCGCCGCTTGAGACAAAAAGATCAAGACCGGCTTCAGGCCGGTCTTTTTTGCGAATGATTTCAGAAGGTTTCCGAGGTCATTCGAAATATCCGAATGTATAACTTGACGAGACCATCCTAAACTCCTGCATTCATTGGCGAATTTTATAATAAAACTGTCATGGTGAACTGCTATTCATAATACACAAGACTGACGTTTAAGTATAACCTGGCAGCGCGCTAAACGTTGCTCGGAAGTCGGAGATTTTCCCGTGCTTGAGCTTTTTTCTCTAAAGAAGACGTTTGGCCAGACACGCGCCGTCGATGACGTGACGTTGTCGATCGAAGCCGGGCAGATGGTCGGCATCATCGGCCGCAGCGGTGCCGGCAAATCGACGCTTCTGCGCCTCGTCAATCGCCTGACCGATCCGACCTCCGGCACGATCATGTTCGAAGGTCGGGACGTCACCAAGCTCAAGGCTCGCGAACTGCGTTTGTGGCGTGCGTCCTGCGCCATGGTGTTCCAGCAGTTCAACTTGGTCGAACGCATGGACGTGCTGACCAATGTCCTGATCGGCCGCATCGCTCATCATGGCTTTCTATCCTCCATGGCCCGCCATTTCACCGACGAAGAAAAGGCGATGGCGATCCGGGCGCTCGAGCGGCTCGACCTGGTGCCGCAGGCGCTGCAGCGCGCAGGCACGCTTTCCGGCGGTCAGCAGCAGCGCGTGGCGATCGCCAAGGCGCTCGTCCAGAAGCCGAAGATCATGCTGGCCGACGAACCGATCGCCTCGCTCGATCCGGCCAATGCCACCCGCGTGATGGATGCCCTTCGCAAGATCAACCGCGAGGATGGCATCACCATTCTCGTCAACCTGCACACGCTCGATACGGCGCGCGCCTATTGCGAGCGCATCATCGCCATGCGTGACGGGCAGGTCCGCTTCGATGGAACGCCCCATCAGCTGACGCCGGAGCGCATCCACGAAATCTACGGAACCGAAGGACTCGACGAGGACATCGACGAAGCCGTGACCTCGACATCGTTTGTGTCGGGCAGGTCAGCGAATTCGAGAGTCTACGAAGCGGTTTGAGTTCCCGTCGGCGGCAGATCACGGCGCCGGCGTTTTTCGTCAAAACAGGAGAGCTGAAATGAAGAACGTCCTCATGCTTGCGGCCGTGGCGGCCTCGCTTACCCTTTCGAGCCAGGCTCATGCCGATGGCTGGAAAGACAAGTACAAAACCATCCGCGTCGGCGTCACCTCCGCCGAGAACGAGAAAGACCGTATCGCACGTCGTGCCGGTTTCACGGCCTATCTCGAAAAGGAACTGGGCGCCAAGATCGAAATCTTCACCGCCGGCAATTATGACGGCGTCATCCAGGCACTCGCCTCCGACCAGATCGAATTCGCCTTCCTCGGTTCGTCCGCCTACGCGGCTGCCTATACGGAGACGAACGGCGGGGTCGAGCCGTTGCTCGCCAGCCAGGAGCAGGACGGTTCCACGGGCTATTATTCGGTCGTCACGGTTCGTTGCGACTCCGGCTACAAGTCGGTCAACGACCTGAAGGGCAAGGTTCTGGCCTTCGCTGATCCGGATTCCACCTCCGGTTATGCCGTGCCCTATTTCAATCTGGTCAGGCAGGGCTACGATCCGAAGACCTTCTTCTCCGCCGTCCCGTTCTCGGGCTCGCATGAAACCGGCGTCATGGCCGTGCTCAACAAGCAGTTCGATGCTGCCGCGACCTACATCAACAACGAGACGAGCGGCATTCCGCAGCGGATGGAAACCAAGGGCATGATCCCGAAGGGCCAGATCTGCCGCATTTGGCAGTCCCCGGAAATCACCAATGGTCCGCTCACCATCCGCAAGAACCTGCCGGCCGACCTCATCCGTGACGTCAAGACGGTCATCAAGGCGATGCCGGAAAAGGCTCCTGAGGCCTTCAAGGAAATGAGCGGCGGCGCCAACTCGACCGCCAAGGGTTACGTCGATGTCGATCACCAGCGTTACCAGTGGATCATCGACATGCGCGAATGGCTGAGCAAACAGCGCCGTCAGGGCTGACCCACACCGGTCGTCAACCAAGGGAAGCGCTGCCGTTCGCAGCGCTCCCACTTTCCGGATTTGACATGATCACTGCCTCACCTTCCCTCGCCGTCCGCCAGTTCGAAGCCGATTATCGCCGGCAACGGAGCGATGCACGGCGCCTGCAGCTCATCTCCGTCACGCTCTTCGCCACTGCCGTCTTCATATCGGCCTGGGCCGACGGCTTTTTCGACACGACCGAGGTAAACCTTCCATCGGGCGAACGCATCACCACCTGGAAGCTCTGGGCATCGCTGCCGCGGCTCGGCGACTATCTCTACAAGACCCTTCCGGTCCTGAGACTGGAAACGCTGGGGCCTGACCTCGCAGAATGGTTCTGGCGCTGGCCGGTCTGGCTCGAACTGCTCGGCGAGACGATCCTGATCGCCTATCTCGCCACATTCCTGGGCGTGCTTGGCGCCTTCGCCTTGAGCTTTCCCGCCGCCCGCAATCTCAGTCCGAATGGCTGGCTGCTGGTCGCCAGCCGCCGTTATCTCGAAATCATCCGCACCGTGCCGGATCTCGTCTGGGCCTTGATCTTCGTGTTCTGCTTCGGCGTCGGACCGCTTGCCGGCGTGCTGGCGATCGCCATCCACGCCACCGGCTCGCTCGGAAAACTCTATTCCGAAGTCAACGAGAACATCGACATGCGGCCGCTCGAAGGCGTCAAGGCCTCCGGCGGCAGCTGGTTCCAGCAGATGCGTTACGGCGTCGTCCCACAGGTCATTCCGAACGTCATCAGCTACACGCTGCTGCGGTTCGAGATCAACGTCCGCTCGTCCTCGATCATCGGTTATGTCGGCGCCGGCGGTCTCGGCCAGGAGATCCGCACCGCCATGTCGCTGCAGGAATACCGGGACCTGTCGGCGCTCTTCGTCATCATCCTGGTGACCGTGGTCGTCATCGATTTCCTGAGCGAAAAGCTGCGCCACCGCATCATCGGTTTTGAAAACCTGAGGGCCTGAATGATGGATGCCTCCCCTTTTGCAGACCTGCGGCAGCGCGTCCCGGGCGCCTTCTCGACCCCGATAACCACGCGGCTGATCCGCTATGCCGCCTTCATCGCGATCATCGCGCCGGCCGTGTTCGGCTTCTATCTGTTCGGCTTCTCTCCGGTCCGTTTGGCCCAGGGTCTGACACGGCTCGGCACCATCGTGTCCTTCATGTTCCCGCCCTATGTCTGGACGACGTGGCAGGAATGGAAAGAGATACTGAAGGCGCTCGGCGAGACGGTCGCCATGTCCTTCCTCGGCACGCTGCTTGGCGCGATCGTCGCCTTCCCGCTTGCCTTTCTCGGCGCCAAGAACATCATGCCGCTCGGCTGGCTCCGGCTCTCCGCACGCCGCGGTTTCGATGCGCTGCGCGCCATCGAGCAGATCGTCCTGGCGCTGATCTTCATCCGCGCCTTCGGCCTCGGCCCCCTTCCCGGCGTCTTCGCGATTGCCGTGTCTGAAATCGGCACGTTCGCCAAACTGTTCGCGGAAGCGATCGAAAACACCTCGCGCAAGCCGGTCGACGGTGTTCTCGCCTCGGGCGGCAGCCGCACCCAGACGATCCGCTTTGCGATCATGCCGCAGGCCATGCCGGTGATCCTGTCGATCATGCTCTACAATTTCGAATCGAATACCCGTTCGGGCACGATCCTCGGCATCGTCGGGGCCGGCGGCATCGGCTTCTTCCTCGCCGACCGCATCGCCGCCTACCGGTGGCCGGAAGCCTGGTCGATCATCTTCCTGATCGTCTTCGTCGTCTACTGCATCGACCTCTCATCCGCCTGGCTGCGCGGCAGGATCATTGGCAGATAGGCAGCCCTATCGCCCGGCTCCGGTTGGCGGCTCACTGCCTTCCGGGAGTGGGGTCTGATACGGTAGCCCACCACGCCGTCCATGCAGTTCTTTCTTGGCGCGCGACAGCAATTCCGGATCGGCGATCGCCTTGGCACCGGTTGCTGCCATCACCTTGGCGGCCGTGACCATGGCCTTGTGGGCGGCCGGCAGCTTGCCTTGCGTCACGGTCTGCCAGGCATGGAACGGCGTGCCGATCGCCGCGGTCGCCGTCAGGCACTGCGCAGTGGGTACGACCCAGCTGACATCACCCACATCCGTCGAACCGAAGAGCAGGCCGGGCTGTTCCGGCAGCGGCAGTATCCCGTCATGCAGGGATTTCGGATAATCGGCCGGCCCGCCAAAGGCTTCGGCGCTGGCGCAGACGTCGTCATCCGTCAATGCGGCGGCGCGCAGCCTGTCGGCGAAGTCGAAGTCCGCCGCATCGAAGCCGGGGGCACCCAGTCTCTCGAACTGCTGATGCATCACCTCCTCCAGGGCCCGGTTCGGGAGGATATTCGAAGTGGCGCGGTCGAAAACCATCTCGACCTTCGTCTCGGTCATGAGTGCTGCGCCCTCGGCGATCTTGCGCACCCGCTCGAAAAGGCTGCGGACATCGCTGAGCCTCGGCGCACGGACCAGGTAGAGGCCCTCCGCGGAAGCCTGCACGACATTGGGAGAAATGCCGCCGGTCTGGGTAATCGCATAATGCACACGGGCGTCCGAGGGCATGTGCTCGCGCATATAGTTGATGCCGACATTCATCAGCTCGACGGCATCGAGAGCGCTGCGACCGACCTGCGGGCTCATCGCGGCATGCGCCGCACGCCCGCTGAAGCGGAAATAGGCCTGGATATTGGCAAGCGTCGAGGAGGACATGACGGCGTTGTAGACACAGGGGTGCCAGCAGAAGGCGGCATCAAGATCATCAAATGCGCCTGCACGCACCATGTATGTCTTGCCCGATCCCCCTTCTTCGGCGGGGCATCCATAATATCGGACCCGTGCCTTCACACCGCTTTCGGCCAAGGCGTCGCGCAGGGCGACGGCCGCAAGAAGCGAAGCCGCGCCCAGGAGATTGTGATGGCATCCATGGCCATTGGCGCCCGGCTCGGCAGCCCGCTGTTCCGTGATGCCGGCTTCCTGCGAAAGACCGGCCAGAGCGTCGAACTCTCCCAGGAACCCGATCGTGACGTCACCCTCGCCTGCCTCCGCCATGAAAGCGGTCTTCATTCCCGCAATGTCGCGGGTGACACGGAAGCCTTCGGCTTCCATGGCGGCAATATGCTCCTCGACCGATCGGAATTCCTCGAAACGCAGCTCCGGCATGCCCCAGACGCGATCGCTGAGATCGATGAAGGCCTGAGCCTTGGCGTCGGCGCAGCGTGCGATATGGTCGGCATCGAGAACGTCGTTGCGCCGTGTCGCTTCAGCCTTGTCGTCCTGCATATCGGTCATTCCTCGATCATTTGAGAATATCGGCGCCTGCGCAGGCGAGTAGCACGGCCAGTCCAACGGACATTTCCGGAAGGGTCGTCGCCGGATCCACGTCCGTCCACTCGTTCAGCGTATGGGCGTCGCCACCCTTGCCTCCCCACGACAGGGTAACGGTCGGAACACCGAGGCTCATGGCGACATTGGCGTCCGTCGAAAACGAACTGAACACCGGGGTCCGACCAAGCGCGGCGATGGCAGCGGCCGCGGACCGCGTCAGTTCACCGTCGGCGGTGACCCCGGCAGGCCGGTCACCGATCAGCACAATCTCGACGGCAATTGAGCCCTTCTCGATCGAACGGCTGTCGTTCTCGACATGGCAGGATTGCAGCACGATCTCGTGAAAGCGGGTATCGAGACCCGCCAGCTCGGATGCGGAATTGGAACGCAGGTCCACCATCAGCGAAACCTCCGCAGGAATGGCATTGACGGAACTGCCGCCTTTGATGACCGTGGAACTGCATGTGGTCTTCGGGTCGTCCGGCAGGGAAAGACGCCCGAGTTCGACAACGGCACGTGCTGCGGCAATCATCGGATTGACGATTCCATGGTCGGCAAAGCTGTGGCCACCCGGTCCTCGGAACGTCACCTGGTAACGTTTCGACCCCGTTCCTGCGGAAACGATGGTATCGGCCGGCGTCGGGCCATCGAGGCATATGAGAGCGGCAATGCGGTCGCGATAGGCGCTGTTGGCGAAGAAGTGCCGCATGCCGCGCAGATCGCCCTCGCCTTCCTCGCCAACGGTCGCCAGAACGAGAATGTCGTCCCGACTCTCTATTCCGGCGCCATCGAGAGCACGGAGATAGGCCAGGATTGTTGCAAGGCCACGGGTATTGTCGCCCACGCCCGGCGCGGAAAGACGAAAGCCCTCGTGCCGGACTGTAACATCGGTCCCCTCGGGAAACACTGTATCGAGATGAGCGGAAACGGCGATCATGCGTCCGCCCGAAGCCTTGCCTCGGCGAACTCCCGTAACGTTGCCGATGGAATCGATCGCGACGTCCTCCAGACCGGCAGCTTCGAGCATGTCCCGGTATGCCTGTCCTCGGACCTCTTCCTTGAAGGGAGGCGCCGGAATTTCGGTGAGCGTCACAAGCTCGCTGATGAAACGGTCATGGGTTTGTGCGAGAGTGCTCGTCGCAGCCCTGAAAGACGCGCTGGCGAGGAGCGCCGGGATCGCAGTATCTCCGGCGAGCGGGGTGGTTTTGAAAGTTTGCATGATCAGGCCGCTTCGTTGAGATGACAGGCTGAAAGGCGCCCAGGGCCAATCACTTTGAGTTCGGGAATGTCTCGCTTGCAGCGATCCATTGCGCTTGGGCAGCGCGGATGGAACGGACAACCCGACGGAGGATCGAGCGGCGACGGGAGCTCGCCCTGGATCGGCTTGTAGTCACGTTCGCCGGCTTCGAGCACCGGCAACTGCTCCAGCAAGAGCCGCGTATAGGGATGATTGGGAGTGGAAAACAGCTCTTCGGTCGGCGCGATTTCCACCACGCGGCCGAGATACATGATGACCACCCGGTCGGAGATATGTTCGACGACACCCAGATTGTGCGAAATGAACAGATAGGTCAGGTCCAGCTCGTCACGCAGATCCATGAAGAGGTTCAGCACCTGCGCCTGGATCGAGACATCGAGCGCGGCGACCGCCTCATCGCAGATGATCAACGATGGCTTGACCGCAAGAGCACGGGCAATGCCGATGCGCTGCCGCTGACCACCGGAAAACTGGTGCGGATAGCGGTTGGCATAGGCGCCGGAAAGCCCAACCTTTTCCATGAGATCAACGACGTAAGCCCGCTGCTCGGCCTTACGGATCAAACCGTGGGCGACCGGCGCTTCACCGATGATATCGACCACGCGCATGCGCGGATTGAGCGAGGCGAACGGGTCCTGAAAAATCATCTGGACGCTCAGCGCAAAATCCCGGCGCTGTTCGGGCGTCATCGTCGCGGACGAGACCCCTTTGTAGCTGATGGTCCCGGCGCTGATGCTGCTGATGCCGGCGATCATCCGTGCGACGGTGGACTTGCCGCAGCCGGACTCGCCGACGATCCCGACGACCTCCCCCCTTCTGACGGAAAGATCGATGCCTGCGACGGCGCGCACGTCGATCCTCTTGACCCTAGCGCCAAAGAGGTTGGCGATGTGCCCGGCCACACCGACCGGCTTGGTGAACGTCTTGGCGAGGGAACGTAGTTCCAGCATCGGTTCCTGCTGGCTTTTTTCTGTCGTCATGTCCTGTCTCATAGGGCTGGATTCCAGCAGCGCACCGATTTCCCGCCCGGCAACAGGGTAGGTTCGGGTGCGACCAGACATTCGGGCGTCGCCCTTTCGCACCGTTCGCGAAAGGCGCAACCCTGCGGCAGGTTGAGCAGCGACGGCGTCATGCCCTTGATCTGGTGAAGTCTGCGGCCACGCGTGGCATGCGAAGGAACGGAGTCGATCAGCCCTTGCGTGTAGGGGTGCAGAGGCCTCTCGATCACGTCCGCAGTGATGCCCGTCTCGACGATCCGGCCGGCATACATGACCGAGATACGGTCGGCGAGACCAGCAACGACAGCGAGGTCGTGGGTGATCCAGATGAGAGCGGTGCCGGTCTTGCGGCAAAGCTGTTTCACCTCATAGATGATCTGGCCCTGGATCGACACGTCGAGTGCAGTCGTCGGCTCGTCCGCGATGATGAGCTTAGGCTTGTTGATGAGAGCGATGGCGATGGCGATGCGCTGCCTCATGCCGCCGGAAAGTTCGTAAGGGTAGGCTTTCAGGCGTTCATCGGGAGATGGAATGCCGACCTGCACGAGCGCATCCCTGGCCCGCTGCCGGGCTTCGGCCGTGCTGACCTCCGCATGCGCCTGGACCGTTTCGATCAGCTGCGTGTCGATGCGTAGAACCGGATTGAGGGTCATCGACGGATCCTGGAAGATCATCGCGATGTCGTTGCCACGCAATTGCCGGCGGGCCTCCTCGCCCATCGAAACGAGATCGAAACCGTCATAGTCGATGCTGCCGTCCACGATACGGCCGGGCGGATCGATCAGACCCAGAATGGAGAAGCCGGTGATCGACTTGCCGGAACCTGACTCACCGACAAGACCCAGAATCTCGCCACGACCGAGTTCGATATCGACCCCATCGACCGCTTTCACGACGCCTGCCCTCGTGGCGAAATGGGTTTTCAGCCCCTTGATCGAGAGCAGCGGCTCCCTTTTGGCCGTCGCGGTTGCTTGCATGCTGCTAACGTCCATCACAGGGCATTCCTCGGGTTGAGAATGTCGCGAAGGTGATCGCCCACGAGATTGATGCCGACGATGGCGAGGGCGAGCGCGATACCCGGGAAGAACGAAATCCAGTACTGACCGGACAGCATGAATTCGAAACCGTTGGCGATCAGCATGCCAAGCGACGGCTGGGTGACCGGAACGCCGACGCCGAGGAAGGAAAGGGTCGCCTCCAGTGCGATGGCGTTCGCAAGATCGATCGTGGCGATGACGATCAGCGGCGGAAGACAGTTTGGCAGGAGGTGGCGCGCGATGATGCGCCGCCAGCCGAGCGAAAGACAGCGGGCCGCCAGAATGTACTCGCGATTGCGCTCCACAAGGGCGGTGCCTCGGACGGTCCGGGCAAAATAGGCCCACTGCACGATGATCAGCGCAATGATCACCTTGTCCAGTCCCTGGCCGAGGACCGAAAGCATGACCAACGCCACGAGGATCGCCGGGAAGGAAAGCTGGATGTCGACGATGCGCATCAATAGGGCGTCCAGCCAGCCGCCGAAATAGGCCGCGCAAAGGCCGACCGTCGTGCCGATCAGAAGTGAGACCGTGACGGACAGGAAGGCGACCAGCAGGCTCGTCCGCATGCCGTAGAGAACGGCAGAGAGGACGTCGCGGGCCTGGCTATCCGTGCCGAGCCAGTGGGTGATACCACTGACCTCGGCGACGCTGCCCGGCGGCATCTGCGAATCCAGAATATCGAGCGCGCCGATATCATAGGGGTTCTGGGGCGCGATCCACGGTGCCCCAAAGGCGGGAATCGCAAGCAGGATCATCAGGATCAGTCCCGCCATAGCCAGCCTGTTTTCCGTGAACTGGACCACAAAGCGGCGGAAGGGCGTTTCCTCGACGGTTGTCGTGGGTGAAACGGTGGTTGGCGTGCTCATCAGTCGCGCACCTTTTCGCGGGCACTCGGATCAATCGCCATGTAGAGAATGTCGACGACGAGGTTCAGGATCACCAGGAAAAACACCATCATGATGAGGTAGGCGACGACCACGGGACGATCGAGGGTGATGATGGAATCGATCAGCAGCTTGCCCATCCCGGGCCAGGAAAAGACGCTCTCGGTGACGACCGCAAACGCGATGGCCTGGCCGAACTCCAAACCGGCGACAGTGATGATCGGGATCAGGATGTTCTTCAGCAGGTGGACGTTGAGAATGCGAGAGGGGCGCAGTCCCTTGGCGCGGGCGAATTTGATGTAATCCATCGGCAGGACTTCGCGGGTGGCCGCTCGAGTGACGCGGATCATCAGCGCGGCCTTGGCAAGGCCGAGCGTGAGCGCCGGCAGCGCCAGATGCTGCCAGCCATCGATCGTCAATATGCTGAGCGCGACAGGGCCGACACTTACGGTTTCTCCGCGTGCCGAGGCCGGCAGGACGCCGAGATAGACCGCAAACAGCATGATCAGCATCAGGCCGATCCAGAAATTCGGCAGGCTGAAGCCGAGAATCGAGCCTGTCATGATCGCCTTGCTGGACGGCGCCTTCGGCCGCAACCCGGCCAGAATGCCCAGCGGGACGCCGACAAGGACGGAAAACGTCATGGCGACGATCACGAGTTCGACGGTCGCGGGCATGCGCTCGATGATCAGCTGCAGCGCCGGCTGGCCGGTGAGAAAGCTGCGACCGAAATCACCCTGCGCGGCATTTCCAAGAAACGTCAGGTATTGAACCCATATCGATTGATCGAGACCGAGCGCCTTGCGCAGCGCCTGTCGCTCGATCTCCGTCGCCTCCGGGCTGACCAGCATCGAAGTCGGATCACCGATCAGGTAAAGGCCGACGAAGACCAGGACCGACATGACAAGGATCACGCCGAATGCCTGAAACAGTCGGTTGATGATAAAAACGGGCACTCGCCTGTCCTTCTTTCGCGTGTCCCGGCCTGCTGCGCATCGCCAAGCAGGCCGGAAACTTGATTTACTTCGCGGATGCGACGTCCTGAGGCAGGGTATACTGATCGGCGCGGGCAGCGTAGGTCAGGCCCTTGCGCAGCGCCCAGACCGGCACTTCGAAATGTACCGGAATGATGCCGTAGTCGGACAGGACCATCTCGTCGGCCTTCTGCAGCAGCTCCTTGCGGGCTTTGTCGTCCATCGTGGCGGATGCCTTGTCGAGGAGGGCGTCCAGTTCCGGATTGGAATAGCGCCCGCCGTTCGACGTGCCCGACCCCTTGGACGGCTCGCGGGTTCCGACCAGCGACCGCAGCGTCGTGGACATCTCTCCCGTGGAATTTCCCCAGGCGGCGAGATAGGCGCTGTATTCGAAATTGTCGCGGCTCTTGAAGAATACCGGCGGAGCAGCGGCGGCGACCTCGGCCTTGACGCCGGCACGCGTCCACATGGCGGCAATCGTCTGGGCGACGCGGGCGTCGTTGACGTAGCGGCCGTTCGGAGTGCCAAGCGTGATCTGGAAGCCGTTGGGATAACCGGCTTCCGCAAGCAGGGCCTTGGCCTTGGCGGTATCGACCGCCGGTGCGGCCTGCCGTGCCTTGACCGCGCCGAACATCGGCTCGGGCAGCAGGTCTCCCGTGGCGACGGCGACGCCGCCCATCACCCGTTCGGCGATCGCCTTGCGATCGATAGACAGCGAAAGCGCTTCGCGGACCCGCTTGTCCATCAGTGGGTTCTTGTTGCCCTGTCCGGGAATGCCCGGGCTTGGTTCGCCCTTCTGGTCCAGAGCGATGTAGACGATACGTGTGCCGGGGGCTTCCGCGACCGACAGCTTGGGGTTCGTCTTGAACTGCTCCAGGTCCGTTGTCGGCGGGTCTTCCATCATGTCGATGTCACCGGACAGGAGGGCCGCAGCGCGGGCCGCCGGATTGGTCATCGGGCGATAGATCACCTTGTCCCATGCCGCCGGCTTGCCCCAATAGTTCGGATTGCGCTCCAGGACCAGATCTGCGCCCTTTTGCCAGGAAACGAATTTGAACGGGCCGGTGCCGACAAGTCCTTCGCCGCGGTTGAACTCGACAGTCGTCTTGCCTTCGGCAGCCGGGCCGGATGCTGCCGCCTTCGACAGGATCGGCAGGTTGGCAATATCGGTCACCAACAGCGGATAAGGCTGCTTCGTGGTGATGCGCACCGTATGCGCATCCGCTGCCTCCACCTTGGCGATCTGGCGGGTGAACAGCGTGAAAGCCGTCGGGCTGTTCGGAACCTTCGGAATGCGGTCGAACGTGAAAACCACGTCATCGGCAGTCAGCGGCGAGCCGTCGGAGAACTTTGCATCCTTCCGCAAGGCGAATTCCCAGACCGTGTCGCTGGTCGGCTTCCAGTTCTCGGCCAGCGCCGGCTTGGGCACCAGCTTCGGGTCCATCATCACAAGCGGATCGAACATGGCGAAAGTCACCTGCATGTTCGGCACCAGAACGTGGAACTGCGGATCGAGCGAAGACGGTTCCGATTTGACACCGATCTTCAAATCCGCGGCAGAAAGAGACAATGTACCCATCAGAAGGAAGGCTGCCGAAGCGGCCAGCCTGGTTTTCACGAAATTCATGATTTCACTCCATTTTCTGTCTTCGTTCTTGTATTTCTTCGAAGACGTTCCCTTTTTACCGATTGGCCCGGATGGGCCGGTTATTGGATGCGCAGGGTCCTTTCGACCTCCGCCATGACTTCACCGACGTCGATTGCCGCTCCCAATGATCTCGCGAGTTCGAAAAGCGGTTCGGCCGCTGCGGCGTGACCGCTCCAGGCGCAGCACGTCTGAAATTTTGCCAGCAGATCGTCATCGTTGAGTGGGTTCTCCGGCGAACCTTTCGGATGGCTGACCATCGCTTCCATGACCCCACCGTCCTTCAGATAGACTCGTGTGGTCGCCTCGAAATTCGCGCCATCGACCATCAGAGCATTGTCGTAGGCGATCAGGCGGATGCGAGGCAGCCACGCGGCAATCCGTTCATCCCGCACAGCTTCCGGAGTGAAGTGCTTGAGCTTGAGCCCTCCATCGACCAGCATTCGCGCCATGCAATAGGTGCCGCTGAACCGCGCTTCCATTTCATCGGCGGGACAGTCGAAGCGAAGGTTCCGCCTTGCCATCTCGGGCAGAGACGTCTCGATCCGGTCGATCGCCTCCGGCGAAAAGCCCGGCTCTCTCTGCAGGACTTCCAATGCATCGACGCTGCGATGGACCGCGCCGCAGCAGGGAAAACGCTTTGCGAGCAATCCGCTCGTCTCGATTTCCAGCGCCTCCCCTAGCCCGTCGATCATGACTTCGGCACCAATCTTGCCCGCGCCGGTCAACGCCGCAAAACCCCAGTCGCCGGCAAGAGGGTCATCATTGGCGCCGATACCGGCCATGGCGAACCGGGCCGCGAGAACGGCATTCTTCGCTGCGAGCCCGGCATGGATCGGCTTCATCATGGAACCGAACTGCAGCTTCGAACCGGCAGCCATGCTGGTTGCCGCGCTCATTGCGGCGAGCACCTGGTCCGGAGTGGCGCCAAGCAGCCGAGCGCAAGCCCCGGCAGTGCCGATAGCTCCGATCGTCGAGGTGGAATGCCAGCCGCGTTCATAGTGAGCCGGCTGCATGAGGCGGCCAATGCGGCCCTGGAGTTCCAGCCCAACGATGAATGCGTCGATAAGCGCGGTCCCGTCGATCCTGCGGCCATTCACCAGAGATAAAAGCGCGGGAGCGAGGACCGCCGTCGCATGAGTAAAAGCGGGCGCGAAATTGTCGTCGAAGTCGAGCGCATGCGCCGCGGTTCCATTGATCAGGGCCGCCCAGGGTGCACTCCTGTCTCTTATACACATCTAGATGTGTATAAGAGACAGGGCCAGGACCGCCGTCGCATGAGTAAAAGCGGGCGCGAAATTGTCGTCGAAGTCGAGCGCATGCGCCGCGGTTCCATTGATCAGGGCCGCCCAGGGTGCACTCACCCTGCCGGACGCTCCGAACGCGAGGCATTGTCCCAGGCCACCTTCGGCTACCGCGTCGACGACTGAACGGGTCGAAACGTCATTCATTCCGGCAATCATACACGCAGTGATATCCGAGAACGCGTCTTCACCCCGACGATAGGCCAGCGGACTGAAGTTGCAGGCACCGGCCGCCCACTCGGATAATATCCGAAGGGGTTTTCGCTCCTTGCCCATTTGACGGGCTTTTTGCCCCGTGACCACGTTCATTTATCGTTCCCATCCGGCGTTGTTGCCGGTTATTGAAGTCGATCTTGGCCAAAGGGATGGGCATCGGCAAGAAACTAAATGGTCGCCTATCATGAATTTTGGTCATAATGAAAAGGCAGCGGAAGGGCTTTGAGCCGCCCCGACTGTTGGCCGGCACACCACGGAAACCGTTGGCGCTGGGAAGTCAACCGACGGCTGAAGCACTTTGGATAACCGGAAGTTATTGGACATGCGATCGGAGAGACCGTGGATCTGAGACAGCTGAGGAATCTGGTTCTGGTGGCGCGTTACGCCAGCTTCGGCGTCGCAGCCGAGAGATTGAATGTGACACAGCCCGCGCTCAGCAAGAGTATTCGTGCCCTGGAAGAGTCGCTGGGCGTTCGCCTCCTGGATCGCGGCCCCTGGGGCGTCAAGCCAACTGATTATGGTTTGCGGTTGATCGAATATGGAGAGCTCGTGCTCTCCCTGACGGACGAGGCGCGGAACGAATTGGACGCCATGCGCGGTGCCCGTCGAGGCCGGCTGCGCATCGGTGCGGTCACCACGGCAATGCGGGAAATCGTCCCGACCGCCATCAAGCGGTTTCTCAAGGCCCAACCGGAGGTCGATGTTTCGCTCAATGAGGAGCTGAGCTCGGCGCTTTATGCCTCCCTGCTCAATGGCGCGATCGACATTGCCGTGATGACCCGGCCCAAAGAGATTTCTGAAGAGATCGAGTTTCTCAATTTGCTTGAAATCCCGGTCGACATCGTCGCCGACCGGAACAATGAGCTGGTCCGGATGCCCAAGGTCAGCCTTGCGAATCTGACGGAATATCGATGGGTGATACCCGCGCGACCGGAACCTGACCGGGTTGCCCTGGAGGGCTTGTTTGCCGCCGCGCAACTTCCGCGACCGCTTGCCATTTGCGAAACGACGTCATCGACATTTCAGATGTCGATGATCACCAATTCGCCTTGGTTGAGCTATCTGACGCGCACCAGCGTCTTCATCCAGGGGCGGGACGCGCAGTTTGTAGCTCTTAAGCTGGATAGCCGAACGTGGACCCGTAATATCGGTATCGCCTATCGCCGACGCAGCGTCTTGCGACCCGTGGTGACTTCGTTCGTCAAAGAACTGGAAACCCTATGTGCCGCATTACCGCACCGCTATGTTCAGTCTCCTTGAGAGGGTGAGCCGAGTTGCCGCGAGATTGCATCTAACGCATGTCACCTTGTCGCGACGAAGTTATTTTCTGCAGCAGCGTACACATTACCAGCTTTTCGTGTCGTGTCAGGCAAGCAAAGTAGGCTTCAATTTCCTTCTCATTTCGGCGAATCTCGCTTTCCGCCACATGGCGACCGCGTGAGGTCAGGCTTATTATTTGAATCCGCCGATCCTTTTCCATCGGATGCTGCTCCACAAGCTCCGCCGCGCTCAGCCCTTTGACGATCTGCGAGATATTGCTGGGCATTACCGCCAGACGCGATGCCAATTCACCCACTCTCATCCCGGAGGGCGAGGAGAAAAGCTCTTTCATCACTTGCACCTGAGGGAGCGTGCAATGGAATACGGCTCTGTGAACTCGGCCCAATTGCGCCTCGCCAACCTTCACGGACAACATCAAACTGTCCCACAAGCTGAGATCTTCTGCTGGCAAATCGCACCTCAAACGGAGCTAGGGACGTCGATGCTCAGTTTATCCGCTGTTCGCTCTGCTGGTCGAAGAGATGGACCTTCCGGGGATCGAATTTGACGCGAAGGACACCTCCCGGCCGCGTCGTAAATCGCTCCCGGAAAACGCCGATGACCCGCTGTCCGGATATGTGCCCGACGACATGCGTTTCGGCGCCTGTCGGCTCGATGACCTCGACGACGAGAGGCAGGCCATCGTCATCGGTAATGGCCAGGTTTTCGGGGCGGATGCCGTAGACCACCTGCCGCCCTTCGCTGGCGGAGACGGGAAGATCGGAAACCGGAAGCGAGACATCGCCGATCCAGACCGCGCCCGAGGCGTATCTGCCTGACAGGAAGTTCATCCCCGGCGAACCGATGAAACCCGCAACGAAGAGATTGGCCGGCCGATCGTAGAGAGCAAGGGGAGAACCGACCTGCTCGACGAAACCGTCCCGCATCACCACGATCTTGTCGGCCATGGTCATGGCTTCGATCTGGTCGTGCGTCACGTAGACCATGGTGCTTCCCAGCCTCTGGTGCAGCGCCTTGATCTCGCCGCGCATGACGACGCGCAGCTTGGCGTCCAGATTGGACAGCGGCTCGTCGAACAGGAAGACCTGCGGATTGCGCACGATCGCCCGACCCATGGCAACGCGCTGCCGCTGGCCGCCCGACAGTTGGCGCGGATAACGCTCGAGCAGCGGCTCGAGGTTGAGAATCTTGGCGGCTTTTTCGACCTGGGTGCGGATCTCCGCCTTTGCGTTGCCGCGCATCTGCAGGGAGAAACCCATGTTCTGGGCAACCGTCATATGCGGATAGAGCGCGTAGCTCTGGAAGACCATCGCGATATCCCGGTCCTTCGGGGACATGTCGTTGACGATGGTCGATCCAATATGGACCTGGCCGTCGCTGATTTCCTCCAGCCCGGCAATCATCCGCAGCAGTGTCGATTTCCCGCACCCCGACGGTCCGACCAGAACCACGAACTCGCCGTCATCGATATCGACGTTCACGCCATGAATGACCTGGGTCTGATTATAGATCTTTCTGACATCGCGGAGATTTACGTTGGCCATGCTTCCATTCCTCGTTGCGTGCGCCGACTTACCCGTCCAGCGCAGCGGCCTGCCTTCCGCTCGCGGCGGATCGCAAGCGTTGATGGTTATCCTTTGACTGCGCCGCCGAGCACGCCGCGTACGAAATATTTCTGAAGGGTGACGATCAGGACCAAAGGCACGATCACCGAGATGAAAGTTGCCGCCGTGAGCGTGTTGAGACCACCCGCATTGGTCTGCGCCAGGCTTGCGACCTGCACCGTCAGCGGCGAGAGCGAGCCGGACCCCAGGAAGATCAGCGGGATCAGCAGGTGGTTCCAGGCGATCATGAACTGCAGGATCGCCAGCGATGCGAGAACGGCTCCCGACAGCGGCAGGATGATCTGGAAGAATATCCGGGGCTCTGAAGCGCCGTCGATGCGTGCGGCTTCCACGAGGTCGGATGGAATGCTGGCGAAGAAGCCGTAAAGGAGAAAGATCCCGAATGGCACCGTCAACCCCATCTCGATGATCCACACCGGAATGAAGGTCCCGGTAAGGCCAAGCGCGAGGAAGAACTTCAGCATCGGCACCAGCACGAGCTGGGGCGGCAGCACCTGGAAACCGACCATGGCGAGGAACAGGGCGATACGCCCGCGAAACCGCATCCGGGCCAAGGCAAACGCCCCGATCGCGGAGAAGAGCACGGTGCCCAGGACGGTCGGGACCGTCAGGACGATCGAGTTGACGACGCTTCGGCCGACGCCAGTCAGGTAGATCGCTTCGACATAGTTTGACAACACCGGTCGCCACTCGATGAAGGCATACCACCACCCTGTCCGTGACGAGTCGCTTTCCGATCGGAACGTCGTCACGAAAAGTGACAGGACAGGCGTGAACCAGACCAGACACAGCAGGAAGACGGCGGTGTGGAGCGCTACCTGTTTCAGCCGGTTTCCGAGCCTGGACGTGGATTGCATCGGTGCGGACATGGCGGTGCGGCTTTCGATTGCGGACATCGTCACTCTCCTCCCCCCGACTTGATCTGCTTGATATTCATAAAGATCACAGGGGACGCCAGGATGAGGAGCAGGACAGCGATGGCGCTGGCCGTTCCGAGATTCTGCTTCACGAAAAGCTCCGTATACATTCTGTTGGCGATCACGTCGGTGCCGAAGGAGCCATTGGTCATGACGTATACGATGTCGAAGACCTTGAGGGAGAAGATCGCCTGGGTCGTCAGGACCACGAGGATCGTCGGCCACAGCGAGGGTAGCGTCACGAACCGGAAGATCGACCACTCCCCCGCCCCGTCTATGCGGGCCGCTTCGACCAGTTCTCGCGGAATGTTCTTGACGCCAGCCGAAAGGATCAGCGTGGCTACGCCGATGCTCATCCAAACAGCGACGAAGATCAGCGCGTAGTTGTTGACGTTGCGGTCTATCAGCCAGGCGATCGGCATGCGGCCGGTGACCGCGGTCCAGATGGCGTTGAGCGTACCGGTCTGGGGCTGCATCGGCGGCTCATAGGTGTACATCATCTTCCAGATCACGGCGCCGGCGACGAAAGACATGGCCGTGGGCAGGATCAGGAAGGTCCTGGCGATGCGCTCGTACTTGACCCGGTCCAGCATGATGGCGGCCGAAAGCGCGAGCACGGCCGTCAGCAGCGGAAAGACGACGATCCAGAGGACATTGTTGACCAGTACGGGCCGCATGGCGCTCCCGAATGCCCAGACGAAGTTGCTGAATCCAACCCACTTGCTGGCCATGGCATCGCGAAAACTGAAAACGATCGATGCGGCGAGCGGATAGGCGATGACAAGCCCGACCAGAGCAAGGACAGGCGAAAGCCAGATCCATGGCCGCAAGCTGCTCTGGCGCTTCTGCGGAAACCTTCTGATCGCCAGTTCGCCCGGCAGGATGATGGCAAGGACGACCGCGGGCATTGCGAGAAGCCCAAGGACAAGTTGCAGGATCTGACTACTCATGGCGCTTGTTCCGTCTTGTGCCGGGAGCGACCTCAGGCCGCTCCCGGGATTGATCGTCCGACTTATCTCGCAGCGTCAATGGACTGCAGGACGCTGTCGAGGCTGGCAGGGTCGAGCACATATTGCACAATCCCCTTCCACAAGGCCTGGATCACAGGCGGATCGACAACCTGGGTCGGCTGGGCGACAAGCGTGACACCCGGCTTGAGCAACGTCTCGCGAGCCCGCTTGAGAACCGGGTTGGAATAGTCGCTCGGCTGAACCGCCTGACTGGCAACGGTCCAGTTACCAGCGGAAGCCACGAGCTTCTGCGCCTCGTCCGAAACGAGATAGGACAGGAATGCCTTGACCTGCGGCGTATCCTTGAATGCCAGGTAAAGCGTTCCGCCGAAGGTCTCATAGGCCGCATTTTCCGGCTTGCCCGGCACCGGCATGAAATCCAGGTCCTCGATCGGCTTGACCTTCGGATAGATGAGGGTGGTCAGGCTGCCTGCATACGTCCCCCAAAGAAGAACCGAGCATTGCGGCGGCTCGTAGAAAAGTCCGGTACCGACTTTGACGGCAGGCGTCGACATGGCGGCAACCGGGCCACCCGGGATCATCTTGGGGTCGTGGGCGACTTTGCCGAAGGCCTGGAAGGCAGCCTTCACTTCGGGGGCGGTCCAGGAAACCGAGCCATCCGCAAGACCTTTAAGAGTTTTCTGGCCGGAGTTCTTCAGGATGTAGGCCTGGATCCAGTTGCCGGCGAGCGCTCCCGAGGAAGCGCCTCGCTCGTCGGTATAACACCAGGGCGTCTTGCCGGCATTGGCACGCTTCACGGCCCATGCGTCGAACTGCTCCCAGGTCGGCGATGCCTTCGGGCCGTCATAGGTATGGACGTTGTACCAGACCATGAAATTGTTGAGTTCGGTCCACACCCCGTAGATCTTGCCGTTCAGACTTGCCGCATCGACAAGCCCGGCATCGAATTTGCCCTTGATGGCGGCTTCGCCGACCATCGCGCCGACATCCTTCAAAGCCCCCTGCTTGGCGTAACGCATGAGGTTATTGATATTGGTGGAGCCGGCCAGATCCGGCGGATCTCCTGCCTGGACGCGTGTCTGCAGCACCGCGGCAAAATCGGTCGTGCCCGTATAATCGACGGTAATGCCGGTCGCCGCCTGGAAAGGCGCCCAGGCAGCCTTGAGCATATCAAGCTCCCGGCCGCCGTTGACGCCCAGAATGGACACCTTGCCGCCGATCTTCTGCCCGCCGGTCAGCTTCGATGCATAAGCCTGCGCTGCATCGATGAGAGGCTTGGGGAGCTCCACAGCCTGGGCATGCGCCATTCTGTCGGAGGACGCCAAGGCCATAGCCACCACGAAACCCATGGATAGCAGTGTCGGCACGCGCGAGGTCTTCTCAGTTTTTAGCAACACCATGATGTACTTACCTCCTGTTCATACGGTCGTTCGCAGATTCTTGGCGTTTGCGCGCACGACTGCCGCCAGCATCTCCGGGAAATGCAGGATATCTACAGCTCGATCGTGTGTACAAAATCCCGGCGCAGCTCCGGCCCGCCGCTTCCGATTTCCGTGATTATGACGCTGAGCTTCTGGACTTCGGAATATTCAGCATAGTCACGGTGTTCCCTTATGCGGCCTTAGCAAACCATCACCATGTACGCCGATCCGTGGCGATATGTCGTGGCGCTGTTCTGCCCGGCCTTTATGACACGACACTCCGTTCACCGCGGCTCGAAGTCAAACAACTAACGTTGCCCGAGGTATAACCTTTAGTCATACTGCCCCTTGTAAACGCTTTTCGCGCAGCAAGGCCTCCATGAACAAAAACCTGCACCGTCTCGATCTTCGACAGCTTCGGCATTTCATTGCGGTCGTGCATACGGGCAGTTTCAGCATGGCGGCGGAGAACCTGCGGCTGACCCAACCTGCGCTCAGCAAGAGCATCCGCAGCATGGAGCAGTCGCTTGGCGTCCGCTTGCTCGACCGCGGACCGACAGGAATTCAAGTCACGCTGTTCGGGCAGCGCCTGATCGGCTACAGCGAGTTGCTGCTGTCACTCGCCGACGAAGCCGTGGACGAAATCGATGCAATGCGCGGGGCACGTCGCGGTTCTCTGCGGATCGGCGGCATGCCGGCAGCGCTGAAGAAGCTTATTCCCGATGCGCTGGTGCGCTTTACGGCGGCGCGCCCCGATGTCAGCCTTGTCATCCACGAAGGGCTGAACGAGGGCATGCTGCCCCAGCTTTTCAACGGCAAGCTGGATGTCGTCTTCACGGTCAAACCCACCGACATCCTGAACGAGGACTTCGAATGGCGGCTGGTTTTGAGCGAACCGGTCGAGATTGTCGCCCACAAATCCCATCCACTGGCGACGCGCAAGAATCTCGCCCCGGCCGACCTCGCTCCCTATAATTGGGTGCTGCCACCACTCCCTGAGCCGGATCGGATCACCCTTGATGGGGTTTTCAAGGCGGCGGGTCTGCCGAAACCCCGGGTGGTCATGGAAACGACTTCGGTGACCTTCATGACGTCAATGATCGCCAGGACGCAGAACCTCGCCTACCTAACGCGGGCCAGTATCGAGGGAAGCGGAATGGGGCTGGTGGCGCTCGACTTCAAGGAAGTGTCATTGACGCGCAACATCTTCGCCGTCTTCCGGCGCAAGGGCGAATTGCGGCCGACGGTCTCCGCATTGATGCGGGAGATCGAGCGGACCGGCGCGACGATCACAGGCGTCATCCCGGACTAGAACCAGCCTGCCTATGAAAATGAGTTATACCTCAGCCAGTCGAAGTTATTTTATTCGATGAAGGCGCTCATGTACCTCTAAACGTACTCGTCTCATCGGCAACACGCGCTGTTAAAGGCATTTCGCATCATCTGGATACCTTGTCCGGCTGCTGGTGGAGGCATGCCTGAAAATAGAGGGACGAGCGGCGCGGAAAAACCAAAAGCGGACATTCTTCATGACGGATCCTCTATTTGCTTCTGGCGGCTACAGATTTGCTCTCAATCCCATCCAGTGGTTCGCGACCGAGGACGGCTGGCTCGATCCGACCAAAGGACCGGCGCCGCGGGACCTGCTGAAGGAAATCGCCCGCTCCGGATTTCACGCCGTTCACGCCCAGGTTCCAGCCGGATGGACGACAGAGGATTATAAGAACGCGTTGAGGGATGCGGACCTTCAGCCTGCTCCGGGCTACCTGTCGATGGGGTTGCCGGAACATGGTGTCGATATAGCGACAACACTGGAAACGGCGCGCACCAGCGCCGCGCAACAGGCACAGCTCGGCCTGACCGACATGTTCATCGCCACCCGCATGACCAAGGATGCGCCGCGCGTCAAACGCCCTGGCGTCGGGGCGGAGTTCGACGAGGCCCGCTTTGTCATGATCTTCGACCTCGTCGAGCGAGCCTCGGCGATTCTGAAGGAGGAAGGCGTCAAGGCGGCGCTGCATCCGCATATCGGCACCTGGATCGAGACCGAGGCTGAGACCCGCCGCCTGCTGGATAGTATCAGTTCGGATCAGCTCGGTTTTGGCCCTGACACGGGACATTTGTCATGGGCCGGGGCAGACGTCATTGGTCTCATAAGCGATTACCGCGACCGGACACGGGTCGTGCACGTGAAGGATTGCCGGCTGGGCGTGCGCGACGCCGCCAAGGCTGACGGAAAGACCTACCAGGAAACCGTCGTTTCCGGCCTTTGGGCGGAACCTGGGACTGGCGAACTTGACCTCGCCGGGATGCTCGCTGCCCTAGGCCCTGATTTCGACGGCTGGCTGATTGCCGAAGTGGATTTTCCGACGCTTCCCCCATTCGATTGTGCTCGAGCCAGCGCCGAGTGGCTGGCAAATCTGCTGCGCCCGGTCCCCTCCTCCCGTTGAGCCGACCCGGCCGCCCGCATCAGATCGGATCACTGCATAGCGGGTCGTTTCGACCCGTCCAACACCCGGAATTCCATTGATCCCGGGGACAAATCTCTTTGCCGCAGGCAGGATACTGAAAGCTATGTCTCAAACCGTTTATGATGCACTGGTCGTCGGTTCCGGCGCGGCTGGGTCCTTTGCAGCCAAGGAGCTGACCGCTCAAGGTCTGTCGGTCCTTCTGCTGGAGGCAGGGCCCTCGGTCGGCCCGAAGGACTTCGACCCGGCTCGAAAAAAGGCGGCGCAGAAAGACCTCAACATCTGGGAGCGGGCACGAGCCACGGCGAACGGGCAGGCCGTCCAGGCACGCGCGGTTTTCTTCAAGGAGTGGATGAGCCACCTCTTCGTCAACGATCGTCGAAACCCCTACACGACGCCGCCGGATGCTCCGTTCCTCTGGATAAGAGGGCGACAGGCCGGCGGGAGGCTGCACACCTTCGGTCGTGTCCTGCTCCGGTGGAGTGACGACGATTTCAGGCTGCACACCCGGACCGGTCAGGGCGTCGACTGGCCCCTTTCCTATGAGGAACTCGATCCGTTCTACGCCGAGGTCGAATCCTGTCTCGGCCTCTATGGCCAGGAAGACCATGTCTCGACGATGCCAGATGGCATTTATTCGAAGCGGGCAACCCTCACGCCGGCCGAGGAATCGTTCAAGGCAGCCGTTGAAGGGCGATGGCCCGAACGGCGCGTCGTCTCTTGGCGCTATATCGCTCCGGAAGCCGAACGTATCCCCCGCGCCCTTCGTGATGCACAGTCGACCGCCCGCTTCGCCATCCGCTACAATGCAGTTGTGCGTCGGATCACCACCGATACTCGGACGGGGCTGGCCACGGGCGCGGAATTTACCGACAGCGTCACCGGAAGAACGGAAACGGTCCAGGCTTCGAACGTGGTCGTCTGCGCCTCGCCGATCGAGAGCATCCGGCTTCTCCTGAACTCCGCCTCCCCCCGGCATCCGCAAGGCCTTGGCAACAGTTCGGGGACATTGGGGCGTTACTTTATGGACCAGCTGCCATGCCTGGCAATGGGTTCCTTTCCCCCGGCCCCGGGATGGATGAAGGATGATTCCGCGCCGGCAGACCCGTTCTACAATGCCTCCGGCGGCATCTTCATCCCGCGGTTCGAACCTTCCGGGGACGGAGAGCAAAGCGGTGACTTCGCTTATCAAGGGGCTGTCGGCAGGGCGCCTGTTTCGAATAATACGCCGGCTCGCATGGCGTTTTTCGGCTACGGCCAGATGCTGCCCCACGCCGATAACCGCGTGACTCTGGATAGCCGCAAGACGGACACCTGGAACATTCCCGTTCCCCATATCCGCTGTGTCATGGCGGCCGGAGAGCGTGAGCTCCTAGCCAAGCAGGAAGAGACCCTGATCGAAATCGTCAGGCAAGCCGGTGGCGACCTTGAATTCATCGGATCGCCGCTTGGCCTCAAGGAACTGGGAAGGGGCGCTTATCCGAATGCTGATGTCATCAGTCGCCTGATGTTTCGAAAGATGTTCCATCGCAGCATGTCGATGGGTGCCGCCATTCATGAGACCGGAGGCGTGCGTATGGGAGCATCGCCTGAGACATCAGTCCTGAACGCGTGGAACCAGAGCTGGGATGTCCCCAATCTCCTCGTTACGGATGCGAGTTCCTTCCCTACGAGCGGTGTCGCTGGAACGACTCTCACGGTCATGGCCCTCACGACGCGCGCTTGCCGCCGCCTTGCACAGGAATACCATGCCCGTCGAGGCTAGGACGCATGCATGCCAGCGGAATGAAAAGGGCTATTGAAGCATTCCCGCCTCGAGTGCTGCGGACAGAAACGTCTCCCGTGCCGCTGCCGCGTCTATTTGCCTGCGCAAGGCAGCCGAGCAGACCTCGGTTGCCGTTCTGTAGCGCTCGTTGCGCGCCGCTGGCCATTTGTTGGTGAGATAGATCAGGGCCTCTGCGGGAGTTCGAATAATCTCCGGAGACCTTCGCCCTACCGCTACGATCACCGGCTCGGGCCAGTTCGGATCGCTTTTCACCCGTTTTTTCATGCATTTCCTCCGCCTGCGGGTCAAACCTTGCAGATCCGATAGTGGCACGGCTTCCGCCGTCTATCTATTCGACCCGCCTTACCTCATTGGGAGTAGAACATCACAGCTTGTGATCGCCGGCAGGCACCACAGCATCTTTCTTTTGCGCTAGGATGCACTAGTTCCCCTTTCCAATCCAACCCCTGCGCAGTGAATGGCCACCCCTGAAGACAGCACCAAGAACCCGGACGAACATGCCCCCAGCGAGCCTGCGCAGGTGACTGAGATCAAGGAAGCACCAGAAGGCTCGACAAGAGCGGACGAGCGTCATCAGGAAAGTTCGGATTCGGGCAAAGCCGCAGACGAGCCGAAGGCGAACGGGAACCCCGCTCCGGCTTTTGGGCAAAGCGGAGAGGCCATTCGCGAACTGCTGGCCGCACTCCGCCATGATCTCCAAACTTTATGGCGATCGGGTTCTCTGCGGATGATGAACACGGCCTCGGCACTTCGGGAGAAATACGCCAGACCGAAAGAGCCTGGATCGAATCCAGCTTTGGGGACAGCGGCGCAACGCCTTTCAGCCCTCCCCGGCAAAGCCATGTCCAGCATGGCCACCCTGCGGCGCTGGAGATTATTCTCCAGGCGGAACCCGTCGTCAAAGCGGCGGTCATGGCTATCGGTGGCAGCATTCGCATCAATCGCCTGCGCCCTTGTCTTAGGCGGTGTTCTGATATGGGCGCTAAAGGACGTGCCATGGCGAGAGATCGCCGCGGGCACGCTGAAGCCGGTTATCGTGCTTGAAACGGCGGATGGCGCGCCGCTTGTCCGGCAAGGCCCCTATCAAGGGCCGCATGCGGCTTACGGCCAATTCCCGCAATCCCTCATCGACGCCGTCCTGTCGATCGAGGACAGGCGGTTCATGAACCATTACGGTATCGACCCGCAGGGTATCGGCCGTGCACTGGTCCGGAATTTTCGAGCCGGCTCGGTCGTGCAGGGCGGAAGCACGATCACCCAACAGCTGATCAAGCTGCAGTATCTGGAAAGCGACCGGACGCTGAAACGGAAGATCCAGGAAGTGGTCATTGCGTTCTGGCTGGAATGGAAGCTCGGCAAGCAGGAAATCCTGACCCGATACCTCAACGCCGCCTATCTCGGCTCGGGCGCGACCGGAATGCCGGCCGCCGCGCGGATCTATTTCAACAAGGAGATCGGCGACCTCAACGTTTCGGAGTCGGCGCTGCTCGCCGGTCTCCTGAAGGCGCCGAGCCAGCTCAACCCGATCGACAATTTCGAGGGTGCCCGGCAACGCACGGCAACAGTGCTTGCCGCGATGGTCGATAACGGCAAGCTGACGCCAGACGAAGCCGCGGCCGCCAAGGCGGAATTCGGCAAGCTTCGCCCGACAACGCCGACGCCCCGCTCAGGGAGCTGGTTCGCCGACTGGATTTCGCCGCAGGCAAGCGAGATTGCCGGCGCCTCTCCAGGTTCGACGACGGTGCGCACGACGCTGGTGCCGCGCCTGCAGCGCCTTGCCGAAAGGGTTGTTACCAAGGCTCTCGATGAAGACGGAAAGGCGCTCGGTGCAAGCCAGGCGGCGCTGGTGGCGATGACACCCCAGGGCGCAGTCGTGGCCATGGTCGGCGGCCGCGACTACAAGACGAGCCAGTTCAACCGCGCCGTCACGGCGATGCGGCAACCGGGCTCCACGTTCAAGCTGTTCGTCTATTATGCGGCGCTGAAAAAAGGGCTGACCCTTTCCGATCGCGTGCTCGACGCCCCGATCGAGATCGACGGCTGGTCGCCCGAAAATTCCGGCGGCAGCTACCGCGGCTGGGTCACATTGGCGGAAGCGTTCGCCCGTTCGCTGAATGCCGCAACCGTCGCCCTGGCGCAGGAGGTCGGGCTCGACAACGTCGTCGCGGCCGCCAAGGAGCTCGGCATAGACACGGCTATGGCGCCGACGCCATCCCTGGCGCTCGGAACATCGGAGGTCAACCTTCTCGACCTGACCAGCGCCTATGCCTCGGTTCGCCTCGGAAAGGCGCCAGTCGAGCCATGGGGCATCCTCGACTTTCAGGCAGCCGGCCAATCCCAGGCTTTCAGGGTGGGCGAAAAGACATCGCCGTCCATCGATCTCTCGCCCTACCAGTCCGACCTCCTCGGCCTGTTGCAGCTCGTCGTCGAGCGCGGCACCGGCCGGGACGCAGATCCCGGCACGTTTGCGGCCGGCAAGACGGGCACCAGCCAGAACAATCGCGACGCCTGGTTCGTCGGCTTCACCGAGCCGCTGGTCGTCGGAGTCTGGGTCGGGAACGACGACGACACGCCGATGAAAGGCGTGACGGGCGGCTCCCTCCCCGCTCGCATCTGGCGAGATTTCATCCGCGCCGCGATGGCCGAGCCCGCTCCCGGTCTTGATCTGGACAAGGGTCTGGCGACCGGCGGTCGGGAACCTGCTCCCTCCTGCAATATCACCGCCTGCTCCCGCAGCTACCGATCTTTCCGAGCCTCCGACTGCACCTATCAACCTTTTCGAGGCGAGCGCAGGCTTTGTGAAAGGTGAACGCGTGCCTCGGGGCGGTGGCAGAACCGTGTCCAATCCACCATCTTGCCATTCAAAACTCAAGCATTCTAAGGCCCGTACAACACCCGATGGTCTGCGGCACCGGGATTTGCACCCGCTCGCCTCGTAATCTCGACAGGACCGAACACTGGTGGTGGCAGTGGGGGGCGTACGGGTCTCAGTGTGCATTTTCCCTGATAACGCCCATTTACAGGGAAAACGCAAGATTCGGACGTTCTGCGCCGATTAATAACCGGGATTTCGCAGACGATTCAGATCTTTGCGGATGAAATTCCCTAAAACATTAACAGGGAATTCGTGGGGGGCACATCAGGGAAAGCACATAGTATCGGGCTGGTTCAATCCGACCTTGATTAATGTCGCCGGTACTGCGCGAGGGAAAGTGTCTAAATCAGACCGCCGCTATGCCCCAAAGACCATCGCGGAGGCCTAGTAAAGCATGCCGACCCCCAAGGCACCGGGGTCCTATTGCTTTGCCCTATCCTGTGCGAGCCCAAGACGCTGTCGATACGCCTCCGCCTTTGCACGCAACGAGATTGAACATGATCAGGTGCGCTTGGTCCTCGTCGCGGCTGGGCATAAATGAAATAGGAGATTTCAACGAAAACCGCACGAGCACGATTGCCCGTTGAATGAAGCTTTGCTAGAGCAAGCCGCATTCGTGGAACGGCATGTGATTGCTGCCATCACGTTGGGGCGTCGCCAAGCGGTAAGGCAACGGTTTTTGGTACCGTCATCCCTGGTTCGAATCCAGGCGCCCCAGCCACTGTTTTTGGGTCCGTTCTGGACACATAGGTTACGTTTTATTCCTGAGACATAGGTAACAACTTTCGGGCCGAAAGGGTTCGGCAAAGGTTCGAGCCTACATGTCTCGTCATCGTATCCCAGGTCGTAATCCATGAAGCTTGCGAGCCAGATGCGGTCTTTGACCGGTTTGATGCCGACGGCCTGGCCTGCGAAGACATGGCTGAGATTGATTTTCGTGCGCTTGTAGCAGATGCGGTTGCATGTGGTGACGATGACCGTCTGATCGTGGAATGGATAGTCCAGATCCGGCAGGCCGCGATAGGGTCGCGGTGAAGCGTCGTAGCGTTCTGCCGGGCAAGCCATGCCGAGCCCCTGATGGGGCCGCTCGGTCTCGAATTCCTCGACGAAGTCGTCGAAATTGTCTCCGGCCGGCTTGGTTGTCTCAAGTTTCAGTGTCAGATGCATGCGCTCATGGCGGCCGTTCTGCTGCGGGTTGCCCGACTTGATGCGCTCGATGCCGATGCCGAGCCTGAGCCACCACACCGCCAGCCGCGACAGATTGAACAGTCCGTTTGGGCCGGCGAAGGGTACGCCATTGTCGGTCCTGATCGCCCTGGGCAGACCGAACTCCTTGAAGGCGCGCTCGAACACGGTGAAGCCGTAGACTTCCTTGGTCGTGTAAAGGGCTTCGCAGGCCAGGAGATAGCGACTGGCGAAATCGGTGATCGTCAGCGGGTAGCAATAGCGTTTGTCGGCGAGCGTGAACTCACCCCTTGTAATCGGCGCACCAGAGATCGTTGGCCTGGCCGGGATTGGAAAGCGTCGTTCCTTCAGCCCTGTTGCGCCGCCGCTTGCGGCGCGTGACCAAGGCCCCGCTCGATATACTTGCGCACCGTCTTGCGGTCGATGCCTGTTTCTCTGGAAATGGCTGACACCGTCAGGCCCTGCTGATGCAGATTCAGGATCATGATCGTCTCCCTCAGCTTGATCACCAACATCCCCTTCGGAAAGAGTATCGGCGACGACGCGCCACCGGGGAAGATTCAAACGGCACTAATGGGGAGTATTGCTCCGGTACTGACATCAGGCTGGATGGCACATGTCCAACAATCTCGTCGTCCCAGAAAACATCACCATCCTGCCACTCCCGCCCAAATCGCCGGCAGCTCATGAGGAACAACTGGCTCTCAAACCGCGTCTTCAAGTCCTACGAGGATATCGTCGACCACTGCTGCTATGCTTGGAAAACACTCCAGGACCCGGAAGATCATGTCGATTAGCCGATACCAACGGGCGAAAGGGTTCTGATCAATGAGGGTTGGTATACCCCTTAAGAACGGCCAGACAATCGAAGCGCTTAGGGTTGCCGTGGCCCTAGCATTTGATCTAGGACAGCACCGCAACTACAAGTTCGCGAGATGCATGCTGGCATCCAAATGATTAAAGGAAGAACAAGCAGTTCAATATTATCGAGACGGCTTATGGACTGACCGCTCCGCTTCGGGGAAGAAACTCGCTAAACAAAAATAATGCGAATAATAACAAAATACCGAAAAGCAGTAAAATTAACAAAAATACCAATATGTATATTATTTTCTTAAGTAAGTCATTGAGCACCAACAGATGCCAATAACCGATTTTAATAAATATAATCAGATAATTTCAAAAAAAAATCACAAAAAGGAATAAATTTAACCTCGACTTCGCCCCACGACCACAAGTTATACACATAAGGCGCCGCAGAGAGCTTCATAATCCAATAAGTTGCACCGCGCCCCAAAGGGAGGGTTGATTTGCTGTCCACTTTAGGTTTCAACATATCCGGCCACGGGCCAAACCAAGCGCAATGAAATTTCGCGAAAGAATTGGACACAGGATAAGGCTATGAGCGATCAGAAAACTGTCAACATCTTTATTGGTTACGATTCCAAAGAAGTGGTAGCTTACCACGTTTTGTCTCAAAGCTTAATAAAGCACTCAACACTTCCGCTCAAAATAACGCCGATAGCTCTTCAGCATATGCAGAATATTTTCAAAAGAGACAGAAACAACCTCCAATCCACTGAGTTCTCATTCAGCCGCTTTTTGACTCCTTATATTTCGGATTATGAAGGATGGTCAATATTCATGGACTGCGACATGCTTGCCAGGGCCGACATCGCGGAACTTTGGTCGCTAAGAGACGACAATTATTCTGTAATGTGCTGCAAGCATGACTACCAGCCTAAGGAGGATACAAAATTTCTGGGGCAGGTGCAGACGAAGTACGAAAAGAAAAATTGGTCAAGCGTTATGATGTTCAACAACAAGCGCTGCCAATCTCTCACACCTGAATATGTCTCCACCCGAACAGGCTTGGAACTTCATCAATTTAAGTGGCTGGAGGGCGATCATCTAATTGGCGACCTCCCGTTGAAATGGAATCATCTTGTGGGAGTTTACGACCATGACCAGAATGCCGCCTTGGTTCACTACACAGAAGGTGGCCCCTATTTCAACGATTATGCCAATTGTGATTACGCGGACGAATGGAGATCTCTTTTGGGGGAAGCCAATTTCGTCGCGCAGAGAATTTGATTCGCGAATTGAAGAGGAATAGATGTTTCTCTCACGCATATGGGGCCTCAAGCCGTTGAGGCATGCGGTCGTCACAACGTTTCATCGTGATGGATACGAAGCTTATGGCAGGCGGTCTATTGAATCGTTTTTGCGTCACTGGCCCAAAGACGTCACTCTGTTCGTCTATGCAGAAGACGTTGAGGTGGAGCAACAAGACCCTCGTGTAGTTGTGTTGGAGCAAACGGCATCTCTTCCGAAGCTCCTCCAGTTCCGAAAGGAATTCGGAAGAAATCCTTTCGCGAACGGCACTGACCCCCATGGAAAAGGCGGGGAGAATAACTTTCGCTGGGACGCGGTTCGTTTCTGCAACAAGGTTTTTGCCGTAACGGACGCGATTATACGGACGCGGAACCAATACGATCAATTGGTTTGGCTGGATGCGGATACAGTCACTCACACCGACATTCCCCTTTATTTGCTCAATAAACTGGCGCCCCGGAATAGTCAGCTCTCGGCCTACTTAAACCGCAAGAGTTATCCTGAATGTGGGTGGGTGGGTTACAACCTGAAACACCCTAAAATACTAGAATTTACTGACCGCTTTGAGCAGATGTATTTGACCGGCAAGTTCTTGGAACTCAAAGAGAGCCATGACAGCTTTGTATTTTGGCATATCGTAAAAGAGATGGAACGAAATAATGAGGCGCAGTTTAAATACCTTGGCTCCGATAGCGCCACAGGCCATATCTTTATCAACAGCGTCCTCGGTGGTTACCTCGACCATCTAAAAGGCGACCGGAAAGAAGAAGGGAAAAGCCGTCAAAGCGATCTTTATTCTTCTCGAAAGGAGAAATGGTGGCGGTAATCGGCCCTGAGCGGTGCCGATTCCGGTTCTTGAAACGGCCGGCTACCAACGTCCTTTTAGTTATTCTCTTAGTCGTTGCTTACCGGAAATCTAAAGTACGGATTGAAAGCGCGACGTTAATTTGAAGCGGAGTCTTCATTCATTGAAACTCTGCCTGCTCGCCGTCGGTATGGAGTTAATCTGAAAAATGAATATAAGGCAGGTTAGCCGAGAGCGAAACGACCTTCACTTTTGGCAGATTTTGGTCGTGTGCACGGCTAAAGAGTTTGAAAATGATGGGGAAGATCTGGTTCGATCTATGGAGATCAATTCTCCCGACACTCGAATCATCGTTTGCTTGGTCGACGCTGACGCCTCAGCACGCGAAAGATTATCTGGTTTAGCCGCTAAGCTTCTAAGCGTGACTTTATACGAGCTTGAACTCTCCCGCAGTTCCTCCCCGCTGGCCTTGCAGCGTTATATCATAGCGAAAAACGTGCTCGCACTGACAAAGATCCCTACCTTGCTACTGGATGTGGGATCATTGGTTTACCGTGATCTGACCCCTCTTCCTGCGGAACTGCAGAAGTGTGACTGCGCGTTAAAACTTACATTCAACAAAAAAAAGCGTTGGGAACGCGTTTTTCCCAAGTCATTATGGCTCGCGCCGAATACTCGAACCGGATGCTTTTTAGAAGAAGTCATTTCTCACCTCCAATCTTGCACCGGCGGAGATATTACGGAAAAAGATGAGCGGCGAGCTCTGTACTCCAGCTTACAGAACTGCAGGAGTTTCATCAGATTGGCCGCTTTGCCAGGAAAGTATGCAGACCGGAGCCACAAATCTGGAGCGTATATCTTCTCTCCACTTGATCCGGATAAAAAGGAAGGTCCGCGAACTGCTGAAATTCGGCGAAAATTAAGGGATCGGTTTGAACAGCCGCCGACACAGGTAATTTTCTTCCCAAAGCAGGACGTTGGCACCAAGAGAAACCTTAAGAATAACTCATTTAAACGGAGAGTTGATCGGATTTCTCGGCCAGGCAGAATGTATTGGCGCCATATGTCTCAGCTTATTGCCAAGCTCGCTGACGCCGAAGGAGAAAATACACGAATTGTAGCTCTGCCACAGTGGGAAATAAACGCGGCGGCGGTCAACACTTTTGCAGAAGCATCTGCGGTCTATCTGCCTCACATGATAAGACGACAACTTGGCGGCACCAATACGCTATATTACATGCAGGAACTGCTACCTGATTTATTCACGGCGGACGCGGATGGCTGGGGGGCTTCCTCCAGCCTCTATGGGCGGAAAGATTTTGAGGCACATCAACTCGACGATCGTGTGGAAGATTTTATCGCCAAAATACGTAAAGAAAGGATAACAAAAGCCCCCCAGAAGAAAGCTTCGAGCAAAGACCTGTCAGAGATCGAATTACTTGCCCCTCTTCAGGTCCCTGGAGACGACGCATTGATCTACCACGGCGCCGTCACCCTTGAAGACTATGTTGAAACGCTTGCCACTTTTGCGGAGCGGGAAAAAACCAATGTGGTATTTCGAAAACATCCATATGATGAAACGAGCCTTTTTGAGGATTCGCGAAAGCAGTATAGTTCAAATTTTGTCAAATTTAGCGTGGGCGGGCACATTCATGATGCATTAGCAAAAGCAAAAGCCGTTGCCATCATCAATAGTGGGGTAGGCTTTGAAGCAATGATCTACAATAGGCCGGTACTGTCCTTTGGACGATCGATCTATGATTCTGCAGTAATAAATGCCAATCGACAGAACTTTTCCGCTTCTTATGCTAAAGCAATTGAAGAAAATGAAGACATCCGTTGGGAACGTTATCTGCGATTTATATCGTGGTACGTTTTCCACGCGGGATACAAGCTCCACGAAGAAAAAATCAACCTTGAGTTGGATCGTACGGCGCCTCCGAAATGGGGAGAGAACCCGATATATGATAACCTCGCGCTCGATGAGACAGCAGCATGGCGCGGCGTCAATTTGCAGAAGGCACCTGCCGGATACCCGCTTAAGGAACTGCGCGCTCAGGCTCGTTATCTAATACGTCGACTTCAGAAGACAGCAGGAATATACAAAAGGCGGATTAAAAAGCGCTCCTTCGATCACCTTAGTTCGGGTGTTAAGGCGCCTTGGATTTCTCGGTTCGATGAAGGTTATCTCCGGGGCAAGACGGTTGCCTTAGTCGGGAATGCCTCGTCGCTGAAGCAGACCAATTTGGGAAGCGAAATTGACGCCCATGACATAGTGATACGGATGAACTTGGGTTATCCGCTGACTGTATCAAAAACGCCTCAAGGAACCCACCTTCCTCCAGAATTTATACACGGGACATTTCTGGACGGCAAATCAAGCGGCGCTGAGCAATTGGTACTGCTGAAACCGGACACTCCTGAGGATGTAGCCAATGCCTTTACGAGTGTTGCTGCGACGGGGCGAAGAACCGACATCTGGTCTTGTTCGACAAGCGACCGAGAACGACAGCTTTTCTACGCTCCCTTGTTCGATTGTCGAACTGTTGCATGTCATCCTGCTTTTGAACACCTCTCGCCTTGGTTGATCTTAAATAGGAAGATTTTCAAGCTGCCGGCGTTTATCTACCGGGAATTGCGAGATGAATTTTCGATCGAACCTACATCAGGCCTCATATGGATTGACTATCTCAGACGTACTCAACTCGCTTCCCTTACCATCTATGGGTTTGATTTCTTCGCTTCGGGGCACATTGTTCGGAGAATGCCAAATCTTCTTCAGGCTGAGGGAAAATGGCCACATGACCCGCAGGCAGAGAGAGACTATGTCTTCGAAAAAGCCCTTGCAAAAGACGCAAGAATTAGACTCGTCTCCAGCGTCAGCAATAGTGACCCATCCATTGTAACGTAGTTTCGAGGATCAATCGATGAATATGCAGCACGCCGAAAATGGTCCCGTTAATGAGACTACGCGCGACGAAGCTACCGAAAGTGGCCCCAGCTTGAAGCAATACGATAAAGTTTTGAAAACTCTTGAGCATAGAGTTGCGAAGCTTGAGAAGGGGAGCGCAAATATCAGAATCCTGGCTCTGGATAGAGCTGTGCAGGAAATGGTCCAGGAGCTTTTCAGCTATATCACGCCCGCCGACCCCGTGGGTCTCGCCTTCGAACGGGTAGGTCGCGCTTATGATGGCGGCTACATCATGGTTAAACATGAAGCCAAATCGAGGACTGCATATTCACTTGGAATCAACCGCGACGTCTCGTGGGACTTAGCCATGGCAGAACGCGGATACGATGTTTATCAGTATGATCACACGATCATCAAGCTTCCTGTAAACCATCCCAGGTTCCACTTTAGGCGACTTGGTATAACAGGCATGTCTCTAGTTAACGACGAGCTTTCCTCGCTTGAAATAGAGATAGCCAACAACGCTCACAGCGAGCATCACGATATGATATTAAAAATTGATATTGAGGGGCATGAATGGGATGTTTTCAACGAAATACCAGAAGAAGATTTGTCTCGGTTCACCCAAATTTTGATCGAATGTCACGGCTTTAGCAAAATGCACAAGCTGTTCTGGTATCGCAAAGCACGACAAGCCCTTCAGAGACTGGCGACGTCTCATCAAGTTGTGCACGTTCACGGAAATAATAATAGCCCTATGGTCGTCCTTGGAGGAGTTGCCGTTCCTCAAACGCTGGAATTGACGTGGCTTCGGCGTGATATTTGTGAGTTTGCGCCCTGCACTCGAAATTTTCCTACGGATTTGGATCAGCCAAATAATCCGAATTATGCAGATCATCGGCTTGGTCGATTTTCTTTTTTTTAAAGGGCGGCGCTACGTTTCATTCAGCGAGAGCTAGGACTGGTGGGTACAAAGCTTCCGAAACGATTTCACCTCAATTCCTGATTACAGAGATCTAGGATCGGAAAGAGAGGCACAGGGAGATGAATGTTCAAGACCTAATTGAGAGTTTGCAAAATGCGAAAGGGCCAGATCGGCGGCTCGACGTAGCCATTGCCTTACTCGTGGGATATCAGCGTGTCGAAGTACTTGACGGTGAGGGAGAGCAGAGAACGCGGCTTTTGTTTCTAGCCCCATCAACAAACGATCCCGCGAAAGTACCTGACTATACAAGATCGATTGATGCCGCATATCGACTAGCGCAGACTCTTGCTCCATCTCATTCGGGAGGTTGTAGTTGGGAGGACGGCATGGGAAGTGCCAGAATAAGCGACGGCCCCTACTGCCAAGCGGCAAACCCCGCGATCGCCCTTTGCGTCGCAACCCTGAGTAATATCTAGGAGAATGAATCAAAGATGCAAATACTGGAACTTCCTGCCTCTCGCTGTACGATGCGTGTCAGAACGTCGGGAAGCAATGCCTGAGGATCGATATAATTGAGCTTCGCCGAGCGGCCCGGTTACAGAAGTAAAAGACAGTGACGCGCCTTCGCCGCGAGCAAACGACAAAATGTCAATCGGCGTCCAAAAATTTGCATGCCGAAACACATCGCGAGACCAACGACGGCGGCGCTCCACAGACGTGATGACTTCAATCCGATCCTTCGTCATAAGGCTACGGCTTTCTGTCAATCTGCGGAGAATGTTGATCCCTCTGGTGGGTGATTTACGTAAGCGGTGTCCAAGTCGCACCTTGACCGAGTTGCTCGAAGATTGCTGCTACAACGGGACGGTTGTCCCCGACTAATGACGGTCATCAGCTTCGGAAACAAAGTCACCAGGTAGATGGCTGAATATTAATCTTACCATTGTCGCGTACATCGCTCAGCCTTGGCGGCTTTTAAACGCAAGATGCCTGATGTCCTGAGATAGCAAGATCACCAAGCCGTAAATGGCAGCGGACTGAGTCAGCTCTTTTAGGGTCACATTGGGTGGTTGTTGATTGATATGAAAGATCGAACCGACACAGGCGATGAGGGCCAGCCAAGCTAAAGTTTTGAATGCCAGCCGGGCATGTCGAGGCGCATCCGTTATCACGGGCGAGTGATAACTGCTCCGGCTGACCAGGAATGTTGCGACATACAGCAACAGGAACAACGCATATTGCACGTATAGGGCTGTTTTAACTGCATAGAAATTAAAGAGAAACGCACCAGCGGCGTTTAGTACGAAGAGTGCAGCGTGTACCGAGAAGAGAAGCCCGATACGTCTTTTTCCAGAATTTTCGAGTGCGTGCATGACAGCCCTATCCCCGGCATCGCCCCAGACATTTAGTCACAATGCCAGCACTCCGCTAGTGACGGGTGAAGGATAGCATTAAGATTTTCTCATCGTACAAGAGCCGACAGGAGCATTTAGGGATGTATCACCAGAGCAGTAATTCCACGGCAAGAGACGCGCAATCTGGCTCTGCTTGTGGCCATCAACGATAGCGGTGAGCGTGCTGGTCAAGTAAGCAAATGGGTCGACAGCGTTGAGCTTGCAGGTCTCTATGAGGGGCGATGGCCGCCCAGTTCTCCGCTCCGGCGTCGTGCCCGGCAAAGAGAGCATTCTTACGGTTCAGGGCTATCGGTCTGATGGTTCTCTCGACGGTGTTGTTGTCGATCTCGATGCGACCGTCAGTCAGGAAGACGCAGAGCCCAACCCAGTATCTGGCGACATAGGCGAGAGCTTCGCCGAGCGGCGACTTGCCAGCGACATGGGCACGATGATGCGTGAGCCAGGTCCGCATGTCTGCGATCAAAGGCGCTGACCGTTCTTGCCTTCCGCCCAACCGAGCTTCAGGGTCAAGGCCGCGCAGCTCGGCTTCGATGCGATATAGTTCACCGATCCGCTTCACGCCTTCCTCTGCAATCGGCGCGGAGCCGGTGCGGGTGATCTCGACCAGCTTGCGCCGTGCATGCGCCCAACAATAAGCAAGCCGGATGTCAGGACCGACGCGGTCCGGTGCTACTAGCCGATTATATCCCGCGTAGCCGTCGACCTGAAGGACGCCCGTGAACCCTTGCAATATCTGCTCGGCATGCTGCCCGCTTCGACCGGGGGGCATAGGTGAAGGCGACGCCTGGCGGCGCACCTCCGCCCCAAGGTCGGTCATCGCGAGCCAAGGCCCAGAAATATCCGGTTTTGGTTTTGCGGGAGCCGGGATCGAGGACCGGCGCACGAGTCTCGTCCATGAACAGCTTCGTCGAGCGCTTCAGGTCGGCGATCAGAGCATCAAGGACCGGACGCAGTTCGAACGCTGCCCGGCCGACCCAATCGGCAAGCGTGGAACGGTCGAGATCGATGCCCTGTCGGCTCATGATCTGGGCCTGACGGTAGAGCGGCAGATGATCGGCGTACTTCGACACCAAGACATGCGCTATAGTCGCCTCGGTCGGCAATCCGGCGTGGATCAGTCGGGCAGGTGCTGGTGCCTGCGCTACGCCGTCGGTGCAGGAACGGCACGCATATTTGGGACGGCGGGTGACGAGGACACGGTACTGCGCCGGAACGACATCCAGCCGCTCGGACACGTCCTCGCCGATGCAATGCAGGCCGCCGCCACAGGAGCAGATTAGGCTTTCCGGCTCGATGGTCTCCTCGACACGAGGAAGGTGTGCGGGAAGAGAGCCGCGATTGGCGGCGCGAGATTTGGGGTTCGGTTTGCCCGAGGGACTGTCGGCTCCATCTTCGGCATGTATGGCCGCTATGGCTGTTTCCAAGTCCTCTAATGCGAGATCGAATTGCTCGGGATCAGCCTTCTCAGACTTGCGGCCGAAGGCAGCCTGCTTGAAAGCGGCGACCAGCTTCTCCAGCCGTTCGATCCGATCATCCTTGCGGACTTCACGCGCTTGCGCCTCGATCAGCATCGCCTTCAGAGCAGCAATATCGTCCGGCAATTCGGCGGCTTCCAACATGGTGGAAGTCTATCAAATTCCGGCTCGGTTCTCCGTCAAAATGTGCCGCCCGAGTCATCGTGACGCACCTATTCGATGGCGTTAGGCGCTCTCGCCTCAACCGAACGGACCCGACGCCAATCGAGGCCCGCAAACAACGCCTCGAACTGGGCATGTCCCAGGGTCATCATGCCGTCTCGGATATCTGGCCAGGTAAACGTGTGCTCCTCCAGCCGCTTGTAGGCCATCACCAGCCCGCTGCCATCCCAATAGATCAGCTTCAAGCGGTCCGCCTTCCGCGACCGGAAAACGAAAACCGCCCCGGTAAACGGGTCCTTGTGCAGCTCGTTCTTGACCAATGCCGCCAAGCCATCATGGCCTTTGCGGAAGTCGACGGGCTTGGTCGCCACCATGATCCGAACTCGGTTCGATGGAAAGATCATGCCGGGACCGCTAAGGACCGCGCAACAGCGGCGATCCGAGCGGCCGACGCGCCTTCTTCCAGACGGATTGTGACAGCGCCGACGATGATCTCGGGACGGCTGGCTTTCTTGATCGGTGGCTCGGAAACGGGTGGATCAATGATCACGGCTGCGAACTCCAACGCATCTTCCGGAGCAGGCAGAACCAGCTTGCCCTGCCGCGCCATTGTCCGCCAAGTTGAGAGGTGGTTCGGCTTTAAGCCATGTCGCTCGGCGACTTCATTCACCAACGCGCCCGGACGTAAGCTCTCCGAAACGATCTGCGCCTTGACCTCGTCCGGCCAATTCCGATGCACCTCACGTCCAGACTTCCTGGTCGTGAGAACCTCCAATGTACTCTCCATGGAGAAACTCCCGTTGCTCGTCCAAGCAAAGGCGATCACAGATCAGAGCGGCGGGGACAACGTGGGAGCGGAACACCGGTTACTGATTTACGGCCATTGTCTCGGGATGTTCTCTTGGCCACGCCAAAGGCAATTGTCCCCTGCCGGGCAAATGGCGCTTTTGGTCCTACTTACGGTCACACCAAGCTCAGCAACCCAAAAGCCTTTGGCCGATCTAATGAAGACCCGATTGATGGCATTTCTCAAAGACTAAGCTTGGAACTCGATGCCCGGCGCTGGGCCAGTTAGCTCTGGAGATTAAAAGTGTGGTTGGAGGCTAAAAAAGAGTGATTGATGAAGGGCTCCACGACGCAGGCCGTTTTCTTTAAGCTCCGCTCCGGAATAGCGACATGGAGTTTCCAATGAACGATTTGATCCCCAGACGGCGTTTCCTCCAAACAATTGGCGCTGCTATCGCGACGCCAATTGGATGTACGCGAACAACATCCGTGGAAGATGAGGAATCTAGGCCGCTCCCTAACACTGATTTTTCAGAGACGTCCGCCGACTTTGTCTCGGGAACGCTGCCCTTCGATACGATGAAGCACTTCACACGCGCGTTCATTCCATCCATCATAAAAATTGTTTATATTTACGGCTACTACGAGGCTGGGGACTGCCCCGCCTTTGCCCTGTTTCGCCTAACTGCTCCACCCTCGCCAATAGAACCATGGCACAAACAGACAGTCGATGGTGGCTGGTGGAGCTATACCAACGCCGCTAACACAAACGTCCGCATGTTTGGCGCGAGGGGCTTAGCAATGCCAGCGGACGCGTCGATCAACCGGACTGCGATCCAAAACGCGATTAATTTTAAATATACAAAGGGTGGCGGGGTTGTTTACGCGGAGGGCTTCTTTTTTATTGACGATACGATTTATCGGCCGTCCTCAGTTCGACTTCAAGGAAGCGTCCGTCACAGCGTACTCCGTGAATATGGTGACACGACAAACGGGGTTGCTCATCCAATTTCCGGCACCACCTTCCACACATCTGGGGCAGGCATCCCTCGCCTCTGGACTGATGAAAGCGGAAACGGTTCTGACGCGCTATTGCGACCACTGATCGCCGAACTCGGTGAGAATGGAGGAGTAGTAGACATCACTCTGCAGACGACTCGCGATGCAAGCTCATGGGATATCGGTTTACATATCTGTGGCGTATCGCGGGGGTTCTACAGCCGCCTAGATATTCGAGGTGCTTGGCGCAAGTCGGCCTGTCGAATGGATGCTACTTGGGGCCGCGACAACCCACGCATGATGGCACTTTCCCATCTGCCGACCTGGTTCGATAGGGATTACGCTGCCATCTATGATTATGGATTGACCAACAACCTCTTCGATTTCTGCCGTTTTGAGGGCGCTTGCGCCTTTATGGTGGAGAGTGGCCCAAATAGAGCTTTTGCGGTGAACGGCATTTCCGATACGCAATTGCGCGCATGCGAGTTTTATCACGACAACAGCGCCGAGACGCGTCGTTACCGCGAGACAGATGGAGCACTTATCCGGCTGAACTATCGGCTACACACGCGGATCAGTGCTCAAGGCCTCTCTTTCGAAACCTGCCGCTATGACGACTCAGGAATCTGGGTTTTTGATATCGATCACTGGTCGAACCTCGACGCAATAGGCGGGAGGCAATTTGCAGAAACCTCTAATGCGTGGTTCTCCTATCAGACTGAACAGGGTGTGCCAGAATACAGGGCTCGAGGTCGAATCCGCACGACTATCAACACGACGAGAAATCGGGGAGACATGCTGCGCTTCAACGGGGAATTTTTCTGCAACATTTCAGCCGTGGCAGCCGACGACGACGACAACGTAAGGCCACGGGACTGGATACCGCGTGCGGAAGCGGGCAAGCGGATTGAATTCGTCGGACCGGGTATAAACAATACGTTCGATTTTCTCTCGGACGGAGAAAATGGAGCGGTAGGATTAGTCCTGCGCTCTTGGCGTTCCGAAGGACGCATTACGCTTCAGAGTATGGATCGCAACCAACTCAATTCGTGGGGTTATTTTGCCGCCAATGAAAATCTCTGGGGCACAGCTTATGATCAGAGATGGAGCGCCGGCGTGGTTACCTTTTACCGCGACGATTTGGCGTTCCTCGCCTTCAACGGCACCAATTTGATCTCAAAACCAGTCTACGACGACACGACCGCAGAGGGAGCTAATATCTCCGTCACGTCAGACGGAAGGTTGCGACGGACTTCCTCAGCCCTGAAATACAAGAGGAATATTCGCAATATCCCCTCCGATCTCTCAGATAGAATCATGAGGTTGAGGCCGGTGTTATTCAACAGCACCAACAAAGGCGACGACCCGGAAAAGGACTTCTTCGGTGCGATTCCCGATCAGGCGGCGGAAATCGGATTAGATGTTCTCGTGAGGCGCACCCCGCCTACAGAAGAAAACCCGCAAGGAGACATCGAAGATTTTGACTATGCGCATGGGTGGCTGCTCCTTCTCGACAAGGTAGCTAAGGAGTTTGAGCAGATCGATGCACGGCTTAGGGCACTGGAGAACCGTGCTTGATCTACTTCGTCTTAGCTATTCATGGTTGCTCACGCCGGCTACGCGCTTCTCTGAGACAAAATTACTATTTGCGGAAGGATCATGGAGCGGGAACGCAGAGGACAGCTCAACTTTGGCGATGAAGAATTAGCAGGCTCTATGTAGGCCTTTTGCAATCACCACCTATGCTCTAGAACTCATCATTAGATTCCCACCGCCACTGCTCGAAGCGTCCACCCATGCCAATTCTCAGTTCTGATGTAAAACCGGTGCTCGTTGCGATAGGGGATAGCCATTCTAAATTTTGGAGCGGAATTGACAGTCAGGCAAAAGTTGCCCGCGGAACATTCCCCAATGTTGATGTGCTTCATCTTGGCCCCGTCACAGCCCACAACATCAACACGTTCGGCACCGGGACCAAGGGGAAAGAGCGACTAATCGCCAAATTAAGCCGTCGTACGAGAAGTGTCGACGGCTTCATTGTATGTATGGGTGAGATAGACTGCCGTACCCAAATTGTGAAAGCTGCAATTAAAAGCAGAACGTCGTTGGATCACGCCGTTGAGGAGACAGTGCATCGATACTTCCAATTCTTAGACTGGCTTTATCAGGCCTATGCTAAACCCATTTTGATTTGGGGTCCGACAGCGACATCTCCCATAGATACTAAAAAGTCCCATGCAAATTTCCCACGCATAGGCTCTGTGATTGAGCGTAACTACGCTACTCTGCAGTTCAACAAATTAGCAAGCGGATTGGCAGAAACGCGAGAAAACTTCGCTTTTGCTACCATATTTAATGACATGATCGCTCCTGATGGGTTGAGTTTACCGCACTTCTTTTATGATAGCATTCACGTTAGCCGCGTTGCTCTTGGACTTGCCGTAGAAAAAGCGAAAATGGCGTTGGCCGCGAATAACTTAGCACACCTTGTCGATGCGTTTGATCCTTGGGCGGTTTCCCAGAACATTGGATTCACTAATGTCGCGGAGGGCCTATCCCCTATTATAGTGTCGGGCCCAGAAAAAAGAACAGAGAAACCTTTAGGAATTTCTCGGCATAAGGCCCCCCTATTTACATTGGAGAACAAGGCTGAGTTACACGTCCATCTCAGAGACCACTATATCCTTAAATCAGTAGAACTTTGCCTTAACGAACCTTTGCCTAAATCTGTGTCGATCGAGTTATATCGAGGCGACGACGGTTGTGAATCTGAGTTAGTATGGCGAGGAGACGCCGTTCCGACCGGCAAAACTAGTGTTGTGGTTAAGGTCCGAGACGATAGCCCGATCAAGCTTTTGAAGGTTACCGGTGGAGCCGATGCGGTCACGGTTAACGAACTCAAGGTTATGGCGCGATCATTTATCTTGTGACCCGTTCTAACCCTATGCATAATGACGGATCGTCACTTGAGGGGGTGAAGGCGGACATCTAAATGCTATGTGCCGTCCAATACGTGTTCGCACCGATTATGTCATAGGCACTCAGCTAAAACAGCCGCGGCTTTTCCCCCCACGACCAATTTGCAAATCTCACCAAGTTGCGTATTCCTGTTTTTGTGGTCGCGTCATGGAGAGGCCGTTGGAACAAGAACATCTTAAGCCGGTTTTCGCGGATCGGATTGCACGAATTAGGCTAGCCACGAAGAAATCGCCTGTCTACCGCGCAGCTTTGTCTATTAAGCCGCTACCAGCCGGTAGCACCCTTATCCTCGCGGGCGAGCCTTCGACGTTCCGTGCAGCTATCCCTCTTTTGCTACAAAGCGGATATCGCATCGCTAGTGCGTTGTCGCCGCGAAATGTGGATATGGGAATTAAGGAGATTCCCATCGTGAGCCGAGATCACTACTCCAGCAAGCTGCCATACCCGGTAGTTTTCTCGGGTTCACCAAGGAAACACCAATTTTCATCCAGTTATGAATTCGGCCAAACGCTTCGCTGGCTAGATACTCATCTGGTCCCGAAGCAGAATAGTCGGTTAGCTGACCCCAAGCTCTTCCTCCGACATAGCGAAGAGATCGTAACAATGTACGAGCTGTTGGCGGACGAGGACTCCAGGGCTACCTTTCGATCAATACTTGCGTCCCGCCATTATAATGATAATGGATACCTTCGAATTTCAGCCTACCAGGAATACCGCCACCCCTTGGTAAAGGTCATACCCGGAGATGTTGTAGTCGATGCGGGTGCCCACGTAGGCAAAGTTGCTCGATCGTTCGCTAAGGCGTGCGGGCCTACTGGCGCGGTTTATGCTTTCGAGCCCGATCCTGCCACTTTTGCTGAACTTACCCGTCGCAATAAGGATCTACCAAGGGTGCAGACGGTAAATGCGGGGGTTTGGGACTCATCCACGACTTTATCATTCAGCAACGAAAGCGGTTCGAGTGCCGGTCACGCGCTTAATGAGGACGGTCCAATCAAGGTCTCGGTGGTATCCCTTGATGATTTTTTCCACCAGCCTGGTCGGCGACCGCCTACAATAATGAAATTCGACGTCGAAGGATCTGAAGCGGCTGCCCTTGCGGGCGCAGAAGGGATAATAAAAACCTACAAACCTCGGCTTATGGTGAGCGCATACCACAGGCCCAAAGATCTTTGGGAACTTATATTCCAGATTAAAGCAATTCGCCCTGATTATCAATTCTATCTTGGTCACCACAACTTTTATCACACGGAAACAGATGTCTACGCGGTCTAATCGAGACAACTTATGAATATTCAGACCATCATCGATAATCTAGTAAAGGCAAACGGTCCCGACCGGAAGCTTGATTTCGCGATAGCATCTTTAGTTGGATACGAACGGAAAAATGTGTCAACAGATGGCCTAGGAGAACAGGGCGCCAGGATAGTCTACGTCCGGCCGCCCTCAGACGAACCGGTGAAGGTTCCGGATTTTACACGATCGATTGACGCTGCTTATGCACTCGCGCAGGTTATAGTTCCATTGCACGTTGGTGCATTTACTTGGCGAGGTAATATCATCCGCGCGAAAATCAACGATGGGCCAGCTTGCGATGGGGCTACCCCGGCGTTAGCCCTATGCATCGCCGCATTGAAGCATAAAGCAACTTTCGGATAACTGCCGCGCTGAGGGTCGCATCGATTGGCCGATCTTTGGCTGTGACAATCGGAAAAGGACATGCTCCTTAGAAATAAAGGGAGCGCTTAGTCGATGCGCTGGAGACATCGAACAATTTGCCGCCGACCTCTGGCATCCACCTACTGGATTTGTCACCATGTATCATTTTCAAACACATTTCCGCGTAGTGACAGCACTTATTGTGAGAGAAATGAGCGCCAGGTTTGGAAATAAGCCGGGTGGGTATATCTGGGCGCTGTTAGAACCTATGGCGTATATCGCTTTCATGACGGTGCTTTTTGGAGCTATTAGCCATACCCCCGCTCTTGGCACAAGCTTTCCGATGTTTTTTGCGACTGGTTATATTTCATATCAGTTTTACAGTGGAACGGTGGCCTATACAATGAGAGCCGTCGCGTTCAATAGAAATATGCTCCAATATCCCAATGTCGCACCGTTCGATACGGTTGTCGCGCGGTTCATTTTGCAATCCCTCACAATGGCGGTGGTAGCTATCTTTGTCTTGGGCCTGATCGAGGAAGTGTCATTCAGCATGGTTTGGGTCGACGCTCAGGTTGTAATTGATGCAGCAGCCGTTGCCAGCCTGCTGGCTCTTGGTATGGCCATGACTAACAATGTACTTTTCGCCCGCTACCCTTTGTATGAAAAGATATATGGGATATTTACCAGACCTCTCTTCATGTTAACAGGCATCTTTTACCTCCCGGAAATGATACCATCCCCGTTTCGGGACATTCTTCTTTTGAACCCCCTCGTGCATGTGGTGATGAAGTTTAGAACCGGATTTTATCCAGAATACCGAGCCTTGGATTTGGACATGAACTACGCGTGCACATTTGCGTTGGTAGTTTTTACGTTCGGATTTACCACGTTTACGCTCGGCCGGAAGACCCTAAGGGGAAGATGACAACCCTGTGGTTTCGCATGCCTCAGCAGGTCCAGCTGTTAACATTTTTAAGTCAGGATATGAAAAAGCGGCGTAACCGGTGTTCCGCTTCCACGTTGTCCTCGCCGCCCTGATCTGTGATCCGCTTTCCATGGGCGAGCAACGGGAGTTTCTCCATGGAGAGTACATTGGAGTTTCTCGCGACCAGGAGTGAGCGTCCGGTGAACGGATTTTTCAGTTCAGACGGATAGCTTCGCCTCCTCAGCCATGACGCGTTCGATCATTTCTGGATCGCAATTTTCATTGGCAAGGAACTCGCGGACACCTCCGTCCCATGACCTGATTTCGGCGAGGAACTCCTGAAGGCTTTCGACACCGCGCCGGGTAAATCCGGTGGTGCCGTCCTCAGTGCCGTTGTGGAGGTGGACCATTTCGCCGTAGTCGATATTGTCGGAGTTGGCGGCAATCTCCTGGAGGAGCTCAAGGTTCTCGCCGATCATGGTGGCGACGTCTTCGATCGTATAGATGTGCGTCGAACGAGCCATCAGACAGCCTTTTGTAGAGCGGTGGTTGCCGGCAACATATTCCAAGGTAACAGGTCTTTGAGCCGGTCTTTTGGGTAGTCCTTGATATGGCCGAGAACCTCGGTGAGATAAGTTTCCGGGTTGTGGCCATGCAGTTTGGCCGTCTCGATGATGGTCAGGATATTGGCGATGCGCTCACCGCCGTTATCGGAGCCGGCAAAAAGCCAGTTCTTCCTGCCAATTCCCAGTGGACGCATGGCACGTTCGGCTATGTTGTTGTCGATCTCGACGCGCCCGTCATCGATGTAGACACTCAACGCCACCCAGCGCGACAGGGCGTAACGCATCGCTTCCGCCAGTTTCTGCTTTTGCGGCAACGTCCGCTGCGTATCCTCGATCCAGGCCTTCAAGTCCCGCAGGATGGGCCTGGCATGTTCCTGCCGCAGCGTGCGCCGCTCTTCGGCCGACATGCCGCGGATACGATCCTCGATATCGTAGAGCGCGCCGATGCGGGCCAATGCCTCATCAGCAATCGGTGACGGCTTCAGCTTGATCACGTCATGGAATTTGCGGCGCACATGCGCCATGCAGGCCGCCTCGATGATCTGGTTGCCGTAGAGCTTCTTGTAACCACCGTAACCATCGGCATGCATCACGCCGCGGAAGTCCGCGAGGTGATCGGCCGGATGCGCGCCTTTGCGGTCGGGGCTGTAATAGTAGGCGATAGCCCTGGGTGTCGGGTCTCGGTAGCAACTCCCGTCGAAGACATAAACCCAGACCCTTCCGGTTTTGGTCTTGCCCCGCCCAGGGTCGAGAACATCGACCGGGGTATCGTCGGTGTGTATTCGATCGACGGCGGCGATATGGGTTCTGATCAGCACAATCAGCGGGGTCAATAGAACGGAAACGCGGCCAACCCAGTCCGCCATGACGGACCGGGAGATGTCTATTCCCAGCCGGTCGTACATCTCGGAAAGACGATAGAGTGGGATGTGGTCGTCGAACTTGGCGACCATGATATGAGCGAGCAATCCAGGTCCAGGCTTGCCGCGCTCGATCGGCAAGGTTGGCATCTCGCCTGAGACCGTCGTATCGCAGTCCCTGCAAACCATCCGCTTTTCGACATGGCGGACAATCTTCACGGATGCCGGCACGTGCTCCATCACCTGAACCACCTTGTCGGCAGCCTTCAGGAACGATGTGCCACCACACGTCGGGCAATTGCAGGGGGCCGGATAAACAAGCTCTTCGATTGGAAGGCCATCCGGCAAGGGTTTGCGCTTCGGCTTGTCAGATGCATCGTCCAGCTCTGGCAAAGGATGCTTCCCGGAGCGCATCTCGGCCTCGGCGCGGGAGGCCTCGATCTCCTCCAGCATCAGTTCGAATTGCTCAATCTTCCGATCTATCTTTTCCGAGGAAGGGCCATGCTGGCGATGGCGCAGCAGTTCCAGCTGCGCGCGCAGGAGGCCAATAATGGAGTCACGCTTGCTGACTTCTGCTTCCTGGCTTTCAAGTCTTGCCGCTTGTTCAGCGACGAGCGCGCGCAAGGCTAATAGTTCATCCTGACTGTCTCGCGGCGCCGTTTCCATGGCCAAAAACATAGCCGATTTGCAGCGAAAGAACTAGCGATTTGCCCCGGATGCCCCTGCAAAATATAGGGTTTAACCTGTGCGACCAGGGGCGGAAGTCCAGGCCGGTCGGCGCCAGTCGATCCCCTCAACAAGCATCGACAACTGAGCCTGTGTGAGATGGGCAACGCCCTCCTTGGCCGTCGGCCAGGGAAAGTATCCGCGTTCCAGAATCTTGTAAAACAGGCAGAACCCTTGGCCATCCCACCATAAAAGCTTGATCCGATCCGCGCGTTTTCCGCGGAAGCCGAAGATAGCGCCGGAACCGGGCGCCTCCTTGATGACTGCCTCCACCATCGCCGACAGGCCGTCGATGCCACGTCGCATATCGGTCACGCCGCAAGCGAGATAAACCTGCACATTCCCAGACGGCCCGATCATGCCGCCTCCACATAAGCGATCAACGACGCCAGCACCCCGAGATCCAAGTCCGCTGCAATCCTGAGCAAGCGACCGTTCTTGAGGACGATTTCGACGTCTTTGCACCTCGATCCGACAGCGCTCCGCTTGGAGCCGTTGCCAGGATTTTCTGAGGGCCCAATAATCGAAACCGGGACGAGCGATGCGGCCTGAGGAGAGCCGATGTCGGAGGCTAAGAACTTCTTTCGCCAGGCGTATATCTGTTGAGGAAGAACGTCATGCCGGCGGGCGACATCTGAGACGCTGCCATCCCCGCTAAACGCTTCGTGCAATATCGAGAGCTTCAGTTCTGTGGACCACCGGCGTTGCCGCTCTCCGCCCGTCAGGATCTCAACCTTGGCCATTCATACCCTGTTACGTCACAAATGAATCATCTGTTTCGTAACTTGCGCTAATTCCGCGCCCCGCCAAAACCGGCTCGCCGGACGCTCACGACCAGGAAACGTGGACGTGAGGTTCACAGGCATTGGCCGGACGCGGTTAAAGCGCAGATCGTTTCGGAGAGCCTTCGGCCCGGAGCGTTGGTGAATGAAGTCGCGGATCGACATGGCCTGAAGCCGAACCACCTCTCCACTTGGCGGACGATGGCGCGGCAAGGCAAGCTGGTTCTGCCGGCACCCAAGGACGCGATGGAGTGTAAGCGATGGGGTGGACGCCCCCCACTCGACGGCATCTGTGTGCCAGAATGGTTGTGTCGGAACCATCAAAGAGAGGAAACGTCCATGGAGAAGATTAGCATAATCGGTCTGGATTTAGCGAAACGCACGATTCAGATTCATGCCGCCGAAGCTGACGGAGCTGTAATTTTGCGCAGGAAGATTTCTAGCGCGAAGTTGCTCGATTTCTTGGCGTCGATCCAGCCGTGCACCGTTGCCATGGAGGCTTGCGCCGGCAGCCACCATTGGGGCCGAGAGATTGCGAAGCTTGGGCACGAGGTCAAGCTGATGGCTCCGGCCTATGTTAAGCCGTTCGTCAAACGGCAGAAGAATGATGCAGCTGACGCGGAGGCGATTTGCGAAGCCGCGCTTCGACCAACAATGCGGTTCGTCGCGGTGAAGAGTGCTCAGAAGCAGGCGTCTGCGAATTGTGTTCAAAGTTCGCGATCTGCTGGTTCGTCAGAAGACGCAAATCATCAATGCCTTGCGGGGCCATTTGGCAGAATTCGGGTTCGTGCCACCACAGGGGCCGGCGCATGTCGGCACCTTGATTGCCATTGTCGAAGATCAACACGGCACGTTGCCGGAGGAAGCACGCTCCATGCCTGGTATTGATTTCTATGTTGCGCTCTTTGCTCGACAAGGTCCGAGGACTGGACCAGGAAATCGCCCAGAGGGCTCGGCGGGATGACGTCGCCAAGCGGTTGATGACGATACCTGGCGTCGGGCCAGTCGTAGCGACGGCGCTCGAGGCGCTGGCTCCGCCGGCAGAGATTTTTGCGTGGGGTAGGGATTTCTCCGCGTGGATGGGTTTGACCCCGCGACAGCACTCGACTGGCGGCAAAGCACGACTTGGTAAGATGTCGAAGATGGGCCAACGTGATCTCCGACGATTGCTCATCATCGGAGCATCGGCTGTCGTGCGCTGGGCGTCACGCCACGGAGCAGGACAGGGATCGTGGCTGTCACGCATGATCGGTCGAAAGCCATCAATGCTGATCACAGTGGCACTTGCCAACCGAATGGCGCGCAGTGCTTGGGCGCTGATGACAAAGGGCGGCCGTTACGAGGTAGCAGCGTAACTATGATATCAGCTCTGGCGGTAAGGTTGCTCTGACCGCTGGTGCGAATGTGGGCAGGTCGAACGGAGGATATGGACAAACGGTCATTGAGACGGGGTCGGGTGGCGTATCACCGATACCAAGAGCCGATTGTCTTCATTTCATCCGCTTTTATTGGTGTTGTGACCAACGTATCGGGCTCACCTTCACCGTCGCGCGATATGGCGGATTCAAGCCATGTGTCAATGCCCGTGAATTTTCCCCAATAGTGCCGAAGTAAAATTCCCCACTTATGCCGGCGTGGACGCCAGGGAGAATTGAGGATTTTTTGGCGGGCGGCCGCGAGGCTTTTGCGGCGGTGCGAATGCCGGCGGAGCAATGAGGGCTTTGGAGCGGACATGCTCTGGCATGAGTTGGCATGCTGCCGTAGCCGATAGCTGGAACCTTCGCTCTGCACAACGACGGCATGGTGAAGCAACCGGTCGAGCAAGGCGCTGGCGACTACGGGATCGCCGAAGACATCGCCCCATTCAGCGAAGCCGCGGTTTGACGTCAGGATCATCGCACCTCGTTCATATCGGGCATTGACGAGCTGGAAGAATAGATTGCCGCCACCCTGGACGACCGGCAAATGTCCGATCTCGTCGACAATGAGCAGGCTTGGCCTGCGAAGAAGCGAATGCGTTCCTTGATCCGACCCTCCGGTTCGGAACGGGCCAGCGAGCCGATGAGGTCGGCAAGCGTCGTGAAGTAGACGCTCTTTCCAGCTTTGACGGCTTCGACGCCGAGCGCCGTGGCAAGATGACTCTTGCCGGTTCCAGGGAGGCCGAGGAAATGCACGGCCTCGTGGCGATCGATGAAGCCGAGCTGCGCCAGTGTGAAGATGCGATCGCGGTCGAGCGAAGGCTGGAAGGTAAAATCGAAACCAGCGAGTGTCTTGATCGTCGCAAGCCTGCCCATTCGTAGCGCCGTCTTGATGCGGCTGTTCTCGCGCAGGGTCAGTTCCTCGGAAAGGAGATTACGATCGCTTCGAGGGCAGACAGCTCGCCGTGTTCGAGGCGTCGCACAACATGGTCGAGCGCTTCCAGTGCGCGCGGCATCTTCAGGCCGACGAGATCATGCCGAATACGGTCGATCATGGACGGTATTGCATCGAGAGTTGCAGTCATGGGCGGCTCTCCTTCGCCAGGACCTTGCCGATGGCGTCATAGAAGGCGAGAGACCACTGCAGCACCGTGTCGCCGGCGGGTTTGACGACAATGGCTTCGCCTCGTGTTCGTGGCCAGTGTTGCGGCGTGAGTGCTCGCCGGTGGTCAGGATGAACCCGTCGTTGTTTACGGCCCTCAAGGACAGGATGAGCTGCGATCAGGGTGCCGTTCTCGAAGATGCGGACCTCGTCGGCAAGCGAATGGACCTCCACCGTTCGACTGCGGGTCGCATCCGGAACGCTGTAGGTATTGCCGCCGACGCTGACCATGCCTTCCCGCGATACGCGGCGCTCCAGCTTGAGAACGGATTTGAAGGGTGCCAGGGGCAATGGCCGCAGATACCGCCGCTCCTCGGCGAAGGCCTCGTTGACGACCCGCTGCGTCGTCGCGTGCTTCCTTGGATTGGCGACGGTGTCGAGCCAGTGTCGGAGCTGGGCGTTCATGTCGTCGAGATTGCGGAACGAACGGGCGAGGAAGAAGTCTTCGCGGATATACCGAAACGGCCGCTCGACCTTGCCCGTTGTCTTGGCTCGGTAGGCCTTGCATGCTTTGGAATGGAATCCATAGTGGCGGGCCAGATCAATGAGAGCACGGTTGTAGATGATGCCCTCCGCCTGACCTTCGCCGATAACGGCGGTCTGGAGTGCTCCCGATTTCACCGGACATATCGGCTAAAGCCTCGTGTGAAAATTCCGAAAATCCGCGTTGGGCTACACTCGCCCAAAAACGACTTGGATACGCGAAATCCCAAACTGAGACGGCTGTGTTAAAACACCGAAGAAGCCCCAATTATTGAAAAAAATGACCAAGTCATTGAAGGAATGACTCACTAACATACGAAAATGTCGCCGCTATTTCGATACGACGGAAAATCTGCGAAAATCGCAGGACCGTGTGGGCCGCCACAAACGTCTGATCTAAGGCCCGCCAATAATCAATGACTTAGCGCCGAGACCGCCGCAAACGATTGATCTCGCCGCCGCATAGCTCTGAACCAGAGGGGGCTACCGCCACATGCCTCTGATCAGCGCTTCATATCCTTGATTAGGCTCAGGAGCCATTAAATAGCTTGCAGCGTCGCGGTGGCTTTGATTCATTCGGATCGAAAGGAGCCCTGCGATGAGTGATTTGCTGTTGTTGTCGGAGGCGCAGATGCGTCGGATCGAGCCGTACTTCCCGCTGTCCCACGGTATTCCGCGCGTTGACGATCGACTGATTTTGAGCGGCATTATTTTCGTTTTACCCAACGGGCTACGGTGGCGCGACGCGCCCAAGGAATATGGCCCGCACAAGACGATCTACAACCGCTTCATCCGCTGGAGCAGGCTCGGCGTGTTCAACCGGATTTTGGCCGAACTGACCGCTAGACGCGGCAGGCCCGAGCAGTTGATGATCGACGCGACCCACTTGAAAGCCCACCGCACCGCAGCCAGTCTGCTAAAAAAGGGGATGTTCCCCGACGTATCGGACGCACCAAAGGTGGATTGAACTCCAAGCTGCATGCCGTCTGCGATGGTCATGGTCGACCGCTCATCCTGCTTCTGAGCGAAGGGCAGATGAGCGACTACAAAGGGGCAGCGAAAATGCTCGCCGCCTTTCCCAAGGCCAAGACCCTATTGGCCGACAAGGGCTATGACGCCGACTGGTTTCGAGACGCCTTGGCCGCACGCAAGATCACGGCCTGCATTCCATCTCGGGCAAACCGCAAGAGCGTCATCCCACATGATCCGACGCTCTACAAAAAGCGCCACAAGATCGAAAACATGTTCGGCAGGCTCAAGGACTGGAGGCTGATTCACACCAGATACGACCGCTGCGCACACACCTATTTCTCAAGCATATGCATCGCTGCAGCCGTCATCTTCTGGATGTGATTTAACGAGTCCTGAGCCTAGTAGTATGCCGATCACGATATCGGAAAAAAAGAACAAGGCTCGCGCAAGGACCCGAATAGCTTTCCGGTGATTAGTCTAATCTAGCGGATATAGCCATCTTCCTATCTTCCTATAGACTGGATTTGACAACTCTCTAAAGAAGGCGATGGGATCTGCTCGGAAGTCTTCTGCGCTTTTAGCGTCGCCGACTATCATTATAATCCAACTAAGTGGCCGAGTGAGTAGGTGACGCCATCCTAAAGAGCCACGAGGCCCGGCGAATTGACAGCGCGTTTTCTGTGGGGACAAGTTCAAAGACCTAGCCCATTGCGGCTCGCCGCATTCTCTCCAACTAATGGCCAAATTTAAACATTCTTCGAAACTGATCTCCGCAGCCGTAGCAGGGTTAAAATACCGCGGATAGAGAAGATATGAACCTGCGAATAGCTGCTCCACGCTGAGTTTTCGATTACGCCTCGGGTTTTCCTGTCGATCATCAGTCACCCCCCACCCGGCGTAGAATGGGCATCCCATGACGGTGACGGGGATACCTCGTAAGAGCGCCTCAAATCCTCCAAGTGAGGTGATGGTGTAGACATGATCCGCTGTATCGAGCAGCTCTGGAAGCGAGGTCGGATAGCTTATAATCTCGCACAGGTGTCTTATATCATTCGGATTGGAAATGTGTTTGCGAACACCGTTCAGTACATCGGGATGAGGTTTGTAGACTATCTCGCAGCCGGGGTTCTCTCGTGCTGCCAAACGAACCAAATCGTTGTTCGTAAATGGAGTGCTGCATCCAAACTTGATCGAGGCATCATCCTCCACTTGGCCAATGACTAGGATTCGGCGGTATTCGGCTCTTTTTGTCAAAAGCATAGCTTTAGAGGTGTCTGGGCCGTTATATTTGCTGAGTCGCGATGCCAGGAGGGCCTCAATTCCTTTCGCCGCCCGGACTAGAAGCTTCGAGTCGCCCACAAAATCATAGGAATTGAGAAGGCATTCAAGATCAGATGCAGCTTGGCTGTCGAAATGGGCTGTCCTAGAATCGAGCGTCAGGGAAAATGGCGGGCTTTGACTCGCGTTTGGAACGAGTGAGCGGATAAAGCCATCTTCCATATAATAGAAAGGAATAGCGTGCTTTCGCGCGAACTGAATTGCGGCGGGTGGCGCATTCAAACTCCAGCAGAGAAACACAGGGTTTGGCGCATCGAGAATTGTGCTGGCCCAATCCCTAAGAAAGGCTTCATCTTCCAAATAAAGCGGCAGGTAGGTCAGACGAGAACTGGAAAAATAGGCCTGAAGCGTCGCTCTTTTCCATCTGCGAAAATGCAACGCAAAGACGTCACGGTTCGCCAAATCCGGTTTGAGGTTTGCCGTCATCGGAATTGAAGCCTTTTGTCCCAAAGTCCTCGGCTTCGCAAGCGAACGTCACTTGCAAATTACATGTCTATTCCGCGAACTTACGGACGAGTCCAAAGTTCAATTTCTGTCTCGGATATTGTAGTACCCCATAACTGCCACGCCCCAAATCATCAGCGTTCCCAAGAGCATCAGGATGCTATTCCAAATCCTGCTCGGATACTGCGCCAACTCGGACAGCGTCGGCTTGATAAACACCGCCAAGTAGCGCTGTTTAGCGCTCGCCTCGATTCTTGCTTTCTCCAAACCACCGAGCGCAGAGGTATAAGCCCGCTCCGCAAATTCACGATTCGTTTCTAGCGTCTCGTATTGCAGAATGCGGCCCGCCACACCCTGCTGGTCCTCAGTGGCATTGCGCCCCTGCTTCGCCACCGCGCCGCTGCCGAACCTCTGCTTCTCCTGAGCGATTTGCTTTTCCAGGCTTGCAATTTGGTAGCGCATAACGCGGACACGAGGCGTATCCTCGCCCATTTGCCTCAGCGCCGTCGAAAGCTCAGTCTTAAATTGGACGAGTTGCTGTTCAAGTCCTGCGACCAATTGGGTCGCGAGTTTTGCTCCTTCGACCGGGTCCGCCTCCTGAGAGGAGTCCCGGTACACACGCAATGCAATTCGGGCGCTCGAAAGGCGCTCTTCCGCCGTACGGACCTCGCTCTGTGCGACTTTCAGAACCTCATTTCTGGCCGATAGAGAGAGGTCGTTGACCAGCTTTTCGCTCTGCGCAATGATGAACGATGCGATCCTCTGCGAATCCTCGGGTTCGAATGCCTTGACCTCAAGTACCATAATGCCTGACGTATGGTCAAAGTTGACACTAACCATCCGGCGCCAATAGCTGAGCTTGTCCTCTATGGGCATGCGCCGGCTGACACCGTAGAAGTAGTCTATCCCCCGCGGTGCAAAAACAGAGCCAATCCCGAACGCTTCGTCAATTGCCTGAACCATGCGTTCACTTCGTATAAAGTCGAGCAGGACGTAGGAGTCTGAAAGTGTATTCCCTCCTGATGCTTGCGTGAACATTCCAAGGATGTCCGAAGGCTGCGTAGAATCGATGCTGCGAACGGAAAAAGATGAGGAACTGTGGTATTGGTCGGCCGCGATGAAAGCCATATAAAGAGACGTCAGAGATGAAGGCAGCGCAACGATAGCCAGGAAGCTGCCGACGATGACTAGGTGGCGAGTCTTTAGGCTGCGGATCGGAACGGAAGAAACATCGTCCCCCGGGGCTTCGATCTCTGTAGAAGGTTTCAGTTGTTCGACAGGCTCTCGAAACTTCAGCAGGTCTTCAAGTAATTGAACGTTCCTTGTCTTGGCGGCGGCAGGCTGGGGCTGCCCCACCAGCTGAAGCCGGCCAGCTTCGCCAATCTTGGTTACGGCCTGATCTGTCACGTGCGGGGCCTCTTCATATTGCTCTCATGGGCACTGATGGCGTCCTCAAGATTATCATAGTATGTTAATTTTCCGTCCTCTAGCACAATTCCGGTCTGACAATAATCCCTGAGGGAGGAGGCACTATGCGATACCATGATAACGTCGGAGCCCCGCAAGCGCTCCTTAAAGACCTTTTGTGATTTTTGTTTGAAGTTGGTGTCGCCCACAGCCGTAATCTCGTCCACCAGATAATAATCAAATTTAACGCCCATGCTGACGCCGAACGCAAGCCGAGCCTTCATCCCCGACGAATATGTCCCGACCGGCGCTCGGTAAAATTCTCCAAGCTCCGCAAAGTCGGCAACGTACGCGACGAGTTCCTCGGTATCGACACCATAAATCCTGGCGACGAACCGAACGTTCTGCTCCCCGGAAAGATTGCTCTGGAAGCCGCCTTGGAAGCCCAACGGCCACGAGATCTTGCCTTTGCGGATAACTCGGCCCTGATCCAGTTCAAGCGTTCCGGCGATGATCTGCAGCAGTGTCGATTTGCCCGCACCATTCCGCCCCAACAAACCAACGCTTTTACCTCGAGGAATGATGAACGAGACGTCATTGATGATCGCCTTAGTGAAGCCTTTGACACGGATAAGTTTCGTTGCCCTCTCCAGTTTGATCATTGTCTCAACGACCTTCTTGATCCGGTGAATATCAGCAGCCCGGCTAATAAAAGGGGAAGAGCGACGCTATAAAGAAAGCCAGCATCAAAGCCAGCAGCGCGATATTCGGGATAAAAACCTTTTCGGAATAACATCACCACATGAACGAGCGGATTAAGGAGTATGACATCTCGCGCGGGATGCGGCAACGAATCAGGTAAGAAGAATACACCTGAGACCATGAAAAGGGGGCGGGTGACGATTCCAAAGACCTTCTCGTATAGCGGGTATTTCAGGAATAAAACATTATTTGCCAATGCACTGCCCAACGCTAAGAGGCTGGCTGCCAAAGCAGCTTCAAGAATGAATGGCCAATGTATATTCAGCGGAGTTTTCAAGCTCAGGTTAATGGCTGAAAAGACGAAAACAGCGACGACAGTTGTCGTTCCGAGCTGGAGAATGTATCGAGAAAATATAGTGTCTATTGGAGCCACATTCGGATAGCTCAAAAGTGCCCGGTTTGCGCTTAATGCACCGTTCAGATAGCCGGCCATCGCCTGATAGAATTGGAATCCGATATATCCAGTTGCGAAAAACAGCAAAAAACTTGTGCCCAGCGCCGGCGTATGCGAAATAGCCATAAATATGACCGACAGAAACAAGATATGCGCAGCCGGATCAACGAAAGCCCAGACATATCCTCCAGGCTTGCTGCCAAATCGTGTCGACATCTCGCGTATCAACAGCGCGGCGACAACGCGAACATGACTTCCGAGATAAAACAAGTGGCCCCGTACCGGTTGTGTCGGCTTTACTCCGACTGTATCATTAGCGAGCATATTGGCAAAAGTATGCTTGTTGAGAAGCCGCCCGAGGGCGTCCGCCTTTTTCACCGTTTGCCGCTGCAAGCGTGAATGCAATGTCATGTTAGGCTCAGGACTCGTTAAATCACATCCAGAAGATGACGGCTACAGCGATGCATATGCTTGAGAAATAGGTGTGTGCGCAGCGGTCGTATCTGGTGTGAATCCGCCTCCAGTCCTTGAGCCTGCCGAACATGTTTTCGATCTTGTGGCGCTTTTTGTAGAGCGTCGGATCATGTGGGATGACGCTCTTGCGGTTTGCCCGAGATGGAATGCAGGCCGTGATCTTGCGTGCGGCCAAGGCGTCTCGAAACCAGTCGGCGTCATAGCCCTTGTCGGCCAATAGGGTCTTGGCCTTGGGAAAGGCGGCGAGCATTTTCGCTGCCCCTTTGTAGTCGCTCATCTGCCCTTCGCTCAGAAGCAGGATGAGCGGTCGACCATGACCATCGCAGACGGCATGCAGCTTGGAGTTCAATCCACCTTTGGTGCGTCCGATACGTCGGGGAACATCCCCTTTTTTAGCAGACTGGCTGCGGTGCGGTGGGCTTTCAAGTGGGTCGCGTCGATCATCAACTGCTCGGGCCTGCCGCGTCTAGCGGTCAGTTCGGCCAAAATCCGGTTGAACACGCCGAGCCTGCTCCAGCGGATGAAGCGGTTGTAGATCGTCTTGTGCGGGCCATATTCCTTGGGCGCGTCGCGCCACCGTAGCCCGTTGGGTAAAACGAAAATAATGCCGCTCAAAATCAGTCGATCGTCAACGCGCGGAATACCGTGGGACAGCGGGAAGTACGGCTCGATCCGACGCATCTGCGCCTCCGACAACAACAGCAAATCACTCATCGCAGGGCTCCTTTCGATCCGAATGAATCAAAGCCACCGCGACGCTGCAAGCTATTTAATGGCTCCTGAGCCTAGTTCAAATTTTCATCGTACTCCCATCACTCACGGAATCTTGCGACATCCTCTGATTCTCGATTGCTGAAAGCATTTTGAGCGCTGGATATAAAGTAGCTGACACGTCACGGGCGCTCGGTACTTCACGAACCATCGAACGCCATGAATCTGAACAAACGCTTTGTCGCGAACAGAAAACTTCAGAAACGAATTTCCGGTAGGTGGATTTCCAATTAACCATCAAAGGCTTTTATCGAGCTGAAAATTTCTTCAGACGCGACTCTGCGGTCGAGATAGCGCCCGCCCATTTACGCCAAATTAATGATCCACTCCCATCTGATGAGCCGCAAACCAATTGCACTTAGGGTATCCATGTGGCTTGATAACTAGCGATTTCGGGATTACGGGGAAATTGTGCGCTTCGACGGAACGACCATTGAGGACGTTTTATTAATTACGCCGAAGAAATTTGGCGATTCCCGAGGCTTTTTCATCGAAGCGTTCCGGGCAGATCTCTTCGAATCAGAAGTAGGCCCTTTTGTATTCGTACAGGACAACCGGTCATATTCGGCTGAAGTTGGGACCATCCGCGGGCTGCATTTCCAGGCCCATCCTCGTGCCCAGGGCAAACTGGTCTCCTGTTCGAGCGGCGCAATCCTGGATGTCGCCGTCGATATCCGCACTGGATCGCAGACCTATGGCAAATTCGTGGCGGTGGAACTGTCAGCGGAAAACGCCCTTCAGCTTTGGCTGCCGCCCGGGTTCGCACATGGGTTCTGCACGCTGACGGCAAATACCGTCGTCTCCTACAAGGTGACCGACTATTACAGTGCAGAACATGATCGCGGCCTGCTCTGGAACGATCCGGCGGTCGGGATCGAATGGCCTGTTACTGCGGACAAGGCTATCCTGTCGGAAAAGGACCAGAGGCAGCCGACGCTCGCAGAACTTCCGTCCAGCTTTATTTACGCTGCCAACAACGAGATCGGCAAACGCAGTCGGGGCCAGTAACGAAAGTTCCTTGGGGGATTTCAGAGCATGCGCGTACTAGTGACGGGTGGGGCAGGTTTCATCGGATCGGCGGTCATCCGACATCTCGTGCTCGAAAAAGGATACGAGGTCCTGAACGTCGACAAACTCACCTATGCCGGCACGTTGACCTCCCTCAGATCCGTCGAGGCCAAGCCGTCCTACCGGTTCTCGAAGATCGATATATGCGATGCCGCGGCAATAAGCTCTGCAATTTTGACGTTCAAGCCGGACCGGGTGATGCATCTGGCTGCCGAAAGCCACGTCGACCGCTCCATCCTCGGTGCACGGCAATTTATCGAGACCAATATACTCGGCTCGTTCACCGTGCTCGAATGCGCGCGAGCCTATTGGCAGGCACTCGCCCCTCAGGACCGAAACGGGTTTCGCTTTCTCCATGTTTCGACCGACGAGGTGTACGGCTCTCTGGGGCTGGACGGATTATTCTCGGAAACGACCCCCTACGATCCGAGCTCGCCTTATTCGGCATCGAAGGCCGCATCGGACCATCTGGCCAAGGCATGGGCGCGCACCTATGGAATGCCGGTCATCATCTCCAACTGCTCGAACAATTACGGCCCTTTTCATTTCCCCGAAAAGCTGATCCCGCTGACGATCCTCAATGCGCTGGAGGGCAAACCGCTGCCGGTATACGGAAGTGGCGACAATATTCGCGACTGGCTTTTCGTCGAGGATCATGCCCGAGCATTGGATCTCATAGCCGAGCGGGGCCGGATCGGAGAAACCTACAATGTCGGCGGTCGCAACGAACGCCGCAATATCGATGTCGTGAAGCGCATCTGCGCAATCCTGGACGATCTGCGCCCAATCGGACACCCCCGCAAGGAGCAGATTCATTTCGTGACCGACCGGCCCGGACATGATGCCCGTTATGCGATCGACGCGACGAAGCTGGAAACGGAATTAGGCTGGAGGGCGCGGGAGAGCTTCGACAGCGGGATCGAAAAGACGGTGCGCTGGTATCTCGACAATGAATGGTGGTGGGCGCCGCTGCGCGGAGAATACGACGGCCACCGCCTCGGATTGATCAGGACCGGGACCGGATGATGCGTGCACCCAGGCGATACGTAGTCACCGGCATTAGGGGACAGGTCGCCCAATCTCTCCTCGAAAATGCAAACAGGCGAAGCGACGTCGAAATTATTCCGCTCGGCCGTCCCGAACTCGATTTAGCCGCACCAGAGACTATCGCCGCGACCGTCCAGGCTGCCCGCCCCGATCTCATCGTCTCCGCAGCCGCCTTCACCGGGGTCGATCTCGCGGAGACAGATGCGGCGACGGCCATTTCCATCAACGCCACAGGCCCTGGTGAACTAGCGCGGGTAGCGGCAACGCTCCGGGTCCCTATCGTTCATCTCTCCACCGACTATGTCTTCGACGGCAGCAAGCCTTCCCCATATGGCGAATCCGATCCCGTCGCCCCCCTTGGCGTCTATGGCCGCTCGAAGCTGATGGGCGAGCAGAACGTGGCTGCGGCAACTGAAGACTATGCCATCCTTCGCACTGCCTGGATCTACAGCCCGTTCAGCCGGAATTTCTTGCGCACGATGCTGAAGAGCGCGGAGACTAAGGAAGAGGTGCGGATCGTCGACGATCAGATCGGCAATCCGACTTCGGCAATCGATATTGCCGGTGCCATCATCGCCGTCGGGCAAAACCTGCTGGCTTCAAACGATCCCGCTTTGCGCGGCATCTTTCATATGGCCGGAACGGGCGCGGCGAGTTGGGCGGATTTCGCAGACGAGATTTTCAAGATTTCGGCTGCGAATGGCGGACCTTCGGCACAGGTCATCCGCATACCAACCAGCGACTACCCGACACCCGCGCGGCGGCCGGCCAATTCACAACTGGACTGTTCAAGACTGCACCAACGCCACGGCATTGTCATGCCCGATTGGCGGGCATCGACGGGATACGTCGTCAGGCGCGTGCTGCAGTCAGCCGACTTCGAAAACAGAAAATTCGGGGAATGAACGAATGAAGGGAATTATTCTCGCCGGCGGCAGCGGTACGCGGCTACACCCGATGACTCAGGTGATGTCGAAACAGCTCATGCCGATCTACGACAAGCCGATGATATATTATCCGCTGTCCACGCTGATGCTGGCGGGAATCCGCGAGATTCTGATCATATCGACACCGAAAGACCTCCCGAATTTCCAGCAATTGCTCGGCGACGGTTCCCAATGGGGGCTCTCGTTGTCCTATGCGGAGCAACCCTCTCCGGATGGTCTGGCACAAGCCTATATCATCGGAGCCGACTTCGTTGGTTCCAGCTCGTCCTGTCTGATCCTTGGCGATAACATCTTTTTCGGCCATGGCATCACCGACCTTTTCAAAAGCGCCATGGCGCGGGAAAGCGGAGCCACGGTGTTTGCCTATCACGTCAATGATCCGCAACGTTATGGCGTGGTCGAGTTCGACAAGCAGATGAAAGCGGCGTCGATCGAAGAGAAGCCGGAACGTCCCCGCTCCAACTGGGCCGTCACCGGCTTATATTTCTACGACAAGGACGTCATCGACATCGCGGCCAACCTGAAACCATCGGCACGGGGGGAACTGGAAATCACCGACGTCAATCGCGCCTATCTCGAACGCGGAACGCTACATGTGGAGATGATGGGACGCGGTTATGCCTGGCTCGATACCGGAACACCCGATAGCCTGCTGGAAGCATCCGAATTTGTCTCCACGCTTGAACGCCGACAGGGCGTCAAAATCTGCTGCCCTGAAGAAATCGCCTATCGGTTGAGTTTTATAGACGCCGACCAACTTGAACGCATCTCCACCCAGTACGGCCGGAGTGCTTACGGACAATATCTAACGGCGCTTCTACGGGATTCCACGCAGCATCAGACCCACGGAGGCTAGAAACGATCACTGCTAGGCTCAGGAACCATTAAATAGCTTGCAGCGTCGCGGTGGCTTTGATTCATTCGGATCGAAAGGAGCCCTGCGATGAGTGATTTGCTGTTGTTGTCGGAGGCGCAGATGCGTCGGATCGAGCCGTACTTCCCGCTGTCCCACGGTATTCCGCGCGTTGACGATCGACTGATTTTGAGCGGCATTATTTTCGTTTTACCCAACGGGCTACGGTGGCGCGACGCGCCCAAGGAATATGGCCCGCACAAGACGATCTACAACCGCTTCATCCGCTGGAGCAGGCTCGGCGTGTTCAACCGGATTTTGGCCGAACTGACCGCTAGACGCGGCAGGCCCGAGCAGTTGATGATCGACGCGACCCACTTGAAAGCCCACCGCACCGCAGCCAGTCTGCTAAAAAAGGGGATGTTCCCCGACGTATCGGACGCACCAAAGGTGGATTGAACTCCAAGCTGCATGCCGTCTGCGATGGTCATGGTCGACCGCTCATCCTGCTTCTGAGCGAAGGGCAGATGAGCGACTACAAAGGGGCAGCGAAAATGCTCGCCGCCTTTCCCAAGGCCAAGACCCTATTGGCCGACAAGGGCTATGACGCCGACTGGTTTCGAGACGCCTTGGCCGCACGCAAGATCACGGCCTGCATTCCATCTCGGGCAAACCGCAAGAGCGTCATCCCACATGATCCGACGCTCTACAAAAAGCGCCACAAGATCGAAAACATGTTCGGCAGGCTCAAGGACTGGAGGCGGATTCACACCAGATACGACCGCTGCGCACACACCTATTTCTCAAGCATATGCATCGCCGTAGCCGTCATCTTCTGGATGTGATTTAACGAGTCCTGAGCCTAGGAGATAAGGCAAGTTCGCAGCAACTCCACGATATCAGAAGAGCTAAATATCGTTTGACGCCCACCATTCGCTTGTCATGGGCCTCTCCTCTATTTCACCCGATCCAAAGCTGCGATTTGCTGTGCGGCGATGGCGACGGCAGCATCGCTGAGATCGCGGACGATCATGGCGATCTCGGCCTCCTGCTTGAGCCGTTTCTTGGACAGCCTGCGCTTCGACTGGCCGGCGTCGATCATTCCCATGATGTCGAGATCGAGCACGGCCGCGAGGTCGATCAGCGTATCGAGTGCCGGCAGATGGACGCTGCGCTCGATATTGGAGACGCTTTCCGGCGTCTTGCCGATCTTGGCTGCCAGTTCTTCCTGGGTCCAGCGCCGGCGCTCGCGCGCGGCCTTCACCTGCGATCCGATCGCCTGTTTCAATGTATCCGTCATGAAGGCGAAGATGACTTCGTGATTTAGACTTGACCATGAAGCTAACTTTAGCATTGGTCTGTCGCATGAAGTGTGCTTCGGGAAAATGCCGTTCGCCGAAGTCCATCGGAGCTGGAGGCCCACAATGGCGCATGACGACAAAACCGATCCGCCCGTAACGGCATCTCCACTGGCTCTGGCGATCGAGGAGGACCTCAGGTTCGTCGAGGGGATCGCCGCCGTGCTGCGCCATCTTGGCGAAGGCAGAGAACCTATCGAACCCGGCGCGATCGCCACCTTGGCCTTCTGTCTGCACGAGCCGACCGCCCGAATAGTGGCGCTGAGGCGGGCAGCGAGCCGCGCCGACGGCACTTGGGAAGAGATCGACACGATCTAGCGGACATTTAGGGGACATCAGCAAGGGGATGGGATGACGGAAACAGCAGAACAAGCAGGCGGTCTCCTGGCCGCTCCAGCCGCGCCGCCCAATTCGGGCAAGCGCGGATCATCGATCGGCAGGTTCACGCGAGCGATCCTGCTTTATGGCCTCGGCGGCTTCTTCATGATGACGAGCCCTACTTTACTCGGCAAGCAGCGGACGATCGGCCTCAGCTTCCTTGGTGCGGCGGCAAGGGGTGTCGCGCAACAGCGGACAGAGCGCGAGAGGCTGGCGGTGGAACTGGCGGCGCAGAAACACGCGCTCCAGAAGCGGCTTCAGGCTTTGATCGATGCCGAGGCCTACCGCGACAACAGGGTCGTCACCGGGGAGGTCAACGGATGAGTCGGCAAAACTACAAGATCGAGAATGTGGTGGGGCTTGGGCTCCTGATCGCCGCGGCAATCTGGTATTTTGGAGGATCCGGTAATAAGGCCGGATCCCCGGAAACAACCAACAGCAAGACCGCAGAACCCGCCGAGACCTGGCAGGCGGAATATTCCACCTGCGTGCGCGACCTCACCTGTTGGGCAAGCAAATGGCAGGCGGCTGCCGGCCGGAATTGCGGGGTGCCGATCGAGCGCTTGGCGAAGCTGAACTTTAAATGGACCAACCGTACCTTCGAACCTCGGTTGCCGCGGCCGACCTGGCTGAACAGGGAGACCGGCACGCTTACCTATATCGGCGACGGCATCGAGTTCCAGAACGGTTTCGGCGCCTGGATCATCCACACCTACGAATGCGACTACGATCCGTTGTCGGCGCGGGTGATTGCGGTTCGCGCTACACCTGGCCGGATCTGAGGTAGAGCGGATGGCACGACACCTTGTTCGCATCATCGGCCACGGCGTTCGACCGCTACTGGCTGCTCTTCTTCTACTCCCCCTGCTGGTGCAGGCTTCGGTCGCCGGCTGGGATTACCGCCAGACCAGGGACGAGATGCGCGGCATAACCGTCTCCTTCGCCTCGGTGGTCAGTGACAACGGCGCAGAATCATCATGGCCCGCCGGGCCGAAAAGGGTTCAGCTGACGCTCCGCAGCCGTAATCCGAAAGATCTTAGCGTCGACCTCACGACCGATAGCGGCCACTTCGCCTGCTTCGACGGAGCGGCGGTCGCGGTCAAGTTCGACGACGGCCCGGTCGAGGACTATCAGTGCGACACGCCCAACGACGGAGGCACACAGCAGATCTTCCTGATAGATGCTTTCGGCTTCTTCGCCAAATTGAAGCGCTCCGGCAAGGTGACTATCGAACCCACCTTCTTCGGCAATGGACGCCATCAGTTCACCTTCACCACCGCCGGGCTCGGCTGGACGTGATGGGTGCGGGACGGACCGTGGGATAAGACCAAGGCGGGCGTCGCTTCCGGCACCCGCCTTGTTTTACACTGCTTCAAGCCATACCGATGCATGCCGCCTAACCTCAGCGCCGTCTCCGCATGCTAGGTATCCTTCCGCGTGGCCGCTCATCGCCTCTCTGCCGGGCCTGCGCTCGCCGCTCCCCCAGGAAAGCCATGAACTGCGTCATGCTATCGACCATGTCGTCGTGCTTTCCGGTGGGGAAGCTAAGGCACTCCCGCCGGAAGTCGGCGAGCCAGCGCACCTCGGCAGGCAGCCAGAACGCCCCATCCATGATCCGGCTGACGGCACTGGCGAAACGGATCTCCTTCTCCACCCTGGGCCGCATGCCGCAAAGCTGGCCCCGGCGCAGACCCTCCTCGCGGTTCAGTTCCTTGAGAAGGGAGACTCCCGATCCCGTCCGTTCAATCAAAATGTGGCCGGGGCTCCACCGGCTCCTTTCCCGCAGGATGCGATGCTTCAAAGCGTTGTAGGACAACCTCTCACGGATGACGTCGAGCAGGTACTAGCCCTCGTCCCGGTAACCCCAGGTCGTTCCGGCGGAATAATCCGCGGTCAGCTCTTCCGACCATGCCGTATCCCAGCTCTGGACGACCCAGCGGAAGTCCTCCCGTTGGAGCTCTTCATCATAGGTCTTGAAGATACTCCAATCGAGCAGCCCACCGCCGTCCGGGACTGGGTTCTGCTGGTACTGGGTCTCGAACACCTGTGAACCCATCGCGCGCCGGTACATGTCCAGGGTCTCCCGCGATTCGTTCTGCGGAAAGAGCACGTCTCCGACACAGCGGTGGTGAACCGTGCCATCTCCGATCATGATGATCTCGTCTTCAACCGCGATCGCGGGCAGGTTGAGATGCTCGAAACACCCAAGCGACAGAAGGTGGGCTGCGGCGTCCTCTTCATGCAGGCGCTGCTGGATGGCGATCAGGCACCCGCGCGCCTTGTTGTTGAACCGGCTGAGGAGCGACCCGCTGATATAATCCCGAACACGCTGCCGTTCGGCTTCCGACGTCGCGTCAAGTGCCTTCATCGGGTCGTCGATGATGATATAGTCGGCGCCAAATCCCGTAACCGAGCCGCCGATCGACGTGACGCGGATACCACCGGTCTGGGGCGTCAGGAGGTCAGGCCCCGACACGCTGATCCGGACCTGGGGGAAAAGCTCCTGATAGTACCGTGAAGTGATCAGCCGCCGCAGGCCCAACATGATCAGGTTGCTAAGGTCTGCGGCATAGGTCGTGATGATGATCTTGGCATGCGGGTTACGCCCGAGGATGAACGCCGGCGTAGCAATCGACGCGCAGATCGTCTTCAGATAACGGGGCGGCAGCGTGATCAACAGGAACCGACTCTCCAGGCTTACACAGCGCTGAAGCTGGTGGGTCATGGCCCGAACATGCCAGTTGTCGATATAGCTGCTACCCCCGTCATGGAGAACGTCGAACGCGCCCCAGACGAACTGATGGAGATTGTCGCGCCGCGCCGCGGTAAGGCACTGACGGATCATCGTCTGCGCAATGGGCGCGAGGCGAGCATCGGAAGGTGCGTTGAAGTTCATTCCTCGACCTCCAGTCCGGCGCCCATATCAAGCAGGAAGTGGCTCAGGCCAAAGGCTTCGATAGCCTTACGGGCATCGGCCTTGGAAAGCCCGGTCCTAAGCATCTGATCGAGCTGTAGCGCAGCGTACGCGCGCATGTCGCTGTCGGATACCGCCGACTCGCCGGCCGCGCCCCCTGCCGCGTTGTCTCCCTCGCCCTCGAACATGCCGAACTGGAGGACGAGTTTATGGAACTCAGCATGGGCCTTCGGGTCTCCTTTCACGGCTTTCTGCAGCAATTGCTCATAGGGCACCATCATGCTGGGCATAGTTAGCCGCTTGCCGTTCCGATTGATGGTCACCGGGCGCAGCAGCATCTCCTGGAGGCGAGTCTTCAAGCTTTTGGCTCCCTTCGGCCGCCCTTTTGGGTTACCGCACTGACCCTTCTTGAACTGCGTATGCTTCGGTGGCTTGCCGTAACCGACGTCGTAGTCGCCGCCACCCTTGCCCGCGACCTTGCCACCACGCTTGAGGGGAGATGCATCGGCGGCCGTGTCGGCGGCCGGGGGCGGCGCATAGGCACCGCCTCCCCCAGCCTCGGCTTGGGCGAAAGAGGCTTCGATCGCCTGTTCGATCGGCGCCTGGCCCTTGCGCGCCACTTTCGCATCGACATCGATCTGCTCCACGTCCGCCGACCCTTGTCTGGGTCGGCTGCGCTGGTGGATCTTCGGCTTATCACTCATCGGCCGCCTCCATCTGCTGAGCCGTGCCCGCGCGGCTGCGCTTGCGGATGACGACAGAAGGCGGGTCGGGATCCTCGGCCGGTACCGCTTGCGCCTGCGCCTGGCGCATCCTTCCCATCTCGGCGAACGTCTTGCCGGTCACGGCATGCACGGCCTCGATGCCGGCGAAGGCCTCGAAGCGGCGGACGATGGTGTCCGCGTAAAGCGAATCAATCTCGACGCCATGGCAGACCCGGCCGCACTTATGCGCCGCAATCAGCGTCGAGCCGGAGCCCAGGAAGGTGTCGATGACGATATCGTTGACTTCGGTGACGTCCTTGATCGCCTCCACGAGGAGGTTGACCGGCTTGACCGTCGGGTGCATGGCGAGCGCTTCGTCGCGGCCACGGCCGAATGACGCCATGCCCGGATGGTCCCACACATTGGTGCGATATCGGCCATTGCTTCCGAGCTGGACGTTGTTGAGGTGAGGCGCGCTCCCCTTCTTGTAGACGAGGCAGAGCTCGTGCTGCGAGCGGTAGAGAGTGCCCATGCCGCCCGTCCCCTTGTTCCAGACGCAGAGATTGATCTGGCTGAGGCCGCAGGCGTCGAGCGCCGACATGTAGACGCCGGCGCCGCGCCAATCCATGAAGCCGTAAAACAGGCCGCCGTCGATCAGGTATTCGCAGGCGAGCGCCGAAGCCTTGGTCAGGAATTCGAGGAACTCCTCTTTCGACATCTGGCCGGAAGCCATCGCGAACTCGCGGTGCCTGAACTTGCCGAGACCGCTGACGAAGCCCTGCACGGCGACATTGTAGGGCGCGTCCGTCAGCACCATGCGCGCTGTCCGGCCGTCCATCAGCGCCTCCAGGACCGCCGGATCGAGGGCGCTCCCGCAGATGATGCGGTGCTTGCCGAGCTGCCAGATATCTCCAGGTTCGGTCACGGCCGGTCCCGGTGCGGCCTCGGGCAACCTGTCCGCCTCATCCGGCTTGGCCGGTTTAGCCGCCTCGGCCTGCTGGCCGATCAGGTCGATCTCCGGCGTCGTGAACGAGATCGCATCGAGGTTGAAGTCGATCGTCACCAGCAAGTCGAGTTCGGCCTTCAGCTCGGGAAAGTCCCACTCGGCGAGCTCGGCCAGCCGGTTGTCGGCGATCTTGAAGGCACGCTTGTCGTCCTCCGACAGATGATTGACCTCTACGCAGGGCAGATGGGTGATGCCGAGTCGGCGGGCTGCTTCGACACGCGCGTCACCGGCAAGGACGACGCCCTTCTCGTCGATGACGATCGGGATCAGGTAACCGAACTGGTTGAACGAACCCATCAGGGCACCGATCAGACGTTCGTTGTGAACGCGGGTCTTGCGCAGATGCGGCTTCAGGCAGTCGAGCGGCTGGAGTTCGACCCGATCGACGATCCTGTTGGTGAAGGCCTTGATCTCGGCGGGCAGCAGGCGCCGATGGTCGCTCTTTACCGGCTTCGCAGGGTTGCGCGAGCCTCTGAACCGTTTCCGGAATTGGGGATGGGAAGCATCATTCATTGTCTATGACCTTCTGGAGGCGGAACAGATCCGGCTCGAAGGAAGAGACAGGCGGAAACATACCAACTGTCCCCGGCCCTCGAGCCTGGGTGAAGTTGGCTGCTTCCGTGGACGAAGCCGTCCTTTGATGCTGCCTGTGACCAACCGCAGTTGCGGTTGTGATAAGAGATCTATCGCACTCCGGCAATCGGATCAATAGTTCAGTGTATTAATTAGATTTTACTAAGTGTTCGTCAAATTAACCCTCAACACAACACCTAACTCGCACTCAATGCTTCCGCTTATGCGCTGTGAAGTCCAGACGAAATCACGCCCGTCGGCGCTTCATTACTAAAGAATCCACCCGTTATGCCTCTGCTGAATTCGACATCGTTCGCGAACCTTCCACTGGACTTGCGGCGCAAGGCAAGCATTGCTGTCGTCATCGGGAGCGCAGCACCGCCCTCTCGGATCATCCGCCCGCCTGCTCGCGGGCTTGCGTCAGTACAGGGACCGGATCGGCCGGCTCCCTCGATCCCGGAGAAGACGATGATCAAGACGAATCAACCCATGGACTTCAACGTAGCGAAGTACAGCAAATTTGCGGGGCATGCGAAGCGCGGTCACGACCGCCAAATAGCTGGCGCGGAAACAGTGGTGGCTGAGGAAGTTAGCTCGCCTACGGAACTAGCCACAAAGGCCGCAAGGGTCACGAAAGCTTCTAACGTGATCGAGGCCCTCCGCAGCAAAGACGGCGTTTCGCTTGAATCCATCATGGCCATGACCGGGTGGCAGGCACATTCGGTTCGCGGCTTCCTCTCCGGAACGGTCAGGAAGAAGCTTGGTTTTGACGTCACACGGGGCTCACGAGCCGACGGGGTAGCATATTACCGGATCGTCGAGGGCGTGAGCTCCGAGATTACACCGACAGTCGCAGCCGCCGGCCAGTCGGCTTCCAATCCCGCCGTACCACCCGCTGAACCACGGAGGTCGGAAAGACCCCGCGTAAGGTGTGCGGTCCTCTCCCAGAGCCAGGTATCGGCACCGAGAGCCTAACGATGACAATGAAGGCCAGAACAACAATCGAACAGAAGGTCGCCGCCCTCGGCGATCTTTCCTATGCGGAACTAACAGCAATGTGGGTTAAATCTCATGGCTTCGCGCCACCAAAGGGCGCGAAGCGGCGGTTATTAGAACGCTCGATATCCTTCGATCTGCAGGTCAAGGCCTATGGCACATTATCAAGGGCCGCTCGTAAAGAGCTGAAATCAGCGATGCGAACATATGCTGCGACGCGCCAGCTTTCCGAGGATCGCACAGGTATGCTCTTTAGAGAGCTCAATGAGTCTAAGGGTATGGTGTCGGAAAGCAAGACCAACATGACTTCAGAATCGCATCTCCAACCAGCACCTCAAAAGCCGCGGCTTCCAAAAAAAGCACGACAAGGGGTAATGCTCTCCCCCGGCACGCGGCTTGTGCGGGATTGGAATGGTCGGCGGCACTGTGTCGATGTCGGCGATAAAGGCTTCATCTTCGATGGCAAGACCTACAGGTCGCTTTCCGCCATCGCGCGCAAAATCACCGGCGCACATTGGTCCGGCCCGCGGTTCTTTGGCTTATGAGTACGATCCCGAAACTTCGCTGCGCCGTTTATACCCGTAAATCCACTGAGGAGGGCCTCGACCAGGTTTTCAACTCCCTGGACGCCCAGTGGGAAGCATGCAGCGCCTTCATCGTCTCGCAGAGCGGTCTCGGCTGGACGCTCGTCCCTGACCGTTACGACGACGGAGGTATCTCGGGGGGCACGATGGAGCGCCCTGCCCTGCAGCGCCTTCTCCAGGATATTGAGGATCGCAAGATTGATGTGGTGGTGGTCTATAAGATCTACCGCCTCACTCGGTCGCTCACGGACTTTTCTCGTATCGTCGAAATCTTCGACAAACAATCAGTCTCCTTTGTCTCCGTCACTCAGCAATTCAATACAACCACGTCTATGGGAAGACTGACCCTCAACGTGCTTCTCTCCTTTGCTCAGTTCGAGCGCGAGGTGACCGCCGAGCGAATTCGCGACAAAATCGCTGCCTCCAAGAAGAAGGGCATGTGGATGGGCGGTGTCGTGCCGCTTGGGTATCGAGTGCAGGGGCGCAAGCTGATCGTCGATGAAGAGGAAGCTGAGACTGTCCGCTATCTTTTCGAACGATACCTGCACCTGCGGTCTATAAGGGGGCTTGTTGACGAATGCGGGAGGGTCAAACCATTTCGATCCGAACGACGCGGAACGTTGGGCAGCCCCTTCGGCCGCGGGAACCTCAGCCACCTCCTGACCAATCCAATTTACATCGGCAAGATCCGTCACAAGACCAATATTTACGACGGCGAGCATGTGCCGATTATCGATCCAGATCTCTTCGCGCAGGTTCAACAGTGTCTGGCGGACCAAAGATCGAAGCGATTTTCATCCACCAATCAGCATTATCCGCATTTGCTCACGGGCATCGTTTTTGATGATATCGGCGACAAACTTATCACATTTTATGCGTCGCCAAGGGGGAAGCGCTACCGCTACTACAGCTCGTCGCGACTGAAGCGGCCCAAGGAGAAAGACGATAGCGCGTGGCGCGTTCCCGCGCCTGAACTGGACCGTATCGCCATCTCGCAGTTCAAACACCTCCTCACCGATAAAGCACGACTAACACGGTGGTTGGAGGCGGACGGGAATGAACAGCAGATCGGCAAGGGTATCGCCATGGCAGAGAAGATACTGGATGCCGACAAGCCGAGCAGCACCGAAAACCAACTACGAGACACCCTCCGCCAGGTATTCAAGCGGATCGACCTCGGCAGTAATGCGATCACGTTCACTTGGGATCGTAGAGCGCTGATCGATGCTCTCACGGGAAGGGTCAAAGAGAAAGGCCAGGATTCGAGCGAAGACGCCGACTGCCTCGAAACGCTAGTACTTCCCATCGCGATGAAGCGACGCGGTGTTGAGTTCCGCATGGTCGTCACCAACGGTGACGCTCCTAACCGGAGGCCAGATCCATCGCTGGTGCAATTGATCGCGAAAGCCCATTGTTATCTGGCCAGCCTCACCGACGGCTCAGGGCGAAGCCTCACGGATGTGGCGCGTCGCTACCAGACCGAGCTCTCGGAGGTCAGCCGAATCCTGCCGCTCGCTTTCCTCGCCCCATCAATTACCGAGGCCATACTCGCCGGTCGCCAGCCAGCATCGCTGACAACCCAACGGCTGCTCCGCATGTCCGATCTACCGCTGATGTGGGACGAGCAGATCGACCGCGTCGCTTGAGACGCGCCTCTTGCGTCACCGAAACGTCCAATCCATGCGGCGCCTCACTCACCGGGGGCGCCGTATGGATTCGGGCGTGCTATTTCATCGAGCTATCCGATTCCGGTAATGCAGAGGCGCCGACATAGCCCCTCGCCGAAAACGACTTGGATACGGAAAATAGCGAACTGAGACGGCCGTGCTGAAAACAGTGACGAAGCCCGAATTCCGTGACCAACTAACCAAGTCGATTAACAGGCCCCACCCTAACATACGGAAATGTCGCCGCTATTTCGATACGGTGCAAAATCCGCGAATACCGCTGGACTGAATGGTGGGCCCGGAGGGACTCGAACCCCCAACCAAGCGGTTATGAGCCGCCGGCTCTAACCATTGAGCTACAGGCCCGCCGATCCGGCAGAAGTGGGGCGCAATGGTCCGCCGTCACCCGGAGGTCCGCTCTAACGCAATTCACGAGATGCTACAAGCCGTTGCCGCAATAGCTTCACAATCAACCGGCAGGTAGGCTCGTCTGGCGCGAACATGCCGAGCCGATTCCCGGTTTGAGTCTGTTCGCGCGGCAGATGGAACATGACGGGCCGGTCCGGGGAAACAGCGTCCCCCCGCCCGGACAATCGGGGAGAACATCCATGCGCAGAGCGCTTTCGTCGTCACGTCTCGTCCTTGCTGCCGTATTTGCCGGTGCGGTCGCCGTCTCTTCTGCGGCCCCGGGTTTCGCGCAGGATATCCGCCCCCGCGAACCGGTCATCAACGTGCTCGGCGAAGGCCAGGCCTCCGTTGCGCCGGACATGGCGGTCCTGACGCTCTCGGTGGTTCGCAACGGCCAGACGGCGCAGGCCGCACTTTCGGCCAGCAGCGCCGCCATGAAGGATGTGCTTGTCGCGCTGAAGGGCGACGGCATCGCCGATCGCGATATCCAGACCAGCAATTTCTCGATCTTTCCGCAATACCGCCATACCGAGCCGAAAAATGGTGTCATGGAGCCGCCGCAGGTGGTCGGTTATGAGGTTTCCAACACGCTCACCCTCAAGGTCCGTGATCTCCAGAAGCTCGGCGGCCTGATCGACCGTTCGGTGAAGCTCGGCGTCAACCAGGGCGGTCAGATCACCTTCACCAACGACAAGCCGGACGACACGATGACCGAGGCCCGCAAGAAGGCTGTCGCCGAGGCGCTCGCCAAGGCAAAGACGCTGACGGAAGCGGCCGGCGTCAAGCTCGGGCGGATTCTTGAAATCAGCGAGAATTCCATGCGCCCGGCCCCTCAGCCGATGGTGCGCATGGCGATGGCCAAGGATATGGCCGCCGAGGCGGTTCCTGTCGCCGGCGGCGAAAACACCTATACGGTGACCGTCAACGTCACCTTTGCCCTTGAGCAATAGATGGCGCGCTCCTGAACAAGAGCCGGGCGCCTTCTCGCAATGGCGCCCGCCTCGGAGCAATAACGGAAAATAAAACGCCCCCGCCAGGTCGTCAGACCTGGCGGGGGCGCTTGTCCTCCGTCAACGGGCGATGGAGACGGAAGGGGCTTTCTGGTAAAATTTAGCGGCGGATGACCGGGCAGCCGCGCTCGTTGGCGAACATGATGCGGTCCGGGCCGCGGCGGCCGAAACCGGCAACGACCACGACGCGGCGGCCAGCATCCACGACGCGGGCGCGGCGCAGGCCCATGCGGCTTGCCTTTTCTTCTGCCAGCCCGGGAGCGCAACCGCGCGGGCCGCGATCCGGACGCCAGTCGCGATCGCCGCCACGATCCGGGCGCCAATCGCGATCACGGTCGCGGTACTGCACCTGGATGGCAAAGTCCGGGCCGGCGGCAGCAGCCGTCGGGGCTGTGGCGGAAAGACCGGTGAGCGCGATGAGAGCGGCCACGCCGGCTTTGACGATCATGCTGGTCATAGGATGTTTCTCCGAAATCCGGGCCAGGTTCTGCGGCCCAAGGGTTGTTCTTCTCGCCTTCCCCAGCGATTGGCGCGACCCTAGCCCGGAGCGTCTGAACAAGATCCTAACCTGTCATTCAGCCGGTATTCATCCGTACTCCTGGCGAAAAGGTCACGGCGACAAATGCAGCACGACCTGGCGGACATGCGGGTGGTCGCGATGTTCGAAGAGATAGAGGCCCTGCCAGGTGCCGAGCATCAGCCGGCCGTCCCGGACCGGAATGCCGAGCGAGACGGCGGTCAGCACCGCCTTGATATGGGCCGGCATGTCGTCAGGCCCTTCAGTCGTGTGGGTGACCCAGCGCATGTCGGGATCGGTGGTCGGCGGCACCAGGCGGGAGAAAAAGGTCTTCAGATCCCGGCGCACATCCGGATCGGCATTTTCCTGGATGATCAAGGAACAGGATGTGTGGCGCACGAACACCGTCAACAGCCCTTCGCCCGCTGGCGCGCGGCGCAAAAAGTCCTGCGCCGCGTCGGTGAATTCGTAGAGCCCCTGGCCGCTTGTGGAGATCGAGATCACGGTCTGGGGCATGGGAGCGTCCTTGATTAAGAGTGCCTGCAGGGAACGGCAACTCCTATCATCGGTTGGCTACAATGTCAGGAATGGCTCGAAGCCACCGTAGATCATCCGCTTGCCGTCGAAGACCTTCGTCCACTCGTCTCCGTCAAACCGCGGGTCCTTCATCACCTTGGCATTGATCTCGTCGCGGCGCGCCCGGTTTTCATAGGTGATCCAGGAGAAGATGACGATCTCGTCCTCCTTGGCCTGTACCGCCCGCGGGAAAGAGGTGAGCTCTCCATAAGGTACATCGTCCCCGAGGCATTCCACATAGGACAGTGCGCCATGTTCCATCCACACGGTGCCGGCAAGGCGCGCCATGTCTTTGTAGCGTTCCAGATTGGCCTTGGGCACGGCGAGAATAAACCCGTCGACATAGGGCATGGTTTTCCTCCTTGGTTGCGTCAACACCCCAAGGACGTGGGAGCAAAACCAGAGCCGACAAGGGCAGCAGATTTTTCTTCACCCCTCGAGGGTTTTCACCCGCACAAGCTCCGGGAAGAGCCGTATCCACAGGAGCACGACGATCAGCGTGCCGACACCGCCGATGACACCGGTCGCAACAGGCCCCAGGAAGCCCGCGAGCACGCCGGATTCGAACTCGCCGAGCTGGTTGGAGGTGCCGATGAAGAGCGAATTCACCGCACTCACCCGCCCGCGCATCTCGTCCGGGGTCATCAGCTGCACCATCGAGCTGCGCACCACGACACTGATCGTGTCGGCTGCACCCAAAATCGCCAGGCAGACGATCGACAGCACGATATTGGTCGAGAGCGAAAAGACGATCGTCGCAACGCCGAAGACGGCGCAGGCCACCATCATCCGTCGCCCGACATGGGTCTTCAGCGGCCGGCGTGCCAGGAGCAGCGCCATGCCGAGCGCACCGATCGCCGGCGCTGCACGCAGGAAACCCAGACCCCAGGGGCCGGCATGCAGGATGTCGCGGGCAAAGATCGGCATCAGAGCGGTGGCGCCGCCGAGCAGCACCGCGAAGAGGTCGAGCGAGATGGCGCCGAGGATCACCGGCCGGCTGCGGATGAAGGCAACGCCGGCAAAGACCGAGGCAATCGTCGCCGGTTCCCGCACCGCCGCACGCCGCTCCACATGGAGGAGCGCGACGTTGACGCTGCCGATCAGCAGCAGCGCCGCCGAGATGACGAAAGGCGCGGTCGGATGCAGGCCGTAGAGAAGACCGCCCGCCGCCGGGCCGATGATGAAGGCTGCCTGTTGCAGAGAGGTCGATGTCGCGACGGCCTGCTGAAGCAGCGACGGCGGCACGACGTTCGGCAGCAGCGCGACCGTGCTCGGCTGCTGGAAGGCATTGACCGCGCCGAGCAGGGTCACGGCGACGAAGATCAGCGTCGGCGTGATCCACTGTTCGAAGATCGCCACCGCCAGCATCGCGGCGATCGCCGCCTGGACGAGCTGGCAGATCAGCACGATCAACCGCCGGTCGAAGCTGTCCGCCACGTGGCCGACGACCAGCGTCAGAAAGAAGCGCGGCAGGAACTGGCAGAAGCCGACGAAACCGAGCGCAAAGGCGCTCTGGGTCATGTCGTAGATGATCCAGCTGACGGCGATCGTGATCGCCTGGGAAGCAAGGGCGGTCAGGACCCGCGATGCGGCAAGATGCAGATAGGCAGGGTGATGCAGTACGCTTTGCTTGATCGGTTGCCCTGTATCCATTCCAGCCGTCGCCTGCCGGCTCGCGGAGCCTGCCATCTATAGGAAACTTATAGGTTCCTGTTCCGCCCGAAATGCGGACTTGTCAATCCATATGACGGGCGGATGATGGCGAGGTCATACTATTGCAGTGGCAGCGTCAGAACTGCCCGACCTCAGGCGAACCAAGTTCCTCGATGGAATCGACCCGGTCCGGATAGAAGGCGAGATGTTCCCGGATCCCGGAAACGGCGTCGTAAGGATTCTCATAGGACCAGACGGCATTCTTCGAACGCTCACCACCGGCCAGAATGCTGAAATACGATGCCTCACCCTTGTACGGGCAATAGCTCTGGTGGTCGGTCCGCTCGAGCAGCGCCATATCCACATCCTTGCGCGGAATATAGTGGACGGGCGGATAGGAGGACTCGCGCAAGGTCAGCGAGTTGATGCTGTCGGCGACGACCTTGTCGCCCAGCTTCACCACCACCCGCGCCGGGTTATGCTCGACGGTGATCGGATGATCCGGTCCTGGAATTCTCTGGGCTCTGGCGTTCATGGCTCGTCCTTTCGGGTTCGACGCATGCCTTGCATATAGGGCGCGCCTAACCGTCACCAAGCGGCCGAAGCGGAATGCTCCGGCCAGGGCTGACGAACAATTCCGAACATCAGAAGGTGGTGATCACGCTGATGCCGGGTGTTTCCGACTTGTCCATCGTCATCAGCCCCGGCACCGCCTCTTCCAGGCTGATGCGCCTGGAAATGAGCTGCTGCGGCTTCATCTTGCCGGCCGTCAGCATGGCGAGCATGGCGTCGTACCGCCAGGCCTGCATGCCGTGGCTGCCGTAGATTTCGAGCTCGTGACCGATTACCTGCGCCATCGGGATCGAGGGCGTTGCATGTTCGCCGAGCATCAGCCCGACCTGCACATGCCGGCCGCGGCGGCGCAGGTTCTTGATCGAGTTGAAACAGGTGACAGGATGGCCGAGTGCATCGATCGACACATGCGCGCCACCCTTGGTGATCTCGCGAACCGCCTCGACCACGTCCGGCACGGCACTCGCATTGATCGTTGCAACCGCACCGCACTGGCGGGCGAGCGCCAGCTTGTCCTCGGAAAGATCGATGCCGATCGCGTTGGCGCCGAGTGCCGTAGCGATCATGATGGCAGAGAGCCCTACCCCGCCGCAGCCATGCACCGCCACCCAATCGCCAGGCCCGGTGCGGGCCTGGTCGGCAACCGCACGGAAGGAAGTCGCGAACCGGCAGCCGAGGCTCGCCGCCGTGGCATCGTCGATCTCCTCGGGCAGGTGCACGAGGTTGGTGTCGGCATAGTCGATCGCCACATATTCGGCAAACGAGCCCCAATGGGTGAAACCCGGCTGGAACTGGTTGGGGCAGACTTGGCTGTTGCCGGAATGGCATTCCGAGCAATGGCCGCAGCCGGAGACAAAAGGCACCGTCACCCGGTCGCCGATCTTGAAGCGCATGACGCCCTTGCCGGTCGCCACCACCTTGCCAGCCAGCTCATGGCCCGGCACATGCGGCAGGCGGATATCGGGATCGTGCCCCATCCAGCCATGCCAGTCGCTGCGGCAAAGCCCGGTCGCGCCGACCTTGACCACGACCCCGCCAAAGGTCGGTTCCGGGTCGGGAAGATTGCGGATTTCCGGCGCCTTTTCAAAGGCATCGTAGAACATGGCTTTCATTGGAGACCCCCATCACAAAGCGGGTGAAACATAGTCGCAGCAATCTACCGGTCAACCAAGGGTGATCCCCTACCTGAGGCACATTTGCAGATCGGCCGATCACAAATCCGGAAAGCCGCGCTTGCGCCACTCGCTCCGCGGCACCGGAGCGCCGACATCGTATGCGAAAGAGACGATCTTGGTGGCGTTCTCATTGACCTCGCATCGGAAGCTGAAGTCGTACCATTGCGCATTGGCCCGAAACGAGCCGCGCTTGATCTCGAGAACCCTGCCACTCGGCAGTTCATAAGCCGGTACTATTTCCAGTCTGTAGGATTGCGACGAATGCCGTAACTGCTGGCCCAGTTCCGTTGCGCAGAGCTGGCCGGCACGCACGCCCCGTGGAATGCTGCCCATCGCCGTCGTGGCAATCGGATCGCCCGTCTCGGTCTGCGAAAACAGCGTCTTTGCCTCCTTCAGTTCGAGCGGCTTGCCGGGGGTCGGTGTCTTGGAAGGGTCGCTCTTGGGCGACGCGGTCGGTGGCGCTGTTACGATTTCGGTTTTGGTCGCATCCGGCGAAATCCCAGCGACCGGACCGCTTCGCAATCCGTTGGCTGCCGCAATGCCGACCTCCGGCAGTTGAATATCGTCAGGCACCGGATTGGCCGGTGGCGCCTCCACGACAGTAGGCGCCTCTTTCGCCTGCTTTACCGGCTCGACGGGCTCCGCATCCGCTTTGCTCTCGGCGGTGGGATTGGTCGTTTCCTTCGATGCATTGCCGGTTTCGGATTTCTTCGGCCCCCCATCCTTCTCGCCGAATTCGAAGACAGGACGCAGAACCGGCAAGGGCTGCCCCTTGGCCTGCTCGGCCGAGGGCGGCGGTTCGGCGGGTTTCTCCTCAGGTGCCGGCGGAGGCGGCGGAGGTGGCTCCTGCTTCTTGGCCTCCTCCTGCTTCGGTGGCTCAGGTGGCGGCGGGGGCGGCTCCGCCTTTTTGGCCTCTTCCTGTTTTGCAGGTTCCGGAGGTTTCTTTTCCTCCGGTTTCGCCTCTTCGGCCGGCTTCTTCTCTTCGGACTTCTTTTCTTCGGCCTTCTGCTCTGCCGGTTTCTTTTCGGGTTCTTCCGGCGGAGGCACGATCTCGACCTGGACGCTCTCCTCCTTCTCCGGCTCGGACTGATCGACCGGCAGGTGGAAGAACAGGGCCGCCACGAACACGACATGCACGAGGATGGAGGCAGGGATGCCCCATCTTATGTCGCCGCGCGGCTTTCCAGGTAAATCCGTCATGGCAGCGGATGTAAGATGGAAAGCCGCCCGGATCGAGTCCCCGAGTGATCAAAACACCGCAAAATCCCACTTTCGGGGAGCGAGCTGCACTGCCACCACTCTTCCAAGGGATTTGGAACGAGTTTGCTCATTGCAAACAAACCGACCATATGGTATTTTTATCTTATGTCAAAAGCTCACAGACGCGAAAAACAGCCCGAACAGGTACGGCGATCCCTTCTGGATCATGCAGCGCGATGTGCCGTGGACGAAGGTCTCGGCAGCCTCACGCTTCAAGCGGTCGCCGATGCGGCCTCCGTCACCAAAGGCGGGTTGCTGCATCATTTCCCGAGCAAGCAGACTCTGATCGAAGCCGTTTTCGAAGACCTGCTCGGAAAGCTCGACGTGGAAATCGACCGGCTGATGAGCGAGGACAAAACCGATCGGGGCCGGTTCACCCGCGCCTATGTCGACGCCTTTTTCCAGGTGACCCGCGATGGAGCCGAAAGCCCCTGGGCGGCGCTGTCGATCTCCTGCATGACCGATGGGCGGCTCAGGCAGCTCTGGTCGGAATGGATGCGCGACCGGCTCGAACGCCATGCGCAGACCGACAGTCACCCGGCCTTCAGGCTCGCGCGCTACGCGGCGGATGGCATCTGGCTCGCCAATCTCATGGAGGCGGACGGTTTACCGGCAAAAGAACTTGCCGAACTCCGCGACCACCTTCAAAGCCTTACGAAACAAGAGTAACGAAAATGAACCCCGCAATCCTCACCTACGGCTCGCTTGCCTGTGCAATCGTGCTGGAAGTCATCGGCACGACCTTCCTGCAGCAAAGCCAGCAGTTCACCCGCGCCCTGCCCACCATCCTCATGGGGCTGTGCTATGCGACCGCCTTCTATCTCCTGTCGATCGCCTTGCGCACCCTGCCGGTCGGCATCGCCTACGCGATCTGGAGCGGCCTCGGGATCGTGCTGATCTCGGCCGTCGGCACCATCCTGTTCCGCCAGACCCTCGACACCGCCGCCATCATCGGCCTCGGCCTGATCATCTCCGGCGTCGTGGTGGTCAACGTGTTTTCGAGCTCGGTCGGGCATTGATTGCGAAAGCAGGACTTCCGACCTATACTTCAGGGACAATTCGGAGATCACGATGACCGCGATCACTCTGGCGGAAGCGAAAGAAAAACTCGGCGAACTGATCGACCGCGTCGCCCAAGGCGAGACGGTCGAGATTCTGCGCGACGGTCAGCCGGTCGCGCAGCTGGCGCCACCACGGTCGAAAAAGCAGCCAATCGACTTCGAGATGCTCAAGGCGATCCGGGAGCAAATGCCTCCGCAAAGTGAAGACGCCGGAACATTCATGCGACGTTTCAGGGACGACGAACGCTACTGATGTTCTACGTCGATACATCAGCTCTGATTGCTTTGCTGGTGGGAGAGACATCCGTCGAAAGAGTGCTCGACTGGTTTGCGAAGAACGCAGACCAGCGAACTCTCGTGAGCGAATGGACAATCACCGAGTTTTCGTCCGCGCTCTCCGTAAAAGCGAGACACGAACGAATGCCCCAGGAACTGCGGCAACTGGCGCTGGCTGGCTTCAATCGCATGACCTCTCAATCCCTCGAAATACTTCCAATATTCTCTCGCCACTTCGTCGCGGCCGCACGGCTCGCCGATGATATCGACGTTGGCCTCCGCTCGGGCGATGCACTCCATCTCGCCGTCGCAATGGAAGCCGGCGCTGAAATCGTCACCCTCGACAAGCGGTTCGCTTCCGCGGCAAACACCCTCGGCGGGCGCAGCATCCTCCTGTAACAAAAAACCCGGCCTGCTCTCGCAAACCGGGTCTCTTCTTTTCCAATGGCTGAAACCGCTCAGCTGTCCAGGAAGCTGCGCAGCTTGCGGCTGCGGCTCGGATGCTTCAGCTTCCTCAGCGCCTTCGCTTCGATCTGGCGGATACGTTCGCGGGTGACCGAGAACTGCTGGCCGACTTCTTCGAGCGTATGGTCAGTGTTCATGCCGATGCCGAAGCGCATGCGAAGAACGCGTTCCTCACGCGGGGTCAGCGAGGCAAGCACACGGGTCGTGGTCTCGCGCAGGTTCGCCTGGATGGCGGCGTCGATCGGCAGAAGCGCATTCTTGTCCTCGATGAAATCGCCGAGATGCGAATCCTCTTCGTCACCCACCGGGGTTTCGAGGCTGATCGGCTCCTTGGCGATCTTCAGGACCTTGCGGACCTTTTCGAGCGGCATGGCGAGCTTTTCGGCCAGTTCTTCCGGGGTCGGCTCGCGGCCGATCTCGTGCAGCATCTGGCGCGATGTGCGGACGATCTTGTTGATGGTCTCGATCATGTGCACCGGAATGCGGATCGTGCGGGCCTGGTCGGCGATCGAACGGGTGATCGCCTGCCGGATCCACCAGGTGGCATAGGTCGAGAACTTGTAACCGCGGCGGTATTCGAACTTATCGACCGCCTTCATCAGGCCGATATTGCCTTCCTGAATGAGGTCGAGGAACTGCAGGCCGCGGTTCGTGTACTTCTTGGCGATCGAGATGACGAGGCGAAGGTTCGCTTCGACCATTTCCTTCTTGGCGATACGCGCTTCGCGCTCGCCCTTCTGCACCATGGAAACGATGCGGCGGAATTCGGCGATCGAGATGCCGGTTTCGGTCGCAAGGTTCTGGATCTCCTGGCGGATATCGCGGATCGTCGTGTTCTCGGCACGCGCGAATTCCTTCCAGCCGCGGGCGGCCAGATTGGCGATCGACTTCATCCAGTTCGGATCGAGCTCGGCACCCTGGTACTGTTCGAGGAACGAGTCACGCTTGACGCCGTAGGATTCGGCGAGACGCAACAGGCGGCCTTCGTTCTGCATCAGGCGCTTGGAAATGTCGTAAAGCTGCTCGACCAGCGAATCGACGCGATTCTGGTTGAGCGACAGCGACTTGACCGCGGTGATCAGCTCGTCCTTGAGCTCCTTGTAACGTCGCTCCTGGGCCGACGACAGCGTACCGGTTGCCGCCAGACGCTGCTCGACCTGCTGGTCCTGCAGCTTGCGCAGCTTCTTGTAGGTGTCGGCGATCGTGTCGAGCGTCTCCATGACCTGGGGACGCAGCTCGGCTTCCATCGCGGCGAGAGAAAGGCTCGACTCGTCGTCGTCTTCCTCTTCTTCCTCGAGATTCATGCCTTCGCCGCCGACGGCGGTGATGTCGTCGTCGTTGGCAGCGGAGAAACGAGCCTTGCGGGTCTTTTCCTTCTCCTCGGCAGCCTTGCGGTCGGCCTCGATCTTTTCCGGGCTCTGGAACTGCGGCGCAGCCTTGGCTTCAGGACCGGAATAGGTCGTTTCGAGATCGATGATCTCGCGAAGCAGGGTCGTGCCTTCGTTGAGCTCGTCGCGCCAGATGATCAGCGCCTGGAAGGTCAGCGGGCTCTCACAGAGCCCGGCGATCATCGTTTCGCGGCCGGCCTCGATGCGCTTGGCGATGGCGATTTCGCCCTCGCGCGACAGAAGCTCGACGGAACCCATTTCGCGCAGATACATGCGCACCGGGTCGTCGGTACGGTCGGTCGGCTCTTTCTTCTTGGCGGTTGCCAGCGCCGTGCCGCCGGAGGAGGTGGCGATCTCGCCGCCTTCGCTTTCTCCTTCGTCGCTGTCGTTATCGCTGTCGTCTTCGCCGCCGGTCGTTGCTTCCTCGGCTTCTTCGTCCTCGACGACGTTGATGCCCATGTCGGAGAGCATCGCCATCGTGTCCTCGATCTGCTCGGAGGTGACTTCCTCCGAAGGCAGGACCGAGTTCAATTCGTCCATGGTGACATAGCCGCGCTTCTTGGCGGCCTTGATCATCTTCTTGACGGCGTCGTCGGAAAGATCGAGAAGCGGACCGTCGTGCGAGCCTTCGCGTTCGTTCTCTGCTTCTTCGTTTTCTTTGACTTTTGTTGCCATGTATTTAGTCGCTTTCCCTGAACGCTACTTTCGCCGCGCTTCGTGGCCACCGGCCGAAGACGGGTTTGGCCGCCTTAGCCGCGAATCATTGTCCAACACGTAACGGAATGACCTTTAATTCCCGATTACCATTCGGCGGTCGTTTTTGACTCGAGGATCGCCTGTCAGAGGATCACCGGCCATGTTCGGTGCTATTGACCCACTCCGCCTATTTTGCCTTGAGATGGTGATTCCCACAAATTAACGTTCCGTCAAGCCTTTCCAGAGGTCATACCCAGGAAAAGTCGAAAATATGCCCTTTGACGGGCCTAATAGGGGTACGCTCACCAGAATTAACCGTTATGTAGGCGGTAGACCCTGAAAGACAAGGGTTTGCGTAGACACAAAGACCTATGCTTTTCGTTCGGCATATTCCTCAGCGAGAAGCGCCGTCATACTGGGTTACCGTCAGTGTGGCGATGTCGATTTCCGGCACGCATCTCAGGTTGATCGCGGCCATCTCCGTACCATTCGGCATCGTCGCCTCACTGAAGGGAGCGATACCGCAATTGGCGCAGAAGTAGTGCGTGATGACATGCTTGTTGAACTGATAGGAGGAGAGGTTCTCCCGCAAGGTCGCAAGCTGGAACTGACTGCGCGGAACGAAGGCCAGCAGCACGCCCTTTCGCCGGCAGAGGGAACAGTTGCATTCCATCGCCGTAGCGAACTCGCCCTCCGCCTCGAAGGCGATATTGCCGCAATGACAGCTTCCCGCAATCCGCATCAGGCTCCCTACTCAGCCGACTCATGCGGATACAATAGGGCCGCGTCATCATTCGGCAAGAGCAGTATTTTATCGGCCAAGTGCCCTCAGCCGTGGCTGACCGCCGCCCCCTTCACCCGGCCGGAAAGCACCCCGAACCCGTCGATGATCGCTTCCTGGTTTTCCATGCGGACGATTTCGAGCTGGACCTCGGAAAGTGCGCGCAGCAGCGGCTCGATCTCGCCGGCATCGCCTGCTTCCGTCGTCTCGGCGATCTCCCGCTCCAGCTCGATCTTCTGGAGCCTGAGCGCCTTGGTGCGCTTGTGCAGCGAAAGCGCCTGACGATAGCCCTCTCGGGCATCCTCCAGTGCGGCGATCTCCGTCGCGGTCCAGAGACGCGCGTTGCGCACCTGCTGGTCGAGGGATTTCAGGATCACGTCGAACCCCTCGCCGGTAAGCCGCTGCATCAGGTATTCGCGCGAAAGATTGGCGCCTGATGTCGCGGCCGCCGGCAGCATGGCCGACCAGAAACGCTGCAGGTCGCGGTTCTCGAAATCGATCGCGGCGATCTCGTCATACTCCTCCAGCAGAAGCTGCGGATGGTTGACGATGGTGAGCGCCAGCACGCTTTCCCGAAGCGCCGGAAGATCCCCATAACCACGCACCAGACCGGAACGCGCAAGCCGGTCGGAAACCCCCGCGGCCCTTCCCGCAGCACGCGGTCCCTGCGGAGGGCCGCCCTGCCCCGGCTTGCCACCGCCGGCACCACGCTGAAAATTCTGGCGCCGGTCGCCGCCACCGCGCGGAGCCGGTGCAAAGAAACTGTTCAGTCGCTCGCGGATGGCCTGCTGGTAATGGCGGCGCACATTCTCGTCGGCGATGACGGAAACGATCTGCTTCAGCCGTGCCTCGAGCTCGGCGCGTTTTTCCGGCGTGTCGAAACTGGCAGACGCCGCTTCGCGCTGCCAGATCATCTCCACCAGCGGCCGGGCTTCGTTGAGCACCTTGTCGAAGGGCGCGCGGCCCTCATGGCGGACGAGATCGTCCGGATCCTTGCCATCGGGAAGCAGCGCGAAACGCACCGATTTTCCCGGCTTCAGGAACGGAAGCGCCAGATCCGCGGCACGGCTTGCGGCCCTCAGGCCCGCACCGTCACCGTCGAAGCAGAGCACCGGCTGCGACGTCATCCGCCAGAGCAACTCGAGCTGGTTTTCGGTGAGCGCGGTCCCGAGTGGTGCCACGGCATTCTCGACGCCCGCCTGGTGCAGCGCGATGACGTCCATGTACCCTTCGACGGCGATGATCGTACCCTCGCCCTGCCCCGGCTTTCCGACCCCCTGAGCCCGCCTGGCGCGCGAAAAATTGTAGAGCACCTGCCCCTTGTGGAAGAGCTCGGTCTCGTTGGAGTTGAGATATTTCGCCGGCGCATCCGGCGCCATGGCCCGGCCGCCAAAGGCGATCACCTTTTCCCGCGAGGACAGGATCGGAAACATGATGCGATCGCGAAAACGGTCGTAGGAGACGGCGATCCCCTCCCCGTGCACGACCAGGCCGCAAGCTTCGATCTGGTCCTTCGGCACGCCCTTGGCCGCCAGATGTTCCTTCAGCGCATTGCGGCTTTCGGGCGCGTAACCGAGACGGAAGGTCTCGATCGTGCGGCCCGTCAGCCCGCGGTCGCGCAGGTAAGCGCGCGCCTTGGCGCCGACGGCGCTCTGGAGCTGGTCCTGGAAGAACTGCGTCGCCAGCTCCATGACGTCGAGCAGCGTCGTGCGTTCCTTCTCGCGCTTCTCGGCCTGGGGGTCCGGCTGCGGCATGGCGATACCGGCCATGTCGGCGACCGTCTGCACCGCTTCAGGAAAACTCTGCCCTTCGAGATCGGTCAGGAACCGGAAATGGTCGCCTGTGACGCCGCAGCCGAAGCAGTGGTAGCGGCCCTTGCGGTCCTCGCAATGGAAGCTCGGACTCTTCTCACCATGGAAAGGGCAGCAGGCCCAGTAGTCGCCACGCGAGACGTTGGTCTTCTTGCGATCCCACGTCACCCGCCGGCCGACCACGCCCGATATCGGCACGCGATCGCGAATCTCGTCGAGAAAACTGTTGGAAAAGCGCATTTCTACCTCTTGGGGTCAGCTTCCATATAAGCGCAGACCTTCAGGAACGCCACCGCCAAGGGAAATGCTACCCGCTATTCACAGGAAGCGAACGGGGCAACCGGCTCGCCGGCACCACTCGGTCCAAGCTTGAATCTCTTTTCCGGTGACCTACCATCATCCGCGCAATGGGTTTTCAAAGGCCAAGATATTTCATGACGAAACGCGATTTCATCTATGTGGCGTTGCTGATCGCGCTTGCCACCGGCCCGATCATCGACGCCTTCACCGGGGTGCCGACGCGGTGGGATTGACCCTCAACGATGCCGGTCAGCTGATCGCGACCATTGTCCTCCGCGTCTGGTGGGAGATGGAGGACGCGAAATTGCGGGGCGGCACCGCCGCGATCCTGACCCAGACCGCCACCGTTTTTCTCGCGCCTCTGGGGCTGCTCATCTATTTCTTCCAGTCGCGGAAACCGATCGCTGCGACCATCGCCTTCGTGGCCTTCATCGGAGGCGCGCTGCTCGCCATCATCGGCGGAGCATTTCTGGGTGGATGGCTGGTCGCCGCCTGATCAGCCCAGCGTGAGTCCGGCGCTCCCGTTTGCCCCAACGTGGGGCAAATTTTTGGCAGATCAGCAGGGGGCAAGATTATCTTTTTGTAATTTGCCAGACGGACCCTGCGGGATTTAGCTCCTTTCCGAATTCGGAAATGCCGGCCGCGTACAGACACGCAACGGCAAGAATTTCCTTCGCTCTTCGGGACGAGGCGTGTCGCAGCGTATCGCAGCACCTCGGGCCGTCTCACCGGCGGCAAGTCCGCAGTCGGCCGGCGGGATCCAGGAGAGCAAAAAGGCGGAAATCCGGTCACCGGATTCCCGCCTTTCGTTGACCGACCTCAAAAATGGCCGCTTATTTCAAAAGCTCTTTCACCACGCCGGAAGCCTTGGCGAAATCCATCTGGCCCGGATGCTTTTCCTTGAGCACCGCCATGACCTTGCCCATGTCGCGCAGGCCTTGCGCGCCGGACTCGGCGATCGCCGCCTTGATCAGGTCCTGCACCTTCTCGTCCGAGAGCTGTTCGGGCATGAATCCCTTGATGATCTCGATTTCCTCGCGCTCCTGCGTCGCAAGCTCGGCGCGTCCGGCATCCTGATAAATCTTCGCCGATTCCTCGCGCTGCTTCACCATCTTCTGCAGGATCTGCAGGATGTCGTCATCGCTGACCGGGTCCTTGCCGAGACCGCGATTGGCAATGTCGCGATCCTTGATCGCAGTCTGGATCAGCCGCACGGTCGAAAGCCGGCGGGTGTCCTTGGCCTTCATGGATTCCTTGAGCGCATCGGAAAGCTTGTCGCGCAACATCGTTTTTTCTCCTTGGGAAAAGCTCTGGCGCAGGCACGGTGAATTGTGGCTTTTCCTTGGCATTCACACCGCTGTCATAGACGACGGTTCGGGGGCGATCAAATCAAATCACCCAAACCGTTGAATCCCATGATCTATAATCTCCATGGAATTCTTGGGCTGCGAGATTGACCACCTCGCCCGCTTTGTCTATTTTCCGGCACCTGCACGAGATTTAGAGGTTTGGGCTTGCGCCGGGATTTCCGCGCGCCCGTCTCTCACGACCATAGATGGCCCTCACAGCCTGTTCCTTCAAGGGACGGGACCGGTGAGGCAGAAGGATGGATATGACCGCGACCGCTCCCTGGACCACCAAGAAACCCACCGCATTGCTCGTTCTGGCCGACGGCACCGTGATCGAAGGAACCGGGATCGGCGCAACCGGCAAGGTGCCAGCCGAAGTAGTGTTCAACACCGCACTGACCGGCTACCAGGAAATCCTGACCGACCCCTCCTATCTCGGCCAGATCGTCACCTTCACCTTCCCGCATATCGGCAATATCGGCACCAACGAGGAAGACGTCGAGGACCTGACGCCGGCAGCCCGCCGCGGCGCGGTCGGCACGATCTTCAAGGCCGACATCACCGAGCCCTCCAACTACCGCGCCGCCAAGGATCTTGACGGCTGGCTGAAGGCCCGCGGCATCATCGGCCTGTCCGGCATCGACACCCGTGCGCTGACCGCCTGGATCCGCCAGAACGGCGCCCCGAACGCCGTCATCGCCCATGACCCGAACGGCGTCTTCGACGTCGAGGCCCTGAAGGCCGAAGCCCGCGCCTGGAGCGGCCTCGAAGGCCTCGACCTCGCCAAGGAGGCGACATCCGGCCAGTCGTCGCAATGGGACCAGAAGCCCTGGGTCTGGAACGAAGGCTACGGCGAACTGAAGCCGGAAGACGCGAAATATCACATCGTCTGCGTCGATTACGGCGTGAAGCGCAACATCCTGCGCCTCTTTGCCGGCCTCGACTGCAAGGTGACCGTCGTGCCGGCCCAGACCTCGGCCGAAGACATCCTGGCGCTGAAGCCCGACGGCGTCTTCCTGTCGAACGGCCCGGGCGACCCGGCCGCCACCGGCGAATATGCCGTGCCCGTCATCAGGAACGTCATCAAGACCGACATCCCGACCTTCGGCATCTGCCTCGGCCACCAGATGCTCGGTCTCGCTCTCGGCGCAAAAACCGAGAAGATGCACCAGGGCCATCACGGCGCCAACCATCCGGTCAAGGACCACACCACCGGCAAGGTCGAGATCGTCTCGATGAACCACGGCTTCGCGGTCGATTCGAAGTCTCTGCCGCAAGGCGTTGAGGAGACTCACATTTCGCTCTTCGACGGTACCAATTGCGGCCTGCGCGTCACAGGCAAGCAGGTCTTCTCCGTCCAGCATCACCCGGAAGCCTCGCCGGGCCCGCAGGACAGCCACTATCTCTTCCGCCGCTTCATCAACATGGTGCGCGAGAAGAAGGGCGAGCCTGCCCTTGCGGAACGCTGATTTCCGGCGCCCTTAAAAAATCCGCAGACGCCTATTGACCTCAACATTGGTTGAGGTCCCATAAACGCCCCTGTTCAGAAAAGAGCAGGGGTTTTTCATATGAGCGAAATACAGAATCGACGCATCTTTCGCGTCAACAGGTTTGCGGTTCCGGTCGAAGGGCGCGAAGAATTTATGGCGCTGGTTCACAGGACGCATGAGGTGATCCGCGCCCAGCCGGGATTCATCGAGGATCTGATCCTTGAACAGGCTTCCATCGCCGGATTGTTCAACGTCATCACCATCCTCCAGTTCGAAGGCGAACACGTCCTTCAGCCGGTCATCGCCGCAGTCGCAAAATCGGATGAGGAGGAAGGCATCGATCGGCAGGCGTTGAGCCGACGCCTCGGCGTAGAGACCAACATCGGCTTCTACCACAGGGCGGTTCTACAGGAACTCCTGCCGGCCTGACCAACACGGAGAGCCCGCTGAAACTCAGCGGGCCGCCATCGTCCGGCGGTTCACCAGCAGCCAGAAGCGGCCGCAAAGCAAAGCAGCCGCGGCCGCAAGTCCGGTCACAAAGCCGAACCAGACGCCCTCGCCGCGAAAACCGAGCGGGAAGGCAAACACCCAGGCGCAGGAAAAACCGATCGGCCAATAGGCGATCAGCGCCAGCACCATCGGCACCCTGGTGTCTTTCAGGCCACGCAACAGGCTGGCACCGACCACCTGCAATCCGTCGACCAGCTGGAAAGCGCCGGCGATCACGATCAGCGGCACCGCCAATTCCAGCACTGTCGCGGCATCCTCCTTGCGTATATCCAGGAAGAGATTGCCGAAGAAGCGCGGGATCGTCGCATAAAGCACGCTGCCGATCGTCGTGAAGAGCACGCTGACCACGAGCACGGCGATCGCCGCCCGCTTGACGCCCAGAAGATCGCCGCGGCCGTCGGCGAGCCCGACGCGCACCGTCGCCACCTGCGACAGGCCGAGCGGGATCATGAAGGCGATCGCCGCGAGCTGCAGCGCGATGCCGTGGGCTGCGAGCTCCAGCTTGCCGATGACGCCCATCAGCAGGGACGCGGCCGAAAACAGGCTGGTCTCCGCCAGGATGGTGAAGCTGATCGGCAGGCCGAGCACGATGATCTCGCGCACCATGCTCCAGTCCGGCCGCCAGAAGCGCACGAAGATCTCGTAGGCCCGCATCTTCGGCTGGCTTTCCACATAAAGGAGAGCGGCCACGAACCCGAACAGGTTGGCGGCAACGGAAGCGATCGCAGCCCCGTGCAGCCCCATTTCCGGCGCGCCGAAATGGCCGAAGATCAGCAGATAGGCGAGACCGGCATTGATGAAGAACATCGCGATCGTGACGTAGAGCACGATGCCGCCCTTCTCGAGCCCGGTGACGAAGCTTCGAAGCGCCATCAGCCCGAGTGCCGGGAAAATGCCCCATTGGGCGATGCGCAGATAACTCTGTGCATTCGCCGCAACATCCGGCTGCTGCCCGAGCGTCAGAAGGATGGGTTCGGAAAACCACAGGAGCGGCGCCGTCAGCACGCCGAAGGCAAGCGCGATCCACAGCCCCATGCGCACCGAACGGCGCACCGAGCGGGTATCGCCGTGCCCGAGCGCCTGCGCTACCATCGGCACCACGGCGCTGGTAAACCCGGTGCCGAAGATGAAGACCAGGAAAAACATCTGGGTGGCGAGCACCACCGAGGCGAGTTCGGTTGTGCCGAGCCAGCCGACCAGGATGACGTCGGTCGTGTTGATCGCCATCTGCGCAAGCTGGGCGCCGACCAGCGGCACGCCCAGCGCAAAGGTCGCGCGCATATGCGCGGACCAGGAATTGTCCGTCACCGCCACAGCCATGGTGGGGGAAAGGCTCGACATGACACTCCTCCGCAGACGAAAAAAGCCGCTTCCAGAAACTGGCGAGCGGCGGATGATGCAGCCTATAGAGGAGCATCATCCGTGCGGCAACACTTACAGGCGATTCAGCAGAATTTTTGGACGTCGGTTCAAGAAATCTGATGAGTGAGCTCGTTCTCGGCCGGAACGACCGGCGTTTTTCGTGAAATCCGGCTCAAAAACACCACAGTCGCACAAGCAAGGAAGATCGCCGCCATCAGGTAGGGGGCGCCTGCGAACTCCACTTTCGCATGCCCGCCCGTAAAGGCGCTGAAGAGCTGCGTGAAGATCACCGGACCGATGATCGTCGTCAGGCTTGTGAGGCTGGTCATGGCACCCTGCAGCTCGCCCTGAGCCGAGGGAGGCACCTTGGCCGAAGCGATGCTTCGCAGCGCCGGATCGGCGACGTTCTCGATCGTTGTCACCAGGATGACGGCATAGACCATCCACCCCTGCCAGGAGAAGGCATAGCCGGTGAGGCCAAGGCAGGAGAAGCACAGCCCGAGCACCGCCGTCCTCCATTCGCCGAGCACCGGCACCAGCTTCGGCAGGATGAAGCCCATGACAAAAGCCGCGCAGATGCCGAAGAGCCCGAGCGACAAGCCGATCTGCCCCTCGCTCCAGCCGTAGCGATAGGCGGAGACGAAGGACCAGACCGACGGATAGACCGCATGCGCCAGCCAGTAGAGGAACATCACCAGCATGACCCAGCCGATGCCCGGATAGTGCCGCATCTGGCGCAGCGCGCCGAGCGGATTGGCGCGCTTCAGCTCGAACTTGCGGCGGTTCGCCTTGTCGAGCGTCTCCGGCAGCAGGAACCAGGAGGCGACGAAATTGGCAAGCGACAGAAGCCCGGCGCCGAGGAAAGGCACGCGCGGCCCGAGTTCGCCAAGCAGGCCACCGATCACCGGCCCCACCGTGAAGCCGACGCCGAAGGCGATCCCGATCAGCCCGAAGTTCCTGGCGCGGTTCTCGTCATTGCTGATGTCAGCGATGTAGGCCGAGCAGGTGGCGAAACTGCCGCCGGAAATGCCGGCCAGCACCCGGCCGACGAACAGCATCCAGAAACTGGTGGCGGCCGCGCAGATCAGGTTATCGAGCGCAAAGGTGAGCACCGAGGCGAGCAGGATCGGCCGGCGGCCGAAACGATCGCTGAGGTTGCCGAGCAGCGGCGCGAACAGGAACTGCATGCCGGAATAGATCAGCATCAGCCAGCCGCCATCGACAGCCGCCGCACTCATGTCGTCGCCGGTCAGCTCGCGCAGGAAGGTCGGCAGCACCGGCATGATGATCGCGATCCCGATGATATCGAGGAACAGGATCATGAAGACGAGGAAAAGGCCGCGGCGGACAAATTTCGGGTCGAGCATACGATGTCTCTCTAGCAATGGCGTTTTCTGGAAAGACGATCAGCTCGCCGGGCTGCTTACATAGCGGCAAAAGAAAACGGAAACAATCCGTGAACATTTCAAAGTTTTTGATGAACGGTACAACCGTAACGCATCATTCAAGCGGCTCCACGCCAGTTGGCTTCGAGAAAATCAACGAATGCGCGCAATGGCGCCGGTGATTACAAGAAAGGAACGGCTCCGAAAAGCTCTGCCGCCTGCCCTTCCGCCATTTTTGCGCGATCTCCGTTGACAGCCGCAATCAAACACATAGGCTCGCGTCCGGTTGTTTCGGTCATGATCGATTGGGGGATTATCATGCGCGGGTTGATGGCAATCGCATTCCTCTTGACATCGGGTACCGCCGCGATGGCGGACATGAAGGTCTCCTTCGACTGGGGGCCGACAAAGAAATGTTTCGATTCGAAATCTCCGCCGATCTCGCTCTCGGGCGTACCCGCCGGCACCAAGGCGCTCGATATCCGCATGAAGGATATGGACGTGCCGGATTATAACCACGGCGGCGGCAAGGTGGATTTTTCCGGCCAGAAGTCGCTGGCCTACGGCGCCTTCAGCTATACCGGCCCCTGCCCGCCGTCCGGCAAGCACAAATACCGCTTCACGGTGAAGGCACTCGATGCCGGCGGCAAGACGCTTGCGACCGCCACCTCCGACAAGATGTTTCCTTAAGTCCGGAAGATCTCGACAGCCCAAACCGGAGCCCTTAGAGATTGGCTCACCTTCCTCTTCCGGCGGATTCTTCATGTTCGAACTTTTCTGGCGCGGCATCCTGATCGGCCTCGGCGCAACCATTCTCATGGACCTCTGGGCGATCCTGCTTTACCGCGCCTTCGGCCAGCCAAAACCCAACTGGGCGCCGGCCGGGCGCTGGTTCTGGCACCTGCCCCGGGGAAAGGTCTTCCACGACAGCATTGCTGCCGCCGACCCTTACGAACATGAACTCGCCCTGGGCTGGGCCGGCCATTATGCCGTCGGTCTTCTCTACGGAGTAATCCTCGCCTTCATCATGGGACCGGGCTGGTTTGCCGCGCCGACCTTCATTCCCGCCTGGATCCTCGGCATCGTCACCATCGGCGCCGGCTGGTTCCTGATGCAGCCCGGCATGGGACTCGGTTGGGCCGCCTCGAAGACGCCGAAGCCGGGCAAGGTCCGCCTCCTCAATTTCGCCGCCCACACCGTTTTCGCGCTCGGGCTTTACGGCGCCGCCCTGCTGATCCGCTAACCTTCCAGATCCCGCTTCATCCGGTCGAGCATGTCGACCGCATGCGCCGCATAGGCACCGATCCAGCGGTCGTGGATCGCCTTGATCGGCAATGGATTGAGGTGGTTCCAACGCTCCCGCCCTTCGCGCCTCACCAGCACCAGGTCCGCACCTTCCAGAACCTTCAGATGCTGCATCACTGTGCAGCGGTCGAGCTTGGGAAACCGGGCACAGAGATCGCCCGTCGTCTGCGGCCGATCCTTCAACTCGTCCAGAATCTCCCTGCGAACCGTCGCCGCCAGGGCCTTGAAAATCAGGTCATTTTTTTCATCGCTTGACATGTTATATTTTTATAACATAATAAGGCAGGGAGAAACAAGGGAGAAAGATCATGGAACTGAAGTTCAAGGTATCGGGCCGGATCTCTAAACCGGTCGAGGACGTGTTCGAAGCCGTCGCAGATCCGAAGAAGCTGTCGGGTTATTTCACCACAGGCGGCGCCAAGGGACGGCTCGAACCCGGCGCGACGGTCACCTGGGATTTTCACGACTTTCCGGGCGCCTTCCCGGTCGACGTGGTCGAGGTGGAAAAGAACAGGAAGATCGTGCTGCGCTGGGATGCGACGGAGGGCAATGCGGCCGAACAGGGCCCGGAAAACGTCGCACCCGCCAACTACAAGACGACGGTGACCATGACGTTCGAGCCGCTTGACGGAAACCGCACGCTGGTGACGATCGCCGAGGAAGGCTGGCGCGAAACGAAGGGCGGGCTCGAAGCCTCCTATGGCAACTGCCAGGGCTGGTCGCAGATGCTCTGCGCCATGAAGGCCTTTGTCGAATACGGCATCAACCTCCGCGAGGGGATGTATAAGTAGTTTGGCTCCTGAGGGTGCCGCTCACCCCCTCTGCCCTGCCGGGCATCTCCCCCTCAAGGGGGGAGATCGGCTGGAGCCTGCTCATCGCCCGGGATTGAACGTCACATCCTTCGCAGTGGCTATTTGGATGCCGGGATCGTCCCGCTTGTGATCTCCCCCCTTGAGGGGGAGATGCCCGGCAGGTCAGAGGGGGGCGATCTGGCTCCGCCCTCTCCTTCGGGCCTGAAAGCTACACATTCCCCGAAAACGTATCGCAGGACTTCATGTCGCCCGTATCAAACCCGCGCTTGAACCAGCGCGCGCGCTGCGCCGAGGTGCCGTGGTTAAAACTTTCCGGCACGACATAGCCTTGGCTGCGCTTCTGCAGCGTATCGTCGCCGATCTGCTGGGCGGCGTTCAGCGCCTCTTCGAGATCGCCGGTGTCGAGAATGCCCTTCTGCTGGGTGAACTTACCCCAGACACCGGCAAAGCAGTCGGCCTGCAGCTCGACGCGCACCGACATGCGGTTGGCGTCGGCCTCGCTCATGCGCTGGCGTGCCTGGTTGAATTTCGGCAGGATGCCGAGCAGGTTCTGCACGTGATGGCCGACTTCATGGGCGATCACATAGGCCTCGGCAAAGTCGCCGGCCGCATCGAAGCGCTGCTCGAGTTCCTTGAAGAAATTGGTGTCGAGATAAAGCTTGTGGTCGCCGGGGCAATAGAAAGGCCCGGTCGCGGAAGAGGCAAATCCGCAGGCGGAATTCACCTGGCCCGAAAACAGCACCAGCACCGGCTCCTGATATTGCTGGCCGTTCGCCTGGAAAATGCCGTTCCAGGTATCTTCCGTCTCGGCGAGCACAGTGCGCACGAACGCCGTCGTGTCGTCATTGGCCGGCGTGCGATTGCCGGTCGTCTGCTGCTGCTCGAAGCCCGACCCATCCATGCCGAGTTCGCCAGATAGCAGCGACAGCGGGTTGATGCCGGTGATCCAGCAGATGATCAGGATAACGATGATCCCGCCGATGCCGAGCCCGCCGCCGCGCCGGCCACCGCCGCCCACCGGAATGCGAAATCCGCCCCGCCCAAGCGGGCTCCCACCCATGGAAGCGCCACGCTGGTCCTCGACATTGTCGGATTGCCGCCGCCCTTTCCATTCCATGTCCTGCCCTCCTGTTCGACTGTACTTTAGCCGATATAACGCTGGCGGCCGCAAAAGCGATCCGTCCCAGCATCACATAGCCGAAGATTCGCCCTCAGGCGACCCGCAGGGCCTTTTTCCCCGGCAGGAAAACCGCCAGCAGCCCGAGCGCCGGCAGGAAGGCGCAGACATTGTACACGAAGGTGATGCCGTATTGGTCAGCGAGGATGCCGAGCACTGCCGCGGCGATGCCGCCGATGCCGAAAGCCAGCCCGAAGAAGATGCCTGCGATCATGCCCACCCGGCCCGGCACCAGTTCCTGCGCCATCACCACGATCGCCGGGAAGGACGAGGCCATGATGAAGCCGACGATGGCCGAAAGCCCGATCGTCACCGGCAGGTTGGCAAAGGGCATGGCTAGCGTGAATGGAAGCACGCCGAGAATCGAGAACCAGATCACCACCTTCGAGCCGAACCGGTCGCCGATCGGCCCGCCGATGACGGTCCCGAGCGCGACAGCTCCGAGGAAGACGAAGAGCATGATCTGCGACTGCTGCACCGTCACGCCGAAACGCTCGATGACAAAAAACGTGTAGTAGCTGCCGATGCTCGCCATGTAGATGTTCTTGGAGAAGGTCAGCAGCGCCAGCACCGTCAGCGCAATCGCCACCGTGCGCTTCGACAGGTTATGCGCGTTGAGAATGCGCTTGCGGCCCTTGTTGGCGAGCATATGCGCCTTGTACCAGCGCGCTACCCAGGACAGGATGACGATGCCGAGCAGCGCGATGCCGGAGAACCAGGCGACGCTCCCCTGCCCGTTCGGCACGATGATGAAGGCAGCGAGCAGCGGGCCGATCGACTGGCCGAAATTACCGCCGACCTGGAAGACCGACTGCGCAAAACCATAGCGGCCGCCGGAAGCCAGCCGCGCGACGCGCGAGGATTCCGGATGGAAGACCGCCGAGCCGATGCCGATCAGCGATGCCGCAACGACCAGCATGACGTAGGAATGGGCAGCGGCCAGCATGAAGAGGCCGATGAAAGTCGAGCCCATGCCGACCGGGAGCGAATACGGGAAAGGCTTCTTGTCGGTGATGATGCCGATCACCGGCTGCAGCAGCGAGGCCGTGCACTGGAAGGCGAGCGTCAGGATGCCGATCTGCCAGAAATCGAGGGCATAATCGGTCTTCAGCATCGGATAGATTGCCGCGATCATCGACTGCATGATGTCGTTCAGCATGTGGCAGAAGCTGACGGCCAGGATGATTGGCAGCACCGTCACTTCGGCGGCAGTGGCGGAAACGGGTTTGGATGTTGCATCGGCCATGGAATTTCCTCCGCGCAAGCGGTCGTCATCGCGGATGGCCGTTGCTGCAAGTTACTTGAGGGCAGCTCTAGTCCCGTAAGCCGGGCCTGTCCATGACAGCAAGGCGCCGAACGGTACGCTTCGAGGAAATTCTTGATACGCAATTTCAAAACCGGCGCGTCACCAGCCGCTGTTGCAGGAACAGCATTGCGGCGATACCGAGCAGTGTCAGGATCAGGATCCAGCTTGGCCCGCCGGAAAAGACCACCGCGTTCATGATCCGCCCCGGAATCAGGGTGAACAGGCCGGCGATCACGATGCCGCCGAAATACATGCCGATGACGGCCGCCTTATGCGCCCGGATATTGTGGGCGCGCGCCGAACTGATCGCCTGCCACGCCCCGACGAGCACGGAGATCGACAGGAGATGGATCGGGCTGAAACCGTGGAAGAGGTTGATCTCGTGGATGAAGAAGCTGGAGAGCGAGGTGATGACCATCAGCGCCATCCAGATCTTGCCGAGCAGCCGGTGTATCGGCGTGCCTTTGCGGTTGAGCAGGATATAGGCGCCGAGCACCGAGGCCGGCAGCACGGCCGCGACATGGATCTGGACGGCAAGCGGCGCATCGAGAAGCGGTTGGAGGTTCATGGGGAATACCTGTTCGAAATCACCAAGCGATTGAATTGATCGCCTGTTTCCGCCATGACTGGCTCACCCTCAACCGGAATGGCGCAGACAACGGACAAACTTCGTGAATCACCCGTTTTTGAGCTCCACGCTTCGTGAATTGCAGCTCTTCACCCGCTCCTGGCGCTTCTGGGCGACCTTTACGCTGGTCATCCTGATCTTCGTCGTCACCGGCCCCTACGGCACGTTCGAGCGCATGACCCTCGGCATCCGGTTCGGCTACTGGCTGACCGTCCACGCGGTTACCTGGACGATCGCCATCTGTTTCGCGCTGATGGCTGAAATCCTGCTGCGCCCGCATCTCAACCACACGCTCGCCCGCATGATGATCGGGTCGCTGGCCGCGGCCCTGCCGATCGGCTTCGCTCTCGGCGCCATCGATTTCGCCTTCTTCGGCCGCTGGGCCGAGATGGAGACCGGCTTCCACCGCGCGCTGTTCGCGCTGCCGCTCTGCGCCCTCTTCTGTCTTCTGACCTACACGGCCATGCACCGGCAGATCGCCGAGGTTTCCGCACCAGCCCCGCCTGTATCGCCTTCGCCTGCCGTGGTGCCGGCCGCTTCGCCCCCAGCCCAACCCGAGATCCTCGCCCGGCTGAAACCCCAGAACCGCGGCGCAATCCTGCGGCTTTCGGTCGAGGACCATTATACCGACGTGGTCACCAGCCGCGGCCATGAACTGGTCCTCCTGCGCTTCGCCGACGCCCTGAAGGAACTTGGACCCACGCTCGGCCTGCAGGTGCACCGCTCCCATTGGGTGGCGGATGCCCATGTCGAGACGCTGAAACGTATTGAAGGCAAGCTTTTCGTCATTGTGAAGGACGGCACCGAGATCCCCGTGAGCCGCACCTATGCCGATACGGTGCGCGCCCGCTTCGGCGACCTCTCCCGCTAGGCGGTGACCGGCACGAGGAAGCGTTGCCGCCGGAACGCCGGTGGCGACGTTGTCGAAAAGCTGGTTTGTCGGCAAGTGATGCCGAACGCTTTTCCTGTCGATTTGGCGATTTATGGGGTTCCGTTCGCCAGAACATTTGCCTATAAGCCGCGTCTAGCCTGAAAAGACATGCGCGCGCGACCCGACCGGTGCCTCTCCACACCGCGCCGGTTTTCCGCGCAGGAAAAAAGCGGAAAGATACCCCATGCCCAAGCGCCAAGATTTGAAATCGATCCTCATCATCGGCGCGGGTCCGATCGTTATCGGCCAGGCATGCGAGTTCGATTATTCAGGCACCCAGGCCTGCAAGGCGCTGAAGGAGGAAGGTTACCGGGTCATCCTGGTCAATTCCAACCCGGCGACGATCATGACCGACCCGGGCCTTGCCGACGCCACCTATGTCGAACCGATTACCCCCGAAGTGGTCGCCAAGATCATTGCCAAGGAACGTCCGGACGCGCTTCTGCCCACCATGGGCGGCCAGACGGCGCTGAATACCGCCCTCTCCCTGAAGCGCATGGGCGTGCTCGACCGCTACAATGTCGAGATGATCGGCGCCAAGCCGGCCGCCATCGACATGGCCGAAGACCGCGCCCTGTTCCGCGAAGCGATGTCCCGCATCGGCCTCGAAACCCCGAAGTCGATGCTGGCCAATGCCACCGACATCAAGGACGCCGACCGCAAGACCCATGAGATCGAGCGCAACCGGGTCAAGGAAAGCCTCACCGGCGCCGAACTCGACAAGGCACTCGACGAGCTCGAAAACCAGTGGAACCTCGGCGAGACCGACCGCAAGCAGCGTTATATCAGCCACGCCATGGCAATTGCCGCCCAGGCGATCGACGTGGTCGGCCTGCCCGCCATCATCCGTCCCTCCTTCACCATGGGAGGCACCGGCGGCGGCATTGCCTATAACCGCTCGGAATTCTTCGAGATCGTCGGCGGCGGCCTCGATGCCTCTCCGACCACCGAAGTGCTGATCGAGGAGTCGGTGCTCGGCTGGAAGGAATACGAGATGGAGGTGATCCGCGACAAGGCGGACAACTGCATCATCATCTGCTCGATCGAGAACATCGATCCGATGGGCGTCCACACGGGCGATTCGATCACTGTCGCGCCGGCTCTGACGCTGACCGACAAGGAATACCAGATGATGCGCAACGCCTCCATCGCGGTGCTGCGCGAGATCGGCGTCGAGACCGGCGGCTCGAACGTGCAGTTCGCCGTCAACCCGAAGGACGGCCGCCTCGTCGTCATCGAAATGAACCCGCGCGTCTCGCGCTCGTCGGCGCTCGCATCGAAGGCCACCGGCTTCCCGATCGCCAAGGTCGCCGCCAAGCTCGCGATCGGCTATACGCTCGACGAACTCGACAACGACATCACCGGCGGTGCGACGCCCGCCTCGTTCGAACCGTCGATCGACTACGTCGTCACCAAGATCCCGCGTTTCGCCTTTGAAAAATTCCCCGGCGCCTCGCCGATCCTGACCACCGCGATGAAGTCGGTGGGCGAAGTCATGGCGATCGGCCGCACGTTCGCGGAATCGCTGCAGAAGGCGCTGCGCGGCCTGGAAACCGGACTGACTGGCCTCGACGAGATCGAAATCCCCGGCTTCGAGGACGGCGAGAACTCCAAGAACGCCATCCGCGCCGCGATCGGCACGCCGACGCCGGACCGGCTGCGCATGGTCGCCCAGGCGCTGCGCCTCGGCCTCACCGAAGGCGAAGTCCATGAGGCCTGCAAGATCGATCCGTGGTTCATCGCCCAGCTCAAGGGCATCACCGACATGGAAGCCCGCGTCCGCGAGCACGGCCTGCCGGACGATGCCGAGAACCTGCGCATGCTGAAGGCCATGGGCTTTTCCGATGCCCGCCTCGCAAGCCTCACCAAGAAGCGTCCGAAGGAAGTGGCGGAACTGCGCAACAGCCTGAATGTGAGGCCTGTCTTCAAGCGCATCGACACCTGCGCCGCCGAATTCGCCTCGCCGACCGCCTACATGTACTCGACCTATGAAACGCCCTTCGTCGGCGAACTGCGCTCGGAAGCGGAAGTGTCGACCGCCAAGAAGGTCGTCATCCTCGGCGGCGGTCCGAACCGCATCGGCCAGGGCATCGAGTTCGACTATTGCTGCTGCCACGCCGCCTTCGCGCTGAAGGATGCCGGCTATGAAGCGATCATGATCAACTGCAACCCGGAAACCGTCTCGACCGACTACGACACCTCGGACCGGCTCTATTTCGAGCCGCTGACCGCCGAAGACGTGATCGAGATCCTGCGCGCCGAACAGGAAAAGGGCGAAGTTGTCGGCGTCATCGTCCAGTTCGGCGGCCAGACCCCGCTGAAGCTCGCCGAGGCGCTCGAAAAGAACGGCATCCCGATCCTCGGCACCGCGCCCGACATGATCGACCTTGCCGAAGACCGTGATCGTTTCCAGAAGCTTCTGATGAAGCTCGACCTCAACCAGCCGAACAACGGCATCGCCTATTCCGTCGAGCAGGCCCGTCTGGTTGCCTCGGAAATCGGCTTCCCGCTCGTCGTGCGCCCGTCGTATGTTCTCGGCGGCCGCGCCATGCAGATCATCCATTCGGAATCGATGCTGCAGACCTACCTGCTCGACACCGTGCCGGGCCTAGTGCCAGAAGACATCAAGCAGCGTTACCCGAACGACAAGACCGGCCAGATCAACACCCTGCTCGGCAAGAACCCGCTTCTGTTCGACAGCTACCTCAGCAACGCCATCGAAGTCGACGTGGATTGTGTCTGCGACGGCACCGACGTTTATGTCGCCGGCATCATGGAACATATCGAGGAAGCCGGCATCCATTCGGGTGACAGCGCCTGCTCGCTGCCGCCGCGCACGCTTTCCAACGAGATGATCGACGAACTGGAGCGCCAGGCGAAGGCCATGGCCAAGGCCCTGCATGTCGTCGGCCTGATGAACGTCCAGTTCGCCATCAAGGACGGCACGGTCTACGTTCTCGAAGTCAACCCGCGCGCCTCGCGCACCGTGCCTTTCGTGGCAAAAACCATCGGCGCGCCGATCGCCAAGATTGCCGCCCGCGTCATGGCCGGCGAAAAGCTGGACGCGACCTTCGCCGCCTACGGCACCAAGCCCGATCCGCGCAACCTGAAGCATATCGCCGTCAAGGAAGCCGTCTTCCCATTCGCCCGCTTCCCCGGCGTCGACATCCTGCTCGGCCCGGAAATGCGCTCGACCGGCGAAGTCATCGGCCTCGACACGGATTTCGCGCTGGCCTTCGCCAAGTCGCAGCTCGGCGCCAGCGTAGAACTGCCGCGCGACGGCACGGTCTTCGTCTCGGTTCGCGACGAGGACAAGATCCGCGTGCTTCCGGCAATCCGCATCCTGACCGATATCGGCTTCAAGGTTCTGGCAACCGGCGGCACCGCCCGCTTCCTCGCCGAACAGGGCATTTCCGCAACCCGCATCAACAAGGTGCTGGAAGGCCGCCCGCATATCGAGGACGCGATCCGCAACCGGCAGGTCCAGCTGGTCATCAACACGACCGACAGCAACAAGGCGATCTCGGATAGCAAATCGCTCCGCCGCGCGACGCTGATGCAGAAGGTGCCCTATTACACCACCATGGCCGGCGCCGAAGCCGCCGCCATGGCGATCAAGGCGCTGAAAGCCGGCAACCTCGAAGTCCGCCCGCTGCAGAGCTATTTCGCCTGACATTGATCGCGCAGCCGAGGGAGACCTTCGGCCGCGCGCACCTTTGCCTTCAGCCTTGATTTCCGCGACATCCACCTGAACGGCGCCTGCAAAACTCGGCGAAGAGGCGATGCGATCGAAGGGAGAGCGGCTCGACGCCCTCCTGCCTTCAAGTGTCGCGTCCCGCGATGGTGACGATGACCGGCGCGTGGTCGGAGGCAATGCCCTTCGGCGGCCCATCCCGGAAATGATCGTCGAAGATCTCCACCTTGGTCACCGTGCCGCGCCGGCGCGGATTGTTCGGATTGAGCCCGTTGGAAACGATCGCGTAGTCGAGGATCGATCCGTGGCCCGAACTGCTATGGGTGATCGGCCGGCCCTGAAGCTGGGTCGGCACGAGGGGCCACGTGTCGTAGAGCTTGTAGACATGTTTGAGGAAGGCGAATTCCGGCGGAACACCGTTGCCCGGGATGCTGCCCCAGGAAAACACCCGCTCGCCCTGGGTCAGAATGCCGATCGTGTGCGAATCCGGCCCCTCGTTGAGGTCGCCGAGCAGCAGGACCGGCGCATCGTTGTCGCGATCGATGGCGCGGCGGAAGAGCCGGTAGACGACGCCGGCTTCGGCCGCACGCTTGGCGACCTGGTCGACGCCGGCGGCATTGCGCAGCGCATAATAGGTCTTGATCTTCGCAGCCCAGTCCGTGATCGGATCGACGTCGCGGGGATCGACGAATGCGCCCTGTGATTTCAGATGGCAGACATAGATGTCCACCCCGCCGATCCCCGGCAGGTCGATGCGTGCGGCGACCGGCGTCCGCGAAAACCTGAAACCGGGATCGACGACCGTATCGACGTCGATATCGGCAACGCCGATCAGGTCGCCGACCTGCGCGAACGGATGGCGCGAGGCGATCGAAACGGTGGCGTTCACATAGATCGCCGGATCCTGGTCGTCGAAAATCGGCGCGCCGGCATTGTAGAAATGCGGATAACCGGCAGCGGCAGCCAGGTCCTTCAGCGCCTCGAATGAAACCACTTCCTGGAACCCGACCACATCGGCATTCATCTGCGCCAGCATGCCGATGATCCAGGCCTGCTTGGCCTGCCACTGCTCCGGCGTGTAGGTCGATTTGGGATCCCGCTCGTGCCAGAAAATGCCCGGCTCGGCGAAATGATAGAGATTGAAGGTCGCGAATCTGAAATCGGCCATGCCTGCCTCCCGCAAAACGACGAATGCCAAGACTGATACAGCTACTTAAAATTGTAAACATGACAGGGTGATGATACTCTTCGGTCGGGATCATCCGGGGGAAACCATGTCGAGGAATATCGTCATTCTGTTCGACGGTACGTCGAACGAAATATCCGCCGACCGCACCAATATCCTCAGATTGTTCGGAACGCTGGAGCGGTCCGAGAGGCAGATCGTCTATTACGACCCCGGCGTCGGCACCTTCGGGGCTGCAAATTCCTGGTCGAGATTCTATCGCAAGGCCTTCGAAGTCTGGGGCCTCGCCACCGGCTGGGGTTTGGACGAGAACGTCAAGGAAGCCTATCGTTTCCTCGTCGAAAACTATGATCGCGGCCCCAAAAACGTGGATGGCCGGCATTCGGATCGCGACCGCCTCTATATCTTCGGCTTCAGCCGCGGCGCCTATTCCGCACGTGTGCTTGCCGGCTTCATCCATGCCTTCGGCCTGACCACGAAATATCACCTCAACCTGCTGGATTACGCCTACAAGACCTACAAGGGCATTCCCGAGCAGGAACAGCGCAAGGAAGATGCGGTCGAGGACGAGGACGCATCGTCGGCATTTGCCAGTATGCGCCTCTATGAGAGAATGCTCCGCAACGACCGTCCGCCGATCGCGCTCCTCGGCCTTTTCGATACCGTGGCTTCGGTCATCGAATCGGGCAAGTGGCGCCCGCAATTGAAGACCCATCCCTTCACCCGCAAGAACCCGAGCGTCGAATGCGTGCGCCACGCGGTGGCGATCGACGAGCGGCGCACCATGTTCCAGCCGGAATTGTGGATGGCGGACCAGGACTATTGGGGCGGCCCGTTCAAGCCGAAAACCGTCGTGAAACAGGATTTCAAGGAAGTCTGGTTTGCCGGCGTGCACGGCGATATCGGCGGCGGTTACCCCGAGGCGCAGAGCAGCCAGATCAAGATCCCGCTCGACTGGATGATCCGCGAAACCGGCCCGACCGGCCTCTTCTATGTGACCCGCACGATCAACAATATCGTCCTCGGCAGGAACGCCAATAAATATGTGCCCCTGGATCCGAAAGCCGATCTTCACGACTCGATGTCGAAGGGCTGGAAAATCCTCGAATACCTGCCGCGGCGCGTTCCCGAAAGCTCGTGGCGCAAGCGTGGGGATCGCAGCGGAATCTATCTGCCGCTCGAAGACCGGCGCTTCATTCCGGACGGAGCGAAGCTTCACGAGTCGGTCAAAACCCGATTGGACGCTGGCACCTACACCCCACCCAACCTGCCGAACAACCCCACTTTCGTCCCTTAAGCGGCCTGAATCATTCTCTCCGTTCACGCCGCCAAGCGCTTGATCCGGCGCATGTCTTCCCTGAACCGGACCAGCTCCTCCGCCTTTCTCCCTTCGTCGGGAATGCGCAGCAAGTATGACGGGTGCACGGTCACGAAGAGCATGCGCCCCTCGTCCATGGCAATGGGCTCGCCCCTGATATCCTCCAGCTTCTGGCGCATGTCGGTCAGCGCAAACAGCGCCGTCGCGCCCATCGCCACCACCAGTTTTGGCTTCACCAGTTCCAGCTCCTGGGTCAGCCACCAGCGGCATTGCCTGACTTCGCCCATATTCGGTTTCTGGTGGATGCGCCGCTTGCCGCGCGGCTCGTATTTGAAGTGCTTCACCGCATTGGTGATATAGAGCGACCGCCGGTCGATGCCGGCCTCGCCGATCACGTCGTTGAACAGTTTTCCCGCCGGCCCGACGAAGGGTTTTCCCGCCAGGTCTTCCTGGTCGCCGGGCTGCTCCCCGACGAACATCACCCGAGCGTCCGGCGGACCGTCGCCGAACACCGTCTGGGTCGCGAAGCAATGGATGTCGCAGCGCGTGCAGTGCCGCGCCTCCTGCTTCAGCGCCGCAAGCGTACCGGCAGCAGCCATGGGCTCCGCCGGCGCCCTGGCGGCCGCCTTCTGGATGCGGTGATGGAAGGGCAAGGGCTCGCTCGCCGCCTTGCGCGCCATCTCGATCACATTGGCCTCGGCATTGGCGATCATCCCCGGAATGAGCTCCGCTTCCGGCAGGTTCTTCCAGTATTTCCTCGGCATCTCGGTGGTCATCATCTTCACCTTCAGCCGCGCCGGGTTGAAGATCGAGGCGTAGTAAGTGCGCCAAAGCTCGTCCGTCTCGTCTCGCAGGTCGGGCTTCTCCGCCGGCTCGTCGGTCGTGCGCAGCGTCTCGCCGTCCCAGGAGGCCGAGCCCTTCGGCGTCGCGATCAGCCAGTCCATGTCGGTGAAGCGCCGCTGGAAGAACGGCGCCACCCGGGCGACGATGAAATGATCCGGCTCGAACCAGGAAATGAAGCGCCGCCGTCCGGCCGTGCCTTCCCTGAGCGGCAGTTCCTTGAAGCGCACGAAAGCGGTCATCTTGTGATAGTCGCGGCCGACCGATTTCGCCATGCGGCTGGCGGCAACCACGTCCGGGTCGGTCGCCATCTGCAGCAGATGCCGGCCATGGATCACCCCGCCATGCATCATCCGAAACAGCATGCGGTAGAGCAGCGCGAACCGGGTCGGGTCGGAATGGCAGAGCACCGCCTGCGCCAGCCGGATGAAGGCGGGCGACACCGTCATCGGCTCGCAGTCAGGGTGCGGCGGCGGCAGGTGGTTCTCGTCGAAACCGAACAGCCCGTCGGCATCGTCCATCGTCCGCCATTCGACATATTCCGGCACGATCCCGGCCATGAGGAAGGCGCGGGCGGCATCGCGCCATTCGGTAAGATCCCCCCTGCCCCGCAGCGAAAACCGGTACCTCATAACAACGACAACTGCTCCGGCTTCGGCTCGAACATTGCCCTGAGATCCGTCCGATCGACCAGCCGGTGCGGCGTCCAGCCCTCCGCCGTGATGAACGGCTGCACCTTCCGGAGCGACACGCCGAGCCGCTTCAGATCGTCGAGCCGCAGCCGCCCGAACCGCCGCGACGAGAGGATGCCTTTCACCGTCTTGGCGCCGAAACCCGGCACCCGCAGCAACATCTCCTTCTCCGCTCGGTTGACGTCCACCGGGAACCGTTCACGATGGCCGAGCGCCCAGGCGAGCTTCGGGTCGAGATCGAGGTCGAGCATGCCGCCCGCCTGAGTCGCGGTGATCTCGCCGATCTCGAAACCGTAAAACCGGTAGAGCCAGTCCGCCTGGTAGAGCCGGTGCTCGCGCATCAAAGGCGGCTTGATCAGCGGCAGGGTCTTCGACGAATCCGGGATCGGGCTGAAGGCGGAGTAGTAGACGCGCTTCAGACCATAACTGCCGTAAAGCCGGGCGCTGGTGCCGAGAATGGTCGCGTCGCTGGCGCCGTCGGCGCCGACGATCATCTGCGTGCTCTGCCCGGCCGGCGCGAACGTCTTCTTCCGTTTCGTCTGTAGCGTCGGATCGGCCATTTCCTCGATCTTCAGCCTGAGCTTGCCCATCGACCGGCGGATGTTCTCCGGCCGCTTTTCCGGCGCGAACCGGCTGATGCCGCTGTCGGTCGGCAACTCGATATTGATCGACAGCCGGTCGGCATAAAGCCCCGCCTCCTCGATCAGATGCGCGGACGCTTCCGGAATGCTCTTCAGGTGGATGTAGCCGCGGAAATTATGGGTTGTCCTGAGTTCCCTGGCGATCCGCACCATCTCCTCCATCGTGTGGTCGGAGGAGCGGATGATGCCGGAGGAGAGGAACAGGCCCTCGATATAGTTGCGGCGGTAGAATTCCAGCGTCAGCCAGATCACCTCCTCCGGCGTGAAGCGGGCTCGCTCCACATTGCTGGACGACCGGTTGATGCAATAGGCGCAGTCGTAGATGCAAAAATTGGTGAGCAGGATCTTCAGGAGCGATATGCAGCGCCCGTCCGGCGCATAGGCATGGCAGATGCCCGAACCCTCCGTCGAGCCGAGCCCGCCTGTCGCGGACGAGTCCCGCTTCACGGTCCCGCTGGAGGCACAGGATGCATCGTATTTGGCGGCATCCGAAAGGATCGCCAGGCGTTCTTTCAGCGACTTCTTCATTAGAGTGTTCACTAAATGTTCTTTTTCAGCCCGTCAAGTCATTGACAAACGGTGCCGCTTGCAATCTCATGGTGAAGGAGGGGCACACGGACAAGGTTTCGAAATTCCTAGCGTTCGCTGTCGAAATTCTGTTATAGTGACCTACATTCTGATTTTACGATGGTTCCGAAGTTTCGCTCCGGAACCTGTTTCTTTTTGTGTCCGCGGTATCCGCGGGCATGCGCCTGAAGGACAAGGAAATGGTTGAAAAGGTACCGATGACGCAGAGTGGTTTTTCCAAGCTGCAAGAGGAGCTGCGCTGGCGTCAGCAGGAGGAGCGTCCCCGTATCATCGAGGCAATCGCGGAAGCGCGCGCCCATGGCGACCTTTCGGAAAATGCCGAATACCATGCCGCCAAGGAGGCCCAGAGCCACAACGAAGGCCGCATCACCGAGCTGGAAGACCTGACCGCGCGTGCAGAAGTCATCGACCTGTCGAAGATGTCCGGCTCGAAGATCAAGTTCGGCGCCACCGTGAAGCTCATCGACGAGGACACCGACGAGGAAAAGATCTACCAGATCGTCGGCGACCAGGAAGCCGACGTGAAGGCTGGCCGCATCTCCATCTCCTCGCCGATCGCGCGTGCGATGATCGGCAAGGAAAAGGGCGATTCCATCGAAGTTGTCGCCCCCGGCGGCTCCAAGGCCTACGAAATCCTCGCCATTTCCTGGGGCTGATACGCCCGTGGGCAAACAAGGCGACCCCGCCATCATCGATATCCGTGACGTCGAAGTGATCGCGCCGAATTTCAAGCGGCGCCTCTCCGGCGTCACATCGACGATCATCCAGCTCGTTCCCGTCCAGAGATCGCTCGGCCAGAAGGTGGCGGCGCTTGGCCCCGGCCTGCCCGCCGACCTGGCCCATATCCGCTATCGGGACCTCTTCCGCCTCTGGTCGCCGCCGCGCGGCCGGCGGTGCCGGATCTGGCACGCGCGCCGCAATATCGAGATGCTCCCGGCAGTTTTCATGCGCGACGTGTTGCGCATGCCGATGAAGATCGTCTTCACCTCCGCCTCTCAGCGCCATCACACCGGCTGGACAAAATGGCTGGTCTCGAAGATGGACGCCGTGATCGCCACCAGCGGCAAGACGGCGGATTATCTGGCCGTCAAGAACACCGTCGTGCTGCACGGCATCGACACCGACCGCTTCTCGCCGCCCTCCGACAAGGCCGAGGCAAAGCGCGCCAAAGGCCTCGATCCGGATAAGAAGATCGTCGGCTGTTTCGGCCGCGTGCGCCGCCAGAAGGGCACCGATCTTTTCGTGGATTCGATGATCAAGGTGCTTGCCGACCGCAAGGACTGGTCGGTGATCGTCGCCGGCCGCGCCACCGGCCCGCATGTGGATTTCGAGGACGGCCTGAAGAAGAAGGTCGCTGCCGCCGGCCTTGCTGACCGCATCCTGTTCGTCGGCGAACACACCGATATCAACGAATGGTATCGCGCCCTCGACCTGTTCATCGCGCCGCAGCGCTGGGAGGGTTTCGGGCTGACGCCGCTCGAAGCTATGGCGACCGCGGTCCCGGTGATCGCTACCGACGTCGGCGCCTTCCCTGAACTTCTGGTGACAGGCGACGAGGAAACCGGCCTGATCATCGCCCGCGACAGCGTCGATGCCATGGCCGAGGCGGCGGCCGCCTTCATGGACGACGAGGCTCGCCGCAAGGCCGCCGCGCTCCGCTCCCGCACCCACGCGCTCGAAAATTTCAGCATCGAGGGCGAAGCAAAGCTGCTCGGCAATATCTACCGGATCACGGCTTCCGCTTGAACAGTTCGATATAGGCGTTGGCGATCGCCTCTTCCGAAAACTGCCCCACCAGCGTCGCCCTGCCCTTTTCGCCGAGGCTCGCAGCCAGCTGAGGATCTGCGATCACTTGGTTGATGGCGCGCGTATAACCGGCGACGTCATCGATATCGACAAGCAGACCGTTTTCGCCGTGCTGCATGAACCACGAAGGCCCTTCCGAACGCGAGGAAATCACCGGCTTGCTCTGCGCCCAGGCCTCGAAAATCACGTTGCCGAGCGGCTCGTGGCTGGACGGCATGATGAAGATGTCTGCGGCCCCAAGATAGGGGCGTGTATCCTTGTGCCAGCCGAGGAAGCGGACCCGGTTCTCCATCTTGTGCTCGCGCATGACCGCCTCCAGCGCTTCCCGTTCCTCGCCGTCGCCGGCGATCCACAGATAGGCGTCCGGCACCGCCGCCATCGCCTCGATCAGCAGGTGGAAACGCTTGCGCTTGACGAAACGCCCCATCGTCATGATCAGCGGCACGCCTTCCGGCGTGTTGGCAACCGAGCGCGAGACGGGCGCCACGACCGACGTATCGGTGAAGTTCGAGATCACCTCGACGCCGCGGGTCCAGCCGAGATTGTTGCGCACATGGTCGGCAATGCCCGGCGTGTTGCAGACGAGAATGTCAGAATTCTTGAAATAGCCGAGATGGGTGGGGTAGTCGCCGAGACGGGAGAGCTTGATACCGCCCTTATAGTCCGGCATCAGGCGGGCACCGCGGGTGGACCAGGAAATGATCGCGTCGGCCTTGTCCCGCTTTGCCATGGAGAGCACCTTCATCGGCAGAAGGATACGATCGATCGACAGGTTGCGGAAATTGCTCTCGATCACCTTGGCATGAGCCTCGACATCCGGCTTCCAGCGGCGGTTCCAGCGCATCACGGCCGTCTGCTCGACGCCGCGCCGTGCAAGCGCGCCGACCAGGTGCACGAAGAATTTCTCCGCCCCGCCGTCCTTGCCGAAAATATACTGGTGAACCCGCATCGATCGTCGCCTCGCCTGTCTGTTTCCGCCGCTTTATACCTGAAACCAGCATCTATAGGCAGCGCCGCCTATATGTTACGGTTGAAAACCCCGCGCAAGGGGGGGCGGGAATGCTTGTCCCTGAAATGTTGAACCTGCCCAGGATGCCTGTCGCAGGACTTCAGCACCCCCGCCAACGATGCTATCCGGCATAAGACCCGCGCTGTTCCAAAAACCGTCCGGCCACGATATAGCAACGTCGAAAAGCTTCGACCATCACAAGTCTACCGGCAACGGAAGCGGCCATAGCGGGTGAAACGCCGCTGCGCCTGCCTGCCGGAAAAGGGTAAAATGCAATCGCTTGAGACCTATGTCATCAATCTGGATGGCAGCAATGACCGCCTGAAAGCCATCAGCGACCGGCTTTCGGCCTATGGCATCGCCTTCGAGCGGATTTCCGCCGTCGACGGCCGCAAGTTCGATCTCTCGACGATCCAGGACTACGACGCGGAACGCGCTGAGAGCTACATGGGCCGCACTCTTGTGGGCGGCGAAATCGGCTGCTATCGCAGCCACCTGAAGGTCGCCGAACATTTTTTGAAGTCCGATGCTCGTTATGCGCTGGTGCTGGAAGACGACGCCCTGCCGCTCTGCAATCCGGTTGAACTGCTTCAAGCCGCCCTCCCCGATCTGGAAAAGGTCGATCCCGACTGGCGGCTGATCAACATCGGCAACAACAAGCTGAAGATCGCAACGCCGCTCGCCCGCTACGGCATCGGCGGCCACGACTGCGAACTGGTAGCAGCCCATTACTTTCCGATGACGACCAGCGCCATCGTCTGGTCGCGCGAAGGCGCCCGGCTGTTCATCGAGGAGCATCGCAAGATGTTCGCCCCCGTTGACAATTATTTCCGCCACTGGCTGACCCGCACCGGCCATGGCTACTCCTTCTGGCCCTCGCCCGTCACCACGACCGACGCGCAAAGCGAAATCCTCGCAAGCTCCGGCCGCGCCAGAAAAACCAACAAGCGGAAATGGTTCTACGCGCTCGCCAAGCAGCGGCGCCTGATGGAAGACAAGCTGATCGCCTTCATTCACAAGAAGCGGTTCCGCCCTGCCGGGAGCAAGTGACGAAACGTCGGCGGCGCCGGTGCGCTTCAGATCTCGACCAGACCCAGCTGCTTCACCTGCCGGATCGTCAGCATGGTGCGCACCGTGTCCACATGCTGGTCGGCGGTCAGCACCTCGATCACGAAGTCCTGGAAGACGGTAAGGTTCTGGGCAGCGCAGCGCAGCAGGAAGTCGCTGTCGCCGTTGACCATCCAGGCCTCGCGCACCATCGGCCATTGCTGGACCTTCGCCCCGAAGGCCTTGAGGTCCGCGTCCGACTGGCGCTTCAGCCCGACCATGCAGAAGGCGACGAGATCGACGCCCAGTTTCGGGGCGCTGAGCAGCGCGTGATAACCCTCGATGATGCCGGCTTCCTCGAGCTTGCGCACCCGGCGCAGGCAGGGCGGCGCCGAAATGCCGACGCGTTCCGCGAGCTCGACATTGGTCATGCGCCCGTCGCGCTGCAATTCCCGGAGGATTTTTAGATCGATGGCATCAAGATCGGCGCGAAGCACGGAAGTCCCCTTCATTCTGCAGTGCTTTTATCGCAAGACGAATTTTAAGCAAGAATATGTCGTCAAGCGGTTCAGCGCCGTTTCCATGCCAACTGATCTGTTGTTAGTGCAAGGCTGCCCTTGCATTGCTGCATGGATCAATCTTACATGGCGCTTCTAAAGCGGCAGACCGGACATCGACCACCTATATGAGGGGCAACGAAACGTCGACCGGTCTTTGAAAGGAAATTGTCCATGTCCTCCCGTCACACCGAGGTCCTGATCATCGGCTCCGGCCCGGCTGGCTATACGGCCGCCATCTATGCAGCGCGCGCCATGCTGAAACCGGTGCTGATCGCCGGCATGGAACAGGGCGGCCAGTTGATGATCACCACGGATGTCGAGAACTATCCGGGCTTCGGCGACCCGATCCAGGGCCCCTGGCTGATGGAGCAGATGCTCAAGCAGGCGACCCACGTGGGCGCCGAAATCGTCAACGATCTCGTCACCGAAGTCGAGCTCAACCATCGTCCCTTCACGGTGCGCACCGATTCCGGCCAGGTCTGGACCGCCGAGACGATCATCATCTCGACCGGCGCCAAGGCAAAATGGCTCGGCATCGAAACCGAGCAGCAGTTCCAGGGTTTTGGCGTCTCCGCCTGCGCAACCTGCGACGGCTTCTTCTATCGCAACAAGGACGTGATCGTGGTCGGCGGCGGCAATTCCGCTGTCGAGGAAGCGCTCTACCTGTCGAACATCGCCAAGTCCGTGACGGTCGTGCACCGCCGCGACAGTTTCCGCTCGGAAAAGATTCTGCAGGAACGCCTGTTCCAGCGCCCGAATGTCAGCGTGCTGTGGAACACCGAAATCGCCGAGATCACCGGCAAGCCGGCCAAGGCGCCGATGCCGCCCTCCGTCGAGGGCGTCAAGCTGCGCAACACCCAGACGGGTGCGGTGACCGACTTCCCGATCCACGGCGTCTTCGTGGCGATCGGCCATGCGCCGGCGACCGAGCTCTTCAAGGGCAAATTGAAGATGAAGCCGAACGGCTATCTGTGGACGGCTCCCGATTCGACCGCCACCGACGTGCCCGGCGTATTCGCCGCCGGCGACGTGACCGACGATACCTTCCGCCAGGCGATCACCGCCGCCGGCATGGGCTGCATGGCAGCGCTCGAGGCCGAACGCTACCTCTCCGGCATCCAGCCGGTCGCCATAGCCGCGGAGTGACGTTGAACGATGGGTGTGCCGCTCGACTGGGATAAACTGCGCATTTTCCACGCGGCGGCGGAGGCAGGGTCTTTCACCCATGCGGCCGACAAGCTGCATCTTTCCCAGTCGGCGATCAGCCGCCAGGTCAGCGCGCTGGAACAGGATGTCGGGGTCAAGCTCTTCCATCGCCACGCGCGCGGCCTGATCCTCACCGAACAGGGCGAACTGCTCTACCGCACCGCCCACGACGTGCTACTGAAGCTCGAAACCGTGAAGATGCAGCTCACCGAAACGACTGAAAAGCCGTCCGGCAAGCTGCGCGTCACCACCACGGTCGGCCTCGGCCAGGGCTGGCTCACCGACAAGGTGCAGGAATTCCTGCAGCTCTATCCGGAAATGTCGATCCAACTGATCCTCGACAACGAGGAGGTGGACGTGAACATGCGCCATGCGGATTGCGCCATTCGCCTGCGTCAGCCGGTCCAGTCCGATCTCATCCAGCGCAAGCTCTTCACCGTGCATATGCACGTCTATGCGGCCCCCTCCTACATCAACCGTTATGGCGAGCCGCAGTCCGTCGAGGATCTCGACAACCACCGCATCATCTCGTTCGGGGAACCGGCGCCGAACTACCTGCTCGACGTCAACTGGCTGGAATATGCCGGCCGGTCATCGGACAATACCCGCACGCCGCATCTGCAGATCAACAGCCAGACCTCGATCAAGCGCGCCTGCCTGCTGGGAATCGGAATCGCCTGCCTGCCGGATTATATCGTCGGCCGCGACCCGGGCCTCATTCAGCTGGCGATCAATGCCGACATCCCGTCCTTCGATACCTATTTCTGCTACCCGGATGAAATGAAGAACGCGGCGAAGCTGAAAGTCTTCCGCGATTTCGTGGTCGGCAAAGCGCGCAACTGGAACTTCTGACCCCGCGCGCCCAGACCTGGCCGGCCCGTTAAAGCCCAGAAACCAAGGGGTTTTCACGATTCTGCGGTTGCCTGATATGTAACCATTGAGCGCATCAAACAAAAGCATTGCGGCCTGCGCATGGCTGGCCTGCACAAAAGACTATTGTTCGCTGCACAAAAAACCACCATATCGCACACAGCTGATGCACATGGCGGCTTTTCCTCCCAGTTCCGCCGCAGCAGCTGTTCCCCTCTGGAGGTTTTTTGACCTTCACAATTATAGGGCCCTGGAGCAATCCAGTGGCCCTCTTTTTTGCCCTGGATCTGCCCCGAACCGGCATTGGATCATTCGGCTAGTTTTCACCCGTCATAATCCACCTCGAAACTTCCGTTCAATATCTCAGCCGCACCCTTGTCGAGGGGAACCGGTCTCCCCATATTAAGGTCAGCCGGCGCGCTTCGACGACGTCCCTGTTGTCTGTGCTGGCTGTTCCCCTCTGGAGGTTTTGACCTTCACAATTATTGGGCCTCGGAGCGATCCGGCGGCCCATTTTTTTTACAATCATTCGCGTCTCCGCAAACCGCTTCCTTTAAATCGGCTTCAGACGATCTATATATCGGGAAACTCCGATATTTGGATCCTGACGATGGACAAGACGGAAATTCTGAAAGCGCTGGCGCATCCGGCCCGGGTCGAATTCCTGGAATGGATGAAGGAGCCGGAACGCCATTTCTCCGATCAGGCGCACCCGCTCGAAATGGGCATCTGCGCCAGCCAGTTCGAAAAACGCTGCGGCCTCTCCCAATCCACGGTCTCGGCGCATCTTTCGACGCTCGAAAAGGCAGGCCTGGTGAAAATCGACCGGGTCGGCCAATGGGCATTTTACCACCGCGACGAGAAGAACATCGCGGCCTTCCTCGACGAGCTCCGATCGACCCTCTAGATCCGGCCCGCCGCCCCTCAACCGTATAAGGAATTTCCGATGGCCAGCATTTTTGATCCGACCAAGTTCGGCGATATCGAACTTTCGAACCGCATCGTCATGGCTCCGCTGACGCGCAACCGCTCGCCGAAAGCGATCCCCAACAACCTCAACGTCACCTATTACGAACAGCGCGCCACCGCCGGCCTCATCATCACCGAAGGCACGCCGGTCACCCAGCAGGGCCAGGGTTATGCGGATGTGCCGGGCCTTTACCTGCCGCAGGCGATCGAGGGCTGGAAGAAGGTGACCGAGGCCGTGCATCGCAAGGGCGGCAAGATCGTCACTCAGATCTGGCATGTCGGCCGCGTCTCGCATGTCTCGCTGCAGCCGAATGGCGCGGCCCCGGTCGCACCCTCGGCCATTCCCGCCGGCGGCAAGACCTATATCCTCAATCCCGATGGCAGCGGCGCCTTCGCCGATACCTCCGCCCCCCGCGCACTGGAAACCTCCGAAATCGCCGGCATCGTCGGTGACTTCGCCAAGGGTGCCCGCGCCGCGATCGACGCCGGCTTCGACGGCGTCGAGCTGCACGGCGCCAATGGCTACCTGATCGACCAGTTTCTCAAGTTGGGCGCCAACCAGCGCACCGACGAATATGGCGGCTCGATCGAGAACCGCGCCCGCTTCGTGCTCGAAGTCGTCGATGCCGTCACCCGGGAAATCGGCGCCGGCCGCGTCGGCATCCGCCTGTCGCCGGTCACGCCCGCAAACGGCGTCAGCGATCCGGACCCGCAGGCCGTCTTCAACTATGTCGTCGAGCAGCTCGGCCCCCGCGGCCTCTCCTTCATCCACGTCGTCGAAGGTGCGACCGGCGGTGACCGCGCCTTCTTCCAGGGCGACAAGCCCTTCGACTACCAGGAGCTCAAGAGCATCTACCGCAAGGCCGGCGGCACCGGCGGCTGGCTGGTCAACAACGGGTACGACCGCGAAAGCGCCATCGAAGCCGTCGAAAGCGGCTATGCCGATGCAGTCGCCTTCGGCAAGCTCTTCCTCGCCAACCCGGACCTCGTGCAGCGCTTCAGGGACAATGCGCCGCTCAACCAGGCCGACAAGTCCACCTTCTACGGCGGCGGCGCCAAGGGCTATACCGACTACCCGGTGCTCGAAGCGGTGGCCTGATGAACCTCGGAAGGGGCCGCCCAAAAGCGGCCCTTTTCCATTTAACATTATTGTTCAGGCAAGAAGCGCCACCGGCTTGGCGGCCTTGGTTGGCTTCGGCTCGATACAGCCGAGATCAACAAGCGCCGCCCTCACCGCCTCATCGATCGACGTCGACGGCTCTTCACCGAGGAAGGCGAGCAACTTTTCATTGCCCATCCGCACCGGCACCTTCCAGAGATAACGCATCTCGCCGAGCTCGCGGAATACAGGCACGAAGGGCGAACCGAGCTTCAGCAGCCACCACGGGAATGCCCTCACCTTGACCTCGTGCCCGACCACCCGGCCGATCGCCGCGATCATCTCGCCGCCATCCCGGTCCCAGAAGCCGCGCATCTGGAAGCGGGCGAAACGCGGCAGCTCCGCGTGGCGGTCGATCAGCCGCAACATGGTTTCGGCGACATCCGGCAGATAGGCCCATTGATGCCCGACACCCCGGGCATTCGGCCGGCTGACCGATGTCACCGGCTTGCCGGGCTTCACCAAACCTTGGGCAAACCAGCTATTGGCAGCGCCCGGACCGAAATAATCACCCGCCCGGACGATCAGCACCGGCACGCCGTCGTTCGACGCGGCTTCAAGTCGCCGCTCCAGCTCCACCCGGATCGCGCCCTTGCGCGTCACCGGGTTCTGCGGGCTCTCCTCGGTGATCTCGGGAAAGGCGTCCGGCCCGTAATTGTAGACCGTGCCGGGCAGCAGGATACGGGCACCAACGGCGCGGGCAGCAGCGATCGTATTGTCGAGCATCGGCAGGACCAGCTTTTCCCAGTCCTTGTAGCCCGGCGGATTGACCGCATGGACGATGAGCTTCGCATCCTGGGCAGCCCGGCGGACGTCGGCGGCATTCATCGCATCGCCCTGAAGCCAGTGAAAACGCGGCTCGCGCTTGGCCGTTTCCCCGGCCTTGCGATTGAGCGCCCGGACGGTCCAGCCGCGGGCGGCAAGGCCGCGCGCCACATGGCCGCCGATCTCGCCGGTGGCACCGAGGACGAGGGCGACGGGTTTTGAGGTTGATTGTTCGGACATTGCGATAGTCCTTCCGGTTGGTTGCGTTTCGCTGGCTGGACTATCGCGCCTTTTGCTTCTATACGGAATTGGCAGAATTTCTTTGGCATCCATACAAAAATGAATGACATCAGTTGGGACTTCTACCGCACCTTCCTCGCCGTCCTGCGGCTCGGCTCACTCTCGGCGGCCGCGCGCGAACTCGGCCTGACCCAGCCGACCGTCGGCCGCCATATCGACGCACTGGAAGAGGCGGTGGGCTACCAGCTCTTCACCCGCTCGCAGCAGGGCCTGCTGCCCACCGAGCCGGCGCTGGCGATGAAGCCCTATGCGGAAAACCTCGCCATCACGGCCGCCGCCATGCAGCGGCTGGCCTCGGGCGAGATCGGCGCGATCAAGGGGACTGTGAGGATCAGCGCCAGCGAGGTGATCGGCGTCGAAGTCCTTCCGCCGATCCTGGCCGCCCTCCAGGACGAACATCCCGGGCTGGAGCTGGAACTGTCGTTGTCGGATTCGCTGGAAGATCTTTTAAGACGCGAGTCGGACATTGCCGTGCGCATGACTAGCCCGGCCCAGGATGCGCTCGTCACCCGCCATATCGGGGACATTCCGCTGGGGCTTTTTGCGCATCGCCGCTATCTCGATCGGCATGGTGCTCCGCAAAACCCCGGCGATCTCGCAACCCACCGGCTGATCGGTTTCGACCGCCGCACCGCCTTTGTTCGCGCCGCTGCGGACCGTATCCGCATGACCTCTCCGGCCTTCCCCGATATCGAGCAGATCCGCTGGAGCTACCGCGCCGACAGCAATCTCGCCCAACTGGCGGCGATCCGCGGCGGTGTCGGCATCGGCATCTGCCAGGTCGGCATCGCCCGACGTGATCGAGATCTGGTCCGGGTGCTGCCGGATGTTTTCGAGCTGCCTCTCGACACCTGGATCGCCATGCACGAAAACCTGAAATCGTCGCCCCGCTGGCGCGTCACCTTCGACGCGCTCGTCAGAGGCCTGCTGGACTATGTCCGCGGCTGACGCTTTCAGTGGGTGGTCGTACCCTCGTCGCCATCCATGACCTCGGCCTCGGGCCGGTCGCCACCCTCGCTGTATTCGGTGTGCCAGATGCCCTTTTCGTCCTGCCAGCTGATCTCTTCCGCATCCCCGCCGACCTGTTGTTCGGCCGCCACGATGCGGGCTGCCTGCAAGGCATCGGAATGGCTGGGAAAAGTTTCGGAATAGACGTCGCCCTGGCGATAGGCCCAGCCGCCGTCATGCGGCACGACTTTATAGGTAACCTTGGTCATACTCCCTCCTGTCTTTCATGGCTGCCTCGATCCAATCGGATCCTCGTCCTGTCGCGGCATCGGGGTGAAAAATCGAAAAAGGTGCCACGACTTCCAAGCCACATCGCAAATCACGTCGCAAATTATGTCATCAAAGGCCGATGACCGCAAATCCTTGAGGCCAGACTGAACGGTGCTTGATGCTGCAGGTTGCCGCGTTAGATAAGCGCCGAGGGTAAGGTCAGGAGTAGAACGTGGGTTTGTTGTCCCTGCTGAAGCAGGAAAGATCTCTCATCGTCGCTTTGGCCTCAGGCTTCGTCGCCTATTCCGTCGAGCATTCCGTGCTCGAGGCCGGCAAGACGGCTTCGCTGATCGCCGCAGCTGTCCTGATCGGCATCATCATCCTCGCCTCGACCCGCGTCGCCCACCATGCCGAAATGCTCGCCCACAAGGTCGGCGATCCCTATGGCACGATGATCCTGACGCTGTCGGCGGTGGCGGTCGAGGTGCTGATCCTCGCCATCATGATGGGCAATACCAGCTCGCCCACCCTGGTGCGCGACACGATCTATGCGGCCGTCATGCTGGACATCAACGGCATCCTCGGCCTCGCCGCCCTGCTCGGCGGCCTGCGCCATGGCGAACAGCCTTATAACGACGATTCCAGCCGCACCTACAGCGTGATGATCCTGACCGCCATGGGCATTTCCATGATCGTCCCGGAATTCATCCCCGGCGATCGCTGGCACTATTATTCCGCCTTCACGATCTGCGCAATGATCGCGCTCTATGCGGTCTTCTTGAAGATGCAGGTCGGTCCGCACAGCTATTTCTTCAGTTACAGCTATCCGCGCGCCAAGCCGGCCACGGGCACCGGGACGCAGCAAGAGGACACCAAGCAAGAATCCGCCGCGATCTCCATCGGCGTCATTCTGGCCGGCGTGCTGATCATCGGCTTCCTCGCCGAGTTCATGTCCGCGCTCATGAATGCCGGACTGGAGGGCAGCGGCGCGCCGCTGACATTGATGGCTGTCGTGGTCGCGGCGATCTCCGCAGCTCCCGAAATCCTGACAGCACTGCGCGCCGCACTGCGCAACCGCATGCAGTCCGTGGTCAACATCGCCATGGGCGCCTCGCTCTCGACCGTCATCCTCACGGTTCCCGTCATGGAGAGCATCGCGCTCTACAGCGGCCAGCCCTTCGTGATGGCCATGACTCCGGTGCAGACGGTGATGGTCGCGATCACCCTCGTCGTCGCCGCGATCAACCTCAACGACGGCCAGACGAATGCCATCGAAGGCATGACCCATTTCGTTCTCTTTGCGACATTCGTGATGCTGACTGCCCTTGGTCTGTAGGCGAAAGAGATTCCGGATCAAAGACTTGCGCGCGGGAGCGGAATCGGATCGGGAAGAGGTTGAATCAATGTCTGAAATATGGTCGTGTCCGCCGCGGCGAAGGCCGGCCTATCCGCCGGTCGTCCAGCGTCTGGCGCGGCCCCCGTGTTGCGCATGAAGGAGATTTTCAAATGTCTACACCTCCCTACAGAGCCGACCACGTCGGTTCGCTCCTGCGTCCCGCTTCCATCAAGGACGCCCGCAAGAAGTTCTACGAAGACAAGAGCATTTCCGCCGAGGAACTGAAGGCCGTCGAAGACGAAGGCATCAAGGATCTCATCAAGCTGCAGGAAAGCGTCGGCCTGAAGGTCGTGACCGACGGCGAAGCCCGTCGCCACTTCTGGCACTACGATTTCATGGGCCTGCTCGATGGCCTGGAATTCGTCACCCGCGAAGCCCACAAGGGCGTCACCTTCCACGGCGTCAAGCTGCCGCCGACCTTCCCGACCATCAACGGCAAGCTCGATTTCCCAGATGATCACCCGCATCTGGAACACTTCAAGTTCCTCGCCGCCAATACCAAGGTGACGCCGAAGATCTCCATCCCCGGCCCGAGCGTCGCGCATTACCGCACCGCCCGCGCCGACGTGACCTATCCGGAATACCAGGATCCCGAAGCGCTCTTCGCCGCTCTCGCCCGCACCTATGCCAAGGCCGTGCAGAAGTTCTACGAAGCCGGCTGCCGCTACCTGCAGATGGACGACATCTACTTCGCCTATCTCGGCGACGAGAAGCAGCGCGCCATGAAGCGCGAGGAAGGCTACGATCCGGACTGGCTGATCCAGAAGTATGCTGAAACCATGCACGAAGCGATCAAGGATCGTCCGAAGGACATGCTGATCGGCATGCATATGTGCCGCGGCAACTTCCGCTCCACCTGGGCTGCCGAAGGCGGTTACGATGCGGCGGCCGACGCGATCTTCAACAAGACCGGTGTCGACATGTTCTTCATGGAATACGACACCGAGCGTTCCGGTGGCCTGCAGCCGCTGAGCCTGCTCCAGAAGGGTTCGAAGCAGCGCGTCTATCCGGGCTTCATCACCACCAAGACCGGTGAGCTCGAAACCCTCGACAGCCTCCGTCGCCACTTCGACGAAGCCTCCAAGTTCGTCGATATCGACCAGCTCGGGATCGCACCGCAATGCGGTTTCGCCTCGACCGAGGAAGGCAACTCGATCACCGAGGACGACCAGAAGCGCAAGCTGGAACTCGTCGTCCAGACCGCCGAAGCCATCTGGGGCACGGCCTGATCCGATATTCGTGGGCCGCGGGTCGAATAACCCGCGGCCGCCACTTGAGAAATCATTGTTCTAGCTTAGGTTCCTATTCGGATTTAACCCGAGGGAGACTGCAACAATGGGTATTTTCGACAAGATTAAGAATGCGATTTGGGGCGCAGATGAAGCAGCACCCGCTGCCAAGCCCGCCGAACCGCTGAAGCCGGCCGCTCCGGTTTCCGCATCCGCCGCCCCGGCGGGCAATCCGACGCCCATCCCTTCGGCAACGTCTGCAGCCGCCCCCTCCTCCTCCACGCCCGTCGACATCACCCCGATACTCGACGCCGCCGTCAAGAAGAGTGGCCAGAAGCTCGATTGGCGCAAGTCGATCGTCGACCTGATGAAGGCGCTCGATCTGGATTCCAGCCTTACCGCCCGCAAGGAACTGGCCGCCGAACTGCACTATACCGGCGACACTAACGACTCCGCGACGATGAACGTGTGGCTCCACAAGGCGCTGATGAAGAAACTCGCCGAAAACGGCGGCAAGGTCCCGGCAGATCTCGCCGACTGAGCAGCGGCGCCTCGCCCGACGACTGGCGCATCCCGATATAGAAAGCCCGCCTTGCCGGCGGGCTTTCTTTCTGACGCCCCAATAAAATAATCTTGAACGAACCGTGTTCGGCGCTTGCGGATGAACGCCCTAGATGAAGGCCATCACCGATACTCTTTCGCCGCGTGCGAGGGTGTCGCTCCATGCCTCGGCGGTCAATGCCGCCCCATGAAAGGGAGTCCACGATGAAACGCCTCAGTCTTCTCCTGACCGGCTCGGCCCTCTCCATCGCGCTGGCTGCCGGCCCCGTTCCCGCTCAGAACGCCGGACAGCCTGCCGAAACCAGGGCGCCGAACGCCCGGGACCAGAAACCCGCCTTCGCCAACCAGACGCGCGCGCCGCAGCCCGCCCGGATGCCGAAGATCGCCCAGGAAGTGGTCGCCGACGGCCTGCCGCATCTCTGGGCCATGGAGTTCCTGCCCGACGGTCGCATGCTGGTGACCGCCAAGCAGGGCGCCATGCACATAATCTCGGAGGAAGGCGAAGCCGGACCGAAGATCGAAGGCGTGCCGAAAGTGCTCGCCAGGGGCCAGGGCGGCCTGCTCGACGTGGCGCTCGCCCCGGATTTCGCCTCCTCCGGCATGATCTTCTTCTCCTTCTCCGAGCAGCGCGACGACGGCAACGGCACATCGGTCGCCTCGGCAAAACTGGTCCCGGATGACCGCGGCGGCGGCAAGCTCGAAAACGTCAAGGTCATCTTCCGCCAGATGCCGAGCTATGACGGCAACAACCATTTCGGCTCCCGCCTCGTCTTCGGCCCCAACAGGGAACTCTACGTTACCGTCGGCGAACGCTCCGACCCGCAGCCGCGCGTGCAGGCCCAGGATATCGCCAGCGGCCTCGGCAAGGTCTTTCGCATCGACATGAACGGCAAGGCCTTAGCAGACAACCCCTTCGTCAACCGTCAGGGCGCCCGGCCGGAAATCTGGTCGCTCGGACACCGCAACCTGCAATCCGCCACCCTCGACGGCCAGGGCCGTCTCTGGACCGTCGAACACGGCCCGCGCGGTGGCGACGAGCTGAACCGCCCGGAAGCCGGCAAGAACTATGGCTGGCCGGAAGTTACTTACGGCATCGAATACAGCGGCCGGCCGGTCGGCAAGGGCATCACCGCCATGAAGGAGACCGAACAGCCGGTCTATTTCTGGGACCCGGTCATCGCCCCGTCCGGCATGGCCTTTTATGACGGCGACGCCATCCCCGAATGGAAGAATTCCTTCCTGATCGGCGGACTTGTCGCCCAGGCCGTCGTGGTTGTTCACATGGATGGCGACAAGGTCGCCTATGAAGAGCGCGTCCCGCTCGGCAACCGCATCCGCGACGTCAAGGTCGGCCCCGACGGCGCCGTCTATGCCGTCACCGAACAACGCGGCGGCGGGGAATCGACGATCGTGAAGTTGACGAAAGGGTAATCGACAGTTCGGGCAACGCGGCGCTCCGGGCGCTGTTTTCCTAGAATTTGAATGCGAGGCGATGCCCCACAAGCGCCCGGTCGATCGTGACGAGCAGCAACCCCTCGACCTGGCACTGCGCCAAAAGCAGCCGATCGAAAGGATCCCGCGTATCGGGCTCCGGTTCGGCGGCAGTGATGACATGCGGGATATCGATGGGCAGGATGGTGAGGCCTGCACCTTCCAGAACGATCTGCATGTCTTCCAGCGGTACGCCCGGATCGAGCTTTCCGAGGCGGGACTTGATGGCGATCTCCCAAAGGCTGGCGACGCTCACGAAACCGGAAAAATCCGCGGCGCCCACCAGCTTGCTGATGTTTGGGAAACGTTGACGCGTGTCGGCCCGCAAAATCGCGAGGATGATATGGGTGTCGAGAAGACACCGCTTCGTCAAGGCAGCGGTCTCAGCAAGAAATCTTCCGGCAGCGGATCATCGAAATCATCCGCGATATATGGAACAGGGTTGGTAATGCCGCGAGCACGAAGATGAGCTTGGAGGGCATCGAGATCGATACCGCCCTTCTTCTCAGCCGGTTCCACTGCCTCGATATGCGGCACGATATCAAACACCGGCTTTCCGTCGCGTGTCACGGTCACGGTTTCACCCTGCTCCACATCCTGGGCAAGTTCGTCGAGACGGTCCTGGGCTTCGCGGATTGATACGGTTTTCATGCCTGAAATGTACGTCCGGTTGCTGTCATCGTCAACGCGAGTACTCGAAACAAGAAAGCCCGCCGTCGCCGGCGGGCTTTCCAGGAATATCGGGGCTACTTACTTGCAGTTGGCGCAGAAGCGCTGGATCCGCTTGCAGGCTTCTTCCAGTTCCTCTTCCGAGGTCGCATAGGAGATGCGGAAATTGGGGCCGAGGCCGAAGGCCGTGCCATGCACCACGGCAACGCCTTCCGTTTCCAGAAGCTCGGTGACGAAGTCCAGGTCGTTCTCGATCACCTTGCCCGAAGGAGCCGTCTTGCCGATCAGACCGGCGCAGGACGGGTAGACGTAAAACGCTCCTTCCGGCGACGGGCATACGATCCCCTTGGCCTGGTTGAGCATCGACACGACGAGGTCGCGGCGGCCCTGGAAAATCGCCTTGTTCTTGGTGATGAAGTCCTGCGGGCCGTTGAGTGCCTCGACCGCAGCCCACTGGGCAATGGAGGTGGCGCCCGAAGTCTGCTGGCCCTGGATCACGTCCATGGCCTTGATCAGCTGCAGCGGGCCGGCCGCATAGCCGATACGCCAGCCGGTCATTGCATAGGCTTTGGAAACGCCGTTCATGGTCAGCGTCCGGTCGTAGAGCTTCGGCTCGACTTCCGCCGGCGTTGCGAACTTGAAGCCCTCGTAGGTCAGGTGCTCGTACATGTCGTCGGTGAGGACCCAGACATGCTCGTGCTTGACCAGCACGTCCGTCAGGGCCTTCAGTTCGTCATGCGTGTAGGCGGCGCCGCTCGGATTGGACGGCGAGTTGAACAGGAACCACTTGGTCTTCGGCGTGATCGCCTTTTCGAGCGCTTCCGGGGTGAGCTTGAACTTGGTTTCGAGCGTCGTGTCGACGAACACCGGGGTGCCGCCGCAGAGCGCCACCATTTCCGGATAGGAGACCCAGTAGGGAGCCGGGATGATCACTTCGTCGCCCGGGTTGAGGGTCGCCATGAAGGCGTTGAACAGGATCTGCTTGCCGCCGGTGCCGACGATGACCTGCGCGGCCGTGTAGTCGAGGTTGTTCTCGCGCTTGTACTTCCTGGCGATCGCCTCGCGAAGCTCGATGATGCCGGCGATCGGCGTGTATTTGGTTTCGCCCCGGTTGATCGCGTCGATGGCGGCTTTCTTGATGTTGTCCGGCGTATCGAAGTCCGGCTCGCCGGCGCCAAGCCCGATCACGTCGCGGCCCTTTGCTTTGAGCTCGCGGGCTTTCTGGGCAACGGCGATGGTGGCGGAAGGCTTTGCGCGGGAAAGAATGTCGGCAAGAAAGGCCATAATCTTCGTCCTGAAGGGCTGTTGAACCAGGCGGCCTCGCGTTCCGAACCCGCCGGGTTAGCTCTATGTCTAAACTATGACTCCGTTTCAAGCACAAAGCTTGAATGTGAGCCATGAAAGAAGCTGATTAAAACCTTCGAAACCTTGTTTACAGCCGCGTAACCCTTGGCTGCTACAACCAGGAGGGATGGATAACGGAAATCGACGGGCAAGGGCATGACGCCGAGAAGCATCTTCGCCAATCTGGTTCGCAGCGACAACGGGTCGTTCTCCACCGTCTACGGTCCTTTCCTGCTGCAATCCGCGCTGCAGCCGATCTTTCGCTCAGGCCCCGAAACCGGCCTCGATATCGAAGCCTTCGAGGGCCTTCTGCGTGCCTCCCGGGATAACGAGCCGGTCTCGCCTGCCGAGTTTTTTCCGCTCGTGTCGCCGGTCGACATGGCCGATGTCGACAGCATCCTGCGCACGATCCACATCCTCAACACCGGCCGGCTGAACCGCGCGCGCGCCGGGATTTTCGTCAAGTTCCATCCGGGCCTCTTCCGCACGCCCCAGGAAATGCGCCAGGAAGTCGATCGCATCAAGGTCGCCAGCCATGAGGCCGGCCTCGCCCCGGACCGCATCGTCTGCGAAATCTCCGAAAGATCCGGCGCTGCCGACGACATCGTCGTCGCCTTTACCGAACACATGCAGGCGATCGGTTTCCGCATCGCGATCGACGATTATGGCGCCCGCGATTCCGATCTCGACCGGCTGAAGCGCATCCGGCCGGACTATGTGAAGTTCGAGGCCGCCTGGGTGCGCGACTTCCTCGACAATTCCGCCGGTTACGCGCTGCTGCGCGTCATCGTCCGGCAGATGCTCGACGATGGTATCGAACCGATCTTCGAAGGGCTCGAAGAACTGTGGCAGGTGGATCTCTGCGAGGAACTCGGCGTGCCGCTGATGCAGGGTTATGCGCTTGCACGGCCGGAACTTGCACCGACGACATTCAACGAGAGTTTTCCGGAAAGCCTCGCCGACCTTGCGCCGCCGCTCCAGGCAGGCGGCAACGACATCACGCTCGGCCTCAGCCGGGCCGCGATGGCGGCGCCTCCTCCGGTTCCCGCCAAGCCGGTATTCGCCAGGCCCGCCCGCGCCTTCGGCCGTCGGCAATCGAGCGGCGAATAACCAGAAAACAACCTTCACGCGACGAACGCCTGCCGCGATTTACCGCAATGACCGCCAAGAAAGACGCCCTGACGCCCCCTCGAATACAGGTGCGACTAAAATTTTTCTTTTCGCGCCATTTGCCTCAAAATCGCACAGAAGAGGGTTAGCGAAGCATTGCCAGCGATGGATTCGCGTTCCCGAGGCGTCAGGAAAGGCGCAAAGCCCGCATTTTCAGGCGTTCTCGTGATTTGCAATTTCGCATTGTAGCCACTGTTCAAAAAACTTTTTCTTGCCAATTTTCGATAAACACAGCACTCTGTGCAAGTTCGGGCAATTTACGAGCATGGGAAGACCTATAATGACGCGCTCCGAAGGCGCTAAGACTTCGGGCGGTAGGCCGGGGGCGGAGATTTCAAAGCAATTCCTGCCGGTCATCGCGGTAAAGACAGGGACCCTTTCTTAAAGCTGCCTGCCGCCGCCCTTCGGGGCTACACTGTGATGCTGTCCGCCGCTGAACACGGACAGAGAGAAAAGGACCTGCGCATGGCCGAGACTGGCACTGTAAAATTCTTCAATACCGACAAAGGCTTCGGCTTTATCAAGCCTGACAATGGTGGCGCCGATATCTTTGTTCATATCTCTGCCGTACAGGCTTCTGGCCTGTCCGGATTGTCGGAAAACCAGAAAGTAAGCTTCGACACGGAACCGGATCGTCGCGGCAAAGGCCCCAAGGCCGTCAATCTGCAGATCGCCGGTTAAGCCTCTCGAGGCTTACCATTTCGAGTTGAAGCCCGGCAGAGATGCCGGGTTTTTTTTGATCAAGCCATGCCGCGACTTCGACCTCAGAGACCGCGCAGGAACGGGTTGGTGCGGCGTTCGTCGCCGATCCGGCTCCCCGGCCCATGGCCGCAGATGAACCCGACTTCGTCGCCGAGCGGCAGGACCTTGTCGCGGATCGAGGCGAGCAGAGTATCGTGATCCCCGCCCGGCAGGTCTGTGCGCCCGATCGAGCCGTTGAACAGCACGTCGCCGAGATGCGCGAACCCTTGAGCCCGGTTATAGTAGATCACGTGACCCGGCGCATGCCCGGGGCAATGAAAAATCTCGAAGACATGGTCGCCGAAAGAAACCGTATCGCCTTCGTTGAGCCAGCGGTCCGGCACGACATTGCGCACCTCCATCTTGACCCCGAATTTTTCCGCCTGCGTCTCCAGGCGCTGCAGCAGCGGCAAGTCCGCTTCATGCGGCCCGATCACCGGGATGCCGAGCGCCTCGCGCAATTCGTCGGCGCCACCTGCGTGGTCGATATGACCGTGCGTCAGCCAGATTTCCTTCAGCGTGATGCCGTTTTCCGTGATGACCTGAAGAATGGTCGGTACGTCGCCACCTGGATCGACGACCACGCCCTGCTTGGTCTCGTCGTCGAAAAGGATCGTGCAGTTCTGCTGGAATGGCGTAACCGGGATGATACCGGCTTGTAGCTTGCCCATGATGCCTCGGTCTCAAGCGATAATGTCCGCCGGGGTATATCGCTAAACGGAAGGCATTTCAGCCAAAAAGATCAATTCGAGGCAAGGGTCGTGTAGGGGGTGCCGGCTGAAACCGGCGGTGCGAGCGATACCGTGGCGATCAGGAAGGCCGCAACCACGATCTTCAGCGCAAAAACCGTCACCAGCAGACCTTTCAACGGATTGGTCGGGCTCGATGTTTCCATTCTGATCGGGGGCAGTGCGGCAAAGGTCTGGGCGGTCATCGTCTGGGTCGTCATGGGATATCTCCGGTGCTTCTGGCGGGATCAATGGACTCGCGGCGTAAAGGTTCCCTGCCCTTTTTATCTGTGGCACCCCCGCCACAGCTTGTAGAATCCACTCCCGTCCGGCGGAACCACCAGGAGAGGCAGGGGTTACCCCGCCAGTCAACATGAGGAGAAAATCCATGACGACTTGGTTGAAATGCCCGGAATTGAAGTGGCTGGGCCTCGGCGCCGTCCTTGCGACGCTCGCCCTGCCCGCCCAGGCGCAGATGACCACCACGACCGCCTCGGACATCATCGTCCGCTCCGGCCCCGGCCAGGACTATCCCGAAATCGGCCTTGCCACCCGCGGCAGCCCGGCGATGATGGATGGCTGCCTTCAGGGCAGCAAATGGTGCCGCATCGATGTCAACGGCATGCGCGGCTGGGTCTATGCGGAATACCTGACCATTCGCCACAACGGCGCGCCGGTCGCGGTTGAGCAATACCGCACTCAGTATGAAGTCCCCAACGTCACCTACGAGACGACGGCAAGCGTCGTTCCGCCGGCACCCGTCCCCGGTCCGGGCGATATCCTGCTCGGCCCTGTCGGCGCCGTCGACGCCGTGGAACCGCCGGAAACCGTCATCAGCTACATCGAGGAGCACCCGGTCCAGCCGGTCTATGTCCGCAACGAAGTGGCGATCGGTGCCACGCTGCCGCCAGGCGTCGTTGTCCGGCAGGTACCGGACTACGATTACGATTATGTCGTGGTCAACGACCGGCCCGTGCTCGTCGATCCCGGCACCCGCCGCATTGTCCACATCTACGATTGAGCATTCCCATGAAGGGGCGCTGCCGGACGGCGCCCTTTCCCTTTGCGCCAGCCGCGCATCCGCCCTTCCCCAACAAATGCTGTTGATTGTTCAGCCTGTTCGCGCTTTATGACGTGCGTCAGGTTACACTGTGAAGCGAGCAAAAAAGAGCTTCGGCCTCCAGAACTCCGGGGGGCAAGGAGCCAAAAAGGGAAAGGAAACGCGAGTGTCGCGCGCATCGACGGGAAAGGCCGTCAAGAAGGTCCTGCCGACAATGCCGGCAGTCGACGAAGCCCAGATCGACTTCGAGACCATCGAACTGCTTTTCTTCGCCTACCGCGATTTCGTGTCCGATCCGGATGCGATCCTCGCCAAGATCGGCATGGGCCGCGCCCACCACCGCGTCGTCTATTTCGTCAGCCGCCAGCCGGGCATGATGGTCACCGACCTTCTCGATACGCTGCAGATCACCAAGCAGAGCCTGGCGCGCGTCCTCAAGCAATTGATCGAATCGGGTTATATTCGCCAGATGGCCGGCGCCAAGGATCGCCGCCAGCGCAGGCTCTACCCGACGCTTGCCGGCCGTGAACTGGCGCTCGCCCTTTCCGAGCCGCAATCGCGCCGTATCGCTCGCGCCATGGAGGAGCTGACCCCGGACACGCGGGCCTCGGTCAAGGAATTCCTGCGCCACATGCGCGGCCGCGACGAAAGTCTCGAGCCTATCGACAGCGACCTGGAATAAGTGGGACCTTTGAGATGACGACACTGCCCCCTTCCGATGATGCGCCTCATCTTCTCGTGGTCGACGACGACACCCGCATCCGCGATCTCCTCAACCGCTATCTGATGGAACAGGGGTTTCGCATCACCGTCGCCGGCGACGCCGCCGAAGCCCGTCGCAAGCTCGAAGGCCTGCATTTCGATCTGATCATTCTCGACGTGATGATGCCCGGCGAATCCGGCATTTCGCTCACCCAGTCGCTTTACCAGAAGAAGACGGTGCCGGTGATCCTGCTGACGGCGCGCGCCGAATCGGAATCCCGCATTGCCGGTCTCGAAGCGGGTGCCGACGACTATCTGTCGAAACCCTTCGATCCGCGCGAACTGGTGCTGCGCATCAACAACATCCTGCGCCGCAGCACCTCGCCCGACACACCGAAGATCGAGCAGATCATGTTCGGCCCCTTCACCTTCTCGATCCCACGCAAGGAATTGCGCAAGGCCGCCGAGACCATCCGGCTGACCGATCGCGAACAGGAGATCATGCTGCTGTTTGCGCTGCGCGCCGGCGACACCATTCCCCGTCACGAGCTGATCGGCGACGACGCCGAAGTCGGCGAACGCACGATCGACGTGCAGATCAATCGTTTGCGGCGTAAGATCGAAGAGGATCCGGCCAACCCCGTCTATCTCCAGACGGTGCGCGGCATCGGATACAGGCTGAGTATCGATTAGCCGGGAAGAGACGGCACAGGCTGAAGGCAGGATGGCACTTTTCGACTCTCTGAAGCGCGACATGGATCGGCTGACCCTGCCGGGCTGGCGGCCGATGACCCGCTGGCTGCGCCGCCGCCTGCCGACCGGCCTCTATACCCGTTCGCTGCTGATCGTCATCCTGCCGATGCTGCTGCTGCAGGGCGTCGTCGCCTCCGTCTTCATGGAGCGGCACTGGCGCATGGTGACCGAACGCCTGTCGGAAAGCACGGTGCGCGATATCGCCGGCATTATCGAGGTGATCCAAGCCTATCCGCAGGACAGCAACTATGACGCCATCAGCCGCATCGCCAGCGACGCGCTGAACCTTACCATCGCGGTCGAGGAAAACGGCCAATTACCGCCGCCCCGCTCCCGCCCCTTCTTCGAGATCCTCGACGATATCCTCGCCGACCAGATCACCCGCCAGATCCAGATGCCCTTCTGGATCGACACGGTGGGCGACAGCCGGCTCGTCGAGATCCGCATCAAGTTCGACACGAGGGTGCTGCGCGTCTTTGTCCGCCGCGGCTCAACTTACGCCTCCAACACCCATATCTTCCTTGTCTGGATGATCGGCGCCGCCTTGGTGCTGGTGATCATCTCCATCCTTTTCCTGCGCGGCCAGATCCGGCCGATCCTGACGCTCGCGAGCGCCGCCGAAAGTTTCGGCAAGGGACAGAAGACCGACGGGTTTTCGCCACGCGGCGCCGATGAGATTCGCCGCGCCGGCCTTGCCTTCATCCAGATGCGCGAGCGCATCGAGCGGCAGATGGAACAGCGCACCGCCATGCTCGCCGGCATCAGCCACGATCTGAGGACCATCCTCACCCGCTTCAAACTGCAGCTGGCACTCGCTGGCAACAAGCCGGAACTGGCCGGCATGGGCCAGGATGTCGACGACATGCAGTCGATGCTGGAAGGATATCTCGCCTTCGCCAAGGGCGAAGCGGAGGAGGATTTCGGAGAACTGCGCCTGAGCGAACTGCTCGAAAAGCTGTGCCTGGAATTTACCCTGCACGGCAAGACCATGACCTACGAGATCGACGGCGAAGACGAGATCGCCGTGCGCCCCAACGCCTTCACCCGGCTGGTCGGCAATCTCGTCTCGAACAGCGAGCGCTACGCCAAATCGCTGCATGTGGATGCAAGGCACAGCGCCAAGTGGCTGACGCTGACGCTCGACGACGACGGCCCCGGCATTCCGGCCGACGCCCGCGAGGATGTCTTCAAGCCGTTCTACCGGCTGGATCAGGCCCGCAACCTCGACTCCTCCGGCACCGGCCTCGGCCTTGCAATCGCCCGCGACATCGCCCGCGCCCATGGCGGCAACGTCACGCTCGCCGACAGCCCCCGCGGCGGCTTACGCGCCGTCGTGCGCGTGCCCGCCTGATCATCGACGAGGAACCGATGCCCATCGACCTGTCCCGCATGTCCTGGCTGAACCCGCCGCCGGAAAGCCGTGAGGGTAACGGCCGCCTGATCGCCCGCTCCGGCTTTGAGACCGATTTCTGGCAGGGCACCTATTACGGCTTTCACCGCGACACCGGCCACTTCTTGCATCGGACCCGAAACGGCGATTTCACCGCCGAGACTTCTTTCGTGGGCCGTTATGAAGCGCTCTACGACCAGGCCGGGCTGATGATCCGCCACGACGAAAAACACTGGATGAAATGCGGCATCGAATTCACCGACGGCGCGCGCCATTTCAGCGTGGTGGTGACCAATGGCCATTCCGACTGGTCCGCCTTCCGCCTGGCAGACGATTTCGAGCAAATCTCGGTCCGCGTCACCCGCATGGGCGACGCCCTCTTCGTCCAGTACCGCACCGATGCGCAGCCCGACTGGCGGATGGCTCGGCTCGCTTATTTCCCGCCGGAACTGACCGAACTCTCCGTCGGCATGACCTT
>NZ_AKKC02000012.1 GCF_000282095.2 Rhizobium sp. CF080 | reverse complement strand
CGGGCCGCCGTCGTTACTGGCCGATCTACGAGGCGGCCGAACATTACGACATGCCGATCGGCATGCATTCGGCCGCCTATGGCCAGCACACAAACAGCGGCGCCGGCTGGCTGAACTTCTATATCGAGGAACACTATGCCTTCTCGCACAGCCTGCAGAGCGTCGTTACCAGCATGGTCTTCGAAGGCGTCTTTGAACGCTTCCCGAAGCTGAAACTGATCGTCGTCGAAGGCGGTTTCGCCTGGGCTGCACCGCTCGCTTGGCGGCTCGACAAGCAGTGGGAGCGGATGCGCTCCGAGGTTCCGCATGTGAAGCGGCCGCCGTCCGAATATATCCGCGAAAACGTCTGGTTCACCACCCAGCCGATCGAGGAGCCGGAAAACAACCGCCACCTGCTCGACACGCTGCGCTGGGTCGGCACCGACCGGCTGATGTTCTCGACCGACTACCCGCACTGGGATTTCGACGACCCGCGCTTCGCCTTCAAGGTGCCGCTGACACCGACGGAGCACGCGCAGATCTTTCGCGATAACGCAAAGAGCGTCTACCGCCTGCCCTGAACACGGAGTGCTCACATGAACGAAATGGTGAGATCGCTGGGCAACGAGCCCGGACTGTCGACCTTCGGCGGCATCGACTGCGACCTGCATCCGGCCTCGCCGGCGACCGCGACGCTGCTGCCCTATCTCGACGACTACTGGCGCGAAACTTTTATCATGCGCGGCGTCGACCGGATGAGTCTGGCGATGACCGCGTCGCCGCCGCGTGCCCCGATCAATGTCCGTCCCGACTGGAAGGCGGCAAGCGGCTTTGCCGGCGATACGCTGGAGGCCGTCCGCACCCAGGCGCTCGACCCTTTCGGAACGCGGCTGGCGATCTGCAACGTGCTGCACGGCTCGATGATCATGCATTCCGACGACATGGCCGCGGCACTCTGTGGTGCCGTCAACGAGTGGCTGGCGCGGGAATGGCTCGACAAGGAGCCGCGCCTGCGCGGTTCGATCATCGTCTCGGCCCAGAACGCAGAACTCGCCGTCGCCGAGATCGAGAAGCGCGCGGCGGACCCGCGTTTCGTGCAGGTGATGATCCTCGCCCAGAACGACGAGCCGCTCGGGCGACGCCGCTACTGGCCGATCTACGAGGCCGCCGCCCGCAACAGGCTGCCGCTCTGCATCCACGCCGGCGGCAGCAACCGCCATGCGCCGACCGCCACAGGCTGGCCGAGCTTCTTCGTCGAAGCCTATGTGGCGCAGGCCTCGATCTTCGAAAGCCAGCTCCTCAGCCTTGTCGCCGAAGGCGTCTTCCACAAGGTGCCGGACCTCAAGGTCGTGTTCGCCGAAAGCGGCTTCACCTGGCTGCCGTCCTTCTTCTGGCGGGCCGACAAGACCTGGCGCGGCGTGCGGGCCGAAACGCCGTGGGTCACCGAACAGCCGAGCGACATCGTCAAGCGGCATGTCCGCTTCACGCTGCAGCCGGTCGAAGCGCCGCTCGAAACCGATGCGCTCGCCCGCACGCTCGAGCACATCGACTGCGACGACATCCTGCTGTTTTCGACCGACTACCCGCATGCGCAGTTCGAGGGCACCAATGCGCTCTCGGCCAAGTTCGGCGAGACGCTGGCGAAGAAGATCCTGATCGACAACCCGCTCGCCACCTATCCGCGGATCGCCGCGGATTTTTGAGAAGGAGGCCGCACGATGACCGAAGCCCAAACGCTGGAACGCCCGGTCGAGGCGAAGACCAAATACAATCTGATCGACTGCGACATCCATCCGTCGATGAAGACGCCGGCGGAGATGCATCCCTACCTCTCGCAGCGCTGGCGGGATCATCTCGCGACTTATGGCGGCCATACCCGCCAGGGACTGTCCGAAACGCTGTCGCATCCGCGCATGGTGCCGGAAGTCTCGCGCGTCGATTCGTGGCCGCCATCAGGCGGGCCTCCCGGCTCCGACCTGCCCTTCCTGCGCGAACAGCATCTCGACGGGCTTGGCATCGATATCGGTGTGCTGGTGCCACTGCGTTTCAACGCCAGCGGCCAGCGCCATCCGGATTTCGCAACCGCCATCGCCACGGCCATCAACGACTGGCAGGTCGGCAAATTCCTGGAACCGGAACCGCGCCTGCGCGGCTCGATCATCGCTACCCAGGAAGATCCGGAAAACGCCGTCGCCGAGATCAACCGCCGCGCCTCCGACAAGCGTTTCGTGCAGGTCCTGCTGCCCCCGCGTTCGATCGAACCGCTGGGCAAACGCCGCCACTGGCCGATCTTCGAAGCAGCCGTCAGCCACGGCCTGCCGATCTCCCTGCATGTGGGCGGCGTCGGCGGGCATCAGGCGACCGGCGCCGGCTGGCCTTCCTATTACATCGAGGAGCACCACAGCCAGGTGCAGACCATGCAGTCGGTGATCGCAAGCCTGATCTTCGAGGGCGCCTTCGAGCATTTTCCGGAATTGAAGATCTCCTTCGTCGAAGGCGGCTTTTCCTGGGTGCCGGCCTTCGGCTGGCGCATGGACAAGGCCTGGGCCGCGATGCGCGACGAGGTTCCGCATGTGAAGCGGCCGCCTTCTGAATATCTGAAGAACAACATCTGGTTCACCACCCAGCCGATGGAAGAGCCGAACCCGGCCAGGAACCTCACGGATACGCTGAACTGGATCGGCACCGACCGGCTGATGTTCTCGACCGACTATCCCCACTGGGATTTCGACGATCCCCGCTACGCCTTCAAGGTGCCGCTGTCGGCGGCCGAAAAAGCGGCGATCTTCGCCGGAAACGCTGTCAACTTCTATGGATTGAACTGAGCATGGCCCGTCACGTAATCGCCAAGGTCGATGAACTCGATATCGGCAAGTCCAAGCTGGTGAAGGTCGCCGGCCGCGACATCGCCCTCTTCAACGTCAAGGGCGAGTTCTTCGCCATCGCCAACCGCTGCCCGCACGAGGGCGCCGACCTCTGCCGAGGTCAGGTCGTCGGCCTCGCCGAGTCGGACGAGCCCGGCAAATACCGCATGACGCGCCATGGCGAGCTCGTCCGCTGCCCCTGGCACGGCTGGGAATTCGACATCCGCACCGGCAAATCCTGGTGCGATCCGGCGCGCACCCGCGTCAAGAGCTTCGACGTGTCCGTCGCCAAGGGCGGAGCGCTTGCCGAAGGCCCCTACCAGGCCGAAACCTTTCCGGTCTCCATCGACGAGGACTACGTGATCGTGGAGATCTGACGACCCTGTCACAAGCGAATATTCTCGGGAGGAAAAAAATGTCGCTCATCACCAAACTGGCCGGGCTCGCGCTCGGCGCGATGCTCTGTAGCCCAGCGCTTGCGCAGGATGCCGACTGGAACAAGGTGGTGGAAGCCGCCAAGAAGGAAGGCACCGTCACCGTCTACAATTCCCAGCTCGGAGCCCCGAACTTTCTCGCCGTTACCGAAAGCTTTCAGAAGAAATACGGCATCAAGGTCGAGTCGCTTGATCTGCGCGCCAGCGAACTGACCGAGCGCCTGCGCGCCGAACAGGCCGCCGGCCGCTTCATCGCGGATATCCAGATGCATTCGGCGAACTCGATCGAAACCGGCGTCACCCAGGGCACGCTGGTCCAGCCGCTCGGCACGATCCCGAACGTCGCCAATATCCGCGAGGACATGCGCAAGGAGATCACCGACACCCACGTGCCGGGCTTCCTGCAGGCCTACGGCATTCTGGTCAACACCAGCCTGGTGAAACCGGAAGACGAGCCGAAGAGCTGGAAGGACCTCGCCGATCCCAAATGGAAAGGCAAACTGCTCTCCGACGACATGCGCCCGCTCGGCTCCGGCGGCACGATGTTCGTGGTCTTCAACAAGGCCTTCGGCCAGGCGTTCAACGAGAAGCTGGCGGAAAACAAGCCGGTCTTCAGCCGCGACCTCCGCAACGATGCCAAGCGCGTCGCCCGTGGCGAATATCCGATCTACATGCCGCAGATGTTCGCCTTCGCCAACGACCTGAAGGGCCTGCCGATCAAGGTGATCGTGCCGCCGGAAGGCGTGCCCTACGTCTCGATCCATTTCGCGATGATGAAGAATGCACCGCATCCGAACGCGGCAAAACTGTTCATCAACCACTTCCTCGACATGGAATCGCAGGTCACCTACGCCAAGGCGTGGATGCTGCCGGTCGCCAAGGGTGTGGAAGACCAGCTCGACCCGGAATCCAAGCGCTTCGCCAGCGCAAAACTGCTCGGCACCCGAGAGATGAATGAATACGGCCCGATGATGGATCTGGCCAAGAAAATCTATCCGTAGGGGTCTTCAAGACCCCAAGGTCCTCTCTGCCTGGATAGACGAAAAGCGCGGCAATCCCTCTTGCCGCGCTTTTTGCTGAAGCATGTGCCCCGAAACTGGAAGCCGGTTTCGGGGCAACGACATACGCGTCAAGGAGATCAGATCATTTCCAGCGCCAGCGCAATGCCCTGGCCGCCGCCGATGCAGAGCGTGACGATACCGCGCTTCAACCCGTCGCGCTGCATCGAATGCAGAAGCCGCGTCGTCAGGATCGCGCCCGTTGCGCCGATGGGATGGCCGTGCGCCACCGCCCCGCCTTCGACATTGGCGATATCCTCCGGCAGGCCGAGCCCTTTCAGGACCGCGAGCGGTACCGCCGCATAGGCCTCGTTGATCTCGATCCGCTCGATATCGCCGATCGTCCAGCCAGCCCGTTCCAGCGCCTGGTTGACGGCCGGAATAGGTCCGAGCGCGAACATGCCGGGCTCGACCGCGGCAACGCCATAGGACACCAGCCGCGCCATCGGCGCCAAGCCCCTGGCTTCAGCAAAGGCCCGGTCGGCGACGATCATCGCCGACGCGCCGCTATTGAGGCCCGGCGCATTGCCGGCGGTGATCGTGCCGTCGTCGCGGAAGGCTGGCTTCAGCTTCGCAAGAGCTTCGATCGTGGTATCCGGCCTCGGCGTTTCGTCGGCGGCAAAACTCTTCACGCCACCCTTCACCGGGAGGTCGATGCCGACGATCTCGGCTGCGAACCTGCCCTCCGCTTGCGCGGCACTGAAACGCTGCTGCGAACGCGCCGCCCAGCGGTCCTGGTCCGCGCGACTGATCTGCTGGGAGGCAATCATGTCCTCCGTGTGCCAGCCGGAATGTCTGTCCGAAAACGCATCGTGAAGGCCGTCGAGCAGCATGCTGTCGAAGATCTCCGCATGGCCCATGCGATAACCCCAGCGGCCGCCGCTCATCAGGTAGGGCGCGCGGTCCATGTTCTCCATGCCACCGGCAATCGCTGCCCTGGCATGGCCGAGCCAGATATCCTTGGCCGCACTGGCAATCGCCTCGGCACCCGAACCGCAGACACGGTTGACGGTGACGGCCGGCACCACGACCGGCAGACCGCCATGGATCGCCGCCTGCCGCGCCGGGTTCATTTTGTTGCCGGCCTGGACGACATTGCCCATCACGACCGAGGCAACCTCGGCGGCGCTGAGGCCGGAGCGCGCGATCGTCTCGCGGATCACCGCGGCGCCGAGATCGACGGCCGCAATGCCGGCGAGCGAGCCGTTATATTTGCCGATCGCGGTGCGGACCGGCTGGACGATGACGACTTCGGACATGATGGTTCTCCTAGTTTGCGTTTTCATCGAAGCGGCGCAGGATGACGCTGGCGTTCACACCGCCGAAGCCGAACCCATTGGACAGCGCATATTCGACATCGGCGTGACGGGCCTGCGGACCGATGAGATCGAGCCCTTCGGCGAGCGGATCGGGATCTTCGAGGTTGAGGGTCGGCGGCAATATGCCGTCACGCAGCGCCAGCGCGGTGATGATCGCCTCCAGGCCGCCCGCGGCACCGAGCAGATGCCCGGTCGCCGATTTGGTCGAGGAGATCGCCGGGCCGTTATTCGTGCCGAAAACGGACTTGATCGCAGCGAGCTCGCCCGCGTCGCCGACCGGCGTCGATGTGGCATGCGCGTTGAGATAACCGATCGCTTCGGGTTGAAGCCCTGCCATCTGAAGAGCTCGCTGGACCGCCCGTTTTGCCCCTGAACCATCGGCCGGACCCGCCGTCAGGTGATAGGCGTCAGCACTGGTGCCGTAACCGACCACTTCGACGAGCGGTGCTGCGCCACGCGCCAGCGCATGTTCGAGGGTCTCGATGACGACGATGCCGGCGCCCTCGCCCATGACGAACCCGTCCCGCGCCGCATCGAACGGTCGCGACGCCTTCTCAGGCGTATCGTTGAATGCGGTGGAAAGACCGCGCGCCGCCGCAAATCCGCCAAGTGCGACGCGGTTGATGCAGGCCTCGGTGCCGCCACAGAGCGCCACATCGACTTCGCCGCTCGTGATCATCCGCACGCCGTCACCGATCGCCTGAACGCTTGCCGCGCAGGCCGTTACCGGGGCGCCGATCGGCCCCTTGAACCCGTAGCGGATGGAGACATGGCCGGCTGCGAGATTGACGAGGAACGATGGCACGGTAAACGGCGATAGCCGACTGGCGCCACGGGCATCCACCGTGCGCACAGCTTCGGCGATCGTATGAAAGCCGCCGATGCCGGAGGCGATGATCGTCGCGGTGCGGTCCTGCTTGTCGTCGGTATCGGCGACCCACCCGGACTGCTCCAGCGCCTGCCGCGAGGCTTCGAGCGCAAAGGCGATGAAACGGTCCATCTTCTTGCGATCCTTGTGCGGCACCGCGAGATCCATATCGAAGCCGAACTCGTCCTCGTCGATGCCGGGCACGACGCCGCCGACCTTGGCGTCGATATCCGGCACCATGTCGTCAGAAAGCCGGCGCAGGCCGGAACGTCCCTCGATCAGGCGTTTCCAGCTGGCCTCCACGCCGCTCGCAAGCGGCGAGACCATGCCCATGCCGGTGATCACTATTCTGTCGCTCGGTCTTGCCGGCATGTTTCACCTCGATTTAAATTTTGATCATCATATAACGCCCTTTTAGATGACGATCAAAATATAAGAGTCAAGATGGTTCGAAGGAGAAGACGATGAAGGTGAGCCGCCAGGAAGCCGAGGAGAACCGTGCCCGCGTGGTGTTGAAAGCGGGCGAACTGTTTCGCGAATACGGCTTCGACGGCATCGGCATTGCCGACCTGATGAAGGCGGCGGGCCTGACGCACGGGGGATTTTACGGCCAGTTCAGATCCAAGGTGGATCTGGCGGCCGAGGCTTCGCGCCAGGCGCTGGCGCTCAACGTCACTCTGTGGCGGGAGACTATAAGCCGCACCCGCGACAAGGCCCTCAAGGCCATCACCGAAATGTACCTGTCCCGACAGAACCTGCTGGTCAGGGCAAAGGGCTGTACCTTCGCCTCGCTCTGCGCCGATGCTTCCCGCCAAGGCGAAGCCGTGCAATCCGTATTCGCCGAAGGCATCGAAAACCACCTGCAGCTGCTGCAGGAGATCGTCGACGGCGATGGCGACGAGGACCGGCGCCGCAAGTCGATCGTCATCCTGTCCCAGATGGTCGGAGGGCTGACGCTCGCCCGCGCGGTCGGCGATGCGCCGCTCGCGGAGGAGATCCTCGCCGCCCTTCGCGACAAGCTGAAGACCCGGCACTAAGCCTTTATGGCGCAAAGGAAATGCGCCCGCCGCCCCTGCGCATCCAAGAATTTGTTCCCGAATGCCCCGCAAAGGAATTTCCTGCCTGTGCGACCGGCCATTTCGCTGGCAATATGCTGAAAAATCGCTGGATGCAGGAGAGAGCAATGACGATCGCCAACCTATCCCGACGGACCCTCTTGCAGGCGGGCGGCACACTGCTCGCCTCGACCGCGCTTCCGACCGTAACGCTTGCCCAGGCCGGTAGCCGGCTGATCGTAGCGGCCGATTCCGAGCCTAAAAACCTCAATCCCGCGATCGTCGCCTCGAACGGTGTCTTCTTCATCGCGAGCAAGGTGGTCGAGCCGCTCGCCGAGGCCTCCTTCGACGGCAAGGACGGCCTCGCACCGCGCCTCGCCACCTCCTGGGAAGGCTCGGCAGACGGCAAATCGGTCACCTTCAAGCTGCGCGAAGGCGTGAAATGGCATGATGGCAAGCCTTTCACCTCGGCCGACGTCGCTTATTCGGCGCTCGCCATCTGGAAACCGCTGCAGAACCTCGGCCGCCTGGTCTTCGCCAATCTCGAAGCCGTCGAGACGCCGGACGCGACGACCGCGGTCTTCAAGTTCTCAAAGCCGACACCGCTGCAGCTCATCCGCAACGCCCTGCCGGTGGTCAGCAGCGTCGTGCCGAAACACCTTTACGAAGGCACCGACATCGCCACCAACCCGGCCAATGTGAAGCTGGTCGGCACCGGGCCGTTCAAGCTGACCGAATACAAGCCGGGCGAATATTATCGCCTGACCAAGAATGCGGACTACTGGGGCAAGGGCGAGCCGAAGCTCGACGAGGTCATCTTCCGCGTCCTGCCGGACCGCGCCGGCGCTGGCGCTGCGCTGGAAGCGGAGGAAATCCAGCTTGCAGCCTTTTCGGCCGTGCCGCTCACCGATCTCGCCCGCATTTCCAAGGTGCCGGGCATCAAGGTCATCTCCAAGGGCTACGAGGCGCTGACCTACCAGCTCGTTGTCGAGATCAACCACCGCCGCAAGGAGCTCGCCGACGTCAAGGTGCGCCAGGCAATCGCCCACGCGATCGACAGGAAGTTCGTTGTCGACACGATCTTCTTGGGTTACGCCGCTGCCTCGACCGGCCTCGTGCCGAAGAATGCGCCGGAATTCTATGATGCCAGCGTCCCGACCTACGCTTTCGACACTGCCAAGGCGAATGCGCTGCTCGACGAGGCCGGCTACAAGAAGGGCGCCAATGGCACCCGCTTCTCGCTGAAACTGCGCCCGGCGCCCTATTTCAACGAGACCAAGCAGTTCGGCGACTATCTCCGCCAGGCGCTTGCGGCAGTCGGCATCGATGCACAGCTCATCAACGCGGATTCGGCGGCCCACCAGAAGGCGGTCTACACGGATCACGATTTCGATCTCGCGATCGGCCCGCCGGTCTTCCGCGGCGACCCGGCAATCTCGACGACCATCCTCGTCCGGTCCGGCATTCCGGCCGGCGTGCCCTTCTCCAACCAGGGGGGCTACGAGAACAAGGAGCTCGACGGCATCATCGCCAAGGCTGCTGAAACGGTCGATACCGCGGCCCGCACGGAACTCTACAAGCAGTTCCAGAAGATCGTCGCTACCGATCTACCGCTGATCAACGTCGCCGAATGGGGCTTTATCACAGTGGCGCGTGACACGGTGCAAAACGTCTCCAACAATCCGCGCTGGGCCGTGTCCAACTGGTCGGATACCGCGCTGAAATCGTGATAGGCTCTCCGCACTATCCGATTCAGAGGCGCTTTTCGGCGTGAACCGAGCCATTCGATTGATCCGACGTCGCGCGATCAGCAGCATTCCGGTGCTGCTGATCGTTGTCGTCCTGACCTTCCTCCTGCTCGAATCGGCCTCCGGCGATGCGGTGGACGCCTATCTCCTGTCGATCGGCGGCGGCGACGCGACCGTCGCCCAGTCGCTGCGCCAGGCCTACGGCCTCGACCAGTCGATGCTCGCCCGGCTCTGGCTCTATTTCTCCTCGCTGGCGACATTCGATCTCGGCTGGTCGGTCGCCTTCGGCAGGCCCGTCCTCGACCTCATCCTGGAGCGCCTGCCCAACACGCTTCTGTTGATGGGCAGCGCCACGGCGCTCTCCTTTGGGCTCGGTTCGGCGCTCGGCATCGTTGCCGGTGCAAGGCCTGAAAGTTTAAGGGACAGAGTACTTTCGACGGCCTCTCTCATCCTCTACGCGATCCCCAGCTTCTGGCTTGGGCTGGTGCTCAGCATCGTGTTTGCCGTGCAGCTCCGCTGGCTACCGACATCAGGCATCGAGACCATCGCCTCGGGCAAAGCGGGCTTCGCCCGAGCTTTGGATATCGCCAAGCATCTTGTTCTGCCGGTCAGCGCGCTGGCGCTGATCTACATGGCGCTGTTCCTGCGGGTGATGCGCTCCGGCATGGCCGAAGCCTGGACACTGGATTTCGTGCTCTTTGCCCGCTCGAAAGGCCTGTCCCGCAGCCGCATCGTGCTGCGCCATGTGGCCCGCAACGCGCTTCTGCCGCTCGTCACCATGCTCGGCCTGCAATCGGCGGCCATGCTCGGCGGCAGCGTCGTCATCGAGAGCATCTTTGCCATTCCCGGTTTCGGCCGGCTGGCGCAGGAGGCCGTCAGCGGCCGCGATGCGCCGCTGCTGATGGGCATCATCGTCGTCAGCGCCGTGCTGGTGATCTGCGTCAACCTCATTATCGACATCGTCTATGCCGCGCTCGACCCGCGTGTCGGCGCCTCGGAGCCCAATACATGAGAGGGCGCGTATGAGGCTGCTTCGAGATCTGGTCCGCACGCCGGAAGGCGCGATCGGCTTCGGCATCCTTGCGGCTCTGGTGCTGATCGCACTCCTCGCCCCCGCTCTTTCCCCGGGCGATCCGCTGCGCATCGCCGGCCGGGCGTTGCTGCCGCCGTTCATCGATCCCGCCTTCCCGCTCGGCACCGACCGGCTTGGCCGCGATGTGCTGGCCGGTATAATCCACGGAACCCGTACCTCGCTGGCGGTCGGTCTTGCGGCAGCGTTGGCGGCGATAGCCATCGGCCTCTGCCTCGGGCTGACGGCCGGTTTTGCCGGCGGGCTAATCGACGAGGGGCTGATGCGCGTCGTCGATGCCTTCCAGATCGTCCCGAGCTTCCTGCTGGCGCTGGCCTTCGTCAGCGTCATCGGCGCCTCGGTGCCGGTCGTGGTGATGGCGATTGCACTCGGCGCCTGGGCGGATCCGGCGCGGCTGACGCGGGCGCAGGTGCTTTCGATCCGCGAACGGGACTATGTCGCTTCCGCCCGGGTGATCGGCATGCATCCGGCCGAAATCGCCTTCCGGGAAATCCTCCCCAACGCCCTGCCGCCGGTTCTGGCGCTGTCGGCGATCATCGTCGCGGCGGCGATCCTCACCGAAGCCGCGCTTTCTTTTCTCGGGCTCGGCGATCCGAACGTCGTCACTTGGGGCTCGATGATCGCCGAGGGCCGCAACATCCTGCGTTCCTCGCCATCGCTTTCGATCTTTCCGGGCGTCGCGCTGGTGGTCACGGTCGTCGGCGTCTACCTGTTCAGCGAGGGCCTGACCAAGGCGCTCGCGGGACGGAGGCTGGAGCCATGAGTACGCTTTGCGAAATCCGAAACCTGTCGGTCACCTATCGTGGCCAGACGATGCCGGCGCTGAACCAGATAGACCTCGATATCGCCGCCGGTGAGCGGCTGGCGATCATCGGCGAAAGCGGGTCGGGCAAAAGCACGCTGGCCCGCGCCGTGGCAGGGCTCTTGCCGCTGGGTGCAAAGGTGGCAGGCGAGATGCGATGGTCTTCAGGCCATCCGCCACTGCCCGGCCGCGATCTCGGTTTCGTTTTCCAGGACCCCTCCTCCAGCCTCAACCCGGTGCTTGATATCGGCGAACAGGTGGCTGAAGGCGCTCGCCGGCATCTCGGGCTGTCTTGGAGAGAGGCTTATGCCCACGCACTAAAAATGCTGGAGCGAGTCCGCATTCCGGAGCCGGACAAGGCGATGAAGGCCTTTCCGCACCAGCTTTCCGGCGGACAACGGCAGCGCGTCGCGATCGCCGCAGCCCTTGCCACCAGGCCCGGCATCCTGATCGCCGACGAGGCGACCAGCGCGCTCGACATGGCCGTGCAGGCGGAGATCGTCTCGCTGCTCGATGAACTCGTCCGTGAGGCGGGCATGACACTGATCTTCATCACCCACGACATCGCGCTGGCCTCGGGCTTTGCCGACCGCGTGGCGATTTTCAAGGATGGCAGGCTGGTTGAAATCGGGCCGACGGGACATGTCCTCTCGTCACCCAGAGAGACATACACGAGGATGCTGATCGCCAGTCACCGCGACCTTACGACAACGCCGCTCATCCGGGAGGCCGCGTCGTGACCCTGCTGACGATCGAAAACCTCTCGAAGCGTTTCTCCTCCGGTGGTCGCGAGGTAGCAGCGGTCAGCGATGTTTCGCTGACGCTTGAACCCGGCGAGACGCTCGGCCTCGTCGGCGCCTCGGGCAGCGGGAAAACCACCCTCGCCCGCATTCTTATGCGACTATTGCCAGCCGATGCTGGCGCGATCCGGTTCGAGGGCGAGGACTGGCTGACACTCTCCGGCGCCGAACTGCGCCATCGCCGCGCCAGGATGCAGATGGTGTTTCAGGACGTGCTCGGCGCCTTCAATCCGCGTGCCACCGTTGCCTCGGTGCTCGACGATCCGCTGCGCATCCATAATATCGTGCCGAAAGCCGAGCGCCCGCGGGAAATCGCAGCGCTTCTCGATCGCGTCGGCCTGCTGGCAAGCTATGCGGAGCGATCGATCCGCGATGTTTCCGGCGGTCAGCGGCAGCGCATCGCCATTGCCCGCGCGATCGCCACGAAACCGTCGCTGATCGTGCTCGACGAGGCGGTGTCGGCGCTGGATGTCTCGATCCGCGGCAAGATCCTTGAGCTGCTGGTCGAGCTACAAGAAGAGCGCAGCATTAGCTATCTTTTCGTCTCGCACGATCTCGCCGTCCTGCGCGCCGTCTCGCACCGGATCGCCGTCATGGAAACCGGGCGGCTCACCGAGACCGGGCCGACGCGGCAGGTGATCGAAAACCCGCAATCGCCTGCGGCCAGGGCCCTGATCGGCGCCGTACCGCGCCTCGTGACAGAACCAACGGAAGGACCATCCCATGACGTTTGACCGCTGGAACCCGCTGAACGACGCACCGTCCTTCCCCGCCGCGCGTTACGCCACGATCGCCGATCGGATCGCCAAAATCCTGAAGACCCGCAACGACGTGCTGCTGATCCAGGCGGAGGCCGTCGTCGCGCTGGAGGCGGCGGCGCTCAGCCTCGCCCGCCCCGGCCTGAAGGCGATCAACATCGTCACCAGCATGTATGGCGGATGGTTCGGCACCTGGCTCAGGCGCGGCGGCACCGAGGTTGTCGATCTCGCGGCCGAACCCGCCCGCCCGATCACGCTGGAAGCGGTCGAGGCGACGCTGAACGCGCATCCTGACATCAAGGTCCTGGCCCTCGTCCATGCGGAATCGGCCAGCGGCATCCGCAACCCGCTGGAGGAGATCATAGCGCTCGCCCGCTCACGCGGCATCGTCACGGTGGTGGATGCAGTCGCCTCGATCGGCGGTCACGCGCTTAGCATCGACGCGCTCGGCATCGACATCGCCGTCATCGGACCACAGAAGGCGCTGGCGGGACCGGCAGGACTTTCGGCACTCTCGGTCAGCCCTGGCGCGTGGAAACTGATTTCTGAACAAGGGGCGCCAAGGGATTCGATTCTCTCGCTTCTCGACCAGAAAGCCTGGCTCGACACCGGCCGCGGCGCGCTATCCGGCACCACCGCGCCGCTGGAATTTTTCGCGCTCGAAGCTGCCCTCGAACGCGTCGAGGCGGAAGGTATCGACGCGATCGTCGCCCGGCATGTGCGTGCCGCCCGCGCGACCCGTGCCGCGCTCGCCGCCATGGGCGGAGAACTCTGGGTGGACGCCCTGCACGGCTCGAACCTGGTGACGACGGCCAGGCTTCCGGCCGCAGCCGATCCAACCGCCGTGCTCTCGGTCGCTCCGCGCGGCATCGAGCTTTCGGCCGGTGTCGGCCCCGGCGCGGAGCGGCTGATACGGCTCAACCATACCGGCCAGCGTGCCCGTTTCGATATCGTTCTCGGCAACCTGACGGCCTATGGCATGGCGCTTCGACGGCGGGGGTTCAAGGCGGACATATCCGCCGCCGTCGATGCGATTGCGCTGCACTACGGCGACTGATCAGAGGCCTTTTTCGATCAGCCAGTCGTGGGTGATCATCTCGTCTTCGCTGCCGATGCCATGATTGGCGTCGAGCGTTCTGGCCGTGAGTTCCGCTCCTGCAGCGCGAAGCCGCTCTTCGAGTTCCTGGGCCATGGACCCATAAAAATCGTCGGTCGCGCTGAGCGATAGGACGTGGGTGCCGGAAAGATCGACGGCTGGCCGATCCTCCAAACAGTTCATCGACCGCAGCAGCACCGCCTTGCGGATCAGTCCCGGATGAAGCTGCATCACCGCGCCGATCATGTTGCCGCCGTTGGACCAGCCGGCAAACGCCGTCCGCGCCGGATCGACACCATAGGCCGGACCGAGTTCCTCCACGAAGGCGACGAAGGCCTCCGCTTCCGAGGCGATCTCCTTCTGATCGAACGTCATCTGCGTGAAGCGGCGGAAGTATCGCGGATGCCCCTCGTCGGTCGAACGCCCGCGCAGCCCGATCAGCATGGCGTTCGGAGCGGCCTTGCGTCCGAAGGGCAGCATGGTCGTTTCATTGCCGCCGGTACCGTGCAGCAGCACCAGCGTAGAACCATCCCATCTCTCCGGCATATGGATGCGGTGCACGAAAGGCAGGTCGCGATAGGTGATGCGCTCCTCTCCCGGCAGGCCGAACTGCGGCAGCATGACCCGCAGGACGTCATGGTCTTCCTTGAAATGCGCCGGGATGAACAGTTCTGACCCGAGCATCTCCAGCGGCTCGTCGGCCGTGAAACCCGGCCCGTCCGTCGCAAGTTCGATCAGCGTGCCGGACGGCTCGCGGACATAAAGCGAATAGAAATAATGCCGGTCATGCATGTTCATCTCGCCGGCCTCCTCCGCCAGCAATCCTTCATGCACCGCCTCGACCTGGCGCCGATCCACGGCGCGGAAAGCGACATGGTCGATCGTGCCGGTGCCGGGCGCTGCCGTCCAGAAACCGCCCGCGTCGCGGACATCGACGATATCCTGCGCATCCGACACCAGCCGCTGGATATTGCCGTCCTTCGGCCCGAGCCGAAGCCCCATATGCCGCGTCAGAAACGCAGCGGTCTGCTCCGGCTTTTCGGAAAGGATCGTCGCGCCGTGGAGTTTTCGGATGGCATCCGCCTCGGCTATGCCGCCGCCGCTCCACCAGACCCAGGGCGTTGTGTCCTCGATGCCGACCAGCTTGACGATGATCCCGTCAGGATCGGTCAGCCGCAGCACCGTTTCGCCGAATTCCTGGGCCGGGCCGGAAAGCTTGACGTGGAATTGCAGCGCCCGCGTCAGCCAGAAACCGATTGCCTCGGGCGCAATCGCAAAGCTGATCTCGCTCGGCGTCCCATGCCCCACACGCCCGAGCGAACCATCCTCCCAGGCAAGAAAGGTCACCAGGGAGCCGGGTGTCGCAGCACCGTCCCCGTAGAACAGATGAAGCTGGCGGGCATCCTCGAAACCGGCAGTCCGCTTGACGAGCCGCAGGCCGAGAAAACCGGCGTAGAAGTCGACATTCGCCTGGATCTTGCGGGTGATGGCGGTGATGTGATGCAGGCCGCTGGTCATGCGATAGCCGAACCTTTTCTTGTGAGTTATGGCGCGACGATATCAGCCCGGAACTGACCTAGCGATATGCGCGGCGACAAAAAGAAGCCGTGGCCGAACGCCTGGATGCGCATTTTCGCTCCCGCATCCGCGTTGCTGAGGCACAGGAATACCGAGAGGCTACATGCAAAAAATTCAGGCGCCACACAGCTCAAAAAATCACCAAAGGCGATTCGGTTTTCGGCCCGAATCGGTTGACTGATCAGCCCCATTATGCAGGTTAGATCACGGTCCGAATCTTCATCTCATAATGGCCGTCTTCCCGGATAATTTTATCCGACTCTGTGATTCATTTTTGGAATAAAACCGTGAGCAGCGATGCAACAGTTCGCGTCGCGAAGCCGTCGGCTTCGTTGGCGCTGGTAAATGCGGCAGGTTGGGGCAAGGGCTTCTCGATACTGACCCGCATTACCGTCATGGCCTTCCGTCATCCGTGGCAATCCAGCTTCGCGATCGGCGCGACCCTGATCGCCTCCGCCTTCCAGCTGATGATCCCGCGGCTGCTTGGGCAAGCGGTGGACCACACGCAGGTGGCGCTGACCGGCGGCGATGCCGGCCAGGCGGCCCAGGACGCGCTGTTGACCACCGCCCTGCTGCTGCTCGGCGCCAGCGTGTTGCGCGGTGTTTTCACCCTGTTCCAGAACTACTATAGCGAAGCGGTCGGCCATCATATGGGCTATCGCCTGAGGCTCGCCTGTTACGAGAAGATCCAGCGGCTTTCCTTCAGCTTCCATGACAGCATGCATTCGGGCGACCTGATCACCGTCGGGCTTCTCGATCTCGAAGGCGTGCGCATGTATTTCTCGACGGCGCTGGTGCGCATGGTTCTTTTGACCGTGCTGATCGGCTTCGGCGCCTATCTTCTATTGTCCACCGACGTGGTGCTCGGCCTGCTGGCCTTGAGCTTCGTGCCTTTCGTCGGCTGGCGGTCGTCGGTGACCCAACTACGGCTGCGCGCCACCTGGCTCGACCTCCAGGAACGGCTCTCTGTGCTGACCCGCGTCATGGAGGAAAACCTCGGCGGCATCCGCGTCGTGCGCGCCTTCGCCGCCCAGGACCACGAACTCGACAAGTTCGAGACCGCATCGAAAAGCGCGGTATCGCTTGCGCATCAGCGCGTCGGCATCCGGGTCGCCAATACCAGTGCCATGACGCTGTCCTTCTTCGCCGCCATGGGCCTGGTTCTTTGGGTCGGCGGAAACAAGGTGATGGCCGGCCAGATGACGGTCGGCACGCTCACCTCCTTCCTCACCTTCATGACCATCCTGCAGATGCCGGTGCGCCAGCTCGGCCTGATGGTCAACGCCTTTGCCCGCGCCTCCACCTGCGGCGCGCGCCTGTTCGAATTGCTCGACCTCGATATCGCCATCAAGGACGAGAAGGACGCCAGGGAACTGAAGGTCACCGACGGCACGCTGCGGTTCGAGAATGTCGATTTCGCCTATCCGGGCGCCGAGAAACATCAGGTCCTCACCGGCGTTTCCTTCGAGGCGAAGCGCGGCGAGACGATCGGCATCGTCGGCCCGCCCGGCAGCGGCAAATCGACCATGGCGCACCTGATCCCGCGTTTCTACGATGTGACGGGCGGCAGGATCACCATCGACGGCCAGGACATCCGCCGCGCCACGCTGCAATCGCTGCGCCGGTCGGTTGCCGTGGTCCAGCAGGACAGTTTCCTGTTCACGACGACGATCGAAAACAACATCGCCTATGGCGACCCCTGGGCGAAGGAAGGCCGCATCGAGCGTGCCAGCGAAAGCGCCCAGCTCCACAACTACGTGCTCGGCCTGCCGACCGGTTACGGCACGGTCGTCGGCGAACGCGGCGTATCGCTCTCCGGCGGCCAGCGCCAGCGCCTGTCGATCGCCCGGGCGCTGATGCTGCGCCCGACGGTGATGGTGTTCGACGACTCGACGGCGGCGATCGACGCCGGTACCGAGCAGCGCATCCGTAGCGCCATGCGCAAATATGCAGCCGACCGGGTGACGATCATCGTCGCCCATCGCCTGAGCTCGCTGATGCATGCCGACCGAATCCTGTTCATGGAAGAAGGCCGCATCGTCGAAAGCGGAACACATGACGAGCTGCTGGCGCTCGGCGGCCGCTACAAGGCGCTTTACGATCTGCAGGTACGTCCGGGCGACGACGCGCTCAGCGCCTGAGGGAGGATTTATGGCCGAGGAACTGGAAACCGAACGCTCCGACGTTCGCGAAGACGGCAGGCGCCCGCCCCGCGCGGTGGTCGGCTCGCACCGCATCGAAGAGGAAATCTTCGGCAAGGTCTTCGACAGCAATATCGTCAAGCGCATCTGGGCCTTCGTACGGCCCTACCGCACCAAGATCTACTGGGCCGTGCTGGCGGTGCTCTGTTTCACCGCGATGCAGCTCCTCATTCCGCTGATCATCCGTTACGCGATCGACCATGGCATGCAGGCGGGCGCAGACAGCCAATCGGTGCTGATCTGGGCGATGGTCGCCTTCCTGGTGGCGATCATTATCAATTTCGGCGCAAGTTATGCCCAGGAAACGCTGGTCGGCGGCGTCGCCGAAGACGTGCTCTTCGATATCCGCAAGGCGATGTTCACGCATCTGCAGCGCGTCTCGCTCTCCTGGATGGACAAGACGGAAGTCGGCCGGCTGATGTCGCGCCTGCAGGGCGATGTCAATTCCATGCAGGAATTCCTGGAAACCTCGGTTCTTTCGGTCGGCGACATCACGCTGCTGTTCGGCATCGTCTTCGTCATGCTGACGCTCGATTTCAAGCTCGGCCTGCTGACCCTCTGTGCCTTGCCCGTGCTCTTCGTCGTGCGCCTGTTCTGGCTGCCGCGCGCGCGAAAATCCTTCATGGCCGCGCATGAGACCAACTCGATCGCCAACGGTGCGCTGGCCGAAGCGATCCACGGCGTGCGCGCCGTCCAGAGCATGGACCGCCAGAGCGTCAACTTCGTGCTCTATGACGACAAGGCCCGCGCCAACCTCAACACTCACCTGAATGCGGCGAAATACGCCCAGGTCATGGTGCCGATCGTCGACTCTCTGACCGGCCTGGCGATGGCGCTCGTCGTCGTGGTCGGCGGCGCCCGCGTGCTCAACCAGGCGCTCGATGTCGGCGTCATGGTCGCCTTCCTCTTCTACATCCAGCGCTTCTTCGACCCGATCCGCTCACTGACGCTGCAATATTCGGTGATGCAGCGTGCCATGGCCTCCGGCCAGCGCTTGACCGAAGTGCTGGACGTGCCGGTCGACATCCAGGATGCGCCAAATGCCAAGGTCCTGTCGGCTGACATGGACGGCTCGGTCGAGTTCAAGGATGTGGTCTTCGGCTACAATCCCAAGCACCCGGTCTTGAAACATGTGAGCTTCAAGGTGAACCCGGGCGAGACGGTCGCGCTGGTCGGCCCGACGGGCTCGGGCAAGTCGAGCTGCATGTCGCTGATCCACCGTTTCTACGACGTGCAGCAGGGCCAGGTCCTGGTCGGCGGTCACGACGTGCGGGACCTGACGCAGGAATCGCTCGGCCGGCAGATCGCCATGGTGCTGCAGGAGCCGTTCCTGTTCACCGGCACGGTGTTCGAAAACATCCGCTACCACAAGACGGACGCGACCCGCGAACAGGTGATCGAGGCGGCCAAGGCGGTCGGCGCCCACGACTTCATCATGCGCATGCCCGACGGCTACGAGAGCATTCTCGGCCAGCGCGGCGGCAATCTCTCGCTCGGCCAGCGCCAGCTTTTGAGCTTTGCCCGCGCGCTGGTGGCCGACGCCAAAATCCTGGTGCTCGACGAGGCGACCGCCAATATCGACAGCTATACGGAAATGCTGATCCAGAAGGCGCTGGTAAAACTGCTCGAAGGCCGCACCGGCCTCGTCATCGCCCATCGGCTTGCCACCATCCGCGAGGCCGACCGCATCATCGTGCTGCAGAACGGCGAGCTGATCGAAAGCGGCAATCACCGCCAGCTGATGAAGAACGAAAAGCTCTATTCGAAGCTCTATAACCTCAACTACTCGTCCTTCGACGACATTCCGGAAGATGTCATCGAAGAGGCCGTGACCGAGTCTGCCACCTGAAGCCAGTTTCGACCGTTTTCCCCCTTCGCCCGGAAACCGACGGCCGGGAACAGTCCAGCGCATAAAAAAGCCCGGAAGCGTCTGACGCATCCGGGCTTTCAAGTTTCATGGGGCAACGTTTGAAAGGAAAGCAGCGCCTCAGCGCCGCTGGTTGTAGACGTCGACGCAGACGGCGCCGAGGAGAACCAGGCCCTTGATCACCTGCTGATAGTCGATGCCGATGCCGAGGATCGACATGCCGTTGTTCATCACGCCCATCAGGAAGGCGCCGATGACCGCGCCCGTCACCTTGCCGACGCCGCCATAGGCGGACGCGCCGCCGATGAAGCAGGCTGCGATGACGTCCAGCTCGAACCCGGTGCCGGCCTTCGGCGTGGCGCTGTTGAGGCGCGCCGCGACGACGAGACCGCCGAGCGCCGCAAGCACGCCCATGTTGACGAAGGTGAAGAACACCAGCCGCGTCGTCTTGATGCCGGAAAGCTCGGCAGCTCGGGCATTGCCGCCGACCGCATAGATCTGCCGGCCGATCACCGTGCGGGTGGTGAGGAAACTATAGGCGGCGATCAGGATCGCCATGATGATCAGCACGTTCGGCATGCCGCGATGCGAGGAGATCAGGAAGGCGATGTAACCGACACCGGCGAGGATCAGCAGGTTCTTGGCGACGAAGAAGCCGAACGGCTCCGACTCGACGCCATGCGAAATACGCCGCTTACGGCTTGCGAAATTCTGCACGATCAGGATTACCGCAAGCACCAGCCCGAGCAGGAACGAGGTGATGTAGAGGCCGCCGGCCGACGAGATCAGCTCGACGACATAACCGGACGAAAGCTTCTGGAAGATCGGCGGGAAAGGCCCGATCGCCTGGCTGCCGAGGATGGCGATCATCAGGCCGCGGAAGACCAGCATGCCCGCCAGCGTCACGATGAAGGACGGTATCTTGAAATAGGCGACGAAATAGCCCTGGATCGCGCCGATCAGGCCGCCGACCGCAAGGCTGATAACGATGACGACGGCGAAATTGATACCCCACTGAACCATCAATAGCCCGGCAAAACCGCCGATGAAGCCCGCGACCGAGCCGACCGACAGGTCGATATGGCCGGTGACGATCACCATCAGCATGCCGAGCGCCATGATGACGATATAGGAATTCTGCAGCACGATATTGGTGACGTTGAGCGGCTTCAGGAGAACCCCGTCCGTGGCGATCTGAAAGAACACCACGATGACGACGAGCGAGATCAGCATGCCGAAGTCGCGGAGATTATCCTTCAGAAAACCGGTGGCGCTCTGCGGCGCCGTAATTGTTTCCTGGGGGGTGCTCATACTTCTCTCCCTTTGCGCCGCATGATGGCGCGCATGATATTTTCCTGCGTGGCTTCCTCGCCGGACACTTCGCCGACAAAAGCACCTTCGTGCATGACCACGATACGGTCGCAGATGCCGATCAGCTCGGGCATTTCCGACGAGATGACGATCACCGCCTTGCCGGCATCGGCTAGCTCGTTGATGATCGTGTAGATTTCATATTTCGCGCCGACATCGATGCCGCGCGTCGGCTCATCGAGAATGAGCACGTCGGGACCGGTAAACAGCCATTTCGACAATACCACCTTCTGCTGGTTGCCGCCCGAAAGCTTGCCGGTTTCCTGGTAGACGTTGTGGCTGCGGATGCGCATCCGCCCACGGAATTCCTGCGCCACCTTCATCTCGGCAATGTCGTCGATGACGCCGCGCGAGGAAACGCCGCCGAGATGGGCGAGCGAGACATTCTTGCGGATGTCCTCCGAGAGAACCAGTCCGAGCTGTTTGCGGTCCTCGGTAACATAGGCAAGGCCTGCCTTGATGGCCTTGTGGACATCGGTAAGGTGGACTTCCTTGCCGTGCAGTTTCACCGTGCCGGTGATGTCGCGGCCCCAGGAGCGGCCGAAAACGCTCATGGCAAATTCGGTGCGGCCCGAGCCCATCAGGCCGGATATGCCGACGATCTCGCCGGCACGCGCCTTCAGCGAAACGTTCTTGACCACCTGTCGGCCGGAATGCAGCGGATGGTAGGCCGACCAGTTCTCGACCTCGAAAATCACCTCGCCGATCTTCGGCTCGCGCTTCGGATAGCGGCTTTCGAGATCGCGGTCGACCATGCGCCGCACGATCTCGTCCTCATCGACCGGACCGGCGTGACAATCGAGCGTGCCGACGGTGCGGCCGTCGCGCAGCACCGTAATCCGGTCGGCGATCTCGGAAATCTCGTTGAGCTTGTGGGAGATCATGATCGAGGTGATCCCGTGCGAGCGGAACTCCTTGAGCAGGTCGAGAAGGGCAGCGCTGTCCGTCTCGTTGAGCGAGGCGGTCGGTTCGTCGAGGATCAGCAGGCGCACGTCCTTCGACAGTGCCTTGGCGATTTCGACCAGCTGCTGCTTGCCGACGCCGATATTGGTGATCAGCGTGTCCGGACGCTCGGAGAGACCGACCTTGGCAAGCAGGGCCTTGGTTCGCTCATGCCGCTCGCTGCGGTCGATGACGCCGTAGCGGGACGGCGGATTGTTGAGAAAAATGTTCTCCGCGATCGACATCAGCGGAATGAGCGCCAGTTCCTGATGGATGATGATGACGCCGAGCTTTTCGGAATCGTTGATATCGCGAAAATGGCGTTCCTCGCCTGCGAACAGGATCGAGCCTTCGTAGGAACCGTGGGGATAGACGCCAGAGAGAACCTTCATCAGCGTCGACTTGCCGGCGCCGTTTTCGCCGACGAGCGCGTGGATCTCGCCTTCCTTGACGGTGAAGCTGACATCGGAAAGCGCCTTTACGGCGCCAAAGCTCTTCGAAATGCCGCGCATCTCCAGAATGGGCGGCTTGTCGGCAAGCGAAACGGGATCGAGCATGATCACTCCGAAACTAAAGAGGTCCGCGCGGCAGCATATCATCTGCCGCGCGGGTCAAAAAGCTTACTTAACCTGCGATTCCTTGTAGTAACCGCCGTCGATCAGGACCTGTTTCCAGTTGGACTTGTCGACCACGACCGGCTTCAGGAGGTATGACGGAACGACCTTCTTGCCGTTGTCGTAGGTCTTGGTGTCGTTGACCACAGGTTCCTTGCCGCTCATCGCCGCATCGACCATGTCGACCGTGACCTTTGCGAGGTCGCGGGTGTCCTTGAAGATCGTCGAATACTGCTCGCCGGCAATAATCGACTTGACGGAGGGAACTTCCGCATCCTGACCAGTGACGATCGGCATCGGCATATTGCCGCTGCCGTAGCCGACGCCCTTTACCGACGAGAGAATGCCGATCGAAAGGCCGTCATAGGGGGACAGCACGCCGTTGAGCTTCTTGTCGGAATAGGTGGAGGAGAGGATCGCATCCATGCGGGCCTGGGCGGTTGCCGGATCCCAGCGCAGCGTCGCGACCTTGTCCATGCCGACCTGGCCGCTACCGACCTTCAGGACGCCCTTGTCGATCAGCGGCTGCAGCACGCTCATCGCACCGTTGTAGAAGAAGAAGGCGTTATTGTCGTCCGGAGAGCCGCCGAAGAGTTCGATGTTGAACGGGCCCTTTTCGGTGTCGGCCTTGAGGCCCTTCACCAGCGACGTCGCCTGCTGAACGCCGACCTGGAAGTTGTCGAAGGTGGCGTAGTAGCTGACATTCGGGGTATCGCGGATCAGGCGGTCATAAGCGATGACCTTGATCTTCTGGTCGGCGGCCTGCTGCAGCACGTCGGAAAGCGTCGTGCCGTCGATCGAGGCGATGACGAGAACCTTGGCGCCCTTGGTGATCATGTTCTCGATCTGGGCGAGCTGGTTCGGAATGTCGTCTTCGGCGTACTGAAGATCGGTCTTGTAGCCGCGTTCCTTCAGGACCTTGACCATGTTGTCGCCGTCGGCGATCCAGCGCGCCGAAGACTTCGTCGGCATGGCGACGCCGACGAGGCCCTTGTCCTGGGCGCCGGCAGGAGCCGCAATGACCAGACCAGCCAGCATGGCTGCGGTCGCGAGATATTGGAACATTCGCATGGATTACTCCTCCTTTGGAGCGGCTCCCTTCGAGCCGCCAAATCTTGTCTAAGGGCGGCCTCCCGCCGCCCTGGGGACCGCAAACCGGTCAGTGATTGTCGCGCGGAATGCCGTTGGTCTGAGCAATCCGCTGGTATTTGACGGCCGGCTCCAGCACGGCGCCGGTTTCGAGCTGGCCGACATAGTGGCGCTGGATTTCCTGCCAGGGCGTCTGATGCTTCGGGTACTGGTAGCCGCCCTCTGCCTCAAGAGTCTTGCGGCGCTCCGCCATTTCCTCGTCGGAGATCAGGATATCCGCCGTACCGCGACCGACGTCGATGCGCACGCGATCGCCGGTCCGCAGGATGGCAAGGCCACCGCCAGCGGCCGCTTCCGGCGAGGCATTGAGGATCGACGGGCTGCCGGACGTTCCGGACTGGCGGCCGTCGCCGATGCAGGCAAGCGACGAGATTCCCTGTTTCAGGAGATAGTCCGGGGCGCGCATGTTGACGACCTCGGCGGCACCCGGATAACCGATCGGTCCGGCGCCGCGCATGAACAGGACCGTATGCGCATCGATTTCGAGCGACGGATCGTCGATCCGGTGATGGTAGTCTTCCGGCCCGTCGAACACCACAGCCCTGCCCTCAAAGGCTTCCGGATCGTTCGGGTTGGAGAGATAACGCTGGCGGAATTCCGGCGAGATGACGCTGGTCTTCATGATCGCCGAAGAGAACAGATTGCCACGCAGCACCCGGAAGCCCGCATGGGCCTTCAGGGGTTCGTCATACCGGCGGATGACCTTCTCGTCTTCGATGATCGCGCCGCGACAGTTATCGCCGATCGTCTTGCCGTTGACCGTCATCGCGTCCTCATGGATGAGGCCCTGGGTCATCAACTGGTTGACGACGGCCGGCACGCCGCCGGCATGGTAATAGTCCTCGCCGAGATATTCGCCGGCCGGCTGCAGGTTGACGAGCAGCGGCACTTCCTCGCCGTAAGCCTGCCAGTCATCGACCGTCAGTTCGACGCCGATATGCCGGGCGAGCGCATTCAGATGGATCGGCGCATTGGTCGAGCCGCCGATCGCCGAATTGACGCGGATGGCGTTGATAAAGGCTTCCTTGGTTAGGATATCGGAGGGCTTCAGATCCTCCTTGACCATCTCGACGATGCGAAGGCCGGTCAGATAGGAGACTTCCTGCCGATCGCGATAGGGCGCCGGGATCGCCGCCGAGCCCGGAAGCTGCATGCCGAGCGCTTCGGCAAGCGAATTCATCGTCGTCGCCGTGCCCATCGTGTTGCAATATCCGGTGGACGGTGCCGAGGAGGCGACGAGCTTGACGAAGCCCGCATAGTCGATCTCGCCCTTGGCCAGCAGCTCGCGGGCCTTCCAGACGATGGTGCCGGAGCCGGTGCGCTCGCCGCGGAACCAGCCGTTCAGCATCGGGCCAACGGAGAGCGCGATCGCCGGGATGTTGACGGTCGCCGCCGCCATCAGACAGGCCGGCGTGGTCTTGTCGCAGCCGATCGTCAGCACGACACCGTCGAGCGGATAACCGTAGAGGACTTCCACCAGGCCGAGATAGGCAAGGTTGCGGTCGAGACCGGCAGTCGGCCGCTTGCCGGTTTCCTGGATCGGGTGGACCGGGAATTCGATCGCGATGCCGCCCGCCTCGCGGATGCCCTCACGCAGACGATGCGCCAGTTCCAGATGGTGCCGATTGCACGGCGACAGATCCGAACCCGTCTGTGCGATGCCGATGATCGGCCGGTCGGATTGCAGTTCGGCCTGGCTGAGACCGAAATTCATGTAACGCTCGAGATAGAGCGCCGTCATGTCGACATTCGACGGATTGTCGAACCAGGCGCGGGAACGGAGCTTCCGGACCTCCTGGCGACGGTGGTCGGTTTCGGCAATCTCGTTCGAGGTTACGTTTTCGGAATTGGTCATCATCAGTCCTCAAAGGCATCTGTTTGAATGCGCCGGCCCAGCATGAAGGCGTCGGCGACATGCACCAGCGGCGAGAAATCGGCATCGCTGCGGCCCTCGGCCACCAGCGCCACGAAATCACGATAGAGATTGCGGTATTCCCTGTCTTCCTCGACGATCGCGCTTTGGCCATCGACGAAAAGACGGCTGCCGCCATGGGTCAGGACGACCGGGCCTTCGTCGGTCTCGATGCGGATATCCCAGGTCTGCGGTCCGGTCTGGCGCCAGTCGAATTCGGCCGAGACCGGTATGCCGCCATCCGTTTCGAAAGAGAGACTAGCCGCGATCGGCGCCGCCCGGTTGGCCGGGAAGGTCAAGTCCGAACGGGTGAGGTGAAAGCTTTCCGGCAGGATGCGGGTCACGATCGACAGCGCATTGATGCCGGGATCGAAGACACCGAGACCGCCGGGCTCCCAGATCCAGGCCTGGCCCGGATGCCAGTGACGTACATCTTCCTTCCACTCGACCGTGACGCTGCGGATGGTCCGCTTTGCGAGTAGCGCCCGCGCCGGCTCGACGGCGGCGGCAGCCCGCGAATGCCAGGTCGAGAACAGCGTGACGCCTTTTTCCCTAGCGAGCTTCTCCAGAGCATAGACTTCCGAAAGCGTCGCGCCCGGCGGTTTTTCGAGCATCACATGCTTGCCGGCGTCGAGCGCTGCCTTGGCCTGCTCGAAACGCCCCACGGGCGGCGTGCAGAGAGAGACGGCATCGAACTCGACGTCCGAGGCCAGCAGATCGCTGATCTCGTGGAAACAGGCGATGCGATCAAGCTTGGCGTGGCGGCTGGCGACGGCCACGAGCTCGATGCCATCGGTCGCTTCGATCGCGCCGAGATGCTGATCCCTCGCGATCTTTCCAAGCCCGACGATGGCGACGCGGATGGGAGCCATGACCGCCTCTCAGAGCTTCTTGATCGTCACGGGCGTGTGCGCCGCAACAGTCAGCCGGTTGACGAGCGGCAGCTTGAAGGGTGCGGCCGAAATCTCGAACATGTCACCCGCTTCCGTCTGGATCCCTTCGGAGAACGACAGCGTCGCCGTGCCGAAGAAATGTACATGCAGATCGCCCGGCTGGCGGAAGATATCATATTTGAAATTATGGTGTTCGAGATTGGCGATCGTGTGCGACATGTTCGCCTCGCCGGACAGGAAAGGCTTTTCGAAGATCACCTTGTCACCGCGCAACACGCGCGAAGTGCCTTCTACATGCTCCGGCAGATCGCCGACGAGCAGTTCCGGGCCGAGTGCCGCCTGACGCAGCTTGGAATGGGCGAGCCAGAGATAATTGCCCTTCTCCGTCACGTGGTCGGAAAATTCGTTGGCGAGACAGAAGCCCAGGCGGAAGGGCGTACCATCCGGGCCGATCAGGTAGATCGCCGCAAGTTCCGGCTCCTCGCCGCCATCGAGCGCGAAGGCCGGGGACACGAGATCGCTGCCGGTGGCGCGAAGCTGCGAGCCGTTGCCCTTGTAGAACCATTCCGGCTGCACGCCGACCTCGCCGGGCTTCGGCTTGCCGCCCTCGACGCCCATCAGGAACATGCGCATCGAATCGGTGGGCTTTTCGGCCGCTTGCGCCGCCTTGTGCATCTTGTCGCGGCCATCGGCCGAACCGAGATGGGTCAATCCGGTACCCGCGACGACGAAATGCGCCGGGTCCGGATGGGTGATCGGCAAGCCAAGACGCCCCTCGTCCGCGGCCTTTTCAAGGTCGACGCGATCGCCGAGGCCGGCGGCATCGATCCGCTCTGCCAGGGTCTGGCCGGCGGCAATCGCCTGGCAGGCGAGGTCATAGGTGGACGACACGCCCTTGACCGCACGGGCAGCACCTTCGCCATCCCACGCAACGACAATAGACGCACCAGCGCCATCCACGACCTGAAGAACCCGCAACATCGATTTCGTCACCCAAATGCTTCCAATTCTAACATGACGTCTCCTGTCGCCATGCCACTCCTCCCATCAGAACCATTCGGCCCGATGCAGTCATTAATACGACTATTGGATTGGCATCGGGCTTGTCAAGGATAAGAAAACACGCTTTCGGCGATCTGGATATTTTTCAAAAACTGTATTTATCCTGGGGATTCAATCGATTGTTTATTTCAAACGGAGGCGACGCCCGCATTTCTCACAACTTCTCAAAAATTAGCGCTTGAAAAAGTATTATTATATGCCAATCCTTTCAGCCGTCAGTTCGCTTTCTCATCTCTGGGAGGATTTAAGATGAAACGAGCACTCGCGGCAGCTGCAGCCGCTCTCACCCTATCCCTGGCATCCGGCGTTTCTGCCGCCTCGCTTACCGTCGGTTTCTCGCAGATCGGTTCGGAATCCGGCTGGCGTGCGGCCGAAACCACGGTCACCAAGCAGGAAGCCGAAAAGCGCGGCGTCACCCTGAAATTCGCCGACGCCCAGCAGAAGCAGGAAAACCAGATCAAGGCGATCCGTGGCTTCATCGCGCAGGGCGTCGATGCGATCTTCATCGCCCCGGTCGTCGCCACCGGCTGGGATGCGGTCCTCAAGGAAGCCAAGGAAGAAAAGATCCCGGTCATCCTGCTCGACCGCGAGATCGACGCACCGAAGGACCTCTACCTGACCGCCGTCACCTCCGATCAGGTGTTCGAAGGCAAGGTTGCCGGCGATTGGCTGGTCAAGGAAATCGGCTCCAAGAACTGCAAGGTGATGGAACTTCAAGGCACCACCGGTTCCTCGCCTGCCATCAACCGCAAAAAGGGTTTCGAACAGGCGATCGCCGCCCATTCGAACATCAAGATCGCCCGCTCGCAGACCGGTGACTTCACCCGCACCAAGGGCAAGGAAGTCATGGAAAGCTTCATCAAGGCGGAAGGCGGCGGCAAGGACATCTGCGCGGTCTATGCCCATAACGACGACATGGCGGTCGGCGCCATCCAGGCGATCAAGGAAGCCGGCCTGAAGCCCGGCACCGACATCAAGGTCGTCTCGATCGACGCCGTGCCGGATATTTTCCAGGCCATGGCCAAGGGCGAAGCCAATGCGACGGTCGAGCTGACCCCGAACATGGCCGGCCCCGCCTTCGAAGCCCTCAATGCGTATCTGAAGGACAAGAAGGCTCCGCCGAAGTGGATCCAGACGGAATCGAAACTCTACACCGCCAAGGATGACCCGATGAAGGTCTACGAAGCCAAGAAGGGTCTCGGTTACTGACCCCCCCGCCACCCGGCTCCGCCTCCTACCCTTTGAGCCGGGCGCCTCCAGCAACCGGAGCGGTGCACCCTCGCCGCTCCGGTTCTTCGATAGACGCGGGACGTAAGGCATGTCGGACAAGAGTTCACTTCTGGAAGCCCGGGGCATCGGCAAGGCCTTCCTCGGCATCACGGCGCTCGACGCCGTCGATTTCACGCTCGAGCGCGGCGAGATCCATGCGCTGCTCGGCGAAAACGGCGCCGGCAAGTCGACGCTGATCAAGATCCTCACCGGCGTCTACAGCCGCGATCACGGCACGATGCGCCTCGAAGGTGCGGAGGTGACCCCGGCAAGCGTCGCGGAAGCGCAAAGCCTCGGCATCGGCACCGTCTACCAGGAGGTCAATCTTCTCGAAAACCTGACGGTCGCCGAAAACCTCTTCCTCGGCCGCCAGCCGCGTCGATTCGGCCTGATCGACCGCGGCGAAATGCGCCGCCGCTCGAAGGCACTGCTTCAACGTTACGGCCTCGATATCGATGTCGACGCGCTGCTCTCGTCCTATTCCGTCGCCGTCCGCCAGATTGTCGCCATCGCCCGCGCCGTCGATCTCTCCGGCAAGGTTCTGGTGCTCGACGAACCGACCGCCAGCCTGGACGCCCACGAGGTGGAGATGCTGTTCTCGGTGCTGCGGCGCCTGCGCGAGCAAGGCCTCGGCATCATCATCATCACCCATTTTTTGAACCAGGTTTACGCCGTCGCCGACCGCGTCACGGTCTTACGCAACGGCCGGCTTGTCGGCACCCGCAAGCTTGCGGAACTGCCGCGACTGGAGCTGATCTCGATGATGCTCGGCCGCGAGCTGCAGCATATCACCCGCGAGCATCAGGCCCAGGAAGAGACCGTCGCCTCCACCACCGAAGCGCCGATCCGCTTCTCGGGTTACGGCAAGCGCGGCAGCGTCGCGCCCTTCGACCTCGATATCCGACCCGGCGAAGTGGTCGGAGTTGCGGGATTGCTCGGCTCCGGCCGCACCGAGACCGCCTTCCTGCTCTTCGGCATAGACCGCGCCGACAGCGGCACGGCGACCGTCGACAACCGGCAAGTCGCCATCTCCTCCCCGGAAGCGGCGATTGCCAACGGCTTCGGCTTCTGCCCGGAGGAGCGCAAGGCGGACGGCATCATCGGCGATTTTTCCGTCGCCGACAATATCGCGCTCGCAGTCCAGGCCCGCCAGGGCTGGGCAAAGCCGATCTCGTCGCGCGAAAAGGCAGCGCTTGCCGAAAGCTTCCTCAAGTCGCTGGATATCCGGCCGGCTGACCCCAACAGACAGATGAAATTCCTCTCCGGCGGCAACCAGCAGAAGGCGATCCTCGCCCGCTGGCTGGCGACAGAACCCCGCCTGCTGATATTAGACGAACCCACGCGCGGCATCGATATCGGCGCGCACGCAGAAATCCTCAAGATGGTCGAAAAACTCTGCGCCGACGGCATGTCGCTGGTCGTCATCTCCTCCGAGCTGGAGGAGCTGACCGCCATCGCCCACCGCGTCATCGTGCTGTCCGACCGCAAGCATATCGCCGAACTCAAGGGCGAACAGGTGACCGCCGACAACATCATGCAGGCGATCGCGGCCCCTGCCCGGACGGAGGCTGCATGACGAACCGCCTCACCCGCCGGCTGAAACGGCTGGCACCCCAGATCATCGCACTGGCCGTCATTCTCGCCTTGATCACGGCGGTCGCTCCCGGCTTCCTCAACGTCTCGTTCCAGAACGGCCGCCTCTACGGCAGCCTGATCGACATCCTGGTGCGTGCCGCCCCCGTCGCGCTGCTGACGATCGGTATGACGCTGGTCATCGCCACCCGCGGCATCGACCTCTCCATCGGCGCGGTGATCGCAATCTGCGGCGCGGTCGCTGCAACGCTGATCACACACGGCTATCCGTTGCCAGTCGTGATCCTGATCTCGCTCGGCGTCGGCCTACTCTGCGGCCTCTGGAACGGTGTGCTGGTGGCCCTCCTCGATATCCAGCCGATCATCGCGACCCTGATCCTGATGGTGGCCGGCCGCGGCATCGCCCAGCTGATCACCGAGGGCGTCATTCTCACCTTCAACAACGACAGCTTCGCGGCGGTGGGATCCGGGTCCCTCGCCGGCATCCCGATCCCGATCCTCATCTGGGTCTGCGCCGCCCTGATCATCGGGCTGCTGGTGCGCCGTTCGGCGCTCGGTTTCCTGATCGAGGCGACCGGCATCAACCGCCGCGCGGCAACACTTGCCGGCGTGCGCGCCCGCTTCCTGCTGTTCTTCGTCTACGCGATCTCCGGCCTCTGCGCCGCCATCGCCGGCCTGATCGTCACCGCCGACATCCGCGGGGCCGATGCCAACAATGCCGGCCTCTGGCTGGAGCTCGACGCCATCCTCGCCGTCGTCATCGGCGGCACCTCGCTGAACGGTGGGCGGTTTTCCATCACCGCATCGCTGATCGGCGCGCTGATCATCCAGTCGATCAATACCGGCATTCTGGTGTCCGGCTTCCCTCCGGAATTCAACCTGATCATCAAGGCCGGCATCATCATGATCGTTCTGACACTGCAGTCGCCGGCGATCATGGCGCTGCTCGGCTTCGTCAAGGCCCCGCGGCGCAAGGCCGAAACAACATCCCGCGAGACATCCCACAAGGCGGAGGGCACGGTTCGATGATCCACACCCGCAACCTGCCCTTCGTCACCACGCTCGGCATCTTCGTCATCGCCTATGCCCTCTGCGTGCTGCAGTTCCCGAACATGCTGTCGACCCGGGTCATCGGCAATCTCCTGACCGACAACGCCTTTCTCGGGATTGCAGCGGTCGGCATGACCTTCGTCATCCTGTCGGGCGGCATCGATCTGTCGATCGGCTCGGTGATCGCCTTTACCAGCGTCTTCGTCGCCGTCCTGGTCGGCTCGCTTGGCGTTCACCCGCTGGTCGCCTTCGCCGCCGTGCTGGTCATTTCGACCCTGTTCGGCAGTCTGATGGGGGCGATGATCCGTTATCTCGGCATTCCGCCCTTCGTGGTGACGCTTGCCGGCATGTTCCTGGCCCGAGGCGCGGCCTACCTGATCTCGACCGAATCCGTGCCGATCAGCCACGAGATGATCGACGCGATCCAGGGCTTCTATTTCCGCTTTCCGGGCGGCGGCCGGTTGACGGCGCTCGCCATGCTGATGCTGCTGGTCTTCATCGTCGGCGCCTTCATCGCCGGCCGCACCCGCTTCGGCGCCAATGTCTATGCGATCGGCGGCAGCCAGCAGTCGGCCGAGCTGATGGGCGTTCCGGTCGGCTCCACCACGGTCGGCATCTATGCTCTGTCCGGCTTCCTTTCCGGCCTCGCCGGCATCGCCTACACGCTCTACACCTCGTCGGGTTACTCGCTGGCGACGGTCGGCGTCGAACTCGATGCGATCGCCGCCGTCGTCATCGGCGGCACGCTTCTGACCGGCGGCGTGGGGCTGGTCGCGGGAACGTTCATCGGCATCCTGATCCAGGGGCTGATCCAGACCTACATCGTCTTCGACGGCACATTGTCGTCCTGGTGGACGAAAATCGTCATCGGCATCCTGCTCTTTGTCTTCATTGTATTGCAGCGCGGAATCATCTGGTATTCAAACAGGCGACTGGCCGAAGGACGGCTGAAGGAGATCTGAGTTGGGACTTCTGGAAACAACGATCAGTGGGCGAAAGCGCCGCAGCAACCACGCGCATGTGGTGGCGGAACTCGGCCGGGGGATCGTTTCCGGCAAGATTCCGGAAGGTTCGCTGTTGCCCGGCGATGCGGAGCTTTCCGCCCGTTTCGGCGTTTCCCGCACGGTGTTGCGCGAATCCATGAAGACGCTCGCCGCCAAACGCCTCGTCGAAGCCAAGGCCAAGGTCGGCACCCGCGTGCTCGACAAGGCGAGCTGGAACTTCTTCGATTCGGACGTCCTCGGCTGGCGATTCGAATCCGGCCTGGATTTCGAATTCATAGAACACCTCGCCGAGATGCGCATGGCGCTGGAACCGGCAGCGGCTGCCGCAGCCTCGCTGCGCGCCACCAGTGACGACATCGTCGCGCTCTACGCGATTGCCGCAAAATTCGACAACCTCTCCCATACGCCGGAAACCATCGCCAAGGTGGACCTCGAATTTCACCTTGCCATCGCCCGCATGTCCGGCAATCCGTTCATGCGCTCGGCCAGCGCACTGATCGAGGCGGCACTGGCCATCTCCTTCCAGCTCTCCTCGCCCGCCGCCTCGCCGGAAAAGATCGACGAGGTCGCCGCCAACCACCTGAGGATCGCCCATGCGATCGCCTCACGCGATCCTGACAGGGCGATCGCCGCCATGCGTCACGTCATCGAGGTTGGCAAGAGCCGCATTGCCAATTCGTTCGAAGTGACATTGCCGGCCTGAGACCCCTATTTCGCGTCCAGCGAGATCATCAGGTTGGCGAGCAGCGCGGTGCGCGGCGCTACGCTGCTGACGAAGATATGCTCGTTGAACGTATGCGGGCCGGCGCCGTCGGCACCCAGACCGTCCAGTGTCGGCACGCCGAGGGCCGCGGTGAAATTGCCGTCCGAACCGCCACCGGTCGCCATTCCTTCCAGCTTGATTCCGAGCCCGTCTGCGATCTCTGCCGCCACGTCGAAGAGGCGCTTGCCCTCTTCCGACTGCGCAAAGGGAGGTCGGTTCATCCGGCCGTCGATTTCGAAGGTGATATCCGAATCGACAGGCTTCATCGCCTCGATCTTGCCGGTGACTTCTTTAGCGATTGCGTCGTCCGGCACGCGAACGTCGACCTGCAGGCGGCATTCCGCCGGCACAGTATTGCGGCCTGTGCCGCCCTGGATCGTGCCGACCGTCACGGTGACACCGCGCTCGGTGTCGTTGAGTGCCTCAAGCTCCAGAACCAGCCGCGCTGCGGCACGAATGGCACTGCGGCCATCCTGAGGCCTTGCACCGGCGTGTGCCGCACGTCCCCGCACGGTGACGTCGTACATGGCGACCCCTTTGCGGGCGACCACGACCTTGCCGCCATCGCGGGCGGGTTCGACCACCAGCGCATAACCCGCATTCTTCGCCGCCTCTTCCATGAAGGCGCGCGACGAGAGACTGCCCATCTCCTCGTCCGGAACGAAGATCAGATCGATCGGCATCCTGCTCCCGTGCCTGACCGCGAGTTTCATCGCCTCGAGCGCCATCAGCGCGCCGGACTTCATGTCGTAGATGCCGGGGCCATAAAGTTTGTCCCCCTCCTGACGCAGCGGCAGTTGGTGGTCGATCACGCCGACCGCATGCACCGTGTCGAGATGCGCGAGAATCAAAACCGTCTTCTCGTTGCTGCCGGCCGGACGCGGCGAGCGGATCGCCAGGATGTCGCCAAAACCGAGCGTGCCCGGCAGCCGCTCCGTCTCGAGACCGGCCGCCTTGCCGATCGCCTCGACCCGATCCGCCAGAACATTGACCGCAGCCACATCGAGCGTCGGGGTCTCGATCTCGACCCACTGCTTCAGCTCTTCGATGAGGGCCTTGTCGTCGATGTCTTTGGCGGAAATGGCAAGCGTCATGGCAATAACCTTGGGCGTTCTTCGGGCGGTTGGAGGGTGATGCCGCAGAAGGCGCGGCCCGGCCACTATAATTGGCCGAGCCAGGATCGCCAGACCCATTACCCGAATAACCGGCGGAAAATCACCAGCGCCCCAAAGGAAGCAGTGCGACCGGCCGATGATCGGAAATATCAGGCAGACAGTGATTTCAGGAAGAAATCGACGCCGGCCTGGGCGCATTCCGTATCCTGCGCCGGCGTGCCCGAGCTGAGGCCGATGCCGCCGACGACATCTCCGTCGACCACGACCGGCAGGCCGCCGGCAACCACAAGAATGCGGCCGCCGATTGCCGAGTTGATGCCATAGGCCGGGCTGCCGGGCTGGCTGGCGGTGCCGTAGCTTTCGGTCGTGCGCTTGGCACCGGCCGCGGTATAGGCCTTGTCCTGGGCGATTATCGTGCTGGTGATCTTGCCGCCGTCCATGCGTTCGAACGCAATCAGTTGGCCGGATTCGTCGGTGACGGCGATGCACATCGGCACCTTGATCTCCTCCGCCTTGGCGCGGGCGCCTGATATCAACACACGCGCATCCTCAAGGCTCAACCGCTTGATCGTCAGCATGGAATCTCCTCTCCAGTTTCAAAACAGGTCAGGACAGCGCTATGCCAGAAAATCCGGCCGCCATACACATCGCATGACGTGAAATCCGGGAAAACTTCGCGCCGGCGAATTGCGGCGAGGCAGGATCAGGCAGGTTCGAACAGCTCGCGTCGCACGAGACTGTTGCCGGCCTCAGCCATCACCCTTCGCGTCGTTTCGACGAAATCGAGCACGATCCGTGATTTCTCCTCCGCCTGCCAGGCGACCAGCAGTTCTACTTCGGCCGGGATATCGTCGAGCGGCCGGTAGACCAGATAAGGGCTCGGATTGTGTGCCAGCCAGGAGGGGGCAATCGCGATCCCGACGCCCGCCGCGACCAGTGTCGCGATCGCCAGCGTATGGGAAACCTCCTGCACGATGACCGGATAGACACCGGCTCGGCGCAGCGCATCCATGATCGCGTGGTAATAGCTGGCCCCCACCGTCGGCGCGTAGGTGATGATCGGCTCGCCGGCGAAATCCTTGACCGTCAGGTCGTTCTTGCTCGCTAGCCGGTGATCCTTCGGCAGGACCGCGACAAATCCCTCCTCCAGAATATGTTCGGTCTTCAGGAAGCCCGCCGGGTTGGTCGGCCGGATGAAGGCCACCTGCACCTTGCTGTTCTGGAGCAGTTCGAGCTGCTGCGCGGTGCCGAGCACCTGCACGTCGACGGTCATCGCCGGATAACGTTTTCGAAAGTCCGAAATGACCAACGGCAGCACATGCGACAGCGCCACATGCACGCCGCTGACGGAAATCGTTCCGCTATCGTCACCGGAAATGGAACGGGTATGCGTGACCGCCCTGTCGATGCCCCCTAGGATTTCCTGAGCGTGGCGCAGGAAGATTTCTCCGGCCGGCGTCAGTTTCACGCGGCGCGTCGTGCGGCGGAACAGCTTGGTGCCGAGGCGATCTTCAAGCTGCCGGATCTGCTGGCTGAGCGGCGCCTGCGCCATGCCGAGCTTGTCGGCGGCGCGGCTGAAATGCAGCTCTTCGGCGACACAGGCGAAATAGTGGAGGTGACGAAATTCGATGCCGTATTTCATATCTGGAAGATATCAATGCCCCCGCGATTTTGTAATAGATAATAATTTATTCCCGTGATTAGTTTTCAAAAAAACGACAATAAAATTGGAACAGCTGGAGCTTCGGCTCCCGAAACGGAGCGTAATGACGCGTTTCTGGTTGTTAAAAATCCTGCGGACAGTGCTGACGCTTTGGTTCGTGGTGACTTTCGCATTCGTGGTGCTCAGAACTTCGGGTGACCCTGTCGTGGCGCTTGTCGGCGGCGATGCCACGCCTGAGGAAGTCGAGCAGTTCCGCCAGCTCTGGCGTCTCGACGATCCGCTCTGGATCCAGTATTTCCGCTACGTCATCCAGATGGCGACCGGGCAGTTCGGCATCTCCTACCGCGACGGCCGAGAGGTCATCGACATCATCACCGAGCGCGTTCCGTGGACGCTGATCCTCGGCCTTTTCTCCTATATCGGCGCCATCCTGATCGGCGTGCCGGCCGGCATTTTCGCCGCTATTAAGCGCGGCTCGACCTTCGACAACCTGATCATGGCCACTGCCGTTTTCGGCTTCGCGCTGCCGAACTTCTTCCTCGGCATCCTGATGATCCTGCTGTTTTCCTTGAGCCTGCAATGGCTGCCGAGTTCCGGCACCGGCACCGTCTGGCACCTGATCATGCCCGCCATCACGCTTGCGACCTTCACGGCCGGCACGCTGGCGCGCTTCACCCGCTCGGCCATGCTGGAAGTGCTGGACAAGCTCTATATCCGCGCCGCAGCCGCCAAAGGCGTCGGGTACTGGAAGCGCATCGTTTTTCACGCGCTGCCGAATGCCAGCATACCGCTCGTCACCATCATCGGCCTCAATCTCGGCGAACTGATCGGCGGCGCCATCGTCGTGGAAACCGTGTTCGCCTGGCCGGGCGTCGGGCGCCTGTTGGTGACCGCCGTTTCCTCGCGGGACCTTGCGGTCGTGCAGGGGCTGGTGCTGGTCATGGCGGTGACGATGGTGCTTGCCAACCTCGTCGTCGACCTGCTCTACGGCCTCCTCGACCCACGCATCCGCGTGCAGAATTGAGGGCCGGCAGATGAAACGCGTTTCCCCCATTCTCGTTTTCGCCATCGTCATCCTGGCGATCGCCGTGTCCGTCGCGATCGTCGGCAATATCTTCACGTCGCACGGCATGTCGCAGCAGAACCTGCTCGCCCGCCTGAAGCCCCCGGCCTTCATGACCGGCAGCAATCCGAGCTTCCCGCTCGGCACCGACCGCATCGGCCGCGACATGGTGGCAAGGGTGATCGCCGGCCTGCAGATGTCGCTTTCGGTGGCGATAGCCGGCACGATCATCGGCGCCGTCTTCGGTTCGGCGATCGGCTTCATCGCGGCGCATTTCCGCGGCTGGATCGAGGAAGTGCTGATGATGCTGGTCGATTTCCAGGCGTCGCTGCCCTTCATCCTGATCACGTTGACGCTGCTTGCCTTCTTCGGCAACAGCATGACGCTGTTCATCATCCTGATGGGCCTGTTCGGATGGGAGAAATACGCTCGTCTTTCGCGCGGCGTGGTTCTGTCGGCAATCAACCAGCCCTATGCCAAGGCGATCGTCGCGCTCGGCGCCGGCAATGGCCGGCTCTATCTCAAACATGTGCTGCCGAACGTCGCGAGCGCCCTGATCGTCCAGGTGACGCTGACCTTCCCGCAGATCATCCTTCTGGAAACCTCGCTCAGCTTCTTAGGGCTAGGCATCCAGGCCCCGCAAACCAGCCTCGGCCAGATCCTCGGCGACGGCCGCGACTATCTCTCGACCGCCTGGTGGATCTCGGTCTGGCCCGGTCTGGTCATCTTTCTCGTCACTCTTTCGATGAGCATCGTCGGCGACTGGCTGCGTGACCGCCTCGACCCGATGCTGCGTGCCCGAACAACTTGAAAATGCCGCTTGAACATAAATGAACAAGGGAAGGTGGAACGATGTTTACAAGACGTGAAGTGGGAAGTCTCATTCTCGGAGCGGGGGCCCTGTCGATGGTGGGCAACCTCCCGAAGGCAAATGCCGCGGAACGGCCGTCGCTCAATATCGCGGTCGATAATCTCTGGGCCAATATGGCGACGATCAACGGCATCTCGACCACGTCGCGCCGTATCTTCCCGAATTTCTACGACAACCTCGTCGATCGCGACTACATCAAGGACGAGAACGGCCTGATCTTCGCGCCGAAACTCGCCACCAAATGGGAGCAGAACGGCACCGTCTGGAAGTTCACCCTGCGTGAAGGCGTCAAATTCCACGACGGCACCGAGATGACGGCGGAAGACGCGGTCTTCACGCTGTCGCCGGAACGTCTCTGGGGCGCAAAGCCGTTCGAGCCGCGCGGCAAGACCTTTACCGCGGGCTTTAAGCGGGTCGAGGCGACCGGCAAATATACGTTCGAGATCGAGACCGAGCGGCCGGACCCGAACATCCCGAGCAAGCTCACCGGCTATATCGGCTTCGTGGTGCCGAAGAAATACTACATGGAAGTCGGCGTCGATGCATTCGGCCAGAAGCCGATCGGCACCGGCCCCTACAAGGTGACAACCTTCCGTTCCGGCGAAATCATGGTTCTCGAAGCCTTCGACGACTATTGGGACGGCCCGCCGCCGGTCAAGCAGATCTCCTGGAAGATCGTCCCGGAATTCGCCGCCCGCATGGCCGGTCTCGTCTCCAAGGAATTCGACTTCATCGTTAACATTCCGACCGACCAGGAAGCCGCGCTCGAAAAATACCAGGGCGTCACGCTGAAGCGCGTTCTCGCCGACAACTATCCGGCCCTCGCCTTCAACACGCGTCCGGACCCGGTTGACAATCCGCTGGTCGATCCGAACCTGCGTTATGCCATGGTCCAGGCGATCGACATGAACGCGATCGTCCAGGCCCTGTTCAACGGCACCACGGAACATCCGGCAGTCCCGTTCAACTTTACGGAATACGGCAAGTTCTACGATCCGAAGGCGCCGGTGAAGCTTCCCTACGACGTCGCGGCCGCCAAGGCCCTGGTCGCCAAGACCAAATACAAGGGCGAGAAGCTGATCTGGCACATCACCCGCCAGTATTATCCGAACTACGAAGCGGCGGCCGAAATCATGGTCGAGCAATGGCGCGAGGTCGGCATCAACGTCGAGGCGCAGATCCTCGACAATTTCGAACTCGTCTATCGCCGTCCCTACCACCTGATGAACATGTCGATGAGCTCGGACTTCATCCCTGGCGATCCCTACCAGCCACTGTGGCTCGATTGGGGTCCGACCGCATCGCGCTCCACCGCCACCTGGAAGACCTGGGATCCGACGCCGGAATATCTGGCCGCCGGCAAGAAGTTTGACGAGGCGATCGAGTTCGAGGACCGCAAGAAAGCCTATCTGGAACTTTCGGATGCTTGGCAGAAGGTTACGCCCGGCTACTACATGTGGAAGAGCGTCTATAACTGCGCCCACCGCGCCGGTATCCAGTTCAAGTTCAAGCCGAACGGCGAGATGCGCATCTACGGCGATTACTTCAAGTTCGTATGATGAGCATCAAACGCAAGCATGCGCTGAAGGACATGACGTTCGCGGAGTTCCGCGAACGTCTTTCCGAAAAGCCCGTCATCCTGCTGCCCTTCGGCAGCCAGGAAGAACAGGGACCGCACGCCCCGATGGGCGATTTCATGCTGACCGAAGCGGTGGCGGAAAAGGTGGCGGAAGCCTCCGACGCGATCGTCGCGCCGATCATCCCCTTCGGCTATGCCGATTTCTTCAAGACCATTCCGGGCGGCATCCAGTTCCGGCCCTCGACCTTCTCGGCCGTGGTCGAGGACGCCGTGACCGCCTTTCTGGATCACGGCATCGAGCATATCCTGATCCTGAACGGCCATACCAGTAATGCCCCGCTTTTCGACCAGACGCTCCGCCGCATCCGTGCAGAGCGCGGGGTTTCCGTCGCCTTCATCAATCTCTGGCAGGCGATCCCGGATACACTCTGGAAGGAACTGCACGGCTCTTCGGTCGCCGCGGCCCGCGGCCATGGCGGCGATCCGCTGACCTCGATCTACCTGCATCTCTTCCCCGAACTGATGCGCATGGACCTCGCCCGCCCCTCGGTGCGTGAAAAGGCCTTCGGCCTGCCGACCGGTGGTGTCAACAACGTCCAGTTCGAAGGCATGCCGGTGCATGTGCCGCTCAATTGCGACGAGGTGAATGCCGACGGCATGCTCGGCGGCGATCCGTTGCTGGCGAGCGCCGAAAAGGGCGAGAAGATGGTCGAACATCTCGTCGGCTTCTGCGCCCGTTTCGTGGAGCACCTGCGCCGCTGCGACATGCGCTCGGTGACGGCCTTTTCACCGCAAGAGGAAAAGGCGGCATCATGAGCAACGAGCGGCTTTCGATCGAACATCTGAGCGTGCCGCTGCCGCGGGGAGCCGATCGCCCCTTCGCGGTCGAGGACCTGTCACTGTCGGTCAGCAAGGGCGAAATCCTCTGCATCGTCGGCGAATCCGGCTCCGGCAAGTCGCTGACGGCACTCGCCACCATGGGGCTCCTGCCTCGCAACCTCGGCAAGCCTGCAGGCAAGGTGATGTTCGAGGGCAAGGACCTGCTGACCCTCGACGAGGCGACCCGCCGGGACATTACGGGCCGGCGGATCGCCATGATCTTCCAGGAGCCGACCGCCGCGCTCAACCCGATCTTCCGGGTCGGCGAGCAGGTATCCGAGACATTCCGCATCCACACCTCGTTGAGCCAGGCGGAGATCCGCAAGAAGGTCATAGACCTCTTTCGCGAAGTGCAGCTTCCCAATCCCGAGCAGATCTACCATTCCTATCCGCACCAGCTTTCCGGCGGCCAGTGCCAGCGGGTGATGATCGCGACCGCCCTTGCGCTCGATCCGTCCGTGCTGATCGCCGACGAACCGACCACGGCACTCGACGTCACCACCCAGGCGCAGATTCTCAAGCTGATGCTCGACCTGCGGGCGAAGCACGATACCGGCATCATCTTCATCACCCATGATTTCGGTGTGGTCGCCGAGATCGCCGACCGCGTCGCCGTCATGCAGACCGGCAAGCTGGTCGAAATCGGCACCCGCGACGAAATCCTCAACCATCCCAGGCAAGACTATACCCGCCGCCTGCTCGCAGCCGTGCCGACACTGACGCCGCGAAAGGAGCGCGAAGGCCTCGGCAATCCGGTGCTGATTGCCAGAAACATCGTCAAGACCTTCGCCCGCTCCGGCCTCTTCGGCGGTGGCCGCATAGTGAAGGCGGTGGACGATGTCGATATCACCATCCGCCGCGGCGAGACGCTGGGCCTGGTCGGCGAATCCGGTTCCGGCAAGTCGACGCTGGCGCAATGCGTCATCCGCCTCGTGCAGCCGGAAAGCGGCGATATCCTGATCTCCGGCGGCGATTTCGCCGGCCTCAACGGCAAGGCGCTGCGCGAGGCACGCCGCAAGGTACAGATCGTCTTCCAGGATCCATATACCGCGCTCGATCCGCGCCAGAAGGTCGGCGACTCCATCGCCGAAGGCCCGGTCATCCACGGCCTCGACCGCAAGGCGGCGATGGCCCGCGCCCTCGACCTGCTCGAAGCCTGCGGCCTCGACCGTGCCTCGGCGACCCGTTTCCCGCACGAGTTCTCCGGCGGCCAGAGGCAGCGCATCTGCATCGCCCGGGCGCTCGCGGTCGAACCCGAACTGCTGATCGCCGACGAAAGCGTCTCGGCGCTCGACGTCTCGGTGCAGGCGCAAGTGCTGAAGCTTCTTGCCGACATGCAGGAACGGCTAGGCTTCGGCATCCTGTTCATCACCCATGACCTCAGGGTCGCGAGCCAGATCTGCGACAATATCGCGGTGATGCGCAACGGCCGCATCGTCGAGCGGGGCGATCCGGCCTCGCTGTTCGGTTCGCCGAAGGAAACCTACACGAAGGAACTGCTCGCCGCCGTGCCCGGCAAGGGCTGGCAGCACCACGCTGGTAAAAACGAGGCCGGGACGGAAAGATCCCGGGAGGAAACCCCATGAAGAAATATCACATCGGCAGCGTGCCGAAACAGGTCGATCCGGAACTCATCGCCAAGTTCGAGAGCGTCGAAGTGGCGACCATCGGCCATTTCCGCCATCGCGGCTTCGTGCATCATTCGATCACGCCGGTGGTCGAGCCTGGCAGGACGCTGGTCGGCACGGCGGTGACGGTAGCAATCCCGGCAACCGACTCCACCCTCCTCCATCACGCGATCGGCTTCATCCGTCCAGGCGATTTCCTGTTCGTCGACCGGCTCGGCGACGACCGGCACGCCTGCATCGGCGGCGGCGTCGCCTTCGCGATCAAGACGGCGGGCGCCATCGGCGTTGTGCTCGACGGGCCCTGCACCGATGTCGAGGAGATCCTCGAACTCGATTTGCCGTTCTGGTCACGCGGCGTCTCCGGCATCACCACCAGGCTCAACGATCTCGGCGGCTCGCTCAACCTGCCGATCTCCTGCGGCAACGTTCCGGTGCTTCCGGGCGATGTCGTCGTCGCTGACGCGAGTGGCATCGTGGTGATCCCGCTCGATGAGGCCGAGGAAGTCGTCGAGGAAGCGATTGCACGACAGGCGCGCGCGGGCCGCAACAAGGACAAGGTCGCTGCGGGCGAAAAGCTTGGCGACTTGTCGGGCGCAAGCCGCCTGGTTGCTGCCGCGCTGGAAAGCAAATGATGGAAAACTCGCAATATAATCATCTGCGCGTCGAGCGCGGCGTCTACCGCAAGATCGCCGGCGTCAGCGAACGCGGCGTCGTCACCTCCCAGCACTACGCGGCGGCAGAGGCAGGCGCCGCGGTCCTGTCAGCGGGCGGCAATGCCGTTGACGCTGCGGTGACTGCCGCCTTTACCTTGCAGACCGTCGAACCCTGGATGACCAGCCTCGCCGCCTGCGGCTACATGCTGGTCGCCCAACCGGACGGCAAGGTCGAAGTGGTCGAATTCACCGGTCGCGTGCCGTCCAGTTTCGACGAGGAATTCTACAGGCCCGATCCAAGCATCAAGACCTTCATCGGCCATCCCGCTTCGATCGACAATCGCAACGTCCGCGGCTTCACGGCGGCTGTCGTGCCCGGCTGCGTGCGCGGCTTCGCGGAAGCGCTGAAACGTTACGGCACGATCGGCTTCGATCGGGCGCTGGCACCGGCGATCGATCGTGCCCGCAAGGGCATGTATGTCGACTGGCACACGACGCTGGCCATCGCGATCGCCGAGGGCGAGCTCGGTTTGGATCCCGGCGCCCGTTCGATCTTCCTGCCGAACGGCCATGCGCCGGAGCCCGGCGCCATCCTGCCGCTCGACCAGCTTGCGAAGACACTGGAGCAGCTCGCCAACGAAGGCCCGGATTCGCTCTATGGCGGCGCGATCGGCGAGAAGCTGGTCGCCGATCTCAACGCCGGCGGCAGTTCCATCACCCTGGAGGACTTGGCCAATTACGCCCCCCTCCTCTATCCGTCCCGGACCATGTCGCTGCAGGGGAAGACCGTGCATGTGGCTGGAGAAACCAGCGCCGGCCAGCGGCTCTTCGACGCGCTCGATCACTTCGACAGGAAGCGCGGCAAAGGCCCGGTCGACGCTGGTTTCTTTACGGCCATGGCCGAAGCCCTCTGGGAAAGTTTCGGCGCCCATCGCAAACGCCTCAATCCGGCCGAGACGACCAACAAGACCAGCACCACGCAGGTCAATGCAGTGGATTCCGAAGGTCGTATGGTGGCGATCACCTTCACGCTGCTGAACCGGTTTGGCGCCCGCGCGCTGTCGCCCTCGACGGGCATCCTGCTCAACAACGGCATGTCCTGGTTCGACCCGACGCCCGGCCGCGCCAACTCGCTGACGCCGAATGCCTATGCGCCGAGCAATATGTGCCCGGTGGCGATCACCGACGAGAACGGTGCATTCGCAGCCTTCGGCGCGGCCGGCGGCAACCAGATCGTGCCGTCGCTCGCGCAATTGACAGGCATGATCCTGCATGCCGGCCTCGACATCGAGGAGGCGATGAACATGCCGCGCATGACGACCGGCCCGCACAGCGACATCATCGTCAATGTCGACATGCCTGCCGAGCAGATCGAGGCACTCGAAAAGATTGCCAAGGTGAAGCCCGCGGCAGCCGTCGTCTATCCCCGGCCCTTCGCCGCTCCCGGCATGGTGGGGAGGCGCGGCAATGCCTTCATCGGCATGCCCGACATCACCTATCCGGCCGCCTACGCGGCAACAGCCTGAACGAGACCAAGATGACAGAGCTGACTTTCGCCCCCGTCGAGATCGACGGCGTTCTCAAGATCATTCCGCCGACGGCGCCGGCCGTCCCGCTGGTGTTCGACTCGCCGCATAGCGGACTGATACTGCCGGATTTCGAACGGACCGCTTCCGACGAACTGGTGCGCGTTGCCGCCGACACCTACGTGGACGACCTCTTCGGTTTTGCCCCCTCGATCGGGGCTCCGCTGCTGATCGCCCATTTTCCGCGCAGTTTTCTCGACCTCAACCGGTCGCTGAAGGATGTCGATCTGGAAATGGTCGAAGGCGAATGGCCGCATCCGGTCCGCGACAGCGCATCGGCACGCCGCGGCATGGGCATCACCTGGCGTTACGCCTGGGGCGACATCCCGATGTACGGCCGCAAGTTCACGGTGAAGGAACTGGAAGACCGCATCGACACTTATTGGCGCCCGTACCACCGCGAAATGGTGCGCTTGCTCGACGAGACCTATGCCGCCTTCGGCAAGGTCTATCACATCAATTGCCACTCGATGCCGGCGATCGGTCACATACTCTCGCCCGATCCGGCCGGCACGGTCCGCAAGGATGTCGTGGTCGGGGATTACGAAGGCGTGGCGAGCGAGCCGGATTTCGTGAAGCTCGTCGTCGAGACGCTGGAAGGTTTTGGATATTCGGTGTCGCTCAACGTGCCCTTCAAGGGTGCCGAACTGATCTCGGCCTATTCCGACCCGGCGAAGAACCGCCACAGCATCCAGATCGAGCTCAACCGCAAGCTCTATATGGACGAGGAGACCCGCGAGAAGATCGAGGGTTATGACGAGTTGAAGGCCAATCTCGCCAAGCTCGGCACGGTCATGCGCGACTATGTGACGAGCAAGGCCTGAGGAGGCTCCTCAGGCCGTCAGCGCCTCGAAATGCTGGAGCATGCGGGCGGCATCCGGCTCCCGGCCGGTGAACAGCTGAAAGGCGCCCACCGCCTGGAAAACCGCCATGCCGCCGCCGTTGAGCACCCGGCAGCCACGCTGTCTGGCGACCTTCAAAAGCTCGGTTTCGAGCGGGAAATAGACGATCTCCGCCACCCATTGATGGGGCTGCAGAAGCTCTGGTGGCAACGGCAGGCCTGGATATTTGGCCATGCCGGTCGGCGTTGCATGGATGACGCCCGGGACATTTCGCATCGCCGAAACGATATCCGATGACGCTTCTATCGACGCCCTCGGAAAGAGCGTCGCCATCGTTTCCGCGAGCTGCTGGGCCCGCTCCGGCTCGCGATCGAACACCGTCAGCGACTTCAGACCGAGCGACAGGATGGCATAAGCCGTCGCGACACCCGCACCGCCTGCGCCGATCTGAACCGCCGCGGTCAAGTCGGCGCCCGACAGGCCGCGACGAAAACTTTCGGCAAAACCCCACCAGTCGGTGTTGTGACCGAAACGCTTTCCGTCCTTCAGCACCACCGTATTGACGGCGCCGAGCGCCCGCGCCTCGTCGGAGAGTTCGTCGAGATAGGGGATGACCACCTGCTTGCAAGGGTGTGTGATGTTGAGACCAATCAGCCCGCGCGCTTCCGCATCATCCAGAAGCTTTGGCAGGCTGCTGGGCGTCAGGCCGAGCTGGTTGAGATCGATCAGCTCGTATTCGTATTGAAAGCCCTGGGCCGCGCCCTCCGTCATGTGCATGGCAGGCGTCAGCGAGGCCTGTATGCCGGCGCCGATCAGCCCGGCCTTCAAGGGTTTCAGCAATGTCTCGGCCATGGGTACCGCGCCTCGTTTGGAAGGATGGGCCGGCCCGCCACAAAGACGGGCCGGCGTGGACGTTACTTCTTGCGGACAGCGTCCAGTTCCTTGAAGAGCAGCGAGACGGTGTCGGCACCCACATCGGTGCTGAACTTGTCGATCAGTGGCTTGACGGCATCACGGATCTTCTGGGTCTCCGCCGGGCTGAGTTCGGTGACCTGCATGCCGGTCTTCTTGATCTCGTCGAGCGCCTTGGCGTCCGCTTCTCGGGAAACCTTGCGCTGGAAGTCGCGGGCTTCGGTCGCTGCAGACTGCAGAACGCCCTTCTCCTCGTCGTTGAGACCATCCCAGAACTTCTTGCTGACCAGCACGATCTGCGGATTGTACTGGTGACGGGTGACCGTCAGGTACTTCTGCACCTCGTAGAACTTGGCGTTGATGATGTTGGCGAACGGATTTTCCTGGCCGTCGACCGTACCGGTCTCGAGCGCGGTATAGAGTTCCGTGTAGGGCAGCGGCACCGCATTGGCGCCGAGGCTGTTGAACAGCTCGATCGGGATCGGCGACTGCAAGGTGCGAATCTTCAGGCCCTTGATGTCTTCGAGCTTGGTGACCGCGCGGCGGTTGTTGGTGAGATTGCGGAAGCCGAGTTCCCAATAGGCGAGACCGACGAGGCCGGTCGCCGGCAGCTTGTCGGAAAGGCTCTTACCGAAGGCGCCGTCCATGACCTTGTCGGCTTCCTCGCCGCTGTTGAACAGGAACGGCAGGTCGACCGCGCCGAAAGCCTTGACGTTACTGGAGAGGATGCCGGCGTTGAGCACCAGCATCTCGACCACGCCGCCCTGCAGCGCGGAAACGGTCTGCACGTCGCCGCCGAGCACGCCGCCCGGAAACAGCTTGACCTCGATCTTGCCGCCGCTCTTCGCCTTGACGATCTCGGCGAATTTTTCCATGCCGGTGACCTGCGGATGGCCCTTGTTGTTGGCGGCCGCGAATTTCAGCGTATGCGCGCGGACTTCGGCGGATGCCGTGCCGGTAAACAGCATCACCGGCAAGGCGATCCCGAGCGCCAGTTTCATCATCGTGTTGAACATGCTTTCCTCCCATTGATGGCCGGGCTCCCCACGGCCGGTTGATATGCACTTGGTTGGCAGAAGCTTCCCGGCCTCAACGCCCGAACCAGGCGACCGGCACGGTCACCAGTTGCGGAAAGAGGACGAGAAGGAAAAGAACGATCAGTTCGGCGATCAGGAAGGGCATCACGCCCTTCATCAGGTCTTCCATCGACAGCTTGGAGACCCCGCAGATGACGTTGAGCACCGTGCCCACCGGTGGCGTGATCAGGCCGATCGAATTGTTGATAATAAAAAGCACGCCGAAATAGACCGGATCGATGCCCGCCTGTTTGATGATCGGCATCAGCACCGGCGTCATCACCAGAATGGTCGGCGTCATGTCCATGGCGGTGCCGACCAGGACGATCAGCACCATGATCGCGAGCAGTAGCAGCGTCTGATTGTCCATCAGCGGCTCCAGCAGCGCGACGAGATCGCCGGGAACGTCGGCAACGGTGATCAACCAGGCGGAGACCGCGGCACAGGCGACAAGGAACATCACCACCGCCGTGATCTTCGCCGCCGCCACGAAGACGTTGAAGAGCTCGGACGGCGCCAGTTCGCGATAGACGACCATGGAGACAAAAAGCGAATAGACGGCAGCGACGACGCCGGCTTCAGTCGGCGTGAACACGCCGAACTTCAGGCCGACGATGATTATGACAGGCAGCATCAGCGCCCAGATGCTGTCGACGAGTGCCTTGATGCGCACCTCGCGGCTCTGTCTCGGAGGCAGTTCGAACTGCTCCTTGCGGGCGACGATCAGCCAGGTAATGCAGAGTGCCAGCGCGATCAGCAGGCCGGGAACGATGCCGGCGAGGAAGAGCTTGGTGATCGAAACGCCGCCGATGACGCCGTAAAGGATGAAGCCGATCGACGGCGGGATGATCGGCCCGATGACCGAAGCCGATGCCAGCAGTCCGCCGGTCCGCGCCGGATCATGGCCCGATTTGATCATCATCGGATAAAGAAGCGCGCCGAGTGCGGCCGCATCCGCCACCGCCGAACCGGACAGGCTCGACAGCACGCAGGCCGCAAAGATCGCCACGAAGCCGAGACCGCCGCGCACATGACCGACGAGCGCCATCGCGAGATTGACGATCCGCTTCGACAACCCGCCGGTATTCATCACCTCGCCGGCGAGCAGGAAGAAGGGCACGGCCATCAGCGGAAAGCTGTCGGCGCCGTTCAGCACGTTCTGCGCGACGATCTGGGCGTCGAAAATGTCCATGTACATCATCAGCGCCACACCGCTGAGGATCAGTGCGAAGGCGATCGGAACGCCGAGCGCCATGGGGCCGAGAAGGGCGCCGAGAAAAATCGTGAGCGTCATCGGTCTCTCCTCAGGCCTTGGTGGCGCCAGCCGAAACGGCCGGCACAGGATGATCATCGAGCGCGATCTCGTCCTCGCTGTCGCGCACCAGCTGGGTGGTGGCGAGATCGATGCGGCCGGTCGCCACCTGGAAGGCGTCCCAGAGAATGATGAGGAAGGTCGGAACCCCGAAGGCGAGGCCGGCGCCGTAGAACCAGCCCATCGAAATCCCGGTTGCCGGCATGGTGGCGGGCAGGTTGATCAGCGTCTGCGTCCAGCTTCCGCTGATCATCAGCCAGGTGGCGACGAGCATCAGCCCCTGCCCCATCAGCACCGCAATCTTTGCGCCAGCCGGCGGCAACCGCTTCAGAAGGGAATCGACGCCGAGATGCCCGTGCTCGCGCATCGCAACGACGCCACCCAGGAACGTCAGCCAGATGAAGAAGACGCGCGACAGTTCTTCGGAAACGGTGATGCCCTGGTTGAAGGCATAACGCAGCACGACATTTCCGAAGACCAGCACCACCATGCCCGCCAGAAGCAGGGCGATGATGACCTTCAGCGCAAAGAAATAGAAATCGATGATCCGTGTCACTTCCAGTCCTCCCAAGGCTCCGTCATCGGATGCCGACGGTACCAACTGCAAATACAGCTAGCCGCCCAACTCGTTTGACAAGATGCCTCCGCCAGGACCGCCTCCTCAGGGATCGACTGGCAATCCAAATAAAATGTACGAACTAGTGAGTATGTCAAGCGCCATCTATTGAAAGCGGCGCACAAGCCCATTATGACTTTGGAAAAAATGCGGAAATTCGATGTGGACAATTCAGGCGTCCACGATGCCCGCTTCTCTGAGAATGAGCGGGACGCAACGGTAAGGGCGGCTTTGAGGATGGCGGCAAAACGCGAAAACGGCAGGAAAAACGACCCGCAGCGCACCCAGGAAAACATCCTGGACGTGGCGACGGAGGAGTTCACGACTCATGGCCTAGCCGGCGGCCGCGTCGATGCGATCGCGGAGAAGACGCGCACTTCGAAACGGATGATTTATTATTATTTCGGCAGCAAAGAGGGGCTCTACCTCGCCGTCCTCGAACGTGCCTACCGCAAGATCCGTACTCTTGAAGAGGACCTGCAGCTTTCCAACCTGCCACCCGAACAGGCGCTGCGGGTGCTGATCTCGACGACGTTCGACCATGACGAGACCAACCCGGATTTCGTCCGGCTCGTCAGCATCGAGAACATCCACCACGCCGCCCACATGCTGCGGTCGGAGGCGATCCGCGACCTGAACGTCTCGGTCATCGAAACCATCGCCGCGATCCTGGCGCGCGGCGTCGCGGCCGGCGTATTTGTCCGCACAGCCGATCCGATCGACATTCACATGCTGATCAGCGCCTTCTGCTTCTTCCGCGTCTCCAACCGTTATACGTTCGGCACCATCTTCCGCCGTGACCTTTCGGAGCCGGCAACCATGGAGCGCCACAAGGGCATGATCGCCGATGCGGTGATCAGCTACCTGAAGAGCTAACCAACCGCCTTGTTTGGATTGACATTGTCGGGATGGGCGTTGGCGAAGGGTTTCAGGCCCGCGCAGCGGTCGGTGATGACGACGAGCGTCGGACAGCCGGACAGATCGACGCCCCAGCGCCGCGCATTGTAGACTTGCGGCACAAGGCAGACATCCGCCATGCTCGGTCTGTCGCCATGGCAGAATTGGCCGGTCGCAGGTGAATCCAACAGCGCCTCGAAGGCCGCCAGCCCCTCGCCGATGAACTTCTGCATCCAGGCCACGCGCGCCTCCTCTCCGCCGCCGGTGATCGCCATGACATGGGCGCCGACATGCGAATTGCAGACCGGGTGGATTTCCATGGCGATGACGTAGGAGAGCGCCCTCACCCGCTGCCGGCCGACGGAATCGCCCGGCAGAAAGGCGCCGCCGCGCGTCTCGTCGAGATATTCGATCACGGCGAGCGACTGAGTGAAGCTGTGCCCGTCGATTTCCAGCACCGGAACAAGCCCCTGCGGATTGCGCTGCAGATGCTCCGGCGACTTGTGCGCCTTGGCGAGCAGATCGACCGGCACCGAGCGGAACGTCTCCGCAACCATGTTGAGGGCGATCCTCAGGCGATAGCTCGCCGAGGACCGCCAGTAATCGTAGAGCACCGTATCGCTCATCATGCCTTCTCGTATTTCGTCACGGTCTGCTCGATCGCTCCGAATATCGAATGCCCCATGTCGTCCTTCATCTCGATCCGCACCGTATCCCCGAAATGCAGGAACGGCGTCTTTGGAACCCCGAGATTGATCGTCTCGATGGTGCGGATTTCGGCGATGCAGGAATAACCGGCGCCGCCATCGGCAACCGGCTTGCCCGGGCCGCCGTCGAGCTTGTTGGAAACGGTGCCCGAACCGATGATCGTGCCCGCCACCAGCGGCCGCGTCTTCGCCGCATGGGCGATCAACTGCGGGAAATTGAAGGTCATATCGACGCCGGCATTGGCACGGCCGAAGGGCTTGCCGTTCAAATCGACCTTGAGCGGCAGCGAAAGCTTGCCGCCATCCCAGGCCGACCCCAGCTCATCCGGAGAAACCGCGACCGGCGAGAAAGCGGAGGACGGTTTCGACTGGAAGAAACCGAAGCCCTTGGCGAGTTCGGAAGGGATCAGCCCGCGCAGGGACACGTCGTTGACGAGAAGCACGAGGCGGATCGCGTCGCGCGCCTCATCCACCGAAGCCCCCATCGGCACGTCTCCGAGGATGACCGCGATCTCGCCTTCCATATCGGCGCCCCACGCTTCGTCGCCGAGCGGGATCGGATCGCGCGGCCCCAGAAAACTGTCGGAGCCGCCCTGGTACATCAGCGGATCGGTCCAGAAGCTTTCCGGCATCTCCGCATTGCGCGCCCGGCGCACCAGTTCGACGTGATTGACGTAGGCCGACCCGTCCGCCCATTGGTAGGCGCGCGGCAGCGGCGACGCGGCGTCATGTTCATGGAAACGAATGGTCGGCTGCGCACCGGTCTCGATACCCTCCGCGACCCGCTCGAGCCGCGGACCGACATATGCCCAATCATCCAGCGCCGCCTGGAGGGTGCGGGCGATATGGCCGACCTCCGAGCATTGGGTCAGATCTTTCGAGACAACGACCAGGCGGCCGTCGCGGGTGGAATCCTTCAGTGTCGCGAGCTTCATGAATGAGTGTTTCCCGTTTTATCGTTGGCATTGCCCCCAGAATGTGTGGAGATCGCGCCAGAAGGCAACCGGAATGTAGCGCCGTCTCGCTTGTTCCCCGGTGTACCGTCGAACTTTCGCTCAAGCCCGGACCAGCAATCCACGTAATTGTCCTGCAAGGTCTCCAGTCGGGCCGCGAATTTGGTGAGCTGCTGCGGGAAGCGCGTCTCGAACATGAGGCCATGGTGTTGTGCCGGAGCCGGACGATCTCAGCTCCTGACGGGCTTTTGAATCGGAATCCCACCAAAATCCTTCAACACGCTGAGAACGATCGATGTTTTGACATGCTGCACGCTCTCGTGCGGCAGGAGTACATCGTTGACGAAGTGGGAGAGGCCCGCCAGATCCCGCGTCACCACCTTGAGGTGATAGTCCATCTCACCGGTCAGTGAGAAACATTCCAGCACTTCAGGCAAGTCCTCCACCAGGCGCTGGAACCGCTTGGCATTGTCGCGGTTATGGGTTGCGAGCGTCACGGCAATCACCACCAGCAGGTCGAGGCCGAGTTTCTGGCGGCTCAGATGCGCCCGGTAGGTCTGGATGAACCCCTCGCCTTCAAGCCGCGCCCGGCGGCGTGAGCATTGCGACGGCGACAGCGCGATCAGTTCCGACAGTTCGTTGTTGGTCAGCCGCCCGTCGGTCTGCAGGTGGCTCAAGATCTTCAGGTCATATCCGTCCAGCGCGTCCATCGTGCATGCAACTCCTGCAATCCGCACACTTCATGCACAAATCGAGCAGAACACCGCCAAGATTGCAAGCACAATGCGCCTCTCCTGCATCATCATGATCGGCGAATGACAGGAGGAATTTGCCATGGGTCCTTTCCCGCACGATGCACCGGTTTCGCAGATCACCGCCGACAATCCGGCAGGGACAGACGGTTTCGAATTCGTCGAATTCGCGCATCCGGAACCGCAGAAGCTGGAAGAGCTGTTCACCCGCATGGGCTACAAGCCGGTGGCGAAGCACAGGACGAAGAACGTCACCGTCTGGCGCCAGGGCGACATCAACTACATCCTCAATGCCGAGCCGGGCAGCCATGCGATGCGCTTCGTCGACGAACACGGCCCCTGCGCGCCAGCCATGGCCTGGCGCGTCGTCGATGCGAAACACGCTTTCGATCACGCAGTCGCCAAGGGCGCGACGCCCTATGAAGGCAAGGACAAGACGCTCGACGTGCCGGCCATCGTCGGCATCGGCGGTTCGCTTCTCTATTTCGTCGAGACCTATGGCGAGAAGGGTTCTGCCTATGAGGCCGAATTCGAATGGCTGGGCGAGCGCAACCCCAGACCCGAAGGCGTCGGTTTCTATTATCTCGACCACCTGACCCACAACGTCTATCGCGGTAACATGGACAAGTGGTGGGACTTCTACCGCGAACTCTTCAATTTCAAGCAGATTCACTTCTTCAACATCGACGGCCGCATCACCGGCCTGGTGAGCCGCGCGATCACCTCCCCCTGCGGCAAGATCCGCATCCCGCTGAACGAGTCCAAGGACGAGACCAGCCAGATCGAGGAATTCCTGAAGAAGTACAAGGGCGAAGGCATCCAGCACATCGCGGTCGGCACAGACGGCATTTACGAAGCGACCGACAAGCTCGCCGACAATGGGCTGAAATTCATGCCCGGCCCGCCCGATACCTACTACGAAATGTCCGGCACCCGCGTGCACGGCCATGACGAGCCGATCGAGCGGATGAAGAAACACGGCATCCTGATCGACGGCGAAGGTGTGATCGATGGCGGCATGACCAAGATCCTGCTGCAGATCTTCTCGAAGACGGTGATCGGCCCGATCTTCTTCGAATTCATCCAGCGCAAGGGCGACGAAGGCTTTGGCGAGGGCAATTTCCGCGCCCTGTTCGAATCCATCGAGGAAGACCAGATCCGCCGCGGCGTATTGAAGCCGCAGCAAGCCGCCGAATAACAAAAGCAGCTCCACAGGGTGCGAAAGCCCGGCGGTCATCCCGCCGGGCTTTTCGTGTCGAAGCTCTGCCGGCTCAGGGCTTGATCGGGAAAACCTCGCCATGGGTGGCGACGTAGAACTCGCCCTCCGGCGTCACCCAGCCACGGAACATGCCGTCCGTGTTGTAAGGCGCGGTAATCGAACCGTCGGCGCCGACCGCCACGAGGCCCGCCCCGATATTGTGCTGCTTCAGGTCCTCCTGGATGACCTTGGCGGCTGCCTTTTCGAGGCTCTCGCCGAGATAGGAAACGCGGGCTGCCACTTCATGGCCGACCGCATAACGCATGAAATATTCGCCCTTGCCGGTGCCCGAAACGGCGCAGGCGCCATCGCGGGCGTAGGTTCCAGCGCCGATAATCGGGGTGTCACCGATGCGGCCTTCCGGCTTATTGTTATAGCCGCCTGTCGAGGTCGCAGCCGCCAGATGCCCGGCACCGTCGAGCGCCACTGCACCAACCGTGCCGTGTTTTTCCGCCTCGCTCGCTTTCGCAGCCGTGCCGGCCGCCGCATGCGCCTTCATCGCGGCCAGCGCCTTGATACGCCGCTCGGTGGTGAAATAGTCCGGCTCGACCATATCGAGCCCGGCCTCGCGGGCAAAATCGTCGGCCGCGTCGCCGCCGAGCAGGATCGCATCGCCTTTTTCCATGATCTTGCGGGCCGCCTTGATCGGATTGCGGATACGCCGCACCAGCGTCACGGCGCCGCCTTCGAGCGTCCGGCCGTCCATGATCGACGCGTCGAGTTCATGCTTGCCGTTGGTATTGAGCGCCGCGCCGTAACCGGCGTTGAAATGCGCAGAGTCCTCCATGACAACCACGGCGGCCTGCACCGCGTCGAGCGCCGCACCGCCTGCCGTCAGCACGTCCCAGCCGGCTTTCAGCGCGCGGCCGAGATCGACACGAGCGGCCGCCCACTCTTCGTCGGTCAGGTCGAGCTTTGCCATGACGCCACAGCCGCCATGGATCGCCAGCGCAATCTTTCCCATCGGTTGTTCTCCCTGTCTGATTTTGAGATCATTTCAGAAAAAAGGCCGGGCAAGGTGCCCGGCCGATAGCTCACCCGTCAGCAAGCCTTACTTTGCAGGTCGGATGTTCATCGCCAGCGTGTCCTCGTCGGAACGGGGAACGATGGTAATGCCCTTCTTCATGCCCCAGGCCGAGACCGTCGAGGCGATCGCCAGCAGCGGCCGGTCGGTCGCGACCAGGGCATTGGCGTCCATCAGGAACTTTTCGCGCTTCTTGGTATCCATCTCGACGGCAGCGTCCTCGATCAGCTTGTCCATGGTCTTGTTGACATAGCCGCGAAGGTTGAAGGCGCCGAGCTTGGTCGCCGGGTCGTTGCTGTGGGCAAGCGAAGACAGCGTGTAGTTCGATTCACCCGTCAGCGTGCCCCAGCCCGACATGGTCATCGAGTAGTCGCCGCGCGTGTTGGCCGGGAAGAAGACGGCGCCCGGCTGGGAGTTCGCTTCCACCTGGATGCCGACCGCGGTCAGCATCTGGGCGATCGTCGTGCCCACATCCTTGTCGCCCGGCAGGCGGTCGTTGGTGAAGGAGAAGGTCACCTTGAAGCCGTTCGGATAACCCGCTTCGGCAAGCAGCTTCTTGGCCTTGGCCGGATCGGCCTTGGTCGGCTTGACGGCCGGGTTCCAGCCGAAGATGTTCGGCGTCACGAGTTGCGACTGGACCGCGCCCATGCCCTCCATGGAAATCTCGGTCAGCGTTTCGCGGTCGATCGCCAGATCGAAGGCTTCCCGCACCTTGGGATCCTGGAAGGGGTTCTTCGGCAGCGGCGAACCATCCTTGGCGCTGACCTGCGGCGGCTTATCGCGGAAATCGAAGGCGATGTTGAAGAGGTAAACGCTGTCCTGGCGCACAACGGTGAGCTTGGTATCCTTTTCGAGCGTGGGCACGTCGGAGGCCGGAATGCGGGAGATCAGGTCGACCTGGCCGGCTTTCAACTGTGCGACGCGGGCCGCATCGTTCGGGATTTCCTTGCGGGTGACCTTGTCCCAGGGTTCCTTCTCGCCCCAGTAGCCGTCGAACTTCTGCAGCACGAGCTGTTCCTTCGGCGTCCAGGAGACGAACTTGTAGGGGCCGGTGCCGATTGCCGCCTTGCCGGAATTGAAACCTTCCGACGCCTTGTCGGCATTCGCGGAAAAATCCTTGGCCGCCGTGTGCGACACGACGAAGAGACGAATGAAATCGTTCGGCAGGTTCGGCGCCGCGCCATCGGTCTTGATCCGGATCGTCAGCGGGTCGACGATCTCGATGCCCCGCACGCGACGGACATAGATCGTGGTCGGGTTCGGGCCGGTCACTGCCGGGATGCGCTCGATCGAGAACTTCACGTCCTCGGCGGTGAAGTCGGAGCCGTCATGGAATTTGACGCCCGGGCGGAGCTTGAACTCCCAGGTCGTGTTGTCGATGGCCTTCCAGCTCGTCGCAAGGCCCGGCTCGAGTTCGAGGTTGTTGCCGGATTTCACCAGCGAGTCGTAGATATGCTTGACCGCTTCGGCATGGGTGCCGGCGGCTGTGAAATGCGGATCGACCGATAACGGGCCGGCGCGCACGCCGATCGTCAGGTCGGCGGCAAGTGCAGCGCCCGAAACGCTGCCGAGCAGTACGGCGGCGAGAGCCGCTGTGCGGAATGTCTTGAGAATAGTCATTCTTCGTTCTCCTCTATATTTATCATTGGGGGCCAGTTGGGTGAGTCCACGACGACTTTCGCCAGCAATTCGGAGAGCATCAGCTTTTCGGCAGCGGTCAGTCCCGACAGCATGACCTTTTCGCGCTCCACCATCGGCTGCATGGTCTGGTCGACGATGCGCTTTCCTTCGTCCGTGATATAAAGGACGAAGCTTCGAAGATCCGCCGCGTCGATCTCGCGGCGGATGATGTTCTTGTCGATCAGCTTCTGGATCGCCCGGCTCATCGTGTTCTTGGGAAAGCCTGAAGAACTGCTGATCGTGCTCGCCGTCAGCCCGTCGGACAGGCCGAGCGAATAGAGAACCACGAATTCCGGCCGGGCGAGCCCGTGCTCCTTTTCGATCCAGCGATAGATCGGCTCGTTGAACTGCAACGCCAGGAAGTTGATGCGGAAGGAAAGCCAGCAGGGGTTCTGCCACAGCTTGACGGAGACCAGATCATCGACGCCGTGACTGCCGGCGGCAGCCTTGCCGCCCTGCCTGAGGAGCGCATCGAAGGATGAGATTTCCAATTGCAACGCCGTCAGCTCCCGCAGAAATCCCGCACCGGATTTTGTTCCGTATGGAACTTGACGGTAGCTTATTTGGCTGTCAATCTCTTTTTTTAGTTCCGTATGGAACCTTGCACTTGATTGGCGCAGCGCCTGTCAAGGCACATTTTTTGTGCTTTTGTGCGAGATTCTGATTACTTTTTGCGCGAGACGCGCATCCCATGGAGATTTCATGAAGATCGCGGATATGAACTGGATGCAGGTTGAGGAACGGGTGGCGGAAGACGACCGCTGCGTGCTTCCGATCGGCAGCGTCGAGCAGCACGCCTATCTCAGCCTCGCGACCGACATGATCCTTGCCGAGAAGGTCTCGCTGGATGCGGCGGAGCCGCTTGGCATTCCGGTTTTCCCCGTCGTGCCCTACGGCCTTGCTTCGTCGTTTGCGACCTTTCCCGGCACGCTGACGCTGACGCTCGCGACCTATATCGGGGTCATCCGCGACCTGATGGACAGCATCCACCGTTCCGGCTTCCGCCGCATCCTGATCGTCAACGGCCATGGCGGCAACACGCCGGCAACCGCGGTCATCTCGGAATGGCTGAATGCCCATCCGGACGCCTCGGTGAAATTCCACGACTGGTGGCGGGCGCCCAAAACCTGGGCAAAGGTACAGGACACCGATCCAGCCGCCTCGCACGCCTCCTGGATGGAAAACTTCCCCTGGACGCGCACCAGCGACCAGCGCCAGCCGACAACCCAGAAGCCGAAGGTGGATTTCGCCGGCCTCGCCCGCGTCGATGCGGCCCGCAAGCGCGCACTGCTGGGCGACGGCAACTATCAGGGCCTCTACCAGCGCCCGGACGAGGACATGCTGGCGATCTGGGACGTGGCTGTCGCGGAAACCCGCGATCTTCTCGAAAACGACTGGCACTGACGGCCGGGCGTCCTTCGGGGCATCTGGCACCACGAAACCCGCGGAAGACGGGTCTAGGGATAAGACGGGGAACATATGTTAGGCTTCATCTTGCAACGCCTGTGGCAGGCGGCGATCGTGGTCATGGCGATGTCGGCGCTTGTCTTCTGCGGCGTCTATGCCGTCGGCAATCCCATCGACGTGCTGATCTCTCCGGATGCGACGCAGGATATCCGTGCCGCGGTGATTGCCCAATACGGGCTCGACCAGCCGCTCTGGCGGCAATATTTTGCCTTCCTCGGCCGGATCATCGAAGGCGATTTCGGCCGCTCCCTCGTCTATAGCATCCCGGTCAGCCAGCTGATCCTCACCCGCCTACCGGCGACGCTGGAGCTGACGCTGGCGGCCGTTCTATTTGCCAGCCTCGTCGGCATCCCGATCGGCATGTATGCCGGCTACCGGCCGCACAGCCTGGTTTCCCGCGCGATCATGGCGATTTCGATCCTCGGGTTTTCGGTGCCGACCTTCTGGTTCGGCCTGATGCTGATCATGGTATTTGCCGTGCAGTGCGGCTGCATGCCGGCCGGCGGGCGCGGCGAGACGGTGAACGTGTTCGGCGTCGATTTCAGTTTCCTCACCGGCGACGGGTTCGCACATCTCGTGCTGCCGGCGCTGAACCTCGCACTCTTCAAATTCTCGCTGATGATCCGGCTCGCCCGCGCCGGCACCCGCGAACTGATGCTGAGCGACACGGTGAAATTCGCCCGCGCCGCCGGCCTGTCGGAATTCACGGTGCTGAGCCGGCATGTGCTGCGGTTGATCTCCATTCCGCTCGTCACCGTCTTCGGCCTGGAACTGGGCTCGACGCTCGCCTTTGCGGTCGTCACCGAAACCATCTTTTCTTGGCCCGGTCTCGGCAAGCTGATCATCGACAGCATCACCTCGCTCGACCGGCCGGTCATGGTCGCCTACCTGATGCTCGTCGCCTTCCTGTTCATCGTCATCAACCTGATCGTCGATCTCACCTATGCGCTGCTCGATCCGCGCCTGCGAAAGGGACGTGCCTGATGCGCGATACTCTGCTTGGCCGTTTCCTAGAGGAATTCTTCCGCAACAAGGTCGCAACCGGTGCGGCGATCGTCGTTTTCCTGATCGTCCTGACCGCGATCATCGCGCCGCTGGTCACCCCACAGGACCCCTATGACCTGACCAGCCTGGTGCTGCGCGATGCGCGGCGCGCGCCGGGTTATGTCGGCACCGGCGGCTACACCCATTGGCTCGGCACGGACTCGCAAGGCCGCGACCTGCTGTCGGCGATCATCTATGGCCTGCGCATCTCGCTGCAGATGGGCGTGATTGCCGGCGGCATCGCCTTCGTCATCGGCGCGGTGGTCGGCTGCTCGGCGGCCTATATCGGCGGCCGTTTCGAAAGCCTCGCCATGCGCATCGTCGACCTGCAGCTTTCCTTCCCGGCGATCCTGCTCGCCTTCGTGATCGCTGCCCTTCTCGGGCAGGGCCGCTACCAGCTGATCATGGCGCTGATCTTCGCCCAATACGCCTATTTCGCCCGAACCGCGCATGGCGCGGCATCGGCCGAGCGGCAGAAGGATTACGTCGAGGCGGCGCTTTCCATACCGCTGTCGCCCTGGCGCGTCGTGTTGAAACACATCCTGCCGAATTCCCTGCCGCCGCTGATCGTCGTCGCGACCGTGCAGGTAGCGAGCGCCATCTCGCTCGAAGCCACCCTCTCCTTCCTCGGCGTCGGCCTGCCGCCGACCGAGCCGTCGCTCGGCATGCTGATCGCCAACGGTTTTCAATACCTGCTCTCCGGTCGCTACTGGATCTCGATCTATCCGGGAATCGCGTTGATCCTGTTCATCGTCTCGCTCAATCTCGTCGGCGACCAGATCCGCGACCAGCTCAATCCGAGGCTCCGCCGATGACCGAAACGACCAGCGCTCCGCTTCTCGAAGTCACCAACCTCAAGACCTGGTTTCCGAGCGGCCGAGGCGAAATAAAGGCGGTCGACGGCGTCTCGTTTTCACTGGCACCGGGCGAAGTGCTCGGCCTCGTCGGCGAATCCGGTTCCGGCAAGTCGATCACCGGCTTCTCGATCATCGGCCTGATCGATGAACCCGGCCGCATCGTCGAGGGATCGATCAAGCTTGAAGGCCGCGAGCTGATCGGCCTGTCGCCTCACGAATTGCGCGCCATCCGCGGCAAGACCATTTCCATGGTCTTCCAGGACCCGATGATGACACTGAACCCGGTGCTTAGCATCGGCACCCAGATCAAGCTGGCCCTCGAAGCGCATGAAAACATCAGCGCGGCCGACGCCCGCGAAAGAGCGATCAAGGCGCTGGCCCAGGTCCGCATCAGCGAGCCGGAACGCAAGGTGGATTTCTTTCCGCATCAGTTTTCCGGGGGCATGCGCCAGCGCGTGGCGATCGCCATCGCACTTCTTCATCGGCCGAAACTGATCATCTGCGACGAGCCGACAACGGCGCTAGACGTGTCAATCCAGGCGGAAATCCTTACCGAGATGAAGGAACTGGTGGCCGAACTCGGCACTGCGCTGATCTGGATCAGCCATGACCTCGCAGTCGTATCGTCCCTCGCCGACCGCGTCGCGGTGATGCGGTCCGGCAAGATCGTCGAGATCGGCCCGGCGCTCGGCGTGCTGACCCGACCGCAGCACGACTATACCAAGGCGCTGCTCGACGCACTGCCCTCGCGCGCCAAGCCCGGTGAACTCCTGCTGCGCGGCATCGGCATTGCCGACGCGGCCCCGCCGCCGCGCAAGTCGGCGACATTGAACCTGCCGCCGCTCGGGAGCCCCTATCTGGTCATCGACAATGCGATGAAGCGCTTCGAAAAACCGGCTGGCCTGTTCAGGAACCTGGCAATCAAGTCCGGCATTTCCCAGCCGCTGCCGGTGGTGCAGGCGGTCGACGGCGTCTCGATCACGCTGAAGCGCGGCGAGGTACTCGGCCTTGTCGGCGAATCCGGCTCCGGGAAATCGACGCTCGGCCGCATGGCGGCTGGCATCGCGGTTCCCACCGCAGGCACGATCCGCCTCAACGGCAAACCGGTGATGAGCAACGGCCGCAATGCGCGAAAAATCACCACGCGCATCCAGACGATCTTCCAGGATCCGTTCGCCTCGCTCAACGGCCGCATGCGCATCGGCGACATCATTGCCGAGGGTCCGCTCGCCCACAAGCTCGTCACCCGCGCCGAAGCACCTGCCTATGTCAAGGAATGGCTGGCGGCGGTCGGGCTTGACCCGGCCTTCGCCAACCGTTTCCCGCACCAGTTCTCCGGTGGCCAGCGGCAGCGCATCGCAATCGCCCGCGCGCTCGCCATGCAGCCGGATGTGGTCGTCTGCGACGAGCCGGTCGCCTCGCTCGACGTGTCGATCCAGGCGCAGATTATCAACCTGTTGATCCGGCTGCGCGCCGAGCTCGATCTTTCGCTGGTCTTCATCAGCCACGACCTGTCCGTCGTCCGGCATCTCTGTGACCGAGTCGCCATCATGTATCGCGGCAAAATCGTCGAGGAAGGCGTGGCATCGACGATCTACGCCGATCCCCAGCACGATTACACCAGGCGGCTGCTCGCGGCCGTGCCGGTCCTGCCTGAGGCAGCGGAATAACAGAAGGGAGAACGGAACATGGAACCCTGGGAATGGGACGAGGCCACCTGGCGCGGCAAGGTCAACAAGGTGCGCGCCGGCCGCTCGCTGAAGCCGAAGGCCTGGAAGGACGGCGCGCGCTGCGCGGTCGCTCTTTCGTTCGACAGCGACCATGAGACCAACGAGCTTCGCGACGGCGGCGAATCGATCGGCCGCATGTCTCAGGGGCAATACGGCAACCGCATGGGCGTGCCCCGCATCCTCGAGACGCTGAAGAACGCCGACGTTCCGGCAACCTTCTTCGTGCCAGCAGTCGCAGCCCTTCTCTATCCCGACGAACAGCGGCGGGTCATCGCCGAAGGCCACGAGATCGGCCTGCACGGCTGGATTCACGAGGTGAACACCAAGGTTCCGGCCGACAAGGAACGCGAGCTGCATTTCCGCGCCGCCGACACGCTCGAAAAGATCACCGGCATCCGCCCCGTCGGCATGCGCACGCCCTCCTGGGACTTTTCTTACGAAACGCTGAAGATCGAGCGCGAACTCGGGTTGATCTACGATTCCTCGCTGATGGCCGACGACGACCCCTATGAACTGGTCGAGGACGGCGAACCGACCGGCATGGTCGAACTGCCGGTCGAATGGATCCGCGACGATGCGGTCTATTTCAACATGAACCGGTTCACCGCGCTCCGCCCCTATACGCCGCCAACTTCCGTGCTCGATATCTTCAAGCGGGAATTCGATCGCGCCTATATCGAAGGCGGGCTGTTCCTGCTCACCATGCATCCGCATGTCTCGGGTTACCGCTCGCGCATCTTTGTGCTGGAAGAGCTGATCAGGCATATCCAGGACCACGAAGGCGTCTGGTTCGGGACCCATGCGGATATCGCCCGCTTCGCCAGGGACAATGGCGGTGTGTGAGTCCTCCCGCAGCGTTGCGCTGGTTACCGATATCGGCGGTATTCAGCGGGGTGCGGTAGGCTCCTAGTTTTATCCCTTCCCCCGTCCCGGCGCGATGAAGGCGGCGATTGCCGTTTCGTCGAGCCCCGCCTCCTGCAGGAAACGCCGCGCGAACTCGGCGCCTGACGCCTTCATCGCATCGTTCGGGCGGATCAGGTGGAAGGCGACGTGATGCTCGATCGTCCTCTCCGATACGGCAATGACCCGACCGGAGGCAAGCGCCGCGTCCGCAAGCGGCGGCCGGGCGAGCGCGATACCGAGCCCGTGCGCGCAGGCATCGATCACCAGGTTATAGTCCTCGAACCGCCGGTCCTGCCCGCGCGGCACATAGTCGACACCCTCGACAGCCAGCCAGCGCCGCCAGGCCTCGACATTGGAATCGTGCAGAATAGGGAGCTCCAGCAGAGATTTAGCATCCGACCGCCCAGCCAGGCGTTCGGCGATGGCAGGCGCAGCAATCGGCACCAGTTTCTCCTGCCAGAGCGGCAGGCTGCGAACGCCAGCCCAAGGCCCCTTGCCGCAGCGGATCGCCAGATCGATGCCCTCGCTGAAATCCGCCAGCCGATGTTCGAGGATCAGTTCCAGATGGATGTCGGCGGCCTCGAGCTTCGACAGCCGCGAAAACAGCCAGAGCGAGGCGACCGATGGCGTCACCGAAAGCCGGACGACCGTCTTGTTGCGGCGTGGCACCCACCGCTCGTCCGTATCGCCGAGCAGTGCCAGGGCCTCCTCGGCGCGGGAGAAAAACCGCATGCCTTCCGGCGTCAGCGTCACGCCGCGGGCCTCGCGGGCGAAGAGCCGCACCCCCATCCAGCGCTCCAGCCTGGATATCTGCCGGGAGACGGCACCATGGGTGACGCCGCCCTCTTCCGCCGCAGCGGAAAACGATCCGAGACGGGCGGCGCGGGCAAAGGTTTCTAGCGTGTCGAGTGGCGGCAAGGTCTGCGAGCTGTGAACCATAGGCACATATGATCATCGATCGCGGTGCTTTTCAAGCACGGATGCGTGGAGCTAAATCCTGGCTTCCACGCTTCGAGGGAGAAAGAGATGAGCACGGTCACCATGAATTCTGGAACAGTCGAGAGACACGGATTTGACGTGATCGCCTTCCTGGCGATCCTCGTGACCATCGTTTTCTGGGCCTCGTCCTTCGCCGTGATCCGCATCGCGCTCGGGCCGCTGACGCCGATCGAGCTCGCCACGGCACGTTATGTTCCGGCCGCCTTGATCGCGGTCTTCTATCTTGCCGCTGCCCGGCCAGCCCTTCCGGCCAGGGGCGATGTCCTTCGCCTCGTCGTCGCGGCCGTGCTCTTCATCGCAGCCTACGCCGTTCTCCTCAACATGGGTGAGCGAACGGTGGCGGCGGGGCCGGCGAGCTTCATCATCAACACAATGCCGGTCTTCACCGCCCTCATCGCCACGTTCGCGCTCAGTGAGCGGTTCGGCCGCTGGGGCTGGGTCGGAACGGCGATCTCCTTTGCCGGCGTGGCGCTGATCGCTGCCTCCGGCGAGGATGGCTTCGATCTCGATCCGAACGCGATCCTCATCCTCGGCGCCGCTCTGTGCTCGGCGATCGCAAGCGTGCTGCAGAAGCCGATCCTCGGCCGCATGCCCGCCCTGGCCGTCACCGCCTGGCTGATGCTGATCGGCTCCATTCCGCTGCTGCCGGCGGTCCCGTCCACCCTCCAGGCGCTTGCCGCCGCTCCGGCGAACGTCAACTGGGGCATCGCCTATCTGGTGCTCTTCCCGACCGCGATCGGTTACGTCACCTGGGCGATCGCCTTGAAACGGCTGTCTGCCGCCCGGGCCGCCAATTTCCTCTACGGCGTACCCCCGACCGCGACCTTGATCGGCTTCCTCTGGCTCGGCGAAGTGCCGACCCTGATCGGCGCGATCGGCGGCGTCATGGCGATCGTCGGCGTGCTCGTCGTCAACGTGATGCGCAAGAGATAGTGCAGCCGTAGAGTTCATCAGGAAAAGCAATAGCTTCCAGCCAACGGATGAATCAATCTGTGCGGCGGCTATCTGCCGGCGCCATTCACGAATTGCAGGATGAGCTGGTGGACATTGCCGCCCTCGCCCATCTCCATCCGATCGTAGTCGCTGCTGCGTTTCTGCTGCGCCTTCGAAATCTCGCCGAGCTTGGCGGTCAGTTCGGTCCTGATCTTTGCGCATTTCGGATCGTCGGCGACGCTGAGCCCCACGCTCACCCGCTCGATCTCCTTCACCATGTCGGTGATGATGACGCCGTGGACCAATTCGTGCTTGTGGACGCCGGTAAAGAAGACATCCCATTTTCTCTTGAGCTCGGGGGAAAGCGGCGATGCGGGCTTGGGCAGCGTATAGGTGATGATCAGCTTCGGCCGCGCCGAAACCAGCGTACAGGCGCCGTCCGGCTGCGGCCGGTAGTCACGGGTCCAGGTCAGCTTGAAATTGGTATGGGCGATGGCACGCACCTCCTTGCCGATCTTCGGGCCACGCTCGCCGATGGAAGCGTAGAGATCGACGCCGGAATCACCCGTGATAGAATAGGTCTGGATCTGCTCGACCGGCTGCCACTGGCTCTGCGCCGACGCCTCCAGCGGCACCATCCCAGAGAAGAGCGCCGCCCCGAGAATTCCTGCACCTATCTTCACTATTTTCCTCCCGAACCCGTTGCTGCGGCGAAACTAGAGATGCCGCAACGCCGTTTCAATTCATCAAGCGTGTCCGGTGAACGCTATCCCTCACAAGTTTTGTTCCAGGCCTCTTGCCATATTTCCTTCAAAATGGATGATGACAGTTATGTGACATAATCATCTTGATTGAGTGCGGGGCAGTGTAGTGGGAGAAAAGCGAAAGGTTTACGAGGCTCTGGTCGACGGCGCGATGGATGGCCTCACGGACGACGCCTTGTTCAAATTCGTCAACAAACGCTGCCCGAAGACGTCGAGCAAGAAGATCGTCCGGGCAGCGCTGCTTGGCCTCACCGATCCCCACCTGCGTGACCGGAACATCCTCGATACGATCTATGCGCTGGCCATCAAGCATCGCATGGACGAGTTTCGCGATGGCCAGGACAGCGACGACAAAAGGGACACCTGGCCCGCGCCTTTCGCCCGCCCGCTCGACACGGAAACGGCTCGCCCGGATTTGGCCTAGGCGTTTTCCCGCACTGTCATCCACCCTACACAGAAGCGGTCTAGGCTGCCTCATCGAGGGTGAGTTCATGCACGGCCGAACCAATCTCACAGCCATGAGGCTCATGGATGCCTGCGAGCATCTGCTTTGCGAAGCAGATGCTCTGGAGGATCTGACCGCGCGGCGGATCGCCATCGAGGCGCATGCCACGCCGTCGGCCATCAGCTACCATTTCGGCTCCCAGGAAGAACTGGTCGCAGCGGTCGCGGAGCGCGTCTACCGGCGCCTTAACGCCGAGCGGCTGAGCCTGCTGCGCAAGGCCGTCGACCGCCGGGCGCCCGATCCGCCCGATCTCGATGAAGTCATCGCAGCCCTGGTTGGCCCGTCGATCCGCTGGAGCCTCGACCCGACCTCCAGCTATCCAGTCCTGTCGCATTTCACCTCGATGGCAAAAACCCATCGGGAACGCGCGCCTCATTACCGCCGCATCATCGATAACGTCGAACATCATCGGGCTTTCGTCCCGCATCTGAAGCGGATAGCGCCCTGGCTCGACGAGATCGATATCGGCTGGCGGCTCAATTGCGCACTCGGCATCCGCTCCCAGGTCACCCGCTCGCGGTCACGTACGGAAGTGCTGACCAATTACGGCATCGACCTCGACGATCCGGACATCGTCATCGCCCGCATGGTCGAGGTGATCGCGCCGATGTTCCGTCGCTGAACCGATTTCGAACGGCATTCGAAAACCGTCACCACCCCGAAACAAACCCCTTCTAACGGTCCTCCTGACGAAACCGTCATCTATGGAGGCATCCGGTGCGACGCGAAACCACATTCATCCATCTGACCGACCTGCACATCGGCACCGCCGACGACAGCCATCTGCACAGCGACACGACCGAGACGCTGCACCAGGTGCTCGATCTCGTCGCGACCGTCACGCCGAAGCCGCAATTCGTCATCGCCAGCGGCGACCTCACCAATCGCGGCGATGCAGAAAGTTTCCGCCGGCTGAAGGAGATCATCGACGCCAGGATCGACGTGCCGGTCATCTACGCACTCGGCAATCACGACACCCGCCCCGGTTTCTACGAGGGCATGGGCATCGAGGCGCACGATCCGGATGCACCCTACGACCACGACACGATCATCGACGGCATCCACATCATCACCATCGACTCGACGACGCCGGGCCTGATCGGCGGCACGATCGATCCCGAACAGTTCGACTGGCTCGCCTCGACGCTCGACAGCCATCCCGACCTGCCGAAGCTGATCGTCGTCCACCACCCGCCGGCACTCGGCGAGGAAGCCGATGCCGCCCACTGGCGG
>NZ_AKKC02000013.1 GCF_000282095.2 Rhizobium sp. CF080 | reverse complement strand
CCAGCCGTGCCCCGTCGCGGTTCAGGTCGTAGACCGCGTTCTCCATCTGGTAGTCGGCCTGGGCGATGCGGGTCGAGGAGAACGTATTGGTCTCGATGATGTCGGCACCGGCCTTGGCATAACGGTAATGGATGTCCTCGACCGCCTGCGGCTGCGACAGAATCAGAAGGTCGTTATTGCCCTGCTGATGGCAGGCGCAGCCGGCGAACCGCTCGCCGCGGAAATGCCCCTCGTCGAAACCAAGCCCCTGGATTTCGGTGCCCATCGCGCCATCGATGATGAGGATGCGCTCGCGCGCAGCCGCCTTGAGTGCCGCCAGAATCTCCGCGCCGTCGCGCGCGGCGGCCTCGGGACCAAAGAGTTCGTCGAACATGGCACATCCCTTTATCGTATCGATTTCGCTCAATAACCGCATAAAGATATCTTTATGTCAATATATAACCGATGGCCCGCTTGATATGAGCGGACGAATACGGCCGCAGAATAGTCGATGACATGCAACCGGCCGGGCGCTATAGGCGTTCTGAACCACTGCCCCCGCCACAGCGATTCCGAGGTTTTCATGAGTGACACCGGTCAGAGAGAAGCCAACTGGGCGAGCCTCCCCTACCATCGGCGCTGGCTCCTGGATCAGGCGGACGGGCTTTTCGATTTCTTTCAAATCCGGGCGATGAACCCCAACGGCGGCTTCTTCGATCTCGACGACCTGGGTTCGCCGATCGGCGGCGCCAATCCGGCCCGCGGCATCCATGCCTCGGCGCGCATGGTCCATTGCTTCTCGATCGCCTACTTGCTCGGCCGGCCGGGCTCGGGTGACATCATCGACCACGGCATGCGCACCCTCTGGGACCGTCATCGCGATACCGAATATGGCGGCTATTTCTGGCAGGTCAATGATGATGGCGCAGCCGATTCCGCCAAGCAGGGCTACGGCCATGCCTTCGTACTGCTCGCCGCCGCCTCGGCAAAAGTCGCCGGCCATCCGCTCGCCGACCAGATGCTGGCCGACATCACGGAGGTCCTGGAAACGAAGTTCTGGGAAACCCGCCACGGTGCGATCGCGGAGGAGTTCAATCGTGATTGGTCGCCGATCGATGGCGGCAGCTATCGCGGCCAGAACTCCAACATGCACCTCACCGAAGCGCTGATGGCCGCTTTCGAGGCAACCGGCGAAACGGCCTATCTCGACAAGGCGGAAAGTATTGCCGACCTCGTCATCCGCCGCTGCGCCGGCAGCGTCGGTTTCCGGGTCGCCGAGCATTTCGACCCGGATTGGACGATCGACAAGGGCTATTATCATCCCGACGAGATGTTCCGCCCGGCCGGCACCACGCCCGGCCATTGGTTGGAATGGTCGCGCCTGCTGCTGCAGCTCTGGACGCTCGGCGATAAAAAACACGCCTGGATGCCTGATGCGGCCAAATCGCTGTTCGTCCAGTCCATGTCACTGGGCTGGGACAAGCAGAAAGGCGGCTTCTTCTATACGCTCGACTGGCAGGACCAACCCGCCAAGACCAACAAGCTCTGGTGGCCGATGTGCGAGGCAGCCGGTGCCGCGCATTTCCTCAACGAGCATCTGCCGGCCGATAATTTCCACGAGGACAGCTACCGGCTGATCTGGGGCACGATCGCCAACCGCTTCATCGACCACAGACATGGCGGCTGGCACGAGGAACTGACCGAGGACATGCGTCCCGCCCACACCCTCTTCCCCGGCAAGGGCGACATCTACCACGCCCTGCAGGCCTGCCTCATCCCGCTCTTCCCGGCGAACGGCAGCCTGACGAAGGTCATCGTGGAGGCTGGAGGGCGTATCTGAAACTCGGTCACGGCGAGCACCCTCAGCCGCCCCTGCGCGGCGTCACCATGGCCCGGATACGGGTTGTCAGCAGCTCATAGTCGTAGGGCTTGGTGATCAGCGCCGTCTGGTCGAGCGTTTCCGATCCGGGCACATTGCGATCGCCGGTCGCGAAGATCACCGGCAGATCCGGCAGCGTTTCACGCAATTTCAATGCGAGCTGCAACCCGCTCATTTCCGGCAGGTGGACATCGGTGACGAGGACGTCGATCGGATCGCCGTCGACTGCAGCGAGCGCCTCGACGGCAGATCCGGCCTCGATCACGGTCATGCCGGAATCCTGCAGGAAATCCGCCGTTGAAATGCGGATCAGCGCTTCGTCCTCCACCAGCAGAACGGCGATCGGCAGATCCGACGCCGGCGTTTGCTCGACAGCAGGTTTGGCCAAAGACATCTCCCCTGGGTTTTCCGGCAAGCGCGGCGGCGCAGCCTGCCGATTCTGATCGATTACCTGGCGGATCTTCCGGGCGAGAGCCTCCCGCGTATAGGGCTTGCTCAAGAGATTGACGCCCGGATCGAGCCGTCCTCCATGAACGATCGAGTTCTCGGTATAACCCGACGTGAACAGCACGCCGAGATGCGGCAGCCGCTCCTTGGCCCTCTTGGCGAGATCGCGGCTCTTCAACCGGCCCGGCATCACCACATCCGTGAACAGGCAGTCGATCGGCACCCCGCTCTCGACGATAGCAAGCCCGCTGTCGGCATCCTTGGCCCTCAGGACCCGGTAGCCGAGTTCGGCAAGCAGGCTGACGGTGATTTCCCGCACCGCTTCGTCGTCCTCGACTACAAGGATCGTTTCGTGACCGCCGAAGGCGGCGCCCCCGGCATTGTCGGCGACGAGATCCTCGTCCTCCATCGATCGCGGAAGATAGATCCGCACGGTCGTGCCGTTGTCCGGCTCGCTGTAGATCCTGATATGGCCGCCCGACTGCTTGACGAAACCGTAGACCATCGACAGCCCGAGCCCGGTCCCCTTGCCTTCCGGCTTGGTGGTGAAGAAGGGATCGAAGACCTTGTCCAGAATGTCGGCCGTCATGCCCGTGCCGGTGTCGGAGACGGCGAGCATCACATATTGCCCGGCCGCCACGTCGAACATATGCCGCGCATATTCGTCGTCGAGATAAGCATTGCCGAGTTCGATCGTCAGCTTGCCCTGCCCGTTCATCGCATCGCGCGCATTGATCGCGAGGTTGAGGAGCGCATTCTCCACATTGCTCGGATCGACCAGCGTGTTCCACAGCCCGCCGCCGACGATCGTGTCGATCTCGATCGCTTCACCGAGGCTGCGCCGTAGCAGATGATCCATCTCGCGGATCAGGCGGCTCAGATTGATCACCTTTGGCGAAAGCGGCTGGCGGCGGCCGAAGGCGAGAAGCTGCGAGGCGAGCCGGGCGCCGCGCGAAGCCCCCGCAAGCGCGCTGTTCAACCGCTTCTCGGCAACCTCATTGCCCGCGAATTCCCGGCCGAGAAGCTGAAGATTGCCGGTGATCACCTGCAGGAGATTGTTGAAGTCGTGGGCGATGCCGCCGGCGAGATTGCCGATCGCCTCCATCTTCTGGCTCTGGCGAAGCACTTCCTGCGTCCGCTCGAGCTCGATCGTTCTTTCCTCGACCCGGTGGCCGAGAGTTTCGGCGAGGTTGGAAAGCTCCGATTCGGTCTTCTTCTGCTCGTCGATGTCCGTATTCGTGGCGACCCAGAGGGTGATCTCGCCCTCGCCATTCTTGATCGGCACCGCGCGGGTGATGAACCAGCGGTAGACGCCGTCGTGGCGGCGCAGGCGGATTTCCGTCTCCAGACGCCCTCCGGCGCGCAAGGCCTCGCCCCAGGCCGCAGCGATCCGGGGCGAATCGTCCGGATGCAGCATCTCGGAGCGCCGATCCTTGTCGAAATAGAAGGATTCCAGGCCGCTATAGGTGAAGATCTGATCGTTGCACCATTGCATCCGGCCATCAGGCGTCGCCGTCCACACATGCGTCGGCAGTGACTGGGCGAGCGTGCGGAAACGGTCTTCGTTCTCGCGGGCCGCCTCCTGCGCACGGCGAAGCTCCGTGACATCCTGACCCTGCACGAAGATGCCGCTGATCAGACCGTCGCGATCGCGAATTGGCTGATAGACAAAATCGAGAAAGCGTTCCTCCGACTGTCCGCTTTCGGAGGGCTGGAGAATGACGCGCGCACCATAGGCGCTGTAAGGCGTGCCGGTTCGGTAAACCTCGTCGAGCAGTTCGTAAAAGCCCTGGCCGGCAATATCCGGCAGAGCCTCGCGCACCGTCTTGCCGATCAGGTTCTCGCGGCCGACGATCGCCCGGTAGGACCTGTTGACGATCGAGAAGACATGCTCCGGGCCGCGCAGCACCGCCATGAAGCCGGGCGCCTGCTCGAACAGCATGCGCAGATATTCCCGTTCCTCGCCAAGCGCGACATTCTGCCCCTGGACGGCATCGGCCCGGCGCATCAGGTCGGTATGGAACTGCAGGCCGCCGTCGCCCGCAGACCGGCTGCGCAGCAGGTGAAGTTCGGTCACATCCACGGTGTGCTGCAGGATGAAGGTGAGCTTGCCGGCCTCGTCCTTGATCGGCGTATGGGTGGCGCTCCAATAACGATCCTCAAGCTCTCCATCGGGACCCTGGATCGGATAGGGGACGAGCGGCAGATGATCCACCTCACCGGTCGATAGGACCTTGGCAAAGGATTGGCGCAGCAGCCGGCCCGGAACGGAATCCGGTTCGCTCGGAAACGCATCGAATAAATTGCGGCCGACAAGCTCTTCGCGGCTGCGCCCCGTCACCGCCAGATAAGCGTCATTCATCCCGACAAGCCGCAATTCCCGGTCGAGTATGACATAGGGATTGGGCGAGAGATTAAACAACTGATTCAGATCGATTTCGGAAAGCTCCGTCAGTCTGAACATGCGCCGTCCCTGATGCCAATGCATCACAGGTTATAGGGTTTCCGCGATTGTTGACAATTGAAATCGGGAGGGTTTTGGAAATCTCCCACGGGATTATCGCAATTCGCTAAAAGATATCTAACGCCCCGATTTTGCTTCCGGTTCCGGCACTGCTCATGCGAGAGCAGGCCGAATTACTTGGCCAGGATACGTCGCGTTTCCATCGGCTGGACGAAGAGCCGCGCAACCTCGTCGGCCGGCATCGCCTTGCCGTAACGATAGCCCTGTCCCGCCTCGCAGCCCATCCTGCGAAGCGCCTCCTCCTGCTCCTCGGTCTCGATCCCTTCGGCGATCGTCTTCAGCCCGAGTTCCTTGCTGAGCATGATCAGCGCCCGGGTGATGGCCGCGTCGCGCGGCTTGGTCAGGAGGTGGCGCACGAACCCCATGTCGATCTTGAGCGTCGTCAGCGGATAGCGTTGCAGCGAACCGAGCGAAGCGTAGCCCGTGCCGAAATCGTCGAAGGCGATGCCGACGCCGAGTTCCCGCAGCGCCTGGATCGATTCGAGCGACTGGTCATCGTCGTTGAGCGTGACCGTCTCGGTGATTTCGATTTCGAGGAAATGCGGATCCAGCCCGTAGCGGGCAATCAGGTCGGAGACGCCCTGGTGGAGATCGCCGGCCCGAACCTGGGCGGCAAACAGGTTGACGCCCATTTTGATCGGCGGATAACCGGCCGCATTCCAGGCGGCCATCTGCCGCCCCGCCTCATCCAGCACCCAGAATCCCACGTCGAGCGCGAGCGAGCTCTGCTCCAGAGCCGGGAGGAAGGCGGCAGGCGACAGGAGACCGCGTTCCGGGTGCTGCCAGCGGATGAGCGCCTCGACGCCGAAGACCTCGCCGGTGTCGAGCGTCACCTGGGGCTGATAGTGCAGCACGAGTTCGCGTCGGTGCAAGGCCCTCAGCAATTCGTCCCGGAGCGTTCGCCTTGCGAGCGTCTCGTTGCGCATCGACAGTTCGAACATGCGCACCACGCGGCCGCCGGCCTGCTTGGCCCGATAGAGTGCGAAGTCGGCACTGGCGATCAGTTCCTCGGCATCCGAGCCGTGGCTGGGAGCGAGCGAAAAACCGACGCTCGCACCGATGCGGAACGTGTGACCGGCAACCTCGAACGGCACCTTGAACGCCTCGATGACGGCATTGGCGGTATCCTGCGCGACGAGCGGATCGCCGGTGCCCGGAATGAGTATCGCAAACTCGTCACCACCGAAACGGGATACGGTGACATTGCGGTCGAGGACCGCCGGCAACCGCACGCCGATCGCCTGCAACAGGGAATCGCCGACGCCGTGCCCCAGGCGGTCGTTGACCTCCTTGAAACCGTCGAGATCGAACAGCAGCACGGCGAGCGGCCGGCCGCGCCCGAGTTCCTCGCGCAGAAGGTCCTCGAAGCGGTGCCGGTTGCACAGGCCGGTCAGGGTATCCTGGCTTGCCAGCCGCAACAGCCGGACGTCGCGGTCGCGGCGTTCCGAGATGTCCTTGATGATGGCGCCCATGCCGACGCCACGCTGATCCTGCCAGATCGACAGGGCGATCTCGATCGGAAATTCCGTACCATCCTTGCGGCGGGCCGACACCTCGACGGTCTTGCCCTTGAGCTTGGAATTGCCGCCCGCGGCCACGCGCGCGAGACCGGCATTGTGGGCGGCACGGAATCGCTCCGGCACGATCAGGTCGAGCGAGCTGCCGATCATCTCCTCCCGGCCAAAACCGAACATGTCGAGCGCCGCCCGGTTGACGAACTCGACCCGACCGGTGGGATCGACGGTAATCATCGAAAGCTCGGTGGCATCCGCAAACTTGGCGGCCGTCGCCTGCGGTATGCCCTCGCGGCGCAATTCGATGTGCTCCATCACCATGGCGGCAAGGCCCGCAAGCGCCCGCCTTTCCCGCTCGGAGAAGCTTTCACGCACCTGCGTGTCGGCGATGCAGAGCGCCCCCAGCCGGAAACCGTCCGGCGAGATCAGCGGGGCACCGGCATAAAACCGGATGAAAGGATCCCCGGTGACGATCGGCAGGCTGGAAAACCGCGCGTCGAGCCGGGCATCGGGCACCACGAGAACATCGTCCGTACGGATCGTGTGGTCGCAAAAGGACTCCGACCGGCGGGTCTCCTCGACATCGAACCCCGAACAGGCTTTGAACCATTGCCGATCCTCTTCGATCAGCGTCACGAAGGCCATGCGCGTGGAAAAGAGCTCCGAGGCAAAGCGGCAGATGCGGTCGAAACGGTTTTCGGGCCCGGAGCCCGCGATGCGGTACCCATGCAACGCGTCGAGCCGTCTGCGCTCTGCGATATCGATGCTATCGGCGTAAGACATCTCTGCTCCCGGAACCGGCGACGGAACCACACCATAGAAATCCATCAATTAGAGAAAGCATAACGACGCGACCCCAAGAAATGAATGGTATTTGGCAAGGGCCGTATCCGTTAGGCAGGCCCGGACGGGCTTTTCTCGATTCAAAATGAAAAACCTCCCGGATCGATATCCGGAAGGCTGTCTCGACAAGGCACAACGTGCTGAAATGAGGCACATTTACCGCGGAAGATAATAACGGCCGCGCTCGTCGCGTTCCATGCCTTGGGAGCGGAAGGTGTCGAGTTCGCGAACGACCTCGCGCCCGTCGCGGCTGCCGACCGCGGCCATCAATTCCTCGAAGTGCTTCGGACCGTCCTTCAATGCCGCCTCGAGCGAGGGGAAGCGTTTGCCCGGATAGGTCGGAGCCTGCGGCGTGACGAGTTCCCAGTTCTGGGCATGCTGCATCGGCCAGGTCAGGTCGTAGCCGGCCTTGGCGCCCGAGCGGGAGCCGTGAAGCGACGGATCGAGCGGCGACAGGCGCACGCCGGTGGCGATCACCAGATCCCGGTCCGCCTGGAAGCGGGTGCCGAACGCCCATTCCATCTGGCTGTCGTCGAAGATGTCGATATCCGGATCGACGACGAAGACGTTCTTGACGCCGACAGCGCCAAGCACCGCGTAAAGCGCAGAACGCGCCTCGCCCGGATAGGTTTGGCGGATGGAGAAGCGCATGCTCATCGAACCACCGGCAGCGACCGGCGCATAAACGGCGACCGGCTGGCGCACGACGTCGCCGAGCGTCTTCCAGACGTTCATCTCCATGCGGAGCGCCTCGAGATTGGACGTGTCGGTAAAGTCCATGCGGTTGCCGCTGATCGTCGCGGTCTGGAAGAGCGCATCCCTGCGATGGGTGATCGCGGTGACATGGAAGACCGGATTGGTCTTCACGACGCCGTAATAGCCGAGATATTCGCCGTAAGGTCCTTCCTTCTCGACATAACCGCGCTCGTCGAAATACCCCTCGATGACCATTTCCGCATCGGCCGGAACCATGATGTCGTTCGTCACGCACTTGACGACCGGCAGCGGTGCGGCGCGCAGCGAGGAAATCAGCTCCAGTTCGTCGACCGGCTCCTTCATGGTCGCAGAGACCATGTCGATCGGGTGGCAGCCGACCACGTAGGCGACGTTCAGCCGCTCGCCGCGCTCCGACGCGGCCATGTACATGACGCGCAGGTCGCTCGGCGCGATCAGGTCGACGCCGGCTTCCTGCGGACCGCGCAGCATCAGGCGGCGCATGCCGCAATTGTAGCGTCCGTCCTTCGGGTCGATCGTGTAGTCGATCGTCGCGGAAATGTAGGGCGCACCGTCGAGCGCGTGCTGCACGTGGACCGGCAGCTTGAGGAGATCGGCGTCGGTGCCGGTCAGCACCACCTGCTGCACGGGCGCTTCGTCCTTGGAGAGTTTCACCAGTTCCGGCTTCAGCGACAGGCGGCGGCGCATCTCGAGCGCCACGTCGCCGGCCGGCACGCCGAAAGCCTTGGCAAGACGCGACCGGCTGCCGACCACGTTGCCGATCAGCTGCTGGCCTTCGGGGCCGGCTTGTCTGAACCAGACGGCCTTCGGATTGTTTTGCAGGATGGCCGCGACATCGGCCAGGTCGACCTTTTCCTCCCGGATCTCGACCTCGTCGGGGCTCAAGCTCTCGACGAAATTCTTCAACCGGAAACGGTCGAGATCGAGCGCGGCGGCGGATTGAGCGGTCGTATTGGCGGTCATGTTGTCCTCTCCCGAAAACGCGTTTCTGCGTGGGACGTTTTCTATCCAGAACAGTTGATTAAATCAAATATAATTATACATTGTCGCATGAGGCCGCATCGGGGAGGTGCGACCGACCGGCGTCGACTGCGAGGCCCGGTCATCCATGGGAGGAAATTTATGCAGAATATGACCCGTCGTTTCATGCTTGCCGCATCGGTCGCCGTTGCGGGAACCGCCTTCGGCCTTTCGCCGGCTGCAGCGCAGGCCAACTATCCGAACCAGACCATCAGCATGATCTGTGCGTTCCCGGCAGGCAGCGGCGCTGACGTCATCGTCCGTTACTTCGCCGAGAAGATCGCCAAGGTTTCGGGCGCCACCATCATCGTCGAAAACAAGCCCGGCGCCGGCGGCAATATTGCCGGCCAGTACGTCACGCGCTCCAAGCCGGACGGCTATACGATCTTCTTCCACACCGGCAGCGCCGTTGCCGGCAACATGCACATGTTCAAGACGCCGCCCTTCGACGTGGTGAAGGACCTGCAGGTCGCAGCCACCGTCAACAAGCAGCCGCACATGATCGCCGTCCCGGTCTCGAGCCCGATCAAGACCATGAAGGAACTGACGGAATACCTGAAGAAGGAAGGCTCGAACGCGAGCTATGCCATCAACAACACGTCCGGCAAGGTACTCGCCGCCATCTACAAGCAGGAGGCCGGTCTCGAAACGGTCGAAGTCGCCTACAAGAGCAGCGCCGATTCGATGAACGACATCCTGAGCGGCGCCATGGCCTTTGCCGCCCAGGATCCGGTCTTCTCCCTGTCGCAGCTTCGCGAAGGCCGCTACCGCCTGCTGGCGGTCAGTTCCGCCAAGCGCATTCCGGGCGCTCCCGACGTTCCGACCATGACGGAAGCCGGTTATCCGATGGACCAGGTCGGCTGGTTCGCGATGATGGTTCCCTCCGCGACGCCGAAGGATATCGTCAGCAAGATCAACGGCTGGACCAAGGAAGTCCTGGGCCAGGACGAGGTCAAGAAGTTCGTGACCGACCAGGGCGGCGACGTGTTCGTCTCGACGCCGGAAGAAGGCCAGGAATACCTGAAAAAGGAAGTCGCGGCCTGGGCCGATTACGTCAAGGTCGCCAATATCCCACAACAGTAAGCGATCGGACCTCGCGTCTCATTCCATCGGCGGAAGCGGTGCCGCCAGTGCCGCTTCTGATTTGCGCCGGACGCCGGACCGTATTTTCGTCCGGGACATAAGAAAACGCGCAAAACATTATGTTTTTTAGGTCACGACGGTTCCTGCCATTGGACGCCGCATCCGCGCTCATGCTAGAACCGATTTAGGGACAGGCTGTCAGGTTTCACATGCGCAAGGGAATGGCATTTTTCCTGCAGATGATCGGCTTCGGGTAGGCATCATGGCTTCCAGGACGATCGTCGATAAGAAGGATGACTATATTCAGTCTTTCTTGAGCCGTCGGTTTTCCACCGCCGAGGTTTATGGCATTGCGACCCTCGGCGTGCTGATCGCGTTCGGGCTGCGCTTCTCGCTGCACGGCATCCTCGACGACCGGGCGACCTTCACCTTCTTCATTCCGCCGATTCTGATTGCCGCCGTGATCGGCGGCATGCGCGCCTCGCTTTTCGCGGTCGCCCTTTCGGTTCTGGCGGCCTACATCATCAAGGAACTGACGCCGCGGGGCGCCAATTTCTCGGAGATGGTGGTGATCGGCATCGTTGGCGTGGTGATCGCGCTGGTCGGCGAGATCCTTCACTCCGCCCGCAAGGCGATCGAAAAGGCTCAGACGAAAGCCGATTCCCGCGAAGCGCATCTCCGCTCCGTCCTCGATACGGTTCTCGATGCCAGCATCGTCAGCACCAAGGACGGGACGATCGTTTCCTTCAATGCCGCCGCAATCCGCCAGTTCGGCTACAGTGAGGATGAGGTGGTCGGCCAGAACCTGCGCATGCTGATGCCGGAACCCTATCACCGCGAGCATGACGGTTATCTCGAAAGGTATCTGAGGACCGGCGAAAAGCGGATCATCGGCATGGACCGCGTGGTCGTCGGACGCCGCAAGGACGGCTCCACCTTCCCGATGAAGCTTGCGGTCGGCGAGACCCATACCGGTGGGGAGACATTCTTTACCGGCTTCGTGCGGGACCTCACCGAACGCGAGGAATCGGCTGCACGCCTGCAGGAGATCCAGGGAGAGCTCGCCCGGCTCGCCCGCCTCAATGAAATGGGCGAAATGGCATCCACCCTCGCCCACGAATTGAACCAGCCGCTCTCGGCGATTGCCAATTATGTACACGGCTGCGCACGCCTTCTGCGCGACCTGGACGAAACCGTCGCGGTGCGCATGCGCGAAGCGCTGCAGGAGACGGCGAACCAGTCGCTCCGGGCCGGCCAGATCATCAAGCATCTGCGGGAATTCGTGACCAAGGGCGAGACGGAAAAGGCGCCGGAGAACATCCGCCGCCTGGTGGAGGAAGCTGGTGCCCTGGCGCTGGTGGGCTCGCGCGAAAAAGGTGTGAGGACGGTTTTCGAATTCGCGCAGGGGCCTGAAATGGTCATCGTCGACCGTATCCAGGTCCAGCAGGTGCTCACCAACCTGATGCGCAACGCCATCGAGGCGATGCGCGACTGCCAGCGGCGGGAACTGGTCATCCGCACCCGCCAGGAAGACGACGACATGATAGAGGTGATCGTCCAGGATACCGGCCCCGGCATTCCGGGAGAGATCGCCGAGCAGCTTTTCAAGCCGTTCATCACCACCAAGGCGGGCGGCATGGGGATAGGGCTTTCGATTTCCAAGCGCATCGTCGAAGCGCATGGCGGCGAGATGACGGTGACGCGCAATGCGGCCGGCGGAGCGACGTTCCGTTTCACACTCCCGATCGACAAGGAGGAACGCGAGAATGCAGACGGGTGACTACACGATCCATATCGTCGATGACGAGGAGCCGGTCAGAAAGTCCCTCGCCTTCATGCTGACCATGAATGGCTTTGCGGTGCGCATGCACGAAACCGCCTCGTCCTTCCTGCAGTTCGCGCCGAGCATCAGAAACGGCGTATTGGTCACCGACCTCAGGATGCCGGACATGACCGGCGTCGAGCTGATCCGCAAATTGACCACCAGCCGCGCCGGCATTCCCTCCATCGTCATCACCGGCCACGGCGACGTGCCGATGGCCGTGGAAGCGATGAAGGCAGGCGCCGTCGACTTCATCGAAAAACCGTTCGGCGACACGGTCATCATCGAGGCAATCCAGCGAGCCGCCGAGCTGCTGTCGGACAAAATGCTCGATACCGACGACCTGGCCGAGGTTCAGACACGGCTTGAAAGCCTGAGCGACCGGGAGAGGCAGGTGCTGGCGGCTGTGGTTGCCGGCCTGCCGAACAAATCGATCGCCTACGACCTCGACATCAGCCCCCGCACCGTCGAGGTGCATCGCGCCAACGTCATGGCCAAGATGAAGGCGAAGAGCCTGCCGCAGCTCGTTCGCATGGCAATAGCCGCCGGTTTCGGCCCCAATTGAACGCCCGCATAATTAATTGGAAATTTCTTGATCTATCGCAAAGCGCGAACCCCCGTGCAGGAACTAGATGTCTGATTTGAGCGACCCTCCGGTTGCCTCACCTGCGCGGGAAGTTTGGTGTTAGCACAGTCGGGAAACATAGTCGTCATCGCGCCCGATCTCGGCCTCAGGCAGTCGTTGACATTCGCTCTCGAGGTAGAAGGCTACCGCGTCGAGGCCCATGATTCCTGGTGCAACGGCAGTATCATCGCCAGCCCGACAATCTGCATGATCATCGACGATCAGGTGCTGCGCTCCTGCACCAATGCCCGGCAGCACCTGCGCCAGTCGGGCCAGGCCGTGATCCTGCTCACCGACGGCATGTCTCCGCCCATCGAAGACGAACTGGGGCCGATCCTGAGCCTCGCCAAGCCGTTCAACGGCGCCGATCTTCTGGGCCTCGTCAAAAGCCTTGCGCTCGCAGCCTGAGCCGCGTTAGCCCCCTGTCTCCCCGCCTGCCCCTACGTAAATACCCGTAGTGATACAAACGAATTTTGCCCAGACCTGTCTTCTGTCATCTTCAAATCACAGCAAGGGGAGACGTGAAGATGCAGACCGCAGCCGCTCATGCCACGAAGTTGGAGCTCACCAAGAGCCAGATCGTGATCCCATCCCCGACTGCGGGCTTCCTGCGGGCCAATACCGTGACGACCTTCAATGCCGGCGCCGAAATCTACGCCCCCGGCGACAAGGCCGGAACGTTCTATCACGTCGAATTCGGCGCCGTGCGGATCCATCGCCTGCTGTCCGACGGAAGGAGGCAGGTCATCGCCTTCCACCTGGCCGGGGAGACGTTCGGGTTCGAAGCGGATGGGACCCATAGTTTCTTTGCCGAAGCCATCGCCCCGACGGGGCTGCGCGCCATCAGCCGCGCCGCCAATGACCAGGCCTTGCCGGAACTGCTCTCGCTGGCACTGCGCGGAATGCTGCGCGCCCATGAACACATCATGATGATCGGCCGCCAGACGGCGGTTGAGCGGATCGCCGGCTTCCTCATCGACATGGCGGAACGCCAGGGCGGGCTCGAACACTTCGACATACCCATGACGCGGCTTGATATAGCCGATTATTTAGGCCTGACGATCGAAACGGTGTCGCGCGTTTTCGCGAAACTCCGCTCGGCCGGCCTTATCAAACTGCGGAGCATTCGTTGCATCGAGATCAAGAAGCACGAAGCACTCCGCAGCCTCTGCGCATGACATGAAATGACAATACCAATGGCAGTGAAATGCAGTGAAATGGCAGTGCATGAGCGGACGAACGGCGGTCGTCCGTAGACCTTGAAAGTGCATACCTCCTCGATTTCATGATATTCCTCCCGGACTGCTGAGCGGCAGGTCGTCTCCCCCGACGACCTGCCGCAAAGTCGTGCTTGACGATATATTCAGTCGAATATATCGACTATGGGAGAACCCTTTTCGGGTCGTGCCTGAAATCAGCGAGCAGACGCCCATGACCGTCCTTGGATTGAACATCGTACCGGAGACCCTGCTCCGCCAGAAAGTCACCGAAGCCATCCGCGCCTCGATCGCCGCCGGCAACCTGGCGCCGGGCCAGAAACTGGTGGAACGCGAAATCTGCGGCCAACTCGGCATCAGCCGCACGGTTCTGCGAGAGGCGCTGCAGCATCTCGAAGCCGAAGGCCTGATCGTCAACCACTCGCGCCGCGGCCGCACCGTGATCAGCATCGGCCGCAAGGAAGCCAAGGAAATCTACGAGGTCCGCAAGGCGCTCGAACGGGTCATCGGCACCGGCTTTGCCGAAAATGCCAGCGCCGTGCAGATCAACCGGCTGAAGGCCTATCTCCAGTCGATCCGCAACAGGCAACCCCGCGACGTCTTTGCGTCCGAAGCGCAGTTCTTCGCGATGATGCGGGAACATTGCGGCAATCAGGTCGCCGCCGAATTCGCGCGCCAGCTCGATGGCCGGGTGATGATCGTGAAGCAGCTTTCGGCGTTCCAGAACATTCCGTTCCCGCAGCGGCTGGAGGAACTCGACGCGATCATGACCGCAATCGAGAAGCACAACGGGCCGCTTGCCGGCGAGTTGTGCATGAAGCGGATCGAGCGGCTTTCGGAAGGCGTCGTCAACCTGATCGACCAGGCCGCGGCTGCGAACGCTTAAGGATCAGCCGCCAGCCGCACCAAGCTCATCGAGCAGACCGCGCATCTTCCGCACGATCTCGCTGCTCGTCTCGTGGGAAACGGGCGCCTGGAAACCGAAGGCTATGGCGCGCTCGTCCTTGCTTTCGACAGGCCGGCGGCAGGAACTGTGGATCTCGTGCACGCCGGTTTCGCGAACCACCCGTTCGACGGTCGCCAGATTGATGCCGCCGCCCGGCATGATCGACATTCTATCTCCCGCCTGCTCCACCAGCGTCGTCAGCATCTCGATCCCGTCAGGCCCGCTCACCTTAAGGCCGGAGGTCAGGACACGCTCGACACCGAGATCGACCGCCTGTTCCAAGGCTTCGAACGGATCCGGCACCAGATCGAAGGCACGGTGCAGCGTCACGCCGAGGCCTTGGGCATGCGCCATCAACCGCTTGAGCAAGGGCAAGTCGAGCGTCATGTCCGGGCGACTTGCCCCGATCACCACACCCGCAAGACCGGCCGCCCGCACCGCATCGATATCGGCCATCATCGCCGCCTCGTTGTCGGCGTCGTAGATGAAGCTGCCGGCCCGAGGGCGGATGATCACATAGGCCGGGATCGGTGCGCTTGCGGCAAGCGCGATCATGCCGGGCGGCGGCGTCAGGCCGCCGACATCGAGTGCCGCGCAGAGTTCGATCCGGTTCGCGCCGCCGGCGATGGCGGCTGCGAGACCTTCGGGGCTATCGACGCAGACTTCGAGCAGGATGGACAGAATCAGTCTCCTTGATGACCGTCACCTTCGTGACTTTAGACGGCACTTTCGTGACCGTGAACGGCACTTTGATGGCCGAGCACCGCAGCTCCCACCAGCCCACCGTCCTCCTGGCGGAGCGCGGGCGTCACCAGCGGGTGATCGAAGCGGTTGAGGATGCGCTTGCGCACCGCCCGGTCCAGCGCATCGATCAGCGGCGTGACCGAGGCGAGCCCGCCTCCGACCGGCACGATCGAGGCACCGGTGACATTGACCGACAGCGCCAGCGGATCGGCGATCAGTTCGAGATAGACGGCAACGGTCCTTGCCGCCCTCGCCTCCCCCGCCTGCCAGTCTTCGAGGATCCGGTAGCTGGTCTCCTCGCAGCCATGCAGGAAATGGTGCAGCCGCTCGATGCCGCGTGCCCCGCCGATCGTATCGACGCAGCCGGACTGGCCGCAGCCGCAGGAAAAGCGCGGAACATGGAGCGTCTCGCCACCAAGCTCGACACTCGTGTTGAGGATCGGCCCATGGCCCCATTCGCCGGTGACGCCGCCGGCGCCGCGCACCAGCCGGCCGTCGATTGCGAGGCCCCCGCCGATGCCGGTGCCCATGATGGCGCAGAAGACCACCGAATGGCCGCGCCCGACGCCCTCGTTGGCTTCGGCAAGCGTCAGACAGTCGGCGTCATTGGCAGCGAGTACCGGCCGCCCGAGGATCGCCGAAAGTTCGTCGCCGATCCGCCGTCCGGTGATGCAGGGAATATTGGCAGAGGTGGCGATGCCGTTTCTGGGATCAATGAGACCCGCGATCGACAGCGCCAATGGCGAAGCCGCCTCACCCTCATGCGCACTCCGCTCGATCAGCGCCGAAAGCGAAGCGGCGAGATCCTCCCAGCTTACGGCCGGCGTCGCCACCTTTTCGAGCGGCACCAGCGCGCCCGGCGCCGGGGAGACCGCGAATTTCATGAAGGACCCGCCGATATCGACGCAGAAGACCGGTCCGCCCGGCCCGATCCGGCCTGTCGTGCGGGGTGTGGAGCCGATGCTCATTTGCGCGGATCCAGAAGGTCGCGAAGGCCGTCGCCGAGGATGTTGAAGCCAAGCACGGTGATCATGATCGCCAGGCCCGGAAACAGCGACATCCAGATATTGAGGCCGAGATAGTTGCGGCCGTCGCTCATCATCGCACCCCATTCGGGCAGCGGCGGCTGTGCGCCGAGGCCGAGGAACGACAGGCTTGCGGCCGACAGGATGACGGTGCCGGCAGTCAGCGTCGACTGCACGATGATCGGTCCGATCGCGTTGCGCAGGATGTAATGGCTCATGATACGGCGGCGCGAGATGCCGAGCGAGACGGCGGCTTCGACATAATCCATGCCCTTCAGACCGAGCGTCAGGTTGCGGCTAAGCCGGGCGTAGACCGGCACGGAAAAAATGGCAATGGCGATCAAAAGGTTGATCAGGCTGCTGCCGAGCACGCTGACGATCAGGATGGCGAGCACGATGCCCGGAAAGGCAAACAGGATGTCCATCGTCCACATGATCGCCTGGTCGACATATCGCCCGCTCATGCCCGACAGGATGCCGAGCGGCACGCCGACAAGCACTGCCAACCCGACGGCCAGAACCACTTCCGCCAGGGAAATGCGCGCTCCAAAAATGACGCGGGCAAAGATATCGCGGCCGTTGTCGTCAGTGCCGAACGGATGCGCGAGCGACGGCGGCTCCATGGTCGCCAGAAGGTCCTGGATATAGGGATCGGCCGGTACGATCACCGGCGCGAAGATCGCGGCGAGCACAATGATGCCGATCAGGAAGCCGCCGATGGTGATGCTGCGATGGGTCGCCATCCAGCGCAGTCCCCGGTAGACCGCTGGCCGGCGCGACGCGATATCGGTGTCAACGGATGCCATCAGTCGAACCTTATCTTCGGGTTGAGGAAGGCGATCAGCATTTCCGCCAGAAAGTTGATGACGACCACGCCGGTGACGGCGACGAGCGTCACGCCCTGGATGACGGGATAGTCGCGGTAACGCACCGCATCGACGAGGAAACGTCCGATGCCCGGCCAGTTGAAAACGGATTCGGTCACGACCGCGCCACCCATCAGGCTGCCGAAATTCAGGCCGACGATGGTGATGATCGGCAGCAGCGCATTGCGCAGCGCGTGGCTCCAGTAGATGTTCCTCGGCAGGACGCCCTTGGCATAGGCGGTGCGGATATAGTCCTGGCTCATCACCTCGATCATGCTGGAGCGGGTCATGCGGGCGATGACCGCAGTCGGCAGCACGGCAAGCGTGATCGACGGCAGGATGAAGCTTTTCCAGGACGCGGCGCCAAGCAGCGGCAGCCAGCCGAGCTGCACGGAAAACGTATTCATCGCCATCAGCGCCAGCCAGAAATTGGCGATCGAGGCGCCGGCAATCGCAAGGATCATCACGATCTGGTCGGGCCAGCCATGCCGGTAGATCGCCGCTATCATGCCGGCCGGCACGCCGATGCCGATGGCGATCAGATAGGCGGTGATCGCAAGCCCGATGGTGAACGGCAGGCGCTCGGCGATCTCGTCGACGACGGGCAGCTTGGATTTGATGGACGTGCCGAGATCGCCCCTCACCGCCCCATAGGCGAAGGAGGCGTATTGTGCCGGCAGGCTGCGGTCGAGGCCGAGCCGAACGGTCATGTTGTCGACGGCCTCCTGCGTCGCCTCGGGTCCGGCCATAAGCCGCGCCGGATCGCCCGGCAGCGCGCGGATCGCCACGAAGACCAGCAGCGACACGCCGATCAGGATCAGCGGCAGGGCCAGCAATTTCTTGGTGATATAGGCTTTCATACGCCTGTCCTGGAGCCCAGGTTCCCGGCCCCATGTTTCATAAAAGGAAACGGCGGACGGATTTCTCCATCCGCCGCACTATCGATATTACTTCTTAGCGTCCTTGACGACGATCAGGCCGCCGGGGATCACCCAGGTGCCCTTGACGCTGGCGCGCGTCGCAAACAGGTCCTGCTTGGTATAGAGCAGAACATGCGGAGCCTGCTCGTTGACCACCTTCTGGGCGTCGACATAGATCGCGTTGCGCGCCTTTTCGTCGAGCGACGAAGCAGCCTTGTCGATCAGCTCGTCGAGCTTGGCATCGGAGAAGAAGCCGAGGTTGGCGCCGGCGGGCGACGCGCTCTTCGTGTAGTAAAGCGGGCGGAACTGCAGGTCGGCGCCGTTGACACCCGACGACCAGGAGGCGATCGACGAGCCGATCGTATCCTTCTCCTTGCCGGCCGGATCCTGGAAAGCCGCCTTCGACCAGACGCCGCCTTCCATCTTGCGCACTTCGAGCTTGACGCCGGCCTTTGCCCACATCGCCTGCAGCAGTTCGCCGATGCGCGATTCCTGCTCCTGCACGATGGTCGACATCGCGAAACCGTCCGGATAACCGGCTTCCTTCAGAAGCTGCTTCGCCTTTTCGACATTGTAAGGATAGGGATTGAGCGTCTTGTCATAGCCGGGGGTGACCGGAGCAAGCGGCGAATTCGCCGGCGTCGCATAGCCGTTCATGAAGGCCTTGACGATGCCGTCGCGGTCGGTCGCATAGTTCAGCGCCTGGCGGACGCGCACGTCGTCGAGCGGCTTCAGCTTCGTATTGAGCGACACCCAGAAGACGGCCGAACCGTCGGTCGTCGAGAGCTTCATCTCCGGGTTCGCCTTGACCTGCGCGGCAAAGGCGGCCGGGAACGGGTTGATGACGTCGGCGTCACCGGTCTGCAGCGCCATGTTCATCACCGAAGGCTCGGCCGTCCAGGTCCACTTGATCTGGTCTTCGCCCTTCGGCGCGCCGCCCCACCAGGCGGTGTTCTTGGCCTGGATGACGTATTCGCCGGACTTGTATTCCTGCAGCTTGTAGGGACCGGTGCCGACGGCCTTGGAGCCGATCGTGCCGGCCGCATCGGCAGTCGGGCTGACCATCAGGCAGGGGCCGGTCGTCAAAAGCGCGATGAAGGCCGGATACTGGGTCTTCAGCTTGAACTGAACGGTCATCGGATCGACGGCGGTAACGCCTTCGAGGAAGGTGCGCAACCGGCCGCTGGCGGCAAGGCCGCGCTTGGTATCGAGGTGACGGGTGAAATTCTTGACCACGGCGTCGGCATCGAAGGCCGTGCCGTCATGGAACTTTACGCCCGGACGCAGCTTGAAGGTCCAGACGAGACCGGACGCGTCGGCCGACCATTCGGTGGCGAGCGCGGGCTTCAGCGACAGATCGGGATCGCGCTTGACGAGGCCTTCGTACATGGGGTCGAGCAGGGCTGCGGTATAGGTCGCGGTCTGGTCGCCCGGATCCATGGAGCGCGGGGCTTCGGTCTGCATCACGTTGAGCGTGGCGGCCCTGGCCGCGACTGGAAACACGAGGCTGCCGGCAACCGCGCAGGCAAGCGCAAAATGACGGCTTTTCAAGAACATGGTCATGGTTGTTCACCCTTGGTTTTGTTGACATGAGGGCGGACGTTGCCGCCTTAGATCATTTTTATAATTTATTGGCGTTGATTTGTTCATTTTCTGAACTTAGTGTCAAGCCACATTCACCAGCAGAAAACAGCCGCCTTGAACGCTCTTCTCACCTCCTCCCAGCGCCAGCTCGTGCGCGTCATCAGCGAGTCCGGTCCGCTCAGCCGGACCGAGATGGCGAACCTGCTGGGCCTGAGCAAGGCGGCGATGAGCGGCATTGCCCGCGACCTGATCGACCTCGGCGTGCTGCACGAGACCGAGACGGTCTATGGCCAGGGCCGCCCGTCGGTGCGGCTCGACCTGCACCCCGAATGCGCCTTCTTCGTCGGCATTTCGCTGCTCGAAGACCCGGCGCCGATGATCCTCTGCGACTTGAACGGCAAGATCATCGCCCGCCAGTCGATGCCGCTGTCGCGCGATCCGCAGGTCATCGCCGAGGCGATCACCGAAGGCCTGCCGAGCCTGCTCGAAGCCCATCCGGAAGCGACGGAAAAACTGTCCGGCATCGGCGTGGCACTCTCCGGTTTCGTCGATGAGACCCAGTCGAACTGCGTCCAGTCGACGCTGCTCAACTGGCAGGACGTGCCGCTGGCAAAAATCGTCCGCGAACGCTCCGGCGTCGAGACCTTCATCGAGAACGACGCGAAGGCCGTCGCCGTCAGCGAAAAACTGTTCGGCAGCGCCCGCGAGATCCAGAGTTTCAGCGTCGTCTCACTCGGCGACGGCATCGGCTGCGCCCATTTCATCGACGGCAAGCTCTATCGTGGCAATCACGGCGGCGCCGGCGAAATTGCCCATTGCACCATAGAGCCGGGTGGCTCGCCCTGCCGCTGCGGCAAGCGCGGCTGCCTCGACACGGTCTCCTCGATGAAGGCGATCAAGGAAATGTCGCGCGCCGAAGGGCTCGAATGCGTCTCGCTTTCCGACATCGAGAACGAGGCCTCGACCGGCAATGCCGCCGCGATCCGCATCCTGCACCGAGCCGGCTCGGGGCTCGGCCTGGCAATCGCCAACCTCATCCAGATCAACGACCCCGGCCTGATCCTGATCACCCATGTCGAAGGCTCGTTCGACGGCCTGTTCGGCACGGTGGTCAACCAGGCGATCGAAACCAACGTGCTGCCGCGTTACGCCGGCCAGACGCCGATCCGCATCAAGCGCGTGGATGGCGATGTCTGGGCCCGCGGCGCCGCCAGCATCGCAGCCCATAATTTCCTGATCGGCCCCAATACAACTGAGGTATCCCATGCGCATCGCTGTCGGCGGCATCCATATCGAATGCAGCACCTATAATCCGGTCCTCAACGAGGAGAAGGATTTTCGCGTCGTGCGCGGCGAGGAGCTGACGGCAGCCCCCTATTTCGCCTTCCTCAAGGATTACGACGCCGAGTTCCTGCCCACCATCCATTGCCGCGCCATTGCCGGCGGCCCGGTCTCCCGCTCGACCTACGAGCGCTTCAAGGCCGAACTCCTCGAACGCCTGAAGCCCCTGCTGCCGCTCGACGGCCTCTACCTTGCCATGCACGGCGCCATGTATGTGCAGGGCATGGAAGATGCCGAGGGCGACTGGATCACCGCCGCCCGCGACCTGGTCGGACCGGACTGCACGGTCTCGGCCAGCTACGACCTGCACGGCAATGTCAGCCAGCGGATCATCGACGCGCTCGACATGTATTCCACCTACCGCACCGCGCCGCATATCGACGTCGAGGAGACCATGCGCCGCTCGGTGAAAATGCTGGTCGAAAGCCTGAAGACCGGCGTCAAGCCGGTGCTGCTCTGGGCGCCGATCCCGGTCGTGCTGCCCGGCGAACGCACCTCGACGGTCGATGAGCCCGCAAAAAGCCTCTACGAGATGATGCCGGAAATCGACGCGATCGACGGCGTCTGGGATGCGTCGCTGATGGTCGGCTACGTCTGGGCAGACGAACCGCGCGGCACGGCCGCCGCGATCATGACCGGCACCGACCGCGCCGTGCTCGAACGGGAAGCCAAGCGTGTCGCCAAGGCCTATTGGGATGCGCGCGAACAATTCGTGTTTGGCTGCGAGACCGGCTCGATCCAGGAATGCGTCGACAGGGCGATCGCCGCCAAGACCGCCCCTGTCGTGCTCGCCGAATCCGGCGACAACCCGACCGGCGGCGGCGTCGGCGACCGCGCCGACGTGCTGGCCGACCTGATCGCCAAGAAGGCCACCGGCGTCGTCTTCGCCGGCATCGCCGACAAGGCGGCGGCGGAAGCCTGCTACGCCGCCGGTATCGGCGCCGAACTCGACCTCACGATCGGCGCCTCGCTGGATACGATGGGCAGCAAGCCGGTCAAGGCAAGGGTCAAGGTCCAGTTCCTCCACGAGACAACCGACCTCGCCGACCGGCAGGCGGTCGTCGCTATCGACGGCATCGAACTCGTCCTCTCCGCCAAGCGCCGCCCCTACCACTACATCGCCGACTTCACCCGCCTCGGCCTCGACCCGAACGGCGCCAAGATCATCGTCGTGAAATCGGGCTATCTCTCCCCGGAACTGGCGCCGATCGCCAACCCGAACCTGATGGCCCTGTCGCCGGGCGTCGTCGACCAATTCGTCGAGCGCCTGGAGCGCCACCGCAAGCTGAAGCCGACCTATCCTTTCGACAAGGATTTCGCCTACGAGCCGCAGGTGTTTGTTTCGGCGCGTTCGGCGGGGCGGTGATTTCAGAAGGTCTGCCAGACCGGCAACGTGCGGAGTTCTCGGTCGTTCAAGCAGCCATCACACGTTCCTCATCCCTGTGCTTGTCACAGGGATCCAGTGCACCCAAGTCCTTGGGTGCGAAAGACTCCGCTCACGGCGCAGACGCGCCGTGGCTGGATTCCTGTGACAAGCACAGGAATGAGGAATTGGAGGCTGGTGCACGATCACCAAGGTGACACAGGAAGTGCCTCGGCCCTGCCCAGCGACCGGCTTATAGGCCCGACGAACAGCCCACTCAAAAACGGGGACGAATTCAGCGCTCCTGAAATTTCTCTACCGAGCTTTCAAACACTTAGCCGCATTCCCTTCCCCATCCATCCCCGCATCCCGCAGCCACCCGCATAATCCTCCCGTCATCGGATGGGAAACCGGGTTCGCGAACCGGCCGCATCATCCGGCTCGCAAGGTCCGGTTTCCGGTGACGGTCGAGGAAGCGGTTTAGGGGCCTGACAATCCCCGGAAAACGCAGAAAACGACCGGGGCAGGCGGAAAGCCTGAATACCCAATACCCCGAAATACTCCGCCTGCCCCATTCCCACCAAAACGGAACCGCCGGATTTTCATCCGCGCGGCCAAAAGTGCTGTTTGGAAAACAGGCTCGGGAAGGCCGACCCGCCGCTTATTCCCCGGCGGTCGCAAACACCGCGCTGGCGTCGCTGACGATCGCCACGTGGGAATAGGCGGCCTGCCCTGCAGCGACCGCATCGGCGCGGATGATCGCGGTGACGATCTGGTCGTGCTCCTCATAGGATCTCGCAAGACGCCCCGGCAGGCGGAACTGTGCACGGCGGAAGGGTGCCAGCCGCGCTCGGGTCTGGGTCACCATCTCGAACACGTGGTCGTTATGGGCGCCGCGATAAAGCCTTGTGTGGAATTCGGTATTGTGCGCCGCATAGTCCTCTTCCGCGCCTGCATGCACCAGCCGCATCGAGCCGCGATGTTCGAGCTCCAGCGCCCGCCGTTCGTCGACCGTCATCCGCTCCGCAGACAGTCGCGCGCAAATACCTTCAAGTTCGGCCATCGCCTCGAACATTGAGTGGAGATGGGTCTCGGTGACGTTGGTGACGACGGCGCTGCGGTTTGGCTCGCGCCCGACCAGGCCCATGGCGCCGAGTTCGCGCAAAGCCTCGCGCACCGGCGTGCGAGAAACCTCAAAACGGGAGGCGAGCGAGATCTCGTCGAGCTTCTCCCCCGGCAGGATGGCGCCCGTGACGATCATGTCGGCGATCGCCCGCACCATCTGCTCGACGGTGGTTCCGGTACGGATGACTTCTCTGCGCCTGACCTGCTTCACGGAACGATTCTACTTGATCCTTACAACTTGCATACAGATGGCGTCCTGGAATCGATAAGTCAAATGACGCCGGCAAGGCGTTGGTAATTTTCGGCTTTCGGATGCCGAAAAGCCGCACCGGCAATTGCCGTATTGTCTCGCCTGCCCGATTGCTGAACAAATAATAATTCTTGATTATTTCTTAAGCGAAAATGCGATGAATCTGTATGCACTTTTCATTGCCTATTTTTGGGTCTGTAAAATTGCGCTTCAATAACAATGGCTTGAAGTCTGGCACGCACATTGCATGCACTTTACCGTACCCGTTCGAAACCGGCCTAGCGCCGCAAGGAGCATTCCGATGACCAAACTCCTTCCCATGAACCGCCGCAATTTTCTCCAGGCTTCCGCTGCCGGCCTGGCAGCCGGTGCCGTCCCCGGCCTGATCGGCTCGCCTGCCGCGGCCCAGACCGCGCTCACCATCGGCTTCATCTATGTCGGCCCCAAGGACGACTACGGTTATAACCAGGCGCATGCCGAGGGTGCGGCCGTCATCAAGAAGATGCCCGGCATCACACTGGTCGAAGAGGAAAACGTCCCGGAAACCGTCGACGTCCAGAAGACCATGGAATCGATGATCAATCTCGACGGCGCCACCCTGCTCTTCCCGACCTCGTTCGGTTACTTCGACCCCCACATGCTGGCGATGGCCGCGAAATATCCGAAGGTGCAGTTCCGCCATTGCGGCGGCTTGTGGACCGAGGGCAAGCATCCGGCCAATACCGGTTCCTATTTCGGCTATATCGGCCAGGGCCAGTATCTGAACGGCATCGCCGCCGGGTATGCGTCGAAGAGCAAGAAGATCGGCTTCGTCGCCGCCAAGCCGATCCCGCAGGTCGTCCAGAACATCAATTCCTTCCTGCTCGGCGCGCGCTCGGTCGATCCGACCATCACCTGCCAGGTGATCTTCACCGGTGAATGGTCGCTCGCCGTCAAGGAAGCCGAAGCCACCAACGCGCTGATCGACCAGGGCGCCGACGTCATCACCTGCCATGTGGATAGCCCGAAGGTCGTCGTCGAGACCGCCGCCGGCCGCGGCGCCTTCGTCTGCGGTTACCACGCCAACCAGAGCGCGCTTGCCAAGGACAAGTACCTGACCGGCGCCGAATGGGCCTGGGGCAACGTCTATACGAATTTCATCAAGGCGGCTCAAAGCGGCGGCAAGCTCGGCAATTTCGTCCGCGGCGGCCTGAAGGACGGCTTCGTCAAGATGAGCCCGCTCGGGCCGGCCGTTTCCGCCGAGGGCCGCAAGAAGTTCGAGGCGACGCTCGCCGAGATCATGTCCGGCAAGTTCTCGGTCTTCAAGGGTCCGATCAAGGACAACAAGGGCAATGTCGTCGTCACCGCCGGCAAGTCGTTTGCCGAGGATGCGATCGAACTGGAAAGCATGGGTTACCTGGTCGAGGGCGTCGTCGGTTCGACCTCCTGACGTGATGTCCTAACCTTACGTCCCTAACCTCACGTCAAGGGGGAGAAGCACCATGACGGCCGAAGCAAACGATCCGAGACTGTCCATCGCGGCGGGGGGCACTGCGTCCTTCCGCCCCCTCCTCGAATGGCTGGCGCGACGGGCCGAACCCGTGGCGATCGGGCTCGTGGCGATCCTGATAGGCCTGGCGCTTTTCTCCCTCTTCATCCTGGCGATCGGCAAGTCGCCGGTCACCCTCTTCCAGCTCATGTACACGGGCGGTTTCGGAAGCTGGTTCTCGATCCAGAACAGCCTTTCCCGCGCCGCCCCCCTGCTGCTGACCGCACTCTGCGTGGCGCTGCCGGCGCGGCTCGGGCTCGTCATCATCGGCGCGGAGGGCGCGGTCGTGCTCGGCGGCGTCGCGGCGGCGGCCAGCGCCATTCCCTTCGTCGGCATCGTGCCGCCGATCGTGCTCTTCGTCTTCATGGCCATCGCCGCCATGGTCGTCGGCGGCATCTGGATCGGCTTTGCAGGCTTCCTGCGCCACTATCGCGGCGTCAACGAAACGATCTCCTCGCTGCTTCTAGCCTATATCGCGATCGCCCTGATGAACCAGTTCGTCGAAGGGCTGCTGCGCGATCCGGCGAGCTTGAACAAGCCCTCCACCAAACCGCTGCCGAAGGAGTACATGCTGGGCCACATCCCCGGCATGGACGTCCACTGGGGCCTCGTCATCGGCGTCCTCGCCTGCATCCTCTCCTGGGTGCTGATCGAGATCACCAGCTTCGGTTTTGCCGCCCGCATCGCCGGCGGCAATGTCCGCGCCGCGCAGATTCAAGGCCTGCCGGTTGGCAAGCTGATCGTCGGCTTCACCGCGATTGCCGGCGGTTTTGCCGGTCTGGCAGGCATGATCGAGGTCGCGGCGGTGCAGGGCAGCGCCAATGCCTCGCTTGCCGCCGGCTACGGTTACACCGGCATCCTCGTCGCCTTCCTCGCCCGGCACAATCCGCTGGCGATCATTCCGGTCGCCATCCTGCTCGGCGGCATCGCTGCATCGGGGGGCCTGATCCAGCGGCGCATGGGTCTTCCGGATGCCACCGTCCTGGTGCTGCAGGGCACGTTGTTCATCGTCATCCTGTTCTGCGAGACCTTTTACGGCCGCTTCAAGATCTTCAATCCCGACCTCTGGAAAAGGAGCTGACCGATGGAAGACACAGGTATCGGCCTCTGGGGCGTGCCGCTGGCGATCTTCGCGGGCGCCATCCGCGTCTCCACGCCCTTCATCTTCGTTTCGCTCGGCGAGACGATCACCGAACGCTCCGGCCGCATCAATCTCGGGCTTGAAGGCACGCTCGTTTTCGGCGCGATGACGGCTTACGCGGTCGCGGTGATGACCGGTTCGCCGACATTGGGCGTGCTGGCGGCGATGGCGACCGGCGCCATATTCGGCACCATCCATGGCTGGATCTGCAAATGGCCGAAGGTCAATGACATCGCCATCGGTATCGCCATGATGCAGTTCGGCCTGGGCCTCGCCTTCTTCCTCGGCAAATCCTTCATCCAGCCGGTGGCGCCGAAACTGCCATCCATTCCCCTCGGCGGCTGGTCGGCAACACTGCAGGTGCAGGCGGCGCTCAATATCAACGTCCTATTCTTCATCGGCGCCGCACTCGCCCTCTTCCTATGGTGGGCGTTCAGGAACACCCGCATCGGCCTAACCTTACGTGTCGTCGGCGACAGCACCGATGCGGCCCGCGCCATGGGCATCAACCCCGACCGCGTCCGGCTTCTGGCGACCGCCGTCGGCGGTTCGCTCGCCGCGATCGGCGGCGCCTACCTGTCGCTCTATTACCCCGGCTCCTGGAACGAGGGTATTTCCTCCGGCCAGGGCCTGATGGCCGTGGCGCTGGTGATCTTCGCGCGCTGGAACCCGATCGGCTGTTTCCTCGCCGCTCTGCTGTTCGGCGGCGCCGGCGCGCTCGGCCCGGCCTTACAATCGGTTGGCGTCACGCAAGGGTATTACCTGTTCTACGCGGCACCCTACGTGCTCACCCTCATCATCCTGATCGCGACCTCCTCGCCCACCCGCTCGCTTGCCGGTGCGCCAGGCGCGTTGTCGCTGACGAAATAAGGGAGATCAGCAATGAACGGATTGGGCGGCCTCAACAAATCGGAGCACGGCGTCGGTATCGGCCTCGTCCAGCTCCAGCTACCGGTGACCATCACCAGGGCGGACCTCGCCCGCCAGACACAGGTGATCGTCGATCTCGTCGCCAAGGCCCGACGCAACCAGCCGGGCATGGACCTCGTCGTTTTTCCCGAATATGCGCTGCACGGGCTTTCGATGGATATCAATCCGGAGATCATGTGCACGCTGGACGGCCCGGAAGTCGCGGCTTTCCGCAAGGCCTGCAGGGACAATGCGATCTGGGGCTGTTTCTCGATCATGGAGCTGAACCCGGGCGGCATGCCCTACAATTCCGGCATCGTCATCGACGATAGCGGCGACCTGAAGCTCTATTACCGCAAGATGCATCCCTGGGTGCCGGTCGAATCCTGGGAGCCGGGCGATTTCGGCATTCCGGTGATCGACGGACCGAAGGGCGCAAAACTCGCCCTGATTATCTGCCATGACGGCATGTTCCCGGAAATGGCCCGCGAATGCGCCTACAAGGGCGCCGAGATCATGATCCGCACCGCGGGCTATACCGCGCCGATCCGCGAGAGTTGGAAATTCACCAACCAGTCGAACGCCTTCTGCAACCTGATGGTGACGGCGAGTGTGTGCATGTGCGGCTCGGACGGCACGTTCGATTCCATGGGCGAAGGCATGGTCTGCAATTTCGACGGCACGATCATCGCGCATGGCACGTCCGGCCGCGTCAATGAGATCATCACCGCCGAGGTGCGGCCCGACCTGGTGCGCGAGGCCCGGCTCGGCTGGGGCGTCGAGAACAATATCTACCAGTTCGGCCATCGCGGTTACGTCGCGGTATCCGGCGGGGCGGGTGATGCGCCCTACACCTACATGCACGATCTGATCGCCGGGAAATACAGGCTGCCTTGGGAGGACGCGGTAAAGGTCACCGACGGCACCTCCTGCGGCTTCGACAAACCCGTGCGGTCTTATGGCGAGACTTTCAAGCTGGCTGGCGAATAGGAGAGACAATGATGGACGCGATGGTTGAAACCAAAGGGCATTATATCGACGCCGATCCCTATGCCTGGCCCTATAACGGCGATTTGAGACCCGAAAATACCGCCCTCATCATCATCGACATGCAGACCGATTTCTGCGGCAAGGGCGGTTATGTCGACCACATGGGGTACGACCTGTCGCTGGTGCAGGCGCCGATCGAGCCGATCAAACGCGTCCTCGCTGCCATGCGCGCCAAGGGCTACCACATCATCCACACCCGCGAAGGCCACCGCCCCGACCTCGCCGACCTGCCCGCCAACAAGCGCTGGCGCTCGCAGCGCATCGGCGCCGGCATCGGCGATCCAGGCCCCTGCGGCCGCATCCTGACGAGGGGCGAGCCCGGCTGGGACATCATCCCGGAACTCTACCCGATCGAGGGCGAAGTGATCATCGACAAGCCGGGCAAGGGCTCGTTCTGCGCGACCGACCTCGAACTCATCCTCAACCAGAAGCGCATCGAGAACATCATCCTCACCGGCATCACCACCGATGTCTGCGTCTCGACCACCATGCGGGAGGCGAACGACCGCGGTTTCGAATGCCTGATGCTCGAGGACTGCTGCGGCGCCACCGACTACGGCAATCACCTCGCCGCCATCAAGATGGTCAAGATGCAGGGCGGCGTCTTCGGTTCCGTCTCCAACTCCGTTATCTTGGTGAGCCAGCTGCCATGAACAACATCGTCCGCGATACGCCCCTACCCCAGGCCGGCAAGGCGGTCGGCATCGAAACGCTCGGCATGACCATGCGCTTCGGCTCCTTCACCGCGCTCGACAATGTCTCGATCAGCGTGCCGGCCGGTTCGTTCCATGCGCTGCTCGGCGAAAACGGTGCCGGCAAGTCGACACTCGTCAAATGCATCATGGGTTTCTACCACGCGACGTCCGGCTCGCTGTCGGTCGACGGCCGCGAAGTCTCGGTCGCCTCGCCCAAGGATGCGGCAACCTACGGGCTCGGCATGGTCTACCAGCATTTTACGCTGGTTCCCTCGCTGACCGGCGCCGAAAACCTGGTGATCAGCCGCACCTCCGTGCCCTCGGTGATCAACTGGGCGAAGGAACGCAAGGATCTTGCGGCCTTCATGGAGCGCATGCCGTTCCAGATCCCGCTCGAACGGCCGGTCAGCGAACTGGCGGCCGGCGAAAAACAGAAGCTGGAAATCGTCAAGCAGCTCTATCTCGGCCGGTCCTTCCTGGTCCTCGACGAACCGACCTCGGTGTTGACGCCGGCAGAAGCCGACGAAATGCTCGGCATCGTGCGCGGCATGACCGAACGCGGCGAGCTGACCGTGCTGATGATCAGCCACAAGTTCCACGAGGTGACAAAGTTTGCCGATGCGGTCTCGATCCTGCGCCGCGGCAAGCTGGTCGGCACCGGCAAGGTCAGCGAACTTTCCACCTCCGACATGGCGGGAATGATGATCGGCGACGTCAAGCTCGCGGAACTCGACAGCCGCCTGCCGGTGCCGGATGCGGCGAAATCGGTGCTGAAGGTCGAACAGGTCAAGGCGCCGGATCGCTCCGGCCTGAAGACGATCGAGATCGACAGCCTGACGGTCCGATCCGGTGAGATCGTCGGCATCGCCGGCATTTCCGGCAACGGCCAGAAGGAACTGACCGAAATCCTCGCCGGCCAGCGCCCGACCGACAGAGGCACGGTGACCGTCAACGGCGAGACCTATGGCGCCACAAGGCCGGAAACCCGCAAGAACAACGTGCGCTTCATCCCCGAAGAGCCGCTGCAGAACGCCTGCGCGCCAAAAATGACGGTCAGCGAAAATCTCGCCTTCCGGACCTTCGACCTGAAGGGCGACGGCAAGGATGCGATCTGGCTGAACAAGGGCGAGATGAAGAAACGCGCGACCTCGCTGATCTCGGATTTCAAGGTTAAGACCGCCTCGTCCTCCTCGCCGATTGCGGCCCTCTCCGGCGGCAACGTCCAGCGCGCCGTGCTCGCCCGCGAACTGACCGGCGACGTGGACCTGCTGATCGTCTCCAACCCCTGTTTCGGCCTCGATTTTTCCGCTGTCGCGGAAATCCGCGCCCGCATCATGCGGGCCCGCAATTCAGGAACCGCCGTGCTGCTGCTCTCGGAAGATCTCGACGAACTGCTGGAAATGTCGGACCGCATCATGGTCATTTCGGAGGGCAAGCTGGTCTACGAGACCCCGATCCGCGCGGCCGATATCGGCGTCATCGGCGCCCATATGGCGGGGCATCACTGATGGGTGAGATCAAGGCAGAACCCTTCGCCTTTCCGGCGAAACCGGATGCGCTGGCGCTCATTGTCATCGACATGCAGCGCGATTTCGCCGAACCCGGCGGTTTCGGCGCCAGCCTCGGCAACGATGTCGGCCGGATAACCAGGATCGTCCCGGACGTCAAACGCCTGATCCAGGGTTTTCGCGATGCCGGCCTGCCGGTCATCCACACGATGGAGTGCCACAAGCCCGACCTTTCCGACCTGCCGCCCGCCAAGCGTGATCGGGGCAACCCGACGCTCAGGATCGGCGATGTCGGCCCGATGGGCCGTGTGCTGATTTCAGGCGAGCCGGGCACGGCGATCATTTCCGAGCTTGCGCCGGTCGATGGCGAAGTGGTGATCGAAAAGCCCGGCAAGGGCGCCTTCTACGCCACCGAACTCGGCGAGGTGCTGAAGGACAAGGGCATCAAACAACTCGTCTTCGCAGGCGTGACGACGGAAGTCTGCGTCCAGACGACGATGCGCGAGGCGAACGACCGCGGTTACGAATGCCTGCTCGCCGAAGAGGCGACCGAGAGCTATTTTCCCGAGTTCAAGGCGGCCGCCATCGCCATGATCCGCGCCCAGGGCGCGATCGTCGGCTGGACCGCCCATGTGGACGACATTCTGGAAGGGATCGCGCCAAAGGGGATGACCAATGCCTGAATCAACTCGCGAACTGCTGACGCTAGGCGGCTGGAAAGATTTGCAATTCGAGCCTTTCCGCGACGAGGTGACGATCCACTGGATCCGCCCCTTCGAGGGCGACCAACCGGGCGTGGCGCTCTTGAAATACGAGGCAGGTTCGGGCGTTCCCCGCCATCGCCATGAGGGCCTCGAAACCATCCTGGTGCTCGAGGGCGTGCAATCCGACGAGGCTGGCGACTATGGCCGCGGCAGCTATATCGTCAATGCGCCCGGCACCGAACACTCCGTCTGGAGCGATACCGGCTGCGTCGTGCTGATCCAGTGGGACCGGCCGGTGACAATACTGGAAGAGGAAATGGCATGATTGCAACACCAGCCTTCGATATCGCCTCGCTTCACGCGTTCTACCAGGATGGCGGCAGTGTCGCGCAGATCGTCGAAGCGGTTTTCACGCGCATCGCCGAGGTCGACGATCCCGGCATCTTCATCCATCTGGCCGACAAGCATGCGGTGCTGGCAGAAGCCGCCAAACTCGGCGCCTTCGATCCCGAAAAACCGCTGTTCGGCATCCCCTTCGCGGTGAAGGACAATATCGACGTCGCCGGCATGCCGACCACCGCCGCCTGCCCGGACTATGCCTATATGCCCGAAAAGGACGCAACCGTGGTCGGCCTGCTCAAGGCAGCCGGCGCCTTTGTCATCGGCAAGACCAATCTCGACCAGTTCGCGACCGGCCTCGTCGGGGTCCGCTCGCCCTACCCGATCCCGAGAAATGCCATCGATGCCAAACTCGTGCCCGGCGGCTCTTCCTCCGGCTCCGCGGTCGCCACCGCGCAAGGCATCGTCAGCTTCGCGCTTGGCACCGATACCGCCGGTTCGGGGCGCATCCCGGCCGGCCTCAACAATATCGTCGGGCTGAAGCCGAGCGTCGGCGCGCTGTCGACCACGGGCATCATTCCTGCCTGCCGCACCCTCGACTGCGTCTCGATCTTCGCGCTGACCGCCGACGACGCCTGGAAAGTATTCTCCGTCGCCGCGAAATACGACGAGACGGACGCCTATTCGAAGGCGGTTCCGGCTACCGGATTCGGCTCGGCGCCACCGGTGCTGACGATCGGCGTGCCGGCCAAGGCGGACCTGCAATTCTTCGGCGATACCATCATGGAGGCAGCCTATGGCGATGCCATCTCGATGCTCGCAAGGCTCGGACATCGCATCGTCGAAGTGTCGTTCGGCGAATTCTACAAGGTCGCCAATCTTCTCTACGAAGGCGCCTGGGTGGCCGAGCGCTATGCGGCGGTAAAGCCTTTCTTCGATACGAAGGAAGAGAGTTTCCACCCGGTGACGCGCCAGATCTATGGCGCCGCAAAATCACTCTCCGCAGCCGACGCCTTCAAGGGCCTTTATGCGCTGCAGGCGCTGAAGAGAACGCTGGCGCCGCTGATCGCCTCGGTCGACCTCTTCTGTGTGCCGACCGCACCGACCCACTATACCCGAGCCGACCTGGAGGCGGAGCCGATCCGGGAAAATTCCAGGCTTGGCACTTATACCAACTTCGTCAACCTGCTCGACATGTGCGGCATCGCCGTGCCGACCGGTACCCGCGCCGACGGCCTGCCGGCCAGCGTGACGCTGCTCGCCCCTTTCGGCCGCGACGGCCTCACCGCGTCACTGGCCCGTGACCTTCACCAGGCAAGTGGCCTCACGCTCGGTGCCACCGGCTGGCCGCTTCCGGCGCCAGCCGAAACGCCTGCAGCCACAGCTGGCGACGGCCTGATCGACGTCATCGTGGTCGGCGCCCACCTTTCCGGCATGCCGCTCAACCACCAGCTTACCGATCTCGACGGCAGCTTCTCCCGCGTCGCTAAAACCTCCGCCGCCTACAAGCTTTATGCGCTTGCAGGCACGGTGCCCCCGAAACCCGGCATGGTCCGGGTCGCCGAAGGCGAAGGTGGAGAAATCGAGGTGGAGGTCTGGCAGCTGACGCCGGCGGCATTCGGGCTGTTCGTCGCGGCGATCCCGCCGCCGCTCGGCATCGGTACCGTCATCCTGTCGGACAGCACCTCCGCCAAGGGTTTCCTCGCCGAACCGATTGCGCTTCAGGGCGCTCTCGACATCACCGCCTTTGGCGGCTGGCGCGCCTATATCATGGAACTGTCTTCGCTCCAGCGGGTCGGCAAGGCCGGCTGACCGGCATGTGTCAGTCAGGCAGCCCGTGAATTGCGGCGGATGACCTGCGGCGGCTGGCCGAGTATGCGCAGGAAAGCCCGACGCATGCGTTCGCGGTCGGCAAACCCCGTCTCGTCAGCGATCACGTCCATGGAGTGGCGGCCCTGCTCCATCAGCAGGCGCGCCGCCTCGACACGGATGTTTTCGACCGCCTTTGCCGGCGACTGACCGGTTTCGGCACGGAAGGCGCGGCTGAATTGGCGGGGGCTCAGGCCCGCCACATCCGCCAGTTCCTCGACCGAAAGACCGTTCTTCAGATGGCCGTTCGCATAGATCAGCGCCTTCTGGATGCGGTCGGATTTCGGCTCCAGTTCGAGCAGGCTCGAAAACTGCGACTGCCCGCCGGCGCGGCGGTGGTGGACGACGAGCTTACGGGCCGCCGACCGGGTAACCTCAGGCCCGTGGTCCTTCTCGACCATGGCCAGCACCAGATCGATGCCGGCGGTCATGCCGGCCGAGGTCCAGACCGGGCCGTCGATGATGAAGATACGGTCTTCCTCGACATTGACTGCCGGATATCTTGCCTGCAGGTCGCGGGCAAAAGCCCAGTGGGTGGTGGCGCGCCGGCCGGACAGCACACCGGCCTCGGCAAGTGCGAAAGCGCCGATGCAGGGAGCGGCAAGCCGGCGGACGTTTTCGGCCGAGTTCCGCACGAAATCGAGCAGGCCCGGTGTAAACTGCGGCACCTGCATGCCGGCGCCGATGATCACCGTATCGAAATCGGTGCTGCCGAAGGCCTGCGTATCGACCCCGAAGCCAGCCGAGGAGCGCACCAGCCCGCCCTTTTCCGAGAGCAGGGTGATGGAATAGGCGTCCCCGCCGAGCATCGCATTGGCCACTTCGAACACCGTGATGGCGGCAAAGCCCATCACCTGGAAATCCGGGAAGATGACGAAACCGATGCGATGCATGGCGGAACCTCGTTTACATGAGCGGAGAATGGCCGATTTGCCGGCCGTTATCCATGCTGCCCTTTTACGCGACCTTGTAGCGATCGGCCGGCAGGCTGCGCGAAAGGTTCGGCAGCATCTTCTGGCGAGCGGCCTCATAGGCCTGCCAGTCGGCGAGATCGGGAAGTGCCGGAATGGTCACTAGCTCGCCCTGGTCGAGGCCGGCAAGCGCCGCATCCACCAAGTCTTCGGCGCGCATGACGATCTGGCTCGGCAGGTGTTCGAGCGGCGTGCCGGCGGTTCCCCAGAAATCGGTGGCGGTGGCGCCTGGCAGGACGGCCTGGACGGTGACGCCCTTGGCCGAGAGTTCGTGATGCAGCGACTGGCTGAAGGCGAGCACGAAAGCCTTGCTGCCGCCATAGACGCCGTTCAGCACTTCCGGGCCGATCGCGACGATCGAGGAGATGTTGATGATCGTGCCGGTGCCGCGGGCGACGAAGCCGGGGGCTGCAGCATAGGTAAGCCGCATCAGCGCGTTGACGTTGAGCGTCAGCATCTCGTCCATCTTGCCGATATCCGAAGACAGCAGTGGCGCGGTGGCGCCGAGGCCGGCATTGTTGACCAGCACGCCGATGCTCCGGTCGTTGCGCAGGACCTCTTCGATGCGGGCGAGATCGGCCTTGTCGGAAAGATCGGCCGGGATCACCTCGACAGAACGGCCGGTCTCGTCGGTAATGCGGCGGGCTAGCGTATCAAGCTTGTCGCGGCTGCGGGCGACCAGGATCAGGTCATGGCCGCGGCGGGCCAGACGTTCCGCATAGATGGCACCGATCCCGGAGGATGCGCCGGTGATAAGGGCCGTGCCCTTGGAAAGACTGTTGGACATCCGTGTTTTCTCCAGGCGCCCCATGCGCCTGACATCAGAACTACTCTCAAACCGCTTTGTCTCAAATGTCATATATACCACGTTTTAGGACAAGCGTAGCCGGAAAAGGTGCGGATCACGGGAACGCCTTCCCACGCCGCCCGTTCGAATGAAGCGCCAGTCAGGCGCTGGAGGAAACGTCATGGGTATCGAACAGGCACCGACCGAAAAGGGCAAGGAATCCGCGCGCGGTCTGAAGCAGAGCACCCGCAAGGAAGAGAAGAAGGTCGAGGCCCAAAAGGGATCCGATCTCGCCAAGGGCGCCGACCGTTTCGAGGAAAGGTCGAAGAGCTCGGATGGCAAGAGCGCCGGCGCCAAGCAGAAGTAGATTGCCCTGCCCTTCACATCGTCCAGGTTTCGCTGATGCGACGGATGCATTGGAGCAGGTTGACCGTCGGCGGCGTCATCAGGCCCTTCTTCCGACGGTACACGCGAAAGGTCCGCTGCCAGTCGAGCTCGGGCACGTTGACGCGTGCCATGTTGCCCCGTTCCACCTCTTCCCGGACAAGCGGCAGCGGCATCCAGCAGCATAGTGCTTCCGAAAGCACCGCGGCCTTCAGGACCGGCACCGAGCGGGAGATGATCGAGGGCGCGCTCGGCTCCAGCGCATTGTCGTGGAACCGCCGCTGCCATTCCCGGACGGTCGGCGTGCCGGGCGGCGGCATGGCCCAGTCGAAACCTGCCGCTTCGGCAAGCGTCACATGCTCCCGCTGGATGACGGGGTGATCGGAGCTGGCAAAGACCGAGACCGTGTCGTGCATGATATCAGGCGTCGCGATGATGATATCATCGTCGAGATACGGTTCCGGCGAGATGGCGATGTCGATCGTGCCACCCTTCAGCCCTTCCAGCACCCGGTCCTCGAGATCCTCGATCACCTGATACTGGACTTCCGGATGCTGTTTTCGCATCTCGCGGATGACGGCGATGATGAAGCCGCTGACAACGCTGGCGACCCCGCCGATCCGCACAACGCCTCGACTGGCGCCGCGCATCTGCTGGATAACGTCCGTCGCATTGCCGATCTCGGACACCACCAGCTTGGCATAGGGAAGCAGCGCGTCGCCGAACACCGTCGGCACGACGCCGCGCGTCGTCCGTTCGAACAGGGGAACGCCGTAGCTGTCCTCCAGCCGCTTCAGCATGCGGGTGATCGCCGGCTGGGTCATGTTGAGCGCGGCCGCTGCCGAGCCGAGGCTTCCTCGCCGCGCGCATTCCAGAACGATTTGAGCTGATCGCACATCCAAAGTCATGCCTTTATGTAATGGATTATTGGAAATTCTTCAATTCCAAGACAAGGCGCTATCTGCGACACTCGCCCTGCTAAAATACGCGCTCAGGGTGCGAACCCTGAAGGCCGGGAGGAGGCCTCGAAGTTATGAACAAGATGTCGCTGGATTTCCTGTCCGGCAGCACGAAGCTGCGTGGGCAGACGGTAAGCGAGGCCGTTTTCGACTTTCTGAGACAGAAGGGCATCGACCGCATCTTCGGCAATCCTGGTTCGACCGAACTGCCGATGTTCGTCAACGTGCCGGAAGACTTTTCCTACGTGCTCGGCCTGCAGGAATCGATCGTCGTCGCCATGGCCGACGCCTATGCGCAGACGAGCCGCAAGCCGGCCTTCGTCAATCTGCATTCCGCGGCCGGCCTCGGCCACGCGCTCGGCAATATCTATACCGCCTACCGCAACCGCGCGCCGCTGATCATCACCACCGGCCAGCAGAGCCGCGAGCTGCTGCCGCACGATCCGTTCCTGTTTGCCGAAAGCCCGACGGAGTTTCCTAAGCCCTATGTGAAATGGGCCTGCGAACCGGCCCGCGCAGAAGACGTACCGGCAGCGATTGCCCGCGCCTACTATATGGCGATGCAGGCGCCCCGCGGCCCGGTCATGGTATCGGTCCCCTTGAGCGACTGGCAGGCACAGGCAGCCCCGATCGCCATCCGCGACGTGGAAACGGTGATCAGCGCGCCGGCTTCCGCGATCGACGACCTCGCCCGCCGGCTGAACGACGCCCGCGCGCCGGTGCTGGTCGTCGGCCCCGGCGTCGATATCGACAATGCCTGGGATGCTACGGTGCGGCTGGCGGAAATCCTGCAGGCGAAGGTGTGGGTAAGCCCGCTTTCGTCGCGCTGCAGTTTTCCGGAACGCCATCCGCTGTTTGCCGGATTCCTGCCGGCCTTCCAGCCGAAGCTCGCCAATTGCCTCGGTGACGCCGACCTCGTTCTGGTGCTCGGCGCGCCGGCCTTCACCTATCACTTCGCCGGCTCCGGTCCGGACATCCCGCAAGGTGCGGAACTCTGGTTGATCACCGACGACCCCGCCCAGGCCGCGAGTGCCATCGTCGGCAACGCCATGGTCTCGAACCTGCGCGCTGCGACCGAAAGCCTCGTTTACCGCCTGCGCTGCCGCGCGCCGCGTACCGGCCGCCCGGCCCGCACCATTCCGCGCCTGAAAACACCGAAGGGCATCACCCAGGTATTCTTCTACCAGACGCTGGCCGACGTCCGTTCGCCTGAGAGCATCGTCTTCGAGGAAGCGCCCGGTGGCCGCGACGCGCTGCACGACTTCTTTCCGATCGAACGGCCCGGCGGCTTTTTCGCAACCGCCAGCGGCGGGCTTGGCTATGCCCTGCCCGGCTCGGTCGGCGCCGCCCTGACCAAACCGGAACAGCCGGTCATTGCCGTCATCGGCGACGGATCGAGCCTCTATTCCATCCAGTCGATCTGGTCCGCCGTCGAATACGATGCCGATCTCATGATCGTCATCCTCAACAACGGCGGCTACAAGGTGCTGAAAGCGATTGCCGAGCGGAGCGGCTCAGGCCGAATCGACGGCGTCGATATCGGCCACATGGATTTCGTGAAGATCGCCGAAGCGCAGGGCTGCAAGGCCGTTCGCTGCGAAAAGGGCGATGAACTGTCGTCATGCCTGCGTGACCTTCTGAAAATGAAGGGGCCGCGGCTTTTGGAAATCATTCTATCAGAGGAGGAGACTGAAATGAATGTCGCTGTCAGAAACGAACAGATCCTGAAAACCCCCGAAAAGTTCTTCATCGGCGGTGAATGGGTTGCGCCGCTCGGCACCAACAAGCTCGACGTCATCTCGCCGGTGACCGAAGACGTGCTGATGAGCTATCCGGAAGCCAGCAACGCCGATATCGACAAGGCCGTGGCCGCCGCCCGCGACGCCTTCGACAACGGCCCATGGCCGCGCATGACCTTCAAGGAGCGCGCCGGCTATCTGCGCAAGATCGCCGAACTCCTGACCGCCCGCCTCGACGAGATCGCCAATGCCTGGACGACCCAGGTCGGCGCGCCGATCTTCCTGACCAAAAAGCTGGTCGGCCAGAACCCGGGCCTCTACAACTACTATGCCGGCCTCATCGAGAACGACGATTTCGTCGATCAGCGCAAGCGTGCGGATGGCGGCGAAGTCCGCGTCGTGCGCGAACCGGTCGGCGTCTGCGCCGCGATCACCCCGTGGAACGCGCCGATGGTGCTTCTCAACTACAAGGTCTCGGCAGCGCTGGCCGCCGGCTGCACGATTGTCGCGAAACCCTCGCCGGAAACGCCGCTCGACGCCTATCTTCTGGCCGAATGCATCGAACAGGCCGGGCTGCCGAAGGGCGTCTTCAACCTCGTGCCGGCCGGCCGCGAAGGCGGCGATTATCTCGTCCGCCACACGGGCATCGACAAGGTCTCCTTCACCGGTTCGACCATTGCCGGCAAGACGATCGCCGCCGCCTGCGCCGATCGCCTCGCCCGCGTCAGCCTCGAACTCGGCGGCAAGTCCGCAGCCGTGCTTCTCGATGACGCGGACTTCACCAAGGCCCTGCCCGCCCTGATGGTCTATTCCATGCCGATCACCGGCCAGGTCTGCTTCTCGCTGACCCGCATCCTGGTGCCGGAATCCCGCAAACAGGAATTCACCGATCTCTATGTCGGCGCGGTGAAGAACATCAAGGTCGGCGATCCATCTGATCCGACCACCCAGATGGGCCCGCTCACCATGGCCCGCCAGCTCGCCCGCGTCGAAGGCTACATCGCTGCCGGCCGTGCAGGCGGTGCGACGGTTGCCTGTGGCGGCGGTCGCCCGGCCGGTCTCGACAAGGGCTACTTCATCGAGCCGACCGTCTTCACCGACGTGACGATGGACATGAAGATCGCCCAGGAGGAAATCTTCGGCCCGGTCGTGTCGATCATCAGCTACAAGGACGATGACGAAGCGGCAAAGATCGCCAACGACACGACCTATGGCCTGTCCGGCGCGGTGTTCACCTCCGATCCGGAACGTGGTTATGCATTCGCCCGCCGCATGCGGACCGGCAGCGTCACCGTCAACGGCATGATCGTCGACATCCACCATCCATTCGGCGGCTTCAAGCAGTCCGGTATCGGCCGCGAGGGCGGTCCCGAAGGTCTCGAAAACTATTTCGAGGTCAAGACGATCCACATGGCCTGAGGCCAGATGGACTCCATGCACAGCAAAAAGGCCGCCGGGTTGATTATCCGGCGGCCTTTTCCATTTGCGGTCAGGGCTGGCTCCCCACTCGTCGTCATCCTCGGGCTTGACCCGAGGATCCAGCATCCGCAGTGCCAGGGGCGTGGATCCTCGGGTCGAGCCCGAGGATGACGGCAAAGTGGCCTACCTTCTGATCTCTCAGAAGGTCCGGAGGCGACTTGGCTGGTGGATCAGAGCACTTCGAAAACGCCGATCCTGACCGCACTTGCCAGACGCTCGCCGGTGCCGACGAATATCGTATGGTTGAGCCAGGCATAGCGCGGATCGCCGGTCTGCAGGCGCGGCGTGGTGCGCATGTAATAGAGCGCCGGATCGACCGTCTCGCCGGCCGCCAATCTCGCCAGTACCTCCGGCGGCCCATGCCGGAAACCGAAATTACGGATATCGATCATCGCCCCGTCATGGGTTTCGATCACGTAACGCGTGTCGAGCTCCGCATAACCGGCGTCATAGACGCTCTGCCAGTCGGCGCCGAGATTGAGGACGCGTCCGGAAAGGCGCTCCCCTTCCACCACGCCGCCGATGATCGGGATGATCCGCCAGCGACCGCCCGGGCCGCCTCCCTTTTCGATCGGCGTGCCGAGTTCGGCCCGGATTTCGCAAAGCTGCCTGAGGCTCGGTGCCATCATGTGCGTCATCTCATCGTTTGCGGCAGCCAGAGCGAAATCACCGGGAACGCCACCAGCAGGAAAAGCCGGATGATATCGTTGAGAATGAAAGGCATGACGCCGCCGTAGATCGTGGTGATCTTCACGTCCTTCGCGATCGAATTGATGACAAAGACATTGATCCCGACGGGCGGCATGATCATGCCGAGCTGGCAGGCGACGACGATGATGATGCCGAACCAGACAGGGTCGAAGCCAAGATGGCTGATGACCGGGAACACGATCGGCACGAGCAGGATGATCATCGCCATCTCGTCCATCAAGGCTCCTGCGATCAGGAAAATGACCAGGATCAGCGTCAGCGTCCCGTATGGCCCGAGATCCATTCCGACCAGCAGGGCCGTCAGCTTCTGCGGCGACTGGGTGATCGCCAGGAAATAGCCGAACAGGATGGCGCCGATCAGCACGCTGAACAGCGAAACCGACGTCCGGAGCGACTCCACGAGGCTCGCCATGATGGATCGATAGTTTAGCCGGCCGCGCAGCACGCCGATGACCATGGTCATCAACGCCCCGACCGCCGCCGCTTCCGTCGCGGTCGCGATACCGAGATAGATTACCCCGATGACCGAAATGAAAAGAAGCATCACGGCCCAGACGTCCCGAAGCGATGCGAGAGCTTCCCTCAACTCGAACGGCTTTCCGGGCGGCAACCGGTTGCCATGGGCGATCAGCACGGTCGCCATGTACATGAAGGTCGCCATGATGCCGGGGATGATGCCGGCCATCAGCAGCTGCGCGACATCCGTCTCCGTCAGAAAGGCGTAGACGACCATGATCACCGAAGGCGGGATCAGAATGCCGAGTGTGCCGCCTGCGGCGATCACGCCGGTCGAGGTGGCATCGGCGTATTTCGCCTTGCGCATCTCGGGCAGCGCGATGCGGGTCATGGTCGCGGCAGTCGCGATCGAACTGCCGCAGATCGCCGCAAACCCGGCACAGGCACCGATCGTGGAGAGGGCGAGCCCTCCCCGGAACTGTCCGAGCCAGGCATTGCCCGTCCTGAACAATTCCCGCGACATGCCGGAATTGGTGGCAAACGCTCCCATCAGGATGAAGAACGGCACGAGCGTCAGGTTGAAGTCGGTAACGACACGGATCGGCGATGTCGTCAGCAGGTTGAGCGCCGGCGACATGCCGCGCATGGCGGCAAAGCCGAATATGCCGACCAGCCCCATCGAAACCCCGAGCGGAACGCGCAGGCCCATGAGCACGAACATGGCGACAAAGCCGCCGATAGCGACGAGATCAGCGGTATTCATACGCCATGGCCCTCGAGCGGATCGATATCTTCAGGTTCGCGCCGAACGAAAGGCGAGATCGCGGTGGTGACGACAGCCGAGGCGCAGCCGAGCCAGATCAGTCCGATCAACGGCCAGACGGGGATGCGCAGATCGAACGTCGCTTCATTGCTCCGATAGGCGCTGGCGAGGCGGAAGAACATCATGTAGGCGAGCATGGCCGTGAAGGCGAGGAGCAGCGCCCAGGCGACGAAATTGAGGATGCGGCGCCCCCGCGGCCCCATCGGCTCGTAGAGCAGATCGACCGCAATATGCCCGCCGCGATAACCGAGCGACGCCAGGCCCCACATGATGCAGGCGCCGATCAGATAGCGCGAAATATCGAAGGAGTCGGGGATCGGCCACGCCAGGACATAGCGGCCAACGGTGGAAGCGACGATCAGGATGGTACACAGCCCCAGCAGGATGCCTGCCACAAGATCGACCACGTCGCTGAAGCGTTCCAGATAGCGGTTCATGGACAGCACTCGATGAACGGATGGAAAAGGGCGGGCGCCGCGACAGCACCCGCCTGCGAATGGTCCTGAACGCGCTATTTCACGTCGGCGCCGTATTTCTTGAGCGTCTCCTGCAGGCTCGCCCAGGCCGCCTTCGCGTCTATGCCGGCCTTGGTGGCTGCAGTCTCCCATTCGCCCTGCAGCGAACCTGTCGCCTTTTTCCAGAGGCCCACCTCATCCGGGGTCGGCTTGTAGAGGGTGTGGCCGCCCGCATCGATCATCTTCTGGCGCCCGGCCGCTTCCGCATCGGCCCATTTGCTGGCCATCTTCTCGGCCCATTCGGGCGTGCAATGATCGTCGATCACCTTGCGGTCGGCGGCCGAAAGCCCGTCGATCTTGGCCTTGTTCATCACGAAGGCGAAGGTCGTGGCGTAGAACGGCAGGTCGAGATGATGCTTGGTCACGTCCTGCAGACCGAACGTATAGATCGAATTCCAGGGCGAGGCGGTCATGTCGGCACCTCCCTTGGAAATCAGTTCGCGCATTTCGCCCGCCGGCACCTGCACCGATGCGGCCCCGAGCGAGCTCACCATGCGTGCCATGGTCGCGTGCGCCGGGCGGATGTTCTTGCCCTTCAGGTCGGCAGGAACCTGGATCGGCCCTTTGACGCCGTGCAGCGTTCCCGGGTCATGCAGATGCACCATGCAGACGTAGACGTCCTTCATTTCCTTCTGGGCGTACTGTCCATACCATTCGTCGAGCGCCCGCGACCCGCCCTTGGCATTGGCGATCAGGAATGGGATTTCGCCCGCCGCGATGATCGGGAAGCGCCCCGGCTGATAACCCGGATTGATGAAGCCGATATCGACGATGCCGTCGCGCGCCATGTCGTAATGGTCGGGTGCGGCCCCGAGCTGGGAGGCGGGGTATATGGTGATGTTGATGCGCCCGCCGGACGCTTCCTTGATCGATTTCGCCCAGGGCTCCATGCCGCCCGGCTGCAGCGCATGGGTGGCCGGCACCCAGTGCGACAATGTCAGTTCCACATCGGCGGCCCGTGCAGTTGTGCTGAGCGCGGACGCAGTCAGCGCCGCGAGGCAGGCCGACGCAAGCAATGCCTTCAGTGTCATGTGTTTCTCCTCCCGTTGAAATCATAGGCCAGCGGGCTCCCTCCCGTTCCGGCCGGTGAATATCCTTCTCAATCCGGACCGCGGACCGAAGTCCCCGGCGGATCGGCAAGGCCGTTGGAAATTCCGTGAACGGACGCAATTGCCGGCTGCGGGAAAACGGCCGGCGAGCGATGCGTCAAAGGGTCTGCGGAGACGAGGCTGCGCCCCATTTCCGCAGCCGAAACCGAACCTGCCATGTTCATGGCGGCCGCAACTGCTGTGCACAGTCGTGTATACATCGATTTCCTCCCATGCCCGGTCTCCCAAGGTGACGCCATCCTCTTGACATCGCCTACCCGAACAGATGAATTTCAACACATTCGGCCTGAAACGACAAGTTGCCATTTCGTTTTGGGATACAAAAAATCAGGGTGCCTGAGATTTTTCCGATAGGCTCTTCACCCGGAGTTCAAACTGTCTAGAATGCCACGGCATACATCCTCATGCATACACGGAGGATGGAATGCAGCAATCGAACGGGGATGGGAGGCCTCACCTGCAGGACATTATGGTCGGTCGCGAGGAGCTGCGGGCCGATCGGTTGGGATACAGTATCGGCGCTCGAAACCGTTCCGCGGAAACGCCGGGACGCGCGGAAACTTCCGCCCCTGGTTGCCTTCGATCGGCATGCCGGGATCGAGCCTCGGGCACGGCCATTCAATGCATCATCGCGGCATCAGGGAGGAAGAACATGGATGATCTCGGCACGCCAGTCGGCAAGGCGATTGGAGAACTCAAGGGCCTGCTCGGCGACAGGCTGGTAACGTCGGTCTCCGTCCGCGAACACCACAGCCACGACACCTCGCGGCTCGCCCCTCACCTGCCTGACGCCGTCGTTTTTCCGCGCTCGGAAGAAGAGGTCCAGGCAATCGTCTCGGCATGTGCTGCGCACGGCGTGCCGGTCGTGCCCTTCGGCGCGGGGTCCTCGATGGAAGGCCATACGATCCCGATCCGCGGCGGCATTTCGCTCGATACCCGCGAAATGAATAGGATCGTCGAGATCCGGCCGGAAGATCTGCTGGCCGTCGTGCAGCCCGGCGTCACCCGCAAGCAGCTGAATGTGGACCTGCGCGAAACCGGCCTGATGTTTTCGGTCGATCCCGGCGCCGACGCCTCGATCGGCGGCATGGCGTCGACCCGCGGCAGCGGCACCACCTCGGTGCGCTACGGCACGATGCGCGAAAACGTGCTGGCTCTCCGGGTGGTGACACCCGATGGCGAAGCAATCCAGACCGGCTCGCGGGCCAGAAAATCCTCCTCCGGTTACGACCTCACGCATCTCTTCGTCGGCTCGGAAGGCACGCTCGGCGTCATCACAGAATTGACGGTCCGCCTGCATCCGATCCCGGAGGCCGTTTCATCCGCCATCTGCTCCTTCCCGACGGTCGCCAATGCCGTCGAAGCGGTGATCGAGGCGGTGCAATACGGCATCCCGGTCGCCCGCGTCGAATTCCTGGACGAGGTGGCGATCGCCTCGACCAACAATTATTCCAAGCTCGGCCTGCCGGTCGCCCCGACCCTGTTCTTCGAGTTCCACGGCACGGCCGCCTGGGTAAAGGAACAGGCGCAGCTCGTCGAGGAGATCACCAGGGGCCATGACGCGATCTCCTTCCGCTGGACCGCGGATGCCGACGAGCGCGCCAAACTCTGGCAGGCCCGCCACGATCTCTACTGGGCGACCAAGGCGATCATTCCCGGCTTTGAGCTCTATACCGGCGACATCTGCGTGCCGATCTCGCGGCTTGCCGAAAGCATCGTCGCGGCGCGAGCCGATATCGATGCCTCTTCGCTGAAGGGCCAGATCATCGGCCATGTCGGCGACGGCAATTTCCACACCGCCTACCTGATCGACCCGAACAATCCCGATCACCTGAGGGAAGCCGACGAGATGGCCGACCGTGTCGTCGAGCGCGCGCTGGCCGTCGGCGGCACCGCGAGCGGCGAACACGGCATCGGCATCGCCAAGCTCAAATTCATGCGCAAGGAACACGGCAAGGCGGTGGACGTGATGAAGAAGATCAAGGCGGCGCTGGATCCGCTGGGGATCATGAATCCGGGGAAGATGGGGGACGCCGGGTGAGAGACGATGTCATTGCTCTCCCTCATCCCTGTGCTTGTCACAGGGATCCAGCGCGCTCAAGTCTTTGAGCGCAAAGGACTCTCTTCACCGCGCAGACGCGCGGTGGCTGGATTCCTGTGACAAGCACAGGAATGAGGGACTTCTGAGTTCTCGCCGTCAGCATCACAGCGGCGGCGCATCCTAAGCGCCTCCACCAACCAAAAACGGCGCCCGGAGGCGCCGTTCTCATGTCATATCCTGGGAGGATATCAGACCTTCTTGGTGCGCCAGCTTTCGGCATAGTTTTCGCGGGCTTCGGCCGAATAGGGGGTGGGCGAGACGCGGACGCGGATCTCGGCCTGCTTGTGGCCCTTTTCGATCGAGGTCTTGGCCGTGCCGCCGTTCGGTTCGCCCCAGATCAGCGTCAGAACGTCGCCTTCCTGGACGTCGGCATCGACGATGCCGAGCGACAGCATGCAGCGTTCGTTATAGCTGTAGCCGTTGAACATCGACATGCCGACGACCTTGTCGCCATGCATGATCTTGTCGGCACTCGAAGACGCATAGTTCGGCTGCGGCAGGTCGATCCACTTGTAGGCTTCACCGCCCGGCACGAAGTTCGAGGCGATGACCTTCATCACGTCTTCCGCGTTCCACTCGAAGGTGACCTTCTTGCGCTGCGGCTGAGACTTCATCTTCTCAAGCGCTTCGCGGCCGACAAAGTCGTGGTCGAACTTGATGTAGATGCCGTAACCGAGCTCGTACGGATTGACGTAATAGTCCTCGATATTGTCGGAGACGAGGCTGCCACCGATCGAGCCGGTTGCCTCATAGCTGTCTTCCGTCAGCCAGTCGCGATAACCCTGCAGTTCGGCGCCGGTGTAGATGCCCGGCAGCGGCGACGGAATCCAGCCGGATTCCAGCGTGTTGGTCGAATAGGCGCGCGCACCGACGAGGTAGAGGTCGACGCCGGCATCCTTGGCGGCCTTGACGATGATCTCGCGGACTTCGTCCTTCTCGGCATAGGGACCCCAGACTTCGAGGCCGGGTGCACCGGCCATGCCGTGGCGCAGGGCCTGGACCTTCTTGGAGCCGATATTGATCCAGTCGACATGGAAGAACTTGATGTCGGGGATCGGGCCGCCATTCATCTTCTCAAAAATCTTGCCGGCATCCGGACCCTGGATCTGGAAGCGGTAGTGAACGCGGTTGACTTCCTTGCCGTCCGGGCGCGAAGGCGAACGCGGGTCGTGGGTGAGCTTGACGTCATGCTTGCCGAGCGAAGCGTTATAGCGGAGCCAGTTGGCGGTCGGCGCACGGCCGACGAGCACGAATTTCTGTTCCGTTTCGCGGAAGATGATCATGTCGCCGATCACATGACCGGCAGGCGTCACCGGCACATAGTGCTTGGCACGGTCGACGCCGAAATTGGCAAAGCTGTTGATCGCCAGGCTTTCCAGGAACTTGGAAGCATCCGGGCCTTCGACGATCAGCTCGTCCATGTGGTGGGACTGATCGAACAGGACCGCCGAATGACGCCAGGCCATCTGCTCGGTGCGCCAGTTCGAAAATTCCGGCGCGACGACCGGATAGATATACATGCCGATGCGCGAATTGCGCAGCATCTCGACAGTATTGCCCTTTTCTTTCAGGATCTGGGTGAGATTCTTAGCCATTTACCTACCTTCCCTCGGTTTCTCTCCTGCATGTCGCGCCCCACGGAAACCGGTTGGGATACGATATGCATCGTCTCAAGATGTCTCATGCAATTGAGGGTCAGCGGTCTCCTCCCGCCATCTCCTCCGAACAGCCCGGTTCTCGAACCTCACCTCAACGGCTTGGCGGAAATCGAGGCTTCCTCCCGGTCGAAGCGATTCATAGAGCAATCGATTTTGGGATACAATACCCATATTGGGTCGATCGACGAAAAGCACCGCAACAGCCCATTAGAATTGCGCTGTTTCTATAATATATTGGTGATAATTGATGCGGTGCGGAAAAACCAACGGGATCCGGATTATCGCCCTTTAACGGGGAATTTGGAAATTTGGGATCCCAAATAGGAGTTCCCTACCGCCGGGACGTAGGTCCTAGTCTTCGTTTTCATCCTGCATCAGGCCGTTGATATGGCCCGCGGGACTGTCGAGATCGAAGATCGGCAGGATGCGCGAGCCGTCGATCGCGAAAAGCCCCTTGCTGATGCCGAGGCTGATCTTCACGCCTTCCCCGTGCTCGCGAAAAAGGCTTTCGGCACGGGCACCGTCGCGGGCAATCAGCGCCGAGACCATGTGGTGGTGCTGCCAGTGCGCGTAGTGCAGGTGCTGCGCCCGCTCCTTGCGCGTGATGTTGTCGAAGCGGATCGAATCCGGGGCGCCGAACGGCACGCGGTCGAACAGGCTGGTGAGCTGGTGCAGCAGGTTTCCGCCGGCAGCCTCGATGATCAGCGTGTGGAAGCGCAGGTTCATTACCGCGTAACGCTCCTCGTTGACCGGGTCGTCGATGCCGCCGTTCTCGAAGATATCGTCACCTTCCCGCAGACAATCCTTGAGCTCCGCCACCAGCGTCGGCGACGGACCTTCGCTGGCGATCTTCTTGGCCGCATAACCTTCGATCATCGAACGCAGCTCGATCGCCTCGATCACGTCGGCAACCTTGTAGGCCCTGACCCGATATCCGCGGGCGCCGACGCGCTGCAGGACGCCCTCTTCGACGAGCACGGCCAGCGCATGCCGGATTGGGGTGCGCGACACGCCGAGCGCCTCGGCAAGCCCGGATTCGGACAGTTTCTTGCGCGGATCGATCGTGCCGTCGCTCGCCCAGGTCCTGAGCTTGTCGATCACGTGCTGCTGGCGGGTTTCCTGCTTCTCAGGCGCGGGAAGGTTCGGAGTTCGGGTGCCTGTGGTCATGCTTGGGCCTCACCTGCGCCATATCGAAATGCGGATCGCGCCGGCCAGAGAAAAAGGCCGACGGGAACATCGCTTCAATATTGAATATCTGCGACAAAACGCAAGTTTTCCATATCTGTGGCCCGGACCCGAGCCGAATAGGCCCGGGCAGCCGAAACGATCAGTTCCGCACGGCCCAGGCAGCCTCCACGGGTGCGGCGACAGTGACCGGGCGGCCGATATCGACGTTCGAAAGCGACGAGGCCTCGACATGCAGCGTCTGCGCCGGGGTCTTGACCATGATCGAGCGGTGCGAACCGCGGAAGATCGCCTGTGAAACCTCGCCCGACCACGACAGGTCGCCATTCACCTGGCCCGCATCGCGGACATGCAGATTTTCCGGGCGAACCATGACCGTGACATCGGCACCCTTCGGCATTTCGGTTGCCGCATGACAGTCGCCGGACCAGCCCTGGCCTTCGACCGAGAGCTTGAAATATTGCCCGCCATTCGGGCGGCAGTCCTTGACCGTCGCATTCAACAGGTTGGGCGTTCCGAAGAAGGCGGCGACCTGCCGGTTTTCCGGCCGGCGGTAGATCTCTTCCGGCGCGCCGACCTGCAGGATCTTGCCGCCATGCATGACCACGACCCGGTCGGACAACGCCATGGCTTCTGCCTGGTCGTGGGTGACGTAGAGCGCGGTGATCTTCAGGCGCTGCTGGAGGGCACGAAAATCGTCGCCCATCTGGGTGCGCAGGCGCGCGTCGAGGTTGGAGAGCGGCTCGTCGAGCAGCAGCACTTCCGGCTCGAACACCAGAGCACGGGCGATCGCCACGCGCTGCTGCTGACCGCCGGAGAGCGCCGGCGACGGACGTTCGGCATATTGCTCCATCTCGACGAGACGCAACGCATTCATGACGCGATCCCGGACTTCCGTGTCGGGACGGCGGCGGATGCGCAAGGGGTAGGCGACATTGTCAAACACCGTCATATGCGGCCAGATCGCGTAGGACTGGAAGACCATGCCGAGACGACGGCGTTCGGACGGCACGAAATAGCCCTTGTCCGAATCCGAGACGACATTGTCGCCGATCGCGATGCGGCCGCCGGTATTCTTCTCAAGCCCCGCCACCATGCGCAGCGTCGTCGTCTTGCCGCAGCCCGACGGCCCGAGCAGCGTGACGAATTCGCCGCTCTTGATCTTCAGGTTCACGTTGTCCACGGCGGTCACCGCGCCATACATGCGGCTCACGTTTTCGAGCGTCACCGAAGCCATGTTTCTCTTCCTTGTCGAACACGGATTGCAAAATCCGTTTATTGAAAACTTGACGATATGCCGGCGGCGGCAATCCGCCGCGCAGGGTCAGAGCTTGCTGATGCGTGATTTGATGAAGCTGAGCTGCACCCAGCGGAACACGATGACCAGGAGCATCATCATCAGGCCGATGACGCTCACCTGTTCGGCATTGCCGTTGGCCCAGAGCTTCATCAGCACGACCGCCAGCGTTTCCGAACCGACCGAATAAAGAAGGATCGACGCCGACAGCTCGCGCATGATGCCGAAGAAGGTCAGCACCCAGCCGACGGCGAAGGCCGGCCAGGCAAGCGCCACCATGATCCGCCACATGGTCTGGGCCCAGGTTGCGCCGTGGACGCGCGAACATTCCTCCAGATCATAGGAAAGCTGGTGATAGGCGCCGGTCATCACCCGCACGGAGACCGGCGTCCCGAGCGCGATATAGGCAAGCAGCAGCGCCCAGATAGTGCCATAGATCGGGATCGGTCCCGGCAGCATCGCAAACGCCCAGAGGAACCCGACGCCGAGCACCATGCCCGGCATCATCCACGGAAGCCAGGCCATGCTGTCGATCAGGTTGCGGCCGCGCCAGCGGGTGCGCACCGAGATGTAGGCGACGATCGCGCCGAGCGCCATGGTCGCGGTGGCGCCGAGCAGGCCGAGCACCATCGTATTGCGGACCGCTCGCCAGAATTCGCTGTTGGCGAAGACGGCCCTGTAGTGCTCCAGCGTCAGCATGTCGTAGGTGTAGAAGCCGAAGAAGCGGAAGAAAGAGCCGAGCATCAGCTGTCCGATCGGCAGCACCACCGTGATGAAGAAGAACAGCACGCAGAAGGCGAAGGTAACCCAGCGCCAGGGGCCGAGCTCCATGACGCTCGGGCGGAACCCCTTGCCCGTGACGGTCTGGAAACTCTTGCCGCGCAGCATCCACCACTGCCAGATGACGAGCAGGAACATCAGCCCCATGATCGCGAAAGAAAGCGACGTCGCGTACTGGTAGTCGGGCGTGGCGCGGTGATTGATCGACTCGTAGATGTCGGTGGTGATCACTTTGATGCCCGCCGGCAGGCCGAAGAACAGCGCCGACTCGAAGGTCTCGATGCCCTTGATGAAGCTAAGCATGAACGAGCTGGTCAGCACCGGCAGCATCAGGAGCAGGGTGATCTTGCGAAAAGTCGTCCAGCGCGAGGCGCCGCACATGCGGCTCGATTCCTCGAGCGACGGGTCCATTGCCCGGAAGGCGTCGACCATGAACAGGAACAGGAACGGGATCGAATACTGGCACATGTGCCAGATGACGCCGCCATAGGAATAGATGTTGACGAGTGGGTCGGTCGCACCGGTTGCCCAGCGCCAGACCATGTTGATGACGCCGACCTGCGGATTGGCGAGCATGCCCCAGGCCATGGCCGTCAGAATCGGCGGGATGAAGAACGGCAGCGTGATCAGCACTTCCAGCGTGCCGCGGAACGGCGTGTCGGTGCGCGCGACGATCCAGGCGAGAAACACCGCGATCGTCAGCGACGGTATGGTTTTCGCAAGCGATATGCCGATCGTGTTGGCCAGAACGATGAGGTTCTGGGTGGTCATGATCGATCGATAACCGTTCAGATTGAACTCGCCGGCCATGCCGGGCGGTGTGGAATGCAGGCTGCCGTAGAGCAGCATGGCGAGCGGATAGATCGTCAGGAAGCCGAGGATCAGGATCAGCAACAGCATGCCGATCAGACGCCACAGCGATCCGCCCGAAAAGGCGCGCGTGAAAGCATTGCCGGCAATCGTCGGCGCAGTTTCGGCGATGTCGTCTAGGGGGCGATTGTGGATAATCGTCATGGGATCCTCGCGGCTCCGGATATGAAAAACGGCACCGCCGGCCCGAACATCGGACCGGCAGCGGCCTGGGAGGCTTACTTGAAGATGTCCTTGGACTTGGCTAGCATCTCGTTCTGGCGGGTGGTGTCCGTCGTGCCGTAGAGCTTGGCTTCGGAAATCGCCTTGACGTCCGCCGGCAGGCCCTCGGTCATGCCGGGAAGGACGGGACCGTAGCCGAGACCCGCGTAGATTTTCTGCACGACCGGGCCTTGCATGAAATCGAGATAGAGCTTGGCGGCGTTCGGGTGCGGAGCCTTCTTGAGCATGACGTTGCCATAAAGAACGTAGGGAACGCCCTCCTCGGGAATGATGAACTTGACCGGCAGCCCCTTCAGATCCGAGAAATCGGTCATGATGACCGGCATGTAGATCGAATATTCGCCACGGGCCGTGCGGCGCTGCGATTCTCGCTGGTCGCGGGTGAAGACCAGCTTCTGGCTCGCAACCTTCTTCACATAGTCTTCGCCGATCTTGTCATAAGTCGAGAAGAACCAGAGGTAACCGGCGCCGATCGCGCGCGGATCGTCGGACAGGATCTTGCCCTGCCACTTGGGGTCGGCAATGTCCTTCCAGCTCTTCGGCTCGTCCGCAGGCTTCACGAGGCCGGTATTGATCATGATCCCGTAGGGAATGGTCATGACCGAGGCCATCGGCACCTTGAGCTTGAACTTGTCGCCGATCTTTTGCGAATTCGGGGTCGCGGGCAGCGGATCAACGGACTTGTCCTCCTTGTCGTAGAGCATGGTCTGCCCTTCGCTGGTGAACATCACGTCGGCGGCAAACCGGCCGGCGGCTTGCTCGACGCGGACGCGCTCGCGGATTTCGCTGGCACGCGCTTCCAGCACCTCGACGGAAATTCCGTATTGCTTGGTAAAGGCCTCGGCGATCTGCTTGGTGCTCGGCTGTCCGACGAGCGCGGTATAGAGGACCAGCGTGCCCTCCTTCTTGCCCGCCTCGATCACCTTCTGCCACTCGGCGTCCTGCGCGAAGGCAGGCATGCCGGCCGCGGCCGAAATGGCAAGGCTGCCCGCAGCCGCCATAAAAAACCGGCGCGACCATTTTTGAATGAACGAAGTCATGGATGTGTTTGTCGTCACGTGTCTCTCCTCCCTGGAACTGACGATCGAGCATCACGCCCGGGACCCGATCCCGGCACTCGACGCTCAAAATTTTTGCGGCCACCGGCCGCGATCTCCTTTGTCACCGCAAGCAGTGCCGTTTTCCCGAACGGCTCCACCCATCTTCCCTCCCGACCTTTCGTCGTCGCGGCGGGTCTGAAATCTCAGACTCAATCCTGACCGATCACCGGACGCTCCGGAAACGAACTGGCGTCGGCCGCGCATTTGACAAGGTCCCTGATAAATACCCCGTGATACGGGTCTACCGGACCTTCAGTTCAGGCAGGATCGGCCTCGAGCAGTTGGAAACTCCCTTTTCTGAATTCCCGATCCGCGCCCGGCTCTCCCAGCCAGTCGCAGCGATGCCGCAGGCACCGGAATTCCCTCATCCGTTAGATTGACCTTTTCCCGTGCAGGGGAAAAGCACCATTTTTTTACATTCACTTTTCTCGAAAATAGAAAGATGAATTGTGCTACCGTTTACGTGGAGGGTCGCTCTGGAGGGCGACATGGGAGACCTAAAGCATTGGATACGCTTATCAATATCCGCACGTTTCTGGCGGTTGCGCGGTCCGGCAGCTTCTCGGCAGCGGGTCGTCATCTCGGCGTCGCACCGTCGGTCGTGACGAAACGCATCAGCCGGTTGGAGGACCAGATGCGGGTGAAACTCTTCATCCGCTCGACCCGCCAGATCATCCTGACGGAGGTCGGCGAGCGCTATCTGCCCCGCTACCAGTCGCTGGTCAAGGAAATCGACGATGCCATCAGCGGAGCGGCCGCGGTCGCCCAGCGGATCGAGGGACACTTGAGGATCAAGGCGCCGACGACAGTGACGATCGCCTTCCTCGCCCGCATCCTCAGCGACTTCCAGCAGGAGAACCCGAACGTCACCATGGACCTTGCCCTGGTCGACCGTTCCGTCAATCCGGCGGAAGAGGGATATGATATCGCGCTCGGCGCCCTGCCCGCCTCCTATTCCAATGTGATCGACGAGCCGCTCTGTCCCTATCCGCGGAAGCTTTGCGCTGCTCCCGATTATCTCGAAAACCGCGGCCTGCCGAAACATCCGCGCGACCTCGTCAATC
>NZ_AKKC02000014.1 GCF_000282095.2 Rhizobium sp. CF080 | reverse complement strand
GCAGGCCAAGCGCCGCCTTGTGCCCTGCCCGCCCGCCGACATGGCGGTCACCGGTCACGTTGAGGACGGCGGCGATGCGGGCGATCTTCTTCTGCCGCTTCTCGACCTCGGGCCAGTCCTGGCTCTTATACGCTTCCCACATCGCCAGACTGTCCTCATGGGCAAAGTTCGACATCGGGCTGCAGCTCGCCTTGAAACCGATGCCCTTGGTAAGCGGGTAGAGCACGTTCAGCCCGCCAGCCACCCAGCGGAATTTCGGGTTGTCCTTGGTCAGCAGGATCGTCTTGCTGAACTCGTCATAGGAGGCATCGCCGTTCAGCTTCATCCCGACGATGTTCGGCAACTCGGATATCCTGGCGATGGTCTGCGGCGTGAAGTGGTTGCCGGTCTGGTGCGAGGGATAGAAAACGATCGGCAGGTCCGGATAGGCCGCCGCGATATCGCGGTAATAGTTATAGCCGGCCTCCTGCGAATAGAGATTGAAATAGGGAGCGATCAGCCAGATGCCGTCCGCTCCTGCCTTCACCGCATAATCGATATAGGGCAGCGTCTTTTCATAGCTTTCCGTGCCGAGGAACGACCAGGCCTTGATCCCGGCTCTGTGGGCCACGTCGATCAGCACATCTGTCCAGCCCTTCCATTCGTCGAAGGTGAGGCTCGCAAATTCGCTGTGGCCGGCCGGGCCGTGCAACCCGCCTGCCCCGCGGGTGACCAGCTGCAGCTCGCGCTCCAACGCCTTCTGGTCCAGCCTGTTGTCGGGGGTAAAGGGTGTGTAGGACCCCGGGTTCAAACCTTCGGGCATGATCATGGAATTTCTCCTGTTCGGGTCATTCCGGGGCGCGCGGCCTCGGGGCATTCAAGCGTGGGGTTCGGGGAGGATGGCTTCGATGGTCATCGGGCGTTGGCGGAAGTTCGACACGATCGACCAGACCAGCAGGGCGGCCGCCGCCAGCAGCATGGCCAGAGCGTAGGGCCGGGTGAGGAAGTAACCCAGGTCTCCCTGCGCCACGAGCATCGCTCGTCGGAAGTTTTCCTCCATCATCGGGCCGAGCACGAAGCCGATGAGGAACGGCGCCGGCTCGAAATCCAGGAGCCTGATGACATATCCCGTCAGGCCCAGCGCCAGCAGCAGATAGAGGTCGAAGACGCTGTTGTTCAGGCTGTAGACCCCGATGCACAAGAGGACCATGATCGCCGGAAACAGGTGCTGGTAGGGGATCTTGAGGATCTTGATCCAGATCCCGATCATCGGGATGTTCAAGACCAGCAGCATCACGTTGCCGACCCAGAAGCTTGCAACAAGACCCCAGAAGACATCGGGGTGGTCGCGCATCAGGCCGGGGCCAGGCGCGATGCCGTGGATCATCAGCGCGCTCAGCATCAGCGCCATCGAGGCGCCGCCCGGAATGCCCATGGTGAGCGTCGGGATGAACGATGTCTGGGCCGAGGCGTTGTTCGCCGATTCAGGCCCAGCCACGCCCTCGACCGCGCCCTTGCCGAAACGTTCGGGCGTGCGCGAGATGCGTTTCTCGGTCGCATAGCTCATCAGCGAGGCGACGGTGCCACCGACGCCGGGCATGATGCCGACGATGCTGCCGATCGCCGTGCCGCGCAGGATCGGCCCGCCCGAGCGCCTTACATCGTCGCGCGTCGGCAGCATCGAGCGGAACGGCACCCTTTCCTTCAACAGGTCCAGCGTCTGCGGCGTGCCGACGGAGGAAACCACCTCGCTGATCCCGAACAACGCCATGGCGACGACCGCTACCTCGACGCCGTCGAACAATTCCAGGAAACCGAAGGTAAAGCGCGTCACCCCGCTGTTCACATCGGTGCCGATGCAGCCGACCGCCAGCCCCAGCGCTACCATGGCCAACCCTTTGAGCGGGCTGCCCGAAGTGATCGAACCGCTGGCCGCCAATCCCAGCACCATCAGCGCGAAATATTCGACGGAAGCGAAGGCCACCGTGAAATCGGCCAGAGCAGGTGCAAAGCACATCATCAGCACGATGCCGAAGGAGCCGCCGATGAACGAGCCGACCGAGGTGATGAACAGCGCCACCCCGGCCCTGCCCTGTTGCGCCATCGGATAGCCGTCAAGGCAGGTCACCGCTGAGGAGGCCCCTCCGGGCAGGCGCAGCAGGATCGAGGCGATCGAGCCGCCGTAATCCGAGCCGTAATAGACGCCCGCCAGCATCACCATGGCGGTCGTCGGATCGAGATAGAAGGTGATCGGCAGCAGCATCGAGATCGTCGCCAGTGGCCCGATGCCCGGCAGCACGCCGACGAAAGTGCCGAGGAACACCCCGATGAAACAATAGATCAGGTTCACCGGCTGGAACGCCGTCTGGAACCCCATGAGAATGGATGCGAGGTCAACCACAGCGCACCTCCTTTTTCGTTCGAGCGAGCGCTAGAGGATGTAGACCGGCCAGATCAGCGCGGGCATGGTCAGGCCGAGGAACTTGCTGAACAGCAGCCAGACAGAAACCGCCATCACCACCGCCACGATGGCCGTGGCCCTCGGGTTCCAGCCCCGGTGCCCGGCCGCGCAGGCAAACGTGCAGCCGATCACCGCCGGCATCAGGCCGAGATAGCGTATGCCGAGTGCGAAGATCAGCACGCTGCCCAGCACCGCAGCCAGGGGACGCCATTCCGGCATGGGAATGATGCCTGATCGCCGCAGGGAAAGCGCTGCGATCAGCAGACCCAGCACGATCAGGACGATCGCTACGACCATTGGATAGTAGCCCGGTCCCATCTCCGACGCGGTGCCGATGCTGTAGTCCAGCGACCGAAACAGAACATAGAGCCCGATCAGCGTCAGAATGGCGCCGCCCGCAAGATCCTTGGTATCCGCCCGCATGGCGTTTCCTCCCATCAAATGCTTCTGCAGGGATCATCCCCCGGCAGGGTCGGTCACTTCGGCGATATCCCGGCGGTGCGTACCGCCTCGCCCATCGAGTCGATCGCCGCAGCGAGCACCTTGCCGAACTCGGCGGAATTGCTGGCCACGACCTCAAGCCCCAGCCCCTCGATCTTGGCGCGGATATCCGGGGTCTCGGCCGCGGTCTTGATCTGTTTCTCAAGCCAGGCGATCACCTCCGGCGGCGTGCCCTTGGGCGCAAGAATGCCGTTCCAGCCCGAATCCATGCCGGTCGGCACGGCGCCGGCTTCGGCAATCGTCGGCACATTGGGCAGGAAGCCTGCGCGCTTCTCGGCATCGTAACCCAGCGGCTTGACCCGGCCTTCCTTGATGATCGGAATGGCCTGGCTTGCGGTTACGAACAGGATCTGCGTCTCGCCGTTCATCACCGAGGCAACTGAATCTCCCGTGCTCTTGAACGGCAGATGGATGAGCTTCAGCCCGTTCTTTGCCGCGAACATGGCCATCCGCAGATGCGAACTCGCGCCGACCCCGGACGAGCCGTAAGTCACCGGGTTGGACTTGGCGTATTTCAGCAGACCGGCCACGTCGTTCACCGGAAGGCTGGGCGATGCGACCAGGAACGAGGCCTCAGACCGCGCGACCAGCGATACCGGCACGAGATCTTTCAGCGGGTCGAAGGATATCTGTTTCTGCAGCGCGGGCAGTGTCGCAAGCGCCGCCGAGGTCATCAGCAGCGTATAGCCGTCGGGCTGGGCGCGCACAACCGCCTCTGTGCCGATCATGCTGCCCGCACCGGGCTTGTTCTCGACCACCACGTTCGCCCCGCTCTGGGCATTGATCTGCGCTGCAAGCAGCCGCGCATTGGTATCCGGACCACCCTGGCCGAAACCCACGATGATCGTGACCGGCCGGTTGGGGTAGTTCTGGGCATGTGCGGCGCCCGTCAGGGCCACCAGGCCGGCGACCAGAAATCCTGCAATCTTCTTCATGTTCTCCCCTCCCGGAAGAAAATGCCCACGGCGCAAGCCGCCGCGGGCAGATGGCTTATCTTTATTTCTGCTTGATCCCGGCCGCCTGGACGGCGGCGCCCATGCTGTCGACGGCGGCCTTCAGCGCTACGGCGAACTCAGCCCCGGTCGAACCGGTCGGCGTCAGGCCGAGATTGTCCAGCTGCGCCCGCAGGCCGGGATTCTGCAGCGCGATCTTCACCTGCTTTTCCAACCAGGCGATGACCTCGGGCGGCGTGCCCTTGGGCGCCAGCAGCCCGTTCCAGCCGGAGTCGAGATTGGTCGGCTGGGCGCCCGCTTCCACGATGGTCGGAACATCCGGCATGAACTCGGCCCGCTTGTTCGAATCAAAGGCCAGCGCCCTGATCTTTCCCTCCTTGAGATACGGAAGGGCCTGGCTGGAAGTCAGGAACTGGATCTGCGTCTCACCGTTGATGATCGAGCTCAGGGCCTCGCCGGGGCTCTTGAACGGAATATGGTTCAGCTTGATCGCGTTGGCCTGGCCAAACAGCGCCATCCGCAGATGTGAGCCTGTCCCGATCCCCGTCGAGGAATAGGCGACGGACTTGCTCTTGGCCAAGGCAATCAGTTCCTGAAGGTTCTTGGCGGGCAGCGAATTGGTCGCGACCAGGAACGAAGCCTCCGACCGAGATACGATCGAGATCGGCACGAAGTCCTTCTGCAGGTCGAACGACAACCCCTTGTGCATTGCCGGCAGGCTGGCGATCGAGGCCGGCGACATCAGCAATGTGTAGCCGTCCGGCGCCGCATGGGCGACGGTTTCGGCGCCGATCATGCCCGTCGCGCCGGGCTTGTTCTCGACCACGAAGTTGCCGCCGGTCTGGGCCGCCAGCTGTGCCGCCAGAAGCCGCGCATTGGTGTCCGGCCCGCCCTGGCCGAAGCCGACGATGATCGTGACCGGCCGGCTCGGGTAGTTCTGGGCCTCGGCTGCGCCCGTCAGCGCCACAAGCCCCGCAAAGAATGATATCGCAAATCTGAACATGGTTCTCTCCTCCCAAAGAGACGATGCATTAGGCCGCCTTATCGAAACCCCAGAGCTTGGCGGCGGCTTTGCCAAGAACCCATTCCAGGTCGTCTCCCTGCTGGAACGCCGGCAGTTTGCGCACCCCTTCCAGCGTATTGCGGTAACCTTCCTTCGCCGCCGAGGGCGGGAAGTTCGATCCCCACATCATCCTCTCGATGCCGAAGGCTTTTTTTGCCATCTCATAGTGGGGCGGGAAGGTTTCGTAGGGGAAGCCGGATGGCAGGTTATGCGGCTTGCCGAGGATCTCGCCGATCCCGGGCACCTTGACGCTGGTATTCGCCCATCTGGCGCAGGCCAATGCATCCTCGTAGACATCGTAAGGCGGCTTCTGCACATCGCCACCCGGTGCGCGGCACAGATGTTCCAGGCAGAAATGCGTATTGGGGCAATTGTCCAGCAGCGTCTTGAAACGTGCGGAGGCGAAGTTTTCCGCCGCCCCGATCACGCTGACGATCATGCCGAGCTCACCGGCCGCGACGAAACCCGAATTGTCCGGGTCCCACGTCTCCGCCTTGCGCAGGTTGATGCGAAAGCCCGAAGCGCCGGCATTCTTGAGGCTCTCCAGCGTCCGCACCCGGTTCGGATCGGAAAGATCGACCAGCGCAATGACCTTGAACCGGCCCTCGTGGCGCCTGGCGCAGTCGAGAATGTAGGAATTGTCGTAATTGCCGTTATGTGCCGCCAGAACCGCGCCGGACACGCCATTGGTGTCCATCTGGTACAGGAGCACGTCCACCGGCTCCGACCAGTTGACGCCGGTATGGACATGCGAGTCGATGATCAGCATTGATGGTTTCCTCCCATGAATTCACGTAGCCCGATGTCGCAGGATCAGAGGTCGTGCTCGGGGTCTTCGATCAGTTGAAATCCGATCCCGTGCGAGGTGGATTTCTCGATATTGACGGTCTTGTAGCCGCGCGGCGCGACGCTCACGGTCTTGCGCCGCATCTCATTTCCATTGGCGACAGCACGGTCGAAGATCGTCTCGATATTCTTGACGCCGAAAGCGACGTGATAGACGCCGGGTCCATGTTCGGCCAAGTGCCTGGCAAGAGAAGAGTCCGTATCCAGCGGCTCGGTCACCTGGATTTCGGTGATCCCCGCATGATAGACCGCCTCGCGTGCAGGGTGATTTCCCTTGCTGATCTCGATCCGGTCCGGCTTCATGTCGAAGTTCTTTTCGAGATAATCGACCATGTCGTCCAGATTATCGACCGCGTAATGCACATGGTGCAGATACTTGAACATGATGCCTCCCTGCTCATGCCTTCCTGTCCCGAGCCGCGCCTCCGATCCTCTCCGGCAGCGCGATCCCTCCACTTCTGATCTTAATCGCCGCCCCGCTCAGTCCCTCATATGAAGTCTCGCCCCGCTCATAAGATTACGGGCCGACGCGACGCTCTGGCGGATATGGGCAGGCCGGATTTCGGTGTTGCTGGATACATTGGTGTCACCCTCAGCCGAAATCGCCGACGAACATCTCGTCGATGCTCATCCGGCGCGGCAGCAGGCCCTGCCGCCAGGCATAATCGTGCATCGCCTCGATCGAACTGCGATTTGCGGCGATCCCATAGGGCAAGGGATCGCGGCCGACGACCAGCGTCAGGTCCCGGTAGGATCTGTCCTTCGTCGACAGCTCAACACCGGAATCCAGGTGCTCCACCCATCTGTCGTGCGCGCTCTGGAAAGAGTTGTAGATCGTTCTGACCGCTTCGGGCTGCTGTTCCAGAATTTCGTCCCGTATCACGACGAGCGCATGCATCGGGTAGATTCCGGTACGGCCGAACCATTCTCGCTCCAGCTCGGCAGCATTGAGAAAGAGATCGTGATATTCTCCAGGCGGAAGTTTTCGCACGTCCTTTTTGGACACGAAGGCTGCGTCGATTTCACGGCTCTCCAGCATCGAGATCAGCGTTTTCTCGCGCGGAACCCGCACTGCATTTTCGGGCAGAGGCAGCGAGGCAATGTGTTCCTCGTCATTCACCACCCAGGTGACATGTCCGCAATCCAGCCCGAATTCGTCGGCATAAATCCCGCGGGACCAGACCGCAGTCGTCAGCGTATAGGATCGAGCGCCGACCTTGCGGCCCTCCAGGTCCTTCGCGGATTTGAGCCCCGCATCCGCCCGGCAGATGAGACCGGCATGATGGAACCGCCGCGACAGGAAGATCGGCAATGCCTTGTAGGTCGCACCGTTGGCGCGGGCGATCATATATGTGGTGGGGGTCAGCTGGCATATGTCGAACTCGACATTGCGCACCATCCGCCGATAGGCATCGACGATCGGCTCGATATCGACAAAGTTCAGCGACACCCCTTCGATCGGAACCGTCCCATCTCTGAGGGCTCTGGTTACCCCATGATCTTCGATGGCGATATTGAACGCGATATTTGCCGCGAGCGATGACATCCTGCCCCTTCCGACCTCGTATCTGTCGGAATCTATTGGCACGGAATGGCTATCGCGCCCTCATTTGAAAGCAAGGGCAACACATAAGACTTTGCGCTGCGGGCATGCCCATAGGGTCATCGAGACGGCAGAGGACGCATGGGGCTGCAGTGCCGGATCGCGAAAATCGTCAACGCGATCCGGTCCCGACCGATTGCCCGATCCTGTTGTGCTATTCGTTGATCTCCGGCTCGACGACCTTCGCCAGGTTCCGCAGCGACTCCTGCCAGCCGAGATAACACGCCTCGGGCGGGATGATGTCCGGCACACCGGCCTGGGTTATATTCACCTCGGTACCGACCGAAACTTTCTTCAACGTCACGGTGACTTCCATTTCGCCAGGCAGGTTGGGGTCGTCGAATCTGTCCGTGTAGCGGAGGCGCTCGCCTGGAACGAGTTCGACATATTCGCCGCCAAAGGCGTGGCTGTTGCCGGTCGTGAAGTTCCGGAAGGACATTCTGAACTTGCCGCCGACTGTCGGCTCAAGGTGATGCACGGTGCACAAGAAGCCGTTGGGCGGAAGCCACTTGGCGAGCGCGTCGGCCTCGATGAACGCGCGATAGACCTTCTCCGGGCTGGTGGCCAGGACGCGATGCAAGCTTATGGTGTTCGGCATGGTCGTGATCCTTTTGAAATGGCTTGGACGACTCTAAGGACGAACGGGGCTTTGCCAATCCGACATCGGATCGATTTTTATTAGCATAAGATTATTCGGCTTTCACGGCTACCAGGGCGGCTTGTCATCTGAATGCTTCGAAAATCAACCCTCGCAGCCAGCGATGGGCAGGGTCCGCGTCCATGCGAGGATGCCAGGTCTGCGCGATCGAGAAACCGGGCGTCGCGACCGGCAGTTCGAACATCCCGGTTTGGTCCGCCACCCCTGCCCGGCAATACGACCGCGGCACCAGCCCGACGAGATCGGATGCCGCCGCAACGGCAAGCACTGCCGGATAGCTCGGCACCACGAGGCTGACCTTTCGGGAGAGGCCCAGTTCGGCAAGCGCTTGATCAACCGGCCCCGTCAAATGCCCTCGTCTGGAGGAGATCACGTGTCCGCATGCCGCATATTGCTCTGCAGTTATCGGGGTGTTCCTGAGAAGGGGATGCCCTGCCCTCGCCACGCCGACAAAGGCGTCCTCAAACAGGGTTTGACCACGCAGTTCCGCGCCGTCGCCGGAAATGACGCCGATATCCAGGTCGATCGAGGCATCCCTGAGGGGCTGAATTTCCTTGTTAGGCTTCGGCACGAAGCGCAGCCGGATCCCGGGCGCGGCGTCCGTCACGGCGACACTGAGGCGTGCGGCGTGCAGGAGCACGAATGCTTCATTGGCACGGATCGTGAAGTCGCGCCGCAGCTCCCGGATGTCGATGTCCGGCTGTGGGCTTAGCACGGCCTGGACCGCTGTCGTCAACAACCGCACCTGCTCGGCAATCGCCTCGGCATGTGGTGTCGCCACCATGGCCCGCCCCGCCGGAACAAGAATGGGATCACGCAATGCCGCCCTCAGCCTCGACAGCGTTCGGCTCATCGCGGATGTGCTGAGCCCCAGCCTGCGCCCGGCACCCGACACGCTCCGCTCGCGAAGCAATGCGTCCAAGGCTACCAGCAGGTTGAGGTCGAGATCAGGCATGACGTCGAACGTAACCATACAAGGCGTTTAGCGCAATAGTGTGTTGCATCTGTTGCGTCTGGCGCAAAGATGGGCCTGGGGATATCGATGGCGCAGATCAACGAACAGGTGTTTCTCCCATGTCCGTAACGTCACCCGCCAACCTTGCTCACGATGGCCTGACTTCACCGCGAAGGTACCTGGCAGTCGCCGTACTGCTGACGACGCTCGTCCTCGTTGTGTTGGACGGAGCGATCGCCAATGTCGCCCTGCCATCGATCGCCGCCTCGCTCGGAGCCGATGCCAGCGACACCGTATGGGTCGTATCCAGTTACCAGCTTGCTGTGCTTGTCGCACTTCTGCCCTGCGGCGCGTTGGGCGAAATCCATGGCCCACGGCGCGTGTTCCTGATCGGCGTCGCTCTCTTCACAGTCGCTTCGGCGGCCTGCGCCTTTGCGGGAAATCTGCCCGTTCTCGTGGCTTCTCGATTTGCGCAGGGGCTCGGTGCAGGCGCAATCATGGCCCTCGGTTTGATGAACCTGCGCTTTGCCGTCCCGCACCGGCTGTTCGGAACCATTATCGGCCTCAATGCGATGATCATCGCGATTTCTTCCGCCGCAGGGCCAGGGGTTGCCGGGGCAATCCTGTCAGTTGCCAGCTGGCCCTGGTTGTTTGCCGTCAACGTGCCGCTTGGGGCCATCGTCCTTATCTGTGGCGGCCTTCTCGGTCCCATGCCGGGCGTGAAGCGACAACTGAATGTCGCAGCATTGCTGGCCAACACGCTGATGTTCATTTTGTTCTTCTCCGGCGCAGACCGGGTGGCCGGTGAGCCGATCAGCGGCTCCATGCTGGTCGTCGGTTCGATTTTGTGCCTTTGCGTGCTGCTGCGCCTTGAGCGCGGGAACTCGACGCCGATTGTCCCGACTGACCTTTTGGCCAACCCTGCCTTTTGGATCGCGGTCATCGCATCGGTATCGTGTTTTATCGGCCAGATGCTCAGCTACGTCGCGCTGCCGTTCTACCTTCAGCACACGCTGCAGATGACGCCGGTTCTGGCGGGACTTTACATGATGCCCTGGCCCGCAGCGACAATCATCGCCGCCCCGGTTGCAGGCTGGCTGGCCAACCGTGTCAAGACGGCCTGGCTCTGCGCGTCCGGCGCCGGACTGTTGGCCGCAGGCCTGTTGATCGTCGGCCTGTCCCCTCCCGATCCAAGGGGAATTGTCTTCCTGGCCGGTACGGTCCTCGCCGGAATCGGGTTCGGTCTGTTCCAGACGCCGAATAACCGAACTCTGCTTCTTTCCGCACCGAAAGCCCGCAGCGGTGCCGCCGGAGCCATGCAAGGCACGGCGCGCCTTCTCGGACAGACTTTTGGCGGCATTTCCATGTCGATCATTTTCCAGACCATGCCGCTATCAAGCGCGCCAAACTTCGCGCTTGTTCTGGCTGGCATTTGCGCGGCTGTCTCCGGCCTGGTTAGCCTGAGTCGCGCCCGCTTTGAGGTGGCCGAATAAGGCACCGAGTGCTGCAAAAGGAGAATGCCGCGTTGAACGGTGAGCGACCGCAATGGGTCGCAGGTGGAAGATCGCTCGCCCTCGGAATGTGCCAGGAACATGCCCAGTCGGGCAGTCCCGCACGGGGCGAGCCCCGACCGGTCAAACAGCCAGATCAGAGCCTTGAAAAAGCAATAGAATCCGGCGACTATATTAGCTGGCTAATATCTTGCGGCCCTTGTCCGGCTTTTCCATCCGACTGATTTACGAGAATGCCATGCCCTTCATCATCGCGATCATTACCCTCGCTGGACATATAGCGCTTCTTCTGTGGGGGACGCGCATGGTGCAGACAGGCATCCAGCGGGCTTTCGGGCCGAGCCTCCGATCGTTTCTCGGTCGCGCGCTGAACAATCGGATGAAGGCCTTTCTGTCCGGAATGGGCGTGACGGCAATTCTTCAGAGCAGCACCGCGACCGGACTGATGGCATCGGGGTTCGCGGCCGAGGGGCTGGTTGCCCTTGTCCCCGCGCTTGCCGTCATGCTCGGCGCCAATGTCGGCAGCACGCTGATCGTCCAGGTTCTGTCCTTTGACATGGCCGCCGCCTCCCCGGCTCTGATACTGCTCGGCGTCCTGATGTTCCGCCGCACGCAAAATCCGCAGGTTCACGATCTGGGTCGTGTGTTTATCGGCCTCGGCTTCATGCTGCTTGCCCTGCATCAACTGCTCGACGTGCTGACGGAATATGCCGGTAGCCCGGCTTTCACCGCAATTCTTTCGGCCATATCGACCACGCCCCTGCTCAGCCTTCTGCTCGCGGCCGCGCTGACCTGGGCTGCCCATTCGAGCGTCGCGGTGGTCCTGCTCGTCATGTCGCTTTCGGCCCAAGGCCTGATCGAGCCCTATCAGGCTTTCGCACTGACCCTCGGCGCCAATTTGGGGACAGCGATCAATCCGGTCGTCGAGGGGCAGTCCGGCAGCGATCTCTCGGCCAAACGGCTTCCCGTGGGCAATCTGATCACCCGAATCCTGGGTGTTTTGGTGGCTTTTGCGCTCCTCTCTCCGATTGCGGCACTGATGATCCAGATCGAAAACGATGGCGCCCGGCTGGTCGCGAATTTCCACACGGCATTCAATCTCGTGGTCGCGATCGTCTTCATGCCGCTCCTCACACCCTTCGCAAATGCTCTCGTCCGGCTGATGCCGCAACGGATCGACGAGAGCGATCCCGGCCAGCCGCGATATCTCGATCCATCCGCCAAGGAAACACCGGTCGTGGCGCTGCAGGCGGCGGCGCGGGAAGTCCTGCGGCTGGTCGACGTGCTGGAGGAAATGCTGGCGGGAACGAAGGCTGCTTTGACGAGCACCGATCGCCGCGCGCTGTCGGAGTTGCGACAGAAGGACAATATCCTCGACAGCCTGAACACGGCAGTCAAACGGTATCTCACATCCATCGATCCCGAAGAGTTCAGTGACAGCGACCGGAGACGGCTTGACGAAATCCTGCTGTTCTCGACCGGCCTGGAACACGCAGGAGACGTCCTAGACCAGAACGTGCTTCCCCATCTTGCCAAAAGGTTGCGCCGGGGCATGACCTTTTCGAAGGAAGGGCAGCATGAGCTGAATGTCCTGCTGGACCGTCTCGCCAACAATCTGCGCACCGCCGCCGCCCTCTTCATGTCGCAGGACGAGCGCGTCGCACGCATGCTTGCCGACGAAAAAATCGTCTTCCGGCGGGCGGAACGCGAGGGGACCAACACGCATTTCAAACGGCTGCGCAATGGCGATGTCGATACGGCGGAAAGTACCTCTCTGCATCTGGACCTGTTGCGGGATTTCAAGCAGATCAATTCGCACCTCGTCGCCGCCACCGCCTATCCGGTCCTGGAACGGCAGGGTGAACTGCTTCAAAGCAGAATCACCCACCAAAGCGCCGCCGACCAGGTTCAGAACTAGCCGCGCTCACGCTTCTTGCGACCATGCGGCTTAAATTCGACGAGCAGCGACTTGAGCTCGATCTCGCGAACACGTCGCGCCGCCTCGTCAGGGCTGACCCATTCGAGAACGCGCTGCCCCCGTTCCTTGAAATCACCCCTGACCTCCGCGACTTCAATCTGGAAGACGTCCACGATACAGGGAGCCACATTGCCGTCGTCGAGTTCCTTCAGATAGGTATAGCGGCCGACCGGCTTCTTTTTCGCCGCTCCGCTCACGCCCGCTTCTTCCCAGGCTTCGGTCGCCGCCGCTTCGAATGGCTTTTTCCCCTTCATCGGCCATCCCTTCGGGATGACCCAGCGTCCGCTCTCGCGCGACGTGATCACCAGGATCTCGATACCGGGGCCGTCCTTCCGACACCGAAAGCACAAGGCGCCATATTGTTGGCGAAACGCACCGGCGAACAGCCTGTCGGGAACGACAGCAAGTTGCCTGAGCAGCGTCTGGGATTTGTCCGGCCGAGGCTTCCCGGCTTTCTTCGTGGATTTCATGTCGGCCAAACTATCGATCTTGCTTGTTGCTTCAATTGCCTGAGCGTGTTTATGACAGATTTATGACAGTCAGCCGTTGGGAAGGTCGCATGGCATGATGAGTATTTTTCGTAGGCTGATGCCGCGTGAGGACAAATTCTTTGAAATGTTTTCCAAGCACTCAAAGACCGTCGTCGCAGCAGCCCATGCGCTTGACCAACTCCTCAAGGGTAATGACGTTGAGAAGAATTGCGAGCTGATCGTAACGCTGGAGGATCAGGCCGACGACATTACGCGTGATGTTCTTCTTGCCGTCCGGCGGAGCTTTATCACTCCCTTCGACCGCGGCGACATCAAGGATCTCATCCAGTCGATGGATGATGCGATCGACATGATGCACAAGACGGTCAAGACGATCCGGTTGTTCGAGCAGTCCGGCTTCGATCCGCTCATGCAGCAGATGGGCAGCGAAATCGTCAAGGCAGCGAACCTTGTTTCGGAAGCAATCCCGCTTCTCGACAAGGTCGGCACCAACGCCCAACGCCTTGCAGCGATCGCCGAGGAAGTGACCCGCGTGGAAGGCCGCTCCGACGACCTGCATGACCAAGGTTTGAAAGACCTGTACCGGCGTCACGGCGCGAGCGGCAATGCGATGGCCTACCTGATCGGCAGCGAGATCTACGGCGAATTGGAAAAGGTTGTCGACCGTTTCGAGGATGTCGCCAACGAAATCAGCGGCATTGTCATCGAGAACGTTTGATGGACACGTCTCTCGCTTTGCCGCTTCTCCTCGGCCTGATCGCCGTCGCGCTGTTCTTCGACTTCCTCAATGGCCTTCATGACGCGGCCAATTCCATCGCGACGATCGTCTCGACGCGCGTCCTGCGGCCGCAATACGCGGTTGCGTGGGCGGCGTTCTTCAATTTCATCGCGTTCCTTTTCTTCGGCCTGCATGTGGCGGAAACGCTGGGCACAGGCATCATCGATCCGGCGATCGTGTCGCCCCAGGTGATCTTTGCTGCCCTCATGGGTGCAATCATCTGGAATATTCTCACCTGGATTTTCGGAATTCCGTCCAGCTCGTCGCATGCGCTTGTCGGTGGGCTGGTGGGGGCCGGTTTGGCAAAAGTCGGCTTCAGCTCGATTGTCTGGAGCGGTCTGGGCAAGACGGTCGGAGCGATTTTCCTGTCGCCGGCCATCGGCTTCCTGCTCGCCCTGTTGCTCGTGCTCCTGGTTTCCTGGCTCTTCGTCCGGCAAACGCCATTCGCGGTGGATCGGACATTTCGCGTGATGCAGTTCATCTCCGCTTCGCTTTATTCCCTCGGTCACGGCGGCAATGACGCACAGAAAACGATGGGCATCATCGCGGTGCTGTTGTTCAGCCAGGGATATCTCGGCTCGACATTCTACGTGCCTTTCTGGGTGGTGATCTCCTGCCAATCGGCAATGGCGCTCGGTACGCTCTTCGGCGGATGGCGGATCGTTCATACCATGGGCTCGAAGATCACCAGGCTCAACCCGATGCAGGGTTTCTGTGCCGAGACGGGCGGAGCGTTGACACTGTTCGGAGCGACCTGGCTCGGCATTCCCGTCTCGACGACACATACCATCACCGGAGCGATTATCGGCGTGGGCGCCGCGCGGCGGGTCTCGGCGGTACGTTGGGGTCTCGCTGGCAACATCGTGATCGCCTGGATCGTGACGATGCCGGCAGCCGCAGCCATATCGGCAGCGTTCTATAGCGTCGCGGATCTGCTGCAATAAATGGATTCAAACCCAATTGGCCGGTTGCCGCGGAAGAGTTCTACACAAACTTGTTCGCGGCTTTCGCACCTGAGGCGTCGGGTGTTATTCCCGCGCATCCGGGATCGTTGCCCGGAGAGCCTCCGAAAGCTGCCGCAGACTGTATGGCTTTGGCAAAATCTCCACGCCTTCCGCAGTGGCGGCGGTCTTGAGCACGTCCGCATAGCCTGACGTCAGCAGAATTGGCAGTTTTGGATGCCGATGTTTGACCTCCTTGGCCAGCTCCACGCCATTGATGCCGCCAGGCATCATGATGTCGGAGAACATCAAGTCGGGCTCGGCATCGGACTCGAGCACGGTCAGGGCCGCGGCTGCCCCGTCCACCCGGGTGACGGAATATCCAAGTTGGTCGAGCATGTCGTTGACCAGCATGGCGACGCTGTCGTCATCTTCCACGACCAGAATTTTTCCGGCGACGCCTCTCTCTGCCTCCCCGTCGACGTGGGACGAATGATTGCCGGCCATCTCCGGTGACGCCTCGATTGACCTGGGTAGCCAGAGGTCGACGGCCGTTCCGATTCCCGGCTCGCTGTTGATCTCGACCGATCCGCCGGATGCCTCCACGAAACCATATACCTGGGCAAGCCCCAGTCCCGATCCTTTGCCGATTTCCTTGGTGGTGAAAAACGGCTCGAACACGCGCTTGAGAACCTCGGGCTGCATTCCCATGCCGCTGTCGGCGACGGTGATCTTCACCACGTCAGCCTTTTGACCCAACGCGTTCACGACGGAATTGGAGGCACTGATAACGATGGTGCCGCCCGCCGGCATTGCATCACGCGCATTGACACACAGGTTCAGGAGGACGAGCTCGAGTTCTGCCGGGTCGGCCTGTACCGGCCACACTCCCGCATCAACGTCGACATCGATGGTAATATCGCCGCCGAGGGTCCGGTCGAGAAGGTCACGCATCTCGGAAATCTGGTGACGAAGGTCGATCGGCTGCGGCTTCAACGGCTGCCGCCGGGCAAAGGTCAGCAACTGCCTGGTGAGCGACGCGCCACGATTGACCGCCTGCAGCATGCCGCTCTTGATCCGCTCCCGCCGCACCGGGTCGTCGCGCTTGTCGAGAATGTCCAATCCGCCGGAGATCACCATCAGGAGATTGTTGAAATCATGCGCGACCCCGCCGGTAAGCTGGCCGATCACCTCCATCTTCTGGGCCTGGCGCAGCGTCTCCTGGGCCTTCTTCAGCTCCTCGTCACGAATTTTCTCATCGGTGACGTCGCGGGCGCTGGAGTAGAGCTTGTCATCGACAAGGACCGCGACCCAGGAGAGCCAACGATAGTCGCCCTGCCTCGTCCGGCAGCGGTTTTCGAAACGAAGCACGGGCAGGCCGCGTCGAACCGCCTGAAAGGCGGTTTCACTGGCAATGACGTCATCCGGATGAAGCAGGGCCAGAAAAGACGTGCCCGAGATTTCCCCCTCGTTCAACCCAAGGGTTTTCTGCCAGGCAGGATTGACCTTTTCGAAGACACCAGTCTCGACATCGATCACCGAGAGCAGGTCGGGACTATATCTCCACGTCCGGCCACGTTCGCGCGAATGCTCCAGAACGCGGCGCTCCAGATCCGCGTTCAGTTCTTCGAGACGCGCGGCGTTTTCTCTCAAAAGAGCCTCGTGTCGATCCCGCGACAGCCGGATCGAAGCCGAAATGCGCCCCACCAGCTCCCGAGCGGAAAACGGCTTGACGAGATAGTCATCCGCGCCGGCACGAATACCCTCCAGCCTTGCCTCTTCTCCGGCACGGGCGGAAAGCAGAATGAAGGGCATATCCTTGAGCTTTTCGTCGGCTCTTATCTTTGACAGCAGGCCAAAACCGTCGAGCCCTGGCATCATGACGTCGGAAACGATGATATCCGGTCGCCTGCGGCGCGCTGCCTCGAGCGCCGCCTCGCCGTGAGCCGCGGTCTCGACCGTGAAGCCGGATGTCGACAGCAGCCTCTCCACATAGGCCCGCATATCCGCATTGTCGTCCGCGAGCAGGATATGCCCTGTCGGAGCGAGCGTTTCGGCCGCCTCGGCGCCCGCGGTTTGCGATCTGGAGGCGGAGCCGGCGGCATCGCTCATCGAAAGCCATGAGATCGCTTCGTCGACGAAAGCCTGGGTCCGGCCGGCATTGCTCTCGACCGGCTGGGAAGCCCGCAACTGCTCCGAAGGGATATGGGCCTTTCCGAAGGGTATCGAGATCGAGAAGGACGTGCCTTCGCCGAGCCGGCTTTCGGCGCGGATTTCTCCGCCCTGAAGATGCACCAGTTCCTGCACGAGAGCGAGCCCGATGCCGGAGCCCTCGAATGATCTTCCTTTCGCACCCTCTATGCGGTGAAAGCGCTCGAACAGGCGCGGCAACTCCTCGGCCGCAATTCCCGTACCGGTATCGCGGATCGTGACCTCGGCCCGTGTCCTGTCGTCCGACGCCCGCACGATGATGCGTATCTCACCCTCGAAGGTGAATTTGAAGGCGTTGGAAAGCAGGTTCAGGACAATCTTTTCCCAGAGATCCCGGTCGAGATAGACCGGCTGGGGCAAGTCTGCGGTATCGACGACGAGGCTCAGCCCGGCCTGCTCGCACGCGGATCTGAAATTCGATGCCAGCTCGGCGGTCAGGCTGCCAATATCGGTCGGCTCGAAGGAGGCCTGCACGCGCTGCGCCTCGATCCTCGAGAAGTCCAGGAGCGTGTTGACCAGTTTCAACAGGCGATGGCCATTGCGCTGTGCGACAAGAATTCGCTGCCTGTCGTCGGGTGAAAGCCCCTCGGGATCCTGAAGCACGTCGGCGAGTGGCCCCAGCATCAGCGTCAACGGGGTGCGGAATTCATGGCTGACGTTCGAAAAGAACATGGTCTTGCTCCGATCGATCTCCGCCAGCGCTTCGGCGCGTCGCCGCTCGTCCGCACGCGCACGCACGGCGCTGATGGCGGCCGAGATCGCGGTCGAAAGCAGTTCGTAGAAGCCCATATAGGCGTCGTTGAAAGGCAGGCGCGGCGAGGCCCCGGCCACCACGAAGACCGGAGGCAGGTCCAGTCCGGGAACGGTGATCGGAAGCAGGAGCACGCGCTCCGGAGGCTCCTCATAGGGCCCCGCGCCCTTGAAGAGATCGGAAAACTCGGTGATTCCCAGAGTGCTGTCTGTCGTCAAGGCTTTCGCCATCAGCCAAGGCGTATTGGAATGCGCGTCGATAGTGGCGATGGATGCCAGGCGCCCGACCGGCAGACCGTGATGCGCCGCCAGCACATAGGTGCTTGCGTCCGGGGACAAATGGTAGAGAAGAAGAACCGGCAGATCGAATTGGAACTGGGCGAGCACGTCAACGATGCGCCGCAACAGGTCGTCCATGTCTTCTGCCAAAGCCACGCTGGCGTTCAGATCCCGGAGCGCCCGGGTTCGGCGTTCCGAAAGCATGGTCGCCGTGGTCTCCGTCACCGGATGGAACAGGCCGCCGATCTCACCCGTCTCGTCCCTGATCGGTGAAAGCGAGAAGGTGAAAAACGTTTCCTCCCAATATCCGTTACGGGTCAAAAACATCCGCTGATTTTCGAGGAATGACGTGTTGCCTTGGCGCGCTTGACGAAATGGCTCGCCGATCGCTGGCCAGGCGCTTGCCCACGTGACGCTATAGTCCTCCCCAAGCGCGCGGGGGTGGGCGTCGCCGCACACCGTGCGATAACCGTCATTGTAGATCTGAGTGTTTTCGTCGCCCCAGATCACGTTGATCGGGAAATTCGAGGCGAGACAAAGGCTGACAGTTGTCCTGAGACTTTGGGGCCATTGATCGATCGGCCCGAGCGGCGTCTTACTCCAGTCCTTCGTACGAACAAGCTCGGCCATTTCTCCGCCGCCCGCCAGGAAGTCGCCGGTAAGTATCTGCTGTGTCGACAACCAGGTAGCCCCCCTTCTGGCATCGGCTTTCGAACCTAACGCTCGATACTGTGAGCCCCACAGCTCAGCCGTTATAATATCCAACTGTGTTCGTGGGGTCGCCTCGATGCTGCGGATGCATGGCCCTCTTCCCGACGAGAGGGAGCGTCGCAGGAACAGATCGGCCTACCCAAAGTATCAAGCGAATCACTAAAACAGCTTAGCATGAACCATCAGGGGTTGAAATTGAGCTTGATGAAGGGCTCTCCGCTGGCGTGCCGCAGTGGGCCGGGAATGGAGCAGTTTGAAGCTCCGCATCGCGTCGATTACTTCCCACCGACGAGTTTGAGGGAGAACGAGTTGCGAAGGTCAGGACATGTTGCCGCTGCGAAGCGGCCGGCAAAAGCCTGGGCTCGGGACCCTTCGGCGTCTTTTCTCCAGGTCTTGAAAAAGTGCTAGGATTAACCGGCAATTTGAGAGACAAAGGGCGCCGTCAATATCGACCCCGCGCCCACAGTTTTCCAGGATGTCTGCCATGCTCGCTACCGTGATCCCCATGCCCGAAACCGTTCTTCTGCCGGTCGAGGGGCTGGCGGAGCGATTTCCGGTGCGACGGGTCTATTGCGTCGGCCGCAACTATGCCGACCACGCGATCGAAATGGGCGGCGATCCGTCCCGCGAGCCGCCGTTCTTTTTCCAGAAGAACGCCGACAATCTCTATGTCGGCGATAGCTTCCCCTACCCGGCGCAGTCGACCGATGTGCATTTCGAGGCGGAACTGGTGATGGCGCTTTCCGGCGGCGGTGCGGATATCGCGCTCGAGGACGCGCTTTCAAAGGTCTATGGCTATGCTGCGGGAATCGATTTCACCCGTCGCGACCTACAGGACAAGGCGAAGAAGATGAGCCGCCCCTGGGAGGCCGCAAAGGCCTTCGAAATGTCGGCGCCTATCTCAGCACTCGTGCCGGCCGCCAGGATCGGCCATCCGCAGGCCGGCGCCATCTGGCTCGACGTCAACGGTTCTCGCAAACAGTCGGGCGACTTGAACCAGATGATCTGGAAACTGCCGGAGATCATCGTCGAACTGTCGAAACTCTTCGTGCTCGCCCCCGGCGACGTGATCATGACCGGCACACCGGCCGGCGTCGGCCCGGTACTGCGCGGTGATCAGGTCACCTGCGGCATCGACGGGGTTGGAAAACTGTCGTTGAAAGTCGTCTGACGCAACGGCCCGGCGCCAAATCTGCTGACGCGCCAGTCTGGGAGGAGAACCATGCCGCTTTACGCTCTCGGAGAATTCGAACCGAAAACCCCCGGCCCCGATCGTTTCTGGCTGGCGCCGGATGCGACCGTCATCGGCAAGGTGGAACTCGGCGAGGATGTCGGCATCTGGTTCGGTTCGGTGCTGCGCGGCGACAACGAGCCGATCATGGTGGGCAAAGGTACCAACATCCAGGAAGGCGTGATGATCCATACGGATCCGCGCTATCCGGTGACATTGGGCGAGAACTGCACGATCGGCCACCACGCGATCATCCATGGCTGCACGATCGGCGACAACTCGCTGGTCGGCATGGGCGCGACGATCCTGAACGGCGCGAAGATCGGAAAGAATTGCCTGGTCGGTGCCAATGCGCTGGTCACCGAAGGCAAGGAATTTCCCGACAATTCCCTGATCGTCGGCTCGCCGGCGAAAGTGATGCGGGTGCTCGACGATGAGGCGGTCGAGAAACTGAGACAGTCGGCGGTCCGTTACATCGCCAACTGGAAGCGGTTCGCCCGTGACCTCCGGCTTCTTTAGGCAGCGCAGGCACCGCACAGACCGCGGATTTCGATGGTCGTCTTGGCGGGCTTGAAATTCTTGGCTTTCGCCCAGTCGCCCAGGCGGTGGTCGACTTCGTGGTCGTGGAATTCAGACACATGGCCGCAGCTCTCGCAGATCGCAAAGGCAACCGTGCCATGCCCGTGGCCGTGCCCCTTGCCGCAGCATTCGCTTTCCGGATGGGCGCAGGCGACGAAGGCATTGAGGCTTTCCAGCCGATGCACCATGCCGAATTCCAGGAGCTTGTCGAGCGCCCGGTAGACCTGCAGAGGCGCGCGAAAACCGTGGTCGCGCAGGCGGTCGAGGATCGTATAGGCGCTCATGGGAGCATCGGCGCGGTCGAGAACGTCGAAGACGAGCGACTGGTTCTTGGTCAGCGCCGGAGCGGATGTCGGTGTGGATACTGGTGCGTTCATCATCGCACTCCTTGGTTGCCGGCCCTGTCGGCCGTGTTTTTCCCCGCTGCCGGAAGCAGGCTTAAAATGAAAAGTAAGAGCGCCGCGACCACAATGGAAGGGCCGGACGGCGTGTCATAGTGCAGCGAACCGAACAAGCCGCCGATCACCGCGAGCGCGCCTATCAGCGAGGCGAGCACCGCCATCAGTTCCGGACTTGCGGAAAAGCGTCTGGCCGTCGCGGCCGGGATGATCAAAAGCGCGGTGATCAGCATGATGCCGACGATCTTCATGGCGATGGCGATGACAAGCGCCATCAGCAGCATGAAGAGCAGCCTTGTCTGCGCCGGCTTCATGCCCTCCGCTTCCGCCACATCCTCGCTGACCGTCGATGCGATCAGCGGCCGCCACAGCCAGACGAGCGCTGCAAGCACGAGCACGCCGCCACCCCAGATCAGCGCGATATCGGTGCGGGTCACGGCGAGAATATCGCCGAACAGGAAGGCGATGAGGTCGATCCTGACCCAGGTCATGAAGGCGACGAGCACGAGGCCGATCGCCAGCGCCGAATGGGAGAGAATGCCGAGCAGCGCATCCGCCGAAAGCGACTGCCGCCGCTGCAGCGCCAGAAGCAGCAGCGACACGACGACCGCGACGCCGAAGACGGCGATCAGCAGATTGATCTGAAAAAACAGCGACAGCGCCACGCCGAGCAGCGCCGAATGGGCCATCGTATCGCCGAAATAGGCCATCCGCCGCCACACGACGAAACAGCCGAGCGGGCCGGCGGTCAGTGCGACACCGATGCCGGCAACGAGGGCGCGGGTGAAGAAGTCGTCAAACACGGCCCTCTCCCTTCACCACGGCATGATCTCCATGGTGGTGGTGATGCGAATGATCGTGATCATGCGCGTGGTCGTGCGCCTCCTGATGATGGTGCCCGTCATCGGGATGGCAGTGATCGGTGACCGAACCGTCGCCATGCATCACCCGGCCGTCCGGCAGGTGAGTGTGATCGTGGTGATGGCTGTAGACCGCCAGCGAACGTGAACTGCCGAAGAGTTTCAGGTAGTCGGCGCTCTGGCTCACCACTTCCGGCGTGCCGCGGCAGCAGACATGGCCGTTGAGGCAAATGACGGTGTCGGTGCCGGCCATCACCATATGCAAATCGTGGGAGATCATCAGGATGCCGCAGCCGGTCGTCGTGCGGATAGAGCGGATCAGGTCGTAAAGCGCACTCTCTCCGGCAAAGTCGACGCCCTGGACGGGTTCGTCGAGGACCATCAGATCCGGCTTGCGGGCAATCGCCCGAGCCAAAAGCGCCCGCTGGAACTCGCCGCCGGACAGATGCTGGACTTCGGCATCGATAAGATGGGGAATGCCGGTCGATACCAGCGCAGCCTGAAGATCGGCATCGCCAAGCGGGCCGGTCAGCCGCATCAGGCGGCGCACGGAGAGCGGCATGGTCCAGTCGATCGCCAGCTTCTGCGGGACATAACCGACGCGAAGGCCGGACAGCCGGGCGACCGATCCCTCGTCCGGGCGCAGCACGCCGATCGCGAGTTTTGCGGTGGTCGACTTGCCGGCGCCGTTCGGGCCGATCAGCGTCACCACCTCGCCGCGGCGGATCGAGAAGTCGACGCCCCGCACCAGCCAGCGACCATCGCGACGGATGCCGGCATTGGCAAGCGACACGAGCTGGCTTTCAGGTTTGGGGGCGCGCGCCCGATTGGACATCAGCATGTTTTTCCGGATTCCCTGTTGTCCGTGGCTATGACACACGTTATAGCATAACGCAATTGATGTAATAACATTACGATGCAATGCAAGGACGCGGCATGAAACTGGCTTCGATTTCCCTCCTCTCCGCCGCGGTGTTTTCCGCCAGTGCAGGCACAGGTTCCGCAGCGCCGGACGTGGTGGTTTCGATCAAGCCCATCCATTCGCTTGTCGCTTCGATCATGAAGGGCGTCGGCGAGCCGAAACTGATCGTCGACGGCGCCGCCTCACCGCACACGTTCTCGCTGAAACCCTCCAACGCCGCCGCCATCGAAGGCGCCGATGTGATCTTCTGGGTCGGCCCCGGCATCGAGGCCTTTCTCGAAAAGCCGCTGGATGCGCTGGCCGCTTCGGCAACGGTGATCGAGCTGGAGCATGCGCCTGGAATGGAAAAACTGCCCTTCCGCGAAAGCGGCGCCTTCGAGGCCCATGACCACGGGCATGAAGGGGCAGAGGCACACGACGATGACGACCATCCACATGGCGACCATGACCAGCCCGCCGACGATCACGCGGACCACGACGATGACCATCATGATCACGGCGGCTTCGACACCCATCTCTGGCTCGACCCGATGAATGCCAAGGCGATGGCGGCGGAAATCGAAAAGACGCTGGTCAGTGCCGACCCGGCGAATGCCGCCGCCTATCAGGCAAACGGCGCGGCGCTGATGAAGGATATCGATGCGCTCGACGCCGAACTCAAGACGACGATTGCGCCCGTCAAGCACAAGCCCTTCATCGTCTTCCATGATGCCTATCAGTATTTCGAACACCGGTACGGAGTGAGCGTCGCCGGTTCGATCACGGTGAGCCCGGAAACCATGCCGGGTGCCGAGCGCGTCGGCCAGATCCAGAAAAAGGTGAAGGAGCTCGGCGCAACCTGTGTCTTCGCCGAACCGCAGTTCGAACCGAAGCTGGTGGCGGTGGTGACCGAAGGGACTCCTGCCCGTTCAGGCACGCTCGACCCGGAAGCGGCGACGCTAAAGCCGGGTCCCGGCCTCTATTTCGAGCTGATGCGCGGGCTTGCGAGCTCCATGAAGACTTGCCTGTCGCAAGGGACTTGAGATCAGGCACCAAAAAGCACGGTCGCCGGCATGCATAGCGGCGAATGTGTGAGGCCTGCGGGTGGGAAGGCAAACACCCCCGCAGGCCGGTCTGTTTTTAGCGAGCCGCGATAAAGCTCGAAATCACGCCGGTGGCGATGCCGACCAGCAGGAAGTCGTTGTCGACCTTGACCCAGTGATAACCGCGCGGCGGAGCCGACAGGCGGTAACGGCGATAATCGCGGATTTCCGCCATGCGGCGACGCTCGGCTGCGGTCATGCGATGACCCTTCGACCAGCGCGGCTTGACGACCACGACCTTCTTCTGAACCGTCACGGTGCGGGTCACCGTCCGGGTCCGATCCGGACCGGAATGACGATCCTGCGCCTGGGCAGCCAGCGGAGCGGCAAGCACGGTTGCGGAAAGAAGGATTGCAAAGAACGTTTTCATCAGGTGTCTCCTCGTGTTGACCACGCCCGGAAACTAGGACCCGAATGATGAACCATATCTGAATTGCTTCATTACATTTTTGTAATAAAATTAAGGTGTTCCGCTGATTTCCTGAGATTTATGATTTACTGCATTAGCGGTTCATAAACAAAGTAATCGAAATCCGCCGTCTTCGCGCGGCCCGACGTATCGAAGGCGAAGAGGCCAACGAATGCGCCGGTGAAGGAGCCATGTTCGCCGCGGCCGCCCTCGTCGGAGATGACGCCGGCATCAAGCACCGGGCCAAGCTCCTGCCAGTCGTTGGAGCCGCCGGCGCGCCAGAGGAACTGCAGGTCGTTGTCACGGATCTGCATTGCCAGATGCACCGGCCCCTCGGGGACGGAAACGCCGCTGCCTGCCGGAAAGCTCATCCGCCCATGCGGGAAATCGCCGGGGCAGGAGAAGATCATCACCACCCGGCCGAGCTTTTCGTGCAGGGTCACCACCAGCGAATGGAACTTGTGGCGATTGTAATAGTGGGTCAGCCCTGCGACCTGCTGATAGGTGTCGGGTGAGAAATCGACCACCGTCTCGGCCCGGAAGGAATGGTGTTCCTGCCGGCGAGCGACCAGCGATTGCTCGAACCAAGAACCGATGCTTTCGCGGCCGAAAAGGCGCAGATGCCCTGGGCGCTCGGCCAGGCTGAACAGACGTTCCGGATGCGGCGTGCGCAGCCACTGGAATTCCGGCGGCAGGATCTTGTCGTCGAATGAGCGCTCGATGCGGGCAGGCGCTTCGATGCGCCTGCCATCGCCCGGCGCCGGCACGTCGACATCCGGCACAACGCCACCCTGGGCGAGATAAAGCCAATCGTCCTCCCAGATGCATTTCTGGATCGCCGTTTCGCGGCCGAGCGTGCAGCGGCGTTGCGGCGATAGCGGCCGGCCGCAGAGATGGGTGTGGTAAGCCTCGCCTTCCGGCGTTTCGACATATTGGCCATGACCGGCGCGCTGCAGCACCGCGTTCGGATGATCCTTGGAAGTGATGAGATGCGTCTGCGGGTGCATCTCATACGGCCCGTCGATCGAGCGCGAGCGCGCCATGGTGACGGCATGGTCGTAACCGGTGCCGCCTTCGGCGGTGGTCAGGTAATACCAGCCTTTGCGCTTGAAGACATGGGGGCCCTCGACCAGGCCGAGCGGGCTGCCGGCAAAGATGTTCTTGATTGGCCCTTTAAGCGCCCTCGCCTTAAAATCCCACTCCTGCAGCAGGATGCCGTCGAAGGCGGGATGCTTCGGCGCTCCGCCGTAACTCTCGGTACGGTGGTTCCATTGCATGTTGAGGAACCACTTGCGGCCGTCGTCGTCATGGAAGAGCGAGGGGTCGAACCCGGAGGAGTTCACATAGATCGGATCGGACCATTCGCCCTCGATGGTCGGCGAGGTGACGATGTAATTGTGGGCGTCCTTGAAATTGCCGTCGAAGCGCTTGACGTCTGTATAGACCAGGAAAAACAGCCCGTCGGAATAGGAAAGGCACGGCGCCCAGATGCCGCAGCTGTCGGGATTGCCACGCATGTCGAGTTGACTTGCCCGCTCCAAGGGCCGGCGCTTGAGCGTCCAGTTCACCAGATCGCGCGAATGATGGATCTGCACACCGGGATACCATTCGAAAGTCGAGGTGGCGATGTAATAATCCTCGCCAACGCGGCAGATGGACGGATCCGGATTGAAGCCCGGCAGGATCGGGTTGCGGATCATGGTCTCCCTCCCAAAATAGAAACTGTGTCTTGGCCCCTCATCCGGCTGCCGCCACCTTCTCCCCGCAGGGATGAGGGGGTAGCCTGAAGCCGCTCTTTCCCTTACCGCGCCGGCCCTGCCCGCTCGGCCGACTTGGCCCAGAGGTTGATATCGGCGTCCTTGGCATAGGTGTCGATCTCGGCCAGTTCGGCTGCCGTGAACTCGAGATTGTCGAGCGACGTGACGCAATCCTCGACCTGTTCCGGACGGCTGGCGCCGATCAGCGCCGTGGTCACGCGGCCGCCCCGCAGGACCCATGCGAGCGCCATCTGCGCCAGCGTCTGGCCGCGCTTTTCGGCGATTGCGTTGAGCGCCTTGAGGTTGGCGATGTTCCGGTCGTTGAGGAAGGCCGGCCGCAGCGACTTGCCCTGAGCGGCGCGGCTGCCTTCCGGAATGCCGCCGAGATATTTCGAGGTCAGCATGCCTTGGGCGAGCGGCGAGAAGACGATCGAGCCGATGCCGAGGTTTTCGAGCGTGTCGAGCAGGCCATCTTCCTCGACCCAGCGGTTGATCATCGAATAGCTCGGCTGGTGGATGAGGATCGGCGTCCCGAGCTCCTTCAGGATCGCTGTCGCTTCCTGGGTGCGCTTGGAATTGTAGGACGAGATGCCGACATAGAGCGCCCTGCCCGAACGGACGATATGGTCGAGCGCGCCGCAGGTCTCCTCGAGCGGCGTATCGGGGTCGAAGCGGTGCGAATAGAAGATGTCGACATAGTCGAGACCCATGCGCTTCAGGCTCTGGTCGCAGGAGGAGATCAGGTATTTGCGGCTGCCCCATTCCCCATAGGGACCCGGCCACATATTGTAGCCGGCCTTCGACGAGATGATCAGTTCGTCGCGGTATCCCTTGAAATCCTCGCGAAGAATCTGGCCGAAAGCCGTCTCGGCGCTGCCCGGCAGCGGGCCATAGTTGTTGGCTAGATCGAAATGGGTGATACCGAGATCGAACGCCTTGCGAGCGATCGCCACCTTGCGGTCATGCGGCGTGTCGTCGCCGAAATTGTGCCAGAGGCCGAGCGAGATCGCCGGGAGTTTCAGCCCCGAGCGGCCGCAGCGGTTGTATTTCATGGTTTCGTAGCGGTTGGACGCTGGTTGCCAGGTCATGTCGTTTCCTCCGAGTGAAATGCGGCGCGCCGGTGTCTCAGGCGGTGCGCGCCGCATTCATAGCCGATCAGCGCAGAAGCGCCAGCGCCTCGTCGATGCCGAGCGCCGCCGGCTGCGTGCAGGTGGTCGAAAGCTCGATGAACCGCCCTTCCTCGCCGGACTTCAGGATCGACGTCATCACGTCGACGCCGTGGAGCGTGCGCTCCAGCGAGCAGCGGGCATCGCGGCCTTCGATCAGCGCTATCGCCATGTCCGCCAGGCCGGCTGTGCGGTAGTTGGCCCGCGGCCCCTGCGGATGTTCCTGGTTGTTGATGCCGAACGGATGGTCCCAGGGCTCCAGCGGCTGGATGTCCTTGTTGCGGCCGCTTGCCTCGACCGTGCCGCCGAAGAAGTTCGGATCGGGCACGAAGATCGAGCCCTCGGTGCCGTAGAGTTCCATGTTGGCGTGGCGATGCGACCAGACATCCCAGCTGGCCGACAGCGTGATCGTCGCGCCGCTGACGAATTCGAGCAGCGCGTGGATATTGGTCGGCGTTTCGACCGGGATGATCTGGCCGTTCAGCGGCTCGCTGGTGACCGTGCGGGTGGGGTTCGCCATGGAGGTGAGCGCGCCGACACGCCTTACCGGACCGATCAGGTTGATCAGGTTGGCAATGTAATAGGGCCCGAGATCGAGGATCGGCCCACCGCCTTCCAGGAAGAAGAAGCCGGGATTGGGATGCCACATTTCCATGCCGGGGCTCATGACGTGGCAGGTGCCGGACGTGATGCGGCCGACGCCGCCCTCGTCGATATATTTGCGGGCGAGCTGATGCGCCCCACCGAGGAAGGTGTCTGGCGCGCAACCGACCGAAAGACCCTTCTGCCTGGCAAGCGCCTGCAGCGCCTTGCCTTCCTCAAGCGTAATAACCAACGGCTTTTCCGAATAGACATGTTTGCCGGCTTCGAGGATCGCCTTGGAGACGGCAAAATGCGCCGCCGGGATCGTCAGGTTGACGATCACGTCGAGCTCGTCATTGGCGAGCAACTGCTCGATCGATTGCGCCTTGACGCCGTATTCCTCGGCGCGCATTTCGGCGGCCTGCTCGTTGATGTCCGCGCAGGCGAGCACCTTGAGGCCTTTGAAGAGCGGCGACAGCTTGAAGTAGGTGGTGGAAATATTGCCGCATCCCATGATGCCGACGCCAAGTTCCTTGGGCATGGAAAACTCCGGAAAATAATGTGATCAATAGGTCTTGAAGGAGGCGATCGAGCGCGTCAGCAGCCGGTCGAGATCGTTCGGATTGTCGTGTTCGAGGACGTAATGTTTTGCGGACGTCTTCTTGAGAGTCGCTATCAGGTCCTTCCACGGAACGGTGCCGTAGCCGACATCCGCCCAGCCGTCCTCGTCCGTGTTCTCACCGGCCGGTGCGATGTCCTTGACGTGGACGGCGGTGATCCGCTTGGCATAGCTCTCGATCCAGGCAAACGGATCGGCGCCGCCGCGGATGACCCAGGCGATATCCGCTTCCCAGGCGAGATCGGGGCCACCAGCGAGGATCTGTTCCTGAGGCGTCGAGCCGTCCGGCAGCGTCTTGAACTCGAAGTCGTGGTTGTGCCAACCGAACGTATAGCCGGCATCCCAATAGCGTTTGCCGACGTCCTGCAGTCGCTGGCCAAAGGCGAACCACCCGGCGGCATCGGTGGGGCGCTGGTCGGCGACGAGATGCGGGCAGTAGATCGCCTGGACACCGAGCGTCTTGGCGATCAGCAGCGCCTGTTCCGGCTCTTTTTCGAGAAGATCGATGCCGAAATGGCCGGTCGGCATGGTCAGACCATTGGCATCGAGATCACCTTTGAGCGCCTTCAGGCCCGCTTCATCGAGCGTCGCAAAGATGCCGCCATAACCTTCCACCTCGGTATAACCCGCCTGGGCAACCTTCTTCAGGACATCGGAAAGCGGCGGAAAATTGCGCGCGCAATAAAGCTGAAAACCGAGTTTCGTCATGGTGTTCCTCCCTTGATAAAGACCTCAGCCTGCTGCCTGGCAGGAATGGAGATCGTAGATGCGGAATTGCGGGGTCGCGTCCGTCGGTGCGGCGGGCGTGAAGCGGATGCTGCGGCTTTCGCCAGCGGCGAGATCGAAGGCGTTATTGGAATAACGGCCGGGGGTGCCGCTTTCGATCAGCACAAAAAGGGCAAGTCCCTGGGCAGTGATCTCAACCTCGAAGGCGCCGTCACAGGACGGAGACACGCAAAGCTCGAGATCTGCCGGTTCGAGTTCCAGCGCCTTGTAGCTGCCCGGAACGTGATGCCCCTCGCCGCCCATGCCGTTAGAGGCGGTGAAGGTCCAGGCGAGGATCGCGCCCTCGGGGATATCTGCGGTCGGCAAGGTCAGCACGGTGACGGCGGCGTCCGGCGTGCACACGGCTTCCACGCTCCGAAGCGCGCTGCGCTCACCCTTGAGCGTCAGCAGCGACAGGTAAAGCGTCACCGTCACATCTTCCGCCGTATCGTTGACGAGCGAGAAGCGGATTTCGCGGCCGTCGTCCGACGGAATCGCAGTGACCGCCACGGGCTGGAAGAAGCGCTTCGCCATGTAGTGCAGCACTTTCCAGCTGCCGCCATAATCGAGGCTCGACCACGAAGCCACCGGCCAGGTGTCGTTGAGCTGCCAGTAAAGCGCACCCATATTATGCGGCTTCAGCGACCGCCAGAAATCCACGGCTGTCTTGATCGCCAATCCCTGCTGTACCTGGCTGAGATACACGAAATTGGCGAAATCCGTCGGAAAGCGGAAGTTGCGGAACATCGTGCCGGCGATGCGCTCGTTGCCGCCGGCATTCTTTTGGTGGTGCTCCATGACCGGCGAGGCAATGTTCATATCCTTGGGAGCCGCATAGGTCTCGATGACGGGCAGCGACGTGTAGGACTGGAAGCCGAATTCCGAGCAGAAGCGCGGCCGCACCGAGCGGTAGTCGTCGAACGGCTTGTTCTCGTGCCAGACGGACCAGTAATGCATGTCGCCAGACCCGTCCGCATGCCACGCATCGCCGTAGTCGAGATAGCCGGATGCGGGGCTCGACGGCCACCAGATGGCGTCGGGCGCGGCCTTGTCGAGCGCCTGTTCGATGACGCGGTTCAATCGGTCGTAGGAGACGAGGTAACGGTCGCGGTTCTCACGGGATTCCGGAAACCATGTCAGTGCGCCGACCAGTTCGTTGTCTCCGCACCAGAGCACGATGGAGGGATGCGAGATGAGCCTACGAGCCTGGCAATCGACTTCCGCCGCGACGTTTTCGAGGAAATCCGTGGTCGACGGATAGAGGTTGCAGGCGAACTGGAAATCCTGCCAGACCATCAGGCCGAGCCGGTCGCAGAGATCGTAGAACCAGTCCGCTTCGTAGAAACCGCCGCCCCAGACGCGGATCATGTTCATATGGGCATCGACGGCGGAACGCAGCAGGTCCTCGGTCCGTTCGGGGCTGGACAGGGAAAACAGCGCGTCCGCAGGGATCCAGTTGGCGCCGCGGCAGAAGATTTCTCGGCCGTTGACGCGGAAGGCGAAACGGCTGCCGGCCTCGTCCGGGTCGGTCAGCAGTTCGACGGTCCTGAGGCCTATCTGGCGGGTGATGGCCTCGGTGGGGATGCCGACGGTCAGTTCGTAGAGCGCCTGTTCGCCACTGCCGGAGGGCCACCAGAGTTTCGGGTCGTCGATATGGAAGAGATGGGTCACCGTGGTCTCGCCGGCGCGAACGCCGCAATCGAGCCGGACCCGTTCTCCGCCGAGCGAGAGGAAGACCGGCAGCACACCCGGCCCTTCGGCATAAAGCGTCACGCTGACGATGAGATCGACCTCGCCTGCCCCATGTCTCTGACTGGTGACGATATGCTCGATACGGGCGGTTTCGAGTTTCTTCAGCGAAATTTCGCCGTAAAGGCCGAGGGGCGCGATGGCGATATTCCAGTCCCAGCCGAAATGGCATTGCGGCTTGCGCAGCATGTTGCCGTTCGGGATCGGCGAATTGTTCGTGGAATAGGGAATGTAGAACGGCTGACGCGCCTGCCGCTCCGCCCCCTCGGCAATGCTGGAACGGAAGAGAACGCGGATCGTATTCTCACCGGCCCTGAGCGCTTTCGACACGTCCGGGCGATAACGGCGAAAGCAGTTGTCCGCCTGAAGCACCGGGATGTCGTTGACGAAGACGGTCGCGACTGTATCGAGATAGGTGATGTCGAGATACCAGGACCCTGCCGGATCATCGAGGGTGAAACGCCGCTCGATCGTCCAGTCCTTGTTTGCGACCCATTGCACGTCGTTTTCGTTGCGACCGTAATACGGGTGGGGGATGATGCCCGCCGTCTTCAGCGCAGTGTGGACGTCGCCGGGGACCGGCATCTCGGTGCGATGCGTTCCGTCGGCAGACGCGAGCTGCCAGGGGCCGGATAGGTCGATCGTAGTCATCGCACCGGTCCGCAAAATTCACGGCGTGCCGCGCCAGCCCCCCTCTGCTGCGACGGCAATTGCCCCGAGCACAATAGGGCCCTGCGAATCCGGCTCGCGCCGACCATCAGATCCGCTCCTCCGTCTCTGCGTCGAACAGCGAGGCCATGGTCATGTCGAAGGCGAGGCGCACCTTGGCGCCGACGGCGTAACGCCTTGCGCCGCCGATGCGAACCGACATCGTGTGGCCGGCATGTTTAAGCCAAAGTAGGTTGTCAGCACCCATCGGCTCTTCGATGTCAACCACCGCTTCGTGAACTTCGCCGCCAGCGATGTCGCCGTCCACCTTGATATGTTCCGGACGGACGCCGAGGGTGACCTTGCGTCCTCCTTTCATCGGCTCGGAAGCATCATAACCGTCGAGAGAGAAGCTGACCCCATTGGTCCTGAAGACGGCGCGACCACCCTCCTCCGCCAGCTCTCCAGTGAGAAAATTCATCGCCGGCGACCCGATGAAGGCTGCCACGAAACGGTTCCTCGGCTTGTTGTAGATCGTCACCGGATCGTCGAGCTGCTGGATGACGCCGCTCTTCATGATGGCGATGCGGTCGGCCAGCGTCAGCGCCTCGATCTGGTCGTGGGTGACGTAGATCATCGTGTTCTTCAGCGCCTGGTGCAGCCGCTTGATTTCGACGCGCAGTTCGGAGCGCAGTTTCGCGTCGAGGTTCGACAGCGGCTCGTCGAACAGGAAGACGTCGACATCGCGCACCAGGGCGCGGCCGATCGCGACGCGCTGACGCTGGCCGCCGGAGAGTTCGGAGGGTTTGCGCTTGAGGAGCGGCTCGATCTGCAGAATACCGGAGGCGCGGGCCACGCGGCGGTCGATCTCGGCCTTCGGAATCTTGGCGACGCGCAGGCCGAAGGAGAGGTTCTTCTCGACCGTCATCTGCGGATAGAGCGCGTAGGACTGGAACACCATGCCGATGCCGCGGTCCTTGGGCTCTTCCCAGGTGACGTTCTTGTCCTTGATGAAGATCTGGCCATCGGTCGGCTCCAGAAGCCCGGCGATGCAGTTCAGCAGCGTGGACTTGCCGCAGCCTGACGAGCCGAGCAGGACCAGGAACTCGCCGTCATAAATGTCGAGGTTGAGGTTTTCCAGCACCTTGACCGAGCCGAAGGACAGCGACAGGTCCCGGATGGAAACGCTGCTCTGAGTGCGCGTGGAAACATTGTTGAGCATCAGGCTTTACCCTTTGACTGCGCCGGCCGCGATGCCGCGGACGAAAAGCCGGCCGGAAACGAAATAGACGATCAGCGGAACCGCACCCGTCAACAGCGTTGCCGCCATGTTGACGTTGTATTCCTTCACGCCCTGAACCGAATTGACGATGTTGTTGAGCTGCACGGTCATCGGATAGGTATCCGGCCGGGTGAACACCACGCCGAACAGGAAGTCGTTCCAGATGCCGGTGGTCTGCAGGATCATCGAGACGACGAAGATCGGCAGCGACATGGGCAGCATGATCCGGAAATAGATCTGCCAGAACCCCGCCCCGTCGATGCGCGCCGCCTTGAACAGCTCTTCCGGCAACGACACGAAATAGTTGCGGAACAGCAGCGTCTGGATGGGCATGCCGAAGATCGAGTGCACGAGGATGAGGCCATAGAGCGTGCCGTAAAGACCCATCTCCCGCAGGACGATGACGATCGGATAGATCATCACCTGATAGGGGATGAAGGCGCCGACGATCAGGATCGTGAAGAAGATCTCCGAGCCCTTGAACCGCCAGTTGGCGAGCGCATAACCGTTCACCGAGGCGATCGCGATCGACACGATCACCGACGGCACGGTGATGCGGACCGAATTCCAGAAGCCGCGCGAAAGGCCGTCGCAGTTCAAGCCCGTGCAGGCCTCTGCCCAAGCCTTGACCCAAGGTTCGAAGGTGATCTCCATGGGCGGCGAGAAGATATTGCCGAGGCGGATTTCCGGCATGCCCTTCAGCGACGTGACGACCATCACGTAGAGCGGCACGAGATAATAGAGCGCCGCAAAACCGAGCGCGCCATAGACGATGATATTGCGCGACGAGAGCCTTTTGCGGGGGCGTTTTCCCTGCGGACCGGCCTCCAGCCGGGAGCCGGCTTGGGCGGAAATGGCGGGCCCAGAGACGGGCATCGTGAGCGATTTATCCACGCTTGCGTCCTCCGAATTCGAGATAGGCCCAAGGCACGATGATGATGGCGACGGCGAGCAGCATCATCGTGGATGCGGCAAAGCCCTGGCCGAGGTTCTGGGCGAAGAACATGTAGTCGTAGACGTATTTGGCAGGCACGTCGGAGGCGATGCCGGGGCCGCCGCTCGTCTGCGCCACGACAAGGTCGTAGATCCTGACGATGCCGCTGGCGATGATGACGAGCGTGGTGACGAAGACCGGCCGCATCATCGGGATGATGATGAAGAGATAGGTCTTCCACATCGGGATGCCGTCGACGCGCGCCGCCTTCCAGATGTCCTCGTCGATGCCGCGAAGCCCGGCGAGCATCAGGCACATGACGAGCCCGGTCCCCTGCCAGAGTGCGGCGATCAGGATGCCGTAGATGACGATATCGGAATTGTAGAGCGGATCGAACGTGAAGCTCGTCCAGCCGAGCGAGCGGACGACCGATTGCACCCCGAATTCCGGGTTGAGGATCCACTGCCAGACAAGGCCGGTGACGATGAAGGACAGTGCGAACGGATAGAGGAAGATCGTCCGGAACGTGTTTTCGAACCGGATCTTCTGGTCCATCAATGCGGCCAGAAGGAAGCCGATGGTCAGGCTGAAAATCAGCGACAGGCATCCGTAGGTCGCCAGATTCTGGATCGAGACGATCCAGCGCGGCGTATCCCAGAGCCGTTCATACTGTTCCAGGCCGACGAAGGACAGGCGTGGCAGGAGCTTGGAATTGGTGAAGGAATAAACGACGGTCCAGATCGTGCCGCCGAGGAAGATCACCACGGCCGTCAGCATCATCGGGATCGAGGCAATCTTCGAATTGAGATTGCGGAATAACTGGTTGGGTCGGCCGGGCTGAGTGTGCGCCGCCATGGTCAACTCCTCTGGATAGCAAAGGCTGCCGGAAGCAAGCCACCACCGGCCCCGCCCCTTGCGGACGCGGAGCCGGCTGTTGGATCGCTGTCTGTCGGATCAACCGGCCTTGGAGAAAATAGCGACGAAGCGCTTCTGAGCTTCCTCGGCCGTGATCGACGTATTGGCGAAGAACTGCGACATCAGGTCTTCCAGCTGCTTCTGCGTATCCTGCGTGATCAGCTGGTCGGTGCTGGTGACGACATTGCCCTTGGCGAGGATTTCGAGGCCCTTCTTCATGCAGTCGTTGGCGGCCGCAAGATCGACGTCGCCGCGTACCGGCAGCGAGCCCTTCTTGAGGTTGAAGGCCACCTGGGTCTTGGCGTCAAGAAGCGACGAGGCGAGCGCTTCCTGTGCCTTCGATTTCGCTGCGTCCTTGAGGACCGGGAAGTAGAAGGCATCGCCGGCCGTCGAGATGATCTCGTTCACGCCGAGGCCCGGCAGGCAGGTATAGTCGACACCGGCCTTCTTGCCGGCCAGCTGGAATTCGCCCTGCGCCCAGTCACCCATGATCTGGCCGCCGGCCTTGCCGGTGATCACCATGTTGGTGGCCTGGTTCCAGTCTTGGACATTGGTGCCCTTCGACATCTTACGGGCGTCGTCGGCCGCCTTGAACACCTTGGCCATTTCCGGACCGGCCGCGACCTTTGCGTCCTTGTCGCCATAGACCTTCTGGTAGATCTCCTTGCCGCCGATCGCGACCGTTAGCACGCTGAACAGGCCGGTCGATTGCCAGGCCTGGCCGCCGACTGCGAGCGGCACGATGCCGGCCTTTTCAAGCGCCGGAGCCGCTGCGACATACTCGTCCCAGTTCTTCGGAACCGCAACGCCGGCCTTCTTGAAGGCGTCGTTGGAAAGCCACAGCCATTGCCAGGAATGGATGTTGAGCGGCACGCAATAGATCTTGCCCTCGAACGTGCAGGATTTCAGCAGGCTCGCAGGGCGGACGATCTTGTCCCAACCTTCCTTCTTGGCGAGATCGGTGAAATCGCGCATCAGGCCGGCCTGGACCAATTCTTCGGCCTGGCGGCCATGGTTGAACTGGGTGGCGGCCATCGGATCACCGCCGGTGATGCGGCTGATCATGATCGGGCGGGCGGTGCCGCCGGAGCCGGCTATTGCGCCGTCGACCCATTTGTTTCCGGTGGCGTTAAAGGCCTTGGCAAGCTCTGCGACGGCCGCAGCCTCCCCTCCGGAGGTCCACCAATGGGTCACTTCGAGATCGGTGGCGTGAGCGGCACCAAACGGCAGCGCCACGGTTGCGGCCAACAAAGCCGCGATAGCACGAATATTCATGAGTCTCCTCCCTCACTGAAACGTTGCCGTAAAAACCTAGGCCAATACTCTATGTCACGCAACCTGTTTTGCCCGAAAAAAATCTGGAGTCGAGAAAATACAATTATAAGAAGAATCAGTCGGAATTCGGCGATGACCAAAATCCGTCGATTTTGAGGAGATCAGCTCTACTAAGGCTGCAAAATAGGCAATATCAGGAGGCCGAATTTTCGCGCATGCAAAAAAACTTTTCGCACATGCGTTGTGCAACCCAAGGATATGGAAGTTTGGCATTGATCAAAATTCCGCTCGACATTTTACCTGTATCGTTTCAGTTATTGATTTCGAGTGAAGGGCAAGGGAGGTGTCGCGACGTTTCCGGGCAAGCTTCAGCCCTCTATAGTGGCCACCTGACTCGGGCAGCGACGGCAGACAATGGACGACAGCGGAAGATCAAAGACGGGCGGAACGCAGACGGCGATCCGCGAACGTCCTACCTTGAAGACGATCGCCTACATGACGGGCCTCGGCATCACGACGGTTTCGCGGGCATTGAAGGATGCGCCGGATATCGGCGCCGACACCAAGGAACGGGTCCGCCTCGTCGCCAACCAACTCGGCTACCAGCCGAACCGCGCAGGCGTGCGCCTGCGCACCGGCAAGACCAATGTCATCGCCCTCGTGCTCAGCATCGACGAGGAGCTGATGGGTTTCACCAGCCAGATGGTGCACGGGATTTCCGAAGTCCTGGGCGGTACGCAATATCACCTCGTGGTGACGCCCCATTCCTTCCAGAAGGACCCGATGGTGCCGGTGCGCTATATCCTCGATACGGGCTCGGCCGACGGGGTGATCATCTCCCGCATCGAGCCCGACGATGCGCGCGTGCGGTTGATGACCGAGCGGAACCTCCCCTTCGCCACCCATGGCCGCACCGACATGGGGATTGTCCATCCTTATCATGACTACGACAACGAGGCTTACGCCTACCAGGCCGTTCAGAAGCTGGTGGAAAAAGGCCGTCGGCGAATAGCCTTCCTGTCTCCGGGAAGCCGCTTCTCCTTCTACGTCCACAGCCGCATCGGCTTCGAACACGGGCTCGCCGACTTCGGCGCCACCGAAGTGCCGATGGGCCGGGTGACCAGCGAAACGCCGCTCGAAGAGATCCGCGCCTATGCCGAACGGATGATGCGTTCGGTCGAACCGCCAGACGGCATCGTCTCGATCAGCGGCTCGGCGACGATCGCGCTGGTGGCCGGCCTGGAGGCGGCGGGCAAGAAACTCGGGCGCGACGTCGATGTGGTATCGAAACAGTCGGCCGATTTCCTCAACTGGATCCGCCCGGAGATCTATACGGTGAGCGAGGATATTCGCCAGGCAGGGCGTGAGCTCGCCAAGGCGCTGATGGCGCGCATCGATGGCGTCGGACCGGAATTGCTGCAGAGTGTCGCAAAGCCCGCCTGGTCGAAGATGGCGCCGAAGGACTGAAACAAAAACGCCCGCCGTATCCGGCGGGCGCTTGCATCGCTCGGATCAAGAATCAGGCAAATTCGCTGAGGCCGCTGCCCCACGGGCCGTGATGCTTGTCGACGCCGTCGAGGCGGTCGAAACCGTGGGCGCCGAAGAAGTCGCGCTGGGCCTGGATAAGGTTCGCCGTGCCGCGACCGCGGCGATAGGCGTCGAAATAGGAGAGCGCCGAGGCGAGCGCCGGAGCCGGCAGACCGGAGAGCGCGGCAAACGAGACGACGCGGCGCAGTGCCCCGTCGGTGTCCTTAACCATCTGCGCGAAGGCCGGTGTGACGATCAGGTTCGCCACATGCGGATCCTTGGTGAAGGCCGAGGTAATCTCGTCGAGGAAGGCCGAGCGGATGATGCAGCCAGCACGCCAGATCTTGGCGATGGTCGGCATCGGCAGGTTCCAGTTATATTCTGCCGACGCTGCCGACATGACCGCAAAGCCCTGCGCATAGGCGCCGATCTTGGCGGCAAGCAGTGCGTTTTCGAGGTCGGCGATGAACGCTGCCTTGTCCTTCGGCGCTTCCGCGACCTTCGGCAGTCCGAAGATCTTTTCGGCAGCCAAGCGTTCGATTCTCTGGGACGACAGGATACGGCCAGCGACGGCGGCTTCGATGGCGGTCGCGGCAACGCCCATGTTCTGGGCTTCGATGACCGACCACTTGCCGGTGCCCTTCTGGCCGGCGGCATCGACGATCAGGTCGACCATCGGCTTGCCGGTGATCGGATCGGCCGCCTTCAGGACCGTCTGGCTGATTTCGATCAGGTAGGAATTGAGGCGACCCTCGTTCCACTTGCCGAACACGTCACCGATTTCCGAGGCGCTCATACCCAGGCCGTCGCGCAGGATGCCGTAGATTTCGGCGATCATCTGCATGTCGGCATATTCGATGCCGTTATGGATGGTCTTGACAAAATGGCCGGCGCCGTTTTCGCCGAGCCAGGCAACGCAGGGCTCGTCGTTGAACTTGGCGGAGATCGAGGTCAGCACCTTCTCGACGCGCTTCCAGCTGTCCTCGGTACCGCCGACCATGATCGACGGACCGTGGCGCGCGCCTTCTTCACCACCGGACACGCCCATGCCGATGAAGGTCAGTCCGCTGTCCTTCAGATTGTCGAAGCGGCGCATCGTGTCGCGGAAATTCGCATTGCCGGCATCGATCATGATGTCCCCGGCCGAAAGATAGGGCTTCAGAAGCTCCATCTGCTGGTCGACCGGATCGCCGGCCTTGATCATGATGATGATTGGCCGCGGCGGACGGATGGAGGCAACGAATTCTTCCAGCGTCTCGCACGGGATAAGCTGTCCCTGCAGTTCGCCGGCCTCGGCGTAGAACTTGCGGGTTGCTTCCGGAGACCGGTTGAAGACGGCGATCTTGTTGCCTTTTTCGGCAATGTTGAGGGAGAGGTTAGAGCCCATGACGCCGAGCCCGATAAGGCCGATTTCTGCCTGTTCCACGGATGTGCCTCCATATTGAGATTCGAGGGTGTTGTCGCATTCATATAGGGAAACGGCAAGGCGATGGCGACGCTAAACGATTAAATTTCGATGACACGCCTGCGACCCGAAAGTCTCGATTTCCGTCGATGCGCATGCCTTGTGAACGCCCCCTTCTGATGCCAAAACGAGGGCATGAAAGACATCGCAGATACGAGGGCGGCCAGGCCGCGTCTGGCCATGCGCGCCGGTGCTTACCGAGAGCGGCCGGCGATCGGGCCGGTGTCGAAACTGTTTTACCGTGTCTGGTCGCATCGGCTGCCCCATGACTTCGAAGGCCAGGTCGCGGTCGTGCCGGACGGTTGCTCCGACCTGATCTGGGCCGGCGGCCGATTGATGGTGATCGGCCCCGACCGCACTGCTGCTTTTCCGGCCCTCCCCGCCGGAGAAACCGTTCTGGGCCTGCGTTTCAGGCCGGGTGCGGCCCTGCGCTGGCTCGATGTCCCTTTGAGCGAGCTGGTCGGCAAGGCCGTGCCGCTCCGGGAGTTGCGAGACGACGTCCGGACCATCGAGGAGCGGCTTGCCGAAGAGACCTGCTCGCTGGCCCGGCAGGCTCTTTTCCGGATGTGGGCCGAAAACGAGGCCTCGGGGGTCGCTGATCCGCAGAGCGACATGGAAGCGCTCTTCGACTCTCTCGGCGTCGACGCATCTCCGGCACTGTCCGGGCGAAACAACTTTGGCGAACGCACGCTGCGCCGGCGCAGCCGCGAACATTTCGGCTACGGGCCGAAGACGCTCGAGCGTATCCTTCGCCTGCAGCGCTTTCTTCGCCTGGTGCGCCAACCCGGAGACCTTGCGGTTTTCGCGCTTGAAGCCGGTTATGCCGATCAGGCGCATATGACGCGCGACGTGAAGGAATTGACGACTTTGACACCAAAGGAGATCCGCGGACAGATTTGCGGCTGACTGTCCGTTTTGTTCAAGAACCGCCGCTTCTCTTCGGTTAGACCGAGGGAAAATCGAGGAGGCTATGATGACCACCCTGCCCGCCCGCATCATCCATATCGGCATCGAGAAGCCCTGGCAGCACGTTTACGCCTTCGCGAGTCGTCCGGAAAACATGCCGCTCTGGGCATCGGGCCTTACCGCCGGGCTGACCCGCGACGGCGACGACTGGATCGGCGACGGCGGACCGGTCGGCCTGGTCCGCGTGCGTTTCTCCGATGACAATCCGTTCGGCATTCTGGACCACACGGTGACGATGGAAAACGGCCTTGTCGTCGAGAACCCGCTGCGCGTCGTGGCGAACGGCGATGGCGCGGAAGTCATGTTCACGCTTTTCCAGCGCCCCGACCTCGACGACATGGCCTTCGAAGTAGATGCCGCCCATGTGCGGAAGGATCTCAAGGCACTGAAGAATCTGCTGGAAGAAAAGAACTAGGAGGGTCCGATGGGCAGCAAGGGAGCCGATCGCAAGATCGACTATATCGAATTCAACGTGGAGAACATCGAAGACGCCAAGGCGTTCTACGGCTCGGCCTTCGGCTGGACTTTCACGGACTATGGACCGGACTATTGCGAATTCCAGGACGGAAGGCTGACGGGCGGCTTTGCGAAATCGACAGATGTAACAGCCAAAGGCGGCCCGCTCGTCATTCTCTTCGCGGACGACCTGGACGATGCCCTTGGGCGGGTCGAAAAAGCCGGCGGCAGGGTCTTCAAGCCGATCTTCTCGTTCCCCGGCGGGCGGCGATTCCACTTTGCCGATCGGCAAGGTTACGAACTGGCCGTCTGGTCTGACAAATAGAGATCAGGCTGCCGGGCGACGACGGCGGTCGGCGGTTTCCTGCATGACCAGGAGCGCGCCGATCAACTGCGATGAGCCGGAAACACAGGGCGACATGCGGCAGCGGATCACCACCGTCTGACCGTCGATCTGATCCGCATAGGTAAGCGAGATGCTCTCGCCCGCAAAACATCGGTCGAGGTTCGGCTTGAACTCGTTCTTGAAACGGTGCAGGCCGACGAATTCCGCGAAATGTCGGCCGATCAGTTCGTCGCGCGTCAGGTCGAGACGGCGCGCGTTGGTCTCGTTGGAGTAGAAGATCCGATAGCCCGGCGCGATCACGACGATACGGTCGGAAATGCGGTTAAGCAGCGCGTCGTCGAGAAAGCCGTCTGCCGTCGCATCGGCGATCACCGCATGCTCCGGCGATTCCGGCTCCGGACGGCGGTTGGCCGTCAGACCCGTTTCAGGAACCACGTAGCGTTCGACGAGCATCTGCAGCAGATGCCCGTTACGGCGCACGCAGCCGCGGTCGTCAGCCTCTTCGTTCAGGAGGTCGAGCGCGAAGCGGAATTGCGCCTGGATGCTCGCCGGATCCTTGCTCTGGCTCGAAAAGACGGCGAGCAGAAGCGGATCGAGGTCCCGATCGAGCGAAGCGGTCGCGGACGCGTCATTGCGTTCGACCGCCTGCCGAAGATCGGCATATTTTGACCAGAACAGATCGATCAACGCTTCCAAGAAACTGCCTCCCCCTCGGCCGGAGATTACCGCCGATCCTTTCTGGAGGAGCGGCGCTTCCAGTATTCAATACGATTCAGATTAATTTATCTCTCAGAAACGGACCTGATTTATGGCCGTTGACTTAACGTAGAAAGTCAAGTTTCGCAATCCAAAGATGCAGAACAACCTGACACATTATCCGACTACAGATACCGCTTGATGTGCCACCGGTCGTGGTACCAGAGCCATTGTTCGGGATATTCGCGAACCCAGCTTTCCACCTTGTCGTTGAGGATCTGTCCGGTGGCCTGGAGATCGAGTTTGCCGTTCGCGTCGCGCGGCAGTTCGATCCTCGGCTCGATCTCAAGCCGGAAACGATTGCCGGGCAGACGGATGCAACGAGCCGGATAAACTTCCGCATCGAACTGCCGGACCAGCTTTGCGAGCAACGGGCTGGTCTGCACCGGTCGGCCAAAAAAGGTGGTCTTGAGCCCCTTGCGGAATTTCTGGTCCACCAGAACGCCGACACCGCCGCCCGTTTCGAGCTTGCGTGCAAGCGCGAAGGACGAGCCGGCATGCGAAGGCACCAGCTGGCCCATGCGAGCGCTGCGGAAGGCAAAGACCTTGTCGGCGATATAGGGGTTGTTCGGTGGTCGAAACAGCACCGTCACTTCGAGACCGAACGCATTGCCGGCGACCGGCAGCAGTTCGAAATTGCCCGTATGGGCCGTAAACACGATGAACGGCCGCGGATTGTCACGCAGGTCGGCAAAGATCGGAACGCCGGAAACTTCCACCCGACCCGGCTTCTCCTGTTCGGGATCGAAATCGAACAGCCGGTCGAGGAAGACGTATTCGGCGGCAAGCCGGCCCATATGGCCCCAGCTCGCGATGGCGATCTCTTGCAGCTCCTCGTCGGTCTTTTCCGGATAGGCGTTGCGTAAATTGACAAGCATCAACTTGTGGCGGCCAAGCTTCGGCCCGATGCGTCGCGCCATCCGGTCGGCAAACCGGATGCCCGGATCCGCCGGAAAAATCTTCAGGAAGTTGAGGAGCCCGAACGCGCTCTGCGCCACCAGCCATTGCTGGAAGTGGAGTAACGCCAGAGCGATCCGGGTCAGGAACATCTTCAAGGGCGGGTGCCTCAGTCCATCCGGAGGACGATTTTGCCGAACACCTGGCGGGTTTCCATCCGCTCCAGCGCCTTGTCGATCTCGGCGAAGGTGACTTCAGTATCGATGACGGGATGAACGATGCCCTGGGCCATCTTCTGCATGGCATTTGCCATGTTCTCCATGCGGCAGCCGAACGAACCGAACAGCTTCAATTGCTGCTGGAAGAGCATCATCAGGTTCATGTCGGTCGAGACGCCGGATGTGGAGCCGCAGGTCACGAGGCGGCCGCCGCGCTTCATGCACAGCATCGAGCCTGCCCAGGTGTCCTTGCCGACATGTTCGAAGACGACGTCGACGCCCTTCTTCTTGGTGAGCTTGCGCACGACACCCTCGAAGCGGTCGGTGCGATAGTTGATGACGTGATCGGCGCCGAGCGCCTTGGCCCGTTCGATCTTGTCGTCCGAGCCGACGGTGGTGATCACCGTGCAGCCGATCTTCTTGGCGAGCTGGATCGCAGCCGTGCCGATGCCCGAGCCGCCTGCGTGAACCAGGATGGTTTCGCCCGGCTGCAGCTTGGCATTGTCGAACAGCATGTGCTCGACAGTGCCGAAAGTGACCGGCGCCAGTGCTGCGGCAACCGCATCGACACCCGGAGGCGCCGGCACCAGCAGGCGGGCCGGCAGGTTGGCCTTCTCCTGCGCAAAGCCGTCGAGATGGAACCCGTGCACGCCCGAGACGTGTTCGCAGAGATTGTCGCGCTTCTCGCGGCAGGGCTTGCACAGCCCGCAGGTGCGCGCACCGTAGATCGACACGAGTTGGCCCGGCAGCACGTTCGAGACGCCCGGACCGATCGCTTCGACGACGCCAGAGGCTTCCGCGCCGATCGTCAGCGGCATCTTGCGCTTGGCGAATGCCATGCCGCGCCAGCCCCAGACGTCGATATGATTGAGCGCAACGGCCTTGACCCGCAGGGTGACCTCGCCCGGACCGGGAGCTTCCGGTTCGGGAATGTCCACCGCTTCGAGCTTCCGGTCATCGATCAGTTGCAGAGCGCGCATATAGTCTTCCTTCGCCCGGAGGCGTCCCAATTCGTCAAACGTGATTGGCGACGGTCTCTAAGCCGGTTCCAGCGTCATGACAAGGCTGGCGTTCTGTCCGCCGAAACCGAATGAGTTGGAAAGCACCGCCTTCGGCTGCCCATCCCGCTTCTTGTTCGGCACGACGTCGAGCATGATCGTCGGGTCCGGATTGGTGTAGTTGATGGTCGGCGGCAGCGTGCCGGTCAGCATCGTCTGGATCGAGAACACGGCTTCGACGGCACCTGCGGCGGTCAGCGTATGGCCGATCATCGACTTGTTGGAGGACACCGGGATTTCCTTCAGCCGGTCGCCAAAGACGGCCAGCATCGCGCCATATTCCATCTTGTCGTTTTCAGGCGTCGAGGTGCCATGGGCGTTGATGTAGCCGATACCGCTCTCATCCATGCCCGCATCCGCAAGCGCCGCGCGGATCGTGGCAATCGCCGGGCCGCCGTCCGGCGAGGACCGGGTGCGGTGGAAATGGTCGGCCTTCTCGCCGCAGCCCTTCATGATGCCGAGCACCTTGGCACCGCGGGCGATCGCCGATTCGAGCGATTCGAGCACCAGCGTCGCTGCACCTTCGGCGATGACGAAACCGTCGCGATCCTTGCTGAACGGCTTGGAGGCCTTTTCCGGCGGGTCGTTCTGGGTGGAAAGAGCCGAGAGAAGCGAGAAGCGGATCAGCGCTTCGGCGCTGACCGAACCGTCGGTCGCAACCACCAGCGAGCGGTCGGTGCGGCCCTGGCGGATCGCCTCGACGCCGAGCTGGATGGCGGTGACGCCGGAAGCACAGGCCGTTGAAAGGGTCACCGGCAGACCGCGGGTGCCGAACTTGTCGGCGAGGCGCTCGGAGATCGAGCCGAACTGGACGGCTTCGAGGAAGACCGGATCGGGACGCTCGCGCATGGCAGCCAGGAACCGGTCATAGGCATCGCCCTCGGCCTTCGACGGCGGGGCGCGGTCGGCCAGCGCGAAACGGTCGCTCCATTCCGGCTCGACCGGCGGCGCTGCAAGAAAGAGCGGGCCGTCGAAATCGCCGGAAAGGCCCGACTGGGCGAGCGCCTCGGTCGTGGTTTCGCGAGCGAAGGCAAAGGATCGTTCGACGGAGTTTTCGGCCGGAACGGCGATGAAATCGACCGTGCCGCTGATCCGGGTGGACAGGCCTTCGGTCGGAAAGCGGGTCACCTTGTGGATGCCGGACGTGCCCGAGGTCAGTGCCGCCCAGTTGTCGGCAAGGCCCTGGCCGAGCGAAGTGATGACGCCCATGCCGGTGATCGCGATGATCGGGCGGCCGAGATGATCCTTGAAGCGGTTGTCGCTCATCATAGCTCCTTTACGCGGCCGAGAGGACTGCAAGGCCCTCGCCGCGCGTATAACCGATCGTCGTCACCACCGCATGCTTTGCGGGCGCCGCCATCGGCCGTTCGTTCTGGGCATCGAATGTGGGAACCTTTGCGGCCCCATCCAAGGTCAGTGCGGCAAGTGCCAGACCAAGCGGGAACTGCGCTTCCATGCCATGACCGGTGACGCCGCCGAAACCGCGGATCGTCGCACCGGGGAACGCCGTCTCCAGCAGCGCCTTTTCGCGCGACGCCAGATCGACCATGCCGCTGGCACCCGAAAAGACGACCGTATCGGCCTTGGAAATCCCGGAGGCATGGCCGGCAAGACGGGTGAGGCGCTTTTCGAGCCTACCTTCGTCTCGATTGCCGCGATCGCCTTCGATCGCATCGATGACGGCGTAGACATGCGCGCCCCGAGCCTCGGCATGGGCGCGCGATTCGAGCACCAGGAAGGCGCCGACCGTACCCATGATCATGCCGCCGCCATCCTCGGTGGAACGCGACCACAGCGGATGCCAGCCGCCGGTCGCATGCGCGCGAATACCTTCGACGAGAAGGATGATGTCGGCGCGTTCGGCCACGAAGGCGCCGCCGACCAGGCTATGGGTCGACTGCCCCGCCTTGATGCGGTGAAAAGCGGTCTCGACGGCGGATATGCCGGCCGCTTCCTCGCCCATGAAGGTGCGCGACGAACCGGTGACCTTATGGACGATCGAGATATTGCCGGCGACGAGGTTGGAAAGCTGGGCCAGAAACAGCGTGGGACGAAGCTCGGTCGTCAGCTTCTCGTTCAAGAGCATTTCGCGGTCGTTGCGCTTCAGTGCCTCATCGACGATCAGCGAATCGACCTTGATGTCGCGCTCGCCGCCGCCGGCGGCCACGATCATGTCCATGGAGGCGCAGGCTTCCGCATCCGTCTTCAGTCCAGCGTCGTCGAGCGCAAGGCCCGCGGAAAACACGCCGAGCCGCTGCCAGTTCTCCATCTGGCGCTGGTCGCCGCGTTTGGCGATCTGTGCCGACCAGTCGATCTCGGGCATCGGATGCACCGGATAGGGTGCGAAACGGTCGGTCTCGACGTTCGGGGCGCCCGCTTCTGCCGACGACAGCAGCGCGATATGCGGCTCCTTGCCCACGCCCTGGCTGGTGACGATCCCGATACCGGTAATCACGACATCATTGTCAGACTTCATAATGTCCTCTTTGACTCACCGGGTTGGAAAGGTGAGCTTTTAAGCGCGTGCGGCAATCGCGTCCATCAGGCCGACTTCTTCCGCCCGCTTGCGGATGACCGGCGCCAGCGGGATTTCGCTGAACGGCATGGTGCGCAGCTTCAACTGCGCGTCGCAGACCTTCTTGCCGGCGCTGGTGATCTTCGCCTTGGCGACCGCGTAGCCCGATCCCTCATGTTCCAGAAACGCCTCGATGTCGAGCACCGCGTCGGGCTCGACGAAGGAGCGCATCTTGGCGCCGTCGACCGACATCAGGAACGGCATGGCGGCGAAATCGGTGGCGGCGAGCACCAGGAAACCGGAGGCCTGCGCCATGGTCTCGATCAGCAGCACGCCCGGTACCAGCGGCATTCCGGGAAAATGGCCCTCGAAGACAGGACTTTTGGACGGCACGATGGACTGCGCCTTCAGCACTTTAGCCGTGAGATCGACCGCCACGACGCGGTCGATCATCTGGAAATATTCGAGCAGCATCCGTTTGCCGGCCCGGGAAGATCGATGACGATCAGCCCTTGGCCGCCTTCAGCTCGTCGATCTTGGCACAGAGGTTCTTCAGGACGAAGTATTCTTCCGTCGAAACCTTGCCCTCGTTCACTTCCTGGGTCCACTGTTCCAGCGGAATCTTGATACCGAATTCCTTGTCGATGGCGAACACGATATCCAGGAAGTCCAGGCTGTCGATGCCCAGGTCATCGATCGTGTGGCTTTCCGGCGTGATCGTCTCGCGATCGATTTCGCTGGTCTCAGCGATGATGTCGGCAACTTTGTCGAATGTAGCAGTCACGCCCATGTCCTCTGCAGAATATCAAAATCAAGGTCCCACATAGGGAAATCGATCACAAATGCCAATGGCCTCGTGTTCCCGCGTGAAAATTTGCACCGGAACTGTTGCCTAAACAGCAATCGTCTAGGCACCGGAAGCCCGGCTCTCGACCAGCGCGGCGCGAATTACCTCGATCGCCTCGCCTGAGCGGACATCGGTGCAGACCCACTGGCTCGGCTGGCCGTCCCAGGCCGTGCCGATGAACTTGCGGCCGCTGTCGGGCGCCTGGATCGTCTGCCCGTCGGCAATGCCGCCGCAGACGACGCGCACCGGACCGCCGCGCAGGATGAAGAGGTCCGGCCGCACCAGGTAGACGCAGGCCGTGCTGTCATGCACCGCCATGCCGGCGATGCCGACCCGGCTCTTGTAGAAGTCGATGTAATATTGCGACAGATCGGAGAGCAGCTGCACCGACTTTTCGCCGGACTTGGCCATGTCGGCGAGGTATTCCTCCGTCATGATCGTCTTCATCGTCACGTCGAGACCGACGATGGTGACCTTCCAGGGCGTGGTGAAGATGATGTCGGCCGCTTCCGGATCACCATGGATATTGGCTTCGGCGGCCGGCGTGACGTTGCCGTTCACATCGAAGGCGCCACCCATGACGATGACTTCCTTGACGAAGCCGGCGAAATCCGGATCGGCCTGCAGCGCCAGCGCCAGGTTGGTCATGCGTCCGACGGCGATCAACGTCACCTCGCCCGGATTGTCGCGCACGGTATCAATGATGAACTGATAGCCGGGACGCGGGTCGAGCGGCCAGTCGATCGCTTCCGGCACGCCGATATTGCCGAGGCCATCCAGGCCGTGCACGACGGAGGCGGCGCGATCATCGGTGCGCAACGGATCGATCGTCCTGTCGGCACCTTTGGCAATCGGCGCGGAAATTCCCCATTCCCTATGCAGGAACTGCGCATTGCGGGTGGTCAGATCAAGCGACACGTTGCCGAAAACGGTGGTGACGCCGATCAGATCAATCTCGGGATGCCGGTGCAGGAAAAGCAGCGCCATCGCGTCGTCAACGCCGGGATCCGTATCGAAAATGACCTTGTGCATATGCGTTTCCTTGTTCGGCTCTTCGAAAGCCGCGCACAATAACGCCAAACCGATGATGCGCAATCCCGGAAGCGACATGGCTGGGGTCCAGCCGGAAGTGGTTGCAGTCCTCACTGTTCGATGCGAGAAGCACGCCGCACCCGTCCGGGTGCGCTTCCGCTTACAGAGTCTCCTCCCCTTGCCCGACCTCGCATTCCAATTCCTCTTCCTGCTGTTTCTCGCTGCTGTTTTTGCCGGTTTTGTCGATTCGATTGCTGGCGGCGGTGGGCTCATCACCATTCCGGTCATGCTGATCGCCGGCATTCCGCCGCTCGAATCGCTTGCCACCAACAAGCTGCAGTCGCAGTTCGGCTCGGCATCCGCGACGATCGCCTATGCGCGGCGCGGCCATGTGAACCTCAAGAGCCAGTTGCCTATGGCCGGGATGTCGCTCATAGGCGGGGCGGTCGGCGCCGCCCTCGCCTCTCTCGTGCCGGCAGGTTGGCTTGCAGCGGCGATCCCCTTTCTGCTGATCGCGATTGCATTGTTCTTTGCCATCAAGCCCAATCTCAACGACATGGACAGTCACCGCCGGGTGACACCCTTCGTCTTCGGCGTGACGATTGTGCCGTTCGTCGGTCTCTATGACGGCATATTCGGGCCCGGCGCGGGTTCGTTCTACATGCTGGGTTTCGTGCTGCTGGCGGGCTTCGGCATGCTGAAGGCGACCGCCCATACCAAGCTGATCAATCTCGGCTCGAACTTCGGCTCGTTCCTGGTGTTTGCGGCAACCGGTTCGGTTCTCTGGAAAGTCGGCCTGATCATGGGCGTCGGCCAGTTCCTCGGCGCCCAAGTCGGCTCGCGGCTGGCCATGAAGAACGGCGCGAAGCTGATCAAGCCGCTACTGGTCATCTCCTGCCTCGCGCTGGCGTGCAAGCTGATCGCCGATCCGGCCCATCCCGTGCGCGTCTGGCTCGGCTTCTAGCCCTTCATCTTGAGCGGCAAGCCGGCAGCGATGAAGAAGACCTCATCGGCCACCGCAGCGATCCGCTGGTGCAGGCGGCCGGCATGATCCCGGAATTCCCTCGCCATCCTGTTGTCGGGCACGATGCCGAGACCGACTTCGTTGGAGACGAGAATCAGGCGAGCGGAGAGGTTTTCGAACAGCCGCACCAGCGCGGCACCGGCGGCGTCGATATCGCGCTCGTCCATCATCAGGTTGGTGATCCAGAGTGTCAGGCAATCGACAAGGATGACCCTGCCCGGTGCATCGATGTCAGCCAGTCGCTCCACCAGATCGACCGGCACTTCATGCGTAACCCAGCCGTCTCCACGATCGGCACGATGGCGGGCGATGCGTTCATGCATCTCGTCATCATAGGCGCGGCCGGTGGCGATATAATGCCGTTCCAGGCCGCTTTCCTTTGCAAGCCTTTCCGAAAAACCGGATTTGCCGGAGCGGGCGCCGCCGAGGACGAGGGTGACGTGACCGGTGCGTGTCATGGGAGAAAATGGCCTGAACCAGAGGGGACCGGACGATTCGTAGACAAGGAGGCGTCCGGCCCTGTTGGTGATGATGTCTCTGCTCAAGCATTACCGGGAAATGGTGCAGTTAGAAAGCGCGCGTGTCAACCGGCACCCGTTTGCCGTAGTCCAGCTTCATCGATGAAGGCAGGCTCGGCTGACCGCGTCCGGTCAGCCGATTTCGGCCACAAATCCGTATGATTGCCAAGGGGCCTGTGGCCTCGGATATGGCAATCCTGAATTCGACAACAATCGAAAGATGAAGCGTCCGCGGGCCAAAAAACCAAGCCCGCCATCGGACAGCGAGGGCAACCGGTACGCACTACCTGATCCGGCGCCAGGCGCGAGCTAACCGCCCGCATGAAAAGCAATAACGCGACATTCTTACCGGATGGTTAGTGAACTCGGTAAGTTGCGCGTTTTTCTGACTTTCCTTGCGGTTCACCAAAAATGGGCCGTGAACAAATGATCTCGAGCCACCCGTATTGATTTCTGATGTGGAAACCATACCGTGATTTGAGCTGACATATAAATGCGCAGTATCTGTGAAAAGCTGCGGCAAACGGTCGAGGCGGACCCTTTCGCAAGCCCGCTGATGGCTGCTTCCATCGGTCGACCACCATCTCGCCCACCACTGAAGTGACACTGAAAGGAAAAGACCGGGAGGTCCAAAATGAAAAAAATCCTCGCTTCCATGGTCTTCGCCGGCGGCCTCTATGCTTTTGCAGGTTCGGCACAAGCCGATTGCGGTTCAGTCTCGATCGCCGAAATGAACTGGGCTTCGGCCGGCATTGCAGCCAATCTCGACAAGATCATCCTCGAACAGGGTTTCGGCTGCACGGTCGAGCTCGTCCCGGGCGACACGCTTCCGACCTTCACGTCCATGAACGAAAGAAGCCAGCCGGACCTCGCGCCGGAATTCTGGATCAACTCCGTCCGCACCGCACTCGACAAGGCCGTTGCCGAAAACCGTTTGGTGATCGGCGCCGAAATCCTGTCCGACGGCGCCGTCGAAGGCTGGTGGATTCCGAAATTTATCGCCGACGCCCATCCGGATATCAAGACCGTGCCGCAGGCGCTCACCCATCCCGAGCTCTTCCCCGCTCCACAGAACGCCGCCAGAGGCGCGGTCTACAACTGTCCGTCCGGCTGGAGCTGCCAGGTTTCGACCGCCAACCTGTTCAGAGCGCTTGGCGCCGGGGAAAAGAAATTCGATCTCGTCGACACCGGCACGGCCGCAGGCCTCGACGGTTCAATCACCTCCGCCTTTGAGAAGAAGACCGGCTGGCTCGGTTATTACTGGGCGCCGACCGCCTTCCTCGGCAAATACGAGATGGTAAAACTCTCCTTCGGCGTACCGCATGACAGGGCCGATTGGGACGCCTGTACCGCAGTGCCCAACTGCCTGAACCCGAAGGTGAACTCCTATCCGACCTCCCAAGCCTTTACCCTGGTGACCAGGCAGTTTGCGCAAAAGGCGGAGGTGGCGCTGGACTATATCAAGCGGCGCAAGTGGACCAATGCGACGGTGAACAGCCTGCTCGCCTGGCAGGAAGCGAACAAGAGCACCAACGAGGCCGCCGCCAAACATTTCCTCGAAACTAGCCCTGATATCTGGACCAAGTGGGTTGCGCCTGATGTCGCCGACAAGGTCAAGGCGGCGCTCTGAGCGAGCCGTTCGAGCCGGCGTTGCTGGAGCCGCCGGCGTCGCGAAGAGGCGCGCGGCTGCAAATTGAAATCATATAAAGAATTCTTTATATGATGCTTTCTATTGCAAGGAGCGCTGCCATGCCGACCGTCAACGCACTGACCGAACTTTTGGGCAAGAAGGGCGTGCTTCTGGCCGATGGCGCGACCGGCACCAACCTCTTCGCCATGGGCCTCGAGGCCGGCGAAGCGCCGGAATTGTGGAACGAGGCGGCACCCGAGAAGATCGAGAAGCTGCATCAGGATTTCGTCGATGCGGGCGCCGACATCATTCTCACCAATTCCTTCGGCGGCACGCGCCAGCGGCTGAAGCTGCACAAGGCGGAAGGCCGGGTGCATGAGCTCAACAGGCTCGCCGCCGAGATCGCCCGCAAGGTTGCCGACAGAGCCGGCCGCAAGGTAATCGTCGCGGGTTCGGTCGGCCCGACCGGCGAATTGCTCGTGCCCCTTGGCGCGATGACTTACGAGGATGCGGTTGCGGCCTTTGCGGAACAGATCGAGGGGTTGAAAGCCGGCGGCGCCGATATCGCCTGGATCGAGACCATGTCCGCGCCGGAGGAAATCCGCGCAGCGGCCGAAGCCGCCGTCAAGGTTGGCCTGCCCTACACCTATACCGGTTCCTTCGATACGGCCGGCAGGACGATGATGGGCCTCGATCCCAAACAGATCCACGGCGTCGCAAGTGACGTTGGCGAAGGGCCGGTCGCGGTCGGCGCCAATTGCGGCGTCGGCGCGTCCGACATCCTGTCCAGCCTGCTGGACATGACGGCGGCCGATCCCCATGCAGTGACTATCGTCAAGGGCAATTGCGGCATCCCTGAATTTCGCGGCTCCGAGATCTTCTATTCCGGCACGCCGCCGCTTATGGCGGAATATGCGCGGCTTGCCCGCGATGCCGGGGCAAAAATCATCGGCGGATGCTGCGGCACGTCCTGCGAACACCTTGCCGCCATGCGGGCAGCCCTCGACGACTATACCCCTCGGCCAAGGCCGACGATCGAGGAAATCGTCGACAAGATCGGCCCGCTGCGCAATAAGACCGCCAGTGAATCGGGCGGAGATTCCGGCCGGGAAAGACGTCGCCGCCGCGGCTGACGCGTAAGGCTGGAGGACAAGACATGGCAAACATATCCCCGATCGGCAGCCGGGAAACGGTGGCGGAGAGCCTTTCGAGTTTCTCGGCCGAGAACCAGTCCTGGCTGACGCTGCTGATGGACAATCCGACATCCGACGATCTGCTGCTCGACGGCCTGCATCTCTATCTCGACCAGGCGTCGGAAGCGAAATTCCTGAATTCGCTGAAGCTGCAGAAATGCGGCGAATGGGTCGGCAATGCCGCCCCTGCCCGGCTGCAGATCCGGCTGATGGAAGCGGCAAAATCGAGCCAGCATCCGGCCTATGCCGCCTTTCGCGACGGGCTGACCCGCTCCGGTGGACTGGAGCGGGCTTACCCGAAAGCCTGATTTATCGGCGATCCAGGGTCTCGGCGAGCCGCACCAGATCGAGGAACCCGCCGCGATATCCGAATGCGTCCTCGCCGCGAGCATTGCGCGCCATGTCGAGGATCAGGCGGTAGGGATAAGCATCGAGCGCATCGGTGCCGCGCAGTTTCTGCCCGAAGGCGGCGACGGCCGTGGCAAAGCGGACATCCTGGGGTGCCGCAGAGAAATCGCGCACAGCATTCATCTCGGTGACCGGTGTGGTGACCAGCTTGCTGGCATCACCATCAGGCAGCTTGTAGCGGATTTTGACGAAGGCCATTTCATCGGAGACCGCAACCGGCGCGGCGGGCGCTGCCGGACCGTAACGCAGCGGGTCGTTGAGCGCCGAGGCACTGCCCTTCGGCGTCACCTCGTAGATCGCCGTCACCGCATGGCCGGAGCCGATATCGCCGGCATCCACCCGGTCATTGTTGAAATCCTCGCGCTTCAGCGCCCGGGTCTCGTAGCCGACCAGTCGATATTCGGAGATCTGCTGCGGATTGAACTCCACCTGGATCTTGACGTCCTTGGCAATCGGGAAGAGCGTCGAACCGGCCTCCTCAACCAGCGCCTTCTGGGCTTCGGCAAGCGTGTCGATATAGGCGGCGGTACCATTGCCGTTCTGGGCGAGCGTCTGCATCAGGCTGTCATTGAGATTGCCTTGGCCGAAACCCAGAACCGACAGGAAGATGCCGCCCTTGCGGCGCTGCTCGATGATCCGCTTCAGATCCTCGTCGCTGGAAGCGCCGACATTGAAGTCGCCGTCGGTCGCCAGCATCACCCGGTTGACGCCGCCCTGGATGAAGGCCTGGCGCGCCAGCCGATAGGCCGCATCGATACCCTCGGCGCCCGCCGTCGAACCGCCTGGCCTCAAATTGTCGATCGCCGCGAGGATCTTGTCCCGTTCGCGGGCGGACGTCGGCTCCAACACCGTCCCGGCATTGCCGGCATAGGTGACGATCGAAACCTTGTCCTCCGGCTTCAGCTTGCCGACCAGCAGGCGGAAGGCGCTCTTGAGCAGCGGCAGCTTGTCCGGCGCGTTCATCGAGCCCGAGACGTCGATCAGGAAAACGAGATTGGCGGCAGGCTGCGAGGCCGGGGCGGTCTCGAAACCCTTGATCGCCACATGCATCAGCCGCGTGCCGGTATTCCAGGGCGTCGGCGTGACGGTGACGGTGGTGCGGAACGGTTCGTCCGCTGATTGCGGCCGCGGCCAGTCATAGGGGAAATAGTTGATCATCTCCTCGACGCGCACGCTGTCTGGATCGGGCAGCCGCCCTTCCATCAGCGAGCGGCGCACGAAGGCGTAGGATGCCGTGTCGACGTCGACGGAGAAGGTCGAGACCGGATCGGCCGCGACACTTTTCACCGGATTGGTGTCCGCATTGGCGAAGCGATCGCGGCTCTCGTCGAGCGGCGGCAGGAGTTCGCGTTCCGCCGGCGCATATCGGGGTGAAGCCAATGGCATCGCGCGCTCGGCCATAACCGGCGGGGTCGGTGCAGGCATCGGAGCCGTACCCCTGGAAGCAGCAGGCGCCCCGCTGCTCCGCTTGGCCGCGCCGCCGCTGGCCTCCGACTTGTTCAGCAGACGGGCAATATTGTCCGCGCTGAAATCGCTCTGCTTCGAGGATTGAACCGACGGTGCGGCATCCGTCTTTCGATCCGCTTCCTGCTGCGGTTCAGCCGGCTTCGCGACTGACGGCACCGGCACTCTTTCCGCCGCGGGCTTTGGCACGTCGATGACCTGCGGCAAGGCCACCTGCCCGGAACTCGGCAGGCTGCCTCGGGTGATTTCGAAGGTGAGAAGGGCAGCCGTCGGGATGATCAGAAGGGTGGCGAGTGCGGAACCTGCGAGATAACGGTGTTGGGTGACCATGCGAGTGCTCCAGATCCTGTTGAGAACAGAGCTTTGACGCAGCCGCCAGGAATTTCCTTTGCTGCGCGCCGCATTTTTTTCCGTCTCGTCGAAGGCCTGCATGGCGGCGGCAAGGGCACGGGTGCGCGCCGCATTGGAAGCGCGGGGCGCCGGGGCTGAATTGCCGAGCTGGTCGAATTCGTCCGTCATGGTCAAACCGCCTCCTTCTTCAGAAGGTCCTTCAATCGTTTGCGCGCCTCGTGCAGATGCCAGGAGACCGTATTTTCGCTGCAGTCGAGAATTCCCGCTGCAGCCGCATGGGACAGACCCTCGCTATGGACCAGCAGGACCGCATCCCGTTGTTTCTCCGGCAGCCGCCGCACGGCCGCCCACAGCCAATCGCCGCGCTCGTCTTCCTCCGGCGAAACGTGGGCGAAAAAGATCGGATCGTTCGCGATCCGATCCTGATCGCGGCGCCGTCGCGAGGATTGTCGCTGATGGTCGCGCACCGCATTCAGCGTCAGCGTGTAGAGCCAGGTACGGAAGGCCGACTGCCCCTTGAAGCCGCGGATCGCTTTACCAAGGCGGATGCAGACCTCCTGCGCAATGTCTTCCGCATCGCTTTGCGTGCCGCACCAGCGCCAGGCAACCGCATGGATGAAATCGTAATGCATCTCGACGAGCGCTGAGAACGCATTGCGATCACCCTGGCAGGCCTTATCGAGGATTTCCGCGCTCACTGATCCGTCCGCTTTTCCGTCTCTTGAGAGCTTAGACGCTTCGCTCGGGAAATTCCTTGGGGGTAGCCAAGAAAAAATTTGAGCTCACCGCATCAGCGCTTCCATGTGGAACCGGAGCTGCTCCGGCGGATAGCGATATTGTGCACCGGCCGGACAGGCATAACGGGCCGCGCAGCCGGAAACCATGCACGTCGCTCTGCCCGCCTCGCCGGCAAGATAGGCGCGACATCGGGCAATGTCGAAACCCGACAGGCTGACCGCGTCGACAGGACATGCCGTCAGGCAGGGCTTTTCAGTGCAGTTCTCGCAAGGATGATCGGCCTCTTCCGACGACATCTCGATCGCAAACGGAAAACCGAGAGCGCCGCGATAACCGTGCCAGAGCCCGAACTCCGGATGAATGAGGATGCCGAGCGGCGAAGGTTTCAGACCTTCGGCCCTCATCGCCCATTGCTGGAAAGGCTGCCAAGGTGGATCGGAGGGAAAATAGGCGGTGGCTCCGAGTTGCTCGGCGAGAGGCCGGATCAACGATTTCGACCATGTATCGAGCGGATCGGGACAGCCGTAGCTTTTTCGCCATTCGGTGAAGGCCGGCCAGATCGAGCCGCCGACATTGCCGAGCAACACGACGGAATTTGCAACGGAGCCGTCACTCAGCAACGGCCCCTCACCCGATCCGAAATTCACCACGCCGCGGATGAGAATGCCATGCCGCTCCAAGGCCCCGGCCGCCGCCGCCAGAGCGACTGGAGGGCTGCTCATCGCGGCCCCTGATATTTGTAGTGAGGACGCCAAACCCCCTCCTGGATGAAATCGGCGACCAGCCTGGCACCGCCTTGCTCCCTGGCGGCATCGGGCTCTCTTCAGGTGAAGGCGTCGGGCATCGAATCCTTGCGGTCCTTGATGAAGGCGAGCAGTGCCTCATCGATCGCCGGGTCGAGCGGCGGCGCCTCGTAAGTGTCGAGCCAGGAGCGGCAGAGCGCATTGGCGCGCTGTTCGATCCGCTTCTCGCCCTCGATCTCCCATTGTTCGAAAGAATTATTGTCCATCAGGGCGGAGCGGTAGAACGCCGTCTGGAAATGCGCCTGGGTGTGCGCGCAGCCGAGATAGTGGCTGCCCGGCCCGACTTCGCGGATCGCGTCGAGCGCCTGGCCTTCTTCGGAAAGATCGATGCCCTGCGCCATCTTCTGCATCATGCCGAGCTGGTCTTGGTCGATCATGAATTTCTCATAGGACGACACGAGGCCGCCTTCCAGCCAGCCGGCCGCATGCAGCACGAAATTGGTGCCGGCAAGCAGCGTCGTGTTCAGCGTATTGGCCGATTCGTGCGCCGCCTGCGCATCCGGCACTTTCGAGCCGCACAGCGAACCGCCGGTACGGAACGGCAGGCCGAGGCGGCGGGCAAGCTGGGCCGCGCCATAGGAGACCAGCGACGGCTCCGGCGTGCCGAAGGTCGGCGCACCCGACTGCATCGAGATCGAGGCGGCGAACGTGCCGAACAGGACCGGCGAGCCCTTGCGGATCAGCTGCGTCAGCGCCGCACCGGCAAGCACCTCTGCAAGGATCTGCGTCAGCGTGCCCGTCACCGTCACCGGGCTCATGGCACCGGACAGGATGAAGGGCGACACCACGGAGGCCTGGTTGTGCCGCGCATAAACTTTCAGCGCGCCGAGCATCGTCCCGTCGAACACCATCGGCGAGTTCGCGTTGACGAGGTTCAGCGTGACGCAATTGTTCTCGACGAATTCGTCGCCGAACACCAGCTTGGCCATGGCGACGGTGTCCTCGGCGCGTTCCGGCGCGGTGACCGATCCCATGAACGGCTTGTCGGAATATTTGATATGGCTGTAGACCATATCAAGATGCCGCTTGTTGACGGGCACATCGACCGGTTCGCAGACCGTGCCGCCCGACGAATGCATCGACGGTGCCATGTAGGCGAGCTTCACGAAATTGCGGAAATCCTCGATCGTCGCATAACGGCGCTTGCCGTCGAGGTCGCGCACGAAGGGAGGGCCGTAGACCGGTGCGAACACGGTCGCCTTGCCGCCGATCTGGACGTTGCGTTCGGGATTGCGCGCATGCCAGGTAAACTCGCTCGGCGCCGTCTTGAGGAGTTGGCGGCAGAGGCCCTTCGGGAAATGCACCCGGTGGCCCTGAACGTCCGCGCCGGCCTTGGCCCAGAGATCGAGCGCCTCGTCGTCGTCGCGGAATTCGATGCCGATCTCTTCGAGGATGAGATCCGCGTTGTGCTCGATGAGAGCCAGGCCCTCCTCGTCCAGCACTTCATAGACGCCTATTCTGCGGGTGATATAGGGCAAGGATGGGCCAGGACCGCTGCCTGCCCGCGCCGCCCGGCGGCCTGCCGCCCCCCGTTCGCCGCGGCCGCGTCTTGCTCCACCGCCTGTCGGTTCCGTCTCTGGGGTCAAATCGTCCATGTGCTCCTCGCCTCCGCTTTGACAAGCGCCTCAAGCCTTTGATGAGCCATGCTAGGCCCAAGCGCAAGCCGAGCCCCGCCTTTCTGCGTCACGGGTTTGTACAGGACAGACATTCTCGCCGCGATCCTCCGTCGTTTTTCCGACGCGCCGCTGTCGCATACGAAAGAAATTGCCAAGCGAATTAAAGGTACAGATAGTCGATGACGTTAAGCGTCTGATTTGCCGGTCGAAGGCCGGCCCCTCGAACGAAGGGAAGCATTGCATGTCCGACGACGAAATCATCCTTTCCGAACTCTCCGACGAGGAACTCGTGCAGCAAATGCACGACGATCTCTATGACGGCCTCAAGGAAGAGATCGAGGAGGCGACCAACATCCTGCTCGCACGCGGCTGGACGCCCTATGACGTACTCACCAAGGCACTGGTCGAGGGCATGCGCATCGTCGGCATCGATTTCCGCGACGGCATTCTCTTCGTACCGGAAGTGCTGCTATCGGCCAATGCGATGAAGGCCGGCATGTTCATCCTGCGGCCGCTGCTCGTCGAGACCGGCGCTCCGAAACTCGGCAAGATGGTGATCGGCACCGTCAAGGGCGATATCCACGACATCGGCAAGAACCTCGTCGGCATGATGATGGAAGGGGCCGGCTTCGACGTCGTCGATCTCGGTATCAACAATCCGGTCGAGAACTATCTCGAAGCAATCGAGCGGGAGCAGCCGGATATTCTCGGGATGTCGGCGCTTCTGACTACGACCATGCCCTATATGAAGGTCGTCATCGATACGCTGAAGGAAAAGGGCATGCGCGACGACTATATCGTGCTGGTCGGCGGGGCGCCGCTCAACGAGGAATTCGGCAAGGCGGTCGGCGCCGATGCCTATTGCCGCGACGCGGCGGTCGCCGTCGAAACGGCAAAGGAATATATCCGCCGCAAGCACAACAGCCTTGCTGCCGGCGCCTGAGGCGCCGGACGGTTGGCTGACGGCAACGTCTTAGCGCGCAGCGCGATCGACCCGGCGGCCTGCGTCCTGCGTGGCGTTGACGGTATTGGCCGTGTCCTTGCCTATGCCGCGAATGGTATTGCCGCAGGAGGTGAGTGAAACCATCGTCGCGAGAAGTGCAGCGATCACCGTGACTGTCTTGGCCGTCATGATAGAATACTCCGATGAAGAGGGATGAATTTGTGACGGAAATTGAATTTCCGGCAAAGGAACGTTCAACTCGTGAAAAAGTTCACGTGATCGCATGCGGAGCGATCGCGCGGGAAATTCTCGCAGTGTCCAGGCAGCAAGGCCTCGGCCATATCGACCTCAACTGTCTGCCGGCGATCTGGCATGCCTATCCGCAGAAGATCGTTCCGGGTCTGGAAAAAGCCGTCGCCGAAGCCCGGCAAGCCGGCTTCGAGAAGATCTTTTTCGCCTATGCGGATTGCGGAACCGGCGGCGATATCGACCGGCTCTGCGAGCGCGAGGGCATCGCCCGCATCGAAGGTCCGCATTGTTATTCCTTCTTTGCCGGCAATGACGCCTTTGCCACGAAAGCGGACGAAGACCTGTTCTCCTTCTTCCTCACCGATTTCCTCGCCCGCCAGTTCGAGGCCTTCGTCATCGAACCGCTCGGCCTCGACCGCCATCCGCAGCTGAAGGACATGTATTTCGGCAATTACCGGAAGCTCGTCTACCTCAGTCAGGAGGAAGACGAGGTCCTTCAGGAAAAGGCGCGTGCGGCAGCCGAGTATCTCGGTCTGGAATACGAGTACCGCTTCACCGGCTATGGCGACCTCACGCAGGCGTTACGCTCGGTTTAACCGTTTCTTCGGGCCTTCGGCGGAAGAGTGCGGCCCTGCGCTTATGCGGAGGGAACGATGCAGGACCGGAATTCTCGAATCGTCGTGATGACGTCGGGCGGGGCGAACCCGCAGGTGATGATCAACGCACTGGCAAAACACTTTCCCGATCTGCACGTCATCGAGGAACAGCCGGAATCGAAGGGCACGCTGCTGAAACGCCGCGCCCGGCGGTTCGGCTGGGTGACCGCGCTCGGCCAGCTCGCGACAATGATCGTCTCCAGGCTTACCAAGAGCGTCGCGGCAAGGCGTTCCGCAGACATCATCCGCGACTATGGCCATTCCGCCGAGCCCAACCCGGTTATCCCCGTGACGCATGTGCCATCGCTCAACGATCCGGCCTGTCACGCGGCGGTGACAGGCCTGAAGCCGGCAGCGATCTTCACCATATCCTGCCGTATCCTGTCGCCCGCGACGCTTGCGGTGATCCCCTGCCCCGTCATCAACTTCCATGCCGGCATTAATCCCATGTATCGCGGCCAGATGGGTGGCTACTGGTCGCGCGTCGAAGATGACGAGAAGAATTTCGGGGCGACCGTACATCTGGTCGACAAGGGCATCGATACCGGCGGGACGCTCTACGAGAACCGTGTGACGCCGGCGCGCGTCGATACGCTCGCCACCTATCCGCTGCTGATGACCGCTTCATCCGTCGACATCAGCGTTCGCGCACTCAGGGACGCCATCGAAGGCACGCTCAGACCGTATCAGCCGCAGGGCCTCTCCGCGCTCCGCTTCCCTCCGCCGGTCTGGACCTGGGTCTACCACGGGCTGACCAAGCGCATCTGGTAAGGCGCCTCTGATCTCCACGTCGTAATTGGCCGTGTGCGACGTCGTGGCAAGCGCAGTCTTGTCCACCGCACCCGTGCATGCTGCGTCTCAACACGGAGGAGTTCATGGCAGACCGCATCGTCGTCTTCTGGCGGGATATTCCGGCGCAGGTGATCATCAAGAAAGGCCGCCAGACCGCCAAGCGGGAATTGTCGCTGCGCTTCACAGAGGCGATCGACATGTGCGCGATGCGCAGCGGCGCCGCAGGCACCGACGACTACCTCGCCGAATGGCGCAAGGCCGATCCGATATCCGTTTCCGACGATCTCGAAGCCGAGGCCGACAGGGCGGCGGCCGAGCTCGAAGCAGCCTATGACCGGGAAAAACTCGTCGCGCTGGTCAAGGCCGGCGGCCGCGAGATCGCTTGACGTTCAAGGACAACCATATCGTTTCGGCGCCATCGCGCGCCTGGAGGAAGACATGACCCGCACCATCGTCGCATCTGCAACCCGGGAGATCGTGATCGGCTTCGACCAGCCCTTCTGCGTGATCGGCGAACGCATCAACCCGACGGGCCGCAAGAAGCTCGCCGCCGAGATGATCGAGGGCAATTTCGACACGGTCATCAAGGATGCGCTGGAACAGGTGGCGGCAGGCGCCACCATGCTCGACGTCAACGCCGGCGTCACCTCCGTCAATCCCAACGAGACCGAACCGGGCCTGCTTGTCCAGACGCTCGAAATCGTTCAGGGCCTCGTCGACGTGCCGCTGTCGATCGACAGTTCCGTGACCGCGGCGATCGAGGCGGCGCTGAAGGTCGCCAGGGGCCGGCCACTCGTCAACTCGGTGACCGGCGAGGAGGAAAAACTCGAGGCGATCCTGCCCCTCTGCAAGAAATACGACGTGCCGGTCGTCGCGATCTCCAACGACGAAACCGGCATTTCGATGGATCCCGACGTCCGTTTCGCGGTCGCCAGGAAAATCGTCGAGCGCGCTGCCGATTACGGCATCAAGCCACACGACATCGTCGTCGATCCGCTGGTCATGCCGATCGGTGCGCTCGGAACCGCCGGCCTGCAGGTCTTTGCCCTGCTGCGGCGCTTGCGCGAAGAGCTGAAGGTCAACACGACCTGCGGGCTTTCCAACATCTCCTTCGGCCTGCCGCACCGCCACGGCATCAATGCCGGCTTCATCCCGATGGTGATCGGCGCCGGCATGACGTCCGCGATCATGAACCCTTGCCGGCCGCAGGAAATGGAAGCGGTCCGCGCCGCCAACGTGCTGAACGGCACGGACCAGAATTGCGGCAACTGGATCATGACCTATCGCGACCACAAGCCGACCGAGGGCGGCGCAGCTGTAGCCTCGCCGGCAACGTCGGCGGCGAGCGGTCGACGTGGCGGCCGGGCCGCACGGGCTGGCGCCGGCGCGCGGATGGAGTAAGTACAGGTATCATGGCGGATATTTCCGAGAGAGATCCCCTCGTCCTCTTCATGCCGTCGGGTAAGCGCGGCCGGTTTCCGGTCGGCACGCCGGTGCTCGATGCCGCTCGTCAGCTCGGCGTCTATGTGGAGAGCGTCTGCGGCGGGCGGGCGACCTGCGGGCGCTGCCAGATTTCGGTGCAGGAAGGCAATTTCGCCAAGCACGGCATCACCTCGTCCGATGATCATCTGTCGCCGTTCGGCCCGAAGGAGGAGCGTTACGAACGCGTGCGCGGGCTTGCCCAGGGTCGCCGCCTCTCCTGCTCCGCGCAGATCCTCGGCGATCTCGTCATCGATGTTCCCCAGGATACGGTGATCAATGCCCAGGTGGTCCGCAAAGCGGCCGACGAACGGGTCTTCGACCGCAATCCGGCGATCCGCATGTGTTATGTCGAGGTGGAAGAGCCCGACATGGAGAAGCCGCTCGGCGATCTCGACCGGCTGAAGGCGGCACTTGCTAGCGACTGGCACTTCGACGATCTCGACGTCGATTTCCATCTGATCCCCAAGGTCCAGCAGATCCTGCGCAAAGGCGAATGGAAGGTCACCGCGGCGATCCATAAGGATCGGGACGACGACCGTGCCCGCCTCATCGCGCTCTATCCTGGCCTCAAGAACGAGGCCTATGGCATTGCCTGCGATATCGGCTCGACGACGATCGCCCTGCATCTCTCTTCGCTGCTGTCCGGCCGCACGGTAGCGTCGGCCGGCACGTCGAACCCCCAGATCCGCTTCGGCGAGGATCTGATGAGCCGCGTTTCCTATGTGATGATGAACCCGGATGGCCGCGAGGCGATGACCTTGGCCGTGCGCGAGGCGCTGAACGGATTGATCGACAAGGTCTGCACCGAAGGCGGCGTATCGCGGATCGACATTCTCGACAGCGTCTTCGTCGGCAATCCGATCATGCACCACCTTTTCCTCGGCATCGATCCGACCGAACTTGGCGGAGCCCCCTTCGCGCTTGCCGTTTCCGGCGCGGTGCAGGTCAGATCCTCCGAGATCGGATTGCCGATGAACGAGGGTACCCGCACCTATCTCCTGCCCTGCATCGCCGGCCATGTCGGCGCCGATGCCGCGGCGGCAACCCTGTCGGAAGGTCCGCACCGGCAGGAGGAGATGATGCTGCTGGTCGATATCGGCACCAATGCGGAAATCGTGCTCGGCAATTCGGCGCGCGTCGTCGCCGCCTCCTCGCCGACCGGTCCCGCCTTCGAAGGTGCCGAAATCTCATCCGGCCAGCGCGCGGCACCCGGCGCCATCGAGCGCATCCGCATCGACCCTCACACGCTCGAACCGCGCTTTCGGGTAATCGGCGTCGAGCTCTGGTCGGACGAGCCCGGTTTTGCAGAAGCTGCCGCCGTGACCGGCATTACCGGCATCTGCGGCTCCGCCATTATCGAAGTGATTGCCGAAATGTACCTCGCTGGATTGATTTCGGAGGATGGCGTCGTGGACGGTGCGATGGCGGAACGCAGCCCGCGTATCCTTCCGAACGGCCGGACCTTTTCCTATCTCGTCCATGACGGCGAGCAGCGCATCACCGTGACCCAGAACGACGTGCGGGCCATCCAGCTCGCCAAGGCGGCGCTCTATGCCGGCGTCAAGCTGCTCATGGACAAGCAGGGTGTCGATCATGTCGATCGGATCGGGCTGGCCGGCGCCTTCGGCACGTTCATCGATCCCAAATATGCGATGGTGCTCGGCCTCATTCCCGATTGCGATCTGACCCGCGTCAAGTCGGTGGGCAATGCTGCGGGGACTGGCGCGCGCATGTGCCTTCTCAATCGCAGCTATCGGCGCGAGATCGAGGAAACCGTCCGCAGGATCGAGAAGATAGAGACGGCTCTGGAACCGAAATTCCAGGAGCATTTCGTCTATGCTATGGCACTACCGAACAAGGTCGATACCTTCCCGCATCTCGGCACGGTTCTGACCTTGCCGGAGCGCAAGGCGCTCGTGGATGCCTCGGGAGACGGTGGCGGCCGCAGGCGTCGCCGCGGCCGCGAGTAACATCAGGCAGCAGCGGCGACCAGGGAGCCGAAGGCCTCGCGGATACTTTCGGCCACTGCTTTGCCAGGCACAGAAAGCTGCGGCGCCGTCAACAGCCGGATATCGAAGTTGATCAATTCCGGCAGGCCTTCCTTCGGCCCGAGTATCTGCATGTCCTCGGTCACATAGGAGCGTGGGAACGGCGCGATCGCGAGGTCGGACAGCACGGCTGCGCGCTGAGCCATCGTATGGGCGCTCGCATATGCGATACGATAGGTCCGCTTGTGCTTCTCGAGCTGGGCGATCGCATCCTGGCGCCACACGCAGCCATCCTCCCAGACGGAAATCGGCAGCGGATCGCGCAGATAGGCCGTACCGCATTTCGCGCCGGCCCAGACCAGTCGTTCCGTATGGATCATCTCGCCGGCCGTTGCGAAAGGCCGGGTGGCACAGTTGATCAGCGCCAGATCCAGCCGCTGCTCGTCCATGCGCTTCCTGAGCGCCAGGCTCATGTCGACAGTGACATCGACCATGATGCCCGGAAAGCTCTCGCCGAAATCCTTGAGCACCTTCGGCAGCAGGCGCTCGGCGATGTCGTCCGGCGCGCCGAGGCGCACTACGCCGGAGAGTTCCGGCATGACGAAACGCGACACCGCCTCGTTGGAGAGCGCCAGCATGCGCCGCGCATAGGAGAGCAGCATCTCGCCATGCTGCGTCAGCGACACCGAGCGGGCGTCGCGCAGGAAGAGCGTCGTCTTCAACTGCTCTTCCAGTTTCTTGATCTGCATCGAAACGGCCGAGGGCGTGCGCAGAACCGCATCGGCGGCGGTCGAGAAATTGCCGGTTTCGGCAATCGCCACGAACGTGCGCAATACATCATTATCGAGCAGCGGAAGCGGTGGGCGAAATGGAACAGTCATATCAGCCTCTATCAATAATTATGAACTTAAGCACCATATCATTTCGTTTGATTGAATGTCAAAGGGGAGGCATAGTCAAAAGCATCGGAAGCGAGCGTCCATACCAAACAGAATTTCATGGGACGCATAACTTGCATCCGATTGATTGATGGATTGACAGCGTTCATCGTCCCGGCTGAGCGCATGTTCCATACCAAGGAGAACCGACATGACCATGATCACCTATCAGGAGAGCGATCGCTCCCGGCCTCAGTCGTCATCGTTCGCCTCGCTCATCCGCCCTGCCCTGACTGTGGCGGCAAGACTTCGCGATCAATGGCATCGCCGCCAGACCGAACGCATGCTCGAAGGTTTGCCGGCAGAAATCCGCAAGGACATCGGATGGCCGACGAGCAATGCAGCGCCGCAGCGCCGATAACCTCCCACCTCATGGCCCGTGAGCGATAGCGCGAAGCGGGCCATGTCGTTCTCGAACCGCCCGCGGTAACATTCATCCCCCGATAACAATCGTTCCTGCGACCCTTCAATGTCGCAAAATTGTTATTTGCCTGTCGTCGAAAGTCCTTCTCCGCCGCCTTTTCCCGTGCCAATGTCGCTTTTGAAGAAAAGCCAGGCCGCAACGTACGGCCATGACAAGGGGAACGACGGCATGAATGTGATGAGCAAAAGCCCGGCAGCGAAGCGTTCTCTCGTCTTTTTCCTGGTTCCCCACTTTACTATGCTGCCGTTTGCAGCGGCGGTGGAGACCTTGCGAATCGCCAATCGTATGCTCGGATACTCGGCCTATACGTGGCGGCTCTGTTCCGCCGACGGCGAAAAAGTCTACTCCTCCAGCGGCATCGGTATCGAGGTGAATTCGTCGCTTGCCGACGAACGCCGCAACCTCTCCGGCGAAAACCGTCCGAACATGGTTCTGGTTTGCTCCGGCATCTATGTGGAGGAGTTCAACAACAAGTCGGTCAATGCTTGGCTGCGCGAGACCTACAATCGCGGCATCGCGGTGGGCAGCCTCTGCACCGGTGCCCACGTCCTTGCCCAGGCAGGGCTGTTGAACGGCAAGCGCTGCGCGATCCATTGGGAAAACCTGCCGGGCTTTGCCGAAGCCTTCCCGCAGGCGGAGGTCTATGCGGATCTCTATGAAGTCGATTCGAACCTCTATACCTGTGCCGGCGGCACCGCCTCGCTCGACATGATGCTGAACCTGATCGGCCAGGATTTCGGCGAGAACCTCGTAAACCGCGTCTGCGAACAGCAATTGACCGACCGTGTCCGCAATCCGCACGATCGCCAGCGCCTGCCGCTGCGGGCGCGCCTCGGCGTCCAGAACGCCAAGGTCCTGTCGATCATCGAGGTGATGGAGAACAATCTCTCCGAACCGCTGTCGCTGGTGGAGATCGCCGACGATGCTGGCCTCTCAAGGCGCCAGATCGAACGCCTGTTCCGCCAGGAAATGGGCCGTTCGCCGGCGCGCTATTATCTGGAGATCCGGCTCGACCGGGCGCGCCACCTGCTCGTGCAGTCGTCGATGCCCGTGGTTGAGGTGGCTGTTGCCTGCGGCTTCGTGTCCGCCTCGCATTTCTCGAAATGTTATCGCGAAGTCTATAACCGTTCGCCACAGCAGGAACGTGCCGAACGCAAGCTCAACATGAACACGTCGCGCACCGGAGTCGTGGTCTGAGTCTCGGCGTTGCAACGGATCAGCCCGCCGCCTGCAGCACGATCGTATAATCCGAAAACACCTGGTTGCGACCGTAGCTCTTCGCCATGAACAGGAATTGTTCTGCGGCATTCAGGTAATTGTCGAAGGTCTCCGGACCGCAGACTTCGGCAAGGCCGATCGAGACGGTGATCGAAAAGTCGCTGTCGCCGGACCCGAACCGCATGCCGGCTATCTCGAGCCTCAGCTTTTCGCAGAAATCCGTCGCTGCCGCCCCGTCGAAGCCAACCAGCAACAACCCGAACTCCTCGTCGTCCAGCCGGGCAGGAAGGTGCCGGCCGCCGTTGCACGCAGCCTCCAGCCTGGCCGCGGTCGCCTTCAGGACCTCGGCGATCGTTTCCTCGCAATGGGTGTCGTTCAGTCGCCGGAAATGATCGATGTCGACGATCGCCACGGCGCAGGTCGTCCCCTCGGAAAGGCACGTCCCCACCAGCGGCGGGCCAACCCGATAAAATTCCTTCAGGTTGGCAAAACCGGTCAACGGATCGGCAGTCAGGTTAGCCACCTCCATCTGCACCGGCGACGGCGCGGCCCAACCGTAGGTCAGGCGCTCCGTCTCCCGGAAGTGCTGGCTTTGAAGGTAGGGCATGCGAAAATCCTTAAATGTCAGGCAACGTTCTTGACCGCCGTTTCCTGACGCTTTGCCTGCATCGACCAGATCTGGATCAGCGTATCCAGGTTCTGGTTGACGCGGCAGTAGAACTCTTCGTCGATGAACGGCCGCAGCATGAAATCGTTACCGCCCGCCTTCAGGAAACGGGCCGAAAGCAGCCGGTTCGAAGAGGACGACACGCCGATGATTCTGAGCTCGTGCGAGCCGCGCACCGAGCGAATGCGGCGGGTAAGTTCGAAACCGTCGATATCGGGCATGTTGTAGTCGGTGACGACGAGGCCGATATCCGGGTTCTTCTTGAGGATTTCCAGCGCCTTGGCACCGTTCTCCGCGACGCTGACCCGGAAATTGTAGCGCTTCAGGCGGCTCGAGAGCAGCGCCCGGGCGGTCGGGCTGTCGTCGACGATCAGCACATGGTGGCGATGATTGGTCAGGAACCGGCAGACCGATTCGGCCAGCATCTCGACCGCAAAGACATTGTCCTTGAGGATATAATCGACGATGTCCTTGGTCAGCAGCTTGTCGCGGGTCTCTTCGTGGAACGTGCCGGTAAAGACAATGGTCGGGATCGATAGATCGACGAGATATTCCAGCGCCTCGCCGTTTTCCGCCCCCGGCAGGTTGATGTTGGAAATCGCCAGCGTCACCGGTTCGCTCGAGCGGTCATAGGCGAACTGCAATTCCTCGAAATTGCGGCAGATCTCGACCTCGATGCCGAACAGCTCCATGAGCCGGGTACCGATCATCGAGGTAAAGACGTTGGAATCCTCCGCAAGCAGGATGCGGGAGTTTGCCAGTGATTGGCCGGAATACTGCATCCCGGAAATGCCGAGGAATGTCATGTTGCCCCTGTCGATAAATAGTTATCCCCTCTGCTAGCGGTATTACAAACGCTTTGCAGAACCGTTAATCCGAGACGCCCTCTCGTCCAAAAATGGAACAGGCGGCCCGAAGACCGCCCGTTACTGTCAATGATCTCTTACTTTTAGCCAGGTTCAGGCGCGCAATGCGACGTTGTCGGCATCGAACGGGCTCTCTGCAACGACGCTGGCGCTGTAGAGATTGCCGAGAATCTTGATCTTCAGCCGCGTGCCCGCCTCCGCATAACCCGGCTTTACCATCGCCAGCGCCAGCGATTTGCCGATTCGCCAGCCGTAGGCACCGTTGGTGGCACGGCCGATCAGTTCGCCGGCTTCGTTGTAGATCGCCTCCGACCCGCGGGCATCGACGTCGTTGCTACCCTCGACCACCAGCGTGCAGAAATTCCACCTCAGGCCTTTCTCCTTGTACGAGAGCAGGCCTTGCTTGCCGAGGAATTCCTTGTCGGTCTTGATGAACCGGTCAAGGCCGGATTCATAGGCATTGTATTCGATCGACATTTCGCGCGGGATGAGCCGGTAGGATTTCTCGACCGACATGGAGAGCATGGCGCGGATGCCGAAGGGCTTGATGCCGAACTCCGCGCCGGCTTCCATCAGCTTGTCGAAGATATAGTTCTGCATCTCGATCGGGTGATGCAGTTCCCAGCCGAGTTCGCCGACGAAGTTGACGCGCAGCGCATGGGCTGAAGCCGTGCCAACCGAAATCTCCTTTCCGGAAAGCCAGGGGAAATCCTTGTTTTCAAGGCTGCTGCGGGTGAGCTTCTTCAGAACTTGCCGGGACTTCGGGCCGGCCAGAACCAGAACGCCGAACTTCTGGGTGATCTGGGTGAGCTTGACCGAGCCATCTGTCGGCGCGAGCTTACGCAGGTAATCATGGTCATGTGCCTCATAGGCGCCGGCCGAAACCAGATAGAAACGATCCGGCGCCCATTCATAGACGGTGAATTCGGAGCGAACCCCGCCCTGCCGGGTGAGAAGATGGCAGAGAGCGATGCGACCCCGCTTCTTCGGGATCGCGTTGGCGAAAATCGAATCAAGGAAAGCGCGCGCACCGGGGCCGGACACTTCCATCTTGGCGAAGGCCGACATGTCGAGCACGCCGACATTCTCGTGGACGTTTTTGATTTCGTTGCCGACATGGTCGAAGTAGTTTGAACGGCGGAACGACCATTTCTCGACGATCCGACCGTCTTCCAGCGCCGGCGCATGATTATGGGCGGTCAGCACGTCGACGCCGACACCGAGCTCTTCCTTCGGCACTTCGTAACCTTCCGGCGCGAACCAGTTGGCGCGTTCCCAGCCATAAACGGAGCCGAACACGGCACCCATCTTCTTCAACCGATCATAGACCGGCGTCGTCTTCAAGGGACGCGCGGCGGAACGCTCTTCATCCGGATAATGCATCGTGAAAACATTGGCATAGGCCTCTTCGTTCTTCTCGATCAGATAGCCTTCCGTTGCGTAAGGCCCGAAGCGCCGGGGATCGACGCCCATCATGTCGACGGTCGGCTCGCCGTCGACGATCCATTCCGCGAGCTGCCAGCCGGCACCGCCGGCAGCCGTGATGCCGAAGGAATGGCCCTCGTTCAGCCAGAAATTCCTGAGGCCGGGCGCCGGCCCGACGATCGGCGAGCCGTCCGGCGTATAGGCGATCGCACCGTTATAGACCTTCTTGATGCCGACTTCGCCGAAGGCCGGCACGCGCACGATGGCGGTCTCGATATAGGGCATCAGCCGGTCGAGATCCTCGTTGAAAAGCTCGTATTCGCTCTCGTCCGAGGGACCGTCGACGTAACAGACCGGTGCCCCGACTTCGTAGGGCCCCAGCAGCAGGCCGCCATTCTCTTCGCGCATGTACCAGGATGAGTCCGATTCGCGCAGGACCCCCATTTCCGGCAGGCCCTTGGCCTTGCGCTCCTGGATCGCCGGATGCGGCTCGGTGACGATATACTGGTGTTCGACCGGGATGACCGGGATGTTGATGCCGACCATCTCGCCGGTCTTGCGCGCGAAATTGCCGGTGCAGGAAATGATGTGCTCGGCGGTGATCTCGCCCTTGTCGGTCGTCACCTTCCAGAGCCCGTCCGGCTGCTGCTCGATGGCGGTCACGGTCGTGTTGCGGTAGATCGTGGCGCCGAGGTCGCGCGCGCCCTTGGCGAGCGCCTGGGTGAGGTCGGCCGGCTGGATGTAACCGTCGTCCGGATGCTGGATGGCGCCGAGAATGCCGTCCGTCTCGCAGAGCGGCCAGATCTCCTTCACCTGTTCTGCCGTCAGGATATTGACCTTCACGCCGATCGTCTCGGCGATCCCGGCGTAATACATGTACTCTTCCCAGCGGTCCCTGGTGCGGGCGAGCCGGATGTTCGAGACTTTCGAGAAACCGACATTCATGCCGGTCTCTTCCTGCAGTTCCTGATAGAACCGCACCGAGTATTTATGCAGCTGGCCGACCGAATAGGAAAGGTTGAAGAGCGGCAGAAGCCCCGCGGCATGCCAGGTCGAACCGGAGGTCAATTCCTTGCGTTCGATCAGGACCGCGTCGCTCCAGCCCTTTTTTGCCAGATGATAAAGCGTCGAAACACCGACCACGCCGCCGCCGATCACCACCGCCCGTGCATGTGTCTTCATGGAATGAACCCCTTCTCGGCCTCGCGCGGCCTCTTCGCAAACTGCAGGGACTATGCAATTCCGGCAGGCGAGCCAAACGCCTGATTACGACATGCCGAGAGCCAGCCCGCGACGGTCATCAGAATGGCCGCGCGCGTATTGGGCGGAGGGATAGTTACGCACTCCCTCTTGCGTCGCCCTCCTCCGGCAGGATCGGCCTGCCTCGGTGGAAGACGATTTCCTGCTGCGGGAACGGGATCTCGATCCCCTCCTCCTTGAACCGCTTGAGAATGGCGATCCTCAGATTGTTGCGGATCCTCAGGCCCTCGCCCATGTCGGCCAGATGGAACCGCAATTCGAAATTGAGCGAAGAGGCGCCGAAGGTCAGGAACTCCACATGCGGTTCCGGATTGCGCAATACTTCCGGTACCTGATCGACCAGCTCCAGAAGGATATCCATCACCTTCTGTGGATCGCTGTGGGAACTCACCGCGACGGGCACTTCCGAACGCCCGATCTTGTTGCGATGCGTCCAGTTGCCGACCGGCGAGTTGATCAGGTCGGAATTCGGCACGATGATCGATTGCTTGCGGAACGTCTCGATCTCGGTGGCGCGCACCGAGATGCGTTTGACGATGCCTTCCGTCGCCCCGGTCACCACATGGTCGCCCACCTTGAACGGCCGCTCGACGAGCAGGATCAGCCCGGACACGAAGTTCGACACGATATTCTGGAGGCCGAAACCGATACCGACCGACAGGGCGGACGCGACCAGCGCGAAGCTCGACAGGTCGATGCCGGCGGCCGAAACGCCGACGATCACCGCAAGCCCGATGCCGAGATAGCCGATACCGGTCTTGACCGAATTGCGGACGCCGAGGTCGACCTGGCTGCGCGCCAGCACATTGCCGTCGATCCACTTCTGCACCCAGCGCGTGACGATGAAGCCAAGGCCGAAAAGCAGAATGCCGCCGAGAATGCCGACGATCGAGATCGAGATGTTACCGATCCGAATCTGCGTGAAGAAGCTGTAGATCCAGGCCTCGATATCGGCAATCTGGAACCCCCACGTCAGGAGAATGAGCGGGATCCCGAGGATCAGCGCAAAGGCATAGATGCCAAGTCCCGCGACGAGCCCCGCCTGGTCGAGCGACACCTCCCCGAATTGGAAGCGTTCGGCAAGCCGGCGGCCGACAGCCGTGTCGGTGAACGCCCCCTGTTTCGAAATCGCCCTGCCGGACAGAAGTCCGATATAGATCAGCACGATCACCGCCCCGGTCAGCACGATCTGGGTCGAAGCGAACCGTGCAAGCCCCACATATCCCGTCAGCACCGACAGGATGAGGAGCAGACCCGTCACACGAAGGAACAGCGGGAAGAAGCGTGGCCAGCGATGCCCCGGGCTTTCCGGATCCTCGCCCTCGACAAGCCGCGGCTGAATGAAGGAGATGGCGATCAGGATCAGGCCGATGATGACAGAGGCGAGCAGGCTCTTGACGATGGTCAGAACCAGCGGGGAATTGAGCGCCTCGCTGATTGCGCCGAGCAGATAGTCGAGCCCGTTGACGATCGCCATGGCGAGCACGGCAAGCGTCAGCAGGCGCGCACCGCGATTGGTGATGCGGACGAGCCGCCATTCCGGCTCACCCGGCGCCAATACGCCATAGGTGAGCTTCCAGACGAAATTGACGAACCACACGAAGCCGAAAAAGGTCACGATGATCGGCGTGATATCCGTCCTGAGCACATTGAAGCCGTCAAGGAACAGGAAGGAAGCAACCAGGAAGGCCGCCAGCGATACGGTCTGGATCACCGTCGACCAGAAGGCCACCGACAACCGCCTGATGTAGGATGGATGTTCGTGGTCGTTTCGCCGGATGAATCGCCCGAACAGCCGGTAGCCCCCGGACAGGAAGAGCATGGCCGCGCCGAGCGACAGCGCCAGCGCTCCCAATAGCTGGAGCTTCTTGAATTTCCAGACGAAACTGATCCAGCTGCTGAAGGTCGAGCCGAAGTTGCGTACCTCCGCAACCAGCGCATTGCCCGCATCGGCGAACAATTCGCCCGAAAGCTCGGTATGGCGGAAGAGCGTCTGGGTAAACAGCGTGCGGCGCAGGTTGGTGATCGTGTTGGCGACCTGGGTCGCGCTGTTGGAAAGCTGGCCGGCGTCGTCAACGATGATGTTGAGCTCCGACCGCTCGTTCAGCAGCCGGTTGCGTTCTTCGACAACCGCAGGCGCTTCCGGAGGCTGACCGGCGGCGGGCGGCTCGCCGAGACTTTTGAGGCGGGCCTGGATCTGTTCGACGCGCGTGCGCATGGCATCGGACGTGGAGCGCATTTCACCGACGATCGCTTCGGCCTGAACCCTGAGTTCCGCAAGGCGCGCATCGTCGTCGGCGTCGCTCTGTATCCGGTTGCGGAAGGAATCGAGCTGCTGGCGGATCGCGTCGATCTTGCCCTTCATGTTCGTATTGATGGAATCGACCGTGACGTCGGGCGGCACTTGCTCTTGGCGCTGTCCCTGGGCCTGCTGCTGCGCCTGCGCCATCGCATGCGACGATGAGCCAAGCTGGGCTGCGGCGATCATAAGTGCTGCGAAGACCATGCGGGCCATCCGCTGAATGGTCGAAGGGCCGGTCGTGATACGTTCTGCCAAATGTCTGCTCTTTGTCTTTCGATCGGATTCGCGCGCGAAAATAGAGTGACTTCTGGGCGAAGAAAAGGAATGGTGTAGTGCCGGGCCACGAATTGGAACAATTCGTGGAACCTGGAACATTTCCTCGCGTTTTCCCCGTCCCAACAATCCACTGAGGGTAAGTCATGGAACAAGCAGGTATCGGCTGGATCGCAGCCATCATCATCGGCGGCATTGCCGGCTGGCTCGCCGAAAAGTTCATGAAAAGCGACATGGGCTTGATCATGAACATCATCCTGGGCATTGTCGGCGCCATCATAGCCAATGCCATTCTCGGCGTCTTTGGTGTCGTGCTCGGCGGCTGGATCGGCTACCTGATTGCCGGTTTCGTCGGGGCGTGCATCCTGATTGCCGTCGCACGCATGTTCCGCCGTTAGCACTTCAAGTTTCAGAAACCGGCGCCGGGCTTGGCCAGATATTCCAGCTCGGCGGCGGTCGATTCCCGGCCGAGCAGCGCATTGCGATGCGGGAAGCGGCCGAATTCCCGGATCACCGCACGGTGACGTTCTGCATAATCCTGATAATCCGCATCACCCAGCAACGTGAAGAGTTCCACCGAACGATCCTGATCGGCGAGGGTTTCCGAATGTTCGAAGGGGAGATAGAAGAAGCCGCGCTGCTCGGGCAGGACGGCCATATCCGCGCCCGCTTCGATCGCCTGCCTCGCCTCTCGCAAAGCCAGCCAGTCCGCAGCGAAAGCCAGCGGCGAGCCGCGATAGAGATTGCGGGAGAGCTGGTCGAGGACAATCACCGCCGCGAGCCGATTTTCCGGCGACGTCCGCCACGCATCGAGCTCGCCCCGGGTGAGCGAAAGATGGGTCGCAGCGAAATGCCTGCGCATCGCCTCGTCGAGCGCATCATTCTTCTCGAACCAGTCCTTGCGGGTTAGCTCCTTGAACCAGAAGGTGAAAACTTCTTCGGGAGTCTTTATGTCGGCCTGCGCCATGGAATATCTCCTCAGTCGAGACGGAGTGTGGAGATATCCCTTCCAGTCATCCGGGCAAGGGCTTCGACGACCATATTATGATCCTCGCGCTGCGGCAGGCCGGAAACCGTCACCGCCCCGATGCAACCGATACCGGCGACCTTGATCGGGAAGCTGCCGCCATGCGGCGCGTGGTCTGCCGAGGAAATGCCGTATCGGTTTTCAACCGTGTCACCCTGGAGCTCGAGCTTCCGCCCGATCGCATAGCTGGACTGGAAAAAACGGAGCACGAGATTGCGCTTGCGGCGCACCCAGTTCTCATTGTCGGCGGTAGTGCCCGGAAGGGCCGTGTAGAAGGCCGACATCGAATGCAGCTGCACGTCGACGACGACGCTCAGGCCTCGCTCCACCGCCATATGCCGGAGCAGCGAACCGAGATCCCAGGCAGTCGTGAGATCGAACCGGTCGAAGACCAGCGCCTTCTCCTGCTCGGCGATCTTTGTCATGTCTTCTTCGATGGTCATGCATTCTCCTCCGCATTGCGGTTGCGAGGGGATTGATGACGACAAAGCGACCGAAAGTAAAGTTACTCCGCGGCGGCGAGTTCGCGGATCGGAAAGAAGGCGGCGAGTTCGTCGACGGCAAAGCCGATCCGCTGCTGCAGCGCCTCGGAGACGACGCGGTAATCGGCAAAATCGCGATCGGACGCATAGACGGCCGTCGGCAGAGTATGGGCCATGAAGAAGCCGAACAGCGGCCGAAGCTGATGTTCGACCATCAGCGCATGCCGGTCGCCGCCGCCGGTCGCGGTGATCAGGATCGGTTTGGCGCGGAGCTGTTCCGGATCGATCAGATCGATGAAATGTTTGAAGAGCCCGGGATAGCTACCCTTGTAGGTCGGCGAACCGACGATCAGGAAGTCGGCCTCGACGACATCGGCCAGCACTTTGGCGGCTGCTTCGTCAAGATCGCCCTGCCGCTGCGACTGGCCGAGAGACGGCCCGACATCGGCCAGGTCATGCACCCGGGTGTCGAACCCATAACGCTCCGCTGCGATCGAGGCGATGTGATGGACCAGCGCAAAAGTCTTGGAGGGACGATTATAGCTGCCCGCGAGACCGACAAGTTTCAGGGCCATGTAAATTCCTTTCGGCGCAATGACTTGCTCAACATTAGCGTCGATGGCGCGGCATGAAAGCAAGGAACCTGCCGCAGATATCCCCTCAGGAGAAAATCATGCTCATGGAGCGCCCTATCACGCGATGCGGGCAGGCCGCGGCGCCGTCCGAGCGATTTCGGCCACGATCGTCTCGGCAAGCGCCTTCGCCTGCACACGGATATCCGGCACCGCCGTGATCTCCCAGAACTGGCCGGCGGTGAGCGCTCCGGCGGCAAACAAGCCGGGCTGTGGCCGGCCATCCGGATCGAGAACGCGAGACTGCCCGTCGACGGAAATGCCAAGTCCAAGTTCGTCCATGGCGATCATCTCAAGGTTCCGCATCTCGGTCAGCAGCGGCGAATGGCCGATCCCGGCGCGTTCCATGCCGGTGCAGTTGACGATCCACTCGGCATGGAAGGAGGCGACGTCCTGCGTGCCGCGCCGCCTGAACCGGACGCTCGCGCCCTCGCCATCCCTGTCGATCGAGCGGAGGAAGCCGGCATGCACGGTCACCGTGCCGTCCTTCAGGAGCGCATTGAAGCGGGCGAACACCTCCGGCGCGATACGGTGGCGGTGGATGTTCCACCAGGCCAGCGCGTGCCGAAGGAAACGGGAGCGCTGGTCGGCGCTGAGACTCTGCCACAGGGCCTGGGTCTGCGGCCTCAGGCCATCGACCACGCCCCGCCAGTCGGCGCCATTCTCAGCCTGCTGGCGCAAGGCGTGAAGCAGGGCGCTGATCTCTCGCTTGTCCGGCAGGTCCGGCGCGACGGGAGCGGCACGCCGGGTCGGATGCGGATGCGGCACCAATCCGCGCCGGGACAGGACATGGATGCGGCCGCGATGGCCCTGCGCGCGCAGCGACAGGACCTGATCGATCATCGTCAGGCCGGAGCCGAAGATACAGAGTTCGTCGGTGCGGCCGACGCGCGAAAGCCAGCCCAGCCGCCAGGGATTGTCGATGATGCGGGCACTGAGGCCGGAATCGATTCGATCCTTCGGCAAAGGCAGGTCGGCATTGCCGACACCGAGCGCCAGGATGACGGTGCGGGCGCGCAGTGCGCCGGCATTGTCGAGATGGAAGACGAGCCCGTCTTGTTCGCACTGGACGCAGGCGGTCGCCTTGGCTCGGATGAAGTCCACATGCGCGCGCCGCTCGCGGGGCCTCAGCAGCGAAGCCAGCGTATCGCGCAGATACAGGCCGTAATCACCGCGCGAGGCAAAATCCTCCGGAAAGGCGGCCCTGCCCTGACGGCGCAGCCATTCGACGAAATCGTCCGGCCGATCCGGAAACACGCTCATCCGCGCCGCCGGAACATTCAGGCGGTGCAGGTAGAATTCGGTGCGATAGGCGGTGCCCCGCCCGAAACCAGGATCGTCGCCGACCACCGCGATCGAAGCGGAAGACGGCAGGAAGCGCAGGAGGTTGATGGTAAGGGCGATTGCGGAAAAACCGGAACCGACGACGGCGACATCATAGGTCATCAAGCACACACTCCTCGTCCTTGGTTGCTTTGGGCGAAAGGTTGTCCTGGAAGCCACCGGAAACATGTCTTCGATCTGTTTCCGGCAGTCGCTTCAATCTCTACCAACTTAATAGAGATTGACGAAGAGTAAAGACGTTTTCTCAAGGGCTCAGTTGCAAGCCTGTTCAGGCCGCGGCATCGTCGGCATGCCGGCACTCGGATTGGTATTGCTCGGCGTCCCCGGCGGCTGGCAATGATCTTCCTGATCGACGGTGCCGGTCGTGCTGTTGGTCGTCGTCGGATCGGTGACGCCGGGAAGCGTCGTGCCTGTCGGGACGCCGGAATTGGCGTCGGGTGTGGTCGTTGTGATACCGGGTAATGTGGTCGTGGCGCCCGTGCCGGATGTCTGGGCCAGGACGGGTGCGGCAAACAGAGAAATGGCGGAAAACGCGATGAGCTTCGTCAGCATCTGAAGGTTCCTCCGGGTTGATCGGAAGAAATAACCGGAAGGCATGCCACTTGGTTCCGCCGGCGCGTCTTCAGCCTGGCATCATCTCGTGGATCGAGGAGAGCAGCATGTCGTGCTGATAGGGTTTCGGCAGGAAGACCGTGTTGGTCGGCAGCAGCATCGGATCGAGGCTCACCACACCCGATGTGATGATGATGCCAATGCTGGGGCGGATGGCACGGATGCGCTGGGCAAGCTGAATGCCATCCATGGAGCCCGCCATGTTGACGTCGGTGAAGACGATGTCGATATCGGACCGGTTGCGGAACAGCACCATCGCTTCGTCGGCATTGCCTGCCTCCAGCACCTGGTGTCCGACCTCCTCCAGCGCGTCGAGCGTGGTGAATCGGATCAGCGGTTCATCCTCGACGACAAGGACAACGGCTTTCTGCGCCATGAACGTCTCCTTCATCCTTCGGATGCTTGCCCCATGGCCTCCGCAGGCAAAAAATCCGCGCCACAAAGCGGCATTGGGGACGTGCTCCGCCGTGAGCCCATATAGGAGACAGGTGAGTCGCGACAAGTGGAACTTGAGCCGGGCTAAAAAGCTGTTATTCGGATCGCCTGTCTTCTCCATGGGCGCCATCTGCTTCAATAATGGACAATGCCGTTTGACAGAATGAAAATCCGCTTGCCAAGTGTCCTGAAATATCCTGTACCAATCGCCACAAGATGTGACTAGACGATCAGTTTATCCTCCCACCTTCATCCACTCCCGACTCAGGTTCACACTTCATGATGGAACTCTTCACCGCAGCCGGCTTTGCGGCACTCCTCGAGGTCATCGCCATCAACCTCGTCCTTTCCGGCGACAATGCCATCGTCATCGGCCTTGCTGCAGCCGGTCTTCCTGCCGCGCTCCGCAAGAAGGCGATCCTCTTCGGCATTTCCGCAGCAACCGTACTGCGCCTCGTGTTTGCGGTGATCGCCACTTACCTTCTGGCGATCAAGGGGCTCCAGCTCGCCGGCGGACTGCTGCTGGGCTGGGTCTGCTGGAAGATGTGGAGCGAACTGCGCGAAGGCCAGGGTGACGATGCCCATGCCGCCGCCGAAGCGAAGGAAAGGGCCGCCGAAAAGACCTTTTTCCAGGCCGCCACCCAGATCGTCGTCGCCGACGTCTCCATGTCGCTCGACAATGTGCTGGCCGTCGCCGGCGCTGCCAAGGAGCATTCGACGGTGCTGATCATCGGCCTGGTCGTCTCGATCGCGCTGATGGGCGTCGCGGCCAACTTCGTCGCCAAACTCCTCTCCCGTTTCCGCTGGATCGCCTATCTTGGCCTGGCCGTCATCGTCTACGTGGCGCTGGACATGATCTATCAGGGCTCGATCGAAGTCCTCCCACTCATTCAGGGCGTATAAGGCTCCGTCAGGGGTCGACCTCGGCGCCCGTCATCGCCCCATTCGACATGCAACCAGCAAGCGGCGGTTCGATCTGCCGCTGACGCGTGAGGGGGCAAGGGGCGCCCTCAAAACTGGGTAGTGTGTTGATTTGAAACAGGAAAGTTACCCTTTCCTCACCAAGCCTTTGACATTTGTGACGTTCCCATTGATCATGTTCCCGAAGCAAAGCTACGTGGCCCCAGCCGGCATGATGCCGGTTAGGGGCTCGCGGACCCCCACTCGCAAGAGTTGGTGAGCCCCGTCCCAGTCAATGAGAACCGATCTTGAGCCACAGCCGCGACGATCATCATCACCCTCATGACAATGACCATGACGGTCATTCCCACGTCGATTGGCGCGAGCACGGCGTGAAAGTCATTCCCGGCAATTCGCTCGATCCCAACACCGCCCAGACCCCCGGCATGAACCGTGCGACTGCGATCAACAACGCTCGCGCCGGCGCCGAAAAGATCTGGGCCGGCACGGTCACCATCCATGCCAACGCCAAGACCGGCGCCCATCACCACGGCGATCTCGAAAGCATCATCTACGTGCTGAAGGGAAGAGCGCGGATGCGTTGGGGCGACAATCTCGAATTCGTGGCGGAGGCAGGCCCCGGGGATTTCATCTACGTGCCGCCTTATGTGCCGCACCAGGAGATCAATGCGAGCCCCGACGAGACGCTGGAATGCGTGCTCTGCCGTTCCGGCCAGGATCCAGTCGTGGTGAATCTCGATATCGAACCTATCGAGAAGCCTGAAGAAGTCCTGTGGAAGGACCCGATCCACAAATAGCAGCGTCTTCATGGTCGCAGGTAAGCAGACCGACAAAAGCACCGGTTCAGACCCTTGATGCTGCGATCGGCGCCAATGCCGCCGCAATCTGCCTTTACGCTCGCCGCGACTGGAGATTGACCACGGTAAGCCTCTCCTTTAGAAGGCGGCATTCCGTTCCGAAGCAAGGACTTCGGGATTTCTAACGCTCCGGAGCTGATGCGCATGGCGCTGTTTCCGCAGGACAAGCGGATGAGAGACGGACGTGAACAGGAGAGCCTCCTGTCGCGCTGGCCGGTCTTTGCCGCAGCTCTGCTGATCGCCGCCCTGTTCGGCCTGCTGTCGGGCGTCGTCAAGGACGTTCAATTCCCGCGCGGCGCCGTCTCGGCCGACAAGAGCGGCGACACCCCGCATCTGAGCAAGCGCGAGCCCTTGCGCGCCCTTGCCGCCATGGATCGCAAGGACGGAACAGGCGCCCAGTGGCATACGGGCGACGGCGCACTGGAAGCCCGCGCCATCGAGATCAGCTTCCCGATTTTCGTTTCGGCCGTCGCGTCGAAACCGTCCTCCGATCCGGCAATCTACCCGTTCTGGCACGGATCGCTGCCGCGTGCGCCGCCGGCTGGCGCGTAAGACGACCGCGCCTCATGGCGCCCGCATGATCACGAATTAAGTCCCCATGCAGATCGCCCCGCGCGCCATGGGCTCAGCAGGATTAAAAACATGAGAAACTCCCCGTGGCTGGTGACGACCTATCTCGTCATCATCTTCCTCGGCATTCTGGTGGCGCTGCCGAACGTCATTCCGCAGTCGACGCTTGACCGCCTTCCCGCCTGGCTGCCGCATAGCCGCGTCGCACTCGGCCTCGACCTGCGCGGCGGCTCGCATCTCGTCCTCGAAGTCGATCGTGCCGACCTGATCAACGAACGCGTCCAGAGCCTGCTGCAGGATGCCCGCCGCGTTCTGCGCGACAAGAACATCACGACCACGGCAATCCGGCGCACGGGCGATACCGTGACGGTCGCGCTGCGCGACGCGGCCCAGCGCGGTGCAGCCGTGACCGAGCTCCAGACGCTGGCCAACCCCGTAAACGCCGGCACGACCATCGGCGGCAGCGACCTCGCCATCACCACGCCTTCCGACAACACGATCTCGGTCGCCCAGACGGAAGCCGGCATCAATTCGCATATCACCGCCGCCGTCGATCAGTCGCTTGAAATCATCCGCCAGCGCGTCGACCAGGTGGGCGTCGCCGAACCGACCATTCAGCGCATCGGCTCGGACCGCGTTCTCGTCCAGCTTCCGGGCGAACAGGATCCGACACGCCTGCGCCAGTTGCTCGGCTCGACCGCCAAGATGAGCTTCCATCTGCTCGGCCAGCAGGGCGAGGCCGGCGTGACCATGCTCGCCGACGAGCGCGGCAACCAGTATCCGGTCCTCGACCGCGTCGAGCTTTCCGGCGACCGCCTGACCGACGCCCGCGCCGCCTTTGACCAGCAGACCAACGAGCCGGTCGTCAACTTCCGCTTCGACTCGGCCGGCGCCAACCGCTTCGCCCAGATCACCCAGCAGAATGTCGGCCGTCCCTTCGCGATCGTGCTCGACAACAAGGTGCTGAGCGCGCCGGTCATCCGCACGCCGATCACCGGCGGTTCGGGCCAGATCTCCGGCGGCTTCTCGGTCTCGGAAGCCAATACGCTCTCCGCACTGCTGCGCGCCGGTGCACTGCCTGCGAAGCTTACCGTCATCGAAGAACGCACCGTCGGCGCCGACCTGGGCGCGGACGCGATCCAGATGGGCCTCTATTCCGGCCTCGTCGGCTTCGTCCTCGTCGCCGTCTTCATTCTGGTCCTCTATGGCACCTGGGGCATTCTGGCGAACGTCGCGCTGCTGATCCACACGATCCTGACCTTCTCGGCACTGACGCTGGTCGGCGCGACGCTGACGCTGCCCGGTATCGCCGGTATCGTGCTCGGCATCGGCCTCGCCGTCGACGCCAACGTCCTGATCAACGAACGTATCCGTGAGGAGACGCGTAAAGGCCGCGGCGCCTTCGCCGCCATCGACGTCGGCTTCAACCGCGCCTATTCGACCATCGTCGACGGCAACATGACTGCGCTCATCGCCGCGGCCATCCTGTTCTACTTCGGTTCGGGCCCGGTGCGCGGCTTCGCCGTCACAATGGGTCTCGGCCTGATCATCTCGATGTTCACGTCGGTTGCCTTCGTGCGCGTCACGATGGTTGCCATTGCGCGCCGCTACAAGCTGAAGATCATCAACATCCAGTCGATGTTCCGGTTCAGCCCCTACGACAAGCACATCCAGTTCATGAAGGCACGCTTCTTCGGCGTGGCGGTCTCGGCCATCCTGTCGCTCGCCTCGGTCGGGCTGTTCTTCTATCCGGGGCTGAACTACGGCGTCGACTTCCGCGGCGGCATCCAGATGTCCGTCAAGACGCAAGGTCCCGCCGACCTCGCCAAGTTCCGCGAAGGTCTGAACACGCTCGACCTCGGCGAAATCACGCTGCAGTCCTTCGGCGATCCGAACACTATCCTGGTGCGCGCCCAGCGTCAGGAAGGCGGCGAAGAGGCCCAGACCGCCGCGGTCACCAAGCTGAAGGACGAAGTCGCCAAGATCGACTCCACCGCCACCGTCCAGGGTACCGATGTCATCGGTCCGAAGGTTTCTGGCGAACTTGCCGTTGCCGGCTTCCTGTCGGTCTTCATCGCCAGCGTCGCCATGCTGATCTATATCTGGGTGCGGTTCGAATGGCCGTTCGCGGTCGGCGCCATCGTCACCCTAGTGCTGGACGTCACCAAGCTGGTGGGTTTCTTTGCCATCACCGGCCTCGATTTCAATCTGACGGCGATCGCCGCGGTGCTGACGATGGTCGGTTATTCGGTCAACGACAAGGTCGTCGTCTACGACCGCATGCGTGAAAACATGCGGCTCTACAAGTCAATGCCGCTGCGCGAACTGATCGACAAGTCGATCAACGAAACGCTGGCTCGAAGCCTCTATACCAATGCCACCGCCTTCCTGTCGCTTCTGCCGATGGCGATCTGGGGTGGCAGCGCGGTGGAAAGCTTCGCGGTGCCGATGGCGTTCGGCATTCTCGTCGCCGGCGCATCGTCGGTGTTCATCGCGGCTCCGATCCTGCTCTTCCTCGGTGACTGGCGCAAACGCCACGCCAAGAAGGTGGAAACGGCTGCGGAAGAGGTCGAAAACGCCACCAAGGCTTGATCCGCGAACCTGAAATGCAAGGAAGGGCGGATTTTCATCCGCCCTTTTTCATTTGGCTCCGCTATAGGCTGACCATGTTCGATTTCGCCGCCTATGCGGGGCTGTTTTCCGCCGCCTTCATCGCCGCCACGATCTTTCCGATGCAGTCGGAGGCGATCCTTGTCGGCCTGATCCTGGCCGACCGGTATTCGCTTGCCGGCCTTCTGCTGGTGGCTTCCGTCGGCAACACGGCGGGTGCCGCGGTAAACTGGTTACTCGGTCGCGGCGTCGAGCGGTTCCGCGACAGCCGATGGTTTCCGGTGAGCGAGGAAAAGCTGGAAACGGCGCAGGCCTGGTATCGGAAATACGGGAAATGGTCGCTGCTGCTCAGCTGGCTGCCGATCGGCGGCGATGCGATCACGGTCGCGGCCGGCGTGCTCAGGGAGCCGCTGCCGACCTTCCTGATCCTGGTATTCGTCGGCAAGGCGCTGCGCTACGTGGTGCTCGCCGCGGCGACCCTCAGCGTGATCTGATCAGCGCCCCTGCCCCTCGTTGCCGAAATCGGCAAGCGCCTTCCAGAAATCGCCGAAGAATTGATGCGCGAAGGTTTCGAGCGAGGTGCCCGGCGGCGGCTCGTTCCAGATCTCTCCACCGGCCCGCAGTGCGCCCATCACCACGGCCGCCAGCAGCCGCATGCGCAGCCGCTCCTCGTCGCTCCGGCTCCGAGCCTTCAGCGCTTCCGTGAGCTTCACTTCGAGCTTGGCATATTTGAGCTGGTCGCGGGCCTTCAGCGCCGGCGTGCGGCGGATCAGTTCTCCGAGTGCCATCGCCCTTTCGTCAGCCGCCGAAACGAGGGCGCTGACGAGGCCGTGCTGCACGGCCTTGACCGCCGGCTCGTCGGCCGGCCTCGACGCGATCGCCGCCATCAGATGGTCGGCAAAACCGTCCTGCCAGGCGAACACGACCTCTTCCTTGGAAGGAAAATAATCGAAGAAACTGCGTTTAGAGACCTCAGCGCGTTCGGCAATCTCCTCGATCGTCGTCGTGTCGAAGCCCCGTTCGAGGAACAGGCTCATCGCCGCTTCCTCGATGCGTTCTCTGGTTTGCCGGCGCTTGACCTCTCGCCGGCCTCCCGTCGCGCCATCAGTCGTCTTGGTCATTTCACCCGGTTTTGTCTAGCTGCCCATTTCGTCGGCATTCTGGATCGGGCTGGCCTCTGCCTCGGCGCGATACCGGGAACGCTCCCGCGTCAGGTCCAGCGGCTTACGGCGGGAGATGCGATAGACAGCGGCCGGAGGCAGGTTGCGCACGGTATGGCCGATATGGACGGCCTTGAGACCGAGCCGGTCAAGGATCGGACGCGGCACGGGGCAACGCGGGCCGTAGGTAAACTGGTAGAAGGAACCGCCTGGGCGGATATAGGTAAAGGCGCCTCCGAGGATCGCTGTGATCTTGCGCGGTGACATTGAGAGCAGCGGCAGACCGCTGATGACAGCGCCGACCGGTTCGCCTTCAAAAATATCCTCGTGCGCGAGCTTGGCTGCATCCATCTGCAGAACCCGCGCTTCCGGAAACCGCCGCTGCAGGCCCGGCACGAATTCCGGCCCGTATTCGATCAGCGTCAGATCGGATTCCGCGACACCACGGGCAAGCAGCGCACGGGTGAAGACGCCGGTGCCCGGCCCAAGTTCAATGACGGGGCCGTCCATCGGCGCAATTTCCTGGGTCATCAGCTTGGCCAGCGAGTCACCGGACGGCGCCACCGCCGCAACCCGCAATGGATTGCTGATCCAGGAACGGAAGAAATGCAGGAAATCGGAGAATGCGGCATCTGCTGTCATGGTCAGAGACTCACCGGTTTGAAAATGCGTTCGAGTATTCCGCCGACCTTGACAGCCCGCATGGCAATTCCAAGGCATGGGAACCTCCGTTATGAAAAATACGCCTGTTGACGGCAATTTTGTGCAGTGCAACGTCCATATCACCACATTTAGGAAATATTTGCACCGAGTGCAAGATTGTCACGAAAATTTGCCTAGCCTTTTGGCCTAGGAGAACGGCCTGAAACCTTGCGTTTTTCTGGGGAACAACCGCCGCTTGTTCCCATTGAGCAATTTGCTGAGAGAATTTGGTCGCTTCAGGAGGGACTTATGGAAAAGCCGGTCACACAATCGGGCGAACAGAAGACGGAACTGCACCGGGTGATGGGTCCCGGATTGCTGATGCTGTTCATCGTCGGAGATATCCTCGGCACAGGTATCTATGCCCTGACCGGCCAGGTCGCCGCTCAGGTCGGCGGTGTTGTCTGGCTGCCCTTTCTCATAGCCTTCCTGGTCGCTCTCCTCACCGCTTTCAGCTATCTTGAACTGGTCACCAAATATCCGCGTGCGGCCGGCGCGGCGCTCTACACCCACAAAGCCTTCGGCATCCATTTCGTCACCTTCCTGGTGGCTTTCGCGGTGATGTCGTCGGGCATCACCTCAGCGGCGACCGCATCGCGCGCCTTCGCCTCCAACTTCGCCACCTCGCTCAGCCTCGATCTCGGCGCCTGGGGTGTGCCTTTCATCGCGGTCGGCTTCATCGCCCTGGTGGCTGCCATCAATTTTCGGGGCGTCGGGGAAAGCGTCAAGATGAACGTGGTCCTGACCGTCGTCGAACTGACCGGCCTGCTGATCATCATCGGCATCGGCTTCTGGGCAATCGCCGGCGGCCAGGGTGATGTCTCGCGCGCCTGGACGTTTGCGGCACCGGACGGCGGCGTTTTCTGGCCGGTGATCGCCGCCACCACCCTCGCCTTCTTCGCCATGGTCGGTTTCGAGGATTCGGTCAACATGGCCGAGGAATGCAAGGAGCCGAGCCGGATGTTCCCGAAAGTGCTGCTGACCGGACTTGGCGTCACCGGCCTCATCTATGTCCTAGTGGCAATTTCGGCAATCACGCTTGTGCCGGCCAATGAACTCGGCCAGGGCGAGACCCCGCTCCTGAAGGTCGTGCAGGCCGGCGCGCCGGACTTCCCGATCGGCATATTTGCCGTCATCACCATGTTCGCAGTGGCCAATTCCGCACTGATCAACATGATGATGGCAAGCCGACTGATCTACGGCATGAGCCGCGAGGGCGTGCTGCCCCAGGTGCTTGGCAAGGTCCATTTAGGCCGCCGCACGCCCTATATCGCGATCGGCTTCACGTCGCTGCTTGCGGTCGGCCTGATCCTTTTTGCCGGTGGCGTCCCGGCGCTCGGCGGCACCACGGCGCTGCTGCTTCTCTGCGTCTTCGCGATCGTCAACGTCGCAGTGCTGGTCCTGCGCAAGGACACGGTCGAGCACAAGCATTTTCGCACACCGACCATCCTGCCGGTGCTGGGTGCCATCTCCTGCACATTCCTCGCCGGCCCCTGGACCGGCCGCGATCCGGTCCAGTATCTGATCGCCGCCTGCCTGCTCGGCCTCGGCGTCGTGCTCTGGGTCGCAACGGTCAGCATCATGCGGACATCGAACCAGCCCGCCTGAGCTTCAGGCCCGGAGACGGACCGCAAGCCGCCCGTCCTCGCCGATATGCGGCACCAGATCGAGATAGCCGGGTATTTTCGAATGCTCGGTCGCGATCGGATGGGAATGGGTGGCGGTGATCACCATCACGTCGGCGCCGGCCGCCTCGCCCGCCTGGATGCCGGCCGGCACGTCCTCGAACACCAGAACATCAGACGGGCTGAAGCCGAGCCGCTCCGAGCCAAGGATATAGCCCTGCGGATTGGGCTTGCCGACGGTCACGTCTTCGGCGGTCACCATATAGCGCGGCAAGGGAATGCCGGCTGCTGCAAGCCGGACTTTGGCAAGCTCGATCGGCGACGACGTGACGATCGCCCAGCGTTCTGGCGGCAGCGCGGACAGAAACTCCACCGCGCCCGGGATCGGCACGACGCCTTCGACGTCCTCGATCTCGCCGCGCAGGATGCCTTCCGCCTCGATGACGGGATCGACGCCTGGCAGATTCAGCGCCCCGATCGTGTCGATGCCGCGCTTGCCGTGCATGGTCGGCAGGAATTTTTCCACGTCGAGCCCCATCTTCGCCGCCCAGCGGCCCCAGACGCGTTCGGCAGACGCGATCGAATTCAGGATCGTGCCGTCCATATCGAACAGGAAGGCGGCATAGGTCTTTTCGGGAAGAGAGATTTCGGCATCGGGAAGGGCCACAGAGAGTTCCTTTGTCGTCAGGCTCCGACTCAGAGGGATATGGCCGGAAACGTTGCCCTTCCGAGTAATGGCTCTGATGCCGGAAGGCAATTCTCCGTGAGCGAATGCAGCCCGCCGTCGCTATTTCGTTCGCGAGTGCATGAACTGGGAAAGGGCAACGCCGAGCGCGATGCCCACGGCAACGCCGATGCCGATATTGTCGAAAACGGCTGTTCCGAGCAGCGTACCAAGCCCGACGCCGACGGCTATTCCTGTCGCAATGGTCATGGCACGACCATTGCGCCTTCAGATGGCGAGAGTTTGTCGAGCGTCCTTGTCTTCCCGCATCGAAGCGATAGAACTTGGCGACCAAGCCGGACAGGGAGGGTGTTTTGGCCGAAATTTCCGTAAGGCACGCGGATCTTGCCGATCGCGGCGTGCTGATCACCGGCGGCGGCTCCGGCATCGGCGCCGCATTGGTAGAAGGCTTTGCGGCCCAGGGTGCCAAGGTCGCATTCATCGATATTGCGGACGAGCCGAGCCTCGAACTGGTGGAACGGCTGTCCAAGACCGCCCGCCATCGGGTCCTCTACCTCAAGGCCGATCTGCGCAATGTGGCCGACACGAAAGCCGCCGTCGACAAGGCGGCGCAAGAATTCGGGACGCTTTCGGTTCTGGTCAACAATGCCGGATGGGACGACCGCCACGAATTCGAGACGGTGACCGAAGAGTACTGGGACAACGCCCAGGCCATCAACATCAAGCAGATGTTCTTCGTATCGCAGGCGGCGGTCCCTCACCTGCGGCAGGCCGACGGCGGCGCGATCGTCAATTTCTCGTCGATTGCCTACCTGCTCAACATGGGCGGACTTCCCGCCTACGCGACGGCCAAGGCCGGGATTATCGGCCTGACGAAGAGCCTCGCCGGAAAGCTCGGGCCGGAAAACATCCGTGTCAACGCCATCCTGCCCGGCATGATCGTCACCGAACGGCAGAAAAAGCTCTGGCTGAACGACGACAGCATCACGGCGATGGTCGCGCGCCAGTCCCTCAAGCGGGTGCTGGTGGCCGAAGACCTGGTCGGTCCCTGCCTGTTCCTCGCCTCGGATGCATCCGCGGCCATGACGGCCCAGACGATGATCATCGACGGCGGTGCCCTCTAGACACAAAAATACCGCGCGGGTTCCCGGTGGAAAGAACCCGCGCGGCGCCGGAGGTAGACCTTACTCCGCTGGAGAGAGAGCGGGAGCCGCCTCCTCCGTACCGTGCTGCCGCAGAGGACGGCTGCCGGTAAGCAAACGGGCCAGCAGGTAGAAGACCGGCGTCATGAAGATGCCGAAGAACGTCACCCCGATCATGCCGGAGAACACCGCGATACCCATGGCGGAGCGCATTTCCGCACCCGCACCGGTCGAGACAACCAGCGGCACGACACCCATGATGAAGGCCATCGACGTCATCAGGATCGGACGCAGGCGCAGCCGGCTTGCCTCGACCGCCGCCTGGAACGGCGTCCTACCCTGGAACTCCAGTTCCCGGGCGAATTCCACGATCAGGATCGCGTTCTTCGCCGAGAGACCCACAAGCACCACGAGCCCGATCTGAGTGAAGATGTTGTTGTCTCCACCGGTGAGCCAGACGCCGGTCAGGGCGGCGAGCACACCCATCGGTACGATCATGATGATCGCGATCGGCAGCGTCAGGCTTTCATATTGGGCAGCGAGCACGAGATAGACGAGCAGCAGCGCCAGGGGGAAGACCACTATGCTGGAGTTGCCGGCGAGGATCTGTTGGTAGGTCAGGTCCGTCCACTCGAACTCGATGCCGGAAGGCAGCGTCTCGTCGAGGATCTTCGTAATCGCAGCCTCTGCCTGGCCGGACGAGAATCCCGGTGCCGGACCACCGTTGATATCGGCGGAGAGGAAGCCGTTGTAGCGCGTGGTGCGTTCCGGGCCGGTCTGCGCGTCCACCTTCAGGAGGGCCGAAAGCGGGATCATCTGGCCGGACTGCGAACGGACCTTCAACTGGCCGATATCCTCCGGCTTTGCGCGGAATTGTGCATCCGCCTGAACCCGGACGCTGTAGGTGCGGCCAAAGGCGTTGAAGTCGTTGACATAGAGCGAACCCAGATAGACCTGCAGCGTTTCGAAGACGTCGGTCACCGACACTCCAAGCTGTTCGGCCTTGGCGCGATCGAGATCGGCATAGAGCTGCGGCACGTTGATCTGGAAGCTCGAGAAGATGCCGGCGAGTTCCGGCGTCTGGTAGGCCTTGGCGATAACCGCCTTGGTGGCCTCATCGAGCGTCTGGTTGCCCAGGCCGGCACGATCCTCGATCTGCAGTTTGAACCCGCCCGTCGTTCCGAGGCCGTTGACCGGCGGCGGCGGGAACATGGCGATATAGGCGTCCTGGATGGCGCCGAACTTCTGGTTCAGCTGCATGGCAATCGCACCGCCCGAAAGCTCCGGTGTCTTGCGGTTTTCGAAGTCGTCGAGAACTGCGAAGACGATGCCGGCATTCGAGCCGATCGTGAAACCGTTGATCGACAGGCCCGGGAAAGCGATGGCATGTTCGACGCCAGGCTGTGCGAGGGTGATCTCGCTCATCCGCTTGATCACGTCTTCGGTGCGGTCCAACGTGGCGCCGTCCGGAAGCTGGGCAAAGCCGATCAGATACTGCTTGTCCTGTGCCGGCACGAAGCCGCCCGGCACCGCATTGAACATGCTGTAGGTCGCACCGACGAGAGCCAGATAGATGATCATCACCAAGCTCTTGCGCGAGAGCAACCCGCCGACCGTGCGGCCGTAGCCGTTAGAAGCCGCACCGAAGACGCGGTTGAAACCACGGAAGAACCAGCCGAAGATCGCATCCATGAACCGGGTCAGCCAATCCTTCTTGGCGTGATGGTCCTTGAGCAGCAAGGCAGCAAGTGCCGGCGACAGCGTCAGCGAGTTGATCGCCGAGATGACGGTCGAAATCGCGATCGTCAGCGCGAACTGCCGGTAGAACTGCCCGGAAAGCCCGCTGATGAAGGCGAGCGGCACGAAGACCGCCACCAGAACCAGCGCGATCGCGATAATCGGACCGGAGACTTCCTTCATCGCCTTGTAGGTCGCATCACGCGGACTTAAGCCGCCCTCGATATTGCGCTCGACGTTCTCCACCACGACGATCGCATCGTCGACGACGATACCGATCGCCAGCACGAGGCCGAACAGCGTCAGCGCGTTGATCGAGAAGCCGAACGCATACATGACCGCAAACGTGCCGATGATCGAGACGGGAACGGCGATCAGCGGAATGATCGAGGCACGCCAGGTCTGCAGGAAGATGATGACCACGAGCACGACGAGCGCGATGGCTTCGAGCAACGTGTCGATGACCTTCTCGATCGATGCGCGCACGAATTTGGTCGTATCGTAGACGATCTCGTATTTCACGCCCTGCGGCATCGCCAACTGCAGCTGGTCCATGGTCGCCTTGACGTTGTCGGCGATCTCGATCGCGTTCGAACCCGGCGCTTGGAGAACCGCGATGGCAACGGCCGGACGACCGTCGAGCAGCGAGCGCAGCGTATAATCGGCAGCACCAAGCTCAATGCGGGCAACATCCCGCAACCGGGTGATTTCACCGTTCTGACCGCTCTTCACGATGATGTTGCCGAACTCTTCAGGGGTGCGCAGGCGCCCCTGGGCATTGACGTTGAGCTGCAGGTCGACCCCCGGCTGGTTCGGCGAGGCACCGATAATGCCCGCCGCCGCCTGGACGTTCTGGCTGCGGATGGCGTTCGAGATGTCGCTTGCGGCCAATGAATGCTCGGCAGCCTTCTGCGGATCGATCCACACGCGCATCGAATAGTCGCCGGCGCCGAACACCTGCACCTGGCCGACGCCCTGGATGCGGTTCAGCCGGTCCTTGACGTTGAGCGTTGCATAGTTGCGCAGGTAGGTGATGTCGTATCGGTCGGAGACGAGGTTGACCACCATGATGAAGTCCGGCGAGCTCTTGACGGTCGTCAGACCGATCGAACGCACTTCTGTCGGCAGGCGGGGTTCGGCCTGGCTCACGCGGTTCTGAACGAGCTGCTGCGCCTTGTCCGGATCGGTGCCGAGCTTGAAGGTGACGGTCAGCGTCATCACGCCGTCGGAGGTCGCCTGGCTGGACATGTAGAGCATGTCCTCGACGCCGTTGATCTGCTCTTCGAGCGGCGTCGCGACCGTTTCGGCGATGACCGTCGGGTTGGCGCCAGGATAGACGGCACGCACGACGATCGAAGGCGGGACCACATTGGGATATTCGGAAATCGGCAGCGACCGCATGCCGATCAGACCTGCGACCACGATGAGGATCGACAGCACGGCCGCAAAGACCGGCCTGTCGACGAAAAACCTGGAAATATTCATGTCAAAGCCCTCTCTCCGGGGTTGAACAAGAGGCGAAACGGTCCCGGCTCGCAGCCAAATGGCTGCAAGCTCCAGGAGCCGGAACTGGATGAGTGTAAGGAGTCGGCGGACTAGCCGCCGCTCAAGGCATTACTTGTTGGCGACTTTCGCCTCTTCCTCGGGCTGGACAACGGCGCCCGGACGGATCCGCTGCAACCCGTTGACGACGATCCGGTCGCCCGGATTGAGACCCTTTTCGACGATCCGCATGCCGTCTACCGCCGTGCCCAGCTCCACCTGCCGGTACGCAACGGTATTGGCCGCATCGACCACGAAGACGAACTTCTTGTCCTGATCGGTGCCGACGGCCTTTTCACTGACCATCAGGTGATCCTGCGCCTTCGGCTGGCCCATGCGGACCCGCACGAACTGGCCGGGGATCAGCTTGCCACCGGGATTGTCGAAGACGGCGCGCACGCGGATCGTGCCGCTCGAGGCATTCACTTCGTTGTCGATGAGCTGCAGCTTGCCGCGGATCGGGGCGTCCTTTCCGGCAAGCGTGCTCACCTCGACCGGTACCTGTTCGATATCAGGCGCACCGTCGACGAGCGGAAGATCGGCGAGCGTACGAGACACCAGTTCCTCGCCGGCGTCGAAGCTCGCATAGATCGGATCGGCGGAAACCAGCGTCGTCAGCGGGGCGGACGCGGAACCTGCCGCCACCAGATTGCCGACGGTGATTTCCAGCCTGCCGGCCCGGCCGGCGATCGGTGCCCGGATCTCGGTATAGTCGAGATTGAGCTGTGCCGTCTTCAAGGTTGCCTTCGCCGACTGGAGGTTGGCCAGCGCCTCGCTCTGGGCGCTCTGGCGCTGGGCGAGATCGCTCTGCGAGATGGTATTCTTGGAGACGAGGTTCTTGCCGCGATCGAGTTCGGTATTGGCAAGTTCGACCCTCGCCTGGGCCGAGGCCACCTGGCCTTCAGCCTGAGCGACCGCCGCCTGATAGGGCTCCGGATCGATGCTGACGAGCAGGTCGCCCTGCTTCACCAACCCGCCTTCGCGGAAATGCACCGACTGGATGGTGCCGGCGACCCGCGGCCGGATCTGGACGCGGTCGACGGCTTCCAACCGCCCGGAGAATTCCTGCCAGGTGGAAACATTACGCGGCTCGATGGTGGCGACCGTCACGGGGACGGCCGGCGCCGCTGCAGCAGCCGTCGCAGGCGCGGCTTGGGCGCCCTGCGGCAGATCGAGATAGACCGAAGCGCCGGCGATCAGCGCAGCCGTGCTCAGTCCAGTGCCCCACAGGGCCCAGCTTTTGATCTTCGATGTCATCTGTAGTCTCCTTACGGCCTTGGGAGTCGGCCGTTATTTACCTTCAAATATGCTATGCTTCGAACTTAATTCTTGGACGAAATCGGTGAACTCGGCGCAGAGCGTCTTCATCCACTTGCCGTCGCCTTCTCTGTAAATGCCCGTCCAGCCGCAGCTGGCCGGGAAAATCTTCTGCCTGACCGAAACGCCGGCCTCACTCAAACGAGCCGCATAACCGAGCGTTTCATCGCGCAACGGATCGTCTTCCGATGTCACGATGAGTGCCGGTGCGACACCCGAAAGCCGCGAACAGAGGCAAGGGGCCGCATAAGGATGCTGGAACCCGCAATGGGAACCGAGATAATGGCTCCAGCCCTCCGCCCAGCGTTCGCCCATGCCGATCGCGTCCGCCTTGCGGAAGGATTGCGTCGTCATCATCGGGTCGATCATCGGCGACAGCAGGATCTGGCCGCTCAGCTCGCCCGGCATCAGGTCGCGCGCCTTCAGCGCCACGCCAGCCGCGACGTTGCCGCCCGCCTCGTCGCCCGCCACGAAAAGCAGCGATTTCGCGCTGCCGAACTGCTTGCGCCGGCCGGCAAGGCAATGAAGTGCCGCGAAAGCACATTCCATCGCCTGCGGAAACATGTTCTGCGAAACGCTGCTATAATCAGCTTCGAGCACCACAGCCCCGGCTTCGGCCAGTGCCTTGGCGACCGGGCGTTCGTTTTCGTCGCGCTGTTCGTTGAGAAACGCCCCGCCCCGCAGGTAAAGCACCAGCGGCGGAACCTTGCTCTTGGCGGCTCCTTCATAGACGCGCATCGGGACAGCCGGCTTGGCCGACTTGTCAAACGCGATATTTTCCCATTGCGCGATCATTGAAAAACCCTCGGCCAAACCCCTAGTAAAAGCGGGGTGCTTGCCGTCTATCTTGAACCTGATATTATTATTCGGGTGAAAACACACAAGCTAACGGCATTCGACAACACTATTCCATATTTCGGAACAATGTTGCGGCGCAGCAGGAATCAAGACAATGGATCAGCTTTCGGCAATGCGCGTATTCGTCCGCGTCGTGGAAACCGGCAATTTCACCCGGGCTGCGGCCACTCTCAATATGCCCAAAACGACGGTGACCAATCTCGTCCAGAGCCTCGAAGGCCATCTGCGCACGACGCTGCTCAACCGCACGACCCGCAAGGTCATGGTGACGACCGACGGCGCGCTCTATTACGAACGGGCCATGCAGCTCCTCTCCGAGATCGACGAGCTTGACGGCAGCATGTCGAATTCGCAGACCCAGCCGTCCGGGCGGCTGCGCGTGGAAATGGCGGGCGCCTTCGCCGACCTGCTCGTCATCCCGAATTTATGCGATTTCCATAAGCGCTATCCGCAGATCAGGCTCGACATCGGCGTCGGCGACCGGCTGGTCGACTATATCGCCGAAAACGTCGACTGCGCGCTTCGCGCCGGCACACCGACCGACCAGTCGCTGATTGCCCGCAAGGTGGGCGAAATCGGCATGCATGCCTATGCCGCACCGCTCTATATCCGCAACTTCGGCACCCCCGAGCGTCCCAAGGATCTGGAGGAAGAGCACTTCTGCGTCGGTTACCTCAACGCTCAATCGGGCCGCGTGATGCCCATGCATTTCCGCCGAGACGAGGAGGAGATCGAGGTCAATCCGCGTTACATCGTCTCGGTCAACGATAGTCGGACCTATGTGAACGCAGCAATTTCCGGCATGGGCATCGTTCAATCGCCGCGCTTCATGGTGAAGGAGATGGTGGAGAAGGGCGAACTGGTCGAAGTTCTCCCTGACTGGCACTGCGAATCCCTGCCCCTCTACATCGTCTATCCGCAGACCCGCCACCTCTCCAACAAGGTGCGGGTCTTCGTCGATTGGCTCGCGAAGCTCGTTCAGAACCTCAAGGTCGAGGAAAGCCGCGAACAGATGCGCAAGGCAAGTTAGGCTTGGCTTGCCAGTGACGTGGCGACGGCTCTGATATCGATCGTGCCTTGCGGGACCGTGGAGCCATTGTCTCGACGCTGCACCGTGCGACAGGGCAATCAGGGCCAGCCCTCTTCCATCACCGTTTGCTGCGTCGGCCAAGAAATCATGCCCTCCGCGATGGAATTTATGCCTCGACTCGCAGGGGGGTGATAAAGCGGTCGGATGTTTGTTCGATGACTGGAATAAAGACAGCATGACGCGTTGGGGACATGTCACAATCGCCGTTCTGGGTGGCGTTGCCGCGGCCCTGCATGTTGGCAAGGTACCGCCCGCCCTCCCCACGCTGCGCTCCGAACTCGGCATGGATCTCGTCGCCGCCGGCTGGCTGATGGGTCTCTCAAGCGCGCTCGGCGCGGTCTGCGGTGTCCTGATCGGCCGTTTCACCGACTACCTGACGCACCGCCGTGCCATGATTCTCGGCCTCGCACTGCTGATCGCCGGCAGCCTGATCGGCGCCCTCACTCATTCGGAAACGATAATCTTCGCCAGCCGAGTGCTGGAAAGCGTCGGCCTCATCATGGTCTCGGTCGCAGCCCCCGGCCTGATCGCCGCCTCGGTGGCGTCGCGCGATACGGGGCTGGCTTTCGCGATATGGGGCATCTGGATGCCGGTCGGCGTTTCGGTGATGATGATGATCTCGCCCTTCCTGCTGCCGAGCTTCGGCTGGCAGGGCTCCTGGATCTTTGCCGCCATGCTCAGTGTCATCCCGATGATCGCACTGCTGCTGATGCGCGTTCCCAAGCCGCAGACTGTCGGACATCCCGCAACGTCGCTGCTGACGGCCGTTAAACTCACCGCGTCCCGGCCGGTATCCTGGATCCTGTCCGGCATTTTCGTCGCCTACAGCGCCAGCTTCATGTCGGTCTTCGGCTTCCTGCCGACGCTGCTGATCGAGGAAATGGGCATCGGCCTGACCGCAGCTTCGATCATGACGGCGCTTGCCGTGCTCGCGAACGGCGTCGGCAACGTGCTCGGCGGCGTTTTCGCCCGCTGGGGCGCCCCGCGCTGGGTGCTGATCGGCGGTCCCTGCGTGATGCTGACACTGACCGCCTTTATCGTCTTCGGCCATAGCTTCCCGCTCTGGGTGCGTTATGGGGCCTCGGTGCTCTATGCCGTGTCGGGCGGCGTGCTGCCGGCAACCATCATGGGCTCGCTGCCCGTCTATGCGCCGCGCCGCGATCTCGTCGGAACGTTCAGCGGCTTCGTCATGCAAGGCTCCAATATCGGCCAGGTCTTCGGACCGATGATGCTCGCCTCGATCGTCGCAGCATCGGGCTGGCAGGGCGCTCCGTTCTATATCGCCGCGGCAACCGGGCTCGGCCTGGTTCTGGCGCTTTGCCTGCGCCAGACGGAACGCCGCATCGCCGCGACAAGCCACGAGACCACCAGAACGGCGTGAGAAGGGCGGTTACTGCCACCCTCCGCTTCATCCTCGAACTCAGACCAGAACCGCACGCGGCTCCAGCATCGCTTCGAGCCCGAAGCGACCATATTCGCGGCCGATCCCCGATTGCTTGAAGCCGCCGAACGGAGCCAGCGGCTCATGCGGCGCGCCGTTGATCACCACCCGCCCGGATTCCAGCCGGTCAGCGATTTTCCTGGAGTGGTCGAGATCGCTACTGTGGACATAGGCCTGCAACCCGTAGCTCGTGTCGTTGGCAATCCGGATCGCATCCTCCTCGTCCTTGTAGGGAATGACCACCAGGACAGGTCCGAAAATCTCCTCGCGGGCGATCCGCATCTCATTGGTGACGCTGGTAAAGATCGTCGGCCGGATGAACCAGCCGCGCTCCAGCCCATCAGGACGCCCCTCGCCGCCGGCAAGGATCTCGGCACCCTCTTCCCGCCCAAGCCGGATATAGGATTGCACCCGGTCGAACTGCTTCTGGCTGACCATCGGCCCGACCCGCACCTGTGGGTCCTTCGGATCGCCGGTCTTCACCGCCTCGATGCCGGCCTTGAGGCCTGCGAGAATTTCCGTCAACCGGCTCGCCGGCGCCAGGATGCGCGTGCCGGCTACGCAAGCCTGGCCGCTATTGCCGAGCCCCATCATCAGCACCGTCGGGATTGCCTGACCGAGATCGGCATCCGCAAGAATGATGTTCGGCCCCTTGCCGCCGAGTTCCAGGGTAACCCGCTTCAGCGTCTCGGCGCCGGCTTTGAGGATTTGCCTGCCGACAGCGGTCGAGCCCGTGAAGGTCACCTTGGCGATATCCGGATGGACGCTGAATTCCGCCCCCACCACATCTCCGCGGCCGTTGACGATGTTGAAGACGCCCTTGGGGAGACCCGCCGCATGCAGGCATTCGGTGAGCAACTGAGTCTGGATGGCGCTCATCTCGCTCGGCTTGATGACGATCGTCGAACCGGCGGCGATGGCAGTGGCAAGCTTGCCGCAGATGAAGCCGTAATTGCTGTTCCACGGCGTGATGGCCGCCACCACGCCGAGCGGCTGCATGGTCACCTCGGCCCGGCCGATCTGCCGGGTGAAATCATAGCCTTCCAACGTCTCGGCCATGTTGAGGAAGGCCGAGGCGGCATGCAGCACGGAAAAGCCGGTGAAATAATGCGGCGCGCCGTATTCCTCGGCCATCGCGGCCGTCAGTTCCTCGGTGCGGGCAGAGACTGCGGCGCTGAGCCGCTTCAGCATGTCGATCCGCTCGGCCTTGCTGGTCTTCGAAAAGGCCGGAAAAGCGCGCTTGGCAGCGGCGATCGCGGCCCGGGCATCCTGGCGATCGCCAAGCCGGACCGTGCCGATCTTCTCCTCGGTCGACGGGTTGAAAAGGTCGGCCGTTTCCTCGCCATGTGGGCTGACGAAGGCGCCGTCGATATAGATTTGGGTAATAGTGCGCATCGGTTTTCTCCTGTGTTCGATGGGCCTTATCTGGCACCCCGCGATTGATCTGATAAGCTGCCCAAAGCGTCGCAAGCTGATAAGGAAATACGGACAATGATGCGGGGAAGCTTGGCCGAACTGGAAGCGGTGGTGACTGTCGCGAGCCGCGGCGGCTTTCGGGCCGCCGCCCGCGAACTCGGCGTCTCCTCATCGGCCCTCAGCCAGCAGATCGCGTCGCTCGAAGCCCGGCTCGGCATCCGCCTCTTCAATCGCACCACCCGCAGCGTCACCCTGTCATCCGCCGGCGAGCAGTTCGTCGCCGAGGTGACGCCGGCGCTTGCGGCAATCCGCAGCGCCATCGACCTTGCCGACGAACACCGTTCCGAGCCCTCCGGCACGCTACGCATCAACACCGCGCTCGGCGCGGCGCGGATGATCCTCACACCGCTGGTGCTGGAATACCTCCACCGGTATCCGCAGATGAATGTCGAGGTCCTCACCGAAGGCGCGCTCGTCGATATCAACGCCCAAGGCTTCGATGCCGGCGTTCGCATCCTCGAAACCGTGCCGCCCGACATGATCGCCATTCCGGTCGGCCGGACGATCCGGCCCGCCATCGTCGGCTCGCCTGCCTATTTCGAAGGCCGCGAGAAACCGCTCGTGCCGGCCGATCTCAACGCCCACCGCTGCATCCGCGCCCGCATGGCGAGTGGTTCGATCTATCGCTGGGAATTCGAGAAGCGCGGCGAGGCGTTTACGATCGACGTGCCCGGCCCGCTCATCCTCGACGAAAGCGACCTGATGCTGCGCGCGGCCCGCGAAGGCGCTGGGCTTGCCTATCTCAACGAATGGCAGGTGGCCGACGATGTCGCGGCCGGCCGGTTGATTCAGGTTCTCGGCGACTGGACACCGCCCTATCCCGGCCTCTGCCTCTATTATCCGGGCCGCCGGCATCTGCCTGCCAAGCTGCGCGCTTTCGTCGATCTCATCCATGAAATCAATCGCCGCGAAGGCGAATAGGCTGGATTTGCGGACTGGTGCAGCCTGCGGAATCGAATAGTCTCTTTTTGATCAAACAAGGGGAGCTAGACCATGAAGCATCACGTCGCCGCGTCTTCGAAAACCTGCGCCTGGGGTTATTTCGACGCTGCCCTGGAACCGGTGCTGACAATCGACAGCGGCGACACCGTGGTGATCGATTCCGTCTCCGGCCCGGCGGAAGTTCTGCCCAAGGAAGGGTTCACCATCCTTCCCGAACATCTCGAAATTCACGAAAACTGCCGGCCGATCATGCAAGGCCATATCCTGACCGGTCCGGTTGCCGTGCGCGGCGCCAAGCCCGGCCAGGTCCTGGAGGTGAAGATCCTCGATGTCGAGCTGCGCCAGGACTGGGGCTATAACGTCATCCGCCCGCTTGCAGGCACCCTTCCCTACGATTTCGAGACGCCGCGGATGATCACCATCCCGCTCGACAAGCAGAAGAATGTCGGCCGCCTGCCCTGGGGTCTCGACCTGCCGCTGGCGCCCTTTTTCGGGGTCATGGGTGTCGCTCCGCCACCGAACTGGGGCCGCATCACCTCGATCATGCCACGTTCGCATGCCGGCAATATCGACAACAAGGAACTGGTCGCCGGCACCACCCTCTATCTGCCGATCTTCAACGAAGGCGCGCTGTTTTCCTGCGGCGACGGCCATGGCGCGCAAGGGGACGGCGAGGTCTGCATCACCGCCATCGAAACGGCATTGCGCGGCACTTTCCAGCTCACCGTGCGCGAGGACCTCGATTTCACCTATCCCCGTGCAGAGACGCCGACGCACTACATCACCATGGGCATGGATCCGGACCTCGACCAATGCGCCGTCATGGCACTGCGCGATATGATCGTGCTGCTTGGCGAAAAGGGTGGCCTGTCGCGGGAAGATGCCTATACGCTCTGCAGTCTCGCCGGCGACCTGCGCATCACCCAGACCGTCAACGGCTGCAAGGGCGTACATATGATGATGGCGAAGACCCTGGTCGACCGCGCGGCCTGAAGCCCGCGGTCAGCCGAAAGGCGACTGGCACTGGCGGCGCGGGCCGCCGGCGAAGGGCTGATAGCTGTTGTCCTCGACCTGGTAGGACCGGTATCGGGCAAAGCACCATTCCTCATGGGATCCGGCCGGCGTGCCGATACTGACTGCCTGCGACTGCGCATAGCCCGCCGCTCCCTCGTCGGCCCGCTGATTGACACGCGCGGCGGGGTTCTCCGAAAGCGGCTGCAATTCATTCTGTATCTGCGGGGCTTGCGGCTGGTCAGGCATAGGTGCGGCAGAAACAGTTTCGACCGGTGAAGCGCCTGGTGCCTGGCATTGCCGCCGGGGACCGCCGCTGAAGGGTTGGTAGCTGTTGTCCTCGATACGATAGGACTTGTATCGCGCGTAGCACCAGTCGGCCTGCGCCGGCTCGACCATGGCGTTCCTCTGTTCCTGCGGCTTGGGCATGTCGCCCGGCAGCTGCGGAGTGATGGACGCGGTCGCGGCATGATCGACGGTCGCACCTGCGGTGATCTCCTGGACGGCGGGCGCCTTCGGTGCATCGGCCGCAACTGAAACCGGAGGCGTCACAGTGGGCAGACGCTGATAATCCTGGCGGGCGGCATCGACAGCCTTCGGCTGGGAGGTCCACAGATCCGGCGTGTCTATATGGGCGAATTTATGGGGCTCGGGTTCTGCGATTACGTTGGCGGTGATGATCACACCGCTCAGGAACACCAGGACGAGCAGGACAAGGCTCCCCAAGAGCAAAAGAATTGGCTTCACGACCGCGCTCCGATTTCCGTTTCGCACCAAATGCCGAATCAGGTGCCGGAGTTCCCGCCGGAGGAATAAAAGAAACGGGATTGGAGATCACGGATGATGACAGGGCGACATGCGCCTCGACAAAACCAACTCTTCAAAGGAGGAGATGGTGGGTGATGTAGGGCTCGAACCTACGACCCGCTGATTAAGAGTCAGCTGCTCTACCAACTGAGCTAATCACCCAAGAACCATCTGTGCGAGGCGTGCTCGCCAGCGGTGTGAGGGGCGTATAAAGGGGATCGTTCGGCTTGTCTAGCGGCTTGGCCAAAATTATTCGACTGACCGGGCAAAAAATCATCCGGGCCAAATTTCCCACCCAATCGAAACATCGCGGCAATCCCGAAAACGGCTCAAAACCAGAAATTTCAAGACTTTAGTGCGTCACAATATCGCAACCTTCGACAAGGCTCCGAAATTCAGAGATGCAGCATACCTTCGGCGACCTTGATCGCCTGGCCGCCGATCCGTGCTCTGGCGATCTCCCCCTCCTTCACGTCGATATGCAGGTGGATGAAGGACGGGCGTCCCATCTCCACTCCCTGTTCCACCAGCACGGGATGATGGCCGTCCGGCAGCGCGTCGAAATGCCGGATCGCGCCGGAGAGTGCGGCAACCGCAGCACCCGTTGCCGGATCCTCGGAAATCCCCATGTCCGGCGAGAACATCCGGGCATGAAATTTCGCCTGGTGGTTCACGCCGCTGCGGCAATAGACGTAAGCCGATGCGAGCGCCCCCTCCACGAACGGCGCCGCCTTTTCCCACAAAGCCGTGTCGAATTCGAGGTTCTGGACCGTCGCGAGATTATGCAGCGGAATCATCAGGAAGGGTACGCCGGCGCTCCAGATGGAAGCGACATGGTTTTCGAAGCCGATATCCGTCGACTTGACGCTCAGCGCATCGGCGAGCCCCTGCCGGTCGAGCGGAAGCTCGATCTGCAACGGCCGTCTCGGCAGGTCGAATTCGGCAAAACCAGCCTCGCCGGCGCGAAGCCGCACGGCGCAACGCACCGGCCCGACATTCTCCTCCAGCACGCAGACGAGATCCCTATCGGCGTCTTCCGACCCGTGATTGAGTTCGGCGAGCGCCACCGCCGTTCCGACGGTCGGATGGCCCGCGAAGGGCAGTTCCCTGCCCGGCGTGAAGATGCGCAGGCGCGCAGCGTAGGCGGCATTCGCGGAGGCCTGCACGAACACCGTCTCGGAGAGGTTCATCTCCCTGGCGATCGCCTGCATGCTGTCGTCGTCAAGGCCGTTTCCGTCGAAGATTACGGCCAGCGGATTGCCGGCAAGTCGTCTGTCGGTGAAGACGTCATAGATGCTGTAGCGACGGGCCAACCACACCTCCCCGTGTTTCGATGGCGCCAAACTGCCCGACCGGTCCTCTCAAAGCAACCCCTGTTCAGCGCATCGAATCTTTGAAAAACAGGTCGAGAATCGGAAACATCAACGGGCTGTAGGGATGCGCGCCGCGATCGGCCGAGTGGATCGCCACCGCGCCAGCGATCTCCTTTTCCTCGTCATGCACCATGTGGGCGGCGATGCGCGTCAGCATTTCCTCCGCCGTCAGGTCGAAATGATAGAAGCGGAAGCCGACGACCCGGTGCCTGCTGTGGCTGGCGAAAAACTGCGGATCGGGTTTGGCGGAAGAAAGATCGAGGCCGGTCTCCTCCAGCACCTCGCGGCGCATATTGGCCGGAAGATCAAGCTTGCCGTCGATGATGTCGAGAAGATCGAGCGAGCCGGCGGCGCAATAGACCTGGCCGGGATTGGCAGTCCTCTCGCTCATCTGGATGGCGATGATCGCGCCGTCGGACGAGACGGGCACGGCGAAACCGAAGAGATGGAAGGCGCCCGCCGGATCCGGCTGCTTGCGCCACCACAAGAGCGTCGAATAGGGGATGACATGCGCCTCGCCGGTGATCACCCCATCCCGGAATGAAAGCCGATGCTGCAACACCATCTGGCCGTTGAAGAGATGCGGATTGGCTGCCGCTTCCTGCCCCCAGTTCTCCTCGATCTCCTCCCGGTGCGCGATGAAAATGGGATGCTGTCCGGGAAGGACTGAAAGATCGAAAGCCTCGACCTCGAAGGCCGTGTTCTCGGCTGGCCAGCCGCCGGTCGGCAGGACGGTCATCTGAGCTCCAATGACATTACGACGGGGCAATGATCCGATGCCTTAGGCCGGTCCCAGCCGATGCGCGGAAACCGTTCCACCTCTTGCCCAGGCGGAAAGACGGTACGATAGGGCTGGCCGCCACGGATGATCTCCGGCACGCTGCCCGGGTTGTGCCCGGCGAGCGCCGGCGACAGCCAGATATAGTCGAGCTGGCAGAGATGCTGCTCCTCCGGCCCCCGCGCGTGATAGAGCGTCCAGCGGTCCATCACGTCTCGGCGGATGATCGGGTTCACCACGAAGCCATCGTCGGTAAAGACATTCAGCGCGCTGACCTCCTCGCGCCGCGGCTCGAATCGGTAGCCCTCGCGGCGAGAGCCGATCACCTGCACCTTCTCCTGGTAATCGTTCATGTCGCCGCAGATGGCAAAGTTCTTGTCGGCCGTCCGTCCCTTGCCGAAACGGCGCTCGACGATCTGGCGCACCGCCCTCGCTTCCGCCATGCGGATCGCCATCGTGCCGGTGCGGCCATCCTGGCCGTCGCGCGCATTGCCCATGGATTTGAAATGCACGACGAACAGCGTGAACGGCTTGGCCCCGATCGTCAGCTCCAGTTCGAGGCAGTCGCGCTTGAAGATCTTGTCATGCGCCTGGTTGCTGAGCGCCAGTTCATCGTTGAAGAGGCCGAGATCCTGGTAGGTCAGCATGGCGTGGCTGCGCACGTCCTGCACCTCGATCTTCTCGCCGCTGCGGGTCTCCTCACGCATCAGCACGGCGACGTCGATGCCGCGCGAATCATTGCCCTCGACCAGATATTTCTGGCGGTAGCCGTTGCCGACCATGCGGTAGAGATAACCGTATTCGAAGGCCTGCAGCGCCGGCATGTTGTCGACCTCCTGCAGGCAGAGGATGTCGGCATCCGCATCGGCAATCGCCAGTGCCGAGAGCTGGCGCGTATCGTCAGTCTCGGCGATCAGACGGGCCTGTTCCAGCTGCTGATAAACCGCCTTGTCCTGCACGTCGTAGAGCCGCAGCACCCGGTCCTGCCGGAGTTGGTTGCGCCAGCCGGAGAAATCGAAACGGGTCATCAGGTTTTCGATATTGAAGGTGCCGAGACGTAGAGACATCAAATCCATCCTGCTGCAGCGGCCACCTTAGCCGGCGAGGCTCTTAATAAAAACGAATGAATCGAGAAATTTAAGTCCCTGTTGTCGGCAACCCGCAAAGTCGGTTGCAGAAAGGCGGAACCGGTGCGACCTTCGGGCCAGCGGCATTCTTTCGATCGGGGGATACGGTCTGCCGCCCGGGGGCTCGGTACATGAAACGCACAATTCTGGCATCTCTGTCCTTCTGCATCCTGCTCGCCGGTGCGGGCCAGTCGATGGCGGACAGTTTTGGGGCCATCGCCTATTCGCCGCGCACCGGCGCGCTCGGCTGGTCCTACGATCACACGAGCCGCCGGAACGCCGAGCGAGCCGCGCAGTCCAATTGCGACGCCAGCGACTGCCGGGTCGCAATCTGGTTCGACCAGGCCTGCGGCGCTGTCGCCAGGGGTCCCGATGGCTGGGGTTCCGGCTGGGGTTACAGCCGCCGCGAAGCGGAAAACCAGGCGATCGGCTCCTGCCGACAGAACAGCCACGGCTGCCAGGTCATCCGCTGGCAATGTTCTGGCGCCCGGTAGCCACTCAAAGACGCCAGGCTGAACGGATGACGATGGCGAGCCTATCCCCGACCTTGACCGGATGGCGGCTGAACGCGCGCAGTGTCTGCCCATCCGGCAGGGCAAGGCGCAGCGCATAGCGCTCCCCTTCGAACAGGACCGAAAGGACGGTCACAGCGGCTCCTTCGGCAGCGATCTCGACATCCTGCGGGCGCACGAGAATATCGGTGCGCGGTCCCTCTTGGCGGTTGCCCAGAATCCCTTGCACGACCGGCCAGTCGAGAAGCCGCTTGTCACCGATCGGTGACGGAAGCGACAGGATCGCCCCCTGCCCCACGAGGCCGCCGACCAGCCGGCCCTCCGGCCGCGCATAGATCTCCTCCGGCGTCGCCACCTGCAGCAGCTTGCCCTCGGACATCACCGCGACGTCGGTCGCCAGCGCCATCGCCTCCGCCTGGTCGTGGGTGACATAGATCATCGTCGCGCCCGACCGGGCGTGAAACTCCCGGAACGTTTCCTCCATCTCCTGGCGCAGATGCCGGTCGAGATTGGCGAGCGGCTCATCGAGCAGCACGACGTCAGGTTCGGTGACGAGGCAGCGGGCGAGCGCCACGCGCTGCCGCTGGCCGCCGGAAAGATCCGCCGGGCGGCGGTCCGCATGGGTTTCGAGATGCACGGCGGCGAGCGCTTCCCTGACCTTGCGCTCCCGCTTCTCGCCAGAAATGCCGCGCACCTTCAACGGGTAGCCGACATTTTCCGCCACGCTCATATGCGGCCAGAGCGCATAGGACTGGAAGACCATCGCCATGTTGCGATGTTCCGGGCCCACCATCTCGCTCGCATCCGCAAGCACCCGCTCGCCGAGCAGGATCGAGCCGTCGCTCGGCTGTTCGAAGCCGGCGATCATCCGGAGCACCGTCGTCTTGCCGCATCCCGAGGGCCCGAGCAGCGCCAGGAAGCCGCCTTCGCGCACGGTCAGGGACACGTCGTTGACGGCCGCCCGCCCACCCAGGTCGAACGTCTTGGAAAGACGGTTGAGGATCAGCTTCGCCACGGGACCACACCTTTCGGCAGCCGTTTCGCCATCAATTCCAGCGCCACCATCATCGCGATCACCATGATGACCACGAGGACGGACAATGCCGCTGCGATGTTGAAGCTGCCGCTGTCATCGAGATTGTAGATCAGCACGCCAAGCGTCTGCGTGCCTGCCGACCAGAGGAGTGCCGAAACCGTCAGTTCGTTGCAGGCGATCAGGAACACGAGGATCACCGAAGCGCCGGCAGCCGGCGCAACCAGTGGCACGAGAATATCGGCCAACCGGCGCGTAAAACCCGCGCCCGAAAGCCGAGCCGCCTCCTCCAGCGAAGGATCGAGCTGGCGGAAGGCGCTGACCACCGGTTTCAGGCTGACCGCGAAGAAGCTCGAGAAATAGGCGATCAGGATGATCCAGATCGTCCCGTAGATCGAAATGCCGATCACCGGAATGGGTGCGGCGAACAGCAGGATGAAGGCAACCGCCAGCACGATGCCCGGCAGCGCATAGGGGATTTCCGCCAGCGCCGAGATGACGCCCACGAAGCGGCTCTTGCTGCGCACCAGGAAATAGCCGGTCAGCACCGTCACCACCAGGAGACCGAAGGCGGTGGCAAGCGACAGCGAGAGGGAATTGGTGAACGCGATGCGCGTCGCCGCCTGGCGCACGAGAATTTCCTCATAGGCCTTGATGGTGACGGTCGCGGGGCTGAGCGGCACGCCATAGGCCGGCGCCAGGGAGCTTGCGACGAGCGCGATCAGCGGCATGGCGAGGATCAGGAAGATCGTCAGCCACAAAAGCAGTTCGGCAAGCCAGCGCCAGGCGCCGAGCCGGAAGACGGCGACCTGCCCCGACAGGCCGATGACGCGATAGTCGCGGCCGCGCAGCACCCGTGCCTCGACCATCAGCCCGATGACCGACAGGATGGCGATCAACCCGGACAGGACCGAGATATCCGCGAATGTGCGGGGACCGAAAGCCGCAAATTTCGAATAGATGAGGGTCGGCAGCGTATAGATCCCGGCGGGAATCCCGAGGATCGCCGGAATGCCGAAATTGCCGACGCAGGAGACGAAGGCGATTGCCGCACCCGCCGCAAAACCGGGCAGTGACAAGGGCAGGATGACGTCCTTCAGGACCTGAAAGGACGATGCGCCGGAAAGCCTCGCCGCCTCGACCGCGTCGCGCGGCAGCGCAAGAAGTCCGGCCCGGAGCGACAGGTAGACGAGCGCCGCATTCTGCACGCCATAGAGCAGCGCGATGCCACCGATCGAATAGAGCGGCTGCGGCGAGCCGAGCGGCGGGGCAAGCCCGATCGCCTTCAGGAGCGCGCTCGACGGCCCGGTCATGCCGATCCAGGACAGCGCCGTCACCTGCGGCGGGATCATCGTCGGCAGCATGAACAGGAAACCGAGGAGAGCCTTGCCGCGGATGTCGAACAATGTCAGCAGCAGCGCAAAGCCGCCGCCCAGGAGGACGGCCGCGATCATGCCGAAGAAGGAGGTCGACAGCGTGTCATAGACCGACCGCCACAAGCCGGGGTCGGACAGAAGTTCACTTGCCCCGCCCCGGAAGGCGGACATGATTCCGGTTGCGGCAAGCCGGCCGAGCGGCAGCACGCTCAGGCAGAAGATCACCGTTACAACAAAGGGAAACAGCCAGCGTGGCTGGCTGTTTCCCCGATTCTGAGGCCGCGTCATGAGGCGCTTATATCAGCCTTTGATGCCGAAGATATCCGCGAAGCCCTTGACGTCCTTCTCGGAGTTCTTGAGCGCATCGGCGGCATTGATCGGCAGAAGTTTGATCGTCTCGCGGGCCGGGAAGCCGGGCGGTACGGCCATGCCGTTGCGGGCCGGGATATAGCCGAGCTTCAGGAAGCCTTCCTGGCCCTTCTGGGAAAGGACGTAGTCGATGAACTTCTTGGCATTGTCGGCGTGCTTGGTGGAGGCAAGGATCGCGGCCGGCTCGGTCACGGCAGACACGCCCTCCTTCGGGAAGACGAACTCGACGGGAGCGCCCTTCGCCTTTTCGCGGATCGGCAGGTAGTCGACGACGAAACCGTAGGCCTTCTCGCCCGAAGCGACGGACTTCAGGATCGCGCCGTTGCCGCCGGCCGCAATCGCGCCGTTCGCCTTGAGGTTCTTGTAGTAGTCCCAGCCAAGGCCGGGAACGCCGGCGAGCGTCTGTGCGTGGATGAGCGCTGCACCCGAAGCGAGCGGGCTCGGCATGGTGACGAGGCCCTTTGCTTCCGGCTTGGCAAGGTCGGCCCAGCTGGTCGGCTTCATGGCGGCCTGGGTGTTGTAGATGATGCCGGTGGTGATCAGCTTGGTCGAATAGTAGAAGCCGTCGGCGTCATAGAGCGCCTTGTCGTAATTGGCCGCTTCCGGCGACTTGTAGGCCATCAGTTGCCCGGCCTGCTTCATGCGCTCGAGCGTCACCGTGTCGGCGATCAGGAGAACGTCGGCCGCCGGATTGCCGGCCTGGATCTCGGCATTGAGCTTGGCCATGATCTGCGGCGTCCCGTCACGCACCCACTGCACGTCGAGGCCCGGATTGGCAGCCTTGAACCCATCGACGGTCGCCTGGGCGTCCTCGTTCGGCTGGCTGGTATAGAGCACGAGATCGGCGGCCTCAGCGGCGCCGGCAATCATGCCGAAGGCCACGAGGGCGGTGAAAGCGGAAAGAAGGTTATTCATCGGAGCATCCCTGTTCGAACATAAGCTGCGGACGATAAGCATTCCTGCTTGACAGCCATGTGACAGGCAGGCGGGCAAGGCCGATCTTGCGGCGTGTTTTAACAGCGGCAAACAAAATTCGAAGACTAAATTTACTGTGCTCGGATCATTCCGGCACAACGACTGCGCAAAACCCGCCTCTTCAATTGTTTCGCAACCTAATCCTGCCATCCCCTGCACCAGGGTATAGTTCGGGGACACAAGATGAAAAAACGGGAAAACTTGGGTGCGCGACTGCGCTATGGGTTCGACAAGAGCATGGCGGGCGGCGCGGTCGCGCTGATCGGCTGGCTGGCGTTGATATCGCTGATCGTGATCATGATCGCGGGTGCGATCCTTGCGGTCACCGGGATTGCGCCGGAAGGCGGCGAGTCGCTCGGCTTCATCGAAGGCACATGGGAATCGCTGATGCGAACCTTCGACGCCGGAACCATGGGCGCCGACCAAGGCTGGAGTTTCCGCATCATCATGCTGCTGGTCACGCTCGCCGGCATCTTCGTCTTCTCGGCATTGATCGGCGTCATCTCGTCCGGCCTCGAGGAAAAGCTCGACGAGCTGCGCAAGGGCCGCTCGCGGGTGCTCGAAACCGAACATACGATCATCCTCAACTGGTCGCCCTCGATCTTCGACGTCATCTCGGAACTCGTCATCGCCAACCAGAGCCGCCGCAATCCCCGCATCGTCATTATGGCGAACAAGGACAAGGTGGAGATGGAAGACGAGATCGCCACCAAGGTCGTCGATCGCAAGAACACCAAGATCATCTGCCGCAGCGGCGATCCGACCGATCTCTACGATCTCGGCATCGTCAACCCGCAGACATCCCGTTCTATCATCGTCCTCTCCCCGGAAGGCGAGGACGCGGACCCGCAGGTGATCAAGACCGTGCTGGCACTGGTCAACGATCCGAACCGCCGGGCGGAGAAATACATGATCGCCGCGGAAATCCGCAACGCCGACAATGCCGAGGTGGCAAGGATCGTCGGCGGCGGCGAGATGCAGCTCGTGCTCGCCGACGACCTGATCGCCCGCATCGTTGTTCACACCAGCCGCCAGGCCGGCCTGAGTGCGGTCTATTCCGAACTGCTCGATTTCGACGGCTGCGAGATCTACACGCTCGAACAGCCCGATCTCGTCGGAAAATCCTTCGGCAATGCCGTCCTCGCCTACGAGAACAGCACGCTGATCGGCCTCTGTGACAAGGAAGGCTCCATACACCTCAACCCCAACCCGAACCAAGTGATCGTCGCCAGCGACCGCGCGGTCATCATCGCCGAAGACGATGGTGCGATCAAAACCTGGTCCGGTGAGATGGGCATCGACAAGAACGCCATCAAGGCGATCGTCAAGCGCGGCAAAACCGCAGAACGCACCCTGATCCTCGGCTGGAACCGCCGCGGACCGATCATCGCCACCGAGCTTGCCCGCTACGTGGCGCCTGGCTCGCGGCTGACGATTGCTGCCGACACGCCGGAATTCGAAGGTGAAATCGCATCGCTCGACCTCGACAAGGCTCTGCTCGCCGTCGAACACCGGGTGATCGACACCAGCAGCCGCTCCGCACTGGACGCACTCGACATCCCCTCCTACGACCACGTCCTGGTTCTCGGCTACAGCGACAGCATGATGGCGCAATCGGCCGACACCCGCACGCTGATCACCCTGCTGCAACTCCGCAAGATCGGCGAGACGGCCGGAAAGCATATCAGCGTCGTCAGCGAGATGATCGACGTACGTAACCGCGAGCTTGCGGAAGTCACCCGCGCCGAGGATTTCGTCGTCAGCAACAAGCTGGTCAGCCTGATGCTTGCCCAGGCCTCCGAAAACGAATCGATGGCGGCGATTTTCGACGAGCTTCTGGATGAGGCCGGTTCCGAAATCTACATGCGGCCGATGGGCGACTATGTCGACATCTCGAAGCCGGTGAACTTCTTCACCGTGGCGCTCGCAGCCCTTCGCCGTGGCGAAATCGCCATCGGCCACCGCCGCCAGCGCCCGGGCGATGCCGATGCCAGAAACCTCGGCGGCGTCGTCGTCAATCCGCCCCGCACCGAAATGACCACCTATGCCGATGGCGACATGCTTATCGTCCTGGCCGCCGACTGACGGACAGCCGAACAAGCAGGTCCGGCAAACAAAAAGCCTGCCGTTCTGGGGCAGGCTTTTTTATGCTCGAACGTTTCGACGGATCAGGCAGCGGCCTTGATCGCGCTGGAGATCAGGCGACCGAGCCGCTTGATGCCCTCGTCGATCATCGCCTCGTCGGCGCAGGAGAAGCTCATGCGCAGCGTATTGGCATTGCTGCCGTCCGCATAGAACGCCTTGCCCGGAACGAAGGCGACCTTTTCCGTGGCGATCGATTTTGCCAGCAGTTCGGCGCCGTCCATGCCCTCAGGCAGGGTCACCCACACGAACATGCCGCCTTCCGGGCGCGTCCAGGTGGCGGTCTTCGGCATGTATTTGTCGAGTGCCGCCAGCATCGCATCGCGGCGCTTGCTGTAGACGGCCTTGATCTTGGCGACCTGGGCGTCGAAGCCGCGCGAGGCGACATGTTCGATGGCGATCTGGTTGATCGTCGAGGAATGCAGGTCGGCGGCCTGTTTCATCAGCACCAGTTTGCGGATGACCGGCATCGCCGCGACCACGAAGCCGACGCGCAGGCCGGGCGCCAGAGTCTTCGAGAAGCTGCCGCTGTAGATCGTGCGGGTGTTCTCGATGCCGCCCTTGCGGGCGATGTCGAGCGCCATGATCGGCGGAATGGCCTCACCGTCATACCGAAGATGCTGATAGGCGGCGTCCTCGAGGATTGCGATATCGAGCTCGTCGGCAAGTGCCAGCAGCTTTTCGCGGCCGGCCAGGTCAACCGTCTCGCCGGTCGGATTGGAGAAATCCGCAGACAGATAGGCAAACTTGACGCTGCCGCCGGTCTTGGCCGCAGTGTCGCGGTAAGCCTCCGGCGTGCGATTGCCGTTCAGCGAAAGCTGGTCGTAATTCGGTTCATAAGCATTGAAGGCCGAAAGCGCGCCGAGATAGGTCGGCCAGGTGACCAGGGCCGTATCCTTCGGCGACAGGAACAGCTTGCCGAGATAATCAAGCGCCTGTTGCGAACCCGAGGTGATGAAGACGTTGTCGGGCGTGCAGTCGACGCCGATCTTGGCGACGTCGCGGGCGATCCACTCGCGCAGCGGCTTGTAACCCTCGCTTACGGAATATTGCAGCGCCGCGTTCACCTGTGCGCCGGAAAAAATATCCGAATAGGCTTCCTTGAACGCCACATCAGGAAACAGCGCCGGATCCGGAATGCCGCCGGCGAAGGAGATGATATCGGGCTGGTCGAGCAGCTTCAGCAGTTCACGGATTTCAGACGCGCGCATGCGGCTGGAGCGCGTCGCGAAGATATGTTCCCAATCAAGCACGGGATGTTTCCTCTTATTTCAATTTTCTTTGTCCGATTTTACACAAACACCGATAGGTCAGCAAGACTGACCTATCGGGTTACGGCCAATTTTTTTGACCTTTGATTTTGCCTGCAACGACGCTATCTTACGCATGATCTATCGATCCAAAGAAGGTAAGATCATGGCGACAGCAACCTTATCCTCGAAATTCCAGATTTCCATACCCAAGGAAATCCGCGAAAAGCATAATTGGCAAGCTGGGCAGCAATTTGCTTTCATCCCGCAAGGCAAAGGGGTCATTCTCGTGCCGGTGCCGACCCGCGAGGAACTTTACGGCATGGCCCAAGGCGCCGACACCTCGAATTACCGTGACAGGAACGATCGATACTGATGGCTCGCGTCATCGACAGTTCGGCGTGGATCGAGTGGCTTTCCAAGACCGCTACCGGCATTCAGATGAACGCCCAGATTCCTCAGATTTCCGACTGCATAGTGCCGACAATCGTGCAGTTGGAGGTCTTCAAATGGCTGGAGCGGGAGCGCAACACGAGCGAGGCCCAAGGCTTCCTGGCCTATACGACATTCGGGCAAGTCTTCGTCCTGGATACGAATATAGCCAAGGAAGCGGCAAGGTTGTCAGTCGAATTCAAGCTGTCGACAGCCGATGCGATCATTTATGCGACCGCCCGTCTTAGCGATTCAGACCTTCTGACCTGCGACAAGCATTTTGAAGACCTGCCGCATGTCATCTACGTGCAGAAGCCGGGGGCGGAACGTTAGCTCCACCCCCGAACCTGAAAAGCTTAGTTGACGCTCTTGTCGACCAGCTTGTTCTTGCCGATCCAGGGCATCATGCCGCGCAGCTTGGCGCCGACTTCCTCGATCTGGTGGCTGTCGTTCATGCGGCGGATGCCCTTGAAGCGCGAACCGCCTGCACGGTATTCCTGCATCCAGTCCGAAGTGAACTTGCCGGTCTGAATGTCCTTGAGGACACGCTTCATCTCGGCCTTGGTTTCTTCGGTGATGATGCGCGGACCGGTGACGTATTCGCCCCACTCGGCCGTGTTGGAGATCGAATAGTTCATGTTGGCGATGCCGCCTTCATAGATCAGGTCGACGATCAGCTTCACTTCGTGCAGGCATTCGAAATAGGCCATTTCCGGCGCGTAACCGGCTTCGGTCAGGGTTTCGAAACCGGCGCGGATCAGCTCCACGAGACCGCCGCAGAGAACGACCTGTTCGCCGAAGAGATCGGTTTCGCATTCTTCGCGGAAATTGGTTTCGATGATGCCCGAACGGCCGCCGCCGACGCCGCAGGCGTAGGAGAGCGCCAGTTCAAGCGCGTTGCCCGAAGCGTTCTGGTGAACGGCAACGAGGCAGGGAACGCCGCCGCCCTTCTGGTATTCGCCGCGAACCGTATGGCCCGGGCCCTTCGGCGCGATCATGACCACGTCGACCGAGGTCTTCGGCTCGATGAGACCAAAATGGATGTTGAGGCCGTGTGCGAAGGCGATTGCAGCGCCGTCGCGGATGTTGCCGGCGATTTCGGCCTTGTAGATGTCGGCCTGCAGTTCGTCCGGGGTCGCCATCATCATCAGGTCGGCCCACTTGGCGGCTTCGGCAACGGTCATCACCTTGAAGCCGTCGGCTTCGGCCTTCTTGATGGTTCCGGAACCGGCCTTGAGCGCGATCACGACGTTCTTGGCGCCCGAGTCCTTGAGGTTCAGCGCATGCGCACGACCCTGGCTACCGTAGCCGATGATCGCGACGTTCTTCGCCTTGATGAGGTTGATATCGGCATCCCGATCATAATAAACGCGCATCGTTTTTCCCTTCCCTATGCGTGAGGTTTGTTGATGATTTTCATCGTCCAGCGGAGACGCCGAGCGCGTCCGCCGATTGTTTTTGCGTGCCATGCAGAGACAGAAAGGCTGCGACAGCCTTCTCCGCCTGGCGCACATTGTCCTTGAGGCCGAGCTCGCCGAGCAGCATGCGGACATGCAGGTCGGAAACGATCAGGCCGTAAAGCGTGTGATAGGCGGCATCCGCGTTGTCGAAACGCAGGAGCCCGGCCCTTTTTCCCTGGTCGATCAGCGCCATGGCACGGCGGTCGATCTGCCGGCGGCCGTGTTCGAGCAAGAGCTTGCCGAGCTTCGAGCCCTCGCGGTTCGCCTGGCCGATCGCCAGCCGGTTGAGCGCCAGCGAGACGTCGCCGGCCAGAACTTCCAGCAGATCGCGTGCAAAAAGTTCGAGATGATCGCGCAGGAGATCAGCGGTCAGCCGCTCGCCCGAACGCTCGAAGGTGCGCACCTTGCTCGCCTGATGGGCGATCATCGCCGCCAGAAGGCCTTCGCGGTCACCGAACCACTTATAGAGGCTTTCCTTGGAGCAATTGGCGGCGCGCGCCAGACCGGACGTCGTCAGTGCCTTCTCGCCGCCTTCCACGAGCAGCCGAAGCGCCTGTTCCAGAACGGCGTTCTGGCGCGGCGAAAATTCGGGCATGTCGGTGGCGTCGGCTCTCACGATCAAATCCTCTATCGTACCGTACGGTACGGTTCTGCTCGTATAAAGCATCGGATATGGGCGTCAAGTCTATTTTTACGGCAACTTTTCCTTCAGTGAAAGCGGATATGGTAGCTGCCGTCTCGTCGAGGGAAACAATCATGACCCGAATATCCGGCGCTCTTGCCGCCTTCGCTCTCCTCCTCCTTCCGGCTCTGGCACAGGCGGCCGAAAACCGCTGCGGCTGGATCCAGAACCCCACCCCTGGCAACTGGTGGCTGGATGATGCCGAGGATACCTGGACGATCCGCACCCAGGGAAGCGAGGACGGACCGGAAGGCATGGATCTCATCACCGATATTTCCGAACGTGATTATGTCCGCACGAACGGCAGCTACGGTTACGCCTGCGCCTGCATGAAGGTCGATACGGACGACGACGGGCAGATCACCAGGATCTATTCGTTCAAGCAGCTCAAGCTCGCCCAGTGCCGCAACGACAAGGCGCTGAAATTCCCCGGCTGATCGTCAGGTCTGCTTATTCCGCAGCGGCAAGGATCGCATCCACGTCACGCAGCGGTGACACGCCGTAGAGCCGGCTGTATTCGCGGCTGAACTGCGACGGGCTCTGATAGCCGACCCGGTGGCCGGCGCTGCCGACATCGAGTCCTTCCAGCAGCATCAGCCGCCGCGCCTCGTGCAGGCGCAGCTTCTTCTGGAACTGCACCGGCGTCATCGCCGTCACCGACTTGAAATGGTGGTGCAGCGAAGACGGGCTCATGCCCACATGGTCGGCCAGGTCTTCGATCCGCAGCGTGCGGTGGAAATTGGCGCGCAGCCAGGCGACGGCGCGGGCGATCCGGTTGCTGCGGCTTTCGGATGTGGCGATATGCAGGAGCCGCGCGCCATCCGGCCCGGAGAGGACGCGGTAAAGAATCTCCTGCTCGATCAGCGGCGCCATGGCGGCAATATCCGCCGGCCGATCCAGGAGGCGAAGCAGCCTTGTCGCGGCATCGAGCAGTTCTGGCGGCGCGACATTGGAAACGATGCCGCGCATGGCATCGGTATCGGAACCCGGCCGCGGAACGTCGACCCGTTCCAGGAGGGCGGAAAGCCGGTCCGGATCGATGGCGAGAACGAAGCACAGATGTGGCACGTCAGGGCTTGCGACCGTAACGCGCGATGTCACCGGCAGTTCGATCGAGGTGAGAAGATAATCGCCGACGCCGTAGTCGATCACCTCGTCGCCGAGCTTGACGCTCTTGGTGCCCTGCAGAACCAGGCCGATACAGGGCCGATAATCCATGTAGAGCGGCGCGGTCGGGATCGACCGCCGGCTGAGCACGAGATTTCCGATGACCGTGAACACTTCCCCATCCTTCTGAACGTGGCGAGCGGCAATCGAAGCCGCCTCGCGATAGGGATTGAAGGGCAATGTCATGGAGCCTCCGGGGTGAGCAAGTGAGTGCTTTTCCTATGCCGACTTGCCCCTGAAACCAACAGGCGGGCCATCACTTTTGCAGGATCGTGCAAAAAGCTCGCAGGATCGCTCTAACGCTGTTGTAAGGCCCGGGAGCATAGTCCGCCCGTCCAATTCCCTCCCAACCCAACAGATGAATGGAGCTCCCATGGCTATTGCAAAAGGCTATGCCGCTACCGACGCGTCGAAACCGTTGACGCCGTTTACCTTCGAGCGCCGCGAACCGAATGACGACGACGTCGTCATCGCCGTGCAGTATTGCGGCGTCTGCCACTCGGACATCCACCAGGCCCGCAACGAATGGGGCAATTCGCGCTTCCCGATGGTGCCCGGCCATGAAGTGGCCGGCGTCGTTTCGGCCGTCGGCTCTGGCGTCACCAAGTTCAAGGTCGGCGACCGCGTCGGCGTCGGCTGCTTCGTGAATTCCTGCGTCGGCTGCGCCACCCGCGATCTCGATTACGAACATTTCCTGCCGGGCCTCATCCAGACCTATAACGACGTCGAGGCAGACGGTACGACGCCGACCTATGGCGGTTATTCGGATCAGATCGTCGTCAAGGAAGGTTACGTCCTGTCCTTCCCGGACAATATTCCGCTCGACGCCGGCGCCCCGCTGCTCTGCGCCGGTATCACGCTCTACTCGCCGCTGCGCCACTGGAAGGCCGGCCCCGGCAAGAAGGTCGCGATCGTCGGCATGGGCGGGCTCGGCCATATGGGCGTCAAGCTCGGTGCGGCCATGGGCGCCGATATCACCGTGCTCAGCCAGACGCTGTCGAAAAAAGAAGACGGCCTGAGGCTCGGCGCCAAGGATTATTATGCCACCAGCGACGCCGAGACCTTCACCAAGCTCGCCGGCACGTTCGACCTGATCATCTGCACGGTCGGCACGACGATCGACTGGAACGCGTATCTCGGCCTCCTGAAGTTCGACGGCTCGATGGTGCTGGTCGGTGTCCCGGAACATGCGGTCCCGGTGCATGCCTTCTCGGTCATCGGCGGCCGCAAGAGCCTTTCGGGCTCGATGATCGGCTCGATCAAGGAAACCCAGGAAATGCTGGATTTCTGCGGCGAGCACGGCATCACGTCCGAAATCGAGAAGATCAACATTCAGGATATCAACGAAGCCTACGAACGCGTCATCAAGAGCGACGTGCGCTACCGCTTCGTCATCGACATCGCCTCGCTGGCGGCCTGATCGGAAGAACGGAAGGGCGGCTCACGGGCCGCCCCGACACCACGCGGGTTACCAGCCGTCAGCCCCGCAACGTGACGGAGGTGGCCGAACCCACAGACGAAGCACGCTGCACCAGTTCGTCGACAAGATCGGCCACGGCAAGCGGATCGGCGGCATCGACAATTCTAAGGCCGTGTTCCTGGGCCGCCTTGTGCATTTCCGAGTTGTCGCGGAGCGAACGCTCGATAAACTTGTCGATCACGCCGCGTTCGGCCTCCCCGGCCTGTAGATATCCCGCCTCAGCCCGCATTCTCTCCGCCAGGACATCTGCATCGGCATGGAGGCAAAGCCCGACGACGGTGTTGGAAATGACAGGCGCGATGAATTCCGGCCGTAGCGCCGATCCTTCCAGCACGAACGGCCTTTGAGCCCGGATCTCGTCTTCGATCATCCGCTTGAGGCCCGGCCACATGTTTTCGTGATGCACCTTCAGAAACCAGTAGATCGTCTCCGGCGAGAGGCGCGAATAATACTCGGCCACCGGCGGCCGGACATTTGGCCACGGCCGGCCCGGATGCCGCGCGAGGCCGTCGGTCGATATCATGTTCAAGCCGAGTGCTTCCATCAGACGTTTCGCCAGCGTGGTCTTGCCGACATGCGAGCTTCCGGCGATCAATATGCCCGAAAGGCCTTGCTCCATAGCCGTCTCCTTCAGGCTTGGCGTCCGGGCACGTTCAGGCCAGTTCGCTCTCGTCGTATTTCACCCGGGCGGCCTTGACCGACGGATGATTGGCTTCCGCCCATTGCAGCACCTTGGAAAGCGGCTCGAAGAGCGAGCGACCGAGCTCCGTCATCCGGTATTCGACGCTCGGCGGCTTGGTCGGAAACACCTCGCGTTCGATATAACCGTCGCGCTGCAGGTCGCGCAAAGTCTGGGTCAGCATCCGCTGGGAGATATCCGGCACCAGCCGGCGAAGCTCGCCGAAGCGATAGGGCTGGCGCGCCAAGGCCTCGAGAAGCAGCGTCGACCATTTGCCGGCGATCCGGTCGAGGACGTCCCGGACCGGGCAATTGCCCATGTCCCAGCCGGAGGTCTCGCATTCCTGGCCGTCCAGCATCGGCTTGCGATTGGCATTCAGGACCATGACGGTGGTTCCCTTGAAGTAACGATCTCCCTCGAAACTGCCTCCTTTACAGATCGAAGTCAATTCCTATTCTAGCGCTAGTCTCTTTTTGAGACCAACAATAATCGCCGCGCCGACAAGCCGGCCATTGCAAGGAAAGAAGACCTCATGACCAAACTTCTCGTCACCGGCGCCGCCGGCCATCTGGGCCGCGCAGTCCTGCATCACCTGGTGGAGACATCCAAGGTCGCACCGGCCGATATCATCGCGGCCAGCCGCGATCCGAACAAACTCGCCGACCTCACCGCCAGCGGTTTCGAAACCCGCAAGGCCGATTTCGACGACGAAGCCGGACTCGTAAAAGCCTTTACGGGAGTCGACCGCGTGCTGATCATTTCCACCGACGAACTGGCCACACCCGGCAAGCGTATCACGCAGCATAGGAACGCCGTTTCGGCCGCGGCAAAGGCCGGCGTCAAGCACGTCGTCTATACGTCCATGCCGAACCCGGACAATTCACTTGTCACCTTCGCGCCGGACCACCTCGGCACCGAAGAGGCGATCAAGGCGAGCGGCGTCCCCTACACGATCCTGCGCAATTCCTGGTACCACGACAATTATCTGATGGGCATGCCGCACAATCTTCAGGTCGGCAAATGGTACACGTCCGTGGGTACGGGCAGGATCACCACGATCAGCCGCGACGACTGCGCTCGTGCCGCAGCCGCAGCCCTTGCCAATCCGCCGGCCGGAAGCCGCACCTTCACCCTCACCGGCCCGGAATCCCTGACGGCCGCAGAAATCGCTACCCGCGCCTCCGCCGCGACCAACAAGCCGCTTGAGGTCGTTGACGTCACCGACGAACAGCTCACCCATGGCCTCACCGGCGCCGGACTGCCCGCCTTCGTCGTTACCATGCTGGTCTCGGCGGATGCCAATATCCGCGCCGGCAATTTCGAACAGTTGACGAGCGACTACGAGACGCTGACCGGCCAGAAGCCGCAGACGCTCGCGGCCTATTTCGAGACGCAGAAGGCAGCGCTCGCCGCCTAAGAATCTTGTGGATTGCAAATCTCCAAATTTCACGATAATGAGATGGAGTTACTAAATTCCATCTCGTTTGGAGAAAAAATGCGCAGTATTGGCTTGATTGGTGGGATGAGTTTCGAAAGCACTTCGGTCTACTATCGGCTGATCAACGAGATGGTGCGCGACCGCCTTGGCGGCCTTGTCTCCGCCGATCTCCTGCTCCATTCGGTCAATTTCGCCGAAGTCGTCGACATGCAGAAGGCCGGCCGCTGGGATCTGGCGGCCGAGCACCTCTCGAACAGCGCTCGCGGACTGAAGGCAGCCGGCGCGGAATGCGTGCTGATCTGCACCAACACCATGCATCTCGTGGCGCCGCAGGTGCAGGCCGCGATCGACATTCCCCTCATCCATATCATCGACGAGACCGCCAAGGCGTTGAAAACGCAAGGCCTGAAGCGCCCTCTCCTGCTCGCCACCCGCTATACGATGGAGCATGGCTTCTATACCGATCACATGAAGGCGCTGGGCATCGACGTCATGACGCCGGATGCCGACGACCGCACCGACATCCACAACATCATCTTCAACGAACTCTGCGCCGGCACGGTAAACGATGCCTCCCGCCTGCGCGCCATCGCCATGATCGAAAAGGCGAAGGCTGAAGGCGCAGACAGCATCATTCTCGGCTGCACGGAAATCTGCCTTCTGCTCGATCCGGCCGGCTTGCCCCTGCCCGGCATCGATTCCACCACCATCCACGCCACGGCAGCAGTCGATTTCGCCCTCGGCCAGTCGGCAGCAAAGCAGGTTGCAGCATAAATTTATTTGACTCAGTCCAATAAATATATGACGGAGTCTCCGTAAAGGAGATTCTGCCGATGACCGATCCTGCCGTTCTCGACGCTGTCCGCGCCTTCAACCGTTTCTACACCAACAAGCTCGGCATTCTCGCCAAGGGCTATCTCGACACCGACTACACGCTGACCGAGGCGCGCATCCTCTATGAGATGGGCGCCCGCAAACGGGTTTCGGCGACCGAGCTCAACCGCGATCTCGGCCTCGACCCCGCCTATCTCAGCCGGCTCCTCAAGAAATTCCGCGAGGCGGGCTTCATCGACAGCGAGCCGGATCCCGACGACAAACGCAGCCAGATCCTCGTTGTCACCGGGAAAGGACATGCAGAATACGAAACGCTCGGCGAACGCTCCCGCCAACAGATCGCCAGCGATCTCAGGGAAGTCGATGCGCTCGGCCACGAAAGGCTGATCGGTTCGATGCAGGCGATCCGCACCATTCTCGACCCGCAATCGGCCCCGCCCGCCCCGCCGGTCGTCATCCGCCCGCACCGGACCGGCGACATGGGCTGGCTGATCGAAGCCCAGGCGGTCGCCTACACGCGCGAATACGGCTGGAACGACAAGTTCGAGGGCCTCGTCGCGGAAGTTGCCGGCAAGTTCATCGCCAACTTCAACCCCGAGCGAGAGCGCTGCTGGATCGCCGAGCGTGGGGGAAAGCGGGTCGGCTCGGTGGTCGTGGCGGATGGCGGCGGCGATACCGCCAAGCTGCGCCTCCTCTACCTCGATCCGGCAGCCCGAGGTCTAGGCCTTGGCCGGACGCTGGTCGAACAATGCATCAAATTCTCGACGCTCGCCGGCTACAAAAAGCTGTCGCTCTGGACCAATGATTGCCTGAGCGCGGCGATCCGCATCTATGAGACGGCCGGCTTCAAGCTCGTCGCGGAGGAAAGGCACAACCTGTTCGGACCGGAATGCGTCGGCCAGACCTGGGAGCTCGCGCTCTGCGAAGCAAAGCTTTCCTCGGGCTAGACCGTCTGGCCGCAGGCCCGGCGGAAGCGGCGTACCGTCTCCGCCATGCCGTATTCCAGCGCATCCGCCGTCAGGCCATGGCCGATCGAGACTTCTGCCATCTTCGGAATGCGCTTCACCAGTGCCGGCAGGTTGGCGACCGTCAAGTCGTGGCCGCCATTGACGCCGAGTCCTTCGGCGAGTGCCGCATCAGCCGTCTGCCCCAGTTTTTCGAGGATCTCGGCGGCGCGCTCCGGATTGTCGAAACAGCCGCCATAGGGCCCGGTATAGAGTTCGATACGGTCGGCACCCGTCGCCTTGGCAAGCTTCACCGTCTCGACATCGCCATCACCATCGGCAAACAGCGACACGCGCATACCGCCCTTCTTGAGGCGCGCCACGATCGGCTTCAGCATTTCGCCGGTGGCCCGGAAATCGAAACCATGGTCGGAGGTCGCCTGAGCGGGATCGTCCGGGACCAACGTCACCTGCTCCGGCTGGGTCGCCTCGCACAACGCCAGGAAATCCTCGCTCGGATAGCCTTCGATGTTGAACTCGGCATCCGGGAATTCGTCGTCGATCAAGGCCCTGATCACCGGCAGGTCGGTAAAGCGGATATGGCGCTGGTCGGGGCGCGGATGCACCGTGAGGCCGGCCGCTCCTGCCTGAAGCGCGATGCGCCCAAGCCCTTCGACGCTCGGCCAGGGAAGATCGCGGCGGTTGCGCAACATGGCGATGGCATTGATGTTCACGGAAAGCTTGGTCGGCATGGCAATACCCAGTCTTTGAAAAGTCGACCTGCTTTTAGGCCATGCGCCTTCACAAGGCCACCAGGTTTAGGAAAATGCACCTATAAAGAGTTTTGATGGACGAGAATTCACGAGGCAACCGGGGCTACCATTTCCTAAAGTTTTAGCTAATCTATATGTAACAGAGTTCGCCGGGCAGGCCAAAAGGCGGCGGAATACGGTTTGAACAGCGAATTCTGCCATCCAATTCAATCGGGTCCGCATTTTCAGTACCGAGGCTCCATCTTTAGATTTGACAGAGAAATTACAATCTAAAGATGCATATCTGACCACGACGCCAGACGTAGGCGCAAGGGGACTCGATGCGAAGCGACGCCATACCGGCAATGACCGAAAATTCGCCCCTGGCAGGAGCGGCCCATTATTGCCCTCCTCTTCCCCAGGTTTCCCTCCCCTTTGAAATGCCCGGCCAGCCGGTGGCGATCGCCGAGATGGCAGATCTCTTCGGCGTCACCCATCGCACGCTTCACTTCTACGAGGAAAAGGGCCTGATCACCGCCCGCCGCTCCGGCAGCATGCGGGTCTACGATCGGGTGCAGATCCATCGCATGGCGGTCATCAATGCCTGCCGCGAAATCGGCATTCCGGTTGCTGTCATCCAGGAACTGATGGAAGAGCTTTCCGGCGCAACGTCGGAGACGGAAGCCAACGAGATGTTCCACAACATGCTGGCGCGGCGCAAGCGCGAGCTCACAGCCGACATTTCCAACATCCGCCGGCAGATGCAGCAGATCGAAAGCCTGCTGGTCGCCGAGGATGAAGGCCCGGCGCTCGTTAGCCCGAAACCCATGTCGCTGGTGCTGAGCGACATCGAGAAACAGTGCCTGGGACTGATGGCCGAGGGTTATTCGGCGCCAAGGCTTGCCCGCGCCCTCAATCTCGATTTCGAGGAGCTGCGCCGGATGGAGGATGGCATCATTCAGAAATTCCAGGCCACCAACCGCTTTCAGGCGGTCGCCAAGGCAATGCTGCTCGGTTTCGTGCCGAATTGATCGGCCGACGAGCTTTCAGCGGACGCTAAACTCCTATCGAACGATGGTCAGCGTCTCGGCCGCACGGGTGATCGCGGTATAAAGCCAGCGCTCCCGGCTGTCGCGAAACGCCCAGCTTTCATCGAACAGCACGACATTGTTCCACTGCGAACCCTGCGCTTTGTGCACGGTTAGCGCATAGCCGTAATCGAATTCGTCATAGCGCTTGCGGGTCGACCAGGGGATTTCGCCTTCCTGCTCTTCGAACGCCTGTTTCAGAAGCTTGATCTTGGCCGCGCCGCGATCCATGTCGTCGTCTTCCGGCCGGATCATCAGGTTGATGCCGGGCTTCACCGTCTCGCGCGACGAACTCATCACCTGCCAGAGCGAACCGTTGAGCAGGCCCTTGGCCGGGTCGTTGCGCAGGCAGACCAGCTTGTCGCCGGATTGCGGATAGTCGGCGGTAAAACCTTTCAGCTCCCGGAGCCGCTGATTGTAGCGCTTGCGGGTCTTGTTGGTGCCGACCAGAACCTGGTCCGCCTCCATCACCAGCGGCTGGGTCACCTCGTTGCGGGAAATCACCTTGGCGGTACCGTAGTCGCCATACATGATCTCCTTGCCCTCGCGCACGTTCATGGCGAGCTGGATGATCGGGTTGTCGCGGGCCTGGCGGTGGATATCCGTCAGCAGGTAATCCGGCTCCTGTTCGGTGAAGAACCCGCCGCCGGTCACCGGCGGCAGCTGGCCGGGATCGCCGAGCACCAGGATCGGCGTGCCGAAACTCATCAGGTCCTTGCCGAGCGCCTCGTCCACCATCGAACATTCGTCGATGATGATCAACGCTGCCTTGGCGACCGGGCTCTGGCGGTTGATCGAGAACATCGGCGCGATCGACGTCTTGCCGGCATCGTCCTCGACCGCCTCCTCGCCGCGCGGCCGGTAGATCAGCGAATGAATGGTTTTTGCATTGCGCGCCCCGCGCGAGCGAAGCACCTGCGCCGCCTTGCCGGTGAAGGCAGCAAACAGCACGTCGCCATCGACATTTTCGGCGAAATGTTTGGCAAGCGTCGTCTTGCCGGTGCCCGCATAGCCGAACAGCCGGAAGACCTGGCTGCGGCCCTCTTTCAGCCATTGTGAAACGGCCTTGAGGGCCTCGTCCTGTTGCGGTGCAAATTGCATGGCGGGACTTGGCAGGATTCTGCGGCCAAGCGCAACCGAAAAAGAACGAAAGATGAATCAAAGGCCGGGATGAAGGCTGCTCTCCCTCTTCCTAAGGACCGCCGAGACCTTCCCGCTCGCATATCCGCCCGGCGGGAATTGCCGCTGTTCAGTTTTCATCATCGCTCCCTATGATCGCTGTATGAAAATCCTGATTCTCGGCGCAAACGGCTTTATCGGCTCGGCGATCCTGCAAAGGCTCGCTGCCGACGGCCATCAGATAACCGGCCTCGGGCGAAATCCGGACAGAGCCCGCTTGAAATGGCCGTCGGCCAGATGGGTCAAAGCCGATCTCTCGCAACTCTCCGCCACCGCCTGGCGTGCTCTGATTGAGGATCAGGATGTCGTCGTCAATTGCGCCGGCGCCCTTCAGGACGGTCTTTCCGATGATCTTGCAGCCACCCAGGAAAAGGCCATGCTGGCGCTCTACCAGGCGGCACAGGCGCTGGGCGGCAGGCGCATCGTGCAGATCTCCGCCCGCACCGATGGCGCAGCGGCCGACCTGCCCTTCCTCGCCACCAAACGCCGTGCCGACGAGGCGCTAGCGGCAAGCGGCCTGCCCTTTGTCATCCTGCGGCCGGCGCTGGTTATCGGCCTCAATGCCCATGGCGGCACGGCGCTTCTGCGGTCACTCGCAAGCTTTCCCGGCCTGCTGCCGCTCATCCACGCCGAAAGCCCGGTCGAAACAGTCTCGCTCGACGACGTCGCGACCGCCGTTTCCCTTACGGTCGATGGCACTATCCCCGCCGGTAGCGATCTCGATCTCGCCGCCGAACCGCCCCTGACGCTGTCGGACCTCGTGCAGCAGCATCGCGCCTGGCTCGGCTTGCCCACCGCCCGCACCGTCGCTCTGCCGGCGCCATTCGCCAAGCCCGTTGCCTGGGCCGCCGATCTCGCCGGCCGGCTCGGCTGGCACTCGCCGCTTCGCTCGACCGCGATGACGGTGATGTCGGAAGGCGTCAGGAGCACAAGGCCGAAACCGCCCGGCCTCGTCCTCGCAGACGCAACGCAGACGCTCGCCGCCCATCCGAGCGGCGTCCAGGACCTCTGGTTCGCGCGGCTCTATCTCCTGAAACCCGTGGTCATCCTCACGCTGTCGCTGTTCTGGCTGCTGTCCGGCCTGATCCCATTGCTCGATGTGGGGGCCGCGGCCGCCCATTTCCCACCTGCCATGCCGGTCTCCTTCGCCTTGGCGATGACGGTCGCGACCTGCCTCCTCGATATCCTGCTCGGATCCGCCGTCCTCATCCGTCCCCATGCCCGCAGGGCGATGCTCGGGATGATCGTCACCAGTCTCGCCTATCTGGCCGGCGGCACGCTCCTGGAACCACAGCTCTGGCTCGATCCGCTTGGGGTCTTCGTGAAGGTTCTGCCGTCGATCGCCCTCAACCTCGCTTCCCTCGCCATTCTGGACGAACGCTGATGGATGCCGAAAGCCTGCTGCGGCTCATCCATGTCATCGGCGCCACCGTGCTGCTGGGAACCGGCGCCGGCATCGCCTTTTTCATGGTCGTCGCCCGGCGGACGGAAGATCCGAAACTGATCGCCCATACCGCCAGCACGGTCGTTCTTGCCGATACCGTCTTCACCGCCACCGCCGTTTTCCTGCAGCCGATCACCGGCTACCTGCTGGCGAGAAGCATCGGCTGGTCGCTGACGGATGGCTGGATTGCCCTGTCGCTCGTTCTCTACGTGGTGACAGGACTGTTCTGGCTGCCGGTCGTGTGGATCCAGATACGGCTGCGCGATATTGCCCGCACCGCCCATGACAACTCCATGCCGCTGCCGCCCGAATGGTTCCGGCTCTACCGGATCTGGTTCGCCTGCGGTTTTCCGGCCTTCTTCGCCGTCATCGCGATTTTTTGGCTGATGTTGACCAAGCCGGATATCCCGTTGTTCTGACGCCAGAATAGTTTCCCATGAGGCAAAACACTTCACTGAAGAGATAAATATCATCATTTTGAAAAATCTTTGCGGAGCGAGGGAATAAATCCGGCCCTGCCGGTGTCTTGACTGTTGGTGACCCGATGCAGGCCGCCATCAACCCAGGGAGACGATCCATGAAGACCTTCATTCTCGTGCCTTTCGCGCTCGCAGCGCTGACCTCGGTCGCTTTTGCCGCCGGCCCGTTCAAGACCGTCAAGACCTCCACCAAGGGCGACGTCCTTGTCGGTGAAAAGGGCATGACGCTCTACACCTTCAAGAACGACAAGCCTGGCACGTCCAACTGCTACGACAAGTGCGCCACGAACTGGCCGCCGGTCATGGCCGCTTCCGATGCGAAGGCCGATGGTGCATACTCCATCGTGACCCGCAAGGACGGGGCCAAGCAGTGGGCGAAGGATGGCATGCCGCTCTATTACTGGGTCAAGGACACCAAGGAAGGCGACACCACCGGTGACGGCGTGAACGGCGTGTGGGATGTCGCAAAGCCCTGATCAACCCACGTCCGGAACGGCGCGTGAGGCACAGGCCCCCGCGCCGCTTTCCTTCGAGGCACAGATCCTCGCGCTCCTGCCCACCCTCAGGCGCTATTCGCGCAGCCTGACGCGCTCGGACACGGAGAGCGAGGACCTGCTGCAGGATTGCGTCGAAAAGGCGCTGCTGAGCCGTGCCCAATGGCGCGGTTCGAATTTCAAGTCCTGGACTTACAGGATCATGACCAATCTTCATCTGAACGCGCGCCGGTCGGTCGCGCGGCGTCCCTCCGTCGGCATCGAGGAGGCCGAGACCGTGGCTGCAAGCACGAGCGCCGACGATCCCCTGGAAAAGAACCGCCTCGTCCAGGCGCTGGAGACGCTGCCGAAGGAGGCGCGCGCGGTGCTGATGCTGGTGGTCGTCGAAGGTTACGCCTATCAGGAAGTCGCCGACATGCTGGACATTCCGGTCGGCACGGTGATGTCGCGCCTGTCGCGGGCGCGCCAGGCCTTGCGGGAGAAAATGCGGGAGGAAAACGTCATACAATTGCGGAGACCACGATGACCGAAGCCAGATCCGTATCCGAAGCGGAACTGCACGCCTATGCCGATGGCTTCCTCGACGAGGCCGATCGCGCCCGCGTGCAAGATTTTCTGGCCGAGAACCCGGAAGCCGCGCAGATGGTGGCCGACTGGCAGGAGCAGAACGACGCGCTGCGCGCCGCCTTCGCCGGCCACGAAAGATCGAAGCCCTCCGACATCCGGCTCCTGTCCGGCGGCGTTGCACGCGACAGCACCCGGTCGTCGCGCCGCTACGCGTTCGCTGCAGCCGCGGTGCTGATCTTCGCAGCCGGCGCGCTCGGCGGCCACTACGGCCCGCTTCTGTTCCAGCGTCCGGATATCCAGCTCGCCTATGCGGAAATTCTGCCGCGCGAAGCCCGTACTGCCTTCCTGGTCTACGCGAGCGAAGTGCGCCATCCGGTGGAAGTGTTCGCCAACGAGGAGACGCATCTCGCCACCTGGCTCGGCAAGCGCTTGTCGATCGCCAATCTCAAGGTACCCAACCTGCAAGGACAAGGCTTCAAGCTGGTCGGCGGCCGCCTCCTGCCGGTCGGCGGCAAGCCGGGCGCCATGTTCATGTACGAGGACCAGACGGGCCAGCGCCTGACGGTGCTCGTCGGCCGCAACAAGGAGAACCGCACGACAAGCTTCCGCTTCGCCTCTGTCAACACTGTCGAGACCTTCTACTGGATCGACGGCGAACTCGGCTATGCGGTCACCGGCGAAATCTCCCGCGACATGCTGCGCCGGATCGCCGAAGAGTGCTACCGGCAGTTTCCGAGCTAGATCTCTAGCTCAGCGGATCGTTGGCCAACTCGATGGGCTTGCCATGCGGCGTCGCCTCGGCGGCCCGCTGCCAGCTCTGCTGCAGCTTGAGGATCGTCTCGCTGTCCGCCACGCCTTTGCCGACGAGCAGGCTGGAGAGTGCCGCGACCCAGCAATCGAAATAGTCGCTGCCATCCTCGGCCCGGCCGGGCTTGTGTACCTCGCCCGAAAGCGCCTCGGCCCATTCGCTCCAGGTGAACAGTCCGCGCTCGTGCAGATGCACGGTCATCGCGAAGGCTTCCGCCGCCCAGGGCTCCGGAAATACCGGATCACCCTCCGGTGACTTCGGCAATCCCGGTGACTGCACCAATGCCGAGGGGGGCTCACACGCGCTCAAGATAGATCTCCCAGGCATCGATCGAGACGGTCAACGTCGGATCCGCACCCTCGCCCCAGATCTCACGCCCGTCGAACACGACGGTATAGACCCATTGCGGGTTCTCGCCCTTGCCGTGCGCATTGTCGTCCGGAAACACAAAGGAGCCTTGCACGGCCTCGACGACACCGGTCTTGGCGCGGGCATAACGCGGCAGCCGCGTATGGGTCTCCGGGTTGAAGTTGCGCGTCCGCACCCGGTCGCCCGGTTGGAACCGCGGTTCGCTCTCGACCGGTCGGTCGCAGGGGCCGCCTTTGGCAAGCACGCCTGCCACCATGTCCGCCTTCAGGATGCGCTTCGGTGTGGCCGGTTCCATCTGCTTGTGGCCCGCATCGACTTCCGCCTTGGTCGCGAAACCATGGCGTTCCAGCAGCACTTCCAGCGCCCGTGTCCAGATCTCGTAATAGCTGGCGCCCAGATACTCCGCCGGGGGGATATTCTCTCGCGCATGCCGGCTTTCGTCGATCGTCCATGCGCCAAAGGCACCGCTCGACAGTGTCAGCCCCAGCGCCCGCTTTTCCCATTCCGCATGGAAATAGGGCTCATCCTTTTCCGGCGCCACCGGCCCGAAACCCATCTGCCCGCCGAGATCGTGCGGCCCGTTCATGGTTTAACTCCGGCGACTGCCGTGCCGATCATCGCATCACGGCTGACGAGGTCGGCAAGCGCTTCCTCGCCCAAGCCGTCCGTGCCCTCCGGCCGTTCGGGGATCACCAGATAGCGCAGTTCCGCGGTCGAATCCCAGACACGGATCTTTTTGGTCTCCGGCGGGGTCAGCCCGAATTCCGACAGCACGCCGCGCGGATCGATGACAGCGCGAGAGCGATAGGCCGGCGCCTTGTACCAGACCGGCGGCAGGCCGAGCACCGCCCAGGGGTAACAGGAGCAGAGCGTGCAGACGACGAGATTATGGGTGTCGGGCGTATTGAACACCGCCCGCATATGCTCGCCCTGCCGGCCCGTGTAACCGAGGCTCGCGATCGCTGCCGTCGCATCCGTCTTCAGCCATTCGGCAAAGCCGGCATCGCTCCAGGCCCTGGCGACCACCCGGGCGCCATTGCGCGGGCCGATCTTCGTCTCATATGTCTCGACGATCGCATCGATCGCTTTCGGATCGATCAATCCCTTTTCCGCCAGCACCGTTTCCAGCGCTTTCACCCGCGCCTGCATGTCGCTGTAGCGATTGTCGTGGTGGTGATGATCATGGTCGTGATCGTGGTGATGATGATCGTCGTGCATGTCTGTGCATCCTCAACGGCTGGTAAGGCTTCTGCCGATATCGCCTTCCAGCAGGTGCTGGAACGGCCGCGGCTCCAGCTTGCCGGGGTTCGCATAAGGGTTTGCGAAGGCAAAGATAAAGAAAAGAATGACGCCGGAATAGGCGCCGAACAGCGAAAACAGCGCAAGATGCGTCCGCTTCGGCCGGTAGATGTAGAAGGTCGCCGACACCAGCACGAGGCCGATCAGCGCCGGTCCCCAGAACAGCCCCGAGAAGCGGCTGGTCGAGGCCGCCTCGCGAAGCTGGCGATACCGCGCGACGGCGGTAATGCGATCACGCATCCGGTTGCCGAGATAATGTTCGCGATCGGTCGCCGGCATCAGTCCGAGAAGCTGGTTGTAGACGCTTTCCCAGATCTGCCAGGCTTTCGGCGAAAGACCTTGATGCTGGGCAAGGCTATCCCATTCCTCGTCGACGACCACCTTCAGATAGGTCGCAAGCTGCTCCTGCACCGGCAGGGTGATCGGCCCGCCATAACGCCGTGCGTCGTTGTAGACGTCGGAAATCGCTATCGCCTCGTCGGTCAGCGTCGCACGCACGCCTTTGTAGTCGTCGAGTTCCTGCGCATAGACGAGGCCGAGGATCAGGCCGTGCAGGGTTGCAACCCGCACCGCCACATTGCTCGCAACATCCCATGTGCGGTCGCCCTCGACGCCCGGATGCAGCAGCTTGCGGGCCAGGAAATAGCTCGCAAGCACCAAAGCCACGGTCGCCACCACGAAGCCGACACCGGTCGCCAGGGAAGACAGGAAATCGCCGATATCGTCCATCAGCGCAACATTGGCCACAGGCTCGCGACAAGCAAGAGCGCCATGGTGATGTTGAACCATTTCAACCGCGCCGGCACCGACAGCCATTCGCGCAGCGCCGAACCGAAGCCGGCCCAGGTCGAAACGCTCGGCACGTTGACGGCGGCGAAGGCGAGCCCGACGAGCATCACGGTCGGCAGGTAGTAGTCCGGGTTGGTATAGGTCGCCATGGCGGTGACCGCCATCACCCAGGCCTTCGGATTGACCCATTGGAAGGCCGCCGCGCCGATGAATGTCATCGGCTGCGCACCGGCCTTGCCGTCCGACAGGCTGCGCGATGTGCCGATCTTCCAGGCGACCCACAGCAGATAGGCGCCGCCGGCAAATTTCAACGCCGTGTAGACGACCGGCACCGAATGCAGCAGCGCGCCGAGCCCCAGTCCGACGGCGATCAAGAGTGACAGGAAGCCGGTACCGATGCCGAGCATATGCGGAACGGTCCGCAGGAAGCCGAAATTCACGCCCGATGCGAACAGCATCATATTGTTCGGCCCCGGCGTGATCGAGGTGGTAAAGGCGAACAGGACGAGGGCCAGAAAGGTTTCCAGCGACATATTTTCTCCTAGCGCCAATCCGCCCCGGTTGCCTCGACCATCTCGTTTCGCGGACGGCCTGTTGTTCCGGTGATAAGGTCGTTAGACATGATCTTCAAGCGGAACTTGGCAGCTTTAATCAAAGCCATATGTGAGTAGGATGGACTTCTCCAGAAGCGACAGATCGAGGCCCGCCATGTCCGATATCCCGAAAGTCACCCTGCCCTCCGGCATTTCGGTCCCGGCGCTTGGCCTCGGCACCTGGATGATGGGCGAGGACACCCGCAAGGCCGGTGTGGAAATCGAGAGCCTGAAGCGCGGCCTCGACCTCGGCTTGACGCTGATCGACACGGCGGAAATGTATGGCGACGGCGGCGCCGAAAAGATCACGGCGCAAGCGATCGCCGACCGCCGCGACGAGGTGTTTCTGGTCAGCAAGGTCTATCCCTGGAATGCCAGCCGCAAGGGCGTTATCGAAGCCTGCGAGCGCAGCCTCTCCCGGCTGAAGACCGACCGCCTCGATCTCTATCTCCTGCACTGGCGCGGCGAACATCCGCTGGCGGAAACCGTCGCCGGATTCGAGGAACTGCGCCGCGCCGGCAAGATCGGCGCCTGGGGCGTCTCGAATTTCGACCTCGACGACATGCTGGAACTGATAGACGTGCCGGATGGCGGAAACTGCGCCGCCAACCAGGTGCTCTACAACCTCTCCCGCCGCGGCATCGAATACGATCTTCTGCCCTGGTGCCAGGAACGCGGCATCCCAGTCATGGCCTATTCGCCGATCGAACAGGGCCGGCTTGCGAAGAGCAGCGAACTGATCCGCATCGCCAAGGCCTATCAGGCGACGCCGGCGCAGGTGGCGCTTGCCTTCCTCCTGGAACGCGACGGCGTCATCGCCATCCCGAAATCCGCCAATCCGGACCGGGTTGCGGAAAACGCCGAAGCAGTGGAACTGGAGTTGAGCGAGGAGGACTGGACAGCGCTCGACGCCGCCTTCCCGCCGCCGGCGCGCAAGCAGCCGCTCGAAATGATCTAGTCGAGATCGAGCGTCCTGCGTTCTGAGACCAGCGTGTCGATCGCCCGAAAGACATCAATCGCCTCCCAGGTCTTGGTATCGCGATAGGACGGATAGAGACTGAACGCCGCCGCCACGAGCTGGTCGACCTTCGGACGCACCGCGCGCCGCGGCAGCATCGCCCGCGACTTCTCGCCGAGCCTGTCATCCGTCAACCCCCAGCCGGCATAGAACGGCGCCGCATAACAGCGCACCGGAATACCACGCATCAAAGCGTCGAGGCCGAACTGGCTCGATACCGTCCACACCTCGTCGATAGCGTCCAGCACGGAGGCAACTGAAACCGCATCCGCCAGCAGGATCACGCCGGGCGTCCAGGCGGCCTGCTCTGTCAGATATCCCTTACGGAACCCGGCCATCACATCCGGATGAGTGCGCACCACGCATTGCGCGCCGCTCGCCACCGCATCTTCCAGCATCCGCGAAAAACTCTCGGGCGAGCCGCCCGCCATCGGCACGGAGACATCGCCGAATACCTGATCGACCAGCAGGACGCGCCGCCGGCTCGTCGGTTCGAGCTTCGGTTCGCGATGCGGCAGGTTGTTGTATTTCGAAAGCCGGTGCCGGACGATCGCCTCGCGGATCTGCGCCCCGTTGCACGCGACGTCCATCTCCGCGGCGTCAGCAATCAGCCGCTCCAGCCGCGACGGCCTCGACGCATCCACCGGCATGCCGAGATCGTCGATCGATATGGAAATCGGCAAGGTCATGTCCTTGCCGAGACCGACGGAGCGCAGAAAACCATCCTCCAGAAACCAAGAACGTAACCTGCGCATCCCGGCGATGAAACGCGCTGTCCTCGCCGGAATGCGTCCGCCCCACAACACCACCCCGCCGATACCGGGCATCAGCGTCGGCTCAAGCCGGTCAATGCCGAAATAATGGCTGAGCCACGGCTGGGACTGCCGGACATAGAAGGTGGCGCCGATGCGCGTGCCGGGTGGAGGGAGCCAGTCCTTCTGCAATTGCCGTCCCCTCCGCCTGCTGCCCAAGCGGGCGTCACATCCCCTGCGGGCCGCGATTCATCGCCGCGATCCCGGTGCGGCAGACTTCGACCAGGCCGAGCGGCTTCATGATCGCCACGAACTGGTCGATCTTGGAGGATTTCCCGGTGATTTCCAGGATGAAATGCTCGACCGTCGCATCGACGACCTTGGCATGGAAAGCGTCCGCAAGCCGCAGCGTCTCGGCGCGGCGGTCGCCCTGGCCGACAACCTTGACCAGCGCCACCTCGCGCTCGATTGGCCGTTCCTGGCCGAGTGCGTGGGCGCGCACCGTCAGGTCGACGACCCGGTGCACCGGCACGATACGCTCGAGCTGCGCCTTGATCTGTTCGAGCACCGTCGGCGTGCCCCGCGTCACGATCGTGATGCGGGATAGGTGCGCTTCGTGTTCCGTTTCCGAAACCGTCAGGCTCTCGATATTGTAGCCGCGGCCGGAAAATAGGCCGATCACCCGTGCGAGCACGCCTGGTTCGTTGGCGACGAGAACCGAAAGCGTATGGCTTTCGGCCTTGGCGGTTTCGGGCGCGATGAAATAGGCGGAACCGGTCGGTTGCTGATGCGCATTCATGGTCTTAGGTCCATTTCCTCAGAATTCTGTTGAAGGGATCACAGCTCATATCAGACGAGCTGGCGACCCTTGGCATCAATGGCATTGGCAACCGCTTCGTCGGTGGCTTCGTCCGGCAGCAGCATCTCGTTATGTGCCTTGCCCGAAGGGATCATCGGGAAGCAGTTGGCGAGATTGGCGACGCGGCAATCGAAAATGACAGGCTTCTTGACCGCGATCATCTCCTCGATCTTGCCGTCGAGCTCCTTCGGATCGTCGCAATACATGCCGACGGCGCCGTAGGCTTCCGCGAGCTTCACGAAATCCGGCATCGCTTCCGTATAGGAATTCGACAGGCGGTTGCCGTGCAGCAGCTGCTGCCACTGGCGGACCATGCCCATGTACTGGTTGTTCAGGATGAAGATCTTGACTGGCAGGTTATGCTGGATGGCGCAGGACATTTCCTGGATGCACATCTGGATCGAGGCGTCACCCGCCACGTCGATGACGAGGGCGTCCGGATGGGCCACCTGAACGCCGATCGCCGCCGGCAGGCCGTAACCCATCGTGCCGAGGCCGCCCGAGGTCATCCAGCGGTTCGGCTCTTCGAACTCGATGAACTGCGCCGCCCACATCTGGTGCTGCCCGACTTCCGTGGTGATGTAGGTGTCGTGTCCCCTGGTCGCCTCGAACAGACGCTGCAGCGCGTATTGCGGCATGATGACGTCGTTGGAATGCTTGTAGGAAAAGCTCTTGCGCGCCCGCCAGCGGTCGACCTGGGTCCACCATTCCTCGGTCTGCGCCTTGGCCGGTTTCTTCGGCAGGGCACGCCACAGGCGAACCATGTCTTCGAGAACGCTGCCGACGTCGCCGAGGATCGGGATATCGACATGCACGTTTTTGTTGATCGAGGACGGATCGATATCGATATGGATCTTTCGCGAGTTCGGCGAAAATGCATTGATGCGGCCGGTGATGCGGTCGTCGAAACGCGCGCCGATGCAGACCATGACATCGCAGTCATGCATCGCCATGTTTGCCTCGTAGGAGCCGTGCATGCCCAGCATGCCGAGCCAGTTCTTGCCGGACGCCGGATAGGCGCCGAGGCCCATCAGCGTCGAGGTGATCGGGAAATTGGTGAGCTCGACCAGCTCGCGCAGCAGCCGCGAGGCGCCCGGGCCGGAATTGACGACACCGCCGCCGGTATAAAGGACCGGCCGGCGCGCCGAGGCCATCAGCTCGATGGCCGCCTGGATGGCGTTGATGTCGCCCTGGGTCCGCGGCCGGTAGCTGGTGTTCTGGGCGACCTCAGGCTTCGGCGTATAGGTTCCGGTCGCAAACTGGATGTCCTTCGGGATATCGACGACGACCGGGCCTGGCCGGCCGGTCTGGGCGATGCGGAAAGCCTCGTGGATGATGCCGGCCAGCTCGTTGACGTCCTTGACCAGCCAGTTGTGCTTGGTGCACGGGCGGGTGATGCCGACGGTATCGCATTCCTGGAACGCGTCCGAGCCGATCAGCGTCGTCGGAACCTGACCCGACAGGCAGACCAGCGGCACCGAATCCATCAGCGCATCCTGCAGCGGGGTGACGGCATTGGTGGCGCCTGGACCGGACGTCACCAGCATGACGCCGACCTTGCCGGTGGAGCGGGCGTAACCTTCGGCCGCATGGCCGGCGCCCTGCTCGTGGCGCACGAGGATGTGCTGGATGTCGTCCTGCTGGAAGATCTCGTCATAGATCGGCAGGACGGCACCGCCCGGATATCCGAAGATATGCTCGACGCCGTTGTCCTTCAGAGCCTTCAGGACGATCTCCGCGCCGGTCATCTGGTTATCTGGCATCTGGTTATCTGGCGTCTGATTGTTGGTATCCGTCATTGTCTTGGTCCATTCGCTGCTGGATTTTTACCGGCGGCTCCTCCGAGCCGGTTTGAAGGCATAAAAAAAGGCCCCCTGGAGGAGCCTGTCTTTCCGCGCATGGGTGGCTGTCGCCGGACGGTTACACCGTCCTGCCCATGCGCGTTCCCACCACAATAAGAGCGATCGAGATCTTCATGGCGCGAAGTGTTAGCCAGATAAATGTCGTTCGTCAACGTGGGCATGCACCAAAAATCGCCATCAGCCTTATTTTGCTCGTCCGTTGCCATGCGATCGGTGACCCGATCTCTTACACGAGTTGTTAAGGCCGGCACAATATAGTCTCGGTGTTTGGAGGGTAGCGACCCGACGGATGAGCCATGACCCGATCCGCCACCCCAATGATAGGGGCCCGAGTTTGTTGAACAACGATCTGCACCGTTCCGCGTCTGCAGGTGAGCAGGATCGTCGCGATATCCAGAAGCCTGGCAACCGCATGCTCGGCCGCGTGGTCGCCTGCAACGGCTCGCACGCCACGATTTCCGCCGTTGCCGAACACGGGGAAACCGATCTCACCGAACTGTGGTCCGTCGGCCGGCTGATCTCTATCAGCGTCGGCGAAAACCGTGTCGTGGCGCTCGCCTATGCGATGCAGACCGGCGGCAAGGAATGGAGCGAAGGCGGCAACACCAGTTTCCACATCGAGGCCGAACTGCTCGGCGAAGTGCGCAAGGGACCTGACGGCCGCGACGAATTTTCCGGCGGCATCTCGTGTTATCCCTATCTCGGCGCCGTCGCCCACCGCATTCGCGCCGCCGACCTGCTGCGCATCTACGACACCGGCAAGAACGACACCTGCGTGGTCGGCAAGCTGACCCAGGACGAAACCATCGACGCGACGATCCATATCCCGTCGATGCTGTCGAAACATTTCGCGATCGTCGGCTCGACCGGCGTCGGCAAGTCGACCGCCGTCTCCCTGCTCCTCCACAAGGCGATCGAGACCGACCCGAAGCTGCGCGTCCTCATTCTCGATCCGCACAACGAATTTGCCGCAGCCTTTCCCGAGCACGCGGTGGTCATCGATACCGATACGCTCGACCTGCCCTTCTGGCTGATGCGGCTCGAAGAGTTTTCCGAAGTGGTGTTTCGCGGCCGTCCGGCGGTGGCCGAAGAGCTCGACATCCTGCGCGACCTCATCCCGGAGGCGAAACGCGCCTTCCGCGGCAATGAAACGACACTGATGCGTCGGTCGAGCGAAAAGAGCTCGGTTACCGCCGACACGCCGGTGCCCTACCGCATGGCCGACCTCCTGGCGCTGATAGACGAACGGATCGGCCGGCTGGAAGGCCGCGGCGAGAAACCGTTCCTGCGGGCGCTCAAGATGCGCATCATGTCGGCGATCAACGATCCGCGCTATCACTTCATGTTCTCCAACAATACGATCAACGACACGATCATGGAGACGATCGCCTATATCTTCCGCATTCCGGGCGACGACCGGCCGATCTCGACCTTCCAGCTCGCTGGTATCCCCTCGGAGGTCGTCAATTCCGTCGCCTCGATCCTGTGCCGCATGGCGTTTGAACTGGCGCTCTGGAGCAATGGCGCCATTCACATGCTGGTCGTCTGCGAGGAAGCGCACCGTTACGTGCCGGCCGACCGCGAGCTCGGCTTCTTCCCGACCCGCCAGGCCATCTCGCGCATCGCCAAGGAAGGCCGCAAATACGGAGTCTCGCTCGGTGTCATCACCCAGCGCCCCGGCGAACTCGACCAGACGATCCTGTCGCAGTGCTCAACGGTGTTCGCCATGCGGCTTTCCAACGACCGCGACCAGGAAATCATCAAGTCGGCGATCCCGAATTCGTCGATCTCGACGACCAGTTTTCTATCGTCGATAGGCAATGGCGAGGCGATCGCCTTCGGCGAGGCGATCTCCGTGCCGATGCGCATGCGGTTTTCCCGGGTCGAGAAAAAATACCTGCCCAAGGCCAATGGCGTCGCCGAGAAGGGCAGCGAGGATACGCCCGACACCGTCGATCTGCGCACCGTGGTCGCCCGCATGCGCGCCGTCAGCGGGCCGGATATATCCGCCTTCCAGCAGAGTTACGGCGCAACGACGGTACCATTTCCCGAAAGCGCAACCGGTGGCGAAGAGGAGACGGATGACGATTTCCCGCCGGCAAGCGATGCCGAACTCGAACGCTGGAACCGAGAGATCCGCACGACGGGCCATGTGACGATCAATCCGGCTCCCTCCATCGCAGGCAACCCGCAGCCGGAACCCTACAGGCCCGACATGCTCCCCCGCGTCGCAGCACCGGAACAAGCCGCAGCGCCCCGCCCCGACCGTTTCGCAGAGCTGCGCCGCGAACGTTCGTCGGAGCCCCCGAGCTACCAGCCTGCACCGCCCCCGACATTCCAGCGCCCGCCGACGCCCGAAGGCGCACCACGCCCCAACCCATTGCTCAGGCGTGAGGGTTCGCTTCGCGAAAGCCTGCTGAAAAAACCGCTGAGCAGCCTCTACGACAAGGATTGAGCGCCGGCCTCAGGCCAGCCGCTCCCAGCTCTCGTCCATCTGGTTGCGGAACCAGGTCATCTGGCGCTTGGCATATTGCCGTGTCAGCGCCGAACCACGTTCGATCACATCGTCCCGGCTCATGCGTCCCCCCAGCATCTCTGCGATCTGGGTGACGCCGATCGCCTTCATGACCGACAGGTCGGGCGCCGGATCGAGTGCCAGCAGCGCCCTCACCTCATCCACGGCACCGGTCTCCAGCATCGTCTCAAAGCGGCGGTCGATACGCTCGTGAAGGATTTTTCGGTCCGGCAGCACGACAAGCTTTTTCGCCCGCGAAGGATCGATCACCATCGGCCCCTGCCTGCCCTGGAATTCGGCGATCGAGCGGCCAGTCTCCGCCAGAACCTCCAGCGCCCTGACGATCCGCTGTCCGTCCTTAGGCTCCAGGCTTGCCGCCACCGGCGCGTCTCGTGCCAAAAGCTCCGCATGCAGCGCCTCCGGTCCTTCCTCCTTCAACCGCAGCCGAACCTCGCAGCGGATATCCTGCGAGATTTCCGGCATATCGGACAGGCCGCCCGTCAGGGCCTTGAAATAAAGCCCCGTGCCGCCGACGAAGACCGGCAGCCGGCCCTCGCGCTTCAGATCAGGCAGAAGTGCCGTCACGTCGCGCAGCCATTCGCCGGTCGAATAGGCGCGCTTCGCCGGCACATGCCCATAGAGCAGATGCGGCACGCCCTCCATCTCGTCCTCGGCCGGTCGCGCCGTGAGAACCCGCAGCGTGTCGTAGACCTGCATGCTGTCGGCATTGATGACCACGCCGTTCTTCTCGCGGGCCAGGCGCAATGCAAGCGCCGACTTGCCGCTGGCCGTCGGTCCGGTTATCAGGATCGCATCAAAATTGTCGATAAGGTCGCTCATATGGCTTTCGTTGCCACGCTCATTGCCCATCCGTCAAACCCAGTTCTCACGCACATGCTCGGAGAACAAGCGGCGGAGGCGGTGAAAGCCTCCGGCCTCTATTGGCTGGCGGACGGGATCGCCTGCGATATCGCGCTGCGCGATGGCTCCGATAGCGAAGCGGCCGAGGCCGATCTTAAGGCCATCATCGGTAGTGCCCCCATCGATCTCGTCATTCAGGACGCGGATACGCGGCGGAAAAAATTCCTGATCGCCGATATGGATTCGACCATGATCGGCCAGGAATGCATCGATGAGCTTGCCGATGTCGTCGGGCTGAAGGACAAGGTCGCGACCATCACCGCCCGCGCCATGAACGGCGAGATCGCCTTCGAACCCGCCCTTCGCGAACGCGTGGCACTTCTGAAAGGTCTGCCAATCACCGTCGTCGACGACGTTATCGCCCAGCGCATCACGCTGACCTCGGGCGGGCAGGAACTGATCGCCACCATGAAGGCCAGGGGCCACTACGCAGCCCTCGTATCCGGTGGCTTCACCGTATTCACCAGCCGCATCGCCGCGACCCTCGGCTTCGACGAAAACCGCGCCAACATTCTTCTCGAAAATGACGGCATCCTTACCGGCGAAGTCGCCGAACCCATCCTCGGCAAACAGGCCAAGGTGGACGCGCTACTGGCCATCACCGAAAAGCTCGGAATTTCGCCGGAAGACACGATCGCCGTCGGCGACGGCGCCAACGATCTCGGTATGCTCGGCATCGCCGGCTCCGGCGTCGCGCTCCACGCCAAGCCCACCGTCGCCGCCCAAGCCAAGATGCGCATCGACCACGGCGACCTGACCGCCCTCCTCTATATCCAGGGCTATCGCAAGACGGATTTCGTGACGGCCGGCTGACGCCTCCTCCTGTTGATATTTACATATCTGTATGTACAATGGGAGTAGGCATGCCGAGGTTCGAATGGGATCCGCAAAAAGCGCGGATCAATAAGGCGAAACACGGGGTCTCGTTTGAACTTGCGGAGCATATCTGGGACGATCCGCTGCATATGATCATTCCGGATACCGTCTACGACGGCGAGGAACGGTGGTTGGCAATCGGGTCGGTTGGTCCGGTGGCGGTGCTGGTTGCCGCCCATGTCTATCGCGACGATGATCTCGGTGAAGTCGTCCGGATCATCAGTGCCCGAAAAGCGACCGCTCACGAGAGGAGACACTATGAGCAAGAAAGGCCTTAGCGACCAGCAGCACCAGGAGCTCGACGCCATCGAAAAACTTTCCGACGATGCCATCGACACAAGCGACATATCGGAAATCACCGAGGAGCAATGGCGTCTGGCAAGGCGCGGCGATCTCTATCGCCCCTTGAAGAAGTCCGTGACAATCCGCCTGGATGCCGATGTCATCGAGTGGTTCAAAGACCACGCGGCAGACGGCGGCTATCAGACCGAGATAAACAGCGTGCTTCGCCAACACGTCGCGCAGCACGAAAAGAAATCCGCCTGATGTTGCGCCGCGACATACCCCCACGGATCATCCTCGAAACCGAACGCCTGCGCCTCAGAAGCTGGATCGACAGCGACCGCGATCTTTTTCGCGAGATCAACTCCGATCCGAAGGTGATGGAATTTTTCCCGTTCCGCCGCACCTACGAAGAGGCCGATGCCTTTCTTGCAAAGCTCAACGATGCGATCACCGAGACCGGGCTCGGCTTCTACGCGCTGGAGCTGAAGAAAACCCGGGAGCCCATGGGTTTCTGCGGCCTGTCGCTCGCCAACATGCCGGATATTTTCCCGGTGGAAACGGTGGAGATCGGCTGGCGGCTCGCGACCCGGTTCTGGGGCAATGGTTATGCCACGGAAGCCGCCCGCGCGCTGCTCGACTTCGCCTTCGGCGAAAAGCATCTCGATGCGGTCGTGTCTTTCGCGGTCAGTGAAAACAGGCGATCGACCGCCGTGATGAAACGGCTCGGCCTGCACCGCATCACCGGCATGGATTTCGATCACCCGCGAGTGCCGGATACGCACCCTCATCTGAAACCGCATGTGGTCTATGCGGTGACACGCGACGAGTGGCAGCGCCAGAGAGCGGCCGCGGGGCGCACCCGCTGACCGTTCGCTTTCAGCCTACTCCAGCGGCAGCGCCACGAATCGCAGGTTTCCGGAAGGATCGGACACCATCACATGCGCGTTGCGGCGGCCTTCGGACTTCAGGACGGCGATCCGCTTGACGACGTCGGCCGGGCTTTCGACGAAATCCTGCGCCACTTCGACGACCACCTCGCCGACCTTCAGCCCCTTCTGGGCGGCGGGCGAGTTCGGGGCGACGGCGGTGATCAGCACACCCTCGACGCTTTCGACGATGCTGAAACTCTTGCGGCGCTCCTCGTCGAGCACGGCGAGCGTCATGCCGAAGGCGGCAGCCGGATCCTGGCTCAGCTCACCCTTTTGGTCGCCGGGCGCATTGTTGTTCGGCGTCTTGTTCTCGCCCTGGCCTTCCGGCAGAGCGGGCTGGTCGTCGTCTTCCTCAGGCTCTGCGCTGTCTTCCAGGCGGCCGAGCGTCACCTTGACGGTCTGCTGCTTGCCGTCGCGCAGGATCACCACGTCGACTTCCTTGTTGACCGGGCTTTCCGCAACGATGCGCGGCAGGTCGCGCATCTCGTTGACCGGCTGGCCGTCGAAGGTGAGGATCACGTCGCCGGCCTTGATCTCGCCGTTCTTGATCGGGCCGCCATTGACGACACCGGACACCAGCGCGCCGCGAGCCTTGTCGAGGCCGAGGCTGGCCGCCACGTCGTCGGTGACGGGCTGGATGCGCACGCCGAGCCAGCCGCGGCGCGTCTCGCCGAATTCGGTGAGCTGGTGCACGACGTTCTCAGCGAGCTCCGTCGGCACCGCGAAACCGATGCCGATCGAACCGCCCGACGGAGAAATGATCGCGGTGTTGATGCCGATCACCTCGCCGCGCATGTTGAACAGCGGGCCGCCTGAATTGCCCTTGTTGATCGCCGCATCCGTCTGGATGAAATTGTCATAGGGGCCGGCATTGATGTTGCGGCCGCGGGCCGAGATGATGCCTAGTGTCACCGACCCGCCGAGGCCGAACGGATTACCGATCGCCATCACCCAGTCGCCGATCCGCATGCGGCGGGAATCGCCGAAGCGCACGGCCTTCAGCGGCGCCTTGGGCTCCACCTTCAGCACCGAAAGGTCGGTCTTGGTGTCAGTGCCGACCAGCCTGGCCTTCAGCTTGGTGCCGTTCGGAAAGATCACCTCGATGTCGTCGGCGCCTTCGATAACATGGTTGTTGGTGACCACGTAGCCGGAAGGATCGATCACGAAACCGGAGCCGAGCGAGGAAACCTTCTGGTTGCCGTTCGGGTTGCCCTGGCCGTCGAAAAAGTCCTCGAAGAATTCCTGGAAGGGCGAACCCTCCTGGATCTGAGGCTGCGGGCCGGCGCCCTGGTCCTTGACGCTCTGGGAGGTCGAGATGTTGACGACCGCATCGAGCAGGCCCTCGGCGAGATCGGCGATCGATGCGGGGCCGCCACCCGCCAGCGGCCCCGGGGCCGGAGGCGGGTTTATGCTCGGAGACGGGGTCGGCGGAGCGGGCAGCATCGGCCCCGGAGAGCCGGCCGGTGGATTTGCGGTCTGCCCCGGCGCGGCAGGCACCGGGGTCTGGGCAATCGCCTGCAAGGGCGCCGCCAGCAGGGCAAACGTTGCCGCAAGCGTGACGGTGAGCTTGAAGGTCGATCGAACCGAATGAGCCATCTGGCATCCTCGCTGTTGGATTGTCCGCATCACCCCGGAAGAGCGGCCCTCGACCCGGGTCGGCCATAGGAGCCTTTGAATCGGGCGGAGTTTCGGCAGAGCATAAGGCGGAATGACGACGGTGGAAATTACCTTTTCGTGAGGATTGCACCTCTGCCGGTCACGCCTGTGGATGGTCTTGCAATGAAAGGGGCGGCTTTGCGCCGCCCCAAGCTTCTCGGATCAGTTCGCCGGCGCTGCGGGTGCGGCGGGCGGTGCCCGCGGAACAGGCGTCTGGATCGGCGCAAGCGCCTGGCCTGCGGACGAGTTGAAGAACCGGAAGAACTCCGAATCCGGCGACAGCACCAGGGTCGTGCCGTTGTCGGCAAGTGCTGCCACATAGGCACGCATGGTGCGGTAGAACTCGAAGAAGGCCGGATCACGCTGAAAGGCTTCGCCGAAGATCTTGTTGCGTTCGGCGTCGCCCTGACCGCGCAGGATTTCCGCATCACGCTGGGCTTCGGAGACGAACTCGACGACCTGACGGTCGGCGATCGCCCGCCGGCGCTGGCCCTGCTCGTTACCGCGGGCGCGGATCAACTCGGCCTCGGCAAGACGCTCGGCCTTCATGCGCTGGAAGGTCTGCTGCGAGACTTCCTGGGTGAGGTCGGTGCGGCGGATACGAACGTCGCGAATGGCGAGTCCGAGGGTTTCCGCAGCCGCGGTGAGGTCCGTGCGAACCTCCTGCATCATCGAAGAGCGCTCGTTGGAGAGGGCTGCATCGAAATTGCGCAAACCATAGACGCGGCGCAGCGCCGCATCGAGGCGGGTACGAAGCCGCGATTCGGCCGAGTCGCGGTCGCCCGAGACGGTTTCCCTGAAGAGGCGCGGATCGGTGATCGAATAGACGACGAAAGCGTCGACCTCATAAAAGGCGCCGCCGCGCACCTGGACGCGGATATTGTCGAGATCGAAGCGCAACGCCCGGTCTTCGACATACTGGACGCGGTCGGCGTCCATGAAGGCGAACGGCAGCTTGAAATAGATGCCCGGCGCGCGCTTGACGTCCTGGATCTCGCCGAAGCGGACGACGATCGCCTGTTCGCGCTCGTTGACCACAAAAACCGACGAATAGATGAGCACGAGGAGAACGGCGAGGCCGATCAGGATCGCGGGGAGTCGATTGGAGTTCATCGTGTGCCTCCCTGGTTCGTCTGCGGCTTGATCATCTCGTTGAGCGGCAGGTAGGGAACGACGCCGTCCTTGTTGTCCAGAATGACCTTGCGGGAGTTCTTCAGGACCGTTTCCATGGTTTCGAGGAAGATTCGCCGGCGTGTCACTTCAGGCGCATTGGCATATTCGTTGTAGATCGAGACGAAGCGTTGCGCCTCGCCCTGTGCTTCGTTGACGACCTTGTCCTTGTAGGCGGACGCCTCTTCGCGGACCTGGGCTGCCTGACCGCGGGCCTGGCCGAGTTTCTGGTTGGAATACTGGTTCGCCTCTTCGACGAAACGGTCCTCGTCCTGTTCGGCACGCTGTACTTCTTCGAAGGCGTCGGCCACTTCACGCGGCGGAGCTGCATCCTCGATCGGTACGGCATTGATGGACAGGCCGGAGCCGTAGGTATCCATCGTGCCCTGGATGATGTTGCGCACCTCGGTCGAAATGCCCTCGCGGTTGTCGCGGAAGATGTCCTGCGCCGGGCGCCGGCCGACGACTTCGCGCATGGCGCTCTCGGAAACCTGCTGCAGCGTCGAGGCCGGGCCTTCGAGGTTGAAGAGATAGGCCTTCGGATCGGTCACGGTGAACAGAACCGAGAACTGTACGTTGACGATGTTCTGGTCGCCGGTCAGCATCCAGCCGGCATTGGAGCTCGAGCCTCGCGCCGCGCCGATATTCTGCTGCTGTTCGGTCACCTTGACGATCTCGACGGATTCGAACGGCCAGAAATGGAAATGCAGGCCCGGCATGGAGATCTCGTCCTTCGGACGGCCGAAACGCAGTTCGACGCCACGCTCGTCCGGCTGGACGGTATAGACGGACTGGAAGGCGAGGAAGGCCACGATCACGACGAGCACGATCACGAAGGCGCCGCCGTTGAAGCCGCCGGGCATCACGCTGCGCAGCCGGTCCTGACTGCGCCGGATAATGTCTTCGAGGTCAGGCGGACCGCCGCTTCCCCCGCCGCCGCGCGGGCGGTTCGGTCCCTGTCCCCAGGGTCCTTGATTATTACCGCCACCGCCACCCCAAGGGCCGCCGCCGCCACCATTCTGATTGCTCCAGGGCATCAAAACCTCTTTGCTCGTATTCGCTCCCAAGCCTCGACCCTGCCGTGTGGCAGCTGTCTGGCTATTGCCCGTTATAGGTATGAGCTGACCTGCTTTCAACGCAGCTTCAATAACTTCCCGTTCAACGGTAACGAAATGTTTCAGTTTGTCGCGGTTCTGCGGACATAGGTGGTGAAACGGGTGGGATAACTGTCCTTCTCGCCGGCCGGAACCGCTATCTCCTCTGCCTTATAGAAGACATTAGGATCGATTGCCGGAAAAACCGTGTCGCCATCGGAAATTTCGGTCTCGACATGGGTGATGCGCAGCATGTCGGCGATCCCGATCGCCTGGGCGTAGATCTCGCCGCCGCCCAGCACGAAAATTTCGTCCGAGCCGGCCTCCCGCGCCTTAGTGCCGGCGATCTCGATCGCCTCGGCGAGCGACGCCGCCACATCGACGCCGTCATAGTGAAAATCGGGGTTGCGGGTGACGATCACGTGCGGCCGTCCAGGAAGCGGTCGGCCCCCGAAGGAATCGAAGGTCCGGCGCCCGACGATGACTGGCTTGCCCAAGGTCAGCGCCTTGAAGCGCTTGAGATCGGTCGAGAGCCTCCAGGGCATGTCGCCATCGCGGCCAATGACACCGTTCCGCGAGACCGCGGCGATGATGACGAGACGGGGCCTGCTCACACCGCCACCGCCGCCTTGATATGCGGATCGGCCTCATACCCCTCCAGCGCAAAATCCTCGTAACGGAAGGAAAAAATGTCCTTTACCGCAGGATTGATGCGCATGGTGGGCAGCGCCTTCGGAGTGCGGGTGAGCTGCAGCCTGGCCTGTTCGAAATGATCCGAATAGATATGCGTGTCGCCGAGCGTATGGACGAAGTCGCCGGGTTTCAGGCCGGTGACCTGGGCCACCATCATCGTCAGCAGGGCGTAGGACGCAATGTTGAATGGCACGCCGAGAAAAACGTCGGCGGAGCGCTGGTAGAGCTGGCAGGAGAGCTTGCCGTCCGCGACATAGAACTGGAACAGGCAATGGCAGGCCGGCAGCGCCATGTCGTCGAGCTGGCCGACATTCCAGGCCGAAACGATATGCCGGCGCGAATTGGGATTGACCTTCAGGCCTTCGATCAGCTGCGAGATCTGGTCGACATGGCTGCCGTCGGGGGCGGGCCAGGAGCGCCACTGGTAGCCGTAGACGGGGCCGAGCTCGCCATTTTCGTCGGCCCATTCATCCCAGATCGAAACGCCGTTCTCTTTCAGGTAGGCGATATTGGTGTCGCCCTTCAGGAACCACAGGAGCTCGTGGATGATCGATCTCAGATGCAGCTTCTTGGTCGTCAGGACCGGAAAACCCTCCGCGAGGTCGAAGCGCATCTGATAGCCAAACACCGAGCGTGTCCCCTTGCCGGTGCGGTCGCCCCGGTCGGTACCGGTTTCCATCACATGCCGGAGAAGATCGAGATATTGTTTCATGGGTCAGGCCGCCGATTCCATCGTCAGGAAATCATATAATAGCATAAGGCCGGCCGACCAATCGCCTGTGGCGGCTTTCCCCGCTATTTTGGCAAATCCGGTTCTCAGGATCACTTGGTGACGTATTTGCGCCAATCATGGCTCTCGGCGAATCCCAGCACGTCCCGGATCTTACGGTTGCTGATCGGAGCCTCGAATTCGCCGATCTCGCCGACGATAGGCGTTCCGGGCGCCCAGCGTTCCAGGAACGGCCGGGTCGGCTCGCGAGACGTGATCGTGTCGTTGACCGCGTTGAAGACCTGGAACCCAAGTCCGTCCTTTTCGACGCAGAGATGGACGATCTGGCCAAGATCGCGGGCATCGATATAGCTCCAGGCATTGCGCTTGCGCGACGGCGGATCGGCGAGAAAGCCGGGGAACCGGCTGTAATCCTCCGGCGAGATCACGTTGCCGATCCGAAGCGCGTAGATATCGGCGCCGAACCGCATGGCAAAGGCGCGCGCCGTCTTCTCGTTGACCACTTTCGACAGGCCGTAGCTGTCCATCGGGTCGACATCGTAGTCCTCGGTGAGCGGAAACGAATGATAGTCCTTGTCGCCCTCGGCAAAGCAGACCCCATAGGTCGTCTCGCTGGATGCGATGATCACCTTGGGGATGCCGAGCTTCATCGCCGCCTCGATGACATTGTAGGTGGAAATCGTGTTGGCGGAGAATGTCGCATTGTCGGGGCGCATCAGGATGCGCGGCACGGCGGCGAAATGCACCACGGCATCGACGGGCGCCGGTCCTTTGCCGCTTTCCAGTCCCTTGAAGCCAAAATGCATCGAGAGCGCGTTGAAGGTCTCGCCGCCGTCCCTCAGATCGGTGATCAGTGTATTGACGCCGGGACAATCGAGCGGCACCAGGTCGAGGTTGAAGACCTCATGCCCTTGGCCCAGAAGATATGGCACCACATGCCGTCCGGCCTTGCCGCTGCCGCCGGTGAATACGATCCGCTTGCCCATGACCTCGCCTCCTCAAAATCCCACCATGCCCGCCGGGACGGAACGACATCGCCTGCCCTGCTCCGCTCACACACCGCCTGGCTATCTGCACACTCGGATCTTTGCCAGCCCGAATTTTGTCAGCCGGACGTGACGGCGCAGGTCGGGGGCCAAAAGGGCTCCCGCCTGCCTCACACGCAAACGACGGCGTTCTGCGCTAACCGGGCGCGCCCTGAAAATCTGCCGTTTTTGGGAGACGCGCTCCGCAGGCTCAGAGCGTCTGGAGCTTGCCGAGCTCCTTGGCGACCAGATAATAGAAGGTCACGCGGGATTTGGTGCGATCTGCGGCCATGGACTTGGCCACGGCTGCGACCGCCTTGTCCGCGGCGTCTCCCGTCACGCCAAGCTTCTTGCCGCACCAGTTGGCGACCACGCGGTCGAGCTCGGTCTTGTCGCTTGCCGCGACATTGGCCGAATCCCGGTTCCGCAGAGCGATGCCGAGATGCTTGACGATCTTTCCCACCACCGCCTCGTCGGCGGCGCTGTCATACTTCTTCACATCATCGAAATATTCGCTCATGTCCCTCTCCTCTCGTATAGGCGCCGGGGCGCCAGGGAACTCTAAACAAGATGATGTTGTAGAAGCGATTTCGAATGTTACGCAACCCCTTTTCATGCGCGCTGGGAAAGCCTATATGAGGGTTGCCGGACCTCGGTCCGGCTATGGCAATAAACGGCCGGTGTAATAAACCTATTGGACCCGGGGGCGGTACCCGGCGCCTCCACCAAAAACCGGTCGGTCGCATTGGGAAACCTTGCAGACCGGCTTTTGATGGGGGCGAAATAGGATCGACAAGGGCTTAAAGATCGAACTTTTGCTCGGCATGATACCACCGTTATCGGGTCAAAAAGTGTAGTTGCAAACGACAACAACGCTAAGGGTTATGCTCTCGCTGCCTAATGGCGGTGCGGGAAATCCGAACTAAGTCCTTGGAGGTAGCACTTTAAGGCGGGGTCCGAAGGCACCTGGCAACAGAAGCCTTCACCTTCGCTCCCCAGTCGAATACTATGGAACTGACTCGGATGTTCGTCGGGGCTTCCCCGCGCCGGGCCGGCATGGCATAACGCGTCTGACTAAAAGACGAGAGAATGGAAAGACAGGACCGTATGGGGCAGGACCACATCCGTTACGATATTCTGGCGCAGGACGCTTTGCGCGGCGTCATCCGTAAGGTTTTGACCGAGGTTGCGGCCACCGGCCGTCTGCCGGGTGACCATCATTTCTTCATCACCTTCCTCACCGGCGCCCCGGGCGTGCGCATCTCGCAGCACCTCAAGGCGAAATATGCCGAACAGATGACCATCGTCGTCCAGCACCAGTTCTGGGATCTCAAGGTCTCCGATACCCAGTTCGAAGTGGGCCTTTCCTTTTCCGATACGCCGGAACGCCTGGTCGTTCCCTTCAATGCCATTCGCGGTTTCTACGACCCGTCGGTGAATTTCGAACTCGAATTCGAAGTGCCGCTCGCCGATGAAGACGAAAACACGTCTGCTGAAATCACCGCCATCCCTGTCGAGGCGGTTGCCAAGTCCACCGATACCGAAACCAAGCCCGGCGAAGAAAAGAAGCCCGGCTCGGTCATCTCGCTCGATTCCTTCCGCAAGAAGCAGTAAGCGCCGGGAGGCGCGTCAGCCATGAGCGCCGAAATCGTCAACCTTCGCCAGTTCCGCAAGAATAAGGAACGGCTCGAAAAGGAAAAGGAGGCGGATCAGAACCGCCTCACCTTCGGCCGCACCAAGGCCGAGAAATCCCTGACCGAGGCACGCAACGACAAGGCGGAGAAGCTGCTCGACCAGAGCCGCCTCGAAAAACCCGGCAAGGACGACTGAGCTTTCCCGGTGCATATCAATATCCCGTTAACCAAACTTGCGCCGACCCGCTTGACGCCGGAAGTGCTGCGGTCTGAATAAGCGAGCTTGTTCCGAAGGTCCGGAGAGTTTCGTGATCCGCAAACATTCCGCGACCCTTCACGGTCATCGCACCAGCTTTTCACTCGAAGACGAATTCTGGCTCGAGCTGAAAGCGATCGCCATCAAACGCGACATCAGCCTGGCGACCCTGATCGCCGAGATCGACGATCAACGAGGTGCCGACAGCAATCTCTCGTCGGCGTTGCGCGTTCATGTCCTGACCTGGCTCAAATCCTCCTAGGGTAGCGATTTCCTACCAAGATTTAACCATATTTACATCTTTCTATCGGCTAGCTTCCTCTTGGGTTTCCACCCGATGATTCTCCCAAAGAGGTTTTCCTATGGTCGATGCTATTTCCTCATCATCCGCTGCTTCCACACTGCTTTCCGCGTCTTCGACTGCTTCAGGTACCGCCTCCAACACGGCCGATCTCGAAGCACAGATCAGTGCCAAACAGGACGAACTCGCCGAAGAGACCGACGAACAGAAGAAGGCCGAGCTCGAACAGGCAATTGCCGCGCTGAAGGCCCAGCTCGAAGCCGCTAAGGCCGCCGAAAAATTGAAGACGGCGACCAAGGGCGGCGAACTGCCGGCCCCCGCCCAGCTTTCCGGCGAAAGCGACCAGATCGGCACCACGAATTTCGACGAGACCACCCCGTTCGGCGAACGGACCGCTTGGCTCTAAAGGCGACCCGAACGCGCGGCGGCAGCTACCGCTGCACCCCCGGCAGGCTGGGTATACTGGGAGCGACGGCCGGCGGAAGGATCGGAAAGTTCTGGCGGATCGCACCATCGGTCGGCGGCACGATCAGCTGCGGCGGCTGGCTGATCTGGCGCTGGCGCGCCTCTTCCGCCGCCCGGGCCGCCGCCTCCACCGCCTGCCGCTGACGCTCAGCCTCGGCTGCCTGCTGGCGGACCCGCTCTTCGGCTGCGGCCCTGTCGCGGGCCGCCTGCCGCTCGATCGCCTGGAAATTATAGAGCGCCACCTCGCGGCGAAGACGCTGCTTCTCCAGCACGCTCGCCTGCAGGGTTTCGACACGCCGCCGCTGCTGCTCAAAGGCGCGTTGCGACAGGAAATTGGTCATGGCCGCGATATCGACCCGCTTGGCGGGTGCGGCAATATCGCCCGAATAGTCCAGCCGGATGGTCGGATCGCCGCCGGCCAGCGCTTCTTCGCCGGCATTGTAGGTAACCGCCAAATTCGCGCTCAGAGTATCATCCAGAAGATCGAAGCGCCCTTCGCCCGAGAGTTTCGTCGCGCCGACCGCGGCTGCGATATTCTGAGCCCGCGCTTCGCCCGACGTGATCGTCAACGGAATGGTCACGTCGCCGAGGGCGGCACTTCCCTGATGCAGCAGACCGGCAACGATCGGCCGGACCTTGGCTTCCGTCACCTCGCCGCCAAGCTTGTCGACCCCCGCCATCAAAGGCTTCATCGCGTCGGGATTGATGCCGGCCACGGTCAGCCCCTTCAGCCGCAATTCCGCGGAACCGCTCGCAGCGCCGAGGAGTTCGGCAAGGCTCTTGCCGGTCGATTCGGCGGACATGTTGAAATCCAGCTTGCCGCTGGCGACCGGTTTGCCGCCGGCTGTCCAGACGAGCGGCGCAAGATCGGCGTTCTCAGCCGAAAGCCGGGCCTGCAGAAGCCCCGTACCGTCGCCGTTCGACATCAGCAGCCGGCCAGAGAGCCGGCCACCCTGCCAGTTGCCTGCGCCGTTTTCGATGGTGATTCCGCCGCTGCGATGGGTGACGCGAGCCGCAAAATCCCCGACATTGCCGAACGCGCCGGCATGGAACGCCCGCGCCTTGACGTCGAGGGCGACATCCGCGCCGGCAAAGATCGGCCGGGCGAAGGGTTTTGAGGAAAACGCACCGCTCTGCGGGTCGCCGACCGCCCCGTAGATCGCTTCCCCGAGCCAGGCGAGATCGAGACTGTCGACACTGAGCGAACCCGTGGCCGGCAGGCCCGGCGCCTTGCGGTCGACGGCGATATCGCCGCTGATCGCGTTGCCGTCCGCCACGCCTTTGAGGCCCGCGATCTTCATGGCTTCGGGCGTCATGCTGATATCCGCATCGAGCGTGACCGGCAGGCCGGTCCCGAATTGCGGCAGGCCGACGCCGTTCATCAGCAGATAGGGCTCCAGATCGGCGCTTCTGAGCGTCACGTGGCCACTGCCCTCGCCAAAGCCCTCGGCGCCGATCCGGATATCGCCGTGGAGGTCCAACGAGGTCTTTTCGGTCGTGAACGTCAGCGCGGTCTTTGCCGCGGCATCCGGACCCTGCTGGACGTTGAGCAGCAACTCGCCCGCGCCATCCCCTTCGAAAGGCAGGGGATCGAGACCCACCTGTCCCAGGAGAACCATCGGATCAGGATTGTCGAGCGACGCAACGAGCCTCATGTCGGTGTCGCTCGTCAGGTCGAAAAGACCGGGCAGTTTCAGGTTGGCATTGACCGCGCTGCCGTTGGTCTTGCCTTTGAGGACGACCTCCACTCCGTTCAGACTTCCGCCGACGGTCAGATTGGCGCCGAGATCCGTATTCGCGAACCAGGCACCGTTTGCGGCAAGCCGGGCGAGAGCCGGATGCGGCGGCAGCCGGTCGCGCAGCATGGTCAGGAAGGCGGTCGGATCAGCGGATCGAAACGACAGGCTGCCATTGCCCGAATAGGCGAGCAGCGAGCCTTCGATCCGGCCCCGCGCCGAAACCGTGGCGCCTTCGATATTGCCGATCGTCAGTCGTTCCAGCGACAACGTGCCGCCGGCCACGGTGAAGGCGGTATCGACATTGTTGGCGGCAACCCCGAAGGCAGTGAACCGGTCGGCCTTCAGTGTCGCCGCAACCCGGTGGTCCAGCACGTCCTGGCCCGCGTCGTCGCCGGTCATCAGCGAGGCGAGCGCCCGCATGGCATCGATATCGATCTCGTTGCCCGCAAGGCTCATCGACAGGTTTGGCGTTTTCCCCTGGGACGACTGGCGTTCCAGACGGCCCTTGAGCGTCGCCGGCCCGATCGCCAGTTCGAGGTTGTCGAACCGTTGCAGGTCCGGCGTCAGATTGACCTTCGCCGAAAAACCGGCGGACCGGAGCTGGCGCAGTTCCGGCGCGACCCGGCCCGAAAGCCAGTCGGAAAGCCCGGATGGCTGGCTGGAGGCCACCAGCATGTCGCCGACGAAGGACGTCCGGTCGCGCAGCACGAGGCTGCCCTTGGCCTCCAACTGGGTACGGCCCGGCAGGGTGGCGACCACATTGTCGACCGTCCAGCCGCGCCCTGCGGGCCGTATGTCGAGCCTGATGTCGCGGATCGTCGTATCGTTGGCGACGATCGCCGGCAGCCTCAGGCTGGCGCGGCCGGGCACCTGCGGAATCGGGATCGATGCCGCCAGCCGGATGAAATTGTTGATGCGGCGCTGCGCCGAGGCGGCGGCATCACGGCCGGTCTTTGCCCGCGCGCCCTCGCCCAGCCGATTGACGTCGATCTGCTGGCCGTCGGCTGTCAGCAGGAATTCCGGCTTGGTGCCGGTATCGAGCGTCGCCTCGCCGGTCACCACATAAGGATTGTCGGTCGCCCCGACTTCCAGCCGGTACTGCGGGATGCGGATACGCTCGTTGGTGACCTCGAACCCGCCCTTCAGGCGCGGTCCGGGCGGTGGCGGCGTCACCGGTTCGGTCTCGTCCTCCTCCTGCAGGAAGTCGAGCGTGAAGTTGCCGTTAAAGGTCGGCTTGTTGTCGGCAAGGGCGAGTTCGCCGTCGAGATTGATCTCGACGGGCCGCGCATCCGGCCAGAGCCTGAGGCGCAGCGGCACGCGCTTGCCCTCGGCATCCGCCGTGCCGCTCGCCAGGTTGAACCGCGTCTCGTAACCGTCGAGCGACGCATTGCCCTCGCCGCGCCAGGGGCCACGCAGCGAGCCTGCGGAAAAATCGCCTGCGAGGCCGGTGATCCGCCGCGACTGGCCGGACTGTTCATCGATCAGGTCGACCTCGCCGCCGGTGACATGCACGTCCTCGATGACCACGGTGCGGGCGGGGATCAAGGCGCGGCTGCCGCGCATCCAGTCGAGCGTGCCGTCCTTCAGCAGCCGGACCCGCGCCTTCGGCTGCTCGATGCGCATGTCGAAGATACGCGCCTCGCCGGAGAGGAAGGGTGCAAGCTCCATATCCATCGAAAACTGCGCGACCTGGACCAAGGGCTGGCCATCCGTATCGGCCCCCACCCGTACGTCGTGCAGGGTGACGGAGGGAAATGGCAGTATACGCGCATCGACGCTGCCGTGGACGGTGACCTTCTTGCCGAGGATGCGGCTTGCCTGTTCCTCGAAGCTGACGCGCAGGCTCGCCCAGTCGACGAACAAGGGCGCCAGCAGCGCTGTAAACAGCGCCACCACCACCAATCCGCCGAATGCCAACAGGATGCGTCCGAGCACGGTATCCGTTTCCCTGATCTGCTTAAGAGACTAGTTCCATCGGGTTCGCAGGCAAGTCAAGCTTGCGGGAGCATCTCATTCGGCATTCCTGAAGATCTTGCCGGGATTGAAGATATTCTTCGGATCGAGCCCCTGTTTGATCGTCCGCATCAGGCCGACCGCGCCGCCGAGCTCCTCCTCCAGGAACGACATCTTCCCCTGGCCGATGCCGTGTTCGCCGGTGCAGGTGCCGTCCATGCCAAGGGCCCGGTGGTTGAGGCGGGCAATGAACGCCTCGACCTTCTCGACCGAGGCCGGGTCCTTGCCGTCGAAGAGCACCAGGACGTGGAAATTGCCGTCACCCGCATGGCCGACGATCGGTGCCAGCAGTCCCTGCTGCGCGATATCGGCCTGGGTCTCGGCGACGCATTCGGCCAGCCGCGAGATCGGCACGCAGACGTCGGTCGACAGGCCGTCGAGTTGCGGCGCCAGCGCCCGGCTCGCCCAATAGGCGTTGTGCCGGGCGTTCCAGAGCTTTGCCCGCTCCTCGGCATTGGCCGTCCACAGAAAGTCGTCACCGCCGCATTCCGCGGCGATCTCGGCAAACTGCGCCGACTGCAGCGCCACCGTCTCATCGGTGCCGTGGAATTCCAGGAACAGCGTCGGTTTTTCTGGATAGGAGAGTTTCGAATAGGCATTGCAGGCCCGTATCTGCACGTCATCGAGCAGCTCGATGCGGGCAACCGGAATACCCATCTGGATGGTCATGATCACGGCGTCGCAGGCGGCTTTCACGCTCGGAAAGGCGCAGACGCCGCCGCCGATCTTTTCCGGAATGCCCTGCAGCCGCAACGTCACCGAGGTGATGACGCCGAGCGTGCCTTCCGAGCCGACGAAGAGCCGGGTCAGATCGTAGCCGGCCGAGGATTTCCGGGCCCGCTGCGCGGTGCGGATTTCTTCGCCGTCGGCGGTGACGACGGTGAGCGCCAGGACATTGTCCTTCATCGTGCCATAGCGCACCGCATTGGTGCCGGAAGCGCGGGTCGCGGTCATGCCGCCGATCGAGGCATTAGCGCCGGGATCGATCGGGAAGAACAGGCCGGTGTCGCGAAGCTCGCGGTTCAGTTCCTCGCGGGTGATGCCGGGCTCCACCGTCACGTCGAGATCGGCGGGGCTGACGCGCAGCACCTTGTTCATGCGGGTGAAATCGATCGAAATTCCGCCCGACGGCGCATTCACCTGGCCTTCGAGCGAGGAGCCGACGCCAAATGGCACGACGGGCACGCGATGCTCGGCGCAGGCCTCGACCACGGCCTTGACGTCGTCGGCGCTCTCGACGAAGACGACGCCGTCCGGAAGCTGGGCGGGCAGATAGGTCGTCGTATGGGCGTGCTGCTCGCGAAACGACCGGCCGGTCTGGAAGCGCTCCCCGAAGGATTGCTTGAGGATGCCGAGGACCGCTGCGATGCCCTCTTCGTTGCGGAGACCCGCCTTTACATCCTTGACCGCCATGAACATTCTCCTCGTGTCTTTTCAAGGGATTGGTTAGGCGACGGGTCGGGTTTTGTCCAGACGGAACAATGGCCGATCGACCGGGCGGAGTCCGGCCTTGGCGATTTCGGTTTTCGGAGTCGGCCGGGGGGGCTGAAAGCTGCCTCGTAAATATAAAAATAGGTGACACCTCTCAGCGCCCCGTTCGGCGGTTTATGCCCGCGACTTCGGTCCCTCTGCGATGACGGGGGTTGTGGGAACGGTTGCGTGCCCCTCCCTGGAGAGGGCGTCATGCACGCTCTCAGACCACGATGCCGCAGGCCATGACTGCCGCCCGGCATCGTCTTCCACCTGCGCCGCACAATCCGGGTTTCTTGAAAAACCCTCGGACGCCGCACGGCGCGGCCCCGATCACCCTGTGTGCCTCACAGGCACGCCCGGCGCTCCATGATGGAAAACGAAACGAGAAGTCGGCCCGACAGCTTCTCGCCCGTCCCACGTCGCTGGAGGGAGACCATTTTCCGCGAACCCCGAATGGAAGGACTTACGTCGTTTCCTCACACCCGGTGCCGGTCCCGCCTCGCCGGCACGCCTGCCGGTGTATCCGCAACGGAACGGGGGGATTGTAGGCATGGGTCGGGAGAGCGGGGATGAGAGAGGATGTGGATTGGGGTTAAGTCGTTGAGCAGGCGGGCGGGCAACCCTTGGGACGTCCCCGCGACCGCATGGCCCGACAACCCCGAAAGCGAGGATGACGGACGAGCTGATGCCGAACCTAGCCCGGGACGGCCACGCTCAGCCTCTGCTGTACCTGATCGACATTGCCGCGGACATAAACGGCAGTGGGCTTGCCGCCCGTGCTGGCGAGTGCAAGAGCGATGATCGTCACTTCCTCTTCGAAAGTCGTGACGTAGAGCACCTGCGAGGGATTGATATATACGGCCTGGTTATGGGTGTTCTTAAAGCCGATAAGCGCCATACGTCTCTCCTTCTGCTGCGTGGCAACATATGCCATGCCATGCACAAGGTTGCCGCAAGTTTAACGAGCGCCGGTCATGGGCGTCACGAAGAGAAGAAGTCTCGAAAGAGACCACCACAAGGAGATATTCACGGCAAGCCTCCCGTTTCGGTAAGTCCTTCCGGCCCGGCATGGCGGAGGTTCGAAGAGCCGGATGCGAATCGCAGGCTGCGACGACCGGACCGAACGCGAGACCGGAACTTCCGATTCCGGCGCCACTGCGGATCTTTGTCGCAGCGCAAAATAGTTCACCTGCAAGTCACCGATCGATGCTCTAAATCATGTCCTGCCTTTTCACGCCTCAGGAGGATCAACGATGCCGACAATTGCAATCATTGGAGCGGGTGCGATGGGGAGCGGGATCGGCCGGCGCCTGACGGATAGTGGCGCCAGGGTGCTGACCTGTCTGGAAGGCCGCTCACCCGAAACCCACGACCGGGCCAGGGCTGCGGGAATGCAGCCCGCCTCCCTGCAAGACATCATCGAGGCGGAGATCGTGCTGTCGATCGTTCCGCCCGCCGAAGCGATCGGCGTTGCCGAAATGCTGTCTGCCGCCATAGGAGAGCGCCCGAGCCCGGTAACATTCGTCGATTGCAACGCGATCTCGCCGGACACGATGCGCCAGGTTGCGGCCGCTTTCAGGCCCGGCCAGGCGACCGTGCTGGACGGTTCGATCATCGGCCTGCCGCCGCAGCCGGGAAAGGCGGGACCGAGGCTCTATGTCAGTGGTGACGGCGCGGACAGAAGCGCCGTTCTCGCGGCCCACGGGCTTCAAGTCCGCCGAATCGACGGCGCGCTCGGCGCCGCCTCGGCGCTGAAAATGTGCTATGCCGGCATCAACAAGGGCGTGACCGGCCTCGGCACCGCCATGCTTCTTGCCGCGATCGGGGCCGGCGCGGACCAGAGCCTCAAGCAGGAAATGGCCGAAAGCATACCCGACCTCGACCGGAAGCTCTCCGTTGCCATTCCGGAGATGTATGCGAAGGCGTATCGCTGGGTGGCGGAGATGGAGGAGATCGCCGCATTCCTTGGCGAAGACGATCCGGCCTCGCTGATCTTCAGGGGAATGGCGGGATTGTTTCAGAAGATGGCCGACGACCGGGAAAACGGCGGCGCGCTTGCCGGCGAGCTCAACACCTTGCTGCATCGGTAGAAGGCAGCGAAAACCTCGAGACCGCACCTCCGTCCCCGGATCTGGTCCGGGGCAGGAAGATGGAGGGAGCGACCGTGACGCCGCTCCCGAACAGATCGTCCCTCGCCCGTTATTCGGCGGCCAGCAGCTGTTCTTTTTCTTCCGCCTCGTTGTCCTGCTTGTCTTCCTTGCGGCGCGAGGCATGCGCCAGTTCCTGATGGAACCGGGCTTCCTCGTGCACATGCGGCTTGGCGAAGCCGGCGATCAGAAGATAGGCGACGGGGGTGATGAACAGCGTCACCAGAACCGCAAAACCGAGGCCGCCGACAATCACCCAGCCGAGCGCGATACGGGCTTCCGCACCGGCGCCATGGGCGAGCAGCAGCGGCACGCCGCCGATGACGGTGGCGATCATCGTCATCATCACCGGGCGCAGACGGATCGCACAGGCGGTTTCGATCGCCTCGCGCACGCTGGCGCCACGGTCGCGGAGCTGGTTGGCGAACTCGACGATCAGGATGCCGTTCTTGGCCATGACCCCGACCAGGAGCACGAGGCCGATCTGGCTGTAGACGTTGAGGCTCGATCCGGTCAGCACCAGCGCGATCGCCGCGCAGGCGAGGCCGAGCGGCACGGTCGACATGATGATGATCGACGACAGCACGCTTTCGAACTGCGCGGCAAGCACCAGGAAGATGATCGCGATCGCAAAACCGAAGGTCATCAGCATGGCGTTGGAGTTTTCGCCGAGCGTCTTGGCTTCCGCCATCGGCATCAGCCGGACGCCGGCCGGCAGAAGCGGCTGGGCGATCGCCATGACCTGCTTGACCGCATCGCCGAGCGCGACGCCGTCGCGCAGGTTCGACGAGATGGCGACCGAGGCAAGCTGCTGTTCGCGGTTGAGCTGCGGCGCCACGGCGCCTTCCTTCAACGTCGCGATCGTCGACATCGGCACGATCTTGCCGTCGCCGGTCTTCAGGAAGATGTTTTCGAGATCGGTGGGGTCGTCGATCGGACGGGTCGTGGAAGTGAGCTTGACCGGCAGCGCATCGCCATTGACGAAGACGTCGACGACCGAGCGGCCTTCGAGCAGGGACTGCATGGCGGTCGACAGGCCGGTAATATCGATCCCGAGGTCGGAAGCCCGCTCACGGTCGATGGCGACCGAAAGCTGCGCCTGGGTCGGCTCGTTGGTGAGGCGCGGCGTATCGAAGAACCGGCCTCCCTCGCTTTCCATATGCGAGACCAGCTTGAGCGCCGTGGCGGTGAGCGCGTCGTAGTCGTTGCCGACCAGCGCCACCTGCAGGCCGTTTCCGGCGCCGCGGATCTTCAGGCTGTTCGCCTGCATGGTGAAGCCGCGCAGTGCCGGGACACGCAGGGCCGCCGCATTGACGTCGGCAGCGATCTCGTCCTGGCTGCGGGTTCGCTCGTCCCAGGGCGCCAGCGTCAGAACCATGAAGCCGCTATTGGTATTGCTGCCGAAACCCGAGATCGAGAAGACATTGGCGATCTCGCCGGAATCGCGCAGTGGCTTCAGGTTCTCTTCGAGACGCTGCATCTGGTCGCGGGTATAATCGAGGCTGACGCCCTGCGGGCTCGTGACGCGAAGCATGATCGTGGCGCGGTCTTCGCGCGGCGTCAGCTCGCTCTTGACGAGGCCGAAGACGTTGTAGGCGGCGATCGAGAAGATCACCGAGACGACGATGACGACCAGCGGCGCATTGAGGCAGAACCGGAGCGTCATCGCATACAGTTTTGCGAACGCATTGCCAAAGGCGCCGAGCAGACCATGATCTTCCTTGATCGGCTTGGTCAGCATGCGCGAGGCGAGCATCGGGCAGAGCGTCAGGGCGGTCACCGACGACAGGCCGACCGAAAAGGCGAGCACGAAGCCGAATTCCTTGAACAGGCCGCCGATCTGACCGGGCAGGAAGGACAGCGGAATAAAGACGGCCGCGAGCGTCGCGGTCGTGGCGATGACGGCGAAGAAGACTTCCTGGGTGCCGAGCACGGCGGCGGCGCGCGGTCCCATGCCTTCCGCCCGTCGTCGCACGATGTTTTCGAGCACGACGATCGCGTCGTCGACCACGAGACCGGTCGCCAGAACGATGGCGAGCAGTGTCAGGATGTTGATCGAGAAACCCACCAGATAGATCGCCACCAGCGTGCCGATCAGCGCCACCGGCATGGTGATCGCCGGGATGAGCGTCGCGCGCCAGTCGCGCAGGAACAGGTAGATGACCACGACGACCACCGCAGCCGACAGAATCAGCGCGATCTCGACTTCGTGCAGCGCGCCCTGGATGAAGATCGCGTCGTCGCCGGTGATGGCGATGCGGGTGCCTTCCGGCAGCGTCTTCTGCATCTCCGCGACGGCAGCCTTGACGCCCTCGGAGATGTTGAGCGTGTTCGACTGCGCCTGGCGGATGATGCCGAGGCCGACGCCCTGCACGCCGTTGGCGCGCAGCACGGTCGTGCCGTCGTCCGGGCCGAGCGCCACGGTCGCCACATCGCGAACGCGGACATTCGGGCCGATCAGGACGTTTTCGAAATCCTGCGGCGTGGTGAGGCTGGCGGTGGCGCGAACGACGATATCCTGCGTCGTGCTCTTCAGCGAACCGGCCGGAACGTCGAGTGCGGCACTCGACAGCGCCTTGGATACGTCGGCGACCGTCAGGCCGCGGCCGGCCAATGCCGCCTGATTGACATCGACGCGGAACACCTTGTCCTGGTCGCCATAGAGCTCGACATCGGCCACGCCTTCGACTGCGGCGAGCCGGTCGACGACCTCGTTGTTGACGAGCTGGGTGAGGTCCTCCATCGACAGTTTCGACGAGGTGACCGCAAGCCGCATTATGGCATCGGAATCGGCGTCGGCCTTGACGATGCGGGGCTCGTCGGCATCGTCGGGCAGCTGGTTGACGACGCGTCCGACCGCATCGCGCACGTCGTTTGCGGCTTCCGAAAGATCGACGGAATCGGAGAATTCCATCGTCACGCGGCTGGAACCGAACTGCGACTGCGAGGACAACGCCTTCAGGCCGGAGACGCGGGCGACCGCGCCTTCGATGACCTGGGTGACTTCCTGGTCCATCGTCTGCGGCGAGGCGCCGTCGTAATTGGTGCGCACGGTGATGACCGGCTGGTCGACGTCGGGCAGTTCGCGCACTTCGACGCCGGCGAGTGCAGCAAGACCCGCGACCACCAGGAGCGTGTTCAGAACCGCGGCAAGGATCGGCCGGCGGACGAAGAGGGCTGTAAAGCTCTGGCCGGATTTCTCCGCCTCGCCCTTTCCGTCGTCGTCGTGACCAAGGCTTGGGAGTTCGATCTTCATTGGCGCGCCACCTCAGCCGTTTCCGGTGCGCCGAGAATACGAACCGACGCCCCTTCCCTCACCCGTTGCAGACCTTCGGTTACGATCCTGTCGCCCTCTTTCAGCTCGGCGCCGACGAGGACAGCATCCGGATTGCGCTGAACGACGCGCACCCGGGTCTTGACCGATTTGTTGTCCCTTACCTGCCAGACATAGGAACCTTCGCCATCCCACTGGATGGCGAGCGGATCGACCGCGGGATAGCTTTCGCCCGCAAAGCGCATGCCGACATTGAAGGCCATGCCCGCGCGCAGCACGTCGCCGGGATTTTCGACCCGGGCGCGGATGCGCATCGTCCGGCTCGCCTGATCGATGCGGTTGTCGATCGCGTCGACCTTGCCCGAGAAGACCTGGCCCGGACGGGCGATCGAACTCGCCTCGACCGCCTGGCCCGGCTCGATCGCGACCGCGAAACGCTCCGGCGCCCAGAAGTCGACGAGGATGGCCGTGCGGTCGTCGACGGTGACGACATTGGTCTGGGTGGTGACGTTGTCGCCGATATTGACCGCGACGATGCCGGCAATGCCGTCGATCGGCGCGACGATGTCGCGGCGCTTGAGATTGAGTTCGGCGGTGGAGAGCGCCAGCCTTGCCGCCTGCTCGGCGATCTGGGCATTCAGCACATCGAGGCGCGAGAACGACTGGAGGTTCTTGTAGGAGGCGGACTTTTCCTGGGCGCTCTGCAGCGCGACCTGCGCCTTTTCGCGCTCGATCGTCTGCTCCTCGTCGTCGAGACGGGCAAGAACCTGGCCCTTGGTGACCTTCTGGCCGGATGTCACCATGATCTCGTTGATCGTGCCGGAAGACTGCGGCATGACGACGACGGACTGGATCGCCTCGCCGCTGCCGATTGCCGAGAGACGGTCGTTGACGGTGCCGATCACCACCGGCTGGGCGACGACGAGGGTGGCGCGATTGCCGCCCTGGCCTCCACCCTGCCCGCCTGCCCCGCGCTGGCCGTTACCGGCATTGCCTTGTGCACCGCCCTGCCCCTGTTGCCGCGCCGCAGCATTGCCGTTTGCCCCGCCGGTTGCCGGGGATGCGGACGGGGTTGCCGGCTTCGGGCTGACGGCGGCGATCATCTCACCGGGCACGCCCATCTTGGCAAGGGTTTCCCCGGCGCTCGGCACCAGGTAGACCCACAGAGCAAGCGCTCCCGCGAGGACTACGAGACAGAGCAGAAGCTGTTTCCAAATCCGCATTCAATTCTCCGACGGAGGCACGACAAGGCCATATTGCCGCAGAGTATCCTTTTTTGCGGGTGCTCACGCAATGGGTCATCGGCAACCTTACGGAAATGTAACCTCACGAAATTTCACGGATATGTTAGATCGAAGGCATACATATCCTCCTGAAATTGCTCGTTTCGCAGAGGGCAACCGCCAGCCTCTTCACACTTTAGCCTTGCCTTATGTGGAGACTTGGAATGAAAGCAGAACATTTTCTGGCCTTTCAGGTCCGAATCACTACATTGGCCGCATGACGAATAGTTTCGACGACATTCCGTTCTTCGACGAGGAACCGCAGCACCCGCAGGCGCCGCGCAACAAGGCCCAGACCCCCGCGCCCGCACCAGCCGCGGGCAATGGCGGCCTCGGCATCGCCGCGCGCGCCATGGCGGCCCGCGACCAGCACCGTGCGCCAGACTATCTCGCCGGCCTCAACCCGGAACAGCGCCAGGCGGTCGAGACGCTGGACGGCCCGGTTCTCGTGCTCGCGGGCGCGGGCACCGGCAAGACGCGCGTGCTGACCACCCGCATCGCCCATATCCTGGCGACCGGCCGCGCCTTCCCGTCGCAGATCCTTGCGGTCACCTTCACCAACAAGGCGGCGCGCGAGATGAAGGAACGCATCGGCGTTCTGGTCGGCGGCGCGGTCGAGGGCATGCCCTGGCTCGGCACCTTCCACTCGATCGGCGTGAAACTGCTGCGCCGCCACGCGGAACTGGCGGGCCTTCGCTCCGATTTCACCATTCTCGACACCGACGACGTGGTGCGGCTGATCAAGCAGCTCATCCAGGCCGAGGGGCTGGATGACAAGCGCTGGCCTGCAAAACAGTTCGCCGGCATGATCGACACCTGGAAGAACAAGGGCCTGACGCCGCCGGACATTGCCGAGGGCGACGCCCGCGCGTTTGCCAACGGCAAGGGCCGCGAACTCTACGCCGCCTATCAGGCGCGGCTGCGCACCCTGAACGCCTGCGATTTCGGCGATCTCCTGCTGCACCCGATCGCGATCTTCCGCAAGAACCCGGATCTCTTGAAGGAGTATCACGGAAAATTCCGCTATATCCTGGTCGACGAGTATCAGGACACCAACACCGCGCAGTACATGTGGCTGCGTCTGCTTGCCCAGCGACCGAAGGACATTCCCCAGAACGTCTGCTGCGTCGGCGACGACGACCAGTCGATCTATGGCTGGCGCGGCGCCGAAGTCGACAACATCCTGCGCTTCGAGAAGGACTTTCCGGGCGCGAAAGTGATCAAGCTGGAGCGCAACTACCGCTCCACCGAACACATCCTCGGCGCCGCCGGCCACCTGATCGCCCATAACGAGGGCCGGCTCGGGAAAACGCTGTTCACCGACCGCTCCGACCCCGACGACGAGAAGGTGGTGGTGCATGCCGCCTGGGATTCGGAAGAGGAAGCGCGCGCCGTCGGCGAGGAGATCGAGAACCTTCAGCGCGGCAAGCACAAGCTCAACGACATGGCGATCCTGGTGCGCGCGTCGTTCCAGATGCGCGAGTTCGAAGACCGGTTCGTGACACTGGGCCTCAACTACCGCGTCATAGGCGGCCCGCGCTTCTACGAACGGCTCGAGATCCGCGATGCGATGGCCTATTTCCGCATGGTCTGCCAGCCTTCCGACGACCTCGCCTTCGAGCGGATCATCAACACCCCGAAACGCGGCCTCGGCGACACGACGGTGCGCTACCTGCACGACTATGCGCGTGGCCGCGATATCCCCATGCTGCAGGCCGCCGCCGACATCATCGAGACCGACGAGCTGAAGCCGAAGGCGCGCAAGGCGCTGTTCGACGTGGTCACCGATTTCCGCCGCTGGCAGAGCCTGCTCGAAAACATGGCTCACACCACGCTTGCCGAGCAGATCCTCGACGAGAGCGGCTATACCGCCATGTGGCAGAACGACAAGTCGGCTGAAGCGCCGGGACGGCTGGAAAACCTCAAGGAACTCGTGCGTTCCATGGAGGCCTTCGAGAGCATGCGTGGCTTCCTCGAGCACGTCTCGCTGGTCATGGATGCCGAGACCAACGAAAACCTCGATGCCGTCTCGATCATGACGCTGCATTCGGCCAAGGGCCTGGAATTCGACACCGTCTTCCTGCCCGGCTGGGAGGAAGGCCTCTTTCCGCACCAGCGGGCACTCGACGAGGGCGGCCGCTCAGGCCTGGAGGAGGAACGCCGCCTCGCCTATGTCGGCCTGACGCGCGCAAAGCACCGATGCCACATCTGGTTCGTCTCGAACCGCCGCATCCACGGCCTGTGGCAATCGACCATGCCGTCGCGCTTCCTCGACGAACTGCCGGCCGCCCATGTGGATGTCGCAGCCTCGGACAGCAATTACGGCGGTTATGGCGGCCGCGGCGGCTACGGCCAGTCGCGTTTCGACAAGGCCGATCCCTTCACCAACAATTACGCGACGCCCGGCTGGAAACGCGCCCAGGCCAACAGGACCGACGCCACTCGCGACAACTGGGGCACCCGCTCCGGCCACGCCGTGGAACGCATCGGCTACGGCGAAAGCGGCCCGCGCACGCGAACAATCGACGGCGAACTGGTGGCCAAGTCGGTGGCCGACACGCCGTCGCAATTCTCGGTGGGCGACCGGGTGTTTCACGTCAAGTTCGGGAACGGCAATATCTCCGCGATCGAGGGGAACAAGCTGACGATCGAGTTCGACCGGGCCGGACAGAAGCGGGTGCTAGAGGGGTTTGTGGAGCGGGTGTGAGGGTTGAATCACAGACCGGAATGGATTATTTTATGCAGCCTGGGCTGACGTGGCTTGACGGTCTTTCAAGTCAGCTATTTTTCTGGAAGTCCGAAGAAAAAAGGAAATTCGAAATGTCGAAGCCCGTTCCGCCGCCTTATTAAGATTTCATTTAGCGCCTGGTCCGACTTGATGCGCAGGTCGTCAAGATTTTTGTCTTTCCAATCCGGCGGCACGTGACGATCAGCCGCCTTGATTTTCTCTGATTTATACCTCTTATCTTTGGCCTCTTCTTCCTGCCTGGGGTTCAGGATGACCGGCGGGTCGAGATGGTGCCTTTTGGTCACCCAAAACAATCGAGACAATCCGATCCCTGCATTTTGCAGAAAAACGAGAGCCAAAGGCTTGTCGGACGCTCTCAGTGCTTTCAGGGAATGCTCTGCATAGCTGTAGGTGTCCAATCCGATCTGCTGAGTGATGAAGTAAGCATTGAGCTTTCGACTGGGCTCAAGGCCTGCAAATGTGTCGCCGCTTATATTGTCGCACATGCTGTCGAAAAGTTCGGAATAGGCAAGAAACAGACGCACCGTATATATCTCACGCGGCCGCAGCCAATGGATATAGGTCATTATATCCTTGGAATCCTTGTCTTCCGAGGTGCCGAAATTGAACTTGAACTTGTCGTCACCCTGGATCAGCCTGGTTACCCATTTCTCCATCTCGGCGTGACTGAAATTCTTGTCGAAGGTGTTCTTCCAAATATCCACGTCGTAGACGTAGCGGACCAGTGCGGAACGATATTTCTTCCGTTCCTCGTAGAACGACTGGAGGCCCTGGATGGCCAGCTTGCCGACATAGCCGAGAACGGCCACCAGCGCCGTCAGCAGCGCCAGCGCCACCGAGCCGACAAGGCTGTCGGCCGGGATCTCCTTCTGCGAACCGGTCAGGAAGTCGATCGCCGCATTGATCTGCGCCACGACGACGTTGACATAATTGGTCAAGAATTCGAGCACGCCCCATACCCCGATATTCTTTCGCGAAGATCAGGAGAGAGTAGAAACAAAGGCGATTTCAAGTCAAGGCGCGACGATATCCGGCATGGTTGCCCTTAGATCAGCGCAGCCCGACCGAGGCCAGAAAGGTATCGACGTCGCCGGTATAGGCGCTGTCTTTGCCGAGATCGATATTGATCTCGCCGTGGCGCATCGCGACGGGCAGGACTTTCTGGCGGCCACCGGCTTTCTTCGCGAAAGCTTCAGCTTGGTCGCAGGAGATCTTGCGCAGGCTGGAGCAGACCAGCAGCATGGGCGGGGTAGCTCCCTTCAGCTGCAAGCTCGGGGATGCCTTTGCCCAGAAATCCGGATCGCTGCCAAAAGCGTTGTCGTAGAGCTTTGGATGGCGGTCGCGCATGATCGCGGTCACGTCGTAGGCGGCGCTGTCGAGGGCCACGGTGCCGGACCAGGGCCTGGCGCCCGCCTTTTCGGCGATGGTGCGGTCGGCGGAGATCAGCGCGACCAGATGGGCGCCGGCGGAATGGCCCATCAGCACCAGTTTCGCGGGATCGCCGCCCCAGGACGGTGCCTGGCGCTGGACGGCGGCGAGTGCCGCCGCGACATCGGCGGCCTGGGCCAGCGGATCGGCCTGCGGCATCAGGCGGGTCGCGACCGAGACGAAGACGTACCCCTTCGGCAGCCAGTGGGCCACCTTGTTGTCGACAACGCCGGCCGCCGATTTCGAGCCGGCCGCCCAGGCGCCGCCATGCACCATGACAATGACGGGTGCATTCGGAGACGGTCCGGGCTTCTGCGCCAGGTAGACGTCCATGCGCTGGGCAGCAGCCTTGCCATAGGCGACGTCGCGCAGCACTCTCACACCCGCCGGCACGCCGGCAGTGCGCTGGCGGGCAGCAGGCCCGCCTGCCTCCGACTGCCCCTGCATGCCGTCGGCGATCGCGGTGCGGCAGTCGTCGGAGAGCTGCGAAGCGTGATCGCGCATGCACTGGGCGATGCGTCGGCCGCCCGGCTGGACGCCGGCGCAGAGGCTGCGCATGTCGCTGCGGCAGGCCTGCAACATGGTCCTGAGGTTTTGGCGGTCGGATTGCTGGGCGGCGGCAGGCTGGCCGATGGCAGCGACCAGGCAGGCAAAGGCGGCGAAGAAATGGCTTGGGTTCAGGTGGATTTGGGTCAGGCGGGCGAGCGGCATGTCATGCTCCATCGGGATCTTCGGTGTGGCAATCGGCGGGCTTCGGGGCGAGGCATTCCAGAAGCCGATTCCGGTTATTCTGCGCATGTTTGTTTCTCAATTATTTCAAACGGCTTTCCCGTCGAAAAAGAGGTGGGCCGCGTTGCGCCGGCTTCGGCGGGGCGCTACGTCTGCGGGCAGATGACGGACAAGGGAGCGGCCGATGTTTCTGACCAACCAGGATGTGGTGGATCTCACCGCATGGCGGCGTAAGCTGCATGCCATGCCGGAGATATCCGGCGAGGAGATCGCAACGGCGGCGGAGGTGCAGAACTTTCTCGCGGATACGAAGCCGGACCGGATCGTGACCGGTCTCGGCGGCACCGGCGTCGCGGTCGTCTATGACAGCGGTCTTACCGGCCCGACCGTGCTGTTCCGCGCCGAGCTGGACGCGCTGCCGATCGAGGAGGTCGGCACGCCGGATTATCGCTCGACGGTTCCCGGCAAGGGCCATATGTGCGGGCACGACGGCCACATGACCATGCTGGCGTCGCTTGGACGGCAGTTCGGCCGGGAAAGGCCGAAGCGCGGCCGCGTCATCCTGCTGTTCCAGCCGGCCGAAGAGACCGGCGCCGGTGCGGCGGCGGTCATCGCCGACGAAAAATTCCAGGACCTGGTGCCGGATTACAGCTTTTCCCTGCACAACATGCCCGGCCTGCCGCTCGGTCGCGCCTGGTTGAAGCAGGGGATCGTCAATTGCGCGTCGCGTGGCCTGCGAATCTCGCTTCTCGGGCGCACGGCGCATGCCTCCATGCCGGAAACGGGCATCTCCCCGGTCCCGACGGTCGCAGCGCTGATGCCGGCGCTGACGGCCCTGAGCGAAGGCTCGATCGCAACCGGCGACATGGTGCTGGCAACAGTGACGCATGCCTCGGTCGGCGAACCGGCCTTCGGGATTGCGCCCGGCCATGCCGAAGTCTGGGTGACATTGCGCAGCATGACCGACAGCCAGATGGAGGCGTTGACGACCACGGCCGAAGACCTGGTCCGCGATATCGCCGCAGCCGGCAGCCTCGAATACGAGATGGACTATCACGACATCTTCGGCCACTGCGAAAACGATGCGGAGGCAACCGAAATGCTGCGGGCGGCGATAGATACCGAGGGCGTTTCCCATGAGGAGGGCGAAACGATGCGCGGCTCGGAGGATTTCGGCCGCTTCGCGGCCGTATCGAAATCGGCGATGTTCTTCCTGGGTGCCGGCGAAAACATGCCGAACCTGCACAATCCGAACTATGATTTTCCCGACGACCTGATCCCGATCGGCACGAAGATTTTTATGCGCGTGGCGCGGGATATTCTCGGCTGAGGTGCTTGCAGGTGACGCCTTCATCCGGCGTCACCATCATGGCTCCGACTAGGCGTCGTTATTGCCGAACAGTTTGGCCATGAAACCGCCATTGGTGCCGCGGCCGGGGCGCTTGCCGTCCCACTTGGGCACGATCACCATATGGGTGATATCGCCGCGCTGGAAGGCTTTCAGGAACGCGGGATAGTCTGCAAACGCGACGCAGCCGTGCGAGTCGCCGCGCACCCGAAGCAGGAAGCTGTGGGCGAGCAGGCCGGTGCGGCCCTGCGGCGCCTTGCCGTCGACCGGCGTCAGACGGATCGCGGCGACGCCGTGGAACAGCTTTTCGCGCATCGACAGCTTGTAGGTGCCGGGGGGAGTCGGGCCACGCATCGTCACATGCGTAAAGTTCGGGTTGTCGCGCATCTTGCCGATGCCGGAATGCGCCTCGAGCTTCGAGCCGTTCGGCATATAGACCATGCCGCCGGAAATATCGTAGATGGCGACTTTGGTGCCGATTCCGGGCCAGGCGGGCGCGGATTGCGACGGACGGGTCGGCTCCTCGCGCATCGGATTGTCGGGCTTGGCAAACGCGAGCGCCGTCGGCTTGTCGTCGTCGTCATTCGCCTTTGCGGGCTTTTGCGGCGCGACCGCAGCGATGGCGGCAAGCGCTGCCGGCTTGGCGGGCTTGTCGATGGCAGAGCCCGGACGGATCACCGGCAGCGGACCAGCCTTCGGCAGGGCATAGGAAGGCGCTGCGGGAACGGCCTCCTCGACCACCGCGACTTCGCTCTCGTCGGTGTCGTCTGCGTCTTCTTCCAGGGCGGTTTCTTCAAGCGCGGCCATCTCGACCGGCTTCATGTCTTTCAGCCCCGCGACGGTGGTAACCGTCTGGGCATCCTGGATCATGTCCGGCAAGGCGCCGCCGGCGGCACGGGGCGCCACGACGACGAGGCTTTCCATCGCCGGTGCGAGCACGGCGCGGATGGCATTGGCGTCCGGACGGATCTTTTCGAGCGCGGCGAACTGCTGCTGGTGTTCCTGATGGCGGGCGGCCTTGGCCATCGCGAGGTTGAGCACCTGGCTGACGCTCGAAACATCCGGCTTGCGGGCTTCGAGGGCGGCCATATCGGCGCCGGCGAGGCGCTTGCCCTTCGGTTCGGCGGAGGATCTGCCCGGCAGGCGGGAGAACTTCGAAACGTCGATTTCACGTTCGCGCGACATGGCTGCCGGAGCGGCAAAAGCGATCGGCTTGGTCAGCGCCGTTTCGAATTTGACATCGGAAGCCGACTTCACCGCGGTCGCCATGGTAACCATCGACGCACCCATCAGGGCTGCTACCGTCAGGCCGAAACCGACCGTGACATTGACCAGGAGAGAGCGGGATTTCTTGCGGCGTTGAGGAGCCTTGCCTGCATGCCTGCCATTCACCGACGTATGGACTGAACGCGCCATCACTCGTTACCCGAACCGTTACTCACACCGGCAGGCATCGCTTCCGCGAGACCGCCAACACAACCCTGACGAGCGCTGAGCAAACGAAGATTTTGCTCACTGCCGCCTATCGACTGCATGTGAGGATGAACGATTATGGTAACCAATGTCTTTACGCCGCCCCGATTTGGTTTCGGTGGTGCACATAAAAGCGCATGCCGTCGGAAGTTTAACCGAATTGCGGCAACAGGGTGTCCCCCGGGGGCGCAATTGAGGCTAGTCAAGCCAGCGACCGTTGCTGTTTAGCCACAAAATCTCATTCTTTCAAGGCTTGATACGATTTTTATACCAATTCATTCCCCTGCCCCCGGATCCCTTCGGCCACATGTTGCGACAGGAGCACCCTGGCGATGTCCATCACCGCGCGGACCCGAGGTGTATACCGAAGCCGTTCATGGGTGATCAGCCAGATCTCCGCAGCAGGTGGCATCAGAGGTCGAAAGCAGTAAACCAGGTCGTCGTCGCCGGCCGCCACGAACTCCGAAAACAGCCCTATCCCCAGTCCACTGCGAATACTCGACAGCGTTGCAGCGACCGTGTTCTGGCGAACCACGATCGCCCTCTCCGGATAGTTTTCCCGCACCCACAGAACAGCCGGATGATCCTTAATATGCGGGTCGATGGCGATCAGCGAATGACGGTCGAGATCGCCCACATCGCGCGGCACGCCGTGCCGGTCCGCATAGGCGCGGCTGCAATAGAGGCTCCAGATATCGTCGGTGATCCGCACGCCGACGAGGCCCGCTTCGGTCGGACGCGTGCCGGCGCGCAGCGCGATGTCGGCGTCCCCCCGTGTCAGATCCAGCCGGCTGTCGGTGGTCACCACGTCCAGGCTGAGATTGGGATGCGCGGCCTTGAGCCGGCTAATCAGCAACGGAAGGAAGCGGCCGGCGAGAACGTCGTTGGTGGTGAAGCGCACGCTGCCGCTTATGTCGCGGGAAACCGCGTCCATGGCATTGGAGAACGCCGTCATGGCATCGCGCACCGCGGTCGCCGGGCCGACCAGCGTCCGGCCGATATCGGTCAGATCGTAGCCGGTGCGTTTCTTGTCGAAGAGTTCGACGCCGAGATCCTGTTCCAGGCCGGCGATCCGCCGCGACACCGTGCTCTGGCTCACCTTCAGCAGGCGCGAAGCCGAAAGCGTCAAGCCCGTCTCGGCCACGGCGAGCAGAAAGCGCAGGTCGTCGTAGTTCAACTGGCCCATCGGTCGGTTATGCAAAAACGGTGAACGGACAAGCAAAAACGGTGTTTGCGGTTATTTGGCCGCCAACCTACACGCCTTTTATTTCCGGCGGAACTGACCTTGCTGCCCATTCCCCCGGCACTTTCCCGTTCAACAGATTGGCCCGTTCAACAGATTGCCAAGGACAGAACCCATGCCGAGAGCGCTCGTGCCTGCCCATACCAGGATCGTCAATCACTTCAACAAGGAAACCTTCGTGTTCACCGACCCGGTGGAAAGCGAGGCACTGTCCAAATTCGACGTCATCCTCGAAAAGGGTGGCTCGGGCGGCGGCAATGCGATTGCCCATATCCATCCGAACGCGGACGAATATTTCCACGTCCACACGGGCCGGCTGATGGTCATGATCGATGGCGTCGAACATTTCGCCGATGCCGGCGAAACCGTCATGGTGCCGCGCGGCAAGGCGCATTTCTTCCGCAATGCCAGTGACGGCGAGACTCATGCCACGGTGTCGTTCACGCCCGGCCAGAAGCACCTGCGTTTCTTCATCAACCTTGCCGCATCGACGGTGCTGGCCCCGGAGGGCTTTTCACCGGCCGGCGACCCGAAGCTGCTGGCTATCGCACTGAAACTCCACGCCTATCGCGATCATCTCTATCTCGCCGGCCCGCCGATCTGGGTGCAGAAGCTGATGTTCGCCGTGCTGGCCCCGATTGCCAGGCTGGTGGGCTATCGGCTGATCGTCGCGCCCATCGACGATCCGATCGACAAGGACGAGATTCTCAAGCTCGCGACCGAACCGCGCTGACTATTGCACTGCAGAACATATCGGCCTTGATCCCGTCCTCCGCCCTTGGCATCCTCAGTCGATCCAGGAATCGGAGGACGACCGATGAAAGCGCTGCTCCTGATCGACATCCAGAACGGTTTTTGCCCCGGCGGCAACCTGCCCGTCGCCCATGGCGACGAGATCGTGCCGATAGCGAACCAGCTGATCGAAGGCGGCGGCTACGACGTGATCGTCGCCTCGCAGGACTGGCATCCGCAAAACCACGGCAGTTTTGCCTCCAGGCATGCCGGCAAGAAACCGTTCGATATGGGTGAACTGTCGGGCAAACCCCAGGTCATGTGGCCGGATCATTGCGTGCAGGGCACGCCGGATGCGGAATTCCACCCCGACCTCAATATCGAGGCGGTGGACTATATCCAGCAGAAGGGCGAGAACCCCGCGGTCGACAGCTATTCCGCCTTCCGCGACAACGACCAGGCCGCGATAACCGGCCTTGCCGGCTATCTGAGAGCCCAGCAGGTGACCGAACTCGATGTTTGCGGGCTTGCGACCGACTATTGCGTGAAATTCTCGGCGCTCGACGCGCTGGAAATGCTGCCGGGCGTGAAGGTCCGCTTCATCAAGGATGCAAGCCGCGGCATCGATCCGCAAGGCGTCAAGAACGCCGTCGCCGAAATGAAGGAGAAAGGCATCGGCATCGTTTCGAGCAAGGACATCCTTCGAGACTGACGCCGGAGTTGGACGAACCCGACTGTTCAGCGGAATCGATCATTGCATCAGCCCAATTGAATTGCGCGCGGTCCCGCAGGGCTCTAAAGCCGGTGCGAAAAGGATCTTCTTCGATGAATCGCAGCGAATTCAACCAGGGTGTGAAAGGCGGCCTCCTCATCGCCCTGTCCTCGGCGCCCTTTGCGGTGCTGTTCGGCGCCGTGGCAAGCGATAACGGCCTGTCGGTCATGGAAGCCGGCCTGATGAGTGCGACCGTTTATGCCGGCGCCAGCCAGCTCGTCGGCATCGAGCTCTTCGGCCACCACGTGGCGCCGTGGCTGATCGTGCTCTCCGTCTTCGCGGTGAATTTCCGCCATATCCTCTATTCGGCGGCGCTGACGCGGTTCATCACCCATTTTTCGCCGGTCCAAAAATTCTTCACCTTTTTCGTGTTGACGGATCCGCAATTCGCGGAAGCCGTCAAACGCGGCGAAAGCGGCGAGCACATCAGTTTCCCCTGGTATATCGGCTTCGGCGCGGCAATCTATTTCCCCTGGCTGTTCTTCAGCGTGGTCGGCGCGTTTTTCGGGCGGATGATGGGCGATCCGCGTGTGCTTGCGATCGACGTCCTGCTGCCGGTCTATTTTCTCGGACTGGTCATCGGCTTCCGCAGCAAGCCGGGCTTTTATCCGGTCATGGTGGCGAGCGCGCTCGGCTCCGTGCTCGGTTATCATTTCGTCGGCTCTCCCTGGCATGTCAGCATTGGTGCGGCCGTCGGCGTCGTCTTCGCCGCCCTCCTGCCCCTGGCCCCCGAGCCCGTGCCGGTGACGGCCGCCAGCGAGACGGAGAGCTGACATGGCCGACCAGTTGTCTGTGGACATGCTTCTCCTGATCCTTGCCGCGGCAGTCGCGACCTTCCTCACCCGCATCGGCGGTTATGTGCTGATCACGCGGATGAAGACGATCCCGCCGCGCATGGAACAGGCGCTCAACGCGGTGCCGGCGGCGGTTCTGACGACGCTCGTCGCCCCGGCCTTCTTCAACGGCGGCTGGGACGTCAGGATCGCCATGCTCGTGGCCCTCGTCGTCGGCATCCGATATCCGGGCCTTCTGCTTCTCGGCGCCGGCTGGGTGGCAGCGATGATCGGCCGCCACCTGCTGGGCTTCTGATTTAGGCGCCACTCACTCAGGAAAGAGGCTCGGTCGCCTTCACCAGCCATGTCTTGACCGCTTCGTCGTCGATCAGCGGCAGCAGTTTTTCGCGCACGGCCGTATGGTACTCGTTGAGCCAGGCGAGTTCCTCCGCCGTCATCAGCGCCGGCAGCACGAGGCGGCGGTCGATCGGGCACCAGGTCAGCGTCTCGAAGGCCAGCATCGGCTGATCACCGCCGTCGATCTCTTGCGGACCCTTCACATAGATCAGGTTTTCGATACGGATGCCGAAGGAGCCGGGGCGGTAATAACCGGGCTCGTTGGAAAGAATCATGCCGGGCAGCAGTTCCTGCGTCGCCAGCCGCGAGATCCGCTGCGGCCCCTCATGCACGGAGAGGTAGGAGCCGACGCCGTGGCCGGTGCCATGTGCATAATCGCCGCCGGCCTTCCACAGCGCGATGCGGGCGAGCGGATCGAGATCGCAGCCGCGCGTGCCCTTGGGAAAACGCGCGGTGCTGATGCCGATCATGCCCTTCAGCACCAGCGTGAAGAAGCGCTTGTGCTCTTCCGGAACGGAGCCGACCGCGACCGTGCGGGTGATGTCGGTCGTGCCGTTGACATATTGCGCGCCCGAATCGACCAGGAAAAGCTCGCCCGCTTCGAGCTTGCGGTTGGTTTCGGTTGTCACCCGGTAGTGGATGACCGCGCCGTGCTCGCCCGCACCTGAGATCGTGTCGAATGAAATGTCCTTCAGCGGGTTCTGCATGTTCTGGCCGACGCGGGCACGGGTCGCCTCCAGCGCCTTGACCGCGTCGATCTCGGTGATCGTGCCGGGCGCCTGCGCATCGAGCCAGCAGAGATATTCGACCATCGCCGCACCGTCCTGCAGATGCGCCTGGGCCGAGCCCTGGAGTTCTTCACGGTTCTTGCAGGCGCGCGGCAGCTTGGCCGGGTCGGAAGCCTCGATCACCTCGCCGCCGGCCGCCGTGATCGCCTTGGTAAGCGCGAGCGGCGTCAGGTCGGGATCGATCAGGATTTTTGCGCCATCCGCCGAGAAGGCCGCAAGGCGGGCGAGAAACTCCGAAGGCGGACGCTGCACGGCGATCTGGGCGAGATAGGCGGCCTGCTCGATGCCGGTTTTCATCTGGTCGAGGAAGATTTCCGCCTTGCCTTCGGCCGGGATGATGGCGCGCGACAGCGGATAGGGCGTATGCGGCACGTCATCGCCGCGGATGTTGAAGATCCAGGCAACCGATGTCGGGTCGGCGATGACGACCGCGGCAGCGCCCTTCTCCTTCACCTGAGCGGCGATCGCCGCGATCTTGTCGCTTGCCAGCGTGCCCGCATGTTCCTGTTTCTGGATCGAAACGGCACCGAGCGGCTCGGCCGGCCGGTCGGTCCAGATCGCATCGAGCGGATTGGCATCGAGCAGCACCAGCGAGCCGCCGATCTCGGCCAGCGCCTTTTCAAGCCGCCGCACTTCCGCGCCCGCATGCAGCCAGGGATCGATGCCGAGCCGAAAACCCTTTGCGCCGTGGCGTGGCAGCCATATATGCGGCGGCTCGTTGACGAGATCGCCGGGGCTGAACACCGAACCGTCCACCTGCTCGGCAAGCTGGGTGACATAACGTCCATCGACGAAAACGATAGCCTCACGCTGCGTGACGAGCGCCATGCCGGCCGATCCGGTGAAGCCGGTGAGCCAGGACAGGCGTTCGGCAGAGGCCGGCACGTATTCGCCCTGATATTCGTCGGCACGGGGAACGAGAAAACCGTCAATGCCGAGATCGGTGAATTTCGCTCTGAGCGCGCTGACGCGATCGCGGCCGAACTGCGGGGCGGACTTCACTTCGAAAGACTGGAACATGGGCTTGAATTTCCGGCTGCTTGATTCCGAGAGGGTCAAGCCATGTTAGCCGATCTTCGGCGGACAATGCCAGCCGAGGCGGAGATGATCAGCGATTGTGCATCTGCCCGAGGCGCCTGGCGCGGATCTGCCCACCCTATGCGCCGAACGCATACCACCATTGAGACAAGCCCTCTCACTGTGCAGTGCAGCAATCGCTATATTCAGATCATCGAACGGGCGCCGGACAAGGCCCGTATCAAAAGGATCACTTCCATGGCCAACTCCTTCTTCCGCAATGCTTTCAACCGCATGGTCGAAGCCCGCGAGCGCCAGGTTGCCCGTTACGTCAACGGCGCGCTCCTGAACCTCGACGAAGAAACGCTGAAGGGCCTCGGCACCAGCCGCGAAGAACTGCGCCGCAAGGGCGCGCAAAGCTACGTATTCTGATCATTCGGCCGGCGCGGGATCTCCTCCCTCACCCGCCCCGGCTTCCAGGATACGAGGCCCGCTCGAGCATCTCCTCCCTCAGGCTCGCGGGTTCGATCAGCCTCAAAACTGATCGCAAGGCGGCACCCATGGTGCCGCCTTTTTGCTGTCCGGCTCCAGCAGCTATGCGCAAATTTCAGTGCTGCACTGCAACCAAGATCAATTCTGGCGCAGATGGATCGTCACCCAGCCATTGCGCCAGATGGTGCGGACATGGGCGAGACGCACGCCGCTATAGGCGGCCAGCACCTTCCAGCGCTGTGCGGCCAGAATGCCCGAAAGGATCACCGAGCCGCCGGGCGCCAGATGTGCTGCAAGCTGCGGCGCCATCTTCATCAGCGGCCGCGCCAGGATGTTGGCGATGATCAGGTCGAACGGCCCTTCCCGGTCGAATTGAGGCGAATGAAATCCCGGCGCGGTCTCGAGCCGTATGCCGGTGGCGATGCCGTTGCGGCGAACGTTTTCCCGGGCCACCCGCACGGCGACCGGGTCGATATCGGTGGCGAGCACCGGAATGTTGCGCAGCTTGCGCACGGCGATCGCCAGGACGCCGCTTCCGGTTCCAAGGTCGAGCGCGTTGCGAACGGTGCGCGCGCGCATCACCTCCTCGATCACCTCGAGGCAGCCGGCGGTGGTGCCGTGATGGCCGGTGCCGAAGGCCTGGCCCGCGTCGATCTCGATGGCGATATCGTTGATCTTCACCTTGTCGCGGTCATGCGAGCCGTGGACGATGAACCGCCCGGCCCTGACCGGCTTAAGGCCTTCCAGCGACTTGGCGATCCAGTCGATATCCGGGATGATTTCCCGCTGGATTTCAAGGGCCGGAAAAGCCTGGGAGAGACCGTCGGCGATACGCTCGCGCACCGGTTCCTCGTCCTCCGCCATCATGTAGACGGAGGCTTCCCATATGTCCCTCTTTTCATCGACTTCGGTGGTGGCGATGGCGAAATCCTCCTCGCCGAAGACCTCCGACAGGATATCGAGGATCTCGGTCGCACCTTTTTCGGTGGACGTGACGTAAAGGCGGATTTCACTCAAGGAAGGGTCTCTCAGCTGTTCAAAACGGTGGCGGAGAGGATTGCCACAGAAGCCGTGTCGGCTTCAACGCCAAACGTATCAGCCCTTGATGAGATTTTCGAGCTTCTTGACCGCGACGTCGGGATTTTCCCCATAGGCGATGGTGCCGGCGAAGCGGCCGCCATTGTCGAGCAGGAAGACGGAAGCCGTATGGTCCATCGTGTAGTCGCCGCTCGGATCCTTCTCGTCGACCGGCACTTTCTTGAAATAGACCTTGAACCCCTTGGCCATCTCCTGGACCTTGGCCGGAGGACCGGAAATGCCCTTCACCCGGTCGGTGACATTGGAAACGTACTGGCCGAGCAGTTCCGGGCTGTCGCGCTCCGGATCGATGCTGACGAAATATCCGTTGAGCTTGGTGCCGTCCGGATCGACCTTGTGCAGCCAGCCGTTCAGCTCGAACAGCGTCGTGGGACAGACTTCCGGGCAATGGGTGAAGCCGAAGAACAGCGCCGTCGGCTTGTCCTGAAAGGCTTTCTCGGTGATCGGCTGGCCGTTCTGGGCAACGAGCTGGAACGGCACGCCGAACGGACCTTCTGCCAGCTGCTGTTTCGAACGCGTGAAAGTCAGCGTCAACGCAACCAGCACACCCGCCAGCGCAACGACCGCGATCCACAGGACAATTCGAAAGCTCTTCATCGGTATCTCTTCAGCTCGGGCCTAGTTGTCGGAGCGATAGACCCGAGGCGGCCGACACGCAATTCAAGAAGTCGTTTTCGGAAAGTATCGCGCTGATTTGTCCCACGACCGAAAAGCCGATCAGAAACACCAGGAAAGGCCGTTTTCACCGAGCGTCAGCAGAATGGAAGAGCCGAAGGCCAGCCAGCCATAGAAAGTCGCGCCTGCGAGCGTGAACAAGAGCAGGCTTGCGGCAGTGATCAGCGGCAGGCGGTAGCCGTCGGTGGCGATGCGGTCCATGATGTTCAATCTACAACCTTTTCCGGCCTTCCGGAAGGTCCGGCAACCCCAAATAAGCTTAGCGGAAGATTAATATCTCTCTGAGACCTTATAAAGGCGAAGGTGGTTTATGAATCGTTGCGGCGAGCGGGAGTGAGGATGCGGCAAGCATCGCACTGAGGGTCGCGATATCGATCATGACCACTCAAAGACATGACGTCGCCAACCCCGGCTCGCTCCCTGTTTCCATCTTGATCTGAAGCCTGCCGGACCTGTCCGGCGCCGGGAGGAATTTCAACCGCATGACGGCAACAACCATTCGCAAGACACTGTCGGTCAATCACCGGCTATGGACGCTGGCAGGATCCGCCTTTGCCGGTATCGGCGCCATGCTGCTTGTCGGCTGGTACGAAGGCCGCCAGGTCGACGAAGCGCTGCAGCGCGCCACCGAGATCCGGGAGCATGTGGACACGGTCAACGGCATGCGCATCGCCAACCTGGAGCTCGTCCTGGCAGCGATGGACACGATCGTCGACCGCGACGACAAACGCGTCGATCCTGCCCGGCTGAAGGCGATGGCGGACTCCATCGATAAGCTGAAAAACTCTGCGGGCGATCTGAAGAAACTCGCGGCCGAAATCGGCAATCCGGGCCTCGTCTCAAGTTTTGAAACGGATCTCGCGACTGTTTCGACGGCGATCCAGGTCGACCTCAGAAAAATGGTCGAAACGGGCGCGCCCGACGAAGCCTATGACAAGATCGACGACGTCATCGACGGTGCCGGCGAACGAGTCGGTACGACGCTCGAGACAGCGGCCGTCGCGGGCGAAAAACTGGTCCGCAACCGCGTCCAGGAAGCGAACGCACGTTCCTCGAACTCGCTTTATGTACAGCTTGGCTGCGGCCTGATCGCATTGGTCGCCATGGCGATCCTGCAGAGCATTCATGGCGGCGCCATCCGGCGCGGCATCGACGGCGTTCGCGCAAGCATGCAGCGGATCATCGGCGGCGACTACAAGACCCCCGTGCCCGGCATCGACCGTGGCGACGAGATCGGCGAGATGGCACGCGCCACCGACATCTTCCGGCTTGCAGCCGTCGAACGTCAGACCCTTGAAGTCAATCTGGAGGACGAACGCCGCCAGAACGAAACCCGGCGACAGGCGAGCGAAACCGAACAGAAGACCGAAGCCGAAGCGCTTCACTTCGCCGTTGATTCGCTTGCCGGCGCGCTCAACCGCCTCTCCGAAGGCGACCTCGCAGCCGCCCTCGACCGCCCCTTCCGGGGAGACCTCGAGCGCCTGCGCACCGACTTCAACCGGGTCGTCGAACGCCTGCGCCACATCATGACCGAGGTCGCCACCAGCTCCAGTTCCATCGGCGCCAACGCCAACCAGATGCGCTCGGCTGCCGACGACCTGGCGAAACGGACCGAGAAGCAGGCCGCCTCGCTCGAAGAAACATCCGCAGCCCTCGAGGAAATCACCTCCACGGTGCGCAACGCCACCAGCCGCGCCGAAGAGGCGACCCAGATGGTGAGCCATGCCAAGGACTATACGGAACAGTCTGCCAGCGTGGTGCGCGATGCCACCGCCGCCATGGGGCGGATAGAAGATGCCACCGCCGAGATCGGCAAGATCATCAACGTCATCGACGAAATCGCCTTCCAGACCAATCTTCTGGCACTCAACGCCGGGGTCGAGGCGGCCCGTGCGGGCGAGGCCGGCAAGGGGTTTGCAGTGGTCGCCCAGGAAGTGCGCGAGCTCGCCGGGCGTGCAGCCGGCGCCGCCAAGGACATCAAGGCGCTGGTCACCCGCTCCAACCAGGAGGTCAAGACCGGCGTCGATCTGGTCAGGGCAACCGGCGACGCCCTGACGCGGATTGGCGACGACGTGCTGAAAATCAATGATCACGTTCACGCGATCTTCACTTCTGCGCGCGAACAATCAACCGGACTGACAGAAATCAATACCTCGATCGGCCAGATGGACCAAGCAACGCAACAGAATGCCGCCATGGTGGAGCAGAGCACTGCTGCCAGCCATTCGTTGGCCAGCGACGCCGAAAACCTCAACCAGCTGATCAGCCAGTTCCAGATCCGTGGAGGCAATGGCCCGCGCGCCGTCGAGGTCGCGAGCGCTTCCACACCAGCCAAACCCTCCCCCGCCCTGAACTTGATGAACAAGCTCGCGGGAGCCTTCAGCAACAGTCCCGCCTCCGCCAAGCCGAAGGCCGTGGGATCCTCAGACAAATGGGAAGAGTTCTGACATGAGCAATGCCATCAAGCAGTCCGGCGCCTACCTCGAAATCGTCTCCTTCCATCTGGGGGACCAGGAATTCTGCATCGACATCATGGCGATCCGCGAAATCCGCGGCTGGGCGCCGGTGACCCCGATGCCGCACACGCCGTCCTACGTGCTCGGCCTCATCAACCTGCGCGGCGCGGTGATCCCGGTCATCGACATGGCCTGCCGCCTCGGCATGAAGATGACCGAACCGTCGGAACGGTCCGCGATCATCGTCACCGACATTGCCGGCAAGCTGGTCGGCCTGCTGGTCGAACAGGTTTCCGACATGATGACCATTCGTGGCGAAGATCTGCAGCCGGCCCCGGAAATCATTCCGGAAGCCCAGCGCGCCTTCTGCCGCGGCATTGTGGCGCTGGAAAAGACCATGGTCTGCTTCCTCAACCTCGACACCGTCATTGCCGACGAGCTGGCACGCGAAGCCGCGTAAACTGCAGCCCAAAAAGTTGCGAAATCATGTCCTGATCTTCCGTCACACGCAAATGTGACGGAAGATTAACACATTGTAATCATTTCTTATTTGTAATAATTTTATGCGGAACCCGATAATGGGCTTTGCAGTTCTCCCGTCGCAAAACGCCCAACCGAACTGCTTCAAGAACGCATCGGCTGGTTTACCCGAGATAGGAGAATGACCATGAACAAGGCTTTTGCTCTCGCAGTCCTGATGTCCGCCGCCACGATGGGAACCGCCTATGCCCGCGATATGGGCATGACGGCCAAGCCCGCCGGCGACGTCGCCATCGTCTATACCGATCCCGCAGCCGACAACAACGCCAGGCAGCTTGACGTGCCCGACAGCATCATCCATCCGAGCCCGGCAATGGTGCAACAGGCCCAGAACGAGGTGAAGACCGACCCCGCGCTGCGCGCCGATCTTCTGAACCATAATGTCGAACTCAACAACGTCGTGGCGATCGACACCGCTGCCGACGGCAGCCGGATCGTCTACGTCCGCTGATTCGCCCCTGTCCGTCTTAACGCTTCAAAACCGGGTTCGCTTGAACGAGCCCGGTTTTGTCATTTTGCCGGCGATCCTGTTGACCTCGGCCACACCGCATGACTGTATCCGTCGGAAGGATGCAGCACAGCTTGTGTCTTTCACGCTTTGGGAGGAGCACGATTGAGCGACAGCGTTGACGCCATTGTGGTGGGCGCAGGCCTGGCGGGCCTCGTGGCCGCGACGGAACTTGCAGATGCCGGCCGCTCGGTCATCATCCTCGACCAGGAACCGGAACAGAACCTTGGCGGCCAGGCCTTCTGGTCGCTCGGCGGGCTGTTTCTGGTCGATTCGCCGGAGCAGCGGCGGATGGGCATCCGCGATTGCCTCGATCTCGCCTGGCAGGACTGGCTGGGCACCGCCGGTTTCGACCGCGAGGAAGACCACTGGCCGCGCCTGTGGGCCGAGGCCTACGTGGCCTTCGCCGCCGGCGAGAAACGCTCCTGGCTGCGGCAGATGGGTCACCGCATCTTCCCCATCGTCGGCTGGGCTGAACGCGGCGGCGACTCGGCGACCGGACACGGCAATTCCGTGCCGCGGTTCCACACCACCTGGGGCACCGGCCCCGGCGTCGTCGAACCCTTCGAGCGGCGGGCGCGCGAGGCAGAGAAGGGCGGAAAGATCCGCTTCCTCTGGCGGCACCGCGTCGACAATCTGGTGAAGACCGGAAAGGCCGTGACTGGCGTTGCAGGCACAATCCTTAAGGCGAGCACGGCTGAACGTGGCGAAGATACATCGAGGACACCGGCCGGTGACTTCGAGCTCAACGCACCGATCGTCATCGTCGCCTCGGGCGGCATCGGTGGCAATCAGGACCTCGTGCGCCAGATGTGGCCGGAGCGGCTCGGGCGACCGCCTGCGTTCATGGTCTCGGGCGTGCCAAAACACGTGGACGGACGAATGATCGGCATTACGCGGGCGGCCGGCGGACAGGTGATCAACCGCGACCGGATGTGGCACTATACCGAAGGCCTGAGGAACTGGAACCCGGTTTGGGAGAACCACGGCATCCGCATATTGCCCGGTCCTTCCTCGCTCTGGTTCGACGCGACGGGCAGGCGCCTGCCCGCCCCCTTCTATCCCGGCTACGATACGCTCGGCACGCTGCAGCACATCATGGCGACCGGCTACGACTACAGCTGGTTCGTGCTGAACCAGAGCATCATCCGCAAGGAATTCGCGCTATCCGGCTCTGAACAGAACCCGGACCTCACCGGCCGGGACTGGAAGCTGACAGCGAAACGGGCGATCGGAAAAAAGGCGACGGGACCGGTCGAGGATTTTAAGGAACATGGCGAGGATTTTGTGATCGCCGATAGTCTTGCCGAGTTGGTCGCCGGCATGAACCGGCTCACCGGCAGCAATCTCCTGGACCTTGCCGATATCGAGCGGGAGATCGTCGCCCGCGACGGACAGGTGGCCAATCCCTTTGCCAAGGACGCGCAGATCATGGGCATCCACAATGCACGCCGCTCGCTCGGCGAAAAACTGGTGCGCACCGCAAAACCGCATCGCATTCTCGATCCGGCGCATGGACCGCTGATCGCGGTGAGACTGAATATCCTGACGCGCAAGACGCTTGGCGGGATCGAGACCGATCTTTTAGCGCGCGTGCTCGCAGAGGATCAGCAGGCCATTCCGGGACTCTATGCCGTCGGCGAGGCAGCCGGATTCGGCGGCGGCGGCATGCACGGCTATCGCGCGCTCGAAGGCACGTTTCTCGGTGGATGCCTGTTTTCAGGCCGCAATGCCGGCCGGGCGGCCGCGGCCGCCCTTGCCTGAGCCCCGATTACGGTTGGGGCTTGCCATTCTTCCAGGTGACGTTCTGGTTATAGAGCGGGATGGTCGAGATCGCCATCTTGGCGGAACCGTCGGTGAGTTCGCGCGTGTGGACGAGATAGATCAGCGTATCGTTGGCCTTGTCGTAGATGCGGTTGACGACCAGCGACTTCCAGATCAGCGACATGCCCTCGCGAAACACCTCGTCGCCATCCTTGGAGAGATCGATATTGCCGATCTCGATCGGGCCGGTCTGGCGGCAGGCGATCGAATTGTTGGACGGGTCCTCGAACCAGTTGCCGTTCTTCAGCCGGTCGATGATGCCGCGCTCGAAATAGGTGACGTGGCAGGTGACGCCCTTCACCTGCGGATCGGCGACCGCCTCGACGATGATGTCGTTGCCGATCCAGTCGACGCCAACCTCGCCGACCACTTCGGCGGAGGCGGGCACGGCAAGCGCACCGAGCGAAATCGCAGCGGCAGATGCGAGGCAGGCAAGGCGGTTCATGGGGTGTCTCATGGGCACGGCTCCGGTAAACGATCCGTGATCTGAGATAAGGATTGCCGGAGCGGAAACAAGCAGGCCCGGCAAAGTCCTATTTCAGCCGGCACGTGCAGGGCGCGTAACCGCCGGAAAACAACCGCCCGACCTTCATGCCGATCGCCTCCGGAATATCGCGGACATGCGGCACGGCAAGGGATTTGGCGATCGCGATCGTCGCCCGCGCGCAAACGGCCGCGTCCTCTGCCGCATTATGATGGGCAAACCTGAGGCCGAGATGCTGGGCAAGCACGTTGAGCTTGTGCGAGCCGAGATGTGGCCAGACCTTCTGCGACATCTTTACGCTGCAGAGATAGGAGAGCTCCGGATAGCTCTGCCGATAGGCATCGAGGCAGGCGCGCCAGACGCTGAAATCGAAGGCCGCGTTATGAGCGATCATCGTCGCGCCCCGAAAATCGTCGATGAACTCGTCCATCACCTCGGGGAATTCTCCCGCATCCTCGACATGCTCCGGCCGAATGCCGTGGATCGCGATATTGAAGGACGAAAACCGCATGTCCCTCGGGCGGATCATCCGCTCCTCCACCCGCACGACCTCATCGCCCTCCAGCCAGGCAAGCCCGACGGAACAGGCGCTGCCGCGCTGCTCGTTGGCGGTTTCGAAGTCGATGGCGATGGTTTTCACGGAGCAATCCTGCAGAAACTCGGTCTTCTCTACAGCGAGCGCCCCGATTCGGCAAAACAGTCGTTGCCCTCACGCCACGGCAAGGGAATAGGGCTTCACCAGACAATCGGCCGGCACGCCCCAGTCCTGCTGAAGCTTGAAGATCATTTCGACCGTCAGGGCACGCTTTCGATTGAGGATTTCCGACGCACGGGAGCGTGAACCCAGAAGATTCGCAAGGTCGCTCTGGGTCCGACCGGTCATCTCCATAAAGCCTTGCAGAAATTCGATCGGCTCCTGCTCCTCCTTTGGAAAGTCCCGGTTTTCATAGGCTTCGATAAGATCGGAGAGCACATCGAATCGATCGGCATCGGCACTTCCCTTTGCCGGAGGCTGGTCGAAATAGGGGGCGATCTCTTCGATTGCCCATTTCAAATCGTCTCCATTCCGGATTGGTCTGATATTATCCATCATATCGTCTCCGGGTCGATCCGGTCATATTCGGAATGCGTCCCCACGAACTTGATCAGCACCCGCCGGTATTCGTAAGCGACGTGAACGATCAGGCGGCATTTGTTGCCGGCGATATCGAATATGAGACGATTGTCGGCGATAAAATCAACTTTCGCGCCAAACATCCGCTTCACATCCGCCGGACCATTCCATTCCGCCCTGCTGACCGCGGCATGCCAGAAACCGAGCGGCCCTTTTGCTTGCGGGTGGCGCTCCCAAAACGATCTCAAGGTCGATTTCGCAATCACCTGCATGACATAATTTATTCCCAATACGGGAACAGATCAAGTGCCTCTCTTGACTGCCGGCCGCTCGTCTGGCCTTATCCGCGCCATGACCCGTTTCGCCGCCCACATGCATCTTACCGTGACCATTCACCCCGCAGGGTGCGTGGCGGTTTTGGCGCGTTAACCGGTCATCCGTCCACCAACCCTGCCGAAACATGGCAGGGTTCGGTTCTCCCGCTCTGCCTCGGCGAAAAACCAAGGAGAGCAAGCATGACAGAGTTCGATATCCCGCCGCCTTTAGACCCCGACGGTCGATGGCCCGAAGGCCTGTCGATCCGCGCACGCACGCCGGCGGACGCGCCGGCCATCACGGCTTTGCACAACCTGCCGGGCTATCGCTACGGCACCCTGCGCACGCCCCACCACAGCCCTGAGGAAATCCGCAAGGGCATCGAAAACCAGTCCGCCAACTTCATCTCGCTGGTCGCCATCCTGAAAGACCGGATCGTCGGCGATGTCGGGATGACGCATTACGCCAATCGCCGCGTCCACGCGGGAAGCATCGGCATGGGGGTCCACGACGCCTATACGGGTCGCGGGATCGGCCGCGCCCTGATCGGGGAAATCCTCGCCATCGCCGACCGGTGGCTGGACCTGAAGCGCATCGAGTTGACCGTCTATACCGACAACGAAACGGCGATCCGCCTCTACGAGCGGAACGGCTTCGTGAAGGAAGGCCATTTCAAGCGATTCGCCTTCCGCGACGGCGAATATGTCGACGCCTATGCGATGGCGCGCCTCAAGCCGTGAGCGGCCTCACGCGATAAAGGCGAGCCATTCATCCTCGTCCATCACCTGGACGCCGAGTTCCCTCGCCTTGTCGAGCTTGGAGCCGGCGCCCGGGCCGGCGACGACATAGTCGGTCTTCTTGGAGACCGACCCGGCCACCTTGGCGCCAAGGCTTTCCGCCCGCACCTTGGCCTCGTCGCGGGTGAACTTTTCGAGCGAGCCGGTAAAGACGACGGTCTTGCCGGCGACCGGGCTGTTCGATGCGACCGGCTGTTCGGCCTCCTGCGGCGTCACCTCTTCGCGAAGCCGGGTGATCACCTCGACATTGCGCGGCTCCTTGAAGAACTCGACGATGGCGCGCGCCATGACCTCGCCGATCCCCTCGATATTGTTGAGATCGTCCCACGCGTCGCCGGAAAGCTCGGCCGCGTCGTCCATGGCCTTGGCAAAGGCCTCATAGGTGCCGTAGGCGCGCGCCAGGAGCTTGGCGGTGGTCTCGCCCACATGGCGGATGCCGAGCGCGTAGATGAAGCGATGGAGGGCGATCTTGCGCCGCTCGTCGATCGCGTCGAACAGTTTCTTGACACTGACCTTGCCGAAGCCCTCGATATTTTCGAGCTTGGTAAGCGTCGACGCCTCCTGCCGCCTCTTCAGCGTGAAAATGTCCGGCGCGGTGCGGATCCTTAGCGCCTCGTCTTCCGCCTCGAAGAAGAAGTCGATCTGCTTGGAACCGAGGCCTTCGATATCGAAAGCATTGCGGGAAACGAAATGCTTCAGGTGCTCGGTCGCCTGCGCCCGGCAGACGAAACCGCCGGTACAGCGGGTGACCGAATCGAGCTTGCCGGTCTTTTCGTTGCGCTCCCGCACCGCATGGCTGCCGCAGACCGGGCATTTCTTCGGGAATTCGTAAGGCACCGCTTCCGAAGGACGCTTCTCCATCACCACGTCGAGCACCTGCGGGATGACATCCCCTGCCCGCTGCACGATGACGGTGTCGCCGACTCGGATATCGTGATCCGGCTCGCGGATCGGCTCGCCGGAATTGCCCAAGCCCTTGATATAATCCTCGTTGTGCAGCGTCGCATTGGTAACGACCACGCCGCCGACGGTGACAGGTGTCAGCCGCGCCACCGGCGTCAACGCTCCGGTGCGGCCGACCTGGATGTCGATCCTCTCCACATGGGTGAAAGCCTGCTCGGCCGGGAATTTATGGGCCGTCGCCCAGCGAGGCGAACGCGAGCGAAAACCGAGCCGGGCCTGCAGGTCGAGCCGGTCGACCTTGTAGACGACACCGTCGATCTCGTAGTCGAGATCCGGGCGCTTGAGGCCGATATCCTTGTAATGGGCGATGATGTCCTCGACCGCGTGCAGGCGTTTCATCAGCGGGTTGACCGGAAAGCCCCATTCCCTGAATTTTTCGACCATGCCCATCTGTGTGTCGGCCGGCATGTCCGACATTTCTCCCCAGGCATAGGCGAAAAATTTGAGGTTGCGACTGGCGGTCACCTTGGCGTCGAGCTGGCGCAGCGACCCGGCGGCGGTGTTGCGCGGGTTCACATAGGTCTGCTTGCCTTCCGCCGCCATCTGCTCGTTGAGGGCCAGGAAATCGCTCTTGCGCATATAGACCTCGCCGCGCACCTCGACGACATCGGGCACGCCTGCGGGCAGGCGGTTCGGGATCTCCTTGATCGTCTTGATATTCTCGGTGACGTTCTCGCCAGTCGTGCCGTCGCCGCGGGTGGCGGCATTGACCAGCCGGCCGTTCTCGTAACGAATCGACATGGAAAGCCCGTCGATCTTCGGCTCGGCGGTAAACGCGATCGAGCCGTCCGGAAGCTGGCCGAGGAACCGGTAGACAGAGGACACGAAATCCCGCACGTCATCGTCGGAAAACGTGTTGTCGAGCGACAGCATCGGCCGCGAATGGGTGATCGAGGCGAAGGTCGGCAGAGGCGCGGCGCCGACCCGGATGGAAGGGCTATCGGCGCGGATCAGCTGCGGGAACCGCTTCTCGATCGCATCGTTGCGCCGCTTCAGCGCGTCGTAATCCGCGTCCGAAATCTGCGGCGCGTCATGGCCGTGGTAGAGCTCGTCATTGCGGGCGATCTCGGCTGCCAGATAGGCGAGCTCGGCGGCGGCCTGTTCTTCGGTCAGGTTTTCGACAGGCGTCTGTTCGGCGGGCATGCGGGTCTACTCCTCGGATAGCGAGGAATCGTTTTGTAGAGCAAAATTTACCGATGGGAAGAGCGGATGGAGGGTCTCGGAGGACGAGGCTACCCGCCACCCGCCAGCAACCTTTTCGCAGCCGCCCTCGCCTCGTCGGTGACAGAAGCCCCGGCGAGCATGCGGGCGATCTCTTCGGTGCGATGCTCGGGTTCCATGGTGGCGACGCGGGTGGCGATCTTGTCGGTGCCCTGGCCGGCCGGCCCCTTGGAGATCAGCAGATGCGTGGCGGCCCGCGCGGCCACCTGAGGCGCGTGGGTAACCGAGAGCACCTGCACCTTGTCAGACAGACGTTTCAACCGCTGGCCGATCGCATCCGCCACCGCACCGCCGACACCGGTGTCGATTTCGTCGAAGACCAGCGTCGGGGCCGAGCCGCGATCAGCAAGCGCCACCTTGAGCGCCAAGAGGAAACGCGACAGCTCGCCGCCCGAAGCGACCTTCATGATCGGGCCGGGACGCGTGCCGGGATTGGTCTGGACGTGGAACTCGACGGTATCGATGCCCTCGGCGCTGGCGGCTTCCGGATCGCTCGCCACATCGACCATGAAACGGGCGCGCTCGAGCTTCAGGGCCGGCAACTCTGCCATGACAGCCCCGGCCAGCGATTCGGCGCCATGCCGACGTTTTTGGGAGAGGGTGACGGCGGCCTGATCGTAGGCGGTCTTGGCGGCAGCAGTCAGTTTTTCCAGCTCGCCAAGCCTCTCCTCGCCAGCATCGAGATCGGCCAGGTCGGCGATCATCTTTTCGGCGAGCGCCGGCAGGTCGGCGACCGGGATCGAATATTTGCGGCCGGCGGCCCTCAGGGCAAACAGCCGCTCCTCGACCCGCTCCAGCTCGCGCGGGTCGAACTCGGTCCGCCGCAGCGCCGCCTCGACTTCCATCTGGGCATTGGAGAGATAGTTGAGCGCCTGGTCGAGAAGCTCGACCGTCTCTTCGAGCAGGCCCGGCGCTTCATGGCTCTTGCGCTCCAGCCGCCGCACCAGCGAGGCGATCAGCGGCACGGGCGATGCATTGCCGTTGAGGAATTCGGAGGCGTCGGAAATGTCGCCGGCGATGCGCTCGGATTTCTGCATCCGCGAGCGCTGTTCGGCGAGTTCGTCCTCCTCGCCGTCGCGCGGCGAGAGCGCCTCCAGCTCCTCGACCGAGGCGCGGATATAATCGGCCTCGCGGGCCGCGGCCTCCACCTTGGCACGATGCGTCTTGAAGGCGCGCTCGGCGTCCCGCCAGGAGCGGTAGAGGGTGGACAGCTGCTGCACCTCGTCGCCGAGGCCGGTAAAGGCGTCGAGCAGCGCGCGGTGCGCGTCGGTATCGATCAGCGCCCGGTCGTCGTGCTGTCCGTGGATTTCGACCAGAAGCTGACCGGCCTGACGCATCAGCTGCACACTGACCGGCTGGTCATTGATAGAAGCGCGGGTGCGCCCGTCGGCCGACTGGATGCGGCGGAAGATCAGGTCGCCGTCGTCGTCAATGCCGTTATCGCGCAGGAGTTTTCGGGCGCCGTGGCTGCCGGAGACGTCGAAGACCGCCGTCACCTGGCCCTTGTCCTCCCCATGGCGCACCAGGCCGCCGTCACCGCGGCCACCGAGCGCCAGCGAAAGACTGTCGAGGAGAATCGATTTGCCGGCGCCGGTTTCGCCGGTCAGCACCGAAAGACCGGTCTCGAAGGCAAGATCCAGCCGCTCGATCAGAACGATATCGCGGATCGACAACTGGATCAGCATGTCTCAGACCTTATGCGCCGATCAGCTTGGCCCCGGCGCGGGAAATCCACGAACCGCGATTCTCGCGGGGCTCGACGCCATTGCCCTTCAGCAGCTTGAAGGAGTCGGCATACCACTGGCTGTCGGGATAGTTGCGCCCGAGGACTGCGGCAGCGGTCTGCGCCTCTTCCGTAATGCCCATCGCATAATAGGCTTCGGTCAGGCGTGCCAGCGCCTCTTCCACCTGGTTGGTGTTCGGGTACTGCTCGACGACATTACGGAAGCGCTGGATCGCGGCGAGATATTCCTTGCGCTCCAGGTAATAGCGGCCGATCTGCATTTCCTTGCCGGCCAGCTGGTCGCGCGCAAAGCGGATCTTCGCCTGCGCATCCTCGACATATTCCGAACTCGGATAGTTGGTGACGACCTTGTTCATCGCATCGATGGTGCGTACCGCGGCGCGCTGGTCCTGGGTCACGTCGGCGATCTGCTTGGAGTAAGCGAGGCCGACGAGATACTGGACATAGGCTGAATCCTGCGACTGCGGATACTGGGCCATATAGCGGTTGCCGGTGGCGACGGCTTCGTCGTTGCGGCCCAGCCGGTACTTGGTGAATGTGCTCATCACGAGCGCCTTGCGGCCCCATTCGGTAAACGGGTTCTGACGGTCGATCGCATCGAACTTGCGGCTCGCTTCGGAAAGGTTGCCGGCCTTCATGTTGGCGAGACCCTGGTTGTAGAGCGTCTCCGGGGCATCCGTTTCGAGACCGAGCTTGGTGATATCGATATCGGGATCCGATTGGCAGGCGGTCATGCCAAAGCCGGCGCCAGCCAGCACCAGCGACACAAGCGCTACTCTTGCCGTCTTACGCATTGCAACAGACCTTACATGGTTCATTCGACAATTCCTGATCGTCCCGCGCCTGAGAAGCCCGCTGCCCAAGCAGGCCGTTCTAGCCATAAAAGCAAAGGGAGAGCAACGCAATGCTGCGGCATTAATGCATTTTTGTGGCACGCCGCCGCAATACGGCATTTCAAGGTTAAATCGAAACATGTCTCCCAAAAGAAAAAGGCCGCTTCCGGGGAAGCGGCCGAGTCGACTGGATCAACTTTCTCAGGCAAACCAGGATGACAGTTCCGGCACGTTGACCGGTACGAACTCCCGTGCCCGCACGCGAGCCGCCCGCGACGACGGAGCCTCGACGACCTCGTAAGCCGTCGGGTCGCTCATCAGCGCCTTCAGCGCATTGGCATTCATCTTGTGGCCGCCGCGATAGGAGCGGTAGCAGCCAATGAACTGGGCGCCGGCAAGCGCCAGGTCGCCGACGGCATCGAGCGTCTTGTGGCGGACGAATTCGTCCTTGTAACGAAGGCCCTCGACGTTGACGATCGTGTCGTCGTCCGAGATGACGACCGAATTTTCGAGCGAGGAACCAAGTGCGTAGCCGGCGGCCCAGAGACGTTCCACGTCGCGCATGAAACCGAAGGTCCGGGCCCGGGAGAGTTCCTGCTTGAAGGTCGCAGCGGTCAGGTCGCCCTTCCAGCTCTGGCGGCCGATCAGCGGCGAAGAGAAGTCGATTTCCACCTCGAAGCGCGTGCCGTCATAGGGCCGGAATTCCGACCAGGACGCGCCGACGTCGATACGGACCGGCTTCAGGACGCGGATATAACGGCGCTTGATGCCGAGATTGACGATGCCGACCTGCTCGATGGCTTCGATGAACGGAAGGGAGCTACCGTCCATGATCGGCATCTCGCCGCTGTCGACTTCGACCATGAGGTTGTCGACGCCCAGCGCATAAATCGCGGCCATCACATGTTCGATCGTCGCGACGGAGCGGGTCAGCGACGTGCCGAGAACGGTGCAGAGATCGGTATTGCCGACCTGGGAGGAGACAGCGCGATATTCGACCGAGCTGCCGTCGTCCAGAAGACGCGTGAAGATCACGCCGGTGCCGGCTTCGGCAGGCTGAAAAGTGAGGCTGACGGGGGCTCCAGAATGAACACCAATTCCCTTGAGGGTTACCGGGGAAGCGATGGTGGTCTGGAAACCGAACAGTCCGATGGTCATTCCTGCTGCCTTCTTTTCGCCGGATCCGTAAAGAAAATGGATCCGAATTTCTTGAGCGCCGCTGGACCGATCACCTGAATCGGTCGATCTCTTTTGGCGTCCCTTAGCGTCCTTCATACGCAGCCGTCCGGCACAATCCAAATCACTGTTCATTTCGGATTGTTACGTTGTTAACCCTGCGTCTTGATTGACAAAACGAGCGAAGGCCCGGACGCGTGATCCGGGCCTTCTTCACATTTCGTGACCGTCTTTAACTCGAGTGGAAATCAGTTCGATTGACGGCGCAGGAAGGCCGGAATTTCGAGCTGGTCTTCCTCGTGATGGGCCTGCGGAACCGCACGTCCGTGATCGTCGAGATTGCCGCGGCGCGGTGCGTAGAGGCTGGCTTCCGCCGACAGCGGACGACGCTGCTGCGGGGCCGGAGCCGGTGCTGCCGGCTCGACGTGAGCAGGCTCTTCCTCTTCGCGGCGGCCGAGCGAATTGGTGATCCGCTTCAGGAGACCCATCGGGCCGCGCTCTTCCTGTACATGCTGTACCGGCTGGGCGCGGTGATCCATCTCGGCCTTCACGACCGGCGGGAAATCCTCGACCTTCGGCATGCGAACCGGTTCGACCACCTGCGACATCGAAGGCGCGATCGGCTCGCGATAGACCGGCTGCGCCGGGCGCGGAGCCGGCTGGCTCATCACCGGGGCAGGCTGCGGCTGCACGTGATGCTGAACCGGTGCCGGCTGCGGGGCCGGAGCCGGGCGGCTCATCACCGGTGCGGGCGCTTCCGGAGCAGCACCGAAGATGCGGCTCTGCGGGCGGAACTCTTCCGGCTGCTGCATCACCGGCTGCTGAGCGACCGGCTGGGGTGCCTGTGCCGCATACTGCTGCTGCGGTTCGGCGATCGCGAGTTCGCGTTCCATCTCGGCTTCCGCCATGCGGATCGTCTCGGCGATCGGATCGACGACCGGCTTCGGAACCGGAGCTGCCTGCATGACCGGAGCCGGCTGAGCGGCAACCGGAGCCGGAGCAATCGCTGCCGACGGGCGGATGATCGGCTTTGCGGCGGCGCGGATTTCGGCGGCACGGATGTCGACGGCGCCGGCGGCACGATCGATGCCGGTCGCCACGACCGACACGCGGATCAGGCCTTCGAGCGCTTCGTCGAAAGTCGCGCCGAGGATGATGTTGGCATCCGGATCGACTTCCTCGCGGATACGGGTCGCGGCTTCATCGACTTCGAAGAGCGTCAGGTCGCGGCCGCCGGTGATCGAGATCAGGAGGCCCTGGGCGCCCTTCATCGAGGTCTCGTCGAGCAGCGGATTGGCGATGGCAGCCTCGGCGGCCTGCATGGCGCGGCCCGGGCCGGATGCTTCGCCGGTACCCATCATCGCGCGGCCCATCTCGCGCATCACCGAACGGACGTCGGCGAAGTCGAGGTTGATCAGGCCTTCCTTGACCATCAGGTCGGTAATGCAGGCGACGCCCGAATAGAGAACCTGGTCGGCCATCGCGAATGCGTCGGCGAAGGTCGTCTTGTCATTGGCGATGCGGAAGAGGTTCTGGTTCGGGATGACGATCAGCGTGTCGACCGACTTCTGCAGTTCCTGGATGCCGGATTCGGCAAGGCGCATACGGCGCTGGCCTTCGAAGTGGAACGGCTTGGTGACGACGCCGACGGTCAGGATGCCCTTCGAGCGGGCGGCCTGCGCGACGACCGGTGCTGCACCCGTGCCGGTACCGCCGCCCATGCCGGCGGTGACGAAGCACATATGAGTGCCATGCAGGTGATCGACGATCTCGTCGAGGCATTCTTCCGCGGCGGCGCGGCCGACTTCCGGCTGCGAACCGGCGCCGAGACCTTCGGTGACCCGAGCCCCCATCTGGATGATGCGCTCGGCCTTGGTCATGGTCAGCGCCTGGGCATCGGTATTGGCGACGACGAAGTCGACGCCTTCGAGGCCGGCAGTGATCATGTTGTTGACGGCGTTGCCACCCCCGCCACCGACGCCAAACACGGTAATCCGAGGCTTCAACTCGGTGATATCAGGCTTTTGCAGCTTGATGGTCATTGCACCAGTTCCTTCTTTTGCTGGCCGTATCGCCGCCGGCCAATTCATTGCAACTCTTCTCCGATGCGCGGGGGCCTACGCCCCTCGCATCAAAAACTTTCTTTCAGCCACTGTCCGACGCGGGCCAGCCGGCCATTGCCGCTTCCCAGCGAAGCCATCAGGCCGCTCTGCGAAGCGTGTGTTTCTAGATCCGCGACCTGCGGATAGATCATCAGGCCGACCGCCGTCGAAAACGCCGGTCCCTTGGCTGCCGTCGGCAGGCCCGAGACACCCATCGGGCGGCCGATCCGGACGTTGCGCGCCAGGATGCGGCGCGCCGTTTCCGAAAGACCGGTGAGCTGGCTGGCACCACCGGTCAGCACGACGCGTTTTCCCACGATCGGGCTGAAACCCGACTTCTGGATGCGGTCGCGGATGAGTTCGAGCGTTTCTTCGATGCGGGCCTGCACGATGCGGGTAACCAGCGAGCGCGGCACCTGAGTCGGCTGGTCGCGGTCGTCCTCGCCGATCGGCGGAACGGAGATCACGTCGCGCTCGTCGGAGCCGTTGGCGAGCGCCGAACCGTGCACGACCTTCATGCGCTCCGCATCCTCGATACGGGTCGACAGGCCCCGGGCAAGGTCGGTGGTCACATGATGACCGCCCAGGCTGATCGCATCCGTGTGGACGAGCTTGCCCTCGGCAAAGACCGAGATCGTCGTCGTGCCGCCGCCCATGTCGATCGCCGCGCAACCGAGTTCGACTTCGTCGTCGACAAGCGCCGCAAGGCCGCTGGCATAGGGGGTCGCAACCATGCCCTCGACCGAGAGGTGGGCGCGATTGACGCAGAGTTCGAGGTTCTTCAACGTGGCGCGCTCGGCAGCCACGACATGCATGTCGACGCCGAGTGTGTCGCCGAACATCGCCAGCGGATCGCGGATGCCGCGCTCGCCGTCGAGCGAGAAGCCGGTCGGAAGCGAATGGAGGATGGCACGATCCTGGCGCAGCGACTGCTGGCTTGCCGCGATCAGAACCTTCTTGAGGTCCGCCTCTTCCACTTCCTGGCCACCGAGATCGATCGTCGCAGTATAGACGTCGCTGGTGATGCGGCCGGCGGAGACATTGACGATCAGGCTGTCGACGGTAAGCCCCGCCATACGCTCGGCGGCATCGACCGCGAGACGAACGACGTTTTCAGCAGCGTCGAGATCACCGATCACCCCGGACTTCACGCCGCGCGAGCGCTGATGGCCGATGCCGATGATCTCGATATTGTGGGTGCGGCCCGGCAGAACCTGGCTTTCCTGGCGCGGCGTCAGCCGGGCGATCATGCAGACCACCTTGGTGGAGCCGATATCCAAGACCGAGACAACATGGCTGCGTTTGGAAGACAGCGGCTTCATGCGCGGCAGGCCGAAATGGGAGGAACCGAATACGCTCAAGACTGCTCTCCCAGTTTCTTCAGGGCCTTGGTCCGCGCATCGAGCGCCTCCTTGCGGCGATCCATGGCGCCGGAGGTCAGCTGAATGGTCGTGCGATCCTCAAGCCTAAGATCGACCGCGGCGACATCCCGCTCCAGCAAACCCTGCTCCTTTTCGAGGCGAGCGAGCACGGCGAGCGCCTTGGCGACGTTGTCTTCCGGCAGCTTCAGCACGACGCCGTTGTCGAGATGCAGATCCCAGCGACGGCTGGCGATGCGGACATAGGCCTTCACGCGATTTTTCAGCTCAGGCCAGCTCGACATCGCATCCTCGAAGGAGGCGGCAGCCGTTTCGGCATCGCGGCCGACAAACAGCGGGAGCGAGGCGAACTTGTTGTCGCGCAGCGGCGCGATCACGCTGCCGTTCTTTTCGATCAGCGACAGCTCGGAACCATGCTGCCAGATGCCAAAAGCCTGACGTTCCTTCAGCATCACCTCGATCGTCTTCGGATAGATCTTGCGAACTTCGGCATACTGAACCCAGGGAAGCGCGGACAGCTTGCGGCGGGCCGAATCGATATCGAGGGCGACAAGCGAGGTCGTGCCGTCGAGGCCGAGAAGCTGCAGGATGTCGATTTCGGACGTCTGGTCATTGCCCGAGACGCGCACATCCTCGATCGCAAAGCCGACCGCAGCCGTGGTCGCCTGGGCGACCGTCTGGCCGTGACCGCCAAGCGACATGCCGTAGAGACCGACCGCCGCGAAGAAGCCGGCGGCGGCAACCGTTCCGGTATGGGCCGGGATATGGATGCGACCGGTGGCGAGGCTGACGCAGAAGCGAAACACCCGGCGAAGCGGGCGAGGAAGCACCCGGCGCTCTTCGGCACCGAGATAATGAGCCTGAGAACGGCCGCGCGGTCCACCCGCCTTTCTGCCGATCAACGCAAACACGTAGCGTCCTCCACCATCCAACGGACGAGTTCACCAAACGAGTGGCCGGCATGTGCGGCCATTTCGGGCACCAGCGAGGTCGGGGTCATGCCCGGCTGCGTATTGATTTCCAGCCAGATAACCTCGCCATTCTCGGAGAAGCGGTCGTCGTAACGAAAGTCGGAGCGACTGACGCCACGGCAGCCCATCGCCTGATGCGCCTTGAGCGCTAGTGTTTGAATCTTTTGGTAAATATTCGGTGAAATTTGCGCCGGAATGACGTGTTTCGAACCACCCTCCGCATATTTCGCGTCGTAATCGTAAAAGGCGTGGCTGAGCGGCACCACTTCGGTAACTCCAAGCGCCACATCGCCCATCACGCCACAGGTCAGTTCGCGGCCATAGATATAGCGCTCGACCAGCACGCGATCGCCGTAGCGCCACTCGGACGAACCGATGATCTGCGGTGGATGCGACTGATTTTCCTGGACGATCACGACGCCGAAGGAAGACCCCTCACGCACCGGCTTCACCACATAGGGTGGCTTCAGCGGATGAGCACTGCCGATATCGAAGCGACTCATGGCCTTGGCTTCGGCGACCGGAATGCCGGACGCCTTGGCGACGTGCTTGGCCTGATGTTTGTCCATGGCAAGCGCCGAGGCCAGCACGCCGGAATGCGTATAGGGAATTTCGAGATATTCGAGGATGCCCTGGATCGTGCCGTCCTCGCCGAAAGGTCCGTGCAAGGCATTGAAGGCAACGTCCGGCCGAAGTTCGGAGAGAACCGCCGCCACATCCCGGCCGACATCGACGCGGGTGACGCGATAGCCCTCGCCTTCGAGAGCCTCCGCGCAGGCATTGCCCGAGGACAGGCTGACAGGCCGCTCGGAGGAAAACCCTCCCATCAAAACAGCCACGTGCTTGTCGCTCATCAATCACTCCCGCCAAAAAGGACTTCACTCTAAACTGCGGCGCTTGCGCCAACCTGTTCCCCAGACGATTCCCGCCGGATGTTAGGCATGCCTGCATTAGTGCCCTAATATAGTTAACAAACCGTTTACCTTGATTAACCCGGGCAGCCAAAAGCATGAAAACAAAGGAAAAATCGACCTGTCGGATATTAACGCCGCGTTTGAGGCGACATTCGGGACGGCGACAAAACGACGGGCGAGTCGGTCGAATCGACACACAATTCACGAGACCCGGCGCCAATATTCTTAGGCCTTAGACGAATGATGACGGCGCCAGCCAGGCAAACATTTCAGCGCGCTGCTGCCCTGCCCCATGGCTCGCCCCCCGCTCTCAGGCAAAATCAGAGCAACAAAAAGCCCGCGACGCACTCTGCTTCGCGGGCTTTTTAACCTCTGCAGGAACGCTTCGTTCCGCCTATATCAGGCCGCGACCCGGCCTTCCGAATCGTCCACCAGCTTCCACGCCAGCGCGCCGAGAACGGCGCCCACGATCGGAGCCACCCAGAAAAGCCAAAGCTGTCCGAGAGCCCAGTCCCCGACGATCAACGCCACGCCGGTCGAACGGGCCGGATTGACGGATGTGTTGGTCACCGGGATCGAGATCAGGTGGATCAGCGTCAGCGCAAGGCCGATTGCGATCGGAGCAAACCCGGCCGGCGCTTTCGGCCCGGTCGCGCCGAGAATGATGAAGATGAAGAAACCGGTGAGAACCAGTTCTATCAGCAGCGCGGAGGTCAACGAATAACCGCCGGGCGAATGCTCGCCATAGCCGTTGGACGCAAAGCCGCCGAGCTGGAACCCAGCCTTGCCGGAAGCGATCAGATAGAGAACCAGGGCCGCGACAATGGCCCCCACCACCTGGGCGACGACATAGGCCAGGAGGCTTGACGCCGGAAACCTGCCCGCTACGGTCAGTCCCACCGAGACCGCCGGATTGAAGTGCCCGCCGGAAATACCGCCGACCGCATAAGCCATGGTCAGCACCGTCAGGCCGAATGCGAGCGCAACGCCGACGAAGCCGATACCGAGATCGGGGAATGCAGCAGCCAGAACCGCGCTGCCGCATCCGCCGAAGACAAGCCAGAAAGTGCCGAAGAATTCAGCCGCTAATTTTTTGAACATTTTAATCCCCCTGCTCGCGCCCCGGCACCCCGCCGGTCTCAGGCGCGACTCTCATTCAAGACGAGGTTATTATGCAATAGATGCTCATGAATGCTCAATGAATAAGCAAGCCCTGAAACAGCCGAGCCACTGAGACAGCGCTACCGGTACGCATGACGAACAAAAACATGAGAAAATCGCCGTAAGGCATTTATTTTACAGCGCTTCATAAAATTCGACAATCTGACCGACGGGACGCTTTCGCCTCACCATCGGTCGGGTCCTGTCAGTCGCTCGTCATGCCCTGGAACGGCCTCACCTCGCGGCCGGGCATGAAGATGCCGAGTCGCTTGATTTCCCATTCGAGCTTGATGCCGGAATGTTCGAAGACCCGCTGGCGGATCGTCTCGCCAAGATATTCGAGGTCATAACCGCTGGCATAGCCGATATTGATCATGAAATTGCAATGCAGCGACGACATCTGCGCGCCGCCGCTGACGAGGCCACGGCAACCGGCCTCGTCGATCAGCTTCCAGGCGGAATGGCCTTCCGGGTTCTTGAAGGTCGAGCCTCCGGTCTTTTCCTTGATCGGCTGCACCGTCTCGCGATGCTGACGCACGGCATCCATCTCGGCGCGGATCTTTGCCCGCTCTTCGGGATAACCCTCGAAGACCGCATGGGTGAAGATCATCTCGGCCGGAACCGATGAATGGCGGTAGCTGTAGCCCATCTCGGCAGCCGAGAAGACATGGCTGACGCCCTTGCGGTCGACGGCATGCACTTCGACGACGCGCCCGGCGGTCTCGCCGCCATTGGCGCCGGCATTCATGCGCAGAGCCCCGCCGATCGAACCCGGAATGCCGTAATAGAAGGCGAAACCGCCGATGCCATGGTCCATCGCCATCGCAGCGATATGCTTGTCGGGGCAGATCGCACCGGCCTTGATACGGTTCTCACCGACCAGGTCGACCCCGCCGAAACCCTTGGCCGAGAGGCGCAGGACGACGCCAGGAATGCCACCGTCGCGGACCAGCAGGTTGGAGCCGACGCCAACCACCGTCAGCGGCACCTCTTCCGGCAGGATCTGCAGGAAGGTCACGAGGTCGTCGACGTCATGGGGCTGGAACATCAGTTCGGCGAGGCCGCCGGCCTGGAACCAGGTGACACGATCCATCGGCGCGTCCGGCGTCAGCCTGCCGCGCAGTTTGTTGACGTCATCCCCCAACGACGCCAGAAGCTTTTCCCCATTCACCTGTTTCATTTCCTATCGTCCCGATATGCTTTCCAGTTCCTTCGGCAATGCTGCCGCCCACTGCGTGATATTGCCTGCCCCCAGAAGAACCACGAAATCACCCGGTTTCGCAATGCCCGATACAATCGAAGCGAGTTCCGTCGGCGATGCCATGTATCTCGCGTCGCGATGACCGCCCGACCGGATGCGCGAAACCAGGGCTTCCGAATTGGCGCCTTCGATCGGTTCCTCGCCCGCGGCATAGACCGGGGCCAGGAGGATGCTGTCGGCATCGTTGAAGCAATTGGCGAAATCCTCGAACAGGCTCGACAGGCGCGTGTAGCGATGCGGCTGGTGAACCGCGATGATGCGGCCCTGGCAGGATTCGCGGGCTGCCCGCAGCACGGCCTTGATCTCCACCGGGTGGTGGCCATAGTCGTCGAAGATCGACACGCCGTTCCAGGTGCCGGTCAAAGTGAAGCGCCGCTTGACGCCGCTGAAATTGGCGAGCCCCTTGCGGATATCCTCTTCCGAAATGCCGAGCCGGTTGGCGACCGCAATCGCCGCCGTGGCGTTGGAAATGTTGTGGCGACCGGGCATCGGCAGCGCCAGGTCCTTGAACTGGAACACCCGGCCGGTGCGGCGGCGGCGGATTTCCACGTCGAAGATCGACTTGGTGCCTTCCATCCGCACGTTGGAGAAACGCGCGTCGGCCTGCGGGTTTTCGCCATAGGTGACGATCTTGCGATCCTCGATGCGGGCGACCAGAGCCTGGACCTCCGGATGGTCGAGGCAGAGCACGCCGAAACCGTAGAACGGAACGTTTTCGACGAACTGCCGGAAGGCGGCGCGAACCGCGTCGAAATTGCCATAGTGGTCGAGATGTTCGGGATCGATATTGGTGACCACGGCGACATCGGCGGGAAGCTTCAGGAAGGTACCGTCCGATTCGTCGGCCTCGACCACCATCCACTCGCCCTCGCCCATGCGGGCATTGGTGCCGTAGGCGTTGATGATGCCGCCGTTGATGACGGTCGGATCAAGATTGCCGGCTTCCAGAAGCGTCGCGACCATGGACGTCGTGGTGGTCTTGCCATGCGTGCCGCCGATGGCGATCGCATTGCGGAAGCGCATCAGCTCGGCGAGCATTTCGGCGCGACGGACGATCGGCAGCGATTTTTCACGCGCGGCCATCAGCTCGGGATTGTTCTTCTTGATGGCTGTCGAGACGACGACCACTTCGGCGTCACCGATGTTCTCGGCCTGATGGCCGACAAACACCGGGATGCCCTTGTCGCGCAGACGCTGGACATTGGCGCCGTCGGCCTGGTCCGAACCCTGGACCTTGTGGCCGAGATTGTGCAGCACCTCGGCGATACCGCTCATGCCGATACCGCCGATGCCGATGAAATGGACGAGCCCGATAGCCTTCGGCATCTTCATGAATGCGCTCCCTTGAATTCCGAAATCGTTTTCCGTTCGGCGATCGCCACCACCAGATCCGCAAGCAGGCCGGTCGCATTCGGCCGTCCGGCGGACTTCGCGGCCGCAGCCATTCTTTCGAGCTTGTCAGGATCCTTCATCGCACCCGAAATGATCGCGGCAAGCTTTTCCGGAGACAGGTCCGACTGCTGCACCACCTTGGCGCCACCGGTCGCCACCAGCGCCTCGGCATTGGCTGCCTGGTCGTGATCCAGAGCATGCGGGTAAGGCACGAGGATGGCCGGCCGGCCGATCACCGCGATTTCCGACACCGTAGACGCACCGGAGCGGCAAATGACCAGATGCGCCGTCGCCAGCCGTTCGGCCATGTCCGAAAAGAACGACGAAATATCGGCCGGCGCCTTCAGCTTGGCAAAACAGGAACTGACCCGATCCTTGTCTTCCGGACGCGCCTGCTGGGTGACGACAATACGGTCTCGCGCGGCCTTGTCGAGAAGGCTGAGTGCCGTCGGCACCACCGAGGAGAAGAACTGAGCGCCCTGGCTGCCGCCGAACACGACCAGCCGGAAGGGATCATCGCCGCGAGACGCCACATAAGGGACGTTGGAGGCCGCAAGCACAGCGGGACGCACTGGATTGCCGGTCGTCACGGTCTTGTCCGCATAGGGGCCGCCGTTCTCGGGCAGGAAACCGCCGGCGATCGCCTGGACCTTGGCCGCCAGCGCCTTGTTGGCGCGGCCCATCACGGCGTTCTGCTCGTGGATCATCGTCGGCACGCCCATGGCGGTCGAGGCCATCAGCGGCGGCACGGTCGGATAACCGCCGAAACCGACGACGGCGAGCGGCTTCAGCCGGCCGATCAGGCGGCGGGCGGCCCGCAGTCCCGTCCATAGCTTCCAGCCGGTGCGGGCGAGCGCGATCGGGTTCTTCGATCCGAACGTGCCGGACGGAACGACATGGATTTCATCGGCCGGAAAAGTGCCGGCATAGCGCTCGGCCCGGCTGTCGGTGACGAGATGCACGGAATAACCGCGCTCCCTCAGTTCGTGTCCCAGCGCTTCTGCTGGAAACACATGGCCGCCGGTTCCCCCGGCGGCGAGCAAAATGATGCCCTTGGTCATTGGACTTTACTCCGCGGGTACGCCCTGGGCGACCCGGAACAGGCTCCGCTCTTGCGCTCGCTTCTCCGGACGATGACGGGTGAGCGCCAGGATGAAGCCTGCTGTGATGCAGATCGCGATCATCGAGGAGCCGCCATAGGAGATCAAGGGGAGCGTCATGCCTTTGGCCGGCATGAGTTCGAGATTGACGCCGATATTGATGAGCGACTGCATGCCGATCTGCAGGACGAGGCCAGCGACCGCAAACCGGTTGAAGTCGTTGCGCTCCTTGAAGGCGTGGTTCAGGCCGCGCAGCACGATGAAGGCGAAGATCGCCACCAGTGCCATACAGAAGATAATGCCGAATTCTTCGGCTGCAACCGAGAACACGAAGTCCGTGTGGCTGTCCGGCAGAATGCGCTTGACGATGCCCTCGCCCGGCCCCTGCCCGAACCAGCCCCCCTGCAGGATCGCCTCATGGGCCGTCTCGATCTGGAAACGGTCGCCTTCGCCGGTCAGGAACTTGTCGAAACGCGCCGTCACGTGCGGCAGCATGTAGTAGGCGGTGACGATACCACCGGCGCCGACGCCGCCGAGCATGACGATCCACAGCCAAGGCATACCGGCCATGAAGAACATGCCGCCCCAGACGACGCTGGTGAGAATGGTCTGGCCAAGGTCGGGCTGGGCGACGAGCAGCGCCGCGACGATGCCGAACAGGATGATGGCGAAGAGGTTGCCGGGGATTTCCGGCTGCCGCGCATGCTCGGCGAACAGCCAGGCGCAGACGACCACGAAGGCCGGCTTCATGAATTCCGAGGGCTGGATGGAGAACATTCCGACACCGATCCAGCGCCGCGATCCCTTGACCTCGACGCCGAAGAACAGCGCCAGCACCATCAGCGCCAGCGAAATGATCAGCAGCACGATCGCGGTCCGGCGCACCTGCCTCGGCGTCAGGAAGGACAGGCCGACCATCACCACCAGCGAGGGCAGCAGGAACAGCGCGTGCCGTTCGACGAAGTGGAAGCTGTCGAGGCCGATCCGCTCCGCGACCGCAGGCGATGCCGCGAAGGAGAGCATGAAGCCGACCCCCATCAGCAGCACGAAGGCGACGAGGAAGAAACGGTCGATCGTCCAGAACCAGTCTGCGAGCGGTCCACGGTCTGCGCGGCTTACCATCTGTCGTTCCCCTTTTCCGTCTCGATCAATCCAAATCGATCAGCATCGTGACGCCGTCGAGGCCCGCGACATGGCCGACAAAGGCATCGCCGCGAACTTCGAAATTCTTGAACTGATCGAAGCTGGCGCAGGCCGGCGACAACATCACCGCGGACGGCGTGGTATCGGCGCTCGCATCCGCCGCGGCATGAGCGACCGCCTTTTCGAGCGTGCCCGAAATCTCGTAGGGCACCGCTTCGCCAAGCGTCGCCGCGAATGCCGGCGCGGCTTCTCCGATCAGATAGGCCTTGACGATACGCGGGAAGAGTGGTGCGAGGCTGACTATGCCGCCCTCTTTCGGCAAACCGCCGGCAATCCAGTAGATCCGGTCGTAGCTGGAGAGCGCCGGCGCCGCCGCATCCGCATTGGTCGCCTTCGAATCGTTGACAAAAACCACCTGGACCCGACGTCCGACCGGCTGCATCCGGTGTTTGAGGCCGGGGAAGGATTTCAGTCCGGCACGGATCTCGTCCTTCGAAACGCCGACCGCCAGGCAGGCGGCGATTGCCGCCGCCGCGTTCTGGGCGTTATGGCTGCCCTTCAGCGTCTGGATGCCTTCGAGATCGACGAGCAGCGACATCGCGCCGCCATGCGCCTCGACGATCCGGCTGCCCTCGGCATAGAGGCCGTCGGCTACGACGACCCGCTTGGAGATCCGGCGCACCTTGACGCCGGCCCGCTCGACGCGGTCGGCGATGAGGGTGCAGAACGAATCGTCGACGCCGATCACCGCCGTCTTGCTGCCGGCGACGAGCCGTTCCTTGATATCGGCATAGTGCTGCATCGTGCCGTGGCGATCGAGATGGTCGGGCGTGAGGTTCAAGAGAATGCCTGCGGTCGGATTGAGCGTCGGAGCCAGATCGATCTGGTAGGACGAACATTCGACGACGAAGAAGCGCTGATCCTTGGGCGGGTCGAGCGTCAAAATCGCCGTGCCGATATTGCCGCCGAGCTGGGTGTCGCGACCGCTGGACTTGAGGATATGGGCAATCAGCGCCGTGGTCGTCGATTTGCCGTTGGTGCCGGTAATGGCGATGAACGGGCAATCCGGCGCATGCGCCCGCCGCTCGCGCACGAAAAGCTCGACATCGCCGATGACCTCGACGCCGGCGGCACGGGCGAGATCGACGCTCCAATGCGGCTTCGGATGGGTAAGCGGCACGCCCGGCGACAACACGAAGGCGGACTGAACCGACCAGTCGATGCCGCGCAGGTCGGCGGTGGCGATCCCCTCGTCGGCGGCCTTGGCGACGCTTTCGGGATTGTCGTCCCAGGCAATCACCCGGGCGCCGCCTGCAACAAGCGCCTTGGCCGTCGCCAGCCCCGAGCCACCGAGGCCGAAGAGTGCGACCGGTTTGTCCTTGAACGTGGTGACCGCGATCATCGCCGTGTCACCGCAGCTTGAGGGTCGAAAGGCCAAGCATGGCAAGGCCGACCGCGATGATCCAGAAACGGATCACCACCTGGCTTTCCGTCCAGCCGAGCTTTTCGAAATGGTGATGGATCGGCGCCATCAGGAAGACGCGCCGGCCGGTCATCTTGAAGAAGCCGACCTGGATGATGACAGACAGCGTCTCCATCACGAACAGGCCGCCGATGATCGCCATGACGATCTCGTGCTTGGTGGCGACGGCAACCGAGCCGATCAGGCCGCCGAGCGCCAGCGAACCGGTATCGCCCATGAAGATGGCAGCCGGCGGCGCGTTGAACCACAGGAAGCCGAGGCCGGCGCCGATCACCGCGCCGAGAATGACGGCAAGCTCGCCGGTGCCGGGCACGAAATTGATCTGCAGGTATCCCGCAAACACCGCGTTGCCGGCGAGGTAGGCGATGATGCCGAACGAGGCTGCGGCGATCATGACCGGTACGATTGCCAACCCGTCGAGACCGTCCGTCAGGTTCACCGCATTGCCGGCCGCCACGATGACGAAACCGCCGAACAGGACGAAGAAGATGCCGAGATTGATGAACAGGTCCTTGAAGAACGGGAAGGCGACCGAGGTGCCGAGCGTCGGATTGCTCGACTGGCCGGTCGTGAGCGCCACCCGCATCATGAAGAAGACGGCGATCCCCGCGATCACGAACTCGATGCCGAGACGCGCCTTGCCGGAAAAGCCCTTGTCGGTCTGCTTGGTGACTTTCAGATAGTCGTCATAAAAGCCGATCGCGCCGAAACCGAGCGTCACGAGCAAGGTCGCCACCACGTAGACGTTCGAAAGATCCGCCCAGAGCAGCGAACCGCCGACGATGCCGGCGAGAATCATTAGTCCGCCCATGGTCGGCGTACCCGCCTTCTTGAAATGGGTCTGCGGGCCGTCGGCGCGGATCGGCTGTCCCTTGCCCTGGCGCAGGCGAAGCGAGGCGATGATCATTGGCCCGAACAGGAAGACGATCAGCGCGGAGGTGAACAGCGCAGCGCCGGTTCTGAAGGTGATGTACCGGAACAGGTTGAAAAATTGGACTTTATCCGCCAGTTCCACAAGCCAGATCAGCATTCAGCGCCCTTTCTAGAAGCCGCGTCTCAATTAGTGGCGTTCCGTGTCGGAGAATGCCGGGTAGTTGTCAATAAGCGCGGTCACGATCTTGCCGAAACCGAGGCCGAGCGAGGATTTCACCATCACCACGTCGCCCGGCATCACCGAACGCACGACGAAATCGGCGAGATCCGCGGTCTTTTCGTAATATTGCACATCGACGCTGTCGGGCAGCGCGTCGCGCAGCGCCGTCATTTCCGCACCCGCCAGCCAGACATGCTCGATGCCGGCCGCAAGCAGCGGACCCGTCAGTTCCTCATGCACCTTGGCGGAGAATTCACCCATTTCCAGCATGTCGCCGAGAACGGCAATCCGCCGGCCGGTCAGTTCCGGTACCGAGGATGCCAGAAGCGCGATCGCCGCCCGCATCGAGGCCGGGTTGGCGTTGTAGCTCTCGTCGATCAGGGTCAGATGGCCTTCGCCGATGCCGAGCCGGTGGCGTTCGCCCCTGCCCTTGACCGGCTTCAGCGCCGCGAGCGCCGCCATGGCGCCGGCCATGTCCGCGCCGACCAGCAGGCAGGCACCGAGGACCGCCATGGCGTTTTCGGCGATATGCCGGCCAGGTGCACCGATATGGACTTCCGACGTCTCGCCGTTCAGCACCGCCCAGACGACCGAGCTTTCCCCATTGCCCTCGAAATCCGCCAGCCGGAAATCCGCCTTGGCATGCTGGCCGAAGGTGTGGATGTGCGAGACACCGGCCTCCTGCGCCTTTTTCTGCAGAAAACCGAACTGCTTGATGTCGCGATTGAGGATCGCCGAACCGCCCGGCTCAAGGCCTTCGAAGATCTCGGCCTTGGCAGCGGCAATCTCCTCGAGATTCTTGAAATGGCCGAGATGGGCGGCTGCGATTGTGGTGATCATCGCCACATGCGGACGCACCATCTTCACCAGCGGGCGGATCTCGTCCGGGTGGTTCATGCCGATCTCAAAGACGCCGAAATCGCAATCGGCCGGCATGCGGGCGAGCGTCAGCGGCACGCCCCAGTGATTGTTGAAGGAGGCGACGGCGGCATGCACCTTGCCGGAGGGCGCGAGCGCATGACGCAGCATTTCCTTGGTGGTCGTCTTGCCGACCGAACCGGTGATGGCGACGATGCGTGCCCGGCTGCGCGCACGCGCGGCGAGCGCCAGCTTTCCAAGCGCCGCAAGAACGTCTTCGACGACGATCATCGGCACGCTCAGCTTGCCGAGCGCCGGCAGTTTCGCCTCGTTGACGACGATCAGCGTCGCACCGTTGGCGACTGCAAGGCTCGCATAGTCATGACCGTCGACGCGGTCGCCCTTGATGGCAAAAAAAGCCTCGTCCTGACCGATGGAGCGGCTGTCGATCGAGATTCCGGTGATACCCGCCGGAAGCGAACCGATCGGCCGGCCGCCCATGGCAGACGTCAGATCCTCGGAGGTCCATAGCCAGCTCACGATTTCAGCTCCTCCAGCGCCTTGCGGACTTCGACATGATCGGAAAACGGCAGGACCGTCGTGCCGATCGTCTGGCCGTGTTCATGGCCCTTGCCCGCGACGATCAACGTATCACCTGCCCGCAGCATATGAACCGCCTCGCGGATCGCATTGGCCCGATCGCCGATCTCGATTGCACCCGGAGCCGCTGCCATGATCTCGGAACGGATCACCTCGGGAACCTCGGAACGTGGATTGTCGTCGGTCACGATGACGATATCGGCAAGCCTCGTCGCCACATCGCCCATGATCGGCCGCTTGCCCTTGTCGCGGTCGCCGCCGCAGCCGAACACCACGATGACGCGGCCGGTCGTGAACGGGCGCACGGAGGTCAGCACGTTTTCCAGCGCGTCCGGCTTGTGGGCGTAATCCACATAGGCGAGCGCGCCGTCCTTGCTCTGGCCGACCAGTTCTAGACGACCCGAGGCGCCGACCAGCTTTTCGAGCGCGGCCATGGCGACGGCGGCCGGAACCCCGGTCGACATGGCAAGCCCTGCCGCGACCAGCGCGTTCGCCACCTGGAAATCGCCGGCAAGCGGAATATCAACTTCGAAAATCTGGTCGCCGATATGGATCTCGGCCATCTGCTTATGACGGAAGTGCTCGACGCGCTTGAGGCACAGATAATCGCCCCTTCGGCCGACCGTGCGGACGTCAAGGTCGGCAACCGTCGCCACCCGCATCGCTTCTTCCGACCAGGCGTCATCGGCGAAGATGACGGCCGGCGAGCCCTTCGGCATCAGCGTATCGAAAAGCCGCATCTTGGCGGCCATGTAGCTCTCGATCGTCGGATGGTAGTCCATGTGGTCACGGCCGAGATTGGTAAAGCCGGCGGCGGAAAGACGCACGCCGTCGATCCGGCTCTGGTCGAGGCCATGGCTGGAAGCTTCCATGGCGGCATGGGTGACGCCTTCGGCAGCCAGTTCCGCCAGCAGTTGCTGCAGTTCGACCGGATCCGGCGTGGTCAGCGTTCCGTAATCGTTGCGGGTCGGCGAGACGACGCCGGTCGTGCCGATCTGCGCTGCGGCATGGCCGGCATGCGCCCAGATCTGGCGGGTGAACGAGGCGACGGAGGTCTTGCCGGCTGTACCCGTCACGGCAACCATGGTTTCCGGCTGCGCGCCGTAGAAACGGGCGGCGGCGAGTGCCAGCAGCCGGCGGGGGTTGGAAACGGCGAGAACTGGAATGCCCGCTTCCGCCGTATGTCCCGCAATCGCCGCAATCGCGCCGCGGGCGGCCGCATCGCCGATATAGCTCGAACCGTCCGCCTTGGTGCCTGCGAGCGCGGCAAACAGCATGCCGGGCGTCACCTTGCGGCTGTCGGAGGTCAGGCCGGTCACATCGAGATCGCCTGCCGGCCCGGCCATCAGATCGGCTATTTCCGGGAAATCCCCTCCGGCGAGTTCTCGCAATTTCATCAGCTGATTGTCCATTCTGAGCGTCGTCCCCTCGAATCGTCCGCTCACGTTGTTATCGCTCAATAAGACACAAGCAGGGCAGAACCGTCATTGCCGAATTTCGGCTTCACACCGAGAATGGGCGCAGCGCGGGTAATGATCTCCTTGACCATCGGAGCGGCGGATGTCGCGGCAAGAGCCGCGCCATTGCCCTTGTCGGTCTTGGGTTCGTCGCAGAACGTCAGGACGACGTATTGCGGATTGTCCATCGGGAAGGCCGCGAGGAAGGCGTTGAAATTCTTGTCATGGGCGTAGCGCCCGTTGACCACCTTGTCGGCCGTCCCCGTCTTGCCGCCGACGTTGAAGCCCGCGACGCGCGCGTTCCTGCCTGATCCGTTGACGCCGTTCCATTCGAAAAGATAGCGCATGTCCTTGCTGGTCGAGGGCTTGAGCACCTGGGTCGCGATCTTGTCGGCTTCTGCCCGGTTGCGTGGCAGGAAGGTCGGCGGGATGTATTTTCCGCCGTTGACGAGCGCGGCACCGGCAACCGCCGTCTGCAACGGCGTCGTCGAGACACCGTGGCCGAAGGAAATGGTGACCGAGTTGATCTTTTTCCACTCGCGCGGCTGGCTCGGAGTGGCGACTTCCGGAAGCTCCGTATGCATCTTCGTGAGCAGGCCGAGCTTGGTCAGGAAGTCCTTGTGGCCTTCGATGCCCACCGTATCGGCAATCTTGGCGGTGCCTATATTAGACGAATACTGAAAGATTTCCGGAACGCTCAGCACGCGCCCCTTGCCGTGGAAATCCTTGATGGTGAAGCCGCCGATGCGGATCGGAAACCGGGCGTCGAACGTGCTCTGAAGGTTCACCTTGCCGGAATCGAGACCCATGGCGATCGTGAAGGACTTGAAGGTCGAGCCCATTTCGAACGTGCCGTTCGACATGCGGTTGAACCAGCCCTCCTCGCCGCCTTCGGCCGGATTGTTGGGATCGAAATCGGGTGCGGACGCCATGGCGACGATTTCGCCGGTATGGACGTCGAGAACGACCGCGCCGGCACCGATCGAGCTGTACTTGCTGATCGCCTCGGTCACCACGTCGCGGACGATCGACTGAACGCGCAGGTCGATGGACAGCTTGACCGGCTCCAGCGGCTGGCTGGACGTCATGCCGACGGCCGCGAGATCGGCGAGGCCCTGATTGTCGACGTAACGTTCCATGCCGGCGACGCCGCGGTTGTCGATATTGACGTAACCGACGACATGCGCCGCCGTCGGACCACCCGGATAGAAACGGCGCTTTTCCGGCCGGAAACCGATGCCCGGAATGCCGAGCGCCAGAATCTGACTCTGCTGTTTCGGGCTCAGCTGGCGGCGCAACCACTGGAAACGCGAATTCGAGGTCAGCTTCGAATAGGTGCCCTTGACGTCGAGGTCGTTCAGAACCGTCGACAGCTTCTCGATCACCTCGTCGGCGTCGATGATCTTGTTGGGCTCGGCAAACAGCGAAACCGTGCGGATGTCGGTCGCCAGAACCGCGCCATTGCGATCGACGAGATCGGGGCGCGAGGCCAGAAGCCGGTCCGCCGGCAGGATGCTCGACGTCGTCAGCGGCTGGGCGACGCCATATTGCATCAGGCGGCCACCGATGACGCAGTAGAAGACCGTGAAGCCGGCGATCAGTAGACCAACGCGGTTTTTCGCCTGGGCGGACTTGCGCTTGCGGGTTCCCTCGAAGGACGCCTTTTCGGAGCCTCTGACACGGCTGCCGGACGAAAAATGCGCGCGGCTTTTGACGATCATGATGCGGGACAGGAAAGACATCAGCGTTTCACCGATCCTGTGGAAATGACTTCGATGGGACCGCGCCGCTGCGGCACGGGAATTTTGGCGGCGGGCTTGGCCTTGGCGGCAGCAACACCCTTCAGCGCGGCGGCGACCTCGCTGTTCTTGCCGGCGATGATGTCCTCGATGGTCGTCTCGGGCTGCGGAAGCCGCGCCTTCGGCATCGGCAACTCCTTCGGCATCGCAAGCTGCGTCGTTTCGGTCGGCGCGAGCGCCAGCTCGGAATTGTAGACGTTGATCAGCCGGTGCAGGCGGTTCGGCTGGGTCAGCAGGGCCCAGTCCGCCTTCAGGAGATCGATCGTGTCCTTCTCCAGCTTGATTTCCGATTCGAGCCGGCGAACCTCGTTGAGCTTCTCGTCGGCGCGGTGCTTGATCGAATAGGTTACGACGGCCGCTGCCGTCATCACGCCGATCAAAACAAGATCGAAGCTACGCAGCATGTATCAGGCTCCCATCTTTGCGAGGCTGGCGAGATCGGGCAGATCGAAAATCGACATGTCGGCGGCCCGCGGCGGGGCTTCCGTCCGCACACCGGCACGAAGCTTGGCGGAACGGGCACGCGGATTGAGTTCCGCCTCCTCGTCGCTCGCCGAAATCATCGATTTGCCGAGCGGTTCGAAGATCGCGGGCTTGGCCACGACCATCGGCAGGTGCCGCGAACCGGAAGCCTTGCCGGAGCGATCGGCGAAGAACTGTTTGACGATCCGGTCTTCGAGCGAATGGAAGGTGACGACCACCAGCCGGCCGCCCGGCTTCAGCGCCCGCTCGGCGGCAAACAGCGCCTGGGCGAGCTCGCCGAGCTCGTCGTTGACGAACACCCGCAGCGCCTGGAAGACGCGCGTCGCGGGATGGATCTTGTCCTTAGCCTTGCGCGGATTGACCGTCTCGATGAGATTTGCGAGTTCGCGCGTCGTGGTGAAGGGTTCGGTGAGACGCCGCTTCTCGATCGCGCGGGCGATGCGGCCCGACTGCTTTTCCTCGCCGAGGAAACCGAAGATGCGGGTGAGATCGCCGACCTTGGCGCGATTGACGACATCGGCCGCCGACACGCCGCTTGCCGACATGCGCATGTCGAGCGGACCGTTGCGCTGGAAAGAGAAGCCGCGATCGGCCTCGTCGATCTGCATGGAGGAGACGCCGATATCGAGCACGACGCCATCAAGCCCGCCTTCCGGCGCGTGATCGGCAAGTTCGGAGAACTGCGACTGAATGAGGTGGAGGCGGCCCTTGTGGGCATCGACCAGCGCCTTGCCGGCGGCAATCGCATTCGGGTCGCGATCGAGCGCGATCACCTCAGCCTCCGCGGCAAGGATCGCAGACGTGTAACCGCCCGCTCCGAACGTACCGTCGAGAATGACCTTGCCGGCCCGGGGCTCGAGCGCCTCGAGGACTTCTTTCAGAAGAACCGGAATGTGACGAACCGGTCCGCCTTCGGGCTCGGTTGTTCCGTCGCCTGGATTCGCCGCCATTCCGTTCCCCTGTCTTACGCAGGGCGCGAACCGAAGCGCCCCTCTCTCGCCGCCGCCTGCGCCTCGTGAAACGCCTGCGGCTGCCAAAGTTGAAAATGATCCGAGCGCCCAACGAAGGTAACGTCCGAGCTGATTCCCGTGAAGTCGCGGATGAAATCCGTGACCATCAGCCGGCCCTCCGCATCGAGCCTCATGAAGACGCCGCCACCGTGAACGAGCAGCGACATCCGGTTCGCGTCCGGCGAAAACGGATCGACGGAGGCGATCTGCCGCTCGTAACGATCGAGCAGATCCGGCCCGCCGACGCTGATCGCCGGATAGGTGAAATCCTGGAGGCAATAAAGCTCCTGGATCCCGCGCTCCGAAAGAACCGAACGAAAACTCGCCGGAACGGAGACCCGTCCCTTCGCATCGATCCTGTTCGTCGCATTCGACAGGAAGCGGCTCATCACGCCAAACATCCGCCCCGTTATGGCTCAAGACGGAAACCCGCCCACCAGTTAACACCACACCAAACACAGCTTCGCCGTCCGGATGGGCGGATATCCGCCCGGCCGCAGGACGACCGAAATTCTGGGATTGGCGGGCGCTCATTCGCCCTTGTGCAGTGCGATTTTGGGATACCATGGGACCATATGGGCGTCAATGGGAGAAGCCCCGCTAGCCACTCCCAAGCAGGATTTATTTATAAGCTGTTAAGTTTAACAAAGGGTTATTAGAGAAAGCGAAGAAACCGCCTTGGCAGTGTCCGGCAAGTCGATTTGGGATACTCAGTAAGCTGCGGAAAATAAAAAAGCTTTCACAATTACTCATATAAAAGACAAGGCCCGAAAACGGACCTCCTGCGACGCCTGCCTCGTATCTGGCAGGCGTACACAGAATCGCGAGGAAGGGGAGATAAACGCCAGTTGGCCTGTAAGCCGGGTTCTGTAAGGCCCCGGTGCAAGCACCGGAACGTGGCAGCCATTCATCTGGGACGATATTTGCATATCGCCTCACGCAACCCACCCGGATGACTGGCCCGGAAACAGGCTGTAGCCCGCGCTTTCGCGTGGACCCGCGTCATCCCTATTCGGTCTTGCTCCCGGTGGGGTTTACCTTGCCGCCGCTGTTACCAGAAGCGCGGTGGGCTCTTACCCCACCCTTTCACCCTTACCCCGCTAGCTCTGCCGCTTTGTCGAAGCGGTACAGCAAGCGGGGCGGTTTCCTTTCTGTGGCACTTTCCCTAGGGTCGCCCCCGCCGGACGTTATCCGGCACCGTGTTTCCGTGGAGCCCGGACTTTCCTCACCCTACCGCCTTTCGGCATTGGTAAAGCGCGGCTGCCCGGCCAACTGGCAGCGGTCACATAACCGAGATGCCGAGCGAAAGCCATAGGCCAGCGACAATCGGGCCGGAGATATCTTGTCAGAGATAATCGGCCCGGAAATCCGTCGAATAGGCGTCGTCCCGGATTTGCCCATGGAAGATCAGTTCCGCGCCGAGCCGGCCGATCTCGTCGGAACTCTTTGCCGCCGCCCCGCAACCGCCGCTGAGGATGCCGATTCGATCGGCCCCGGTCATCGCGATTGCCGGATATCCGGTCGGCGTGAACGAGGTGACGCAAGCCGCCATCGACGAGCGCGAGAGATCGAGCTCCGGCATCAGCCGCGCCATGATCCCGGCAAGCCGGGCGCGCGTGCTTTCCCGCCCACCTGAGCGGAACCAGGCGCGGATATCGGGCTCCGTCGGCAGCAGCAGGTCGTCCGGATCGCCGCCGATCTTCAGGTAGATCTTGCCGTCGGGGTAGCGCACCGGCGGCAGGAGGTAGATGCCGTCCTCGCCCTCGCGCCATTTCCAGATCAGCGAAGGCACCCTGCCCCAGACGTCCATCGCGGCCTCGTCGACCTCGAAAAAGGCGACGGTGCGCGCATAGACGTTGAGGTCGAGACGTCGTGGCAGCAGGTTCTCGTTGATGGAGAAACCGCCGGCCGCCACCAGCACCTTCTCCGCCGAATGGCTGCTGCCCTCGGCGGTTGTGACGGTAACCGAATCGCCGTCCTGCCGTACGGAAACCACCGTTTCCGGAATGATGGCCGTGCCCTGGCGCTCGGCGATGAGAGCCTGAGCCTTCACCAGCCGGCGCGGATTGATGTGCCCGGCATTCTTCGGCTCCCAGACGCCCTCGCTGTCCCTCGGGAAAGAGAATAATCCGAAACGGCCACTGAGATCTGCATCCGACAGCGTCTCGGTCGAAACACCGAGCTTGTCCGCGGCATCGATGACGTTTGCGACATAGGACGGCCCGTCGCCGCGCTTCGGGCCGACCAGCAGGCAGCCCGACTCGGAATAGAAATCCACGCCGCTTTCACGGGCGATCTCGCCATAACGTTCGATCGAACGGTTGGCGAGGCGCGCCCACACGGGATCGGGATCGATCGTCCGGGTGATGCGCGCCTCGTCGTAGTGGCTGGCAAAGACGCCGTCATGGCGCCCGTAGTCCGCCGGCTCACCGGGACCGACCAACGCAACACCGTCGGTCCATTTCGAGAGGTACCGGGCAGCCGCAGCGCCCATCATGCCCCTCCCGATCACGATATATCTGAACCGTCCCGTCATGCTCTCGCCTTTCGATTCCACCGGCCGAAATGTCTTCTGTTCGAAGCACTTCTAGCCGTTTTCGGAATCAGAATGCCACAGGCGAAAGCGACGCAGTCTGTTCGGCCGTCTGTTCGGCGGTCTCGATCACCGCCTGCACCCGGTTGCAATAGCGCTTGGAAACCGGGTTCATGCGCTTGGCGCCGTGGCCGGCATTGTATTTGAGGATGGTGCCGCAGATCTTGCCGCCGCCGAGTTCATGCGCGCCGGCCAGATATTTCATGCCGTAGCGGATATTGGTCTCGGGATCATAGAGACCGTAGTCCGGCCCGCGATAACCCATCAGCCTCGCCGTTGCCGGCTTGATCTGCATCAGCCCGATCTCGCCGGCACTGCCCTTGGCGGTCGGACGGAAATTGCTCTCGATCCGCACCACCGCCAGCGCAAGCTCTTCCGGAACGTCGTATTCGTCCGCGTATTTCGCGATCAGCTGGGTATAATGAAGCTGCCGAACCAGGCGCCTGGCTTCGTCGGTGGGCGCGGCAAAACCGGTTTCGCGCGTTTCCCATGGAATGATAAGCGGCTTGGTATAGGTGGTGACGGCGTCGTCCTGAGCACGCACGAGTTCGGTTCCCGCGACCAGCATGGCAAGGCCCGCCGCGGCAGCAACAATCATTGTATTCATGTAGGTGAAGTGTCTCCGGACCAACAGGAACCGCGGGTGTCGATACGCAAACACCCTCTCAGCGCGTCGCCGGATTGACGGCGCGATGTCTGAACGATCCTGGTCGTTTATCTCTGCAACCCCCGTCCAACATGGCGGCTGCTGTTAGCGGGTCCTTTAGACCGGGCTAATAAGGAGATGATGTGGCACTGCAAAATTTTGCGATTTCGACGCGGCCCCAAACGACCGGCGCGGCGCCCGCGCTAATTGAATTTCGGCAAGGATTTGAGCAGCCGGTGAAGCGTGTCGATCGTCGAGAAATCGGCGATCCCATCGACGAGCTGCGGCCGGAAATGGCGCTGGAAGGCTTCCACCACGCCCTTCGTGCGTTCGCAGAAATTCCCGGTAATATCAATTCCGTAGCCATAGAGCGACAGCATCGACTGCAATGCCTCGATGGGCTGGCCGCTCTCCCCGAACTGGAAAAACCGCCCGCCGCTGATATGCATTGGATCGATCCAATGTCCGACACCCTCAAGGTGCAATTTCTCCCAGGGGAAATTTTCCCCCGGATCCACCTTGCGGATCGGGGCGACATCCGAGTGCCCGAGCACTCTTTCCGGTCGGATTTGCCACCTTTTGCCACAATTGCGACACAGTTCGACGACCGCTGCGATCTGTACCGCAGGGTATTCGGGCAGGCCTCCGGGATGCCCCGGATTGGCGATCTCGATGCCGATCGAACAGGAATTGATGTCGGTCTCGCCGGCCCAGGAGCTCCTGCCGGCATGCCAGGCCCGGCGTTCTTCCGGCACGAGCTGCACCACGCGCCCGTCCTCATGGACGAAATAATGGCTGGAGACCTGGCTCTCCTCGTTGCAGAGCCAGGAGAGCGCCTGATCGCCGCTCGGCATGCCCGTATAGTGCAGGATGATCATGTCGGGCCTGCGCCCGTCGACACGTTCACCATGGTTGGGAGAAGGCCTTACCGTCGCGCCGGCATAATCGGCGTTGAACGGCGTCATGCGGCGCGGCGCTCTTTCTCGATCGCCGAATAGGCGGCATTGAGCGCGGCCATGCGTTCATTGGCGGCGGCATGCAGCGAAGCCGGAACGCCGCGGGCGATCAACCGGTCCGGGTGATGCTCGGACACCAGCGAGCGGTACTGCTTGCGGATCTTGGCGAAATCGTCTTCCGGCGAAACGCCGAGCACCAGATAGGGATCCCGGCCGTCGAGATGCACGTGCCGCGCCATGATGCGGCGGAAATGTCCCTCGTCGATGCGGAAGATCTCGGCAATGCGCGACAGGAACGCCAGTTCCGCCTCATGCACGAGGCCGTCCGCCTTGGCGATATGGAACAGGCCGTCGACGACGTTTTCCAGCATCGGGCAGTTTTCAGCCTTGCCGGCACCGGGGCTGCACAGGCCTGCAAGCTTCGTCGCATAGGCTTCGTAACCCGCGACGTCCTGGCGCGCGAGGTTATAGAGGCGCGCGACGTTGCGAGCTTCCTCGTCGGGGAAATCGAATATCTGCTGAAAGGCCTTCACCTCGGCCTCGCTGACAATACCGTCAGCCTTCGCCATCTTGGCCGACAGCGCGATGATGGCGACCGAGAAAGACACTTGCCGGCGCGTTTCCGGATCACCCTCGAACGTGGTGCGGATCGCCTCGATGACACGGCCGAGCGCGTTCCCGGCCGCGTCGCCCATGGCGCCGAGAAGCCGTTCCCAAAGGGAAGAAAACTGAAGGCAAGCAAAATCCCAGATCATGCTGACAATGGACCAGATTGCAGGCGGGATTGCAAGACGACGGACGGCCCGTCTCAGATTAAACTATGTTCATGTTTTCCGAACAATCACCGACGCTCACAGACAGGTGACCCCGTAGTCCGGGACAATTGACGAAGCCTCCAGATCCGTTTTTCCACAGGCTGGGCCTACACGCCGCATGGGTTGAATCGATTATATTAGGCTCTCCTGCGCCACGAAGTCGAAGCTGCGGTTTTTCTTGAGAAATTCACTTTACAGGGGCCTGTCTCTGTCGCATCCATTCCAGCGGTTTTGAACTGTACGCGAGCACCCGCGTGAAGGAGGATCGATGGCCAAACAGAAAGTAGCAATGCTGACCGCAGGGGGGCTCGCGCCCTGTCTGTCTTCCGCCGTCGGCGGCCTGATCGAGCGCTACAACGACGTTGCGCCCGACATCGAGATGGTCGCTTACCGCTCCGGTTATCAGGGCGTCCTGCTCGGCGACCGCATCGAAATCACCAAGGACATGCGGGAAAAGGCGTATTTGCTCCACCGCTACGGCGGCTCGCCGATCGGCAACAGCCGCGTCAAGCTCACCAATGCCGCAGACTGCGTCAAGCGCGGCCTCGTCAAGGAAGGCGAAAACCCGCTTCGCATTGCCGCCGACCGGCTGGCAGCCGATGGAATCACCATCCTTCACACGATCGGCGGCGACGACACCAACACGACGGCCGCCGACCTTGCCGCCTATCTCGGCGCCAACGGCTACGATCTCACCGTCGTCGGCCTGCCGAAGACCGTCGACAACGACATCGTGCCGATCCGTCAGTCGCTCGGCGCCTGGACGGCTGCCGAAGTCGGCGCTTCATTCTTCGACAACGTTTCCAACGAGCAGAGTGCCGCGCCTCGCACATTTGTGATTCACGAAGTGATGGGACGTCACTGCGGCTGGCTTACCGCCGCGACTGCGCGGGCCTATATTCAGAAGACCAAGGGCAATGAATATGTCGAGGGCTTCATGATGAACAGCGCGATGAAGAACATCGACGGTGTCTACCTGCCGGAGATGGCCTTCGACCTCGACAAGGAGGCCGCACGCCTCAAGGACGTCATGGACAAGCGCGGGTTCGTGACCTTGTTCGTTTCGGAAGGTGCCGGCCTCGATGCGATCGTCGCCGAGCGGGAAGCGGCAGGCGAATCGATCAAGCGCGACGCGTTCGGACATGTTAAGATCGACACGATCAATGTCGGCGGCTGGTTCCAGAAGCAGTTCGCGGCGCTGATTGGCGCGGATCGCTCGATGGTGCAGAAGTCCGGATATTTCGCCCGCTCGGCGCCGGCAAACGGCGACGACCTGCGCCTCATCCAGGGCATGGTGGATCTCGCCGTCGAAAGCGCGCTGAACAAGGTTTCGGGCGTCACCGGCCACGACGAGGAACAGGGTGGAAAACTGCGCACGATCGAATTTCCGAGAATCAAGGGTGGAAAACATTTCGATCTGACGGCAAAATGGTTCGGCGAAGTGATGGATCATATCGGCCAGCCCTTCGAAACGGCTTGAGACAGGAAATTGAGCGGGCGCCACTCATGGGCGTTCGGGAGGAAATGGAATGACGGCTGACATCTGGCTCGCTTTTGCTGCGACCGCGATCTTTCTCGCCCTCCTTCCAAGCCCCCTCGCTTGCCTCACCGCCAGCTTCTCGCTCCAGCGCGGTCGCCGCACGGCGATCGCCACGGTTCCGGGGCTTGCCGTTGGCATGTCGGCGGCGCTGATCGTGGCGATGATTCCCATGGCGCTGATCGCCGTCTATCTGCCCAAGCTCATGGATGTGATTTCCTGGGCAGGGCTCGGCTATCTGATGCTCTATGTGCTCTGGTCCTACCAGGACCCGCGAATCTCCGGCCCGATCGCCGACAACGACAATCTTCCTGAATGCCGGGCGGCACGAATCTTCGGATGCATGTTCGGCAAATCCGCCTTCCAGGCACGTTATTCCGTTGTACTTGCCGCCGTGCTTGCCCAGTTCGTCGATCCAGACCGGTCGCTCCTGCCCCAGCTTCTCGAAATGCAGGCGACCTTCCTGATCTGCGCTGCACTTGGAGCCGGAATCCACGTGCTTTTTCCGCGCCGCGTGCTCAGCCGCAGACGGCAGCCTGCCAACCTCAACCCCGCCTCGCGCAAGCCCCAGACGCGCTTCATTTCGCGCCGTGCGGTTACCGCCGGCTATCGCCGGATCGCCGCCTGACGTTCTCCGTCTTGCCGGACGCCGCCCCATAGGTTAATGAAAACACTCTTTTGGTGGCGTTTGGGCGGACTGGGGTAACCATTTTTTCATGAAAGCGACCCAATGGCGATAATCCGAATCCTCGGCCGCGGCACGGCTGTAGCGTGCGCCGTTTCTTCGGTTCTCGCCGGATGTTCGAGCGTCGAACGCGAGCAAAAGCTCGCAGCGACACAGTCGGTTGCCCCGATCAACGGCCAGGCGACCGGACCCGTCCAGACGGTCTCCGCCGACGGCCAGACGACGACCCAGTATAAAGCCGACCTGCCCGTATACGGACCGGTGCAGGTCCCCGGCCAGATGACCCCTCCGGGCGTTCAGCTTGCCTCGACCGCCCAGACAGCCGGCACGCAGCCGACCGTGGCGCTCACCAAGACCACCAGACTTCCCATTCCGATGCCGGCCGCTGCCGATGCGATCTCCGTTCAGTCGGCTGCAATGGCATCGCCCACCATGGCGCCGCTCGTCGCTTTCGCCCCGACACCCGGCCCGGCGATGATGCCGCCGCCTGTTGCTCCGACCACGTCGACGATCCTCGCTTCCACCCAGCCGGCGAGCCTTGCGATGCCGAAAGGCGGCCGCCTCGTGTCGCCACCAGTCGCGCCGGCTGTTACCGAAGGCCGGATCCAGCCGGCCGCAGCCTCGGCGATCGCGCTGGACGAACCGGAACTCACGCCGGACATGGTCGCACTGCAGACCGTCATCCCTACCCCGCGCCCGGACACGGCGACGCTTGCCTATGCATCGCAGCCGAGAGCGATTGCCGCGTTGTCCGCCATGGAATTCCCGCCCGCTCCCGGCGAGCCGATGCCGACCACGGCGTCCGATGCGCCGCCGGAATTGAGCAAGCTCATCAAGCGTTATGCCGGCATGTATGGCGTGCCGGAATCGCTGGTGCACCGCGTCGTGCATCGGGAAAGCAAATACGATCCCAAGGCTTATCACAAGAACGGCTATTGGGGCCTCATGCAGATCAAGTATTCGACCGCCAAGTCGATGGGCTACGAAGGCCCGCCGGCCGGCCTGCTCGACGCCGAGACCAACCTCAAATACGCGATCAAATATCTGCGCGGCGCCTGGCTTGTCGCCGAGAACAGAAACGACAATGCCATCAAGCTCTATGCGCGCGGCTATTATTATGACGCGAAACGCAAGAACATGCTGGACGTCCTGGAAAAGTAGCCCGCCTGAAAATGCCTGGGTGGAAAATGTTCAGCGGCGCCTCAAGGCGCCGTTGTCGCTTTCACGACCTCGGCGACCAGCCGCTTCGGATCGTAGCGGTTCCAGCTCGGCGTCAATCCGAGCCTCACCACCACGAGATCGAGGGACGGGATGACCGTGATGGTCTGCCCGTCATGCCCCTGGAGGAAAAAGGCGTCCGCCGGCATGCCCGGATCGTCCTTGCCGGGCAGCCAGGTCTGCATCTTCGAATACCGCCCGTTCGACGTTGCGTTGGCCTGGTGCATCCGGGCGACGAAGCCTTCAGGAAGGATCCGGTTGCCGTTCCAGACGCCGTCACGGGCAAGCAGGAACCCTATCCGGGCCCAGTCGCGCGCAGTCGCATACATATACGAGCTGCCGACGAACGTACCGGCCGCATCGGCCTCCATGACGGCGCTCGTCATGCCGAGCGGACCGAACAGGGCGGCACGGGGATAGGAGAGCACCGCGGCCCTGTCGCCGATCTTGTCCATCCAGATTTTCGAGAGCATCACGGCCGTGCCGGAGGAATAGCTGAACCGCGAGCCGGGATCGGCCTCGAGCGGCTGGTCGGCCGCGAAATTCGCCATATCCGGCTCGAGATAGAGCATGCGCGTCACATCGGCGACCGCGCCGTAGTTCTCGTTGAAGGCAAGCCCGCTCTCCATGGCGGCGAGATCTGCAATCCGGATATCGCCGCGCTGATTGCCTTGCCATTGCGGAAACAGATTTTTGTCTTCCAGTGAAAGCTTTCCATCGCGGACCAGAGTGCCGATGATCGCGGCGTTCACGGTCTTGGTCATCGACCAGCCGATCAGCGGCATGTCCTTCGAAAAACCGGCCGAATAGGTCTCGCCAATGATCCGCCCCCGCTTGGTCACCACAACCGCCCGCATGCCCGGACCGGCAAGACCCGCATCTGAAAGAAGCCGCGCAACCGCCGGGTCTGATTCGGTTTTTCCACCTTCCGGCCAAAGCACGGATTGATCCGCTGACGTTACGGGAGGTACCGGAACGCCGACAGCGACCGCCACCGCCCCGTCTGGCGTGACGGCGCAGCCGAGCCCTTCGCGATACACAGCATCATTGCCGGCGAAAATGCCGAGCAGTGCTGCATGAACCCGCTTTTCCGTTCGATCGACGGAGACCTGCATCAATCTCAGGAGCGGATGGCCGGGAGCCTGGACATCGACCGCCAGAACCTCGCCGCTGTCGCGGCCGGCAAGGAACACGTTCGAACAGACGATCTTGGCGGCATAACCGCTGCCCACCCTCAGCAGTTCCGGAGGCGACATATAGAGCCAGATCCCAAGCCCGATCAGGCCGACGACGATGACGCTGATAAGGATTTTCACGAACCGGACCAAAAACCGCATGCCTGCCTCCATTTCAAGGCCGCATGCAATCAGGATTCTTAAAGACAAGGAAGGGGCGATCGGCCGCCTGGAGCCTATTGCGGGACTGGACACAGGCGGCGTCATCAATCTGTAGCATGACGGGTTTACACGCGCTGAAACTCTGGACAAGGCGGGACTCGACCATGGCGGATATTGCACAGGAAGCCGGTTTTCGGAAAAACCAGAAGCTGAAAGACGCGCTTCTGCAGCATAAAGCACTGTCTCGGCAGGGTTTTTCAGAAAGGCTTTTCGGCCTGCTGTTCTCCGGTCTCGTCTATCCGCAGATCTGGGAAGACCCGGAAGTCGACATGATCGCCATGGAGCTTTCCGACCAGCATTCGATCGTCACCATCGGCTCCGGCGGCTGCAACATGCTGGCCTATCTCTCGCGCTCGCCGAAGAAGATCGACGTCGTCGACTTGAACCCGCATCACGTCGCGCTGAACCGCCTGAAACTCGCCGCTTTCCGCCACCTGCCGGGGCATGGCGATGTCGTGCGCCATTTCGGCATGGACGGCATCCGCACCAACAGCAAGAGTTTCGACACTCTCATCGCCTCGAACCTGGATGCCGCGACCCGCGCCTACTGGGAGAAACGTTCGCTCGCCGGCCGCCGCCGGATCGAAGTGTTCGATCGCAACATCTACAAGACCGGCCTGCTCGGCCGTTTCATCGGCGCCGGCCACCTGATCGCCCGCCTGCACGGTATCGATCTGACCGAAATGGCCAATGCCAAGTCGTTACGCGAACAGCGCCAGTTCTTCGACGGCAGCATCGCTCCGCTGTTCGACAAGCCGCTGATCCGCTGGATCACCAGCCGCAAGAGCTCGCTGTTCGGCCTCGGCATCCCGCCGCAGCAATATGACGAGCTCGCGAGCCTCGCCTCCGACGGCTCGATCGCCCCGGTCCTGCGCCAGCGGCTCGAAAAGCTCGCCTGTCACTTCCCGCTGCGCGACAACTATTTCGCTTGGCAGGCTTTCGCGCGCCGTTATCCGAAGCCGGAGGAAGGCACCCTGCCGACCTACCTGAAGGCCGAGAACTACCGCGCCATCCGCGACAATGCCGAGCGCGTCACGGTCCATCATGCCAGCTTCACCGAGCTTCTGGCCCAGAAGGCCGCGGGTTCGGTCGATCGTTACGTCCTGCTTGATGCGCAGGATTGGATGAACGACGAGCAGCTCAACGATGTCTGGTCGGAAATCACCCGCACGGCCGCCCCCGGCGCCCGCGTGATCTTCCGCACCGCCGCCGAAAAGAGCGTGCTCGACGGTCGCCTCTCGCCGGCCCTGCTCGATCAGTGGTCCTATCTGGAAGAGCGCTCCAACGAACTCAACCTCGAGGATCGCTCGGCGATCTACGGCGGTTTCCACATCTATGTGAAAAAAGCCTGATGGCGACGGATATGGCGAGCAGCCCCCTGTCGAATGGCCACGCCGAACGCATGGACCGGATGTACCGGTATCAGCGCCATATCTACGACATCACCCGCAAATATTACCTGTTTGGCCGCGACCGGGCGATTGCGGGATTGAATGTCCCGCCGAACGCCTCGTTGCTCGAGGTCGGCTGCGGCACGGGCCGCAACCTGGCGCTTGCCCATCGGCATTATCCTGCGGCAAAGCTCTATGGCCTCGATATCTCCGCCGAGATGCTGGAAAGCGCCCGGGCCAATTTCCGCGGCAAGCCGGTCACACCGGAATTTCGCGTTGCCGACGCCACGAATTTCAAGGCGGAGGAATTCGGCGCCACCGGCTTCGATCGCATCCTGATATCCTACGCGCTGTCGATGATTCCCGATTGGGAAAAGGCGATCGACGCCTCGCTGGCAGCTCTGGCGCCGCACGGTTCCCTGCATATCGTCGACTTCGGCCAGCAGGAACGGCTGCCGGGCTGGTTCGGACGGATTTTGAAGGCGTGGCTCATGCGTTTCCACGTCACGCCGCGGCCGAACCTGCATGAAGTGCTCGAAGGCAAGCTTGCCACCGCCGATGCCGACATGATCTTCGAGGAGATCGGTGGCGGTTACGCGTGGCACGCCGTCATCCGCCGCCGGAACTAAATCCCGCGCGCCCTGGCGTTTCAGGCTTGAATTCCCCTTGCCCTAACTGATTTTTTACGACGTTATGGTGAACATGGAGTTCACGCCTCCCTGTTCCGCGTCGAACGGGGCAAGAGGCTTCCACATCGACACCACACGGGATGTTCATGCCTCGGCTCCTTCTGGCCCTCCTTGCGACCGCGCTCCTTGCCACGGGATGCACCTCTTCAAGCTATGACCTGATGGAAACCTCATCGGTCAAGAAGATGCGGTTCAGGGACAGTGATCCGCAGGATTTCGGCAAGAACCATCCGGGCCTGCACGAGATCCATGGCATCGACGTCTCCAAGTGGAACGGCACCGATATCGACTGGCCCGCCGTCAAAAGATCCGGCATCGCTTTCGTCTTCATCAAGGCGACGGAAGGCAAGGATCGCATCGATCCGACCTTCGAGCTGAACTGGCGAGGTGCTGCATCGGCCGGCATCCCCTACGCGCCCTATCACTTCTATTATTTCTGCTCGACAGCCGACGAACAGGCCGACTGGTTCATCAACAATGTGCCCAAGGATGCGGTAAAGCTGCCGCCGGTCCTCGACATGGAATGGAACCAGTCCTCGCCGACCTGCAAGACCCGTCCCGACCCCGAGACGGTGCGCGCGTCGATGCAGCGCTTCATGGACCGCCTCGAGGCCTATTACGGCAAGCGGCCGATCATCTACACCTCCGTAGACTTCCACCGCGACAATCTGGTCGGCGCCTTCAGCAATTACCATTTCTGGCTCCGCGCCGTGGCGCAGCATCCGACCAAGATCTACCCGGATCGCCGTTGGGCTTTCTGGCAGTATACCTCGACCGGAATCGTGCCGGGCATCAAGGGCGAAATGGATATCAACGTCTTTGCGGGCACGTCCAAGAACTGGCATAACTGGCTTGCGGCGGCCGGCAAGTAAGTCCCGTTCACCTGGCGAACTGTTGTCTGGCAATGTGTGAGCAGTTGCGATAAAAACTGCGCCAACAGGGCTGCCGCCCATGTTTCGGTCACAAATTTTTCCGACATCGGACGGCGCTTACTCAGATTCTAGGAACGCCGAATGTCCGCTCGTTTTGCCCGCCGCCTGGCTATTGCCTCCGTCATCACCAGTTGCCTCGCCTCCACCGCACTCGCCCAGACGCCGGCTCCCGCCTGTGGCGGCGATTTCGGCGCCTTCCTGAACGGCGTCAAGGCGGAAGCCATTTCAAAGGGCGCCTCAGCGAGCGCAGCAGACGAGGCGCTCGCCGGCGCCCAGATCGACCAGAAGGTCTTGTCCCGGGACCGGGCCCAGGGCGTCTTCCGCCAGACCTTCCTGGAATTCTCGCAGCGCACTGTCAGCCAGGCGCGCCTCGACATCGGTCGCCAGAAGATCAAGCAGTATGCGGACGTCTTCGCCCGCGCCGAGAAGGAATTCGGCGTCGCACCGGGCGTCATCACCGCATTCTGGGCGATGGAAACCGATTTCGGTGCCGTCCAGGGCGACTTCAACACCCGCAACGCGCTGGTAACGCTTTCGCATGACTGCCGCCGCCCCGAACTCTTTCGCCCGCAGCTGATCGCCCTGATCGAGATGGTTCAGCACGGCGACCTCAATCCGTCGACCAATACCGGCGCATGGGCCGGCGAAATCGGCCAGGTCCAGATGCTTCCCGAGGATATCATCGCGCATGGCGTCGACGGTGACGGAGATGGCCATATCAACGTCAAGACCAGTTCCCCGGATGCCATCCTGACGGCCGCCAAATTCATCCAGAGCATGGGCTTCAAGCCCGGCCAGCCCTGGATCCAGGAAGTGACGCTGCCGGAAGATCTTCCCTGGGACAAGTCGGGTCTCGGCAACGAAATGCCGGCCAGCGAATGGTTCAAGCTCGGCGTTGTCCCGCGCGATGGCGTCACCAGCTTCGGCAACCTGCCGGCAGCCCTCATCCTGCCGCAGGGCCGCAAGGGACCGACCTTCCTGACCTATCCGAACTTCAACATCTATCTGGAATGGAACCAGTCGTTCATCTACACGACCTCGGCCGCCTATTTCGCCACCCGGCTTTCCGGCGCTCCGACCTATCTGAAGGGCACGCCGGAACAGGGTCTCGACGACGGCGGCATGAAGGCGCTGCAGACCAAGCTCGAAGCGCTCGGCCATGATATCGGCAAGGTCGACGGCATTCTCGGATCGGGCACCCGCCAGGCCGTCCAGAAGGAACAGGCACGTCTCGGCCTGCCGGCCGACGGCTGGCCGACCCTGTCTCTGCTCTCCGCTCTCTGAACAGCAATCGTCGCCCCCCGAACGAAATCGGGTGGCGACTCGTGGACCATAGAGCTATCCCCTCGCCTTGACCGCGAGGGAGATACCGGATGACAACCGCCACCATTTCAAAGCCCGGCGCCATCGTCTGGGCACTGATCCTGCTGCTCGGGCTGATCTGGGGCGGATCCTTCTTCTTCGCGCGCATCGCGGTCCTGGAAGTGCCGCCCTTCACGCTCGTCTTCCTGCGCCTGTTCCTGGCGGCAGCGGCGCTGCACATCTATCTGCATGGCCGGTTCGGGCTCTATGCGACGCTTGGCACCCATTGGCGGTCGTTCCTGGTGATGGGCTTCATCAACAACGCCCTGCCCCACACGCTGATCTTCTTCGGCCAGACCGAAATCGGCGCAGGCCTCGCCTCGATCCTCAACGCGACCACACCGATCTGGACGGTGCTGATCGCCAATCGCTGGACGACCGACGAGAAGCTGACGGGCGCGAAAATTGCCGGCTGCCTCGCGGGCCTGGCCGGCACGGCCGTGCTGATCGGCCCCGGCATCACGGCGGCCGCCTCGGTACCGTTCTGGGCGCTGATCCTGCCGGTCTTGGCAGCCGTCTCCTACGGAGTGGCCGGCACCTACGGCAAACGCTTCCGCGGACTGCCGGCACCCGTCAGCGCCACTGGACAGCTCACCGCCTCCAGCCTGATGATGCTGCCCGTGTCGCTGATCGCCGACCAGCCCTGGGTCCTGCCGGCGCCATCCCTGAACGCCATCCTCGCGATACTCGCCCTCGCGCTGCTGTCGACCGCCTTTGCCTATCTCCTCTTTTTCCGGATTCTGGGGCTCGCGGGTGCCACCAACGCCTCTCTGGTCACGCTCGTCGTACCTCCGAGCGCCATTCTTCTCGGCGCGCTATTCCTCGGCGAAAGATTGGAGGCGACCGACCTGATCGGCATGCTGCTGATCGGCTTCGGCCTCGTCCTGCTCGACGGAAGGCTCCTTCGCAGGCGCAGCAATTCAGCACCGAGAGCATCGTAACGAGGCGAAACCATCACGGAATATGTCAGAAGTTAACAGCCGTACACGGCTTTTTAACCGTGCATAAATTAAGATTAATGGTTAGTTTATATATAAAAATCAGTATCTTATAATATTACCGGCGACGTAAGGATAACAGGCCGACGGCACTGCAGCATCGAAAGACGCTTCCCAACCGGCATAAAACCGACATAAAGTCTCCCCGTCAACGCAAGGAGGCAGACATGGGACGTACATACTCTCTCAATGTCTTGGTAGTCGGTGCAGCGTTTGTGTTTGTGGCATCCATGCTCTTCATTTGAGCGCCACCAGTTCCACTACCAGTTCAAATATCGCATCCACGACCGTTTGATAATCAGCACTTCCGGTGAAAACGCATGCTCCTTTCGTAGGAGCATGCGTTTTTTTCAACGCGCTCAGGCGGCAGCGGTACGCGGGGTGCGGATCTGCCGGCGGCCAAGCTTCTGCAGGACGGCGGATACGAGCGGCGCCCGGTTCATCGTGTAGATATGGAAGTCGTCAATGCCACGGCGTATAAGATCCTCGATCTGTTCGGCGGCGATATCGGCAGCCACATTGGCGCGATCCTCGGGCGTGTCGTCCAATCCCTCGAAACGGGCATCCAGGAAGGATGGAACCGAGGAGCCGCAGCGGCCGGCGAAACGCTTAAGCTGGGAGAGGTTCTGGATCGGCATGATGCCCGGCACGATCGGGATGGCGATGCCGGCGGCCCGGACCTTTTCGAGGTAACGTTCAAAGACGTCGTTGTCGAAGAAGAACTGGGTGAGCGCCCGGGCGGCACCTGCATCCGCCTTGCGCTTCAGCATCTCGATGTCTGCGGCAAGATCCGCACTTTCCGGATGCTTTTCGGGATAGGCGGAGACGGAAATGTCGAAACCGCCGAGCTCGGTCAGGCCGCGCACCAGATCTGCCGCATTGGCATAACCCTGCGGATGCGGGCGATACTCGGTGCCGATGCCGCTCGCCGGATCACCGCGCAGGGCAACGATGTGGCGGATGCCGGCGGCGCGGTAATCGCCGACGACGGAATGGGTTTCTTCGCGCGTGGCATCGACGCAGGTCAGGTGTGCGGCGGTCGCAAGCGAGGTCTCGCCGACCAGGCGGCGCACCGTGTTGATCGTCGGTGCCTTGGTCGAACCACCGGCCCCATAGGTGACCGAGACGAACCGTGGATCCCAGAGCGCCAGTTCATCGACTGTATTCCACAGCTGCCCTTCCATCTCGTCCGACTTCGGCGGGAAGAATTCGAAGGAAACGCTGAAAGTTTCGCTATCGGCGGTCATTGGTTCAGCTCCCTTAAAGGACGGTTTGCGATTGGGCAGATTCATGATGGGCGGCGATCAGCAGGCGGCGGTCGCGGGCAAGCCAGACGGTGGCCGTCAGTCCGCCTTCCTTGCCGGATCCGAGATCGAGCGCCTGTTCGACTTCGAGGCCCACTTTCTCCAGCCATTCCGCCATCACCTGATGGGAAAAGCCGAGACGCACATGGGCATGGTCTTCGCGCAGATATTCGAGCGTATGCGGCGCGAGATCGACGATCAGCAGGCGGCCGCCCGGACGCAGCACACGCGCTGCCTCGGCGATCGCCAGCTCCGGCTGGTCGAGGAAGTGCAGCACCTGGTGAACAGTGATCAGGTCGAAATCCTGGCCTTCGAGCGGCAGGTTGAGAATGTCGCCATGGCGGACCGACGCCTTGACGATGCCGGCCTTGTCGAGGTTGGAGCGGGCGACCGAAAGCATGTCGCGGCTCGCGTCGATGCCGACGGCACGACGGTAGAGATTGGACAGAAGCTGCAGGATCCAGCCGGTGCCGGTGCCGAGATCGAGAAGCGCATCGACCGGCGTCGTGCCGATCAGCTTGAGCAGCGCCGACTCGACGGCAGCGTCGCTGATATGCAGGCGACGAAGCTCATCCCATTCGGAAGCGTTGCGGCTGAAATAGGCCTGGGCCCGCTCGGCATGCAGGCGCTTGACCATCGTCAGCCGCTCGCTGTCGCGGAGCAGGACCGGATCGTCCTCCGACGAAGCGGCCAGCAGCGTTCTCACCAGCGCCGCCGCCTTGCCGTCCTGCTTCAGCCGGAAATAAGCCCAGGCGCCTTCCTGATAGCGATCGATCAGCGCTTCCTCGGCAAGCAGCTTCAGATGCCGCGAAATGCGTGGCTGCGATTGTCCCAGGATTTCGGTAAGGTCGGTGACGGTCAGGTCCCCGGCAGCGAGAAGCGCAAGCAGGCGAAAGCGCGTCGGCTCGCCGGCTGTTTTCAGTACGTCCACCAGAGTGTCGAGCGACAATCCCATTCAGCCGCATCCTCATGCAATCAACATATAAAGATATGTTTATATGATTTCAGGGACCTATGCAAGCGGCAACTGATTGATCCGATAAGGAGCGGCCAAAAAACAGAAGGCGGCCGAAGCCGCCTTCTTAAGTTTCGTTCGTGGTGGACGGGATCAGAATTCTTCCCACTCGTCGGACGACTGCGCGACCGCGGCATTTCCACGCGAAACCGGGGCACGCGACGGCGCCGGGCGGCTTGGCTGGGCGGCGGCAGGACGGCTGGCCGGCGCAAAAGCCGGACGACTTGCCGGAGCGGGCGCCGCAGGCGCGCGCATGCGGGCTGCGGTATCACGAAGCTGACCTGCCCCGCCGTTTCCGAATTCGAAATGCGACAGCAGATCGTTGAGTTTTGCGCTTTCCTGAGCAAGGCCGGCGCCGGCTGCGTTCATTTCTTCGACCATCGCGGCATTCTGCTGGGTCGACTGGTCCATGTGGTTGACCGCCGTGTTCACCTGCGCAAGGCCGACCGACTGCTCCTGGGCTGCGATGGCGATCGCATCCATATGGCCGTTGACGGTCTGCACCAGTTGCTCGATGACGCTGAGCCCGTCGCCGGTCTCGCTGACGAGCTTGACGCCTTCGCCAACCGCAATCGCCGAGTTGGAGATCAGTGACTTGATTTCTTTGGCCGCATTTGCCGAGCGCTGAGCGAGTTCGCGGACTTCCTGTGCAACGACCGCAAAGCCCTTGCCGGCTTCACCGGCACGCGCCGCCTCGACGCCCGCGTTGAGGGCGAGAAGGTTGGTCTGGAAGGCGATTTCGTCGATCACGCCGATGATCTGGCCGATCTGCTGCGACGACTTTTCGATTCGCTCCATGGCGGCGACCGCATTGCGGACGACCTGGCCCGACTGGTCCGCGCGGGTGCGGGCGTCGCGGACGACGTCGCGGGCTTCGGCGGTACGTTTCGAGGTGGAAACGACGTTGGCGGTGATCTCTTCCAGGGCCGCCGCAGTTTCCTCCAGCGATGCGGCCTGCTGTTCCGTGCGCTTGGACAGGTTGTCCGAGGCGTCGGAGATTTCCTTCGAGCCGCTGTTGACGGTAGAGACCGAGTTGCCGACGCTCAAAAGCGCATCGCGCAGCTGACGCACGGAGGTGTTGAAGTCGTGGCGCAGTCCTTCGAACTGCGGTGCAAGCGCTTCGTTGACCTCGCAAAGCATGTCGCCGGCGGCAAGCCGCCGCAGGTTTGCGGCAAGGGCGCTTGTCGCCTGCGTGAGACGTGCTTCCGCTTCCGCCTCGGTCTGCTGCTGCAGTTCGAGACGCTCGGCCTCCGAACGGCGGCGCGTGCTTTCGGCCTCGGCTTCGAGCTGATGGTTGCGAATGGCGGCCTCGCGAAAAATCTCGACCGAGCGCGCCATGTCGCCGATGCCGTCCTTGCGGTCCGCATAGGGGATCGCATCCTGCGTATTGCCCGAAGCAAGGCTTGCCATGCGATCGCCGATCTTGCGGATCGAGCCCGACAGGCTGCGGGCGATCAATACGCTGAGCGCGACGACGGCAACGAGGAAGACGCCCAGCGAGAGGAACAAGAACTGCAGAGTGGAGGCTGCTTCTGCCGATTTGGCGTCACCAATCTGCTTGACCTCCGCCGCGGCCTCATCGATCAGGCCGACGCCGAATACGCGGCGCTTCTCGATCGTGTTCGTCCATCCTTCATAGTCGCCGGCGGCGGGTGTGTATGGCTTCAAGGTGTCGAATGTCTTGACCATCTTGGTGATGGATTCGCCGTCCGCGGACTTCCAATAGGCATCCCACTTCGAAAGCGTGCTCGCGGAAGCAAAGCTGCGAAGCGGCTTTTCGAAAATCTTGATCTGCTGGCGACCCTGAATATAGCGGCCGATTTCTTCTGCCTCCAGCTTGCCGTTCTTCGTATATTGCTGCCCCATCCGGTTCAGGATGACATAACCGTTGTTGGTTTGAACGAGGTCGTAGAAGCCTTCAAGGCTGCGCGAGAGGCCGCGATCCTCGATCAGGCCGATCACCCGGCCGATGATGTCGAGGCAACGCTCGCTGATCGGGGAAACGTACTGGGCCGGCAGGAGCTGGTTGGTATCGCCGCCGTCGATCTTGGCACGAAATTCGCCCATCCGGGCGAAGCGCTCTTCCAGCGAAGCGACAAGCTCCTGGAGGCTCCGATCGTCATAACCGAGCGCTTTGGCCTCCTTGAACAGGTTGACGAGCCTCTTTTCAGCCGCATCGACCTTAGCACGGGCTTCCGGCCTCTGCGCGGGCGGAGCAGAGCTCTCGACGGGCGTAAGGCTCATCAGGTCGCTGGCCGAAAGTGCCAGCGACTGCAGCGCCACCGCGCGGTCCAATTCGCGATACTTGTTATAGGCATCCCAACTGGAAATTCCACCAAGCGCAATGACGGCCAGAAGCGGAACGGAAGCGAGAAGCGTCAGAGACGTACGGAAAGGCAAGCGCTCGATGAGACGCAGCATGGACAAACCCTCGAAATGGCCCCGTCGTCATGACAGCTTATAAGGCCCGCAAATCATGGACCCTCCCCGAGGGCGAAAACTGCGCCGCAAACTTTGCAATTGTCTTGATTGGCCTACATAAGAAATCCCAGTAAATTTGGGGGTGCTAGATTTAGCATTTATTAACCCGCCCAGAATGCAAAACCCCGGCAAAGCCGGGGTTCTAACTTAGATAAAGCTAAAAAATATTAACGCGTCAGACGCTTGTGGGCCTGGCTTCCCGGGTTGAGGGCGTCGGGGCCGAGGCGGCGGACCTTGTCCTGTTCATAGTCCTCGAAATTGCCTTCGAACCACTCCACATGGCCATCGCCTTCGAAGGCGAGAATATGCGTCGCAAGACGGTCGAGGAACATGCGATCGTGGCTGATGATGATGGCGCAGCCGGCGAAGTTTTCCAGCGCGCTTTCGAGCGCACCCAGCGTTTCCGTATCGAGGTCGTTGGTCGGTTCGTCGAGAAGGAGAACGTTGCCGCCGGCCTTCAGCATCTTGGCGAGATGAACGCGGTTGCGCTGACCGCCCGAAAGATTGCCGACCTTCTGCTGCTGGTCGCCGCCCTTGAAGTTGAAGGCGCCGCAATAGGCACGGGAGTTCATGTCGAACTTGCCAAGCTTGATGATTTCAGCACCGCCGGAGATTTCCTCCCAGACGGTCTTGTTGCCATCAAGTGCATCGCGGCTCTGGTCGACATAACCGAGATGGACGGTCTCGCCGACGCGGATCGAGCCGGCATCCGGCTGTTCCTGGCCGGTGATCATCCGGAACAGCGTCGTCTTGCCGGCGCCGTTCGGCCCGATAATGCCGACGATGCCGCCCGGTGGCAGCTTGATCGACAGGTCGTTGATCAGCGTGCGGCCTTCGAAGCCCTTGGTGATGCCTTCCATCTCGATGACCACCTGGCCGAGACGCTCGCTGACCGGGATGATGATCTGCGCGTCGCCGGGACGCTGCTTCTCGGCGGCTTCCACCAGCTGTTCGTAGGACTTGATACGCGCCTTGGACTTGGCCTGACGCGCCTTCGGGCTGGAAGCGATCCATTCCTGTTCGCGGGAAATCGCCTTCTGGCGGCCTGCCTCTTCGCGGTTTTCCTGCTGCATGCGCTTGGCCTTGGCGAGCAGGTAGGCCGAGTAGTTGCCTTCGTAAGGAATGCCGCGGCCGCGATCGAGCTCGAGGATCCAGCCCGTGACGTTGTCCAGGAAGTAGCGATCGTGGGTGATCATCATCACGGCGCCCGGATAGTCGCGCAGATGCTTTTCGAGCCAGGCGATGGTCTCGGCGTCCAGATGGTTGGTCGGTTCGTCGAGCAGCAGCAGATCCGGCTGCGACAGGAGAAGGCGGCAAAGAGCGACGCGGCGACGTTCACCACCGGACAGGCTGGTGACTTCCGAATCGCGCGGAGGGCAGCGCAGCGCTTCCATCGCCATCTCGACCTGGCTTTCCAGATCCCAGAGGTTCTGGCTGTCGATGATGTCCTGAAGCTTGGCGCCCTCTTCCGCGGTCTCGTCGGAATAGTTCATCATCAGCTCATTGTAACGGTCGAGGACGGCCGTCTTCTTGGCGACGCCTTCCATGACGTTCTCGAAAACGGTCTTGGACGCATCGAGATGCGGCTCCTGCTCCAGGTAACCGACGGTCGCGCCCTCTGCGAGCCAGGCTTCGCCGGTATATTCCTTGTCCTTGCCAGCGATGATGCGCAGCACGGTCGACTTACCGGCGCCGTTGGGGCCGAGGATACCGATCTTGGCATCCGGGTAGAAAGACAGATTGACGTTCTCAAGGATTTTCTTGGCGCCGTAGGACTTGTTGAGCCCCGACATGTGATAGATGAACTGACGTGCCATGGATAAAGTGCTCCGGGGGGAATTTCGGTTTGCCGCTATGTAGGCGAATTGGGAGCCGGGAGCAATGCGCGAACGGTCGAGGGAGCGAGGATGTTCGACGAAACGAGGCGGTTTTCGAGCGCGACGGGCGCGAACCTTGCCCATCATTACCAACCGGCGACTGAGCCGGCCAACGCCATCCTGCTGATCTCGCACGGGCTTGCTGAGCATTCCAGGCGTTATAAGGCTTTTGCCGACACGATGTCCGGCCAAGGCTTCCATGTCTACGCCTTCGACCACCGCGGCCACGGCGAGACGACGGCGCCGGATGCGCCGATCGGCCGTTTTGCCAGGCACAACGGCGTCGGCCTGGTGCTGGCGGACGTCAAGGCCATGCGTGACATGGCGGCGACCGCCCATCCCGGCCTGCCGGTCCTGCTATTCGGCCATTCGATGGGCGGGCTGATCGCGCTCAACGCCGCCGTCGATCATCCCGAAAGCTTCGATGCGGTTGCGGTCTGGAATTCCAACTTCCATCCTGGCCCGGCGGGCCGCGCCGCCCAGCTGATCCTGCGCATCGAAAAAGCCCTGAAAGGCTCGGACGTGCCGAGCGGGATTCTGCCGAAACTCACGTTTGGCGCCTGGGGGAAATCGATTGCCGGCCATCGCACGGAATTCGACTGGCTGAGCCACGACCCGGATATCGTCGACGCCTATATCGCCGATCCGCTCTGCGGTTTCGACGCCAGCGTCTCGCTGTGGCTCGACCTCTTCGAACTGACCTTCCGGGCACCGAAGATGACCGATCGCCTGGCGAAAACCCTGCCGATCCATCTGATCGGCGGTGCCGAAGACCCGGCGACCAATGGCGGCCGCGAAATTCTGTGGCTTTCGGAGCATTTCAAGCGCAGCGGCTTTTCGAACGTCACGACCAAGATCTGGCCCGGCACGCGCCATGAAACGCTGAACGATACGGTGCGGGCGCGCGCCACCGCCGAGTTCGCCGCCTGGGCCACGGCCGCCCTGCCCGTCCCGGCGCCGGCGATCTGAATCGACAGTCCATATAAAACGGCCCCGCATATCAAACGGCCTGCATATCAAACGGAATGAGTTCATGACATTTAATCAAGTGCTTCCGGGACCAGTCCCGGCTATAGGAAATCCATGAATTCGTCGCCCGCAAGCCTTGCCGCATCAGCCCCGAACCGGATCGTCAACGGCCTCGGCCTGATGATCGTCGCGATGCTGATCGCCCCGTTCATCGACATCTTTTCCAAGCTTGCGACCGATACCGCATCACCCACCTTCATCACCGCCGCCCGCTTCGTCTTCCAGGCGCTCTGCATGCTGCCGATCGTGCTGTGGAACGGTTACTGGCGGGCATTCTCCTGGCGGCTGAGTGTCTTCCATGCGATCCGCGCGACCCTCATCACGGTCTCCATGGTCTGTTTTGTGGCGACGCTTGCGGTCATGGAAGTGGCCGATGCGATCGCCATCTTCTTCGTCGAGCCGATCATCCTGACCGTTCTCTCCAGCATCTTCCTCAAGGAGATCATCGGCTGGCGGCGTTATACCGCCTGCGCGGCCGGCTTCGCGGGCGCCATGATCGTCATCCGCCCGAGCTTCCAGGAGATCGGCTTCGTGGCGCTGCTGCCGATCGTCACCGCCTTCTGCGTGGCGATCTTCGCGCTTCTGACCCGGGCGCTGGCGCATCGCGAAGACCCGTGGTCGATGCAGTTTCAGATGGCGCTCTGGGGAATTCCGATCTCCGCCATCCTGCTCTTTGTCGGCGACCGGACCGGCATCGCCTTCCTGGCGCCCTCCATGCCGGATGGGAAGACCCTGATGTGGCTTGCCGGCGTCGGCGTCTTCGCAGCACTTTCGGGCGTCCTTGCCGTCTATGCCTATCGCGCCGCGCCGGCTTCGGTGATCGCGCCGCTGCAATATTTCGAGATCGTCTCGGCAACGCTGTTCGGCTGGCTGGTCTTCGGCGACTTCCCCGATCCGGTCAAATGGCTCGGCATTTCGATCATCATCGGCTCAGGCCTTTATATCATCTGGCGGGAACGCCGCGTCGCCTCCATCAAGCCGGTAACCACTGCCGCCAAGTCAACCGTGACCCCGTGACATGACCCAGACACCCAAGAAACCGCCGCTTACCGGCATCCGCGTCATCGAACTTGCCCGTGTGCTTGCCGGTCCCTGGGCCGGGCAGATGCTGGCGGATATGGGCGCCGACGTCATCAAGGTGGAAAACCCCGACGGCGGCGACGACACCCGCGCCTGGGGTCCCCCTTTCGTCGAAGGCAAGGACGGCGAAAACCTGTCGGCTGCCTATTACCACTCCACCAATCGCGGCAAGCGCTCGATCGCCGTCGACCTGAAGACCGAGGAAGGCCAGGAAATCGTCCGCCGGCTGGCCGCGACCGCCGACGTGCTGATCGAGAATTTCAAGCTCGGCGGCCTCGTCAAATACGGCCTCGACTACGAGAGCCTGAAAAAAATCAATCCGAAGCTGATCTATTGCTCGATCACCGGTTTCGGCCAGAACGGCCCCTACGCCAATCTTGCCGGCTACGACTATATCGTCCAGGGCATGTCCGGCTTCATGTCAATCACCGGAGAGCCGGACGGGCAGCCGATGAAGGCGGGCGTGGCGATCGCCGACATCTTCACCGGCATCTACGCGGTGACGGCCATCCAGGGCGCCCTGATTCACGCGATGAAGACCGGCGAAGGCCAGCATGTCGACATGGCGCTGCTCGACGTCCAGGCCGGCATCCTCGCCAACCAGAACATGAACTACCTGGTTTCCGGGGAAGCGCCGGTGCGGCTCGGCAATGCCCATCCGAACATCAGCCCCTACGAGGTCGTGCCGACCGAGGACGGCCACCTGATCCTTGCCGTCGGCAATGACGGCCAGTTCCGCCGCCTCTGCCGTATTCTCGGCATCGAGCAGGTCGCCGATGACGAGCGTTTCGCCACCAACAAGGCGCGGGTCGCCAACCGCGTCGAAGTGCGCCGGCTGATCCTGGCGCAGACATCGAAATGGAAGAAGGCCGAACTGCTTAGCGCCTGCGGCGACAATGCCGTGCCGGCCGGGCCGATCAACTCGATCGCCGAAATGTTCGACGACCCGCAGGTCAAGGAACGCGGGCTCCGAATCGATCTCGAAGCGGCCGACGGCACGGTCATTCCGGGCGTGCGCAGTCCGATCGTGCTCTCGGAAACGCCGCTTGCCTATCACCGGCCGAGCCCCGCACTCGGCGAACATACCGCAGACGTGCTGGCGGAACTCGATCAAATCGAAAAAGAGGGGAGAGACATATGAAAACCGCCATGAAAACCGGGGGGCAACTCATCGTCGAGGCGCTGAAGGCGAACGGCGTCAAGCGCATCTCCTGCGTTCCCGGCGAAAGTTATCTCGCCGTGCTCGACGCTCTTTATGAAAGCAGCATCGAAGTCCTCGTCTGCCGCCAGGAAGGCGGTGCCGCGATGATGGCCGACAGCTGGGGTCGTTTGACCGGCGAGCCGGGCATCTGCATGGTGACCCGCGGCCCAGGCGCCACCAATGCCTCGGCCGGCCTGCATATCGCCAGGCAGGACTCGATCCCGATGATCCTCTTCGTGGGCCAGATCGCCCGGGACATGAAGGAGCGCGAAGCCTTCCAGGAGGTCGAATACCGCCGCGCCTTCACCGAATTCGCCAAATGGGTCGGCGAGATCGACGATGCCCGCCGCATTCCTGAATTCGTCACCCGCGCCTTTGCGGTCGCCACCTCCGGCCGCCCCGGCCCGGTCGTGCTGACGCTGCCGGAAGACATGCTGGTCGAGGAAGTCGAGGCAGTCGAAGCGCGCGCCTACATGCCGGTCGAAAGCCACCCCGGTAAAAGCCAGATCGCCGCATTCGAAACCATGCTGAAAAATGCGGAGCGTCCGATGTTCATCCTGGGCGGCACCCGCTGGAGCGAAGAGGCGCATGCGGATTTTGCGGATTTCGCCAGCCGGTTCAAGGTGCCCGTCGGCTGCTCGTTCCGCCGCCAGATGCTGTTCGATCACCTGCATCCCTCCTATGCGGGCGATGTCGGCATCGGCATCAACCCGGCGCTCGCCAAGGCGGTGAAGGAGGCGGACCTTCTGGTGCTGCTCGGCAGCCGCATGTCGGAAATGCCCTCCTCCAGCTACACGCTGATCGACATTCCCTATCCGAAGCAGAAGCTCGTCCACATCTTCCCCGATCCGGAGGAACTCGGTCGCATGTACCGGCCGGATCTGGCGATCTGCGCCGCTCCGGCGGAATTCGTCGCCGCGCTGAAGGATCTCGAACCGCCCGCCGCCCCGATCTGGGCCGAACGGAAATCGGCGCTGCACGACGCCTATCTCAAATGGTCGACACCGCCGGAGGCCGGTCCTGGTCCGGTCAGGATGGGTCCGATCATGCAATGGATCGAGGAAAACGTTCCGGACAATGCGATCTTCACCAACGGCGCCGGCAACTACGCCACTTGGCTGCATCGCTTCCACCGCTTCCGGAAATACAACACCCAGTCCGCCCCGACCTCCGGTTCCATGGGCTACGGCCTGCCGGCCGCCGTTGCCGCCAAACAGCTGTTTCCGGAGCGCGAAGTCGTCTGCTTTGCCGGTGACGGCTGCTTCATGATGCACGGCCAGGAATTCATCACCGCCGTCCGCTACGGACTGCCGATCATCACCGTGCTCGTCAACAACGGCATCTACGGCACGATCCGCATGCACCAGGAGCGGGAATATCCGGGACGCGTCAGCGCCACCGACCTCGTCAACCCGGATTTCGTCGCCTACGCCAAGGCGTTCGGCGGGCACGGCGAACTGGTCGAGAAGACGGACGAATTCGGCCCGGCCTATGAGAGGGCCCGCACCAGCGGCAAGCCTTCGATCATCGAGGTCAGGCTCGACCCGGAAGCGATCACGCCGACGCGGACGCTGACCCAGATCCGCGAAAACGCATAAAACAGAAAAAGCCGGCCTATCAGAGCGATAGGCCGGCTTTTTGATTCGGATCTGCAGCGATCAGATCGCAGCGGTGACGATGAACTCGACCTTGTACTTCGGCGCAGCGAGCTTGGCTTCGCTGGTGGCGCGGGCCGGCGGGTTGGCCGGGTCGATCCAGGCTTCCCAGACAGCGTTCATTTCGCCGAAATAGGCGATGTCCGAGAGATAGATGATCGTCTGCAGGATCTTCGACTTGTCTGAACCGGCGGCTGCCAGCAGGCGGTCGACTTCGGAAAGCGCGTCCTTGCACTGGTCGGTGACCGATTCACCATCGCCAACCTGGCCGGCGAGATAGACGGTGTTGCCGTGGACGACGGCGCCGCTCATGCGGGCGCCCGGCTCGATGCGCTGGATGCTCATGGAATTCTCCTGGAAAATGTGAGCTTCGGGAAAAGGCCCCGCGCCAAAAGCACGAGGCTGCGGAAAGTCTTTAGCCGCGCAGATGCTGGCTCTTTTCGTAGATCGCCGTCGAACGAGCGCCGGAACGGCAGAAGCCGAGCATCGGGCGCGGGAATTCGTCGAGCGCATCGACCATCGCGTTGATGCCCTGTTCGTCGACGCCCATGCGACCGACCGGGATGTGGCGAATGTCGAGGCCGAGTTCCTTGGCGCGGGCTTCGATCTCGGCATAGTGCGGCTGGCCCGGTTCTTCCTCGTCCGGACGATGGCAGACGACCGACTTGAACCCCATGGCCTTGACCTGGTCGAGATCCTCGACGGTGATCTGGCCCGTGACGGAATACTCGTCGTTGATCTGGCGGATATCCATGGACTTAGCCCTCCGTTCTGATTGAGGCGCCAGCATTACGACGGTGCCGCCCGGGCGTCAATCATGCGCTGGCTGCCGAACCTCCGACCTCACACGAAGCAGAAGCGCAGACCGTATTCGACGCTTTCGCCCGGCTTCAGCGAGCCAAGCTCCCCCTTCTCGGCAAGCTCGTAGCGGCTCGCGGCCCGATGCGAGACGGGTTCGATTCCGAGCACATGCGCCGGCGCCTTCTGGTTCCGCCACATTTGCAGATAGGGCAGCGTATCGGTGCGGAATTTCACCTTCAGCGTCAGTCCGCCGATCGCGGCGATTGGCCCGAGCGCAATTTCAGCCCAATGTTCGCCCTCTTGCCCTGCGGGCACGCAGAACACTCCGCCAGGGTCCTTGCCGAACGTCCAGGGAAACCCGCCGCCCTCCAGCATCCTGCCAGTCAGCCGGACATTGTCGTCGAACAACCAGGCACCGACATTCATGTGGTACATGTGCACCGGCGGGAACGGCTTCGAGCCGGTATTGGTGACCTTGTCCGACAGGCTCACCTCGCCGGTCGCGCCATCGGTCCGCCAGTGCCTTTCGAGAAGCGCCGTCCCGCCCGTCGCAAGCGTCAGCGGCACGCGCGCGCGGCATTCGGCATCCGGCCCTTGTGCATCCCAGAACAGGATCTCGGCCGGGTGGGAGGAGAAGGATCCGTGCAGGGGATATTTCCGGCCGTCCATCGAGCCTTCGATGGTCTCCGGATGACGGATATGATCCGGGCCGCAGGTGAAGAGGAAGCCTTCGAGCGAATGATCGATTCGCGGATCGCCGTCGTCCGGAATGGCCCGGCCCGGAGAAAGGTCCAAATCGCCGATGAAACAGCCTCCGATATCGAGAACGGAACTCTCGTCGAGGAAAATCCTCGGTCCGTTGGCAGCCGAAAAAGCCTTCATAATCATTCCCTTCACGGTTTCGTCAAAACTTCTAACCGATCGTGATGTGAATTTAACGGTGTGTTCATGACGAATTCACTTTTTCCACACTACGGTCAAATTTACCTTGTCTGTGACGACAGGCGAGCGGGCGGGAACCAATGTCCGATTTCCCGATTACGTGTAGGTAGGAAACAAGGAAGTCGGTGACATCGTGAAGCGGCTATTTTTTGCATGCGCAAGCCTGGTGATCTTGACCGCGGCCCAGGGGATTCCCTCCGCCGAGGCGCAGAACCGTTATGGCCGCTATCCCTCGGAAACGATGCTCGTCGCTCCCGACGGCTCGATCCTGGACTACGTGCCCGACCGCGGAGACGTCATCATCAGCCGTGACGGCATGGGCCGCCGTGTCCTGATCGACCATTTCGGCAATGTCGTCGCAACCGAGGTCCGGCAGGAAACTTATCGCCCCAACCGGACGCAGGAATATCCGCCGGTACCGGGTGGTTACCGGTCGCTGCGCGACAGCGGCGGCTATCAGCAGGGCGCCAGCGGTTATCGCGATTATCGCGAATACCGGCCGGGCGAACCCGGCGCCATTACCGGCGGGATCCCGAGCCAGGGCTCAGTCAGCCGCATGCCGCTCGATAACCAAGCCCTCCCCGGCACCGACAACGGCTATCCGCAGGAAGCCTCGATCGAGCCGGACCAGCGGCCGGCGGAAACGCTTCTACCGCAGAAGCCGATCATCACCGTCACCAAGAAGCCGCAGGCTCAGATCGCAGCACTTCAGGTCTTCCTGGACCGCGAAGGCATCTCGCCCGGCGTCATCGACGGCCATCTCGGCGACAACGTCAACAAGGCGATCGCCGCCTGGCAGGAAATGACCGGCGAGACGCTCGATCCGAACAATTCCGAGGACATCCTGCAGCGGCTGACCTATTCGGGCGGCCTGCCGATCGTCGACTACACGATCACGCCGGCTGATGCCGCCGGTCCCTATGTCGCCTCGATCCCGGAAGACTATGCGCACAAGTCGCAGCTGCCGGCCATGTCCTATACGTCCGTCACTGAAAAGCTCGCCGAGCAGTTCCACATGGACGAAAGCTATCTGAAGGCGCTCAATCCCGGCGTCGATTTCACCATCCCCGGCTCGACCATCAAGGTCATCAATCCCGGCCAGCCGAAGGTCGGGCAGGTCACCCGCATCATCGCCGACAAGAGCAAGAAGCAGGTCTTCGCCTATGGCGCCGACGACAAGCTGGTGGCGGCCTATCCGGCGACCATCGGCTCGACCGACACGCCCTCGCCGACCGGCACCCATGCGGTCGAACGCATCGCACTCGATCCCGGCTATACCTACAATCCGAAGATCAATTTCAAGCAGGGCAACAACGACCAGATCCTGCAGATCCCGCCAGGCCCGAACGGCCCGGTCGGTACGGTGTGGATCGCGCTCTCGAAGCCTACATACGGCATCCACGGCACGCCGGAACCCTCCAAGATCGGCAAGACCAACAGTCATGGCTGCGTGCGCCTGACCAACTGGGATGCACGAGAGCTCGCCAAGATGGTCAAGCCCGGCACGACGGTCGAATTCATCGAGTAAGTTCCAGAACAACACATGAGCCGGCGGCACCCGCTGCCGGCGGCCATTTGTTCGCTTGGGCAATCTGGCTTCGGGCGATAGCAGCGCTAGTTTTCCGCCAGAGACTAGTTTTTCGCCAGAGACATGTATCGGCGGTGGATGGAATGGATTTCCCAACGAGACTGAAAGGCGCCCTGTCCCTTCTCTTCGGGCGCGGGGATGACGGAGCCGTCTGCTCCTTTTGTGGTGAAAACCGCCGCACTGTCGAAGTGATCATTGCCGGTCCGGCCGCCACGGCGATCTGCAGTCGTTGCATATTCGTCTGCAACCAAGTCATGCTTGAATATTCCGGCCCCCCTGGTTTCCGCCGCCATGCCGAAAAAGGTCATGAAAAGACGATCGCAATCCCGCTCGCCCATGACGAAGTCTTGCTGGGCGCTCCCGAACGTGTCGCCCTCGAGCAAATGCTGCGTGTCCTCGTCTCGTCGCTTCCGCAAAGCAGATTGATCGGCTGGAGCTATATGCACTCGCAGGATCGGTTCGATCTGCTGACGGTGGAGATCCTGACGACATCCGGGATGCCGCCAAATGAAATCAGCGGCCTCGCCCAGCAGAACTGGCGTCAGATGCGCGGCCGGTTCCTCGCCGCGCGCAATGTCCCGGCCAACCAGGAAGAGCCGGACCTGATCGCAACTGCAGCCGCAGCGACCCACGCGGCCAGTGCATATGCAAAGGCGGTCAGCTCTTTCGAACCGACCGCCTCTTGAGCGAAGTCCCGAGATCAACGGAACTCTGTTGATGATCAGGCGGCGTGGCGGCCCAGTCCGAAGAGGCGCGACGCGGCGGAACGGGTGATCTTGACCGGCATGAGCCGCAGGACCTCCTTCGCAAAGGTGCCGGCATTTTCCTTGGCCTTGTCGACATTGCTAACCTTGGCCGGATCGAGCGTGTGGAGCGTTCCGCCGGTCTCGAACAGTTCCTTGAAGGCGATGCGTTCGCCGATCGGCGTATCGAGGACATGCACGCCGCGGGCCGCAAGCAGGCCCTTGATGGTCAGAAGCGCCTTGGTGGTCACCATCGAGGTGACGCGCGTCAGCACCACCGAATGCGGGATCACCAGGCCGGCCCTCTCCTTCATGTAGGCCAGAAGGTCGAGGATCTGCGCTGCACCCTTGGCATCCATGGCCGACCCCTGCACCGGGATCATCACATGGTCGGAAAGGCCGATGGCTGTTGTGACCACCGCATCACGGGCACCGGCGAGGTCGACGATGAAATAGTCCGTGCGCGATGCCATTTCCCTGAGATGACACTGCAGCGATGCGAGGGTGACTTCCGATACCACCTCGATATTGCGCACCGCGCCCGAGGTTTCGAACCACTGGCTGATCCAGCGCTGCGGGTCGGCATCAATGACGGTGACGCGAAAACCCTGATGGGCAAGTTCGGTCGCGAGCAGGAGCGCGGCGGTCGTTTTTCCGGCTCCACCCTTGGCATTGGCAAAGGAAATTACAGGCATTGTCGGTCCTCGAACAAGTCTTGAGCCACATCGCTCACGAGGACACCGGGAAGCATGGTGTCATGAACGCCATCCTTTCCAAACATGGTTAACGAATTGCAAATTTAGGCACCATTAATATCACTCAGGAGATTTAGCTTCCGGCTCTAAAATGCGGAAAAGCCCGGAGGTTTTGGCCTCCGGGCTTCGTTGATGCCGACTTTCTCGCGCCTCGGAAGTCTTAAAAGCAGTCGAGGAAAAGCGCCTTTGTGTTCTCCATCGTCATGGTGACGGGGTTGCCGCCGCAGCTCGGGTCCTCCATCGCCATGGCCGTCAGCTCATCGATTCGGTCCGGCTTGATACCCATGGCCGTGAGATTGTCCGGCACGCCGAGTTCAGAGCGTAGCGACAGGACATAATCGTAGAAGCCGTCGAAGCCGCCGGCGATGCCGAGATAGGCCGCGGCGCGGGCGATCTTCTCCTCGATCGCAGGACGGTTGAAGCGCAGCACCGGCGGCATGACGACCGCGTTGGTCATGCCGTGATGGGTGTTGTAGACCGCCCCGATCGGATGCGACAGCGAATGGATGGCGCCGAGCCCCTTCTGGAAGGCGACGGCGCCCATGGCCGCAGCCGACATCATGTTGGTGCGGGCTTCGAGATCCGCTCCGTCCTTGTAGGCGCGCGGCAGGAATTCCTTGACCAGCCGCATGCCTTCGAGCGCGATCCCGCCGGACATCGGGTGGTAGAAGGGCGACGAATAGGCTTCCAGGCAGTGGGCAAAGGCATCCATGCCGGTGCCGACGGTGATCACCTTGGGCATGCCCATGGTCAGTTCCGGATCGCAGATGACGACGCCCGGCAGCAGTTTCGGATGGAAGATGATCTTCTTCACATGGGTGACGGAATTGGTGAGCACCCCTGCCCGGCCGACTTCCGAACCGGTGCCGGCCGTGGTCGGCACGGCGACGATCGGCGCGATCTTCGAGGCATCGGCGCGGGTCCACCAGTCGCCGATATCCTCGAAATCCCAGACCGGCCGCGTCTGACCGGCCATGAAAGCGATCAGCTTGCCGAGATCGAGGCCCGAGCCGCCGCCGAAGGCGACAACACCGTCGTGATCACCGTCCCTGTAGGCCTTGACGCCGGCTTCGAGGTTGTTCTCATTCGGGTTCGGATCGACATCGGCAAAGATCGCCCGGCCGAGGCCCGCCTCTTCGAGCACGTCGAGCGCATGGCCGGTGATTGCCATCGAGGCCAGTCCCCGGTCGGTGACCAGAAGCGGCTTTTTCAGGCCGAGCGTCCTGCAGGCGTCCGCCAGTTCCTTGATGCGTCCGCGGCCCAGCTTGACGGCGGTCGGATAGCTCCAGTTCGCGACGATATTCATTTCGTGACCTTCTTGAGATGGTAGGATTTCGGGCGGGTCAGGTTATGGAAGCCGAGCACGGAGAGCGAGCCGCCCCGCCCGGTTTCCTTGACACCGGTCCAGACCAGCGCCGGATCGAGATAATCGGCGCGGTTCATGAACACCGTGCCGGTTTCGAGCTGGCTGCCGATCCGGTTGGCGCGATCGACGTCAGGCGTCCACAGCGACACCGTCAAACCGTAGCGACTGTCGTTCATGTAGCCGATCGCCTCGTCGTCACTCTTCACCTTCATGATGCCGACGGCCGGGCCGAACGTCTCCTCGCGCATGATCTCCATGGAATGATCGACATCGACCAGCACCTGCGGCGCCAGATAGGCCCCGCCGTCATCCGCGGGGAAAAGCTTGGGATCGACCAGCGCCCTGGCGCCGCTTGCGACCGCGTCAGCGATCTGCTGGCGCACCACCTTGGCGAAGCGCTTGTTGGCCATCGGCCCGAGCGTGGTTTCCTTGTCGAGCGGATTGCCGAGCTTGTAGTTCGATACCCAGGCGACCGATTTTTCGACGAAGGCGTCGTAGAGCGATTCGTGCACGTAGATGCGCTCGATGCCGCAGCAGCACTGGCCGGAATTGTAGGTCGCGCCATCCATCAGCGTATCGACGGCCGCATCCAGATCGGCATCCTCCATCACATAACCCGGATCCTTGCCTCCGAGTTCGAGGCCTATGCCGGTAAAGGTACCGGCTGCGGCCCGCTCGATCGAACGTCCGCCCTCGACCGAGCCCGTGAAATTGATGAAGTTGAACAGCCCTTCGGAAATCAGCTGGGCCGTCGTCGCGTGGTCGAGGAAGATATTCTGGAAAACATCCTCCGGAACGCCGGCCTCGATGAAGGCGCGCACCATCCGCTCGCCGACGAGCAGCGTCTGGGAAGCGTGCTTGATGACGACCGCATTGCCGGCCATCAGCGCCGGCGCGACCGTGTTGATCGCCGTCATATAGGGATAGTTCCAGGGCGCGATGACAAAGACCACGCCATGCGGCTCCCGTTCGATGCGGCGCTCGAACGAAGCGCTGTCCTCGACTCGCAGCGGAGCAAGCGCATCGGCCGCGATCGACGCGACGTAATTGGAGCGCTCGTTGAACCCCTTGAACTCGCCTCCGTAACGCACCGGCCGGCCCATCATCCAGGCAAGTTCCGGCACTACCTCATCGACCATCTCGTTGAGGCGTGCAACGCCTTTCAGCACAAGCTGGACACGCTCTTCAAGCGGCCGCTTCGCCCATGCCTTCTGCGCATGCCGAGCGCGGCCGACGGCTTCCGCCGCGGCCTCCGGCGACATGGCCGGACGTTCGGCATAGACCGAGCCGTCCACCGGCGAGATACATTGGATCATCGTCATTGATACATACTCCAGAAATTCAACAGGCCCGAAGGCTTAACAGGCAAGGGTGCGAACATGGCCGGCATCGCCATAGGCAAGGATTGCGCGATCACGCGTGACGATTGTCAGGTCATTTTCGCGGGCGGTGGCGATCAGGATGCGGTCCGTGGGGTCGTTGTGGATGGGTTGCGGGAGGAAGGAAGCCTCTATTAAAGCCGATTGGGATATATCCATAATATCAGCACCAATCATCCCGCGCGCGTCGTTAAACCAGGCTGCCGCATTTTTAGCTGTCGGCAACCGACCTTTGCTGACCAACATCCCGATCTCCCATGCCGACATCGGCGAAATAACCAAAGCTCCACTCCGTGCGCGATTCTCGCTGAGAACCATGTTGGCGTCCCGACCGAGCGGAGCACCATTCGCAAGCCAAATGACGGCGCAGGTGTCCAATAGATATCGATCAGTCATCCTCGTAGACTTTACCCCAATCGGGATCGACAGGCGCTGTAAGGTCCAGATCCGGAGGGGTCGTCATCGTACCCTTCATGCAACCGTAGGCGGGATGCAGTTCTATCAGGGTACCGTCATCCTTTTCCATCCAGCGCTTGCCATCCTTGTAGATGATGTCGGCTTCCGTAAACATCTTCACGGGACGTTCGGGCGGCGGCAGCCGGAGCTCATAGGCCGCCTGTTTGCTCTCCGACAAGCCTGCCATCTCGCCACGCCGATGAGCTGCAACCTCATTGAGATCCAGCCCGAGAAAGGCCGAAATCCGGTCCTGCTCTTCCGCGCTCATCTTCCGCTCGCCGTTCAGCATGCGCGAGACCGCGCTGGGATCGAGCTCCATGAAGCGCGCCATATCCCGCAACGAACTGCCTTTTTCAGCCAACTTGTCATAAAACCAGGCGCTGTCGATCGTTCCCATGATCGTCTCCGGATTGCCGTCATCGCAACCATAGCACGATGCGATGACGGCAACAATCGCAACATGGTTGTTGCGATTATCTCAAACTCTCTCGAACCCCCGTGCCACTTCCCAATCCGTCACACGGCGATCGTATTCCTCCTGCTCCCACTGGCCGGCGCGAACATAGTGGTCGATGACATCGTCGCCGAAGGCCGAGCGCAGCAGTTCCGATCCGTTCATCAGGTCGATCGCCTCGCGCAAGGTTTTCGGGATTTCGCGAATGCCCTTGCCGCCATAGGCGTCGCCGACGAAGGCCGGCTCCAGTGCCATCTTCTTCTCGATGCCGTCGATGCCGGCCGCAATCAGTGCCGCCATGGCAAGATAGGGGTTGAGATCGGAACCGCCGACGCGGCATTCGACGCGGATGCCCTTGGTCGCCTCGCCGCAGAGGCGATAGCCGGCGGTGCGGTTGTCCTTCGACCAGACGGCCTTGGTCGGCGCGAACGTGCCGGCCATGAAGCGCTTGTAGGAATTGATGTAGGGGGCCAGGAAATAGGTGATCTCGCCCGCGTGGGCGAGCAGCCCGGCAATATAATGTCTCATCAGGTCCGACATGCCGTGCTCGCCGTCCTTGTCGAAGAACAGCGGCTTGCTTCCGTCGGCGCTCCACAGCGACTGGTGGATGTGCGACGAGCTGCCGGCGGCCGAGTAATTCCACTTGGCGAGGAAGGTGATCGCCTTGCCCTTGCCCCAGGCGATCTCCTTGCACGCATTCTTGATGATCACGTGCCGGTCGGCCATGGTCAGCGCATCGGCATAACGGACGTTGATTTCCTCCTGGCCGGCCGAAGCCTCGCCCTTGGAATTCTCGACCGGAATGCCGGCCCCCTGCAGCCCGGTGCGGATCGCCCGCATCACCTCTTCTTCCTTGGTGGTCTGGAAGATGTGGTAGTCCTCGTTATAACCGCTCGCGAGCTTGAGATTGCGATAGCCGCTTTCGCGGGCCTGGTCATAAGTCTGGTCGAACAGGAAGAATTCGAGTTCGGTCGCCATGAAGGCGGACATGCCCATGTCGGCGAGCCGCTGGACCTGTCTTTTGAGGATGGCCCGCGGCGAATGCGGCACCTCTTCATGGGTGTGATGGTCGAGCACGTCGCAAAGCACCAGCGCCGTGCCTTCGAGCCAGGGCAGTTTCCTGAGCGTCGCAAGATCCGGCTTCATCGTATAGTCGCCGTAGCCCTGCTCCCAGCTCGTCGCCTTGTAGCCGGAGATGGTTTCCATCTCGATATCGGTGGCGAGCAGATAGTTGCAGCTATGGGTTTCCTTATAGGCGCTCTCGACGAAATATTCCGCCTGGAACCGCTTGCCCATCAGGCGGCCCTGCATGTCCACCTGAGCGGCGATGATCGTATCGATGCGGCCGTCGGCGACATCGCGTTTCAGATCGTCGAAGGAGTAAATCGGGGTCATGCCTCACATCCGTTTCAAAAGGGTGAACCGCCACAACCTTCCAAGTGTCGTGGCGGCGGGATCATAGGGGCGTCAGCCCGGTTGCGCTTATTTCTCTCCGACAGCCGCTTCCGCAGCAGCGATCTCGGCCTGCCGCTTGGCGATGGCCTCGCCGATCGGTGGTCCCATGAAGCGCCGGTTCTCGAAGGCGAACCAGACGATTCCGGTCAGCACCAGGAAGCCGACGGTGATTTCGAGCGCCCAGTCGTTCGGCGGCTGGATGCCGATGAAGAAGATGACGATCATCGAGATGATCACCAGGACGGCGACCAGCCTGTAGGCCGGAATACCCATGTTCCAGGGTCCCATGTTCGGCCATTTCGCTGTGCCGATCGTGAACAGCCCGAGCGCGATCGGCAGGGCGAAGGACAGGAACAGGAAGATGACCGTGCAGGACACGACGATCGAATAGGCCGGCGTGCCGGCAATGGTGATCGCCGAGGTGAACCAGACGAACAGGACGGCGAGAATGGAGCCGGTCCAGATCGCCGCGACGGGCGTACGGTATTTTGGGCTGACCTTGGCGAGCACCGACGACGCAGGCAGGCCCTTGTCGCGCGAGAAGGCGAAGATCATCCGCGATACCGACGTGACGGTAGCCAGGCCGCAAAGCAGCTGCGAAATGAAGATCAGGAAATACAGGATGCTTTTCACGGCCGGGTTCATCTGCGCGTCCATCGCCCAGAAAAACACGTTCCAGCCCTGCTTGGCCGCATCGTCCATGTTGGGGATCATCAGTACGAAGGCGCACAGCATGATGTAGCCGAACACCGCGGACCACACGACGGCCGAGACCATGCCGCGCGGGACGGATACGGCCGCCTTGACGGTTTCCTCGGATGTATGGGCCGAGGCGTCATAGCCGGTGATCGTATAGATCGGCAGGAGCAGGCCGAGAAGGAATGCCATCACGCCGGAAACGCTATTCGGCCAGACGAGCGCCGCCCCCTCCGTGCCGGTATAGTTGGCGAAGGTGAAGAGCCGCGCGAAATCGAAGCCGGGGGCCGCGATAAGGCATGCGATCGTCAGCAGGATCGCAGTCACGAAGATCAGATAGCCGGAAAAGTCGGTGAGTTTCGCCGTCAGACCTATGCCGAAATGGTTGATGCCGGCCTGCAGCCCGGTGATGATGGCAACGAATACCACGCGGTGTGTCAGCGTATCCTCGATGCCGAAAGTCGGCCCGAAGGCGCCGAAGAAGAAATAGAACGTTCCGACATTGATGGCGCCGAGCACGGTGACGAGGCCGAGCAGGTTGAGCCAGGCGGAAAGCCAGCCGGTAAAGCGGTTGCCGAGGATCGATCCCCAGTGATAGAGGCCGCCCGCCGTCGGATAGGCCGAGCCGATCTGTGCGAGCCCGAGCGCGAAGATGCCGGAAATCAGGCAGCCGAGCGGCCAGCCGATGCCGATCGCCGCGCCGCCGGCGCCGGCAGTCGCCTGACCCAGCGAGTTGATGCCGCCGGAGAGAATGCAAATGATGGAAAATGAAATAGCAAAGTTCGAAAACGAGCTCATGCGGCGCTCGAGTTCCTGCGCATAGCCCATGGAATGCAGGATATGAACGTCCTGCTTTTTATCGCCTTCGGTATAATCGGACATGACTTCCCCCTGTTGGCAGAAAGACCGCGCCATCGCGGCCATCCGGTTTGTCCTTCCCGCGGAGATCCGCCGCGGGCATGCGAGCTGCTGCTCCCCGGGTCTTATCCTTGGATGTCTGCGAGGCTTTCCCGCAGCAATCCTGTCAAGAAATCGGCCACGACCCCCTGGCCGGTTTCGTCTGTTATGAGATCGTTCCTGATTTCGATCATGACATTGAGAAGTCCCGCCGGCAGGGCGTGGACTTCCAGCGTATGCGTCACCCCGTCCGCCGGCCCGTAAGGCTCGTTGCGCTCGACGCGGTAGAGATGCGTGTCGGATGCGGCCTCCAGCATCCGGTCGGCCAGCCGGCTGTCGGTATCGTGAAGCACGCCGATCTCGACGGGGCGCTCTTTGCCGAAATAGACCGGCGTGAAGCTGTGAATGGTGACGAAGACGGTTGCCTGCCCCCTCGCCCGCCTTGCTGCGATCTCCTCGCGGATACGGCCGTGGAAGGGCAGGTAAAGCGCCGCCGTCCGGTCGGATTTCTCCGCCTCGGACAGGTTCTCGTTGCCGGGGATCCGGAAGACTTCCGACACCTCGCGGATCGCGGCAGGCGATTCCGGCGGCCGGTTGCAGTCGTAGATGAGACGCGAAAACCGCTGGTGGATCAGCGTCGCGCCAAGGCTCTTCGACATCAGCCGGGAGACTGCAAGCGCTCCCGGATCCCAGGCGATATGCGAGGCGAGCGCATCCTTGGAAAGCCCGAGATCGCCGTAGCGTTCCGGCAGGCGCCGCGAGGCGTGTTCGCAGACGAGAAGCACCTCTCCACGGCCCTCGGCATTGTCCACGGCCACGGGCTCGCCATCCGCTTCCGTGAAGAATTCCGACTGGACCAGCATCAACGCGTTCCGGAAAAATCGTTTAAATTGGACTAAGAAGAGAATTCTTCACTTTTTGGCTATCGTCAACGTGATTCTGAAAATTTCTCTTCAAAAGCACCGTTGACTTCTCATCGGAAACGATTGTTAATCCCCTCTACAAACCGGCGAAGACCGGAGGGAACAGCTTTCGTGCCACCAACTGCACGCACCGTATCGGATGTCATTCGTGTTCGTTACGACAGCCTGACGCGCGCGGAAAAACAGTTGGCGGACAGCTTATTGGAGAACTATCCGGTGTCGGGGCTCGGCAGCATCACTGTGATCGCGGAGAACGCTGGGGTTTCGACGCCGACGGTTGCGCGCATGGTGCAGAAGCTCGGCTACAGGGGCTATCCGGAATTCCAGTCGCATCTCCACCAGGAACTCGAGGCGACGATCTCCAACCCGATCGCCAAGCACGACCGCTGGGCCTCCAATGCGCCGGGCACACATATCCTCAACCGCTTCGCCGACGCCATCACCGCCAATCTGCGCGATACGCTTTCGGATCTCGACACCACGACTTTCGAGGGTGCGGCTGCACTTCTGCGTGATCGCAACCGGGGCATCTATTTCGTCGGCGGCCGTATCACCGGGGCGCTGGCCGAGTATTTCTTCACCCATATGCAGGTCATCCGACCGAAAACGACCCTGATCTCCACCAATTCCAGTTCCTGGCCGCAGCATGTGCTGAACATGAGCGCCGGCGACGTGCTGGTGATCTTCGATATCCGCCGCTACGAGCAGGAGATGGCGACGCTGGCAGAGGCCGCACGGGCCAACGGCGTCGTCATCGTCTTGCTGACCGACGTCTGGGCCTCGCCCGTCGCCAAGCACGCGCAGCATACGTTCAAGGTGCGGATCGAGGCACCCTCGGCTTGGGACAGCTCCGTCATCACCCTGTTCGTCGTCGAGGCGCTGATCGAGGCGGTGCAGAGCGCAACCTGGGAGGAAACCCGCGAACGAATGAACTCTCTGGAAGGCCTGTTCGAGCGGACGATGCTGTTCCGCCGGCCGGGCCGCCAGGGCCGTCCCGACTGACCGTCGGGGTCAAGAAATATGCCGGTAATTCCGGGGGCTTATGAGCAACCGCTCATCCTCCGGCCTGTCATATACGATACATGAACTGGCTCTACGAGTCGCGCCGAAACGATCCAGACCACACGACCTGAACCCTTAGGAGGATACCGTGCTCAACAAGACCCAACGTCTTCTTTCCCTGACGACCGCGATCGTCGTCGCTTCGACCGCCATCGCCGCCGCCGAGCCGAGTGCCGAGCTGATCGCGGCCGCCAAGAAGGAAGGCACGCTGACCACGATCGCACTGCCCCATAGCTGGTGCGGCTACGGCGACGTCATCGCCGGCTTCAAGGCGAAGTACGGCCTCGAAGTCAACGAACTGAACCCGGATGCCGGTTCGGGCGACGAAATCGAAGCTATCAAGGCCAACAAGGGCAACAAGGGCCCGCAGGCTCCCGACGTCATCGACGTCGGCCTCTCCTTCGGCCCGTCCGCCAAGACCGAAGGCCTGATCCAGCCCTACAAGGTCTCCACCTGGGATTCGATCCCGGCCGACGCCAAGGATGCCGACGGCTACTGGTACGGCGACTATTACGGCGTTCTGGCCTTCCTGGTGAACAAGGACCTCGTCAAGACCTCTCCGAAGGACTGGCCGGACCTCCTGAAGTCCGACTACGCCAATGCCGTCGCGCTCGCCGGCGATCCGCGCAGCGCCAACCAGGCCGTTCAGGGCGTGTACGCTGCCGGCCTCTCCGGCGCCAAGGGCGACTCCGCCAAGGCCGGCGACGAAGGCCTGAAGTTCTTTGCGGAACTCAACAAGAAGGGCAATTTCGTTCCGGTCACCGGCAAGGCCGCCCCGTTCGCGCAGGGCACCACGCCGATCATCGTCGCCTGGGACTATAACGCGCTGTCCTGGGGCGAAAGCCTGAAGGGCAACCCGCCCTTCGAGGTCGTGGTTCCGGCAAGCGGCGTCGTTGCGGGCGTCTACGTCCAGGCGATCTCCGCCTTCGCTCCGCATCCGAACGCGGCGAAGCTGTGGATGGAATACCTCTATTCCGACGAAGGTCAGCTCGGCTGGCTGAAGGGATATTGCCACCCGATCCGCTTCAACGATCTTGCCAAGAACAACAAGATCCCGAAGAACCTGCTCGACGCCCTGCCCCCGGCAGCAGCCTATGAGAAGGCCGTTTTCCCGACGCTCGCCCAGCAGGCCGCCGCCAAGGAAACCATCACCAAGAAATGGGATAGCGTGGTCGGCGCCAACGTCGCAAAGTAATCGGAACAAGACTGACCTCCCGCGCCACCCGGCGCGGGAGTTTTCCCGTTTTTCCTGGATGGCCAGCATTCATGACCACCGCTTCCACGTCATTCATCGACCGCCGGACAGTCATCGACTGGCTCGGCATCGTGCCGTTCATGGTATTCGCGCTCGCCTTCCTGATTGTTCCGACGCTCTATCTGATCGTCGGCGCCTTCTTCAATCCGGCCGGCGAATTCACCTTTCAGAATATTGTCGACCTCTTTTCGCCGTCCATCCTCGGCGCCTACTGGATCAGTATCCGGGTATCCGTCGCGTCTGCGCTCGGCGGCGGATTGATCGGCTTCTTCCTCGCCTGGGCGGTCGTGCTCGGCGGCGTGCCGTCTTGGATCCGCTCCAGCCTGCTGACTTTTTCGGGCGTCGCCTCGAATTTCGCCGGCGTGCCGCTCGCCTTCGCCTTTCTGGCGACGCTCGGCCGGACCGGGCTCGTCACCGTCTTGATGCGTGACTGGCTGGGCTTCAATCTCTATTCGACCGGCTTCAATCTCCTGTCGTTCTTCGGCCTGACAATCACCTACATGTTCTTCCAGATCCCGCTGATGGTGCTGATCCTCACCCCCGCGCTGGACGGATTGAAAAAGGAATGGCGCGAGGCATCCGAAATCCTCGGCGCATCCAGCTGGCAATATTGGCGCATGGTGGTGCTGCCGATCCTCTGGCCGAGCCTGATGGGCGCCACGCTTCTCCTTTTCGCCAACGCCTTCGGCGCAATCGCGACCGCCTTTGCGCTGACCGGTGCCTCTCTCAACATCGTACCGATCCTGCTCTACGCCCAGATCCGCGGCGACGTGCTGCACAATCCGAACCTCGGCTACGCCCTGGCTCTCGGCATGATCGTCATCACCGGCATTTCCAACATCCTCTATATCTGGCTGCGCACCCGCGCCGAACGGTGGCAGAAATGAAGGCGCACAAGATCTTTGCCTGGCTCGCGATCGCCATCGGCGCGATTTATTTCTTCGTACCCCTGATCGGCACGTTCGAGTTCTCGTTGCGCATGCGGCGCGGTATCTATTCCTTCGACGCCTACCAGTCGGTCTTCACCGACGCGCAGTTCCGCGCGACCTTCGGCTTCTCCATGCTGATGGCGCTGGTGACGATCATCGTCGGCATGCTGCTCATCGTGCCGACGGCCTATTGGGTGCGGCTGCGCCTGCCGCAGATGCGGCAGGTCGTCGAGTTCATCACGCTGCTGCCGCTCGTCATCCCGGCGATCGTCATCGTGTTCGGCTACCTGCGCCTCTACAATTCCTCGTCCTGGATCCCGTTCACGGGCTCGACGCAGGGCACGAACGTCCTGCTGACATTCTCCTACGTGACGCTGGCGCTCCCCTACATGTACCGTTCGGTCGACACGGCGATGCGCACCATCGATGTGCGGACGCTGACGGAGGCCGCGGAAATCCTCGGCGCCAAGTGGCCGACGATCATGTTCCGCTGCATTTTCCCGAACGTCATGTCGGGCGTGCTCTCTGGCGCCTTCATCACGTTTGCGATCGTCATGGGCGAATTCACCATGGCGGCCCTTCTCAACCGTCCGGCCTTCGGACCCTATCTCCAGCTCGTCGGCGCCAACAAGGCCTATGAGCCTTCGGCGCTGGCCGTCATCGCGTTCGCGATCACCTGGCTGTCGATGGGTCTGATCCAGCTCGTTTCCCGCTTCAGCAAATTGACGCCGTCCAGGCCTTAAGGATTTTCGATAATGTCATTCCTCGTGCTCGACAGCCTCAAGAAGAGTTTCGGACAGACCCAGGTCGTCAAGGACTTCAACATGTCCATCGAGAAGGGCGAATTCGTCTCCTTTCTCGGACCGTCGGGTTGCGGCAAGACGACCGTGCTGCGCATGATCGCAGGCTTCGAAGCCCCAAGCGATGGCGCGATCTCGATCAACGGCCGGAATCAGAACACGCTGAAGACCAACCAGCGCAACATCGGCATGGTTTTCCAGGCCTATGCGCTGTTTCCGAACATGAACGTCTTCGACAACGTCGCCTTCGGCTTGAAGGTGGCGGGCAAGTCCAAGCCGGAGATCGAAACGCGCGTCAAGGAAATGCTGAATCTGATCGGCCTCGACCATCTGGCCGACCGTTATCCCTACCAGATGTCCGGCGGCCAGCAGCAGCGCGTGGCACTCGCCCGCGCGCTTGCGCCGAAACCGCAGGTCCTGCTGCTCGACGAGCCGCTGTCGGCGCTCGATGCCAAGATCCGCGTCTCGCTGCGCGAGGAAATCCGCCAGATCCAGCGCCAGCTCGGCATCACCACCGTCTTCGTCACCCATGACCAGGAAGAGGCGCTGTCGATCTCCGACCGCATCGTGGTGATGAATGCCGGCCGCGCCGACCAGATCGGCACGCCGTCGGAAATCTACAACCGCCCGACCACCCGCTTCGTCGCCTCCTTCGTCGGCACGCTCAACATCATCGAGGCGACCGTCATCGATCCGGCCGCTAACACCGTCAAGGTCGGCGAAAACACCATCAGGCTGCGGGAATCGATCGGCGCGCTGAAGGGCGGTGACAAGCTGTCGATCGCACTGCGTCCGGAAGCGGGCTCGCTCCTGGAAAATGCCAAGGGTGACACCTCGCTGACCGGCCAGGTGATCTCCTCGCATTTCCTCGGCTCGGTCATCCGCACCAAGCTCGAAGTCGGCGGAAACCAGATTTCCTTCGACATGTTCAATTCGCCGGATGCCGTCCTGCCGCAGCCGGGTGAAACCCTGACGCTGCGCTTCAACGCCCACGATTTCCTGATCGTCCGCGACTGATCGGAAGTCTTCTGCAAATCAGGGGCTGATGGCCCATAAGCAAAAACGGCATCCTCGTGGATGCCGTTTTTGCGTTGAGGATCTCACGCCGCGTCGTCTACCGCATCCTGGGCGGACGTCGGCACGTAGTTGAGGACCGGGCCGAGCCAGCGCTCGATCTCCTCGATCGACATGCCCTTGCGCTTGGCATAGTCCTCGACCTGGTCGCGCTCGACCTTCGCCACCCCGAAATAGTACGAGGCCGGATGGCCGATATAGAGGCCGGAGACCGATGAACCGGGCCACATCGCATAGCTTTCCGTCAGGATGACGCCGGTCGCCTCTTCCGCATCGAGCAGCCGGAACAGCGTCGCCTTTTCCGTATGGTCGGGCTGGGCCGGATAACCGGGCGCCGGGCGGATACCGCCATAACCCTCGGTGATCAGCTCTTCCGTGGAGAAATTCTCGTCCGGCGCATAGCCCCAGAATTCCTTGCGGACCCGCTCGTGCATGCATTCAGCGAAGGCCTCGGCGAAACGGTCGGCCAGCGCCTTGACGAGGATCGACGAGTAATCGTCGTTCGCCCGTTCGAAACGTTCGGCGATCGCCACTTCCTCGATGCCGGCCGTGACCACGAAACCGCCGACATAGTCGTCGAGACCGGTCGCGACCGGTGCGACGAAATCCGACAGCGCCACGTTCGGGCGGCCATCCCGCTTCGAAAGCTGCTGGCGCAGCGTGAAGAAGGTCGCCAGTTCCTCGTTGCGGCTCTCATCCGTATAGACGCGGATATCGTCGCCGACGGCATTGGCTGGCCAGAAGCCGATCACTGCCCGCGGCCGGAACCATTTTTCCGCAATGATCTTGTCGAGCATCGCCTGGGCGTCCGCATAAAGTTGGCGTGCCGCCTCGCCCTGTTTCTCGTCGTCGAGGATGGCCGGGAAACGCCCCTTCAATTCCCAGGTCTGGAAGAACGGCGTCCAGTCGATATATTTCGCCAGTTCCGCCAGGTCATAGGTCTCGAACACCTTCGTGCCGGTGAACTGCGGCTTCTTGGGCTGATAGGACGACCAGTCGACCTTCTCGGCATTGTCGCGAGCGCGGCCGATCGGCAGGCGGGTCTTTTCCGCTTCCGAGCGGGCATGGGCCGCCGCCACCTTGGCATATTCCGCCTGCACCGTGCTGATATAGCTCGGCTTTCCGTCTTCGGACAGAAGCGCTGACACGACGCCGACCGCGCGGCTGGCATCGGTCACGTAGATGGCCTGGCCGCGATCATAACGCGGATGGATCTTGACCGCCGTGTGGACGCGGCTGGTCGTCGCCCCGCCGATCAGCAGCGGAATATCGAAACCCTGGCGCTCCATCTCGGACGCCACATGCACCATCTCGTCGAGCGACGGAGTGATCAGGCCGGAAAGCCCGATGATGTCGACCTTCTCGGCAATCGCCGTTTCCAGGATCTTGGTCGCCGGCACCATCACCCCGAGATCGATGATCTCGTAATTGTTGCAGGCGAGCACGACCCCGACGATGTTCTTGCCGATATCGTGGACATCGCCCTTGACGGTCGCCATCAGCACCTTGCCGGCGGACTTCTTCTGGTCCCCGCCGTTCAGGCGCTTTTCCTCTTCCATGTAGGGCAGAAGCACGGCCACGGCCTGCTTCATCACGCGGGCGGATTTCACCACCTGCGGCAGGAACATTTTTCCGGAACCGAACAGGTCGCCGACCACGTTCATGCCGGCCATCAGCGGACCTTCGATCACATGCAGAGGCCGTTCCGCATTCTGGCGTGCCTCTTCCGTGTCAATGTCGATGAACTCGTTGATGCCGTTGACCAGCGCATGCGAGAGGCGCTTTTCGACCGGCCATTCGCGCCAGGCAAGATCCTTCTCCTTGGCTTCCTTCGATCCTGTGCCGCGATAGCGCTCGGCAATGTCGAGCATCCGTTCCGTCGCATCGTCGCGGCGGTTGAGCACGACGTCTTCGCAGGCTTCGCGCAGTTCCGGATCGATGTTTTCGTAGATCGCCAGCTGGCCGGCATTGACAATGCCCATGTCCATGCCCGCCTGGATGGCGTGGTAGAGGAACACCGCATGCATCGCCTCGCGCACCGGCTCGTTGCCGCGGAACGAGAAGGACAGGTTCGAGACACCGCCCGAGACATGCACCAGCGGCATGCGCTCGCGGATCGTCTTCGTCGCCTGGATGAAGGCGAGCCCGTAGCCGTTATGCTCCTCGATACCCGTCGCGACCGCAAAGATGTTCGGGTCGAAGATGATGTCTTCCGGCGGGAAATCCGCCTCTTCGGTCAGGAGCTTGTAGGCGCGTTCGCAGATTGCCACCTTGCGCTCGTAGGTATCGGCCTGGCCCTGCTCGTCGAAGGCCATGACCACGACGGCAGCACCATAATTGCGCAGCAGCTTGGCCTGGGCGATGAACTTCTCCTCGCCCTCCTTCATGGAGATCGAGTTGACGACCGGCTTGCCTTGCACGCATTTCAGGCCTGCTTCCATGATTTCGAACTTCGACGAGTCGAGCATGATCGGCACCCGGGCGATATCCGGCTCGGCGGCGATCAGGTTGACGAATTCGACCATCGCCCGCTGCGAGTCGATCAGGCCTTCGTCCATGTTGATGTCGATCACCGAAGCGCCATTTTCCACCTGGTCGCGGGCGATCGCGAGTGCTGCGGTAAAATCGCCAGCGGTGATCAGCTTGCGGAATTTCGCCGAGCCGGTGACGTTGGTGCGCTCGCCGACATTGACGAACGGCACGTCCTTGGTGAATTCGAAGGGCTCCAGGCCCGCAAGCGACATGAACGGCCGGTGTTCCGGCACTTCGCGCGGCTTGTACGGCGCAACCGCTTCGGCAATCGCGCGGATATGGTCCGGCGTCGATCCGCAGCAGCCGCCGACGACGTTGACGAGGCCTTCCTCGGCAAAGCCTTTGATCTGGCGGGCCATGTCCTCCGGCGATTCGTCGTAACCGCCGAACGAGTTCGGCAGGCCGGCATTCGGATAGGCGGAGATGAACGTGTCGGCGACGCCCGAAAGCTCCTGCAGATGCGGCCGCATCGCATCGGCGCCGAGCGCGCAGTTCAGCCCGACGGTGAAGGGCTTCGAGTGACGGATGGAGGACCAGAAGGCCGAGGGCGTCTGGCCGGACAGCGTGCGGCCGGAAAGGTCGGTGATCGTGCCGGAAATCATCACCGGCAGCCGGATGCCCTTTGCCTCGAAACGCTCCGCACAGGCGAAGATCGCCGCCTTGGCGTTCAGCGTATCGAAGATCGTCTCGATCAGGATGATGTCGGCGCCGCCGTCGATCAGGCCGTCGAGCTGTTCGCCATAGGCGATGCGGAGGTCGTCGAATGTCACCGCCCGGTAACCGGGATTGTTGACGTCCGGCGAAATGGAGGCCGTGCGGTTGGTCGGGCCGATGGCGCCAGCGACGAACCGGCGGCGGCCGTCTTCCTTCTGCGCCCGGAATGCCGCGCGCTTC
>NZ_AKKC02000015.1 GCF_000282095.2 Rhizobium sp. CF080 | reverse complement strand
CAGCCTCTATTCGCCAGTCAAGAAAGTGTCCTACAAGGTGGAAAACACCCGCGAAGGCCAGGTTCTCGACTATGACAAGCTGACCATGACCATCGAAACCGATGGCTCGGTCACGGGTGAAGACGCCGTTGCCTTCGCCGCTCGCATCCTTCAGGACCAGCTCTCGGTCTTCGTCAACTTCGACGAACCGCAGAAGGACGTCGAAGAAGAATCGGTTACCGAACTCGCGTTCAACCCGGCGCTTCTCAAGAAGGTGGACGAACTGGAACTGTCTGTCCGTTCGGCCAACTGCCTGAAGAACGACAACATCGTTTACATCGGCGACCTCATCCAGAAGACCGAAGCCGAGATGCTCCGCACTCCGAATTTCGGTCGCAAGTCGCTGAACGAGATCAAGGAAGTTCTGGCATCCATGGGCCTCCATCTGGGTATGGAAGTTCCCGCCTGGCCGCCGGAAAACATCGAAGATCTCGCCAAGCGTTACGAAGACCAGTACTGAAATCAGCAAAGGCAGGTTTTGACTGCCTTTCCCCGTCAAACAGCGGGCCTTTGATCGGAAGATACGAGTGCCCGTATGTGCCAGGAAACGGCAGGCCCGAAAAGAACTGGGTACCTGCATTAAAGGAGAATAGCCATGCGCCACGGAGTAGCCGGCCGCAAGCTCAATCGTACCGCCAGCCACCGCAAGGCGATGTTCGCCAACATGGCGGCTTCGCTCATCACCCACGAGCAGATCGTCACGACCCTTCCGAAGGCGAAGGAAATCCGTCCGATCGTCGAAAAGCTCGTCACGCTGGGCAAGCGCGGCGACCTGCACGCTCGTCGTCAGGCGATCTCGCAGATCCAGGACCAGGACGCCGTCAAGAAGCTGTTCGACGCCATCGCTTCGCGTTACGCAACCCGCAACGGCGGCTACCTGCGCATCATGAAGGCCGGCTTCCGCCAGGGCGATAACGCTGCCATGGCCGTCATCGAGTTCGTTGAACGCGATGTTGACGCCAAGGGCGCAGCCGACAAGGCTCGCGTTGCCGCTGAAGCAGACGCTGCCGAAGCCGCATAATTTTCCGCGTCGTCGGAATTGAAAAAGCCGGGTGGAGACGCCCGGCTTTTTCGCGTTTGCGGTCAACTATGGTGGCCACTTCACCGATCGACCGCATAGCTTGACCTGCGTCAAGAGCTTTCCCCCGCCAAAGCGATAAGGTCTCGGCATTGAGGCAAAATCGTGAGGTACGGAAAATGGTTGAACATGTAGTTTTTGATAACGCAAAAGACGAACTCGTCATTCCCGCTTTGGCCCCTGTCTATGAAAAGCTGGCGCAGCCCATGGCCTGGAGCATATTCCGGCTGGCGGTCGGCGGCATGCTGGTCATCGAGGGATGGCCGAAGATCATCGCGCCGTTCGCGCAGGTCGGCTTCGTCGAAAATATCGGCATGTATCCGGGCTGGTTCTGGTCACCCTTCCTTGCCGCCCTGCAATTCTTCGGCGGCATGTTCATCGCCGCCGGCCTGTTCACCCGGCCCGTGGCGCTCGCCAATGGCGTCATGCTGGCCATGACGCTCTGGTTCCACGTCACCCATCCCTATGGCGACGCCTTCCTGACCCCGGCTGGCATCGAGGCACTGAAGGCCGGCGGCCAGCAGCTGTTCACGCCGCAGGCATTGGTGCGGCTGAAGGATGGCGGCCACGTTTTTCTGGAGCAGGTTCAGGGCAAGGCAGAACTGGCATCACTGTTCTGGACCGGAGGCGCGTTCCTCTACGCCGCCTTCGGGGGAGGCTACCTATCGCTCGACCGGCTGCTATTCCGCAAGCATTTCTGAATGGCCCGGAAAGGCTGTCGAACATAAAGAGAGCCGGATCGATGGATCCGGCTCTTTGCGTTGAGGGGATGCATGCGGACCGCTGTGTCCAATCCGCCCTCCGGGTCAACCGTTCTGCCTTGCCCTCTGCGAAGCCACGGGTTTTGCTGGTTTGTTATTGCCGCGTTTCCAGTTCATGATCGGCCGCCTGACGGCCCGGTAGGCCAGCAACAGCGCAATCAGGCCGATGTGGATGAACGGCACCAGCGTCACCGATTTGACCGCCAGCGCATAGTGGAGCGCCCCGCCGGCCGCGATCAGGTAGATCAGCCTGTGCAGCCTGTTCCAGCCCTGGGCGAGCTTGCGGATCGACCAGTTGTTGGAGGTGATCGCAAGCGGGATCAGCATCAGCAGGCAGGCAAACCCGATGGTGATATAGGGCCGCTTGGCGATATCGCCGCCCACCGCGCCGAAATTGAAGCGTAGGTCCAGCGACACATAGACCGAGAAATGCAGGAGCACGTAGTAGAAGGCGATCAGCCCGAGCGCCCGGCGATAGCGCACCCAGTTGATGCCGGCGAGATCGCGCAGCGGCGTGATCGCAAGCGTCGCGATGATGAACCGCAGCGCCCAGATGCCGAGCTGATGCTCGAACTCCTTGACCGGGTTGAAGCCGAGCCCTCCGGTCAGCCCGAGATAGAAATACCAGGCGGCCGGACAGAGCCCGATCACATAGAGCGCCCAGACGCTGGCCTTGTGATAACGGCGGGGCAGGGCGGGGAGGCTCGCCATTCTCAATAATTCGCCTTCAGGTCGAGGCCGTCATAGAGGCTCGCCACCTGATCGGCATAACCGTTGAACGGCAGGGTCGGGCGACGGTTGGCACCGAAGAAGCCGCCTTCGCCGATCCGCTGTTCCGTCGCCTGGCTCCAGCGCGGGTGATCGACCGCCGGGTTGACGTTGGAATAGAAGCCGTATTCGCGGGCGTTGGCATTCTTCCAGGTCGTCTCCGGCTGCTTCTCGACGAGCTCTTGAAGCCGTATTTCCACGGTACCACGAGCCGGATCGGCGCGCCGTTGGGGTTCGGCAGCGTCTCGCCGTAAAGGCCGACCGCGAGGATAGCCAGGGGATGGCGGGCCTCGTCGAGCCTCAGCCCTTCGATATAGGGCCACGGCAGGGGCTGGAAAAATCCCTTCTGGCCCGGCATTTCCTCCGGCCGGACGACAGTTTCGAACGAGACGTATTTGGCGCTGCCGAGCACATCCACCTGATCTAGAAGAGCCGAAAGCGGGAAACCGATCCACGGGATCACCATCGACCAGCCCTCGACGCAGCGCATCCGGTAGGTACGCTCCTCGAGGTTCATCTTCATCAGTTCCTCGTGCCCGAACTCCTTCGGCTTGCCGACCATGCCATCGACCTTGACGGACCACGGCGTCGGCTTGAAGTCGCCGGAATTGGCGGCGGGATCGTCCTTGTTGACGCCGAATTCGTAGAAATTGTTGTAGGTGGTGACCGCTTCCTTCGGCGTCAGCTTCTCGTCCACCTTGTAGGCGCTGGGGCTGGCCGTCAGCGGTGCGGCAAAAGCGCTGTCGGCGCCCGCAAAGGCAAATCCGGCGACGGCCGCAGCGCCCATAAAATTCCGGCGCGACATGTAGATATCGCGGGGGGTGATTTCGGAAGCCGGAATATGCGGCGGGCGATAGGCGGGCATGTCGAAAATCTCCTCTGCGGCAACGGGTGCCATCCTGCTCCTATACGTAACGCGGAACCGAAAGGTTTCACAGCGGTGCGAAGATTGCTTCAAACCACGTTTGCGTGAAAAACCGAAGGTTTGCGGATGGAAATGCAATCGATGGAACCCCATTTCGGTTTCATCAGTTCTCATCGCAGGGCCATTCGCCCGACAGGAGGAGATGGCAGATGACGGCACGCACCTGGGATGCCGGGCGGGATGAAACAATTGCCGATCGCGCCGAGAGATTGCGGCGCCTGCGCCGCCTTGCGGGCATTGCCCGGCTGATGGATACGGCGATCGGCATTCCGGGCACCCGAATCCGTTTCGGCGCCGATTCCGTCTTCGGCCTCATCCCGCTCGTGGGGGATGCGGGCGGTGCGCTGGTCGGCCTTTACATCGTCAACGAAGCGCGCAAACTCGGCCTGCCGCCCGCAAAGCTCACCCGGATGCTCGGCAATGTCGCCGCCGACTCCGTGCTCGGCAGCGTGCCGCTGGCGGGCGATGTCTTCGACCTCTTCTTCAAGTCGCATCGCCGCAACGTCAAGATGATCTTCGAGCACTTCGACGTCCATCCTGATGAACTGCGGGAGAGGTGAGGGCCGATCAGAATGCCTTGGGAAGTCCGGCTTGCTTGAGCGCGGCATTGGCCGTGTGACGAGATTTCACGCTGTGGTCCACCGTGAAATAGCGTTTGGTGATGGGGCTGTATCAGATTTCGTGATCACCTTTGCCGGGCCGATGGTAATAACAGCCGGCCTTTTGCAGCAGCTCCTTCAATTCCCGAAGGTAGCCGGCTATCGCTCAGGCGCGCCGTGAGTTGGGAATGCGGGAGAGCTGCTCCGACATGATATAGACAGGGATATCTTGAAGCGGAGATGAGGTGCCGTTGAGTTCGATGAGGTCGGTGAGCGCGGCTTTCACCTTTGGTTCAAGCTCTTCCATTGTGTCGGCTTCGACGGCCAACCCTTCGATATCGTTGCTCGTGGCGACCCACACGGAGGCTTCTTCGTCCCACGTGGCATGAACGATGATCGACATGATGGAGGTCATTGCTTTCTCCCGGCGGCTTTGAACGCAATATAGAGGTTCAGGGTCGGGAACACAATTTAGGTCTCCACCGGTCTTCGCAACCGTACCGCTTTGGCCCGTCATGATAGTGACACTCCGGGCGCTTTGCGCTAGGAAAGCCGCAAAACCATGGGCTTTTGCGCGCGTCTCCCGAAAGGGGTAGACTGCGCCGGCCCGAACAAGAGATCGAGGACAACACCATGCCCGCTTACCGCTCGAGAACCACGACCCACGGCCGCAACATGGCAGGCGCGCGCGGGCTTTGGCGCGCGACCGGCATGAAGGACAGCGACTTCGGCAAGCCGATCATTGCGGTGGTCAATTCCTTCACCCAGTTCGTGCCCGGCCACGTGCACCTGAAGGACCTCGGCCAGCTCGTCGCCCGCGAGATCGAAGCGGCCGGCGGCGTCGCCAAGGAATTCAACACGATCGCCGTCGACGACGGCATCGCCATGGGCCATGACGGCATGCTCTATTCGCTGCCCTCGCGCGAAATCATCGCCGACTCGGTCGAATATATGGTCAATGCCCATTGCGCCGACGCCATGGTCTGCATCTCCAACTGCGACAAGATCACCCCAGGCATGCTCAATGCCGCGATGCGCCTCAACATCCCGGCGGTTTTCGTCTCGGGCGGCCCGATGGAAGCCGGCAAGGTCGTCCTGAAGGGCAAGACCCATTCGCTCGACCTGATCGACGCCATGGTCGCCGCCGCCGACGACAAGATGAGCGACGAGGACGTCAAGGTCATCGAGCGCTCCGCCTGTCCGACCTGCGGTTCGTGCTCGGGCATGTTCACAGCCAATTCGATGAACTGCCTCACCGAAGCGCTCGGCCTGTCGCTGCCCGGCAACGGCTCGACGCTCGCCACCCATGCCGACCGCAAGCGCCTGTTCGTCGAGGCCGGCCACCTGATCGTCGATCTCGCCCGCCGTCATTACGAGCAGGAAGACTATTCCGTCCTGCCGCGCTCGATCGCCACCAAGCAGGCCTTCGAGAACGCCATGACGCTCGACATCGCCATGGGCGGCTCGACCAATACCGTCCTGCACATCCTCGCGGCCGCCTATGAAGGCGAGGTCGATTTCAACCTCGACGACATCGACCAGCTCTCGCGTCGCGTCCCGTGCCTTTCCAAGGTCGCGCCGGCCAAGGCCGACGTGCATATGGAAGATGTCCACCGCGCCGGCGGCATCATGTCGATCCTCGGCGAACTGGACAAGGGCGGGCTGCTCAACCGCGAATGCTACACGGTTCATGCCGAAACGCTCGGCGACGCGATCGACCGCTGGGACATCACCCGCACCAACAGCGAAACCGTCCGCAACTTCTTCCGCGCCGCACCGGGCGGCATCCCGACCCAGGTCGCGTTCAGCCAGGACGCCCGCTGGGACGAACTCGATACCGACCGCGAAAACGGCGTCATCCGCTCGGTCGAGCATCCGTTCTCGAAGGACGGCGGCCTGGCGGTCCTCAAGGGCAATATCGCCATCGACGGCTGCATCGTGAAGACGGCCGGCGTCGACGACTCGATCCTGAAGTTCACCGGTCCGGCCCGCGTCTTCGAAAGCCAGGATGCCGCCGTCAAGGCGATCCTCGCCAACGAGATCGTCGCGGGCGACGTCGTGGTCATCATCTACGAAGGCCCGAAGGGCGGCCCGGGCATGCAGGAAATGCTCTATCCGACCAGCTACCTGAAGTCGAAGGGCCTCGGGAAGGCCTGTGCCCTCATCACCGACGGCCGCTTCTCCGGCGGCACGTCCGGCCTGTCGATCGGCCACGCCTCGCCCGAAGCGGCAAACGGCGGCACGATCGGCCTGGTTCGCGAAGGCGACAAGATCGAGATCGACATTCCGAACCGCACGATCAACCTCGCGGTTTCGGACGCCGTCCTCGCCGAGCGCCGCAAAGAGCAGGATGCTTTCGGCTGGAAGCCCTCGCATCCCCGCAAGCGCAACGTCACCACGGCACTGAAGGCCTACGCCGCTTTTGCCGCGAGCGCCGACAAGGGCGCCGTGCGGATCCTGCCGGAGTAAGACGTAGCAAGTTGCTGCGCTGAAAATCACAAATCGCCGCCAGGTTCTCCTGTCGGCGCTTTGTGTTATGCTGATGTTTCTATTGCCCAAGGGGTGAGAAATGTCCGAGCTTCATCGCATCACTTTTGACCCGCACATCTGTTCGGGACGCCCGACAATCCGCGGGCTGCGCGTCCGAGTGAAAGATGTTCTGGAATTGCTGGCTTCAGGCGCAACGCATGAAGAAATTCTGGAAGACTATCCCCTGCTTGAGGCGCCGGACATTGTTGCCGCGCTGGAATATGCCGCACGTCAAAGCGATCACACCGTATTGCGCGTCGCCTGATGCGCTTTCTCGTGGATGCACAGCTACCTACCGCCAGCTCTCGCGCGATGGCTCGCTGAGCGGGGGTATGAGGCCGAACACGTCATGGATTGTGGCCTGCAGTCAGCTCCAGATCGGGAGATATGGGATTTTGCGGCTGCCTCCAGTGCGATCGTTGTCACCAAGGATGAGGATTTCGCTCAGCGTAAAGCCCTGGCGCAGTCTGGACCGTCCATCGTCTGGGTCCGCCTGCCGAATTCACGCCGCCGCGATCTGCTTGACTGGTTTCAAAGAGCGCTGCCGGACATCATCGATGCTCTGGAACGCGGCGAAACGCTTATAGAGGTCATCTAATCCAGCCTTTGGCGGTTTCACAACGGCCGGCTCAAGTTCTTGTAAGCCTCGTCGAGCTGCTTCAGCCGCTCCGTATAAGACGCCCGGATGCATTCGACATCCTCGCCGCAGGCCTGGCGCTTCTTCAGCCAGGCGCTCTGCTCATCCTGCAGCTTGCCGCGGTTGCCCATCGCCAGGAGGCCGGTGAGGATGTCGAAGGTCGTCACCATTTTCACATCCGCATCGTTGAGCGTGCGGGTGTCACAGATCACCTTCTCGTCGGCGGCGAGATTGCCCCGCTCGCAATCGAAGCTTGCCGCTGAAGCGGGTCGGCCCGAAAGAGTCAGGCCGAGAAGAAGGCCCGTCAGGGCAATGGCGGTGGTCACATGTCGCATGGCTGCACTCCTGATCTCGATGCGCAACGCTTCGGGATCAGGTCAGTTCCCAGAGGCTCCGCAGTGCGAAGACGAAACAACAGATCCAGATGGCAATGATGAAGGCGAGGCCGGTGCGGCTGGTCGGGCGTTCCGCCCAACGCTCGGCCTCTTGGCGGAACTCGCTGATCAATGGCGCCGGCACGAGCCTCACCGCCAGCATGATGCCGAGCGGCACGATCAGCAGATCGTCGAGATAGCCGAGAACGGGGATGAAATCGGGAATGAGGTCGATCGGCGACAGCGCGTAGGCCGCAACCGAGCCGGCGGTGAGCTTGGCGTACCACGGCACACGGCGGTCGCGTGCCGCGAGCCACAACGCCAGAACGTCGCGTTTCAGCCGTTTCGCCCAGCCTTTCGCCTTAACCAACCAGGTCATGTTTTTCTCCGCATATCGGCCCTATATAGTGTGAAAAGCTTGACGGTTTTCGCCATGGTTTCCGTTGTTCCGCCACCTTTCCTTTCTAGCGTCCCGCGCTACAAATCGATCCGGATTTTCTCATGAGGATTACATGCTGACCATGCTGAAACGCGTGTCGACCGGCCTTCTCGCTCTCGCCCTCCTGATGCCCGTGGCGGTGCTCGCCCAGGAGAAGGCGGTGCCGCAGAGCCGCCAGGAAATGCAGCTCTCCTTCTCGCCGCTGGTCAAGCAGACGGCCGGCGCCGTTGTCAACGTCTATGCCGAGCGGGTCGTGCAGCGCCTCAATCCGTTTGCCGGCGACCCCTTCTTCGAACAGTTCTTCGGCCAGCGCATGCCGAACCGCTCGGAAAAGCAGTCGTCGCTGGGGTCCGGCGTCATCCTTTCGGCCGAAGGCCTCGTCGTCACCAACAACCATGTCATCGAAGGTGCTGACGACATCAAGATCGCGCTCGCCGATGGCCGCGAGTTCCCCTGCGACGTGGTGCTGAAGGACGAGAGCATTGACCTGGCCGTGCTGCGCATCAAGTCGAAGGAGCATTTTCCGGTTCTCGCCATCGGTGATTCCGATCGCACCGAAGTGGGTGATCTGGTGCTGGCGATCGGCAACCCGTTCGGCGTCGGCCAGACGGTGACCAGCGGCATCGTTTCGGCGCTGGCCCGCAACCAGGTCACGACGGGCGATTTCGGCTTCTTCATCCAGACCGACGCCTCGATCAATCCGGGCAATTCCGGAGGTGCGCTGATGAACATGAACGGCGAGCTGATCGGCATCAACACTGCGATCTTTTCGCGCGGCGGCGGTTCGAACGGTATCGGGTTCGCGATCCCGGCCAATCTCGTGAAAGTCTTCCTGGCGGCCGCGTCCCAGGGCAAGACCAGCTTCGAACGTCCCTTCGTCGGCGCGAGCTTCGATGCGGTCAATTCGGATGTCGCCGAAGCGCTCGGTCTCAAGACTGCCCGGGGCGCGCTGGTAACCCGTGTCGTCGAGGGCGGACCGGCGGACAAGGCGGGCCTCAAGCCCGGCGAAGTGGTGATCGCCGTCAACGGCATTCCCGTCGAACATCCCGATGCGCTCGGATATCGCCTCACCACCGCCGGCCTCGGCAAGCAGGCGGAACTGACCGTCCAGACCAATGACGGCCAGCAGAAGCTCAACCTCGCGCTCAACACCGCGCCGGAAACCACGCCGCGCGACGAGCGGCTGGTCGAGGGCCGCAATCCCTTTGCCGGCCTCCGGATCGCCAATCTCTCGCCGAAGCTTGCGACGGAGATGCACATTCCGGCTGAAAAGAGCGGCGTGGTGGTGACCGACGTGACGCGCAACTCTCCCGCTGCGCGCCTGGGCTTCCAGCCCAAGGACATCCTGATCTCGCTGAACGGCACTGCCGTCACCACCACCAAGGGCATGGAGACGATGCTGGACGACGATCCGGGCTTCTGGCGGGTCGAGATCGAGCGTGACGGCCAGCGCATCCGGCAGTTCTTTCGATGAGCGGTGATCTCTTCGCGCCGAAGGTTCCCGACGAGGTCGCCAACCGGCGGCCGCTCGCCGACCGTCTGCGGCCGAAGTCGCTTGCCGAAGTGACGGGCCAGCCGCACCTGACCGGCGAAGACGGCGCGTTGCGCCGGATGATCGACAGTGGCTCGCTCGGCTCGATGATCTTCTGGGGGCCGCCCGGCACCGGCAAGACCACGGTGGCGCGGCTGCTGTCCGGCGAGGCGGGGCTTGCCTTCGAGCAGATCTCGGCGATCTTCTCCGGCGTCGCCGACCTCAAGAAGGTCTTCGAAACGGCGCGCCTGCGCCGCATGGACGGCCGCCAGACGCTGCTGTTCGTCGACGAGATCCATCGCTTCAACCGCGCCCAGCAGGACAGTTTCCTGCCCGTCATGGAAGATGGCACCGTCATCCTGGTCGGCGCCACTACCGAGAACCCGAGTTTCGAACTCAACGCCGCTCTTCTGTCGCGGGCTCGGGTTCTGACCTTCCGCAGTCATGACGAGGAAAGCCTGAGCGAGCTTCTCACCCGTGCCGAACAAGCCGAAGGCAAGCCGCTGCCGCTCGACGAGGATGCGCGCGCCAGCCTGATCCGCATGGCCGACGGCGACGGCCGCGCCGTGCTGACACTCGCCGAAGAGGTCTGGCGTGCTGCAAGGGAAGGGGAGGTCTTCGATACCACGGGCCTCACCCAGATCGTTCAGCGCCGCGCTCCGGTCTACGACAAGGCGCAGGACGGCCACTACAATCTGATCTCGGCGCTCCACAAGTCGGTGCGCGGCTCGGATCCGGATGCGGCGCTCTATTATCTGGCGCGGATGTTCGATGCCGGCGAGGACCCGCTTTATCTCGGCCGCCGCCTGGTGCGTATGGCCATCGAGGATATCGGCCTTGCCGATCCGCAGGCGCTCGTCGTCTGCAATGCCGCCAAGGATGCCTATGACTATCTCGGCTCCCCGGAAGGCGAGCTGGCATTCGCACAGGCCTGCGTCTATCTGGCGACCGCACCGAAATCCAACGCGGTCTACACCGCCTTCAAGGCTGCCACCCGCGCCGCCAAGGAAAATGGTTCGCTGCTGCCGCCCAAGCACATTCTCAATGCCCCGACCAAGCTGATGAAGGGCGAGGGGTATGGTGACGGTTATCGCTACGACCACGACGAGCCGGATGCCTTTTCAGGCCAGGATTATTTTCCGGAGAAGATGGGCCGGCAGACGTTCTACGATCCGCCGGAGCGCGGCTTCGAGCGCGATATCCGCAAGCGGCTCGACTGGTGGGCCAAGCTTCGCAAGGAACGGAACGCGAAGTGAAGCTCTTTTAGGAGCTGGTCAGGATGCCTGCTTTTGAGCCACGACATTGGCCGGTGCACCGATCAGCCTGACGGAGGATTCCGCCAGTCCGTGATGGCCTTCCATGTCGACGATCACGTGCCAATGACCCGGTTCCGGGATCACCAGACGGATGGGCGAGCGTTTGGCGATGCCGCCGACATATTTGAAATCGAGCAGTTCCGTAAAGCGCTGAAAGTTGGCGGCGTTCATCAGGCGCACGTTGTTGACCGCATTCAACGTCACTTCGATCGTCGTCCCCGCGCGCTGCGGTTTGAGATCGTAGTGAGTAAAGCGGAAGTTCGGAACGGCCATTCCTGCCTCATCAATGCCAAGATAGAAGTTCATCAATCCTAACGACGCGTCGTTAACGAATGGTGGAACATTGCGGTTACCTATGTGTTTACTTCTTCGAATGCTTCGGTGCCGGCACAGTCCCCCTGCCGCATCGGAGACAACCAGGCGGCTTTCGTCCCCTGCAGCCGCCGCAAAACAATAAATTTTTGACCTCCAATCCAACTGTCCCGCCGCCTCCTCGCGGCGGGACTTTCTTTTGCGCGAAGAATTTTCGAGTAGTCTGTCGGCCCGGGCTCGCCGCCGCCGTCCTTGGGGACATCACGAACCGATCCACGAGGAGGACGTCATGTCGATCAGGATATTTGCTACCGCCATCGCCGCCATTGCCGCGGCGGTCGTTCCGGCTTTCGCCGAAACGCAGGAGCCGAAGCCGGCCGCACCGCAGGCCGTCGCGGCCGAGCCCTCGAAGAAGGGCCATGTCGAAGCCGGCGGCATCCGCTATTATTACGAGATCCGCGGGGAGGGTGAGCCGCTCCTGCTGCTCCATGGCGGCCTCGGCTCCGTCGACATGTTCGCGCCGATCATGCCGGCGCTGACGGAGCATCGCCAGGTCATCGGCGTCGATCTCCAGGGGCATGGCCGCACGTCGCTCGGCAAGCGGCCGTTCAGCCTGGAAGCCATGGGCGCCGACATGGGCAAAATTGTCTCCGAACTCGGCTACAATCAGGTCGATGTGCTGGGTTATTCCATGGGCGGCGGCATCGCCCTGCAGATGGCCGCCCAGGCACCGCAAAAGGTGCGGCGGCTCGTCATCGCCTCGGCACCCTACGCCAAAAACGGGTTCTTCCCGGAAATGATCCCGCAGCAGGAAGCCGTCAGCGGGGCCATGGCTGAGATGATGAAGGACACGCCGATGTTCATCTCCTACAAGGCCGTGGCTCCGGATGTCTCGGAGTTCCCGCGGCTTCTCGATGGGATGGGCGACCTGATGCGCCGGGATTACGACTTCTCCGACGCCGTCGCCCGGCTCACCATGCCGGTCATGCTTGTCTTCGGTGACAGTGACATGATCCGCCCGGAACATATCGTCGAATTCTATCACAAGCTCGGCGGCGGCCTGAAGGATGCCGGCTGGATGCGTGAGAACATGCCGAAAAACCGGCTGGCGATCCTGCCTGATCTCACCCACTACGAGGCGTTCGCATCACCGGCCCTGGTGCCGACCGTGCTGCCTTTCCTGGACGGCAAGAGCAACGCGCCGAACTGGGCGGAACAGGTCAAGAAGTAATCCTGGCCCCCTTAAGCGGTGCCGGTCGAAAGCCGGCATCGCTTCTATTTTTCAAGCGCTTGTTCGCGTTTGCAGATTCTAATTTAGAAGTAGTTGAATCAGTTTCTGAGGCTTTCGCGCTCAAGCTGGGTTTCACGGTCGAGCTGGATGGTCAGAGCCAGCACCGTTTCGCAGGTCGGCGTAGGCACGCCGGCGAGCTTTCCGAGCGCCACCACCATGCCGGTCAGGGGCATGATTTCCAGCGCCTTGCCGGCGAGCAGGTCCTGCAGCATCGAGGTCCTGACCGGACCGAAACCGCCCGACCGGTTGAGCTGTTCGTCGACGTTTCCGCTGAAGACCGCGCCGAGCGCCTCGCCGACGCTCCTGGTTTCCGTCATCACCTTGCCGACCTGCGCGACGAGAAGTTCATTGTCCATGATACCGTTCATCCGGCCCCGGGTGAGCGCGCTGATCGGATTGTAGGCGGCATTGCCCATCAGCTTGGTCCAGATCGCGTCCCGGATCCGCTGGGTCGGCACGATGTTGAGGCCGGCTCGGCCGAGAAGCTCGCAGATCGATACGAGATCCCGCGAGAGCTCGCCGGAGGGTTCGCCGAGGATGAAACGGCCGTCGCCGTTGAGGCGAATGGTGCCCGGCTCGCTCACTTCCGCACCCTGGTAGGCGACACAACCGATCACCCGTTCCGGCCCGACGAGCCGCCACAGCTTGCCGTCGGGATCGAGTTCGCCGAGCTGGCGTTCCGCGTGCCCGCTTTCCACGTCCCGGTGGAAATACCACCACGGAATTCCGTTGAGGATCATGATCACCCGCGTGCCGTCCTTGAGAAGGCTTGCAAGGCCCTCGGCTGCGTCGGCGAGCTGATGGCCCTTGAGGCCGGTGACGATCAGATCCTGTTTCGGCAGTTCCGACGGATCGCTGGCGGCGGTGACATGCGCATGGAGCGGCGCGGCATCACCGCCTCGCTCGATGGTCAGGCCCTTTTCGCGGATGGCGGCAAGGTGGGCGCCGCGCGCCACCACGGAGACAGTCGCCTCCGGCCCAAGCCCGCTCGCGATCTTCGCCGCAAACGTACCGCCGAGAGCGCCCGCGCCGTAGATGCAGATATTCCTGATGCTCATGATGTCCCTCGCCAGCGCTTATGTGCAGTGCGGCAGGTTTAGGACATCTTGGGCGTTCAGGCGAACGAGTTTTTGTGATGGATCAATGGGCCCAGCTGACGGGCACGAGCTCTGTCCGGCGAAGCTCGTCGATCGCGGTGACGGCATCTTCCACCGACCAGCCGGCCTTGACGGCGGCGGCGATCATCTTGATCTCCGCCTCCTCTTCGAGCGCAAGAAAGAGCGGTTCGAGGGCCTCCTGAACGGTGAGGATATGTTCATCCGGCGGGGCGATGGACGTACGTGCAGCGGACGTAGGCATGATACGCTGGGCTCCTCTCTCTTTTGTGATCGAATCTTCACAATTGCTGTGGGCGCAAAAAGTTCCACGCAACTTGTGGAAAATTTCATTCTGCCGCTTTCTGCAGCCCGGTGCTTGTTCTTTCGCCAAGCCTCTGCCTTGTTGCCCAGCTAAAATACATGTGATTCGGGGGCCACCAGGCTACCCGGCCGGCGGATGCCGATGCCAAGGAGATTGCGATGACGGACGGCAAGAAATACCAGATCACCGAAATGCGGCCGAAGATCACCGTGATCGGCGTCGGCGGCGGCGGTGGCAACGCCATCAACAACATGATCGCCGAGGAGCTGGCGGGCGTCGATTTCGTTGCCGCCAATACCGACGCGCAGGTTCTGGCGACATCCAAGGCATCCCGCCGCATCCAGCTCGGCGCCCACGTGACCGAAGGCCTCGGGGCCGGTTCGCTGCCGGAAATCGGCCGCGCTGCAGCGGAAGAGTCGATCGACGAGATCATGGATCACCTTTCCGGCTCGCATATGTGTTTCGTGACGGCCGGCATGGGCGGCGGCACCGGCACCGGTGCCGCACCGGTCATCGCCCAGGCGGCCCGCAATGCCGGCATCCTCACAGTCGGGGTCGTCACCAAGCCGTTCACCTTCGAAGGCAACCGCCGCATGAAGACGGCCGATGCCGGCATCGAGGAACTGCGCCGCGCCGCCGATACCGTCATCGTCATCCCGAACCAGAACCTCTTCCGCATCGCCGACGCCAAGACCACGTTCGCCGACGCGTTCATGACCGCCGACAAGGTGCTGTTTGCCGGCGTCGGCTGCATCACCGACCTGATCGTCAAGGAAGGCCTCATCAACCTCGATTTCGCCGACGTGAAATCGGTGATGAAGGGCATGGGCCGGGCGATGATGGGCACCGGCGAAGCGTCCGGCGAAGGTCGTGCATTGCTCGCCGCCGAAGCCGCGATCGCCAACCCGCTGCTCGACGACATCTCGATGAAGGGCGCCAAGGGCGTGCTGATCTCGATCTCCGGCGGTTCCGACATGACGCTGTTCGAGGTGGACGAAGCCGCAAGCCGCATCCGCGACGAGGTCATGGACGATGCCGACATCGTCGTCGGCGCGATCTTCGACCGCAATCTCGACGGCAAGTTCCGCGTCTCGGTCGTCGCGACCGGCCTCGATGGCGGCGAAGCGGGCGTGGCTCCGGGCACTCCGGCCGACATGCAGCCTTACCAGCGTACGCTGCAGTGATCGGGCTATTTCGAAAACAGCAGTTTGACATAGGAGCGGTAGGCGAGAACCTGCCGCTCCAAAAGGGCGGGATCCTTGAGCGCCTTCGACATGATGATCGCCCCGTCCATGACGCAGGACACCATGTTGGCGACATCGACCAGATCGACCGGTTCGCGCGGCGGATAGATGGCGGCGATCTCCCCGATATACTTTAGAAACCGCGCGTTCCAGGACCGGATCGACTCCGAGTTCAGCGTCAGCACGTCATGGTCGAACAGCCGCTCCTGGTAGCAGACCGAGGCGATCAGGCAGCCCGGATGGCCGCCCGGCAGGTCGCGCACCAGCTCGCTGAGCAGTTTCAGCCCCAGAAGGAAAGCCTGCAGCGGATCGTCGTTGAGCTCCCGGGCCCGACCGAAGATATCGTCGAAGATGCGGTCGTTCTCGACGACGTAGCGACGCAGCATCTCGCGCGCCAGCTCGTTCTTGTCCCGGAAATGATAGAAGAACCCGCTCTTGGTGATGCCCGCTTCGGCGATCAGCTCGTCGATCGAGGTGGCGGCGAAGCCTTTTGCCAGCACCGAGGCTTCGGCGATCTCCAGGATACGGTCGCGGGTGGCCGCTCCTTTGCGTGTCTCCCGCGTTTCCGAAAACTTGACCACCGGTACAGTTTCGCGCTGCCCGGCATCGGCAGCGTCAAGCATTCCCGTCCGTTGAGACATGCTAACCTCTCGTGAATTCTAGCGAATTTCAAAAATATGCCCGGCTGTACCGTAAGCTTACTAGAAGCTCTGCACTGAAATCTGCGAAAAATCGGTCATTCCCAGAGCGGCCGCGAGCAAAGCCGGGACCCGCTTGCCATGTTTTACCACAGGAGACAGATGATGGCCAAGTATCGCCATGACCTGCCGCAGCTCAAACGCGGCGACTTCCTTTCCGACGGCGGGCTCGAGACGACGCTGGTCTTCCTGCGCGGCATCGATCTTCCGGCCTTCGCCGCCTTTCCGCTTCTTGACGACGCAAAGGGCCGCGAGGAACTGACCGAATATTACGAGGCCTACCTGGCGATCGCACATGAGCGGGGCCTCGGCTTCATCCTCGACACGCCGACCTGGCGGGCGAATGCCGATTGGGGGCCGCAGCTCGGTTACGACCGCGCGGCACTGCGGGCCGTCAACATCCGTGCAGTCGACTATATCGCCAAGCTCCGCCAGGTTTGGGAACGGCCGGGCTCTCCGATCGTCCTCAACGGCGTCATCGGACCGCGCGGCGACGGCTACAAGGACGGCAACATGGAGCCCTTGGCGGCCGAGGATTATCACGCCTTCCAGGCCGAGGCCTTTGCCGACAGCGAGGCCGACATGATCTCGGCGATCACCATGAACAATGTCGGCGAGGCAGTCGGCATCGTCCGCGCCTCGAAACGTGCCGGCATGCCCTGCGTCGTTTCCTTCACGGTCGAAACCGACGGCAGGCTCGTCAACGGCAAGACGCTGCAGGCGGCGATCGAGGAGACCGATGCGGCGACGGACGGTTACGCGGCCTATTACATGGTCAACTGCGCCCATCCGAGCCATTTCGAGGATGTGCTTGTCCGCGGCGAAGCCTGGGTGAAGCGGATCGCGGGCATTCGCGCCAACGCGTCGCCCAAGAGCCACCAGGAACTCGACGAGTCGACGGAGCTTGATATCGGCGATCCGCGCGATCTTGGCGCCCGTTACCGGAGGCTGCGCCAAAGCCATCCGGCGATGCGGGTGCTCGGCGGCTGCTGCGGCACCGATCACCGGCATCTCCAGGCGATCTGCGACGCCTGCCTGCCGGCGGCTGCCGCCTGACCGGGGAGGGAGGAGAATGCCCGCAACGACACTGCTTGGCGCCATCGCCGTGATTTCCGGCCGCTGGCTCAATCCGCCCTTCGTGTCGAATGATGCCGATGAGGAGCGCAGCCGGGCGAAGCTCGAGGCAGCGCACATGCTAGACGAGCGACTGCTGCGCGATATCGGCTTTCGCGAAGAGGTGTCGCGCTTCCACCGCAACCGTTTTCCGGGTTTCTGACCCGCAAGGACCGGTTCCCCGAGAGTGCCTTCCGGCGGCTTGTGCCGCCGGGAGGCTTTTTCCTTGTCCGTCCCTCCGACGTCTTCCCATTGTCATCCGTCGCGGATATAGCTCGCCGCCCAACCGAGGATTGAGAGGAGACGAGCATGGATGCGACGGATGTCGGCGCCCACTGGGAGAGCAATGCCGAGACCTGGACGATCTATTCGCGGGCCGGTTACGACAAATATCGGGATGCGTTGAACACGCCGGCCTTTCTCGAGATGTTGCCGCCGGTTGCCGGATTGAAGGGCCTCGATCTCGGCTGCGGCGAGGGCACCAATACCCGCGAAGTCGCCCGGCTCGGGGCCGAGATGACCGGCCTCGACATCGCCCCGACCTTCATCCGCTATGCCCGCGAGACCGAGGCTGCCGATCCGCTCGGCATCGCCTATGTGCTCGGCGACGGGCAGGGGATCGACTTCCCGGACGAGAGCTTCGATTTCGTCACCGCCTTCATGTCGATGATGGACATGGCCGACCAGCGTGAGGTGCTGAAGGGCGTCTGCCGCGTGCTGAAGCCCGGCGGTTTCCTGCAGTTCTCGATCCTGCATCCCTGCTTCGTGCCGCCGACCCGCAAGAACATCCGCGACGAGACGGGCGAGGCCGTGGCTGTGCAGATCGCCGACTATTTCGACGAGAGCGACGGGCGGATCGAGCGCTGGCTGTTTTCGGACATCCCCGCCGAGGAGCGGGCCGGGCTGACGCCGTTTTCGGTGCCGCGGTTCCATCGGACGCTGACCACCTGGGTGTCAATGATATTAGAGGCCGGGCTGGTAATCGAGGCCTTTGGCGAGCCGATGGCGTCGGAAGAGGTGGCGCTGGCAGAACCGGTCGTTGCCGATACCCGCGTTGCGCCGATCTTCCTGCATATCCGCGCCGGCAAGCCTTGAGACGCGAAAAGAGCGGCCACGCTTTCGCATGGCCGCTCGATCATCATCGTGGCGTTCAGTAGCGCGTCGCGACGAGCAGGTCTTCCTCCTCGTCCCGCTGGCGACCGCCGAGGGCGGCAGCGGCACAGGAGATGAACGCGCCGACCAGCAGCGACAGCGAGCCGACCAGCGCGGTCGTGGCGGCTGCCTTGCGGGCCTCGTCCGCGGCCTGCTGGGCGGCGACCTTGGCATCCTCGATCCGCTTCAGGACCGCATCGACGCGGGCACGGGCGTCCTGCGGCGAAAGGCCGGTGCGGGCCGCGACGATGGTTGCCAGATAAGCCTTGTCGTCTTCCGGCACGCTGCCTTGGAGGGCACCGTTGAGAAGAATGCGCGACACTTCCGCGGTTGCGGCCGTATTGTCGTTCTGGGCTCGGGCCTGGGCCTGCTGTGGACGCAGGAGCGCATCGGTGAAGTAGGAGGTTGCCATGTCGGTGCCGCCCGAGGACGAATTATCCGAGGAGGCTGCTGCCGCCGCCGAACCCGCGACGCCGGCAGTCGCTGCCGCCGAACCGACCGCCTGAGCGCCGGCGCCGGCCAGCGAACCGAGCGACGAAGCAAGGAAGCCCGCGACGAAGACCGTAGCCACGGCCCAGGATACGAAGCCGTGGGCGGTATCGCGGAAGAACACCTCGTCGGTGTGGACTGCGGCCCATTTGGTGCGCAGCCGACCGGTCAGATATCCGCCGAGCCCTGCCGACAGCCATTGCACCACCACCAGCCAGATCGCCGCGCTGATGCCGACGGTCGCGGCCGAGCTGCTTTCACCCGACCAGGGAGAGATCATGGTGAGGCCGAGACCGGAACCGAAAAGAATGAGGATGAGGCTGATGCCGATGGCGGCGACCGCGCCGCCGATGATCGGCCCCCATGCGATCGCAGATTTTGACGACTCCACCGGAGTTGCGACCGCGGAGCCTGTGGATGAAATGGGCATGTTCGTCTCCTCAACGCATGAAGAGAACGAGCAGGATGACGATTGGCAGTGGGATGCCGAGAAGCCAGAGCAGAATGCCGCGTCCCATGGTGAACCTCCTGAAAGATAACGGTTTGTTGTCGAATTGCGTTGCCTCAACACGCCAGCTCGCTATTGGTTCCTGCTCCCGGATCGTTTCGGGATTTTTCATGCCGACGGCCTGGTCCCGCCGGGCGCGTCCGCGTTTCGATGCTCTCCCTCCTTTTGGATCGGAACCGGGTCGATCGAACGGGAAGGGTCACTAAACGGTGAGCCTGTAACCGGGGTGCTGCTCACCGCGAATGAAGCTGCTATGGCCATGCTGCAAGGAGCATCCCCGTGAACAACCACAATTCGTTTCGTATCGTTATCGCTGCCGCGTCCATGAGCCTTATGGGCGCCGCATCCGCTTCGGCCGGCGCGCAAAATCCGGTCGTGGTCGAGCTGTTCACCAGCCAGGGCTGCTCGTCCTGTCCGCCCGCAAATGCCAATCTGGTTAAGCTGAGCAACGATCCCAACATTCTGGCGCTCAGCTTCGCCGTGACCTATTGGGACTATCTTGGCTGGAAGGACATTTTCGGCAGGGAGGAATTCACCCAGCGTCAGGTCACTTACGAACCGGCGCTCGGCCAGTCGAGCCCGTTCACGCCGCAGATGGTCATCAACGGGCGCACCTCGACGGTCGGACAGAATTTCGGTGAGCTTCGGGGCCTGATCGCCGCTGAAAAGCCGCTTGCCGGACCCGCCGTCAACTTGAAGGGTAATACCGCCACGATCGATGACGGCGGCAGGCCCGCATCTGGCGCGGACATCTGGCTGGTTCGTTATGATGCAGGCCTCGTGCAGGTTCCGGTCGCCCGCGGCGAAAATGCCGGCGAGACCTTGCCGCACGCGCATGTGGTGCGCGAACTGACGCATCTCGGGCTCTGGAACGGCAAGGCGCAAAGCCTGCCGATCGCTTCGGGAAAATCCGGCCAGAAACGGGCTGTCATCGTTCAGGAACGCAACGGTGGCCAAATTCTCGCGGCTGCAACGGATTGAGGAGGTGCAAATGGACGTCGTCATTGGACACACTTCTCGTTTGCCTCGCCCTCGGGCTTAACCCGAGGATCCAGCTGCGATGCGCCCGTATAGAGCCCGTTCGTGGCAGTTCCGCTTCACCCTCGGCGCCGGTGCCGAGAGCCTGCTCCCGAACCTGTTACACTTGTTGATCGGTTACGGGGCGCCGATGGTTGCCGGGTTAAGGAAGTGTTTATGAATTCGTGAAAAATGAATGGATATCTGCCGGCGGTCCGGGCCTGAGGGGCTTGGGTGGGATGACCGTGACTGCCGCGCGATGCGTAACCTTTTGAGTAACCTCCTGCATGTGTTTGAGATGCAGGTGCTGTACGGAGTAAGCCAACCATGAACAAGAAGCCCTTCGCCCTGGCGATCTTTGCCGCATTCGCTGCCACGCCCCTCTGGGCTGCCGACCTCACCCCCTATTCCGAACCGCCGACCTATAACGAGCCTGCCGGCGCGCCGAAGGCTGGCTGGGGCGGCGCCTATGTCGGTGCCGATCTCGGCATGGCATCCCGCAAGCTGAACCCGTTCGAGGGCGACAAGGGCCTCGTTCTCGGCGTTCACGGCGGCTACAACATGGACCTCGATTCGGGCGTCGTCGGCGGTGAAATCGAAGCCTCGCATCTCGGCAACACGGAAAGCCGCGTCCCGAGCGGCAAGATCACCGAAAAGGGCCGCGTCGCCGCCAAGGCCAAGGCCGGCGTCGGCTTGAACCAGACGCTCGTCTACGGCACCGCCGGCGTCGCGCTCACCAGCTTCGGCGGCAAGAACGGCACCTCCGGTCCGGACGGCTGGAAGCCGGGCTGGGTCCTGGGCGCCGGCGTCGAGCAGAAGCTCACCGACAACCTGTCGGCCCGCTTCGAATATAATTACACCATGACCAACGACGTCAGAAGCTCGTCGGGCGGCGCCAGCGCGCGGACCGACGTGCGCGACCAGACGCTCAAGGCAGGCGTGAACTACAAGTTCTAGGACCGCAAACTCTCCAGATCCATCGGACCTGGAGAGGCTATTGTCGCGGTTAGGCAATCTTCAAAGCGCCGTATGCCGGGAGGCGTACGGCGCTGCCGGTTTCGATGGTAGCTCTCAGAGAGCCGCGTCCGGGTCGAGTTGGTCGCGGACCTGATCGATCTTGCCGACCGCCGGCCCCACGCCAAGCTCGTCCTGCGCCCATCCGAAGGCCTCGTCGCTCACCGGGGCGCCCGCGAAATCCTGCAACGCATCGCGCAATGCGGCTTCGCCGAGTTCGGGATCCGTGACCGCAGGCTCGATGCCATTCGTCAGTTCGTATTGCGCATAGGCCGACACATAGGCCGAAAGCGAAGCCATCCGCGGATCGCTGGTGTTGAGATAGGCGTGATAATTACGCTTCAGGGAGTTGAGGCCTGCCAGTTTCGAGGCCGGCGGCTTGGCTTTCTGCACAGGCGTCGCTTTGGAGGCCTGCCGGCCTATGTCCTTCTTCGTCCGCTCCTTGCCGGAGCCGACATGCGCCGATGTCGCGCGGCTCTTGCCGGAATGACCACGGTTCGAGGCGCCGTGGTTTGAGACATTGTCTCGACCTGCACCATTGCCGCCGCCGTTTCCACCGCCATTGCCGCCGCCGCCATTACCGCCCTTGGCGAAGACGGGCTCGGAAAATCCGGTTATGCCTCCGCTGACGGACACTGCAGCGAGCGCCAGGACGACGATGCCGTTCTTGAGGACCTTGTTCATCTTCACAGATCTCCTCCATTTGCCGCGCGAAGCCGACAGACGCTTCGCGCTTCATGGCTTTCCACACGTCGCGTCAGTCTGGCGCAGGGCCCTCAGTAAATCCATGGGATTAGGACCAATGATCCGGCCTTCGGGACCAAGGTCGGGTGGGGGCCGGGGACCTTGGTCTCAAGGGGGCGGTCACATGACTCGTCTGACCGCGCCTGATCGCTTTGACGAGAGGCCCGGGGGTACCTCTCCCGTGGCACTATGATGTTGAAATTCCATTCTCTCCAGCAAGGGGGAGATAAGGCGTCCGTTGCCTGCAGTTGCAGCTATGACTATGCAGCGCCTTTCGCTACCGCCTTGGCCGTGCCTTCTGGGTCGACCGCAATCACCTTCAGATATGCCTTTGCCGGTTGGTCCGGTTCGGATCGGCCTTGCTCCCAGTCGCGCAACGTCCCGAGCGGAATCTGGTAGCGGCCGGAAAACTCTTCCTGTGTCAGGCCGAGCGCGCGTCGGATGACCTTGACCTGCGGCATGCGGGGAGCGGAGCGGATCTGCTCGCTCGTCATAGGTGGGTTGTCCGGGTCCGCGCGCGCATTGGCTTCCGCTTCATCATCGCTCATGGCGTCAAAGCGAGCCCAGTTCGACTGTTGTTTTTTACCATCTGGCATCTTCATACTCCCGACGCTCCGCCGGCGTTGCTTTTCTGGCTGATATGAGCCGGATCGTTTCACCGCGCTCGGTATAGATGACAGTCAGGAAGCGACCATTGCCGAGTCCGATGATGCGTCGTCTGATCTCACCGTAATCCATCGATCTGTCTTCGGTATCGAAGGCGAATGGGTCTTTAAAAACCGCGGAGGCGTCAGTAAGGCTGACGCCATGTTTGGCGAGGTTCAGCGCCGCCTTTTGTTCATCCCATTCAAAATCTAGCATGGTTGACTACGGGTTTCCAGTAGTTCTCTTGTGCTATTTCGAAGCTGCTTTCCCGCCACGGCCAGCCTGGCATCGACATTTCATTTTCTTCTCCACAGACAAATCCCCGCGGTGAACTCAATCACCGTGGGGATCAGCTTATCTCAACCTGGGTTGTGGAAAAGAGGCTACACTACTTATCTCTGCATTAATCAGCTGCACCCGCTCGTCGCACCGCAAGTGTCGCACTTCTCGCAGGTCCCGTTGCGGACCATGGTGAAGTTCTGGCACTCGCCGCACATGTTGCCCGTATAGCCCTGAGCAATGGAGCGCATGCGGCGTTCGTTTTCGACCTTCTTGGCTTCGGTCTTAGCCGCGGCTGCCTCGTCGGCGGCCTTGTCGGAGAAGAGGGCGGTGGTGGCGGCCTGTTCTTCGGCCAGTTCCTCGACGATCTCTTCGGCGAGTTCCTTGGCGCGCTCCTCGTAGTCCCGCTTGAAGGAGACGATTTCGGACGTCGAGATGGCGACGGTCGGTTCCAGCTTGCGGGCGGCGGCACCGGCAAAGGCGGTGACGTTGGTGCCGGAGGAAGCACGGGCAGGGGCGGCAGTGGCTGCCCCCTTGATCTCGGCAGCCGGGCGATCGCCGCCGGTGCCGGTGCCGGAGACGAGGGTCGGCTTGTAGCCGCGGGTCAGGCCCTTGGAGACCACGTCCGCCTTGCCTTCCGAGACGCCGCGGCCGAGCGCGGTGTTGGAGAAGTCCGACGTATCGACATGCGCGAGGTCATGGCGGCCAAGATAGGAGATAGCCAGTTCGCGGAACACGTAGTCGAGGATGGACGTGGCGTTCTTGATCGCGTCATTGCCCGTGACGATGCCGGCCGGTTCGAACTTGGTGAAGGTGAACGCATCGACATATTCCTCGAGCGGCACGCCATACTGCAGGCCGAGCGAGACGGAGATCGCGAAGTTGTTGATGAAGGCGCGCAGCGCCGAACCTTCCTTGTTCATGTCGAGGAAGATTTCGCCGAGACGGCCGTCATCGTATTCGCCGGTGCGCAGGAAGATGGTGTGACCGCCGATCTTCGCCTTCTGGGTATAACCCTTGCGGCGGCCGGGCAGCTTTTCCTGGCTGCGGACGACCTTTTCGATGATCCGCTCGACGATCTTTTCGGTGATCGTCACGGCCTGGGCGGCTGCCGGCTGGGCCAGCAGTTCCTCGACGGCGTCTTCGCCATCGTCCTCGTCGATCAGCGACGAGTTGAGCGGCTGCGAAAGCTTCGAGCCGTCGCGGTAAAGGGCGTTGGCCTTGAGGCCAAGCTTCCAGGACAGCATGTAGGCGGAGCCGCAATCCTCGACGGTTGCGTCATTCGGCATGTTGATCGTCTTGGAGATCGCCCCCGAGATGAACGGCTGGGCGGCCGCCATCATCCGGATATGGCTTTCGACCGAGAGGTAACGCTTGCCGATCTTGCCGCAGGGATTGGCGCAATCGAAGACCGGCAGGTGCTCGTTCTTGAGGAAGGGCGCGCCTTCCAGCGTCATCGCACCGCAGACATGGATGTTGGCGGCTTCGATGTCCTTCTTGGAGAAGCCGATATGTTCGAGCAGGTTGAAGCTCATGTCGGCGAGCTGTTCGTCGGAAACCTTGAGCGTGTTCTTCAGGAAGTCGGCACCCAGCGTCCACTGGTTGAAGACGAACTTGATGTCGAAGGCAGCCTTGGTGGCGCCGTTGATCGCTTCGATCTTCTCATCGGTGAAGCCCTTGGCCTTCAGCGAGCCGGGGTTGATGCCGGGCGCCTGGTTGAGGTTGCCATGGCCGACGGCATAGGCCTCGATCTCGGCGATCTGACTTTCGGTGTAACCGAGCGTACGCAGGGCTTCCGGCACGGCGCCGTTGATGATCTTCCAGTAACCCCCGCCGGCGAGCTTCTTGAACTTGACAAGCGCGAAATCGGGCTCGATGCCGGTCGTGTCGCAATCCATGACAAGGCCGATCGTGCCGGTCGGGGCGATGACCGAGACCTGCGCGTTGCGGTAGCCGTGCTGTTCGCCAAGCGCCAGCGCCTTGTCCCAGGCGGCCTTGGCATGGGCGACGAGATCCTGGTCCGGGTTTTCCGAATGGATCAGCGCCACCGGGTTGACCGACAGCTGCTCATAGCCGGAGGTTTCGCCGTGAGCGGCGCGGCGATGGTTGCGGATGACCCGCAGCATGCTGTCGCGGTTCGGGGCGTAGTTCGGGAACGGGCCGAGCTCCGAGGCCATTTCCGCCGAGGTGGCATAGGAAATGCCGGTCATGATCGCGGTCAGCGAGCCGGCGATGGCGCGGCCTTCCGGAGAGTCATAGGCGATGCCGGTCGACATCAGGAGGCCGCCGATATTGGCGTAGCCTAGGCCGAGCGTGCGATACTGGTAGGAAAGTTCGGCGATCTGGCGCGACGGGAACTGCGCCATCATTACCGAGATTTCGAGGACGACGGTCCACAGGCGCGTCGCGTGTTCGTAATCGGCGATGTTGATGCGGGCGGTCGTCTTGTCCTTGAACTGCAGCAGGTTCATGGAGGCAAGGTTGCAGGCCGTGTCGTCGAGGAACATGTATTCCGAGCACGGGTTCGAGCCGCGGATCGGGCCGCCGGCCGGCGACGTGTGCCAGTCGTTCATCGTCGAGTTGAAATGGATGCCCGGATCGGCGGACGCCCAGGCGGCGTAGGAGATCTGTTCCCAGAGGTCCTTGGCCTTCAGCGTCTTCATCACCCTTCCGTCCTTGCGGGCGGTGAGGTTCCAGTCCCCATCCTGCGCGACGGCGCGCAAAAAGTCGTCTTTCAGCGAAACGGAGTTGTTGGAGTTCTGGCCGGAGACGGTGAGATAGGCTTCCGAATCCCAGTCCGTGTCATAGGTCTTGAATTCCAGGTCCTTGTAGCCCTGGCGGGCGAACTGGATGACGCGGCCGACGTAGTTTTCCGGAACCTGGTCCTTCTTGGCGGCCTTGATCTCGCGCTTCAGGGCCGGGTTCTTGAGCGGGTCGAAGCAATCGTCGCCGGAACCGCCTTCGCAGTTGAGGCAGGCCTTCATGATGGCCTTCAAGTGCTTGGAGACGATCTTGGAGCCGGTGACGAGGGCCGCCACCTTCTGCTCTTCCTTGACCTTCCAGTTGATGTATTCCTCGATATCCGGATGGTCGATATCGACGACGACCATCTTGGCGGCGCGGCGCGTCGTGCCGCCCGACTTGATGGCGCCGGCAGCACGGTCGCCGATCTTGAGGAAGCTCATCAGGCCGGAAGAACGGCCGCCGCCGGAGAGCTTTTCGCCTTCGCCGCGCAGCATCGAGAAGTTGGAGCCGGTGCCGGAGCCGTATTTGAACAGGCGCGCCTCGCGGACCCAAAGGTCCATGATGCCGCCTTCGTTGACGAGATCGTCCTCGACCGACTGGATGAAGCAGGCATGCGGCTGCGGATGCTCATAGGCCGACTTGGACTTGGTGAGCTTGCCGGTGAAGGGATCGACGTAGAAATGGCCCTGGCCGGGGCCGTCGATGCCATAGGCCCAGTGCAGGCCGGTGTTGAACCACTGCGGGGAATTCGGGGCGACGCGCTGGGTGGCGAGCATATAGGCGAGCTCGTCCATGAAGGCTGCCGCGTCTTCTTCAGAGGTGAAGTAGCCGCCCTTCCAGCCCCAGTAGGTCCAGGTGCCGGCAAGGCGCGAAAACACCTGGCGCGCATCGGTTTCGGAACCGTACTGCTCTTCCTTCGGCAGCGCCTTCATCGCTTCCGTGTCAGCTACAGAGCGCCACAGGAAGGAGGGGACGTCATTCTCTTCGACCTTTTTCAGGACCTTGGGAACGCCGGCCTTGCGGAAATACTTCTGCGCCAGAACGTCGGTCGCGACCTGGGAGAACTGCGCCGGTACGTCGATATCGGCCAGCCGGAAGACGATCGAGCCGTCCGGATTGCGGATCTCGCTGATCCCCTTGCGGAATTCGATTTCCCCGTAAGCGCCTGTGGCTGGCTTGGTGAAACGACGTTCGATGCGCATTGCCTTAAATCCCTCGTCAGTTGGCGCCCGATTGAAGAGCGCAGATGTGCCGCTCCAGCCCACACGTTCGACGCGCGCAGCCGGTTGAATGTTTCCGATCCCCAGGTGAATCATCTTTCGATGCCAACCTGTATGTTGTGGTGATAACGGCTGCAACACTACTACATATAGTATTAACAGAATCTTTCCGCCAGTCCCAACCGTTGTTCCGGAGCGGAAAATCGAGACGCACGGAGACCCTGCTAGCAGCCCGTCCCTCATGGCCGGACTGCATGGTCTTTTCCCGTCAAACTCGAAGAAGAACCGGCCTCGTTAATTCCGGTCCAGTCGCCGCCGCAACGTAAGGGACACTGTCGAACGAGCCGAGAGATTCGTCAAGGCGTAGATTGCAACGCTTTTGTAACCACAAGATATTGTGGTTCTTAGCTGTGGATAACGGGGACGGAGAAATAGGCGAGGAATCTCAGGCAGTTGCGAGGATGGCTTGAAGCTTGCGCAAGAAGGGCCGGAAATATTTCGTGAGCGCCGCACCCTACGAGAAGCCCGCTTCAGCGCGGTTTTGAAGACCGCCCGTACCATATTGAGACGTATTGCGAATTTGCACCTACCACTAATAGACGAGCCCGCGCCGGTTTTTAACTGCGCGGGCTGGTGACAAGGACCGAGATTTTTGGAAGGGGGCTGGAAAGAATCAGCCCTTGGCGCCCTTGGCGATCGGCTCCTGGTAGGTGAAGCCCATGTCCCAGGGGAAATAGATCCAGGTGTCCTGGCTGACCTCGGTCACAAAAGTGTCGATGGTCGGCACGCCGGTGGGTTTTGCGTAGACGCAGGCGAAATGCGCCTTCGGCAGCATGGTGCGCACTTCCGATGCCGTCTTGCCGGTATCGGTCAGGTCGTCGATGACCAGGACGCCGGCGCCTTCGTCGACCATTAGTTCAGGCGTGATTCCCTTGAGCAGGTTCATTTCGCCCTGGTTGACGTAGTCATGGTAGGAGGCGATGCAGACCGTCTCGATGAGGCGGATATTGAGTTCGCGGGAAATGATCGCCGCCGGCACCAGGCCGCCGCGGGTGATACAGACGATGGCGCGGAAGTCCCGGCCAAGGCCGGCGAGACGCCAGGCAAGCGCGCGGGCGTCGCGGTGGAACTGGTCCCAGGAAACGGGGAAGGCTTTTTCGGGAAGAGACATGAGGCTGGCCACCATTAGCGAAAGCATATTGTTGGCTCTCGCTAATAGCGGCAATTCGCCCGTTGACGCAAGGATTTGTCAGCGGGAAAGCAAAGTCAGTGCGGTCATCGAATCAAGCAGGGTGCGGGTGACGCCGCCAAACAGCATTTCCCACCAGCGCGCGTGGCCGTAACCGCCCATCACCAGCAGGTCGACGCTGCCCTCCGAGAGGTGGTTCTCGATCGCCGCTGCCGCGGTGAGGCCGCTCTTTCCCTGCGTCGACAGTGTCACGTTGATACCGTGCCGGGCAAGGGTGGCAGCGATCTCGGCCCCTGCCATTTCCGGCGTCTGGCCGCCGCGGTCGCCCGGATCGACGCAAAACACCTCGACGCTATCGGCACCTTTGAGGAACGGCATCGAATCGAAGGTCGCCCGCGCCGCCTCCCGCGAACCGTTCCAGGCGATCATCACTCGCTTGATCGGTTGCGGCACCTTCATCGTGTAGGGGATGAGCAGCATCGGCCGGCCGCTGTCGAAGAGGAAGGTTTCCAGATCGGCGCGGTGATCGGCATGGGCGGGGTCGCTCTGGCTGGCGACGATCAGATCGACGGCATGGGCGGTATCCATCACCGAATGGGAGCCGTAACCGGCCGACGACATGAAGCTGCGCCATTCGATGGAAAGGCCCTCGCGGGCCGATTGTGCCCTGAAGATCCGCTCGACTTCCGCCGTTTCCTTCTGCGCAGCGTCCTGGAGGATCTGCACGGCGGCGGGATCGGGAATTTCCATCGGCGCGATCAGCGGCACGGCGGCGAGCGTTTCGGCATGCACGCCGATCAGGTGCGCGGAAAACCGTTCGGCGAGCGCGATGCCGAAATCAGTGATCTGCCTGGCGTTTTGAGGGGTGTCGAGAACGGCGAGAATGGTCTTGTAGGCCATGGCTGTATCTCCTCATCAACTGGTTCCGCGGGATTGGAAACCAGTGTCTGATAAATACGTGTGTCGCACCTTGATCCCGGTCAAGGAGCGCACCGCCGGCAATGAGAGACAGAGTGACGCGGGTCAGGCATCGGCTGTCGGATTGGTGGCGATCTTGGCTCGGTCGATGCTGGCGATCATCTCCGCCACGGCTTGAGCTGCCGCATCCAGAACCTGCGGATCGCGGGCGCGCACGACGATTTCGGTCGAGAACCGCTGCCCGTCATATTTCGGATAGGAGCCGATGCTGGTCTCGGGATGCGCCTTCTGCACGGCCGACAGCAGCGTGCCGATATCGCCTTCGCCATAGGGGCAGGGCAGCGCCCGCGACAGCATTTTTGCGCCGGAACGCAGCATCGGCAGCACGTTATCGACCATCGCCTGAAAGACCTGAGGCACGCCGGCCATCACATAGACGTTGCCGATGATGAAGCCAGGCGCGGTCGAGACGGGGTTCGGGATATGCCTGGAGCCCTCAGGCATGCGGGCCATGCGCTGGCGTGCCTCGGTGAATTCCATTTCCCGGCGCTTGTACATGTCGGCGAGCAGCTTCATCGCATCGGGATCATGGATGCAGGGCACGCCGAAGGCTTTCGAGATCGCATCGGCGGTGATGTCGTCATGGGTAGGCCCGATGCCGCCCGAGGTGAAGACGTAGTCGTAGCGCGCGCGCAGCGCATTCAGCGCCTCGACGATCGCATCCTCCTCGTCGGCGACGATCCGCACTTCCTTGAGGTCGATGCCAGAAAGCGTCAGCAGATCGGCGAGATGGCCGATATTCTTGTCCTTGGTCCGGCCGGACAAAAGTTCGTCGCCGATGGCGAGCATGGCGGCGGTGACGATTAAGGATGGTTGCGACGCGTCAGACATGGATATTCCTCCGTAAGTGCCACACTCCTAAGCCCAAATTTTTCGAGGCAGAAGCGATTTTGTGGTGACGGCTGCAGAAACCGCGTCTGTTACGAATTTATGATCCGCAAGCGAAATATCGTCTCCGAATGCTGAACAGTGCGTAGACCCGACAGGGGCTGTCGCCAAGCTGTGAAGCCGTTACATCTGGGCCTGGTTCTGGCCGCAGACGGCCTTGTTCACACATCAGAGATTGAATGGAGAAGATCATGGCAAAGGTTCTCGTGCTTTATTATTCCGCTTACGGCCACATCGAGAAGATGGCCTATGCCGTTGCGGAAGGCGCGAAGTCGGCGGGCGCCGACGTGACGGTCAAGCGCGTTCCGGAACTGGTTCCGGACGAGGTCGCAAAGGCTTCCTACTACAAGATGGACCAGCAGGCCCCAGTCGCGACCGTCGAGGAACTGACCGAATACGACGCGATCATCGTCGGCGCCGGCACCCGGTTCGGCACGGTCGCTTCGCAGATGCGCAATTTCTGGGATCAGACCGGCGGCCTGTGGGCGCAGGGCAAGCTGGTCGGCAAGCTCGGCTCGATGTTCACCTCGTCCGCCACCCAGCACGGCGGCCAGGAATCGACCATTCTCGGCTTCATCCCGACCTTCCTGCACCAGGGCATGGCGGTCGCCGGCCTGCCCTACGCCTTCGCAGGCCAGATGGGCACCGAAGAAGTCAAGGGCGGTTCGCCCTACGGCGCCAGCACGATCACCAACGGCGACGGTTCGCGCCAGCCTTCCGAGATCGAACTCGAAGGCGCAAAATTCCAGGGCGCCCACGTTGCCAAGCTGGCCGCCAAGCTCGCTGCCTGATTGAATTGAGATGAATGAATGAAAGGGCGCGGCGAGAAATCTCCGCGCCCTTTTACGTCATGCGAGGTAGCCGCCGTCGATGGTGAGCGCCGATCCGGTGATGAAGCTCGATTCGGGGCTGGCGAGATAGGCGACCAGGCTCGCGACCTCATAGTCCTCGCCCACGCGGCCGATCGCCATCAGCGGTTTGGTGAGGGCACGGCTTTCCTCGCTGGAATTCATGTCGGTCGCCGTCGGCCCCGGCTGGATTGCGTTGACGGTGATGCCGCGGGGACCAAGATCGCGGGCGAGGCCGCGGGTCATCGAGGCGATCGCGCCCTTGGTCATGCTGTAGACGGAAGAGCCGGGAAAGCCGCTCCGCTCCGCAGTCACGCTGCCGGTGGTGATGATGCGGCCGCCCGACTGCATATGCGGCAGGGCGGCCTGGATCGCCACGAACGCCGCGCGGACATTGACGTCGAACATCCGGTCAAACGTGGCAAGATCGTAGTCGTCGACCAGGCCCCGCACGAGAATGCCGGCATTGTTGACCAGGATGTCGAGCCTGCCGAAGGCGTTCGCGGTTTCCGCAACCGCCGCCCTGACCGCGTCGACATCGGCGCTGTCGGCCTGGATCGCCAGCACCCTGCCGCCGGCCGACTCGATTTCGGCCGCAAGCTTTGCCGCCTGTTCCCCGGAAGCGGAATAGGTGAAGGCGACCGCCGCGCCGTCTTTCGAGAGGCGGCGGACGGTTGCAGCACCAATGCCGCGCGAGCCGCCGGTGACGAGCGCGACCTTGCCGGCGAGAGAATACGAGAGGGAGGATGGCATGGAAACTTCCTTCTTTATTGGATCGATCAGTCTAGAATTTGGCATGCGAAAACGATGTGGGAGACATGTCCTTCAGCGAAGGCTTCGAAGCGCGGTCCGGGCTATGCCCTGGAGGATCTGGGAGGAAGCTCCGGCGCGTGCGGCAACCTTGATGCCGGTGAGCGTCGCGAGGATGAATTGTGCGGCTTCGGCGGGTACGAGCTCCTCGGGCGCCTCGCCGGTGCCGACCGCTTCGGAAATGCGTGTCTCGAGGGCTGAGAGCAGGGCGCGGCCGGAAATCTCCGTCACCAGCGTCACCTCGCGCTCCGAATGGCCGAATTCGCAGACCGCGCTGATGCCAAGGCACGCGGGTGCAGGGTTTATGAGCGCGGTTTGAATCATATTCTCCAGAAGCGCCTCCACGCCTTTGATCGGAGAGGCTTTTCCGTTGAGAACCGCGACCTGGGAGGCGACGCTTTCGGTGACATAGCGTTGCAGGGCCTCCAGATAGAGTGCCCACTTGTCGCCGAACGTGTCGTACATGCTCTGGCGGCTGATCCCCATGGCCTTCAGGAGCGCATCCGTGGACGTGCCCTCGAAGCCGTGATCGGAAAAAACCCCGATCGCCCGCTTCAACACCGTGTCCCGCTCGAATTCCTTTTGCCGTGCCATGATCTGCAGATAGAAATTCCGGACTGATCTGTCAAGAATAGACGTCGGTATTTTTCTGCGACCGGCGCGACCGCCAAGGGGCGGGCCGGCCTTGCGCTCATCCGACCTTTCACGCTTTTTCGTGACAGGCGAACCGCTTCCGCGATTTGGGTGCTTGACGACGCCCCGCAACTTCAAGAAACAGGACGCCCATGCGGACGTGGCGAAACTGGTAGACGCAAGAGACTTAAAATCTCTCGGCCTTTGGTCATGCGGGTTCGATCCCCGCCGTCCGCACCAAACCAGACCCTGCCTGCAACCGTTTTCGATGAAGACCGTTTGATATCCATTTTGATGGAGGCGTGCTTTGGGCTTTACCTTTGCCATTGGCGATATCCACGGCTGCCTGGCGCAGTTGAAGGAACTGCTCGGGCATGTGGAGGACCATGCGCCTTCCGGGCACGTGGTGTTCATTGGCGATTATATCGATCGTGGGCCGAAGAGCAGGGGCGTGCTCGACCTTGTCATGGCGGGGCCGCGCAAGGAAGGGTGGCGGTGGATGGCGCTCAAGGGCAATCATGAGGACATGATGGTCCGCGCGCATCAGAACCGCGGGCACGACGAGATCACCTGGCTCGACAATGGCGGCCGCGAGACGATGGTCTCCTTCGACGGCTACGTGCCGCCTCAGGTGCTGTCATGGTGCGCGCATCGTCCGCTGATCCATGTCGACGAGCGCCGGATCTTCGTGCATGCCGGCGTCGACGAGACGCTGCCGCTCGATGGGCAGCGGGAGCGCGACCTGATCTGGAAGCGATTTGCGAGCGACGAGGACGGAGAATTCTGGGGCCGGCATCTCTGCCACGGCCACACGCCGCTTCCCGGCAATCCGCAGACGATCGGCAACCGCACCAATATCGACAGCGGCTGCGTGTTCGGCGGCGAACTGACCTGCGCCGTCTTCGACGACGACGAACCGGGCGGGCCGGTCGAATTCCTGCGCGTGCCGGGCTAGTGCCGCCAGAAAACCGGCGTCAGCAGGACCAGCACGGTCAGGATTTCGAGACGCCCGAGCAGCATCATCAGCGACAGGAGATAGAGCGCCGGATCGCTGATCGTGGAAAAGTTGCCGACGGGGCCGACGATCGGGCCGATGCCGGGACCGACGTTCGACAGCGCGGTGATGACCGAGGACGTGGCGGTCAGGACGTCGTAGCCCAACAGCGCCATGCCGACGCTGCCGACGACCCAGAGGAAAATGTAGAGGCTGACGAACAGGAAGACCGCACGCTGCGTCTCGGCATCCACCGTCAGGCTGCCGTAACGCACGGGATAGATCGCATTCGGATAGATGAGCTTGTTCAGCCCGGCGCGGATGACGTTGACCATCACCACGAAACGATAGGCCTTGATGCCGCCGGCCGTCGAACCTGAGCAGCCGCCCACGAAGGTGGCGAAGAAGGCGACGAGCACCACGAACGGTCCCCAGAGCGTATAGTCGTCGCTCGCAAAGCCACCGGTCGACAGGATCGAGGTGATGTTGAAGAACGAATGGATCAGCGCGTCGTCCAGTTCGACGCCATTTCTCAGGTGGTGGTAGACGGCAACGACGATCGAGATGAGGCAGAGATAACCGAGGAAAACCAGGATTTGCGGATCGCGCAGCGTATCCAGCCGCCCGCGGACGGCGAGCAGGATCAGCACCGAAAACGGCAGGCTGCAGATCGCCAGAAAGATAGTACCCACAACCAGAAGCCCGTTGTTGTCGAAATAGCCAAACGACATATCGTGGGTCGAGAAACCGGCCGTGGCGATCGTCGACATCGCATGGTTCAGCGCATCGAAATGGTCCATGCCGGCGAGATCATATGCGACGGTGCAGGCAAGCGTCAGCAGCACGTAGACGATCAGGAAGGCCCGGGTGAAGCTCGCAAGCCGGGCGAACGGTTTGTCGTTGGTCTCCGACGATTCAAGCTTGAAGATCGAGGCGCCGCCGACTTTCAGGAACGGCAGGACGAACAGGCCGAGACCGACGATGCCGATGCCGCCGAGCCAGGTGAGCAGCGAACGCCAGAGCAGGATGCCGGGCGGCATGGTGTCCAGCCCGACGATCACCGTCGAACCGGTGGTGGTGATGCCGGAGATCGACTCGAACAGCGCTTGTGCAAACGAGAGTTCGTGTTCCGCAAGGAAGAGCGGGATCGCGCCCACTACAGAAAACATCGCCCACAACACGTTGACCAGCAGGAAACCCAGCCGCTTGTTGAAGACCGGCGGTGGGCCATGGGTCGCCAGCGCCGCTGCCGCCGCAAGCCCCCCGACCATGAAGCCGGACATCGCGAAAACCTGCCAGTCGCGGTGCCCGTAATAAAGGTCCACCATCGCCGGCAGGAACATGGCGAGCGACAGGTAGAGCGCGCAGAGCGCCGTCATGTAGATGACCGACTGGAGAAGATTGGCGTTCAAAAAGGGTTGTCCCGAAGTTCGCGGCAACTGAAAGAAGCTTTGTCTCAGCCGTAAGCCTATGGCATAGCGGGACCATTCTTGAAATTCAATGGATGACCGATGTGACCAAGGCGGGCGTGACCAAAGCAGGCGTGGACGAAGCCAGGGTGGCGATGCGGGAGATTTTCCCCGAGACGCCGCTGCAGATGAACGAGCACCTGAGCCGCCGCTACGGCGCCGAGATCTGGCTGAAACGCGAGGACCTGTCGCCGGTCCGCTCCTACAAGATCCGCGGCGCCTTCAACTTCCTGCGCAAGGCGATCGCGTCAGGCGCCAAGGGCAAGACCTTTGTCTGCGCCTCGGCCGGCAATCACGCGCAGGGTTTTGCCTTCGTCTGCCGCCATTTCGAAGTGCCGGGCGTGGTCTTCATGCCGGTGACGACGCCGCAGCAGAAGATCGACAAGACCCGGATGTTCGGCGGCCAGTTCATCACCATCCGGCTGATCGGCGACATTTTCGACCAGTGCTATGCGGCGGCCCGCGCCCATGTGGAAGAGATCGGCGGCGTCATGGTGCCGCCCTTCGATGACGCCGACATCATCGAAGGCCAGGCGACCGTCGCGGCCGAGCTGCTCGAACAACTGCCGGAAGGCGTGACGCCCGATCTGGTCATCCTGCCGGTCGGCGGCGGCGGCCTTTCGTCGGGCACGACCGGCTACCTGAAGGACATCGTCAAGCGGGAAGACTTTCTCTTCACCGAGCCTGAAGGCGCGCCGAGCCTGAAGAAGAGCCTCGAGGCGGGCGAGCCGGTCACGCTCGCCAAGCTCGACAATTTCGTCGACGGTGCTGCCGTGGCGCGGATCGGCGACCTTAATTTCGAGGCTTTGAAGGGCTTTTCGCCGGATCAGGTTCTGCTGGTGCCGGAAAACGCCATCTGCGTGACGATCACCGAGATGCTGAACGTCGAAGGTGTCGTGCTGGAACCGGCCGGTGCCCTGTCGATCACCGCGCTCGATAGGCTGGGACGCGAAAAGCTCGGCGGCAAGACGGTGGTCTGCGTCGTCTCGGGCGGCAATTTCGATTTCGAACGCCTGCCCGACGTCAAGGAACGCGCCATGCGCTATTCCGGTCTCAAGAAATACTTCGTGCTGCGGCTTGCCCAGCGCCCCGGCGCGTTGCGCGATTTCCTCAATCTCTTAGGACCGGAAGACGATATCGCCCGCTTCGAATACCTGAAGAAATCGGCCCGCAATTTCGGCTCGATCCTGATCGGCATCGAAACCGCAAGACCGGAGAATTTCGCCGGCCTGATCGAACGGTTCGAGGCGGCGGGCATGGGTTATCAGGACATTACCGAGAACGAGATCCTGGCGAATCTCGTCATTTGAGGATGCCGTTGAGCCAGGCGATGGTCCGGTCGGCAAGCGGCCCGGTCGTCGCTGGCGAGATGATGTCGCCTGCAATCACATGATTGCCGGGATCGCCGGTCTTGCCGACATCGAAAAGCGCGTGAGGTCCGCCCCAGCGCCCGGCGACTTCGCGCACCTTGTCGGGACGGATGACCTGATCGAGCGACGAATAGAGAAACAGCGCCGGCGTCTTGATCTGCTCGGCTGGGCTCTCGACCGAGAGTTTGACCAGCGCCGCCATCGGCAGCAGCGCGCTTGTCGGATACCGGGTCGTCCAGTGGGCGGCGTGGCGGTCGTTGTAGGCCGTGAAGCCGCGGCTTTCGCCAAGCAGCAGCCTTGAAAGCTGCGGCGCGACTGGCGTCGTCAGAAGGAAGGCGCCGAAACTGTTGATGCCGTAGTTCGGCGACACGAAGACGGCGGCCGAGATGCGGGAAGCGATCCTCGGATCGGCCAGCGCCAGCGTCGCAAGCGAGGCGCCGGTCGAGGTGCCGATGACGATCACCTGGGTGCCGAGCGCTTCGCCGATCGCCAGACTTTCGGAAAAATCCGCCAGCCAGTCTTCGAGGCCTGGCTCGCCCATGGCATCGCCGCTGCGGCCATGGCCGGCAAGCCGGGTGAAATAGAGATTGGCGCCGAGCGCTGCCGCGACGCGGTCGGGCAGGGGGCGGATCTCCTCGGCCGAAGCCGAGAAGCCGTGCAGGTAGACGACGGCGAAGGGCGTTTTTGCCTTCGTCGCCGGATCGGCCCAGACGATGCGTTTGGCAGCCCCCGGCCGGATGTCCGGATAGCGGCTTTCGCCGGCGGCGAGATAGGCGTCGATGTCCACGCCGAGGCTGGCTTTGTCGAAGGCGGGGAAACCGTCAGCGGGCATGCGCGGGCCGGACATCAAGTGCACTCCGAAGGCGGCGACCAGGATCGCGCAGACATAAATGATCGCCCGCCATGACAAGAATCTCCTCCGCATCCGGCGCTCCCTCCGAACCGAGAGCTGATGATAGGCACGGTTCGTGACGACGGGAAGTCTATCGGCCGCAGATCGTCGGCCTAGCCGCAGATCAGCGGCCGGGCGGGCAGGGCGCAGAAGCCGCGGCGCTCCGCCTCGGGCCGGGTCTTCTCGATCACGTTGGTCCAGACGAGGCCCGGAAAGCCTGATGGCACCATGTCCCAGGTCTCCCGGTCGTCTATGCCGGACGATCCGGCGTCGCCGGCCTCGAACGGACCGATCAGCACCACATCCGATCCGGCCGCCCGCATCCGGTCGTAGAAACGCTCCGGCCAGCCCCAGAGGAGGAACGCATAGTTGATCGGCACGGGCACGAGCGTTTTGCGGCAGGCTTCCGGCACATGGCCGCTCCAGCCGAGGGCCAGATAGGTGAGAAGGCAGGATTTCGCCGTGCGGTTCGAATAGCCCGGAAGGCCTGCGACCGAGCCGACCGCCTTTTCGGTCGGCTCGTTGCCGCCATAGACGCCGAATGTCGCTGCGCGGGCGGACGGCTGGCTGTTGAACAGGGCAGCAAGCGCTTCGCCTTCCTCGGCGCGGCGGCTCTTGAAATTGATCAGGAAACGGCCGTCCGGCAGGGCGTCAAAAACCTCCGGCAGGGTCGGCATCAGGCCCTTGCCGTGGCCCCGGAACGGAAAGGTCTTACCCCCATCGGCCGTGTAACCGTAGCCGATGTCGAGCGACTTCAGGACGGACATCGGGGGCTGTTCGGTAACGCCCTTGCCCTCGGTGCGGCAATCGAGCGTCCAGTCGTGGAAGACGGCGAACTGCTTGTCAGGCGTCAGATGCACGTCGAGTTCGACCACGTCGGCGCCGGCATCAAAGGCGGCCTTCATGCCCGCAATGGTGTTCTCCAGAAAGGCATGCGTCGGCGGCAGCATCAGGCTCGCGGTGCAGGTGTCGTTTTCCACATCGGAGGTGTCGAAAAGCTGGTGCTGGCCGCGATGGGCGATGATCCTGAGCGGCCTATCGTCCGGGAAGCGGGAGAAGAGGGAGGTATTGCCGATCCATAGGGCGGCGGCGAGGGCGAGGGGGAATGCTGCGGCGATCTTCCATTTCATGCGGACGGCTCCTGAAGCGTGCGGATGGACATCAGACGTTCGAGCGCGACTTTTCCTTGGGTGCCCCGCTTCCGGCCCGGGCAGGAATATGATAGGCAGCCGCCATGGCTTCGTTTCTGTCAAACATATTCTCGATGTTCTCCGGTGGCGGCAAAGCTGCCGAAGCACCAGCTGCTTCCGTCAAGCCTGTCGAGCATGAGGGCTGCATCATCCATCCGGCGCCGATCCGGGAAGGCTCGCAGTTCCGGCTGGCGGGACGAATCGAGAAGGACGTCAACGGCGAGACGCTGGTGCGCAATTTCGTCCGCGCCGACGTCTTTACCTCCCTGGACGATGCGGTCGAATATACCGTCCGCAAGGCGCAGCAGATCATCGACCAGAATGGTCCGTCACTGTTTTCCGATGGGGAGAAGTCGCGCTCCGCGTGACATGCGTTCGGCCTTGTGATCGCAAAAATTGTGAGTCACACTCAAAATTAAATCATTAGCGATAGCTTGAGGCATCTGTTCCGATGTCTTTTCTGCGGTCGACCTTTGATGCGATCTCGCTGGTCATATTTTATGCTTTTTATCGGCTCCGGGCTTTCCTGCGGCCTGGTTCCGGGCCTTGCCTTCGCGGATGATCTCCTTTCGCGCAATTCCCGGCTGGACATGACATGGGTGCTCGTCGCCGCCGGACTGGTGATGATGATGCAGGTCGGCTTCCTTCTGCTCGAAGCCGGCATGGTACGATCGAAGAACTCGATCAACGTGGCGCAGAAGAACCTTCTCGATTTCGTCTTCGGCGTCGTCGCCTTCGCGGCGATCGGGTTCATGATCGCCTTCGGCCATTCGAACGGTTTCCTGTTCGGAAGGCAAAGTGAATTCTATTTCCTGCGCGATCTGGACAGCTGGCAGTCGGCCTTTTTCGTCTTCCAGGTCATGTTTTGCGGCACGGCCGCGACGATCGTCTCGGGCGCCGTTGCCGAGCGCATGAAGCTGCCGGCCTATGTGTTCGGTTCGCTGTTCATGTCGGGGCTGATCTATCCGGTCTTCGTGCACTGGGCCTGGGGTTCGGCGCTGTTCCCGAATGCGTCGGCCTTCCTGTCGCAGATGGGTTTCGTCGATTTCGCCGGCTCCACGGTCGTCCATTCGACCGGCGGCTGGGTGGCGCTGGCGGCCTGCATGGTCATCGGTCCCCGCATCGGCAAGTTCAATGCGGACGGCACGCCGGTCAGGATCGCCGGTCATAGCCCGGTCCTGTCGACCACCGGCGCGCTGCTGCTCTTTATCGGCTGGATCGGGTTCAACGGCGGCTCGACGCTCGGCGTTTCCGACCAGGTGGCGCCGATCATCATGAACACGGTGCTGGCCGGCGGCATGGGCACCTGCGTCGGTTACATCATCGGCTTCTACCAGGATGGCGTCATCCTTCCCGAAAAATCGAATTCCGGCATGCTCGGGGGGCTCGTGGCGGTCACCGCCGGTTGCCATATCCTCGACCCGGCAAGCGCGCTGATGGTCGGCGCGATCGGCGGCGCGGTGGCGATCTTCGGCAATGCGTTCGTCGAGAGAAAACTCAGGATCGACGATGCGGTTGGCGCAATCGGCGTGCATGCCTTTGCCGGCGTCACCGGCACGCTGCTTCTGGCACTTCTCGCGCCCGTCGATCAGCTTCCAGCCGGCGGCAGGCTGGCGCAGCTGCATGTGCAGCTCGTCGGCGTCGGCGTCAATTTCTACTGGGCCTTCGGGCTCGGTTACGCCTTCTTCTGGGCGGCGGACCGGCTGATGCGCATCCGCGTTTCGGCCAAGGACGAAGAGGACGGGCTGAACCTTGCCGAACACGCGACCCGCCTCGGCGTCGGCCATGTCGAGGATGCGCTGACCGATCTTCTCGGCGGCAATGCCGACCTGCGCAAGCGGCTCCCCGTCGTGCAGGGCGACGAGGCCGAAAAGCTGACCGGCCTCTTCAATCGGCTGATGGACAATGTCGAGGAAGAGGAGCGCAGCCGCGGAGAGCTGATGGAACTGCGCCGCGACAACGAGGAGTCGGAGCGGGTCGCAGCCCTTGCGAACGCCACGTTCGAGGCGATCCTGATCCACCGCGACGGCGTTATCGTCGACGGCAATGAGCAGCTCGGCAAGATGGTGGGCCTGCCGCTTGCCGAAATCATCGGCCGTTCCGCCTTCGATTTCCTGCATGACGGCGAGACGATCCGCGTCGCCGACATGATGAAACTCAACGACGACAACAGCCACGAAATCATCGTGAGGCTGGCGAGCGGCGAAGGAATCCCCGTCGAGGCGCGCGGCCGCGACATCCTCTATCGCGGCGAGAAGGCCCGTATCGGCTGCCTCGTCGATCTCAGGGAACGCAAGCTGGCGGAGAGCCGCATGCGCTACCTCGCGCTTCACGATCCGCTGACCGGGCTGCCGAACCGCGTGCTGTTTTCCGAACGGCTGACCGAACTGGTGGCCGAGGCCGGAAATGGCAAGGGTTGCGGTGTCCTGATGGTCGATCTAGACCGCTTCAAGGACATCAACGACATTCACGGCCACCAGACCGGCGACGCGGTGATCCGCGAGACCGCCGCTCGCCTTGCGGCCGAGGCCGGACCGGACAATATCGTCGCCCGTCTCGGCGGCGACGAGTTCGCCGTCATCATCGCCCACACGTCCGAGACCGGCGAGCTCGAGAATTTCGGCGACCGGCTGCTGGCCGCGATGGCCGATCCGATCGATATCGGCCACGGCGAGCAGGTCAATATCAGCGTCAGCATCGGCGGCGCACTGTGTCCCGAACATGCGCAGGACATGGATGCGCTGATCGGTTGCGCCGACGTGGCGCTCTACCATGCCAAGAACGCCGGCCGGAATGCCTGCCGCATGTTCAGGCGAGGCATGAACGAACTGATCGAGAAGCGCCGGGCGCTGGAAGTCGATCTGGAAATCGCCCTGCAGGGCAATGAATTCGAACTCTACCTGCAGCCGCGTGTCGAGGCGGAAAGCGGCCTCATCATCGGTTACGAGGCGCTGCTGCGCTGGGTTCATCCAAAGCGCGGCATGATCAGCCCGGGCGACTTTATTCCCGTCGCCGAGGCCTCCGGCAAGATCATCCGGCTCGGTGCCTGGGTGCTTGCCGAAGCCTGCCGGCTCCTGGAGGATCTCGACGGCCATATCAGCATCAATGTCAGCCCGTTACAGTTCCGCCACGCGGATTTCGTCGCCGATCTTGCCGATCTTCTGAAACGTACCGGCGCCGATCCGCACCGGATCGAACTCGAGATCACTGAGAGCGTGCTGATCGAAGACGACAAGCGCGCCGTGCAGATCCTCAACGACCTCAAGCGTATGGGCTTCCACATCGCGCTCGACGATTTCGGCACCGGTTATTCGTCGCTGAGCTATCTCAGCCGCTACCCGTTCGACACGATCAAGATCGACCGCAGTTTCGTCAGCAATCTGAACCTGGTCGACAATGCGCAGATCATCGTGCGCACCATCATCGACCTGGGTACCGGTCTCGGCATGAAGGTCGTCGCCGAAGGTGTCGAGACGACCGAACAGGCACTGTTCCTCGCTCACGCAGGCTGCGACGAGCTGCAGGGTTATCTTCTCGGCAAGCCCCGGAAGGCCAGCGAAATCATCCGCGAAATCGACCCCGCGATCGCCACCCAGCTCCGCAATGTCCCGAAGAGGCTGCCGGAGATCCAGGATTACCCGACATTCGAAGGCGAAACCTACCCAGCCGTTGTTGCATAGTCATGCATAATGGCGATAATCCCCGCCGGGTTGGAGATCGTGTAAAAAAGATAGCGGTTACAGCGGCATAGTGCCTGCAGGGGGTTAAAGCAGATCGAAATGCAAGTGTTCAATCTCGCCCTCTTCCTGTCGGAAGCGGTGATCTATTTCGCTGTCATGACCGCCTTCCTGCATTTCCGTCGTCAGATTGGCCTCGGCGTATTTCTTGCCGCGCTCGGCGTGATGCATTTCATGGAGACCTACCTTGCGGCGGTCTTCTATATTGATCTTCCATTCGGTACCGTTTCTCCGGGCTCGTCGGTGTTTTTTGCCGGCAAGCTGATGATGATTCTGCTTCTTTACTTGAAGGAGGATGCGGCAACCGTCCGCCAGCCGATCTACGGGCTGTTCCTCGGCAACCTTCTGACGGTTGGGATCGCCCAGCTTCTCCAGGCGCACGAGGTCGTGGCGCTGCCGGGCGGCCGCGCCGCGGACATGGGTTTCCTGAACGAGATGGGCTGGCTGATGGTGTGGGGCACGGCGCTGCTCTATATCGACGCGATCGGCATCATCCTGCTGTACGAGCGGCTGGGCCGCGTATTGCGCAGCAACGTCGTGCTGAGATTCGCGATCAGCGGTGCGGTCATGCTGACCTTCGACCAGGTCGGCTTCTATGCGGCACTCAACATCCTCTTCGATGCGCCGCCTTCGGTCTTCTTCGGCGGCTGGTATGCGAAGATCCTCGCTGTGGTCCTCTATGCGCTGCTGTTTGCCGTCTATCTCAAGATCGAACAGATCCCGCGGCTCGCCAGGTCGACGCGCGAGATCACCGATATCTTCAACGACCTGACGTTTCGCGAGCGCTACCAGGCGCTGCTTGCCAAGAGCGGCGTCGACGGGCTGACCGGTCTTTTCGACCGCAGCCGGCTGGAGGCGGATGTTCCCAAGCTCATTCACCGCTGTCTCGATCGCGGAACGGGACTCAGCCTCATCATCGTCGATGCGGATCATTTCAAGCAGGTCAACGACCTCTTCGGCCATCTGAAGGGTGACGAGGTGCTGAAGGAAATTGCGCTGTGCCTGCAGGCCGGCTCGCGCCCGAGCGACCATCTGTCCCGTTTCGGCGGCGAGGAATTCGTGCTGATCCTGCCCGACACCGATCACGACAGCGCCCTGATGATCGCCGAGCGCCTGCGGACTGCGATCTGCCGGTCGGTCATTCGTCCCGACGGCCAGTGCGTGACGGTATCGATCGGCGTGGCGACGGCTCCGGAAGACGGGCATGCGCTCGATGCGGTGCTCGGGCGTGCCGACGAGCGGCTCTACCGCGCAAAAAATGACGGCCGGGACAATGTCCACGGCCGTCTTGGCAGGCTCGCCCCGTCAGGCGCAGGGACGGCTTAAGCGGCGAGAGCGAGCTGCCGATTGCGCTGCTGGGCGGCGGCGATAGCCTTTTCAGCAGCGTCCGGGCCGAAGGCGACGCCTTCGACATAGATGACTTCCACATCGGTCATGCCCAGGAAGCCGAGCACGGTCGTGAGGTAGGGGACGGCGTGGTTCATGCCGGCGGCCGGGCCTTCCGAATAGACGCCGCCGGATGCGAGCACGACATAGACTTTCTTGCCGGTGGCAAGGCCTTCGGGGCCTGTCGCCGTGTAACGGAACGTCTGGCCGGCGCGGGCGATGTTGTCGATCCAGCTCTTCAGCGTCGAATAGATGTTGAAGTTGATGAGGCCGGTGGCGATGACCACGGTTTCGGCCGCCAGCAGTTCGGCGACCAGCTTGTCGGAATAGTCGGCGGCGGCGGCTTCTGCCGGGGTACGGTCGGCCGCAGGCTTGCGGATGGCGGAGGTCGTGACGCTGTCCAAATGCGGGATCGGGTTGGCGCCGAGGTCGCGATGGACAACCGACGTTCCGTTGTCGCGGGCGCTCAGTTCGTTGGCAAGGTCATGGGCGACCTTGCTGGAGAGCGATTCGTCGCCGCGGGGGCTGGAAGTAACGAGAAGAATGGAAGACATGCTTTTTTTCCTTGTCTGGAGATCTTATCTGCAGTCTTGGGCGCTGCAGAGGGATTGGAGAGCGGGTGGATCCGCTGTGTTCGAGAGATTAGATAGGCGTGGACGCCCATCGATAAAACTGAGATAATCTCGAAGCTATATATCGAAAATTTGGATGAAGACCATGGAAGCCAATCCGACCCTCGACCAGTTGCAGGTGTTTCTCGCGATTGCCGAAACGGGAAGCTTCTCCGCCGCCTCGCGCTTGCTCAACCGGGCGCAATCGGTGGTGAGCTATACGATCGGCAACCTCGAAACCCAGCTCGAAGTGGCGCTTTTCGAGCGCAGCGGCGCGCGCCAGCCGAAGTTGACCGAAGCGGGCAAGGCGATGCTGACGGATGCGCGGCGGATCGTCGCCGACCTCCAGGTGATGCGCGCCCGGGCGAAAAGCATCAAACAGGGGCTGGAGGCGGAGCTGTCGCTGGCGCTGAGCGTGATGGTGCCGTCGGATGCTATTGTGACCGAACTGCGTGAGTTCCGGGAGAGATTCCCGAGCGTGGCGCTCAATCTCAATGTCGGCGAACTCGGCATGGTCATGGAGATGGTCATTTCCGGCAAGGCCGATATCGGCATAGGCGGATCGATCCTTCGTCAGGAGGATTCGCTGGTGATGGAGAAGATCGGCTACTCCTTCATGATTCCGGTCGCCGCTGCCGAACATCCGCTTGCAAAGTTGGGTCGGCCTCTGACGCTCGCGGACGTGCGCGAGGAGGTCCAGATGGTCGTGACGGATACGTCCGGCCTGACGAAGGGGCGCGATTTCAATGTCTTGTCCTACAAGACATGGCGCGTCAGCGACATCGCCACAAAGCACCAGTTGATCAAGGGTGGTCTTGGCTGGGGCGGCCTGCCGGCTTCGGTCGCCGGAAAGGACATCATGGACGGAACGCTCGTGGCGCTCGATCTCGAAGCCTATGAGCAGAGCGAATACCCGCTTTATGCCATGCGCAAGACCGCAAACCCGCTGGGCCCCGCGGGCCGGTGGCTGGTCGATGCCATGGAGCGCCGGCTATCGACCTGCCCCAACCATGATGACTTCAAGCAGATGCTCGGGCTAGAACCGCGTGAAACGATCCCTCAAGCGGCCGAATAGCCGAAGCGGTGCTGGCCCGGGCACACCGAAGCGGATTCAAAGCCACTCGATGCGCTTCAGGATCCACAGCGTTCCGGCGGAAATAACCACGACGAGCGCAACGATGATCAGGAAGGCCCAGGTGTCGTTGACGCCGGGAATGCCGCCGACATTCATGCCGAAGAGACCGGCGACGACGCTCGGCGGCAGGAGAAGGGCCGCCAGCGCGGCAAGCCTGTTGGAATTGCGGGCGATCCGCTCGCCGATGACCGTGGAAAGGTCGTCGTGAAGGATGCTGGTCCGGTCGCGGATCGCGTCGAGATATTCGATGAACCGCATCAGTTTGTCGATCACCTCGCGAAAGCGCAGCTTGTCCCGTTCTTTGAGCCAAGGCGCGTCGTCGTGCTCGATCCTGTTGAGCGCGTCGCGCTGCGGGGAGAGATAACGGCGTAGCTGCACGGCGCGGCGGCGCAGCAGCTTGAGCCTTTGGCGGACCTCACTCGCTTCCCCCTTGAAAATCAGCTCGTCGAGTTCGTCGACCTCTTCGTCCATGTCGTCGAGCACGGGCTCCAGATCGCGGACGAGCTTGTCGCTGACGAGTGCCAGAAGTTCCCCGGCCTGCCGGGGGCCCTTGCCGTTGTCGAGCGCCCGCCGGATATCGCGCAGTGCGGTGATATAATGGCCGCTGTCTCGCAATGTCACCAGTCGGTGCTCGTCCACCCAGATATGCAGCGGCACGAGGTCGATCTCGTTGGAGTTTTTCTCTGCTTCCTCCGGCGGAGCGGCGCAGACGCCGCGCAGGATGATCAGCAGCCCGTCGCCCACGGGTTCGACCCGCGGGCGTGAATCCTCCGCAAGAAGCGCCTCCGCCACCAGCGGATCGAAACCGCCCTTGGTGTTTATCCATTCTGCCGTCGCCGGATGGTCGCGCTCGAAATGCAGCCAGACGATACCGTCCCCCCGCTTCCAGCTGCAGGCCTCGGCCATGTTCATCGTCCTGCAGCCCCCGTGGCCGTCGAGGTTAAGGACGAAGCGCAGGCCGGGTTCGTCGCCGTAGCTTTCTGCAGTCTTTACCTTTTCGAGCATCGATGGACGTCCTCCTCAGGCGATTTCGATCGATTTTACCAGCAAATGTCTTGCCCGCGAAGAGCATGCATTCCCTGCAAAACGGCGGAACGACCGGAGCGCACCGGCTGCGAGTTGACGCTGTTTCGACCTCTGCTATAACGGCGCCACGGTCTGCAGTTCACCGAGGCGTCGCCGTCCCGAAAGGGAAGCTAAACCTGCACAGACGAAGATGATCAGCACTTATCCCGTGCTCGAGTCGACAAGCCGGCGACCAGCGACACCCTGATTTTTAGGGAATGGCGCGTTTGAGGATAAGACATGCCGAGATCCATCTTTCCCATGGAGATCGCCGACCTTTCGGCTTTCGCCAAATCCGTCCGTCACCAGATCGACACGCTCGACCACAAGCCGAGCCATCTGGAAATGCTCAATCTGCTTACCAAGGCGGCCGGTTTCCGCAACTACCAGCATTTTCGCGCGGCCGCCAAGACCGCCGATGTCATCGCTGGGTGGCGTCCGGTGCTGGACGACGAACCGGCACCCGACGAAGAGCGGGTGCTGAAGACCGCCCGCCATTTCGACGAGGAGGGCAGGCTGGTGCGCTGGCCGGCCAAGCGCGGGCAGCAGGAAATCTGCCTCTGGTTCCTCTGGTCGAAGATACCGGCGGGCCGGGAGTTCACCGAGCGGCAGATCAGCGAGCTGCTGAACACGTTGCACGTCTTCGGCGATGCCGCGCTGCTGCGCCGCGATCTCTTCGATTTCGGCCTCGTGCAGCGCACGCGCGACGGCCGGGAGTATCGGCGCATCGAGCAGAAACCGCCGGCCGAGCTGAAGCTGCTGCTGTCCCGGATTGGTCTCGCCAGGGCAAAGGCGGCATAACCGTCAGTCGGCCCACCGGATCGGTCTCAATCGCGATCGTGTGCCATCGGCCGGGACTTTCCCTGCCGATGGCATCTCCGACAGGTCAGAGTTCCAGCGCACCCTGAATACATGTGACCACGTCTCCACCGATCCAGATATCGTCGCCGACTTTGTCGACATAAACCCGGCCGGCGCGGCCAAGGACGGTGCCTTGGGCCGCAACGTAGCTTTCCGGCGCGACACCGGATCCGATCAGCCATTGGGCAAGGCCGGCATTAAGACTGCCGGTGACCGGATCCTCGTAGCCGTTGCGGGTAAAGGCGCGCACCTCGAATTGCGCGTCCTTGTCATCGAGATCGGGATTGAAGCGCCCGACGAGCCCGACGCGGGTGCCGGCGAGAGCGGAATAGTCCGGCTTGACCGCCAGCACATCGGCGCGCGAGGGCAGGCGCACGCCGATCCAGTCCGGACCGTTCTCGCACCAGTTGGAATCCTCGATCAGGTTGGTGGGCAGGTTGAGCGCCTTGGCGATCCGCTCCACCAGTGCCGGATCCACCGGGCCGTTGCGCGTAAGCGGCGGCGCCGCAAACGCAAGCCGATTGCCGTCACGGCGGATGCGGACGAGGCCCGCGCCGCATTCCTGCACGATATCGCCGGTCGGTGACATCTGTTGCTGCGAGAGCCAGACATGCGCACTGCCGAGCGTCGGATGGCCGGCGAAAGGCAGTTCCTGCGACGGCGTGAAAATCCTGACCCGGTAGCTGGCCTTCGGATCGGTCGGCTCAAGCAGGAATGTCGTTTCGCTGAGATTGGTCCAGTTGGCGAAGGACTGCATTTGCGCGTCGCTCAGTCCGTCGGCGCCGATCACCACGGCAAGCGGGTTACCGCGCATCGGCTGGCTGGAGAAGACGTCGACCTGCTGGAAGGAGAATTTTTGCATTGCCTTGCCTCATGCAGTTGAAAAGAAAGACGGCAGCCAAGGCTGCCGTCCAGATATTGCCGCAGGATGATATTGGCCGTTACAGCACCAGCCGGAACTTGGCAAAACCGTTCTCACCGTCGCCGGCGTCCTCGATCTTGGCACCCTTGACCGCGGTCGCGTACTGGCGGGCCTTGGGGCCGGTTTCGAAGATGGCGCTTGTGCCGGGCAGAGGCTTGAACGACCAGTTGGCATCGGCGGACGGGTTGATCGTGCCCTGTTCGACGATGTAGCGGACGATCACGTCGCGGTTGGTGTCGGGCGCCACGAAGATCACCTTGTCGCCGGCGATCTCTGGGAATTTGCCGCCGCCGCCGGCGCGGTAGTTGTTGGTCGCCACCACGAATTTCTGCGCCGGATCGATCGGCTTGCCGTTGTACTGCAGGTTCACGATCCGGTTGGAGTTGGCATTGATCAGCTTGCCGTCCTTGTCGAAACGGGTCGGCTGCGACAGGTCGATCTGGTAGGTGACGCCGTCGATGACGTCGTAATTGTAGGACGGGAAATCGTTGTTGAGCAGCGGCGCATCCTTGGCGCCGGCCGCGACCTGATTGAACATGCCGGCCGACATTTCCAGCCAGTTCTTGACCTGGGCGCCAGTGATCAGCACCGCCTGCACGGTGTTGGGGTAGAGGTAGAGATCGGCGACGTTCTTGATGGCGATGTCGCCCGCCGGCACATCCGTGAAATATTCAGCGCCGCCGCGGCCGCCGGCCTTGAAGGGGGCTGCAGCCGAGAGGACGGGGAGGTCCTTGTACTGGCCTTCCTTCAGCATCTCCTTCATGTACCAGGTCTGGGCATTGGAGACGATCTGCACCGACGGATCGTCGGCAACCAGCGCGAAATAGGAATAGAGCGGCGCCGAGCTCTTGCCGACGGCGCGGCGGACATAGGCAAGCGTTGCCTCATGCTCTTCCTTGGCGGCGGCGATGATTTCCGGCTTGTCCTTGACGTCGGCGACGATCTTGCGGGCATCGTCGCGGTGGTAGATCGGCCGGGCTTCGGACGTCGAATCGACGATCTTCCAGGTCTTGCCGTCCTTTTCGAGCAGCAGGTCGATCAGGCCCATATGCGAGCCCCAGAAGCCGCCCATGACGGCGGGCTTGCCCATCAGCTTGCCCTTCTTCGTGTCGGCGCCGGTGACGCCGTCGAAATCCTTGGTGCCGGGGAAGACCAGATGCTGGTGACCGGTGAAGATCGCATCGATGCCCTCGACGCCGGCAAGATAGAGCGAGGCGTTTTCCATGCGGTCGCTCAATCCGCCGCTATCGATGCCGGAATGGGAGAGCGCGATGACGATATCCGCACCTTCCTCCTTCATGACCGGCACCCAGGCCCTGGCGGCATCGACGATGTCGCGGGTCTGCGCCTTGCCTTCGAGGTTTTTCGCATCCCAGGTCATGATCTGCGGCGGCACGAAGCCGATGAAGCCGACCTTGACCGGGCTCGTGGCGCCCGAACCATCACGGATCTGCTTTTCGACGATCACATAGGGCTTGAGGAAGAGCTCGTCCTTCTTGGCATCGGATGCCAGCATGCCCTTGGTGAGGTTGGCGCAGACGTAAGGGAAGCCGGAGCCGGCCAGGACCTTGAACAGGAAATCGAGGCCGTAGTTGAATTCGTGGTTGCCGAGCGTGCCGGCATCGTAGCCGAGCACGTTCATCGCCTTGATGACCGGATGCTTGTCACCCTCCTTCATGCCGCGCTCATAGGCCATGTAGTCGCCCATGGGGTTGCCCTGCAGGAAGTCGCCGTTGTCGATCAGCATGGAGTTGCCGGCTTCGGCGCGGATCGCGTCGATGATCGAGGCGGTACGGGCAAGGCCGAGCGTGTCGTTCGGCTTGTCGGCGTAATAGTCGTAAGGGAAGACGTGGACGTGGATATCGGTGGTTTCCATGATGCGCAGATGCGCCTGGTTGCCGGCCGCGCGGGCAGCAAAGGGATGCAGCATCACCAGCGCCGACGAGGCGGCGACGCCTGCTAGCAGCGAGCGGCGGGTGATCGGGTGAAGAGCATTAAGCGATGACATGGGCAGCCTCCTTCGAACGGACCGGTGAGCGACAATTCGGCGCCATATTGACGCGCGTGGATTGTAACTCCAAGCGGATTCTGAGCGATGGAGGAGATGCGCGTGACGATCGCCCGCTCTACCCTGAATGCCGTCCGGAAGAGGCGCAAGTGCCAGGCATCAATAGGCCGCCATTCGCATGGATTCGACAAGTTGGGCCATCTGGAAAGGTTTCGGAAGGATCGGGACATGGCGCATGTCGGCGGGCAGGCCGAGCGGCCCGTATCCGGTCACGAAAATGAAGGGAATGTCCCGCGCCGTGAGGATCTCGGCGACCGGAAAGCTGGCTTCGCCGGCGAGGTTCACATCGAGCAGGGCCATGTCCAGGGAAAGCGACCGGGCCTTGATGATCGCCTCGTCGAGCCGCGAGGCCGTTCCCATCATCCTGCATCCGATCTGCTCCAGAAATTCTTCGAGCATCATCGACACGAGTGCTTCGTCTTCGATGATGAGAACGCGAATACCGACAAAGATATGGGTATCGTTCACCTTGCACCCACTTGCAGGAGAGGCGTCACCTCCGCCGAGACGACGACATCGGCCAGCGGTGCTTCGATCGTGCCGACGATCCCCGCAGGCTGATCGAAGATCACCGATGCCTTGCCGCCGAGATCCTGGGCCAGGCTGCGTTCGATCAGCCTGACGCCGAACCCCCGTTTCGACGGCGCCATCACCGGCGGTCCGCCGCTCTCCGTCCATGTCAGTCGCAGGAGGGGTTTTGCACCCTCGACAACCTGCCAGTTTATCGCGACCTGACCCGCAAGGGTCGAAAGCGCGCCGTATTTCAAGGCGTTGGTCGTTAGTTCGTGCAGGCCCATGGCCAGCGCGAGTGCAGCCCGCGGCAGCAGCCGGAGCGATGGGCCGGACACCGTGAAGCGATAGTCACCGCCGTCGCCGAATGGCGCCAGTGCACCGGTCACCACATCGTCGATATCAGCCCCCTCCCAATTTTCGCGGGTGAGCACGTCATGGGCGGCAGCCAGCGCCATGAGGCGCCGCTCCAAGGTCTGGCGCACGATCGGATCACCGCCCCGCAGGGTCTGGGAGGCGATGGCCTGGACCGTCGCAAGCGTGTTCTTGACGCGGTGGTTCAACTCGTTGACCATGAGCTGCAACCGGTCCTCGATCCGTTTCCGCTCGGTGATCTCGACAGAGACGCCGACCAGGCCGATAACTTTGCCGTCGGCATCGCGCAACGGTGCCTTGGTCGACGACCAGACCCGCGGATGGCGGCCCTCGTGGCTGATGATCTCTTCGAATTCTTCTGTTTTCGCCTGATCCATGATCCGACGGTCATTGGCCATCACCAGCTGAGCCTGGGCCTTGTTGTCCAGGAATTCCAGGTCGGTGCGGCCCTCGACTTCGGACCACGGCCTGCCGATCAGATCCAGGGTCGAGACATTCGCCAGCATGATGCGGCCCTGCAGATCCTTGGCATAGATCAGTCCCGGCGCAGTCTCCAGAATGGCGCGCAGCAGGGCGTTGGTCTGGTGGAGTTCCCGTTCAGCGAGCTTGATGGAGGTGATGTCGCTGCTCACCTCGATCGCGACTTCCGGTTCCCCGGCTTCGCCGCGGTTCAGCGACCACTTGCTGATGATATGGATCTCTCTACCGTCCTTGTGGCGACGCGTGAGTTCGCCCTGCCATTCGCCGTCGCGGACAAGGATCGCATTGATTTCCTCGAGAGAGACCGGGCCGCGGGTCTGCAGGAGGTCGAGCGCGTTTTTCCCCAGGGCCTCTTTTTCTGAATAGCCGTACAGGCGTTCCGCGCCGATCCCCCAGAACACTATCCTGCCGTCGAGGCTGCGCAACGTGCCCTGGGTCTGCCCGAACGCCTGCGTGAACCTTTCGAGCCGATAGAGCTTCGCATCGATATCGCGCTGTATCCGTCGTTTTGCCCAGACAGTCGCTGCGAACGAAGCCGCGGCAAGCGCCACAAGGAGGATTGCCTCGCCCAAAGTATAGGCCGAGTGGATCGACCCGTGCGCCTGGACAAACTGGTTCCGGAGATCGGCCTGTAGATCGGCGACTTCGGCGCCGATGGTGTCCATGGTCCGTTTGGCCCGGTTGGCGAGCTCCAGTTGACGCGCCCCGTCGCGCTCGCCTGACTGATACAGTTCGATCGTCCGGGTAAGTTCGGAGAGCCTGGCGTCGGCCAGTCGCCGGATGCGCGCTATCTGTGCGATTCGCGAAGGGGAGGGCGAAGGAGCTGCCCGCAGATTGGCGAAGTCCTGATCGAACTGCCGGCGGGCGGCTTCATAAGGCTTCAGATAGGAGGTGTCGCCGGTCAGCAGATAATGCCTTTGGCCGGCTTCCGCGTCCTTCAGATGAGGCAACACCCGCTCGGCTGCAAGTTGCGCTGTCGTGTGGTCGCTGAGCGTCGTGTTGCTGTCAAAGCTTCCAAGGTCGGACGCCGCCAGAAGGCCGCCCAGTGCCAGGAGCGCCAATGCTAACCAAGTAACCAGGGTAACGAGCAGGCGGGCCGCCCGCGATGTCGGAGAGGGCAAGGTAAAAGGAACAGCAACCATCTAAGCATCCTTGGCTTTGCCTGTGCGCTGGGGCGGTCAGCTCAATGCAGGCGAAAAAAACGGGGACGCTTGAACAGCCGCTACTCTTAACGAGGGCGGTTTTTAGTTTGCTTGCTTCGGATAGATTAGGACTTTATCATTTATGAATTCAACGGCAAGTAGTAAATATCTGGTAAACACCCATTTTGGCTTGATATTTCGCGCTTCTACGGCCTTTACATTGTTTCCATTTGTGCATTGTGATTCGGGAAATCGCGAATGTGTTGAAAATGGGATGGCCGGCGAGATTAAGCCCGGCCGACCTCATCGCGACGTCGGCACGTCCTTGTGGAAGAAGCGGAAATAGGACGAGACCTGCGCCAGCGCATTGCTGTTGATGCTGAACTGCACGCCGAGCCGGCCGCTGCGCCGCCACTTGACGGTGCCTTCCAGGATGCCGAGCTCGTCGCTTTCGACCCGGACCGGGCTGCCGTCTGCGGCATGCAAGGTGCGTCCGCCGAGATCGAGCGCCATGCCGGTCGCCGAGAGATCGGTGACGCGACCCTGGACCGCCTGGTTGAAATATTTGACCGTGCCGAGAATGCGGGTCTTCTTTCGCTCGGCGCTGCGGGTCTTCATCCGTCCGGTACTGGTGGTGGTCATGTAATATGGTCCCCGTTGTTTCCTCTGTTCCCACCAATAAGGAAGACCTATTGAAGTCCGCTTAGGTCGATCTGTAAAAGTCTATCGATGACCCGAATTCTCCTGGCGTCGAACCTCTGAACGCAGTGACTTGACGGCTGTATGCGATGCCGCTAGTGATGAGACAGATCTGTCTCATCACTATGGTGTTTTCCTTGTCATCCGCGCAGACCTCGCAAGCTTTCTCGAAGCGGCAGCATATTGTCGAGACGGCCTACAGGCTGTTCACGCGGGACGGCTTTCATGCGACCGGCATCGACCGGATCATCGCCGAGGCCCAAGTGGCCAAGATGACCATGTACCGCCATTTTCCATCCAAGGAGGGCTTGATCGTCGAAGTCCTCGATGAGCGGTTCCGGCGTTTCGAAGAGCAGCTCGACCGCATGGCCGCCGCATCGAAGCAACCGGAAGGAATGATCGACGATATTATCGCGTGGTACGGGCGCTGGTTCGACCGAGCGGATTTCAACGGCTGCCTGTTCGCCCATGCGCTTGCGGAATATGGCTCGCCCGGCCATCCTGTCTTCGAAGCCGCCGTCAGGCAGAAGGAAAGCCTGAGGCGCCGCATGGCGGAGATTCTGGCGAAATGGATGTCCGGTGCCGAAGCTGAAACGACCTCCACGGCAATCCTGATGCTCCTGGAGGGAGCGACCCTGATGGCCGAGATGGGGCAGGGCGGCAAAGCCATCGATGCCGCACGCAAGGCGGCATCGGATATCATCGCCGCGAGCCGCCGTACATGAGCACATCCGTCGTCCTGCTCGCTCTTTTCGCGGCCGTGCTTCATGCCTGCTGGAACGCATTCCTGCGCTCCGGCGCCGACCGGTTCTGGACGATGACAATCATGGCGCTGGCCATGACGGTTGCGGCCTTGCCGGTGGCATTGATCCTGCCGCTGCCGGCTGCCGAAGCATGGCCCTATCTGGTTGGCTCCGCGGTCTTCCAGCTCATCTACAGCCTGTTGCTGGTCGCCGCCTATCGGCATGGGGAACTGGGTCAGGTCTATCCGATCATCCGCGGCAGCGCGCCGCTGCTGGTGACGCTGGCGGGGGTGATCTTCGCGAGGGAACTGCCGCTGCCGCTCTCCATGGTCGGCATCTGTTTCGTGGTGCTCGGCATCATGCTTCTTGCCCTTGGCAAAGGGAAAGCCTCTACCGGTTCGATGCTCTACGCGCTGGCGACCGGCGTTTCGATTGCCGGTTATTCGACCGTCGACGCTGTCGGCATTCGCCTGTCCGGCAATACCAGCGCCTATATCACCTGGGTGTTCGTATTGCCCGGCATCCTGCTCCTGGTCGCCTTCATGGCAATGCGTGGACGCCTGCGGGTCGATCTGCGATCGCGCGAAACGCTCAAGGCGGTCGGCGGAGGCCTGGTGTCGCTCGTCTCCTACGGCGCGGTGCTGGTCGCCTATTCGATGGCCCCGGCGGGGCCGGTTTCGGCGCTGCGGGAAACCAGCGTCGTGTTCGCGGTGCTGATCGGCTGGCTGTTTCTCGGCGAGACCCTGTCCGCGAAGCGGATCGCTGCCTGCATAGTGGTCGCGGCCGGCGCCATCCTCATCGGCGTTTCATAACCCTACATTCGGCTTGTCGATGATTTCGCGCAGCGCGAAGCTCGAATTGATCTTCACCACATGCGGCAGCGCCGACAGCCAGTCGCGATGGATGCGCTCGTAATCCTCGAGATCCTTGGCCGCGACCCGCAGGATATAGTCGTATTCGCCGGACATCAGGTAACAGACCAGCACATTGGGACAGAGCTTCACCGCCGCCTCGAACTCGGTAAGCGTCTTGGCAAACTGGCCGGACAGCGAGATATGGACGATCACCATCATCTTGTAGTCGAGCGCCTTGTTGGAAAGGCGGGCGTGATAGCCGCTGATCGTGCCGCTTTTCTCGAGGATGTCGAGCCGCCGCGAACAGGCCGATGGCGACAGCCCGACCCGCTCGGCAAGCTCCGCATTGGAGATCCGGCCTTCCTGCTGTAGGGCCCGCAAGATCGCAAGATCAATGGCATCCATGGCGCTCATTGGTAGATCCTTCGAAATATTCTCGGTTCACGCAATTATCTGCGAAAATACGATGTTCCGCAATTCGTCTTCGCAAGGACATTCGCGCGATTCTCTGGTTTGCTTGGGTTGGGAACATCAACCGGCGAAAGCCACAACCTGAGAGGAACGCTGTATGCGTGTCGGATGCCCGAAGGAAATCAAAAACCATGAATATCGCGTAGGGCTTACCCCCGGCGCGGTACGTGAATATGTGGCCCATGGCCACGAAGTGCTGATCGAAACAAAGGCTGGCGCCGGCATCGGCGCAGATGACGGCGCCTATGCGGCAGCCGGAGCCAGGATCGTCGGTTCGGCCAAGGAAATCTTCGAAAAATCCGACATGGTCGTTAAGGTCAAGGAACCGCAGCCCTCCGAATGGGTGCAGCTCCGCGACGGCCAGCTCCTCTATACCTATCTCCATCTCGCGCCCGATCCGGAACAGACCAAGGGTCTGCTCGCCTCCGGCGTCACCGCCATCGCTTATGAAACCGTGACCGACGAGCGCGGCGGGTTGCCGCTGCTGGCTCCGATGTCGGAAGTCGCCGGTCGCCTGGCGATCCAGGCGGGCGCAACCGCGCTTCAGAAGGCGAATGGTGGCCGGGGTATCCTGCTCGGCGGCGTGCCGGGCGTGCTGCCGGCCAAGGTCGCCGTCATCGGTGGCGGCGTCGTCGGCCTGCATGCGGCCCGGATGGCCGCCGGCCTCGGCGCCGACGTGTCGATCATCGATCGGTCGCTGCCACGTCTTCGCCAGCTCGACGACATTTTCAATGGCCGCGTCCATACCCGCTATTCGACGATCGACGCGGTGGAAGAGGAAGTCTTCAGTGCCGATCTCATCATCGGCGCCGTGTTGATCCCCGGCGCCGCGGCTCCCAAACTGGTCAGCCGCGAAATGCTGTCGGGCATGAAACAGGGCGCGGTCATGGTCGACGTCGCGATCGATCAGGGCGGCTGCTTCGAGACCTCGCATGCAACGACCCATTCTGAACCGACCTATGAGGTCGACGGCATCGTGCATTATTGCGTGGCCAACATGCCGGGCGCCGTGCCGGTGACGTCGGCGCATGCGCTGAACAATGCGACGCTGCAGCACGGGCTGGCGCTGGCCGACCGTGGGCTGCGGGCGATCGCCGAAGACAGGCATCTTCGCAACGGCCTCAATGTCCACAGAGGCCGGGTGACCAACAAGCCGGTCGCAGAAGCGCTAGGCTACGAGGCCTTCGCGCCGGAAAGCCTGCTCAGCGTCGCGTAACCGGGGCGGCTTAGCCATCAGTTAGGGGCTGGAGAGACGCCGGGCGTTATACGTCCGGCGTTTTTCTGTGTTCAAAATCAATCAGATATGATTTAGATATATCTAAGTGATTGACGAAAGCCTGGGAGTCGCTATCTTTAGATATATCGAAAGACAGTCTAAGGAGATAAAAATGTTTAAACACAGGTTCGATGGACGCAATGGTTGCGGCGAACGCGGCGGCCGCAAGGGTTTCGAGGAAGTGTTCGCTGCGCGCGGCGGCCCGCTTGGCGGAGGATTTGGACGCGGCGGCCGGGGCGGTCCCGGCGGCGGCCGCGGTTTCGGCGATGAGGGCGATGGCCGTATCGGCCGGTTCCTGATGCAGGGCGACCTGCGCCTCGTCGTATTGGCGCTGATCGAGAAGGAGCCGCGCCATGGATACGAGATCATCAAGCATATCGAGGATCTCACCTACGGCTTCTACGCGCCGAGCCCCGGCGTCATCTACCCGACGCTGACCTATCTCGAAGAGGCCGGCTACGTCGTCGCCGAGGCGGACGGCAACAAGAAGCGTTATGCAATCACCGACGAAGGCCGCAAGTATCTCGACGAAAACCGCAGCTTTGCCGCGATGATCCTCGACCGGCTGTCGCAACTCGCCGAGCGCATCAAGCAGCGGCAGGACCGCCACGAGCGCGGCCGCGACACCGGCCCGTCACTGCCGCGCAGCGTCGATGCGGCCATGCTCAACCTTCGGGAGGTGATCGCCCGCAAGCTCGAGGGTGACGAAAAGAAGGGCGGCGAGATCGTCAGGCTGCTGCTCGATTTCGCCGAAAACCTCGAACGCGACGACGAGCAGGGCGACAATACCCAGAACTGAAGCTTAAGCAGGCTTGAGAACGAAGATGATGGCGCGCCGCTTCGGTAGAACGGCGCGCCTTCGCTTTCAGATCGCCAGAGCCGCGCCTGCGAACGCTGGCACCTCGACCTTGTCGATCCGGCACTGGTAGCAATTGTTGCGGGCCGAGCGGACATGCACATAGGCGATGTCGGCGCGGGCCAGCAGTTCCTCGGCGCGCGAGGCGATCCTCTCCGTCGGCGTCACCGCGCCGCTGCCATAGACGATCCGGTCGTCTTGGCCGTAGCCGCGGACGATATAGTCGGTGCTCGACAGCATGGGCGGCAGAACCTCTTCCGCCGCATAACGTCGGCAGGGCTGCTTGTGCAGGAAGATCGGGCCGGTTTCCGCATAGGGTTGCAGTTCGGGGAAGGGCCGGTAGGCGAGAACCAGCAGTTCCTCGCCGGCATCGATGTTCTTGAGGCAATGGCGGCAGGGATAACCGGGGCCGTCGGAGGTCATCGTTTCGGGCTGGCGGCCGTAGGCGTCGGTGCCGCCGTTCCAGAGGTGCTCGGCATCGGCGGCGGGCATGGCGATGAAGGCGATGGTCATGGCGTTCTCCTGTTCGTGTTGCACAAGAGATGACTCCACCGGCTACTCCCCGCCACCCGATACTTGCGGGGCCTCAAGAATATGAAATGTGCCGCGCTGGCGGACCTGTATCATTTGCCCGCTGTCGGCGGGCGTATGACGTTTTCGGGGGCGATGCTGGGGCTCGACCAGTCGGTGAAGGTTTCGGGCATCAGCCGTGAGGCTTCGATCTCGATCCGATCGCCTGTCCCCGCGGACTGGTTTCGGTCGTTCCGGCTCCGCTGGAGCGTTCCGCGATAGCTCTTGTTGTCGGCGGGAGAGACGTAGGTGAAGGAAATGAACGTGTGTTCGGATACATGCGACCCGAACTGCCGCCGCAACGCGCCGCAATCCGAGCTCCACTTGCGCGTTGGTTGGAACGCGTGCCCCCGCCGAGGAGGCCGCTTTGAGCACAGCACGTCGATCCGATCGATGCTGACGGTTTGCGGAGTGTAGAGCGCGATCCTGATAACCCACCAGGAGACAAATAGCAGGACGACGACGAGCATCATCACCACCAAAGCGATCAGGATCGCCTTGGGTGAAAATTTCGACATCAGCCGTCGAGCGCCTTCAGGAGCTCGGCATCCGTCATCGGCGCAACCAGCGCCTCATAGGTCGAAACCGGCGAGAAGCCCATCATCTGATAGAGCTGCAGGGCGCGCGGATGGTCGAGCGTATTGGTGGTGACGGTCACCTTCTGCGGATTGTCCTGCCAAGCGGAGTAAAGCGCCTGGAGCAGGAACCACTTGCCGATACCAAGCCCGATCGCCCGCTCGAACAGCCCGAAATAGGAGAGCTCGATGACGTCGTCGCTTTCCTTGAACAGTTCGAAAAAGCCAGCCGGTGCGCCGTTGACGTAAAGCACCGTTACGGAGGTACGTGGATTGTGGATGGCCGCCGCAAGTTCCTCGTCACTCATGCGCAGCCGCTTGTACCAGTGCCAGCGTTTTCCCACCTGCCGGTAGAGATAGCGGTAATAGTGAAGCGGGATTTCGGGTGCGCGGATGATCGCCGTCTGGATATTCACCGGCACTGCCAGGCTCGTTTTCGGCGGTGCGGTCATTTCCAGGCTGGTGACATGGGCATTGAGCGGAGCGGGCTTCTTCGCCATGGCGCTCACGCCGCTTTCGGCGAGGGCGGGCCGGTAACGATAGGCGTGTCCTGGCGGCTGCCCCATTCGGTCCAGGAGCCGTCGTAAAGCGCATTGTCCTCATGGCCGAGGGATTCGAGCGCCAGCGTGATGATCGCGGCAGTGATGCCCGAGCCGCAGCTCGTCACCACCGGCTTGCCGAAGTCGATGCCGGCATCCTCGATCGCCTTTTGCAGCTCGGCCAGCGGACGCAGCTTGCCGTTGACCGAGAACGTGCCGGACGGAAGGCTGGCCGCGCCCGGTATGTGGCCGGAGCGCATGCCGGCGCGAGGCTCGGGATCCGTACCGGCGAAACGGCCGGCCGGCCGCGCATCGGCGATCTGGCGCGTGCCGTCGCTGACGATCGACAGCATGGTCTGGAAATCGATCACCTTGTCGACCCGGAAATTCGGGGTAAAGGTGACGGGTTCGGGCGAGGGCACGGTCGTGTCGAGCGGCCGGCCTTCGGCCTTCCAGCCGTCGATGCCGCCGTCGAGTACGAAGACCTGGCTTGCACCCATGATCCGGAACAGCCACCAGCCGCGCGGCGAGGAGAAGATGCCGGGGCCGTCATAGATGACGATCCGGTCGTTCTCGCAGATGCCCATCCGGCCGACGGCCTCGGCAAACACGTCGGGCGCCGGCACCATATGCGGCAGGCCGGTCGAGTGGTCGGCGACCTTGTCATGGTCGAAACGGATGGCGCCGGGAATGTGGCCGGCCGCGTATTCGGCGTCCGCATTGCGGTTCTGTGCCGGCAGGTAGAAGGACGCGTCGAGGATCTTGAGGTCGGGACTGCCGAGCTCATTGTGAAGCCACTCGGACGAAACGACGAAACGGCTGGTTTCACTCATGTCAAATCTCCTTTGGACCCGATATCAGGCCTCTGCGCCGGGCTCGCCGAACCGGATGCGGAAACGGCGGTTTTCCTTGCCCTTCTTCTCGATCTTGGCGATATGAATCGCCCCGACCTCCTGCGTTTCGGAGACATGTGTTCCACCGCAGGGCTGGCTGTCAACGCTGGAATTTTCGCCTATGCAGACGAGGCTGACGCGGCCGAGCCCCATCGGCGGGCGGACATTCTTCGACTTGACGATGCCCGGATTGGCGGCAAGCTCCTCGTCGGTGATCCACTGCACGTAGACGGGGTGGTTCTGGCCGACGAGCTCCATGAGTTTCGCGGTGACTTCTTGCCTGTCGATCGTGTCGGCCATGTCGAAATCGACGCGCGATTCGTCTTCGCCGACAGCGGCGCCGGTGATCGGATACTGGCAGACGACGGAGAGAAGATGGCAGGCGGTGTGCATGCGCATCAGCCTGTAGCGGCGCTGCCAGTCGATATGCATCACCAGGTTTTCGCCGACCAGCGGCTGCGCCTCGCCTTCGAGCGGCACGTGGATGACGATATCCTTGCCGCCGCCGTGCCTCGTCTGGCCGAGCTGGATCCTGGTGCCGTCGGCTCGCTCGAGAAAACCGGTATCGCCCGGCTGGCCGCCGGATGCCGCATAGAAACAGGTGCGATCCAGTTCGATGCCGCCGTCCTCGTGGATGGCCGTCACCACCGCTTCTGCTGTCGATAGATAGAAGTCGTCGCGGTAGAGGGCTTCAACGGGCATAAATCACTCTGTTCTTTAAACTGTATCAGACCGTCTGGAATGGAATGTCGATTTGCCGCTTGTGCGTCAGCCAGGCCGGCACCGGCAAGCCCTTCGACTTCAGGAAGTCCGGGTTGAAAAGCTTGGACTGGTAGCGGTTGCCGTAGTCGCAGAGCACCGTCACGATCGTGTGGCCGGGACCGAGATCCCTGGCGAGCCGGACGGCGCCGGCGATATTGATACCGGTCGAGCCGCCGAGGCAGAGGCCCTCGTGCTCGACGAGATCGAAGATGTAGGGCAGCGCTTCCGCATCCGGGATGCGGTAGGCGAAGTCCGGCGTAAAACCTTCGAGATTGGCGGTGATGCGGCCCTGGCCGATGCCCTCGGTGATCGAATTGCCTTCCGACTTGAACTCGCCATGGGCGTAGAATTCATAGAGGGCAGCGCCTTCCGGGTCGGCGATGCCGATCTTGATATCCGGATTTTTGGCCTTCAGCCCCATAGCGACGCCCGCAAGCGTGCCGCCCGAGCCGACCGCGCAGATGAAGCCGTCGACCTTGCCGCCGGTCTGCTCGAAGATCTCGGGCGCCGTGGTCTGGATATGCGCTTTGCGGTTGGCGATGTTGTCGAACTGGTTCGCCCAGATGGCGCCCGCAGGCTCGGTCTTTGCGAGTTCCTCGGCAAGGCGGCCCGAGATTTTAACGTAGTTGTTCGGGTTCTTGTAAGGGACCGCGGGAACCTCAACCAGTTCCGCGCCGAGCAGCTTCAGCGCATCCTTCTTTTCCTGGCTCTGGGTTTCCGGGATGACGATGACGGTGCGGTAGCCGAGCGCCTTGGCGACCAGGGTGAGCCCGATGCCGGTATTGCCAGCCGTGCCCTCGACGATCACGCCGCCGGGGCGCAGGAGGCCCTTCTTCTCGGCGTCCCGGATGATGTAGAGCGCGGCGCGGTCCTTGACCGACTGGCCGGGGTTCAGGAACTCCGCCTTGCCCAGAATTTCGCAGCCGGTCGCTTCGGAAGCGCCGTTCAGCCGGATGAGGGGCGTGTTGCCGATCACGTCGAGGACGGAGGGATGGGAGGTCATCGGGGTGGTGCCTTCTTGTTCATCGCACATGTAAACAGGGTCTTTTCGACGGACAAGGACCGGAGGGCAAGAAATTCTGTTTCGGGAAAGTGTTGACCCCGGTAAAATCCATCTTTTGATGGCCGGATTTCCGATTGCGATGGTGGGCTGAAAGAGGGCTCGGAGCGAGGTCCTCTAATGTATCGACAAGCCGTTAAAAAAAACGGCCCCATTATATTGGAAGTAGTAATCCAAATTTCTCTCCAGACGTATAGACGTACAATTGAAGCAGATACGGATCCGTGCTGTGCGATGAATTGACCGCGCGTTGACCGGATTTCTTGCGTGAAACTGGCATTTGGACATGCTGCAGAACCTCGAACGGCTGGATCTTCTGATCGCGCATTACGTGTCCGGCTCTCTTCCTGAGCCGGCTCACGTTCTCGTCGGTTCGCATCTGGAAATGCAGCCCTCGGCCGAGAAACTGGTCGGCGTCCTAGAGCGGTATGCCGGTGATGCCCTACAGGCGATCCCACCTGTGCCATTGTCTGACCGCGAGCGACTGTTGGCCGAAATCTTCGCCTCCGCGCCGCCGCCGGAGCCCCGGGCCAGGATCTTCGAAAAATCGAGGTTCCCCGCGTCGCTCCGGGCTTATGTGGGTACGGACCTTGCCGACATAGGATGGAAGATGAAACTGCCGGGGTTGCGTCATCACGTCATCGAAAAGTCGGAGGACGTCGAGACGAGCCTTTTATGGGTGCGGCCAGGAAGGGCGCTCCCCCAGCACAGCCATCATGGGCTTGAACTGACATTGGTGCTCGGGGGCGAATTTCACGACCATCGTGGCAATTTCGGCGAGGGTGATGTCTCGGTCGCAGACGAAATGCTGGACCATCGGCCCATCGCTGGCAAGCGCGAGCCGTGTCTGTGTTTCTGCGTGCTGTTCGCGCCGATCGCCCTTTCCGGCTCCACCCTCCGGCTTTTGGGCGATATCATCGGTCTCTGAACCATGGCGGCCGGCGATGACCGGCCCATTCGTTCAGTTCAGATGCAATTGCGCTTCGCTGACCGCTTCTTCGAATTGCTGACGCGCTTCTTCCGGCGACCTGCGTCCGTCGAGCGCTGCCCGGCAGACGCTACGCGCCTTGACAAAGTGCGGCCCGCGCATGTCCGGCCACCGGTCCGTCAACAAGGCAAGCGCCTCGAACGGTCCGTTGATGACCTCAGTACCGAGCTGCCCGAAGGCGACGCGCACCGGTTTTTGCCAACTTGCTTGCGGCATCTTTAGTGTCCTCCCTGGATACCAACCTTAGAAAACGACGCAGTCAGCCTTTGGTTCCACGAGATCTAAAAAAATCCTATCGGGCGGCCGATCCTCAAAAACAAGCCGCCGCACCTCTCGGTACGACGGCTTTCGATCAGCGATGTGGAGGGATCATTCGACGACCTGCACCACAGTATGGGTGCGTGGATCGACGATGACGCGCTGCTGGTTGACGATCGCATAGGCATAGGTCGGCGATTCCGGAATAGGGGTGAGGACCACCTGCTGCGAGATCGGCTGGCCGACCACGACGCGCTCCCGCACCACGACGGACTGCTGGACCGGCTGCTGGCGCACATAGGTGACGACACGTTCCGGCGGCGGATCGATCGCCGTACCGGCGACTGCACCGACCACGCCACCCACGGCAGCGCCGACCGGACCACCAACGATTGCACCAGTAACAGCACCGCCCACGGCGCCGTTGACCGTGCTCTGCTGGGCGATTGCGCCGGTCGCGAGGAGGCCGACTGCCGCGGAGAGAATGATGAGCTTTTTCATGGTCACTTCCTTTCGGTTGAAGTGGCCGGAGAACGTGGCGACATCATTTTTCGTTCCACCGCAATGGGCGCGCAGGACTTAAGTCCTAGTAGGACAGCTTGGGATACCAATGCGGTGCCCGGCCTTCCGGGGTCGAATCGAGGATCGTCCAGATCGGCATCAGATCGGGCGCGCCGCGCGGATCCTGGCCGGGGTCGGCGGTGGCGCCGCCCATCTCGCCGCTCCAGAAATGCCGCATCGTTCCATCCCGGCGGGTGAAGACGTTGAAGGCGGCGTCATCGCTGCCATCCTTGCCGAGCGCGTGGTAATCCCGGCTGAACTCGCCACTCGTGTCGGAATAGAGCGGCAGATGGTGCCAGCCCCGCTCGCGTCCGAAATCGGTGAGGCGCTGCAGCGGTGAGCGTGCCACGACCGCGAACGCGACGCGCTGCTGGATGTCGGGAACCTCGCCGTCCCAGGAGGAGAGCAGCGACGTGCACATCGGACAGGGCCGCTCGCGCTCCGGGCCGAACATATAGCTGTAGATGACGAGCGTTTCCTTGTCCGCGAACAGCTCTTCGAATGAGATTTTGCCGTTCACGCCCTCGAACGTATAGTTCTTCGGCACATGTCCGCCCGGCGGCAGATGGCGTCTCTGCTCGGCAACCCGCTCAATATGGCGGCGAAGTTCGATTTCCTCGGCGAGAAGCGCGTTCCGCGCCTCCCTGTAGGCGGCGCTTTCGTTCGGGAAGTGCACACCGTTCTTTCTCGCAAGTTCGACTGCTGGTGTGAGGCTCTGCATATCCATGACATTCCTCCATCTGTAATGGTTGGCAGGAGACTTGGCCTTGCTCCCGTTGATATAGTCGCCAAATTGCGGGCGGCCATGGCTCGCCCATACAAAGGACGTGCGCCAACGGTATGGTCCGACGGGCGCATGTAAAAAGTGAACCGGAATTGAGGGAGCAAGATGTCAGGGCGATTTCTGATCGAGGGACCGGAAGACGCACGCGTCACGATCCTGCTGGCGCATGGCGCTGGCGCGCCGATGGATTCCGCATCGATGACGGCTGCGGCGAAAGCCCTGTCGGCCAGGGGTTTTCGCGTGGCGCGTTTCGAATTCGGCTATATGGCGGCGCGCCGCACCTCCGGTGATCGCAAACCGCCGCCGCGGGCCGAAACGCTCAATCCCGAATACAAGGCTGCGATCGCCGAACTCGGTGCGAAGGGACCGCTGATCATCGGCGGCAAGTCGATGGGCGGACGGGTCGCGAGCATGATTGCCGACGAGCTTTACGAGGAAGGCGGGATCGCCGGTCTGCTGTGCCTCGGTTATCCGTTCCATCCTCCGGGAAAGCCGGAGCAGCTCCGCACCCAACATCTGAAAGGTCTCAAGGCCCCTGCGCTGATCTGCCAGGGAACCCGCGATGAATTCGGCACGCGTGAAGAGGTCAGCGGCTACGCACTCTCTCAGGTCATCGAAATCCTCTGGCTGGAGGACGGCGACCACGATCTGAAACCGCGCAAGACGATTTCCGGATTTTCCGCCGCCGACCATCTGGCGACAATCGGGGAAGCTGTTCTCGCCTGGATCGCAAGATTGAAGCCCTGAACGCGGTCCCAGGGTCCTAGATCCGCCGCCTCGGGGCGTTCAATGCGCTCCCCGAGATCGGTTATCGGCAGGAATACAAACTTCCCATTTGATGTTACGAACTATTTAGTACAAAATGACGCTGCCTGATGCCGGCTCGAAGCGGGAGGTCGCTCGTCGGCGTATCTGAGGAGTCTCCTCGGTCACATCCCGAGGATAAGGGAGGGAGCGCATGAAGACGTCGATAGCCACGGTTTCGATCAGCGGGGAACTGCCCGAGAAGCTTGAGGCGATTGCCAGGGCCGGTTTCGATGGGGTGGAGATCTTCGAGAACGATTTTCTCGCCTTCGATGGCAGCCCTTCGGATGTCGGCAGGATGGTGCGCGATCACGGGCTGGAGATCACCCTGTTCCAGCCGTTCCGCGATTTCGAGGGCATGCCGGAACCGCTGCGCCTGCGCACCTTCGATCGCGCCGAACGCAAGTTCGACGTCATGCAGGAACTCGGCACCGACCTCGTTCTCGTTTGCTCCAACGTCTCGCCGGTCTCGCTTGGCGGCATCGACCGGGCGGCGGCCGATTTCCACGAGCTCGGGGAACGGGCTGCCAAACGCGGGTTGAGAGTAGGCTATGAGGCGCTCGCCTGGGGCCGGCATATCAACGACCACCGCGATGCCTGGGAGATCGTGCGGCGTGCCGACCATCCGAATATCGGCCTCATCCTCGACAGCTTTCACACGCTGTCGAAGAAGATCGACATCAATTCGATCCGCTCCATCCCCAAGGACAAGATCTTCATCGTCCAGCTCGCCGATGCGCCGCTGATCGACATGGACCTGCTCTACTGGTCACGGCATTTCCGCAACATGCCGGGCGAGGGCGATCTGCCGGTGACGGCGTTTACCACCGCAATCGCCGAGACCGGTTACGACGGTTATTTCTCGCTGGAGATTTTCAACGACCAGTTCCGCGGCGGATCAAGCCGGGCGATTGCCGATGACGGCTATCGCTCGCTCATCTATCTCGGCGACCAGGTGCGCCGCAGCCCGAATGCATCGGGCCTGACGGTCCGCGACATGCCGGACCGCGCGGCGGTCAAAGGGGTCGGTTTCGTGGAGTTCTCCTCCGACGAGAAGGACGCGGCCGATCTTGCTGCGATCCTGCGAACGCTCGGTTTCCGCAAGACGGCGGTGCACAGGACGAAGAAGGTCAGTCTCTACAGCCAGGGCGATATCCGTCTCCTCGTCAACACCGACGAGAAGGGGTTTACCAACGCCTCGTTTGCCGTCCACGGCACCTCTGCCTATGCCATGGCTCTGGTCGTCGAGGACGCGGGGCAGGCGTTCGAACGGGCGGTGGCGCTCGGGGCTGAGCCGTTCCGGCAGCAGGTGGCCGCGGGCGAAGTGGAGATACCGGCGATCCGTGGCGTCGGCGGCGGGCTCGTCTACCTGATCGACGACAAGAGCAATCTCGGCCGTTTTTCCGAGATCGACTTCCTGCCCGTGAGCGAAGAGGGCGAAGCCAAAGTGACGCCGGCGCATCTTCTACATGTCGACCATATCGCCCAGACGGTCGCCTACGAGGAAATGCTGACCTGGCTGCTCTTCTACACCTCGATCTTCGAGACGCAGAAGACGCCGATGGTCGATATCATCGACCCCTCCGGCGTGGTGCGCAGCCAGGTGGTCGAAAACGCCTCCGGCACGTTGCGGATCACGCTGAACGGCGCCGAGAACCGCCGCACGCTGGCGGGGCATTTCATCGCCGAAAAGTTCGGGTCCGGCGTCCAGCATCTCGCCTTCCACACCGACGACATCTTTGCGACCGCCGCGGCACTTCGCAAGAACGGGTTCAGGCCGCTTGCCATCTCGCCGAACTACTATGGCGACGTCGAAGCCCGTTTCGGCCTCGACGCGGAACTTTCGGAGCGGCTGAAGGAAGAGAACATTCTCTATGATCGCGACGAACACGGCGAATATTTCCAGCTCTACAGCATGACCTATGGCGAAGGTTTCTTCTTCGAGATCGTCGAACGGCGCGGCTATCGCGGCTACGGCGCCCCGAACGCCATCTTCCGCATCGCGGCGCTGAAGAAGGCGCTTCGGCCCGAAGGCATGCCGAGGGTGTGAACGGCGCTTTTCGCCCCGCCCGATTATCGGACGGGTCGCCAATTGCAATCCCGATCGGATCAGACGCCCGTCAGGCGTTCCGCTTCTCGAGTCGCATCCGTTCGATGATATGCCGGCCGGACCCTTCGACATGGCGGGCGATCGCCCGTGAGGCGCCGTCGGCGTCCTGCGCCTTGATGCAGGCGATGAGCTCGCGGTGCTCGTCCAGGACGTTCGACTGCCGGCTGAGCGAGGTCTGGAAACCGCGGCTGATGGCCCAGAGAATGTGGCGGTGACGCACCCACAGGTCGACCGCGTGGCGGTTGTAGTGGCGGTCGTACATCAGCCGGTGGAACTGAAGGTCGAGATTGGAGTGCTTCATCTCGTCGCCGAAGTTCAGCGCCTCGATCTCCTCCTGAAGCCGTTCCAGCTCCTCGATATCCGCCTTGGTGACGATGCCGACGAACCAGCGGGTCAGCGCCGGCTCGATCAGGACCTCGATCTCGCAGATGTCGCGAACGAACTCCTCGTCGATGGGACGAACGCGGGCGCCGCGGTTCGGCGTCATGATCACGAAACCTTCGCCGCGCAGCTGCTGCAGCGCCTCGCGCACCGGATTGGTGGACGTGCCCATGCGGCTCGCAAGCTCGGCCACTTTCAGGCGTTCGTTCGCCTTGACGCGCCCGTGAATGATGTCGTCGCGCAGCCTCTCGTAGATCGAGGAGCCGCCGTCCTCCGCCAGATCGTCGCGGTCGGGGACAGCCTGTCTAATGCTGGTAATCGTGCTCATAGGCTTGCTTTTAATGCACTTTCCGCCGTCTTCCAAGAGCAAAACATTTAATTTTGTACATCTAGATTGACAAAGAATGTACGATCTGAAAGTTTTCATCCAACACGAATGCCGTGATGGCACTCGTTCGGGAGGAATCCGGCGGAGACAGCCGGTTAAGAGGAGGAGAGAATATGGGTTACCAGCAGAAGCTGCGTGGCCTCGTCGTGTCGACGGGGTTGCTGACGACCGTGCTCTGGGGAGCGACGCTCCCGGCCTGGGCGGCGGATTACAAGCAGGCGCCGATGCTCGACGAACAGGTGAAGGCCGGCAAGCTGCCCGCGGTCGCCGAGCGTCTTCCGGAACATCCTTACGTGGAAACCATGATCGACGGCGTCGGCAAGTATGGCGGCACGCTGCGCACCACGATTCTGGCCAATGGCGACCAGTACAATCTGACCCGCACGATCGCCAACGAACTGCTCGTCCGCTGGGACCCGAAGTGGCAGAAGGTGATGCCGTCGCTCGCCGAGGAGTTCAAGGCTTCGGAAGATGCGACGACTTACACGTTCAAGCTCCGCAAGGGCCTGAAATGGAGCGACGGCCAGCCGTTCAACGCCGACGACATCATGTTCTGGTACGAAGACGTGTTCATGAACAACGCGCTGTCGCCCGCCAAGAACCCCACCTTCACAGTCGCCGGCAAGCCGGTCAAGGTGACCAAGATCGACGACCTCACCGTCGAGTTCAAGTTCGAGTCGCCCTACGGCCTGTTCATCCAGCAGCTCGCCTACGGCCAGGGTCACCTGCCGGTGATCTATCCCAAGCACTACCTCAAGCAGTTCCACGAGAAGTACAACAAGGACGGTATTCCGGCTTTGCTGAAGGCCAATCCGGCCGCCGGCGACTGGGTGGCGCTGTTCAATTCCAAGGTCTCGCTGACCTTCCAGCCGCCGTTCTGGCAGAACCTCGCCCTGCCGACGCTGAACCCGTGGATCCTGACGGTTCCCTACGCCGACAGCGAACGCGTCGTCGCGAGCCGCAATCCCTATTACTGGAAAGTCGATACGGCCGGAAACCAGCTGCCCTATATCGACGGCATCACCTGGGCGAAGCTCGACGACCCGCAGCTGATGGCGCTGAAGATGACCTCGGGCGAGTTCGATTTCGCCTTCCGCCACATCAACAATTCGACCTTCAAGTCGGTACTCTTCGACGGTCAGCAGACGGGCAATTACAAGTTCGTCGACGTCAAGGACCTGCCGGCCAACGACGCGGTCATCCTCCTGAACCTGAACTCCACCGATCCGGTGAAGCGCAAGATCTTCCAGAACAAGGATTTCCGTATCGCTCTCAGCCGCGCCATCAACAGGCAGGAGATCATCGATCTCGTTTATGTCGGGCAGGGGGCTCCGGCGCAGGTTGCCGTCCAGCCCGAGCACGAGCTTTTCAACGAGCGCGAGGCGAAGCAGTATACCGAGTTCGATCCCAAGGCATCAGTGGCGAGCCTCGACAAGATCATGCCGAAGAAGGATGCCGAGGGCTTCCGGCTCGACGAGACCGGCAAGCGCTTCACCATCAACTTCATGGTCGCCGACGTCTTCGGCCTGTCTTATCCCGACGTGATGCAGATGGTGCAGAAATACGCCAAGGAGGTCGGCATCGACATCCAGCTGCGCACCACGGACCGCGCCCGCCTCAACACCATGTGGGCGGCCAATGAGCAGGACGCCTATATCTGGAACTGCGTCGGCGGGCTTTCGGAAGTCTATACCGATCCGCGCTGCTACATGCCCTTCCAGAAGGCCGACATCTTCTTCGCGATGAAGTGGAGCGAATGGTATTCGAACCACGCGACGGGCGAGGAACCGCCGGAAAACATCAAGGCGCTGATGGCCGCCTACGACAAGGTCAATGCTGCCGTGACCGACGACGACCGTCGCCAGAAGATGAAGGACTTCCTCAATCAGTCTGCCGACAACTTCCTCAACATCGGTATCTCGCGCCCCATGCCGAAATACATGATGACGTCGAAGAACTTGAAGAATGTCGTCAACGGCATTCCGATCACCGGCAACCTCTGGCACCCGGCGCCGACGCTGACCCAGTGGTATTTCGACAAGCCGGCAAAATAGGGCCGACCAAGTAAGGGCCATCAGGCTCCTCCCGAGGCCGGTGGCGGCTTGAACGCTGCCGCCGGCATCCCTTCGATCCAAATCGAACGGTCAGTTCCATGCTCCGTTACATTCTCAAGCGGCTGGTGTTCGCGATCCCGACACTGTTTGCCGTCTCCATCATCGCCTTCATCATCATCCAGCTGCCGCCGGGCGACTATCTGACGACGCTGATGGCCGACTGGGCAAGCCAGGGCGGCGCGGTGGAAGCCGGCACGGTCGCGGCGATGCGCGAGCGCTACGGCCTCGATCAGCCGATCTATTTCCAATATTACAAATGGATCTGGGGCATCCTGACCGCCGGCGATTTCGGCATCTCGTTCGAACTCGGCAAGCCGGTGACGGAACTGATCTGGAACCGCCTCGGCTTCTCGCTGCTGCTGTCGCTGCTGACGCTCTGCTTCGTCTGGGCGATCGCCATCCCGATCGGCATCCTGTCGGCGGTGCGGCAATATTCGATCTCCGACTACACGGCGACCTTCCTTGCCTTCTTCTTCCTCGCGGTGCCGGACTTCCTGATGGCGCTGTCGGCCATGTACGTCATGTCCGCCTGGTTCGGCCAAAGCGTCGGCGGTCTCTTTTCGCCTGACTATGTGGATGCCGGCTGGAGCTTTGGAAAGCTCGTCGATTTCGCCAGGCACGTCTGGCTGCCGGTCGTGGTCATCGGCCTCGGTTCATTAGCAGCCTTGGTGCGCATCATGCGCGCCAACCTGCTCGACGAACTGTCCAAACCCTATGTCACCACGGCGCGCGCGAAGGGCATGTCCGAGCTGGAGCTGCTGATCCGCTACCCGGTGCGACTTGCGCTCAACCCGCTGATCTCGACGCTCGGCTGGATCCTGCCGGCAGTGATTTCGGGCGAGATCATCGTCTCGGTCGTCATGAGCCTGCCGACCACCGGGCCGCTGCTGCTCCGGGCGTTGCTCGCCCAGGACATGTATCTCGCCGGCTCACTCATCCTGCTGATCTCGGTGCTCACCATCATCGGCACGCTGATTTCGGACATCCTGCTCGCTCTCACCGACCCGCGGATCCGTTTCCAATGACAGATATCACCAGCCTCCCGCCGGAAACCGGCCCGTCGTTCAACCTCTCCGGCAAGGACATTGCCGTCGCCGGCCAGTGGCGCCTGTTCTGGCTCAAGTTCAAGAAGCACAGGATCGCGCTCGCGAGCCTCGTCGTGATCGTCTTCATGTATCTCGTCGCGGCATTCGCGGATTTCATCGCGCCCGTCGATCCCAACGCCACCAATGCGCGCTTCACCTACGCGCCGCCGCAGGGCCTGTCGCTGCTGCTCGACGGTTCGTTCCGGCCGCATGTGTACCAGCTGAAGATGACGCTTAACACCGAATCCATGCGCCGCGAATTCGTGGCCGATCCCACCAAACCGGTCTCGGTGGGCTTCTTCGTGAAGGCGCCGCAGCCCTATTATCTGCTCGGCCTTATCCCGATGCAGACCAAGCTTTTCGGCCTCACCAATCCGCAGGTCGGCGACAGCCTCTATATCTTTGGCGCTGACCGGCTCGGCCGCGACATCTTCAGCCGTGTCGTCCACGGCGCCCAGATCTCGCTGTCGATCGGGCTTGTTGGCGTGTTCATGAGCCTGATCCTCGGGGTGACGATCGGCGGCATTTCCGGTTTCTTCGGCGGCTGGGTCGATCTCGCCATCCAGCGCTTCATCGAGCTCTTGCGCTCGATCCCGACCATCCCGCTCTGGATGGGACTGGCCGCCGCGATCCCCGTCGGCTGGCCGCCGCTCAGGACCTATTTCGTCATCACCCTGATCGTCTCGCTGATCGGCTGGACGAGCCTCGCCCGCGAAGTGCGCGGCAAGTTCCTGTCGCTGCGCAGCGAGGATTTCGTCATCGCCGCGCGCCTCGACGGCATGAGCGAGATCGGCATCATCTTCAATCACCTGGTCCCGTCGTTCATGAGCCATATCATCGCGACGCTGACGCTGGCGATCCCGTCGATGATTCTGGCCGAGACGGCGCTATCCTTCCTCGGCATCGGCCTGCAGCCGCCGATCATCTCTTGGGGCGTGCTGCTGCAGGAGGCGCAGAACATCCGCGCCGTCGCCCAGGCGCCGTGGCTGCTGTTCACGCCGGCCGCCGCGATCGTCATCTCGGTCCTGTCCCTCAACTTCCTCGGCGACGGTCTCCGCGATGCCGCTGACCCCTATGAGTCCGTGTCATGAACATGAGCCCCAACACGTCACAAGAAACGATCCTCAAGGTCGAGGACCTCAAGACCTACTTCCCGATGCGCACCGGCATCTTCAAGGCGGTCGATGGCGTCTCGTTCGAACTGAAGCGCGGCAAGACGCTCTGTGTCGTCGGCGAGAGCGGTTCCGGCAAGTCGGTGACCGCCCGCTCGATCCTGCAGATCGTCGACCGGCCCGGCCGTATCGAAGGCGGCTCGATCCTGCTCACCCGCGCAGACGGTTCGGTGACCGATCTCGCGAAGCTTGACCCGCGCGGCAAGGACATCCGCTCGGTGCGCGGCAAGGAGATCGCCATGATCTTCCAGGAGCCGATGAGCTCGCTCTCGCCGGTCCACCGTATCGGCACCCAGATCGGCGAGGCGCTGCGCATCCATTTCGGCATTCGCGGCAACGAGCAGCGCGAACGCGTGCTGGAGCTGCTGCGCCAGGTGGAAATCCCGCGCCCGGAAACCGCGATCGACCGCTACACGTTCGAGTTCTCCGGCGGCATGCGTCAGCGGGTGATGATCGCGATGGCGCTCGCCTGCAATCCGCAGGTTTTGATCGCCGACGAGCCGACAACCGCGCTCGACGTGACCACCCAGGCTGAAATCCTCGACTTGATCAAGAAGCTGCAGCAGAGCCATGGCATGGCCGTGCTGTTCATCACCCATGACATGGGCGTGGTAGCAGAGATCGCCGACGAAGTGCTGGTCATGTATCGCGGCAAGGTGATGGAACGCGGGCCGGTGGAACAGATCTTCCACGCCCCGCAGGACGATTATACGCGCCGGCTGATCGGCTCGGTCGTCAAGCTAGAGAAGAAGGCGGAGGTCCGTCTGACGCGCGCGCCGATCGCCGCCGAAGCGGCGCCGCTTCTCGACGTCAAGAACCTGTCGCTGACCTTTCCTTCGGGACTCAAGGCGGTCGACGACGTGTCGCTGGTTGTGCGGCCGGGAGAGACGCTCGGCATCGTCGGCGAGAGCGGTTCCGGCAAGACCACCATGGGCCGCTGCCTGCTGCGCATCTACGATCCGCAGGCCGGCGCCATCGATTTCCGTCGCCCGGATGGCCATACGGTCGATATCCGCACCGCCGACAAGGCGGAGCTGAAAGATATCCGACGCGAGGTGCGGATGATCTTCCAGGATCCGGTAGGCTCGCTCAGCCCCCGCAAGAATGTCGGCCAGATCATTGCCGAACCGCTGAAGCTTGCCGGCGTGAAGGGCAGGGAGCTCGAGGACCGGGTCTCCGAACTGATGGTGCAGGTGGGCCTCGAGCCTGCCTGGCGCGAGCGTTATCCGCACGCCTTTTCAGGCGGCCAGCGCCAGCGCATCGGCATTGCCCGGGCGATCGCGGTCAAGCCGCGCCTGATCGTTGCCGACGAGGCGACCTCGGCGCTCGACGTGTCGTTGCGCTCGCAGATGCTCGACCTGATGATGAAGCTGCAGGATGAACTGGGTCTCTCCTACGTGTTCATCTCCCACGACATGTCGGTGATCCGCTACATGTGCGACCGCGTCGCGGTCATGTATCGCGGCAGGATCGTCGAGACGGGCGATACCGACCAGGTCGTCAACCACCCGCAGCACGACTACACCCGCGCGCTGCTCTCGGCCATTCCCCATCCCGATCCGCGCGAACGGCGCATCCACAAGCGGTTCCGTTACGATCCGGCCCGCACAGTTTCAGCCAACGGATAAATCGATGAAAATTACCGACGTCAAAATCATTGTCTGCTCGCCGGGCCGCAACTTCGTCACCGTCAAAATTTTTACCGACGAGGGCCTGACCGGGGTCGGCGATGCGACGCTGAACGGCCGCGAAAAGGCGGTCGTCGCCTATCTGGAGGAGCACCTGGCGCCGCTTCTGATCGGCCGCGATCCGAGCCGCATCGAGGATATCTGGCAGTATTTCTACAAGGGCGCCTATTGGCGTCGCGGCCCGGTGACCATGGCGGCGATCGCCGGCATCGACACCGCGCTCTGGGATATCAAGGCCAAGGCCGCCAACATGCCGCTCTACCAGCTTCTCGGCGGTGCGAGCCGCGAGAAGGTGCTCTGCTACACCCATGCCCAGGGCACGGATATAGCCGAAGCCGTCGCAGCGGTCGGTAAGCGCATTGAGCAGGGTTACAAGGCGATCCGCGTGCAGGTCGGCATTCCCGGCCTGCCGGATGTCTACGGCACCGGCAAGAAATCGGTCACCAACAACGCTGCCGACGATGCGTTTCCGCATGAGGAAACCTGGTCGACCTCCAAATATCTCCGCTACATTCCCGAACTGTTCAAGGCAGTGCGCGAGGCGCATGGCTGGGATATTGAGCTTTTGCATGACAGCCATCACCGCCTGACTCCGATCGAAGCGGCCCGGCTTGGCAAGGATCTCGAATTCGCGCGTCTCTTTTGGCTGGAGGATACCGTCGCTGCCGAGCATCAGGAAAGTTTCCGCCTGATCCGCAAGCACACCACGACGCCGCTCGCCGTCGGCGAGGTGTTCAACACGATCTGGGATGCGCGGCTTTTGATGGAAGAGCAGCTCATCGACTATATCCGCACCACGACCGTGCATGCCGGCGGCGTCACCGCGCAGCGGCGGATCATGGATTTCGCGAGCGTCTATAACGTCCGCACCGCCTGCCACGGCGCCATGGACATGTCGCCGATCTGCCTTGGCGCCAACCTGCATCTCGATCTCTGGGTCCCGAATTTCGGCATCCAGGAATATTCCGGCTACCTGCCGGAAATCCTCGACGTCTTCCCGAGCGCCTGGAGCCTCAAGGACGGTTACCTGCATCCGGGCGAGGCGATCGGCCATGGCGTCGATATCGACGAGAAGCTTGCGGAAAAATATCAATACCAGCGCGCCTACCTGCCGGTGAACCGTCTTGAGGACGGCACCCTGTGGCACTGGTAATTCAGGAGAAAACGATGAAGATCACAGCGATCAAAAGCTATGCCGTCAAGGTCGGCATCCGCAATCAGCTCCTGGTAAAGGTCGAGACCGACGAGGGGATTTTCGGCTGGGGCGAAAGCGGTCTTTCGGGTCGCGAAAAGGCGGTCGTCGGCGCGCTCGAACATTATGCCGAATTCCTGCGCGGCCGCGATCCGTTCAAGATCGGCGCGCTCTGGCAGGAAATGTACCGCAGCCAGTATTTTGAGGGCGGCCGCGTGTTGCAGGCGGCGATCTCGGCGATCGACATCGCGCTCTACGACATCAAGGGCAAGGCGCTCGGCGTGCCGGTCTACGAATTGCTGGGCGGCAAGCAGCGCGATCGCATCCCGACCTTCGCGACGACGTTTGCCGAGCCCGGCCCGGCCATGGTCGAGCAGGCGCAGATGCTGGTCGAGCACGGCTGGACGGCGATGCGCCTGTCGCCTTCGGGTCATGAACACAAGGACATCTACGAACCGCGCGAGCATATTGCCACGACCGCCAAATGGTGCGTAAAGACTCGCGAGGCTCTGGGCGACGACGTCGTGCTCGGCATCGATTATCATCATCGCCTAAGCGTCGCGGAGGCTGCAAGCTTCTGCCAGAAGATGCCGAAGGGCACGCTCGATTTCCTCGAAGAACCGATCCGCGACGAGTCGCCGAGCTCCTACGAGGCGCTGCGCAGGATGACCGACATTCCCTTCGCGATCGGCGAGGAGTTTTCCTCGAAATGGCAGTTCCAGCCCTATATCGAGCGCGACATCCACCAGTTCAACCGTCTCGACGTCTGCAATGTCGGCGGCCTGACGGAGAGCATGAAGGTCGCTGCCTGGAGCGAGACCCACTACGTCGACATGATGCCGCACAATCCGCTCGGTCCGGTCTGCACCGCGGCAACCATCCATTTCTCGGCGGCGGTTGCCAATTTCTCCTGGCTGGAGACCCGTGCGAGCCCGGCGGAAACTCATCTCGGTTTCGATAACTCGGAATTCTTCCCCGTCCAGCCGCGGCTGGAAGGCGCGTATTATCCCGTCTCGGATGCGCCGGGCCTCGGCGTCGAGGTCAACGAGGAACTGATTGCCAAGCAGAGCTTCGAGTTTTGGGAAGCGCCGCATCTGAAGCGCCGGGACGGCTCGGTCACCAACTGGTGATTCGAGTTTCGGCCCAACCTCTCCGCAGGGCGCGATCCTGGCGTCCCGCGGTAAAGCCGAACCCGGTCCGATCTATTGCGGCGCCCGCGCCGCCTTGGGACAGACGCCGAAGCAACCGCCCTCCATATGGACGAAGGCGACGCCGCCGTCTTCGAAGGCCAGGCGCAGCTGCGCCTCCGTTGCGCGATGGAGGTCGTGCCGGCTGCCTTCGTAATCGCGGATGGTACTGCGCGACACCCCGGACCGGTCGGCAAGATCGGTCTGCGTCCAGTCCAGAAACCCACGGGCGGCGCGACACAAGGCCGGCGTCAAAATTACGTTCTTTGCGGCTTGACCCATCTCACCAAACTGCCCATATTGGTCAATATCTCTCATATATGGCAATTTGGATTCGATTGCTAGATGGAGCACCGCAAGCCCCTTCGGAGGAGGCGCCTGGCGGATGCGGAGCACATAGGAAGGCCGGAGCATTGGGATAACGTCAGGACCATATCTTCTTCTTGTTCTTCTGGTCCTGCCTTTCCTCGGAAGCCTGGTCTCCGTATCTCTGCTGCGAACGCGCTCGCGCGTGCTGCCGTCCTGGGTCGCCGGCGCCACTGCTCTCCTGTCCCTACTAATCATCGCGGCCTTCTATCCGAGTGTCACCAATGGCGGCGTGCTTCGCTTCGAGGGCACGTGGCTGCCGCAGCTTGGCCTGAACTTCACGCTGCGCATGGACGGCTTCGCCTGGCTCTTCTCCATGCTGATCGCCGGCATCGGCTTCCTCGTGGTCGTCTACGCCCGCTACTACATGTCGGAAGACGATCCTGTTCCGCGCTTCTTCTCCTTCCTGCTTGCCTTCATGGGCGCGATGCTCGGCATCGTCATGTCCGGCAACGTCATTCTCCTGTCGGTGTTCTGGGAACTGACCAGCATCTTCTCCTTCCTGCTGATCAGCTACTGGCACAACAATGCCGCCGCGCGCGACGGTGCCCGCATGGCCCTGACGGTCACCGGGATCGGCGGTTTCTGCCTGCTGATCGGACTGCTGCTGCTCGGCAATATCGTCGGCAGCTACGACCTCGACAAGATCCTTGCCGCCGGCGACGTCATCCGCGGCCATTCCCTCTACGTGCCGGCGCTGGTCTTCATCCTGCTCGGCGCCTTGACCAAGAGTGCCCAGTTTCCGTTCCATTTCTGGCTGCCCAATGCCATGGCAGCGCCGACCCCCGTCTCCGCCTTCCTGCATTCGGCGACCATGGTGAAGGCGGGCGTCTTCCTGCTGGTGCGCTTCTGGCCGGTGCTCTCCGGTACCTATGAATGGTTCTACCTGGTCGGTCTGGCCGGCATCATCACCCTGGTGCTTGGCGCCTATTTCGCGATGTTCCAGCAGGACTTGAAGGGCCTGCTCGCCTATTCGACGATCAGCCATCTAGGGCTCATCACCACGCTGCTCAGTCTCGGCAGCCCTCTGGCGACGGTCGCAGCGATCTTCCACATGGTCAACCATGCGACCTTCAAGGCGTCGCTGTTCATGGCCGCCGGCATCATCGACCACGAGACCGGCACGCGCGACATGCGACGATTGAGCGGGCTTTTCCGGTATCTGCCCATCACGGGCACGCTGGCCATGGTGGCGAGTGCCGCCATGGCTGGTGTTCCTCTGCTCAACGGCTTCCTGTCGAAGGAAATGTTCTTCGCCGAGGCGGTCGAAACCCATGCGGATTCCATTCTCGACCGCATCCTGCCCTATGTGGCGACGCTCGCCAGCGCCTTCAGCGTCGCCTATTCGCTGCGCTTCATCCATACCGTCTTCTTCGGTCCGCAGCCGACCGATCTGCCCAAGCCGAAGCCGCATGAGCCGCCGCGCTGGATGCGTTTTCCCATCGACCTTCTTGTCGTCGCCTGCCTGGTCGTCGGCATCATTCCGGCGATTTCGATCGGGCCTTTCCTGCATACCGCCGTCGTCAGCGTGCTAGGCCCGGAGACCCCGGAATACAGCCTTTCCATCTGGCACGGCGTCAACCTGCCGCTGATCATGAGCGCGATTGCGCTGGTCGGCGGCACGCTGCTCTATCTCTCGCTCCGCAAATATCTCGCGACCTGCGAGGACGGCCCGCCGATCCTGCGTAACCTCAAGGGCCAGCGCATCTTCGAGCGCATTCTCGTGGAAGTGTCCTGGCGCTGGGCCCGCACGCTCGAACGGCGCTTCGGCACCCGCAATCTGCAGCCGCAGCTTCGCTGGGTGGTGGCGACCGGTTTTCTGGCGGGGCTGCTGCCGCTCTATCTCTCCGGTTTCGAGACGCGCGAAATCGCCTTTTCCGGCATCGATCCGGCCTTCGCCGCGATCTGGCTGCTCGGCATCTGCCTTGCCTTCGGTACCGCCTATCTCGCCAAATATCATCGCCTGGCGGCCCTCGTCATGCTCGGCGGAGTCGGACTCATCGTCTGCATCACCTTCGTCTGGCTCTCGGCGCCGGATCTGGCGATCACCCAGCTTCTTGTCGAGATCGTCACTACAGTCCTCATCCTTCTCGGCTTGCGCTGGCTGCCGAAGCGGACGGAGGGACTGGCCGAGTCCATCACGTTGCGCGCCCGCTTCCGCCGCTTCCGCGACCTGACGCTTGCCGTCCTCTGCGGCATCGGCATGTCCTTCATCGCCTATGCCGTCATGACCATGCCGGTGCCGGATGCGATCGCCAACTATTTCCTGGAAAACGCCTATTCTCAAGGGGGCGGGCGCAATGTCGTCAACGTCATCCTGGTGGATTTCCGCGGCTTCGATACGCTCGGCGAGATCGCCGTGCTCGGCGTCGTGGCGCTGACGGTCTTCGCGCTGCTTCGCCGTTTCCGTCCGGCCCCCGACAGCATGGACCTGCCGGAGCAGCAGCGCATCCAGAACCGGTTCGACGAGGATCGTCCCGAGCGTTCGGCCGGCGATACGGTGCGCGACTACCTGCTCGTGCCCTCGGTCATCATGACCTGGCTGTTCCCGGTGATCATCACCTTCGCCGTCTATATTTTTATGCGCGGTCACGACATGCCGGGCGGCGGGTTCTCGGCCGGGCTGACGCTGTCGATCGCCTTCTTGCTACAATATCTGGCCGGCGGCACGCGCTGGGCCGAAGATCGTATCCGCATCCTGCCGCTGCGCTGGATGGGGGCGGGGATACTCACCGCGTCGGCCACTGGCATCGGCGCCTGGTTCTTCGGTTATCCGTTCCTGACCTCGCATTTCCAGTATGTCGAACTGCCGCTGATCGGCAAGATGCCGGCCGCCACCGCGCTGCTCTTCGACCTCGGCGTGTTCTCGCTGGTGGTCGGTTCGACGGTCCTCATTCTCGTGGCGCTAGCGCACCAGTCGATCCGCATCAACCGCCTGCGGGCGATCGATGTTGCCAGGACGGAGGAGGGCTGATGGAACTCGTTTTGTCCACGGCGATCGGCGTGATGACGGGTTGTGGGGTCTGGCTCATCCTGCGTCCGCGCACCTATCAGGTCATCGTCGGCCTTTCTCTTCTCTCCTACGCCGTCAATCTCTTCATCTTTGGCGTCGGCGGCGTGAAGACCAATGTCCCGCCGATCCTCGTCGATGGCGTTCCCAATTCGACGCTTGCCGATCCGGTGCCGCAGGCGCTGGTACTGACGGCCATCGTCATCGGGTTTGCGACCACCGCGCTGTTCCTCGTCGTCCTGCTCGCCTCCCGGGGCCTGACCGGCACCGACCATGTCGACGGGAGGAACGAGCCGAAATGACTGGCTGGTCCCACCACCTCATCATCGCGCCGATCCTGGTGCCGCTGGTCGTCGCCGCGCTCCTTCTGTTCTTCGACGAACGGCAGCGCGTCGTAAAGGCGATGATCAGCCTCGCTTCGACGCTGACCCTGGTCGTCGTCTCGCTCGCGCTTCTGCGGATCGAAAGCGGCCCGAACGACTTCGACGGCGTCTATCTTCTCGGAAACTGGGCTGCCCCGTTCGGCATCGTGCTGGTTCTCGATGCGCTGTCGGCGCTGATGTTGCTCCTGACCGCGCTGCTCTCGGTCGCGGCACTGGTCTTCTCGCTCGCCCGCTGGCATGCGGTCGGGGCGCATTTCCACACCATGTTCCAGCTGCTGCTGGTCGGGCTGAACGGCGCCTTCCTGACCGGCGACCTGTTCAACCTCTTCGTTTTCTTCGAGGTGATGCTGGCGGCATCCTACGGCCTGCTGCTGCACGGTTCCGGCCCTTTGCGCGTCAAGGCGGGCATGCACTATATCGCCGTCAACCTGGCCGCAGCACTTCTGTTCCTGATCGGGGTCAGCCTGATCTACGGCACCGCCGGCACGCTCAACATGGCCGATCTTGCCGCCCGCATTCCCGATATCGAGCCGGACCGCCGGATGCTGATGGAGGCGGGAGCCGGCGTGCTCGGCATCGCCTTCCTCATCAAGGCCGGCATGTGGCCGCTCTGCTTCTGGCTGCCGACCGCCTACAGCGCCGCCTCCGCTCCGGTCGCCGGCATCTTCGCCATCATGAGCAAGCTCGGCATCTACATCATCCTGCGGCTGACGATGTTGCTGTTCGGGGAGGGACCGTCCGCCGGCTTCGGCGCCGATGTGCTTCTTTATGGCGGCATCGCCACCATCATCTTCGGTACGATCGGAGTGCTGGCGTCGCAGGCGCTCGGTAGGCTTGCGGGCTTCTCGGTTCTGGTTTCTTCCGGCACCTTGCTGATGGTGCTCGGCATCAATGACGGGGCGATCTCGTCCGGGGCACTGCTCTATCTCGTCAGCTCGACATTGACGATCAGCGCCTTCTTCATGCTGATCGAACTGGTCGAGCGCGGACAGGATGCCGGTGCGATCGTCCTTGCGGTGACCATGGAAGCCTATGGCGACGCGGATGAGGACGAGCCGGAGGAGGGCGACGGCGTCACCATGCCCGGCACGATGGCGATCCTCGGCATCTGCTTTGCCGCCTGCGGCATCCTTTTGTCCGGCCTGCCGCCGCTTTCCGGCTTCATCGCCAAGTTCGCCATGCTATCGGCGATGATGGGCACGGGCGCGATCGGCGTGCCGCCGACGGCGACCGTCTGGGTTCTGGTCATCCTCGTCATCCTCTCCGGCATCGCCGCGCTGATCTCGATGACCCGTGCCGGCATCCGCACCTTCTGGAGTTCGCTCGAGGGAACCGTGCCGCGCGTCCTGGTCATAGAGATCGTGCCGGTAATGTTCCTGCTGTTCCTGACGTTGGCGCTCGCCGTCCAGGCCGGGCCGGCCATGCAGTATATGGATACGACGATCCGCACGCTCAGCAATCCGCGGAATTATATCGATGCGGTCCGCAATGCGGCGGTGGTGCCGGATTATGACGGCGTCTCCTCGTCCAACGCAGGGAGCAAGTGATGCTGCCCTATCCACTGCTCACCCTCTCGCTGATCCTGATGTGGCTGCTGCTCAACGGCTTCACGCCCGGCCATCTCGTGCTTGGCATCCTGGTCGCAGTCTTCGCCTCCTGGGCGATGGCGTCGCTGCGCCCGGACAGGCCGAGGTTTGCCAAATGGTATCTGTTGCCAAAACTGTTCGGGATCGTGCTCTACGACATCGTCAAGTCGAACATCGCGGTCGCGCTGATCATCCTCAAGATCGGCCGGCGCAGCCACAATCCGGGTTTCCTGACGGTCGAACTGGATATCGAGAACCATGTCGCCGTCGCAGTCCTCGCGGTCGTGCTGACAAGCACGCCCGGATCCGCCTGGCTGGAATATGATTCCAACGACAGGACGGTGCTGCTGCATGTCCTCGATCTCGACAACGAGGCGCAGTGGCGCGACATGATCAAGAACAGGTATGAGAAGCTGCTGATGGAGATATTCGCATGAGCGCCATCATTCTCTTCACCGCGGTTTCGATCGCCCAGCTGATGCTGGCGGCGGCGATGGCGATCGCTTCGGTCCGCATGTTCCGCGGCCCGCGGGCGCAGGACCGGATCATCGGCCTCGACACGCTCTATATCAACGCCATGCTGCTTCTGGTGACCTTCGGCATCGGCACGGGCCAGGTGATCTATTTCGAATCAGCGCTTGTCATCGGCATGCTGGGCTTCGTCGCGACCGTGGCGCTCGCGAAATTCCTGATGCGCGGGGAGGTGATCGAATGATCCAGCCTGCAGCCGATATTCCCGTCTGGGCCGCCATCGCGGTCGCATTTTTCCTGCTGGTCGGTTCCGGCCTGGCGCTGATCGGCGCGATCGGCTTCCTGCGCCTGCCCACCTTCTACGAGCGCATTCACGCGCCGACGCTCGGCACCAGCTGGGGGATCGGCGGCGTCATGCTCGCCTCGATGATCTTCTTCACCGTCTCCTCGGGGCGCCTGGTCTTCCACGAAATACTGATCGGGATCTTCGTGACGGTGACCACGCCGATCACCTTCATGTTGCTGGCACGCGCTGCCCTCCACCGTGATCGGGCGGAGGGGAATGGCAACGTTCCCGACAAGCAGAACAAGAGCCAGGTCGCCACCGATGTCTTGGTCGGGAGCGGGTCCCGCGACGTATAGTTCCGCCGAGCCTCCTGCCGGCAATCAAACCTGCAGGCCATTGGCGCCATTACCGCCAGGCCCTCGCGAACGACGCAAGCAGACTATCCGCGTCCGCCAGTTAGGTGGTTCGGAAGAGTTATCCCTCAATTATGCGATCAATTGTGCGGTGCGGCGTTCAGATCGAATATCGATCGGAAGGGTGCCGGCCAAATCATTCGACAAAGCGCAGTTCAGAAATTTCCGTTGGAAGCACGGGAAAATTGCAAGCGCGCTGACTGACTACCGTAAATGGAGTGCCGTGGATATCTCCGGTCCCCAGTTGCGGTGCAATGTCGGTTCTTTTCCTGATGACAGACTCACTGGGCAACAATATACAGTCAATTCAGGACCAACTATCGGACGTCACGGATGAAGATTTGGAAGCCTGACTTGAGCCGCAGCCGTTCCCCGCGCTATATGGCGATCGCCGATGTCATCGAGATGGACCTGAGGAGCGGCAACCTCGTCGTTGGAGACCGGTTGCCACCGCAGCGCGAGCTGGCCAAGGTGCTCGATGTCGATTTCACGACCGTGGCGCGCGGTTATCTGGAAGCGCAGAAGCGTGGCCTCGTCAGTTCGCATGTGGGGCGGGGCACATTCGTGACGGGCGGTGCCGACAAGGAACGCCGAGGTTTCGTCTCCGACGCCGCGCCGGATCCCCGCCGGGCCTCGATCGTCGATTTTTCCATGAACATGCCGCCGGAGCCGGACGATCCGGAACTGATCGCCCGGATGCGGGAAGGGCTCACCGCGGTCGCCACCAACCTCGTGCATTTGCTGCGTTACCAGAGTTTCGGCGGCGCCGGCATGGACAAGGAAGCGGCCGCCCTCTGGCTCAGCCGGCGCGGCCTGGTTCCTCCGCAGGACCGTATTTTCGTCACCCCTGGCGCACATCCGGCGCTGCTGGCGATCCTCGGCACGCTGGCAAAACCGCGCGAGACGGTGCTCTCGGAAAACGTCACCTATCCCGGCATCCGTTCGATTGCCGCCCAGTTGCAATTGAACCTCATCGGCCTGCCGATGGACGACGAAGGCATTCTCCCTGCGGCCTTTGCGGCGGCCTGCGAGAAGAAGAAGCCGAAGGCGCTCTATCTCAACCCTGTCCTGCAGAACCCGATGACGCTGACCGTTTCCGACAGGCGCCGCGAGGAGATCTGTGCGGTGGCGCGCAAGTACAATGTGCCCATCGTGGAGGATGACGCTTACGGCTTTATCCCACTCCACAGTCCCGTACCGCTGGCGGCGATGGCGCCTGATCTGACCTGGTATGTCGGCGGGCTTTCCAAATGCATCGGCGCCGGTCTCAGGCTCGCTTATGTCGTCGCTCCGGATACCAAGGCGGCATGGCCGTTCGTCAGTGCCATGCGCGCCAACAATGTCATGGCATCACCATTGTCAGCGGCGCTCGCTACCCGCTGGATCGAGGACGGCACCGCCGACGGCATCCTGCACTTCATCCGCGCCGAATCTGCGGCCCGCCAGGCGCTTGTCGCGGGCATATTGCGGAAGGGTAGTTATCGCAGCGATCCGAACAGCTTCAACATCTGGCTGCCGCTGACGCACGGTTGGACCCGCTCTACATTCGGCAGCCATATGCGCTCCGCCGGCATCGGCGTGGTGGCAAGCGATGCCTTCACGGTCGATGGCCCGGCTCCTGAAGCGGTGCGCGTATGTCTCGGCGGTCCTATCCAGCGGCCGGCGCTCAAGGCCGCGCTGGAATTCATGGGGCACGCCCTGGAAACCTCGCCCGAAATGGCTGGCTCCTTCTTCTGATCTCCCTCTCTTGTCCGCGACCGTGAACCGGAATGCCTGCGGCATTCTGGCTAATCGACGCATTGAATGCATCAATCTATATAAATGACTGCAATCAATAATCGCTTTGACGGTTTGCTCCAAGGACAATGATCATGGATCATGAATGGCCTCCTCTCCCTCCCATGCAGACCGGCGTCCGCGGGCGTTGCCCGCGCTGCGGCCAGGGACATCTGTTCAACGGTTTCCTGACGCTCAACCCGAAGTGCGAGGCCTGTGGCTTGGACTACTCCTTCGCCGATCCCGCGGACGGCCCGGCTTTTTTTGTGATCTGCTTTGCCTGTGTGCCGAGCGTGCTTCTCGGCGTCTGGCTGGAGGTGCAGTTCCAGCCGGCTTGGTGGGTCCACCTGCTGGTGACGCTGCCGTTCATGTTCCTGACCTGTATCCCGCCGCTTCGGCCGCTCAAAGGCTGGCTGGTGGCGAGTCAGTATTTCTACAAGGCGGAAGAGGGCAAGCTGGTGAGGCGCGCCAGCTAGACCCCGTCATTTGTCGTGATTGACAGGAGCGCCGAGGAAGGTCGTCAATTCCCGCGCTGCAGCGCCACCTGCCCGGTTTGCCCCGATGGTCGAAGCGGACGGGCCGTAACCGACCAGGTGAACGCGCGGGTCCTGGGCGACCTGCGTCGCCAGTCGGCCGGTCATCAGGATGCCGCCGCTTGGCTCGCGCAGTTGCAGCGGGGCGAGATGATCGAGCGAGCTGCGAAAACCCGTACACCATAGGATCACGTCGGCCCGCTGCTCGGAACCGTCAGCCCAGCGTATCCCGTGTTCGGTGATCTCAGAAAACATCGGCAGCCTGTTCAGCGCGCCCCGTTCCCGCGCCGCCTCGATCGCAGGCGTGACGGGCAGGCCGGTGACCGAAACCACCGAACCCGGTGGAAGGCCCTGGCGGACACGGTCTTCGACCAGGGAGACGGCGGCATGTCCCGCCTCCGGCGTAAACGGCTCGTCGCGGAATTTCGGTTCCCGCCGCGTTACCCAGGTGGTCGAGGTGACGCGGGAGATCTCATCGAGCAGCTGGATCGCCGAAATCCCGCCGCCGACCACGACGACATGCTGGCCGAGAAATTCCTCGGCGGCGCGATGATCCCGCGTGTGGAGCTGCCGCCCATGGAAACGGTCGGCGCCGGGATAGTCGGGAATGTACGGCGATTCCCATGTGCCGGTGGCATTGATCAATCCCCGCGCCGAGAAGGCGCCGCGGTCGGTTTCCACCCTCAGCCGCTCTCCCCGGTTGCAGACGACCGTCACCTTGACGGGGCGATGGACGCGCAGATCGAACGCCCGCTCGTAGGCTGCGAAATATTGCGGTACGGCGACCGATGCCTTCACCAGGTCGGCTGAAGTATCGACCACCTCGCCGAAGCGCATTCCGGGAAGGTCATGGACGCGGTTGGCGGTTGCGAGCGTCAGCGACGGCCAGCGAAACTGCCAGGCGCCACCGGGCTCCGGCGAATGGTCGAAAACCAGGAAGTCTCTGTCCGGTAAGAGGCCAAGTTTCCGCAGATGATAGGCCGAAGACAAGCCAGCCTGGCCAGCCCCGATCACGACGATATCGACCTTGATCGCCACGCGGGCATGATCAGGTTTGTCGTCAGTGCGTTGATCCGGTTCGAAGTCTTCGGCCATGCTGGATATCGATATGAGTGAGGTGGCCAGGAGCGGCTAGACGAGGCTTATACGTCGGCGAAAGGCGCTTCAAGCTGTATGGCTTGCAAGCAGAAGTGGCAGCGGTATAGTTGCATCAGGTTTCATCCATACCATGCTTATCTAAGCTCAATGTCGCATACACTCGCGACGGGCGCTGCACCTGTGCCATAGTCCAGGCTCTTTCATGAAAGCGATTCCATGCAGCCGACCCCAAACCGCCTCGCTCCCCTGTTCGACAACGATGGCACGAAAAACCCGCTCGATGTGCTGAAGCGCGTCTACGGTTATTCGTCGTTCCGGGGCAAGCAGGCCGCGGTCGTCGAACAGGTCGTGTCGGGCGGCGACGCCGTGGTGCTGTTTCCGACCGGCGCCGGCAAGTCGCTCTGCTTCCAGATCCCCGCCCTCTGCCGCGATGGCGTCGGCATCGTCGTTTCGCCGCTGATCGCGCTGATGCGCGACCAGGTGGAGGCGCTGAAGCAGCTCGGCGTACGCGCCGCCGCCCTCAATTCCTCGCTGACGCGCGAAGAATTCGTCGATGTCCGCCGGGCGATCGCCAATGGCGATCTCGATCTTCTCTATGTGACGCCCGAGCGCATCGTCACGCCGGCCTTCAAGGAGATGATCGGCAATGCGAAGATCGCGCTGTTTGCGATCGACGAGGCACACTGCGTTTCGCAATGGGGCCATGACTTCCGCCCGGAATACCGCGAGCTCGGCCATCTCGCCGAGCATTATCCGGGCGTGCCGCGCATGGCGCTGACGGCGACGGCCGATCCACATACCCGCGAAGACATCATCGACAAGCTTGAGCTGCGTTCCGCCGAGGTCTTCACCACCTCTTTCGACCGGCCCAACATCGCCTACGAGATCGTCGAACGAGACCAGCCGCGCCAGCAGCTCCTGCGCTTCCTGTCCCGCCACAAGGGGTCGAGCGGTATCGTCTATTGCCTGTCCCGCGCCAAGGTCGAGGATACGGCAGACTGGCTGAACGGGCAGGGTATTCGCGCCCTTGCCTATCATGCCGGCATGGACCGCGGCATGCGCGACGCCAACCAGGACGCCTTCCTCAAGGAAGAGGACCTTTGCCTCGTCGCCACCGTCGCCTTCGGCATGGGCATCGACAAGCCAAACGTGCGCTATGTTGCCCATCTCGATCTGCCCGGTTCCGTCGAGGCCTATTATCAGGAGACCGGCCGCGCCGGGCGCGATGGCCTGCCCTCCGACGTCTGGATGGCCTATGGCATGGCCGATGTCATCCAGCGCGGTCGCATGATCGACGAAGGTACTTCGGGCAACGATATCAAGCGCGTCGAGCGCGCCAAGCTGAATGCGCTGCTCGGCATCTGCGAAACTCCCGGCTGCCGAAGACAGGCGATCCTGGCGCATTTCGGCGAGGCGCATGGCGGCCAATGCGGCAATTGCGACACCTGCCTTAAACCCGTCGAAACCTGGGATGGGACGGAGGCCGCCATCAAGGCGCTGGCGGCGATCTACCGGACCGGCGAACGGTTCGGGACGGGCCACCTGATCGACGTGCTGCTCGGAAACCGCAATGAAAAGACCACCCGCTTTGGCCATGCCGACATGCCGGTCTTCGGTGTCGGCAAGGACATCGCGTCAAAGACCTGGCAGTCCGTCTATCGTCAATTGCTGGCCGCCGGCCTTGTCAGCGTCGATCATGCTGCCTTCGGCGCTCTGAAGCTGGAGCCGGAGGCCCGCGCCGTCTTCAAGCGTGAACGCGAGGTGCGCTTCCGCAAGGATCGTCCGACGACGGGCAAGGCGTCGAGAAGCGCTTCACCGAGCGCGGCAAGCGCCCGGTCCGCGCTGGAGGGGGCCGATGCCGAACTCTTCGAGGCACTGCGCGTCGCCCGCCTGGCGATCGCCAAGGAGCTGGCGGTGCCGCCCTATGTCGTCTTTCCGGACACGACGCTGGTCGCCTTCGCGACCGACCGCCCGACGAGCCGCGACGCGCTGCTCGGCATTTCCGGCGTCGGACAATCGAAGCTCGAGCGTTACGGGGATGCCTTCTTGAAGGTGATCCGAGCGCACGGGGGATAGCCCGCCCGCCCGCGTAGCGCGGTCGATCATAGATGCGGGTTCGATCGACGATCATCTGCGTCAGGTTCGAGCGAAGGTTAGCACGCTCGATCAGCCGGCAGCGGCCAATGGACGGACAGTGCTAGCGGCCTTCTGAGCGGCGAGCCCTATCGGCCAGCGATGACGCAGGGGCTGCTGCTACTGGCGCCCGATGCGGCCAGTTGGGAGGCGATTCGCGAAAGCCTAGGCTGACGGCCGGGCTTCCGGAGGACGGCAATTTTCATTCTGGCTTTCGCCATCGTGACGTGTAATGTATACACGAATAGGCTCTCGGGAGGAGTCTGCATCGCGTATCAGGATCCCTGATGGGGTTTTCTGCGCGGTGAGGAGAATGCATGATAGCCGCCTGCATGTTACTTGTTGATCATGCAGGCAGCGGGCCGATAGGGAGGATCAGGGCCGGATGCAGCAGCTTGCCGAGACCACGACGGCCGGCCAGGACACGCTTCTGGATATCCAGAACCTGACATTGTCACTGCGTGACCAATCGGGTTGGGTCGAAGTCCTCAACAATGTTTCGCTTTCGGTAAAGCCGAAGGAAATCCTCGGCGTCGTGGGCGAGAGCGGCTGCGGCAAGTCGATGACCGCACTCTCTGTCCTCCGGTTGCTGCCGCCGCGCGATTCACGCCTTGGCGGCAAGATCATGTTCGGCGGCCAGAACCTGGTCTCCTGTTCGGAATCGCAGATGAATGGCATTCGCGGCCGGCACATCAGCATGATTTTCCAGGAGCCGATGAGCGCCCTCGACCCGGTATTCACCGTGGGTTATCAGATCGAGGAGACCCTTCGGCGGCATTTCAAGCTCGACCGCCGGGAGGCGGCGGAGCGCGCCGTCGCGGCGCTGGATTCGGTCGGCATCGCATCGCCGCGCCGCGTCGCCACCCTTTACCCGATGAACCTTTCGGGCGGCATGCGCCAGCGTGTGATGATCGCCATGGCGCTGGTCTGCGAACCGCGCCTGCTGATCGCCGACGAGCCGACCACCGCTCTCGACGTGACGATCCAGGCGCAGATCATGGACCTGCTCTTAGGCCTTGCCGACCGCACCGGCACCGCCATCATGTTCATCACCCACAATCTCGGCTTGGTCGCGCAGAGCTGCCATCGGATGGTGACGATGTATGCAGGGCAGGTCGTCGAGGGCGGTCCGGTGAAGGACGTCATCGCCGGTCCCCGCCACCCTTATACGGCCGGACTTCTGCATTCCATCCCCGACAGCAACCGCGCGCGCGGCACCCTGCCGTCGATCGCCGGCCGCGTTCCGTCACTGCGTCACATGCCGAAGGGCTGTCGCTTCGGGCCGCGCTGTTCCTATTCCATGCAGCCCTGCGAACTGCCCCAAAACATCGAGAACGAGGGCGTCGCGGATATCGATCGCCGGGAAGTGCGCTGCAATCGTTGGGAAGAACTCGAATTGAGAGGGGTCGGAGCATGAGTGTAGGCGCTCCTTCCGAAGAGACGGCGCTTGACGTCAACGATCTGCATGTCAGCTTTGGCAATCCGCGGCGCGGCTCGCTGATCCGTGCCGTCGACGGCGTCAGCTTCAGCGTTCGCAAGGGCGAGATCTTCGGCGTGATCGGCGAATCCGGTTCCGGCAAGTCGACGCTCGGACGCTGTCTCGTCGGCCTCCTCAGCCCAAGCGGTGGCGGTGTTCTGCACGACGGCGTTGATCCGTTCAGGTTTTCCCGCCGCGAACTCAACCGTCACCGGCGCAAGTATCAGATCGTCTCGCAGGACCCGAATGCGGCCTTCGATCCGCGCATGACCATCCTTCAGAGCATCTGCGAGCCCTTGAACATCGCAGGCGAGGGGACGAGGGCTGAGCGGCGCGAAAAGGCGTTCGCGATGCTGGACCGGGTGTCGCTGTCGGCCGAAATGGCCAACCGCTACCCGCATGAGATTTCCGGCGGCCAGAAGCAGCGCGCCAATATCGCGCGTGCGCTGATGCTGGATCCGAACGTGATCGTCTGCGACGAGGTGGTGGCGGCGCTCGACGTCTCGATCCAGGCCGACATGCTCAACCTCTTCGCCCGGCTGCAGGAGCAGTTCGGCCTGACCTACGTCTTCATCAGCCACGACCTCAGGGTCGTCAGCCACATCAGCGACCGCGTGGCGGTGATGTATTTCGGCAAGATCGTCGAGTTCGGCCCGGCCCATGCCGTGATCGAAACGCCGCTGCATCCCTATACGGAAGCGCTGCGCTCGGCCGAACCGGAGATCAACCCGGCAGCAGCCGAGGCCCGGCAGAGGATCATCCTGCAGGGCGAGATACCGAGCGCGATCGCGCCGCCGAGCGGTTGCCGCTTCCATACGCGCTGTCCGCGGGTGCGCGACATCTGTCGCACGCAGGAACCCCAGCAGCGCCAATTGCTGCCCGGGCGGCATGTCGCATGCCATTTCGCCGAGGAGATGCTCGGCGATAGGGAGAAGAGTGGTCTTGGTCATGCCGGGGGGAACGGCGCCGACCATGCCGCATCTGCCACGAATGCACTGACATAGAGGCCGAATACGGCCGGTCATGATCAAGGAGGAGAAGACGTGACCACAGATTTATTTGGAAAGATCCCTGATATTACCCGTCGTTCGCTGCTGGCCGGAACGGCTGCTGCGGGCGGCTTGGCCCTGTTGCCGGCAATGGCGCGCGCTCAGGCCCCGCAGCCGAGATCCGGCGGGACCTTGAGGGCCGTCATGCCGTTCAACCCGGCGGCATTAGACCCGCTGACGGGCCGCAACAATCCTGACTTCAATGCCCTTCTCCTGATGTTCGACGCGCTGATCGGCTTTGATCCGCAGACGCTCGAACTGCAGCCGATGCTGGCGACGTCGTGGAAATTCACCGACCCCACCACGCTGGTTCTCGAACTGCGCCAGGGTGTCGAGTTCCATGACGGTACGCCGTTCAATGCCGAAGCGGTGGTCTTCCACCTGCAGCGCTGCAGCACCTACGATCGCTCGAACGTGAAATCGGACCTTGCAGTCGTCGACAAGGTCGAGGCCACCGGCCCGTATCAGGTTTCGCTGAAGCTGAAATATCCGGACGCTACCCTGCCTGCGATCCTGACCGACCGCGCCGGCCTCATCGTGTCGCCCGCTTCGGTCAAGGCTGCCGCCGGCGGCAATGTCGACCGTGCCCCTGTCGGCACAGGGCCGTTCAAGTTCGTCGAATGGCAGGACAACACCCTGATCAAGGTCGTGAAAAACGCCAACTATTGGGGTGACAAGCCCTATCTCGACGGCGTCGACATGCGCATCGTCAACGAGTTCAACACGGCTGTCCGCACGGTGACCGCCGGGGAATCGGATATCGTCCTCAACATGAGCGCGCAGCAGATGGCCGTGGCCAAGCGCGACCCGAAGCTGGTCGCCGAGGCGACGCCGTCGATGATCTACTACACGGCCTTCCTGAACTACGGCGAGGGGCCGTTGAAAGACGTTCGTGTCCGGCAGGCCATGAACTGGGCGCTCGACCGGCCGGTGCTCAACCAGGTCCTGTGGGGCGGTCTCGGCGGCGGTCATTGCAGCATGTTCCCGTCGGGTTTCTGGGCCAACGATCCCGCGACCGAGAATTTTTACAAGCTGGACCTCGACCGCGCCAAGTCGCTGCTGAAGGCAGCAGGTTTCGCAAACGGCATCGAGATCGCCACCTTCACCTGGGCCGACCAGGCGGCGGTGCAGCGTCAGGAAGTCCTCGGCGCCCAGCTTGCCGAAGCCGGCATCCGGCTGAAGGTCACTCCGGCGCAGCCGGCGCAGACGATGCAGTACTTCCTCACCGAGAAGAAGGGTCAGATGCTGATGACCCCGACCGGCGGTCTTCCAGATCCGGCAACGGCCTACGACCGTCAGTTCTCCGCGACAGCCTATCGCAACGCCGCCAAGATCGAACTGCCGGGTTATCGCGAGCTGATGGATGCGTCGATGAACACGTTCGACAACGCCAAGCGCAAGGACGTGCTCTTCAAGATGCAGCGTTTCGTGCTGGAAAACGCGCTGCATCTGCCGCAGTTCTCGTCCGCCGGCATCATCATCCGTACGCCGAAGGTGCACGGCTTCAATTTCAGCCTGCTGCAGCGCCCGCGCTTCCACAAGGTGTGGATGGAGGCCTGAGGCTGTCGACCGATATCCCGATGCGACCGTCGCGTCGGGATCGCTTGAAGACCGGAGCGGGGCGGGTTCGCCCGTGCCGCTCCCCGCATCGGACGCCAGGGGCTCTGCGCATCCGATGTTCCTTTCGCGGGCCGTTGAAACGGCCGGCGTCAATTGCGGATTGACGGAGTATCAATGATGTACGGCGTCCCCGGGATGGTTGCGCAAAGGCTATTGCAACTCGTGCCCGTGATGATCGTGGCCACGTTCGTGGTGTTTTCGCTCGTCTACATGATGCCCGGCGACCCGGCCATGATGATCGCGGGCGACTATGCGACGGCGGAACGCATCGCGGAAATCCGCCATATCTACGGATTCGACCGGCCGATGCTGGTGCAATATTTCTTCTGGCTGGGCAATGCCGTGCAGGGTGATCTCGGTCATTCGCTGTTCTCGAACGAATCCGTTCTGCGGCTGATCCTCTCGCGCCTGCCGCATACGGTTCTGCTGGTTCTTTATGCGCTGGTTCTCGGGGCTGCACTCGGCGTTCCGCTCGGTATTCTTGCGGCGACGCGCCAGGGCACGACGCTCGACAAGGTCATCACCAGCGTCGCTTCGCTCGGTGTCGCGGTGCCCAATTTCTGGCTCGGCATCATTCTGGTGACGCTCTTTTCGCTCGGCTATCGCTGGTTCCCGGCAACCGGTGCCGTATCCCTCTTCGAAAAACCGCTGGAGGCGCTCTATTACGCGACCCTTCCGGCGGTAGCGCTCTCGACCGGGGTGGTCGCCGTTTTGGCAAGGCAGGTCCGCAGCGCGCTGCTTGAGGTGCTGGGCTCCCAATATATCCGCACGCTGCGCGCCAAGGGGCTGGGTTCCGGCGCCATCCTGTGGAAGCACGGGCTTCGCAACGTGGCGGCGACCATGCTGACGATCGCCGGCCTGCAGGTGAACCGGCTGTTTTCCAGCGCGGTCATCATCGAGGCGGTCTTTGCCATCCCCGGCGTCGGCAACCTCATCAGCTATTCGGCGCTCAACAAGGATTTCCCGGTGGTGCAGGGCGTGGCGCTCGTGCTGGTGCTGGTGGTGATCCTCACCAATCTCCTGGTCGACGTGCTCAACGCGACTTTCGATCCCAGAGTGGCGGCCTCCACATGACCGATACGAACATGACCGCGATGACCCAAACCGCTGCCGCGCCGTCAGCCAAGGCGACCCTGCCGCCTGCCGTCCGCTTCCGCTTCTGGGCCTGGCTGTGGGGCGACAAGCGCGCGCTGATCAGCCTTGCCTACCTCTCCGTTCTGGTCCTGGCGGCGATCTTCGCGCCGCTGATCGTGCCCTATGCCCCGAACAAGCAGAACCTGATGGATCTTCTGGCGCCGCCGAGCGGCGCACACTGGCTCGGCACCGATGACCTTGGCCGCGACACGCTGAGCCGGCTGATATACGGCTCCTATAACGCGCTCTATGCCGCAAGCCTCGCTGTCGGCATCGGCGTGGCGATCGGCGTGCCGCTCGGCGTCTTCATCGGGTTTGTCGGCGGCTGGGTCGATCAGGTGGGCAGCCGCATCATCGATGGTGTCCTCGCCTTTCCGCCGCTCGTGCTGGCCGTCGCCGTGACCGGCGCGCTCGGCATCGGTCTCACCAACGCGATGATCGCCGTCGGCTTCGCCTTCGCGCCGGTGCTTGCCCGCACGATGCGGGCGCAGACGCTGGTGGTGAAGAACGCGCTCTATGTCGAGGCGGCCGTCGGCTTCGGCGCGTCACGCCTGCATCTGATCCTGCGCCATATCCTGCCCAATGCGATCCAGCCGGTGATCGTCGAGGTGACGCTGATGCTGGCCGTGGCGCTTCTGGCGGAAGCCGGACTGAGCTTCCTGTCGCTCGGCGTCCAGCCCCCTGAATCGAGTTGGGGCGGCATGCTGGCGCGCGCCTACCACTATGTCGAGGTGGCGCCCGAGCAGATGTATGCGCCGGGTTTCGCAATCCTGTTCACGGCGCTCGCCTTCAACACGCTCGGCGAGTCGATCCGTGTGCTTCTCGATCCGACCATCAAGCGCCGGTAATCCCGATTTTGGAGCGAAACAGCCCGGCTTCACGGCCGGGCTGTTTCGTTGCATCTAACATGTCCTGGCTACGGATCACGCGGTCTGGTCGAGCCAGACGCGATGGAACCGCGGTGAGTGCAGCCGGTCGTACCTGAAATCCTTGACCTTCTTGTTGCGGATCGACATGGCAGCCGAGGTCACCAGCGGCAGGTGCAGCGCCTGTTCCACGACGAAGCGCTGGAGTGCGGCAAAGGCTTCCTTGCGTTTGCCGGCATCGGCAGAGGTGCCCGTCGCGTCCAGCAGCTTGCGGAACTGCGGGTCTTCCATTTTGCCGGCGTTGAACTGGCCGGTCGCGCCGAACAGCCGCTCGTAGGTTTGGCTAGGATCAAGCCAGCCGCCCTGCGGATTGAGGATCATCGCGCCCTTGCCTTCGATATAGAAGGCCTGGTTCACCACCTGAGGAGGCGAGGGCGTGACCTTGAGGCGAATGCCGACCTGCTCGAGCTGGTTGCCGACCACTTCGAGGCGCTGAACCGACGTCTGGTCCGGCCAGCTCCAGGTTTCGACGTCCAGCCCCTTCGGATACCCGGCGTCGGCCAGCAGTTTGCGCGCCTTTTCCGGATCGTGCTGGTAGAACTGCGCCGTTCCGGCATCCACCGCCCAGAAATCCTTGGGGAACATGGTCGAGGTTGGCTCACCCAGGCCAAGCATCAGAACCTGGTTCAGTTCGGTGCGATTGATGGCGTAGTTCATTGCCTGCCGAACCCGGATATCATTGAGCGGCGGCTTGGCGAAATTCATCATCAGGGTGAAGAAGATCATCGAAGGATTGGCTTCGGCGGTGAGGTCCTGCACTCGGCGGGCGGTCGCGATCTGCTGCGCGGCCATGTTGAGCGCAAGATCGGTTTCGCCGGCGGTGACCGTGCGGGCGGCGGTGTTCAGCTCGTTGATGATGCGGAAGTTGATGCCGTCGAGGTAGGGCAGGCCAGCCTGCCAGTAGTTCGGGTTCTTCTCGACGCGGATCAGGTCGTTGTCGCGCCATTCGGCGAACTTGAACGGCCCGGTGCCGACGGGTTTGCGGTCGATATTGCCGTCTGCCGCCGCCTTTATGGAAGTGGGCGAGACGATGCAGCCGACGCGGCCCGTCAGGATGGTCGGCAGCGAATAGTTCGGCTGCTTCAGCTTGATCGTCACCTGGCTCGGGCCGGTGACCGCCACCGACGCGACCGAAACCAGGTCCGACTTCACGTTGGAGCGCGGATCGCTCATGAAGCGGTCGAGGTTGAACTTGACGGCCTCGGCGTTGAACGGTGTGCCGTCATGGAATTTCACGCCGTCGATGAGGTTGAGCACCAGCGTCGTGGGATCGGTGAAGGTCCAGTCCTTGGCCAGCATCGGCTTCAGCTCGAGCGTCGCCGGGTCGAAGGCGATCAGTGCGTCGAACAGTGCGTAGAGCGCGTTGAAATCCGGCACGTTGCGACCGGTCATCGGGTCGAGTGCGGCCGGATTGAACGGCATGGCGATGCGCAGCGTGCCGCCCGGCTTGGGCGCAGACGCCTGGGCGAATACCTGCCCGGGCAGAAGCATCGCGCCTCCCAGCGCCGCGCCCGACGCCAGAAGCGTTCTGCGGTTGATCCTGCTGCTATTGATGATGGACGGCACGCCGCCCTGCGTCTTGCTCATCTTTGGGCTCCTCCCAATGAAACAAACTGATGAAACAAACTCATGCCGACAAGGCTGATGATGCATACATCACGCCCGCGATTCGGCTTCCTCTTTCCGAATTGCGGCAACCTGTCGTGGGTGAAACCTACAGCAGGAGGATATTGATGTATACTTTCCCATTCGGTTTTTGCAGCAAATGACTTCCTTCCAACCGGGCCATGTGCCATGGTTATCTGGGAGGCTGCGATGGCGTGGCCGCTATGTCCTTTGCTCTTTCGGTGCCTGGTCCGGCGCTGCAACCGCGAGGTACGTGGCGGTGCCGGTTGCGGAAAGTGGAGGAGAGACCATGGGTGCGTTCGAGCATTCCCGTACCTACGATTACGTCATCGTGGGCGGCGGCACGGCGGGCTGCGTTCTGGCCAATCGGCTGTCGGCTGATCCGACGGTCGAGGTGCTGATGATCGAGGGTGGCGGTGAGGGGCGCGGCTTCTACGTCGACATGCCTCTCGGTCTCGCCTATCTCATCGGCAGGCCGCAATATGACTGGCTCTACAAGGGCGAGCCCGAACCCTATCTTGACGGACGCCAGCTTTCACTGCCGCGGGGAAAAATGCTCGGGGGCAGTTCCGCCATCAATGGCCTGATCTATGTGCGCGGCCATGCCTACGACTACGACCAATGGGCGCAGCTCGGCAATCGCGGCTGGTCGTGGGAAAGCGTGCTGCCCTATTTCAAGCGCTCCGAAGCCTTCCATCGTCCGGATGAGGAGGCTCATGGCACGGAGGGCGAATGGGCGGTTTCCGATCCCAATGTGCGGTGGGAGGCCCTGGAAGCCTATCGCCGGGCGGCGATCGAACAGGGCATCCCTGCTGCGAGCGACTATAATTCCGGCGACAATGAAGGCGTCGCCTTCTTCGTCGCCACCATCAAGAACGGCGTGCGCCACTCGACTGCCCGCGCATTTCTCGAACCGGTCCGTAAGCGCCGCAACCTGACCGTCGTCACCGGCGGTCTCGTCGATCGGGTCACCTTCGAGGGCGGCCGAGCGAGTGGCGTCGTGTTCAGCCTCGATGGCCAGCATCAAGAGGCGAAGGCAGGGCGGGAAGTCATCCTGTCGGCCGGAGCCTATAGCTCGCCGGCCATCCTCGAACGCTCCGGCGTCGGTGCACCGGACGTGCTTGCAGGCGCTGGAATAGTAGTGTTGCACGCGTTGCCAGGCGTCGGCGAAAACCTGCAGGACCACTGGCATATCCGGGTGCAGCACCGTCTTCACAATACCCATACGCTGAATACCCGCGCCGGCACGCGGCTTGGCCGGATGCTGCTCGGCATGCAGTATCTTGCGACCAAACGCGGGCCGCTCGGCGGTTCGCCGACGCTGCTCGGCGCCTTTCTCAAGACCACGCCGGATGCCCCGGCGCCTGAGATCCAGATCCACGTCTCCGGCTCCACCTCGCCGAGTTTCGGCGGCGCCATGCACCCGTTCCCGGGCATCACCTCGTCGGCCTGTATCCTGCGGCCGGAAAGCCGCGGCCATTGCCATGTCGCGGTGAGCGATCCTTCGGCCCAGCCGCGCATCCTGCACAATTTCCTGAAAGAGGAGGCGGACCGGGAGATCCTGATACGATCGATCGAGGCTGTCCGGCGCATTGCTGAGAGCCCGGCCATGGCGCGTTTCGAGCCCGAAGAAATCGCGCCGACCGCAGCCGTGCAGTCGCCCGACGACATGCTCGATTACGCGCGCCGCACCCTTAATACCACCTTCCATCCCGTCGGCACCTGCAAGATGGGCCGCGACCGCATGGCGGTGGTGGATGATCGGTTACGGGTTCACGGCCTCGCCGGCCTTCGCGTCGTCGATGCCTCGATCATGCCCACCATCGTCTCCGGCAATACCCAGGCCCCGACCGTGATGATCGCGGAAAAGGCGGCAGACTTCATCCGCGAGGAAAGGTTGGGGGCGCAGGCCGCATGAGACGGATGCCCGAAGGTAATTCATCGATCAACAATGAGCGAGACGTTTACGAAAATGGCTAGATTCGAAACCGCCGGGGCGATCGACTGCGACGTCCATCCGCCGACACCGCGTCGTGCCGACCTGCTTCCTTATCTCGACGACTACTGGCAGGAGATCGTCACCTCGCGCGAAGTCGACGTGCTGGAACTGATGGGCTACCCCGAGCGCACCCGTCCCTATATGCGGCCTGACTGGACGTGGAGCGGCGATCCGCTCACGCAGATGCAGAAGAACCTGCTCGACCCGCTCGGTCTTGAAGGCGCCATCCTCAACGTGGTTTCGGGCGCGCACGCCCTGTTCGATCCCTATCTGGCGGCCGCCATATGCCGCGCCACCAACGACTGGCTTGCCGACAAGTGGCTGAGCCGCGATAGCCGCCTCAGGGCGTCGATGCTGGTGCCGTTCCAGAATGTCGAGGCCGCGGTCGAGGAGATCGAGCGCCGCGCCGATGACAAGCGTTTCGTGCAGATCCTGACGCTTGCGATGACCGAGCTGCCGCTCGGCCGCCGCACCTACTGGCCGATCTACGAGGCGGCCGAGAAACACGATCTGCCGATCGGCATCCATGCAGGATCGAATTTCCGCCACGCGCCGAGCCATAGCGGCTTCCATTCTTTCCTGATCGAGGACCATGTGGTTCAGCCGCAGGGTTTCTCCACCCAGGTCGCCAGCCTGATTTCCGAAGGCGTCTTCGTCAAATACCCGAAGCTGAAGGCGGTGATGATCGAATCCGGCGTCACCTGGATGCCGGCGCTGATGTGGCGCATGAGCAAGGACTGGCGCGGCACCCGCATCGAGGTGCCGTGGGTCAAGGACGCACCGGCCGACATCATCAGGAGGCATATCCGCATGACGTCGCAGCCCTTCGACGGCCCGGACGATGTCGAGGACGTCGCCAAGACTCTCGACCATTTGCTCAGCGATGATATGCTGCTGTTCTCCTCGGACTATCCCCATTGGCATTTCGAGGGGCTGGACGTGCTGCCCGAGGGCCTGCCGGAAGCCAGGGTGAACAAGATCCTTCGCGACAACGTTCTCGCCACCTATCCGAGATTTGGAGGCTGACCCATGGAAACCCCAGTACTCGAACGCAGCCAGGAAAAAGCCCAGACACAGGGCGTGGTGGACTGCGATGTGCACCCGGCTTTCTCTCGACCGGACCAGTTGCTCGACTATCTCCCCGAACGCTGGAAAACGCATGTGCGGGATTATGCCGTACGCACCGCAAACCCCTTGTTCGGCACGTTGCCCTATCCGCGCATGACGCCCGGCAACGGCATGCGCCGCGATTCCTGGCCGCCGAACGGCGGCCCACCGGCGTCGGACCTTACTTTCCTGCGGGAACAATTGCTGGACCAGTGCAATATCGACTACGGCATCCTGCAGCCGCTCGCGGCCGGCAGCATGGCTTTCAACCAGGAACTCGGCGCGGCGCTCTGCGCGGCCCTGAACGACTGGCAGATCGACAAGTTTGCGGGGCCGGAGCCGCGGCTGAAAGCCTCCATCTGCATCTCGCAGGAGGATGCGAAGGAATCGGTCGCCGAGATCGACCGGCGCGTCACGGACCGCCGCTTCGTGCAGATCGCCATGCCGCCGCGCACGCTGGAGCCCTGCGGCCGCCGCCGCTACTGGCCGATCTACGAGGCGGCCGAGCACTACGGCCTGCCGATCGGGCTTCATACCAGCGCCTTCGGCTACCGCCCGAATACGCCGTCCGGCTGGAGTTCGTTTTATCTGGAAGAGCACTACGCAGCCTCCAATAGCCTCCAGACCGTGCTCTCCAGCATGATCCTCGAAGGCGTTTTCGAGCAGTTCCCGAAACTGAAGATCGTGCTCGTCGAAGGCGGCTTCTCCTGGCTGCCGTCGCTCGTCTGGCGCCTTGACCGCGAATGGAAGCGCATGCGCGACGAGGTTCCGCATGTGAAGCGAAAGCCGTCCGAATATGTGCGCGAGAACTTCTGGTACACGACGCAGCCGATCGAGGAGCCGGAGAACAACCGGCATCTCCTCGATATCCTGCGCTGGATCGGCACCGACCGGCTGATGTTCTCGACCGACTATCCGCACTGGGACTTTGACGATCCGCGCTTCGCCTTCAAGGTGCCGCTGACGCCCGCCGAGCGTTCCGCCATCTTCCGTGACAATGCGGTGGAACTGTTTGGTCTGAAATGAGCACCGCACCGACGCCAACCCGGGAAAAGCGTCCACCCGCCCGCCACGTCGTCGCTCGTGTCGACGAGATCGCGCCGGGCGCTTCCAAGCTGGTCCATGTGGAAGGCCGCGACATCGCGGTTTTCAACGTCGCCGGCGAGTTCATGGCCATCGCCAATCGCTGTCCGCATGAAGGGGCAGACCTCTGCAAGGGCAAGCTCGTCTCGCTCTTCGAGTCCGACGAGCCGGGCGTCGTCAAGCAGAGCCGTCACGGCGAACTGGTGCGCTGCCCCTGGCACGGCTGGGAATTCGACCTTCGCTCCGGCAAATCCTGGTGCGACCCGGCGCGCACAAGGGTCAAGAGCTACGACGTCGCCGTAGAACATGGCGCCAGGCTCGTCGAGGGGACGTATCGCGCCGAGATCTTCAAGATCTCCGTCGATGACGAGTATGTCGTGCTCGAACTCTGAGCCACCCGGCAGGCTCCGACCTGATCAGCATCCGGATTGCGTTTTGACCCTCCACGGGGCGCTGAGCAATCACGACCTCCCGTCGAGCTCCGGACTACCGAACCACGCTGGCCCACTATGGCGACGACCGGGATTGGAAGCCGTAATTCATCGGCCTGAAACGACAAAAGCGCGCCGTAAGACGCGCTTTTGTTGAAATTGGCTCCCCGGGCCGGATTCGAACCGGCGACCTGTCGATTAACAGTCGAATGCTCTACCGCTGAGCTACCAGGGATCATCCGCGAAGGGTCGCGGCGTGTGCGGCGGGTAATACAAATGCTTTGTCGTTTTGCCAAGCGGTTTTTGCAAAAAAATCAAACTTGGTTGTTTTATCCCCGGTAAAGCCCCATTTCCCGGGCAAAGCTAGGCATTTAACCGATGAGGATAATCGAGAGTGGCAGGCGAACGGAACCCGAAGCGATTTGGAATGGACCCGCAGAGCGGCAAGCTGGCGCTCGGCAGCGTACAGATTCCCATGCCGCGCTCGCGGATCGGCCGAGTCGTCGTCGGTGTCGGCCTGATTTTCGGGGGTGTGCTCGGCTTCCTGCCGATTCTCGGCTTCTGGATGGTGCCGCTCGGCTTCCTGGTGCTTTCGCACGATCTGCCCTTCGTGCGGCGTCAGCGGCGCCGTATCGGGCTCTGGTGGGCAAGGCGGCGGGCGCGCAAGGCCGAGCAGCGATAAGGCTGCCCCAACTCAGGCGAACATCGAAGCGATTCCCTGGCCGGCGCTGAATGCCACATAGGCGAGCACGCCAAAATAGATCACCGTGACGATGTTGAAGAGGTAGCCGCCGAGCACGATCAGCCCGTCGCGCTGGATCATGCCGGTCGACAGAAGCAGGATTGCGATCCCCGGCAGTGTATTGGAGAAGGGCACCAGACCCAGCGGAAACATCAGGAGCACGCCGCCAGCTGCGATCGCCAAGCCGTTGACCCGGTTGACGAGCCGCCCGGTGGTCAATGCCGATATGCGCGGCTTCAGGAACCGGTCGAGGCGCGAAACGATGCTGACGCCTTTTTCCAGCGCCGGCAGCAGTTTCTTCGTGTCGAGCTCGCGATCGAGGATTTTCTTCGGCAACCATGGCAGCCGGTTGGCGGTGATCGCCAGGCTGATCAGGATGATCGCCGCGCCGAACACGGTACTGACGCCGGGGATAGACACGGGGAGGAGGAAGGGGAGGGAGGCGACGGCGCAAATGAGCAGCAGGCCCTGTTCACCGACCGCATCCATCAATTGGCGCAGCGTCACCGACTGACCCTTGATGCCGTCGATAAGCTGGCGCAGCGTGCCGCTCAGCGAAGTTGAGGTATCGTCGAATTCGATGCTTGCGCTCACTCTTCGTCTCTCCATTCCGCTTCAGACCGGCGGTATGGATAGCAACAAACAATGTCCTCGCAAAGGCGCGAGCCCCAACCTGCCGGAAACGTGAACGTCCGGCGTCTCATGAAAAATCAAAAAGGGCAGGCCGTCCGTTACCTGGACCGCGCCCAGTAGTCATACGCTCCGCAGGCCAGCACGATCGCGAGGATCGCCAGCACGACCGGATTGAGCGTGGTGATGAATTCCAGATATTCCATAACGGTCTCCTCCTACCGCATGTTCGCCACCCGGTGCTCCCCCACCCGGCAACGACCTCATTCTAGCACGGTCGCTGCGCCGCGGCTACTTTAGCATTTTCGCAGCGACTCTGGCGCATGCCGCCCCGAATCACTAGGATTGCTCCTGGGATTGAAGACGAGGGTGAACATGGGTTTGAGAGTGATCGAGGGTGGGCTTGCGGCCTGCGTGGCGAAGCCTGCCGATCTGGCCGACGGCCATATGCCGAGCCGCGACGACGTGCTTCGCGAGGCCGAGCGGCGGATCAGGTCGACGGGGTACGAGACCTGGCGCAATCGCGAAACGTTGACCGGCATGCCGGTGCCGCGCGAGATTCGTTATCGGGCCATGCAGATCGGTTACGCCGCCGAGGCCATGGGCAGATTGGCCGACATTCCAGCCGATTTTCGGTCTGATTTCTATTGGCCAGCGTGAGCGTCGCCGTTCGATCGGCAAGGCGTCTAAAACAGGGCCATGAATAGATGCCCTACATACAGAATGCTGGAAAGCGAACCAACGGTTGCGCACGCCGCTACGGCGTCAGATACACTGAGCTTCATACTGATCATCGCCGTCATGGCGATCCTTCTCATAAGGATAAAAGACGACAACATCGCCGTCGTCGACTGTCCTAAGGGGAATCTTTTAACAAACGCCCCGATGAGAAGGCTTAACAAGTTCTTACCGGAAGGCGGTGATTTGTCTTCCGGCGTCGCTTCATGGGCGGAATTCTGCCCGACCCTTCAAGGGCCGGGTCAGTTCAGCATCTTTGCTTCGATGCTGGCGAGAACGAAGGTTTCCCGCACATTTTCCAGGGGGAGCTTGCGCTGCAGGCAAGCGGCGCATTCCTTCAACGCCTTGATGTAATAGGTTCCTTCGCGCACCGGCCAGCGCCAGTTCAGGTATTCCAGGGCCTCTCTCGGCCCGCGGATCGTTTCCGGAAAACCGTATCCAACGCGTACTCTGACCGGGGAACTCCACACCGCGTCATTTGCTTCAGTTACGTCACTCGTCATGTCTACACCTTGCATTGCGGCGTAGAGAACTCTTCCGAAAGGGTTTGGTTCCGGAGTTTTGGTGAATTTTTTATGAAGCCAACCCGGTGCGCCAGCGGCATCCAATCTGGTCGGTCTTTCGGGCATCCGACCGGCTCTTTACGAACGGAGGCCGCCAGCAAAGATGGGATACCGACCTGTCGGCCATCGTGTTCTTCCTCTTGTGCAGGAAAAAAATGACAATCGGCCCAAACCCGCTTGCGCGGTTATTCGATTCGTTCTAAACGCCCGACACCACTCGCTCTTTATGCGTTCGGACGGCCTCGTGGCGGAGTGGTGACGCAGAGGACTGCAAATCCTTGCACCCGAGTTCGATTCTCGGCGAGGCCTCCAATTCCCCCTTCTTCCGGACCCTGTTCCTCAAATCCAAACATGCTTTGATACCAAGCATTTACCACGCATTTTTGTGTGCACTGCAACATGGTTAATTTTTTAACCTTCTCCTCCTAGGCTCGGAACAGAAAGGCCCGCTCAGCGATTGTGGGGTGGAACGGAGGGAAGGCGTCATGATCACCAGGATAATCAACGTACATCGCCAGGCGACCAACGAGGTCGAAGGCACCGGCACATTCGCCGACGGCATTTTTCCGCTGACCTCCGCCGAACAGTCCGCCTTCGACAAGGACCACAGCCTTCGCTCTTCCTATGGCCGGGATTATCTGACCATCCGTAAGCTGGAAGAAGCGCCGCCGGCTTACGCCTGAGCCTGGCTCCCACAGTTGAGCGTGAGGAGAGGAAAACGGTCTCCTCCGCTTTTTTGCTTCGAAACCGGCCAGTGTCTTGAAAGCATGTCTCACCGTCAGTAAGACGGACGTGCGTGAGCCGGCGCATCGCCGGATGATTTGGCCGGGTGATTTGGGACGATTGAGATGATGGATTTCGAAGCAGCACGGACGAAGATGGTCGAAAATCAGATCCGCACCACCGATGTCACGTCGCATTCGGTTCTGCGGGCCTTTTACAATGTTCCTCGCGAAGCCTTCGTGCCGGCCAAGGCAAAGTCGCTCGCCTATATCGATACGGATATCGAAGTGGCCCCCGGCCGCTACCTGATGGAGGCTTCGCCGCTGGCCAAGCTGCTGCAGCTTGCGGCAATCACCAAGGATGACGTCGTGCTCGAAATCGGCACCGGCAGCGGTTACACGACCGCCGTCCTGTCGCTGATTGCCGGTTCCGTGGTCTCGCTCGAAGCGGATGAGGCGTTGGCGGCGCAGGCGACCGAAACGCTTTCCTCGCTCGGCTACGACAATGTCGCAGTCGTTGCCGGCGAACTCGAAAAGGGCTACGCCGCCGAGGCCCCCTATGATCTGGTCTTCATCAACGGCGCTGTCGAGGAAGTGCCTTCCGCTCTTCTGGAACAGTTGCGCGACGGCGGCCGGCTGGTCGCGGTCGTCGGTTATGGCAATGCCGCCCAGGCGAAGGTGCTGGTGAAGGAGCAGGGCGCGATCTCCGAGAGCGCCTCTTTCAACGCCTCGGTGAAGCCGCTGCCGGGCTTCCGCAAGGCGAAGGAATTCGTGTTCTGATCGATCGGCGTGGTCGAATGCCGTGAACGGGAAGGGGCCTTGCGGCCCCTTTTGTCGTTTCTGTCGATGCCTTCCGGTTTTTCACGCCAGTGTCATCTGTTTCCCGCAAGTGTGACTTACGGGATTCACAACGCCAACAAAACTGTGTATCGGTAGGAAGCCTGGGGCACTTGTCATTGTTTCCAGCCCCCCCAACACCTTAGAGTAACGTCGATTCGGTTCACCCTCCACCGGGCCGAGTCGAGTGCCGGTAACAGCGGGGATGAAAATGGCTCAGCCAAATGTAGCGCGTGAACCCTCCATGGAAGAAATCTTGGCGTCCATTCGCCGGATCATTGAAAGCAATGAGCCGAATGCCGAGAACGTGCTCAACGGCCAGCTCCCTCCGGTTTATGCCGAGGATGAAATCGAAGACGGCGAAGAGCCGAGCTTTGTTCCCGACATGGTCGCCAATGACCGCGGCGCGCCTTCGCGCAACGAGCCGATGAACTACGCGTCCGGATCGTCGAGCCAGCCGGCGCAGCAGGATCGCACCCTGTCGCTCGCCGATGTCGCCGCAAGGGTCCGCGCCGCATCGGCCCGCCAGCAGGAAACCGGCACGGTGCGCCTTGCCACGGCTTCGACAGCACCGGCACCGGCCTCTTCCGCCCAAATGGCGTCTTCGCCCGCACCTGTGGCGCGCCAGGAAGAGTCGCCTCCGCTTCGCCCCCAGATGCCGCGCATGCCGGAATTCCGCGAACCGGTCCCCCAGGCTGCCCCGATGACGCAGGCCGCTCCGGTTTCGCAGCCTGTCGCACCGCAGCCGGAACCGGTTCAGCGCGTGATGATGCCGGTCTTCGACCCGCCGCTGTCGGCTCCGATCAGAGCCGAAGCGCCGGTTCGCCCGGAGCCGAAAATGGAACCGAAATTCGCCGCGGAACCGGCCCCGCGCAGCCTGCCGGCGAAGATCGAGGAGACCGCGAACCTTCTGTCGGCCGAAGCCGGCGCTCAGGTCGCGAAATCCTTCAGCGAGCTTGCCTCCGTGTTCAACGGCATGGAGCGCCGTTCGCTCGAAGACATGGCCGGCGACATGCTGCGCCCGATGCTGCAGGAATGGCTGGACGACAACCTGCCGACTCTGGTCGAGCGCCTAGTGCGCGAGGAAATCGAGCGCGTGTCCCGCGGCACGCGCCGCTAAACCGTTCTTGAGGTGGACCAAGACGGCCGCTCCGGTGACGGGGCGGCTTTTTTATTGACTTGGAACACCCCATCCTATTTACACCCCGATAGCTCTCAAAGAACAAAAACGGGTCAGGAAATGCTCGAAAAGACCTATGATTCCGCAGAAGTAGAACCGAGGATCGCCAAGGCCTGGGACGAGGCCGACGCTTTTCGCGCCGGCGCCAACGCCAAGCCGGGCGCGGAAGCCTTCACGATCGTGATCCCGCCGCCGAACGTGACCGGTTCGCTGCACATGGGCCACGCGCTCAACAACACGCTGCAGGACGTCATGATCCGCTTCGAGCGGATGCGCGGCAAGGACGTGCTGTGGCAACCGGGCATGGACCATGCGGGCATCGCCACGCAGATGGTCGTCGAGCGTCAGTTGATGGAGCGCCAGCTTCCGGGCCGTCGCGAAATGGGCCGTGAGGCCTTCGTCGACAAGGTCTGGGAGTGGAAGGCCGAATCCGGTGGCCTGATCTTCAACCAGCTGAAGCGCCTCGGCGCCTCTTGCGACTGGTCGCGCGAGCGTTTCACCATGGACGAGGGGCTTTCGGCCGCGGTTCTGGAAGTTTTTGTCACCCTCTACAAGCAGGGACTGATCTACAAGGACAAGCGCCTCGTCAACTGGGACCCGAAGCTGCTGACGGCGATCTCCGACCTGGAAGTCGAACAGCACGAGGTCAACGGCAATCTCTGGCATTTCCGCTATCCGCTCGAAGAAGGCGCCACCTACCAGTATCCGGTCGCCTTCGACGAGGACGGCAACCCGACCGAATTCGAGACGCGCGACTACATCGTCGTCGCGACGACGCGTCCTGAAACCATGCTCGGCGATACCGGCATTGCCGTGAACCCCGAGGATGAGCGCTACAAGGCCATTGTCGGCAAGCATGTCATCCTGCCGATCGTCGGCCGCAGAATCCCGGTCGTCGCTGACCACTATGCCGATCCGACGGCCGGTACCGGTGCGGTCAAGATCACCCCCGCGCACGACTTCAACGACTTCGAAGTCGGCAAGCGGGCACGGCTGCGCGCCATCAACGTCATGAACGTCGACGGTACGATCACCATCAGGGACAACGAGGATTTCCTTGAAGGACTCGACCATCCGGCCGCGCTTCACGGCGCCTGGGACCGTATCGAGGGCCAGGATCGTTTCACGGCCCGCAAGATCGTCGTCGAGATCTTCGAGGAAGCAGGCCTGCTCGATAAGGTCGAGCCGCACAAGCACATGGTTCCGCATGGCGACCGTGGCGGCGTACCGATCGAACCGAGGCTGACCGAACAGTGGTATGTCGATGCCCACACCCTGGCGCAGCCGGCAATCGCCTCCGTCAAGGAGGGGCGCACCAAGTTCGTGCCGAAGAACTGGGACAAGACCTATTTCGAATGGATGGAGAACATCCAGCCCTGGTGCATATCGCGTCAGCTCTGGTGGGGGCACCAGATCCCCGCCTGGTACGGCCCGGACGGCCAAGTCTTTGTCGAAAAGACCGAGGAAGAGGCGCTGCAGGCGGCCATCCAGCACTACCTTTCGCATGAAGGTCCGATGAAGGCCCTCGTTGAAGATCTCCTGGAGAATTTCAAGCCGGGCGAGATCCTGACCCGCGACGAGGACGTGCTCGACACCTGGTTCTCGTCGGCGCTCTGGCCATTCTCGACGCTCGGCTGGCCCGACCAGACGAAGGAGCTCGAAAAGTATTATCCGACCAGCGTGCTGGTCACCGGGTTCGACATCATCTTCTTCTGGGTCGCCCGCATGATGATGATGGGCCTTCATTTCATGAAGGACGAAGATGGTAACCCGCTCGAGCCGTTCCACACCGTCTATGTCCACGCCCTGGTGCGCGACAAGAACGGTCAGAAGATGTCGAAGTCGAAGGGCAATGTCATCGATCCGCTCGATCTGATCGACGAATACGGCGCCGACGCCCTGCGTTTTACCCTGGCGATCATGGCCGCCCAGGGCCGCGACGTGAAGCTCGATCCGGCCCGCATCGCAGGTTACCGCAATTTCGGCACCAAACTCTGGAACGCTACCCGCTTTGCCGAGATGAACGGCGTCAAGCGCGATCCGGCCTTCCTGCCGGAGGCGACGACGCTGACCGTCAACCGCTGGATCCTGACGGAGCTTTCCGCAACCATCCGCGACGTCACCGAGGCGATCGAGACCCAGCGGTTCAACGAGGCGTCAGCTTCGCTCTACCGTTTCGTCTGGAACCAGGTCTGCGACTGGTATCTGGAACTCTTGAAGCCGATCTTCGCGAGCGAGGACGAGAATGCCAAGGCCGAGGCCCAGGCCTGTGCGGCCTACGTGCTGGAAGAGACCTACAAGCTCCTGCATCCGTTCATGCCGTTCATGACAGAAGAACTCTGGGCCCATACCGAAACGCGCGATAGCCTGCTTTGCCACGCCGACTGGCCGGCGCCGGAATTCGCCGATCAGGCGGCCGCGGAAGAGATCAACTGGCTGGTCGATCTCGTCTCGGGTCTGCGTTCGGCCCGCGCCGAGATGAACGTGCCGCCATCGGCCGTCGCTCCGCTGATCGTCGTCGGCGCCAATGAACTGACCCAGGCGCGGCTACGCCGCCACGAGGCCGCCATCCGCCGGCTTGCGCGTGTGGAGACCATCGAACTTGCCGACACGGCACCGAAGGGCTCCGCCCAGATCGTCATCGGTGAGGCGACCGCCTGCCTGCCGCTCGGCAACCTGATCGATCTGGTGGCCGAAAAGGCGAGGATCGAGAAGGCGGTCGGCAAGACCGAGGCCGAGATGGACCGCATCGGCAAGAAGCTGGCGAACGAGAGGTTCGTCGCCAATGCCGATCCCGAAGTGGTTGCTGCCGAGCGCGAACGCTTCGCCGAACTGGAAGTTCAGATGGCGAACCTGAAGACCGCTCTTCTGCGCATCAGCGAAGCCGGCTGACCGTCTTCATCGTGAATCAGTGGAATAAGGGATGCCGCGCCGGAAACGGGCGCGGCATTTCATTTTCAGCAACCTTTTGTTGGTGGAATCCGGCGCTTGTGCAACTGCTCACATGCAGAAAGCCGCATTGTTGCCACAATGACACAGATAGCCGGCTTAAAATAATAAAATTCCAATTTTAACAATGCTGTTAGGGAGGAAAGAGTAATTTTGTGCCGAAATCGGCATCAGAACCCGGGTTCCTGGTTTGCTTACGTAAATATGCAAGGCGTTTGCGCCGCGAAGCGCCAGACAGCCGAAAGTTGTCAATCGGAGCGAACCATCTAGAGTGATTTCGGTCACTTACCAGGGAGTGGGAGATTTTATGGTAAGCAAAACAATTTCAAGGGGCGTCTTTGCTCTCGTAGCCGGATGCACTCTTCAGTCGCCTGCGTTTGCAGGTGGCATCGAACGGGGCGGATACAATATCGACTTGCTCTTTGATCCGTCTTCGGTCGCGATCGAGTCCACGGCTACCTTCGTGATGCCCCAGAGAAAGCTCAAGAACGTCACCGACACAAACGCGGCGGATGGTCCACTCAACGCCTTGGGTTATTCCAACTCGGCTGATGAGACGGAAGACTACTGGTCGCCGCGTGTCGGCGCCAAGGCGGGGTTCGAAGGTTTCGACTGCCTGGTCGATTACTCGCAGCCCTATGGCGCTCATACCAGCCCCGGAGCCCGTTGGGCCGGTGCAAACCAGAACATCGAAACAAAGATCAACAGCGACAACTACGCGCTGACCTGCTCCTACAAATTCGATGCAGGCCCGGGCGACTTGCGTATCATCGGCGGCGGCAGCTATTTGCAGATGGACGGCTTCAAGGAGCGGCTGGTCGTCGCGCCGGAAGTGATCAGCGGTCTGGGCCTGTCGGGCTCTGGTGTCGGTCGCCTTGATCTTGAAGGTGACGGCTGGGGCTGGCGGGCAGGTGTTGCCTACGAAATTCCGGAATACGCACTTCGCGCCAGCCTGATGTATTATAGTCAGGTCAAGCTGAATAGCGTCACCGGCGAGGTCGATCTCACGAACCTTCCCGCTGCTCTCGCAGGTCTGGTTCCAGGCGCCGGTACGGTCATTCCGGTTGAGGGTTCGACCGCCATGCCGGAGGCAATCGAGCTTAAGCTGCAGTCCGGTATCGCCCCCGATTGGCTCGCGTTCGGATCGGTCAAGTGGACCAATTGGAGCGTGCTGCAGCGGATCCCGTTTTACAATAGCGGTGTGGAAGTCACGGCCCTTGAACTCGGATACCGAGACGGTTGGACGGTTACCGGCGGCGTAGGCCACAAGTTCAACGAACAGTGGAGCGGTGCGGTCAGCCTCACCTGGGATCGTGGGACTTCGCAGGGCTTTGGCACCCTCACGGATACCTGGACCGTCGGTGCAGGTGTCGCTTATTCGCCGAACAAAAACGTCGAGATTCGCTTGGCCGGCGTGCTCGGTATCCTGACCAGCGGTAGCTCCGGCGCCGTGACCATCAACGGCATTCCTGCTGGAGACGAAGCAAGCTACCGGTTCGGCGACGATCTCGTCGCCGCACTCTCCACGTCTCTGAAGGTCAAGTTCTGACTTCACGCCATGGAAGCTTGAAAGCCCGGTCGCGACCGGGCTTTTTTGTGGCGAGTTTTAATTCAAAGGAGGAACAGTTCGTCGGTTCTATTGTGACGATTTAGCAACACTTTTTCGAGACTATTGTCAGGTGCCTTGAGAGAGGCGGTTCTGTCCACTTCCCGCCACAAACGGGGAGCAGCGAAGAGGAAGAACAGGCGCGGAACGCGGGGGCGGGGCGCGTATTTTGGAGTATCATGGGCGGGTTTCTTTATGAAAAGCCGGGCTTTTTGCGCTCAGGCGGACGGATTTTGACACCGTCCTGTCCTGCCGCAATTGCTGCGGTTACGGGTCCTAGTGTTGCCGGAAACGGCGGCTACAGTTTCATTCGTCTCTCGGGAGGAGCAGGCACGGGATATCCCCGGACGAACCTTTTTCCGGCAGCGGGCAATGCTCGGGCTGCGGCGGGAAACCGCGCGCGGAGTGAAAGAAACTGAAATGCCGAAGTTTGACATCGGATCCATGAGAGTATTGCTTCTTGGAGCGTCGCTCGCCTCGATTTTGGCGGGATCGGCGGCGGCCTTCGATATCAAGTCCGGCGTGACGAAGGAATCGGGACCCTTCGATCTCTTCAAGTTCGGCTTCAAGGCCTATAAGAACGGCCAGAAGGAAGACGCGGTCGAAGCCTATCGCTACGCCGCCGAAAAAGGCCATACCGGTTCGCGCTGGGCGCTTGCCAATATGTATGCCTATGGCGACGGTGTCGCCAAGGACGATTTCGAGGCCTTCAAGATCTACAACGAGATCGCATCGCAAGGCGTCGAGCCCGGTTCTGAAGACACCGGCTTCTTCATCAACGCGCTTCTGTCGCTGGCGAACTATTATCGCCGCGGCATTCCCGGCAGCCCGGTCAAGCCCGATCTTTCGCAGGCCCGCCAGCTCTATTTCCAGGCGGCATCCACATTCGGCGTGGCGGAAGCCCAGTTTCAGCTCGCCCGGATGATTCTGGCAGGCGAGGGCGGTACCGCCAATATCCAGCAGGCGAAGAAATGGCTGAACCAGGCCCGCAAGAGCGGTCATGCGGGCGCCATGTCGGTTTTCGGCAACGTCCTCTTCCAGGAAGGTCAGACGGTGCGGGGACTCGCGTTCATGACGGCAGCGCTGGACAAGTGCACCGCCAAGGAATGCATCTGGATGCAGCAATTGCAGGAACAGGCATTCTCCGTTGTAGGCGAAGAGGATCGCCGCGGTGCGGTCGCCCTGTCGCAGGAGTTTGCCCGAGGCGTCGAATAACCGACGCCTCGCCGATCTGTCGGGCAATCAGCCGAAATCGAACATGCCGATGACGGGCACGTGGTCCGACGGCTTTTCCCAGGCCCGTACATGTTTCTCGATCGCCGTGGATTTCAGCCTGTCGGCGGCTTCCGCCGACAGCAGAAGATGGTCGATGCGGATGCCGTTATTCTTCTGCCAGGCGCCGGCCTGATAATCCCAGAACGAATAGAGCTTGGTCGCGTCGGTCGTGGCGCGTACCGCATCGACAAGGCCGAGATTTTCCAGGCGCCGGAAGGCTGCGCGGGTCTGCGGCAGGAACAGCGCATCCGTTGCCCACACCGCCGGATCGAAGCAGTCATGCGGCTCGGGAATGACGTTGTAGTCGCCGGCAAGGATCAGCGGCTCTTCGAGAAGAAGGCAGTTCTGCGCATGCAGGTGCAGCCGTTCCATCCAGGCCAGCTTATAGGGATATTTGACCGGATCATCGGCCGGGTTGCCGTTCGGCAGATAGATGGAGGCAACGCGGATCGCGCCGCCCGGAAGCGAAAACACACCTTCAATGTACCGGGACTGCTCGTCGCCCTCATCGCCCGGCAGGCCGCGCATCACTTCGTCCGGCTTGCTCTTCGACAGCAATGCGACGCCGTTGAACCCCTTCTGGCCATGCGTCTCGACGTGATAGCCGAGCGCCTCGATCTCAAGCCGCGGGAAGGTTTCGTCGACGGATTTGATTTCCTGCAGGCAGACGATGTCCGGGGAAGAATCGGTCAGCCACTGGCGCAGGTTGTCGATACGCGCCTTGACGCCGTTGATGTTCCAGGTGGCGATCTTCATCGGCCCTTGCCTCCACTGTTCGCTTCCTCTTTTAACGAAAGAGGAAGCGTTGGGAAGGGCGAAGCACGCAGGAGAGAATGTTATCAGATCGAGAAACTGGTGCCGCAGCCGCAGCTTGCCACTGCGTTCGGGTTCTTGATCTGGAAGGACTGGCCGAGCAGGTTGTCGACGAAGTCGATTTCCGAACCCGCCATGTAGACGAGCGAGAGGCTGTCGATCAGCACCTTGGCATCGCCATTGGCGATCACCACGTCATCGTCCTGCGGCGCTTCGGCCAGATCGAACTTGTAGGAGAAGCCCGAACAGCCGCCGCCTTCGACCGAGACGCGCAATGCCTGCTTGCCGGCTTCGTTGCCGACGATTTCGGCGATGCGCTTGGCCGCCGCATTCGAAAGAGTTACATTCGTTTCCATAATATCCGCCTCCTGCCGGGTTCAAGGCCCGGAGAGATTCCTGTCACCGGCATTGCGCACGGCTTTACTATAGGTATGAAGACGTGAAGGGCACGTCAATGGGCGGCAGGCTGCGGATGAACAAACAGGTGACGGCATGACGATCGATACCAGGGCGCTGGGTTTCGGCAGTGGCGAGCGGGCGGTCTATGCCGCCAATCCCTGGGCGTCCCGAGGTCGGCTCTTCCCGGAGGAGGGCAGCCTGACGCGCTCTGAATTCCAGCGCGACCGCGACCGTATCGTCCACACGACCGCATTCCGGCGGCTGAAGCACAAGACGCAGGTGTTCATCAGCCCCGATGGCGACCATTACCGCACCCGGCTCACCCACACGGTCGAGGTGGCGCAGATCGCCCGGGCTCTCGCCCGTGCCCTGAAACTCGACGAGGATCTCGCCGAAGGCGTCGCGCTGGTCCACGACTTTGGCCACACGCCGTTCGGCCATACCGGAGAGGATGCGCTCGACGAGATGCTGAAGCCTTATGGCGGCTTCGACCACAATGCCCAGTCGCTGCGCATCGTCACCAAGCTCGAACGCCGGTATGCGGATTTCGACGGGCTCAATCTCACCTGGGAAAGCCTGGAAGGCCTCGTCAAGCACAACGGTCCGCTGCTGACCAAGACCGGTGAGGGGACGCGCGGACCGGTGCCGCAGCCGATCCGGGACTATTGCGAACTGCATGACCTGGAGTTGGCCAGCTATGCCAGCCTCGAGGCGCAGGTGGCGGCGATCGCCGACGACATCGCCTATAACACCCATGACATCGACGACGGACTGCGCTCCGGCCTGCTGACCTTCGAGATGCTGGATGAGGTCCCGTTTCTCGCCAGGCTGATGGCGGAGGTGAGGGGGCGTTATCCGAATCTGGAACCGAGCCGGTTCGCCCATGAGATCATGCGCCGTCAGATCACCCATATGGTCGAGGACGTCATCGACGTCGCGCAGCACAATCTCGGTAAGGTGGATCCGCAGAGCGCCGAGGACGTTCGTGCCGCGGGGCACGTCATCGCCACCTTCTCCGAGGAGATGGCCCAGACCGATCGCTGCATCAAGAAGCTGCTGTTCTCGCGCATCTACCGGCATCCGGACATCATGCGCATCCGCGCAGGTGCCTCCCAGATCGTGTCGGATCTCTTCCAGGCCTATATGAATGACCCGTCGTTGATGCGCAGCCATTATTGGGTCAACCACATCTCCGGTCTCGGTGAAACGGCGCGGGCCCGCCATGTCGGCGATTATCTTGCCGGAATGACCGATACGTTCGCGATCAAGGCGCATGCCGAGCTGTTTGACCAGACTCCGGATTTGCGCTAGGCACCGCCACCAATGACACTGGCCAGCAAGGGTCCTCGGGCATGTCTCGGGGATGATTGAACATGAATCTTTTTGCCGACTTCGAAACAAGAATTAAGAATGCTTTGGAGACCCTTGATATCATCAGGGAAAAGCGAAGCGAGCTTGATTTCGGCCGTATCGCAGTCGAACCGCCGCGCGACCAGAGCCACGGCGATGTCGCGACCAATGCCGCCATGGTACTGGCCAAGCCGCTCGGCACCAATCCGCGCGCGCTCGCCGATATCATCGCCGAAGCGCTGCGTTCGGATGCCGATGTCAGCGAAGTGTCGGTGGCCGGCCCTGGATTCATCAATATCCGTCTCGGCGCCGGCTACTGGCAGCGCGTGCTCGCCTCGATGATTGCCGAGGGCACGGATTACGGCCGTTCGACGGTCGGCGCCGACAAGAAGGCGAATGTCGAATACGTCTCGGCCAACCCGACCGGCCCGATGCATGTCGGCCATTGCCGCGGCGCGGTGGTGGGCGATGCGCTGGCGAACCTGATGGCGTTTGCCGGCTACGACGTGACCAAGGAATACTACATCAACGATGCCGGCAGCCAGATCGACGTCCTAGCCCGCTCGGTCTTCCTGCGTTACCGCGAGGCGCTGGGCGAGACGATCGGCGAGATTCCCTCGGGTCTTTATCCGGGCGATTACCTCGTGCCGGTCGGAAAGGCCTTGGCGGATGAATACGGTCCCCGCCTGCAAAACATGCCGGAAGACGCCTGGATGCCGATCGTCAAGGACAAGGCGATCGATGCGATGATGGCACTGATCCGCGATGACCTCGATGCGCTCAACGTTCATCACGACGTGTTCTTTTCAGAGAGAACGCTGCATGCCAATGGCGCGCAGCGCATCCGCCAGGCAATCAACGACCTCACCTTCAAGGGACACGTCTACAAGGGTACGCTGCCGCCGCCGAAGGGCCAGTTGCCTGAAGACTGGGAGGACCGCGAGCAGACGCTGTTCCGCTCCACCGAAGTGGGCGATGACATGGACCGGCCGCTGATCAAGTCGGACGGCAGCTATACTTACTTCGCGGCCGACGTTGCCTATTTCAAGGACAAGTTCGACCGCGGTTACGACGAGATGATCTATGTGCTCGGCGCCGACCATGGTGGCTACGTCAAGCGCCTGGAAGCCGTGGCGCGCGCCGTCTCCGGCGGCAAGGTCAAGCTCACCGTGCTCCTCTGCCAGCTCGTCAAGCTGTACCGTGACGGCGAGCCGGTGAAGATGTCGAAGCGTTCCGGCAACTTCGTGACCCTTCGCGACGTCGTCGACGAGGTCGGCCGCGATGCGGTGCGCTTCATGATGCTCTACAGGAAGAGTTCGGAGCCGCTCGATTTCGATTTCGCCAAGGTGACCGAACAGTCGAAGGACAACCCGGTCTTCTACGTCCAGTATGCGCATGCGCGCTGCTCTTCGGTTTTCCGGCAGGCGAAGGAAGCGTTTCCGGATCTCGACATCGATTCGCTCGACCTCAAGGGCTCAAGCGGCCTGATCAACGATCCGAACGAAATGCAACTCGTTGCAAAGCTTGCGGAATATCCCCGGGTTATCGAAGCTGCAGCCCAGGCGCAGGAGCCGCATCGGCTTGCTTTTTACCTCTATGATCTGGCAAGTTTCTTCCATGCGCATTGGAATAAAGGTAAAGAACAACCGGAATTACGCTTTGTTAACGATAAAAACCGAGAATTGAGCGTTGCCAGGCTTGGGCTGGTGCATGCTGTCGCCTCTGTTTTGAAGTCAGGACTTGGAATCACAGGCACTGCGGCACCGGAAGAAATGCGGTAAATATCGCCACCATTTCCCCACATTGCACTGGCATATGCGTTGTAATGTAGGTGAGTGGACGAGGTAATGGCCGATAACAACCTTGCGCGTAGCCGGAATGATTTACCGGACTTCTTTGCAGATGATGATCCGCTGGCAGAACTCGCCCGCATCGTAGGCTACGACGATCTTCCCGTCGCGGCCAGGCCCGGATCATCTTCCACCGATACTTCATCGCCTGTGCGGCACGAGCCGGCATTCAATCTTGAAGACGAGCTTCTTCAGGAGTTTGAACGCTATGACGCGCCGCGCCTCGATCCCATTCACGATATCGCGCTCGACGATGGGCCGCAGCCTTTCGCCGAGCCCGCGCCGGATGTCAGGGCGACTGCGCTGCCGCTAGAGCCGGAGGAGCTGGAATTCGTTCCTGAGGCAGCTGCGGTCGAGCCTTCGCCGGCTTTCCTGCCGGCCGACGACGAAATCCGCGAGCGCGACGACCTCCAGTTCGGCGACGAAGAGGCGCCGTTGGCGGTTGATACCGTCTACGAGAGCGTCGCTGTAGAACCGGCATTTGAGCCGGCTCCCGAAGCTGCGCGTGTGGAACCTGTTTTCGATCTGCCCGATTTCCCGGCTGCAGGCGCGATGTCATCCGTCGCACCGGTAGAAGAAGAGCCGGCAGAGGAATTCGATCTCGCGGCCGAGCTGGAAAGCTCGATCGCGGCTGAACCCGTTGCCGCAAGCCAACCCGAAGTGACGTTCGAGCCCGAGGCGAAATTCGAGCCAGAGGCCCAGATCGAGCCCGAGGTGAAATTCGAACCGCAGGTCGAGTTCGAGACGCAGCCAGTGTTCGAACCCGAAGCAGCGTTCGAGCCTGAGGCGAAATCTGAACCCGAAGCGAAGTTTGAGCTGGAGGCAAAGGCCGAGAGGGGCAAGGGGGCCTATATTCCAGGCTTCCGCATGCCGCTCACCAATTTCAGCGTCGCACGGGATTTGGCTGCGGCTTCTGCACCGGCGCCTGAACTCGCTGCGCAGCCAGTCGCATCTGCGCCGACCGAATATGCTTTCGAGCTTCCGGTTGTGGACGATATCCCGACCCCGAAGCCCGATCCTGCGCCCGCTGCCGAGCTGCAGGTTTCCGTGACGTCTTCAGAAGCTCAGGCCCCTGAGCAGCAACGAGATGCGCCGGTCGCGGCAACGCCCGCCATGCCAGTTGCCTCGACCGCTCCGAGTGCCGCTGCGCCGCAAAAGGATCGGTTCTCGGCGCTTGACGAGCTGATCTACGACGTCCAGCGCTATTCGCTGCCGACATCGGTCGGGCAGCCGCTTGCAACCCCTGTGGCAAAGGCGCCCGAGCCACCAATAGCGCCCGCCGCCGCACCCGTCGCTCCTGCTGCCTCCATTATTGCCAAGGCGCCGGTTGCCGCGCCTCCGGCTGCCGCCCTGGACGAGAAGGATCCTTTCTCGGACGAGGAATTCGAGTTGGCGCTCGATGGCCTTGAGCTCGACCTTGCCGACATCATCGTCGAAGAGGCGCAGAAACATCCGGTTCAGGCAACGCTTCCGGCGGTAGCCGCTGTGAAAACAGAAGCTGCGCCGGCTGTCGCCTCTGCGCTGGCGCCGACGGTTCATGTCGCGTCCATCGCCGCCGCTGCCGCGGCACCGGTTGTCGAGGCACAGGGTGTAGGAGAACCTGAATCGATTGCCGACCTGCCGTTCGATCCGGCCCAGATTGCCGATTCCGAAGACCAGGTGGAGGCGATCGCCGAACTCGACGTACCGTCGCTGCCGGCAGAAGAGCCGGAACAGCCGCCGGCCTATCGTCCCGACTACGAACTCGACATCGATGCGGAGCTCGCGACGCTGCTGGCGACGCCGAACAAGCCAGCTTCAGCGCCAGCCCGCAAGCCGGAGATCGATATCGCACCGAGGGGCCAGCAGGCTGCAGCCGAAGCCGGCCGCTCACCGAACTACACCGACCTCGACGATTTCGAGCGTGCGCTGGAAGAGGATTTTCGCCGCAGCCTGACCACGCCGTTGCCGGCGGCGGAGCATGAGGAACTGCATTATTCCGACGCAGACTATGTCGCGACCGTCGAGAACGCCCGTCGTTCCGTCCGCAGCTGGGCTGTGCCGCTGGCCCTTGCCGGCGTGGTGATCCTCGGCGGTGTCGGCGCCTATGCGTTCTTCGGCAGCAGCGTTTCGAATGTCGTGTCGGGCGGTGAACCGGTCATCATTGCCGCCGATAATGACCCGATCAAGATTGCGCCGCAAAATCCGGGCGGCAAGACCGTCCCGAACCAGGACAAGGCGGTCTACGACCGCGTCGCCGGTGTTTCGCCAAAAGATCCGAAGCAGCGCACCTTGATCTCCTCCAACGAGGAGCCGATCGATGTCGTGCAGAAGACCCTGATGCCCGATACGCTGCCGCTCGAAGGCGAGAATGATATCGACCCGACCGATGTCGGCGAGACCCAGGATCCGCGCCTTCTGCCGCAGGACCGGGCTGCACCGGGCAATGCCTCCGCAGAACAGCAGCCGGTGACGGTCATGCCGCGCAAGGTCAAGACGATGATCGTCCGCCCGGATGGCAAGCTGGTCGAGCAGGAAATCGCGGCACCGGCGCTCGCCGCACCGGAAACGGCAAAGCTGCCAGCCGCCGGCGCAAAGCCGGTCGAGACGGCCGCTGCCTTCCCTGACAAGGCTCCGGCTTCCGTGCCCGCCACGCCGACCCGTACGCAACCGCTGGCAGCTCCCTCGAATGCTGGCTCTGCCGGAGTCCTTCCGGTCTCGGCACCTGCCAACCCGGCCGCTCCGGCAGAACACGTCAACGTGGTGAGGGCGAACCCGGTCACGCCGCCCGTCGCAGCCGCTCCCGCCCAGCCGACTCCGGCTGCAGCGGCTCCTGCTCCGGCGGCCGTACAGGCTCCGGCGCCTGTCGCTCCGGTTCAGGCCTCTGCACCTGCGGCAAAGGCTCCGGTCCCGATCGCACGTCCGTCCGAACAGCCGGTCAACGTTGTCGCTGCCGTCACCGATCAGGGCAATGTCCGCGCTCCGGGCCAGCAGACGGCCGGCGTTCCGGCGTCCGCACCAAACCAGGTCGCTTCGCTGGGTTCCGGTGACTACGTGATCCAGATCGCCTCGCTGCCGTCCCAGGCGGAAGCCCAGAAATCCTACCAGAGCCTGTCGGCCAAATTCGGCAGCGTCATCGGCGGCCGCGGCGTCGATATCAAATCGGCCGAGATCGCCGGCAAGGGCACCTTCTACCGCGTCCGCATCCCGGCCGGCAGCAAGAACGATGCTGTGGCGCTCTGCGAACGGTATCGCGCCGCCGGCGGTACCTGCCTCGTCGGCCGGTAAGGACCGAAAAACGAAGAATTCGACGGGGCGCCTGGGCGCCCCGTTTTTCGTTGGACCGCCAATGATCTAAGATCGAGCCATGAGCGAATCAAAAGCAATGATCCTGGGCTCCAGCGGCCCGACCCTCACCGCGGACGAAGTGGCGCTTTACAAGGACGAACGGCCCTGGGGCTTCATCCTGTTTGCCCGCAATTGCATCGAGCCGGCGCAGATCAGCGATCTCGTCGCTTCCATGCGTGATGCCATCGGCCGGCCGGATGCGCCGGTGCTGATCGACCAGGAGGGTGGCCGCGTCCAGCGCATCCGTCCGCCGATGATCGAGCGTTATCCCTCGGCCGCAGTGCTAGGCGAACTTTACAGGCAGGATCGCGACAAGGGGCTCAGGGCAACCTGGCTGATGTCGCGCCTGCATGCGTTCGATCTCATGAAGTTCGGCATCAATGTCGATTGCCTGCCTGTCATCGACGTGCCGATCGAAGGGGCAAGCAACGTCATCGGCGATCGTGCCTATGGATTCGATCCGAAGACGGTTGCCGAAATGGGCCAGGCGGCCGCCGATGGCCTCAAGGCCGGTGGCATGCTGCCGGTCATTAAGCATATGCCGGGCCACGGCCGCGGCATGGCCGACAGCCATCACGAATTGCCGGTGGTCACCGTCTCGCGCGCCGAGCTGGAAGCGCATGATTTCCTGCCTTTCGTCGCCATGAAGGACGAGCTGATGGCGATGAGCGCCCATATCGTCTTCACAGCCATCGATCCGGACGAGCCGGCGACCATTTCCCGCAAGGTGATCGACGAGATCATCCGCGGCCATATCGGCTTTGACGGGCTGCTGATGTCCGACGACACGTCGATGAATGCGCTGAAGGGCACGATCGGCGAGCGTGCGGCGAGAATCGTTGGGGGCGGATGCGATATTGTCTTGCATTGCAACGGCGTCATGGACGAAATGAAGGCTGTCGTGAAGGAAACGGTCCCGCTTACCGGGGATGCGCTGCGGCGTGCAAGGGCGGTGGAAGCGGCCTTTGGCGCGGGCGACGGCTTGAACGAAGAAGCGATCCGCGCGGAATTCCACGGTCTTCTCGCCGTCTCCTGACGGCTGTCGACAGGACAAGGTTTGGGAATGGCTATAAATACATCGCCGAACGCCATTCCGATGGACAAGCTCTGGCAGGATGCCGGCGCCGACCGCGCGACCGACGATCCGACGCTGGTGATCGACGTCAGTGGTTTCGAAGGTCCGCTTGACCTGCTCCTCCATCTTGCCCGCATCCAGAAGGTGGATCTCGCCCGCATCTCGGTGCTGGCGCTCGCCGAGCAATATCTGCAGTTCATCGATAGCGTCCGCCAGGTCCGCATCGAGCTGGCCGCCGACTATCTGGTCATGGCGGCCTGGCTCGCCTATCTCAAGTCCAAGCTTCTGATCCCGCAGCAGGCCAAGGGCGATGACGGCCCGAGCGGCGAGGAACTGGCTGCGACGCTCGCCTTCCGCCTGAAGCGCCTGGAGGCGATGCGCGAGGCGGCGACCCGGCTGGTCAACCGCAACCGGCTCGGCCGCGACGTGTTTGCCCGCGGCGCGCCGGAACATATCCCGCACAATGTCGAATCCGCCTATGATGCGACGCTTTATGACCTGCTTGCGGCCTATGCCAACCTGCGCCAGCGCACCGCCGTCACTCAGGTGACGATCGAGAGGCGCAAGGTGTGGTCGCTGGTCGATGCCCGCGAACTGCTCACCCGTATGCTCGGCGAGATCGTCGACTGGACGACGCTGCAGCACTATCTCTTGCCCTATCTCCCACCGGAGGATCGCGTCACGGCGACCGCCAGCGCCTTTGCCGCGTCGCTGGAGCTAGTGCGCGAAGGCACGCTGGAAATCCGCCAGGACGGCGCCTTCCAGCCGATCTACTTGCGCAAGGGGCCTGGGCCGCACCAGCCAGCCTCGCCGCAACCCGTTACGGGAGGCGTTGATTGACGCCGCAGGATGACGACGATCTGCCGATCGCCGACGAAGAGGACGCGGAGTCTGCCCCTTTCTCGTTGGCTGAGGTCGAGCGGATCGCCGAGGCGCTGGTCTTCGCCTCTGCCGAGCCTGTTTCCGAAACATTCCTGGCCGAACACCTGCCGCGCGGAACCAATGTGAACGCCGTCATGCACCGCCTTGTGGAGGTCTACGCTCCACGGGGAGTCAACCTGATCCGGACCGGTGACCGCTGGGCCTTCCGCACCGCCGCTGATCTCTCCTTTGTTATTCACAAGGAGGATAACGAGACGAAGAAGCTGTCGCGTGCGGCGCTCGAAGTGCTTGCCATCATCGCCTATCACCAGCCGGTCACCCGCGCCGAGATCGAGGAGATCCGCGGCGTGCAGACGTCCAAGGGCACGCTCGACGTGCTGATGGAGGCGGGCTGGGTCCGCTTCCGGGGCCGCCGCCGTACACCGGGACGGCCGGTGACGCTCGGCACGACGCCTGATTTCCTCGACCATTTCGGACTGGAGGAGCTGCGCGATCTCCCCGGTCTCGAAGAATTGAAGGGCGCGGGCCTGCTCTCCGGCCGCATCCCGCCGGGCTTTGCGATCCCTGTCCCGATCAATGTCGACGAGCTTTCCGAGGACGAGGACCCGATCACCCAGCTCGACCTTGAGGAGCTCGGTCTGTTGACGCCGGGCGGTGACGCGGAGGAATAAAAAAGCTTGGCTGTTGCGGCCTTGAAGCGCGTCGGTCTGTCGCACCATGGGCGAAAAGCCCGCATGCGCCCTTCGGCGAGCAGCGGCGGCGTGTCATATTCAGCGGTGCGAGGGCCCCACAGTTTGGGCTCTGTCGCAACGGTTACCGGCGGTGCGGAGTGCCTGACGCTCGTGGTTCCCTCGAGCCAGTCAACCGGTACGTGCCGCATCTGCGGCGATCAACTGGCGCCTGGATTTAGGACGTCCCGATAACGGTCGCCTCTGGGGCATTTTGGTGTTTGAAAAAGCATCACAAAGAGCTTACATCGATGAAACGGTACTAATGGAGTTGGACTTATGGGTTCTTTCAGTGTGTGGCATTGGCTGATCGTTCTGGTCATCGTGCTTGTCCTCTTTGGGCGCGGCAAGATTCCGGAACTGATGGGCGATTTCGCCAAGGGCATCAAGAGCTTCAAGAAGGGCATGAGCGACGAGGACGCCCCCGAGGCGAACGGCGCGACGAACACGGCGAAGACCGTCGATCTTAAGCCTGAAGAGGTCAAGGATACCACCCGGTCCTAATGTCCGAGTGGCGGGTTCCAGGAGCCTCATTGAATGTTTGATATCGGCTGGACCGAGCTTCTTGTCATCGCGATCGTATTGATCGTCGTGGTTGGTCCAAAGGATTTGCCGCCCATGCTCAGGGCCTTCGGCAAGATGACGACCAATCTGCGCAAGATGGCCGGCGAATTCCGCGCGCAATTCGATGAAGCGCTGAAGGAGTCGGAACTCGACGACGTGCGCAAGACGATTTCGGATGCGCAGCGGCTGAACCCGACCAATGCGCTGAGGGATGCGATCAACCCGCTCCGCCAGATGGGGCAGGAAATCCGCGCCGACCTGCAGAAGGCGACGCAGATGCCCACGGCGGCGGTTAGCCAGACCGATATCGAGGCCCAGCAGGCAGTCGAGGGCACGTCCCCCGTCGACGCGGCTCCCGAGATCCCGGCGAACTTCCCGTCGGCTGCGCCTGCCGCTGCGACACCGGTGTCGGCTCCGGCCCAGTCCGTGCCTGCCTCGCCTGAGGCTGCTGCGGCTGCAACCGTCGCGGAAAAGCCGAAGCCGGTCCGCAAGACTGCTGCCAGGGCAAAACCCGTCATCGAGACCACCGCGGCTCCCGCCGCCCCGGTCGCTATTGTCGAAAAACCAAAGCGCAGCCGCGCGGCAGCGAAGCCCGCACCCGTCGCCCAGACTGTGGATGCACCCGTCGCCCAGACTGTGGATGAAGCGACCGTCAAGGCTCCGGCCCGCAAGCGAGCACCGAAGACGACCGATACCCCGAAGGACGACGCATGAGCGGTGACATCGAAGACAAGCCGCAGCCGCTCATCGAGCATCTGATGGAGCTGCGCACCCGGCTGATCTGGTCGATCGGAGCGTTCTTCGTTGCGTTCGTCGTCTGCTTCTTCTTCGCCAAGCAGCTCTTCAACCTGCTTGTCGTGCCCTACAAATGGGCCGTCCTCTGGGCTCATCTCGATCTTGCCAAGTCCGAGCTGATCTATACGGCGCCGCAAGAGTTCTTCTTCACCCAGGTGAAGGTGGCGATGTTCGGGGCGTTGGTGATCGCCTTCCCGGTGATCGCTTCGCAGATCTACAAGTTCGTGGCACCAGGCCTCTACAAGAACGAACGGGCGGCCTTCCTGCCGTTCCTGGTCGCTTCCCCGATACTCTTCCTGATGGGCGGCGCGCTGGTCTATTTTTTCTTCACCCCCATGGTCATGTGGTTTTTCCTCGCCATGCAGCAGGCGCCGACCGAGGGTGAAGTCGGCATTTCGCTTCTGCCGCGGGTCTCGGAATATCTGAGCCTGATCATGACGCTGGTCCTGTCCTTCGGCCTGGTGTTCCAGCTTCCGGTCATCACCACGCTGCTGGCGCGCGTCGGCATCCTGTCCAGCGACTGGCTGCGGCAGAAGCGCAAATACGCGATCGTGCTGGCCTTCGTGGTCGCTGCCGTGCTGACCCCGCCCGATCCGATGTCCCAGATCGGTCTTGCACTGCCGACCATCCTTCTCTACGAGATTTCCATCTACGCCGCACGACTCGTCGAGCGCAAACGTGCCGAGGAAAAGCTTTCGGAGCAGGAACCTTCGGATGTTGCGGAGACGGACAAGGCCTGAAGCCTTCCGGCCTGCCTCGCGAGTTCGCGGCGTTCCGCTCTAAAGGCAAGGCAAGATGCTCGATATCAAGTGGATCCGTGAAAACGAAGGGGCTTTGGATGCGGCGCTGAGCAAGCGCGGTGCAGAGCCCATGGCGGCAACCCTCCTGGCGCTGGACGACAAGCGCCGTTCCGTCATCCAGAAGCTTCAGGACATGCAGTCCCGCCGCAACGCCGCCTCCAAGGAGATTGGCATCGCGCTCGGACAGAAGAATTCCGAGCTTGCGGAAAAGCTGAAGGCCGAAGTCGCCACCATCAAGGAGACGATGCCGGTTGCCGAGCAGGAAGAGCGCGACGCTGTCGCGGCGCTCGACGATGCTCTCTCGCGCATCCCGAACATCCCGCTCGACGACGTGCCGGTCGGCAAGGACGAGCACGACAACGTGGTCAAGCACGTGGTCGGCGAAAAGCCGCGCTGGAACCATGCGGCAAAGGAGCATTACGAGATTGGCGAAGCCCTCGGGATGATGGATTTCGAGCGCGCCACCAAGCTCTCCGGCTCGCGTTTCACGGTCCTTACCGGCCAGCTTGCCAGGCTCGAGCGGGCGCTCGGCCAGTTCATGATCGACATGCACACGACCGAGCATGGCTATACCGAAGTCTCTTCGCCGCTGATGGTGAAGGGCGAGACGATGTATGGCACCGGCCAGCTGCCGAAGTTCGAGGAAGACCTCTTCAAGACGACCGATGGCCGTTACCTGATCCCGACGGCGGAAGTGACGCTCACCAACCTCGTTTCCGGGGAAATGCTGGAGCAGGAAAAGCTGCCGCTCCGCTTCACGGCGCTGACGCCGTCCTTCCGTTCGGAAGCCGGTTCCGCTGGCCGCGATACCCGCGGCATGCTGCGCCAGCACCAGTTCTGGAAGTGCGAACTCGTATCGATCACCGACCAGGAAAGCTCGATCGCCGAGCACGAGCGGATGACCGAATGCGCCGAGAACATGCTGAAACGCCTCGGCCTGCATTTCCGCACCATGACGCTCTGCACCGGCGACATGGGATTTGGCGCGCGCAAGACCTATGACATCGAGGTCTGGCTGCCCGGCCAGGACACCTATCGCGAAATCTCGTCCTGCTCCGTCTGCGGCGATTTCCAGGGGCGTCGCATGAACGCGCGTTATCGAGCCAAGGACGACAAGGCGCTGAAGTTCGTTCACACGTTGAACGGCTCGGGCGTCGCAGTCGGCCGCTGCCTGATCGCCGTCATGGAAAATTACCTGAACGAGGATGGTTCGGTCACAATTCCGGACGCGCTTTTGCCGTATATGGGTGGCCTGACCAAGATCGAGCGGGCGGCCTGATGCGGATACTTCTGACCAATGATGACGGCATTCACGCCGAAGGCCTCGCCGTTCTCGAGCGAATCGCCCGAAAACTGTCGGACGATGTCTGGATCGTCGCGCCGGAAACCGATCAGAGCGGTCTGGCACATTCGCTGACGCTCTCCGAACCGCTCCGTCTGCGTAAGGTGGGCGACAAGCATTTCGCCCTGCGCGGCACGCCGACCGATTGTGTCATCATGGGTATTCGTGAGGTCCTGCCGGGAAAACCGGACCTAGTGCTCTCGGGCGTCAACGATGGCGCCAACATGGCCGATGACGTCACCTATTCCGGCACGATCGCCGGCGCGATCGAAGGCACGCTGCAGGGCGTGCGCTCCTTTGCGCTGAGCCAGGCGGTGCGGCGCGAAGACGGTCGGGTCGTGCCTTGGGAAGTCGTTGAATCCTATGCGGCAGATCTCATTGGCAAACTGATCGACGTGGACCTGCCGGACGGCACTTTCCTCAATCTGAACTTCCCGAATTGCGAACCGGACGATGTGCAGGGCGTCGAAGTGACCTCGCAGGGCAAGCTTGATTTCGGCCTGACGATCGATGCCCGCGAGGATGGTCGCGGCAAACCCTATTACTGGCTCCGCTTCGGTGAGCGGAAGGGCAATTTCCGTGACGGCACCGATATCCAGGCGTTGAAGGAGAACAAGATCTCCGTGACGCCGCTGAAGCTGGACCTGACCGACTATTCGGTTCAGGATCGTGTCGCCAAGGCATTGGGATTTGGAGCCGCCGATTGAAATCTGGCATGGTCGAAAAAGAGGGTTTTGCGGCGCTCGTGCTGCGCCTCAGGTCGGAAGGCATTTCCGACCTCGATCTGCTGACCGCCGTTGAGCAGACACAGCGCTCGCAGTTCGTGCCGCCGCCGCTTGCCGAAGACGCCTATTCCAGCCGGACCGTGCCGATCGATTGCGGGTCCTTCATGGAAGGCGCCGATCTCGCCGTGCGCCTGCTGCATCGCCTGCAGGTCAAGCCCGGGCATCGGGTGCTCGAAATCGGCACCGGCAGCGGCTTCACTGCCGCCGTCATCGCGCGAATCGCTGAGCGGGTGTTGAGCGTCGAGCGCTACCGCACGCTGGTCACCGCCGCTCAGAGCCGGATGGATGCGCTGGGGCTGCGCAATGTCGTTGTGCGCCAGGCGGACGGCGGCAACGGCATGCCGGGCGAGGGCACGTTCGACCGAATTTTCGTCACGGCAGCCTTCCCGTCACTTCCGCGATTCTATGCCGAGCAGCTCACCCATGGCGGGTCGATGCTTGCCCCGCTAATAGAGGGCGAGGCCTGCATGATGGTGCGCCTGACCAAGACCGGCAGCCGATTCGAGCGCGAGGATCTGTTCCCGGTTCCCTTCCTGCCGATCGTTCCGCATATCGCGGCGGCGCTATAGGCTGTTTTGTTCCGTGCCGCGGCGGCCTTTCAGCCGTCATGGTTATCAATTTCCCAAAAATTTTAGGACAATGTCTGCCCTTTAACGGTGCAGTAAGACTAACGCGTTTTAATGACTCTCACGATGGTTGCGTATCTGTAGGTCGAGTCATGCGTATGAAGAGTTCTCCGAAATTCGGAAAATCTGTAATCAAATTTGCCGTCGCGGCGCTGCTCGCCAGTGCTGCGACCGGGTGCAGTTCGGACGCAACGCGTTTCTCGGGGCTCTTTTCGAAATCCGACAACATCACGACGGCGTCCATACCGCAGCGACAGGGTGGTGGGGCCTATGGCCGCGCGCCAACGCCGCAAGCGGATCTCGGCTCGGGACAGGCTCAGGCTCTGCCGCCGATACCGCGGAACGACTACGGGTCGCGCAATACCGCCATGGCTCAGCCCTATCCCGGCAACTCCGGCGGTTATACCTCACCGGCACGCACGGCATCCGCTCCGGTCGCCGTACAACGCTCGGAATTGGCGGCGCCGACCGGTGCCACGCCACAGCGTAGTGCCGCCCCGATGGGCCGCGATCCGGCGACCCGCCAGGAAGCTCTCGCCCAGCCGTTCCCAGGCCGTCAACCGGCTGCCAACACGCTGGTCGCTCCGTCTGTCTCAACGCTGAAGGCCGACAATGTCGTCACCGGCACGACCGCAAAGCCGATGTCCGGCTGGTCCACGGTCAATGCGCCCAAGGTGACGCTGCGGCCCGGCGAAACGGTCTCGACCCTTTCCAAGCGTTATGGCGTTCCGGAAAAAGAAATCCTGAAGGCAAACGGCGGCGCCGTTGCCCCGGGCCAGTCCGTTATCATCCCGACCTTCGGCACGGCGCAGAATTCGGCCAAGAATGCGGCGGGTACGATCGATCTCCAGAACAAGGCTCCGGCACCTGCCCGCGAGCCCGACCAGAAACTCGCCGTTCTGCCGACGCCGGCACGCGACAAGGCGATTGCCGAACCCGCCAAGCTGACGCCTCCCGGCGACAAGCCGGTAGGTGGCACCTATGTGGTCAAGCCGGGCGACACGATCACCAAGATCGCTCGCGAGACCGGCACGCCGGTCGATCAGCTGAAGGCCGCCAACAACCTGACCTCCGGTGGCGTCCGGATCGGCCAGACGCTCAAGGTCGCGAACGGCGCTGCGGCTCCTGTCGCCGATCCGGTCAAGACGGCATCCATTCCGCAGAAGCCGGTCGAAAAGGCCGCAGCCGCGGCCCCGAAGCCGGCAGTCGCCGCTGCACCTGCTCAGGTCGCCCAGGTGTCTGTGGCACCGGCCGCAGCCAAGGCTGCTGTCGACAACGCATCGGTCGCCGACGTCGAGAAGAAGTCGGACACCGCCTCTGTAGCACCTCAGTCCACCGGCATCGGCAAGTATCGCTGGCCAGTCAACGGTGCGGTCATCGCCGGTTACGGCCAGAACGTCGACGGCAACCGCAATGACGGTATCGACATCTCGGTTCCGGAAGGCACGCCGATCAAGGCCGCCGAAAACGGTGTGGTCATCTATGCGGGCAACGGCCTGAAGCAGCTCGGCAATACGGTTCTCGTCCGTCACGACGACGGCAAGGTCACCGTGTACGGCCATGCCGGTAGCATCAATGTCACGCGCGGGCAGAAGATCACCCGCGGCCAGACGGTCGCCGCCTCCGGCATGAGTGGCGACGCGAAGCGCCCGCAGGTCCACTTCGAGGTCCGCAAGGACGCAACCCCGGTCAACCCGATTACCTTCCTTGAATAAGTAGTGCGTTTCAGGGGACGGAGAAAAGCCCGGCAGTGCCGGGCTTTTTGCGTTCTCAATCCTTGGAAAGCGGCTTCCTCAGCCGCCCGGCGAGATCCTGGATATATTGCCACGCGACGCGGCCCGAACGCCCGCCACGGGTCGTCGCCCATTCGAGCGCCTCGTGATGCAAGGTTTCCTGATCGAGGCCGAGGTCGAAATGCTCGGCATAACCGTCGATCATCTTCAGATAGTCGTCCTGGCTGCATTTGTGGAAGCCGAGCCACAGGCCGAACCGATCCGAGAGCGACACCTTTTCCTCAACGGCCTCGGACGGATTGATCGCCGTCGACTGCTCGTTCTCCATCATGTGGCGCGGCAGGAGATGGCGGCGGTTGGACGTCGCGTAGAACAGAACGTTGTCCGGCCGCCCCTCGATACCGCCGTCGAGCGCTGCCTTCAGCGATTTGTAGGCGGTATCGTCGTGATCGAAGGAAAGATCGTCACAGAACACGATGACGCGCTGGCCGGAAGCTTTCAGGATATCGAGCAGGGCAGGGAGCGAGGCGATGTCCTCGCGATGCACTTCGACGAGCTTCAGCGAGATGCCGGTTGCGGCGCGCACGTCCTCGTGGACGGCCTTGACCAGCGAGGACTTGCCCATGCCGCGGGCGCCCCAGAGGAGCACGTTGTTGGCCGCAAAGCCTTCCGCGAACCGCAGCGTGTTTTCATGCAGGATATCGCGCACGTGGTCGACCCCGCGGATCAGCGTCAGGGCAACCCGGTTCGGACGTGGCACCGGCTGCAGGCGCTGGTTTGCCGGTACCCAGACGAAGCAGTCGGCGGCGTTCCAGTCGTTGATGGCCGGCGGAGGGCCCGCAAGCCGTTCCAGCGCATCCGCAAGCCTGCGGACCTCGGTCAGGATCAGGGTGTTGAAGTCGTCGCTCATGGTATTTCTCCGGTCGCATCGGCCAGTTTTTGAGCCTTTTTGCTGCGGTAACATGCTCGTTAGCGCATCAAAAGCCTGAGAGCCGTGGATTCGGTACTCCGGCCGGCGTGTTTCTGTTGCATTCCGGCCTATCGCAACTATATTCCGGCGGCTTGAAACGGGGGCCTTGGCGTCTCCGGTAATCTTAGGAGTTTTCGATGTTCATTACCGAAGCATTCGCCCAGGCCCCAGCCGCAGCACCGGGAGCTTCCGCGTTCGGCTCCGGCCTTGAGATGCTCTTCCTCTTCGCGCCCCTGATGGTGGTCTGGTATTTCTTCCTGATCCGTCCGCAGCGCGCCCAGGCCAAGAAGCGCCAGGAAACGCTGTCCAACGTCCGCCGCGGCGACCAGGTCGTTCTCGGCGGCGGCATCACCGGCAAGGTGACCAAGGTTATCGACGACGCCGAAGTGGAAGTCGAAATCGCCGAAGGCGTGAAGATCCGCGCCATGCGCGCCTATATCGCCGAAGTCCGCGTCAAGGGCGAGCCGGTCAAGACCGAACCGGCAAAGACCGGAACGGCTTCCTAAGGCCTATCGCCGAAGCTGGGCCCTGCATGGCTGCAGGGCCTTGAAACTCAAGGAGCCGGATCATCTCCCGGCTCGCAACTTTTTGGAAAGCATGCGACCTATGGCGAAAGGCATCGAAATCCGCGACGCCCATTTTCCCGGTCGCGCTCCGATCGATGCCTATGGCAATGGCGGTTTCCGCTTTGCCGACATGTCGCATCGCGGCTCGCTGCTCTGCCTTCCCTCCGGGATCTATGGTTGGGAGCTGCAGGAAGGTGAGCCGCTGACGGTCGCCTCCCTGATGAAGGTGCTTGCCGAAGCGAGTGAAATTGAAGTGCTGCTTGTCGGCATGGGGGCCAACCTCAAGCCGATACCGGCAGACGTGAAGGCGGCCCTGAAAGCAAAGGGCATCGCCTCCGATCCGATGAGCACCGGTGCGGCCGTGCGCACCTTCAACATCATGCTGGCCGAATCGCGCGCCGTCGCCGCCGCCCTGATCGCTGTCTAGGATATGGCCGATCCAGCCAGACAGAACGGAGATATCTGCCTCGCGATGCTTCGTGAGACCGATCGTGATCGTTATCTCGCCTGCCTTCTCTCGCCACAGGACAAGCGCGGGGCACTTGCGGCGCTCTATGCCTTCAACGCCGAGCTTGCCCGGGTCCGCGACGTGGTGCGTGAACCGCTGCCCGGTGAAATCCGCCTTCAATGGTGGCGCGACCTCCTGGAAGGCAGTGCCCAGGGCGACAGCACCGGCAACCCGATCGCCGCCGGCCTGCTCGAGGCGATCGAGACCTATCGGCTGCCGCGCCAGACGCTCGTTAATATGATCGAGGCGCGCATCTTCGACCTCTACGACGATCCGCTTACCGACCGCAACGCGCTCGAAGGCTATGCCGGCGAGACCGCTTCGGCGCTGATCCAGCTCGCGAGCCTGATTCTTTCGCCCGTCGATGCCGCAAGATCTGCCGAGACGGCAGGCCATGCAGGCGTTGCCCAGGCGATCGCCGGTTTCCTGCTCCTGATGCCGATCCATCGCCGCCGTCACCAACTCTACCTGCCGCTCGATATTCTCTCGGCGACCGGGCTCGAGCGTGATACATTCCTGCGTGGCGACGACAAGCCACGGATTTCCGCTGCGGTCGAAGCTTTTGCCGGGCTCGGGCTGGAACATCTGGCTAAGGCCAGAAACTCGGAAACCGTCCCGGCCGTCGTCTTTCCGGCCTATCTGCCGGTGGCGCTTGCGGAACCGGTTCTGCGCCGTGCCGCACGTGCCGGTGCATCGGTGCTCGACACCACCCTGCAACTGCCGCAATGGCGGCGGCAATTGCGGCTCATGAAGGCCTCCGTCACCAGACGCTTTTGAAGGGCGTCAAATTCGCGCAAGGCTCGCCCGCTAAGGGAAGCAAGCAGAAATCCGTCGCCATCATAAGGAGAAGCGGTGTGAGCCCCGTTGTCGTCTGGTCGATCATCTTCGTGCTTCTTATGGCGCTCGCCTATTACGTCACGCGTATGTCCGGCAAGGATAGGGACAAGGACGGCAATCTGCATGATACGGGCGTGGCCATCCTCGAGTTCGGTCGCGCCTTTCCCAATGAAGCTATCCGCAGCCTGCATGTGACGGCCAATGGCGATGCCATTTTCGTGCGCCTGCACGACAACAAGGCCGGCTTCATGCGCAGCCACCGCAACCACTATGCCTGCTTCCTGATCGAGCCCGGCCGGGTGCGCGTCTCGCCCCTGCCGAATGCCAAGGGTTTCACCGTCGAGTTTCTCGACGCGTCGACGCAGAACGGCACCTACCTCTTCTCGACGGAAAAGGAGGCGGCCGAAGTCGCCCTCTGGCTGCTCGACAACTATGTCAGCGTTGCCGATCGCGATATCGAGGAAAAGCCGGCGTCGCCCGCCGGGGGTATCAGCCCCGACCGAGCCAACTAGCGCAATCCTGAAGCGCTCGGGCGGAGAGCAGCTGCCGCTTCATCACCGTCTTATCCTTGCCGCGGAAACGCTTGACGCCCTCCGGCTTGACGATCGAGCCCGGCTCCAGCTCCGGAAACAGCCCGAAATTGACGTTCATCGGCTGGAACGAGCGCTTGCCCGGCTCGTCGTCCGAAACGAGATGTCCGCCGGTGATATGGCCGAGCAGCGAACCAAAGGCGGTCGTCGCCGGTGGAGCCGAGAGCGTTTCGCCCTTGCGTTCAGCTGCGGCGAATCGCCCGGCGAGCAGCCCGATCGCCGCACTTTCCACATAACCCTCGCAGCCGGTGATCTGACCGGCGAATCGCAGGCCCGGCCGACTTTTCAGCGTCAGCGATTTATCGAGCAAAACGGGCGAGTGGATATAGGTGTTGCGGTGCAGGCCGCCGAGCCTTGCGAATTCGGCATTCTGCAATCCGGGAATCATCCGGAAGATATCCGCCTGGGCACCGTATTTCAGCTTCGTCTGAAAACCGACCATGTTGTAGAGCGTGCCGAGCGCGTTGTCCTGCCGAAGCTGCACGACCGCATAGGCCTTGACCGTCGGATTGTGCGCATTGGTGAGCCCCATCGGTTTCATTGGCCCGTGGCGCAGCGTCTCGCGGCCGCGTTCGGCCATCACTTCGATCGGCAGGCAGCCGTCGAAATAGGGCGTGCCTTCCCATTCCTTGAAACCGACCGTATCGCCGGCGATTAGCGCGTCGACGAAGGCGTTATACTGCGCTTCGTCCATCGGGCAGTTGATATAGTCCTTGCCGGTGCCGCCCGGGCCGACCTTGTCGTAGCGCGACTGATACCAGCAGATGTCCATGTCGATCGAATCACGATGTACGATCGGCGCGATGGCGTCGAAGAAGGCGAGTTGATCCTCGCCCGTTTCCGCCTGGATCGCGGCTGCCAGAGCCGGTGAGGTGAGGGGGCCGGTGGCGATGATCGCCAGATCCCATTCCTTCGGCGGCAGGCCCTGGATTTCTTCGCGCACGATGGTGATCAGCGGGTGTTTTTCGATCGCTTCCGTGACGGCATCGGAAAATCCGTCGCGGTCGACGGCAAGTGCGCCGCCGGCTGGGACCTGGTGCCTGTCGGCAGACGCGATGATCAGCGACCCGGCAAGCCGCATCTCCGCATGGATGACGCCGACGGCGTTCGCCGTCGCATCGTCGGAGCGGAAGGAATTCGAGCAGACGAGCTCGGCAAGTCCGTCCGTCTTGTGCGCATCAGTGCCGCGCACGCCGCGCATTTCGTGGAGAATCACCGGCACACCAGCAGACGCGATCTGCCAGGCGGCCTCGGAACCGGCAAGGCCGCCGCCGACGACATGGATGGGAGCCGGAGAAGGCGAAGAGGGAGAATTATTGCTCATGGCCGGCTCAATATCACGCCAATTGCCGGACCGGAATCAAAAAGGCACCTGATAAGGTGCCTTCGATACGTCCTTGGGTGTCCTCTCGGACCGCATATTCTCGCCGCGACGGCTTACACCGCGCGGGTCCGCCTGCGAGAAGCGGATTAACGGAAAGAGCGGGCCGCGATGTGGCGGATGTCGTAACGGGTCAGACCGATGTCGCTGAGGGCCTGGCTCGAAAGATTTCCAAGCTCGTTCATCGTGCGGCGGTAGCTGATCCAGTTCTTGGCGATACGGATCGGGTTCATGGTTGTTTCCTCAAGATTTTTCCTGATGCTCTGTCGTCATCAGCGATGAGGGTCTTATACATCCGCATAATAAGAATGTGCAGTGCAAAAAATGTGCGACTGCCATGCAAATGTGCAATGGATCGCTGAAAATTGCGGCTCAGTCTGAAAAATGGGCAGATATTTGAAGTATTAAATTTCTATGAACAAAAAGAAAAAGCGCCTCCCGAAGGAGGCGCTTTTTGGACGGTTCAGCGATGTCTGCGCGAGGCTTAGAAGCCGACTGCAGTCCGTGCGACCCGGCGGATGTCGGCGCGGCCGATGCCGAGGTCGTTGAGCTCGCGGTCGCTCATGCGGCCGAGTTCGTTGACGGTTTCGCGGTACTTGCGCCAGGTGGTGATTTTCTGTGCGATGTTCATGATCTTGTCCCTTTCTAGGCCCTTGCCAGCAGCCCGTTTGGCGCTGACTTCAATCTCATGACCGCTAATATATGCTGCGCTGCGAAAAGTAACAGCGCCCATTCGGTATGCCACCTATGCGCCTGACGCATTACGAGATCGTTTACCATGCGGAAGTGATGAAAGAGTGGGCGATTTAAAGGCAGATCGCATGCTGCAGGACAAAAAATAACGCCCACCGGGGGAGGAGGTCCGGTGGGCGTCATTTGTAACGACTGGCGATATGGGAGGAGGAGGACCGCCAGTCCCACGGGCCAACGCTGGGAGGAGGAGTGCGCGGCCCGAATTCCTGTCACGGGAAACTTCCCGAGGGCATCTGCATGTTCAGGGCGGGCGCCAAACCGTCCGAACCAGAGAGATTGAAACCTTCAATCAATCTCTGCATTTACATATTACGAGACCGTAGCGAAATTGTGCAGTGCAATATCAGAATGGATGGCATGCGGTTCTTGCATGGCTCGCATCGCCATTGAATCCAATGTACACATTAGAATTTAATAAAAAGTTAATTATCCCTATGAATCCCCGATCCGATCGCGGGCAAACAGACAACAAAATTGCCTGTCCACGGCGCTTTCTCCGAACTGCCAAAAAAGCGTCATTTTCCCTTTGCGCGCGCCAAAACGGGTGATATAGAGACGCGCGCTCCGGAAGGCCTTGGGCCACGAGGATTTTCGACGCGGCTGGGGCGCGGGTATGGTGAAATTGGTAGACACGCCAGATTTAGGTTCTGGTGCCGCAAGGCGTGGGAGTTCAAGTCTCTCTACCCGCACCAGAACCGCCCCGCATCAAAACCGCCAGGAGTGCGGTCCGAGCCGGTTCTGGCTAAAGGATCGGCGCTCCTTGAAGCCGCGGCCGGTCTCTCAAAGTTCCGGCGATGTGCTCATTGAAACCAACGGCTGTCTGAGCACCGCCGCCACGATATGAAGGTATGAAAATGCAGGTTACCGAAACGCTCGCTGAAGGGCTGAAGCGCGAAATCAAGGTCGTAATCCCCAAGCGGGATATGGAAGCGCAGCTGAACGTGCGCCTCGCCGACGCCAAGGACAAGGTCCGCATCAACGGTTTCCGTCCGGGCAAGGTGCCGATCGCTCATCTGAAGAAGATGTACGGCAAGTCGATCATGGCGGATCTCGTCAACGAGATCGTCCGTGAGCGCCCGACCGAGATCCTCACCGACCGCGGCGAGAAGTCGGCGACACAGCCGTCGGTCGCCATGACCGAGGACGAGAAGGAAGCGGAAAAGATCCTCAACGCCGAGGTCGATTTCGAATTCACGCTCTCCTACGAAGTCATCCCTGAGATCGAACTGCAGCCGACCGACGGCCTTTCCGTCATTCGTGAAGTCGTCGAAGTCACCGAAGACGAAGTCAACGAACAGATCGAGAAGATCGCCGAAAGCGCCCGCACCTTCGAGACCAAGACCGGCAAGGCCGCCAATGGCGACCGCGTCACCATGAACTATCTCGGCAAGGTCGACGGCGTTGCCTTCGATGGCGGCACCGCCGAAGATGCCGAACTGGTTCTCGGCTCCGGCCGCTTCATTCCGGGCTTCGAAGACCAGCTCGTCGGCGTCAAGGCCGGTGATGAAAAGACCATCAACGTAACCTTCCCGACCGAATACCCGGCCGCCAACCTCGCCGGCAAGGAAGCCACCTTCGACGTCACCGTCAAGGAAGTCGCAGCTCCCGCCGCTCTCGAGATCAACGACGAACTTGCCTCCAAGCTCGGCATCGAATCCGTCGATCGCCTGAAGGAGATCGTCCGCGGCCAGATCGAAAGCCAGTACGGCAACGTCACCCGCCAGAAGGTCAAGCGTCAGATCCTCGACCAGCTCGACGGCATGTACCAGTTCGACACCCCGCAGGGCCTCGTTGACGCCGAATTCGACAATATCTGGCGTCAGATCAACACCGACCTGCAGCAATCCGGCAAGACCTTCGCAGACGAAGAGACGACCGAGGAAGATGCACGCGTCGAATACCGCAAGCTTGCCGAACGTCGCGTTCGTCTCGGCCTGGTTCTCTCCGAGATCGGCGAACAGGCCGGCGTCGAAGTGACCGAGGAAGAAATGCAGCGCGCCCTCTATGCGCAGCTCCAGCAGTTCCCGGGTCAGCAGAAGGAAATCCTCGATTTCTTCCGCAACACCCCCGGCGCTTCCGCTTCGCTGCGCGCGCCGATCTTCGAAGAAAAGGTCATCGACAAGCTGCTCACCGAGATCAACGTCACCGACAAGGTCGTGACCAAGGAAGAGCTGATGGCTGAAGACGAAGAGGGCTCTGAAGGCGCCGAGAAGCCGGCCAAGAAGAAGGCTGCTCCTAAGAAGGCTGCGAAGGCCGAGGCTGCTGACGAAGCCGCCGAAGGCGAAGAAGCCGCCGCTCCCAAGAAGAAGGCTGCTCCGAAGAAGAAGGCCGCTGAAGACAGCGCCGAATAAGCTTCGCATTGATTGTGTAGAAAAGCCGGGTCGGCGACGACCCGGCTTTTTGTTGTGATGAAACCTTTCGAGTCCGCCGCCCATGATCCGTATCGAAAACATCAGCAAATCGAACAGCCACCGCATTCTCTTCATCGAGGCGGCCGCGGCGCTGAACCGTGGCGAGAAGATCGGCCTCGTCGGCCCGAACGGCGCCGGCAAGACGACGCTCTTCCGCATGATCACCGGCTCTGAAATGCCGGACGAGGGGCAGGTCTCCGTCGAGAAGAACGTCACGGTTGGCTATTTCAACCAGGATGTCGGCGAGATGGCCGGCCGCAGTGCCGTCACCGAGGTGATGGATGGTGCAGGTCCGGTGAGCACCGTCGCCGCCGAACTGCACGAACTCGAATCGGCGATGGTCGATCCGGACCGCCTGGACGAGATGGACCAGATCATCGAGCGTTATGGCGAGGTACAGGCGCGCTACGAGGAACTTGACGGCTATGGCCTCGAAGGCCGCGCCCGCGAAGTGCTCGCCGGCCTGAGCTTCACCCAGGAGATGATGGATGGCGATGTCGGCAAGCTGTCCGGCGGCTGGAAGATGCGCGTGGCGCTCGCCCGCATCCTGCTGATGCGCCCGGATGTCATGCTGCTCGACGAACCGAGCAACCACTTGGACCTCGAAAGCCTGATATGGCTGGAGCAGTTCCTCAAAGGGTATGACGGCGCGCTGCTGATGACCTCGCACGACCGCGAGTTCATGAACCGCATCGTCACCAAGATCATCGAGATCGATGGTGGGGCGCTCACCACCTATTCCGGCGACTACGGCTTCTACGAGCAGCAGCGGGCGCAGAACGAAAAGCAGCAGCAGGCGCAGTTCGAGCGCCAGCAGGCGATGCTCGCCAAGGAGATCAAGTTCATCGAGCGCTTCAAGGCCCGCGCCAGCCATGCGGCGCAGGTGCAGAGCCGGGTCAAGAAGCTCGACAAGATCGAGCGCGTCGAGCCGCCGAAGCGCCGCCAGGCGGTCGCCTTTGAATTCCAGCCGGCCCCGCGTTCCGGTGAAGACGTGGTCAACATCAAGAATGTCGTCAAGCGATACGGCAGCCGCTCGATCTACGAAGGTCTCGACTTCATGGTGAAGCGGCGCGAGCGCTGGTGCATCATGGGCGTCAACGGCGCCGGCAAATCGACGCTGCTGAAACTGGTGACGGGCTCGACAGAGCCGGACGAAGGCAGCGTCGCGATCGGCGCCAGCGTCAAGATGGGCTATTTCGCCCAGCACGCCATGGATCTGCTCGACGGCGACCTGACCGTCTTCGAATGGCTGGAGGAACAGTTTCCGCGCGCAGGGCAGGGATCGCTCCGCGCGCTTTCCGGCTGCTTCGGCTTTTCAGGCGATGACGTCGAGAAGAAATGCCGGGTGCTGTCCGGTGGCGAGAAGGCGCGGCTGGTGATGGCCGCCATGCTGTTCGACCCGCCGAATTTCCTCGTTCTCGACGAGCCGACCAACCACCTCGACCTCGACACCAAGGAGATGTTGATCAAGGCCCTGTCGGAATATGAGGGCACCATGCTGTTCGTCAGCCACGACCGGCATTTCCTGGCCGAACTGTCGAATCGCGTGCTCGAACTGACCCCCGACGGTATCCAGCGTTATGACGGTGGATATACGGAATATGTGGAACGGACCGGTTACGAAGCGCCGGGGCTGAGGAGCTAAAGGCCGACGCAAGAGCGGAGGCAGGCACCGCGGCCATTGAACGGGAAATCAACTTTCCGTTAGGACGACCGTCGTATGACGTCTTTTCCGGCCTGCGCGGGAAGCGTCGATCGAAGACATTCGCCGCCAAGTCGGGCTGCAACCGGAACACTTTTCCACCTAGTTTTGATTGTCTCATATGGCGTTTGATCTGAATCGGTTTTTGAGGTATCCCTTTTCCCGCCGTGGCGATTTCTGGAATTATACCGCAGGGGGATTATTCATGACGGCGAGCGATAAGGCCCTTCTCCGACCGGCAATCGGTCTGGTTGGAATGATGTTCCTGTCGGCGTGCACGTCGGCGCAAACGACGTCGTCCATCTCGCCCGCCACCGCAACGGTGAAGGCGACGCCGGTCCCCAAGAAACAGGTCTACCACTATACGCCCGCCGATCGCGACTGCATGAAGCGTGCGATGTATTTCGAGTCCCAGCGGTCGAGCCGCGACGGGCTGATGGCGGTCGGCACCGTGATCATGAACAGGCTGACCTCGGAGGCCTATCCGCCCACCATTTGCGGCATCGTCGCTCAGGAAAGGCAATTCGCCCCGGGCGTGATGACCCGGGCGATGAATGAGGAAACGGTGCCTGAACTCGATGCGGCCGTCGATGCGATCATTCGCGGCGAGCGGAACCCGGAAGTCAAGGACGCCATGTTCTTCCATACGGCCGGCCTGCGCTTCCCCTATCAGAACATGCACTATGTGACGGTTGCCGGCGGCAATGCGTTTTACGAGAAGCGCGACAGGGACGGCGAGCTGCAGACGCCGCCGCCGAAGCCGGTCGATGAATATGTACTCGCGCTGGTCAAGAGCAATCCCGACCCGTTTAGCCTGATCCAGGCCAAGGAATTCGACGTTGCCTCCATCCCGACGACGACGGCCCCCGGCCCGGATCCGATGGTGGCGATGAACGTGCCGGTTCCGATCGAACGGCCGGATCCGCTGGCGATCCGCCCGACAGGTGCACAGCCGGCAACGGTCCCTGTCGCGCAGGTGGTCCTCGCCAGCTCCATGACCAACGAATGGATGCTGCGTTTCGACGCCGGCAACGCGAGCAGCCCGGCACGGACCCCGACGCCAACGCCGTCGCCCAAGCGGTTGCCGGCCGGAACGACCGCTGACCGCTAAAGCTCATCCAGCCTTCTGCAGCTCGGCCGCGGCGGCATTGTCCTTGTCGTTGGCCCGCTGATAGGCCTCCCGCAGAGCGAGCCGGCCGAAATACTGTTCGAATGCGGCGCGTTTTTCGATCGTGCCGAACTGCAGGCCGTAACCGAGCTGCGAGCCGACATAGATGTCCGCGGCGCTGAACGTGTCGCCGGCGATATAGGCGTTCGCCCGGACGGCAGCTTCCAGCGTATCCATCACGTCCTGATAGGTGCCGTAACCGACCATCCGCTCGCGTTCCTTCGGCACTTCGAAGCCGAGCACGCGGTTGCTGACGGCTGCTTCCAGCGGACCGGCCGCAAAGAACATCCAGCGGTAATAATCGGCTCGCTTGGCGGGGGCAGGCGCAAGACCCGCTTGCGGAAAGGCATCCGCCAGATAGGCGCAGATCGCCGCACATTCGGTAACGACGGTCTTGCCGTGCACGATGCTCGGCACCTTGCCCATCGGGTTGACGCATTTATAAGTGTCGCCCTTCATCGTCGTGCCGAAATGCAGGATTTCGGTACGATAGGGGACGCCGACCTCTTCCAGCATCCAACGGGCAATCCGGCCGCGCGACATCGGATTCGTATAGAGTAGCAGTTCATCTGCCATGCAATCCTCCCGGAAGTTATGTCCTATGTTTTGGCGCACCTTCATTCCCAATCAAGGCGCCGAGGCGAATTAGAGGGCCTTTCGGTATTGGATGAAGCCGGAATTTTGGGCGATGCGGTCGTAAAGCCGCCTTGCGGCGGCATTGCTTTCCTGCGTCAGCCAGTAGAGCCGACCGGCGCCTTTTGCCCGTGCGAGGTCCGCCACTGCCTCGATCAGGGCTGCGCCGGTTCCCCGGCCGCGCAAGGTATTCTTGACATAGAGGTCCTGCAGATAGCAGGTCCATTCGGGCAGCCAACAGGACCGGTGGAAGACGACATGCGCGATGGCGATCATCTTGCCGGTCTCGTCGAATGCGCCGAGCGCGTGCATCGGCTCGGCGGGATCATGAAACCGGCTCCAGGTGACATCGTACATCTCCTTTGGCAGCACGGTCTCGTAGAAGCGCAGATAGGCTTCCCAGAGCGGCTCCCAGGCGGCGCGGTCGGCTGGCTTGAGCGGACGGATGATCGCAGGTGTCGTCGTGGCGGTCATGGCGAAACTCCCTCACAAAAGAAAACGGCGGAGATTGCTCCCCGCCGTCGAATGATTAGCCGATTTTTCGGGCTTAGGCAGCCATGGCCACCTTGAGATTCTCGTCCACCTTGTCGAGGAAGGCGGTGGTCGAGAGCCACGGCTGGTCCGGACCGATGAGGAGCGCCAGGTCCTTGGTCATGAAGCCGGCTTCGACGGTATCGACGCAGACTTTTTCGAGCGTCGAGGCGAACTTTGCAAGGGCTGCGTTGTCGTCGAGCTTGGCGCGATGTGCCAGGCCACGGGTCCAGGCGAAGATCGAGGCGATCGAGTTCGTCGAGGTCTCCTGGCCCTTCTGGTGCTGGCGGTAGTGGCGGGTGACGGTACCGTGGGCGGCTTCGGCTTCGACCGTGCGGCCGTCCGGCGAAAGCAGAACCGAGGTCATCAGGCCGAGCGAGCCGAAGCCCTGGGCGACGATGTCGGACTGGACGTCGCCGTCATAGTTCTTGCAGGCCCAGACGTAGCCGCCGGACCACTTCAGCGCAGCGGCGACCATGTCGTCGATCAGGCGGTGTTCGTAGGTGATCTTCAGTGCGTCGAACTGTTCCTTGAATTCGGCATTGAAGATCTCCTCGAAGATATCCTTGAAGCGGCCGTCATAGGCCTTGAGGATGGTGTTCTTGGTCGACAGATAGACCGGCCACTTGCGCATCAGGCCGTAGTTGAGCGAAGCGCGGGCGAAATCGCGGATCGATTCGTCGAGGTTGTACATGGCCATCGCCACGCCTGCGTCCGGCGCCTTGAACACTTCCTTCTCGATCACCTGGCCGTCCTCGCCGACGAACTTGATCGACAGGGTGCCCTTGCCCGGGAACTTGAAGTCGGTTGCCTTGTACTGGTCGCCGAAGGCGTGGCGGCCGACGACGATCGGCTTGGTCCAGCCCGGAACCAGGCGCGGCACGTTCTTGCAGATGATCGGCTCGCGGAAGATGACGCCGCCAAGAATGTTGCGGATCGTGCCGTTCGGGCTCTTCCACATTTCCTTGAGGTTGAATTCCTTGACGCGGGCTTCGTCCGGCGTAATCGTCGCGCACTTGATGCCGACGCCGTGCTTGTTGATGGCGTTGGCCGCATCGATCGTCACCTGGTCGTTGGTGGCGTCGCGGTTCTCGACCGAGAGGTCGTAATATTCGATGTCGAGATCGAGATAGGGGAGGATCAGCTTGTCCTTGATGAGCTGCCAGATGATGCGGGTCATCTCGTCGCCGTCGAGATCGACGACCGGGTTTGCTACCTTGATCTTTTGCATGGAATTCCTCTTGGACGTGGAAGGGACCGACGGTCCCAACGGGGTGGACACCAGTGGGTGCGCTATAGCATCGCCGGGCCGGAACGCAAAGGCATTGAAGCCATCATATGCGGCTTTTCGCGCGAGAAATCGCGGGGCCTTCGGACCGGCGGACGATTGCCCTTGCCAAACCATAATGCCGGATTAATGTCCGCCCAAATTGCTCTCCAACAGCCGGATTTGATCTCATGCGGACCTTGCCGCTTGCCCTTGCCTTTTCCCTGATCTCCACTTTTGCCGCCGCGGCTGATGTCACCGATCCTGTCAAAGAGGTGATGAAGATCACCGAAGACAACTGGAATACTTCAGACAGCGAATGGAAATACATTTTCGATGCGGATCCGCTGTCGCGCCTGTTCAGCAAGAAGTTTCGGGGCGCCTATGCGGAGGCCGCCAAGCATCCCGCCTATGACACCGAAAACAACCAGCCGGGCGATCCCTTCGGCTACGACGTGATCACCTCGTCTCAGGACGGCTGCCCGTTGAAGGACATCAAGACGACGTCGGCACCCGGCGCCAATGGCATGACCGACATCACCGTAACCTTCAAGATGTGGACCTGCGTCGAGGAGGCGGAGGTGAAGGACAGCATCAACGAACTGCATTTCGACATCATCCAGGAAGGTGGAAAGCCGGTCATCGATGACATCCACCGTGTCGCCGACGGCGAGCGGGATTCGGTGATCGAAGAGATGCAGTCGATCGCCAAGGGCGAATGACTCCGCCGGTGACCGGGCGGCTGCCGATCCATCGACCGTGGCCACCTGGACCTACGCACGGTATCGCCAAACTTTGTCCAGGCGATATATTCGCCGGCCAGAAGCGGGTGCCGGCACCCGCCTGGGGTGGTTGATGACGTTTGCCGCGAAGATCCGAGACTGGCTGCTTGCCAATGACCCGGCGCTGTCGCGCCTGCGCATGGCTGCACGCGTGACGCTGACCGTCATCGCCTCGGTGGCCTGCCTTGCACTCATCCACATCGCCGGGCTGGCGCTGCCGACGATCGCCTATGGGCTTGCCATCATTCTCTCGATCGAGGGCGGTGTCGCGGTCCGCGACCGGCTGCCGTCCGACCAGCTGAAAACGCGGCTGATCGGCGGCGTCGTCAGCCTCGTCTGCGTCGGGCTCGCCGCAGCACTGGAAGACCATCGTTATATCTCTGACCCGATGTTCCTGGTCGTCATCGCTGGCGCTGCCGTCGGGCGCGTCTACGGGCCGCGCGGCTTTGCGGTCGGCATGTTTGCCTTCACCTCCTATTTCATGGGCGCCTATCTGAAACCGAGCCTTGCCGATCTTCCGCTCGCTGTCATCGGCCCGGCGATCGCGGTCGTCACCGGCCATCTGGTGCGGACCTATCTCCTGCCGGACGACTGGCGGCGCGATCTTTTGCAGTCCCTGGTGGCGATCCAGGGCAGGGTGAGCGATATCCTGATGAAGCTTGCTGTTCTGTCGAGCGGTGCCGCCATCTCGGACGGCGACCGGCGCGAACTGCGCCAGCTCGAGGAGCGGCTGAAGGACGTGGTGTTGATGGCGGAAGGTTTTCTGCCGCGCACCGCGGACGGCACGATCGATCCGGAAGACGAGCCGCTTACATCCCTCACCATGAAGATCTTCGACGTGCACCTTGCCGCCGAAAGCACCATGGTCCTGTCCTTCGAAGCGCTGCCCCCCTTTCTGCTGGTCCACGCGCTGATCGAGGACGACCAGGACATGGCGGAGAAGATTGCCGCAAGCCCCGCGGTGACCGGCGACGACCGGGTGGCGGAAAGCGCCCGGGCCCTGATTTGGCTGCAGAGGGCGAGGGCGGCGCTGGCGGAATCCATCGAGGAAGGGCCGCGCGACCGCTTCCGCTCGATCGAGGATGCCGCGGCCGCGCCAGCTCCGGCCAAGATCGATTTCTCGCTCAAGAACCCGGTGATGCGCGCCGCGGTGCAGATTACTGTCGCATCGAGCCTTGCGATGGTCTTCGGCCTGATGCTGTCGCGCGACCGCTGGTTCTGGGCCGTCATGACCGCCTTCCTGATCTTCACCAACACCAAGTCGCGCGGTGATACGGCGATCAAGGCCCTGCAGCGCTCGGTCGGCACGCTGCTCGGCATCGCGACTGGGCTCGTGCTGGCGACGCTGATCGGCGGTTATCCGCTTCTCGCCGCGCCGATCGCGACGCTCTCCATCTTCCTCGGTTTCTACTGCCTGCAGATTTCCTATGCGGCGATGACCTTCTTCATCTCGATCGTGCTCTGTTTGGTCTATGGCATGACCGGCGTGCTGACCCTCGACCTCCTGCAGCTCCGGATCGAGGAGACGCTGATTGGCGCGCTTGCGGGCACCGTCGTCGCCTTCCTCGTCTTCCCGGCGCCGACCCGCTCGACCCTAGACCTGGCGCTCGGGCGCTGGTTCGACGGGCTGCGCGAGCTTCTTTCCGCGGTCAGAGAGGGGGAGAGCGGTTTCGAGATCATCGCGCTTTCCCGCAAGCTCGATGCCGCCTATCGCGAAGTCACGCTCGCCGCGCGCCCGCTCGGTACCTCTTGGTCGGTGGTGACCCGGCCGGGCCAGGTCCGCCAGACGCTCGCCATCTTCCTCGGCGCTACCTACTGGGCGCGGATCTTCGCCCGCAATGCGGTCCAGGCAGGGCGCAAGCCGGAAGGCGATATTCTGGCGGCGTTGGAGGAGGCTCTGCGCAATATCGATGCGCTTGCGACCCGCGGTTCGGAGTGCTTCGTGGTGAAGCGCAAGTTGAACCGAGGCGCAGGCCGGCACCTGCCGATCTTCAAGCATGGCAGCCGCGTCGGCGTCGAAATGATCGGCACCATGCTGGGCAGGCTTTATCCCGCAGCGGCATAAGACTTGCCGATTGACCCCGGCACCGCTATTCCGGCCCGGATTGAATACGGAAACGGACATGTCAGGCACCAACAGCGAGCGCGAACTCATAGCCGAAGGACCGGCGGTCATCCTGGTCGAGCCGCAGCTCGGCGAGAATATCGGCATGGTGGCGCGCGCCATGGCCAATTTCGGCCTCGCCGAACTGCGCCTCGTCAACCCGCGCGACGGCTGGCCGAGCGAAAAGGCCCGCTCCGCCGCCTCCAAGGCCGATCACGTGATCGACGGCACCAAGGTGTTCGAAACGCTCGAAGAAGCGATCGCCGACCTCAACTTCGTTTATGCGACGACCGCGCGCGAGCGTTACGGCTTCAAGCCGGTGCGCTCGCCGGTGACCGCTGCCGAGACGCTCCGCACCAAGTTCAAGGCGGGCGAAAAGACCGGCATTCTCTTCGGCCGCGAACGCTGGGGTCTCACCAACGAGGAAGTGGCGCTCGCCGACGAGATCGTCACCTTTCCGGTCAACCCCGCCTTCGCCTCGCTCAACATCGCCCAGGCCGTGTTGCTGATGTCCTATGAGTGGATGAAATCCGGCATGGACGATCTTGCCGAAACGGTCTTTTTGCCGATTGAGCAGCGTCCTTCCACCAAGGAGCAGGTGATCGGCTTGTTCGAGCATCTGGAAGAGGCGTTGGACGCTCGCAATTATTTCCATCCGCCCGCGAAAAAGCCAAGAATGATCGACAACCTCCGCGCTGTCATCTCGCGGCGGGGTTTTACGGAGCAGGAGATCAGCGTGTTCCGGGGCGTCATTAACTCGCTCGACCGTTTTCCCCGCGGATGGTCGAAAAAGGACGGGCCGAAGCCTGAAAAGGCTGATCTGCCCGAAGGGGCATCTGGGGAGACTACGGGGAATGACGCAGAAGAATGAATCGAAGCCCGTGCTGATGTTCGATTCGGGCATCGGCGGGCTGACCGTGCTGCGCGAGGCGCGCGTGCTGATCCCCGAACGCGGCTTCATCTATGTTGCCGACGATGCCGGTTTTCCCTATGGCGACTGGGAGGAACCAGCCCTGCGGGAAAGGATCATCACCCTCTTTGCAAAACTGCTCGACGAATACGATCCGGAAGTCTGCGTCATCTCCTGCAACACCGCCTTCACCCTGGTCGGCGCCGACCTGCGAGAGACTTTCCCCAAGATGACGTTCGTCGGCACCGTGCCGGCGATCAAGCCGGCGGCGGAACGCACACGCTCTGGCCTCGTCTCCGTTCTCGCGACGCCGGGCACCGTCAAGCGCGCCTATACCCGCGACCTTATCCAGTCCTTCGCCACCCAATGTCACGTGCGCCTCGTTGGTTCGCAGAACCTGGCGCGCATGGCCGAAGCCTATATCCGCGGTGAAACGATTTCCGACGAAGCGGTTCTGGCCGAGATCGCCCCCTGTTTCGTCGACAAGGACGACAGGAAAACCGATATCGTCGTGCTCGCCTGCACCCATTATCCGTTCATGGCCAATGTTTTCCGCAGGCTTGCCCCCTGGCCGGTCGACTGGCTCGACCCTGCCGAGGCGATCGCACGGCAGGCGCGCCGAAAAGTGCCGTTGATCGAGGGCGCAGAGCACCCCGACAACTACGATTTCGCCGTCTTCACCTCCGGCAATCCCGATTTCGCCACTCGCCGCCTGATGCAGGGTTTTGGGCTGAGGGCCTGAGTGCTATCGAGCAATGTGGCTTATTTGCCACGCTTTCTTGGTGATGGTTACAATTCGCGATTGTGCGCTTGCTCGTCGGGCGATCTCGTGTATTATTTATCTATTCCGCAAATCGAACACAGGAGGCGTGAAATGAAGTCCATTACCATGTTTATGCGCCTTTCTGGCGGAACGGCTATTGTGGCCTCGGTGTATCGCACATCGATGCCGGCCGGCATGTGCTTCCAGGCTGTATAAGGCTGGATTTCCGCCGTTTTTGGCACTTTTCCCATTGATCTGACGTGACCGGCTGACGAAGCGATTTACCGCGTTTCCTCGTCCGCATCCGCACGTCTTTCTTCATCTCAGAGGACCTGGTCGCGACATGCGCCGGGACGGAAAATCATGCGTGAATCACAATTTAAAGTTGCTGATACCCTTTCGGCTGCGGTTCGTGAACTCTGCCGCGAACATGGCGTCTGGAAGACTGCTGGTGCACTGCTCCTGACAGCCTGGAGAGGTCGTCAAGAACGAAACCAAGTCTCTGATCTCTCCAATCGGATGCGCCGCGATATCGGGTTCCCCGAACTCGAGGACGACCGCCGAAACGTCCGGTTCAGCCCTTGGGATATCCGGCTGTGAAAGGACTAGGATGGGTCTCCGGCGGACTTGCCGCCGGGGCCTCTCATGGAGGACTCTATGGCTGGAGCTGAAAGAATGACGGCCTTCATCCGCAAACTTTGCCGTGACGATATGACGGCCGCCGCGAGCGTCCACCGTGCATCCTTCGACGAGCGGCTGCCCTGGCTGGCTCAGCTCCACACACCGGAGGAGGATCGCGCATACTGGAGAGGGCATCTCTCTGCGACTTGCGATATCTGGGGCGCCGAAAGGGACGGCACCTTGCTCGGCGTTATCGCCTTTCGCGAGGATTGGATCGACCAGCTCTATATCCTGCCGGGCGTGCAGGGGCAGGGGATCGGTTCCCGGCTGCTGGACATCGCCAAAGGGTCTCATTCGCAGCTTTTTCTCTGGACCTTCCAGCGCAATGCTGCCGCCCGCCGTTTCTATGAAGCACGCGGCTTTGTAGAGATCAGGCAGACAGATGGCGCGGCCAACGAAGAAAAGGAGCCCGACGTTCTCTATCGCTGGGTGCGTGAGGGCTGAATAAAACACCGCTTGCAAAGTGAAAAATTCGATGGCTTGCTCCCTTCATTCTGTGGAGGAACATTCGCATGTCGCTTGAACATTGGCTCGCCTTCGTCGCCGCTTCGTCGGTTCTCCTGGCCATTCCGGGGCCGACGATCCTGCTCGTCATTTCCTATGCGCTGAGCCATGGCCGCAAGGTGGCCTCCGCCACAGTCGCCGGCGTGGCGCTCGGCGATTTCACCGCGATGACCGCCTCCATGCTCGGTCTCGGCGCGCTGCTTGCGACCTCTGCTGCGCTCTTCACCGTGCTGAAATGGGTGGGCGCCGCCTACCTGATCTATCTCGGCATCAAGCTCTGGCGCGCGCCTGTTTCAGAACGGGCCGCCGAGGTGAGCGAGGCGGAGGTGGCTTCGGTAAAACCGCTCAAGATTTTCCTGCACACCTACGTAGTAACGGCGCTGAACCCGAAGAGCATCGTCTTCTTCGTGGCCTTCCTGCCGCAGTTTCTCGACCTCAGCCAGCCGCTGTTCTTCCAGATGGCCGTCTTCGAAGTGACCTTCCTGGTACTCGCAACACTGAACGCCACACTCTACGGTGTGCTTGCCTCGATGGCACGCAACACGATCCGCAAGCCGAAGGTCCAGCGGATCGTCAACCGCACGGGCGGTTCGCTGATGATCGGCGCCGGGCTGCTGTCTGTCGGCTTCAAGCGCGCGGCCACCTGAGCGTCATCGGGGAGGAAGAGTTGATGATCACCGGGCGTTGCCATTGCGGCGAGACCGTTTTCGAGATCAAGGGTGAACTGCCGCAGGCACTCACCCGTTGCACCTGCACCTTCTGCTCCAGGCGCGGCTCACTGCATGCCTATTACGAGCCGAAGCAGGTGAAGGTCACCTCCGATGCCGCGAGCGATAGGGTCTATCGCTGGAACACCAAAACGGTGGCGCATCATTTCTGCGGCACCTGCGGCTGCACCACCTATAGCGACAGCCCGGATTTCCAGCAGGACGGCACCTGGGACGGCAAGACCCGGCGTATCGCCGTGAATGCGCGGTTGTTCGACGATTTCGACGCCGAGGAATGGCCGCATACGGTCATAGACGGCCGGCACCTCTGGTAGGAGAAGAGCGATGAGTGACGTTACCCTGCTTGCCTTTGCGATCGTCGCGTTGATCGGCATCGCCACACCCGGGCCGACCGTTCTCCTGGCGCTCACCAACGGCTCGCGCTACGGCCTTCGTCGCGCGCTGCCGGGCATGGCCGGCGCGATGATCTCCGATTTCGTGCTGATCGGCGCGGTGGCGCTCGGCCTCGGCGCGCTGCTCGCGGCCTCCGAATTCTGGTTCTCGGTCGTCAAATGGCTGGGTGCCGGTTATCTCGCGTTTCTCGGGCTCATGCTTCTGCGCTCGAAAGGCTCGCTTGACGTAACGGCAGGCGATGCCGCGGCCGGTTCGGGTTCCGCAACGTCAATCTTCCTGAAAAGCTTCCTCGTCGCTGTGACTAATCCCAAGGGATACCTGTTCTTCTCGGCCTTTCTGCCGCAATTTATCGCACCGGATGCGCCGCAATTCCCGCAATATGCGATCCTGGCGCTCGTCTTCGCGCTGATCGATTTCGCCGTCATGTTCGGTTATGCGCTGCTTGGCTCACGTGCGGTGCACCTCTTGAAGAAGAAAGGGGCGCTCTGGCTCGACCGGCTCTGCGGCGGCGCGCTTCTGGCGCTCGCGGGGTCGCTGGCGCTCTACCGAAGGGCAGCTTCGTAAAGGAAGAGAATGATGTCTGGTCCAGTGAAATCCGTCCGACCCTTCCTGATGTTTCAGGGCGGCACCTGCGAGGAGGCGATCACCTTCTACACGTCGGTGCTGCCGGCGGGCCGGATCATCGATATCCGGCGCTATGGACCGGGCGAGGCGGGGCCGGAAGGCAGCGTGTTTCGCGCCACATTCGAGCTTGCGGGCCAGCAGGTTGTCTGCATCGACAGCCCGGTCAAGCATCTTTTCGATTTCACGCCGTCCTTCTCCTTTTTCGTGGAATGTGAAACGGAAGAGGAACTCGAGCGGCTGGCAGCAAGCTTGGGCGAGGGTGGGATGTTCCTGATGCCGCTCGACAATTACGGTTTCAGCCGGAAATTCTGCTGGCTGCAGGATCGTTTCGGCGTCTCCTGGCAGCTCAATTTCGAGTAGCCGCCAAAGGCCTGTGCATTTTCGATCTTGCCCGGCGAAACGAATCCCGATCTCTGTTAGGGTTCTGGAGTCGCGGCCTCAACGGTCAACGCGAAGAGACAGCATACGAGGTAAGTGCATTGCAGGTCGGCATCGATATGGGAATTGTGTCCGGGGGCGATCCGGCCAAGCTCGATATCGAGGAGCTTCTGGCGACCCGTCTGCTCGTCCAAGGCAATTCCGGCTCAGGCAAGTCGCATCTCCTGCGCCGCCTGCTGGAACAGTCCGCGCCCTGGGTGCAACAGGTGGTGATCGATCCGGAAGGCGATTTCGTCACGCTGTCTGAAAAATTCGGCCATGTCGTCGTCGATGGCGAGCGCAGCGAGGCCGAGCTTGCCGGCATCGCCAATCGTATCCGCAAGAATCGCGTCTCCTGCGTTCTGACGCTGGAAGGCCTCGATCTCGAAGAACAGATGCGGGCGGCGGCGGCCTTCCTGAACGGCATGTTCGATGCCGATCGCGAATACTGGTATCCGGTCTTGGTCGTCGTGGACGAGGCGCAGATGTTCGCGCCGTCGGTCGGCGGCGATGTATCGGAAGATGCCAGGAAGCTTTCGCTCGGCGCCATGACCAACCTGATGTGTCGCGGTCGAAAGCGCGGACTTGCCGGCGTCATCGCCACCCAGCGCCTTGCAAAGCTTGCCAAGAACGTCGCAGCGGAAGCCTCGAACTTCCTGATGGGCCGCACTTTCCTCGATATCGACATGGCGCGAGCCGCCGATCTGCTCGGCATGGACCGTCGCCAGGCGGAAATGTTCCGTGACCTGAAACGCGGCAATTTCGTCGCCCTCGGCCCGGCCCTGTCGCGTCGCCCGCTGCCGATCGTCATCGGCACGGTCGAGACCTCGGCCCGCTCTTCCAGCCCCAAGCTTATGCCGCTGCCGGATGCGCCGCAGGATGTCGAAGACCTGATCTTCACGCCGGACCCCGAAGAATTCACCCGGCCGACCGTCCGCCGTGCCCCGCCGGCGCCAAGGCCCACGACCGACATCCTCGCAGAACTGTCGCGCTCGACGCCCGCTGCCGTGCCGGCGCCGCACGAGCCGCGCATTGCCCAGCCGGAACTGTCCACTGAGGAGCGCGAGGAGCGGCTGTCAGCCGTGCTGTCGGAGATTCTCGATGATGTGCAATCCGCCTACCGGACGGATTCCGTTCTCTATCAGGATTTTCTGGTGCGCGCCCGGATGCGGCGCCTGCCCGGACCGCCGCTGTCGCTCGGCGAATTCCGCCGCCGCACGGCGATCGCCCGCTCGGGCGTCGATATGGAAACCGCTTCAAGCGAAGCCTGGGCGACGGCGCTGTCGCTGTCATCGGGTGTTTCGGATGATCTGCAGGGCGTTTTCCTGCTGATGGCGAAGGCGGCGATATCAGGCGAGCCATGCCCGTCGGATGCGCGGATCGCCCGAGCCTACGGCACTCATTCGGCACGTCGCGCCCGCCGCCTGCTCGGTTATTTCGAGGAACAGGGCCTGATCGTCGTGCATGCGGACTTTTCGGGCAAGCGCATCGTTGCCTTCCCGGATCTGCAGGCGGAAACCGCGTCAGGTAGTGCCGACGCACCGGATGAGGGCGAGGCGAGGCTCGCTGCCGAATAGGCCTTCAGTGGATGTGAAAATGCGCTTCCACCGCCGCGGCGATAAAGGCGCGCCGGGCTTCCGAAGGCTTCGATTTCCCCTTCAACGCCTCGTCGCAGACCTGTTCCGCGAGATGATGCTGACTGCCGTGATAGGCTGGCCAGAAGCGGTCGAGGACGGTTTTCGCATCGCGTACCGTCTTGACGGTGCGGACCGTGCCGGTTTCGGGGTTTTCAATCCTGATCGGGCTGCTCCAGAGTTTCGATTTCATGACACAACACCTCCTCTCCTTAAGATGGTCCCAACGCCTCGCCGCGTCAAAAAAGCCTGCAGACAGCCTTGCTAAAAGGTTAAGGGCGCGGTGCAGTTGACATTCCTGTGACATCCGCCTAAACACCGCGCCAACGCCGGGCCGAAAGACCCGGTGTTTCACTGACATGTCCCGTGGTTTTCTCCGGACGCTTTCGTGAGAGACCTGTCAGAGCTCTTAAATCAGAGCTCAGAGGAGGGCGTGTTTCCTTGATCCGGCTTGGCAACAAGTCGGTGTAACCATTTGATAAGGAAATACGATGAGCAAGCGCGAATCGTCCAAATACAAGATCGACCGCCGCATGGGCGAAAACATCTGGGGCCGTCCGAAGTCCCCGGTGAACCGCCGCGAATACGGCCCCGGCCAGCACGGCCAGCGCCGCAAGGGCAAGCTTTCCGACTTCGGCGTGCAGCTGCGCGCCAAGCAGAAGCTCAAGGGCTATTACGGCGACCTGCGCGAAAAGCAGTTCCGTTCGATCTATGACGAAGCCAACCGCCGCAAGGGCGACACTTCGGAGAACCTGATCGGCCTGCTCGAATCGCGCCTCGACGCGATCGTCTACCGTGCCAAGTTCGTTCCGACGGTCTTTGCTGCCCGCCAGTTCGTCAACCATGGCCACGTCACGGTCAACGGCGTTCGCGTCAACATCGGTTCCTACCGTTGCAAGGCCGGCGACGTCATTGAAGTCCGCCAGAAGTCCAAGCAGCTCGTCACGGTTCTCGAAGCCGTTTCGCTCGCTGAACGCGACGTTCCGGACTATATCGAAGTCGACCACAACAAGATGGTTGCCACCTTCGCCCGCGTTCCGGGCCTGACGGACGTTCCTTACGCCGTCATCATGGAACCGCAGCTGGTCGTCGAATTTTACTCGCGTTGATGAAATGCCCCTCGGGGCGTTTCCGCGACACAAAAGAAAAGCCGCCTTTCGGGGCGGCTTTTTTGTTTTCGGCTGGTCGCCTATCTGAGGCATCTGGTCACGAGAGGAGCCGCCTCACTTGGAGGCGGCTTTTTTCTTCTCAGCTGTCGCGGTCTCGGCCTTAACCGTCGCCACGGTCTCCACCTGTGGAGCCACCGCTTCCTTCGGGCCTTCACCCATGCGGTTCCAGGCGTCGAGGCCGGCGATCTTGTAGGCTTCGGCAAGGGTCGGATAGTTGAACGTGTTCTCGACGAAATATTCGACCGTGCCCTTGAGGTTCAGCACCGCCTGGCCGATGTGGACAAGTTCGGTCGCGCCTTCGCCGACGATATGGACGCCGAGCAGGCGGCGGGTCTTCAAGGAGAAGATCAGCTTCAGCAGGCCGGTATCGAGGCCCATGATATGGCCGCGCGAGGTCTCGCGGAAGCGGGCGATGCCGCATTCATAGGGAATTCCACGCTCCTTCATTTCCTCCTCGGTGAGGCCGCAGGTGGAGATTTCCGGGACGGCATAGATGCCGTAGGGGAAATACTTCTGCGGTTCCTTGGCGATCGCGCCGACGGCGACACGCGCCGCGACGCGCCCCTGTTCCATCGAGGTCGAGGCAAGGCTCGGGAAGCCGACGACGTCGCCGGCGGCATAGATGCCTTTGACGGAGGTTTCGAAGGTTTCCGGGTTGACCTTGAGGCGGCCGCGGCTGTCGGCCTCGAGGCCGGCTGCGGCGAGGTTCAGCGCATCGGTGGCGCCCATGCGGCCGGCGGCGAACAGAACCATGTCGGTGATGATGCGGCGGCCGCTGTCGACCTCCACCGAAACCTTGCCGTCGGGCAGGCGCTCGACCTTTTCGGCCTTCTGGCCGAGCAGCAGCTTCATGTTGCGGTCGCGCAGCTGATAGGTGAAGTCCTCGACGATCTCCTTGTCGATGAAGTCGAGCATGGTCGGCTTCGGGTCGATGACCGTCACGGCTGCATCCAGTGCACTGAAGATCGTGGCGTATTCTATGCCGATGACTCCGGCGCCGATCACGACCATGGACCGCGGCAGCTGTTCGATTTCCAGAAGCTCGTCACTGTCGAGAACCGTCTTGCCGTCGAAGGGAATGTAATCGGGGCGGAAAGGCTTTGTGCCGACCGCAAGCAGGATCGATTTGCCCATGACGTGCATGACGTCGCCGTCATCCTTGGCGATCGCCATCGTGTCGGCCGTGACGAAGGTCGCCTTGCCGCGGATGCTCTGGACGCGGTTGCGGGCGAACTGGTGCTCCAGCACCTCCACCTCGTGATCGAGGGTGATCAGCAGACGACGCCGCAGATCCTCGGCGCTGATCTCCTGCTTGACGCGGTAGGCCTTGCCGTAGAAGCCGCGTTCGCGCCAGCCCGACAGGTTGAGCGCGGTTTCGCGCAGCGTCTTCGAGGGGATCGTGCCCGTATGGACCGAAACGCCGCCGACCCTTTTGCCCTGTTCGACGACCAGAACCTTCTTGTCGAGTTTGGCTGCCTGAATGGCGGCGCGGCGACCGGCCGGTCCGCTGCCGACGACGATGAGGTCGTATTGGTTCATGGATGCTCCGCTCCGAATCTGACGGCTGCCGCGATGCGGCAGCACTCACGAATCCCTTTGTAGCCGCCTATTCTAAAGTTTTGATTGCGGCCCGTCCAAGCCTTGATTTCAATCTGGATGCACGAATTTTGTGCACTGCAAGAATTGCCGAAAAATTAACTTGACGGACGCTGGCAAATGCCGTCCATTCGAACCAATTAAAAATTGGTACGGAAAATGGTACAGGGGAAAGCAGGCGAGGCTCACGACAATTCGAGCTATGCGCTGGATCGCCTAAGAGAGCTTTTGAGGGCGGGGGAACTCGGTTCGGAAGGCCGTCTGCCGACCGAGCGCACCCTGACCGATATGCTCGGCATCAGCCGTCGCGCTGTGCGACGTGCGCTCGAAGTGCTTGAATCCGAAGGCCTCATCTGGCGCCGCCAGGGTTCGGGCACCTTTATCGGCGAGCGGCCGAGCGACTGGAGCAACCATCTGGGCGCGATCGTCGCCGGCACGGATTTCATGGAGATCATGGAAGTCCGTTTGAGGATCGAGCCGCAGCTCGCCCAGCTCGCGGCAATGCGTGCCAAGCCGGCGGATATCGCCAAGATGCACGAGATCGCCTTGAAGATCATCGAGAGCAGCGATGCCGACGCCCGCGAACTCTGGGACGGGACGCTGCACCGGCTGATTGCCCAGAGCGCTGGCAACCAGCTTTTCCTGTCGATCTTCGACGTCATCAACCGTGTCCGTCAGGACGAGGCATGGCGGGCGATCCGCGAGCTTGCCCGTTCGAGCGGCAATGCGGTCAACATCTCCTTTGCCCAGCACCAGAGCATCATCGAGGCGATCGCCGCCCGTGATCCGGTGCGGGCGGGGGAGGCGATGCGCGAACATCTGCTGATGCTCCAGGAGCGGCTGATCCGGGCGACGTCCCTCGGTTCCACGGAACCGGGGCCGCTGAGCCAGGTAAGCTGAACGGCCGTCGTATGGCCGCCACCACCAGAAGCCGGAAAACCGGCCAAGACTAAAAACAGGAACCAAAAAACAAGAGAGGAATATACATAATGATGCGACTTACCAGGCTTACCACAGCGCTGCTGGCCGGCGCGCTTTTCGCCTTTCCGGCGCTTGCAGTTGATTTGCGGATCGGCCTCCAGGACGATGCCGACGTTCTCGACCCGGCCCAGTCCCGCACCTTCGTCGGCCGTATCGTCTATACCGCCCTGTGCGACAAGCTGGTCGACGTTTCGCCCGACCTGAAGATCGTTCCGCAGCTCGCCACCGAGTGGAAGTGGTCCGCCAACGGCAAGGAACTGACCATGAAAATCCGGCAGGGCGTCAAGTTCCACGACGACACCCCGCTCGATGCCGCAGCCGTTGCTGCCACCATCGAACGCAACATGACCCTGCCTGAATCCCGCCGCAAGAGCGAGCTGACCTCCGTCGCCAAGGTCGAGGCGACTGGCCCGCTGGAAGTCAAGTTCACGCTGAAGGCCCCGGACGTGACGCTGCTCGCCCAGCTTTCCGACCGCGCCGGGATGATCGTCTCTCCGACCGCCGCCAAGGCGCTCGGCGCCAATTTCGGTTCGAAGCCGGTCTGCGCCGGTCCGTTCAAGTTCGTCGAGCGCGTCCAGCAGGACCGCATCGTGCTCGAGAAGTTCAAGGATTACTGGGACAAGGACAAGATCTTCGTCGACAAGGTCACCTATCTGCCGATCCCGGATACGACCGTGCGCCTCGCCAACCTGCAGTCGGGAGACCTCGACTTCATCGAGCGCTTGGCTCCGACCGATGTTGCTGCCGTCAAGGGCAATTCAGGCCTGAAATACGATGCGACCGTCAATATCGGCTACATGGCGCTTTACGCCAATGTCGGCAACGGTGCGCGCGCCGACAATCCGTTCGGTAAGGACAAGCGCCTGCGCCAGGCCTTCTCGCTGGCGATCGACCGCGATGCGATGAACCAGATCGTTTATGAAGGCACGGCCGTCGGCGGCAACCAGCCGTTCCCGCCAAACAGCCCGTGGTTCAACAAGGCGATCCCGGTTCCGGCCCGCGACGTCGCCAAGGCCAAGGCTCTGATCAAGGCCGCCGGCTTCGACCGCGTGCCGGTCGAACTGCAGATCCCGAACAACCCGGTCGCTCAGCAGATGATGCAGATCCTGCAGTCGATGGTCGCCGAAGCCGGCTTCGACGTCAGCCTGAAGTCCACCGAGTTCGCCACCCTGCTCGAAGAGCAGACCCGCGGCAACTTCCAGCTCAGCCGTTCCGACTGGTCCGGCCGCGTCGATCCTGATGGCAATATCCATCAGTTCATCACCTGCAAGGGTGGCATCAACGACGTGAAATACTGCAACCCGGACGTCGACAAGCTGCTCAACGAAGCACGCGCCTCGACCGACGATGCGGTCCGCAAGCAGAAATACGATGCAGCTTCCGTGATCCTCAACGAAGACATGCCGGTCATCTATCTCGGCCATCAGTCGTGGATCTGGGCTTACAAGAAGAACGTCACAGGTTTCGTGCCCAGTCCTGACGGCATGATCCGCCTGCAAGGCGTCAAGAAAGGCTGAGCCTCCCGTGCCGCATGGGAGTGGACCCATGCGGCACTTTTCCTGCATCACTGTGTAACAATGTTGCTCAACGGGGGACGGCGTCATGCCTGTCTACATCGGAAAGCGTCTGCTGGTCGCCATCCCGACCTTGCTGATCATCTCCATTTTTGTCTTTTCACTGCAGAAACTCTTGCCCGGGGATCCCATTCTGGCCATGGCCGGCGAGGAGCGTGATCCTGCCGTCATCGAATTCCTGCGCAATAAATACCGACTCAACGATCCCGTCATCTTCCAGTATTTCTATTGGCTCGGGGGCGTGCTGGTGGGCGATTTCGGTATCTCGCTGCGCACCAACCAGCCGGTCCTGGAACTGATCCTCCAGAAGCTGCCCGTGACGATCCAGCTCGCCGTCATGGCGATGTTCTTCGCCATGGTGATCGGCATTCCGATCGGCATCCTGGCGGCGGTCAAGAAGAACACGTTCATCGATTACATCGCCAACGTGCTGGCGCTGACCGGCCTGTCGATCCCGAATTTCTGGCTCGGCATCATGCTCATCCTGCTGATCTCGGTGCAGCTCGGCTGGCTTCCGGCCTCCGGCTTCGAGTCGATCTTCGTCGATCCCGTCCGGTCCCTGCAGACCATGGTCATGCCGGCCTTCGTGCTCGGCAATGCGCTCGCCGCGACCCTGATGCGCCATACCCGCTCGGCGATGATCGGCGTGCTCAGTGCCGACTATATCCGCACCGCCCGCGCCAAGGGGCTTTCTCCGCGGGAAGTCATTCTCAGCCACAGTTTCCGCAATGCGCTGCTGCCGGTCGTGACCCTGTCGGCACTGCTGTTCGGCGAACTGCTGGCCGGCGCGGTGTTGACCGAACAGATCTTCACCATCCCGGGCTTCGGCAAGTTGATCGTCGATGCCGTCTTCAACCGCGACTATGCGGTCGTGCAGGGCGTTGTGCTGTGCACGGCGGTCGGCTTCATCCTGATGAACCTGATTGCCGACGTCCTTTATGTCCTGCTCAATCCGCGTCTGAGGGCCACCCTATGACCACGATCGACCAAGCACCGCCCGTGGCGGCCGCCAAGCGCGACAAGAGCCGCGCCTGGCGCAAGATGAAGAAGAACCGGAGCGCGCTCGTCGGCGCCGTCATCGTGCTGTTCTTCGCCATCCTGGCAGCCGGCGCGCCGATCCTGCCGATCATCGATCCCGTTGCCACGAGCTGGACGGCGATCCGCAAGGCGCCCTCGGCCATGTACTGGCTCGGCACCGACGATCTCGGTCGCGACATCCTGTCCCGCATGATCTGGGGCGCCCGGGCCTCGCTGATGGCTGGGGTGTTCTCCGTCGCCATCGCGGTCGGCATCGGCGTACCGTTCGGGCTGATTTCTGGTTATTTCGGCGGCTGGGTGGATATGGTGATCTCACGCATCACCGAGGCATTGCTCGCCATGCCCTTCCTGATCATGGCGATCGCGCTTGCGGCATTCCTGGGCCCGAGCCTGATGAATGCGATGATCGCCATCGGCCTGTCCGCGATGCCGATCTTCGTGCGTTTGACTCGCGGCCAGGTGCTGGCGGTCAAGACCGAGGATTATGTCGAAGGCGCGCGCGCCGTCGGCCTGAACCACTTTGAAATCATGCTCCGTTACATCTTGCCCAACGTTTTCGCACCCATCATCGTCCAGGCGACGCTGACGATCGCAACCGCGATCATCGCCGAGGCGAGCCTCTCCTTCCTTGGTCTCGGCCAGCAGCCGCCAGCCCCCTCCTGGGGCTCGATGCTGAACGTTGCCAAGAACTTCTTGAGCCAGGCTCCCTGGATGGCGATGTGGCCGGGTGCGGCGATCTTCCTCGTCGTCATTGGCTTCAATCTCCTCGGCGATGGCCTGCGCGATGCGCTCGACCCGCGCGAAGCATGATTTGAAAGGAACTATATCCATGACTGAATTCACCACACGGCCGGAAATCCTCGGCACATTCGGGGTCGTTACCTCGACCCACTGGATCGCTTCGTCCGTCGGCATGGCAATTCTCGAAAAGGGCGGCAACGCCTTCGATGCGGCGGTTGCAACCGGCTTCGTGCTGCAGATCGTCGAACCGCATCTCTGCGGCCCCGGCGGCGATATGCCGGCCGTTTTCTACTCAGTGAAGAAGGACAAGGTCGAAGTCATCTGCGCCCAGGGGCCTGCACCGGCTGGTGCCACCATCGAGCACTACACATCAGAAGGGCTGAAGCTGATCCCCGGCGACGGCCTGCTCGCGACCGTCATCCCCGGCGCCTTCGACGGCTGGATGCTGATGCTGCGCGATTACGGCACGATGAGCGTCCGCGACGTGCTCGAGCCGGCGATCTATTACGCCGAGCACGGTCATCCCATGCTTGCCCGCGTTTCCGCGACCATCAAGGGGTTGGCGAGCTTCTTCGAGACGGAATGGCCGACCTCCTACGCGACCTGGCTACCGGGCGGCGTGGCGCCCGAGGCGCAGAGCAATTTCAAAAACCCGGTGCTCGCCGACACCTGGAAGCGCCTCATCGCCGAGGCCGAAGCCAGGACCGGCCGCGAAAACCAGATCGAAGCGGCCCGCGATGCCTTCTACCGAGGCTTCGTGGCCGAGGCGATCGACCGTTATGTCTCGACGGCTGAGGTGATGGATGCGAGCGGCGCCCGCCACAAGGGCGTGCTGACCGCCGACGACATGGCCAACTGGCGGGCGACCGTCGAGGCGCCGCAGACCTATGACTATCACGACTGGACCGTCGCCAAGACGCCGGCCTGGGGGCAGGGGCCGGTGCTCCTGCAGTCGCTGGCCCTGCTGAAGGGCTTTGATCTCTCGGCGATGGATCCGGCCGGACCGGATTTCGTGCACGTCGTCGTCGAGGCCATGAAGCTCGCCTTCGCCGACCGCGAAGTCTATTACGGCGATCCGGATTTCGCGCAGATCCCGACCGAATATCTCCTGTCGGAAGGCTACAATGCCGAGCGCCGCAAGCTGATCGGCAAGGAAGCCTCGCTCGATCTGCGGCCAGGACGTGTGCCCGGTTACGACCACCAGTTCGATCTCACCATAGGTATGCTGGCGGAAGTCAGCGGCAAGGGCGCGGTCTATGAACCGACCATGTCGCATCTCACCGAAAAGCGCGGCGACACGGTGCATATCGACGTCATCGACCGCTGGGGCAACATGGTCTCCACCACGCCCTCCGGCGGCTGGCTGCAGTCGTCGCCGATCGTGCCCGGCCTCGGTTTCGCGCTGAACTCCCGCGCCCAGATGTTCTGGCTGAAGCCCGGCCTGCCAACCTCGCTCGAACCGGGAAAACGTCCGCGCACGACACTCACTCCGTCGCTCGCCCTGCATCAGGGTCGCCCGACGCTGGTGTTCGGCACGCCCGGCGGCGACCAGCAGGACCAGTGGCAGTTGCCGTTCTTCCTGCGTTACGTCCACCACAAGCCGAACCTGCAGGCGGCGATCGACATGCCGCTGTTCCACACCACCCATTTCCCGGGCTCCTTCTATCCACGCACTAGCCAGCCGGGAAACATCATGGTCGAAAGCAATATCGGCGCCGACGTGCTCGCCGAGCTGCGCCGCCGCGGCCACCAGATCACCGTTGCCGATCCCTGGAGCGTCGGCCGGCTGACCGCGGCGCGCCGCGATGCGGACGGATTGCTGCGGGCGGCGGCAACACCGCGCCTGATGCAAGCCTACGCGGTCGGGAGATAAGCCATGACATGGTCGATCGTCGCACGCGATCCGCAAACGGGTCATTTCGGGATCTCGGTTGCCAGCCGCTTCTTCGCGGTCGGCGCCGCAGTCCCGCATATCAAGGGCAGGGTGGGGGCCGTCGCCACCCAGGCCTTCGTCAGCCCGCTCTACGGTACCGACGGACTGAAACTGCTGGAAGAGGGCAGGAGCCCGCAGGAGATCATCGAGACGCTGACGGCGCGCGATGACGGCCGGCGCCAGCGCCAGTTCCATCTGATCGACGCCAATGGCCGCAATGCCGCCTATACCGGCGAGATCTGCGTCGACTGGGCCGGCCATCTGGTCGGCGACAACGTCTCCGTCGCTGGCAACATGCTGGCCGGGCCGCAGGTGATCGCCGAGACGCTGCGGGTCTACAAGGAAAAGGCGGCAGAAGGCGCGCCGCTTGCCGAGCGCCTGCTCGCCGCGATGGATGCCGGCGAGGCAGCCGGCGGCGACAAGCGCGGCAAGCAGTCCGCCGCCATGGTTCTCTATCGCGACCAGGATTACCCCTGGCTGCGCATCAATGCCGACGACCACACCGATCCGCTCGGCGAACTGCGCCGGCTCTATGCGGTGGCGCAGGAGCGTTTCCTGCATGTCGCCGAAACCATGCCGACCCGCGAAAACCCGCACGGCATGACCGACCGCCGCGTCATCGACCAGAAGATCGCCGAGCTGGAAGCCGCCCGCGAGGCGGAAGGCCGCGCATCGGCCTCCTTTGCCACCCCCTGGAAGCCCCAATGACGGAAGTTCCGATGACCGAGACACCTGTCCTTTCCGTCAGGAACCTGACGACATCCTTCCTGGTCGACGGCGAATGGAAAAGCGTCGTCCGCGACGTCTCCTTCGACGTGCACCCGGGCGAGACGGTCGCGATCGTCGGCGAGAGCGGCTCCGGCAAGAGCGTCACCTCGCTGTCGATCATGCGGTTGCTGGCCGCCAATACCAGCCGCATCGAAGGCAGCATCCTGCTTTCCGGCCGGGATCTCCTGTCGATCTCCGAAAAGGAGATGCGCGGCGTGCGCGGCAACGACGCTTCGATGATCTTCCAGGAGCCGATGACCTCGCTCAACCCGATCTTCACCATCGGACGGCAGATCTCGGAAGTGCTGACGCGTCACAAGGGACTGACGAAGTCTCAGGCGCGCGCGGAAACCGTGCGGCTGCTCGAAAAGGTCCGCATTCCGAATGCCGGCGCACGGTTCGACGACTACCCGCACCAGTTCTCCGGCGGCATGCGCCAGCGCGTGATGATCGCCATGGCCTTGGCCTCGAAACCCAGGCTGCTGATCGCCGACGAACCGACCACCGCGCTCGATGTCACCATTCAGGGACAGATCCTCGACCTGATCAAGGTTTTGCAGGAAGAGGAGGGCATGTCGGTGCTCTTCATCACTCATGACATGGGCGTGGTCGCCGAGATCGCCGACCGCACCATCGTCATGTATCGCGGCGAGGCGGTGGAGAGCGGTCCGACCGAAGAAATCTTCCATCGCGGCAAACATCCCTATACCCGCGCGCTGCTGTCGGCCGTGCCACGGCTCGGCTCGATGCAGGACCGCAAATGGCCGACCCGTTTCCCGGTCGTCGACATCAATACCGGCGAGACGGCCGAACCCAAGGAAGTCGCCGGCACGGTCGATACCCGCAAGACCCCGGTTCTGGCGGTGAAGAACCTCGTCACCCGCTTTGCGGTCCGCTCCGGCCTGTTCGCGACGCAGACGGGTTCCGTCCATGCGGTCGAGAATATTTCCTTCGACCTCTTCCAGGGTGAGACTTTGTCACTGGTCGGTGAATCCGGCTGCGGCAAGTCGACGACCGGCCGCTCTATCATGCGGCTGATCGAGCCGACCAGCGGCGACGTGGCGCTCGACGGTTATGATGTCCTGCGCCTCGATCAGACGGGCCTGCGCGACATGCGCAAGACCATCCAGATGATCTTCCAGGACCCGTTCTCGTCGCTCAACCCGCGTATGACGGTAGGCGCTGCAATCTCCGAACCCTTCGTCAAGCACAAGCTCGGCAATGCGAAGGAGGCGAAGGAAAAGACCGCCGACCTGCTCCGCAAGGTCGGCCTGTCGCCCGACATGGCCGGCCGTTATCCGCACGAATTTTCCGGCGGCCAACGCCAGCGCATCGCGATTGCCCGTGCCCTGTCGCTCGATCCGAAGGTGATCGTCGCCGACGAAAGCGTCTCGGCGCTCGACGTGTCGATCAAGGCGCAGGTCTGCAACCTGCTCCTCGACCTGCAGCAGAGCCTCAACCTCGCCTTCCTGTTCATCAGCCATGACATGGCGGTGGTGGAACGGGTCAGCCATCGGGTGGCGGTCATGTATCTCGGCGAGATCGTCGAGATCGGCCCGCGCGCCGCGGTCTTCGACAATCCGCAGCATCCCTATACCAAAAAGCTGATGGCGGCTGTCCCGGTGCCGGATCCGGCCCGCCGCGGCATCCGCCGGGGCATTTCGAACGACGAGCTGAAGAGCCCGGTTCGTCCGATGGGATTCCAGCCGCCGGCGCGCCGGTATCGCGAGGTTTCCGCAGGCCACATGGTGCAGGTGGCTTGAATGGGCCAAGAAGCAGGGCAGCTACTTGGCCGCCCTGCGGCTCGCGATCAGCGCCTTCAGCCGCTGCGCATCGTCCGCGGTCGCCGGATTGAAGATGACGAGGCCGAGGTCCGGCCGGCCGTCGACGGCAAAGGATGAGTATTCGAGCGCGAGGTCTCCTGCCGTCGCATGGCGGACGTGCTTGAGACCTTCTCCGTAATTCTGAACCGCGTAATCCCGCCATATGGCCGCGAATTCCGGGCTCGATCGGCTGATTTCGGCGACCAGCGACTGGACCTTTTCGGTGTTTCCGGCCCGTGCCGTTTCCGAGCGGAAAGCAGCGACGGCGGAGCGGGCATCTCTTTCCCAATGGATCATATGCGCGCGGGCAGGCGAGTTGCCGAAGAGAAGTTTGAGGATGTTGCGTTGTTCGGGCGCAAGCTTGGCATAGTCGGTCAGCGTGATCGCAGCGGCATCGTTCCAGGCGACGATGTCCCACAGGGCGGTCCTGACAAGGGCCGGGCTGAACTCCAGCGAATCCAGCACCCGTTGCAGCTGCGGCGTGATCGGTTCGGAATGCTCGTATCGGACCTCGGGCGGCCGGTGCTGCGCCAGCAGAAAAAGGTGCTCCCGCTCGGCGTCGTTCAGCGAAAGCGCTTTGGCGAGCCGGTCCAGCACATCCGCGGATGGCGCGCCGCCGCGGCCCTGTTCGAGCCAGGTGTACCAGGTGGCGCTGACATTGGCGCGCTGTGCCACCTCCTCGCGCCGGAGGCCGGGCGTGCGCCGGCGTGTCGCGGGAATGCCGAAGGCGGCCGGGCTGAGTTTCGCGCGGCGGTCCTTCAGATAGTTTCCGAGAAGATTTTCGTCCTCAATTGTCGGCATGCTCAGCCTGTTAGTGCTTATACCAGTAAGTCGTCACGGCTTTTTTGCCATTCGGAAAACCCTATCACAGCCTCGTCAGACAACTGAAGAGGACTATCATGCGTGTTTTTGTAACCGGCGCGACCGGGTTTGTCGGCTCGGCCGTCGTCAAGGAACTGATCGAGGCGGGCCATCGGGTTCTCGGGCTTGCCCGTTCGGCTGCCTCCGCCGCGGCGCTGACGACCGCCGGCGCCGATATCCACCGCGGCACCCTGGAGGATCTGGACAGTCTGAAAAGCGGAGCCGCCGCCTCGGACGCCGTCATCCACACGGGCTTCATCCATGATTTCTCGAAGTTCAAGGAGAGTTGCGAGATCGACCGGCGCGCCATCGAAGCGCTCGGCGATGCGCTTGCCGGCACCGACCGTCCCCTGATCGTCACTTCCGGTACCGGCCTTCTGTCACCGGGCCAGTTGGTGACCGAAGAGACGCCGCCCGCCTATGGCGCCTCCGTTCCGCGCGTTTCGGAACAGACTGCATTGTCGGTGACATCGGGTCCGCGCGTCTCGGTCATCCGGCTCCCGCCTTCGGTGCATGGCGACGGCGATCATGGCTTCGTTCCGATCCTCATCAACATGGCCCGCCAGAAGGGCTCCTCGGCCTATGTCGGCGAGGGGCTGAACCAGTGGCCTGCGGTGCATCGGTTCGATGCCGCCCGCCTCTACAGGCTCGTGCTGGAAAAGGGCGTCGCGGGTGGCCGGTATCACGCGGTGGACGAAGAGGGCATTCTGTTCCGGGACATCGCGGGCGTGATCGGAAAACGCCTGAACCTGCCCGTCGTTGCTAAATCCCACGACGAGACGGCCGAACATTTCGGCTGGTTTGCGCATTTTGCGCAAATCAACAACAGGGCTTCGAGTGCCTGGACCCGGGAACAGCTCGGTTGGCAACCCACGCTGCCGGGTCTGATTGCCGATCTCGATCGGGAAGCCTACTTCGCGGCCTGAAGCCACGAAACTCAGATCAGCCTGAGACCCTTCAGGCTGACATGCCCGTCCTTGCCGATAATGATATGGTCGTGCACCGTGATGCCGAGAGGCTTCGCGGTGTCGACGATCGTCTTGGTCATGTCGATATCGGCGCGGGAAGGGGTGGGGTCACCACTCGGGTGATTGTGGACCAAAATAAGAGCTGTCGCCGAGAGCTCAAGCGCCCGGCGCACCACTTCACGTGGATAGACCGGCGTGTGGTCGACGGTTCCGTGGCCCTGCACCTCGTCGGCGATCAGCGCGTTGCGCTTGTCGAGAAACAGGATGCGGAACTGCTCGCGGGGTTCGTAGGCCATCACCGCATGGCAATAGTCGATGACCGAAGACCAGGAGGAGAGCACCTGCTTTCCGCGCAGCTCGCTTTTCAGCATCCGCTGGCCGACGGTCGCGACGAGCTTGAGATCCAGCGCCACCGCCTCGCCGACCCCCTTGACCTCCTGCAGCAATCCGAACGGTGCGCCCAGAACGCCGGCAAGCGTTCCGAACCGGGCGATCAGCGCCTTGGCAAGCGGTTTGGTATCGCGGCGCGGGATCGATCGGAACAGCAGCAGTTCAAGGATCTCGTAGTCGGCGAGCCCGGTATCGCCATGTTCGCGATATTTGGTTTTGAGGCGTTCGCGATGGCCGTGGTAATGCGCCGCCGGCTCGTCATCGTCCGTGGATACCGGTTTCTTGATGGCTTTCGGCTTGGTCAGCTGTTCGGAGAAAAAACCGCGCTCGTCCTCGATGAAGGACGTCTGTTCGTCCGGTGGAGGAGCGGAGCGGTTGGCCATCCGTTACCTCGAAAGCGGCGGCAGGCCGGGCCGGTCGAAGCCTCCAGGCGAGAGCGTGAAGACCTCGCAGCCGGTGGCGGTGACGCCGATCGCATGTTCGTATTGCGCCGACAGCGACCGGTCGCGGGTGACCGCCGTCCAGCCGTCGGACAGCACCTTCACATGCGGTTTGCCGAGATTGATCATCGGCTCGATGGTGAAGATCATGCCTTCCTTCAGTTCCGGGCCTTCGTCGGCGCGGCCGTAATGCAGGATGTTCGGCGAGTCGTGGAAAAGCCGGCCGACGCCATGGCCGCAGAAATCGCGCACCACCGAGCAGCGCTCCGCTTCCGCATAGGTCTGGATCGCCTCGCCGATCGCGCCGGTGCGGGCGCCGGGACGAACCGCCTCGATGCCGCGCATCAGGCATTCATAGGTGACTTCGAGCAGGCGCTCGGAGGCGCGCTTGATCTGCCCGACGGGATACATGCGGCTCGAATCCCCGTGCCAGCCGTCTAGGATATAGGTGACGTCAATATTGACGATATCGCCTTCCCGCAACGGCTTGTCGTCCGGAATGCCGTGGCAGACGACGTGATTGATCGAGGTGCAGGATGATTTCGTGTAACCGCGATAGTTCAGCGTCGCCGGCAGCGCGCCATGGTCCATGCCGAACTCGAAGACGAAGCGGTCTATGGCGTTGGTGGTGACGCCGGGCTGCACGATCGAAGCAAGCTCGTCGAGGCAGCGGGCCGTCAGCAGGCAGGCCTTGCGCATGCCGGCAAAGTCTTCCGCAGTGTAGAGGCGGATCGCACCCGTATTCTTCAGGGGGGCGGAAACCGCCTCGATATAGTTGACCATGGTTCTTCTCTCGCAATCTCTCCGTTCATAAAGCAGCCGAGCCCGGTTCGTCCATCTAGATCGGAGATTTCGGCGCTTTTCTTCCCGACAATCCGAACGGGATGATCTGAAGCGAGTCTTTTAAAGTGCTTCTCATAGGTTTATATAAGGTACGAATTGGAGCATCAGAGCCACCATGGTCAGCATCGTCCTCGCCGAAGTCACGGCCAGCGTTTCCGAACTGAAGCGCAATCCTATGGGTACCGTCGCAGCAGGAGACGGAGCTCCCGTCGCCATCCTCAATCGCAACGAGCCCGCCTTCTACTGTGTGCCTGCAAAGGCTTACGAAGCGATGATGGACCGGTTGGAAGACCTTGAGCTGAACGCACTGGCCGACAGCCGCGCAAGCGAGACTGTCATCAAGGTAACGCTGGATGAGCTATGAGCTCGCGTTTCTGGATGTTGCGCTAAAGGAATGGCGCAAGCTGGACTCGAATATCCGTGAGCAGTTCAAGAAGAAATTGACCGAGCGTCTCGAAAATCCGCGCGTCGCTGCCGCCCAGCTTCATGGATCCAAGAACCGTTACAAGATTAAGCTGCGCGCGATTGGCTATCGCCTCGTCTATGAGGTTCGAGATACGCAACTAGTCGTACTGGTGATCGCCGTCGGCCGGCGAGATCGAGACGCGGTCTATAAGGCGGCCGAAAAGCGATAGCCAAGATCCTCGACAGGGATCAGCCCCGCAGGCGTTATTTCGTCCGGCGAAACGCGGCAATGCACCGCATAGGCCTCGACGCCGCGGACTTTGGCGCGCTCGAAGGCGAGCGCATAGAATGGGTCGAGATCCCCGCAGATACGGAAACGCGAGCAGTCGTGCCGCTGGATGAGGTAGATCATCACCGCCCGGTGACCGGCCTCCGCCATGTCGCCCAGTTCTTCCAGATGTTTGGCGCCGCGCTTGGTGACGGTGTCGGGAAATTCCGCCAATCCCGGCTCGCGGCAGAAGTGGACGTTTTTCACCTCCACATAGGCATTCGGCAGCTCGCCGCCCAGAAGCAGGAAGTCGATGCGGGAATTTCTGCCGTAGCGCTGTTCGCGCAGGATCGTCTCATAGCCGCCAAGGCTTAGGATCAGTCCGGCGCGGATCGCTTCTTCCGCGAGCCGGTTCGGCAGGCCGGTATTGATGCCGATGCACTCGCCGTCCACCTCGACCATCTCGAACATGTGCCGGTATTTGCGGGTCGGGCTGTCATGCAGCGACACCCAGATTTTCGAGCCCGGCGTCGTCAGCCCGCGCATCGAACCGGTATTCGGGCAGGAGCCGGTAAACGGCGTGCCATCCTCGAGCACGGCGTCGAACAGGAAGCGCTTATAGCGCTGCAGGAGGGTGGCAGGCACCAGTGGGGGATCGAAGCGCATCTGCGAATAGGATCAGATGCGTTCCAGCACATAGGTGCCGGGCGCATCGGCAATCGCATTCAGCGCCTTGCCGCCCGGCTTGCGGGCAGGCACGCGCTCGTCGTCCTTGGCCTCGACCCAGGCATGCCAGTGCGGCCACCAGGATCCCTTGTTCTCTTCGGCGCTCGTCATCCAGTCCTCGTATTGGCCTTCGGCCTTGCCGCCGGTCCAGTACTGGTATTTCTGCTTGTCGGGCGGATTGACGACGCCGGCGATGTGGCCCGAACCGGTCAGCACGAAATCCACAGGACCGCCGAACAGCGAGGAGCCGAGAAAGACCGATTTCGGCGGGGCGATATGGTCCTCCCGGGTGGCGAGATTGTAGACCGGGATCTTGATGTCCTTCAGCGAGATCGTCTTTCCCGCGAGCTTCATCTGGCCCTTGCTCAGATTGTTGTCGAGATAGCAGTTACGCAGGTAATAGGCGTGGTTGGCGGCCGCCATGCGCGTACTGTCGGAATTCCAGTAGAGCAGGTCGAAGGGCATCGGCTCTTGGCCCTTCAGGTAGTTGCTGACCACATAGGGCCAGATCAGTTCCGAAGCGCGCAGCATGTTGAAGGCGGTCGCCATCTTCGAACCGTCGAGATAGCCGATCGCATTCATCTGCTTTTCCATCGCCGAAATCTGCTCCTCGTCGACGAAGACCTTGAGATCCCCCGCATGGGTGAAATCCACCTGGGTGGTGAGGAAGGTTGCCGATGCGATGCGGCTGTTCTTCTTCTGCGCGTGATAGGCAAGCGTTGCGGCAAGCAGCGTTCCGCCGACGCAATAGCCGATCGCGTTCACTTGGCGTTCGCCGGTCGCCTTCTCGATCGTCGTCAGCGCGAAGTCGATCCCCTCGCGCATGTAGGATTCCCAGTCCTTGCTTGCATGCCGCTCGTCCGGATTGACCCAGGAGATCACGAACACCGTGTGGCCCTGGTCGACGCACCACTTGATGAAGCTTTTTTGCGGGTTGAGGTCGAGGATGTAGAACTTGTTGATCCACGGCGGGCAGATGAGGAGAGGGCGCTTCAGCACCGTTTCCGTGGAGGGGTCGTACTGGATGACCTCGCAGACCTCGCTCTGGGCAATCACCTTGCCCGGCGTCAGCGCCATGTTGCGGCCGATCGCGAACTTGGTCGCGTCGGTGTGGCGCAGCCTCAGGTCGCCGCCTCCGGCGGCGATGTCCTCGGCAAACATCTTCATGCCGGCCACCAGGTTGGCGCCGTTGCTGGCGACTGTCTCGCGATAGACTTCCGGATTGGTGAGCGCGAAATTGACCGGCGAAAGGGCGGCGGTGATCTGCTTCACGTAGAAGGCGGCCTTGTGGCGCGTGTGCTCGTCGAGCCCTTCGGCTTCGTTGACCAGCTTGTCGGCCCAGGAGGCGGTGACCAGATAGAGCTGCCGCAGGAGGGCGAAGAACGGGTTCTTCATCCAGTCGTCGTCGGCGAAACGCTTGTCCTTCGGCAGGGTATCGGCTTCAGGCGGGACGGGCTGCCCCGAAAACTGATTGAGCGTGCGCGTCCAGATGCCGATATAGCTGGAGAAGAGCAAGGTTTGCGCCTCGAGCGTCCGCTTCGGATCCGAAATCCAGTATTCCGTGACCTTGGAAAGGGTCTTCACGAGGTCGGTCACCGGGTCTGCGACCGAATCGGTGATCTGCCCCCGTTCGCGCGGCCCGAGCCATTCCGATGCCGCTTTACCGAGGTTTTCCAGCGCCCGAGCAAAGTTCATGGCGAGCGCCTGCGGGTCCTTGACCACATAGGCCTCGACCGATTTGGGATCGAATCCGGGAAATTCCTGGCCGGCCTGCCCCTTATCCTCGGTCTTTTCCGCCACGCACGACCTCCCCACAGATTGTTAGTTGTTTTCGTTTGTACATTGTGCCTGAAAGCGAATACAAGTGCCAGCGATCGGCGCCTTCGGGTGCATTTGGTCGATGACGGAAACTGGGTTACGGAAATGGAAAAACTGAGGCATCGGATCGGCAGCTTACCGGTTTTTATCGGTCTTGGCGCGCTCTCTCTGCTGGCCGGCTGCAACAGCAACACGTTTGCGTTGGATGACGGCATTCCAAACACCGCACCGCCGGCCGTCATCGCTCAGACCAACACCGCGCCGCCACCCGGTCCGGTCGCCAGGCGCAACACCGGCACCTATCCGAGTTTCGATCCGACGCTGCGTGCCGCAGCCGAGCAGATCGAGGATGAGGATTACAACAAGGCCGAGCCACGCCTTGCGTCGCTCGCCCGCCAGCGCAGGTCGGGCTCCATCTCGGAAGCCGAGTACCAGCGCCGGGTTGCCGAATATCGCAAGCTCGCCGCCGAGCACGGCAAGGACGCGTTGGCCAACATCGCCAAGTAGTCCGACCCAACCTCATATCGGCAAATAGCACTTGCGTTTCGGCGCTTTTGGTCGCAAAGCAAAAAATCGCCAATCATGCGACACCGGCGCGTCGCGTTCGACGCTGCGCGCCCTCCACGGGGAGAAAGATGGAAGAGTTTCATAAAGTCCGACGCCTGCCGCCATACGTCTTCGAACAGGTCAACCGTTTGAAGGCCAGCGCGCGAGCGGGTGGCGCGGACATTATCGATCTCGGCATGGGCAATCCCGATCTTCCGACACCGAAGGCGATCGTCGACAAGCTGTGCGAAGTGGTCCAGGACCCGCGCACCCACCGTTATTCGTCGTCCAAGGGCATTCCCGGCCTGCGCCGCGCCCAGGCCGCCTATTACGCCCGCCGTTTCGGTGTGAAGCTCAACCCGGATACCCAGGTCGTTGCGACGCTGGGCTCCAAGGAAGGCTTCGCCAACATGGCGCAGGCGATCACCGCACCGGGCGACGTCATCCTGTGCCCGAACCCGACCTATCCGATCCATGCCTTCGGCTTCCTGATGGCGGGCGGCGTGATCCGTTCGATGTCGGTCGAGCCGGACGACAGTTTCTTCCCGCCGCTCGAACGCGCCGTGAAGCACTCGATCCCGAAGCCCCTGGCGCTGATCCTCAACTACCCGTCCAACCCGACGGCGCATGTCGCCTCGCTGGACTTCTATAAAGAGGTCGTGAGCTTTGCGAGAAAGCACGACATCATCGTGCTCTCCGACCTTGCCTATTCGGAAATCTATTTCGACGGCGAGCCGCCACCGTCCGTGCTGCAGGTTCCAGGCGCCATCGATGTCGCTGTCGAATTCACCTCGATGTCGAAGACCTTCTCGATGCCCGGCTGGCGCATCGGCTTTGCGGTCGGCAACGAGCGGCTGATTTCGGCGCTCACCCGCGTGAAGTCGTATCTCGATTACGGCGCCTTCACGCCGATCCAGGTCGCCGCGACCCATGCGCTCAACGGCGACGGTTCCGACATCGCGGAAGTCCGCAACGTCTACAAGCGCCGCCGCGACGTGATGGTCGACAGCTTCGGCAAGGCCGGTTTCGAAGTGCCGCCGCCGGCAGCCACCATGTTCGCCTGGGCCAAGATCCCGGAAAAGTTCCGCCATCTCGGCAGCCTCGAGTTTTCGAAGCTGCTCGTCGAGAAGGCTGACGTTGCGGTCGCCCCTGGCATCGGCTTCGGCGAGATGGGCGACGACTACGTTCGCCTGGCGCTCGTCGAGAACGAGCACCGCATCCGCCAGGCGGCCCGCAACATCAAGAAGTTCCTGTCGACGGCCGACGAGACGATGCACAACGTCATCTCGCTCAACACGCGCCGCTGACCGGAATAGAATTTCCGGCGGCCCGGACGGGCCGCCACCTCCCAGGCAATCAGGAAGAATAGCATGGCAGACGCCCTCAAAGTCGGCATTGCGGGTCTCGGCACTGTGGGTGCCTCGCTCGTCCGGATCATCCAGACCCGTGCGAATGAATTGGCAACGACATGCGGCCGGGCGATCGAGATTACGGCAGTGACGGCACGCGACAGGTCGCGCGACCGCGGCATCGATATTTCCGGCATCACCTGGTTCGACACACCGGAAAAGATGGCCAACGAGGCCGATATCGACGTCTTCGTGGAACTGATGGGCGGCGCCTCGGGAGCTGCTGCGGATTCCGTAAAGGCAGCGCTGACCCGTGGTCTCCACGTGGTGACCGCCAACAAGGCATTGCTTGCAGCGTCCGGTGTCGAACTTGCCAAGATCGCCGAAGAAAAGAGCGTGCTTCTCAATTTTGAAGCCGCCGTTGCCGGCGGCATTCCGGTCATCAAGGCGCTTCGTGAGTCCCTGACCGGCAATACCGTGTCGCGCGTCTACGGCATCATGAACGGCACCTGCAACTACATCCTGACCCGGATGGAGAAGGAAGGCTTGTCATTCGCCGATTGCCTCAAGGAAGCGCAGCGGCTCGGTTACGCCGAAGCCGATCCCGCCTTCGACATCGAGGGCAACGACACGGCCCACAAGCTCGCCATCCTGACGACGCTCGCCTTCGGCACCCAGATCGCCGCCGACGAGATCTATCTCGAGGGCATCAGCAATATCTCGATCGAGGACATTCATGCGGCCGCCGATCTCGGCTACCGCATCAAGCTGCTGGGCGTCGCCCAGCTGACCGACAGCGGTATCGAGCAGCGCGTCCATCCGACCATGGTGCCGCATGACTCGGTCATCGCCCAGGTCGACGGCGTCACCAATGCGGTGGCGATCGAATCCGATATTCTAGGCGAACTGCTGATGGTCGGCCCCGGCGCCGGCGGCAATGCGACCGCGTCCGCCGTTCTCGGCGATATCGCCGACATCGCCAAGAGCAGCCCGGGCGCGCAGCGTGTTCCGGTTCTCGGCACCCCGGCCGCGGCCCTGGCGCCCTACAAGCGCGCCCGCATGCAGAGCCACGAGGGCGGTTATTTCATCCGCCTGACGGTTGCCGACCGCACCGGCGTCTTTGCCAGCATCGCAGCTCGCATGGCGGAAAACGGCATCTCGCTGGAATCGATCATGCAGCGATCCAAGCCGGATGCCGCGGCAGATACGCCGAAGACCATCATCCTCGTCACGCACGCGACCACCGAGGATTCGGTGCGCAAGGCGGTCGATGCGATCAAGGCCGAGAGCTATCTCGTCGGCGAGCCCCAGGTGATTCGCATCGAGCGGCCCAAGGCTTTCTAGAGAACGCTCGATTCGAAAACCGGTCCTGCTGTTTCCTGTGGGAAACGCAGGAACCTTTCGGGAACGTCTGCGAAAATGAATGCCGCAAAGGCTCTCCGGGTGGCCGCTGAGGGGCCTCCGGACGTAGATTGTCAGTGGCAATCACGGTCGAGGAGGCTTGCGCGATCGCCATGAAGACGCGGGCTATGAATACGCGGAAAATCAACACGCGGAACAAGGGGTACCGTCTGAAACTCGGCGAGACCGGCCCCAGGCCGCATGGCTGCCGTCTTATCCACGCCAACGATCAGGCGAGCGGTGACGGTTTCGACGGGCGGCGGAGCTTTGCTTTCCTGCTTGTGTTCTTCGCGGCGGCGGCCGGCATCAGCGGCGCGGCATTCGTCTGGTCGATGCTGTGATCGACCGGCAACCGAAAGATGGCCAAATCCATCCGGCGATCCCGTCAAATCGATTCCTCTCGCTCTCGCGATACGCTAAAAGCGCTCCATGACCAGAATTTTCTCCGCGCTTTCGTCGACAGTGGAAACGGTTGATCCCGTCCCGCGCGCATTCCTCGGCGTCGAACGCTCCGCGGGCGACCAGCGCTGGGTGTCGCGTCTCGATCAGGCGGCCCAGAACCGCGCGCTGGCGATCGCCCAGATCCACGGCATCCCCGATCTCGTCGCCAGGGTGCTTGCCGGCCGCGGGGTTGCACTGGACGACGCACCCGCCTTCCTCGATCCGACTATCCGCTCGCTGATGCCGGATCCTTACACGCTCACCGATTGCGAGAAGGCGGTGATGCGGCTCGCCGATGCGATCGCCAGGCAGGAAAAGGTCGCGATCTTCGGCGATTACGACGTCGACGGAGCATCCTCCTCCGCGCTGCTCTACCGGTTTCTCCGCCATTTCGGCGTCGAGGCGGAAATCTATATTCCCGACCGCATCTTCGAGGGGTACGGCCCCAATCCGACGGCGATCCGCCAGCTGATAGCCAATGGCGCAAGCTTGATCGTCACCGTCGACTGTGGCTCGACCAGCCATGATGCGCTTGCTGCGGCGCGCGATCAGGGCTGTGACGTCGTGGTCATCGACCATCACCAGCTCGGCCACGAACTGCCGCCATGCCTGGCGCTCGTCAACCCGAACCGCGAAGACGATCTCTCGGGCCAGGGCCATCTCTGCGCCGCCGGCGTCGTTTTCCTGGTTCTGGTCGCCGCCGCGCGCCACATGCGGCAACTTGGCGATCCGCGCGCCAAATCGCTCGACCTGCTCGCCTGGCTCGATATCGTGGCGCTGGCGACCGTCTGCGACGTGGTGCCGCTGAAGGGCCTCAATCGCGCCTATGTGGTCAAGGGCCTGCTTGCGGCCCGCCATATGGGCAATGCCGGGCTTTCGGCGCTGTTCCGCAAGGCGGGGCTTGGCGGCCCCGTGACGCCTTATCATTTCGGCTTCCTGATCGGCCCGCGCATCAATGCCGGCGGACGGATCGGCGATGCAGCGCTCGGCAGCCGCCTGCTGACCCTCGAGGATCCGATCGAGGCGGAGGTGATCGCCGGCCGGCTGGACGACCTCAACCGCGAGCGGCAGGCCATGGAGGCTGCCATGCTCGCCGAGGCGGAGGCCGAAGTGCTTGCCGAATACGGCAACGGCGAGGGGGCCAACGTCATCGTCACGGCGCGCGACAAGTGGCACCCGGGTATCGTCGGGCTGATCGCGGCGCGGCTGAAGGAGAAATTCAAGCGGCCGGCTTTCGCGATCGCCTTCGATCCGTCCGGCAAGGGGACCGGTTCCGGCCGTTCGATCAACGGTTTCGACATGGGCCGCATGGTGCGCGCGGCGGTGGATGCCGGCCTGCTCGTCAAGGGCGGCGGCCACGCCATGGCAGCCGGCTTGACGGTCGAGCGCAGCAATCTAGGCCGCCTGCGCGCCTTCTTCGAGGAGATGGCGGGCGAGGGCGTGCCGGCACTGGTCGCCAATCACGTGCTGAAGATCGACGGCGCGCTTTCGGCCTCCGGCGCGACGCTCGAACTCTTCGACCTGCTCGAACAGGCCGGCCCCTATGGTTCGGGCCATTCACAGCCGGTCTTTGCCATCCCCGCCCACCGGCTGAAGGATGCCCGCTTGGTCGGGACCGCTCATATCAAGGTGACGCTGGAGGCGGCCGACGGCTCGCGCCTGGAAGGCATAGCCTTTCGCGCCGCCGAAACGCCGCTCGGCAATATGCTGCTCAATTCCCGGGGCGCCCAGATCCACGCCGCCGGCTGCCTCAGTGCCGACCAATGGCAGGGCACCCGGCGTATGCAGCTTCGCCTGCTCGACGCGGTGAAGGCGCCGTGAGGAACGTTCTGATTTTTCGGAAAAAATCTGCTGTTCGCGGAGAGAGGAAGTGGCACGCCCTAGGGGAGTCGAACCCCTCTTCCCAGAATGAAAATCTGGTGTCCTAACCGATAGACGAAGGGCGCGTGCGCTTCGTGGTGGCGCCCTTATAGTCAGGGTGTTTCTATCCCGCAAGCGCAAAATTGCATTTTCCAGCGCTTGCATACGCAAAAAATCGCATGGCTGAAAAACGGCATGCGAAAGCTGGATACAGGAATAAAAACAAAAGCTTGGGGGAGGTGGAAGTGGCACGCCCTAGGGGAGTCGAACCCCTCTTCCCAGAATGAAAATCTGGTGTCCTAACCGATAGACGAAGGGCGCCTGCGCTTCGTGGCGCTCTTATAGAGAGGGGATTTCTTTCCCGCAAGCGCCAAAGCCATCTTTTTTACAAAAAAATGACGGTCCTTCTGTTGCCGGTCACCCAAGCGAAAATCGCGCCGAATCAGCAGCTTAAAGGATTGCCTTGTGCGTCTGCGCCGCAGGCGGCCGCAGGCGTCGCCTGCTGGGCACTGTAGACGCTGGCGGTGGTCGCGTTGAAATTCCGCCTCGGCAGGTTGGCCGGAACCGGACCGTTGCCGGATGGTGCAGCGGCGGCCATCGGCGGGTTTGACGAAAAGATCGTGCCGCTGTCGGCGCGCACGCCGGTCGGCTGCGTCGCAAGACCCGCGATCGAGGCCTGCTGCGGCTGTGCAGGCGCTGGTGGGAACGTATTTTCGGGAGTGGGGACGGCAGCCTGCGCCGTTGCGGCTGGTGGCTGGGCCTGTTGTTGCTGCGCCTTTGAGATCGCCGGATTGACATGGCGGTTCGAGGCGGTGGTGCCGCCCTTGGCAAGAATGCCCCTGGCGCTGGCCGGCACCGTGGTGCGCGGCGCGGGCGTCGTGGCGTCGGCCGTCTTTTTCATGGTGGTGCAGCCGCCGAGCGTCAAGGCGGAAAGACAGGCGATCGCCAGCGTCATGCGGACATTCGAACGAAGGAAAAGCGTTTTCGGCAAGGTTTGCCCCGTCAACTCGTTTCGCGGGCGTCATGCCGCGAATCATCATGTCGAGCATCTCGCGGAAGAGCGGCACGGACAAGCCGTTTGGGGCAGGCGGGCCGTCGCGAGGTTAGCCTGACGCAAGGTTGCGGGACGCAACGCGGCGGTTGAGTAAAAAAGAAACCGCCGCGTTGAAAAATCTTACCAGCTGCCAATATTCGGTGCAGAAGCCCAGGGTTCGGCAACGGGGAGGTTGTCGCCCTTCTGGAGGAGCTCTATCGAAATGCCGTCCGGCGAACGGACGAAGGCCATCCGGCCCTCGCGTGGCGGACGATTGATGGTGATGCCGTTGTCCGAAAGGTGCTGGCAGAAATCGTAGATGTTATCGACCTCATAGGCGAGGTGACCAAAGTTGCGTCCGCCGGTATAATCCTCGGTGTCCCAATTGTAGGTCAGCTCGACGCAGGGGGCGAGAACTTCCTTGGCGTCGCTGAGATCGTCGGGAGCCGCGAGAAAGACCAGCGTGAAGCGGCCCTTCTCGTTGTCGATGCGCCGGATCTCTTTCAGGCCGAAAACGGTGGTGTAGAAATGAAGCGAAGCGTCCAGGTCTTTCACCCGGACCATGGTATGAAGATAACGCATTATGGTGTCTCCCTCCGACAAATCCAGTCGCCGATAAGCCCCGTGCGGGTCCGTGCTGGATATGGCGCAGACGCCAGCCTGGAGCAAGCCACTCTAGATAGAGATGAAGGTGGATAAAGCCAAGGCAGGGACTTGCGCTGCATGGTTAGCAGGATGTTAATCTATCCTCTAAGAATCAGTTGATCGTCACGTCGTAACGCGTAATCGAGGGGCCGACAGGATATGGCAGACAGAATGTCATCGAAGGACGTTGGCAGTTTCGAAGAGCTTCCGGGCGAGCCGGTCGAGCTGATCGAAATCACTGGCGTCGTCAAATGGTTCGATGTGGCGAAGGGGTTCGGCTTCATCGTTCCCGACAACGGCATGCAGGATGTGCTTCTGCACGTCACCTGCCTTCGCCGGGACGGATACCAGACCATTCTGGAAGGCACGCGCATCGTCGCGATGATCCAGAAGCGGGACCGCGGCTACCAGGCGTTCCGCATCCTGTCCATGGATCAGTCGACAGCCGTCCACCCCTCGCAATTGCCGCCGGTGCGCACTCACGTCCAGGTGACCGCAACCAGTGGCCTGGAACGGGCCTTGGTGAAGTGGTTCAACCGCACCAAGGGTTTCGGCTTCCTGACGCGCGGCGAGGGGACCGAGGACATTTTCGTGCACATGGAGACGCTGCGCCGTTTCGGTCTCACCGAACTGCGCCCCGGCCAGGTCGTGCTGGTGCGGTTCGGGCCGGGTGACAAGGGTCTGATGGCAGCGGAAATCCATCCCGACAACCCCAATCCCGTGAGCCGGTCGCACTGATGCGCATCTCGTTTCCGTCCTTTCTCAAAAGCGCCCTTGCGGCGCTTTTTCTCATCTTGGCGGGTAGTGCGGTTGCGCAGGACGTGACCTTCCCGCGCGACGAGCTTTCGATCAAGACCGCGGCCGGGCAGACCTACAAGTTTACGATCGAGCTCGCTTTCACCGACGCCCAGCGCGAGCGGGGGCTGATGTACCGCAAGGTGATGGCGCCGGATGCCGGCATGCTCTTCGATTTCGGCATGCCGCGACCGGTCTCCATGTGGATGGAGAACACCATCCTGCCCCTCGACATGCTGTTCATCCAGGGCGACGGCACGATCTCGCATATCCGCGAGAACGCAGTGCCCTATTCGCGCGACATCATCGATTCGCACGGGCCGGTGAAATTCGTGCTGGAACTCAATGCCGGCCGATCGAAGTCGCTCGGCATCAAGGTGGGCGACAAGGTGATCAGCAAACGCATCGGCAATCAGTGGTGAACCTCCGGGGTTATCCTCAGCCTGTTTGCTTTAGCGTAACCGCGGTTCCATTTTGCTGTTGCGGCACAAGGGGGAACCGTGTATCTCGCAACCAACGTAGGAACGGAGTGTAGCGCAGTCTGGTAGCGCATCTGGTTTGGGACCAGAGGGTCGGGAGTTCGAATCTCTCCACTCCGACCAACGCTTTCAGGTGAGGCTCCTCATCCGTTTCATTCCATGGAGCGTTACAGGAATGGCCGCCAAGATCTATCGTCCCGCAAAGACCGCCATGCAGTCCGGCAAGGCCAAGACCCATCTCTGGGTGCTGGAATTCGACCAGGAACAGCCGCGCCGCATCGATCCGATCCTTGGCTACACATCCTCGGGCGACATGAAGCAGCAGCTCAAGCTGACCTTCGAGAACCAGGAACAGGCGGAAGCCTATGCCAAGCGCGAAGGCATCGAATACCGCGTCATCCAACCGAAGGATCCGAATCGCCAGATCGTTTCCTACACCGACAATTTCCGCTTCAGCCGCACCCAGCCCTGGACGCATTGATTTTCTAGCCGCCCGGGCTTCCCCCGGGCGCTGCAGCCGAGATCGGCCCCTTAGCTCAACTGGATAGAGCAGCTGCCTTCTAAGCAGCAGGTCGCAGGTTCGAGTCCTGCAGGGGTCGCCAATGATTTCAAGAAGATAGAAACCATCAAAGCTGATATGGCAATTTCGGGGTAACGCTCGGGGTAACGGCGGCGCAAAAAAGTCCGCTCCATTCGCGAAGCGAGCGGACTTGCGAAAACATTAAATTTTTTGTGCGACAGCGAGAGACTCGAATGGAACGGCTATCGTTCCCGCCTCGAAGGCTTCTGCCCCGAACTTGGCCAATGACCTCTTGGAAGCTACGACTTTGCCGTCGAGCTGCATCACAAGCCACAAACTCCCATCCATGTTTTTCGCCTGGCGAACGTCGAGATTGCCGGCGCTTCGCCATTTGTTGTTGCTATAAGAACGAACGTCTATTGCCAGAGCCCGCTCCACATCTAATGCCTCAGGCCGGCAGCGCCACGCCCTAGGGTCCGATTTACCCGAGCTGGCTTCGAGGGCTTTGATGTGTTTTTCCGTCCACTGAGGATGTCGATGGGGCACGTCGTCCCACGGGAAAAACTCGTCCGCCTCAAACGTAAACCTCACTTGGAGCAACCCACCGCTCCGATAGGCGCGACTTGATGTACGGGCTGTTGCCGTGTTGTCTCCGTTAGGGTCAGTAGTAGCCCAGATGAAGTCGGGACTCGGAAAGTCTGCTATACTATGCGATGGCGGCCTTAGTTCGCGGCTGGCCAGTATCCACGGCAGGTGCCACGAAGACGTATAGTGGTAAACTATCATGTGAAGATTCCTGAATGCTTTGCCAATCGATAGTTTCTTTATAGGACCCGCTTTCGCTGTCGGACAGGATGGGAGGCAAGGAAAGCCTCGTCGTTCGCCACGATGTCGTCAATCTCCTCCCGAGTGATTCGATTGGTCGAATAGAGATCTGCCGTCCGCCGCCTCTTCCATTCGATAGCTGCCCGATCAGGCGCGGGTGTCCTGATCTGGTCCTCAGTCGCCGATTTCATGCGGTAAAGCATCCGATCGCGTTTCCTGTAGTGGTCAGCTTCATCCGCCGATGTTAGCTGCTGCTCCGAAACGACCAGATCGAAGAGGAGTATTGCATCATGTATTTCGAGGCGCGCGTGATGAAGCCTGACTGTTGCCTCGGCCTTATGCCATGCCGTCCGGCGCGCGTCGCGGAGCATGCGGTTATATTCGAAGTCCGTTAGAGCCCCCTCGGAAAGGGGCTCCATGACGCGGCTCATGAACTGGTCGAGCTGCTTGCGCTTCTTGAGGGCGATGCTCATTCGGTTTCTCCAGCCGGGGTGCGGGTCGCACGTTCGATCGCGCCGTGCAACTCTCCCTGCAGTTCGCTGATATGGCTAAGAACCGCCACGATGGCGCCAGAGCGCTGCCCTTTCTGGCCGTCCGGCTCGTCGCCGTGGTCATTGAGAAAATCCGCCGCATCGCGGGTAACCTGCAGCAGGGCGAGGACGAGATAGGAGCGATCTACGTCAGCCGACGTAATGGCCTCGTTGGTCTTCATGTTCATGCCCTCCCTGCCATATCGATGACAGCCTGGATCAGGCGCGCGGTGTCTCCGAGAAAGCCGTTGCTCTTGATCTCCAAGGCGAAGACGGGGCTGGCCGTGAGGATTTTCGCCTTAATGGCGAGGCCTGCGGGAGTGAAAGCCGGGACGCGCGAGATTTTAGACGCCGCCCTGTCAATTTTTGTTTTGGCGTCGGATATACGCTCCTTCGCGGCATTGACGCCGGACACCTTGCGGAGCCGCGAGGTTTCCGCCTCATAGGCCTGCGCCAGCACCAACCGCTCCCGATACTTTTGGATCATTTCTGTTCGAAAGGCTTGGTTGCGAGCAAGCGACTTTTCCGTCCGACCGGTCGGCGTGTGGTTTTCCCAATCCGCAAGTCTCTCCTTCGCCTGCTCGGCTGTAGTCAGGTGGAAGCAGGTCACGCGGATTGCCTCCCGCTGCCTCCTGTTAAGCCGTTTAGTCAGAACGCTGGTATCCCGCATCAGGAGACGGCCGATTATGTCGCGCTCTGCGTTGTCTCGTGTTGCGTATCGCGACTCGGCGTGCGCGCCTTCCAACAGATCTTCCGGGGCAAGCGGCCAAAGATGCTTCCATTCGTCTGCCAGCCATTCAAGCGCGGCCTCGGCTTCCGCATACTCGGCGCGAGCTGCCAGCAGTTGGGCATGGGCCTGCAGCAGATCCGGGTTTTCGGCAGGCAGGGCGGCAGCAGTTGCAGATTTGGCCGGGGAGGGAGCCGCGAGGACGGCGACGGATGCCGAAGTTGCGGCGAAGCCTGTGAGCATCTGGCGACGGCTCAAGGCCGGTTCCGTAGTGGCGGTGGATGTGATAGCTTTGGTGTTAGCCATTTTCGTTTCCTTCAAGGGGCTCGTTTTGGTCAGAGCTGGGAAGGGGCTGCAACCCCTTCTTCAGCTTGCATTGCTTCATAGGCCTTGGCCTGCTCCTCCGCCTCATTGAAGGCGTCGATGATATCCTCTCGCGATAGTGGCTTATGTTCAGGGTCCGTAACCCGATCGTATTTTTCCAAGATCACTTCGAGCGATGCCTCGGACAGGCGCAGGTAGCCACCGCGGCCGGTCGGCACGAGCAGCATGTTCCGGATGTTGATCGGTTTCTTTTCGTTAACCATGCCCTCATCTCCCGTCTTGATATTCCTCAAGAACGCTTGCGGTTTCTATTTTCGTATGTAACTTGCGAAAAACATAACCGCGTATTAGAATGATTGCAAGAGTTAACTTGTGAAAAAGGAAAGTTAATGATTTCGCCCGAACAATGCCGAGCTGCGCGTGCTCTTTTGGACTGGACGCAGGGCGACCTTGCCGAACGGAGCTTGTTGAGCGCCGTTTCGATCAGGGCCTTTGAGAAGGGCGGAGAGATGCGGGATTCGAACCGGAAGCTGCTTCGAATGACGTTCGAAGAGGCTGGTATTGCATTTATTGCCGAGAACGGCGGCGGGGCTGGTGTCCGGCTGGCAAAGCCTAAGGCCTAACCAGCAGCGGTTATTTGTCGTCTTCCCCTAAGTCAGATTGCCGATCTGCAAGTGTCTGCAAAGCTCTAAGGCGTTCGCGCATATCCTGTTCGGATGCTTCATCGAGCCCTTGGGCGGTTGTCCACCCCGCCGCATATAAGGCGGTCTCAACTTCTGGATTCGAGCGGCGGCTGATGGCTGGTGCCACTATCCTGGTGGCCGTGGTGGATATATCCGCAGTCGCCAAGATTAGTTCCATCAAGATATCGCCCATCAGCTCTAGTCCTCGCCGAAGTATCTGAGTCCGTTCCTCTTCCGTCTGAGTTGTTCGGAGGCGGGCGTTCACTCCCGTAATCTCCCGTGCCGCGCGACGTTTGAGATTTAACAAGTGCAACTTCTGCTCCTCAAGCGTGTCGGCCTTATCGGCGGCCTCCAAGCCGATCTTGAAAAGCTGCCTTACCATCTCGGCTTTTGACTTGAGTTTGTTGCCGGCGCCCCAGTTATCGATCGCCGCAGCCTCGGACTCTGTAACAAGGACTTGTAGCCTAGTGCTCCGTACTTCGTCCTCATCTGGTCGTTCATCTCCGAATTTATTCCTAGGCATGAGCAGGTAACCTTCCAAAGTTTTCCACAAAATTCGCTGTTTTTGGTGGATTAATCACGGTTTTTCTTCCATGACCGTTCCCGAACGTTCTCGATATGTAGTATGGTGATGTTGTAACATTGGTTAACGAGGACGCCATGGAGTACTTCACATCACAACAGGTCCAGGATCGCTACAAGATTTCTCCGACAACGCTGTGGCGTTGGGTGCACGACGAAGATCTACGGTTCCCAACGCCGCTGGTCGTTAAGAGACGCAGGCTTTTCGAACAGCGGAAGATTTTGGAATGGGAGCGGTTGCGCTCCGGGGAGGTTGCGTGATCAGCCCCAAAAACGAAGGACAGCAGGGTCCAAGCCGGCAAGCACAGAACCCTACTGCCTCTATCGAGCGTCAACCGCGGCAAGCCGCGGCGCTCCCCTTTCACCAACGATACGAGGACCGTCGATGACGAGACCAGTTAAGCCGCAATACTCGCTTCGAGTCCAGTGCTTGGACGACAATAACGAGGTCAATGGGCCGCAGATCACAGCTTATGGAAGGGCTGCCTGGGCACTCAAACACCTTATCGACGCTGGCGATAGGGGATGTACACCGATCGACCAGCCAGGCCCTCGCTGGAGCCATTACACGTACCTCCTGCGCAAGAAGATGGGCTTCACGATTGAGACCGTTCACGAGAAGCACGGCGGCACGTTTGCCGGGACCCACGCTCGATATCGGCTACATTCGAAAGTCGAAGTCCTCGAAGACAATACGGGGGCGGCAGCTTGATGGCTGATCTCCAGGACGACAGCAAGGTTAGCGCCGCAGCGCGCTGGCTCTCAGAACAGACGGTACCGCCGCCAAACCCAATAACCGCCATTCGCGGGAAATTCTTGCTCAATGCCTTACAGGCTTGCGAAGCCTGCAGGATAGCTCAAACAATTCGTACCGGAGCGCCCGTGCATGGCTGAGTTCAACCCACGTGACAAGAGCCGAACCTCTAGCGGCAAGACTTACAATCAGGTGAGGAAGAACAACAAGCCACCCCAAGGGGAAGTCAGCGCAGACAGTTCCCAGCGTTGGCAGTGGATGACGGTCGAGCTTCTGTCATCGCCAGCATTCAGGACGATGAGCCCAAACGCTTCCAGGGCGTTTTTTCGGATCATCATCGAACACGCTTCCCATGGCGCCCTACGGAATGGCTCGCTTATCGTTACCCATCAGCAGTTTGTCGAGCATGGCGTAACAGGAGAGTACGTCGCGGACGCAATTGACGAGCTGGAATATAAGGGCCTCATCAAGATTAAGCGGGGTAGGGCAGGGGCGGGAACGGCCCACCCCAACCTCTACACCCTCACGTTTTGCGGCGATTTTGAAGGTGCGCCAGCGACGAACGAATGGCGCAAGTGCGCAAAGGATAAGTGCGTCAGATGGGACGAGGTAGACCGGAAGCTTGCCAAGACAAGACGGGAAAAGCTCGGTCGGAAGAAAGATGCCCCACTTCGGGAAACCGAAATGCGTCCACTACGGAAACCCGAAATGCGAAAGGTTGGATGAGGTTTTGTGATGACAAAAAATCCAGCGATTTCAATGGTTAATCCTATTTCGTACTTCCGAAATGCTTTACATATTATGGGCAGGAGGCCGATGGCATGAGCACGAGCGGCGTAGACAGCATGCCCTTACTCGACTGGCGTCCAACATGCCGGCTACTCCCTTACCCATTGGTGAATAGGGTCGGAAAAATCCGGGACGTGGCGAGCAAGCTTCTCGATAAACCCACTGAAAAGAGCGCCATCCACTATCGGCTCGTCGTTACCGAAGCGTTGCAAGCAAGCTTGAGCAAGATTGGCCTAGGCCGAGCCGAGATCGATCTGGAAATCGGGCTGTTTTGGACAGCGGTAGAAAATGAACTGGCGCGGCAAACATACGGCTGGCGCCAAGACCCTGACGGAGGCGCGGCATGAACGAGATCCGGCACTTCCCCATTTTTCAGACGCGACCGGAAGAGGTTTTCGTCGAAGGTTGGAAACAGCATTTGGCCGATACCGGCTATCCAGAAAATTTCGAGAACGTATCGACCTGTCGGCCGCACGACATGGCCGGCATTGTTCTGCTGTCGGGTGAACTTAAAATTCCGCGAGCGCGTCGTTTCGACGGTGCCCTGGCGCCATGCCCCTTGTGCTCCCCGGGATCGCCAAAATTTGAGATTGGAGTTTTGGCATGGTTCCCGGCAGAAAGAACCGTGCAGTGCATCGGGCACGACTGCGCCCGCCGACATCTTGGTGAGGAATACAGTCAGGCTGCTGTGGTCTATCGGCGGGAATCCAAAGCCAAGCGGATTATCAGCATTTGGGCGGAGCTCCAGGATAGGGCGCCGAGACTGCGGGAAGTCGGCCATGCACTTCTGCCGATCGCCAAGGCGATAGAAGCGGCGAGGAGCCGTCTGGAAAACGAGGCAGAGCAATTTTGTAGCATCGTCCGGCATGAGCTCAACTTCAATAACGGGCGGATTTCCGAAGAAATCGATACGGGGCTCCGGGACAGCCGGCGGCGAAAGGTGTGGGAAACGCGTCAGGTGGGAACGATTGTCGGCTTCGAGTTCCTGAACACTTATCGGCCAGCCGCTCAGCTCCGCGCGGTCTTGAAGACACTGGACAGCATTGACGACCCTTTGCCCGACTGGCGGCCGGGGAATGAAGATGCCGAAAGCCTGGAAGAGATTTTGACGCGCGGCCAAAAGATGGTCTCTGCCGTCCAACGAATGAAAGTAGTGCGGGACTACCTAGCGGATGCCAGGCGCTTTCTGCACGACAACAACCTTGCGGTCTTCGAGTTGTGGGGAACGCTGGGAAATTCGCCTTTTGAAACCCTTTCATTCCGACGTAAGGGCAATTGGCTTTCTCTCAAGGGCAAATCCTATTACGGCCAGCACTCGGCGTATTTTGAGCTGTCGCCGGAACTCTTCTCGCCATTGCCGGCCGCCACCGATTCCACATTCTTTGTCGCTGGATTTGGAAAGGGCGCTCAATGATCGAAGTCTATTGCGATGGCGCATGCGAACCGAACCCCGGCCCAGGCGGCTGGGGTTTCGTCGCCTATAAGGATGGCGCAGAGATCCATAGCGAGTTCGGCGGCGATCCCGAGACCACAAACAACCGTATGGAACTGGAAGGCGCCTTGCGGGCTCTGACCTGGATGGCCGTGAACTGTGCCGGCCGGGAGGCGGCCTTGCTGTCGGATTCGCGTTATGTGGTCGATGGCTGCAACGACTGGCGGCACAAGTGGAAGGCCAAGGGCTGGAAGCGCGGCAAGCAGGAGATCAAGAACCCCGTCCTCTGGCGCTCCCTGGACGAGGTTTTGACGATCTACCCCCTGAAGCTGATCTGGTGCAAAGGCCATTCGGGGATCGCGGGCAACGAGCGCGCCGACGAACTTTCGATGATGGGCATCGCTCACATGACATTGGCGGGACAGTCACGGGACGAAACCGGTGATTATCTGTCGGAAGAATACCGCCTCGTGATGGCCGAATAGTGCAATGATTCCAAGAATGTGCTATGCGTAACGTTAGATCATAACGGGACGGTCGAGGTTCAAAATGTGGTATGTTCTCAGGACGGCTCCAGGTCGCCAATCCCTAGCCCTCGATGAGCTGGAGGCAATCGGGATCGATGCGATTGCCCCGGTCATCAGGCGGGAAGTCATGCATTATCAGACCAAAAGCTGGTCAATGAGGCGGTTTCCATTGTTCAGCGGCTATGTGTTCGGCTCCTTACATGGCGAGGCTGATTTCGACGCCCTTCGCAAGATGGATCACGTTCAGGCCGTCCTCGGCGGCTCCGATGGACCGATCCCGATCCCGACAAAGGCTGTCATTGAGCTTTGCGAGGCGCAGAACCGCGGCGACTACGATATCCTGCGGCCACCACCGGCCGCCTCATTCGCGCCCGATGTCCGGGTTCGGATCGAGTCCGGCCCGCTGGCCGGCGCCTATGCCCGCGTCACCAGAGCCAAGGGCAAAGGCAAGCGCGCCGTGATGGCGATTGTGGAAAGCGTTGAGAACATGCGCGAAATCGAACTCAGTATTGCAAATCTCCGCCTAGCGGCTTAGATTGTGCGCAACTTGATTTGGCCTGATTTGCAGATGGGGTTCTAAGGATCACCCACGGGGCCACGGGAAGGCTAGTTGCTTTCCTCCCTGTCCAGAAATGCGCCCAAAATTCTGCTCGCTGGCTCTCCTTAGATTTGAGGGCGCTAGCAGCACCCTGCGCTCATATCAGTTGAGCTCTGGCTTTAGAGATCAACCGTGTGACCTCGTCAAGAACCGGCTTCACTACTTCGACGTGCCGCATTTCATGTTCTGCGGGTATTCCCGAATTCTTGTAACGGTCATTCAGCCGGGTTTCCATGTCATCTAAGATTGGAAGGGCTTTAACGCCCAGGCAATGGATTAGGGCAGAGAGGGCCTCTTCAGCAACTGCTGCCGCCCCATCATGTGTGCTGCTTAGGTGCTGCATACGTCGCGTATTATCGTCCATTCCGCTCTCCCGGGTTGCCCATGTCACTCGGCGCCAAGCAACTCTTGTAACGCTACGATGACACTCGCGTAACGTTCGTAACGCGTTACGGCGAACATTTCGGAGAGCAAGCCGTTCCATGAGCCGACGATGGACCGGTTCGCATAGGATGCACTATTGGGCAACCTACATTTTAATGCGTCGGAAAGTCGGACTGTCGAAGCGCGTTGTCTTTACGGCAAAGTAGGCTATCGCAAACCGTGGGTCTGAAAGCTCTCGCGTATTAAAGTCGAGACCTCCGCTCCACAGATCGCCAGGGGCGAGCTGATAGGGCAAGCCTTTAGGCGTTGCGAATGTGGTTGTGTCGAATATGCCGAGCCTTGTGCGGGATAGGCCAAATAACGCATGGAGCACTGACGGGTAACCCCAGATGTCGAGCCCTGTTATGGTGGTAGGCGTATCACCGATGCTGGACACTTCTGCCGCGATGATGTGGTGCCGCATTTCCGGCATGTCGTATTGATGAGATGCGCTAACCCTTAGCCGCACGCCACTCTCGAACCATCGGCGGACCTCAAGAAATAAGGCGCCAGTGGCAACAATGGCCGCATAAAACGCGGCGACATCCGAAATCGTCAAAATCATTTGCTCCCACGGTAACCCATGCCGTTCCTGAAGAACGCACGGCATGAGAAGTTCGCACATGCCCTCGCAAAGGGAAAGACTGAGCCATGACCGACGATCCCCGAAAAAACGGGAAGGAAACGGGAAAGGGTAAGCCCCCCGTCGAGCACCAGTTCAAGCCGGGAAATCCGGGGAGACCTAAGGGTGCCCGCAGCAAGTTGGGCGAGGCCTTCATTGAGGATCTGCTTGCCGCCTGGGAGAGCCAGGGACCGGCCGCAATCCAGACCGTTATCGAGAAGCGCCCGCAGGATTTTTTGAAGGTCGTGGCCTCGCTGATGCCGAAGGACCTGAACGTTAATATCAACCAGATGGATGACCTGACGGATGAGCAGCTCCTTGAGCGCATCCGGACCCTTGACGCCGCGATCCGACCTTTCCTTGATGCTGAGGGAGCAGGCCGAGCTGCTGGCAGAGATGGACCGGAGACGGCGCACTAATCGCCTCGCTTCCTACAGGCCTTATGCAAAGCAGAAGGAATTCCATCTAGCCGGCGCCGCCTATCGCGAGCGCCTGTTCATGGCCGGCAACCAGCTTGGCAAAACGCTGGCCGGTGCAGCCGAAGCTGCGATGCATCTGACTGGTCGGTATCCGGAAGGGTGGAACGGCAAGCGGTTCAAGCGGCCTATCGTGATGCTGGCCGGCTCCGAGTCCTACGAGCTGACGCGCGACGGTGTGCAGCGACTTCTCATCGGTCCTCCGATGAACGAGGAGGAGTGGGGCACTGGCTATATTCCGAAGGCCGACATCGTCGCTACCACGCGGCGGTCTGGCGTCTCTGGTGCGGTCGATAGCGTCACGGTTCGGCATGTATCGGGCGGGTCGTCAACGCTGCTGTTTAAGGCCTATGAGCAGGGCCGCGGCAAATGGCAGGCAAACACGGTCGATTACGTCTGGTTCGACGAAGAGCCGCCGGAGGACGTCTATTTCGAGGGGATCACGAGAACGAACGCGACGGGCGGGCTGATTGCCGTCACGTTCACGCCGCTCAAGGGAATGAGCGCAGTCGTGGCTCGCTATCTGCTGGAGGTCTCGGAAGATCGGTCCGTCATCACTATGACGATCGAAGATGCCGAGCACTATTCTGCTGAGGATCGCCAGCGGATTATTGCCAGCTACCCGGCCCATGAGCGGGACGCCCGAACGAAGGGCGTACCGACGCTGGGCTCCGGCCTGATTTTCCCGATCCTGGAAGACGACATCGTCGTTGATCCGTTTCTCATTCCAAAGCACTGGCCACAGATCGGCGGCCTGGACTTCGGCTGGGACCACCCGACGGCTGCAACAAGCCTCGCATGGGACCGGGACAGCGACATCGTCTATCTGACGCGGGACTATCGGCAGAGTAGGGCGACACCGATCATACATGCCGCGGCGCTGAAGCCTTGGGGAATATGGATGCCTTGGGCATGGCCTCATGACGGCAACAACGATACGGCTGCCGGGGAGAACCTGGCTACTCAATACAAGGCCCAGGGCCTGAAGATGCTGCCGGAGCGGGCAACGTTCGTGGACGGTTCGAACAGCGTCGAGGCGGGTCTGATGGACATGCTCGATCGGATGCAGACCGGCCGGTTCAAGGTGTTCCGCACTTGCGGCGCCTGGCTTCAGGAACGTCGGCTCTATCACCGCAAGGACGGCAAGGTCGTCAAAGAGCGCGACGATACGATTTCAGCGTCCCGGTACGCGCTCATGATGCTGCGCAAGGCCATCGTTAAGCCGACCGCCGGCTCATGGGATTTCACACCGCAGAAGGTTGTTTGATGGCTGACGAAAGGAAAGACAGTTTGACCCCGACTATCGCGAACCTGGTCAAGGAATGCGAGAGCTATCGGGAACAGCTGTCGATCGACCGCGACAAGGCGACGGAATACTTCGACGGCACGATGGACGACGTTCCGGTCATTGACGGCCGGTCCAAGGTGGTCAGCCGGGACGTCCGCGCTCATGTGAAGAAAGTCCTGCCATCGCTGGTCCGGACGATCCTGGGCAACGACAAGATTGCCGAATACCAGCCGATTGCCGAAGGCGACGAGCCGTTTGCCGAGCAGGCGACCGACTACATCAGCAATGTCGTCTTCCCGGAGAGCGATGGATACGAAGCTGTCGAGGACGCGATCCACGATGCGCTGAAGCTTCGCAACGGCATCATTCGCTGGTGGTACGAGAAGAAAGCCTCGGTCATCGTCACGAAGCACACCGGCCTCGACGAAATGTCGCTGGTGCAGCTTGTCGCCGACGACGACGTGACGGTGCTGGAGCAGGAACAGCGCGTCGAGACGATGGATATGGGCGACGGCCAGCCGCCGCAGCCCCAGACAGTCTATGATGTGAAGATCCGCAAGCGTTGTGAGAAGGGCCGAACCCGTCTTGGTGCGGTGCCTCCGGAACAGTTGCTGGTTCACCCGGACGCGCTTGATATCATCGAAAGCCCTCTTACGGGCATCAACATGCGGCTCCGTCGCTCCGAACTGGTCGCCCTTGGCTATGACCGGTCAGTCATCGACGAGCTACCGATTGCCGGGTCAACGATCGACCAGGACGACGAGGAGGCCACTCGGCGCCGTGATCTGATCAATGACGACTCCAGCACGCTCGCCAAGTCGCTGCAGGAGATCGAATATTACGAGCTTTATGTCCGGATCGATCAGGACGACGACGGGATCGCTGAGCTTCGCCGCATGGTTTATGCCGGCGGTATCAAGGAAGACTATCTGCTCGAAAACGAGGAATGGGATGAAGTCCCGTTCGCCGATATCATTTCGGAGCGCCGGCCGCACCAGCGCGAAGGCACGTCGATCGCCGACGACACGATGGAAGGCCAGAAGGTCAAGACCGTTCTACTCCGTGAAAGTCTCGACAACATCTATTGGCAGAACAAGCCGCAGCCGATCGTTGACGAAACGGCTGTGGTGAACCCGGATGCGGTGCTGAACCCGGCGTTCGGCAAGCCAATCAGGGTGACGCAGGGGACAGACGTGCGGGCAGCGCTCGGGTTCACGCAGGTGCCGTTCGTCGCCGCCAGCTCGTTCCAGATGATGGATTATTTCGACCGGGAGATGGCCGATGTGACCGGCATCTCCGATGCATCGAGCGGGCTTCCTCCCGATGCTCTCCAGAACATGACGGCGAAGGCGTCGGCCATGTTCGAACAATCGGGCATCGGCCAGACGGAGCTTATGGCGCGCACCATCGCTCGCGGCCTGGTGCGAGTGTTCAAGGGCCTCCTGAAGCTCACGATCAAGCATCAGGACCGCCCGCGCACGGTTCGCCTGCGCAAGAAGTGGGTGACCTTCGATCCTCGCCCATGGAACGGCGACATGGACGTCACGGTCAACACCGGCCTCGGCGCCGGCACCCGTGAGCGCGACATGATGATGATGCAGATGATCACCGGGCTTCAAGAAAAGCTCCTGTCGCAGCTCGGCGCCGTCGACAATCCGTTCGTCACGCCCAAGAACGTCTACAACGCCCTGACAAAGCTGGTCGAAGCTTCCGGCCTCCGTTCCGTCGACCAGTACTTTACCGAGCCGGACGAGGCGAAGATCCAGAAGATGATGGCGGCCGCTGCCAACAAGCCGAATCCGGAAATGGAGAAGGTGAAGCAGCAGCAGGCCAAGATGGAAGCCGACAACGCCATCGCCATGAAGAAGATCGAGAGCGAGGAACGGATCGAGATGGCCCGCCTGCAGCAAGAGAGTGAGCTGAAGCGCTACCAGATCGATCAGGAAATCAATCTGAAGCAGCGCCAGAACATGGCCGAAGTTCTTTCAGGCGGCCACATCATGCAAACCCAGCTCGGGGGGATGCCCGGATGAGGGATGCTGAAAAGGTCGCTCTTGCCCGCGCGCTTCGAGACAATCCGCTTTTCAACATGCTGCTCGACGATATCGAGGCAGCGGCAATCAATGCCTGTGTGAACGCAAAGGCAACAGATCATGAGGCGCGCGCTGCCCACGCGGCAGAGGTTCGCGCCATCCGAAATTTGCGCAGCAAGCTCAACCACCTCTCGGAGGAAGCAAAGGCTGGCGCAAATCGAGCACCCGCATAACGCCGGTGCCAAGCCCCTAAGGGAAAACCATGACTACGAACGAAAGTGCCAACCTGCCGGACCTCGGCGGGAGCAAAACCGTTGAACCCTCGGACATCGACAACCCCGCAACGCTGAATTTCTGGGAGCCTGAAGAAGAACAGGCCAACCCGGCAAAAAGCGCCGAAGGGATCGCAAACGAGACGGATGCGGCCGACGATCAGAACGATGACGACGGCCAAGAGTCCGACGGCTCCGCAGACGAAGATACCGAAGGCGATGAAGACGGCGACGGGGAACCGGCAGCCGACGACAAGCTCGACGAAACCCTCGTCACACTGAAAGGCGGCGAGCAGGTTCCTGTAAAGGAACTGAAGCTCGGCTACCTGCGTGAGCGCGACTACCGCCTCAAGACCCAGGAAGTGGCCAACAAAGGCCGTGGACTGGAGCAGATGTCCAACCGCGTGGTCGATACGGCCACGGCAATTGCGAACTTCCTGATCAGTCAGATGCCTGCAGAGCCCTCGCACATGCTGGCAATGCAGAACCCTGCCGAATACACGCGCCAGAAGGCGGTCTTTGACGTTGCGGCGACGCGGGTCAACCAGATCCTCGAAATGGCAAACGGTCCGAAGCAGGTTGCTGGGGCACTGACGAAAGAGCAACGCGAATCCCTCCTTGCGACGGAAAGCGCGAAGCTCGCCGAAGCCTTCCCCCAGACAGCCACCGAAGACGGGCGAGAAGCATTCTTCGAGGATGCCTTCGAAACCGCTCGTCAGCTCGGCTGGTCGGACGAGGAAATGCAGGACGTCACCGATCACCGATACTTCAAGCTGGCGCACTACGCCCGTCTCGGCATGCAGGCTGAACGAGCGAAGAAGAAGGCTTTGGAGAAGGTGAACAATGCACCGCCGGCCGTGCCGCAAGGCAAGGCTCGTGGGCAGAACGCCCAGCAGGCCCGGAAAAATCAGGACGCAATGGCCCGGTTGACCAGAACCGGATCGCTCAAAGACGCGATGAACATCGATTTCTGATCGATTTCACCGTCCGACGGTCCATCCCTGATCCCTGAACATCGAGGGCTATTATGGCTGTCATCACCAACACCGTCCGCACGACGAACGCGGTCGGTAACCGAGAAGAACTGTCCGACGTGGTGTCTCGCATCACGCCGGAAGATACCCCGATCTACTCCATGATCGAGAAGGGCAAGGCGAAGTCCGTTCATCCCGAATGGGAAACCGACGACCTCGCCGCACCGGGCGACAACGCTCGGGAAGAAGGTGAGGAGTACGATTTCGACAAGATCGATGCTCCTTCCCGCGTCGGCAACTACACGCAGATCCTGCGCAAGAGCTGGATTATCTCCGGCACGCAGGAAGAAGTGGACGAAGCCGGGAAGGTCCAGAAGCGGAAGTACCAGAAGGCCAAGAAGGGCGTCGAGATCCGCAAGGACACCGAATTCGCCATCGTGTCCAACCAGGGCTCTGTCGGCGGCGCTATCCGTCGTCTGGGCGGTCTTCCGAGCTGGATCACCAGCAACGTCTCCCGCGGCGCCGGTGGTGCCAACGGTGGCTTTGTCTCCGGCTTCACCGTCGCGGCAACCAACGGCACGCAGCGTGCGTTCACGAAGGCCATCATGGACGGCGTGATGCAGCAGGGCTTCAACAACGGCGCCAAGTTCAAGCACGTCGTCGGTTCGGCCTACGTCAAGTCGGTCTTCGTGACCTTCATGTCGGACGCGAACGTCGCCCCATTCCGCTACTCCGTCGAGTCGAAGGGTCAGCGCAACACCATCATCGCGACGGCGGACTTCTACGAAGGACCGTTCGGCAAGGTGCTGGTGCATCCGAGCACGATCCAGTCGACGGCGGCGCTCGCCCGCAACGCCTTCTTCCTCGACACGGACTTCCTTGAGTTCCTCTGGCTCCGCAAGATCCAGGAAGACACGAAGGTCGCGAAAACCGGTGACGCCGACAAGGGCGTGATCATCGGTGAAGGCACGCTGAAGGTCAGCAACGAAAAGGGCCTCGGCATCGCTGCCGACCTCTTCGGCCTCACGGCATCGAGCTAAGGAGAGCGAACCATGCCTACTTTTCTACCCTTCAACCTGACGGCGGCTGTGCTCGCCCTCAACGCGTCCACCTACGGCACTCCGGCGACGGTCGTCGTCAACCGTGCCGCCGGTTCGACGCTCACCCTGCCGGATGCCACCGGCTCCGGTGCCGAGTTCGACGTCGTGATCGGTACGACCATCACGTCGAACAACGCCATCATTCAGGTTTCGCGCGCTGCCGACATCATGACCGGCGCATGCCTGATGGCACAGGACGCTGCCGACACTGTCGTCGGCTTCGAGACCGCGGCCGACACCGACACGATCACCATGAACGGCTCTACCAAGGGCGGCATCAAGGGTGACCGTATCAAGCTGAAGGACGTCGCGGCGAATACCTGGCAGGTGCAGATCATCTGCTCCGGCACAGGTACGGAAGTCACGCCGTTCTCTGCGGCGGTATCGTAACCGAGGGGGCGGTGATGAGCCGCCTCTTTCCCTGAAGGAGAAACTCCATGACAGACCAGAAAAACAAGCCGCTTGGCTCGAGTCAGGCATCTACCACCGAACAGGCGCCGATCGTGCCTGACAATGCGGCTCCGCCCGAAGTCGATGGCATCACGCCTGGACCTTCGCCGAGCCCGATCATTGCGGATCCGAAACCGAAGGCCAAGGAAAAAGCGAAGGAAAAGACCGTCGAAGTCCGCCTCAAGTTCGACTATTGGCCGGAAGAAGGTGACCGCAAAGCCGCCGGCGAAGTCGTCGAGGTGCCGATGAGCAAGGCGAAGCAGCTCATCAGCCAGGGCAAGGCAGAGATCCCGCTTGGCGAGGACGACTGAATTTTTGCTATCGGCATACGTAACCATAAGCTTGGGAGCCAAAACCGCATGCTGCGGGGCATCCTGCGAGAGCAGCTTGGCCGCTCATACACTGCCCCGCTGGCACTATCGGCGCGGGCATTGGCCCCCAGCAGCCGCACCCTACCGTAACAAAGCCCGGCGGAAAACCGGGCGGCTGAGCAGGCTGGGGCGCGGCCGCAAACTGTGATGGGATTAGAGAGCCTACTGCCGGTCCCGCAAAGGTATCGCACCAACATGGGGTGCCTACGGGGGCAAATCCGTTGACTTGGCATGCCCCGGTCGATGCTCCACAGATGTTGGAAGGCTGCGTGTTCGCAAAAGCCTGGAGCGGACGATTGAAAGTGTTTGGATTGGTCGGACCAGCAGGTGCCGCCTGACTGTTTCGCACAGCCGCCCAAGCGACGTAACGAGCTTCAGCATCGTAAGCTTCTTTTTCGACGGAGCCACTGCTGCGGACATAACGTATCGAGAAGTCCCTCAATCCCCAGTTTTGATACTGAATGATATGCGTGAGTTCGTGAGCCCACAGGACGGGATTGTACAGCGCGTCGTTTTGCTCCTTGAAGACGATAACATAGTCAAGAGTGATAGCCGCCGCTTCGCCGTAGCGGATCGCGTTTACTTGCAGGCTCAAGTCCCCACCGCCACGCACCCGATAACGCGCAATGTTCAAGATGTGATCGGGAATAAACCCTACGAGGTTTTGGCGAATATTCGGAGGAAGAGGTTGTACCCCTTGTCGGAGAGCGTCATCGCGTGACCGCGCTATCGCCTCTTGAAGAGCAGGAGCGGAAGCCTGCACTAGTGTTTCATTGACTGTTTTTGAGGCACCTTCTTCAAGCTGCTTGTACCCTGGAACGGTCTCTTTGATGCCCCTATGGACATCATCGAGAGCGGTCCCGACACCTGGAGCAACGCTGTTGACGATGTCGCCTATGAGGCCGCCTCCCAGTACCGCGGTGGCGCTAAAAATAGCGATGACTGCGGAAACTATAAAGCTTCGGAAAAAAGATCTGCCCATCGCCCCCTCCTTCTTTATCCAGAGCGAATGATCGCACAACTTTAACAAGAGTCCATAGACCTACATCTGAATTGGAGCCGCATATGAAAGTGAGAGATGGGAACTGGACGCTATTGAGCTGGGATCCGATGACGGGTCGTACCGTGTGGTCACACTTCAACGGTGACGAGACGGTTTTCCGCATCGAAATGCCGGTCGATAATATCGTCAAAGAGAATGAGTTCACCCGCAATGCGACCTCCGGCAACAAGTTTGGCGATTGGGTGAAAATCGCATCGATCCCCGCAAATCTAGCCCATTCCGAGAACCTTGTCCGGGCGCAGAGCGAGGGTGACGACGCCTATTTGAGCCGGTGGCTGAACAGCAGCGACAATCGCGCCTGGCGCTCCTTCGAAGGCCGGGTATGAGCCCCGATTGGTCTCGGCTCCGACAGAAACTCCATGATTTGGAGGCCGGCCGCCCCTCGTTTGAGGACGACCCGCACGGTTATCAGCGGACAAGCAACGAAATCCGCCGAGTGACTGAAGAGATGGCGCGGCTCTCCGATCGAAGCCGCATGTATCAAGACGCAACGGGATGGAAGGTCGCCTGATGGCCGCTATCACAGACTATGCCTCCCTGCTGATCGACGCAGGCGAGTATTCGGGCCGCGATGACGTCGCTCATCTCTTCCCGCGCTTTGTTGCCCTGGCTGAGGCCAAGATGAACCGTGTCTTGCGTATCGCAGATATGGAGACTGTTGGCACCGTCGTCCTGACCAATGGTGACGGGACACTGCCGGCGGATTTCCTCGAAGCGCGTGAAGTTCTGACGCCCGACGGTTACTCGATCGGCGCATGGTCCTTGTCTGCGTTGACCGACCGCTACCGGAACCGCGGCGGCTATCCGCAGGGCTATGCCGTCGTCGGGACCACAATCATGGCGCGGCCGACCGCGAACGGCAATCTCACCATGACCTATTACGCCAACATCCCGCCCCTGACGCGGACCAACCCGACGAACTGGCTGCTTGAGAAAGCCCCCGACGCCTACCTCTATGCGCTCGTCGAGGAAATCGGGATCTGGGCCAAGAACGTCGAGCTTGTCTCTGGTGCCCGTCCACTGAAGGAAAACGCGATGGCCGGATTGACGCTCGCCGACAATCGCGCGCGGTGGGGTAATGGCCAGGTCACCTTGAGCGGGGTAACGCCATGACTGTCTTGACCGCAATCAACGAGGTCAGCGACGTTGTTTCGCTCGATCGCTTCGTCAGCGTCTACGGTTCGAACAATCCGGCCGCGCAGACGATGCTTGAACTCGCCAAGCTTGCCGGCCAGGAGATTGCTGAGCGGTTCGCATGGAAGGCGCTTCAGCGCTCCGATGTCGCGTCGGTGTCGCCCTATACGTTCCCAGCGGACTATGACCGCCTGATCGAAGGTGGCGCAGTCTTCACGGCAGCCGGTGATTTCGCCCGCCCGGTAAAGAGCCCGTCGCAATGGGCCGTGGTGCTGCAGGTGCCGTCTGTCCAGCCATATTATTACCTCTCGACGGCCGGCATCTCGTTTTCACCAGCCGGTGATGCCGTCGGCGCCACTATCACCTATGTTTCCAAGAACTGGATATTGGGCAGCACCGGAACCGAGAAAGCCGACTGGACTGCTGACGATGATGTCGCTGTCTTCCCGGAACGGCTTCTGGTCCTGAACCTCATCTGGCGGTGGAAGCGGCAAAAGGGCCTGAACTACGACGACCCGCTTGCCGAATTCGAGGCGGCGCTTGCGGCTGCGACCGAGGAGGATCGATGAAGCTCCGCCCGTCGCGACTGATGCAGTCAAACAGAGGTCCGGTGAAAGCCGTTCCGCCGCAAGCGTCCGCACCTCTGACGCTGCCGGCGCCGGCAAAGGGCCTCTACACCACGACGACGCTTTCTGACGACCTGCCAGGGGCCGCAGCCGTTCTGAGGAACTGGCTGCCGACATTGACCGGCGCCCGCATTCGAGGCGGTTCGATCAAGAAGGCAGTCATTGCCAGCGGTTTGGATTTCGTCAGCGCCTTCACCTACAAGTATAGCGGCGCCGAGAAACTGTTCATGGCGACGGTGAACGCGATCTACGACATGACGTCGCCGGCCGCCCCGCCGACCAATACCGCAGCAGTGGTGAGCGGCCTCACCGGTGGCGACTGGGCGACATTCCAGCACTCGAATGCTGGTGGCTCCTATCTGATCGCCACCAATGGCGCAGACTCCCGCAGGATTTTCGACGGTACGAGCTGGACCACGCCAGCAATCACCTTTCCTGACTCGACGACGATGGCGCAGCTCTCGCAAGGCTGGCTGTTCAAGAACCGTGAGTTCTTTGTCAAAGCCGGGACTATGGACGCCTACTATTTGCCGGCAGCCGCCATCTCCGGCGCGGCAAAGGTATTCCCGCTCGGCGGCACGATGAAGAACGGCGGATCGCTGCTGATGGGCTTCAACTGGTCGATCGAGAGCGGGACAGGACCGAACGAATATTGTGTCTTCGTCTCGACTGAGGGCGAGGTTGCCGTCTTCCAAGGCAGCGATCCCGACAGTGCAACGGATTTCACCGTCCAGGGCGTCTACCAGATCGGCAAGCCGCTTGGGAAGAATGCCTTCATCAAGGCCGGCGGCGACGTACTGATCGCCACAGTATCGGGCCTCATCCCGATGTCGCAGGCCGTTCAGAGAAACGGGGATGCCTTGTCGTCGTTCTCCCGGTCGCGGCCGATCGAGGATGACTGGAGCATTGCGGCGACAGCGGCCCCGACAGGCTGGTCAATGACCTATTGGCCGGAGCAGAAGCTGGTCGTGGTTTCCTTCCCGAATACCATTGTCGTGCCTGACACCACCTTCATGTTGAACGTGGTGACCTGGGCCTGGTCGATCGTCACCAACTGGAAAGCGACATGTTACGGCAGTATCCAGGGCAGCATCTTCTTCGGCTCGCTCGCCGGTTCGGTATGGCAGGGCGACATCAACGGCACCGACGACGGCCTGCCATTCATCGCCTCCTATCTGTCGCAGTTCCGCGCCGTCAGCGCGTTCGGCCAGCGCAAGGAAGCGACCTTGGGCCAGATGTATATCAAGGCCCGCGAGAAACCGGAGCTGCTCCTCTTTGCCCGCGCCAACGGCGATACCTCAATCCCGGCCTTCAATGTCGTCTCGGTCGGTGATGCCGGATCTTCGGAATGGGACGTCGGTCTCTGGGACGTCGCCATGTGGGACAATCCAAGCACGCTCCAGCGCTACGAATACCGGCAGAACGTGCGCGCCAGCGGCGACACCCTCGCGATCGGCGCCGTCGTTGTGTCCGGCGGCCCGGTGGCGCTGAGAGTGGCGCTCGATCTCGGAAACTTGCAGATCATCGCAGGTGAGCAGAGCGTATGACGTTCAACTGCGGGCTTCTCCCGAAGGGCGAAGCAACCGACCAGTTGGCGGAGCTCGTGGCGGAGCGAATTTGGCCGGGCGGGGGACATACTTTCGGGATCTGTCGCGCGATTGCCGTGGTCGACGGCGACCAACTCGCGGCGGGGCTCATCTATCACAACTATGACCCCGACGCCGGTGTCGTGGAAATCTCTGCCGCTGCCTGGATCAAAGGCTGGCTGACGAGGCCGGTTCTCAGCGTCATGTACGGATACCCCTTCAATTCTGTCGGCTGCCAAGCGGTGGTGCAGCGCGTGTCGGACGAGGACACGGCACAGCATCGCATGCTCACGGCCTACGGCTTTGATAGATACCGCATCCCGCGTCTTCGTGGCCCGGCGGCAGCTGAAAACCTCTTCGTCCTGACGCGCGAGGCGTGGGCAGGAAACAATCTTCGACGACTGGCGCGGGAACGCGCCGCACAAAGGAAGGCAGCAGATGGGCGGTAAGAACGCACCCAAGTCTCCGGACCCCAAGGAAACCGCAGCTGCGCAGACTGCGACCAATGTCGCGACGGCGACTGCGAACTCCTACCTGGGCAACATCAATCAGGTCACGCCGGATGGAACGCTGAACTATACCTATGGCGAGTCCCGTGACATCTTTGACCCGACCACGGGGCAGACCTACAAGGTGCCGACGACGACGGTGACGCAGACCCTGTCGCCGCAGCAGCAGGCGATCAAAGATCAGACCGACAAGGCGAACCTAAATCTTGGGACCCTGGCTGCAAACCAGTCCGGCCGGCTGGATACCCTGCTCGGTACGCCGTTCTCGCTCGACGATGCCCCTGCTGCCGGTGACCCATCCTCGCTCAAGACGCCGACATATCAGCAATACGGCGCGGGCCCTCAGCTTCAGACGAGCGCCGGTCCTGCCGGTGACATCACCAAGTCTTACGACATCGATTTCGACACGAGCAAATACGAAGATGCGCTGATGCAGCGGATCAATCCGCAGCTGGCGCAGAGCCGGGAAGCGCTCGAAACGAAGCTGATCAATCAGGGCCTTCAGCCCGGCTCGGAGGCCTACAACCGTGCGATCGACGCGGCGACCCGCCAGGAGAATGACGCTCGCTACGGCGCGATCCTGAACGCGGGGCAGGAACAATCTCGGCTTGCTGGCCTCGCTGCAAACAAGGCGTCGTTCGAGAACGCGGCTCAGCAGCAGGGCTATGCGCAGAACATGGGCGACGTCGAACTGGCGAATTCTGCCGATCAGCAGATGTACCAGAACAACACCAGTGCGACGGGGGCCAACAACGCGCTTCTGGATCAGACGTTCAACGCCGAGCAGGCTCGGATCAACGCCCAGAACGCCGCCCGGGCACAGTATCTGAACGAAGCCTATGCGGAGCGGAGCCAGCCGATCAATGAAATCTCGGCCCTCTTGGCGGGGTCTCCTGTCGATAACCCGAACTTTGTGCCGACGCAGGGCCAGAGTCTGCCGAACGTCGATTATGCCGGGCTGGTGAGCCAGAAGTATCAGAACGACCTTGCCGCCTACCAGCAAAAACAGGCGGGCCTCGGGTCAGTGCTCGGGGGCATCGGCAGTCTGTTCAGCCTTTCTGACGAGGACGCCAAAAAGGACGTCAAGAAGGTCGGCGGCCTGTACGAGTATCGGTACAAGGGCGAGCCGAAGAGCGCTCCAAAGCGGATCGGCGTCATGGCGCAGGAAGTCGAGAAGGTTCGTCCGGATGCGGTCCGGAAGGGCAATGACGGATATCGCCGCGTTAATTATGGCGCGCTCTTCCAGGCAGGTGCGGCACGATGAACGAATTTCCCCAGCAGCCAGGCGCCGGCGGGTTCCAGCGCTACGGCTATATGCAGCAGGACCCGACTGATCCCACGGTTCGACGTCAGCATATGGCGGCGCAGCTCGCGCAACAGATCATGGGTCAGCCGGCGCAGAACGTGCCGCAGGGCGCCAGCCAGCTTGCTGCCGGTATCGGTATGGGGCTCGCCAATTGGCAGAAGAAGGATGCGTCGTTCCCGACCGCTCCGGGCGGCGCCGATCCGTCCCTCATGACCGGGCTTGCCAATTTCCTAAGCGGCCGCAAAAACGGAGGCCTTTTCTGATGGTCGGATATCTGTTCGGGGGCAATACGGGTCTCACCTATCAGGACCTGCAGTCCCGCCGTGAGGCCGCTGACGCGCTCGCGAAGCGTATCCTCGGCCAGCAGCCGAAGAACGTGCCGGAAGGCATCGGTGCGTTGCTGATGGGCGCTGCGTCGGGTATTGGCCGGTGGCGTGCCGACAAAGGGCTCCGGGAGGGCAGGGAGGCGGCGAGCACACAGTTTGACAGCGTCCTCGGGCGCATACTTGGCGGCAGCAATCCTTCCTCCTCGAATTCTTCAGCCGCATCTTCCATGCCCACCACGACGGATGCCGGCAATGAGATGGCGGCGACCAGCCCATCGGTGGCGGGAGGCCCCGAAGCCTACCGCAATGCCATTGCCTCGATCGAAAGCGCTGGCAGCGGCGACTATGCGGCCGTCGGCCCAACGCATCCGAAGCTTGGCCGCGCGCTTGGCCGCTACCAGATCATGGAGGCCAATATCGGCCCATGGTCGCAAGAGGCCCTTGGCCGCGCGGTCACCCCAGAAGAATTCATGGCTGATCCCAAGCTGCAGGACGCCATCTTCGACAAGAAGTTCGGCGGCTATGTCCAGCAGTATGGTCCGGAAGGAGCTGCACAGGCATGGATCGGCGGTCCTGGCGGCGTGGGCAAACTCGGACGAAAGGATTCACTCGGGACATCGGTGGGCGCATATGGATCAAAGTTCCTGAATGCTCTTGGTCCTCAGGCCGCCGCCGCTACTCCGGCATCCGCAGCAATCGATGCTCAGGTGCCTGCATCTGGCTATGTCGATCCCATGGTTAGCGCGCCCAACTTCCAGCAGCCGGCCAACCAGATGACGCCGCAGCTGCAGAACCCGGCGCAGGCCGCCAACCTGCCTATCCAGAACCCTGTGCAGCCAGGCAGCAAGCCGTTGCCGCAGCAGCAGGCCGCCGCCCTTCCGCCGCTGCCAAGTCGCGACGTGGCCGCAGCGCCTCCGGTCGCGTCCGTGCCTCCGCAGCAGATGGCACAGGCCGCCCCGCCGCAGATGCCCCGCGCGCAACCCTATCGTCCTGACCCGGAAATGCTGAAGATCCTCAGCAATCCTTTCCTCGACGAAGGCCAGAAGGGAGCTCTCCGTCTGGTCATGCAGCAGCAGATGCAACAGCATCAGGCGCAGCAGGAACAGCAGATCTGGCAGGCTCGTCAGGAGTACGAGCGTTGGCAGAAGACGAGCGACCCGGATTATCAGCTCGGTCTTGATTACAAACGGGCTCAACTGAAGGCTCTGGATGACAAAACGACCCAAACACCAGAATCAGTTCGGGCTCTGAACATCCGGGCACAGCAGGCGGGCCTCAAACCAGGCACACCGGAATACAACAACTTCATGCTAACGGGCGGTAAGGACGGCACCAACATCACGGTGAACACTGGAGAGGGCGACAAGTTCTTCGAAAACCTCGACAAGAAGAACGCGGAAACCTTCGCCGCAATGTCCGATGCCGGCATGCAGGCCCGTGGACGACTTGGGCAGATCGATCGTTTGGAAAGCATCTTCGCCAACGTTCCCCAAGGGGCAGAGGGTGCATTCAAGAAGCTCGCGGGCGATTGGGGCGTGCCGATTGGCGAGGGGACAAGCGACATTCAGGCTGCATCGGCTCTCCTTGAGAAGATGGTTCCGGAACAGCGCCTGCCAGGTTCTGGCACGATGTCCGACGGGGATATAAAGATGTTCCGTGCCTCACTTCCGCGGATCATCAACCAGCCAGGCGGCAACCAGCTTATCTTCCAAACCATGCGCGGCATTGCCCAATATGAGCAGCAGATGGGCGAAATCGCCGACGCTGTCGCGGATCGGGCTATCACGCCGGCCGAAGGGCGCCAGCGCATCCGGCAGCTGAAGAATCCGCTGGCCGAATACAAGATCCCGGAAGGCTCGACGCCGAACGGTGGGTTTAAAACGAGAACCGGCGTCCAGTGGAGCGTTGAATAATGGCGACCCTTACCGTCAACGGCGTCAAGGTCACGGTCGATGACAGCTTCAAGACCCTCTCCGCGGAGGATCAGGAGGCGACCGTCAACGAGATTGCCCAGCAGATGGCCGCCGGTGGCCGTGGGAGCCGGCCTAAGCGATCTGGCGGCATCGCGGGCGGCGTCCGGTCCGTTGCGCGTGGCGCGCTCGGTATCGGCTCCTATCTCGACGAGCTGAACGCGGCGACAAATGCGACACTGGCGCCGCTTGTTGACCCGATGCTGCCTGACCAGGGGTATGAAAAACTCCCTGGCGCGACCTGGGGCGAGCGATATGACCAGGCGCTCGGCATCCAGCGCCGAAAAGACGATGAGTTCGACAACGACCATCCGTATGTCTCGACCGGCCTCAAGATTGCCGGCGGGGTGGGATCGGGCGGGGCGCTTCTCAAGGCCGCGCCGGTGATTGGCAACTATGCGCTGGGTAATACGGGGGCTTCTACGGGCGCGCGGTTGATATCTGCAGGTGGCTCTGGTGCGGCGACCGGTCTAGTGCAGGGATTCGGTGCGGGTGAGGGCGGCGCTACTGAACGAGCCAAGCAGGCAGGAATAGAAGGCCTGACTGGGGCTGTCGTCGGGCCCGCACTCATGCCCGTCGCAGCAGGCGCCAATAAGGCCGTGTCCGCGCTCACCCGCAAAATCCTTGGCGAAAGCAATGACGCCCTTTCATCGATGACAGATCAGGCCCGCAAATATGTCGTCAATGAGCTGTCCGATCCAAGCAAGGTCGCGCGGTATCGGTCCTCACTCGACGACCTGGGGCCGGAAGCGATGCTGGCCGACGTCTCGCCGGAATGGCTTGGCGTTGCTCGTGGCGCAGCCGCCCGGCCCGGAACGGGCGGGCTGATCGTGGATCCGCTCAACGAACGCGCCGGCCTCGCGAACACGCGGCTGCGTTCCGACGTCGAAACCAGCCTAGGGCCTGATCCTGTGCCATCGCGGATTGATGCAAGCCTCCGGGACAGCCAGGGACAGGTTGCACGGCAATACGGTCCGGTCATGGCCGGAAGAGAGCCCTACGACTTTACCCCAATCACCGACGACCTTGATCATTCCGTTTCGACATTGCGCGGCGATGCGCAGCGCCGGCTTCAGCAAGTCCGCACGATGATGAACGATTTCGGCGAGAACAATGTCTCGGCCGATCCTTCCGTGGCCTTCCAAACCAGGCAGGCTATCGATGGCATGTTGACGACTGAGACAGACGATAAGGTCATCGGCGCACTGACGGAAGCCCGCCAGATGATCGACGACGGCTTGCGAGCCTCTGTGCCACGGATCAAGGAGGTCGATGCCCAATACCACGAGCTGGCTCGCCAGCGGGAAGCTCTGGGGCAAGGTCGACCGATTCTCAACAATGAAGCAAGCGCGATGCGCCCGGTCGAACTCGATCAGGCGCTTAACGCCGGAGCGTTGCCGGAAGGAATGATGGTCGGGCCTTCCGGTGTACCGACTCGCATGAGGCAGGGCGCTTTGGGGGAAGTGTATCGGGCGATCGGGACCCAGGCGAACGACACAAACGCGCTGCGCAAAGTTGTTCGGGGGGAGGGCGACTGGAACCGGGAAAAGCTCGGGATGCTGTTCGGCCAGGAGCCGGCCGATAACGTGCTGAACGCGATCGACCGCGAGACAGTGTTCGGTGACACCACCAATCGCGTTACCCGCGGCTCTGACACGGCGATGGGCACCCGGTTCAACCAGTTCCTCGACGAAGTTGCGAAGGGGCAGGAAGTCCCGTCTGACGCTACTATCGCCGGCACGACGGCCCGCCTCGCTCGATCGATCATCAAGCGCATGGTGCAGGGCAATGCGGAGACTAACGCCGGGAAGCTGGCCGAGGACATCGGCAAGCTGAGCGTTGCCACCGGGACGTCACGTGACCAGATCGTCGAGGCGATCCTCCAGCGCGGGCAAAAGAACGTAATCGATCAGCAGCGTCAGGCGACGGTAAGCGGATTGATCAGGGGCGGCGGGCTGGCTGGCTACTCGTCTCTGCCTGGTGTCCGGAACTGACGGATTGCGTCTCGGCGGCCTAGGAAAAAGCCGCCCCAAACGCCGATCGCAGCGCCGGCAAGCAGCAGAACAAATTCGATAGGAAGCTGACGCACCGACCAATTGACGCCCATCGTGAGCGGCACGGCGACAATCAAAACGACCACAGCGGTTAAGACGCCGATGATTTTCAGCGCTTTTCGTGACGGTTCCTGTGGGTCGTGGTCGATCTGCATGAGCGCAACCATAGGAGAAGACAATGAGTGAGGCAATCACCGAGCACATATCCGATTGCGCACTCCATGAGGGCAATCTTTGCGACTGTGGCGGGCTAGATCTGGCACTTTATGAACTGCATGATTTTGTCCCCACGCGCATACCCGCTACGGGGCGCTTTGGATTTTTCGTCAATCACATGGGCAGAGAATGTTTCGTCGAGCCGGAACACCTTCCACCCCTGACGCTCGCCGCTATTGCTGCCGCCTCGGATCTGCCAGACACGCATAACACCGTTGCCGTCCTTCGTTGTACCGACTGCATGGACCTCGACTACGCGAGAGAAGCCGTCGTATCTAAGCTCAAGGCATCTCCCACCCGCTAGGGCGTTACAAGCCGTATTTGATATCATCCGTATCCCTTCGTTGTAGGTGATTATCTCACAACCCAACAGAGAGTCGAGTCAGGCCTAATCTGCCTCGAAAACAATATTGTCGATGAGTCTGGCCGTGCCGTCGACAATCTCAATGAGGCCTGCCGTCGCCAATTTGTCGAGCGATGCGGTCAGATCGAACGGCGGCTTGGACTGCATGTTTAACCACTCATGTTTTGTGATCATCTCTAAGATTTGCGCCTCACTGGCATGGGCGCCGCATTCCCATATGGACCGCAACACGATTGCCTGTTCGGCCTTAAGAGGGACAACCATTTTGCAATGGGTGTCCCAAATGATCGCGAGCACCGCAAAGGGAGTTAACCACGGAAGCTGAACGGCTGACACAGACGCAAAAACAGCATTCGGTAAAGTCGTCCCCATTACGTCTCGCCAGTTTATAACCAAGTTGCGAGGCTTTATGTAAAAACCAGCTGGCTCTTCTCCAAAGAGGACAATTTGCTGAGGAAATTTTGAACTAAAATAATCATCAGCTGGGCTTTGCCCTTCGCGAACCAAAAGTTTCGTAAGTGCCACGGCATCCTCGCGAGTGGATGAAATGCCGAACCGGCTCAGTACTTCAACAGTGATGTTAGCGTCATACATAGTCCCGCGCTCCTAAGTGTTTTGTGCATGATCGCACCTTTTGGGGAGTCGAGTCTTGCGGGCTTTTTCACTTCAAGGAGAACTCAATGCCCAGAACCGCAGGCGTGTACGCTGAGCCAGCAGGCACCAAAGGCACGCCGAACACGACTATCCAGTCGGCGCCGTACAATGCCTTCATCGACGACCTCGTCGCGGACGCGAATGCCGCGCGCCCGGTTACCGCTGGCGGCACGGGTTCGACGACGGCAAGCGGCGCCAGAACCAACCTCGGACTTGTGATCGGGACAAACGTTCAGGCCTATGATGCTGACCTGACGGCACTCGCCTCAATCACCATTGCAGCCAACCAAATTCCCTACGGCACGGGTGCGGCCACATGGGGCGTGACGACTCTAAGTGCATATGGGCGGACGCTGATCGATGATGCCGATGCCGCCGCGGCGAGGACGACGCTCGGCCTAGTGATCGGGACCAACGTCCAGGCTTTCGATGCCGATCTGACGGCGTTCGCTGCGGTCACTATCGCGGCCAACCAGATTGCTTATGGCACAGGCGCGGCTACGTGGGGCGTGACCTCGCTGACCGCTTTTGCACGCACCATCCTTGACGATGCCGATGCCGCGACGGTACGGACAACGATCGGTGCTCAAGCATCCGCCGCCACATTGACCGCTATAGCTGGTCTCGCCGTAACCAACGGCAACATCATCGTCGGTGACGGAACGACGTGGGTCGCAGAAAGCGGTGCCACGGCAAGGACCTCACTCGGCCTCGGCACCATGGCCACTCAGAACGCCACGGCCGTCGCAATCACTGGCGGTTCGGTGGCCGGCATCACCGACCTTGCTGTCGCAGATGGCGGGACCGGGGCTTCGACGGCGGCCGCAGCGCGCGCCAACCTTGGTCTGGACAGGTTCGTCAGCGCGCAACAGACAATCACCCTTGGCTCTTCATCGACGATTGCTCATGGCTTGGGAGCGATGCCTTCGAACGTCGTGGTCGAGCTGGTCTGTACCACTGCGGATCAGGGATATTCTGTGAACGACGTCGTTCAGTACGGAACGCACAGCCTCAACGTGTCTGGCGTGGGCGGGTTGGGCGGTACCGGCATCGAAAAGAACGCCACGAACGTGATCCTTCGATATCCGCAGACGCAGATGACGGTGATCAACAAATCCACCAACGTTGCGCAGCCTTTAACCCCAGGAAGCTGGAGAGCAGTTGTGAGGGCTTACGAATGACCCAGCGATACTTTGTGGATGAGGCCGGACGGTACCTCGGCAGCTATGATGGCCCGGAGGAAGAAACGCCTGACGCATTTTCCGGAGCAGTGCAGGTTCCGGCCGGTCCGGAGCAAGCTGGTCAAGTCTGGGATTTTGGGGCGCTTGAATTTCTACCGTACTTTCCCATTCCTGAAAGTGTCACAGCGCGCCAGTTCAAACTCCAACTTGTCGCCACCGACCTGATTGATGCGGTTAACGCGTGGATCGCCACTCAGGACAGGGCAACCCAGGTCGCCTACGAATACAGCGGCACGTTCGTTCGTAATGAGCCGATGATGCAGGCAGGATTTGAGGCCATGGGCTTCCAGGCAGCGCAGATCGACGCCTTCTTCATCGCGGCTTCTCAGCTCTGATCCTATTGAGCATAGGCCGGCTGATCTGTGGGCTTACAGATCGATCGCCCGGGTCACTATCCAGGCAGGAACTGCGGCAATGACCACACCGACCAGCAGGGCCGAGATCATCTTGATTGCATTAGCACGTCGAGCCCGGCGCGCATCCCACTCGTAAACCATTACTCGATCCCTCACACCTCACTGGCGCGAAGTGAAACACCGTCCCGCCCGGGAGTCGAGTGCATCCTTGCAACACCTTTAAATTAGGATTTCCGAAAATGGACATGACCGTGCAGGCTCTGCAGCGGCGCCTGATCGCGCTTGGCTATCCGCTCCCTCACTTCGGCGCTGATGGGGACTTCGGTTCCGAGAGCGTCACCGCCGTCAACAAGGCGCTCGACGAGCTGGCCACGCTTCGAGGTGTCAAGCCTCCGGAGGCCGTGGCGAACGTTCCGGCTACGACTGCTTCCGATGGCCTCACCATCCCGGCCGACTGGATGCCGGATGCGAAAATCTCCCGGATCATCTTCCATTGGACGGCCGGGCAGAACAAAGCGAACGACCTCGATCGCGAGCACTACCACATCCTGATTGAGGGAGACGGAAAGCTCGTCCGCGGCAAGCCGTCGATCGCGCTGAACACAGAGCCGAAGGCCAAGGCCGGATATGCGGCCCATACCCTCAACTGCAACACCGGCTCGATCGGAGTCTCGCTCTGTGGCATGGCGGGTGCCATCGAAAACCCGTTCAGCGCCGGCAAGCAGTCGATCACGCGGGCGCAGTGGAACGCGCTGGTCTACGTGCTGGTCCAGCTCTGCAAGCGCTACGGCATCCAGGTCGATCGCAAGACCGTGCTCAGCCACGCCGAAGTGCAAATCACCCTCAAGATCACGCAGAGGGGCAAGTGGGATATCGCTCGCCTGCCTTTCGATACCTCAATCCAAGGCGCGATCCCGATCGGCGATCAGATGCGCGCTCTGGTGCAATCCAAGCTCTAACCTCGAAAGGAACTGACATGTTTGGAAATTACAGCAAGCTCGCTGCGGCCGTCATCGGTAACGCGGTCGCCATCCTGCTCGTCTGGCTCGGCACCAAGGGTATCGCGGAATGCGTTCCGGGCCCGACCGCTGACCTGGATCAGATCTGCACCGTCTTCGGCTTCACGACCGCGCAGATTACTGGGGCCGTGCTGGCGGTGGTCAATACGGGCTTCGTCTACTTCTTCCCGCCGAACAAGCCCGCATGACCTGGCTGGCGGCACTCAAACTCATCCTGCAGCTCGCCGCCTATTTCGCGCGGCGAGCTGAACGGATCGATATCGAAAAGGCGGTGCTCAATGAGCTGGAAAACCTTCACCACAAGCGCGTGGATGCTGCCGTTGCTGCTAGCGATGACGTGCGTGCTGGTCGCGTGCCAGTCGATCCAAACGACCCTTACCGGCGGGACTGACGCGGCGAAGACGGAACAGTCGATAGCTCTTGACATCTGTCGGGCATGGAAGCCGACGACTTATTCCAGCCGTGACACACTTGAAACGCAGCTCGGAAATCGAGCCACTAACGCGGCCCGGGACAGCTATTGTCGCCGTCGTCCCCTGTCGTCCGGTCATTTTTGATCTGGCCAGAATCGGTTCTTCTTGTATTGCTCGGCTGAATCCTTCGCGTGGTGAAGGATGTATTCGCATCTCTTGGAGATTTCGTCATGCGCTTTGAGGATGCTGGCATCCAGTGCCTCAAAAGGTGGATGTCGTATATCGACCCTCAGCAGCTGAGGTCGCTCTCCGTCAATCTCAAATTGAATGCGGCGAATTGCTGCACCGTCTTCGGCTAAGAACTCTACGCTGGCTAGAGTGAACATATCTGCTCTCCAGTTGAGATTGAGTCTCTAACGCAATCGTAGTGCTGACGGCCCTCACGACAACATCTTTTTATTATGTTGTGTCCTTCGAGCCGTTGGGAACGTGACCATCCCTCAGGGTAATCACATTCGTTCCAGCATTTTCCATCTTCTCAAAAGCCCAGTAGCGCACCTGGGCTTCATATTGTGAAGAGGTTGCTGCAGATGGCTTAAGAAGGGCCTCTACCTCTTCACGGCTAAGTTTTCGCCGAGACATCAGAAATGGGCCTGCCACGAATTGGTGGCTTGTGTTCATAAAGAAGTACATCCCGGACACCACTTTCACGGGAACGGCATGCGCTGGGTGAAGGATAAAAGTGGAGTGGGAACCCAAGCCTTTGCTTTCACCAGTCGCGTATATTTCTCGTCCATGATGCTCTTTGAGCCGATAGGATTCTGTTGTTCCCGCAGGCGTAGTCCAGTGAAGCGTATATGCCCAGAAATGCTTCCAATATCTTCTGATTGAAACCGTAGGCTCTACTAGCGTCCCGGTCGTTTCCACATGCCATCTATATGCATAGTAATCACCCTCATAATATCTGAGGTTCCCAAACCAACGTTGGTAAACGAGGTTCACCACTGCCCTATAGACACCTGCGCCGCCAACAAGGGCTAACGACGCGGTCACGGCAACCGAGAATTTCCAAAAGGCGTCGAAGACGAACGCCCAGCTAAATAGGTTCACAATCATCCCCAGCGCTACTCAGTTCTTGAATTTAAGCTGAAGAGAAAAAATTAAGCAAGAAGTGAACCGGATTTGGACCAAGAAACACCGACTGAAGAACTGAAAGGGCAGCAGAACTAATGGCAGGGAATGATGACATGCCCAACGGCGCGGAACACCGAGTTTACTCAGATGCCATGACTGCCCAGCTCGGTGAGCGGGTAACAAACCTCGGCCGCCGGCAGTCGGACCTTGAGGGAGAAATGCGATCGGGCTTCAAGCAGATCGAATCTTCGATGGCGGCGATGTCGTCGGAGATGCGCTCTTCCGTCGCCGCCCTGTCCACTAACATTGCCGAGCGGAATAAGCCTCAGTGGCAGGCTATCGCGGTGGCGTTGTCGTTCTGCACGATTGTCGGCGGCCTGGTCTACTGGCCGATCCAGAGCGCTACGACCGATCTCAAGGGCTCGATCACGGTCATCACCGAAAAGATGGTGACGCAAAAGGAGATGGAATGGCGCACAAACCGCGGTTCCGAGGATCGGGCGCGATCAGAAGCGTCGCTCAAGGAGGTCCGTGACGCTCAGGTGCCGCGCGAGGAACTAGACCGCGTATGGGCAAACTACGATCAGCGCTTCCAGGACCAGCAGCGCCAGATCGACGAGGTGAAGACTGCGCAGGGCAGCGTCTACGGTCAGCGGGATATCATCCTCGATCTTCGGGAGCGTCTCGACCGCGTCGAGAGACTGCGAAACGCGCCCGGAAGTTAGTCTCCTTCTCCATGAAACAGGATACGCGACGGTGGTAATGATCGCGCCGCTGCTATTGCCGGTGGCCGTCGGGTCGTTCTTCGCCGGGAGGAAAGCGGCGCCCCCGGAGCAGGCGACTTATTGGCGATCGATCCAAGGGGCACTCGCCGATCGCCCTGTCTGCCCTCCTTGTCGACAGGTATGGGGGTCGGACAACCGGATCTACCATTCGTAGTTGAGTGTGTATCGAGCAAAGATGGCGCCGTTTCGCTGCTACGAGACCGAGACCGAAGGCGAGCAAAAGGGCTTCAGGCCCGCAAAGCCACGAGGACGCAAATCTTAAATCTCCACCTATATATGTGCCGCGCATAGACCGGATCGATGTCCGGCATATTCGTCTTGACTATTTCAGATGGCTACATTTGATGGCGTCTAGAAATGCAACCGAGTGGGCATCATGAATTTGTATTCGAAACCGCCAATAATTGAATGCCTAATCGAAATGGTGCCTTCAGAACCGTTTTCTTCCCGCGATATGGGACGCCTTGCCAAGAAGCTTGAGCCAAAATACGGCAAACTTGAAGAACTAAGTGACTATGACGTGCGAATAAGGGTGCAAGGCAATAGCGCTCTTCCTGAGTTGGCTTCTCGGCGTGATTGGTTCAGATTGTTTAGCAAGGATGGGGCTGACGTTTCGGTTGTAAATCGCAAATCCTACATTACTAGTAGACTAGCTCCGTATCACGGGTGGGATGATTTGACAGAAAAGTTTGAGCGCAACCTCGACCTTCTAGAAAAAACAATTGGGCTGCGGAAGTGGGAACGGGTGGGCGTCCGCTACATCAACAGAATTGATATCCCGGACCCGAACAAACAATTAATCGACATTAAGCAGTACTTGAATATTTACCCATCACTTCCAGACGGCTTTCGCTCCGACTGGACCTCCACAGCGGTAAGGGTTGAAAGGACAGATGCGAGCTCAGGCTTCAGACAACTCATCGGTTGTATGCTCGTTGATCCTGTACTATTGAAGCATCAGTCATATTTGTTGGATATAGATATTATTGCAATGAAAGACATGCCGGTTAAGCGCACCGAACTGATGGGCGTTCTGGAATTGATTCAGGCGCTTAAAAACAAGACATTCGAGGCGCTCGTGACAGATAACGCTAGGGCCCTCTTTAATGCTTGATCATACCGCCCTTTCTTACGACTTGGCATACGGCGGGTCGGCCGCTATCACCAATTGGAGCGAGCTTTCTACGGGTCGTAAAACGGCTTCAAAGCGGCGCCAGGATATCTCCCAGTCGGTTGCGGTAACAAGCCCTGTTGAGGTTCAACTGGCTAACTCCGCGATGACCCTTAAAATCGCTACATCGAAATATGCGATGTATCTGGGATTTATCGAGCGGGATAGACTTTTTTCAGAACTCGATTTTTTGTTGGATGCCGATGGATGGTTTGAGGAAGACAGCCAGCCGAATTTGGATTCGTTTGTTAATTTTCTCAAATGGCTTGTGGAGACCCGGAGTTTAAATTGGGTTTCCTTAGGGTTAGACGCTGCTGGCAACGCTCTGGTTGCGTACAAAAAAGACGACAACGTGGTGACCGCCGCGTTTTTGCCGGACGGTAAGGTACAGTGGACGTGTCGGATAACGTCTGAGGAGGGGGTTGAAACCTCTTCCGGGAGCAGTCCTCTTTTCGCTTTTGTTGGGACATCCAAGCACTTGCTGGAAAAGGTACTAAATGGCTGAGCGCCCAATACGAGAAGCCGATCATGTTGTAAGGCACTGCCCTCGCAATCGCACAATTCGAGAGAACGGTATCGTGGTGGGTGTTCAACCGCGAACGTTCGCGCTCAGATCGGAGGTGGGAGAGGACTATCTCTCTGCATCCTATTGGGAGTACTTCGATGGGACCGAAGCACAAAAAGCAGTCGCTTCAGCAAAAGCCCTCCCCAGAGCTTTCTCCAAGGACGATTACCTTGTTAAACTCAACGTGGGAGAATTAAAGTCGCTTGGGGCCAAGCATTCGATGTCCATAAGGGTATTGCATGTATCAAATCATCCAATTAATCCCGCATATGCTAAAATCAAAGGGACGCCTCCAAATGGAGAGCACGCTATGATCGCGGACCTTGCGCAGCCATCGATTTGCAAACTGATCAAGCCCTAGCAAAATGCGCGATGAAGGCAGTCGTCGAGCTCAATGTAGCCTCTCCTCGTCCGGCTCCATTCCCTCGGAGTTCATTAGGTCGACCATCACGTCGGCACTGTCGAGGGGCAGATCGCAATAACGCTTCCCGTCGATGACCACAGTGCGGCCAGTCGTGGTGTCGAATATCTCCCACGTATGTTCGCCGTCCTTGCGGATGTCGTAGCGGTGGCCAGGTGCCCATGTCATGCGGCAAGCGTGCCACAACGTGAGGGAGAGTCAAGAATGTCCCCCTACCTGAGTTTCCTTTATGCCTGGAGGTTAGAGGCGGGGACAAGAATTGTTGTTATTCGCCGTTTGAGATTTTCAAAGTCAGGAATATCAGTCAGTTAGCGTTATGCTCTTCGCAGCCGTCATCCCCGACAACCATCCCCATTGTATTTTGATGGGGTTGAAATCCCTCACCGGAGATTGGTCGCATGACGAAGACGGACTGGATGATGTTAGCTGCTGTGGCAATCCCTGTCGTGCCGGCAATTTTGAAGGAAGTCCGGCTTTGGTGGGAGTCCAAGCAAAAGGAACGGCGGGATAGTCCGCATAGGCGAGCCCAGCAGCGTTGACGTGAACCCTTTGTGGATCTGACGGCAGTTGTATAGCCAGCACTTCCACTTCTGGCTGAATCATGCTTATCCTCCGTGCGGGTAATATGGGGGTATTTATGAGGGCTTATTTTGTGGTGCCGGCGCTTGCGCTGGCGATTTCGTCGTGCGCCAAGCGTCCTGACGCAATTGTTCCGGCTGACATTCCGATGGCCGCGTATACCAACCTTACGTGCGAGCAACTGGGCCAGGAGATGATCAAGGAGCAGACGGCACTTTCGGCAGTGTCTAAGGCGCAGAACGATGCTGCTACCGGAGATGCCTTCGGCGTATTCCTGATCGGTGTGCCAATGTCATCGACGTTCGGCGGCGACAAGGAAGGCCAGGTTTCCGTTGCAAAGGGCAAGGTGCAGGCGATTCAGTCCGCGATGATGAGCAAGGGATGCAATACCGCGCCTGCACCGACAAAACCCGCCGGAACCAAGCCCGCTCCAAAACCGGCAACGCCGCCCGCAGTTGCAAAGCCGAAGGCAAGCTGAGCGGCACCCTGGTATCGGCTATTCCGATAGCGGAGTTCGCAGTGCCTGACGTGGAAAGAGACAATCGGATCGTAGCAATGCGTGCTAAGGGGCTTCCTCTTCGCGAGATTGCGAAGGCTGAGGGCCTCAGCAAAGCTCGCGTGACATCCATCCTGCGTCGTCACATGTGGTGCATCACCGATCGGTCGGTTCCCGATGGCATGAGCGTTAGGACAGCTTCCTATATCGAACAGGCCACGGGCATCTGGCCGTCTGATGAAGACGCTGCTGAGATCAGTCTTCGCCGACGTGATGTAATGAGGATGCCAGGAACGCGTCGGTCTGACTGGTGGGATCTTGATAACTGGCTGCGGCGCATGGGCGAGATTGAAGAGCCCGACACAAGCCTTATGTGATCCCTGCGCGGGGCGGCGATAGAAGAGTATCCAGCAGCGCGTCGCGGGGGCCGGTATAGATCCCTTCCTCCATGAGAGGAAGCTAATTAAATGCGGCGCGATACCGAAGCGGCGGAAGGGCGTCACAAGAGCTTTGTTCACCCTGAGTACAGGTTCATTGGGAACAATGGCATCTTCAAATCGTGAGATTGGAGGGTGCATATTGTTGGATGCCCGCTGCAAAGAGGTTTTCACCGCATACGTCGGCCGCGAATACGGCCAGTCGCCGTTGGATATTCAGGAAGTGCTTTCCCTGGCGTTTGAGCAAGGTACTCAGGCGGCAAAGCACCGAGGAGATGCGAGCTCCTGTCCCTACAGCGCAGTTTCTGACCCAGAGCCTTTCTTGGCGTGGGTTGAAGGTTTTCAGTGCTGCTCCGTTCGCTGATGCAAAGTGAGAAGAGTTTCCCTGAGCTAAGCCGCTTAGGCGGGCTTCTTTTTTGAACTGTCGCTCAACGGTAGAAGTCCGCAGTTGAGCCCGACACAGGCCTCGTGTGATCACTGCGTCGGGCCTGCGGGCTGCTCCAACTGGAGATCACCGAAGCCGCGCCGCGCCTGACATTCGGTGCCGCAAGAAGAGCTTGACCATGCACACGCAAAGCGCCTGTGGATATCTGGGATTGCCACACGGTCGCCACATCCTTGTCAGGTTTCCTCGCTCCTTTCCGGTGAGGAGGTGCGCCATGTCATTAGCCTACTACGCCAGAAATGTTGCATCAGGGGAGCGCTCCCGTAGGAGGATGATGCGCGCAGGCGTTACCATGAAGGGTCAGAAGCTTTGGGACGATACTGAGCGTCAAGTTTTAATGGATTGCCGCGGCGATTATGTCGCGATGCGCAAGCGACTCCGACACCGAACTAAGCATGCGATTTTCGGTGAATGCGCGAAGCTCGGGATCCGGAAGTCTATCCACGTGTGGTCCGCAGCAGAGGTGTCCAAGCTTCGGAAAATGTATCCAAAGGCTTCCATTGAGGAAATCAGTTCTGCGTTCCCGCACTCAGCGTGGGTAAACATTCGGCAGGTTGCCCGTTACCACGGTTTTCGTCGAGCTAGCACCCTTTCATACAAGCTGACTGGTATTCCGGCCCTGGACGACGTTCGCCGCCGCTGCCGCGAAATCGGTTGGTCCATGGCAGACCTCGACAAGGCAGCAAGGACTGGCAGATATTTTCGGCGAGCCGGGTGGATCGGAAAGAGGATTAACCATCGCGCGCTTGGCCGAGCCATCGAAGCTCTCGACGGAGTGATCCAAGCGCAATGGAATGAAGAGTGATAAGGTCTCCGGTCGCTCACTGAACAGCAAGCTTACTCACGGCATCAGCCCATGCTGTCAACGCTGCGCGCTTCTCGTCGGCATAGTCATACCGGTTATATACGGCGGCAACGCCCTTGATCGATCCCGACCTGTGATTGAGCACGGCCTCGACAACATGAACCGGGACACTCAGGCGGGCCATTCCGCTCGCTGCGGTGCGTCTCAAGTCGTGGAAGGTCCAAGGCTCGATCGTCACCGCCTTCGGATCGTCGCCGCGCTTTGTGGCCTCCTCCCTCGCTATCTCCAGCATGGCGGCATCCAAGAGCGTCTTGGCCTTGGAGAAGCCTGACACGGGCGTCGTACCGCTTGTGGTGAACAGGTAGACCGGCTTTGCCTTGTCGTCCGTTGATGGCTTGATGCGGGGCAGGGCTTCGATGATGGAAAGCAGCAAGGTGGGCAGGGGGACGAAATGTTCCTTGCGGTTCTTCGAGCGCTCAGGCGGGATCACCCATAACTGGTTATTGCCGCCTAGCTCCATCTCGGTCCACTCCGCACCGGCTACCTCGCTCCGGCGCTGCCCCGTTAGGAGCAGCATCTTTGTCATAGGGCCAAACGGATATCCTTGCTTATCCGCGGCCAACAGCAGCAGCCTAATTTCCTCGTCGTTCAAGATCCGGTCCCTTGTGGTCTCCTGACCTGGGGGCCTTATTTTTTTGTCCATGGGCGACATTTCGATAATGTCGCGCTCCACTGCCCATCCGAAGAACTTCCGAAGCAGGGCGAGCAGCCGGTTTGCCAGCACGGGCGCCCGATCGGCAGTCTTGTCTATGAACTGGATAATCTCCAGGCGGGTAATAGTCTGCATGTTCCGGCCGCGCCATTTCGGCTTAACCTCTTTTTCGAAAAGGCGCTTGCGCTCCCGGATTGTGTTCGGGCTGTTGTTTTTTTCGACATGACGCTGAACGAACTCGTCAATGGCGTCTTCCACGAGGTCAAGCTTGCGCTCCTTCCTTGCGGCCTTTTCGGCCGCCGGGTCTCGCACCTCCGAGACGGCCCTTAGCGCCTTCCCCCCTTCTTCCCTAGCCTGCGCCAGCGAATAGGCCGGATATGATCCGATCGTGTGCTTCTTCGGCCTGCCGTCGAAGCGGTATCGGATCGCCCAACTCATCACGGCCGGGAGCTCCTTGCCGTGCCGCTCGCGCTTCGGCTGAATGATCAGGTAGAGCCCGGGCAAACCGCCGTCAGGGATCTCCCGTCTCGTCGCGGTTGGCTTCATCGCGTCGATCGCTTTTACCGTCAGTGCTCTTGCCATTGGGATTCTCGGGGTAACGCTGGGGTAACAGAATTGGCCGACAGGCCGTGCAATATCGCGACATTGCACGACCGGTCACCACCAGCGCAAGCCCTTATGAATCAGAGGCTTCAGCAAAGTTGTTGAAAAGCTATGACGGGTTGTGAAGGGTCCGATTCACTGCCTTCTAAGCAGCAGGTCGCAGGTTCGAGTCCTGCAGGGGTCGCCACGCTTGTTATTGTCCGACCCGCTGTGCTCGTCTCATCAGACAGTATCTCTTTCCGCATTTCTGAACTCTCCTGCCGCTTCACGGGGAGGTCGAAAACCAATAATCCCGGCCCGTTCAGAGGCAGTTGCACCATCATCTGGCCATCCGGATTGAGAACGGCGGTCGGTCCCCAGGAAACGCGGCCATCGCGCTCACCGGTAACGTCGGGGAGCATTTGTTTTCGCGGCGCTCATCCTCTGCCGCTCCGACTCAAACGGCGTGCCGCTGCGGAAGGCAATCCTAACGTGGATGTCGCGCAGTTCGAGGAAAATTCGATTTCCCGTTGAGTGCCTCTCGAAAGCTGTCATCCTCCCAAGCCATTACCGTCACCGACGTGGCCTACCTTGGAGGAGAAGATGAAGTGCATCATCGGATTTTTCATAACCAAGCCTGGCAAGCGTGAGGAATATCTCGAGGCGGCGCGGGATCATCTGGAGAAAAGCCGGCTCGATCCCGATTGCCTGTATATCGAACTGGTGCCGATGCCCGATCATCCCGACAAGATCTTGCTCGCGGAAGCCTTCACCAGCGAGGAAGCGCATCGCCGACACGAGGATACCGACCACATGCGAGCACTTTGGGCAGTGGGGCCGATACTTCTCTCCAACGTCGTCATCGATAACGTCATATCCGCGTCGGTGCAGCACATAGACGAGCGTTTTGAATAACATCTGAAAGCAGTTGCCGCTGCCCGAAACCCCATTCTCGCCCCATTTGGGATTCGGAATGGCCGCATTGTTTCGTATCATGGGATGTGTCAGTTCCGTTTGCGTTCAACCGAGCGGAAGGCAGACCGGCGAGTGAGGGTTTAAGCCCTCGGCAAACGCCTTCAACATATTGAAACGGTTTTCATTCGGGCAGTCGAATTGCCCGGACCCCTTGCATTGTCTTTGAGCCTTCGAGTGGGGATTTGATATGAACAGGATATTGTCCGCGGGTGCGGTTCTGGCGCTTGGGTGCTTTCTGACGGCAGGTCCGGGGCTTGCGGAGGACAGGCCGCTGATCTGGAAGCCGACCCGCAATTCCGATACCAGTTACTCCGTCAAGCTCGGCCTGAAGCTGCCGACCCGCCTTGAGACCGAGGCCGGCGTCTCCATGGGTGTCGACACGACGACGAGCGGCACGCCCGTCGATACGCCTATCAAGTTCTGGAGCAATTTCACGGCCGAAAAGATCCAGACGCCTGCCTATCAGCTGAACCGCGACATCGGTGTCGATGTCGATGGCAATACGGGCAGCGCCGAAATCACCATGAACTACTACGAAAAGGAGATCGCGACGCCGACGATCGACATCGAGAGGCGTAGCAGCTACGGCGTGCGTTATGACGGGACGTCTGGAGAATGGTGTGGTGTCGATGCGAGCCAGTCGGTTCGCGTGTTGCATGGCCCGAGCAGGACGGCGCTGGTCGGGCGGGCAAGCGGCAGCGACGGTTTCCGCACGCTCGGCGCAGGCGTCGCCGTCGAAAAGCAGCTCGGCCGGTCCATGACCGTCAGCGGCGCGCTCGACCGGACGTCGGATGGCCCCGCGCCGGTCGCGAGCGTCAACGCCCGTTATTCCTTCCGCTGGTGAAACGAAAAAGGGGTGCCGAAAGCGCCCCGTGACGTCGTGCCCGAAAAGCCTGGATCAGTGCAGGATCTGGCTGAGGAAGAGCCTGGTGCGCTCGTGCTGCGGGTTGTCGAAGAATTCCGCGGGTGAATTCTGCTCGACGATCTGGCCCTGGTCCATGAAAATCACCCGGTGGGCGACCTGGCGGGCGAAACCCATTTCGTGGGTGACGCAGAGCATGGTCATGCCTTCTTCCGCAAGGCTCACCATCGTATCCAGCACTTCCTTGACCATTTCCGGGTCGAGCGCCGAGGTCGGCTCGTCGAACAGCATGATCTTCGGCTTCATGCACAGCGAGCGGGCGATCGCCACGCGCTGCTGCTGGCCGCCGGAAAGCTGGCCCGGATACTTGTTGGCCTGTTCCGGGATCTTGACGCGGGCGAGATAGTGCATGGCGATCTCTTCCGCCTGCTTCTTCGGCATCTTGCGGACCCAGATCGGCGCGAGCGTGCAGTTCTCCAGGATGGTCAGGTGCGGGAAGAGGTTGAAGTGCTGGAACACCATGCCGACTTCGCGGCGCACTTCGTCGATCTTCTTCAGGTCGTTGGTGAGCTCGATGCCGTCGACGATGATGTTGCCGGCCTGATGTTCCTCGAGACGGTTGATGCAGCGGATCATCGTCGATTTGCCGGAACCGGACGGACCGGCGATGACGATGCGTTCGCCCTTCATCACCTTCAGGTTGATGTCGCGCAGCACATGGAAGTCGCCGTACCATTTGTTCATGCCGATGATTTCGACGGCAACGTCGGTGGCGGAGACGGTCATTTTCTTGGGTTGGGCGTCAGCCATATTTATCCCCTTTGTTATCGTTTGTAGCCGGTTACCGCTTGAGGCCGGTGTCGAGGTGCCGCTCCATGAAAGCGGAGTAGCGCGACATGCCGAAGCAGAATAGCCAGAAGATGAAGCCTGCGAAGACGAGGCCGGTGATCGGTGTGACGGGGCTGATCCAGGTCGTGTCGGTGAAGTTCAGCTGCACGATCCCGAGAAGGTCGAACATGCCGATGATCGACACCAGCGACGTGTCCTTGAACAGGCCGATGAAGGTGTTGACGATGCCTGGGATGACCAGTTTCAGCGCCTGCGGCATGATGATCAGCCGGATCTTCTGCCAGTAGCTGAGGCCGAGCGAATCGGCACCTTCGAACTGTCCTTTCGGGATGGCCTGCAAGCCGCCGCGAACGACCTCGGCCATGTAGGCGGAGGCAAAGATTGCTACGCCGACCAGTGCGCGCAGGAAGTTGTCGATCGTCCAGCCGGTCGGCAGGAAGAGCGGCAGCATGACGTTCGCCATGAACAGCACGGTGATCAGCGGCACGCCGCGGATGACCTCGATGAAGGTGACGCAGAGAATGCGGATTACCGGCATCGTCGACCGCCGTCCAAGCGCCAGCAGGATACCGACGGGGAGGGAGACGGCAATGCCGACGAAGGACAGGATCAGCGTCACCATCAGGCCGCCCCAGAGCGGGGTCTCGACCTTCTGAAGCCCGAACACGTTGCCATGCAGCAGGAAGAACGCGACGATCGGCAGGCCGACGAAGAGCAGCAGCGCATTCAGGCCCTTGCGCGGCATTTTGGGCATCAGGATCGGTACGAGCAGCGCGATGAACAGGATCGCCACCAGGATCGGCCGCCAGCGCTCGTCTATCGGATAACGTCCGAACATGAATTGCTGGAAACGGTCGCCGACAAAGGCCCAGCAGGCGCCGCTCCAGCCATTCGGCTGGATGCCACCCTGTACGGCGGTGGTGCAGAACGATCGGTCGGTCCCAAACCAGGCGGCCTGGATGAACAGCCAGTTGATCATGCCTGGCAGCGTCCAGACCAGGAGGGCGACGGCGAGGATGGTCAGCAGGGCATCTTTCGGCGTGGCCAGAAGATTGGTCCGCACCCAGCCCGAAGCACTCCTGGTGCTGAGGGGAGCGGGTGCGGGGCCGATCATCTCCTGGCGGATATAGGCAACGTTTTTCGTGTCCATGATCTTACCTCTCCACCAGGGCCATTTTGGCGTTGAACCAGTTCATGAACAGCGATGTCGTGATGCTGATGCTGAGATAGACGGCGAGCCAGATCGATACCACTTCGATCGCCTGTCCGGTCTGGTTCATCGTGGTGCCGCCGGTGGCGACCAGTTCCGGAAAGCCGACGGCGATGCCGAGCGACGAGTTTTTCGTGAGGTTGAGATACTGGCTGGTCAGTGGCGGGATGATGACGCGCATCGCCTGCGGCACCACGACGAGTCGGGTTGTGGTGCTGGGCTGTAATCCGAGTGCAGCCGCTGCCTCGCTTTGCCCCTTGGCCACGGCCCGAATGCCGGCGCGGATCGTCTCGGCGATGAACGAGGCGGTATAGAACGACAGGGCCAGATAGAGGGCCACGAATTCCGGTGCGATCACCGATCCGCCCGACAGGTTGAAGCGGCCCGCGATCGGAAAGTCGAACGTCAGCGGAGCGCCGGCGGCAAGGAAGGCGAGGATCGGCAAGCCGACGATCAGGCCGACCACCGTCCAGATCGTGTGGAACTGCTTGCCGGTGCGCATCTGCCGCTGTTTTGCCCAGCGTGCCACGACGAAAGCCGCGACGACGGCAATCAGCAGCGCAACGGGGATAACCCATGCGGCGTCACCCCAGACGGGCCTCGGGAAGGCGAGCCCGCGGTTGTTGAGCACCATGCCGAGCGGCAATTTCACAGAGTCCCGAACCTGCGGCAGGGACGAAAGGACGCCCTTGTACCAGAAAAAGATGATCAGCAGCACCGGGATGTTGCGGAACACTTCCACATAGACGGTGCAAAGCTTTGCGATCAGCCAGTTCTTCGAAAGACGGCCGATGCCGATGATGAAGCCGATGGTCGTGGCGGTGATGATGCCGAAAAACGCCACCAGGATCGTGTTGAGGAAACCGACGAGGATGGCGCGCCCGTAGGTCGAATCGCTCGTATAGTCGATGAGCGAAGCGCCGATGTCGAAACCGGCGCGGCCTTTGAGGAACTGGTATCCGGAAGCGGTACCGGAACGCGCAAGGTTTGCGACCGTATTGTCAAAGATCGACCAGCCGACGCCGACAACGATGACGAGCGTGAGCAACTGAAAAAAAATGCCCCGGATCTTGGGGTCGTAAACGTAAGCTCTGAGTGTTCGCCCTTCGGAAGGCGCAATTGCAGCGTGATCTGTCATGCTGGCCTTTTCCCCTGTGACCTCATTTTTGAGGTCTTTTTCTTTTTTATGCGTTTTTTGTTTTAGGCGGGGATAAGGCGGCATTGGCCGCCTTATCCCGTCTTGGTCTGGCCGATTAACGAACCGGCGGAGCGTACTGCAGGCCGCCCTTGGTCCAGAGCGCATTCAGGCCGCGCTGGATCTTGAGGGGGGTGTTCTGGCCGATGTTGCGCTCGAACACTTCGCCGTAGTTACCGACGGCCTTGATGATGTTGTAGGCCCAGTCGTTGGTCAGTCCGAGGTCGGTACCGATCTTGGTATCCTTCTCGACGCCGAGGAAGCGGCGGACGTCCGGGTTGGTGGACGACTTGCGGATGTCGTCGACATTGGCCTTGGTGATGCCGAATTCTTCAGCCTGCACCAGTGCGTAATGCGTCCACGAAACGATATCGAACCACTGGTCGTCGCCCTGGCGAACGGCCGGGCCGAGCGGTTCCTTGGAAATGATTTCCGGCAGAATGATGTGCTCGTCCGGGTTCGAAAGCGACAGGCGCAGCGAATAGAGGCCGGACTGGTCGGTGGTGTAAACGTCGCAACGGCCTTCCTGATAGGCCTGGTTCACCTCCGGCAGCTTTTCGTAGACGACCGGCTTGTATTCGAGCTTGTTGGCCTTGAAATAGTCGGCGAGGTTGAGCTCGGTGGTGGTACCGGACTGAACGCAGACGGCAGCGCCGGAGAGTTCCAGGGCCGACTTCACGTTGAGGCTCTTCGGCACCATGAAGCCCTGGCCGTCGTAATAGTTGACGGTGCGGAAGTTGAAGCCAAGCGCGGTGTCGCGGTTGATCGTCCAGGTCGTGTTGCGGAACAGGACGTCGCCTTCGCCCGACTGCAGCGCCGTAAAGCGGGTCTGCGAGGTGGTCGGCGTGTATTTCGTCTTCGTTGCGTCATTGAAAATGGCAGCAGCAACGGCTTTGCAGTAGTCAACGTCGAAACCGGACCAGTTGCCCGATGCATCCGGTGCGGCAAAGCCGGCGAGACCGGTGTTGACGACGCACTGAACGAAACCCTTGGACTTGACGGTATCCAGCGTGGCGGCGGATGCCGCTGATGCGAAGCCAAGGACCGCTGCGCCAATTGCGGCTGACAGAAGCGTCTTTTTCATTTTCCCAACCTTTATCTGTGGTTTTCTGTGATTTGGTGACACCGCACCGCTCCCCTGTTTTCTTTGAATACGGCCGGCTCCCGCGAACCTCCTGGTACGGGTGTCTGCTATCTCATTCGCAAAACAACTCAGGGTCAAGGGTCGGCTTTTCGAATTGCGTCCGAAATGAGGTAAATTCGTTAACTCGGCTGATTAAGTAGGCAAATACCTAAAATTTGAGCGGCTCCCGGTCGTTTGAATTGGCGTCTTTTCCACGAGTGTCTTGTCTTGGTGTATGTGGGAGCCACACACCTCCGCATTGGCGGCATAGGCGATGGCGGCGGTGGTGGAAACGGTCGTTGCGATAACAAGCGTTCTGACTTCATCATGGTACTTCCTTTTCCTCTCGAAGGATCTGTTCGCCGTGGAGCGGATGTGAACCGCCCAGGGCTTTTGCGTCCCGCATCAGCGATGGCGAGGCAAGAGACGGAGCGGGGCGAGAAAAAGTTTCAGAACGATCAAAAAAAGCAGAGAGAATCTCAAGTGGCTGATTTCGTTCGCATATATGGGTACTAGAGATTTTTCGCCGAGCGACGGCGACAAAGAGGTCTCGCCGGAGTGCCGCCGAAAGGTTCGGCGATCACCGCAAGGGTCCCCTTCTTCAACCAATGGCGAAGATCGGCGGGAGTTTTGACCACATCTTTTCCGGTTTGCGGCAAGGCGCCCCGTTGACCGGGACTTGTTCCAACGGCAAAACTTGGCGCTTCAATTGCCAATGAAAGCTCTCCCCGACATGAAAAAGACGAACGAGTCCCTGTTCACCGGCGCTGGACCCAACACGCGCCTTGCCCATATGGGCAACGATCCGTCCAGCTACCACGGCTTTGTCAACCCGCCGGTGGTGCACGCTTCGACCGTCTTGTTTCCCGATGCCGCGACGATGGAGAAGCGAGCTCAGAAATACACTTACGGAACGCGCGCCACGCCGACCACGGATGCGCTCTGCGCGGCATTCGACGAGCTGGAAGGCTCGGCTGGCACCATCCTCGTTCCGTCGGGGCTAGCAGCGATTTCGGTGCCGTTTCTCGCCTATCTCTCGGCTGGCGACCACGCTCTGATCGTCGATTCCGTCTACACGCCGTGCCGCAACTTCTGCAACACGATGCTGAAGCGCCTCGGCGTCTCGATCGAGTATTATGATCCAGAAATCGGTGCCGGTATCGAAGCCCTGATCAAGCCGAACACCAGGCTGATCCATACCGAAGCTCCGGGCTCAAACACCATGGAGATGCAGGATATCAGGGCGATCGCCGAGGTGGCCCACCGGCACGACTGCGTCGTCACCATGGACAATACCTGGGCGACGCCGCTTTATTTCCGGCCGCTCGATTTCGGTGTCGACGTCTCGATCCACGCGACGACGAAATATCCGTCCGGCCATTCGGACATCATCATGGGCTCCGTCTCGGCCAATGCCAAGCACTGGCACAAACTCGAAGAAGCCCGCATTGCGCTCGGCATCTGCGGCGCACCGGATGATTCCTACCAGATCCTGCGCGGCCTGCGCACCATGGGCGTGCGCCTCGAACACCATCAGAAGAGCGCGCTCGATATCGCCACATGGCTGGAGAGCCGCGACGACGTCGTCCGCGTCCTGCATCCGGCACTGCCGAGCTTTCCGGGCCATGCGATCTGGAAGCGCGACTTCAAGGGCGCCAGCGGCGTTTTCTCCTTCGTATTGGAGGCGGAGGGCGACAGGGCGAGGGCCAAGGCGCACGCTTTCCTCGATGCACTGTCCTTCTTCGGCCTCGGTTATTCCTGGGGCGGTTACGAAAGCCTCGCCGTGCCGGTCAACCTGTCCGACCGCACCATCCGCAAGGCGCCGCCGGAAGGTCCTGTCATCCGCCTCCAAATCGGGCTCGAAGACGTCGCCGACCTCAAGAAGGATCTGGAAGCCGGCTTTGCGGCTGCCGCCGAGGTCTGATCAGCTGGCCCTGAAGCCGTAGAGCCAGTCGAGATCCGCCGCGAGCGATTGCGGCGGACGCAGCGACAGGACGATATCCCGGCCGAGCCTGACCGGGCCGCGGGCATGATAGGCGAAGCGGTTGAACAGGCCGCGGGCGCGCACCTTGGCGACCCGCGCCGCACGTTCGCTTTCGAAATCCGTCAGCGCCTGCGCAAGGGGCAGGGGACCGGCTACCCGGTTTGCCAGCACGAACGCGTCCTCGATCGCCATCGATGCCCCCTGGGCGGCAAACGGCATCATCGCATGCGCCGCATCGCCGATCAGCACCATGTCGCGGCCGTTGTGCCAGCGCCCGGCACTCACCTGGTAAAGGGGCCAGAAGGTCGGCCGTTCGGCTCTTTCGATCAGTTGAGCGATGCGCCGGTCCCAGCGATGGAACTGGCCGAGCAGCATGCGCCGCTGCACATCGCTGGCTTGCGCATCCCACGTCTTGCCAGGACTGATGCCCGACGCGATCGCAACGATATTGAATCCGTCGATCTCCTTGAGCGGATAGGCGACGACATGGGTCGACGGCCCGAGAAAGGCAGTGACTTGGCCCGCCTCCAACCAGTCGGGCCTGGTGCCGCCGGGGATCATGAAGCGCCAGGCGACATTGCGCGAAAAATCCGGCTCCGGGCTGTCCGGGATGCCGGCGCGCAGATTGGACCAGACCCCGTCGGCGCCGATGATCAGGGGATAAGTTTTACCGGTGACCCTGGTCAGCGTCCCGTGCGGATCCTGCCGGACGGGCGTGTCGAGATGGATGCCGCAGAGCGGGTTCCGTTCGACGGCCGCAAGCAGCGCGTTTTGAAGCGTAGCGCGGTGGAGGACGCCGTAGGGTGCCCCCCAGCGCTCGCGGGCGAAACGCCCCGCTGGAACATGTGCAAGCGGCCTGAGCGACGTCCCGGAAACGAGCGCGATCCGTTCGGGCTCGGTCCAGACGGCTTCGAGCGCGGGCAGAACACCGAGTTCGGAAAGTACGCGCGACGCGTTCGGCGATACCTGCAGGCCGGCGCCGACCTCGATCAGAGCGGCCGCTTCCTCGAAAATGTCGCAGGCTATGCCGTGGCGGGCAAACGCGAGCGCGGCCGTCAGCCCGGCCATGCCGGCACCGATGATCGCTACTCTTTCGATGGACATGTCAGATGCCGATCAGGCGGCCTTGACGTGGAAGACGCAGCCCGGCGGGTCGGTCTGTTCGGCCTTCAGCGACGGATTGTAGCGGTAGAGGGTCGAGCAGTAGGAGCAGACCTTCTCGTTGTCATCGCCCATGTCGATGAAGATATGCGGATGGTCGAAGGGAACCGAAGCGCCGGTGCACATGAATTCCTTGACGCCGATCTGGATCAAGCGATGTCCGCCGTCGTTCTGGAAATGGGGAATGCTGTGCCCGGCCATGCTGGTCTCCGATACTGAAATGCGGCGCGTCTGATTTGCGCCGGACATTACCCGCCCGCTTGGCGATTGTGTAGTGGGAAAACCGCCGCAGTCATGCGGATTTCCTATTGTTCACGGGTTCAAACGTCGCGGCAGATCCCTTATGTTCCCGCCGTCAATAAGGACTGCCCCGATGAATCTCAATGCGCCCGCCTTCTCCAAATTTTCCCATGATGGTCTCGATCTTGCCTATTTCGACGAAGGCGATCCGTCCGGCGATCCGGTGCTGCTCATCCACGGTTTTGCGTCGAGCGCGCTGGTCAACTGGGTGCATCCGGGCTGGCTGAAGACGCTGGGCGACGCCGGTTACCGGGTGATCGCCATGGACAATCGCGGCCATGGGGCAAGCGACAAGCCGCTGGATCCGGAAGCCTATCGGCCATGGGTGATGGCCGAGGATTCGATGGCGCTCCTCGACCACCTGAGGATCCCGGAAGCGCATGTCTTCGGATATTCGATGGGCGCCCGCATCTCGGTCTTTTCCGCGCTCGCTCATCCGCACCGGGTCCGCTCGCTGGTGCTCGGCGGCCTCGGCATCGGCATGACCGACGGGGTAGGGGATTGGGACCCGATCGCCGACGCCTTGCTCGCCCCTTCGCTCGACGACGTCAGCCATGCCCGCGGCCGTATGTTCCGCGCGTTTGCCGACCAGACGAAGAGTGACAGGCACGCTTTGGCGGCGTGTATCCGCGGTTCGCGGGACCTTGTCAGTCGTGCCGACATGGGGCGTATCGATGCGCCGACGCTGATCGGCGTCGGAACCAAGGACGACATCGCCGGCTCCCCGCAGGAACTCGCCGCCTTGATGCCGCATGCGATTGCCCTCGATATCCCCGGCCGCGACCACATGCTCGCCGTCGGCGACCGGGTGTTCAAGAAGGCGGTTCTGGAGTTCTACGCCGAACTCTCCGCAAGACCGTAGGTTCTTTCATTCTTACGATCAACGGAATGCGATTTTCCGGGCATTGGTCTTGGCGTAAACTTATTCTATATACTGCCGTAGGAAGCTCTGCCTTACGGCAAACGAGGAGACGGCGATGGCCGCAAGAACTGAAATCCGCCAGGAGCCGCTCGCGACTGTGGATCCCATCTGGGATACGTTGCGACAGGAAGCGCGCGCGGCCACCGAGCAGGATCCGCTGCTCGCCGCATTTCTCTATTCTGCCGTCCTGAACCATCGCTCGCTCGAGGAATGCGTCGTACACCGCATCTGCGAACGCCTCGCCCATGCAGACGTGCCGGACGTCCTTCTGCGCCAGACCTTCATGGAAATGCTGGCCGACTGGCCGGAATGGGGCGCCATCATGCGCGTTGACATTCAGGCCGTCTACGACCGCGATCCAGCCTGCCTGCGTTTCCTGGAGCCGGTCCTCTATTTCAAGGGCTTTCACGCGATCCAGACGCACCGGCTGGCGCATTGGCTGTTCAACCGCGGCCGCCGCGATTTCGCGCTCTATCTGCAGAGCCGCTCCTCCAGCGTCTTTCAGACGGACATCAATCCGGCGGCCCGCATCGGCAAGGGCATCTTCCTCGATCACGCCACCGGCCTCGTGGTCGGCGAAACGGCTGTCATCGGCGACAATGTCTCGATCCTGCATGGCGTGACGCTCGGCGGCACCGGCAAGGAAGGCGCCGACCGCCATCCGAAGATCGCCAACGGCGTCCTCATCGGTGCCGGAGCGAAGATTCTCGGTAATATCGAGGTCGGATCGTGCTCGCGCGTTGCCGCGGGCTCGGTGGTCCTGAAGGCCGTTCCGCCGAAGTCGACCGTCGCCGGCGTGCCGGCGAAAGTCGTCGGGAGCGCAGGGTGTTCGGAGCCGTCGCGATTGATGGATCAGCTTCTCAGCGCCGACGATTGAGTCGTCGCCATCGCCTGCCATTCGCTCGACATCCGGGTGCACGGACTGTCGGACCCGATGAACATCGGGGAACTGCGGCGAAGGCTATTCTGGCGACTTTACTTTCGCCTTTGTCCCATGCCAAAAGCGCCGCACTTAGAACCGCTGACGGAGAAAAACGTGAAACCGGACGAAATCAAGAAGCTCGACGCCTATTTCAAGCGCGTGATCAATCCGCAGGCGATCGTCAAGGCGCGTCCGCGCAAGGACGACTCGGCCGAAGTTTACCTCGGAGACGAATTTCTCGGCGTCGTCTATATCGATGACGAGGATGGCGACCGCTCTTACAATTTTTCCATGGCGATCCTGGAGGTCGATCTCTGATCGAACCGGCCGCGACACCTCAAGGCGGGCTCACAAGCCCGCCTTTTGATTCGTGCAGGGGCACTGCCAGGTGTAAAGAAAGTGGCTGCGGCGTTTTTGCGCGGTTGGTTGCGATCCGCTGATATATCTTCGCAAAATCAGAAGCCTGAATCCATCTATGCATTTGCATGAATCCTGTTGCAACCAAAGGTGATTTTGCGTCGCACAAATCAGCCTTGACTTTTATCGGCATGCCGCTTTCTATCAGCGTATCCGAATAGAACAAAGGGACAGGCGATGTTCAATTTCGATGAGGCCAACAAGAAGAGCAAGGAAGCGATGGAAGGAATGCTGAAGAGCTATTCCGAGGTCGCCAAGGGTTTCCAGGCGATCGCGACCGAAGCGACCGACTATTCCAAGAAGTCCTTTCAGGACATGGCGGGTTTCGTGGAAGCGCTTGCCTCCACCCGCAGTGTCGAGGCGGTTTTCGAACTCCAGACCAAGTACGTCAAATCGGCTTATGAAGGCTTCATTGCCGAGTCGACCAAGATCACCGACATGTATGCCGATCTCGCCAAGACGGCCTACAAGCCATACGAAGCGCCGGTCGCCAAGTCGACCGCCGTGGTGACCGCAAACGCCGCGTAACGCGCATAGCGGCCCCTCCAAGCGACGCCTTCACCATAGAAGGCCGGCGGCGTTCCACGCTGCCGGCCTTTTTGATTCATGCCAATGCGGAAATTCCCGATTTTCGGCATGTTCCATGATCTCTTTAGCGGAATAGTGATTGCGTGGGCGCAAAGGGGGCTTAAAATCCGCATTCAATGAACTAAGTTAGGAAGACTGAAGTCCGGCCGTTCGGCCATTCGGACGAACCCGCCGGATGACTGGGGAATGAATGAAGATGATCGCACTGCCGATCTTGATGCAAGCTGAAAAGGGTGGCGACGGAGACAACGCAAATCGCGGTACCTCGGTCATCACCCGCACGAAGCCAAAAACCAAGAAGCCAAATCTCTACCGCGTACTGCTGCTGAATGACGATTATACGCCCATGGAGTTCGTCATCCACATTCTGGAGCGTTTCTTTCAGAAGGACAGGGAAGCGGCAACGCGTATCATGCTCCATGTCCACAATCACGGCGTGGGAGAATGCGGAATATTTACATACGAAGTAGCGGAAACCAAAGTGTCCCAGGTCATGGACTTCGCCCGGCAACACCAGCATCCGCTGCAATGTGTCATGGAAAAGAAGTGAGGAACCCGACGTGCCAACATTTTCGCCTAGTCTAGAAAAGGCGCTGCATCAGGCACTGACCTTTGCCAACGAGCGGCATCACGAATATGCCACGCTCGAGCACCTGCTTTTGGCGTTGATCGACGATGCCGACGCAGCCGCGGTCATGGGAGCTTGTAACGTCAATTTGGAAACACTGCGCAAGACCGTCACCGACTATGTCGATAACGAACTTGCCAACCTGATCACTGGTTATGACGAGGACTCCAAGCCGACCTCCGGCTTCCAGCGCGTCATCCAGCGCGCCGTCATCCACGTCCAGTCCTCCGGCCGCGAGGAAGTGACCGGCGCCAACGTTCTCGTCGCGATCTTCGCGGAACGGGAAAGCCATGCGGCCTTCTTCCTGCAGGAGCAGGAAATGACCCGCTATGACGCGGTCAACTACATTTCTCACGGCATCGGCAAGCGCGCGGGCTCCTCCCAGACCCGCACCCCGCGCGGCGCCGACGACAACGAGCAGGAAGCCAAGCCCTCTTCCCGCGACCAGGAAGAAGGCTCCGCCAAGAAGCCGCAGGACGCCCTCAAGGCCTATTGCGTCAACCTGAACGAAAAGGCCCGCGACGGCCGGATCGACCCGCTGATCGGCCGCCATGCCGAAGTCAACCGCACGATCCAGGTCCTGTGCCGCCGCTCCAAGAACAACCCGCTCTATGTGGGGGATCCGGGTGTCGGCAAGACGGCGATCGCCGAAGGGCTGGCCAAGCGGATCATCGAAGGCAAGGTGCCGGAAGCGCTCGCCGACGCCACCATCTTCTCGCTCGACATGGGCACGCTGCTCGCCGGCACCCGTTATCGCGGCGACTTCGAGGAGCGCCTTAAGCAGGTGGTCAAGGAACTCGAAGAGTATCCGGGTGCGGTCCTGTTCATCGACGAGATTCACACGGTCATCGGCGCCGGCGCCACCTCCGGCGGTGCGATGGATGCCTCGAACCTGTTGAAGCCGGCTCTGTCTTCGGGCGCGATCCGCTGCATCGGTTCGACCACCTACAAGGAATATCGCCAGTTCTTCGAAAAGGACCGGGCTCTGGTTCGCCGCTTCCAGAAGATCGACGTCAACGAACCGTCGATCGAGGATGCGATCGAGATCATGAAGGGCCTGAAGCCTTATTTCGAGGACTATCACAAGCTGCGTTACACCAACGAGGCGATCAAGTCGGCCGTCGAACTGTCGGCCCGCTACATCTCCGACCGCAAGCTTCCGGACAAGGCGATCGACGTGATCGACGAGACCGGTGCGGCCCAGATGCTGCTGCCGGCCTCCAAGCGCCGCAAGCTGATCACCGAGAAGGAGATCGAAGCGACGATCGCCACCATGGCGCGGATTCCGGCAAAGACCGTCTCCAAGGATGACGAGATGGTTCTCGCCAACCTGGAAAAGGAACTGCGTTCGGTCGTCTACGGCCAGGATGTTGCGATCGAAGCGCTGTCGACGGCGATCAAGCTTGCTCGTGCCGGCCTTCGCGAACCGAACAAGCCGATCGGCTCCTACGTGTTCTCCGGCCCGACCGGCGTCGGCAAGACGGAAGTGGCCAAGCAGCTTGCCGCCTCGCTCGGCGTCGAGATACTGCGCTTCGACATGTCGGAATACATGGAGCGCCACACGGTCTCGCGGCTGCTGGGTGCACCTCCCGGCTATGTCGGCTTCGACCAGGGTGGTCTTCTGACCGACGGCGTCGATCAGCATCCCCACTGCGTGGTCCTGCTCGACGAAATCGAGAAGGCGCATCCGGATATCTACAATATCCTGCTGCAGGTCATGGACCACGGTTCGCTGACCGACCACAACGGCAAGAAGATCGACTTCCGTAACGTCATCCTGATCATGACGACCAATGCGGGCGCTTCCGAAATGGCCAAGGCCGCTATCGGCTTCGGTTCGTCCAAGCGCACCGGCGAAGACGAAGAGGCCATCAACCGTCTTTTCACGCCGGAATTCCGCAACCGCCTCGATGCGATCATCCCGTTCGCACCGCTGCCGACGGACGTCATCCATCAGGTCGTCCAGAAGTTCGTCATGCAGCTCGAGACGCAGCTCTCGGAACGCAACGTCACCTTCGACCTCCACCAGGATGCAATCGCCTGGCTGGCGGAAAAGGGTTACGACGAGAAGATGGGTGCCCGCCCGCTCTCGCGCGTTATCCAGGAATACATCAAGAAGCCGCTCGCCAACGAGATCCTGTTCGGCAAGCTGCGCAAGGGTGGCGTGGTTCGTGTCACCGTCGGCAAGGGCGAGGACGGCAAGGACAAGCTCATCCTCGACTCGATCCCCGAAACGACGCCCGTGAAGCCGAAGCCGGAGGCCGAGGTCGAAGAGGCGGCCGAGGAAGCCGGAGCCAAGGTCATCAAGTCCAAGGCGCCGAAGAAGTCGGCGCCGAAGGACAAGGACGGCGGTCACACGCGAGCTCGCGCCATGGTCGATGCGGACGTGGTCGCGTCGGACGACGCGCCCAAGACGCCGCCGCGCAAGGGCACCACGGTGCCGCGCGTGCCGAAGAGCAAATAAGACTTTCGGATGGAACTCTTGCGATGCCGGGCTTGTCCCGGCATCGTCGTTTTTGACGACTCGCCTTCTTTTGCTCATCCGGAATATCGATGTCCCCAGTCAGTGACGACCGCAGCGCCCTATCCTGGTTCTTCACCGGCATGCGTGGCCTCCTGTCGCTGCCGGCGCTCATCCTGCTCACCTCGATCGTCGGTTTCAGCGCGTTTGCGCTGGAATCAGGCCTGACGCGCGCAGAGGCCGTGTTCATGTCCTTTGCGATCTGGGCGCTGCCGGCGCAGGTCATTCTGGTCGGCACGATGGCGAGCGGCGCCAACATCGCGGCCTGTTTCCTGGCGGTGACGCTCTCCTCGATCCGGATGACGCCGATGGTCGCCTCGGTCATCCCGGAGATGCGCACAAGGCGCACACCGATCTGGCTGCTGCTGATCCTGTCGCATTTCATCGCCATCACGTCCTGGGTCTTCGCGATCACCACGCTTCGCAACGTGCCGCGCGAGCACCGGGCGATCTATTTCGCCGGTTTCGGCGTGACGCTGACCCTGACCGGCACGCTGGTGGTCGCGGTCTTCTACGATATCGTCTCGGCCTTTCCGCCGGCCGTCGCGGGCGTGCTCTTCTTTCTGACGCCGGTTTATTTCAACGCCTCGATCTGGGCGAGCGCGCGCCAGCCGGTGGTCAAGATCGCCTTCGTCATGGGCGTGATCCTGGGACCGACACTGGCGTTGATCACGCCGAAATTCGACGTGCTGTGCGCCGGCCTCGGCGGCGGCACAGTGGCCTATCTGATCGACAGGGCGCGTCGGAAGAGGAAGCGCATGGGACAGGGGGCCAAGCGATGATCGCCGAATACTGGACCTTTATCGTCATCGCGGTCGCCGGCTTTCTGGCGACGGACATCTGGCGCTGGCTGGGCGTCTTCACCGGCAATCGCCTCGACGAGGATTCCGAGGCGCTTTACTGGGTGAGGGCGGTTGCGACCGCGCTGGTCATGGCGGTCACCGCAAAACTGATCGTCTTCCCCAACGGCACGCTCGCCGGCTCGCCGCTCTGGCTGAGGCTGGGAGCGGCCGGCATCGGTTTTGCCGTCTTCCTGGCGACCGGCCGCAAGGTCTGGATCGGGGTTGCGGTGCCAATGGCGCTCCTTGTCACCGGCCTCTGGTGGGTCGGCTTTTAGAAAGCTCAGTTGCCCAATTCGCCGATGATCTTTTCGGCGTTTGCCGCAAGCACCTCGTTGTTTTCCATCTGGCCCGAATGAGGCTTAAGAGCCTGTCCCTCGTAGCGCGGGATGACGTGGAAATGCAGATGGTAGACGGTCTGGCCGGAGGCCGGCTCGTTGAACTGGATCACGGTAATGCCATCCGCCTCGAAGGCGTCCTTGGCGGCCCTGGCAAGCTTCTGCACTACCGGGATGACCTTCGAAAGCACAGCCGGATCGGCATCGAGAATGTTGCGCGACGGTACTTTCGGGATTACCAGCAGGTGACCGGGCGATTGCGGCATGACATCCATGAAGGCAAGCGTATCGGCATCCTCGTAGACCCGATGGCACGGAATCTCGCCACGCAGGATTTTTCCGAAGATGTTGTTGCTGTCGTAAGCCTGGTCGCTCATCGTGATGTCCTCTCCTTGTCGTCCGGTCGTCTTCTAAAGACCTAGTCCTGTTCCTGCTGGCGCTCGCCCTTGCGGAAAGGGCTGTGCTCGGCAAGATATTCCGTCATCTGCTCCACGTCTTCGCGTTCGTGTTCCAGATAGTCGGCGATCGCGCGTCGAAGGCCCGCATGGGCGATATAGTGCATCGAATGGGTGGTGACAGGCAGGTAGCCGCGCGCCAGCTTGTGTTCCCCTTGCGCGCCCGCTTCGACACGCTTCAAGCCCTTGGCAAGTGCGAAATCGATCGCCTGGTGATAGCAGACCTCGAAATGCAGGAAGGGGTGGTCCTCGATACAGCCCCAGTGCCGGCCGTAGAGCGCATCCCCGCCGATGAAGTTGATCGCGCCCGCGACATATTTGCCCTCGCGCTTCGCCATCACCAGCAGGATATCGTCGGCCATCCGCTCGCCGATCAGCGAATAGAATTTTCGGGTGAGGTAAGGCCGGCCCCATTTTCGGCCGCCGGTGTCCATGTAGAATTCGAAGAACTGGTCCCAGATATCTTCGGTCAGGTCCTTGCCAGTCAGCCAGTCGATGCTGATGCCGTTTTCGAGCGCCGCGCGGCGTTCCTTCTTCAGCGCCTTGCGCTTGCGCGAGGCGAGCGTTTCGAGAAAGGCATCGTGGTTCTCGTAACCCTCGTTGATGAAATGGAATTGCTTGTCGGTCCGGTGCAGGTAGTCGGCCTCTTCGAAGGCGGCGGTCTGGTCTTCCGTAATGAAGGTCACATGCGCCGACGAGATGCCGAGCTGACGTGTCACCTCCTGGAGACCCGCGGCCAGCGTCAGCTCCGTCGTATCCTTGTCGTAGCCGTCGGACACGAGAAGCCTCGGACCGCTTGCCGGCGTAAACGGCACGGTGCATTGCAGTTTCGGGTAATAACGCCCGCCGGCCCGCTCGAAAGCGTCGGCCCAGCCGTGGTCGAAGACGTATTCCCCCTGGCTATGGCTCTTCAGATAACCGGGGACCGCGCCGATCAGCGTGCCCTTGTCGTCTTCGAGAAGAAGATGATGGCCGAGCCAGCCGGTCTTGGCGGTGGCGGAGCCCGATTCTTCCAGTGCCGAAAGAAAGGCGTGCGACAGAAACGGATTGTAGGGCGTTTCCGAGGAGGAGGATTTGGAGGTGCCCGAAAGGCGCGTCCAGCTTGTCTCGCTGATCGCGCAGAAGGACTTTTCGATGCGGATGGTAAGATTACCGGTCATACGCTGCTTTACAGGGAGGGGGAGGTTGCCTCCCGCGGATCAAAACCTTCGAATGTCATCTGGTCGGCATATTTATAGGTATGTTCGCGGCCGTTTGCATCCCTCACGGTCCAGGTAATGACCGGAATTCCGGCCGCTCTCTGAGCTGTGATGAACGTGTTCGGCAGGTGGGGATAGTGATAGGAAATGAAGTCGAGGCCAAGTTGCATGGCCTCGTCATGCTCGAAGAATTCCTCGGGCTTGTCGCCCATGGCCGTCAGGCCGAGCGGGTAGGGCGAACCGGCTGTCTTCAGGTCACGCAGGATGTGATAGTCGAAGCTCATCAGCGCCACCTTGCCCTGATAGCCTTCGAGAACCTCCAGCACCGCCTCGGCGAACCCGTCATCGTCGCCATCGCCCTCGCGCCCCTTGATCTCGATGACGAGGGGCACCTTGCCGGCGACGAGCGCAAGCATCTGCTTCAAGGTCGGTATCTTGTCTTTCGTCTGACCAACCGACAGCATGCCGAGTTCCGCGGAGGTCTTCTCGCGGATGTCGCCCTTGATGCCGCAGAGCCGTTCGAGATCATGGTCGTGGAAGATCACCGGCACGCTGTCGGCGGCAAGCTGCACGTCGCATTCGATCGCAAAACCGGCTTCGACCGCGCGGGAAAACGCCGACAGCGTGTTTTCCCAGACTTGCTGGTTCATGTCGTGATAGCCGCGATGGGCGACGGGAAGGTCCTTGATCCAGGTGGCGTCGGTCATGCTTCGATCTCGATGATGGCTTCGATTTCCACGGAAGCGTTGAGTGGTAGCGCCGCCATGCCGACGGCGGCGCGCGCATGCTTGCCGGCCTCGCCGAGAACGTTGGCGATCAGGTTCGATGCGCCGTTGGTGACGATATGCTGTTCGGCAAAGCCGGGTGCCGAGGCGACGAAGCTCGAAAGCTTGACCACCCGCTTGATCCGGCCGAGATCGCCACCCAACGCAGCTTTTGCCTGGGCGAGGATATTGATGGCGCAGAGCTCGGCCGCGCGGCTCGCCGCCTGCACGTCGACATCCGCGCCGACAAGGCCCGTGACCGCCACTTTGCCGTTCTCGTTCGGCAACTGGCCGGAGATGAACAGCAGGTTGCCGGTGATCACATAGGGCAGGTAATTGGCGGCGGGTGCGGCCGCGACGGGGAGGACGATCCCCAGTTCCTTCAGGCGGCCTTCGATGGCTTCGGTCATTTTCGACTCCCGTTTTGTTGTAAATTCTTCAAAAATCCTGCATCAAGGCCTTAGCTTGGTCAGATGGCGTTCTTATAACATCCCCAACTGAGTCCAACAGGAGAATGTGAATGTTGCGAATGAGCCTCGGGGTGATCCTTGCCGGCGGTCTGAGCCTTGCGGCTACCACCTCCGCGGACGCGAATACCGACGGTGCCGCCCGGCTGCTCGTCCCGCATCGCGCCATTTACGACCTGAAGCTCAAGAAAGCCTCGGAACGTTCCGGCATCGAAGGCATGTTCGGCCGCATGGTCTATGAGTTCAGCGGCTCGGTCTGCACCGGCTTTTCCACCAATTTCCGGCTGGTCACCAAGATCGATACGGGCGAGGAGACGCGCCTCAGCGACCAGCAGACCACGACCTTCGAGGACATGGCCGCAAACCAGTTTCATTTCGAGACCAAGTCCTTCACCGACGAGCAGCTCGACAAGCAGCTGAGCGGCGATGCCTCGGTCGCCGACAAGGGCGTCAAGGTGGAAATCACCCAGCCCGACGGCCGCGAAATCGACCTGCCGGCGAGCGATTTCCCGACCAACCACATGCTTGACGTCATAGAGAATGCCAAGCAGGGCAAGAACTTCTTCGAGGCGCGCGTTTTCGACGGTTCGGAGAACGGCGACCAGGCGCTCCTGACCACGACGGTGATCGGAAAGTCGCAGACGGCGCAGAAGGATGACGTCGACGCCGACAAGGCGGGCGAGTTTGCAAAAACACCCTATTGGCCGGTGACGATCGCCTATTTCAACGAGAATGCGGCGGGCGACCCGACCCCGGTCTACAACATGTCGTTCAAGCTCTACGAAAACGGCATCACCCGCGATCTCACCATGGACTACGGTGACTTCGTGCTGTCCGGGAGCCTGGTCAAGCTGGAGTTGTTGAAGCCGCAGCAGGACGTGTGCCCGCCAGCCCCGGCGAAGTGATCCGAGGTTCTCGGCGGGGCAACCCGTCCGCAAGTCCACACATTTTTCGTGATACACTTGCTTTTGCGGCAAATCGAATGTATGGGCAGCCGCATTCCACACGTAAGGCATGGGATGGTCCGGGAGAAATCCGGTCTGTTCCGCCCGGTGGCATTCTCGAAGAGGGTGCTGTTCGCCTTGCGGAGGTTCAACCGGAAAAGGATAACTAGGCATGGCATTGCCCGATTTCTCTATGCGCCAGCTTCTCGAAGCAGGTGTTCACTTCGGCCACCAGACTCACCGCTGGAACCCGAAGATGAAGCCGTACATCTTCGGCGACCGTAACAACATCCACATCATCGACCTGGCCCAGACCGTTCCGATGCTGTCGCGCGCCCTTCAGGTCGTGTCCGACACCGTCGCCCGCGGCGGCCGCGTTCTGTTCGTCGGCACCAAGCGCCAGGCGTCCGAACTGATCGCCGACTCGGCCAAGCGTTCGGCCCAGTACTACGTCAACTCCCGCTGGCTCGGCGGCATGATGACCAACTGGAAGACCATTTCGAACTCGATCCAGCGTCTGCGCAAGCTCGACGAGATCCTGAACTCGGAACAGTCCGGCTATTCCAAGAAGGAACGCCTGAACCTCGAGCGCGAACGCGAAAAGCTGGACAAGGCTCTCGGCGGTATCCGCGACATGGGCGGCACTCCGGACCTGATGTTCATCATCGACACCAACAAGGAAAAGATCGCCATCGACGAAGCCAAGCGCCTGGGCATTCCGGTCGTCGCCATCATCGATTCGAACTGCGATCCGGACCTCATCGACTACCCGATCCCGGGTAACGACGACGCCTCGCGTGCCATCGCTCTCTATACCGACCTGATCGCTCGCGCTGCCATCGACGGCATCGCGCGCCAGCAGGGCGCTTCGGGCCGTGACATCGGCGCCTCCGCCGAAGCTCCGATCGAGCCGGCGCTCGAAGGCGAAGCAGAAGCAGAAGCTTAAAGGCCGGATGGAGCGGCTTGGCCGCTCCTCCTTTCTGAAATTCGATCGAGGCCAGAGATACCGATCCCTGGCCTTGGTCGTTTCAAGGCGATCTGCCACCGCTCCGTCGTCGAGGCGATCGCTTGCGTGATGTCTTCATCACGCTGTCATACTTCCGGGTACATTCGTCCCAAAACTTTTGAGTCCGCCGACGTTTTTCCGGCGACACGCACTTGAACCGACAAGAGGCAAAACAATGGCTGAAATCACCGCTGCACTGGTAAAGGAACTGCGCGAAAAGTCCGGCGCAGGCATGATGGACTGCAAGAAGGCGCTGACCGAAACGAACGGCGACATCGAAGCGGCGATCGACTGGCTGCGCGCCAAGGGCATCTCCAAGGCCGACAAGAAGTCTGGCCGCACCGCAGCCGAAGGCCTGATCGGCATTGCCAGCGCCGGCCACAGGGCCGTCGTCGTCGAGCTCAACTCGGAAACCGACTTCGTTGCCCGCAACGATGCGTTCCAGGACCTCGTCCGCGGCATCGCCAGCGTTGCGCTCACGACCGACGGTTCCGTCGAAGCGATCTCGGCTGCCACCTATCCGGCTTCCGGCAAGCCGGTTGCCGACACCATCAAGGACGCGATCGCCACGATCGGCGAGAACATGACCCTGCGTCGCTCCGCCCTGCTTCAGGTCGAGCACGGCGTCGTCGCGACCTATGTCCATAACGCTGCCGGCGACGGCATCGGCAAGCTCGGCGTTCTGGTCGCCCTGAAGTCGGTCGGCGACAAGGAAGTCCTGTCCTCGATCGGACGCCAGGTCGCCATGCACATCGCTGCCACCAACCCGCTCGCCATCCGCGCCGAAGAAGTCGACGCGACTGTGGCCGAGCGCGAACGCAACGTCTTCATCGAGCAGTCGCGCGCTTCCGGCAAGCCGGACGCGATCATCGAAAAGATGGTCGATGGCCGCATGCGCAAGTTCTTCGAAGAAGTTGCCCTTCTGTCGCAGGCCTTCGTCGTCAACCCGGACGTGACCGTCGGTCAGGCCGTCAAGGATGCTGAAAAGCTGGCAGGCGCTGCGATCGAAGTCACCGGCATGGCCCGTCTGCTGCTCGGCGAAGGCGTCGAAAAGGAAGAAACGGATTTTGCCGCTGAAGTCGCAGCGGTCGCCAAAGGCTGATATTCGTTAGCTAAAGCTGTCGAAAGCGTAAGGGCACCGGTGACAAGCCGGTGCCCTTCGTGTATCCGCAACCCGTTTGACCCTGCCCGTATTTTGATTTCAAGGAGCCTCCATGTCGCCTCAGCCCCTCTACAAGCGTGTCTTGCTCAAGGCCTCCGGTGAAGCTCTGATGGGCGGCCAGGGTTTCGGCATTGATGTTGCGGTTGCCGATCGAGTCGCCTCCGATATCGCCGAGGCGCGCGCCATGGGCGTCGATGTCGGTGTCGTCGTTGGCGGCGGCAATATCTTTCGCGGCGTTGCGGTCGCGTCCAAGGGTGGCGACCGGGTGACCGGCGACCACATGGGCATGCTCGGCACGGTGATCAACGCACTGGCGCTCGCCACCTCGCTGCGCAAACTGAATGTCGACACCGTGGTCCTGTCAGCGATCTCGATGCCGGAGATCTGCGAGAGCTTCTCCCAGCGCCAGGCGGTGCACCACATGGCGCAGGGCAGGGTGGTGATCTTCGCCGGCGGCACCGGCAATCCTTTCTTCACGACCGATTCGGCGGCTGCGCTGCGCGCGGCGGAAATCGGTGCGGAAGCGATCTTCAAGGGCACCCAGGTGGACGGCATTTATTCCGCAGACCCCAAGAAGGACCCGACGGCAACCCGGTTCGAGACGCTGACGCATGGCGAAGTGCTCGAAAAGGGTCTGGCGGTGATGGATGTGGCGGCAGTGGCACTTGCCCGCGAAAACTCCATCCCGATCATCGTTTTTTCGATCCATGAGAAGGGCGGCTTCGCCCAAATCTTGACCGGCGGCGGCCGCAAGACCATCGTAGCGGACAATTAAGGCGCGGCATCGCGGGCCGCCCAGACAACATACGGGAGTAGACGGATGAGTGGAATCGACCTCAACGACATCAAGCGCCGCATGGAAGGCGCGATCAACGCGTTCAAAAGCGATATCGCGTCGCTGCGCACCGGCCGCGCCTCGGCCAACATTCTCGATCCGGTGATGGTCGAAGCCTATGGTTCGCGCGTGCCGCTCAACCAGGTGGCCAACATCACCGTGCCGGAAGCGCGCATGCTCGGCGTGTCCATCTGGGACAAGTCGATGGTCGGCGCCGTCGATCGGGCAATCCGCGAATCAAACCTCGGCCTCAACCCGATCGTCGATGGCCAGAACCTGCGCATTCCGCTCCCCGAGCTCAACGAGGAGCGCCGCAAGTCGCTGGTCAAGGTTGCGCATGATTATGCGGAAAAGGCCAAGGTCGCTGTTCGTCACGTCCGCCGCGATGGCATGGACGGCCTGAAAAAGGCCGAAAAGGACGGCGACATCGGTCAGGACGAGAGCCGTTCGCAGTCGGAAAAAGTACAGAAGATGACGGACGATACGATTTCCGAGGTCGACCGCTTGCTTGGCGACAAGGAAAAGGAAATCATGCAGGTCTAATTTAGGCCTGGTTTGCCGCCATATTCCCGGCGGCCAAAGGAGCCGCATAAAATATGGTGAACCCCGAGCTTGCAATCATCCCTCAACACGTTGCCATTATCATGGATGGCAACGGACGCTGGGCCAACAAGCGCGGGCTTCCTCGGACGGTCGGACATAGCAAGGGCGTCGAAGCGGTTCGCGAAACGGTGCGGGCTGCCGGCGATGCGGGCGTCAAATATCTGACGCTCTTTGCGTTTTCTTCGGAGAACTGGAGCCGGCCTGAAACCGAAGTGAGGGACCTGCTCGGTCTTCTCCGGCGCTTCATCCGCCAGGATCTGGCCGAATTGCACCGCGAGAACGTCCGCATCCGGGTGATCGGCGAGCGCGAGAAGCTGCGCAGCGACATCCTTCCGCTTCTTCTCGAAGCAGAAGAAACGACAAGGTTCAATACGGCACTCACCCTGATCATCGCCTTCAACTACGGAGCCCGAGACGAGATCGCCCGTGCCGTCGCCAACCTCGCCAAAGACGTCGAGGCGGGCATCCTCAAGGCATCCGAGATCGACCCGGACAAGATCAGCGCAAAGCTGGATACCGCCGGCATTCCCGATCCGGACCTGATCATCCGGACCAGCGGCGAAGAGCGGCTTTCGAACTTCCTGCTCTGGCAGGCGGCCTATTCCGAATTTATCTTCCTGCCGGACTATTGGCCGGATTTCGATCGGAAACTCTTCTTCGACGCCTTGAAGATCTATGCCTCCCGCGACCGGCGCTTCGGCGGGCTGTCGAACAAAACGATAGCGGTGGGCGGTTGATGAGCGCTGAACTGAGGCGCCGCATCGCATCTGCATTGGTTCTTGCGGTCGTGGTCCTGACGGCCACCTGGTATGGCGGCTTGCCGTTCCGCGCCGTGACAGCCGCGATGGCGGTTCTGATCTATTACGAATGGTCGACGATTACTCGGCTCGCCGAGCGCGATTTCCGGGCCAATGCCTTTGGCTGGGCCACCATTCTTCTGATCGCCATCGACCTTGTGGCGGACGGAGGTGAGCTCTCGGTGCCCATCCTCGGCGGCGCGATGATCACGGCCATTCTTCTCGTGCTGTTGCGCAAGGGCAGCTGGTGGCTGCCGGGCGGCATCTTTTACGCAGGCTTGAGCGGTATCTCGCTGGCAGCGATCCGTGCCGAGGACCAGGCAGGGTTCGTCGCGACCCTCTTCATTTTCGCGGTCGTCTGGGCGACCGATATCCTCGCCTATTTCGTCGGCCGCGCCCTGAAGGGCCCAAAACTTGCGCCGCGGATTTCACCCGGCAAGACATGGTCGGGCGCAATCGGCGGCACTGTGTCAGGTGTGATCGCAAGCTCGGCTTTGACGCTCGGCGTCTTTTCGCGGCTGTCTGCCTGGACGGTGGCGGTCGCGTTCCTGCTCTCGGTGGCGAGCCAGGTGGGGGATCTGTTCGAATCCTTCATCAAGCGCCGGTTTGGCGTGAAGGATTCCAGCCATCTCATTCCGGGGCATGGTGGCGTCATGGATCGCGTCGACGGCCTCGTTTTCGCCTGTTTCGCGGCGTTCCTGCTAACGCTTGTTTATACGGCCACGACGGGCCATCTTGATATATCGGTTGCGGGCTTCCTCTTCGGGTTTTGAGGTCTGGGCGGCCGGTACAATGTTGAAACGGAAACTTTGATGGCCATCCTCAGCTTCTTAACCGGCTACATCATCCCCTTCGTGCTGGTCCTGTCCCTGCTCGTCTTCGTGCATGAGATGGGCCACTATCTCGTCGGGCGCTGGTGTGGCATCCGGGTAACCGCCTTCTCGGTCGGCTTCGGCCCGGAACTTGTCGGCTTCACCGATAGTCACGGTACCCGCTGGAAGATCTCGGCGATCCCGCTTGGCGGCTACGTCAAATTCTTCGGCGACGAAGATGCGGCCAGCATGCCGGATGCGAGCGGTCTTGCGGGCATGAGCGAGGAAGACAAGGCCCAGACGCTTGCCGGGGCCAAGCTTTGGAAAAGGGCCGCGACCGTCGCGGCCGGCCCGATCGCCAATTTCATTCTGGCAATCGCGATCTTTGCCGTCCTCTTCAGCGTCTATGGCAAGGTCGTCGCCGACCCTGTGGTCGCAGAAGTCCAGCCGGACAGCGCCGCGCTTGCCGCCGGTGTGCAGCCCGGCGATCGGCTGGTGGCGCTCGACGGCTCGCGCATCCGGACTTTCGACGACGTGCGGCGTTATGTCAGCATCCGGCCCGAGACGCCGATCATCGTGACGGTCGAGCGTAACGGACAGGATCTCGATCTGCCGATGGTGCCGAAGCGCTCCGAGGTCACCGACCAGTTCGGCAACAAGGTGGAACTCGGCCTGATCGGCATCGTCACCAACGAACAGCGCGGCAATTTCCGCGTCGAGACGTTCACGCCGCTGCAGGCCATTGCCGAAGGCGTCACCGAGACCGGCCATATTGTCACCGGCACCTTCCGTTATATCGGCAATCTGGTGACCGGCCGGATGAAGGCCGACCAGCTCGGCGGACCGGTCAGGGTCGCTCAGGCGTCCGGCCAGATGGCGACGCTCGGCTTTGCGGCCGTGGTCCAGCTGGCAGCTGTTCTTTCCGTCTCGATCGGGCTTTTGAACCTCATGCCTGTGCCAGTTCTGGACGGCGGCCATCTCGTCTTCTACGCCATCGAGGCGGTTCGTGGCCGGCCGCTGGGCACGGGCGCGCAGGAGATCGCCTTCCGCATCGGGCTTGCGATGGTTTTGAGCCTCATGGTATTCGCGACCTTCAACGACATCAGCAATCTGATCGGCTGATGTCCTTCAAATCGTAAAAGAAACTGTTTATTCACCATGTTTTCAACAGTTGCGTGGCCATTGGGTCACGCAAGGGAAGTAAGTAAACAGAAATTAACGCGATACCTTGCTTGTAGGTCAAAAGAAGGTAAAACGACACACGTGGCCGGAGTCGGGCACCACCCGCCGAGGGACAACGGGAAAAGGTAAGAATTGAAATGAAGGCTGGTTCAAAGTTTTTGAACGCAGTGTCGGCGTTTGCGCTGTCTGCTAGTGTTGTTGCATCGGGCGCAGGTGTACTGGTACTTGCTTCCGCACCTTCTGCCGAGGCGGCGGTTATCCGGAGCGTTCAGGTCCGCGGCGCACAGCGCGCTGGCGAAGAGGCCGTCCGCTCCAATCTGACCATCCGCCCGGGTGTCAGTTTCTCCAACAACGACATCGATGAATCGGTCCGCAAACTCTATTCGACCGGCTATTTCTCGGATGTCAAAATCAGCGTTTCCGGCAGCACGCTCGTCGTGTCGGTGAGCGAGAACCAGCTCATCAACCAGGTCGTGTTCAACGGTAACCGCAAGATCACCGATGACAAGCTTCAGGCTGTGGTTCAGTCCCAGCCGCTTGGTCCGTACAATCAGGCATTGGTTGACGCGGATATTCAGCGTCTGCGCGAAGCCTATCGGGCGATCGGCCGCAGCGACGTTCAGATCACCACCCAGACCGCCGCAGTCGGCGAGGGGCGCGTGAACCTTGCCTTCGTTGTGAACGAAGGCGACCGCACCAAGATCGCCGACATCAATTTCGTCGGCAACCAGGCTTATGGCGATAGTCGTCTGAAGTCGGTGATCGTCACCAAGGAATCCGGCCCGCTGTCCTTCCTGACCCGCAAGGACGTCTACAGCGAGGACAAGCTGCGCGCCGACGAGGAAGCGCTCCGCCAGTTCTATTATAACCACGGTTATCCTGACTTCCGCGTCATCTCGTCGGAAGCGGTGCTCGATGAATCGGGCAACAAATACAATATCAGCTTCACGGTCGAGGAAGGCCAGCGTTACCAGTATGGCAACGTTTCGGTCGAATCCACGGTCCAGGGGATCAGTGGCCAGGACCTCGAAGGCCTGGTTCAGACCCGCGCCGGCAACGTCTACGACGCCCGCGAAATCCAGAAGACGATGGAAGCGATCTCCAAGCGCGTCGCTGCGGCCGGTTACCCGTTCGCCCGCGTCACGCCGCGCGGCGACCGCAATATGGAAAGTCACACGATCGGTGTTTCCTATCTCGTCGACCAGGGCGAACGCGCCTATGTCGAGCGTATCGAGATCCGTGGCAACACCCGCACGCGTGACTACGTCATCCGCCGCGAATTCGATTTCAGCGAAGGCGACGCCTTCAACCAAGAAATGATCTCGCGCGCCAAGCGTCGCCTTGAAGCGCTCGGCTACTTCACCTCGGTCAACATCTCGACCTCGCAGGGCACCTCGCCTGACCGCGTCGTCATCGTTGTCGACGTCGAAGACCAGCCGACCGGTTCGTTCGGTATCGGCGCCGGTTACTCGGCGGGCGGCGACGGCTTCATTCTCGAAGCCTCGATCGAGGAAAAGAACTTCCTTGGCCGTGGCCAGTTCATCCGTGTCGCAGTCGGCGGTGGTCTCGACGAAGCGCGCAGCTACAACCTTTCGTTCACCGAGCCCTACTTCCTCGGTTACCGTCTGGCGGCTGGTTTCGACCTCTTCAAGAGCTCGACCTCTTCGAACAGCTATTACGATTATGAAGAACAGGGTGTCACCCTGCGCGTGACGGCGCCGATCACCGAAGATCTGGCAACCACGTTCCGCTACACCTACAAGGAAATCCAGTACGAAAACGACGGGGCATTTGGTAGTGACGGTCTTCCCGGCACCGCTGACGATAACCTTTCGTCGCCCTATATTTCGATGATCGACAACGGCAAGTTCGTCCAGTCGTCGGTTTCGCAGACGCTGACCTACAACACGCTCGACAGCCAGACGCTGCCGCGCGAAGGTCTGTATGCGACGATTACGCATGAATATGCCGGTCTCGGCGGCGACTCCGACTTCTACAAGATTTCCGGTCGCGCCCGCTATTTCCAGCTGCTGTCGACCGAAGCTGACCTGATCGGCTCCATCGCAGTCGGCGCCGGCCATGTGGTTTCGACCGGCGACAACCTGCATGTCTTCGATCAGTTCACGATCGGCGGTCGTCAGATCCGCGGCTTCGAGAACGACGGTATCGGTCCGCGCACCGTCGATCACGGCGACGCGCTCGGCGGCACGACCTACTTCACGGCTTCCGCCGAAATGTCGATGCCGATGCCGGCCGTTCCGGAAGACTTCGGTCTGCGTGCCGCCGTCTTCGCCGATGCCGGTACTCTTTACGGGAACGATGTTCCGCTCGGTACCAGCACCGCGCAGGGCACCAGCATGAACTGGCGTGCTTCGGTCGGTGCGGGTATCATGTGGGCGTCGCCGTTCGGTAACATCCGCTTCGACTACGCGCATCCCGTCATGAAGGAAGACTTCGACGAAACCCAGGAATTCCGGTTCAGCATGGCGAACCAGTTCTGATCATTTCCGCTCGCGTTGGCGGGCGGAAATCTGTTCCGGAGCTTTGGCTTTATGGACCACAATGAATTTTTTCCGCCCCATGATGGCGTGAGCCTGCGCGAGTTGGCCGCCCTTCTTGGGGCAGAACTGCTTGATGGCAGCGCCGGCGACCAGTTGATCCGTTCCGTGTCGCCTGTCGCGCGGGCGGTCGATGGGCAGATCTGCTACATCCTGTCCCGGAAAAGCCGCCACGAGCTGGAAACCTGCAAGGCTTCCGCGATTATTTGCGATGCGGCACTCCGCTCGATCGTTCCGGCTCATATTCCGATCCTGCTGACCAAGACGCCGCACACCGCGTTTGCGCAGGCGGGTGCGATCCTGCATCCGATCGCGATGCGACCCTCGCCGATCACCTCGTCTGCGCCGGGCATTTCGCCGGCCGCCTTCGTCGATCCGACCGCCAAGCTCGAACCCGGCGTCGAAATTGAGCCCATGGCCGTGATCGGTGCCCGGGCGGAAATCGGTACCGGCACGCGCATCGGCGCCGGAAGCGTCATCGGCGCTGACGTCAAGATCGGCCGGGATTGCACGATCGCCGCGGGAGCGAGCGTGGTTGCAGCTCTCATCGGCAATGGCGTGATCATTCACAATGGTGTTCGCATCGGCCAGGATGGCTTCGGCTTTGCGCCAGGCCCGAGAGGCATGCTGAAGATTGTCCAGATCGGTCGGGTCATCATCCAGGACAATGTCGAGATCGGCGCCAACACGACGGTCGATCGCGGCGCCATGGACGATACGGTCATCGGCGAAGGCACCAAGATCGACAATCAGGTTCAGATCGCCCATAACGTGCGCATCGGTCGTCATTGCGGCATTGCGAGCGGTGCCGGTATTGCCGGTTCGACGCGGATCGGTGACGGTGTCTTGATCGGCGGTGCATCCGGTATTAATGGACACATCTCGATTGGGGACGGCGTCCAGATCGCCGCAATGAGCGGCGTGGTGGCGGATATCCCGGCCGGCGCCCGTTATGGCGGTATTCCGGCCCGCCCGATGCCGGATTTCCTTCGCGACATCGCGGAAATCATGATGCGTTCGGATGAGCGGGCGAAACGCAGAGGAGAGAAGAAGAATGACTGATGAGACCAAGCCGGTGCTCGGCGCGGCCGATATTCAGGAAATCATGAAGCTGCTGCCGCACCGCTATCCTTTTCTCCTGGTCGACAAGATCGTCGAGATCGATGGCGACAATTCCGCGATCGGCATCAAGAACGTCACCGCCAACGAGCCGCATTTCACCGGGCATTTCCCGGAGCGGCCGATCATGCCGGGCGTGCTTCTGGTCGAAGGCATGGCGCAGACCGCCGGCGCCATCTGCGCCAGGAAGGAAGGCGAGGGCGGCAATCTCGTCTACTTCATGACCATCGACAATGCCCGCTTCCGCAAGCCGGTCGTGCCGGGCGATCGGGTCGAATTCCACGTCACCAAGCAGAAACAGCGCGGCAATATCTGGAAATTCCATTGTGACGCGAAGGTGGACGGCGTACTTGTTGCCGAAGCCGATATCGGCGCGATGATCCGGCGCAAGGACGAAGAATGAGCAGCATTGCAGCCAGCGCGCGCATCCACCCGTTAGCTTTGGTCGAGGACGGCGCCGTCATCGGCGAAAATGTCGTTGTCGGTGCGTTTTCGCATGTCGGCCCGCGCGTCGTGCTGAAGGATGGCGTCGAGCTGATGTCGCATGCAGTTGTGTCCGGACGGACGGAGATCGGCCGCAACTGCCGGATTTTCCCGATGGCGGTGATCGGAGGGGTTTCGCAGAGCCTTCATGAGGCAGGCGAAGATTCGACGCTGACGGTCGGCGACAATTGCACCATGCGCGAAGGCGTGACGATGAACTGCGGCACGGTGGGCGGGGGCGGCAAGACGGTCGTCGGCAACAACTGCCTGTTCCTCGCCAATTCGCACGTCGCGCATGACTGTCAGCTCGGTAGCGACATCATCATGTCGAACAATGTCATGCTCGCCGGCCATGTCCACGTGGCGGACCGGGCGATCCTTGGCGGCGGTTGCGCCGTGCATCAGTTCACCCGCATCGGCCGCCAGGCCTTTATCGGCGGGCTTTCGGCTGTCAATTACGACGTCATCCCCTATGGCATGCTGAACGGCAATCCGGGCGTGCTGGGCGGCCTGAATGTGGTCGGCATGACCCGCGCCGGCATCGAACGGGCGACCATCCATACCGTCCGTCGCGCTTTCAAGCAGATCTTCGAGGGCGAGAGCAATATCCGCGCCAATGCAGCGGCGATCCGTGACGACTATGCCGATTGCAAGGAAGCGATGGAGATCCTTGATTTCATCGCGGCCGACAGCGACCGTGCCATTTCCTCGACCTACCGCGGCAAGGGCTGATCTTACATGGCCGGCCTCCCGAGCCTTGCGCCGAAGGGCCGGCTGGCGATCATCGCCGGGAAGGGGTTTCTGCCCCTCTATGTGGCGAAGGCTGCGAAGGAGGCGGGTGAAGCGCCTCTAATCCTCGCGCTTTCAAATGAATCCGACCACAGTTTTGAAGGTTTCGAAGCGATTTCCGTCGGCGTCGGGGACCTTTCGGCGATCGAGCGCCTGTTTCGCGAGAAGGGCATCACCCGCGTCATCCTGTCGGGCGGCGTGGCGCGCAGGCCTGATTGGCGCGATATCCATCCGACCTTCCGCACCTTCTTGAAAGTTCCCTCGGTGGTGCGGACGCTGCTGTCCGGCGGTGACGATTCGGTGCTGCAGATGGTCATCAAGCTCATCGAGGCGATGGGCTGTGAGGTTCTGGGCGCCCACGACATCGTGCCCGGCCTGCTTGCCAAGACCGGACCGCTCGGCGCCAACGCACCGTCGGACGATGATCGCCGCGATATCGACCGGGCTTCCGAGGCCGCCAAACGCCTCGGCGAACTCGATATCGGCCAGGGTGCCGTTTGCGTCGGCGGGCGTGTCGTGGCGCTGGAAGGCGTCGAGGGCACTGACCGCATGCTCGAACGGGTGGCGGCATTGCGCGCCGAAGGTCGCATTTCGGCCCGCCGCAAGGGCGTGCTCGTCAAGCTCTGCAAACCGCAGCAGGACATGCGCGCCGACCTGCCGACGATCGGCCCATCGACCGTCGAGAATGTCATCAAGGCCGGTCTCGCCGGCATCGCGGTTGAGGCTGGACGCGCACTGGTGCTGGAAGAAGCGAAGATGATTGCCGCAGCCGACGCTGCCGGCATTTTTGTCTGCGGCATCGATCCCGGCCTGCCGCAGGGAGGATTGTGATGGTCAGGACCTTGAAGGTCGGCGTCATCGCCGGCGAAGTATCCGGCGATCTTCTCGGTGGTGATCTGATCGCGGCCCTGAAGGCGGCTCATGACGGCGCGGTCGAGCTCGTCGGCGTCGGCGGTGATGCGCTGGAGGCGCAGGGCCTCACCTCGCTCTTCGACTTCTCAGAACTCTCGATCATGGGGCTGACCCAGGTGATCGCCCGCCTGCCGAACCTGATCAGGCGGATCAACCAGACGGCGGCCGCCATCGTCGCGGCAAGGCCGGACGTGCTGATCATCATCGACAGCCCCGATTTCACCCATCGCGTTGCCAAGAAGGTGCGCGCCGCGCTGCCTGACCTGCCGATCGTCAATTACGTCTGCCCCAGCGTCTGGGCGTGGAAGGAATATCGCGCCAAGGCGATGCTTCCCTATGTCGATCATGTTTTGGCCGTGCTGCCCTTCGAGCCCGCGGCCATGAATCGGCTCGGCGGGCCGGAAACCACCTTCGTCGGCCATCGGCTGACGGCCGATCCGTCGCTCCTCAAGGTCCGCGAAATCCGGGCCGGGCGCCCGGTGAAGGCCCCGGGTGAGGAAAAGACGATCATGCTTCTGCCGGGTTCGCGCTCGGCGGAGATCAAGGCGCTGCTGCCGATCTTCGGCGAGGCGGCCCGCGAGTTTATTGCCCGCAACGGACCGACCCGCTTCCTGCTGCCCACGGTTTCCCGCCAGGAAAAGCTGGTGCGGGAGATCATCGCCGGTTTCGAGGTTAAGCCCGAGATTACCGCCAACACGGATGGCAAATGGGCGGCATTCGCCGAAGCGGATGCCGCACTTGCGGCCTCCGGCACGGTGATCCTCGAACTCGGTCTTGCCGGGATTCCGGTGGTCTCGGCCTATAAGACCGACTGGCTGATCACCATGCTCGCCAAGCGCATCAAGACTTGGTCCGGCGCGCTGCCAAACCTGATCGCCGATTACGCGGTCGTGCCGGAATACGTCAACGATGTAGTGCGTGCGGCGAGCCTCTGCCGCTGGGCCGAGCGGCTTTCCGCCGATACGATGCAAAGGCGCGCCATGCTGGAGGGCTTCGACCTCACCTGGGAGCGGCTGCAGGTGCCTGTGCCACCCGGAGAAGCCGCCGCGGGCGTCGTGCTCCAGGTATTGGACAATAAAAAACCCGGTCATCTCTGACCGGGTTTTTTTGATCTTGCCTACCGATTAACGCTTTGAAACCGGAACGTAGTCACGCTGCGCTTCGCCGGTATAAAGCTGGCGCGGGCGGCCGATGCGCTGCTGCGGATCTTCGATCATTTCGGCCCACTGTGCGATCCAGCCGACGGTGCGGGCGAGAGCGAAGAGCACGGTGAACATGGTGGTGGGGAAGCCCATCGCCTTCAGCGTGATGCCCGAATAGAAGTCGATGTTCGGGTAGAGCTTCTTCTCGATGAAATACTCGTCGGTGAGCGCGATACGCTCGAGTTCCATCGCGACCTGCAGGAGCGGATCGTCCTTGTGGCCGAGCTCGCCGAGCACTTCATGCGTGGTCTTCTGCATGATCTTGGCGCGCGGATCGTAGTTCTTGTAGACCCGGTGACCGAAGCCCATCAGACGGAACGGATCGTTCTTGTCCTTGGCGCGGGCGATATATTCCGGGATCTTGTCGACCGTACCGATCTCCGTCAGCATGTTCAGCGCCGCTTCGTTGGCGCCGCCATGTGCGGGACCCCAGAGGCAGGCAATACCGGCCGCGATGCAGGCGAACGGGTTGGCGCCCGAGGAGCCGGCGAGGCGGACCGTCGAGGTCGAAGCGTTCTGCTCGTGGTCGGCATGCAGGATGAAGATGCGGTCCATGGCGCGCGACAGCACCGGGTTGACCACGTATTCTTCGCACGGAACGGCAAAGCACATGCGCAGGAAGTTCGACGCATAGTCCAGGTTGTTCTGCGGATAAACGAAGGGCTGGCCGATATGGTACTTGTAGGCCATCGCGGCAAGCGTCGGCATCTTAGCGATCATGCGCAGCGAAGCGACCATGCGCTGGTGCGGATCGGTGATGTCCGTCGAGTCGTGATAGAAGGCCGACAGCGCGCCGACGCAGCCGCACATGACGGCCATCGGATGGGCGTCGCGGCGGAAGCCGGTGAAGAAACGGCTCATCTGCTCATGCACCATCGTGTGATGGGTCACGCGATAGTCGAAGTCCTTCTTCTGGGCAGCGGTCGGCAGCTCCCCGTAGAGCAGCAGATAGCAGGTTTCCAGAAAGTCCCCATGCTCGGCCAGCTGTTCGATCGGATAGCCGCGATGCAGCAGGATGCCCTCGTCGCCATCGATATAGGTGATCTTGGATTCGCAAGACGCCGTCGAGGTGAAGCCGGGGTCGTAGGTGAAGGTACCGGTGTGTTTGTAGAGAGCGCCGATATCGACCACGTCAGGACCGATAGTGCCCGACTTGACCGGAAGATCGACTTTCTTGTCACCGATTACCAGATTTGCGCTTGTTTCCGTCATGCTGATCCTCCAACCTTTTGGCGGCATGGCGCCCTAAAAGCGCCACAAGAATTAAGCGTCCACCGTTTAGCTATATGATCCGAAAGCTGATGCCAAGCTGTCGTGACGGCATTTTGTGCAGCGCGAAAGATTATTGGGCAGCGGCTTTTGCTTGGATGTCCAACTTCCTGTTGCAACTCTTGTTCGCCCCTTGGAATTCCCGATATTTAACCGCCAGTTGACGGCCGAAGAGGAAACGCGCAGGTTGCATTGCCGCATGTTTGGCGGTCGGGCGAACAGAGCGTTTCATGCCGGAGGAAGATGCATTTCCGACGCGTGCCGAGGCAGGGAGGCTGATATCTCGGCCGCCGGACTCCCGCATAAGCGGAGGCGCATCCGACTCAGCGAAGCTCAGGGATCTGTCCAGGCTTTTTCCGGCCATCGAACGCCGGCCCGTGGTCCATACGCAAGGCGGGACCTTTCGCCGCTCGGCCGGCCGCCTCGATCGGCTGCGCCGCCGCCTCCCGGTCATGCTGGAGGAGGAGACGGCCTATGGGCATGGCTTCCTTTTCCTGCCCGTCATCGTCGGGGCAGGAGCGGCCTCATGGTTCGCGCTGCAGCAGAGCCCGGCCTTCTGGCCGTATTTCCTGGTTTTTTGCGTCTCGACGACAGTCGTGATCGTCTCGCGCTACCGCTCCGGCACGACGCATCTCTTGCCGCTTGGCCTTACGCTCTTCCTTGGCGGAATGATGCTGGCGCAGTTCGAGACCTGGCGGCGGTCTACCGTCATTCTCGATTCGCCGGTCACGACCGAGCTTGCCGGCGTGGTCGAGCGGAAGGAGGTCGATGCCCAAGGCCGCTGGCGCTATATCGTTCGTATCGAACGGACCTCCAATCCGGAAGTAGGGCGCCCACCGCAACGGGTATCGCTGCTGGCAAGAGCCCGTCATGACCCGGCGCAAACCGGCGATACGATCAGCGGCCGCGTGCGCATCTCGCCACCATCCGGGCCGGCTCTGCCCGCTCTCAACGACTTTGCCTTCTCCTCCTATTTCGATGGTATCGGCGCCGTCGGGTTTTTCTACGGAGCGCCGAAAAAACAGGCTGCCGCTCCATCGGCGAGGGGCTGGAGCGCAGAAATCGAAAGCCAGCTTTTCGATCTGCGCAGCGCCATCGCCACCCGTATCCGCGAGACTGTGCCCGGCGACGCGGGCGCCTTTGCCGCGGCGATCGTGACCGACGAGCGCCGGGCGATTTCGCAAGAGACCACGGAAGCCCTGCGGGTGTCGGGACTCGCTCATATCGTTGCGATTTCCGGGCTCAACATGGCGCTCGCCGCCGGCATCTTTTTCGTCGGCGTGCGCACCGTGCTTTCGGTCTTCACGGGTTTCGCGCAGGCCTATCCGGTCAAGAAGCTCGCCGCAGTCGGCGCCCTGATGATGGCGACGGCCTATTACCTGATCTCCGGCTTCGGTGTTTCAGCCGAACGGGCTTACATCATGATGGCGATCATGCTGGTCGCGGTGCTCTTCGATCGCCCCTCGATCAGCCTGCGCAATGTCGCCCTGTCTGCGCTCGTCATCATCGCCATGTCGCCCTCGGAAATCTTAGGACCCAGCTTCCAGATGTCGTTTGCCGCCACCGCCGCCCTGGTCGCCGGTTACGCGCTGTGGAAACACCGGGCCGAAGGCCGGGATCCCGAACCTCTGCCGTTACGTCACCCCATGGTGACGCCCGTCCTGGCGTCGTGGAATTTCGCGGCCGGAATCTTCGTGACCTCGCTGATCGGCGGTATTTCGACGGCGATGTTCTCGGTCGAGCATTTCCACCGCATCGCCACCTACGGCCTTGCCGCCAACCTCGCCGCCATGCCGGTCATCTCCTTCGTGGTCATGCCGGCCGGGCTGGTCGGCATGCTGCTGATGCCCTTCGGCCTCGACGCTCCCTTCATGAAGCTCATGGGTCTTGGCCTGGAGGCGGTGATCGCCATTGCCAAGCACGTGGCGGCCTGGGGCGGCGATGTCGGCATCGGCCGTCAGCATCCCTGGTTCCTGACGGTCTCGACGGCAGGCTTCCTGCTGCTGGCGCTGCTGAGAACGAGGTTGAGGCTGATTGGCCTGCCGCTCATGGTGACCGCTCTGCTGCTCTCCTGGCATCAGCGGACGGCGCCACCGCCGGATATACTGGTCTCGGAAGACGGGACGATGGTGGCGCTTGTGAGCGGCGAGATGGTTGCCACCAATCGCATCCGCCCGCCCGATTTCATCTACGATCAATGGAAGAGGGCGCTTCTCCTTAGCGATCCGACCAAGCCAGAAATATCACCATTCAGGGACAAGCCGCCCGACGGCAAGCCTGCTGGCGCAAAAACCGACGAGCGCCGCGAGCTGACCTCGGAGCAAATCGAAGCGACGAAGGCCCGGATAAGACAGGTGCCCACCGGCCGCTTCACCTGCGAACCAAGGGCCTGGTGCGCGGCAAGCACGGGCAAGGGCATCGTTATTGCCGTCGACGACAGCCGCTATGCCGGTGCCGCCTGCGACACCGCATATCTTGTCATTGCCCCACGAGCCCGCCTCGACCGATGCCGGTCCGGCGCGCTGATGATCAATGGCGTTACGCTCAGAAAGACCGGCGCGCTGGAGATTTCCTTCAACGGTGCGACCGATGTCCGGCGTTGGCAGGTACGGGCCGCGATGGCCGGCGAAGACCGTCCCTGGAGCAGGCACCGCCACTATGATTGGCGAAGCCGGGGTTTCGACAAGTCCCTGCCGGAACCGCTCCGGCAGCTGATCAATGATACCGGCGGATGAGGCCGACGAGCTTGCCCTGGATCTTCACCCGGTCAGGCCCGAAAATGCGGGTTTCGTAGGCGGGGTTGGCCGCTTCGAGGGCGATCGAGGCACCGCGGCGGCGAAAACGCTTCAGCGTCGCTTCCTCGTCGTCCACCAGTGCCACGACGATATCGCCTGGGTTGGCGGTATTGCCGTTGCGGATGATCACGGTATCGCCGTCGAGAATGCCGGCTTCGATCATCGAGTCACCCTTGACCTCCAGCGCATAATGTTCGCCGGAGCCGAGCATCTCGGCCGGTACGGCAATGTCATGCGTATTGTTCTGGATTGCCGAAATCGGCACACCGGCGGCGATGCGGCCCATAACCGGAACGGTCGTGGCGTTCGAGGAGTCGTCGTTGGCGGCGGGCTTCGGGGGCGCTGCCGCCGGCTGCGGCTTTCCGAGGCTTCCCTCGATGACGCTCGGCGAGAAACCGCGACGCGGCTGCATGCTCGGCGAATAGGCTTCCGGCAGCTTGATGACCTCGAGCGCGCGTGCCCGGTTCGGCAGGCGGCGGATGAAGCCGCGTTCCTCGAGCGCCGTGATCAGGCGGTGGATGCCGGACTTGGACGCGAGGTCCAGAGCATCCTTCATTTCGTCGAATGACGGCGGGACGCCGGATTCCTTCATTCGTTCGTGAATGAACAGAAGCAATTCCTGTTGTTTGCGCGTGAGCATCTTTTGGCACCCTGAGAGTCGGAAACAAATCCAGAACGGACACTATATGTTCCATATGTGTTCTGCAAGTCCCTAAATTTCCGTGAAGTATGATGATTTTTTCTTCATAGATGCGTGCCAGATATCTCACTCCTCAGCACTTGCGCGGCGCCAGCCTGCTGCCAAAGTAGCTTTGCGATTCCAATTCTGGGGGCCCTCGCGTGAACGCAAGACCGATCGATCATCTCGTGCTGCCGGTGGCGGAACTTACCGCTGCGCGTTCCCGGCTCACGGAGCTTGGTTTTACAGTTGCGCCGGACGCTTTTCATCCTTTCGGCACCGCCAATGCTTGCGTGTTCTTCTCGGATGGCACCTACCTCGAGCCGCTGGCGCTCGCCAACCGGCGTCATGCGGGTGCTGCGGCAAAGCGCGGCAACGTCTTCACGGCCCGGGATCTCGCCTTCCGCAAGGCGCACAATCGGCAGGGATTTTCGGCTCTCGTGGTCGGGACCCGCGACGCGATGGCCGATCATGCGCGTTTCAAGATGCGGGGCGTCTCGGCAGGCGACGTGCTGGAATTTTCCCGTGGCATGACGTTGCCGGATGGTTCCGAAACGCAGGCGAGCTTCCGGCTGGCCTTTGCCGGCGATGACCGCGCGCCCGATTTCCTCCTGTTTTCCTGTCAGCGCATCAATCCTCTACCCGCCGATCGCGACGAACTCGAGCGCCATGCCAATACGGTCACGGGCCTGAGCGAGATCATCCTGTCGGCCTCGGCGCCGTCCGATTTCACGCCGCTGGTCGAACAGGTGCTGCTGACGAAGGCGGCGCCGGAGGCGGCACCGCTCGCGCTTGCCGCCGCCAATGCCCGCATCCGGATACTGGAGGATCGAGAACTCGAGGCGGAATTTGCCCTTCCGTCGACGCCGGGCGTCGAAGGCTTGCGTGGCCGGGCGATCATCTTCAAGACGGCCGATCTTGCCGTGACAGAGATCATCCTTGCTGCTAATGACGTCGCATTCGTCCGCCGGGAGGGCCGAGTTCTCGTCTCGGCGGCGCCCGGCCAGGGCGTTTTGTTCGGCTTCGAGGAATAGGTTCATGGAAGTTACCGCCAATCCACGCGTCTCCGTCGGCGAAGGAGACGGCAAGGTGGTTTTCGCGCAGGACGCAAAACTGTCGTTGATCGCCGGCCCGTGCCAGATGGAGAGCCGCGACCATGCCTTCATGATGGCAGGCGCCCTGAAGGAACTCTGCGGCAAGCTCGGCCTCGGCCTCGTCTACAAGTCCTCCTTCGACAAGGCCAACCGCACGTCGATTGCCGGCAAGCGCGGCATCGGGCTCGAAGAGTCCATGGCAATCTTCGCCGACCTCAAGCAGGAATTCGGCTTTCCGGTTCTGACCGACATCCATACGGAAGAGCAATGCGCCGTCGTCGCCAAGACGGTGGACATCCTGCAGATCCCGGCTTTCCTGTCCCGCCAGACGGATCTTCTGGTTGCCGCCGCCAAGACCGGCCGCGTCATCAACGTCAAGAAAGGCCAGTTCCTGGCGCCCTGGGACATGAAGAACGTGCTCGCCAAAATCACCCAGAGCGGCAATCCGAACGTTCTGCTGTGCGAACGTGGCGCCTCCTTTGGTTACAACACGCTGGTCTCCGACATGCGGTCTTTGCCGATCATGGCGTCCATGGGCGCGCCGGTGATCTTCGATGCGACGCATTCCGTACAGCAACCCGGCGGGCAGGGAGGCTCCACCGGAGGAGACCGCACCATGGTGCCGGTCCTCGCACGGGCAGCGGTCGCCGTCGGCATTGCTGGCCTGTTCATTGAAACGCATGAGGATCCGGACAACGCTCCGTCCGATGGTCCGAACATGGTGCATCTGAAGGACATGCCGCGGCTGCTCGAAAAGCTGCTCGCCCTCGATGCCGTCGCAAAGACGGCCTGAGCGCGCCCACAAAAGCACGCAAACTGCTTCGATTGTAATTTTCGTGTCATTGATTATGAGACATTTTCAGTGACCTCGTGACGTCCAAACCCAGGGAGAGACCCTTGACCGCCATCACCGATATCATCGCCCGCGAAATCCTCGACAGCCGCGGCAATCCGACCGTCGAGGTGGATGTCTATCTGGAAGACGGGTCCATGGGCCGCGCGGCCGTTCCGTCGGGCGCCTCCACCGGTGCCCATGAAGCCGTCGAACTGCGTGACGGCGGCAAGCGCTATCTCGGCAAGGGTGTCGAAAAGGCGGTCGAAGCCGTCAACACCGAGATCTTCGATGCGATCGGCGGCTTTGATGCCGAGAGCCAGATCCATATCGACAAGACGATGATCGCGCTCGACGGTACGCCGAACAAGTCGCGCCTCGGCGCCAATGCCATCCTCGGCGTCTCGCTCGCCGTCGCCAAGGCGGCTGCCGAAACCTCCGGCCTGCCGCTCTACCGTTATGTCGGCGGCCCGAACGCCCATGTCCTGCCGGTTCCGATGATGAACATCATCAACGGTGGCGCCCATGCCGACAATCCGATCGACTTCCAGGAATTCATGATCATGCCGGTCGGCGCCGACACGCTGAAGGACGCCGTGCGCATGGGCTCGGAAATCTTCCACGTTCTCAAGAAGGAACTGGCAGCCCAGGGCCACAACACCAATGTCGGCGACGAAGGCGGTTTCGCACCGGGCCTGAAGAGCGCGCCCGAAGCCCTCGACTTCATCATGAAGTCGGTCGAGAAGGCCGGTTACACACCGGGCGACGACGTATGCCTGGCGCTCGACTGCGCCTCGACCGAATTCTTCAAGAACGGCAAGTACGAGATGGAAGGCGAGGGCCGCACGCTCGAGCCGGAAGCCATGGCCGATTACCTCGCCGAACTTGCAGCCAGGTACCCGATCATCTCGATCGAAGACGGCATGGCCGAAGACGATTGGGCCGGCTGGAAGTACCTGACCGACAAGATCGGCGCCAAGTGCCAGCTCGTCGGCGACGACCTGTTCGTCACCAACTCGTCCCGTCTGCGCGACGGCATCAAAATGGGCGTTGCCAACTCCATCCTCGTCAAGGTCAACCAGATCGGCTCGCTGTCGGAAACGCTCGATGCCGTTGAGACCGCCCACAAGGCGAGCTATACGGCAGTCATGTCCCACCGCTCGGGCGAAACCGAGGACTCCACCATCGCCGATCTCGCCGTCGCCACCAATTGCGGACAGATCAAGACCGGTTCGCTGTCGCGTTCCGACCGGCTCGCCAAGTACAACCAGCTCATCCGCATCGAGGAAATGCTGGGTCCGCAGGCGGTCTATGCCGGCCGCGGCATCCTGAAGGGTTAAGGACTGTTTGGCGAAGCCAACGAAACGATCCGGTGAATCGTTTCGAAGGACGTACGCCCTGAGCCCAAGCGAAGGGCCGGCAAAATCATTGCACCATAATTCCAAAGCCCGCGCCGGAAGACGCGGGCTTTTTTCGGACTCCATTCTGGTCAACGATTGCTTAAGCAAGTTCTGCGAATTTGAAGCTCTGTTTCGGATCCGATTTGAGATCCCGTAAGCGTGGCAAGGCGTTAGAGCGGCATGTGGACAAAGCATCATAAGAAAAGAAAATTCGGCCGTTTTGTCCTTCCCGCCATCACAGTCGCGTTTCTTTCCTACTTCGGCTATCATTCCATCCACGGTGATCTCGGCCTGATCGCCACGGAGGAATTCGAACGTCAGCGGCAGGCGCGTGCAGGCGAGCTCGCCAAGCTGACCGCTCGGCGCGAAACGCTGGAGCGGCAGGTTCAGCTGATGAGCGATGGTTCGCTTGACAAGGATATGCTCGACGAGATCGCCCGTTATCAGCTGAATGTTTCGCGCGGCGACGAAATCGTCATCTTCAACAACTACTTCTAAATTAACCGAAATCCAGTTAATTTCACATTTCTGTAACCTTTTCATCGTGTTACACGGAATGTGAGCCATGCGTTTATGGCATTGCTGGGGCAGCTTTTCTTGCCTATGGTACGCTCCGAAACCAGAGTGGGAATCTGGCGATCCACGTCAGGGCGTAATCTCGCTTTCAACGCAGAACTCAAAGGGAGGGATGAATGGCGCCGACCAAAACCGCGTCTGTATCCGGCCGCAAACCAGCGGCAAAGTCTGCAATCAAATCAGCCTCGAAATCCTCTGCCAAGGAGTTTACGGGCAGGAACACCCCGGATTTCGGCAAGGACCAGGATCTTCACGCCTATCGTGAAATGCTGCTCATCCGCCGTTTCGAGGAAAAGGCCGGCCAGCTTTACGGCATGGGCTTCATCGGTGGTTTCTGTCACCTCTATATCGGCCAGGAAGCCGTCGTCGTTGGCATGCAGATGGCGCAGCAGGAAGGTGACCAAGTTATCACCGCCTATCGCGATCATGGCCACATGCTGGCAACCGGCATGAGCGCGCGTGGCGTCATGGCGGAGCTGACGGGACGCAAGGGCGGCTATTCCCGAGGGAAGGGCGGCTCGATGCACATGTTCTCCAAGGAGAAGCATTTCTACGGCGGCCACGGCATCGTCGGCGCCCAGGTCTCGCTCGGCACAGGTCTCGCCTTCGCCAATCGCTACCGCAACAATGACAGCGTCTCGGTCGCCTATTTCGGCGACGGCGCGGCCAACCAGGGTCAGGTCTACGAGAGCTTCAACATGGCAGCCCTCTGGAAGCTGCCGATCGTCTATATCGTCGAGAACAACCGTTATGCGATGGGCACCTCGACGGCCCGTGCAACGGCGCAGTCGAACTACTCGCTGCGTGGTTCCGGCTTCGGCATCCCCGGCATTCAGGTCGATGGCATGGACGTTCGCGCCGTCAAGGCCGCCGGCGACGAGGCGCTCGAGCATTGCCGCTCCGGCAAGGGCCCGATCATTCTCGAAATGCTGACCTACCGTTATCGCGGCCACTCCATGTCCGACCCGGCGAAATATCGCTCCAAGGACGAAGTGCAGAAGATGCGCTCCGAGCACGACCCGATCGAGCAGGTGCGCCTGCGCCTTCTCGAAAAAGGCTGGGCCACCGAGGACGAGCTGAAGGCGATCGACAAGGATATCCGCGACGTCGTTTCGGATAGCGCCGATTTCGCCCAGGCCGATCCGGAGCCGGATGCGTCCGAGCTCTACACCGACATTCTGCTCTGATCGCGGGGAGGGAACCCAATGCCAATCGATATCCTGATGCCCGCCCTTTCTCCGACCATGGAGGAAGGCACGCTCAGCAAGTGGCTGAAAAAAGAGGGTGACAAGGTCACCTCCGGCGACGTGATCGCCGAAATCGAAACCGACAAGGCGACCATGGAAGTGGAAGCCGTCGATGAAGGCGTGATCGGTAAGCTGCTGGTGGAAGCCGGCACTGAAAACGTCAAGGTCAACACCAAGATCGCCGTGCTCCTCGCCGATGGCGAAAGTGCCGATGCAATCGGTTCGTCGGCGCCTGCCAAGGAGGCTCCGAAGGCTGAAGCTCAGGCTGCGCCGGAAGAAAAGCCGGCCGCCGCCGCTTCGGCTGCTCCCGTCCCGGCCCAGCCGAAGGTCGAGACCGCTGCCGACCCGGATATCCCGGCCGGTACCGAAATGGTCATGACCACGGTTCGCGAAGCGCTCCGTGACGCCATGGCCGAGGAAATGCGCCGTGATGAGGACGTCTTCGTCATGGGCGAGGAAGTCGCCGAATACCAGGGCGCCTACAAGATCACGCAAGGGCTGCTGCAGGAATTCGGCCCCCGCCGCGTGGTCGATACCCCGATCACCGAACACGGCTTTGCCGGCGTCGGCGTCGGTGCCGCCATGGCGGGCCTGAAGCCGATCGTCGAGTTCATGACCTTCAACTTCGCCATGCAGGCGATCGACCAGATCATCAACTCGGCCGCCAAGACGCTCTACATGTCCGGCGGCCAGATGGGTGCCCCGATCGTGTTCCGCGGCCCGAACGGTGCCGCCGCCCGCGTCGGTGCCCAGCACAGCCAGGATTATGCCTCCTGGTACAGCCAGATCCCCGGCCTCAAGGTCGTCATGCCGTACACGGCGGCCGACGCCAAGGGCCTACTGAAGGCCGCCATCCGCGATCCGAACCCGGTCGTCTTCCTCGAAAACGAAATCCTCTACGGCCAGTCCTTCGAGGTTCCGAAGCTCGATGATTTCGTCCTGCCGATCGGCAAGGCGCGCATCCACAAAAAGGGCAAGGACGTCACCGTCGTCTCCTTCGGCATCGGCATGACCTATGCCGTGAAGGCGGTTGCCGAGCTGGAAAAGGAAGGCATCGATGTCGAGCTGATCGATCTTCGCACGCTGCGTCCGATGGACCTTCCGACCGTCATCGAGTCGGTCAAGAAGACCGGCCGCCTCGTCACCGTCGAGGAAGGGTATCCGCAGAACTCGGTCGGCACCGAAATCGCCACCCGCGTCATGCAGCAGGCCTTCGATTATCTCGATGCGCCGATCCTGACGATCGCCGGCAAGGACGTGCCCATGCCTTATGCGGCCAACCTTGAAAAGCTGGCGCTGCCGAATGTCGGCGAAGTCGTCCAGGCGGTGAAAACCGTCTGCTACAAATAAGGGGAGGATGTTTCGATGCCGATCAACATCACCATGCCTGCCCTGTCTCCGACCATGGAAGAGGGCAATCTTTCCAAGTGGCTGGTCAAGGAAGGCGACAAGGTCAAGTCCGGCGACGTGATCGCCGAGATCGAGACCGACAAGGCGACCATGGAAGTGGAAGCCGTCGATGAGGGCACCGTCGCCAAGCTCGTCGTGCCGGCCGGCACGGAAGCCGTCAAGGTCAACGCCCTGATCGCCATCCTCGCCGCCGATGGCGAGGATGTCTCGGCCGCTGCTGCGGGCGGCGGTGCCGCTCCGGCCCCAAAGGCCGAGGCTGCACCCGCGCCGAAGGCGGAAGCCGCAACTGCTCAGAAGGCTTCCGAACCGGCTCCGGCTCCTGCGGCGGCAGCTCCGGCTGCCGCCCCGGCATCGTCGGGCGGCGCAAAGACGTTCTCGTCTCCGCTCGCCCGTCGCCTCGCGAAGGAAGCCGGCCTCGATCTGTCCGCCGTTTCCGGCTCCGGCCCGCATGGCCGCGTCGTCAAGGCCGATATAGAAAAGGCTGTCGCATCCGGTGGTGCCAAGGCTGCTCCGGCTGCCGCTCCGCAGGCCGCTGCAGCAGCAGCTCCGGCCGTTGCCAAGGGTCCGTCGGACGATACCGTCCTGAAACTCTTCCCCGAGGGCTCCTACGAACTGCTGCCGCATGACGGCATGCGCAAGACGATCGCCTCGCGTCTCACCGAGTCGAGCCAGACGGTTCCGTCCTACTTCGTCTCGATGGATTGCGAGATCGACGCGCTGCTCAAGCTGCGCGGCGAGATCAATGCGTCTGCTCCGGTGAAGAAGACGGAAAAGGGCGAAGTGCCCGCCTTCAAGCTGTCGGTCAACGACTTCATCATCAAGGCGATGGCGCTGGCTCTCCGCGATGTCCCGATGGCGAACGCCTCCTGGACCTCGACGGCCCGCGTGCTGCACAAGCATGCGGACGTCGGCGTCGCTGTATCGATCCCGGACGGCCTGATCACCCCGATCGTCCGCAAGGCCGAAACCAAGACGCTCTCCGTCATCTCCAACGAGGTGAAGGATCTCGCCAAGCGTGCCCGCGACAAGAAGCTGAAGCCGGAGGAATACCAGGGCGGCACGACCTCCGTGTCGAACCTCGGCATGTTCGGCGTCTCCAACTTCACCTCGATCGTCAACCTGCCGCAGGCCTCGATCGTCTCGATCGGCGCCGGCGTCGAGAAGCCGGTCGTCAGGAGCGGCAAGATCGAGGTGGGCACGGTGATGACCGCAACCTTCGCCTTCGACCACCGCGTCATCGATGGAGCGCTCGGTGCGGAACTCGCGTCCGCCTTCAAGCGCTACATTGAAAACCCGATGGCGATGCTGGTGTAACGCGACTTATATGGGGCTATCCCTCCCCCTTGCGGGGAGGGTGTCCGCGGAGCGGACGGGTGGGGTGTCGGAGGTGCGTTCATGAAAACCGTTCTCTGCTATGGCGATTCACTGACCTGGGGCACGGATGCCGCGACCGGTGGCCGCCATGCCTTCGAGGATCGCTGGCCGAGCGTGCTGCAGGCAGCGCTCGGTCCCGCGGTCAATGTGGTAGCCGAGGGTCTCGGGGGCCGTACCACCGCCTATGACGACGGGCTTGCCGATTGCGATCGTAACGGTGCGCGGCTGTTGCCGACCGTCCTTCATAGCCACGGTCCGCTCGAGCTGGTGATCATCATGCTCGGCACCAACGACCTGAAGCCCATCATCCACGGCACGGCCATGGGCGCGCGGCAGGGCGTGAAGAAGCTGGTCAGCCTCGTGCGCTTCCACGACTGGGGCCGGGAATGCGAGACGCCGGAAATCCTCATCGTGTCGCCGCCGACGCTCTGCGAAACCGCAAACCCGATGACGGGAGCGCTGTTTCGGGGCGGCATCGAGCAGTCCTCGATGCTCGCCTCGCTCTATCGCGATCTCGCCGACGAACTCGGCTGCGGTTTCTTCGATGCGGGATCGGTGGCGAAAACGACGCCTATCGACGGCGTGCATCTCGATGCGGACAATACCCGTGCCGTCGGGCGTGGCCTTGAGCCGATCGTCCGAATGATGCTGGGACTATGATGGTGTGAGGCGGTTGACGAGGGTCAAGGAATAGCGGGATGGGGTAGGCTCTACCTCTCCATGTCATCAGCATGGAGATTGAAGATGTCGAGCACACCCCACCATCTCGCGGAAGAGTTTCCGGAGTTTGTCGTCCAGATGCGCCATTTGCGCGAAACGGACGGGCATTTTCACCGGGAATGCAGCGCGTATGAGGACGTGAACCACGCGGTCCACAAGGCGGAAACAGGACTGGAGCCATGCGACGACGTTCGGATGGCGGAGCTGCGCAAGCGGCGGCTGGCCTTGAAGGACGAGATATACGGGATGCTGACGCGGGTGGAACCCGTCGCCGACCAGATCGGCTGACAGATTTCAAGGCTTCGCTCCCGAAGGCAAAAAGGGCAGGGCAGCCATGGCTGCTTTGCCCGTTCAAACAAGGAGTGAAGCGCCTATGGCCAATGCTTACGACGTCATCGTTATCGGTTCCGGTCCGGGCGGTTATATCGCCGCCATCCGGGCATCCCAGCTCGGGCTGAAGGTCGCCGTCGTCGAGCGCGAGCACCTCGCCGGCATCTGCTCCAACTGGGGCTGCATCCCGACCAAGGCGCTGCTGCGCACGGCAGACGTCATGCACACCGCGACCCACGCCAAGGACTACGGCCTGACGCTGGAAGGCACGATCAAGCCGGACGTCAAGGCGATCGTCGACCGCTCGCGCGGCATCGCCCACCGCATGAACAACGGCGTCGGTTTCCTGTTCAAGAAGAACAAGGTCGACATCATCTGGGGCGAGGCGAAACTCACCAAGCCCGGCGAGATCGTTGTCTCGAAAACCACCAAGAAGCCGATGGAGCCGATCGGCCCGATCCCGAAGAACACGCTCGGCGAGGGCACCTATACCGCCAACCACATCATCATCGCGACGGGCGCCCGTCCGCGCGCGCTTCCGGGCATCGAGCCGGACGGCAAGCTGATCTGGACCTATTTCGAGGCGATGAAGCCGGAGGAAATGCCGAAATCCCTGCTGGTCATGGGCTCGGGCGCCATCGGCATCGAGTTCGCGAGTTTCTACCGCACCATGGGCGTCGAGGTCACCGTCGTCGAGATCATGAGCCAGGTGATGCCGGTCGAGGATGCGGAAATCTCCGCGCTTGCCAAGAAGCAGTTCGAGCGCCAGGGCATGAAGATCCTGCTCGAAGCCAAGGTCGCCAAGGTCGTGAAGGGTGCCAACTCGGTCACCGCGACGATCGAACTCAAGGACGGCAAGACGCAGGAGATCACCGCCGACCGGATGATTTCCGCCGTCGGCGTGCAGGCCAATGTCGAAGGCATCGGCCTTGAGACACTCGGCGTAAAGACGGACCGCGGCTTCATCGTCATTGACGGCTACGGCAAGACCAATGTGCCCGGCCTCTATGCGATCGGCGACGTCGCCGGCCCGCCGCTGCTCGCCCACAAGGCCGAGCACGAGGCGGTCATCTGCGTCGAAAAGATCGCCGGCCTGCCCAACGTCCATCCGATGGACAAGCTGAAGATCCCCGGCTGCACCTATTGCAACCCGCAGGTCGCCTCCGTCGGCCTTACCGAAGCCAGGGCCAAGGCCGAGGGCCGCGATATCCGCGTCGGCCGCTTCCCGTTCGTGGCGAACGGCAAGGCGATCGCGCTCGGCGAAGACCAGGGTCTCGTCAAGACCATCTTCGACAAGAAGACCGGCGAACTCATCGGCGCCCACATGGTCGGTGCCGAAGTCACCGAACTCATCCAGGGCTTTGTCGTCGCCATGAACCTGGAGACGACGGAAGAGGAACTGATGCACACGATCTTCCCGCATCCGACCATTTCGGAAACGATGAAGGAAAGCGTGCTGGATGCGTATGGCCGGGCGCTGAATGCGTAATAGGCACAGCATTGCTCGCTGCCTGCGTTTGGGATGGGTGGGGAGGTGCCACATCCGCCGTCATCCTCGGGCTTGACCCGAGGATCCACTCTTCCCTCGCAGGACTTGGCCTGGATCCTCGGGTCAAGCCCGAGGATGACGATTTAGGTGGGGCCGGCCTATCCACCAATATTGCGAACGGGCGAGTGGTCGCCCATATCTTTCAAACTTGGTTTCAACGGGGGTTCTCATGGGTGTAGGTTGGATTGCGGCAATCATCATCGGCGGCCTGGCGGGTTGGCTCGCCGGCAAGCTGATGGATGTCCGCTTCGGCATTTTCATGAACATTGTCATCGGCATCGTCGGCGCGGTTCTCGCCAATGGCATCTTCAACAGGTTCAACATCCATGTTGCAAACGGATGGCTGGGTTACCTGGTTGCAGGTTTCATCGGCTCCTGCATTTTGCTATTCATTGCCAAACTCGTCAGGCGCTGACGGTAGCCGCAATACGGGCGGTTGAAAGCAGGTTCTTATGGTCACCATTCTCGACAGGACGGATATCAGCGAAGAAAAGCGCGTCCGTCATCCTGAAAAGGCGCATCGTCCCGATACCGAGGTGATGCGCAAGCCGGAGTGGATCCGCGTCCGCGCGCCGGTCTCCAAGGGTTACCAGGAAACCCGCGCGATCGTGAAGGAAAACAAGCTGGTGACGGTCTGCGAGGAAGCGGGCTGCCCCAATATCGGCGAGTGCTGGGACAAGAAGCACGCCACCTTCATGATCATGGGCGAGATCTGCACCCGTGCCTGCGCCTTCTGCAACGTCGCGACCGGCAAGCCGAACGCGCTCGACATGGAAGAGCCCGAAAACGTCGCCAAAGCCGTCAAGCAGATGGGCCTTTCCCATGTCGTCATCACCTCCGTCGACCGCGACGACCTGGCCGATGGCGGCGCCGAGCATTTCGAAAAGGTGATCTGGGCGATCCGCGCCGCGTCGCCGATGACGACCATCGAGATCCTGACGCCCGACTTCCTGAAGAAGCCCGGTGCGCTGGAGCGCGTCGTCGCCGCCAAGCCGGATGTCTTCAACCACAATATGGAAACCGTCCCCGGCAACTATCTGACGGTGCGCCCCGGCGCCCGTTATTTCCACTCCATCCGGCTGCTGCAGCGGGTGAAGGAGCTGGATCCGACCATGTTCACCAAGTCGGGCATCATGGTGGGGCTCGGCGAGGAGCGCAACGAAGTGCTCCAGCTGATGGACGACCTGCGCACCGCAGACGTCGATTTCCTGACGATCGGCCAGTATCTGCAGCCGACCCGCAAGCACCATGCGGTCATGAGCTTCGTCACGCCGGACGAATTCAAGTCCTACGAGACCGTTGCCTATACCAAGGGTTTTCTGATGGTGTCTTCGAGCCCGTTGACCCGGTCTTCGCACCACGCCGGCGATGATTTTGCTCGCCTCAGGGTTGCGCGCGAAAAGAAGCTCCTGGCTGCCGCCGAATAAGCGGCAGCCCTCTCAAAAGCCGTTATTCGGCCGCCTGGACCTTTTCGTGCTTGTCCTGGCCGCGCCGTCTTTCCCGGAGCGTGAAGCGGTGACCGCGCGCTTCGCTCTTCGCCATTTCAATAAGATAGACCAGCATCGGGAGCTGGTTCATGTCTGCTAGCTGCTTTGCGGATTCGAGCAGCTTTATCATCTGCGAGAAATCGTCCATGGATGCTTCTTTCGAGTGCGCCCGGTCTGCTATCGGTTGAATAATGCCATTCTACGCTCGTATACGGCAATAGTTCATTACAACCGGATGAATCCTACATTAAATCTTATTAATCTGAATGCCATTTGACATCGACAAATGGCTGGTGCTTAAGCCGGTCAATCTGACGCCAGTGTCAAATCCATGTCACGATCGCATTCGGAGACCTCTATAACGCCGTCCGTCCGACATTGAAATCCTCCTGTCATCATTGTCGGCTACCGCCGCTCACGAAGCTGCGAGCCTGATTCACGGGAGATCATGATGAACACGAAATCTGGCCCGAATGCGATCCGTTACGTGGGAATTGCAGAAGCGGCCGACAAGGTCCGCAATGCCGATCGTATCCTCGTCATCGGCTGCTCCGGCGGCGGCAAATCGACGCTGTCGCAGAAGATCGCCCGCCGCTTCGGGCTCGCTTATGTTTCGATCGACCGCGACGTGCTCTGGCTGCCCGGCTGGGTGCAGCGCGAAAAGCCGGAACAGCACCGGCTGATCGCCGAGCTGACTGCCGGCGAGCGCTGGATCATGGACGGCACCAATACCTCGACTTTCGACATTCGCGTGCCGCGCAGCGATCTCGTCATCTGGGTGCGAATGCCGCGCTGGCTGTGCATCTGGGGCATCTGGAGCCGTTGGATCACCAACCGCGGAGGGACTCGCCCGGAAATGGCACCAGGCTGCCCGGAGAAGATCGATTTCGATTTTTTCCGCTTCGTCTGGACCTGGGAGAAGGTCTATGGCCCGCGCGTGCTTGCCGGGTTGGCGGCGCACGCGGCCGACAAGCCGGTTCTGATGTTGAAATCCCGTCGCGAAATGCGCGATCTTCTTGATCTTGTCGGGGCGGGCGCTTAACTCGGGATCATGCCAAAGTTCGAAATCCGCCGTCCCGTGAAGCACAGCGCCGAAAAGATGTACGCGCTCGTTGCCGATGTCGAAAAATATCCGCAGTTCCTGCCGCTTTGCGAGGCGCTGACCGTGCGCTCGGCCAAGGAGCGTGACGGCAAGACGCTGCTCGTGGCCGATATGACCGTCGGCTACAAGGCGATCCGCGAGACCTTCACCACCCAGGTCCTGCTCAATCCCGCCGAGCGGATCATCGACGTCAAATATATCGAGGGGCCGTTCAAATACCTCGACAACCGCTGGAGCTTCGAGCCGGCGGCCGACGGTTCGCCGAATGCCGGCCCAGAAGGGTGCGTCGTGCATTTTTTCATCGACTACGAATTCAAGAGCATGATTCTCGGCGCCCTGATGGGCTCGATGTTCGACCGTGCCTTCCGCATGTTCGCCGAAGCCTTCGAAACAAGGGCCGACAAGATCTACACCTGACCTGCTTGTGGGCCTGTACCGTCCGGCAGATAATCATGCCGTCAATATTCCCTGGACCAGCGATTTCCTGCTGGCCGATATCTGCCCCTTGCCGAAATAACGCCCGCTCTTGCGAACCTTCTCGCTCTGGCGGATAGTCTCCTCACCGCAGGGGGAGGCTGGCATGGCAGGACATCTCTCACGCATGATGTGGCCGGTGCTTCTGGCTGTGCTTCTGGCGATGCCCGCGGCTGCAGCCGATCTTTCGAAGCTTCGCCAGCCCGGTATCTATGTGATCGTCTCGGACAAGGACGGCAAGGCGATCAGCGGGGCATACTGGCTGTCGCCGGAGCTCAAGTTCGTCGTCCATTCCGAAGACGCCGCTGCACCGGCCATGGGTGTTTTCGTCGATCGGGAAATGTTTCCGCGCCGGATCGCGCAGTTCGAAATCTTCCTGAATGTGCGCCTGACCTATGATCCCGAGCCAGGCTCGCTGCCGGTCGGCAAGATCGCCCAGATCAAGCAGACCGAAAAATTTCCCAGATCCGATCCGAAAACCTCTCTGTTGGCATTCGCAACCACCGGTATCGCCTCGTCGAAACTCCAGGACATCGATATCGTCAGCCGCAGCTATGGCGTCGATGGCGACCAGTTCAGCATTCCCGGCCGCAAGCCCGGCGAACGCGTTTATATCGAGACCCTGGATATCGATCTCTCGGCTGCCGATGCGGCAAAGGTAGCCGTGGTCGAAACCGGCGAGGCGCTGAGCAGCCTGGATTTTCACATGCTTTACGTTACGCGCGCGCTCCCCTCTCACCCAAAGGTGGTGAAATGTTTCGAGGAGGTTCGGGCGAGCCCCAAGTTTCAGACGGAGGCGAAGAAACTGCGCGAAACGATGGATCAGTGGATGGCCACCATCTTCATGAAAGACGGCAAGACATGGTGGGACCGTGAGACGGTGAGCCCGGAGGATTTCGGGCCGGATGTCGCTTCGCTCTGCCCAAATCCTTGATTGGGGAAACGCCAGGATTGCCGCTCAGCGTGCCGCCAGGTTCTGGTCAGCCTGCGGCCTCCATCAGCATTTCCAGCGCGGTTCGCACGGTCGCGAGCCTGATGTCCGTGCGGCCGATATCGCCGTAGCGCATTTCCCGGTGCAGGAGCTTCCCACCACGGCTTTTCGCCGACAGATGCACAAGCCCGACCGGCTTGTCCGCCGATCCACCGCCAGGCCCCGCAATGCCGGTCACCGCAACCGCCACGGCCGCCTTTGAGCGATAAAGCGCGCCATGCACCATCTGCAGCGCCGTTTCCTTGGAAACCGCGCCATGGGCCGTGAGCGTGGCGTCGGTCACGCCGAGCATGTCCATCTTCGCCTGGTTCGTATAGGTGACGAAACCGCGGTCAACGACGGCCGACGACCCCGAAATCTCCGTCAGCGCCCCGGCGATCAGTCCGCCTGTGCAGGATTCCGCGGTCGAGACCATCAGTCCGCGCGCGGTAAAATCGGTGATGATCCGCCTGGCCTGTTCTTCGATATCGGCGGGAAACAGACTCACGTGGCGTCTCCGCGATAAACCACGGTTGCCGTGGCGATCGCGGCAATGCCTTCGCGGCGGCCGATGAAGCCGATTTTCTCGTTGGTGGTCGCCTTCACCGAGCAGCGGTCGAGCGAAATGCCGAGGATGTCGGCAAGGTTTTCGCGCATCGCCTGGCGGTGCGGGGCGATCTTCGGCGCTTCGGCGATCAGCGAAATGTCGGCGTTCATGATCGTGCCGCCATGCTCGCGGACGATCTTTGCCGCATGGTCGAGGAAGGTTTTTGAAGGCGCCCCGCGCCATTGCATGTCCGAAGGCGGAAAATGGTCGCCGATATCGCCGGCACCGCAGGTGGCGAGCAGCGCGTCGGTCAGCGCATGCAGGGCGACGTCGGCATCCGAATGGCCGCTGAGCCTCTGGTCGTGGGGAATGAACACGCCGCAGAGCGTCACCCCGTCGCCGGGTTCCAGCTGGTGCACGTCGTAGCCGTTGCCGGTCCGGACATCGGGAAGGGCGGTCGAGGACCGGGTCTGCGAGAGTTTTTCGTCGGCCATGGCGATATCCCGCTTCACGGTGAGTTTGATATTGTCGACCGATCCTTCCACCAGTGTGACCGGCAGTCCGGCCCATTCGGCGATCGAGGCGTCGTCCGTGAAATCCTCGCGGCGCAGGGCTGCCGCCTTCTCATGAGCGGTGCGGATTTCCGAGAGAAGGAAGCTCTGCGGCGTCTGGGCGGCATAGAGGCCGGAGCGGGGCACGGTCTCGTGCACCAGCCCGTCGGAACCGCCGCGCTTCAGCGTGTCGCTGACGGGAATGGCCGGCAGCACGCCGTCCTGTCCCTCATCGATCGCCTGTGCCACCCGGTCGAGCACGCCGTGGTCGATGAACGGCCGCGCCGCATCGTGGATCATCACATGGGTGGCCTCGGTGCCGGAAAGGGCGCGCAGGCCTTCATAGACCGAGCGCTGCCGGGTCTCGCCGCCGAATGTGGTGATCACGCCGCCCGCGCCGCTGACGCCGACGGTCGCCGCCGCGAACAGGGCTTCGTCGTCCGGATGGATGACGACGACGATCGGGCCACTTCGAGGCCAGGTCAGAAACCGTTCGAGCGTATGGGCGATGACCGGCTTGGTTCCGATCCGCCTGTATTGCTTCGGGCCGTCCTGCGGAGAGCCCGCCCGTTCTCCGCGACCTGCGGCGACGATGACGATACCGATTGTCCTGGAACCGATTGTCATGGCTTTGTCGTCCCCGACCCGTAACTCGTTTTGGATTGACAGGCGGAGAACTATAGGACCAAAAGCCTGAATTCCAGCATGCCGCTCAAAAATAACGCAGTTCAGGAATCGCTCTTGGCAAATGCTCAAGACCTGAATAAAAATAGTGCAACTATCTCATGTGCCCGAAAGATCATCATTTGAATTTTCACGATCTTGCCAAGCCTTTTCAGATCGGGCCTGTCGCCATTCGCAATCGCGTCGTCCTGGCGCCGATGTCCGGTGTCACCGATCTGCCCTTCCGGCAGCTTGCCTGGCGTTATGGCGCCGGGCTGGTCGTGACGGAAATGGTCGCCAGCGGCGAGCTCATTCTGAATCGCGGCGAATCATGGGCGCGGCTGAAGGGCGCCGGCATCTCGCCGCACATGGTGCAGCTGGCCGGCCGCGAGGCGCAGCCGATGGCGCAGGCCGCGAAAATCGCTGCCGATAACGGCGCCAACATCATCGACATCAACATGGGATGCCCGGCCAAGAAGGTGACGGGCGGTTATTCGGGCTCGGCGCTGATGCGCGATCCGGATCACGCGCTGTCGCTGATCGAGGCGACCGTCAATGCGGTCAAGGTGCCGGTGACACTGAAGATGCGACTCGGCTGGGATGAGAACTCCATCAATGCGCCCGAGATCGCCCGCCGTGCCGAACAGGCCGGCATCCAGCTGGTGACCATCCACGGCCGCACCCGCATGCAGTTCTACGAGGGCAGGGCCGACTGGGATGCGATCCGCGCGGTGCGCGACGCGATCTCCATCCCGCTGATCGCCAACGGCGACGTCGAATCGCCCGAGGACGCTCAAGGTATCCTGGCCCGTTCCGGCGCCGACGCGGTCATGGTCGGCCGCGGCGCGCAAGGGCGTCCCTGGCATGTCGGCTGGCTCGCCGGCCATGCCGCGCCGTCGCAGGCTGAGATCGCCGATCTGGTCATCGAACATTACGAGGCCATGCTGGAACTCTACGGCCGCGAGGCCGGCCTTCGCCATGCGCGAAAACAGCTCGGCTGGTATCTCGACCGTTTCGCGGGCGACCTGCCCGTCGAAGAAAAGGCCGCCATCATGATTTCGAAAGACCCGGCCGATGTCTCGCGCCGGATGATTGCAGCGCTCGGCGGGCAATCCGTCGCCGCCCAGAAGGAGGCCGCATGAGCAAGTCCCAGGCGCAGGATGCCGCGATCGGCAACGCGCTCGCCATGGCTGTCCTCAATTCGGTTCAGAACCCGGTGATCCTGGTCGATGCGGCCGGCAAGGTCGCGTTCGCGAACTGGGAGGCGGAGTCCTTCTTCGGCGCCAGCGCTCCCCATCTCGCCAAGAACAAGATCTCCACCTTCATTCCGTTCGGCAGCCCGCTGCTCGCCCTGATCGACCAGGTGCGAGAGCGCAAAGCGCCGGTCAACGAATACCGCGTCGACCTGTCGTCGCCGCGTCTCGGCCAGGACAAGCTGGTCGACCTCTATGTCGCGCCTGTTGTCAGCGAGCCGGGTTCGGTCGTCGTCGTCTTCCAGGAACGGTCGATGGCGGACAAGATCGACCGACAGCTCACCCATCGCGCCGCCGCCCGTTCGGTCACCGGCCTGGCGTCGATGCTGGCGCATGAGATCAAGAACCCGCTTTCCGGCATCCGCGGCGCCGCCCAGCTTCTGGAAACCGTGGTCCCTGATGACGATCGCGCGCTGACCCAGCTGATCTGCGACGAGACCGACCGCATCGTCTCGCTGGTCGATCGCATGGAAGTCTTTTCCGACGAGCGGCCGGTCGACCGCGTGCCGCTCAACATCCATTCGGTGCTCGATCATGTGAAGGCGGTCGCCAAGGCCGGTTTTGCCCGCAACATCAAGATTTCCGAAATGTACGACCCGTCGCTGCCGCCGGTGTTCGCCAACCGCGACCAGCTCGTGCAGGTCTTTCTCAATCTCATCAAGAACGCGGCCGAAGCCGTCGGCGACCAGCCGGACGGCGAAATCATGCTGACCACCGCTTATCGCCCCGGCATCAAGCTTTCGGTCGCCGGCACGCGGGACAAGATTTCCCTGCCGCTCGAATTCTGCGTCATCGACAACGGCCCGGGCGTTCCGACCGATCTCGTGCCGCATCTCTTCGATCCCTTCATCACCACCAAGACGAACGGCTCGGGCCTCGGTCTCGCGCTGGTCGCCAAGATCATCGGCGGCCATGGCGGTATCGTCGAATGCGACAGCCAGGCGCGCCGGACGATATTCCGTGTTCTGATGCCCATGCACAAGGAAGAGGCCACCGATGGCCGCGCCTTGAACTCCACAGGAAGCGTAAAATGACTGCCACGATCCTTGTCGCCGACGACGACGCGGCCATCCGCACCGTTCTGAACCAGGCCTTGACCAGGGCTGGCTACGAAGTGCGCATCACCTCCAATGCCGCCACCCTGTGGCGCTGGATCTCGGCCGGTGAGGGCGACCTCGTCGTCACCGACGTGATCATGCCCGATGAGAACGCCTTCGACCTCCTGCCGCGCATCAAGAAGGCCAGGCCCGAGCTGCCGGTTCTGGTCATGAGCGCCCAGAACACCTTCATGACGGCAATCAAGGCGTCTGAGAAAGGCGCCTACGACTACCTTCCAAAACCCTTCGACCTGACCGAGCTGATCGCCATCATCGGCCGGGCGCTCGCCGAACCGAAGCGCAAGCCCGCCCGCCTCGACGACGACATGCAGGATGGCATGCCACTTGTTGGCCGCTCCGCCGCCATGCAGGAAATCTACCGCGTGCTCGCGCGTCTGATGCAGACCGACCTGACGCTGATGATCACCGGTGAGTCCGGCACGGGCAAGGAGCTGGTCGCCCGCGCGCTTCATGATTACGGCAAGCGCCGCAACGGCCCGTTCGTGGCGATCAACATGGCCGCCATCCCGCGCGACCTGATCGAATCGGAACTCTTCGGTCACGAGAAGGGCGCCTTTACCGGCGCCCAGAACCGCTCCACCGGCCGTTTCGAACAAGCCGAAGGCGGCACGCTTTTCCTCGACGAGATCGGCGACATGCCGATGGACGCCCAGACGCGCCTCCTGCGCGTCCTGCAGCAGGGCGAATACACGACCGTCGGCGGCCGCACCCCTATTCGCACCGACGTGCGCATCGTCGCGGCCACCAACAAGGATTTGAAGCACCTGATCAACCAGGGCCTCTTCCGCGAGGATCTCTATTACCGTCTGAACGTCGTGCCGCTGCGCCTGCCGCCGCTGCGCGACCGCGCCGAGGACATTCCCGATCTCGTCCGCCACTTCATGCAGATGGCCGAGAAGGAAGGGCTCGACGGCAAGCGTTTCGACACCGAGGCGCTGGACCTGATGAAGGCCTATGCCTGGCCGGGCAACGTGCGCGAGCTGGAAAACCTCGTCCGCCGCCTGATGGCGCTCTATCCGCAGGAGGTCATCAGCCGCGAGATTATCGAATCGGAACTCCGCTCGGATGTTCCCGACAGCCCGATCGACAAGATGGGCACCCGCAGCGGTTCGCTGACGATAGCGCAGGCCGTGGAAGAGAACATGCGCACCTATTTCGCGAGCTTTGGCGAGAACCTGCCGCCGCCGGGCCTCTACGATCGGGTGCTGACGGAACTGGAATATCCGCTGATCCTGGCGGCACTGACGGCCACCCGCGGCAACCAGATCAAGGCGGCAGATCTCCTCGGCCTGAACCGCAACACCCTCCGCAAGAAGATCCGCGAACTGGGGGTCTCCGTCTATCGCAGTTCTCGCGGCGCCTGACGCGATAGTTTGCTCTCGGCTGCTTGACACCTTCCGTTCATCGTTGCATTTTCGCCACATTGCGTTGCTTAAAGGTCACGCAGGGTTTGGTGAATGCTCGACGGAGTGGCGGCCGTCGAGGGGGTAGACAGGCCCTTTTCAGGAAGTGGCTGTCACTTCGCTCGGTCTGACCGGGTTGGAATGATCTCCCGCGAGGGTTTTGGGGATCGGAGTGGATTCGATGACTGAAGGCGTAACCGCGCCGGTGGCCGAAGACGAGCCAGCGGTGTCAGTGCAGGATCGGCGCGCGTCGTTTGCGCTCCCCGGCCTTCTGCTTGCCGGCGGAGCTTTGATCTGCGCCACGGTGACGCTTTTCATCCTGCTTGGCCTCACGCCGATTGCTCCCACCACCAATGTCGTGATCGCCTCGGCATCGATCAATTCGCTGTTCATCCTCGGCCTGATGTATCTGATCGGCCGCGAGATCGTCCGGCTGGTCAGGGCCCGCAACCGTGGCCGCGCGGCCGCCCGCCTGCATGTCCGCATCGTCGTGCTGTTTTCGATCGTGGCGATCACCCCGGCGGTCCTGGTGGCGATCTTCGCCAGCCTGACGCTCAATGTCGGCCTCGACCGCTGGTTCTCGCTGCGTACCCAGTCGATCGTGCAGTCGTCCCAGGACGTCGCCCGCGCCTACATGCTCGAGAACGCCAGCTACCTCCAGGGCCAGACTGTGTCGATGTCGAATGACCTCGAGCGCAATCGGCCGATGTTCTATCTCGATCGGACCGGTTTCGTGGAACTGATGACCCGCCAGGCGCGGGGCCGCGGCATGCTCGGCGCCTTCCTGGTGCGCGAGGACGGCCAGGCGATCGTCCAGGCCGACATCAAGACGGAAAAGCCGTTGCCGGCGATCCCGGCCGATGCACTGAAGACGGCGGCTGCCGGCCAGCCGACACTGATCCCGCCTGGAGTCACCAATCTCGTCGGCGCCGTCATCAAGCTCGACGCCATCCCCGGCTCCTATCTGTATACCATCCGCGCCGTCGATCCGAAGGTCATCTCGGCCATGCGGCTGATGGAGGAGAACACCGCCGAATACCAGGCGATGGAGGCCGGCCGCACCTCGCTGCAGATCGCCTTCGCCGTGCTCTATCTCGGTTTTGCGCTGATCGTGCTGCTGGCGGCGATCTGGACGGCGATCGCGGTGGCCGACCGCATCGTCCGGCCCATCCGGCTGCTGATCAGCGCCGCCGACAGCGTGGCGACCGGCAATCTCAATGTCGTCGTGCCGGTGCGTGCGGCCGATGGCGACGTCGGCAGCCTGTCGCGCACCTTCAACAAGATGATTTCCGAGATACGCAGCCAGCGCGACGAGATCCTCGAGGCCAAGGACGAGGTGGACGATCGCCGCCGCTTCATCGAGGCGGTGCTGTCGGGCGTCACGGCTGCCGTCATCGGCGTCGAAGAAGACCGCCGCATCACCATCGTCAATCCGTCCGCCGAGCATTTCCTCGACATTCCCGCCGAAAAGCTGATGGGCGAGAAATTGCAGGATGTCGCGCCCGAGATCGATCTGGTTCTGACCGAGGCGCGCAGCAGGGCGCGCGGTGAGTTCCGCAAGCAGGTCAACCTGATGCGCGGCGGCAAGGAGCGGACGCTGTCGGTTCAGGTCACCCGCGAGGAACAGCGGGCCGCCCACGATTCCTACGTCGTGACGCTCGACGATATCACCGATCTCGTCATCGCCCAGCGTTCGACCGCCTGGGCCGACGTCGCCCGCCGCATCGCCCACGAGATCAAGAACCCGCTCACCCCGATCCAGCTGTCCGCCGAGCGCCTGAAGCGCCGCTACGGCAAGCAGATCGCCGAGGACGACCGCGCCGTCTTCGACCAGTGCACCGATACGATCGTGCGCCAGGTCGGCGATATCGGCCGCATGGTCGATGAATTTTCCGCCTTTGCCCGCATGCCGAAACCCGCGAAGGAAGAGGCCGATCTGCGCGATATCCTGCGCGACGCGATCTTCCTGCGCGAGATGGGCACCACCCATGTCGACTTTATCCGCGAGCTCGGCGATGACCCGCTGAAGGGCATGTTCGATGCGCGCATGCTCGGCCAGGCCTTCGGCAATCTCATCAAGAACGCCGTCGAGGCGATCGAGGCGGTGCCGAGCGATCAGGAACGCGACGGCCGCAAGGTCAAGGTCCGCTCGGTCTACGATGCGGCGCGCGATACCTACGTGGTCGACATCATCGACAACGGCAGCGGCCTGCCGAGCGAAAACCGGCACCGCATCCTCGAGCCCTATATGACCATGCGCGACAAGGGCACGGGTCTGGGGCTCGCCATCGTCAAGAAGATCATCGAAGAACACGGCGGGCAGCTCGAGCTGCACGATGCTCCCGCCGATTTCGATCATGGCAAGGGCGCCATGATCAGGGTGCTGCTGCCGCATCTTGAGCAGGTAGTGGTGCCGGGAACGGACAATAATAACAAGGAATTGGCTTATGGCGTCTGATATTCTGGTCGTGGATGACGAGGCGGATATCCGTGATATCGTGTCGGGTATTCTATCCGACGAGGGCCATGAAACCCGCACGGCGCATGACAGCGACAGCGCGCTCGCCGCGATCTCGGACCGCGTGCCGCGGCTGGTCTTCCTGGATATCTGGATGCAGGGCTCCAGGCTCGACGGCCTGGCGCTGCTCGACGAAGTCAAGAGCCGGCATCCCGATTTGCCCGTTGTGATGATCTCCGGCCACGGCAATGTCGAGACGGCGGTGTCCGCCATCAAGCGCGGCGCCTTCGACTTCATCGAAAAGCCGTTCAAGGCCGACCGGCTGATCCTGATCGCCGAGCGGGCTCTCGAAAACTCCAAGCTGAAGCGTGAGGTGACCGAGCTCAAGAAACGCACCGGCGATGCCGCCGAACTGGTCGGCACGTCGGTTGCCGTCTCGCAACTCCGCCAGACCATCGAGAAGGTCGCGCCGACCAACAGCCGCGTGATGATCCTCGGCCCCTCCGGTTCCGGCAAGGAACTGGTGGCGCGGATGATCCACAAGCGTTCTTCGCGCGTCGCCGGCCCCTTCGTGGCGCTGAATGCAGCGACGATCACGCCCGACCGCATGGAGATGGCACTGTTCGGCACCGAAGGTGCGCCCGGCCAAGCGCGCAAGATCGGCGCTCTGGAAGAGGCCCATCGCGGCATCCTCTATCTCGACGAAGTCGGCGAAATGCCGCGCGAGACGCAGAACAAGATCCTTCGCGTGCTCGTGGATCAGCAGTTCGAGCGCGTCGGCGGCTCCAAGCGTGTCAAGGTCGACGTGCGCATCATCTCGTCGACCGCCTACAATCTCGAAAGCCTGATCGCCGACGGTTCCTTCCGCGAGGATCTCTACCACCGGCTGGCCGTCGTGCCGGTCAAGGTGCCGGCGCTCGCCGAACGTCGCGAGGATATTCCTTTCCTCGTCGACATGTTCATGCGCCAGATTTCCGAACAGGCCGGCATTCGGCCCCGCAAGATCGGCGAGGATGCCATGGCCGTCCTGCAGGCCCATGACTGGCCAGGCAATATCCGCCAGCTCCGCAACAATATCGAGCGGCTGATGATCCTTGCCCGCTCCGACGGCCCGGATTCGCCGATTTCCGCCGACATGCTGCCGACCGATCTCGGCGACATGCTGCCGAAAGTGTCCGCCAAGGGCGACTATCACATCATGACGCTGCCGCTGCGCGAAGCCCGCGAAATGTTCGAGCGCGACTACCTGATCGCCCAGATCAACCGGTTCGGCGGCAATATTTCCCGCACCGCGGAATTTGTCGGCATGGAACGTTCGGCCCTGCACCGCAAGCTCAAGTCGCTCGGTGTATAGCCTATGAAGGTGATCATATGCGGCGCGGGGCAGGTGGGCTACGGCATCGCCGAACGGCTCTCGCAGGAGGACAATGACGTCTCCGTCATCGATACCTCGGCGGCCCTGATCGCCGCGATCACCGAGACCCTCGACGTCAAGGGCTATGTCGGCCATGGCGCCCATCCGGACGTGCTGGAAAAGGCCGGTGCCGAAGACGCCGACATGATCATCGCGGTGACGCTCTACGACGAGGTCAATATCGTCGCCTGCGAGGTCGCGCAGGCGCTCTTTTCCGTGCCCACCAAGATCGCCCGCATCCGCGCCCAGAACTATCTGAAGCCGGAATATGCCGATCTGTTCAGCCGCCAGAACATGTCGATCGACGTGACGATCTCGCCGGAGATCGAGGTCGGCAAGATGGTGCTGCGGCGGATCTCCTTTCCCGGTGCAACCGATGTCGTCCGCTTCGCCGAGGATCACATCGCCATGGTGGCGATCGAATGCATGGAGGACTGCCCGGTCGTCGCCACGCCCCTGCATCAGCTTTCCGACCTCTTCCCGGACCTGATGGCAACCGTGGTCGGCATCTTCCGGAATGGTGTCTTGAGCGTTGCCCGTTCGGCGGATGAGCTCGAAGTCGGCGATCTCGCCTATGTCATCTGCCAGCGCGAACACATCCGCCGCACGCTCGGCCTGTTCGGCCATGAGGAGCAGGAGGCGCGCCGCATCATCATCGCCGGCGGCGGCAATATCGGTTATTACGTCGCCCACAGCATCGAGGAGCACCAGCCGAGGACGCGGCTGAAGATCATCGAGAGCGACCGGGAAAAGGCGCTTGCGGTCTCCGAGCGGCTGCGCAATACCATCGTGTTGCACGGTTCGGCGCTCGATCAGAACATCCTGACCCAGGCCGATATCCAGGATACCGACCTGATCGTGATGCTGACCAACAACGACCAGATCAATATCCTCGGCGCGGTCATGGCCAAATCGCTCGGCTGCAAGTCAAATCTGGTGCTGATCAACTCCACCTCCTTCCATCAGGTCACCGACGCGCTCGGCATCGATGCGCAGATCAACCCGCGTGCCGTGACGATCTCACGCGTGCTGCAGCATGTCCGCAAGGGCCGCATCCGTTCGGTCTATGCCGTGCAGAACGGCGCTGCCGAGATCATCGAAGCCGAAGCGCTGGAAACCTCGCCGCTGGTCGGCCGGCCGTTCCGCGAACTCGACCTGCCGGAGGGCGTCCGCATCGGCGCCATCTATCGCGGCGAGGCGGTGATCCGCCCGAACGGCGACACCAAGATCAAGGCCCGCGACCGGGTCGTGCTTTTTGCGGCCGCCGAAGCCGTGCGCCATGTGGAGCAGCTTTTCCGCGTTTCCATCCAATATTTCTGAGCAGTATTTGCGACAAGCAGGGGACATCCGATGTCGAGAATTGCCTATGTGAACGGACAATATGTTCGCCATTCCGAAGCCGCGGTGCATGTGGAGGATCGCGGTTTCCAGTTCGCGGACGGCGTCTACGAGGTCTGCGAAGTGCGCCACGGCATGATCGTCGACCTGACCCGGCATCTCAACCGCCTCGACCGGTCGCTGAGCGAACTGAGGATGGCCGCACCGATGAGCCGCGCGGCACTCACCTTCGTCATCCGCGAAGTGCTCCGCCGCAACCGGGTCACCAACGGCATCTTCTACATGCAGGTCACCCGGGGTGCGGCCCGCCGCGACCACTACTTCCCCGCCGAAGGCACGCCGCCGACCATTACGATCACCGCCAAGAGCACCGACCCATCGGTCGCCGCCAGGAAATATGCGAACGGCATCAAGGTCATCACGCTGCCCGAGAACCGCTGGGACCGCGTCGACATCAAGACGGTCGGGCTGCTGCCGAACGTGCTCGCCAAGCAGCAGGCGAAGGAAGCCGGCGCCCAGGACGCGATCTTCATCGACCGCAACGGCATCGTCATGGAAGGCGCCTCCTCGAACGTCTGGATCGTCACGCCGGATGGCGAACTGGTCACCCGCCCGGCCGAGCACGGCATCCTCAAGGGAATCACCCGCACGACTCTCATCGATGTCGCAAAGGAGCTCGGCCTCAAGATCGTCGAGCGCGAGTTCGGGACGGAAGAGATGCTGGCCGCCCGCGAGGTGTTTTTCACCTCCGCCACCGGGATCTGCGTGCCGATCGTCGAAATCGACGGAAAGCCCGTCGCCAACGGCCATCCGGGCACCGTGTCGTCAAGTATTCGCGACACCTTTTTCGACGTTGCGGAAAAGACGGCGATTTGATAGTCAAACATCGGGGGAAGGGAAGCACGGGGCGCTTCCCTGCCGTCTCTTATCAAGCTTGATCATGATTCCGGCTTTTGGCCGGCAAAAAAGAAAGAAGCGGCGCTATGGCGGAACGTTCTCAGAATCTGCAGGATTTATTTCTCAATACTGTTCGCAAGCAGAAGATTTCCCTGACGATCTTTCTGATCAACGGGGTCAAACTGACAGGCGTCGTGACGTCTTTCGACAACTTCTGCGTCCTTCTTCGCCGTGACGGCCATTCTCAGCTCGTGTATAAGCACGCGATCTCGACCATCATGCCGGGCCAGCCCATGCAGATGTTCGAAACCGAAGAGAACGCGGCCTAACAGGACAGAACAGATTTCAAATCGCGATACTTCCAACGAATCCATAGTCCCGGAGGCTGAAAAGCGCCGGGACGACATGCGTGCGCTCGTCATCGTGCCGGTCCTCAAGCAGGGACGGTCGAAGGCCGGGCAGGGCGACTCGAGCCCGGCACCCGCACCGCAGCGCTCCAACGAGGCCCGCCTCGAAGAGGCGATCGGCCTTGCCAAGGCCATCGACCTGGAGATCGTGCAGGGCCTGATCGTACCGATCAGCCAGCCGCGTCCGGGAACGCTGATGGGCACCGGCAAGATCGAGGAAATCAAGGCGCTGCTCGACGAGCACGATGCCGGCCTCGTCATCGTCGACCATCCGCTGACCCCGGTGCAGCAGCGCAATCTCGAAAAGGAATGGAACGCCAAGGTCATCGACCGGACGGGCCTGATCCTCGAAATCTTCGGCCGCCGCGCCTCCACCAAGGAAGGCACGCTGCAGGTCGATCTGGCGCATCTCAATTATCAGAAGGGCCGCCTGGTCCGCAGCTGGACCCACCTTGAACGGCAGCGCGGCGGCGCGGGCTTCATGGGCGGCCCGGGTGAAACCCAGATCGAGGCCGACCGCCGGCTGCTGCAGGAGCGCATCGTCAAGCTGGAGCGCGAGCTCGAACAGGTCGTGCGCACCCGCCAGCTTCACCGCGCCAAGCGCCGCAAGGTGCCGCACCCGATCGTGGCGCTGGTCGGTTATACCAATGCCGGCAAGTCGACGCTGTTCAACCGTATCACCGGTGCCGGCGTGCTGGCCGAAGACATGCTGTTCGCCACGCTCGACCCGACGCTGCGCCGCATGAAGCTGCCGCATGGCCGCACGGTCATCCTCTCCGATACGGTCGGTTTCATCTCCAACCTGCCGACCCACCTGGTCGCCGCCTTCCGCGCCACGCTGGAAGAGGTGCTGGAAGCCGATCTCGTCCTGCATGTGCGCGACATGTCCGATCCGGACAATGCCGCCCAGGCCGGCGACGTCATGCGCATCCTGTCCGATCTCGGCATCGACGAGAAGGAAGCCGCCAAGCGCATCATCGAGGTCTGGAACAAGATCGACCGGCTCGACCCGGACGCCCATGAGGCGATTGCCGAACGCGCCGTCGGCCGCGAGAACGTGATGGCGGTCTCGGCGATCTCGGGCGAGGGCGTCGATGCCCTGATGGACGAGATCTCCAGGCGCCTCTCCGGCGTGCTCACCGAAACCTCGATCATCATTCCGGCGGATCAGCTCTCCATCCTCTCCTGGGTCTACAGCAATGCCGTCGTCGACGGCCGCGAGGACAATGAGGACGGTTCCGTCACCCTGGATGTCCGCATGTCCGAAGCCGAGGCCGCCGAGTTCGAGCGCAAGCTCGGCAATGGCCCGAAGGCGACGAAGGAAGACTGGGAGCGGTAAGGGAGCGCGGCATACGCGACTTCGGCCCCGAACGCCGCGCCATGATGTTGCCTGCTTTTTGCGGTGCAACATGAGCCGACGAGGACGGCCACGATTCCCGCAGTATCATTCACCGGCCGGCAACGAGGGTGGCGTAATGATACAGAGTCGGCCGCACGAAGAGACCGGAAAACACCTGGACTATCTCGACGGATGGCGAGGGATTGCGGTCATTTTCGTGATCGTCGGCCATTTCTGGCTCGATGATTTCAAGCCGGGGGTCAGTACATTCGGTGTAGAGCTGTTCTTTGTTCTGTCCGGCCGGTTGATGTCGGAAATCCTGTTCGTGAAGCGGGCAGAATTGCCGACCTTCTTCTTCAGGCGTTTCTCACGAATCTATCCGGCTCTCTTCGCATTCGTCGTCATCACTACCCTTGCCTTCCAGGGCACCGAGATTTCGCATGGGCCTGTTGCAGCATTGCTGGCCCTGACGTTCACGCTCAACTATGCCATGGTCTATACCCATCCGGTGGCGTTGCTTGATCACCTCTGGTCGCTGTGCGTCGAGGAGCACGCCTATGTCCTTCTGGCAGGCGTCGCCTTCCTGTCCCGCCGCAGACTGTTCCCGGTCGGCGCTCTCATCATCGCCCTTGGCGCGGCGGCAATGCTGAACGGCATCATTCGCACCGAACTCGGCGCCAGCGTTTTGGATACCCATTGGCGCAGCGACGTCTCTGTCGCGGGCATATTCATCGCCGGCGGCCTGTGGCTGTTGCTTCGCAAGCGTCAGGCTCCCTGGTGGGTCTCACCGCTGGCGCTGCTGATTGCGGTTGCGGCTAAAATGGCGCCTTTTCAGGTCCTCTCCTTCGGCCTGTCGACCATCATGCTCGCGGTTTCGATCACCACGATCGACAGCGCGGCGCCGGTTTTCCGCAAGATCCTGTCCGCAAAGGTGCTCACCTATGCGGGCCTGTGGTCCTTCTCGCTCTATCTGTGGCAGCAGCCCTTCTACAAGCTCTACCGCGAAGGGGTGGCGCCGACCCCTTTATTGCTTCTGGCCGCCGTGGCGACCGCACTGGCGAGCTTCTACCTGGTGGAGAAGCCCTCACGGAGGGCCCTGAACAGTGTCTTTGAAAACCGCCGTGCGAAAGTCGCCGCCGCCGGCCGAACGGCCTAGAAGCGCCGCCGTCCACGATTGTCGTCACCGTCGCGTCATAGCCGGATCAGAAGGTGGCCAGCTCCTGAGTGCTCACTGACGGCGCCTCAGCCGATCTGCCGCTCGATCGCCTTTGCCGCCTGCCAGAGCTCCTCCATGCGCTCCAGGGTTGCGTCTTCCAGCGTCTGACTCGACTTTTCAAGCGACGTCTCGATGTAATTGAATCGCCGCCTGAATTTTGTATTGGTGCCGCGCAGCGCCTCTTCCGGATCGGCCTTCACATGCCGGCCGATATTGACCAGCGCGAAGATCAGGTCGCCGAGTTCGTCCGAGATCTTGCTGTGGTCTCCGCCGCGCAGCGCCTCGCGCAATTCGCCGACCTCTTCCTCGATCTTGTCGAGGATGGGCTCGGCCTCCGACCAGTCGAAGCCGACCTTGGCGGCCCGCTGCTGCAGCTTCAGCGCTTCGGTCAGCGCCGGCTGGGCGCGATGGACGCTTCCCAGGTATCCGGCCTTGAAATCCTCGGTAATGCCCCGTCGTGCCCGCCGCTCTGCCCGCTCGCGCTTCTCTTCCGTCTTGATGTCATCCCATTGCAGCTTCACCGCATCCGGCGTAGCTGCATCCGAAACGGCAAACACATGCGGGTGCCGGCGGATCATCTTTTTGGTGATCGCCTGCACCACGTCGCCAAAGGCGAATTCGCCGGCTTCCTCGGCCATGCGAGCATGAAAGACGACCTGTAGCAGCAGGTCGCCCAGCTCCTCGCAGAGGTCGTCCATGTCGTTGCGCTCGATCGCATCGCCCACCTCATAGGCTTCCTCGATCGTATAGGGCTTGATGGTCGCAAAGTTCTGCTCGAGGTCCCAGGGGCAGCCGGTGACCGGCGTGCGCAAGGCCGCCATGATCTCGATCAGCCGCGAAATATCCTTCGATGCTTCCATCTTCTTGGTCCTTCAATGTCGGAATGTCAGGCGAGCGGAATGCTGTTCTTGTCCTTGGACGACTGGTAGACCCCGGAAAGCCCGTCATAGCGCGCCTTGATACGGGTCGTCTGCGCCTGGAGTTTGGTGCGAAGCGGCTCCTCCTCGCTCTCGACGAGGTCGGCAACGGCGTAGGAATGCCAGAAGGCGTTGTTACGCCGGTAACCGCCGGGCTCCAGCCCGAACACCTCTTTGAGGATCTTCAGGTCATGCGGAATGGCGAAGGCGTCGCGCGAATCCTCGTGGCTGAAAAAATAGTAGAAATTGTCGAACCCGGCCCAGGTGATTGCCGACATGCACATGGTGCAGGGTTCGTGAGTCGACAGGAAAATGAGATCCTTGGTGGGAAGATCTCGCGTGGTTTCGTAAAAGCGCTTCAGCGTATGCACTTCGCCATGCCAGAGCGGATTTTCAAGCTCGTTATTGGTCTCCGAAATCACCAGCGACAGGTCCGACTTCCTCAGTATAGCCGCGCCAAAAACCTTGTTGCCGGTGGCGACGCCTTTTTCCGTGAGGGGAAGGATGTCGTTTTCGATGACGTCGAGAAGGCGGGCGGCGATTGTCATGGGGGCTCTTTGTTTTAAGCTGTCTAGGCAGTTTATGGCGTGGAACGAGCGGATCGGGGCAAAAAACACTTTAGTCTACAGAAATACTGGAGAAATATCGTCTGCGGTGGCTTTTGCTCAAGAACCGGTTGATCGTAAAACAGAAATACCGGCTCGCAATCCACTTCGCATATCCATTCCTTCAATTCCGGTGCCTTATTGTGGATATTGCTGTCATATGCCTCAGGATAACCGCATGTCTCCAAGCCAACAACGCCTGTCGGTCTTTCCGGCCTTCTTCCGCGTCAGCGGACGGAGCGTTGTTGTATTTGGCAATGGTGACGAAGCCTATGCCAAGGTTCGGCTGTTGCGCAACACCGATGCGGACATCATTGCTTACGTCTCGGCGCCGGATGCGGACTATGCCGACTGGCTGACCGCCCAGGGCATCAAGACCGTTCATTCGGAGTTCTCGCCGGATCAGATCTCGGATCAGATCAGGGGTGCGGTTATGGTGTTTGCTGCAACCGGCGATGCCGCCTTGGATCGTGCGATCGTCACGGCCGCCCGCGCCAAAAAGATCCCGGCCAATGCGGTCGATCAGCCCGATTTCTGCGATTTCTACACGCCGGCCCTTGTCAACCGCGCGCCGGTGGCGATTGCCATCGGCACCGAGGGCGCCGGCCCGGTTCTCGCCCAGATGATCCGCGCCCGCATCGACCAGATGCTGTCGCCGTCGCTTGGGCTTCTGGCGCGCCTTGCTGCCGAATATCGCGATGCTGCCGAACGACTGGTGCCGCGTGGCGTATCGCGCCGCATCTTCTGGCGCCGCTTCTTCTCGGCCGATGTCGCAAGCGCCGTCGATGCCAATGATATCGCCGCCGCCCGCCGCTCGGCCAATGCGCTGCTGTCGACCACCGGTCGCGCCGCAGGCCATGTCTGGCTGGTCGGCGCCGGCCCGGGCGCCGAGGACCTTTTGACGCTGCGGGCCCAGCGCGTGCTGATGGAGGCCGACGCGATCGTCTACGATGCGCTGGTGCCGCAGGCGATCGTCGACATGGGCCGCCGCGACGCCGAGCGCCTGTCGGTCGGCAAGCGCAAGAACTGCCATTCGAAGTCGCAGGACGAGATCAACAAGCTGCTGGTCAGGCTCGGCCGCGAGGGCAAGCGGGTTGTCCGCCTCAAGTCCGGCGATCCGCTGGTCTATGGCCGCGCTGGCGAGGAAATGGCGGCACTGCGCGAGGCGGGTGTCACCTATGAGATCGTGCCCGGCATCACCTCGGCCTTTGCCGCCGCCGCCGATTTCGACCTGCCGCTGACGCTGCGCGGCGTCGCCTCGTCGCTGATCTTCACCACCGGCCACGACCTGACCGGCGATGTCCTGCCCGACTGGGCGAGCCTTGCCATCTCCGGCGCGACGATCGCCGTCTATATGGGGCGCACTGTGGCCGCCTCTGTCGCCGAGCGCCTGATGGGCGCCGGCCTTGCGCCGGAAACCACGGTCGCGGTGATCGAGAATGCCAGCCGTTCCGACCGCCGGCTTTTCCACGGGGTGCTGCGCGAATTGCCGGATCTGGAAGCCCGCGACGATCTTTCCGGCCCGGTCATGGTAATCATCGGCGAAGCCGTCGCCGGTGCGAATTTCAAGAAGTCCGAACCGCTTTCCGCCGGGAAGGTTCTGGTTCGGGAGGAAGTGGGACTGTAAAAGATGACCGACAAGGTTCTGACCGCCAACCGCCTGTCCGACGGCATCGCCGTCTGGCTCGACGCGAACGGCCATTGGGTGGAAAACCTGCAGGACGCGATCGTCGCCCGCCATCCGGAGGCAGTGGCTTCGCTGGAGGCGATCGGCAAGCGCGATTTTGCGGAGAACCGGGTCGTTGACGTTGCCGTCGTCGAAGTGCAGGAGCAGGACGGCAAGCTCTGGCCTCTGCGCCTTCGCGAACGTATTCGTGCCCAGGGCCCGACCATGGAATATGCTGCCGGCTATCGCCCCGCCGACCCGGCCTTCATCGCAGTTTGAGGAAGTCATGTACCGTTACGACGAATTCGACCACGCTTTTGTTTCGAGCCGCGTGGAGCAGTTCCGCGATCAGGTCGGCCGCCGCCTCGCCGGCGAACTGGCCGAGGATGCTTTCAAGCCGCTGCGCCTGATGAACGGAGTCTATCTCCAGCTGCATGCCTACATGCTGCGCGTCGCGATCCCCTATGGGACGCTGAACGGCAAGCAGATGCGGATGCTCGCCCATATCGCCCGCAAGTATGACCGCGGTTACGGCCATTTCACCACCCGCCAGAACATCCAGTACAACTGGCCGAAACTCTCCGACACGCCGGATATCCTGGCCGATCTCGCGACCGTCGAGATGCATGCGCTGCAGACCTCGGGCAATTGCATTCGCAACGTCACCGCCGACCATTTCGCCGGTGCTGCAGCTGACGAGGTCGCCGATCCGCGTCCCTATGCCGAAATCCTGCGCCAGTGGTCTTCGGTCCACCCGGAATTCTCCTTCCTGCCCAGAAAATTCAAGATCGCCGTCACCGGCGCCGAGCGCGACCGCGCCGCGATCCAGGTGCATGACATCGGCCTGCATCTGAAGAAGAATGAGGCTGGCGAAATCGGCTTTGCAGTCTATGTCGGCGGCGGGCAGGGGCGTACGCCGATGATCGCCAAGAAGATCAAGGATTTCCTCCCCGAGGAAGACCTGCTCTCCTATACGACCGCGATCATGCGCGTGTACAACCTGCACGGCCGTCGCGACAACAAATACAAGGCGCGCATCAAGATCCTCGTGCATGAGACCGGTGCGGAGGAACTGGCCCGCCAGGTGGAGGAGGAATTCTCCCATCTGCAGGGCACCGAGCTGAAGCTGCCGGAGAAAGACATCCAGGCGATCTCCGCCTATTTCGCGCCGCCGGCTCTCCTCGATCGCGCCGAAGGCTGGCCGCAGCTTGCCCGCTGGAAGAAGGCCGACGAAAACTTCGCCCGCTGGGTCGACCAGAACGTGCAACCGCATAAGCACCCCGATTACGGCATGGTGACCATTTCCCTGAAGCCGATCGGCGGCATTCCGGGCGACGCCTCCGACGCGCAGATGGACGCGATCGCCGATCTGGCGGAAGAATTCGCCTTCGACGAGATCCGCATCAGCCACGAGCAGAACGTCATCCTGCCGCATGTGGCGCTGGCCGACCTCGAGCCGCTCTACCGCGCGCTGGTGGCGCAGAACCTCGCGACCGCCAATGCCGGGCTGATCACCGACATCATTGCCTGTCCGGGGCTGGACTATTGCGCGCTGGCGAACGCCCGTTCGATCCCGCTTGCGCAGGAAATCTCCTCCCGGTTCGGCGCGGCCGAGCGCCAGGCGGAGATCGGCGAGCTAAAGATCAAGATTTCCGGCTGCATCAACGCCTGCGGGCATCACCATGTCGGCCATATCGGTCTCCTGGGCGTCGAGAAGAAGGGCGCCGAACTCTACCAGATCACGCTCGGCGGTTCCGGCGACGAGAACACCTCGATCGGCGAGATCATCGGCCGCGGTTTCGAGCCGAACAAGGTGACCGATGCGGTGGAAACCATCGTCGACACCTATCTCGGCCTTCGCACCTCGAAGGCGGAGACTTTCCTCGAAGCCTATCGCCGCGTCGGGCCGCAGCCGTTCAAGGAAGCGCTCTATGGCGACGCCAAGGCGGAGGCCGCGTAAATGACCAGGCTTTGGAGAGAAACCGGCTTCGTCGAGAACGATCCCTGGGTGATCGAGACCGAGGAGCTGAAGGCGACCGAGGACCAGAAGGCGCTGCTGCCGCTCGACGAGATGATCGCCCGCGCCGAGGAGAGCAACGACGTCGGCCTCGGCGTGCTGATCCGCCCGGCGGACGACGTGCGCAAGCTCGAACCCTATCTCTACCGCATCGAGATCGTCGCGGTGGATTTCCCGGCCTTCAACGACGGCCGCGCCTTCAGCCATGCCTCGCTGCTGCGCGACCGGCTCGGCTACAGGAACGAGCTGCGGGCGGTCGGCGACGTGCTGATCGACCAGGTGCCCCTGATGCTGCGTTGTGGCATAGACAGCTTTTCGGTGAAGAACGCCACGGCGCTGAAGCGGCTCGAGGAGGGCCGGCTGCCGGGCATCGCCGAGCACTACCAGCCGACGGCCCGCGACGCCGAAAAGGGCGAGGGTTACAGCTGGCGGCGCCGCACGGTGACCGCCTGAGGCGTTTGGATGACCGGACAAAGGTGACTTTCCCGCACATATTTTTCCGAAAGCGCCGCGACAAAGACACGCGGATGCCTTCAAATGCGGGGCCATATGGTATATTTCGCTTCTGCGAAAAACGATGAGACGAAGAGACCGATAGGCATGAACGCTCCAGCAAAGACCGATGACTTCGTAGCGGCCCAGGCTCCGGCCCATGGACTGGCCAAGATCCCGGACGGCGTGTATGCCGAGACGGTGCTCGCCGTCGAGCATTATACCGACCGCCTGTTCCGTTTCCGTATGACGCGTCCGGCCGGTTTCCGCTTCCGTTCGGGCGAGTTCGCGATGATCGGGCTGATGGTCGGCGACAAGCCGGTCTACCGCGCCTATTCGATCGCCAGCCCCGCCTGGGACGAGGAACTGGAATTCTTCTCGATCAAGGTGCCGGACGGTCCGCTGACCTCGCACCTGCAGGCGATCAAGCCGGGCGACACGGTGCTGATGCGCAAGAAGCCGACCGGCACGCTGGTGCTCGACGCGCTGACGCCCGGCAAGCGGCTCTACATGTTCTCGACCGGTACCGGCATCGCGCCCTTCGCCAGCCTGATCCGCGATCCCGAGACCTACGAAAAGTTCGACGAGGTCATCCTCACCCATACCTGCCGCGACGTCGCCGAGCTGAAATACGGTTTCGACCTCATTGAGGAGATCCGCAACCACGAATTTCTGGCGGAACTGGTCGGCGACAAGCTCAAGCATTACCCGACCGTGACCCGTGAGGAATTCTCCCACAAGGGCCGCATCACCGACCTGATGGCGAACGGCAAGCTGTTCGCCGATCTCGGCGTGCCGGCGCTCGACCCCGCCGTCGACCGCGGCATGATCTGCGGCTCGACCGCGATGCTGAAGGACACCAAGGACCTGCTCGAAAAGGCCGGTCTCGTCGAAGGCTCCAACAACAAGCCCGGCGAATTCGTCATCGAACGGGCGTTTGTGGGGTGACGAGCGGTCGGGCGCAGCCCGAGCAATCGATCCAGTGAATCGATTGCAGCGAGGAACGCCGCGAGCCAAAGCGAGTGGCCGGGCGGGAGGCGACGGCCTGCGGCCGGCAAAACGCTCCAGTGGAGCGTTTTGAGCCTCGAACGCCCTGAGCCAAAGCGAAGGGCCTGGGGGCGGTGCGGCATACGCAACCCCCTGCACCATTTCCACATTTCCCGACATTTACGATCACCCGCCCTCCGGCGGCGGCAGCTTTTCCCGCTCGCGCCGATAGGCGTTCCAGCGTTTGCGATCCGTTTTCGAAACGGCGGCGCGGGCGATCTCGACGCCGGCATCCTCCAGCGCCCGCCAGCCGGGCCGGCGCGAGGCGAACATCAGGCCGTTTCGGCCGAGGTGATCGCGGGCGCCGCGCGCCTCATCGTAGACCGCATCGAAAACCTGGCGCTGCGCGGCGTCCAGGTTCTGCAGGCAGCAGGGTTCGTTGTTCGATTTGAAATGCCAGTAGCAGGCATTCCGGCGGCGGCATGAACGCCGGCGGCAGGCCATGTGGGGCAGGGCGAGCATTTCCGCGGTGCGGGCGGCGAGATAGGTTTCGATGGGCGGCTTTTCGTAAGGCATGGTAACTCCTTGGCGATCCTAGATTTTCTTTTCGTCATCCTCGGGCGAGCAAAGCGAGACCCGAGGATCGGACGGGGCGCTGAAAGCTGCCTCGTAAGATAAGTAATAAGTGACACCTCTCAGCGCCCCGTTCGGCTGTTTATGCCCGCGACTTCGGTCCCTCTGCCGTGGCCTTGCCGGACGATGTTCGTATGACCCATGGCGCCCGTCCGAATCCTCGTCCTCGGGTTAAACCCGAGGACTTATCGGCAGGGCTTCCACAGGTCTCCGCCGGTTTCTCCGATTCCCTCGGGTTAATCCCGAGGGTCGGTCGGACTTGTCAAAGCCCGGCGAAACCATCCGGTTTGCCACCCTGTGTGCCGCACAGGCACGCCCGGCGCGCTGTTTCGGGCTTCAAGAGACGAAGGCTCGGTCCGTTTGCCTTCGTCTCTCCCCGTGTCGCCGGAGGGAGACCATTTTCCGCGAACCCCGAATGGAAGGACTTACGTCGTTTCCTGCCACCCGGCGCCGGTCCCGCCTCGCCGGCACGCCTGCCGGTGTATCCGCGACGGAACGGGAGGATTGTAGGCACGGGTTGGGAGGGCGGGGATGAGAGAGGGTGGAGATTTTGGGTAAGGCGTTGAAAGGGTTGGAAGAGGTGTTTGGGAGCATCCCCGCTTAGGGGCAGGGTTGACGTTTTCCACCGTCATCCTCGGGCTTGACCCGAGGATCCAGTCGCCGTGCGGTCGCACGGCGACACCCCTTCTATCAGGCGTCGTGTCCGGGAGAGTCTCCCGCGCCGCCGACGCGGTGCTGCTGGATCCTCGGGTCGTCCTCGGGTTTAACCCGAGGACGAGGATGACGGAGGAGAAATGCTGCCCCAAAAGAAAGACAGAGGGTGGTGCCCCCCCGCGTAAAACCCCGCCCCTATTGCCCCAAAAGCTCCCGAAGGCTCCAGGGGTCGTCGCCGGACTGGTCGGCGATGTCGTCCACCTTCCAGCCGCCGTTTTCGCGCACCAGCGTGTAGTAGAGCGTCGCCGAGCGTTTGCCGTTGCGGAAGGACACTTCCAGCTCGGCCGTGTCGCCCAGGATGATCGGCGGGGTCAGCCGGACATTGCTGGCGACGCCATCCTGCCCGGCGAGGATCGGATCGAAATCCACCGCCTCGCCATTCGCCGCCAGACTCTCGTTGAGCGCCTCGGAGAAATAGGCGGAATAGGGCGAGGGCGCATCGTCCTCGGCCGGGTCGATCGTGTCGGCATAAAGGGATTTGATCAGCGCCTGCGGGGAAGCGTAGGTGCGCGCCTCGGCGGCGGTTGCGGCCAGCAGGGAGAAGAGCAGGGCGAAGACGATGGCTGGCATGCGCATGGGTGAGTCGTCCCCGGTTGGATGTGAGGAGATGTTTAGGCGTATCCCCACCAAATCTGTGTACCGCCAAGTTGCCAAGCGGAGTTCTAACTCTCCCGCCAGGATCGCCGAGTCTGCCATTAAAAATACTGATCGGTCGCAACGGTCAAAGAGAGGGATTCCTAGCCATACAGTTCATTTTGCTTCGTAGTCTCCATTTCGGGGTTGTTAAGATAGTTAACTAAATCCTTTAGAATAACCGCGTCCATCGCGTGATTACCATTCTCATCAAAGAACTTGTGGGTGATGCCGTGATAATCTCGCTCACCTCGACCGTCCTCTGTAAGTAAAGATTGAACACGGAAAAGGCTTTCATATGTATCACCCATCTCCCATGCAATTACCAAACTAATATCGCTGGCTTTCTTGTCGCCAGTATGAAGGTCATTGATAAGGCCGTTAATGGAGTACTTGTACTCCAAAATCATTATGTCATTGGAAATAAATCCGTTAGGGCTGTTTTCTTCGTAATCGTTTCGAAATGCGGAAGAAATACCAAGTGGATTTGTTTCGAAATCAAACTCATGGTCCTCGTATTTGGGGCCTACGCAAACGCGCATTGCTCCATCGTACGTCATTTGTTCATTGGTGCCAACAATCCGAATACCGCGAATTACACCACCTGCAATAAGCTGATTGAATAAAGCAATAACATCTTGCTCTCTTGACGGCTCAGCCGTAATGGCAATTTCGTTAATTGGATTAAAAAAATTCTCATTCTTTAGGAACAGGGGATGACTTGTCTCGTGGTCAATCAGATTTTGCTTCCATCCGTTTACTTTTTGTTTTTCAAGGAGAGATGTTTTTCTGAGGTCATCAATCTTTAAGCAATCTCGTATCTTGGAAAAAATATCCTGTACAATATGGGCAGAAATAGATTTTGCGAGATCCACAAAATCTTTGTCGAATCCCTTCCGCCCCAGATCGACGACGCAATTGTCAAAATGTATCAAAAAATGAACTTGGTTTTGACGTCCAGTGTAGCGTTGAAGAGGAACTTGGATAATCTCACCCTGGGGCATATTGTCAGCGGATAATTGTATGCCCGGCGCATATAGGTTCGCAGTTGATTTGTAACCAATCTTGCTGGCGAGTCGCTTCCAAATCTCGGCGGTGTAGATATACGATGCCTTTATCGTACAATTATGCTGTTGTAGTAGGGCCCGCTCGGCGGAGTCTAGTTTTGGTAGCATCGTTAAAATTTTCTGAGAATTCCAGTCAAGGAATACAGCCTCCAGATTTGACACACTAGGAGGAAGTCCAGCCCCAGCTCCCTTTTTTTGAAAATTTTCGCTAATTTTGGCAAGAATGAAATCGTATTCCCTGGTTTTCTCCAAATGAGCATGAGGTTGAATGTAGCCTATTGATTTCACTGTTTTGACAGACGTTTCGCCCTCTTTATCTTTGCAAATCACAGTGAAGTCGACATCGGCATACGCTGTAACCGCACCCAGAGCGGTTTTGATAGAGAGCGCGACAAACCAAGCATCGGCGGTTCTCAAATTTGGCCAAGACAGATTGTTAGGTTTGGTTTTTGAATCAAACTTAATGGTAATAGAGACGCCGGTCTCGAATTGCTCGAACTCTGAATCAATATGAGGGGCATCTGTAGGGATTACCTGCGGATTCTCTGGCGCCGCATCATCATGGAGCCAATTACGAGCGCCCTCCATAATCCCACTTGCTATGAACGTTTTGGTTTTCGTGTCTACCCGGAGATAGTTGAAGCCATAGGCAATGTAAGTCGCTCCGACCCCCTTGCTGCCGCGCGCGTCGTGATCCTTGAAAGATTCATTGGGAGCAAGAAACCGATGAAATGTCGTTTCGTCCAAACCTGTCCCATTATCAGAGACGGTTAGAGAATTACTTATTAGATCAATAATTACGCGAACTTTTTTTTCATAGCCCGCATCTAATTGCTTAGCTTTCTTATCGACTGAATCCAATGCATTCTGGATCAGTTCAGCAAACGGGTCATACCAACCCACATAAGAATGTAGGATAGAGTGAATATTGCGTTTTTGACGTCTAACAATCGCGACTTCATCAAAGGAATTGGAATGGGATATTTTAAGTGGATCGAAGTTTGCAAAGGCCATTGGTTTTGATCTCATTTTATCGGCGGTCACTACTTGTAGATTACGCGACCTTGGCGTCAAGCGGGCGCTTATCTGGTAAAAAATGCTCAGCGATCACCTGCGGCAGTTGGAAATCTGAATTTAGCCGCTGTAGGATGTTTTCGTAATCTTTGCCACTACCGCCCCGGCCGCCCGGTTTTCCCCTTCGTCCGGCTCTTCCGCTTCTGCTCCCCAGCATCCTCATAACTTCCCGCGCCGACCTTGCCGCGCACGAGGGGGCGGGGGTCGTCGGTGGATCCTCGGGTCGGGCCCGAGGATGACGACGGAGAGGTCGCGGATGACGGCGGCGGCGATGACGGTTTCGGCGGAACCTTGCCCATGACCGGTTTTTCGGTGCGGCCGACGGTCATTTCGTCGAGGTCGTTCTTGCGGAACAGCGATCCTCGGGCTTGACCCGAGGATGAGGGCTCGGCGATGTCGCGACCCATGTCGGAAAGGTCCGGCTTACGGAAGAGTGGCGTCGCGGTGTCGGTGCCCGGGCCCATGTCGTCGAGGCCGGGTTTGGCGAAGAGGGAGGTCGAGGGTGGGGTTTCCCCCTCATCCGCCCTGCGGGCACCTTCTCCCCGCTGGGGAGAAGGAGACTCGCGGCGGGCTTTGGCGCCGCCTTTGCCGTTTCCACCCTTGCCGCCACCACCTTCGAAGGCGCGGGCCTCGTCGCGGGCGATCGGGTCGTCCATGACGGCGAGTTCGGCGGCCTTGAGGCGTTTGATTTCGTCGCGCAGGCGCGCGGCCTTTTCGAAGTCGAGGTCGGCGGCGGCGTCGCGCATCGATTTTTCGAGCGCATTGAGATGGGCCTGCAGGTTGTTGCCGACCAGGTGGCCGCCATCCGCAAAACCCTTGCCGGAGACGCCGGAAATGTCGGCGCGGACGTGGTCGCGCTCGTAGACCGAGTCGAGGATGTCGGAGATCCGTGCCTTCACCGATTCCGGCGTGATGCCGTTGGCGGTGTTGTATTCCATCTGCTTTTCGCGGCGGCGGGCGGTTTCGTCCATGGCGCGCTGCATCGAGCCGGTGATCTTGTCGGCATAAAGGATGACCTTGCCGTCGACGTTACGCGCGGCACGCCCGATGGTCTGGATCAGCGACGTCTCCGAGCGCAAAAAGCCTTCCTTGTCGGCGTCGAGGATGGCGACGAAGGCGCATTCGGGAATGTCGAGGCCTTCGCGCAGCAGGTTGATGCCGACCAGCACGTCGAAGGCGCCGAGGCGCAGGTCGCGGATGATCTCGATGCGCTCCAGCGTGTCGATGTCCGAGTGCATGTAGCGGACGCGCACGCCCTGTTCGTGCAGGTATTCGGTCAAATCTTCGGCCATGCGCTTGGTGAGCACCGTACACAGCGTCCGGTACCCCTTGGCGGCGGTCTCGCGGATTTCGCCGAGCACGTCGTCGACCTGGGAACGGGCGGAACGCACTTCCACCGGCGGGTCGATCAGGCCGGTCGGGCGGATCACCTGTTCGGCGAACACGCCGCCGGACTGTTCCATTTCCCAGGCGCCCGGCGTGGCCGAGACGGCGACGGTGAGCGGGCGCATCGCATCCCATTCCTCGAAACGCAGCGGCCGGTTGTCCATGCACGACGGCAGGCGGAAACCGTATTCGGCGAGCGTCGCCTTGCGGCGGAAGTCGCCCCGGTACATGCCGCCGATCTGGCTGACCGAGACATGGCTTTCGTCGATGAAGAGGAGGGCGTTGTCGGGGATGTATTCGAACAGGGTCGGCGGCGGCTCGCCGGGATTGCGGCCGGTGAGATAACGCGAATAGTTCTCGATGCCGGCGCAGGAGCCGGTCGCCTCCAGCATCTCGATATCGTAGCGGGTGCGCTGCTCCAGCCGCTGCGCCTCCAGCAGTCGGCCGCCCTTTTCGAGTTCGGCGAGGCGTTGCTTCAGCTCTTCCTTGATCGCCTTGATGGCGCCGTTCAGCGTCGGGCGCGGGGTGACGTAGTGCGAATTGGCGTAGATTTTTACCGATTTCAGGTCGCCGACCTTGTGGCCGGTGAGCGGATCGAACTCGGTGATCGCATCGATCTCGTCGCCGAACATCGAGATGCGCCAGGCGGCATCTTCCAAGTGGGCCGGGAAGATTTCAATGGTGTCGCCGCGGACCCGGAACGAGCCGCGCACGAAATTCAGGTCCTGGCGCTTGTATTGCTGGGCCACCAAGTCTGCCAACAATTGACGTTGATCCAATCGGTCGCCGACCGACATCTGGAAGGTCATCGCCGTATAGGTCTCGACCGAGCCGATACCGTAGATGCAGGAGACCGAGGCGACGATGATGCAGTCGTCGCGCTCCAGCAGCGAGCGGGTGGCGGAGTGGCGCATCCGGTCGATCTGTTCGTTGATCGAGGATTCCTTCTCGATGAACGTGTCGGAGCGCGGCACATAGGCTTCCGGCTGGTAATAGTCGTAATAGGAGACGAAATATTCGACCGCGTTGTCCGGGAAGAAGTTCTTGAACTCGGAATAGAGCTGGGCGGCCAGCGTCTTGTTGGGGGCGAGGATCACAGCCGGGCGCTGGGTCGCCTCGATCACCTTGGCCATGGTGAAGGTTTTGCCCGAGCCGGTGACGCCGAGCAGGACCTGGGAGCGCTCGTTGTCGTTGATGCCCGCCACGAGGTCGCGGATGGCGGTCGGCTGGTCGCCGGCCGGCTCGTAGTCGGACGCCATGCGGATGGTGACGCCGCCCTCGGACTTTTCCGGCCGGGCGGGGCGGTGCGGCGTCCACAGCTTGCCGTCCTTGAACAGCGGGTTGCCGCTCTCGATCAGCGCCGACAGGGCCTCGACGGTTGCGGTGACCGCGCCGGCGGCGAGATTCTCGGCATCCTCCAGCGACGTATCCATGCCGGCGACCGGGTTGAGGCCGGCGCGGGCGCGCGTCTTCGGATCCGAGGAGGCGCCGATCGACACGCCGCGGGCGGTCTTCGAGGCGGTGGTGTTCTTGGCCGTGGTGGGCGCGCTCTTCTGGGCGGCCTTGATGGTCTCCTCACGCGCCGCGATCTCTATTCTCTTGCGGTGCTTGCCCGCCTTGGAGGCGATCTCGCGCTGCGTCTCGACGCCCGACGCTTCCGCCTCGGCTTCGAGCTGCTTCACCCAGTCGGAGACGCTGCCTTGCAGAGGCGCGCCCTCGAACGACGATTGCGGGGCTTCCTCGAAACCGTCGTGATTGTCCGGGTTCGAGGCGGGCGATTTTTTCGGTGATCTGGCCATGCCGCGAATATGGAGAGACTCGTCGCGAAAGTGAAGAGGGCCGGGTCACAAAACGAGTACAAAAGGGAAACAGATTTTTGGGGCGCGGGAGGAGTTGGGGAGGTCAGGCCACCTGGCGTTCGGCGAGCATGCGGCGGCTTTCGATCCAGCCGGGGATGCGCTCGGGCGGCATCGGGCGGCCGAAGAAATAGCCCTGGGCGATCTCGCAGCCGAGGGCGGAAAGGGCGTGGGCCTCCTCCTCGCTCTCGACCCCTTCGACCACCACTTCCATCGACAGCGCCCGGCCGAGGCCGACGAGCGCTCCGACGATTTCCTGGTTCTGGCGGCTGAGATGCACGCCGGTGATGAAGCGGCGGTCGAGCTTCAGGCGGTCGACCTTGAGCGCCACGAGATAGGCGAGCGAGGAATGGCCGGCGCCAAAGTCGTCGACCGCCAGCTTGTAGCCGGAACGCTCGATACGCTTCAGCTGCTCGCCGGCGACCAGCGTGTCGAGAATGGCTTCCTCGGTGATCTCGATCTCGAACAGCGCCGGATCGATGCGGTGGGCGGCGGTGATGCGGTCGAGCACGTCGGTGACCGAATAGAGGTCGAATTCGCGCGGCGAGACGTTGATGGCGACGGTCGCCCGCGGCAGGCCGAGCGCGGGCAGGCGGTTGAGCAGCCGGCAGGCGGCTTCGGCGATGGTCGCGGTCAGCCGGTCGGCGAGATTGGCGGCCTGGGCGGCGGCGACGATTTCCGGCGGCGCGATCGGACCGAGATAGGGATGGTGCCAGCGCACCAGCGCCTCGAAACCGGTGATCTCCTCGGAGGCGAGGTCGACCTGCGGCTGGAACCAGGCTTCGAGGTCGCCAGCATCGAGCGCATCGGCGAGTTCCTGCTCGATCTGGTTCTGGCGGTCGGCCTGGGAGCGGAAGGCGGGCTCGAATTCGCGCCACTGGCGGCGGCCGCCGTCCTTGGCCCTGTAGAGCGCCATGTCGGCGCTGATGAACAGGTCTTCGGCGGTATCCGCATGCAGCGGGAAGAGCGCCAGCCCGATCGAGGTGCCGACCACGGTCGGCTGGCCGTCGAGCATCACCGGCTGGCGGCCGCGCTCCAGGATGCGTGCCGCGAGATCCCGGGCGACTTCAGCGGCATCGGAGCCGCCGAGGATGATCGCGAACTCGTCGCCGCCGAGCCGGGCGATGGTGCCCGTGCCGCCGACGGCCGAGCGGAGCCGGTCGCTGACCTCGACGAGCAGCGCGTCGCCGGCGCTGTGGCCGAGCGTATCGTTGACCGTCTTGAAGCGGTCGAGATCGAGGATCAGGAGGGCGAGCTGCTCCTCCCTGACCCGCGCAGTGGAAATCCCGGCGTTGAGGGCGGTATTGAAGGCGGCGCGATTGGCAAGGCCGGTCAGCGGATCGCAATTGGCGAGCACTTCGAGCCGGTAGTTGGCGCGCAGGATGTCCGAGTTGGCCGAGGAGAGGGAATCGGCGAGCGCCGTCGCCTGCAGCTTGCCGAGCACGTTGCCGACGAAGGTCGCCGCGCTGATGCGGCTGCTGCGGATCAGGATGATCGTCAGCGCCACGACGTTCAGCGCCAGCAGCCAGCCGCCGGGACCGCCGCTGGTGGCCAGCGATACCATGACGGACACGTGCGGCGGCAGGGCGAAGGCAAGCGAGTTGGGGCTGTAGCCGACGCCCATCAGCACGGCGCCGGTCGCCATGCCGAGCATCATCAGGTAGAGGCCGCCATCCTTGCCGATCGCCTCGAAACCCGGCAGCGCGAAGGGAAGTGCTGCCCAGGCGAGGCCGCTGAGCAGGGCGCCGACCGTCATCGCGTCGAGCGCCGATTGCGGCGCATGTTCGACGGTTTCCCAGCGTTTCAGCATCGAGGCCATGAAGGCGCGCAGCAACAGGCTGCCGACGACCGCCAGGAACCAGAGCGTGGCAGCGACGGTGAGGCCCCGTTCGATGGTGGTGACGAACAGCGCCGAGGCCGAGACGCCGGCATTGGTGACGAGCGTCGAGGTCAGGCGTTCGAGCATGGTCGATGCCTGGGCCCGCTTCACATCCAGTGCGAGGGCCGGGTCGGTCTGACCAGATCTGAGTTCGGCTTCCATCGATCCGCTCGGGGCTGAAGTTGCTGAAGAATGCCGGCACTATCCGATGGCTGCGATAAGAAAGTCTTGATATCAGACGATTTTCTGCAGCTTGGCCGGGTTATCCTAAATGAAAAGGTAATCGCTTGCCACGGGCGCATTGATATTGGGCGAATGCCTTGAAATTGGCCGTTGCCGGCAAGCAAACAGCAAATTTATCGCTGGCTTTGCGATGGCCTGGAACTTTCCGGCCGGCCCTGAATTACAAATTGTCCATATCACGAAATGGTCGCAATTCCTGTTGGTTTCCACCACATTTGTTGAGGACTCTCAGCGGGTCCAACGAGGAGTAACCCAATGGCTCTTCCCAACTCGACCCTGGCCGCCATCCGATACGGTTATGGCCTTCGTCCCGGCGAAGAGCCGCCCCGTGATGTCGAGGCGCTGCTGGGGCAGATCGAGGAAGGGGCTTCCGAAAAGCCCCGTTTTCCGCGCGAGGGTCTGAGCGGCCGACTAGACACTGCAACCCGCGTCATCTCGCTGCTCGCTGCCGAGGCGAAGGCCCGCAGGGCCGGCAATCCGAACGAAGACGTCCGCAAGGCGACCCAGAGCGAGGCGCGGCGCATCTACCGCCAGGATGCCATGGCGCGGCTTGCCCAGGCGATCCATTCGCCGCTGGGATTTTATGAGCGCCTCGCGAGTTTCTGGGTCGACCATTTTTCGACCAGCGTGATGAAGTCGCTGCCGATGCGGATGATCGTGCCGCTTTACGAGGCGCAGGCGATCCGTCCCAATATCGGCGGTTCCTTCACCAAATTGCTGTCCGATGCGATCCTGCATCCGGCGATGCTGATCTATCTCGATCAGGACCAGAGTGTCGGCCCCGATTCGATTGCGGCGCGCAGGAATGGCCGCGGCCTCAACGAAAACCTCGGCCGCGAGCTGCTCGAACTCCATACGCTGGGCGCCGGCAGCGGCTATACCCAGGACGATGTGCGGGCCGCAGCGCTGATCCTGACGGGACTTTCCGTCGATAATCGCGCTATGCAGGTCGTCTATCAGCCGCGGTTCGCCGAGGCGGGGCCTATCAGCCTGCTCGGCCGGACCTATCAGGACGACGAGGGCGACAGTCAGGACCACGTCCTGATGCTCGAAGATCTCGCCGCCAACCCGAAGACCGCGCAGCACATCTGCGGCAAGCTCGTCCGGCATTTCATCGCCGACATTGCGCCCGAAGACATGGTCGGCGCGATGGTCGCCGCATGGACGAAGAGCCATGGCAATCTGACCGAGGTCTACCGCGCCATGCTCGACCATCCGCGTGCCTGGTCTGATCCCGGCCAGAAGATCAAGCAGCCGTTCGAGTTCGTGGTTTCCGGTTTCCGCGCCCTCGACCTGCCGGAGAAAAATTTCGCCAACCTGCTGCGCGACATGGACGACGGCGACGATGACGAGAGCCCGGTGCAGAAGGCCATGGACATGACCGGCATGGTGGCGAGGCAGGATACGAAGAAGAAGGCGGGGCGCGCCAATGCGCTGACGCTTGGCGCCCTGCAGCGCATGGGCCAGCCGATCTGGCAGCCGCCGAGCCCTGCGGGTTTCCCGGACGAACAGAGCGTATGGCTGACGCCGAGCCAGCTGAGCGAGCGGATTTCGTGGTCACGCACGGTCGCGCGCATCTTCGGGCAGAAAGTGGAGCCGTCCGCCTTCCTGCAAGCCGCACTCGCCGATGCCGCCCATGCCGAGACCAGCAGGATCATCGCCCAGGCGCCCAACAAGGTGCATGGCATCACGATGGTGCTGGCATCCCCCGAATTCAACAGGAGATAGACGATGAGCTTTGACAATGGCTTCCTGTTGTCCCGCCGCGGTTTCCTGGCCGGCGCCTGCTGCACGGCGGCCCCCATCCTGACGCCGGTGAGTTTTGCCGCGATGCCCGGCGACAACCGCTTCGTAACGATCATCCTGCGCGGCGCCATGGACGGGCTTGATTTCGTCCAGCCCTACGGCGACCCTGCCTATGCGGCACTGAGGCCGAAACTGGGCTTGAGGCCCGATACCGGCCTCATCGATCTCGACGGTTTCTTCGGCCTCAATCCGGCGGCCTCCGCCCTGATGCCGCTATGGCAGGCGGGCGAGCTCTCCTTCGTACATGCGGTCTCGACGCCCTATCGCGACCAGCGCAGTCATTTCGACGGCCAGGACATGCTGGAGACCGGCGGCACCGGCAAGGGCGAGCGCACCGGCTGGCTGAACCGCACGCTCGCGGTCATCCCGCGCTCGAATTCCCGCAAGGCGATCGACATCAATACCTCGATGGAGCTGATCCTCAGCGGTCCGAACGAGGCGGATTCCTGGTCGTCGCAGAGTAATTTCGCGCTGGCCGAAGACGAGATCACCTTTCTCGACCGCCTCTATGCCGGCGACCCGGCCTTCGCCAAGGCCCTGGAGGAGGCGAAAAAGACCGACATGTCGGCTGATTCCCTTTATGCCGACAGCAGGCGCGGCGCGGGCATAACCGACATGGCGCGGCTTGCCGGCGGCATGCTGCGCGAGGACTATCGGATCGCCAGTTTCTCGATCAACGGCTGGGACACCCATGTGGGCCAGCAGGGCCAGTTCAGGAAGGCGGCCGGCGACCTCTCGACCGCGATCGTCACACTGAAGGATGCGCTCGGCGAAGACGCCTGGAAGAAGACCGTGGTGCTGGCGATGACCGAATTCGGCCGCACGGCCCGCGAGAACGGCACCAACGGCACCGACCACGGGACCGGCGGGCTTGCGGTGCTCGCCGGCGGGGCGATTCCGGGCGGCAAGGTTCTAGGCAAATGGCCGGGTCTTTCCGAAGACAAACTGCTCGACCGTCGCGACCTGATGCCGACCGGCGACGTGCGCGAGGTCGCCGCCGCCATGCTCTACCGCCAGTTCGGCATCGAGCCCGGCAATCTCACCACCAAGGTGTTTCCGGGACTGAGTTTCGATACGTCCTCGGTCTATCTGAGGGGGTGATCCGGCGGGGTAGCGCTACGTCAGGATGTCGTAGACGCGAAAGATCCAATAGAGCTGGTAGGTCAGCGCGAAGATGACGAAACCGGCATGATAGCGCCGGTTGGCGGTCGTCGCGGCGATGAGGCTCAGGACGACATAGATCGCCGTGCGCACCGGATATTCCCAACCGAGCGAGGCGAAATATTCCCGGCCCTTGAGGATCGTATCGACGATGTCGGTGGCGAGCAGCCCCGCCAGGAAACAGAAGAACCATTTCCGGCGTGACAGGAAATAGTGCTCGTAGCCGTCATAATCCTGCATCGCGGTCGGGAAGAGCAGGGCGCAGAGGAAGAAGAACAGCGCGCAGAAGACGATCAGGAAAAGGAAGGCGGCAAAGCCGATCACCGGCAGGGCGTGCAGCCGGTATTCCCACCACCAGAAATGCACGACGAACAGGAACATGAACGCCACCCAGCCGAGATGGACGGGGTAGATGCGCGCCGCACCGGGATGCTGGACGATGCCGGCGAGGCCATTCAGCAGCCGCGCCAGGCTGAGGCTCACCACCATGCCCATGACCACGCGGATATGCGTGAAGGTTTCGGCGGTGGTCGCGGCGTCCATATCCGTCTCTCGCTCTATTCCTCGGCCGGCACTGGCACCGGGCGGCCGTCCTCGTCGAGGGCGACCATGATGAAGGTTCCGGCCGTGACTTTCTCGATCATCCGGTGACGCGCCCGCTGCGCCCAGGCTTCCACCGTCAGCGTGATCGACGAGCGACCGACGCGGGTGATCTCCGTGTAGATGTTCAGCGTATCGCCGATCTTGACCGGCAGTTCGAACGCCATTTCCTTGACCGCCGCGGTGACCACCCGGCCGCGGGCGCGCTCGGCGGCGCGGATGCCGCTCGCCAAGTCCATCTGCGCCATCACCCAGCCGCCGAAAATATCGCCGGCGGCATTGGCATCCGCCGGCATGGCGAGCGTGCGGAGCGTCAGTTCGCCGGTCGGTTTGGCATTTTCGGTCATTGTCATCTCTCGTTTGAAGGGTTTTGGGCGATTCCTCCAGCCGGGAGAGTAGCGGCAAGCGCAGGAGAAGAAAACTCCACGGAAAAGTGTTTCCACATCAATAGTTTAGGCTGGCCTAATTCGCGCATGCCGCGACCGGAAATGACTTTACTACCTGGTAATCATCGCCCGTTAGTATTTAAGGCGAATTGCGAATAAGGGGGCTCCCATGCAACGTCTCGCCATTTCCTGGCGCCTTTATAGTCTCGTGCTGCTGTCGCTCATCATCCTCGGCGGCGCCATGGTCTTCAGCCTGTTCCAGAGCTATGCCTCGTCGGAACGGGAGCGCAAGGCGGGCCTTGCCCAGATGAACGACGTGGCGCTGACCGTGCTCAAGAAATACCAGGCCCTCGAAGCCTCCGGGGCCATGACCCGCGAACAGGCTCAGACCGAGGCCAAGGCGGTCATCTCGGTGATGCGTTACGGCGAGGGCAGCGGCTATTTCTGGCTCAACGACATGTTGCCGCGGATGATCATGCATCCGATCAAGGCTGAGCTGAACGGCAAGGACCTGTCGAACGACAAGGATCCGAACGGCAAGTTCCTGTTCGTCGAGTTCGTCAATGCCGTCAAGGCAAGCCCGACAGGCAAGGGCTTCGTCGATTACTATTGGCCGAAGCCCGGCGCCGAGCAGCCGGTCGAGAAATATTCGCATGTGGCCGGTTTCGCGCCCTGGGGCTGGATCGTCGGTACCGGCGTTTATGTCGACGACCTGCACGCCATGTTCCGGCGCGACGCGATCAACTTCGCCTCGATGTTCGGTATCGGCGCGCTGGTGCTGATCGCCGGTGCAACCTTTGTGGTCAAGACGGTTACCGGCCCGATCGGCAAGATCAGGCAGGCGCTGCAGTCGATCGCATCGGGCGAGGCGCGTGTCGCCGTGCCCTGCACCGAACAGAACAACGAGATCGGCGAGATGGCCAGAGCCCTCTCCGTGCTGCGCGACTCGGTCGAGGAACGCGCCCAGTTGCAGGCGCGCGAGGCCGAGCAGGCCCGCACCATCGCCAGCGAGCGCTCCGACAACGAGCGGACGATGACGGCCGCCGCAGAACGGCAGGGACGCGCGATCAGCGAGCTAGGACGGGCGCTCGAAGCGCTGGCGGAAGGCGACCTTTCCGTGGCGCTTGCCGATATCGGCGAGGACTATGCGAAACTCCGCCACGACTTCAACGCGGCGGTCGGCTCGCTGCACCAGGCGATCGCGGCGATCTCCGAGACGAGCCTCGTGGTGCGCGACAGCGCGTCCGACATTTCCGGCGCGACGGGTAATCTCTCCAAGCGTACCGAACAGCAGGCGGCGGCCCTCGAGGAGACCGCGGCGGCGCTCGACGAGATCACCGCAACCGTCCGCACCGCATCGGACCGGGCGGTCGAGGCTCGCACCATGGTCAGCGAGACCAAGGACAGCGCCGGTCGTTCGGGCGAGATCGTCCGCAATGCGATCGACGCCATGGGCCGGATCGAGGAGAGTTCCAGCCGCATCAACCAGATCATCTCGGTCATCGACGAGATCGCCTTCCAGACCAACCTTCTGGCGCTCAATGCAGGCGTCGAGGCGGCGCGGGCCGGTGAGGCGGGTCGCGGCTTTGCGGTCGTGGCGCAGGAAGTGCGCGAACTGGCGCAACGCTCGGCCAATGCCGCCAAGGAGATCAAGACGCTGATCAGCAATTCCGCCCGCGAGGTGGAAGGCGGCGTGGCGCTGGTGCGCTCCACCGGCGATGCGCTGGTCGAGATCGCCACGCTGGTCGAGCGGGTCAACGCCCATGTGGACACGATTGCGACGGCCGCACGCGAACAGGCGACCGGCCTCCAGGAGATCAATTCCTCCGTCAACCACATGGACCAGATGACCCAGCAGAACGCGGCGATGGTCGAGGAAACCACGGCGGCGAGCCAGACGCTCGCCGAACAGAGCCTGCACCTGCAGGGCCTTCTTTCGGCCTTCAGGCTCGAAAACGGCGGCCGCGGAGCGGCCTCCGGCCATGGGTCCCGCGCCCGCGCCGCCTGATCGGCACGGATCCACCGCTGACAATTGAGGCCGCCGGAGCGACAAGCCCGGCGGCCTTTTGACGTCGGTCGAATTGATGAGGGTCAAACACCCGAGACTCCGTTGCCCCTAACGCTCCGTCATCTTCAACGGAGAAAGCCGATGACGAGGATCGTGATCATCCAGGGACATCCGGACGCCGCCGAGCCGCATCTCTGTCACGCGCTGGCGGACGCCTATGCCAAAGGAGCCGAAGCCGGCGGGCATTCGGTCGAGCGCATCGAGCTTGCGCGCATCGGCGTGGCATTCCTGACCTCGCAGCGGGAGCAGGAGCATGGGGCGGTGAGCCCGCCGATCGTTGACGCGCAGGTGAAGATCGGCCGGGCGGATCACCTTGTCTTCGTCTATCCGCTCTGGCTCGGTTCGATGCCGGCGCTCGTCAAGGCATTCCTGGAACAGGTGGCGCGGCCGGGTTTTGCCTACGACACGTCGCGCGGACCCTTCGACAGCGGGCTTCTGAGCGGCAAGTCGGCGCGGGTGGTGATCACCATGGGCATGCCCGCCTGGTATTACCGGATCGTCTACGGCAGCCACAGCCTGAAGGCTCTGAAAGTGGGCATCCTGCATTTCGTCGGCATCCGGCCGGTGCGCGCGGTTCTGGTGGGCAGTGTCACGGCCAAGGATTTCGGTGGCGCGAAATGGCTCGCCAAGATGGAGGCCATGGGGCGGCAGGCGTCCTGAAGCGACCTGGGATTGCAGCAAAAGGTCACGAAAGAGCCTTGATTTCTCAAAGGTTCATTTACCGGCTTTGCCTAAACTCTCAGTGTGTGTCATTTCGGCACCGGAAGAGTGGCAACTGGTATGGCGTATGCTTCCTTTTCTCGGCGGGTGATCGGCTCGCTGATGATCCCGACAATGCTGGCTGCCTGTTCCGCCGGGGATCTCGTTCCGCCCGCACCGATCGACGATCGCCGGGTCGGGGCGATTCAGCCGATGCGAGACATTCCGCGCGAGCCCGTCTCGCAGCAGGCCTATCAGATGAGCCCCGCGCCGGTTTCCCAGGCGAGCGCCGTCGACTACGTAAACACGCCGAACCTTGCGGGCAACGGCTATCCGAATACCAACTACCAGAATTCAGCCTATCCCAATTCTGGCGCCAATGACGGCGGCCACTATCTGCGGGCGCCGGCTCAGGTGCAGACTGTGCCCTTGAATGCGCCGATGTCGCAGCAGGCACCCGCCGCGCGCCAGGGCCGCCTGCCGATGATCGACAGCGACGAGGCGATGCAGCAGCAGGCCTCCGCCGGGAGGCGCAATACGACACGCAATGCCGGGCCGATGACCATTCCGGAAGACGGCGTCAACATCGATGCCGAGCTCGGTTTCGGTCCCGACGAGAGCGACGTGACGGGGCTCGCCGAGGAAGAGGATTCCGATATCGCCGAAGGCGTCGGCGACCAGCCCGTCGTCGACGGCATCGGCACCGACAATCCGCGCGCGCTGCAGCCGCGCCGCCAGCCGATCTCGCAGTCGATGCCCCAGTCTATGAACGACGACCGCGTGCTGGTGCCGCCGAAGCGTCAGGGCGCCGGCCTCCAGGGCGATCTGTCGAACGGTAACATGGCCAATCGCGACATGGGGTGGGGTAATGAGCGTAGCATCGCGCCGCCAGGCAGCAGATCGGCCGCCGGCACGCAGCAGGTGGCGATGCTGCGACCCAACAATCCGATGATCGACAACGGCCCGATGAGCCAGCGCGACATGCCCTGGCAGCGCGAGGTCATGCCGCAGTCGGAAGTGAGCTGCCGCGCCGAACTGCGCCGTCTCGGCGTGGAATTCGATGATCGGCCTTCTATCGATGCAGGTCCGAGCTGCAGGGTGCCCTATCCGGTAAAACTCTCCGGCCTGTCGGGCAATATCGACGTCAAGCCGGCCGTCACGCTGAATTGCCAGACGACGCTCGCCTTTGCGAAATGGGTGAAGAACGAGCTCGCCCCTTCTGCCCGTTACCGCTATCTGACCGGTATCCAGAAGATCGTGCCGATGGGCGGTTATTCCTGCCGCCGGATGAACAACAGCAACCAGCGCAACAATCCGATGTCCGAGCATGCCAAGGGCAATGCCATCGACATCGGCCAGATCGTACTGAAGGACGGCCACGAGATCGACGTGCGCAAGAAGGGCCTGTTCTCGATGCGCGAAGGCGGTCTCCTGAAAGCGGTGCGCAGCGACAGCTGCAAGTATTTCAACACCGTGCTCGGCCCCGGCAGCAATGCGGAACACTGGAACCATTTCCACTTCGACCTGCGCTCCCGCCGGGGCGGCAAGCGCTATTGCGACTGAGGGCTGACGATGGCCGATGCAGACATGCTCCGCGGCCTGGCTCTCTCGCTCGAAGGAACGTCCGAGGCGCCGCATTTCGACCGGGCGGCCTTCAAGGTCAAGCGTATCTATGTGACGCTTGCCGCCGACGGCCTGACCGCGAATTTCAAGTTCACGCCCGACGAGCAGCAGATCAAATGCGAGATGCTGCCGGATGCCTTTTCGCCCGTTCAGAATGCCTGGGGCCGGCAGGGCTGGACGACTGCGGTTCTTTCCAAACTCGAAGAGGCGGATCTTGGCGACGCGCTGGAAACGGCGTGGCGGCATGCGCTGCCCGGCAAACGCCGACCCTGAGCTTCGCCCTTTCGGATACAGCGAGCTTCTGCCAAGCCCCGCGAGCCTGTGGACATTAATCCTCCATAAACCATATCCGGCAACCAAACTGGAACCATAAGCGGTGGCGAAGCAAGAGTGGCGACGCCGCAGTCCGTCCCCCGACTACCCCTACTGCGGCACGAGACCCGGTGTGCGCATCAAGCCCCCGGCGGACGCCGGGTCTCACCCAATCCTCGCGGACGCCAGCCCCAACGAACCGGCAGAGCGGAGATTGGCCAGAGACGCCAGCCTGCAGGTGGAAATCTAAGGGCGACCGGCTTTTCTTGATTTGTACGTCTATTTGACGTACAAGATCGTCCTTCGACACCGAATGGGAGGCGACGATGTTTGTTTTCGAGGATGTCACGACCGAAGTCGACGAGCCAAATGATGCGCGAATGAATTTCCGCACCAAGGAGCGCATAAAGAAGGCAATTCATCGCGCCGCAGTTCTGTCCGGGGTCGATGATTCCGCCTTCGTGATCAATGCGGCCTATCAGTCCGCCATGGCGACGATCGCGGCGCACGAAGTCACGCTTGTACAGCCGGCCGACCATAAGGCGTTCTTTGACGCGCTCGACAATCCGCCGGCTCCGACGCAGAAACTGCAGGACGCATTCAAGCGCCACCGTGAGACGGTCGTTTCCAAATAATGCCCGGCGATCTTGTTTTGAAACCGACAATAGAGCCGCTCGATCCGTCCAGGCACGATCGGGCGGCTTTTTCTTGCGGGGTACCGCAGGTGGATAACTTCATCCAGACGACGGCCAACAAGCTGTCCCAGGCGGACAATCTGCGTGTCTATGTCATGACGCAGGGCGACGGCACGATCATCGGGTTCTATGCCATCAACAGCCATTCTGTCGATTATCGTGATCTCCCCGCCAAGTTCGCCCGTACTCGGCCGGCACACGGCCGTATCCCGGCAGTTTATGTCTCCATGATCGGCCGCGATCGGAGATTCCAGGGACGTGGCTATGGAGGCGACCTGCTTGTGGATTGCCTGACGCGAATTGCACGCGTTGCCGACAGCATCGGTGTCGCTATCGTCATGCTGGATGTTCTCGACTGTGGCGACCGGGAGCGCACTGAGCGCCGAGCGAAGCTATACAGGGACTATGGGTTTCAACCCTTGCCGTCCCATGAAATGCGGACGTTCCTTCCGGTCGCGACGATCCGGAAAATGCTGGACGAAGCATAGGTCGCATTCCCGATTGAAGCCTTGCGCGGGTGACCGGACCGGCTTGAAGCCCCACAAAAAAGAAAGCCGGCTCAGGGAGCCGGCAAGGGCGGAGGTGGGGCTCGCGGGGAGGAGCCGTGCTTCCGGTTACTCAAGAACTCATACTTTAAAACATGATGCACGCGGCAAGCGCAAATAACAGGCATTCAAACGCTTTGGTCATGACGGTCGCGCAAGGGCTACGTGCGGCGTAAAGGGCGGGACCGTTGCTTGCCTGGTGGGGACAATGCTGTAAGAACGTCACGGAAAAATGACAACGGCAGTGGATGAATATCCGTCTTCGGATCCGATGTCGGACTGGAGACCGGAATGTTGTCCATCGCAGCGCTTTTCCCTTTCATCCTGGCGCTTCTGGCCGGCGGTGCGGCCGCGGGAATTCTCGCCGGCATGTTCGGCATCGGCGGAGGTGCCATCCTAGTGCCGATCTTCTTCCACGTTTTCGGGCTCCTCGGTGTGCCCGAAGACATACGCATGCAATTGGCACTCGGCACGTCGCTGGCGATCATCGTGCCCACCTCGATTCGCTCCTTCATGGCGCACCGGCAGCGTGGCGCGGTCGATACCAAATTGCTGAAAGGCTGGATTGTCGCGGTGCCGCTCGGCACGCTGATCGCCACCCTGATCGCCGCCAAGGCGACCAGCGTCGAACTGCAGCTGATCTTCGCGGTGATCGCCCTGGTGCTGGCCTTCCGGATGATCTTCAACCGCGCGAGCTGGAAGCTTGGGGACGACCTGCCCGGCAATCCCGTCAAATTCCTGGTCGGCACCGGCATCGGCCTCCTGTCCGGCCTGATGGGCATCGGCGGCGGCATCCTCAACAACACGTTCATGACGCTCTACGGCCGCTCGATCCATCAGGGCGTGGCGACGTCCTCGGGCGTCGGCGTGCTGATCTCGCTCCCGGGGCTGATCGGTTATGTCTGGGGCGGCTGGGGCAGGCCCGGCCTGCCGCCTTTCTCGACCGGCTATATCAACTGGCTGGCGGTGGCGCTGCTGATCCCGATCACGCTCTATCTGGCTCCGGTCGGTGCCCAGCTGGCGCATGTCATGTCGAAACGGCAGCTCGAAATCGGCTTCGGCATCTTCCTGATCGTCATCTCGGCACAGTTCTTCCTGTCGATTATCCTCTGAAACCGTCAGCAATATTCTTCCGCAAGGGATAGTTTTGAAGGTTTGCGTGCCTATATTCGCGGCGCATCCCGAAAATCGATTTCTTGAGAAAACCGTTCCCCATGGCGTCAGTCGTTTCCATAAATAAGCTTACCAAGACCTACGAGAACGGGTTCCAGGCGCTGAAGGGCGTCGACCTGGAGATCGAGGAGGGCGAGATCCTCGCGCTGCTCGGCCCGAACGGCGCCGGCAAGACGACGCTGATCTCGATCATCTGCGGTCTCGTCAACCCCTCGACCGGCAAGGTGCTCGTGAGCGGCAAGGACGTGGTCAAGGACTTTCGGCAGACGCGGTCGCTGATCGGCCTTGTGCCGCAGGAACTGACGACCGACATGTTCGAGACGGTCTGGAACACCGTGACCTTTTCCCGCGGCGTTTACGGCAAGAAACCCAATCCGGCGCTGGTCGAGAGTGTCCTGAAGGAGCTCTCGCTCTGGGACAAGAAGGACAACATGCTGCGTGAGCTTTCGGGCGGCATGAAGCGGCGGGTGATGATCGCCAAGGCGCTCGCCCATGAGCCGAAGATCCTCTTCCTCGACGAGCCGACCGCCGGCGTCGACGTCAATCTGCGCCGCGAGATGTGGCAGGTGGTCGAGAAGCTGCGCGCAAGCGGCGTCACCATCATCCTCACCACCCATTATATCGAGGAGGCGGAAGAGATCGCCGATCGGGTGGGGGTGATCAACGGCGGCAAGCTACTGCTGATCGAAAAAAAGGCGGCGCTGATGAAGAAGCTCGGGCGCAAGCAGCTCAGGCTGGAATTGTCCGAGCCGCTGAAAGTGCTGCCGGGGAGCCTCGCGCTCTACAACCTGACGCTTTCCGACGACGGGACGGCGCTGGTCCACGAATACCAGGGCGAGGAAGGGCAGGGCACGATCGCATCGCTGCTGTCGACGCTCGCAGCAGAAAACATTCATTTCCGCGATCTTTCCACGCGACAGAGCTCGCTCGAGGATATTTTCGTGGCGCTCGTTGCGGAAAAAGCGGGAGAAGACGCATGAATTTCGAAGCGATCAAGTCGATCTATTTCTTCGAGATGGCCCGGCTGCGCCGCACGCTCCTGCAAAGCGTCATCTCGCCGGTCATCACCACCTCGCTCTATTTCATCGTCTTCGGCACCGCGATCGGCTCGCGCATCCAGACGGTCGAAGGCGTTTCCTACGGGTCGTTCATCACCCCCGGCCTGATCATGCTGACGCTTCTGACGCAATGCATCAGCAACGGCTCGATCGGCATATACTTCCCGAAATTCACCGGCACGATCTACGAGATCCTGTCGGCGCCCGTCGCCATGACCGAGATCATCATCGGTTATGTCGGTGCGGCGGCGACCAAGGGGCTGATCATCGGCGTGATCATCCTCGCGACCGCCTCCTTCTTCGTCGACATCCGCATAGCCCATCCGTTCATGATGGTGCTTTTCCTGGTGCTGACGGCGGTCACTTTCAGCATGTTCGGTTTCATCATCGGCATCTGGGCGAAGAATTTCGAGCAGCTCAACATCATCCCGATGCTGGTCGTGCCGCCTTTGACCTTCCTCGGCGGCAGCTTCTATTCGATCAACATGCTGCCGCCCTTCTGGCAGACGGTCAGCCATTTCAACCCCGTCCTCTATCTCGTCTCCGGTTTCCGCTGGAGCTTCTACGAGATTGCCGACGTGAACCCGATGGTCAGCCTCGGCATGATCGCCCTGTTCCTGGTGATCTGCCTGTCGATCCTCGGCTGGATCTTCAAGACGGGTTATCGGCTGCGCAACTGACCGCAGCCGAGAACGGTTTCGAGGGCAGGCTCAGCCCTGGCTGAGCTGCACCTGGCGTCCGCCGCGCATGACCATGACGGATGCTCCGAGAACGGATGCGATTCCGAGGAAGGTCATGACGCCGAGCGGCCCTTGAGCGTCGATCAGCAGGCCGCCGAGAACGGCACCGCTGGAAATGGCGATCTGGAAAGTCGTCAGCAGCAGGGCGCCGGCGCTTTCCGCCTCATCCTGGGCGGCACGGGTGATGTAGCTCTGGATGCTGACCGGTAGTGCGCCGAAGGCGAAACCCCAGAGCGTGATGGCGACCGCTGCGGCCGTCGTCGACGCTCCAAGCGAGACGAGGATCACGGCGGCGACCGCGATCAGGCTGGAGGCGAAGACGACGCCGAGTGCCGAACTGCGTTCGGTGATGATGCCGCCGACGATATTGCCGAAGAAGCCGCCGACGCCGTAGGCGAGCAGGACGAGCGAGACCATCTCGACGTTAAGCCGGGGAACGTCTTCCAGGTAGGGCCGGATATAGGTGAAGCCTGCAAAGTGGCCGGCGACGATAAGCAGCGTCGCGATGAGGCCGATACGGATCTTCGGGCGCTTCAGGACGGCAGCCAGCGTGCCGAGCCCGGCATGTCCGGCCGGCGGCAGCGAGGGCACGGTGACGGCTTGCGCGAGCAGCGCCAGCACGCCGACCGCGCCGGCCAGCACGAAGGCGGCCCGCCAGCCGAGCGTGGAACCGATATAGGCGCCGAGCGGCGCGGCCATGACGGTCGCCACCGAAACGCCGGTGAAGATCATCGCCATGGCGCGGGGCAGGTGGTTGATGGGCACGAGGCGCATCGCAAGCGCGCCGGCCATGGCCCAGAAGCCGCCAAGCCCGATTCCGAGCAGGACGCGCGACACCAGGAGCAGGGTCAGGCCGTTGGCGAAGGCGGCGAGCGCGCAGGAGAGGATGAGAAGCGCGGTCAGCCCGAAGAGCGTCCAGCGGCGGTTGAGGCTGCGGGTGCCGATGACGACGCCGGGGCCGGCAAAGGCCGCGACGACGGCCGTCACGGTCACCGTCTGGCCCGCCACGCCGGAGCTGATGCCGAGATCGGCGGAAATGGGAGTGAGAAGGCTTGCCGGCAGAAACTCCGCCGTCACGAGGCCGAAGACGCCGAGGGTGAGCGCGACGACCGCCTCCCACCGGGCCTTGGCGGGTATATCGGGGCTGGACGTATCGCGAACGGCATCGTCCTCTTCGAAAGTGCTGTCTGTCATAATCGTTTCCTGTCTTGGGAGGTGGCACAGGTTGCCCATGCCTGGGAGGTGAACCAGACTTAGGCGTGACAGTCTGTAGTTTCCATGCTAGAAAATCCGATATGCTTGACCATTCGTCCAAAGAAACGCCGATAGACCTCTCCGATCCATTGACCGAGATGCTGCGGGGCTTGCGGCTCGACGGCGTCGAATACGGCCGCTGCCGGCTGCCCGAGCCCTGGGCGACGTCCTTTCCGGCTCAGGAGGCGGCGCGTTTCCACTTCATTTCATCGGGCTCCGCATGGTTGCAGACGCCTTCAGGCGAATGGCTGGAATTGCGGGCGGGGGATGCGGCTCTTCTGCCGCGCGGCGATGCGCATGTGCTGGCAAGCGTTCCGGGCTTGACGCCGCTGCCGTTCGACCGGTTCGGGCGCAAGGAAGTCTGCCAGGGCGTGTTCGACGTGCAATGCGCCGATGCCTGTGGCGGCACCGTGGCGCTGACCGCCTCGATGCGCTTCAACATCGACAAGCTGCACCCGCTGCTGCAGCTGATGCCCGAGGCGATGCTGACCAGCGATCTCGCCAGGAACGAGCCTTCCATCCCGCATCTTCTCGACGCCATGGCGCGCGAGGTCGACATGGACCGGGTCGGGGCGGGCGGCATTCTCGCAAGACTCGCCGACGTGCTGACCGCGACGCTGATCCGCACCTGGGTCGAACACGGCTGTGGCGACACGACCGGCTGGATCGCCGCGGTGCGCAATCCCGAAGTCGGCCGCGTGCTGGCCGCCATCCATCTCCAGCCGGACCGGGACTGGACCGTCGCCGCGCTCGCCCGGCTGATGGGCGCCTCGCGGTCCGGCTTTGCCGAACGGTTTTTGCGTGTGGTCGGTGAAACGCCGGCGCGTTACGTGGCGCGGGTGCGCATGCACCAGGCGCGGCAATGGCTGCGCGACGGCGAACGGGTCGCAACCGTGGCCGAACGGCTCGGTTACGATGCCGAAGCCTCCTTCAGCCGCGCCTTCAAGCGCATCATCGGCACGCCGCCAAGCCATTTCCGCGGCAAGGGTGATGGGGAAGCCATTCGCGATTTCGGCTGAGGTCAGTCCCGCAATCTCAGCTCGTCCGTCTGCATCTGCAGGGAGCCGAGAGTGGAGAGGAAGCTCATGCCGAGCAGGCTTTCGCCGAGCCTTCCGTCTTCGGCGACCATCGCCCGGATGTTCTTCCGCACGATCGGGCCGATGGCGATTTCGTCGAGGCGCACCGGTGCGGCCAGCGCCCGGCCGTTGGCGGTCATTACCGTGACCGTAAAATTGAGGCTCTGCGGATTGAGGCCGATGGCGCGGGCGTCGTCGTAGGAGAGCACGACGGTGCTGGCGCCGGTATCGACCAGCATCGGCAGGACCTTGCCCTGGACGCTGACATTGGTCTGGAAATGGCTGCCCCGGGTCTTGTGGATGATCACCTCGTTGCCGCCTTCGCTGGTGGTCACCACCACGGCCGTGCCGGGCAGCAGGCCGGCGGTCACCCTTGCGGCGACATTGCGGGCGTCGTCGCGGTAAAGATAGGCGGTCACCAGCCCGAGGATGATCAGCAGCCAGATGGCGATATTGCGCAGCACCTCACCGGCATGGCCGCGCCGGCCGGCGAGAATGCCGACGGCGAGCAGGCCGGCGATCGGCAGCAGGTAGATGATCTGGCCGAAGCTGTCATTGTCGATGCCGAAGGTCTGTCCGGTATCATGGTTGAAGATCAAGAATGCCAGGCCGATGCCAAGCACGATGAGGATGCCGGTGAGCGCGTTCATGCAGTGTCGCGTTCCTTTGCCGGACGCTGGGCCAGACGCTGGCGGCGCGTCTCCCGCCGCGGCTTTCGCTCGACGGTTTCCAGCCGTGCGGGAAGCGTGTCCATCAGCGCGCGGCGCTCCCCGTCGGTATAATCCATCCAGGCGGCGATCTCTTCGCGCGTCCGTCCGCAACCGAAGCAATAGCCGGTCTTGAGGTCGATCGAACAGACGAGGGTACAGGGCGAAATCATGCGTCAGTATATCGGGGTTTCACGCCGCAAGAGCAAGAGTGGCAAGCATGGCGATCTCGCTCAATTGTTGAGTAGCGCCGATCGTATCGCCGGTATGCCCGCCGAGCTTTCGGGCCACGAAACGGGTGAAGCCGACCCCGGCGAGCGCCGCCACGATCAGCGATAACAGGACTTTTGGAAGGCCGAGAACCGGGACGAGCAGGACCAGTGCGATGGCCGCGCCTGTAAACAGCGCGATATTGCGGGCGCCGTCTTCCGGAAGGCCGGCGCTGGCTGCGACGCCGTTTTCTCGGGCCGATGGCAGCGAGCGCCAATGGGCGACCAGGACCGCGCGGCTGACGGCAGCAACGGCAAGGACGGCAAGGGCCGCGGTGACCGCATCCTCGCGGAACAATGCGGCAAGCGCTGAGGCGCGCAGGCCGAAGGACAGTACGAGCGCCACGACGCCATAGGCGCCGATCCGGCTGTCCTTCATGATGAGGAGGGCGTGTTCCTTGTCCCGCCCGCCGCCGAGACCGTCCGCGGCGTCCGCAAGGCCGTCCTCGTGGAGCGCACCGGTCAGAACGGTCAGCAGAGCAAGGGCAAGCAGGCTGACAAGCAGCGGATCGCCGGATTGCAGGAAGAGGAAAACGAGCGCGGGCAGGGCCGCAATGATCAGTCCCGCGACGGGAAAGGCCTGCACCGCCCGCGAGATCGTGCCGTCATGGCCGCGAAAAAATCGGTCCGGCACCGGCAGGCGGCTGAGGAACCCGACCGAGCGGGCGAGGTCCGCGATGAATTCCGTTGCGTTTGGCAGTTGTTCCTCCGTTCCGACCCGACTATGAGTTTGCGCACAGAAGCGCGATTTGCCGGGAAAGACAAGTTTTCCTGGCGGCGATGCGAGACCGAGCTACAAGAGAGACTTTCCATGAGCGTGAGCGGCCTGCCTTTCGACGATTTCCGTGTCCTGCTGCAGAACCTTCCCGGACCGGACCCGCGGGCCTTGGTTGCGGCGCGCGAGCGCGATGCGCAGCTCACCAAGCCGCCGGGTGCGCTCGGCCGCCTCGAGGAAATCGCCTTCTGGCTGGCTGCCTGGACGGGCCGCGCGCCGGCCGTCAACCGGCCGCTGGTGGCGATCTTTGCCGGCAATCACGGCGTCACCCGGCATGGCGTGACCCCGTTCCCGTCGTCGGTGACCCAGCAGATGGTGGAAAATTTCGCAGCCGGCGGAGCGGCGATCAACCAGATCTGCGTCACCCACGATCTCGGCCTGAAGATCTTCGACCTGGCGCTCGACTACCCGACCGGCGACATCACCAGCGAGGCCGCCCTTTCCGAGCGCGACTGCGCCGCGACTATGGCCTTCGGCATGGAAGCGATCGCCGGCGGCACCGATCTTCTCTGCATCGGCGAAATGGGCATCGGCAACACGACGATCGCCGCCGCCATCAATCTCGCCCTCTACGGCGGCGAGGCGGAGGACTGGGTCGGTCCCGGCACCGGCTCGCATGGCGAGTTCATGGAGCGCAAGATCGCCGCGGTGAAGGCGGCCGTCGAATTCCACAAGGACCACCTGAGCGATCCCTTGGAAATCCTGCGCCGCCTCGGCGGACGCGAGATCGCCGCGATCGCCGGCGCGATCCTGGCTGCGCGCGTCGAGAAGATCCCGGTCCTGCTCGACGGTTATGTGGTGACGGCCGCGGCCGCTATCCTCAAGGCTGCCAATCCGGCGGCACTCGACCACTGCCTGATCGGCCATGTCTCCGGCGAACCGGGACACTTGCGGGCCATCGAACAGCTCGGCAAGACGCCGCTTCTGGCACTCGGCATGCGGCTCGGCGAGGGGACCGGTGCAGCGCTTGCCGCCGGCATCGTCAAGGCCGCCGCCGCCTGCCATTCCGGCATGGCGACCTTCGAGCAGGCCGGCGTCAGCAACAAGAGCCACTGAGCCCTTAATGGAAAAGACGCCGCTCGGCAGCAATATCGAAAGGGCGACCGGCATTCGCCGGGTGATTGCGGCATTCCGCTATTCCATGCAGGGGCTGACGCGCTTGTGGCAGGAGGAAGCCTTTCGCCACGAGGTGATCGCCTGTGCGGCAGCCATCGTGATCTTCGCGATCGTCGGCGCCGGCGCGCTCGACTATTTCGTCTTCGGTATCCTGATGCTGGTGCTGTTTGCGGTGGAATCACTGAATACCGCGATCGAGGAACTGGTCGACCGCATCTCCCCGGAAATCTCCACCGTCGGCCGCCACGCCAAGGATCTCGGCTCCTTCGCGGTGTTCTGCCTGCTGTGTGCGAACGGGTTTTTCGCGCTCTATGTGGTGGTGCGGAGTGTTTTGGGGTGAGGTTGGCGACTATTGGCTTTTGCGAGACGCGTGGCGGAAGCGCTGAATTATGATTTCGTCGGCGCCAACACGCGGCGGGTGTTTTTTCTCGGCGTGCTACTACCCGCGAACGGTTGCTCGCTCAAGAACATCAACGCTCCGCGGATGCGTGCAGCGACGTTGTCTGCACCTTGCGGAGAGTGGCTGCCGATATAGGAGATAGCCTCGTCGATTTCTCGGAGAGCTCTGGTCGTATAGCGAAGCTTCACAGGCGGTATTTGGCCCACATCGCGCGGACTTCCTCTTCCGTCGCGATTTCTCCGCGTTCGATTTCTCGATCGGCCTCTTCCAGATCAGCCTCTTCTTCGGGCGTAAGCTGATAAACCCCTTCGTCATCTTTGCCCATGAAGGTCGATCGCCCTCAGGCGAAGCTCTTGCGGCGGCGGGCGACCGTCTGGGCGTCGGCGACGGCCGGCACGCTCTGCAGCACACGCGTCGCCGGCAGGATGGCGATCGCCTCGGTGCCTTCGCGCAGCTTGGAGCGTAGGATGAACTGGCCGTCGTGCTTGGCAAGGATCGCCTGGACGATCGGCAGGCCGAGGCCGGTGCCCTGTTCGGCGCTCTTGATGGCGATCGAGCCCTGGCCGAAGGCCGAGAGCACGACCGGGATCTCTTCTTCCGGAATACCGGGGCCGTTGTCCTTGATCGCCACATACTGGCCGCCGCCGGCGGTCCAGCCGACCTTGACGGTGACCTCGCCGCCCTGCGGCGTGAACTTGACCGCGTTCGAGAGCAGGTTCAGGAGAACCTGGCGCATCGATTTTTCATCCACCCAGACCTGCGGCAACTGCGGTTCGAACTGCTGGCTGATCGCGATGTTCTTGGCGCTGGCGCGCAGCTGAACCATGCCGATGCAATCCTCGGCGATCTCCAGCAGCGACAGCGATTCCTCTGCAAGGTCGTAACGGCCGGCCTCGATGCGCGACAGGTCGAGGATCTCGTTGATGAGGTTAAGGAGATGCTGGCCGGACCGGTGGATGTCGCCGGCATATTCCCTGTAGGTCGGGTTGGCGAGAGGCCCGAGAACCTCGGAACTCATGACTTCGGAAAAGCCGAGAATGGCGTTGAGCGGCGTGCGCAGCTCGTGCGACATCGAGGCGAGGAAGCGGGATTTGGCGAGGTTCGCCTCCTCGGCGCGGCGGCGGGCCTCGTCCGACATGGATTTCGCCACTTCCAGCTCGGCGATCAGGTCGTCCTTTTCCGACTGATAGGACATCAGCGTCAGGTTGGAACGATAGAGCCGGTCGGCGATATAATGGAAAAAGACGACCGCGATGGCGCAGATCGCGATCATGCCGATGTCGAGCACGTGGCGCGACAGAATGGCGGTGGCGAGCAGCGCGAGGATCATCGGCAGGAAGCCGAACAGCACGCTGAGCCGCAGCATGAAGCTGCTCATCGCGGTGATCGAGATCGCGAAGAGGAGCACGGCACCCTTGTAGAAATAATAGCTGTCGCCGGAACAGGCGTCGCAGTTCTGCAGCGCAAAGAGCGCCCAGCCGGTGCCGACGATCATCTGTGCGGCGAGCAGCCTGCGGCGCCATTTCCGGACATCGACCGCGGCAATGTCCTTGCGACTTGCACGGCGGGCGAGCAGCACGTTGATGGCATGGACGCTGAACATCAGCAGCGCCCAGGCAAAGAGATTGGCGTTCGGATTGAGGTAGACGCCGATCGCCGTCACCACGACGATGAAGAGCGGCATGATGGATGCGCCCTGCAGCACGGCATTGACGTGCATGGCGATCATGTCGCGGTCGAAGATCTGGTTGCCCTGGGAACTGGACTGCAGGCGTTCTCGGGTGGCACGAACAGCTTTGGAGACGGCCTTGTTGCGGTGGCCGCGCGAGCGATCAACGATGTTCTTGTCGGTCGATGTGCTGACGCCGCTACTCATGGCCACTAAACTGATACCCCGGGTGTTGAGAGAGTATGTCCAAAACCTTAAGAGAGTACTGCCGGGAAAGGTTTTGTTTGCCATTTTCCTGAAGCTTCCGTTTTCCAATAAGGCTGGATTGTGGCCAGAACGTTCAGGGTTTTTCGCGACGGCGCGTTTCTCGGGGCCTTTTTCATCCTTCTGGTGCTGATTGCCGCGAAGCTGGACGAGGCGGCCGACAGCACCGTGCTCGGCCCGTTCCATGTGATCGACGGCGACACGCTCTCGGCGGGCGGCGAGCGCCTGCGGCTGCAGGGCATGGATGCCCCGGAACTGGACCAGACCTGCAGGGACGACCGCGGCAGGACATGGGCCTGCGGAGAAGAGGCGAAACGACTGCTGATGCGCCTCGTCGGCAATGGTGGCGTCGAGTGCCTCGGCCGTGAGCGCGACAAATATCATCGGCTTCTGGTGCGTTGCCATGCGGGCACGACGAACATTAACGGGACGCTGGTGCGGCAGGGCCTCGCCATCGCCTCGGGACGTTACGCGCAGGAACAGCTGGCGGCCCGCCGCGAAAGGCAGGGGCTGTGGGCCGGCCAGTTCGAAAGCCCGCGTGACTGGCGCGCCAGCCGCGGCATGATGGACGACGCGAGCCTGGTGGAGGCGTTCATGGATTGGGTGACACGGGTGATGGCCTGGCAATGAGCATGGATGGGAGCATGGATGGCATTGTGAATAGCGAGGAGGATATCAGCGAACTCGCCCAAGCGATCGCGGCCTGTCGCATCTGTCGCGATACGCCGGCGAAAGGCGAAGGCGACCGTCTGCCGCATGAGCCGCGGCCGGTCGCCGTGTTGTCGAAGACGGCAAGGGTGCTGATTGCCGGCCAGGCGCCGGGGCTTCGGGTGCACGAAAGCGGGCTGCCTTTCAACGATGCCTCGGGAAACCGCCTGCGCGACTGGATGGCGGTGAGCCGCGAGGAATTCTATGATCCGGAGAAGTTCGCGATTGTGCCGATGGGATTCTGTTTTCCGGGATATGATGCCAAGGGAAGCGACCTGCCGCCGCGGCTCGAATGCGCGCCGCTGTGGCGTTCTCGGGTGATCGCCGCCATGCCCCGGATCGAGCTGGTTCTCGCCGTCGGCGGTTATGCGCAGGCCTGGCATCTGGGCAGCCGGCGAGGCAAGGGCATGACGGAGACGGTCGCCAGCTGGCGCGATTATGTCTTCGCCAATCAGGGACCGAGGATCCTGCCGCTGCCGCATCCGAGCTGGCGCAATACCGGCTGGCTCAAAAAGAATCCGTGGTTCGAGGCAGATCTGCTGCCGGTGCTGCGACAGCATGTGGATAGCTTGATACGGGAAACAAATTTCGGTTAACTGCCACGAATTCGGTGTATAACGAAAAATCATTTCGAAAGGACTCTGATGGACCGCCTCGACCGTAAGATACTGCGCATTCTGCAGGAAGATTCCACTCTCGCCGTCGCGGATCTCGCCAAGAAGGTCGGCCTGTCGACCACGCCTTGCTGGCGCCGCATCCAGAAGATGGAAGAGGATGGCGTCATCCGTCGCCGCGTGGCGCTGCTGGACCCGGTCAAGGTCAATACCAAGGTCACGGTTTTCGTCTCGATCCGCACCGCCAGCCACTCGATCGAATGGCTGAAGCGGTTCTCGGAAGTGGTGGTGGATTTCCCCGAAGTGGTCGAATTCTACCGCATGAGCGGCGACGTCGATTACCTGCTGCGCGTCGTCGTTCCGGATATCGGCGCCTATGACGCCTTCTACAAGCGGCTGATCGCCAAGATCGAGATCCGCGACGTCTCCTCGGTCTTTGCGATGGAGCAGATCAAGTACACGACCGAACTGCCGCTCGACTACATGATGCTGGACAACCAGAAGTCCGGCGAAGAATAGTTCGCCGTTTGGCGGATCGGGATCATTTTCTGGCAGGACGGGCCGAGTTGAAACGGCCCGTTTTTGTCTATCTGAGCTTGGTTAAACAGAATCTGTGTCGGACGTTTGCGGGCGCGACACCGCGGCAATATCGAGCTGGTAAAGCCGGCTAACCCCTCAGCCGCGCCAGAAGCGTCTCGCCCGACAATTCCTTGAGAGCGTCCTTGCCGATCCAGCGGGCGGTCTTGTCCGGCGAGGCGGCAAGCTTTTCGGAGAGTGACAGCGCAGGGGCATGGCAGGTGCGGTTGCGCTTGCCGATATTGCGGAGCGCCCAATTGACCGCCTTTTTCACGAAATTGCGCGGGTCGGTGGAATGCGCCTCGATCAGCGACAGATAGGCGATGAAGGTGTCGTTCGGCTCCTGTTTGCGATGCACGGCGGCGCCGGCGATCATCGCAAACGCGGTGCGACGAATGAATTCGCGGTCATCCTCGGCGAAGTCTGCGACGAGTTGCTGCCAGAACGGCGTTTCGACGAAAAGGTCGGCGGCGGTGTCGACGATTTCCCAGGAGGCGAAGTCTTCCGCCCAGCCGCGCGCCTCGGCAGGCGTCAGCGACGCAGGATCGGCGGTGTAGATCGCCAGCATGTGCGCCTCGCGAATGCCGGTGCGCCAGAGATCCAGCGCCCGGCCGTGATTGCGCTTGATGGTCCGCGCAATCTTCTGCAGGTCGGGATTGGAAATGCCGATCGCCCGGTCGGTGACGATGCCGAACCGGGCCATGCCGGAAATATTCTCCTCCGAGCGCAGCGTTTCGAGATGCACGACGATCCCGGCGACGTCGGAGGAGGGGCCGATCATTTCTTTTCGAGGCGCGCCAGCAGCGAGGACGTATCCCAGCGCTTGCCGCCCATCGCCTGGACGTCGCCGTAGAACTGGTCGACCAAGGCGGTCACCGGCAGCTTGGCGCCGTTGCGGCGGGCTTCGGTCAGCACGATGTCGAGATCCTTGCGCATCCAGTCGACCGCAAAGCCGAAATCGTATTTGCCGGCATTCATCGTCTTGTAGCGGTTTTCCATCTGCCAGGAGCCGGCCGCACCCTTGGAAATCACCTCGATCACCTTCTCGATGTCGAGGCCGGCCTGCTTGCCGAAATGGATCGATTCGGCCAGCCCCTGGACGAGGCCGGCTATGCAGATCTGGTTCATCATCTTGGTGAGCTGGCCGGCGCCTGCCGGACCCATGAGGCCGACCATGCGGGCATAGGCATCGATCACCGGCCTGGCCTTCTCGAACGTCGCTTCGTCACCGCCGCACATGACGGTGAGCACGCCGTTTTCGGCACCCGCCTGGCCGCCGGAGACCGGTGCGTCGATAAAGCCGACGCCCTTTTCCCGTGCCGCGGCATCGAGCTCGCGGGCGACTTCGGCGCTGGCCGTGGTGTTGTCGATCAGGATCGCGCCCGATTTCATGCCGGCGAGAACGCCCGTCTCGGTGATTGTCACCGAGCGGAGATCGTCGTCATTGCCGACGCAGACGAACACGAAATCGGCATCCCTGGCCGCTTCGGCCGGCGTGGCGGCGGCCTTGCCGCCAAATTTCGTCGCCCAGTCCTCGGCCTTGGCAGCCGTGCGGTTATAGACGGTAACGTCATGGCCGCCCTTGACCTTGAGATGCCCGGCCATGGGATAACCCATGACCCCGAGACCGATGAATGCCACTTTTGCCATGCTGAACCTCCAGAATTTTGTTGCCAGAGGATTAGAGCAAAGCGGACCTTCGGAAAAGCGCAGTTCGGTGAAAAGCGCAGATTTCGGTCCGGACGAAACGTCGCGAAGGCGGGTTTTGACAGGCCCGAGCTGCTGGCCGCCAACATCGGCGCCCGGATCGCTCATCCGCTCGCGGCTGCAAGCACGTAGCGGCATTGCCGGATGTTTTCTGCGCGCGGCCGCGAAAAGCGGTCGACGGTATCGAGATGGCGAAAACCGAGCTTGACGAGGATGCGCCCGGAAGCCGGGTTGTCCTGCGCATGCCCCGACTTCAGGACCGACAGCCCGATCTCCTCGAAGGCGAGGCGGATTGTCGCGCGCGCCGCTTCCGACGCATAACCGGATCCCCAGGCGGCCCGCTCGAACCAGTAGCCGAGTTCTCCCTCACCACCGGCAATCTCGTCGATATCGACGAGGCCGATCATACGGCCCGCGACGTCCACGGCAAAACGGCAGGCTTCGCCGGCGAGCCATTCCCGCTCGTGATCGGCGAACCACGTTTCCGTCGCCCGAAGGTCTGGCGGGAAGGCGGCCATGCGCAGCATGCGCGTGACCTGCCAGTCGGACTGGATTTCGAACGCTCGACCGGCATCCTTGGCGGTCGTTGGCCGCAGCACGAGCCGTTCTGTTTTGATGAGACGGCGCGGGGGAATGGGCATCGCCTTTCGGCCTCGGCTCAGAACGGCTTGATGACCGCAAGCGCGATGATGACGACGACCGAGCCGAGGACGATCGGCAGGCCGGCGCGCACGAAGGCCGGTGGGTCGAGATGCGGATCGGCTTCCATGCGGCGCATCCACGCACCCTGCATGCCATGCAGGGCCGACAGCATGAGGACGATCAGGAATTTGAAGCCGAACCAGCCGGTCGTATAAAAGCCGTAACCGAAGGCGAGCCACAGGCCGAAAAGCCAGGCGCCGCCGAGTGCTGCGGTGGTGACGGTGCGGTCGTATTTCCTGAGCGCCGAGATCACGCCGGTGCGGATGGTCGGCGGCACCATGCCGATGACGAAAGCGTTGATCAGCATGCCGCCGATCAGCAGGAAGTCGGACAGAATGTGCAGGGCCTTGATGACGAAATACAGCATGGTCAACTCCAGATCATGGCTTCGGTGAAGCCCAGTTCGGCAAAATCTTGTTGTCTCAATTGGTCTTCGCCCGTGCAGAAGAACTCGTCGAGCTGCGGCGGTTCGACCGAGGTTCCCGACAGCATGGCGTGAACCTGGCCGCGGTGATGGATCTGGTGCTGGAAGAGATGCATCAGCAGGCGATCGGCAGGTTCGACCTGCACGAAGGTGCGCCGAGGAATGCGGATGTCCTCGGCGACGGTTTTCTCGTCCAAGCTTCGACAGTGATCGATGAGGCGGCGGTCGGCGGCGCGCTGTTCGCGGTCGAGATCGGCAAAGAGGGGACAGGGGATTTCCGGCTCGAAGGCGGCGGGGCCGAGGCAATCGCCTTCAAGCGCGCTGATATAGAGCCAGTCGACGGTGAGGATATGGTTGAGTGTGTGGGTGATCGACGGGAAGAAGCTGACACGCGTCGCGTCCAGCTCTTCCCGTGAAAGCTCTCCACAGGCCTTCAGCAGCCGGTGGTTGGCCCAGGCATTGTTATAGGCCTGGGCAAGAAGATAGCGCTGCGGCGTCATCCGAATCCCTCCGTTGCGGAGGGCAAACTATCGGTGAAGCGACGCGATGAGAAGATGGCTTGGAGCACCCATGATGTCGCGGTGAAGTCGTCCGCAATTGCGCGCTCTCAAAGAATGATCCTGCCACCTCGATTGTTATGATTTCGCAGTCAACTTCGCAATCACCAGATGACCCGGCGTCGGGTTGCCGTCCTGCATGCGCACGTTGATGTCGGAGATTTCCAGAAGCTCGAAGCCGGTGGCGGTGAGGCGGTCGCGGACATAGCTTTCGGCATGGGCGAAACGCTGGTGCTGGCCAACCATGTAGGGGCGGCCGGCGAAGGTTTCTTCAGGCAACGTTTCGGACGAGAAGACGAACAGGCCGCCGGGCAGCATATTTTCCGCTGCGCCGAAGAACAGCGGCTCGAGCGCGCCGAGATAGGGCAGCACGTCGGTGGCGGTCACGAGGTCGAAGGGCTCGTCGTCATTGTCCTCGAGGAAATCCTCGACTTCCGCAACGTAAAGCGTCTCGTAGAGATCCTTTTCGTGCGCGATTTCAACCATGTTCTCGGAAATGTCGATGCCGGTGATATCGTCGACCATGTCGCGCAGCGTGCCGCCGGTCAGCCCCGTGCCGCACCCGAGATCGAGCATGCGCTTGAACGGTCCGAGCTTCAGTTCCTGCAAGCGCTGGCGCACGATGACCGGCACGGCGTAACCGAGCTGCTCGACGAGAATGTCCTCGAAGCTTTCGGCATGCTGGTCGAACAGGGTTTCCACATAGGCATCCGGCGCCCTGGGCGGCGTCTCGCCGCGACCCATGGCGGCAATGCGTACGGCCGCACCACCGTGGTCCTCGGGATCGATCTCCAGCACCTGCTGGTAGGCCCCGACGGCGGCGTCGATGTCGCCCGCCTTTTCCAGCGCCAGCGCGCGGTTATAGGCCTCTGCCAGGGCTTCCTCGTCGATCTTCTTCATGGCTCGCGTCCTTCGTTTCGCAAGCGGCTTTAAGCCGAAGCCACGCGTTTGGCAATCGCCGCGGGCGCGGAGCCTTTATCCTGCGAACGAGGAGACGCGGGTCAGTGCAGGATGATCTCACCCTTCACCGCCCGCCACTCGCTGGCCGAAATCAGCTTGCGGTGGACATAGCGGACGGAATGCAGCGGGCCGTCGAGCTTCTCCTGCCAGAATTTCAGAAAACCGTTCATCTCCGGGAAATCCGGAGCGAGGTCGTAGTTCTGCCAGACATAGCTTTGCAGCAGCGCGGGATGGTCCGGCAGGCGGTAGAAGATCTGGGCGGTCGTCAGACCATAGCCTTTCAGCATCATTTCCATTTCAGACATGCAGCAGTTCCCATTTGTTGTTTCGAACTGACGTCGTTGCGTCAGCCGATAGGGGAGCATGCCACGGTTAACCGAAGCTTTACAATTGCGCCTTAAGAGCACATTCATGATATTTTACAGTATGTTAGCAGCTGTGTTCCGTGAGTGCTGCTAACGCTTCAGATGGCGCGTCAGGCGTGCCTCGATGAAGGCCCACAGGTGCCGCAGCGCCTCGACGATGGCGAGGTAGAAGATCGCGGCCCAGAGATAGGTCTGGTAATCGAATGTACGCGAGAAGGCGTAGCGCGTCTCGCCCATCAGGTCGTAGACGGTGACGATCGCCACGACCGCCGATCCCTTGATCAACAGCACGATTTCGTTGCCATAGGGGCGCAGCGCGACGATCAAGGCCTGGGGCAGGATGACCTTGCGGAAGGCGTTGCGTTTCGAGAGGCCGAGGGCTGCGGCACCTTCGTGCTGGCCGCGCGGCACGCTTTCGATCGCGCCGCGCAGGATTTCCGCCTGATAGGCGGCGGTATTGAGCGTCAGCGAGAAGAGGCCGCAATACCAGGCCTCGCGAAAAAACCACCAGAGGCCGACCGCTTCGAGCTCCGGTCGGAAACTGCCGAGCCCGTAATAGATGAGGAAGAGCTGGGCGAGCAGCGGCGTGCTGCGAAACACGTAGACATAAGCGTAGGCGATGCCGTTCAGCACCTTGTTCCTCGCCATGCGGGCAAAGGCGATCGGTGCCGAGAGGATGGCGCCGAGGATGACGGAAAGGCCGACCAGCGAGATCGTGGTCCAGAGGCCGTGGAGATAGCGCGGGCCATAACGCTGGAATTTGTCCTGATCCCAGCCATTGATCATCATGAAGACGAGCGCGATCGCCAGGGCTGCCCAAAGCAGGAGGACGCCGATGCCGGCAACACGCGCCGGCGCCAGCGACCTGACGGCCAGGGCCGGCGGCGCGCGTGGCGGAATCAACTCCCTGACGTAAGTCATCGGCGGCCCTCCGAGCGTCTGGCCCATCGCTCGATGAAGCCGAGGCCAAAGGACGAGATCATCGCGAGGATCAGATAGAGCAGGCAGGCGATGCCGTAGAAGAAGAAGGCTTCCTTGCTGACGCGCGCGGCAATGCCGGTCTGGCGCAGGATGTCGGCAAGGCCGATGACCGAGACATAGGACGTGTCCTTGAGCAGGATCAGCCAGAGATTGGTGAGGCCCGGCAGCGCGATGCGGATGAGCTGCGGCAGGATGACCAGAACCATGGTGCGCGAGCGGTGCAGACCGAGCGAATCACCCGCCTCGTACTGGCCGCGCGGGATCGCCCGGAAGGCCGACAGCAGCACCTCGGAGGAATAGGAGGAGAAGACGACGGCGAGCGCCGCCATGCCGGCGAAAAAGGCATTGATCTCGACACGACCCTCGTACCCGAACGATGCGAGCACCGCCTGGATGAGGATCTGCATGCCGTAATAGACGATGAACAGGGTGAGCAGCTCCGGCAGGCCACGGAAGATCGTCGTGTAGATGCCGGCGGCGAGCCTCAGCAGCTTGTCCTCGGATTGCGCCGCAAGCGCAATCAGGAAGCCGATGACCAAGCCGACTGGCAGGGTGGCGATGGCGAGCGTGATGGTGACCTTGACGCCGAAGGCGATCTCGTCGCCCCAGCCGGCCTCGCCGCAGGCGACAAGGTTACCTGAACCGAACAGTGAAAAAAGCCCGACAGGCCCGCAAAGCGGGTCAAGCGCCGAAAGGAGCGCGGAAAAGAATCCGCTCATAAGGTCGTTTTCCCCTGCGGCCTTTTGGTGTGCCGCTTTTGTCTTGTATTGACGCCATTAAAAAGAAAAACGGCGGAAGGGCAAGCCTCCCGCCGGGTGCTGACCGGGTTCTCCGGTCGATTACTGACCGTAAACGTCGAAATCGAAATATTTGTCGTTGATGGCCTTGTACTTGCCGTTGGCGCGGATCGCGACGATCGCGGCAGAGAACTTGTCGGCAAGCGCCGTTTCGCCCTTGCGGACCGCAATGCCGGCGCCCTCGCCGTTGATCTCTGGATCGAGCGGCAGGGGGCTGAGAATCTTGCAGCATTTGCCGGCATCCGACTTGACCCATTCCGACAGCACGACGACGTCGTCGATGACGGCATCGATGCGGCCATTGGTGATGTCGAGCTTGTATTCGTCAGCGGTCGGATAAAGCTTCAGCTCCGAGTCGGGCATATGCTTTTCGGCATAGTTCGAATGGGTTGTGGAGCCCTGTGCGCCGATCGTCTTGCCCTTGAGGCCGGCGGCGGTCGCATCCTTGATCGGCGAGTTCTTCGGCACGGCGATGGCCGGCGGCGTGTTGTAATACTTCTTCGAGAAGGTGACCTGCTCCTTCCGCTCCGGGGTGATCGACATGGAAGCGATGATCGCGTCGAATTTTTTCGACTGCAGCGCCGGGATGATGCCGTCCCAGTCATTGGTGACGAAGGTGCAGGTGACCTTCATTTCGTCGCAGAGCGCCTTGGCGATATCGACGTCGAAACCGGTGAGCTGGCCGTTGGCTTCCAGGTTGTTGAAGGGCGGATAGGCGCCTTCGGTGCCGATCACGAGTTTCTCCTGGGCCATCGCCGAACCGGCGAAAAGCGACAGGGCGGCGATCGAGGCGGCAGCTAGGAATCGGGTGGAAATGTTCATGTTGATCCTCTCTGTTGGCAACCCTGCGGTGTTGGTCTTTTTCGGCCGCAGGGAGACGGGGCACGCGCACACGCTCGCCCCGAGTGGATTTTTAGATACCTGCTCGGGAAAAATTGCAACGGCATTTTACGTGCACGTCTGGTTGTCTTGAGTGGATGAACGACACATTCATGCGAGGTTCAGGCCAGCCGCAACAGGCTGCAACGGAACCATTTTGGTGCAATACAGTTGAGCCGCCGCGTAAGTCCGCCGAAAAACGGCAATAAAGGACGCGCATGAAAGGGATGACACCCGAGAAGAGGAAATGTTCATGTCGAAGAAATTCAAACTGTTCGCCAGCGTCGCAGCGCCTTTCGTGTCGCTGCCGCTGATGTTTCAGCCGGCCGGTGCCGCCCCCCCGACATCCATTAATTTGAGACCCGCCATAGAGGCCGGCCAGATGCCGGGCGTCGTCCAGGTCCAGCAACAGATCATCGTGCCGCCGGGGGCTCCGGCCACCCAGGAAGGCGAAGGACAGCCGCGCCCGCGCCGCAAGCTGCAGGAGGAGCAACAGCAGGCTCCGGCCGAACGGCCGCAGGCGCCGCCCCGGGCCCAGCAGCAGGAACAGCCGCAGCGCCAGCGCAAGGCTGAGCCTGAAGCTGCGCCCCGTGAGGCTGCACCGCGCGAAGCCACACCACGCCAGGCTCCGCAGGCCGAGCGCCCGGCTGCCGAGGCGCCCGCGCAGGAGCGTCCGCGTCGCCAGCAGCAGGAGACCGGCCAGGGTCAAGGTCAGGGTCAGGGCGGAAATGACGCCCAGCCGCGCCGCCAGCGCGAGCAGGCCACCCCCCAGACCGAACAGCCCGCCGCAAGGGAAGCCCAGCAGCCGAAGACGGCTCCGGTAGAAAAGCAGGCCGAAACGCCGAAGCCTGAGCGGCCGGCAACCAATCGCGCGGCAACGCCGGAAGCAGCGCCCGAGGCTCCCGCCCGCCGCGATGCCCAGCAGCCGCAAGCCGCTCCGACCGAAAAACAAGCCGAAACCCCGAAACTTCCCCCTGCGACCAATCGTGCCGCGACGCCGGAAACTGCGCCGCAGGCTCCAGCCGGTCGCAATGCGCAGGATCGCAACGCCGCTCCGACGCAGAACCAGGCGGACACGCCGAAGCCCCTGCAGCCACCCGCAACCAACCGCGCCGCGACACCGGGAGCCGCACCTGAAAATCCGGCTCGCGGCACCGCAACCGGTCAGGCGCCTGGACAGGTCCCGGGCAACGGAACAGCGCCACCGGCAGCAACCGGCCAAGCCGCTCCGGGTCCGCTGGTTCCGGGCGAAGCGCCTCGCCGGCAGACCACCGAAGGACAGCCGCCAGTGGCGCCCGCGGGCCAGCCCCAGGGCCAGCAGGCGACGGGAGCCCAGCCTAGTACCCAGCCGACCGCACCCCAGACGGCAACCACACCGCAGCAGGTCGAACGCGCCAAGGCACTTGCCAAGGATCCGGCTGCGGCCAAGAGCGGTGAACAGGTCGTACTGCCTGTTCAGAACGGTGCAGCCGTGCTCGACAGCGCCAAGGAGACACCTTCCACACGTCCGCTGCGGGATGGAGAGCGTCCGCGCCGTCCAGCCCCACAGCAGGCCGACCAGCAGCAGCTGGCGCCGCCGAAATCCGATGCCGAGGCCCAGAGCGGCACGCGCGCCACCCGCGAGCAGCAGCAGGAATTTCGACAGCTGTCCGAAGAGCGTGGTCAGCGTCTCGACCGTCGGCCGGATTTCGAACGCCCCCAGGGCTGGGACTTCCGCGACACTGCCGGCCGGGACGGCAATCGGGACCGCAACGGTCGCGATCGCGACAGGGATGGCGGCCGCTTGATCATCTCGATCGACAACCAATCCGTGGTTCGTCATGACGACAGCCGTCGTTTCTACAACGATCGCGATCGGGCGCCGCAATACGAGCAGCTCCGCGACGGCCGGGTGCGTGAGGTCATCGTGCGCGACGACGGCACGCGGATCGTCACTGTCCGCAACAGCTATGGCGAGATCGTCCAGCGCTCGCGAGTCGTGAAGGGCGGTGAGGAATACGTGCTCTACTATTCGCCGGAGCTGATGGATAACCGCCGCGGCCGCGACTATGTCTGGCGCGATCCGGGCGACGACCTGCCGCCGATGCGGCTGGGCGTGCCGCTCGACGACTACATCATCGACACTTCGACCGACCCGGACCGGGATTATTACGAGTTCCTGGAACAGCCGCCGGTCGAGCGGGTCGAGCGGGTCTATTCGCTGGACGAAGTGCGCTACTCCGCCCGTATCCGGGACAAGGTGCCGCGTATCGACCTCGATACGATCACGTTTGCCACCGGCAGTGCCGAAATTCCGATGAACCAGGCGAGCTCGCTGCGCAAGGTCGCCGACGCGATCAACAAGGTTCTGAAGCGGGATCCTTCTGAAACCTTCCTGATCGAGGGTCATACGGATGCCGTCGGCGCCGACGACAGCAACCTCGTTCTCTCCGACGAGCGCGCCGAAAGCGTTGCCCGGGTGCTGACGGACGCATTCGCCATCCCGCCGGAAAACCTGGCGACTCAAGGTTATGGCGAACGTTACCTCAAGGTCCGCACGGACGGTCCGGAACAGGAAAACCGCCGCGTGACCGTGCGCCGCATCACACCGTTGGTCAAACCTGTCGCTTCGAACCAGTAAGCGGTTTCGGGCCTCTCAAACCAAGCCGCCGGAGCGATCCGGCGGCTTGTTCATTTGTCGGGAAGCCCCGTCACCTGCGCAATGAAATCGGCAATCGCGTTCGTGTCGTCGAGATCGAAGACCGGGATTATGGCGTCCGTGACGGGGTGGTCGGCGGCGATGGCGACGATGTGGGGATCGCTGGGTGCGAGCGGTTCCCGGTTGTTTGCCTCCAGGCGGCGCGCTTCGATTTTCGGGACCGGCTCGCGCTTGTAACCCTCGATCAGTACCAGATCGCACGGGGCGAGGCGGGAGAGGATTTCCTCGAAGCTCGGCTCCGGCGCGCCGCGCAGTTCGTGCATGATCGCAAAGCGGGTGCCGGAAACGATCGCCACCTCGTGGGCGCCGGCCGCGCGGTGTCGGAAGGAATCGGCACCCACCTTGTCGATGTCGAAATCGTGGTGGGCGTGCTTGATCGTCGAGATTGCGTAGCCGCGGCGGGTGAATTCCGCCACCAGCCGCACCGCCAGACCCGTCTTGCCGGAATTCTTCCAGCCGGAAATGCCGAAGACACGGGGAGGGGTCATGAAAGCTCCTTGGCGAAACGGCGGGCCTCTTGAAGATCCTCGGGCGTATTGATGTTGAAGAAGGGGTCGAGCAATCCTTGCGGCGTCCCGATCATCGGGAATTCCACCGTCACCACGCGGTGACGCCGAAGGAAATCCTTGATGCGGCGGTTGTCGGGACCGGAGAGCCAGCTTTCCAGATCGTCGGCGATCGAGATCGGCCAGAGCCCGAAGACCGGATGATCGCGGCCGTCCGAGGCAGCGATGACGATCGTGTTTGGATCGTCGGCCTCCGCTTCAAGCCGGTTCGCGAGATCGGCGGGGACGAAAGGGCTGTCGGAGGGGGCGGTGAGGAGGTGCGTTGCCGGAAGTCCACGGTCCAGGATATCGCGCAAGCCGGAGAACACGCCGGCGAGCGGCCCGATCTGGCCAATGATCCGGTCGGGCAAAAGGCGCAACCGGAGTGGATTGGGGAAATCCGCCTGCGCGTTCAGAGTGATCTCCGCGACCTGGGGCCTAAGCCGCCGTGCCACATGGGCGAGGATCGTCTCGCCGCCGATGTCCAGAAAAGCCTTGTCGGTGCCCATGCGGCTCGATTTGCCGCCGGCGAGGATCAGGCAGGGAGGCCGGCGGGGGGCAACAGCAGGAGCGGTCATAGGTCGTCCTCCCGCGTCGGGATCGCGCCTTCGCGGCGATCGATCTGCCACACATAGGCGGTGGCGACGAGTGCGAGGATGGTCGTGGCGCCCATGACGAAGAGAAGCGGCATGGCGCCGCCTTCTTCCTTCAGCACCGCCGCTGCAAGCGTCGAAAGCGCGGCACCGCCTCCGACGGTGATTGCGCCGCCGAGGCCGGAAGCGGAGCCGGCAAGATGCGGCCGCACGCTGACGATGCCGGCATTGGCGCTGGGAAGGGTAAGGCCATTGCCGACGCCGGTGAGCGCGAGCGGCGCGAAGAAGGCAAGCGGCCAGGGGGCTTCGAAGAACAGGAAGGCGGCCGTGATCAGCACCCCGATCAGGCTGACAACGCTGCCGGAGATCATCATCGACATGGTGCCGAAATGGCGGGTGTAGCGGCCCGAAATGAAGTTGCCGATCATGTAGCCGGCCGCGATCAGGAAGAACTGCACCCCGAGCATGGTCGGCGACAGATGGTAGATCGCCGTGCCGACGAAGGGCGCGCCGCCGAGGAACGAGAAGAATACGCCGGAGGAAAAGGTCGAAGTGAACGTATAGCCCCAGAAGCGGCGCGAGCGAAAAAGGTCCGGCCAGCTGCGGAACTGCGCGGTGAAGCTGGTGGCCGGCGCGCGGTTGGTCTCGCCGAGATCGGTGAACACGAGCGTCAGGGTCAACAGGCCGAGCCCGAGCATCAAGGCGAAATTCGCCTCCCAGCCGAACATGTCGTTGAGTGCGCCGCCGATCGTCGGGCTGATCATCGGCACCAGCGACATGCCCATCGTCACATAGGCGATCATCGAGGCGGCCCCCTCCATCGGCACCGTGTCGCGGATGATGGCGCGCGGCAGGACGAAGCCTGCGACCACGGCCGTCTGCAGCAGCCGTCCGATCATGAAGACGGTGACGTTGGCGGCGAACAGGCAGATCAGTGTGCCGGCCAGCATGATCAGGATGCTGCCGATCATCACGCGGCGGCGGCCGAAGAGGTCGGAAAGCGGGCCGAGCACCAGCTGCAGCAGGGCGGTGCCGGCGATATAGCCGGAGACGGCGAGCTGCATAACGGCGTATTCAGTGCCGAAATGGATCGCCATGGCGGAAAGCGACGGCAGGAAGATATTGAGCGAGAGGGCGGCAAGTCCTGCGCAGACGACGAGCGTGACGATATGGGGCGGGGTTCGTCTGTCGAGAAACTGGCTTTGCTGCACGTCTTGTCCTTTCACGCCTGCCTTTCGGCCCTTTGGTCTGGCCTCGAGTCCGGGCCGTCCTTAAGCCGGCGGAGCGGCGGCTGCCTTGTCGGTGGTGACGTCCTGCCGCTTTCGCTCGCGATAGAAGGTATAGAGGCCGGAGCCGATGACGACCGCCGCGCCCACGAGCATGTAGGCGCTCGGGCGTTCGCCGAAGGCGAAAAAGGCGATGACCAAAGCCCAGAGCAGGCCGGTATAGCGGAAGGGCGCGATGAAGGAGATGTCGCCTGTTCGCATCGACTTGATCACCGCCTGGTAGCCGGCGAAGACCAGCACCGAGGCGATCGCCAGATGCCCGAGCGCATAGGCGCTGACGGGCTGCCAGCCGCCCATGGGCGCGATCAGGATCGCCCCGACGACCGTGTTGGCAAGCGACGTGAAGAGCGTCAGCGTCAAACTGGGAGTGTCGGCCTTGATGCGCTTCGTAACGAGATCGCGGCTTGCGGTGCAGCAGCAGGCGATGACGGCAAGCAGTGCTGACGGCGTAAAGCCTTCAGGACCCGGGCGGATGATGATCAGCACGCCGAGAAAACCGATGCCGATCGCGGTCCAGCGCCGCCAGCCGACCGGTTCGCCGAGGAACAGCGCCGCGCCTAACGTTACGGCAAGCGGTAGGGCCTGCATGATCGACGAAATGGCGGCGAATTCGATATGGGCAAGCGCGGAGAGCAGGGTCAGGGTGGCGCCAAGCTCGAAGAGGGTGCGCAGCAGCACCAGCGGATGCATCACCGCCTTGAGCGAGAGGGGCACGCCCATATATCGCGCAACGCAATAGATCAGCCCCGTCGCCATGACGCCGCGCACGGCCATGATCTGGGGAATGCTGAGCTCCGAGGTAACCGACTTGACCAGCGCATCGTTACAGGTGAAAGCCGCCATGGCGAGCGCCATGAACAGCGCGCCCCGCGAATTTTCCGACGATGCCATTCTCAAGATTCCTCCACTACCCCGTACTCTTAAAGCAACGGCTTACGCGTCGCCAGCCCGATTGCCTCGCGGACGGTACTCTTTCGGGCAGAGCGAAGAGATTTCTAATATGCGATAGGGTGTAGCAAAAACGAAATGTAAGGGTCCCGAATTAACCGTTACTCAACCGAATTTGACCACTGTAAACCCCATTCATTCCCGCATGAAGCCGGGATCGTGCCGTTGCCGTTTCGCGAATGCCGCTGACGCGAATGCCGCATCTGGTTTGCAGTGGGGGAAAAATGTCTTTCATCGATCGTCTTCTTCAGAGCCGTAGGATCGTCACCAAGGTCCTCCTTTTCGTCATACCGCTGGTGCTTCTGATCGCCGGCGTCGGCCTTGCCGGCTATTATACGGCAAGCATGCTGAACGGTCATATGACCGTGACGCGTGCGACGATCGAGAACATCGGTGATTTCGAAAATCTCCAGGCTGTTCTCCAGGAATTCAACAACAAGCCCGACAATGCGTCGCTTGCGGCCCTGAAGGCTGTCATCGACAAGCAGGAGAGCGGCGTCCGCGTGCTCGAAGGCCTGCTCGTGACCGATGGCGACCGTGAGCGCATCGCCGTGGTGACCGGCCTCGCGCCGAAGATGCGCGCCGCCACCGACGTGCTCTGGAAGATCAAGCAGAGGCGCGAGGAGAACGCCGCAGCGCTCGACTACAGCATCGACGATGTGCGCACCGTGGCGACGGGGGTCTCGGATCAGGTCGCCAACGTCCGCAAGCAGTTCGAAGGCAAGGAAAAGTTCGCCAAGAGCATGGTGCTGGAAGCTTATGCCTACAAGGCGATCGCCGAACAGATCGGCGAACTCCGCAATTCGGTCAAGGAGACCGGCACGGATGACGGCGCGATCGGCACCGCAGACATGTATCTTGGCATTCTGGACAAGACGTTCCAGGAGGTTCAGGCGTTTCTGACGCCGAACGGCGTCAAGCAGCTGAAACCGATCAACGACGCGATCAGCGCCCTTGCTGCCACCATCAAGGGCAACAAGGAGGTCCCGGAAAAGGCGAAGGCGGTGCGTGACACCGTTGCCGGAATGGAGAAGTTCCAGCTCAGCATGGAGGCGGAAGTCACCAACAAGGCAGGCAACGCAGCCTCTCGTTTCGCAAGCATCGAGGGCGAGGTTGCGAGCCTGCGCACACTTCTCGACCGCAGCGCCGAAGCGCTGCGCCTGATCGACGCCATGCAGCTCCATATCGAGCGGCTGCGCGCTACCCAGACGGAGGATGCACGCAAGGTCGTCCTCAGTGTCATGGCAAAGCTGAAGGATGCCAGCGCCGAAGTTTCCGAACTCGCCAGAAACCCGGCCATGCGCGAATTCGCGACCCTGCTTCAGCCGCGCCTGAAGTCGATCGAGGACGATACCGCCCAGCTTCTGTCCATCGCCGCCGACTGGAAGAAGGCCCGCGCGGCGGCCGGTGAAACCCTGACGGGTGGCATGGCCGGCCTCAAGAATTTCGTGGCCCAGGCCCAGGAGGTCGGCAAGGAAGACAGCGAACGTTCCGCCCAGTTGTCGCTCGTCGCGATGGTTGTCGGCACGCTGCTCGCCATCGCCGGCGGCCTGATGCTGGTGGAAACGCTGCGCGGCCCGCTGCGCCGCGTGACCGAAGTGATGAAGCGGCTCGCCGACGGTGATCTGGAGGTCAAGATCGAGGGCCGCGAACGGGGCGACGAGATCGGCGACATGGTTCGCTCGGTCACCGTCTTCCGCGATGCGGCGGTCGAAAACGTCCGCCTCGAGCAGGATGCCGCCGCGGCCCGCGAGCTCTCGACTGCAGAGTCCGAGCGCCGCGCGACCGAACGTGCCCGCATCGCCGGCGAACAGCGCCAGGCTCTCACTGCGCTCAATGAAGTGCTCGGCAAGCTTGCCGAGGGCGATCTCGAGCGCAGCATGGACGAGAACCTGCCGGAAGACTTTATCGAAATGGCGCGTACCTACAACCAGGCAGTCGAGGCACTCCGCGCGACGCTTGCCGACGTGCGCTCCACTGCTGAAGAGATCGACGGCGGCACAGGCAACCTTGCCGCATCCGCCGATGACCTTGCCCGCCGCACCGAACAGCAGGCGGCAGCTCTCGAACAGAGCTCGCGTGCGCTGCGTCACCTCAGCGACATCGTCCGCTCGACGGCCGAAAGCGCCAAGCAGACGTCGGTCTCGGTCAACGAGACGGAAGATTTCGCCGTCCGCTCCGGCGAAGTCGTGTCCCGCGCGGTCGACGCCATGGGCGAGATCAGCCGCTCCTCGAACAAGATCGCGACGATCATCGGCGTCATCGACGAGATCGCCTTCCAGACCAACCTGCTGGCGCTGAACGCCGGCGTCGAGGCGGCCCGTGCCGGCGAGGCCGGTCGCGGCTTTGCGGTCGTCGCCCAGGAAGTCCGCGAACTGGCGCAGCGCTGTGCCGGCGCTGCCCGCGAAATCAAGGGCCTCATTTCGGCCAGCTCGACACAGGTCAGCAACGGCGTGCACCTCGTCGAGGAGACCGGTACGGCGCTCACCGAGATCATCACGCACATCACCGACGTCCGCAAACTGGTCGCCCAGATTTCGGCGGCGACCGGCGAGCAGTCGACCGGCATCAACGAAGTCACCAAGGCGGTGCAGGAGGTCGAGCTGATCACCCAGCGCAACGCGGCGATGGTCGAGGAAAACAATGCCGAGATCCACGGCCTGCGCAGGCGGGTGGAAATGCTGTCGGAAAAGATCGAGCGCTTCAAGACGCGCGACCCAAACGTCAACTTCCACGCCGGCACCAGCGAACGCCGGGGTGGCTTCCGCCGCAGCGACGCTGCCTGAGCCCACGCCTCACATGCTTTCAAAGCCGGGACGTGAGTTCCGGCTTTTTTGTTGGGCGGCAGGAACGAAAGAGGCGAAGTCTCGAAGGCCGGGTGGGTGCGGATATCACCCGCCGGTGACGCTCATGTGGCGGGCGACGGCGGGGCGTTTGTGGGTGCGGTCGATGATGAAGTCGTGGCCCTTGGGCTTGCGGGTGATCGCCTCGTCGATTGCGGCCGACAGATAGTCGTCGTTCTCGGATGCCCGCAGCGCGGTGCGCAGGTCGGCTGCGTCGTTCTGGCCGAGGCACATATAGAGCGTGCCGGTGCAGGTGAGGCGCACGCGGTTGCAGCTCTCGCAGAAATTATGGGTCATCGGCGTGATGAAGCCCAGTCGTCCGCCGGTCTCCTGTATCTCGACGTAGCGGGCAGGGCCACCAGTCTTGTAGGGGATCTCGGTCAGCGTGAACTGCTCTTCGAGATCGGCGCGCAGCTTGGAGAGCGGCAGGTACTGGTCGGTGCGGTCCTCGTCGATCTCGCCCATAGGCATGGTCTCGATGACCGTCATGTCCATGCCGCGGCCATGCGCGAAACGCAGCATGTCGGCGATCTCGAATTCGTTGAAATCCTTCAGCGCCACGGCATTCAGCTTGATCTTCAGTCCGGCCTTCTGGGCGGCGTCGATGCCTTCCATGACCTTGTGGAAATCGCCCCAGCGGGTGATCGCCTTGAATTTTTCGGGGTTCAGCGTATCGAGCGAGACGTTGATGCGGCGCACGCCGCTGTCATAGAGCTCGTCGGCATATTTTGCGAGCTGGGAACCGTTGGTTGTCAGCGTCAGCTCGTCGAGTGCGCCTGCCTTCACGTGCTGGCCCAGCTCGCGGACCAGGAACATGATGTTCTTGCGCACCAGCGGCTCGCCACCGGTAAGGCGGATCTTACGAACGCCCTTGGAAATGAAGGCGGAACAGAGCCGGTTGAGCTCTTCCAGCGTCAGCAGGTCCTTTTTGGGCAGGAAGGTCATGTTTTCCGCCATGCAATAGGTGCAGCGGAAATCGCAGCGGTCGGTGACCGAGACGCGCAGATAGGTGACGGCACGGCCGAACGGGTCGATCATCGGCGCCTTGTCGGCGATGATGGGCGCTGCGCCTCCGATCGGTCCTGCGAAACTGTTCACGTGGCATTCTCCCTTGCCCCGAAAGTGGGGGTTTCGAGCCTTCGCGTCAAGTGTATGACAATCGGTCCAGATAGAACAGCGCTGGACGCAAAACAGCTTGCGGCGAAACGCCGTAGCTCATAATCCTCCGCGAGACACATGACAATCGGGAGCCTTGAAAGCATGAGCGACATCTGGCCGACGGAACTGCGGGTCTCAAAGGACCGCCACACGCTGAACGTCACCTTCAGCGACGGCGCGGCTTATCCCCTGTCGGCGGAAACGATGCGCGTGCTATCGCCTTCCGCGGAAGTGCAGGGCCATGGCCCGGGCCAGAAGGTGACCGTGCCGGGCAAGCGCAATGTCGGCATCGCGGCGATCACGCCGGCCGGCAATTACGCCGTGCGGATCCGTTTCGACGACGGCCATGACAGCGGTATCTTTACCTGGCCTTACCTGCGCGAACTTGGCGAGCGCGGGGCCGAGCTGTTTGCCGACTACGAGCGCGATCTCGCCGACAAGGGTCTGTCTCGCGATCCGCCACAAAGGACACGGTGATCAGGCCGGTTCGCGGCTGTCCTCCCGGACTTCCGACTGCAGGGTGACGATCAGCCGTTCCATGGATTCCGCCATCGCCATACATTGGTCCAGCGGCTCGGAGGAGAGCGTCCGCTCGATCAGGGCCGTCTGGATCGCCATCGCCCGTTCCGTCACCGAGCGGCCTTCCTGGGTCAGGTAGAGTCGCAGGACGCGCTTGTCCTTCTTGTCGCCACGCCGTTCGATCAGCCCGCGCTTTTCCATCTGCGGCAGGGCCATGCTCATGTTGGAGCGCCCCACCAGCAGCTTGTGGGCCAGCTCCTGCTGGGAGATCCCCTCGAACCGGTAGAGATTGATCAGAATGTCGAGATGCGGCGGCTTGATGTCGAGTTCGGCGAGCTCACGGGTCAGCACGGTTTGCATCAACTGGCAGGCGCGGGCAACGGCAATCCAACTGCGAAAACGCGGATGATCCCAGGGGAGGGATTGATTTTTGTTCATTGTTGTACTTTATTGTTCAGTATTGAACATTATTGGATTTTCCCACTATGCCATCCTTTGCACTGAAGGTCACCCGTCTCGGATTTGCCGCCTTAGGTCGGCCGTTCCCCCGCGCCGCCGCCAGCCTGGCGTTTCGGCTCTTCTGCCTGACGCCCTCGCGCCGTCCCAAGGGCGACAAGGCGCGGTCGATGGCGAAGGAGGGGCGGGAGCGGCTCTCGGCTGCTCAGAAGATGCCGCTCACGGTCGGGACATCGACGGTGATGGCCTATCGCTTCAACGGCGACGGCAAGCCCGGCCGGCCCCGTTACCTGGTCGTGCACGGCTGGGGTTCCAGTGCCGCCTATATCGCGGCGCTGCCGACGGGGCTCGCCGAAACCGGCGCCGAGGTCGTGGTGCTTGATTTTCCAGGCCACGGACTTTCGAGCGGCCGCAGCCTCAACATGCGCCAGGCCGTTGAGGCGATCGTTGCGGCCGAGAAGCGGTTTGGCCATTTCGATGCGGCCGTCGGTCATTCCTTCGGCGGAGCGAGCATGATGCTTGCCGCCGGCGGGGTGATGAAGGAGGTCGGGGCGATCTCGCCGTCGAAACTGGTGGTGATCGGTGCGCCGAGCCATATTCATTGGCTGTTCGACGATTTTTCGCGGATGGTCGGCCTGCCGCCGCGCGTCAAGGCGCGGCTGATCCGGCGGGCAGAGGATGTGGCCGGCGCCTCGCTCGACGATTTCGACACAGTTGCGAGCGCCGCGCGGCTCGGCACGCCCCTGCTGGTCGTGCATGCCGAGGAGGACAAGGAGGTTGATGCCGGCCATGCCCGCCGTTTCGAGGGGCTTGCCAGCGCAAGGATGGAATGGGCGAACGGGCTCGGGCATCGCCGTATCGTCAGCGATCGCGGCGTGATCGAGGCGATTGCCGCCTTCCTGACGGAAGATCGCCGTCCGATGCGCGAAACCTCTGTCGATGACAATTCCGGCAGCGATGCGGCTGCTTGATCCACAGGAAACGTCATCATACTGTCGCCCGCGCGGGTTACGGCCCGCCGTAATTCGAAGGGGCGAGCCATGACCATCATCACATCCGTCGAGCAACTGAAGGCGATCTATGACAGCGTCTCGGAAGCCTCACTCGTCAAGGTGACGAGGACGTTGACCCCGGAATACCGGCAGATGATCGAGGCTTCGCCCTTCGTCGCCTTTGCGACCGTCGGACCGGAAGGGCTCGACTGCTCGCCACGCGGCGATCTCGGCGGCGCGGTTCGGATCCAGGATGAAGCGACGCTGCTTCTGCCCGACTGGCGCGGCAACAACCGCATCGATTCGCTCATCAATATCGTCCGCGACCCGCGCGTCGCGCTGATGTTTCTCGTCCCCGGCTCGAATACGGCGATGCGCATCAACGGCCGCGCCGTGATCTCCGTGGACACGGCCCTGCTCGACAGCTTCGAGATGGACGGTAGGCATCCCCGCAGCGTTACGGTCATCACCATAAACGAGGTCTATTTCCAGTGCGCCCGCGCCCTGATGCGGGCGGAGCTCTGGAACCCGGAGCATTTCATCGATCCGAAGAACCTGCCGACGCCAGGCACACTCCTGAAGGCCGCCAAAGCGGACTTCGATAAGGAGACTTACGACCGCGAATGGCCGGAGCGCGCCGCCAAGACCATGTGGTGAGCCGGGTTTCTCCAAACGAGTCGGAGCCTATTTCCTGTAGATCAGCCAGCTCTTGCCGACATAGTCCTTCTTCATGCCGTCCTCGAAGAAGATCGAGCGGTTGCGGCCGGAATTCTTGGCGGTATAGAGGGCCGTGTCGGCATTGGCGTAGAGTTCGCCGGGATCGCTCGCCTGCGAGCCCATCGCAAAGCCGAGCGAAATAGTGACCGGGCCGTAATCGATGCCGGAGCGCGAATTGCGGAAGATCCGGGTTTCAAGCGCGCGGCGGACCCGCTCGCAGATGATCATCACTTCTTCCGGCGTATTGCCTTCGACGATGATCGCGAATTCCTCGCCGCCGGAACGGGCGACGAAGACATCCTTGCGGACGTTCGAGCGGATCACCGAGGCAACGGTAGCGAGGATCTTGTCGCCGACCGGATGGCCGTAGCTGTCGTTGATCTTCTTGAAGTTGTCGATATCAGCCAGCACCAGCGCGGTGACCGGCAGCAGGGCGGTATTGTCGTAGGTGGCGGCAAGGCGCTCGTCGAAGGCCCGGCGGTTGGCGATGCGGGTCAGCGAATCGGTGTTGGCGATACGCTTGTATTCGTCGAGTTCCCTGCGGACCTGATCCATTTCCTGCGAGCGCTGGGCGACACCGCCGACGGTCTTCTCGCCATGCGCCATGGTGCTGCCGGTCGCTTCGCTCAGGAGGGTCAGCGCGCTGGTCAGGAGGTCGTTTGAAAAATTGCTCTTGGAGTTGATCCGCTGGGCGGTTTCTCCCAGCAGCTTGCCGTAGCTTTCGAGCGAGCTCTGTTCCTGGCGCAACAGTTTCAGGAGCGCGTCGAGTTCGCTGAGAAGCTTGGTATGGGCATCCTCGATCACCGCCACCTGGCCGGTTCCAAGGTAGCGATGCGAGAGCGCGTCCAGCTCTTCCTGCGTCGCACGGCTTCCGAGCGCTGCCAGGTCGCGGGTCAGATCGGAATTGGAACCGATATAGGCCTCGTAGAAAAGCTGATAGTTGCGAGGGATCGGCGCGACGCCCATCGATCGCACTGCATAGATGATCTGGCCGATCAGATCGCTAGATTGCGCCTTCGGCGCCGTTGCCGTCGTCATCGACGATCCCCACTAGATCCCACCCGTATGCTATGAAACGAAGTAGTATGTGAAAAATGTTGGAAAAGAATTAAGGGGTGCCAGCTGAAGAGCTTATTCTTAAATTTATTTCGCATTTCTGAAATACCCCATTTTCCCTCAAAATTAATGGGTTTCCGGACTTTGGGCCCGAAAAGATATTCACCTTTGGAAAGTCGATATATTCTCGGAATTAATCATTTGGACTGACATCAAGAGAAAGCCCGCCCTTCGAGAGGCGGGCTTTTTCCGTTATATTATCAGACAGGTGTGCTTATTTGGGACCGATCATGTTTTCCGGGCGGACATACTGGTCGAATTCCTCGTTCGTCAGGTATCCGCCGCCGACAGCTTCTTCGCGCAGCGTCGTGCCGTTCTTGTGCGCTGTCTTGGCGATCTTGGCGCAGATGTCGTAACCGAGCCTGGTGTTCAAGGCGGTGACCAGCATCAGCGAGTTTTCGACGCCGCGTCTGATATTGTCTTCGCGGGCCTCGATGCCGACCACGCAATTGTCGGTGAAGGAGACGGCAGCGTCGCCGAGCAGCTGCACCGACTGCAGGAAATTGTAGGCCATCATCGGATTGTAGACGTTGAGCTCGAAATGGCCCTGGCTGCCGGCAAAGGTGAGCGCCGCATGGTTGCCGAAGATGTGGGCGCAGACCTGGGTGAGCGCTTCCGACTGGGTCGGGTTGACCTTGCCCGGCATGATCGATGAGCCCGGCTCGTTTTCCGGCAGCGACAGTTCGCCGAGACCGGCGCGCGGGCCGGAGCCGAGGAAGCGGATGTCGTTGGCGATCTTGAACAGGGCTGCCGCGGCAGCATTGATTGCGCCGTGCGCGAAAACCATCGAGTCATGCGAGGCGAGCGCCTCGAACTTGTTCGGCGCCGTGACGAAGGGCAGGCCGGTGATCCTGGAGATCTCGTCGGCAACCTTTTCGGCAAAGCCGACCGGAGCGTTGAGACCCGTGCCGACCGCCGTGCCGCCCTGGGCAAGCTTGGAGAGCGCCGGCAGCGTCAGTTCGATATTGGCGATCGCCGAGCCGACCTGCGCCGCATAACCGGAGAATTCCTGGCCGAGCGTCAGCGGGGTGGCGTCCTGCGTATGGGTGCGGCCGATCTTGATGATGTGGGAGAAGGCCTTGACCTTTACTTCCAGCGCCTCGTGCAGATGCTTCAGCGACGGAATGAGGTGGCGCACGATGGTTTCGACGCAGGCGATGTGCATGGCCGTCGGATAGGTGTCGTTCGACGACTGGCTCATGTTGACGTGGTCGTTCGGATGCACCGGCTTTTTGGAGCCCATCACGCCGCCGAGCATTTCGATCGCGCGGTTGGAGATCACCTCGTTGGCGTTCATGTTCGACTGGGTGCCGGAACCCGTCTGCCAGACGACGAGCGGGAAATGCTCGTCGAGCTTGCCGTCGATGACTTCCTGCGCTGCTTCGACGATAACTTTCCCGATTGAGGCATCGAGGCCACCCAGTTCCATGTTGGCGCGGGCGGCCGCCTGCTTGACGATGCCGAGCGCCCGCACGACGGCGAGCGGCTGCTTTTCCCAGCCGATCTTGAAGTTGCCGAGCGAGCGCTGCGCCTGGGCCCCCCAATAACGGTCGCTCGCCACTTCGATCGGGCCAAACGTATCGGTTTCGGTGCGGGTCGATGCCATCTTCGCTGCCTCTTTTTGCTCGTGGTCGCTGCCGGTGTCTCAAAAGATCAACAACGCGTTACCGCGTCCAGGCCGGCCGGCGGCATTACTATACGATTGTTGCGCGTCCGCAAGCCGGGGAAACAGGCTTTTTGGCGTCCTTTCGCCGTGCCTTTTATGACACGGATCGTGGAATTATGCAGCAGAATCCGCACTCCGACAGGGCACTTATCGATGGTCGTCAGTAAAAATTTAACGAATAGTTTCTTAACCTTCCGGCAACGCAGCGACGATGTTTTTCGCCGGGCCTCAAGCCGGCGGAACACACGGGCGTTTCTTTCCATCCCTCACGCGATCGGTTAGATGGCGTGATACATATTCGAGCCCGCGGATCAAGACGCGGATGCAGGTGACGGGGACGACATTGCAGCACAAACACAAAAAAACTTCGATCGCATTGGCGCTCGTGTCCGGCATTTCGATTTTCACCGGAGCGGCGGTTCCCGCACATGCCGTGACCCTTCTCGACCTCCTGCGCGGCGGCCCTGGAGCCGACCGGTCAAGGGCTGCCGACAACGGCCTGCCGGGCGTTGGCGGCAATACCAGCTTGCCGACCGAGCGTAGTCTCGCCGATCCCGAGCCGCTGCCGAAAGTCTCCGGTCCTCGCTATTACACCTACAAGCCGGATGCCGAGCGTGTCGTGAAGACGGCCGGCTTCGCCGCAGTGTCATCAACGAACGGCACCCGCCTGATCGCCGAGGCCAAGGTTTCGGCGCCGGCGGAAATCGCCACCGCTCTCGAGGCCTTCTATAGCAAGGCGGCCGAGCCCGTCTGGGTCTCCGGCGGTGACGTCAATGAAAAGGCGAGGGGCGTCCTGGCGCTCTTCGAACGCGCCGGCGAATACGGGCTCGAGCCGGCTGATTACATCCTGCCGGTCCCGGCGCTGACGACCGCAAGTGTCGTGTCATCGGCCGATGCGGCAACCCCGATCAATGTTTCGGCAACGGCGTCAGCCCCGGTTTCCGCCGCCGACGGCCATGACCGCGCGCTGATGCAGTTCGAGTTGGCTCTCTCGGAAAAGGTGCTGTTGTTTGCACAGGACATGATGCGCGGCCGCATCGATCCGAACAAGGTGTCCGGTTACCACGACTTCAAGCGCAAGGACGTCAAGCTTTCGCTCGTCCTGCCTTTTGCGCAGACCGGCACGGACGTTGCGGCCTATCTTGAAGGCCTTGCGCCGCAAGGCCCTCAATTCCAGGCGTTGAAGGCCGAGCTTGCAACGCTGCGCGCCGCGGCCGCCGACGACGGTCCGCAGATCGCGCTGCCGACCGACATCCTGCTGAAGCCGGGCAAGAGCAGCCCGGATATGGCAAGCATCATCGCCGCCATCCAGCATACCGGTTCTGAAGCGCTGAAGACCAAGCACGCGGCGACGCTCGCAGCCTACCAGCAGACCCCGGACTACACGCCGGAACTCGTTGAGGTCGTCAAATCCTTCCAGGCCGAAGTCGGCCTCAAGGCTGACGGCGTCATCGGCAATGCGACGGTGCGCAAGATGGTCGGCCATACGTCGAAGGACAAGATCGAGAAGGTCGAAGTCGCCATGGAACAGGCGCGCTGGCTGCCGGACGATCTCGGCCAGCGTTACGTCTTCATCAACCAGCCGGCTTACACGGTCTATTACCATGACCATGGCGCTGAACAGTTCTCGATGCGCGTCGTGGTCGGCGGCAAGGCCAACCAGACCTATTTCTTCCAGGACGAGATCGAAACGGTCGAGTTCAACCCCTATTGGGGCGTGCCGCAGTCGATCATCATCAACGAGATGCTGCCGCATCTTCGCCAGGACCCGAGCTATCTCGACCGGCTGGGATACGAGGTCTCGGTCGGCGGCAAGGCGGTTCCGTCGAGCAGCGTCAACTGGTTCGGCTCGACCGACAAGATCTCCGTGCGCCAACCGCCGTCGAGCGACAATGCGCTCGGCGACCTGAAGATCCTCTTCCCGAACAGCCATGCGATCTACATGCATGACACGCCTTCGAAGAGCTTCTTCCAGCGCGACATGCGGGCGCTGAGCCATGGCTGCGTGCGTCTTGCCGAACCGCGCAAGATGGCGGCCGCCGTGCTCGGCACGACGATCGACGACGTGAACGGACGTATCGCCGCCGGCGAGAACGTCGCCACCAAGGTGCCGGTCAGGATCCCGGTCTACGTCGCCTACTTCACCGCCTGGCCTAACAAGGACGGCAAGGTCGAATATTTCGACGACGTCTATGGCCGCGACGATGCGACGGTGAAGGCTTTTGTGGCAACGACCAAGGTCCGTGCGGCACAAAGCTAGGTTCGGCTTTCGGGCTGAGAACGAGTTTCGGATTGCAGAAGAAGGCGGCCACGTGCCGCCTTCTTATTTGGCTGCCGCCACCCGCTGCACGTCGGCGGAGATCAGCGTTTCCACCATCTCCACGGTCAGCTGGTCATAACCGCTGATCACGCGATCCGGGTTGAGTGTCTCGACGGCGACGTCGGAATAACCGAAGGTCACGGCGACCGAGGCAATGCCGGCATTCTGTGCCGCCAGAATGTCGTTGACGCTGTCGCCGATCATGATGCTCGTCGCGGGGGCGCCGCCGGCCCGTTCGATGGTGCCGAAAATATGCCGGGCATCCGGCTTGCGAACGGCAAATGTATCGCCGCAGGTCATCGCCACGAAGCGATCCAGAAGACCGAGCTTCGCGAGGAGCGGGAAGGCGAGCTGTCCGGACTTGTTGGTGCAGACTGCGAGCCGCATGCCGGCTGCCGACAGGCGGTCGAGGCAGGCGACGACACCGTCGTAAGGCACGCTTCTGCCCGGCATCTGCGCCTCGTAATGCTCCATATAGCGGTCAAACAGCCTGGCGGCCATCGGCTCGTCGAGCGGAACTTTGCGAAGCTCGAAGGCGCGGCGGATCATCACGCGCACACCCTGGCCGACGAGATGCGTCAGGTCCTCGAAGGTGACCGGCGCGAGGCCGACCGCTTCGATCGTATAGTTGAGGCTGTCGATGAGATCGGGTGCGGTGTCGATCAGTGTGCCGTCGAGGTCGAAAATGACGAGTGGAGCGGTCAATGGAACCTCGTGAATGTCGTTTGGGAGATGCCCCGGATTAAGCAATGCTGTCGTGAAATGCAAATATGCGAGATTCGCGGAGCTTCGTAAAACCCGCCGCGAGGGGACTTTCGTTTGCCGGGAGAGGCGTGTAAACAGCGGGTCGGCGAAAACAGCGGGGAGCTTTTGGCGAATGGACGCCCGGGAAATGAAAGTCAAGGCGGCGCAAGCGGCACTGGCCTATGTCGAGGACGGCATGAGGCTTGGTATTGGCACCGGTTCGACGGCGGACGAATTCGTCAGGCTACTCGCCGAAAAGGTCCACGGCGGCTTCAAGGTCGAAGGCGTACCGACGTCCGAGCGTACCGCCAGACTCTGCGTCGAGCTCGGCATTCCGCTGAAATCGCTCGACGAGCTTCCGGAGCTCGACCTGACGGTCGACGGGGCTGACGAAGTCGATGCCAACCTGACCCTGATCAAGGGCGGCGGCGGCGCATTGCTGCGCGAGAAGATCGTTGCTGCCGCGTCCACTCGCATGATCGTGATTGCCGACGAAAGCAAGCTGGTCGGCATGCTCGGAGCCTATCCTCTGCCGATCGAGATCAATCCCTTCGGCCAGGCGGCGACCCAGATCGCGATCGAAAAGGCCGCCTCCAGGTTAGGCCTGAGCGGCGAGCTGAAACTGCGCAAATCCGGGGCCGATATCTTCATGACGGATGGCGGCCACTACATTTTCGACGCATCTTTTGGCCGCATTCCTGATGCAGACGCTCTGTCGGCGGAGCTTAATTTCATTCCCGGTGTCGTGGAACACGGGCTGTTCATCCACATGGCGTCCTTAGCGATCATTGCCGGCGAGGCTGGAGCGCGGACGCTCGAGGCGAAATAAACTAGGAGCAACAAACTCATGATCAGATTCGCGGTTCTCGGCCGTGCCGCCGCTGTGGCGATCCTCTTCTCCGGCGCCTTCACGGTATCGGCTCGCGCGCAGGAAGTTTCGGAAGCCCAGCTTGCCGCTGCGCGCGATGCTATCGCAGCGCTCAATGTGACGGATCGTTACGATAATATCCTGCCCAACCTGGCAGAGCGTCTGAAGGCCCAGTTCATCCAGGCCTCCCCCAACTTCCAGGGTCAGATCTCCAACGTTGTCGACGAGCAGGCGCTCGTGCTTGCGCCGCGCCGTGCCGATCTGGAAAAGGAAGCCGCGACCATCTACGCCAAGAGCTTCTCCGTCGATGAGCTGAAGTCGATCTCCACCTTCTTCAACACCGATGCAGGCAAGAAACTGCTGACCAACCAGCCGCTCATCAGCCGCGAATTGACCAGGGCCGCTGAAATCTGGGCCAACGGCATTTCCCGCGACCTCACCAACCAGAGCTCGGAAAAGCTGCGCGGTATCATCGACGCGAACCCGATCCAGCCGCCGGTCGTCGATACGGCTCCTGCGGAAGCGCAGGCCGTAGCACCGGTTCCGGCAAAGCCCGCCACGCCGCCGGCCAAGCCAGCTGCCGCGCCTGCGACCAAGCCTGCTGCTCCGGCCGCAGCCGCCCCGGCCAAGCCGGCTGCCCCGGCTGCCAAGCCGGCCCCGGCGCCCGCGCCGAAGCCCTGATCGCATTCGCGAGCCGCTGAATTTTATGGAAGCCCGGAGCAATCCGGGCTTTTCCTTTGGGGGCTCCCGTCCCTATATGTGAGCCACATCCAGCCGCCTGTTTTCAAGGAGAATGCCATGACCACCTATGACTATGATCTCTTCGTGATTGGTGGCGGATCGGGCGGCGTCAGGGCAGGCCGGGTGGCCGCATCGCTCGGCAAGCGGGTGGCGATCGCCGAGGAATATCGTTTCGGCGGCACCTGCGTCATCCGCGGCTGCGTGCCGAAGAAGCTGTTCGTCTACGCCTCGCAGTATCACGAGCATTTCGAGGATGCCGCGGGCTATGGCTGGGAAGTCGGCGCAGGCACGTTCGACTGGAAGAAGCTGATCGCCGCCAAGGACAAGGAGATCGCCCGCCTCGAAGGCCTTTACCGCAAGGGCCTGGAAAACAACGGTGCCGAGATCCTCGATACCCGCGCCGAACTGGTCGGCCTACATACGATCCGGCTCGTGAAGACCGGCAAGGCGGTGACCGCCGAAAAGATCGTCATCGCGACCGGTGGCGCGCCCAATCCGCATGTGGCGCTGCCCGGCCACGAGCTGTGTATCTCGTCCAACGAGGCCTTCCATCTGCCGGAACTGCCGCGCTCCATCCTGATCGCCGGCGGCGGCTATATCGCTGTCGAATTCGCCAACATCTTCCACGGCCTCGGCGTCGACGTGACGCTGATCTATCGCGGCAAGGAAATCCTCTCGCGCTTCGACCACGACATGCGCCAGGGCCTGCACAAGGCGATGGTCGAGAAGGGCATCCGCATCGTCCTCACCGATGTGATCGAGGAGGTGACCAAGGCGGCGGCCGGCGGACTTGTCGCCCGGACCATGAACGGCGAGACGATTGCCGTCGATACCGTGATGCTGGCGCTCGGCCGCGATCCGAATACCAGCGGGTTGGGCCTGGAGGCCGCGGGCGTCGAGGTGAACGAGCGCGGCGCCATTGTCGTCGACAGATATTCCCGCACCAGCGTGCCGCATATCTATGCGCTCGGCGATGTCACCGACCGGGTACAGCTGACGCCGGTGGCGATCCACGAGGCGATGTGCTTCATCGAGACCGAATACAGGAACAATCCGACCGCCCCCGACCACGACCTTATTGCGACCGCCGTCTTCTCGCAGCCGGAGATCGGCACGGTCGGCCTGTCGGAAGAGGAGGCCGCCAAGCGTTATCCGGAGCTCGAAGTCTACCGCGCCGAGTTCCGGCCGATGAAGGCGACGCTTTCGGGACGGGCGGAGAAAATGATCATGAAGCTGGTCGTCGATGCGGCAAGCCGCAAGGTGGTCGGCGCCCACATCCTCGGTCACGATGCCGGCGAGATGGCGCAGCTTCTCGGCATTTCGTTGAAGGCCGGCGTCACCAAGGACGATTTCGACCGCACCATGGCCGTGCACCCGACGGCGGCGGAAGAACTCGTCACCATGTACAACCCGAGCTACCTTGTGAAGAACGGCGAGCGCGTCTGACGCGCTCTCAGGCTCGGCGTCGCGCTAACTGGTGATGCGCGGAGCGCTGACGATCTTGCGGAAGAGCCTGTCCATGGCGGCAGCGATCCCTTCGGTCGGGCTCACCTCAAAGTAATAGCCTTCGGTGGCGCAGGCCTGCATGTTGCTCGGTATCTTCGGCTGGAACGGCGCGATCCAGGTGTTGTAGAAGCTGTTCTCCGGTAGAGGCAGATAGGTCGTGTAGAGCACGGCGATCTTGACGCCCCGGAGCTTTATATCGTTGCAATACTGGACGTCGATCGGTTCCATGCAGCGCGGCAATTGTTGGGATCCCACCTTCGTGTAGGTCAACTTCTCCTTGCAGTCGGCGCGCTGCGCATCGCCGACGCCATCTGCCACCAGGAAGACAATCGCCTGCCGATCGGCAGAGCTTGTACCATTGCCGGTCGACTTGATCTTGTCGTCGATGCCGGTCAGGGCCGCATTGTAGTCCGTCTGATTGTTCGGGTAATCGTGACTTGGAATGCTCATCAGCTGGATCTTTTGCGTCGCCTTGCCGAGGGCATCGAAATCGGTCGTCGGATTGGCGACCGTGAAGAGCTTCGCATCCAGCGCGGTTTGCCCGAACGTGTAGGCTGACATGCGGAACTGACCGGTAACCGTTTGCGTCTCCTTGGCGGTGGTCATGAGCGCGGCGACCGCATCTGCCACCACGTCGATACGGATCGTTGCTCCGATCGATTTGGCGAGGTTGTAGTAGCTGCCCATGTCCTCGACGCCGCTTTCCGAGACGATGTGGCAGGCGAAGGCGCAGTCCTTGTCTTTCCCGTTGCGGCCATTGATGGTCGCTGCTCGGAGTTTGGCCACGTCTGAAGGTGTCGCTCCGACGCCCATCGAAGGTGTGTTGTCGAGCAGCATGTAGAAATCGATGAACGACGGCGTCTGGTATTGCGCGGTGGCCTGACCGGAAACAGTGATGTCGTCCTTGCCGAGGACTGCCATGAAGGTGGTCGGCAAGGTCGCGCTGAACGAGACGCGCGAGGTCAGGATGCCGTTGTTCTTCGCGACCTCGATATCGACGCTGACCGGCAGGGTGGAAAGCTCGCCGGACATCTGGCCGAGGAAGATGCCGCGGGCCTCGGCCGGATCCAGCGCCACGCTGCCGTCGCCCTGCAATTGCATGGCCTGGGCGACGGCCTTGGATTTCTCCGCAACCGCGCCGACGGCGGCCGCATCGGCCGCGCCGACGAGTTGCTGCTTGATGGTCAGCGCGCGACCGAAATCAAGCGCCATGCCGGCGGTTCCGATCAGCGGAACCAGCAGCAAGGCGGTCATGACGCCGAAATTGCCCCGGCGATCTTTCCAGAAACGTGTCATCGGATGCATCGCCCGCTCCCCAGCAAGAAACTTTCGGCGAAATGTGGCGCAAATTCGTGAAATTGTGGCTAAGAACAGGATTAAAATCCGCTGATGCCCTGATTTCATACTGCATGCGATCGACCGGGTTATGCCTGAATACTCAGTCGCCGAGGGTGGGGCACCTCGGCACCGGAAGCAGCTTTTATCAGATGTGGGGGCCGCCGAAGTGGGCCAGGCAGCGATGCAAAGCGGCTATGCAAGGCGGCTGTTAAGGTTTATAAGCCGCCTCGATTTTGAAGGCGTTTGTCCGGCAGAGGATCGCCGCGACGGAAACAGGTGAGTGAGATGGCACAGAATTGGACCCCGAGCAGTTGGCGGCAGAAACCGATCCAGCAGGTCCCGGAATTTCCGGACAAGGCCGCGCTGGCAGCGACGGAAGCTCAGCTCGCCACCTTTCCGCCGCTTGTCTTTGCCGGTGAAGCCCGCCGCCTGAAGAAGCAGCTCGCCAGCGTCGCGGAAGGCAATGCCTTCCTGCTGCAGGGCGGCGACTGCGCCGAAAGCTTCGTCGAACATGGCGCGGACAACATCCGCGACTTCTTCCGTTCGTTCCTGCAGATGGCCGTCGTTCTGACCTATGGCGCCCAGCTTCCGGTCGTCAAGGTCGGCCGCATCGCCGGCCAGTTCGCCAAGCCGCGCAGCAACTCGCACGAGACGCAGGACGGCAAGACGCTGCTCACCTATCGCGGCGACATCGTCAACGGTACGGAATTCACCGAAGAAGCCCGCACGCCGGATCCGGAACGCCAGATGATGGCCTATCGCCAGTCTGCCGCGACCCTCAACCTGCTGCGCGCCTTCGCGATGGGCGGTTATGCCAATCTCGAAAACGTCCACAAGTGGATGCTCGGCTTCGTCAAGGACAGCCCGCAGGGTGAGCGTTACCGCAAGCTCGCCGACCGCATCAGCGAAACCATGGATTTCATGAAGGCGATCGGCATTACCGCCGAAAACCAGCCGAGCCTGCGCGAGACGGATTTCTTCACCAGCCATGAAGCGCTGCTGCTCGGTTACGAAGAGGCGTTCACCCGCGTCGACTCCACCTCGGGCGACTGGTACGCGACGTCGGGCCATATGCTGTGGATCGGTGACCGCACCCGCCAGCTCGACCATGCGCATGTCGAATATTTCCGCGGCATCAAGAACCCGATCGGCCTGAAATGCGGCCCGTCGCTGCAGGCCGACAACCTGATCGAGCTGATCGACGCGTTGAACCCGGCCAACGAAGCCGGCCGCCTGACGCTGATCTGCCGTTTCGGCTACGACAAGGTCGCCGACAGCCTGCCGAAGCTGATCCGCGCCGTCGAGCGCGAAGGCAAGAAGGTGGTCTGGTCCTGCGATCCGATGCACGGCAACACGATCACGCTCAACAACTACAAGACCCGGCCGTTCGACCGGATCCTGTCGGAAGTCGAGAGCTTCTTCCAGATTCATCGTGCGGAAGGCACCCATCCGGGCGGCATCCATATCGAGATGACCGGCAAGGACGTTACCGAATGCACCGGCGGCGCCCGCGCCGTCACGGCCGGCGACCTGCAGGACCGTTACCACACCCATTGCGACCCGCGCCTCAACGCCGACCAGGCGCTGGAACTGGCCTTCTTGCTCGCCGAGCGGATGAAGAGCGGCCGCGACGAAAAGCGGATGGTCGTTAACGGCTGAACCGCCGCTTAGGATGGTTGGAAATCAGAAAGGCCGGCGGTGACGCCGGCCTTTCTTCGTATTGTTTCCCCTGATGGTCATCATCAGCCGAATAGATTTGACCCCGAGGCTCGTGCTCGCGACACTGAGCGTCTCGCGTTCATTGGGGATGGTGCATGCAGCAGAAGAACAGCGGTCGTTGCCTGTGCAGGGCGATCCGGTTTGAAACGGTTGGTCCGCTGCGGACGGTCACGGCCTGCCATTGTTCGCAATGCCGCCGCCAGACCGGGCTTTATTACGCGGCGACCAGCGTTCGCGCCGAGAACATGACGCTCGAAGGTGAGGAGATGCTGAGCTGGTATCGCGCCAGCGATGAAGCGCGGCGCGGCTTCTGCTCGCAATGCGGCTCGGCGCTGTTCTGGCAGGCGGAGGGCGCGGAAAGCATTTCGATCCTGGCGGGCGCCTTCGATCAGCCGAGCGGGCTTGTGATGGGCGAGCATATCTATTGCGCCGACAAGGGAGATTTCTACGAACTGCTGGAGGACGGCGTGCCGCATTATCCGGGCGATCGTCCTGCATCCGCCTGAACCATAAAAATCACGGAACAACGTTGCCGCCGCCTGCGGCTGACGCTAAATCGGTATCATGACCCAGGACATCAGCCAGACTTTCCGCATCGCCGTCGCCCAGCTCAACCCGACCGTCGGCGATATCGCCGGCAATCTGGCGTTGGCCCGAGAAGCCCGAAGGGATGCTGCCCGCGAGGAGGCGGATATCATCCTGTTCACAGAGCTCTTCCTCTCCGGTTATCCGCCGGAAGACCTCGTCCTGAAGCCGGCTTTCCTAAAGGCCTGCCTGAAGGCGGTGGAGGAGCTTGCGGCCGACACCGCGGATGGCGGCCCCGGCGTCATCATCGGGTTTCCTCGCCAGGGCGCGGAGGGCCGGCACAATTCGATCGCCGTGCTCGACGGCGGCAAGGTGATCGCGGTGCGCGACAAGATCGACCTGCCGAACTATGGCGAGTTCGACGAGAAGCGCGTCTTCATCGCCGGCGAGATGCCCGGACCGGTGAATTTTCGCGGCGTTCGGCTCGGCATCCCGATCTGCGAGGACATCTGGGGCGATCTCGGCGTCTGCGAGACCCTGTCTGAAAGCGGGGCGGAAATCCTGCTCGTGCCGAACGGTTCGCCCTATTATCGCGGCAAGGTGGATATCCGCCATCAGGTCGTGCTGAAACAGGTGATCGAGACCGGCCTGCCGATGATCTACGCGGCCCAGCTCGGCGGCCAGGACGAACTGGTCTTCGACGGCGCCAGCTTCGCCTTCAACACCGACAAGTCGCTCGCCTTCCAGATGAGCCAGTTCGAAACGGCCGTCGCCGTCACCGAATGGAAGCGGATTGGCGAGACCTGGCACTGCGCCCGCGGGCCGATGGCGCGCATCCCGGAAAAGGAGGAGGCGGATTACCGCGCCTGCCTCCTCGGCTTCCGCGACTACGTCAACAAGAACGGCTTCAAGTCGGTTGTGCTCGGCCTGTCCGGCGGCATCGACAGTGCAATCTGCGCGGCGATCGCCGTCGATGCGCTCGGCGAGGAGAGGGTGCGCACGGTGATGCTGCCCTATCGTTATACGTCCGAGGATTCGCTGAAGGATGCGGCCGATTGCGCCAGGGCGCTCGGCTGCCGTTATGACATCGTGCAGATCGCCGAGCCGGTGGACGGTTTTTCGTCGGCGCTTGCTGAACTGTTCGAGGGAACCGAGGAGGGCATTACCGAGGAGAACCTCCAGAGCCGCGCGCGCGGCACGATCCTGATGGCGATCTCCAACAAGTTCGGCTCGATGGTGGTGACGACCGGCAACAAGTCGGAAATGTCGGTCGGTTATGCGACCCTCTACGGCGACATGAACGGCGGCTTCAACCCGATCAAGGACCTCTACAAGATGCAGGTCTATGCGCTGGCCGCCTGGCGCAACGAACACCTGCCGCCGACAGCTCTCGGCCCAAGCGGCGAGGTGATCCCGAAGAACATCATCTCCAAGGCGCCATCCGCAGAACTGCGACCCAACCAGACCGACCAGGATTCGCTGCCGCCCTATCCGGTGCTCGACGACATTCTCGAATGCCTGGTCGAGCTGGAGATGGGCACGGAAGAGATCATCGCCCGCGGCCACGACATCGCCACCGTGCACCGGATCGAGCACCTGCTCTATCTGGCCGAATACAAGCGACGGCAGTCGGCGCCGGGCGTAAAAATCACCAAGAAGAATTTCGGCCGCGACCGGCGTTACCCGATCACCAACCGTTTCCGGGATCGGTAGGAGAGGGTCATGGCCCTGCGCAGTTCGGTCGAGATCTACAACATCCGAACCCGGACGATGCGGGTGGTCTGGCAGACGGAAGCCCTGTTCGAGGCCCCCAACTGGTCGCCGGACGGAGGCTACCTGATGCTCAACAGCGAGGGCTTGATCTATCGGCTGTCACCGGATTGTGGCGGCGGTCCGCAACGCGTCGATACCGTCTTCGCCCGGCAATGCAACAACGACCACGGCATTTCGCCGGACGGTTCGCTGATCGCCATTTCCGACAAGGTGGAATTCGGCAAGTCGGCGATCTATGTCCTTCCCGCCGAAGGCGGCACGCCGAGGCTGGTGACGCAGAACCTGCCGTCCTACTGGCATGGCTGGTCGCCGGACGGGAAGCGCTTCGCCTATTGCGGCATTCGGGGCGACGAATTCGATATCTATACGATCGGCGTCGAAGGCGGCGAGGAGACCCGGCTGACTTTTGGCGAGGGGCGCAATGACGGGCCGGACTACTCGCCGGATGGCGCCTGGATCTATTTCAACTCCAGCCGCACCGGGCTGATGCAGATCTGGCGCGTTCCGGCCGTCGGCGGCGCGGCCGAGCGGATCACCGACAGCGGTTACGGCGATTGGTTTCCGCATCCGTCACCGAAGGGTGACAAGATCGTGTTTGTCTCCTACGACGCCGATGTCTTCGACCATCCGCGCGATCTGAACGTCCGCGTCCGGCTGATGGACATGGACGGCGGCAATGTCGAGACGCTGTTCGATCTCTTCGGCGGGCAGGGTACGATGAACTCGCCCAACTGGTCGCCTGGCGGTGATGAATTTGCCTATGTGCGCTATTTCCCCGTCGCATGAGCACCTTGCGCCGGGGATGGCGTGAGGGCATAACCGATCCTGTCAGGTGTCGGCGACAAGCCGGAGAATCGGGAATCCGGGGCAGATCCGGAACGTGCCCAACGCTGTGAGGTGGACGCTCGGCCGCAGAATTTGAAAGCCACTGGGATTTTCCCGGGAAGGCGGCGGCGGGAAGCGGATGAAGCCAAGTCAGAAGACCGGCCTGACACGATAGACCGACCCCGCGCGGACGGCGGAAAGGTTTCGGACCTCTCCTTGCTCTCAAAGGCAGGGGAGCGACAGCATTGTTGGGGACAAACGATGCAGCCTGATCCTTTCGCGCATGCCTTGCTGCCTGCCGGTGAATTTTCGAAGGCCGAGCGTGCGGCCGTCTACCGGGCGATCGAGACGCGCCGTGACGTGCGTGACCAGTTCCTGCCCGATCCCCTGCCGGACGAACTGGTGACGCGCCTGCTTGCCGCCGCCCATGCCGCGCCTTCGGTCGGTTTCCTACAGCCCTGGAATTTCATCCTGATTCGCGATCCGGCGATCCGGGAGTCGGCTCGGGCCGCCTTCTCGCGTGCCAATGAAGAGGCGGTTGAGATGTTTGCCGAGGAAAGCCGCGATCTCTATCGCAGCCTCAAGCTCGAAGGCATCGTTAAGGCGCCGCTGTCGATCTGCGTCACCTGCGATCCGGACCGTGCCGGCCCGGTCGTGCTCGGCCGCACCCACAATCCGCGTATGGACGCCTATTCGACCGTCTGCGCCGTCCAGAACCTCTGGCTTGCGGCAAGGGCCGAGGGCGTGGGTGTCGGCTGGGTGAGCATTTTTCGCGACGAGGACGTGCGCGCACTGCTCGGCATTCCCGACCGCATCGAGATCGTCGCCTGGCTCTGCCTCGGTTATGTCGACCAGCTCTACGTCGAACCGGAACTGGCGCTCAAGGGGTGGCGCCAGCGCCTAGGCTTGAATGAGCTGGTCTTTCAGGACCGATGGGAGAGCCGTTGATTATTGCTGCGGCTGCGGTCCTGCCGATTTCGGATTGGCGAGATCGATATTTGCTTCTGGCAGGAAAGTCGGCCCGACGGTGCGCACCTTCTTGTTCGGATCGTATGGTCGCTCCGGCGGCGGCGTGAGCACCGGTGGCTGGACAGCGGCTGCCTGCGGCTTTTGCGGCGGGCGGGTACGCAGGTTGGTGATCCCCGAATAGGGCTGCTCTTGCCTGGGAAGCTCGATGCCCGGCACCTTCCGCCGGTCATCGACAACGGGCGGCAGCGGCTCGAAAGAGGGGATGCAGCGCTGCTCGCGAATGGCGGCGAGAATGGCAGTCCGCTCCTCCGAGGGCAGGATCATCTGCCGCAAACTGTTCCGTTCGGCCGCCAGCGCGTCGCGGCTCTGTTCCATTCTGTCCAGCGCCTCCCGCATCTGGCCGCAGACCTCGGCATTGGGGCCACCCAGAACCACGACGCTTCCGTTACCGCAGCCGGCGCGGCGCATGTCGATCCTGAGTTCGCGGATATCGGCATTGTATTCGCCGAGCTGCTGGGCATAGCTGCGCGCCGCAGACGTGCTGCCGATGATCTGCGGGCTGTTTCCGAGTTTCCGGTAGAGGGCCGCGCAAACGGCAGGGTCTCCTGCAAGTGCTGCGGCAGGCAGAAGCAACAGCGGTATGGTCAGCAGGCCGCGAAGCGGTATCGGCAATTCCGGCATCCTCCCCTTGAGTGGGAGATGGCATCATGAAACGTGCCGGTTGACAATCTCATAAAGCCGCGATCACCGCTCGTTGAAATCGTGCGTGATGTCTGGCGTATATCGTCGATGGCGAAGAGTTTGAGCCCGGTTCAGGGCTCAAACCGATGCAGATGAGTGAAATACTACTTATGGTTGAATTTGCAGGCTGGGCTGCGATGCTTCCACGACGGCGAGCGCCGCCATGTTCACCACGCCGCGCGACGTGACGGACGGCGACAGGATATGTGCCGGCAGCGCCGCCCCCAGAAGGATGGGGCCGACATGCAGGGCATCCGTCAGGTTGCGGACGAGGCCGAGCGAAATGTTTGCCGCATCGAGGTTCGGGAAGACCAGTAGATTTGCTTCGCCGGTGAGCGAACCGTTCGGCATTGCCCGCTTGCGCAGCGTTTCCGACAGTGCCGAGCCGCCCTGCATTTCGCCGTCCACTTCCAGCTCCGGCGCGCGCCCACGCACCAGCTTCAGAGCGGCGCGCATCTTCTGCGCACTTTCGGAATCCCGCGAGCCGAAGTTCGAGTGGCAGATCAGCGCCGCCTTCGGGGTGATGCCGAACCGGCGGATTTCGTCGGCGGCCAGAACCGTGATCTCGGCGATCTCCTGCGCGGAAGGGTTGTAGTTGACGAACGTGTCGGTGAAGAACATCGCGCCGCGCTGGGAGATGACCAGGCTGAGGCCCGAGAAGGCGCAGACATCCGGACGCTTGCCGATGATCTGGTTCACGTCGTTGAGATGTTTGTCATAGCGGCCTTCGACGCCGCAGATCAGCGCATCCGCATCGCCGCGCTTGACGGCCAGCGCGCCGATTACCGTGTTGTTGGTGCGCACGATGGTGCGCGCCGCTTCCGGGTTGATACCCTCGCGGCCGACCAGCGCGAAATATTCGTCGACATAGTCGCGATAGCGTGGATCGTCTTCCGGGTTGACCACGGCGAAATCGACATTCGGGCGGATGCGGATGCCGAAACGCGCCAGCCGCGCCTCGATGACGGAAGGACGGCCAATCAGGATCGGGGTTGCGGTCTTCTCTTCGAGCAGAACCTGGGCGGCGCGCAGCACGCGCTCGTCCTCGCCTTCAGCGAAGATCACGCGATTCTTTTCGGAAACCTTGGCGGCGCTGAAGATCGGCTTCATGACGAATCCGGAGCGCCAGACGAAGCGGTTCAGCTGGTCGAGATAGGCTTCGAAATCATGGATCGGCCGGGAGGCGACGCCGGTCTCGGCGGCTGCCTTTGCGACCGCAGGCGCAATGCGCAGGATGAGGCGCGGATCGAACGGCGAGGGGATGAGGTAGTCCGCGCCAAAAATCGGCGTCTCGCCGGAATAGGCGCGCGCCGCTACGTCGGAAACTTCCTCGCGGGCAAGCGCTGCGATCGCCTTGACCGCCGCCATCTTCATTTCCTCGTTAATCGTCCGGGCGCCGCAATCGAGCGCGCCACGGAAGATATAGGGAAAACACAGCACGTTGTTGACCTGGTTCGGGAAGTCCGAACGGCCGGTGCAGATCATCGCATCCGGACGGGCGGCGCGGGCAAGCTCCGGCATGATTTCCGGCGTCGGATTGGCGAGCGCCATGATCAGCGGCTTTGCGGCCATCTGCTCCAGGAGCTCGGGCTTCAGTACGCCGGCGGCGGAAAGGCCGAGAAACACGTCGGCACCGCGGATGCTGTCGGCCAGCACGCGGTTGTCGGACTTCTGCGCGTAGATTTCCTTCCACTCGTCCATCAGCGTGTTGCGCCCGTCATAGACGAGGCCTTCGATGTCGTGGACCCAGATGTTCTCCTTCTTCGCACCGAGCGAGACGAGGAGATGCAGGCAGGCGAGCGCCGCGGCACCCGCACCCGAGGTGACGATCTTGACGTCGGAAATGTTCTTGCCGGCCAGTTCCAGCCCGTTGAGGATCGCCGCGGCGACGATGATCGCCGTACCATGCTGGTCGTCGTGGAAGACCGGGATGTTCATCTTTTCACGCAGCCGGCGCTCGACCTCGAAACATTCCGGCGACTTGATGTCTTCGAGGTTGATGCCGCCGAAGGTCGGCTCAAGCGCCGAGACGGTCGAGACCATCGCCTCGATGCCGGGCGCCTCGATCTCGATATCGAACACGTCGATGCCGGCGAATTTCTTGAAGAGGACGGCCTTGCCTTCCATGACGGGCTTGGAGGCCAACGGGCCGATATTGCCGAGACCGAGCACGGCCGAGCCGTTTGAGATGACAGCAACGAGATTGGCGCGGGCGGTATAATCCGCCGCCATGTCCGGATTGTCGCGAATCGCGAGACATGGCGCTGCAACGCCCGGCGAATAGGCAAGCGCCAGGTCGCGCTGGTTGCCGAGCGGCTTGGTGGCTTGGATCTCCAGCTTGCCGGGCCGCGGGTAGCGGTGGAAGAACAGCGCCTGTTCATCGAGATCGGCATTGACCGGCATGGCCGGCGCCTTCGGTTTGTCCTGCGCGTTCATGGTTCCTCCTGGCTTGCTTGTTCTGTCTTTGAGGGTCGAAAGGAGAGCCCCCTCATTACATCAATCAACCGGAAGCGACAGCAGCTAATTTGCCGCCACGACGGAAATTGGAACATGGCCGATCGGGGGCGGGGAGCCACCTTTCCCGGCCTCTGTCATCATCCTGAAACACGAGTCTGGTTTTGAAGCCCGTAGAAGCGGCAGCGAAAGGACGACTTCGTGACCGGTGAGATGGATACAAGGCATTTCAGAACGCTCTTCATTTCGGACGTTCACCTGGGCTCCAAGGCGGCCCGAACGGATTTTCTCCTGGATTTCCTGCGCTATCATGAAGCGGAGACCATTTTCCTGGTCGGCGACATCATCGACGGCTGGCGGCTGAAGCGCAACTGGTACTGGCCGCAGGGCTGCAACGACGTGGTCCAGAAGCTGCTGCGCAAGGCGCGCAAAGGCACCCGCATCGTTTATATCCCCGGCAATCACGACGAATTCCTGCGCTCTTTCCCGGGCACGCATTTCGGCGGCATCGAAGTCGCCGAGCGCGAAATCTACGAAATGGCCGACGGCAAGAAATACCTGATCCTGCATGGCGACGAATTCGACGTCGTGGTCCGCAATGCCCGCCTGCTCGCCTATCTCGGCGACTGGGCCTATGACGCGGCCATCGTCATCAATATCGGCCTTGCCGCCATCCGCCGCCGTCTCGGCATGCCCTACTGGTCGTTTTCCGCCTGGGCCAAGCTGCAGGTCAAGCATGCCGTGAACTTCATCGGCGAGTTCCAGCGAGTCGTCGCCGACGAAGCCCGCCGAAACAATGTCGACGGCGTCATCTGCGGCCACATCCATCACGCCGTGATGGAGGACATCGACGGCATCCACTACGTCAATACCGGCGACTGGGTGGAAAGCTGCACGGCGATCGCCGAAAACTTCGACGGCACGCTGGAGATGATCTCCTGGCAGAACATCACCGTCACGGCCGAGATCAAGTCCCTGCCGGCGCCGCAATCCGTCGAGGACATGCAGGCCGCCTGACCGGCTTGCAATAGAAGGACCGACCGGTCAAGCGGCCATTTCTTGCCATAGGCAGGCACGAGGCTGTGTGTTAGGTAAGCTGAAACTTCAGCAACCCATCCGTGAAATCGTGATTCCCTCAAATACGGCGCAGGCTGCGCCCCGGTTCTTCCAGTTGCGCTGTGCGATCGCCTATGGGGCGCCGCTCGGGGTGAACGGCGTGATTCTGCCCTATCTGCCCGTCTGGCTGGACGGGCTGGCCTTCACCGAATTCGAAATCGGCATCGTGCTCGCAGCCCAGCTTTTCCTGCGCGTGGCGGCGGCCCCGGTGGCGGGCCTGCTTGCCGACCGCATGACGGAACGAACCCTGATGCTCGCCTGGTCCGGTGCCCTGTCGCTGCTGACGGCATTCGCCATGTTCTTCACCCACGACTTCTGGCCCGTTCTGATCGTCGTCGCCGTTCAGGCGGCGGTTTTCGCGCCCTATGCGCCGATCGTCGAATCAATCGCCGTCAGCGGCGTTCGGCGCTGGGGTTTCCAGTATGGCTCGATGCGCGTGTGGGGCTCGGTCGGCTTCGTGGCCGTGGCGCTCTTCGTCGGAGAACTGCGTGGGTTCTGGGGTCTGCAGGCCATCCCGTCGGCGATGGCGCTCGGCTTTCTCCTGACTGTTGCTGTCGCCTTTGCTGCACCCAGGCTCGGCCGGGCGGTTTTGCGGCCGGATGTCGACAGGGCGCCTCAACCGAGCTCGCTCAGGCGTCTCGATTTGCATGTGCTGATGATCGGCGCGTCGGTCGCGCAGGCGGGCCACGGCATGTTCTATACGTTCGGCTCGATCCATTGGCAGCAGATCGGCTTTTCGAACGGCTCGATCGGCGTGCTTTGGAGCGCCGCAGTCGTGTCGGAGATCCTGGTCTTCTTCGCCGCTGGCTGGATCGCCCGCAGGATCTCGCCCTGGACGCTGATGCGAATCGGTTGTGCCGTGGCGGTGCTGCGCTGGACGCTGTTTCCGATGCCGCTCGATTTCTGGGGGTATCTGGCGCTACAGGCCACCCATGCCTTCACCTTCGCCTTCGTGCATATCGGCATCCAGCACCGGCTGGTCGAGGCGGTGCGCGAGGACCAGGAAGCCTCGATGCAGGGCGCCTATGTCTTCTACAACGGCGTCTTCCTGGCGCTGTCGACAGTGCTGTCCGGAGTGCTCTACCGCCAGTTCGGCCTGACGAGCTACGTTGCCATGTCCGTTCTGGCGCTTGTCGGCCTGTCGATCATCGCGCTCGCGGCAAGACTTCAGCCCCAGAGGGCCGCTTCCGGCGGGTAGACGAGGGATCCTTCGTAACGCAGCCCGTCCGGCCGGTCGCCGGCAAGCAGCAGCGGGCCGTCGAGATCCGCATAATCCGCATCCTGGGCAAGCAGCACGGCCGGCGCCATGGCGAGTGACGAGCCGACCATGCAGCCGATCATCACGGCAAATCCAAGCCGCTGCGCTTCCGCCTTCATGGCGAGCGCTTCGGTGAGCCCGCCGGTCTTGTCGAGCTTGATATTGACCGCGTCGTAGCGGTCACGAAGGCTTTCCAGGTCCTTCGTGGCATGCACGCTTTCATCGGCGCAAACCGAGACGAGGCGCCGGATACGGCCTAGCGCCGCATCCCGCCCAGCCGGCAACGGTTGTTCGATCAGCGACACATTCGTTTCGGCGGCGATCGCCATATGGTGCGCGAGGTTTTCCTCCGTCCACCCTTCATTGGCATCGACGATGATCCGCGCCGCCGGCGCGGCGCTACGAACGGCCCTCAGCCTCGCCTCGTCATTGTCCGTCCCGAGCTTGACTTTAAGAAGCGGTCGCTGCGCGTGCCTGGCCGCTTCGGCGGCCATGGCCTTCGGTTCGCCGAGCGACAGGGTGAAGGCCGTGACGAAGGGTTTTCGGCTGGTGGCGCCGATGACATCGGCAACGCGCTTGCCACTCTGCTTGGCCTCAAGGTCCCAGAGAGCGCAGTCGACGGCGTTCCGCGCCGCGCCGGGCTTCATCCGGCTCTGCAGCTCTTTGCGTGTCAGACCGTTGAGGATTGCCTCGGCGACCGCGTTGATATCCTCCATCACGCCATCCAGGCTTTCACCGTAGCGCTTGTAAGGCACGCATTCGCCGCGGCCGGAAAAGCCGTTCTCACGGACGGTGCAGGTAATCACATCCGCTTCGGTCTTGGAGCCACGGGAAATCGTGAAGGAACCGGCGATCGGAAAGGTTTCTATTGTGGCTTGGAGGTGACGGCTCATGGTTTTACGCGTCCCGTTAATGGCAAATCCCTATGAGGTGGCTATATTGCCGGTCTCGAAAGTGCGATCAACCGCATGATATTGAAACTTCAGACAAGCTTGAAGCGCGAAAGAAACACGTGACGTTGCAGCCAGCCGAAATCAAGGCCGAACCTATGCCCGGCGACGGCGGTGAGCGGTACGTGCTGGCCGGCGAATGGCGTGGTCCGACGATCGGGCCGGTGCTCAAGGAGTTCGAGCAGTTTGAACAGGCCAAGAGCCAAGGAAAGGTGGAGATCGACCTTACCGGTATAACCGGCGTCGATACCGCCGGCGCCTGGCTGATCCGCAGGCTCATGACCGCCAAGGGCGGGCAGGGCGAGGAAGCTGCCCTGGTGGGTGGCGAAGGCCCGATCCGCGAGTTGATCGGCGTGTTGCCCGAACACACTCCTGCACCGCCTGCGGACAGCGGGTCCAAGGGAAACCTGTTCGAGCGGCTGTTTGGACCGATCGGCGAGGTGATGGTTTCGCTCGGCGGCGACTTCTATGCGGCCATGCACATTCTGGGATCGGCGGTTCGCGGTGCGCAGATGAAGTTCGGCCGTGGCGCCGGCGTCTCGCCGGCCTCGGTCGTCACCCATATCGATCGCATGGGCGTGCGTGCCGTGCCGATCATCGTGCTGATGTCCTTCCTGATCGGCGCGATCATCGCCCAGCAGGGCGCCTTCCAGCTGCGTTATTTCGGCGCCGAGATTTTCGTCGTCGACCTTGTCGGTATCCTGCAGCTTCGCGAGATCGGCGTGCTCCTGACGGCGATCATGATCGCCGGCCGTTCGGGCAGCGCCATCACCGCCGAGATCGGTTCGATGAAGATGCGCGAAGAGATCGACGCGTTGACGGTGATCGGCCTCAATCCGATCGGCGTGCTGATCTTCCCGCGCCTCGTGGCCCTGACCGTGGCGCTGCCGCTTCTGACGATCATCGCCAATTTTTCGGCGCTGTTCGGGGCCGCCGTCGTCGCCCTCGTCTATTCCGGCATTACCTTCGATACGTATCTCTCGCGCCTCCACGAAGCGATCGACCACACGTCCGTTGCCTCCGGCATGATCAAGGCGCCATTCATGGCGCTCGCAATCGGCATCGTTGCCGCCGTGGAGGGCATGAAGGTCGGTGGCAGCGCCGAATCGCTCGGCCAGCACGTCACCACCTCGGTGGTGAAATCGATCTTCGCCGTCATCTTCATGGATGCGATGTTCGCCCTCTTCTATTCCGCGATCAATTTCTGATGGAGAACGGATTGCAAGAGGCACCGCAGGCCGAGATGGAGGACAAGGCGAACGGCCGGCAGGTGGTTCTGTCGGTGCGCGACCTGACGGTCGGCTTCGGCGACAAGCTGGTGCTCGACCACCTGAACCTCGATATCTATCGCGGCGAAATCCTGGGCTTTGTCGGTGCGTCGGGCACGGGCAAGTCGGTGCTGATGCGCACGGTGCTCGGCCTCCTGCCGCACCGTTCCGGCACGATCCACATTCTCGGCGCCGACTATGATGCGGTCTCGGAAGACGAGCGCATGGGGCTCGATACGCGCCTCGGCGTGCTCTTCCAGCACGGAGCGCTGTTTTCGGCACTGACGGTGAAGGAAAATATCCAGCTGCCGATGCGCGAATATCTCGACCTGCCGCAGTCGCTGATGGACGAACTCGCCTACCTGAAGATCGAGATGGTCGGCCTGCCGCCTGACGCAGCCGACAAATATCCCTCCGAACTGTCCGGCGGCATGATCAAGCGCGCCGCACTGGCGCGTGCCCTGTCGCTCGATCCCGACCTGGTTTTCCTCGACGAGCCGACCTCCGGCCTCGATCCGATCGGTGCTGCCGATTTCGATGCGCTGATCGCCAGGCTGCGCGATACGCTGGGCCTGACGGTTTATATGGTGACACACGACCTCGACAGCCTGTTCTCGGTTTGCGACAGAATTGCTGTGCTCGGCGAGAAACGGGTCTTGGTAGAGGGTACGCTTGAGGATATGTTTGCCTATGACGATCCATGGGTACAGTCCTATTTCCGCGGCAAGCGGGCGCGGTCAGTCGTGGTCCAAGAAAAGCAGCCTGCGGCAGAAGTAGAAGAGTGACGTAATCTATGGAAACGAGAGCCAACTACGCCCTTGTCGGTTTCTTCACCTTGCTGGTGATCGCTGCCGCTTTCGGCTTCGTCTACTGGATGGCACAATCCGGCCGCGGCGGACCGACGGCTGAACTTGCGATCCGCATTCCGGGCTCGGCGAACGGTTTGTCGGTCGGTTCTCCGGTCCGGTTCAACGGCATTCCGGTCGGTTCGGTGCGCAGCCTCACCATCGATCCGGACGATCCGCGCTTCTCGATCGCGTTCACCGAAGTGCGCGCCGATGCGCCGGTCTATCAGTCCACCCAGGCAGCACTCGAAGTGCAGGGCCTGACGGGTGCGGCCTATATCGAGCTTTCGGGTGGCGCCAAGGGCGAAGAGAACATTCTCCAGAAATCGATCGAAACCGGCCGGCCGGCCGTGCTGATCGCCGAACAATCGAGCGTCACCAACCTGCTCGCCACCGCCGACAAAATCCTCGATCGGGCCGACGATGCGATCGGCGACATCCAGGGCTTTGTCGCCGACGCGCGAGGTCCGTTGACCCAGACCATCCGCAACGTCGAGACGTTCACGTCGGCGCTTGCTCAGAACTCCGACAGTATCGACAAGTTCCTGAACAGCCTCTCGACGCTCTCGACGACGATCGACCGCGTATCCGGAACGCTCAACTCCACCCTTGCAGCAGCCGAACGGCTGGTGAAGGCGATCGACGCGGAAAAGATCAACGCCGTGGTCTCCAATACCGAGCGCGCCACCCGCAATATCGCCACCGCCTCGGATAAGTTCGACGACTTGGTGACCAATGTCAGGAACGCTGCCGCCAATTTCGAAAAGGCGGGTGCGGATGCCCAGACCCTTCTGAGGCGTGCCGATGGCGTGCTGAGTGCTGTCAACACCGATCAGGTCGCGACGACGATCCGCAATATCACCGCAGCTTCCGAGGACGCCCGCCAGACCATCGGCTCGGCCCGAGGCGTGGTCGACAATTTCGCTCACCGCAAGGACGATATCGACCGGGCGATCGGCGATTTCACCGATCTGGCAAAGAAGCTCAACGACGCTTCCAGCCGCGTCGACGGCATTCTTGCCAAGGTGGACGGACTTGTGTCGAGCGACGACTCGCAAGGCCTGTTTGCCGAGGCGCGCAAGACGCTCGAATCCTTCCGCACCGTTGCCGACAACATCAATGCGCGGGTCGGGCCGATCGCCGACAACCTGTCGCGCTTCTCTGCAGGCGGCCTGAGGGACATCCAGACTCTGGTCAACGACGCGCGCCGCACGGTGCAGTCGCTCGACCAGACGATCACCAATTTCGACCAGAATCCGCAGCGGCTGATCTTCGGCGGCGAGACGGTGAAGGAATATGACGGCAGGACGCGGCGGTAAGCGCGGCGTTTTCAGTGTTTGACAGTGGGGTTTTAATGACCGGTTCGGAGTTACTGATGCGACGTGCGGCGACCCGCGCCTCGGCTCTGCTTGCCCTGCCGCTGATCGCGGCTCTGGTGAGCGGTTGCGGCAGCAAGGCGAACAACGATACGTTCGATCTGTCGATCACTCCCTCTGGCCAGGGCGCTTCCGCCCGCAACCGGCAGATCCTGGTGCCGGAACCCACGGCGCTGAAGCTGCTGAACAGCGAGCAGGTGATCGTGCGCGTTTCGCCTTCCGAGATCCAGTATCTCTCCGATTCCCGCTGGGGCGACCGCCTGCCGGCGCTCGTCCAGTCGAAGCTCGTGGAAGCGTTCGAGAATTCCGGCCGCCTCGGCGGCGTCGGCAAGCCGGGGCAGGGCCTTGCGATCGACTACCAGGTCGTGACCGATATCCGCGCCTTCGAGGTGACGGCCGGCAGCCCCCGCCTCGCCAATGTCGAGATCTCGGCAAAAATCCTCAACGACCGTAACGGTACGGTGCGCGCCCAGAGCGTATTCAAGGCCACTTCTCCGGTCTCGGGCGCCGAGAACCGCGATTTCATCGAGGCGCTGGATCGCGCCTTCGCCAAGGTCGGTGCTGAGATCGTCGACTGGTCGCTGAAGTCGATGTGAGCCCTTCCGGTCAGTAATAGGTAGCGGGTGTTCAGACACCAATATTTGGCCTCCTCGGTCTAATTCGGCACATCGGCCGCTTGCTCGAGTTAGAATAAGATTCGTTTTCTCGCATAGCGCATGGGGTGAATCGTCTTGCCCAGAGATAAGATAGAACTGCTCCTGCTGCATGCCTTGCCGCTCGACGGCTCGATGTGGAAAGGCCAGATGGGCCTGTTGCCCGGGGCAACCCATGCACCGACCCTTTATGCCATGGGCAATCGTATGGAGAATTGGGCCGCAGCAGCATTGGAACTGGTAAAGGGTGACCGCGTAATCGTTGCAGGCTGCTCGGTCGGCGGCTCCTGCGCGCTCGAAGTGGCGATGATGGCACCCCATCGGGTAGCAGCGCTCGTCCTCGTCGGCACGAAGGCTGTGCATCGACCGGATATTGCTCTTCACGCCTCCGCCCTTGAGGTAATTGATCAGCAGGGGCTTGAAAAGGCATGGGAAACATTCTGGTTTCCGCTTTTTTCACGGACCACCGCCGATTCGATAACCGCGCATGCAAAGGGCATGGCGCTTCGGCAGGCCCCTGAGGATATTGCCAGAGGCGTCACGGTTTTTCACACGCGGCCGAGCAGGGATCAGATACTCAGAGAAGCGCCTTTTCCGATTGTTTTCGTCACCGGTGCGGATGATGTCGCACCGGGGCCGAAGACGACTTCAGCCCAGGCCAAAATGGCACAGCAAGGGCAAATGCACATCATTCCGAATTGCGGGCACTACGTACCGCTGGAGCGCGCTGAGGTCCTGAATGAAATCCTGCGGGATACAATCGCCAAAAGCGGGAATGCCAGATTTTAGGGCGCCCTTGCTGCAAATACGCTGGCTGAAATGAGTTCACCCCGAAATCAGTTTTCGGGGTGAAAGCAATTTTAGTTGAACCGGCCGGCGGCGTGGGCCAGCATCGTGTATACCTTGCCCGTATCCGAGGTGAGGTAGCTCTGGGTTACCGTCTTGTCGCGGTCGGTGCGGGCGACATCGGCGAGCAGCTTTTCGAAATCGGCGATATAGCGGTCGACGGCGGTGCGGAATTCCGGTTCGCGGTCGTACTTGCGCTTGATCTCGTCGAAGGTCTGCTGGCCCTTCAGCGTGTAGAGGCGACGGGTGAAGACGTCGCGCTCGCCGCGCTGGTAACGCCGCCACAGGTCGACCGATGCGTCGTGGTCGATGGCGCGGGCGATATCGACCGACAGCGAGTTCAGCGATTCCACCATATGGCGCGGGTTGCGGTTGTCGCCGTTGCCACGCGGAGCGGGGGCCGGTTCGGCGGCACGTGGTGCCGGCTGCGGCTGCTGACGGGGTGCCGCCGGTGTCTCCGCCATCTCGTCGCGCGATGCGCCGCGCAGCAGGTCGCTGATCCAGCCGCCGTCGGTGCCGCGTGGTTCCGGTGCGCGGGCGACGGGCGCCTGTGCCTGGCGATCGAGCGGCAACGTACCGCGCAGCGCGTTTCCGGCATAGGGATCGTTGCGAGGCGCAGGCGGAGCCGGCTGCGGGATGGCGGCGGTGGCAGGCTGCGGCTGCGGACGCGGAGCGGCCGGCTGCGGAGCGGGAGCAGGCGCCGGGCGCGGTGCCGAAGCCTCGGAGATCTCGAAGTTCTGCGTCGAACGTCCGACCAGCGCCGAGATGTCCTGCAGCGCCTTGATCTGCTCGGAGACGGCACGCCGCATCGCGGCTGCACTTTCCTTGGCTTCTTCCGGCAGGTCGAAGGCGCCGCGCTTGAGTTCGGTGCGGGTCGTATCCAGCTCGCGGCGGATATCCTGCGCCGAGCGGCGGATTTCGTCGGTCGCGCCGGAGAAGCGGTTGATGGCTTCCTCGACCGATTCCCGCAGCGTATCGCGCAGCTGTTCGGCGGCACTGCCGGAGCGGGTTGTGGCATCCGACAGCAGCTGCTCGACGTCGGTGAGCGACTGCGAGATGCTGCCGCGCATCCGCTCGGATAGATCACGGGTCCGCTTCTCGGCATCGGAGAGAGTCGTCTCGATGGCGTGGTTGGCGTCGCTGCCGGCGCTGATCAGGGCCTCGCGCATCGCATCGGCGGTCACTTCGGCGCGGTGCTGGGTCTCCCCGAGCGTGCGGCCGATATCGGCGAACGAGGCATGCAGGCTTTCGCGAAGCCGCGAGCCGACCTGCAGCGAGCGTTCTTCCGCCCGTTCGAAAGCGCCGTCGACGAGGGTCGTCAGGCCGCGCATCGTCGTCTCGATTTCTTCGGAACGCTTGACGAGGCCGGTGGAGAGGTTGCGAAGCGCGGTCTGGCGTTCATCGAGCGTGCTGACGAGATTGGACTGGGCGGCACCGAGAAGCTCGGCTGCCTCGGCCAGCACGCGCGAATGGTCGTCGAAGCGGCCGACGAGGCTGCTGACCTGATCGAGCGTATTCCCGAAAACGTCCGACATGCGACCGATATTGTCTTCGAGCATGCGGGTGGAGCCGGACACGATGTCGGCGGAGTGGGTCGCCGACTGCACGAACCGGTTGGCCGTGGCGCTGAGCTTGCGGTCGGCCTCGGAAAGATGGTGGGCGACGGCATCGGCCGTGCTGCCGAGTTCCTTTGCCGACTCCTGGACCAGCGCGGAAATGCTGGAATTGCTTTCCGCCAGCTTGTCGATGAGGCTGTTGACGCTGACAGACAAGCCCTGTTCGACATGACGCATTGTGCCGGCGGCACTTTCGGTCCGCTGGGTGATGGCGGCAAGCGTCTCGTTGGTCCGTGCGGCGATCGCGTCGACGAGCGCCGAATTCTCGTTGCGGATCCGCGCTGTCGATTCATCCGTCGCGGAGGAAAGCCGTGTGGTCGTCTCTTCCGCCGCGGAAGAAAGCCGCGAGGTCGTCTCGTCTGCGGCCGAGGCAAGCCGGGTCGTCGTTTCCTGCGCCACGGCGGAGAGCCGTTCTGCACCCTGCTGGGCGGCAGTCGTCATCTGTTCGATGGCATTGCGGCCGGTCGCGGCATATTCCTCGACCATCGGCCGCGCCTTTTCGTCGAGAAGGCGGGTCAGTTCGGCCGAGCGGCCGGCAAGCATGGAGTTCAGATCGCGGGCACGGGCGTCGAGGGCCGTGTGGATGGCGTCGCCGCGGGCTGCAAGTGCGCGATCGACCGCGTCCATGGCAGTGTCGAGCTGATTTGCGGTATCGGCGAGCGTGGTGCGGATGCCGTCGCCGCGCGAGTCGAGCGCCTTCTGCGCCTCGTCCAGTGCCTCGGAGATTGCCGTGACCTGGCGTTTCACCAGGCTGTCGGCTTCCGCAACCTTGTGGACGATCGCATTGCCGGCTTCCGAGAAGGCGAGCGCCACGGTTGCCGCCTGGCCCGCGAGCCGGTTCTGGGTTTCCGAAATCCGGCCGACGATCTGGGTCGAACGTTCCTCGATCGCCTTGGTGAATTCGGCGTTGCGGCTGCTCAGTTCCTCGGTGAACTCGGCACCGGCACGAGCCAGCACTTCGGCGGAGCGGCTTGCTTCGCTGTCCATGCTCTGGGCAGCGGCACTGACCGCTTCGCGCAGCGTCGAGGCGAGGCCGACGGCCTTGCTTTCGATGGTCTTGGTGACGTTGTCGAGACCGATCGTCAGTGCGCGGTCGATCGTGCCGAGGCGCTCCTCGATCCGGGCGGTGCGGCCGTCCATGGTATCGGTGATGCGGTCAGAAGCCTCGGTAGCGACGCGTTCCAGGTCGGCGGTGCGGTTGGTGAGCGTGGCGGAAAGATTGGTGCCCGCTTCATCGACCAGCTGCGCTGCTTCGAGGATCTCGCCGCGGATGCGGCCTTCGAGCCCGCCGAACGTCGATTCGATGCGGCTGCCGGTTTCTTCAAGGGCGCCCTGAACGCCACCCACCGTCTGACGGATGCGGTTCGAGAAGGCATCGGCCGAGCGGCCGATCTCGCTGGCGGCATCGGAGAGCCGCACAGCAAGCGTGCCGACATTGTCGCGCAGACGTTCTTCGAGCGACTGGCCAGCCGTATCGATAGCATCACGCAGGGCGTTCTGCTGGGTTTCGAGCGACATTTCCAGCATGCCGGCACTTGCGGCAACCGAGGTGCCGAGCGACGTCACCTGGTCCTGCATCAGGGTTCCGATCTGGCTCTGCGCATCGCCGAGCGTGGCTGCGATCGAATTCGTGCGTTCTTCCAGAGTGTCGCGGATCTGTTCGTAACCGGAGCCGAGTGTCGTCTCCAGCTGCTGATGACCGAGGCCGATGGTCGCCGCGATCCGCTCCTGCGTCGAGCCGAGAACGGCTTCCACGCGCTCAAGCCCGTCCGCCATGCCCGTTTCGAAACGCTGTGCGCCGCTTGTGAGCACCGTTTCGATGCGGCCGCTTGCGCCGCCGACAGCCTGTTCGAGGCGATCGCCGCCGCTTTCGAGAATGCGGGCGAGCTCGGCCGTGCGGTTCTCGAGCGATACGTCGAGATTGAGCTGATTGTCGGCATAGGCGTTGCGGATGGCTTCCGCCCGGGCCGCAAAGGACTGCTCGATGCGGACGTCGGCATCGATGAAGGTGTTGGCGATCGCTGTCGACTTCTCGTCCAGCATGCCGGCGAGGCGGTCTTCGCCGAGCGCGAAGGAGGTGGCGATTTCCATCGACTTGTCGTCGAGGATTTCCGCCAGCCTGTCGCGGTTGACGCCGAGCGCCTCGTTGATTTCAGAGGTGCGGCGGGCAAGGTCGCCACTCATGCGCTGTTCGGTTTCCGAAAGCGCGCGGGTGATGGAGTCCGACTTCTCCTCCAGCATGCCGGCGAGGCGGTCCTCACCGAGCGCGAAGGACGTCGCGATTTCCATCGACTTGTCCTCGAGGATTTCGGAAATCCGCTCGCGATTGGCATCGAGCGACGTTTCCATTTCGGATGCGCGTCGGCCAAGCTCGCTGCCGATCCGCTGTTCGCTTGCGGCTAGCGTGCGGGAGATCTGCTCCGACTTTTCGTCGAACATGCCGGCGAGGCGCTCCGGCGCACCGGCCATCAGCGTTTCGATCGCGGTGGACTTCTGGCTCAGGACTTCGGTCAGATGGTCGTGGCTGCCGGAAAGTGCCGCGATGATGGCGCCCGAGCGGATTGCCAGGCTCTGTTCGAACTTGGACTGGTTTTCCGAGAGCGTGCTGAGCAGGCTGCTGCTGCGCTCGGCAAGCGTCGTTTCGATGTTCTGATGCGCGCTCGCAAAGCCCGCATGAAGACCGCTGGTGCCGGATTCGAACACATCCCTGAGCTCGCCGGTGCGGGACGTAAGTGCTTCCTGAAGCTCGCTGGTACGGGCTCCGATCACGTCCTGAAGTTCGCTTGTGCCGGAAGCGAGCACCGTCTGGAGTTCGCTGGTGCGCACTCCGAACGCATCCTGAAGCTCGCTGGTGCGCGCTCCGAGTGCTTCATGAAGCGCACCGGTGCCGGACGTGAGTACGCCCTGGAGTTCAGTGGTGCGGGCTCCGAGCGTTTCGTGGAGCTCGCCGGTGCCAGAGGCGAGCACGGATTGGAGTTCGCCGGTGCGTGTTTCAAGCGCTTCGTGAAGTTCGCCGGTACGCGTGGCGATCACGTCCTGGAATTCGCTGGTGCGCGCTCCGAGTGCTTCCTGAAGCTCCTCGGTGCGGGAGACGAGCACGGACTGGAGTTCGTTGGTGCGTGTTCCGAGCACGTCCCGAAGCTGACTGGTCCGTGACCCGAGGACATCCTGCAGTTCGCCGGTGCGCGTCACGAGCGCGTCCTGGATTTCGGTGGCGCGGGATGCCAGCGTATCCTGAATTTCGCTGCTGCGGGCAGATAGGGCGTCGGACAGTTCGCGTGAGCGGCTGCCGAGCATGGCATCCAGCATTTCCTGGCCGGTGCCGAGCGTCGTCTCGAGTGCGAGCGACTGGTCGGTGAGCGAGGAACTGATGCGCTCGACGCTGGAAGAGAGGATGTTCTCGATCGCATCCGATCCGCTGGCCACCGTCTCGTTGATGCGGGCGAGGCTGTCCATCAGCTTGCTGTCGAGCGTGCCGGCGCGCTGGTCGAAGGCGGAGGTGAACTGCGAGATGCTGTCGTCGAAGGTCGTGCTGAGCAGACCGACGGTCGTCTGCAGGCGCTCTTCGAAGAAGCCGGAGCGCATGTCGAGGTCGAGGACCACGTCTTCGACGGTGCTTTGCAGGCTCTGGCGGAACGACGAGCTCTTCTCTTCGAGCGAGCTGTTGAGAGCCGCAAGGATGCCGCCGAGCGAGCCGGTGAGCGTCTGTTCGCTTTCGGCAAGTCCGTCGGTGATTTCCCGGGTCCGGGCAAGCAGGGTCTCGTTCAGCTGACGGGTGCGGTCCGCAAGTGCTGCGTTGAGCTTTTCCGTATTGGCGTCGAGCGAGGAAGCGCGCGTCTGGAATTCATTGAGAAGCGCCTGGCCGCGCTGCGAAAGCACGGTGTTGATCGCGTCCATCCGCTCGTCGAACTCGTGGGCAAGCGCGAAGCCGGAAGAGTTGAGCGTCTGCAGCAGGTTCTCGGTCTTGGTCGTCAGCAGGCTGCCGAGCGCTTCGCCGGCGGCATTGGACTTCTCCATCAGCGCCGCGCCGCGCGTCTCGATCATCGAGGCGAAGGCTTCGCCTGATGTCGCCAGGCGAATGGAGATTTCCTCGGTCGCAAGCGACAGTTCTTCCTTGAGCTGGTCATGGGCGCCCGCGATCGACGAGCGGATGCGCTCGGCGTGGTTGACGATCGCGTCCCGTTCGGCGCCGAGTTCGTGGACGAGGCCGCGAACGCGCAGTTCATTGTCCGTGAAGCTCCGCTCCAGCGCATTCACTTCCGAATGCACGAGCGTTTCGAGCTCGGCGGCGCGCGCAATGGTGCGCTCGATGCCTTCGTTCATCGCCGACACTTCGCGGCGCACGGCCTGGCCGACGCTCATGATCCGCTCGGAAGCGACCGTTTCCGGATCGGACAGGCGAAGTGCCACTTCGGCCATCGAGCGGGCGGCGGTTCTCAGGTCCTGAGCGCGTGCCATCATGATTGCGAAGGCGAAGAACAGCATGATCGGGATGAGGATGCAGACCGCAAGCGCCACGATGCCGGGAGCGGCAAGGACGCCTTCGACCGAGGTGATCTGCCAGAGCTGGTTGCCGTAGATCATCTGCCCGAGCGCGATGCCGCCGACCGCCCAGAGGATCGAGACGATTATCGCATTGCGGATCGACGAGCGCATCGCGCCGCCTTCCAGCGTCCGCAGGATCGCCGTCGAGCTGCGTCTGCCCGCATCGTTGGCGGGCTGGAATGTCGGAGACTTGGCAGCGGTTTCGGTGGCAGCCGATTTGTATGATTCGGCGGCATCATCCTGGTACTGGGTCTGACGCGGTTTGGTGGTGTCTGACACTCTTGCCTCCGAGGCATGGGGCACTGATCTGGGACGCGACTGCTCATCGTTGAAATTGATTTTTAGGGCATCTTCCAACGCCTGGAACGCCGTCTCATCGACCGACTCGCTGCTAGGGTTCTTTGCCATGCGGTTACGCCTCGTTACATACTCGCCCGGCAAATCCCATCTGACGCGCTGCCGCCCGCAGACCGACAGATGGAACGCTGCCTGCCGGAAACCCTCGATCCACAAAGCGGAGCTCAAGTTTCCTATTCATTTTCAAGTCGGACGGTCGTTCTTTCAAACGGATGATAATGAAAGCTTACCAACCTACCATCCGGGGCAAAAGGACGATATTCCCCGCCACCTTAGGCGTATTGTAGTGGCACATTCGGCCACCCTGCACAATTATGACGCCTGCCTTCGAATGATGCCGTGGAATGTTGTTAACAGAATTTAAACCATGCGAAGATGCAAAAGTCCTAAAATCCCGGGAGCTTAGCAGAAATTAACCATATGGGAAGAAACCGGCCCAGATTGTGCCGGAATTTAACGGGATAGCTGCGATTAGCCCGCACAATTCGGGACATTATCAGAAGAACAACAGGGAAAACAGGTTCATGGCAATGGCAGCCGTCAGTATCGCGTTCGAAGCCCCAGAAACGCTGCGGGGCGCTTGCCCTTCGCAGTCCCGCCCGATCGATCTCGTCCATCTCGCGACCCAGACCATGGGTGACAAGAACCTGGAAGTCGAAGTGCTTCAGATGTTCGCCCGCCAGGCGCGCCGCGCGCTCCACGACATGGCGAGTGCCGATAGTGCCCACGTCGTCGCCGCCGCGCACCGCCTCAAGGGTGCAGCGGGTGCGGTCGGCGCTTTCAAGGTTTCGGCTGCTGCCGAGCGCGTTGAGGACAACGGCAACGACGCCTCGCTGCGGGCCGCGGTGGCGGCCGCTGTCGTCGAAGCCGAGAACTTCATCAACAAGCTCTGCCGCTGAAGCGATTCGGCGAATCAACTCGCCGCGGCGCCGATGGAACAGCCGGCGGCGCCTGAAAATGTTGACTGTGCCGGGGTTTTATTGGAAGACAGCGCGCTGAAATAGTGTGCCCTGACCCTTCAACATCCCGGATTTCCCTATCATGACGAAACTGACCATCGTTGCCTTCGACGGAACACGCTTCGATATCGAAGCCGAGCCAGGCTCCACCGTTATGGAGAATGCGGTTCGCAATTCCGTCCCGGGCATCGAGGCCGAATGCGGCGGCGCCTGCGCCTGTGCCACCTGTCATGTCTATGTCGACGAGGCCTGGACCGAGAAAGTCGGCCCACCGGCGCCCATGGAAGAAGACATGCTCGACTTCGCCTTCGAGGTGAAGCCGACCTCGCGCCTTTCCTGTCAGATCAAGGTGAAGGCGGATCTCGACGGGCTCGTGGTCAACGTGCCCGAGCGCCAGGCCTGATCGCCGCCTGATCGTCACATTCCCGATTTCCGGGCAAAAAAAAGCCTCGCTCCGCAAAAGCGGCAAGCGAGGCAAGGCGGGCGCATCACCAGCAGGGGAGGGAGGAAACACCTGCGGCTTGAAGACGCGCCAGGAGAACTCAACACTGGAACCAAAACTCAGGAACACCTGAAACAACCGCGTCCGACACATCGGTCCGAAAACCGGAAAGGTACGCTAATCCTGCGGCTATCTACCTCATCTGCTTCGGTTTTCGAAGCGTCGGTAGGTAAGCTATGTCTTAGGTTATATCCGGGATTCGTATTTTAGACCATCACCATAAATCACCCGTCATTGACGGGGGATGACGCAAGTTCCGCGAAAGCTTCGTGGCGGTTGGCCGGGCTGATTCACGAAAAAGCGGGATCAATAGCCGGATCGTTTCATGCGATACTGCAAGAGCCGCATCATCCGCGCGTCGAAATTGGCCGCCTCGATCTGGTCGAATCGGAGCTGCTCCCGGTCATGCGCTTCGAGAACCCGGCGGGTCGTCTCCGCCACCTGCCGTTCCAGCGCATCGCAGGTCTTGTTGGGGGCGAGCGCGAGCAGTTCCCGTTCGAGTTGGCGGGCATTGGTGCGGGCAATTTCCGCATGCCGCTCCTCGTGACGCTTGATATCCTTCGACAGCGTATCCCAGATGAAGCCGAGATCGGTCGCGGCGCGGCTGCGATTGCCCCAGCGGGGCAGGATGAGGTGGGTGCGAAGCGTTACCCGCGCCCCGCCGACCGAACAGCGGCCGCCGCTTTCCACATAGGTGACATCGCCGCCGAACTTGATTTCGGTGGCGCCCGGATGCCGATGGCCGGTTGCGCGGGTGAGGGGGCCGCGGTTCTCCAGCTCCTTGTCGAGATCCTCGGCCGTGCGGCCGCCGATCCGGAAATAGGAATAGGTCTTGTTGATGATCGGCTCTGCAATGGCCGTCGCAGGGATCACGCAGAGGAGAAGAATGGCACCGAAAAGCCGGCGGACTCTGCGCATGGAGAACATTCTATGGCCTGCGACGTTGAACTTATGGGGACCTTGGGGCATAGCCAGCCTGAGCGCAACACAAAGGCATCAAATTTTGCGTTACCCTTCGACAGACGGCCAGCCAGTGATATCGCAGCGCAACAGCATCTGGCGTGTCGGGCGCGGCCGTGTCCTTGAACTCGGCCGGCAAGGCCAGATTATGGCGATCATCAACATCACGCCCGATTCCTTTTCCGACGGCGGAAAATACGGAAACGTCGATGCGGCGGTGGCTCACGCCGTTTCCTGCGTCCGCGACGGCGCCGGCATCCTCGATATCGGCGGCGAATCGACGAGGCCGGGTGCCGCCGAGGTGACAGCGGCGGAAGAGCAGGACCGCGTCCTGACGGTGATCGAAAAACTCGCTGCCGAGACGGATGCGTTGATCTCGATCGATACTTATCGGGCGGAAACCGCGCGTCTGGCGATGGCGGCGGGTGCTCATATCATCAACGACGTCCACGGCCTGCAGCGTGAGCCGGAGATCGCGACCGTTGCGGCTCAGACGTCAGCCGGGGTCTGCATCATGCATACCGGCCGAGGCCGCGAGCAGCAAAAACGTGCCGATCGGATCGCCGACCAGGAATTCTTCCTGCAGCAGTCGCTCGAGATCGCCGGCGCAGCCGGTATTCCCGAAGACGCGATCGTGCTCGATCCGGGTTTCGGCTTTGCCAAGGACCGTGACGACGACATGGAACTGATGGCGCGGTTCGCCGAACTGCACCGGCTCGGCTTTCCGCTGCTCGCCGGCACCTCGCGAAAACGCTTCATCGGCGCTGTCACAGGCCGCGAAAAGGCGGACGAGCGCGACGTCGGCACGGCTGCGACCACGGCGATCCTGCGCCTTGCGGGCGCTTCGATCTTCCGCGTCCACAATGTCGCAGCCAACCGCGATGCGCTGGCGATGGCCGACGCGGTTCTTGCGGCTGCCTCCGCTCATGAGGAAAGAGAGGGCCTTTGATGGCGACCTACACGATCACGCTGAAGAACTGTGCATTCTACGCCAAGCACGGCGCCTTCGAGCAGGAGGCCACGCTCGGCCAGCGTTTCTTCATTGACGTCACCATGGACGTGGAGGCGGACGAGGCGCTTGAAAACGACGACGTCGCAAGTACGGTCCACTACGGTATCGCCTACGAGATCGTCGAGAAGGTCGTGACCGAACACCGCCGCAACCTCATCGAGACTCTCGCCAAGGATATCGCCAAGGCGCTCTGCGCCTGGACCCCGCAGATCCGCCGGGTGGAGATCGCCGTGCGCAAGCCGAGCGTGCCGATCCCCGGCATCCTGGACTATGCGGAGGTGCGTGTTGAACATTTCGCCTGAAAAGACGTGGGAGGTCGCGGCGCTCGGTCTTGGCGGCAATATCGGGGATCCGCCGTCGTCCATGGCCGAGGCCCTCAGGCAGCTCGATGCGCGCGAGGATTGCCGGGTTGTTGCCGTCTCGAAACTGTACTCGACGCCGCCCTGGGGAAAGACCGACCAGGCCGACTTCTACAATTGCTGCGTCCTGGTGGAAACTTCGCTGGAGCCCGAGGACCTGCTGGACGTGTGCCTGTCGATCGAGCGCGGCATGAAGCGTATCCGCCTGGAGCGCTGGGGACCGCGCACTATTGACATCGATATCCTGACCTATGGCACCCGCGAGCAGAGAAGCGAAAAACTGGAAGTGCCGCATCCGCGCATGACCGACCGCGGCTTCGTGATGATGCCGCTTGCCGACATCGCCCCGGATCTTCTTGTGAAGGGAAGGAAAGTGCGCGACTGGCTTGGTGGAGCCGATATTGCCGGCATCAAGGTCGCGCGCGACAGCCGGGACTGGTGGCAGGGCGCCTGAGGCGCCCTTGGTGTCTTATTGTTGGATCGAGCCGACGGCGATCGAATCCATGTCGCGGTCGAGGCTGAGGCCGATCACCGGAACCATCTGGTCCTCGACCTTGATCGAGATGGTGATGTTCATCTTGTTCTCGCCGCGCAGGCTCGCGACCATCGCGCCGTTGAGCTGGTTGCGGTTGATGCCCATGACGACCTTGTCGCCGCTGACCGAGCCGGAAATGATGTCGAGACCCTTGCCCTCGGCGCCGTCCAGGAACTTGCCGGTATAACCGCGGCCGCTCTGGGTGATCGTGGCCGACATCGGCTGCTGGAACACGCCGACCCGGCAGGTTCCGTCGAGCTTGATGCCGACATTGCTGTCCGGAACGGCGGCGCCGGTCAGGTTGCAGCTGAATTTCGTGCCCTTGTATTTGCCGGCGACGATTTCGCCAGGGCCTTTCCAGATGCCCGCGACCGACTGGAAGAAAGCCTTGTCGCGTGGAGCGGCTTCAGCCTGCGGCGCCACGGCGGAGGTCGCCGCGACTGTCAGAACGGCGAACCCGCCGAGAAGCGAAAAGAAGCGCGAATACATGAACTTTCCCCTGACGAGCAGCAACTTTGAGTGTCCCGTAATTTAGGTGGGAATGGTTAACGACTGGTGACGATGGCCGGATTTGGGCGATGGTCAACCACTCTATTGTTCATCTTTCCGCCCACCGACGGTCGCAATATCCGAAATGAAATCGCCGATTCCCGGCCTTTTTACAACACGGAAGGGCAGCGGTCGGCAGAGGTCCATGGCAGCGATGCCGATTCGCGCGGTCAGCAGGCCGTTGATCACGCCTTCGCCCAGCCGCTTCGACAGTTTCGAGGCAAGGCCATGTCCGAGGACCTGTTGCGCAACACCGTCGCCGACCGCGATCGAGCCGGTGACGGCAAGATGGGCGATCACGTCCCGCATCAGCCGCAACAGTCCGAGCGTTCCTGGCCGACCGCCATAGAGTTCGGCCATGGCGCGGATCAGCCGCGTCACTTCGAAGAGCACATAGGCAAGGTCGACAATGGCACGCGGGCTGACGGCTGTGACGATCGAGACCCGTTTGGACGATCCGAGGATGAGCGCACGGGCCTTGCGGTCGAGCGGCGCCAGAAGCTCCCGCTCGGCGAGCTCGATAAGCTGCGGCCCGTCGATGATCTCGTCCTTCGTGGCATCGAGGTTCGCGCGACCCCTTGCAGTCTCCGCCCGGTGAGTGAGGATCTTGGTGAGTGTCACGACAACTGCGCGTGCAGCGATCGGGCGAGGGGAAAGAGCCGCCTCTTCCGCCTGGGCTTTCAGGGTCTGGACGGCGGAAAGCCGCATCATGCCAAAAATCTCACGGCCGACAATCACGGCGACGGCAACGAGTCCGATGGCAAGCGCGGTGAGTGCCGCGTATCCCAGCCAGTCGGCACGGGTGAACAGATCGCGGATGACGCTATCGGCCCAGAGCCCGAAGGCGAGCGACAGGAAGGTCCCGAAGGCGGCCGCCGCCAGATTGACGAACGAGAATTTCTTGCGCGACCGAGGTTCGGCGACCGGGATCGCCTCTGCGGCCAGTTCAGGCGGAGTCACGAACGGATCCTGTTCGTCGGGCGTTACCACGACGCCATCCTCGAAGCTGCGCGGGCTGCGGCGAGGGACGGGCAGGGTCTGGTTTGCGGACACGCTCTCGTCTTCGACCGAGAAAGAGGCCGGGCGGCGCTTGCCGTTCTGGGGTGTTTCGGGCGGTCTCATGCGAGTCGGTCTCCGAACAGGAACTGCATGGCGCGGTCGAGCCGGATATGCGGCACCGAGAGCTTCAAGCCGCCATTCGCCTCCTCGAGCGCCGGCGGGCGGAAGCGCACCACATTGATCTCGGGAAGCTCCGCACCGGCCGAATCGAGTCTTTGAAAGAATGCTTCAGGATCTTCCGGCAAGTCACCGGGAAATATAGCAGTTTTCTTAAGCCCGTCGAAGCGCTCGCCATTGATCATCTCGCCTGAAATAGGCGTGCCGACGATGACCGGCAGGAGGTGATTGTCTTCCTTGACGGTCGCCTCGCGGGTGGCGCGGACCGAGGCGATCGCCATCACCTCGATGCCGGCGCCCGCCATGCCGATTCGCTGGACGGCGCGGTCGACCAGCCGGCCCGTGAGCCGTTCCAGGCGGTCATGACTTTCGTGATGCAGGTGGTCCGCCTTGGTGGCCGCAACCAGAACCTTGTCAATCCGGCGACCGATCAGGGACGAAAAAAAGCTGTTGTGGCCGGGCCGGAAACAGGCGAGCACGTCGGTCAGCGCCCGTTCCAGATCCTGCACCGCTTCGGGCCCGCGGTTGATCGCCTGCAGCGCGTCGATCAGCACGATCTGGCGGTCGAGCCTGGCGAAATGCTCGCGGAAGAACGGTTTGACCACGACGTTCTTGTAGGCCTCGTAGCGGCGCTCCATCATCGCCCGCAGCGAGCCCTTCGGCGCCCGGGTCTCGGGCATGTTCGGCAGCGGCGCGAAAGTGAGCGCCGGCGAGCCTTCGAGATCGCCGGGCATCAGGAAACGGCCGGGCGGCAGGGTCGAAAGCGATCGCTCGTCCGCCTTGCAGGCCTTGAGATAGCCCGCAAAGGCTTCCGACAGCCGCCTGGCGGTCATTTCGTCGGCCGGGGCGTCCGCATCTATGCCGTTTGCGAGAGCCAACCATTCCCTCGACAGCTCCTCGCGGATGCCGGTCCCGGCAAGGGTTGCGGTATTATCGCTGAAGGTGCGAAAATCCTGCGCCAGCAGTGGCAGGTCGAGAAGCCATTCGCCGGGATAATCGACGATGTCGATCGAAAGCCGGCCGCGCGAAAACATCCGGCCCCAGCCGCTGGCACTCTGGTAGTCGAGAGTGATCCGCAGCTCCGAGATGGCGCGGGTCGAATCCGGCCAGATGCGGTCGCGCACCAGGGCCTGGATATGGTCCTCGTATTGGAAGCGCGGGATGGCGTCGTCCGGCTGCGGTTCGAGCCGTACCGCCGAGATCCGGCCGGCGCGCATGGCTTCGAAGAGCGGCAGCCGCCCGCCGTTCAGCAGATTGTGGACGAGCGACGAGATGAACACGGTCTTGCCGGCCCGCGACAGGCCGGTCACGCCGAGCCTGATCGTCGGATGCACGAGGCCCGAGGCGCGGTCGGCGAGATTGTCGAGCGCGATGCGCGCGTCATCCGAGAAGCTGGTAAGCGAAGGCGGCAAGGCGTCGTTCCGGGTCCAGTGTTTACGCCTATATAGGAAGCGGGCGCGGGGCCGCAACGGCCGTTGCCGGATCGAGATCAGGCGGTCAGGAAATCGGTCAGCACCCAGGCGGCATCCGAGCCCGCGACAAAGCCGCGATAATCGAGCACCGCAAGACCGGCAGGGGGATAACCGCCCGGAACCGCCGCAACCATCTGGTCGGCGCCGATCAGCCCTTCCAGGACTTCCTCCATGGTCGGGTTATGGCCGACGAGCATGACCGAGCTGCTGTCCCGCTGGCCTGCGAGAATGGCGAGATAGGTGCCGAGCGAGCCGTTGTAGAGTTCATCGACAAACACCGGCTCGATCTCCTCGCTGATCGCGCGGCGGACGGCTTCGGCGGTCTGGCGGCACCGCATGGCGGTGGAACTGATCAGGATATCGGGCCGGTAGCTGCGATCGGCCGCCTTGTCGGCAACGATCTCGGCCTGCGCAAAACCCTGGTTGTCGAGAGGACGATCAAAATCGTGTTGTCCGGGCTCCGCCCAGCCGGACTTGGCATGCCGTAGGAGGTAGATGCGGGAAGGAGGAGGAGTGATCGTCGTCATGCCCGGCACCGCTGTTAAGAGGATGGAAGGCATGGGTAGCCTTTCGTCACGAGACTCGTCAACTGCCGCAGATGTTTCGAAATAGCTCTGCCGAGCACAACTGCCTGTGGAGAAGAGTTTGGGGTGTTTCGAATAAAAGCTTAAAAAATAGCCGTTTAGCGGATTTTTATGACAGTTTTAAAAATGCCTCAATACTGAGCGCGAGGCTTGAATCGGCATGGGAGGATAGGATATAGAGCGCCGCATGAGATGTTCTTCAGGAGAATCGCGTTGAGTGAGAAGATCGATCTTAGCAACTATGTGCTCTCTGAAAACGATGAGTTCATGAATGCAAATCAGAAGGCATATTTCCGGGCAAAACTGATCGCCTGGAAAAATGACATCCTGAGAGAAGCGCGCGAAACGCTCGGCCACCTGGCTGAAGAGAGCGCCAACCACCCCGATCTCGCCGATCGGGCTTCCTCCGAAACCGACAGAGCCATCGAACTTCGAGCCCGTGACCGTCAGCGCAAGCTGATTTCCAAAATCGATGCCGCCTTGCAGCGCATCGAGGACGGCACCTACGGTTACTGCGAGGAAACGGGCGAACCGATCGGACTCAAGCGTCTCGACGCCCGTCCGATTGCCACACTGTCGATCGAAGCGCAGGAACGCCACGAGCGTCGTGAAAAGGTCTATCGGGACGAATAAATCGCCCGACCAGCCGTAAACGAATTCAAGGCACGGTTCTCCGTGCCTTTTTTCTTGGCGGATTTTTTTGGAAAACTGGCTTCACGCTCACTTGTCGCGGGTGACGGACATCTCGCCGAAGATGCGGGCGACTTCCGACTGCAGGCTCGGTTCGGGCGTAGCGCCCGTGACCGGCGGCACGCCGGCGTTACGTGGGGGTGTCTGACGGTTCGGCTGGGGGATGGCAACCGTCTCGCGGGCCGCGAGGTTGTTGGCCATTTCCTCCTCGAGGATCCGTTCAAAGTCACTGCCGAGCTGTTTCGGCTTGTCGGCTGCCGACTGCAGGGCAGGCGGCACGATCGCGGCGCTGGCCGGCACGACACGCGGCTCGGGCGCTTCCTGGAAAACCCGTCCACGGGCGGCGTCGAGCATATCGACTGCGTCGTCGAAAGCCGGAACCTGTGCGGGAGCGGGCGGCGGAGGCGGAGCCGGTGTCGGAGGAGTCACAGCGGCCGCCAGGGCTGCGATCGGCCGCAACGGTTCCGGTTTTACCTCCGAAACCTGGCGGGCCGGCGGTTCTATCCTTGGGGCGGCCGTCGGCTCGGGAATTGCATTGGCAACCGGGGCGGGCCGTGGTGCCAGCGTACCACTCATCGGTATCGGTGCCCCGGCAACGGGTGCCGCCGCCGGCGCCACGGGCGGAGCTACGCGCGGCGTCTCACGCGGTGGGATGACGCTTTCCCTGGCCGCATCGAAGCGCGTTTCCGGTGCCGCGGGGCGTGGGATCGGGGCAGGGCGTGGTTCGGCAACCGGAGCCGGTCGAGGTTCCATGACCGGTGCGGCTTGAACCGGGACCGTCATGTCCAGCGGCTGGAAACGGTTGGTCGCGGCGGCCGGGATCACCGGCGCGGCGACTGCCGCCGTGGAAATTCCGCTTTCGATGACGACGTCGGTCGGTCCGCCGATCATGATCAGATGTTCCACGCCGTCGCGGCGGATGAGAACCAGGCGACGCCTTGCATCGACGGCTGCCGCATCCAGCACCTGCAGTCGCGGCTGTCGATTCTTGCCGCCGCGCACGAAGGGCGAGGGGCCGCTGCGGCTGCGGATGAGCCAGAGGACGCCGATGAGGACGAGAAGCCCGATGCCGACGCCGACGACTGCGATCACCAGGCGGCCTCCATAGGCGCCCATCAGCTCTTCTAACATCTCTTGTCACTCCTCATGTGATCGCCGCGGTAAAAAACGACTTTTTTCCTACCGAAGCAAGCTGCTAACTGTCATTGTCCCGGGCTGAAAGACAGCGCAGATAAGCAAAGATAGGTCACTCCGCCAAACTGTCCCGGCTTTTGTGGCCTTGCGGAGCTTTTTGCTGAACCTGCAACTTGCTAATAAGGAATCGCGGGATTCCTGATCCCTGAATGTTCATGGCCGCAGCGCCGGTCGAAATGCGAGGAATTGATGACGAAGTTGCAGCAGAGCGGCAACTACGAGGCGCCCCTGGTGGAAAAAGGGACGCGTGGCGGCACCATCATCCGGATCGTTCTGCTGGCGCTCGTTCTCTGTGGAGTGGCCGCCGGCTTCGTGCTGTTTCAGCATGCGCTCGACAATGAGCTGGTGCTCGGTCTGCTCGGCATTCTCGCCATGGTCGGCATCTTCTTTCTGGTGTCCTCGATCATCGGCCTGGTCGAGGTCATGCCACAGTCTCGGTCCGACGAGCTGGCCCGCGGTTTCCTCGCCAATCACCCCGACGGCATTCTGATCACCGACGTCAAGGGCCGCATTCTCTACGCCAACGCCGCCTATGGCCGGATGACCGGTGCGACCAAGGCCAGCAATGTGCAGTCGCTCGAAGCGCTGCTGTCCAAGACCCGCGAATCGACCGAGGCGCTCTACCGGCTGACGACGGCCCTGCGCGAAGGCCGGGAGGGCCACGAGGAGTTCCGGCTTCTGCAGCCGATCGGACGCCCGACCGGAAACGGCTCCGGCGCCCACTGGTACCGTCTCAAGGCGCGGCTGCTGACGCCCTCCGACAGCCGCAAGGGCCAGCTCGACATCTGGCAGATTACCGACATCACCTCGGAACGCGACGACCAGGAACGGTTCTTCCGCGAGCTGCAGAACGCCATCGACTATCTCGACCATGCGCCCGTCGGCTTCTTCTCTGCGGGCAAGAAGGGTGAAATCTTCTACCTGAACGCCACGCTGGCCGAATGGCTCGGCATCGACCTGACCAAATTCCTGCCGCGCTCCATGACCATTGCCGATCTGGTGGCGGGCGAGGGCATGGCGCTCGTGCAGTCGGTGCAGGCAGCCCCGGGGCTGAAGCGCACCGAGACGCTCGACCTCGACCTGCGCCGCGCCAACGGTCAGAGCCTGCCGGTTCGGCTGGTGCACAATGTCAGCGCCACCCGCGACGGTGCGCCGGGCGAAAGCCGCACCATCGTGCTGACGCGGCCCAAGGGCGGCGAGGGCGATCAGTCGGCATCCGCGATGCGCTTCACGCGCTTCTTCAACAACACCCCGATGGCGATCGCCTCCGTCGATGGCGAAGGCCGGATCCTGCGCATCAATGCGCCCTTCCTCAAACTGTTTGCCGGGGTGGTTTCCCGCGATGACGTGGATAACGGCATCGAACTCGACCGCATCGTGCACGACAATTCCCGCCAGCATCTGATGCACGCGATTGCCGCCGCCAAGGATGGGCAGGGGGATATCGCCCCGATCGATTCGCGCCATCCCGGCGACGAGAACCGCTACGTGCGCTTCTACGTGAACGCCGTGATCGACGAGAGCGACGAAGCGCCGGAAGAGGCGGCGATCGTCTATGCCGTCGAGACGACCGAGCAGAAGGCGCTCGAAACCCAGATGGCACAGACCCAGAAGCTCAATGCGGTGGGCACTCTGGCGGGCGGCATCGCGCATGACTTCAACAACGTCCTGACCGCTATCCTTCTGTCCTCCGACCACCTCCTCCTGCAGGCGCGCCCCTCAGACGCAAGCTTCGCGGACCTGATGGAGATCAAGCGCAATGCCAACCGCGCCGCGGTGCTGGTGCGCCAGCTGCTCGCCTTCTCGCGCAAGCAGACCATGCGGCCGGCGGTGCTGAACCTCACAGATGTCGTAGGCGACCTGCGCATGCTGGTCGACCGGCTGATCTCCGGCACCAATGTGAAGCTCGAAGTGGATTACGGCCGCGATCTCTGGCCGGTGCGCACCGACCTTTCGCAATTCGAGCAGGTGCTGATCAATCTTTGCGTCAACGCGCGCGACGCCATGCCCCAGGGCGGCACGATCCTGATCAAGACCCGCAACGTGTCCGCCGAGGACGCGGGCGGCTTCCACCAGACGGATCTGCCGGCCGAGGATTTCGTCATGGTCGAAGTGTCCGACACCGGCACGGGCATCTCGGCCGAGATCATGGACAAGATCTTCGAACCCTTCTTCACCACCAAGGAAGTGGGCAAGGGCACCGGCCTCGGCCTTTCCATGGTCTACGGCATCGTCAAGCAGTCCGGCGGTTATATCTATCCCGAATCGGAAGTCGGTCGCGGTACCAGTTTCCGCATCTTCCTGCCCCGCCACATTCCCGAAGCACCGGTCGTCGTGCAGGAGGGTGGATCGGCTGACGCAACCGGCGCGCCGGCGCAGCCGGCCGTTCTGGCGCCTGTCGTGTCGACGCCCGCTTCCGACGACCTCGATCTCACCGGAAAGTCGGCAGTGGTGCTGCTCGTGGAGGACGAGGAGGCGGTCCGCCGCGGCGGCAAGCGTATGCTGGAGACGCGTGGCTATACCGTTCACGAGGCGGGTTCCGGCACCGAGGCGCTCGATATCATGGAAGAGCTTCAGGGCCAGGTGGATATCGTCGTCTCCGACGTGGTCATGCCGGAAATGGACGGGCCGACGCTTTTGACCGAGCTGCGTAAAACCTATCCGGACATGAAGTTCATCTTCGTCTCGGGTTATGCGGAGGATGCGTTTGCCCGCAACCTTCCGGCCGACGCCAAGTTCGGCTTCCTGCCGAAGCCGTTCTCGCTGAAGCAGCTCGCGGTCGCGGTCCGGGAAATGCTCGATTCGGAGTGAGAATCGGACGGTCTCTCGTAAAATTTCAAACGCCGCGATTCGCTTGGCGATTGCGGCGCCGCATTGATTTCAAACGCGAATTTTCCACACCTCGAAGAGGGGTGAACATCTTGAGAACGAAATCGAAATACCTATTTCGAGTCAATCTCTTGTCTGGCACTTGCCAAATGAGAACAAAATAGGTACATCACCTTTATCGGCTGCTTCATTGCTTGCGCGGCGGCAATAACCTAAAGGTGGGACCAGATGGCACAGAATAGTTTGCGGCTCGTAGAGGATAAAGGCGTGGACAAGAGCAAGGCGCTGGAAGCAGCATTGTCGCAGATTGAACGGTCCTTCGGTAAGGGATCGATCATGAAGCTCGGTTCGAACGAGAACATTGTCGAGATCGAGACGGTTTCCACCGGCTCTCTCAGCCTCGATATCGCGCTCGGCATCGGCGGCCTGCCGAAGGGCCGTATCGTTGAAATCTACGGTCCGGAAAGCTCGGGCAAGACGACGCTTGCGCTGCAGACGATTGCCGAAGCCCAGAAGAAGGGCGGCATCTGCGCCTTCGTCGACGCGGAACACGCGCTCGACCCGGTCTATGCCCGCAAGCTCGGCGTCGATCTCCAGAATCTCCTGATCTCGCAGCCGGATACCGGCGAACAGGCGCTCGAAATCACCGATACGCTGGTCCGTTCCGGTGCCGTCGACGTCCTCGTCGTCGACTCGGTCGCCGCACTGACGCCGCGTGCCGAAATCGAAGGCGAAATGGGCGACAGCCTGCCGGGCCTGCAGGCGCGTCTGATGAGCCAGGCGCTGCGCAAGCTGACGGCTTCGATCTCGAAGTCGAATACGATGGTGATCTTCATCAACCAGATCCGCATGAAGATCGGCGTGATGTTCGGTTCTCCGGAAACCACCACCGGCGGCAACGCCCTGAAATTCTACGCCTCGGTTCGCCTCGACATCCGCCGCATCGGCCAGGTCAAGGAGCGCGAGGAAGTGGTCGGCAACCAGACTCGCGTCAAGGTCGTCAAGAACAAGATGGCGCCTCCCTTCAAGCAGGTCGAATTCGACATCATGTATGGCGAAGGCGTGTCCAAGACCGGCGAACTGATTGATCTCGGCGTCAAGGCCGGCATCGTCGAGAAATCCGGTGCCTGGTTCTCCTATAACAGCCAGCGTCTCGGCCAGGGCCGTGAGAACGCCAAGATTTTCCTGCGTGATAATCCCGAACTTGCCCGCGAGATCGAAACGTCGCTCCGCCAGAATGCCGGCCTCATTGCCGACCGCTTCCTGCAGAATGGCGGTCCGGATGCCGACGACAGCGACACGGCCACCGAGATGTAGGTCATTTCGCGGCACGCGGGGTTTTCTCCGACCGCTTCCAATCAGCCGGTCGCCATCGAAAGATGAGCGGCCGGTTTCTCGTTTGGTTCGACGGTGGGCGGCTGGACAGTTGTGGGCGTGGGCGATACAAGCCTTTGGTTTTCGAAAAATAGGACCGCATCCGGCGGTAAAAAGGGCGTAGCATGAGCGGCGTGAATGAAATCCGGTCGACCTTCCTCGACTATTTCCGAAAGAACGGACACGAGGTCGTCTCCTCCAGTCCGCTGGTGCCGCGCAACGATCCGACGCTGATGTTCACCAATGCCGGCATGGTGCAGTTCAAGAACGTGTTCACCGGCCTTGAAAAACGGCCCTATTCGACGGCGACGACGGCGCAGAAATGCGTTCGCGCGGGCGGCAAGCACAATGACCTCGACAATGTCGGTTATACCGCCCGTCACCACACCTTCTTCGAAATGCTCGGCAACTTCTCCTTCGGCGACTATTTCAAGGAACGCGCGATCGAACTCGCCTGGAACCTGATCACCAAGGAGTTCGGCCTCGACGCCAAGCGTCTGCTGGTAACGGTCTATCATACCGACGACGAGGCCTTCGGCCTCTGGAAGAAGATTGCCGGTCTCTCGGACGACAGGATCATCCGCATCCCGACCAGCGACAATTTCTGGGCGATGGGCGATACCGGTCCCTGCGGTCCGTGCTCGGAAATCTTCTATGACCATGGCGATCATATCTGGGGCGGACCTCCCGGTTCGCCGGAAGAGGATGGCGACCGGTTCATCGAGATCTGGAACCTCGTCTTCATGCAGTATGAGCAGGTGACGAAGGAAGAGCGGATCGACCTGCCGCGCCCGTCGATCGACACCGGCATGGGTCTGGAGCGTGTCGCTGCCGTCCTGCAGGGCCAGCACGACAATTACGATATTGACCTGTTCCGGGCACTGATCTCGGCCTCTGAAGAGGCGACCGGCGTCAAGGCAGAAGGCGAACATCGTGGCAGCCATCGTGTCATCGCCGACCACTTGCGTTCATCGGCCTTCTTGATCGCGGACGGCGTGCTGCCATCGAACGAGGGGCGCGGTTACGTGCTCCGCCGCATCATGCGCCGCGCCATGCGCCACGCCCAGCTGCTCGGCGCCCGCGATCCGCTGCTCTGGAAGCTGCTGCCGGCCCTTATCCAGCAGATGGGCCGCGCCTATCCGGAACTGGTGCGCGCCGAATCGCTGATTTCGGAAACGTTGAAGCTTGAGGAAAATCGCTTCCGCAAGACGCTGGAGCGCGGTCTTTCGCTGCTCTCGGATGCGACCGGTACGCTTCACAAGGGCGACATGCTGGACGGCGAGACCGCCTTCAAGCTCTACGACACCTACGGCTTCCCGCTCGACCTGACCCAGGATGCCTTGCGCGCCCGCGAGATCGGCGTCGATATTTCAGGCTTCACGGACGCCATGGAGCGCCAGAAGGCCGAAGCCCGCTCCCATTGGGCCGGCTCCGGCGACAAGGCCACTGAGACGATCTGGTTCGAGCTCAAGGAAAAGCACGGCGCCACCGAGTTCCTCGGTTATGACACGGAAACGGCCGAAGGCGTTGTGCAGGCGATCGTCCGTGACGGCAAGGCGGTCGACAGCGCGTCGGCCGGCGAGCAGGTGCAGGTCGTCGTGAACCAGACGCCGTTCTATGGCGAATCCGGTGGCCAGATGGGCGATACCGGCGTGATCTCGACGGACAACGCCAAGCTCGATGTCGCAGATGCCCAGAAGAAGGGTGAGGGCCTGTTCGTCCACATCGCGACTGTCGCCGAGGGCACGTTGAAGGTTGGCGATGCGGTGGCGCTGACGGTCGATCATGCCCGTCGTTCGCGCCTGCGCTCCAACCATTCGGCAACCCATCTCCTGCACGAGGCGCTGCGCGAAGTGCTCGGCACCCATGTCGCCCAGAAAGGTTCGCTGGTGGCGCCAGAGCGTCTGCGCTTCGACGTCTCACACCCGAAGCCGATGTCGGCGGAGGAGTTGCAGAAGGTCGAGGACATGGCAAACGCCATCATCCTGCAGAATGCTCCGGTGACGACGCGCCTGATGAGCGTCGACGATGCTATCGCGGAAGGCGCCATGGCGCTGTTCGGCGAAAAATACGGCGATGAAGTCCGCGTCGTTGCGATGGGCAAGGCAGTCGAAGGCCCGAAGGCCGGCAAGCCTTATTCGATCGAACTCTGCGGCGGCACGCATGTCAATGCCACCGGTGATATCGGCCTTGTCCGCGTCCTCGGCGAAAGCGCCGTCGGCGCCGGCGTTCGACGTGTCGAAGCCGTGACCGGCGAAGCCGCACGTCTCTACCTTGCTGAGCAGGACGATCGCGTGAAGACGCTCGCAGGCGCCTTGAAGGTGCAGCCGGCAGAGGTGGTTTCGCGCGTCGAGGCACTGCTTGACGAGCGCCGCAAGCTCGAAAAGGAACTGGCGGATGCCAAGCGCCGGCTTGCCATGGGCGGCGGGCAGGGCGGTTCGACCAGCGATGTCAGGGAGATAGGCGGCGTCAAGTTCATGGGCAAGGCGCTGACCGGCATCGATGCCAAGGACCTCAAGGGTCTGGCGGACGAAGGCAAGGCGAGCCTCGGCTCCGGCGTCGTCACCCTGATCGGCGTTTCGGAAGACGGTAAGGCGAGCGCCGTGGTTGCGGTCACGCCGGATCTCACCGGCCGCTTCAGCGCCGTGGATCTGGTCCGCATCGCATCGGTGGCGCTCGGCGGCAAGGGCGGCGGCGGCCGTCCGGACATGGCCCAGGCCGGTGGCCCCGATGGCGCCAAGGCCAGTGAAGCGCTCGACGCGGTGGCAGCCGTTCTCGGCGCCTGACGACAAACACCAGAAGCGGGCATTGCCCGCTTTTCGGTTTCAAAGGAAAACCAATGGGCGTGATGGCCAAGATCGACGACGAGCTGGATGGGGTCGAAAACGACCTCGTGCCGGCGCTCTTTCGGGATGCGCCGAGTTCCGTCTCGTTCAACAAGTTGCGCAAACGTCTGCTGCGGCAGGTGCGTCAGGCCTTCGAAGATTTTGGCATGCTCAATGGCCAGAAGCGTTGGCTGATCGGTCTCTCCGGGGGCAAGGATTCCTATTCGCTGCTCTCCGTGCTGCTCGATCTGCAATGGCGCGGCCTGCTGCCAGTCGAACTCCTGGCCTGTAATCTCGACCAGGGCCAGCCGAATTTCCCCAAGCACGTGCTGCCGGACTACCTGACCTCGATCGGCGTGAAACACCGCATCGAATATCGCGACACCTATTCGATCGTGAAGGAAAAGGTGCCGGAAGGCGCCACCTATTGTTCGCTCTGTTCAAGGCTGCGGCGCGGCAATCTTTACCGGATCGCCCGCGAAGAAGGCTGCGATGCGCTGGTGCTTGGCCATCATCGTGAAGACATCCTCGAAACCTTCTTCATGAATTTCTTCCATGGCGGAAGGCTCGCTGGCATGCCGGCAAAGCTGCTGAACGACGAAGGCGACATGATGGTGCTGAGGCCGCTCGCCTATTGCGCCGAGGACGATCTGGCGAAGTTCGCGGCCGCCATGCAGTTCCCGATCATCCCCTGCGATCTCTGCGGCTCTCAGGATGGCCTGCAGCGCAATTCCATGAAGGCGATGCTCGCGGATATCGAGGCCCGCATGCCGGGCCGCAAGGACACGATGCTGCGCGCGCTCGCGCATGTGAACCCGTCGCACCTGCTCGATCCGAAACTCTTCGATTTCTCCGGCCTTCAGGCCGCTCAAAGCCTCTGAATTCCTCCCGACCCAAGCCCCCAAAGAGACGATTGTCATGACCCTGCCGCTCGACATCACGAAGCTTGCCGATCTTCTGCGCCTTGCCGCCAAGGCGGAAATCCTGCCGCGTTTCCGGCGGCTTGGCAGCGGTGACGTGCGCTCCAAGAGCGAGCCGGCCGACCTGGTGACGGAAGCCGACGAGGCAGCCGAGCGGATGATCCGCCGCGAACTGGAAGCCTTTGCACCCGGTGCGCTTTTTGTTGGCGAGGAATCGGTCGCGGCCGATCCGTCATTGCTCGCCAGGCTCGCGGACGCGGAATTCGCGGTGGTCGTCGATCCGGTCGATGGCACGTTCAACTTTGCCTCGGGCATCCCGGCCTTCGGCGTCATGGCCTCCGTCGTCTGGAAGGGCGAGACGGTTGCCGGCATCATCTATGATCCGATGGGTGACGACTGGGTCATGGCGGAAAGGGGCGCCGGCGCGTTCCTGCGGCGTCCGGACGGCGAAGCGATCCGCCTTGCGGTCGCCGAAACCCGGCCGATCGAAGCCATGATCGGCATGGCATCGCCCGGATACTTCTTCGGCGGCGAGCGCGAGCGGATCCTCGGCAATCTCGCCAAGGTTCGCTTCTTCGCCAACTATCGCTGCTCTGCCCACGAATACCGCACGTTTGCCGGCGGCCATGTGCAGTTCGTGCTCTACAACAAGCTGATGCCCTGGGACCATCTGGCCGGCACGCTGATCGGCACGGAGGCGGGCGGTTACGTCGCGCGCTTCGACGGTTCCCCCTATATGCCGCACCATGTCGATGGCGGCCTGCTGCTCGCGACCGACAAGGACAGCTGGCAACTGCTGCGCAACGAGATCATCGGCCACTGAAATGACGGCCGTCAAAAAGAAAGGCCGGATCGCTCCGGCCTTTTTCTTGGATGAAATGCCTCAGATCTTTGGATTTTGCGGCTGGAAGAGTTTTCCCTTCTCGCCGATCAGAACGAAGATCAGCCCGATGATCGAGACCGTGAAGAAGCCCACGACCAGCGGCAGCGCCGTGCCGTTGAAGGACTGGCCGATTGCGACGCCGATCAGCGCTCCGCCGACTGTGCTCATGAAGCCGAGCACGGCGGACGCGGTTCCAGCGACATGGCCGAGCGGCTCCATGGCGAGCGAATTGAAGTTCGAGCCGATCCAGCCGAACTGGAACATGGAGAGCCCGAAAAATACGATGAAGATGACGAGCGGCATGGGTTGAGGCCCGAAGATCTGCACGAGCATCCAAACGAATGTGATGCCGATAAAGCCAAGGAGCGAGCCGTGCGAAAGGCGTCGCATGCCGAAACGCCCGACAAACCGGGCGTTCAGGAAGGATGCCGCAGACATGAACACCGCCACGCAGGCGAAGACCAGCGGAAACCAGACGCCGACGTCGTAGATGCCGACATAAATCTGTTGGGCCGAGTTGATGAAGCCGAACATGGCGCCGAAAATGAACGTGCTGGCAATCGTGTAACAGAGGGCAAGGCGATTGGTCAGAACGATCTGGAAGGCGCGCAGAATCGAGGAAACGGTGAACGGGCGCACATCGGCCGGATCGAGTGTTTCCGGCAGGCGCGAATACATCCAGAAGCCGACGCAGAGCGATGCGATCGCCATGAACACGAAGATCAGATGCCAATTCCCGAACAGCATGATGACCTGGCCGGTGGCAGGCGCAATGACCGGCACGACCATGAAGACCATCATGATCAGCGACATCACTTCCGCCATGGCGCGACCACCGTATACGTCGCGCACGATCGAGATGGAGATCACCCGTGTTGCGGCCGCTCCGGCGCCTTGGATGAAGCGAAGGATCAGCAGCGCCCCGAATGACGGCGCGATGACAGCACCGACCGCACAGACGAAATAGAGGCCGAGGCCGAAGATCATCGGGTTTCGGCGACCAAAACGGTCGGAGATCGATCCATAGACGACCTGCGCTGCGCCGAGACCGAAGAGATAGGCCGAAACGACATATTGCCGGTGGTTCTCGTTGACGACGCCGAGCGAAGCGCCGATCTCCTGAAGGCCGGGGAGCATGATGTCGATGGCGAGCGAATTGATGGCCATCAACATCGCCATCATTGCAATGAATTCGACCCGACCCATGCCGCGCAGGCGGTCCGGGGCCGTTTGTGAAGGATTTGTCACAGCAGTTTCCTAAACAACGTGAAAGGCGCCGTTGGGAGCGGCGCCTTGAAAATATTTCTGACAATGTCCCGGACCTTGGCCCGGAAAATCCTACGCCGCGCCGCGGACGCTGATTCCCTGTTCCTGCAGGTGAGTCTGCAGCTCGCCGGACTGGAACATCTCGCGGACGATATCGCAACCGCCGATGAACTCGCCCTTGACGTAAAGCTGTGGAATGGTCGGCCAGTTGGAATAGTCCTTGATCCCCTGGCGAATTTCGGCGTCGGCGAGAACGTTGACACCCTTGTAGTCGAGGCCGAGATAATCGAGGATCTGCACGACCTGGCCCGAGAAACCACATTGCGGGAACTGCGGGGTGCCCTTCATGAAGAGAACCACGTCGTTGGTCTTCACTTCGTTGGCGATAAAATCGGTAATTCCGCTCATGTCCTATCCTTTCACATGCGGTTTCAAGGGCCGCTGCGCTGCGTCATTTCCCTTAAATAGCAATGTGGCATTGGGAATTCCAGCGGAATAGTCCGCCGGGACGCGCTTATTGAGTCGCGTGGCCGCTGTTTTTACTCAAGCCGGGCAATGGTTCGGTCAGCGGCTGCGCTGCTTGCTGCGACTTGCCGTCGTGCGCCGGCGGCTCACCTGCTTCCTCGCCGGCTTCGCCGCGCGGTTGCTTGAGGCCTTCGTGCGCGAGCTCTTCTTGACGAAACGCCCGGAGGTGGCGGATCGGGTCTGCCGCTTCTTGCGTTTTGCGGGTGTGCGGCCATGCGACTTGCCGAGAAGCTCTTTCATGGCAGTTTCGACGAGGCCGGTGACGATCTCCTTGATCAGGTCGGGCATCGGATCATGTCACTCCGCCGGAGCCGAGGTCTGCAATGCCAGCGCATGCAGAACGCCGCCCATATTCCCCTTCAGAGCCTCGTAGACCATCTGGTGCTGCTGGACGCGGCTCTTCCCCCGGAAAGCTTCCGCCACCACTTCGGCGGCATAGTGGTCGCCGTCGCCGGCAAGATCCCGGATGGTGACCTTGGCACCGGGAATGCCGGCCTTGATCAGGTCTTCGATTTCACCGGGTCTCATAGCCATGATGTCATCCCTTTTCTTCTCCGCGGACTCAACCGCGGAACCTTTTGTCAGGATACACTGCCTCAAAGCTGCTCTCCGGTCAAAGCGGGATCGAGCGGCTCCGCCTCAATGGTGCAAGAATACGTGCTTCACCTTGTAGAGGCTGGCCTTGGCTCGAGTCAGAAGCGGTGGAAGATGCTGGGTCCGGGAGAAGCGAAAGAGCCAGATGGAACTCAGTGTCAGGATCATGAAGCCGTAGGACTCGAAACTTTCCTCCATCACGACGATATCGAAATGCTCGGCGAGTTGGCTGCAGGCGAGAACGGCGGCAACCAAGCCCAGCGGCCAGGAAAGGCGCGGATGAATGGCGCGCAGGATGCCGCCTCTATGACGGTATTCGAACACGATGGTCGCAATCAGCAGCACGAGAACGGCAGCGCCGATAATAATCGGCAGCCATGTCTTCGACACACAATAAACTGTCATACTTCCACGGCATACTGGCATCTCGCGCATGAAGAAGATGACGGAGATGCAGGCCGTCGTAACTGCGACGAAACGTGCCAATATCCTCGTCCCCAAGGCCGCCATCACGGCAAAGAGGGCGGTGATGGCGAGCGATGCAGACTGAAGGTCTTCGATGGGGCCATCCTCATCGAAGATGTCGTGGGTGGTCATCCCCATCTTCGAAAAAATCATCCAGGCCAGAACGTTCAGGCAAAGGGTGATGATCAGTGCATCGAGCCAGATGCGCCTGTAGCGCCAGGTCGGGCCCGATGACCTCAACCAGGTCAAAATCGGCATAAGCATTTTTGTGCGCTTACTTCCTATGTCAGAAAAACAGCGATGCTTACCCGGAGAGCCCGAGTCCATCAATCCCTTGCGCTTCACGTTTGTTCACGCGTGCAGATAAACCGCGATTCCTGGACCGCGGCGAATCGCGCCGGTGTGTTTGGGCCGGGGTATATCAGGCCATGAAGGCCGGGAACCAGCTTTCGTGCGCTTCCGTGAGCTGCAAGACCGCAAGGTTGATGAGGTCATCGACCACGAGGCTGTCGCCTGCGACCGTGCCGAGCGTGCGGAACGGTACCCCTGCGCCTTCGGCATTCGCCTGCACGAAATTGGCCAGATCGGCCGGTACCGCGATCACGTAGCGGGCCTGGTCTTCGCCGAACAGCAACGCATGGGCAGGGCCGCGCTGTTCCTTGAGGCTGACCTTCATACCCTTGGACGAGGCCATCGCCATTTCGGCAAGCGTGATCGCAAGGCCGCCCGAGGAAATGTCGTGGCAGGCGGTTACCTGGCCATTGCGGATGAGCGAACGGACGAAATCGCCGTTGCGGCGTTCGGCCTTCAGGTCGACCTCCGGCGGCGGACCGTCGATCGTGTCGAGAATGTCGCGCAGGTAGACCGACGAGCCGAGATGGCTGCCGTCTGTCCCGATCATGATCAGCTTGTCGCCGTCGTTCGCCGAGCCGATCTTCGCCATCTTCTGCCAGTCGGGCAGCAGTCCGACGCCGGCAATCGTCGGGGTCGGCAGGATCGCGACACCATTGGTCTCGTTGTAGAGCGAGACGTTGCCGGAAACGATCGGGAAATCCAGCGCCTTGCAGGCCTCGCCGATGCCCTTGATGGCGCCGACGAGCTGGCCCATGATTTCCGGCTTTTCCGGATTACCGAAATTCAGGTTGTCGGTGGCGGCGAGCGGCTCTGCGCCGGTTGCGACGATATTGCGCCAGCATTCGGCGACGGCCTGCTTGCCGCCTTCGAACGGATCGGCCTCGACATAACGCGGCGTCACGTCGGAAGAGAAGGCGAGGGCCTTGGTCGGATGGGTTTCGATGCGCACGACGCCGGCATCGCCGCCCGGGCGCTGCAGCGAATTGCCCTGGATCAGCGTGTCATACTGCTCCCAGACCCAGCGGCGGCTGGACTGGTTGGCCGAACCGATGAGCTTCAACAATGCCTGGTTATAGTCAGTTGGTGCCGCGACCTGCGAGGCGGGCAGGGGTGCGCGAACATTCGACTGAACCCACGGCCGATCGTATTCCGGCGCCTGGTCGCCGAGATCCTTGATCGGCAGGTTGGCGACTTCCTCGCCCTGATGCAGGACGCGGAAGCGCAGGTCGTCGGTCGTCTTGCCGACGATCGCGAAATCGAGGCCCCACTTGACGAAGATCGCCTTGGCCTGGTCTTCCTTTTCCGGCTGCAGCACCATGAGCATGCGCTCCTGGCTTTCCGACAGCATCATCTCATAGGCCGTCATCCGGTCTTCACGCACCGGCACCTTGTCTAGGTCAAGCTCGATGCCGAGGTCGCCCTTGGCGCCCATTTCGACGGCCGAACAGGTGAGGCCGGCGGCACCCATGTCCTGAATGGCGATGACCGCGCCGGTTGCCATCAGTTCGAGGCAGGCTTCCAGCAGGCACTTTTCGGTGAAGGGGTCGCCGACCTGAACGGTTGGGCGTTTCTCTTCGATGGACTCGTCGAATTCGGCAGATGCCATCGTCGCCCCGCCGACGCCGTCACGGCCGGTCTTGGCGCCGAGATAGACGACGGGCAGGCCAACGCCCTTCGCTTCGGACAGGAAGATCGCATTGGATTTGGCAAGCCCGGCCGCAAAGGCATTGACCAGGATGTTGCCGTTGTAGCGCGGATCGAACTCCACTTCGCCGCCGACCGTCGGCACGCCGAAGGAATTGCCGTAACCGCCGACGCCGGCAACGACGCCAGACACCAGATGCTTGGTCTTCGGATGATCCGGTGCGCCGAAGCGCAGCGCATTCATCGCTGCGATCGGCCGGGCGCCCATGGTGAAGACGTCGCGCAGGATGCCGCCGACACCCGTCGCCGCACCCTGATAGGGCTCGATATAGGAGGGGTGGTTGTGGCTCTCCATCTTGAAGACGACGCAATCGCCGTCGTCGATATCGACCACGCCGGCATTTTCTCCAGGACCCTGGATGACTCGCGGTCCCTTGGTCGGCAGCGTGCGCAACCATTTCTTGGAGGACTTGTAGGAGCAGTGCTCGTTCCACATGGCCGAGAAGATGCCGAGTTCCGTGAAGGTCGGTTCGCGGCCGATCAGATCGAGAATCCGCTGATATTCGTCAGGCTTCAGGCCATGCGAGGCGACGAGTTCGGGAGTGATCGCGATGCGGTTCGGAATGGTCATGATCTTCTCTGGATTGGATAGCCCTGACAAGGCCGCTCTTTAACCTATGTGGCGGCGGCGCGCGACAGGAAAATGCTGCCGTGCAACGGTGCTGCGTGGAGGCCGGAAAACAAAAAGCGCCGGAAACCCGGCGCTTCTGTCAGAAAATACTCTGGGCTGGATCAGAACTTGTAGCCGACCGCGATGCCTGCGTAGGAAAGGCCGTCATTGTGGTCGCAGAGATCAGCGTTCGAGGAGTGCTCGACGGTCGCCAGAACACGCCAGTTGTTGGTGATGTTGTAACCGAGGCCGAGCGACTCATGGAAAAGCGCATGGCAGCCGACCTTCGGGCCGTCGTTCGGCTTGTCGAGATTGCCGTTGTTGAATGCGCCGCCGAAGCCGAGATCGACGAAGATGCGGTCGGTGATCGGCGCAGTCCAAGTGAAGCCGGCAAAGACCTGGCTCGCTTCGCCTGCCGTCGACACGATCGCGCCGACATGGACGCGCGGACGCAGCATGTGATCCATGAAACTCTGGGCATGGCGCTGGTCGAAGGGGTCGAAGAAAACGGTCGCGGACGGGAATGCGCCCTTCTCGAAGGTCCTGTTGCTCTGGATCGAACCGGAAACGCCGATTCGCACTTCATCGAACAGATGCTCCTGGGCAAATGCCGAGGACGAGATGCCCGAAGCCAGGATGACAGCTCCGATTGCCGATGCGAAAAAGGTCTTGTTCATTCCACCGCCCTCATAAGCGCCGCCATGCTGGCAGCCGGTGCGATTCGCACTCGGTACGCTCGCCCACTCTTCAAGACTGAAGTGGTACAATGGCACCCTGAAGCCGTCCAGCGCCGTTCACACTGTGTTATCACTTGTGGCTAAAAAATGTGACGATTTGGACAAGCCGGTGCAGGCGTGCAACAGATTGCATATTAACGCGTAAATACAGATGGTTAATATCAGCAGCCCGTCGCGCCGCCAGCCCAGCGCAGGACGTCGCGCTTGATCCGCTCTCCGTCCGGGCCGCTCATCATCGGACCGAAAGCATCGAGACGGGCGGGGTTGCCCTCCGCCTGGACGACCAGCATCGGGCGCGACTCGGGGCTGTGGCGCGGCACCGCGAGAATGCGCGGCCGGCCGGAGAAGGAATTGAGTTCCGGTGCCAGCCGATAGGGCTTGAAGGCGGCATCGCCCGATTTGAACCAGCAGCTATTGGCGGCGATCGCCACGCGTTCCATGGTCGGCAGCGCCGCACGGTTCGCCGTCACCGCCGCCGGACGCTCGGACTGGCAGGCGGATAGCGCTGCACCGAGGACGACGAGGGAAAGTGCAGCGGGCAGGCGATAGGAGAACGGCATCAAAACGTCCTGACGTGGTTTCGATCGTTCCATATGATCGATGCGGAAAAGCAGATGGTTCAGGCGGTCGCGGCAATCACATCGAGCGCCGAGGCGAAAATCCCGCGCCCGTCATTGCCGCCATGGGCGGCCTCGATCAGGTTTTCCGGATGCGGCATCATGCCAAGCACGTTGCCGCGGCTGTTCATCACGCCTGCGATATCGTTCAGCGAGCCGTTCGGGTTGGTGCCTTCGGCATAACGGAAGACGATCTCGCCGCGATCTTCCATGCCGGACAGCGTCTCTGCATCGACGAAATAATTGCCGTCGTGATGAGCGACCGGGCAGCGGAGCACCTGGCCCTTTTCATAGGCCCGGGTGAAATCCGTGTCGGCATTGACCACTTCGAGCTTCACTTCCTTGCAGACGAATTTCAGCGAGGAATTGCGCATTAGGGCGCCAGGCAGCATGCCGGCTTCGACGAGGATCTGGAAACCGTTGCAGACGCCGAGCACCTTGACGCCCTTGTCAGCCTTGTCCCGGATCGCCTGCATGACCGGCATGCGGGCCGCGATCGCCCCGCAACGCAGATAATCGCCATAGGAAAAGCCGCCCGGGATGACGATCAGGTCGACATCATCCGGGATGTCGGTCTCTGTCTGCCAGACGGTGATCGGCGCCTTTCCGGAAATCTTGGTGAGGGCGGCGATCATGTCGCGATCGCGATTGAGACCGGGAAGCTGAACGACGGCGGATTTCATGGGTGCGCTTCAAACCTTGCCTGGGCCTCGGCGAGCTCGCGCAATTCGAGGCGGTTTTCGATTCTCTCCAACCGCACATCCAACTGATGCAACATAGTGTAGAGATTATTGATGTCGCTCTGATGCGCATGGACAACCAAGCGCATCGAATTCATTTCATTCCGCAGATCGCGAATGGCCGTATCGGACTTGTCCGCTCGCTGATGCAGGCGCCGCAAAAGCTCCTGAATCAACTCGTGCGAAAGCTCAGCCAAGAACGACTCCATTTCGATCGAAGCGGTCGCCGAACAACCTCTTCTTCAAGGCATCCGTTTTTGCCTGGCCTTCGGCCAGTTCCCGGTTCGTGTCCTTCATGAACAGGACCAAATCCTCCAGCGCCGCCAGCGTCTGCTTACTGCGCTCGTCGAGCTTCAGCATTTCGTCATAGAGCATTTCATTAGTGACTTCAGCCATCACACGCTCCGCAACCTTCAGTCGAGAGCGATAGTATAATTCTCAATTACAGTGTTTGCCAACAGCTTCTCGCACATGGCTTTCAGGTCCGCCTCGGCCTTCGCCTTGTCGGTGCCCTCGAGTTCGAGGTCGAAGACCTTGCCCTGGCGGACATGGCCTACGCCGGAAAAACCGAGACTGCCGAGCGCGCCTTCGATGGCTTTGCCCTGCGGATCGAGAACGCCGTTCTTGAGCGTGACCGTCACGCGTGCCTTGATCACTGATCCAACCCCCAGATTACTTGACGAGAACCGGCCCGGTCCCGCGGATCGGTTCGTTTTCATTGATGATGCCGAGACGCCGCGCGACTTCCGAATAGGCTTCAACGAGCCCGCCGAGATCGCGCCGGAAACGGTCCTTGTCCATTTTTTCGCGGGTCTCGATGTCCCAGAGGCGGCAGCTGTCCGGCGAGATCTCGTCGGCAAGGATGATGCGCATCATGTCGCCTTCGAACAGGCGGCCGCATTCGATCTTGAAGTCGACGAGCTGGATGCCGACCCCGAGGAAGAGCCCCGAGAGGAAGTCGTTGACGCGGATGGCGAGCGCCATGATGTCGTCGAGTTCGGCGGGATTTGCCCAGCCGAAAGCGGTGATGTGTTCCTCGGAGACCATCGGGTCGGCGAGCGCATCGGACTTGTAGTAGAACTCGATGATCGAGCGCGGCAGGACCATGCCTTCCTCGATGCCGAGGCGGGTGGAGAGCGATCCGGCGGCAACGTTGCGCACCACGATCTCAAGCGGAATCATCTCCACTTCCTTGATCAGCTGCTCGCGCATGTTCAGCCGGCGGATGAAATGCGTCGGGATGCCGATCTTGTTCAGATGGGTGAAGAGGTATTCCGAGATTCGGTTGTTGAGGACGCCCTTGCCGTCGATGACGTCATGTTTCTTCTTGTTGAAGGCGGTGGCGTCGTCCTTGAAGAACTGGATCAGCGTGCCGGGCTCCGGACCTTCATAGAGGATCTTGGCCTTGCCTTCGTAGATACGGCGGCGACGGTTCATGATTCTTGTCTCGTTGTTGGCGCCCTTGCGGACGCAATGGATGATGTTTGAGCGGTCCCTTATCGGAAAAGATCAGGTTTCACAATGCGGGCCTCCAAAACCTTTGTGGGCGAGGGACTAACGAAGCGCAATGAGGAATCATTGAGCTTCAGATTACACGTATTTTCAAAGGTCTTGCGCTAGCAATTCGGATGTTTCGACCCAAAGAGCCCTAATAAACAGGGAAAAGCAGGGAACCATGATATCTACGCTCTTCGTGGCTGGACCGAAGCCCTGGAAAACAGATGTGCCTATGATGAGAGTTTGCAGTTCCACGCGGAATCCCGTCGCATCAGGCTGATGGGCCTGGGGGCCACATCGCTGCTCGGCGTTGCCGAGGCAGGCGCCTATGCACAGGATCTGGTGTTTTCCACCCTCGAGGGCAAGGCTTCACATGAGATAGCCACCAAATTGCGTCATGATTTCGACGCCGCCGGTGCCGACGCCTCAACAAAGAGGCGGGCGCGATCAGCCCGGCGCCGAGGCTTTGCCGCGATGGAACTCGCATTCGTCAATTGCCCGCCAGGATTCCGCTTCCGTCAGAGCCGGAATCGACGTCCCGCCGATTGCGCTTGCCTCGTCTTTTGATTATGGGGTCCCATATAAGTTCACTTTGGGAGACCCGAGATGAGTGGCCTCAGCGATCGCGAAAAAGCCTTTGAAAACAAGTTTGCCCTGGACCAGGAGTTGAAGTTCAAGGCGCTCGCCCGCCGCAACAAGCTCATCGGCCTCTGGGCGGCCGGCCTGCTGGGCAAGGCGGATGCCGATGCTTACGCAAAGGAAGTCGTCGTTGCCGACTTCGAGGAAGCGGGCGACGGGGATGTGTTCCGCAAGCTGCGCAGCGATCTCGATGCCGCCGGCATCTCCATCTCCGATCAGGATATCCGCACCAAGATGGTGGAGCTTCTGGCTCAGGCAATCGATCAGATCGAGAACCAGTAAGCTGCATTTCATCAGCAGACATGAAAGCTGCGTCCAACCGGGCGCGGCTTTTCTTTCTGTATATAAATTCGGATTCTCAGCTGCCGATGGGGTGCCGCTTGCGGCTGTCGGGCTGTGGGCTTTCTCCGGGGCGCCAGCGGCCTGAAAGTATGAAGTCCGGAATCGCAGTGCGCGGCATCGGCCTTGCGAGTGCATAACCCTGCAGAATGTCGCAGCCAAGGTCGCGCAGGATGCGGATCTGTTCGGTGGTCTCGACGCCTTCCGCAACGACCTCGATATTCAGCGATTTGCCGATCTCGATGATCGATCCGACCATCTTGCGCTGCTTGTGCGATTGGGAGACGAGGCGGACGAGTTCGCGATCGATCTTCAGCGCACGCGGATTGAGCCGCAGGAGGCTGATGATCGAGGCATGGCCGGTGCCGAAATCGTCGATCTCGATCGCGATGCCGAGCTTCCTGATTCGCGCCAGGTTCTTCAGGACATCGTCGTCGCAATTGTCGAGGAAGATCGATTCCAGGAGCTCGAAGGATACCGTGCCCGGCTCGATCTTGAGTTTCTGGAGCTTGCGCGATAGCGAGGCGTCGTGCAGCCGACGGTAGGAAACGTTGACCGAGAGCTTCGGGATCGAAAGGCCATGGGCGCGCCAATCGCGGAAATCGGCAAGCGCCTTGTCGAGAATCATCCCGTCGATCACCGAGACGACGTCGAGGTCCTCGGCCATTTCGAGGAACTTGTCGGGAGACAGGATACCACGCTCCGGATGCATCCATCTTGCCAGCGTTTCCACGCCGGCGATCTCCAGCGTCGCTGCATCGAACTGCAGCTGATAAAACGGGATGAATTCGTCGCGCTCGAGAGCAAGAAGGATCTCGTCCGATATACGCTTGGTGCTGATGATTTCGTTCTGGGTGTCGGCGGAAAAGAATTCATGCCGGTTGCGGCCGCGATTCTTGGCCCGGTAGAGCGCGATATCGGCATTCAGGAGGAGTTGGCGTGCATCGACCTCCGCTCCCGTATGGCAGGCAATGCCGATGCTGGCGCCAAAACGGCAGTCGTGGCCCTCGTAGGACACCGGCTTGCGCAGTTCCCTGATGATCCGGTCGGCCAGATGGGAAAGCTTGCGGGGCGAACCCTCGAATTTGGACAGGATGACGAATTCGTCGCCGCCGATACGGGCGACGAAATCGCCCTTGCGGATCGTGCCTTTGAGGACTTTCGCCGCATGTTTCAGCATCATGTCGCCGGCACTGTGGCCGAGCGTGTCATTGATCTGCTTGAAGCGGTCGAGGTCGATATGGAGGATCGCGATGCCGTGTCTGTCGCGGGCACATTCCGCGCCCACGCGGTCCAGCATCTCGTCCAGGTAACGCCGGTTTGGAAGATCGGTCAGGTAGTCGTGCATCGCATTGTGCTCGATGCTACTGCGGGCGGCCTCGAGTTCGCGATTGCGCGCCTCGGCAAGGGTCTTTGCCCGTTCGAGTTCGCGGTGAAGCGTCACGTCGGCCGTGACGTCCCAGTTGGCGCCAACCATTTTTTTGTGGCCGTTACCGTCGATGAAGGACATGGTGCAGGTGCGCACGACGCGTTCTGAGCCGTCCCGCAGGACCACGCGGTATTCGTCCGAGAAGCGTTTGCCCTCCTCGATATTGGCAAGAACGTTTGCTTGAACACGTGCGGCATCATCCGGGTGCAGGAAGCTCTCCCAGAGCCCGCCGATCTTCACTTCCTCGCCCTTTTCCAGCCCATAGATCCGGAACATGCGTTCGTCCCAGTCGACTTCTCCGGTGGAGAAGTCGGATTCGTAAACGCCGATGCCGGATATTTCGAGGGCCATGTCGAGCCGCCGTGACATCTGCGCAGTCTTTTCTTCCGCCGCCTTGCGTGCGGTGATATCCGTGTCCGTGCCGACGACACGGGTCGCCTTGCCGTTCGCGTCCCATTCGACGCAGGCGCCCCGGCATTCGATCCAGATCCAGTGCCCCTGCTTGTGGCGTTCGCGATAGTCGAAGACGGCATAGGCCGGGTCGCCGGCATTCTGCCGCGCGATGGCGTGGATGACGCGGTCATGGTCATCCGGATGCACAAGCTTCAGCCATTCCTCTGTACTGGCCGCCAGCGGATCTTCCGGCGACATTCCGCGGATCTGCCGCCACACCGGCGAGTAATATTTCTGGCCGGTTGCATAGTTGTGGTCCCAGACGCCTGAAACGGAGCTGACCAGCGCGTTGTCCCAGCGACTTTCACGTTCGGCAAGATCTTCGACCTGGCGTCTTTGATCGGTGACGTCGGTCAGGTGGACCGCAAACAGAAACTGGCCTTTGAGATTCTTGCCGAGCGGCGCGAAAGTGGCCAGTGCCCATCGCTGCGAGCCGGTCGGGCCCATGACGCGCAGCTCCAGGCGTTCCGCAGGGGAATCAACGTCCAGGCCTTCGATCGCCTGATGGAATCTGGCTTTGTCATCGGGATGCAGGAGGATCGATAAGTCTGCCGGTTGCTGGCTTTCGCCAATCCATTCGCGTTTGAATGTATCATTCGCGAACAATAGCGCAGCGGCATGGTCGATGATGGCAATCGGGAAGGGAGCTGCCTGGAACACCGTCTCAAGAACGCCGATCTCGTCTCCTGGGCCGGAGTCCAAAGGGCGTGAGAGAACACTTGACGGCATCGGCACAGCCTGGCTCGCAACAAAACGAGCTGGCACTTTAGCAAGTGTCAATTAAATCCAGCTTAAAATTGCCATTCGAATTGACGCACCCGGAAATTATGGGACGACGCCAATTCTGTCGTGTTTTCAAGGCTTCAGGCGACTGAGGAACTGGGCAAAAACCATCGTTCCTTCCGGCCAGGGGCCGTGTCCGGATTCTGCGTTGATGTGGCCTGCTTCCCCGGCATCGACTAGCACCGACCCCCAGGCGGCCGTAATGTCGTCCGCGTGTTCATAAGAGCCGAACGGATCGTTGCGGCTCGCGACCGTCAGCGACGGGAAGGGCAGCGGATCGCGCGGGTAGGGGCCGAAGGTCAGGAGGTGCTTGGGCCGGATGGACGGATTGTCCACCTCCGGCGGAGCAACGAAAAAGGCGCCGGCAACCGGTTTCGTGAACAGCGGAACGGCATGGATGACGGCCGGGATGCCGAGCGAATGGGCGACGAGAACCACGGGCCGTGTCGCACGGTTCACCTCTTCGGCGACGCGGGCGATCCAGTCCTCCCGCACCGGTTTCGACCATTCGTCCTGTTCGACCCGGCGGGCCGTTGTGAGCTTCTGCTCCCAACGGGTCTGCCAGTGATGCGGCCCGGAATTGGTGTAGCCGGGGACGATCAATATATCTGCTTCGGATGCCTTCATGGCGCCTATCTGTGTTCGCCGAGGGTCAAGATCAAGCCTCGCCGAAAACCCGGCGGAAGATCGTGTCCACGTGCTTGGTGTGATAGCCGAGGTCGAATTTCTCGCGCAGGTCCTCTTCGGAAAGTGCGGCACGGACTTCCTGATCCGCAAGCAGTTCATCGAGGAAATCCTTGCCTTCTTCCCAGACCTTCATGGCGTTGCGCTGCACGAGGCGATAGGCGTCCTCGCGGGAGGTGCCGGCTTGCGTAAGGGCAAGCAGCACCCGCTGCGAGTGAACAAGTCCGCGGAACTTATTCATATTCTTCATCATGTTCTCAGGGTAGACGAGCAGCTTGTCGATGACGCTGGTCATGCGCGCCAGGGCGAAATCGAGCGTCACAGTCGCGTCCGGGCCGATCATGCGCTCCACGGAGGAGTGCGAAATGTCCCGCTCATGCCAGAGCGCCACGTTTTCCATGGCCGGCAGTGCGTAGGAGCGCACCATGCGGGCAAGACCGGTCAGGTTTTCGGTCAGCACCGGGTTGCGCTTGTGCGGCATTGCCGACGAGCCCTTCTGGCCCGGGGAGAAATATTCTTCCGCTTCGAGCACTTCGGTGCGCTGCAGGTGGCGTACCTCGATCGCCAGGCGTTCGATCGACGAGGCGATGACGCCGAGGATCGCGAAATACATGGCGTGGCGGTCGCGCGGGATGACCTGGGTCGAGACCGGCTCCGGCTTCAGGCCGAGCGCTGCGGCGACATGTTCCTCTACGCGCGGATCGATATTGGCAAAGGTGCCGACGGCGCCGGAAATCGCGCAGGTGGCGATCTCGTCGCGGGCTTCCAGCAGGCGGGTCTTGTTGCGGTCGAATTCCGCATAGGCCTGGGCGAGCTTGACGCCGAACGTGGTCGGCTCCGCATGGATGCCATGGCTGCGGCCGATCGTGACCGTGTCCTTGTGCTCGAAAGCGCGGCGCTTCAGCGCTTCCAGCAGCTTGTCGATATCGGCAAGCAGAAGGTCGGTGGCGCGCACCAGCTGGACGCTGAAGCAGGTGTCGAGCACGTCGGAGGACGTCATGCCCTGATGGATGAAGCGGCTGTCCGGACCGACGAATTCGGCAAGATGGGTTAGAAAAGCGATGACGTCATGCTTGGTGACGGCCTCGATCTCGTCGATACGCGCAACGTCGAAGGTGGCACTGCCGCCTTTGGCCCAGATCGTCTCCGCTGCCGATTTCGGGATCACGCCGATGGCCGCAAGCGCATCGCAGGCATGGGCCTCGATTTCGAACCAGATGCGGAACTTTGTTTCGGGCGACCAGATGGCGACCATTTCCGGTCGCGAGTAACGGGGGATCATGGGCTTGTCGTTTCCTTCACGAGTGTCGGCTGCGCTGTAGCAAGAAGCGCGGCGAAGCTCAAGTTTTTGAGGCGCCTAAACGGGATCAGGGCGCCGTCTTGATCGGAACGGCGATCCAGCGTCCGTTCTGGCCCTCGAAACCAGCACTGAGGACCATGACCAACGCAACTTCGACCGGAGCGCCTTCGAGCGACGAGCCGGTGACGACGCCGGCCAGCCGGTAGCCGGTGACGCAGCCGCGTGATGCCGGAATGCGCTGGTCTTCGTGAACCACGTCGTTGACGGGTTTTCCGTTCCGTTCGGTAAAGCGAAGGCGGAAAGAGACCGTCTTCTCGACCATGCCCTCGCATTGCGGGTCGAGCGGCTGAGGGACCTCGTCGAGGACGAGCGTGTTGGCTTCTCCGACGGGCGGCACGGCCGGCACGCTGCGATAGCGGAGCTGGTGGGGATCGTTACCGATCTCGGTGATCGGGTTGAAGGCGACGAGTTCACCCGGATGATTGGGGAGCTCATGGGCTTCGACCAGCACATCCGCATCATTGTGGACCTGCCAGCGGGCCTTGGCGATCGTCGCCCCGTCCTCTTCCAGCCGGACCCGGAAAGGCGTTCCGGGCAGATAGGTGTCCTTGTTGAGGTCGAGCGCATAGATATTGGCATAGGGGAAACCGGACCCGTCCTGGATGCCGTATTCCTCGAAGGCGAAAACGGCGCCGTCGGCGGAAAAGCCGATGGAGCGGACGCTTGCGATATCGGCAGCGGATGTGGAGCCGGCAAACAGCATTGCCGCAAATGCAGGAACCGAAGATCGCAAGCGTGATATCATCTGCGTCCGTCCTCCGCCGCAGCTTTCAGCCGCGCGATATTCTCACGATAGGCCGCGATTCCATCGCCTTTGTAAACCGCAGATCCGGCAACGAAGACATTGGCGCCGGCGGCGGTCGCCGCGCCGATCGTCTCGGCGGTAATGCCGCCGTCGACTTCCAGTTCGATCGGCCGGCTGCCGATCAACGCCTTGGCAGCGCGGATCTTGTCCATCATCGCCGGGATGAACTTCTGGCCGCCGAAGCCGGGATTGACGCTCATGATCAGGATCAGGTCGATCTCATCGAGCACGTTTTCGATGGTTGAAAGCGGCGTTGCCGGGTTGAGCGTGACGCCGACCTTCTTGCCGAGCGAGCGGATCGTCTGAAGCGAGCGGTGCAGGTGCGGCCCGGCTTCGACATGTACGGTGATGCCGTCGCAACCCGCCTTGGCGAAGGCTTCCAGATACGGATCGGCCGGCGAGATCATCAGGTGGCAGTCGAAGAAGGCCGTGGTGTACGGCCGCAGCGACCTGATGACGTCAGGCCCGAACGAGATGTTCGGCACGAAATGCCCGTCCATCACGTCGAGATGGACCCATTCCGCTCCCGCTTCGACCGCGTCGCGAACTTCCTGGCCGAGCTTCGAGAAATCGGCGGCGAGAATGGAGGGGGCGATGCGGATCGGCAGGGGGGTGGCCAGTGTCATGGGTCGAAAATCTCCGGTTGTCGGCGGTCCCTCTAACATTGCAGCGTGGGCGGAACAATCGTCAGTCGGTCGCCGGACGCGACAGGATGAACGTGGATCCCCGCCATTCGAGCAGATGGAACGGGTTGTCCTTCAGTTCATGACCGCGATCGAAGGCGATCGGGCCGATCACGGTATTGAAGGAGCGGCTGCCGATCGTTGGGACCAAGGGCTGGCCCGCTGCCGTCGTCACCGCCTGGTGAACCAGTTCGGCGGCGGCATAGGCAGGCAGCATGTAGCCGTCCGCGTCGATATTTTTCGCGCGCAGGGCCGCGACGGCGGGGGCCGCGGAGGGCAGGGTAGCATAGTCCGGGAGCGCAACGGCCAGGACGCCGTCGCGCAAGGGCACCGGACGGTTGGCAGCACGCAGGTTATCACCGCCGAGCAAGATCAGGGGAATGTTTTCGGACGCTCCGTCGCGGGCGATGACCGCCATGTCGTTGCGGTCGCCGCCGACGAAGACATGGCTTGCGCCTGCCTTGGCGAGACGGCGCACCAGCGCTACCTGCTGTTCCTGGCCCGGCCGGAACGTATCGGTGAAGATCGGCGTGATGCCCATCGGCTCGAGACGTTGGCGGATTGCGCTTGCGAGCTCGCGACCGTAGATCGTGCCGTCCTCGACCAGCGCGATCGGTTCCGCCTTCCAGATGCTGAGGATGGTTTCGGACAGTTTTTCCGCTTCGTCGCCTTCGGCCGGCGCCATGCGGAAGAATGGCCAGCCGTTGCGCAGCGTATCTTCCATCAGGATCTTCGAGCGTACCGAGATGGTAATGGCCGGGATCTGGGCGGCTTTCAGCTGCGGCAATGCGGTGGAGAGCGTCTCGACGCAGAGGAAACCGATAGCGGCAGATACTTTCGCGTCAGTCAGGCCCTTGGCGACGGCAGCGCCGCCGTTCTCGTCACAGCCCTCGTCGATCTCGATGAGGGTGTCGCCGGCCGCTTCCGCTGCCGCGCGCGCCCCTTGAAAGACCTGGGTGCCGAGCGGTGCGTATGGACCGGAGCGGGGCGCCACGACGCCGATCACTGCCGCCGATGCCGATCCGCATCCGAGAAACAAAGCCAGCAGTCCGGCGATGATGAAACGTCGTGCTGTCATGTTTTCCCTGGGATTATTCTTCGAAGTGACATTTAGCTTTCTGATCGCAGCCGTCAAAGAGAATCGGCTTGTCGACGTAAAAAGCCGCAACTCCGGTAGACATCGAGGGGCTTTGCCACCATATCTCGAAGAGTAATGCGGGACTGACATCAGCCGCCGGATGCCTTTCAAGAGATGCCTTTGACGGACCAGCCTCTTCTCGATCCCGTCCACTACCGCAACGGCATGGCACGATATGCTGGACATGTCCAGGTTGTGACGACGGAATTCGAAGGCGTGCGGCGCGGTGTGACGGTGACGGCGGCCTGCTCGGTCTCGGACAATCCGCCGACCGTGCTCGTCTGTCTCAACGGCAGCAACGTGAACAATGCCATCTTCGAGAGGAGCGGCATCTTTGCTTTGAATTCGCTGGCGGCGCATCATCAGGCGCTGGCGACGGGCTTTGCGGGGTTGAGCGGCGTGCCAGTCGACGAGCGTTTTGCGCTTGGAAATTGGATGACGCTGGTGACGGGTGCTCCGGTGCTGACCGATGCCGTCGTCAGTTTCGACTGCCGGCTGACCGACATCAAGCGGGTCTCGACCCATTTTGTTATGTTCGGCGAAGTGAAGGCCATGCATTTCGGCGAGGCGAACCCCTCGCTCATCTATCTGGACCGCGGCTTTCGTACATTATAGAACGCCGTTTGAAAGGGACTCATTATGGCGCAAGGAAAAACGGGCAGTTCCTCCACCTCCATCCCGAGCTCCATCGACGAGACGATCGCGCTTCTGGGCGCTGAGGATTATCTTGCCGGCCGCTCGCTTGGCACGGTGATTTTCCTGGCACTGAAGATGAAACGCCCACTCTTCCTCGAAGGCGAAGCCGGCGTCGGCAAGACCGAGATCGCCAAGGCGCTGGCCAAGGGCCTGAACCGGCCGTTGATCCGGCTGCAGTGTTATGAAGGCCTCGACATTTCCTCGGCCGTCTACGAATGGAATTATCCCGCCCAGATGCTGGACATCCGGCTTTCGGAAGCCTCCGGGGTCAAGGATCGAACGCGCATCGAGGCGGACCTGTTTTCCGAACGCCACCTGATCCGTCGGCCTGTGCTGCAGGCGCTGGGCCAACCGGGCGGTCCGGCGCCGGTCTTTTTGATCGACGAACTCGACCGCACCGACGAGGCCTTCGAAGCCTTCCTGCTGGAAGTGCTGTCGGATTTCCAGGTGACGATCCCCGAGCTCGGCACGATCAAGGCCGAGGAGCCGCCGATCGTCATCATCACCACCAACCGCACCCGCGAGATCCACGACGCGCTGAAGCGGCGCTGCCTGTATCACTGGGTTGACTATCCGGATGCGGCACAGGAACTGGAGATCATCCGCCGCAAGGTACCGCAATGCTCGGAAACCCTGTCGCGGCAGGTGGTCGCCTATGTGCAGAAGCTGAGGACGGTCGATCTCTTCAAGAATCCGGGCGTCGCCGAAACCATCGACTGGGCGACGGCGCTGACCGAACTCGACCGGATCGCCCTCGATCCGGAAACGATCGCCGATACACTGGGCACGCTTTTGAAATATCAGGACGATATCGCCCGCATCAAGGGCGGCGAGGGCGAACGGGTGCTTTCCGAGGTGAAGGCCGAACTTCTGGCGGCAGGGTAGGGACCATGGCGGCTGGCTTCAGCGACGACGGAATGATCGTCCCGCCGGTTCCAGCCGGTGCCGGAAGGGTTGCGGATGGTCGGCTTGCGGACAACCTCGTCTATTTTTCCCGCGTGCTGCGCCGTGCTGGGCTGAAAACCGGGCCGGCCGCTGCGGCCGATGCGATTGCCGCGGTCGACGCGATCGGCATCGGTTCGCGCGAGGAATTCCATGCTGCGCTGTCGGCTGTCTTCGTCAAGCGCCACGAGGACCAGCCGGTCTTCGACGAGGCCTTTCGCCTGTTCTGGCGCTCCCGCGACCTAGTCGGCAAGATGATCGCGATGATGTCGCCCAAGGCGGCCGACAATCGCGAACGGGAAAAACAGAAGGCCGGCGCCACTCGCGTCAGCGATGCATTGACCGCCGACCAGCCGGAGGCCCCAAGCCGCAAGAAGCCACCGGAGATCGAAGTGGACTCCCGCTTCACGACCTCCGCCAGCGAGATCCTCAAGCGCATGGACTTCGCCCAGATGAGCGCGGCGGAACTGGCCGAAGCCCGGCGCGAACTGGTCAAGCTTGCCCTGCCCCTGGACAAGGTGGTGACACGCCGGTTCCGTTCGTCCAACCGCCCGCCGAGGATCGACCCACGCGCGACCATGCGCCATGCGATGAAGAGCGGCGGCGATCTCATTCTGCCGCGGTTTCGAGAGCGAAGGACGGCGCCGCCGTCGCTCGTCGTGCTCGCCGATATTTCCGGCTCGATGAGCCAGTACACCCGCATCTTCCTGCACTTTTTGCACGCGCTGACCGAAAAGCGCACCCGGGTGCACACTTTCCTGTTCGGCACACGGCTGACCAACGTGACCCGCCAGATGCGTCGACGCGATCCCGATGAAGCGCTGTCCGGCTGCACGGACGCAGTGCGCGACTGGTCGGGCGGAACGCGGATCGGTGCGACGCTTGCCGAATTCAATCGCCTCTGGTCGCGCCGCGTGCTGGGGCAGGGCGCAGTCGTGCTGCTCATCACCGACGGGTTGGAGCGTGAGGGCGTCGAGGAACTGGAGCGGGAAATGGACCGGCTGCATCGTTCCTGCCGCCGTCTGATCTGGTTGAACCCGCTGTTGCGGTTCGACGGTTTCGAGGCGCGGGCGCGCGGTGTGCGCGCCATGTTGCCATATGTGGACGAGTTTCGCGCCGTCCACAATCTGCAGTCGCTTGCCGATTTGGCGATTGCATTGTCGGATGATCATACAAAGGCCGCGGACCCGCGGCGTTATTTCGATAGGAGGGTCGCATGACTGTTTCCGAAATTCTGGATCCGCTGCTGACTGCCGAGAGCTGGAAGCAGGCCGGCCGCAACGTGGCGATCGCGACTGTCATCGAGACCTGGGGTTCGGCGCCGCGCCCCACCGGCAGCCATCTCGTCATCGATGGCGAGGGCAATTTCGAAGGCTCCGTCTCCGGCGGTTGCGTCGAGGGCGCCGTCATTACCGAAGCGCTCGACGTGATCGAGAGCGGCGCCCCGAAAATGCTGGAATTCGGCGTTGCCGACGAGACGGCCTGGCGGGTCGGTCTGTCCTGCGGTGGCCGGATTCGCGTCTATGTGGAAAGGCTGGCCTGATGCAGCTCGCAGCACTGACGAAACTCAACGCCGCGCGGCGTTCCCGCAGGGCTGCCGTGGTGGTGACCGATCTCGCCGACGATGAGGTGCAGGTGATCCTGGAGGGCGAACCCGTATCAGGTTCGCTCGGGGAGGAAACCGCAAAAGTGTTTCGCAGCGGCAAGGCCGGAACGGTCGATGTCGAAGGCCGGTCGCTGTTCCTCAATGTCCATCTGCCGCCGCCGCGTATCGTGGTGATCGGCGCCGTGCATATCAGCCAGGCGCTCGCCCGGCTGGCTCCGGTCGCCGGATATGACCTGACGATCATCGATCCGCGCACGGCCTTTGCGACCGAGGAGCGTTTCGAGGGCGTCGAGCTGATCGCCGACTGGCCGGAAGACGTACTGAAGGATCATCCGCTCGATGCCTATACAGCGCTGGCGGCCGTCACCCATGATCCGAAGATCGACGACTTCCCGCTGTCTGAAGCGCTGCGGGTTGGCTGCTTCTATGTCGGCGCCCTCGGCAGCCGGAAGACCCATGCGAAACGGGTGGAGCGGTTGAAGGAAATGGGCCGCACCGATGACGAGATCGGCCGCATCGCTGCGCCGATCGGCCTGGATATCGGTGCCGCGAGTCCGGCCGAGATCGCCCTTGCCACGCTTGCCCAGATCGTCCAGGCTTTTCGCCGGCGCGATCTGGTCACCGCAGTGTGACTTCATGAGATACGGGACGATCGAACTCGCCGAAGCGGAAGGCGCGGTGTTGGCGCACAGCATAAGGCTGCCCGCCGGTCGGCTGTCGAAAGGGCAAATGCTTTCGCCGGATGATATCGGCCGACTTTCGCAAGAAGGCGTCGAATCCGTGGTCGCGGTGCGGCTCGATCCCGGCGACATGCTGGAGGACGACGCGGCCCGGGCGATCGCCGATGCGATCTTGCCGGACAAGCTGCGTTTCTCGGAGGCAACCACCGGCCGGGTCAACATCTATGCCAAGGCGGATGGACTGTTCGTCGCCGACAAGACCGTGGTCGATGCGTTGAACCGCATCGATCCGGCGATCACGCTCGCCTGTCTTGCCGACCATGTGGCGGTGCGCGCCGGCGACATGGTGGCGACCGTCAAGATCATCCCGCTCGCCGTTGGTGGCGCGAAGGTCGCTGAAGCTGTGGCATTGCTGGCAGAATCGGTCGCTTTCGAGGTAAAAGCATTCAGTCCCCGTGCGGTGACGCTGGTCGCAACCGAGCTTCCTTCGCTGAAGGTCTCGGTCATGGACCGCACCGCGAAGCTCTTGGAACAAAGACTGGCGCCATCCGGTAGCCGGCTAATAAAAGAGATCCGAATTCCGCATTCGGCGGATCGGCTGACCGAGGTTCTTCAACAGCTTAGGTCTGAGGAAATTGATGAGCCGGCTATGATTATCGTCTTTGGCGCATCGGCAGTGGCCGATCCGGACGACGTCATCCCCGCCGCCATCCGCCGCGCGGGCGGCGAAGTCGACCAAGTCGGCATGCCTGTGGACCCGGGCAATCTCCTGGTTCTCGGCCGGATCGGCGATGTCCCGGTGCTGGGCGCGCCGGGCTGCGCCCGGTCGCCGAAGGAAAATGGTTTCGACTGGGTGCTGAACCGGCTGATGGCAGGCGAGACGCCGACCTCCTTCGATATTACCGGCATGGGCGTCGGGGGGCTGCTGATGGAAATTCCGACCCGGCCGCGCCCGCGCGATGCGGCGCCAGAAAAAGCTGCGGCATTGTCGGTCGGAGCCCTGATGCTCGCCGCCGGGCAGGCGCGACGCATGGGCAAGGACGGACCGCACAAGCTGCTCGCCGAGTTCGACGGCATTCCGCTCGTCCGCCGCACCGCCGGGATATTGCTGGCATCGGCGGCTTCTCCCGTCGTTGCCGTGACCGGTCATCGGCGCGATGAGATCGAGGCAGTACTTTCGGGGCTCGATCTGCGTACCCATTTCAACCCGGACTATGCCTCCGGCATGGCGAGCTCGCTGGTTGCCGGTTTCTCAAGCCCGGAACTGGCCCAGAAAGACGGCATCCTCGTCATGTTGGCCGATATGCCGGGCGTTACCACGGAGCACCTGAACATGCTGATCGCCGCCTTCCGTCAGGCGGGCGGCGGTGTCGTGGTTCGTTCGGTCTCGGAAGGAAAACGCGGCAACCCGATCATTCTCCCGCGGATAGCCTACGATGCCGTGCTGCGACTGGAAGGTGACGTCGGTGCCCGCGCGCTCATCGAGAACTCGGGGCTTTCGGTGATCGACGTGGATATCGGGCCTGCCGCGCATCTGGATGTCGATACGCCCGAGGCGGTAACGGCTGCTGGCGGGATTTTGAAAAGGTAGGCGAATGGACAATTCCGACATCGAGGACATGTTCGAGGGGCTCGGTCCGGTTTCCATCCGCCGCATGTTCGGCGGCAAGGGCATCTATCACGATGGTTTGATCGTCGCGATCGATCTGCGCGGCGAGATCATGCTGAAGGCGGATGCGGTGAGCGCGCCGGAATTCGAAAGCGCCGGTGCCAGGCAATGGTTTTATGAGGGAAAGAAGGGGAAACCGGTGCTGATGCCGTATTGGTCGGTGCCGGAAGACGCGTTCGACGATCCGGACGAGATGCGCAAATGGGTCCGGCTTGCCTTCGAAGCCGCGCTGCGCGCCAACTCGAAATCCTGATCATCTCAGGAATGTTACAACGAGTGCTAGATTTTGCACCTTGATCGGCAAGGTGTGAAGCGCCTACCGTCCGCTTCGTATTGGGGGCGCGGGCTGCCGAATCTTTCGACCAGGGTCGCGTCCGTAAATTCTGTCAAAGTGATTTCATCAAGTTGGCCGCTTCGGTTCGCCGGAGCGGCTTTCGCCTATGATCACTTTGGAAGATGCGCAAAGGCCTTCACTGAGAAAGGCGACAGCGGCTGAGGCGGATCTTTCGGATCGAACCAGCCGATCTCCGACAGCTTGTCGGGCTCCGTGAGCGAGGGCTCGCCGGTAAAATCGCGGGTAACGTAAATCAGCGAGACCCAGTGTTGCCCGTCAGCCTCGATGATCTCCTCAGCCACGCAGAGAAACTCGACCTTGCCGATCGTGAGGCCGGTTTCCTCTTCCGCCTCGCGGCGGGCGGCTTCCGAGGAGGGCTCCATCGGATCGACCTTGCCGCCGACAATGTTCCAGAAGCCCGCTTCCGGCGCCTTGAGGCGACGGCAAAGCAAAACCTTGCCATCGTCGCGCACGATTGCGAGCCCGGCGCCGACGCCGGGGAAATCAATGCCGGGTCTTGCCACGGAAGTTCTAAGCCTTGGCGGCGTTCGCGACGATCAGCATGAAAGCCGGAATGTCGTCGCCGAAGCCGACCGGGGTCGGGCCGTCGTCGTGGTCGCGGTGGTAACGCTGGCGACGCTCGCGATTGTCGTCGTTCGCGGGTGCCGGTGCAGGCGTCGGCCGCGAATTGCGGTTGCCGCCGTTGTTCTGCGGCTTCCTGTCTGCCTTGCGTTCCGGTTTCACGGTTTCCACCCTAGCTTCCACAAATACCTCTTCGACTGCTTCAATCGGATTATCTTCGATCTTCGTGTCAGCCTTGTGACTCGAAGCGCTGCGCCCAGTATCGGCACGTCCCGAATCACTTCGTCTGCCGCGGCCGCGCTCCTTATCACGATCACGGCCCTTGCGGCCACCGCGGTCGCTCTCATGGCTTTCCATGGGGGCCGGCAGGGCGGAAATATCGCCGTTCAGCCATTCGATCTTCTCGTTGATGAGCTTTTCGATGGCATCGAGATATTTGGTGTCGGAACGGGTGACGAGCGTGAACGCGCGACCCGAACGGCCGGCGCGTCCGGTCCGGCCGATGCGGTGGACATAATCTTCCGCATGGATCGGTACGTCGAAGTTGAAGACATGCCCGACATCCGGCAGGTCGAGGCCGCGTGCCGCGACGTCGGAAGCGACGAGAAGCTGGATATTGCCGTCACGGAAATTCTGCAGCATCGTCGTGCGGGAACGCTGATCCATGTCGCCATGCAGGGCGCCGACCGAGAAGCCGTGTCGCTCGAGCGAACGGAAAAGGTCCGCCACATCGACCTTGCGGTTGCAGAAGATGATCGCGTTCTTGAGATCGTCCTGCGCCTTGATGAGGTCGCGCAGCACGGCGCGCTTCTCATAGTCCTTGTTGTGCGAAGCGACGAGGCGCTGCGTCACGGTCTTGGCGGTCGACGAAGGCTTGGCGACTTCGATCCGTTCCGGGTTCTGCAGGAAGCGGTCGGCGAGCTTCTGGATTTCCGGCGGCATGGTCGCCGAGAAGAACAGCGTCTGCCGGGTGAACGGGATCATCTTGGCGATCCGCTCGATATCCGGGATGAAGCCCATGTCGAGCATGCGGTCGGCTTCGTCGATGACGAGGATCTCGACGCCGGTCATCAAAAGCTTGCCGCGCTCGCAATGGTCGAGCAGGCGGCCGGGGGTGCAGATCAGCACGTCGGCGCCACGCTCAAGCTTGCGGTCCTGGTCGTCGAAGGACACGCCGCCGATCAGCAGCGCAACGTTGAGCTTGTGGTTTTTACCGTACTTCTCGAAATTCTCGGCGACCTGGGCGGCAAGTTCGCGGGTCGGCTCAAGGATCAAGGTACGCGGCATGCGGGCGCGGGCGCGGCCCTTTTCCAGAAGCGTCAGCATCGGGAGAACGAAGGATGCCGTCTTGCCCGTACCGGTCTGGGCGATGCCGCAGATATCGCGGCGCTGCAGCGCATGCGGGATTGCCCCTGCCTGGATCGGCGTGGGGATCGTGTAACCCGCGTCTGTGACAGCGGAGAGGACTTTCTGGCTCAGGCCAAGATCAGCAAATGTGGTCAAAGGGAATTCTGTTTCCGTTCCGGTTCTATACGAACACTATGGGAGTCGGCGCATGCTGGCCGGCAACTGGCCCGCGACATAGGACCAAAATGTCCAAAAGTCAAGGAAAGCAAGGCGATTGGCGATGGGAATGGTGAATGAAGATAGTCGCTGAGCAAGCCGGCTACCCTTATATAGGCAAACAATTGTCTCCTGCCTAGGAGCTTACCTCAATTGAGGTAGGTGGTAAGCTTCATGCCGGCATTGAGGAAATGGACGGGATCGATCGGATTGCCGTCGCGGCGGACCTCGTAATGGACGTGCGGGCCGGTGGAGCGGCCGGTTGAGCCTGCCTTGCCGATGACGTCTCCGGGGGCGACCTCGTCGCCTTCCTTGACCAGGATCTTCGACATGTGGCCGTAGCGAGTGGTGATGCCCTGGCCATGGTCGATCTCGACCATGTTGCCGTAACCGCTCGCGGGGCCGGCCGAGACCACCTTGCCGGCGCCCGTGCTTTTCACGTCGTCGCCGGTGGACGCCTGAAAGTCGATTCCCGCATGCAGCGCCATCCGGCCGAGGAAGGGATCGATGCGGTTGCCATAACGGCTGGTGACCGGACGGCCGGGCGCGGGATTGCCGAAGGGCAGGTCGCGCGCCGTCGCGCGCACACTTTCCAGCCGGCTGAGCGCCGAATCGAGCTCGTCGAGCGAGGCATCGAAGGCGCCGATATTGGTCTGCGGCGCCACATAAGGGCCGCCAACGCCGTCCGTGGCATCTTCAGTTCCCTTGTCTGCAGATGCCACCTCGACGCCAGTCCTTTTCAGGATTGCGGCGATCGCGTCGGCGGTTTCCGAAGCACCGGTCGTCAGGTTGGCGATCTTGGCAAGTTGTTCCTTCTCGATGTTCTTCAGCGATAGAGTCACCCTGGAGAAGACCCGGTCGGCGCGGTCGGCGATGTTTTCGCGCAACGGCGCATAGCCGAGTGCGGTCGCCGTCTGGAGCGGGGTGGCGGAGGTCTCGCCGGAGAGAAGCTTCTCGATCGCCTGGATGCCGCCGCTGCCGCCGGTAAGCGAAGCCTGGCGTTCTTTGGCCGGCGGCTGAAGGATGGTCGGCGCCGGTGTTTCCGGTGCCGTGAGACCGGATTCCTCGGCGCGATTCAGAAGCGAACCGAGCTTGCCGTGGCGCGAAAAGAGGGCGTTCTGCTGTTCCAGCAGCTTCTCGACCTTCTGTTCGACCACCTGCTGGTCGAGAAGCTGGCGCGAGGTGATGCGGTCGAGCTGCGCACGCAGGGCCGCGATCCGGTCCTCGTAGTCGTATTGCATGCGGGCCTGCCGCGCCATGGTTGCGCCGATCAGGTCGTCGCGGATCACCAGATAGGAAGTGGCGCCCAGATAGCCGATCGCGAAAACGCCGAGAAAGCAGAAGGTCAACGCGGCCATCCACGGCCGGATGGTCATGTGGCGGATCTTCTCACCGCTGGCGAAAATGAGAACGTGCTGGGGCGCCCGCTTCCCAAACACCCGGTTTTCGGTTCCCTTCGCCACGCGGATCTCCCGGAGATGCGACTCGTCCGGCCGCTGTTCCCATTGGTGGGATTACACATGGATATGGTTAACGAACGCTTTAATTTCGGGCATTCAGGCGTAGCTGGTGGAGGTCAGCGACCGGTAGAATGACGGCGTCAGGCCTGCCTCCGCCCGGGCGATATCGTTGAACGGCGCCTTCAGCGAACCACGAAAATTGGCCCGCACCAGCTGCTGGAAGGTCGCCGCCGGATCCTTGCGCTCGCGGGCGCAGAGAAAGCGGAACCATTTCGCGCCGATCGCCACATGGCCCTTCTCGTCATTGTAGATGACGTCGAGGATGGCGGCACTTTCGAGATCGCCGGTCTCGCGCATCTTGGCCTGCAGCGAAGGCGTCACGTCGAGCCCACGCGCCTCGAGAATGAGCGGCACGACCGCGAGCCGGGCGGTGAGGTCGTTGCGGGTCGAATGGGCAGCCTGCCACAGCCCGTCATGGGCGGGCATATCGCCGTAGTCGGCGCCCATGTCGTTCAATCGGGCGCGCACCATGCGGAAATGTTTCGCCTCCTCGAAAGCCACCTGCATCCAGCCGTCGAAGAAGGAGTTCGGCACCGGCTCGGTCGCAAACCGGGCGACGATATCGAGTGCCAGGTCGACGGCATTGAGCTCGATATGGGCGATCGCATGCAGCGTCGCGATGCGGCCGCTGGCGGTGTGCAGGGATCGTTTTCCCACAGCCTTCGGCGGCACGAGCTCGGGCTTTGCCGGCCGGCCGGGACGCTCGGGCAGGGGCGGATCAAGTGGAGAGCGCAGGGATAGCCGCCGCTCGAACCAGCGGGTGGCGGTCTCCTGCGCGAGCCGCGTCTTGATATCGAGATCGGCCGACAGGATTGCCGTCGTTGCCCCGCCCCTGAGCGACGTGATCGAAAACTCGCCCGACATCGATTTGTCTCCTGCCTACAGCGCCTTGAGGCTTTCAAGCACCTCTTCGGCATGGCCTGCCACCTTCACCTTCGGCCAGATCCGGGCGATGCGCCCATCCGCGCCGATCAGGAAGGTCGTGCGCTCCACGCCCATATAGGTCCGGCCATACATGCTCTTCTCCTTCCAGACGCCGTAGAGATTGGCAAGGGCGGTGTCTTCGTCAGCCGCGAGGATGACAGAAAGGCCATGCTTCTTGGCGAACTTGTCATGTTTCTTGACGCTGTCGGGTGAAACGCCGATGACCGGGGCACCCGCCTTTTCGAATTCCGGCAAGAGGCCGGTAAACGAGATCGCTTCCTTGGTGCAGCCCTCGGTGTCGTCCTTCGGATAGAAGTAGAGGACAACCGGTTTTCCCGAAAACGCCTTGAGGGAAACTGAGCCGCCGCCGTCGCGCGGCAGTTCGAAGTCCGGTGCGATGTCGCCAATGGTCAGGTCGCCCATGGATTTCCTTTCTTTCGCCGGTATCTTGAGTGATATTCGCCGCAATCGGTATATAGTCGCCCGGGCGACGTCCAGAGCCGTTGCGCCCGGCACCAATGCGAATGCAGAAAGATGAGTTCTCAACCTGATGTCGGAAATTCGCGGAGAAAGGGTCAGTTTCAGCCGGAAGGAAATCATTCCGCTGCATGAATTGCCCTCCGCGCAGGCCGAGGATCCGATCATCGTGCATTGCCCGCCACCAGGCCGGCGGGGCAAGCGATTCGGCAAGACGGTGCTGGTTTTACTTCTATTGGTGATTTTTGCGATCGGCAGCGCCGTCTTCGCGATCGAGGGCGGCATGGTCGACGGCACGCTTTCGTCGCGTGCCCAGAGCGCGATCAACAATGCGATCGGTCCGCGTTACGTCGCCACCGTCGGCTCGACCGCCATTCGTTTCGATTCAGGCTTGCGTCTTGCGCTGGAGGCGCGTGACGTCGATATCGTCGAACAGGCGACCGGCGAACACTTGAGCCGTGCCGGCGCCATGCGCATGGCGGTCGATCCGCTGGCGCTTCTTGGCGGCCGCGTGTCGATCAAACATATGGAGGCGGAACATATCCGTCTCGACACCGCGCAATTGCCCTCCGGCGATCCGTTGCCGATCTCAGAGGTCCGCATCGATGCCATGCCGGCCCTGCTGGAGGAGATTTTCCAGCGCCTCGACGAAGCCCGGGCGCTCATCGAACGAACGGGGACCGGCTCCGTCAGCATAGCCGGCATCGAGATCCTGCTGCCGGCAGCACCCGGACGCAAGCCGATCGTGCTGGTCGTCGACGATATAGATCTGACGCGCAGCGCCGAAGGCGAGGTCGAGATCAACGGCGCGATCAGCCTCAACGGCCGCAAGGCCGTTCTCGTTGCAGCGTCGAAGACCATCGAAGGGGTCACGTCGTCACTCTCGGCCAAGTTGACGGGCCTCGAGGTCACGTCTTTCATGCTGCAGCGAACCGAGGACGGTCAGCCGCGCGAGGGGATCGAAGGCTCTCTCGATCTCGATCTTTCGGCTGTTCGCTCCCGCGAGGCCGTAAAGCCAGCGATCACCGCGACGCTCCGCCAGTCTCCCGGCCATTTCTATTTCGACGGCATCCAGCAGACCTTGAGCGGCGCCAATATCAATCTGGCCTATGATTTCTCGAAAAACTCGATCGAGCTGCTGAAATCCGAGGCCCGGTTCGGACCGACGATCCTGCCGTTCACCGGCGCCATGGTCGATCTCAACCGGCTCAATCCGGATGACAAGCGTCCGGGTTTCGGCGTCGATGTTCTGATCAGCGGCGCGACAGCCGTTGGAGCCTCGACAAGCGAGCAGCCCGCCCGCTTCGATCTCAAGGCGAATGGGCGTTACCTGTCGGCCGATCGCGAGCTCCAGTTCGATGAAATGGCGGTCTCCAGCCCCCTTGGCCGAATGGCCGGCGCCCTGAAGGTGCGTTTCGGCAACCAGTCCCCCGAGATCAGTTTCGGGGCGCAATTGCCGCATATGGAAGTGACCGGCGTCAAGCAACTCTGGCCGTTCTGGATGGCCCGTAAGCCGCGTGATTGGGTGATGGACAACATGTTCGGCGGCACCATCACCAACGGTTCGATCGCGGTCTTCATTCCGGCCGGCCGGATGAAGGGGCCTGGCATTCCGATGGAACTCGACAAGAACGAGCTGCAGATCGGCTTCGACCTCGCCAATGCCCGCATCAATTTGCCCGGCGACGTTCCCCCCTTGCGCGATATCAACGGGCGCTTCGACTTGAAGGGGGAGGTGATGCAGGTCGACATCGCGCGCGCCTCTTCCTTCTTCCCGTCGGGCCGGTTTGTTGCCGTTGAAGGTGGCCGGTTCTCGATCCCGTCGACCTATGCCAAGCCGCTGATGGCCGATCTTTCGCTCAAGATTGCCGGACCCGCCGATGCGGTGACGGAGCTTGCGAATTTTAAGCCGATCAATGCGTTGAAGGGGACCGAGTTCAAGCCGGAGGATTTTTCTGGCCAGGCACGCGTCGACCTCAAGGCGCACATGGGCCTGATCCTGGCTCATAACCCCCCGAAGCCCACCTGGAATGCCCATATCGATCTCGAAGACATCAATCTCGGTCCTCCGTTTTCCGGTCGCAAGATTGCCGGATTGGATGGCACCCTCGATATCGACAACCAGGCAGCGCGGCTTAGCGCCAAGGGCACGATCGACGATGTGCCGGCCGACATCACGCTGGTGGAACCGGTCGATCGGGCATCCCCGATCAAGCGCGAGCGGGTCATCAAGACCGTCCTCAACAATGATCAGCGCGAAAAACTCGCTCCCGGCCTCTCCGATGTGATCGACGGAACGGTGACGGCGCAGTTGACGCGGATCGACGAAACTCGCCAGGCGGTCTCGCTCGATCTCGGCCGTGCGACGCTTTCCGTACCGTGGCTCGGATGGACCAAGGGTAGTGGCATTCCGGCCAAGGCGCAATTCGAGCTCACGGGTGCTGGCGACCATACCGATATCCGCAATTTCGAACTCTCTGGCGATGGTTTTGGCGCACGCGGCAGCCTGGCGCTTAATGGCGGCAGCCTGACTTCAGCGGACTTCTCGCGTATGCAGCTCTCGCCCGCCGACAATTATGCGGTGAGCGTCAAGCGAACCAAGGGCAATTTCGACATCTCGATCAGCGGTTCCGTGGTCGATATGCGGCCGGTCGTCACCAAGATGCGGGCGGGCGGGAAAAGCGGCAACGGAGCCAAGCGCGGTGATGACGACACGGGCAATGCCACCGTGCGCGGCAAGCTCGACCGCATGATCGGTTTCAACGATCAGACGCTCTCGAACGTGTCGTTCCTGTTTTCGAGCCGCAGCGGTAATATCTCGACGGCCGATTTTTCCGGCTCGACGGAAAGCGGGCAGGCCGTCGTCAGCGAGATGAATGCGGGCGACACGATCTCCATCACCAGCGGCGATGCCGGCGCGATCATCCGCTTCATGAACCTCTACGACAACATGCGCGGTGGGCTCTTGAACCTGCGTCTGAAAGCACAGGGCGATGCCTGGACCGGTTCGATCGATCTGCGTAATTTCTCGCTGGTCAATGAAGCCAAGCTTCAATCCCTGGTCGCGACGCCGGACCAGGAGGGGCGTAGCCTGAATACCGCGACGAAGAAGAATATCGATGTCAATTCGGCAAAATTCCAGCGTGGGTTTGCGAGCCTGCTCTATCGGAACGGCTCGTTTGCGGTGGAGAACGGCGTGGTGCGCGGCGAACAGATCGGTGCGACCTTCCAGGGCCTGGTGCGCGACGCCAAGGGCAATATGGAGATGACCGGAACGTTCATGCCGGCCTACGGATTGAACCGACTTTTCGGCGAACTGCCGCTGATCGGCGCCATTCTCGGCAATGGCCGCGACCGTGGACTGCTCGGCATCACCTTCAAGCTCGAAGGCCCCTTCGAGAAGCCGAGGCTGACCGTCAATCCGCTGTCGCTGATCGCGCCCGGCATCTTCCGGCAGATTTTCGAATTCCAATAAAAAGGGCCGCGAAAGCGGCCCGTCTCAATTCGCTATCAAGGCGCCCGGTTCAGGCCGGGCGCACCAGGATGTGCTTCTTCTTGCCGAGCGAAAGCTTGATCACCCCGTCGCCGGTGATCTCGCCGGTGCCGATGGTCATGCGCTCGTCGCTGACGGCCTGATCGTTGATGCGCACCGCACCACCCTGGACGTGACGGCGCGCTTCACCGTTCGAGCCGGCAAGCCCGGCACGCACGATCAGCGACAGCAGACCGATCCCGGCTTCGAGGTCGGCCGTGGAAACTTCGACCGACGGCAGGTTGTCGGAAAGACCGCCTTCCTCGAACGTCTTGCGGGCGGTCTCTGCGGCTTCCTCTGCCGCTGCGCGACCGTGCAGAATGGCCGTGATTTCGGTCGCGAGGATCTTCTTGACTTCGTTGATCTCCGAACCGCCGAGCGCTGAAAGTTTCGCAATCTCGTCCATCGGCAGCGTCGTGTAGAGCTTCAGGAAACGCGGCACGTCCGCATCCTCGGTATTGCGCCAGTACTGCCAGAAGTCATAGGCCGACAGCATGTCCGGGTTGAGCCAGACCGCGCCGGTGGCCGACTTGCCCATCTTGGCGCCGGAAGACGTCGTCAGCAGCGGCGAGGTCAGCGCGAAGAGCTGCGGCGTCCCCATGCGGTGACCGAGGTCGATACCGTTGACGATATTGCCCCACTGATCGGAACCGCCCATCTGCAACCGGCAACCGGTGCGCTTGGCGAGCTCCACGAAGTCATAGGCCTGGAGGATCATGTAGTTGAATTCCAGGAAGGACAGCGACTGCTCGCGGTCGAGGCGAGTCTTGACGCTCTCGAAGGACAGCATCCGATTGACCGAGAAATGCCGGCCGACATCGCGCAGGAATTCGAGGTAGTTGAGGCTGCGCAGCCAGTCGGCATTGTTGATCATCAGCGCGTCCTTCGGGCCTTCGCCATAGGCGAGGTAGTTGGAAAACACACGCTTGATCGAGGCGATGTTGCTCTCGATCGTGTCAATGGTCATCAGCTGGCGCGCCTCATCCTTGAACGATGGGTCTCCGACCATGCCGGTGCCGCCGCCCATCAGCGAGATCGGCCGGTGGCCGGTCTGCTGCATCCAGTGCAACATCATGATCTGGATCAGGCTGCCGGCATGCAGGCTGGGCGCCGTCGGGTCGAAGCCGATATATCCGGTGACGATTTCCTTCGAAAACAGTTCGTCGAGACCGGTCTCGTCGGAGACCTGGTGGATGAAACCGCGCTCGTCGAGCGTGCGGAGGAAATCGGACTTGAACCTGGACATGATCAAACTCTGGCAGGGTGGGTTCTGGGATATGTGGCCGCGCCTCTAGCACTGTTTTTGCCGGTAATCACTTCAAAAGTGATGTTGGTTGCGATCAGCGCCCCGAATGGACGGTTGCGAATAGCGGAAACCTTGTAATTTCCGGTGGACGGACAGGCCGCGCGCCGCAGATGTTTTAGGCATTAACGATTTCTTGTCCATGCGCTTCTAACATCCGATCCGGACACGGTAATCGGGTGGCGTGCAGGGTTCCTGCATTGATGGGTTGATGAACGGGGCTGCCTTTTTCCTCGGGGTGAATTTTATCATCGCCATTTGTTTTGGCGTGGTTTTCGCTGTGGTTTCGACCCGCAGCCGCTCGCGAACGGCTGCGCTCTGGTTTGCAGCCGGTTTTACCGTCGCCTCGCTCTCGGCAGTCTGCGAACTGCTGGTCGCCTATACCAGCCTCACGAAATTCTGGGCGATCGGTGCCTTCGCGTCGGTGCTCGGCGGCATGATCCTTCTGAGGGTCGGCGTCGGCGAGCTCTACGGCCGGAGGGTCGCTCCGGTTTGGACTTGTTGTTTCCTGCTGGCGAGCATCGTTCTCGACCTGCTGATCTATGATCTGCCGCGCGGAACGGCAGCGCATGCCTTTTCCTACCAGACACCATTTGCATTGGTGCTCCTCACGAGTGCTCTGGCGGTCTTTTCCTCTACCCGCCGGCTGACGATTGACCGGGCGCTCGGCTGTTTGCTGCTGGCGACCGGCCTGCATTTCTTCGCCAAGGCGAGCCTTGCGGTGATTGCTGGGGCAGGTACGACCGCCAGGGACTATATCGGCACCAATTACGCGCTGATCTCGCAAAGCTCGACGGCCGTGCTTGTGGTCGCTGTCGGATTGACGCTGCTGTCGGTTCTGGTCCTGGAGATCATGGCGGACGAGCGCAGCAATTCGGAAAAGGATGCGCTTTCCGGTCTCGCCAATCGCCGGGGTTTCGAGAACGGGGTCAAGGCCGCGATGGCGCTGGCACCGAAGGCCGGGCACGCGGTGATCATCTGCGATCTCGACCACTTCAAGCGCATCAACGACACCTATGGCCATCACGGTGGCGACCTGGTGATCCAGGCCTTCGGCGATCTGTTGAGGACAAGCGCCGCCAAGAATGCCGTGGTTGGCCGTATCGGCGGAGAGGAATTCGCCATCTTCCTGCCCAACACGACGCTCGATATGGCGACATTGTTTGCGCAGGCACTGCGAGGCGGGACGATGGGGATAACCGTCAGCGCGCTTCCGTCCTCCTTCGCGGTGACCGCGAGTTTCGGCGTGGCGGAGCTTGCGCCCGGGGATGATCTTGGAGGGGCCATGCGGGAGGCCGATACCGCTCTCTATGAGGCCAAACGCTCAGGCCGCAATCGCGTCAAGCAGGCGCGGCAGATCGGCTTTCCACAGCCGACGTCGATCAAGGCCGGCAAATGAAAACGGCCGCCGAAGTGGCCGTTCCCAGCGTTTCTTTTGAGAGCGATCAGCGAATACGCTTGGCTGCCGGTTCCGGCACCAGTTCGCCGTTCAGGCGGCGGTCGAGATAATCTTCGCATTCGGTCATCAGCGTTTCCACCTGACCGTTGAAGAAGTGATTGGCGCCCTCGACCATCCGGTGGGTGATCAGGATACCCTTCTGCGTCTTCAGTTTTTCCACCAGCCCGTTGACGTCCTTTTCCGGCGCCACCTTGTCGGCATCGCCGTTGATGATCAGGCCGGAGGACGGACAGGGGGCGAGGAACGAGAAATCGTAGGTGTTCGGCTGCGGCGCGATCGACATGAACCCTTCGATTTCCGGACGGCGCATCAGAAGCTGCATGCCGATCCAGGCGCCGAAGGAATAACCGGCGACCCAGCAGCTCTTGGAATCGGGATGCAGGCTCTGCACCCAGTCGAGCGCCGACGCCGCGTCCGAAAGTTCGCCGGCGCCGTGGTCGAATTCACCCTGGCTGCGACCGATACCGCGGAAATTGAACCGGAGTGTGGTGAAACCGCGCTTCTGGAACATGTAGAAGAGCTGGTAGACGATCTGGTTGTTCATCGTGCCGCCGAACTGCGGATGCGGGTGCAGGATGATGGCGATCGGGGCGCTTTTTTCCTTGGATGGCTGATAACGACCTTCAAGGCGGCCGGCTGGGCCGTTGAAAATGACTTCGGGCATCGGTACTCCGGTCAATATGTTCAGGTTCCAAACGAGGATCACGTCGAGTTGGACTTGACGAAGCCGCTCAGCTTTTCTAAAACTCAGTTTAGAACCATTCGAAACTTTGGGCGGCTTTCATTCGCACGCCCGATGCGATGTCTCTTACGGCAAGGCTGACGGAAATTTCAAGGAAAATGCGGTTTCCGACCACCTATATGTAACTCGACTGCTATCTAGAAACGAAAGCCTGTCAGGCAATGGCGCTGAACCGCACATATCTGGACTGGAACGCGACCGCGCCCTTGAGTGCGCCGGCCCGCGCCGCCATGCTGGATGCGCTGCAGTTGCCTGGAAACGCCTCGTCGGTGCATGGCGAGGGCAGGGCAGCACGCGCGGCCGTCGATAAGGCACGCCGGCAGGTGGCGGCGCTCGTCGGCGCCGATTCCGCGCACGTGACCTTCGTTAGCGGTGCGACGGAAGCTGCCAATCACGTCCTGACCCCTGATTTTCGCATGGGCCGGGCGCCTTTGACCATAAGCCGCCTCTATGTTTCTGCAATCGAGCATCCGGCAGTCCGCGAGGGCGGCCGTTTTGACCCGGCCCAGGTGACCGAAGTGCCGGTGACGCCGGCGGGTATCGTCGATCTTTCAGCACTCGAAGCGCTGCTGGCTGCGCATGATCGCAGCATCGGTATGCCGATGGTCGCCGTCATGCTGGTCAACAACGAGACCGGCATTGTTCAGCCCGTGGCAGACGTTGCGGCGATCGCCCATGCCCATGGCGGCTTGATGGTGGTGGACGCCGTGCAGGCGGTCGGCCGTATTCCGGTGGACATCAATGCATTGGATGCGGATTTCCTGATCCTGTCGTCGCACAAGATCGGCGGTCCGAAGGGCGTCGGTGCACTCGTTTCGTGCGGCGAAGTGCTGATGCCGAAACCGCTGATCCGTGGCGGCGGCCAGGAAAAGGGCCATCGCTCCGGCACGGAAAATTTCCATGCCATCGTCGGGTTCGGCGCGGCGGCTCAGGCCGTGCGCGAAAATCTTCATGACCGCAATGCCGCGATCGAGGCGTTGCGCAACCGGCTGGAAATGGGAATGCGCCAGGCTGCCCCGGATGCGATCATCCATGGCGAGGGAGTTCTGCGCGTGGCGAATACCTGCTTTTTCACTTTGCCGGGGCTGAAGTCGGAAACCGGGCAGATCGCTTTCGATCTCGAAGGTATCGCGCTGTCCGCCGGCTCCGCCTGCTCGGCGGGAAAAGTCGGCGAAAGCCATGTTTTGACGGCGATGGGCCATGATCCGAAGCTCGGTGCTTTGCGGATTTCGCTCGGCGTCGACACGACGGAAGATGATATCGCGCGGGCGCTGGCCGCTTTCGCAAAGGTTGCCGGCCGGCGAAAACCGGCGGGCGAGGCGGCGTGACCGCTTCCAAAATTGCGCTTGCGCAAATTTCCGCTTGCCAAAAGGTGTGAAAACCGCCTTCTGGCGCCTACATAAGGGAGGCAATTGTCCCCCCGGATTGATGACAAGAATTGCCGGAATTTGAACCGGCAAGATTTGGAGTATGAACATGGCTGCCGTGCAGGAAACAATCGATCAGGTTCGCCAGATCGATGTGGACCAGTACAAATACGGTTTTGAAACCGTCATCGAAGTGGACAAGGCGCCAAAAGGTCTTTCGGAAGAGATCATCCGTTTCATCTCGGCCAAGAAGCAGGAGCCGGAATGGATGCTGGAATGGCGTCTCGACGCCTATCGCCGCTGGCTGACCATGGAAGAGCCCACGTGGGCGCGCGTCGAATATCCGAAGATCGATTTCAACGACCTCTATTATTACGCCGCGCCGAAAAGCACCGCTGGCCCGAAGTCGCTTGAAGAAGTCGATCCGGAGCTGTTGAAGGTCTACGAAAAGCTCGGCATCCCGCTGCGCGAACAGGAAATTCTGGCCGGCGTCGAGACGCCGCGGGTGGCCGTCGATGCCGTCTTCGACTCGGTCTCCGTCGTCACCACCTTCAAGAAGGAACTGCAGAAGGCCGGCGTGATCTTCATGTCGATCTCCGAAGCGATCCGTGAACATCCCGATCTCATCAAGAAGTATCTGGGTTCGGTGGTTCCGACCTCGGACAATTTCTACGCGACGCTGAACGCCGCTGTGTTCACCGACGGTTCCTTCGTCTTCGTGCCGAAGGGCGTGCGGTGCCCGATGGAGCTTTCCACCTATTTCCGCATCAACGAAAAGAACACCGGCCAGTTCGAGCGCACGCTGATCATTGCCGAGGAAGGCGCTTACGTCTCCTACCTTGAAGGTTGCACCGCGCCGCAGCGCGACGAGAACCAGCTGCACGCCGCCGTGGTCGAACTGATCGCCCTCGACGATGCCGAGATCAAATATTCGACGGTTCAGAACTGGTATCCGGGCGATGCGCAAGGGAAGGGCGGCATCTACAACTTCGTCACCAAGCGTGGCGATTGCCGCGGTGCCCGTTCGAAGATCTCCTGGACCCAGGTCGAGACCGGTTCGGCAATCACCTGGAAATATCCGAGCTGCATTCTTCGCGGCGACGACAGCCGTGGTGAGTTCTATTCGATCGCCGTGTCCAACGGTTATCAGCAGATCGACAGCGGCACCAAGATGATCCATCTCGGCAAGAATACGTCGAGCCGCATCATCTCCAAGGGCATTTCCGCCGGCAATTCGAACAACACCTATCGCGGCCAGGTGTCGATCAACCGCCGGGCTTCGAATGCGCGCAACTTCACCAATTGCGACTCGCTCCTGATCGGCGATCAGTGCGGCGCCCATACCGTGCCCTATATCGACGTGAAGAACGCATCGGCACAGATCGAGCACGAAGCGACGACCTCGAAGATTTCCGAGGACCAGAAGTTCTACGTCATGCAGCGCGGTATTCCCGAAGAGGAAGCCATCGCGCTGATCGTCAACGGCTTCGTCAAGGACGTCATCCAGCAGTTGCCGATGGAATTCGCCGTCGAGGCCCAGAAGCTGATCGGCATCTCGCTCGAAGGCTCCGTGGGCTGATGGCCCGCTGTCCGAATATCGCGCACCGACGCGTCACCGAATAAATCCGGAAGGATAAGAAACATGCTTGAGATCAAGAACCTGCACGCCCGTATCGCCGAAGACGGCACCGAGATCATCCGCGGCCTGAACCTCACCGTGAAGGCCGGCGAAATCGCCGCCATCATGGGCCCGAACGGTTCCGGCAAGTCGACGCTCTCCTACATCCTGTCGGGCCGTCAGGATTACGAAGTCACCGAGGGCGATATCCTGTACAATGGCGAGAGCATTCTGGAACTCGACCCCGCCGAGCGCGCCTCCAAGGGCATCTTCCTCGCCTTCCAGTACCCGCTCGAAATTCCGGGCGTCGCCACCATGCAGTTCCTCAAGGTCGCGATGAACGAGCAGCGCAAGGCCCGCGGCGAAGCGGAACTGACAACACCGGACTTCATCCGCCGCGTCAAGGATGCTGCCGAAAAGCTGAAGATCGACCAGGCCATGCTGCGCCGTCCGCTGAATGTCGGTTTCTCCGGCGGCGAGAAGAAGCGCGCCGAAATCCTGCAGATGGCGCTGCTCGAGCCGAAACTTTGCATCCTCGACGAGACCGACAGCGGCCTCGACATCGATGCGCTGAAGATCGTCGCCGATGGCGTCAACGCATTGAAGTCGCCGGATCGCGCCACGATCGTCATCACCCACTACCAGCGCCTGCTCGACTACATCGTGCCGGACACGGTCCACGTTCTCTACAAGGGCCAGATCATCCGCTCCGGCGACAAGGCGCTCGCACTTGAGCTGGAAGAGAACGGCTATGCCGATATCATCGGAGAAGCGGCTTAAGCGGCCCAAGGGAAGGATGTTGTCATGAACATGCAGACGACAAGCCGTCTCACGGCTGCCGAAACCGCGTTGGTCGAAGCCTTCGGCGCCCAGATCGGCGAACTGCCGGGCAATGGCGCCGTCATCGGCACGCGTGACCGGCTTCTGGACGAACTCAAGAAGGCCGGCCTGCCAACCCGCCGCATCGAGGCCTGGCATTATACCGACCTCAAGAACCTGCTGCGCAGTGTTCCCGACGTAACGCTGGTGTCCGCCATCGATGCGATCGCGCCGCTGGTCGAGGGCTCGAAGGTCCTTTCGATCCTCCAGGGGACAGCCGACCCGAAGGCCGCCGTGGACGGCATCGATATCGCGCTCTTCAAGGACAGGCTCGCCGACGGTTCAGCCGTTGCCGGCCTGACGGCGCTCGACAAGGATGACGCGATCGGCCGCATCAACGGCAGCTTCGTGCGCGATGGTTATGCGATCACGGTTCCGGCCAATACCGAACTCGAAGCGCCGATCGAACTGCAGGCCCTGCATGCCGCGGGCCAGGTCCATACGCGCTTCCCGGTCTCCTTCGGCGCCGCTTCCAAGGCGACGATCATCGAGCGTCACCGCTCGGTGACGGAGGATGCTGCGCTCGTGTCTTCGATCAGTGACATTGCGCTGGAAGACGGCGCCGACATCACCTGGATCATCCTGCAGACCCAGGGTGCGGCGGACACCCATCTTGGCCAGATCCGAGTCCAGCTCGGCACTGATGCCAAGCTGCGCCTGTTCGTCATCAATGCCGGCGGAAAGCTGGTGCGCCAGGAACTGCGGATCGACGTGGCAGGCGAGGGCGCCGAACTGACGCTGCGCGGCGTCAACCTCCTCGGCGCCGAAAGCCACACCGACGTCACGCTGGTTCTCGGCCACAACGTGCCGAACACCAATTCGACGGAAATCATCCGCAACGTCGTGTTTGACCGCGCCAACGGCGTCTTCCAGGGCATGATCCGGGTCGCTCCCGACGCCCAGAAGACCGACGCCAAGATGTCTTGCAACACGCTGCTTCTGACCGACGATGGCGGGTTCTCGGCCAAACCCGAACTCGAAATCTTCGCCGATGACGTCGTTTGCGGCCATGGCGCGACGGTTGCCGATATCGAAAGCAGCCATCTCTTCTACCTGATGGCGCGCGGCGTTCCGGAAAACAAGGCGCGGGCCATGCTGGTCAACGCTTTCGTCGCCGAGATCGTCGAGGAACTCGAAGAAGAAAAGCTTGTCGAAGCGCTGGAAGGCGTCATTTCGGCCTGGCTTGAAAGACATGCCTGATAAGGGGCTTGATATGGACCAGAGTGCACCCTCGACGACCTACGATGTGGAAGCGATCCGCCGGGATTTTCCGATCCTGTCGACGATGGTGCACGGCAAACCGCTGGTCTATCTCGACAACGGCGCCTCGGCCCAGAAGCCGCAGGTGGTGATCGATGCGATCAGCCACGCCTATTCCAATGAATATGCGAACGTTCATCGCGGCTTGCATTTCCTCTCGAATGCCGCCACCGAAGCCTATGAGGCGTCGCGCGAAAAGGTGCGCCGGTTCCTGAATGCCGGTTCGGTAGACGAGATCGTCTTTACGAAAAACTCGACCGAGGCGATTAACACGGTCGCCTATGGTTGGGGCATGCCGAATATCGGTGCCGGTGACGAGATCGTCGTGACGATCATGGAGCACCATTCCAACATCGTGCCCTGGCATTTCATCCGCGAGCGGCAGGGAGCCAAGCTGGTCTGGGTGCCGGTCGATGACGAGGGTGCCTTCCATATCGAGGATTTCGAAAAGTCTCTCACCGAGAAGACCAAGCTCGTCGCGATCACCCATATGTCGAACGCGCTCGGCACCGTGGTTCCGGTCAAGGAAGTCTGCCGCATCGCCCATGAGCGCGGCATTCCGGTTCTGATCGACGGTAGCCAGGGCGCCGTGCACATGCCGGTCGATGTCCGCGATATCGATTGCGACTGGTACGTGATGACCGGCCACAAGCTCTATGGCCCGTCCGGTATCGGCGTGCTCTACGGCAAGTCGGATCGCTTGAGGCAGATGCGGCCGTTCCAGGGCGGCGGCGAGATGATCGTCGACGTCACCGAGGACATCGTCACCTATAACGACCCGCCGCACCGTTTCGAAGCCGGCACGCCGCCGATCGTCCAGGCGATCGGGCTCGGCTACGCGCTCGACTACATGGACAAGATCGGCCGCGCCGCGATTGCCCGTCATGAGGCGGATCTTGCCGCTTACGCAACGGAACGCCTGCGCGCCATCAACTCGCTGCGGATCATCGGCAATGCGCCGGGCAAGGGCGGCATCTTCTCCTTCGAGCTTGCCGGCATCCATGCCCATGACGTGTCGATGGTGATCGACCGCAAGGGCGTGGCGGTCCGTGCCGGCACCCATTGCGCCATGCCGCTCTTGAAGCGCTTCGGCGTCACCTCCACATGCAGGGCATCGTTCGGCATGTACAATACCCGTGCCGAAGTGGATGCGCTGGCCGACGCGCTCGACTACGCTCGCAATTTCTTTGGCTAATTTCTTGTTTGGGGAGCCTTGTGATGGCTGTCGACGAAACGGAACTGAAGTGGGATGCCCGGGAAGGGATCATACAATCCGCCATCCCGGCCGATGAACTGGCGCGCCTAAGCGACGACATCATCGGAGCGCTGAAAACGGTCTATGATCCGGAAATCCCCGCCGACATCTTCGAACTCGGTTTGATCTACAAGATCGATATAGAAGACGACCGCATGGTGAAGATCGTGATGACGCTGACCGCGCCCGGCTGCCCGGTCGCCGGCGAAATGCCGGGCTGGGTGGAAAACGCCGTCGGCGCCGTCGAGGGCGTGTCAGGCGTCGAGGTCGAGATGACCTTCGATCCGCCGTGGACACCGGAGCGCATGTCAGAGGAAGCGCAAGTTTCCGTTGGGTGGTATTGATCCGTTTACGGACGGGCGTTACATTTTTAGTCGTGAAACACCGGACCTTGAATCCGTGTGCGGAAGGAGAATGAGCCCATGGGCTTCGCCATTATGACCATGACCGATGCCGCCGCGACCCGCGTCAAGCAGCTCGTCGCCAATTCCGGACCGGACGCCAAGGGCCTGCGGGTCGGGATCAAGAAGGGCGGCTGCGCCGGCATGGAATATACCGTCGATCTCGTCACAGAGCCGAATGCGAAGGACGACAGGATCGAGCATGACGGCGCCGCCGTCTGGATCGAGCCTTCGGCGGTCCTCTATCTCCTCGGCACGCAGATGGATTTCGAAGTGACGCAGATGCGCTCGGGCTTCACCTTCGTCAATCCCAACCAGACGTCCGCCTGCGGCTGCGGCGAGTCGGTCGAGCTGAAGCCTGCGGATCTTGCAGCGCTCGCGAAACAGCGCGAAGCCGAAGCCCGCGTCTGATCTCCCCTCACGAATTGGTAAGATAACCGAGGAGCGTATCCATCGCTCTTCGCGCAGCCTCCGCGTCGCCTGACCTGATGGCACGGATGACGGCGACATGCTGCGTGACCGACTGATCCATCCGCTCGATGGAGGCGTTCGAAAACCATCGCCGCCTGGAATGGGTCTGGAGCGGCCCCAGCGCCGACGTCAGGAACCGGTTGGGGCAGGCGTCCTCCAGGATATCGTCGAAACGCTTGTCGGCTTCGAGAAATCCGGAAATGTCGCCGGTCGCCGCAGCGGCGCCCATTGCCTTGGCGCAATCGAGCAGGGCAGCGCGCTGTTCTTCGTTGGCGTGTTCGGCCACCAGCGTTGCGGCTACCGGTTCGAGCTGGCGCCGCGCCTGCATGATGGCCGCATGGTCGCTCTCGATGATCTCGGTGATCTGCAACCCGACGCGCGGCCGTACCCGCATCAGCCCCTGCCATTCGAGTTTCTGGATCGCTTCGCGTACCGGTGTTCGGCCCTGGCCCGCCAGGCCGATGAGCTGCTTTTCCGTGACCAGCGCGCCGGGTGCCAGTCGAAGGGTGACGATGAGGTTTTCGAGCCGGCGATAGGCCTGTCGGCTGAGCGATTCCGCCTCGGATGCCATGCGCCTCATCCTCCCTGATATATCACAGAGTGTCATGTCGCATTCGGAATAGCAAGTGTAGCTGATATATCAGGCAAGGGTATGCAAGCAGCCGGCGACCCGGCGGAAACGCCGGACGTCACCGCCTATTCGTGGCGAAGGGCTTCGATCGGGTTGAGCTGAGCGGCCCGGCGAGCGGGGAAATAGCCGAAGACCATGCCGATCGCCGCCGAGAAGGCAAACGCAAGCAGGATGATCGTCGGGCTGGCGACGAATGGCACGCCGAGGAAACTGACGACGCCATAGGCAAGCGCAAGGCCGGCAACGATGCCGCTGACGCCGCCGAAGATCGACAGCATCACCGCCTCGACGAGGAACTGCGTCAGCACCTGCCGCTCCAGCGCGCCGATCGCCAGCCGAATGCCGATCTCGCGGGTACGTTCGGTGACCGAAACCAGCATGATGTTCATGATGCCGATGCCGCCGACCAGCAGGCTGACGGCCGCGACCGCGCCGAGCAGACCCGTCAGAAGCACCGTCGTGCCGGTCATCGCGGCGGCGATCTGCGACATGTCGTTGACCGAGAAATCGTCCTCGCGGCCGATCGCTATCCTGCGCCGTTCGCGCAGCAGGCTCTCGACATCCGACTGGACCTTGGTCGTTGCTATGCCGTCCTGCGCCGATAGGATGATGCTGCTGATCGTCGTCGTGCCGCCGATCCGCCGCTGGTGCAGTTTCAGCGGCATGAGCACGGTATCGTCCTGGTCGTCGCCCATGCCTGATTGGCCCTTGACGGCAAGCACACCGACGACGGGGCAGGCGACGTTGCTGACGCGGATGCTCTGCCCGACCGGGTTGGCTGCGCCGAAAAGCTCCTTGCGCACGGTCTCCCCGATAATGCAGGCGGCCTGGCTGCCGCGGTCCTCGTTGGCGAGGAATTGCCGGCCGAGGGCGAGGTCCCAGTCCTGGGCGATCAGGTAGTCGTTGGTGGTGCCGATCACGCTCGACGAATGGTTGGCGCCGCCGGCGATCACGGTCGCCGTGCCACGGTTCAGCGGCGCCACGGCGCGAAGCCCGGTCACCTGTTCCTGGATCGCCAGGACGTCGTTTTCGCTGAAGCGTTTGGCCTCGCTGCTGGCGCGTCCCGGCCCCCATTGGCCGGGGCGGACGAACAGCGTGTTGGTGCCGAGGCGGGAAAGTTCGGCTTGAACCTTCGCCGTCGTACCATTGCCGACAGTCACCATGGCAATCACGGCCGCGACGCCGATCACCACGCCGAGCACGGTCAGGAAGGAGCGCAGCATGTTGCGGCTGATCGCCCGCCAGGCCAGTTTCGCCGTCTCAAAGAACATGGTCGTGCTCCTTCACCTGTGCCTGGTCGGAGGCGAGATGGCCGTCGACGAAGCGCAGGAGCCGCTTGCCATAGGCGGCGATGTCCTCTTCGTGAGTGACCATGATCACGGTGATGCCGTTGTCGCGATTGAGCCCGGTGATCAGCTCCATGATCTCGGCGCTGGTCCTGGTATCGAGATTGCCGGTCGGCTCGTCGGCGAGCAGCACCGCGGGATCAGTGACGATGGCACGCGCGATCGCCACGCGCTGCTGCTGGCCGCCGGACAGTTCCTGGGTCGTATGGCCCTCGCGGCCCTTGAGGCCTACCTGTTCCAGCGCGACGAGCGCACGCTTGCGCCGCTCGCGGTGATCCATGCCACGGTAGACGAGCGGCAGTTCGACATTCTCGACGGCGGATGTGCGGGCAAGCAGGTTGAACCCCTGGAAGACGAAGCCGAGCATGTGACGCCGCAGCAGCGTCAGTTGCGCGCGGTCGAAGCCGCTAGTCGGAATGCCCTGGAACAGGTATTCGCCGGAGGAGGGCAGGTCGAGCCCGCCGATGATGTTCATCGCCGTGGATTTGCCCGAGCCGGACGGCCCCATGATCGACACGAACTCGCCCGCTGCGATCGACAGGTCGATATGGTCCAGCGCGCGGATGGTCGCTTCACCGTGCCCGTAAAATTTCGAGACCTGGCTGAAGGTGATGATGGGAGGGAGCGTCATCGGAACCCTCCTCAGGTCGCCCGGGCGACGGCATCGGTGATCAGGAGATCGCCATCCTTTATCTCGCCGGATTTCAGCACCGTGAACTGGCCGTCGGTCGGACCGGTTTCGACCTGCACCCGCGTCGGCACGCCGGCGCGCAGAACCCAGACGGCGCGGCCAGCACCCGAAGCATCGTTGCCGCCGCGATTGCCGCGCGGACCGGGCGGCGCGAACAGCCGGGTGAGGAAATTGCCACGGCTGCGCGCCGTCGTCGGCGGCGAATAACGCAAGGCCGCATTCGGGACGAGGAGCGAGTCGGTAACCGACTGCACGGTGATGTCTGCGGTCGCCGTCATGCCGGGACGCAGCAGCAAGTCGGCATTGTCGACGGTCAGGATTGCTTTGTAGGTCACGACATTGGAGACGGTTTCGGATGCGAAGCGCACCGCCTGGATGGTGGCGGGGAAATTACGCTCCGGATAGGCGTCGACCGAGAATTTCGCCGTCTGGCCTTCCCGGACATTGCCGACATCCGCCTCGTCGACGGCCACCTGCAGTTCCATGCGCTTCAGATCGCCGGCAATGGTGAACAGCACCGGCGCATTGAGCGAGGAGGCGACTGTGGCGCCCGGATCCACGTCGCGGGTCAGGACGATCCCGTCGATCGGCGAGACGATCTTGAGCTTGACGAGATTGAGCTCCGACAGCCGCAGATTGGCCTCGGCGGAAAGAACCGACGCCTCGTTGACCGCCTTGGTGGCGAGCGCCGAATCATAGGTGAATTTCGCCGCGTCGAGCTCCTGCTGGGTGGAAATGCGGTTGCTGACGAGACCGGTCAGGCGGTCGAAGGAATTCTTGGCCGAGGCGGCTTCCGCTTCGGCCTTCAGCACGTTGGCCCTTGCCGAAGCGAGCTGGGCGCGGGCGCTCTGAACGTCCGCTTCCTGCTTGTTGGTGTCGAGTTCGGCGAGCACGTCACCCTGCTTGACGGCGCTGTTATAGCTGACATGGACCTTGCGGACGGTGCCGGACAGTTCGCTCGATATGTCCACCTGATCGGTCGGCTGGACCGAGCCCGTCGCCGTGACGATGACCGACAGCCCGCCCCGCTTCGCCGGCTGCGTGGTGTAATCGTAGCGCGGCCCGCTGCTGCCGAAATAGCTGTAGGCGCCCGCTGCGGCGGCAATGAGCACGACAAGGACCGTTGGCCAGATCCATCGACGTTTCTTGCGCCGGCTTCCCGAGGTGGCCAGGATCGCGGCGAGATCGGGCGCGCCGCTGGTCTTTGCTGCCGGGTCGGGTGTGTTCTGCACGTTCAACGGTCTGTCCTTTGGTGGGTAGCGATACAACCGGGGCTGAAACTCCCGCTGCGCCGTCGTGCGGCGCAAATCCGCCGGAAGCATGGTCGCTGGACGGAATTCTTCTGCTCTCTCAATGACATAAAACCGGAATCGATAAAACTTAAATATCGGTAACCTACGTGTATTCAAGCATACGTGTGATTTCACCATGCTTTAACAGGCGGATGATAGTAATACCGTACCCAATCACGGGTAGAGGGAAAGTATTATGGTTAAGAGATTCTCTGCGTTAGCCGGCGCTTTCGCGGCTATTCTGGTGTCCGCGGGTGCCACCCGCGCCGCAGACGATCTTGTGTTCACCCTGATCAACAAGACCAAGGGTACACTTGAGCGCTTTTATACCTCGCCGGAAGGCGTGGACAATTGGGAAGAAGACGTTTTCGGTGATGACGTGCTGGAGCCGGGCCAGAGCATCAAGATCACCATCCGCGATGGTCGCCGTTCCTGCAAATACGACATGCGCTTCGAATTCTCAGAGGATTCCAAGCTTGAAGACATGGAAGATACGCAGGACATCTGCAAAATGGGGACTTACACCCTGCACCAGTAATTCCGGCCGTTGCCGGCGGCAGGCGCGTTTTTAAAAGGCTCTCCGTTTTTGAAGAGCATGCATCGATATCTTCGTTCATGCGTTGTCGGAACGCAGAAAAGGAGATTTCCCATGATTGATGCTGCAAGAATCAAGGAGCACGCCGAAGTCATCGGCGCGGATGGCGTTCATGTTGGAACGGTCGATCGCGTCGAAGGCAGCCGTATCAAGCTGACCAGGAAGGATAGCGGTGAGGGCAGCCATGAAGGCCACCATCACTTCATCCCGCTCGAACTCGTCGCCGATATCGAAGGAAACAGAGTTCGCCTGTCGGCCGATGGCGATGTCGCGGTAACATTCGAAGAGGAAGAGGGCGGCAAGGCCGTTCATTGATTGGGTAGATATGAAAAAGCCGGCGTCTCGAAAGAGACGCCGGCTTTTCGTATTTCAGATCCCAACTTTACCGTGTCGCTGTTACTGTGTCGAACCTGGGACGCCGAAGCGTTCCGGCAGGAAGGCGGTCTCTGCCGGAGGGCCGCTGAGGCGATCCGACTTCGCGGTTGCGGTGGGTCCGGCCGGATGCATCAGAAGCGCAACGACGAGGCCGCCCGCAATCGCGGATCCCAGGGCAATCAGGACATTTTGGGCGCTCATGGCAATGACTCCTCTATTACCTGACAACACCCGGAAAACCGGAAGGTTCCGGCCGGGACCGGAACCCTGGGATCAAGGCGGCGTGATGGGTAATCAGGCTTTTTCGCGGGCCGTCTTGAGCGCTGTCGCCCACCAGGAAAGATCGTCGAGCATGGTCTTCACGCCGGGCTCGAGATGGGTCAGTTCCGACAGCGCTTTGCCCTGCTGCCAGACCGCGAAGAAATCGGCGCCCTGGATGTGGACGCCGGGACGGGTCGGGACCATCTGCAGTTCGACTGCGATGTTGCGAAGATGTTCGACCGCCCGGGCGCCGCCGACGCTGCCGTAGCCGACGGCTGCAGCCGGCTTGCGGTTCCATTCCGGGTAGGCATAGTCGAGTGCGTTCTTCAGCGCGGCCGTGATCGAGCGGTTGTATTCTGCGACGACGAAGATATAGCCGTCGAATTCGGCCACCTTCTTCTGCCAGCGCTGGCCGACTTCGTTTTCGGTGGGGACCCAGGCATTCGACGCCTTTTCATTGAAGAACGGCAACGGGAAATCGCGCAGGTCGACGATCTCGAATTCCATGTCGTCGCGCTTGGATGCCGTGTCGTAGATCCACTGTGCCGGCTTGTCGCCGAACCGGACATCACGCGTGCTGCTGATGATGATCGCAATCTTTGGCTTGGCCATGAAAACCTCTCGCGTTTTGAAAATGGATTGGGGCGGGACCGCAGGAATATGGCGGTAAGACCTGAACGGTCAAGCCAATCCTAGGGCTTGTCGAAAGATCGGCTGCCTCACTTGATGGTGTCAGTTCTGAGCCGAGAGCTCCGCGGGGGTGGCCAGGATATCGCCGCCGCCGAGCGACTGGTCGGCATATTTGAATGCCAGGATGCTGAGCACCGAAACGATCATGACTATGAATATAATGCGCATAACGATGCTCCTTCGGCCGAGCAAACGTCCTATGGGCGCGAAGGTTCCGGTGACGATTTCATCAGCAGACGGTAATTCACGCTTAAGTTTTGGTTAAAGCGAGATTGACTCTATCGTTATCGCGCGCCTGACTTTCAGGGGGCGGCTCCCATCTAAGCCCGCATGACTGAGTTCCATATGACGTGGATGACGACAGCCGCCGAAGCCAGAAGCTATCGGCGGATGTATATCCTTGCGGCCGAGATCCTGTGCAGCGAAGCCGCCTCCCGCGAATTGAAGAGAGCGGCCCGCCGGGTGGTGCGGGTTCTGGAGAACGTCGTGGACAAACCGATCGCCGACGCGTTGGTGCTTGCTCGAGCGAGGGCGAGATTTGCCGAACTCGTTGCCACGCTGGAGGGTTCGCGGATTATCGGCGAAGCAAAAAGAACGCCGCCCGGTTACGAGAACCGGGCGGCGCCAAGACGATAAGGGCGGTGTCGAGGCTCAGCCGATCGAGAAGGGAACCGCGACGAAGGTCTGGTTTTCGCCGCGCTGGATGAGCAGCAGGACCGACTTGCGCCCGGACTTGCCGGCTTCCGCGACCGCCGTCTTGGCTTCCTTGGCGGACTTCACCGGCTGCTGGTTGATCGAGACGATGATGTCTCCAGGCTGCAGGCCCGCATCGGCAGCCGGCTTGTCGGGAGCGACGCTTTCGATCACGGCACCGCTTTCCCGGCGCGGAAGGTTGAGGGCCTGGCGGATGTCGGGGGTGATGTCGGCAAGACCGATGCCGATGGTCGGAACGCGCTGGGCGCCCTGGATGGACTTGTCGCTCTTGTCCGCGGAAGCCTGCTGCTGGTCGGGCTCGTTGCCGCCGACAGTGATGCTGAGACTGCGGCTTTGACCCTGGCGCCAGACGGTCAGCCCTTCCTTGGCGCCGGGCGTCAGGTCGGCCACCATGCGCGACAGGTCGCGCGGAGAGTTGACCGCCTGGCCGCCGAGCGCGGTGATGACGTCGCCGGTCTGTACACCGGCCTTGGCAGCCGGCGTGTCGTCGTTGACATTGGCGACCAGCGCCCCTTCCGGCTTGTCGAGGCCGATGGCACTTGCCACATCCGCCGTCACCGGCTGGATCTGCACGCCGATGAAGCCGTGCTCGATGGAGCCGTCCTTCATCAGCTTGGCGACGACCTTCTGGGCCTGATCGGACGGGATGGCGAAGCCGACACCCACGCTGCCGCCGTTCGGCGAATAGATCGCCGTGTTGATGCCGACGACCTTGCCTTCGAGATCGACCAGCGGGCCGCCGGAATTTCCATGGTTGATCGGCGCGTCGATCTGGATGAAATCGTCATAGGGGCCGCTGTGGAGATCGCGGCCGCGGGCCGAAACGATACCGGCGGTGACGGTCGTGCCGATGCCGAACGGATTGCCGATCGCCAGAATCTGGTCGCCGGCATTGAGCTTGTCCGAATCACCCCAGGCGATGGTCGCCAAAGGCTTCGGCGCGTTGATCTTGATGACGGCGAGATCGGATTTCGGATCGGCGCCGACGAGCTTGGCCGGCACTTCCGTGCCGTCGTCGAGTGTCACCTTGATATCGATCGCGTTGTCGATCACGTGGTTGTTGGTGACGATGTAGCCGTCCGCCGAAACGACGAAGCCGGAGCCGAGAGCCTCGGCGCGCGGAGCCTGGCGTTGCTGCGGCATCTGGCGCGGCATGGGGATGCCCTGCTGGCCGAAGAACTGCCGGAACTGCTCATCGAACGGCGAATTGTCGCCGAAGGGCGAGCTCTCGTCAGAAGCGGCGTTCTGGGCCTTCATCGTGGTGGTGATGGTGACGACCGCCGGCTTGTCGGCCGAAACGATCGGCGCAAACGAGCCGCCCGGAGCAACGATGCCGGAAACGGAGCCGGTGACGGCCGTTGCCGTGTTTGCCGCATGCGCCGCATTGGTGCCGAGAATGACCGGCACCGCGAGCGGGACCGCAACGATGGCGGCGCCGAGAAGTGCCGCGATCCGATGTCTGCGAAGGATATCTGACATGAAGGTCTTCCTTTTTGTCTGCATGTCCTGGCGCCGGGAGGCGGGCGCATTCAGGGCAAGGGGGATCGAAGCCGCGTGAGGACACAGCGGCTGATCGGTTGGGTTTTAAGATCTGCGAGGCTCAAAAGCCGGCTTCAGAGTAAAGCCGTTGCTTGGGAAAACCGGATCACCGAGGGACAGGCGAAACGGCCTGAACTTTCTTACGATCGAAAGCGATCGCCGGGCGGTCCGGTGAGGTGCGTGACCGGGCAGGACGCCGGCGGCACCGGGGAATGCTGGTTTATCGGAACAAGCGAGCGCATGCGAGAGCTCCACCTTGAGTGAACGGTTCTGGAACTGCCTCTGCCGTCATGACATCTTCTGGCCGCCGGCAGCATTCAGTCTTGGAGATGAAAATACGCCCCGAAGCGGCAAAGGTCAGCTTAACAATAAATAAGGTTCCGGCGCTGCGCTTTGCCGAATTTTGGGCCAAATCCTAAGGCCCAGGATGTGGCGCCGCTGGCGGAAGTGTTATTTTTCAATGGCTTGCTGGAATGTCGGTTACTTCCAGGTATCCCGTGGGTTGCCGTGGAAACGTGACGCGGCTGTAATGAATGGGTTCGGCGGGAAAGATGAGGAAATTTTAATGGTGAGAGCGCAGGGATTCGAACCCTGGACCTACTGATTAAAAGTCAGTTGCTCTACCGACTGAGCTACGCTCTCCCGCGGCCGCGGGTAAGCGCGTCCTTGAAAGTGCGCGGAACATAGGCAGGTGACCCCTTGCGGTCAACCCGCAAAAACAGCAAAAATGCGGCTATCTGCCGCTTTTCCGTCGCCGTGCGAAAAGGTGATTGGCATTCGTCGCGTCAGGCCATTACCTGAAGCGCAAGACGCGGGCTCCCGAAAGGCCCGCCATTCGGAGCCACACGTGTCGATTGCCGAAATATCCCTGCTGAGCGCGCTTCTTGCCGGCGCCCTGTCGTTTCTCTCCCCTTGCGTGCTGCCGCTCGTGCCGCCCTATCTCTGTTACATGGCGGGCGTTTCGGTCGAGCAGTTCCGTGGCGGCGGAGGGGCTGCGGTGATCGAATCGGGGGCAGGGACACGCCGGGCGGTGCTGAAGTCGGCGCTGTTCTTCACGCTCGGCTTCGCGACCGTCTTCGTGGCTCTCGGGGCCGGCGCCTCGACAATCGGCGTTTTGCTACGCCAGCATCTCGATCTTCTCTCCAAGCTCGGCGGCTTGATCATCATCGTCATGGGGCTGAATTTCCTTGGCGTATTCCGGATAGGTCTTCTGGCGCGCGAGGCCCGTTTCCAGGGCGGGGGGCAGCCGGCAACGCTCTCCGGCGCCTATGTCATGGGGCTTGCCTTCGCCTTCGGCTGGACACCCTGTATCGGTCCGGTGCTGGGCGCGATCCTCGGCGTCGCCGCATCCCGCGACACGGTCGGCGAAGGGGCGGCGCTGCTTGCCATCTATTCGCTCGGCCTTGCCGTGCCGTTCTGGATCGCCGCCGGCTTCTCCGGCGCTTTCATGCGGTTCCTGACCCGTTTCCGCCGTCATCTCGGCATGGTCGAGAAGGTCATGGGCGTCTTCCTGATCCTCACCGGGCTTGCGTTCATCTTCGGTTTCGTCACGTCTGCCGCAATCTGGTTCCAGCAGACCTTTCCAATCCTGATGCAAATCGGCTAACGGAAAAGCGTCTTCTAATACGCCCGGTGATGCGGGCAGGGAACCGATGGCCGATATCATTGCATTGCTGTTGCCCTTCTTCGGGCTGATCTTCATCGGTTATCTTGCCGCAAGAGTGACGAAACAGCCGGCCGAAGCGCTTGGCTGGATGAATACGTTCATCATCTACGCGGCCCTGCCGGCGCTCTTCTTCAAGCTGGTGTCCCGCACCCCGGTCGAACAGTTGACCCGGGCCGACTTCATCTTCGGCGAGATCGGCGCGACCTATCTCGTCTTCTGCGTTATCTTCCTGATCGGCTTCTTCATCCGCCGCAGTTCCTTTGCCGATTGCACCATCCAGTCGTTTGCAGGGGCCTATGGCAATATTGGCTATATGGGGCCGGGCCTGGCGCTGCTCGCTTTCGGCGAGGCGGCGGCGGTGCCGGTGGCGCTGATCGTCTGCTTCGAGAACGCCGCGCATTTTATCGTCGCGCCGGCGATGATGGCGGTCGCCGGCGGCGACAAACGCCCCGCCAGCCACGTCGTCGCCGATATCGTGCGGAAGGTCGTGCTGCACCCGTTCATCATCTCGACGGCGCTCGGGTTCTGCTTCGCGGCATTTGCGGTGCAGCCGCCGGCTGCCTTCCAGCGGCTCATCGACTACCTTGCCCAGGCGGCGGCCCCCTGCGCGTTGTTTGCCATGGGGGTGACACTGGCGCTGAGGCCGATCAAGCGCGTGCCGGTGGAAATCGGCTATATCACCGTCTTCAAGCTGATCCTCCTGCCGATGACGAGCTATACGGTCCTGTCGCTGATCGGCAATTTCGATCCGGTGTGGATCTATTCCGCAACGCTGCTTTCGGCCCTGCCGCCGGCGACCAATGTCTTCGTCATCAGCCAGCAATACGGGATCTGGCAGGAGAGGGCGTCTGCCAGCATCCTGATCATCACCGTCGCATCGGTGGCGACCTTGCCGGTATTGCTATACCTCATCAATTCCGGCACCTTATCGCCGGATCTCTTTCCGTAAGGCATCGACGACGGCGCGCAGGCCACGGCCAGGCTCGATCCCTTCCCGCATCAACAGGTTTCGAAGCGGGGGCGCATTGGTGAGGATGTGCAGGCCGGCCGCGCGTAGCATCTGCACGGGCAGGAAATCCGACAGCAGCGAGCGGTTGAGAAGATCGACGCCGACGGTGCGGCTGACGATATCCGGCCCGCGGCGCCGGTTGAAGCGATCGCCGGCATCGGCCGGGACCGGGTGGTCGCCGGTGGCGACGAGCAGTTCCGAAAGGGTGATGACGTCGCGGAGCGACAGGTTGAGCCCCTGTGCCCCGATCGGCGGGAAGCCATGTGCAGCTTCGCCGATCAGCGCCAGCCGGCCCTTGCCGAACCGCTCGGCCATCAGGCTGGAAAGCGGCCACGCCTGCGCCGTGCCCTCGACTTTTACCTTGCCGAGCATCGACTGCATCCGCTCCTCGACCAGCCGCGACAGTTCCTCGACCGGAAGTTCGACGAGGCGGCGGGCTTCATCCGGCTTCACCACCCAGACGAGGCTGGAGCGCAGGCCCGGCAGGGGAACCTGGGTGAACGGTCCGCTTTCGGTATGGAATTCGGTCGAGACATTGCCATGCGGCAGAGTGTGGGCGAAATTCAACACCACCGCCGACTGCGGATAGGACCAGCGGCGCACGCCGATGCCGGCCATTTCCCGCGCCTTCGACTGGCGGCCATCGGCCGCCGCGACGAAATCGGCGCCGATCAAGGCGCCATCCGAGAGCGTCAAGACCGCTCTCTCGGCCGAGATGTCGAAGATTTCGACGCTTTGCGCGATCTTGCTGATGTTCGGTTCGGCAGCCACCGCCGCATCCAGCTTTTCCGACAGCGCCCGGTTCGGGATATTGTAGCCGAAGGCGTAGAGGCCGACATCCTGTGCCCGGAACTGGGCCGTCGGCGCGCGGAGCAATCGCTTGGTGCCGTCGATGATCTGCATGACGGAGAGCGGCGCGGCGGAAGGCGCGATATCCTCCCAGACGCCAAGTCGTTCAAGAAAACGGATGGACTGGTCCATTAGCGCGGTCGTGCGTTCATCGGCCTTTTCGGAGAGGGGAGCGATCAGCGCTACCTTGCGTCCGGCGCGCGCGAGCGCCAGTGCGGCAACCGATCCGGAAAGTCCCCCGCCCACCACCGCGATCTCGAAATGCTGCATATCCGTCGTCCTGCGCTGCAAGTGTATGATTGATATCTAGAGCTTCGGGGCCTGCATATCCATGGGACACGGCAGCGCAGCATAGAAAAAGCAATGCTTTATGCGTGGCCGAAGGGCAACGAGGTTGCAATGCGCGGTGATTGGCCGCATACCTCGCTCGCCGGATGAGGGAAAGGCGGGACTGACGCGTGATCAGACGAATCTTCAACTATAAAAAAGTTCCCTACGCTGAAATCCGCGCCTTTTCAGTTCATCTCCTGACGGCCTCCGGCTCGTTCCTCGCCTTCCTCGGCGTCGTCGCAGCAGCCGAGCACCGTTTCGTCCACATGTTCTGGTGGCTGGGTCTGGCGCTCCTCGTCGACGGCATTGACGGACCGATCGCCCGCAAGGTGCGGGTCAAGGAAGTCCTGCCCAACTGGTCGGGCGACACGCTCGACAATATCATCGATTACGTGACTTACGTGCTGCTGCCGGCGTTTGCGCTCTACCAGAGCGGCATGATCGGCGAGCCCTGGTCCTTCGTGGCCGCGGGCGCGATCGTCGTCTCGAGCGCCGTTTATTATGCCGACATGGGCATGAAGACCGACGAATACTTCTTCTCCGGCTTCCCGGTCGTCTGGAACATGGTGATCTTCACCCTGTTCGTCATCGATGCAAGCGCCACGGCGGCTCTCGTTCTGGTTTCGGTATCGGTCATTCTCACCTTCCTGCCGATCAACTTCCTGCATCCCGTCCGCGTCAAGCGGCTCCGTCCGCTCAATCTCGCCGTCTGCCTCATCTGGTGCGCGCTCGGTGGCTATTCGCTGCTCCTGCATTTCGAGACGCCCGCCTGGGTCGTCTACGGTGTCGTGATCAGCGGCATCTATCTCTATTGCATCGGCGGCGTGCTGCAGCTTTTCCCCAGTCTCGGAAAATAGTTGAGCGTTCTGGAAACCCCCTTTCTTTAGTGTTGTGCGAAGCAACAAAAAAGGTATCAATATCAGTCGAATATCCGGGGTGATCGCCGGATGTCGGCAAAATCAATGCATTGCGCAGCCATGAAAACCTCGAAGAAGGTGAGGCCCGCGGTGAACGAGGGGGTTCAGTGACGTTATCCGAGGGTCCGGCGGCCGTTCCGCTTCTGTCGGTTCGAGGTTTGACCAAGCTTTTCGGCAGCTTCGCGGCTTGCAACGCGATCGATTTGGATATCGCGCCCGGTGAAATTCGCGCATTGCTCGGTGAGAACGGTGCCGGCAAGTCGACGCTGGTGAAAATGCTCTTCGGCGTGCTGCAGCCGAGCGCCGGCGAAATGCTCTGGGAAGGTTCTCCGGTGACGATCGGGTCTCCGGGCGAGGCCCGCCGGCTCGGCATCGGCATGGTCTTCCAGCATTTCTCGCTGTTCGAGGCGCTGACGGTCGCCGAAAACATCGCGCTGTCGCTCGACCCGAAGATTTCACTTGCCAGGATATCGGACGAAGCGGCGTCGCTTTCCAAGGCATACGGCCTGCCCCTCGATCCCAAGGCACATGTGGCGGACCTGTCGGTCGGCGAGCGCCAGCGTATCGAGATCGTCCGGGCTCTGCTTCAGAACCCCAAGCTGATCATCCTCGATGAGCCCACATCGGTCTTGACGCCGCAGGAGGCCGACCGGCTGTTCGAGACGCTGTTCAAGCTGAAGGCCGAGGGCCGCTCGGTTCTCTACATCAGCCACCGGCTGGAGGAGGTGCGCCGCATCTGCGATCGCGCCACGGTCCTGCGCCACGGCAAGGTCACCGGCGCCTGCGATCCCAAACACGAAACGCCGGCCTCGCTCGCCCGGATGATGGTCGGCTCGGACGTTGCCGAAGTCCACCGGGATGCCGGCACGGCGCTCGGCGACATCCGCATCGAGGTCCGCAATCTTTCGGTCCCGGCGCGCACGCCCTTTGCCGTGTCACTCAAGAACATCGCCATGAACGTACGCGCCGGCGAAGTGCTGGCAATCGCGGGCGTTGCGGGCAATGGCCAGGGCGAACTCTTCGACGTGCTCTCGGGCGAATATCCGGTCGCCGAGGACGAGGCGATCCGCATCCGCGGCAAGGCGGTTGGCCGCACCGGCATCAACGGCCGCAGGCTGCTCGGCGCCGGCTTCGTGCCGGAAGAGCGTCACGGCCATGCGGCGGTCTCCGCGATGGCATTGTCGGACAATCTTCTCCTCGCGCGCAGCCAGTCGGACAGGAAGGCCTTCCTTTCGGGCGGCGCATTTTCCGTCATCCGCTTCGATGCGATCCGCTCCGCCACCCGCCGCATCTGCGAGGCGATGGATGTCCGCAAGAGCGGCGAGGACCCGCAGGCAGGTTCGCTGTCCGGCGGCAATCTCCAGAAGTTCATCGTCGGGCGCGAGCTCGACCGGCAGCCCTCCGTGCTCGTCGTCAACCAGCCGACCTGGGGCGTCGATGCCGGTGCCGCAAGCCGCATCCGCCAGGCGCTGATCGATCTCGCCAAGTCCGGCTCGGCGGTGGTGGTGATCAGCCAGGATCTCGACGAGATCTTTGAAGTGGCGACCAATATCGCCGTCATCTCGGAAGGCCGGCTCTCGGAGCCTCATCCGGCCGGCACACTGACCTTGGAGCGCATCGGGCTCTTGATGGGCGGCGTCCACGAAAGCCACTCTGTTCCGGAGGCGGCGCATGCGCATTGAACTCCAGAAGCGCGCCCGCGTCTCGACGCTGTTCTCGGTCCTCTCGCCGCTGCTGGCGCTCGCACTGACGCTGCTCTTCGGTGCCATCATGTTCTGGCTGCTCGGCAAGAACCCGGTGAGCGCGCTCTACAGCTTCTTCATCGAGCCGCTGCTGGAAGTCTGGTCGCTGCACGAGCTGGCGATCAAGGCAGCACCCTTGATCCTGATCGCGGTCGGCCTGTCGGTCTGCTACCGCTCCAACAACTGGAATATCGGGGCAGAAGGCCAGTTCACCATCGGTGCCATCACCGGCTCGATCCTGCCGGTGCTTTATCCCGCCTGGCACTCGCCGATGATCCTGCCGTTGATGCTCATCCTCGGCATGCTCGGCGGTGCGCTTTATGCCGGCATCCCGGCGCTCCTGAAGACCCGCTTCAACACCAACGAGATCCTGACCAGCCTGATGTTGGTCTATATCGCCCAGCTCTATCTCGACTGGCTGGTGCGCGGACCATGGCGCGATCCACAGGGCAATAATTTCCCGATTACGAAGACGTTCCAGATCGAGGCCGTCGTGCCGGAAATTCTGTCTTCGTCAGGCCGCGCCCATTGGGCCTTCATCTTCGCGATCGTCGCGGCCGTGGCGCTTTGGTTCATGATGCGCTTCATGCTGAAGGGCTTCGAGGTCTCGGTGCTCGGCCAGTCGGAGCGGGCCGGGCGCTTTGCCGGCTTCTCCGCCCGCCGAATGGTCTGGTTCTCGATGCTGTTGTCGGGAGCACTCGCCGGTCTTGCCGGCATTTCGGAAGTTTCCGGCTCGATCGGTCATCTCCAGCCGATCATCTCGCCGGGTTACGGCTTCACGGCGATCATCGTCGCGTTCCTCGGACGGCTCAACCCGCTCGGCATCATCGCCTCCGGCCTCGTGCTCGCGCTGACTTATCTCGGTGGCGAGGCGGCGCAGCTTTCGATCGGCATTTCGGACAAGGTCAGCCGCGTCTTTCAAGGGTTGCTGCTCTTTTTCGTGCTCTCCTGCGATACGCTGATCCACTACAGGATCCGGCTGATCTTTTCGGGCATGAAAACGGGGGAGGTGAAGGGCTGATGTTCGAGGCGATCCTGCTCACCGTCATCACAGCATCGACCCCGCTGGTTCTCGCAGCCCTCGGCGAACTGGTGACCGAGCGCTCCGGCGTGCTGAACCTTGGCGTCGAGGGTATGATGATCATGGGCGCGGTCTGCGCCTTCGTGGCCGCACAGCTGACCGGGTCCCCCTATGCCGGCATTCTGGCCGGCATTCTCGGCGGCGGGATCTTTTCCCTGCTCTTCGGTTTCCTGACGCTGACGCTGGTCGCCAATCAGGTTGCGACCGGCCTGGCTCTCACCATCCTCGGGCTCGGGCTTTCCGGCCAGATCGGCGAAGCCTTTGTCGGCCAGCCCGGCATCAAGCTGCAGCCGATCGTCTTTCCGCTGCTTTCCGACATTCCGTTCTTCGGCCGCGTGCTGTTCAGCCAGGACCTGATCTTCTACCTGTCGGTCGCATTGGTGATCGGTATCCACTGGTTCCTGTTCAAGAGCCGCACAGGCCTCAAGCTGCGGGCAATCGGCGACAGCCATTCCTCGGCCCATGCGCTCGGCATCAACGTTATCCGCACCCGCTATCTGGCGGTGATGTTCGGGGGTGCCTGTGCAGGCCTCGCCGGCGCCCAGCTTTCGCTCGTCTACACACCGCAATGGGTAGAGAACATGTCGGCCGGCCGCGGCTGGATTGCGCTGGCGCTCGTCGTTTTCGCCTCCTGGCGGCCGTGGCGGATTCTGGCCGGCGGCTACCTGTTCGGTGCGGTCGGCATCGGCCAACTGCATGCGCAGATCCTGGCGCAGAATCTCGGCATCGTCATCCCGTCGCAGTTCCTCTCCGCACTTCCCTATGCGGCGACTATTGTCGTGCTGATCATCATTTCGCATAATCGTCGCACGACGCTCATCAACACGCCGGCTTCGCTCGGGAAACCCTTTGTCCCCGACCGGTGACCGTGGAACCAAAAACAAAACGTCTTCAAGCCAATAGAGGTTAGGAAATGAAGAAACTGATTATCGCCCTTGCCGCATCGGCCGCCCTGATGGGCGGTTTCTCGACCGGCGCCCAGGCCCAGGAGAAGAAGAAGGTCTGTTTCATCTACGTCGGTTCGAAGACGGATGGTGGATGGACCCAGGCGCATGATCTCGGTCGCCAGCAGCTCGACAAGGCACTCGGCACCAAGGTCGAAACGCCCTTCCTGGAAAACGTTCCGGAAGGCCCCGATGCGGAGCGCGCCATCGAGCGTATGGCCCGCTCCGGCTGCGCGCTGGTGTTCACGACGTCCTTCGGCTTCATGGATGCCACCGTCAAGGTCGCCGCGAAATTCCCCGACGTGAAGTTCGAGCACGCGACCGGCTTCAAGGCCGCTCCGAACCTCGCCACCTACAATTCGCGCTTCTATGAAGGCCGCTATATCCAGGGCCAGATCGCCGCGAAGATGTCGAAGAAGGGCGTCGCCGGCTACATCGCCTCCTTCCCGATCCCGGAAGTGGTGATGGGCATCAACGCCTTCGAGCTCGGCGCGAAGTCGATCAACCCGAACTTCAAGCTCAAGGTCGTCTGGGCCAATACCTGGTTCGATCCGGGCAAGGAAGCCGACGCCGCCAAGGCGCTGATCGACCAGGGCGTCGACATTCTGACCCAGCACACCGATACGACCGCCCCGATGCAGGTCGCCTCCGAGCGCGGCATCCTCGCTTTCGGCCAGGCGTCCGACATGATCGCCGCCGGTCCGAAGACGCAGCTGACCGCGATCGTCGACACCTGGGGCGCCTATTACATCAAGCGCACCCAGGCGCTGCTAGACGGCACATGGAAGTCAGAGCAGATCTGGGACGGCCTGAAGGATGGGATCCTGACCATGGCGCCCTACACCAACATGCCGGACGACGTGAAGGCGATGGCCGAAGAGACCGAAGCCAAGATCAAGTCGGGCGAACTGCATCCGTTCACCGGCCCGATCAACAAGCAGGACGGTAGCGCCTGGCTGAAGGCCGGCGAAAAGGCGCAGGACGGCGTTCTGCTCGGCATGAACTTCTACATCGAAGGCGTCGACGACAAGCTGCCGCAATAGTGGGAGCGGTCGGGCAAAGCCCGAGCGATCGATCCAGTGAATCGATTGCGGCGACGAACGCCCGGAGCGCGAGCGACGGACCCGAGGGGTCGGGTTGACAACATCAAGGGCGCTTTCGAGCGCCCTTTTTGTTTCTGGCGCACATAAGGCTTTTATCGCACGTCAATCATCTTGCTGTTATGAAGCGGCAAATTGCCTGAGAAGGAGAATCCCGATGAGCCGTTCCTGCCTTGCCGTCATCCTCGCCGCCGGCGACAGCACGCGCATGAAATCGTCGATGTCGAAAGTGCTGCACCCGATCGCCGGCCGGCCGATGATCGCCCACGTGATGGCGGCGGTGGCTTCGACCGGCGTGACGGAAGCGGCGCTGGTGGTCGGCCGCGACGCGGACGGAGTGGCCAAGGCAGGCGCCGTCAACGGGGTTTCGGTCGAGGCCTTCCTCCAGACCGAGCGGCGCGGCACCGGCCATGCCGTGCTGACGGCCAAACAAGCGATCACTCGCGGTTATGACGACATTCTGGTCGCCTACGGCGACGTCCCGCTGGTCACCTCCGCCCCGTTCGCCGAGGCGCGGGAGAAGCTTGCCGTCGGAGCGGATGTCGTCGTGATTGGTTTTCGTACGGACAAACCGACCGGCTACGGCCGTCTGCTGGTCGAAAACGGCGAACTGATCGCTATCCGCGAGGAAAAGGATGCGACCGACGAGGAGCGCAAGGTCACCTGGTGCAATAGCGGGCTGATGGCGATCAACGGCCGCAAGGCGCTGTCGCTGCTGGAAAGCATCACCAACCACAATGCCAAGGGTGAGTATTACCTGACCGACCTCGTCGAGATCGCCCGTGCCGCCGGCGGCAAGGTCGTGGCGGTCGATGCGCCGGAATCGGAAGTCGCCGGCTGCAACAACCGCGCCGAACTGGCCCAGCTCGAAAAGCTCTGGCAGGAGCGTCGGCGACATGAACTGATGATTGCCGGCGTCAGCATGATCGCCCCGGAAACCGTCTTCCTTGCCTATGATACGGAGATCGGCCAAGACGTGCTGATCGAGCCGAACGTCGTCTTCGGTCCGGGCGTGACGATCGACAGCGGGGCGGTGATCCATGCGTTCTCGCATATCGAGGGCGCTCATGTCAGCGGCGGCGCGACGGTCGGGCCTTTCGCACGGCTTCGCCCCGGTGCTGATCTCGCCGCCGGCTCCAAGGTCGGGAATTTCTGCGAGGTCAAGAATGCCAGGATCGACGAGGGTGCCAAGGTCAACCACCTGACCTATATCGGCGACGCCTTTGTCGGCGCCCATTCCAATATCGGTGCCGGCACGATCACCTGCAATTATGACGGGGTCAACAAGCACGAGACCCGCATCGGCGCCAACGCCTTCGTCGGTTCGAACTCGTCGCTCGTCGCACCCGTCTCGATCGGCGACGGCGCCTATGTGGCTTCGGGAAGTGTCATTACCGAAAACGTGCCGGCCGATGCGCTGGCGCTTGGCCGTGCCCGTCAGGAAGTGAAGCCGGAGCGTGCGAAAATCCTCCGGGAGCGGGCGCTTGCCTTGAAGGCGGCCAAGAAGGCGCAAAAGTAACCCGGCCATTAACATTTGCGCGTTACTTTCCGACATCGAAAGTGACCGGCGGGCCGATTGCGCAAAGCCCGCAATCGGCTAGGAATTCGCGCGGGTTTCACGAAGCGGAAAGGGTCGTTCATGTGCGGAATTGTCGGGATCGTCGGAAATTCGCCGGTGGCGGCGCGTCTGGTCGATGCGTTGCGAAGGCTCGAATACCGCGGCTATGATTCCGCCGGCGTCGCGACGGTCCACGAGGGCCGCATGGATCGCCGCCGTGCCGAGGGCAAACTCTTCAATCTCGAAAAGAAGCTTGACGCCGAGCCGCTGCCGGGCACGATCGGCATCGCCCACACCCGTTGGGCGACCCACGGCGTCCCGAACGAAACCAATGCCCATCCGCATTTCGTCGATGGCGTCGCCGTCGTCCACAACGGCATCATCGAGAATTTTTCCGAGCTGAAGGACGAGCTGCTGGCCGAAGGCGCGGTCTTCGAAAGCCAGACCGACACGGAAGTCGTCGCACACCTGCTTGCCAAATATACCCGCCAGGGCCTCGACCACCGCGCCGCCATGCTGGCGACGCTGAACCGCGTTGCCGGCGCCTATGCTCTGGTGGTGATGTTCGAGGACGATCCGGGCACGATCATGGCTGCCCGTTTCGGACCGCCCCTCGCAATCGGCCACGGCCGTGGCGAAATGTTCCTTGGCTCCGATGCTATTGCTCTATCGCCGTTCACCAACGAGATCACCTATCTGGTCGACGGCGACTGCGCCGTCATGACCCAGAAGGGCGCCGAGATCATCGACTACGACGGCAGGCCGGTGAAGCGGCAAAGCCAGATTTCCCAGGCCTCGGCCTTCATGGTCGACAAGGGCAACCATCGCCATTTCATGGAGAAAGAGATCTACGAGCAGCCGGAGATAATCTCCCATGCGCTCAGCCATTATATCGATTTCGCCTCCCATACGGTGAAGGCGAACGATACGGCGATCGATTTCGGCAAGGTGACGGGCCTGGCGATCGCTGCCTGCGGCACCGCCTATCTCTCCGGCCTGATTGGCAAATACTGGTTCGAGCGTTACGCCCGCCTGCCGGTCGAGATCGATGTCGCCTCCGAGTTCCGCTATCGCGAACTGCCGCTGTCGCCAACCCAGGCGGCGCTGTTCATCTCCCAGTCGGGCGAGACGGCCGATACGCTGGCCTCGCTGCGATACTGCAAGGATAACGGCCTCAAGATCGGCGCGGTGGTGAACGTCAAGGAATCGACCATCGCCCGCGAATCGGACGCGATCTTCCCGATCCTCGCGGGCCCCGAGATCGGCGTCGCCTCCACCAAGGCCTTCACCTGCCAGCTTGCGGTTCTCGCCGCGCTCGCGATCGGCGCCGGCCGCGCCCGCGGCACGGTGACGGCCGGCGACGAGAAGGCGATGGTCAAGCACCTCGCCGAAATGCCGCGGATCATGAGCCGGGTGCTGAACGACATCCAGCCGCAGATCGAGGCGCTGTCGCGCGAGCTGTCGCGCTTCAAGGACGTGCTCTATCTCGGCCGCGGCACCAGCTTCCCGCTCGCCATGGAAGGCGCGCTGAAGCTCAAGGAAATCTCCTATATCCACGCGGAAGGTTATGCCGCCGGCGAACTGAAGCATGGGCCGATCGCGCTGATCGACGAGCACATGCCGGTGATCGTCATCGCACCGCATGACCGCTTCTTCGAAAAGACCGTCTCCAACATGCAGGAAGTGGCGGCCCGCGGCGGCAAGATCATCTTCATCACCGACGAAAAGGGTGCCGCAGCCTCGAAACTGCCGACCATGGCGACGATCGCGCTGCCGAATGTCGACGAGATCATCGCCCCGATGATCTTCTCGCTTCCGATCCAGCTTCTCGCCTATCATACGGCTGTTTTCATGGGCACCGATGTCGATCAGCCGCGCAATCTGGCGAAATCCGTCACGGTGGAGTGATATCCACCGGCTTTTCCTTGCATCGCAACATCGCATCCGTCATTGTCGCAACAGATGATTGCGACAATGCTTAGGGTATGCAGGGAAACCGGATGAGCGACAGTCCAGAGCGAATATCGCTGGCCGGCCGCCTCAGGAACAACTTCCTAACCGGCCTGATCATCTGCGCACCGCTTGCCATCACCATCTGGCTGACCTTCACCTTTATCGACTGGGCCGATAGCTGGGTCACGCCCTACATTCCGCAGCGCTACGATCCGCAATATTATTTCAACATCACCATTCCTGGCACCGGTCTGCTGATCGCGGTGGTGTTCATCACCATCATCGGTTTTCTCGGCAAGAACCTGATCGGCCGCTCGATCGTCAAGTTCGGCGAATCGATCCTGCATCGGATGCCGCTGATCCGCAGCATTTATAAAAGCATCAAACAGATCTTTGAGACGGTCCTCAAGGAACAGTCGACCTCCTTCAAGAAATGCGGGCTTATCGAATTTCCGAGCCCCGGCACATGGGCACTGGTCTTCATCTCCGGCGATGCGCAGGGAGAGATTGCGGCGAAACTCAATGTGGATGGCGAGGAAATGGTTGGCGTCTTCCTGCCTCCGACGCCGGTTCCGACAGCGGGTTTCCTGATGTTCGTGCCGAAGAGCAAGATTGTCATGCTCGACATGACGCCGGAAGAGGGCGCCAAACTGCTGATTTCGGGCGGCCTGATCGCACCGGACTACAAGCCCGTCCCCGGGGCGCCGACCGCCATCCTGCCAGCTCCGAAAATGCAGGCCTGATCTAGCCGGCTCTCAGGAACCGGATGGCCTCGTCGCGGCGATGCAGATAGAGCAGCACGCGCATGTTCTGCCCGCGTTCGCTGGTGAGTTCCGGATCCCGCTCCAGCAGATAGGCCGCATCCTTGCGGGCGATTTCCAAAAGGTCCGCATGTGCTTCCAGGCTGGCGATCCGGAAACCGGGCGTGCCGGACTGGCGGGTACCGAGCAACTCGCCTTCACCGCGCAGTTTCAGATCCTCTTCGGCGATCAGGAAACCATCCTCGCTGTCGCGCAGGATCGAAAGCCGCGCCCGGCCGGTTTCACTGAGCGGTCCCTTGTAGAGCAGGATGCAGGTCGAGGCTTCGTCGCCCCGCCCGACGCGGCCGCGCAGCTGGTGCAGCTGTGCAAGCCCGAATCGCTCCGCGTGCTCGATCACCATGATCGTTGCATCGGGCACGTCGACACCCACTTCGACGACTGTGGTGGCGACCAGGAGGCGCAACTCGCCCGCCTTGAAGGCGGCCATCACCGCGTCTTTTTCCGGCCCGTTCATGCGGCCATGGATGAGGCCGACATTGCGGCCGAGTTCCTTGGCGAGCACTGCATAACGTTCTTCCGCCGACATCAGGTCGGAGGCATCGGATTCCTCGACGAGCGGGCAGATCCAATAGGCTTTTTTTCCTTCGCCGATCGCGCTCCTCAACCGCGCGACGATGTCGCCGATCCGCTCGGTGGGGATGGTGACGGTCTGGATCGGCTTGCGGCCGGCCGGTTTTTCCGTGAGCTTCGAGACGTCCATGTCACCAAACGCAGCGAGTACCAGCGTGCGGGGAATGGGCGTCGCCGTCATCACCAGCATATGCGGGGAAATGCCTTTGGCCGTCAGCCGCAGGCGCTGGTGCACGCCGAACCGGTGCTGCTCGTCGACCACCGCGAGCATCAAATTGTGATAGTTGATCGCATCCTGGAAGAGCGCGTGGGTTCCGATGATGATCTGCGCTTCGCCCGAGGCGATCCGATCGATGATCTGATCCCGCTCGCGTCCCTTGGTGCGGCCGGTCAGCACCTCGACAATCACTCCTGCCGCACCGGCCAACTTCGAGATCGTCGCAAAATGCTGGCGGGCGAGGATTTCGGTCGGCGCCATCAGCACCGCCTGGCCGCCGGCCTCGACGGCCGCGGACATGGCAAGCAGCGCCACCAGCGTCTTGCCGGCGCCGACATCGCCCTGCAGCAACCGCAGCATGCGGTCTTCGCCGGCCATGTCCTTGATGACGTCCTCGACAGCCGCCTTTTGGCTGGGCGTCAGCGAGAAGGGAAGGTTGGCGATGATCTTTGCGGCGAGATCGCCCTTCACCCGGATCGGCTGGCCTGGAACCTTGCGCACCTTCTGGCGCACCAGCGACAAGGATACCTGTCCGGCAAGGAACTCGTCATAGGCAAGCCGTCGGCGGGCAGGGGCCTGCGGATCGATATCCGCCGCGTCGCGCGGATCGTGCAGCCCGCGAAACGCTTCCGCCACGGACGGGAACCCCTGGCGCAAGGTCAGCGCTACGTCGGCCCATTCCGCTAGGTCCGGCAGGCGTGCCACGGCACCCTCGATCGCCTTGCGCAGCACTTTCGGCGTCAGGCCGGCCGTCATAGGATAGACCGGCTCCACCAGCGGCAGGTTTTCAGCCTCGGAGGATTTTACGATGAAATCCGGATGCACCATCGAGGGTCGGCCATTGAACCAGTCCACCTTGCCGCTGACCATGACCATCTCGTCGATCGGCAGCGATTTTTCCAGCCAGTTGCCTTTGGCCCGGAAGAAGGTGAGCGCCAGTTCCCCGGTATCGTCATGCAGGAATACGCGATAGGGCATATTGGATTTGCCGGGCGGTGGCGGCTGATGCCGGTCGACCCGGCCTTCGATGGTGACGATCGCTCCTTGCGGCGAAAGCGCGATGCCCGGCCGGTTGCGCCGGTCTATCAGCGAGGAGGGAGCATGGAAGAGCAGGTCCACGACGCGGCAGTCGTCCGGATCGTCACGGCCGGTGACGCGGGCGATCAGTTCGGCAAGCTTCGGCCCGACACCGGCAAGCGAGGCGACGGGCGAGAACAGCGGATCGAGTATGGCGGGACGCATGGCGCGCAAAATGCGATGGATTTTGCCCATTTGGCAAGGTGACGAGGGCGGAAAAGCGTCCTATATGAACGGCAAAACAAGGACACGGCCATGACAGGACTATCCCGCACCAGCGCGGATCTCGACCCGCGCCGCCGGCGCATCCTCTACCGCTGCTGGCATCGCGGCATAAGGGAGATGGACTTGGTGTTGGGCAGCTTCGCGGAGGCCGAGATCGGCAGCCTCGGGGACGCGGAACTCGACGAGTTCGAGGCGATCATGGGCGAGGACGACCACGACCTGCATGCCTGGATCACCGGTGCACAGACCTTGCCGGAGCACATGAAGACGCCGCTTTTCGCGCGCGTCGCCGCCTATACGCCGGATTTCGATCCCGTCACAAAGGCCTCCCTGGAGCTAAGGCTCGGACACAAGATATGAATTCTGGCCCGATGATTCCTGGCTTCGACGCGAAGAAGATTGCGGCGGCGCAAAGCCCGCTGACCATAGGCAATGTGCCGCCGGGCATGGAGCCGCTGATCGTGGCCGAGCTCGCCCGCGCCGGCCAGGCGGTTGCCTATGTCCTGTCGGACGGCCAGCGCATGCTCGATCTGGAGCAGATGCTGTCCTTCGTGGCGCCGGAAATCCCGGTCCTGACGCTCCCCGCCTGGGACTGTCTTCCCTATGACCGCGTTTCGCCGAGCGCCGATGTCTCGGCACGCCGGCTGGCGGCCTTGTCCGGCCTGATTTCCCATCGGAAAAAGCCGCATGCAGCGATCGTGCTGGTCACCGTCAATGCAATGCTGCAGAAGATTGCGCCTGCCGAGATCATCGAGAGCCTCGCTTTTTCGGCCAAGCCCGGCAACCAGATCCGCATGGACGATATCGCCGCGCGGCTGGAGCGCAACGGTTTCGAGCGCGTCGCGACGGTCCGCGAAGTTGGCGAATTCGCGGTTCGCGGCGGTATTCTCGATGTCTTCGTGCCGGGGACGGAAGAGCCGGTGCGTCTCGATTTCTTCGGCGATACCCTGGAATCGATCCGTTCGTTCGACCCGGCCAGCCAGCGCACCACCGGCCAGTCGCGCGCTCTCGATCTCAATCCGATGAGCGAGGTGACGCTGACGCCGGATACGATCAGCCGTTTCCGCAAGAATTACCTGTCGCTCTTCGGCGCTGCGACCCGCGACGACGCGCTTTATCAGGCAGTCTCGGAAGGCCGCCGTTATCCCGGCATGGAGCATTGGCTGCCGCTGTTCTACGACGGACTCGAAACCGCATTCGATTACCTCAAGGGGTTCCGGATCGTCACCGACCACACGGCGCGCGAAGCGGCCAGCGAGCGTTCGAAACTGGTGCTCGACTATTACGAGGCACGGCGTGACAGCGGCACCCAGGGCAAGGGCGCTGCGGCGCAGGCCGCTCCCTACAAGCCGGTTTCGCCGGGTCAACTCTACTTCGAAAGCAAGGCTTTTGCCGCAGCGCTCGACGCTGTCAACGCGGTGCGCCTGACGCCGTTCAACGAGATGGATGCCGAAGGTCGCCGGGTGGTGACTTTGGACGCGCATGCCGGCCCGCGCTGGGCAAAAAACCAGACGGAGGAAAAGGATCGCGACGAGCGCGTCAACGTGTTCGACCTCGTCGTCAAGCATATCGCCGACAAGCGCGCCGAGGGCGCCAAGGTTCTTGTCACCGGATGGTCCGCCGGCTCGCTCGACCGGCTGCTGCAGGTGCTCGACGAGCGCGGGCTGAAGCGCATCCGCCAGATCGACAAGCTTGCCGATCTCGACAAGCTCGAAAAAGGCGAGGCGGCGTCTGCCGTCCTCAGCCTCGAGGCCGGTTTCGAGACCGGCAATGTCGTCGTCATCGGCGAGCAGGACATTCTCGGCGATCGCATGGTCCGCCGCGGCAAGCGTCGCAAGCGCGGCGCCAATTTTCTGACCGAAGTCGCCGGCCTCGACGAAGGTTCTCTGGTCGTCCATGCGGAGCATGGCATCGGCAAATTCGTCGGCCTGGTGACAATCGAGGCCGCCGGCGCCCCGCGTGCCTGCCTCGAACTGCATTATGCCGACCAGGCAAAGCTTTTCCTGCCGGTCGAAAACATCGACCTTTTGTCGCGCTATGGTTCGGATGCGGCGGAAGCCCAGCTCGACAGGCTTGGCGGCGGTGCCTGGCAGGCCCGCAAGGCCAAGCTCAAGAAGCGGCTGCTCGACATGGCCGACGCGCTGATCCGCATCGCCGCCACCCGCATCACCCGCCGCGCGCCGGTGCTCACCACGCCAGAAGGTCTTTACGACGAATTCGCCGCCCGTTTCCCTTATGACGAGACCGAGGACCAGGCGAACGCCATCGATTCCGTGCGCAACGATCTCGGCGCCGGCCGTCCGATGGACCGGCTCGTCTGCGGCGACGTCGGGTTTGGCAAGACGGAAGTTGCGTTGCGCGCCGCCTTCTTCGCCGCCATGAACGGCGCGCAGGTCGCGGTGGTCGTACCGACCACGCTTCTCTCGCGCCAGCATTTCAAGACGTTCCGCGAGCGTTTTCGTGGGCTGCCGATCAGGGTCGAGCAGGCATCGCGACTGGTGCCCGCCAAGGAACTCGCCCAGACGAAGAAGGACCTCACCGACGGCAAGGTGGATATCGTCGTCGGCACCCATGCGCTGCTCGGCGCCGGCATCCAGTTCGCCAATCTCGGCCTGCTGATCATCGACGAGGAACAACATTTCGGCGTCAAACATAAGGAACGGCTGAAGGAACTGAAGAGCGACGTGCACGTCCTGACGCTCTCGGCAACGCCGATCCCGCGCACCCTGCAGCTTGCGATGACAGGGGTGCGCGAGCTCTCGCTGATCACCACGCCGCCGGTCGACCGCATGGCGGTCCGCACCTTCATCTCGCCCTTCGACCCTCTGGTCATCCGCGAGACGCTGATGCGCGAGCATTATCGCGGCGGCCAGAGTTTTTACGTTTGTCCGCGGCTCGCCGACCTGCCGGAAATCCAGGCTTTCCTCCAGTCCGATGTACCGGAACTGAAGGTCGGCGTCGCGCATGGCCAGATGGCGGCCGGCGAACTGGAAGATATCATGAATGCCTTCTACGATGGCAAATACGACGTACTTCTGTCGACCACCATCGTCGAATCCGGCCTCGACGTGCCGACCGCCAACACGCTGATCGTCCACCGCGCCGACATGTTCGGGCTGGCGCAGCTTTATCAGCTGCGCGGCCGCGTCGGCCGTTCCAAGGTGCGCGCCTTCGCGCTCTTCACTCTGCCGGTCAACAAGACGCTGACCACGACCGCCGAGCGCCGCCTGAAAGTGCTGCAGTCGCTCGATACGCTCGGCGCCGGCTTCCAGCTCGCCAGCCACGACCTCGACATCCGCGGCGCCGGCAATCTCTTGGGCGAAGAACAGTCCGGCCATATCAAGGAAGTCGGATTCGAGCTCTACCAGCAGATGCTGGAAGAGGCTGTCGCCGAAGTGAAGGGCGACGACGAGATCACCGATACCGGCTGGTCGCCGCAGATTTCCGTCGGCATCACTGTGATGATCCCTGAAACCTACGTGCCCGACCTGCATCTGCGCATGGGTCTCTACCGCCGTCTCGGCGAAGTCACGGACCTGTCGGAGATCGACGGTTTCGGTGCGGAAATGGTCGATCGCTTCGGCCCGATGCCGACCGAGGTACAGAACCTGTTGAAGGTCGTCTACATCAAGTCGCTGTGCCGCAAGGCCAATGTTGAGAAGCTCGATGCCGGCCCGAAGGGTATCGTCGTCACCTTCCGCGACAAACACTTCCCGAACCCGGCAAATCTCGTCGGTTATATCGCCAAGCAGGGAACGCTCGCAAAAATCCGGCCGGACCACAGCGTGTTCCTCACCCGCGACCTGCCGACCCCGGAAAAGCGGCTGACGACCGCGGCTCACGTGATGACCCAGTTTGCCGAGCTGGCAAAGACGTGATTATGTATCGGATTTATTGTCTGGCACCGTGACGACCGCGGCTTGCGGATCGGTCGCGACCGAAGCGGGCAGGGGCACGTCGCGTGCCCGCTCGCGGGCCAGCGTCAGGAGGCCCGACCCGATGATCAGCACGATGCCGACCAGCATGGGCAGGTCGACCTTGTCGCCGAAGATGAGATAGCCAAACAGGATGGCCCAAAGCATCTGGCTGTATTGGGTTGGCCCGATCACGGCGGCGGGCGCGTAATTGGCGGCATACATCAGCCAGACGGTGCCCAGCGCCGCCAGCAGGCCGTATCCGGCGAGCATTGCCCATTGTGGCAGTGTCGGCCAATGGAAATCCGGGATCATCAGCACGCCGAGGATGACGAGAACGCCAAGCACGCCGGCGCCGTAGAGCGAGATGTGCTTCTCCGACGGTCCGATGGCGCGATAGACGATGATCGAGATCGCTCCGGAAAGCCCGGCGAACACCGCACCGACATGCCCGATTGAAAGCTCGCGGAAGCCCGGGCGCAATATGACCAGAACGCCGATGAAGCCGATGATCACCGCACTCCAGCGCCGGATTCCGACCGTCTCCTTGAGGAACAGCACCGACATGATAGTCACGAAGGATGGCAGCAGGAAGATCAGCGCGAAGGCTTCCGCCATCGACAGATAGGTGAAGGCCGCGACGCTGCCGATCGTCCCCATGGCAGCGGAAAAGAAGCGCAGGACCCATAGCGGCCGATTGGTGCTTCTGACCACGTCGAGCCAGCTGTCGCCCGGCTTCATCAGGTAGGGAAAGCCGGCAAGCATGAAGACGGCACCGAAAAAGCCCATCTCATAGGGCGTCAGCGCGCCGTCGATCATCTTGACGCTGGCATCGCTCCAGGAATAGGCGGCAAAGGAGGCGAAGGCGAGAAGAACGCCTTTCAGGCTCTGGTCGGTACGCACGCATTTATCCGTTTCAGATCATGCCCTTGCGGGCTTCCGCCTTGAGCTTGGCGATTTCGCGCAACGCATTGGCAAGGACATCCGGCGTCTGGGCGCCGCTGACTGCATACTGCCCGTCGATGATGAAGAAGGGCACGCCGGTCACGCCCATTTTCTGGGCCGCCTCGATTTCCCCGAGGACCGTGTCCTTGTCGGCGTCGCTTGCGAGCAGGTTCTCGATGACCTTGCGGTCGAGGCCTGACTTTTCGGCGATGTCGGCGAGCACGGCATGGTCGCCGACATTGCGGCCTTCCTCGAAATTCGCCTTGAACAGGGCGGTCGCGACCTTGTCCTGAATTTGGCGGTCTTCGACGATCGCCCAATGCAGCAGGCGATGGGCATCGAGCGTATTGGGACCGATCTTGATCGCCTCGAAATTATACTTGATCCCGACCTCTTCGCCGAGCTTCTTCAGCATGTCGTGGGCGCGCTCGACGGCCTGCCTGCCGCCGAGCTTCGCCGCCAGATCCGCCTGATGGTCGACGCCCTCAGGTGGATGGTCCGGGTTGAGCCGATAGGGCCGCCAGTTGATGTCGACGCCGATCTCGTCCTGAACCTCTGCGACCGCCAGTTCCATCCGCGCCTTGCCGAGATAGCACCAGGGGCAGACGATATCCGAAACGATGTCGATAGTTACGCGCTCCATGGCGGCGTCCTTTCTTCGGTAACCGAAAGCGACTGGATTATTGTGCCCGCTTGTCCCACCAGATGTTGAGCTGGTAGCCGTAGAGCGGCAGTTTTTCCGGATAGCCGATATACTTGCGACGCGCCACCCATTGATCGGGGATATGATAGAGCGGAACGAGATAGTGACCGGAAATCAGCATCCGGTCATAGGCCCGCACGGTGGCCTCGAAGTCCTCCTTGCTGCGCACCGTCAGCATGGTCCCGATCAGCTTGTCCAGATCGGGATCCGCCGTGCCGGCAAAGTTGAAGCTGCCGTCGCGATTGCGGGAATCGGATCCCCAGCGCCCGACCTGTTCGATGCCGGGCGACAGCGACGACGGATAGGATTTGACGATCATGTCGTAGTCGAAATTGCCGGAGCGAGCCTGGTATTGCGCGTCGTCGACGGTGCGGATCGACATGTCGATGCCGATCATTTTCAGCGTCCGCTGATAGGCGATCGCGAGCTTTTCCTGGTCCTGGCTCTGGGTCATCACCTCGAACGCCAGCGGTCTGCCGGAAGCGTCAGACATCCTGCCATTCTTGATCGCATAACCGCCCTTCTTGAGAAGATCGACCGCGTCGCGCAACACTTTGCGATCCGCACCGGAAGCATCGGTCCTCGGCAGGTGGTAAGTGCCGTCGAGAACTGCCGGCTCGATCCGGTCCTTGAAGGCCCCGAGGATCGTGAGCTCTCGTGCGTCCGCCGGCTTGCCGAGCGAGGTGAGGGGGGAGTTCTGCCAAAAACTCTCGGTGCGGGTATAGGCGCCCTCGAAGAGGTTCTTGTTGACCCATTCGAAATCGAAGGCGAGCGACAGGCCGGCGCGCACGTTCACGTCGGAAAAGATCGCCCTCCTTGTGTTGAACACGAAGCCGAGCATGCCGGTCGGCAGCTGCGGCTTGAACGCATCCTTGACCACATCGCCGTTCTGAACTGCCGGGAAGTCATAGGCCCGCGCCCAATGTGTCGGGCTGCCGTCGAGATAGATGTCGATCTCGCCCTTCTTGAAGGCCTCGAACAACGTATTGTCCTGTAGGAAATATTCGACGCTGATCTGGTCGTAATTGTCGTAACCCACCTTGGATGGGATATCCTTGCCCCAGTAGTCCGGATTTCGTTCGTAGACGATGCGCTCGCCCGGCGAGACGGACTTGATCCGGTAAGGGCCGGAGCCGATCGGCGGCTTTAGCGTCGACTGGTCGAAAGTGGCCGGATCGATCGCGTGTTTCGGCAGGATCGGCGTTGAGGTCGCCAAAATCAGCGGAAATTCCCGGTCGACCTTGGCGTTGAAGGTGAAGCGGACGCTATGCTCGCCGACCTTCTCGATCTTGTCGACGGGTGACAGCCGGCTGGAAAACGGGATGCGCCCCTTGTCGCGCAGCAATTCGAAGGTGAAAATCACGTCGTCCGGCGTCACCGGCTGGCCGTCCGACCATTTGGCCTTCGGATTGAGGTTGAACTGGATGAAGCTGCGGTTGTCGTCCCACTCGACGCTTTCGGCCAGTAGGCCGTAAAGCGTGAACGCTTCGTCGCTGGAGCGCGTCATCAGCGGTTCGTAGATGAGGTGCCCGAAGATCGTATCCCAGAGGCCGCGCGCCGTGGTGCGCATGCTTTTCAGGATGAAAGGATTGAGGCTGTCGAACGTGCCGACGACGCCATAGGTTACCTTGCCGCCCTTCTTCACATCCGGGTTTACGTAGGGAAAATGCTTGTAATCGGGGCCGAGCGCCGGGCTGCCGTGCATGGCGATCCCATGGACCGGTTCCGCGAATGTCGGGGTGCCGATCAGAAGCGCGGCGATGAGGGGAAGGAAGCGTCGCATGGAACCCATGGGGGTGAAATCCTCGCTGATTCTCCTGCAAAATAGCGCATGCCATGAAGCCCACCAACCACTGCCATGTGCAAAAGAGTGATCACCGACGTTAACTCCTTGTCAAAAAATACGAAAGAAGGACTGGATATCGACGCCTGCCCGATGTAACAGGTTGGCCCGACGGGCGGGTCATTCAATTGCCTCATTTGACCGACAGTTCACAGGCAATAGGACACCCCGAGGGAGTTGACGGCGTCTGCCGTACCCAGCTGATTTCAGGAGACGGATCTCGTTATGATGCTTAAGGCAACCCAAGTTCTGCGGACGGCAATGTCCGTTCTCGCTCTTTCGGCCGGTGCGATGGCGCTGCCGGTTGGAGCCCTTGCCCAGGATGCTCCGGCCGCGGCCGCTCCTGGCGCGCCGCCGCTCGGCTGGTTCAAGACCTGCACCAAGCAGGACGACAGCGATCTCTGCGTCGTGCAGAACATCATAGCTGCCCAGAACGGCCAGCTCATCACCGCCGTCGGCCTGATCACGGTCGAAGGCAAGGTCAACCGCAAGATCATGCAGGTCTCGGTACCGACTGCGCGCCTCGTGCCGCCCGGCATCGTCATGCAGATCGATGGCGGCAAGGGCCAGAAGCTCGATTATATCGTCTGCCTTCCGGACAAGTGCACCGCCGAAGTGCCGCTGACGGACGCGATGATCGCCAGCCTCAAGAAGGGCAGCGAGGTGGTCTTCACCTCGATCAACTTCCGCCGTGCTCCGAACCCGATCAAGGTTCCGCTGACGGGCTTTACCGGTATCTTCGATGGCCCGGCCATGCCGCAGGAACAGATCGCCCAGAGCCAGCGCAGCCTGGAAGAAGGCATGCAGCGCAAGGCGGAAGAGACCCGCAAGAAGCTGGAAGACGCCCAGAAAGCTGCCAAGCAGGGCCAGTAAGCTTTTCGCGGAAAGCCAAACATTCGAAGCCCGGCCATGCGCCGGGCTTTCTGATTCCGGCGTTAAAAAAAGCGCCGGCGAGGTGCCGACGCCTTTCCAGTTTTCGAGAATTGGGTTTAGTGGGCCAGTATGATCTTGGGCTTCAACTGACCGGATGGGCCGCGATCGAAGATCTGGTAGACCTGCGGATTGCGCAGCGGAGCATCGTTTTCGTCATGCTCCAGATTTTGCTCTGAAACATAGGCGACATATTCCGTCTCGTCATTCTCCGCGAGGAGATGATAGAAGGGCTGGTCCTTGTTCGGCCGGATTTCCGCGGGAATGGAATTCCACCATTCTTCCGTATTGGCGAATTCCGGATCCACATCGAACACGACGCCGCGAAACGGGAAGACCTTGTGGCGGACCACTTCTCCGATGGTGAATTTAGCGTTGCGTTGTTTCATGGTGCGATGTCCTTTCGCATCCTAATGTGGGAATAAAATTCTCCGACATCAAGAGATTAATGCAGACCGGCCCGCATCGTTCCACGGGATAGACTTAAGGCTTAGTAAGCCCCCGCGGCCGTCTCGTCGCCAGAACGACGCCGCCGAGAACGAGAACGATGCCGACCGCGTGATATGTTTCGAAAGTCTCGCCAAGGAAGATCACCGCCATGATGATAGAGACCGGCGGCATCATGTACAGCGTTATCCCGGCCGTCGCCGGCCCGAATTTCCTCACCGTGTGCTGGAAGCAGAAGAAGGCGGCAAGCGAGGCAAACAGGATGATGCCGGCGATCTTGGACCAAGCCGAAAACGTCTTCGGCAAGAGCCCGCCATGGAAGAGTTCCCAGATGGCCGGTGGCAGCAGGAGGAGGGAGCCGGAAAAGGCGATCAGCCCGAACAGCGTCAATGGCCGGATCGCCTGGGCGGCCGGGCGGCGCAGCAGGATCGAGTAGATGGCGAAGGCGATCGCCGCCACCAGCATCCCGAGATCGCCCACATTGAAATTCATGCCAGCCAATGCGCCGAAATCGCCGCGCAGCACGATCGCCGTCACACCCGCGAACGCGACCACCATGCCCAGCAGCTCGCGGCTGCCGATCCGACGGCCGGAAAACTGCCATTCGAACAGGATGATGAACAGCGAGGAGGTCGTGTAGATCAGCGTCGCGTTCGAAGCCGTCGTCAACGTCAGCGCCCAATAGACGAAGCCGCCGCAGATGCCGATGCTCAAGAAGCCCAGCCACAGCCAGAGCCAGGTATGCCGGCGCACGAAGGTCCAGGCAGCCGGCCAGTCGAGATAAAGCAGCGGCACCATGATCAGTGTCGACCCAGCCCAGCGGATAAAGGCGGTGATGAACGGTCCGATCTCGCCGATCACGCCGCGCCCGAAGATCAGGTTGCTGGAAAAGAAGACGGGCACAAGGGCGAAGATCAGCCAGTCGGTCGAACGTGGCTGCGGAGAATTGGGGGAGGGCATCGGCACACCGGCAATAAGGCACAAGCCGTCAGGCTCGGCGGAACGGCAAACGGCGGGCTTGCGGCCCGCCGTCTCCAAGGCAAAGGCGCTGATGATTAGGCCGAATAATACATGTCGAATTCGACCGGATGCGGTGTCATCTCGAAGCGCATGACTTCCACCATCTTGAGTTCGATATAGGCGTCGATCTGGTCGTCGTCGAAGACGCCGCCGGCGGTCAGGAACTTGCGGTCGCGATCGAGGTTTTCGAGCGCTTCGCGCAGAGAGCCGCAGACGGTCGGGATCTTCTTCAGCTCCTTCGGCGGCAGGTCGTAGAGATCCTTGTCCATGGCCTTGCCGGGATGGATCTTGTTCTTGATGCCGTCGAGGCCGGCCATCAGCATGGCGGCAAAGGCGAGATAGGGGTTTGCCAGCGGATCCGGGAACCGGACTTCGACGCGCTTCGACTTCGGACCCGTGCCGAAGGGAATGCGGCACGAAGCCGAGCGGTTGCGGGCCGAATAGGCAAGCAGAACCGGCGCTTCATAACCCGGGACAAGACGCTTGTAGGAGTTCGTCGTCGGGTTGGTGAAGGCGTTGATCGCCTTGGCATGCTTGATGATGCCGCCGATATAGAAGAGGCAGCTTTCGGAAAGGCCCGCATATTCGTCGCCCGCGAAGGTCGGCTTGCCGTCCTTCCAGATCGACTGGTGCACGTGCATGCCCGAGCCGTTGTCGCCGAAGATCGGCTTCGGCATGAAGGTCGCGGTCTTGCCATAGGCGTTGGCGACCTGGTGTACGACGTATTTATAGATCTGGATCTTGTCGGCGTTGCGCACCAGCGTGTCGAACTTGACGCCGAGTTCGTGCTGGGCGGAAGCCACTTCGTGGTGATGCTTTTCGACGACCACACCCATTTCGGCGAGCACGGTCAGCATTTCGGAGCGCATGTCCTGCAGGCTGTCGACCGGCGGAACCGGGAAATAGCCGCCCTTGACGCGCGGACGGTGGCCGAGGTTGCCGGTCTCGTAATCCGTGTCGTCGTTGGACGGCAGTTCAGACGAGTCGAGCTTGAAGCCGGTATTGTAAGGGTCGGCCTTGTACTTGACGTCGTCGAAGACGAAGAATTCCGGTTCCGGGCCGACAAACACGGTATCGCCGATACCGGATGCCTTGAGATAGGCTTCGGCCTTCTTGGCGGTGCCGCGCGGGTCGCGGTTATAGGCTTCGCCCGAGATCGGATCGAGAATGTCGCAGAAGATGACCATCGTCGACTGTGCGAAGAACGGATCCATGTGGACCGTCGCCGGGTCCGGCATCAGCACCATGTCCGACTCGTTGATGGCCTTCCAGCCGCCGATCGAAGAACCATCGAACATGACGCCGTCGGCGAACATGTCCTCATCGACCGACGCGATGTCCATGGTAACGTGCTGCAGCTTGCCCTTGGGGTCGGTAAAGCGCAGGTCCACGAACTTGACGTCGTTTTCCTTGATTTGTTTCATGATTTCGCTTGCGCTCGTCATATGACCTCCTCGATGTACGATGACGATGAAACCCGGGCCTTCGGCCTCAAGGCATTTGGATGCAGGGGCGTTTAGATGGCGTCCACGCCCGTTTCACCGGTGCGGATGCGGATGACTTCCTCCACGTTGGAGACGAATATCTTGCCGTCTCCAATCCGTCCAGTCTGTGCCGCATTACGAATGGCTTCGATGACTGCATCCGCATTCTCGTCCGCAAGGACGACTTCGACTTTGACCTTCGGAAGGAAGTCGACGACGTATTCCGCGCCGCGATAGAGCTCGGTATGGCCCTTCTGGCGGCCAAAGCCCTTGGCTTCGGTCACGGTGATCCCTTGCAAGCCGACCTCCTGAAGGGCTTCCTTCACTTCGTCGAGCTTGAAAGGCTTGATGATCGCTTCGATCTTTTTCATGAGAAACTATATCTCCGCTTCTCTCTTGAAGCAGGCCTCTACCCGCTCGCCCATGGCAATGCAGGTATCGTGCCAAACTCGAACGTCACTTTCAAAAAAATAATACAGTTTTGTACGAATTCCCAACAAAACAGCAGCTTCAGTGGCAAAATTGCTTCCGTTTTTCTCAAAATTTGTGCGTTGCGGCACAAGAATCGCAGATTTTTGAAGTTTTTTCGGAAGTTAAGCAACATCGAATATAAGCAGGATAGAGTTCTAAATTTAGGCATTTGCATAATTTTTATGCTATTTTAGTTGGCGAAACGGCGCTTGTTTTCTGACCATCTTTCCGTTCAATAGCGCCTATGGATGTTTCGCTTGTTTCACTGCTACTGACACCTGACGAGATGGCCGCGGCGGACGCCGCTTCTGCCCGATCGGGCATTCCGTCCTTCGCTCTGATGGAAAGGGCGGGCCAGGCGGTCGCGGCCGCAGCACTCCGGCATTTTCCCGGCGCTTTGCGTTTTGCAGCGCTCTGTGGTCCCGGAAACAATGGTGGCGACGGATATGTGGCGGCTCGTGCGCTTGCCGAAGCCGGAGCGGTCGTCGATGTCTATCATCTCGGTGACCCGCAGAAACTGAAGGGCGATGCAAGGCAGGCACGCGACGTCTCCCGTCTGCCATCCAGACCGCTGGAAGAGTACCTGCCGACGGCCGGCGATGTGGTGGTCGATGCACTGTTTGGCGCCGGCCTGACACGCGATGTGCCGGACATTGTCGCGGATGTGATCCGCAAGGTCGCCGAGGCGCGGGTACCGGTTGTCGCCGTCGACCTGCCGTCCGGCCTGTGCGGCCGGCGGGGCGTGCCGCTCGGCGCCGCCTTCCAGGCCGCCCATACCGTCACCTTCATGACCAGAAAGCCGGGACATCTGTTGCTGCCGGGCAGGTCGCTTTGCGGTGACATCGAGGTTTTCGATATCGGCATTCCGGGCCGCATCATTTGCGAAGTCGCTGGCAAGGCAAGGGAAAATGGACCTGATTTGTGGCGCGGTCTGCTGGTCGAGCCGGGAAGCGAAACTCATAAATACCGACGCGGACATCTGGCCGTGTTTTCCGGCGAGGCCGGCAAGACCGGCGCGGCGCGGCTTTCGGCTGCCGCGGGCCTGAAGGCCGGGGCCGGCCTGGTGACGGTCGGTTCGCCGAGCGACGCCATGCCGGTCAATGCGGCATCGCTCACCGCGATCATGCTGCATCAGGTCGATACGGTCAAAGACCTGGAAGATTGGCTGCGCTCGGCAAAGCTTGCCGCCTTCGTGCTCGGGCCGGGCTTCGGCATCGGCAAGAGGGCAACGGAGTTCGCGCTGGCATTGAAGGATCGCCCGCTGCTGCTGGACGCCGATGGCATCACCTCCTTCAAGGAAAAACCCTCGGAATTGTTCGATGCTTTTGCCGGCGGTGAGCCCCATCTGGTGTTGACGCCGCACGAAGGCGAATTTACCCGGCTTTTCCCCGACATCGCCGCCGATGACAACCTCAGCAAGGTGGAAAAGGCGACAACCGCCGCCGCCCGCGCCCACGCCGCCATCGTCTACAAGGGCGCCGATACGGTCATCGCCAGCCCCGATGGACGTGCCTACATCAATACCAACGGACCGCCGTGGCTGGCGACCGCCGGCTCCGGCGACGTTCTGGCGGGCATGATCGGCGCATTGCTGGCTCAGGGCATGCCCACCTTCGAGGCCGCCGCGGCCGGCGTCTACCTGCATGGCGAAGCCGGCAAGCAGGCGGGCAGGGGCATGACGGCCGAAGACCTCACTGCCCATGCCGGCGTCGGGCTGGACCCCTAGCTGCGGCTTTCCAGGAGTTCGCGCATCGCCATCGCGCCATAGGGCGCATTCACCTTGCCCTCATGGATGAAGAAGGCGAAGACGTCGCGCGGCTCCTTCTTGACTTCACGCTTCTCGTCGACCAGGGGCAGGTCGTCCGGCACGCCACCCTCGGACCAGGTTTCAAGCCTTTTTGCCCAGGCCTTCATATCCTCTTCCGCATAGCAGGTCTTGATGTCGTCCGAGCCTTTCTGCAGGCGTGCGTAGACGAAGTCCGCCGTGATATCGGCAATCATCGGATAATCGAAATGGTCGGCGCAGACGGGTGCGATATTGTATTTCGCCAGCAGCGCGATGAATTCCGGCACCTTGAAACTATCGTTGCGGACCTCGACCACATGAGTCAGCTTCAAGCCGTCCAGCTTGTTCGGCAACAGTTTCAGGAAGGCCTCGAAATCGTCGGCCTCGAACTTCTTGGTCGGTGCGAACTGCCAGAGCAGCGGCCCGAGATGATCGCCGAGCTCGGTCAGGCCCTGGGTCAGGAATTTTTCGATCGACTCTCCCGCCTCGGCCAGAACCTTGCGGTTGGTGGTGAAGCGGCTGGCTTTGAGCGAAAAGATGAAGCCGTCCGGCACGTCCGACGCCCATTTGGCGAAGGTCTCCGGCTTCTGCGATCCGTAATAGGTGCCGTTGACCTCGATGACCTTCAGCTTGCTTGCGGCATATTCAAGCTGTTTTTTCTTGGCCAGTTTTTCAGGGTAGAATGTGCCTTCCCACGGCTCGAAGGTCCAGCCGCCGATGCCCGTGCGAATAGTGCCGGCTTTGGTCATGAATTCCCTCCCGTATGCGAAGAATTACTCCGCCGCTTCCACCTTCTTCATCGGCCGACGCTCCAGCAGTTCTTTCAGGAAATGGCCGGTATAGGAGCGCTTTTCCTTGACGATCTGCTCGGGCGTGCCGGCCGCGACCACTTCGCCGCCGCCCGTGCCGCCTTCCGGGCCGATATCGATGATCCAGTCGGCCGTCTTGATGACTTCCAGATTGTGCTCGATGACCACCACGGAATTTCCCTGGTTGACCAGTTCGTGCAACATTTCCAGGAGCTTGGCGACATCATGGAAATGCAGGCCGGTTGTCGGTTCGTCGAGAATGTAGAGCGTGCGTCCCGTCGAGCGTTTCGACAATTCCTTGGCTAGCTTGACGCGCTGCGCCTCGCCACCCGAAAGCGTATTGGCCTGCTGGCCGACCTTGATATAGCCGAGGCCGACATCGAAGAGCGACTGCAGCTTGTCGCGCACCGCCGGCACTGCCGAGAAGAACTCGACGCCTTCCTCGACCGTCATGTCGAGCACGTCGGCGATCGACTTGCCCTTGAAGGTGACGTCGAGCGTCTCGCGATTATAGCGTTTCCCGTGGCAGACGTCGCAGGTGACATAGACATCCGGCAGGAAGTGCATCTCGATCTTGATGACGCCGTCGCCCTGGCAGGCCTCGCAACGGCCGCCCTTGACGTTGAACGAGAAACGGCCGGGCTGGTAGCCACGAGCTTTTGCCTCCGGCAAGCCGGCAAACCAGTCGCGGATCGGCGTGAAGGCGCCGGTATAGGTCGCCGGGTTGGATCGTGGCGTACGGCCGATCGGCGACTGGTCGATATCGATCACCTTGTCGATATGCTCGAAACCGTCGATCCTGTCGTGCTCGGCCGGGATTTCGCGCGCGCCCATGACGCGGCGAGCGGCGGATTTATAAAGCGTCTCGATCAGGAAGGTCGACTTGCCGCCGCCGGAAACGCCGGTCACGGCGGTAAACACGCCGAGCGGAATGGCGGCTGTGACATTCTTGAGGTTGTTGCCGCGGGCGCCAAAAACCTTAATTTCCTTGCCCTTCTTCGGCTTGCGGCGCTCCATCGGAACCGGCACGCCGAGTTCGCCCGACAGATACTTGCCAGTCAGCGACTTCGGATTGGCCATCACTTCGTGTGGCGTGCCTTCGGCCACCACCTGTCCGCCATGAATGCCGGCTGCCGGGCCGATATCGACGACGTAGTCAGCCGACAGGATCGCATCCTCGTCGTGTTCGACGACAATGACCGTGTTGCCGATGTCGCGCAGGTGTTTCAGCGTATCGAGCAGGCGGGCATTGTCGCGCTGGTGCAGGCCGATCGACGGTTCGTCGAGCACGTAAAGAACGCCGGTCAGGCCCGAGCCGATCTGCGAGGCGAGTCGGATGCGCTGGCTTTCGCCACCGGACAATGTGCCGGAATTTCGCGACAGGCTGAGATAATCGAGGCCGACATCGTTCAGGAACCGCAGGCGTTCGCGGATTTCTTTCAGAATGCGGACTGCGATCTCGTTCTGCTTGGCATTCAGCTGTTCCGGCAGCACCTCGAACCAGTCGCGGGCGAGGCGTATGGACATCTCCGTGACCTGGCCGATATGCAGCTTGTTGATCTTGACTGCCAGCGCTTCCGGCTTCAGGCGATAACCGTTGCAGGCCGGGCAGGGCGCCGCCGACATGTAGCGTTCGATCTCCTCGCGGGCCCAGGCGGAATCGGTTTCCTTCCAGCGGCGTTCGAGGTTCGGCACGATGCCTTCGAAATTCTTGACCGTCTTGTAGGAACGGGCACCATCGGCATAGTGGAACTCGATCTTTTCCTCGGTCCCTTCCAGGATGGCCTTTTGTGCTTCTTCGGAAAGTTCGTTCCAGCGGCTGGACAGCTTGAAACCGAAAACTTTCCCGAGCGCTTCGAGCGTCTGGTTATAATAGGGCGAGGTGGATTTCGCCCAAGGGGCGATCGCGCCATCCCGCAGCGTGCGGGCGGGTTCCGGCACGATCAGCGCTTCGTCCACCTTCTGCTGTGAGCCGAGGCCGTCGCAGGTCGGGCAGGCGCCGAAGGGATTGTTGAACGAAAACAGCCGCGGCTCGATTTCCGGAATGGTGAAACCGGAGACGGGGCAGGCGAATTTTTCCGAAAACAGCACCCGCTCGTGCGTTTCGTTGAGCGACTTGTTGGCGGAGCCCCCGGCTGAGGTATCCTCGGCGCGCAGCGGCTTGTCGGCGAATTCGGCGACGGCCAGCCCGTCGGCCAGTTTCAGCGAGGTTTCGAGACTGTCGGCCAGGCGTGCGGAGATGTCGGAGCGTACCACGAGGCGGTCCACGACGATATCGATATCGTGCTTGTATTTCTTGTCGAGCGCCGGAACGTCGGCGATCTCGTAGAACTGGCCATCGACCTTCACCCGCTGAAAGCCCTTTTTCATCAGGTCTGCCAGTTCCTTCTTGTACTCGCCTTTCCGGCCGCGGATCATCGGCGCCAGAATATAAAGACGCGTGCCTTCCTCGAAAGCGAGGATGCGGTCGACCATCTGGCTGACCGTCTGGCTTTCGATCGGCAGTCCTGTTGCCGGAGAATAAGGCACCCCGACACGGGCAAAAAGCAGGCGCATATAGTCGTAGATCTCGGTAACCGTGCCGACCGTCGAGCGCGGATTGCGCGAGGTGGTCTTCTGCTCGATCGAGATTGCCGGCGAAAGCCCGTCGATCTGGTCGACATCCGGCTTCTGCATCATCTCCAGGAACTGGCGTGCATAGGCCGAAAGGCTTTCCACATACCGCCGCTGGCCTTCCGCATAGATCGTGTCGAAGGCGAGCGACGATTTGCCCGAACCCGATAGGCCGGTCATGACGATCAGCGAGTTGCGCGGCAGATCGAGATCGATGCCCTTCAAATTGTGCTCGCGCGCACCACGTATAGAAATGCTCTTCAGTTCACTCATCTTCATGCTCTCGGGAGGATTGAAGGTCCTTATGTAGTGATAGATCCTCGGCTGTCGAGACGAAACTGCTGCGATGCGGCGCCGTTCCCGAGTCGGTTGACAGCACTATAGGAATAAACTAGAACAAATAAAGAACAAATTTGCCTGTGGATTAAAGGTCGCAAAAACCCCAATGGCTGCGCCCGATGGGCTAAAGTGCCGCGATTGATTTTTGGTGCCGCCGGGCGGGTGGCAGATGAGGTGACGAATATGGCTGGTAGTGTGAACAAGGTAATCCTGGTGGGGAATGTGGGGGCTGATCCTGAAATCCGCCGGACGCAGGACGGCCGGCCGATCGCCAACCTTCGCATCGCCACGTCCGAAACCTGGCGTGATCGCAACAATGGCGAACGCCGCGAGAAGACCGAATGGCACACGGTCGTCGTCTTCAACGAGGGCCTCTGCAAGGTCGTCGAACAATATGTGAAAAAGGGCGCCAAGCTTTATATCGAAGGCGCGCTGCAGACCCGCAAGTGGCAGGACCAGACAGGCAACGACCGCTATTCGACGGAAATCGTGCTCCAGGGCTTCAACTCGACGCTGACCATGCTGGACGGTCGCGGCGAGGGCGGCGGCGACCGTGGTGGTGCTGGCGGCAATCGTGTCGGCAATGACTTCGGCGGCAACGATTTTGGTGGCGGTGACGATTACGAGCGCCGGCCTGCCGCGGGCGGTGCGAGCCGTGGCGGTCAGTCCTCGGGCGGTCAGCCGGCCGGCGGTAATTTCTCGCGTGATCTCGATGACGACATTCCGTTCTGATCGGTCGGTCGCCATCGATTTCTGAAACGGCAGCTGCCTGAATTATTGCTCAGGCGGCCGCCTTGTCGGCGAGCATCGCGACCAGGACGTCGGATTGCGACAGAATGCCGACCAGTTTGTTGTTCTCCCGGGTTACCGGCAGGTAGTGCAGCGCCTCTTCGGCGAAGATAACGATCGCGTCTGCGATCGGCGTGTCCGGGCCAACCGTTTTGACCGGCGTCGTCATGATGTCCTTGACCGTGTCGTTCGGCGCGCTGGCGCCCGACAGAACGAGGCGCAGGCGCTGCGCAAATCCGATTTTTGGCCGGCCTCTCGTCCAATACGCCTTGTCGAGAAAATCGGTCTGGGTGACGATGCCAACCACTTCCGCCCTGTCATTGGTGACCGGCAGGGCCTTGAAATGGTGGACGCGCATCAGATCATGTGCCTCCTTCAGCGAATTGTCCGGAGCCACCGCCACCACATCGCGTGACATGATGCTGGCGCAATCGAGATGACCGGCGCGCCGGCGATAGGAGCGCAGTTCCGTCCGCCGCAGGATCGTTTCGAGGTCGTCGCGGTCGATATCCAGGAACTCGTCGTATTCTTTCAGGACATCGTCGAGGTCGGCGGAGGTGAAGCCGATGCGCTGGATCGAGGCGGGATCGGTCGTGCCGTGATCGGCCGCCGGCTTGGCCGCGTGCGGGTACCGACGTCCCGTCAGATTGTTGAAGACCAGCGCGATCAACAGCAGGGCCAGCGAATTGCCGGCGATCGGCCAGATCACGAAGCCATATCCGAGTTCGTGGATCGCCGGTCCGCCGAGCACGGCGGTGAGCGCGATCGCGCCACTCGGGGGATGCAGGCACCGAAGCGTCATCATCGCGGCGATGGCAACAGCGATCGCCACCGCCGAGGCCAGGAACGGGTCGGTTATCAGAAGAGCGGCGGTCACTCCAACCAGGGCCGCGACGATATTGCCGCCAAGGATCGACCAGGGTTGGGCAAGCGGGCTGGAAGGCACCGCAAACAGCAGCACGGCCGAAGCGCCCATGGGGGCGACCAGCGCCGGAAGCGTTGCATCTGCTTTCAAAGCCAGGCTTCCCAGCAATCCCGTCACCAGAATTCCCGCAAGCGCGCCAAGTGCTGCGCGCAGTCTTTCCCTGGGGCTGACGGGGGTGGCTTCCGGCAGGAGCCGGCGCAACAGACGGCGCATCATGGAGACCTTCGAGTGAGGTGGGATTGAATCGCGTTTTATCAGAAAATTCCGCTCTGTCGCCCGTGTCTTACCTAAGGCTGGGTCTTGCCCAAAGACTGAGGCCTAAAGATTGAAGGCCGAGCGCACCCCGTCGACCACGAACTGAACGGAGAGTGCCGCGAGGATGACGCCGAGCAGGCGGGTGAGGATTGCCCTTCCGGTGACGCCGAGGAAACGGTCGAGCCGCTCGGCGACCAGAAGCGTCGCGTAGACGAGCAGCATGATCAGCGCGATGACGCCGATGAAGAGTGCACGGTCGACAATGCCGGGCAGGGTGCCGGAAAGCAGGACGGTGGCGGAGATCGCGCCCGGTCCGGCAATCAGCGGCAGCGCCAGCGGAAAGACCGCGATATTGTGGATATGGTCGATGGTAATTGCCGCCTGGGATGTCTTCTCCTTCCGCTCCTGGCGTTTCTCGAACACCATTTCGAAGGAGATCCAGAAGAGCAGCAGGCCGCCGGCAATGCGGAAGGCACCGATCGATATCCCGAGCATCCCGAGCACGCTGGAGCCGAACAGCGCGAAGACGGCGAGGATGCCGAAGGCGATCAGCGATCCGCGGAAGGCGACCTGGCGCCGCTGGACGGCGGTCATGCCGACGGTCAGGCCCAGAAAGACCGGCGCCAGCCCCGGCGGATCGAGTGTCACGAGCATCGTGGTCAGGGCATTGACCAGCATATCGGGGGTCGCCATATCCTCTCCCTGTCGGGCTGCAATCCTTGCAGTCGCATGCGAAGATTGTTAGGACAGGCCGGCAGCGAAAGAAAGCCCACCCTATTCGCGTCGCGGCATGTTTCGGCCTCGTTCAAAAGCCGCGTCAAAGCCGCAAAAGCTGTTCAAAACCATCGTGGAAATTGGCGCTCGGAACCGCTTTCCGCTATAAAAAAGAAACTGATTCCGAACAGAGATCGTGATCCGATTTGACTGAGCAAAGCACACCCGGCGGCGGAAAGCTGCCTCCAGGCATCGAACCCATTTCCATCATGGAAGAGATGCAGCGGTCCTACCTCGATTACGCCATGAGCGTCATCGTCAGCCGCGCCCTTCCTGACGTCCGCGACGGATTGAAGCCGGTTCACCGGCGTATCCTCTACGGCATGTCGGAACTCGGCATCGACTGGAACAAGAAATACGTCAAATGCGCCCGTGTGACCGGGGACGTGATGGGTAAGTTCCATCCGCACGGCAACTCGGCGATCTATGACGCGCTGGCGCGCATGGCGCAGGATTGGTCGCTCCGCCTGCCGCTGATCGATGGTCAGGGCAATTTCGGTTCGATCGACGGCGACCCGCCGGCGGCCGAACGTTACACCGAGTGCCGCCTCGAGAAAGCGGCCCACGCCCTGCTCGACGATCTCGACAAGGAAACCGTCGATTTCCGCGACAACTATGACGGCACGCTGTCCGAGCCCGTCGTGGTGCCGGCGAAATTCCCGAACCTGCTGGTCAACGGCGCCGGCGGCATCGCCGTCGGCATGGCGACCAATATCCCGCCGCACAATCTGGTGGAAGTGATCAACGGCTGTATCGCCCTGATCGACAACCCGGCGATCGAACTTCCGGAAATGATGGAGATCATTCCCGGTCCGGACTTTCCGACAGGCGCATTGATCCTCGGGCGGGCCGGCATCCGTTCCGCCTACGAGACCGGTCGCGGCTCGGTGATCATGCGTGGCGTCGCAGCGATCGAGCCGATGCGCGGCGACCGCGAGCAGATCATCATCACCGAAGTTCCCTTTCAGGTGAACAAGGCGACCATGGTCGAGAAGATCGGCGAACTGGTGCGTGAAAAGCGCATCGAGGGCATTTCCGACCTGCGCGACGAATCCGACCGCCAGGGCTACCGGGTCGTCGTCGAACTGAAGCGCGATGCCAATGCGGACGTGATCCTCAACCAGCTCTATCGCTACACGCCGCTGCAGACCTCCTTCGGCTGCAACATGGTGGCGCTGAACGGCGGCAAGCCGGAACAGCTCGCGCTGCTCGACATGCTGCGCGCCTTCGTGTCCTTCCGCGAGGAAGTGGTTAGCCGGCGCACGAAATATCTGCTGCGCAAAGCTCGCGAACGCGCCCACGTCCTGGTGGGCCTTGCGATCGCTGTCGCCAATATCGACGAGATCATCCTTCTGATCCGCCGCGCGCCCGATCCGCAGACGGCGCGCGAGCAGTTGATGACCCGTCGTTGGCCGGCTCAGGACGTCGATGCGCTGATCCGCCTCATCGACGATCCGCGCCACCGTATCAACGAGGACGGCACCTACAATCTCTCCGAGGAACAGGCCCGCGCCATCCTCGAGCTCCGTCTCGCCCGCCTGACGGCACTTGGCCGTGACGAAATCGGCGACGAACTCAACAAGATCGGCGCCGAAATCAGCGACTATCTCGACATCCTGTCGTCGCGCCTGCGCATCCAGACGATCGTCAAGGAAGAGCTCGCTGCCGTGCGCGACGAATTCGGCACGCCGCGCCGCACGCAGATTCTCGATGCCGGCCTGGAAATGGACGATGAGGATCTCATCGCCCGCGAGGACATGGTCGTCACCGTTTCACATCTCGGGTATATCAAGCGCGTCACGCTCGGCACCTATCGCGCCCAGCGTCGCGGCGGCAAGGGCCGTTCCGGCATGGCGACGCGCGACGAGGATTTCGTCACGCGCCTGTTCGTGGCCAATACCCACACGCCGGTTCTGTTCTTCTCCTCGCGCGGCATCGTCTACAAGGAAAAGGTCTGGCGCCTGCCGATCGGCACGCCGCAGTCCCGCGGCAAGGCGCTGATCAACATGCTGCCGCTGGAGCCGGGCGAGCGCATCACCACGATCATGCCGCTGCCCGAGGACGAAACGACCTGGGAAAACCTGGACGTGATGTTCTCGACGACCCGCGGCACCGTTCGCCGCAACAAGCTGTCGGACTTCGTGCAGGTGAACCGCAACGGCAAGATCGCCATGAAGCTGGAGGAGGAGGGCGATGAAATCCTCTCCGTCGAGACCTGCAAGGGTCCGAACCTCGACCTCGGTGAACCCGGCGACGACGTGCTTCTGACGACCGCGCTCGGCCAGTGCATCCGCTTCCCCGTCGACGACGTGCGTGTCTTTGCCGGCCGCAATTCGATCGGCGTGCGCGGCATCTCGCTCGGCGAAGGCGACCGTATCATCTCGATGACGATTGTCGGCCATGTCGATGCAGAACCGTGGGAACGTGCGGCCTACCTCAAGCGCTCGGCTGCCGAACGGCGTGCGGCAGGCGTCGACGAGGAGGATATCGCGCTGGTCGGCGAAGAAGTCACCGAAGAGGGACAGCTTCCCGATGATCGCTACGAGTATCTCAAGGAACACGAGCAGTTCGTGCTGACGGTGTCCGAGAAGGGCTTCGGCAAGCGGTCGTCTTCCTACGACTTCCGCACCTCTGGCCGCGGCGGCAAGGGCATCCGCGCCACCGATACCTCCAAGACCACGGAGATCGGCGAACTGGTTGCCGCCTTCCCGATCGAAGACAACGACCAGATCATGCTCGTGTCCGATGGCGGCGTGCTGATCCGTGTGCCGGTCAACGGTATCCGCATTGCCAGCCGCGCGACGAAGGGCGTTACGATCTTCTCGACCGCCAAGGACGAGAAGGTTGTTTCGGTCGAACGTATCAGCGAGCCGGAAGGCGACGAGGAAAACGGCAATGGTCTGCCGGAGGAAATCGTCAGCGAGACCGGCGATCTCGGCGCCGCCGCGCCGGAAGCCGGCCCGACGGATGAGGGTGCGGCCGAATAGGCCGCACTCCCATCAAAGCTGGGCAAAATAAAAAGCCGGAGGATGAAAATCCTCCGGCTTTTGTGTGAACCGCTTGCGACGGGAAGTCTGCGTGAACGCGGTTCGCTACCGTCAAATCGTCAGAATGCGCTGTGGCGGCGCGCGAAATCACTGAAATCCTTCATGTCCGCGCGTTCGCGCCGGAGCTCGGAAATCGTTGAGGCCACGGAAGCCACGAACATGATGCTGATCAAACCTGCAAGTACTGTCAACGTCACGAACATGGGATTCCTTTCTCGTCCGTGTATCCGCCTCAGTAATAAGAGAGATCGCTATAACGACCGGTTACCTGCGGATAATTCAGATCTGCCAATTGGGATTTATCTTGATAAAGGGTTACTGTTGCCGTCAGCATCACCGCAATCATGGCCGTCCAGACCAGGTTGATCATGGTGATCTTGTCCAGCATGACCGTTTTCCTTCTCGCGATCATCGCCATCTGTCCTTCTTGTTAGCCTGAACGCGCATCGCGCAAACAGGTTCCACCGCATTTTGAGAGATACTTAACCTTGTCGCTCTGAAGCGTCCTTGAATGCTCTGTTCATCTGGCGTTCAGAATTCGAAGTCTTTCAGGCTTCTTCCGGTCCGAAGGCAACAACGAAGGCCTCCAGTGCAAAAGCGATAATCACGGCTCCCATCACCATCAAAGCCAGCATTTCCGGTCGTTTCTCCCGAGATACGGACGGGTCTTTCGCCCGCCACGATCGTCATAAGACCACGGTGCCGCTGAAACGCCCTTGAACGGGCCATTCATATTTCGTTCAGAATTGGAGATGCTTGCGGTAAAGCGGCTTCCGTGACAAAAGGCGCGTGAAATTTCGCTGAAACAGGCCCGGACTTCGGCATGACCACTGCTTTCTATCCCGGTTCTTTCGACCCGATGACGCATGGCCACCTGGACGTACTCGTCCAGGCGCTCAATGTGGCGGACAAGGTGATCGTCGCGATCGGCATTCATCCGGGTAAGGTGCCGATGTTCACCTTCGAGGAGCGGGCAGAACTCATCAGCGCCTCGCTCAGTGAGGCGCTGCCGGGCAGGGCCGGCCATGTTTCGGTCGTTTCCTTCGACAAGCTGGTGGTCGATGCCGCCCGCGCCAATGGCGCCGGCCTTCTGATCCGCGGCCTGCGCGACGGCACCGATCTCGACTATGAAATGCAGATGGCCGGCATGAACCGCCAGATGGCGCCGGATATCCAGACCGTTTTCCTGCCGGCGGGCACCGCCTCGCGGCCCATTACGGCCACATTGGTCCGGCAGATCGCGGCGATGGGCGGCGACGTCAGCGCCTTCGTGCCTGCCGCGGTCCTCAAGGCCCTGAACAACAAGCTGAAACGCTGATCGTTTCCGAAACCCGGAGTTCTTTCCATGAAACTGCTTCGTCTTGCCGTCGCTGGCGTTTTCGCCCTTGCATCGATGGTCCTGCCGGCGCTTGCCGCACCGGATGATTTCCTGACCATCCAGTTGAAGGACGGTCCGGTGGTGATCCAGCTGATGCCGGAAGTCGCGCCGAAACATGTGGCGCAGATCAAGGCGCTCGCCGCCAAGGGTGAATACGACAATGTCGTTTTCCACCGCGTCATCAACGGCTTCATGGCCCAGACCGGTGACGTCCAATTCGGCAAGCAGGGGGGCAAGAGCTTCAACCCGGCTCGCGCCGGCATGGGCGGATCGGAAATGCCGAATATTCCGGCCGAATTTTCGAAGGTACCGTTTGAACGCGGCGTCGTCGGCATGGCGCGGTCGCAGGACCCGAATTCCGCCAACTCGCAATTCTTCATCATGTTCACCAAATATCCGAGCCTGGACGGCCAGTACACCGTCGTCGGCAAGGTCGTGTCGGGCATGGAACTCGTCGACAAGATCAAGCGCGGCCAGGGTGGCAATGGCGAAGTCACCGATCCCGACAAGATGATCAAAGTCACCGTCGGCAAGAAGTAAGCCGCAGGAATTAAACGAAGGGCGCCCCGTCGCTGACGACAATCGGGCGCCGTACCAAGGAGAAAGCATATGGCCGAGATCAAGGATCCGGAAAACACCCTCATCATGGAAACCACCAAGGGCAAGGTCGTCATCTCGCTTCTGCCCGACCTGGCGCCGGGCCACGTCGCCCGCATCAAGGAACTCGCTCGCGAGAATGCCTATGATGGCGTCGTTTTCCACCGCGTCATTCCCGATTTCATGGCCCAGACCGGCGACGTGAAGTTCGGCAAGCAGGGTGGTGCGGACTTCAACCCGGCCCGCGCCGGCATGGGTGGATCCGAGAAGCCGGATCTGAAGGCTGAATTCTCCGCCGTTCCGCACGTGCGCGGCACCTGCTCCATGGCCCGCTCGCAGAGCCCGAACTCCGCCAATTCGCAGTTCTTCATCTGCTTCACCGACGCCCCGTGGCTGAACAAGCAGTACACCGTCTGGGGCCAGGTCATCGAAGGCATGGACTTCATCGACCAGATCAAGAAGGGCGAGCCGGTCAAGGATCCGGACTCGATCGTGTCTGTCCGCGTCGCCGCCGACGTTTGATCTCACTTAAACGAATAACCCGCTCCGTCTGTCGGCGGGGCGGGTTTCTTATTTCTGGAAAGTCCATGCGCGTCGACCTCTTCGACTTCGATCTGCCAGAAGAAAACATCGCGCTGAGGCCCGCAAGCCCGCGCGACAGCGCCCGGCTGCTCGTCGTCAGGCCGGAAGGCGAGCCGGTGCTTGCCGATCACCGCGTGTCGGATCTGCCGGGTTTTCTGAGACCGGGCGACGCACTGGTCTTCAACGACACCAAGGTCATACCGGCGCAGCTCGAAGGCATCCGCCACCGCGAAGGAGCTGGCGGCCAGCAGGTTTCCGCGACGCTGCACATGCGCGTCGCCCCCGATCGCTGGAAGGCCTTCGCCAAGCCGGGAAAACGCATCAAGATCGGCGACCGGATCGAATTCGGCCATGGTGGCAATGCCTGCCTGATCGGTTCGCTTGCGGCAACCGTGGAAGACAAGGGCGAGGGCGGAGAAGTCACCCTTCGCTTCGATCTTTCGGGTCCGGTGCTCGACGAGGCGATCATGTCGGTCGGGCACATTCCGCTGCCGCCCTATATCGCGGCCAAGCGCCCGGAAGATGCGCAGGACCAAAAGGACTATCAGACCATCTACGCCCGCGAGGAGGGTGCCGTCGCGGCCCCGACCGCCGGCCTGCATTTCACGCCGGACCTGTTCTCGGCCCTCGACGCGGCCGGCATCGAGCGGCATTTCGTGACGCTGCATGTCGGGGCCGGCACCTTCCTGCCGGTCAAGGCCGACGACACGGCCGAACACAAGATGCATCAGGAGATCGGCTATGTGAGCGCCGAGATCGCCGCACGGCTGAATGCCGTGAGACGCGCCGGCGGCCGTATCGTCTGCGTTGGCACCACGTCGCTGAGGCTGATCGAAAGCGCCGCAGCCGATGACGGCACGATAAAGCCCTGGAGCGGCGCGACGGGCATTTTCATTACTCCCGGTTACCGCTTCAAGGCGGTCGACATGCTGATGACCAATTTCCATCTGCCGAGATCGACGCTGTTCATGCTCGTCTCGGCCTTCTGCGGGCTGGAAACGATGCGGTCGGCTTACGCCCACGCGATCGAAACCGGCTACCGCTTCTATTCCTATGGCGATTCCAGCCTGCTTTTCCGGGACGACCGATGACCGAGACTTTCCAGTTCAATCTCAAGGCCACCGATGGCGGCGCCAGGCTTGGCGAGATCACCATGCCGCGGGGCACGATCCGCACCCCGGCCTTCATGCCGGTCGGCACGGTCGGCACCGTCAAGGCCATGTATCTCGACCAGGTACGCGATACCGGCGCCGATATCATTCTCGGCAATACCTATCACCTGATGCTGAGGCCGGGTGCGGAGCGCGTCGCGCGGCTGGGTGGCCTGCATGAACTGATCCGCTGGAAACATCCGATCCTGACGGATAGCGGCGGCTTCCAGGTCATGTCGCTCTCGGGCCTGAGAAAGCTCGACGAAAAGGGCGTCACCTTCAAGAGCCATGTCGACGGCAGCCTGCATCACATGTCGCCGGAGCGCTCGATCGAGATCCAGGGACTGCTTGGCTCCGACATCCAGATGCAGCTCGACGAATGCGTGGCTCTGCCGGCCGAGCCGAAGGAGATCGAGCGGGCGATGGAACTGTCACTGCGCTGGGCCGAGCGCTGCCGCGTCGCCTTTGGCGATCAGCCGGGCAAGGCGATGTTCGGGATCGTCCAGGGCGGCGACCAGCCGGACCTGCGCATCCGCTCGGCCGAAGGCCTGAAACAGCTCGACCTGAAGGGTTATGCGGTCGGCGGCCTTGCCGTCGGCGAACCGCAGGACATCATGCTGAAGATGCTGGAGACGACGTTGCCTGTCCTGCCGTTCGAAAAGCCGCGTTACCTGATGGGCGTCGGCACGCCGGACGACATGCTGAAATCCGTGGCGCGCGGCATCGACATGTTCGACTGCGTCATGCCGACCCGTTCGGGCCGCCATGGGCTCGCCTTCACCCGCCGCGGCAAGGTCAACATCCGCAATGCCCGCCATGCGGAGGATATGCGGCCGCTGGACGAGGAATCGAACTGCCCGGCCGCGCGCGACTATTCCCGCGCCTACCTGCACCATCTCGTGCGCGCCGACGAAGCGCTCGGCGGCATGCTGCTCTCCTGGAACAACCTGAACTACTATCAGGACCTGATGAAGGGCATCCGCCAGTCGATCGCCGAAGGCCGCTTTGCAGATTTCTACGCGGAAACCCAGGAAATGTGGGCGAAGGGCGACATCGATCCCGTCTGACGCGAGGCTGTCAGATGCCCTGGCTGGCGGTGTTGCGGATCATCCGCACGCCGTTGACCTTATAGGACCCGTCGTCCATCAGCCGCATCTCGTAGATGGCCGTCCAGTCCTTGCCCTCCTTGGCGCTGATCATCACTTCCTGCAGCACCACTTCGCCACCGCCGATCATCTTGGAGCGGCCAAAAGCATAGTTGCCGGCATGATAGACCGGCTCGTAGGCCTTTCTCACCATCGCCAGGAATTGATCCTTGTTGGGATAGAGGCTGCGAATGCCGGGGGAGGCGAGAGAATAGGCCTTTTCCGCATCGTCGAGCCGAAGTGCGGCGATCTGGCTGGAAATCACCGCCTGGGCATCCGCGACCGGATCTTCGGCCCTGGCGGCGGTAAGGGAACAGAGAGCGAAACACAGGACGACAGCAACAAATCGAACGAGCATCGGGCTTTCTCCAGGGGCGAGCACCAGAAGGCTAGCGCCTTTCGGCGGAAGGAGAAGATGGCGCCTGCAAATTTTTCGTGCAACGCCTTTCTTCAAGGCAGGCGAATCCGAATGATTACAGAATGATGACGCCTTGAGGCAGAAGCAGCCGTTATCTGCACATTTTCGTGATATTCCGCCCGCTGGTGGCGCAGGGCAGGGTCCCGGTATCGTCGCTTGTCGATGGGTAAAGACGCTGTCACGAATCCGGCGGGGAGTTCGATTCGCCCGGACATGCAATTTCGATGAAAAGCCTTTTACCGCCCGCTCTGCTCTATTTCAGCAATGCGATCCTGTTCATTTCGCTGTTCACCCGGCTGCCGGCCATTCAGGCCTCGATGGGGATCGACAAGGCCGCGCTCGGTCTGGCCCTGCTGAGTGCTCCTCTCGGCACATTTCTCGCCCTGCCGCTTGCCGGTCGCATCAACGACCGTTTCTCCCCGCGGCTGACGGCGCTCGTGACCTTGCCGATCTGCGCCCTGCTCAGCCCGGCGCTCACTGTCCTGCCGGTCGCGGGCTTTGTGATCTGTTTCTTTTTGTTCGGCTTTTTCCGCACGATTTTCGATGTTGCCGCCAACATGATTTCCGCCGGCATCGAGCAGCGCACCGGCCGGAAGGTGCTGTCGCGCAGCCATGGTTTCTGGTCGATCGGCCTGCTGGTCGGATCCTTGTGTTCCGGCTTCCTCGCCGAAAAGGCGGTGACGCCCTTCGTCCAGCAGACGCTCGCCACCGGTTTCGTCATCGCCGCCTGTTTATTTGTCTTCTGGGTTACACCGAAAGACCCGGCACCGGAGACGCCGCGCGACCGCAAGGGTTCGGCCTACGTGCTTCCCGACAGGAAGATCCTGCTGATCTGCGTGATGGTTTTCGGTCTCTGTATCGTCGAGGGCGCGATTTACGACTGGGGCATCTTTTTCCTGCGCGAACACTTGAATGCCGATCCGGCGATTGCCGGCGTACTCTACGCCGCCTTCACCATCGGCATGGGGTTGACGCGGCTCTGCGGCGACATGCTGCGAGATAGTTTTGGCCCGAGGGTTCTGGTGCGTGCCTCGGCCGTTTCGGTCGCAGCCGGGGTCACGCTTCTGGTGGCGACGCCGGACCTGACGCTTGCGGGTGCGGCACTTTTCCTGATCGGCTGTGGCGTGGCGCTTGCTTTTCCGCTGGCGGTCTCGACGACGATCGCACTCGGCAAGGGCAAGCCGTCGGAAAACCTTGCGGCGCTGTCCCTGACGCTGATGCTGTCGACGATTGGCGTCCCTCCGCTGCTTGGCTTCATCGCCGAACATATAAGCCTGGTCGCGACTTTCCTCGTGCTTCTGCCCTGCGTGCTGGTCAGCTTCCTGATGGCACCGGTCGCCGAAGGCAGACGCCTGACCTGGCCGCGCGGCATCGCTGGGCCAAGGCGGATAGATCAAGAGAACTAGTCTGTGGGAAAGACAGGCAGGGGCATGACCCTGCCCATAATTGGCCACAAGAGTCGGTGAGGGGTTGAGACCGCTGGCCTTAGCCGTTAGACAATGAAACCGGATTTGCCGAAAACAGGTGACACTGTGATCGACCCTTATGAGATGCTTGGTGTTTCGCGCGAGGCGGATGGCGTAGCCATCAAGTCTGCCTATCGCAAACGCGCGAAAACGGTTCATCCGGATGCCGGCGGCGACGTCGATGCATTCGGAAAACTGACCGTGTCCTATGAACTGCTCTCCGATCCGGTACGCCGAAAAGTCTACGACGACACGGGTTACGACCCTGAGCTCGCCGACACGAAGGACCTGCAGGGGCTGGTGATTCTCGAAACGCTGGTCAACGAGATCATTCTCGACGAGCGCGAGCCGGGAAGCTTCGATCCCGTCGCCGCCATAAGGCGCAAGCTTACTGACAAGATCGTCAATGCCCGTTTCCACATCCTCGAAATGGAGCGGCACCGCGCCCGCATCCGCAACCATATCGATCGCATCGGCCGCAAGCCGAATGCGGATGTGCTGGGGCGCATGTTGCGGTCCCGCTGCGAGGCCATCAACGACGCGATCGGCAAGGCCGAGACCGAGATCGGCAACATCGAGCAGGCCTATGGCATGCTTGACGGCTATTCCTACGAGGTCGAAGTCATCGAGATCAAGACGGCCGCCGAGTGAGCGCCGAGGCACATCCCTTGACACTGAAGCTCGCCTCAAGACATAGCTTCAGCCCATTCAATTCAAAGGGTTTTCGATGGTGTTGACCATACGTGAGGCCGTCCGCCAGGATGCGGCGACGCTGCTCGGTTTCATCCGCGAACTGGCGATCTACGAAAAGGCCGAGCACGAGGTTGCGGCGACCGTCGAGACGATCGAGAGCTCCATTTTCGGCGAGACGTCGGTAACCCGGGCACTGGTCTGCGAGCAGGACGGCGTCCCCGTCGGCATGGCCATCTGGTTCTTCAGCTATTCGACCTGGCAGGCGAAGAACGGGCTTTATCTCGAAGACCTGTATGTGACGCCGAAGGCGCGCGGGTTCGGCGCCGGCAAGGCGATGCTGCAACGGCTCGCGCAGATCGCCGTCGAGAACGGCTGCGGCCGTTTCGAATGGAGCGTGCTCGACTGGAACGAGCCGGCGATCCGGGTCTACGAAGCGATCGGCGCCGAACCGATGACCGAGTGGATCCGCTACCGGCTTTCCGGCGAGACGCTGAGAGGTTTTGCTAAGGGTTGACGAGGTCGGGCTCGGTATCTTTCCCTCGCGAAAGGCAAATGGCCCGCCTCGTTAACGACGATCGGCGATCGGATTGACGGAAACCGCCTTTGCCAACGGCAAGCATGGCGGGCCGTGCGGGATAGTGATGAGAACTATGCCTGCGCACCATAGCCCTCCAAATTCCTCTCAGGTGGTGGAAGACGTCCGCAAAGAGGTGGAAGTCGAACCTTCTGAGATCGAATGATCCTCATCCACCGGAGCGCTTCGAGGCCTTGGAGCGAGTTCACGCAAAGCCCGCGCCTCTGTCGCGGCATCTGCGGGGAAGAAGCACTCGATGCGCAGCTCCTGTAGCGTCACATCCTGCGGCGTGCCCAGTGTGGTAACGGTCGAGAAAAAGTTGAAAATGTGCTCATCCTTGCGAAAGCATACCGGTATCACCGGCATCGATGGCGTGTTCGGATTCGGCCGGCGCAGGTGCTTTGGTACGTCCGCGTAAGCCAGCACTTCTTCCAGCAACCGAGCGGTCGCCGGGTCGGTCACACCACTAACGGCCTCGCGATGCACACGCTGAATCAGCGCCCCGGCCACCGTCTCCCAGTTGCTGACAAACGGACGCAGGCCGTTCGAATTGAACATCATCCGCACCACGTTGGCCGGCCCGGCGGACGCGGGCTCGCCAAGCAGCAGGCCAAAGAAGCGCTGGGCGGCCTCGTTGGTGTGAAGGATGTCCCAGTGCCGGTTCATGACCACCGCCGGAAACGGCTCCTGCTGGCGCAGGATTGCGCGTAACGCCGTCTGCACCGCGCCGAGTTCCGGCGCTTCGAGCGCGGTCTCGGCATACACAGGCGCAAAGCCGGCGGCGAGGAGCAGTACGTTGCGCTCGCGCAAAGGAATATCGAGCACGTTGGAAAGCAGCAGCACCATTTCGCGGCTCGGCTTCGCGCGACCGGTCTCAAGAAAGCAGATGTGGCGTGGCGACACCCCGGCCTCATGCGCCAGCGCCAGCTGGCTGAGGCTGCGTGTCTTGCGCCAGTACTGCAGCAGCGAGCCAATCTGCGCGCCTGCCGCGACCGACGCAGAGGAAAGTGGAGCGAACATGATGTGCGACATATCTCTTCCATGGACGGGGTCAATTCCCTGTCAGGTAAGCGGCAATTCAGACGCGCGACAAGAGTACCTTTTCCAATCGTTTCCGCGACCAACTTACCTGACAGGGAATTGAGGCTCAGCCCGTGCCGGCCAACAGTACAGCCAGCGCAGCATCTGCCGCGTGCTCATCCCCTCATAGGATTTCACCATGCACCAATATCGCGTCCACACCCTCGAATCTGCCCCCGAAAAATCCACGCTCGCCTTGCAAGGATTAAAGCAGGCGGTCGGCCTCATTCCCAACTTGGCCGCGACGATGGCGGAGTCACCGACACTGATCAACGGCTTCGTCGGTGCCTTCGGCAATTTCCACGGCGGTAGTTTCAACGGTCCGCAGAAGCAGGTGCTGCTGTTGACCAACGCCGTTGCCAACACCTGCGCATGGGCCGTCGCCTTCCATTCGACGATGGCACTGAAGGAAGGGGTCGACGCCGACGATGTTGGCGCAATTCGCGAAAGGCGGTTGCCGAAAGATGCCAAATACGCCGCGCTCTCCAGCTTCACGCGCGTGTTGATCGACAAGCGTGGCCATGTGGGCGAACAGGACATTTCCGCGTTCACCGGCGTGGGCTTCGGGCAGGATCAAGTACTGGAAGTGATCGCCGGGCTTGCGGTCTCGGTGATGGCGAATTACGCGGGGAATATTACCAACCCGGCGTTGGACGAGCCGTTTGAGGCGCAGTATTGGAAGGCTTAGGCACCGGCCCAACGTTATGACGTATTCGTCGGCGCGATCACTTTGAGATGCATCAAGGGCCGGGCAGCCACTTTCGCTTGTGAAGCAGCCGTCTAAGCGGGCAACGGAAGCGAAATCTGCGGCGGCTTCGAGCCGAATGCCGGCTCTTACCGTTTCCACGCGAACCTCGGCGATATGGCGAGAGCTCAAGAGTGTCTCAGTCAGTGTCAGGCTCAGCCAGACAGCGACGCGGTAATCGGCTGATTGGCGGAAGAGGTGGGATTCGAACCCACGGTACGGTCTCCCGCACGCCGGTTTTCAAGACCGGTTCCTTAAACCACTCGGACACTCTTCCATCCGATTGAAAAGGTTGAGAAATCCACTTTCTGTTGAATTCTCGAAAACGGCACTTGCTACCGATTTGCTACCCAATCACTCGATGGCTGGCTTTTTAGCAGCTTTGATCGCAGCGTCAACTTGCTCCGCAGCATTCGCTTGCATCCCGGGCATGACGTGCGAGTACAGGTCGAGCGTGATCCCGATCGTCGAATGCCCGAGGCGCTCGCTTGCGATCTTCGGATGGACGCCGGCGGCCAAGAGCTGCGTGGCGTGCGAGTGCCTCAGATCGTGGAAGCGGATGCGGGGCAGGGACGTCTTCGCGAGCAACCTAGTCCACTCGTGCGTGAGCGAAACCGGCTTCAGCGGGCGGCCGTCGGCCTGAGCCACCACGAAAGAATCATCACCGGGCCGAATCCCGATCTTAAGCTGTTCCTCCGCCTGGGCGAGCCGGTGGCGCTTCAGTTCCTCAAGGACGGTCGAAGAGAGCGCCACAGTGCGGGCCTTACCCGACTTGGTCTCTTTGTACCGGACTTCCGTCCCTACCTGTTCGGCGCTCTCCCTGACCGCTACAGCGGCGTTCGCGAAATCAATGTTCCGCCAACGGAGAGCAAGGATCTCACCCCTCCTGAGACCACAGAGCGCCGCCAGCAGAGCAGGGATGAATACCCGGCTCGATCGTAGGTCGTCGAGCATGACGGACGTTTGCGGGGCGTCGAAAGCCTCCATCTTGGAACGCTCGACCTTTGGCGGCCGAGTGACGGCTACGGGGTTCCTTTTCATCAGATCCCACGTCACGGCCTGCTCCATAGCAGTCAGCATGACGCGGCGGCAGTGTCCGACTGTGCGGGGAGATAATCCCCCCTTTCCATCCCTACGACCGCTCTCGAGCAACTTGCCCCAGGCCCCATCGATCTTCGCCGCGGTGAGCTTGTTGAGCGTGATGGAGCCAAGTATCGGGGCCACGTTCTTCAGGAGCAGCTCTTCGTAACGTTGGTGCGTCTTCGGCGATACGTTCGCCTTCTCGTGCTTCAGCCATTCGACGAAGAATTCCCGCACCGTCGTTTTGGCCGGCTCGATGTAGCTTCCACCGTCCAATTCGGCGATCAGGCGAGCGCACTCGGTCTCGGCCTGGCGCTTCGTTCCGTGGAAGGTATGCCACTTGCGGCGGCGCTTGCCGGTTTCTGGGTCGGGCACGTCGAGGACGATGGCCCATTTGCTGGGAGAGCGTTCTGTGATGTGGCCCTTCATAACTCAGGCTCTCCGTCGGGCCGGACTTCTGACGTCTTAGGGCCTTTATACGAAATATCACTGAGAACAGACATTGTTGCCCGACGTTGCACCCTTAGCTCACGCATCTTTGCCATCGTCTCGTTTGCAGTGCCAAGCGCGGCACTGGCAAGTCTCTGCCCCTCGTCGCTATCGTGGGTAGCGATGCCGATCGCACCGGAGTACAAGCCCACCAGAGCGCTAGATATATCGGAAGCTGCCGCCTCGATTTTTTCGATACGATCGAGGATCCCTTGGAGCAGGGATAGGACAGCTTCGCGGTTAAGTTTGTCCCCTTTATTCGCCGGGTCGGCAATCAAACCCCAAAACGAAAAAGTCTCATCATCCAGGTCACGCAAGGCGTCGGACATCTTGATCGTGATGTCACTGAGACCATCAAGCTCTCCGCCGACCAGCAAGCCGATTTGGCATAGGCGCCTGACAGCTTCCGACTTAGACCGGATTTTGTTATGCCACGCCCAGTCGTCGATCGCTTTCATTTCCGACGGTGACATGAACATATTGAAACGTTCCGTCTTCTGTTCGTCCTTTTCGCTCTCGTCCGGCATCTTAGAATCCCCGTTTGTATGAACCTATGTAACTTACGCAGAAATCAGTTGCAAGCGGGTCGGTTCGTGTTAAAAATTCCTACGTAGGTTGCGTAACCTCATAGGAGAGCTGATTGTGACGTTAGAAGAAGCTTTGTCCCGTCCGACCATTCCCGTCGTAGATGCGGGTCGACTGTTTTTTGGAATTGGGCGAAATGCGGCTTATGCCGCTGCGGAACGCGGTGACTTTGATACCATCAAGGTAGGTGGGAAAATCGTAGTACCGGTGGTTCCGCTCGCGGCAAAGCTCGGTTTGCAGACGACGTTCGGGAGGGCGGCATGAACGACCTCAGCCCTCCCGAGCACCAGCACTCCGCCGCTGTCGAGCAGGCCGCCCAATGGCTTGCAGACGAACAATCGCCGCCTCAGCCGATCATCCCCGAGTTGCGCCGCCGATTCGACCTCTCCGCCCTGGAGGCGTCTGAAGCTTGCGCGATGGCGCAGCGCTTCCGGATGCTGCGGAAGGCTATGAGCTGATGGCGGCGGAGCTTTCCGAGAAAGAGGTGCAGAGCTTTACATCTTGGAAGCTCGATGTGATCGACGCAATCACCTGCGATACCGCCCTCCAGGACATCGACACCCGCGTTGCATTTCGGCTCATGCAGCACATCAACGCCAGGACACGAGACGCGAACCCATCTTTGGAGCGGCTCGCTGCGCAGCTAGGCTGCCATCGCGATACAGTGCGGCGTAGCCTCGACAGGATGTGCGATCCAAATAGCGGCTGTCTGTGGCTTGTGAGACTGCGTGAAAGCCGTACGGCCACCTACCACTACAGTTTTGTCACCGACCGCATGAACCTAGTGATTGATGGCAAGATGGACCGCGAAGACCGTGCTCGCGAGGCAGCTAAGGAGCGCCGTAGAAACCGTCTCGAAGTTGCACAAGAGCAACCTCGCGAAGTTGCAGCGGTGCTTCCTCATGAGGTTGCAGCGGTGCAATCCTACGAGGTTGCAGGCGTGCTACCCAAACACCTACCTGATAACTACCTTAATAGAACACCTTCAGATTCTTGCTCTGAGGGTCGAGAGGGTACGTATACGCGAGAGACCGAGATATCTCGTTCCCTGTCCACTTATTCGCTTGCCCATTCTGGCGACGAGGCAAACCTACCACTACCAATACCCAAGGATAGCCACGAAGCAGACATCATGATCGACGCCATCTGTGATGGCCAAGACGTCGGCGAGCCGGTGCGGACTATTCTGGCTCGCATGCTCGGCAGGGGAGTTCTCACCCTGAAGATGGCCAAGAATATCATTCTGCCTGCGAACACTAGGGAGGATGCCGCGTGAAACAGCTGGATCTTTTTGTTTGGGCGGATAGCAAGCCCGCAAATGTTGTTGATGCTCGTCAGAAGTTCGAAGCGAGAGCAGTGGCATTCGTCCGGCAGGTAATGGCTGCCGGGTCTATGCCGCCGAGCCTCGACGGAAAAGTGATCACGCCGTTGCAGTTTCAGCATGAGAGGGACGTGGCATGAACGCCGCGCTCTTCACCCACAGCGAGCTCCTCGCATGCGAAGGCCTCGGCCTGGCGCCGATCCTCATGCGCAAGGATGAGATTATCAACCTCAAAACGGCCGTCCACGTCACCGGGCGGAGCGAGAAGACGATCCGCAACTGGTGCAAGGAGTTCGGTATCGGTGTGCAGCCATGCCCAGGCGCTCCTCTGGAGATTTCCGCGCCGGCGCTTGAGATGGTCAGGCATGGAGATGTCGCCGCGCTCGAGCTCCTCCGAGAGGGAAAGCGAAACCATCCGCGCGTTAGGCGGGTGTTTGAGCACTTAGGCCTGCCGTGATTAACCGTAAACGAACTGCTTCAGAGCCTGGAGAAACACCGCGACCGCAGCCAGCGCAGCTCCCCAACCGTTCCAGACGCTTTGGCGACGAAGTGGACCGACGATGTCGGCAAGATCATCATTCAGCTTTCGTTCCATCATTGGTTTGGCGTCCAAGGGAATATAGGCGGAATACGCCCAACAACCCGCAGACAAGACCGATAGGAGAAAGCTCCCCCACGTCAGTGCCCAATTCCATCCAAGTCCGAAAAAACTCATTAGCGTCCCCTAGATGTAAGTCTCTGATGGAAATGGGACTAGCAAAAGCCAGTTCTGAACTCATTAACGCGGACGGCTAGAAGTAATACGCTACCGGACGCTGCCAATCCTCAGGGGCGGTAAACCGTGTTCTTCTGCTCCTCGAAATGGAGATCAGGAGATAGCGGAAATGACCAACATCGCTTCCAGACCGCGCCAGCAGAAAGACCCGATCGTCAACGTGATGTTGAACGGTGGCCGGGTGACGTCGGGCTTTCGCGCCGCGCTCTTTGCAGCCGCCAGCCGTGCCGGCGTGTCCGTAAACGAATTTGTGCTGACCGCAGCCGCCGAGAAGCTTCGTGCCTCCGGTAGCCAGTTTTCGGGCGTCTTCGAGCCGGGTGATCTCCTCGACCTCAACGACAACACGAGACAGGAAGTTACCAGCCGTGAAGCCTGACCTTGAGACCCGCATTGCCGATGCCTTCGGCGCCGAGCTTTCCTCGAAGCAGCTTTCCGACCTCCTGGCGGAAGTGGCGCAGGCAGATCGAGATGCGCAGACCGCCAGCGAGAAAGCTCGGGAAACCGCGCTGGATCCCGCCACCCGCGCCGAAGCGGTCGCTCAGGCCCGCAAGGATATGGAGGATGCCGACTTTCGCCGGCGCCGCCTGGAACGCGCAACTGCCAAGCTGACGGAGCTGAAGACCCAGGCCGTTCAGCGCGAGCAGAAAGCCATTCGTGATGCTGCTCGGGCCGCGGCGATCGAGGCTCGGGACCAGGTGGCCAAAGATCTCATCGAGTACGAAGAGCTATCCGTAAAAATCACCAATCTCCTCATTCGTCTGAAAGCGAGTAACGACCAGGTTAGCCCGCAAGAGACAGCCGAGGCGATCGCAAGGCAAGCCGGCGACCGATGGCTGGTCAATGTCGATGACACTTTGCCGAAGCTCCTCGAAACCGTTCGGTTGCCCAAATTCAGGCGCGACGGGTCGAATATCGGCTACCTGTGGCCGCAACGAATGCCTGGTGCTTGGTAACCGTCGGGCAGCGCGGCGAGGAGGGCTATCATCTTCACCTCCTCGCCGCACCAATTCGAGAGGAACTGCAATGATCATCTGCGATTGCTATAACCACGGACACAAGAGCTGCATCTGCGGCGCGTTCAAGGACGGGGTGCTGGCCGACGGGGCCACGGTGCGCGTCTCGGTGTTTCTGAGAGATGGTGACGCAAACGCCTCAGCCCCAAGAAAGGAACTTCACATGATGACCGACGCCGAGAAGCTGAGCATGCGTGACAGCGTCCGCGGGATGCCGCTTTCCAAGGCCAAAGATTTGCCGATCTATGACGAGTTTCGTTCCTTCTGGAACGGCGGCATGCCGGCGAACGAGCTGCAAGCGCTCTATGACGGCGCGATCGTTGAGCCGCGGGAGATGACCGCCGATGAGGCCAAGGCGGAAGCGTACCGGGACCACATGATCGAGCAGATGTCCGGAGCATACCGGGCGCCAGTGAATGACAATCGGACGCCGGCTGCTCCTCAGTTTGCCCGCGACGGCCGGCCGATGTCCCAGCTCGCCGACCATGAGCGGGCTCGCGAGGAAATGATCCACCGGCAAACGAACGCCTGGAAGGGGGAGTGAGGGGACCGAGAGGTTTTTCTTAGCTTACGGTGCGACCGGACGAATGGGCTAGTTGATCTTTATGTAGTAGTATATGCCAACGTTTTTCGGGCGGGTTTCCGGATCACCACCCGCTGAGATACTGACATTGTGAAAGTGGCTTCCAGCAGGACCGGTATCTCTCGCTGAAATCGTCCAGTAATTAGTACCCCCGGCATTGTATCGGTCCACAGTACTTCGAGCTGCCCCCAGTGGATGGGTATGCTCCCCACCAGCATCGGTCACTCCGGAAAATGGCGAACTGCGAGGCAGAGCTGTAGCAGAATCTTCTATCGAACCGGCAACACGTCCGCTGGAGGGGTCAATGCCTCTAAGGAATATCCCTCGCAAATCGGGAACAGATTTTCCTTTTGTGTCGATCGCGTATTTGGTCCCCTCGACCGCGCGCCCGTCAGCCAAGACCCAGGTCCGTCTGTTAATTTGCCAGCCGACACTTTCACCGATAGCGCTCGCGAAGTCTTCCGGAGTCAAAACCGACGAGACGACCGTGCCTATAGGGGCGAAGTCTCGCCGGAATCGGTCGATAACTGAGGTTTCAATCACTTGGGAGATTTGACTGTAAAGAGTCACGACTGCAGTTAGCAAAGCGACAACTGCTGATATGCCCGCGATTGCCGCTCCGACGCCCAGATCTCTCCGCGTTACAGGCATGACGTTCCCCTCTGCATTTTGATCGCGTCCCAGGAAAGGTATAACTTAAACGTGTATTTGTTAGGAGTACTTCTTATTGATGAAGTGCGAAGCATGGTGGATGGTCATCCAGATGTAAGGGCTCGCGATAACGCCCTCGTACGAGGCAAACGCTACCGCACGCTTCCAATTCAAAGCCTTAGCCCTCTGTGGTCTTCTGCGATCAACACGACATGCGGCTCTGTCCGCCGCCCGATCCGCCCTTAGGCAAGGCGCTCGCCAACGTCGGACGACGTGGGCAATCCCTTAGATGGAGCCTCCGATGCCGCCAATGACCGCCAAGCAGCTTTTCGCAGATGGTCCGGTATCCCACCCATACGAGCCTGAAAAGCCGGAGCTGCGGAAATATTTCACCGCGATGGAGGCATCGACCAAACTCTTCGACGGTCTCGATATCCGTCAGTACGCGACCGAAAAAGACCTGTTTGGGCAGTACGCTGTCGAGAAGATCCAGGAAGCGATCGACGCCGACGAAACCGATCTCCTGACGTTCCCTGCCGGTATCATCCCGATCGCTGATAGCGTCATCATCTGGCGCACCATGACATTCCGGGGGATCGGCGACGGTAACTTCTGGCGCGAGGTCGGTGACAGCACCGGCGGCGTTGTTCATCCCAAGGCCGGAACGATCTTCTGGACGGAAGGCGCCGGCGTGTCTCGTGTTTGGACGTCCAGGACGGATGCCGACGACCCGATCAACCCCATGTTCGTTCGCCTCGGCTCGGCTATCCTGTTCGAAGATTTCGCGATCCGCACCGGCCCTCGTTCCAGCACGCCCGGTGATCCGGGTTATGCCGCTGGTCTCTCGGGCTCGGCTGCTGGCTGGCATTCAGCAGTTTTCGACGCTGGCACCCGCGGCCACCGCAACCGCCGTGTGAGTGCGCAGGGCCTGGGCAATATCGGGTTCCAGCATGCCCGCTATATCGACGGCACCAACTCCAAATATAACACAGCCCTGCTGGCGCTGCCGCACTACAGCAAGATCGACGCGAACCTCTTCGACGTCGGCCCGACCGACATCAAAGACCGCGAGTGCCTCTGGTCGGCGGTCAAGTCCGTCACGGTCAAGGGCCGTGAAGGCACGTTCCCTGGTGGGCAGAACCCATACGGGCCGAATGGCGTGTCCGATCTGGATATCGACGCCTACTACTACAACGACGGGCCGCTTGCCGACCGCATGGACCACGGCGCCCTCGTCGATGTCGACTACAAGATGTCCAGCAACTGGGCCGACGGTTCGAATGGCGGCCAGAACCTTACCTTTAGCGGTCGCTTTGATGCTGCTGGTAAATACTCGCTGAAGCTCGGCCACTGCCGTAAGGTGATCGTCTGGGCCGATTACTGCGAAACCGGGTCGAAATATCAGCAGGATGTGACGGATTATAACACGGCGAACGGTACGACGCTCAACACACGCGCTATCGTCCAGACCGATAGCACCTGCACCGGCTCGTTCGGGATCTACTCCAAGGGGTGGTTCTCGAACATCCGCGTCGATACCGGGAGCGATGTTCCGCCATACAATTTCGTCGCCATCCCCAAGCTCGGGCAGATGATGGAATATGACGGGCTTGGCAACGGGGAGCGCAATGGCCTCCTATTGAGGTCCGGCGGCTTCGACAACAACGTCATTCCGGAGTTTGGCTCGCCAGCTACGAACGGCGAGATGCGCGACGTCTACAAGGACAACGTCGGCAAGGACACCTTCATTCGCCGCCGGCGCCGGTCCGCCGGTAAGGGCGAGGTCAGCTACGACGGAGTCTCCTGGTTCACCTATGAAAAGGATGTTTGGACGCCCGGCATTGCCGGCAAGACGACGCCTGGAACGTACGCTCTCACATCCGGGGGGCGGTGGATCAGGAAGGGTTCCGAGGTGACGGCCCGTGGGTGGATCTTGCTTTCTGCGATCACCGTTGCCGCGACTGGTCAGATCGTCATCACGGGCCTGCCGTTCATGTCGCTGAATAACTCGGGGGCAGTCGCAGCTGCGAGCTTCGCCAATCTGAATGGCTTGGCGCTGACCGCCAACACTGTCCTCGCTGGTTACGTCGCACCGAATACGCAGATCATTGAGCTTTCGATGCGGGGTAACACCGCCGACGCGAACGTGCAGTCGGCCAACCTGTCGGCGACGTCTCGTATCTATTTCGAGGTGACATATGAAATCGCGTGAGCGGGCGGCGGGCATCTCACGCCTACAGTACCTTGATCTTCAGTGTGACCTGCCCCTTCACACTTTCCCCAGCCGCAAAGGGTCCGGACACGAACGTGATGGTAGGACGCCCGAACGCGAGTTTGATGGGTGGCTTAAAGGAAAATTTCCGCCCTGGCGTGCCAGTGCCTGTTGAAGCAACCTCGCCGTTGACGCTGACCGTGAACGTTTTTTCAGCGTCTTGGGGCGTTTCGTCGTTCAGCTCGAGCACTGCCGATACGATTGCAATCCGAGTTGGTATCAGCGGCTTCGATGTCACTGTGATTTGCCCGTCTACTGCCTTGGCTTCGAAGCTCTTTGTTATCTTCATAAACTCGTCTCCGCCCGTCGGTGTTGTGGCTTGCCGGTCAAACGCTACCGCACGCTTCCAATTCAAAATACCCCGCCGGTGGTGTTCTCTCGTTCAAAGAAACGCGAGGTCGACATGAGCAAACCCATCTACGGCATGCATTCCTCAGGCGATATGCTGCTGGCGACGTCCTCAACCGCCATATCTTTGGGCAACGCGATCGTCATTGCGATGACCGAGAAGCTACTCGACAAAGGCGTCTTGTCCAAGCCTGAGGCCCAGGGCTTAGTGTTGGAGATCGTCGAATTGGTGCGCCAAGGGACCGATAATCCGAAGTCACTCCACGTTGCCGATATGCTCTGCCACGACTTGGAAGAGTTCGCCGCGGGGCTGAAGGAGTAGTTATGAGCGTCGCAAGGCTTGGATACGAAATCGATAGCTCGCCGCTGGCCGAGGCAGTGGCCGGCCATGAGCGGTTTGTCACCTCCGCAGGGAAGGTAGAACAGGCGGCGGGGCGTGTCGGTGGCGCTGGGACTCGCATGTCCCGGGGCTTTGCTGACCTGAACCCCACCCTCGATAAGATCGTAGGATCACTTGCCCGGCTCGACGCCACGACCGTCTCAATCGACAAGCGCCTCGCTGCCATGGCGAGCGCCGCTAACAATGCCGCCAAGGCGAACGGCAATCTCGATCGCTCGGCGATCGAAGCCTCGACGGCATACAAGCAGCTCGAGGCGTCGTTGAATGCCGTCACCGCCGCGCAGCGCAAAAGTGATGCAGCGAACGCGACCTCATTGTCGCAGATCCAGAAGCAGCGAGACGCGATAGCAGCGCTGAACGTCGAGCTGCAGAAGCTCCGCGCCGCGCCGGCTGTCCCAGGAAGCGGCCGCCCGTCGCCGGCGAACAACAACGGCGGCCAGGCTGGTGTCGGCAACGTAGCGGCCCAGCTTTTCGATACGCTTTCCACCGCCCCCTATATGAGCGCCGGCACAATCGGCTTCCAGCAGGGCCCGCAGTTCGCGCAGGCTTTTGCGGGGCAATCGGCCAAGCAGGCGCTTTCCGGCCTCGCGGCGGGCGTGGCTGCAATCGTGAGCCCCGTGTCGCTTGCTGCTATCGGCTTGACGGCCGCTGCTGCGGCCGCTGTTCAATTTGGCTCCAGCCTGTTTAACTCCGCCAGCAAGGCGCAGGAAGTGCTGGAGAAGCACGAAGCGACTATGGGTCGCATCAAAGACTTGTACGAGAAGGCAGGGGACGCGGGCGAAGACTACGGGCGGCGGGTTAGCGATGCCGTCAACTTCGAAGGAAGGCAGGATCGGAACAGGCTGGAACTTCTGCAGCGATTGCAATCGCGCGACCTGACCTCGCAGCTCGGCATTGACTTCTCGCGCATGGGTAGCGGCAGCAACCTCATCGGCAACGCCCCCAGTGAGGCCTACCTAAAGGGGCAGGCGCAAGGCAAGTACGGCCCATATGGCGACGCCATCCTGAAATACGCAGAAGCGGCGAAGGATGGTCGCGGCGACGTTAAGGAACTCAATGACGAGATATTCAGAATCGCCAACGACAACTCAACGGTTAAGAAGTGGCAGGAATATGCGACCACTCTTCTCGGGTGGACGGCAAGCCTAACCACGACGACGGAACGAGTCCGAGAGCTCAATAAGGAACTCTTCAAGGCACAAACAGGACAACGCGGCGTGATGATTAACACGCCCGAATATCGCCAGATGCTGGACGATATGTCTAATTCCGACGCGGCAGAACGCAATGGCATCCGTGATCTAAACCTGAATTATTCTGCGGAGGTCGCGAGCTTGAAGGCTCGTTCACCGCAGCAGCGAGCAGCGGCAGCCAGGCAGGCAGCGGCAGCAAGAACCGTACAGGGCGAGTCCGGGCCCTTACGTGACGCGCGCATTGAGGCGGCGGGGCGGATTGAACTAGCACGTGCCGAGCAGCAGCTTTCTGAAGCGCAGAGAGACCGCGCGCTCAACCTCGACAAGATCCTCGACGACCAGCGCATGGACATCGACCTCATAGGCAAAACTGGCGGCGCTGCTGCCGCTCTCCGCAAGCAGTACGAGCTTACATCGCAACTTCGCATGGAGGCCGCCCGCAACGGCACTGAGGTCGACCAAAAGGAACTTGACCTCATTCATCAGAAGACCGCGGCCTTGGCGCCGCTGTGCGATCCCTACGACCAGACGGCATTCGCCGCCGGGTTCAACATCGAAAACGAGGAATGAACCATGAGCGCCGTCGTTTCAATCGAGACCCCGACTGCCGTTTTCATCATCACCGACGGCGCGATCTATGACGCCGATAACATCCTGCTCGACGTCCGGCGCAAGGTTACCGTGAGCGAGCGCGTCCCCGCCGCCGTGGCGACCCGGGGCAACCAGGGCGTTGGCGATTACTTCGCGGCCAAGATCATCGATGCCATCGAGCGTATGGGATTCGACGCGGCCATGATCGCCTTGGCCGATGTCCTTCCTCAGTTCGCTGACAAGGACCGCATGACGAAGTTCGAGGCAACAATTGCCGGGATATCGGAAGAATATGGGCCGCGCCGGCTCGTCTTCCGGTCGGATGTCGATCCGCTCGCACTGGAGCACGATGGCGTCGGCAGCTCGTGCGCCACCTCTGACGCCGGGCTCGTCGAGATGGGTATCCGCGGCCGCGCGCCGCTTGAGCCGTGGAAAGGGTACATTCGAGAAATCGCAATCCCCATTATGCAATTCTACCGCGAGGCGGCAGTTCCAGGCGTCAAGGGCGAAACATTTGCCCAACCTGCACACCTGGTCGGCGGACAGGTGGATTTCACTATCATAACGCGGCAGGGCGTGACGGTTGAGACCATCCACCGATGGGATGACAAGCTTGGCGAGCGCATCGCTCCATTCGTCAAGCGCCAGACCGTTAAAGCCTTTCCCGGCTTAAACCGGCAGCAACGCCGGGCCGCCGAGCGCGCGCTGAGCAAGACAGCGTGAGGTGAGCGATATGTCATCTTTCAAAAGCCACTACGAGGATATGCCGTTCGAGGGATTCTTCTGGTGCGTTGTGAAGGCCTCCGGCTGATGAGTGGCGACCAACGGAATTCTCTCGACGATAAGCTCGCCAAGACAGTGGCCATCGTCGCCCGCCTGGCGGCTGGCGAAAGCGTCGAAGACATCAAGGCAGGCCCGGCGCCGGAATACGAGCCGAAGCCTCACGAGCTCGAAGCCGCTCAACAGTTTCTCGGCAACCCCGAGCGGCTTCCGAAATACTGGATAGTGCCTCACATCGAGAAACTGGCCTTCCACCATCCTCGGCAGGAGATTGCCCTGGCCGTTGTCATGAAGGCGGTGGGTGTCACCGACCAGACTATGTTCGAGGGGCTCATCGGGCAGATCACAAACGCTCTGTCGAAAACGCAGCAGCCTGACATCGGAGAGCTGAACACCGCTATCGCGATGGTCGCAGGGGTGAAGCCGCGGGATAACCTGGAGGCGATGCTCGCCTTTCAGATGGCTGCCGTCCACATTCTCTCCTTGCGGCACACGAGGGCCATGGTGACGTCGGACACCCTGGAGCAGCTCGACCTGCAGGAGCGTGTCGTCAACAAACTCATGCGGACCTTCACCAGCCAGATGGAAGCGCTCCGGAAGCACCGGAACGGCGGCAATCAGAAGGTGGTCGTCGAGCACGTCCATGTCCACGAGGGCGGCCAGGCGATCGTCGGGAATGTCACCCACGGGGGGGAGGGTCGGAAAAGAAGAGGTGCGCAATTCCATGAACAAGGTGATTTATCCATTTCAACTGGCGCCGCGGTGCTCAGCCACATCGAAGCGGACAAAATCCCAATGCCAGGCGCCGGCGGAGCGCGGCAAGAAGGTTTGCCGGTTTCACGGGGCAAGAGCCGGAGCGCCAAAGGGTAAGCGGAACGGTGCCTATAAGCATGGCCGTTACACCTGCGAGATGATCGAGATCCGGAAGGAAATCGCCGATATCGGCAGGCGGCATCGGGATCTGATGGCACTCATCAAATAGCGTCTTCCGGAAGGCGGTATCATCCGTTTGGGGAAGTCAGCACCGAAAACGATGGAATTGAAATGAGCCATCGATCTGGGTTATATGTTCTCGATGCGACCACGGATGAACTGGCGCGAAGGATGGGCCGGCCTTTCGGGGTTCGGCCTTTCTTTTTGCCGACATCGAAAAGATGTTGTCCGACCTCGGAGAAGATGCGCTCAAGTTTGAGCACATCTTTTTGGACAGCATGAACCGCGAACACACCGAATAGTCATGAGGACCCCTTGGCAGATATCTTCGCTCTCGCAGAAGCCCTTTCCAACAGCCATCATCGCTTTCTGACGGACTTGCAAATCGGTGCCTTCCGGCGCCACTACGGGGCTTCCCGTGACGAGGTTCGAACCGCTGCTATCATTGCCGATCGTCTTCGCCGGCAGCGGCAGCTTGAGGAGCGGCCGAACGGGTTCCGCGTGGAGCCGCAGATCGCCCCGGACGCGCCGATCGTACTCCAGCCGCAGCAGAAGGCCCGTCTGCGCTAGAAACGCGTCACTGAGGTGCTCTGAATGGAAAAAGGCTTGCCCAGATGCTCGCAAGTATGTCCGAAGGCCGGTGTGCGTTTGTTATATCAGTCCCCGATAGCGCCCTTAGGACGCTTGCGACATCTGGGCTTCCTTGGGCGAAAGTCAGATAATCGCTGATATTCAAAAGCGTGAAATCATGACATCATTGCTCATTCATATCTACGGAGTGATTTGCCTCAGTAACCATAGATTGCAGCAAGGACGAAACTCTGTCAGCATCCTGCCAACAATCTTAGCGTTGAGGGTCGGGCAGCATGAGGGGTATTCTCCGTATAGTCGGCGTGTTCGTGATCGTCGCTTATCTCTCTTTCATGGGTTCGCATCCCGCATTTTCGCAGGGTTCGACGCCAGCTGGCCTACCTAGCTGCACTTGCAGCCCCGGCGTTGAGATCCAATATCCTGCTGGTCCATCCGATAAACGAGTTTTTGCGGCCAATTGCATCTGCGGCCCGCAGTTCTGTGCAGCCACCTGGAACGATGACATTTCCCTGCAGTGCACTCCCGGAGCCGCCGCCCCTGGCCTACGCCCGGATTGCGCCGACTTTACGCGAATGCCGCTAGGCAAATATGGCAGGCAGATGAAGGCAGGGCTCTTCGATGTGGTCGCCCTTCCGTCTCAACACAGGCCCAACGACGAACTTGAAGTGCGGTTTGACGAAATCAATACCAATCCGGTTACGAACGGGCCTAACGGCTTGCACGCTTCGCCCGGGAGCAGCTTTACCTACCCCCTTCTCTTTAGAACGGCCCAGATCGCACTCGCGACGTACATGGGTGGTGGAAACTATCTCACCATTTTGACTGGCAAGAACAATCTTGAAAATGTACCGTACGACGCCGATCCCATTCATGGGAAAACCATCAACCTCACAGTTCAACACGCCGATGGGATCAAGGCCATTCGGTTTCCGGAGAACGAAGTCCTCATCTTCGAGGTCTGCGCCCAGGCAAAAATGTGACCACGAGATCTAGAGAAACCCGTCGCGCCGATCAGTTCAAGGACCATGCTGGCGACGGCTTCCTATGATGCTCTGAGAGGAGGAATTGGAAGGATGGGGATCAGGGCGCAAGTGGTCCTGTTCCAAACAAAGCCTGAAGCTTCGGAGCTAGGATGAGCAGGGCTCCGAAAAGCGTGACGAGACCAGCAATACCCTTGTAGATAAATTCCTTGCTCGGCAGGTGAGACACCCGCTCCGACAAGACGGCCGTTTGGGTTTTCAGATCCCCAATATCTTTCGACAATCCGTCGACCTTGGTCTCGAACTTTTCAAGCCGCTTTTCTAGGGCTTCGATTTTTCCATCCATGCCCCCATCATTGCCACCACTTCCGCCGCCACGCAATGTCTCTCGTTCGAGCTTGTCTGCCTGGCGTTGCCAAGCTTCGACGCCCTTCTTGATCACGCTGCCGTCACTCATCCGATTTCTCCGGCTGTTCGCCTGCCAGTTTAATCAACCCGTCACCGATCGCATGTTGGAACTTGTTGAGGGGCATTTCTTCTTCGTTGAAGTGGCGTGCCTGTTGCGATGTGAGAGGCATAGTGGCGATGACCGCCGCTTGCGTCATGACTATGTCTCGAAGGTGAACAAGGATTTTGTATAAATCCGCGACTTGCTCACGCGTGACCGGCGTGGTGTCGCCCCTGAACTGATCTTCTATTGCTCCCAGGATCCTTTGGCTCGCATCCACCCGCGGGTTTTCATCGCTCAATGCGTCGTCCCTCCGCGCCTACTTGCAGACATAGAGATGCTCGTACTCAGGCCGCCAAATCTCTGAACTGGTCTTGATTTCGCATATTCGTCCAGTCTTTGCGAACCACATTTGAGCCACGGCTTGGTGAGCCTGGACAATGGGATCGAGCTTCACGAGTCCCAGTGTCATACCGCTGAATACAGCCGGCCCGGCTATCGTGCCCGGTGTCGGGGTCGTGAGGATTTTGCCGAGATCCGGGCGGTCGAATACCCAGAAATTACCCCCAGGCGTCACGACGGTCTGCTTCCCGACCTTGTTGTAAGTGTCCATGATGTAACCGGCATTCTGACACCCAGCGACCATCACGCACAAAGGCAGCGCCAGCAAGAATCGAAAGTTCATTTGAAGTCCCCACTTCGATTGCAGGAGTGAAGCAAATCACCAATGGGTTGTCTACTTTCAAAAATATTCGGCAGCTGTAAAGGTTCGTCCCGTTACTTCGCCTTCTGTCCCTCATCGATGATCGCGTTCGCGAGATGCCCGGTTATCGTCTGGTGGAATAAACCGAAATGCTGAAGACTGAATGCGCCATCATCCTGGCCGTTGGACAGGCCCGCCTGCTTCAAATAAATCAGCAGATCATCGGGTGACTTGTAGCAACCGAGCGTCTTGGTCCACAGGTAGAGCTCGGTAAGAGCGGGGGCGGCCGGATTTTCAACAAGGTGCCCAAAGAGTGCGGCGCAGTTTTCAGCTGTTTCAGATAGGCTTCTGAGGGCGTACTCGGGCGTGGATAGGGCTCGGGCTATGCGTGCCCTGTCAGTTGTTGAAAGCTCTTTGATCAACCATTCAGTCACCGCCGGTGAGTTCCGAGGGATACGGCTTTCGAAGCTTTTCCAGTAGGCAAGGCCGGCCTTTGATAGTGCCTGGCGATCCGGGCGTGGCATAGGAGCCATGCCATAGTGGGTGGCGGTGGTAACTGCGGCATCGAGTTCCTTTGTACTCGCCCATGTCGCGCAGGGAACTAGGAGAAGGGCGAAAGCCAACCCAGTTACCTTCATTTCCCCACCCTTACGCCCGGACCGCCCGCTGCTTCGAGCAGAATGTTCCTGACCCAGTCGCTAACCGATGCGGCGCCGGCCGCTTGAGCCGCTGACGCCAACGCGGACAGTTCATCATCGGTCATCATAACCACAAGGCGCTTGTCTCTTTTCAGGTGCGATAACACCGGCGGTCTTCCCATGTCGGTTACCTCTTTTCAGCAATCCCACCAACGATAGCTGGGCGGAGTATATTTTGCAATAATTATGCACATAGCTATTGACGCCCACATTAATCATGGTAGTTAATATGCACATAGAAACTACGAAAACGGGAGAACTCCCAATGCCTAAGACTTCTCTTCAGGCCACCGGCGAAGCTATGCCTGTCCGCCTTTCCAGCCTCTTCTCCAACCCGGCCCTCAAGGCAGCCTTCGAGCGTGCCGAGCGCGACAACGGCGCTGCTCTGGTCGTACCGGCTCCCCGCCCACCGCGTTTCATCGGCGGTGCCGGTGCCTCGTTGCAGTGGCGCCAGAACCTCGAAGCCCTCGAGCTGGCATAGAGCCTGTCTGTCCCCAAACGCAACGCGTACATGGCGACGGAAACCGCGCTCTCACCCTATTCACCAAAACCGTTTGTGCCGGGAGCCAGTTCAACCGACACAACCCGCGCTTCCCGGACGCAAGAAATTCCATCGGCCGCACAGGGTGCTCGAACACCCCGCACGACCCGACCCTAACCGAACCTAAGGAGTTCGATCATGGCTGCAAAATCCAACACCACGAAGCCGAGCGGCGGAAACCGCGGATCACGGGATCAGCTGAATGTCGCAAAGAGTATCGCGACCATGATGGCGGCAAACGTTGATGCCGCGGCTGCGGCAATCCCGGCCGCTTCTTATACCGGCCACTCCCCCGAGTACGGGGTTGCATGGCAGAAGTGCCGTGACCTCGGCAAGCAGTTGTCCTTGGCACTGGCAGAGACCGGCGACCAAGAGTTCGCCTTCATTCAGCCGGCCGGCAACGACTTCGCAGTCGGCTTCGGGCAGCTGAACAGCGACACGACGCGGCTAATCGAGTATCCGGTCGAGACTGTTGATCGGCTTTCAACAAGACTTGCCCTAGCCCTCGATGATTGGTCGGAATACACGACATGGAAGAGTGCAGCTCATGTTTATCCTGCCTCTACGGGCCGAGGCGTATGGTACAGGAACATCGACACCATCGACGGGCGTGCAGACGCGAAGTCTCTCGCTGATCTTGTTGATCGCCACCGCAAAGCATTGGCGGCCTGGGATGCCGTAGAGCACACCGTCCCCGATGACCCAATCGAAATAGAGATGGTCGCCAGCCGGAAGGCTCTGATCGATTTCCGGCCCGCTTCCATGATTGGCATGCATTTGAAGGCAGATGCCATGCTAATGTTCCGATCGATCTTCGAATGGGACGAATTGGATCGCGCTGAGATCATCCGCGCCTTCACCGATGGAAAAGAGGTGCTCCCATGAACGAGCGCGTCATCATCACCACGCGCCGGCGCCTGGAGGCGAAGATCGAGGAGTTGATCGACCTTCTCGACATGGTCGACGGCGATCCGGACCTCGAAGAAAACGGCGATGCGGAGCCGGAAGAAACCGACGAGGATGGCGACGAACAGGATTGCAGTCATACTGAGGATGAGTGGTCGCCTTACGCCGGCGGCTCGCTGCAGTTCGATGGCTCTGGGGTTGATGTAGCTGAAGAGATGATCCGCAATCTTCGGATAGGGCAAAGACCACGTCTTCCGGATCGGGCACTTGAGCCATGCTGACGTCACGCTGAAATGGTCGGCGTTTCTATTTCCTGGTGGATGCGTTCTTGAAGCGCTTCCGCAACGGCTTTTAAAAATTCCTTGCGGCGGTGATCTAGCGTAACCTCAGCATCAATCTTCAGGGGCCCACGGATCTTTTCCATGAACCCCGAGTGGTCAAAGCGATCGGAAGCCACATTCACTTCGACCTCATCCATGAAATGAGCAAGAAGAGGCGTCAGGTCGATGTCAGGATCCTTCTGATATTGGATTGCCATCTGCTGAGCGAGTTTGCGCATTTGTATGTATGGGCCGAATTCGGCAGTCATCTAAATCTCCTGTGATCTGGCCTGAGCTGCAATAGCCTGTCAGCGTCGAGTGCCGCGGTGTTCGATATGCCAAACGTCCGTCGAAACTATTTTGTCGCTCCCGTCAGAGTTTGCATAGGTCACCAATCATAAGCTTGCCAAGTCGCTTCGAGCATTCGATGCTGCTCCGTCCATAGGAAACCGGCAAGCGCGATGATTGACCAACCCGAAAAACCCAAACTGTCTGTCGTCGCACAGAATACCCAGCAGCAGATCGAGACGAATGAAGCCCAGGATCAGGTCAATGCTGCGCTCCTGGAACTCGCAGCAAATATCATTCGCGTAGTCCGCGGCGCGGGAAAGCCAGAACAGATCCTTCACCAATGCTCCGATGTGGTGAACGCAGCTGTCGAGTACCGTGATGCCGCCGGCAGGCTGCCTTCGCCAGCAACATTAGCTTCAGCGATCCTCCTTGAGCGTGAAGTGATCGACTACAACGACTCCTTCTGGGCTGCCCGCCAGATCGCTTACCGTCGAATTGTTAGAGGTTCATTGCAGGTGGCGGCCTCAAAGCTTCTGGGGCAACGCCTGCAGATCGATCGGGGGGAAGACGAGATCGATGAATCAATCCAGGAACTTGAACATCTGCGCGAAGAAATTCGAAGGAAAAGGGCAGCAGAGCAGCGGGCAATGCGACCAAAAATTTCGCCGAGAAAACGAACGTTGAAACCAAAGGGGACCAAGAAGGTCTGAGCTTCCCTTCGACGAACATTGAGAGAACGGGAGTGCTACCATTTTGCTACCCAACTCGGTAGCATCGATCGGGAGTATGAGGGAAAAGGAGATACAGGTCACATCAAAACCCGGTAAATCCCGGCACTTCCCAGCACTGATGCAGACAGGGAAAGACGCCGCGAACCGAATTTCAAGACCGGTTCCTTAAACCACTCGGACACTCTTCCCTGTGCGCTGGCTTTATAACGGTCAAGGGTCCAGAGTCAACCTGAGCGAGGCATCCAATCTTGTGATCGTATCATGGTACCGTCCGCCGCGAACACCGAGACCCTCATCGTGGCTCCACCGAGAGGCTCAGATAGGTTGGATCGAATTCTGCGACTTCCTGCAACCGGTCCCAGTCGAGAATGGTGATCGTCTGGTTGGTCCAGGAGATCAGGCGTTCTCGCCTGAGCGCCTGGATGACGCGGTTCATGTGGACGAGCGACAATCCCAGCACATCGGCCATCTCGCCTTGCGACAGCGGAAGGTGAAAGCTCCAGCCGTTGATGCGGCGGACCACGCCGAGACGTACGTAGAGTTCGCAAAGGATGTGGGCGAGGTGCGAGACTTTGGAGCGCCGCCCCATGGCGACGATCCAGGCGCGGTGGATCGATCCGTGCACCAAAGTGTCGAGCCACAGCATGCGGGTCAGGTGCGGGTGGCGTTCTGTCACGATCTTGAGTTCCGCATGGTCGGACAAGCCGACATGGCATGGGGAGAGGGCGATGACGCCGTGATCCATGGTTTTCAGCAGGAAGGCGTGCAGGTCGACAAAATCGCCGGGGACGTGGATCGCCGTGATCTGCCGCGTTCCTTCTGCCGTCAGTTTGTATCGGGCCGCGAACCCGTCGACGAGCAGGCTGCTGTAGCCGGGTCTCGAACCCTCGACCACCAGATCTTCCCCGGCCGGAAAACGTCTTTCACGGGCCACGATGCGCCTGAGGATGTCGCACTCTTCATCGGTAAGAACGTCATGCTGTTCGAGATTGAGAAGCAAAGGGTCGATCACGGCTATCCTCGGCGGGCATCGTATCCAGGGGAAACGGATGAGGAGGCTATATAGATCCATCGGAAAGACCGACCACGGGGCGGGAACAAATTCCCGCACCGGCAATTCGGTCCATCATATTCAAGGCAGTGAGCAGGGCATGGCGCGATATTTCTTCGATCTTACCAATGGCGACGGGCCTGTCCGTGACGATCAGGGGCAGGAAGTATCGACACGCGAGGGGATAAGCCGGGAAGTGAGCCGGATCCTGGCAGACATTGCCCGCGAGGAACTGCCCGACCGGGGAAACGGCGCGATCTCCATCGAAGTCCGCGATGAACGTGGCCAGCCGGTGTTGACCGGCTGCCTGTCGTTCCAAACACGATGGCATGATGAACCTGAGCATTGATGCGCAATGCCCAACTTCCCCCGAGGATAAGCTTGATTTTCGGGAGGAGTCATTAGTCAATTGTTAACCATATTGAATAGAATTTTATCTATGTGCCCAAATTCACTCGCATTTCTACCGCGTTACTAGCAAAAGTTCATTTCCATTGTGTTCGGCGGCGTAGGGGTATGTCCCGAACAGGTTCAATGGCTGTGAAAAGCGGCACGGTTACGAGGACCGTTCGCAGCGTATTGCAGTGAAGGCGGCATGGGACGGATGAGTTTGGGTTTGAGTGGCGGCAAGCTTTCGCTGGGTGCGAAATGGCTCGGGATAACGATGGTCTGCGCGGGGATGGCATCCTGTGCCACAACCGAGGCACCGAAGCCTAATAAGCCCAGAAGCAAAGAGTATTTTTCCGAAAAGGAATATGGCGTTAAGGCCAGCCCGCGCGTGGTCGGCGACGGCCGGCCCGTGCCGAAGGGGGGCGGGCGCTTCATGGTCGGCCAGCCCTACGAGGTCAAGGGCCAGACCTATGTTCCGAAAGAAGATCCCAATTACAACAGAAGCGGCCTTGCCTCCTGGTACGGTTCGGCTTTCCATGGCCGCTTGACCGCCAATGGCGAAGTCTATGACAGCGAACACCTGTCGGCCGCGCATCCGACCTTTCCGCTGCCGAGCTATGCGCGCGTGACCAATATCGACAACGGCACCTCGGTCATCGTCCGGGTCAATGACCGAGGCCCCTATCATCCGGGCCGCATCATCGACGTTTCAGACAAGACCGCCGAAATGCTCGACATGAAGCGGATCGGCACGGCTCACGTTAACGTGCAATATGTCGGCCGCGCCCGCATGGACGGGAAGGACATGCCGTTCCTGATGGCATCCTACATCCGCAAGGGCGATCGCATGCCGTCGATCCGACCGGAAGGCCAGATCGCCACCGGCGTCATGGTCGCGTCGAACCAGACATTCGGCGACCAGCTCCAGAGCTACGGCTCGGCCATGCCGCGTCCGATCGCGCTGGCAGGCCGCACGCCGAGCGGCCCGGCGCCGGTTTCCGCCGCGCCCCAGGCTTTCGAGGCCTTCGAGAATTTCTCGATGTTGCCGCAGGTCGGTCCGCTTCCGATGGAGCGGCCGGTTGCCGGCGGTGGTCTCGCGCAGACCCGGCAGGTTGCTCCTTCCTATCCGGTTGAGGCTCAGGCAAGGCCATCGCAGGCGCGGAACCTCGAATCCGCCTATGCATCGGCACCTCAGGCGAAAACTCCGCAGGTCATGTTCGGCAACATGGTGCTGGAAGGTCCCAAGGCCGCTCAAAAGCCCGTGCGCTAATCCAAGTGGCGATTGCGGGGTGCAATCGCCACTGCTACGCATGGGACAGAACGGTTCATGGGGTGATCATGCGGCGCCTGCTCATTCTTCTTTGCCTGGTATTCCTGCAAGCCGGCGCGCTTTCGGGAGCCGTCCACGCGCAGGAACCGCCACCCGCTTTCGTGACCAAGGCCAAGCAGGTCTATATGGTAGAGGCCAAGACCGGCACCGTCCTGCTTGCCTCCAATGAAAATCAGGGCTTTCCGCCGGCCTCACTCGCCAAGCTGATGACCATGGAATTGGTCTTCAGTGCGTTGAAACGCGGCGAGATCAGCCGCGACACGATCTTTCCGGTTTCCGAATTTGCCTGGCGCACGGGGGGCGCGCCCTCCGGCACCACGACCATGTTTGCAGCCTTGAAATCCCAGATACGCGTCGAAGACCTCGTCAAGGGCGTCGTCGTCCAGAACGGCAATGATGCCTGCATCGTGCTGGCGGAAGGTATTTCCCATTCGGAAGGCGAGTTTGCAGCGCGCATGACGGCGCGCGCCAAGGATCTGGGGCTCGGACGTTCCGTCTTCGGCAATTCCACCGGTCTGCCGGACAAGGACAGCCGTACGACCGTGCGCGACCTCGTCGAACTCTCTCGCCATATCTTCCGCGAATATCCGGAATTCTATCCGATCTACGCGCAGCCCGATTTCACCTGGAACAAGATCTTCCAGCGCAACAAGAACCCGCTTTTCTCGCTCAATATCGGCGTCGACGGCCTGGGTGCGGGCTTTGCGGAAGGTTCGGGTTATGCCCTGGTGGCGTCGGTGGCACGCAACGGCACGCGGCTCTTCCTCGCCATGGGTGGGCTCGCAAGCGACAAGGAGCGGTTGGAGGAGGCGAGACGAGTGCTCGAATGGGGGCTTTCCTCGTTCGAGACCAAGGTCCTCTTCAAGCAGGGCGAGGTGATCGGCCAGGCGAGCGTCTATGGCGGCACGTCGAGCCATGTCGACCTCGTTGCCAAAGAACCGGTCGATATCTACCTGCCTGCCAACAATCCCGATCGCCTGTCCGGGCGAATCGTCTATCGCTGGCCGCTCAGGGCTCCGGTCGCAGAAGGTCAGGATGTCGGCGTGCTGAGAATTTCGGCGGGCGACCGGGTGGTGCGGGAAGTGCCGCTGGTGACGGCGAAATCGGTCGGAACGGGCAGCCTCGTCAGCCAGGCGACGGACGCGCTGCTTGAACTGATGTTCTTCTGGCTTTGACAACACGATGTTTCGCAGCACACCCATATGCGTTATAAGCTTGAGCATAAAATGAGTGCGGAAAGACGCGTGGCAGAACATTCCGGATTGTTCGTAACTTTCGAAGGCGGCGAGGGGGCTGGCAAATCCACCCAGATTCGCCGGCTGGCGGATCAGCTGCGTCGCCGCGGCCATGATGTGCTGATGACCCGGGAGCCTGGCGGCTCGCCGGGGGCGGAAGCTGTGCGCCACGTCCTGCTCTCAGGTGCTGCGGAAGAGTTCGGCGTGCGGATGGAGGCGATCCTGTTTGCCGCGGCCCGCAATGACCATGTCGAGGAAGTAATCCGGCCTGCGCTCGAAAGCGGCGCCATCGTGCTGTGCGACCGGTTCATCGATTCCTCGCGCGTCTACCAGGGCGTCACCGGCAATCTGGAGCCTGACTATATCGAGGCCCTGCAGCGGGTGGCGATCAATGGTGTGGTACCGGATTGCACGCTGATCCTCGACCTGCCGGCCGAAGTCGGGCTGAACCGCGCCCGCAAGCGCGGCGCCGACAGCGCTCCCGATCGCTTCGAACGCGAGGAGATCGAGACCCACGAAAAGCGCCGCGAGGCCTATCTGGAGATCGCCGAAGCGGAGCCGGAACGCTGCCAGGTGGTCAATGCCGAGCGTTCGGAAGACGAGATCGCCGACGAGATTTTCTCGATCGTCGAACCGCTGGTACGCGAACTGAGCTTTACCCAGAAGAGCAGCGCGGAATCGGTCGGATGAGCGAGGAATCTGCCGGCCTCCTGGAAGGCGCCGTGCCGCCGGCGCGCAATCCGCATCTCTATGGTCATCACGCTGCCGAGGATTTTCTGGCACGCAGCTACCAGTCGGGCAAAGGCCATCACGCGATCCTGATCGAAGGGCCGGAAGGCATCGGCAAGGCGACGCTTGCCTTCCGTTTCGCCAACCACGTTCTGTCCCATCCCGATCCTGCGATGGCGCCGGACCATCTCGCCGATCCCGACCTCAACTCGCCCGTCAGCCGCCAGATTGCTTCCGGAGCCTCGCACAATCTCCTGCATCTCGCCCGCCCGGTGGACGAGAAGACCGGCAAGACGAAAACCGCGATCACGGTCGACGAGGTGCGCAGGGCCGGGCATTTCTTCTCCCAGACGTCAGGCACCGGCAATTGGAGGATCGTCATCATCGATCCGGCCGATGACCTGAACCGCAATGCGGCGAACGCCATCCTGAAGATTCTCGAGGAGCCGCCCCGGCGGGCACTCTTCCTGGTCCTTTCCCATGCGCCCGGAAAACTGCTGCCGACGATCCGCTCGCGATGCCAGTCGCTGCGCTTGTCGCCGCTCGGTGACCAGGACCTTTCGACGGCGCTCGCGGGCCTGGGCATGCCGCTCGACGGCGGCAAGACGCAAGAGATGGTGCTCGGCATGTCCAAGGGCAGCGTTTCCCAGGCACTGAAACTCCTGAACTACGGCGGCACCGAAATCATTTCCGCCTTCGACGAGGTGATCGCGGCCGACGGCCCGACGGCCCGCAAGGCGATGCACCGGCTGGCGGACGTGCTGTCCGGCAAGGACAGCGAAGTGATCTTCGGCTTTTTCCTCGAGCACCTGAGCGACCACCTGATCGATCGCGCGCGCCACGCAGCCTTGGCCGGCGATCTTTCGACAGCCGACAGGCAGGCAAAACTCGTCAGCGACATGACCGAGAAGATCACCATCGCGCAGGCCTATAATCTCGACCGCAAGCAGACGATTTTGTCCATCCTTGACGCCGCGCGGCGTTGATCCAAGGGCAGGGGCGGGAACCCAACAAGGAACTTTGTGTTTCGCATCCGCGAAACATGCGCTAAGAGCGGCATGATCTAAATCCAAGTGCCCGAGTGCCCCTGATGTCCGATAAGACGCCCTATTACATCACCACTGCGATTTCCTACCCGAACGGCAAGCCGCATATCGGCCATGCCTACGAGCTGATCGCGACGGATGCCATGGCGCGCTTCCAGCGCCTCGACGGCAAGGATGTTTTCTTCCTGACCGGTACAGACGAACATGGGCAAAAGATGCAGCAGACGGCGCGCGCCGAAGGCATCACGCCGGAAGCCCTTGCCGAGCGCAATTCGAGTGAATTCCGGGGGATGGGCAAGCTGCTCAACGCGTCCAACGACGATTTCATCCGTACCACCGAGCCGCGCCATCACCAGGCCTCCAAGGACATCTGGAACCGGATGGCCGACAATGGGGACATCTACAAGGACACCTATGCCGGCTGGTATTCGGTGCGCGACGAGGCGTTTTATGCCGAGGATGAAACCTCGGTGCGCGACGGCGTCCGCTACGGGCCGCAGGGAACGCCGGTGGAATGGGTGGAGGAGTCGAGCTACTTCTTCAAGCTATCCGAATACGGCGACAAGCTGCTGAAGCACTACGAGGAAAACCCGGATTTCATCGGCCCCAACGAGCGCCGGAATGAGGTGATCTCCTTCGTGAAGTCCGGTTTGCGAGACCTGTCCGTGTCGCGCACGACCTTCGATTGGGGTATCAAGGTACCGAACGATCCGGCGCATGTCATGTATGTCTGGGTCGACGCGCTGACCAACTACCTCACCGCCACCGGCTACATGGAAGACCCGAACGGCCCGCGCGCCAAATACTGGCCGGCCGACGTGCATATCATCGGCAAGGACATCATCCGCTTCCACGCGGTCTACTGGCCGGCTTTCCTGATGTCGGCCAGGCTGTCGCTGCCGAAGCGTGTCTTTGCCCACGGCTTCGTGCTGAATGCCGGCGAGAAAATGTCGAAGTCGGTCGGCAATGTCGTCGATCCGTTCGAGCTTCTGGAGAAGTTCGGGCTCGACTACGTGCGCTATTATCTCTGCCGCGAGATTTCCTTCGGCCAGGACGGCAATTGCAACGATCAGCTGATCGCCACCCGAGTGAATGCGGATCTGGCCAACGGCATCGGCAACCTTGCCAGCCGCTCGCTGTCGATGATCGTCAAGAATTGCGACGGCCATGTTCCGGAACCGGGCGAGCTCACCGACGCCGACAAGGAACTGCTTGCGGCGACAGACGGCCTGATCGCCGTCTGCCGCGAGGAGATGGACAAGCAGCTCATCAACCGCGCTCTTGCGGCGATCATCGGTATCGTTTCCGAGACGGACCGTTATTTCGCGGCGCAGGCGCCGTGGGTGCTGAAAAAGACCGATCCGGCCCGCATGGGCACGGTGCTCTACGTGACGGCGGAGGTGGTGCGCCAGATCGCCATTCTGCTGCAGCCGTTCATGCCGGAATCGTCGGCCAAGCTGCTCGATCTCGTGGCTTCTCCGGCAGATAAGCGAGATTTCCTGGCGCTCGGCGAAGCCGGTCGCCTGAAGCCCGGCACGCCGCTTGAAGCGCCGACGCCGGTCTTCCCGCGTTATGTGGCGCCGGAAGCGAGCGCATAAGGCCTTATCCATGTTGATCGATACCCATTGCCACCTGGACTTTGCCGATTTCGCCGAGGAGCGCGACGCGATCGTGTTGCGCGCCCATGCGTCCGGCGTCGGCCAGATGGTGACGATTTCAACGCGGGTGCGAAAACTCGACGGCCTGCTGGCTCTCACCGAGCAATATCCGTCGGTCTTCTGCTCGGTTGGAACGCATCCGAACAATGCCGGCGAAGAGCTGGATATCCAGACGGAAGACCTGGTGCGGCTTGCCAATGCGCATGAAAAGATCGTTGCGATCGGTGAGGCCGGGCTCGACTATTTCTACGACACGCAGACGCCGGCCGACCAGAAGACCGGGCTGATCCGCCATATCGCGGCTGCCCGGGAAACCGGCTTGCCGCTGGTCATCCACAGCCGCAGCGCCGACGAGGACATGGGCGAGATCCTGACGACGGAAAGCGGGAAGGGGGCCTTCCCTTTCATCCTGCATTGCTTCTCGTCCGGCGCAGACCTTGCCCGGATCGGCGTCGAGCTCGGCGGCTACGTCTCGTTCTCAGGCATCCTGACATTTCCGAAATCGGAAGACCTGCGCACGATCGCCAAAACCGTGCCGCTCAACCGCTTGCTGGTCGAAACCGACGCGCCGTATCTGGCTCCAAAACGCTGGCGCGGCAAACGCAACGAACCGTCCTACGTCGTGAACACGGCCGAAGTGCTCGCCGAATGCATGGGCGTCAGTTACGAGGAGATTGCCGAGGTTACCACGGAGAACGCGTTCCGCATCTTCTCCAAGATGCCGAGGCTCTGATCTGTGGCGAGATATCGGCGGCGTTTCACCATTCTAGGCTGCTCGTCGTCGCCCGGCGTGCCGCGGCTGAATGGCGACTGGGGCGCCTGCGATCCGAACAACCCGAAGAACCGCCGCACGCGTGCCGCCTTCATGGTCGAGCAGATCGCACCCGATGGTGGCAGTACGGTGGTCGTGGTCGATACCGGCCCGGACTTCCGCGAACAGATGATCGCCGCCAGGGTCCAGCGGGTCGATGCGGTTCTCTATACCCACGCCCATGCGGATCATCTGCACGGCATCGATGACCTGCGCGGTTATTTCATCCTGCAGCACCATCGTATCCCGATCTATGCGGATCCGGTCACCATGGACCGGATCCGCCAGGGATTTGGCTATTGCCTGGAAACGCCGCCTGGCGGCAATTATCCGCCGATCGTCCGGCCGTTTCTGATCGAGACAATGGACGAGCCCATCGTCATAGACGGGCCGGGCGGACCGATCCGTTTCCTGCCGCATCTGCAGGTGCATGGCGACATCCATTCGCTGGGTTTCCGGATCGGCGACGTAGCCTATTGCAGCGACGTCAGCGACTTTCCGCCTGAGAGCGTCTCGAGGCTCGGCGGGCTTGACGTGCTGATCATCGATACGCTGCAGTACAGATATCATCCGAGCCATCTGTCGCTGGAACAGGCGCTCGAATGGATCGCGAAATTTGCGCCGAAGCATGCGATCCTGACGCATATGCATCTTCCGCTCGACTACGACACGGTGATGGCAGAGACGCCGCAGCATATCGAACCGGCCTATGACGGCTTGACGTTCGAAGTCGCCGTCGATCTCTGATCTGGCCGCGTGGATGGAGTGACCAAATCCTTGGTTTCCAGGGCTTCCGGATATATCGTTTAGTTCCATAATCTATCTTATGCGATAATTGTATCAAATCGGGAACGTTGGCGACGGATGCCCGTTCCCTCTCGCTGAGCTTGCTGACGGGTCGGCATCCTCGTCAAGCTCGGCGCAAGCAAGCGCTCCTACCATCAACCTCATCCGGAATGATTCCGGTTTAGATTGAGGACAATGATATGTCGAACGAAGCCAATACCCACCCGCCGTCCGAACAGTCGCTCGCGCTCTTCCTTCAAGACAACGACGCCGATAAGCTGACCGATATCCTTGTCGAGGCGCTCTACGAAGCCTTCCGTATTCTTGAAGACGAAATCCGTCCCGGGACGCTCCACTGAATTTTATCGTGCTGTTCGAGCGTCAAGCAAAGCGCTCGGACATCGCGGAAATACTGCTATCCCGTCACCCTCGCCCAGCAGCGATTTTGTCTGGGATTTGAGTTTCGGGAATGCAGCGAGCCGGCACAAGCGATTGAGACCCAGGCCTGGGCGAAAATCAGCTTGAAATGTTCATCATTTGTTCTAATAATAAGGAATGCAGATAGCTTTCGATTTCGGCACGCCGACAGACATAACGTTGATGCGCGACCGCCTGCGTTCCATGCTGAGCGGTTACCGCCCCCACAATTTGCGCGAACCGATCGGGCAGATGATCAAATCCTTGATCAGCAGCCGTACCAAGGACGAAGTCTCTCTGCGCGCTTACGAGCGTCTGATCCGCCGTTATCCCCGCTGGTCGGATCTTGCGCAAGCGCCAGCCACCGAGATCGAGGCGGTCATCGCCAAGGTCACCTTCGCGGATGAAAAGGCGCGAAATCTGAAGGCTGCGCTCGGCATTATCGCCGTGCGCAACCCCGATTTCGATCTGTCGTTTCTGAAAAACATGCCGACCCCGCAAGCCCTTGCCTGGCTCGAAGCGCTCCCGGGTGTCGGCCCCAAGGTCGCGGCCTCGACCCTCAATTTCAGCACGCTCGCAATGCCGGCCTTCGTGGTCGATACCCATGTGCTGCGCGTTCTCGCTCGGTTTGGCATCGTCGGAGCCAGGGCGGATATCGAAACCGCCTATGCCAGGGTCATGGCTGCGGCCACGGACTGGACGGCGTCGGATTTTTCCGAATTCCACGTTCTCGTAAAGCGCCTTGGCCAGACGGTCTGCCGTTTCGAAACGCCGCTTTGTAACGAATGCCCGTTGAAGCGGGACTGCCCCACGGCGAAGTCCGCAGCCCCCAAAGCCCGATTTTCGCCTGAGCGGTATGACGCCGCATACCCGGCTCCACGTTGACAAGCCGGCTTGTCTTTGATGGACGAACGTGGTTGCCGTAGGCATCAGCAGCCTCTCACGGATTCTCCCATCATGTTCGCAAATGCCACGCCCCTCCTCACCATTGGCCTTCTAATTCTGTCGAACGTCTTCATGACGTTCGCCTGGTATGGGCACCTGAAATTCGAGAGCAAGCCGCTTTATCTCGTCATCATGGTGAGCTGGGGCATTGCCTTCTTCGAATATTGCGCCCAGGTGCCGGCCAACCGCATCGGCTACGGTTACTTCAATGCGGCGCAGCTGAAGACCATTCAGGAGATCATCACGCTCTCGGTCTTCGTGATCTTCTCCGTGCTCTATCTCGGCGAACCGATCCACTGGAAACAGATCGTCGGCTTTGGTTTCATCGCGCTCGGAGCCTTCTTCATCTTCACGAAATAGACGTCCCACGAAGGTCCTTGCAACAGGTCGCGGACGCCTTGGTTCGGCGTTCTACGGATCGTTTCCGCTTTTCCGTCAGCATGCCTTCATTTCTATCTCGGTTTGATTTAGAGACTGTCCTTCAATCCGCCTTTTCCGGCGGCAGGACTGTTCGCAAGGTATGTTGATCGATGCTTGATTCCCTCAGAAACGCCGCCCGCTCCTGGGTTGCCAAGTCGCTTCTCCTGCTTCTGGTTGCCTCGTTTGCCATCTGGGGTGCTTCTCAGTCGCTGGTGACGACCGGCGGCAACACGGTGATGACCGTCGGGGACCAGCAGATTTCGGCCCAGGAATTCCGCCTCGCCTATCAGCGCCAGATCGCCAATCTCAGCCGTCAGTTCGGAACGCAGCTGACCGCCGAGCAGGCCCGTGCCTTCGGAATCCAGAACGAGGTCTTCACGCAGCTCGCCGCCGGCGCCGCACTCGATCAGCTTTCCGACGACATGAACCTCGGCCTGTCGGAAGACCGCCTTGCCAACCTGATCGCCGAGGACCCGGCCTTCAAGGGCGTCAACGGCCAGTTCGACCGCAACCTCTTCACCTCGCGTCTTCGTAATGCCGGCATCCGCGAAGACGATTACATCAAGGAGCGCAGCAAGGTCGCGGTGCGCAGCCAGATCGTCGAGGCGGTTTCGGATGGCTTCCAGCCGCCGAAAGTGCTGGTCGATGCCTTGAAGAGCTATCGTGACGAGACCCGCTCGATCGACTACATCCTGCTGTCCAACGCCAATATCGACCCGGTCAAGGCGCCGGCAAACGATGTGCTCGCCGCCTGGTTCGAAGGCGTGAAGACCCGTTACCGCGCACCCGAATACCGCACCTTTACCTATGTGAAGCTGCAACCGGGCGATATCGCCGACGCGTCTTCGGTCACCGACGATGCCGCGCGCGCCGATTACGAGAAGCGCAAGGACAGCTACAAGACGCACGAGACCCGCACGATCGAGCAGCTCCCCTTCCCCAACAAGGAAATGGCGCAGGCCGCCGCGACGCAGCTGAAGGACGGCACCGCCACCTTCGACCAGATCATCAAGGATCAGGGCAAGACCGCGACGGACGTTCTCCTCGGCGATTTCACCAAGGAGAACCTGCCCGATCCGGCCTTTGCCGAACCGGCCTTCAAGATCACTGCAAGCGGCGGAACGACGTCTGTCATCGACGGCACGTTCGGTCCGGTCATCCTGCGCGTCACCAATATCCGCCCCGAGACGACGCGTTCCTTCGACGAGGTCAAGGAAGAGATCCGCAAGCGGCTTGCCGTCTCTTCCGCGTCGCAGGAAGTCTTAAGCGTCCACGATCGTTTCGAGGATATGCGCAGCGGTGGCACCTCACTCGAGGACACCGCCAAGGCGCTCAATCTCAAGGCGGTCACTGTCACCACCGATGCCTCCGGCCGTAACGAGAAGGAGCAGCGGATCACCGAGCTTCCGGCGTCGAACACGCTGCTGGGTGAGGTTTTCCGTACCGATCCGGGTGCCGACACCATTCCGGTCAACCTCGGCAATGACGGTTATGTCTGGTTCGACGTGCGCAACATCGCGCCGGAGCGCGACCGCCCGCTCGCCGACGTGCGCGACAAGGCCGTCGCCGACTGGACCGCCGAACAGCAGCGCCAGGCGCTTGCCGCCAAGGCGACCGAACTCAAGGGCCGCCTCGACAAGGGCGAGACGCTTGCCACTATCGCTACCGAGCTTGGCGTTGCGGTCGAGAACAAGCAGGGCCTGCGTCGCGGCGCCGAGGACGCGATCTTCGGCAACGAGGCGATTTCGGCGGCCTTCGCCGGCCCGGTCAACACCACCGCGTCCGCGCTGGGGTCCGATGGCGAAAGCCGCCTTCTGATGAAGGTGGTTGCCGTCGACCAGGCGACCACGGATGCGCTCTCCGGCGACCAGCAGCTGCAGCAGATGGCGAACGCGGCCGGTGACGACATGCTCGATCAGATGGTCAACAGTCTGAAGGACAGCTACGGCGTGTCCGTCAATCAGACTGCTGTCGACCAGGCCATGCTCCAGTAAACCAGAGGAATGGCCGACCATGCCTGAGCTGAAACCCCTGCTTGCCAAGGTTGCCAACGGCGAGAGCCTCAGTCACGAAGAGGCACGCGGCGCTTTCGAAATCCTGATGTCCGGCGAGGCGACGCCGTCCCAGATCGGCGGCTTCCTGATGGCGCTGCGGGTCCGCGGCGAGACGGTTGCCGAGATTACCGGCGCGGTCGAAACCATGCGTTCGAAGATGCTGCCCGTCTCCGGCCCTGCCGACGCCATCGACATCGTCGGTACCGGTGGCGACGGCCTCGGCACCTACAACATCTCCACGCTGGCCTCCCTGATCGTCGCCGGCTGCCGCGTCCCGGTCGCCAAGCACGGCAACCGGGCGCTGAGCTCGAAATCCGGCACGGCCGACACGCTTGGCGTTCTGGGGGTCAATCTGGAGATCGGTCCCGACCAGATCTCCCGTTGCATCCGGGAAGCCAGCATCGGCTTCATGTTCGCCTCCATGCATCACGCAGCCATGCGCCATGTCGGCCCGAGCCGCGTCGAACTCGGCACCCGCACCATCTTCAATCTGCTCGGCCCGCTTTCCAACCCGGCCGGCGCCAAACGCCAGCTTCTCGGCGTCTTCGCGCCAAAATGGATTGGCCCGATCGCCGAGGTCCTGCGCGATCTCGGTTCGGAGACGGTGTGGGTCGTCCATGGCGGCGGCATGGACGAGATCACCACCACGGGCGTCACCCAGGTAACGGCGCTGGAAGGCGGCAAGATCCGCTCCTTCGAACTGACCCCGATGGATTTCGGCGTGCAGCCTGCAACGCTCGACGAGCTCAAGGGCGGCGATGGTGTTCACAATGCCGCGGCCTTGCGGAGCGTGCTCGCCGGTGCCAAGAATGCCTATCGCGATATTTCGCTCTGCAATGCGGCTGCCGCGCTGGTCGTCGCCGGCAAGGCGGAGACGATCGCCGACGGCATGAGGCTTGCCACCCGGTCGCTGGACAGCGGCGAAGCGGCCGCCGCGCTCGACCGTCTGGTCGCCGTCTCGAATGACAAGGATTGAGGCCATGACGGATATCCTCAAGAAGATCGAAGCGTACAAGCGCGAGGAGATCGCGGCCGCGAAGGCGAGCGTGCCGCTTGCCGACCTGAAGGCCCGCGCCGCGGACCAGCCGGCTCCGCGCGGTTTTCATCGTGCGCTGAAAGCCAGGCAGGATGCCGGTGCCTTCGGCCTCATCGCCGAGATCAAGAAGGCGAGCCCGTCCAAGGGCCTGATCCGCCCGGATTTCGATCCGCCGTCGCTTGCCGCGGCCTACGAAGTCGGTGGCGCCACTTGCCTCTCCGTTCTCACCGACGGGCCGAGCTTCCAGGGCGCGCCGGAATTCCTCACCGCCGCCCGCAACGCCTGTTCGCTGCCGGCGCTGCGCAAGGATTTCATGTTCGAGACCTACCAGATCCACGAGGCCCGCGCTTGGGGCGCCGACTGCATCCTGCTGATCATGGCCTCGCTCTCCGACGACGAGGCGCGCGCGCTTTACGACGTCACGGCCGAACTTGGCATGGACGCGCTGATCGAGGTGCATGACGAGGAAGAGACCGAGCGGGCGCTGAAGCTCCCCTCGCCGCTGATCGGCATCAACAACCGCAATCTGCGTACCTTCGAGCTCAGCCTTGAAACGAGCGAGCGGCTGGCCCCGATGGTGCCGGCCGACCGGCTGCTCGTCGGCGAAAGCGGCATCTTCACCCATGAGGATTGCCAGCGCCTGAGGAAGGTCGGCATCAACACCTTCCTCGTCGGCGAAAGCCTGATGCGCAAGGACGACGTGGCCGCCGCAACCCGGCTTCTCCTGACCGGCGAGGCTGCGGCCCAGGCGGCGGAATAATGACTGGCCTCACCCATATCGGCGCCTCCGGCGAGGCGCATATGGTCGATGTCGGCGACAAGGCCGAGACCACCCGTTCGGCGACCGCCGAGGGTTACGTCCGCATGCTGCCTGAGACGCTCGCGCTGATCTGCGAGGGCAATGCCAAGAAGGGCGATGTGATCGGCACCGCGCGGCTGGCCGGCATCATGGCCGCCAAGAAAACCTCGGATCTTATCCCGCTCTGCCACCCGCTGATGCTCACCAAGGTGGTCGTGGATATTGCCGAGGACGAGACCCTTCCGGGCCTGCGGGTGACCGCGACCGCAAAACTGACCGGCAAGACCGGCGTGGAGATGGAAGCGCTGACGGCCGCCTCGGTGGCCTGCCTGACGATCTACGACATGGCCAAGGCCGTTGACCGGGCCATGGAGATCGGCGGCATACGCCTTCTCGAAAAGACCGGTGGCAAATCCGGAACCTACCGCGCGGAGGATTGAGACATGGCATTGCTGCCCGTTTCCGAAGCGACGAACCGGCTGCTCGCCCATGCGACCCCGATCGAAGCGGTGGACGCCATCTCTCTCGGTGAAGCAAACGGCCGGGTCCTTGCGGCGGATCTCGGCGCCCGCCTGACCCAGCCGCCCTTCCACGCTTCGGCTATGGATGGTTACGCCCTCAATGCCGCAGATGCGCCGTCGATCGGTTCGGAGCTGACCGTGATCGGCACAGCCGCGGCCGGCCACGCTTTCGATGGTGCGATCGGCAAGGGCGAGACCGTGCGGATCTTCACCGGCGCTCCCCTGCCCGATGGCGCGGATTCCATCCTTATTCAGGAAGATGCCGAAAAGCTCGAAGGCGACCGCATCCGCACCAAATTCGAAGTGGTGAAGGGCCGGCATGTCCGCCCCCGCGGTCAGGATTTTGCCGAAGGCGAAACGGTCCTGCCCGCCGGCACCCTCGTCGACTTCTCGCACCTGACCGTCGCTGCGGCCATGAACCACCCTGAGCTCTCCGTCTACCGCCGCCCGCGCGTCGCGATCCTGGCGACCGGCGACGAACTGGTCCCGCCCGGTGCCACGCCTGGAGCAGCGCAGATCATCGCCTCCAACACGTTCGGTGTCTCCGCGCTGGTGCGTGACAATGGCGGCGAGGTCCTCGATCTCGGCATCGTCCGCGACCGGCCCGAGGATATCACCGCAGCCATTGACAAGGCCCGTACGGCCAAGGCCGACGTACTGGTGACCCTCGGCGGCGCCTCGGTCGGCGATCACGACCTAGTGCAATCGACGCTGAAAGCCGCCGGCATGGAGCTGGATTTCTGGCGCATCGCCATGCGGCCGGGCAAGCCGCTGATGGTCGGCGCGCTCGGCGATATGCACGTCCTCGGCCTGCCGGGCAATCCGGTCGCAAGCCTTGTCACCAGCCTGCTCTTCCTCGAACCCCTGATCCGCAAGCTCGCGCACCTGCCGGAAAGGCACCGCGAGGTGCAGGGCATCACGGCACACAGGCTTGCAGCCAACGACCAGCGCCAGGATTATCTGCGCGCCAAGCTGACGAGGGACCGCGACGGCAATCTGGTCGCCGAGGCGTTCGGGAAGCAGGACTCGTCGATGATGAAGATCTTCGCCCATTCCGACGGCCTCATCATCCGCCCGGCGCATGCTCCGGAACTGCCGGCCGGTGCCCCCTGCCCGATCCTGCTGATCCGCCCCTGACGGTGATCCGATCCGCTGCGAAATCCGTACCTTGGGGCAGCAATGCCCTGAACGGAGAAGACCGTGTCTCTTGAAAAACCGGCCCCCGCCATCCTCTGGTTCCGCAAGGATCTGCGCCTCGACGACAACCCGGCACTGCACGCTGCGATCGAGGCCGGCGGCCCGGTCATCCCGGTCTATATCCGCGAGCCGGCACACCTGAACATCGGACCGCTCGGTGCCGCGCAGGCCTGGTGGCTGCATCACTCGCTAGCCGCACTCAAGGCATCGCTGAAGTCGCTGAGTGGTGACCTCATCTTCATCTCCGGCAAGGCCGAGGACGTGCTCACTGATCTCGTCCGCAAGACCAATGCAAAAACCGTCTTCGTCAACCGCGCCTATGAGCGGACGTTGTTCGACCGGGGCATCGCCATTGAGCTGAAAAAGCACGACATCGCTATCCGCGCCTTCCACGGACAGCTCCTGCACGAGCCGAAATCTATCCGCACCGGTGCCGGCAACGCCTTCAAGGTGTTTACGCCATTCTGGAACGCGCTCCAGAAGGTGGGCGAGCCGCAGGAACCAACCGACGCGCCGACGAAAATCCCCTCGCCCGAGCATTTTCCACTTTCCGAAAATCTCGATCACTGGGCTCTGCTGCCGAAGAAGCCGGATTGGGCCGCGGATTTCGGGAGGATGTGGACGCCCGGCGAAGCGGGTGCGCAGGAAAAACTTGCCGACGTCGTCGATCGCGATCTGCAGGACTACAAGCGCGGCCGGGATCTACCGTCAGTCCATGCCACCTCCCTCCTCTCGCCACATCTTGCGCATGGCGAGGTCTCGCCGGCCCGCATCTGGCATGCCGTCCGGGGCCTGCCCCCAAAGGCGTCTGAGGATGTTGCCCATTTCCGCCGCGAACTCGCCTGGCGGGACTTCTGCTACAATCTGCTGGCCGAATTCCCCAAACTTCACGACAGGAACTGGGACGACAGGTTCGACGGCTTCAAATGGGAATACGACGCCAAGGAGTTCAGCGCCTGGACGATGGGCCTGACGGGCTATCCCATCGTCGATGCCGGCATGCGCCAGCTCTGGCGCACAGGTTTCATGCACAACCGGGTTCGCATGATTACCGCGTCCTTCCTGATCAAGGATCTGATGATCGACTGGCGCCGCGGCGAAAGATGGTTTCGCGACACGCTGGTCGACGCGGATCCGGCCAACAATTCCGCCAACTGGCAATGGGTCGCAGGCTCCGGCGCCGACGCCTCGCCGTTCTTCCGGATCTTCAACCCCGTCCTGCAGGGCGAGAAATTCGATCCGGATGGCGATTATGTCCGGGAACATGTACCGGAATTGGCGAGGCTGGATCGCAAATACGTCCACAAGCCTTTCGAAGCGCCAGAGCATGTCCTGGAAAAGGCGGGCATCGAGCTCGGAAAGACCTATCCGAAGCCGATCGTCGATCACGCTTTTGCCCGCGACCGGGCCCTGGCTGCCTATCGCGACATCCGCTGATCGAGCCGAACGGCCAGGACGAAACTATTCCTCGTCCTGCCCGCGCTCGATCAATACCCAGACATGGCCTGCGGGATCGAAGATCGACGCTACCTGCCGACCGTTCATGTCCGTCTGGATCCTGTCGCGCATCATGCCGCCGAATTCGAACGCTGCATCGACGACGCTTTCGACATCCGGCACCGTCAGCTGGAAGATCGTGCTGACGGCGCCGTCGTTTTTCGGATGGTAGGGCCCCTGATAGGAAGGCGCTGCTTCCATGTCCGGATCGGAGCCGCACACGACGATACCGATCGATCCGAGCTCAAGCTCGATCATCGTCAGACGCAACATCTCGTAGGAATTCGTTTCCTTGGCACCGAAGACGTTCTTGTAGAACTCGGCTGTATCGCGTTCGCGGCCTTGCGCCACGAACAGGCTCAAACTCAAGCTAAAATCGCTGCCCAACATTGCCCATGCTCACCCTGATTCCCTTCGCAAGATAAAGGAGTTTCCGTGATGGTGTCATGTCGACCATGAAAGCCGCCGGCTTTTAAAAGACGCTATACACCAGAATCGCTGCCGGGGCCGGCATAGCGCGCCCTGGGCCGGATCAGGTGGCCGCTCTCGATCTGTTCCATGGCGTGCGCCAGCCAGCCGACGGTCCGCGAAAGCGCGAAGATGACGAGCGGTGCGTCTTCCGGAAGTTTGAAAGTCGCGGCGAGCGCCGCCAGCGCGAAATCGATATTGATCGGCTCGCCCAGGAGTTCCTCCCCGGCCTCTGCGAGCGAAACATAGAGCGGCGGCGCTTCGAAACTCGCCATCAGGGCCCGCGCCCGCGGATCGCCATGCGGATAGAGCCGGTGGCCAAAGGCCCTCACCACGCCTTCAGAAGACAACATGCTGCGGATCGCCTCGCGCACACCAACCGACGCCGCCTTTTCCGCGAGCATCGTGACGCTGATCCAGGCGCCGCCATGCCGCGGACCCGTGAGCGTGGCAAGGCCGGAAAGCGTCGCAGCGGAGAGTGCCGCGCCCGACGACGCCGTCACGCGCGCCGCAAAGGCGGAAACGTTGAGCTCGTGTTCGGCCGCCAGCACCAGTGCCTTGCGGATCGACCCGGCCGCATCGGGCCGCTGCCAGCCGAGCGCCAGCCGCTGATGCAGGAGCAGCGGCTCCGGCCACGGCGCCAGCGCCTTGGCTGCGGTCGAGAGCACGTCCGCCGCTTCGGCGCGCAGGATGAAGGGTTTCCGGCGCAGCGCCGGCAGGTCGCTCGTCACGCGGGCCGCAAGCCCGGCAAAAGCCGCCGCCATGCGCGTGGAGCCGCCTTGCCCTGCCCCCGCCGCGACGCGCACGCTGTCCGTATCCCAGAGCAGGGCTGCCACCTCCTCCAGCGTCGCATGCTCGCACAGCTCGACGGCATCGCGGCCGCGATAGAAAAGCCGCTCATTGGAAATGGTCGAGATCGACGTCGGCAGGACCGGATCGCCCCAGCGGATCGCGTCTGCCGCCACCGCTGCCGACTGGCGCCGTCCGGCATGGCGTGCCGCAAGACGCTTGACGTCGTCGGCCTGGTAGAGGCTGCGGCGCGGATCTGCCGGATCCGCCTTCGCCCGAATGCGGCCGCGGCTGACATTGGCGTAGAGCGTCTGCGGTTTGGTCCCGAGGAGGGAAAGCGCCTCTTCGGCTGTGATCCAGAGCATGCTTCACATTGATCGATTGCATCAAGATTGACGTCAATAAGACTAGGTCCGATCATCCTCCCCGTAAAGGAGAAACACTCATGAAAAACAACGGACTTGAAGATGTCATCGCCGCCGAGACCCGGCTTTCGGACGTTGACGGAGAAGCGGGTCGCCTCGTCATTCGCGGCGTATCTCTCGACCTGCTCGTCTCGCGCGCGACCTATGAAGATGTCGCTGCGCTGCTGCTGGATGGCCTGCTGGAACGACCCGTTACCGCAGCCGATCTGAGGGTCCGTCTTGGCGAGGCCCGCGCCGACGTTTTCTTCCATGTGGGTGCCGCGGATGACGCGCTTTTGAACCTGCCGCCGGTCGATGCCGTCCGCGCCTTGATCGCGCGGTTGCCGGATGGCGAGGATCTGGAAACGGCCCTGCGTCTGCTCGCCGCTCCTGCCGTCTTCCTGCCCGCCGTGCTGAGGCTCCAGAAGGGGGAGACTCCCGTGGCGCCACGCCCGTCGCTCTCCCAGTCCGCGGATATTCTCGCCATGCTGAATGGCCGCCTGCCGACGCAAGAACAGGTCGCAGCGCTCGACGCCTATCTGGTGACGATCTCCGACCACGGTCTCAACGCCTCGACCTTCGCCTCGCGCGTCGTCGCCTCGACCAAGGCCGGCCTCACCTCCTCCGTGCTCGCAGCGATCAGCGCGCTGAAAGGCCCGCTGCATGGCGGTGCGCCGGGACCCGTACTCGACATGCTGGATGCGATCGGCGCGCAGGAGAATGCCAAGCCATGGCTTGCCGATGCGTTCGACCGCGGCGAGCGTCTGATGGGCTTCGGCCATCGCATCTACCGCGTTCGGGACCCGCGTGCCGATGCGCTGAAACAGGCTCTAAAACCGCTTGTCGTCACTGGTCAGGTGGATCTCGATCGAATCCGTCTTGCCGACGCCGTCGAGCAGGCAGCGCTTGCCATCCTCAAGGAGCGCAAGCCCGATCGGCCGCTCGACGTCAACGTGGAATTCTACACCGCCCTTTTGCTCGACGCTCTGAAATTCCCGCGCGAAGCCTTCACCGGCGTCTTTGCCATCGGACGCACGGTCGGCTGGATCGCCCACGCCCGCGAGCAGGCACTGGAAGGCCGGCTGATCCGCCCGCGTTCGGTCTATGTCGGCCCGCTGCCGCAGGCGGCATGAGTGGCGATCACATCTGTATGGACATGCCGCCGTCGACGGTCAGCACATGGCCGTTGACGAAAGAGCCGGCGTCGCTGGCCAGGAACAGCGCGGCACCGGCGATCTCCTCGGGCCGGCCCCACCGCTGCAGCGGCACGCGCTGGCGCATGAATGCGATCATGTCGGGATCCGCGGAAATCCCTGCATTGGTCTCGGTGGCGAACATGCCAGGCGCAATCGCATTGCTGGTGACGCCGAACGGGCCGTATTCAGCCGCAAGGCTTCGCACCAGACCGGTCAGCCCCTGTTTGGCGACGGGATAGATGGCGTCGCCGGGACGAGCCATGCCGCCGATGATCGAGGTAATCGAGATGAGACGGCCGTGGCCCTGCCCCCTCATGATGTCCGCAGCACTGCGAGACAGGGCGACTGCCGAGAGCAGGTCGGTCTGGATCAAGTTCAGGATTTCGGCATCGCTGAACGCTGCAAACGGGCGCCGGTCGCGGGCACCGACATTGTTGATCAGGATATCCAGCCGGCCATGATCTGCGTGAAGTCTGGCGATCGTCTCGCGTCCGGCATCGAGATCTGCGACGTCGAAGGCAGCAGCACTCGCCTTGCCGCCCGCACTGGCGATGGAAGCCACTGCCTGTTCGAGCATTTCGGTCGAGCGGCCGCTGAGCACGACATGCGCGCCGGCCTCCGCCAGAGCCTTCGCCATCTGCAGGCCAAGCCCCCGGCCGCTGCCTGTGACGAGCGCCACGCGTCCGTTAAGAGAAAATCTGTCGAAAATGGCCATATCGCACCGCTGAAATGAAAAGAGCAATTCCGGCGAGCATAGGGGATGTCGCAGCAGTGCCGCCAGAGTGAAAATCTCCGCCTGATGGCAAAAAGGCAGGATGCGGAATCCTGCCTTTTGTCTCATATCCTCAGACGAGGCGGCTTTGTTCCAGCGCCGCTTCGACGAAGCTCGCAAACAGCGGATGCGGATCGAGCGGCCGGCTCTTCAGCTCCGGATGGTATTGGACGCCGATGAACCACGGATGGTCCGGATATTCGATCGTCTCCGGCAGTACGCCGTCCGGCGACATGCCCGAGAAGACCAGGCCGCAATTTTCCAACCGGTCCTTGTAGTCGATATTCACCTCGTAACGGTGACGGTGCCGCTCGGAAATATCGGTCGAACCGTAGATCTCGGCGATCTTAGTGTCCTTCTTGAGCGCCGCCTTGTAGGCGCCAAGACGCATCGTGCCGCCGAGGTCGCCGGCCGCCGAGCGGATTTCGAGCTCGTTGCCCTTCACCCATTCGGTCATCAGGCCGACCACCGGCTCCTTGGAGGGGCCGAATTCGGTGGAAGACGCCTTCTCGATGCCGGCGAGGTTGCGGGCAGCCTCGATGACGGCCATCTGCATACCGAAGCAGATGCCGAAATACGGCACCTTGCGCTCGCGCGCGAAACGGGCCGCATTGATCTTGCCCTGCGAACCGCGCTCGCCGAAACCGCCGGGTACCAGGATACCGTGAACCTTCTCGAGCCACGGCGCCGGATCCTCCTTCTCGAAGATCTCCGATTCGATCCACTCAAGATTGACCTTGACGTGGTTGGCGATGCCGCCGTGGTGCAGCGCCTCGATCAGCGACTTGTAGGCGTCCTTGAGGCCCGTATATTTGCCGACGATCGCGATCGTCACTTCGCCTTCCGGGGTGCGGATGCGGTTGCAGACCTCTTCCCAGGCTTCCAGACGCGGCTTCGGAGCCGGTTCGATGCCGAAGGCGGCCAGGACCTCGTTGTCGAGGCCTTCCTTGTGATAGGCCATCGGCACGTCGTAGATATTGGCGACGTCGAGCGCCTGGATCACGGCGGAGGCCCGCACGTTGCAGAACAGCGAAAGCTTGCGGCGTTCGGCCTCCGGAATTTCGCGATCGGCGCGCACCAGCAGGATATCCGGCGCGATGCCCATCGCCTGCAATTCCTTGACGGAATGCTGGGTCGGCTTGGTCTTGAGCTCGCCGGCCGCCGGAATGAACGGCATCAGCGTCAGGTGGACATAAATCGCGGTGCCGCGCGGCAGATCGTTGCCGAGCTGGCGGATCGCTTCCATGAACGGCATCGCCTCGATATCGCCCACCGTACCGCCGATCTCGCAGATGACGAAATCGTAGTCGTCATTGCCCTCGGTGACGAAATCCTTGATCTCGTTGGTGACGTGCGGGATCACCTGGACGGTTGCGCCGAGATAGTCGCCGCGGCGTTCCTTGTCGATGATGTTCTTGTAGATGCGACCCGTGGTGATGTTGTCGGTCTTGGTCGCGGAACGCCCCGTGAAGCGCTCGTAGTGACCGAGGTCGAGGTCGGTTTCCGCCCCGTCGTCGGTGACGAACACCTCGCCGTGCTGCGTCGGGCTCATCGTGCCCGGGTCGACGTTGAGATAAGGATCGAGCTTTCTCAGCCGAACCCGGTAACCTCGTGCTTGTAACAAAGCTCCGAGTGCCGCGGCCGCAATTCCTTTTCCGAGGGAAGAAACCACGCCGCCAGTTATGAATACATATCGCGCCATGGGATTCACCGGATACCTTTTCATTGGTGATTCCGCCAGCCTAAATCGTCCGCTTTGTTAAAACGGCTGTGGAATCTTCACAAAATAAAACCGGCAGGCTTTTGGCCTGCCGGAGCTTGAAACGTCGACCGTGCCTTACTGGCCGGTCGGAACACCCGTCGGGGCAGTCGGAGCGGCGGGCGCCGAACCGGTCGCGGGTGCGGGCGCAGCACCGGTTGCCGGAGCTGCTGGCGCCGGAGCGGATGCGCCGGAGCCGGACGGAACGCCGTTGCCTGCCGGAGCGGGCGCAGGTGCCGGGCCGAGCTGGTCGAGAATGCCGCCGCCCGTGCCCTGCTGGCTCTGCGGGATGCGGTTCAGGATGTCGCTCGGGCGGGATTCGTATCGAGCCAGGATGCCGAGCGCCAGCGAGGTGATGAAGAACAGCGTCGCGAGGATGGCGGTCGTGCGGGTCAGCGCATTGGCGGTGCCGCGTGCCGACATGAAGCCGGAGCCGCCGCCGATGCCGAGCCCACCGCCTTCGGAGCGCTGGATCAGCACGACGCCGACGAGCGCCAGCACGATCATGAGATGAATGACGATCAGAACGGTCTGCATGAATTAAAGATCCCTGCCCCTCGACGAGGCAATAGAAGAAGATTGGCGGCTCTTTACATGAGGCCCGCGCGCATTCCAAGCCCTTATCAAAAGCTTTAGGCCGTCAGTTCCTCATAGACACGATAGATGGCGAGAAAGTCCGAGGCTTTCAAGCTCGCGCCGCCGATCAATGCGCCGTCGACATTCTCGACGCCCATCAACTCCCTTGCATTGCCCGGCTTGACCGAACCGCCGTAGAGAATGCGCATCTGTCTGCCTTCGTCGCCGAACCGCTGGACGAGTTCTGCCCGCATGAACGCATGGGCGATTTCGATATCCTTGACGGTCGGCGTCAGTCCGGTGCCGATCGCCCAGATCGGTTCATAGGCGACGACGGTATTGGCAGCGTTTGCCGACAGTGGCAGCGAGCCGAAAATCTGGCGTTTCAGGATATCGAGGGTCTGGTATGCGTCGCGTTCATCACCGGTCTCGCCGATGCAGATGATCGCCGTCAGGCCGGCGGCATAGGCCGCCTCCGCCTTGGCGCGGACCAGATGGTCGGTTTCGGCATGGTCGGCGCGACGTTCGGAATGTCCGACGATCACATAGGTGCCGAAACAATCGGCGATCATTTCCGCGGAAATATCGCCGGTATGGGCGCCGCTGAGGTTCTGGTGGCAATCCTGGCCGCCGATCTCTAGCGGGCTATCGGTCGATAGCGCGGTCGCGACGTAAAGCAGCGTTGCCGGCGGGCAGATCAGCGTATCGACCTTTTCCGAAAGCGCTCCCATCACCCCATCGGCAATCGTCTTGATTTCGGTCAGGAACTCGCGGGTGCCGTTCATTTTCCAGTTTCCGGCAACGAGCGGGCGCACATCAGGCGTCATCGGCAAATATTTCCTCTCCATTCGGTTCCGACGAGCGGAACCGAAGCCTCCATCTATTCGGGAACGTGTTTTTAGACACATCCTGCATGAATTGGTATGTAAAAGACAGGTTTTGGTTCAAGTCTTTGGTTAACGGCCAGCCTTTCAGTGGCTGGTCAGCAAAAAATTCAGAACCTTCTTCCAATCGACCATCCGGATCGGGGTGCCGTGGCTGCCGGTCGCAAACAGCGTGAACCGGGTCGGGTAGCGCGCTGCCTTCAGCTTGCGATAGACCGCCGCCTGATCCTCGGACTTGTAGACGCTATCGCTGCCGCCATGCGCGAAATAGATCGGCAGCTTGCGCTTTGCCAGGGCCGATTTCGGCAATTCCGGGTCCGGCGGGCCGCCGAGGAGTGCCACGCCCCTGAGATACCGCACGGCCTGTGCGTCCCGGCTGATGCCCTGGCAGATGAACCCGCCCATCGAGGCGCAGGCGACGATGACAGGCCGTCCGGAGGACTGGTCGGACGCGTAGCGGATCAGTGCCGCGATATCGGCCACCCCCTTGTCGTCGAACGAGGTGACGCTCGGCGAATAATAGGTGCCGCCATTGCCGGTGGCGAGGTTCTTCAGGCGGTTGAAATTGCCGCCGAACGTATAGTCGTTGACGCCAAGCCGGCGGTCGCCGCCGCGGCCGTGGATGAAGATCACCGTGAAGGCGGCGCCCGCGGCCTGTCCCACCCTGGTGACATCGAGCCGGCGCCCGGCAAGGTCCAGCGTCTCGTTCTGCTGGTAGCGCCTGACGCCCAGGGAAACATAGTCATCCTTGACGCGCCGTTCCGGCTCGCGGTCGCGGCCGTTGATGTCGCGCATTTCCTGGTAGTCGATCACCTCGTAAGCGCCGCCATCAGAGGATTGCAGCACCGTCATCCGGGAAAAAAGCTCGTCCTTGAAAGGCTTTATCGGCCCTTCCTGGGCTTCTGCACGCACAGTGGCAAGAGTTGACAGAAGAGCAAGAACCGTGCCGAAAACGAAATGAACTGTGGACATGCTTGGTTTCATCAGGTTCCCTCAGCCTCGCAAGCTTGCCATGGCCCGATCGGCGAAGCATTGGTGAAAAACGACCGTTTCCATGCGGCATCGCGAAAAAGCCGGGTTTCTGGCAGAATCGCAAGTGATTCGAAACAGCACGAGATGGGTATGGCTTCCTTTTCCGCACCCCGACAGGTAGTACCGACGCAGCCGATGGATGACAATAACGACCTTTTTGCCGATTTGCCTGTGACATCAAAGCCGGTTGCCGTCGAACCCGCGCCGGCCGTCAAGGCGGCGCCTTCGACGCCCCGCCCTGCTCCGACGACATTGTCCGGCGACGACTACGGCGCCTCCTCGATCCGCGTGCTCGAGGGCCTCGAACCGGTGCGCATGCGCCCCGGCATGTATATCGGCGGCACCGACGAGAAGGCGATGCACCACCTCTTCGCCGAAGTCATCGACAATTCGATGGACGAGGCGGTTGCCGGCCATGCGGACTTCATCGACGTCCATCTCGACGCCGAGGGTTTCCTGACCGTCACCGACAACGGCCGCGGCATCCCGGTCGAGAATCACCCCCAGGTACCCGGCAAGTCGACGCTCGAAGTCATCATGACCAAGCTGCATGCGGGCGGTAAGTTCGACGGCAAGGCCTACGAGACATCGGGCGGTCTGCACGGCGTCGGCGTCTCCGTCGTCAACGCGCTATCCGATCTTCTCGAAGTGGAAGTCGCTCGCAATCGAAAACTCTACCGCCAGCGCTTTTCGCGCGGCGTACCGCAGGGCGGCCTGGAAGAACTCGGCGACGTTCATAACCGCCGAGGCACCAAGGTTCGCTTCCATCCAGACCCGCAGATTTTCGGCGACCACGCGAAATTCGATGCCGGCCGTATCTTCCGCATGGCGCGCTCAAAGGCCTATCTCTTCGGCGGCGTCGAAATCCGCTGGAGCTGCGATCCGGGCATGGTGCCGGCCGGTGGCGACATTCCGGAAAAGGCGGTCTTCCACTTCCCCGGAGGCCTGAAGGACTATCTGTCCGCGACGCTCGGCAAGGATTTCACCGTCACCCGCGAAATCTTCGCCGGCCGCACCGAAAAGACCGGCGGCCACGGCGCGATGGAATGGGCGATCACCTGGTATGGTGGCGATCCCGAACTGCATTCCTACTGCAATACCATCCCGACGCCCGAGGGCGGCACGCACGAGGCGGGTCTGCGCATCGCGCTCACCAAGGGCCTCAAGAACTATGCGGACCTGACCCAGAACAAGCGTGCGAAGGACATCACCACCGACGACGTGATGATTTCCGCGGTCGGCATGCTCTCGGTCTTCATCCGCGAGCCGGAATTCGTCGGCCAGACCAAGGACAAGCTCGCGACCGTCGAGGCCCAGCGCATCGTCGAAAACATCCTGCGCGACCCCTTCGATCACTATCTCGCCGGCAACCCGGCCGAAGCCGCGAAGCTCCTCGAATGGGTGATCGAACGCGCCGAAGAGCGCCTGCGCCGCCGCAAGGAAAAGGAAGTCAACCGCAAGACCGCGGTGCGCAAGCTGCGCCTGCCCGGCAAGCTTGCCGACTGCTCGCAGAACACCGCCGAGGGTGCGGAACTCTTCATCGTCGAAGGGGACTCGGCCGGTGGCTCCGCCAAGCAGGGGCGCAACCGCGCCAACCAGGCGATCCTGCCCTTGCGTGGCAAGATCCTCAACGTCGGCAGCGCCAGCCGCGAAAAACTGTCCGCCAACCAGCAGATCGCCGATCTCATCCAGGCGCTCGGCTGCGGCACACGGACGAAATACCGCGAGGAAGACCTCCGCTACGAGCGCATCATCATCATGACCGATGCCGACGTCGACGGCGCCCATATCGCTTCGTTGCTGATCACCTTCTTCTACCAGGAAATGCCCGAGCTGATCCGCGGCAACCATCTCTACCTGGCGGTGCCGCCGCTCTACGTGCTGCGCCAGGGCGGCAAGACCGTCTATGCCCGCGACGACGCCCACCGGGCGGAGCTGATGGAAACGATGTTCAAGGGCAAGAAGGTCGAAATCGGCCGCTTCAAAGGCCTTGGCGAGATGATGGCGGCGCAGCTGAAGGAAACCACGATGGATCCTGCCCATCGCACTCTTCTACGCGTTTCGATCGATGACGTGGATTTCGAAGGCACCCGCGAAGCCGTCGATAACCTGATGGGCACCAAGGCGGACGCCCGCTTCCGCTTCATCCAGGAACGCGCCGCGTTTGCCGAAAACCTCGATATCTGAGCCGGATTTCCGGCTCGGATATTTCACATGCCCAGGGCGGCCACGATCAGCAGGCCGCATAGTTGCGGTCAGCTCCGTTCGCCGAGCACTTTGGTGACGGCGCTGATCAGTGCAGCCGCCTCATAGGGCTTGCGTACGACCGGCGCCGAGAAGCTTGCGGGGATGATAGCCTTGTCGCTGTAGCCGGTCGCGAAAACGAACGGAATATCCCGCCGGATCAGCTCCTCGGCGATCGGCAGCGAGGTACCGGAGCCGAGATTGACGTCGAGGATTGCGACGTCAAACGTGAAGTCCTTGAGCTTGCGGAAGGCGTCGGCAGCCGAGGGCGTCGTCGTCACCTTGTCTATGCCATGGTCTGCAAGCATCGCTTCCACATCCGCAGCGATCAGCATCTGGTCTTCCACCAGCAGGAATTCGAGATCCTGAAGCCGTGGCACAGCTGCCTCGGGGCTGACGGGGCTGACGCTTTCCTCGGCTTCGACTTCTGCCAACTCGTCATCGCCGTGGATGTGTTTCGACGGCACCATGAAGCGCGCCCTTACCCCTTCAGGCGGATATTCGACCTTTGCCTCACCTTCGAGCTCATAGGGCACGCTGCGGGTGATCAGGACGCTGCCAAAACCGGTTCGTGACGGCAGGCTTACAGGCGGCCCGCCGTTTTCGGTCCAGACAAGCTCGCAATCGTTGTTGGCAAGCCGTCGCCACTCGATATCCAGCCGTCCGCCGTTGATCGAGAGCGAGCCGTATTTGGCCGCATTGGTCGACATCTCGTGCAATACCAGTGCCATGACCGAAAAGGCGCGGCTGTCGAGCCAGACGCGCGGACCTTTGAGCGTGACGCTGCGCGTCCCCTCGCTATAGGGCTTCAGTTCCGCTTCCAGAAGATCGGACAGCACACCGCCGTCGCCGCCGCGCACCACCTGGTCATGGGCAAAGGCAAGCGCCTGGATGCGTCCCTTGAGCGAGCCGATATAGTCCTTGAGGCTGACCTCGGCGTCGACCGAATGCCCGACCAGCGCTTTGATCACCGAAAGGATGTTCTTGACCCGGTGGTTGAGCTCCTCGTTCAGCATCCGCTGGCGCACGTCCGCCTTGCCGCGCTCGTCGGCGAGCAGCTCGTTGTGGTGCAGAACCACCTCGACCAGCACGGCGCGGATCGCGTCCGCGATCTCGCGGTCGCTGTCGGTCCAGGCCTGCGCCTGCTGATGCACCATTTCCTTCCAGATGGCGAAACTCTTGCGGGGTGTCAGTCTGTCCCCGAGGGGCCCTGTCCCGTAGGATTTCTCAGGATTGCCGGCCCAGCTCAGCGTCTGCACCATTTCGCGGCGGAAGAAGAAGAGGTAGTCGCGCGGACGCTGGGAAAGCGGGATGGCCAGCACGCCGCAGACCATGTCGGGAGAAATGCGTATTCCGGGCAGATCCACGGAGAGCTGGAAGCTGGACCAGATCTTGCCGCCCGCGGCATCACCGACAAACTCGGCGAGCTCTGCGACCAGGCCCTGCGGCGGCACGGCCCCTTCACCGGTCCACACGCCCCCGAGCCACAGGCCTATGCCGTCGCAGGACAGCATCTGACCGAACTCTGCAAGCGAACTGCGCAGCAGCGCGGTGATATCCGCATGGTGGGAAGCAGCCTGCAGGAAGCGGTCGAGCGACCGCCGCGCCTGCCCCGCGGTCTCCATGAGCTGGCGTTGCTTCAATGCGCTCAGATGCAGCGAGAAGAATTCGCCAAAGGTCTCCGCCGCCACCCGCTGCGGCATCGAGAGTACTTTGGGAGAATAGTGGTGGCAGGCGATCAGGCCCCAGAGCTCGTTGTCGACCACGACCGAGATCGACATGGAAGCGGCGACCCCCATGTTGCGCAGATATTCGCAATGGATGGGCGATACGCTACGCAAATGCGCAAAGGACAGATCGAGCGCCTCGCCTGCCTCGTCGATTTCCGGCACGATCGGGATGCGCGGATTACTGGCGTCGGAGATCACCCGGATGGTGTTCTTCACATACAGCGCCCGGGCCTGTTTCGGAATGTCGCCCGCGGGAAAATACTGGCCCTTGAAGCTTTCGAGGTCGCGCCTCTTGTATTCGCTGACGACTTTCCCGGCACCGTCCTCCTCAAAACGATAGATCATCACCCGGTCATAGCCGAGCATGGCATAGATCAGCCGCGCTGAGCTTTCGATCAACCGGTCGAGGCTGGCCACGTTGCGGATGCGGCTGATCAGCATGCGTGCCACTTCGAGCGGCTGGTCGGAATCGGTCGATGCCGGCTCGAACTCGAGGATCACCTTGGATTCGAAACGATGGATAGAAACATCGAAAGCGGCGCCAGAGGCAAATCTGAGGCCATGTCGAAGCGCCGGTCGCGCCGGGTTGTCGGACGTGGCGAGCGCGTTGCGCAAGGTGTGCGCCGCCTCCCCGCCGACGATCTCCTCAAGTCGCCGGCCGTTGATGTCTCCGGTGATCGCAAGCATGTCCGCCACGTTGGCGGAATGCTGCACGACAATCGATCCGGCAGCATCGCAGGCGATAAGGCATCCATGAGGCTGAATGCTGCCGGGGATATGGATCGGCTCTCGGTCGCAATTGTTAAGATCGACCGCATCCCTGTGAGGCATATTACAAGTCCCTGAAGACAGTCCGGCCAATAGAATGGGACAGCAGACGCTTCGGCATTCCATCGAAGTTAGGAAAACTTCATCAAGAAGGTTTGTTCCGTACTTCCGGCTTTACCGGAAAGCGATTTCATATTTCTATCGTATCTGCCGTCTAGGGCAAGGAGTAAGCTTCCTTTTAATGGATGACGCATTAGTCTTGTACCAGGAAGTCCCATAAGCCATATGATGGTGAAAATGAAAAAGGAAAAGCGGTGAGCGGAAATAACGATCGCAAAGGCCCGAAAGAGCCGCGCTGGCTTGGGCCAGTCGCACCGAGCAGGGTCGCGCTTATCCCGCCGATCTCCGCTGCTCGCTGGCTTCTGGTGCTCGTCGCCGCCGCCGGCATCTATTTCTTCCACGGCTTCCTGGTTCCCGTTCTGGCCGCTCTGGTGATCGGCTTCGCAAGCTGGCCGCTTTATCGGGAACTGCTGCGCCGCGTCGGCGGCAATACGACCATCGGCGCCTCGCTCGCCATCATCTTCATCCTCACCTTCCTCATCGTGCCGATTGGCATTGCGATCTCCTACACGATCGGCGAAGTCCGCCAGTGGATCATCTGGGCCGCCGAAGTGAACCGTTTCGGCGCGCCGCCGCCGGCCTGGATCACCGGCCTTCCGTGGGTCGGCGAATGGCTCGGCATCCAGTGGGTCCAGCATGTCGGTTCGCCCGGTGCGGTTGGCGAACTTATCCAGATCGTCTCCGGCGCCAATATCGGCAATATCTACCGCGCCATCGTGGCCGCGGGCGACGGCGCCTTTCACCTGGTGCTGACCCTGCTCTTCATGCTGATCGCGCTGTTCTTCGTCTATCGCGACGGCGGTTCCTTCAGCGAGCAGATCGACCTACTGGGCGAGCGCATCCTGCCGACCCGCTGGGAGCGTATCTCCCGCGTGGTTCCAAGGACGATCAGTTCCACCGTGACCGGCCAGACGCTGATTGCGATCGGCGAAGGCATCGTACTTGGCATCGCCTACTGGATCGCGGGCGTCCCCTCGCCCGTCACACTCGGCGTCCTGACCGGCCTGATGGCGCTGATCCCGGGTGGTGCGCCTCTGTCCTTCTCGCTGATCTCGTTCTATCTGGTCGCCAACGGCGCTTACGTCGCCGGCGGCGGTCTTTTCCTTTGGGGCACGGTGGAACTCTTCATCGTTGACAAGACGCTGCGGCCCCGTCTGGTTGGCGGTCCGATCAAGCTTCCCTTCCTGCCGACATTCTTCGGTCTCGTTGGCGGCGTCAGCACCATGGGCTTTCTCGGCCTGTTCATCGGCCCGGTCCTGATGGCGCTGCTCGTGTCGATCTGGCGCGAATGGATCCGCGAAGTGAAGATGGCTGACGTGACCGAAGCGGAGTCCACCGACATTGCCAAGGCGCCGGACCTGCCGCCCGATCTTCCGATCGTCAGGAAAGTCTCTTCTCCATGAAGATGCTGAGCGGATCGGGCCTGTAGTTTCCGAACGGCCCGATCTCCACAAAGCCATAGGCGCGATAAAGCCCGATCGCCTGCGGTTGATGGATGCCTGTCTCAAGCCGGACAACCGAAAGGCTGAGTTCGCCAGCGCGTTCCAGGATCGCGTCGATCAGCCGCTTGCCGAGCTTCAGGCCGCGCGCCGCCTCGTCGACGAACATCCGCTTGATCTCCCCCGAGCCGTCACCGGCCTCGACCAGCGCAGCGCAGCCGAGAACAGCCCCTTCCTTGCGCGCCACGAAAAAGGAAACGCCAGGCCCCTCGAGCGTCGCGACATCCAACATGTGATTGCTCTCGGCGGGATAAAGCGAGGCGGCATAGGCGTCGGAAAGTTCCAGAAGCCTGAGCACGCCAGCCTGGCGCGGCGGTTCTATCGCGATCGTCACGGTCATCCTTGTCTCCGACGGCCCTTCCACAGGTGCAATGATTAGCGGATGCGATGCCGCGCCGAAAGCTGCCTTGGTCGGGCCAAGATTGCCCGCTCTAAAGCGATTGCCACATTTGAGGGGACGATATGAATTCCGCACTGATTGTCATGACCATTCTTGGCTGCAACGACGCCGGAACGGACTGCCACTATATCGCCACTGCCGAAAACCGCTGGCCGAGCATCGAGATGTGCAACTCGGTTTCGGAACAACAGCTTTCCGGATATGCCAACCAGCCCTATCCGATGCTCATTGCCGTTTGTCAGAAGCCGGAAACAACCGAGGTCGCCAACGCGCCAATTCCGCAGTCGCGACCGGAGACGCCGCAGCCGGCGCCGGCGATCGCCCAGGAGCTGGTGAAGGAGCCGGTGACGCAGCAGGAGAAGGAAACGCTTGCGGGCCGCGCTATCCAGCGGGTCAAGACCGTGCTGCCGACGACGGAAGGCGTGAAAACGCTGATGACCAGCCCGGTGCGGCTGGTCGAGAACGGTTATTCCTGGGTTGCCAAGAAATTCCAGCGCTAGACAGGCTTCACGCCGCCAGCGACACTTCGTTGGCATAGGACCGGGCGCTGAGCCTGACTTCCAGCCGATGCAGCTTTTCGACCATGTCGAGGATCTCGGAGACCGCCGAAAGCTGCAGGTCGGGCCGCTGAAACTTTTCAAGCAGTATGCCGGCGATATTGTCGAGCGTGCCGCTTGCGGCGGCCTTGCGCCAGAGGAAGACCGATTCGACGAAGACGGCGGCGATATCCCGTCCGAGGCCGGAGGCTTCGAAAAGTGCCCGCACCGCATGCATGCGGCCGGTGGCAAGGATCGCCCGTACGCGGCGGTCGTCGAGCCCGGAAAGCGAGACCATCGCGCCGGCAAAGAAATCCACCTTGCCGCTGCAGAGCGCGTGGATGAGGAAAGCGGGCGTCAGCCGTCCGGCTGTGCGCAGATGTTCGACGAGGCCCGGAATTTCCTCCTGCAGCACCGTGCCGGCAATGGCGACGGCTGCCGCCTCCCCCGCCTCGCGGGTCATGTGTTCGATCCGTGCCGGTGCCATGCTCGTCCGCACCAGACCGGAACCGGCAAGTGCCGCCGTGATATGATTGACGAGCATGTGGCGGGCATCAGCCGGCAGGGCTTCGCGCTCCAGCAGCAGGTTGCGGATATCGCAGCACTGCCCGAACCGCTCGGCGATCCGCCGCAGCGAAACCCGTGTTACCGAGGCGGTCTCGTTCTCCAGCAGAATGGTGACTTCGCTTTCGTCGCCGATCTCGGCGATCGCGGCGGCGACCCCGCGCGACAGTTTCGGCCTTGCGGCAATCATTCCGCGGGTGAGGCTGTCACTGCGCCCGGCGAGATCGACGAGGTCGTTTTCGGTGAGCACGGGCGAACAGGCAATGACCGTGCAGGCGATCTCCGGCTGGTCTTCGGCAAGGCACACGATGACGGCGCGCGGCGCATCTGCGGACCCGGCGAGCGCCTCGGCGAGCGCCAGGCGCACCAGCGGCGAAGGGTCGTCGAGAAGATAGGTCATGGCAAGGGCCGCTGCGCGATGCTGCTCGCCGCCCATGGGTGAGCGGAGATAGGCTCGCCCGAGAGCATTGGCCGCCTTCGCCCTCTCAGCCGTTCTTGCCGTTTCAGCCCAACGAAGAAATGCCTGTACGATCACACTCGGCCTCGACTACACATGCCAGTTCAGATCCGGCTGGCTCAAGAGGTCACGCTAGAGTGAAAAAGTTTAAGATTGGTTCACCACGTTCCTTAACCATGGCGAAGTCCTTGAAAATACGGTCCTGGCTTGTCGTCGAACCCTCTGCGAATGCCGCAATGGTCCATTCGGCGGGCGCGGATGTCACCGTGCTCGACCTGACGGGTTCTCCTGAGTCGTGGAATGCGGTGACGGATTTCCACCGTGGATGGACCGATATTTCGCCCCACGACCGCCTGACATTCCTCCTGCCGGCCTTCTCCTCGGCACGAACGAATGCCGCCGTCGATATCGCAGTCCGATGCGCGGCCGCCTCGGTCATCCTCCCGGGCGCCCGCAGCGGCGCCGACGTCCAGAGACTGGATACGATGCTGCGCGTGGCGGAAATCCGGGCCGGTCTGATACCGGGACACACCGCGATCGCCGCGCTTGCCGATGCGGCCGGTATTCTTGCCGCCCCGAGCTTCGAGCGCTGCAGCACCCGTCTGAAGTTTATCGGCTGGGAAAGCGGTCATGATCCCCTTTCCGACACGGCGCGCTTCGCGGCTGCGGCCATAGTGCTCGCCGCCTCCGCAGCCGGCGTGGCGGCCATTGACGCCGTCTCGCCGACTAGCGACGCGGCGACCTTCCCGTCCGAATGCGAAACAGCAAGAATGAACGGCTTCTCCGGCAAGCTTTGCCGCAGCCTCGATCAAATTCCGATCATCAATCGGATTTTCAGCTCTTAGGCTCGGCGCCCACCGGCCGGGTCATTTCGAACACGTCAGCGCCGCCGTCGGAGAAATCGCGATAGCCCATACGGGCGATCGGCCGGGCGAGCCCCATGTCGATCCGACCGCCCCGCAGAATCTCCTCGCTGATATGGATGCCGACCACCTGGCCGAAAACCATGTAGGCCTCCGTCGCCTCGCCGTCTAATCCAATGGGCTGGATCACCTGCGTGACGCGGCATTCCAGCACCGTATAGGCTTCGGCGACGTAAGGCGCGTCGATGAGTTCTGCCATCTTGGCGGTCAGTCCCGCCACCTCGAACTCGCTGACACCATAAGGCACAGCCTCTGACGAGGCGTTCATCTTCTCGGCCAGGTGACGGCTTGCGAGGCTTGCAGTGAAGACGCCGGTTTCCTCGGCGTTCTTCAGGCTGTGCTTGCGGCCGCTGGACGAGAACATCACCAATTTGGGGCTGTCGGAAATGGCGTTGAAGAAGGAATAGGGAGACAGGTTCATCGACCCGTCCCTGCCCTTCGTGCCGATCCAGCCGATCGGCCGCGGCGCGACGATCGCCTTGAATGGATCGTGCTTCAGTCCGTGCTGGTTGGTATCGGTGGTGTAGAACATCGAAACCCCTATTGCCCGGCGTAGGTGACGATCTGCGTAAGGTCTGGCCGCGGGCGGTCCGGCGTCGGGAAATCGCTCGAACCGATATGGATGAAGCCCGCCACCTTTTCGCCCGGCTTGATGCCGAGGAGCGCCAGTGCCTCGTCGTCATAGGCGACCCACTCGGTACGCCAGTTGGCGACGTAGCCATGCGCGTTCGCGGCCATCAGCATGTTGAAGCAGACGGCACCTGCGGAAAGCACCTGTTCCCATTCAGGGATCTTCGGATGCGGTGCCGCGGTGCTGACGACGGCAACGACCAGCGGCGCACGGGTGAAGCGCGTCAGCTCCGCTTCCCTGGCGGCATCGGCCATGTCGGGCATCTTCTTCAGCGACAGGGCCAGAAACTGTTCGCCAAGCGTCTTGCGCACGTCGCCGCGATAGACCACCACGCGCCAGGGGGCGAGCTTGCCATGATCCGGAATGCGGGTTGCGAAGGTGAGAATCGCTTCCAGTTCCTCCTGCGACGGAGCCGGCTCCTTGATCTGGGCAACCGGCGTGGAATGCCTGTCGCGCAGGAAATCGATGAGTTTAATATCATTTTGCATGGTCAAAGCTTTCATTTGGATCTGGCGAGGTCTGAAGGTCTTGAAATTGCCTTGTCATTGGTCTTCAAGTGACGTCTCGGAAAACAAGAGTCAACCGGTAGACAACAGATGGCAGGCACTTCCCTTGCGGCACGCTGGTTCCTCGCCGGAGCAATGGCTCTCGGCTCAGCTTTCAGCGCATTGGCCCAGGAAGACGCCTTCAAGAATTTTCGCGCGCTGGACAGCACCGCGAAGATGCCGAAGCTCAATGCCTTCTCGGCCCTGCCGGGCGGCCCTCCCGGCATGCTCTCAAGGGACGTTCAGTTCGATGCCAAGCTGACGTCCGACGGCCAGCCCATGCAGGAAGGCCTCACCTGGCGCGTCTTCAGCCCGATCGCCGGCGATGACGGCAAATTGCCGCTGGTTGCCAGTTCCGAAGGCGGCTCCGCGTCATTCCAACTTGCCCCCGGCGACTATTTCGTCAATTGCGCCTTCGGGCGCGCCGGCGTCACCAAGAAACTGAAAGTCCCCGAAAATGGCACCGTGCCGAAACAGACGCTGGTGCTCGACGCCGGCGGTTTCGTGCTTAATGCGGTTGCCGGTACCGACCAGCGCATCCCGCCCAAGGAGCTGAGCTTTTCGGTCTATTCCGCCGAAGTGCGCGACAACGGCGACCGGGCGCTGGTGATGTCGGACGTCAAGCCGAATACTGTTGTGCGGCTGAACGCCGGCACCTATCACGTCGTTTCCGAATATGGCGACGTCAACGCGGTGGTGCGGGCGGATATCCAGGTGGAGGCCGGCAAGCTCACCCAGGCGGTCCTGCAGCATCGTGCCGCCCAGATCACCCTGAAACTGGTCTCTCAGCCGGGCGGGGAAGCGATTGCCGATACGGCCTGGTCGGTGCTGACCGCTGCCGGCGACATCGTCAACGAAAGCGTCAGCGCTTTCTCGACCATGGTTCTGGCGGAAGGCGAATATCTTGCCGTCGCCCGCAATAAGACCAAGATCTATCAGCGCGGCTTTACCGTCAAAGCCGGCCGCAATACCGAGGTCGAAGTGCTGATGCGCGATACGCCTCAGATGGCCGGCGCGGTCGCCAACGACCGGAACTAGCCGGTTTCGGCGGGTCGCTTCAGACCAGCCAACGGCTATTTTTCCACTGACATTGCCGTCTTCTGACAGCGCCCGCGTTCACGGGCGCTGTCAGGGATTGGATCAGGCGGCTGCCTTCGCGGCCTTCCTGGCTTCGAGACGGCGCAGCACATCCGGCGGTGTCGCCTCGAGGCTGAGCGAGGCGATCGCCTCGTCCAGCGTCATCGAGGTCTGGGCCTGCGAGCCGAGACGGCGGATATTGACCGACCGCTCCTCGGCCTCCTTCTTGCCGCAGACGATGATGACCGGCACCTTGGTGACCGAGTGCTCGCGGATCTTGTAGTTGATCTTCTCGTTGCGGAAATCGGTCTCGACGACCATGCCCACTTCCCGAAGAGCTTCCGCGACCTCGCGGCCGTAATCGTCGGCGTCCGAGGTGATCGTCGCCACCACCACCTGCATCGGCGCGAACCAAAGCGGCATGTGGCCGGCAAAATTCTCGATCAGGATGCCGAGGAAACGCTCCATCGAGCCGCAGATGGCGCGATGGATCATCACCGGCTGGGTCTTTTCCGAGTTCTGGTCGATATAGAAGGCGCCGAACCGTTCCGGCAGGTTGAAGTCCACCTGCGTCGTGCCGCACTGCCATTCGCGGCCGATCGCATCCTTCAGCGTATATTCGAACTTCGGACCATAGAACGCACCCTCACCCGGCAGGATGCCGGTCTTGATACGGCCTTCCGATTGCGCCTCGATCGTCTTCAGCACGTCCAGCATGACCGATTCGGCACGATCCCAGAGCGCGTCGGTGCCGACACGCTTGTCCGGCCGGGTCGAGAGCTTGACGACCACTTCCTTGAAGCCGAAATCCTCGTAGACCGACAGGATCAGGTCGTTGATCCGCAGGCATTCGGCAGCCATCTGCTCGTCGGTGCAGAACACATGCGCGTCATCCTGCGTAAAGCCGCGCACGCGCATCAGCCCATGCAGCGCGCCGGATGCTTCGTAGCGATGCACGAGACCGAATTCCGCAAGCCGGATAGGCAGTTCGCGGTAGGACTTCAGACCATGCTTGAAGATCTGCACGTGACCCGGGCAGTTCATCGGCTTCAGCGCGAAGACGCGGTTGTCAGCTTCCTTGTCGTCCGGATGCGTGAAGGCATAGGCCGACTTCACCGCGAACATGTTCTCCTGGTACCAACCCCAATGCCCGGAGGTTTCCCAGAGCGAGGCATCGAGGACCTGCGGTGCGTTGACTTCCTCATACGTGCCGGCGAGACGACGGCGCATATAGGCGGTCAGCGTCTGGAACATGCGCCAGCCCTTGCCGTGCCAGAACACCACGCCCGGACCTTCTTCCTGGAAATGGAAGAGATCCATTTCCCGGCCCAGTTTGCGGTGGTCGCGCTTTTCGGCTTCGGCCAGCACATGCAGGTACTGGTCGAGCTCCTCCTGCGTCGCCCAGGCGGTGCCGTAGATGCGGGTCAGCATGGCGTTGTTCGAGTCGCCGCGCCAGTACGCGCCGGCAACCTTCATCAGCTTGAAAGCCGTACCGATCTGGCCGGTCGAGGCCATATGCGGACCGCGGCAGAGGTCGAACCAGTCGCCCTGATAATAGATCTTGAGGTCCTGGTCCTCCGGGATCGCGTCGATCAGCTCGACCTTGTAGCCCTCGCCCTTGGCGGCGAAGACTTCGCGGGCCTTCTCACGAGACCAGACCTGCTTGGTGAACGGTTTGTTTCGGCCGATGATTTCCTTCATCTTCGCTTCGATCTTCGGCAGATCGTCGGGCGTGAAAGGCGCGTTGCGGGCGAAATCGTAATAGAATCCGTTCTCGATCACCGGGCCGATGGTGACCTGCGTGCCGGGCCAAAGCTCCTGCACGGCCTCCGCCATCACGTGGGCGGCGTCGTGGCGGATAAGCTCCAGCGCGCGGGCGTCGGTGCGGGTGACGATCTCGATCTTTCCGTCGGTCACCGGCTCGGCAAGGTCCTGCACGGTGCCATCGATGGTGACGGCGACCGCCTTCTTGGCGAGCGACTTGGAAATGCTCTCTGCCACGTCACGGCCGGTCGTGCCGGCGTCGAAAACGCGGACGGAGCCATCGGGAAATGTAAGGGAAACGGATTGGGACATGTCTTTCTCCTGTCCAGTCCCGCCAACGAATGCGGGTGGTGTTGGAATAAACGGCGGTTCGCCATTGCGGCGCAGCCGGCGTGGCTGATAAATGCTTTTGGCGTTTTAGTAAAGGCGAGCGGCCGATCAGCCGATCATTTCGGCCAGTCCGGCGACCGTATTGGCATTGCGGATCGTGCCGATGCCGAGCTTCCTGGTGGTCATCGCCGAGAGCAGCCGTGTCTCGCTCGCCTTGCCGCCGAAATCCACCCAGAGATCGCCGTCGACGATCGACATCCTCTCCTCGCCGCGGTGGCGTTCGAGCAGGTCGAGGACGCTTTCGTCGAGCGGCTTGCGCATCACCCGCACGCCGACCTCGGAACCTTCTCCCGACGGAAAGGGATTGCCGGCCGCGAGCTTCAGCCAATCGGCGCCGGTTCTTGCGATGATATCGACATGTTTGCCGAACCGCTTTTCGAAAGCGCTCTCCAGTCGCTGCTCGAGATCGCCGATCGGCGACCTGCCCGTTTCGAAGACGAGGTTGCCGGTCGAAACCAGGGTCCGGCAGTTCCGGCAACCGAGCTCTTCCGCCATCGCGCGAAGGTCGGCCATCACGACCCGCTTGCCGCCGCCGAGAACGATGCTGTGAAGCAGCGCGACATAGGTGATCATCAGTTCCTCAAGGCGATGCCGATTTGACATGACGTCGCCAGTATCGCCACGGCGTCCACCAATGCTGGCGCACTTCGAGCGCGTCCGGCACCGGATCGAGCCCGCCCGTGCCGCCCGGCCCGCAACGGGCCACCCGAAACAGTGTCATCCATCCGCCGGGCCACAGCCCATGCCTCGCCACCGCCTCGTAACCGTATTCCGAACAGGTCGGGATATGCCGGCAGGAATTGCCGATGAAGCCGGACAGCGTCAGCTGGTAGAGGCGGATCAGCCCCATGCCGAGCAGCCGGCCGGGCGTCTTGTCGAAAGGCCCGGACCAGTTGCGGGAAAAGCCAGGCTTCGGCTTGGAATGGTCATGCCCGCAGTCGGGAGCGTCGCACATCGTATCAGACGGCGGCCGCTTCGGCCCGTTCCTTCGCCTCGATCTGGTCGATCGCATCGACGACCGCCTCGAAGGTCAGCATGGTGGAGGCATGGCGGGCTCTGTAGTCCTTGACCGGCTTCAGGTAGCGCATCTCCTCGAACCGGCCGTCCGGCCCCTCGCCGCCTTCCTTCAGCATGGCGAGCATGTCCTGGCGCGCCTTGCGGATTTCGGCGGTCGTCGCGCCGATCACATGCCGCGCCATGATCGAGGACGAGGCCTGGCCGAGGGCGCAGGCGCGCACCTCATGGGCGAAATCAGTCACCCGGTCGCCGTCCATCTTCAGATGCACGCGCACCTTGGAACCGCACAGCTTGGAATGTTTTTCGGAACTCGCATCCGCGTCCGCCAGTATGCCCGCATGGGTAATATTGGCGGCGAATTCGAGGATCTTGCTGTTGTAGATGTCGTCCATCAAGGCTCGCTTTGAACCCGCCGTCGCGCGTTGAACACTGTGTCACGTCCGGCGGACTACCATAAAAGGGTTCCTGCCATTATATGTTATGTCCGGGCGAGATCATCAAGAAACGATGTTTTCACGAAATCCTACCGAAAACGGAACAGGATATCTTGTAAAAATGTTCGCTGAAGGTCAGATATCGCCGGATTGCCCAAAAATCAGCCGCAGGTGCCCAGCGGCTGGTCAGTCCGTGAGTAACGCCAGTCGGATGCGGCCTTGAACCGCATCAGGAGACGATAGATGGATGCCATTGTGAAGAATTTCCCGGCTTCGAAAGAGAAGCAGGTCCGCCCCTCGCAGCAGGAAGCCGAAGAAGCCGTGCGTGTCCTGCTGCGCTGGGCCGGTGACGATCCGGCCCGCGAAGGCCTGCTCGACACCCCGAAGCGCGTCGCTGCCGCCTATCGCGAACTGTTTGCCGGTTACGAACAGTCGCCGGAAGACGTGCTCGGCCGCACCTTCGAGGAAGTCTCGGGTTATGACGATATCGTGCTGGTGCGCGACATCCCGTTCTTCTCCCATTGCGAACACCACATGCTGCCGATCATCGGCAAGGCGCATGTCGCCTATCTGCCGAACGGCCGCGTCCTCGGTCTGTCGAAGATCGCCCGCGTCGTCGAAATCTTCGGCCGCCGGCTGCAGACGCAGGAAAACCTGACGGCGCAGATCGCCAATGCGATCGAGGAAACTTTGAAGCCGCGCGGCGTTGCCATAATGATCGAGGCCGAGCACCTGTGCATGGAAATGCGCGGCGTGCAGAAGCAGGGCTCGCATACGATGACGACGACCTTTACCGGCGAGTTCAAGGCGAACGCCGCCGAACAGGCCCGTTTCTTCACCCTGGCCCGCAACCGCTAAGGCGCGGTTTCCGGGCGGAGTTTCCGATGTCGCTTTCTTTCGACCAGCCTTCCGCCGACAAGACGGAACTCGAAGGCGCCGGCGCCTTCACGCCCCGCTTCGATCAGAACGGCCTCGTTACCGCCGTCGTCACCGATGTCCGCGACGGCGAGCTGCTGATGGTCGCGCATATGGATGCGCAGGCGCTGGCGCTGACGGTCGAGACCGGCATCGCCCATTATTACAGCCGCTCGCGTGCCAAGATCTGGAAGAAGGGCGAATCCTCCGGCAATCTCCAGACCGTTCACGAACTGCGCACCGACTGCGACCAGGACGCCGTCTGGCTCAAGGTCTCGGTCGCCGGACACGACGCCACATGTCACACGGGACGCCGCTCCTGTTTCTATCGGGTTGTCACCCAAAGTGATGGGCGGGCGGTTCTTGAAATCACCGACGATCAGCGTCATTTTGACCCAGATATCGTCTATTCGGATCAAGGAACCATTTAGGCATCTGCCCCGTTTTTTGGCATGTCTCGACTGAATAAACGATTTTGAAACCTGTCGGTGCGTTAATCGACAGACCGGGATTTGTTCAGCTGTGGAGGGGTTTTGTCGATGCTGAACTGGAGTTGGAACCGTCACGATCCGCTTGCGGCACCTGCCGAAGGCGGAGAAACACAAGTTCTCGACCCCACACCTCCTCCCATCGTCGAAGCCCCTAAAAAAGCAAAGCTTTCTCTCGCCCTTGGCGGCGGCGCGGCGCGGGGTTGGGCCCATATCGGCGTACTCAGGGCACTTGACGAGGCGGGCATCGAAGTCGGCATGATCGCCGGCACCTCGATCGGCGCTCTGGTCGGCGGATGTTATCTGGCTGGCAAGCTCGACGAGCTCGAAAGCTTCGCCCGCTCGCTGACCATGCGCCGCATCGCCGGCCTGCTCGATCTGACGATCGGCGGCGGCGGCCTTCTCGGCGGCATGCGGCTGACCAAGCGGATGCAGGAACATCTCGAAGGCCTGTCGATCGAAGACCTGGACCGGCCTTTCGTGTCGGTCGCGACCGAACTTCATACCGGCCACGAGGTGTGGATCTCCAGCGGCTCGCTGATCACCGGGCTTCGCGCCTCCTACGCCCTGCCCGGTATTTTCGAACCGGTGAAATGCAACAACCGGACACTGGTCGATGGCGCACTCGTCAATCCGGTGCCGACCTCCGTCTGCCGTGCCTACGAACAGCCGCTCGTGGTTGCCGTCAACCTGAACTACGAGATTTTCGGCCGTTCGGCCGTCGTCAAGCACAATGCCAGCGTCCAGCCAATCGATGACGGCCGCAAGAAAGCCGACGATGTGCGTGTCGGTCTGACCGGCACCATGGTGCAGGCTTTCAACATTATCCAGGAACGCATTTCCCGGGCCCGTCTCGCGGGCGATCCGCCGGATCTGGCGCTGCATCCGCGTCTTGCCGATATCGGCCTGTCCGAATTCCACCGCGCCGGCGAAGCGATCGACCGCGGTTATACCGAGACCATGGCACAGATTTCCGCCCTGAAACGCATGCAGGAAGTCTTCGCTCGCTAGGCCGCAGAGGCCTCGCGTCACGCAGGTAAAAAGCCTCGCCTTGCGGCGAGGCTCAGGCACAAACACTCAGCCGGCGATATAGGCCTTGATGTGTTCGGCCTCGAGTTCGATCTCGCGGATGCGCGACTTCACCACGTCGCCGATCGAGATGATGCCGGCGAGCTTGCCGTCCTGCTCGACGGGCACGTGGCGGAAACGGCCGCTGCTCATCATCCCCATCAGTTCATCGACGGTCGTATCGTCCTTGCAGCGCTGCACCGCAGTGGTCATCGCCGACTTGACCGGTTGATCGAGCACGCCGGCGCCCTTGCCGGCGATGGCGCGCACCAGGTCACGTTCCGTGAAGATGCCGGCGATGCGGCCTTCCATGCCGGTTACCACGACGGCACCTATCTTCTTGTCGTTGAGGATTCCGGCGACTTCGAGCAGCGTCTTGTCAGGCCCGACGGTCACCACGTCACGACCCTTCGCATCCAGCATGTTCTTGACGACTATTGCCATGGCTCTCTCCTCGCAACCAGCTTGGCCTGGACATCGCTCATCCCGAGAAGCAAAGCGCCTGGGGTGGAGGAACCGTCCCTGCACGTGTGGAGAAGTGTAGAGCGAGGCGGGAAATAGATCAAGAAAGAGATCAAGCTTGCGTGATCGGCATGACGCGGCGCGGCAAGGGATCGAAAAGTCCGAACAGCAGGAAACCGAACAGGAAGCCGCCGATATGGGCGTCCCAGGCGATCGGTCCCATATCCGCGCCGAACAGCGTCACCCCGAAAGCGATCAGCAGGTTGCCGGCGAACCACATGACGGTGAAGATGACGACGGTGCGGTTGCGGAAGGAACCCAGGATCGACTGGCGCGGATAGAGATGGCCATGCGTCCGGTCGTAACCCCGGCGTTCCGGGAAAGCGAAACGGCAGGCCGCCCCCATCAGCGCCGAGACGACCCCTGATGCGCCGATCAGCAGCGTCTCGTCCCCCCAGTTGAGCGCCGCATGGAAGAAGGCGGCAGCCACTGCCGAGAGGATCCAGAAGATCACGTAGCGCAGAGTGCCGATCCGCCGCACCACCGGAGCTCCGAAGGCCATCAGCCACAGCGCGTTGAAGAGGATGTGCTCGATGCCGCCGTGCAGAAGCGAATAGGTGACCGGCGTCCACGCCCAGGCAAAACCCTGGTCGGCGAGCGGGTAGACGTAGCGCAAGGGCGTGAACGCCAGGTTCACAACCATATAGGCGCGCGTATCCGCGTCCAGCACATAGTCCTGCACGATGTAGATGACCGCAAGCAAAGCCAGCGTCACGACAAGGCTCTGCGGAAGGTTGAAAATCGGCTGCGAGCGTTCGCCGTCGTCATCCGTCTCGCGCGGTTCGTCAGCCATATCCGGCCCGTCGTTCATGCCAGTCCCTTCTGTCTCTCATTCCCCTGCCGAATGGTCCGACAGCCATATAGGAGCGGCGGTTCAAAGGAAAGCGCGGGCGAGATCACGGTAACGCCAGCGCCAGCGCGTGTTGGCAGGTCATGGATCATTAAACCTGACGCCTTGGCCGTGGCACGGATTTCGCTGTGTGAGGAAGATCAGCCGCGCATGAGGCGCGGTCTGCCTCGAAATGTAACAGGTATGATGGATGCGGAATCAGGCCAGCCGGGCAATCTTCGACTATTGGATCAATCTCAAGCATGACGGGGAAGTTCCCCTCAAGACCGAGATCGATCCGACCGCCCTGCGTCATCTTCTTCCGCATCTTTTCATGGCTGCCCTGGATCCGACCGGCACCCTGGCATTCCGGCTGGCCGGGACCCGGATCTGCGATCTGTTCGGCCGCGAATTCCGCGGCGAGGCTTTCGCCGGCCTCTGGCAGGAGAGCGATCACCGGCAGCCGGTGGAAATTGCCCACAACGTCATCCAGTCTCAACAGCCGGCGCTCCTGGACGTTTTCGCTTCGAATGGCCACATCCATCACGCCTATGAGATGCTGCTTCTGCCAATCCGATCGGTGGAGGCGGTGGCGAGCGATCGCATTTTCGGGGCACTCCTGCCCCAGGTTTCTCCCTACCCTCCGACGGCAACCCCCGCCATGTTCCTGGCGCTTGAGAACTGGACGTTCCTGACCGGCAGCGGTTCGCATTTCGGCGTGCCGGTCACGGGCGATCGCCGCAGTCTCTATCAGGCACTCGGGCGGCTCCTGCCCGTCCGTCGCCCGTCCTGAGCAACATCCCCCATCACGGCAAGGGCGCAGCTGACGGTGCTTGCCAAAACCTTCTGTTAACCGCAGCGCGGTAATACTCCAAAGATAGACTTAGAAGAGAAAAGCTCTCTCAAATGTATTCTTTTCAATCGACTCATACTCCGTCGACACCCAGCGTTCCTGCACAGCGCTCTTTTCAGCGCGTGTCGGTCAATATCGCTGGACGGCTGATGCTGGCGACGCATGAGGAATTTCCCTGCAACGTCGTGGACATGTCGCCGGGCGACGTCAGCTTTGCCTGTGTGGGGCGCCCTCTCGTCGGCGAACGGGTCATCGCCTATCTCGATCATATCGGCCGTCTGGAAGGCATGGTCATCAGCCTGTCGAGCACCGGTTTCGTGATGTCGATCAACGCGACGGACCGCAAGCGCGAGAAATTGGCCGCCCAGCTCACCTGGATCGCCAACAAGCACGAGCTCGGCCTGCCCGAAGATCGTCGCCACGACCGTCTGGCGCCGCGCCAGACCCGCTCCGAGATCACGCTCGACGACGGCCGGCGTTATGCCTGCCGCATCGTGGACCTTTCGCTCTCCGGCGCGGCGATCGATATCGACATTCGCCCGGCGCTCGGCACGCCCGTTCGCCTCGGCAACATGCGCGGCCGCGTCGTGCGCCACTTCATGGAAGGCGTGGCGATCGAGTTCAATTCGGTCCAATCGCGCGAAACGCTGACCGAATTCCTTTAAGAGGCACTGAGGCCAACTCCTCCGCAAGCGTCCCATCCGGGACGCTTTTTTGTTGTCTGCCTCCTTCATTCCCTCCCGTCTCATTGCTGGACAGTTCGGTAGAAGCCGCTTGTCTGTGCCGAAATGAACTTTCTTCAAAAAAATGTGCCCTTTCGGCACTTTTTTCGAGCCCGAAAATCGGCCGTGATCGGCCCGATTTGGCCGCGGCGCAGCCCGACACCGGGCGTCACTCTCCTGGCCCCGCCGCCCGATCGTCGTCATTGCAAGACTTCAGTCACTCGACGAGCCGCTCGCGCGGATTTCAAAACCTCCTTTATTCACAGTTGGATAGAGGCAAGCCCGCGAAGCCCCGGGCTCCTGATAGTCGGCATTTTATGAAAATTATCGGCAAATTAGGCTCGAATTTTGTGAAAGTTCGAGATGTATTTGATGCTTGTTTTAGGCGAATTGAATTCAAATAAGATATTGATTTTACTACGAGATTTTGCGGTCGATCAAACCCTGTCTGGCAGTGTTCTTCCCACAACGGGGAGACATAAAAATGAAGTACAGCAAGGGACTGGGCCTCGCCGCCATCACCGCCTTCGTGGCTATCTTTACCGCCGGAAGTTCGTTCGGCATGCCGGCCGGCTCGGTGCGCGTTCTCGGCCAGGCCAATCCGCCGCTCGGCCACTATGAATTCTGCAAGACCTATGTGAGCGAATGCGCTGCGACCTACAAGGACGCCGGCCCGCTGGTGCTGACAGAAGACAAGTGGCGCACGCTTCTGGACGTCAACTACACGGTCAATTCATCGATCACGCCGATGACCGATCAGGAAATCTATGGCGTCGAAGAGCGTTGGGCCTATCCCCGCACCGTCGGCGACTGCGAAGACTTCGTGCTTCTGAAGCGTAAGATGCTGATGGCGAAAGGCTTCTCGCCCTCCGACCTCTTGATCACCGTCGTGCTGCAACCGAATGGCGAAGGCCATGCGGTGCTGACAGTCCGCACTGATCGCGGCGACTTCGTGCTCGACAACATGCGCAACAAGGTCATGGTCTGGTCGGATACCGAATACACCTTCCTCAAGCGCCAGGCGAACGACGATCCCGCCCGCTGGGTCAAGCTCCAGGACGGCCGCGCCACCGCCGTCGGTTCGGTCGGCCAGTAACCCGCCTGCCCTCCCGGCAAAGCCGCGGCGATCCGAGCCGCGGTCATCGCGCGGGACTGCATATCTGCAGGCGAGCGATGAAGGGATCACCGGATCCGTGACCATTCCGGACCTAGCTTCATTTACGAAGCGTTAACCGTAACGATCCAGACTGCGGCCAAATCGCCTGGCCGCGTTTCCGTATCCGCATTCCTGTCCCATTCCGGCGCTGGCGAATTCCCTCTCGGTCGAGAACATGGAGCGCGTCATGGCAGGTCCAGCCCGGAACCTCTCGGCTGCAGAAGAAGCGCCCCTTCTCTCCAACCGTTTCGTCTATCGGCTGACGGCCATAGTCGCGGTTCTTGCGCTGTTGACCGCGGCGATCAGTATCGGCGGCCACTGGTTCGGCCAGCGCATCGCGCTTGCCGGTCATACCGACAGCCGGGAAGAATTCCTGGTCCGGATCGGCCAGGACAAGCTCAAGCTTCCGGCCAACACGATCCGCTTCCGCGACCAGCGTCAGGCAGGCGTCACCGAACGCGTCGACCTCTATCTCACCTGGCCGGAACTCGAAGGCTATAGCGCGGGCGTGCGGTCGCGCTTCGATGATGTCGCCCAGTCTTCCTCGTTGATTTTCCTGCAGTTATCCCAGAGTACCATGTCGCGCGACATGTCCGGCCGGCTGGAACCGATCTATTCAAAACTGTTCGACGGCGCGCCACAGCAGGCCGCCTTCGGACTGGCGCTTCATCGCCTGCGCGCCGATTCGGGCTACGGCAGCGAAGTCGTTCTGACCGGGCAGGTCGCCGGCGCACCGGATTACGTCGTGCGTTGCGTGCTGCCGGTCTCCGGAGACAAGGCGACCAGCGGCGACTGCCAGCGGGATATCCACATCGGACAGGACCTGACGGTGCTCTATCGCTTCTCCAGCGCGCTTTTGAAGGACTGGCAACATATTGATGCCGCAGTTCGCCTCTTTGTCGAAAACCGGCTGGTGAAATAGGCGGCCGCGGACGGGGCGGGTTCAAGGCCCGGGTTGATGTCTAAAATGCAGCATATCGAGGCAAGCTGCTGTTCATCATAAACCTCTTGGTAACGCTAATCTCCTAGATTGAGCGGTAACGGCCGTGGCGGGGGCGCGTCCGGATGTGTGACTAATGTGATGCAAGCGATGAGTGCGGCAGTGTCGAAAAAAATGATTTCTGCATCCCTTTCCAAGGGTGATGCGACGGTCCCGGGACGGTTCCTCGGTTTTCTCTTCACATTGGCTGTGACGATCTCGATGTTTTCGACGCCGGCGGCTGCCGGTCCGAAATACGCCGGCATCGTCGTCGACGCCAAGACCGGCAAGGTTCTCTATTCCGAGGATCCGGACGGTCTGCGCTATCCCGCGTCGCTCACCAAGATGATGACGCTCTATCTGACCTTCGAAGCACTTGAGTCGGGCCGTATAAGTCTCGAAACGCAGGTTCCGGTTTCGGCACACGCCGCTTCCGAGCCGCCTTCCAAGCTCGGCGTTCGTGCCGGCGGTTCGGTCTCGGTCGATCAGGCCATTCGCGCGCTCGTCACCCGCTCCGCCAATGACATCGCTACCGCGCTCGGCGAATTCGTCGGCGGCTCTGAGGAGCGCTTCGCCTCCTTGATGACCAGCAAGGCCCGCGCGCTCGGCATGACCCGCACCACCTATCGCAATGCCAACGGCCTGCCGAACACGGCGCAGATGACGACGGCACGCGATCAGGCGCGTCTCGGCATGGCTTTGCGTCAGCATTTTCCCCAGTATTACGGTTATTTCTCGATCCGCAGCTTCAATTTCGGCAGGCAGACGATCGGCAATCACAATCGTCTCGTCGGCACCGTCAGGGGCGTCGACGGCATCAAGACCGGCTATACCCGCGCTGCGGGCAGCAATCTTGCGACCTCGGCTCAGCTCGATGGTCGTTCGATCGTCGCCGTCGTGCTCGGTGGCCGCTCCAGTGCCGCCCGTGATGCGACGATGCGCAAGCTTGTTGCCGACTACCTTCCGGAAGCGTCCCGCGGTGGCAATAGCAACCTGATCGCCCAGGCCGCTCCCGCTGCCCCGGTCGCGCCCGCTCCTTCAGCGCCGGTCCGGGTCGCTCCGTCGGTTGCGGCGACGCAGTCCGACGTGCGCCAGATGGCGGCCTTCGATCTGCCGCCGAGCGGCCCGCTGCCAGGCGCCCGTTATGCCGAACAGCAGGTAGCGGCTCTGGCGCCTCCCGCGGCATCGGCCTATGCCGCTGAGCCGGAGCAGAAGAAGGTCATCACCCAGGCGATGAATTCGGCCATGGCAGGTGTTTCCGCCGTGCCGACGCCGGCTCCGGAATATATGCCGGCTCGCACCGAGGAGGCCGTGGCGCACCGTGCCGGCCGCTCGACCGTCGACGACGTAACGACCGCATCCACTAAGGTGTCCGCCGTGTCCGCGAAGGCCACCCAGTCCGCCGCGGCGGCCTCGATGGCCTCCAACGGCTGGGTCATCCAGATCGGCGCCTCGCCGAACCAGAAACAAGCTCAGGATCTCCTGCAGAATGCGCAGGATAAAGGCGGCAAGGTATTGCGTTCCGCCAAACCCTTCACTGTCGCCTACAGCAACAATGGCGAACAGATCTATCGTGCCCGCTTCGGCGGCTTCGACGACCAGAAGACGGCCATCGATGCCTGCAACGTGCTGAAGAAGAAGGGCATCAGCTGCTGGGCGTCGCTCCAGTGAGCGGCCTTTCCCGGCCCCCAAGGAAATGCCCGCGCCGATTTCTCGGCGCGGAGGGATCTCGAAAGTAACGCGTAGACGGGGTTTCCGATGATGATGAACGAAAACAGCGCCGAACTGGCCTTCAATCCGGCGCAAAAGCCCAGAGCAAAGGGCGTCGCCCTCAACCCGCTGCACGAGGCGGCCATGCGGCTTGCCGGTCTCGGCTTGAACCGATCCAAGGAAAAGACCCGCGACCTAGTCTCCATGCTGCTCAGCCACGGTGCACGTGCCTGGCGTCATTCCCAGCCGGAAGCCAATATCCACCTTCATATCGGCGTCCGCGCCGGCCGCGCGCCGGTTCGCATCAAGCTTCGCTGATCAGGATAAAGCAGGGCTGATCAGCCGAGCCTTGCCGTCATAGAAGTCCAAGCTCGGCGAGTTCCCGCCGCAGATCTTCTGGAAGCGCCGCAACGTCCTCGCCCAGTTTGCCGAGGTCCCGCGGCGCTTCTTCGTTTTTCAGATACCGCCATCCCTGGAAGGGTCGCTTCGGCTGCGGCGCAGTTTCGATGACCTCCGGCCCGAGCACTAGCTGGCAGCGCTGAATGCCGTCGCCGCCGGTGACCGTGCGGATGTCGAGCAGCTTCTGCCGCGCCATCACCTGCCCCTTGATCACCCAGTAGAGCGATCCGTCATCGAGCAGTTCGTCCATGCGCTTCGGCACCATGCGGGTCGTATGGATGCTGTGCGGTTCGAGGCCGGCGGCCATTGCGTTGAGCGAGCGCTCGGCGACCCAATCCTGGAGATCCTGGATGGAATCGGCACCGACGCAGAGTTTGATGAGATGAAGAGCCATGGCTTCGTTGAAAACCCATCGGTCCACAAGGTCAAGCCTTTGTGCCGGCCACTCCACAGTGACGCTGCGGCTCAGCACTCGACGACGTTGACGGCGAGGCCGCCGGTCGAGGTTTCCTTGTATTTCTCGCTCATGTCGTTGCCGGTCTGGCGCATGGTCTCGATACAGGCGTCGAGCGGCACGAAATGCGTCCCGTCGCCCTTGATGGCGAGCGAGGCTGCCGTGACCGCCTTGACCGCGCCGAGCGCGTTGCGCTCGATGCAGGGCACCTGCACGAGGCCCGCGATCGGATCGCAGGTCATGCCGAGATGGTGTTCCAGCGCGATCTCGGCGGCGTTCTCGATCTGCTCCGGCGAGCCGCCCATGACGGCCGCAAGCCCCGCCGCAGCCATGGCGGCGGCCGAGCCCACTTCGCCCTGACAGCCGACTTCGGCGCCCGAGATCGAGGCATTGTGCTTGATGATGCCGCCGATGGCGGCCGCAGTCAGCAGGAAGTTATGGACGTCTGCCTGCGTCGCGTCGTCGTGGAAATGCAGGTAATAACGCACCGTCGCCGGGATGACGCCCGCCGCGCCATTGGTCGGCGCGGTGACGACGCGCCCGCCGCCGGCATTTTCCTCGTTGACCGCCATCGCATAGACACTCAGCCAGTCGTTGGCGAGCAGCGGGTTCAGCCGGTTGCTGCGCCATTCCTCGTTCAGCTTGTCGTGGATCGCCCTCGCCCGGCGCTTCACCTTCAGCCCGCCCGGCATTATCCCGTCAACCTTTAGGCCGCGGTCGATACAGCTCGACATCGCCTCCCAGATGCGGTCGAGGCCGGCCTCGAGCTCTGCGGAACTCATCTTTGTTTCCTCGTTGGCCCGCTTCATCTGGGCGATCGTCAGGCCCGAACCGCGCGCCATGTCCAACATCTGCTTGGCGGATGCGAACGGATAGGGAATGCGCGAGTCGGCGGCCGTTTTCTTGGGCGTACGCATCGCGTCCAGCTCGGTGTCGGTCACCACGAAACCGCCGCCGATCGAATAGTAGATCCGCTTCAGCAGCAGCCGGTCGTACCGGTCGAAGGCGGAAAAGCTCATGCCGTTGGCGTGGCCCGGCAACGGCTGCTTCTTGTCGAAAATCAGGTCGGTCTTCGGCTGGAAGTCATAAGCGGGATGGCCGGGCGGCGCCACACGGCCCGTCCGCTCCACATCGGCGATGATCTCGTCCATCCGATCAGGATCGACCTTGTGCGGTTCCTCGCCGACGAGGCCCAGGATCACCGCCCTGCCCGTGCCATGGCCGATGCCGGTGAACGCCAGCGAACCATGCAGGCTCACCTTCAGCGCCGCGACATGCGCGCCGGTCGGCCGCGGCCAGTCATTGGACAGGATGAGCTCCAGGAACCGGTTGGCGGCCGACATCGGTCCCATCGTGTGCGAGCTCGAAGGGCCGATACCAATCTTGAAGACGTCGAAAACGGACAGGAACATGGGGATCCGTGCGGTAATGAGATGATGTCCAAGCCTATGTCAGACCGCCGCCATGCCTTGGCGGTTGCCCGACATCCGGTGAAACGGCCGCGACATGATCTTAAAATAGAAACGGCGCGGTACGAATACCACGCCGAGGACCGAAATTCCGGAATTTCACCGCGACAATCGGATCATGGGACGATCAGATGGCGCCGAGCAGATACGCGAGAGCCAAAACCCCTGCAAATCCCAGGAGCGCCTTGAAGGTCACGCCCCAGCAGGACTTCTGCGCCGTATCTTCCATGTGGTCTCCAGGTTCCTGCCGCATCGATCAACGTCCGCTCCGGATCGTCATCCCTAATGGTCTATTAAAATCCCGCCGCCTTCGCAATCCGGAAAATGGCGAAAACACGGCGGAGGCCTTTAAGTGGTCGCATTCGTAACGCCGCGCGCTGTTTGAGGTTCCATCCGGATGCATGAGGCTTGCCGCCGAAACCGAAACAAAGCATGACGGGACGGATCAAGACCGATTCCAGACCGGTGAAGCCTATGACGAACGCTGACTATATTGCGCTTGCCCTCTTTGCCGTCCTTTGGTCCCTCTATTCCTGGGTGACCGCCGGCTCCGGCTCGCGGCTCTTTCCGCGTGCCAGCCTCAACCGGGCGATGGCCGAACGGCGGAAGGAGTGGATCTACAATTCGCTCCGCCGCGACCTGAAGATGATTGACACTCAGATTTTAGCGGGCCTGCAGAACGGCACCGCCTTCTTCGCCTCCACGTCGATCTTCGCGATCGGCGGCTGTTTCGCGCTGCTGGGTGCCACCGAACAGGTCGAGGCGGTCTTCCGCGACCTGCCCTTCGTCGCTTACGGTGGCCGCACCGCCTTCGAACTCAAGGTCGCCGGGCTCACCTTCCTGTTCGGTTATTCCTTCTTCAAGTTCGGCTGGTCCTACCGGCTGTTCAACTACTGCACCATTCTCTTCGGCGCCCTGCCGATGATGCACGACACCCATGCCGACCGCGCCGCAGCCGAACGGGCGGCCGACCAGGTGGTGCGGATGAACACGATCGCGGCCGGCCATTTCAATTCGGGCCTGCGGGCGCTCTTTTTGTCGGTCGGCTATCTCGGTTGGTTCATTGGGCCCTATATGTTCATCGCCATGACCATTGTCGTGGTCGTCGTACTCACCCGCCGCCAGTATTTCTCCGAGGCCCGGCTGGCGATCATGGACCGCGGGACGCCCTGAAACTGATCCGGAAAGACAAGCAGTGACTGTTGCCGAAGCCCAGAACCCCGCCCCGCGCACGCCCCGCATCACGCTGATCGATACGCTGCGCGGCGTCGCCCTCATCGCCATGGCGACCTATCACTTTACCTGGGATCTCGAGTTTTTCGGTTATGTCGATCCTGGCACGGCGACCCAGGGCGTCTTCAAGGTCTATGCCCGCTTGATCGCCAGTTCCTTCTTGTTCCTGGCGGGCGTGAGCCTCGTCCTCGCGCACTTCCCGAAGATCCGCTGGCACTCCTTCTGGAAGCGTTTCGCCATGGTCGCGGGTGCGGCCCTCGCAATCAGCATCGCGACACTCATCGCCTTTCCGAGCGAGTGGATCTATTTCGGCATTCTGCACAATATCGCGCTGTCGAGCCTGATCGGCCTCGCCTTCCTGCGCCTGCCCCCGTTTCTGACCGGCGCGATTGTCGTTCTGGTCATCGCAGCGATGATCGTCGACTACAGCCTTTTGCCCGGCGCCCTGGATTCGGCCCTGTTCGACGCCCGTTACCTGAGCTGGCTCGGCTTTGCCGAGATCCCGCCCCGGTCGAACGACTATGTGCCGCTGTTTCCCTGGATCGCTGCCCTGCTGGCCGGGGTGACGGTCGCGCGCATCGCGTTATCGAGGAAATGGTTGCCGAGACTCGCGGCGGTCCAGACTGAGCCGAACCTGCTTTCCAAGGCCGGTCGCCACAGCCTGATCGTCTATCTCGTCCATCAGCCGGTGCTGATCGCGCTCGTCTATCTCTTTTCGCTCGTCCACCCCGCCCCGCCGCCGGACCCGCGGATCGGCTACGTCCGAAGCTGCGAAGCGGGATGCACCGGCCAGGGCAACGACCGCGGCCTCTGCCAGAAATTCTGCGGTTGCACGGCCGACAAGCTGATCGCCCAGTCGCTGATGACGCCGCTGCAATCCGGCACCATCGCCCCGCAGGACGAGCGGGTGCAGTCGCTCGCCGAGCAATGCTCGATCGAGGCGCAATAGCCGGATTGTGGGAGATCAGGTCCCGACGCCGATTTCCGCAAGCCGGGTCAGGCAGGCTTCCTCGACATTGTCGAGTTCCGTCAGCGTGTCGTCGATATCCTTGCGCTTCTGGCGCAGGTCGTTGCGCTTCTCGTCGAGGCGCGTCATCAGGAGCTTGAGCTGCCCCAGCTCTCCCGGTGGTTCCTTGTAGACCTGGATGATTTCGCGGATCTCGGCGATCGTGAAGCCGATCCGGCGGCCGCGCAGGATTTCCTGGATCAGCCGGCGATCCGTTGCCCGGAAAAGCCGCGTGCGGCCCCGGCGCTCGGGGTGGATCAGACCCTCGTCCTCATAGAAGCGCAGCGTGCGGGTCGAGACCCCGAATTCACGCGTCAGCTCCGTAATGCTATAATACTTGTTCACGATCATGTCCTGCTACTCGTCAGCCAAACTAATTGACTTTTACGTAACAGTCAATTTTTGAGCTCAGCTCGTCATGAACCACCAAGTCGCCAATCCCAGGAACGAGAAGAAACCGGTCGTATCGGTAATCGCCGTGACGAACACCGCCGACGATACCGCCGGATCGGCACCGGCCCGGTCGAGCAGCAGGGGGATCATGATGCCGGCCATGGCGGCCGCGAACATGTTGATCAGCATGGCGGTGGCGATCAGCCCGCCGATATGGACGTCGTGGAACCAGAGCCCCGCCACGGTGCCGACGAGACAGCCGATCACCACGCCGTTGATCAGCCCGACGCCAGCCTCGCGTCGCGCGACGCGCCAGGCATTGTGAATGTCGAGATTGCGGGTCGCGAGCGCCCGCACCGTCACCGTCATCGTCTGCGAGCCGGCATTGCCGCCCATGCCGGCAACGATCGGCATCAGGATGGCGAGTGCCACCACCTCTTCGATCGTCGCTTCGAACAGCGAGATCACCGAGGCGGAAATGAAGGCGGTGAACAGATTGACCAGCAGCCAGGGCACCCGCGACCGCGAAGTTTCCCGCACCGAGTCGGACAGTTCTTCGTCGCCGACGCCGGAGAGGCGCATGATGTCCTCTTCCGCCTCTTCCTGGATGACGTCGACCACGTCGTCGATGGTCAGAACGCCAACCAGCCGGCCGTTCTCGTCGACGACGGCGGCCGAGAGCAGGTCGTATTGCTCGAAGAGCCGGGCTGCCTCTTCCTGGTCCATGTCGGCCGGAATAGGGTAGTTCGTCTCCCGCATGATCGTCTCGATCTTCACCTGCCGCTTGGCGCGCAGGATGCGGTCGAGGTCGAGCACGCCGAGCAGCTTGAAGGTCGGGTCGATCACGAAGATCTGGGTAAAGCTCTCCGGCAGGTCCTCTTCGTCGCGCATGTAGTCGATCGTCTGGCCGACGGTCCAGAACGGCGGCACCGCGACGAATTCCGTCTGCATGCGGCGGCCGGCCGACTGCTCGGGATAGTCGAGCGCGCGGCGCAGCCTCACCCGCTCGGTGAACGGCAGTTGCGCGAGAATTTCTTCCCGGTCCTCGTGGTCGAGGTCTTCTAGAATGTAGACCGCGTCGTCCGAATCGAGTTCGCCGATCGCCGCCGCGATCTGCGCGTTCGACATCTGATCGACGATCTCCATGCGGATGTTTTCGTCGACTTCGGTCAGCGCAGTCAGGTCGAAATCGTCGCCGAGCAACCGCACGAGCGCATGGCGCTGGTCGGGCAGGATGGCTTCGAGCAGGTCGCCGAGTTCCGATTCGTGCAGGCGCGCCACGTGGCTGCGCAGGAAAAGCGTGTCGCGATCGGCGATTGCCGCCCCGACCATGGCCAGGAAGTCGGCGCGGATCGAGCCGTCCTCGGAATAGATGTCGTCACCGGCATCGTCGGTCTTTGTGCGCAGGCGGTCGTCCTCGCCGATATCGCTCATCTGCCGCCCTCGCTGCTGGTATTTGACAAAAGGAGAATGGCGGCAAAAAACATATTGTCAACAACCGGATAGCTGCACCCGGCGCTATTGCTCATGCCACCGTTTTTCCTGCTAGAACAATTGCCGCACCGGGTCCAGAGTGCGCTGCACGAGGATACTAAAACCGGCCTACCGGAACCTTAAGAAGCGGCGAGAGGAGTTCGAAAATTGGCCATCCGAACCATCCTGAAATATCCCGATCCGGGCCTGTCCACCTCCTGTGAACCGGTCACCATCTTCGACCCGAGCTTGACTGCGCTGGCCCACGACCTTCTCGATACGATGCGGGCAGCACCCGGCGTCGGCATCACCGCCGCGCATGTCGGCGTCTTCACCCGGCTCGTGGTGCTGGAACTGTCGAAGCAAAGCGGTCCGCGCTTCTACGCAAATCCGGAAATCCTGGTCTCTTCGGACGAGCTCATGCGGCATATGGAAGGCAGCGTCTCCATGCCCGGGGCAAACGACGAGATCGAACGCCCGAAAAGGATCCGGTTCCGCTATCAGGATCTCGACGGTGCCGTCCACGAAGAGGACGCCGAGGGCTTCTATTCCATCTGCATGCAGCACGAGATCGACCAGCTCGACGGGATCTTCTGGCTGAAACGGCTGTCCCGCCTGAAGCGCGATCGGCTGCTGCGCAAATGGGACAAGGGAAAATAAAAATCCCGGACCGAACCAAATCCGCGTTCGCCCGTTGTGAGGTCGCAAGCCCAGCGAGGAGCTACGACCATGAATGCGACAGCAGACAAGACCGCAGCCGAACTCGAACGACAAGTATCCGAGCGTCTGGCCACACTGCCGGACGTCGACTCATCGACGATCGAACCCCATGCCGAGGGAACCAAGGTTGTCCTCGAGGGTTCCGTCGATACCGTGTTCTCGGCCAGGAAGGCCGTATTGAGCGCGGAAACAGTGGATGGCGTACATGATGTCGAAAGCCATCTGACCCTGACGGGTAACAAGAATGGCGCATCCACGAGCCATTGAAGCGAAAACCCGGCGCACCAGCCTTTTGTGAATTGGGGGTGCGCCGGGTCCATTTTGGAATGACAGGAGGCGCTCGTGCCGGGCAAGAAAAAAGCTGACGATATTTCCCGCGAAGAAGATTTCCGCGACTACGATGACCGAAATATCGATGACGGCTGGCCCTATGACGACGCAACCGGCGCCCGCCCCGTCGACAATGCCGCCTATGGCGATCCCAAGGCTAATTTCGACGCGGAACGCAATCGTGGCTATCAGGTGGACAGCGTCGAGCGCGACGGCTCGGAAGAGCGGCTGGTCGATACCATTCGCCCGGGCACGAAGGGCATTGAAGAGGCCGACGATCTGGAAGAGCGGGTCACCGACGCGATCGAGGAACTCGATATGATCGACATGGCGTCGATCGACGTGCATGTGGAGGACGGCACCGTCACGCTCGAAGGCGCCGTCGACGATGCGGTGACCTCACGCAAGATCGCCCGCCGGATCCAGCGCGTCGCCGGCGTCCGCGAACTGGTCAACAACCTGCGCCTCGAAGGTGTCGACAGCCACATTCCCGACGACGACTAAGGGGCGTGCCGGCCCCTAACAGATCGTCAGCAAGATATCCGGCGAACTCTTCAGCGTATTGCTGACGGTGCAGATTTCCTCGGCAATATGGGCGATCTGCTTTTTTTCTTCGTCGTCGAACTCCCCTTCGACGCGGAAATCCACGATGAATTTGGTGATGCGCGACGGCCCTTCGTGGGCCTTTTCGCCTGTCACATGCACCCTCACCTCAGAGAGCCTCTCGAGGATGCCGAGCTTGCTCGCGGCGATCCGGCCGCTGAGCACCAGGCAGGCGGCAAGCGACGAGAACATCAGGTCGAGCGGATTGAAGCCGGGCTCGGAAGCGCCGGTGACCACGTCCACATGCCCGTTCGTCTCGCTCGTCACCTGGGGGTGACCGGTGCGTCCGAGGATGGCCATCGCGCCGATCGGCCGTGTCTTGATTTTCAGTTCGACCATGGGCTAGTCCTCGCCTTGCAGCACAGGTACAATGACGCAACTGAACCCTGATTACAGTCCGCACCAACGACGGACTGTGGGTTTCGGAAATCGGGTATGTGGAGGTGATCCAGTGACCGAAACGACGGGCTTCTGCCATCCATCAAACTAGCATTTCGTCAGGGTGTCCCCTTACCTTCACCATGTGTGGGGCCATTGTCCTCAGCATGTGCAAGGCGCATCGCGAACTCAGTGGATCTTGCAGCAAGGCGCTCGAGCTCGCTCCTGTCCCATTTTATTTCGGCATTATTCAAGCCTCTCAGGTCGATAAAGTATATGTGCGCAATGGGCTGGTTCTTCTCTAAGAGATTTTCTTCATCCAACATATTTTTGATTCCGAAACGTACCAGTTGGTACTTTTCTGTCATATTACCATAGTCAGGATCCAGCTTTCCAAGTGTCAACGAAAAGCCCTGTTCGATAAGCCTAGAGGAGGGCAGAAAATGTCCAACAACACCAGGGCAAAGGTGGAGGTACTCCTTGATTTCGACTATAGCATACTGATTAGGTTTGAAGGTAAAGTCGCCATGCTCGTTCAAGTCATGCGTAGGTGACTTCTGACGCTTGCCTGATACGCCAATTTTTCCTGGCACGATTACCCCGCCAGCCGTCAGAGGATAGTGCGCGAGTTTTAGACGCTTACTCTGAAAGCCAGAGATCGTGATTTTCTTCTGATCTTCGACAAGTGAAGTTATCTGCGCGTTATTAAGGACATTCCCGTACATGAAAGTCTCCCTATTAGAATGAACTGCGCGCCAATTCCGACAAGCGCTTAAGGTCAGCGACGTAGAAGATATCTGTTCCTCTGGCCGCGGGGACCGTTATGAATGCAGAAGCGAAACGGAAGACCCTGAGCGCAGAATCATTATCCAGCGCAACGATGTGAGGTGCAGAGGCACGGTAGATTGGCAGTGCTTCGCCTCTAAGTGCCACAACTTTGCATTCTACGGCTTCATGGCTCGTTTGGATTGCAGTGACGCGATCCAGCTCGTCAGCAATGACAGCTATCTCCAGCTGAGCTGCCCGTAGAGCATTCCGCGCCGCCACTCGGCTGTTAAAGAACGCGCTTGCCCAGGCCGCGCAAATCACTGCTGCAAAACCAACGAGTGCTGCGGGTATAGTGGCTGTTACTGAGCTTCCAAAATTGCCTGCCGCGATTGCCCGAAGGGACTCCGCGATGCTGTGTAGTTCAGTTTCCATTGTGGTCCCGACTCGCGTGCTTCAATCAGTAGAGCAGTTACGCAACCATTAGTCGAGTCTCTCCTGTTAAGAGAGCACGAACTAGGTCAGGCCCCAACCAAAAGCACGACGGTGATCACAATCCACGCCGGAGTTCGTCCGATCTGCCGTGATACAGTCACAGTCTTGCAGCTGCAGATGCGCTACCCGGCGCGTTGAGCGCTGGAACCTGCCAGGACTTGCTCTGTCGGGGATAGATTGGTCCAACGCCTCAGAAACGTTGACCAACAAAACAAGCACGCGTTGAAACGGCAACAAAAAACCCGGCCGAAGCCGGGTTCTTGGTGCGGTCGAGAAGACTCGAACTTCCACGTCTTGCGACACAGCGACCTCAACGCTGCGCGTCTACCAATTCCGCCACGACCGCATCGTGGTAGATGCCGACTTGCGCCGGCGGGGCTGCATGTAGCAAAAGCATTTGGGGTGCACAAGTGCGCCGTGACAGATTTTTGAAGGATAAAAATTCCAGGTCTGAATGCCTATATAAACCGGGCCGAAACCGGCCCCTTGCCGCACCCATTTGTTTTTGCCAGAAGATTTTCCATGCTTACACGCACCGACCTCAATCTGTCCATGCTGCCGCAAGCCGGTTCCCCGCCGGTGCGCTGGCGAATCTCCGATGGCCTGGTTCCATATGAAGATGCGGTAGCCGAGATGGAGCGCGAGGTGGCGGCGATCGCCGACGGTCGTGCCGACGAGCTCGTCTGGCTGCTCGAACACCCGCCGCTCTACACCGCCGGCACTAGCGCCAATTCCGCCGACCTGATCGAGCCGGACCGGTTCCCGGTGTTTTCCACAGGCCGCGGCGGCGAATATACGTATCATGGCCCCGGCCAGCGCGTGGCTTACGTGATGCTGGACCTCAAACGCCGGCGCCAGGACGTGCGCGCCTATGTGGCGGCGCTCGAGGAACTGGTGATCCGCACCCTCGACATGATGAACGTGCGCGGCGAACGGCGCGAGGACCGCGTGGGCGTCTGGGTGCGCCGGCCGGAAAAGCCGCTTCTGCCGGATGGTTCGATGGCGGAGGACAAGGTGGCCGCCCTCGGCATCCGCCTGCGCCGCTGGGTCAGCTTCCACGGCCTGTCCCTCAATGTCGATCCGGACCTCTCGCATTTCACCGGCATCGTGCCCTGCGGCATCAGCACTTACGGCGTGACGAGCCTCGTCGATCTCGGGCTTCCGGTGATGATGGCCGATGTGGACATGCGCCTGCGCGAAGCCTTCGAGGAAATCTTCGGCGCCACGGCCTCCGAGCCTGCAGCCGCCTGATCGCGGCTTGAACATTGCACACCGCTGTGGTTGAAGAACCCGGTTCCTAGAAAGTCCCGGGCATGCCCCCTTCCACACCTGAAAATCCGCTGAAGGGCATGGCCATCATGGCCACCTGCATGGTCATCCTGCCGCTGATGGATGCCATCGCCAAATACATGGCGACCTTCGAGTCGATGTCGCCCGGCCAGGTGACCTTCTACCGCTTCTTTTTCCAGCTCGTCTGCATCCTGCCGCTCGTCGTCTTCACGGGCGCTGCCATCTTCCGTCCGAAACGCCCCTGGATGAACCTGCTGCGCGGTGTGCTGCATGCGGCCGCCAGCCTGATGTTCTTCGCGGCGGTCAAATACATGCCGCTCGCCGATGTCTTCGCCATCTATTTCGTCGAGCCCTTCATGCTCACGATGATGTCGGCGATCTTTTTGCGCGAAAAAGTCGGCTGGCGGCGGTGGCTGGCGATCGTCGTCGGTTTCGGCGGCGCCATGATCGTTATCCAGCCGAGCTATGCGATCTTCGGCTGGACCGCGCTCCTGCCGGTCGCCTGCGCCTTCCTCTTCTCGCTCTACCTCTTCCTCAACCGCGCGATCGGCGAGGCCGATTCGCCGCTGGTGATGCAGACGATGGCAGGCGTCGGCGGCACGCTGTTCATGGCCGCAGCCCTGGTGATCGGGGATAGCGCCGGCGCCGAGGATTTTCTGCCGTCGCTCCCCGCCTCCTGGCTCGGTCTCGTCCTGCTGATTCTGCTCGGCTCGATCTCCGGCTATATGCACCTGCTCGTGGTGCGTGCCTTCCGGCTGGCGCCGCTGTCGCTGCTGGCACCCTTCCAGTATTTCGAGATCATCTCGGCGACGGTGCTCGGTTACGCCCTGTTCGGCGATTTCCCGACCGCTTCCAAATGGCTCGGAATCGCCATCATCGTTGCCTCCGGCCTGTTCATCATCTGGCGGGAACGTTCCAAATCGACGCAGGTCGAAGCGGTTTGACGGCTTTGTTTTCCGCCGGTTAACCGCGCTTCTTGTCTGCCCCTCAACTTCTCTCATTTATCCCCCACATTCAGTTTCATGATGAAACGGAGAAAAGAAGATGAGCGGGTTCCGCTTTTCTTTTCCGGCATGTGTCATCGCCGGGAAGGGTCGGATTGTGACCGACGATATTTTGATGCTGCGCAAATACGCGTTCCCGGATGGCATTCGCTCCTCCGAAGACGCTCTCGCCCTGTTTGCGCTGAATGATTCCTGTCCCGAACCGAGCCCCGAATGGTCGACCTATTTCGTCGAAAGCCTGGCGGTGTATCTCACGCCGACGGGGCGCATCGATGACGCCAAGGCCGCATGGCTGATGCGCACGATCGCTGCCGACGGAGCCGTTCATTCGGCGCTGGAGCTCGAATTGCTGCTGCATGCCATGGAAGTCGCCTCCGACGTGCCGGAAAGCCTCTCGGCCTTTGCACTCGACCAGATCCGCCTGGCCTTCGAGCCCGGTGCGCGCGGCGCCTATCATGCCGCCCGCCCGGCCTCTGCCGGCATCACCGCCTACGATCTCACCTATGTCTGGCGGGTGCTGCGCGGCGCGATGGAACGGGGCCGGCTGATGCTCTCGCCGCTCGAAGCGCTCGTCCTGCGCGAGATCGACGAGATGGCCGATCCTGAAGCCCATCATCCCGCCTGGCGGGAGATGATCGCGGCTGTGGTGACCTACGAACGACCGAAGGAAGTGCTGCGCTCCGGTCCCTGGCTGGTGACCGATGCCGGACATAGCCTGACGGAAGAGGCGGCGGCCTGACGAACCGTCGGGTAGTAACACCTCGCTCGGCTGTTCATTCGCATTTGAGCGATTGGCTAAACCGTGCGGAAAATCAATCGCCTTAATGGTGTCCGGGATGATCGGCCGATCGCAAGCCGAAAGGCTCCGGAGGTCGACATGATGCCCATTGTTTCCGCCGTCCTGTTGCTGACGATCAATCTCGGCCTGCTCTGGCTGCTGATGGCGGCACCTGTCGGCCGCCGCACCATCACGCTGCATCGGACGCTCGAAGTCTCTCCGGAGCGCCTCTGGAGCGCCTTTCATCCCGGCGGCGAGGAGGCGAGCTGGAACCCCTCGATCCTGTCCTCGAAGCCGGAAAAGAACCGCGGCGGCATCGAGATCGCCTACAGCCATCCCGACCGCCACGGTGCACCGATCCGGCGGATCTTCAAGGTGGAGGAGAATGTCGATCGTGTCCGGCACAGTTACGAGAGCCATGCACGTGTGATCGACGACACCGCGCTCGACATTTCCTTCTGGCGCAATTTCGAGGAATACCGCGCCGTCTCGGCGGCGTCAGGCGGCTCCACGCTGATCCTTGCCCAGACGGATACCTATCGCGGCCTGGCAGGCTACCTGCTCCGCTATTTCATGATCCGCCGCGAGCTTTCGTCGCTGACCGCCTGGCTGGAGAGCGGCCGGCCGAAGGCGGGCGGCCTGATCGAGCACCCGGTGACCCAGATATGTCTAGCCCTCCTGTCGACGCTGCTGCTCTGGCCCTTCTTCGGGCTCACGGCCGGCGGTCTGACGATCTCCATAATCCTGACCCTGGTCATCGTGCTGCACGAACTGGGGCACATGGCGGCCTATCGCGCCTTCGGGCACGAACGGGTCAGGATGATCTTCGTACCGCTTCTCGGAGGCATCGCCATCGGCGGTCGGCCGTACAACAGCCGCTTCGAGGTCGCCACCTGCGCGCTCATGGGCGCAGGCATGTCAGCCTTCCTCGTCCCCGTGGTGATTTCCGTCCACGAATTCTCAGCCACCCGCGTGTTTCCTTCATCCCTGGGGGAACCGGCGCTGGTCTTCCTGCTGGTCCTCGGCGCCTTCAACCTTCTCAATCTTCTGCCCATGTACCGCTTCGACGGCGGCAAGGTCCTGAGGCAGATCTTTCCGACCCGCAGCCTGCTGGTCGCCGGCAGTTTCGGCATCACGCTGCTGATGCTCTGGGTCGGTTACCGAATCGGCCTGTCGTCCACCGCGCTGATCGCCGCGCTCTCTGTCTTCACGCTGATGAGCCTGATGGGCTTCTCGTCGGTCAAGCCGCGCGAAAGCCTGGACCCCATGCATCCCGGCGAGCGACTGATGGCCGGCCTCGGCCTGTATGCCGCGGTCGCCATCCATTCCTACGGTCTCGTCTACGCCTGCGATCGCCTGTTCGGTTGATTTGCCTCGGTTGACAGGCGAACCGGAAACGGCTCCATAAGCGCATGACCGAGCACCTGATCCTTCCCGACGGCTATTCATTCGTTCCTCCCGGCAAGATCGCCAATGTCGAGACGCGTCTGGAAATGCTGGCAAGACCAGCTGAAAAAGCGCCGCATCCGCCCGCGGAATCGCTTTCGCTGCAGCGCTTGCATTCTCCTTCGATTGCCGACTATCGGGCGCTCTTCCGCGCTGTCGGAGAGGAATGGATGTGGGTTTCCCGGCTGGAGATGGAAGAAGAGAAGCTCACCGCGATTCTCTCCGAGCCGCTCGTCGAGATATATCGGTTGACGGATGATGGCCGGGAGATCGGCATGCTGGAATTGGATTTCCGGGAAGCGGGCGAATGCGAACTGACCTTCTTCGGCCTGGTGTCCGATGCCATCGGCAAGGGCGCCGGACGCTTCATGATGAACCATGCAATCGAGCTGGCCTGGAGCCGGCCGATCCGACGTTTCTGGGTGCATACCTGCACCCATGATTCGCAGGCTGCCTTGCCGTTCTACTGCCGCTCCGGCTTCGTCCCCTATGCGACGCTGGTCGAAGTCAGCGACGATCCCCGCCTGACGGGTCTCGTGCCCCGTCACGTCGCGCCGCATGCGCCCTTGATCGAACCCTGACCGCCCTCGCCGAATTGCGACACACGGCAATCTTTTCCGGGTTGAGCGGTCACGCCGGACCGTGCAAAAGTCCCGCACCGAACAGTTTTTAAAAGCACCAGGGAGAACATCATGGATGTCCGCGCCGCCGTCGCCGTTCAGGCCGGCAAACCGCTCGAAGTCATGACCGTACAGCTCGAGGGCCCGCGCGCCGGCGAAGTGCTCATCGAGGTGAAGGCGACCGGCATCTGCCATACGGACGATTTCACTCTGTCAGGGGCCGATCCGGAAGGCCTGTTCCCGGCGATCCTCGGCCATGAGGGCGCCGGCATCGTCGTCGACGTCGGTCCTGGCGTCACTTCGGTGAAGAAGGGCGACCATGTCATTCCGCTCTATACGCCGGAATGCCGCGAATGCCCGTCCTGCCTGTCGCGCAAGACCAATCTCTGCACCGCGATCCGCTCCACCCAGGGCCAGGGCCTGATGCCCGACGGCACCTCGCGCTTCTCGATCGGCAAGGACAAGATCCACCACTACATGGGCTGCTCGACCTTCGCGAACTACACCGTCCTGCCGGAGATCGCGGTCGCCAGGATCAACCCCGACGCCCCCTTCGACAAGGTCTGCTATATCGGCTGCGGCGTGACGACCGGCATCGGGGCGGTCATCAACACCGCCAAGGTGGAGATCGGCGCCACCGCCATCGTCTTCGGCCTCGGGGGCATCGGCTTGAACGTCATCCAGGGCCTGCGGCTTGCTGGTGCCGACATGATCATCGGCGTCGACCTCAACAACGACAAGAAGGCCTGGGGCGAACGCTTCGGCATGACCCATTTCGTCAATCCGAAGGAAGTCGACGGCGATATCGTGCCTTACCTCGTCAACCTGACGAAGCGCGGCGCCGATCAGATCGGCGGCGCCGACTACACGTTCGACTGCACCGGCAATACCAAGGTCATGCGCCAGGCGCTCGAAGCCTCGCATCGCGGCTGGGGCAAGTCGGTGGTGATTGGCGTTGCCGGCGCCGGCCAGGAAATCTCCACCCGCCCGTTCCAGCTGGTCACCGGCCGCACCTGGATGGGCACCGCCTTCGGCGGCGCCCGGGGCCGCACCGACGTGCCGAAGATCGTCGACTGGTACATGGAGGGCAAGATCGAGATCGATCCGATGATCACCCACACGATGCCGCTCGAAGACATCAACAAGGGTTTCGAGCTGATGCATGGCGGCGAATCGATTCGCAGCGTAGTGATCTATTGAGCGCGGTATCGGTGCTTTCCGGAAACGCGCTTCATTGCTGCAAATAAGTCCACGATTTCAACTCCGATGAATGGGAGATGCAGAAGATGTACAAATTCGAAATTTATAAGGACAAGGCCGGAGAATACCGTTTCCGCTTCAAGGCTCCGAACGGTCAGGCCATGTTCTCGTCCGAAGGTTATTCGGCCAAGGCTTCCGCCGTGTCGGCCATAGAATCCATCAAGAAGAACGCACCCGGCGCGACGGTCGACGACCAGACGACCGCCGTAGCCTGATACCGATTCCGGCGCGCAGCCCGCCGGGTCGGGCTGCGCTGCCTGCCCCTTCCAGCACGTCACCGGCCGCACCGAACGTCGTTGACGGGTACACGGAGGGCGCAGCGTGGTGATCTACTGCTTCCCGCCTCGGGGAGCGGAGGCTCCTCCCTAGCCTTACCGGCGCGGAGTTGATAAATTAGCTTGAACCGTCGTTCGAGGAGCCACCATGCCCCCAGCATCCGCCGTATCATTGACACCGCAGCAGCAGGATCTGATCGACCAGCTGGTTCGATCAGGACGGTTCGATGGTGCCAACGACGTCGTCGCGACCGGCCTGCGGCTTGTCGCGGAGCGGGAAAAGGAAGCCTCGGCCTTTATCGCCAGCTTGGAAGAGGGGATTGAAAAAGGCCTTAAGAGCGGCAACGCCCTTCCGATGGAATCTGCTGAGGAACTGCTCGCCAGTTTCCGCCAGCGGAAATAATTGCCAGTGGGACAGATCAGTCGCCGTCCACAATTCATCGAAGACCTCCGTGAAGTGTGGGATTTTATTGCGAAAGACAGCCAAGATCAGGCTGATGCATTCATTCTTCAGCTTGAGAAACGCTATCAAAACCTCGCCGACAATCCGCATCTGGGTGTTCGACGTTTTCCGAAATACCCGACGATGCGCATGTTTCCGTTCCGGAAATACATCATTATTTACCATCCTTTCGCCGATGGCTCGGGCGTAGAATTGATCCGTCTCCTTCATGCGGCTAGAGACTATCATCGTTATTTCGATGATTGAGCCTATGCCAAAAATCTATGTCGATGCCGATGCCTGCCCGGTCAAGCCCGAGATCCTTAAGGTCGCTGAACGCCACGGCCTGGAAGTGACCTTCGTCGCCAATTCCGGGCTTCGTCCCTCCCGCGATCCGATGGTGCATAACGTCATCGTCTCGGCGGGCTTCGATGCCGCCGACAACTGGATCGCCGAACGCGCCGGACCCTCCGATATCGTCGTCACCGCCGATGTGCCGCTTGCCGTGCGTTGTGTTGCGGCAGGCGCGCTGGTGACCGGCCCGACGGGCCGCGTCTTCGACGAGACCAATATCGGCATGGCGAGCGCCATGCGCGATCTTGGGGCACATTTGCGGGAAACCGGCGAGAGCAAAGGCTACAACGCCGCCTTTTCGCCGCGCGACCGGTCGAAATTCCTGGAAACGCTGGACAGGCTCTGCCGCCGCGCCAAATCAGCCACGTGAGCGATTGGAAAACCCGGATGCCGAGCGCCTGGCACAAACTCAACTATCACCGGCATGGGCCTTTCTTCGCCGGGACGCTCGCTTCGCTCGCCTGCCTGCCGTTCCTGATCTTCTATGTGCCGGAGCTTGCACCCGGCATCACGGTCATCCTCTTCTTCCTGATCTACCTCGTAATGATGGCTGTGCGCATCCCGAAACTCGACGGCGGCACGCTACGCGGCAAGGGGCAGAACGACGACGAACCGGCACCCGTCATCCTCGCCGTGACCTTGCTTGCGGTCGCCGCTGCGGTCATTTCGCTGTTCGAGGCGCTGAACCGCTCGCAACCGGCGAGCCTTGTCGTCGTCGCGCTTGCCTTCGCGTCGGTCGTGCTCGGCTGGCTGACCATCCACACCATGTTCGCCATGCATTACGCCCATCTCTTCTGGCGGCCGGAAGAGCAGGCTCAGGAGAACGAGGCAAGGCGCGGCGGCCTCGATTTCCCCGAGACCAACGAACCCGGCGCCTATGATTTCCTCTATTTCGCCTTCGTCATCGGCATGACCGCCCAGACGTCGGACGTCCAGATCACCACGACCGACATGCGCCGCATCAACCTCCTGCACGCGGTCGTGTCCTTCTTTTTCAACACTGTCCTTGTTGCCGCGGCCGTCAATGCCGTCGTGTCGATGGGAACCTGATACCCTTGAGGAGCACCGATGAAGGTCCTTTCCCAGAACACCGCCTTCGGCGGCATGCAGGGCGTTTTCATGCACGAATCCGAAGCCTGCAAATGCGAGATGACCTTCGCCGTCTTCGTGCCCCCGCAGGCGATCAAAGCGCCCTGTCCGGTTCTCTGGTACCTCTCCGGCCTCACCTGCACCCATGCGAACGTCATGGAAAAGGGCGAATACCGGCGGATGGCCGCCGAACTCGGCCTCATCATCGTCTGCCCGGATACCAGCCCGCGCGGCAATGACGTGCCCGACGAAATTACCAACTGGCAGATGGGCAAGGGCGCCGGCTTCTATCTCGACGCCACGGAAAAGCCCTGGGCCGAACACTACCAGATGTACACTTACATCACCGAGGAACTGCCGAATTTCGTCAGCCAGCATTTTCGCATGGACATGGACCGCCAGGGCATTTTCGGCCATTCCATGGGCGGCCACGGCGCCATGACGATCGCGCTGAAGAACCCGGCGCGATTCAAAAGCTGCTCCGCCTTCGCCCCGATCGTCCAGCCCTCGACCGCCGACTGGTCGGCCCCCGCCTTCGAGAAATATCTGGGCGCGGATCGCGCCGCCGCTTGGCGGCAATACGATGCCTGCGCGCTGGTCGAAGACGGCGCCCGTTTCCCGGAATTCCTGATCGACCAGGGCAAGGCGGACGGTTTCCTGGAAAACGGCCTGCGGCCCTGGCTGTTCGAAGAGGCGGCCAAGGGAACGGATATCGACGTGACGCTACGTCTGCACGAGCGCTACGACCACTCCTACTACTTCATCTCGACCTTCATGGACGACCACCTGCGCTGGCACGCGGAGCGGCTGTCATAGGCGCTTGATCAACAATAGTCTCGGATATATATTCCATATGCATGGAGATTCACTGGTCGGACGAAAAGAATGATCTTCTCAAACAGAAGTTCGGTTTCGGCTTCGAGAGGATCGTGATCGCCTTGAGTGAGGGCATGCTCCTTGATGACCGCCGCCACGTGAATATCGAGCGGTATGCGCATCAGCGTCAATTGGTCGTGGAAATCGAAGGCTATGCCTTTATAGTGCCATATGTCGAAACGGAGGGAGGGGTTTTTCTGAAAACCTTTTTCCCCAGCCGCAAGGCAACCCGAGACTATGTGAAGGGTGAGAAGCCGTGAGCAAGAGCAAACTTGGCAGTGAACTGAGCGAGCAGGAAATCATCGTGCTCTCGGAGACCGACGAATGGGTGCCGGTTGGTGAAATCAAAGAACGCAAACGTCTCTGGCAGGATGCTGCGCGCAACGCGATCGACGGCAAGCGGCAGAGGATTTCCATTTCCATTCCGGAAAGAGATCTCGCGCGCCTGAAAGCCAAGGCGCTTGAACAGGGCATGCCCTATCAGACGCTGATCAATTCGATCCTGCACAAATACGTGTCCTAACTCTTACGGAAACAGCGCGGCCGCCATGGTTGGCCGCCGCGTTCCGTCGAGGCGGAATTCGCTGGCGATGCGGTCGGCGATCTTCTCGGCGAGGTCACGGTCCGCGGTATCTCCGTCCAGCAGGAAGATCGACGTCTTGAACGTCCCCCTGGCGATCGGTTCGCCGCTGTTGACCGAAATCGCCTGCACCGTCACCTTCGCCTCATGCCGGCTGCCGATCAGCATCGGCATATGCGACATCTCGTCGATACGCACCGAGATGATCGTCCGCGGTAGGGCGATCGACCGGACGGTCGCCCGGATCGCCTCGTCGACCAGCATGTCGGTGGCGATCACCAATCCCTTCGGCACGTCCGGCCGCGCGGTCACGAAGGCGCCGCGCACGTCATAGAGAAGCTTCTCCTGCGCCGTGTTTGCCTGTTCCAGACGGAACGACATCAGCGGCAGGGCCGTCAGCACGATGAAAGCAAAACGAAAAAGGCGACGGAACATGAAGGAACCCGCAAAACGGCACCTTCCGATGTTCCACCGAACACGGTTAGAGAACGATTAAGCCGAGGGCTTCAAGGCAAGAAAAGTTTCGGTCGCCGCCCGCATTTCCTCGAGCCGCTTGGCCCGGCGATGTTCGGCCTCGGCATCCGTGCCCCAGTGCTCGTTGGTCCAGTCCTCGTCGAGATGGGCAAGCGCCCAGGCCTCGTCGGCGGTAAGCCGGCCCTCCGCAAACGCAAGCGCCAGGATCGCCGAACCGGTGAGCGTCGTTACCGTGTGCAGCACCGCGAGTTCGATCGGCGTATCGTATTTCTTCAGCGTCACAGCAAAGGCGGCTGTCGCCTCCTTGGGCTGTTCCTGCGGCATCACGCCCTCGACCAGGATGAAGCGCGCCCCAAGGTCGTTCGCAGCCCAGTCGACGATCGGGTCCCAGAGATCGTTCTGGCGTGCCACCAGGTTTTCCGGTGCTTCGGCGCGGTAGCAGAGCAAGTCGCTTGAGGAGAACCGCAGGATGTCCTCGAACACCGCTTGGCGATCTACCGCGATGCCGTCGATCGCCGTGTTGACGAGCCGCGTCACCGGCATGTTGCCGGGATCGATCACCTCCACCTGGTTTGCCCATTCGTCGCGGATCAGTTCGGCAAGCCGGGCGGTCGGTGCCACGAGCCCGTTCTTGGCAGGCGTCCTGACCAGCCGGCCGTCGAGATGGATGGCATGGCCGCCCTCGCCTTCGGCAACCGACACTTCCTTGTAGAAGCGTTTCGGCAGCGGCTTGTGCATCTGGATCTGCGCCCGCCGCGTCGGGTCGGGATGGCTCAGCGCTTCGGAAGGATCGGGAAACATGTCACGCATGGAAATAAAACCTCAGCCGATATGGCTCAGCAACTCGCTCGGATGGTGGACGATTACGTCGGCCCCGGCCTGTTTCAGCGCGTCCACCGAGGCATACCCCCAGGAAACGCCGATCGCCGTGGCACCGGCCGCCTTCGCCATCTGCATATCGTAAATGGCGTCGCCGATGACAAGGGTGTCGGAAGGCAACATGCCGGTCTCGTCGCAGCACTCGGTCACCATCGCCGGATGCGGTTTCGAGGGGCAGTCGTCGGCGGTGCGCGACACCACGAAATACTTGTCGAACCCGTGCGTTTCCATCACCAGCTTCAGCCCGCGCCGGGATTTTCCGGTGACCGCGCCGATCAGCAGGTCCTCGCGTGGTCCGATCGTATCGATGACGTCGCGGATGCCGGAAAACAGCGGCTCCTTGAAGTCGAGATCCTGGCGGACGACCGCAAACAGCGTCTTGTAATAGGCCATCATCTCGACGGCTTCCTCGTCGGCATGCGGTTTGCCCTGCATGCGGGCAATGGCGATGTCGAGCGTCAGCCCGATGATCGCCTTGGTGTCTTCCACTTGGGGCTCCGGCTTGCCGAAATGGGCAAAGGTGCGGCGCATGGTTTCATGGATCAGGCCCGCGCTGTCGACCAGCGTGCCGTCGCAATCGAAAAGTACCAGTTTCATTCGTCGTCGTCGTCCCTGCGGCCGTTTTCCATGTCGAACCCGAGAAGGTTCCAGCTCTGCACCATGTGCGGTGGCAAAGGTGCCGTGACCTTCAGCCGCCCGCCGTTCGGATGCGGAATGTCGATATGGCGCGCGTGCAGATGCAGCTTTTTCTGGATGCCGCCCGGAAAATCCCAGTTGTGATCGTCGTCGAAATATTTCGGGTCGCCGATGATCGGATGGCCGATATGCAGGGCGTGCACGCGCAGCTGGTGGGTGCGGCCGGTATAGGGCTCCATCTCCATCCAGCAGAGCGTCTGCGCCGCCATTTCCAGCACGCGGTAATAGGACACCGCGTGATCGGCGCCGTCCTCGCCATGCTTGGCGATCCGCATGCGGTCTCCGTCCGGCGTCTGTTCCTTCACCAGCCAGGTGGAGATCTTGTCCTCGTGCTTGCGCGGCACACCCTTGACCAGCGCCCAATAGGTCTTCTTGGTGTCCCGTTCGCGGAAGGCGGCGGTCAGCTTCTGGGCCGCGCCGCGGGTCCGGGCGATCACCAGCACGCCTGATGTATCGCGGTCGAGCCGGTGGACGAGCCGCGGCTTTTCGCCCTTCGGGCTCACCCAGCTGTCGAGCATCTGGTCGATATGGCGCGCGACGCCCGATCCGCCCTGGACGGCCAAGCCCGCCGGCTTGTTGAGCACGATCACCTTCTCGTCCTCGTGCAGCACCATGCGCGACAGAAGCTCGAAATCGCTGGAATGCTTGAGATCCTTGCCGGCGATCGGCCCGGTTTTCTTCGCATCCACCTCCATCGGCGGAATGCGCACCGTCTGTCCCGGCTGCACGCGGGCGTCGGATTTCACCCGTCCGCCGTCGACGCGCACCTGTCCGGAGCGCAGCAGCTTCTGCAGCGGCCCGAAGCCGAGGCCCGGGTAATGGATCTTGAACCATCGGTCGAGACGCATGCCCGCTTCGTCCGCCTCGACGCGGATATGCTCGATGCCTGCCATCAAAGCTCTTTCATATCTGGATGTGGGCCAACGACCCTTTGCCCGGTCTTTAGAGCATTGCCCGCCCGAGCGCCAGTCCGGCAAAAACCGCACAGAGCGAGATTGCCACGCTTGCGACGATATAGGTCACGCCGACCATGGTGGTACCCCGCTCCAGGAGCGCCACCACATCGAGCGAAAACGCCGAAAACGTCGTAAAGCCGCCGAGAAAGCCGGTGATGATCAACAGTCGCATCTCGGGGGATGCATCAAACCGCCGGACAATGAGTTCGGCGAGAAAGCCGATCGCGAACGAGCCCGCGACGTTGACGGCAAGCGTTCCCCAGGGAAAGGCCGGCCCGCACAGGCGCAGCGCCCAGAGCCCGACGAGATAGCGGCAGACGGAGCCGATCGCTCCGCCGATGGCGACGAGAAGCACGTTGTTCATGGCGCTTTCTGTAGGACAAAACTGAGAATCGTCAAATCGATAAAATGCCCACGTTTTGTTTAAACGGGAACAAATCAGGGTCGGCGTAATTATCATGATCTAAGAAAAGATTGTGATACGCGCCATGACACAACTGGTCACCATATCGGCAAGCACCGCCGCCCTCGCCATAGAGGCTCTGCGGCCCGGCCGGCGCATCTCGGCCAAGGATCAGGTCAAGGACATCAAGGCCGATGCCGACCGCAATGCCCGCCGCGCCGAAAACGCCGGCGACCCCGGCGATATCGAATTCATGATCCCCGCCACCACCGTCTCGATCGATGTGCTGACGACCGATCAGCAGCACCACCCGCAAGCGACATTCTCCCAGGCGCAGTCGGCTTATCGCGATCTCGAAGACTGACAGTCTTCATCTCGAAGACTGATCGTCTTCTCCCGCAGCCGTCAGGCCGCCACGCGCCGGATGTTCTTCCGCCCGCTCCCCGAGCGGGCTTTTGCGTTTCGGTGATAGTCGATGAAGTCCGCGGCCGGCAGCGGTTTCGAGAACAGCCAGCCCTGGCCGAAATTGACGTCGCGAGCCTTCAGATAATCGGCCTGCTCCTCCGTCTCCACGCCTTCCGCGACGATCTGCAGGTCGAGCGTCTTCGCCATCTCGATGATATGGGCGGTGACCGAACTGGTGGCGCTGTTGCGGCCGATCGTGTCGACGAACGACTTGTCGATCTTCAGCGCATCCATCGGCAGTCCCTGCAGATATTGCAGGCTCGAATATCCGGTGCCGAAATCGTCGATTGCCACCAGGTGACCGCGTTCCCGGGCCCGGGTCAGCGTCGCCCGCGCTGCCTCGATATCGATGAAGCCGCGTTCGGTCGCCTCCAGCCAGATCTGTCCTGCCGCTATCCCCGTCTTTGCGAGCTTCTCGCCGAGAACATCGAGAATGCGGCCGGATGTGACATCGTCGGCGCAAAGGTTGACGGCGATATGCAGCGACCGTTCCGCGATGAGCAGCGCCCCGAGATCGGCGATGATAGCTTCGATGACCTGGTCCGTGATCGGCAGGATGAGCCCGCTCTCCTCGGCAAGCGGGATGAACAGGTCCGGGCGCACCAGCGATCCGTCCGGCCGCCGCCAACGCACCAGGGCCTCCGCGCCGACGCAGATGCCGGTCTTGAGTTCGATGATTGGCTGGTAGTGGACGATGAATTCGCGCCTTCGCACCGCGATCGCCAGTTCACCGAGGGGTGACAGCCGCTTCTTGGAAAGCCAGATCACCATCCCCACGATGAAGACGGCGGCGAAGGCGCCGACCGGCAGCAGCAGGAACTGTTCGTCCCGAAGCCTGCCTGCAAGGTTGGAGCGCGACTCCATGGCGATCGCGATCAATCCCTTGTCGCGTGCCACCGCGTAGAGCGTCGAGGACGTCATGCCGTTCTTCGGCTCGTTGATCAGCGCGTTGACGAGGTCCGTCTCCGGCGAGTTGAGTTCGTTGATCAGCATGCCCTGCCGGTTGGCGAGCGCCAGGGAAATGTCGGCATCCACCAGGATGTCGACGAAACGGGCCGGATCGACCAGCACGTTATAGGGACCGTAATGCAGCCCCATCATCGGATTGCCCATGCTGACCGCCGGCTGCACGCGGGTGGCGACTTCCACGCCGTCAGGCGTCATGTAATCGATCCACGGCCTCTTGACCTGGTGCTCCTCGATCCCCCAGGAGGTGCATTTCAGCAGGCCGTTCTCGAAATAGCCGACTTGCTTGACCGAGGGCGTGTTGAAGGCGATCACCCGCATGCGGGCGATGTGCTGGTCCGAACACGGCACCAGGCGCGGATAGGCGAGCGAATCGAGCGCCGCCCGCGCGTCCTCGAACGTCCTGCTCGCGCGCATGATTGTCTGCTGCGCGATCCGCTCGAGATTGTTCTGCTGTTTCTCGACCGTGATGATCCACGAAATGTAGACCATCGCGGCAATCGGAACGATTGCCCCGAGCAGGCCGAGGAAAATGGCCGCCGCAATCACCCGAGAACGTCGCAGTTCCATTGCCGAAACCTTTGATGAGAGGTCTTGGCGCCATTCATCGCGGACTTCTGTTAAGATTCATTGATGCAACTCGATCAGGTTGTATCGAAGCAATTTCTAAAACCCTGCCGGTTGTCCTCATCCAGGCAGCGCCAGTCGGGCTGAGTGACTGCCGGGGCCGGGAAACCAGTTGGTTTCCTAGGTCCGCTTGCCTGCAAAATGCAGCGGAAGGTTACCGAAAGCCCTGATTCCTTGATGACGAATGTCGCCGGCATTTCCTTAATGCGCGACAATCGATAAAGTCGCTGACAGGCTACCTCAAACTGCTGCGCTGGAGACGAAGAGCCCGCTCGAACAAGCGGGCTCCATCACACTCACTTGTGCGCGTGACCACCCGGTCCCGCCGCCTCAACCGGCAGCGTGATGTCCATCTTGCCGGCCTTCTCGAAGGTCAGCGTCACCGGCACCTTGTCGCCTTGCTTGAAGGGTTCCTTGACCTTCATGAACATCAGGTGCAGTCCGCCGGGCGTCAGTTCGACCGTCTTGCCCGCCGGGATCGCGATGCCCGTGTCGAGCTTGCGCATCCGCATTACCTCGCCCTGCATTGCCATCTCGTGCAGCTCGACGGTGCCGGCGGCGGGCGAGGCAACCGAAACCAGCATGTCGTCGGCAGGGCCGTTGTTCTTGACGGTCAGATAGCCGCCGCCGACTGGCTGACCCGGCAACATGGCCTTGGTGAAGGCGCTGGTAATTTCCAGATTGCCGAACTTGACGGGCGCCTCATCAGCTGCCGCCCCCGAAAAAGCGATGCCGGTCGCAGCGAAAAGGCCGAGGAAAGCGAGTTTGGTGAAGGTCTTCATGGAATATCCCCATACGGTGACTGCATCTATGCCGGTCGACCGCGATTGATCTCTAGCAGGTGAAAGGATCAGACCGAAGGCGGCGGGGCGCGGGATTTCGGCCAGGCGACGGCCGTCGTGCCGAGCAGTTCGGAAAACCGGCGCAGCGGATTGGCAAGCGAGGCGCGCTCGCCGGCAAGCCAGGCCTCGTCGTCCGGCGGCGGCAGGATGACCGATGCGGCCAGCAGGCAGACTTCGCAGAGCGGCTTTGCCGCCGGCATCTGGTGGCCGTGGTCGCCTTCGGAACAGATATCGGCAAAGGTGCCGTCCGGCAGCCTATAGGATTCGCCGTAGGAATCGAGTGGCGCTGCGGCCTGCACCGGCTGATGGGCAAACCCCAGCAAAAGCAGCAGCATGGCGCAGAAAATGCGCGTCCAGCTCGCCGCCATGTCCAGTCTTGCCGTCATTGTTCCGCCTGTCCGACCGATGCGGGAATAACCCAAATCACAGTAAAGCGCAAAAGCCCTTTTGCCGCGTGATACCGGATCCATGTCGGCCCGCATTGCATTAGATCAAATCGCGTTTGCTGCGTTGCGACAAAAATCGTGCGCCCCGCGACATCAGGGGCTTGCCAAACAGTGATCGAGGTCGATAATACCGCCCAGACTCGCTGGGAGAAGCCGCTTGAATGCGGTGCCGAAGGAGCAACCGCCCCGGAAACTCTCAGGCAAAAGGACCAGCAGTCGACCGACAGGAACTCTGGAGAGAAGCCTTTAAAGGGCTCGCCGAAGGGATAACAATCTCAGGCAAAAAGGACAGAGGGGGCTCATAACCGGTGCGTCTGCGCGCCTGAATCTGAGCCGGCGCGTATTCCGCGCCAACCCTGGAGGCCGTCCTTGGACGATCAACCCGTTCTCAAGACAACCCCGCTTCACGCCCTCCATCTGTCGCTTGGCGCCAGGATGGTGCCCTTCGCCGGCTATGACATGCCGGTGCAATATCCGGCCGGCGTGCTGAAGGAACATCTGCACACCCGCGCTGCCGCCGGCCTGTTCGACGTCTCCCATATGGGCCAGGTCGTCATCCGTGCGAAATCCGGCACTTACGAAGATGCCGCGCTTGCGCTCGAAACCCTGGTGCCCGTCGATATCCTCGGCCTGAAGCCCGGCCGCCAGCGTTACGGTTTCTTCACCGACGACAATGGCGGCATCCTCGACGACCTGATGATCACCAATCGCGGCGACCACCTTTTCGTCGTCGTCAACGCGTCGTGCAAGGAGGCCGACCTCGCCCACATGCAGGCGCATCTGAGCGGTTGCGACGTCGAGCTTCTCGACGACCGCGCCCTTCTCGCCCTCCAGGGTCCTCGCGCCGAAGAGGTCCTGGCGGCTCTCTGGCCCGATGTCGTCGACATGAAGTTCATGGACGTCCGCGACGCGTCTCTCCACGACGCGCCCTGCATCATCTCCCGGTCCGGTTATTCCGGCGAGGACGGGTTCGAGATCTCGGTTCCGGCAGACCAGGCGGAGCAGATCGCCAAGGCGCTGCTCGAAGACCTGCACTGCCAGCCGATCGGGCTTGGCGCCCGCGATTCGCTGCGTCTGGAAGCCGGCCTCTGCCTCTATGGCAACGATATCGACACGACCACCTCGCCGATCGAGGCAGCACTGGAATGGGCGATCCAGAAACCCCGCCGCGCGGGCGGCGCCCGCGCCGGTGGTTTTCCGGGCGCCGACCGCATCCTCGGTGAACTCGCGAACGGCACCTCCCGCCGCCGTATCGGCCTGAAGCCGGAGGGCAAGGCGCCCGTCCGCGCCCATGCCAAGCTTTATGCGGATGCCGAGGGCAGGACCGAACTCGGCGAAGTCACCTCCGGCACCTTCGGCCCCTCGGTCGAAGGCCCCGTCGCCATGGGTTACGTGCCGACCCGCTTTGCCGAACCCGGCTGCCAGATTTTCGCGGAGGTGCGCGGCAAATACCTGCCGCTCACCGTCTCCGCCCTTCCCTTCATCACACCCACCTATAAGCGGTAATCAATGATGGTCGTTCCAGCCGTCACCCCCCTCTGGCCTGCCGGCCATCTCCCCCTCAAGGGGGGAGAGCACACGTGGCACGACCTTGCCGCCCCATCAACCTTTCGTCCGGATACAACGGTTTGCTTTGAGGCGAGCCGTCGCTCCCAGCCAATCTCCCCCCTTGAGGGGGAGATGTCCAGCAGGACAGAGGGGGGTGCCCCACGCTCTACGCGCACAAATACAACCAACTCATCCCCAGAGAGGATCTCAAAATGTTGAAATTCACCGCCGAACACGAATGGCTGAAGCTCGAAGACGGTATTGCCACCGTCGGCATCACCTCTCACGCTGCCGAACAGCTCGGTGATCTCGTTTTCGTGGAACTGCCGGAAGTCGGCAGCCAGCTCACCAAGGACGGCAATGCCGCGACCGTGGAAAGCGTCAAGGCCGCCTCCGACGTCTATTGTCCGCTGGATGGCGAAGTCACCGAGGTCAACCAGGCGATCGTCGACGACCCCTCGATCGTCAATTCCGATCCGCAGGGCAAGGGCTGGTTCTTCAAGCTGAAGCTGAAGAACGCCGCCGACGCCGACGCACTGATGGACGAGACCGCCTACCAGGAACTGATCGCATGACCACCGACAGCACCGATTTCCATTTCACCGACTACCAGCCCTACGACTTCGCCAACCGTCGCCATATCGGCCCCTCGCCCGCCGAAATGGCCGAGATGCTGAAAGTGGTCGGCTACAAGAACCTCGATGCCCTGATCGACGCCACCGTCCCGTCCTCGATCCGCCAGACGGCACCGCTTGCCTGGGGTCCGGCGCTCACAGAACGCGAGGCGCTCGACAAGCTGCGCGATACGGCCAACCGCAACAAGCCGCTCGTCTCGCTGATCGGCCAGGGCTATTACGGCACGATCACCCCGCCGGTCGTCCAGCGCAACATCCTTGAAAATCCCGCCTGGTACACCGCCTACACGCCCTACCAGCCGGAAATTTCGCAAGGCCGCCTCGAGGCGCTCCTCAATTTCCAGACAATGATCTGCGACCTGACCGGCCTCGACGTCGCCAACGCCTCGCTGCTCGACGAGGCGACCGCCGCCGCCGAAGCCATGGCGCTCTGCCAGCGCCAGGCCAAGTCCAAGGCGACGGCCTTCTTCGTCGACGCCGCCTGCCACCCGCAGACCATCGCCCTCATCGAAACCCGCGCTGCCCCGCTCGGCTGGAGCGTCATCATCGGCGACCCGATGGCCGATCTCGATCCCGTCGACGTGTTCGGCGCGATCTTCCAGTATCCGGGCACCAACGGCCATGTCCGCGATTTCACCGGCCTGATTTCCCGCCTGCACCAGACCGGCGCGGTCGCCGCCGTCGCCGCCGATCCGCTGGCGCTGACGCTGCTGAAATCCCCCGGCGAAATGGGCGCCGACATCGCCATCGGCTCAAGCCAGCGCTTCGGCGTGCCGGTCGGTTATGGTGGCCCGCATGCGGCCTATATGGCGGTCAAGGATGCCCACAAGCGCGCCATGCCCGGCCGCCTGGTCGGCGTCTCGGTCGACAGCCGCGGCAACCGCGCCTACCGCCTGTCGCTGCAGACCCGCGAACAGCATATCCGCCGCGAAAAGGCGACTTCGAACATCTGCACCGCCCAGGTGCTGCTGGCCGTCATGGCCTCCATGTACGGCGTCTTCCACGGCCCGGACGGTTTGAAGGCGATCGCCCAGCAGGTCCACCGCAAGGCCGTGCTGATGGCCAAGGGCCTCGAAAAGCTCGGCTATGTCATCGAACCCGACACCTTCTTCGACACGATCACCGTCGAAGTCGGCCACATGCAGGGCTTGATCATGCGCGCGGCGGTCGCCGAGGGCGTCAACCTGCGCAAGGTCGGCGAAACCCGCATCGGCATGTCGCTCGACGAGCGCACGAGGCCTGCGACCCTCGAAGCCGTCTGGCGTGCCTTCGGCGGCAATTTCAAGGTCTCGGATTTCGAGCCCACCTGGCGCCTGCCGACCGCGCTTCTGCGCAAATCCGACTACATGACCCACCCGATCTTCCACATGAACCGCGCCGAAAGCGAGATGACCCGCTATATCCGCCGGCTCTCTGACCGGGACCTGGCGCTCGACCGAGCAATGATCCCGCTCGGCTCCTGCACCATGAAACTAAATGCGACAGCCGAAATGCTGCCGATCACCTGGCCGGAGTTTTCCGACATCCACCCCTTTGTGCCCGCGGACCAGGCGCTCGGCTACAAGGAGATGATCGACGATCTGTCGCAGAAGCTCTGCCAGATCACCGGCTACGACGCCTTCTCCCTGCAGCCGAATTCCGGTGCCCAAGGCGAATATGCCGGCCTGCTCACCATCCGCAACTACCACATCGCCAACGGCGATACCCACCGCGACGTCTGCCTCATCCCCACCTCCGCGCACGGCACCAACCCTGCCTCGGCCCAGATGGTCGGCATGAAAGTGGTCGTCGTCAAGGTCCGCGACAACGGCGATATCGACCTCGACGATTTCCGCGCCAAGGCCGAACAATATGCCGATAACCTCTCGGCCTGCATGATCACCTACCCCTCGACCCACGGCGTCTTCGAGGAAACGGTGCGCGAGATCTGCGAGATCACCCACAGCCACGGCGGCCAGGTCTATCTCGACGGCGCCAACATGAACGCCATGGTCGGCCTGTCCCGGCCAGGTGACATCGGCTCCGACGTTTCCCACCTCAATCTCCACAAGACCTTCTGCATTCCGCATGGCGGCGGCGGTCCTGGCATGGGCCCGATCGGCGTCAAGACGCATCTCGCCCCGCACCTCCCCGGCCACCCGGCGACGGACGGACGCGAAGGTGCGGTCTCGGCCGCCCCCTTCGGCTCCCCGTCGATCCTGCCGATCTCCTGGTCCTACTGCCTGATGATGGGCGGCGAGGGTCTCACCCAGGCGACCAAGGTGGCGATCCTCAACGCCAACTATATCGCGGCACGCCTGAAGGGCGCGTACGACGTGCTCTACAAGTCGGAAGCCGGCCGCGTCGCGCATGAATGCATCATCGACACGCGCCCGCTCAACGTCTCGGCCGGCGTCAGCGTCGACGACGTCGCAAAACGCCTGATCGACTGCGGTTTCCACGCCCCGACGATGAGCTGGCCGGTTGCCGGCACGCTGATGATCGAGCCGACCGAAAGCGAGACCAAGGCCGAGCTCGACCGGTTCTGCGATGCGATGCTGGCGATCCGCGAGGAAGCCCGCGCCATCGAGGACGGCCGCATGGACCGGGTGAACAACCCGCTGAAGAACGCCCCGCACACGGTGGAAGACCTGGTCGGCGAATGGGACCGCCCCTATTCCCGCGAACAGGCCTGCTACCCGCCCGGCGCCTTCCGCGTCGACAAATACTGGTCCCCGGTCAACCGTGTCGACAACGTCTATGGCGACCGCAACCTCGTCTGCACCTGCCCGCCGCTGGAGGCCTATGCGGAGGCGGCTGAGTAAACACGGCGACCGTCACCACGCCTTCTCGGGTTGATCCCCGGACGCCAAGAGGGCCGCGAACGCCTATCTCCCCCCTTGCGGGGGAGACTTCGGAGCGATGGCCGCAGGCCGGAAATCGATGAAGGCGATTTCAGCGAACGAAGGCCTGAGCGCGTCCCCGAGCGAAGGTTTTCAACACCTTAGCGCAGCTAAGTGTTAGAAATTCCAAGAGAGGGGGCATGCCCTATGCGCCTGCATTTCCGCCCCCGCCCCGTTCCGGCACATCTATGCTGCACCGCACTACGCTTCCCTTACCCTTCTCCTTCAGTCTTCCTTGAAGCTCTTGCCCTAAAACATCTGCCATCGGGGTTTGGGGGATGATGGTCATGGGTCTGTCGGCTGTGATGAGCATTGCGGTGTCGGGCATGCAGGCCCAGGCGAAACGGCTCGCGACCGCGGCACACAACATCGCCAATGCCGATACGTCCGGCTATAACCGCCTCGACACGCAGGTCTCCTCCCTCCCCAACCCCGGCGGCGTCACCACCGCCGTCACCGCCTCCACATCGGTCACCTTCCCCGACAGCTCGAATGTCGACATGGCAAGCGAAATGCTCGACGCGCTGACCGCCGCCCAAGGCTATTCGGCCAATGCGGCTGCATTCGAGACGGGTGCGGATATGTGGGATGTGCTGATGAGCATCAAGCGGGATTGAGGGAGCCGTCTGCTTCAGGCAGAGATGGCGTTAGGCGGGAATCTGGCGCCGGTGTGAATGATATCCGCCCGTAGTGGTCATTCGACATCCGATCACAAGAGGCAGCTTCGCGCCCTCATTGTGGTCATTCCAGCCGATCTTGCAATGTCCTGAAAGCTGCCGGTCCGATTGGTCACTGAGCCCGACGAACTTCGAAGACGAAGCCGCCAAAGTTCATCACGAATTCTGGCCGAAGCATCTGGGCAAGGCATTGCCCCGCAGTGCTGCGCCTCATGCAGAACGCGAGGAAACATGGTATGATCGCGAGCTCGCTTTCCGTACTGATGGAGACCGTGATGGACTTGCTTCGCCGGCTGAGGGATCTGTGCGATGCCTTCAACGCTCATGATCTCGATCTGATCATGACCTACTTCGCTGAAGACTGCATATTGGAGATGCCACGCGGGCGTGATCCATGGGGTTCTCGCTTGGAAGGCAAGACCAAGGTGCGAGAGGCTCTGGCGTCGCGCTTTCAGGGCCTGCCTGACGTTACCTACAACAACGCTGAGCACTTCGTTGATGAAGCATCCGGAACTGGGATATCGAGATGGACCCTCATGGGTACGTCGGTCAACGGGATAAAGACGGAAGTCCAAGGTTGCGATCTTTATACGTTTAAAAATGGTCAGGTGATCCGCAAAGATTCCTATTGGAAGATCGTCGAGTAGCTACAAGACCAGATGTTGACGCTCTTGAAGTGCCTCAGCTTTGAGCCGTCGGTCCGCTTCCGGCCCCAAATCGGGCATCGCGCTACGCACGGCGAATGTTTCCTGTTGGCGCAAAGCAGACATGGTCTCATACATTTGGCATTGGATTTTTGTGTGGATTATAGTTCTGGGGACGTTAGTAACCTGTCTTCAACGGGGATGTTCCTGAACATCTCCTGCAATTTTTCAATGCCTTAACCCAATCCACATCCTCTCTCATCCCCGCCCTCCCGACCCGTGCCTACAATCCTCCCGTTCCGTCGCGGATACACCGGCAGGCGTGCCGGCGAGGCGGGACCGGCGCCGGGTGGGAGGAAACGACGTGAGTCCTTCCATCCGGGGTTCGCGGAAAATGGTCTCCCTCCGGCGACACGGGGAGAGACGGAGGCAAACGGACCGAGCCTTCGTCTCTTGAAGCCCGAAACAGCGCGCCGGGCGTGCCTGTGCGGCACACAGGGTGGCTAACCGGATGGTTTCGCCGGATTTTCACAAGTCCGTTCGAACCATCGGAGAAACCGGCGGAGACCCATGGAAGCCTTGCCGATAAATCGGTTCGGACGGGCGCCACGGGTCATCCTCGGGTTTAACCCGAGGAGAACACCGTCCGGGAAGGCCACGGCAGAGGGACCGAAGTCGCGGATAATAACCGCCGAACGGGGCGCTGAGAGGTGTCACCTAAACTTATTGCTTACGAGGCAGCTTTCAGCGCCCCGTCCGATCCTCGCCCTCGGGTTAAACCCGAGGGTCGCCCGAGGATGACGAAAAGAAACAGAGGATCGCCAAGGGAGGAGTGTGTCTTGTGGTCGCTCGAAAATCTCTGCCCTTACCCCGCAAGCCTCTTCTCCTCGGGCTGAACCCGCGGACCGGCATCGATATCCACCGCGGCAAAGGCGGCCGCGATGACTTCCGGCCCGGCGCCCGGCCGGGTGGCGTCGGTGGAGAGGATCTGGCGAAACCGCCGCGCGCCGGCAAAACCCTGGAACAGCCCGACCATGTGCCGGGTGACGTGATGCAGCCGCCCGCCCCGCGTCATCAGCTCCGCCGCGTAGTCCATCATCGTCTCGCGCAGCGCCAGCCAGTCGATCTCGACAGTTCGAGTCTTCTCGACCGCACCAAAATTCAAAAACGCATCCACCCCGGCCAGCATACCGGTATTGTGATAGGCGGCGCGGCCGAGCATCACCCCGTCCATATGGGCGAGATGGTGGGCCGCCTGTTCCAGATCGGCGATGCCGCCGTTGATGCCCATGAATACGTCCGGGTTTTCCCGCTTCATGGCATGGACGAGGTCGTAATCGAGCGGCGGGATTTCGCGGTTTTCCTTTGGCGACAGCCCCTGCAGCCAGGCCTTGCGGGCATGGATCCAGACGGCGTCCGCTCCGGCGCCGATCACCCGGGCGAGGAAATCCGGCAGCACTTCGGTCGGCTCCTGGTGGTCGACGCCGATCCGGCACTTGACGGTGACCGGCACGCGCGACACCCGCTTCATCGCCGAAACGAGGTCCGCCACATGCGCCGGATCTCGCATCAGGCAGGCGCCGAACGTGCCCGACTGGACCCGGTCCGACGGGCAGCCGACATTGAGGTTGATCTCGTCATAGCCGTAATCGGCAGCGATCCGCACCGCTTGGCCAAGTTTTTCCGGATCCGAGCCGCCGAGCTGCAGCGCGACCGGATGTTCCTGCGGCGAATAGGACAGCAGCCTGTCGCGCGGCCCGTGGATGATCGCATCGGCCACCACCATCTCGGTATAGAGCAGCGCTTGCTTCGACAGCTGCCGGTGCAGGAAACGGCAATGCCTGTCGGTCCAATCGATCATCGGCGCAACGGCGAAGACGGGAGCCTTGAAATATTTGTTTTTCTCTTGTTTTACAGGCTCTTGTTGCACATTCTTCTCCGTCTTGTTCACGCCCGCTTTGGACCAGATCCGCTCGTTTCGAGGCTGGACCTAGTACAATGTAGCAAATGGAATTGCCGTATACCAAACGAGGAAACGGTCCTCGGCATGATCACCGCACGCAAACGCAAGAAGAGGAGCGTCGGCTACATGGCTCGGATGCGGGTTATGCGGGATGGCGTCACTACCACGAGACGGAGACTTTTGACAGACCTCCGGCAGGAGCGGCCTGGATGAAAAAGCGCGAGCGAGACCCCGCAAAGCCAGTTGCAATTCGACCGCCAGCACGCTGCCCCCGGACGCGCGCCAATGCCGCCCTACCTGCCGCCAAGCTGCAGGAGCGGCCGAAGTGTGCGCAGATCGGCGATCCCGTCGATGGCCACCAGCGCGTCGATCAGCCGTCGTGTCTGGTCGCCACCGAGCACCGGTCCGATCAACCCCTCCGCCTTGGCGATAACCTCCTGCAGGCTCATGGGATCTTCCGGCTGACCGCGCACCGTCTGCGGGTTCTTCACGAAAACACGGCCGTCACGCAGCGTCAGGGTGATGATCGCATGCTCCCGGCGATGCGCGCCGGGGCGCGGCTCGATCCGGACACGGTCGCGCAGCGCCAGCACCGCAGGGTCGGCCATGCGCCCGGCTTCGTGCACGGATTCGAAGCTGACGCCGCCATCGACGATGAAGAGCGACAGCAGGTGCGAGAGATTGAGGTTCGGCACCGTGCTGTTGGTGATCAGCACCCGCCGCTCGGGCAGAGTGACATGGATGTCGGCGACGTCATCGGCGGAGAACTCGTGCAGCTTCAGCAGTTCCTCGATCGAATCAAGCGCTGCCTGGCAGGGCGAGCCGACGCTCCATTTCTTGATCGCCGTGCGCAAAACTTCATACCGCGCGCCGAGCGCCTCGACGGCGAGTTCGGGCTTCGATGTTTCCAGGTAGCCGGCAAACAGGCCGGGCACGCCTTCCAGCGGTTCGGTGGAGGTCGGGATGCCCGTCCTGCCGAGCAGCGCCGCCTTGACGCCGTTGTGAGCCGGCAGGCCGCCGAACACGAAACCCTTTTCGATATGGGCCGGGTCGCGCACCCAGCAGGTGCTGCCGGAAGCGAGATGAGTGGCAAATGTCAGGGTGCGGGCGCAGCCGGCGGCGTCGATGTCGAACAGCGCCGCCGATGCCGCCGCCGAGCCAAAAATGCCGCCGAACGAACAATGGTGGTAGCGCACCATGAAGTCGCCGCCGCCGATCGCGGCAGCGACGCGCGTCCCGATATCATAGCCGGTCACGATGGCGGACAGGAGCGCGCCTCCCGAGCTGCCGAGCACCTCGCCGACCGCAAGCGCTGCCGGTATGACCGAGCAGCCTGGATGGGTCACCGATGCGCCATGCGAATCGTCCGACTCGTCAGCATGCGCAAACATGCCGTTGGCGAGCGCGGCGCATTCGGCTGAGACGACCATATCGGTCCCCACCACGGTCGCCTGCTCCTTGCCGGAGAGTTCGCGGGCAAAGGCGATGGCGCCGGGCCTTGCTTCGAGCATGCTGCCCGAAACCATGGCCGCCACCGTGTCGATAAGATGGTGCACCGTCGCCTCGCGGACCTCGTCCGGCAGGATACGGTCCTTGGTGGCGGCAATGTAATCGGCAAGCGTCGCAGTGATCATGGCTGTCGCTCAGACGCGACCGGCAAGCTTGCGGCCGGTTTCCAGTGCCGCGAAGGAGCGCACCGGCGCGGCGAGCAGCAGGTCGTAGCCATCCGCAATGACGCGTTCGACATTCTTGGAACCCACATGCGGATGGCCGACCGGAACGCCATGCGCCTTGCAGATGCGGACGATCTCCGCCATGTGCGCGACAACCTCCGGGTGCTCGTATTCACGCGGATAACCGAGCTCCTGGCTCAGGTCCCCCTCGCCGATCAGGACCGCGCCGATACCCTTCACTCTGGTCAGGATTTCGTCGAGATTGGCGATGCCTTCGAGATCCTCGATCATCAGGATGACGAGGATCTCGCCCTCCGGGTCGAGCGGCCAGACATCGGCACGGCGATAATATTCCTTGGTATCGATACCCCAGAACCGCGAGGCGGTGCCGGGACTGTCGCCACGAATGCCGGCCGGCTCGTGGAGCGGCGCGGTCTTGCGGCGCGGATAACGGCAGGCGGCCACCGCATTATAGGCCTGTTCGACGGTGCTGACATGCGGCCAGACCACGCCGAAGGCGCCCATGTCCAGCGCCTGTTTCGCCATCCATTGGTTCATCTCGCCGCCGTTCGCGGGGATGCGGCAGATCGGCGTGACAGCCGGTCCCGGGGCGCTTGCACCCCGGATCTGTTTCGGGCTCAGCATGTATTGCAGGGTGTCGCGAAGCTGGGCGGGATCCCACGGCCGGTGTTCCATCTCGTAGATGACACCGTCATAGGCGGCCGAAGACACCCAGAGCGCGGATTCCATTCCCGCAGGCGCAAAGGTCCCGAAAGCCTTCTGGCCGCTCTCCAGTGCCCTGATAATTCCGTTCAATCTTGCCATGGTTATGGTTTCCTCCCTGAACCAGACATCAGTGACCCAGCGCCTTGTTCAGGCGTGGGAAGACCTTGCGGGCGTTGCCCTCGAAAATCTTGCTTCGGTCCTCGTCCGACAGGTGCTTGAGCTGGTCGACATACCGCTTGGTGTCATCGAAATAGTGGCCCGTATCCGGATCGACGCAGCGTACCGCACCGATCATCTCGGAGGCGAACAGCACGTTATCGACGGGGATGACGCTGGTGAGCAACTCGACGCCCGGATAGTGATAGACGCAGGTATCGAAGAACACGTTGTTGCGGATCATCTCGGCCAGCGGAGGACGCTTGAGGTCATAGGCGAGGCCCCGATAACGCCCCCAATGATAGGGAACGGCGCCTCCGCCATGCGGAATGATGAACCGGAGTGTCGGGAAATCCTTGAAGATGTCCGATTGCAGGAACTGCATGAAGGCAATGGTGTCGCCCGCAAGATAATGGGCGCCGGTATGATGGACGGCGTCGGTGCAGGACGAGCTGACATGGACCATCGCCGGCACGTCCAGTTCGACCATCTTCTCATAGAGCGGATAGAAGGAACGGTCGGTCAATGCCGGCCCCTGCCAATGCCCGCCGGACGGATCCGGATTGAGATTGCATCCGATAAAACCAAGCTCAGTCACGCAACGCTCGAGTTCGGCGACGCAATTGGAGGCCGGCGCGCCGGGAGATTGCGGAAGCTGGCAGACGCCGACAAAGCTCTCCGGGAAGAGCCTGCAGACCTGATGAATCAGGTTGTTGGAAAGCCGGCTCCAGCGCCCGCTCATCGCCTCATCGCCCAGATGGTGCCCCATCAGGCCGGCGATCGGGGAGAAGATGGTGACGTCGGTGCCCCGTTCCTTTTGCAGTTTCAGCTGCGCGTCGACGAGCGTCTCGCGAACCTCATCGTCCGAGAAGGTCGGTTCGTCCGGCTCCATCCCGCCCTTGTCAAAGGCGGCAACCTGCGCCTTGCGGAACTCCCTGAGCTTCAGGGGCGCGGTGGTGTAATGCCCGTGGCAGTCGATGATCATGGGTTCTCCTCCCCGTTCGGTTCACGCGCCGAGCGCTGCGGTCGTTTCGTCGAAGAGTTCGTCGACCGAAAGCTTGCGGCCGATGATCTTCTGCTGAAACGCGTAGTCGATGGCCATTTCCAGCGAAGGCCTGAGGGCCTTCAGGCCGAACTGCCGCATCTGCAGGCCATCGACGGGCTTGGTATCGAGGTCGCGGCTTTCGAGCAGCATGCGATAGATCTCGCCCACGACATCCGGCCGCTGCCTGGACAGTTCCGGCCGGACGACGACCATGTGGTTCATCGGGATGACGCCGGTCCTGGCGTGCCAATCCAGTGCATCCTTCTTCGGGTCGGCGATCACGGTCTTGATGCGCGGATCGTCCGGCATGTCGCTGCCGATCATCGCCGCATCGATCTCGCCGGAAAACAGCATCTCCTTCAGCTTCTTGCCCTTCGCCGCCCGTTCCACATTCGACGGGTCGGTATATTCGGCAAGATGCCCGTCTTCGAACGTCACCCAGTGGACCTTCGCCGGGTCGACCCCGTATTCGTTTTGAAGAATGCCGCGAATCCAGACGCCGGTGGTCTGCGTATAGGAGCGCACGCCGATGCGCTTGCCGTTGAGGTCTGCGGGTTTGAGCATGCCATGCTCGGTATTGTAGGCGACGCACCGATGCTGGAAGCGCCCGCCGATGACCGCCGGCAGGAGCACGAGCGGCTTGCCGTAATATTTGGCCTGGAGAAAGGTGACGATCGCCAGTTCGCCACAGTCGTATTTGCCCTCGCGGACCATCGGCTTGAAGCCGTGGTGGATCAGTTCGGGGGAGTCGAAGTCGAAGCTGACGATATCGCTTTTGATGGCGCCCGACGTCAGGGACTTGGTGCTGGCATTTTCGCCGAGAAGCGTTTCGAGCTTCACCGGGCCGCTTGCGGGATAGGTTCTGGTCATGGGACTGCTCCGCGTCTCAGGCGAGTTTGGGATAGAGGAACTCGGCGGTGCCGCCCAAGATCCAGTTCTGGTCGTCCTGCGACAGCGACTTGAGGTTATCCCTGGCGCGGTCGACGATCTGCTTCAGCGTGCCCGACGAGGCCGGATAGTTGGAGCCGAAGGCGATGCGCCTGGCGCCGAATTGAGCGACCAGTTTCGGGAAGAAGGTTTCAGGCGAAGCCTGGCCGGAATTGGCCAGATCGAACGAACGCGGCGTCACCTTCAGGTAGATGTTGGGATTGGCGGCGAGATCGAAGAGCGGCTGCGCATTGGCGTAAGGAGGGCCGTCCGTCGTGTCCATCCGCGCCAGATGGTCGAGGATGATGCGGGTCTGGGGGAAACGGCGGGCCATTTCGACGATGATCGAAAATGCCGGAGGTCTTGCCTGCACGCAGATCGAGATGCCGTTGGCGCCCGCATATTCCCAGACCGGAAAGGTGCGCGCGTCATTGAGCCAGCTGAAGTCGAATTCGAGCTTGCTTCCGCCGGTATAGAGGCGGATGCCGGCAATGCCGCGATCGATCCAGCCCTTGAGCGTATCCACCGCGTCGGGCGCAAGCACGTCGATCGTGCCGACCCCGGTGAACCTGTCCGGATGCAATTTGATGGCATGGGCAACGTAGCTGTTGTTGTAACCGTAGCAGGTTGCCGACTGTACCAGCGCGGAACTGGCGATACCCGCCTCGTCCATCGCCGTGATCATGTCCTCGACCGTCACCTGGTGCTCGCGCGACCAGTCCGACTGCTCGCCGCCGATCGGCGAGCGCGGAAAGACAGCGTCGTCCTTCGAGATGACGTGCGGGTGAATATCATGGATCTTCTGGGTCATTTCCTTCCGTCCTTTATTGTTCTGCGTGTCAGTTGGAGGTGGGATCGACGAACAGCTCGTTCATCGCAAGTTCGCGGGAAATCAGCCCCTGGTGCCTCGCGTAACGCTGCAGCGCTTCGATGGATGGCCGGTTGGCCTCAATGCCGTAAGGCAGCGGGTCCGCCCCGACGACCTGGCTCAGTTCCAGATATTTGGCGTGGTCGCCGCCCTTCAGCGCACCGCTCTGGAGCTGCGCGACATAGCGGTCCTTGGACTTGGCGAAGGCATCGAAAAGCGATCTGGCGAGCCAGGGATGCGCGTTCAGCAGCTCGTCCTTGACCACCAGCAGCCCGTGCATCGGATAGATATGCGTGCGCTTGAACCAGTCCGCGGCAAGCCGGTCGGCATCGGGCAGCAGTTCCTTGTATTCGATCTGGTCGGCGGAAGCGGACTTTTCCTTCCAGTCGGCATCCGGCTTGCCTTCACGGCCGATGCCGGCATTGGCTTCGAAACCGGCCTGGATCTCGCCGCTTTCCATCATCGAAGCGAGCGACTTGCCTTCCGGCGCATGAATGACATTGGACGGAAGCTTGAGAGCCTGCACGTGCTCCTCGTCGTCGACCACCCAGGTGACCTTGTCGTCGTCGAGACCGTATTCGTCGACGAGGACGCCTCGCGTCCAAACGCCTGTCGTCACCGAATAGGCCCGCACACCCAACTTCTTGCCTTCCAGGTCCTTCGGTTTCTCGATCCCGACATCCGGGCGGATCAGAAGGCCGTTGTGGTGGAAGCGGCGCGAAACGAAGATCGGTAGGGCGGTGAACTTGGCGCCGAATGCTTTGGCGATAATGTAGGTTGTCGGCGCGAGCTCGCAGACATCGAATTCGAGGTCTCGGACCATTCGCCGATAGGCAGCAATCTGCGGTTTCACCTCGATCCAGTTCGGCGTCACGCCTTCGATCGGGATGGCGCCGCTCTTGACCTCGGCGGTATGACCGTAAGTGCGAACCGCGAATGACAAGGAAAGCGGCTGTGAATCTGCGCCCATCGAAAACCTCCCAGGCTTTTGATGGATATTCCCGCCGAGCAGCATCAGCAGCCGATGTCTGTTTTGCCGGCCGCTGGCTCAAGGAATACCCGTTGCTTTTCCGGAAAAACTAGAGGGCTGGATCGGTATTGGCCAATTGTAAGGCTGGTAATGTCCATAAGAAAATTCGAAAGGGATGGTTTTTCTGAAAGCGAAAATCGTGCACTTCTGCGCCAAAAAACCGGATTATCTCCAAGAATTCAGCGGTGAAGTCGCGGCTTGAGAAAGCTATGTACTTCTGTTTTGGGTAAAGCGCACCATCCGGCGAGGTTCGAAACCTGCTGGATTTTGAGCATTCAACACTTCAAGGCACGACGTCCGTCAAATGGCGTCAGAGTATCAAGTTTCAACCAGGTGATCGCGCCGTCGCAGCGCTGGAAACATCCATGCCCAGAGGGCCGATACGATGATTGTCCCCGCGCCGCCACAGACGATCGCCGGCACCAGGCCGAACAACGCCGCGGTCGCGCCGGACTCGAATTCGCCGAGTTCGTTCGATGCGCCGACAAACACCGAGTTGACCGCTGCAACCCGTCCGCGCATCGCGTCCGGTGTGTCCGCCTGCACCAATGTCTGGCGAATGACGACGCTGCACACATCGGATGCACCGATCAGCCAAAGCATGGCGAGCGACAGATAGACGTTGGCCGAAAAGCCAAACATGATGGTCGCCAGCCCGAATATGGTGGTGGCGATGAAAAGTTTTACACCGGCATTCCGTTCGATCGGGTAATAGGCAAGGAAGAGGCCCACCATGACGGCACCGACGGCGGGCGCTGACCGCAGGACGCCCAGTCCCATTGGTCCGAGATGCAGGATTTCGTGGGCGATGATCGGCAGCAGCGCTGTAGCACCTCCGAGCAGAACGGTGAAAAGATCCAGCGAGATGGCGCCCAGCACGGCCGGCCGATGCCAGATGAAGACGAGGCCGGCAAATATATCGCTCAACTTGACGGGCGACTTCGCGACTGTCTGCGGCTTCTTGCTGATCAGGAAATTCAAGGCCGCCGCCAGCAGATACGCAGTGCTTGCGACCGCGAATGGGATCCAAGCGCCGAACACATAAAGCAGGCCGCCAAGAGCCGGGCCGATGATCGTGGCGATCTGGCTGGTGGAGGACGAGATACCGACGACGCGGCTGAACACGTCGCGCGGCACGAGATTGGCGACCATCGCCTGGGACGCGGGGGTCGCGAACCCGCGGGCGATGCCGAAGAGGATGAACAGCCCATAGACCCTGCCGATCGCGACAGGCTCCGAAACGGCCACGGAGAGGAGGCCGAGTGCGACCACCGCCATGAGGATGAAGCTGCAGCCGATCACCAGGCGGCGCTCGAAACGGTCGGCGACGATTCCGGACACCAGCGACAAGGCGAGTTTAGGCCCGAAGGCTGCGAGCCCCACCAGACCGAGCGCCATGGCGCTATGCGTCACATCGTAGACCAGCCAGCTGACCGCGACGGTCATCACCTGCGTGGCAGATATCCAGAGAAAACGGCCAATAAGATAAAACAGGACGTCCCGTTGCCGCAGGATCGAAAGACGGCCCCGTTCAACCCCGGCAGTGTCTTTCGGTACAGCATCCACCCCGGACGCTCCTTTCCTAAAACTGCTTAACACGTCGGCGCGGTCCGCAAAGGCTGCCCGATTTCAGACGGGTTGCCATCGCGGACCGCAGTGTCGCCTATCGCAACGAAGGGATGAACTGCAGGGCCGGGAACAACATGCCCGCAAATGTCCGCGGCCATGGGATCATCAGCAGCTGGTCGAAGACGACATAGACGAAAGCGGCAAGGCCGAAGGCCATCGGTAGCACGAGTGTCCAGCGTTCGCGCCCCTCGATCCGCATATAGGCAATCACGAACCACAGAATGGTCGGGACGATACCGATCGTCGCCATCGACAGAAGGAAGGCCAGCATCCACCCGAGGAAAGCGGCGGCGCGGTCTCTGATCTGCCTGTTCGTCAAATGGGCGTCGTCGCCGACGCTATCCATGTAGAGCGCCTTCTCTTCCTCCACGTCCCCTTCCTCAGGCTCGGCAGCAAGCGCCCCTCGGGTGAAGACGGAGTTGAAGAGGGAAAGACCGACCGCCGCCATGGCGGTGAGCGTGACGATCCTGGGCACGAGCAAGGTCGTGTAGGGCCAGCCGATGGTGAGTATCAGCAGGTATCCCAGCACCAGCAACAGGACAATCGAGAACAGATCGGTGAGAGCGAATTGCGGTCTTGCAAAACGCAGGCCCGAACCACCCTTCCGGCGGCTCTTCAGGATGCTCTGGATCATCGGGCGAAGGATCCCGTAGAGTGCGATGCAGAGGATGACGGCGACGATCGGATGCAGGAGCCAATCCGCGCCGTAGAGCCGGATCGAGATGAAGAGCTGCCGTTCGATCGTGTCGCCGAGAACCACGCCGAGGATCAGCGGCGCGCGCGGCCACCGAAGCCTCTTCATCGTCCAGCCGATCGTGCCGAATGTCAGTAGCGCGATAAGATCGCCCCATTGGCGCGAACCCTCGAAGGCGCCGATGAAGATGATGCTGGCAACCATCGGCAGGACGAGCGTGTAGCGCAGCGTTGCGATCTTTGCGAACTGGCCGCTGAAGGCATAGCAGAGCCCGGCGCCGACGATATTGGCAAGCGCGATGCTCCACACCATCGAATAGGTCACGCTGAGGTTCTTGCTGAGCATGTCGGGGCCGGGAACGAGGCCCTGCGACAGGAATGCGCCGAGAATGATCGCCATGCCCGCCGTTCCCGGAATGCCGAAGGCGATCGTCGTGATGAGCGAACCGCCTTCCTTGGCATTGTTGGCGCTTTCCGAGGCGATGACGCCTCGGACGTCGCCCGTGCCGAATGTCTTCTGGCCGCCTTTGACGCTGCGGGCCGCATGCGCATAGGCCACCCAGTCGACGACCGAGCCGCCGATGCCGGGGATCGCGCCCAGCGCCGTCCCGATCCAGCTGCAGCGCATGATCAGCCACCAATGCTGGAAACAGTCCTTTGCGCCCTGCCAGATGCCGAGGTTGACGTCGAATTTCTGGTCCGGCTTGAGCTTCTGGCGGGCGATTGCCATGTCGCAGAGTTCGGGAAGCGCAAAGAGGCCGAGCGTGATCGGGACGAGCGGAATGCCCTCCCAGAGATAGAGATTGCCGAACGTCCAGCGGAAGGCACCGGTGCGGGGTTCGGAACCGATCATCGAAATCATGATGCCGATCGAGGCAGCGGCGAGACCGCGAAGCGGGGCACTGCTCGAGAGCGCGGCGACCATGGAAAGGCCGAGAATGGAGATCGCCAGCATTTCCGGCGTACCGATGAACAGCATCACCGGCCGCAGGATCGGCACGGCGAGGCCGAGGAGTGCCGCACCGAACAGGCCACCCATCAGCGACGACATGTATGCGGCGCTGAGCGCGCGTCCCGCTTCGCCGCGGCGCGCCATCGGAAGGCCGTCGAGGACTGTCGCGGCCGAGCTTGCTCCGCCCGGCACACCGAACAGGATTGCCGGAATCGGGTCGCCGGTGGATGTCGTCGCGCTGAGGCCGAGAAGGAATGCAAAGGCGGTGTAGGGATCCATGGCAAAGGTGAACGGCAGCAGCAGGGCCGTTCCCGCGAGGCCTCCGATCCCGGGAATGATGCCGAGAATAACGCCCAGCAATGCGGCAAGGCACAGAATGGCGAACCGCATCGGGTCCAGTATGATAAGCAGCGCATCGCCGGCGGCGGTGAGCATGCCCATGGCTGTAGAGGCGTCCATGAGGCGTCCTTCAAATCAGGAAACGTGTCAGTGCAGCGTGGGTGGGGCGCGACGGTCGCCGCGCCCCACGGATGCATCATTGAGGCTTGAGCAGCGCCTTGACCGACTTGATGGTCTCTGCCGGCGTCGCATAGAGCGTCTTGACGATCGCTTCCGCCTGCTTGCCGTCCACAAGTTCGACGGTGGCGTTCTGCTTGGTGAGTTCAGCCTTGAACTCGGGATCGCTGGCGGCGTCCACGAAAGCCTTCCGCAGCGCTTCGAGGCGATCAGCCGGCACTTCCGGCGGTGCCGCGAACGGGCGGCCCGTCTGCAGCGGCAGGAACATGAACTCGAACAGCTCCTTGGCCTTCTGGTCCTTGACATAGTCGAGGATCAGCGGAACGTTCGGGATGGCCGGATTGCGTTCGACACCCATCTGGGCAATGACGTTGATCTTGCCGTCTTTCAGCCAGCTCGCGTCGTTGCCGCTGAGAAGGCTCGTGACAGTCAGGAAGCGGCCCTGCACCTCGCCGCGCTCCATGGCAAGCGCGATTTCGTCATTGCCCTTGTAACCGGCGACGATATCCATCTTGCCGCCGAGAAACTGGTTGATGATGGCGGGGAACGTGCGGTTCTCGTTGTTGAACGAGGTCGCGCCAATCGTCAGGGCTTTGGCGAAGAGATCGTCGATCTTCTTCACCGGAGCGTTCTGCCAGGTGGCCAGCGCATAGGTCTCCTTGTTCAGGCTGCCGAGCCAACTCACCTTGCGCGGGTCGAAGCCGATATTGTCGTCGGAGACCAGCGGCAGGTAGAGGTTGTTGCGCTGAAGCATCGCGACGACCGTCCCGTCACGTGCCTCGGAGTTCTGGAGCTGCGCCGCGGCAGTCAGGCCGCCGGCGCCCGGCAGATTGCTGATCACGACATTCGGTTTGCCCGGCAGGTATTTCGAGAAATACTTGATGAACGCTCTGGCATAGAGGTCGGCCCCGCCTCCCGGTGCGGCGCTGACGATCAGCGTTACGTTCTTGCCCTTGTAGAATTCAGCGGGCGTCTGCGCATGCGTGACCTGTGCGGTCATCATTGTCAGGACCACCGCCACGGCGGCCTTGGTCAGATTACGTCTGGTCGTCATGTGTACCTCCCATAGTTACACGACTAGGATCGAACGGCGTCCTGCCGCTCAATGTTTTGCAGAGGATGACAGCATTCCCATGATGGGCGCTATCGACGTCTGATTGCGGATATCCAGCAGACCGTCGATCAGGCGGTCCTGAGCGGCGCGATCCATGAAATCGCTGGTAATATCGAGGAATTTCTCGACGACTGGCGCCTGGTTGAGACCACGATCGGGGAACGAATGGCCCGGCGGATAGAGGCATTCGGTCTCGATCGTCTCGCCGCCGGCCATGCGGATCTTGAGATTGCAGGGCATCGCGGTCGGCGCCTTGGCCGCAAGCTCATTGGAGACCTGCAGCTTGACCTTCGCGGTCAGTGCCTTGGTGACGGGCTCGTTCCAGCGTTCGTTGTCGAACTGCTTCTTGGTCAGCGTCCCGTCGATCAGGCAGACGGCAGGCAAAAAGGTGAAGCTGTGGTCCGCCGTCTCGCGCGTCGAAGGCGTCAGCCGCGGCACTTCTGCCTGCTGCTTGCGGATGATCGGCAGGTCCGCCATCGTGACTTCGATTGCCTCGATCTCGCCGATCCGGTTCTTGACCTTGTCATGGGCTTCGAGCGCCGCGACGACCTCGGACTGCGCCGTGCCGATGCAGGCGAAGGTCTTCACATGCGAATTCAGGATGTAGAGGGAATCCTCGATCGGAGCCCAGAGGTCCTGTATGCCGAGCGATGGTTCGAAGACCGAAACCAGCCCCCACTTGTGGTCGAGAATCTGCTTCGGTCCGGTCATGCCCTTGGCCGCGAGCAGCGCTGCCTGCACGCCCTGCTGGGCGGTCATGGCGCCGACCATGTTCTTGGCGCCCGAAAGCTCGCCGTAACGCACGATCGAAGGCGTCACGCAGCGCGCGGCGGCGAGCGCCAGCGCGTTCGTCTGCTTGGCCTGATCGAGCTTCAACAGCCGGCCGGCCATTGCCGCGGTCACGAGGCCCGAAGCGCTGGTGCCGTCCCAGACCGAGGAATAGGGCATGAGATTGCGCAGGCGGCGGAACAGTTCATATCCCATGGTGATCGCGGTCAGCACGTCGCGGCCCGTCGATCCCAGCATTTCACCGACGGCCAGTGCCGCGGCAAGGCTGTCGCTGCAATGACCGCCGACATGCAATTTGCCTTCCTTCATGATGAACTGCACATCGTTGAAGTCGAGCGACCGGACGAGCGCGCAATTCAGAAGCGTCGCGTTGAGAACCGAGGTCCGGAACGGATGGCCGATGGCAGCGCATTGCGGATTGCCGCCGAGCTCCTGGACAAGTTCGGCAACGCGACGCGGGGAGCCGGCATCATGGCTTGCGAAGGCGCAGCCGATGGAGTCAAGCGTAATGAGCTCGGCCTGGCGCAGAGCCAGATCCGTCGTGTAGGCTTCATCGGTGTGCAGCGTCCAGGCAGCAAGCGCCGAAATCGACGCGACGTCCTTGTTTGGAATATGTTCGTTCATTGAGTCTCAAGTCCTTCATTGAAGCGCCGTGGGCGCCTTCTTGTTCGGGTGGTTCGACAAGGCGTTTCCGCCCGACCGTCTTAGTGTGTATGCGCGCGCATGACCGGCGTGGTGACGTTGTCCGCGATATGGATATCCCAGAGTTCGGTGCCCTCCCCGGCTTCGCGGAACTCTTCGAACAGCATGTCGAACTGGTCGATGCGGTTGATCAGTTTGCCGCGCAGGCCAAAACCGCGGGCGACGGCCGCAAGATCGCCACGCCCGTGGACCGCTCCCTCGGGGCTGATGCCATCCGCATGCATCTTGTGGATTTCCGATCCGTAGGCGCCGTCGTTGAGCACGCAGATCAGCAGCTTGAGACCGTGACGGCGCACCGTCTCCAGCTCCTGTGCGTGCATCAGCAGGCTGCCGTCGCCGTCGAGCAGGACGATGGTCTTGTCAGGCTTGGCTGCGGCAGCACCGATTGCATAGGAAAGGCCGTTGCCGATTGCACCGAAGTCGCGGATGACATTGAAGTTTTCCGGCTTGCGGCCGCGCAGCTGCGCGGTGAAGTAGGCGCAATGCCCTGAACTGTTGATGATCTCCCAGTCTTTGGGCACGACCCTGTCGATTGCAGCGACCGCATCGCGCGGATCCACAAAACCCGGCTGTGGAGAAAAGACGGTGGCATCCGCCGGAGCTTCGGCGATCTCCCTGGCAAGGGCATCGCTGCGCCAGCCGGATTGCGACCGGCCCGGCCCGAGTTTGTTCAGGATCGCCGTTATCCCTTCACGGGCATCGGCACGCACGTAGAGATCGGCCGCCTTTCGACCATGCTTGAGGCCGAGCGGCTGGGTGTCGATCTGGATCGACCTGGCATTCCCATAGAGTTTGCCGCCATCCGAGGTGAAGTGCGAAAGGCTTGCTCCAACCGCGATCAGCAGGTCGGCTTCCTTCATCAGCCGGTGTCCCGTGGCGCGGGCGTAACCGCCCGAAATGCCAATACCGAAAGGATGGTGGTCGAACATGCCGCGCACTGGCAGCGTGGTGGCCAACATTCCCCCGCAGGCATCGGCAAGTTGCTCGCAGCCGGCCTCGGCTCCGGCGCTGAGCACTCCGAGGCCGGCGACGACGACGATCTTCCGGGACTGGTGGATGGCCTCGACGGCGCGGTCGACATCCGCCGGATTGGGCAACATGGCGCCGAGTTGGGGTATGAATGCGGACGACGGCTCGTAGCTGTAGGGCTTCGACAGAGCCTGCTTTTGGATATCGAGCGGCACGGCAAGCACCACCGGGCGGCGCTCCATCCGCGCAATCACGAATGCCTCGCGGACATAGTCCGTCATCCGTTGCAGGCTGTGGCCGGAGATGTAGTGGGCACCGGTGCCGACAACGAGCGGACGCTGATCGACATGCTGGTTGTAGAAGGCCGAGTGCAGCGGGCTTTCGCCGGCGAAGACGACGAGCGGGATGCGGGCCTGCGCGGCGGTGGTCAGTGCGGTCATGATCTGGGTGAGCCCCGGTCCGCAGGTGACGGATGCGACGCCGACCTTGCCCGTGGCGCGGGCATACATCGTCGCCATCGCGCAGGCGGCATGCTCATGCCTGGCATAGACGCCGCGCGTGCCGAGATCGGTCAGGCTCGCGGCCCAATGCATGTTGCCATCACCGAGCAAGGCGAAAAGGACGTCGGTACCTTCGTCGCGGAATGCGGCGGCAAGTGCCTGGTAGGCGATGGGGTTGGCGGTGTTTGCCGGATTTGCATTCATTTCGCGACGACTTCCGTAGTGTTGCGCCGGCGCTTCGGAATGAACGGAATGCAGAACACGAAGACGCTGAGCAGGAGAAGGATGACGGCGATCGGGCTTCCGACCAGGATGCCCAGGTCGCCGCCGGAGATGGTGAGTGATTGACGGAATGATTTCTCAAGCAGGCCACCGAGCACGATCGACAGAACGAGCGGCGGGATCGGGATCGAGAGCTTGCGCATCAGGTAGCCGAGAACGCCGAAACCGAGCGCCAGGAACAGTTCCAATACGCTTTCATTCAGCGAGTACACGCCGATGCCCGCGACGACGAGGATCAGCGGCATCATGATGCCGATCGGCACATAGAGGATCCGGACAAACAGCATGATCAGCGGCAGGTTCAGGATGAACAGCATGACATTGCCGATATACATGCTGTCGATAAGGCCCCAGACGAGCTCGGGGTTTTTCGCCAGCAGGCCCGGTCCAGGCTGGACGCCATAGATCATGAAGGCGCCAAGCAGAATGGCGGTCGATGCGGAGCCCGGCAGGCCGAGCGCGAGCAATGGCACGAACGCGCCGGTGGCGGCGGCGTTGTTGGCGGCTTCTGGGCCGGCCACGCCCTCGATCATGCCGGTGCCGAATTTCTCCGGCTCCTTGGAAAGACCTTTTTCGAGACTGTAGGACAGGATCGTGGCAATCGTCGCGCCGCCGCCCGGCAGGATTCCCTTGAAGAAACCGATGAAGCTGCCGCGCAGGATTGGCATGCGCGCCCGCCGCCACTCGTCCCTGGTAAGCCATAGCGAACCTTTCAGGCCGATGAGCTCGGTCTTGCCGGCGAACATCTGCTCCAGCGTGACGAAGACCTCCGAGACAGCGAACAGCCCAACGGCCGCGACGATAAAACCGACGCCGTCCTGCAGTTCCGGAACGCTGCCGGTGAAGCGTGACGTGCCGCTCTGAAGGTCGATGCCGACAGTCGCGATGATTAGGCCGATCGCAACCGCGAAGGCCGCCTTCGGTAGCGACGATCCGGTCAGCGACGTCACCGAGGCCATCGAAAAAAGCAGAAGCGCGAAATATTCGGCCGGCCCGATCGTCAGGGCAAACCGCGACAGCGGTACCGCGAGCAGGCTGAGCAGTATGACGCTGATCGTCCCGGCGATGAACGAGCCGATGGCGGCGACCGCAAGTGCGGCGCCGGCTCGTCCGGCCTTTGCCATCTGGAAACCGTCGAGCGTCGTCATCACCGACGAGGCCTCGCCGGGTGTGTTGATCAGGATCGACGTGGTCGAGCCGCCATACTGGGCGCCATAATAAAGGCCGGCCAACATGATGATCGCCGAAGCCGGTTCCATGCCGAACGTCGCCGGGATGAGCAGGGCCATGCCGGCTGCCGGTCCAAGCCCTGGCAGCACGCCGACGATCGTTCCCATCACGCAGCCGAGAAAGGCGTACCAGAGATTGATCGGCTCGAGAGCGACGGCGAAACCACCGATGAAATGGGTAAGCTGTTCCATGCCACCTATCCGAATTCGAAGATGCCGGCGGGCAGGCGTGCGCCGAAAAGCCGGTCGAGAAGAAGATAGATGCCCAGCGGGAAGAGCACGGCCACGATGATATTGGTCTTCCATTGGCCGCGATTGCTGAAAGACAGGAAAGCGATCAGGAATAGTGCAGTCGATACGAGGAAGCCGAGGAAGTCGAAGATCACGTAATAGGCGGTCAGCAGGGCGAGCGCGACGATGGCCACGCGGGTCACGCCATCGCCTTCATCCGCAGCCTCCGGGGCGGCGCCGCGGCGCCGCCTCTCCAGCACAAAGTGTTCGCCGATCAACAGCACCGAAGCCACACACAAGGCAATCGCCAGCGCATATGGAAACATGCGTGGTCCCACCGGATCGCTGAAAGCCGGGACGGACAATCGGCTTGCGGCGATCGCGTAAACGACGGCCAGGACAAAACCGAATGCAGCGATGAATAGGCGCGATTTTTCGACGAGCTTGGGCATTGCCGACTTCCCATCCGTTCCGTTGGTGGATTTCAGGTGCGCGAAAGCGGCGCTACTTCGTCCCGGACGCTCCGACCAATGTCAGATAGTCGCGGAACTGCTTGTCCATTTCGGCAAGGAATTTCGCGCTGTCGGCCGCGTTCAGGTAGCGCGCCTCGAAAATTTCCTCCTTGGCGCTCTTCTTGTAGGCATCGGACTTCATGAAGCCGTCGAACGCCTTTTGCCAGAAATCGACCTCCTCCGGCTTCAATCCCGGAGGGCCGATGATGCCGCGCCATGCCGAAACCGAGACATTGTAGCCGAGTTCCTTCCAGGTCGGGACATCGCCAAGCGGCGCTGCGGCGCGGTGTTCGCCGGCGACCGCGATGAAGCGAAGCTGCTTGTCGTCGATGAACTGCATCATCGAACCGGGCGGCGTGACGACGACGTCGACATGGCCTCCGAGAACCGACGTAATGCCCTCGCTGCCCGACTCGAAGCTGACCGCCTTCAGCTTCCTGATATCCGCACCGACCGACTGGGCCAGCAGCACCGCCGCCATATGGTTGGCAGTTCCAAGGCCGCTGGAGACAGAAAACGAGACGGAGGACGGATCGGCCTTGAGTCGTTTTGCGAGATCGGTAGCGTCCTTGATCTGTGAATCGTATTTCACCGCAAACATCATCGGCTCCTCGTAAAGGATCGAGATCGGGGTGAAATCGGCGAATTTCAGCTCCGAGCGGCCGAGAAGATTGTTCGAGATGAGCAAGGTGTTGACCGCCATCAGATGCGAAGCATCCTTGGCATGCCCTTTCATGTAGGCGAGCGCCACAGCGTGCCCGCCGCCCGGCTTGGGAAGCACGATGCTCTCGCCAGGAATGAGTTTTTCGGACTTGAGATAACCGTCTGCAAGCCTGGCAAGACGATCCATGGCGCCGCCCGGCGCATTGCCGATGACGATTTCCACCGGCTTTGCCGGCTTCCAGTCAGCGGCCGGTGCAGCTCCGCCGGATACTAAAATGCTGGCTGCGGCAAGCGCGCCGAACGCAAGGTTTCGGCTCTGTTTTTCCCAAAGCATGCGCATGGTCTCCTCCCACGGATTGTTCTTCTGCAGCCAGGGCTCCCATCCCCAACTTCGCCTATTAGAGAACTATCCCGACCGCTTCATTGCAAATTGAAACTGCGTGGCAGGTTATAAGTTTATACTGAAGGAAGGAGGCGAATGACCAACTGGACGAGCGAAATTCAAACGAGGCACGCGTAGTCGCTTGATACATTTGGAGTGGATTCAGGCGGGAAAACAGCTATCCTCCGGGAAGTTTAGAGGGAGGAGACGACGATTTCCCGGAGAGATAGAAGTTCTATCTCCCAGGAAGCGTCATTGATACTGACTAATGGCCAATTTTTTTGACGAGGAAAACAGCAGTGCCACGGATTTCGTAATCCCGAATATTCGGCACCTGCGCGTGATCGACGCCGTGGCGCGCAATGCGAGCGTCAGCCGGGCTTCCGTGGAAGTCAACCTGTCGCAACCGGCCGTAACGCAGGCGATTGCGAAGATAGAGGCGATGGTTGGGCGATCGCTTTTCGACCGCCGGCAGAACGGCTCCTATCCCACCCCCGCGGGCGAGGTCTTTCTCCATCGTATCAGACGCTTCCTGGATCAGTGCGATCGCGCGTTGTCGGAGGTCAGTCAGACCGATTCGATCCAACCGCTCCTACGGCACGTGACGAGCGCACAGATCCGGTGCCTTCTCGCGATTGCGCGGAGCACTTCCTTCTCCCAGGCAGCGCGAGCCGTGGGCATCTCCACCGCGTCGCTTCACCGGGCTGCACGGGAGATCGAAACGATATTGCAAAAACCTCTCTACCAGCCGACAAAATACGGCCTCATCCTCAGCCCCGTGGGCCTGGAGCTTGCCCGGAAGATTGGACTTGCGACGCGGGAAATAGAGGCGGCGGACGACGATATCCGCTACCTGGACGGTGTCGAAAGCGGCCGGATCTCCATAGGCACCTTGCCCATGTCCGGTGCCTACCTGATCGGTGCCGCGATTGCCGACCTGACCAACCAGTTTCCCGAGGCACGCGTATCGATCACCAACTCGCCCTACGGGATTCTCCTGAACAGCCTTCGAACGGGGGCAATCGACATCATCTTCGGCGTGCTGAGACGGCCGGATTGGGCAATCGACATCGAAGAGGAACCGCTTTTCTATGACCCCTACTGCATTGTTGCGCGGGCGGGACATCCTTTGGCGTCGCTGCCTTCGATCTCGATATCCGATCTCACGCATTATGACTGGATCGCCCCAGGCGAAGGTTCGCCGCGCCGACGCTATTACGACGCGCTGTTCGAAGGCGAGGAAAGGCGTCCGCGTATCGGCATCGAGACAAGCTCGCTCTCGACCATCCGCTCGATCATTGCCCAGAGCGATCGTCTGACGCTCGTCAACCGGCACGAGGTCGAGATCGAAGAAAGGCTGAAGCTCGTCAGCATCCTCAAATGGACACCCAGCCTGCCGCCCATGCAGAAGGGCATAACCACGCGCTCGGACTGGCATCCGACACCGATCCAGTCCCGCTTCATGAACCTGCTGCGCAAGCACGCGAAACTCGCGGCCGGATAAAGGCCGATATTTTATAGGACCGGACTGAGAATTGATCCCCTGTCTCCGGAACACCTCTGCATAATCAGCAACATCAGACTGCATCAACCAGTTGTTGATGGTGCGAGATTTCAAGCGGACCGTCATTCAATTGTGAAATGGGATCACGGAACCGTTGAAAAACACCCTGCCCCGCGCATGCGAACTGATGTTCCGTCTCCAATTCTCTCCAACGAGGTCTGCCGCATGATCGATACGCTCACCGCCATCTCAAGACGGCGCGTTCTTGCCACCGCAGCAGGAATGATGGCCGCCGGCCTTCCCTTGGCCAGGACTGCGCAGGCCCAGCAAGACAATGGCAATCGCGTCAACATCATCTGTGCCGCCGGCAACCTCACGGCAACGTTCGACGAGCTGATGAACCAGCAGGGATTTTACAATAAGTTCAAGCTGGTGACCAAGCCTGTCTATGTCTCGGACGGTTCCAAGCTGCTGGGCAGCCTCCTGAACGGCGAAATGGATATCTGCCCATTGGCGGGGTTCGCAAACATCTTCCCGGCCGTGCAGCGAGGCGCCAAGGTCAAGCTCGTCAACGGCGGCGTCGTGCTCGGCCAGCAGACCGTCGTCAGCGGGAAACCGGAGATCAAGTCGATCAAGGATCTCGCTGGCAAGACGATCGGCGTCGGCTCCCTCGGAGCGCAGCTTCATCAGACGATGGTCGCGCTTCTGTTGAAGAAAGGCGTCGATCCGTCGACGGTCACGTTTGCCAATATCGGCAGCAGTGCGGATGTGCTGCGCGCGGTCGCGGCCAAGACCGTCGATGCCGGACCGAGCCAGATCGATGTCATTCCCAATGCCGAAAAGCTCGGCATACATCAGCTGGAAGGCGGCGATATGTGGAGCGGCATCCCCGAATATCCGTTCCAGGGTGGCTTTACGTCCGAACAGACGATCGGCGGCAAACGGGATCTTCTGGTGAGGACGCTGGCCGCCTATGCCACCCTTTTCCGGTACCTGGTCGGTCCGGACTCGCAGGAAGCTTTCCGGGCCGCGCGCCGCAAGGCACTCAGCGGATCAGGCGAGGATTTCGACCAGGCATCCGATTTCCAGTGGCGCTTCTTCCAGACCGTCAAACCCTTCGCGCTCGACCTCGTCCTGTCTCCCGAACGCCTTGCCTACATCCAGGATCTCAATGTGAAGCTTGGCGTCCAGAGCGAAGCCTTGCCTTACGAAAAGGTGGCCGATATGTCTCTGGCCCAGGAGGCGCTCAAGCTATTGTGAGGCGGGCGAGCGCGTCGGCGCGGATAATTTGTGCCTTAAATGATTGCTTTGCGCGCCCCTGATTTCTGTTAACATCGAATATGGAGGAGTGCATAATCAGGGAGGAATTTATGTCCGACGGTAGTATGCCAAGCATCCGTCACTTGCGTGTTTTCGCAATGGTCGCAGAGCTGCAAAGCGTGCGAAAGGCTGCCGAAGCCGTGTTTTTGAGCCAACCAGCCGTAACCCAAGCCATAGCCAAGGTCGAATCCCAGATTGGCGCCGTGCTTTTTGAACGGCGCAGCAGCGGCACGTATCTCAGCGAGTCGGGAACCATTCTTGCATCCCGCACACGCAGGATGTTCGCCCAAATCGAGGACGCCCTCGCCGAATTCGGGCTTCAGGGAGGCAAGGGAGGCGCCGCGGATTCCGTCGCGCAGCGGATCACCCGATCACAAATTCGTGGCTTCATGGCGATCGCAAGCGGCGTGTCCTTCGCGGAAGCGGCGGAAAACTTCCACATCTCGCAGGTTTCACTCTACCGGGCCGCGCGCGACCTGGAGCGCACCCTGGGATGCACGCTCTTCCACAACAGCGTTTCCGGGATCACTGCCGTTCCGGCGGGCATCGAACTCGCCCGGAAACTTTCGCTGGCGATGAAAGAGGTCGAATGGGCGATCGAGGAAATCAAGGCGGCGGAAGGCAAGCTCGGCGGTGAACTGCGTATCGGCGCAATGCCGCTGGCCGGCAGTTTCCTACTCGGCCCGGTCCTCAACCAGATCACCACGTATTTTCCGCGGGCTCACGTCAACGTCCGCACGGGAGGATGCGCCCATCTCTCCCGCGCCCTGCACATGGGCGAAATCGACTTTGTCGTCGGGCTCAATCGCAGTTCCGTCAATCCGGCGGAAATCGAGCAGGAAGCTCTTTTCTCCTCTCCCTATGTGCTGGTCGCGCGGCGTGACCACCCATTGACCAAGAAGAGCAAGCTCACTCCGGCCGATCTGGAAGATTACGACTGGATCGCTCCGAGCCATAGCGCGGTCCGACGCACGGCCCTGGATCAGCTTTTCGCATCGATGAAAAACCCGCCTACCGCCAATATCGAAGCCTACTCCCTTTCGACCATGCGAACGCTGATGGACGAAAGCGATCGGCTGACGCTACTGACGAAGTTCGAATTCGAATGTGAACGCGGAGGCGGCGCATTGACCATCCTTCCCTTCGCTCCGATCGAACCGGCGCATACGACAGGCGTGGCATGGCGGGCAAAGTGGACCCCGACGCTTCTGCACCTGAAGTTCCTCGACCTGCTTCGGGCCCGAGCCACGAAGATCGCCAATACCGAGAGCCTTGTACAAGCGGCATAAGCGCCAACCCGCTCCAACCTGTCACGATCGCGGCCACCGCCGGCAACACAGGCGTAGTCCCCATGAAAACGAGGTGGCCGGAAGCACGCTTAGATAACGCAAAAATCCCCGCGGACCTTCACCGGTCCGCGGGGATTTTTATGCCTGTCCGCCGGAGCGGTTGATATGAGCCGTTCTCTTAGCGCCCAACGAGCTTCAGCGTATTGTCGAGGGAGGCGAAACTGCGCTTCGGCGGGGTGATCAGGATGCGATAGCCTTCGCTGATGACCCGTTCGACATTTTCCGGCTCCACATGCGGATGGCCGACGGGAACGTTGAACCTTTTGCAGGTCGCGACGATCTCCGCCATCGCCTCCAGCACGACCGGATGCTCGTACTGGCGGGGATAACCGAGTTCCTGGCTGAGGTCCCCTTCGCCGATCAGGATGCCGCCGATGCCCGGTACGTTCTGAAGGATATCCGGCAGGTTCTTGATGCCGACGGTGTCTTCGATCATCAGCAGGACGAGCACTTCGCCATCCGGGGCAAGCGGCCAGACATCGGCCTTCTTGTAATATTCCTGGTTGGTAATCCCCCAATAGCGGCATGCCGCGTGCGGGCCATCGCCACGCACGCCAGCCGGCTCGTAGCGCGGTGCCGAGTTCAATCGCGGATAACGGCAGGCGGAGACGGCGTTGTAGGCCTCCTCCACGGTGCTGATATGCGGCCAGACCACGCCATAGACGCCGAGATCAAGGGCCTGCTTGGCGAGCCACTGGTTCTTTTCGGCGCCGTTCGGCGGAATGCGGACGATCGGCGTCACCTTGGGCGCCAGCGAGCCGGATTTGACGATCTCGGCGCGGTTGAGGAGGAACTGCATGGAATCGCGCAGCGCGCGGCCGTCCCAGACCCCATGTTCCATCTCGATCACGATGCCGTCATATTTCGAGGTCGAGAAGACGATTGCCTCCTCGATCTCCGGTTTCGCGAAAGACATGACGACGTGCTTGCCCTGTTCGAGGGCGCGGATGATGCCGTTGAGGCGGGGAAGTTCAGCCATGGTCTCAGCCCTTTTTCATGTTGGCGGCGATACGGTCGAGGATGGGGCCGACGCGGGGATAGACCTTGCGGGCGTTGCCCTCGAAGATCTTGTAACGATCCTCTTCGTTCAACGACGAGACCTGGTCGATGTAACGCTTGGTGTCGTCGTAGTAATGGCCGGTTTCCGGGTCGATGCCGCGCACGGCGCCGACCATTTCGGTGGCGAACAGGATGTTGTCGACCGGGATGATCTTGGTCAGCAGGTCGATGCCCGCCTGGTGGTAGACGCATGTGTCGAAGAACACGTTCTTCAGCAAATGCTCCGACAGCAGCGGCTTGTTCATGTCCTGTGCCAGCCCGCGATAACGGCCCCAATGGTAAGGCACCGCGCCGCCGCCATGCGGGATGACGAATTTCAGCGTCGGGAAATCCTTGAAAAGGTCGCCGCTGAGGAATTGCATGAAGGCGGTCGTATCGCCGTTGATGTAATGCGCACCGGTGGGATGGAAGCAGTCGTTGCACGAACCGCTGACATGGATCATCGCCGGGACGTCCAGTTCCACCATCTTTTCGTAAAGCGGATACCAGAAGCGATCTGTCAGCGGCCTGTCCTTCCAATGACCGCCGGACGGATCCGGATTGAGATTGCAACCGACGAAGCCGAGTTCCTTGACGCAGCGCTCCAGTTCCGGAATGACGCTCTTGATCGGGATCCGGGTCGATTGCGGCAGCTGGCAGACGCCGATGTAATTGTTGGGATAGAGCTGGGTGACGCGATAGATCAGGTCGTTGCAGGCTTCCGACCAGACCTGGCTGGTGACCGCATTGCCGATGTGATGCGCCATCTGCCCGGCGATCGGCGAGAATATCGCGACGTCGATCCCGCGTTCGCGCTGCAGCTTCAGCTGGGCATTCTCCAGGCTGTCGCGGATTTCGTCGTCGCTGATCTTGATCATCTCCTTCGACGGATTGCGCGAAGGATCCTCGAGCGCTTCGATCTGAATGGCGCGAAAGGTCTTCAGCGGCTGCGGCGCTGTCGTGTAGTGCCCATGGCAATCGACGATCATGATTGTCTCCTTTGATAGTTGGCAGTGCTTGCCCGGCGGCAATTTCGCTGAGAACGCGACACAGCCGGACCCTCCAGACCGGTCAGGCAAACGACCGGTCTGCGAAAATTCCGTGATGAAAAACGGCCCGGATCACATCCGGCCGAAATGCTTCCTCAATCGCCCTGTCGAGCTGTATTTGATGATCAGTGCGCCAAGCCCGGTGACGGCGGTGAAGAATTCGGCCACCGCCACCAGAACGGTCGTGTCAGCGCCCCAGCGGCGGGTAGAGCTGCTCGGCCGTCTTCCAGAAGATCCATTCGAGGTCGTTTTCCGACAGCGAAGACATTCTCTCCATGCAACGATCCAGCAGTTCCTTCAGCGAGCCTTCATTGGCCGGGAAGTTCGAACCCCAGGCCAGCCGGTCTGCGCCGAATTCCTTGACCAGGCGCGGGAAGAACGTCTCCGGCGTCGCCTTGCCGCCCACGGAGGCGTCGGCCGAACGCGGCGTCAGCTTGACATAGACGTTCTTGAACTGCGCGAGATCGAAGAAGGGTTGCGCATTGACGTAAGGCGCGCCGTCCTTGATGTCGGCCCGGCCATGGTGGTCGATCAGCACCTTCACCTTCGGGAAACGCTTGATCATCGTCGTTGCAGCCGGATAGGCGTCGGGGCTCATCTGCAGGCAGATCGACAGGCCCTTTTCGCCGGCACAATCCCAGGCCGGGAAGGTCCGTTCGTCGTCGAGGCCTTCCATCTGCGTGGTGATCGTCGTGCCGATGGTGAAAAGGCGAAGCCCGCAGATGCCGCGCGCCACCCAGTAATCGATCTTCTCGATCGCGTCCGGGGCCTTGAGGTCAACGGTACCGACGCCGGTAAAACGATCCGGATACTTGGCGATCGAGTCCGTGACATAGCTGTTGTCATAACCGTAGGAGGTGGAGGCTTGCACCATCGCCGACTTGGCGATACCGGCCTCGTCCATGGCCTTGACCATCTGTTCGGCACTCACCGGCCGGTCGCGCGACCATTCCGACTGGATGCCGCCGAGCGGATCATGGGGATAACGAGCCGTATCCTGGGAGATGATATGGGGATGGATGTCGTAGATTTTGCTTGGCATGTCTGGTTAGTCCTTTGCAATGGCAACGAGGCGCATCAGGCTTCGGGATCGATGAACATCTCGTCGATGGTCAGGCGGCGTGGGATCAGGCCCTGCTGGAAGGCATAGTCGTGCATTGCCTGGATGGATGGCAGGTTGGCCTCCATGCCGTAGGGCAGCGGGTCGGCACCGACGACATTGGTCAGTTCGCGATAGCGCTTGTCTTCCGCCGTGTCGGCGTCGCCGGAATTGAGCTTCTTCAGCCAGGCGTCATGGGCCTGAAGATAGGCGCTGTAGATGGCCTTCGGCACGTGCGGATGATCGCGCACCACATCGTCCTTGATGACGATGAGGCCGTGCATCGGGTAGACCTTGGTACGGCGATACCATTCCGCTTCGAGTTCGGCGGTGTTCGGGAACAGGTCCTGGTAGATCTGCGGCATGGGCTTCTGGCCCTCGGCCTCCCAGCCGGCCTTCGGCGGGCCTTCGCGACCGATGCCGGCGCGTGCGGTGAAACCGGCCTGGATCTCACCCTCGGCCATCATGCTCGCCAGCGTCTTGCCTTCGGGAACGTGGATGACGTTCGAAGGCAACTTCAGCTGGGTGACATGCTCCTCGTCGTCGACGACCCAGGTGACCTTCTTGTCGTCAAGGCCGAATTCGTTGACCAGGATGCCGCGCGTCCACACACCCGTCGTCACCGAATAGGCGCGCACGCCGACCTTCTTGCCTTCCAGGTCCTTGGGCGTCCTGATATGCGCGTCTTCCCGGCAGACGAGGCCGCCGTGATGGAACTTGCGCGATACGAAGATCGGCAACGCCTTGTAGGGGGCGCCATAGCCCCGCGCGATCATGTAGGTGGTCGGCGCCATTTCGCAGATGTCGAATTCAAGCCCGCGCACCATCCGACGGTAGGCTGCGATGATCGGATCGACCTTGATGAAGTTGGCGTCGATGCCGTCCATGGGATAGGTACCGTCCTTCAATCCCGCAGTCTGCGGATAATCGGCGACAGCAATATCCAGACGGACCGGAGTCCGTGATACATTCATTGTACAATTCCCTTTTTCTGCAAGCCTCGGCCTGGGCCTCGTTCGGCTGCCTGCCCGTCAATCGCCTTGCCGGGCTTTCCAGGGGGCAATCCAGTCTTCCATGCGCTTGACCGTGACGCTGAGCGCGATGCCGAGCAGCATGAGGACGAAGATCGGCACGAACATCGAGGCGGTATCGTACTGGTTGCCGTATTTGATGATCAGTGCGCCAAGCCCAGTGATGGCGGTAAAGAACTCGGCCACGACCATGCCGATGATGGCGCGGCCGATGCCGAGCCTGAGTCCCGTCATCATGTAAGGCAAAGCCGACGGCAGGATGATCTTCGTGAAGATCTGCCATTCGTTGGCGGCAAAGGCATTGCCGAGTTCGATCAGCTGCGCCGGCACGTTGCGCACGCCGGCCGACGTGTTGATCAGCACCGGGAACAGCGTCATGATGAAGACGATGAACAGCTTGGCCTGGAAGCCGAGGCCGAACCAAAGGGTCACCAGCGGCACGATGGCCACCAGCGGCGTCGCATAAAGGGCGTTGATGACCCAGTCGGTGGCCGCCTCGACAGTCCGGTAACGGCCGATCGCCAGCCCGACGCAGATGCCGAAGGCGGACGACACCACGAAGCCGACCAGCAGCGTCTTCAGGGATTCAAGCAGCGCCGCACCCAGTTCGCCGGACGCGATCAGGCGCATGGCCGAGGTCGCGATCGCCGAGGGATAGGACATGAACAGCGGATTGACCTGACGGCCGGCGAGTTCCCAGCCGATCAGCACGATGAAGATCGAGGCAAGCCGGATCCAGCGTGTGGCGTTGGAACGCGGCGCCGGGCCGATCTCCTCGACCGTATCGGGCACGACCGTCGACCCGGCTGTGGCATTAGGGTCGGCGCTTGGCAGGACGTGATCGGGAGCGTGGGGGATGGTCTTGTCGAGCATTGTCATGTCCCCTTGTCTCAGGCAGCGACCGCGGCACTGGCCGGGGTATTGCGGATGAGGTCCCACATTTCCGCGCGGATGCGCTGGAACTCCGGCTCGCCGCGCATCTGCGGCAGTTCAGGGCGGTTGCGCCCGAACGGGATCTCGATGATCTTCTTGATCCGGCCGGGCTTGGCGCCCAGCACGATGACGCGGTTGGAAAGATAGATCGCCTCGTCGAGGTCGTGAGTGACGAACAGGATCGTCTTGTTGGCTTCGGCCTGGATGCGCAGCAGTTCGCGCTGCAGCACTTCGCGGGTCTGGGCGTCGAGCGCGCTGAACGGTTCGTCCATCAAAAGGATGGCCGGATCGATGGCCATCGCCCGCGCCAGGTTGACGCGCTGCTGCATGCCGCCCGACAGTTCGTGCGGATATTGTTCGGTGGCGTGCGCAAGCCCGACGAGCTTTAACAGCTCCCGCGACTTCTCGCCCCGCTCTCGCTTCGGCACGCCGGACAGTTCCAGCCCGAATTCGACATTCTGGCGCGCCGTCCGCCACGGCAGAAGGCTCGACTGCTGGAAGACGAAACCCCGGTCGCGGCCCGGGACGCCAACCGCATTGCCATCGACCCGGATCGTCCCGGCATCCAGCCGGATCAGTCCCTGCACGATGCGCAAAAGGGTCGTCTTGCCGCAGCCGCTCTCTCCGATCAGCGAGACGATCTCGTTCTCGTAGACGTCGAAGCTCAGGTTGCGCAGAACAGGAAGCAGGGAATCGCTCTCCCCCATCGTCCCGCGTACCCGGAATGTCTTCGAGACATTCTGTACCGCAAGCTTTACCTTCCTATCTTCCGCCATGAAATTCCTCCGGTTCTGTGCACTTGTCGCTGATATCCGCGCGGTGAGCGCCATGCTCCCCGACGCGCCTCCTCCTGCGAGTGCTGGATAAAACTGAAACATTTTGAGGACCATTCTCCAATTGGAATGGCGTCCCCGGCTATAAGTTCTTTGTATCGGGTTAGGTCCGGCTTTGCTTCGACGTCAAACTCCGCAGCAAATTCAAAGACCTGCGCCGACTCCGTTCGGGATGGTGTCACGCCGGGTGCGTCGGCAGGCCCTAACGCGGGAAAAGGCGGAAACTGCATCCGGCCTTTGCCTCCGACGATCATCGATCGCTTGGACGAGACGCGGTTTTATAGCGTCACATCGATCAGATGCGGGCCGGGCTGCCGCAGGACGCGTTTCAGCGCCGCAATCAGTTCGCCGCAATCGGAAACGCGCGTGCCGGGAACGCCCAACCCGCGTGCAAGCGCCAGGAAATCGAGCGGCGGATTGTCGAGGGTCATCATGGCGCTGGCCTTTTCGCCGGGTGCGCCGGCACCGACACCGGCAAACTCGACGCGAAGGATCTGGTACGCCCGGTTCGAGAATACCAGCGTCGTCACATCCAGCCCTTCGCGTGCCTGCGTCCAGAGGGATTGCAAGGTGTACATCGCGCAACCGTCGCCCGACAGCGAGATGACGCGGCGGCCCGGAGCGCCAATGGCGGCGCCGGTGGCGACAGGCAGGCCGAAGCCGATCGACCCGCCCATGTTCTGCAGCCAGTCATGCGGGGCGGCACCGGCGGTCAACCCGAAGGATTCGCGCCCCGTGGTCACGGACTCGTCGACGACGATGGCATTCTCGGGGATCAGTGCGGACAGGATATGGGCGATCGTCTGCTGGTTCAGGGCGCCCGAGGGCAAAGCGGTCTCGGTCCGCTCCTGATGCGGCGCATCCGAAGCCTTCGCGCCGACCGCCTCGGCCAGAGCTTCCAACGCCGCCAATCCATCGCCGCCGGGGTTGCAGACCTGATGCACCTGGGTGCCCTCGGCCTTGATCTGGCTCGGCTTGTTGGGATAGGCAAAAAACGAAACCGGCTCCTTGGTCTCGATCGTGACGATATGCTTGAAGTCCTTCAATGCACCGAGAGCCGAGTCGACGAAATACGGAATCCGGAATGTCGGCACGCGCCCTGCGCCGCGCTCGATGCGCGAACTGAAGAACTGTGTCGCAAGCACTGCTCCGGTCTTGCCGGCGATACGGCCGGCGATCTCCAGTGCCTTTCCGCGGATTGCCCGACCGCCGATGATCAGCATCGTGGACTCGCCGCTGCGCAACGCCCGCACCGCCGCCTCGATCGATTTTTCATCGAACCCTGCGACCGTGGGCATGGCCAGTGCGTCGGCGACCGCTCCACCCTCTTCCCAGGCCGTATCGCCCGGCAGAATCAGCGATGCAATGCGCGACTGCCGCGCCTCGATCACCGCCTGGGCCGCATCCGCTCCGATCGCCTGAGATCCAAGAGACGTCTTGACCCAGTCGGAAAGGGGGCGCGCGATACCTTCGATATCGGAAGCAAGCGGCGCGTCGTATTTCAAATGCCAGCTTGCATGTTCACCGATGATGTTGAGCATCCCGGATGCCGCCTTGCGCGCATTGTGGATGTTGGAAAGCCCGTTGGCGAGACCTGGCCCAAGGTGCAGCAGGTTGGCAGCAGGCCTGTCCGCCATGCGCCAGTAACCGTCGGCCGCGCCGGTGGCGACGGTCTCATGCAGCACGAGGATGGAACGCATGCCGTCGACCCGGTCCAGCGCCGAGACGAAATGCATCTCGGACGTACCGGGATTGGCGAAACACGTATCGACCCCTGCACCCACAAGGGTCCGAACCAAGCTCTCTGCACCGTTCATATCTTCCTGCTCCTCACATAACCCACTCTCGCTGCCCACTCTCGCCACAGCATCCATCGCCGATGGAAGACCAGGGCAGCATCTTCCCCCTTAGAACGACTGCGCCTCTCCCGGGGCATCGGAAAGTCGTAGGGCGTGATTGGATTTATGGCCGCAGGAGTGTCTTCCCCCTCGCCAGGAGCTGCGATTACGGAATTCTTATCGATCAGGCCCGCATTTCAATTGGCGACAGCTTCGCCGATGGAAGACTTTTGCGATGCCGCAGGCAGATTGCCTTCGCATTTCCCTGGCCCGCCGACGAGGACTGCGGACCGGGCGTTTCACCACCAGTTCGCTTCCCATTTTCGTGCGGCGATCGGGCAGACAGGTCGATTCGGCGCGGCGGCATGGATTAGAGATATGGGAGAGCCTTATGGACTATAAATCAGACACGACCCTCAAGCTGCGGACGAATCTTGCCGACTATCCGGTCACCAAGGCTCTGAAGTCGGAAGCGCTCAAGCCGTCGCTGTTCGAATTCGACTTCTGCGGCCCGAAGACCGCTCATGACGGCTTCAAGCCGATGCTGCGCGAAAATGCCTTCGACGCCGGCGAACTGGCGATCGTGACCTATCTTCAGGCCCATATCTACGGCAAGCCCTACGCTCTTCTGCCGGCCCCCATCTCTGGCCGCACCCAGCATCATTGCATCGGCTACAACAAGAGCATCAACGAGCTGAAGCCGAAGGACCTCGAAGGCAGGAAGGTGGGCGTACGCAGCTATGCCCAGACGACCGGCCTCTGGGTCCGCGGCATCCTGCAGCACGAATACGGCGTCGATCTCGACAAGATCACCTGGCTGACAACCGATGAAAGCCACCTGGCGGAATATCGCGATCCCCCGAATTGCCGCATGCTTCCCAAGGGCTCCAAGCTCGCCGAGCTGCTCTATTCCGGGGAAATCGACGCGGCGATCCTCGGCAATGACATGCCGGACGATCCGCGCATCGCCACCCTCATTCCAAACGCCATGGAAGAGGGTAAAAAGTGGTCCGAGCTCGAAAATATCGTGCCGATCAACCACATGTTCGTCGTCCACAAGGATCTCCTGAAGAGCCGGCCCGACGTGGTCAAGGAGATCTTCCGCCTGCTCGTCGAGAGCCGCAAGGCCGCCCCTCCGGCGCTGCTGCCGCCCTTCGGTCTCGAAGCCAACCGCAAGGGCATCCAGATGGCGATCGATTGGTCCTACGAACAGAAGATCATCCCCCGCAGGCCCAGCGTCGACGAGCTGTTCGACGAAACGACGGCGGCGCTTGTTCCTTGAACACAGGCCGCAGACCAACGGATGCGGCAGGACGAAATGTCCCGTCGTATCCGACAGTTGCCGATGCATCGCGTCGGGCAGCGCGTTTCAGTTTTCTTATAACCTTGGCCGGCTTTGTGATTTTTCTCGCGAAACGATAGCGACAATAGTCGACATCGAAATATTGCGGTTTCCATCCAGAAATCCCGCGAGGCGAGGAGGCCCCGGGACGTACGGACAACTGAATTCGATTTTAGGGAAAAGGGAGGACGGGAATGTTCAACAGGCAGTTTACGCGTCGCGGCGTCTTGGGAACCATGCTGGCCGCCGGCCTGGTCGGGCCGCGGCTCGGCATGGCCGCGCCGGCAGGGTCACCGACGCCGGTTTCGATCGCCAATGCGTCCGGCGCCGTCAACCAGGCGATGCAGGAACTGATGAAGCAGCAGGGCTTTCTGGAAGAATTCGGACTGGCGCCGAATGTGCTCGCGGTCGCCGACGGATCGAAGATCCTCAGCGGCATTGTCGGCGGCAGCCTCGATCTCAGCACCATGTCCGGTTTCGGCCAGCTTTTCCCGGCCATCGAGCGAGGTGCCGAAATCCGCGTCCTCGGCGGCGCAGCCCTGTTGCCGTCGCTCGCCCTCTTCACAACCAAGCCGGACGTCAAGACGCTGAAGGACCTGGAGGGCCGCACGATCGGCACCGGTTCGCTCGGCGCCCTCGTCCACCAGCTGATGGTGGCGCTGCTGCGCAAGCATGGCGTGGACGTCAGCAAGGTCCAGTTCGTCAACATTGGCGCCAGCGTGGACATCTTCAAGGGCGCGGTCATGGGCACCGTCGATGCCGGTGTCGGCGAACTTGCGATCATCGAGCAGCAGGATCAGTACAAGGTCCGCATGGTCGAGAAGGGCAACCTGGCCGTCGAGCTTCCCGAATACACTTATCAGGGCGCATGGACCTCCACCGCGCTGATCGAGAAGGAACGCGACAAACTCGTCCGTACCATGGCGGCCTATGCCAAGCTCTACCGCTTCGTGCAGACGCCGGATGCGAAGGATGCCTTCTTCAAGGCACGCAAGACCGTGTTTCCGAATGCCAGCGAGGCCGACAGCAATGCGGTCTGGACCGTCATCCAGAAGTACAAGCCGTTTGCCGCCGATCTCGTGCTGAATGAAGAGCGGCTGAACTTCATGCAGCAGCTCAATATCGATCTGAAAGTGCAGACGAAACTGCTGCCGTTCGACAAGGTTGCGGACATGTCCATCGCCCGCGATGCCATCGCCCTGCTGAAGAAGTAAACGGCGAAGCCGCCCTACCCCGGAAAAACATCCTGTCGATGTCCTTCCCTTCACACAGCGACGGGCGCCTACTGGCGCCCGATGCCATATCGGCTGTAACAAGACTTCAGATGACGATGACCCTGGATGCGTTGATGACCGTAAACGACAACACGATAAGCGGTGCCGAGCTGGTGGTCCGGATGCTCGAAGCCCATGGGGTTACCCATGTCTTCGGTCTCTGCGGCGATACGAGCCTGCCACTCTATGATGCGCTGGCGCGGCTCGACCACGGTATCACCCATGTCCTCACCCGCGACGAACGATCGGCGGCCTACATGGCTGACGGATATGCACGCGTTACCGGCAGGGTCGGCGTCTGCGAAGGGCCGAGTGGCGGCGGCGCCACATACCTTCTCCCTGGACTGGTGGAATCCAACGAATCTTCGGTTCCGGTTCTCGGGATTACGACAGACGTTCCCGTGACGGCGCGCGGCCGCTACCCGCTGACCGAACTCGATCAGACAAGGCTCTATGCCCCGCTGACCAAATGGAACAAGGTCATCGATACGGTGGGGGAGATCCCGCACACGCTCCGGACCGCTTTCCGCGCCATGACCACCGGCAAGCCCGGTGCGGCGCATATCGGCCTGCCCTACGACGTGCAGAAGCATCGCACCGGCGGCGACGACATCTGGGCCCAGCCGGAACATGGTGCGGTGCCCGCCTGGCGTACCGCTCCCGATCCCGAATCCGTTGCCAGGGCCGCCGATCTGATCGCCGACGCCCGTTTTCCGGTCTTCGTTTGCGGTGGCGGAGTCGTCATTTCCGGCGCCACGGCGGCCTTGGCGGAACTGGCGGAACTGATCGACGCGCCGGTCTGCACGACGATCAGCGGCCAAGGCTCACTGGCGGAAACCCATCCGCTCTGCGTCGGCGTGGTCGGCGCCAATGGCGGCCTGCCATGCACCCGCGACGTTCTGGCGAAGGCCGATCTGGTCATCTTCGTCGGGTGCCGGGCGGGCTCGACATCCACCGAACACCGCACCGTTCCCGGTCCGGACGTCACCATCATCCATATCGACATCGATCCGATGGTGATCTCCTGCAATTACCGCACGGCCGTGGGGCTTCCGGCGGACGCGCGCCGCGCGCTTGAGGCTCTTTGCGATACGATCAGGATCAGCGGCGAGCCCCTCCCGATCTCACGGGGGGCAGTTGCCATCGTCACGGCGGCAAAGGACGAGAAGGCGCAGGCCCTTGCGAGCCTGAGTGAAAGCCGCGAATTGCCGATCCGGCCGGAACTGGTGATTGCCGAACTCAACAAGGCGCTGCCGGAAGACGCGATCATTGTGGCGGACCCCGGAACGCCCTGCCCCTATCTCTCGGCCTACTACACACTGAGAAAACCGGGCCGCCATTTCATCACCAACCGCGCCCATGGCGCGCTCGGTTATTCGATGTCTGCGGCCGTCGGCGCCTGGTTCGGGCGTCCGTCGGCAAAGGTCGTCTCGGTGATGGGAGACGGAAGCTTCGGCTTCACGGTGGGCGAACTGGAAACCATCACCCGCTACAACGTGCCGATGACGATGATCGTGTTTTCGAATTCGGTCTTCGGCTGGATCAAGGCGAGCCAGAAAAGCGGCTATGGCGAGCGCTATTTCTCGGTCGATTTCAACCGGACCAATCATGCCGCCGTTGCCGAAGCCTATGGCGTGAAGGCGTGGCGGATTGAAAATCCCGCCGATTTCCCGGCCGCTCTTCGGGCCGCCATCGCACATGACGGCCCGACGCTGATCGATGTCATCTGCCAGCCGCTGCAGGATGCGGCAGCGCCCGTCAGCCAGTGGATGGGCTGACAGCGTCCGATCCGGCTCCGGCCTCGGCAAGTTTCATTTCCCGTCAAATGAAAGCGGCAGTGCTGGGAAAAGCACCGCCGGTTTCCATGATTGGGGGCGAGCATTCCCACTGGGCCGCCGCATGTCCCGGCTACCCGGTGAGCAGGCCCGCCGGGATCATCCCTGATCGATCAGCTTGGTTGCTTCCCTGGCAAGCGAAAGATCGACCACCTTGTCGAAGGGCAGCTTTACCTTCTGAATTCCAAATTCCAGATTGAGAGCCTGCATGTAATCGACCTGCGCCTGCGTCAGGATGAGATCCTTGGTATAGGTCCTGTTTTGCCGGGTGAACTTGATCATCATCCGGCCCTGCGCTTCGTCCGACGTTCCGATGGCGGTCTTGTAGGCCTTCATGAAAGCCTCTTCCGCAGACGGATCGTCCATCATGAAGCGATAGAGCTTGCAATAGGCGGCGAGGACCCGAACAAGGCCTTCGCGCCGGCCGTCGATCGCGGTCTGAGAGGCATAGGACCCCTGATACGGATATTCAGGCAGTTCGGACCAGAAATCCGCGATCGCATGAACACCGTATTGCGCCTGCTGATCGTAGACGTCGGTCATCGCCGGACCCGCATCGACCCTGCCGCCGACAACAGACTTGAAGACATCGGCGCTGCTTCCGACATTGACGAACTGAACGTCGTTAGGATTGACGCCGTGCTTGCGCAAGAGCGCCACCATCATCTGGTGGAGAAGCGCGCCGATCGCTCCGGTGCCGATGGTTTTGCCCTTGAGATCCTCGACCTTCCTGATGTTCGGATTGCTGCTGTAGAGCGCCTGGGCGATCAGCTGGTTTGCCGCCGCGACGACCTTGAGCTGGGCGCCCTTCTCGATGGCCGGCAGTACCTGCGAAAAACCGGAAAGGACGCAGATATCACTTTGGGCACTGATCAGGCTGCCCATCAGCTTGCTGCCATCAGCCACATTCACGGTCGTCGTCTTGACGTTCAACGCGTCGAAATAACCCAGCTGCTTCAGAAGCTCCTGCTGGACAAGCGTCGCGTTGGAACCCGTGTTGACGATGTTGACCGTGTACGGCAGGTCCGCAAGCTTGGCCGAACCGGCGGCCATGAGCTTGTCGAACGGGGAAACGGCCAACAACGCGGCTGCGCCGGCGGCGCCCCGGATGACGGTCCTGCGCGTAACATTCGATTCCGTGATCTTCATGATATTCCTCCCCGGTTTGCGGAAATCCCGGCGACACACGACAGACGCCGTGCGTTCCTGCGGGCGCGCGAAGAACGCTCCAAATTGTTGAAACTGCACATCCTGCCTTCCGAAACCGCGATCAGTCCCGGCTCGGTGACATGGACCGGAAACAGGGCTTCTCCTCCAAGCCCGGCGCCTACGATCCGCCCCTATCAGGCACCGCAAATTAGCTTGAAAGCACGCGAACGGGCGATTGATAGGGGAACCGGCGTGATAAGTTCGGCGATATTGATCTGCCCTGGAGACGGCCGGCGATCTCAGCCTCTGGCGGGAACCTCGTGGACCCGCATCCCGATCGAGACCGTCGAATAATAACCGACGAGGACGATCAATTCGGCAATGCCTTCGCGCCCGAGAACCTTCTCGTAGGCATCGAAACGATCGTCCTCGATCGAGCCCCCGGCCAGAAGGTCCGCAGCGAAATCGGAGACCGTCTGCAGCCGCTCGCTGGCGACGACCGGTCTGCGGCCGGCAAGAATTGCCTCGACGGCCTGCTCGGGCACGCCCGCTTGCACCGCATGCCGTGCATGGTTGGTGACCACATAGGGAGAGCGCCAGAAGACCGCCGTCGCCAGCGTCGCGATCTCGAATTCGGCGTTGGTCAGGTGAGCGCCGCTGTTGAGGTAGGTGCCGATCACCTCCATGCCGTCGGCCAGGCGGGCGCTGTGCAGCCAGACCTTGTAAGGAGTCGGGATCCGCCCGCGGCCCTCGCCGAGCCTTTCGATCACCGCCTCCTGTTCCGGCGTGGTCTTGGATCGGTCGATCTCGACCAGTCGGTTGCGGCGTGTCGTTTCTGTCATTCCTGCATCCTCCTCGCCCTCGAAAGGGCTGGCCTTCGAGAAAGCGGTCCGCAGCGCCGGCGAGCGACAGACCGCCGACTATTGTTAGAGCGCGACGAACATTTCCTCGGCCGAATAGCTCTTCGGGATAAGGCCCTGCTGATGCGCATAGCGGATCAGCCCCTCGATCGAGGTGCGATTGGCCTCGATGCCGTAAGGCAGCGGGTCACCGACGATCGGGATGAGCTTCTTGTCCTTTTCGGCCTGTTCGCCCGTGGCGCGGCCCGCCTTCAGGTCCTCGATATAGGGTGCCCTCGCCGCCACGAAGGCGTTGTAGAGCTTGTGCGCCAGGTCCGGATGGGCGTCGAGCACATCTTCTCGTACCGCGAGCGTGCCATGCATCGGGAACACACCGGTCCGCTTGAAGAAATCGCGCTCCGCCCCCTTCTCGCCGGCAAAGACGTCCCGCAACGCCTGCGACGGTTTCGCCTCGGCCGCCTTCCAGTCGCTGGTTGGCTTGCCCTCGCGCCCGACACCGGCGTCACCGGTGAAGCCCGCGTCGATCTCGCCCGCCGCGAACATGCCGGCGATCGACTTGCCGTCCGGTGCATGCTGGACATAGGGCGGCAGCTTCAGCGCCTCGACATGTTCCTCGTCATCGACGACCCATGTCACCTGTGACGGATCGACCCCGTATTCGTTCTGCAGGATGCCGCGCTTCCAAACGCCCGTCGTCACCGACCAGGCGCGCACGCCGACCTTCTTGCCGATAAGATCCTTCGGCCCCTTGATGGCGGAATTTTCCGGCACCATCAGGCCGTCATGATGGAAACGGCGAACGAAGAAGATCGGCAGCGCCTTGATCTTCACCCCATAGGCGCGGGCGATCACATAGGTGGTGGGCGCCAGTTCGCAGACGTCGAATTCCAGCTCGCGCACCATCCGACGGAAGGCGGCGATATGCGGCTTGACGTCAACGAAATCGAGCTTCACGCCCGGTATGGTGATGTTTCCGGCCTTGATGGCGTCCGTATAGGGGTAGCTGCGCAGGCAGCATTTCAGCGTGAGTTCCGAGGCATTGTCCATGAGGGTCTCCGTCATTTACGATAGGGGGAGGACGGCATCGCTCGATCCCGTCCGTATGAGGTTTGGTCAGACCGAGGGGATGACGCCGCGCAGCGACGGGATCCATTCGCCAAGCAGGCTGTGCGGCCAGGGCACCCCGACCAGCCGGTCGAATACGATCCAGATGAAAAGCATCGCGCCGAGGGCGATCGCGACGCTGAGCTTCCAGGGCTCGCGCGCTTCCGCCCGCATATAGCCGAGGATCATCAAAGGAACGGTTGGGATCAGGCCTATGACCGCGGTGCCGGCCAGGAAGAAGATGTACCAGCCGAAGAACTGCGCCGCCCGCGCCGCCACCGTGCGCGCCGGCAGGTCGTCATCCGCCAAGAGGTCCATATGGATGCCCTCCTCCTCGGCGGCCGGATTGGCGCTGCCGCGGCCCGAGAACAGCAGCCAGATGAGGCTGATCGAACCGGCGACGATCAGCGTGCCTGCCGCAAAGGTCGGCCCGATCCGCGCATTGAAGAACCAGCCCTGCGCTTCGACCAGCATCCAGGCCGCGATGCCGATGAAGAAGACGTAGACGAGATCCGAGGACTGGACCGAAAAACTGCCGCGCGGCAGCAATCCGCCAAACCCCTTGCGGCGCACGATGCGGTAAAGGGGGCTCAGCATCACCCAGGCGGATGCGGCGAGGATCAGCATCACGCCCGGCCGGGTCAGCCAGTCAGCACCGTAACGCAGCGTCGAGATCGCCAGATAACGCTCGATCAGAACGCCCAGAACCAGTCCGAGGATCAGCGGCGGGCGCGGCCATTTCAGCCGTTTCATCGTCCAGCCGATCAACCCGAAGATCAGCAGCGTATAGAGATCTCCCCAGCTGCGCGAACCCTGGAAGGCACCGACGAATGTGACTGCCATGATGCTCGGCAGGATCAGCGTGTAGCGCAGGGTGGAGATCTTGGCGAACTGCCCTGAGAGGACGAAGCAGAGCGCGGCACCAAAGACGTTGGCGAGCGCCAGCGACCACACAAGCGTATAGGTAAGCTCAAGATTGCGGGTCAGCATGTCAGGCCCGGGGATGAAGCCCTGCACCATCATCGCGCTGAGGAGGATCGCTCCCGCAGCCCCGCCTGGTACGCCGAAGGCGAGAAGTGGCACGAGCCGTCCGCCTTCCGACGCATTGACCGCACATTCCGGGGCGATCACGCCACGCACGTCACCGGTGCCGAAGCTCTTGTCGGCGCCCCGCTCGGTGCGCAGTGCATGGCCGTAGACGATCCAGTCGGTGACCGCGCTCGACACGCCCGGGATCGCCCCCAGGACGGCGCCGATCGAACTGCAGCGCAGGATCAGGAACCAGTGCGCAAACGCATCCTTGACGCCCTGCCACATGCCCTTGCGGGTGCTGAATTCGAGCTTGTCGGTGAGCGCCTTGCGGCCAATGGCAAGATCGCAGAGCTCCGGCAATGCGAAGACGCCGAGCAGAACCGGCATGATCGGCAAGCCATCGCGCAGATAGATGAGGTCAAGGGTCCAGCGCATCTGCCCCGTCTGAACGTTGGTGCCGATCATTCCGATCAGGATGCCGAAACAGGCCGCGACCATGCCGCGAAGCGGCGTCTTGCCAGAAAGGGTAGACACCATCGCGATACCGAAGATCGTCATAGCCAGAAGTTCGGGCGTGGCGATCGACAGCACCAGCGGCCGCACCGACGGCAGCGCGATGCCCATGATCAGTGCGCCGATCAATCCACCGATCAGCGAACTGGTATAGGCAGCACTGAGCGCTCGTCCGCCCTCGCCTCGCTTGGTCATCTGCAGGCCGTCGAGCACGGTGGCCTGCGAGGCCGCCCCGCCCGGAACCCCGAACAGGACCGCCGGGATCGTGTCGGACATGGTGTTCGACGAATGCATCCCGAGCAGCATCGCAAGGGCTGCGATCGGGTCCATCGTGTAAGTGAAGGGTACGAGCAGCGCAAAGCCCGTCAGGCCGCCGATTCCTGGCAGCAGCCCGAGCATCAGGCCGACCAAAACCCCGAACCACAGGAATACGATCCGATCTATCGACAGGAGCGAGATCAACGCATGGCCTGCCGTTTCCAGCACGCCAAATCCGGCAATATGTTCCATTTCTCTTCTTTCCTCGCGGCGCCAAACCGCTGCGGTCACAGTGGTGGCAGGAAGCCGTGCATCAGAGGCTGCGGATCAGTCCGCGAGCTCGGGATAGATGGACTGCGCGGTGCGCGCCCATATCCAAGAACGATCCTCCTCCGACAGGCCGGAGAAGCTGGCATGCCCCTGGTCGATGAGCTTTTTCAGAGGCCCGGCCGAGGCTGGATAGTTCGATCCGAATGCCAGCCGGTTCGCGCCGAATTCGCCGACCAGCCTGGTGAAGAATGTCGCCGGCGTGGACTTGCCGCCTGCGGCCAGATCGAAGCTGCGCGGGGTGATCTTCAGGTAGAGGTTCGGGTATTTCGCCATGGCGAAAAGGCTTTGGGCCGCGGCATAGGGCGGACCGTCCTCGAGCACCGGGCGCCCCATGTGATCGAGCAGGATTTTCGCACGCGGGAAGCGCGTCAGCAGGTCCGCAACCATGTGCAAGCCGTCCGGTGTCGTCTGGATGACCACTGACATGCCGATATCCTGGCAATGTTCCCAGACCGGGAAGGTTTTCTCATCGAGCAGCCAGCTGCCCTTGGACTGATTGGTTGCGCCGCCGGTAAACAGTCTCAGGCCACCCATGCCGCGACCGCGCCAGTATTCGATCTTCTCGACCGCATCGGGCTGCAGCACATCGACGGCATATACACCTGTGAAACGATCGGGCATTTTTGCGATGCAATCGGCCAGATACGAGTTATCGAACCCATAGGTGGTCGACGAATGCACGATGGCTGCCTTGTCCACGCCGGCTTCGTCCATCTCGACCAGCATCTGCTCGAAATCGACGGGTCGGGTCTTGGACCAGTCCGAATGCACACCTCCAAGCGGTGCATGAGGATATGTCACGGTATCGGGTGAAATGACGTGGGGATGGATATCGACGATCCGGCTTGGCATGGGTCTTTTCCTCTGGATTTATGGAGCGCCGGAGCCGAATGCCCGCCCCGGCGCAAAGTGGTGGCCGTTGTTACTTCGGCTCTTTGGCGGTCATGATCGCCCGCACCTTCAGCATGGTCGCGTCCGAGGTGGCGTAGAGGTCCTTCACCACCTGCTCGACGGCCGCACCGTTGACAGCCTCGACGGGATAGTCCTTCGCCTTCATCGCCGAGAGGAAGTCGGGATCGGCGGCCGACTCGTCGAAGGCCTTGCGCAGAGCGGCAAGACGATCGGCCGGCACGCCTTTGGGCACACCGATCGGGCGGCCGGCCACCATGCTGCGGGTGAAGAACGAATAGAGTTCCTTGTCTTCCGGCGTCTTCAGATAGGAGGAAAGGTTGGGCACCTTGTCGAACGGCGCAGGGCTTTCGAAGCCGAGATGCAGGAGCACTTTCAGGCGGCCCTGGTCGAGCATCTGCTTGGTGTCGGGGATCGTGAGGCCGGCAACCGTCGAAGCCCAGCCATCCACCTCACCGCGTTCCATGGCGAGATAGACCTCGCCGCGCGCATCATAGCCGTGGATGATCTTGAACTTGGTGCCGATCATGTCGTTCAGCATCGCCGGCAGGGTACGATTCTCGTTGGAATAACCGGTCGCGCCCAGGATCAGCGGTTTGCTGAACAGATCCGCGGTGGTCTTCACCTCCGAATTGTTCATCGCCACCATGGCGTAGGCGACCTTTTCGAGGCTGCCGAGCCATTGCAGCTCGCGCGGATCGAAGCCGCTTTTCGGCCCTTCGACGAGAGGCACGTAGAGATTGTTGCGCTGCAGGAAGCCGATGACGGTGCCATCCTTGACCTCCTTCAATTGCAGCTGGGCGGCTGCCATCATGCCGCCCGCGCCGGGCAGGTTCAGCACAACGACGTTCGGGTGCCCGGCCATATGGGACTTGAAGTGTTCGGCGAAATTGCGTGCAACGAAGTCCGTCAGGCTTCCTGCCGGAGCACTGACCAGGAATGTCACCGACTTACCCTTGTAGAAATCCTCCACGGCATCGGCACGCGCGGGTGCCGGCGCCAGCCAGGACATGGCCAGCATCGCCGTAGCGGTCACGGCGCCCAGCAGCGCCTTGTTCTTGAACAGTTTCATGGATCCTCCTCCGAATTCGATCTTTGCCTCTACGCGTGGCGTAGTGCCGTTGCGCCGAGAAATGTAAGCTGCCGCTTCCGGAACCATGACAGGCCCCTCCAGCCAGCCACGTCCGGGCAGTCAAGCGAAACGGGCCTGCGCAAGAGTGGCGCGACGTCCCGCTTCGATGCTCTGAGATTGTCCGCGGTCACCGGTAAGCGCAATCGACGGTCAGGGACTTCTTATAGGGCGAACGCCAAATTCAATCTGGCAGTGGCCATTGCCGGAAATGGCCTGCGCGCGCCGCGGCTGGTTGCCCGCGGCATGAATTTGATCGGCTGTGTTCGCGGTTGCGTGCCGCTTCATCCCTGCGCCGGGCTATCGCGCCCGGCTCAGAAGTTTCCCGGTCGCTCCGCGACCCCTTTTGTCAGCCGTCACGCTGCGCAGCACTTCCAGGAACTCGGCATGAACCGGTGTCGGCATCCAGTTCGCGCGGGTGGCGATGCCCTTCGGGGGAATGGCTTTCAGCCGCGTGCAGGGCAGGCCGCGCAGCAGGCCCAGTTCCATGTCGATCTGGATCTCACTGCGGGTCATTACCGTGATCAGGTTGCTCTTCATCAGCAGTGCCCGCGACGTCGCCAGCGAACGCGTCTCGATGTTGAAATGCGGCAGCTCCATGCCCTCGAACAGCTGCTCGATATGCCGTCGGCGGGGCGTGCCGTCGGGGGGCACGATCCAGTCGTATTTGCTCAGGTCTTGCGGCGTGATCGTCGGCAACCGAGCCAGCGGATGCCCCGGACGGGTGACGATGCAGTATGAATCGCTGAACAGATCTTCCTTGGTGAGGTCCCGAGCCCAGTCCGGGCAGCGCAACAGGCCGAAGATCATGTCCAGGCGGCAATTCGACAGATCGTCCAGCAACGCATCGAATTCGCCGGTTACGATGTTGATCCGGGCTCGCCGCCGGCGGGCACTGAAGGCGTAGACGGCCTCTGCGAGCTCATAGGAGCCCGACATCGGCAAGGCGCCGATGACGATCTCGGTCTCCTCCGTGCCCTCGGCCAGACGGATTTCCTCGAATGCGAGTTTCAGCTCGTCCGCAGCACATTTGAACTGGCGCGCCAGCCGCAGACCGGCCGGGTTGCAGGCGGGGCCATGGACCGTGCGATCGAAAAGATCGGCATCCAGCACCTTTTCGAGCGACCGTGTTGCGCGGTAGAGTGCATTGACGGATACGTCCAGATGCTCGGCCACCGTCTCGACCGAGCGCGGATCTGAGAGCGCGATCAGCGCCCGCATCTGGGTACTGGTCATCACGCGTTCGACCGGCGGCAGAGGCCGGCGCTGGGGAGCCGCATCGCCAGCCACCCGCAGCAGCGCGGCCTCCAGTATGTCGAAGAATCGGCTGACCCGCGCCAGCAACAGCCGCCCCGCCGATGTCGGGAAGGTGCCTGAGCCGCCGCGTTCGAAAACCTCGATGCCCAATTCGCTCTCGACCGTCGCGACGGCGAGTGTCACGGCAGGCTGCGACGTGTTCATTTCCCGCGCCGCGCTGCCGATGCCCTGGGTGCGCCCGATGACCTGAAGCATCCTGAGGTGCCGCAGGTTCGGGATGTTTGGCACAAAGACCATGTTCTCCTCCCGGTCGGCCTTGTGACGGGCCGCACCGGGGACGATCACGTCTCCAGCGGTCCCGAAAGCCTCCTCCGGGAACAGTCTAGCATCGGGGCGGGATCGCAGAACGACGATTTCTAGTCATCAGATATAAGTTTTTGCTCATATCCCAGCGCAGGATATCGCCTGCTCCATCGACCCGAGCATTCGCATTCCGATGATCTGGACGATCAGAGCAGTCCCTCCTCCTCGAATACCTTGCGGATACGGGCGATATGCTCGGCACTGGCCGGAACCGCCGGACGACGTGGCTCGCCCACCGGACGGCCC
>NZ_AKKC02000016.1 GCF_000282095.2 Rhizobium sp. CF080 | reverse complement strand
CCCCCCCCCCCGCCGATCGGCGGGTCCAGTTCGCAGCCTATCCCGGCCTCACCGGCAGGCGTTACGAGGGTGCCCTCGACCGCGTCTATCAGGGTGTGCAGAAGGCGGCGCTCTCCGCCCGGATCGCGATCACGAAGAAGGAAGGCGTCGAGCTGATCGCGCCGGATATCTCCCAGCGCCCGGCACCGCAGGACGAACAGGCGCCGGTGCCGGACGTGGCGCCGATCCCTCTGCCGCGCCCCGAGCCCTCGCTCGCCCCGATCTTTGCCAATGTCGGCGATGTCCTGTTGCAGGGCGAGACCCGCACCCTGGTCCTCGGCCTGCGTTTCGATCTCGTCATCCGGCTGCGCGAAGATGCCGAGACGACCTCCGTCGATATCCGCGTCGCCTCGCGTTACGGTCCGCATGATCTGGGAATGAGCGAGGCGATCGCCGAGGATTTTCTCGATCGGCTGGATACCGAGCTTCTCGGGATTGCCGGAAACTAGGCAGCCCAGTAAACGCCCGCAAGCGACGGTGGGCCTTCGGTCAGCACGCGGCCTTTTTCGACCAGGTCTTCGAGGTGCGCGAGCACTGAAAGGGCGGCCGCCCCATGCAGGCGCGGATCGGTGCTGGCATAGATCACCTTGACCATCTCCGGGATCAGCCGGTCGCCGACCTTGATGCGCTCAAGCACGGCGCGTTCGCGCATGCGGCGATGGGTGCGAAGCCCCCGCAGGAACGAACCCGGCTCTCTCACCGGCCCGCCATGGCCGGGCAAGAAGATCCGGTCCTCGCGCGGCAGCAGCTTTTCGATCGAGGCCATGAAATCGGCCATCGACCCGTCCGGCGGCGCGACGATCGTCGTCGCCCAGGCCATGACATGATCGGCTGAAAACAGCACGCCGGTTCCCTCGAGCCCGAAGGCCGAGTGGTTGGCCGTATGACCGGGGGTATGCACGGCCGACAGCGCCCAGCCGTCACCCTCGATGACCTGGCCGTCGGCGACCGCGATATCGGGTACGAAACCGGTGTCGGCGCTTTCGGCAAAGGGATTGACCTCCCCCGCATGCAGCGGCCGCGAGGCCCGGTGCGGGCCTTCGGCGACGGTGATCGCCCCGGTCGCCTGTTTCAGGCGCTGGGCGAGCGGGGAATGGTCGCGATGCGTGTGGCTGACGAAGATATGGGTGACCTCGCGGCCCTTCAACGCCGCCATCAGCGCCTCGAAATGCGCCTCGTTCTCCGGGCCGGGATCGATGACCGCGACCGACGAACCGCCGACGATATAGGTATTGGTGCCGTGAAAGGTGAAGGGCGAGGGGTTGTTGACGGTCAGCCGCTTCACGCCTTCGGCCACGCTGACCGGCACGCCATAGGAAGGGGTAAATTCCATGTCGAAGGTAATGTCTTCTGCCATGCCGGACCTCCACGTCTGATGCGATCTCGATGAGGGCAACCACGGTTTTGCGCCACACGTCCGATCGCATCGATACGCTGTTCAAAGCGCTGGAGAGATCTAGCACCGCTTTCGCTGCGGTGCATTCAAAAACAGCGGCCGGCCGTCACTCTCTCGGGCGGCAGCCGGCGGCTTTTATGAGTTATATCATCCACTTGTGCGGGCTCGCTCGGCTCAGCCGGCGGTCAACAGTTCCGTGCAGTAGCTGGGGCCGTTGGCGCCCGGACGATCGGAGACGATTGTGATGTCGCGGATCACGTAGCTGGAGGAGACGGTGATCTTCGCCGTGCAGCTGACGCTGGCGGTGCGGCCGTCCTGCAGCTTGATGCGCTTGTAGCCACCGCGCCAGTTATAGATGGTCATCGAGCCGTCGTCGGTGTCGCTGATCGGCGGGCTGAATTTCGCGAAGAACTCGCCGGCCGAGTGACCTACCCAGCGGCTCTCGATCGGATTGCTGGCGACGCTGACGGTGGTGCAGGCCGAAAGGGCGAGCGCGAAAAGGGCAGTCGATGCGATGACGCGGCGGCTCATGATCCTGAAAAATCCTTCATGTCTTCTGTTGTGCCTGGGAGGCAAGGCTTTCGAGACTGCACGTAACAGATTTCTGTCGGGCTTCGCGAGGCGATGAGAGCCCATCAACATCAAATTTCTCCTGCGCCGCTTTTTTGCAACGCCTTGGTTTCCCGGCTTTCCGGCGGGAGGGCAGCGGTGATCGCGACGCTGTCGCATATTTTTCATGAGCGACGCTTGTGCAATGAAAAATGCTGGTCTATAGAGGCGCCGCTGGTCACGGAGTGTAGCGCAGTCTGGTAGCGCACCACGTTCGGGACGTGGGGGTCGAGTGTTCGAATCACTCCACTCCGACCAGCCGATCCTTGGTTTTCCAAGAGATCTCGCTCTCCCGAAAGCTTTTCCCGTAAAAACCTTAGCCCTAACTCACCCGCTTACGGCCGATTACATCGAGCCTGCCGCCTTGGATCGATCTTATCCACAACCCGTACTTTGACGGGATGAAATTATACTAGGTCTCGACATGCCGTTGCGTCATCATGGCGGGGGAAGTGTAACTTGTCGAAAGACATCCCGGCTTCAGGAACCGCTTCGGGCGGGAGCTTGCATCCGGCCAGTGGAGAGGGCCGCAGAACGCATGCCGCCGAGACGCGCCAGATCGGAACGGGTTACCCTGCTTGACGTCGCTCACGTTCTGGGGATCAGCGCGATCACCGTTTCCCGCGCTCTGCGAGAACCGGGAAAAGTTTCCGAACCGCTTCGGGCGAAGATCCTCTGCCAGGTGGAGCGGATGGGATATGTGCCCGATCTTGCCGCCCGGGCGCTCGCAAGCCGTCACAATGGCATTATCGGGGTTCTGGCGCCGGCGCTGACCAATCATGCTTTTCTCGGCATCATGAGCGGCATCGAGGAACGGTTGCGCGATACGGATCTGCGCATCCAATATGCCAATACCAACCATGATCCGGATCAGGAATACCGTCAGGTCAAGCTTTTCCTGTCGCAGCATCCGGCCGGCATTCTCCTGACGGGATTGCAGGACCAGCGCGTCAGCGACCTGCTTGCGCGCGCGCCGTGCCCGGTGGTTCAGATCGTCGATATCAACCTGATGCCCTCGGGTATCGCCGTCGGCATCAATCATCGCGAGGCGGCGGAGACCGCGACGCGCCATCTGCTGGCCTGCGGATATCACCGCATCGGACTGATCGGCGGCAGCCGCGATCTTCGCGCCCAGCGGCGGCATGAAGGGTATGCCGTGGCGATGCAGGAGGCGGGGCTCTACGATCCCGGCCTCGTCGTGACCGAGCACAAGCAGACCAGCGTGCAGCTCGGCTGCGACCTCTTCAAGCGGCTGCTGGCGACGGCGCCGGATGTCGACGCGGTATTCTGCCAGAACGACGATCTGGCGCTCGGTGCGCTGTTCGAGGCGCAACGGGCGGGCCTTCGCGTGCCGGAGGATTTCGGCATCTGTGGTTACAACGACCTGGAATTCGCCACCTGCGCCGAACCGAGGCTGACGACCATCCGGGTGCCGCGGTTCGAAATGGGCTATCGCTCCGCCGATCTCCTCGTCCGGGCGATCAACGACGAATGCCTGCCCAGGCGAGTCGTCGAGCTGTCGTTCAGCCTCATCCAGCGCGGTTCGACGCGGCCGATCGCCTGATCGCCCATATGAAAAAAGGGGCCTTCCGACCCCCTTTTCATGTCCTGTCGACCGAAACGATCAGATGTCGCCGCCGGCGTTGGAGAACAGCTCCGCCGCCTGCTTGGCCGTCATCCGCTTGACCTCGGTCTCGTCGCGGCGGTTGGCGAAGAGTTCGCTCGCCATCAGCTGCTCGGCGAGATCGGCCGGCAGCGACAGCACGACGCGCTGGTCTTCGCGGTGAATGCCGCCGACCTCGCCCCGCTTGGCGGTGATCATGCCACCCGCGACCGTGTTTAGCGTATCCGGATCGATCAGGATGAAGGCGCCGGTCGAGCGATTCTGGTCGTAAGCGTCGAAGACCGCCAGCTCCTCGAAGGAGAGGCGCACCTTGCCGATCGCGTTCATGGCGAGCGTCGAGGCATGCGGCTGCCATTTGCCGGTCGCAAGTTCAAGCTGGCTGATCGGTTCGACAGCGACACGCTGGCGGCGCGAACCGCTCTTCAGCCAATAGCGTTTTCCGGGCTCGATGCCGCCCGGCTGCAGCGACACGAGCTGGGCGTCGAAATGGTGGCCGGTCATCGGCTGGCCGTCGAGCGAGACGATGACATCGCCGCGCGCTACGTCCACCTGCCGGTCGAGGACGAGCGTGATGGCGTCGCCGGCCACCGCGGCATTGCGCACGAGGTCGAACGTGACGATCTGCTTGACGTTGGCGACCGTTCCGGAGGGAAGGATGACGACCGAGTCTCCCGGCTTCACCGAGCCGCCGGCAACCGTACCCTGATACCCCCGAAAACTTTCGCCGGGGCGGACGACGCGCTGCACCGGCAGGCGGAAGCCGCCGGCCTGGGTGGAGCGTACGGTGGCCAGCTCGAGCGCATCGACGAGCGTCGGGCCGTCATACCAGGGCATCGAGGCATCGGCCGGATAGACGACGTTTTCGCCCTTGAGCGCCGACATCGGGATGGCGGTGATCTGGCGCACGCCGAGCGACAGGGCGAATTCGCGGAAATCGTGGGAGATCCTGTCGAAGACTGCCTTGTCGTAATGAACGAGGTCGATCTTGTTGACGGCGAGCACGAACTGGCGAATGCCCATCAGGGATGCAATCGTTGCATGCCGGCGGGTCTGTTCGAGCAGGCCGGCGCGGGCGTCGGCCAGCAGGATGGCGAGGTCGGCGGTCGAGGCGCCGGTCGCCATGTTGCGGGTATATTGCTCATGGCCGGGCGTATCGGCGACGATGAACGAACGCCGGTCGGTCGAGAAATAACGATAGGCGACGTCGATCGTGATACCCTGTTCGCGTTCCGCCTGCAGGCCGTCCAGCAGAAGGGCGAAGTCCGGCAGGCCGAGATCGTTCTGGCTGCCCGAATCCCGGGCGAGCGTCGCCGCCTGGTCTTCTTTGACGGCCTTGGTGTCCCAGAGCAGGCGGCCGATCAGCGTCGACTTGCCGTCATCGACCGATCCGCAGGTGATCAGGCGCAGCGGGCGCGTATCGCGCACGGCTTTCAGGGGTTCGGCGAACGGGAGGATGGTCGCCGAAGCGGTTTGTGCGGGAGCGGTCATCTCAGAAATATCCTTCGCGCTTCTTCTTTTCCATCGAGCCAGACTGGTCGCGGTCGATCGCGCGGCCCTGGCGTTCGGAAACGGTGGCGATTTCGAGCTCGGCGATCACCTCTTCGAGGTTGGAGGCCGTCGAGCGGATGGCGCCGGTCAGCGGGAAGCAGCCGAGCGTCCGGAAACGGATCATGCCCTGCTGCACGGTCTCGCCGGGCAGCAGTTCGAGCCGCGGATCCTCGGCAAGGATCATCATTCCGTCGCGCTCCACATAGGGGCGTTCGGCGGCGTAGTAGAGCGGCACGAGGGGAATGTCCTCCGCCTGGATGTAGCGCCAGATATCCACTTCGGTCCAGTTGGAGAGCGGGAAGGCGCGCACGCTTTCGCCCTTGCGGATCATCCCGTTATAGACGTTCCAGAGTTCCGGGCGCTGGTTGCGGGGGTCCCATTTGTGATCCGGGGTGCGGAAGGAATAGATGCGCTCCTTGGCGCGGGAAGCCTCCTCGTCGCGCCGCGCACCGCCGAAGGCCGCGTCGTAACCGCCGGCATCGAGCGCCTGGCGCAATGCCTCGGTCTTCATGATGTCGGTGTAGAAGGACGAGCCGTGGCTGAACGGAGTGATGCCTTCCTCTGCGCCGCGCGGATTGGTGTGGACCACGAGGTCGAGATCGTATTTCGCGGCGATCTCGTCGCGGAACTCAATCATCTCCTTGAACTTCCACGTCGTATCCACGTGCAGCAGCGGGAAGGGGACGCGGCCGGGGTAGAAGGCCTTGCGGGCGAGATGCAGCAGGACGGATGAATCCTTACCTACCGAATAGAGCATCACCGGATTTTCGAATTCCGCCGCCACTTCGCGAAAGATATGGATCGCTTCGTTTTCGAGGGCCTTCAGATGCGGATCAAGCGGCGGTCTGGAAACGGGCGGGTTCTTCACTTCCGTTTCCTGTACTGACAAGGGCATTTCGGTCTCCGGGTAGTCTTAAGAAACAAACACAAAGGGCTTCAATTCGCTTGGGGCGTGAGCTCTGCGACTGGCTGAGCGACGTTTTCCGGCACATGCAGGCCGCATTCACGCTTCTCGTCGTTTTCCCACCACCAGCGGCCGGCGCGCTCGGGCTCGCCGGGCTTGATGGCGCGGGTACAGGGTTCGCAGCCGATCGACGGATAACCGCGCTTGTGCAGCGGATTGACGGGGATCGCTTCCGAAGCCACATGGGCGTTGATCGTTTCGATGTCCCAGTCCGCCAGCGGGTTGATCTTGATCAGGTTGCGCTCGGCGTCGTATTCGGCGAACGGCGTCGTGGCGCGGTTGCCCGACTGCCCGCGGCGAAGGCCGGTGACCCACACGTCGGCGCCCGCCAAAGCCTTGGCAAGAGGCTTCAGCTTGCGCACATGACAGCAGGCGTGGCGGGCTTCGACGCTGTCGTAGAAGCCGTTGAGGCCGTATTTCGTGGCGTATCCGTCCACGTCGTCCTGTTCCGGCCGGAAGCGGCGGATTTCGATGCCGTAGCGTTCCTCGGTCTCGCCGATCAGGTCGACGGTTTCCTGGAACAGCCGCCCCGTTTCGAGCGTCGAGATTTCGACCGGTAGGCGGTGGGTACCGATTGCCGCTGATATCACCTGGTCCTCTATGCCGAGCGAGGTGGTGAACACGGCATGGCCGAGTTCCGCGGCAAGCGCCAGACGGCCGGCAAGATCGAGGCTTTCGAGTTTTGCGTCGAGGGAGGCGGCCAGTTCCAAGCGGTCTCGGCCGGCGGCATCGTGCAGTGTCATGGGTATTCTTCCGTGAGCGATTGCTTGATTATCCAGATTCCGCGCACGCAAGGACAGGAAAACCTGTTTCTTCCCATGGTGATGCGGAGCAAATATCTCTCCAAAGCGGCGCTCACACAGAAAACCTGCCGCCTTAACCAAACGTGACCAATTTTGTCCCCGGAAACCCCTGCATTGGTTTGTATTTTCTCGTGATTTGAGCTATTGCGGAAACATGTCTCCGGGGCGCTGTTTCCCCTGGCGGATATGCACCCTCTGAGCGCCCTTCCGGCGCCCTTCTGGATGCCCCAAACGAAGCTGAAGTGAGCGGCGCCGTGAGGACCATTTGCCTTGCGGCGGCGCTATTGTCGATGGTTGCGTGATGATATCCCAGAAAGCGAAATATGCCCTTCGGGCCTTGGCCGCCCTGGCACAGGCCAATCCCGAAGCGCCGATGCTGATTTCCGAGATTGCCCTCCAGCAGAGCATTCCGAAGAAATTCCTGGAACAGATCCTGCTCGACCTGAAACGCTCCGGCATCGTCGTTTCCCGCCGCGGCAAGCAGGGGGGCTATCTCCTCCTGAAACCCGCCGATGCCATCACCTTCGGCGAAGTCCTGCGCCTCGTCGACGGCCCCATCGCGCCGCTGCCGTGCCTGTCTCAGACCGCCTACCGCAAATGCGAGGATTGCGACGGCGAACACCTGTGCGAAATCCGCCACGTCTTCGCCCGCGTCGCCGATGCGACCCGCGACGTGCTGTTCAACACTACCATTGCCGATGCCGTCGAAGGCGCAGGGGATACGAAGGCACCGGTCAGGGAACTGCTGACGGCTTGATGTCTGCTTCCGGCTTGGCGATGTACCAAAATTTGGTATAATGGGCAGGAGGCAGTATGGCTCGAAATACATCCATCTCACTCGGCGATCATTTCGCCAGTTTCATCGACACGCAGGTCGAAAGCGGCCGTTATGGTTCGGCAAGCGATGTCGTCAGGGCAGGTCTGCGCCTGCTTGAAGAACATGAGGCCCGGGTCAAGGCCCTACAGGACGCTCTGATTGCCGGCGAAGAGTCGGGGCCGCCACAACCATTCGACAACCAGGCATTTCTGAAGCGGATGCGAGAGCGCCATGGCCGCTAAGGGCCGGGACTACAAGCTTTGACCGCGTGCGGAAGAGGATCTTGAGGATATCTGGGATTATACGGTCGAAACGTGGTCGTCGGAGCAGGCCGAGCGCTACCACGATGAACTAATCTCAACGCTGGAAGGATTGGCGGCAGGGCGGAAACTCGGTCGGCCGGTTGATATTCGGCAAGGGTATTTCAAATAATCCGTCGGCGCGCATTGTGTTTTCTATCGGTTTTCCGAAAACGCTGTCGATATTATCCGCATCCTTCATCAGAAGATGGATGTCAGCCGACATCTCTAGTGTCTCGCCAACTGCTTGGAAAATCCTCCTCCCTCGCCCCCAAAATCTCGATTATGGCGGGATTGTGATTTTGCAAACCGCCGGTTTGCCAATGCTGGCATTCTGTCCATATCGGGAGGGTTAATGGTTTCTTTGTCGTCGCAGACCGTCAAAGGGAAACAGTTTTGCCTTCTTCTTGGCCTCGATTGACTAAGACGACCCAACCGATAGAGTTTCGGCAGAACCACAGGAGGGATCTTTATGTTCAATTTTGCCCCGGGATTGGGCCGGCGACTGGGGACGCGTCTGGGCGCCGTCGCACTCGGTCTGTCCCTGACGGTCGGGATCGCCGCGCCGGCTTTTGCCGATAGCCAGCTTCTCAACGTTTCCTACGATCCGACCCGCGAGCTCTACAAGGATTTCAACGCCGCCTTCGCAAAATACTGGAAGACCCAGGGCGGCGAGGATGTGACGATCCGTCAGTCGCATGGCGGTTCCGGCGCGCAGGCCCGTTCAGTCATCGATGGCCTTGAAGCCGATGTCGTGACGCTGGCGCTCGAAAGCGACATCAACGCGATCGAGAAGTCCGGCAAGATCAAGGCCGGCTGGCGTGAACGCCTGCCGAACCATGCGTCGCCCTACACGTCGACGATCGTCTTCCTCGTCCGCAAGGGCAATCCGAAGGGGATCAAGAACTGGGGCGACCTGGTGAAGGGCGACGTGTCGATCGTTACGCCGAACCCGAAGACCTCGGGCGGTGCCCGCTGGAACTACCTTGCCGCCTGGGCCTGGGCGAACGAGGAATACAAGGGCGATCAGGCCAAGATCAAGGCTTATGTCGGCGAACTCTACAAGCGCGCTCCCGTCCTCGACACTGGCGCCCGCGGCTCCACGGTCACCTTCGCGCAGCGCCAGATCGGCGATGTGCTGCTGGCCTGGGAAAACGAGGCCTATCTCGCCGGGGCGGAATTCGGCAAGGATGCCTTCGAGATCGTCGTTCCGCCGATCTCGATCCTCGCCGAGCCTCCGGTCGCGGTGGTCGACGCGACCGTCGACGCCCGGGGAACCCGCAAACAGGCTGAAGCCTATCTGCAATATCTCTATTCCGATGAAGGCCAGAACATCGCGGCGAAGCACTTCTATCGTCCTTCGAAGCCGGATGTGGTAAAGCCGGAATTGTTGAAGGCGCTGCCGAACATCAGGCTCGTCACCATCGACGATCCGATCTTCGGCGGCTGGAAGAAGGCGCAGCCCGAGCATTTCGGTGACGGCGGCATTTTCGACCAGATCTACAAGCCCGGTAAGTAAGTCGGAATATTAGATGATCCATAACGCCACTGCCTCACCGGCAAAGTGGCGACTGAAGCAGCCGAGCATCATCCCGGGTTTCGGGTTGACGCTCGGCTTTTCGCTCGCCTACTTGTCGCTGATCATTCTCATCCCCGTTGCTGGCCTGCTTTGGCGTACTGCCGGGCTTGGTTGGAGCGGGTTTTTCGCTGTTCTGACCGACCGGCGCACGCTGGACGCACTTTATATATCCTTCGGCACGGCCTTCGTGGCCGCGCTGGTCAATGTCGTCTTCGGCACCGTCGTCGCCTGGGTGCTGACCCGTTACAATTTCCCGGGTCGCCGGCTGATCGATGCGATCGTCGACCTGCCGTTCGCTCTGCCGACGGCGGTCGCTGGCATTGCGCTTGCAGCGCTCTATGCGCCGAACGGCTGGGTCGGTTCGCTGTTCATGCCGTTCCGCATCGCCTTCACACCGCTCGGCATCGTCGTGGCGCTGGTCTTCATCGGCCTTCCCTTCGTGGTGCGCACCGTGCAGCCGGTCATGGAAGAACTGGACCGCGAGGTGGAGGAAGCCGCAGCCACCCTCGGCGCCAATCGTTTTCAGACGATTTCGAAGGTGATCCTGCCGGGATTGACGCCGGCGATCCTGACCGGTTTTGCGCTGGCCTTTGCCAGAGGCGTCGGGGAATACGGCTCGGTCATCTTCATTGCCGGCAACATTCCTTACGTTTCGGAGATCGCGCCGCTCCTGATCGTCATCCGGCTGGAGGAGTTCAACTATGCGGGGGCGACGGCGATCGCCACCATCATGCTGATCATCTCCTTCGTGATGCTCTTCATCATCAACCTCATCCAGGCCTGGAACCGAAGGAGATACGGCAATGTCTGAAGACACCCGCTCCGCACTCGGCAAACCGCCGGCCTTCCGCAATCCCGCCGACGAGCGGCCGCTCGCAAAGATCCTGCTGATCGGGCTGGCGCTGGTTTTCCTCGCCTTCTTCCTGCTTCTGCCGCTGGTTTCCGTCTTTGTCGAGGCCTTCCGCAAGGGCTGGCTGGAGTATTACGAGGCCCTGATCGAGCCCGATGCCGCTGCGGCGATCCGCCTGACGCTTCTGGTCGCCGTGATTTCCGTGCCGCTCAACCTCGTCTTCGGGCTCTGCGCCGCCTGGGCGATCGCCAAGTTCGAGTTCAAGGGCAAGTCCTTCCTGATCACACTGATCGACCTGCCGTTCTCGATCTCGCCGGTCATTTCCGGCCTGGTCTACGTACTGCTCTTCGGCTCCAGCAGCCTGCTCGGTCCTTTGCTGAAAAGCCACGGCATCACCATCCTGTTTGCCGTGCCGGGCATCGTGCTCGCCACCGTCTTCGTCACCTTTCCCTTCGTCGCGCGCGAACTGATCCCGCTGATGGAAGACCAGGGCACCGGCGACGAGGAGGCGGCCCTGTCGCTCGGCGCATCCGGCTGGCAGACCTTCTGGTACGTGACGCTGCCGAACATCAAATGGGGCCTGCTTTACGGCGTGCTCCTCTGCAATGCCCGCGCCATGGGCGAGTTCGGCGCCGTCTCGGTCGTCTCGGGCCATATCCGCGGCCTCACCAACACCATGCCGCTGCATGTGGAGATACTCTATAATGAGTATAACTTCGTCGCGGCCTTCGCGGTGGCCTCGCTGCTGGCTCTGCTGGCGCTTGTCACCCTTGCATTGAAAACCCTTCTCGAACTTCGGTTCGGTGCCGGCGCTGCCGGCGGCAGGCATTGAAAGGTCCAAGACTAGATGGAAGTCACCATCAGCAATATCCGCAAGGAATTCGAACGTTTCCCGGCGCTGAACGACGTGTCGCTGAAGATCGCCTCAGGCGAGCTGATCGCGCTGCTCGGCCCTTCCGGCTCCGGCAAGACGACGCTGCTGCGACTGATCGCCGGCCTCGATTTCCCGACGTCGGGCAAGATCTTCTTCGGCGACCAGGACGCCTCGCATCATTCGGTGCAGGATCGCAATGTCGGTTTCGTCTTCCAGCATTATGCGCTGTTCCGGCATATGACGGTCGCCGAGAATATCGGCTTCGGCCTCAAGGTCCGGCCGGCCGGCAGCCGCCCGCCCAAGGCGGAAATCCGCCGCCGGGTCTCCGATCTCTTGGAGATGGTCCAGCTCGGCGGGCTCGACAAGCGTTATCCGAACCAGCTGTCCGGCGGCCAGCGCCAGCGCGTCGCACTTGCCCGCGCCATGGCGATCGAGCCGCGCATCCTGCTGCTCGACGAGCCGTTCGGCGCACTCGACGCCAAGGTCAGGAAGGAACTGCGCCGCTGGCTGCGCGAATTCCACGACCGCACCGGCCACACCACGGTCTTCGTCACCCACGACCAGGAAGAGGCGCTGGAGCTTGCCGACCGCGTCGTGGTCATGAGCCAGGGCAAGATCGAGCAGGTCGGATCCGCTGACGACGTCTATGACCGGCCGGGTTCGCCCTTCGTTTTCTCCTTCATCGGCGAGTCCTCGCAGCTTCCGGTCGAGGTGAAAGATGGCACCATGCTTTTCCAGGGGCAGCCGATCGGCATTTCGGAGCCGGGCGACGGAGCAGGGGAGCTCTTCTTCCGTCCGGAAGACGTGACGCTCGTCGATGCGCCGGATGCGCTGTTCGGCAAGGTCACCGCCTGTCGCCGTCTCGCCGGCACCCGTATCGCCGAGATCGACATCGCCAATGACGGCCACGCACCCTATCACGTCGAGGTGGAAGTGCCACTGCATGCGCCGATCGAACTCGGCAGCGAGGCCCGTTTCCGTCCGACACGCTGGAAGGTTTTTCGCAATTAAGTCCTGCCAGCATCCTGGGGTTGACGTGATCAGGCCGAATACCCGGAAAACTAGGTCGAAATCCGCCAAATCGCAGTGCACACCACTTTATTGCGTGACGTTTTTACCCTAATCACGGAAAGTTTTTCAAAATTGATATGCGTCAATTTTTGATTTGCAATGAACGGGTATGAACGCACGGGCTCAGGCCCTGACGAACGCTGGCGTAACGTTCTTTCTGTGACGGGTAACCTATGGCAGATTTTGCCCAACTCGACGATACCCCCGAGCCGGTCTCCGGCTCGCCGGCAAAGCATTCGGCTCAAACTGCCGTTTCGATGGGAAAGGTGCTGATCGACCGCCTTACCCCCGATACGGGCATTCTCCTGGCGTTCGGTCTGGTCCTGTTTGTGATTTCGCTTGGCGTCAACCTTTTCCTGGAGGAAAATCTGGCGAGGCTCGGCTGGAGCCTGCTTCTGTCGAACAGCGACATCCACGCGCCGACAGGTCTTGCGCTGACGCTGCTGATCGGCGCGCTCGCCACCAACCGGCTGCGGCGTCCGCGGCGCTGTCGCAAGCCGCCGGCGAGCGACGAAATGAACCGCGCCATCGAAATTCTCGCCACGCAGCCCAATGCAAGCGCCGGCCTCGTGCGCCTCGGCGACAAGAAGATCCTGTTCTCCGATTGCGGCGATGCGTTCATCATGTACGCCCAGCAGGGTCGCTCCTGGGTGGCGTTGTTCGACCCTGTCGGCCCTCGCGAGGCCTGGTCCGGCCTGACGCTGAAGTTCATGGAAGAGGCCCGCAAGGCGGGCTGCCGCGCCGTTTTCTATCAGGTCTCCCCGGACTTCCTGCCGCTCACCGTCGACGCCGGGCTGAAGCCCTACAAGCTCGGCGAACAGGCGGTGGTGGACCTCACGAAGTTCGACCTCAAGGGCGGCACTCGGATCAGGCTTCGGCGCGCGGTCAACCGCGCGGTTCGCGATGGCCTTGAATTTTCGATGATCGAGGCAGAGGACGTGCCCGCAGTTCTGGACGAGCTCCTGTCCGTCTCGCGTACCTGGCTGATCGCCCAGAATGCGACGGAAAAAGGATTTTCGCTCGGTACCTTCCAACCTCGGTATGTGGCGGCCGGCCCGGTTGCCGTCATCCGCGTCGAAGGCAGGATTATTGCATTCGCCAACGTCCTGTCGACCGGCTCGGCCGGTGACGCCTGCATCGACCTCATGCGCCATTTGCCGAATGCTCATCAGGGCATGATGGTCTTGCTGTTCGTGCGCATCATGGAACATATGAAGGCTGCCGGCTTTCGCACGCTCAATCTCGGCATGGCGCCGCTTGCCGGGCTCTCGACCCACAACAAGGCGCCGCTGTGGAACCACGTGGGCGACCGCATTTACCAGAATGGCGAGCGTTTCTACAATTTCCGCGGCGTGCGGTTGTTCAAGGATAAATTCGATCCGGAATGGCAGCCGCGTTATCTCGTCGTCTCGGGCCGCGGCATGCCGGTCATTTCGATGTTCGACATTACCATGTTGATCGGCGGTGGCCTGAAGGGCATCCTTCGCAGATGAAGCTTCTGCCGATCATCTTTGCCGGCATCACGCTGGTCGCTGCCATCGTCAACATCGTCTCCGAACCGGCCCTGAAGACCAAGAGCCTGCCGACCGACCGGATTTCCTTCCCCGAAGGCAAGGCGACCGGCGTCGTGGTGCTGCTTTCGGGCGGCGAAGGCTGGACGGATCGCGAGGAGCAGACGTCCGAGGCGCTGGTCAGGGACGGCGCGCTGGTGGTCGGCGTGGACATCCGCGACTATTATGCGGCGCTGGAGGAAGAGCGGGATGACTGCCTCTATCTCGTTTCCGATATCGAAGACGTGACGCGCCAGCTGCACCGCTCGGCCGATATCGCCAGCTATCACCCGCCGGTCGTGGCCGGTATCGGTGACGGCGGCACGCTGGCGCTGGCGATCGCCGCCCAGACGCCGGATTCGACGATCGCCGAGACGCTCGCCATCGACCCGCAGTCCATCATCCCGCTGTCGACCATCCTCTGCACGCCGGCACCCAAGACGCCCGTTCCAGGCGGCACGGTCTACGGCCTGACGGAAGGCGATCTCCCCAATCCGGTCCGGGTCGTCTTCAGCCCGACGGCCGACGCTGCAGGTCGTATCCATGTCGAGGACCTGAAGGGCATCCATCCCGCGATCGAGTTCCGTGAGGCCGCCCAGGGCGCGGATGTGGCACTGCTCGAGAACGCGTCGGCGATCGTCCGGCGGCTCGCCCATTCCGCTTCGCCGCTCAATCTGCCGATCGTGCCGATCCATGCGACGCCGAAGCACAACACGATGGCGATCATCTATTCCGGCGACGGAGGCTGGCGCGACATCGACCAGCAGCTCGGCGCCTATCTGAAGGAAGAGGGCATCCCGGTCGTCGGCGTCGATGCGCTGCGCTATTTCTGGAGCGAGCGGACCCCGGAACAGACCGCTGCCGACCTTTCCTATATCATCACCTCCTACCGCAAGCGGTGGAACGTCGATAACGTCCTGCTGATCGGTTATTCCTTCGGCGCCAATGTCCTGCCCGCCACTTACCGGCTTCTGCCGGAGGCCGACAAGCAGGCGATCTCGCTCGTCTCGCTTCTGGCGTTGTCGCATCATGCGGATTTCGAGATCGACGTAACCGGCTGGCTCGGCTTTACCGGCACCGGCAAATACGGTGATCCGGTCGACGACCTGCGCGAGGTCGAGCCGTCCAAGATCCAGTGCATCTACGGGCTCGAGGAGGAGGACAGTGCCTGCCCGGCAGTCCAGGAAATCCGCGGCGCCCAGATTCTCGCCCGCGAAGGCGGCCACCATTTCGACGGCGACTACCGCGCCCTCAACCGCCTGATCGTCGACCGGGCCGTGGCGCTGATGGCGACCAACTGACGTTCGATCGTCAGCCGACGTTCAAGAAACGGTGAAACCTCTGGTCATCCGCGAAGGTAACCTACATCTTCCGGCATATGACCCGGAACTGAGGAGAGCCGTCATGCCTGGCCTTTCGATCACCCGCATCCTGACCGGTGCCGCAATGACCGCTGCGCTCGCCGGCACCGCCGCCGCCCATCACGGCTGGTCCTGGGCGGAAGCCGACCAGATAGACCTCAAGGGCACCATCCAGTCGATTTCCTTTGCCCCGCCGCATCCGACGCTCGAGGTGAGGGCCGAGGACGGCGTCTGGCGCGTCGAGCTCGGCAATCCCAACCAGACCCAGCGCGCCGGCTTCGTGGAAGGCCAAGCCAAGGTCGGCGACCAGATCACCGCTACCGGCAACCGTTCCGAAGACCGCGATGAGAAACGCCTGAAGGCGGTCCGGATCGTGGTTGCCGGCAAGACCTTCGACATCTATCCGGAACGCATCAAGACCAACTGAGGCGGGCATGGAATTCCTCGCCATGGCTGCCGAAACGCCGCTCGCGCGGGCGTTGATCACGTCTTCGACGCTCTATCTGCTGGTCAACGCCGCGCATATCCTCGGCATCGGCATGCTGTTCGGTGGCATCCTGGCACTCGATCTCCGGCTGCTGGGCCTGGCCCCGGTCGTCCCGCTTGCCGCGATCGCGCCCTACCTGTCGCGCCTGGCCGGCGCCGGTGTTCTCCTCGCCATCCTCACCGGCCTCTGCCTGTTCTCGGTCCGGCCGCTGGAATATGCCCGCAACCCGGCTTTCCTCGCCAAGCTCGGCTTCGTGGCGCTCGGCCTTCTGAACGTTGCGGCGGTTCATTTCAATTCCGGATGGCGGGCGGTGCTCTCCGGCGATGCGCCGACGGCAGCGCTTCGGATTTCCGCCGTCTTCTCAATTATGATCTGGATCAGCGCGGTGATTGCCGGAAGATGGATCGGGTTCTTGTAGGCGTCTTGATTAATTCCAACACCTCAAGCACACTGCATCGCAATTGCAACGCATGGAGAGAAGACATGAAAACCGCAACGATTCCTTCCCTGCGGGTCGATCCGGAACTGCGGGCAGCCGCGGAGAGTGTGCTCAAAGAGGGCGAAACGCTTTCAGCTTTTATGGAAGAGTCCTTGAGGCGGCAGGTCGATTATCGAAAGACCCAGGCAGAATTCATTGCAAGAGGGCTCAAGGCCCGCGATGAAGCTAAACGGACGGGAGTGTATTACAGCTCTGAGGATGTGCTGAACATGATGCGCGAGAAACTGGAGAAGGCAAGGGCTCGTCAAGCTCAATGAGCTATCGCCTTCAATATACTCACGAATTTTATGAGGATTTCGAGAGATATTACGGCAATCTGGCCGAGATTGATTTGCAGCTTGCCGAGCGTGTTTTCGATGCCATGCAAAAAGCGATGAAGGTGCTTGAGGATTTTCCGTTCGCAGGGCGAAGGGCTGCAGCCGAAAATGCTTTTGCACGAGAGCTACTCGTCCCGTTCGGTTCGAGCGGATATATTCTCCTGTACGAAGTGGAGGACAGCGAGACGGTTACCATCCTCGCCGTCCGCCACCAGCGCGAAGACGATTACCACTGATCACCGGTCACTCACCATCGCCCTCGGATTGACCCATGGTTCCTGATTGCTGCGGGGCAGGGGCGTCCTGCCGAGAATATGGTCGGCCGCCTTTTCGCCGGTCATAATCGAGGGGCCGTTCAAGTTGCCGTAGGTCACGTGCGGGAAGATCGACGAATCCGCGACGCGCAAGCCCTCGACGCCGATCACCCGGCATTCCGGATCGACCACAGCGAGTGGGTCGTCGGTGCGGCCCATGCGGCAGGTGCCGCAGGGATGATAGGCGCTCTCCAGGTGTTCGCGCAGGAAGGCATCGATCTGATCGTCGGTTTCGACCTGCTCCCCCGGCTGGATTTCCGGACCGCGATATTGGTCGAACGCCTTCTGGGAAAAGATTTCCCGGGTCAGCCGCACGCAGTGCCGGAACTTCTCCCAATCCTCAGGATGGCTCATGTAGTTGAAGCGGATCACCGGATCGGCCTTGGGATCGGATGAGCGCAGCGTCACGCGTCCGCGCGATTTCGACAGGTTGTAGCCGACATGCACCTGGAATCCGTGGCTTTTCGCAGCCGCGCGGCCATCATAGGAAATCGCCACCGGCAGGAAATGGTACTGGATATCCGGTTGGCTGAGCCCGGCACTGGAGCGCAGGAAGGCGCAGGCCTCGAACTGGTTGGAGGCGCCAAGCCCGCCCTTCGAAAGCAGCCATTGTGCCCCCACCACGCCCTGCCAGAACCACGGTAGCCAGGAATAGAGCGATACCGGCTTGGTCGAGACCTGCTGGAAATAGAATTCCATATGGTCCTGCAGGTTTTCGCCGACACCTGGTCGGTCGGCCTTCACCTCGATGCCCATTTCCTTCAGATGCTCCGCCGGACCGATACCGGACAGCATCAGCAGTTTCGGCGAGTTGAAGGAGGAGGCGGAGACGATCACCTCGCGGTTGGCGCGGATCACCTCGCTGACGCCGCGGCGAAAGATCTCGACGCCGACGGCACGGCCGTTCTCGATGACGATCTTCTGCGCGAAACCATAGACCAGCTCGACATTCCTGCGCTTCAGCGCCGGCCGTAGATAGGCGTTGGCTGCAGACCAGCGGCGACCATTGTGAATGGTCTGCTCCATCAGCCCGAAACCTTCCTGCTTCGAGCCGTTATAGTCCTCGGTCATCTCGAACCCGGCCTGGGAGCCCGCCTGGATGAAGGCGTGGAAGAGCGGGTTGGTCACCGGCCCGCGCTTTACATGCAACGGCCCGTCCTTGCCGCGCCAGCCTTCCTCGCCGCCATGGGAATGTTCCATGCGCTTGAAATAGGGTAGCACGTCCGCATAGGCCCAGCCCTGTGCGCCGAGTTCCTCCCAGCGATTATAGTCTTCCGCATGCCCCCGGACATAAACCAGCCCGTTGATCGACGACGACCCCCCGATGACCTTCCCGCGCGGCGCGGTGATGCGGCGGTTGTTGAGGTTCGGCTCGGGCTCGGAGAGATAACCCCAGTTGTAGCGCTTCATGCTCATCGGCCAGGCGAGCGCCCCCGGCATCTGGATGAACGGCCCGAAATCCGTGCCCCCCGCCTCGATGACGGTCACCGAATTCTTGCCGTCCTCCGACAAGCGGTAAGCCATGGCCGAGCCTGCCGAACCGGAACCGATGATGACGTAATCTGCCTGCATGGAATTCAATCCCTGATTGCGTTAATTATAGCTATAAGCTATATTGATGCAATGAAGCCGGTGCGTTATTCTAAGACTGCACAGAAAAGCCTGAGCCGGATGCAGCCCAAACGTCAGGCTGGGATCAAGGCGAAGGTCGATGCGTTTGCACGTGGCGAAAAGGTCGATCTCAAGAAGCTGGTGGGTAGTCCGCTTGTTCGTATACGCGTCGGCGACGACCGGATCATCATTGACGAGCAGACTAACCTCGTCCTGGTCATCGATGTTGGTCCCAGGGGCGGCATCTACAAGGAGTAACTGATGGGCGCTTTTAACCGGACGGTCATCGACGGCAAACCCTTTGTCCTGGTGCCGGAGGAAGAGTTTGAGGACATGATGGATATCATCGCGGCCAAAGAGATCATGGCGCGCGTCGCCGCCGGCGAAGAGACCTGGCCGGCCGAACTCGTGTATGAACTGTTCGAAACCGATAGCCGTATCCGCACCTTCCGCGCCTACCGTAAGATGACCGTGTCGCAGCTCGCCGAGGCGGCCGGCATTTCTCAGCCTTATCTCTCCGAGATCGAGGCCGGCAAGAAGAACGGTTCCGTCGACGTGCTGAAGCGCATCGCCGCCGTTCTCAAGGTTGATCTCGACGATCTGGTAGTCGATTGACGCCATCTTCAATACGGCGCCTCGACCTTGCCCATGCCCACATAGACCGTCTTCAGCTCCGAATAATGCTCCAGCGCCGCCAGCGAATTTTCGCGCCCGAAGCCGGATTGCTTGGAACCACCAAAGGGGATTTCCACCGGGCAGAGATTGTAGGTGTTGATCCACAGCGTGCCGGCCTCGAGCTGATCCGCCACCCGATGCCCCCGCGTGAGATCGGACGTGAACACTCCGCCGGACAGGCCGAACTCGGTGCCGTTGGCACGGGCGATCACCTCGGCCTCGTCGTCGAAATCGAGCACGCACATGACTGGGCCGAAGATTTCTTCCCGCGCGATCGTCATGTCGTCGGTGACGTCGGCGAAGACGGTCGGCTGAACGTAGTAGCCTTCGCCGGTCACGTGGTTGGGAATGCCGCCGCCGGTAACGAGTGTCGCGCCCTCGGCCTTGCCCTTGTCGATATAGGACAGCACCTTCTGGCGCTGGTCGAAGGAGACCATCGGGCCGAGTTGCGTCGCCTCGTCCATCGGATCGCCGATCACCATGCTTTCGGTGCGCGCCTTGAGGCGCGACAGGAAGGTCTCCTTGATGTTCCGCTGCACGAAGACCCGGGTGCCGTTCGAGCAGACCTGGCCGGTCGAATAGAAATTGCCGAGCATCGCCCCGCCGACCGCCGAGTCGATATCGGCGTCGTCGAAGACGATCAGCGGCGACTTGCCCCCGAGCTCCATCGTCACGTGCTTCAGGCTGCCGGCAGCCGCCGCCGCCACCTTCCGGCCGGTGGGCACCGAGCCCGTCAGCGACACCTTGGCGACATCCGGATGGTTAACCAGCAGCGGCCCGGTCGTCCGGTCGCCCTGGATGACGTTGTAGAGCCCTTTCGGAAGGCCGGCTTCGATCAGGATCTCGGCGATCTTCAGCGCCCCGAGCGGCGTGTTTTCGGAAGGCTTGAAGACCATGGCATTGCCGCAGATCAGCGCTGGCGCGCCCTTCCAGCAGGCGATCTGCTGCGGATAGTTCCAGGCGCCGATGCCGACGCAGACGCCTAAAGGCACCCGTTTCGTGTAGGCAAAGTCCTGCCCCAAGGGGATGTAGCTGCCGTTGAGTCCTGCCGCTGCGATACCGCCGAAAAATTCGAAGGCATCGGCACCCGATGTCGGGTCGGCGACGATGGTTTCCTGGATCGGCTTGCCGGTATCGAGCGTCTCCAGTTCGGAAAGCTCGCGGTTGCGCTCCCGCATGATGTCGGCAGCGCGTTTGAGGATGCGGCCGCGGGCGGTCGGGCTCATCGCCGCCCATGCCGGCTGGGCGCGCCTGGCGGCCGCAATCGCCCTCTCGACGATCGCGGGCGTTGCCGCATGCAGCCGGGCGATCACCTCGCCGGTCGCCGGATAGAGGCTTTCGATGACGGTGCCGTCGATATCCTCGACATATTCGCCGTCGATGAAATGGCTGGCGATCGGCTGGGCTTTCATCTCATTCTCCGCGCGGATAGCGTTTGGATTCCTCGAGATTGTCGAGGTTCATGTGGTTGCGCATGTAGCGCTCGGATGCTTTCTGCAAGGGCTGGTGGTCCCAGGGGTAATAGGCGCCGTTGCGCAACGCCTCGTAGACCACCCAGCGCCGCGCCTGGCTTTCACGCACCGCCGCGTCGAAGGCGCCCATGTCCCACCGCTCCTCGCGCTGGCGCCGGAAGAGGGCGACCACCTCGGCAAAATCCGGATCGTCGGCGAGGTTGTCGAGTTCCTTCGGGTCGCTTTCCAGATCGTACAGCTGGTCCGGATCGAGCATGCAGTGGATATATTTCCACTTGCCCGCGCGGATGGCGACGAGCGGCGCATGGGAGCCTTCGGCGGCATACTCCATCAGCACCGGGCTCGTGCGGGCAGTACCGTCCATCACAGGCTTCAGGCTCTCTCCGTCGGTCCAGGGCTTGATCTCGTCCATGGAAATGCCGGCAAGGTCGCAGAGCGTCGGCGTGACGTCGAGGTTGGAAACCGGCGCCAGATGCAGACCAGCGGGCACGCCAGGACCGGCGATCATCAGCGGTACCCGCGCCGAGCCCTCGAAGAAGCTCATCTTGAACCACAGCCCGCGCTCGCCGAGCATGTCGCCGTGGTCGGAGCAGAACAGGATCAGCGTGTCGTCGAGCATCCGTGTCCGCGTCAGCGTGTCGACCAGCTCGCCGACCTTCTCGTCGATATAGGAAATATTGGCGAAATAGGCTCTTCGCGAGCGGCGGACATTGTCTTCCGTCACGTCGAAATTCTTGTAGTCGCAGGAAAAGATGATCCGCTTGGAATGCGGGTCCTGGTCTTCGAGCGGGATCGGCCCCACCTCCGGCAGCAGGTGCTCGCAATCCTCGTAAAGATCCCAGAACTTTTTCCGCGCCACGTAAGGGTCGTGCGGATGGGTGAAGGAGACGGTCAGGGCCCAGGGCCGCCGGTCGGCATCGTCCCGCTCGCGGGCAAGGTGGTAGAGTTTCTGGTTGGCGAGGAAGGCGACCTCGTCGTCATATTCCATCTGATTGGTGATCTCGGCCACACCCGCGCCGGTCACCGAACCGAGATTGTGATACCACCAGTCGATCCGCTCGCCCGGCTTGCGATAATCCGGCGTCCAGCCGAAATCGGCCGGATAAATGTCGGTCGTCAGCCGGTCCTCGAACCCGTGCAGCTGGTCCGGCCCGACGAAATGCATCTTTCCCGAAAGCGCCGTGTAATAACCGGCGCGGCGCAGGTGATGCGCGAAGGTGGGGATCGACGAAACATATTCGGCGGCATTGTCATAAACCCGCGTCCGGCTCGGCAGCTGGCCGGCCATGAACGAGGCGCGCGCCGGCGCGCAGAGCGGCGAAGACGTATAGTTGTTGACAAACCGGGCGCTGCGTGCGGCGAGCGCCTTGAGGTTCGGCGCATGCAGCCACTCCGCCGGCCCATCCGGAAACAGCGTCCCGTTCAGCTGGTCGACCATGACGATGAGGATATTGGGCTTGGTCATGGCGTCCTCAATTGTCGGGATGGCGTGGGGAGCCGGCACTTTCGCGCGCGGCAGGCAATGCCCGGAGGCCAGGCAGATGGATCCTCGGGTCAAGCCCGAGGATGACGGAGCGCGTGGGATCGGTTGGCGCAACAGATGAGGTTGCTGGCTGCCGGGAGGCCTCTCCTGTCATCCGTCGCACCTCCCTCTCCGCCGTCATCCTCGGGCTTGACCCGAGGATCCGCCCGCGTGTGCGGATGGGCCACGATACCTCACCACCTGCAATCGCGCCGCTTTTGAGGAAGTGGTGCGTCGTGCGTCGTCGCTCGGCCGTGACCATCTCGATTTGCCTTAGATTCCTTCAGTGATTTGAGTTATTTTCGATCGTCTTGGCAATCAAGAAGCGATTGCGAACCTTCCTGTTCCAAAAGCGCGCCGTTGACGCGGATCAAGCCTGCTCCACATCCTATCCATTAGGTTCGGGTGAGGTTTTGGCAAAAAGGGGTTGGCCATGACGTTTGGTCTGGATGCACCGTCGGTTTCGACGGTCCGTGACAAGTGGGGCTGGTTTCTCGCCCTTGGAATTCTGCTGCTGGTCTTCGGTTTCATCGCGCTTGCCAATCTCTTCGTGGCGACCGTCGCGTCGGTCTTCTACATCGGCATGATGATGCTGGTGGGTGGCGTTGCCTATCTCGTCCACGCTTTCCAGGTGAAAGGCTGGGACCACATCCTGTTCTGGGCGGCAAGCGGCATACTCTACACCATTGCCGGCCTGCTCGCCTTCTGGAATCCGGCGCTGACCGCCGTTATCGTCACCTTCTTCATGGCGGTGGCGCTGATCGTCGCGGGCCTGTTCCGCATCTGGGTCGGCTTCAAAATGCGGCCGATGCGCGGGTCCGGTTGGGTGATTTTCGGCGGTGTCATATCCGCGCTTGCGGGCCTCGTCATCGCGCTCGGCTGGCCGGTCAACAGCCTCTGGATCCTCGGCCTGTTCCTTGCGATCGACCTGACGATGCAGGGCTGGGCATTGATCGCGGTTGCGCTTGCGGCCAAGGCGTGAAACACGTCAAAGTTGCCGTTAAGTCTTTAATATTGCAATAAAAATATCTCTTCCTGTCATAAAACTTTCATCCAAGCTTCACGTTCGCGAAAGGTATTTTTGACCAATTTCCGGGAACCTGACATTCGTGTTTTAGGCGTGTTTTAGGCCATTGCGCAGTGGAGTAATGAGTAATGTCGTCTGCGGCCATCTTGGAACCGAGCGTTTTCCGTCGGTATGCGAGTGACCAGCTTGTCACCCTCGCGAAGCTGGTTCTCGAAAATGCGTTTCAGCCGATCGTCGAAGTCGGCACCGGGTCAGTCTTCGGTTATGAATCCCTGCTGCGGGGCCAGGAGCGGATCGGGTTTTCGTCGCCGCTCGCACTTCTCGACGAAGCCCAGGAGACCGGCCAGCTTCTGGCGCTCGAACAGATGATGTCGACCCGCGCGCTTGCGAAATTCGCAAGCCTGCCGGATTTCTCGTCCCAGACGCTGTTCCTCAATCTCGATGTGCGGCTCATCCGCCACGGCCACTATTTCCTCGAGAAGGTCGTGCAGCACCTGCGCAAGGCCAATATCGCCCCGTCCTCCGTCTGCTTCGAATTTTCCGAGCGTTTCGACAATACCAGCGTGCCGGAGTTCGCCGATCTAGTCACGCAGATGCGGAAAGAGGGCTTCAAGCTGGCGATCGACGATTTCGGCGTCGGCCACGGCGAGATGAAACTGCTCTGCGACTATCCGGTCGACTACCTGAAGATCGACCGCCATTTCGTCGCCGGCATCGACGGGAACCCGCGCAAGCGCCACCTCGTCAAGAACATCGTCAACATCGCCCACGTGCTCGGCATCCGCGTCATCGCCGAGGGCATCGAGACGGAAGCGGAATTCCTCGCCTGCCGCGAATACGGCGTCGATCTCGTCCAGGGATGGTTCATCGCCCGGCCGACGACATTCATATCCGAACTGCAGCCGTCCTTCCCCTATCTTGCCGATATCGGTCGCACCCGTCGCTCCAGCCAGTCGCTGGACGAGATCCTCATCCGCAAGCAGATCGAGAACCTGCCGACCGTCTACGAGAACCAGAGCATCGACAGCGTCTTCGACCTGTTTCGCCGCAATCCGCGCCAGGCCTTTTTCCCTGTGCTGAACGCAAACGGCGAGCCGCGCGGCGTCATCAACGAATACCACCTGAAGGAATATATCTATCAGCCCTTCGGCCGCGATCTTCTGAAGAACAAGGTCTATGAGCGCTCGATCTCGCATTTCGTCGATCGCGCCCCGATCGTCGGGCTGGATGCGGAGGCCGAGGAACTGATGAGCCTGTTTGCCAATATGGAAAACAGCGCCTGCGTCATCCTCACCGAAAACATGCGCTATGCCGGCGTCGTGTCGGCGGCCTCGCTGATCAAGGTCATCAACGAAAAGCAGCTGAAGATTGCCCAGGACCAGAACCCGCTGACCGGCCTGCCGGGCAACCGCGCCATCCGCGACTTCATGCAGGAAACCGGCCGCGACGACGAGGAAACCCGTTTCTTCTGTTACTGCGATTTCGACAATTTCAAGCCGTTCAACGACCATTACGGCTTCCAGATGGGCGACCATGCGATCTCGCTGTTTGCCGCCCTGATGAAGCGTTATTTCTTTTCAGACGGCGATTTCCTCGGCCATGTCGGCGGCGACGACTTCTTCATCGGCGTGCGCGACTGGACCCGCGACGAGCTGAACGAGATCCTCGAACGCCTGCTTTCCGATTTCCACGACGATGTCGTCGAGCTCTACTCCCCGGAAGAGCGGGCCGCCGGCAAGATCCGTGGCCACGACCGCGCCGGCGCCGAGCGGGATTTCCCGCTGCTGCGCTGCTCGATCGGCGTGCTCGAACTGCCCCAGGGCCTGCTGCTCGACGATGTCGGCCGCATCGGCTCGGAGATCGCCGCCGTCAAGGCGGAAGCCAAGGAAAAAGAAGACGGTCTGGTTTTCGCGAGTTTTGGCGAGACAAAATGATCTAGGCGGCGGAACGCCGCCTTCCTATCAGCCGGGGACTGTCCTAAGTCAGTGCCCGACGCCGGCCGTAAGTCGATGGCTGGTTCTGAGAGGAGTCCTTCCATGCCGCTTCCCACCGAAATGCGTTTCGTCGATCTGCCGTCCTTCGGAGAGCCGGAGGTGATGACCATTGCCAACGGCCCGCTGCCGGCGGCGCGGGCGGGCGAGATCCTGGTCCGGGTGGAGGCGGCGGGCATCAATCGCCCGGATGTGCAGCAGCGCAAGGGCGCCTATCCGCCGCCAAAGGATGCAAGCCCCATCCTCGGCCTGGAAATTGCCGGCGAAGTGGTGGCGCTCGGGGAGGGCGTCGATGAATTCAAGCTCGGCGACAAGGTCTGCGCGCTCGCCAACGGCGGCGGCTACGCGGAATATTGCACGGTGCCGGCCGGACAGGCGCTACCCTGGCCGAAGGGTTTCGATGCGGTGAAGGCTGCGGCGGTTCCTGAAACCTTCTTCACCGTCTGGGCCAATCTCTTCCAGATGGCGGGCCTCACGGAAGGCGAGAGCGTGCTGATCCACGGCGGCACCAGCGGCATCGGCACCACCGCCATCCAGCTCGCCAAGGCCTTTGGCGCGACGATCTACGCGACGGCCGGATCCTGGGAAAAATGCGAGGCCTGCGAAAAGCTCGGCGCCGCAAGAGGCATCGATTACAAGACCGAGGACTTTGCCGAGGTCATCAAGGCGGAAACCGGCGGCCGGGGCGTCGACGTCGTGCTCGACATGATCGGCGCCGCCTATCTCGAAAAGAACCTCTCCGTTCTCGCCAAGGACGGCTGCCTGTCGATCATCGCCTTCCTCGGCGGCAACATGGCCGAAAAGGTCAACCTGTCGCCGATCATGGTGAAGCGCCTGACAGTCACCGGCTCGACCATGCGCCCGCGCACGGCAGACGAAAAACGCGCCATCCGCGACGATCTCTTGAGCCAGGTCTGGCCGCTCCTGGAAAACGGAACCGTCACCCCCGTCATCCACTCGGTGCTGCCGTTCGGACAAGTTATCGAGGCCCACAAGCTGATGGAAACCAGCAGCCATATCGGCAAGATCGTGGTGACGCTTGCATAGTCCTGTTATCGGGCTATACTGGTTTTGATATAAATCGTGGATCGATATGAGGCGGCTGGAATTTCTCGGAGACGCGCTGGATCGCCCGCGGGATTTCCCAGAGCCCGCCCGTAAAGAGGCGGGTGTCCAGTTGCACAAAATTCAACTCGGCCTTGAGCCGAGCGACTGGAAACCGATGACGACGATCGGAGCGGGTGTGCGGGAAATCCGCATCCGCGACGAGACGGGCGCATTTCGCATCATCTACGTGACCAAAATAGAGGATGCCGTTTACGTCCTGCATGCATTTCAGAAGAAGACGCAGCAGACGGCAAAGCGGGATCTGGATATCGCCACCGCACGTCTGCGGCAGATCTGATCGGATTGGACCAATGGAACGCCAGAGCTTTGCAAATGTCTGGGATGCGCTGGAAAACACTCCGGCGCAAGCAGCCAATATGTCGATGCGCTCGGCCCTGCTGATTGCGATCGAGCAGAAGGTTCGGAACTGGAACGTGACCCAGACGGAGGCGGCCGCTCGCCTCGGCATCACCCAGCCGAGGCTGAACGACCTGCTGCGGGGCAGGATTGCAAATTTCAGTCTGGACGCGCTGGTAGAACTTGCTGGAAAGGTTGGGCTTTCCGTCCGGCTGGATATCGCGGACGCAGCCTGATCTTCGATCCCTCGATTGATGGAAACCAGCAGCCATATCGGCAAGATCGTGGTGACTTTGGGCTGAGGGAGAGAATCTGCCTCGATCGAAGCTGGCGAATTCTAGGGGCGGAAGGTCGCCGCCGCAACTCAATTAAATACGCAATCGTTTACATAACGTGGCTTGCAGAACAGGGCTTTGGCACTTACCTTTTAATCATCGTCAACGTAGTGAAAGGAAGGTGATCCAATGTCTAGTGAGATTTCGGTCTGTGTAACGGGCAATGGAAAGGTGGCGGTCTTGACGGGGCAACCCTCGGCCTGAACCTCATCTTCCTTCGGGCCGCTGTGAAGCGCCCCGGGTTCGTTCAACCGGACCAAACTCATGGAAGGGTCGCCTGGAGCGGCCCTTTTCCATTTCTGGCCCTTTCATTTTCAGCGCCGGCGGCTCTTCATCTTTCATTATTTCTAATATGAGAAAGACCCATGCGCTCATCGCATGGGTGGCCTGCCGAGTGGGCGCTTTTAGTGCACGTTTGATGAGCTTATATAGATCTCATCGAAGCAAACGAGAGCGCCAAGGACTGGCGCTCAAGCTTCGAAAATCCCAGGAAAGGGGAACCATCATGAACGTCGCACGCACTCTTAACAATTGGCGCAAGTACCGTCAGACGGTTGCCGAACTGGGCCGTATGACACCGCGCGAACTCAACGATCTCGGCATTGCCCAGGGCGATATCCGCCGCGTTGCGCGCCAGGCCGTCGGCTTCTGATCGCCATCTGACATGAAGTTATGTCGAACGCCCGCATCCGCGGGCGTTTTGCATTTTGTGCATAGCTGCCATCTCAAATCCCGATACGCCCGAGCGCCGGGACCTTGATGCCGGGATTGGCGAAATCGAGGCCGGCGACCAGGCCCAGGAAATGCACTTCGAACCCGCTGCGCAGGCCGGCCGACAATCCGATGAGGCCGCGGAGCGTCACATGCACATCGCGCCAGTCTTCGTCCACATGGATGAATTCCCCATCCGGCAGGTAATCGCGCCCGACGGCGTGCGGCGGCAGCACGGCGTCAAGCTCCGGCACGGTGCGCAGCACATAGGCGACGAACGTGTTGGAATTAGGCCCCGGCCAGATCGTGTAGCCGCCCGGCTCGGCGTAAGGATAGGCCGCGATCGCGCCCTCGATCTTGGGGATCAACAGTTCCGCCTTCGAACCCGTCACCGAGGTGACGAGTTGCGGCGGGTTGGAATACCAGAAGGCGTCCGGCTCCCGGTGGTTGCGGCGGATCGGATTGCCCCAGCCGACCTTGTCGTAACGCGTATAGGTCCGGGCGCCCTTTTCCTTGTAGACGATCCAGGCATGGCTCGCGACGGCACCCTTCAGGCCTCCCGTCATTGCCGAGAAGACGTAGATCGCCGCATCACTGCTCTCTTCGGGCTTTGGCAGGATGCCGGCCGACGACCAACGCGCATTGCTCCAACCGGAAGGCCGGTCCTTGATCGCCCATAATCCCGCCGACGCGAATGTGGGCAGGAGGTAGACAATGAAGATGGCCAGAAACAACCGCTTAACCGATTTCATACGGTCCCCCATGAAAATCCCGCCGGACTCGTTTAAGAGCCTGTGATATGCGCCCGATGATAGGCACTATTGAAACCGGCAATTTCAGGACAGACCATGCAAAACCCCGTTACCGTTGAAGTTACCAGAGGCAACCTTGTCGAAAGCCGCCATCGTGGGCTCGGTGCCGTCGTCGATGGTGACGGCAAGGTTCTGTTCTCGTTCGGCGAGGCGGAAGCGCATGTCTTCCCGCGCTCCGCCAGCAAGGCCATGCAGGCGCTGCCGCTCATCGAAAGCGGTGCGGCGGATGCCTATGGCTTCGGCAACAAGGAACTGGCGTTTGCCTGCGCCTCCCATTCCGGCGAGGACGCGCATGTGGCGATGGCCGCCTCGATGCTGAGCAAGGCCGGACGTGATGACGGCGCGCTCGAGTGCGGCGCCCATTGGGCATCCGAACAGGCGGTGCTGATCCATCAGGCCCGCACCATCGAGGCACCGACCGCCCTTCACAACAACTGCTCCGGCAAACATTCCGGCTTCGTCTGCACCTGCGTGCACACCGGCATGGAAGTCAAAGGCTATGTCGGTTACGACCATCCGCTGCAGGCGGAAATCCGCGGCACGATGGAAGTGCTGGCCGGCGCCGTCATCGGCCACCAGAATTGCGGCATCGACGGCTGCTCGATCCCGACCTATGCGGTGCCGCTGAAGGGCCTCGCCCACGGTTTCGCAAAGATGGCGACCGGCAACACCCTGTCCGCCGAACGCGCCAAAGCCTCGCGCCGGCTGATGGACGCGTGCATGGCCGAACCCTTTTATGTCGCCGGCACCAACCGCGCCTGCACCAAGCTGATGGAAGTCGCGCCCGGCAAGATCTTTGCCAAGACAGGCGCCGAGGGCGTGTTCATCGCGGCCCTTCCGGACCAGGGTATCGCCATGGCGGTGAAATGCGAGGACGGCACCACGCGCGCCGCCGAAGCGATGATCTTCGCCCTGATCGCCCGCTATTTCGAAAAGGGCGGCGAGGTGCACACCAAGCTGATGGCGATGGCCAACAAGCCGATGAAGAACTGGAACGGCATCCATGTGGGTGACGTCAGGGTGACCGACGCGCTGTTTGCGTGAGATTGGTCAGATCGCTCCAGTCGGCATCAATGCACCGGGCGAGGTTTTAGGGAAACCAGCTCCCCAAACTCCGTCATCCTCGGGCTAGACCCGAGGATCCATCCACGCGAAGTCTTTCGCGTGAAAAGAGTCCCTTCACCACAGACGCGGCGGTGGATCCTCGGGTCAAGCCCGAGGATGACGGCGGAGAGGATGGAGAGGGCAGTGCCTTTAGGGGAGAGGCGCCAAAATTCCCGGTGTCTCGCCTCACGCCTCCATGAGACCCACACCTATCGACCGATAAGGCGCAATCCGCTCTTCATCCATTCCGCTTTGCACGATCATGCCCGACAATGCCGAAACCGGCATGATCACATGCGGTGAAACCGCGTCGAGCTTCTCCGCCGTGGCGAGCGTGATGGTCTCGGCCGAACATGCCGCAATATGCCGCTTGATCGCCGCCTCCTCGAAATCGCCGGTCGAAAGCCCGCGCACTGGGTGGGCGGCGGTGACGCCGAGGAAGAAGATGTCCGGCCGCATCAGCCCGATCTGCGCCATGGCCGCGGCACCCGTCGCGACCATCGAATGTTTGTAAAGCCGCCCGCCGATCAGGATCACCTCTGCTGTCGGATGATGCTCGAGTTCCGCCGCGATCGTCGGGCTGTGGGTGATGATCGTGAAGGCAAAATCGCGGGGTAGGGCGCGGGCGATTTCCGCTGTCGACGTGCCGCCGTCGAGAAAGATCGTCTGCCCCTCACGCACCATCCCGGCCGCCTTTGCGCCAAGCCGCTGCTTTACATCCGATGACACGGCCCGCCGGGCCGAAAAATCCGGCAGGTCGGGAGAGGCCGGCATTGCCCCGCCATGCACGCGCCGTAGCAGCCCTTCGGCTGCCATCTCCCGAAGATCCCGCCGGATCGTGTCCTCCGACAGAGAGAATTCCTCTGCCGCCCGTTTGGCGACGACCTGCCCCTCCCGGCGCAGCATGTCGAGGATGAGGCTCTTGCGTTGGCTTGTCAGCATAGGTCTTGACTCTGCACGAAATTGCATGAATAAGCGCATTTATGCCTGAATTCGCTTTGGGTGTAAAGCATTTCGTGCAGTTCCGTGATGAATACGGACAGGTTTGGAGAAACGAAGATGTTGATCTTGATTGCAGGCCCATACCGCTCGGGTACCGGAGACGACCCTCAGAAGATGGCGGAAAACCTCAGGCGGCTCGAAGCGCCGTCGCATGCGCTGTTCAAGGCCGGTCATGTGCCGATGATCGGCGAATGGGTGGCGCTGCCGGTCTGGCATGCGGCCGGCGGAAAACATGTCGGTGACGATCTCTACGAGGAGATCTTCCATCCGGTCGCCGGCCGTCTGCTGCAGCTCTGCGAGGGCGTCCTGCGCCTGCCGGGAGCCTCCAAGGGCGCCGACAACGATGTCCGGATCGCCACCGAACGCGGCATTCCGGTCTGGCATCGGCTGGAGGATGTCCCCGGAGTGAGTTGACCGGTGGTTTGAGGCTTCCGACGTCGGAAAACCGTGTTAGAACACCGCCGCTCAACGGAGGATTTTCATGTATACGCTGTTCTTTTCGCCCAATGCCTGTTCGCTGGCCAGCCATATCGCGCTTGCCGAATCCGGTCTGCCCTACGAGATCAAGTGGGTGAAATTCGCCGACAAGGAACAGCAGTCGGAAGCCTATCTGAAGATCAACCCGAAGGGCCGCGTGCCGGCACTCGCAACGGACAGGGGCGTCATCACCGAGTCCGTCGCGATCCTCGCCTTCATCGCCCAGGCCGCGCCCGAGGCGAAGCTGGCACCGCTCGACGATCCGTTCCTGTTCGGCAAGATGCAGGCCTTCAACGCCTATATCGCCTCCACGGTGCACGTCGCCTATGCCCATTGGCGCCGCGGTTACCGCTGGGCGGACAACCAGTCCTCCTTCGACGACATGATCGCCAAGGCGCCAAAGGTCTTCCACGACAGTTTCCAGCTGATCGAGGATTCCTTCCTGGAAGGCCCTTACGTGCTGGGTGAGACCTATTCGGTGGCCGACGCTTATCTCTACCTGATGACCGATTGGCTCGCCAACATGAAACTCGACCGTGCGGACTTCCCGAAGGTCAATGCGCATTACGAGCGGATGAAGCAGCGCCCGGCGGTACAGCGCGCCATAGCCGAACAAGCTGCCGCGACCGCTGCCTAACCCTGGCCCTTAACCTTGGTAGGTGGCGGCAAGCTTCTTCGGCGCTCGAAAGCGCCATGCCGCCACCAGCCGCATTTTCAGCTCGTCGTCGCTAATCTCGTCGATCCGCACCGGCAGCGATGGCCAGCCGCGGTAATGGTCGGTCTGAAAATAGATGTCCGGCGCCATTTCGATCAGCCGTTCCTTCTCGTCGATCGGAACGGCGAGCACGATGGTCTCGTCATTCTTGACCGAGACGAAGGCCTTGCCGCCCACCTTCAATGCCGGTGTCCCGTAGTGGGTCGATTGCTCGACTTCCGGCAACCCTGCCTGTACCGCGAGCAGCTTAAGCCGCTCGAATATGGAATTCACGTCAGACATCCGATCCGCCCTTTCGGGACACGGATCATAGGGCCGTCAGGCGCATTTCGCGAGAGGCGCGTTGTTGCGATTCGTGTCAGTGTGAAGCGGGCGCGGGAAGGGTAGGTCGGCGAGCTGCCGCAGGTCCATCGAGCGAATGTCGGGATGGCGGAACGGGTCGTTCGACTGCAGGTCCACCAATGTTTCGGTCGTTTCCAACCAGGCTTTCAGGTTCAAGAAAATCTTCAGCGGTCCCATGACCGGTCACCTCGCAAATTTGTTATCATTTGCAGAGGCAATATCGGCTCACCAGCGTCCTTTTTCAATTGAGTTCTTGAGTGACTGACTATAGAAAATCTATATGAGCAATCTCAACCTCGTGCATCTCAACGGCTTGCGGGCACTGGAAGCGGTCGGCCGCCTCGGTTCATTGCAGGCGGCGGCGGACGAACTCGGCGTGTCGGTCGGTGCCGTCAGCCAGCAGGTCATCAAGGCCGAAGCACAGCTCGGCCAGCCGGTCTTTCAACGGCTGCCGAAGGGCATGAAGCCGGTCGATGCCGCACGGCCGATGCTGGCGCGATTGACCGAAGGTTTTCACACGCTCTCCGAAGCGGTTGCGATCGGCAGGCGCCAGGACGATGCGCTGCTGACCATCTCCGTCGCACCGGTCTTTGCGGCGCGGTTCCTGGTCCACCGACTCGACCGGTTCTCAAGCCTGCACCCGGAAATCCGGCTGCGCATGGATGCGACGACCAGGCTCGCCGATCTCGGCGTCGACGATATCGATCTCGGCATTCGGGTCGGGCCGGGCACGTGGCCGGGCGTCGACGCCGAACTGCTCATCGAACAGACGGTGTTCCCGGTCTGCTCCCCGGCGCTTGCAGAAAAACTGAAGGAGCCGAAGGACATCCTGAAACTGCCGGCGATCATCGACGGTCCCTCGATGTTCTCCTGGGAGATCTGGCTGAACGAGGCGGGTCTGTCCGGTGCCGGCATGGCGACGCGCCATGTGTTCAACGACGCCTCGCTCTGCCTCGATGCGACGATCGCGGGGCAGGGGGTGATGCTCGCCTGGCATACGCTCGCCACCTACGCGCTGGAACAGGGGCGGCTGGTCGAGCCGTTCTCGATCCGGGCGCATACCGGCATGGGGCATTATCTCGTCACCCGCGCCGGCGCACGGTTGCCGGCGAAGGTAAGGGCTTTCCGCGATTGGCTGAAGACGGAGCTGCCGCCACTCACGGAAAACCGGGTTTAAGGCATTACGCCGGTTCGGCGGTCCGCTTGTCCCACATCGCCTTGAAGCCCGGGCGAGCCTGGGCGGCCTCGATCCAGGCCTTCAAGGCCGGACGGCTGTCGAACAGCGGCGCATACCCTTGCGCATACCGTACGACTTCCGCAACATTGATATCCGCCACGGTAAAGCGACCGCCGACCATGTGGCTGTTCTTGGAAAGGTGCTTTTCGAGCACGTCGAACGGCCGCTTCAGGGTGCGGGCCGCGACTTCGATGTCAGCCTTGCCTTCTTCGGTTTCGGCGCGGCCGCCGGCGATCGTGGCGGAGATCTTCAGTGCCGGGGTCTCGACGCTGGTGGCGCCGAACAGCGACCACTGCACCATCTGGCCTTCCTCGGCAATATCCTTCGGCCCGAGCTCGCCGCCGTATTTGCGGGCGAGATAGAGCGTGATCGCCAGCGACTCGTGCAGCACGAAACCGTCGTCGTCCATCGAGGGCACGGAACCCATCGGATTGACGCTCAAGAATTCCGGCGACAGCGTATTGATCGGTGCGCCCGGTGCCATCGGCTCGGGCAGGCGATAACCCTGGATGATCGGAATATGTTCGAAAGGAATACCCAGTTCCTCGACGAGCCAGAGCGGGCGCGTGGCACGCGAGCGGTAAACACCATAGATTTTCAGCATTAAAGTCCCTCCAGAAAATGCGAGCGCAAGCTACGGGCAGGCCGCGCAAAACGGAAGACCAATACGCGTTGGACGATGATGAAAGTTTTCGATAGGATTTAATCGTGTCCGATTTCTTGGAAAGGAGCCCGCCATGCGCACCACCCAGTCGCTCAGCATCACCCTGCCGCTCGAAATGGCGCAGATGGTCAAGGCCAAGGTCGCCTCCGGCGAATATGCCACCGAAAGCGAAGTCATCCGCGACGGCCTGCGCACGCTGCTCGCCCGCGATGCGGCGATCGAGAAGTGGCTGGTGGAGGAGGTGGCTCCGGCCTACGATGAACTCAAGGCAAATCCTGAGCGCGCGCTTTCGGCCGAAGAGGTCAGCGCGCGCCTTGATGCCAGGATGGCCTCGCTTCTGGAAAAGCAGAACAAGGCATGAGCCACAAGGTCGTTTTTGGACGCAGGGCCAGCGACGATCTTGAAGATCTTCTCATCTATCTGTCTCCCGAAATGGGTGTGGAACAGGCCCGTGCCTATGTCGGTAAGATACAAAGCTATTGCCTTGGTTTTTCGACCTTTCCCAAGCGTGGGATGTTGCGCGACGACATTAGACCCGGCATTCGCCTCGTTGGATATCGCTACAAGGCGACGATCGCCTTTTTCGTGGAGGAAGATGTCGTCTTCATAGCGCGCATTTTCCATCGGGGCCGCAATATCGATTTGGACGATTCCAGTGATCTCGATTAAACGATCCGGTTGTTCTCGATCGTCAGATGCTTGAACCCCTGGGCCTGCCCGTCGCCCCGGCCGAGTTCGGCGGTGGAAGGCGTCTTCCAGCGGTAGCCGATCACCGCGCCGTCCTTCATCGCCTCGAACAGGTTGCCGGAAATCAGCGCTCCGCCGGCGCCTTCCACCACCGTCACCGCACAGCCGACCTTCGCTTGCCGAACGATGTTGTTGCTGACGAGGACGTTGCGCAGATATGGCCCGAAACCGAGCGCCATGCCCCAGAGCGGCACATTCTCGATGACATTGCCCGTCACCGCCGTATCTGCTTCCACGCTGATGCCGACGCCGAAGATCGCTCCGTCGAGCACATAGGGGCCGGTCGGCGTCAGGTTGCGGACGATATTGTTGGCGACGGTCGCAAGCCGGCCACCCTCGTTGAAATTGACGACCGAAATGCCGTTGGCCGCACCGTCGATGATATTGCCCGAGACCATCGCGCCCTCGAAGGCGAATTCCGCGTAGATCGCCGTCTCGCCGGAAGCAAGGCAGGTGTTGTTGGCGATCTGGGCGTTCGAGGCGCTGTTGGCGCGGATCGCCGAAAAGGCCGACTGCGAGATCTGGTTGCCGGTGACCATGACATTGTCGGCCCGGAACAGGTTGATCGCATTGCCGAACTGGCCGGTGCCGCCGTTGGTGGCGCCGATCCTGGAGATGCGGTTGCCGGAAACGATCGTGCCGTCGGCGCCCTTGGTCCAGCGGTGGATGAGGATGCCGCCATTGCCGCAATCGAAGACCGTGTTGCCGGTGACAGAAAGGCCCGTGCTTTCAACGGCATATAGACCATATTCGGCGACGCCCGAAATCCGGCTCCGCTCGATCCGTCCGCCGCAGCGTTCGAACTGCACGGCGGTCTTGCGCGCGCCGATGATCTCGCAATTGTCGATGACGATCTCACTGATGCCGCGCATGTGGACGAGCGCCGGGCTCTGGTCGTCGAGCCGTCGGTTGGCGCCGTCGATGACGAGGTTGGAAAGTTCGATGCGGCGCGCGCCGTCGGCCCTCAGCATCCGCCCGTCGCCCGAATAGATGAGCCGCGAAGCGCCAGGCACGCCGGTGATGCGGGTGCCATCCGGCAGGTCGAGATTGGACACCGGATAGTTTCCGGGCGGCAGGAAGACCGGCATGTTCTGGCGTGCCGCCTTGGCGATGACCTCGCCGAGCTTGCGGCTCTGCTTGTCGCCTCCATCGGGCGTGACGCCGTGCGCGCCGGCATCGATCGAGCCGCGCAGGTCGATCGTCGAAAAGCCTTGCGGGGCCGAAAGAACACGGCCAGGAACGGTCCCGGCAGCCGCCGCGCCCGCGATCATCGTCAACGCCGCCCGTCTCGAAATCATCCAGCGCTTCCCCCTGGCGTCAATAAAACATTTTCCATGCCGGTCCTTTATATTGTTATTACGCTAAAAGTTTTGGATGACTGAGTAAAAAAGGCTTCTTCCCAAGCTTCAATCATGGCAATTTCACGATGATTTTAAGCAACGATAAGGAATTCTCCGCCATTCTATACGGTAATCGGGCGGCGGGTTCCCGCATATTTTTCTATTGAAAATGAAGAGGAGGCACTCGGATGGCGGGACCCATGTCGCATAGCATGCCCTTGACGTTTGCCGCCGATCCGCTTGACGAGCTCTGCAGCCGCCTCCTGCGCGTTTCCGCCGACAGCGATATCGATCTCGACATTGCGCTGGTCACGCGAGAGCTCGAAACCCGTACCCTTCTCGATCAGCTCCCGGACTTCATTTATGTAAAGGACCGTCTCGGCCGCTTCGTCTTTGCCAATGCCGCAGCCGGCCGCAGCAGCAAGCTGCATAAAGGCTTTGACCTGATCGGCCAGACGGATTTCGACATTCTCGATCATGAAACCGCGCGCGAATTGTTTCTCGTCGAACAGGAGATCATGTCGACCGGCGTGGCGATCGACGGTCGCGAGGAACGCGTCAAGCTCGGCGATGGCCGCGTGCTCTGGCTCGCCACCTCGAAAATGCCGTTGCGCGACAGTCACGGGCAGGTCGTCGGCCTGGTCGGCATTTCGCGCGACATCACCGAACGCAAGCGCCAGGACGACCGCCGGCATGGCCATGCGCGTCTTCTTGAGATGATCGCCCGCGGCCAGCCTCTCTCGGCGGTTCTGGATGCGCTTGTCAAAACGGTGGAGGATGAGCTGGACGACATGACGGCGTCGGTCCTGTTTCTCGAAGAAGGTTCGGACCGGCTGCGCCACGGCGCGGCGACCCGTCTTCCGCCAGCCTATGTGAAACTGATCGATGGCATCGAGATCGGCCCGAAGGTCGGCTCCTGCGGCACGGCTGCCTGGCGGCGCGAGCCCGTCTTCGTCAAGGACGTGCTGGCCGACCCGCTGTGGGAAAATTATCGCGAGCTGGCGCTGAGGTTCGGCTTTCGCTCCTGTTGGTCGACGCCGATCATGGGCGCCGACGGGCTGGTGCTGGGCACGTTCGCTCTATATTCCGGTGCACCGCGCGAACCGACCGAGCTCGAGCTTGAGTTGACCGCGATGGCGACCGATATTGCCGGCATCGCCATCGAGCGCACCCGCTCGGAAGAGCGCATCCAGCACATGGCGCATCACGATCCGCTGACCGGCCTGCCGAACCGGACGCTGTTCTGGGCGCAGTTCAGCCGTGCCCTGCACGAGGCCCGCCGCGAGAACCGCAAGGTCACGGTCGCCTATCTCGACCTCGACAATTTCAAGCAGATCAACGATACGCTGGGGCACGCGGCCGGCGACGAGGTGTTGAAAACGCTGTCGTGGCGCATGGTCAATTGCGTCCGCGTGACCGATCTTCTCGTTCGCCTCGGCGGCGACGAGTTCGCGATCGTCTTCAGCAATGTCAGCCAGGACGAACTTGGCGTGGTACGCCGGCTTCAGGAATTGCGAACCGCGATCTCGAAGCCCATCGTCATCGACGACAAGAGCGTCACCGCCACCTGCAGCATGGGCGTCGCCTTCTTCCCGCAGGACGGAAATACGCCCGAGGAATTGCTCGCCCGTGCCGACCGCGCCATGTACGAAGCCAAGGACTTGGGCCGCGACCGCCTGCGCGTTTCGGCAGGCGAGGGGATTTAACCCTCGTCCTCCGTGTCGGCATCCATGCCGAAATGCTTCTCCGCATCCCGATGGCCTTCGAGGATGTTGACGACTTGGAATTCGTCGCCGACGTAGCGAAAAAAGACTATATAACCACGAAAAGCTGTGCTTCGAATGGCGGTCTCAAGCTCGTCGCGAGCACGGCCCATTTTACCTGGAAGGCCGGCAAGGCTTATGCATTTCAGCCGTAGTTGCCTAGCAAAGCCTCGTCCGGTGGCTGGATTGCCGCTTTCTCGCGTAATATAGGCTTGGATCTGTGCAAGATCTGAGCGGGCGCTGCTGAGATAGCGAAGCTGGGGCAATTAAAAGCCTTCCTTGGCAAGCTTTTCGGCCTCTGCGTCAAGAAAGGCCTCAACCTCTTCATCGGTATGGCTTCCACCAGCCGCAATTGAGCTTTGAATGGTCTCCCTCAGCGCCGAGAGCTTCGCCTCGCGCTCCTCCACCAGCCGCAACCCTTCGCGCACGACCTCGCTGGCCGAGCCGTAGCGGCCGTCCTGCACGGCTTCCTCGATGAACTTTTCCCAGCGGGGACCGATCGAAACATTCATGTGCCTGCCTCCGGATAATCTCCGTCAAGAATACGGGAATGGCAATTTATGCGCAATCTATGGCATTGGCCGGGGCGCTTCGGAGAGCTCGCCTTCCGGCAATTTTTCCGGCGTCACGAAGACCTCTTCGTAGCTCGACACGAATTTTTCGAACAGCAGCGAGAATGCGTGAAGTTCGTCTTCCGGCCAGTCCTCCAGGACGCGGGCCAGCAGCGAGCGTTTGACGGAGCGGATCTCAGCCAGCAGGCTGTCGCCGGATTCGGTCCGCACCACCAAGGAGCGGCGGCCGTCCGCCTGCGAAGCGTCGCGGCGCAGGATGCCGCGGGCGACGAGATCGGCCACCAGCCGGCTGCCGCGCGAGGGATCGATGCGCATCGCCTCGGCGATCGCGCCGACCGTCACCTCACCCTCGATGCGGCGCATCACGTCCAGCACGTCGAGATGCGAAATTTCGAGGCCCGGCGCGATATTGGCGATCGCCGTGCGGCCGATGATCCGCCGGCCGATCAGAATCCGCATCCGCCCGAGCATCTCGCTCACGCGGGCCACATCCTCGGGGGAAGGGGAGGCAACGGCAGTGTTCTGGTTCAAAAGGCTCTTCGCTGTCATGCGATGAACATATCAAAGCGGACAAGGCTTTCCAACCATTCTTTGCGTCGTGCATCAAAGTGTCGTTGACAATTATATGCTGAAGGCACATAAAATTCCGACACTTTGGATTGATCTCATGGATATGACCCGCCCGGCCCATGTGCCGCTCGTCGCCAACCACCGCCAGCGGTTGGTGATCTTCTGCTTTTTGCTGACAGCGCTGTTCATGGCGACGCTGGACAACCAGATCGTCTCGACCGCGCTGCCGACGATTATCGGCGAGTTCGGCGAACTGGAGCGTTTCGGCTGGGTCGGCTCAGCCTATCTTCTTGCCAGCAGCGCCTCGATGCCGATCTACGGCAAGCTCGGTGATCTGTTCGGCCGCAAGTACGTGATGCTGGCGGCGATCGTCATCTTCACCATCGGCTCGCTGACCTGCGGGCTTGCCTGGTCGATGGATTCGCTGATCGCCTCGCGCGTCCTCCAGGGGCTCGGCGGCGGCGGCATCATGGTGTCGATCTTTTCCATCAATGCCGACCTGTTCGAGCCGCGCGAGCGGGCGAAATACCAGAGCTATTCGAGCCTGGTGATCATGGCCTCCGGCAGCCTCGGCCCGCTGCTCGGCGGCACGATGAGCGAGCTGTTCGGCTGGCGGTCGATCTTCCTCATCAACCTGCCGATCGGCATCATCGCCGTGACCGGAATTTCGCTTCTGCTTCCCTATCGCCGCCCGATCCGCAAGCCGAAGATCGATTATCTCGGCGCCGTCCTCCTGGCCGGAACCGTCGCGAGCATCGTCGTCTGGGCCGACAGCGTCACGCTGTTCGGCTCGCTGGTCGCCTGGCAGTCGATGCTGGTCGTGGCGATCGGCGCACTCTGCGCCGCTCTCTGGGTGTTTGTCGAAGGCCGCGTGCCCGAGCCGATCGTGCCGCTGAAACTCTTCCGCGACTCGACCTTTTCGCTGTTTCTGATCGTCTCCTTCTGCACCGGCGCGGTGGCGATCGGCATGGCGAACTATTTCGCGCTCTTCCTGCAGACGACGACAGGCCTCTCGCCCACAACCGCGAGCTTCTGCTTCGTCGCCACGACGCTCGGCATCGTCATCGGCTCGCTATCGACGGGCCGGCTGATCTCGATCACCGGCCGCTACAAGCCATTTACGCTGCTGGGGCTGTCGCTGAATATCGTCGCGCTGTTCATCTTCTCGCAGCTTCCGGTCGCAACCCCGATCTATATCATCCTCGGCTTCATGCTGATGCAGGGTCTGGCGATCGGCTTCGGCCAGCAGGCGCCGATCATCGGCGTACAGAATTCCGCCCCCCGCGAGGATGTGGGCGCGGCGACCGGTGCCGTGACGCTGATGCGCATGGCCGGCGCCTCGATCGCCATCTCGGTCTATGGCGCGATCGTCGCGGCCGGCATCAGGGGCGTCGGCACCAGCATTCCGGGCGTCGAGGATATCGGCTCGCTGACGCCCCTGATGATGCTGGCATTGCCCGAGCCGTCACGCATCGCGGTCCACACGCTTTATACCGAGGCTTTCACCCCCGTGTTCATGGCCGGCAGTGCCATCGCTGCCGTCGGCCTCATCGCCGCCTTTATGCTGAAGCCGGTTCGCCTGCCATCTGCGGTCGTGGCCGAAAAGAAGCCGGTGGCCGTCTCGGAGTAATCTGGCGCAACGTCGTTTTTGCCCTATCTTCAAGGGCATGAAACCAGAGGCGCTGCTTCATCCCACCCCGGCCGGGCTGTTCTGCCCCATCGGCGGCTTCCATGTCGATCCGGTCCGTCCCGTCGAGCGGGCGCTGATCACCCACGGCCATTCGGACCACGCTCGCGTCGGCCACGCCAAGGTTCTGGCGACCCGCCAGACGCTCGACATCATGCGGCTGCGTTATGGCGAGGATTTCTGCGGCGAGGAACAGGCAGCCGCTTTCGGCGAAGAGATCGATGTCGAAGGCGTGCGGCTGAGCTTCCACCCCGCCGGCCACGTGCTCGGATCGGCCCAGGTCGCCATCGAAAAGGATGGGCTGCGGATCGTCGTTTCGGGCGATTACAAGCGTGGCGTCGATCCCACCTGCGCTCCCTTCGAGCCGGTCGCCTGCGACGTCTTCATCACCGAGGCCACCTTCGGCCTGCCGGTCTTCCATCACCCGGATCCGAGGCAAGAGATCGATAAGCTGCTCACCTCGCTGAAGCAGTTTCCGGAACGCAGCCACCTCGTCGGCGCCTATGCGCTCGGCAAGGCGCAGCGCGTCATCCGGCTGATCCGCGATTGCGGTTATCACGAACCGATCTACATCCACGGCGCATTGGCGAAACTCTGCGACTATTACGCCGCCCAGGGCATAGATCTCGGCGATATAAGACCCGCGACCATCGAGAAGAGCAGTCCCGACGCCTTCAAGGGCGCCGTCATCGTCGGCCCGCCCTCGGCCTTCCAGGATCGCTGGGCACGCCGCTTCAACGAACCCCTGATCGCCTTTGCGTCGGGCTGGATGATGGTTCGCCAGCGCGCCAAGCAGGGCGGCGTCGAACTGCCGCTCGTCATCTCCGACCATTGCGACTGGCCGGAACTTCTCTCGACCATCGAGGAGATCGGCCCGAGCGAGGTCTGGGTCACCCACGGCCGCGAGGAGGCTCTGGTGCGATGGTGCGAGCTGAAGAACATCCCCGCCCGGCCGCTGCATCTGGTGGGCTATGAGGATGAGGGGGATTGAATGGGGATGGTCTTCGTTCAGCGCTCCGTAGCCACCCCCCTCTGGCCTGCCGGCCATCTCCCCCTCAAGGGGGGAGATCGACTCGCGGCAACGTCTCGCCATCCTCAGGTGTTGGTTTTGGAGGCGAGCCCGTGCGTCTTGCAGATCTCCCCCCTTGAGGGGGAGATGCCCGGCAGGGCAGAGGGGGGTAAGCTACACGCCGCGTTCTCAAAGAGGTGGCTCCCATGAAAGCCTTCGCCACCCTCCTCGACCGCCTCGTCCTCACCCCGTCGCGCAACGGCAAGCTAACCCTTCTCGCCGACTATTTTCGCGATACCCCCGATCCAGACCGCGGCTACGGCCTTGCCGCACTCGCCGGCGGGCTCGACCTGAAGAGCGTCAAGCCGGCCATGCTGCGCGACCTCGTTCTGGAACGCATGGACGAGGTCCTGTTTCGCTATTCCTATGACTATATCGGCGATCTCGCCGAAACCATATCGCTGGTCTGGGATGGCGGCGCCAAGGATGTGATCGATGACGACCACCAGCCGCGCCTGAGCGAAGTGGTCACGAAAATGAACTCCCTCGGCCGCACCGAAGTGCGCTCCGCCGTCCGCGATTTGCTCGACAAGCTCGACACCTCGAGCCGTTTCGCCTTCCTGAAACTCGTGACCGGTGCTTTGCGCATCGGCGTTTCCGCCCGTCTCGCCAAGCAGGCTTTGTCGGACATGAGTGGAAAAGATGTCACCGAGATCGAAACCCTCTGGCACGGGCTGACCCCGCCCTACGAACCGCTCTTCGCCTGGCTTGAGGGCAGGGCCGACAAGCCGGTTCTCGCAACGCCGGCGATCTTCCATTCGGTCATGCTCGCCAATCCGGTCGAGCCGGGCGATCTCGAAAAGCTCGATCCCGCCGATTACGCCGCCGAATGGAAATGGGATGGCATTCGCGTCCAGATGTCGAGCTATGGTGGCACGAAAAAGCTTTATTCCCGCTCCGGCGACGACATCACCGGCGCTTTTCCGGATGTCGTCGGGTCGATCAATTTCGAAGGCGTCATCGACGGCGAACTGCTGGTCGGCGGCACCGCCCGCTCCAACAACCCGACCCGTACATTCTCCGACCTGCAGCAGCGGCTGAACCGCAAGACGGTGACGGGCAAGATGCTGGACGAATATCCGGCCTTCGTGCGCGCCTACGACCTGCTGTTCGAAAGCGATCTCGATATCCGCGCCGAAACCTTCTTCGAGCGCCGCAGGCGGCTCGGTGACGTCATCGAGCGGGCGCCGCACGACCGTTTTGACCTGTCGCAGCTTGTGCCCTTCGCCACCTGGGACGAACTCGACCGCATCCGCATCTCCCCGCCCGATCCGGTCATCGAAGGGGTAATGATCAAGCGCAAGGACAGCCCCTACCAGGCCGGCCGCCTGAAGGGGCCGTGGTTCAAGTGGAAACGCGATCCCTACAATATCGACGCGGTGATGCTTTATGCCCAGCGCGGCCATGGCAAGCGCTCGAGCTATTATTCCGACTTCACCTTCGGCGTCTGGGCCGAGACGCCCGACGGCGAGGAACTCGTGCCGGTCGGAAAAGCCTATTTCGGCTTTACCGATGCGGAGCTGGAAGTGCTCGACAAGTTCGTGCGCGACAACACGGTCGATCGCTTCGGGCCGGTCCGGGCGGTGCGGGCGGAGCGGGATTTCGGTTTCGTGCTGGAAGTCGCCTTCGAGGGCATCAACCGCTCGACCCGCCACAAGTCCGGCGTCGCCATGCGTTTCCCGCGTATCGCCCGGCTTCGTTATGACAAGCTGCCGCGCGATGCCGACCGGCTGTCGACCCTGACCGCGATGCTGGATGCCAAGACCGGCTGAAACCCGTTGCTGTTCCCGAATCGTTGAATGGACAGCGCCTTTCACGAGTGCTGAAATCGGAATCGCGCGCAACGGACGAATGGATTCCGCAGACATGGCATCGAAAGACATGGCATCAGACCGCATCTTTGCTTCGAAATTCCCCTCGCGACACGATGGCGTCACCCGCCGCATGCTTCTGGCGGGGTCCGCCGGCCTCGCGGTCGCAGCCCTGCTGCCGGCCGTGGCCAGCGCGGAGTTTCCCGTTCCCGACGTTCCGCCGCTCGAGAAGGAAGACTATGGCGAAGCCCGCAAGCGGTTCCATACCAATCTCTTGAGGAAGGGCCCGTCGCCGGAACAGTCTCCCCCGCTTGGCACGCCCGCAGGCGCCAGGAAGGTGATGTATCGCGGCGGCCCGAACGGCTCGATCGAACTGATCGCCTGGGTCTCGCCTTATGAGCCCTCCACCAAGCTGAAACCCGCGGTTCTCTTCCTGCACGGCGGCAACGCCACTGGGGACGGTCACTGGGAACTGATGAAGGCCTATTGGGAGGCGGGCTATGTCGTCATGCTGCCCTCGTTCCGCGGCGAGAACGGCCAGGCCGGCAATTATTCGGGCTTCTACGACGAGACTTCGGATGCGCTGGCCGCGGCCAGCTACCTGGAGGAACTGCCGGGCATCGACAAGAACCGTTTCTTCCTCGCCGGCCATTCGAACGGCGGCACGCTGGCGCTGCTCGCCTCGATGACGCGAAAGTTCCGCGCCTCGGCGCCGATCTCGGCGGGCGTCAATTCCTGGCGTTATTTCGGCCGGTTCGAGCGCGAGGTCCGTTTCGACGAGAGCGACCAGAAGGAGTTCATCATGCGCTCCTCGGTCTGCTTCGGCCACAGCCTCAAATGCCCGACGCTCCTGCTGCGCGGCACCGAGGAAAGGCCCTTCGACGCCGACCATCAGTTGCTGATGGACCGGGCAAAATCGGCCGGCGTCTTGATCGAGGCAAAGCTACTGCCCGGCAACCACAACGGCGTCGTCCCCGGCGCGGTCGCCGAAAGCATCCGCTTCTTCAACCAGGTCACGGGTTAGGGCCGAACCGAGCCCGCTACGCGTCGTCAGAAATGCCCGAACATCAGCGATCGGTGCGTCGCAGCGCCTGCCATGGCGCCGTCGCCGACGGCAATGGCCACCGAGCCCGCAGCGCGGGCTGCATCGCCGCAGGCGAAAACGCCGGCAATGCTGGTCTGCTGGGTCATGTCGGTGTGGATGAACTGGCCAACCGGTCCATCCTCCAGGGCGCAGCCGAGCTGTTCGGCGAGGGGGCTTGCCAATTCCGTTTGCGACAGGGCGAAAAGTCCGGCAAAACTCAAGGCCCGGCCATCCTGCAGCAGGATTTCGGCATGGCCGCCGATCGACGAGATCGACGTTTCTTCGATGGTGACGCCGCGCGCTGCCAGCTGGCCGGCCTGTTCCACGTCAGGTCGGAACGCATCGTTGAGCAGCAGGGTCGTAGGCCCCCAGTCGGGTAGCATCAGCGCGTGGTGCATCGACATCGCGGAGACACCGATCACGCCTATCCGCCCGCGGTTCAATTCGTAACCGTGGCAATAGGGGCAATGAAAGACGCTCTTGCCCCACCGGTCGATCAGGCCGGGGATCTCAGGCAGGTGATCCTTGACGCCCATGGCGAGCACCAGCCGTTTCGCCGCAAGCTCCTTGCCGCCTGCTGTCACCGAGAATCCGGTTTCGCTTTTCCGGGCATCGTCGGCCCGTGCGTCGAGCCATTCGACGGTCGGATAGGCCATCAGCTGCGAACGAGCCTCACCGGCAATTGTCTCGGGCCTTTCCCCGTCGCGGGTGAGGAACCCATGGGAAGTCTCGGCAAAACGGTTCCTGCGGCGGCCGTCGTCGATCACCAGAACGCGGCGGCGGGCGCGGGCGAGCTGCAGGCCGGCCGAAAGACCGGCGTAGCTCCCGCCGATGATGATGCAATCGTAGGACATGCTGATACTCCTTGGCTATCTCGAAACAACATAAGTTGCGTGACAGGGCGCAGTCAACGCTTTTGTAACTTGTATTGTTGCGTAATATGAACTTGTGCTAGGGTCAGCAAACGAGAGGGAAACTGGAGTGCCGATCGATGAGACATGACAGCCGGCTGTCGCGCATGCTGCACGTGTTGATCCACATGGATCGGCATGAAGGCGCAGCGACGTCCGAGAGGATTGCAGCGATGCTGGACGTCAATCCCGTCGTCATCCGCCGCACGATGGCGGGGCTTCGGGACGCGGGATATGTCACGTCCGAAAAGGGGCACGGCGGCGGCTGGAAACTTGCCCGACCGCTGGGAGAGATGACGCTGCTCGACATCTACCACGCAATCGGCAGGCCGCCCGTATTCGCGGTCGGACCTGCCTGCGACACGCCGCAATGCCTTGTGGAACAGGCCGTCAATGCCGCGCTCACGGATGCCTTTGTCGCGGCCGAAAAACTCCTGCTCGAGCGTTTGGGCGATGTGACGCTTGCCGATATTGCCCGCGATTTCGAGGCGCGGTTTGCGATGCTGCCCGCGCACGGGCATGGGGCAGAGTGCAAGGCCGGTTAGCCACATTCACGCGATCCGTGGGGCGGCTCGGCGGCTCTTCATTCCGGACACCCGGAAGTTAACGAGTAAGTCGCGCCGCATCTGACGATGTGCCATCTGGGCGCCCCGTTCCACCAGCCTCGCGCCAGCCGCATCTGCCATTGTCGGGGTAGACGTCATCTGCCGGAAGCGGGTTCCCATGCCATTCTCTTTTCGACCTTTCCGCCGAAACCTCGGGCTTTCCTTCACGCTTGCCGCGACCGCGGCGCTGACCGGCTGCCAGATCCCTTTGGTCACCGATACCAGCCGCATGAACCCGGACGTCTTCGTCCAGGAGACGTCGCCGGTCTTCAACGTCGCGCCCTATGCCGATCCGCCGTCGAACCAGCCGCCTCCGATGCCGGGCGCCATTCCGCACAAGCGTCAGCTCTATCCGTCGACTTTCCACCAGACCTATGGGCTGCCGGTTTCCAATCCGGTCCACCGGTCCATGTACGGCGTGATCCGCGACGACGGCCACACGCTTCCGGCCATTCCCTATTCGCGAATCGATGCCCGTTATCTGCGCCAGGATGTCGATTACCGCACCAATGAAGCGCCGGGTACGATCGTCGTCGATACCCGGGAACGCTTCCTCTATTTCGTCCAGCCGGGCGGCAAGGCGATCCGCTATGGCGTCGGCCTCGGCAAGGCCGGTTTCTCCTGGCAGGGCCGCGGCGTCATCCAGCGCAAGGCGGAATGGCCGCGCTGGACCCCGCCGGACGAGATGGTCGCCCGCCAGCCGGAACTGCGCAAGTTCGCGGCCGCCGAGGGCGGTGCCAACCCCGGCCTCAACAATCCGCTCGGCGCCCGCGCGCTCTATATCTTCAAGGATGGCAAGGACACGCTCTACCGGGTGCACGGCACGCCGGACTGGCAGTCCGTCGGTAAGCAGACCTCGTCCGGTTGCGTGCGCATGCTCAACCAGGATGTCATCGACCTCTTCGACCGGGTGCCCGAAGGCACCTCGATCGTGGTCCTCTGACCACCGGAATACGCCTGGCAATCGCCCGGCAATCCATGGAAAGGGCGGCGATGCCGCTCTTTTTTCGTTTCATCCCATCGGTTTGAACCGCCGTGTAGGCGTCGTGAATGGTTGGTTAAGAACCGCCGCCCTATCTTCCTGCTTGAGGAGCGAGTCGGAACCTTTCGGCCGCCCTGCCGTTAAAGTGCGATTTTGCTGTTCCCTGCGTTCCCTATCGAGCGGTCCTGTCTCAGATGATCCCGAACCCTTCCTTTTCCCGCCGGAGTTTCTTGTCTCTCCTCGGTGTGGGCACGGCCTCCACGCTTGCCGGCTGCGCTTCATCCGCGCCGCGTCCGATCGTGACGACCGTCGCTTTCCGCCCGGAGCCCATCGAAGGGCCTTCGTCGGAGCTGGATATGATGTACGGCTCCGTGGTCGATGGCGGTTTCGTCATCCCGGCGATCCCCTACCGACAGATCAATCCGCGCTATTATCGCCAGCAGGTCGTCGATCCGACCGGAGAGCGTCCGGGCACGGTGGTGGTCGATACGGCCTCGCGTTTCCTCTACCTCGTCGAACCCGGCGGCACCGCGATGCGCTACGGCGTCGGCATCGGCCGCGAGGGGTTTGCCTGGGAAGGCGAGGGCGTCATCCAGTGGCGGCAGAGATGGCCGAAATGGACGCCGCCGGACGAAATGGTCGCCCGCCAGCCGGAACTCACCAAATATTCGGCCAAGAACGGCGGCATGCCGCCCGGCCTTCTGAACCCGCTCGGCGCCCGCGCGCTCTACATCTTCAAGAACGGCCAGGACACGCTCTACCGCCTGCACGGCTCGCCGGAATGGAACTCGATCGGCAAGGCCGTCTCGTCGGGCTGCGTGCGGCTGATGAACCAGGATATCATCGACCTCTACGACCGCGTGCCGGAAAAGGCGCGTATCGTGGTTTGGCAGTAATTTCTGTCACAGGCACTTGCTAGTGATCCCCGGCGCAACCCGGATTTGCGCTGAAGGGGATTGGGATTCCTCACTCTCCCGCCTTTGTCAGCCTCTGCTTCAGCGCGATCAGTTCGTCGCGCAGCGCCACGGCTCCCTCGAGGCCGCAGCCGACGGCCTTGCCGATCGCCTCTGCAACGCCCGTCGCCTGGTGCCGAAGTTCGTCGCCTTTCGCCGTCAGCGAGATCCGCACCTGCCGCTCGTCGTCACGATCGCGTTTGCGGGCGACGAGGCCGGATTGTTCGAGGCGCTTGAGGAGAGGGGAGAGCGTGCCGGAATCGAGCCCGAGCCGGTCGCCAATCGCCTTCACCGGCTGGTCGTCCTCTTCCCACAGCGTGATCATCACCAGATATTGCGGATAGGTGAGTCCGAGGGGTTCGAGCAGCGGCTTGTAGGTGCGCGTGAAGGCATGCGCCGCGCCATAGATCGCAAAGCACAGTTGCGCATCGAGCTTGATTTCGAAATTGTCCGGGTCGCGTGCTTTTTTCTGCATGGCCGGTCCTGCCTTCACGTGTCTGTGCTCTATCTTTTTCCCGGCCCGCATTTTCGCAGGCTTGACGGGAAAATGCAATGCGCGTAATTAGATTGTGCGCAATTGAATTGCGGACAAGATTTACCTGAACAGACCCAAGGGAGTTAGACCATGCCCATTCTCTACACCACCAAGGCTTCCGCCACCGGCGGCCGCGCCGGCCATGGCGCCTCGGAAGACGGCGTTCTCGACGTCACGCTCACCGTTCCGAAGGAACTCGGCGGTGACGGCGCCCGCGGCACCAACCCGGAACAGCTCTTCGCCACCGGTTATTCCGCCTGCTTCCTCGGCGCGCTGAAGTTTGTCGCGGCCAAGGAAAAGGTGAAGATCCCGGACGACGCCAAGGTGACGGCAACCGTCGGCATTGGCCCGCGCGAAGACGGAGGCGGTTTCGGCATCGAAGTCTCGCTTCTGGTCAGCATCCCGGGCGTTGAAAAGTCGGTCGCCGAAGACCTTGCCGCCAAGGCCCACATCGTCTGCCCCTATAGCCACGCCATGCGCACCTCGACCGAAGTGCCGGTCTCGGTCGCCTGATCGTTCTGACAATTTCGAGATGGAAAGCCGGCCGTCGTGCCGGCTTTTCTTTTATTTGATGGTGCCCAGCGTCGCCCGCAGCCCTTCAGGCCCGCCCTCGCCAAGCTCGGCGTCGATCTCCGCATGCACCCGTATCCAGATCGGAAGTGCGGCCGACAGCATGGTCATTCCGTCGTTCGTCAGCCGCAAAAGCTTGCCGCGCCGGTCCTTCGGGTCGACCGTGGTTTCGACGAGGCCGCGCCGTTCGAGCACCTTGAGCGCCGCCGTCAGTGTCGTGCGGTCCATGGCGAGCAGGGTGGCGACCTGGCCCATCGGCGCCGGCTGCGGCCGGTTCAGCGACATCATCAGCGAGAACTGCCCATTGGTGAGCCCGATCGGCTTCATCGCATTGTCGAAACGCCGGGCAAGCGCCCGCGCCGCCCGCTGCACATGCAGGCAGAGGCACGTGTCGCGCACATGCAGCGTGGTCGAAAAGGGAATCACGTCAATGGTCGGAGAGTTTGACAGCATGGGAAGAGTATGTTGATATCAACCTATTCTGTCAAGCATAGGAGGAGGCCTGTCATGGATGTCACCGCATCGAAGAACCCGCCCCAGAACCCGGTCGTCAGCCGCGAGGAGTGGCTGGAGGCCCGGCGCAAGTTGCTGGCTCTGGAAAAGGAAGAGACCCGTCTGCGCGACAAGGTGCGCGCTGAACGCCTGGCCATGCCCTGGGTGAAGGTCGACAAGGACTATGTCTTCGACACCCCCAAGGGCAAAAAGTCGCTCGCCGAACTGTTCGACGGCCGCAGCCAGTTGCTCGTCTACCATTTCATGCTCGGCCCGGACTGGGAGGCCGGCTGCCCCGGCTGCTCTTTCCAGTCGGACCATGTCGATGGCGCGCTGGTGCATCTCAACAATCACGACGTCACCTACGTTACTGTCGCTCGCGCGCCGCTCGACAAGATCGAGGCCTACAAAAAGCGCATGGGCTGGAAATTCCCCTGGGTCTCGTCCTTCGGCAGTGATTTCAACTTCGACTATCACGTTTCCTTTACGAGGGAGGACCTCGCCAAGGAGAAGGTGTATTATAACTTCCGCGAAGTCCCGCCGTCCGAGGCGCATGACGAACTGCCGGGCCTGTCAGCCTTCTACAGGAACGAGGCGGGGGAGGTATTTCATACCTATTCCACCTATGCCCGCGGCGGCGAAGAGCTGATCGGCACGCTGATGATCCTCGACCGGGCGCCGCTTGGTCGCAACGAGGATTCGACGATGAATTTCGTCAAGCGTCACGACGAATACGAACAGAAACCGGAAGAGGCGGCTTCATCCTGCTGCCATTGAACGGGTTCATTCTGGACGTCTGAAAAGAGGAGGAAAAGACGATGAGCATGATGGAAATGCCCAAGCCTCAGACCGAGCACGGCTTTCTGGAAAGGATGGTCGGCCTCTGGGAGGTGACGTCCACCAGCATGGGCCACGATGAAAAATGGATCGAGGTCTGCCGGTCGCTGAACGGCATCTGGTTCGTCGCCGAAGGCAGCGGCGAGATGCCCGGCGGCGGTGGCCCCGCCACCACCATCCTCACCCTCGGCTACGATCCGGCCAAGGGCAAATATGTCGGCACCTGGCTCGGCACGATGATGAACCATCTGTGGGTCTACGAGGGCGAAGTATCGGACGGCGGATCGACGCTCAATCTCTACACGACCGGCCCGGATTTCGCCGAGCCCGGCAAGATCGGCGATTACCGCGAGCAGATCATCTTCACGGACGACGATCACCGCACCTTCAATTCCAGCGCAAAACAGCCGGACGGTTCCTGGAAGCAGTTCATGGAGGCGAACTACGCCCGCAAGCGCTGAGCCTGCGTGTGTCCAATTCAACGCGTCGGTCGACGCAGTAACTCGTAGAGGAGACGACCATGTTGCAGACCGTTACCGGATCTCGATCCGAGACCCATGGCAAATTCATCTGGGTTGAGCTGATGACGCCCGACACCGATGCCGGCGGAAACTTCTATTCGTCGGTGGTGGGCTGGAAGGTCAAGGCGATGAGCATGCCCGACCTGCCCGCCTATTACCTGTTCGAGATGGGTGAAGGCGACAATTGCCCCGGCATCGGCGGCATGATGAACTTCCCGCCGGAACTCGAAGGCAAGATCCCGCCGAACTGGACCGGTTATGTCGCGGTCGACGATGTCGACCAGATGGCCAAGGACTTTGTCGCCAATGGCGGCCGCGTCCAGCGTGAGCCGGAAGATATTCCGGGCATCGGCCGTTTTGCGGTCGTCGCCGATCCGCATGGTGCGGTTCTCTGCATCATGACGCCGCTGCCGATGGAAAATCCGCCGCAGGAACTCGCCCCGGATGCCGTCGGCAATGTCGGCTGGCGCGAGCTTTATGCCGGCAACGGCAAGGAAGCGGTCGATTTCTACGGCAAGATGTTCGGCTGGAAGCTCGACCATGATTTCGACATGGGGCCGATGGGCACCTACCACATCTTCTCCCATAACGGCCGGCAGATCGGCGGCATGATGACCAAGCCGGCGGAAGTGCCGATGGCCTGCTGGTGCTACTATTTCATCGTCGACTCGATCGACGCCGCAATCGCCCGGCTGACGGCAGGCGGCGGCAAGGTCGTTCACGGCCCGATGGAAGTTCCCGGCGGTTCCTGGATCGTCCAGGCGCTCGATCCGCAGGGCGCCTTCTTCGCACTGACCTCCGCGAAGAAGTAGGCAGAGCAGTCTGTTTGGCGGGTGGAAGCCCTCACTCTGAAGTGCATGCGAGGCGTTGAAAAGACGCGAAGGCATGCCCCAAAGGGTGAGGGTTTCCCCAATCGTGCGGCCTGATTAACTGATGTGCGAAATGGGCCGTGCATGAGCGTGCCTGCGGCCACGACATCCCGATCGACATCCCGATCGACATGCCGGACGAATCGACCGCTTCGCTGATCACGGTCGCCTGAGGAGGAACCGATGGCAAAGCTTGTGTTCGAGATGATGATCTCGCTCGATGGCTATATCAACGATGCCACGGGTGATTTCGACTGGGGACATATCGATGCGGCAGTGCATGGCCATGCCAATGAGGAGGGGCGCCGCTGTGGCCTCGCCGTCTACGGCCGGCGCATGTACGAAACCATGGCGATCTGGGAGACCTACCAGGGCGGGACGCCGTTTGAGGCGGAATATGCCGAGCTCTGGCGACAAACCGACAAGATCGTCGTCTCGGAGACACTGACCGAGCCGAAGACTCGGCGTACGAAAATCCTGCCCTCTCTCGATACCGAGGCGATGCGCGACCTGAAGATCCAAACCGGACGGGACATTTTCGTGTCCGGCCCGACACTCGCCGCCGCCTATCTGGATGCCGGCCTGGTCGACGAGGTCGGCATCTATTACGTGCCCGTCGCGGTCGGTGACGGTACGCCGATGTTCCAGACGCGCAACAAGATGAAACTCGCGCGCATCGAAGAGGTGCCCTTCCCAAACGGCACCGTCTTCATGCGCTACGACGTCGTGAACGGCAGCTAGTGGATAGAAGGGCGTTTCGCCCCCGACCTCAAGTGGCGTCATGTCGCCTCAAGTTATTCCGAATACCCTCGGTGGAGATTTTGCAGCATGGCGAAGCTTGTCTTTGGAATGAACCAGTCCCTGGACGGCTATGTCGACCACATGGAAATGTCGACATGCCCCGAACTCTTTCGCCACTGGATAGAGCACGTGCGCGACCTGACGGGCAGTGTGTACGGTCGCCGCATGTACGAGACCATGCGCTACTGGGACGAGGACCGTCCCGAGTGGAGTGCTGAACACCGCGAGTTCGCGGCGGCATGGCGGCGCCTGCCGAAATGGGTCGTGTCGCGCTCGTTGAAGTCGGTCGGCCCCAACGCCACCCTTGTCGAGGACGACGTCGAGGCGGTGATCCGTGACCTGAAGGCTCGGCTCGCTGGAGAGATTTCAGTATCCGGACCGGACCTCGCACGAAGCCTGACCGACCTTGGTCTTGTCGATGAGTATCGGCTCTATTTCCACCCCGTCGTGCTGGGGCGCGGCAAGCCGTTCTTCGCCGGCCCGCGGCCACCGCTCCGCCTTGTCTCCACCGATCACGTCGGCGAGGACGTGATCAGGCTGACATACATTCCTGCCTGATCGCGTGTCTCGTCAGCTATCAGCCCGCCAGCGCGCGTCCGTAGTCAGTGGCTCATCGAGTTGATGCCGTTGAACATCGCGTCGAAATTGCCGTTCTCGGCCGCATAACGCAGCGGCTTGCAGCGCTCGACGACGACTTCCTTGACGTCCGGCTGCGTCGCCAGGATGTCCATGACCTCCGAGATGAAATCGGCAAGCGGCATGGCGTTGGGATCGCTCGCCTGACGGTCACTCATCAGCGTCGTCTGAACATAGGGCGGCACGATCTCGATCACCTGCGGCCCGCTATCCTTGAGCTGCTGGCGAATCGCCATCGAATAGGAATGGATGGCGGCCTTGGTGGCCGAATAGGTCGGCGTCAGCGCCATCGGCACGAAGGCGAGGCCGGAGGATACGGTGAGGATCGCCGCATCTTCCTGGGTTCTGAGCTGCGGCAGCAGCGCCGCGGTCAGCCGGATCGGGCCGAGCAGGTTTGCGGTGATCGTGTCCTCGGCGGTCGAGAGATAGTCCGAACCCGCGCCGATATGTTCCGGCACCATGATGCCGGCATTGTTGATGATGGCATTGAGTGACGGATAGGCGGCCGCCAGCGCGGCGGAAAATGCCTTGATGCCCTCGGCATCGGAAAGATCGAGCACCATGCCTTTCATGCCGGGATTGGCGGCCGTCACCGCGTCGAGCGTCGACTGGCGCCGGCCGGTGATGATCACCTGGTTGCCGAGCGCATGGAACGCTTCGGCCAGAGCCCGGCCAATGCCCGAATTGCCGCCGGTGATGAGGATCGTGTTGCCGTTCATTTTCATGGTCGTTGTCTTTCCGTGTTGCGTGACCGGAAAATACGGCTATCAATCTCTATTCGTAAGAAGGCACCCAAAAGATTTATACGCACCAAAAGGAGAGTGACTGTGGATCAGGGAGTTCGAACGCCGATGCGGTCGCCCTCGGGCCGCGAGATCCCCGATGAGATCGATCCGGTCCTGGAGGAACTGGTGCGCGGCATCATCGGCCAGGTGGCCGACAAATGGACCATGCTGATCCTCGAAGTGCTGGAAGAACACGGCACGCTGCGCTTCACCCGGATCGGCAAGCTGACCGGCGGCATCAGCCAGAAGATGCTGACCCAGACGCTGCGGCAGATGGAGCGCGACGGTTTCGTCTCGCGCACGGTCTATCCGGTCATCCCGCCCAAGGTGGAATACACCCTCACCGAACTCGGCCGAAGCCTCAGCGCCGCTTTCTGCAGCGTCTGGGAATGGGCCGCGGTCCGCCACGCCGATATCGAGGCGGCGCGCAAGGCCTTCGAGGAGCGCAACGGGGGCGCTTGAGGCCCAATCCCGGCTTTGTCGGCTGGGATCATGCCAATCCGCCGCACCCGATCGGGCGCGGCGGATTGCTGTTTCCTACTGGCTGAGATCGGCTTCCGTCATGTTGTTCTTCTTGAGCACCGTCGCCCGGTTCAGCGCATCCCGTTCCGGATAGGGCGTCGAGCTCACCGGATAGGCGTAGCCGTCGGCGAACCGCATGAACGCCGTGCTCTTCACCGGCTGTTGCCATTCGGGAAGGCCGGCGCCGTTCGGATTGCCGGTCTTCACGAAGTTGGCGAGGTAGGTCGACATGGTTTCGGCCATCCGGTAGTCGGCGCCTGTCCAGCCGCGATGTCCCGGCGCCTCGCGCAACGAGTTGAAGAAGTACCAGAGATCGGACGAATGGAACGAGCCGTAGAACTCGGTATTGCGCCCGGGAAGCCGGTGGTTGAAGTAGAAGGCGAAGACATCCGAGTCCTTGTTGTGGCGTTTGATGTACTCCGCCGCGATCAGCGAGGCCTGGATCCGGTAGTCCGCCTGCGACCGAAGATACAGGCGATAGGCATCGCGCGGATCGGACGGCCTGTAGACCTTCTTGTAGGCGTCCCCATAGACGGCCTGCATAGCCTTGTCGAACTCTTCGGTCGTCATCGTCCCGTCAGGCGGCTGCGCGCCGGAGGGCAGCGGACCGGAAAGCGAGGTCAGTTCGTCCGACGTGCCGCCGATCATCACGCCGATGCCGTCGAGTGCGCCGGGCCGGATGATGTTGACCGTTTCCTTGGTGAACACCTTGCCGTCGAGCGTGAAGGGCGGCGTCATGACGGCCTGCTTGAGGGCGTTGTAGAGCGTGGCCCCGCTTTTGGTCTTCTTCGTCAGGTAATCCTCTGCGGGGAAGGCGCGCAGGTCGGCAAGGCTCATCGGCTTGCCGAATATCTCCTCGATCGCCGCTGCGTTCTTCTTCTCGCGCTCCTCCTGAGCCGGGAAAGGCTGGGGAAGCATGCTCGTCGTGCTTTCGATCACAGCGCGCTTGAACAGCCCCTTGGCCAGAGGCGAGCGCAGCATCGCCGCCACGTTGGTGGATCCCGCCGATTGCCCGCCGATCGTCACCTGTGCCGGGTCGCCGCCGAAGCCCGCGATGTTCTCCTTTACCCACTGCAGCGCCTTGATGATGTCGCGGCTGCCGTAATTGCCGGAAATGCCGTCGGGATCCTCCTTGGAGAGTTCGGCGAGAGAGAGATAGCCGAACACCCCGACGCGATACTGGATCGGTACGACAATCACGCCCTGGGCGGCGAGCTTGGACGCGTAGAACTCGATCTCGGACGCATAACCGTGATCGTTGCCACCGCCATGGATCCACACATAGACCGGCAGCTTGTCGCCAGCGGTCTTGGCCGGCGTGAAGATGTTGAGGTTCAGGCCGCTTTCGCTGGCCTTGGGCATGAAGGCGGGATCGAAATAGAATTCGTCTCCCCAGAAGCCGCCGACCGGATTGATCGTGATGTCCTGCATCGTCTGATCGCCCCAGCTGTCCGCCTTCCTGACCCCTTCCCAGGGCTCGACCGGCTGCGGCGCGCGAAATCGGTTCTTGCCCGCCGTCGAGCCGGCGAAGGGAATGCCCTTGAAGAGCTGTACGCCGCCGACATCGGTCGCGACGCCGCTGACCTGTCCGCCTTCCACCTTCACGATGCCCACTCCGTCCGCTGACGGCGGCGCATTCGATTGGGCGTTGGCGGCGGTGCTGCCGAGGGCGATAAGCGTCATAAGCATACTCATGCGCACCCGCAGGTGCCTCGCTTGGTGAGACATTGTTTCTCCTCCCATGTCCTCCAGGCCGCGGGTCGCGCGCGGATCGGCTGACCGGCAGGTCGGCTGACTGGCGGGCGACTGCGACGTCAACGAGCTAGTGTGCTCCCGCCGGAGCGTCAATCGACCCGCGCCCTGCCGAACGGATTTCCGATCGGTGCCGCAAAAAAGTTATCGCGCCAAGGTAGCAAACCGGTTCCCTGCCGACATGCTCTCGGGCTTGCTCCAGGCATCTCGGCTGCTATAAGCGGCCAACCGCCGACCCGGCGTTTTGTTCAGGAGAAAAGCCGATGGCTGGCGATGACGACGACTACGTCTATGACGAAGTGACCGGCGAATGGCGCCCGGCCTCGGAACTGGCTGCGGCGGCAGGCGCAGGTGCTGTCGAGGTTCGCGACGCATCCGGGACCGTCCTCAAGGACGGCGATTCCGTCACCCTCATCAAGGATCTGAAGGTCAAGGGCGCCGGTCAGACCCTGAAGCAGGGCACGGTCATCAAGTCGATCAAGCTGACCGACAATCCGGAAGAAATCGACTGCCGACATGAGGCGATCAAGGGCCTTGTGCTGCGGACGGAATTTGTGCGCAAGCGGTGAGAGCTTATCCCCTCTCTTCTCCCCCTGGGGAGAAGATGCCCGACAGGGCAGATGAGGGGAGGAGCGAAGTGACGCCTTGGGCGAGAAGCGAAAGGCAGAGCCCGCGGTGAAGGCCCCCTCATCCGACCCTTCGGGCCACCTTCTCCCCGCCGGGGAGAAGAAGCCTCAAGTCGCCAGCTCCCCAAACGCCCCCTATCGCTTCAAACTCCCCAGAATCCCGCGCACGATCGCCCGTCCCACCTGGGTGGCAACGGTCCGCGTCACGCTCTTCATCGCCGCTTCGATGATCGTCTCGCGCTGGTAGCCGGAGCGGCGCGGCTGGGCGCGGCCCTGGTCGTTGTCGTCGTCCTTGCTGCCGCCGAAGCCCGGCAGGGTCCAGCCCGTCGTCTCGCCGGAACCGGCCGGCGGGGCGGACTGCAGCTCGTCCTGCGCCTTCTTGGCGGCGGCGGAATCGGCAGCCTGCTTGGCGCGTGCGGCGAGGATTTCGAAGGCGGATTCGCGGTCGAGATCCTCGTCATAGAGGCCGAGCACCGGGCTCTTGTCGATGATCATCTGCCGCTCCTGGTCGGAAAGCGGTCCGATGCGGCCGGATGGCGGGCGCACCAGCGTGCGTTCCACGATGGAAGGCGCACCCTTGCCTTCGAGCGTCGAGACCAGCGCCTCGCCGGTGCCGAGATTGGTGATCGCCGTGGCGCAGTCGAAGTCCGGGTTGGGGCGGAACGTTTCAGCGGCCGTCTTCACAGCCTTCTGCTCGCGCGGTGTATAGGCGCGCAGCGCGTGCTGCACCCGGTTGCCGAGCTGGGCGAGCACGGTTTCCGGCACGTCGAGCGGGTTCTGGGTGACGAAGTAGACGCCGACGCCCTTGGAGCGGATCAGGCGCACCACCTGCTCGACGCGCTCGGTCAGCACTTTCGGCGCGTCGTTGAAGAGCAGATGCGCCTCGTCGAAGAAGAACACCAGTTTCGGCTGGGCCGGATCACCGACTTCCGGCAGTTCCTCGAACAGTTCCGAGAGCAGCCAGAGCAGGAAGGTCGCATAGAGGCGCGGGTTCATCATCAGCTTGTCGGCGGCAAGCACCGAGATCTGCCCGTAACCGCTGTTCGGGTTGATGCGCATGATGTCTGAAATCTTCAGCGCCGGTTCGCCGAAGAAATGCTCGGCACCCTGCTGTTCCAGCACCAGCAGCCCGCGCTGGATCGAGGCGACGGAGCTTTTCGAGATCAGCCCGAACTGGGAAGACAGCTCACTGGCATTCTCGGCCATGTAGTTGAGCAACGAGGCGAAATCCTTGAGGTCGAGCAGCGGCAGGTTCGCCTTGTCGGCGATCTTGAAGGCGATGTTGATGACGCCTTCCTGCGGCTCGGACGCATCCATCAGGCGCGACAGCAAGAGCGGCCCCATTTCGGCGATGGTGGTGCGCACCCGGTGGCCCTTTTCGCCGAACAGGTCCCAGAAGATCACCGGGAACTGTTCGAAATCGTAATCCGCAAAGCCGATCTGCTCGGCGCGCTTCAGGAGAAAATCCTTGGCCTCGCCCTTCATGGCGATGCCGGACAGGTCGCCCTTGATGTCGGCGGCGAAGACGGGCACGCCGGCCTTCGAAAAACCTTCGGCGAGCACTTGCAGGCTCACCGTCTTGCCGGTCCCGGTGGCGCCGGTGACGAGGCCGTGGCGATTGCCGAACTTCAGTTCCAGATATTCAGCCTTGTTGAGCGAATCGTCCGGCTTGCGGCTGCCGCCGATGAAGAGCTTTCCCGTATCGTCCATGCAACTATGCGCTCCCTGACCGCGTTCTCTGCCCATTGCTTATAGGATGTGCGGAGGCGCCGGGCAACGGCAACGAGATCGGTCCGACCCCGCCCGCGACAGGAAAGTTGGGTAGCATGACGATCGGCGAAACGGTCCCCGCATTGGAAAAGAACAGGGGCCGTGAGGCCGATTCTCCCGAGGATATTCCTCCTCCCGGCCTGAAGGACGTCTTCTGGCGCGTGTATGGAAGCCTCGCGCAGGATCGCATCACGCTGATTGCCGCCGGGGTCACCTATTATCTTTTGTTGGCGCTGTTTCCGGCCGCCAGCGCGCTTGTCTCCATTTATGGTTTCGTCTCGGATCCGGCGGCGATCGTCGACCGCATCACGTTCCTGAGCTCGGTTATGCCGGCAGATGCCCTGAACATCTTTCTCGACCAGCTGCGGGCGCTGACCACGGAGCGCAATGCGACACTGTCGATCGCCCTGATCGGCGGCCTGGCGCTGGCGCTCTGGAGCGCCAATAACGGCATGAAAGCGCTGTTCGAGGCGATGAACGTCGCCTATGCGGAAGAGGAAAAGCGCAGCATCGTGCGCCTCAACCTCATCTCGCTCCTGTTCACACTCGGCGCGCTGCTTTTGGCGATCGTCATCCTGTTTGCCATGGGCGTGGTGCCGGCGGTGCTGCGCTATCTCTGGCTCGACCGGTGGACGGAAATCATCATCCGTCTGGCGCGCTGGCCCGTCATGATGCTGTTCGTCACCGGCGGCATCATGATGCTCTACCGCTTCGGCCCCAGCCGCGAGCCGGCAAGGCTCAAATGGCTCACCTGGGGTGCGGCGTTCTCGACTGTTGCCTGGCTCTCCGCATCGATTGCAGTTTCCTTCTATCTGGGGAATATTGCCGATTACAACGCCACCTACGGCACGCTCGGGGCGCTGATCGGCTTCATGGTCTGGACATGGATATCGGTCATCATCGTCATCGTCGGTGCCGAGATCAATGCCGAGCTCGAACACCAGACGGCCCGCGATTCGACCACCGGCAAGCCGAAGCCGATGGGTACCCGCGGCGCCTACATGGCGGACACGGTGGGCGAGCGTTCCGGAGGCTGAAGGTTTGGGATGCCGCCGGCTCCCTGTTGGCTTCGGCAAAGACTGTGTGTATTACCTTGACGTGAACGTCAAAACCCCGAGGAGAGATTGATGAACGAACTGGTTTCCCGCGTCGCCGAAAATGTCGGCATTGCCCCTGACGTCGCCGAAAAGGCGATCGGCATGATGCTCGGTTTCCTGCAGCGCGAGGCCGATGACGGCGCGGTTGCCAAGATGATCGAGGCTATCCCGGGCGCTTCCGAACTCGTCGCCAAGTTCAACGGCGAAGGTGCCGGCGGCGGCGGTCTCCTCGGCGGCCTGATGGCAAGCTTCGGCGGCGGCGTCATGGCGCTCGGCCAGCAGCTGATGTCCCAAGGCCTCGGCATGGGCGAGATCACCGGCCTTGCCAAGGAAACCATGGCAGTCGCCCGCGAACATGCCGGCGACGAGGTCGTCGATACGGTCATCGCTTCGGTTCCGGGCCTCAGCCAGTTCGTCTGATCCGCTTCCTTCGACACTTCCAAGCCGTCGGCTGCGAGGCCGGCGGCTTTTTTGTCGGATCCAGGGCAATGAGACCGGCGAGGGGCCAATCGAATATTGTCGGCACCTTGCAGGCTTGTCCTGGGTTTCGCACTCTCCATGTCAATGAGAGTAGCCCCAAGATGGGAGGTTGCGATGTCCGATGATGACGAGGCCGCCATGGTGCGGATAACGGGAAGGGTACAAGGCGTCGGTTTCCGTGCCTGGACGCGTGACGAAGCAGAACGGCTGGGTTTGACCGGCTGGGTCCGCAATGACCCGGATGGATCCGTCCTTGCTTTGATTGCGGGACCAGCCGCCGGTATATCGCAAATACTCGAGCGTTTCCGGCATGGCCCGCCTGGCGCATCGGTTTCCGGCGTGGAGCGACAGCCGACGGTGCTCGCGGAAAAGCCGGTCGGCTTCCGTATCACCAGATGACCCCGGTCGGTCATTCGGTTTGGCTCTGGGGGCTGACCTTCCTTCATTGTTCGACCGAAGCGGCGAGAGTTAAGCCTGCCGGATTCGTTTGTTTCCGGCCTCGCAACTGCGACAGAAAAGCCATTGACATTTCGCCGTTTAAGGCACATTTCACGCGTGAGAGGCGCCTGTCCAGGCGTCCTTCTTTCAAAGGACAAATTGAGATGAACCCCGACAGTCGAAGTTCGACGTCATCATACCGACCCGTCTCTGCGGGGCTCTAGTCCTTCTTGAAGGATGCGCGCTCCGAGGGGACCGATGGTCCGAAAAGGAGCCGCCATGCTGCGCATCCATGCCTACGACCTTGATCGCCTCGTCGCAGTCGCTTCCGACATGCCCGCCGTTGCCGCAGCACCGGTAACATCCGACCTGTCTGAACCGGTCACGCCCGCCCCCGCAGTCGTCTGGTACGACCTTGTCAGCCCCACATCGGAAGAAGAGCGCATGGTCGGCGAGCGCCTTGGCATTACCGTGCCGACCATGGACGAGATGGAGGACATCGAGCTCTCCGCCCGCCTCTACCAGGAGGATGGCGCCGAGTTCATGACGATGACGGTGCTGACCAGGCCCGATGCCGGCACGCCGCGAAAAGTTCCCGTCACCTTCATCGTCAAGGGCCAGGTTCTGGTCACCGTCCGTTATGCCGAACCGCGCCCCTTTGATGCGTTCATGGCGCGCGCCCGCAAGCCGAACGGCGCCGGCCTGCATTGCAGCTACGGCGAACTGATCATGACCGGGCTGATCGAAGCGATCATCGACCGCATGGCCGATACGCTGGAGCGGCTCGGCACCGAGATCGACCAGATTTCGCAGGAAGTCTTTTCGACCAAGGCGGCCAAGGCCAACAAGAAGACGCGCGACCTGCAGGACCTCATCCGTGAGGTCGGCCAGAAGGGCGAATTCATCACCGTGGTGCGCGAAAGCCTCGTCAGCGTCAGCCGAGTCGTGGCCTATTACGCAGCGCTCGATGGCGTCGATCGCAAGCTGTCGAAGGAACTGCGCCAGCGCCTGAAACTGCTGCAGCGGGACGCCACCTCGCTCGGCGATCACTCGGCTTTCCTGTCCAGCAAGATCAATTTCCTGCTGGATGCGACGCTGGGACTGATCAATCTCGAGCAGAACCAGATCATCAAGATCTTCTCGGTCGCCTCGGTCGTCTTCCTGCCGCCGACGCTGGTCGCCTCGATCTACGGCATGAACTTCGCCTACCAGCCGGAACTGCAATGGCACTACGGCTATCACGCCGCGATCGTGCTGATGATCTTCTCGATGGCCATGCCCTATCTGTATTTCAAGCGGAGAGGCTGGCTTTGAACAACAAGAAAGGCCTCCGGATGTTTCCGGCGGCCTTTCTCATCTCCTTGCGAGCCACGCCCTCAGGACGTCGTTGATACGGGACTGCCAGCCCGGACGACCAGGGACGACCGGCGCCGCCGCGAGTTTTTCCGCCCACGGGCTTTCCGTCAAATCTGGCGCGTCATCCTCAATGGCCAGGGAGTTGTGGGCCGTAGGCTTTTTGCTCTCGGTCATTGGCTTTCCTCTGGAAACGAAAAATGCGCCGGAGATCTCCGGCGCATCGTGTCGGCTTTGTCGATGAAGGTCAAACATCCCATTCCGGCGCAAGGTGCCCCGGGTTGACGATGCGGCCGGCCGGCTTGGCGAGCGCGTGGATCGCCAACATCTCGTCTTCCGACAGGGCGAAATCGAACACGTCGAAGTTTTCCGGCAGACGGGAAACGGTCGCGGTTTTCGAAAGCGCGATGACGTCCTTCTGCTGGATCGCCCAGCGCAATGCCACCTGCGCGGCCGTCTTGCCGTGCTTGGAGCCGATGTCCTTCAGCACCGCGTCGCCCGGCACCGCACCGTTCGCCATCAGGTAATAGGAGGTCAGCGACATGCCATGTTTGCGCACCTCGGCAAGAACCTTGGTCTGGTCGAGATAGGGATGGTATTCCACCTGGTTGGTGGCGAGCGGCGCGTCCGACAGCTTCACCGCTTCGGCGATCAGCGCAGTCGAGAAATTCGAGACGCCGATATTCTTCACCTTGCCGTCCTTTCTCAGCGCGTTCAGCGCGCCCATGCGGTCGGCGAGCGGCATTTCGCTCTGCGGCCAGTGGAGGAGCAGCAGGTCGAGGTAATCTGTCTTCAGCTTCGTGAGGCTCTCGTCGACCGAGGCGATGAAGGCATCATGGCCGACCCGGTCGACCCAGACCTTGGTGGTCAGGAAAATGTCGGCGCGCGGAATGCCGGACTTGGAAAGCACGTCGCCGACGGCTGCTTCGTTCTTGTAGATCTGCGCGGTATCGACATGGCGGAAACCGAGCTTGAGCGCCTCCGGCAGCACGCGGGCGACGTCCTCGTCGGGCATGCGGAACGTGCCGAAGCCGAGGGCAGGGATGTTGGCGCCATTGGCGCTGACTGTGAACATCTTGAACTCCTATGGGGAAGCCCGGCAAACGGCCGGGCCAAATGAGGCCCGTATTACATGGACCGATTCTGTAACGGATCAACCACCCGAGTTTTCGGGGGTATCAGCCGGCGAGGGGCGGGTTGAGGCGGGCAAAGCCCTCCTGCCGCCGATAGGGGAAATGCGGGTAGGGCGCGGTGACGGCACTGGCCGCATCGAGCCTGCTGATCTGCTCTGCCGTCAGCGACCAGCCGACGGACCCGAGATTCTGGCGAAGCTGCTCCTCGTTGCGGGCGCCTATGATAACCGAGGAAACCGTCGGCCGGCTGGTGAGCCAGTTGATCGCCACCTGCGGCACGCTCTTGCCGGTTTCGTCAGCCGCCGCCTGCAGCGCATCGACCACCCGGTAAAGCAGTTCGTCCTCGACAGGCGGGCCGAAATCCGCCGTCTCATGCAGGCGGCTGCCTTCCGGAAGCGGCTTGCCGCGGCTGATCTTGCCGGTGAGGCGGCCCCAGCCGAGCGGGCTCCACACCAGCGCGCCGAGCCCCTGGTCCTTGCCCAAGGGCATCAGGTCCCATTCGTAGTCGCGGCCGATCAGCGAATAATAGACCTGGTTGGCCACATAGCGGGTCTGACCGTGCTTTTCGGCGGCGGCGAGCGACTTCATGATCTGCCAGCCGGAGAAGTTGGAAACGCCGATATACCGCAGCTTGCCGTCCTTCACGAGCTGGTCGAGCGTCGAGACGACTTCCTCCACCGGCGTCGAAGCATCGAAGGCGTGGAGCTGGAAGATGTCGATATGGTCGGTGCTGAGCCGCTTCAGCGCGGCTTCCACGGAAGCGATCAGCCGCGAGCGGGAGGAGCCCCAGTCGTTCGGCCCGTCGCCGGTCGGCAGGCTGGCCTTGGTGGAGATCAGCACGTCGTCGCGCCGGCCCTTGATCGCTTGGCCGAGCACCTCTTCCGAAGCGCCGGCCGAATAGACGTCGGCGGTGTCGAACAGGTTGACGCCGGCCTCCAGGCAGATGTCGACAAGGCGGCGGGCCTCCTCGACATCGGTCGTGCCCCAGTGGCTGAACAGCGGGCCGGAACCGCCGAACGTGCCGGCTCCGAAACTCAAGACCGGCACCTTGAGGCCGGATGCGCCGAGATTGCGGTATTCCATGGTCGTGATCCTTCGGTGTGTCGGTTATTCGGCCGGGCAGGAGAGGGCGGGTGCGCCGCTGATGGCGGTCTCGCGCTTGTCCAGCCGGATGGCGAAGAGGGCGACCGCAAGCGCTGCGAGCGGCACCAGGCCGGCGATCAGCGTGACCGAACCGAGACCCGGGCCATGGTCGATGACCACGCCGCCAAGCCAGGCACCGATCGCATTGCCGAGATTGAAGGCGGCGATGTTGAACGACGAGGCAAGGCCCTGGCCCACACCTTCCGCCTTCTGCAGCACCCACATCTGCAGCGGCGAGACGGTGGCGAAGGCTGCGGCGCCGAAGAGGCCGATGGCGATGACGGCAAGCACCGGCTGGTGGATCGCGGCGGTCAGCGCCAGCAGCACGACGGAGAGCGCGATGAGGCTGGCGACGATGGTCGGCACAAGGTGGCGGTCGGCGAGCCACCCGCCGGCCAGGTTGCCGACCACCAGGCCGCCGCCGAAGACGAGCAGGATCGGCGAGACGGCGGCTTCCGAAAAGCCGGTGATCTGGGTCAGAATCGGCGCGATATAGGTGAAGCCCGCAAACACGCCGACCCAGCTCAGCACGGTGATCAGCAGCCCGAGCAGGACCGGGCGACGGCCGAGCACGGCAAGCGCCCCCTGCGCGCTTTCCTCATGATTGTCCGCCGCCTTGTCCTTCGGAACGAAGAGCGCGATCACGGCGAGCGCCACGAGACCGATCAGGGTGACGGCAAAGAAGGTCGAGCGCCAGCCATAGGCCTGGCCGAGCCAGGTGCCGAAGGGCACGCCGAGAATATTGGCGACCGTCAGGCCGGTGAACATGATGGCGATGGCGGAAGCCTTTTTGTTGGGTGCGACGAGACCGGTGGCGACCACCGAACCGACGCCGAAGAACGAAGCATGCGCGAATGCGGTCAGCACCCGGGCCGCCATCAGCGTCCAGTAATCGGGCGCCAGCGCACAGGCGAGATTGCCGACGGTGAACACCACCATCAACGCCATCAGCAGCGTCTTGCGCGACCATTTGCCGGCGATCGCGCCGAGAATGGGAGCCCCGATGACGACGCCGAGCGCGTAGCCGGAAATGAGCAGGCCAGCGGCCGAGATCGATACGCCGAGATCGGCGCTGACATCGATCAGCAGGCCCATGATGACGAATTCCGTGACGCCGATGCCGAAGGCACCGGCCGTCAGGGCGTAGAGAGCGAGAGGCATTGGTTGGGTCCTTGTCCTTTGGGAGGAAGGGGTCGGTGGTCGTTCGCGAGGCCCCCTCATCCGCCTGCCGGCACCTTCTCCCCGCTGGGGAGAAGAGACATGCCGTGCGGTCCCATTCACATCCGACCTAGGCGCGAAAGGAACAGTCACAAACCTCTCCGCTCTTCTTTTCCACGAGGGACAAGAGGGACGGCGACAGCAGCGACATATCCTCTTCTCCCCGGCGGGGAGAAGTGCCGGCAGGCGGATGAGGGGGCCTTGGGTGACGCGGAGACCTTCTTCTGCACCGCAATATCGTCGCCTCGGACTTGCCTGTGTAGCCGCATAAGCGGATAATCATTTATGAATTGAATTCAAAGGTGATGTCGATGGACAACCGCGCCGGTGAAATGGAAGTTTTTGCCCTCGCAGCCGAACTCAAGAGCTTTTCAGCCGCCGGCCGCAAACTCAAACTCTCCCCATCCGCCGTCAGCAAGCTCGTCACCCGGCTGGAAGACCGGCTCGGCACCCGTCTCGTCGTCCGCTCTACCCGCATGCTGCAGCTGACGCCGGAAGGCGAGACCTATCTGGCGCGGGCGCGGCGCATCCTTGCCGAGATCGCCGATACGGAGGAGATCGTCTCTGGCGGCGGACGGACGCTGCCGCGCGGGCCGCTGTCGATCAACGCCTCGGTTGGTTTCGGCGAGCGTTACATCCTGCCGCTGACCTGCGAGTTCCAGCAGCTTTTCCCGGATGTGCAGCTCGACATCACCCTCACCGACGATATCGTCGATCTCATCCGCGAGCGGGTCGACATCGCCATCCGCCACGGGCCGATGCGCAACTCCTCGCTGATGGCGCGGAAACTCGGCGAGAGCCGCCAGGTGGTGATCGCCTCGCCGGGCTATTTGGAGCGGCACGGCGTGCCGAAGACTCCGGCCGAGCTCATCCATCACAATTGCATCAATTTCAATTTCCGGCGATCGGTCGAAGGCTGGCCTTTTCGTGATCCGAAAACCGGCAAGCGTGAACTCTTGCCGGTTTCCGGCAGCCTGAAAGCGAGCAGCGGCTCGATCATCCGGCAGTTCTGCCTGGACCACCTCGGCATCGGTCGCGTCGGGCGTTTCCATGTGGAACCGGACATCGTGGCGGGGCGGCTGGTGCCGGTTCTTGAGGATTTCAATCCCGAGGACATCGAGGAAATCCACGCCGTCTATGCCGGCCACGAACACCTCGCGCTGCGCATCCGCACCTATATCGACTTCCTCGCGGCGCGGCTCTAGGTGACTGTTTCGATCACGTTGATCGGGAAAAGTGTCTTTGCGGCCACAGTTTTGCCTTGCATTGGTCGATTTTGCCACCCACATCCGCGGGACAGGAGAATCTTCCCATGAATGACCAACTGAATGAAATCATCGCCCGTATCCGGGCGGAGGTGACTGCCGGTTCGGCCGAACGCTCGCATGTCACCATGTCGATGGAAGACCTGCGGCTGCTCGTTCAGAGTTTTGAAATCCTCCATTCCGAGAAGGAGGAGCTGCGCCGCAGGGCTGAGCTGCATGCAGACGTCATCGAGGCGGTGACGGTCTTCATGGAAGCCTATCGCGACAAGTACAAGAATTACGGCAGCGGCGGCGTGCGCCCGAGCGCGGTCCTGCGCCGGGAGGTGTGGCGGGTCTATGCCGCCCTGCGCGGTCTGCCGATCGCCAATGACAGCATGTTCTAAAGGCTCCGCCCGCTACCCCCGGTGACCTCTCCTAGTCCCGGTCGGGTGCGCCGAGCGGGAAGAACGACCGGTACGGCCGGGCCTCGTCCACCGCACGCGCAAACGACGGCCGGGCGAGCAGCCGGCTGCGATAGGCCCGCACATGGGCGAACTGCTCGCCGATCCGGTGCGTCCAGTCGGCGTAGAAAAGGGCAGGCGCCGCGGCGCAATCGGCAAGGCTGAACGTCTCGCCGGCAGCCCATTGCCGGTCGGCCATGCGCTGGTCCAGCCAGCCATAGGCGGCGTCCAGCATGTCGCGTGCTTCCTGCACGCCGTAGGGGTCACGGTTCTCTTCCGGCCGGATGGCGTTGAACACCACCTTCTGCTGCGGGGTGGAAATGTAGTTGTCGAAGAACCGGTCCATCATCCTGACGTCGAGCGCCGCATCCGCATCGTCCGGGATCAGTTTTACCGGTCCGGGATAATGCAGGCCGAGATATTCGATGACGATCGACGCCTCGAAAACCCGCTTCTCCCCGTCGATCAGGATCGGGAAGCGCTTCACCGGCCACATGCTGCAGAGATCCTGGTAAGCAGAAGGATCCTCCGGCCCGAGCATGCGGGTGTCGAAAGGGGTGTCGTTCTCGTAAAGCGCCGTCAGCACCTTCTGGCAATAGGACGAGAATGGATGCGAATACAGAACCGGACGCATGACGGCCTCCCATAACCGATTGCGAAATGAAACTGGTTTACGGATAGCGCAGCTGATTGCTTTTTGCAATCGGTTTTATGTTGAGGCGATTTCGGGCCTCTTCTGGCGAGATCGCCTGGCACGGCACGCATCTCGGCTCAGGCTTCCACAACGGCGCCCTCCGCTTCACGCCCCGACCGCAATCGCCTCGCGCACATGCATCGCCCGGATCTCCTGGGCCACCATCTCCTGCAGCCGCCAGAGATTGCGGTCGTGGATGCCGAATTCGGCCAGGTGCACGACAGTATTGTAGAGATATTCGGCGCAGGACCCGCGATGCCCGCAGGCGCGCGCCAGAACCGTCGCCACCTCGTCGAGCGGCAATAGCGGACGGACGATGCGCTTGCTGGTGCCGCCGACCCAGAAGGTCAGCGCCCGCACGGTCTCGCCCGCCTGGGTGCGGACCGGCAGCCAGCGGAACGAGGTGAGGCTGTCGCGATGGCTGACCTCGCGACGCAGCGCCTTTTCGATCTGGACGCGCTTGTCGTCGTCGGCCACCCGGTAGATCACCCCGTCGCAGCGGCCGCCGCGCGACAGCATCATCATCAGCCCCGGCTGTTCCGGCGAGCCTCGGCCGCGCTCGATCCGCAGCGAAAAGGAACGATGCCAGCCGAAAGCCGCCGCCCGCTGGCAGGCAATGGAATCGAAGCCCGGCTTCCAGATCAGCGAACCATAGGCGAACACCCAGAGTGGATCCTCGCCGATGTCAGCTGCCAGCCGGTCGGCGATCTGGATGTAGTCGTCATCGCTCAGCGGCTCCCATGTGGCCGGCGGGCCGGGGTCCACCTCCTCGCGAAAACAGAGGTCGACCAGGTCCTGGGTCAACGACAATGTGGAAGGTTTCGGCATGGCTTCGAACGGTTTTTCGGGCAGGGCGACCAAAATGGCAAGCAGAAAGAGTGCAAGCGCATTGGAGCTGAGTCAACCTGTTTCCCGGCCATTTGCTCGCCATTCCGGGGGGCTCATTCTCCGTTTTGCTGCCATCAAACCGCCGATTTGCTGCGTTGCCGCATCGACGCCCAGATGTTTTGCTCCAAGGGATCACGGATTGTTTCCGGCTGGAAACTTTCTCGATGACTTGAAGAGTGGAGTTTCTGAACTGATGCGTTGGCTTTTTATTGCGGTTCTGGTGATCCTTGTCGGTTGTGTGCTGAGCATCATCTGGCTGAACGATGCCGGTCTTGGCCGGATCGAGGTCACACAGCCTCAGCAGCAAAACCCGCTCGCCCCGCCGCCGGGAACCCCTTGAAGTCGCCGGGCACGCCTTGAAGTCGCCGGGAACCTCTTGAGGACGACCGTCAGGCTTTCACCGCGATGATGAACAACCGCGGGAAGCGCAGCAGCACCCGTCCGTCGGCCATCGGCGGGTAGGCTTTGGCGATGCGGGCGGTGTAGTCCGCCGTGAACGCTTGCGCATGCTCCGCGCCGGCCGCATCGAGATAGGGCCGAAGGCCGGTCGCCTTGACCCATTCGACGATTGCGGGCGCATCACCAAGCGGGTGGTAATAGATCGTGTGCCAGACGTCGACGCGGGCGGATTTCGGCATCAGCCGGTCGAAATAGGCAGCCGGCGGAGGCAGCACCGCGCGGCGCACCCGGCCGCCTTCGAAGGCGGCCTTCCACGGACCGGCCGCCCCGGTCTCCTCCATCAGCAGATGGCTGGGTTCCGTGAGATTGTCGGGCATCTGCACCGCCAGCACGCCGCCGGGTTTCAGGTGGTCCATCAAGCGCGCGAGCACGGCAATATGGTCCGGCACCCACTGGAAGACCGCATTCGCATAAAGCAGGTCGGCCGGCTCTTCCGGCACCCAGCTACTAAGATCCGCCTTCAGGAATTCCGTGCCGGGCAAGCGCTTGCGAGCCGCCGTCAGCATGTTGTCGTCGCTGTCGAGGCCGGTAACGCTGGTCGCCCCGAAGCGCTCGGCGATCAGCTCGGTGGAGTTGCCCGGGCCGCAGCCGAGGTCATAGGCACGGGCCACCGAGCCGAGCGGAACCTGCGCCAGGAGATCGCGTGCCGGCCGCGTCCGCTCGTCCTCGAATTTCACATATTGCTCTGCAGACCATGCCATTTCTGTCTTCCTTCCATCGTGTCCCGCTGGAACATGGCACTCCGGCGCGCCGGTCTCCATGGGCAAAAATATCAATTTTTGTGATGATCCATTTCATATTATCGCTTGACCTCGGCGGCGGGGCCGGACTTCACTCACCCCGCAATTTTGAAGCGTCAAGGAGATCGCCATGCCCGTCAACACAGCCTCCCGCACCACCACCTGGACCTTCGTGGATGGCGAATGGCTCGAGGGCAATCCGAAGCTCATCGGCCCGACGTCGCATGCCATGTGGCTCGGCTCCACCGTGTTCGACGGGGCCCGCTGGTTCGACGGCATCGCACCCGACATCGACCTGCATTGCCAGCGCGTCAACCGGTCGGCAAAGAACATGGGCATGCAGCCGGTGATGCAGGCCGAGGAGATCGAGGCGCTCGCCTGGGAGGGCGTCAAGAAATTCGACGGCAAGACGGCGATCTACATCAAGCCGATGTACTGGTCGGAACATGGCATGCCTTACAGCGCCGTCACCGCCGATCCGGAATCGACCCGCTTCGCGCTCTGCCTGTTCGAGGCGCCGATGCAGACCGCCAAACCCTCGTCGCTGACCGTCTCGCCCTATCGCCGCCCGAACCCGGAAGTGGCGATCACCGGCGCCAAGACCGGCAGCCTCTATCCCAATAGCGGTCGCATGATCATGGAAGCCCGCAACCGCGGCTTCGACAATGCGCTTGCCCGCGATATGAACGGCAATGTCGCCGAGACAGCCTCCTCGAACATCTTCATGGTCAAGGACGGGGTGATCATGACGCCAATCGCCAACGGCACGTTCCTGGCCGGCATCACCCGCTCGCGCGTCATCGGCCTTCTGCGCCGCGGCGGTTTCGACGTGCGCGAAACGACGCTGACGGTCGAGGACTTCACGGATGCCGACGAGATCTTCACCTCCGGCAACTATTCCAAGATCGTGCCGGTCAACCGTTTCGAGGAACGCCAGCTCCAGGAAGGCCCGGTCGCCCGCAAGGCGCTGGAACTCTACATGGACTGGGCCCGCTCCCCCGGCGACGAAGCCTGAGTCTTTTCCGTCCCTGGCCCGCCGTCCGGTCGCGTAACCAGCGCCGCCTGATCCGGAGTATTATTTCCCCGTCTTCACCGTCAGCTTATCGGCGGAGATCTCGCCGCCGATCTCGGCCTTGCGGGTCTTCTTGTCGAAGGCGCAGAGCGTGCTGACTGTGACGTTGGCGCCGACCGCCTTGCCGGAGACGATGGCGAGCCCGTAGCTCTGGCTGCCGAAGGGATCGACCAGCGCCTTGCCGTTCTCGATCAGCCCCTTGGCGGCGGTCACGCAGGCCTTGGCGACCTCGGCCCGGAAGTTGGACCAGGCATCGTCCGAGGCGGCGTGCGCGACGGTGACGCTGGATGCGATGAGGGCTGCGGCAAGAGCAAAAGTGGTCTTCATCAAACGGTCTCCGAATCGGTGATCTGGCCCATTTCTTGTATGCTGAAAATTCAGCAAGTTCTTGACGCGATTGGCTTGATTTTTGGCAAACTTACCGTTGCCTCTTGGGCCTTGCGCTCCTATGTTCCCGCACGACGCTTTACCTACGGTGTGTGCCGAACAAGGAGTAGACCAATGGCTTTCGAACTTCCCGAACTCCCCTATGACTACGAAGCCCTTTCGCCCTTCATGTCGAAGGAGACGCTCGAATTCCACCACGACAAGCACCACAAGGCTTATGTCGACAACGGCAACAAGCTCGCTGCCGAAGCCGGCCTTGCCGACCTGTCGGTCGAGGAAGTCGTCAAGAAGTCCTTCGGCACCAACCAGGGCCTCTTCAACAATGCCGCCCAGCACTACAACCACGTCCATTTCTGGAAGTGGATGAAGAAGGGCGGCGGCGGCACCAAGCTGCCGGGCAGGCTCGAAGCAGCGGTCGCTTCCGACCTTGGCGGCTTCGACAAGTTCAAGGCCGATTTCATCGCTGCCGGCACGACGCAGTTCGGCTCCGGCTGGGCCTGGGTTTCGGTAAAGGACGGCAAGCTCGCCATCTCCAAGACCCCGAACGGCGAAAACCCGCTGGTTCACGGTGCCGAGCCGATCCTCGGCGTCGACGTGTGGGAACATTCCTATTACATCGACTACCGCAATGCTCGCCCGAAATATCTCGAAGCCTTCGTCGATAGCCTGATCAACTGGGACTACGTACTCGAACGCTACGAAGCCGCCACGAAGTAATCGAACGGCTCAATCGTCGGTCTTTTGAGAACACCCGGTGTCGCAAGGCGCCGGGTGTTTTTGTTTTGGCACTCGCGAAGCCTCCAACTTTGAAAGGAAGCAGCATGACCAAACTTTCGATCGAGACCGTCCTGGCAGAGCTCGCCGCACGCGAGCCGATCTTTCACCGACGCGAATACGGCACCAGCCGGGAAGCTCTCGAAGCCATGACCGACGAGGCCTTCTGGGAAATCGGCGCCAGCGGCCGGGTCTACCGGCGCGATGTCGTGATCGCCAATCTTCTCGAACGATATCGCGAACCGGAGCCTCATGACTGGCCCTGCCGGGATTTTTCAATCAGCCGCCTCGCCGGCGACCTCTACCATTTGTCGTACACTCTGGAGGAGCCTGACCGCCGCACTCGTCGGTCCACGTTCTGGAGAAGCACTGCGACCGGCTGGAAGATTGTCTTTCACCAGGGAACGGTGATTGCCTGAATGGGCGCCTGCTTCAGGCCTTCAGTGTTCTATCCGGCGACCTTGCCAACCCGCCGGCCAGCGCCAGCCACAGGATGACGAACACCAACATCGGCAGGAGCGAGCGCATTGCCAGCCAGGGGTCCGTTGGCAGGATAGGGGCGGTGATGATCTCGATGATCACGATGAAAGTCGCGCCCGCGAAAAGCGCCAGATAGGCTCGCCGCCATTGACCGTCGGAGAGCGGCGATCCAGCCTCGATAAGCAGGGCTCCAGCCATCCCCCGGTTCAGGGCAAGCAGCAGGAAGAGAATGGCGGCCGGCAGGAAGGCCAGCGAAAGCCGCGCCTTGACGGCAAGATCCGACGGTTCGGACACCGCATGCGCCAGATGGGCCAGGCCATATGTGGCAGCGGCGTTGATGATCAGGACGAGCATGGAGCGCCAGAACAGCGCCCAAAGGGTGCGAAAGAAAGCGGCCAACAATTCCCATTCCACGTTTTTCAGGATGCTGCGGGCGGATACCAATGTGATGTCACAAGCATGATTTTGTTGCAATTACCGCAGCGCCTCGGATCTTCAACCGAGATTGATGCGCTATTGCGAAGCAGCGCATAATCTTCGCAATATACCGCTGCCGCCACTCCGGCCCTGTCACACGCCTGTCATACGCACCCACTACCTCCGCGAAATGCCTCACGAAAAACCTCTCCTCCGCTTCGGCGTGATCGCCGATCCGCAATATGCCGACCTGCCGCCATGGCTGGAGATGAACCGTTATTACGCCAACAGCCTCGACAAGCTGGGTCAGGCGATCGGCGTGCTGAACGGCGAGGATCTCTCCTTCGTGGTGACGCTCGGCGATCTCATCGATCGCAGCTGGGAGAACTACGGTCCGGTGCTTGCCGTCTATGAGGGCCTGCGCCACGAGAGCTTTCTCATGCCCGGCAACCACGATTTCTTCGTCGCGCCGGCGCAGCTCGACAATGTCCATGCGCGGCTCGGCATGCCCTCCGCCTGGCACGATTTTTCCCGCGGCGGTTTCCGCTTCGTGGTGATCGACGGCAACGAGATCAGCCTGTTTTCGACGCCGGAAGGCCACCCGCGCCACACTTTGGCGCAGCAGCGGCTGGAAACATTGCTGGCCGAGGGCGCGATCAACGCCAAGGAATGGAACGGCGGCATCGGCGATGAGCAGTTCGCGTGGCTGGAAGCCGTGCTCGAGCGCGCCCGCGCCGTGGACGAAAAGGTCGTCGTTCTCGGCCACTATCCGCTCTACCCCGAAAACGCGCACAATCTCTGGGGCTGCGAGCGGCTCACCGGTCTCTTCGCCCGCTCCGGCAATGTGATCGCCTATCTGAACGGCCACAACCACGTGGGCAATCTCGGCCGTGCCGAAAACACCTGGTATGTGAACTTCAAGGGCATGGTCGATACCGAGACGGAAAACACCTTCGCCGTCGTCGAGATCTTCGCCGATCGTATCGAGATCATCGGCCACGGCCGCGAGGAAAGCCGCACGCTTCCACTCTAGCCTGCTGTCCCGGCGGCCGTCTTGTCCGTCCAGCCCTGGACCCAGAGCTGTCGCAGTGTCTCGCCTTCGCCGCGGAAGAAACCGTCGGCGAGCTCGCAATGCTCCACCCGGTCGGCGCGAAAGTTGCGGATCGCTTGCCTCAGTTCGCACCAGGCGACGATATTGGCCGTCTGTGAATAATAGATCAGCGCCACCGGCCGGATCGTCCGTTCCGTGGCGCGGGCATATTCGTCGCGGTAGTCGAGCGCCAGCTTCTGCTCGTCGCGGATCGCCCGGCGCACCATGGCAAGGTCGAGCGCGTCGGGCACCGGCGCCACCGAACCCCAGGCATGCAGCGCATTGGCGGAAAACGTGCCGGCAAGCGGCACCGGCACCACGGCGGCGATCTTGCGGTTCACCTGCTTGGCGGCCTGCCGGAGCTCGGTGTCGCCGGTCCGTTCGAGCAATGCCAGGGCAAGCACGATCGCCTCCGTCTCCTCGATCGACAGCATGAGCGGCGGCAGCGTGAAGCCGGGGCGAAGGATATAGCCGATGCCGCGCCCGCCCTCGATCGGCACCCGCATCGCCTGCAGCGCCGCGATATCCCGGTAGATTGAGCGCACCGTCACCTCGAGCTGTACGGCGATATCGGCCGCTGTCACCGGCTTTTTGGCGAGCCGGAGGATCTGGATGATCTCGAACAGGCGCGAGGCCTTGCGCATGCCGCTTTTCCTTGGTCCCAAACCATCGCTACTGACAACACGCTGTCAGTTGGGCTGCCGTATAGGACCGCATATCCGTTTGAAAAACAAGGCTTCGGCATCCGAAGCCGACTATGCGAGGCTCAGGAAACTGACATGACCTATACCGAAAATCTCTGGCTCTTCTTCACGCTCCTGTTCGGCATCATCGTCGTGCCGGGCATGGACATGATCTTCGTGCTCGCCAATTCGCTGACCCGCGGTCGCACGGCAGGACTTGCCGCCACGGCCGGCATCATCGCGGGCGGGTTGGTGCACTCGCTTTACGGCGCGGTCGGCGTCGGGCTGCTGGCGAGCCTCATGCCTGTCCTGTTCAGGCCGCTGCTGATTGCCGGCGCGCTCTACATGGCCTGGATCGGCGTCAGCCTGATCAGGAGTTCGATCACCGTCGATCACGTCGGCCCGGCGGACACGCGGTCGAACTGGGAAGCGTTCCGGCGCGGCGCAGTGACCTGCCTCATCAATCCCAAGGCCTATCTGTTCATGCTCGCCGTCTACCCGCAATTCCTGCGGCCGGATTTCGGACCGCTGCCGCCGCAGGCGGCGATCATGGCGATAATGACGGCGGCGACCCAGCTTGCCATCTATGGCGGCCTGGCCGTAGCGGCCGGCCGGGCGCGGCAATTTCTCGTCGGCAATGGCAGGGCGACGATCTGGGTTGGGCGGATTGCCGGCCTTCTGCTGCTTGGCGTTTCCATGCTGACGCTCTGGGAAGGTCTGATGGCCTGAAGCACGGGTTGCCACAATCGCGGCAAGACACATATCCCTCGCATTCCGTGCCCGCCCGGCAACAGGCGGGCCGCTCGCGGCGTCATGACAGAAAAGTTACTTTTTTCAAACGCATAAGCCGGCAATCATGAGCCCGCAAAACTGCGCCGGCATGACCGGCTCAACGAGGAGAACAATGGATGAAGTTTAAACTGATTGCCGCCGCCGCGGCCCTACTCTGTCTTGGCATCACTGCCGTGACCGCCCAGGAAACCCCGATTGCCAAGCGCCAGGCGCTGATGAAGGGCATCGGCGGCGCAGCCGGCGCGCTCGGCGGTATCGCCAAGGGCGAAAAACCCTATGACCAGGCTGTGGTGCGCACCGCGCTGACCACGATCAGCACCAATATCAAGGCCTTCCCCGATCAGTTCCCGGCAGGTTCCGAGACTGGTGACAAGACCAAGGCTGCACCGGCCATCTGGGAAAAGAACGCCGAATTCCGGGGGAACGCCCAGAAGCTCGGTTCCGATGCGGAGGCTGTTCTGGCTTCCATGCCGGCAGACCAGGCCGCTGTCGGCAAGGCCCTGCAGACGCTCGGTGGCAACTGCAACACCTGCCACCAGAACTTTCGCCTGAAGTAACTGTGACCCTATCTTCGAATGAAAGGCGGCCGCAGTCTTCTGCGGCCGCCCTCGTATGATCTCGTTACGCTGGAGGAAGGCGATGGCCTCGATATGGTCCAAAATCCTGGCGGCGGGCGTCGTGGTGATCGCCGCCGGCGCCGCCACGGCCTGGGCGCTGACCAAGCCCGACCCCTATCCCGATTCTCATTGGGCGGGTCTCGGCGCGCCAGACCTTGCCAAGGGCGAACAGCTTTTCTGGGCCGGCGGCTGCGCGAGCTGTCATGCCGCGACCGGTGCTACCGGGGATGCCCTGAAGGTGCTTTCCGGCGGAAGGGCGCTGCCGAGCCCGTTCGGGACGTTCCATATTCCGAACATCTCGCCGGATCCGAATGCCGGCATCGGCAACTGGACCCTGGCGCAGTTCGGCAATGCCACCACCCGCGGCGTCGGGCCGAACGGCGAACACCTCTTTCCGTCCTTCCCCTACGGCTCCTATTCGCGGCTCTCGACCAAGGATATCAACGATCTCTTCGGTTACCTGAAGACGCTGCCGGCAAGCACGAATGTGGCGCCGCCGCACGAACTGCCGTTCCCCTACAATATCCGGCTGGCGGTTGGCGGCTGGAAATTCCTCTATTTCAGCGATCAGCTGCGGGTGCAGCTTGCGTCGGCAGACGACAAAGTCAAGCGCGGCCAGTTCCTGGTCGAAGGCCCCGGCCATTGCGGCGAATGCCACACACCGCGTGACGCGACGGGCGGCTTCCTGCCCGACCGCTGGCTCGCCGGCGGCCCGAACCCCGAGGGCAAGGGAACCATCCCCAACATCACGCCGGGTTCGACGGATATCGGCTCGTGGAGCGAGAGCGACATCGCCGGTTACCTCGAAACCGGCTTCACTCCGGATTTCGACACGGTCGGCGGCTCCATGGTCGAAGTGCAGCAGAACCTCGCGCATCTGCCGAAGAGCGATCTGGAGGCGATTGCGGCTTATTTGAAGGCGGTGCCGGCGCGGTAGACGAATCTGGGGCGAGCCATGAACCTACGAGAATACAAAGGCCATTCCGCCGTCATCGAATTCGATGCCGAAGACGAAATCTTTGTCGGCCATGTTGCTGGGATTACCAATATCGTCGGCTTCCATGCCGATACGCTGATCGAAGCCGAGACCGCCTTCCGCGAGGCGGTCGACGACTATCTCAAAATCCTGGCCAAGGCCGCCGGATAGGCCTCGGCCGCGGATATCACGCGAGCGCCTGCGTATAGCGCATGCCGGTGACCGGGCGCGGCTTGAAATCCATATGTTCGTAGAAGCGGTGGGCGGCGAAATTGCCGGTGGCGGCGCTGACCGAAAGATAGTCGCAGCCGGCGCTCCTGGCGATCTCGCGGGCGCGCGACACGAGGTGCTGGCCGATGCCGTGGCCGCGATGGCCGTCGCGCACGAAGAGATGGTGGAGGTCCATGCCCCGCGTGCCTTCCTGCGCCCGGTAGAGCGGCACGAGGATGGCGTAGCCGATCAGTTCCGAGCCGGTATCGGCGACAAGCGCGCTGATCCACGGCATCGCGCCGAACAGGTCGCGCTCGAGTTTTTCAGGGGTGATGGCGGCGGGGTCGTTGTGATGCGCGGCGAGCAGCGCGATCATCTCGTTGAGTTCCGGCAGGTCGCGCGATTTCGCACTGCGGATCGTCACGACCGGCGGGCGGGGCAGGGTGATATCGGTATCTTCGGTCATTTCCGGCATCCTTGTTCGGTCTTCTTGCCGTCAGGTGCCTTTTGAAACAACAAAGCCGCCTGACGGCGGCTTTTTTGACATGGTGATCTGTCGAGCCGCCCTTTAAAGGAAGGCCCAAAAATACGAGCAGGCGGTGGTCGTGCGCGTGTTGATCATGGCGCCTAGATGCTCCCGATCTCAAATCTTGTCAAGCGTGATCTGCGAAACGATTGGCAGCCGTCATGATCGCCTCCGCCATGCCCTCGTCGGCGGTCGAATGGCCGGCATTCTCGATCATTACCAGTTCGCTCCCCGGCCAGGCTTTTGCCAGTGCAAATGCCGTTGCCGGGGGCCCCTGCAGGTCGAGCCGGCCCTGGATCAGCAAGCCCGGTATCCCGGCAAGCCGGTAGGCCTCGCGCAAAAGCTGGCCATCCTCCAGCCAGGCGCGGTTCCCGAAATAATGGACGCAGAGCCGCGCCCGCGCGAGCACGAAAGCCGGATCCTGCCAGCGGGCGGGCAGCCCTGCCTGCGGTTCCGCCGAAATCGAGCCGGCCTCCCAATGATGCCAGTCGAAGGCGGCCTTGTGGCGCACAGCCGGATCCGGGTCATTGAGAAGTGCATGATAGGCGGCGACGGGATGGCGGTTGCGGAAGGGCTCCGGAATGGCCGCGGTGAACTTTTCCCAGGCCTCCGGCAGGAAGATAGACAGCCCGTTGTAAAGCCAGTCGATTTCGGCCCAGCGCGTCGTGGTGACACCGGCAAGGATGATCGCACGGACGTATTCGGGAAAAGCCTGCGCATAGGCCAGCGCCAGCGTCGCGCCCCAGGAGGAGCCGAAGACCAGCCAACTTTCCACCCGCAGGCGCTCCCGCAAGGCCTCGATGTCGCCGATCAGATGCCGCGTCGTATTGTCGGCAAGACTATTATCGAAATCGCCCGCGTCCGGCGCGCTTTTCCCGCAGCCGCGCTGGTCGAACTGGATGATGCGCCACACGGCCGGATCGAAATGCCGCCGGGCACTGTCCGACATGCCCGACCCCGGCCCGCCGTGTAGCAACAGCGCCGGCTTGCCGGCGGGGTTGCCGGAAAGGGCGAAGAAGATCCGGTTGTCGTCGGGCCTGTCGAGGAAGCCGGTCTCGTAGGGGGCAAGGGCAGGGAAGAGGATGGGCATATTTGCGAGATCCCTCATGGCGAAAAGAGAGGGCGTCTCTTAGAACAAGCCCATGATGAAACCGTGACGAGCTCGGCCTATGCGGCCGATAGTGCGCGCAGAACGGCTTCGGGTTCCTTCTCCATCACGCGCAGCAGGTTCGCCGCCGGTCCGCTCATCTGGCGATGACCTTGCTCCCATTTCCGGTAACCATGCACGCTCATACCAAGCACCCGCGCCATTTGGTCCTGCGTAAGTTCAAGCTGCTGGCGGATCAGTTTGGGATCGGGCATGTCGACCGCGACATGGTGGACGGCGACGCCATCGACGGCTTCGCCCCTCGCATGAGACAGAGCGCCGGTCATCGCCCGGATCAGGTCTTCGCCAAAGCTCGAATTTTTTGCCATCCTATTTCGTCCTCGTCCGGTAATGTTCCTTGATCGCCCTGGCGAGCGCGGATACGACCTTGGCCTCATAGGGCGTCAGGTCTGTCTTCTTGTTCTTTGCGTAGACGAGCAACGCATAGAGCGGAGCATCCTCGCTGTACCAATAGTAGATAACGCGGGCGCCGCCTCGCTTGCCCTTTCCCTTCGCCGGCACGCGAACCTTGCGCACGCCGCCCGTTCCGGGAATTTCGTCGCCGGCCAGGGGATTGGCCGCAAGAAAGGAAATCACTTCTTCCTTTTCTTCCGCAGAGAAAATAGCGGCCGCCTGGCTTGTGAACGTTGGCAGCTCGGCGACCGTCTGCAGTTTTCTCATGAATTGAAACTAACCCATTGGGTTATGTCCGTCAATGCTCCCCCTCGCATAGCCCGTGATCCGATAACGCCCGGATCACATAACAATCCTCGATCGAATGGCCGTCGCAGTGTGAGATGATCCGTTCGAGTTCGTGCTCCAGCTTCTTCAGTTTTTCGATCTTTTCGCGCACGGCGGTCAGATGATCGGCGGCGATCCTGTCGGCATTGGCGCAAGGCAGGTCGGGATGCTGGCTGAGCGCGATCAGCTCGCGGATCGCCGGGATGTCGAGGCCGAGATCGCGGGCATGGCGGATGAAGGCGAGCCGTTCGAGATCGTTTCGCTCATAGCGCCGCTGGTTGCCCTCCGAACGTTCGGCCGCTTCGATGAGGCCCATCTGCTCGTAATAGCGGATGGTCGGCACCTTGACGCCGGTGCGTTTCGAAAGATCGCCGATCGACAGCATGGCTGAAAATTCCTCTTGTAGCTCTAGTCACTAGAGGAATTATCTAGTCGGTCACCGGCAGGAAGACAAGCCGGCCGGACGAAAGACGAGCACCGGAGCAAACAGAGAGGTGACGCCATGATCGGATGCTGCAGCCACTGCCACGCCAGGTTCGAGGAGGGATCGCGGGACATCCTCCGGCTGTTCTGGGCGTTGGTCGCCACGGTAGCCGGCATGTGGCTGATCCTGGCGATGGAGATGCTGCGGCGGTCGCGGCCGCAATGGGAGCACGAGCGGCACGCAAACGAGGAACTATCCACGGTGATCGCCAACGACAATGGCGCCGATCGCCCGATGTAAAACGGCTACAGCCCTGACTGGCAGGGTTGCAGCCGCCGAAGGCCTATAACCTTACATGGAGAGCAGCGGATCGTCGTCGGTACCGTTCTGCTGCTGCTGTTGTTTCTGCGCGTTGCCCTGTGCCAGGGCCGCAGGGTTGCCGCCCATATCCATCGCGGTTTCCTGCTTCTGGCCGTTGACGCCCATCGCTTCGAGGATCGCCTTGCGGATATCCGCTTCGACCGCCTCGCGCTCTTCCGCCGACATGGTCTTGAGATCGTCTTCGGTAAGATCCTTGTCCTTGAGATACTGTTCGCGGATGCGCTCGGCGAAGGTCTTCTTGGCGAGATCCATGAACTCGTCCTCGTATCGCGTCGAAGGCGCCTCGCCAAGCCAGGTGTCGCCGCCGTCCTGATCGACCTCGACGCCCTGGCTTTCCATCGTCCAGAGGCTATCTGCCAGCTTTGCGCCGAACACCGTATCGCTGCCGGTCATGCCGCCCGATACGGACTGCCGCGGCGCCGCGTAGTCGTTGGCGCTGCCGCCCGAAGCATTCTTGTCGCCGCCGTTCTTGCCAAGGATACCGTAAAGAGATGCGTAATATGGGTTGGTGCTGCCAATCGTCGTCATCGCGACTCTCCTCGTATGAGACCACCAGCGGCTTAGGTCCCAAAACCTGCACGGAGCTTTCGGATTTGAGTTGTGTCGGCCGGGTATAGGATTATAGGATACCCCCCTATATTATATGGAGACACTCGTGGCCCATACCATTCGGGAAAAGGCAAAGCTTCTGGCGCGGGTGCGCCGGCTGAAGGGGCAGATGGAAGCGGTCGAGCGGGCGCTCGAAGGGGAGGCACCCTGCGGCGAGGTATTGCAATTGCTCGCCTCGATCCGTGGCGCGCTTTCCGGGCTCACCGGAGAAGTCATGGAGGATCACCTGCGCGAGCATGTGCTGCATGCCGGTGACGAGAAACAGAGGGCGCAGGCGGTGGACGAACTCGCCGAGGCGCTCCGCACCTATATCCGCTGATCGAGATGAAGGAGAAGACCATGGCCGATCCCGTCGAGGAACTGAAGCACGACCATGTGTTTCTGGGCGCCGCCCACGAGCGCAACGAGCGCAAGGTCTGGCTGGTGATCGCGTTGACCGCGACGATGATGGTGGCGGAAATCGTCGCCGGCTCGGTCTTCGGTTCGATGGCGCTGACGGCCGACGGCTGGCATATGTCGACCCATGCGGGCGCCATGCTGATCGCGGCGCTTGCCTATCTTTATGCCCGCCGCCAGGCCCGCAATCCGCGCTACACGTTCGGCACCGGCAAGCTCGGTGATCTCGCCGGCTTTGCCAGCGCCATCGTGCTTGCCCTGATCGCGCTGCTGATCGCCTGGGAGAGTTTCGCCCGCTTAGCCAGCCCGGTGGCGATCGATTTCGATCAGGCGATCCTCGTCGCGGCAGTGGGCCTGGCCGTCAACCTGCTCAGCGCCTGGCTGCTCCGGGAGGATCACCACCATTCTCATGGTGGCAGCCATGCCCATCACGGCAGTCATGCCCATGACGGCGGCCATCATCAGGGGCACCACGGCGCCCATGCGCATCAACCCGCTGCCAAGGACCATAATCTGCGCGCCGCCTACCTGCATGTCCTCGCCGATGCGCTGACCTCGGTTCTGGCAATCGCGGCGCTGATTCTCGGTCGGTCCCACGGCTGGGCCTGGCTGGATCCGGCCATGGGCGTGGTCGGCGGTCTGGTGATCGCCCGCTGGTCCTGGGGGCTGATCCGCGTGACCGCCACGGTCTTGCTGGATGCGCAGCCGGATGACGAGGAGCTGGCGGGCAGGATCCGCCGGAGCGTCGAGACGGAGGAGGACAGGATCTCGGACCTGCATGTCTGGCAGGTGGGGCCGGGACACCATGCGGCGATCGTCGCGCTGGTCACGCCAAAACCCCAGGCGCCGTCCTTCTACAAGGATAAGCTCCGGGGCATCCGGGATCTGTCGCATGTGACGGTGGAAGTCACGCCGGCTAGGACGGCATAACCGGGGCGGTTTAGAATTCGGCGAATTCCTGATAGCGGCCTTCGACCCAGTCCTGCGGGACGGCCCGGACCTGCATGTCGACATTTGCGGAGCCCGCATCGTCGATTTCCATCACCCAGAGCGCATTGGCAAGCGAAGACGACAGCAGCGTGCTGCTTCCCGTCAAGGCATTCGGCGAACGCTGGGCAGCGACAGTCTCGCGCTGGGGCGCGTCTTCGACTTTCCGGTCCATCTCTTGTGCCCGGTTGGGATAATAATAGCCGTTGAGGCCGCTATCGATCTTCATGGCGAAACGCCCGTGTTCAGAATGGTTAACAAATAGTTAACGCACGAAGCTTGCGCGAGGCTTGCGATCGATGTTTCGGTTTGACGACAGGGGCTTGACAAAAATATGCCAATGCAAGGCTGTTCGGTGCGTTCCTTATCCGTTCCGGCTGCCTAAGAACCGGTCGAATATCGCCTGGGTGAGCCGCTGGTTCTGCCGATACCATGTATCTTGCGTGTAGAAGATGGGTTCGGCTGGATCCCAGCCACTCAGGGTAAAATCGCTCTGGCGGGAGAAGAAGGCGACGAACTCTTCTTCGCTTGCCCAGGTGGCGATGGTCGGTCCCGGATGAAAGCCGTCCTGGATGTCGCAGAGAATGACGCCAGTCTCGGTGCGGATCAGGCCGTGGCCGCAGAAGTCGCGATGGAATTCGTGAATCAGCCCTTCGCCGATCTTGGCCCTCTGCAGCTTTTGCCACACAAGGCGCATCCGTTCAGCCCCGAGCGCCTTGTGCGAGAGCCTGTCGCGCACCTCCGCCCGCCGCCGGTCCATTTCCTCCTCGCTCGCATTGATCAAGGGGTAGGGCGGCCAGGCGGGCCGCCTGGCCTTGCGCTGCCGCCAGACGGACCAGCCGGCTACGCCGAGCACATAGAGGATCACGGCATAACAGACGATCGGAATGACGATGCTCGCCATCGGCCGTTCAGCCTTCCATGGCGCGGGCCATTTCGGCGAGCTTGCGCACGGTGTTGAGATTGCGTGACGTGCCGGGTTTCAGCGCCGGCAGCTTCAGCTTCGATTTGCCCGAGCCGATCGGATAATGGACATAGATCTCGCGCCCGGCGACGACCGCCTCCTCGCCGTCTGGACCGACCATCTTGTCGAGCGCATCTTTGGCGGCCTTCTCGGGCAGGAAATGCACGAGCAGGAAATTCGGCTTCGCCTCGGGGAAGGGCGCGTTTTCGACGATCGCCTGCAGCTCTTCCGTCGAGCGCACCATCACGCCCGGCTTCTTGCCGAATTTCCGTCCGAGAGCGTCGTCTAGTCTGTCGGCGACCTGGGCTTCCGGCTCGTCGGACCGGAACAGCACGTTGCCGCTCTGGATGTAGGTCTTCATGTCCGTGAAGCCGAGCCCTTCGCAGATGGTCTTGAGTTCAGTCATCTGGAGCGCGGTGCCGGCGACGTTCACCGCGCGGAGCAGGGCAACGTAGACTGTCATTTCTCACCTCCCAAGGGCAACCCGTTAGCGTTTTGGTGTCGCCAACATGCATTGAAGGGCATCGCGCGTCCGCCCCCCTCTGCCCTGCCGGGCATCTCCCCCTCAAGGGGGGAGATCACAAGCGGCGCGACCCTCACTTCCAAACAAGCGTCATGCGGGGGCGTAGGATGAGACGTTGAATGTAGAGCGGTGAGCAGGCTCCCAGCCAATCTCCCCCCTTGAGGGGGGGATGCCGGCAGGGCAGAGGGGGGCTGGCACGGCACGCCCTCTCTGGCAGACCCCCTACATCTTCCCCGCCACCTTGATCGCAAACGCATATTCGAACGCAATCTCCTCCAGCCGCTGGAAACGCCCCGACTTGCCGCCATGGCCGGCGGCCATGTTGGTCTTCAAGAGGATCGGCGCGGTGCCGGTCGAGAATTCGCGCACCTTCGCGACCCATTTGGTCGGCTCCCAATAGGTGACGCGCGGGTCGGTCAGGCCTGAAATGGCAAGGATCGGCGGATAGGCTTTCGCCTCGACATTGTCGTAGGGCGAGTAGGCGGCGATCCACTGGTATTCTTCGAGGCTGTCGATCGGGTTGCCCCATTCCGGCCATTCCGGCGGGGTCAGCGGCAGCGTGTCGTCGAGCATGGTGTTCAAGACATCGACGAAGGGGACCGCGGCGATGATGCCGGCGAATTTTTCCGGCGCCATGTTGGCGATGCCGCCCATCAGCATGCCTCCGGCCGAGCCGCCCTCGGCGATGATGTTCGCGTAGGACGTGAACTTCTCTTGATTCAGATAATCAGCAGCGGCGATGAAGTCTTTGAACGTGTTCTGTTTGTGCTCCATCTTGCCGGTCTCGTACCAGGCAAAACCCTTGTCCTTGCCGCCGCGAATATGGGCGATGGCATAAACGAAGCCACGATCGGCGAGCGACAGGTTGTTGGTTGAAAACCCGGCCGGAATGGTGATGCCATAGGCGCCGTAGCCGTAGAGCAGGCAGGGTGCCGAGCCATCGAGCGGCGTATCTTTCCGGTAGAGCAGCGAGACCGGCACCAGTTCACCGTCATGCGCCGGCGCCATCACCCGGCGGGTGACGTAGTCGTCCGGATTGTGGCCCGAAGGCACTTCCTGGGTCTTCAGCAGAACCCGCTCGCGGGTCGTCATGTCGTAGTCGTAAAGCTGGCTCGGCGTGGTCATCGACGAATAGGAGAAGCGGATCACGTCGCTGTCGTATTCGGCGGCACCCTGGAGCCCCAGAGAATAGGCCTCTTCCGCAAAGGCGATCGCATGTTCCTCGCCGGTCGTCCGGTCGCGGATGATGATCTGCGGCAGGCCATCCTTGCGCTGCAGCCACAGCAGGTAGCGGGCGAACGCCATGTGGCTGATGATCAGCCGGCCCGGCTCGTGCGGCACGACCTCGGTCCAGTTCTGCTTGCCCGGTGCATTGACCGGCGTCTGCATGATCTTGAAATCCTTGGCGTCACCGTCATTGGTGAGGATGTAGAAGACGTCGCCGCCCTCGGTCATCGAATATTCGATGCCTTCCTCGCGTTCGGCGACGAGAGCCGGCTCGGCCGTCAGGTCCCTGGTCGAGAGCAGCCGGTATTCCGACGTCTCGTGGTCGTGGATGTCGATATAGATGAAGTCGTCGAGCAGCGAGCCGCCGACGCCCATGAAGAAGCCCGGATCCTCTTCCTCGTAGACCAGCCGGTCTTGCCCCTGCGGCTGGCCGACGATGTGGTGGAAGACTTTCGAGGGACGGTGGTTCTCGTCCTGCAGCGTATAGAAGAAGCTCTTGCCGTCAGGCGCCCAGACCCCGCCGCCACCGGTATTCTCGACCACGTCGGCCAGATCCTCGCCGGTGGCAAGATCGCGGATGCGCAGCGTGAAATATTCCGACCCCTTGTCGTCGTACCCCCAGATGCCGCGGGAATGGTCGCTCGTGTGGTCGATGCCGGAGAGGCGGAAATAGTCCTTGCCGACGGCTTCCTTGTCGCCGTCGAGCAGGAGCTGTTTGTCCCCGCCGTCGCGCGGGGTGCGGAAATAATGCGGCTGCTCGCCGCCGGTCACGAACAGCGTGCCGTAGGCGAACGGCCCGTCCTTCATCGGCACGGAGCTGTCGTCTTCCTTGATGCGGCCGCGCATCTCGGCAAACAAAGTCTTCTGCAGCGCGGCCGTGTCACCCATCGCCGCTTCCATATAGGCGTTCTCGGCCTCCAGATGCTTGCGGATTTCCGGATCGAGAAGCGACGGATCCTTGAACATCGCCTGCCAGTTGTCGGCCCGGAACCAGGCGTAGTCGTCGGTGCGGGTAATGCCGTGGCGGGTGTCGGAAACCGGCTTCTTGGGCGCAACGGGAGCGGCGGGAAGATTGGCGAAAGGCGATATGCGGGAGGTGGCCAAGGAAGCACTCCGGTTGTGAGGCGAGGAGTGCCAGAGATAGGGGGCGCTTGGCCGCGAGGCAAGCGGGTGCTTGAGCTTACTTACCTTTGCCTTTGCCGAACGGGAATCCGGTGATCCTGTCGTGGATACGCAACGCAAGCAACACAAGACCAATTCCCACCACCGGGGTGAGGAACAGGATCAACTGTTCGATGTTCATCTGCTTAATCCCTCAAGCCGCCTTATAGCCATGAAATGTAGTGTAACTCCCAAGGCGAAACAAGCCAATGGCGAGCCGATGAGCCACAGCATGCTAACCTGCATGTTGATGTCGCCATAAATGAGCCGCGTGACCGGTGTGAATACGCCAACCAAAATCACCCCGATCCCGATATTGTTCAGGAACGTCGCGCGCAGTTTGACTTGTTCCTTCTTCGCATCCGAGAGCGTCTCGTCCGTCATCGATCCCATTACCCCAGCCCGATCACATCATCCTATTTCCCGTTCTGGTAGGTGGTCAATCGCGTAACCATCTCCTAGTTTCCCGCCATCCGAGCCATATTGGATGGGAAATGATATGATGAAAACCTGGTCGCTCGCCGCGCTGGCGCTTGTTTCCGCCCTGCCGGCCCATGCGCTGGATGCCCGAATCGTGCGTCAACTCGATGCGCTCGCTCCGGATGAACGGCGCGAGCAGCGCTGCGATATCGAGGCGATGGATCGCATCAAGCAGGACAACAAGGGCGAGTTCAAACCGGACAAGGTGATCGCCTACACGTTCGGCGATCCGATCGAGGCCGGCAATGCCATTCGTGCCCCGGGCGCGGTGTTCCGCAGCGCCGGTGACTGGTATCGCCTCAAATACAAGTGCGAGACGGGCGACGAAGGGCTGAAGGTGATGTCCTTCGACTACAAGATCGGCTCGAAGGTCCCGAGGGAAGAGTGGGACAAATATTACCTTTACGAGTGAGGGGTCTTTTCCGGCCTGTCGAGCGCAAAATCTTCGAACCATGCCTGCTTGTCGCCTGAAATCATCGCCGCGATCATCCGCGAGGCGAGGTAGGAAAAGGTGATGCCGTTGCCGCCATAGCCATAGGCGGCATAGATGTTGTTCGCGCCCGAAACCGGGCCGATCAGCGGCAGGCCGTCGGTGGTTTCGCCGAAGGCGCCGCACCAGGCATGCGAGATCGTCGCATTCGCCTTCGGCCAGATCTGGCCGAGCTTTTCCTTCAGTCTCAACGTCTTGTCCCACAGCATCGCGTCGCGCTTCTGCGGATCGGCGATCTCCTCGTCCTCGCCGCCGATGATGATCCGGTTGTCGGCCGTCACGCGCATGTAGAGATAGGGCTCGGACGCTTCCCAGATCAGCGCGTGCTCCGGCCAGAGCGCGTCCGGCGATTGCGGCACGGTCGAGAGTGCAAAGCTGGACGCGGTGATATGGGTCGGCGGCATGATGAAATGCGGCATCACATAGCCGGTCGCCAGAACCACATGCTGAGCCTCGATGACATGCGGGCCGTCCATCTCGATGACGACCTTCCCGCCGTCGTCGTGGAAATGCAGCGCGTCCCCGGCGATCAGGTTGGCGCCCCGGCTCGCCGCAAGGTCGAGCAGCGACCAGCAGAGCAGCAGTGGATCGGCTTCCGCGGAACCGGGCGACAGGATCGCCGCCTCGCGGTCGAGCCCGAACTCTCGCCGCAGCGCGGCGTACGGGAGAAGCTGGCCCGGAAGGCCGGCGCGGTGGCGCAGATCCAGTTCCTCCTTCAGTTCCTTTTCGCCGGTATCGCCGGCGGCGATATAGAGCGTCGGGCGCGGATGGAAGGCGCAGGGAATGCGATGGACGGCGATCAGCTCGGCAAGACCCGCAACCGCCGCCCGGCTGCGGCGATAGACATGCGCCGCCGTTTCGAACCCGTAGAGTTCGGTCAGTTCGGCAAGCGGCGCGTCGATCTCCCATTGCAGCATGGCGGTGCTCGCCCTGGTGCTGCCGAGGCCGAGCGGTTCGCGGTCGATGACCGCCACCCGGTGGCCGAGCGAGGTCAGGTGTTCGGCCGCCAGCGCCCCGGTTATGCCGCCGCCGACCACCGCGATATCGGTACGCAGGCTGTCTGAGAGCGGCCGGCGTTCGGGGCTCAAGGACAGGCCGCCCCAGGGGGAGCGGCCGGTTGTCAGATCGTCATGGGTGGTCTGTTCGAAACTCAGTTCGGTAAAACTCAAATACTGTGTCCTTCAGTGTGCCGTTATCCCGGCAGGTTCGGCACGGTCTTCTTGTCCGGGAAGAGTTCGTTCAGCACGGTCATCATGATCAGCGAGATCGGTAGCGCCAGCATGGCCCCGACAGCACCCCACATCCAGGTCCAGAACAGGATGGCGATGAAGACGATGAAGGGATTGATCTCCCATTGCCGGCCCATGATTGCCGGGAAGATCAGGTTCTCCATGGCAAGGTGCACGGTGAAGAAGATGATCGCGGGCAGCAGGCCGAGCAGCAGGGCATCATGGGTGAGAATGCCGGCAATCGCCACCGAGATCGTCATCAGCGTGATGCCGAGGAACGGGATGAAACTCGAGACGAAGGCGAACAGGCCCCAGAGGACCGGCATGGAAAGCCCGCCGAAATAGGCAATCAGCGTCATCACCACCCCAAGCCCCAGATAGAGGAGGCTGGCCGTCGCGAAATAATAGCCGAGCACCTCGTCGATCGAGTTGAGCACCCGGATTGCCATCAGCCTCTGCCTGCGTGTCGGAAAGGCGAGGATGATGGTGCGCCGCAGCCGTATCCGGCCGTAGAGAAACAGCAGGAGGGCGGCAAAGAAGATCATCCCCTGGATGATCGCCGGCGTCAGGTTGGCGGTGACGATGCCGAGAATATTGCCGGAATTTTCGATCAGCGACTGCATCGACATCGGCCCGGTCTCGAAGGTCGTAGGCGAGACGTTGATCCAATGCTGGCTTTCGAGGAAGGGCTTGATGCGGTTGATGGTCCGCTCGATGAAACTCGGACCTTCCCGCAGCAGCGTCGCGACCGGTTCGGCGAGCGAATTGGCGATCAGGAACAGAACCGCGAAGACGAGTGTCGACAGGATGAGAGCGATGCCGAAGCGCGGCACGCCAGCCCTGCTCAGCCGATCCGCGACGAGCCCGAGGATCAGTCCGACGACGACGGCGAGCGTAACCGGGATCAGGATCAGCGACATGTAATGGACCAGCGCGAAGAACACGATCGCGAAAATGCCGATCACCGCCCAGGCCATCGCCACGTCGAGAGCCTCACGTCCAAGCGGCAGGTTCTCGGTCGATTCGATATCCTCGGGACGCAACGCCGTTTCCCCTCGGGGTTGTGCCGCCAGGCCGATCGGATGTCTTTTCGGCTTGCTGCCGTTGCGCGCGCTCATGATCGCCATATGTCCAGAGGTCCCCGTGATGCCTCTTAACGCAAAAGCGGCGCTCCGGTTCCGGGGCGCCGCTTGTCGGCAAAACGGGGTGGATCAGGCTCAGGCGGCGAGCGTCAGGCCGATGCCCCAGGGATCCTTGAGCGACCAGCCTTCGGCTGTCCTCGTCGTGGCGATCTCCTGGGTATCGAGCGCCGTCAGCGCCGCGTCCAACGCCGCCTTGTCGTTGAAGCGCACCGTGTAATCCGAAAGCCCGGTCATGTTGCCTTCGCGAGCCTTCGCGCCGCGGCTGTTCCAGATGTTGGCGGCGATATGGTGGTGGTAGTCGCCGGTCGCAAAGAAGCTGGCGCCCGGATAGCGCGCCATGATCTTTAGGCCCAGCACGTCGCGATAGAAGGCATCGGCCTGCGGGATATCGCCGACCTGCAGGTGGATGTGGCCGATGGCCGTGCCGTCTGCCATTCCACCAAAGGCTTCCTTCGGTGCGCTGTTGTAGAGTTCCTGCAGGTTCAGGCGTTCGGTCGCCATGGCGACCGTGCCGTCCGGCTGGTAGGTCCATTCCTGCGGCGTGCGGTCCCGATAGATCTCGATGCCGTTGCCTTCCGGATCGGCGAGATAGATCGCCTCGCTGACCAGGTGGTCGGACGCGCCGTCGAGCCGGATATCGTTGTGGGCGGCATGCGCCAGCCAGCGGGCGAGCTCCTGCCGGTTCGGCACCAGGAAGGCGGTGTGGAACAGGCCGGCGGCATTGCGCGGCGCGCGGGCGACAGTGTTGCCGGTCGTCAGCGTCAAAAGTGGCTGGCCGTTGACGCCCAGCACTTCGCTGCTCGGGCTCTTTTCGAGAACCGTGAGGCCGATGATGTTCTGGTAGAAGCCGGACACCAGGGGCAGGTCGCTGACGACAAGATGCGCGCCGCGGACATGGGCTGGACGGGTCAGGGCGAAGGGCTGCGTGACATCGGACATATCGAAATCCTTTCGGGCGTCGGGCGGATCGAAACGCCCTGTTGCAATCTATATGGCCCATGCCCATCGTTCACGATAGGGCGCAAAATGGCGATTGATCGTCTCCAAATTGTGGACAATCGAGGGGCGCTTGACCTTGGTCAAAGCAGCTCGAAACATGCGAATCTACGACAGGCGAAAAGCATAAAGGAGATCGCATGTACAAGAAGATCATCGTTGCGGTAGACGTTTCCGCTCTGGAAAAGGGCGAGCGTATCCTGCGCACCGCATCGAACCTGCTGGATGGGGACGGCACGATCCTCGTCGTCAACGTGGTCGAGGACATGCCCGGTTATCTCGTCTCCGACCTGGCCGTCGATCTGATCGTCGCTGCCCGCAAGGATGCTGAAACGCAACTTATCGAGCTTCGCCAAAAGGTCGGAATCGAGGCCGATATTGAGATCCGCCAGGGCGCCCCGGCGCGCGAAATCCTGGCCGCTTCGGAAGAGCAGGGCGCCGATCTGATCATCGTCGCGTCGCATGTCCCGGACCTGTCGAACTATCTGATCGGCGCTACCGCCGACCGCATCGTGCGCCACGCCACCTGTTCGGTCCTCGTCGACCGCTGAAAAGGAACGGAACCATGGATACCGCAAGATATAACAGTGTCCTGAGGGCGAGGAAGGCGGAACTGGAAAGCCGCCTGAACCGCATCGAACAGGATTTCGTCACGCCCCGCAATCCGGACGACGACGACCGTGCCGTCGAACGCAACAATGACGAAGTGCTGGAAGAACTCGGCGAAACCGGCGAACGGGAGCTTGCGGCAATCGATGCGGCACTGGGCCGCATCGCCGCCGGCACGTTCGGCATCTGCACCCGATGCGGCCAGCCGATCGCCGAAAAACGCCTGGATGCCGTGCCGCACACGCCGCTTTGCCAGACCTGCGCCGGCGAGGTGTCCGGGGAGATTTCAAGCGAAGTTTAAAAGCGGGAAACGGAATGTGAATCGCCCCGCTCTTGCCTTCCGCCTTTGCCATGCTCATTCTTGAGCAGAGGAGGCGGAAAGGTCGGATGAACGAGTTCTTCAACTTCGGGCGAAAATACGATTTTCACGAGATCGTCGCGGATGGCATCATCCACGGCATCGGCATCGTGTTCGCGCTGGTCGGCGCCACCGCGCTGATCTTCTACGCGACCGTCTGGTCCAGCCACGGCGAGATCGCCGCCGCCTGGATCTACGGCCTCGGCCTGATCATCTGCCTGTCGATTTCCTTCACCTACAATATCTGGCCGCATTCGCGCACCAAATGGGTGTTGCGGCGGCTCGACCATTCGGCGATCTTCATCCTGATAGCGGCAACCTATACGCCCTTCCTGCAGCGCGGCGCGCATGATCCCTGGATCTTCGCCATGCTTCTGGCGATCTGGGCGACCGCCATCTTCGGCATCACGCTGAAATGCCTGTTTCCCGGCCGCTACGACAAACTGACGATCCTGCTCTATCTCGCAATGGGCTGGAGCGGTGTCATGGTCGCCGACCCGATCTCGCAATATCTGCCAGCAGTCACCATCTGGCTGATCGTCATCGGCGGCTTCATCTATTCGCTCGGCGTCATCTTCCACGTCTGGGAGCGGCTGCGTTTCCAGAACGCCATCTGGCACGGTTTCGTGGTCGCCGCCGCCGCCGTCCATTACGGTGCAGTCATCACCTGTTTCAGCCTCTCCGGCGGCCTCTGACCGTCGTCGCCCACTAGGGATTTATCGGGCGCAGCCGACCGGTTTCAGGCTCGCGACCATCCGCTTGACGATCGCGTCATAGGCCTTGAGGTCCCGGCTGCGGTATTCGAGCATCACGAACGCCGCCGCCTCGTCGCAGAGCTGCACGCCGCGCACATAGAGAATGCGGCTGCCATTGGTTCCCGAATAGCTCGCCCAATCCGCCTCGACCCGCGAATAGGAAATCTGCCAGCCGTCGTCCATCGCCTGTGCGATGCGGTTCGAGGCCTCGCCCTCAAAGGCGGTGTCGAGAAGGTTGGTGCCGAAGACGAGAATGCGGTCGCCATTGGGGCCGGTAAACGTTCTGCCATCATCATTGTCGGGCGCCCGTGCCATCCTGAACCCGGGCGGCACCTCGGCACGGTAGCCGAAACGGGCATTGCTGTAGGTCTGCCATTCGGCGGCGGAAGCCGCGGGCACGGCGATCAGCCATGCCAGAGCTATCAGAAAATACCGCATCCGCCCTCCCGCATGAATGCCGATGAAGCTATCAGAAGAGTCGGACGCCAACAATTCTGGACTCTCCGCTTGAGCGTCTGTTATAGTGGACGAAATTGCACCATGATGGACGAAACAAGATGACCCAGCCGCTCGTGCGCGATGCCACCGAAGCCGATCTCCCCGTCATCATGGAGATCTACAACGACGCGGTCGCCAACACGACGGCGATCTGGAACGAGGTTCTCGTCGACCTCCAGAACCGCAAGGAATGGTTCGCCGCCCGCAAGGCACGAGGCTTTCCCGTCCTCGTGGCGGATGCCGAGGGCAAGGTCGCCGGCTACGCTTCCTACGGCGACTGGCGCGCCTTCGACGGTTTCCGGCATACGGTCGAGCACTCAGTCTATGTCCATCGCGATTTTCGCGGCGGCGGCATCGGCCGGCTGCTGATGCAGGAGCTGATCACCCGCGCCGCCTCCAACGGCATCCACGTCATGGTCGCCTGCATCGAGGCAGGAAATGCGGCCTCGATCGGCCTGCACCAGAGGCTCGGCTTCCGCACCGCCGGCACGTTTTCCGAAGTCGGCACCAAGTTCGGCCGCTGGCTGGACCTGACCTGCATGGAGCTGAAGGTTACGGGGTGAGGTAGCGCGGCGTTGCTCCTTGGGGCGGTTTTGGCATCGAACGCTGTGCTTGCTCGCGGTCTTGCCGACGCCGGCCGCGGTGGCCGCCCGTTTGAAGGCCAAATATCGGCAGTTGTCGGAAGAACGCGGCACGAACGGCCGGACGGAGACGGACTGACTAGCTCCGCTGCAGCGCCAGATGCGCGCCGAGCCCGACCAGCAGCGCCCCTCCAGCCCTCTGCATCAGCCTTTGCGCCCCGCTCGAACGCTTCAGCCGGGTAATCACCGCGCCGGCCAGCAGCACGCAGACGATATCGGCAGACGAGAACATCAGGTTGACGATCGTGCCGAGGATGACGAACTGCAGCCAGATGGGGAAGGCGGCCGAGGCGTCGATGAACTGCGGCAGGAAGGCGAGGAAGAAGATCGCCGTCTTCGGGTTCAGCACTTCCACCGTGATGCTTTCGAAAAACGCCCGCCGGCCGGATTTCCGGGTGATCTCCGGAAGTTCGACATCGCCCGCCGCCTTGGCGCGAAACAGCGAGATGCCGAGCCAGACGAGATAGGCCGCCCCCGCCAGCTTCACCGCCAGGTAGAGCATAGGCACCGCATGGAACAGCACCGAAAGCCCGGCAGCAGCGGCAAACACATGCGCATAACCGCCGATATGGATGCCGAGCGAGGCCATCAGCCCCGACCATCGCCCGCGCGCCAGCGTCTGGGCCGCGGCATAAAGCATGGCCGGACCGGGGATATAGGCGAAGACCGCCGTGGTGGCGAGGAAGGCGAGAAACAGCTCGGTCGAGGGCATGTCTTGTTCCTTGAATGAACCTGCATCATTGCAACAGGCAGCGCCTGAGGGCAAGTCGGCTCAGTTGAACCGTTCCAGCCACGCATTTTCATCGCCATAGGCGGTGCGAATGGCATCCCGCAGCCAGGCCCTTTGTAGCTCGCTCAAGAGCGGCAAGGCGGCGGAGAAATCCTGCTCGTCCTTCGGCCGCCGGACGGCGGCGGACCGCCGCGAATGCCATGTCTCGCCATCGGCATCGTCGAGCATCAGCTGAAACCGCCAGGGATCGCGCCCAAGCATTCGCTTGGCGTTGACCAGTTGCTGCCATGACCGGCCCGGTGCGCGGAAGGCTTGCACCTGTTGATCATACGACGGCCGGCTCCGGCCGTTTCCGTGTGAAGAGGGAGATCGCCATGAGAACGCCCGCCATCTGTAATAGGGAGCCAGCCGTCTCGCTGAAACTTGGCCAGCGGGCTTCGAAAATGAAGCCGTAGGTCAGGCCGAACAGGGTCTCGGCGCTGATCAGCTGGGCGGCGAGCGCCAGCGGCAGCCGCTGGGATGCGACCACCCAGAACCAGGTGGCAAGCCAGGATCCCGCAAGTCCCATCAGCAGCGACCAGAGGAGAAAAGTGCCGAGGCCTCCGGCGGCGGTGGCGGTCTCGAACGACGTGAAGGGCAGCAGAAAAATGCTGCCGATCCCGGCGCCGAGGCCCTGCAGACCCGTCCAATGAAGCCCGTCCGGGGCGTCCGGCGCACGCAAGACGGCGGCGTTCGCCATCCCGTAGGCGATCCAGATGAGGAGCGCGGCTATGGCGGCGCAAAGGCCGATCAGCAACTCGCCGCGCGCTCCGGCCGCAGCCTCGCCGAACGCGGCAAGATTGACGATTGCGACACCTGCGGCAATCAGCGAAAGCGGCCCGGTGAGCCGCCGCAAGGGCAGCGTGCGGTCGCGCAGGTTGGCGATCACGGCCAGCAGCACCGGCATCGTGCCGATCACCAGCGGCGGAATGGCCGCCCCGGCCATTCGCACGGCATAGGCCGCGCCGATGAAATAGCCGAGATAACCGACGCCGCCCAGCAGCAGGCCGATAGCGACTTGCCGCCCCGAAAGCCCTCGCGGACGAAACCGCTTGAAGCCCATCAGCAGGAGGGAGGCGAAACCGAATATCCCGTAACGCGCCACGGTGAGATCCAGGGCGGAAAACGGCTCGACGGCGCGCGGCGCGACGAATGTAAGGCCCCACAGCGCACAGGTCGCGAGGCCGGCGAGAATACCGATCGGCATGGAAAACTCCTTTGAGACCCGCATGATGCGAGGCAGCGCGGAGGTTTTCCATGGATAATCGAAGGTATCTTTGTTAAAAGATCTCCATGTCAAAGATAGATAAGGCAAATCGCCTTCAGATTGCGAATACGGGCTTGGATGCCGTCGATGTCGCCATCCTTGCGGCACTGGACGCCAATGCCCGCCTGCCGGTCAGCGAGCTTGCCCGCATGGTCGGCATGTCCGCGCCGGGCGTTGCGGATCGCGTTCGGCGGCTGGAGGAGAGCGGCGTCATCCGCGGTTTCACGCTGGATGTCGATACCCGCATGCTGGGTTACCCGATCCGCGCCCTGGTCCGCATCCGGCCGCTGCCGGGCAAGCTGCATGTGGTCGAAAAGCTCATCCAGGAGACGCCGCAGTTCATCGAGTGTGACAAGATCACCGGCGACGACCCGTTTCTCGCCCGGCTTGTCGTGCATTCGATCGAGGAGATGGACGACGTTCTCGAGGCGCTTTCTGAATATGCGGTGACCAGCACGGCGGTGATCAAGGGCACGTCGGTGAAACGCCGCATGCCGCCACTCTAATCGCGACGGCCAAGCACTGCCGCCACGAACGCTTCCAGGCTCGCGCGCACATGCGCGTCGATCGGGCCTGCCGGATTGAACCCCCACCAGACAAGACAGCCCTGCCACTGCGAGGCCATCAGCATGCCGATATTGTCCGGCGTGCCGGGCGTCGACGCAAAACAGGCGGTGATCGCGGTGGAGAGAACCTCGCCCCAGGCGGAACCCCGGGCGCGCAGGCGCGGATCGCGAAAATCCTCGCGCAGCATCAGCAGGCCCTCGGCATAGGCTTCGATGCCGCCATAGTCTCCCGAAAGCGTAACGAGAATGTCCACGACACCCTGCGGCGTCTTTGGTGCCGCGGCGATTGCCGCCTCGGTCCTGGCGTCGAGATCGTCCCAGGCGTGGAGCAGGGCGGCGCGGGCAAGTTCGTCCTTGTTCTTGAAACGCTGCACCAGCGTCGAGCCGGAAAGGCCGCATGCGGCCGCGAGCGAGGCGAAGGTCAGCGCCTCCGGGCCTTTTTCGTGCATCAGCTTCAGCGCTGCCGCCAGCACCTCGCGGTCGGGCATGGTTTTTGGTCGCGCCATCTTGCCTCTGGAATTATAAACGAATAAACGTTTATATATTGTCTCCATTTGAAAGGCCAGTTCTAACCATACCGAACCGGAAGGGAAGGAGCCGTCATGTCGCACGTGTACAAAAAGCCGTTGGAGGGGAAATCGCCCTGGTGGCGGGCGCCACGCGGGGCGCCGGGCGGGGCATTGCGGTCGAGCTCGGCGCGGCCGGCGCCACCGTCTATGTGACCGGCCGCACGACGCGGCAGAAACAGTCCGAATACCGCCGGCCCGAGACGATCGAGGACACCGCCGACCTGGTGACGCAAGCTGGCGGCACCGGCATCGCGGTGCCGCTCGATCACCTCGTCCCGGAGGATGTCGCAGCCCTCGTCGAGCGCATCCGCCGTGAGCAGGGGAGGCTCGATATCCTGGTCAACGACATCTGGGGCGGCGAACATCTGTTCGAATGGGACAAGCCGGTCTGGGAGCACGACCTTGAAAAGGGCCTGCGCATGCTGCGGCTGGCGATCGACACGCATCTGATCACCGCCCATCATGCGTTGAAGCTGATGATCGAAAGGCCGGGCGGCCTCCTGGTCGAGGTCACCGACGGCACCGCCGAATACAATGCCGAGCACTACCGGCTTTCGCCTTTCTACGATCTTTGCAAAACCGCGGTCACCCGGCTCGCCTGGGCGCATGGCAAGGACCTTGAGAAGGTGGGTAGTACCTCCGTGTCGATCACGCCCGGCTGGCTGCGCTCCGAGATGATGCTCGATATCTACGAGGTGACCGAGGAGAACTGGCGGGATGCCCTCGTTGCTCAGCCGCATTTCTGCATTTCGGAAACCCCGCGCTTTATCGGCCGCGCAGTGGCGGCACTTGCCGCCGATCCGGACCGGGCACGCTGGAACGGCCGGTCGCTGTCGAGCGGCGGCCTCGCCAAGGTCTATGAATTCAACGATCTCGACGGCTCGCGGCCGGATTGCTGGCGCTACATGAGAGAAGTGCAGGAGCCCGGCAAGCCGGCCGACGCGACGGGCTATCGCTGATCAACCGTCCATCGCCGCCCTCCCGATTGCAAGGCGCTCGGCCTCGTCGCGCAGGTCAAGCGTGACCACGGTGCCGTCGCGGATACCGCGTTTCAGCGCATCCTTCCGCTCCGGCTCGACCCGGATCTCTTGCCTGTCGAACAGCACCTGCAGCCGGCTGCGCGACAGCGGCAGTTCCGCCGCCAGCAGTCGGTCGAGCCGCAGACCGGTGGGATGGGGCAGGGCGAGCGTGATCGCGATCCGCCGCCAGTCCGCATCGTGACGCAGCACCGTCTTGCGCATATCGATCTCGTCGCTTTCCTCGATGCGGCTCGCCCGCGCTTTGAGCGCCAGCGCGTCGAATTCGATGCGGGCCACGAAATCCGGCGCGCTCGCCTGCATCGCTTCGAGCATGTCAGGATCGATCGCCCGGATGGTCTGCCGCTCGAAGACCGGCCGGTTCCAGGTGCCGTCGCAGGCCACGCATCTGTAGATCAGCCAGGCATCGAGCCGCTTGCCATTGGCATTGAGGCGGATGCGGCCGCTGGAGCGGAAGGGTTTTGATACCCCGCAGGTGCTGCAGGCAAGGATCGGCCGGGGTGGAGTTTTAGGGGTTGCTGTCCATTCGAGATGGAGGATGTCGCACATGCCGTTTTGATCTTCCGGTCAGGAAGTTCATGCGGGAAACGGCACTCAAGAAGCCCTCTTGGGGGCGCACACGGCGTGGCGAAGGTCCGGACTGTGGGAGGCAAGCGTCTGAGGTTGTCGTCGGACGGTTCAGGGCGACTTAAAGGCCGCACTGGCACGATCAATGCCAAACCGGTCTCAAGCCGCCACCCCGATGAACAGTGTTCCCACGCGGACAAGCGTCATCGCTCTTCCAGCATGGGAGGGTGAACCTGTCGAGACCGGGGATTACTTAGGCAAACTGAACCTCAAAGGCCGACGCTCTTCGACTGCAAGGCATAATCATGCCAAAACGGAAGTCAAGATTTTTGGGCGTCGCGCCCGCCCGTCCTGACCTGTATAAAGGTGGGACCAATCGAACAGCGAGGATCGAACCATGGACATCAAGCGCAGCGGCTCGCAGCCTTCGCGGGCTCCGCCACAATATTTCACCGGCACCGTCCGGCTCGATCCGATCGTCGAGGCGCCGGAGCCGGCCCGGGTCAGGGCATTGTCCGTCACCTTCGAACCGGGTGCGCGCACCGACTGGCACACCCACCCGCTCGGCCAGACGCTGCTCGTCACGGCCGGCTTGGGCTTGGCCCAGGTCTGGGGCGAGCCGATCCGGTTCATCCGCCCCGGTGACGTGATCTGGTTCCCGCCCGGCGAAAAACACTGGCACGGCGCAACCGCCACCAACGCCATGACCCACATCGCCATCCAGGAATCGCTGAACGGCAGCACGGCGGAGTGGTTCGGCCCGGTGACCGACCTGCAATATGCGAGCGAGGTCGCGGAGGACTGAGCCGAACCGGCTCGGCGTCGTTCGACGTTCAAAAAGATATTGCGCGTCATTGAACGGAAACGTCTGGCGCGCAAAGATGATGCATGATTCCGAACCGGAACCAGGAGACGCCGCCGTGCCGAGCCAGACCCGCATTTCCAACCCATACCTGACTGTCGATGTGTCCTCGCTCGGCGCAGAGATGCAGGCATTGACCGCGGCGGACGGCCGCTCCTTCCTCTGGAACGGCGATGCCGCCTTCTGGAACGGCCGCTCGCCGGTGCTGTTTCCGATGGTCGGCAAGGCGCCGGAAAACCGGATCAGCGTCGATGGCAGGTCGTACGAGATGGGCCAGCACGGCTTTGCCCGCCGCAGCGAATTTACGCTTGCCGCGTCGAGCGCGACCATGTGCCGTTACGAACTCGCCGCGTCCGACGCGACACGCGCCGTCTACCCGTTCGAATTCCTGCTGGCGGTCGAGCATGCGCTCAACGGCCGGGCGCTGACGGTCGCGGCGGACGTCGAAAATCGCGACGAAAAACCGATGCCCTTCGGCCTCGGTTTCCACTCGGCCTTCGTCTGGCCGATCCCCGGTGCGGTCGGAAAGGCCCACACCATCACCCTCGACAACGGCGCCGAACCGGCCCTGACGCGGCTCGAAGGTGGGCTGGTAAAGCCGGAAAAGCTGCCGTCGCCCTTCACCGCCGGCAAGCTGACGCTCGACCATGCGATGTTCGAGGCGGATGCGATGATCTTCCCGGAAGGGGCCGGCGAGGGGCTGACCTATGCCGCCGAAGGCGGTCCCGCTCTGAAATTCTCCTTCGAGAACCTGCCGAACCTGGCGCTCTGGCAGAAGCCCGGCGCGCCCTTCATCTGCATCGAGCCCTGGCACGGCACCGCGGCCGAACTCGGCGGCTCGGACGATCTCGCCAGGCGCCCTTACGGCATGGTTCTTCAGCCGGGCGAAAAGGCCCGCTTCGCCTTCGCGGTGGAATTGCCGGAATAGCGCACCGAGCCATCCCGGCTTCCCGCCACCCCGCATTCGGTTTATGACTGCCGCAGGCATTTCGGTTGCAGTTGCCGCCCGAACGATGTCCACGACAAGGACCCGGCCTGACCTCAGGCTGTCCCGCGAGTGCTGTTGGAGGGAGACCATGGCCGCGTCGCTTCGCATAAACCACCTGTCCATCATGGTTCGCGATCTCACCCGCAGCGCCGATTTCTACCGGGAGGTCCTGCGGCTGCCGGAAATCGAGTGCAAGGTCGGCAAACCCAACATCCGCTGGTTCGGCATCGGCGACGACCACTCCATCCACCTGATCGAAGGCGATTTCGGCGCCACCTACGTCACCATGTCGACGCATCTCTGCATCGCCGTGACCGACCTCGACGGTACAATCTCCCATATCGCCGGCACTGGCACCAGATACAGCGATCTGGCGAGAAACGAGGGCAAGATCCATATCCGCCGTGACGGTGTGCGGTCGGTCTACCTGCAGGATCCGGACGGCTACTGGCTCGAGATCAGCGACGATTATTGAGAATTAAAAAAGCGCCGGCGGATCGCCGACGCTTCGGGTGTTTTGCGTTACTTCATGGCCTCGAAATCCAGCGCGTGGCCGTTGATGCAGTAGCGCAGGCCGGTCGGCGGCGGGCCGTCCGGGAAGACGTGGCCGAGATGGCCGCCGCAATTGGTGCAGCGGACTTCGGTGCGCACCATGCCGTGCGACGTGTCGCGGATTTCGGTGACCGCCTCCGGCTTCACCGCCTCGAAATAGCTCGGCCAGCCGCAGCCGGAATCGAACTTGGTGTCGGAGACGAACAGCGGCTCGTGGCAGGCGGCGCAGCTGTAGAGACCCTTTTCGTGGCTGTTCCAGAACGGGCCGGTAAAGGCGCGTTCGGTGCCGGCCTGCCGCAGGATGCGGTATTGGTCGGGCGTCAAGAGCGCGCGCCATTCCGCATCGGTCTTCTGGACTTTCGGGGTGATGACATCGGACATCGCAAGGTTCCTTTCGTTTTCCCCATAGATAGGCATGCGGTGGGCGAAGGAAAAGTCGCGTTTCTGTGTGTTTCGCCCGGTTCCGCTTGAGGCGGGGACATGTTTCCCATAGAAAATCATTTCCTTCCGAACAGTCGGGCGGTTTGGGGCTTCTGGAGCGGGGAGATGACATGGCTGCCAATGCGCCGGCATTGACTTTCTTCGCGTTGTTCCTGCCCTTTATCGCGGCCGTTTTCGCGCCCGTCCTCACCCGTCTTCTGGGCGACAGGGCGGCCTTCGTCCTGTCGCTGGCGCCGGCGCTCGCGTTTGCGCATTTCTGCACCTTCCTGCCCGAAATCGCCGGCGGCGAGGTGGTCACCGGCGGTTATGCCTGGGCGCCGAGCTTCAACCTCTCCTTCTCCTGGTTCCTCGACGGCCTGTCGCTCACCTTCGCGCTTCTGATCACCGGCATCGGCACCCTGATCGTCGTCTATTCCGGCGGTTACATGAAGGGCCATGAAGGGCAGGGCCGGTTTCTCGCCTTCATGCTCGCCTTCATGGGCGCAATGCTCGGCCTTGTCGTTTCCGACAGCTTTCTGATGCTGTTCGTTTATTGGGAGCTGACCTCGATCACCTCCTTCCTGCTGATCGGCTTCGATCACGAACGGGAGGCCGCGAGGCGTGCAGCGCTGCAGGCTCTGGTGGTCACCGGCGGGGGAGGGCTCTGCCTGCTCGCCGGCCTGGTCTTCCTCTGGAACATTACCGGCGTCACCCAGCTTTCGCTGCTCGTGCATCTCGGCGACGGGCTGCGCCAGAGCCCGTTCTATCTCGCCACTCTTCTTCTGGTGCTCGGCGGCGCCTTCACCAAGTCGGCGCAGTTTCCCTTCCATTTCTGGCTGCCGAACGCCATGGAAGCGCCGACGCCGGTCTCGGCCTACCTGCATTCGGCGACCATGGTGAAGGCCGGGGTCTATCTGCTGATGCGGCTGAACCCGGTCATGGGCAATACGCCCGCCTGGGAAATCCTGCTGCCCTTCTTCGGCGGCATCACGCTCATTGCCGGCAGCTTTCTTGCCGTCCGCCAGACGGACCTGAAGCTGATGCTCGCCTATACGACCATGGCCTCGCTCGGTCTGCTCACCATGCTGACGGGTTTCGGCTCGGCCCATGCGGTCGAGGCGGCGGTGCTCTATCTCGTCGCCCATTCGCTCTTCAAGGGCGCGCTGTTCATGGTCGCCGGCACGGTGGATCACGAGGCAGGCACCCGCGACGTGACGAAGCTCGGCGGCCTGCGTGCCGCCATGCCGATCACCTTCGGCGCTGCGCTGCTGGCGGCGCTCTCGATGGGCGGCCTGCCGCTGTTCTTCGGTTTCCTCGCCAAGGAGGAGATCTATGCGGCGCTCGCCGCGGGCAATCCGCGCGCCGTGTTCTTCACCGGCCTTGCGGTGATCGGCAATGCGCTGATGTTCGCGGTAGCCTTCGCCATCGCCCTGAAGCCGTTCGTCGGCCCCCATGTCGAGACGCCGAAACACGCCCATGAGGGACCGGTCACACTCTGGCTCGGCCCGGTGGTTCTCTCGGTGCTCGGCCTGCTGGCGGCGCTCTTCTCCGGTATCGCGCATCGCTACGTTTCCTCGCCGATGGCAAGCGCGATCACCGACCAGAAGATCGTCATCGACATGTCCACCATGCCGCATCTCGGTCTGCCGCTGCTTCTGTCGGTGATCACCGTATTGCTCGGCGCGCTCGCCTTCTGGCGGCTGACCGAGCTGCGGGCCTTCATGGGGCGGGCGCTGGAAAGTCTCGGCCCCGGCCCGGACCGCGGCTTCGATCATTTCGTCTCGGGCCTGGTGCGCGTGTCGGGCGTCGTCACCCGTCTCATTCAGCCCGGCCGGCTGGAGATCTACATCACTGCGACCTTCATCCTGCTGGCGGTAACGCTGCTGGTGCCGCCCTTCGTGTTCGGCGAACTGCCGGGCTTTCCGACCTGGCCCGCCACTATTCTGGTCCAGGAAGCGGCCTTCTTCGCCATCGCGGTGATCGGCCTCGTCGCCGTGCTGCGCGCTAAGGACCGGCTGACGGCGATCGTCTCGCTCGGCATCCAGGGTTTTGCCGTCGCCGTCATCTTCCTGCTGTTCGGGGCACCGGACCTGTCGTTCACCCAGTTCATGGTCGAGACGCTGTCGGTGGTCATCCTGGCGCTGGTAATGACCCGGCTGCGGCTCAGCCCTCGCGATCACCGTCCGCTCGCGCAAAAACTCTTCGATGCGATGGTCGCAATCGCCTGCGGCCTCGGCTTCACGCTTCTGCTCATGAAATCGACGCAGGCGCCGTTCGACACCCTGCTCACCGATTTCTTCAACGCCTATTCCAAGACCGTCGCCCACGGCGCCAACGTCGTCAACGTCATCATCGTCGACTTCCGCGGCACCGATACGCTGGGCGAGATCGCGGTGGTGATGGTGACCGGGCTTGCGGTGCTGGCGCTGATCAGGGTGAGGGCGGGCAAACGCGCCGGTTCGGGGGAGGGGCAATGATGCGGTGCTCCGCGGCTTACCCCCCTCTGCCCTGCCGGGCATCTCCCCCTCAAGGGGGGAGATCGGCTGGGAGGTTGCTCACCGCTTGCAGTTTGGTGTCATCTTCCGCACGACGTTTTTGGGTGAACGGGGGTCGTGCCACTTGTGATCTCCCCACCCGAGGGGGAGATGCCCGGCAGGGCAGAGGGGGGCTGGAGGGGTTCGACCCGCAAGGGGAACGGACCTTGTTCAACCTCCAAGAAGTGGTGGCAACCAACGTGCAAGGTGCTCATCCATGAACACCCTCATCCTGCGCACCGTTGCCCCGTTTCTCACCGCCCTGATGCTGCTGTTCTCCGTCTTTGTCCTCCTGCGCGGCCACAACGAGCCCGGCGGCGGGTTCATCGGCGGGTTGATCGCGGCCTCGGCGCTGGCGATCTACGGCATCGCCTTCGGGGTCTCGGCGGTGCGCCGGGCGATCCGGTTCCACCCGATGGCGATTGCCGGCAGCGGCCTGCTGCTCGCGACCCTCTCCGGCCTGATCTCGATCCTCTCAGGCGTGCCGTTCATGACCGGGCTCTGGGTCTATCCGGTCATCTTCGAGGTCGAAGTGCCGCTCTCGACCGTCATGTCCTTCGATATCGGCGTCTACCTGGTCGTGGTCGGCGCTATCACCTCGATCGCGCTGGCGCTCGAGCAGAATGAGGGGGAGAGCTGATGGAAGCGCTGTTCTCGATCCTCATCGGCCTGTTCTTCGCCGCGGCGATCTACCTTCTTCTGTCGAAACACACCGTGCGCATCCTGCTCGGCGTGGCGCTGCTCGGCAATGCGGTCAACCTGCTGCTCTTCACCACCGGCAGGCTCACCCGCGAAGTGCCGCCGATCATCCCGGCCGGCATGGAGACGCTGCCCTCAGGCGCTGCCAATCCGCTGCCGCAGGCGCTGATCCTGACGGCGATCGTCATCTCGTTTTCCTTCTTCGCCTTCCTTCTGGTGCTGACCTACCGCGCCTACCAGGAACTCGGAACCGACGACACCGACGAGATGCGCCTCGCCGAACCGCGGGACGAGCAGCTTCCGCCTGTGGGGTATTGAGGGAATGGTGTTGCAGGTCGTTATTCCCTTTCGTACTGCCGGCTTTGGATGCCGCGGCACCCCCCTCTGCCCTGCCGGGCATCTCCCCCTCAAGGGGGGAGATCGGCCAGAGGCAGGCTCCCCGCTTCCTATTGGACCGGGGCATACGCAAGCCTCTGTCAAACGATACGCGCTGTGTCTCACTCAACCGCTTGTTACGATCCGGGCAGGGCGTCGGCCCCAGCCGATCTCCCCCCTTGAGGGGGAGATGCCCGGCAGGGCAGAGGGGGGTATCCCGGCTTCGAGGATAGCGGGCCGAGCAGAGGAATGTAGCGCGGCCATGATAGCCGGCAGGACAGCGGGAGGCCTCCACTGATGGCCTCTCCTCCCACCGACCTCTCCGCCGCTCTCGTCCTTTCCGCCCCGCCGCTGACCGACTGGCTGGTGGTGCTGCCTGTCGCCCTGATGATAACCCTCGGCGCCATCCTGATGATGGTGCGCAAATCCGTCCGCCTGCACAGCGGCATCGCGATCGCCGGCCTTGTTCTGCTCGTCTTCCTCGATGCCGGGCTGCTCTGGCGCGTCATGGTCCACGGCCCGGTCACGATGGTGATGGGCCGCTGGCTGCCGCCCTTCGGCATCGCGTTTACCGCCGACCTTTTTGGCGCGGTCATGGCGCTTGCCGCGGCGATCGCAGCCCTTGCCGCCGGCATATTCGCGCTCTGCGATATCGACGCAAACAGCCGGCGCTACGGCTTCTACCCGTTCCTGATGCTGCTGATGGCAGGCGTCACGGGCGCGTTCCTGACGGGCGACATCTTCAACCTCTATGTCTGGTTCGAGGTCCTGCTGATCGCGTCCTTCGGCCTCTTGATCCTCGGCTCCGAGCCGGAACAGATCGACGGCGCGCTGAAATACGCGATCCTCAACCTGATCGGCACGACGCTGTTCCTGATCGCGGTCGGCATCCTCTATGCGGTCTTCGGCACGCTCAACATGGCCGATATCGCCCGCAAGGCGGCAGGCCTGCGCGAGACAGCGCCGCTGACGACGCTGACGGCGCTGTTCATCCTCGCCTTCGCCATGAAGGCCGCCGCCTTCCCGGTGAATTTCTGGCTGCCGGCTTCCTATCACACGCCGCGGGTCACCGTGTCGGCGCTGTTCGGCGGGCTGCTTACCAAGGTCGGCATTTATGCGCTGATCCGTGTCGCCATCATGCTCTTCCCCGTCGAGCGCGAGGCGTTGAGCCTGATCGTCGCCATATCGGCAGCGCTCACCATGCTGGTCGGCGCACTCGGCGCCCTGGCGCAGAACGATATCCGCCGGCTCGTCGGTTACCTGGTCATCGCCGGCATCGGCAACATGATGGCGGGCGTCGCGATCGGCACGCCGGCGGCGGTCAGCGGCGCGATCCTCTATGCGCTGCATTCGGTGGTGACCATGACCGCGCTCTATCTGGTGGCGGGGCAAGCGGGCCGGCTCGGCGGAACATGGTCGCTGACCGGGCTTGGCGGGCTTTACCGCAAGGCGCCGTGGTTTTCGGGCGCCGCCTTCCTGCTGTTCCTGGCCGCTGCCGGCCTGCCGCCGCTGTCCGGCCTGTGGCCCAAGGTGGCGCTCTTGAAAGCCTCGCTGGATATCGGCGCGTGGTGGCTGGCCGCAGCGATCCTCGTCTCCGCCTTCCTGGTCACGCTGGCGCTTGCCCGCGTCTTCCTGCTTGCCTTTTGGCGGCCGCAGCCCGAACCTGTTCCCGAGGCCGCCGCTGCGGGCGGCCTGACCGTCGACTGGCGCATCGCCCTGCCGCTCTTCTGCCTGACGGCGCTCACCGTGCTGTTCGGCCTGATGCCGGAGCCGCTGCTCGATCTGACCCAGACGGCGGCAGCCGGACTTGGTGAGCCGGCGGCCTATATCCAGTCGGTCTTCCCGGGAGGGACAGCGCGATGATCACCTATATCCTGTCGCTGGTCTTTGCGATCGTCTGGGTCGCCGTTACCGGCAGCGCGACGCTCCACAACCTGATCTTCGGGTTTGCGCTGTCGACGCTGGCGCTCTGGATCGTGCGCGGAGAAATGGGGGCGCGCGGCTATTGGCGGCGGCTTGGCCGCATCCTGCTGCTGCTTGCCCTGTTCTTCAAGGAACTGGCGCTGTCGGCCTGGAAAGTGGCCGTTCTGGTGATGAGTCCCCGCATGGACCTGAAGCCCGGCATCTTCGCCTTTCCGCTGACCGTAACGCGCGATTTCGAGATCACCTTGCTTGCCAACCTCATCACGCTGACACCCGGCACGCTGTCTGTCGACGTGTCGCAGGATCGCAGGACGCTGTTCGTCCACGCGATCGATTGTTCCGATATCGAAGCCACGAAACGGGATATCGCCGCGGGCTTCGAGCGCAGGATCATCGAGGCTTTCCAATGACGGCTCAGGTGATCCTCTCCTATTCGATCTGGCTGGCGTTCGTGGTGCTCTGCATCTCGTTCCTGCTCACCGTCTGGCGGGTGATCAGGGGGCCGACGCTTCCCGACCGGGTCGTGGCGCTCGACATGCTGACCGGCATCGTCATCGGCTTCATCGCGCTGATCGCCATCCGTACCGGCTTCACGCTCTATATCGATATCGCCATCTCGCTCGGCCTTGTCGGGTTTCTCGCGACCGTCGCGTTTGCCCGCTTCATTTTGTCGCGCGGCGGCCGGGAAGGCCCGCAAGGGGAGACAGTCAAGGCGGACATGATCAGGGCGCTTGCGGCCCCCGTGCCCGAACCGCGCCGCGGTGCGCGCAAGAAAACCGCTGCCGGCACCGGCCCGGCCGTCAGACGGAAGGCAAAGAAATGACCGACAGTATCCTTGCCATCCTCACCGCTCTGCTGGTGCTGTCAGGCGCCGGTTTTGCGCTGGTGGCGGCGATCGGCCTCAACCGGCTGCCCGATCTCTATACCCGCATGCACGCGGCATCCAAGGCCGGCACTGTCGGTTCAGGCCTGCTGCTGCTGGCGGTCGGCGTCCATGCGGGCGACTTGTCGACGTTCGCGAGAGCGCTTGCGGGCTTCTTCTTCTTCGTGTTGACCGCGCCGATTTCGGCGCATCTGCTCGCAATGGCAGCGCACAAGGTCGGATATCCACTTTACGGTGAGTCCGTCCGGGATGAAATGAAGGATTATGATAAGCGAATATAATCCCTTCGCAAACGAGTTATAACGCTGTCGTGATTGAACAAATGCCCATCTATTCATCAGTAAAGCTGATGTAGGCGCGATATAGGCTGCAGAAAGGCTGGTAACCAGCAAAATTCGCACTTGGAGATAAAGCGAAGCAGTGGTACTTCATTACAAGTAGAGTGCATATGTTGTTCTAGATTAGGCGTTCTCTCGTCAATTCGGTGAAGTCGACAAGTTCTTCGGAATGAGGAACGATAAGCGCCGTTCACAGACGAGGGCAAGTTCAATCGAACGCAATATCCGGTGTGAACCGTTTTCTTTTCCGCATGAAGCTTAGGGGTAGGCTTCGGTCGCAAGACGGCGGGATGGCAAGGGGTTTCTCCGGGTGACTCTACGAACGGGCAGGTGTCGCGGAGGTCGCGGGGCCGGTCCAGTCACTTAAACAGGAGACAGGAAATGACAGACATCGCATTGGGCAAGAGCCCGGATCTGCTGGTGGAACTGACCGCAGATATTGTGGCTGCCTATGTGAGCAACCATGTGGTGCCCGTCAGCGATCTTTCGCACTTGATCGCGGACGTGCATTCGGCGTTGAGCAACACCTCTTCGCCGGCACCGGTTGTAGCGGCCATCGAAAAGCCGAAGCCGCCGGTCCCGATCAAGAAATCGATCGAGGACGACTACCTCATCTGCCTGGAGGACGGGCAGAAGTTCAAGTCGCTGAAGCGGCATCTGATGACCCATTACAACATGACGCCGGAAGAATATCGCGAGAAGTGGGGCCTGCCGGCCGACTATCCGATGGTGGCGCCCGCCTATGCGGAAGCCCGCTCCAGGCTCGCCAAGGAAATGGGCCTCGGCCAGCGCCGTAAGCGCGGCAAGGCCTGAGCCGGGCCAACGCCCGGCACAGGCACCGGGAGGATTTGAAACCTGCCCGATGAGGACCGATCGCGCCAGCGACCGGCGGGTAGGTTTGGCATCGACAGAGAGATGCGGAGAAAGAGCCGGGCGATCAAGCGCCCGGCTTTTCTTTTTTGAAGTGGCCGCCGCGGGGACGGTTGAAGGAAAAAAATCCCATTATCTTTCTGAGGTTTGTGGAAAATGTCAGCGTTTTCAGCGCATAATTGCGAGGAGGCGGTTTCCAGCGTCCCCGCTTTTGCTCTAGGGTGTATGAATTAATTCCTATCAATTGAGGAGTTGTCATGCCTTTCGAGAGATATTTTGCGCCCTCCGCCCCGCCTTCCTCCCGGCCCTTTTCCCCGCCTGTCCTGGTGGATGCGGCCGATTCTCCCTGGCTTCCCGCCAGCCTGCCGCTCAAGACCGCCTGCCGCATCGTCCGCCAGATGGTCTGCGAACTGGTCCAGCTTTTCGGCGACCGGGTGATGCTGCGCCGCGACCGGCGCCGGCTGTCCTGCCATGTGCGCCAGATCGCCATGTATGTCTGCCATGTGGCGCTCAGGATTTCGATGAGCGACATCGGCGAAGCCTTCGGGCGCGACCGCACCACCGTTGGCCACGCCTGCCACGTGGTCGAGGATCGCCGCGACGACCTGGCCTTCGACGAGTTCATCTCGGCGGTCGAGCGCATCGTCACCGCCGTCTTCGGCCTGTCGGAGGTGACGGCCCATGAGTGAGCGCATGACCGGGAGGATGGCTGGAACGACGAAAAGTGATATGGACGCGGTTATAACGAAGCCCACGACCGGGAAGGGGACGGATCCAACTCTCAGGCGGCATCTCCTCCGGCTGATCCGCCAGCTCGCCCGCGGCGACTGCGCGATCGAAGCGGGGCAGGGAAGCGAGGTGCGGCTGACCGGGGCGGAGGAGCGGACCTATCCCGAAGCGGTGATCGCGCAGGCCTGCTCGCTCGGGCTCGCCGAGCTTTCGCAAGGCCGTATCGCCGCAAGTGCGCAGGCGTCGAGCTTTCTGCGCCGGGCGCTGGTGACGGGAGAGGAGGCTTTCATCGAACAGCATGGCGAGATCGTCACGGTGTCGGTCGAGATCGAGGGCGCTCGTCAGCCGGTGCGCCGCAACCTTGCCGAATCACCGCTCGGCACGATCGCCCGGATGAAGGACCGCGACGGAAAACCCTTCCTGCCGGCCGAAGCTCTGGAAGCGGGCGAGCGCTTGGCTGCCGATTTCACCCGCGGCCAGCTCCAGCCCCGCGTCACCGCCTCCTGGGAACCGCGTCTCGCCACCCGCGCCAAGGGAGCCCCCGGCGGCCAGGCCGACATCGCCGACAGCGCGATCTCGGCCCGCACCCGCTTCTCCACGGCGATGGAGGCGATGGGACCGGAACTCTCCGGCGTCGCGGCGGATGTCTGCTGCTTTGCCAAGGGCCTCGAGACGGTGGAGCGCGAACGCCAGTGGCCGGCACGCTCGGCCAAACTCATGCTGCGCACGGCATTGCTGGCACTCGCCCGCCACTATGCCCCGCCGGCTCCGGCCAAGCGCCGCCAGAGCCATCATTGGGGGGCGGAGGATTTTCGGCCGGTGTTGTGAAAGGAGAAGACCCGTCGGCTTACGTCGCAAATGCCGCCCACGGGTCCTTCCGGCCGTTGCGGTCATTGGTCCGAGTGAAAGCTTAGAGCAACCGATCGACGAGTTGCTCGCTTTCCCACGTTTTGAGGAAGTTTGCTTCTCGCGCAATCCAGCCTACAGTGTTGCTTCCCCATTCGTTGAGGCGAGTTGCATACTCTCCCATTAGCCAAAAATGGCGGACGATTACGAAGTGCATGGCGGCTTCGAAGTCGTCTGACGTTATTGGCCGAACTGCGCGGTATCCATCGATGAACGCATTCCACCTCGACGTCGATCTCCGGTTGAACGAAACATTGGCCCATAGAAAGACTGACAGGTCGTAAGCAAGGTAGCCTGGACCGCTATCGTCAAAGTCGAAGAATGCTGCCTCGCCAATATGATTGATGCGTGAATTGAAGCCGTGGCAGTCTCCATGACAATACGTCCACGTTAGATTGCCGAATGCTTCAATCGCCGTGCTCGTCCTTTCAGCGATTTTTTCAAGATCGTTGTAGACACCGATGTCTTCGACAATGCGGCTCTGCCGTATCTGGGCAAGCGGCCGCCGCAATAAATATTCAAGATCAAGCCGATATAGCGCCCCCGTGGAGGAAAATGTCTCGGCTGCGTTGTGAAGCATGGCAAGCGTCTTTCCGTTGGCCTGCGCATCACCATGATCTGTCGCCTGAGGCTCCCGGCCATCGAGGGCCTGGAAAAGAACCCCCGAGCGCCAACCTTCTGGCGCCTGCCCCTGAACGAAGAAACTACCTTCTCGCGTCTGGATGGGTGCGGCAACTGGAACGCCCGCATGTTTGAGGTGTATCAGGAAGGTTGTTTCGGCTTTGACGTCAGCCGGACCACGCGCCCTATGCTGGGAAAGTCGAAACACGTAACGTTCGCCATTCTTGGCAACGACGAGATAAACGTCATTTAACCCGCGCTGGAGCATTTGACAGGAGATCGGACCTTCGAGCGCGTAGTGTTGATTGATAAACCGTTCGATCGCCTCGATATTCGGGGTCGAGTACGACGGACGAAGGTCGAGCATGGCCGATTCCCCCAGCAATCTCCTAGATCTCCGAGCCAGAAGGCAGCAGAGGCTCGGTTAAAGTCAAGTATGGAGTCGGGGGCGGCCGAGAGGGTCTGAGAAAGCCGCGCGCGCCTTAAGCCGCCGCCCTGACCCTTGCCTCTTCCCGGATACGCTTGACCATCGAGCGCAGCCCGTTGGCGCGCTGGGACGACAGGTGTTCGACAAGCCCGATACGGTCGAAGATTTCGATCGCGTCGGTGGCGGCGATCGCAGAGGCGGTCTTGCCGGAATAGACGGCGAGCACGATGGCGACGAGGCCGCGCACGATATGGGCATCCGAATCGCCGTCGAAGGTCATCACCGGATCGGCGCTGCCATCCCCGATGTGGCTGACCAGCCAGACCTGGCTGGCACAGCCCTGAACCTTATTCGCTGCGGTCTTCTGGTCGTCGGGCAAGTCCGGCAGCGCCTTGCCGAGTTCGATCACATAGCGGTAGCGGTCTTCCCACTCGTCGAGGAATTCGAAATCTTCGATGATCTGTTCGAGGCTGGCCATAAGCGCTCCGGTTCTTCTATCGTTCCATATAGGCACTGCAGGCCGGGATAAAAGCAAAAAAAGCGCCGTAAGGGGGGCAATCCTCACGGCGTCAGCACATGCTGAATACAGGGGCAGGCAGTCCGGCGCCAGGAACCATGGCTATCAGAGCCCGGCGCAAGCTTTGAAATTCGAAATCGGGTGAAACGTCCGTATCGGCTCTTTGTTAGTGGATCGGCCGTTTCTGCGGGACCGGCACGGTGCCGGTGAAGATCGTGTCGCTGACGGCGGTGGCCACCGTCTGGGCCTGTTTGGCCGGGAAGGGCGTCGGTTCCGGATCGGCGAGCACCGCGGCTTCCTTGCCCTTGTCGCCGAACTGCTTGTCGAGCAGTTCGAAGGCGACCTGGGCGCCCTGCCTGGCCCTCGTGCCGAGCGCCGAGAAGGTCTCGGCACCCTTTTCACAGACCTCCGGCTTTTCGGTGCAGATGGCGCTCACATATTGATAGGCTTCGGTCGCGGCCGAAAAGGCATTGCTGACCTGCAGGGGCGAGAGCCCCTCGGTCTCGGTCGCCGGCCGGCTGCTGAAGTAGGAGAGCACTACCAGCACGGCTGCGAACCACATACTTCCCTTGATGAGAAACCACATCGTTCTGTCCACCTGTTTTTTCCCGCCATTCTCGTCAAGCGGGCCGCCGGATCTGTGCCGGTCTTGAACATGGTTGTACCGCCGGGAAGCAAATATGGCTTTGACGGGACCGGTCGGTTTTTCGTCAAATTTGCCTAAAATGCGAAATATCCGATATTGCAGCGCCTTTGTCGCGAACGTGAATCGAATTTTAGCAATCCGTGTTAAGCATAATTGCGGCAGGCCGCCCTAAACCCTTGGCTTTCTGGACCGCCTGTCTGCCACAAAGGTTAACGTCTTGGGAAAAATCGAAGCAAATCCGCCGCTTACGCCCCGTTAACCACAAACTCGGAAGGCTTGGCCCTTCTGTCCCAAAGCCGGATTTTGGCCCATTGCGGGGCTTCCCGCACCCCCTTCTTTTATCCTTTCCTTAAGCCACGGAGGCCTATTGTCGGCCTGGATGAATGAGTCTGTCAGGGTTTTGCGTGCGCGTATTGAGTAACATTGCCGGAAAGGCGGTCACGCTGGTCGATGAGACCGCGACCCGCTGGCTCACGCGCCTCGGCGAGGGCGAGACCGCCCGCGCCGGTGAAATTGCGCAGTTCCGCCGCCTCGCTTTCTGTGCCCTTGCCGCACTCGTCTCGGTGCCGCCGGTGCTTTCGCTGCTTCTGCCGCCGGCCTTGGCGCTGCCCGTCGGCGTCGCGCTGGTGCTGTCGCTCTTCCTTCTGGCCGTTGCCGCCTCCTTCGCCTTTCCGCGCCATGCCGTGGTGTCCGTTGCCGCGCCGCAGCCGGAAGAGGGAGCCTTCCATGCGATGCCGGGCCTGTCCCTCATTCTCGATCCGCACGGCCTGCTGCTGAAGACCGGCGGCCGCGACCAGCATCTGTTTCCCGCAAGCCTGCGCGAGACGGCCGGCGAGCCGCTGGCCGAACGCGTCCACGTGTCCGACCGGATCGGCCTCGTCCAGGCCTTCGACATGCTGCGCCAGGGTGCATCGAGCGCGATTGCCGATATCCGCATCGAGCGGCCGTTCTCGGCTGCCGGCCGCCAGTTCCTGGCCGTCCGCCTCGACATGACCGCCATCCGCGACGGCGAAGGGGAGCTCCTCCACGTCCTGGCGCAGGCGCGGGACATGTCGGAAGAAGAGCAGCTCCGCTCGGAAGCGGCAGCCCATATCGACGAGGCACGCTCCGCCCATGAGGCGAAGTCGAGATTCCTTGCCGCCGTCAGCCACGAACTGCGCACCCCGCTCAACGCCATTCTCGGTTTTTCCGACGTTCTCGCCGGCGAATATTTCGGCAGGCTCGAAAATGACCGCCAGCGCGAATATGTCGGCCTGATCCGCCAGTCGGGCGGCCACCTGCTTTCGGTCGTCAACACCATGCTCGACATGTCGAAGATCGAGGCAGGCCGTTACGAATTGCTCGCCGAACCCTTCGCGATCGCGGAAGCCGTGGAAACCTGCCGCGCCATGCTGGACCTGACCGCCCGCGAAAAGGGCGTGACGCTGACCAGCCGCGCCTCTCGCGGGCTTGGCGAAGTAATCGCCGACCGCCGCGCCGTGCAGCAGATCCTCATCAACCTTGCCGGCAACGCGATCAAGTTCACCGGCCCCGGCGGCGTGGTGTCGATCGACGCCATGCTCGAGGGCGATGACATCAAGATTTCCGTCAGCGATACCGGCATCGGCATCGCGCCCGAAAAGCTGCAATTCATCGGCCAGCCGTTCATGCAGGTGGAAAATGCTTATACCCGCTCCTACGAAGGTACCGGTCTCGGTCTTTCTCTGGTAAAGGGATTGGTGGCGCTGCACGGCGGTCGTTTCGCGATCGCCAGCCGTCCGGGCGAGGGGACCGTGGTGACGATCTCGCTGCCGGCAGACGGCTCTGGCGTCGAAGGAGAACGGGATCAATCCCGGGAGGAGAAAGTCGAATTCCCGCCGCGGCTGAGGGCAGCCCGGCATGCGGCCATGATGGACGAACAGGATTTTATCGATGACCGCGCGGAAGCGAAAATCGCCTGACAGGAAAAAATCTGTCAAGCAGCCGGGTCTTCTGCCGAGCTTGGCTCTGGCGGGAGCGCGGGCGGCTGCGCGCCGGCCGAAAGCGCTGTTCGGTTGCGCGGCCTTCGGCGTCGTCTTCTCCTTCGTCGCCGCCAACGCGCTCTGGTACCAGCCGGGCGGTCATCCATCCCCCTTCCTCGCCACCCGCGATTCCAAGAACCCGAATGCGATCGCCGGTTATCGCCCGGCAAGGCGCACCGCGCCCGCCGACGTCACCACGTTCCGCATCGAGCGCGCCGATCCGGATGCCGTAACGCCGGCTCCAGCCGCAGCACCTGCGGCCGCGCCTGTGCAGACAGCAGTGCCGTCCGCACCCGTGCCGTCCGCCCCTTCCGTCGTCGCGCCGCTCCCGCGCCCGCAGCAGGCGGCCGCCCAGCCGGCAACGCCCCATGAGGCGCAGCCCGCGACGCCGAAGCTCGCCGAGACGGCAAGGGCAACCCCCGCCGCACCGACAAGGCCTGTTCAATCCGCCGCCCTGCCGCCGAAGCCCGTTTCTCCGGTCCGCCCGGCCGAAAGTGCCAATGCGCGGGGTGAAGACCCGGTGGCCGCCGCAATCCGCGCCTCCGAGCGCAAACCGGCCATGACGCCGCCCGCCAATATCCCGAACGCCGCCTCCAATTCCGGCCGGCCCGCGGCCACGCCCGTCTCCCAGAAGCCGAACGCGCCCAATCAACCGAACGCGCCCGGCCAGCCGAGCGACCTCGTGCTGCAGATCCAGCGCGGCCTGTCGAACATCGCCTATGCGGATGTCGGGGTCGACGGTGTCGCCGGGGCCCAGACCAAGGCCGCCATCCGCCGCTTCCAGCGCCACTATCGCCTGCCCGAGACCGGCGAGCCCGACGAACTGGTGCTGAAGAAACTGAAGTCGATCGGCGCGCTGTAGGCGACGCTCTCGATCTCCCGAGTTTTCTCTTGTTTATTGCGGCGAGGGCCACCAGCGACCGCTTTTGGCCCGAAGCGGTCATTGATATTAAGCCCGCCACGATCCATCCGAAACATCGCTAGGGTTCGGGGAGTACCATGCGAGTTGAACTAGCCGAAGCTTTCGATATTGAGCCTTGGATGGAACTGAACCAAGAGGTCATTCCGCTTTTTGGGCCGATGCCTGAATTCGAAACTGTGCTCCGGAGAAAAATCCTTCAGAGGCAAGCATATTGCGTTCGCTCATCTAGCCGACACCTGTTAGGTGCCATGCTTTTTGGCGGGAGTGGCAACGGGTTTTGGATTAGATGGCTTGCTGTTTCTCGAGAGACTAGACGTCGAGGTGTCGGAAGGTCTCTAGTTGACACTGCGATCCTGATCACTCCACTCGACGCAACCCTGAGCGTTGATACGTTTGCGGAAGGCAATCCCGGCGCGGTGGAGGCAGGTAGTCTGTATCGATCTTGTGGATTTGAGCCTACAGAACTGTGGCAAGAGAACCAGATCGTGCGCCAGAGGTACATGCGGAAGACAGTTTCCTCGGCTTAGACCCAATGTAGGCTCTTGGCGCATTGTTACCCCAGCATCTGGGCAGCAATGCTGGTTTCCGCTGGTCTGCTTCTGGTGTCATATCTTCGAAAGCGGACGCGATGTTCCAATCTATCGTCGCACATTGACGGGGGCATTTTTCACCACAATAAGGTCAAGCCGAAAAAATGTGGTAAGCGCCAGCCAAACAACAACAGGAGTAAAATAGTGAGCGAACCGACCGTAGCAGATGCAACAGGCCGCATTTATGAATCGCTCCAAGCGAACAACGCCGACATCGACATGCATATCGCGATTCTCAAGGCGGCGATGGCCCGAACGGGTTTGAAAGAGGCCGTCTTCGACCCGGCCAAGCTCGTGCAGAACAACCGTTCTGGCAGGAAGCTCATGCAGGCCTACTTTCGCCAGCGCGGCGTGACGGTGAAATTTTCGGCTTCTTCGTGAAGCCTTCTCATGAGGCATGATGCCGCCCGCCAATATCCCGAACGCCGCCTCCAATTCCGGCCGGCCCGCGGCCACGCCCGTCTCCCAGAAGCCGAACGTGCCCAATCAACCGAACGCGCCCGGCCAGCCGAGCGACCTCATGCTGCAGATCCAGCGCGGCCTGTCGAACATCGCCTATGCGGATGTCGGGTCGACGGTGTCGCCGGGGCCCAGACCGCTTTCAGCCCGAAGCGGTCATTGGACGTCGCAAAAGTCGGCCGCGAATCTTAGAGTTGCCAGTGAGTTTCGCGGCAAAATTTCCTAAATATCTTAAACACAGCTTGCGATTCGCATAAGTGTGTGCTTATGTGTTTGCATGATCGAGAATGACTTTTTCCGAGCTTTGGCAGATCCGACCCGCCGCGCGATCTTCGAGAAGCTGGCGGCAGGGAGCATGAACGCCAGCGCCTTGCGCAAGGGCATGGAGATCAGCCAACCGGCAATGTCGCAACACCTCGCGGTTCTGCGCAGTGCAAAGCTCGTGAGGGAAGAACGGCAGGGGCGTTTCGTGAATTACGAAGTCGATCCGGAGGGGCTGGCTCTCATCGCACAATGGCTGGCGAAGTATCGCGCCTATTGGCCCACGCGCATTGCAGCTCTCAAGGATTTGCTGAAGGACATGGATCAATGAACGCAGGGAAGCCCAAGGTGCAGGAGAGCGGCGTCGAGCTGGAGTTTGACTTGGGCGATCCGCCGCAAAAGGTCTGGCGCGCTATCAGTATTCCCGAGTTCCGGGAAAGGTGGTTGCCAAAGGAGGCATTGGCCAATCCCGATGCGATTACCGTCACGCCCGGCCAAGAGGTCCGCTACAAGCTGCGCGATGATAGCCCGCCGTTCCTTGAAAGCACCGTGACGTTCACTATCACCCCGAACGCGACGGGCGGAACCTGCCTTCGGATCGTCCACGAACTGACGGACGCGAGATTCGACGGAATGACGAGGGCGGCCGCGAACGGCAACAGCCCGCAGCTCATGCTCGCCGCCTGAGGCGGCGAGCCTCACCCTAAAATTCTCGAAGTTTGGAGGTCGCCGATGCGCGAAGCGATGCAGCTCGTCCCTATGGTTATAGAACAGTCCAGCCGGGGAGAGCGTTCATTTGATATTTATTCCCGGCTTCTGCGCGAGCGGATCATCTTCCTCAATGGTGAGGTCAACGATTCGGTCTCGGCGCTTGTCTGCGCACAATTGCTGTTTCTCGAAGCCGAAAACCCCAAAAGGCCGATCCATCTCTACATCAATTCGCCAGGTGGCGTCGTAACCAGCGGCCTCGCGATGTACGATACGATGCGTTACATTCACGCCCCGGTGCATACGCTGTGCATGGGGACCGCCCGCTCGATGGGGTCGTTCCTGTTGATGTCCGGCCAGCGGGGCGAACGCACTGCGCTTCCCAATGCCAGCATCCATATTCACCAGCCGCTGGGCGGATTCCAGGGGCAAGCATCGGACATGCTGATCCATGCCGAGGAAATGCAGAAGACCAAGCATCGCATGACACGGCTCTATGCCGAGCATTGCGGGCGCTCCTATGAGGATTTTGAACGCGCGATGGACCGCGACCGCTTCATGACGGCGGAAGAAGCACTGGAATGGGGGCTTATCGACCGCATTCTACAGGTTCGGGAAGACGTGGCCGCCTAATCGGTTGTCGCGAAAATCCCGATTAAAGCGGCGCCTGTTTTCCTGACTTTCGCAACGTCGTGGAATTGGCAGTTTCGCGATACCGGCAATGTCCGAAATTGGCGCTAAGCGGCCGCGATCGCCCCACAGCCGACGGGCATTTGCTGCCGAATGCCGGGATAGGCTGCACCGTTTACCGCCTTCTCAAGAGAGCGCCCCTCTCCGCCGGAACGGAGAGAGGATGAAAGGCAATTTCTCAATTTGCAGAAAATCGCCTCAGAAAACGGCGAGATATTTCAGCAGCGAAATGATGCCGATGATGATGATGATGATCTGCGCGATCTGTTTCGCGCGTCCGTCGATCGGCAGGCGAGCGACGAGATAGAGAACCAGGACGATCACCAGGAAGGTGATCAGAATGCTGATCAATGCGGAAGTAGCCAAGCCCCAAACTCCTTTTCAACAATGCCGTGTGGCATCGATGTGTAATTATGGTGCATTCGGAGAAAGAAAAGGGCGCGATTTCCTGTTTCTTCTCAGGGGCTTCGTGGGGAGGGCTCAGACCGCCTCGGCGCCGAGTTCCCAGGCCCAGTGCAGATGTCGGTCCTTCAGCGTCCGGTCGCGCAGGTAGCCGGTCAGTTCCTCGTCGATCGCCTCCAGCCGCTCGATCGCAAAATCCTCCGGCCGGTTGGCGTTCCAGGCGGCCTGCAGGCTCTTGCTCACATGGCTGCCGTGGCGGAGCGTGAACCACACGCGGTTCTGGATCTTGTCGAGGTCGCCGGCGCGGCCGACCCATCGCTGCCCCATGGGCGCAAAACGGATGGCATAGATGCCGGCCGGCGCCTTGCGTTCCTTGTAGGCGGAGATCGCCGCTTTCCTGTCGATGTTGTTCATGTCCGTGCCCTCTTGATGGAGGTCCGCTAATATCATCCGGGTAATATTATGGCAATAGTTGTATCCGGGTAAAATTGTGTGGAGGCGTATTTGCGCTCGGCCCCGAAGCGCCGTAAGAGGGGGCATGCGCCTGAAATCCGAGATCGTCGTCTCCGCCATGATCCGCCGCGTCTTCGGGCTCGGTGGTTTTGCCGCCGTCGAGAAGAAGGGCGCGGAGGCGGCGGGCGCGATCTTCATCCGCCAGCGTTTTCGCGACGGGCTGGAAACGCTCTACGCGCCGGCGCCGCAGAATTTCTTCGGCGACGAGGACGACGGCGGGCGCAAATTCGAGGTGAGGGCGGAACGGGCCGAGCCGGAGGCGATCCGCGAGATACTGTCGCGCGAACTGCGCTTCGATCCGGATCTCTGGCTGCTGGAACTGGAGATCGACGACATCGCCGATCTTTTCGAAGTGGTGAAGCCCGGCTAGGGTTCAGCGCACCCGGTAGAGGCCGTTGAGCGGCTTGCGGGCGCTGGCGGTGGTGCGGATCACCCGCGGCTGGCGGCTGTCCTCTGCGCGGTTCTCGGCAAACATCGGCTGATGCTGCGGTTCCGAATAGGTGTAGCTGTCGGCGCGGCGCCAGGCCTCGACCCGGTTGCCGCATTCGGTTTCGTCGAGCGCATCCCAGAGGGCGGCGGCGCGCGTCACTCCATCCTGCTCAAAGCCCAGATGGTCGTAGAGCCGCTGCAGGATAAACAGCGCATCAGCCGTTTCCATCGCCAGGCCCTTCAGCGTCGTGGCGAGCTGCTGGCCGGAAATGTCGAGCATGATCCGTTCGGCAAGCCAGTGGCTGGCGGAAAGCGTATCGGCGAGTACGGTCGCGAACAGGCCGGTCTCCCGGTTGCGGGCGAACCGGACGAGCAGCGCCTCCTGGATCGGTGACAGATTGCGCAGGCCCAGCCGGTCGTCGGCCGGCCGGTCGATATGGCCGGCAAGCGCCCTGATGCGGCTGCGCAGGAGTTCCTCGCGCGCCTGGCGTTCGGCCTCGTCGACCATTTCGGGCGTCGGCCTGCGCGGCACAAGCGCCTCGAGGTTCTCGGGCGCATCGCGGCGGGTATTGCGGTCGTGGCGCAGGCCCACCAGCGCGTCGATCACCGTCGGCGAGAGCGCCTCGCGGCGGACGATGGCACGGGCATGCGCTTCGCCCTGCGTGCGGGCGATCGCGATCAGCGCGTCGTCGGAAAGGCAGGTCGAGGCGGTGAGGAAGGGGGCTGCGACCGCGATCGGCTGGCTGGCGATGAAGAAGGCGACGGCCGGAGGCACGGTCTTGCATTGAGAAAGGGCTGCCACCGCATCGCGGCGGGCTTCTTCGGACGATGCGGAAAACAGGGGGGCGAAGAGCTCGGCGAACTGTCGAAGCTCCGACCGCGAAGGGTACGGAAGACTTTCGAAGCTCGTCACCGTGGCCATCAGCACCACATCCTTCTTACGCATGGCCTGGGGCCTTTCAAGGTCTCGAAATTCATTCGTCACTGGCAAACTCGCAATCTACGCAAAACAAATCCGGAGTGCCGAACGCCGATCAGGTGTGCCGGAAAAGCTCGCCTGGCGCTCTCATCGTACCTTGCCTGGGAAACTCCCGGTGGCGCGCCGCTCGCTCACGCAGCTGTGAGAACATCTGCAGAATGAGGTCGCCCTGGTTTAACCGGATGCTAACCCTTGGAGAGTTAACGGTCTGTGAAAATGGATCGTTTTGATACGTCCCTGATTTCTTGCAGTTGTGCTGTTTCGGCCAAGAAATCGCGGCTCCGGTCGCGCCCCGCAAAGGGGGCGAACCAAATGGACGCTTCTGCGTTTTGGCTGCGGACAACAGACATGCACCGGTAGCAAGTGCTATATTAGCGGTAAGACATTGTTAACGGTGCTCAGGCTGAATCCAGGCAGTAACCGGCGTGTGCCTGCCGGGTTTTCAAGTTCCGGTTGGACCCCCTGAGTTCCTGGGGTCTTCCCGATAACGGCCGGTTCGGGCGGAACCGGCCGTTCATGCGGAAATGTCGTTGCGTCTTCGAAAAAGGCGCACAGACGAGAAAGGCGCGGATGCCCGGACGTGTCCGGGAAGCGTCAGGCCCCTTGGAGGGCAGGGTGAGATCGGTCCGTCTTCATCCGTCTCGAATTCCTTGAATGGAGCCGAGCATGGCAGAGATCGTAGTACTGAACAGATGGCGCAGCGAGCGAGAACGCCGGCCGCAGATCAGGATCGGCGAAAGCGAGAACGCCGGGCAGCTTCTGCTGTTCACCGGCGTGCGGTATGAACGTTTCGAGGACTTTGGCGACCGCAAGGCCGAAAACCACGCGGTGCGTGCCGAATAGTCGGGAACCGGACATCAGAACCGGCTTCGGGAGCGCCATTCGAAGGGCGCACAGGTGGCCTGGTTCAGGAATTGCGACACGATCCCCGCAAAACTCGGTTGCGGGACGAGACTTCTCAGGACCACATATCCCGCCGCCTCCTTGGCTTCCACCAATATCGACTGCGAGACCGCCTGCGGCAGCGCTTTGCGCAATGCGGTCAACTGCATCGGCGAGGCGATCACCACATCCAGCACGCCGCCGGCCGACGTCCGGTCATTGATGCTGAACACCTCGTTGGACGACTGGTCATAGACGCCCAGCGACCAGAAGGGCACGCCGCCATTGGCGGCCGTCAGCCGCACCGGTCCCTCGGAGACGTCGAAGGCGCAGACCGCCGCATCGACGAACGGATCGTCCTTGGAGAGCCCGGCGCGGTCCGGCGTTTCCCTTAAGCGGTAGAACCGCAAGATCTCGCCCTCCGCCAGCACCCGCGTATAGGCGTCGCGCTCGCTGAAATCCGGCAGCGCCAGCACGATGATCAGGTGCAGCAGCGCCGCGCCGACGAGCCCGGTGATCACCGCCAGCAGAAGCTTCAGCGCAAAACCCCGGGACCCCAAGCCGCTGGACACCAGACCTCTGGACCCCAAGCCCAAACCCCTGGACCCGAAACCCCGGGACCCAAAACCTCTAGACCCAAAACCTCTAGACATTGCCGCACCCGATCTTCTCGATGCGCGGCATGGTGAGGTCGATCAGGCCGGAACTGCCGGCCGTCGGCGTGTCGAACAGCGTCAGCGTCAGCCGGAACACGCCGGGCGTCGAAACGGCGAGCCAATTGCCCGGCCTTGCGGTTGCGGAAATCGCGATGTCGAAACCGCCGTCGCTACTGCCGTTGCGCAGCACGATGCGGGAATTGAGTGCGGTCGGCAGGTCGGATTGCGCTAAGGGCGGCGCGCCACCGGGAACTGCGGCAAACAGCGTCCAGAAACGCGCCGGCGGCGTGTGGCCGGTGAGGCGATAGGAGCAGCTTCCGGTCAGCCGCTCGCCCTTCTCGTCGACCGAGGCGATGAAGGTGAGGCCTTCCGCGCTCGCATAGATGAGCTTGCCGGCATTGGCCCGGTGCGACTTCGCGTAAGGGTCGGCCTGCGCGGTCTGCGCCTGTGGAAATGCTTCCCACGAGCCGAGCTTGATCGCACCGAAACCGATCGTGGCATCCAGCGCCAACAGGGTGGACCAAATCCCGCCGCCGAAGGCGATGGTGAGCGCAATCGCAATGAGGAAGGGAACACGAAACACGGGTTTGCTTTGGTCCTCGGACAGCAGTGTCAGAGGGTTAGCATTGATTCCGTTGCGAAGGAATGGGGCCGCGGGCGAAACCCAGATCCGTTGCAGACTATAACGCGTTGCGTTATAGCTGTCGCATGATCAGGGATTTTGCGGATCGCGAAGCCGAGCGGATTTGGTCCGGCAGGAAAAGCCGTAAACTGCCCCCGGACATGCAGTCGGTTGCGCTGAGAAAACTGCGTCTTCTCAATCAGGCACGCGCGTTGTCGGACCTGCGCATTCCGCCCGGAAACCGGCTCGAGGCGCCGAAAGGCGACCGTTCGGGTCAGTTCTCGATCCGCATCAATGATCAATGGCGTATTTGTTTCGTCTGGACCGAAGGAGGGCCTGCCCATGTCGAAATCGTCGACTACCATGGTTGAGACCGAATGGCTCCCGAACCCGCATCCGGGGGAAATCCTGCTGGAGGATTTCCTGAAACCCATGGATCTCTCTCAGAACGGACTGGCGCGTGCCATCGGCGTGCCGCCGCGCCGGATCAACGAGATCGTGCTTGCCAAGCGGTCGATCTCCGCCGATACCGATCTCAGGCTGGCTCGTTATTTTGGCATGTCCGAGGGCTTTTTCCTCGGCCTGCAGGCGGATTACGACCTGATGCAGCGGCGCCGCGAACTGGGTGACGCCTTGAACAGCATCGAGCCGCGCGCAGCCTGATACCTTGAGGGTTAGGTCGTGAACTCATAAACCGGGGTGATCAGACGTTGAAGAAGCCCCAGCCATCTGCTCGACCTTGATATGATCGCGCCACGGCGTCCAGACGATCTTCGATGCTTGTGATCGCACCGCAGGTCGGTGTCATGTCCTTGGACGCTGTTACGTCCCATGGGTTCGTTTCTCGCTCGACTTCGTCCACCGCAACGGCAAACCCTTGCGCTTCAGCCATCCGAGCAAAAGCGTCAGCCGATACTTTGTCGGGGAAAACGTGGCAGAAATCGACGGACCGCGGCGAGCTAAGGTCTTTTCCATCGGACTCCATCTTTTGCAGGATCGCTGCGTTCTCTTCAAACAACGACATCGGCGCCTCGTGAAGCGAGTTGATTTGTAGGCGTAGCAGGATTCCCAGTTGCCTCGAAGTACGATTAAAAATCGGCATGAGCCGATACGACATGACTGACTTCAAGTGGCGGGTAATTCAACAAGCTCAAATGCTCGCGAAGGATCGCAACTCGCTATGATAAGTTAGGCTCGATCTTCCTGGCGATGCGAAGATAGCTGCATTCGTCTGATCTTACGCCATTACGAGTCCACGGCCTAGCATTGCTTCTATTGGGAATGGGTGGGCGTGTCTTTCCGGCGCGCGCGCATGCCTTGCCCGAATCGGTCCGCCTGGACGCGTTGAATAACGGCCTCGCCCGGCTGCTGGCTTCCACTTCCGAATGGGGTAAATGCCGCCAGCCGTGCCGCTATCATCCAGCTTATACGCCATACGTCCTATACCCGTACATCCGGATCTCGCTGCTAACCCTTTGATAAGGCTTTTTCGAGCGGTTCCTGTGACTAGTTCCCTCCGGCACATTGCGCGGCTCGTTCCTTGGCTACCGTCAGCCCGCGACAACGTTCCGGGACAGAGACGATGAGATTATGGATGATGGCGACCGGCGCATTGATGGCCGTGGCGGCAGGATCGGGCGCCTATTACCACCTGAAGCCGGAAAAGGGGCCGGCGAGCCCGAAGACCATTTCCGCCGACTTCATGACGCTGACCGAAAGCCAGCCGACCGAGGCGCGCCGCGCCGTCGTCGAGGCCATCGATACCTGCCTGCCGCAGGCGGCCCGGCAGGGGTGGACGAGCCCGCCCGTCAAGAACCTCGCGGTCGATACCTATGTCCGCTTCTTCGACCTGATGGGCCAGGATATCGATCAGGGCGAACGCGCCGCGCAATTCGACAGCTGGATTTCCCGAGCCGACGACGGATTGTCGGAACGGGACCGCATCGCCTTCGAAAAATTGCTGCAGGGCGGCCTGCACGAAGGCGTGACGGCGCTCTGCATCGCCGCGACCGTGCGCGGCAGGCTCGGAACCCGGGGCTTCAGGGGGTTTTGGAACTGACCGGGGTGACCTCGGCGACCGATCCCGTCGTGGTCTTGTCGGCGACCTTGGCGGTCGCAGGTCCAAGCCGGCCGGCCTCTTTCAGCTTTCCGGCGATCTGCCGCAGCAGCCGGGTGGATTCGGCCGATAGCGAGCGCGGGCGGATGAGCGCCTGCAATCCGGTGTCGGGGCCTTCCTTCTTCTTGGCGACCGCGTTGCCCTTGTGGTCGCCGGTCGGCAGCGGGTTGTCGATGCCGGGAATGGCGCGCAGCTCGATGCCCTGATGGGCATAATCCATGACAGTCTTGAAGGTCGCGGCCGGCAGTGAGCCGCCGGTCATGTTGTTCATCGAGGTGAAGTCGTCGTTGCCGAACCAGACGGCGGTCGTGTAATTGCCGGTAAATCCGATGAACCAGGCGTCGCGATAGCTCTGCGACGTGCCGGTCTTGCCGGCCGTGACAATGCCGCCGTCGAGCGCTGCCTTGCGGGCCGTGCCGATCACCGGGATCTGGGACAGGATGCGGTTCATCGACGACATCGCCTGCTCGGAAAGCACCCGTTTGGCCGGCGGTTCGTCGCGATTGAAATCGTAGAGCACGTCGCCGCCGTAGCCGAGAACCTGTTCGATGCCGTGGCGGCGCGACTGCATGCCGCCGGCGGGCATCACCGCGTATCCCGTCGCCTGGTCGAGCACGGTCATTTCCGAGGTGCCGAGCGGGATGGTCTTGTCCTTCCTGAGCGGCGTCTCGACGCCGAAGGCCTTGGCTGTCTTAACGATCACGTCGGTGCCGAGATAGTCCTTGGCGAGCCTGACCGGCACGGTGTTGAGCGATTGCGCCATCGCCGACAGCAGCGTCACCTTGCCCTTGTAGGAGCGGCCGTAATTCTGCGGCGACCAGCCGTTCCAGGTGATCGGCGCGTCCGATATCGTCGATTCCGGCTTGAAGCCGTTTTCCATCGCCGCAGAATAGGTATAGAGCTTGAAGGACGAGCCCGGCTGGCGCAGCGCCTTGGCGGCGCGGTTGAACTGGCTCTCGCCGTAGTCGCGGCCGCCGACCATGGCGCGCACGGCCCCGCCGTTCTCGATCATCACGAGCGCGCCCTGCTTGACCTTGAAGCTCTCGCCATATTCGCGAAGGCTCGATTCCACCGCCGATTCCGAGGCCTGCTGCAGGCCCATGTCGATCGTGGTGCGCACCACGACCGAATGTTCGTGGAACTTGCCGGCGGCGGCCAGCCGCTGAACTTCGTCGAAGGCCCAGTCGAGGAAATAGTCGGGCGCCTTGGCGTCGGCGCGGTCGACGACGGTCGCCGGGCTGCGGCGGGCGGCGATCACCTGGCCTTCGGTCATCAGCCCGCTCTGCACCAGGTTGGAGAGTACCTCGTTGGCGCGGGCGCGGGCGGCCGGCAGGTTGACATGCGGCGCATATTTGGCCGGCGCCTTGAACAGGCCGGCGAGCATGGCGGATTCGGCAAGGTTCACTTCCGTGATGTTCTTGCCGAAATAGAACTGTGCCGCAGCCGCCGCTCCGAACGTGCCGCCGCCCATATAGGCGCGGTCGAGATAGAGCGACAGGATTTCCTTCTTGGAGAGGTTGGCTTCCAGCCACAGCGACAGGAAGGCCTCCTTGATCTTGCGTTCGATCGACCTCTCGTTGGTGAGGAACAGGTTCTTGGCGAGCTGCTGGGTCAGCGTGGAGCCGCCCTGCACGACGCCACCGGCCTTGGCGTTCTCGCTCATGGCGCGGGCAAGGCCGAAGAAGTCGATGCCGAAATGGTCGAAGAAGCGGCGGTCCTCGGTCGCCAGCACCGCCTTGATCAGGTGGTCCGGCAGCTCGTCGATCGGCACCGAATCTTCATGGATGATGCCGCGGTGGCCGATGACGCTGCCATAGCGGTCGAGGAAGGTGACGGCGAAATCGCCCCGGTTGCGCCAGTCCTCGTGGGTTTCCTCGAACGCCGGCTGGGCGAGCGCGAGCAGCAGGACGAAACCGGCCGTGCCTAAGGTCATCGCCTCGCCGGCCAGTTCGAAGCCGATGCGCTTCCAGCCGCGGACGCGAAAGCGGCGGAAGAAGATGGTGATTTCTTCCCAGATTTCGGCAAGCCGGAAACCGAGGTTCCAGACGGTGGAATCGATCCAGGAATCGATACGCAGCAGCAGGTGGCGCTTGCTGCGCGGCCGGTCGTCGGATGACTTTGGCTCGTCCTGCACCTTGGAATTCCCCGCCCTATCGATGAGATGTGCTTGACGCGGTCCCTTCAAGGGATCAAGACCTCTAGCCTCTCACCGTTAATCAGCTTTAGCTGACAAATGGTTGATACGCGATACCAAAATCGCAACAGGTAAAATGCAGATATCGGGATTTGTTCCCCTCTGCCGCAAATGTGATATCCGCGATGACCGACGAACCTTTCTGGAAGACCAAACGGCTCGACCAGCTGAACCAAAGTGAATGGGAAAGCCTGTGCGACGGTTGCGGGCTCTGTTGTCTCAACAAGCTCGAGGACTGGGATTCGGGAGACGTCGTCTTCACCTCCGTCGCCTGCCGGCTGCTCGACGGGGAGACCTGTCGCTGCAAGGATTACCAGCACCGCCAGGGCCAGGTGCCGGACTGTATCCAGCTCACCCCGACGACGGTCAACGAGATTGCCTGGCTGCCGCCAACCTGCGGTTATCGCCTCATCCGCGACGGCGAGGACCTCTACTGGTGGCACCCGCTGGTGTCGGGCGATCCCGACACCGTGCACCAGGCCGGCATCTCCGCTCGCGGCCGCACGGTCAGCGAGAACGACGTCGACGTGGAGGACTTCGAGGACTACGTGGTCGACTGGCCGCTCACGGTGGGCGAGGAAAACTAGCCCCGGAAGGGTGATCCCGGGCGTGAGGATCGCGCGGGAAGTCGCTCGAAACACAAGTTTATTACTTGCCAATAACATAATTTAAAGTGGACGATCCGAGTTTCAGGTAATTCTACCAGTAGGACCAGGCTTGCAGAAACGCTAGGACTACCGTGACAGTCAAGATTCATTCCGAATTCATTCCAATGGCATCCCGATGAATGCAGAAGGTACGTTGGCAGACCGCCTCTACGAGGCCGCCCTGGTTCCTGAACTTTGGACTGAGACCTGCGAGAGGCTGGCGATGGAGGCCGGCTCCAGCACCGCCTCCATCTTCACCATCGACGCCAGCGGCAATCATCGCTACGTCACCACGCCGAACATCGCGGACGCCTTTGCCGCGTTCGTGCAGAGCGAGCATCGGTTCAACAATATCCGCCCCGCGCGCGGCATGGAGCGCTTTCCCTTCTCCTTCGCGCGGGAAGTCGACATCATGAGCGGGGAGGAATTCGAGGAGGATCTGATCCGCCGGAATTTCCTGCTGCCCTACGGGATGGAGTGGGAAGCCGGCTGGGCCTTTCAGGAACCCACCGGCCATGTCGTCGTCATCAGCATGATGCGCGCCAAGGGCCTGACGCATTTTTCCGACGAACAGCTGGCGCGCCTCAACCTGTTGAAGCCGGATATTGCCCGGGCCGCCTATATGTCGTCGCGGCTCGCCTTCAGCGAAGCTCGTTCGATGACCGAGACGCTGTCGCTGCTCGGACTGCCGGCGGCGGTCATCGGCGACGGCGGCCAGGCGGTCGCCATGAACCCGGAAATGGAGGGTTTGAGCCCCCGCATCCGCACCGGCGCCGGCGACCGGCTGGTGCTGGAAGGGGCGGGCGCCAATGCCCTCTTGGACGAGGCGATCGAACACTACAAGGCGCAGGCTTCGCCGACCGTTCAATCCCTGCCGATGGCGGGACGCGACGGGGCGCCGCCGCTGATCCTGCATCTCCTGCCGGTCCGCCGCGCGGCGCGCGACATCTTCTCCCGCTCGATGGCGGTGCTGGCGGTCACCCAGGTGGGACTGGTCGGCCCGCCGGACATGCGGGTGCTCTGCGGCCTCTTCGACCTCACCCCCGCCGAAGCCCGCGTGGCACGCGGCATCGCCATGGCCCAGACGCCGGAAATGATCGCCGCCGCGCTCGGCGTCTCGCTCGAAACCGTCCGCTCGCATCTGAAGAAGATCATGCTGAAGACCGGCACCACCCGCCAGGCGGAACTGGTGCTGCTGCTGTCCGGGCTGAATGCGCCGAGCTTTGGCGTTGGCGGAGACGTTTCATGAGTGCTATATCTGTATAGCACAAAGGAAAACGGCCATGCTCGCGCTTCGGCTCCCACCTGACATAGAAGCCCGCCTCGATGAACTTGCTCGGCTCACTGGCCGCAGCAAGAGCTATTATGCGCGGGAAGCTATCCTGGCTCATCTCGACGATCTCGAAGATATCTATCTCGCCCGACAAAGACTGGAGAGCCTTCGCCGGGGCGAAAGTGACACAGTGCCACTCTCCGAGGTCATGAAGGAATATGGCCTGGACGATTGAGTTGCAGCGGGATGCCCAGCGGGAACTTGCCAAGCTGGGACATGAAAGCGCCCGACGCGTCCTGCGGTTTCTTCATGAACGCGTGGCGAAGCTCGAAGATCCTCGTTCGATCGGCGAAGCGCTGAAAGGTGCGGAGTTCGGGGACTTCTGGAAATATCGCGTCGGTGACTTCCGGATTATCGCCGACATCCAGGACGACGTCGTCCGCATCCTGATCGTACGCATCGGAAATCGGCGTGACGTGTATCGCTGAAAATCGGCCGATCACCCCTTGACCTTCCCATGATGGGAAGCTCCACATAGGGCGGGAAAGCGAGGTCCGTCCCATGAACCAGACCGTCAAACCGATCCACAAAGCCGAGCCCTTCACCGTTCCCGTCGAAGGCATGACCTGCGCCTCCTGCGTGCGCCGGGTCGAGAACGCGGCAGCGAAAGTGCCGGGTGTCGAGAAAAGCGCGGTCAACTTCGCGACCAAGAAGCTGACGGTGGAATCGACAGAGGGTTTTTCGCCGGAGGACCTCGAAAAGGCGATCCGCAAGGTCGGTTACCAGATCCCGCCGGGCGCCATGGACCATGCGCTGCGCGAGGCGGGGATGCTGCCGCCGACCGCCGACGCTTCGCATGCGGGACACGAGCATCACCACAGCCATTCCGGGCCGCAAAGCCACGAGCACATGGATCACGCCGCCATGGGTCATGACCAGTCGGGCCATGCCGGCGGGCATGACCATATGCATATGCACCAGGGCGAGGAGGGTGCGCTGAAGCGTGACCTGGCGATCGCCTTCGTGCTGACTTTGCCGCTGTTCGTGCTCGAAATGGCAAGCCATGTCTACGATCCATTCCATCATTGGCTGATGGGCGTGATCGAGACGCAGAACCTTTATTATGCCTATTTCGCGCTGGCGACGGTGGTGGTCTTCGGTCCCGGTTTCCGCTTCCTGAGGATCGGCCTGCCGGCGCTGTTGCGCGGCGCGCCGGAGATGAACTCGCTGGTCGCGGTCGGCGTTTTGGCGGCCTACGGCTATTCGCTGGTAACGACGTTTGCTCCGGACCTGCTGCCGGAGAGCGCCCGCTTCGTCTATTATGAAGCCGCCACCGTGATCGTCACCCTGATCCTGTTCGGCCGGCTGCTCGAAGCGCGCGCCACCGGCCGCACCGGCGAGGCGATCGAGAAGCTGAGCCGGCTGCAGGCCAAGACCGCCCGCGTGGAGCGCGACGGCAAGGTGCTGGATATTCCGTCCGAACAGGTGGTCGCCGGCGACGTGCTGGTGATCCGGCCGGGCGAACGCATTCCGGTCGATGGCACCGTGATCGACGGTTCTTCGAATGTCGACGAGTCGATGATTTCGGGCGAGCCGCTGCCGGTGGAAAAGGCGACCGGCGCCACGGTGGTCGGCGGCACGATCAACAAGACCGGCGCCTTCCGCTTCCGGGCCGACAAGGTCGGTCGCGATACGATGCTGGCGCAGATCATCCGCATGGTTGAACAGGCGCAGGGATCGAAACTGCCGATCCAGGGGTTGGTCGACCGCGTGACGGCCTGGTTCGTGCCGGCGGTGATCGTGCTCGCCGTTCTCACCTTCGCCGTCTGGTTGTTCGTCGGCCCCGAACCGGCGCTCGCCCATGCGCTGGCCAATGCGGTCGCGGTGCTGATCATCGCCTGCCCCTGCGCCATGGGGCTTGCCGTGCCGACCTCGATCGTCGTCGGCGGCGGTCGCGCGGCCGAACTAGGGGTCTTGTTCCGCAAGGGCGAGGCGCTGCAGGAATTGCGCAATGTTGCGCTCGTCGTGGTCGACAAGACCGGCACCGTCACCAAGGGGCGGCCGGAGCTGACGGACCTCGTAACGGCGGAAGGTTTTGCCGAAGACGAGGTGCTTGCGCTGGTCTCGAGCGTCGAGGCGCAGTCCGAACATCCGATCGCCGAGGCGATCGTCAAGGCGGCAGAAGCCAAGAGCCTGGCCGTGCCGAAGGCGGAAAAATTCGCATCGGTGACCGGTTACGGCATCGAGGCGGAGGTCAGCGGGCGAAAAGTTTCGGTCGGCGCCGACCGCTTCATGGAAAAGCTGGGGCTTTCGGTCAGGACGTTTGCCGAGACGGCCGCCCGGCTTGGCGACGAAGGCAAGACGCCGCTATATGCGGCCGTGGATGGAAAGCTCGCAGCGGTCATCGCCGTCGCCGATCCGCTAAAGCCGTCGAGCCGCGAGGCGATCAGGGCGCTGCAGGCCATGGGCGTCGAGGTGGCCATGGTGACCGGTGACAACCGCCGCACCGCCGAAGCCATCGGCCGTCAGGTCGGCATCGCGAGGGTGGTCGCCGAGGTCCTGCCGGAAGGCAAGGTCAAGGCGATCCACGAGATGCGGGCCGGTGGCCGCAAGCTGGCATTCGTCGGCGACGGCATCAACGATGCGCCGGCGCTCGCCGAAGCCGATATCGGCATCGCCATCGGCACCGGCACGGATGTGGCGATCGAAAGCGCCGACGTGGTGCTGGTCGGCGGCGAGTTGTCAGCCGCCGTCTCGGCGATCGCCATGAGCCGCGCGACGATGACCAATATCAAGCAGAACCTGTTCTGGGCCTTCGGTTACAACGTGGCGCTGGTGCCGGTCGCGGCCGGCGTGCTCTATCCAGCCTTCGGATGGCTGCTGTCGCCGATGATCGCCGCCGGCGCCATGGCGCTGTCGAGCGTCTTCGTGCTCGGCAACGCGCTGCGGCTGAAGGCGGTGAAAGTGGGAGAGACGCGATGAATATCGGCGAGGCTTCGAGCGCATCCGGCGTTTCGGCCAAGATGATACGCTATTACGAGGAGATCGGCCTCATCCGCCCGATGGGCCGTTCCGGCAACAATTACCGGGTCTATGGCGAGGAGGAGGTGCATATCCTCCGCTTCATCAAACGCGCCCGCAATCTCGGCTTTTCGCTGGAGGAAACCGAGACGCTGCTGAAGCTCTGGCAGGACAAGAGCCGCGAAAGCTCGGCCGTCAAGGAAATCGCGACCGCCCATATCGGCGACCTCGAACGGCGCATCGCCGAGATGCAGGGCATGGTCAAAACGCTGAAGCACCTGGCCCATTGCTGCGGCGGCGACAACCGCCCCAACTGCCCGATCCTCGATGATCTGGCGGGGGATGGCGAGATGGGGGATCGGGCTGTGGGCAAGAAGATTCATGCCTGAAAGTTTCGCGGTGGGAATGCCCCTCCACTCCGCGTGACATGCCCGCAGTACCCTTGACCTTCCCTCCATGGGAGGGTGCACAACACACATATCGAACATGGAGATTCGGATGACTGCGATTTTCACCGTGCCGGACATGACCTGCGGCCATTGCGAAAAGACCGTGCGCGGCGCGCTCGCGGACGCCCTGCCGGGCGCTGCGGTGGCGATCGACCTGGCAGCCCAGAGGGTGACCGTCGAAGGTGACGCGGTGAAGGCCGAGGACGCGATCCGCGAGGCTGGGTATTCGCCGGAAAGGGCGGCCTGAGGACAGGGCAGATTGAGGCGTCACCTTTGCCAAGGGCACCGGCGGCAGCGCCCCGCTGATTTCGCGCGCCGCCCTGAGGACGCAGCCCGCTCCCGAGATTTTGCTCCGCCTTTTCGCAAGGTGTAGCATCAACGCTCACTCCAATCTGACACGTGCCGGTTGAAATCGGCATCCGCAAGCTTGATCGGCAGTTGGTGGGCGCTGGGGAAGTAACCATTCCGGCGCCTGCATGGCCGGCTACGTATAAGTCCCAAATTTACGAGGCCCGCGGTTTGCCGTAATACTTGGCGCTAGTTCAGCGGGGGGCGGGGGCCATGGTTTTGCTTTGGAATGCTGCAACGGTGATTGCGGCATTTGTTATAACTTTCTTCATCTCAAACGGGCTCCGTCTGATCGGGAATTTCTCGGCCAATCTCAAGACTCTGCGCGCGTATAAGTTCGACGAATAGAAGACCGGCATGGACAGCGATCTGATCGAGCCGGAAATCGAAGCCCTGCAGGCCCTGGCCGGCCAGAGGCGGCAGGCGGGCACGGTCCGTGAGTGGATCTGCCTGGAAGAATTGAGCCGCAGGGGGCTATGCACCAGCAACCATCCGCGCGCCATCACCCCGGCAGGCCTGGCAGCGCTCGAAGTTGCGACCAACACCATCGACCTGCGTTCGAGGGGGCGGCGTCAGCGCGCTTCCTGATGGGATATCTGCCTGACAGAGAGCCGCCGGAGGTTTCCTCCAGGCGGCTTTTTCATTTTCGCGATCAGGTGCCTTGCGCCTGCCCGGCGGCTTAGAACTTCACGCCGATGCCGACATTGATGACGTGCTGGCTGAAGTCGAAATCGGCGCCTGCGAGGCTGCCGTTGCCGAAATCGTTGTAGCGGTATTCGAGGCGACCGAAGATATTGTCCGTGAAGGCGTAGTCGACGCCGGCGCCGACTGTCCAGCCGTTGAGCATGTCGTCGTCGTCAAAACCTCCGCCATCGATATGGGCGGTGGTGGCCGTCCAGCCGGCTGCGCCGAAGATCAGGGCGCGGTCCATGGCATAACCGACCCGGCCGCGAACCGAACCGGAGAAGCCGGTATCGATGTCGACGCCGCCTGCATAGCTGTTCTTGTTCCAGTCATAGTTCACGTCACCTTCGATACCGGCAACGAAACCGCTGGAGAACTGCCAGTTGTAGCCGACGAAACCGCCAAGCCTCCAGCCGTCGAAATCGTCCGAACCGCCGCCGGCGGCATCGCCCTCACCCCAGGCATAACCGGAATGAAGACCGACATAGGGGCCGTTCCAGGAGAACACGACCGGCATTTCGACGGCCTGCGGGGCTTGCGGAATCTGCTCGACAGCATCGGCTGCATAGGCAACGGAAGAGGCGGTCATGGCGGCCGACGCTGCAAAAATGAAAAGAGCCTTCATGGATATTCCCTCCGATTGTTTGGTAAAAACGCAAATAGGGCGATTTGCTTGGAAAGCTGTAGCTAAAATACAACGTCGGAAAAAATCTGCAGCAGCGCCATAGGGCATTGAAATTACAATATTTTATTTTCTATCGCGACCCTTGACCTCAATCGCGGTTGAGGTTGTAGCGTGCCGAGGACTGAAAAACCGGATAAGGGGCAGGGCGTGTTGCAGGATGTGAATGCGGGTTGGTCGAGGCTGCTCAAAGGCCGCGAAGGGGCGATGCTGGGGCTGATCTCTGCCGGGATCGGGCTGCATGCCTTCAACCAGTTCGCCATCGTCGCAGCGCTGCCGCCGGCGGCGAAGGAGATCGGCGGCACGGCCTATTTCAGCTGGGCCTATACGCTGTATTTCTTGGGCTCGATTGCTGGCGGCACCGGAGCTGCGGCCATGCGCGACCGGTTCGGGGCGCGCTTCATCCTCGTCCTTTCGGCACTGATCTTTGCGGTTGGCGGGCTGCTGGCGCTGTCGGCGCCGGCCTTTTCCTGGATCATGGCCGGGCGCCTGCTGCAGGGCATTGCCGACGGGCTGATCGTGGCGATCTGCTACAGCCTCATCCCTGCCAATTTCCCCTCCGCGCTGATCGCAAAAGTGTTTGCGGTGGAGGCGATCGTCTGGGCGGTGGCGGCGATTGCAGGGCCGCTGGCGGGCGGGCTGTTGACCGAGGCCTATTCCTGGCGGGCGTCGTTCCTGGCCGTTTCGCCCTTCGTGGCTCTGCTGGCCGGTTTTGCGCTGACCGCGAGGATTAGGGTGACCGAGGCGGCGGCGGTGCCGTTGTCCGTTGCCACCATTTCGCTCTGCCTGGCTGCTGCCTTCGTCCTGTCGCTGTCGTCGGTGGTGAGCGGCGGCGCGATGCAGGCGGTGGCGGTCGTGGCGGGGATAGGGCTGTTCCTGTCGGCGCTGAAGCTCGACGGGCGGATCGGGCCGAAACTGTTTCCGGAAGGCGCCTTCCGGCTGGGTTCGGTTGTGGGGCACGGGTTCTGGGTGCTGTTCCTGATGTCGGCGAGCCACTCTGTCGGCAGCGTCTACCTGGCGCTGATGATCGGTTCCGTGTTCGATTTCCGGCCGGCGATGGTCGGTTATCTGGTGGTGACCATGGCGCTCTCCTGGAGCGCGGTGGCCGTGGTCGCGAGCCGGATCACGGCCCTGGCTCTGCGGCATCGGTGGATGCGCGCAGGCGCATTGTTTCAACTGGTCGGTTTCCTCTGCCTCGGGGCAGCTTTTGCAAGCGGCTCGCTGGCGCTGCTTTTGGCAGGCCAGGTGGCGATCGGAACGGGCTTCGGCGTCGCCTGGGCAAGCGTCAACCAGGCGGCGATGGAAGCGGCAGCAAGGCAGGAGCGCGATCTCGCAAGTGCCTTGCTGCCGACGATTTCGACCGCGGGATATGCGATCGGCGCCGGCATCGCCGGCATGATTGCGGCGGCGACCGGACTGGTTGCTGCGCTGGAGAAGGGGGAGGCCGGCGGGCCGGCGCTGTGGCTCTACGGGACGGCTGCAGCCGGCGCGCTGCTCACCTTCGTCCTCGGTTTCGGGGTGCGGCTTGCGAAGCCTTGAGCGGCGCAACAAAAGCGCATTTCGCTTGTTCGGCAGGAGGGATTGCCCATATTTGGGAGAAGGGCCGCCGCATCCTCGGCCGGGCGGCCGAAGGAGTTCTTTCCGTGTTCCAGTTCGACAATTCCTATGCCCGCCTGCCGGACAGGTTTTTCGTCTCCGTCTATCCCGAGCCGGTGGAGGGGCCGAAGCTCCTGAAATTCAACGAGGCGCTGGCGGCTGAACTGGGCGTCGAGGCCGATTTCTCCGATCCCGGCCGGCTGGCGGCGATCCTCGCCGGCAATGTCGTGCCGCCCGGCGCCATGCCGATCGCCATGGCCTATGCCGGCCACCAGTTCGGCAATTTCGTGCCGCAGCTCGGTGACGGGCGGGCGATATTGCTGGGCGAGGTCGTGGACCGCAACGGCATCCGCCGCGACATCCAGCTGAAGGGCGCCGGACCGACGCCGTTTTCCCGCAGAGGCGACGGGCGGGCGGCACTCGGGCCGGTGCTGCGCGAATACATCGTCTCCGAGGCGATGAACGCGCTCGGCGTGCCGGCGACGCGCGCCCTGGCGGCGGTTGCGACCGGCGAACGGGTCTATCGCGAGACGATCGAACAGGGCGCGGTTTTCGTGCGGGTCGCGGCAAGCCATGTGCGGATCGGCACGTTCCAGTTTTTTGCTGCCCGCGGCGACAACGATGGGGTGAAGCTGCTTGCCGACTATGTGATCGAGCGGCATTACCCGGAGCTGAAAACGGCAGAAAACCCATATTTGGCGCTGCTGCAGGGCGTGGCGGCGCGGCAGGCAGCTCTGATCGCCAGGTGGCTGGGCGTGGGTTTCATCCACGGGGTGATGAATACCGACAACATGACGATTTCGGGCGAGACGATCGATTTCGGGCCTTGCGCCTTCCTCGACGAATACGACCCGATGAAGGTGTTTTCCTCGATCGACCAGGGCGGCCGCTACGCCTATCGCAACCAGCCGGGCATCGGCCAGTGGAACATCGCGCGGCTGGCGGAATGCCTGCTGCCGCTGCTGGACGAGGACGAGGATAAGGCCGTCGAGGCGGCCAACGCCGTGCTGAAGGCTTTCGGCGAGCGGTTCCAGAAAGAGTGGGTCGGCGTTTTCCGGGCCAAGCTCGGGCTGTTTTCCGAGGCCGATGGCGATGGCGAGCTGATCCAGGCGCTGCTTGGCATCATGCACGAGGGCCAGGCGGATTTCACGCTGACATTCCGCAGGCTCTGCCGCGCCGCAGCGGGGACGGAGGGAGACGAGCTGTTCCTCTCCTCCTTCTCCGACCTCGCCAAGGCGCAGGAATGGCTGGAACTCTGGGGAACGCGGCTCGATGCGGAACCACAGGGCCCGGCCGAGCGGGCGCAGGCGATGCGGGCGGTCAACCCGGCGGTCATCCCGCGCAATCACAAGGTCGCGGAAGCCCTGGCGGCCGCCAATTACGGCGACTTCAGCTTCTTCGAACGGCTGCTGGATGCGCTGGAAAAGCTCTATGAGGACCGGCCGGAATTTGCCGACTACACGCAGCCGCCGAAGCCCGAGGAACGGGTGACGCAGACTTTCTGCGGGACGTGACCGCCGTAAATTAATTTTTGCTAATTAGGAAAATAGTCCTTGACGGCGTGACGGTTGTTTGATAGGGTTTAGGCACAGTCGAAGAATTGCGCCGGTGGGTAGCCTCAGGGCAGCCGGTGGCAAGACTTCCAGTCAAACTGGCCCGGTCTCAAAAGCCGGGCCTTCTTTTTATCTCGAAAATCGGCAGCGGGGATTGGCAGTGACCGGAAACGGCGCGGCGCGATTTTCTGCGTCGAAATTTTGGCCCTAACTCCGGGCCCAGGGATATCCGAGATGGATGAATTCGAGAGGTTCGATCCGGCGCTTTTCGGGCTCTGGACGGAGACGCCCGTCTATGGCGACGGGCTGGTGATGGAGGATACGGCGCTGGCGGACACGGTGCGCGGCGTGCTGCTGGAAACCAAGTCGGCCGACGGTGCGATCTCGCCCGGCGAAGAGCTGCGGCAGCTCTTGAACGAGATGACGGTCGAGATGCGCGACCAGTTTTCGACCTTCCGGAGGATGCGGACCTCGGCGGAGGCTGCGCTGGAGGGTGGCGACGATGCCGCCCAGAAACTGGCGCGCGCCGACGTGAAGGCCGCCACCGACGCCATGTCGCTGATCGTCCGCACGCTCGAAAAGGTCGATAGCCTGCAGCGCCAGCTTGCCCGCGACCGCGAGGCGGCGGCGGATCGTGCGGCGGACGAGGGCGGGTACGAGGAGGCCAAGGCCCGCTTCCTGAAAATGATCGAGGATCGCGCCAATGAAGAAGCCCATCGACTTTACGAAGCGTGGAAGCGGGATGGGCCTCCGGATTGGGTTGCTGCGCGGCTTGAAAGTCAGGGAGCCCAGTCTGCGGACGTTGCGGCTGGCGCAGGAAAAGATCGCGGGCAAGACGGTGACGTCATCGAAGCATTTCGGCCAGGGCATGCGGCAGATCGAGATTGCCCGTGAGGTGGAGATTGCTCGCGCAGAAAGCGGCGCAGCCCTCGGAAAGGGCAGGGACCTGTCAGAGGTGATCGCAAGCGGTGCCACAAACGCCATCTTCCCCCTTGCGGGGGAGATGTCACCGGAGGTGACAGAGGGGGGTGGCGCCGCGAACTCAATTGTCGAAGAGCATGCCGCGGCACCCCCCTCTGCCCTGCCGGGCATCTCCCCCTCAAGGGGGGAGATCGAGATGCCGCACCGGCGTTCTCCTGCAGGCGAGCACTTTTCCGAGGGGAATGAGCAGCCCGATACGTCCCTGATTGGCTTCATGCCCAGCCATGAACGGGATTGGGATATTAAGGGCCGCCGCGAACAGAAACCGCCCGAAGGCGACTGGCGCACCTGGTTGATCATGGGTGGGCGCGGGTCGGGCAAGACGCGGGCAGGCGCCGAATGGATCCATGGGCTGGCCTCGGCCGACGCACGATCGGGGCTCAGGATCGCACTGGTGGCGGAAACGCTGGGCGATGCCCGCGAGGTGATGATCGACGGGGTTTCGGGGATCTGCCGGATTGCGCGACGCAACCGGCCGGACTTCGAGATTTCGCGCCGAAGGCTGGTCTGGCCGAACGGGGCGGTGGCGCAGATCTTTTCCTCGGAAGACCCGGAAAGCCTGCGCGGCCCACAGTTTCATTTCGCCTGGTGCGACGAGCTCGCCAAATGGCGGCATGCGGAGGAAACCTTCGACATGCTGCAGTTCGGGCTGCGGCTCGGCGCCGATCCGCGCCAGCTGGTGACGACGACGCCGCGGCCGGTGCCGATCCTGAAACGGCTGATCGCCGATCCCGGCACGCAGCTTGTGAGGATTTCGACCCAGGCCAATGCCGGCAATCTCGCGCCGGGTTTCATCTCGGCGCTGGAGGCCCGTTACGGCGGGACCAGGCTCGGGCGGCAGGAACTGGCCGGAGAGCTGATCGAGGACCGCGAGGATGCGCTGTGGAAACGCAGCGACCTGGAGGCCTTCACGATCCGGTTTGCGGGGGCGTTGAGGCGCATCGTCGTGGCGGTCGACCCGCCTTCCGGTTCGGGCGAGACTTCCTGCTGCGGCATTGTCGTCGCCGGGCTGGAGGCGAGCGGCCGGGCAGTGGTGCTGGCCGATTGCTCGGTGGAGGGCAAGAGCCCTGCCGGCTGGGCGAATGCGGTGGCGCGGGCTTATGCGCGCTTCCAGGCGGATCGGGTCGTGGCGGAAGTCAACCAGGGTGGCGAGATGGTGACGGCGATGCTGAAAAGCGTCGATGCGGGACTGCCGGTGACGATGGTGCGGGCGACGCGGGGGAAATTCCTGCGGGCCGAACCGGTGGCCGCCCTCTACGAACAGGGACGGGTGGCGCATGCCGGGCGGTTCGCGGAACTGGAGGACCAGATGTGCGATTTCGGCCCGGACGGCCTGTCTTCAGGCCGCTCGCCGGACAGGCTCGACGCGCTGGTCTGGGCGCTGACGGCGCTGATGCTGGAAGGTCATGGAGAGCCGCGCGTGCGGGGTGTTTGAGCGCGGCTCGTCGCTTTCGTTGATGCTGATCAGCGCGGGGTGGCCGGCTTCGGCTGGGCGCTTTCGCGGATCTGCTTCCACTCGGATTCCATCCGCTCGAGGACATGCTGGGGGATCGGCTTGGAAGGGGCTGCCGGCACGGGCTGCTGCATCATCATGATCTCCGTTTCTATGAGAAGGCCGACATGAACGGCGCGTGGACCCGTTGGTTCCATACCGTTACGGAAATGTAAACTGCCCGCTAAACGCTTAAAACGATTTAGTTTTTCTAAACCGATTGAAACTTGGTGACAGAAGTGAAGGACAGGTTTTCATGCAGCTCAGCCGACGTGCTTTCTTCGATTTCGTGCGGATGAAACTTTTCCAGGGTCGGCTGGGCGCCGGCCAGGTGGCGGGATTGACGGCGATTCTCGACGGTTGGTTGGCAAGGGTGGGGCAGGGCGGCATGCAGCCGCTGGCCCCATGCTCGGCGCAGCCGCTGGCCTATGTGCTGGCGACCGCCTTTCACGAGACCGCCGCCACCATGCAGCCCGTCCGCGAGACCCTGGCGGCGAGCGACAGGGTGGCGATCGCGCGGCTGGAGGAGGCCTTTGCGGCAGGAAGGCTGGGATCGGTCAGGACGCCTTACTGGCGGCCGGACGCGGATGGCAGGAGCTGGCTCGGTCGCGGCCTGGTGCAGCTCACCCACCGGCGGAACTACGAGGCGATGTCCGGCGTGACCGGGATCGACCTGTTGGCCGATCCGGGGCGGGCGATGGAGATGCCGGTGTCGGTCGCGATCCTGATCGAAGGCATGCGGCGCGGCAGTTTCACCGGCCGGAAGCTCGACGACTATTTCGGGCCGGGTCGAGCCGACTGGGTGGGCGCGCGAAAGATCATCAACGGCAATGACCGGGCAGAACTGGTGGCGCGGCATGCGCGGGTGTTTGCCGAGGCACTGGACACCAAGCCGCATTGAAGCCCGTGGCGCGCCATGATAGCGAGGCCTCCGCATTGCTGGAGGTTCCATGATACGTCACATCGTGTTTTTCACGGCGCAAACAGGCGAAATCGAGCGGGTCCGGGCGGGCCTCTCCCTGCTGACCGGCAATCCGCATGCATCGATCCTGGAGATCGGCACCAATGTGAAGAGCGACCAGCTCGGCAACGAGGTCGATCTGGTCGTCTACGGCGAATTCGAGGATGAGGCGGCGCTGGCCGCCTACAAGGCGCATCCGGTCTATCAGGCATCGATCGATATCGTCCGGCCGATCCGCGAGATGCGTTTGGCGGCGGACTTCGACAGTGAAAGCGCGGTGAAGGCGCCCTTGCCGCTTCCGTAAGGCGGGCTCTGCGCCCGCGAGCGAAAGGACAATCCACCATGAAATCTCCATTCCGGCGCCCGTGGTTTTCCACGGGTGGGCGACGGGCCGTGCCTGACATCCAGAAGACCGATGCCCAGAAGACGGAGACCAAGACGGCTTCCGGTTTTGCGATCGTCTCCGGCGAGGGGGCGGCGCATTGGTCGGGGCGGTCCTATGCGGCGCTGGCGCGGGCCGGCTTCATGAGGAACCCGGTCGCCTATCGGGCGATGCGGATGATCGCGGAAGCCGCCGCGGCCGTGCCATGGCTTGCCTATGACGGTGCGACGGAGCTTGCCGAACATCCGGCGCTTGCGCTGCTAGCCCAACCGAACGCCCGGCAGGGCGGGCCGGATTTCTTCGAGGCGCTCTACGGGCACCTGGCGCTGTCCGGCAATGCCTATGTCGAGCCGTTGTCGATCGGCGGGGATTTGCGCGAACTGCATCTGCTCAGGCCCGACCGGGTGAGCGTGGTCGAGGGCCGCGACGGCTGGGTGGCGGGTTACGATTATCGCGCCGGCGGCACCACGCGGCGGCTGCCGGCCGAGACCGACGGCGTCTCGCTGCTGCATCTGAAGCTGTTTCATCCGCTCGACGACCATTGCGGTTTTCCGCCGCTCGGCGCGGCCGGTGCCGCGCTCGACCTGCACAATGCGGCGGCGAGCTGGAACAAGGCGCTGCTCGACAATTCCGCAAGACCTTCCGGGGCGCTGGTCTACCAGCCGAAGGATGGCGGCAACTTGTCCGCCGACCAGTACGAGCGGCTGAAGGACGAACTGGAGGCGGGTTATTCCGGCGCCGTCAATGCCGGGCGGCCGCTGCTGCTCGAAGGCGGGCTCGACTGGAAATCGATGGGCCTGTCGCCGAAGGACATGGATTTCATCGAGGCGAAGAACGGCGCGGCCCGCGACATTGCGCTCGCCTTCGGCGTGCCGCCGATGCTGATCGGCATTCCCGGCGACAATACCTATGCCAACTACCAGGAGGCCAACCGCGCCTTCTACCGCCTCACCGTGCTGCCGCTGATATCCCGCACCGCCGCGAGCTTCTCCGCCTGGCTGTCGCAAGCCTACGGCGAGCGGCTGCGGCTGGACCCGGATCTCGACCGGATCGCCGGCCTTTCCGCCGAGCGCGAGGCGCTGTGGGCAAGGGTCGGGGCGGCGGCGTTTCTGAGCGACGAGGAGAAGCGCGAGGCGGTGGGGTATTAATCGGGCACGGTGTGGTGTATTTGTAATACTATGTATTACAAAATGGAGGCTGTCATGGCCAAGCCCACTCTCTCCGATCCGATCACCCTGCGTCTGCCGGTCGACATTCTGGAGGACATCGAGAAGATCGCCGAGACGGCGGATCGCAGCCGATCCTGGGTGATCGTGCGGGCGCTGAAATATTACCTGATGGCGGAGGGAAGTGAAATCCTCAGCATTCGGCGTGGCGGGGAAGATATCGAGGCGGGGCGGTTCGAGGATGCGGAGGAGTTTTTCACCGAGCTTGACCGTCTCAACCGCGAGGACGCCGCCTGATGAAGGTGTTCCTGTCGGAGGAAGCGATACGCTATGTCCAACGGGAAAGGGCGTATCTTGCCCAATTCAGCCGACGGGCATCCATTGCCTTTTCGGAACAGGTCAAGAGGGCGATACGGTTGATTGCGGATCATCCTCGTGTGGGGACCGCTGTGGCGCCGGTCGAGGGAATTCGCCGTTTCGTATCGGCGCCTTATCATTTGGACTATGTCATCCAAGCGGATCGGATACTGGTTGTTTCCATCATGCATGCGCGGCAGGGGCCAGCCGATCTCGAAAAGGACGAAGACGACGATTTCGAGTGAAATTGTTGAAGGCACACTTTCTGTGGTCTGGCCGGTCTCCGAATGAACTCACCCAACCTGCGAAGTGCCGAACTCAACTTCGCAGCAGGTAGCCCCAACTGATTCCAAAGACTCATGGAAACTGGATCCGCCTGACCCTGCGTCAGGCGCGGAACGGCTGGTTGAATGGCAACAGCGCCGCTCGATCCATATGCGTACATCATAATCAAGAGAGATTAAAAATGGCTGACCTCGGAAATGATCCGGGCGCACTGCCCGGCTTGTGGGCGGCGAGGATCGCCGGTGCCACGGCGGGGGCCGGTGTGTCGCTGATCTATCTCCTGCCGAAGAGCCGTCGCGAGGCGGCGAGCCGGTTTCTGACGGGCTTGAGCTGCGGGACGATCTTCGGCGGGCCGACCGGGCTGTGGCTGGTCGAGCGGCTGGGGATCGGGGCTGAGCTTTCCGGCCCAGAGGTGATGCTGACGGGATCGGCGGCGGCCAGCCTTTGTGCCTGGTGGGTGCTGGGCGTGCTGGCGCGGATTGCTGCGCGATATGGCGGGCGGAGCGGCTAAGCTCGGGCCTATCTCTCCCCTTGCGGGGGAGGAAGAAAAATCAAAAAAATCAGGAGAATACCGATGCACGCTTATCGCGGGCCGCGTCCGACTGCGCGCAAATTCGCCAATCTGGAACTCGCAGGCGTGACCGGCGACGGGTTCTTTTCCGGTTATGCCAGCGTCTTCGGCGAGATCGACCTCGGCAAGGATACGATCGAGCGCGGTGCCTTCGGCAATTGCCTCGTCGAGCGTGGGGCGATGGGGGTGCGGATGCTCTATCAGCACGACCCTTCCGAGCCGATCGGCGCCTGGCGGACCATCCGCGAGGATGCTCGGGGGCTCTATGTCGAGGGCATGCTGTCGCCGGGCGTTGCCCGCTCCCGCGAGGTACTGGCGCTGATGAAATCAGGTGCGCTCGACGGACTGTCTATCGGGTTCCGCACGGTGAAGGCCCGCACCGACGCCAAGACGGGGGTGCGCAGGATCCTGGAAGCCGATCTCTGGGAGATCTCGGTGGTGACCTTTCCGATGCTGCCTTCGGCGCGGGTCTCCAACGTCAAGCATGCGCGGTTCTTCCGCGACAGGGAAACCGAACTCGTCCGCCAGATGCGGCGGGCGGCGAAGATGATGATGAAATCAACCTTCAAAGGAAAAGCGATATGACGGATCAGCCCAGGACTATGGCAAGCGTGGCGCCCGAGGTGAAGGCCGTGCCGGAAACGGTGACGGCGGCCTTCGACGAATTCATGGAGGCGTTCGAGGCCTTCAAGGAGGTCAACGACCGGCGCCTTGGCGAGATCGAGCAGAAGCTGACCGCCGACGTGGTGACCCGCGACAAGATGGACCGCATCAACCGCGCCGTCGACGACCAGAAGAAGGTGCTCGACCAGCTGGTGCTGAAGAAGGCCCGGCCCCGTCTTGGGTCGGAACTCGGCCGCGGTGGCGCCGAGCTTTCGGCCGAGGCGGTGGAGCACAAGGCGGCCTTCGACGCCTATGTCCGGCGAGGCGAGGAGAACGGTCTGCGCGACCTGGAGGCCAAGGCGTTTTCGGCAGGGTCCGGCACTGACGGCGGTTATCTCGTGCCGTCGGAGACCGATACGGAAATCGGCCGGCGCATCTCGGTGGTTTCGCCAATGCGGGCGCTCTCGACCGTGCGCACCGTCTCCTCCGCCGTGTTGAAGAAGCCCTTTGCCGCGGCCGGCCTTTCGACGGGCTGGGTGGCCGAGACGGCGGCGCGGCCGCAGACCAATACGCCGCAGCTTGCCGAACTCTCCTTCCCGACCATGGAGCTCTACGCCATGCCGGCGGCCACGCAGGCGCTGCTGGATGACGCGGCGGTCGATATCGAGGCCTGGATCGCCGGCGAGGTGGACATCGTGTTTGCCGAGCAGGAGGGCGATGCCTTCATCCGCGGCGACGGCATCAACAAGCCGAAGGGATTTTTATCCTATCCGACGGTGGCGGACAGCGCCTGGACCTGGGGCAATATCGGTTATATCGCCACCGGCGTGGCAGGCGGCTGGAAATCGACTGGTCCCTCGGACACGCTGATCGACCTCATCTATGCGCTGAAGGCCGGCCATCGCCAGAACGGCACGTTCATGATGAACCGCAAGGCGCAGGGCGATATCCGCAAGTTCAAGGATGCCGACGGCAACTATCTCTGGCACCCACCGGCCGCCGCCGGCCAGCCGGCCTCGCTGATGGGTTTTCCGATCGCGGAAGCCGAAGAGATGCCCGATGTGGCGGCGAATTCGCTCTCTATCGCATTCGGCGATTTCCGCTCCGGTTACCTCGTCGTCGACCGGGCCGGCGTGCGCATCCTGCGCGATCCCTATTCGGCAAAACCCTATGTGCTCTTCTACACCACTAAGCGCGTGGGCGGGGGCGTACAGAATTTCGAGGCGATTAAGGTGGTGAAGTTTGCGGCGAGCTGAAGCTCGGTGAGTAGTGGGTAGTGATTAGTGAGCAGGGGCGGCCAGTCAGTTGGTCGCCTTTTTCACGTCACGGCCCCTACTTGCGTCTTACTACTCACTGCCGACTACCCACTACCCACCTCAGGATCCCCATGACCTACGCTCAAACCACTCCGCCTTCCGCGGAGCCGCTGACGCTTGCCGAGGTGAAGGCGCATCTGCGTCTTGATGGAGGCGACGAGGATGCGCTGCTGGCCTCACTGATCACCACTGCCCGGGAGCATCTGGAGCGGGAGACGGGGCTTTGCCTGATCTCTCAAGTCTGGCGGCTCTATCTCGACCGCTGGCCGGCCGACGGGGTGATCCGGATATCGAGATCGCCGGTGCAGGCGATTGAGACTGTTATGGTTTATGACGCCGACGGAACGGCGCTTGAAGTTCCACTGGAAGATCATCTGCTCGACGGCGAAGGCCGGCCGGCGCGGTTGTGGCTGAGACATCCGCCGCAGCCGGGCAGGGCCGTCAACGGCATCGAGATCGACTTTTCGGCCGGCTTCGGCGAGGCGGGCACCGATGTGCCGGACACGCTGAAACGGGCGATGTCCCTCCATATCGGCCACATGTTCGCCTTCCGCGGGGTCGTTTCGCCGGACAACCAGCCGGCCGGAATTCCCGACGGTTACGAACGGCTGATCGCGCCCTTCCGGATGCGGAGGCTCTGATGGCGCTGTTCTTCGATCCGGGGTCGATGACCGCCAAGCTCGACCTCGAGGCACCGGAGGCGGTGCCGGACGGGCAAGGCGGCGCGGCGGTGACCTGGGAGGTGACGGCGACGCTCTGGGCGCGGATCGAGCCGGTCTCGTTCGTGGTGGAGGAACAGGCGGCGGCCGAGGGCGGCACGGTCAGCCACCGTATCTGGGTACGGTTCCGCGACGGCATTTCAGCCGGCCAGCGGTTTCGCAAGGGCGGGCGGCTCTTCCTGGTGAAGTTGGTGCACGATCCGGACGAGACGCGGCGTTACCTCGTCTGCCAATGCGAGGAGGAAACCCGATGACGGCGGGAAACGCGCTTCTGCGAGCGATCCATCAGACGCTTACCAACGATGCGGCGCTGACCGCGATCGTCGGTGCCGACGGCATCCGCGACCGGCTTCTGCCGCGGGCAAAGTTGCCCTGCGTGGTGTTCGGCGAGATGGAGACACGGGATTTTTCGACCGCCACCGAGGCAGGCGAGGAACATCTTTTGGTCCTGGAAATATGGTCCGACGGCGAGGGGCGGCGGCAGGTTCAGGAGATCGCCGGGTTGGCGCACTCCATGTTGCATGACGCCGGGCTGGCGCTTGAAGGCGCGGCACTGGTGAGCCTGCTGCAGGTGAGCATGCGGACGCGGCGGGAGCCGAAGACGAAGTTTTATCTGGGGGAGATGCGGTTTCGGGCGGTGACGGAGTGATGGAACTGCTCGGATTGGTCGTTGAATAACGCGAGGAAAATGTATATACAATGAATGTACATTGTGGATTCCAGGGTTATGGTAGCACTTCGAAAAAACGAAACGATCAATCTGCGGATAGATGCATCGACACGCGAGGTCATTGCCCGCGCGGCCGAGATCTCCGGCAAGTCGCTGTCGGCGTTCATGACCGAAGCGGCCTTGGCAACTGCCCAGAAAGAGCTCCTGGACCAGCGGTTCATTGGCGTCGATGCGACGATGTTCGATGCCGTCGAAAGTTTGCTCGGGGAGCCGGCGCAGGTGAATGAGAAGCTTTCTGCCTTGCTCAAGTCGAACCGGCAATGGCTCGACTGAGCCCATGTATCGCAAACCAGTTCCCCTGGGTGAGCAACATCATCTTGGAGATTTCGAGAGCGGCAAGCCGGTGCTCGATAGATTCCTGAAGGAGATGGCGCTTCACAATCAAGCGCAGAGCTATACGCGGACCTTCGTGATTGCCGACGCCGATTTTCGGGTGGTCGGCTATCACTCGCTGTGCGCCGGCATGATTTCGCGCGAAAACGCGCCTCGACAGGTCAAGGGGCATCAGGCGCCGGGCGAGATCCCCGTGGCTTTGCTGGCTCGGCTTGCGGTGGACCGGAGGCATCATGGACAGGGCCTGGGCGGCGAACTTCTGAAGAATGCCCTATTGGCCGTTGTTGCGACCTCGGAAGTGGTCGCCTTTAGGGCCGTCATGGTTCACGCCCTCGACGACGAGGCGTCGAGTTTTTATCTCAGACACGGGTTTCGGCAGGCCAAGGGGCTGGACCGTACCCTGCTCTTGCCGGTCAAGGATATCGTCGCTTCAATCAGCAATTAAGCGCCCATTCGCCCGTCGCACCAGCCCGACCAGCATCAGCACGAACACCAGCGAGATCGCCGAGAGCACGGCGCCGGTCATGAGGGCGGCGGAGGCGCCGGCGCGGTCGAGGAGGGCGGTGAAGATGACCGGGGCGGCGGCATTGGCGAGGTTCTGCGGCAGCGACAGGCGGGCGGATTGCAGGCCGAATTCGCGCGGCGAGAAGAGCGACAGCGGCAGCAGCGCGCGGGCGACCGCGAGCACGCCGGTGCCGAAGCCATAGAGCAGCACGAAGATGACGAGGATCGGAGCCGAGGACGTGATCATGGCTGCCAGCAGGAAGCTGATGAGCACCAGGCTGGTGCCGACCATCGAGGTCAGAAGCGTATTGCCACGTCGGCCGAGAGCCATATCGACGAAACGGGCCGAGACGCCGATCGCGCCGCGCGCCGAGCCGAGCTGAAGGGCGAGCGCCGGCGAGGCGCCGGCCTGTTGCAGGAGAGCGAGCAACGAGGGCGACAGGCCGAAGCTGATGAACGAACTGATCGCGGTGGCTGCAGCCACCAGGAAGAAGGCGCGGCGGCGTTCCGGCGGCGTGAAATCGACCGGCACCGTATCCGTGGCCTGAGCTTGTTCGCTCCGGTCGATCGGTTTCGGCAGACCAAACAGATAGAGCGGCAGGCAGACGAAGATCTGCAGAGCGGCGGAGAGCACAAATGTCATCCGCCAGCCGACGAGATCGTTCATCAGTGCCAGGACCGGCCAGAAGATGGTGGCTGATAGCCCGGTGAACAGCATGAGGATGGCGATGATGCGCTTGCCGTCGAGGCCCTCGCGCTCGACGACCGCCGTATAGGCCGGCGCCGACAGGCCGAGCGCGCCGCCGACACCGATGATGATCCAGGCGAGCCCGTAGACCAGGACTTCGTGGGCGCTCGCGAGCAGCAGCAGGCCGATCGCGAAGGTGACCGACGCTGTCGCCATGACCTTGGCGGCGCCATGGCGGACGAGCAGGCGACCGGTTGCGGGGCCGGCGAGCGCGCTGACCAGCATCATGATCGACAGGCCGAAGAACACGACCTCGTTGGGCAGGCCGAGTTCCGGCGCGACGACGCGGCCCATGACGCCGAGCATATCAAAGCTCGTGCCCCAGGAGATGATCTGGGTGACGGCGAGCACGGCGATCGTCTGCGCCGAGCGCAGGGGGAGGATTTTGGGCATGGTGGCGGGAAGCATTCGCGAAAACGGGTGTGAGCGCTCGACGCTCTAGCACCGCTTCCGGAGGTGCGAAAGCGACAAACGACAACAGCGGAAAGGACTTCCACATGGTTGCGCAGAAGGGCAAGGACCTGCTCTTGAAGATCGACAATGACGGCGCGTTCCTGACGGTGGCGGGGCTGCGCTCGAAGCGGCTCGCCTTCAATGCTGAGACCGTCGACATCACCGATGCCGAAAGCGCCGGGCGCTGGCGCGAGCTCCTGGGTGGCGCGGGCGTGCAGCGCGCGTCGCTAACCGGGGCCGGTATTTTCAAGGACCAGGCGAGCGATGCGCTGGTGCGCGGCGCGTTCTTTGCCGGCAGCATTCTTGCCTGGCAGATCCTGATCCCGGCCTTCGGCACGGTGACCGGGCCGTTCCAGGTGACGGCGCTTGAATATTCCGGCGAGCACAATGGCGAGATCCGCTTCGAGCTTGCGCTGGAATCGGCGGGCAGCCTGACCTTCGGGGCGCTCTGATGCAGGGCGCACGGGCAAATCGCCGGCGCGGCGAGGTGGAGGCGGTGATCGACGGCGAGCGCCGCATTCTCTGCCTGACGCTTGGCGCGCTGGCGGAGCTGGAGACGGCGTTTTCGGTCGGCGATCTCAACGGGCTGGCGGAGCGTTTTTCCTCCGGCCGGCTGAAGGCGGCGGACATGATCCGGCTGATCGGCGCCGGCCTGCGCGGCGGCGGCAATCTGTTCTCCGACGACGAGGTGGCGGCGATGAGCGTCGACGACGGTGTCGTCGGTTATGCGCGGATCGTCGGGGATCTGCTGGCGGCGACATTTGCCGGGCCGGGCAGGGACGCTGCAGCAAACCCTTGAGAGCCGCAGCGGGTAACGGGGCAATGGCGGGCATGCCGTTTCCTTGGGATGCGGTGATGCACGCCGGCCTTTGCCTGCTGCGGCTTCCTGCGAAGGATTTCTGGGCGCTGACGCCGGTCGAGTTTTTCACCATCACCGGCGGACTAGGACCGCAGCGTGTGACGATGGAGCGGGCCGGATTGGAGGCTTTGATGACCGCGTTTCCCGACGATGAGGCTATTGATGGAAGACGATGACATGAACTTTTCCGCCACCCTTTCCGACGCCGAGGCGCTGGCCGGCGTGATGGCCGATCTGGAAAACCGATCGCAACGGTTCGGATCGGCGCTGACGACCGCGCTGAGTTCTGCCGCAAGTGGCGGCAAGGGGCTCGAGGCGGTGTTGCGGGGCTTGGGCAGCCGGATGACGGATATTGCGCTCTCCGCAGGGCTGAAGCCGCTCGAAAACATGCTCGGCAATTTCGTCAACGGGGCAATCGGCGGACTGGCCGGCTCCGTGACACCGTTTGCGGACGGCGGTGTCGTGCGCAGCCCGAGTTTCTTCCCGATGGGCGGCAATATGGGTCTCATGGGCGAAGCGGGTGCCGAGGCGATCCTGCCGCTGAAACGCGGCCCGGATGGTGCATTGGGCGTGGCGGCGGCAGGCGGCGGGGCAATGCCCCAGATCGTCTTCAACGTAACGGCGACCGATGCGGGGAGCTTTCGGAAAAGCGAGGGGCAGATTTCTGCCATGCTGGCGCGCGGCGTCGCACGCGGCAGGCGCGGTCTTTGAGGTCTATGCCAGACGCTCAGGCATCCGCGCTCCGGATATCGGAAACGCGATAGGCCAGTCGATCAGGGACGAGTCAGTCCTCGATCCGATGCGAAGGGCGAGAGCGGCGAAAAGAATTCCGGTTTACCGCCCTCTCTCCAGCTCAACGATATCGCCAGGACCAAACAACCGGCTCCTGAAATGGAGGGAGCCGAGGCACTTCAGCATGTAATCGAAGGAGAAATCAAAAATGGTTACGAGTGTAGTTACGACGTCTGGAAACACGACGTGCATGGATTTCAGCACGAACCAATGGCACGGCTATGTTGGCGGAAGCACGCCTTATGGCTTGTGGGTGGATGGTCCCCTGCATCCGTGGCGCGATGCAAACGGCACACCGACGTTCATTACCGCTCATTCAGAAGGGTACCGTTTTAATGTTGTCTACGACTGGCATAACGGTAACACTTGGACCAACTGGAATGCGGGCATGCACTGGAGTTCCCCGCGTGACACCTATGAAGGGCATTATGCCAACCGTCACTGGATCATGTCCCCTTTCGCCCGCGGTTCCCTCGTTGTTGCCCTGACTCATCATGAGTTCTATCAATCATCTGCCACGATTGGTGGGGTTCCGGGCTTCAATTCCAACGCCTATGGGTTCAATACACGCTGGGTCAACGCAATCGGCTATGTGCGCTCGACCAATGATGGTCAGGCCTGGACAATCCCGCAGCCCGGCGATTATGGCCAAAATCATCATAACGTTCGCTGCGTGTTGATCCCGGAGCCGTGGTCCTATCAGTCTATTAATACGGCCTACGGGTTCCTGCATCCTTCGAACATCGTGCAGGAAGGCAATTATTATTACGCCTTCGTGGAGGTTCGCAACCTGCCAGGTAATACCACGCTGCTCGACAACGGCTTCGCAATGATCCGCACCTCGAATCTCGACGCTTCGGTCGGCTGGCAATTCTATAACAACTCGAACCAGTGGGAGACGGTCAACCACCAATACTACCAAGGCAACATTGCGCCCCAGCAACCGAAGATCTTCTTCAAGGTCTCGGGTTATAATCCCTACACCATGTATGACCAGAACGGACGCATGGCGCAGACCATCCGATATCACGTTCCCACGCAGAAATGGGTTCTGTTCGGTTATACCGGTCTGCAGGCGGATGGTTTCTGCTACTGCGTATCGGATACCTTGGCCAATCCGCAATTCGAGGTGAACGGTCGCCAAATGGTCAGCCTCGCCGGCGGTGGCGCGATGAATGAATATCACAGCAATCACTTCATCGGCGTATTCGATCCGAATTCTCAGGATCAGAACTATCAGACAATCCTCGGCAACAGCGCTGTCGTCATCACGGCTGACGAAAACGTGCGGTACAAAATCGGCACGATCCAGATCAGCTGAAGCCTTCCGTGAGCAAACTGAAACGGTAATGCATTGAAGGGCTTTCGTTGGCCTTCAGGCAGGTCCGTTGAGCGCGACATCAGCGGGGCAGAGCGATCCTGCCCCGCGACGAGACACTTCGGATGTGCAATGGAGGTTGCGGGTCATGGCTGATGCTTTTCACGAGATCCGGCTCCCGTTGCGCCTGGCGCTCGGGGCGACCGGCGGGCCGGTGCGGCGCACCGATATCGTCAACCTTTCCAACGGGCGCGAGCAGCGCAACCAGCGCTGGCGGGATTCACGGCGCAGCTATGACGCTGGATCGGGGGTGAAATCGCTCGGCGACCTCTATGCGGTGCTGGAATTTTTCGAGGCTCGTGCGGGGCGGCTTTACGGATTTCGGTTTCGCGATCCGGTCGATTGGAAATCCTGCGCGCCGGGCGAGCCGGTATCGGCGACCGACCAGAGGATCGGCACCGGCGACGGTGAGATCGCAGCGTTCCAGCTCATCAAGACCTATGCGGATAGCGGCGGGAGCTGGGTGCGGCGGATCGTCAAGCCGGTCGCCGGAACGGTCGCGGTGTCGGTAAACGGCGTTGCGGCGGCGGATGAAACTCTGTCGGTCGATGCCGCGACGGGGATCATCACCTTTGCGGCCGGGCATGTTCCCGCTGTCGGCGATGTGGTGCGCGCCGGTTATGAATTCGATGTGCCGGTGCGGTTCGATACGGACCGGATCGATGTCAACCTCGCGCATTTCGATGCCGGGCGCATCCCGACCATTCCGCTGACGGAGGTTTTGGCATGAAAACGGTACCGGCTGATCTGGCTGCGCATCTGGCGCAGGAGGCGACGACCACCTGCCACGCCTGGCGGGTGACGCGGCGCGACGGCATCGTGCTGGGTTTTACCGAGCATGACCGCGATCTGACGTTCGACGGAACCATCTTCCTGGCGGCGAGCGGGTTTTCGGCAAGCGAGGCAGAGGCGGCAACGGGGCTTTCCGTAAGTGCCGACGAGGTGGCCGGCGGGTTTTCGAGTGCGGCGATTAGGGAGCGGGATTTGGCGACCGGCAGATATGACGGCGCGCGCGTCGAACTGTTTCTCGTCAATTGGGCGGCGCCCGACCAGCATATCCTGCTCAATATGCGGGAGATCGGCGAGGTTTCCCGAGCCGGCGCGCAGTTTCGGGCGGAGCTGCGTAGTCTGGCGCACCGGCTGAGCCAACCGCAGGGGCGCGTCTACAGCCGCCGCTGCGACGCCAGCCTGGGCGATGCGCGCTGTGGCGTAAACCTGGATCTGTGGCGCGGTGAGGGAGCGGTGCTCGCTGTCGAGGATGCGAGCCGGATCGCGGTCTCCGGGCTTGGCGGCTTTGACAGCGGTTTCTTCCGGCAGGGCGTTCTGACGTTTTCCGGCAGGGTGTCGGTCGATGTCGAGGCGCATGCGAGGAAGGCCGACGGTTCGGCGGAGCTGACGTTCTGGCTGCCGCTGGAAGTACAGGTTGCGGCGGGCGACACGTTTACGGTGACCGCGGGGTGCGACAAGTCGTTTGCGACCTGCAGGGCACGCTTTGCGAACCACCTGAATTTCCGGGGTTTCCCGCATGTGCCGGGCGCCGATTTCGCTTACTCCTATGTTGACGGGGAGCGGGTCCATGACGGCGGGCCGATCTTCGAATGAGGGGGCAGGGCCAGAAGATCGTTGCGTTGGCCGAGGGGTGGATCGGCACACCCTATCGGCATCAGGGCGCGCTGAAGGGCGTTGGTTGCGATTGCATCGGGCTGATCCGGGGCATCTGGCGCGAACTCTACTGCGAGGAATCGGAGGCGGTGCCGGCTTATGCAACCGATTGGGCCGAGCGGAGTGGCGAAGACCGCCTGGTGGACGCTGCCCTGCGGCTCTTCGGGCCGGCGGTAGAGATGGGTGAGGCGGAACCCGGCGACCTCCTGCTGTTCCGCTGGCGGCCGGAGTGCGCGGCGAAACATGCAGGGGTGCTGGCCGGGCCGCAGCATTTCATCCATGCCTATGAGCAATCGGCAGTGACACGTTCGGCCCTGGTGCCATCGTGGCGGCGGCGGATTGCGGGGGTGTATCGGTTTCCGACGGCGTGTCCGGTCCCTCCGAACCGAAATGCAACCTGATGCAACTTAAAATAATGTAACTTTAAGATGCATTTCGCAATCGAGGTTGCATTTTGCACGGGTAGGCCTATTATGGAGAGGTGAGCGAGGCGGGAACCTCGCTCACCTAGCATTGTCTAGTGAATGTTACCCGGACGGAGACAAGCCAGCCCGTCCGGGTCTTTCTCACAGTAAGCATGATGCTAATGGGCGTTAGCCTCATAACATCACCTCCATGGTTGAGAGCAGGGGCCTCCTGCCGAGGTCAGTGCTGCCTACGCCACCGATGCGCAGTGTGATGCGCTTACTGCTTTTCCCTCAACCGCCTGCAAGCATAACACGCATTGGATGCGGGCGACTAGCGGTCGACTCGCCTTTTCGAATATGTGGAGTTGTCAATGGCCACTATCCTTTTCCAGGCGGCGGGTGCGGCGCTCGGCAGTGTGTTCGGTCCGGTCGGCGCCATCATCGGGCGGGCGGCGGGGGCGCTGGCCGGCAGCATGGTCGATCGGGCGCTGATCGGCAGCAGCGGCGCGACGATCTCCGGGCCTCGGCTGGCGACTGCGCGCATTCCGGGGGCGGATGAGGGGACGGCGATCAACCGTGTCTACGGGACGGCGCGGATCGGCGGCACGCTGATCTGGGCGACGCGTTTCGAGGAAGAGGTGACGCGCGAGCGCTCCGGCGGCAAGGCGACGAGCGGGCCGCGGGTGGAGACGTTCCGCTATTTCGCCAACCTGGCGGTCGGGCTCTGTGAGGGGAGGATCGCGGGCGTACGGCGCGTCTGGGCCGACGGGCGTGAGCTCGACCTGACCGCGATCGAGATGCGGGTCTATCGCGGCGACGAGGGGCAGTTGCCCGATCCGCTGATCGAGGCGAAGCAGGGCGAAGGCAATGCGCCGGCCTATCGCGGCCTGGCTTACGTCGTGTTCGAACGGCTGCCGCTCGACGGTTTCGGCAATCGCATCCCGCTCCTGCAGTTCGAAGTGCTGCGGCCGGTGGGCAGGCTCGAAGAGCAGATCCGCGCCGTGACGATCATTCCCGGCGCGACCGAGCATGGTTATGCGATCCGGCCGGTGATCGAGAAGACCGGCGAGGGCAGTGCCCGCATTCTCAACCGCCATACGCTGACGGCGGGAACCGACTGGCAGGCGTCGCTCGACGAGCTGCAGGCGCTCTGCCCGAACCTTGAACGGGTGGCGCTGGTGATCTCCTGGTTCGGAACTGATCTCAGGGCGGGGCATTGCCGGATCGTGCCCGGTGTCGAAGTGCCTGCACGGTGGGAAGAGAGCGCCGAGTGGTCCGTGGCAGGGATGTCGCGTGGCGATGCGCATCTGGTGAGCCAGAACAGTGGGCCGGCTTTCGGCGGCACGCCGAGCGATGCGAGTGTGGTGCAGGCGATTGCCGACCTCAAGGCGCGCGGGCTGAAGATCTATCTCTATCCATTCGTGATGATGGATATTCCGCCCGGCAATGGCCTGCCGGACCCCTATGGCGGGGCGGAACAGGCGGCTTTTCCCTGGCGGGGGCGGATCAGCTGTTTTCCGCTGTCGGCGAATAGGAGTGCCGATGCGCGAGAGCAGGTGGAGGCATTCAGCGCCGGTGCGCAAGGCTACAGGCGCATGGTGCTGCACTATGCCGGTCTGGCGGCGGCCACGGGCGGCGTCGATGGCCTCATCCTCGGTTCGGAACTGCGTGGGCTGACGCAGTTGCGTGACGAAACGGGAATTTTTCCGTTTGTGCAGGAACTGGTCGGGCTGGCGGCGGATGTGAGGGCGATCGTTGGGCCGCAGACGAAGCTGACCTATGGCGCCGACTGGAGCGAATATTTCGGCTACCATCCGCAGGATGGCTCGGGCGAAGTGCATTTCCATCTCGATCCGCTATGGGCCTCAGCGGATATCGATGCCGTCGGCATCGACAATTATATGCCCCTCGGCGATTGGCGGGACGAGGATCTTAGGGCCGACAATCCTGATGGTTTTCGGCTTGCGGACGACCGGCAGGCCATGGCGGCGCAGATCGGTGCCGGCGAGGGTTTCGACTGGTATTACGCGAGCGATGCGGACCGAATAAACCGGGTGAGGTCGCCGGTCAGCGATGGCCTGGCGGGCAAGCCCTGGGTCTATCGTTACAAGGACCTTTTGGGTTGGTGGTCGAACCGGCATTTTGACCGTGTGGACGGCGCCGAGAATGTGACGCCGACGGCCTGGGTGCCCGGCATGAAGCCGATCTGGTTTACCGAACTCGGTTGCCCGGCGATCGACAAGGGTGCCAATCAGCCGAATGTCTTCGTCGATCCGAAATCGGCCGAAAGTGCGCTTCCGCATTTTTCGAGCGGCGGGCGATCGGACAGCATGCAGCGGCGGTTTCTCGAAGCCCATCATGGGTGGTGGCAGGGCGAGGCTGCGCCGGTCGATATGGTTGATCCCAACCATATCTTCGTGTGGACCTGGGATGCGCGACCTGTCCCGGCCTTTCCTGGCGATCTTTCGGCCTGGAGTGACGGCGGTAACTGGCGTACGGGCCATTGGCTGAACGGGCGGCTGGGCGGCACGACGCTGGCCGATGCCATCGCCGCGATCCTGACCGAGCACGGGTTCGAGGATTTCGACGTTTCGGAAGTGAGCGGCGATCTGACCGGTTATGTGCAGGGGGAGGTGACCTCGGCACGAGCGCTTCTGGAGCCGCTGCTCGAAGTGTTTCAGCTGGATGTCGCGGAGGATGGCGGCAGGCTGCGCTTCCGGTCGCGGCTGAAGGCGAGCCTGGTGGCGAAGGAGATCACCGTCATCGCCGATATCGAGGATGAGCCGCTGTGGTCGGAAAACCGCGGGCATGACAGCGATTTCGCGGCAGAGGCGGTGCTGACGTCCTACAATCCGAGTCTCGACTACGAACAGTCGGGCGTGCGGTCGCGACGGGCGCGAGCGGAAAGCCAGCGCATTCTGAGCTACGATCTGCCCGCGGTGCTGCCGGAGGAGATTTCGCTCGATGCAGTCGAAACGCTTTTGCGCAGCCACAGAGTGGCGAGACGGTCGCTGAGTTTCGCGCTTTCGCCGGCGGATATCGCGGTCGAGCCCGGGGACGCGGTGCGGCTGGCTTTGCCGGATGCGAGCGACCCGGAGGGGACATTCATCGTCGAAAGGATCGAGGAAGGGGCCGCACGTCGGATCGAGGCGCGGCATCACGCGCCGCTTGCACCGTCGAACTATGCCAGCGATGAGGGGCACAGGAATGGTGGGAGTGCCGTTTCCGACGCGTTTGCGCCGGTCCTGCATTTTCTCGACCTGCCGCGGTTTGCGTCCGGCGAGGCTACGAGTTTTGCCAGGGCCGCAGGCCTCTGCCGGCCATGGAGGCGGATGGTGCTGTCTTCCTCTGTAACGACGGAAGGGTATCGCACGCGCTCAGCGCTCGACCGGCCGGCGAGGTTGGGCGTTTTGGCCGCGCCGCTTGGCGGAGGCATCGCCGGGCGTTTCGATCGTGGCTCGGTGATGGAGATCGAACTGTTTTTCGGCGGGCTGTCGTCGGCGGATGAGCAGGCCGTGTTGAATGGCGAAAACCGCGTTGCGGTGAAGGCGCAGAACGGCGTCTGGGAAGTGATCGGCTTTGCCGATGCCGAAGAGGTCAGTCCGAATCGCTGGCGTCTGTCGAACCTGTTGCGTGGGCTGGCGGGGACCGAGGACGCCATGTTGGCCGGCGCCGTAGCAGGCCGGGCCGTCATCGTGCTGGACGAGGCGGTGGTGTCGCTGGGGCTTTCGGCGGACGAACGCGGGCTTGCCCTGAACTGGCTGGCGGAAAGCTTAGGACAGGCGGGTGGGCGATCCGGCCCGCATGTGTTTTCGGGCGGCGTGCGTGCCGAGACGCCGCTTTCGCCGGTGCATATCCGCGGCGAACGACAGGCAGGCGGCGAAGCCCGGATCACCTGGGTGAGGCGAAGCAGGATCGAGGCGGACGGCTGGGACAGTACGGAAATTCCGCTCGACGAGCCGGAGGAGCGTTACCGGATCGATCTTCTGGAGGGTGCGATCGTCAGGCGTACGGTCGAGGTGCCGGAGCCGGTTTTCACCTATGCGGCCGCCGACGAGATCGCCGATTTCGGCAGCGCTCAATCGAGCCTTTCCCTGCGCATCCGGCAGATGGGCCGGGCGGTCCCGCTTGGGCTCCCGGCCGAGACGATTGTTATATTCTAAGTTGAAAAAAGGAGATGAAGCATGGACGGCATGAAGGCGTGGTATCAATCTAAAACGGTCTGGGGCGGGTTGATTGCGGTCGCCGCCTCGCTTCTGCAGGTCACGGGAATTCAGCTCGGAGCGGATGTTCAGGCCGATCTCGCCGACCTCGCGGTTACGCTGGCGGGTGCAGCGGGCGGACTTTTTGCGATCTATGGGCGTGTCGCGGCGCAGACCGGAATCAGGGGAAAATAGCCCGATGAAGGAAAGCATTACGGACCATTCATTTGCCATTCAGCCGCCTTTGGCTACATATTCCATCACATGCTTTGGACATGAATGCTGTTTGTCTTGTGAGTGGAAATTGTAACCATGGCGCGACTGCCAATCATCGCGATACTGACCGCCGGCCTTGCCGGTTTCGCCGGCTTTATGCCGGAAGAGGTCTCTGCGGTTGATTATATGGTTCTCGTGGCGGGCGATTGCGGGTCGGCGGCGTCTCGCGTTGTGCGGGAAACCGGCGGCCAGCTTCTTTCCGCTCAGCCCTCCTCCGATGGCCAGACCTGTGTCGTGACGGTTCTCGTCCAAGGCGATGGCAATCAAAGACCGCGCAAGGTGACCGTCAGGGTTCCCATGTAAAGCGGGTCCGGCGGTGATCGACCGCCGGCATATCATTCGAGGGGCGGTGCATGCGCATTCTGGTGGTCGAAGACGACGTCAATCTCAACCGGCAGCTTTCAGACGCCCTGAAGGAGTCGGGTTATGTGGTCGACCAGGCGTTCGACGGTGAGGAAGGCCACTATCTCGGCGATACCGAACCTTATGACGCAGTGATCCTCGATATCGGCCTGCCGGTCATGGACGGCATCACCGTCGTCGAGAAATGGCGTGCCGGCGGCAAGGGCATGCCGGTGCTGATGCTGACCGCCCGCGACCGCTGGAGCGACAAGGTGGCGGGCATCGATGCCGGTGCCGACGACTATGTTGCAAAACCCTTCCATGTGGAGGAAGTGCTGGCCCGCGTGCGGGCGCTGATCCGCCGGGCGGCGGGGCACTCATCCTCCGAGATCGTCTGCGGGCCCGTGCGGCTCGATACCAAGGCTTCCAAGGCGAGCGTCGAAGGCGTTGCCCTGAAGCTGACCTCGCACGAATTCAGGCTTCTGTCCTACCTGATGCATCACATGGGGCAGGTCGTTTCCCGCACCGAGCTTGTGGAGCACATGTATGATCAGGATTTCGACCGCGATTCCAATACGATCGAGGTTTTCGTGGGGCGGCTTCGCAAGAAGCTCGGAGTCGACCTCATCGAAACGGTCCGCGGCCTCGGCTACAGGATGCAAGCGCCAAACGATGCGCGTTAAATTCCGAATGATCGGACCAAGATCGCTGACTGCCCGCGTGCTGCTTTTGGCCACGCTGTGGTCGGCGCTGGCCCTGGTGGTCATTTCGATCGTCATCTCGCAGCTCTACCGGCAATCGGCCGAACGCGCCTTCACCGACCTGCTGCGGGCCCAGCTCTATAACGTCATCAACTCGATCACGATCGGCGACGACAACAAGCTCGCCGGGAGCCCGCAGCTCGGGGACCTACGCTTCTCACAGCCGGAGACCGGCTGGTACTGGATCATCGAGCCGCTTGGCACCTTTGCCGCAACGCCGCTGTCGTCCTCCTCGCTCGGCACCTCGAACATCAGCGTGCCGTCGATCCTGGCGGTGCCCTTCAACAATCGCTACGAGCGCTTCTACCCCGCCATCGACGCCTACAAAAACAATGTCCTGGTCGCCGAGACCGAGGTCGTGCTCGATGGCGAAGGCCGCGCCGCACGCTTCCGCGTGTCGGGCAATCTCGCGGTCGTCGAGGAGGATATCCAGGCCTTTACCCGCAGTCTCTATATTGCGCTCGCCGTCTTCGGTTTCGGTAGCCTGGTCGTCAATGGCCTGGCAATCCTTTACGGCCTGCAGCCGCTCGATGGCGCCCGGCGCTCGCTCGAGAGGGTGCGGCGAGGCGAGGCGGAGCGGCTGGAAGGCGAGTTTCCCCGCGAGATCATGCCGCTTGCGAGCGACATCAACGCGCTGATCGAAAGCAACCGCCGCATCGTCGAGCGGGCCCGCATGCAGGTCGGCAATCTCGCCCATTCGCTGAAGACGCCGATCGCGGTTCTGCTCAACGAATCGCGCGCCGTCGAAAAGGTGCAGTCGGACATGGTGCGGTCGCAGGCGGAGGGAATGCAGGCGCAGGTGCAATCCTACCTGAACCGGGCGCGAATCGCCGCCCAGCGCGAATCACTGCTTGCCCGAACCGAGCTCGAGCCGGTGCTGGAACGCCTAGTCAGGGTGATGCGGCGGCTCAATCCGGAAAAGGAATTCCACCTGTCGGTTTTTCCGCCCGGCGTGGCACTTGCCATGGAGCAGCAGGACGTCGAGGAAACCATTGGCAACCTGCTCGAAAACGCCGCTCGCTTCTGCGAGACCGGCGTATGGATCACCGCGACGCCGACATCCGGCCCGCAGTCCGGTGAAGGCGAAGCGACACGGCGCCATTGGGTCGAGATCGCCGTCGAGGACGACGGCCCGGGGTTGGAGCCAGACCAGATCCGCGAGGCGATGAAACGTGGCAGGCGGCTTGACGAGAGCAAGCCGGGAGCCGGGCTCGGGCTTTCCATCGTGCGCGAGATCACCGGCGAGTATCAGGGTTCAGTCGAGCTGACGCGCGGGACGCGCGGTGGCCTGAGGGCGCAACTTCTGCTGCCGGGCGTCGCCAAGGAAGCTCCTTGAACGGTAGATCGTGCAATACAGCCGCGCCAAACTGTGGCATATGGGCAACAGCGGTTCATTCCCTGCCTTTGGTGATGGACGGATGGATCGCCTGCTATATCTTTGTCGGAACGGACATTCCTGTGATGTCTGCCAATATGCGGGGAGACTGAACGATCACCGGATTTGTGTGTTTTCCCAGCGACGCCATAATGATGCCATGCCGGGACGTGACCAGTCTCGGCAAGATTTCCGAAGAAAACGACCCGCGACCGGTTTCCGACACGATGCGATTATTGAGCCTCCGAAATGCCGTTTCATCGCTTGTGGTCGCTGGCCTGCTCGCCGGCTGCGGCACGTCTTCGGGAGCGGGAACCGGCGGCGGACGCGGCCTGCTGACACCGCGGCCATCGCCCTCGACGTCCTATATTTCCGCACTGCAGGGCGGCATTGTCGGCCGTACCGGTGCGACGCTTTCGGCAAGCGACCGTTCCCGCGCCCTCGAAGCGGAATATCGCGCCTTGGAAGGGGCAGCCGGCGGCGAGGCAATCACCTGGAAGGGCGATGATGCGAGCGGCCAGGTGGTCGCCAACGCTCCCTATCAGGTCGGCACCCAGAACTGCCGCCAGTATCGCCACACCGTGACGATGAATGGCCGCGACATGACGGCGCGGGGCGCTGCCTGCCGCAATTCGAACGGCACCTGGACGCCGCTCACCTGATTTCGCCACCCGGTTTCCTCTGCGGTTGTTTGACATGGGTCATGGCCGCCGGATCGGATTGGCCCCATATGCAGGTTTGAACTTGCGGCGAAAGGCCTCAAATTCGCGTCAACGCCGGCTGCGCTGTTGGAAAGCGCGGGCTGTTGCAGTATTGGGCCACTATGGTTTTATGGATCATCCTCGCAGCTCTGACGGCGGCCGTAGCGGCAATCCTCATCCTGCCCTTCGCCCGAGCCACCAAAGCTGCGTCTGCTGACCGGGCCGGGGAGGTTGCCGTCTATCGCGACCAGCTGGCTGAGCTGGACCGCGACCGGGCCCAGGGCCTGATCAATGCGGAGGAAGCCGAATACGCCCGTGCCGAAATCGGCCGGCGGCTGCTTGCCGCGGCCGGGGCGGGGGAGGGCAAGGAGATCGCTGCTCCGAAGGCGCGAAAACATGCGCTCGCCACTGCTGTGGTCACGCTGGTGCCGCCGCTCGTCGGCCTCTGTCTTTACCTGGCACTCGGCAATCCCGGGATGCCGGACCAGCCGCTCGAAGCGCGGCTTGCCAATCCCGGCAACAATGTCGCGCTGCTGGTCGCCAAGGCCGAGCGACATCTGGCCGAAAATCCCAATGACGGCGCTGGCTGGGATCTGCTCGCGCCGATCTATTTCCGCTCCATGCGGCTCGGCGATGCCGAACTGGCCTATCGCAATGCCATCCGCATTCTCGGCCCCAATCCCCTCAGGCTCGCGGGGCTTGGCGAAACGCTGGTCGCGTCGAACGACGGGATCGTCACCGAGGATGCACGGGCCGCATTCGAGCAGGCGATGAAGCTCGATCCGGACAACCCGCGTTCACGTTTCTATGTCGGCCTCGGCTTCGAACAGGCCGGCCGGGCGGCGGAGGCGAGGGCACAGTTCGAGGCGATCGCCAAGGGCTCGCCGCCGGACGCGCCATGGATGCAGCTCGTCAATCAGCATATCGCAAAGAATGGCGGCACCGTTGCGGCTGGCCAGGACACGGCGCAGGCGCCGGGCAATCCAAGCCAGGCGGATGTGGCGGCAGCCGAAAGCCTGTCGCAGGGGGATCGGCAGGCGATGATCCGTGGCATGGTCGACAGCCTTGCGGAACGGCTGAAACAGGAGCCCAACAATCTCGAGGGGTGGGTAAGGCTGGTGCGCTCCTATGCCGTGCTCGGCGATAAACCCAAGGCAGAAGAGGCGCTGAAGAGCGGCCTCAAGCAGTTCCCGTCATCAGGCGAGCTTGTAGCACTCGCCCACGAGATGGGGCTTGCCGTTGAAGGAGTGGCGCAATGACCCGCAAACAGAAGCGGCTGGCGGTGATCGCAGGCGGCATGAGCTTCATCCTCGTCGCGGTGCTGCTCGTCATGTTCGCCTTCAGCCAGTCGGTCGCCTATTTCTTCATGCCGGCCGATCTTGCCAAGGCCGACGTCAAGCCCGGCACCCGCATCAGGCTCGGCGGGCTGGTGGCCGAAGGCTCGGTGAAGCGCGGCCAGGGCTCGACCGTGAGCTTCACGGTGACGGATGGCACGGGCAATGTGCCGGTCACCTATACGGGCATCCTGCCGGATTTGTTTCGCGAGGGGCAGGGCGTCGTGACCGAGGGCGCTTTCGACGCCGCATCGCACAGTTTCGTGGCCGACAGCGTGCTTGCCAAGCATGACGAGAACTATATGCCCAAGGAAGTCGCCGACCGGCTGAAGGCGCAGGGGGTCTGGAACGAAGGCCAGGGCAACCAGGGTCAAGGCAGCGGCACCAAGGGGACGGCAACGAGATGATCATCGAGATCGGCCACTATGCACTCGTTCTGGCGCTCGCGACCGCGCTGATCGTCTCCGTCCTGCCGGTAATCGGCGCACGGCGCGGCGACGCGGCGATGATGGCGCTGGCGCCGACCGGGTCGCTGGTGCTGTTTGCGCTCGTCGCCTTCTCCTTCGGCGTGCTGACCTGGGCCTATGTGGTCTCGGATTTCTCGGTTGCGAACGTCTGGGAGAATTCCCATTCGCTGATGCCGCTGATCTACAAATATTCCGGCGTCTGGGGCAATCACGAAGGCTCTATGCTGCTCTGGTTGCTGATCCTCGTCTTTTTCAGCGCGCTCGTCGCGGTCTTCGGCCGCAACCTGCCGGATACGCTGCGGGCCAATGTTCTCGCCGTTCAGGCCTGGATCTCGACCGCCTTCCTGTTCTTCATCCTGCTCACCTCCAATCCGTTCCTGCGTCTCGACCCGGCGCCGGCGGAAGGGCAGGACCTCAATCCGGTGCTGCAGGATTTCGGCCTCGCCGTGCATCCGCCGCTGCTCTATCTCGGTTATGTCGGCTTCTCGGTCTGTTTCTCGTTTGCCGTCGCCGCATTGATCGAAGGCCGCATCGATGCCGCCTGGGCGCGCTGGGTGCGGCCGTGGACGCTTGCTGCCTGGACCTTCCTGACGGCGGGCATCGCCATGGGCTCCTACTGGGCCTATTACGAGCTCGGCTGGGGCGGCTGGTGGTTCTGGGATCCGGTCGAGAACGCCTCCTTCATGCCCTGGCTCGCCGGCACGGCGCTGCTGCATTCGGCGCTGGTCATGGAAAAGCGCGAGGCGCTGAAGATCTGGACCGTGCTCCTGGCGATCATGACCTTCTCGCTGTCGCTGCTCGGCACCTTCCTGGTGCGGTCCGGCGTGCTGACCTCGGTGCATTCGTTTGCGACCGACCCGACCCGCGGCATCTTCATCCTCTGCATTCTCGGCATCTTCATCGGCGGCGCCTTCGTCCTGTTTGCCTGGCGGGCGCCGATGCTGAAGGCGGGCGGCATCTTTGCGCCGATCTCGCGCGAAGGCGCGCTGGTGCTCAACAACCTGATCCTGACGGTGGCGACCGCCACCGTGCTGACCGGCACGCTCTATCCGCTGATCCTCGAAACGCTGACCGGCGAGAAGATCTCGGTCGGCGCGCCGTTTTTCAACATGACCTTCGGTCTGCTGATGCTGCCGCTCCTGGTCGCTGTGCCGTTCGGGCCGGTGCTGGCCTGGAAGCGCGGCGATCTTTTGGGCGCCCTGCAGCGGCTCTATGTCTTCGCGGGCCTGGCGCTGGCGGCGGGGCTTATCTTCTTCTACATCCAGAACGGCGGGCCGGTTCTGGCGATCTTCGGCCTGGTGCTGGGCTTCTGGGGCATGATCGGCGCATTCGCCGATCTCTGGTATCGCGCCAATTTTGCCAAGGTCGGGCTCTCGGTGGGCCTCAAGCGGCTGACTGGCCTGCCGCGTTCGGTGTTCGGCACGGCGATCGCCCATTTCGGCCTCGGCGTCACCGTGCTCGGTATTTTCGCGGCGACGACCTTCGGCACCGAGACGGTGGTCGAGATGAAGCAGGGCGCGTCCGTCGATGTCGGCGGTTATTCGCTGACCTATGACGGCCTGCGCGATGCGGTCGGGCCGAACTATACCGAACAGCGCGGACATTTCGCCGTCAGCCGCGGCGGCGTCCAGGTGGCGGACGTCTGGTCGTCGAAGCGGCTCTATACGGCCCGGCGCATGCCGACGACGGAGGCCGGCATCCTCACCTTCGGGCTCAGCCAGCTCTACGTCTCGCTCGGCGACGCGATGGACAGTGGCGGCATGGTGGTACGCATCTGGTGGAAACCGTTCATCCTCTGCATCTGGGGCGGCGCGCTGGTGATGATGTTCGGCGGGTTCGTCTCCCTGTCGGATCGGCGGCTCAGAGTGGGGGCGCCGAGCCGCAAGGTGAAGCCGATCAAGGCGACGCTGGAGGCTGCGGAGTGAGAGACCTGAAGCTACCCCCCTCTGCCCTGCCGGGCATCTCCCCCTCAAGGGGGGAGATCGACTTGTTGCCATGTCCCGCCCCAAGCAAACGCTGCGATTGGAGCAGTGTCGGTGCGTCTTGCCAATCTCCCCCCTTGAGGGGGAGATGCCCGGCAGGGCAGAGGGGGGTGTTCTGGGTCGTTCTAGCAATGATCCTGGCTCTCCTCGCCCCCCTCCCGGCCTTCGCCGTCAACCCCGACGAGGTCCTCTCCAACCCCGTGCTCGAACAGCGCGCCCGAAATCTTTCGGCACAATTGCGCTGCATGGTGTGCCAGAACCAGTCGATCGACGACTCCAATGCGGAGCTGGCCCGCGATCTGCGGGTGCTGGTTCGCGAGCGGCTGACGAACGGCGATACGGACGATCAGGTGATCGACTACGTTGTGTCGCGCTACGGCGAATTCGTGCTGCTGAAACCGCGGCTCGGCGCCAAGACGGTGATCCTCTGGGCCACCCCCGTCCTGCTTCTGCTGGTCGGTGCGATCGCCATCCTTGTCTTCGTCCGCACACGGCCAAGCCAACGCGCGGTTGCGGCGCTCTCCGCCGAGGAACAGGCTCGCATCGAAGAGCTTCTGAAAAAATAGCGGGCTGAGGCAGCGTCACCCAAACATTACCAATATTTCATTCGTCCGCCACCTGCAGTTAACCTGCGAGCGCCTATATCTCTCGTCATCCACCGCTTGGCTGACCTCCAGCCAAAATGACTGAAGAGAAGAAGGTAGCTTAAAACATGCGCAATATTGGACGTCCCTCTCTGAAGACCGTCTTGAAGACCACCACGGTTGCTGGTCTTGCCGCGGTCATGCTCTCGAGCGGCATCCCCGGCCAGGTCGTGCAGTCCTTCGCGGCTCCGGTCAGCGTCACCGCACCGCAGGCCCCGAGCTTTGCCGATGTCGTCTCCGCTGTTTCCCCCGCCGTCGTTTCCGTCCGCGTCCAGTCGGACGCGCAGCCCGTTTCCGATGACAGCGGCAGTAATTTCTCCTTCAATTTCGGCGGTCGTGGTTTCGACCAGCTTCCCGACGACCATCCGCTGAAGCGGTTCTTCCGCGAATTCGGTGGCCAGATGCCGGGCGGCCCCGGCGCTCCGGGTGACCGCAACCAGGACCGCGCCGACCGCAACGGCCCGCGCAACCGCGACAACGGCAATCGTCCGCACCGCCTGCGTCCGGCGGCACAAGGCTCCGGTTTCTTCATCTCCGAAGACGGTTACGTGGTCACCAACAACCACGTCGTCTCCGACGGTTCGGCCTATACGGTCGTCATGAATGACGGCACGGAACTCGAAGCCAAGCTGGTCGGCAAGGACAGCCGCACCGACCTCGCAGTGCTCAAGGTCGACGCCACCAGCCGCAAGTTCACCTATGTCAACTTCGCAGACGACTCGAAGGTTCGCGTCGGCGACTGGGTGGTTGCCGTCGGCAACCCGTTCGGCCTCGGCGGCACGGTCACCGCAGGCATCGTTTCGGCCCGTGGCCGCGACATCGGCTCCGGCCCCTATGACGACTACATCCAGGTGGATGCGGCCGTGAACCGCGGCAATTCCGGCGGCCCGACCTTCAACCTCTCGGGCGAAGTCGTCGGCATCAATACTGCCATCTTCTCGCCGTCGGGCGGCAATGTCGGCATCGCCTTCGCGATCCCGTCTTCCACCGCCAAGGACGTTGTTGCCAACCTGATGAAGGACGGCAAGGTCGATCGCGGCTGGCTCGGCGTACAGATCCAGCCGGTCACCCAGGATATCGCCGACTCGCTTGGCCTCAAGGAGGCGACCGGCGCCCTCGTCGTCGCTCCGCAGGAAGGCTCTCCGGGCCAGAAGGCCGGCATCAAGGAAGGCGACGTCATCACTGCCGTCAACGGCCAGCCGATCAAGGATGCCCGTGATCTCGCCAAGCGCGTCGCCGCCTTTGGCCCGAACACCAAGGTCGATGTCGACCTGTGGCGTGACGGCAAGGCCCAGAAGATCCCGGTCACGCTCGGCAATCTCCAGAGCGACGAAGCTGCAGCGGCCGAGCCGAAGCAGCCCGACGCTCCGGCGCCCTCCAGCGACAAGGCGCTTGCCAGCCTCGGTATCACCGTCGCTCCGGCCGAGGATGGTTCCGGCCTCTCGGTCACCGATGTCGATCCGGACTCGGAAGCCGCTGCCCGCGGCCTGAAGACGGGTGAAAAGATCGTCTCGGTCAACAACCGCAAGGTCGTCAGCGCCGCCGATGTCGGCAAGGTTCTGGACCAGGCCCGCAAGGACGGCCGCACCCGCGCGCTGTTCCAGGTGGCCGGTGAAAACAACACCAGCCGCTTCGTTGCCCTGCCGATCAACGAAGGCTGATTTCTGAAAAACAGGTCGCAAGATCGGGGGCGCCGCCGGCAACGGTCGGCGCCCTTTTCTTTCCATGGAGTAGGTGATGGAGACGGATGCCCGATATTCTGCCGGTACCGCAGATTCCCATAGTGCAAAGACGGGCGTGGACGCTATTGTTCCGCACATGAAGATTCTGGTGATCGAAGACGACCTGGAGGCCGCAGCCTACATGACCAAGGCCTTTCGCGAGGCGGGTATCGTGGTCGACCATGCAAGCGACGGCGAAAGCGGCCTGTTCATGGGTACGGAGAATTCCTACGACGTGATGGTCATCGACCGCATGCTGCCGCGCCGGGACGGGCTTTCCGTCATCAGCGAGCTGAGGAAGCGTGGCATCAATGCGCCGGTACTGATCCTCTCGGCGCTCGGCCAGGTCGATGACCGCGTCACCGGCTTGCGCGCCGGCGGCGACGATTATCTGCCGAAGCCCTATGCCTTTTCCGAGCTGCTCGCCCGGGTCGAGGTGCTCGGCCGCCGCAAGGGCACTCCGGAACAGGACATGGTCTACCGGGTCGGCGACCTGGAGCTCGACCGGCTGTCCCACGAAGTGAAGCGCGCCGGCAAGGAAGTGCTGCTGCAGCCCCGCGAATTCCGTCTGCTCGAATATCTGATGAAGAATGCCGGCCAGGTGGTGACGCGCACCATGCTGCTCGAAAACGTCTGGGACTATCATTTCGATCCCCAGACCAATGTCATCGACGTGCATGTCTCGCGGTTGAGATCGAAGATCGAGAAGGATTTCGAAAAGCCGCTTCTGAAGACCATTCGCGGCGCTGGCTACATGATCAAGGACGAGGGGTAAGCCGAGTTGCTGGCACGTGCCCGCCTGATGTTCCGCTCGACGGCCGTGCGGCTGTCGGCGCTCTATATCCTGCTTTTCGCGCTCTGCGCCGCTTTCCTCGTCTTCTACGTGACGGCCATGTCCGAACGGCTGCTGGCGCAGCAGACGCGCCAGTCGCTGCAGGAGGAAGTGCTCGAGATACAGCGCGCCTATGAGCGCGGTGGCGTCAACCTTCTTCTGCGGATGATGGAGCGGCGGGCCCGTCAGCCGGGCGCCAATCTCTATGTCATCGCCGGTCCGAACGGCGAAATGCTCGCGGGCAACGTCGCGTCGGTACAGCCCGGCGTGCTGGACGACCAGGGCTGGACGGACATTCCCTTCACTTATGAACCCTATACGGAAGTGGACCGGCCGGGCCGGCATCTGGCGACCGCCAATGTCATTCGTCTCGACAACGGGCTGAGGGTGATGGTCGGCCGCGATCTCGGCGATCCGAGCCGGTTCCGCGGCATCGTCCGCCGGGCGCTGATGGTGGCGCTGGCGATCATGGGCGTCGGAGCGCTGGTGATCTGGTTTGGCATCGGTCGCAATGCGCTCAAACGCATCGACCGGATGTCGGCGGCAAGCCAGAAGATCATGGCCGGCGATCTGTCGCAGCGCCTGCCGGTCGGCAAGTCCGGCGACGAATTCGACCGGCTGTCGGATTCGCTGAATGCCATGCTCGGCCGCATCGAGAAGCTGAACGAAGGCCTGCGGCAGGTCTCCGATAACATCGCCCATGACCTGAAGACGCCGCTGACGAGGCTGCGCAACAAAGCGGCCGATGCGCTGGGCGAAGATCGCGCGGATGTGCGCCGTGCCGCGCTCGAAGGGATCATCGGCGAATCCGACCAGCTCATCCGCACCTTCAATGCGCTTTTGATGATCTCCCGCGTCGAGGCGGGGTCGATCGCGGCGGAAATGTCCGATGTCGATCTGTCCGCGATCTCCGCCGACAGTGCCGAACTCTACGAGCCGGCGGCGGAGGAGGCGGGGCTGTCGCTCACCACCGAGCTGGAACAGGGCCTCGTTGTCAACGGGAACCGCGAGCTCATCGGCCAGGCGATCTTCAATCTTCTCGACAACGCCATCAAATATGCCTCCGAGGCAAGCGATGCGGCGAGTATCCGCGTCCGCCTCGCGAGAAGCGGCGGCACCCTGCGGCTCTCCGTCTGCGACAACGGCCCCGGCATTCCGGCTGACAAGCGCGGCGAGGTGACCAAGCGTTTCTTCCGGCTCGACGAAAGCCGCTCCAAGCCCGGCACCGGTCTCGGCCTCTCGCTGGTCGAGGCGGTGATGGAACTGCATGGCGGCTCGCTGGAACTCTCCGCCACCGACGAGACGAACATCGCCGCGCCCGGCCTGACGGTCACCATGGTCTTTCCGGAGCCGAAGCCCTAAGTTCCGCCAGGGAAGAATCACGGGAGGTGCCAGTGTCGGAGACCGGAAACCGGCTCGATACGGTGAAGGCGGGGGGGATCCGTCCGCTGAACCAGACGGAAGCCAAGGCGGCGATGGCTGTCCTGAAGGATATCGGCAAGTCCGAACCCTCGGTCGCGGCACTGCTTGGCAAGGACAGCGCGCTCAAGGGCTTCATCGTCACGGCCTTTACCCTCTCGCCCTATCTGCGCGACACGGCGGTCATCTCGCCAAAGCTTCTTGTGACCGCGATCACCGAGCCGCTGGAGCCGGCGCTCAACCGGCTGGTCGAAACGGCGCGGCGGGCCTGGGAGAAGAAGGACGGCAAGGCGCCGTCCGAAAACGAGGTAATGACGGCGCTGCGGGCCACCAAGCGGGCCTTGAGCTTCCTCGTCGCGCTCGCCGATCTCGCCCGCATCTTTTCCGCGAAGGACACGACACGCTGGCTGAGCTTGCTTGCTGAAGCCTCCGTCGCCGCTGCGATCGACCATCTTCTGGTCGCCGGTCATGACAGCGGCAAGCTGAAACTCGCCGACCTGGACGAGCCGAGCAAGGGCTCGGGCCTGATCGTGCTCGGCATGGGCAAGCTCGGCGGCCGCGAGCTCAACTATTCCTCTGACATCGATATCGTCGTGTTCTTCGACCCCGAAACCGGCATCCTCACCGATCCACTCGACGGGTCGGAAGTCTATGGCCGGATGATGCGCCGCCTGATCCGCATCCTGCAGGAACGCACGGCCGACGGTTACGTGTTCCGCACCGACCTGCGCCTGCGGCCGGATCCCGGCTCCACCCCGCTCGCCGTCTCGCTCGATGCGGCGCTGATCTATTACGAGGGCAGGGGCCAGAACTGGGAGCGGGCGGCCTTCATCAAGGCGCGGCCGATCGCTGGCGACATTGCGGCGGGCGAAAATTTCATGCGCCTGCTGACGCCCTTCGTGTTCCGCAAATATCTCGACTATGCGGCGATCGCCGACATCCACTCGATCAAGCGTCAGATCCATGTTCACAAGGGCCATGGCGCGATCGCCGTGAAGGGCCATGACGTCAAGCTCGGCCGAGGCGGCATTCGCGAGATCGAGTTTTTCGCCCAGACCCAGCAGCTGATCGCCGGCGGCCGCATGCCGCCGCTGCGCGCCCGAGATACGGAAGTGGCGCTTGCCGCACTCGCCGAGGCGAGATGGATCACGTCCGAGATCGCCGCCGAACTGACGGAGGCCTACTGGTTCCTGCGCGATGTCGAACACCGCATCCAGATGGTGCGCGACGAGCAGACTCATAACCTGCCGGAAACCGATGCCGAACTGAAGCGCATCGCCTTCATGCTCGGTTTTGCCGACACCGCCGGTTTTTCCGCAAGGCTTGAAGAGGTTCTGAAGACCGTCGAAAAACGTTATGCGCGGCTCTTCGAGCAGGAGGCAAAGCTGTCCAGCGGTGACGGCAACCTTGTCTTCACTGGCCAGCAGGACGATCCGGGCACGCTGAAGACGCTCGCCTCGCTCGGCTTCGAACGGCCGGCCGACATCTCCCGCGTCATCCGCACCTGGCACTACGGCCGCTATCGCGCCACCCAGTCGGCCGAGGCGCGCGAGCGGCTGACCGAGCTGATGCCGGCGCTGCTGCAGGCCTTCGGCGAGAGCAAGCGCGCCGACGAGGCGCTGCTGCGCTTCGACAGTTTCCTGAAGGGCCTGCCTGCCGGCATCCAGCTCTTCTCGCTGATCGGCAACAATCCGCCGCTCCTGGCGCTGATCGTCACCATCATGTCCTCGGCGCCGCGGCTTGCCGATATCATCGCCTCCAAGCCGCATGTCTTCGACGGCATGCTGGATCCCGGCCTGATGGCCGAACTGCCGACCCGCGACTATCTCTCCTATCGCCTGACCAACTTCCTGACCGGTGCCCGGCACTACGAGGAAAAGCTCGACCGGCTGCGCATCTTTGCTGCCGAACAGCGGTTTCTGATCGGTATCCGGCTGCTGACGGGGGCGATCTCGGGTGCCCAGGCCTCGCGGGCCTTCACCCATCTCGCCGACCTCTTGATCGATGCCGCCCTGAAGGCGGTCATCGCGGAAATCCGCAGTGCCCACGGCACCTATCCGGGCGGCCGCGTCGCCGTCATGGGCATGGGCAAGCTCGGCAGTTTCGAGCTGACCGCCGGTTCCGACGTCGATCTCATCCTGCTCTACGACTACGACGGTGAGGGGATGGAAAGCGATGGCGACAAGCCGCTCGATTCCACCCGCTATTTCACCCGCCTGACGCAGCGGCTGATCGCGGCCCTTTCGGCGCCGATGGCGGAAGGGGTGATCTTCGAGGTCGACCTGAGGCTCAGGCCCTCGGGCAACAAGGGGCCGGTCGCCACGCGCATCAATGCTTTCGGCAAGTACCAACGCGAAGAGGCCTGGACCTGGGAACATATGGCCCTCACCCGTGCCCGGCTGCTCTGCGGCGACGAAAGCCTCGTCGAGGAGGCGAAGGGCCTGATCGGAGAAGTGCTGTCGGTGAAGCCCGATATCGCGAAGATCGCCAAGGACGTCGCCGAGATGCGTGCGCTGATCGAGACGGAAAAGCCGCCGCGCGATATCTGGGATTTCAAGCTCATCCCCGGCGGCCTGATCGATATCGAGTTCATCGCCCAGTATCTGCGCCTGATCGCGCCGGCCAAAGGCGTTGCGCCGGATACCTACGGGTTCAGCACCGAGGACGCCTTGAAGGCGCTCGGTGACAAGCTGATGAAGCCCGGCGATCTCGATATCTGCGTGGGGGCGCTGCGGCTGTTCACCGAACTCTCCCAGATCGTCCGGCTTTGCGTTGACGGGCCGTTCGATCTGGCTGATGCACCCTCAGGGCTTGTCGAGCGCGTCTGCAGGGCAGGTGGCTGCCCGGACATTCGGACGCTGGAGGGGGAAGTCAAGCGGCTGTCGACGGCGGTGCGGGAGGTGTTTCAGACCGTTGTGGGAAAGGTGACAGGCCCCAATCCCGGGCAGAAAGTCAGGGTGAGCTGAAGGCATAAGCCCCGCCGTGCCTCAGGCGGCCGAGCGCTACCGCGCCACCGGCAGCGGCTGGTCGGGGATGTGGAGCGAGACGACCGTGCCTTCGCCGACCTTCGAGCGGATGCGCATCGTGCCGCCGTGCAGGCCGATCAGCGAGCGGGAGATGGCAAGCCCGAGGCCGGAGCCGCCCTTGCTCTTGGCATATTGGCTCTGCACCTGTTCGAAGGGTTGGCCGATCTTGTTGAGCGCTTCGGTTGGAATGCCGATGCCGGTATCGGCGATCGTCAGCAGCACGCCTTTTTCCAGTTTGCGCGCACGCAGCTCGATCCTGCCGCCGTGATTGGTGAATTTCACCGCGTTTGAGAGAAGGTTGAGCATTACCTGTTTCAGCGCGCGGCGATCGGCCACCATGTTGAGGCTGTCGCACAGGCGCTGATGGATGGCGATCTCCTTGTCCTGAGCGGAAATCGTGGTCAGCCTGAGGCTTTCCTCGATCAGCGGTTTCAGGTCGACCGCCTCGCACTGGATGCGCATATGGCCGGCCTCGATCTTCGACATGTCGAGGATATCGTTGATGACGTTGAGCAGGTGTTTGCCGCTGTCGTGGATGTCCTTGGAATATTCAGAATATTTCGGCGAGCCGAGCGGCCCGAACATGCCGTTGGCGAGGATTTCCGAGAAGCCGAGGATCGCGTTGAGCGGTGTCCTGAGCTCGTGCGACATGTTGGCGAGGAATTCTGACTTGGCCTTGTTGGCGGCCTCGGCACGTTCCTTTTCCGCCTGGTAATTGGCGTTGGCGACCGAAAGCTCGGACTTCTGGCGTTCCAGCTTCTTTTGCGAGGAGGAAAGGTCGCCGATCGTCGCCATCAGCCGGCGCTCGCTGTCGCGCAGCCGCTCCTGGTGGCGCTTCAGAAGCGTGATGTCGGTGCCGACCGAGACCAGGCCGCCGTCGCGGGTGCGGCGCTCGTTGATCTGCAGCCAGCGCTCGTCCGCGAGCTGCACTTCGGTGGTGCGCGAAAGGCCGCTGCCGTCCGGATCGGCGACACGGCGTTCGATCACCGGGCGGGCGGCAGCTGAATTGACGGCGTGCCGTTCCGTGCCGGGCACCAGCACGCTGTCGGGCAGGCCGTAAGCCTGCTGGAAATGGGTGTTGCACATCACCAGCCGGTCGTTCTTGTCCCACAGCACGAAAGCTTCCGAGGTGCACTCGATCGCATCCGCAAGACGCTGGTCGGCTTCAGCGTAACGCTGGGCGAGGCGGTGCTGCTCGGTGACGTCCATGGCGATGCCGATGACATGGGTGCGGCCCTGGCCGGTCTTCACCAGCTGGGCGCGGGCGCGCATCCAGACATAGTGGCCGGCCGCATGGCGCATCCGAAAGACCTGGTCGACCTGCTTGGCATTGCCGCGGCTGATGGCGCGGGCGAGCGCATAGATATTGCCGTCGGTCGGATGCATCATCCGCGCCGCGTCGGTAAAGGAGATGACGTTGCCGGCGGGCGGCAGGCCGAGCATCTCGTACATCGATCCGGACCAGAACAGCCGCCGGTTGGTAACGTCGAAATCCCACAGCCCGCAACGGCCGCGCGACAGCGCCGTCTCGATGCGCAGATTGGATTCGACGAAGGTCTCGTCGGCCTCGCGGGCGCGTTTCACCTGCATGTAATAGGCATAGAGGATGATCAGGAGGATCGCCGAAATGCCGGTGAAAAGCGTGACGTTGAGCGATACGTCGTGACGCCATGCCAGATTGATGCTCTCCAGCGAATAGGCCGCTACGACCAGCGCGCCTTCGCTGCCGACTGTCTCGATGGCCGCGTAATGCGGGATCTCACCGAAATAGGTCTCGATCACGCCGCTCTCGTCGCCGAATCGCCTGAGCGCCGCGGTTTCCGGCAGGACGGAAGTCAGGCGCCTGCCGATATAGGCGGCCGCCTGCTTGGTGCCGCCGAAAATGCGGCCGGTTTCGTCGACGAAGAGGAAAAAGGCATCCGTCTCCAGCTGTTCCTGCGGCAGGAACGAGCCAAGGCGTTTTTCCGCGGCGGCGCGGTCGTGCCCGATGAGCGCCGTCGCATCGTCGGAGAAGGCAGCGTTTGCCGTGGCTGCCATCAGCGCGGTCGCCTGCCGTGCGGCATTTTCCATCCGCGTATATTCCGAAACGATGCCGAGAATGCGCGAGGCGGCGACGACGGTCAGGAATGCGATGATGAGAAGAGGGATCGAACGCTTGAGAACGAGCTCGACGCGCGGCAACTGCCGCGCGATGGGCTTGACGGAGAGCCGCGGCTCGTCCGGAATGGCCCGCCGCAAACTTCCAAAGCTCGGAAATTTAAGACGCAGCCGCCCCTCGGCCGCGGTTGCCCGCTGCACGTCCGACATGGTTTTCATTGTGTCCCTCATGGTGATTCGACGCGCCGCTCGCGCGAACCTGACTCAATGAATCATTAGTGATTCTTCGTGTCCAGAGGCTTGCTAAGATTTTTTTAACGATTTGATTCAATTGCGAATCGGAAGAGTCCGCGCAGGCGGCAAATCGGCCGCCTCAAGAAGCGGCTGGGCTTTCGGCAAGGCTGGTGCGGGTAGCCGCGATCGAAATCACTGCCAGCGTGATGATTGCACCGCCATAGACATAGGCGGTATTGGAGAGGCCGAGCGTGGGGGCGATCAGTCCTGCGGCAATCGCCGGGATCGAGAAGGCGAGGTAGCTTTCCACCAGGAAGGCCGCAAACAGGCCGGCTCTTTCGTGGCTCTCGGCAAGCGGCAGGACGATCTTCAGAATGTTCGAGAAGATCGATCCGAACCCGAGACCGGCCACCGCCGTGCCGAGGAAGAGAAGCCCGACCGCCTGCAGATGCACACCGGAGAGCGTGATCAGCACGCCGATCATCAGCGCGGTCGCGCCGGTGAAAAGAACCCGCTGCGGCGCCCATGTGCGGAAGACGAAGACCGAGGCGGTGGCGCTGAGCATCAGCGTCGCGACGACCGTGCCGCCGACGAAGGGCGAGGTGATGCCGGTCGTGACAGCCACCAGAGTCGGCATCAGCGACAGATAGAAGCCCCCGAGCGACCAGCCGGCGACATTGACCGGCGTGACTTTCAGAAGCGTCGCACGGGCCCGCTGCGGCACGCTGATATGCGGGCGCATGGCGGCCAAAGCCCCCGGTCGTCCGGTGATGGTCTCCGGCATGAAGGCAAGCACGACGATGCCGGCGAGCGTCACGAGAAACAGCAGCGCATAGATGAGATGTGTCGGCTCAGGCGCGAAGGCGACGAGCGTGCCGCCGGCCAGCGTCCCGATCATCAGGCCGAGAAAGGCGGTGATGCTGTTGAGCATCGAGCCTCTCCGCTTGTCGGTATCGAGGATCGTCGCGCCGAAGGTCGGGAAGGCGATGCCGGTTGCAAAACCCTGCACGATACGGCCAATGAGCAGCATCGTGCCGGATTCCGCCACCATGAAGACGATCAGCGCCGCGGCGTTGAAGATCAGCGCCAGCAGGATCAGCGGGCGGCGTCCGAGATAGTCCGAAAGCCCGCCGACGGTCAGAAGCGCTGCGAGCAGCGCGAAGGAGTAGGAGCCGAAGATCAGGGTGATCATCGCCGGCGAGAGATGGAAGAGCTCCTGGTAGAGATGGTAGAGCGGCGTCGGCGCGCTGCTGGTCGCGGAGATCAGGACGGCGCCGAGGAAACTGTAGGCCGTCATCCTCAGCGCGGAGGGCGAAGGGGAGGCGGAGAGGATATTGCTCATGGCGTTTCACCTTAATGCAATTTTTTAGCGTTAGCCGCATATAGTTGCATTCCTGGATTAATGCAATATCTTTGCATTAAGAGATTTGATATTTCCGGCGACGTGCCGGCAAGGAGAACAAAATGGCCAGGGAAATGGTGCGCCAGGGCGGGCGCAGTGCCCGCATCCAGTCGGAAGTGCATCGCACGGTCCAGGATCTTCTGAAGACCATGGATCGCGGCGAGATCACGGTGCCGATGATTGCGGAAAAATCCGGCGTGACGCCGTCGACCATCTATCGCCGCTGGGGCGATCTGTCCGAACTGCTGGCGGATGTCGCGGTCGCCCGTATGCGGCCCGTCGCCGACCCGGAAGATACCGGCGCGATGGGAAGCGACATCGAGACCTTCATTCTGCAATATGCGGAGGAGATGTCGTCCAAGGTCGGGCGCTCGATGCTGGCGGACGTGCTGGGCAGCATGGAAGGCGACGCGGCGGGCCGCTGCTGCCAGTTCACCTATGATCACCTGGAGACGTTGCGCGAGCGCGCCTTGACCAGGGGCGAGACGGCCTTCGATGTGAGCGAAGCGATCGACTTCGTCGTCGCGCCGATCATCTACCACATCCTGTTCGGCGACCGCGCGCTGACTCCCGACTATTGCCGCTCGCTGGTTTCCCGTTTTCTGGAAAAATGCGCCGGCGCTTGAAGCCGGTACCACAAGCGGCCCCCTAGGCAGGCTAGGACGTGGTTGCCTCCTTTGCGACCATGCGAAAATCGCGCGGCCCGAGAACGCGTCCGTCCTGCGCCTTCAATTGCAGCCGGGCGAGTGGCTGCCTGTCCGGCTTGTCCACCATGGCGTATGTGAGTTCGCCGGGTTCGAAACAGTTTTCTTCGCCCCATTGCCAGAGTGCGACGAGCACGGTGCAGAGCTGCTCACCCTTCGGGGTCAGCACATAGCGGTGACTTGAGGCCGAGCCGCTGCCAGGCTCGAGCGCGAATATGCCATCCTCGACGAGCTTTTTCAGTCGCGAGGACAGGATGTTCTTGGCAAGGCCAAGGCTCTTCTGGAATTCACCAAACCGCTGGCGTCCGTGAAAGGCATCCCGGACAATGAGAAGTGTCCACCAGTCCCCGATGATCTGAAGCGTGCGCGCAATGCCGCAATTGGCATCGGTCAGGTCAGTCTTCTTTCCCTTCATCGCGCTCTCCGCATAGGGGTCGGAAATATTGGTTGCAAAGTTAAACCATATGGATCAGCCTGTCGATAGGTTTCAAAATTAAACCATTGAAGCCGGATGCAAACCTTTCTCGGAGATATCAAAGATGAATGAACTCGTGGATCTTGCCATTGCAGCCCATGGCGGCTGGGAGCGCTGGCAGCAGCTTCGGAAACTGACGGCGCATGTTTCCGTCGGCGGGGCCATGTGGCATGTAAAGGGCTGGCCGGACGTGTTCGCCAACGCCCGCGTGACGATCGAGACGCATCGCCAGCACGTCGAATTCTCGCCGTTTGTCGACGTGGGGCGGCACAGCGTTTACGAGCCGGAGCGGACGGCCATCGTTACCGATGACGGCGAGCTTATCGAAGAGCGCCAGCGGCCGAGAGAAGCTTTCGAAGGTCACGTGGTGATGACACCTTGGGACGCCCAGAACCTGATCTATTTCTCGGGCTATGCGATGTGGACCTACCTGACCACGCCGTTCCTGTTCAGGCTGCCAGGCTTCGAGGTCGAAGAAGTCGAGCCGTGGGACGAAAACGGCGAGACGTGGCGGCGACTGAAGGTAACTTTCCCGCCGGGCGTCCACAGCCATTCCACCGAACAGACATTCTATTTCGACGTCTCCGGTCTTCTCCGCCGACACGACTACAGCGTTGAGATCATGGGCGGAACGTCGAGCGCGAATTATGCCAGCGAACCAAAGACCTTCGATGGACTCATCTACCCGACGAAACGCCGCGTTTATGCGGTCGGCCTGGACAACAAGCCGCTGCTCGACCGCGTCGCCGTTGCCATCGATATCCACACCATCGACGTGGAGTAAATGGTCGCTCGGCAGTCGCGGTCAGGCGTCGTTGAGCATCAGCCCTTCAGCATCCGCTCGACGATGTCGCGCACGTCGGTCGAGAGCGTCGCCGCGTGCTCGATGGTCGACAGAGCAGCGCGGGCGTGGTCGGCACGCTGCGGCTCCAGCGACCGCCAGGAGCGCATCGAGGTGAGGATGCGGGCGGCGAGCTGCGGATTGCGCGGATCGATCGCCAGGATCTGCTCGGCCAGGAACCGGTAGCCTTCGCCGTCGGCGCGGTTGAAGCCGGTCGGGTTGCCGAAGGCGAACGTGCCGATCAGTGAACGCACCCGGTTCGGATTGGTGGCGATGAAGCGCGGATTTTCCATCAGCGCCTTGACGCGGGCAAGCGCGCCTTCGCCGGGAATAGTCGCCTGGGTTGAGAACCACTTGTCGATGACAAGCGGGTTGCCGTCGAAGCGCGTCAGGAACGTGGCGAGCGCATCGGCCGCTTCCGGTGCGTCCGGGAAACGGTGGGTGAGAACGGCCAGCGCCTGGGCGAGGTCGGTCATGTTGTCGGCGGATGCGAAGGCAGCGGCGGCGCGGGCCGGCGTTCCTTCCGCATAGGTGAGATAGGACAGCGCTGTGTTGCGCAGCGAACGCTTGCCGGCGCTTGCCGCATCCGGCGTGAAGGTGCCTTCGACCTTCATCGCGTCGAACAGGCTTTGGAAGGTCTTGGTTCCGGCCTTGGCGATCTCCGAAAGAATGGCATTGCGGCCCGCATGGATCGCATCCGGATCGTTGTTGCCGCCGAGTTCGCGGGCGATGTCCGCCTCGCTCGGCAGCGTCAGCGCCTGGGCGCGGAAGGCCGGCTCCAGCGTCTCGTCGCCGGCGGCTTCGAGAAGGGCTGCGGCGAAAGCCGGATCGCAGGTGATCGCCTTGCCTTCGCGGGCGTCGCGCGCTGCCTGCATCAGGTTGGGCAGGGCAAGATCGGTCAGCGCCTGCCAGCGTGCAAAGAGATCCGTGTCGTGGCGGGCGATATGGGCAAGATCGGCCGGCGTCTGGTCAAGATGCAGGTTGATCGGCGCCGAGAACGACCGGTTGAGCGACAGGACCGGACGGGAGGAAATGCCCGAGAAGGTAAAGGTCTGCCGGCGTTCGGTCAGGTGCAGCACCTCGCCGGTCACCTCGCCGCCCGCGACCTTGGTCGGCACCGCAGCCGAGCCGTTGTCGAGAATGAGCGAGAAGGAGAGCGGGATATGCATCGGCTCCTTGGCCGTCTGGCCGGGGGTGGCCGGGATCATCTGCTCGAGCGACAGCGTGAACGTGCCGCTTGCCTGGTCGTAATCGCTCGACACGGTGACCAAGGGCGTACCGGCCTGGTGGTACCAGAGCGAGAACTGGGTCAGGTCGCGGCCGCTCGCATCCTCGAACGACTTGACGAAATCCTCGACCGTCGCGGCCTGGCCGTCATGGCGCTCGAAATAGAGGTCCATTCCCGCCTTGAAGTCGTCGCGGCCAAGCAGCGTGGCGATCATGCGGGTGACTTCCGAACCCTTTTCGTAGACGGTCGTCGTGTAGAAATTGTTGATCTCGCGGTATTTGGTCGGGCGGACCGGATGCGCGAGCGGACCGGCATCTTCCGGGAATTGTTCCGATTTCAGGTGCCGCACTTCCGCGATGCGCTTGACCGCGCGCGAACGCTGGTCGGCGGAGAACTCGTGGTCGCGATAGACCGTCAGGCCTTCTTTCAGGCAGAGTTGGAACCAGTCGCGGCAGGTGATGCGGTTGCCGGTCCAGTTGTGGAAATATTCGTGAGCGATGATCGCCTCGATATTCGCGTAATCCTGGTCGGTCGCGATTTCCGGGTCGGCGAGCACGTATTTGTCGTTGAAGACGTTGAGGCCCTTGTTCTCCATGGCCCCCATGTTGAAGTCCGACACGGCGACGATCATGAAGATGTCGAGGTCGTATTCGCGGCCGAACCGCTCCTCGTCCCATTTCATCGACCGTTTCAGCGCGTCCATGGCATAGGCCGCGCGAGCTTCCTTGCCGTGCTCCACATAGATCTTCAGCGTCACCTCGCGCTCGGACATGGTGACGAACGTGTCCTCGACCACGCCCAGATCGCCGGCGACCAATGCGAACAGATAGCTCGGCTTCGGATGCGGGTCGAACCAGGCGGCAAACGCGCGGCCTTCATCGTAACCGGCGCCGCCGAGGAAATTGCCGTTCGACAGCATGACCGGATTGGCGGCCTTGTCGCCGATGATGGTGATCGTATAGGGCGCCAGCACGTCCGGCCGGTCGGGGAAATAGCTGATGCGTCGGAAGCCTTCGGCCTCGCACTGGGTGCAGTAGACGCCGTTGGTCCGGTAGAGACCCATCAACTGGCTGTTGGCTTCCGGGTTGATGAAGGTGGTGACGGTGATTTCGAACGGAGATTCGGCCGGCAGGTCGCGGATCGTCAGGCTCTCCGGCGTCGCATCGTACTGCGCCGCGGGAACCTCGTTCTGGTCGAGCAGCAGTCCGGACAGCGTCAATTCGTCGCCATCCAGCACCAGCGGCGCAGACGGATCGACACCTTCGCGCCGGTGGAAGATCAGCCGCGCATCAACCTTTGTATTGGTGGGGTCGAGCTCGAAGGTCAGATCGACGCGTTCCAGGACGAAGTCGGTGGGGCGGTAATCTGCCAGATGAACGATCTGGCCCGTATCTGTTCGCATGTTGCTTCCTGAACCGGGTCTTCAAATTGGTATCGGGAGCCCCCGCGGGCATTCCCTTCGAATTGGCACACACCCGTCGCCGCGCGGATAATTGCACGCAATGCTAAACGATTGTTGAAACTTTGGCTAAAATAAAGCTCGATTTCATTCTGGTATATTTCGCGCAATCTTTCACGAGGTCACGGATATTGATCGACCTATCATCAGTTTTGATCCCGCTCATGCCACTTTTCCGTTACTTTGTCGTCAAACTGAATCTTCCCCCATTGTCTCTCCAAGCGCCCTGTCAGCGCGGACTGGATTTCCGCCTAAAATCCCCCCTTAAATCCCCATGAGTTGTTGATGTCCGCCGATGCCCTGAATCCCCTGCGCGGGATCATGTTCAAAGTCACCTCCGTGGTGATCTTCGTGATGATGCAGACCTGTATCAAATCCGCAGGTCCCGATATCCCGGCCGGACAGATCACCTTCTACCGTTCCGCCTTCGCGCTCGTGCCGATCATGGCCTATCTCGCCTTCCAGGGCGAATTGCGCGGCGCTTTCCACACCGATAGCCTGACCGGCCATGTGAAGCGCGGCTTTCTCGGCATTCTCTCGATGGTTTTCGGCTTTTACGGCCTCGTGCACCTGCCGATGCCGGATGCCATCGCGATCGGTTATTCCTCGCCGCTGCTGGCGGTCGTCTTCGCGGCAATCTTTCTGAAAGAGACGGTGCGCATCTACCGCTGGACGGCGGTCATGATCGGCATGGTCGGTGTGGTGATCATTTCCTGGCCAAAGCTCACCATGTTCGAACAGGGCGGCATGGGGTCGGAACAGGCGGTTGGCGCCGCTTCGGTCATCCTCTCGGCGGTGCTGGCCGGCTTCGCGATGATCCAGACACGCCAGCTCGTGCGCACCGAAAAGACGGCGACGATCGTGCTTTATTTCTCGCTGTCGGGTGCGCTGTTTTCTCTTGCGAGCCTGCCCTTCGGCTGGGCGGCGCTGACGATGTCCGAAAAGCTGTTCCTGGTCGGCTCCGGTTTCTGCGGCGGCCTCGGGCAGATCCTGCTGACCGAGAGCTATCGCAATGCCGATGTCTCGACGGTTGCGCCGTTCGAATACACTTCGATCCTGCTCGGGATCGGCATTGCCTTTGTTCTGTTCGGGGACGTGCCGACGGCGACCATGCTGGTCGGAACGGCGATCACGGTATCGGCGGGGATTTTCATCATCTACCGCGAGCACCAGCTGGGGCTCGAGCGGAAGGCGGCGCGCAAGGCTTCGCCGCCCGGGGCTTGATCAGGCCGGGTGTTTAAAGCGGGATGGCCGCGGTGACCGGATTGGTCTCGGCGCAGGCGCGGGCAGCACCCGCGCGGCTGTATTCACGCGAGGCGTTCACGGCAGCGCCGATGTGAGAAAAGTTCTCACGCAGGGTACGGATCGGGTGGAGAATAGCCGTCATGGCTGATGCTTCCTTGGTGTCGCGCGATCAACGTTCGCGGAAATCGGCAAAGACCGCAGCCGGACGGGTGATGCCGACCGGACGCGCCATGGCGCGGGAGGTAAGCTGTTCGTTCGTCGCAGAGCCGAAATGGTGATAACCCTTCGTCGATCGCGGCGACAGGCCGGCGATGCGAAGAGTTTCGAAACCCGAATGGATCGGGCGGAAGCGGGTAGTCATGGCCTTGGTTCCTTAAACCTAGAATTCCTCCCAAGACACAGCTCTAATATTGCAGCGCAACATCGATTCTGCAATGCAACGAAACGCTGCGCTGCCATGCGTGATTTGCATGGCAGTCTTCATATTTCCGTAACCCTACGCAAATTTTGGGCAGTTCTGCCCGAATGCGGGCAGTCAGCGCCCGGAAAGCCGCATTTTGAACATCAGCAAATCCTGCCAGGCCAGCGCCTTGTTGGCAGGTGCCGCCAGCAATTCCTGCGGGTGCAGGGTGGCGATCGCCGACACGGTCAGCCCGCCGAAGGAGAGATCGCGCCATTCGCCGCGCATCGAATGGATCGTGCCATTGCCGCCAAAGAAGAAACGCGCCGGAAAGTTGCCGAGCAGCAGCAGCAGTTTCGGTTCGGCGAGCGCCACCTGGCGCTCCAGGAACGGTCGGCAGATATCCATTTCCGCCTGCGACGGCATGCGGTTGCCCGGCGGCCGCCAGGGGATGACGTTGGTGAGCAGAACGGCGTCGCGGGCAAGGCCGGTTGCGCCAAGCATGCGGTCGAGCAGCTGCCCCTGCCGGCCGGCGAAAGGAACGCCGTCGCGGTCGTCGTCGGCATTCGGCATCGGGCCGATCACCATGATGCCGGACGCAGGATTGCCGCTCGCAAACACGGTGTTGCGCGCCCCGTTCTTCAGGTTGCAGCCGTTGAAGGCTTCGAGCGCCGTCTTGAGTTCGTCGAGCGAGCGGGCGCTTTCCGCCGCAAACCGCGCCGAGGCGACCGCCTGCTCGTCGGGCACCGATACGGGCGCGGAAGCGGGTGGTGGGGCCGCGGCGCGTGCCGTTGGGGCAGTGCGTTTTGGCGTCGATGCCGCCGCTCGGGACGTGGGGGCGGGCTCGTTCTGGGCCGGCTGCTGCTGCCGCGAAGATGCCGGGGCTCTCGCCTCAGCCTGTGCCGCTTTCTGGGCCGCAAACTGCGCGAACCGGTCGACAGGGTCGTCCTCGACAAGCCACTCGACACCCGCATCCGCATAGAAATGCAGAAGGGCGGCGAGTTCAGGGGCGTCCATGTCTTTGGCGATGTTCATCATCGTTCACACTACAGCATGTCGCAACGAAGAGGGAACCGCTTTTGGGCCCGAATGGGCGATGGGATGTGGACGGAGACGGCGCGGCTAGCCGATCTCCCCCCTTGAGGGGGAGATGCCCGGCAGGGCAGAGGGGGGTAACCTCTCCGCATATTCTCTGGCCGAATGTTTTGCCGCACCGTCGCTACCCCCTCTGTCACCTTCGGTGACATCTCCCCTCAAGGGGGGAGATCAGCGGGAGTACGCCGCCCTCAAGCCGCCCATTGCGCGATATTGTCGCTCTCGCCGATCAGCGCCAGGCCGTGGGCGATCGACAAAAGTTCGCCGCCGCTCTCGATCTTGCCGGCATCGAATCGCCGCGTGAAGATGCTGCGCACGGCCGGCACGAAGGAGGTGCCGCCGGTGAGGAACACCTTGTCGATCTCGGCAGGCGCGGTGCCGGTTTTTTCCAGCACCTCGTCCAGCGCGCCCTCGATACGGCCGAGGTCTTCGGCGATCCAGCTTTCGAAATCCGTGCGCTTCACCATTTTGCGGCCCGCCTTGCCGAGCGGCGCGAAATTGAACTCCGCTTCCTCCGCGCCCGACAGCGCCATCTTGGTCGCCGAAATCGCCTGGTAGAGCGGATAACCCTCGTCATGGTCGACGAGGTCGACGAACAGTTCGAGCTTGTCCGGCTCCAGCGCCGAGCGCACCAGTGACTTCAGGTCGGTGAACTCGCGGCTGGTCTTGAAGATCGACAGCTGGTTCCAGCGGCCGAAATTGACGTAATAGCCGGCCGGCACGTCCAGCACCTTGTCGAAACTCTTGAACTTGCTGCCCTTGCCGATTTCCGGCGCCACCAGGTTGTCGATCATGCGGTAGTCGAAATGGTCGCCCGCCACGCCGACGCCGGAATGTCCGATCGGGGTGGCGGTCAGCTTGCCGGCCTTGGTTTCGAAGCGGATCAGCGAATAGTCGGTGGTGCCGCCGCCGAAATCGGCGACGAGCACGGTGGCATCGCTCTTCAGCGTCTGGGCGAAGTAATAGGCAGCCGCGACCGGCTCGTAGACATAGTGGATTTCCGGAAAGCCGAGCCGGGTCAGCGCCTCGTTGTAGCGCTCGGTCGCAAGCTTCGGATCCGGATTGGCACCGGCGAAATGCACTGGCCGCCCGGCGATAACCCGCGACACGTCGCTCGGCCAGTTGTCCTCCGCATAGATCTTCAGGCGCTTCAGGAAGATCTCCATCAGGTCCTCGAAGACGTGCCGGCGGGCAAACACCAGCGTGCCCTGGAAGAGCGCGCTCGCCGCAAACGTCTTGATCGACTGCAGGAAACGGCAGTCGCCGGGATTGTCGATGAACTGGCGGATCGCCGCCTGACCCGCCTCGACCTTCAGCGCCTGCGCCCCCATCACCGGATCCTTCATGAAGGAGAGCGCGGTGCGCATCGAATCGCTCTCGCCGGCGCTGCTGGTGAAGCGCATCGAATGGGTGGTGCTGCCGCCATCCGCCAGTGCCAGAACCGTATTCGTCGTGCCGAAATCAAGCCCGAGCGCCCGTGCCATCGCCGTGCTCCTTTTATCCATCGAAGATCATTGAACCGGAGCGATGAGGCTCCGAATGCGAAAAGGGCGCTACTGGCGCCCGGAATTTTTGAGAGGGCGCGTGATCGCACAAGGCGGACGGGATGGCAACCCCGCAAACCCTAGATTTCCCGCTGTCGCCGCGTCTCCGCCGCCTGTTCCGCAAGCCAGTTGCGGAACATTTCCATGGCCGGCGTCACGGTGCGGGATTTGAGCCGGGTCAGCCAGTAGCTGCCCTTGGAAATGGTGATCGGGAAGGGCTGTTCGATCATGCCGGCGGCAAGCTGGCGGGAGAACATCAGCGGCGGGGCGAGCGCCACGCCCGCCCCTTGCATCGCCGCTTCGACCATCAGCACGGAACTGTCGAACACGAGGCCGCGAATTTGCGGCGGGGCGACATGCGCCGCCTCGAACCAGCTCGGCCATTCGTCGGCGCGGTAGGAACGCAGCAGCACCTGGTGGGCGACATCCTCCGGGGTTTTGAGCTGCCTTGCGACCGGCGGAATGCAGAGGACGGAAAGCGGCGTCTCGAACAGCGCCTCCGCCTCGATATCGTGCCAGGCGCCGTTGCCGAACTTGATCGTGTAGTCGAGCCCTTCGGCGGCGATGTCGACGCGGTTGTTGTTGGTCGAGAGCCTCAAGTCGATGAACGGGTATTTTTCCCGGAAGTCGGCAAGCCGCGGCAGCAGCCAGCCGACCGCCAGCGTCCCGACCGCGCCGAGCTTCAGCACCTCGCGCACATGCCCGTCTTCGAAGCGCTCCAGCATGGCGGCCATGCGGTCGAAACTGTCCTGCAGCGCCGGCAGCAGCGCCAGTCCTTCCTCGGTGATCATCAGCCCGCGCGGCAGGCGCCGGAACAGCGTCACGCCGAGCCTTTGTTCGAGCAGCTTCACCTGATGGCTGACGGCCGCCTGGGTGACGCAGAGCTCGATCGCCGCCCTCGTGAAGGAGAGGTGCCGCGCGGCCGCCTCGAAAGCCCGCAGCGCGTTCAGCGGCAAATATGGTCGAACCATGGCCATGCCCTAGTTTGATTCATGTCTGCCCGCAGATATCATCGTTTGATTGGGGCTAGCAAGCCGACCTAGAAAAGCGGTGTCACCCCAATTGGAGCACCTCGATGGCTTTCAGAAATTCTTTTCTTCTGGCATTTTCTCTCGGAATTACCGTTACTTTTCTTGATTGCGCCTCCGCCGGTGCCGCCGATCCGATCCGCTGCACCGTCATCATCGACGAGGACAGCGGCGATGCGCTCTACCGTCAGGGCACCTGCGACCAGGGCTTTTATCCCCAGTCGACCTTCAAACTGCCTTTGGCCATGATGGGTTATGATGCCGGTATCCTCACCGATGCCCAGAACCCGCGCTGGAAGTACCAGGAGAAGTTCAAGGGGCCGGAGCGGGTGAAGAAGGATGTCGATCCGGTGATCTGGGAAAAGGACTCGATCGTCTGGTATTCGCAGGAAATCACCCGCAAGCTCGGGAGCAAAGCCTTTGCGGATTACGTTCAGCGCTTCGGTTACGGCAATCGCGACATCGCCGGCGGCCCGGGCAATACCGATGGCCTGACCGAATCCTGGCTGATGTCGTCGCTGAAGATTTCCGCCGACGAGCAGGTGCGGTTCCTGCGCCGGTTCCTGAACGGCGGCCTGCCGATCTCCGAACATGCGGTCGACATGACGCTGGCGATCGTGCCGCATTTCGAGGCGGGCGACGGCTGGGACATCCAGGGCAAGACCGGCTCCGGCTGGCTGCGTGACAAGGCTGGCAAGGTGGATTACGACCGCCCGCTCGGCTGGTTCGTCGGCTGGGCGATGAAGGACGAGCGCCGCGTCATCTTCGCAAGGCTGCTGGTCGATACCAAGCGCTATCCGAACGACCCGATCAGCTTCGTGGTGCGGGATTCGCTGATCCGCGATTTCCCGAAACTGGCCGAAAGTTTCTGATTTTCCAGCCCCTTGCCTGAAACTGAGAGCGGCCGGGCGACCCCCAAGCCCGACCGCCACAGCGTGTACGCAGTACTACGCTGCACCACCTATAAGAAGCTTTAGGGATGGCTAATGCAAACGGAGTTCGATATTCAGGTTAGTCATTAACGTTACCCTAACCGTATTCGTCGCCGACGCGGTGGTCCGCGACATCCTAGCTCCATCAGGCGAATTGTCGGTGGGGACGGCGCAACCTATCCTGGCGAACGCCTGCCCATCCATCATCGACGTTTCATCGGAGCCTATTGTGAGCATGAGGTGCATCTTCTGGGCGGCCTTTGTGTGCCTGGCGCTGGCGATGCCGGCCCAAAGTCAGGAACCCGATGCCAATGCCATCCTCGGAGAGTGGGCCGGGCGCTACGACTGCGCATCGGAACGGCTGGAGGCGACGGTGACCCTCAAGCTGCGGGGACAGATTCGCGAAGGTGTGGTTTCCCTCACTCTCCCCGGCACGAGAAAACCCGCTGCCGTCTTCACGGTAAGAGCAAACTTGAGGCCGGACGGTCTGATCGAGCTCGCGATGGGGAGCTGGCGGCAGAACCCCAATGGCTACAAGCCGGTGAGGCTGGTCGGCCAGGTCTCTCCGGACGGCAAGCGATATACCGGGGATATCCAGAACTGCGGTTCGTTCGAACTCAGTCGGACAAAGCCGCCGTCAAAGGAAGACCTGGAACGGATAGCGAGAGGGGAGGACGACCCGCGCAAGCACAAGGAAAAAGCGTGTCAGGCGCTCGCCGATTACGGCAAGCGCATGGACTGCATTGTCGAGGCACGCAACACGCCCCGCTTCGGTCGAGGCATTCCCAACCAGCTATTGAGAAAAGCCTGCGAGAGCGCCTTCAGAAACTTTGATCCGGACAGCACGCCCGAGTGCCTTGGCGGCATCCTGTTCATCGACGGCCGCGGCGGCACGGGAAGCGATTTCCTTAAGAGCGTCAGCTCGTGCAGGCAGTTCGTCGGTCGCGCGCATGGAATGATCGAACGCAAGTTCCCCTTGGAAGCCGCCGCTTCCTGGCGCCGCGACGCCACGGGCCCCAAGATCTGCGAAAATCTGGATGCCATGCGCGTTCCGCTGGGAATGCCTGCCCTCAGCACATGCAAGCGCTCGGCCGGCAATATCGGAGAGGAACTTGTCAACTGCTCCGGCAAGGAAACCACCGATCCGGAATTCGCCCGGATGTGGAAGGCGGCATTCGAGGAATGCGTGACAGGCAAGCAGATCGGCATGTACCGGACCATCAAGAAGGCGAGGTACGAAAACTTCCAGGCCGGTCTCTTCGATCTGAGCTGCGCAGACGTTTTCGCCCTGGTGGAGAAGCACAAGATCGTCGACCGCGCGGAAATCGACAAGGGCCGCCGGCAGATGGCCACTCTTGAAGGCAAGCGCCCGCCTCGCGACGACGAGGTGATCGAGGCGTTGAAAGTGGCGATCACCAGGAAGTATAGCTGCGACGACGGCGGTCACCAGTTCAATCGGGAACGCTTCGGGTGCAACATCGGATATGGCAGAAGCCAAGAGGGCGCGGCGATTGCCGATGAGATCAACAAAATCTTCGGGCGGATCATGAATGACGGGGTCACCGTCAATCTAGGTCTCGTGGGCGCGGAGCTTTTTTCGTGTGCCGGTTCGGGAAGCTCCTACACCTGCACCTATGGGATCGAGCTGACCTGCAGCTTCACCGGCATGGTTGCCGCCCCCCACCCGGATCCCTCGGAGCTGGCTTCCGCGAAAATACACTGCGGCCGATACACCGAACCGTACCAGCGTCAGTCCATATTCACGTGGGAAGGCGGCCGATACGTCACCAGCCTCTGATCCGGACGGGCAGCACCTCCACCGGGCGGAACGGCAGGATAAGGGAGCTTACTCCGCCGCAATCGCCGTCGGCGCGTCGTCGTTTGCCTCGTGCAGGTCCTTGTCCTTCTTCGTCCAAAGCCTCCCGAGGAAGCGGCCGAACCGGTCCATCTCCACGAAGATGACGGGCGTGATGAACAGCGTCAGCGCCTGGGAAACGATCAGCCCGCCGACGACAGCGACACCGAGCGGCTGGCGCAGTTCCGACGAGGCGCCGGTGCCGAGTGCAATCGGCAGCGCTCCGAGCAGCGCGCAGAAGGTCGTCATCATGATCGGCCGGAAACGCCGCACGCAGGCTTCGTGGATCGCCACCGCCGCCGTCTCTCCCTTCGAGCGCATCGTCTCCACCGCCACGTCGATCATCATGATCGCGTTCTTCTTGACGATGCCGATCAGCATCAACAGCCCGATCAGCGCGATGATCGACAGGTCGAAGCCGAACAGTTTCAGCGCCAGCAGCGCCCCGAAGGCTGCAGCCGGCAGGCCCGACAGGATGGTCAGCGGGTGGATGAAGCTTTCGTAGAGCACGCCGAGCACCACGTAGATGGTGAGCACGGCGGCCAGAATCAGCAGCGGCGTATTGCCCTGGCTCTGCTGGAAGATCTGCGCCGTGCCGCCGTATGAGGTGAACACGTCGTTCGGCATCTGCAGGTTCGCCTTGATCTGGTCGATCGCGGCCGTCGCATCGGAGAGCGACACGCCGGCCGGTAGGTTGAACGACACCGTCGTCGAGACCAACTGACCGGTCTGGTTGATGGTGACGGGCGCCGTCTGCCGCACGATGGTGGCGAAGTTCGAAAGCGGCACCAGCGATCCGTTCGAAGACATCACCCTGACACCCTGCAGCATCTGGTCGTTCCATTGCTGCGTATTGTCGAATTCGGTGATGACGTCGTAACTGTCGCCGGTCGACTGGATTTCGGCCGCCGTATAACCGCCGAAGGCCATCTGCAGCGTCTGGCGCAGCTCGTCGTCGGTAATCCCGAACGAGGCGGCCTTTTCGGGATCGACCTTGATATTGGCTTCGATCGCGTCGTTCTGGGCGTCTGACGTGACGTCGGTGAAATGCGCCCGGTCGGCGCGCATCGCTGTCTGGATTTTGTCCGACCATTCGCTGGTCTGCGAGGCGTTCAGCGCCTGCACCACGAGCTGGTACTGGCTCGCCGTCGCGCGGCCGCCGAAGCGCAGGCTCTGCTGCGGGGTGATGAAGGTTTTCATCCCGGCAAACCTGAATGTCGCCTGTCTGAGCTCCCGCAGTGTCTGGTCGAGCGGCGGACGCTTGTCGCGGTCCTTCAACTCCACCCAGATGGTGCCGTTGTTGAGCGAGCTGCGGCCATTGCTGCCGACGATCGAGGTCACATGCTTGACCGCAGGGTTTTTCTGCACCGCTGTCGCCACCTGCGCCTGCAGGTCGCGCATCGCCGGATAGGAAATGTCCTCGCGGGCGCGGGTCGAGATCGTCAGGCGGCCGATATCCTCCTGCGGGAAGAAGCTCGTCGGCAAGGTCTTGAACAGGTAGACCGAACCGCCGACCGAGGCGAGGAAGACGAGCAGGATGATGCCGCGGTTGCGGAGGCACCATCCGACCGAGCGGTCATATGCCTTCAGCGTGCGGGAGAAGCCGGCGTCGAAGATGCGCACGATCAGGCTGGGCCGGTGGTGCGCGTCAGAAAGTTTCGACCCCAGCATCGGCGTCACCGTCAGCGAGACGACCGCCGAGGCAACGATGGCGAGCGCCACCACCATGCCGAACTCGTTGAACAGCCGCCCGACCACTCCGCCCATCAAGAGGATGGGAATGAACACGGCGATCAGCGACACCGACATGGAAATGATCGTGGAGCTGACTTCCGAAGCGCCGGTAAGCGCCGCCTGCATCACAGGCATGCCGTCCTCGACATGCCGCATGATGTTCTCCAGCATGACGATCGCATCGTCCACCACGAGGCCGACGGAGAGCGTCAGCCCGAGCAGCGAGATGTTGTCGATGCTGTAGCCGAGCACATACATGGCGCCGAACGTGGTGATCAGCGACAGCGGCACGGCAAGCCCCGGAACCAGCGTTGCGGTGATCCGGCCGAGGAAGAGATAGATGACCAGCACGACAAGACCGATCGTCAGCATTAGCGTGAACTGCACGTCCGATATCGAGGCGCGGATCGCGGTCGACGAATCGTTCATGACGTTGATCGATACCGAGGCCGGCAGCTCGGCGGACAGGCCGGGCAGTTTTGCGCGCACCGAATCGACGACATCGACCGTATTGGCATCCGGCTGGCGCTGGATCGCGAGGATGATCGACTGGTTGCCGTCATACCAGCTTCCCGCATCGAGGTTCTCGACGCTGTCCTGAACGTTGGCGACATCGCCGAGATGCACCGGCGCGCCGTTCGGGCTGGCGATCACCAGCGAACGGAACTGGTCGGCATTGGTGCGCTGGGTATCGGCATTGATGGTCAGCCGCTGGCTGTTGTTCTCGAGCGAGCCGACCGGAGCCTGGCTGTTGGCGTTGGCGATCGCGTTGGTGACGTTGTCGACGCCGAGATTGCGGGCCTGCAGCTTGTTCGGATCGACCTCGACACGCACCGCATAGGTCTGGGCGCCGAAGATCGAGACTTCCGCAACGCCGGGCAGCGTCGAGAGCGAGGGAGATAGCACATCCTCGGCGATCTCGTCGATCTTGCTGCGCGGCATCGTATCGCTGCGGATCGACAGGAGCAGGACCGGCGCATCGGCCGGGTTGGTCTTGCGGTAGCTCGGCGGCGTCGTCATGTTGTCCGGCAGTTGCCGGGTTGCATGCGAGATCGCCGCCTGCACGTCGGCCGCAGCCGCGTCGATATCGCGGTTGAGGTCGAACTGCAGCACGATCGAGGTATTGCCGAGCGAGTTGGTGGCGCTGATTTCGCTGATGCCGGGGATCGTCTCGAACTGCTTGATCAGCGGCGTAGACACCGCCGTCGCCATGGTCTGCGGCGAGGCGCCGGTGAGCTGCGCGGAAACGTTGATGGTCGGGAAATCGATCTGCGGCAGGGCGGCAACCGGCAGCAGCTGGTAACCGGCAAGACCGGCGAGCACGGCGCCGATGGCAAGCAGCGTGGTGGCGACCGGGCGGCGGATGCAGAATTCGGGGATCATTGCGCCTCTCCCACTTCGATCGGCTGATCATTGCCCTTGGCATCGGCCGTCTTCTGGCCGTTGCCGAACTGCTCGACGACGGTGGCGCCATCGACGAGCTGCACCTGGCCCTCGACCACCACATGCGCCCCTTCGGTCAGCCCGCTGGCAATCGCCGTGTCCGGGCCGTTGGAACGCGCCAGCGTGACCGGCATCACATGCACCTTCTTGTCGTCGCCGACGGCGTAGACGAACGGCGAGTCTACGCCCGGATTGACGGCTACCGTCGGCACCACGATGTCCTTGTCGTCGCTCTTGAAATGCACGGTGACATTCAGCGATTGTCCCGGCCAGAGCGTGCCGGACGGATTGTCGAACTTGGCCTTGGCGAGGATCGTGCCCGAAGCGGGGTCAACGCTATTGTCGAAAAAGCTCAAGGTCCCCCTGGCCGGCGTGCCGCCACCCTGTGGCACGGCATCGACCGTAACCGCATTCGTCGGCGAACCCTGTTTGAGCTGGCCGAGATAGGCCTCGGGAAGATGGAATTTCACGTAGATCGGGTCGTATTTGGCGATCGTCACCACTGCCGAGCCGGCGCTGAGATAGGCACCGGTGCTGATGTCGATATCGCCGAGCCTGCCGTCGAAGGGCGCGCGGATATCCGTATGGTCGATGTCGATCTGGTCGGACGCAATCGCCGCATTGTCGCTCTGCACGGTAGCGGCGGCGGTATCCTGCGCCGCCTTCGCCTGGTCCACGGTCTGTTGCGTACCGGCATTGCCACGCAGCAGGTCGTTGGCGCGGGCAAGCGCCGTCTGGGCTTGAGTGAGCGTCGCCTGGTCGCGGACAAGAAGCGCCTTGTCCTTGTCGAGCGCGGCCTTGGCGGTGCTGTCGTCGAGCTTGGCGATCAGGTCGCCGCTCTTGACAAAGGCGCCGTCGGTTGCGGCGATGCTGACGACGATGCCCGGCTGCTGGGCGGCGATCGTCGTATTCTCGTCCGCATTGGCTGCACCCGAGGCGGTGACGTCCATCGGCAGGGCGGCGCGGGTGGCGGCGACCGTCTTCACCGCCGGCGGCGGACCGCCTGCGCCGCGCCGGCGTTGCGCGCCCTGTGACTGGCTATCGCCGGTATCGGCGGATGCCTGCTGGATGAAGGATGAAAGAAAGGGAAGCCGATCGCGGAACTCCCAGCCCGCTACGCCGGCAGCAACAAGAACGCCAGCAAAAATCCAGATCTTCTTCATGAGGTAACCGCTCGCCTATGGTTGCGCCAATGGTATCACTCCATCGAGCCGCCCATATTGCGGCGCAAAAAAGACAGGTTTTACCCCACCGGCTCACGAACCGGTGAAAGCTGATTAAAGGTTTGTAATGAAGGGCTTAGATGAACTGGAGTTAATCTTCTTCGCCTTTTAGCTGCGCAAGGTACGCGCGCCCACCAGAGCTAGCGGAGAAACCGGCGGGCGCCCCAGATGACGGCAAGGCCGACGATCGCGACGCCGGCGCCCCGGATGATCCAGGGCGTCTGGTTGATCATGAAACTGCTGGCAGGATAGGGGAAGGCACCGCTTCCCTGGCCGATCCAGATGAGGCCGGTCACGACCATCAGGACGCCGATCACCGTGAGCGCAAGTCGAACGAATGTCATGGGTAGAACTCCAGGGACGGGGGCTCGGAGATCATAGGCCTGTGCGGAGCCTGCAGCGAAACGCATTCGCGTGATGTCGGATCGCCCGAAGCGTTTCCGGTCAGACGTCTTCGTAGTAGGTCGCGATCAGCGATCTGGGTGCCGGTTCCTCGCCGTCGGCCAGGAAAAAACTGCCGGCCACGCGGCTTGCGGGCGACAGGCTGTCGAGAAGGTTTCGGACCACCACGTCCTCGATCGCCTCCAGGCTTCGTGCATGCTGGATGCCCGGGCGGCTGGAAATCGCGGAAGTTTCGGCGGCGTGGCGTGTCGCGGCTTCCCAGGTGCCGGCAAAGGACGTCACCACCTGTCCGGCCGCAAGCGTCGCCGAGATGGAGGCGGCAGCGGAGACCGGCGCATGAGGCGCGGAGGAGGGCGTACTGGGTGCGGGAGCCTCGGTCGCCCCCGAAACACTTTCGATCATGCCGGCGATCCTTTAATTTTTGGGGGCCGGCTTGCCTCTTACGATAGGCGAATTGAGATACCGCCAACGGCGGCACCTCAATTCGATTCAATGTTTAGCGACCTGGCTTTAACGGTCTTTTCGAAACCTCAGATCGAGCGCGACGCGCCGCCGTCGACCCGCAGCATCGTGCCCGTGACATAGCTTGCCGGGACCGAGCAGAGGAAGGCGCCCGCGGCTGCAAATTCCTCGACCTTGCCGAGCCGGCCGGCGGGGATGGTCGCCAGCGAAGCGACACGGATTTCCTCCACCGACTTGCCGGTGCGCTTGGCATTGGCGCCGTCGAGTTCGTCGATGCGGTCGGTATGGATGCGGCCGGGAAGCAGCATGTTGCAGGTAATGCCGAAGCCCGCCACTTCGGTCGCGATCGTCTTGTTCCAGCCGACCAGCGCCGAGCGCAGCGTGTTGGACAGCGCCAGGTTGGCGATCGGCTCGTAAACGCCTGACGATGCGCAGGTGAGGATACGGCCCCAACCCTGTTGCTTCATCTGCGGCAGGAAGGCATTGGTGAGCGTGATGACGCGCAGCACCATCGACTGGAAGAAGATGTCGAGCTTGTCGGCGGTCATGTCTTCCGCGGTGCCGGGCGTCGGGCCGCCGGTATTGTTGACCAGGATATCGATGCCGCCGAGCTTCTCCTTGACGGCGGTCTTCATTGCCTCGACGAAATTCTCCTCGCCGAGATCGCCCCAGACCCAGTCCGCTTTCCCCTTGCCTTCGGCATTGATCGCCTTGCAGTTTTCCGCCAGCCGGTCGCCGGAGCGGCCGACGAGGAGAACATGTGCGCCTTCGCTCGCAAGCGCCTTGGCGATGCCGAGGCCAAGCCCGCGCGACGAGGCGAGCACGAGAGCGCGTTTGCCGTTGAGACCCAAATCCATGATGCTGTTCCTTCGCCAATTCCTGTCATCGGTTGTCGGGCCTTTATAGCAGCGGCAGGCGGCCGCGAAAGGTCGATCTTGCTTTCTGCGGTTCGGTACCTATAATTGACGTAAACGTAAACGTAATATGAGAAAACCGAAACGCCATTTGCGCGAATGACAAGGCGCAGGACGTTTTCACGCCTCGACAAGCCGGGGCGCTTTTGTCAAACAGGTTGCCTGAATAAAGCCGGAAGGGGCCGGCGAGCGGAGTTGGATATGAGCGAGCAAGAACGTCCCGCCCACGAATTGCCGGAACGGGAGAGCATGGAATTCGACGTTGTGATCGTCGGTGCGGGTCCTGCGGGGCTATCGGCGGCGATCCGCCTGAAACAGGTCAATCCGGACCTGACGGTCGTGGTGCTCGAAAAGGGTTCGGAAGTCGGGGCGCATATCCTCTCCGGCGCGGTGGTCGATCCGGTCGGCATCGACGCGCTGTTGCCCGGCTGGCGCGGGGAGACGGGCCATCCCTTCAAGCAGCCGGTCACCGCCGACCACTTCCTGTTCTTGGGACCAGCCGGCTCGATCCGGCTTCCGAACTTCATGATGCCGCCGCTGATGAACAATCACGGCAATTACATCGTATCGCTCGGGAACGTCTGTCGCTGGCTTGCCGAAAAGGCCGAAGCGCTAGGCGTCGAAATCTATCCGGGTTTTGCCGCCACCGAAGTGCTTTACAACGAGAACGGCGCGGTCAAGGGCGTGGCGACCGGCGACATGGGCGTCGAGCGAAACGGCGAACCAGGCCCGGCGTTTACCCGCGGCATGGAACTGCACGGCAAATACGTGCTGATCGGCGAAGGCGTGCGCGGTTCGCTCGCCAAGCAGCTGATTGCCAAATTCGATCTCTCGAGCGATCGCGAGCCCCAGAAATACGGCATCGGCCTGAAGGAACTCTGGCAGGTCAAGCCGGAACATCACCGTCCGGGCCTGGTGCAGCATTCGTTCGGCTGGCCGCTCGACCTGAGGACCGGGGGTGGTTCGTTCCTCTATCACCTGGAGGACAATCTCGTCGCCGTCGGCTTCGTCGTGCACTTGAACTACAAGAACCCCTATCTCTATCCGTTCGAGGAATTCCAGCGCTTCAAGACCCACCCGGCGATCCGCGGCACGTTTGAGGGCGCCAAGCGGCTGTCCTATGGCGCCCGCGCCATCACCGAGGGCGGTTACCAGTCGGTGCCGAAGCTGACCTTCCCGGGCGGCGCGCTGATCGGCTGCTCCGCCGGCCTCGTCAACGTGCCGCGCATCAAGGGCAGCCATAACGCGGTGCTCTCCGGCATTCTGGCCGCCGACAACATCGCGAGAGCGATCGAGGCCGGCCGTGCCAATGACGAGGTGATCGAGATCGAGAACCAGTGGCGGGCGACCCCGATCGGCAAGGACCTCCGCCAGGTCCGCAATGTCAAGCCGCTGTGGTCGAAACTCGGCACGGGTCTCGGGATTGCGCTCGGCGGTCTCGACATGTGGACCAACACGCTGTTCGGTTTCTCCGTCTTCGGCACGCTGAAACACGGCAAGACCGACGCGCAGAGCCTAGAACCGGCCGCGCAGCACAAAAAGATCGACTACCCGAAGCCGGACGGTGTGCTGACCTTCGATCGCCTGTCCTCGGTCTTCCTGTCCAACACCAACCACGAGGAGGACCAGCCGGTCCATCTGCAGGTGAAGGACATGGATCTGCAGAAGCGTTCCGAGCTGGACGTCTATGGTGGACCGTCGACGCGCTACTGTCCGGCCGGCGTCTACGAATGGGTCGAGAAGGACGGCCAGGAGACCTACGTCATCAACGCCCAGAACTGCGTCCACTGCAAGACCTGCGACATCAAGGACCCCAACCAGAACATCAACTGGGTCCCGCCCCAGGGCGGCGAGGGGCCGGTCTATCCGAATATGTGAGGCTGGATGACATTACGTCGGACCAAGCGGGAAATAGCGTCCTTGCTCTCCTTCATCAGGACGGGAGAGCTCGGGTCCCTGAAGCTTGGCATGACGATGCGCGAGGTCTCGGATATTTTGGGACCACCTGATTCATGGGTGGACGTCGGTCAGGATACTCCCGTCCATCTATACTGGATGTATAATCGAACATTGGATGTTCTTTTTGGCGCGGAACCTCCTTACAGCGTGGAAATGATAAAGTTTCGCCAAAGACCTCCTGCCGGAAGACGATACCTGCAGATCTCCTGGCGGCTCTGGGTCTCGACAGATGCCATAAGCGACGAAACGAAACTCTCCGATGTGCTACGCATGCCGATCTGGACGCCTGACGAAAACGTCGTGGTCGGTATTTCTCCCGAATGGGCAAACATCGATATCCATACCGAGAAGGTGCGCCTGGTTTGGCACATGTGGGACGATGACGATGAGATGCTCGAGAAAGAGGCCCCGAACCTCTCGAAGGCGGCTTACGTCGCTCGACGCGATCAGCTCTCAACGGGCTTCCACGGTATCTATTCTTGTTTCCACCCAAAAGGTGACCGGGCGCCTTTAGACGGCTGGGAAGATTTTTCCGCGCAGGATTATCTGGCGCTAGTCAGCAAGTTTGACGAAGCACCGTAACCAAGGGCTCATAGTTGCGGGTGCCCCCCGCAATTTCACTCCGGATTACCCTCCCAGGTGCCATCCGGGTTCCAGCGTCGGCGTGGCGGATCTTCCAGATCTGGCGCGCTGCCTCCAAGCATGATCAACCTCTGCGCTGCCTCGTGTCGGGCGAGAAGCATGAGGGCTCTTTTGATCACGTTCGAGGTATTTTTGATACCGCTGAATTCCTTGGCGTCTGCAAGTAATTTTTCGTCGACGGTTATGGTCGTGCGCATATCCTAGCCTCCCGGTCGCCCATATAAGGTGCATTTCCCATTGCGCACATGGCAATGTTGCATCTCTACATCAGCGTCCTTCTGACGCGTTCGTGATGACTGCAACGATCACCCGTTTAGCACTTCATTAACCATAATATTCTTAAGTTCAGCGTCATCTTCTCGACGCATCAAGGACACATTCATGTCGATTTCCCGTCGCGGCTTTCTTGCGGGTCTGCCGCTTCTGCTTGCTGGTTGCGCTTCCACCATCAATGACCAGACGAATTACGCAGCGCTGCCGAACGAACAGTTCCCGCTGAAGACCGTACCGGTCGACAGGATCAATCCGGAACTGCGCCGCACGGAAGTCGCCTATGTTACTCCGCACGCCGCCGGCTCCGTGGTCGTCGATACGCCGGCCCGCCGCGCCTACTATATTCTCGGCAATGGCCGCGCGATCCGTTACGGCGTCGGCGTCGGCCGCGCGGGCCTGGCGCTTGCCGGCAATGCCTATGTCGGCCGCAAGGCCGAATGGCCGACCTGGACCCCGACCCAGAACATGCAGAACCGCGAAGCCCGTTACCGAAAGCTCGCAGGCGGCATGCCCGGCGGTCCGAACAATCCGCTCGGCGCCCGCGCCATGTATCTCTATCGCAGCGGCAACGACACGCATTTCCGCATCCACGGCACCAACCAGCCCGAATCGATCGGGCTTGCGATGTCGAGCGGCTGCGTCCGCATGATGAACCACGATGTCATCGACCTCTACAGCCGCGTCAATGTCGGCGCCAAGGTCGTCGTTATCCAGGCCTGATCCACCGCCAGGCCGTGAAGAAAGCCCGCCGTTTCAGCCATGGCGGGCTTTCTTTGTTTCAGTTCACAGTGCGGCGGTCAGAAACCCGAGAGCACGAGCTTGCCCTTGGTGCGGTCGCTTTCGATCATCGCATGCGCGGTCTTCAGGTTGGCGGCATTGATCGGCCCCAGCGTTTCGGCAAGCGTCGTGCGGATCTTCCCGGCATCCACCAGTTCGGCGACGTGGTTCAGCAGCTTGTGCTGCTCGATCATGTCGGCGGTCTGGAAGACGGCGCGGGCGAACATCATTTCCCAATGCACCGACAACGCCTTGCCCTTGAAGACGCGCAGGTCCATCGGCTCCTTCGGGTCGTCGATCAGCGCCAAGCGGCCCTGCGGCGCGATCAGCTCCAGGATGTCTTTGAGATGCGTTTCCGTATGGGTGGTCGAGAAGACGAAGGCGGGCGCGCCGATCGCCATCTGGGCGAGCTGCGGCGCCATCGGCTTCGAATGGTCGAGCACGTGATGGGCGCCCAGTTCCTTGATCCACGCTTGCGTCTCCGGCCGCGAGCCGGTGCCGATGACCGTCACGTCCGACAGTTCGCGCAGGAGCTGGATGGCGATCGAGCCGACCCCACCGGCGCCACCGATGACCAGCACCGCGTTCCAGGCGCCCGCCACCTTGTCCTGCACCTTCATGCGATGGAACAGCGCCTCATAGGCGGTGATCGCCGTCAGTGGCAGCGCGGCGGCTTCCTCGAAGCTCAAGGTCTTCGGCTTGAAGCCGACGATGCGCTCGTCGACCAGATGGAATTCCGCATTGGTGCCCGGCCGGTTGATCACACCGGCGTAATAGACCTCGTCGCCGGGCTTGAAGAGCTTGACGCCCGGGCCGGCCGCCTTGACCACGCCCGCCGCATCATAACCGAGGATCCGGTGCTGGCCGGGTTCGACCGCGGCCGAGCGGCGCACTTTGGTATCAACCGGATTGATCGAGACCGCCCTGATCTCCACGAGCAGGTCGCGGCCCGCCGCCTCCGGCATGGGCAGCTCGATATCGATCAGCGAGGTTTCGGCGGTAATGGGCTGGGGCGTGTTGAAGCCGACGGCGCGCATGGAACGTCTCCTGGGTTTGTGTCCTGTTGTCCGGAAACTAGATGGCGCCTATGTTCAGCGAGCGCAAGAATGCACATTTTTGGCCTATAGTACCGAAAAGTATACCGTGAAAGGACGCTTCCGATGTCGAAACCCCGTGCCAAGCTGACCGACAATTTTCCCGGATGCCCGGTCGAAACGACGCTGAGTTTCCTCGATGGAAAATGGAAAGGCGTCATCCTCTATCATCTGTTGGAAGATGGCACGCTGCGCTTCAACGAGCTTCGCCGCCGCATTCCCGCGGTCACCCAGCGCATGCTCACCAAGCAGCTCAGGGAGCTTGAAGAGGCGGGGCTGTTGACGCGCACCATATTCCCGGTCGTGCCGCCGCGCGTCGATTATGCGCTCACCCCGATCGGTCTGAGCCTCGAACCGGTCATCACTGCGCTCCGCATTTGGGGCAAGACTCATTTCGTCTGCGAGAATGGCAGACGATACATGATGATGCCGGAGGAAAAGGCGGCGTCGAAGGCAGCCTAGCCGGTAAAGTCCGGCACATCTGCATGCTTGCCATAGGAAAGGCCAGCGCGTGCGGCCCCCTCATCCGGCCCTTCGGGCCACCTTCTCCCCGCTGGGAAGAAGAGGGAAGTCGCCGCAACGGTTCTATTCTCCTCTCCCCTCGGGGAGAGGTCCGCCGAGCAAAGCGGAGGCGGGGTGAGGGGGCTGCTGACTCTCAGGCCGCTGCAGTCTTCCTATCAAGCGCCGCGGATACCGCAAACACCCCAAAGCCCAGCAGCGACAAAACTGCCCCGACATAGCCCGTCGCGGCAAATCCCCAGCCCCAGGCGATGACGAGGCCGCCGAGCCAGGCGCCGAGCGCGTTGGCGATGTTGAAGGCCGAATGGTTGGAGGCGGCGGCCAGCGTCTGCGCGTCGGCTGCCACATCCATCAGCCGCGTCTGCAGCGCAGGACCTGCGGCGAACCCGCAGCCGATCAGGAAGACGCAGAGGCAGAGCACGATGGGATATTCCGCCCACAGCCCGAAGGCGCCCATGACGACGACGTTGAACACCATGACGCCGCCGATCGTGCCCTTGAGCGATACGTCGGCCAGTCGCGAACCCAAAATATTGCCGACATTCATGCCGATGCCGAACAGCGTGAGCACGATCGCCACCATGCTGACCGGCATGCCGGCCGTCACCGTCGTGGTCGAGGCGATATAGCTGAACACCGAGAACATCCCGCCGAAACCGACCGCGGCGATGCCGAGCGTCAGCCACACCTGAGCGCGGCCGAAGGCGCTGAGTTCGCGCCAGATGCTGGCGCCTTCATGCACCTTGTCGCGCGGCTGGAAGTACCAGAGCAATGCCACCGTCACGACGCCGATGCCGCCGACCAGGAAGAAGGCAGCGCGCCAGCTGAGCATTTGTCCCATGAAGGTGGCGATCGGCGTGCCGACGAGCGTCGCGACGGTGAGGCCGAGCATCACCCGGCCGACGGCGCGGGCGCGCTTGTTGGGCGGCACCATCGAGGCGGCAACCAGTGCCGCGACCCCGAAATAGGCGCCATGCGGCAGGCCGGTGATGAAGCGGAGTGCTGTAAAACTCCAGAAATCCGGGGCGACGGCACTCAGGATATTGCCGAGCGCAAACACGGTCATCAGGATCAAGAGCAGCGCGCGCCGCGTCATCCGGGCGGCCGCGACCGCGATGATCGGCGCACCGATGACGACGCCGAGCGCATAGGCGCTGATCACGTAACCGGCCATCGGAATGCTGACCTGATAGGTGGAGGCGACATCCGGCAGCAGGCCCATGATCGCGAATTCACCGGTGCCGATGCCGAAACCGCCGACCGCAAGCGCGATCTCGATCAGGATGACGGCAAGCCGCGAAAGCTCGGGCGCTTTGTCAAAGACTTCGGGTTCCGAACGGTCGCGAGCGGAATCGAAACGGGCGGCACTATCGGTCATGGCATTGATTCTGCTGGAAAAAAAGACGCGGGTAAGATGTGAGAGACATCCACCCGCTCTGGAGGTGAGCGGGTCATCGAAACGACCACGAAAAAGGTTAGCATGCAATGGTGCATTGCGGTAGGGCTTCTGTCGAATTCACGGGATTGTGTGGTGGCAGCTATCTTGCAGGTGTTCGTTGATAAAAGGCGCGGGCGCAACCATTTCTAGGATGGGCCGTTGTCCCGCCGCGAAATCCGCCCCCCTGCAAGCGAGATCCGATGAACCTGTTTGCCGTCTTCAACCGCGATGGCGGTACATTCCGAACCACTGACATGGACGCCTATTGCGCCCGTGCCGTCGAGACGTTCAAGACGGCCGGCCACGAGATCGAGTGCCATGTCGTTTCGGGCAAGGATGTCGTGGCGACCATGGAAAAGGGAGCCTCGACGAAAGGCGTCGAGGGTCTGATCGCCGGCGGCGGCGACGGCACCATCTCGGCGGCCGCCGGCATCGCCTGGAAGAGCGGCATCGCGCTCGGCGTCGTGCCGGCCGGCACCATGAATCTTTTCGCCCGCTCGCTGAAACTGCCGCTCGACATCTGGCTCGCGCTGGATGCGCTGGCAGAGGCGACGCCTGAAAACATCGATATTGCCAGCGCCAACGGCAAGAGTTTCGTGCACCAGTTTTCCGCCGGATTGCATGCGCGCATGGTGCGCTACCGCAATTCGATGACTTTCGCCTCGCGGCTCGGCAAGATACGCGCGAGCACGCGGGCGGCGATCGGCGTCATGTTCAATCCGCCGGAATTCGAGGTGGAGTACAATGCGGAGGGCAAGACCGGGCATCGCAAGGTCTCGGCGATTTCCGTCTCCAACAACGAATTCGGCCGCGATCCGCTGATGTTCGCCGACAGCCTGACCGGCGGCCATCTCGGCTTCTATGTCGCCGACCCGCTGACCCCGGCAGGCGTGGCGAGGCTGACTTTCGACATCCTGCGCGGCCGGTTGAAGGAAAACGCCGCGGTCACCGCAATGACGGTGACCGAACTGGAATTGCATTTTCCGCGCGAACGCCACGACATCCGCTGCGTCATCGACGGCGAGCTGCTGCCGATGGACCGCGACGTGCTTCTGAAAATCCACGCGGGCGAACTGACCGTGCTGGTCAACCATCCGCAGGAGCGCGAAACGCGAGAACGGGACGGCAGCGGCATCTGAGCCAGTTCGCGGCGGTATCCGAACCGTTCCGCCGCCTCTTCAGATGGATGAAACGACCCGATTTCGCCCGAGCGATTTCGCTTCGTATAGATTGACATCGGCCGCTCTGAGGCATTCATGAGGATCGAAGCCCGAAGCGCAGTGGATAACTCCTATGCTGGCCGATACCGGCACACTCGATCGTGAGGCGGAGCGCACATCCAGGCCTTCGATGAGTTCGCGGATATCCTCGCACCACTTCAACATCTCGTCGATGCTCAGGCCGCCTTGAAAGAGAGCGAATTCTTCGCCCCCGAGGCGGCCCGCAATGTTGAATTCCCCGCGATACGTGGCGAGGATCTGCCCGGTGCGGCGAAGGACCTCGTCACCGGTTGCATGACCGTAGCGATCGTTGATCGATTTGAAATGGTCGAGATCCAGGAAGATAAGGGCTCCCGTTAGGCCTTCCCGGCTAAAAGTCTGCAGTTCCTCCATGAAGGTGCTGCGGTTCAACAGCCCGGTCAAGCCGTCCAGGCGGGACTGCCGGTGAAGTTCCTCGTAGGCGGCTGCCAGTTTCGTGAGTGCGTCGGAGGCCATCGCCTCCGCCCGTCGAACTCGCTCTGATTGGCTGAAAAGCACGGCCGAGGCGGGAATGGAGATGGCAAGCGGGCAAACGATGGTCATCACCAGGCCGGCACCGGCTACCTCCCCGCCCAGCATCGGAACGAAGGCAAACGACAGGGCCAGAGAAGCGAGTAGGGACAAAAGTCCGGTCAGGAGTGACTTGGCGATAACAATACGCATCGAAACTGCCGCAAGACTTGAAATAGGCAGCTTCCTTAGGCCCTATGAATTTAAGATAGGTTGAAACATTCGCTTAAACATCGATTGTGTCCGGCCAATGCGTAATCCGGCCACCGCAGATGGCCTGTTTACGATGAGGCAGTGCCGTCGGTCCCTGTGGGCGAGTTGACCGTGCTGGTCAACCAGCCGCAGGAACGGGACGGCAGCGGGGTCCGAGCGAGTTCGCGGCGGCCAATACAACCTTTCGCACGTGGCCGTTCATGCCTCGTTAACTTCAGGACCCTAGTTTCTCAACCATTGATAGAATCATTGGTTGTTCTGGCCATGAAGCGCCCGGCAAATCGCGGTAATGCCCATTAGGGGTGGCGCGTCGCGGACGAGGACCGGCATGACTTCCATCTCCGCAATCGAACCCGCGGCCCTGCTGATCCTTCAGCAGGCAAATGCCCGGCCTGAAGAAACTGACGAAGACAAGGAAAAGAAGGCCGATCTCGTCCAGGTGGCGAACGGCATTACCGGCGAGCCCGCTGAAGAGACGCTGAAGGCCGCCTTTTCGGTCAGCCTCGCTTTCATGGAGTTGGACGCCAAGGGCGAACTGGCCGCCGAGGCCATGAAATTCATCGACTCGGATCAGTTCAAGGTCACCGACCTCACCGTCAAGGAGACTCTGAAGCAGCTGATCTCCGAAAACGGATGGGAATTCATGCAGTTGGTCAAGCAGCAGCAGGAGGCCCATGACGGCGCGATTTCGCGCGAGAACCTCTTCGCGATCGTGCTGCCCCAGATGATCGTCAAGAACCGCGATCGTTTCACCGAGGACGAGATCGAGCTTTCGGTGAAGTTCGAGGACAAGAGCGGCATCATCGTCTTCATTCCGGACAGCAAGGGCAACAGTACCTATCGCGACCTGATGAAAACGATAGATGATGAGAAGATGAACGCTGCCAAGACCGGCGACACGACGGCGCTTGGCGAACTCTACAACGAACTCGGTTCGTACATCGCGGCCTGGAGCGATGCATTCGGCTTCAAGCCGGAAGACAAGCCGCCGACATTCGTCGACGTCAAGGATATTCTCCTCACTTCCTGGATGCCGAAGCCGGCTTTCTAAATCCGCGGCAGATAGGTCTGGTAGTCGAAATCCGAGACCGTGCGCAGGTAGGTGATCGCCTCCTTGCGCTTGGTATCGCCGTAGAGCTTCTGATACCGCGCCCCAAAAACGTCGGCGATGAAGGGCGAGGCGGAAAACTCCTCGACCGCCGTCAGGAAGTCGTGCGTGAGCTTTTTGGTGCCGGCCGGCGGCTCCTTGCCGGGTTCGGTCGCGGGACCTGGATCGAGCGTTTCGTCGAGGCCGAGTAGCATGCCGCCGAGAATGGCGGTGAGTAGCAGATACGGATTGACGTCGGCGCCGGCGACGCGATGTTCGATGCGGGCGGCCGGGCCTTCAGCGTCGGGAATGCGAACCGCCGTGCCGCGATGGCCGAAACCCCAGTCGATATCGACCGGCGCGAACGAGCCCGGCTGGAAGCGGCGGTAGGAATTGGCGAACGGCGCGAAGATCAGCTGCGCGTCGCGCATCGTCTTCAGCATGCCGGCGCAGACGGATTTGAGCCGCACCGGATCCCCGCCCTTCGCGTCCAGAACATTGTTGCCGTCATGGTCGATGATGCTTGCATGAACATGCAGGCCGGAGCCTGCCTGGTCCGCATAGGGTTTGGCCATGCAGGTGGATTTCAGCCCATGCTTTTTCGCTGCCTGTTCGACGATGCGTTTCAGGTAGATGCAGTCGTCTGCCGCCGCCAGCGCATCGGCGCGGTGGAGCAGGTTGATCTCGAACTGGCCGGGGCCGAATTCGGCGGTCGTCGCATCGGCCGGCAATCCTTGCGCCTTCGCCCAGGTCCGCACCGTCTGCAGGTAGGCGTCGAGCGCATCGACGGCGCTCATGTCGTAGAGCTGGAAACCGTTCGGCTGATCGCGATACATCAGCTTTGCCGGCGGGCGCGGCCTGCCGGTCTCGCGCCAGTCGTCCTGCACGACGTAGAATTCAAGCTCGGTCGCCACGACCGGCGTCAGGCCGCGTTCGTCGAAACGCTTGAGAAGGGCGGCGAGGATGGCGCGCGGATCCATGAAGGAAGGGGTGCCGTCGAATTCGTGCATGGTCGAAAGCACCTGCTTCGATCCCTCCGGCGCCCAGGGCATGGCCACGAGGCTGCGGCGGTCGGGAATGCACACACCATCCGGATCGCCGATCGTCAGCGACAGGCCGGTGATGTCGTCGTTGTCGTCACCCCAGATATCCAGCGACTGGGTGGAAGAGGGCAGGCGCACCGTGCCGTCCCAGACCTTCTTTTCGGCCTCGAGCGGGATCTGCTTGCCGCGCAGGTCGCCGTTCATGCCGACGAGCAGGATTTCGATGCGGGGTGGTGCAGTCTCGTCGGTCATTGGGAGCCTTGGAAATGTCTTCTGCAGGGTGTTGCGGAGCCCTGTTCGTAGCCGATAAGAATTGACGGCACAATCTGAGGCAGAGGAGAGACAGTCATGAACGATAGGCCGCCGCTTTCCAATCTCGCCGCTATCGATGCCGCCCATCACCTGCATCCGTTCTCGGACATGAAGCAGCTGAATGCCAAGGGCGCGCGGGTTATCCAGCGTGCCGAGGGCGTCCATATCTACGACTCGACGGGCAAGAAATATCTCGATGCCTTTGCCGGCCTCTGGTGTGTCAATGTCGGTTACGGCCGCAAGTCGATCGCCGATGCCGCCTACAGGCAGATGCAGGAACTGCCCTATTACAATACCTTTTTCGGCACCACGACCGAGCCGGCGGCGCTACTCGCCCAGAAGATCGCCTCGCACACGGGCGAAAAGCTGAAGCGCGTCTTCTTCACCAATTCCGGCTCGGAAGCGACCGATACGTGGTTCCGAATGGCGCGGGTCTACTGGAAGGCGCTCGGCAAGCCGGAAAAGACCTTGGTGATCGCCCGCAGGAACGCCTATCACGGCTCTACCGTCGCCGGCGCCTCGCTCGGCGGCATGAAGCTGATGCACGAACAGGGCAACCTGCCGATCGAGGGCATCCACCACATCGGCCAGCCTTACTGGTATGCCGAGGGCGGCGATCTTTCGCCTGCCGAATTCGGCCTCAAGGTCGCCCGCGAGCTGGAGGCGAAGATCGACGAACTCGGCGAAGAGCGCGTCGCCGCCTTCGTCGCCGAGCCGATCCAGGGGGCAGGGGGCGTCATCATTCCCCCGGAAACCTACTGGCCGGAAATCGCCCGAATCTGCAAGGCGCGCAACATCCTGCTTGTCGCCGACGAGGTGATCTGCGGTTTCGGCCGTCTTGGGCATTGGTTCGGCCATCAATATTACGGCTTCGAACCGGATCTGGCGCCGATCGCCAAGGGCTTGTCCTCAGGCTACCTGCCGATCGGCGGCGTGCTGGTCAGCGACCGCGTCGCCGATGTCATGGTCGAAGAGTTAGGCGATTTCTACCACGGATTCACCTATTCCGGTCACCCGGTCTCAGCCGCCGCAGCTCTCGAAAACATCCGTATCATCGAGGAGGAAGGGCTGGTCGAGCGTGTTCGCGACGATATCGGCCCGTATTTTGCCGCGGCCTGGAAGAGCCTCGAGGACCATGCCGTGGTCGGCCAGGCCGAAAGCGTCGGCCTGATCGGCGGCCTGCAGCTCGCTGCGGATAAATCCACCCGCCGCCGTTACGCCAAGCCCGACGATATCGGCACCCTGGTGCGCAATCACTGCGTCGAAAACGGCCTCATCCTGCGCGCCACCGGGGACCGCATGCTCGCCTCGCCGGCGTTGACGATCAGCCGTTCGGAAGTGGACGAGGTGATCGAGAAGCTGTGCGCCGCGTTGGATCATCTGCGGGACACAGTAAGGGACTGAGCCGCCACCGCGAGTCAATCTCCCCCCTTGCGGGGGAGATGCCCCGGCAGGGGAAGAGGGAGCCTGCCGCCGATCTCTATCTGCCTGGCTCCACCCACGCATACCCGAACGCGACGCTGTCCTGCCCGCCTGAGAAGAGATAGGGCACGGCCCTGGTCGCCGGCACCAGCCCTTCCGCCACAATCCCGTTCGCCTGCAGATAGGGCTTGAGCGCGACCAGCATGTCATCGCTGCCCTGCCAGACGATCAGCCCCGGCTGGTTTCGCTCGGCCTCAGCGAGCACCGGCGTCTGCCCGAAACTCGGCAGCAGCACCCGCGCCTGCGGCAGCTCCAGCCGGGCGCTGGCGGCAAGATAGGGATCGGCGGCGATCACATAACCCGGCCTTGCGCCGGCATGTTCGGCTACGACCTGCTCGATGAATGGCCCGGACGGCAGGTTTTCCTTGGTGTAGTTTCCGAATAGCGGGCCGATGACATTGCCGAGCGCGATATAGACGACGAAGCCGAGCGCCAGGACGGCCACCGGAAACAGCAGCCGCGGAATGCTGCGGCTTGTCTCCGTATTGGCGGCTTCCAACTTGAGGCAAAGATAGAGCGGCAGCAGAACCAGGAAGGGCGACAGCCATTTTTCGCTGATCGTTGTGGCCCCAAAACCGAGCCCGATCAGCCCGACGGCGATCAGGCAGATGACCAGCGTCCGGCCGATCACCCGCGTCCACTGGTTCGTCGCCCTCCACGCATCCACCAGCGACCGCCGGAAGGCAATCAGGAAAAAGGCGAGCACCGGCAGCCCGCCCGTCAATATCGCGACGAAGAGCGTGCCGATGCCGGAAAGCCGGTCGAGAAGGGGGTTGCCGGAGGCATCCTCCCGCATCGCCTTGATCGTCCCGGCCGTCGCTTCGCTCAAATTCCCGAGCACCCAGAGCCCGTGCGGCAGGCAGATCACTGCTGTGACGGCAAGCGCCGGGATCAGCCGCCAGTCGAGAATGCGCTTGCGCATCTCCGGTTCCGGCAGGATGGCGAGGATCGCCGCGACCGGCACGATGACGAAATTGTACTTGGCGATCAGCCCGAAGCCCACCGCGATACCGGTCAGCAGATAGGTCCAGAGGCTCGGCCGCGTCAGCGTCCTGAGGAAACCGTAGAAGAATAGCGAGACGGCAAACAGCGTGGCGAGGGCATGCGTCAGGTCCCGCTGCGCCATGACGCTGACCGCCGGCATGGCGATCACGCCGATCATGGCAATGGCCACCAGCCTCTGGTCCTTCAACAAGACCCGCGCCGCGAGCCCATAGAGCGCGCAAGTAAGGAAAAGCAGCAGGTTCTTGACCAGCGAGAGTGCGAAAACCGACGGGCCGGTCAAGTGCACGACGCCATATTGCAGCCAATTATAGAACGGCGGCTGTCGGCCGTAGCCCATCAGGAAGAACTGCGACTGGTAGAGCTGTTCCGCCTCGTCGCTTTCGAGCGCCTCCGACCGCAGCACCCGAAGGATGATCGCCAGCACATAATAGGCCGCGATCAGCCAAAGGATCAGGTCGGGACGGCGGGCGAGCGCGTCACTGATGCGCCGCATCGCCCTCATAGACTTCCCTGACGATGTAGCTGAGCGAGTTGTCGTCGCGATAATAGGTGCGGGCAATCATTTCGGCGAGGATGCCGGTGGTGATCATCTGCACCGCCGACAGGAACAGCATGACGCCGATGAGGAACAGCGGTCGCGTGCCGATGTCGTTGCCCATCACGAACTTGTCGATGAACAGGTAGAAGAGGATGATCGCCGACAGCGCCCCGAGCCCGAGGCCGAGCGAACCGAAGAAATGGCCCGGCCGCGCCTTGAAGCGCATGAAGAACATCACCGACAGCAGGTCGAGGATCACCCGGAAGGTGCGGGAAATGCCGTATTTCGAAACCCCGTGCTGGCGCGCATGGTGGGTCACCGGCATTTCGCCGATCCGCGAGCTCGGCACCACGCCAGCCACCCAGGCCGGGATGAAGCGGTGCATCTCGCCCATCAGCTGCACCTGCCTGATGACCGTGCCGCGATAGATCTTCAGGGAACAGCCATAGTCGTGCAGGCGCACGCCGGTGATGCGGCCGATCAGCCGGTTGGCGATGAAGGAGGGGATCTTGCGCAGCAGCAACCCGTCCTGGCGGTTCTTGCGCCAGCCGACGAGAAGGTCCAGCTCGCGCCGTTCCAGCTCGGCGACCATGCCGGGAATATCCTTGGGGTCGTTCTGCAGGTCGCCGTCGAGCGTGGCGATCAACCGGCCTTCCGCCTGGTTGATGCCGGCCTGCATGGCGGCCGTCTGGCCGAAATTGCGCTGCAGCGCAACGATCTTGAGGTCGAGGCCCGGCCGGTTGAGCGCCTCGCGGGCATTGGCGATCGTCGCATCGGTGCTGCCGTCATCGACCAGAATGAGTTCCCAGGTCGTGGCGTAACCGTCCATCGCCGCGCAGATCCGCTCGATCAGCGGGCGCACGCTTTCTTCTTCGTTGAAGAGGGGCACGACGAGGGACAGTTCGATCGGCTCGGCCGTCTCGATGCGGCTGGTCACCGACTCTGCTGTTGTACGCACCTTGCGTTTCTCCTAAACCACGGGCTTGAAACGGCGCGCCCTGATGGCGGCAAAACCCGAAATATCACATGGGGCACCCTACTATATGAAGAATTCTCCGGTTGCCAGTCGCCGGGCGTGGATAATTCGCCACGCAATGACGCTTGGAACGGTGGCGATCATCCTCGTCTATGCCGCCTTCATCCAAGGGGTCTGGGGCTGGCAGAGCGTCGTGTCGCTGTGGAGCGATGCCGGCTGGGGTTCGGCCGCGATCGCGCTGGCACTGCTGCTCGGCACCTATGTCCTGCGCACTTGGCGCATCTACGACTATTTCCCGGCCGAGACAGGTGGCCGTTTCGGCACGCTGCTGAGGCTCGTCCAGGTCCATAACCTGTTGAATATCATGCTGCCCTTCCGCACCGGCGAGGCAAGCTTTCCGCTGTTGATGAAGCGCGAATTCGGCCTCGGTGTCGCCCGCGGTACCGCGGCGCTGTTGGTCATGCGGCTCTTCGACCTGCACGCGCTGCTCGCTGCCGCTGGCACGGGGCTGGCGCTGCAGACGGGAAAACCCTGGGCCTGGGCGCTCTGGCTCGCCTTCCTCATCCTGCCGGCTATTGCCTTTGCGCTGCGCAAACACGCCTTCCGTCTTGCGGCCAAGGCCCTGCCGAACAAGGCGAAAAAATTGCTCGACGAGGTCGAAGCCGGCCTGCCGCTCGATGCAAAGGCCTTCGCCCGCGCCTGGGGTGCGACGCTGATCAACTGGTTCACCAAGATCGCCGTGCTTGCCTGGGTTCTCGGCCTTTTGGGTGACCTCTCGATCGCCGCAAGCTTCGGCGGCGCGCTCGGCGGCGAGCTCTCCTCCGTCCTGCCGGTCCACGCCCCCGCCGGCGTCGGCACCTATCCCGCCGGCATCACCGCCGGCGCCATCGCGTTCGGCGCCGGCACGGCCGGGTTGCCGCTGGAGGAACTCGGCCAGGCGGCCGTCAATACGCATCTCCTGGTGATCGTCTCCTCGCTGGCGGGGACGGCGCTGTCATTGCTGATGGCGAAGCGGGGTTGAGTCGGGCCGAAATGTATCTTTCGGTCCAGAAGCTTTTGCTTCACGGCAACTTTTCTAAAGCAAAAAAATATCAGCCCTAAAGCCCCTAAAAATAGAGGGTTGTATTCTCCATAAGCTTTCGGCACGAAAAGCGTGTATTTGGAGAGTATGTTTATGTTTACTAAAGTATACGGCGATACGAGTTTTATTACCGGAATGCGGGCCTTCGCCGCTCTTGCAGTCATCATGATTCACACCGGCGGCGCCGGCTTTAGGGAATTGGGTGAAATTGGAAAAAACTTCGCCAATTTTGGCGCAGCAGGTGTCTTCGTCTTCTTCGTCATTTCGGGTTTCAGTGTCGCGTTGTCTTACGAGGCATCGAGTAGTTACCGAAGCTATCTGAGCAAGCGGCTCTGGAGAATCGCGCCCCTTTATTACTTTTGGCTGGGTTCATCGATCTTGCTCGGGACCACCTCGCTCTACTGGCAACAACAGTTTTCCGCGCCGGTCGATACCTACAATGTCGCCATGCACCTGGCCTTCCTCAGCTTCCTCGATTTTCGTATCGCCAGCACAATTATAGGCGTTGAATGGTCGATCCCGATCGAGGTTTTCTGGTATCTGGCCGTCCCACTCATGTTGAAATTGTCTGGAAGCACGAAACAGCTTTCTGCCTTGATCGCTATCTCGCTGATCGCCCACATGATTTCTGCAAGGGCGCCGGTTCTATTTCCGTCCATCGGAGCAAACGCACCACTCGCCATTCAGTGGAGCCCATTTCCCTATGCGCTTTGCTATGCGCTCGGCATCGCCGTCTACCGTGCTCGGACATATATCCGCCATTCGGATGCGATCGGGAATCTGGCTTTCCTGATCTCGGCGGCGCTGGTCGTGGCGTATGTGTGTGCGCCACGCGTGTTTGCAAGGATATTTTTCGACGAGTTGGTATTCACGTCTCTGCTTACAGCAGTGCTTTTGTTGCTTGGCTCCGCCAAGAGCCGCATGTTCACTCTCGTCTTCGGCAACCGTTTGGCCCAGTTCCTGGGTATCGTCAGCTACGGGCTATATCTGGCGCACATGCCGCTGTTGGATCTGCTGACGCGGTATGGCGGGGTCTGGATGCAGAATCCGACGTTGAAGTTCCTGCTGGTCAGCCTGTGCGCGACGGTTGTCTCCGCGATGACCTATTACGGGTTCGAAAAGAGGTTTGTTACTTTTGGGAAAAACATTGCAAGGCGCTTCTCGTCTTCCGCGGTGCTTTCCGAAATTCGGACCTGAGGCCGGGAGAGTCCACGCTCGATCCTGCCGCGCTCTACTGAAACGCCGTCTCGTAGAAGCTTCTCAGCTTCCGTGAGTGCAGCGTCTCGATCGGCATGGCCGCGAGCTTCTGCACGGCGCGGATGCCGATCTGCAGGTGTTGGCTGACCTGGGTGCGGTAGAACGCCGTCGCCATGCCCGGCAGTTTCAGCTCGCCGTGCAGCGGCCGGTCGGAGACGCAGAGCAGCGTTCCATAGGGGACGCGGAAGCGAAAACCATTGGCGGCGATCGTTGCCGATTCCATGTCCAGCGCGATGGCGCGCGACTGGGAGAGCCGCTTCACCGGCCCGCGCTGGTCGCGCAGTTCCCAGTTGCGGTTGTCGATCGTCGCCACCGTCCCGGTGCGCATGATCCGCTTCAGTTCGAAACCCTGGTAGCCGGTGACTTCCTCGACAGCGCTTTCCAGCGCCTGCTGCACTTCGGCGAGCGCCGGGATCGGGATCCACACCGGCAGGTCGTCGTCGAGCACGTGGTCCTCGCGCACATAGGCATGCGCCAGCACGTAGTCGCCGAGCCGCTGGCTGTTGCGCAGGCCGGCGCAATGGCCGACCATCAGCCAGGCATGCGGGCGCAGCACGGCGATATGGTCGGTGATCGTCTTGGCGTTCGAAGGTCCGACGCCGATATTGACGAGCGTAATGCCCGCATGGCCTTTCTTCTTCAGGTGATAAGCCGGCATCTGCGGCATGCGGACAAGGGCCGGCGTTTCGGGCTTGTCGTTGCCGGCAAGCGTCACCGCGTTGCCGGGTTCCACGAAAGCTGTATAGCCATCGCCGCCCCTGGCCATCATCTCGCGCGCCCAGGCGGCGAATTCGTCGATGTAGAACTGATAGTTCGTGAACAGCACGAAGTTCTGGAAATGATCCGCGCTGGTCGCCGTATAGTGGCTGAGACGGGCGAGCGAATAGTCGATGCGCTGCGCGGTGAACGGTGCAAGCGGCGCCGGCTCGCCGGGCACCTGGTCGTATTCGCCATTGGCGATCAGGTCGTCGGTATTGTTGAGATCCGGCGTGTCGAACAGATCGCGCAGCGAAATGTCGGCGAGCGAACTGGTCGCGGATGCTTCCACATGCGCCCCTTCGCCGAAGGCAAAATGCAGCGGGATCGGCGTCGTCGATTCGGAGATCGTTACCGGAACGCTGTGATTGCGCATCAACAGACCGAGCTGTTCCTTGAGGTAATGCCGGAACAGTTTTGGCCGGGTTATGGTCGTCGTATAGACGCCCGGCGACGACACGTGGCCGTAGGAGAGGCGCGTGTCGGCGTGACCGAAGGAGGTCGTCTCCATGCTCACCTGCGGGTAGCAGGCGCGGTAGCGGCCGGTCACGGCAGCGCCGTCGGCAAGCGCCCCGAACGCGTCGATCAGGAACTTCGTGTTGCGCTCGTAGAGCTCGGTCAGAGCATCGACCGCCTCGACCGGATTGTCGAAGGCGCGCGGCTCAACCGGGCTCGGGCTGATAAAGGAAAGCGGGGTCAGGGAAAAGATTCGTGTGTTCATGCGCTATTATAGTGGGAACTCAATAACAATCAAACGACGTGAAAAGACTCCCACCGATTGATCACATGAACTTTTCAAAGTGCTGCGACGCAGTTCGGCGTGGCGGGGTGATAGCAGGGCACCGCCGTTCCGAGATGCACGCGCAGATCGTTGCGCGCCGGAGCAACCACCAGCGCGCTGAAGATGAATGCGAAAATGGTCATGATCAGCATTACGATTGTCAGGCGACGCGCAAGGACGGTCATGGTTCTCTCCCCAAAGCCAATGACGGCAGAATAAAGGCGCAGGGCTGAATGTGTGCTGAGAGAGAACTTCATCTGAGGTTCAGAATGATTAAAATTTGAGGCTTCATGCCTGCCGCGTCGACCATGTCAACGCAAAAACAAAGCCGGCCCCGAGGGGCCGGCTCCTGTTCGCAAAGGTTTGAGGGCCTGAGCGATGCCGCCACATCTGGCGTGCGACCGATGCGGCGGCGGTGTCTTGAAGCAACTGCTTATTGGGGGCGGGAAACGCCGTTATAGTAGTCGCCATCATCCTGGGAATTGTCGATGTCCGTATCGGCTCCAATATTGTTTATCGATGGGGTGATCGGAGCAACGATGCTGCCGGTGGACATGCGATCGACGGAAGTATCGTCGAGGTTCGGTGAATCACCCTGGCGCTGCGGCGCAACTGTCATATCGTAATTCTGGGCAGCGGCAGTGCTCGCATACCCCGCAGAAGCGATGAGGGCAGCGGCAATGGTGGAGGTCAGAGAGATTTTCATATCCTGTCCTTTTCAGTTCTTTTTCAGTTCTATTGTGCGAAACGACGTCGCGTCATCTCGCAAACATAGAAATCGCCTGGGCCAGGGATCGTTCCAAAGATTGCCGGTAAGAAACGCGAATTTGGAAAAATCCAAACATCAGGCCCGGCATCGAAATTCAACCGTCCTGCCCGATCGCTGCCCAAGTTGTCGAAAATTTCGCGCAGACGCAGTCTTGTGATTGATTCGCAAAACGGCTTCACTTAATGTTGATGAGGTTAACCGGTTTCAGAGTCTGGTTAACCGTACACCGGAAAGACGATTGCGACCCGTCTTTCTGATTGGTGTCTTGAATGAACTGCGAATACCAGCCGCTCACGCGGCTGGTATTTCTGTTTCAGCAATCGGATCGTCCTGGATGCGGGCTGCCGCCGTCGATAACGGAGTTCGATTGCCGATCCTTATCATGCCGGTTAGTTCGGGCGGTTTGCGCCTTCATAATAGTCGCCATGACCGAGGTTCGGTGTGCCGTCGAAGTACTGGCTGGACTGATTGTTGGAGCCAGCGGCATGCGCGATCGAGCCGGTATAACCGTAGCTGACACCGGGGTGCTGGGCCTGCTTCTGGAAACCGGCAGGATGCTGGATTCCGGCCGACGGAGGCGTAGCGCCTTCGTAGTAGTCGCCGGTAGCCATCGCAGCGCCGGCGAACGAGGCGGAAGCGATCAAGGTGGCTGCAATTGTGGAAGCGATCTTGCTCATTGTCTTAATCCTCAGAGTGTTGTCCACGGCCCAAAGTTTGCGACCTGGCCTGCAGACGGTTGTTTGGGTGGTTCGGATGAACCGTGCTTTCGCAAGCCGCCCGATTAGTTCGGGCGGTTTGCGCCTGCGTAGTAATCGCCGTCGTCGACGGAAGTCGGGACCTGGTTGGCGGTCTGTTGATCCCGAGCAATGCTGCCGGTCTGGACGTTGTCTACGGTAGAGGAAGCCTTGGAGGCACCTTCAAAGTATTCGCCTTCGGCAGCGAGGGCGACGGAGGTGAACGAAGCCGAAGCGATGAAGGCTGCGGCGATAGCGGAAGTGATCCTGGTCATTGTGGTAGTCCCTTCAGAGTGTTCCCGCGGCACTTGGTTTGCGACCTGGCCTGCGGAGATTGTTTCGGTGTCTTGAATGAGCTGCGATTAGTTCGGGCGGTTTACGCCGTCGTAGTAGTCGCCGCGGCTGATCGGAGCCGGGACCTGATTGGCGTTCTGGTCCTTGGCAATGCTGCCGGTCTGAACATGATCGACGGTAGCGGAAGCCTTGGAGGCGCCTTCATAGTAGTCGCCGTCAGCGAGGGCGACGGAAGCGAAGGAAGCCGAAGCGATGAGGGCAGCGGCGATTGCGGAAGTGATCCTGGTCATTGTGGTAGTCCCTTCAGAGTGTTCCCGCGGCACTTGGTTTGCGACCTTGCCTGCGGAGATTGTTTCGGTGTCTTGAATGAGCTGCGATTAGTTCGGGCGAACTGCGCCTTCGTAATAGTCGCCGCGGTTCGGGGTGACCGTGCCGTCGAACGACTGGTTCGAACCCTGGGCGTTGGAGACCGAGCCCGTGTAGCCGTAGCTGAGCGAACCCTGGGCCTTCTGGTGCTGGGCAGGAACCTGCTGGCCAGCGGAGGACCGTACGGCACCGTCATAATATTCGCCTTCGGCAGCGAGGGCGACGGAGGTGAACGAAGCCGAAGCGATGAAGGCTGCGGCGATAGCGGAAGTGATCTTGGTCATTGGGGTAGTCCTTTCAGAGTGTTCCGCGGCTTTGAGTTTGCGACCTGGCCTGCGGAGATTGTTTCGGTGTCTTGAATGAGCTGCGATTAGTTCGGGCGGTTTGCGCCTTCGTAGTAGTCGCCGCGGCTGATCGGAGCCGGGACCTGATTGGCGTTCTGGTCCTTGGCAATGCTGCCGGTCTGAACATGATCGACGGTAGCGGAAGCCTTGGAGGCGCCTTCATAGTAGTCGCCGTCAGCGAGGGCGACGGAAGCGAAGGAAGCCGAAGCGATGAGGGCAGCGGCGATTGCGGAAGTGATCTTGGTCATTGTCTTTATCCTCGGGTTATGTTCGGTTCGGTCTTGGGTTCGAACCGGAGTGAATTTCTGTTTGCGATGCTGATATCGGACCGATCGGTTCGATCCGAAAGCCCCCCATTTCGACGACTGCTGTCAACGAAACGTTGACAACGGAAATCGACCTTCAAAAATACTCGTAAAAAGTGCTGAGCATGCTAATTTTTTGCGATGTGCCACAAATAAACCGATTAAGTTACGGTTTTGTAAGATAAAAAACAAACAAAAACAAATGGATGTGCGGGTTGGAAAGAATTTGCACCATTTGCGTGCAGATTCCGGCCAATCAAGGCCTTTTTATGGCTTTTGTGTGGCGTAAATCGTGTGCAAGGGGTATGCAAGCTTTTCACAAAACTGTGACATCGAAAATTCCGCGGAATTCTGCGGTCAAAACCGATGCCATTTCCGTGATCACATTGCCTTTTCTTGGTGCGACGCAGCAAAAGATTCAGGCAGTTCTTGACGTCGCGAAACGACAAATGGTCGCGCTCTTGCCGGCGCGACCATCTCTGCACTCCTTATATAGGGAAATATCGGAGGCTCCGCTCTAGAGGCGCGTCCAGGTCTGCGACTTGCAAAGGATGGCAAGGACGCAGCCCTTCATCTTGAGCGAATTGCCGCTGACCGAACCGGAACCGCTATAGGTCTTGTCGTCTGCCGGGTCGGTGATCTCGCCGCTATATTCGCCGTCCTTGCCGGAGAGCTTGCCGATCTGCTTGCCCGAATGCTTGCCGGTCTTCAGCGTCACGCAATAGGCGGTGCCGCATTTGCCGATCACGGCGGTCTCGCCGCTGGCGGTCTTCCAATTGCCTTCGATCGGCTCGGCGGCCTGGGCTCCAGTCGCGGCAAGTGCCAGTGCGGCAACAAGCATCAGTCTGCGCATCATGATTGTTTTCCTCCTTGCTTCCGCCGCCAGGCCTTCTGAAGCAATGGCGGCGCGGTTTCCTCCAATTCGCACCCCTCTGCGCGAACTTGGCTCGAAATTTATCTTACCCACACGTAAAGGTAAATATCGGACTGGCTGGAAATGGCGGAATTCCGGTACCGGGTGAGGCCAAGTTTTCCACAGGCTCATCGATGCGACCCGGATTCGTGGTTAGCGTTCAGTTTAAATCCTTTTCTAAATTTTTCGTAAAAATCTCCGCAAATTCCTTAAAATGCAAGGCATCCCATGTTTAACAAAAGTTCAAGTTTACGAAGCGTTTGAACTTTGTTTTCGTTGAATTAATCATGCTTTTTAGGCGTCTTTTGGAAGGTTTGGCCCATAGTGAAGTCATCAAACGAGCGGGAAAAACCGCCGGCCGGAAGGATCGAAACAGCCGCTTGAAGACGGTGATCCGGACGGAGCCCGAAAGGGCAAAAAACAGGGCAGACGACGAACAACAGGCTTTAACAGGGATCAAACCGATGGCACGCTTTGAAATGAACAATTCCGGAATGGCCACCATGGGTGGCGAGACCCGCGCCGACACTTTCTGCGAAATGGGTCTGATGTATGCGACCGGCCGTGGTTGCGACGTCGATCTCGTTTCCGCTCATAAATGGCTCAACATCGCCGCTATCAAGGGCTCCGACCGCGCCGCCGAGCTGCGCGCCGACCTGGCGCAGACGATGAGCAAGATGCAGTTGGCCGCGGCCCTGCGCGCCGCTCGCGAATGGATGACCATGCACTGAGCTCCAAGGAGCGCCGTGGTCGACGAATTGACCGGCCCCGCAAGAGGGCCGGCGGGAGAACAGTCTAAAAAACATCCACCCAAAAGGGGATCGGGAGACAAGGCGGTCGGATCCGGACGGGGGCGACGCCTGACATCGAGACCGCGACCGGCAGGAACAAGGCCGGCGCGGTCGTTTTCTTTTGCTTCAGAGAGCCTTCAGCACCTTCGGCAGCGCTTCTTCGAAGAGCGCCATGTCCGATTCCGGGCCCGTGCTCACGCGAATGCAGCGGTTGAGCGGCGCGACACCCGGCATGCGGATGAAAACCCCGTGCTCCATCAGTCCGTCGACGATCGAACGCGCATAGGCGCCGTCATGACCGCAATCGATCGCCACGAAATTGGTGGCGGAGGCAAGAGGCTTCAGCCCGTTGCTTTGCGCGATCGCGGCGATCCGTTCCCGCGAGGCCTTGATCTGCCCGATCACCTGGCCGAGATAGGCCTGGTCTTTCAGCGCCGCGAGTGCCGAGGCGACGCCGATCCGGTTCATGCCGAAATGATTGCGGATCTTGTCGAAGGCCTCGGCCGTGCCGGGCGTCGAGATCGCATAACCGACCCGCGAGCCGGCCATGCCGTAGGCCTTCGAGAAGGTGCGGGTGCGGATGATGTTCGGCCGGTCGATCAGGGCGGAGATATCAGGCGTCGCGCCGGCCGGTCCGGTTTCGCAATAGGCCTCGTCTAGAATCATCAGGCAGGTTTCCGGCAGCGCCCTGGCAAACGCGACGATGTTGTCGGCATCCCACCAGCTTCCCATCGGATTGTCGGGATTGGCGAAATAGACGAGCGGTGCGTTTTCGCGGCGGACGGCTTCCATTAGTCCGTCGAGATGCTCGCGGTCGTCGACATAAGGCACCGTCACCAGCCGGCCGCCATGGCCCGCCACATGGAAGTTGAAGGTCGGATAGGCGCCGAAGGAGGTGACGACCGGCATGCCGGGCTCGATCACCATCCGCACGATCAGCCCGAGCAAGCTGTCTATGCCTTCGCCGACGGCAATATTGTCGGCCTGACAGCCCAGATGCGCCGCGAGCGCCTGCTTGAGCTCGAAATTTTCCGGATCCGCATATTTCCAGGTGCTGGTTGCCGCAGCACCGATCGCCTCGATGACGGAAGGCGCCGGTCCGAAACCGTTTTCATTGGCCCCGATGCGCGCCTTCACCATGAGGCCGCGATTGCGCTCGATGGCTTCGGGGCCGACGAAGGGGACGCTGGCGGGAAGGGCGCTGATCAGGGGTGTGAAGCGCGAGAATGCAGGCATGGATTGAGTTCCGGTTCGCTAAAACCGGCACACAATAGGATCGATTCACCGGCACGCAAGCCTGCTTGAGGCGATTACGCCTTGTGACCGGCGAATCTTTTCGCTTGCCCTTTGAAAAGCGCATCGAGTCTTTCGATCACCTGGCGCACTTCCGGGCGATGCCGGTCGTCGTCGTTGGCGATGATCCACATCGTGTAGGTGAGCTCCGAGATGATCCCGCCCTCGCGCACCAGGCCGGGGAGCTCATCGCCGATGAAGCAGGGCAGCACGCCGCGCCCGTTGCCGGCCACGATCAGCTTCGGCAGAAGCTCCGGTGAATTGGTCCAGGTGCGGATGTGAGCCTCGTGATGCTGAAACACCCATTTGTCGGCCGGCGAATGGGAACTTTCAGTGCCGATCGAGACCCACGGCATGGTCTCGTGTTCGGCAAGGCCACTTGCTCTATATATAGAGTGTGCGACGGCGACCGACCGGCGGATCGCCACATTGCCGGATTCCGGCCTTCGGTTGACGATCCCCACATCCGCCTCGCGATAGGTGAAATCCACGCCCTTGTGCAGCGACTTGCAGCAGAGCCGGAACAGGTCCTCCTTGCCCCTGATCTCGGACGTATGTTCGCTGACGAAACCGGAAAGCCAGGCATCGGTGCCGATCGAAACGATCGGCATGGCGAAGGCCTGCGCCTTCCAGTCGGCGATGCTGTCGGCAGTCTTCTGCATGGCGCGGACATGTTCGAGCAGCGTCTCGCCGTCCGGTGCCAGCCGGTAGCCTTGCTGGCTGCGCACGAAAAGGGTCCGGCCCGTCGTCCGTTCAAGCGCCAGCATCCGCCGCCCGATGGTCGGGGCGCTTATGCCGGTGCGGGTGGCGGCGGCGCTTAAGGCCCCTTCGCTCGCCACATGCAGGAACAGTTTCAGATCGTCCCAGCCCGCATCTGTCATGTGAGACACCCTATCGTTTCACCGGTGATCTTCCCATCGTTCATGGATGAAAAGCGGCTTTTGCCGGCGCGTCTACAAGCCTGCGCGGCAAACCACTAGCTCGACGGCATCACGTTATAGATGGAGTGACCACCATGCTTCTCAACTGGGCGAAACTTTGGGATCAATTGAACGCGGAGACAGGCCGGAGCGGGCGGCGGGATCCGATGACCGATCCTCTTGCCGATCCCCTGGAGGGCGCCGAATGGCGCGGGCTGCTCTGGGCCGTGCCGTTTCTGTCGTGGTTGACGAACGGCCGCCAGAGGCGGCGGGCGAAGAATGCCCGCCGGCCGCACCACGACCTGCCGGTCAGTGGCTGGTCTCGAAACTCAGCCGGATCACGTGATGCAGGAATTCAGCATCGATCAGCATGTTGAAGCCGACGGTCACTTTCTCTTCCTCGCGGCGGATCACCGTGCAGCCAATGTCGTCTTGGATGCCGAGGATTTCGAGGAAGAAGTTGTTGGGCATCGGCAGGGTCGGGCCGACCTCGATTTCCGCACCATACAGCGAGATGCTGCGGATCAGGCAGCGGAAGCTCGTTTTGGTGCTGAGATGATGACCGACAAGGATGACCTTGCCGGGGCGGTCGATCGTGAACTTCTCGAAAGCCTGGTCGCGCGGGCCGTTTTTTCTGGTGTCCTGGTCCATATTCAAGGGCATGACACCCTCCTGTTTCATTCGTACGATGTGACTATATTCCTCGTCCGCTGACACATTCTGAAACGGATTGATAAAATGTGATCGGATAGGCGGAAAATCGCCGAAAAATCCGGCATCTGATCGCTGGCGAGGCGGTTTTTACTTTCCGTATGGGACAGCTGCGAACTCAAAGCGTGTAATCGCCGATGTCGCGTTGTTGACGGAGCGGTGTCGCGGGGATACCCCTTTCGATCGGATTAATGGTGCTATCTCAACGAAAACCATGATCAGTGTGGGGAGTGAGACGTGACGGGCAGGTTGGTGATAATAGGTGCGGGCCAAGCGGGTTTTGCGCTCGCTGCGAAACTCCGGGCCTTGAAGGATGCGCGACCGATCACGATCATCGGTTCGGAGGACGTGATCCCTTACCAGCGCCCGCCGCTCTCCAAGAAATATCTGCTCGGGGAGATGGAATTCGACCGGCTGACCTTCCGGCCCGAAAGCTGGTTTGCCGAACACGACGTCGAGCTTCTGCTCTCCACCTATGTCGAGGAGATCGACCGCAAGGCAAAATCCGTCCGCATGCAGGATGGCGCGGTCATCGAATACGACACCCTGGCGCTCACCACTGGCTCGACGCCGCGCACGTTGCCGCCAAGCGTCGGCGGCGATCTCGACGGCGTCTTCACCGTGCGCGACAAGCGCGACGCCGACCTTCTCGCCGGCGAAATGAAGCCGGGCCGCCGGCTCCTTATTATAGGCGGCGGTTACATTGGTCTCGAAGCGGCGGCCGTCGCCCGCCATCTTGGCCTCGAAGTGACCCTGATCGAAATGGCCGACCGCATCCTCCAGCGGGTCGCGGCGAAAGAGACCGCCGACGTGATGCGCGCCATCCACGACAGCCATGGCGTGGTCATCCGCGAAAAGACCGGCTTGCACCGCCTGATCGGAGGAAGCGGCCCGGAAGGGAATCATGTGCGCGCGGCCGAGCTTTCCGACGGCAGCACGATCGAGGTCGATTTCGTCATCGTCGGTATCGGCGTGAAGCCGAACGACGATCTGGCTCAGCAATGCGGCCTCGAAGTCGGCAATGGCGTCATCGTCGATGAATTCGTCCGCACCTCCGATCCTTCGATCTTCGCCATGGGCGACTGCGCCATGCTGCCCTGGAAGGGCAAGCGCATCCGTCTCGAATCGGTACAGAACGCCGTCGACCAGGCGGAGGCCGCGGCAGCCGTCCTCGCCGGCGGCTCAGCGCCCTATGACGCAAAACCCTGGTTCTGGTCCGACCAGTACGACGTGAAGCTGCAGATCGCTGGCTTCAACCTCGGCTATGACGAGATCCTGGTGCGCAAGGGCGCCCGCGAAGGCAGCCTGTCGATCTGGTATTTCCGCGAGGGGCGGTTCATCGCCGTCGACGCGATCAACGACGCCAAGGCCTATGTCAGCGGCAAGAAGCTGCTCGACACCGGCATCGAACCCAGCCGCGCCGTCCTTGCCGATCCCACCGCCGACCTGAAACAGCTCCTCGTCTGAAGGGAAACGCCATGCCGTCTCCGAAGAATCACTTCAAGGCGGCGCTGAAAGCCCGCCTGCCGCAGATCGGCCTCTGGCTGAACATGGGCGAGGCGCTGACCGCCGAGATCGCCGGCCATGCCGGTTTCGACTGGCTGGTGATCGACGGCGAGCACGGGCCGAACGACCTCCGCAGCATTCTGGCGCAATTGCAGACGCTGTCCGCCTCGCCCTCTGAAGTGGTCGTCCGCCCGCCGATCGGCGAGACCTGGGTCATCAAGCAGATGCTCGATATCGGCGCCCGCACATTGCTTGTGCCGATGGTCGATTCGGCCGAGCAGGCGAAGGAACTCGTTCGCGCGGTGCGTTATCCCCCGCGCGGCGTGCGCGGCGTCGGCGCGGCCGTCGCCCGCGCCTCCGGCTTCAATGCCATCCCCGACTATGCCGAGACCGCCGCCGACGAGATCTGCCTGATCGTCCAGACTGAGACCATGGCGTCGATTCGCGACCTGGAGAACATTGCCGCCGTGGATGGTGTTGACGGCGTCTTCATCGGCCCCGCCGACCTTTCGGCCGACATGGGCTATCTCGGGCGCATGGAGGCCCCGGAGGTCCAGGAGGTGATCGAGAAGGCGATCGGCACGATCGTGAAGTCCGGCAAGGCGGCCGGCATCCTCACCTTCAGCGAATCCTTGAATCGCCACTATCTCGATCTCGGCGCGAGCTTCGTGGCGGTCGGCGCCGACGTCACCGAGTTTTCCGGCGCGCTCAAGTCCTTGGCCAGCCGCTATGGCCGCGGCACGGGGACCGGCAAGCCGCGTTCGGGCTACTGAGAATCGCGCCAGTGGGAAGAATGGAATCAGTTGTTGCGATTCGTGTGTCCTTGCCGGTGGAATCGCATGACATTTCCATAAAAGACCTTGCCATCGATATCGTTTCCCAATAATCAGGCCCGACCGGAGAGGTGGCCGAGTGGTCGAAGGCGCTCCCCTGCTAAGGGAGTATACCCGAGAGGGTATCGTGGGTTCGAATCCCATCTTCTCCGCCATTCCTGACCGAAAACTCCCGCCAATCCTGCATACGATTTGTCTTTTGATCGGTTTCACAGCCTTTCGGGCGCGATGGACTCACTCACGAATCCTGTCCTGTCCCGCGAGTCCTTCAGGCTCGTTTCGGCCGCGCTAAGTGACTGCGCGATAAGCCCTTTCTTAACAAAGTGTAAAATACCACCTAAGGCGGTCCCTTGCTTTGTGTCCTTTCGGCAACAGACTTCTGGGAAGCGGGTACCGGAATGGCGTCCGGTTGAAGTTCCAGATTGCATGACCCTCCCCGTCTTGTATTTTCAAATCCGGAAGCGAGGCGGTGGATCGTCCTTCTTCTAGCAATCGACGGGGATGGGGCAGGGAACGCTGTCCTTCAGCCAAAAGAACCCAGACCCATACGAAACTTTGACTGGAGGTCAAAAATGAACATCAAGAGCCTTCTTCTCGGCTCCGCTGCTGCCCTCGCAGCAGTATCCGGCGCTCAGGCAGCTGACGCCATCGTAGCTGCAGAACCGGAGCCCATGGAATACGTTCGCGTTTGCGACGCTTTCGGCACCGGCTACTTCTACATCCCGGGCACTGAAACCTGCCTCAAGATCGGCGGTTATGTCCGTTTCCAGGTTGATTTCGGTGATACCACCGCTGGCCTCGCATCCAATTTGGCTAACGGCGGCGACTGGGATGCGTGGACCCGTGGCCGTCTGGAAGTTGTTTCCAAGAGCGATACCGAACTTGGTACCCTGACCGGCTTCATCGCCTTCCAGGCCGAAGCTTCGCAGGACAGCCTTTCTGCGGTAACCGACCCCTTCTACTTCGACGAAGTTTACCTGCAGCTCGGCGGCTTCAAGGCTGGTACCTACCTGAACTGGTGGGATAAGGGCATCAACGGTGAAACCGATTCGCTCGGCTCCAACCGTCTGGCCTCGATCTCTTACACCTATACCGGCTCTTCTTTCTCGGCTGGTGTTCAGCTTGATGAAGTAAGCCGCAGCAACGCGGTTGGTGTTTCCGGCGAAGCTCAGGGCCTGGGTGTCGAAGCCATCGTTTCGGCTAAGCTTGGTCCGGTAGCTCTCGACCTTCTCGGTTCCTACGACATCGAAGCTGAAGACGGTGCAATCCGCCTTCTCGGCAGCGCTGCTATCGGCCCGGGCACGCTTCAGGGTGCAGTGGTTTGGTCTTCTGGCGAAGGCGAGACTGGCGCTGGCCAGATCTACTACGCCGAGTCTGAGTGGACGACTGCTGTGTCGTACGCCTACAAGGCAACTGACAAGCTGACCCTGACTCCTGGCTTCCAGTACTACTGGAACAGCGCGGCTGGTGCTGGCGACTTCGAAGGCGACAATTTCTATCGCGCTGGTCTGACTGTCGATTACGCGATCGTTTCGGGTCTGTCTACCAAGGTTTCGGTACAGTACCAGGATGAGCACGACGGCATTGATGATACGTGGGTTGGTTTCGTCCGCCTGCAGCGCACCTTCTGATCTGATTTTTCAGATTTGAGTTTGGAAGCCCGGCCATTGGCCGGGCTTCTTGCGTTTACGTTATTGATTCGCGTCAGCGCACCGCCAGATGGAGGCCAGCCGCTGACAATCCCTAACGTTCCGTAAACAACCAGAGGTATGCGGTACGCGGCTTTGGAAGTTTTGTGGCAAAAAAGAAACGATGCCTTCGCAACTGCACAACGAGATGCCGTCATGCCGGCGAATGCGCTTGTTGTCCGCCGCAGCATTGATGTAATTTACCTGAATTGAGGTTGTATTGCCTTTATTGCTGACTTGGAGGTCAATCTATGAAAATCAAGAGCCTTCTCATCGCTTCCGCTGCCGCGCTCGCCGGCGTGTCGGGTGCCAAGGCCGCCGACGCAATCGTCGCAGCCGAGCCGGAGCCGATGGAATATGTTCGCGTTTGCGACGCTTTTGGCACCGGCTATTTCTACATCCCGGGTACCGAAACCTGCCTCAAGATCGGCGGTTATATTCGTTTCCAAGTGGATTTCGGTAATGATTCCAACGACGTGAATGAAGGCGACTGGGATGCTTGGACACGTGGTCGCCTTGCCGTTACCTCGAAGAGCGATACCGAGCTCGGCGAACTGACCGGTTTCATTGCGATCCACGCTGAAGCTTCCCAGGATTCGACATCGGCAGTTACCGATCCCTTCTATTTCGACGAAGTTTACCTGTCGCTCGGCGGCTTTAAGGCTGGTACCTATCTGAACTGGTGGGATGCCAACGATCTTCCGGGCGAACTCGATGACCTCGGTTCTAATCGTCTGACCGCGATTTCCTACACCTACACGGGTAGCGCATTCACCGCGGGCTTGCAGATCGACGAGATCTCGAACGCTATTGGCGCGGCTGGCGATGCCCAGAACATCGGTATCGAAGCTGTTCTGCAGGCAGCCCTCGGCCCGGCGAAGATCGAACTTCTCGGTTCCTATGACAATGCTGCCGAAGAAGGCTCTATCCGTGGTATCGGCTCTGTCGCCGCCGGCCCGGGCACATTCTACCTCTCGGCCATCTGGTCGTCTGACCCGAACACCTATTATGCCTCCGCAGAGTGGACTGTCGCGGCCGCCTATGCCTGGGACGTCACCGACAAGCTGCAGGTCATCCCGGAATTCCAGTATTTCTGGAACTCGCTTGACGCTGCTGGTGAATTCGACGGCGACGACTTCTGGAGGGCTGGCGCGACCGTTAACTACAAGATCACCGACGGCCTCTCCAGCAAGGTTGCTGTTAATTACTCTGATGCGACTGATGACTGGGCCGGTATCGTCCGCCTTCAGCGCGACTTCTAATCCGGTTAAACGGATCAGATCGGAGGAGCCCGGCTATCGCGCCGGGCTTTTTCGTTTTATGCCGAAGATTGTCGAATGCTTGTTGTTGTGACAGGTGCATTTGCACCCTGTTCGCTTCTGCGAGAATCCCGGTGCCACAATGGTGGAAGAGCGCTGCAATCGGGCTGCGGCGGATGTGATGATCGCTTGATCAGACACGTGCCGCAATCTACCCCGACGCATGGCAGGCTTCTCGCCGCAAGACGTTGAGATCGCGCGAATTTTCCGCAAATCGTCCAAGGCGCCCGCTGGCCTCAAGAGGCAATGTTCACCAAAGCAGGGGCACGAATCAGGCCCGCTCACGTAAGTCGATATGCCTCCGTGACCGGCAACTCCGCCTACTGTCGCCCGAACCTCAAATCCGCCTCGATATCCGCCTTTTGCCCGAGCCTGATCTTGTAGACCTGATAGTTCTCCATCACCCGCTGCACGTAGTTGCGGGTTTCGGGGAAGGGGATGCGCTCGATCCAGTCGACCACCTCGTCGAGGGACTTGCCGCGCGGGTCGCCGTAACGGGTGATCCATTCGGGCACGCGTTTCGGGCCGGCATTGTAGGCGATGAAGGTGAGGATGTAGGAGCCGCCGAACGTGTCTATCTGTTCGCCGAGATAGTGGGCGCCGAGCGTGGCGTTGTAACCTGCATCCGTGGTCAGCCGCGCGGCCGCATAGGTCAGCCCGTGCCGCTTGGCGACGCCCTGCGCGGTGCCGGGCAGGATCTGCAACAGGCCACGGGCATTGGCGGGCGAAACCGCGCCGGGGTTGAAGGCGCTTTCCTGGCGCGCGATCGCATAGGCAAGCGCCTTGCCTGAGCCGGCGATATCGGCACCGGCCGGGATGACGCCGATCGGGAAGGCGAGTGCTGCCACATCGATGCCGCGGCTGAAGGCGGCCTTGCCGATCTGCAGCGACAGGGCGTGATTGTCTTCCGATTCGGCCCTTGCCGCGAGGATTGCAAGTTCGCCTGGACTGGTCATCTCTTCCGCCAGCGCGCGATAAAGCACGGCCGCTCGTTTGCCATGGCCGGCATCTTCGAGCCGGGCGATCGCCCGGACAGCCTCGCGGCTTTCGAAATTCTGTCGGTCCGTTCCGCTCGGCATGGGGTAGGTGACGTCGAGCGCCTTGAGGTCGAGGCGGGCGGCGGCAAGCTGGCCGTAGAACGTACTCGAAAAATGCGCCGCCTTGGCGAAGAACTCCTTGGCACTGCCGGGGCCGCCGTCTTCCGCGGCGCGGCCGAGCCAGTAGAGGGCGCGGGAGGCGGACAGCGGCTTGTTCGAAGTCTCCAGGATCTTGCGGAAATGTTTCTCGGCAGTCGCCGGCTCATGCATCGCCCGCAGCGCATACCAGCCGGCGTGGAATTCCGCATCGACGATATCGGTGGAGGAGGCCGCGACATAATTGGCTGCGGTCCGGTAGGCGAGCTTGAATTCGCCCTGGTCGGCAAGCCCGCGCGCCACGATGCGCCGCTCGTTCCACCATTCCGCCGTGTTGACCAGCTTGGCCGCCTCGCGAGGCGCCTTTTCAAGCAGGTCCGCCGCATCCCGGTATTTGTCCTGCCGGCGCAGGTATTCGACGCGGGCGAAGAGATAACCCGGATCTTCCTTGAGCGATCCGTCGACGCCGTTCAGCAGCGCCTCGGCGTTCTTGGCATTGCTGATGACGGCGGTCCAGGCCTTGTAGAGCGATTGCGCCTTGCCGAGATCGCCGAAGCGCTTGGCCTGCGCCGCGCGCCCCTTGTACATCAGGAAATCCATCCGCGCCTTGTGATCGGCGGGGGTTAGCAGGCCTGAGAATTCAGCGAGGATCTTGTCTTCGGTCGGCTTGTCGAGCGTTTCGGTGAACCAGATCTGCCGCAGCGGCCGGGTGGCCTCCACTTGTCTGGCCGATGCGACGAGTGCGCGGGCAAGGATGAGCGTGCCCTCGGTGGTTTCCGGTCGGGTCGAGCCGAAGGCGGCAAGCACGGTCAAGGCCGGCGGGTTTTCGCGGTAAAGCGCCCGTTCGGAATTGGCGCGCAGGCCCCTGAGGCCCGGCCAGCCTCTAAGCTCCGTCTGGGCCGCGGCGATCTCGCCTGACGGCACGCCCGGCGCGCCGGATGTAGCGATCGCCCAGGTGAGGATATGTCGGTCGAGCGAGCCTTCGGAGAGACTGTTGCGGACGGCAAGGGCTGCGGCGATATCGTTGCCAGCAAGCGCGTCGAGCCCGGCCTTCAGCTCGGGGGCAACCACCAGCGGACCGGTCCGCGGGATCGTACCGGTCACGTCGGGCGCCGGCATGGCGGCAGGCATTGTGATCGCGACCGGGTTCTCGGGCTTCATATAGGGAAGGGGGGCCATGCTTTCGGGCAGCGATGCGGCAAATGCATGCATGCTCGCAGCGCCGAGCCCCAGTGCTGCGAGGATCAGAACAGGCCTGTACATCCGGTAACTCGCGAAAATAGTCGTCCCCTTATTAGCCGCCAGCCACGTTAACGAAAGCTTACCACGTTTATGAAAATGCGCGGTTTCTTATATGAGATTCCATATGAAATCCCTGGCACTTGCGCTTGTCGTCGCTTTCCCGTCGCTTTATGGTGCGCGACCTGAGAGGCTTTCGGGAAAAGATCGGCTGCGTCGCGGCCCGTCCAAATGTCCTGAATGCTCTCATAGTCATGGATTGCGGCAGCAGAATGAACGCTGCCGATTGGGAGTTTTGCATGTTCAAGGGATCGATGCCCGCCCTGGTTACCCCGTTCACCACCGATGGTGCGGTGGATGAACAGGCCTTTGCCGCGCATGTGGATTGGCAGATCGGCGAAGGCAGCAGCGGCCTGGTGCCGGTCGGCACCACCGGTGAATCGCCGACGCTGAGCCATGACGAGCACAGGCGCGTCGTGGAACTGTGTGTCGAAGTGGCCAAAAAGCGGGTACCCGTGATCGCCGGCGCCGGCTCCAACAATACGCGCGAAGCCGTCGAGCTTGCCGTGCACGCGGAAAAGGCCGGTGCCGATGCCATCCTCGTGGTCACGCCCTATTACAACAAGCCGACCCAGAAGGGCCTGATCGCGCATTTTTCGGCGATCGCGGAAGCGACGAAGCTGCCGATCATCATCTATAACATCCCGCCGCGCTCGGTTATCGACATGTCGCCGGAAACGATGGGCGCGCTCGTCAAGGCGCATAGGAACATCGTCGGCGTCAAGGATGCGACCGGCAAGATCGAGCGCGTCTCGGAACAGCGCATCACCTGCGGCAAGGATTTCGTCCAGCTCTCGGGCGAGGATGCGACAGCGCTCGGCTTCAACGCCCATGGCGGCGTCGGCTGCATCTCGGTGACGGCGAATGTCGCGCCGCGCCTCTGTGCGGAATTCCAGGCGGCCACGCTTGCCGGCGATTATGCCAAGGCGCTCGAATACCAGGACCGCCTGATGCCGCTGCACAAGGCGATCTTCCTGGAACCCGGCCTCTGTGGCGCCAAATACGGCCTCAACAGGATCCGCGGCATGAACCGCACGGTCCGCTCTCCGCTGGTCTCGACGCTGGAGCCGGCAACCGAAGCGGCGATCGACGCGGCGCTGCGCCATGCCGGCCTGCTGAACTGAGACGCATCCGCGCTCACCGCTTCACTTTCGGCATCCGCCGCATTACATAGATAACCAACCCCGCTCATTGCCCATGGGCGGGGATTTGTTTTCGGATAAAGGGCGGAACGGAATACACCCATGGCCCCCAAAGGCAGCCAGCGCACGGTCAACAAGATTGTCGCGGAGAACCGCAAGGCCCGCTTCAACTATGAAATCATGGATACCTACGAAGCCGGCCTGGTCCTGACCGGGACCGAGGTCAAGTCTTTGCGCGAAGGCAAGGCCAACATCGCCGAATCCTATGCTTCGGACGAGGGCAACGAAATCTGGCTGATCAATTCGCATCTGCCGGAATACCTGCAGGCCAACCGCTTCAATCACGAACCGCGCCGTCGCCGCAAGCTTCTGCTCTCCAAGCGCGAGATCGGCCGGTTGCGCGCCGGCATCAACCGCGAAGGCATGACGCTGGTGCCGTTGAAGATCTATTTCAACGAAAAGGGCCGCGCCAAGCTCGAACTTGCGCTCGCCAAGGGCAAGAAGCTGCACGACAAGCGCGAGACCGAGAAGGAACGCGACTGGAACCGCCAGAAGTCGCGGCTTCTGAAGTCGCACTGATCCCGCCGGAGTCAGTGGGGGACCGATGCGGTGCCACAAATTCCGTCATCCTCGGGCTCGACCCGAGGATCCAGCCACGTGTAAGTCTTTCGCGAGAAAAAAAAGCCCTTGCCGCGGCAGATGCGGCGTCACTGGATCCTCGGGTCGAGCCAGAGGATGACGAAGGTGAGGGCCGTCTCCTCCAAGAGCTTCATATCGGCTCGCGCCTGTATGGGCGGCGTCCCGCTTTAGGAACAAAATCCGCATCCGCCCGTTGCGTGTGATCTTGTGAGCGCGAGCGGGCTATGGGGCCAATGACCCGAAAGAAAATCTTCACTTACGTCATGCTGGTGGTCGGCTTCGGTGCCGCCGGATACCTGCTCTACCATACGTTCCGCGACTTCACGCTGTCCGAGATCGTCGAGTCCTTCCGGGCCATCCCGACCGCCAATCTGCTGATGGCGCTCCTCTTCGCCTTCGGTTCCTATGTCTGCCTCTCGGGCTTCGACTGGGCCGGTGTGCGTTATGTGAAAAACGATCTCGCCTATCCGAAGATCGGGCTTGCCTCGTTCATTGCGCTCTCGATCGGCCAGAGCGTCGGGCTTTCGGGCCTAAGCAGCGGCGCACTGCGTTATCGCTATTATGCCCATTGGGGCATGAGCACCGAAGATGTGGCGAAGATCGTGCTGCTGTCGGGCGTCACTGTCGGCATCGGCATGGCGGTGCTGTCGGGCATCGTTTTGATCATCAATCCCGGAGATGCCGCTTCTGTACTGGGTTTAAGCAATGCCGTGGTCATCTCGATCGGCTTTGCCTGTCTTGCCGCAACGGCCGGTTACCTGGCGCTTGCCGCCTTTGTGCGAACGCCGCTGAAGATCCGGGCCTGGACCTTCGAAATGCCGACCCTGAAGATCGCCATTGCCCAGGTGGTGATCGGCACGATCAATTTCGCGCTCGTCTCCGCCTGCCTGCGCGAGGTCATGGCCGCCACCGCGGATGTCAGTTACCTCAAGGCCGCGACCGCCTTCGTACTCGCCAACCTGGCGATATTGATCACCCACGCGCCGGGCGGTCTCGGCGTACTGGAGGCGACCGTCCGCCATGTCATGGGCGACCAGGCCTCGATCGGCTCGCTGGTCGCCTTCCGGGTGATCTATTTCTTCATCCCGTTCTTCATCGGTCTGCCGCTGGCCTTGATCGTCGAGGCGATTTTTCGCGCCAGGAAGGCGAAGCGGCAGTCGCAGTCGGCGCTTGAGTTCTCCGACCCGGCATCGGCGTAAGATTGGTGGGTGGCGTCACCCCCCTCTGCCCTGCCGGGCATCTCCCCCTCAAGGGGGGAGATCACAAGCGGCGCGACCGTCATTCTCCCAAATTTTCCAGCCGAGGGTGAGACTTTAAAGAGGAAACGGTTAGCATGCTCCACCCGATCTCCCCCCTTGAGGGGGAGATGCCCGGCAGGGCAGAGGGGGGTAAGCATCCGCGATACCGCGAACGCCCTAACCCTTCCGCACCACCATCCGCCGCTCGTGCTCCAGCAGCCAGCGCTTGCGCCACAGCCCGCCGCCATAACCGGTGAGGCTCCCATCGGCGCCGATCAGCCGATGGCAGGGGATGACGATGGCGATCTGGTTGGCGCCGTTGGCGCCCGCCACCGCGCGGGTGGAGGAGGGGAGGTTGAGCTCGGCCGCGACCGCCCCATAAGTCGTGGACACCCCGGCCGGGATCGCCCGCAATGCCTCCCAGACTTGGCGCTGGAAAGGCGATCCGTGCCCGGCAAGCCGGGTCTTGAAGCCCAGATCCTCGGCGGCGAAATAGGCCTTCAGCTCTGCCTCGATCTGGTCGATCGGCGGATGCCGTCCCATGACGATGCCGCTGCCGGTAAACTTTTGAAGTTTCCTGATCTCCGCCGGCAGCGCCTTACGTTCGGCGAACTCGAGGAGGTGCAGTGAATGCTGGTCGGCGATCGCCATCATCGGCCCGATCGGCGTTTCGACCCAGTCCGCCCGCAGCAGGGTCTTGTTCCGCAGGCTGGCGGGCGCGGCGCCAAACAGCTTCGTCACGGCGCTACGAAAGCCGCTGCCGGATTCGTAACCGGCATCGAGCTGCGCATCGAGAACGCTCGCACCCTCCTTCAGCGTCTCGGCCGCCTTGCCCATCCGCCTGAGCCTGGCAATTTCGAGGAAGCTCATGCCGAACTGCCGCTTGAAGGCACGCCGCGCGGTCGACGGATCGATACCGAACGACACGACATCCTCCTCGCTCCAGCGGCGAAAGGGCTCGGCGTCGAGCGCCGTCAGCAACCGTGTCACCATCGGATCGGTCTCGCCGAGCTTGAGCATCGGCCGGCAGCGGTTGCACGGCCGGAAACCGGCCTCCAGGCATTCGGCGATCGTCTCGAAGAAACTGGTATTCTCGCGCCTCGGCTTTCGGGCTGGGCAGGTGAGGCGGCAGAAAATGCCGGTCGTCTTCACCGCCGCCCAGGCAAAGCCTTCATAGGAGGCGTCGCGGGCGACCAGGGCATCGTAAAGGGTGTCGTCGGAAGGGCGTTCGAAAAGCATGCACCTTTTCTAGCCCAGAACGAAAAAAGGCGCCGCCGAAAAACGGGCGCCTATTTTCCTTTTGATATCCAAGGTGTCGCCTCGATCAGAGATCGGCGGCCTCAGCCGATTCCGCCGGACGGGCCGGGCGTTCGGACGGGTCGCGGCCGACTTCGGCCTTCAGCGATACGAGATCGATGAAATGATCGGCCTGGCGGCGCAGGTCATCGGCGATCATCGGCGGCTGGGTTGCCATGGTCGAAACCACGGAAACCTTGCGGCCCTTGCGCTGCAGCGCCTCGACCAGCGTGGTGAAGTCGCCGTCGCCGGAAAACAGCACAAGATGGTCGACGGTCTCGGACTGTTCCATGGCATCGATAGCAAGTTCGATGTCCATATTGCCCTTGATCTTGCGGCGGCCCATCGAGTCCGTGAATTCCTTGGCCGGCTTGGTGACGACCTTGTACCCGTTGTAGTCGAGCCAGTCGATCAGCGGGCGGATCGAAGAATATTCCTGGTCCTCGATCAGGGCCGTATAGTAATAGGCGCGAAGAAGATAACCGCGTTTCTGAAAGGCCTTGAGCAATTTCCGGTAATCGATGTCGAAGCCGAGGCTTTTCGAAGCAGCGTAAAGATTTGCGCCGTCTATAAAGAGAGCAATCTTCTCCCTTGGGTCAAACATATGGTCTCCATCCCCTTTTCTTATGAACCTGCTTTGCAGGTGGAGGCCTGGTCAATATAAGCCGAACCAAATCTCCGGAATAATCCACTACATTACGAACTATTCATATAACTGTCATTTATGGCACGATTCTCAATAATCCAAGCAGCTTGGGGTTGAATTTCGCCGGCGCCCCCAGAAGAGGCGATCTGACTTGTCAAAAGTCAATTATCAGGAAAAACTTGAATTTGCCGCGCAATGCCTGTATCGGGCGTATCAATTCCGAAAATCACTGATCAAAGGACAGGCAATGGCCCGTGTCACAGTAGAAGATTGCATTGACAAAGTCGACAACCGGTTCGAACTGGTCCTGCTCGCGAGCCATCGCGCCCGCCAGATCTCGCAGGGCGCTTCGATCACCATCGACCGCGACAATGACAAGAACCCGGTCGTGGCGCTGCGCGAAATCGCCGACGAGACGCTCTCGCCGGACGACCTCAAGGAAGACCTCATCCATTCGCTGCAGAAGCATGTCGAAGTGGACGAGCCCGAGCCCGATCCGGCATCGCTGATCGCTGCCGGCGGCGTTTCCGTCGCCTCCGATCGCGACGAGGACGACGACGCTCCGGAAACCGTCACCTTCGACCAGATGTCGGAAGAGGAGCTGCTTGCCGGTATCGAAGGTCTCGTACCGCCGGAAAAGAGTGACGATTACTAAGCGAAACATTCGCTTAGCAAGTTTTCGTTCATTCTCTCGCCCTAATCTGCTTGAATGTTTTATGATGGCTGCGCCAACCTTCCTGGTTGGCGCGCCATTTTCTTTTCGTCCGGTGCCCATTCACGGGCACTGAAGCGGTATCGAGGACATTTTTCAGGATGATGCGGCAATACGAGCTCGTGGAGCGGGTCCAGAAATACAAGCCCGAAGCCAACGAAGCTCTGCTCAACAAGGCCTATGTCTACGCCATGCAGAAGCATGGCCAGCAGAAGCGCGCCAGCGGCGACCCTTACATTTCCCACCCGCTCGAAGTCGCCGCCATCCTCACCGACATGCATCTCGACGAGTCGACCATCGCGGTCGCCCTGCTGCACGACACGATCGAGGATACCACCGCCACCCGCGCCGAGATCGACGAACTGTTCGGCGAGGACATCGGCCGGCTGGTCGAGGGGCTCACCAAGCTGAAACGCCTCGACCTCGTGTCGAAGAAAGCCAAGCAGGCCGAGAACCTGCGCAAGCTGCTGCTCGCCATTTCCGACGACGTGCGCGTCCTCCTCGTTAAGCTCGCCGACCGCCTGCACAACATGCGCACGCTCGAGCACATGAAGGCCGAGCAGAAGGCGCGCATCTCCGAAGAGACCATGGATATCTATGCGCCGCTTGCCGGCCGCATGGGCATGCAGGACATGCGCGACGAGCTGGAGGAGCTTTCGTTCCGTTACATGAACCCGGAGGCCTACGAGACGGTCACCCAGAGGCTCGCCGATCTCGAAGCCCGTAACGAGGGCCTGATCAAGAAGATCGAGGACGAGCTGCGTGAGTTGCTGATCGCCAACGGCCTCAAGGACGCCTTCGTCAAGGGCCGCCAGAAGAAACCCTATTCGGTGTTCCGCAAGATGCAGTCGAAGTCGCTGTCCTTCGAGCAGCTTTCGGACGTCTACGGTTTCCGCATCATCGTCGGCGATATCCCGTCCTGTTACCGGGCGCTCGGCATCGTCCACACCCGCTGGCGCGTCGTGCCCGGCCGCTTCAAGGACTATATCTCGAACCCGAAGCAGAACGACTATCGCTCCATCCACACCACTATCGTCGGCCCCTCGCGCCAGCGCATCGAGCTGCAGATTCGCACCCAGCTGATGCAGGAGATCGCCGAATACGGGATCGCCGCGCATGCGCTCTACAAGGACGGCAGGGGCGGGGAGTTGCTGCCGAAGGAATCCAACGCCTATTCCTGGCTGCGGCACACGATCGAGTCACTGGCCGAAGGCGACAATCCGGAAGAGTTCCTGGAGCATACCAAGCTCGAACTGTTCCAGGACCAGGTCTTCTGTTTCACCCCCAAGGGCAAGCTGATCGCCCTGCCGCGCGGGGCGACCCCGATCGATTTCGCCTACGCGGTCCACACCAATATCGGCAACACCACGGTCGGCGCCAAGATCAACGGCCGCATCATGCCGCTGGTCACGAGGCTGAACAACGGCGACGAGGTAGAGATCATCCGCTCCGGCGTGCAGGTGCCGCCCGCCGCCTGGGAAGAGATCGTCGTGACGGGCAAGGCGCGTTCGGCGATCCGCCGCGCCACCCGCATGGCGATCCGCAAGCAATATGCAGGCCTCGGCCACCGCATCCTGGAGCGCACCTTCGAGCGCGCCGGCAAGGTCTTTGCCCGCGATACGCTCAAGCCCGCGCTGCCCCGTCTGGCGCACAAGGATGTCGAGGATGCGATCGCCGCCGTCGGGCGTGGTGAGCTTTCCTCGCTCGATGTGCTGCGCGCCGTCTTCCCCGATTACAAGGACGAGCGCGTCACCGTGAAGCCGGCCGCCGACGACGGCTGGTTCAACATGCGCAGCGCCTCGGGCATGATCTTCAAGTTGCCGAACCAGCGGCGCGTCTCGCCGGAAGAGCTCGAGGCCGGCCCCGATCCGCTGCCGATCCGCGGACTTACCGGCAACATGCAGGTCAGGTTCGCGCCGAGCGGCGCGGTGCCGGGCGACCGCATCGTCGGCATCATGGACAAGGACAAGGGCATCACCATCTACCCGATCCAGGCGTCCGCCCTGCAGCGGTTCGACGACCAGCCGGAACGCTGGATCGACGTGCGCTGGGATCTCGACGAGGCCAACAAGTCCCGCTTCCTCGCCCGCATCGAGGTTAATACGCTGAACGAACCCGGCACGCTCGCGACCGTCACCCAGACGATCGCCCATCTCGACATCAACATCAGAACGCTGACCATGGGCAGCAACCGCGCTGCCGATTTTTCCGAGATCACCATGGAGGTGGAGGTCTGGGACCTGCGCCAGCTGAACCAACTGTTGAGCCAGATGAAAGACTTGGATTGCGTCGCGAACGTCAAGCGGGTGTATGACTGAGGGGCGCGGCAAGCCCCTTCTCCCCCCTTGCGGGGGAGATGTCAGCAGAGCTGACAGAGGGGGGTAGCTCAGCGAACTCAACGACCCATGGAATATGCGGCACCACCCCCCTCTGTCGCCTCTGGCGACATCTCCCCCGCAAGGGGGGAGAAGGGAGCCCGCCGCTTACCTAACAATCAGCCGGACACCGTCTCCGCTTGGCTCGCCACCTGAACCGCCTCGCTCGCATCCCGCACAAACGCCCCCTGAGCCCGCAGCGTCGCCTGCAGCTCCGCGATATCCACATTCCGCGGCGCCACGCCGCGATTGGCCGCAATTCCTGCCGCGGCACCCGCAGCCTGCCCCGTCAGCCAGCACTGCGGAATCTCGCGCATGAAGCCGTGGCTGTTCGCATCGCAGGAGATGTGCCGTCCGGCAGCGAGCAGTCCGTCCAGCCTTGCCGGCACGAGCGCTCCGTAGGGCACCGAAAGAACCGGAAATTTTGGCGACACCGAAGGGCTGACGCCGACTTCGTCTGGCTGCACCGCGCCGCTTCCCCACTGGCCGCGCTCGATCCGTCCGACACCCGCCAGGCGCCGCGTATGCCGGACGCCCAGCTGCGGCGCGCTGAGCAGCATGTAGGCGTCCTTGAACCCCGGCGCATGGCTGCGGAAGAATTCGCAATGCGACTGCATGAACCGGTGCGAGCGGATTTCGACTTCCGTCATGTCGTCGACGTTGAGCGCCGAAAGGCCCGATTGCCGGGGGCCGAGGAACAGCGCGATGTCGTTGCGCCAGGAAACGTATGGCGTCTGGAAGAACCCGAGCTGGTCGCGCCCCAGCGCGTTGAATTCCGTAAATGCCTGCTCCTGCTCGGATCGGAAGGCGAGCCATGTGGCCATGTCGACGCCGCCCAGCATGAAGCCGGTATTCATCGAGTGGTGCACGTCGCCTTCCTCGATATCGGCCTCGAAATTTGCGCCCGCGCGCGCAAAAACGTCGCCGTCGCCGGTGCAGTCGACCACGACCTTGGCCATCAGCCCCTGGCGGCCTTCCTTGCTTTCGAAGATGACCCCCTTTACCGCGCCGTCCTCGACCACCGGCGTCGCCGCCCAGGAATGGAAGACGATCCGCACGCCGGCCTCTATCAGCATTTCCTGCGAGATCAGTTTCAGCCGCTCGGGATCGATGGTCGGCGCCCAGGTGACGATGCCGTGGAAGGCGGAGGTGCGCAGCCGCCAGTATTTTGCGAGATCCGCATCCCGCTGCCCCCAGAGGCTCCTGTCCGGCCCCGCGACGGCCTCGGGCGGAAGACGGCCGAGAACCTCCTCGGCAAATCCGCGAATGACCTGCCGTCCTTCCCAGTCGGTCATCCGGTCGATCCAGATCACCACGCCGCCCGTGGAAAGGCCGCCGAGATGATTGTAGCGCTCCAGCACCACGACGTCCGCCCCGGTTCGCGCAGCGGCGAGCGCTGCCGCGGTTCCGGATGGTCCCCCACCAACGACCAGCACGTCGCAGCGATGATAGACCGGAATGTCGCGCGCCTCTTCCCTCAGGACGCCTTCTCCGTTGCGGCGGGGGAAGACATAGTGCCCTGATTCAAAGATGTCGGAGCTCAGGAAGCGGTTCTCGTTTTGACGAATCTCCTTCACCGAAACCTTCTGATCATCCATGGCACCCTCCCTGATGTCCGCCGCCCATCATGTCCGACGAGTCCGAGGGTTGATTTAGCCAAGGAAAAGGGGGCTCGGAAAGACACCAATACGCCGATAGAGCTTTCTCGATTCACGCTAGATGATGAAGCCTCACGCCTGGCGACCTCGACTTGCCCGCCCATTTTCTGCGCATCATCGTTAACCCGCCATGCTTCCTACGCAGGGCTGACCAGCGGTTGCGGCGTTGGTAAAACCCGATGCCTCGTCTTATATTGTGCATCGCAACATAAGAGAGAAAGAAACAATCATGTTTGACACAGTACGCAAGTTCGCCCGCGCTTTCCGCGTCCCAACAACCCAGGACCGCGAAGTCGCTTACCTGAACGAAGCCAACGACCGGATCGACCTCGAATACCGCATGCGCCAGGTCGACCGCGGCATGTTCCGCAAGTCGTCCTTCTAAGCGATACGCTCCGATCAGTCACCCGTTCGCGCGGAAAATCGCCGCGCGGCAGATGCATGTCTTCCCGTGCCGCGTCGATGCGGCCGAAGACCCGATCACCTCCGCGAAAACCTTATCTCCAGCGAGACGGGCCAATTTTCGCCATCATCTTCGGCTTGGGCTAAAGCCTGTTTGATCGAAGATTCCCGCAGCCGTCGGATGAAGATCCCGCTGCCGAACCAGATGCGCACCCATGCCGTTTCGCCGCCGTACACCGCTTGCTTTTCGTGAAAGACTGCGCCGGGCCGTCCTGCCTCCCAAGGGCTTCCGCCGCGTCCTCGATTATTATCGCCTGAAGGTCATGCGCATCGGCGGCTCCCCGCATGCAGTCGCGGCAGGTCTTGCGATCGGCGTGGTCAGCGCCTGGACGCCCTTCCTCGGCCTCCACATCCTGTTTGCCATCCCGCTCGCCTATCTCTTCGGCGGCAGCATGATCGCGGCTGCGCTCGGTACCACGTTTGCCAATCCCATCACCTGTCCGATCATCTGGCCGCTCACCTGGAAGATCGGCGAGACGATGCTCGGCAATCAGGCCTCAGGCCACGACAATCTCGATCTCGGCCGGCTTTTCCACCATCTCGATTTCTCGCAGCTCTGGCGGCCGATCCTCGAGCCGATGCTGATCGGCTCCCTGCCGCCGGGTATCCTCTGCGGCCTGGTATTTTACGCAGTCACCTATCTCGGCGTGCGCAGTTTCCGCAACCGGCGCCTGGAACGCTTGACGGCGCGGGCCGGAGCCCTCAAGTCAGTATAAAGACTGACGAGAACCGGCCGGGCGCCGCAAGGAAGATGTCATGATCATCGGCATGGGCAGTGACCTCATCGATATAAGACGCGTGGAGAAATCCATTGAACGGTTCGGCGAGCGTTTCACCCATCGCTGTTTCACCGAGATCGAGCGGGCGAAATCCGACCGCCGCCAGAACCGCGCCGCCTCCTATGCCAAGCGGTTCGCCGCCAAGGAGGCCTGTTCCAAGGCGCTCGGCACCGGCATCGCCCACGGCGTGTTCTGGAAGGACATGGGCGTCGTCAACCTGCCCGGCGGACGGCCGACCATGGTGCTGACGGGCGGGGCTGCGGAGCATCTTTCAAGCATGATGCCGGCCGGCCACGAAGCGGTTATTCACATCACCATCACCGACGAATACCCTTATGCGCAGGCGTTTGTGGTGATCGAAGCCCGCCTCGCGGCCTAATCGACCATTGCCGCCGCTTTGCGAAGGGTTTAGAGAACGCAAAACCGCTGGCAACAGCCGAGCCGAACAGAAAGACGTCAAACGTGTCCGATAAAGCCGAGACGAAGTCGCAGAACAGTCTGTGGGAAAACATCAAGGTCATCATCCAGGCTCTGCTGCTGGCGATGGTGATCCGCACGGTGCTCTTCCAGCCCTTCACCATCCCGTCCGGCTCGATGATGCCGACCCTGCTCGTCGGCGACTATATCTTCGTCAACAAGTTCGCCTACGGTTATTCGAAATACTCCCTGCCGTTCTCGCCTGACCTGTTTTCCGGCCGTATCCTGGAATTCAAGGAGCCGAAGCGCGGCGATGTCATCGTCTTCCGCCTGCCGAGCCATCCGGATATCGACTATATCAAGCGCCTGATCGGCCTGCCGGGCGACCGCGTCCAGGTCACCAACGGTGTGCTGCTGGTCAACGGCAAGCCGGTCCCCAAGCAGGGCGACGGCACCTTCACCTCCGATTACAGCCTCGACCCCGGCACCGACGTGCCGGTCTTCCGCGAAACGCTCGATAACGGCGTCACCTATGACACGCTCGACCATTCGCCGGTTTCGCGCGGTGACAATACCCAGGAATTCGTCGTTCCGGCCGGCCATTACTTCTTCATGGGCGACAACCGCGACAACTCGCTCGACAGCCGTTTCGACGTCGGTTACGTGCCCGCCGAAAACCTGGTCGGTCGCGCCAGCGTCATCTTCTTCTCGCTCGGCAACGACACCTCGTTCCGCGAGATCTGGAAATGGCCGACCAACATGCGCTGGGATCGGATTTTCAAGGTCGTTCGGTGATGAAGTCAAAGACGCTTTCGGCGGAGGAACGCGGCCAGCTTGAAAAAGCCATCGGTCATGAATTCGCCGACAAGCAATGGCTTGACCGGGCGCTCACCCATGCGAGCACCGGATCGGCCAAGAGCGCCAATTACGAACGGCTGGAATTTCTGGGCGACCGCGTGCTCGGACTCTGCGTCGCAGAGCTGCTGTTCAAGACGTTCCGCACCGCCGCCGAAGGCGAGCTTTCGGTTCGGTTGAACCAGCTTGTCAGCGCCGATAGCTGCGCCATCGTGGCCGACGAACTGGAGCTGCACCGCTTCATCCGCACCGGCGCCGACGTCAAGAAGCTGACCGGCAAGCGGATGATGAACGTGCGTGCCGACGTGGTGGAAAGCCTGATCGCCGCGCTCTATCTCGATGGCGGGCTCGAAGCTGCCCGCGGCTTCATTCTGCGCTACTGGGAGGGCCGTGCCACCCGCGCCGATGGCGCGCGGCGCGATGCAAAGACCGAGCTGCAGGAATGGGCGCATGCGAAATTCGGCCTGACCCCCGCCTACCGGGTGGACGAACGCTCCGGCCCGGATCATGATCCGCGGTTTACGGTGACCGTCGAGGTCACGGGCGTAGCGCCGGAGACCGGTGAGGACCGTTCCAAGCGCGCCGCCGAACAGGTGGCCGCCACCAAGATGCTCGAACGCGAAGGCGTATGGCAGAAACCCTCTGCCGAACAATGAATTGGACACTATGACCGAAAACGACAACATCACCGGTGACGAGAACGAAGCCGGCCCGAACAATGCCGGCCCGACCCATTCCGGTTTCGTGGCGCTGATCGGCCCGACCAATGCCGGCAAATCGACGCTGCTCAACCGGCTCGTCGGCGCCAAGGTCTCGATCGTCAGCCACAAGGTGCAGACGACGCGCGCCATCGTGCGCGGCATCGCCATCCACAACAACGCCCAGATCGTCTTCATGGATACGCCCGGTATCTTCAAGCCGCGCCGCCGGCTCGACCGCGCGATGGTGACGTCCGCCTGGGGCGGCGCCAAGGATGCCGACCTGATCCTGCTCCTGATCGACAGCGAACGCGGTATCCGCGGTGATGCCGAGGCGATCCTCGAAGGCCTGAAGGAAGTGCATCAGCCGAAGATCCTGGTCTTGAACAAGATCGACCGCGTGCGCCACGAGGATCTGCTGAAGCTCACCGCCACGGCCAACGAGGCCGTGCCGTTCGAGCGCACCTTCATGGTGTCGGCGACCACCGGTTCCGGCTGCGATGACCTGATGGATTATCTGGCCGACAAGCTGCCGGAAGGTCCCTGGTATTATCCGGAGGACCAGATCTCCGACCTGCCGATGCGCCAGCTCGCCGCCGAAATCACCCGCGAAAAACTCTTCCTGCGCCTCCATCAGGAACTTCCCTACGCGAGCCACGTCGAGACGGAGAAGTGGGAGGAGCGCAAGGACGGTTCGGTGCGCATCGAACAGGTGATCTACGTGGAGCGCGACAGCCAGAAGAAGATCGCGCTCGGCAAGAACGGCGATGCCATCAAGGCGATCTCCACCGCATCCCGCAAGGAACTTTCCGAGATCCTCGAACAGACGGTCCACCTCTTCCTGTTCGTCAAGGTCCGCGAGAACTGGGGGGACGATCCGGAACGTTTTCGCGAAATGGGACTGGAATTTCCGAAGTCCTGAGCCGCGACACCCTGAAAAAACCCGGCTTGAATCCGCCCATGCCACCACATGCCGGTGGTGGCCGGGCTTTCAGTGCTACCTGTGGACGAATTATCTCCGGTTAACTAATTTTATCCATAATCATAAGGACTTGCTAACGTAGAGCCGAAGATCCAATTTATCGGCAAGATGGCACGGAGAGTCATGAATGTCGGACGTCGGGTTCGGAAAGGAAGACACAGGCTTGGATGATGTGAATTCTGTCGGCTTCTACAGCTGGGTCGTGCCTGAAAACAAGGTGTATGGCGATCAGGTGATCGCCGACATATTCGGCGTTTCGGATCAGGAGCTGGCTGCCGGCGCCCCGATCGAGAGGGTCATCCGCTACATCAACGAGGGCGACAGGCAACGGGTCGCAAGGGCGATCCACGATGCGATCGTCACAGGCTGCGCATACCAGGAAAGCTACCGCGTCACCCATCCGGACGGCCGCCGGATCGACGTCGCGGCGAACGGCCGGTGCCTGCGCGATGCCGAGGGTGTTCCGTATATCTACACCGGCACCGTCACCGTCCAGTCCGCGGCCGCGGCGGTTGCCGCGACCGATCCGCTGGAGACCCATTGCCGTGCCGCTCTCGGGCTTGCCACCAAACGCCGCCAGATGCTTGCCGCGCGCTATCTGACGTCTGCGCTCAACGTGCTCGGCAAATAGGCTCCCCGTCTCACTTCTGCCGGTCCATCAGCGCCTTGACCTCCAGGTACCGGCGGCGGTTATCCTGGTCCTGCTCGTTGGGGCCGTAGCAGGTGTCGGAAATGCAGAAGCGCTGCAGCCGGAAGGGCGGGGCCGGCTTGTCGAACTCGCATTCGATGTCATTGGTGAAATCGGTCGGCTTGGCGTCCTCGCGGGTGGAATAGGTCAGCCGCGCGCCCGGCGGGTCCAGTTCGGGGAAGGACTGGACGACGCCCGTCTTGATCGACGGCACCAGCAGGAAGTTTTTGGCGACCGCGATGCAGGCCTGTTCGAGCTGCGGCGATTGCGCGGCGGCCGGCGAGGCGAGGAGAAGGGCGGCAGGCGAGGCGGCCAGAAGGGCGGCGGCGAAGAGGGCGTATTTCATGAAGACTCCCAGGGGTCATAGTGGCGGCGCGAATTTTCGCACAGGAATCCAAATGGAGGCCGATTTGTTCCAGGCAAGCCCATGGGAACCTGCATCTTTGCCGCGGACCGGCAAAAGCAGAAACCGATTCAGTCCGAATGACTTATGCTCTATTGTTGAATCGGCTCGGAAGGAGCTTGAACAGATACATGCAGTGGCAGGACGAAGCGATCATCATAGGCGTCAAGCGCCACGGCGAGACGAGCGTCATCGCCGAGCTGATGACCCGTGACCGCGGCCGGCATCTCGGCCTCGTCCGCTCCGGCCGTTCGCGGTCGATGCAGCCTGTGCTGCAGGCCGGCAATCGGGTCGAGGCCGTCTGGCGCGCCAGACTCGACGAACATCTCGGCGAGTTCAAGCTGGAGCCCGTCAGGCTGCGCGCCGCAAAGCTGATGGAAACGGCGACTGCCGTCTACGGCGTCCAGGCCATGGGCGCGCTGCTGCGCCTGCTTCCCGAGCGCGATCCGCATCCGCATCTCTTCGATGCGCTGGACATCATCCTCGATGCCTTCGACGACCCCTCCGATGCCGGCGAGCTTTTCGTGCGGTTCGAGCTCGCGGTGCTGAACGACCTCGGTTTCGGCCTCGACCTCACCGAATGCGCGGCGACCGGCGGGCGGCAGGACCTCGTCTACGTCTCGCCGAAAACCGGCCGTGCCGTCTCCCGCGATGCCGGCGCGCCCTATGCCGACCGCATGCTGGCGCTGCCGGGGTTCCTGAGCGAAGGCGTCGCCTCGGCCGCTGACCGCGACAGCATGGCGGAAGCTTTCAGGCTCACCGGTTATTTCCTGCACCGCCATGTCTACGAACCGCGCGGGCTTACGGAAAACGCCGCCCGCGACGGTTTTGTCCAGGCGGCGCTGAAGGCACTTTCGAAGGATGCTGAACGCTGGGCCGGCTGAAAGAGGAGCCCGGTTGAAGGAGGAGCAATGGAACGGATAGCCACCTGCGCCTGCGGTAAGCTGCAGGCCATCTGCCAGGGCGAGCCGGCAAAAGTGTCGCTCTGCCATTGCCTCGAATGCCAGAAACGGACCGGCAGCACCTATGGTATCGCCGCCTTCTTCGATCGCGCTCAGGTGCGCATCGAGGGGGAGAGCAAGACCTATGCCCGCCTGAGCGACAGCGGCTTTGCCGTCAACCTGCATTTCTGCCCGGATTGCGGCTCGACGGTGTTCTGGGAGCCGCAGCGCAAGCCCGATGTGATCGCGGTCGGTATCGGTTCGTTTGCCGATCCCGGTTTTCCGGCACCGTCCCAGGAGGTCTACGACCAGCACCGGCACCCGTGGGTGCCGGTGCTCGGCTGACCTGCCCGCCGGGCGTCTATTTCGCCGGCTGTGGCTGCAGCACGCCGCGGTCGACCGGCTTTTCCTGGATCGGCCAGTGCACGACCGCGGCAAAGATGCCGAGCGCCACGCCGAGCCACCAGACCGGATCGTAGGAGCCGAACCGGTCGTAGAGATAACCGCCCATCCAAACCCCGAGGAACGAGCCCACCTGGTGCGACAGGAAGACGATGCCGCCGAGCAGCCCGAGATGGCGCGTGCCGAACATGATGGCGACGAGCCCGTTGGTCGGCGGCACGGTGGAAAGCCAGAGCAGCCCCATGACGATCGCGAACACGATCACCGAGACCGGCGTCTGCGGCAGAAGCAGGAAAGCCGTCACCGCAATCGACCGGGCGATATAGATATAGGCGAGGAAATAGGGCTTCGAATAGCGCTGGCCGATAAAGCCCGCGCCGAGCGAGCCGATGATGTTGAAGAAGCCGATCAGCGCCATGGCGATCACCGCAAACCGCGCATCGATGCCGATATCCCCGAGATAGGCCGGGAAATGTGCAGTGATGAAGGCGACCTGGAAGCCGCAGACGAAGAAACCGGAGGTGAGCAGCAGGTAGCTCTGATGGCCGAAGGCTTCCTTCAGGGCCGCACCCACCGATTGCTGGAACTGGCTGTGCGACTGGCTTCCCGAACTTGCATTGCCGCGCAGCGGAAAGGCAAGCAGCGGCACGATCAGCATCATGACCGACATATAGACCAGGCTGTCGGACCAGCCGAAATTGCTGATCAGCGCTTGGCTCAGCGGCGCAAACAGGAACATGCCGGCCGAGCCGGCGGCCGTGCCGATGCCGAACGCCATCGAGCGCTGCTCCGGCGTCACGTTGCGGGCAAAGGCCGAAAGGATGACGCTGAAGGAGCCGGCGCCGATCGCCAGGCCGATCAGCACGCCCCCGCCGATATGCAGCCAGACCGGCGCATTGGCATTGGCCATGACGATGAGGCCGGCGGCATAAAGCACCCCGGACATGGTGAGGACGCGGCCGGTGCCGTATTTGTCGGCAAGCGCCCCGAAGAATGGCTGGCCGAGGCCCCAGGCAAGGTTCTGGATCGCCATCGCCAGCCCGAAGGTGGACCGGTCCCAGCCGGTGTCGTGGAGCATCGGCAGCTGGAAGAAGCCCATGGCCGATCGCGGCCCGAAGGTCAGCATGGCGATCAAGGCTCCGGCGACAATGATCAGCCAGGGCAGCGAAGCCGGCCTCCGCGCGGATGGCGATGCAGACATGGGCATGCGATTCCTCCTCGAAAACAAGGGCAAACCATATCGCGTGCGCCGCTGTTCTTAAAACAACTTTTCCTCAATCAATCCATCACCGGGATTGATGGGGACACGCTCGGGAACTGCCCGCATAACTGTGGTTCCGGGTGCTGCACCCCCCTCTGTCCTGCCGGACATCTCCCCCTCAAGGGGGGAGATCGGATGTGGCACGACCTTCCCGCAACATTTGCCGCATCATTTGCAGCAAGGAAGATAGCTGAGACAGGGGAGGGGCGGCGCCACGAGTCAATCTCCCCCCTTGAGGGGGAGATGTCCGGCAGGACAGAGGGGGGTATCGGGAGGGCACGGCAGGAGCCGTATCGAATCAGGATCGGAGCAAAATATCCCCTGGACCTCCACGCCCCCTTATGGCGTCCCCGGCGGATCGATTGCCGGTGGGCTCGCGCGGCCGAGCCGAGCCTCCCGCCAGATGGTAAAAATGCCGGCGCCGATGACGATCGCCGAGCCGAGGATCATGTTGGCGGTCATCACCTCGCCGAACACGAAGACGCCGATCAGGCAGACCAGCACCGACTGGATATAGGACATCGGCTGCACGACCACCGCATCGAGCAGGTCGAAGGCGCGGATCAAAAGGTAATGCCCGCTCATTCCGGTGATGCACAGCACCAGCATCCACAGCCAGTCGCCAAGCGTGATATGCGTCCAGTAGAACGGGCCGACGAGGGTGATCGTCACGGCACCCACGACGCCGGTATAGAAGAAGGCGGTGTCGGACGTGTCGGTGCGGCTGGCAAGCCGGGTCATCACCGAATAGAGCGCAAACATCAGCGTCGCGACCATCGGGATGGCGATCTTGGTGTCGAAGGTGGCGTGCAGCGGATTGATGATCAGAAGGATGCCGATGAAGCCGACGCCGATCGCCGTCCACCGCCGCCAGCCGACCTTTTCGCCGAGCAACGGCACCGAAAGACAAGCGACCACCAGCGGCGTCGCCGCAAAGATCGTGTGACTGGCCGCAAGCCCGACGCGCGAGAAGGAGAAGATCGAGATGACGATCTGCACCGCAAGCAGCGCCCCGCGGGCGATCTGCAGCCACAGCCGGTTGGCCTTCGCCGCCGCCTTCACCCCGCCCGAAGACCGGCCCGCCAGCGCAAATGCGAAGCCCGCGAACGCCCAGTAGCGGATCATGGTGATGAAGATCGGCGGATAGGCGGTGCCCAGATGTTTGGAAATCCCGTCCTGCATCGAAAAGATCGTCACCGCCGCGATGGCGCAGAGGAGGCCGGTGGACCGAGGGGTCATGAAGGCAGTCTCTTTCGGGAAACCGCCCGAAAACCCGGCCGGCGCATGAGGATCAGGCAGCGTATGGTGATGACCCCGTTGTGACCGTTCGGCAAGGGCCCGGACAACCTGCTTTTGCGAATAGCTGCCATGCGTGAGGCGGGGGAGTGGGGGCGTGGTGGCCGCTTAGCGCCAAGCGCGGCCATTCCATTGTGTTCCGAGGCTTTGGCTGCACATCAACAATACGATCTCGCCCGAGCGCTGCAGTTGTGATCGCACAGGAATACCCGCAAGATCGCGGCAGGGGTGGTGATTCTGTGAGCAGGAGCATTCGGGCGAAATGAAGATACTTTGGGTCAAGTTCGGATGGTCGGAATACTATCGTGGCGGCTTGATTGGCGGAAACTTCCGTTGGCTCAAGGAGAACCGAGGTAAAGATAACAAGGCTCCGGGGCATGAGGCTTTCAATTTTAAGCCCTCCCCGGACGGGGTTTATTATTGTTACGTTCCGCCGCAGGCAGGAGACCATGCCCCGTCAAACGCCGACAACGAGGGGTGGACCGTTATTTGCCTCGCTAAGAACCCCAAATACAATGGCGTACACATTGTTGGCTGGTATGAGAATGCGACCCTTTGGGGTGGTTGGTACAAGCCACCAAAGAGTTTCTTTGCTGAGGCACCGGAGACGGGTTCAGCCTATGATTGGACCTATTGTATCACCAGTAAGTCTGCGTTTTTCATCCCTCCTGAGGAACGGACAAACCCCTTTTCGCACCCTTCGGTGCGTATGGGTAAGTACTCCTTCCTAGACGGGCCGGGTGTCGCCGCTACAGCAAATAAGAACCAGGTTCTCGAAATGATTGAGGAGAGACGGAACTCGCTAAAGAACATTGCGGTACATAATCCGTCCGACGCGAATGCACCAAATCCCGAGCTCGACGAGGGAGACCCCCTAACAGGCTTTGGAACCGCAGAGCATCGCCGCGCAGTCGAAATGGCGGCTGAAGAGGCGATTAAGCGATATTACGAGGATAAGGGTTTCTCCCACGAGCGAGTAGCGCATCTCAACATGGGGTTTGACATTCTCTTTAGAAAAGGGCGCACAGTTCACTGCGTCGAGGTTAAGGGTACCTCCGCCTCGGTGGAACGCTTCTTCTTGACAAGAAACGAGAATAACGCGCGCGCCGACGAAAATTGGCGGCTCGGTATTGTGACGCATGCGCTTAGCAAAAATCCCAAGGTGACCGTATACGACGACAAGGCATTAAAGTCCGCATTTGATCTAGAACCTTACGTATTCATTGGCAGCCGCGTTTTTGAGCCAATCAAGCTCTAAAGACATTATGGTTCGAGTCGGGCGCTGATATCACCCTTGAGGCAAAGACGGTCACTGGTAACTACAGCTACCATCGAAGAAACCGAAATTACCACGCTAACGGTGGGTTCTGGTGCACATCACAGTTCCCAAAGCCTTCAGTTGAGGTACGGCGCGAGAAGAGCAAAGGGCCGAAGACGGAGGCAAAATTCAGGTCTCATGCGACCGTCTGAAGGAGCATGAAGTTGTTCGATCTACACCAGACTCACCGCCCCACACCTCACCTCTCCACCAACAACCCCGAAACCAGCGTCAGAAACGCCTCCACCGCCTTTTTCGACACCGCCTCCGGGTCCTCCGCACTGGCAATCCAAAGTGCGGCACTCAAGGTGGCGCCGTTGACGAGGCGGGCGGTGGCTTCGGCGTCGATGGGGCGGATCGTGCCCTGGTCGATCAGGGTCTGCAGGCTTGCGGTGGTGGCGCGGATGCAGGCGCTCTGGTTCGGCCATTGCGACGGATCGCCGAGCACGGCCGGGCCGTCGAGCAGCATGATCCTCTGGATTTCCGGCTCCAGCGACATCTCGATATAGGCGACGCATTCGTCGACGAAGCCGCGCCAGGGGTTTTCCGCCCTGGCTGAAATCTCGCTGAGCCGGTCGGACATTTCCGCGTCCATCTGCATGATCACCGCCATCAGCAGGCCCTTCTTGTCGCCGAAATGGTGGTAGAGCGCCCCGCGCGTCAGTCCGGCGCCGGCGGTGAAATCGTCCATCGAGGCTTCGGCATAACCTTGGCGCGCAAACGCATGCCTTGCGGCGGCGATCAGCTTCGCCCGTGTTTCGGCGATCATTTCCTTGCGCGGCCTGGCGGCGCTCCTTGGGGCCGTGTCGGAAGTCATCTTGGTGACGATCTTGTCGGCCATCTTCTCAGCCATGCGGACTCCGGAATTATTCGCATACGCTGCGTATGCAAATTGACATACGGGATGTATGCGTTTATCTAGCTCACATACGCAGCGTATGTAAGTTCTCATTCAAGATAACCCAAGGAGCAGGTTATGCCCAATCCCTATCGCGAGATATTCGCAAGGCCGGGTACGAAAGGTTTTTCCGCCGCCGCTTTCGTGGCGAGGCTGCCGCTGCCGATGACGACGATCGGCCTCGTCGCTATGCTTTCCCAGACGCATGGCGAATATTGGCTGGCCGGCGCGGTCTCGGCCACGTTTGCCCTCGCCAACGCCTTCATCTCCCCGCAGGTGTCGCGCTGGGTGGATGCCAAGGGCCAGTCGGCCGTGCTGCTGCCGACGACGTTCGTCACCTTTTTCGCTCTGATCGGTCTTGCCACTGCTGCCTGGATGCGCTGGCCGATCTGGACGCTGTTCGCCTTCGCACTCGTCGCCGGGCTGATGCCGAGCATGATGGCGCTGGTGCGCGCCCGCTGGTCGGAGATCTATCGCGACCGGCCGGAACTGCACACCGCCTTCGCCTTCGAATCTGTCATCGACGAGCTCGTCTATATCTGCGGCCCGGTCTTCGGCATCGGCCTTAGCGTCGCGCTCTTCCCGGAAGCCGGCGTGCTCGCCTCGGCAGCCTTCCTAGCGGTCGGCACGACGCTGTTCGTCGTCCAGAAATCGACCGAACCGAAGGTCGATCCGCATCGCGTAAAAGGCGGCGGTTCGGTCATGCGGCGGCTGGCCATGTGGTTCCTGGTCGTGCTCTGCGCCGGCATGGGCGTTATCTTCGGCACGGCGGAAGTCTCGGTGGTCGCCTTCTCGGAAGCGCTGGGCAACAAGGGCGCCGCCACCTACATCCTGTCGGCCTATGCCGCCGGTTCCTTCGTGGTCGGCCTCGTCTTCGGCGCCATCAGGTTCAAGTCGTCGCTCGCCCGCCGGCTGCTCTTCGCAAGCCTGGTTGCCGCCGTCACCACGCTGCCCATGCCTTTCGTCGGCAGCCTCTGGGGCCTGACGGCGGTGATCTTCCTCGCCGGTGCCGCGATCTCGCCGACCTTCATTTCCGCCATGACCCTGATCGAACGCATCGTTCCCTCGTCGCAGGTCACGGAAGGCATCACCTATGCGATGACCGGCATGAGCATCGGCTTCGCCGCCGGCTCCTCGCTCGCCGGCTGGACGATCGATGCCTACGGCGCCTCCAACGGCTTCTGGGTCGCGGTCGCCGGCGGCGGGCTGGCCTTCACAACGATGCTGCTGGGTTATGGCTTGCTGAACAGGCCGGAGCCGCAGGCAGTGCCGAGTGGCGTGGCGCTCAATCCCGCCGAGTGATGGGAGGGGCCGCCTCGGGCGGCCCTTCAACTTTCCGGCGACAGGCGCTCGAAATAATAGCGTTCCATCTCGGGCACGTAACGCACCACCTGAAAGCCCGTCTTTTCGAGCAGTCGCCGTGAGGCGGCATTTTCCGGCCGGGCAAAGGCCCCGACCTTCGGCAGTTTCAGCACCTCGTCGGCTTCATGCATCGCTGCCGCCGTCAGCTCGCGGCCAAATCCCTTGCCCCAGCTATCGGGGTGAAAGTAGTAGCCGAGCTCGACGCCCCAGCCCGGATCGAAGGGGTCGTCGTAAAGCCCGCCCCAGCCGATGATCCGGCCACTCTCCTTCAGCTCCACCGTCCAGGGTGCGTAACCGTCCCGGCGCCGCCGCCATTCGTGCACCGCCACCCGCCGCCGGCATTCCCTCGGTGAGCCGTCCACATGGGTGAACCGCATCGCGTTCGGGTCGCCGAGGAATTCGAACAGGGCAGGGACGTCGGCAAGCTTTGGGCGCCTGAGGATGAGCCGGTCGGTGACGATCATCGATGGGAACCGCTCAAGCCCGCCGCTTGATCGCCCAGGCCTCCGCCCGCTCGGCAACCACCGTCGCCTCATCGCCGATCTTGATCCGCCCGGTGCCGCGCGGCACGGCGTTCCAGCCGAACAGCGGGCCGGGCACGCGCCGGTCGGCGGACATGCGGATGCGGCCCATGGCGGGGATGGGGTCCGGCACGTCGCGCGAGCCGGTCTGCTGGTCCTGCGTGGTCATGATGCAGCGGGCGCAAGGCTTGACGAAATCGAAGCGGATGCCGGCGATCTCAATGCCGGTCCAGCCGTCTTCCGCCCAAGGTTCGTCGTGATCGAGCACGATGTTCGGCCGGAACCGCTCCATGCCGACCGCGCCTTCGCCCTTCGCCGCCATGTCCGCATTGAGCGCGGCAAGCGACCCCGTCGTGGTCACCAGCACCTGGTAGCCGTCGGCAAAGGTCATCGGCGAATTGTCGCCCGCCCATTCGGGGCTTGCGACGCGCCGGGCCTGTTCGTCGAAGAACACCAGCCGGATATCGCGGCCGAGCCATTCCGACAGCACCGCATTGGCCGCATCGTCGGCAAGCGCAGCGTTGACGCTGGATTTCCACACCACCGTTTCCATGCGCCGGTCGGCCGGCGGCCGAGCGACGTTGATCTCGCCTTGCCCTTCCACCGCGAAGCGCACGGCATCGGTTTCCGGGTAGACCTCGAGCCTGGCGAGAGACTGCAATTCCCGCTGGGTGATGAACATGCCCGTCGGATCGACGACCATCATCTCCCGGTCGCCGGGAATGCCTGCGGCCGTGATCTCCGCTTCGTCAAGCGCAATGCCGCGGCCGCTCTTCAGGGGATAGAAGTTGAGTTCGCTGATCCGCATCGGGGGTCTCCTTCAGATCTCGTCGATGAAGAGGTCGAGGACCTGTTTCAGCCGCGCGTGCCGCTCTGTGGCAAAAGCCCGCCCCGCGGCCGTCTGGAAGCCGTCGGCGAGCTTGAACAGTTTCACCTCGAAATGGTCGATCGCAAAAGCCTTGTCGTCGAGCGGGCGATCTTTGGCGAGCGGATCGGCCGGGTCATAGAGGCCTGACCCCATCCGCCCGGCGATGTAGAAGCAGCGCGCCGCGCCCACCATGCCGATCGCATCCAGCCGGTCGGCATCCTGCAGCATCTTCGCCTCCAGCGTCTCGGGCGGAATATTGGCCGAAAAGCTGTGCGCGATCACCGCATGCGCGACCGCCGCGATATCCGCCTTCTCCCAGCCGAGATCGGCAAGGATCGCGGACGCCTTCTCGGCCGCCAGCCGCGAGGCCTGCGCCCGCAGCGGCGAGTTCTTTTCGACCGACACGCAATCGTGCAGCAACACGGCGGCGGCCAGCACCCGCCCGTCGCCGCCTTCCTGGGCGTGGATGCGCATCGCATTGCGGAAGACGCGCAGGATATGGGCGATATCGTGCGAGCCGTCGTCGCCCTCGGTCGCATGCGGGATCAGGGTTTCGGCAAGCGCCTCGAAAGGCGAAAAGGCGGCGACAAGCGAAACGGTCACGAAGCGGGTTCCTGGGAATCGGTGGCGGCGGGCTCACCGCTCTTGTTCACCAGAATGCGCTGGTAGAAAAGCCCGATCCCGATCAGCACCGCGCCGAGCCCGATGAACGACAGCGCCCGAAGAATCCCTTCGAGGTTCGACATGTCGACCAGGAACACTTTCACCACCGCGACCAGCACGAGAGCGGCGGAAGCGAGCCGCAGGCTCTTGGCGTCGAGCTTCGAGCCGATCGCCAGCAGCAACACGCCGATCAGCAGCCAGACCACCGAATAGGTATAGGTCTCGGCGGCCATGAATCCCTTCCAGTCGGCGATGTTCTCGCCCTGCCAGAAACGGCGCACCGAAAGCGTTGCCCACAGGAAACCGAGCACGGCGCCGGAGAGCGCCAGCATGATCACGTAAGGCATCGGCCGCCGCCCGCGGGCGTAATAGGCGACCAGTGCATAGGCGAGGCCGGGCAGGAGATAACCGAGCAGCAGCAGGTTGAGGAAAGGCCATGAACCGGTGTTTTCGCCGCTGAAATAGGGGTTGAGCGCAAACACATGCAGCGACAGCGCATTGATCGTCGCGAGCACACCGGCGATCATCGAACCCCAGCGGAAGACAGGGCTCGGCGACTTGAGGTCGAGCGTCATCAGGATACCCGAGAAGCCGACCGTCAGCAGCGTGTAGATCGACTGCTCGCCGAGCGTCGGCACCCGGTCGTCCAGCACACCGCCGTTCATCGCGTGGCGCACCAGCACCGCGACCGTCATCAGGGCGGCGAGCGACGCGAGCGCCTGCATCAGATTGCGGATGCGGAAATCCGAAGAGTCCTTCAAGAGATAGGCCGTCACGATCGCCAGCAGAGTCGGAATGCCGTAGCCCGGTAGCAGCGCGTTGAAGAACGGCGTGGTGCCGAGACTGTTCTGGCCGATCAGCGTCGGTTCCCAGGCGATGCGGCCAAAGACGATCAGGATCGCCGCCGCCATCATCCAGGGCAGCGCCGGCCAGGGCCGCGCCCGCATGCCGAGCACATAGGCAAAGCCGAGCACCGAAACCAGAATGGTGGTGACGATGCCGTTGGTCAGCGCATGCAGCGCCAGGGTGAAACCGGCAAACGAGCCGGCAACGACCAGATTGGCCGCCCAGTCTATGCGGCCATCCGTCTCGTCGCGGTCGCGGAACAGCCATTCGGCACCGGCCAGCAGCACGAGGCCGAGACCGACCCCGTAGAGCCCGTGGATCCAGTCGCGCCCGAGATTGCCGAAATTGAGGAAGCTGATCGTCGCCAGCGCCACCGGCACGCCCGACATCAGTACGCTCCAGACCATCGCGAATTCCGGCTCCGCCTTGCGGAAGCGCCTGAGAAACGCAAAGCCGAGCAGCGTGAACACCGCCCCGAGCAGCAGGCTGACGGCGATTTCGGTCGTATAGGTGATGACCGGCAGCGGCTCGTTGCCGACCGGCTGCGGCACATAGGTATCGAGCAGCGAAATCGCCACGATGGCGAGGCTCAGCACCGCTCCGCCAGCGGCAATCATCGCCGGCCAGACCGTGTAGACGCGGCTGGCACCGAGTGCCGCGAGCGCGGCGATCACTGCCGCGGCGGCGAAATACGGATCGATGCCGCCCACCGGGTTGGTCGCCAGCATCGCGAGCGACGGCAGTACCGACATGAACGCCACCGACAGCGTGATGGTCAGCGGCTGGCGTCCCAGCATTCCGCCCCAGCCGGCCTTGACCACCCGGTCCCTGCCATAGACTGCACCCGGCCAGAAGAAGCCGGTGCCGGCGATCATCACGATCAGCGTCAGCGCCGGCGGCAGCGTATCGAACTCGTCCGCGCCGATCGCATAGGCGACCACCCAGAGCCCGACGCCGATATTGGCGAGCATCGGCACGATCGTCCATTGACGGAAGCGCGAGGCGGCATTGACAGCAACCCAGGTGAGGCCGAGGAAGAGGAACAGTGCATTGGCGTTCGGTTCGTCGCTGGCGACGAGGCCGGGGGTCAGCAGCGAGGCGAGCAGGCCGAGCCCGGCCAGCGCCTGCCCGTGCAGCAGCGACAGCGCGATGGTGGCAAACGACACGAGCGCCAGCAGGATGAAGGCCGGGGTCGCGCCGATGAATTCATAGACGCCGTAGGCCGCATAGATTGCCCCGAGCAGCGTTACTGCACCCGCCGCCGTCAGCGCGCCGGGGATCATCGCATTGCTGAACCGGTCGGACACCTGCGGCATCGCCCGGCGCCGTACGATCTCGCCGCCGGCCATCAAGACGAGGCCGAACAGGCAGGCGAGCACGAGGCGTGCGCCCGGGCCGAGCAGCCCGGCCTCGATCGAAGCGCGCACCAGGAAGATGCCGCCGAAGGCAAGTGCCACGCCGCCGACCCAGACCGGCCAGCGGGCACCGAGATAACTTTCGAGGTTTTCCTTGGTCTTCGGCTTGGCGGCCGGCGGTGCTGCCGTCATTGCGGGAGCAGGGGCTTCTTCCGCGGTTGCAACGTCCTCGGCGGCTGTGCTCGCCGCGATCGTCTCTTCCGGCAAGGCTTCGGCCGGAACTGCTTCGGCCTGGGGCACCGGTTCCTCGATCACGTCCTCGGTGACGGCAGCGGCTGCAGCCACGGGAAGTGCCCCCGGCGCTGCTGCGGAGACCGGTTGCCGCGCCAGCAGATCGGCCTTGATCGCCTCCAGCTCCTGTTCGAGCGCACCCACTCGGGTCGCGGTCTTGCGATTGAGACCCATCATCAGGATCACCAGCAGCAGAAGGAGGATTTCGATCATCGGCACGCTCGCGGGTGAGGAGTTCTGTCGAGCGGTTATACAATTGCCGGGCGAGGGAAGGGAAGAGCCGTGTTCCACAACCCAACCTCAATCGGAAGCCACGGAAACCATTGCCGTTTTTGAGGACCACCCAAGCCGGATCCAATGGCCCGGATTTCGGTTGCGGTATCGTCCGGACGAGGTTTCAGGCGTTGGCTGCGGCAACCCGTTTCTCCTCCACGGTGCCCGCTGCCGTATTCCCGTGTTCCGCGAACCATGGCTCACCGCTTCGCTAACGCACTGAACCATATCGAAGTGGATTTTTGGCGCTCCCGCCTGACGTGCAGTTCTCAAGCGGTTCTGCCAAAAACATCGGCAGAACTCTGCGCATTGAAATAGCGTTCGCACATATAACGATCAATTCTAAAGTATGATTGTTTTATGTGCAATTTCGACTTGCGCGCCCGCATAATAAACGCTTGGATGCTTCCTATCCGAACAAAAAACTCCAGGGGGACGACCTTTCATGATCTCGCGCAGACTGTTCTCAAAACTCCCGGCCGTCGCGGCCCTTGCGCTTGCCGCCGGCTTTTCCTCTGCTCCCGCCCCGGCGCTGGCGCAAACCGCGGTCAAGCTGACGCTCGACTGGAAGTTCGAAGGCCCGGCCGCCGGCTTCCTGCTGGCGCAGGACAAGGGTTACTTCAAGGCCGAGGGCCTCGACGTCACGATCGACACCGGCAACGGCTCGGTGGAGGCGATCCCGCGCGTTGCGACCGGCGCCTACCAGATGGGTTTCGGCGATATCAACTCGCTGATCAAGTTCCTCGACGAGGACCCGAACCAGAAGATCAAGGCCGCGATGATGATCTACGAGCGCCCGACCTTCGCGGTCGTCGGCCGCAAGTCGCTCGGCATCACCACCGATCCGAAGTCGCTGGAAGGCAAGAAGCTCGGCGCGCCGCCGCCGGACGGCGCCTTCGCCCAGTGGAAGGCTTTCAAGCAGGTAGCCAAGATCGACGATTCCAAGATCACGCTCGAATCGATCGGCTTCCCGGTCCGCGAGCCGATGCTCGCCCAGGGCAAGGTCGACGCGGTCTTCGGTTTCGCCTTCTCGGTCATCCTCAATCTGAAGGCCCAGGGCATCAAGGATGACGACATCGCCACCATCCTGATGGCCGAGAACGGCCTCAACCTTTATGGCAACGCCATCCTCATCAACACCGATTTCGCGGCCAAGAACCCGGCCGCCGTCAAGGGTGTCCTGAAGGCGCTCGCCAAGGGCTTTGCCGATGCCGTCGCCAAGCCGGAAGAAGGCGTCGCCGCCGTCTTGAAGCGCAACGAGACGCTCAACAAGGATATCGAACTCGAGCGCCTGAAAATGGCAAACGCGATGAACATCAAGACCCCTTACGTCGTCGCCAACGGCTTTGGCGGCATCGATCCGGCCCGCCTTGCCGCCTCGATCGACACGCTGAAAGTCTCCATGGGCCTCAAGGGCAACGTCAAGGCCGACCAGGTCTTCGACGCCAGCTTCCTGCCGGCCAAGGAACAGCGGTTGCTGCCCTGATTGGATCTATCTTCTCCCCTCGGGGAGAAGATGCCCGATAGGGCAGATGAGGGGGAGGAGCGCAGCGACGCCTTGAGCGATAAGCGAAAGGCCGAATCCGCGGCGGGCGCCCCCTCATCCGACCCTTCGGGCCACCTTCTCCCCGAGGGGAGAAGAGGAAGCAAGCCGCCAGCAACGGAGACCCAATGACGCACCTCGTTTCCATCGACAATGTCGACATGCGCTATGGCGGTGCTGCCGGCACGCTTGCCGTCTCCGGCCTGACCATGAAGGTCGGCAAGGGCGAGTTCGCGGCGGTTGTCGGCCCGTCCGGCTGCGGCAAGTCGACACTGATGAAACTGGTCACCGGCCTGCACATCCCGCAGAGCGGCGTCGTGGTCGTCGCCGAAAAGCAGGTGACCAAGCCGGTTTCGATCGTCGGCATGGCCTTCCAGAACCCGACCATGCTGCCCTGGCGCACCACGCTCGACAACATCCTCCTGCCGCTCGAAATCGTCGAGAGACACCGCCACCGCCTGCGCGCCAACAAGAAGGAGTATGTCGAAAAGGCCGAACACCTGCTCGAAACCGTCGGCTTGAAGGGTTTCGGCTCGAAATTCCCCTGGCAGCTGTCCGGCGGCATGCAGCAGCGCGCCAATCTCTGCCGGGCGCTGATCCACGAACCCGAACTCTTGATGCTCGACGAACCGTTTGGCGCCCTCGACGCGTTCACCCGCGAGGAGCTGTGGTGCGTCATCCGCGACCTGCATGCGGCGCAGGGCGTCACCATCATCCTCGTCACTCACGACCTGCGCGAGGCGACTTTCCTGGCCGACCGCATCTTCGTGATGAGCGCCCGTCCCGGCAAGGTGCTGAAGGAACATGCCGTGCCCTTCGCACGTCCCCGCGATCTGGAAGTCATGTACGAAAAGGCCTTCAACGACATGGTGCATGAACTGCACGGTGAAATCGCCAGCGCGAGGGTTGTCGCATGAGTGTGCTGACCGAAAACACCGCGACGCCCGGAAAACCGCTTGCCCAGCGGATCAACTGGGTGAAACTCGCCCCCTGGCTCTATACGATCGGGCTTTTCCTCGCCTGGGAACTACTGGTCATCGTGCTGCAGACACCGCCCACCATCCTGCCGGCGCCGTCGCGCGTCTTCCAGGCGATCGTGCAATACTGGTCGCCGATCTGGAAGAACTCGCTGCAGACGCTCTATACGACCACCGTCGGCTTCGCGATCGCCGTGGTGGCGGGCCTGGCGATCGGCCTTTTCATCGGCTGGTCGAAGGCGATCTATGCCGGGCTCTATCCGCTGATGATCGGCTTCAACGCCATCCCCAAGGTGGCGCTCGTACCGATCCTGGTCATCTGGTTCGGCATCGGGGCCGTGCCTGCCATCCTCACCGCCTTCCTGATCTCCTTCTTCCCGATCGTCGTCAACGTCGCGACCGGCCTTGCCACCATCGAGCCGGAAACCGAGGACGTGCTGCGCGCGCTCGGCGCGAAGAAACTCGACATCATGCTGAAGGTCGGCATCCCGCGTTCCATGCCCTATTTCTTCGGCTCGCTGAAAGTGGCGATCACGCTCGCCTTCGTGGGTTCGGTCGTGTCGGAAACCGTCGCTTCGAACTACGGCCTCGGCAACATGATGAGCTCCGCCCAGAGCCAGTTCAACGTGCCTCTGGTTTTCGCCGGCCTCCTGATGCTCGCCGTCGAAGGCATCGCCATGTATGCGCTGATGGCCTGGATCGAGATGCGCATGACGGGCTGGGCGCATCGTTCGACCATGTCGCAGTGACGCGCCGGTGGCCTTCGGCGCGGGTTTTGCGTCTGCGATCCCGGTTACTCCCGTTGTTCCGCCCGAAAAACATCCCGCAAGCGCTCGACGACCTCTGCAACGCCTGGCCCTTGAATCGGCGGCGGCACTAATCGTTCGCAGAGTTCCCGCCAGACGAAGAATGTCAGTTCCGCCCCGTCGGTCGTGGTCTCGCCCGGGCCTTCCGCGAAGGTATTGAGCATCCTGTATCGCTTGTCCTGCCAGAAAAGTGCCTCTACCCAAGCGTAGATGGGAATCACGTGGAAATGGATCGAATGGCCCGGCGAATGTCCGTATCGTCCAATATAGACCCGCTCCGCATTTAGGTTCTGCCTCAGCACCTTCTGAGCCTTCGCCATCAGTGGCCCGAGTTCCAGGAGCGCTTCGTCCGCAAGCTCGAAGAGATCATCCGCAAAGCGCTTGGAGCCGATCATCAGATAGCCGGGAAAGGCGGAATTCGTCCGGTGATTGACGAGCCAGTGCGGCGTCTCGAAGACATGAAGTTCTGGAGGAATGGGCATTTCGATCGATCCGTGCGAGGAATCCTTGCAGAAGGGGTAGCAACAGCCACAGGCCGCGGCAATGTTAATAAGGAAAGTCCATTTGACCTTTACTTTGAGACCAAATGAACTACATTTGGTCTCGACGCAAAGGAGCTTCGGCATGGCGGTCACGGCAAGGAAAGAACAGGCGGAACAGCTGACGGCGGTTGCCCTGAAAGCGTTCGGCAATGTTGTGGCCGAATGGGGCGTGCCGGTGAACGAGGCGGCAGCACTCGCCGACATGTCGGAAAGCACCTGGAAACGCGCCCGGAAACCCGGTTACTCCGGCGGGCTGACCAAGGACCAGATGCTGCGCCTCAGCGCCGTCATCGGCATCTACAAGGCGCTGAAACTCTATTTCAGCGATCCGATCGCCACCAGGTGGATGACGCTACCGAACGAGGGACCGCTGTTTCGCGGCGCCCGGCCCATCGATACGCTGATTGACGAGGGGTTGCCGCAATTCCTCGCCGTCCGCAATTACCTCGATGCCCTGCGGGGCGGCGCGTGATCGTCACGCCGGTCAGCGACCGGGCCCTGGTGCGGCTGATCCCGGCGACCTACCACAAGCCGCCGAGCCTGCGCGGCCTGGTGGATAGCGACGAGGAACTGGCGATCCTTGCCGAGATCGAGGGCATGACCAGCGCCCGCCTCGCCGCCGAGCGCGGGCTGAACCTGCATCTCGACCGCCGCGAGCTCGCCTGGAAACGCCGCAAGCACGACCTGCAGGTCTATGGCAACACGCATATCAACGCCGCCTTCACCTACACGCGAAAAGGCGGAAACCGCTTCAACGACGAGACCCGCGGCGCCTGGTACTGCAGCTGGGACACCATGACCTCGCTCGCCGAGGTCGCCTTCCACAAGACCCGCGAACTGAAGTTCATCGGCCTGTTCGAGGAGACGGCGCGCTACGTCGAACTGCTCGCGGATTTCATCGGCGAGTACCCCGATATCACCGACGAGCGAGGCCACCCGGCGCTCGACCCCGATCCGGCTATCGGTTATCCCCAGGGCCAGGCGCTTGCCGAAAAACTGAGGCGCGACGGCCATGACGGCCTGATCTATCCATCGGTGCGCCACAACGATGGTCGCTGCCTCGTCGCCTTCGAACCGACGGCCATTCGCAACGTCCGCCCCGGCGCGGCCTGGGACATCGTCTGGTCGGGCAGCGAGGAATACGGCCTCAAGGCCGTGTGACGGCGATTGCCGAATCGATTCTCGTGAGATTTGGGCATCGGGCCGGCTTCCTCGTGAAAAGCCGGCCCGATGCATCCTTTCCTTCAGGTCCGCTCTGCGACCGGTTCGTCCGCACCGTGAGGAGCCGGAGGTCCGCTCTCACCGGAAACGTCGCGGGTTTCTACCTGAGGGTCTGGAAGCTGTTCTGGCGGTTTGTCGCCAGGGAATTTGTCGAAGGCGAGTTTGATGTCCTTGGTCAGGTCGCGGCCTGCGCTCCACCAGTCGCTGCTCCTGGTCCAGTAGCGCAGCGTCAGCTTGGCGCTGCCGGCATCGAATTCGGCCATGTAGACGAGAGGCGCCGGGTCCTTCAGCACTCGTTTGTCGCCGCCGGCGATGGCCATCAGTTTCGCCTGCGCCCGGCCGATATCGCCGTCACCAATGCCGACCGAGATCTCGTTGCGGCGGGTCTTCAAGCGGCTGTAATTGGTGATCGGCACGTTCCACAGCGTCGAGTTCGGCGCCAGCCGATAGACGCCGTCGGCGGTCCGGAGCTCCGTCGCAAACAGCCCGACATCGACGATCGTGCCGGTGACGCTGCCGGTCTCGATGCTCTCGCCGACCCGGAATGGCCGCAGCACCAAAAGCATGATGCCCGCCGCGATGTTCTGCAGCGTGCCCTGCAGCGCGAGGCCGACCGCAAGGCCGATCGCGCCCAGCGCCGCGAGCACCGACGCCGTCTGCACCCCGAACTGGCCGAGCACCATGACGATGACCAAGACTAGGATGGCGTAGCGGATGATGTTGGAGAAGAATTGCGACAGCGTCGCATCGATTCCGTGGATGCGCGACAGGCCGCGATGCGCCCAGCGGCTGATCAGGCCGGCGGCCATCCAGCCGAGGATGAGCAGGACGATCGCGCCGACGGCGGAGAAGGAATATTGCACCGCCAGCGCGCTCAGCTGAGCGAGCGCTGCTCTCGTGGCCACAACGAATTCCGATGCCTGGTCCATCCGGCAATCTGCTCCTTCTTTCGGTTTCGCCGTTAATTGGCGCAGCAGACCGCGAGGTCAAGAAAAAAATGGCGCTTTCCCGCGCCTGGCTAAACAATTAGGAAAGTTCAACTTTCAGGTTCAATGCGAGATTTCAGCGGCAGGATGAAGGACGCCCGCCCATCGGTCTCGGCGCCGCGGCCGATCCCCTTGATGGCGGCGACCAGCCGGCTGTTCCGCCCGAGCAGCCGGTCGCCGATCTCGATCAGCCGCGTATTCGGCGTCGCATGCGGCGCGACGCTGCGAAGCCTTGCGGCCAGCGCAAAATCGTCTTCCTCGGGATGCAGCGAGAGCGCGGCGATCACCGCGGCGGCCGGCGATCGGGAGACGCCCATCCAGCAATGGATGACGATCGGCGCCGACTGGTCCCAGTCGCGCACGAAGGCGATCAGGCTTTCCACATGCGCCTCGCTGGGCGCGATCAGGTCGCCCGTGCCAGCAAAGCCGATATCGTTCATCGCAAGCTTCAGGTGGCGATCGGCGGAAATCACGCCCGGCCGGTGAAAATCCTGTTTTTCGGCGATCAGGCTCACCATTTCGCGCGCCTTGTGCCGCACGGCGGTCTCGGCGATGGCGGCGAGCGGGCAGACGATAATCGCGGTCATGGCGCCTTGCCCGGAGCGGCGCGTTCGGCCTCGATCTGATGGAACCGGTCGAGGAAAAGCTGTTGGGCCGTCAGTGCCGGCATCGGCTGGATCGGCAGCATGTCGCGGGTGATGCCGCGCGGCTGGCCGAAGAATTTCCGGGCCTCGGCGACCGAGAAGCCGGCAAGTTCGGTGGCCTCGAAAAAGGCGGCGATCGTATCGGCCTTCTTGATCAGCGCCTTGAGTTCGCGGGTCGGATGCGGCGGCAGGCCGAAGCGCAGATGGATCGCCGCCTCCAGCCGCTGCTCGACCGCCTTGTAGCCGCCGCCGACCACCGATTTGAACGGCGAGATCATGTCGCCGATCACATATTCCGGCGCATCGTGCAGCATCGCCATCTGCAGAGCATCGGCCGCGCAGGCCTCGTTGCAGCGTCGGAAGATTTCCTCGACCACGAGGCAATGCTGGGCGACCGAAAAGGCATGGTCACCGCGCGTCTGGCCGTTCCAGCGGGCGACGCGGGCAAGCCCGTGGGCGATATCGGAAATTTCGACGTCGAGCGGCGAGGGATCTAGCAGGTCGAGCCGCCGTCCCGACAGCATGCGTTGCCAGGCCCGTGCCGTTACTGCTGGGCTCACGTCTCGGCCTCTTCAGCCTCGACCGGGAAGGAGAGCCCGCTCCAGGCGGGAAGCGTCAGGCTGACGGTGACATCGCCGGCGGAAATCGGCACCCCATGCGCCAAGGCGTCGCCGACGCGGTCGATGCGCACGATCGCCAGGCCTTTGTTGCCCGAGACCGATCCAAGCGTGCCGACCGGCTTGCCGCCGGCTATGATCTCGGTGCCGGAAGCGGGCAGGGCGGCCTCGCCCGAAACGATCGCCACCCGCCGCCGCGCCGTGCCGCGATGCTGCATGCGGGAAACGACCTCCTGGCCGACATAGCAGCCCTTGCGGAAGGAAAGTCCGCTCGTCTGGTCGAGCAGCACGTCATGTGGGAAGGCGTCCTGCAGCGCATAGTCGTGGCCGGACATCGGGATGCCGGCGTCGATGCGGAGAGCATGATAGGCCGGTTCCGGCCCGTCACCCAGCTTGCCGGGCGCGCGGGTGAGCGTGATTCCTGCCTTGGCAAAGGCCGCGTCCCTCACCGCGCTCTTGTCCGAATCGTCGCCCCAGAAAATGGTAACTCCGTCTTCCGCACCGGCCGCGATATCGACCGCGGCGCGCAGCTTGTACATGGTCAGCCGCCGCATCAGCGCCTCGCGCTGGGCCGTCTCGGTCTCGATGAGAAAACCGTCGCCCTCGCGCCAGACCAGGAAATCGAACAGGATCTTGCCCTGCGGCGTTAAGAGCGCACCCGGCCGGGCTTCTCCTTCCGGCAGCGAATCGATGTCGGTGGTGATCAGCCCCTGCAGGAAATCCTGCGCGTCCTTGCCGGTGAGGCGGATCAGGCTTCGCGAGGGAAGAATGGCGGCGGGCATGGTGAAGGAATCCGGTTGTTCTGAGACTGAGAGTTAAGTCTTCGCGACGGCGGCGGCAAGACATGCCGTCCGGTTGGATGATAAAGTTCATGGGCAATGAGGGGATCGGCCTGGTTGCAACGGGATCAGCGGGAAAACGCCCGGCCGGTTGGTCCGCTCGACCGGGCGGAAGTACGGAAGTCAGTTATTTGTGGCGTGGATGATGATCTTTCCCAAAGATACCTTTGGCGCATCTACGCCGATGTGCGCCGCGTTTTTTGCAATCCAATCCCTGGCCATGCTGACGCTCTCATCGATGCCCGCCTTGTCCTGGCATACGGTCATCGATAGCCCTCCGTCACTTTCACTGCTCCGAGCCAGAGTGTAGCTCACAAATCCCTTTGTTGAGCGCAAGAGCTTCTCAATCTCCGCCTTGCGCTCCTCCAGGAGTGAAAATAGCTCTTTCGAGCCCTTGCCTGAGTAAGTTCTTACGACGACGTCCATAATGGATTCCCTCATCTGAATGAAGGCGTTCACTATGTGAACAAAGGCGCCCACGATGTGAACGCGCATTGTGGCGAGCATCGATCCAAGCCGACGGCTCCGGTCCTGCTGACCAACGTGCTAGTATCTCTTTTATACGCCATTCGCAGATCGACCACGAGCTAAAGTTAGCGCGGTCATCGTGAAGCCGCGTGTTGTCCGCAACGGGTTATGAGTTGCCGTTGGGGCATTTGCTGAACAATGCGGGAGATGTCAGCGAAGGGCCCGAAGGATGAGCAGCGGTGCGGCAAATGCGGCGATAGAGGTTACTATCCGTTTCAATCGCCGCCGGAGAAAAATTTCCATTTGCCGTCGGGGCTGATGCCGGTGCGGAAGAAGTTGTAGTTGCCGTTCTCTTCCATGCCGGCAAGGTCGCCGGCGGTGACGATTCGCAGCAGGTCGACCCGTTCGGGCGGCGTCAGCGCCGAAAGCGGCTTGCCGGCGAAATAGGGCCAGACATAGGCCTCCTCAGGCGTGCCGACGTCGAAATGCGCAACACCGGTGGAGAGGATGTCGAGCAGGATGGCGAGGATCTCCTGGCCGTCCGCGTCGCCCGAGAAGCTCTTCAGCGTTTCGATCGGATCCTCGAATTCGCCGTTCATCACCTGCGTCTGGGTGGCCCCGGTTCCCATCAGGGCGCGCAGGCGGGTGACATCGCCGGAAGCCGCGGCCTCGACGAGCTTTTCACGCATCTGCTTGACCGGTGCCGGCAGCTTGGTCATGTCGCGGATGATTTCCGCCGGCTTGTCGTCGCTCGGCGCGGGCTTGGCGGCATTCGGGTCTGCCGGGGCGGCGGGCGTCTTGGCGTCGCCGGCCTGTGCCGACCGGTTGATCGCCGGACCCGGCTGCGGCAGGGTCGTGCCTTCGAAAGCCTGGAGGATGGCGCGGCTCTGGCCGCGCTCCGGTTCGCGCGGCTCGACGCTTGGGCGCAATTCGGACAGCGCAAAAGCCTGGCCGCCGACTGCCATCGCGACAGCAACCACCGTTGCCGCCGAAAAGCGGATGATCAATTGGGACCTCGTCGTTTCCGCCGCGTTCCGCATGGGAAACCTCTATCGTTTATTGAACAGTGCGCTCGGGGGAGAATTCGCCTGCGAGCATACGGCTCTTGAGCGAATCAAGCATGGCTTCGGCACCCATTTCCCCGTGTATGCGAATGGTTTCCCGCATGGCAAGGACCAGGGCTGCGTCGGCGATGATTTCCGGCTCGATACCGTCGGCACGGCCGTCGGCCCATGCCTCGCTCTGATATTCCAAGGCAGCCTGCATCTTCTCATGCACAATCATGTCGTCGATGTCGTTGCGGCCTGTCTGCATTCTGTCGTCCTCGGTGCCCGTTTAATTACTAGCCCGTTAAAAACTTTATCAGCCTTTTATCAAAACGACACGGCCTCCTGCCAAAAGAGGTAAATAATCCTCTAATTTCCGAAGCGCGCGGCGATTTCTGTCGCAAGTGTTGCGCCTTCGATACGATAACGCTCCTCGGCGGTCCTGGCCGCATCCGTGCAGGACGTATGCACGGCGGCAAACGACCGATACCCCCGGTTGAAGGCCGCCGTCAACCGTTCGCGTCGCTTCGGCTCGGTGCCGGTATCGGCATCCAGCAACTGCTGCATCGAGGCCCGCCATTCCGACGTCGATGCGCCGCAGAGCGAGCGCAGGTACTGGATGGAGCCGAGCACTTCCGCGAGCCGCGTCAGCTGTACGTCATAGGGCGCCGGCTTTTCCTCGATCACCGGGGGAGGCGGGGGCGGCGCGACCGGCTGCTGCTGCCGCGTCGACTGGGCGGCAAGCGGGGTGGCCGCCAGGAGTGCCAGCAGCGTCAAGCAGCCAAGTCGCGGAATAGGTTTCATGAACGGGTCTCGAGAAGGCGCGATTGCGCCGGTTTTGCGAGCATTCTTAGCGGGCATTGATGTCCGCCGCCAGCCTCTCGGCGCATTCGAGCACGCTTGCCGGCACCGGCAGCGAGCGGATTTCCTCGACCGTATACCAACCCGCATCCGCCGCATCGTCAGCGGCGATGGCCTGGGCGTCGTCGTCAGCCTCCACCCTGAAGACCGAGAGGAAAAAATGCCGCCCGCCTTGCTTCTCGCTCTTCAGGTCATAGGTGGCGAAGAGGACGGGATTGCGCACCGGAATGCCGGTCTCCTCCAGGAATTCCCGCACCGCCGTCTGGTCCGGCGTCTCGCCGGGCTCGGCCCGCCCGCCCGGAAAGGCAAACAGATCCATCGACGGCGGGTTCATGCGGCGAATCAGCAGGAACCGGCCATCGCGTTCAAGGATGGCGGAGGACGCGGCTTGGGGGGATTGGGGCATGTTACGGTCTTCTCGTCGCGTCTTACGCTGCGCTCAACGTCGGAATCTTGCTGACGTCCACCTCGCGTTCCGCGTGCCATGCGTCATGGGCGGCCTGCATGCGCAGCCAGATCGCCGCGCCATCGCCGAACATCTTGCCGAGTCGGGCCGCGACATTCGGAGAGACGGGCTTGCGTTCGCGCAGGATGTCGTAGAGCTGCTGGCGGGAAATGCCTAAAAGCTCAGCGATCTCCACCTTCGTCTTGCCGGTCGCCGGGATGATCTCCTCAAGCAGTGCGCCGGGATGCGACGGGCAACGCTGGATCGGCCTTTTTACTTCATATTCCGTCATCGATCTCATCCCTAAACCGCCGCCTCAATGATATTGCTCGAAATCGACACGGGCGGCGTCCTTGCCGTCGAATTCGAATGTGATGCACCATGGCCCGTTGACGTGGACAGTATAGCGGGTCGGATCAAAGCCGTGCAGGGCATGAAAATCAAACCCCGGCAGGTTCATATCCTCCGGTCGCTCGGCCGCTTCGAGACGGTCCAGCCGCACAAGAATCCGCTTGTGCATCTTTGCGTCGATTTTACCCGTCTTGCCGGTCTCGAACAGGGTGGCCAGAGCCTTGTTCCTGAAGGATTTGATCATGCGGCATGTAAGTATATCGCTTACACGTCGTCAAGATGTGTAAGCAGATAATTTACATGGCCACTTCACGCCTAAGTCGGGGAGAGAGCGTGCAGATTTCGGTTTCCATCGTTCAAATCATATGAAACCGTGGCCGGTATGACACTTCCTTCAAGCCTCCGTCTCCCATGAAAACCTACACCCTCTACGCCATCGCCGCGCTTGCCGAGATTGCCGGCTGTTTCGCCTTCTGGGCGTGGTTCCGGCTGGACAAGCCCATTTGGTGGCTGGCGCCGGGCATAGCGTCGCTCATCGTCTTTGCGTGGGTTCTGGCACTGGTGCCGAGCGAGGCGGCGGGACGCACCTATGCGGCCTATGGGGCGATCTATATCCTCGCCTCGATCCTCTGGCTCTGGGCTGTCGAAGCTCGCGTGCCGGACCGCTGGGACATTCTCGGCGTCACGGTCTGCCTCGTCGGTGGTGCCATCATCCTCTTCGGCCCCAGGAGCGCATGACATCAGCGCCTGATCGGCGCTTGACCCTTCCAAAGCCCAGTGCCACATAGTTCGCATGTGCGGACGCTACGCCCTGACGGCGACTCCCAAGGATATTTCGGAATTCTTCGCGCTGGCGGATCTCGACGATTTCCCGGCCCGCTACAATATCGCCCCGACCCAGCCGATCCTCGTCGTCATGACGTCGGAAAAGCGTGAGCCGGGCAGCAACCTGCCGGAGCGCCGTGCCTTCCTCGCCCGCTGGGGCCTGATCCCCGGCTGGGTGAAGGACATGAAGGAGTTTCCGCTGCTGATCAACGCGCGCTCCGAAACGGCGATCGGCAAGGCCTCCTTCCGCGCCGCCATGCGCCATCGCCGCATCCTGATCCCCGCCACCGACTTCTACGAATGGCGCCGGCCGCCGAAGGAAAGCGGCGTCAAGCCGCAGGCCTACTGGATCCGCCCGAAGCGCGGCGGCGTCATCGCCTTTGCCGGGTTGATGGAAACCTGGTCTTCGGCCGACGGTTCCGAAGTCGACACCGCCGCGATCATGACGACGGCGGCGAACGGCGGTATCCGGCACATCCACGACCGCATGCCCGTGGTCATCGAGCCGGAGGACTTTTCCCGCTGGCTCGACTGCAAGACGCAGGAACCGCGCGAAGTGGCCGACCTGATGCGGCCGGTGCAGGAGGATTTCTTCGAGGCGCTGCCGGTGTCCGACCTCGTCAACAAGGTCGCCAACATGGGGCCGGACCTGCATACACCGGTCGCCGTCGCCCAACCGGAAGAGGAGCCGCCGAAAAAGCCGAAACCCGACTCCACCCAGATGTCGCTTTTCTAGCTTTCGGCTTCCTCCTGACACGGACAATCCCATGGACCTGCTTTCCGCCGGCCTTTCCGGCCTCGCACTCGGTGCCTCGCTGATCATTGCCATCGGCGCCCAGAACGCCTTCATCCTGCGCCAGGGGCTGATCCGCTCCCACGTCTTCATCCTCTGCCTGATCTGCGCCCTGTCGGATGCGACGCTGATCGCCGCTGGCGTCGCCGGGCTCGGCACGATCGTGTCGCAATCGCCCCTACTGATTTCGGTGGTGACGCTGGGGGGCGCGGTATTTCTTGGGTTCTACGCTGTCATGGCCTTCCGCCGGGCGGTCAGGCCGGCCGCGATGGTTGCCGGGGCGCCGGAGCCGATGGGGTTGAAGGCGGCGGTGCTCACCTGCCTGGCCTTCACCTTCCTCAATCCGCATGTCTATCTGGATACGGTCGTGCTGCTCGGCAGCCTGTCTGCGGCCTTCGAAGGAGCGGAACGGGCGGCCTATGGCGCCGGCGCGGCGATTGCCTCGTTCGTCTGGTTCTTCGGGCTCGGCTACGGCGCGCGGTTCCTGGCGCCGTTGTTTGCCAGACCCGCCGCCTGGCGGGTGCTGGATGTCGTCATCGGGGTGGTCATGAGCCTGCTCGCGCTCGGGCTCCTGTGGGGTTTTTTCGGCGGCGAATGAGGCGGCCCAACTCCCGGGTCGGCTGGCGGGATCAGCTGGCGGGGGTAAGCTTCGGCAATGACGGCCTTCAGGCCGAGCGGACGGTAAGGCGTGGTCATTTCCGGTTTGGATTCAATCTTCTCTGACGTCTTCTCGGTACTCATGGCTGTCTCCTCGACATGCGATTCTGTTGGTTGCATTTGCAATCACCGCCTTTCCCACGAAAGCGGGCGGAATCGTGGCCGGCAAGCCGGTACGATCCTCACGTTTTCGTAGACTTCTCATCTTGCGGGAAACTGTTGCGTGAAAGTTGCAGCTTACCGAGTGCAGCCGCCTTCAGACGTTCGCACTGTCATCCTCGATTGTAATCGTGCCGTAACGGCGGTGCCAGGCGCGGGCGCTGAACGGCAGGACGAGGAGGTAGGCAACGACGGTGACCGACAGTACCTGCCAAGTGTAGCTCATCAGCAGCGCCACATAGAGCACGACGGCAAGCATGATGGGCAGCATCAGGTCGCGGCGGATGCGGCTCGATTTTCCGGACCAGACGGGCAGGCGCGACACCAGCAGGTAGCCGATCAGCAGCGTATAGGCGACGCTTGCGTATACGAAGACCGGGGAGAACTCGAGGCCGAGGAAGCCGAGATAGACCGGAAGCAGCACCAGCATGGCGCCCATCGGCGCCGGCACGCCGACGAAGAATTCCGATTGCCAGTCGGCCTTGATGTTGCGGTCTTCCATCACGTTGAACCGGGCGAGGCGCAGGCCGGCGGCGATCGCATAGAGCAGGGCGGCGATCCAGCCCATCGAATGCGCCTGATCGAGCAGGAAGGCGTAGGAGACCAGCGCCGGTGCGACGCCGAAATTGATGATGTCGGCAAGCGAATCCATCTGCACGCCGAATTTCGACGTGGCTTTCAGGAGCCGCGCCACGCGCCCGTCGATCCCATCCAGGAAGGCCGCCAGCAGCACCATGGCGACAGCCAGCTCGTAACGCCCCTCGAAGGCGAGCCTGATGCCCGTCAGGCCCGCACAGATGGCGAGCACGGTGATCAGGTTCGGCACCAGCAGCCGGAGCGGGATTTCGCGCAGGCGGGGCCCTCGGGCCTCTTCATTCTGGTGGTTCTGCTCTGTATGCGAATGAGCGGGCGGGGGCGGCGAAGCGGGCGTCTCCATGATGCTCTGTCTTCCCTTTACGTTCGGCGGCTGAGGGTCGGGCCCTTGGTCGAGCCGAATTCCGCAAGCACGGTTTCTCCGCCGATGGCGCGCTGGCCGACGGAAACGCGCGGCTGGCCGCCCGCGGGCACGAACACGTCGAGCCGCGAGCCGAAGCGGATCAGGCCGAACCGTTCCCCGGCATTGACCGGTTCGGTCGGCTTCACCCAGCAGACGATGCGGCGTGCCACAAGGCCGGCGATCTGCACGACGCCGACCTTGCCGTGGCGGGTCTCGATGACGAGGCCGTTGCGCTCGTTGTCATCGGAGGCCTTGTCGAGTTCGGCATTGATGAATTGGCCGGGGCGATACTCGATGCGCGACACCTGGCCGCGCACCGGCGAGCGGTTGATGTGGCAGTCGAACACGTTCATGAACACCGAGATGCGCAGCATCGGCTCGGAGCCGAGCTGCAGCTCGGTCGGCGGCACGACCATGGCGACATGGCTGATGCGGCCGTCGGCAGGGCTGAGGATCAGGTCGTCGTCCTGCGGCACGGCCCGTTCCGGATCGCGGAAGAAATAGGCGCACCACAAAGTCAGCACGAGGCCGATCCAGAACAGCGGCTCGGCGATATAGCCGAGGATCAGCGAGGCGATGAAGAAGGCGGCAACGAAGACGTAACCTTCCTTGTGGATCGGCACGAGCGTGTTGCGGATGGTGTCGAAGAGGTTGATCAACGTTTTCTCCCGTATGGTCAGGGTCACCTGACTACAGGGAAACCGTTTTTGCGGCAATGCGGTTCCGTATAGGCGAAACAGCCGAGCGGAGATGCCGGGCAAAAATGCCGATCCTCATACCCGCCCGGCCTGCAGATATGACGCATATTCGCTGGGCGGACATCCGACCCGGTGGCTGAAGGCGGTGCTGAAGGCGCTGGCCGACTTGTAGCCGACCGTCTCGGCGATCTCCTCCAGCGTGCCGCGGCCGCGCAGCAGCACGTCCTTCGCCAGCGCCATCCGCCAGCTGAGCAGATATTCGACCGGCGCGACGCCGACGGCCTCGGAAAACCGGCGGGCGAAAACCGAGCGCGACATGCCGACCCGTCTTGCCAGTTCGCCGACCGTCCAGCTCCGGGCGACATCGGCATGGATATGGCTGAGCGCCTGGGCGAGCTGCGGATCGGCAAGGCCGCCGAGCAGGCCCGCATGCGGCGCCCAGGCGGCCGCCTCGCGCCGCAGGGTCTCGATCAGCATCACCTCGATCAGGCGGCAGAGGACGGCATCGCGCCCAGGCCGGGTGTCGGCGGCCTCCTCCAGAATGATCGGGACCAGCGTCCGCAATCGCACGGCCGTCTGTTCGGTGGCCGGCACATGCACGAGGCGCGGCAGAAGCCCGATCAGCAGGTCGGCATTGGCGGGATCGCATTGGATGAGCCCGCCGAGAACGCGCGTCGCCGGCCCCGGTCCCGCATCGCCGACCCGGATTTCGCCATCCACGGTATGGCGGGCCTTGAAGGCATCGTCGGACAGTTCGGTCTGTCCATTCGGCTCGCTGAGGAACGAGTCGGAGAGCGGCTTTGCCGAGAGGAGATAATCGCCCTCCTGCAGCTCGACGGGCTCAGTGTCCTCCATCCTGAACCAGCAACGGCCCTGCGTGACGAAGTAAAAGGTCGGTCCCGGCTGTTCCGGCACGCGGACGCCCCACCGCCCCCTGGCCGACATGCTGCCGAGCAGGACGGTGGCGGGGCGAAGCAGCTTGATGACATCAGTGAGAGCATCCATTGGGACGATCCATAATGAATAACAGACTTTCCATTATAGAGTGTTCCGCGTGGCCGGGCTAGTGAGCGCTCATCAGCAATTTGGAGCCAAACACATGACCAAGACCATTCTCATCACCGGCTGCTCGTCGGGCCTCGGGAAAATGACTGCCCGCCACTTCGCGGAAAAAGGCTGGAACGTCGTCGCGACGATGCGCAGGCCGGAGCCGGAGCTTGCCAGAGAATATCCCGACCGCATCTTGGTCGCGGCCCTCGACGTCGCCGACCCGGCCAGCATCGAGGCGGCCATAAAGGCCGGCGTCGATCGTTTCGGCGGCCTCGACGCGGTCGTCAACAATGCCGGCATCACCATGGTGTCGATCTTCGAGGCGACGCCGGCCGAGGCGATCCGCCAGATCTTCGAGACCAATGTGTTCGGGATGATGAACGTCATCCAGGCGGCAGTGCCGCATCTGCGCCGGCGCGGCGGCGGCACGGTCGTCAATGTCGGCTCGGGCGTTGGGATCGCGGCCATGCCGCTGCTCTCGCTCTACAGCGCTTCGAAACAGGCCGTCGAAGGCCTGTCTGAATCGCTCTCCTACGAACTGTCGTCGCAGAACATCATGGTCCGGCTAATCCAGCCCGGCGCGATGCGCAGCACCAATTTCACCGCCACCGGCATGGCGGCGTCGCAGGCAGCACCGGTACCGGAAAACTACAAGCCCTATTTCGACCACATGCTGCAGTCGATGATCAATTACCCCTTCGCCTCGACGGAGGAGCAGTCGGTGGTCGAGGCGATCCACGCCGCCGCCACCGACCCGACCGATCGCCTTCGCTACCAGGTCGGCCCGGACGTGGAGGAATATGCCCGCCTGCGCTGGTCGACCTCGGAGGACGAATATCGCGCCAGCATGCAGGAGCTGACCGGACACACGGCCTGGCGCGACATGGCGAAGTGATCGCCATTGCTGCCCGACCGCCAAGGCGGCACATCTTCACGCAGACGTGCTTGGCAAGCCTCAAGACGTCAATTGAACCTGCCATTGCCTATTGTACCTTGCGCCCGAGCATTGGCCTGGGCAGCAAGACGCTACGGCACGGGCTCCGCCGATATGCGAGCCCGGCGCCCGGGCTCGTGCAGGTATTCGATCACGCCGTTCCTGGGGGAAACAAAAATGCGCCAGCCAATCTCGCTTCTCAAAACATCCGCCGCCGCCTGCGCGGCCGTCCTTGGCCTTCTGGCCACGTCGCCATCCGCAAATGCGCAGACCATCGTCAATGACTGGGGCAAGGTCACGGTGCCGGCCGCGCCGGTGCTGAAGCCGGTCACCGTCGATGCCAAGACCACCGCATTCCTGGTGCTCGATTTCAATGGCGCGCAGGACCCGACCAAGGGTCCTTGCAACAGCAACACCAAGCCCCGCTGCCTGGCCTCGGTCCCGAAGGTCGAGGCAGCGCTTGCCGCAGCCCGCAAGGCCGGCGTCTATGTCGTCTACAGCCTCGGCGGCAGCGGCGTGGCCGCCGATATCGCCACGGCGATCGCGCCCGGCCCGGATGATCCGGTCGTCAAGTCCGGCCCCGACAAGTTCGTTGGCACCGATCTCGGCAAGCTTCTGGAGGCGAAGGGTATCAAGACCGTCATCGTCACCGGCACGGCGGCCGAGGGTGCGGTCCTGGCCACGGCATCGGATGCAGCGCTCAGCCGCGGCATGAACGTCATCCTGCCGGTCGACGGCATGTCGTCCACCGAACTTTATGCGGAGCAATACGTCGCCTGGCATTTCACCCACGCCCCGGGCGTGACGGCGAAAACGACGCTGACCGAGTTCAGCCAGATCAAGTACTAGCCGAAGCGACAGGGCATCGGTGTGGAGAATCAGAAGGGCCGGCTATCGCCGGCCCTTCGTCATTGTGATGCAGCCGTGTTACCGCCAGCCGAGGCCCGGTGCGACGTGCTTCAGGATGCTCTCGAGCACATGCGCGTTGTACTCGACGCCGAGCTGGTTCGGCACGGTCAGCAGCAGCGTATCGGCCTCGGCGATCGCCTCGTCGGCCTTCAGCTGGTCGATCAGCCTGTCCGGTTCTGCGGCATAGGAGCGGCCGAAGATCGCCTGGGTCTGCGGGTCGATATTGCCGATCTGGTCCTGGCTTTCGCCGCTGCCGCCGAAATAGGCGCGGTCCGTGTCGTTCATCAGCGCAAAAATGCTGCGGCTGACGGAGACGCGCGGTTCATGGGCGTGGCCGGCTTCCTTCCAGGCTTCGCGGTAGATGCGGATCTGCTCGGCCTGCTGGATGTGGAACGGCTTGCCGCTCTCGTCGGTTTTCAGCGTCGAGCTCTGCAGGTTCATGCCGAGCTTGGCGGCCCAGACGGCGGTTGCGTTGGAGCTGGAACCCCACCAGATGCGGTCGCGCAGGCCCGCGGAATGCGGCTCCAGGCGCAGCATGCCTGGCGGGTTCGGGAACATCGGCCGCGGATTGGGCTTGGCGAAACCTTCGCCGCGCAGCACGTCGAAAAACACTTCCGCATGGCGCCGGCCGAGATCCGCATCAGTCTCGCCTTCCGCCGGCTGGTAGCCGAAATAGCGGAACCCATCGATCACCTGTTCCGGCGAGCCACGGCTGATGCCGAGCTGCAGGCGTCCGCCGGAAATCAGGTCGGCAGCACCGGCGTCCTCCGCCATGTAGAGCGGGTTTTCATAGCGCATGTCGATGACGGCGGTGCCGATCTCGATCTTCTTAGTGCGGGCGCCGACCGCCGAAAGCAGCGGGAAGGGCGAGGCGAGCCGCCGGGCGAAATGGTGGACCCGGAAATAGGCGCCGTCAGCACCGAGCTCTTCGGCCGCGACTGCGAGGTCTATGGATTGCAGCAGGACATCGGATGCCGACCGCGCCTGCGACTGCGGCGAGGGCGTCCAGTGCCCGAAGGAGAGAAAGCCGATCTTTTTCATTGCGTTACCACCGTGAATTTACTCTGTCTGAAGTTACACGTTAGATGGCATCTCAACCGCGATACGAACAGTCGCCGCCCTGTGAACAGTGCGTCCGCTTACCGCGCCGCCTGCGGATCGACCCAGCCCATCCAGGTGGTGAAGGCGAGCAGCGGCGAGCCGAAGAAGACCAGCACCAGCATATAGGCGATGGCAATGCTGCCGAGGATGAGCATGCGGGGGGTGAGGTAGCGTTTCATCGTTTCCGGTCCGTGATTAGGGGTTAGGCAATAGCCAGTAGCCAGTAGCCAGTAGCCAGTAGTAGTGGAGCGTTGCTCGCATATCGGCTTCCTGCCTCTACTGCCTACTGCCTACTGCCTACTGCCTACTGCCCAAACCATTATTCCGCCGCCGGAACGCCGCGCAGCACGACGCCGAGGTCGTCCTCCTCGCGCACCTTGCGGAGTTGCTCTTCGGCCTGCACCGCCTCGCGCTGGCGGTTCCACATCGAGGCGTAAAGCCCGTTCTGTTCGAGCAGCGCATTGTGCGTGCCGCGCTCGGCGATCCGTCCGTCGCGCAGCACGATGATCTCGTCGGCACCGATCACGGTCGAAAGCCGGTGGGCGATAACGAGCGTCGTGCGGTTCCTGGAGACCACGTCGAGCGCCGACTGGATCTCGTGTTCGGTCGTGGTGTCGAGCGCCGAGGTCGCCTCGTCGAGAATGAGGATCGGCGGCGCCTTCAGCACCGTGCGGGCGATCGCCACGCGCTGCTTCTCGCCGCCCGAAAGCTTGAGGCCCCGTTCGCCGACCTTGGTGTCGAAACCCTCCGGCAGGGCGCTGATGAAATGGCCGATCTGCGCCACTTCGGCGGCGGCCAGCACCTCTTCCTCGCTGGCCGAAGGCCGGCCGTAGCGGATGTTGTAGGCGATCGTGTCGTTGAACAGCACGGTATCCTGCGGCACCATGCCGATCGCCGCGCGCAGCGAATGCTGCGTGATGTCGCGCACGTCCTGACCGTCGATGGTGATCGAGCCGCCCTGGATGTCGTAGAACCGGTAGAGCAGACGCGAGATGGTCGACTTGCCGGCGCCCGACGGCCCGACGATCGCCACCGTCTTGCCGGCCGGCACGTCGAAGGAGACGCCCTTCAGGATCGGCCGGGCCGCGTCATAGGAAAAATGCACGTCCCTGAAGGAGATCGTGCCTTGCGCGATGTCGAGGGGCTTCGCATCCGGCCGGTCGACGACCTCCGGCTCCACTTCGAGCAGCTCGAACATCTGCTCGATATCAGTCAGGCCCTGGCGGATTTCGCGGTAGACGAAACCGATGAAGTTGAGCGGTACGGAAAGCTGCAGCAGCAGCGCGTTGACGAACACGAAATCGCCGATCGTCTGCTCGCCGCGCTGTACGGCAAGCGCCGACATCACCATCATGACCGTCGTGCCGAGGCCGAAGATCACGCCCTGGCCGAAGTTCAGCCAGCCGAGCGAGGTCCAGACGTCGGTCGCTGCCTTCTCGTAACGGGCCATAGACGAGTCGAAGCGCTTGGCCTCCATCTCCTCGTTGCCGAAATATTTGACCGTCTCGAAATTGAGGAGCGAATCGATCGCCTTGGTATTGGCGTCGGTGTCGCTGTCGTTCATCGAGCGGCGGATGGCGATGCGCCAGTCGCTGGCCTTGACCGTGAACCAGATGTAGAGCGCCACCGTGACGGCCGTCACCGCGACATACCAGAAGCCGTAGCTGACCCAGAAGATAACGGCCGTCAGCAGGAATTCGAGCAGTGTCGGCACGGTGTTGAGAATGGTGAAGCGGACGATCGTCTCGATGCCCTTGGTGCCGCGCTCGATGATCCGAGACAGGCCACCGGTCTTGCGCTCGAGATGAAAACGCAGCGACAGCTGGTGCATGTGCACGAAGGTGCGGTAGGCGAGCTGGCGCACCGCATATTGCCCGACAGACGCAAAAAGCGCGTCGCGCAGCTGGTTCAGCCCGACCTGCAGGATGCGGGTGAAATTGAGCGCGATGACCAGCACCACGGCGCCGAGCAGGAAGGCGGGCAAAAGACCCGCCATGTCCAGCTTGCCGTTCAGCGCGTCCGTCGCCCATTTGAAGAAATAGGGCACGGTCAGCAGCACGAACTTGGCGATGAAGAGATAGAAGGTCGCCCAGACGACGCGGGCCTTCAGGTCGGCACGCCCCTCCGGCCACATATACGGCCACAGGTTGACGAGCGTGCCGAACGGATTGCTGGCATCCGCCGAAATGGTCTTCTTGGTATTCGCCATCGATATCTCCGGAGCGGGCGCGGGGATAATCGCATATGGAATTGCCCCCCAATCCCAGCCGGTGCGGAAGCTGAGCCATAGGTCTCAACTCGTTCTCCAGAGCCCCTCGCAGGCGGTGCGAGGGTTGAAGCCCGCGGCCCGCGCCCTTTCCCCGTCGTGACGGAGGGAAGGTGGCGGCAGCCGGATGAGGGGCAGTCCCATATGCGGTTACCCTGGGACGGGCGCGTCAAAACGCCTCCCGCACATAAGGTCCGGCGAAGAATGTTGCAATGACGGTTTCGTGAAACTTCAAGGCCGGAGCGGCGGCGGGAGGCGAGGGCGCGATGTTGTTCGCCCGCCGCCGGCGATGATTACTTGGTGTCGGTGGAGGAGGCGGCCGTGGTTCCGGCTGCCGTCTTGGTCGCTGCCCAGGAAATGTAGTAATAGGCCTCGCCGACCATGCCAAAGTAGGAGCTGTTGCCGGTCGCCTTCTCGATATAGCTGCCATCGGCATTGCGCACGAACTTGCCGCTTTCGTCGCGGGTCAGGCGGTCCTTCAGGAACTGGGTCCAGTCGGACGTGTCGACGGAGGTGACGCCGGTCGACGTCTGGGTGCCGTCGGCAATATCCCAGGCGGTGATCTGGTCGCCGGCGACCGCGTCGGTCACTGTCAGCGTGCCGGCGTCAAGCGCCTTCTGCATCGCCTCGGCCATTGCCTTGCTGTCTGGGTTGGCCTTCAGCGCGTCCAGCTTTTCCTGGAGCGCCTTCATGAACGCCTTGCTGGACATGTCGCCGACCGATCCGTCGCCGGCCGTGTCGTCCGGGACGGTGCCGTTCATCGTCCGCTGCAGCGAGGCGATCAGCGCGGAGAGCTTTTCATCCTCGTAATCGTCTTCACCGCCGCTGCTGCTGGAGAACAGCATGTCGGCAAGCGACGATGATGAGGACGAGGTGCCGGACGCCGAGCTGTCGGAGGTCTTGTTGTCGGAGACATCCTTGAATGCGTTGAGGGCTACCTGGGAGGACCAGATCCGAACGGAATGAATGCTGGAAACCATTGTCTTCTCCTGTCCGCGCGGCATGGGTCAGTGGAGATAATATGGAACATACCGCCTGATGACCGAGGTTATTCTCCCCGTAACCTGCGTGAAGCTGGCCGGAACGGCATCGTCGCGGCCCCCGGTGTCGAAAGGCGCATTTCCGGGTGATTCCGGGGATATGGCGGTGGTGCGGCGGCATTGTGAGGACTGAAAAGCCCGGGCTGACGGGCTGACTGTGCGCTGGCAGCGCGACTCAGTGAGGCCCGGCGCCGCCGCCGCTGGCAGCGCCCGTCAGCCCCCGGCTGACGGCGATTTCGGACAGCAAGCACCTTTGGCCGCACGGAACGTCTTGTCCGGCGCGGTTCTGGTTTGGGAATGGGGCAGGCGGGTATTTCAGGGTATTGGGTATTCAGGCTTTCCGCCTGCCCCGGCCGTTTCGATGGTCTTTCGAGGATTTCCGAGCCCTCGTCTCTCCACCGCCGCAGCCATCACCGGAAACCGGGGTCCGAAAACCTGGGACGAGGATGCCGGTTCGCGAACCCGGTTTCCGATCCGATGACGGAGGTGATTATGGGGCGGGTTTGGGAGGCGGGGATGAGCGGGGAAGCGAATGTGGGTAAGGGATTGATGAGGTTGGCCTGGTTTTTCCAATCAAATAAAATTATCCCCGGCAAAGACCCCTCCCGGCCTGCCGGCCACCCTCCCCACAAGGGGGAGGGAGACCCAGCCGTGATGTCTACGCCAAATCGTCAGCCTTGATCATAGGCTTGCCGGCATCCTCACACATCGAAGATACCACTGCCCGTGCCATCGGAAATATCGGAGTTCATCAGAGGGATCGGTGAGCGCGCGGCATATCTCCCTCCCCCTTGTGGGGAGGGTGGCCGGCAGGCCGGGAGGGGTTTTTCTGCACCACCCAGCAAGCCAATCCAACGCCTTACGGCCCTTACGACCGGCGGTGCTGCATCCGCTGGCGGTGGAGTTCTTCCGCGTCCGGTCGGGCCTCGTCCGGCACGCCAAAGATCTGGCCGGGCTGGATGACGTCGGGGTTGCGGATCTGGTCCTCGTTGGCGAGGTAGATCGTCGTGTAGCGCACACCCTGGCCGTAGACGCGGCGGGAGATCTGCCAGAGCGTGTCGCCGCGGCGGATGATCACCGAGCTGCGTTCGCTCTGAGTCAGCGGCTCCTGCTGAATGGTGCGGGCGCCGCCGGCATCGGTTGCCGTCATCGGGGCGGCTGCGGCCACTTCGATGCCGCGCAGCTCGCGGGCGATGATCGGGCCGACGGCGCGGGCGATCATGTCGCCGATCCGCTTCAAGCCGGCGCCGACGCCGGCGACATCCTTGGGAAGCGCGTCGAGCGCGGCAACCGCCGCCGCCGCATTCTGGGCGGTGGTTTCGGCAAGCACCCGGGCAGCGGCCGCGGCATCGGCCGGCAGGCGGTATTCGGAAAGCGACTTCAGCGCGATCGAGGTGGCGGAGCGGGCGGCAACCATCTGTTCCGCGGAAGGAACGCGGCCGTTGTCGTAAAGCCCGCGCAGCAGGTTGAAGGCGCGCACCGTCTCGTTGCGCAGCTTGTCGAAGGCGCCCGAATCGGCGGCCGACATGCCGTTATTGGGGGCCTGCGGTACTGCGACCGCGGCAACCTGGTCACCGGCCGGGCGGTTGAAGGGCACTTCGACCCGCACCAGAACCTGGCCGCCGGGCCCAAGCGCCTCGACGCCGATCCGGTGGTCGCCGACTGCAAGGTCGATCGCGCCTTCGATCACGAAACTGCCGTCCTGGCCCGCCTGGGCGGTGCCGATCGGCTTGCCATCGGCCTGGCCGCGCAGCGCGGTACCGGCCTTGGTGTTGCCGGCGACGAAAATCTTGTTGCCCTCGATCTCGACGGCGGTGACGCGCAGTTCAGGTCCAGCGGATGTCGCCGCCGGGGAGGCGGGCGCCGAGACCTGGATACCCGGTGCAGACGCTGCAAGACTGGACGAGCCGGCCGGCAGCGCCGGAAGCGCAGCGACCGACGTGTCGGGCGACGGCGCAGCAAGTGCCGGAGCGGGGCTGGCCGGGGCCGGATTGGCTGCAGGCGAGGCAGTTGCGGGCGAGGTTGCTGCAGTCTGGGGAGCGGCGGGCGCGGCCGGGAGAGTTGCGGCATCCGGGGTCGGCGTGGCGATGATGCGGCTTGCCTTGCCCGGTTTGGTGACCATGGCGAGCAGTTTGCCGTTCTTGTCGGTGGGCACGGAAACCGTCGCGGTTTCCTCCGATACGGTGGCCTTGCCGTCCTTGCCGGTCGCCTTCAGCACGAGCTGGTGGTCGCCGGGCGGCAGGGGCTTGTCGAGGATGGCGGCGAAATCGCCGCTCGGGCCGACATCGACCTTGGCGACGATCGTCGCGCCATCGGTGACTTCGAGCTTGGAATGGGGCGCGGCGCGGCCGGCGATTACGGTCGAACCGTCCGGCTCGACGCGCAGCACGTCGAAGGAGGGCGGCGTCATCGCCGCGGCGGCCTGAGCCGGGGTTGTCTGAGTCTGGGGCGTCTGGGGCGCAGCCGGCTGCGGCGCTGCAGCAGCGGTCTGGTCGGCCGGCTTTGCGGCATCAGGCGCTCTGGCTGTCGGCTGGGGTTCCGTCACCGCGTCCTTGACGGCATTGCCTGCGGCATTGATCGCGTCGCCGATCGGCTTTGAATCCCGGTTCAATCCGGGCATCACAAAGAACACCATCAGCAGCGAAGCGATAGCGAGTACGATCAGAGCCAGCCAGCCGGCGCGGTTTTTCATCATCAATGCCTCTCCCGACAGCTATAGCCATCGCATATTCGGATTAACCTTTTCCTCCCGCATTCACAAGCTTTTCACACGATAAACCCTTGCTCTTCCGGGCATTTCCCGTCAATTTTGACGACCGGGCCTCGGTTTGGCCCTCCCTTTGAAATGCGTTGCGGAGAAAACTGTGCCGATTCGATCCATCTGCGTTTACTGCGGCTCGCAGCCGGGGCGCGATCCCGCCTATATTGCAGCCGGCCGTGCGCTCGGAAAATCCATCGCCGCCCATGGGCTTCGGCTTGTCTATGGCGGAGGCACCAAGGGCATCATGGGTGCAGTCGCGGCCGGCGTTCTGTCGAACGGCGGTCAGGTCACCGGCATCATTCCCGAATTCCTGGTCGACATGGAGGCCACGCGCCATTCGCTCGGCCAGCTCGACGAGCTGATTGTGACCGAGGACATGCATACACGCAAGCACAAGATGTTCGAGCGCGCTGACGCTTTCGTGACCCTGCCGGGCGGCATCGGCACGCTGGAGGAGATCGTCGAGATCATGACCTGGGCGCAGCTCGGGCGGCATCAGAAACCGATGGCATTTGCCAATATCGGCGGTTTCTGGGATCCGATGCTCGACCTCATCACCCACATGCGCGAACAGGGTTTCATCCACCGTGCCCATCTGGTCCAGCCGCTGGTCATCGCCGATGTCGAGCAGATCGTCCCGGCGATCCTCGAACAGGGCGAGGACCACCCGCCGTCGGACGGCGAGGAGGCTGTGATTTCAAGGCTTTGAAATCAGGCGCTTTAGTCGACGATGAAGAGTTTTGCGCCGACGGATGTCGAGGAGCGGTGGGGCTCGGCCTCATCCGCCACCTGATAACTCATGCCGGGCTTCAGCACGAAGACCCGGCCGTCGGCGAGTTCGGTCCTCAGTTCGCCTGCAAGGCAGAGCAGGATATGGCCTTTGACGCACCAGTGGTCGGCGAGATAACCGGGCGTATATTCGACCATCCGCACCCGAATCTTCCCGAAATGGCATGTCTGCCAGGTCGCGAGCCCCGTGTCGCCCTTGTGTTCGGTCTTGGGAACGGTGCTCCAGTCGGTCGTGCCGAACGGAATGTCGCTGATCTGCATTCTTGTGCTCCGGGAAAGGTTTATCGGCCGCGCGTCTGTTGCAGCATCGACCAGGTGTAGACGGCGAGTGCCAGCCAGATCAGCCCAAAGGCCCCGAGCTTCACCAGGCTGAGCGGCTCGTGGAAGACGAAGACCGCGATCAGGAAGATCATCGTCGGCGCGATATATTGCATGATGCCGATGGTCGAGAGTTTTAGAAGCTTGGCGCCGTTGGCATAGATCATCAGCGGCCCGGCGGTGACGACGCCGGCGATCGCCAGGATGAACGTGTCCCAGCCGGTCGAATTGAGCAGATGGCCCTGGCCGGTCGATTCCAGCCAGATCACGTAGGGCAGGCTGGGAATGCTGATCAGCAGCACTTCCAGGAAGAAACCCTGGTTCGGACCGATCGGCAGGGTTTTCCGGAAGAGCGCATAGAAGCCCCAGGTGACGGTAAGCGCCAGCGAAACCCACGGCAATCCGCCCGCGTCATAGGTGAGGATCGCCACCGCGACCACCGCAAGGCCGATCGCGGCGAGCTGGACCGGCGCCAGCCGTTCCTTGAGCAGGACGGCCGCTAGAAAGATGCTGAACAGCGGATTGATGAAATAACCGAGCGCCGCATCGAGCGCCCGGCCGGCGGCGACCGCCCACACATAGATGCCCCAGTTCGCCATGATGATCAGCGCGGTCAGGCATGCCATGGCAAGCATGCGCGGGTTCTGCACCGCCGCCTTGAGATCGCCCGTGCGGCGCAGGATCAGGAGAACGATCCCGGCGACCGGTACCGACCAGAGCGCCCGGTGGGCCAGCACTTCGAGCGAGGGAAGATGGGCGACGGCCTTCAGGTAGAACGGCAGGAAACCCCAGAGGAAATAGGCCGTCAGCCCGAAGGCGAAGCCGCGCGGCGTGTCCTCGTTCTTCACTGTCGCCGCCGGGGCGGTATCGATGGCCATGCGAGGTGTTTCCAGTATGCTGTTCTGGTTATCCCTCCCGTCTAGACGATGTGGCCGGGCCGGACCAATTCATTTCATTGAAGGACCTATCGCTTGTGGCGATTCTGTCGGTTAGGTTCGCGATAGTGATTGTTTGTCAGAATGGAGGAGTTGGATGGATCTTGAAAACCAGCCATCGCACCGGCAGATCTACGCCCGCCAGATCCTGGCCAAGGCCGGCGTGGGTTCGGACGCCCGGCTTCTTTCCGCTTTCGCCACGGTGCCGCGCGAACAATTCGTCGGCCCGCCGCCCTGGGTCTACAACGATTTCCGCAATTATCGCGAGCTTGCCTCGACCGATCCGCTGGTGCTCTACCAGGATGTGCTGGTCGGGCTGGATACGGCGCGCGGCGTCAACAACGGCATGCCGTCGCTGCATGCCGGTGCCCTGCACGCGCTCGGCATCCGCGATGGCGAGACGGTCGCCCATCTCGGCGCCGGGACCGGATATTACACGGCGATCCTCGCCGAACTGGTGGGGCCGTCCGGCCGGGTAATCGCCGTCGAATACGACGAGGCTCTCGCGGAAAAGGCGCAGCAGAACCTAGCGGCTTACGCGAATGTCGAGCTCGTCCGCGGCGACGCGACCGAATGGCCGAAGCAGGATGCGGACGTGATCTACGCCAATTTCGCGCTCGACCACCCGCCGGCCGCCTGGATCGACAATCTCGCGGTTTCCGGCCGGGTGCTCTTCCCGCTCGGCTTCCCGGCGACCGACCACGGCCGGTCGAGCGGTTTCACCCGTTCTGCGGGTTTTCTGATGATCGACCGCCGCGCGAAAGGTTTTGGTGCCAGATTCCTGCAGCCGGTCTCCTTCGTCTGGGCCGAAGGCCAGCAGCCACCTCCGCCGGGCCGCCACGAGGGCCTCGCCGAAGCCTTCCGCTCGCGCCGAGGCTATCAGGTCCGCAGCCTGCGTTGGCATCGGCCGCCTCAGGAGGGCGAGTGGTACGGCGAGGAGGATTGGGGACTGTCGTTCGAGGAGGTGTGACGGAGGCTTCGAAATCTAGGCGAGACCCGAGATATACTCCGCTTCGTGCCATAAGCGCCCAGCATAACACCCTCTGTACGGTTGTCTCACTAGGGGGTTTTGCGAGCCTCAAGTGTCCTTAGCAGGACCGAGGCAACCGAAAGATGATCTAGGCAGAGATCGATTGGATCGACGCGGTTGTCGTGTCCACGAGGGTTCCGAATTCCGGACATAGTACCAGCGAATACGTATCGGAAACCCTTCTGCTCGTCTTTGTCGCTCATAGTTTTTAGGTCGGTGAGCTTAATCTTCGGGATTGTTTCGTTAAACGCATTCATCATCAGGCTAAAGCCCGTCTCCTCAATTCCAGAAATCGCTTTAACTTGATTGTCGATATATTTGAACGCCTCGAATGTCGCTTGTGCGTAGTGACCATCATCGAACAGTTTTAACGATACGCTGGTAATATCGGGATGGATATTACGCTCATCAAAGGGATGAACCCCACGGCTCTCGATGGCTGTAGGTTGCCCAATATTCCTAGCTCCACGCGCGATCCGTTCGAAAAGCGAAAACGCGTCGCTCATGGGAATAGATTGGCCCTGATGCTTTTAAAAATTGCGTCATAAGTTTCCTGCGTCCCCTCGGCAGGCAAATTGATCTCGATACGTACAGTCAAAGCCATGTCACCTTTTAGCTGTTTCGATGGCGGAGGCGACACATCCTGCACTACCTCGTCGGACTTTGTTTGTTCCGCAGGTTTTGCTCGTTTAATTGACGTCTTTGTTCTACCGCCGTTGGCTACCTTTGGCTTTCCTGCCGTTACTTCTTCTGGTTGATGACCAGCCAACTCTCGCAAAGCCATGAATACACCGGCCTGCCTGCCACCAATAATATCGCTCGTCTTGTCGACACTGCGAAAAAAGCCGACAAGTTGGTCCCTATTCATTGACCAAGCGTCGTCGGCTCGCAAATCGAAAAGATCAGAATACGCCGCCTTCACGACTGCCTCGAAAGACGATTGAAACTCGCCTTCGTCATGCTTCGTCATCACGGCGTGGCCTTCGACAGTCCTCTTTCCCTGTTCATCTATAAGGCCGAGAAACTGAAGTACATTTATAACGTAGCTCTCGTTATTGGAAGCAAGGCCTAGCCTCTTGACTGTGTCGGACGTTACAGTGGCCGGGAAGTTCTTACGCAGGAACCCAATCATCTGCGTAATGTTGCGTGGGCCGGATATGTAGGGATGCGATGCCATCTAGAACCCCCGATTGTCTTCTGAGGCAACCTTCTACCGAGTCGCTTAGGCGGTCAACGGTGGCAAGCTGAACCCCTAGCCTCCACCGTCGCATCCCACCGGTTGTTTGCAACCCGAATCTCTGATCAATCACGCAAACAACTGTCAGCAGAGGCGAATGTCATGGTGGAGCAGGATCCCATCGAGGTTTCCGAACAGCGGATCGGACGCGCCGAGGTGCTTGGCTTTACGGCCGCCGGAAACACGGTGGTCCTGAACGGCTGCACGCTGGAGGAGGCGGACCTGTCCGGGCTCGATCTGCAGCGCTGGGAATTCAGGAACTGCCGGATGACGACCGTCAATCTGCGGGCCGCCGACCTTGAAGGGGCGAAGTTCGAGGGATGCCGGGGACCGTTCGCCAATTTTTCAGGTGCGAACCTCGCGGACGCGGAATTCCGCAATTGCGATTTCAACAACGCCGCTTTCCTGGAAGCCAAAATGAACGACACCCAGTTCGTCGGCTGCAAGTTGACGGGTGCCAATCTGACCCGGATCGCCTCCCTCGGCCTGTCGTTCAAGGAGACCATCCTCGCTCAGGCGAGACTTCCCGCGCTGTCGTTCCGGAAATCCCGGATCGAGCGGGTCGATTTCGGCATGGCCGATCTGTCGAAATGCGATTTTCGAGATGTCGTGTTCGATGGCTGCAGCCTGCGCGACACGGGCCTCGTCGATGCGAGGTTCGAAGGCGCGGATCTGCGCGGCGCGGACCTCGGAGGCTTGAAGCTGATCGATGCCAAGAAGTTCAGAGGAGCGACGATCTCGCGGCAGCAGGCCGGGCAAATCCTGGCGGAACTGGGACTGAAGGTTCAGTAGCCGGGTCCGGCATCCTTCAGTCTCCGGTTCTCCAGCCGCGTCGTGGGATGAGGACCTGCCACATGGCGAGCCTTCATCGGTCGATCGTCGATGGATTCATTTTCGCTCGGGCCTCAGGCTGCGGGCAGCCGGGCAGGGTCCGATCGCGGTCTTGGTCAAACGGCGACGCGCCGTGCTTCCTTGTCGGCCGACTTTCGGTCTGCGCCGTACTTTTCGATGATAGCCTTGGCATCCTCGACCGATATGCGATGCTTTTTGGCAAAGGGGATAGGTTCGTAAGGCTGGTCCGAGGTGTTTGCTTTCTTGTCAGACATGGGACGTCTCCGATCTCGATGCTCCAGCAGGATGCCGAAGCCTCTTGGATGAATGGATAGTGAGGGAGTTGGTTGCCAGGCGCTGCTGCGTCATTCCCGCGAGCGGCTGCCTCGATGTGTCATCTATATGGGTATGAAGGCCCCTGATATTCAATGGCCAGGGGAGCGGGCCAGAGGATTGGGGCTATATACACCCGCAGCCTCCTGCCGCAAGGATATCGGGCGATGTCCCTCAGTATTTCTTCTTGCGGACGATCTTGTTGCCCTTTGGACCGCTCAACACCGGCGTTCTGTCGCGGTTTTCCGCAAGCAGGCTGCGCCAGCGTTCCAGGCGATCGGCGGCAAGTTCGCCACTGGCGACGGCCGCCTGCACGGCGCATCCCGGTTCGTGGGCATGGGTGCAATCGCGAAACCGGCAAAGCGGCGCCAGATCGGTGATTTCCGCAAACAGCGTATCGATGCCGTCGGTAACATCGCTGACATAGAGCGTTCTGATCCCCGGCGTGTCGATCACCCAGCCGCCGCCGGCAATGGCATGCAGCGATCGTCCTGTCGTGGTGTGGCGACCCTTGGCATCATGTTCGCGGATGCTGCCGGTCTTCTGCAGCGTGGCGGACGCAGGCCCGGCCAGGGTGTTGACCAGCGTCGACTTGCCGACGCCGGAGGAGCCGACCAGGGCCACCGTCTGCCCGACGTCGCACCACGGCTTCAGCAGCGAAACGGCATCTTCGGACCGCGCATTGAGGACAACCACCGGCAGGTCGCGCTGCAGCGCCTTGGCCTGTTGTTCGAACAGGCTGGCATCTTCGACCGTGTCGGCCTTGGTCAGCACGATCACCGGATTGGTGCCGGCCTGGTTGGCCATGATCAGGTAGCGCTCCAGCCGTCCGGGGTTGAAATCGGCATTGCAGGAGGTGACGATGAACAGGGTATCGACATTGGCCGCGGCAAGCTGCTGGCCGTGTCCGCCTTCGTTCCGCCGTTGAAACACGGTCTTTCGGTCGAGGCGGCGCACGAACATGCCCGTCAGGGGATCGGCCAGAACCCAGTCGCCCACCGCAAACTCCGCGGTATTGGCATTGGGAGGAAGCTCGATCCCGACCGGTCCGCTGACATCGATCGCGTCGATGCGCGCCCGGTGAACCGAGGCAATGCGCCAGGGCAGAAGTTCCGTTTCGCCCGGCTCGAGCTGATCCGCAAAGAAATCGGACCAGCCAAGCCGTTCAAGCGATGAGGGCGGGTTGGAGCCGGTCAAGGTTTGATACGAAAATTCGGTGACACCGTCATGGATGAGCTCTCCGCAGGTTGAGATTGCGCTCATCCGGGGAAGAGCCGCAGATCGGGTGCAAAGGTGCCGGCTCCTGGCTTGACCAAAACCTCTGACCATTCGTTGTTACGTCGGAGCATTAAACCAGCATGCCGCCGAAGTCGAGGAAACGATCAACCCGCGCAGCATATGACGGTCGGGCCACGCCGATCGGGCTGCGGTGTTTTACGAGCCCTCACTCCGCCGCGATCTTCCCCGCCAGTTGCCGGTTCTTCATCAGCTTGTAGATGACCGAATCCATCAGCGCCTGGAACGAGGCGTCGATGATGTTTTCCGAAACGCCGACCGTCCACCAGCGCACGCCGTCGCCATCGGTGGATTCGATCAGCACGCGGGTGATCGCCTCGGTGCCGCCGTTGAGGATACGCACCTTGAAGTCGGCGAGAACCAGGTCGTCGATCTCGTGCTGGTATTTGCCGAAATCCTTGCGGAGCGCCCGGTCGAGCGCGTTGACCGGGCCGTCGCCCTCGGCGACCGACATCAGCGTCTGGCCGTCGACGACGAGTTTGACCACCGCTTCCGAGACGATTTTGATGCGGCCGTGGCTGTCGAACCGGCGCTCGACCATCACCCGAAAACCTTCGACCGAGAAGAACTCCGGAATGGTGCCGAGCGTGCGACGGGCGAGCAGTTCAAAGCTCGCGTCGGCGCCTTCATAGGCATAGCCGGTCGCCTCGCGTTCCTTGACGATCGAGATCAGCTGGTCGAGCCTCGGATCGTCCTTGCCGACCTCGATGCCGCGGCGCTTCAGCGCGTTGATGAAGTTCGACTTGCCACCCTGGTCGGACACCATGACCTTGCGCAGGTTGCCGACACTTTCCGGCGTTACGTGTTCGTAGGTGCGCGGGTCTTTCAAGAGCGCCGAGGCATGGATGCCGGCCTTGGTGGCGAAAGCGGACGCGCCGACGTAAGGCGCCTGGTGGTTCGGGGAGCGGTTCAAGAGCTCGTCGAAGGCGTGGCTGAGGCGGGTGAGGCCGGTCAGCCGCTCCGCATCGATCGCCGTCTCGAACCGGCTGATGTAAGCGTCCTTCAGGGCAAGCGTCGCGATGATCGTCACGAGATTGGCGTTGCCGCAGCGTTCGCCGATGCCGTTCAACGTGCCCTGGATCTGCCGACAGCCCGCCTCGATCGCGGCGAGCGAATTGGCGACTGCCTGGCCGGTGTCGTCATGGGCATGGATACCGAGCGAGGTGCCCGGAATGCCGGACGCGATGACTGCCTCGACGATGGCGCGGATCTCGCCCGGCTGGGTGCCGCCATTGGTGTCGCAGAGCACCACCCAGCGTGCGCCGGCCTCATAGGCAGTCCTAGCGCAGGCGAGCGCATATTCGGGGTTCGCCTTGTAGCCGTCGAAGAAATGCTCGCAGTCGACCAGCGCTTCCTTAGCAGCGCCGCGGGCGGCCTCGACACTGTCGCGGATGGATTCAAGGTTCTCCTCGTTCGAACAGCCGAGCGCGACGCGCACGTGATAATCCCAGCTCTTGGCGACGAAACAGGTAGCATCGCTCTTGGCCTGCAGCAGCACGGCCAGGCCCGGATCGTTGGAGGCGGAAATGCCGGCCCGCTTGGTCATGCCGAAGGCGACGAATTTCGACTTCGCGGTGCGCTTCTGCGAGAAAAAAGCGGTGTCGGTCGGGTTGGCGCCGGGATAACCGCCTTCGACGTAATCGAGGCCGAATTCGTCCAGCAGGTTGGAAATGGCGATCTTGTCCTCGACGGAAAAATCGACGCCAGGCGTCTGCTGGCCATCGCGCAGCGTGGTGTCGAAGAGATAGATGCGTTCACGTGTCATGGGTGCTCCTCCTGGAGCAAGATTATGCTGTTGGCGGCATCACCCCCCTCTGCCCTGCCGGGCATCTCCCCCTCAAGGGGGGAGATCGGACAGGAGCGATGCCTCGCCCGCAAGACAGATTTAGGATTGCCGCGGCCGTCTCTTGCGGTCATTGCTTGGGGAAGGCCGTGCCTCCTTCGATCTCCCCCCTTGAGGGGGAGATGCCCGGCAGGGCAGAGGGGGGTGGCCACGAACTCCACGGTCAAACCTTCCCCGCAAACCGGTCCGTCGCGCGGATCAGCTGGTCGGTAATCCCGGGTTCCGAGACCGCATGCCCCGCACCTTCGATGATGTGGAAATCTGCGTCCGTCCAGACCTTTGAAAGCTGCCAGGCATATTTCAGCGGGCAGGGCATGTCGTAGCGGCCGTGCACGATGACGCCCGGAATGCCCTTGAGCTTCACCGCGTCGCGCAGGAGCTGCCCGTCTTCCAGCCAGCCGGCATTCATGAAGAAGTGGTTCTCGATGCGCGAGAAGGCGAGCGCGAAATGGTCGTCGTCATGGTCCGAGGCCAGTTCAGGGTTCGGCAGAAGCGTGATGGTCGAGCCTTCCCAGACGCTCCAGGCCTTGGCGCAGCGGATCTGCTCGGCCCTGTCGGGACCGGTCAGCCGGCGGTGATAGGCGGCCATCATCTCGTGGCGTTCGTTTTCGGGAATGGGGGCGATGAAGGCCTCCCACTTGTCCGGGAACATTTCCGAGACGCCGAACTGGTAGTACCAGTCGAGCTCCGGCCGCGTCACGGTGTAGATGCCGCGCACCAGAAGTTCGCTGACGCGCTCGGGATGGGTTTCCGCATAGGCGAGCGCCAGCGTCGAACCCCAGGAGCCGCCGAAGACCTGCCATTTTTCGACGCCGACCATCTGCCTGAGCCGCTCGATGTCGGAGACCAGGTGCCAGGTGGTGTTGGCGTCCAGGCTCGCATGCGGCGTGGACTTGCCGCAGCCGCGCTGGTCGAACAGCAGCACGTCGTAAAGCGACGGATCGAACAGCCGCCGCTGGTTCGGATTGATGCCGCCGCCGGGGCCGCCATGCAGGAAGACGGCAGGCTTGGCGCCCGGCGTGCCGACCCGTTCCCAGGAAAGAACATGGCCGTCGCCGACATCCAACGTGCCGGTCTGGTAGGGTTCGATTTCGGGATAGAGCGTGCGCAGAACTTCGGTCACAGATGCAGCCCTTTCGCCGGCCAGTTTTCGGTATCGTGATCGGGATGCTGGAAGGAGATGATCTGCTCCTGCTTGACGGCGTCCTCGCCGCTGTCGCGCACCGGCTGGTCGAAGATCGTCGTCACCCACGGGATATGCGAGGCATAGTTCACCTGGATCTTCGGGGCGAGGTCGCCGCGGTCGTCGAAGGCGCCGATCGCCAGTTCCAGCCCGCCGGGATAACGGTAGGTGAGCGGTGTGCCGCAATTTTCGCAGAAGCCGCGGTCGATATTCACCGAAGACTGGAAATATTTCGGCTCGCCGCGGGTCCATTCGACTCCGTCCTTCGGGGTCGAGACGAGTGGCCCGAAAAAGCCGCCGAAGGCCTTCTGGCACATGCGGCAATGGCAGATCGAGGCGCGGCCGAGTTCGCCGTGGATCCGGAAGCGCACGGCGCCGCACTGGCAGCCGCCTGTTCTCAAAGTTTCGGTCATTCGCGGTCCTCCTTGGGACTGTTTTCCGGCGGCCAGGTATCTGTGTCGTGGTCGGGATGCTGGTAGGAGACGATGTCGTCGAGGAACGGCGCCGACGCGACGTCGTCCATCGTATCCCGTTCGGGAAGTTCATGCAGGCGGTCGACGAAGCCGATCTTGGCTTCGACGCCGAACTGCACGACCGGTGGCAGCAGGCCCGGCTCGTCGAAACTGCCCGCCGAAATGGCGACCCCATCGGCCGCCTCGTAGGTCATCGGTGTGCCGCAGTTTTCGCAAAAGCCGCGCCGCACATGGTTCGACGAGTGGAAATATTTGAGCTCGCCCCGCGTCCACGTCAGTTCCGCCTCGCCGGCCGCCACCAGCGGCGCATAATAGGCGCCGAACGCCTTCTGGCACATGCGGCAGTGGCAGATCGAGGCATCCGGCGCGTCCCCCGAAAGCCGGAAGCGGATCGCCCCGCACTGGCAGCCACCGGTCCGTGCGACATCGTTCATGACCGGCCCTCCGCTTGCCCGTTCCGGCGCGGCAAGACCTCGGTGTCGTGATCGGGATGCTGGTTGCTGCTGGCCAGGACCGTCTTTTCCTCGTCCTCGGTCATGTCCATCTTCAGATCGTGATGCAGGCGGTCGAGTTCGCCGAACCAGGACATCTTGTGGGCAAGATTGGTCTGCAGTGCCGGCCTTACCGATTGCGGGTCGTCGAGGGAACCGAGCGTGATGCTGATATGGTCGCTCGATCCGTCATAGAAGAGCGGCGTGCCGCATTTTTCGCAGAAGCCGCGGCGTACGGTTTCCGACGACTGGAACCAGGCGGGCTCGCCGCGCGTCAGCTTGAAGTTTTCGTACATCACCCCGCCGAGCGGCATGAAATAATTGCCGGCCGCCTTCTGGCACATGCGGCAATGGCACAGATGCGGAAACCCGAGGGCTCCTTCCGCCCGGTATCGCACAGCGCCGCACTGGCAGCCGCCGGTGTGGATCTGGGTCATGGGCTGTCCTCCTCAAGCCAGTTTTCCACCTTCAATCCATCGACCCGCGAGAACTCGCGGATATTGTTGGTGACAAGTGTGAGATCCAGGGACTTGGCATGCGCGGCGATAAACAGATCCGTCGTTCCTATGGCCGTACCGCGACTTTGCAAATCATCGCGAATTGATGCATAGGCGAATGTAGCGTCATCTCCATAATCCAGAAGAGCGATACGGCTCAGCGCAGCCTCGACTCGATCGGAAAACTCCTCGGAACGTCTCTTTGCGAGTCCAAATCTTATCTCCGAGACCGCAATTGCGCTCATGCAGACGGCATTGATGCCATGTCGCCGGATTTTCTGCTGCACGCGACCACGCGGATTTCGAACGAGATCCGACAGGATATTGGTGTCGAGCATGAACGTATGATCGGTCACAGATCGAAGTCCCGTGGCAGAGGTTCATCGATGTCGAGCTCGGGGAATTCTCCTTCCCACGGTCCGATTGTTGCCAGCCATTCAAGAAGGTCGGTTTTTCTCACCGGCTCAATGACCAGCCGATCGCCCTCCTTACGCATGATCGCCTCGTCACCGGGCATTTCGAATTCCACAGGAATACGGACCGCTTGGTTGCGGCCGTTGCGGAACAGCTTCACATGACGCTCTGCACCCATGTTCATTCTCCTTGGCCTATGCCGTAAGCATATGCCTGTTGGCCGCCCGGAACAACCGAACCTTTATTCCGGCGCGTGGCACACCGCCTCGATATTGTTGCCGTCGGGGTCAAAGACGAAGGCGCCGTAATAATTCGGATGGTAGTGGACGCGCAGACCGGGCGGGCCGTTGTCGGTTCCGCCGGCGGCCATCGCCGCCGCGTAGAAGGCGTCCACCTCGGCGCGGTTGTTGGCGGTAAATGCGATATGCTGCGAATGGCCGCCTGCCGGCTTGTCCTCATGCAGCCAGTAGACCGGCCTCTCGCGCCCATAGCCGCCAACCTTGACGCCACCCGTATATTCGGCGGGCACCATGTAGAGCAGCGAGGCGCCGAGCGGCGCCAAGGCTGCGTCGTAGAATGCTCGGGCGCGGTCGAAATCCGCGACCTTGATGCCCATGTGATCGATCATCGCCTGCTCCTCGCCTTTATCGGAGAGGTGAAGCTTACCGCTTCACCTCCCAGGTCGTCACCCTCTCGCCCGTTGCCGGGTCCTTGCCGTCCTTCAGCTGGATTCCTTTGTCGGCCAGTTCGTTGCGGATCTTGTCGGCCTCGGCGAAATTTTTCGCCTTCAGCATTTCGAGCCGCATGGCGACCAGCGCGTCGACGGCAGACGCCAACGCCTCGTCCACCTCGGTCTTCTCCGGAAGCACGCCGAGAAGGGCAGCACTTGCGGCAAACACCGCAAGCGCATCTGGATCGCCGTGAGCCTCCTGCGCCAGCGCGTGAAGCGCCTGCACGGCAGCGACCGTGTTGAGGTCGTCGGCAAGCGCGTTCATCACCGTATCGCAGGGGAGCGCGCCGGAGGCTTCCGCCGCCGGCCACTTGGCGATGAGGCGTTCGGCCTCTTCCAGCCGCTTCACCGAAAAGTCGATCGGCTCGCGGTAGTGGGTCATCAGCATCGCAAGCCGCAGCACCTCGCCCGGCCATTGGCGGCCGCCGAATTTTTCGGTGTGCAGCAGATCGTGGATGGTGACGAAATTGCCCTCGGACTTCGACATCTTGCGGCCTTCGACCTGCACGAAGCCGTTATGCATCCAGACATTCGCCATCACATCCGTGCCATGGGCGCAGCGCGACTGGGCGATCTCGTTCTCGTGGTGCGGGAAGATCAGGTCGAGCCCGCCGCCATGAATGTCGAACACCTCGCCGAGGTAACGCCGGCTCATCGCCGAGCACTCGATATGCCAGCCCGGACGGCCGCGGCCCCAGGGGCTTTCCCAGCCTGGTTCGTTGTGGGAGGAGAGTTTCCACAGCACGAAATCGCCGGGGTTCTTCTTGTGCGCATCGACCGCGACGCGGGCCCCGGCCTGCTGCTCGTCGAGCGGGCGCTTGGAAAGCTGGCCGTAGTCACGCATCGACTTGGTGTGGAACAGCACTTCGCCGGATGCCACATAGGCATGGCCGTTGCCGATCAGCCTGCCGATGATCTCGATCATCTCGGCAATGTTGTCGGTCGCCCGCGGCTCGACGGTCGGCTCCAGGCAGCCGAGCGCCGCCACGTCTTCGTGGAACTGCGTCTCGGTCTTTTCCGTGACAGCGCGGATCGCCTCGTTGAGCGGCAGGCCGGGATGGTCGCGCAGCGCCCGCGCGTTGATCTTGTCGTCGACGTCGGTGATGTTTCGAGCATAGGTGACGTGGGCCTCGCCATAGACATGGCGGAGCAGACGGAACAACACGTCGAAGACGATAGCCGGTCGGGCATTGCCGATATGGGCATAGTCATAGACCGTCGGGCCGCAGACATACATGCGCACGTTCTGCGGGTCGATCGGTGCGAACGCCGTCTTTTCACGGGTCAGCGTATTGTAGAGCCTGAGCGTGGTGCTCATCGAAAATCTCCCCAAAGTCTCCCACGGCGAGCGGCCGGCAGGACCGGGTCGTTTGTCTTCAAGGCTTTTCGAGAGACGAAAACGGCCGGGCCAGCGCGAACGCTAGCGGATAATGATCCCACAAATGGAAATCGCCGTTTTCATGCGCAGGTTTATGGCGCGGGCAAGCCGTTTGGTCAAGTGGCTTTACCCGCACCGGACGGCTGAAACTGGCCTTACGCCGTCTTGCTGCCGATACCGTTCCTGGCGACGGTGAACAGGAAGATCAGCATCGAGATGACGGTAAGGATCGAGCCGATCGCGGCAAGTGCCTCGCCGCCCGAGGACACCGCCATGGCGATGCCCGGCACGATACAGAGCACGCCGAGAACCGCAAAGCCGAGATGGACCTTCGACAGCAGGGTGTCGGCCGCCGACGGCGTCACGGTGTAATAGAGGCCGAAAAGCCCCATCGTCGTCCAGCCGACCAGGTTCAGATGCGCATGCGCCGGCGCCATCAGGTGGTCGCCTGAAATAGCCATGTGAATGCCCCAGAACATACCGATGGTCACACAGAGCACGGCTGCACCGAAGAAGTAGAAAGCGATGTTTCTCATCCGATTTTCCCCCGAAATATGAAGTTCCTGCGCCCTATCGCAGGCCCCGCAGCATAGCGGGAAATCGATTCTTATCCATGGGGTAGAGGTCATGGCAATTCGGAGGAGGAGGGCAGGGTTGCAAGCTCGCACCAGCCTCCGGTCTTCTCGAGAATTTTCAGCGGCGACATTATAGCTGTAACAATCATCGACTATGGCACCCGACCCAGAGCAGATCATAGGAGAAAATCTATGAGCAAGGAATCGCTGGGCGCCGACATCGTTGCCGCCGCACTTCTGCATGGGACCTTTCGACTTCGGTCTGGGCAAAACTCCACTCGCTATTTCGACAAATACCGATTTGAGTCCGACCCGGCACTGCTGCGCCGCATCGCCCGGCGCATGCTGGATCTGGTTCCGACAGGTACCGAAATTCTCGCCGGGCTGGAACTGGGCGGCATCCCGATCGCCACGGCCATGTCGCTGGAAAGCGATTTGCCACTGGTGTTCGTGCGCAAGCAGGCGAAGGAATACGGAACCTGCAAAGCCGTCGAAGGCGTGCAGATAGAGGGCCGGAAAGTCCTACTCGTCGAGGATGTTATAACGACCGGCGGAGCCGTTGCAGAAGCTGCGAGCCAGGTGCGCTCCGCCGGCGCAGATGTTGAAGCCGTCGTCTGCGCTATTTGGCGAGGCGAAGGCAAGCCTTTGATTGCTGTGCTGCCGGACCTGCTGGTGCTTCCGGCGCTGGATTTCGCTGACCTCACCTGAGAGGACCGAAGATTCGCTTGCGGAGAGGCGTTGAGCGGTTGCTCCCAGGTGGCGGATATCGGCATTCGCGGATATGGGCGGTCGCCGAAGCTGCAGCCGGGATTGCCGAAGCTGATCGCCAGGTTTCCAGCCGCCAACGGCAAGCATCCAGGGATGCAAGGAGGAGGATCTTTTCCGCCACTTCTGATGGATGCGGCCGCATCAGCGGCCTTCGTCGGTTGGCGGATTGCTGTTGTCGAGCAGGGCCTGGGCGATGGACTTGCGCCGCGCGTCGTCGGTCATGGCGGAACTGATCAGCCGCATCGCTTCCATGACGGCCGCTTCGCCATGCTCGCGGTGAAGGCGGGCCATCGCTGCTGCGACCAGATTGGCGGTTGCCGTCGCCTGTTCTCTTTGCTCTTCGGTAAGGTGCGGTTGCATGGACGTCCTTGCATTGCGGCGGCCGTTCTGGGGCGGTTTCCTATCGACCCCCAGAATTGACCAATGTCAAATGCAAGTGCGCCCATGCGGCAAGGGGTCGCTTTTATTCCGGCGCGCGGAAATCCACGAACGTGTTGTCACGCACCACGAACAGGCGCCCGGTATCCTGAAGATCGGGGGAGGCGAGGAAGAGGATCTTTTCGGCGACTTCCGACGGATGCGGCAGGGTTTCCGGATCTTCGCCGGGCACCGCCTGGGCGCGCATGGCGGTGCGGGTGGCGCCGGGATTGACGATGTTGACCTTGAGCGGCGTGTGGTTGGTCTCGGCGGCCCAGATGCGGGCCATGTTCTCGACCGCCGCTTTGGAGATCGAATAGGCGCCCCAGAAGGCCGGCGCCTTGGAGGCGACGCCCGACGACATGATCAGCGCGCGGCCGGCATCGGATTTGGTCAGCAGCGGTTCCACCGAGCGGATCAGCCGCCAGGTGGCGGTGACATTGGTCAGCATCACCTTCTCGAACACTTTTGCCTCGATATGGCCGAGCGGCGAGATGACGCCGAGAATGCCGGCATTCGCCACGAGGATGTCGAGCTTCCCCCAGCGCTCGAAGATCGAGGCGCCGAGCTTGTCGATCGCGGTCATGTCGGTGATGTCGAAGGGGACCAGAGTGGCGGTGCCGCCGGCCGCCTTGATCGCATCATCGAGATCTTCCAGGCCGCCGACGGTGCGGGCGGTGGCAATCACATGAGCGCCGGCTTTCGCGAGCGCCAGCGCCGTGAAATAGCCGATGCCCCGCGATGCGCCGGTCACCAGCGCGATCCTGCCCTTCAGATCGATGTCCATGATTTTCCGCCCTCAAAATGCAATGCGCGCCGATAGATCTTCGCGGAGGAGGCGGCTGCTTTTTTGCACCAGTCCGGCCTCAATCTCCCTCATCCCTGTGCTTGTCACAGGGATCCAGTGCGCGCAAGTCCTTGCGCGCGGGAGAGTCTTTTCACGGCGCAGACGCGCCGTGGCTGGATTCCTGTCACAAGGACAGGAATGAGGGCAGAGTATGAGGCCGTGCTTTCACAAGCCCTCAGCCGTTGCTGGCCAGAACCGAAACCTTGCGCCCCATCGTCTCGCCGTCTTTGTCGAGCAGGCGGGTGGGGTAGTCGCCGGTGAAGTAATGGTCAGTGAATTGCGGGCGGGCGTTGTTGCGGTCTTCGCCGCCGACGGCGCGATAGAGGCCGTTGATCGACAGGAATGCGAGCGAGTCGGCGCCGATATACTGGCACATGGCTTCCAGGCTGTCGTATTGGTTGGCGAGCAGCTTGTCGCGATCCGGCGTGTCGATGCCGTAGAAGTCCGGATAATAGATCATCGGGCTGGCGACGCGCAGATGCACTTCCTTGGCGCCGGCATCGCGGATCATCCGCACGATCTTCAGCGAGGTGGTGCCGCGCACCACCGAATCGTCGACCAGCACGACGCGCTTGCCCTCGATCATCGCCCGGTTGGCGGAATGCTTGAGCTTGACGCCGAAGGCGCGGATCTGCTGGGTCGGCTCGATGAAGGTGCGGCCGACATAATGGTTGCGGATGATGCCGTATTCGAACGGAATGCCGCTTTCCTGGGCGTAACCCAGGGCAGCCGGCGTGCCGCCATCCGGCACCGGCACGACGACATCGGCGTCGATCGGGGCTTCCTTGGCGAGATTGATGCCCATGTTCTTGCGGGCGACATAAACGCTGCGGCCGCCGACGACGGAATCGGGACGGGCGAAATAGACGTATTCGAACAGGCACAGCCGCTCCGGCTGGCCGTTGCCGGCCTTGCGGGCGTCGATCGAGATCGAACCGTCCGGCTGAATCTCGCAAATGATGACTTCGCCATTCTCCACGTCGCGGACGAATTTGGCGCCGATGATGTCGAGCGCGCAGGTTTCCGACGCGAAGATCGGCTTGCCGTCGAGTTCGCCCATGACCAGCGGGCGGATGCCGGTGGGGTCGCGCGCGGCGATCAGCTTGGTGCGGGTTACGGCGAGCATCGAATAGCCGCCTTCCATCTGCCGGATCGCGTCGATGAACCGGTCGGCCGTCGACGAATAACGGGAGCGGGCGATGAGATGCAGGACGACTTCGGTATCGGAGGTCGACTGACAGATGGCGCCGCCGGCGATCAACTGCCGGCGCAGCGTCAGGCCGTTGGTGAAATTGCCGTTATGGGCAACCGCGATGCCGCCGACTTCGAGTTCGGCAAACAGCGGCTGGACGTTGCGCAGCGCCACTTCGCCGGTGGTCGAGTAGCGGTTATGGCCGATGGCGATATTGCCGGGCAGGCGGGCCAGCGTGACCGGATCGGTGTAATGGTCGCCGACGAGGCCCATGCGGCGTTCCGAATGGAAGCGCAACCCGTCGAAGGAGACGATGCCGGCCGCTTCCTGACCACGATGCTGCAAGGCGTGCAGCCCGAGCGCCGTCAGCGTCGCAGCCTCGGGATGGCCGAGAATGCCGAATACGCCGCATTCCTCATGCAGCGTATCGCCATCCCATTCATTGACGCTGTCTGCGGCAAATGTCTCGGAAACCGGCTGATTCATCTTGGCCCCTTATCCCTTTGGACAACCTGTCCCTGTCGGAAAAATGGAAAGGCCGGCCGGGGGAGGATCTCCCCGGAAACCAGCCTGTTTTTCACTTGGATGCGAATGTTACCACAAATGGTGACGTTTTGCGCTGCATCAAGCGCAAGATCACGTCAATTATTTGTCGCAGGCGCGTCGTCTGCCGCGGGCTGATCCTGAGCCGGAGCGCCATCGGTTGGCGCTGCCTCGCGGCCGAGGATGCGGGCGCGGATCTGCGGCTCGATATCGGCCGGCAGCACGGCTTCGAGGCGCGCGACCAGCGTGTCGAGGAACGGCTTCGATTTCGCCTGCGTCACCCAGGTCGGCTGGGCGTTGGCGGCCACCAGCCAGTTCCAGAATGCGACAGCCACGACCAGAAGCAGGATGCCGCGGGCGGCGCCGAACAGGAAGCCGAGCGTGCGGTCGAGCGCGCCGATGCGGCTGTCGATGATGAAATCGGCGATCCGCGTGGTGATGAACGAGATGATGATCAGCGCGATGATGAAGATGGCGCCGGCGGATGCGGCGATCGCGATGCGCTCGTCACTCAGGTGCGGCTTCACATAGGGCAGGACCAGCGGATAGAGGTAATAGGCCGCGGCAACCGAGCCCGCCCAGCTTGCGATCGACAGCACCTCTCGCGAAAAACCGCGAACCATGGCGAGCACGGCGGAAAACAGCGTCACACCGATGACAATACCGTCGAAAATCGTGATGGGCATATATGATCTACTCCAGACTTGCCGACTTCAAGACTTGCCGGCTTTAGCCCGGCGCCCCGCCTTACCGCAGCCGTCATACATCAGCGGGCTTGTTAACGGAAGATCAATCATCTTCCGGCGTTTGCCTCAGCTTGGAAGCGGAACCGGCGATGCGTGACACCAGGTCCGGCAGGTCCTCGATCGTCACCCAGCGTCCGTTCGCACCCTTCGGCACCTCAGTGGACGTGGCCGGCAGCATCGCGCCTGCAAAGCCAAGTTTCTCAGCTTCCTTAAGGCGTTGGGCGGTCTGCGAAACCGGCCGCACCGCGCCCGAGAGGCTGATTTCGCCGAAATAGACGCAATCGGCCGGCAGGGCAAGGCCGGCGAGCGATGATACGAGTGCGGAAGCGACCGCAAGGTCAGCCGCCGGCTCGGTGATCCGGTAGCCGCCCGCGACGTTGAGATAGACATCGTGCTGCCCGAGCTTGACGCCGCAATGGGCCTCCAGCACCGCGAGAATCATCGACAGGCGCGACGAATCCCAGCCGACCACGGCACGGCGCGGCGTGCCGAGCGAGGTCGGCGCCACCAGCGCCTGGACTTCGACGAGAACCGGCCGCGTGCCCTCCATGCCGGCGAAGACGGCGGCGCCGGGCGATTTCGAGTTGCGCTCGCCGAGGAAAAGTTCGGACGGATTGGTGACTTCGCGCAACCCCTTGTCGGACATTTCGAAGACGCCGATCTCGTCGGTCGGCCCGAATCGGTTCTTGACGGTGCGCAGGATGCGGTAATGGTGGCCGCGGTCGCCCTCGAAATAGAGGACCGCATCGACCATGTGCTCGACGACGCGCGGGCCGGCGATCTGGCCTTCCTTGGTGACGTGGCCGACGAGGACCATGGCCGCCCCGGTCTGCTTCGCAAACCGGATCATCGCCTGCACGCCGGTGCGCACCTGGGTGACGGTGCCGGGCGCCGAATCGGCCGTATCGCTCCACAGCGTCTGGATCGAATCGATGATGACGAGGTCGGGGCGCTTGCCCTCGCCGATCGTGGCGAGAATGTCCTCGACATTGGTCTCGGCGGCGAGCAGCACCTCGGTATCGGCGGCACCCAGCCGCTGGGCGCGCAGTCGCACCTGTGCCACCGCCTCTTCGCCCGAGACATAGATGATCCGGTGGCCGCGGCGGGAAAGGGCGGCCGCCGCCTGCATCAGAAGCGTCGACTTCCCGATGCCCGGATCGCCGCCGACCAGCACCGCGGAACCGCGCACGAAACCGCCGCCGGTCGCCCGGTCGAGCTCGGAAATGCCGGTGAAGATGCGCGGCGCCTCCTCCGTCTCGCCGGAGAGGGTGGTGAGCGCCACGGCACGGCCCTTCTTCGGCACCTTGCCGGGGCCTCCACCGATGCCGCCCATCTGGTCGTCTTCGATAATGGTGTTCCACTCGCCGCAGCCGTCACACTTGCCGGCCCAGCGGTTATGCACCGTGCCGCAGTTCTGGCACACGAATTGGGTCTTGGATTTTGCCATGGGGAATTTCAGGTTTCGCTTGTCGTGAAATCGTCGGGGGAGACGTTCTGGTGGCCGTGCAGGACGCGGAGAATGCGCACCCTCTTCTCGTCCATACGGAAGTAGATGCATCTTCGGCGGTAGGGGAGAGCCTTCAATCCCGGTGACAGTTCGTCACGGGGAACGCCCGGAAAGCCGCTCAACGCGATCCACTCCATCTTTCGCACAAGGTCGCGGACAAAGTGGGACGCCGCGACCGGATCGTGGCCGGCGATATAAAGGAAGATATTGAGGAGATCCTGATCGGCGAGAGGAGAGTAGATCAGCTCTTTCTGTTTAATAGCCGCATCCCCCGCTCGATGACGGAATCAGCCAGAGCATCGGCAGTGGTAAAGGTCAGATACTCCCCCCGTTCGAACTGAGCGTCCGCCTCGGCAATCATTTGCTGCAGCAGTTCTGTTTCGCTCCCAAGCCGTTGCAATCCGGCGGCGATGACTTCGTTGGCATCCTTGTAGACTCCGGCCTCGACTTGGGCGTCGATGAACGCCTGCTGTTTCTCGCTGAGATGGATCTCGGTCATTTCGATCTCCTTTTGTTCTCATATAGCACGAGGAATTTCCGCTTCCAAGAGGCAAGCGGATGCCAGTCACTCGTCGGGATAGATATACCGCCGCTCGTAGCGCAGGCCGAGGCTGGTGAGCAGCTCGTAGCCGATCGTGCCGGCGGCGCGGGCGACGTCGTCGAGGGCGACGTTCGGGCCGAACAGCTCGACATAGTCGCCGGCGTTGATGTCGGATGCCGGGATGTCGGTGACGTCGAAGATCGTCAGGTCCATGGTGATGCGGCCGATGACCGGCACCTTGCGGCCGGCGACGAAGCCGAAGCCGCCCTCAGCGACCGTCTGGCGCAGCGGCACGCCGGAACCGGAGAGCGAGCGCTTGTAGCCATCCGCATAACCGGCAGACACGATCGCCAGCCGGCTGTCGCGGGAAAGCTGATAGGTGCCGCCATAGCTCACGGTCTCGCCCTTTTTCCCGTCGCGGATCTGGATGATGCGGGCTTCCGCCTTGACGACCGGCTTCATCGGGTTAGGCACGCCGACGACCGCCTCGCCGCCGTAAAGCGCGATGCCGGGACGGGTGAGATCGAAATGGTAGTCCGGCCCCAGAAAGATCCCGGCGGAGGCCGAGAGGCTTGTCTCGATGCCTTCGAAAGCCTCCGCCACCCTCCGGAAAGCCGCAAGCTGTTTCTGGTTGAGGGGCGAGGAGGGCGTATCGCCGCTGTGGAGATGCGAGAGCACTAGGACGGGCGAGAAGCTTGCCGGCCGCGACACGTCGTCGGCAAAGGCGATGGCATCCTCGAGCTGCAGGCCGAGCCGGTTGAAGCCGGTATCGACCTGCAGCGCGCAGGGGTGGTCGCCATATTCCGATGTCACCGACATCCAGAAGGCGAGCTGTTCTTCCGAGGCCAGAACCGGCACCAGATCGTGTTCGAAGAACATCGCCTCCTGGCCGGGCCAGATGCCGGAGAGAACATAGATGCGCGCGTCGGGCGCATAGGCACGCAGCGTCACGCCTTCCCGCGCCACGGCGACGAAGAAATCCCGGGCGCCGGCCTCGTAAAGCGTGATGCCGCAATCCTCGAGCCCGAGCCCGTAGGCATCGGCCTTGACGACGGCCGCCGTCCGCGCAGTGCCCGAACGCCGCGCCATCTCCCGCCAGTTGTCGCCAAGCGCACCGAGATCGACCGTCAGCCGGACCGGCGCGATATCGAAGTCGTCGGGATAGGAAAGCTCGCTGTCGAAATCGGTCATGTAGGCTCGTGAGGCATGAGAACGGTTGCAGCGATCCTACCGGTTTCGAAGGCAGGAAAAAGACCACACCGGGAAAATCCTTCGCGCTGCACAATCTTTTGGGCCGCTACCCGTCAGGCGACGCTGCGCAGATCGAAATCAGCATGGATGACCTCGTAGGGCACGTGGATCCGACCGTCTTCGTTTACCTCGACAAGGCCCCATTCGATCAGGACTGCCGTATCCTCATGCACCCGCTTCACATCGCGGGAAAGGGCTGTGGCCAAAGCGCGGTAGGTCGAGGGGCCAAGGCTCTGCAGCGTCTCGATCAATGTCCAGCGCTTCGGCGTCAGGACGGTAAAAAGCTGTTCGGGGGAGGAGAAGCTGAAGACGTGCTCCTGAGCTTTGCCGTTTTTCCAGGCAGCGAGAAAGCCGTCTGCGGCGCCTTGGAGCGCAGCTTCGTCATCCCGCTGAATTCGGATTGTTGCGGTTGTCATCGGCGCGGCCTCATGTGTCGGCGAGAACACGAGAATGAACGCCTTTGCTTGCGGATGAAAGCCCCTCACAGGCCTGCCGGCATCTTCTCCCTGCGAGCGGCAGGCTATCGTAGATGGGAGGTGGGGCGGTACGGCACCCCCAACCCTCCCCCTTGTGGGGAGGGTGGCCGGCAGGCCGGAGGGGTTTTGATGCGGAGCGAAGACCCTTCCCCAACCCTGCCTGGGTTGAGCCACTCGTCTCAACCCGTCCTGCGGACCCCCACAAGGGGGAGGGGCTCCACGCACCGCCTCGCATCCCATATGCGATCGCCCTCCCTCATGCGGGGAGAGAGCTAGGGATGATGGGTAAACGCCCCGATCAATGCTCTTCGTACTGCGTAAAGCTCGGGTCGGCCAAATCGGCGAAGCGGGTGTATTCGGACTGGAAGGCGAGCTTGACGGTGCCGGTCGGTCCGTGGCGCTGCTTGGCGATGATCACGTCCGCCGTGCCCTTGACCTTGTCCATCAGCGCCTCCCATTCCGGATATTTCGGGTCGGCGATGTCGCGGGGCTCCATGTTCTTGACGTAATATTCCTCGCGGAACACGAATAGCACCACGTCGGCGTCCTGCTCGATCGAGCCCGATTCGCGAAGGTCGGAGAGCTGCGGGCGTTTGTCGTCGCGGCTTTCGACCTGGCGCGAGAGCTGCGACAGCGCGATGATCGGCACGTTCAATTCCTTGCCGAGCGCTTTCAGGCCGGTGGTGATCTGGGTGATTTCCTGGACGCGGTTTTCGCCGGATTTTCCGGAACCGGTCATCAGTTGGATATAGTCGACCACCAGGCAATCGAGGCCGCGCTGGCGCTTCAGGCGGCGGGCGCGGGCGGAAAGCTGGGCGATCGAGATGCCGCCGGTCTGGTCGATGAAAAGAGGCACCTTCTGCATCATCTGGCTGCAGGCGACGAGCTTTTCGAAATCCGCCTCGGTGATGTCGCCGCGGCGGATTTTTGACGAGGAGACTTCCGTCTGCTCGGAGATGATACGGGTGGCGAGCTGTTCGGCCGACATTTCGAGCGAATAGAAGCCGACGACGCCGCCGTTCTTGGCCTTGAACGAACCGTCCGGCTGGACTTCCGGTTCGTAGGACGCGGCTATGTTGTAGGCGATGTTGGTGGCGAGCGAGGTCTTGCCCATGCCGGGGCGCCCGGCAAGCACGATCAAGTCGGAGCGCTGCAACCCGCCCATCTTGCCGTCCAGCGACATGATGCCGGTCGAGATGCCGGAGAGGTGGCCGTCGCGCTCGAAGGCCTGCCCGGCCATGTCGATGGCGAGCGCCACCGCATCGTTGAACGACTGGAAGCCGCCGTCGTAGCGGCCGTTTTCGGCCAGTTCGAACAGCCGGCGCTCGGTATCCTCGATCTGCGTCTGCGGCGGCATGTCGAGCGGCGCGTCGAAGGCGATGTTGACCATGTCCTCGCCGATGGTGATCAGCGCGCGGCGCAGCGCCAGGTCGTAGATCGCCCGGCCGTAGTCCTCGGCATTGATGATCGACACGGCTTCGGAGGCAAGGCGGGCGAGATATTGCGCCACCGTCAGGTCGCCGACCTTGTCGTCGGCGGGCAGGAAGGTCTTGATTGTCACCGGGTTGGCGGTCTTGCCCATGCGGATGATGTCGCCGGTGACCTCGAAGATCTTGCGGTGCAGGGGCTCGTAGAGATGGACAGGCTTCAGGAAGTCGGAGACGCGGTAATAGGCGTCGTTATTGACCAGGATCGCGCCGAGCAGAGCCTGCTCGGCCTCGATATTGTTCGGGGCTTCGCGGTAATGCGGCTCTGCCGGCTGGATATTGGCAAGCTTGCGTACTGCGTCGTTCATGGTCTTTTGTCCGTCCTGTCCTGCTGCCAAGCCGTCGGTTCTAACGGGTTGCGAGGCGTCCTGAAATGATTCAGTTCGCTACACACAGTGATTCACAGGCTGCTTACGAATTTACGGAAAACGGCACGAATCCGTTTGACTGTGGCAATCGGCGAATCGGTGGCGCGAGGCCTTCATCCTACACGTTGCAAAAAGACAAAAAAACGCCCGGACCTTGTCAGCCCGGGCGCTTTTTGAAACTTGGAAAGACGACGATTATTCGTCGTCGCCGACGCCGTCGGCTTCCGGATCGAAGAAGTCTTCCGGACGCAGGGCATCTTCGTCGACGCCGTAGATGGCGTCGGCCGAGGTGAGGCTTTCACCCTGGGACTGACGTTCAGCTTCTTCCGCCGAGCGGGCGACGTTCAGCTGAACCGAAACTTCGACTTCCGCATGCAGGTGCAGGACGACCTTGTGCAGGCCGATTTCCTTGATCGGCGTGTTGAGGTCGACCTGGTTGCGGCCGATGTTGAAGCCTTCGGCAGCGAGAGTCTCGACGATGTCGCGGGCAGCGACCGAGCCGTAGAGCTGGCCGGTTTCGCCGGCGGCGCGCACGACGATGAAGGACTTGCCGTCGAGAACTTCGGCGACCTTCAGGGCTTCGCCCTTGCGCTCGAGGTTGCGAGCTTCGAGCGTGGCGCGCTCGGATTCGAAGCGCTTCTTGTTGGCTTCGTTGGAGCGGAGAGCCTTGCCGAGCGGCAGGAGGTAGTTACGGGCAAAGCCGTCGCGGACCTTGACGGTTTCGCCCATCTGGCCGAGCTTCGGCACGCGTTCAAGCAGAATGACTTGCATGGTTAGGTTTCCTTTCGATCAGTCAATCTTGTTGTCGGTAGTCTTGTTGTCGGGGCTCGCGCCGGCTTTGAGCGGGGTCAGCGCGATCGTCCGCCTTGTGTCGGAAAGCCCCAGGATGAGGATCGCGATCGCCGGCAGGACAAGCATGGAAGAGAGATAGCAGAGGACGAGGGCCGGGATGCGCCAGTCCTTGCCGAGGCTGCGGAAGTGCAAGGAGGCGAAACCCGCCATCAGGAAGCCGGCGCCGAACGTGCCGCAGATGGTCGCGCCGATCATTGCCGGAACGCCGCCCAGGAAAGCGAGCACGATGCCGCCGAGGAAGATGAAGATCGCGTGCCGGTTCATCCGGAGCGCCGACGGCATGTCTTCGCGCGGACGCAGCGCCCGGCCGGAACGCGAGACGATGCGCACGGCGATGTAGAAGGCGGCAAACAGCAGCACCACCCAGACGCCGCCCTGGACGAGCGGCAGCATCAGAACCAAAAGCGCCTTGGTCTGCGCCATGCCCGCCGGTTCCGGCGTAAAGGCAGGTTCCTGGGCCTGCAGGGCCGCGGTCATCGCGTCGACCATCCGGTCGGTGAGTTCCGGGCCGTAGCCGATCGCCACTCCGAGCGCGATGACGGCGATCGTCACCAGGCCGCACAGATGCAGGAGGATATCCGAGATCGGGTACCAGGCCATCAGGTTGTCCGGGCCGCCGAGTTCGGAGGCGGGACGCGCGAGGTTCGCGAGATGCGAAAGCCAGCCCGCCGGGATCAGCGTGAACACCGCCATGGCGACCGCAAACATCGGCGAGACGAGGATGGCGCCGAGGACGCCGGCCGTCACGATGCCGATGGTCGCGGCGCGATTGCCCCAGCCGAGGCCGGCAATGAAGATCGGAAGCGAGGAGGCGGCGTAAAGCAGGGACGCAAAAGACAGCTGCGCATTCGCACCCAGCACGAGCAGGGTGGCGGCAATGCCGGCAAGAATGCCGGTCGGCAGCACTGTCTGTAACTTGTTCGTCACGGTCTCGCTGTCCTGCTTTTGGAAGCAGTTAGGGGACAAGTCCTGAATCGATCTCTCAGGCGCTTCATCCCCAACATGGGGTTTTAGAGGTTCCGATCCGCGCCCATCGCGGAAGGGATGAACCCGCTGACTTTTGATCAGCGGGTCCGGTGTTCTGAATTATGCTACTACGTAGGGCAGCAGGCCGAGGAAGCGGGCGCGCTTGATCGCCTGGGCGAGTTCGCGCTGCTTCTTCTGGGAAACGGCCGTGATGCGCGACGGAACGATCTTGCCGCGCTCGGAAATGTAGCGCTGCAGGAGGCGTACGTCCTTGTAGTCGATCTTCGGCGCATTGGCACCCGAGAACGGGCAGGTCTTGCGGCGGCGATGGAACGGACGGCGTGCCTGGGAGGAGGATGATGATACGTCAGCCATGGTCTTTTCTCCTTAGCCTCTATTACGCACGGTCTTCGCGCGGACGGCGCTCGAAGCCGCCTTCACGCGGACCACGGTCCGGACGGTCGCCGAAGCCGCCTTCGCGGCGCGGAGGACGGTCGCCGAATTCGCGGCGCGGGCCGCGGTCGTCGCCATCGCGGCGCGGACGGTCGTCACGGTCGCGCTTCTGCATCATCGCGGACGGACCTTCTTCATGCTTCTCGACGGCGATCGTCATGTAGCGGAGAACGTCTTCGTTGATGCGCATCTGGCGTTCCATCTCATGCACGGCCGGAGCCGGTGCGTCGATGTCCATCAGCGCGTAATGAGCCTTGCGGTTCTTGGCGATGCGGTAGGTGAGGGACTTGAGGCCCCAGTTTTCAATGCGCCCGACTTTGCCGCCGTTAGCTTCGATGACGCCCTTGTACTGTTCGACGAGGGCATCAACCTGCTGAGCGGACATATCCTGCCGGGCAAGGAATACGTGTTCGTAAAGAGCCATGTAAGCTTTGCCTTTTCTTGCGGTTGTCTACCCGGACCTCGGCGGCTAAGCCTCAACGACAGCTCCTGAACGGGGAAACCCGTACCCAAGAAAAGTGTTGTATCGAGACGGTCGAGAGCGGAGACACGGGAGGCTTGGACCCTATGGTCCCTGCGGCTTGCCTTTCGGCAAACCTGCCCTCCGTTCAGCCACCAGCCAGAAGACCGGGTGTTGCGAACAGCGCGCTTATACGGATTTTTGAAGAGAAGGCAAGGGTGGTTCCTCGAATGTATTCAATTAGCGATGCCTAAATTATACTTAAGGTAGAGTTAACAGTCATAAAGGTTGAAAATGCGAGTAATTGGAGTATAGTCTGCCGCGGGAAAAATGCTGGAGGGTATTCAACCAAGGTGGAGGGGAATTTGTTATGCATCATGGAGAGAAGAACTTTGAAGTAACCGCGCCACGTTCTCGATTTTACCAAGGAGGTTTCGGGCGGTTGTTTCCCGAGCTTCCGGGCTGGGAGCCGGATACAACCGGTTTTACAGGCGCAGGGATAGGTAGTGCTGCTGCGCTCGAAGCCTATTTCATGAATTTCGTCGCGACCAAGATGGTCGATACGACGGCGCCGCCTGCGGGCGACTCCAAACTTCCGTCCGGTTACGTCTATTTCGGTCAGTTCATCGACCATGACCTGACGCTGGACACGACGCCGCTCAGCGAGGCGGAGCTCGATCCGAACCGGCTTCATAACTTCCGGACGCCGCGGCTCGATCTCGATTGCATCTACGGACAGGGGCCTGATGCGCAGCCCTATCTCTACGACAAGGCGGCGCCGGGCTGTTTTCGGATCGGCGAGATCGCCGGCACGCCGTTCAAGGATCTTCCGCGCGCCGCAGGCCAGGATACCGCTCTGATCGGCGACCCGCGCAATGATGAGAACGCCATCGTCGCCCAGCTGCACCTGGCCTTCCTTCTGGCCCATAACACGCTCGTCAAGGCGGCGGTCAAGAAGGGCATGTCGTCCAGGAAGGCCTTCGAGGCGGCACGGAAGACGCTGCGGCGGCTCTACCAGTGGATTATCTGGCATGACTACATGGCCCGCATCTGCGATCCCTCCGTCCACAAGCGGGCGCTTCGCAAGGATCGCGACGCCGGCAACGGGCGAACCTCCTGGGAGCTCGGCTACGAAGACGTCTATGACTGGAAGAACAATCCGTTCATGCCGCTGGAGTTTTCGGTCGCCGCCTATCGGTTCGGGCACTCGCTGGTGCGCAACGGTTACCAGACGAATTTCGCCAAGGGCGTCGGCGTCTTCACGCCGACCTTCAAGTTCAATGCCGAGGACCTCAGAGGGTTTCGCGCGCTGCACCCGGACCGTGTCGTGCAGTGGGACTGGTTCCTCAGGATGTCGTCCTCGGTCCGGCCGACATTCCCGCAGGTCGCCCGCAAATTCGACGGCGTGCTGGCGAATGCGCTGCGCGAACTGCCGGAGGATCCCGACAAGCCGGGCGACAACACCAAGATCCTCAACGTGCTTGCCGCCCGCAATCTGGTACGCGGCGTCAGGATGCAGCTGCCGTCGGCGATCGAGGTCGCCAAGCTGCTCGACATTCCGGTCATCAGGATCAACGAGGATGAGCGGGAGGCCCTCTGGTACTACATCCTGCGGGAGGCAGAGTTCGATGCCCAGGTCGAGGGCTCGACGCTGACCGTCGGCGGGGCCGGCGATCGGCTGGGAACGCTCGGCTCGATCATCGTCGCGGCGACGTTCGCAGGGCTGCTGAAGGGCGATCCGCTGTCGTTCTTCAATCTGGAACCCGGATGGACACCGGACAAGGACGAACTGCTCGACAGCGTCGAGGTAGACCTGACGGCAGCCGGTCAGCCTGGCCTCAATGCCGATGAACAGGTCAACGGCCGCAAATGGGGGCTTCCGACCATCATCCGCCTGTCGGGCCTGCCGGTCGATGCCGCACCGTTCCGCCCGGCACCGGTGCCGGTTCCCGAACCCGTCGTCGAGCCCGCGGCACCGCCGACGGAATGAACTGTCGGACATAACCATCAGATATCGCCGGGAAAACCGGCGATATCCCCAATAATGTCCCCAGGGAGGGCATGCTTTTGCTTGGGAGGTTGGATCAGCCGATCTTGAGGATCGATTGTCCCCTGTCGAAGGAGAAGCCATAAGTGAGGGCACTGCCCTTCAGCGCCTTCTCGTCGAGCGTCACCGTGATCTTGTCGTCCGAACCCTTGAAAGAGGCGGTCAGCACGTTGTCCTTGACGGAAATGCTGACGTCCTTCTCGAAATAGCCGTCGAACCGCAGCGAGATCGGCCCGTCGGAAGCGATCGTGTCCTGGCCGCCATTCTTGCCGAACGTGTATTCGACGACGCCCCTGCCGGCCGGTTTGCCCGTCTGGTGGATGGTCACGGTGTCGTTGCCGGCGCCGCCGGAGGCAAAGATGCGGCGTCCTTCGAGATAGAGCGTATCGTCGCCGTCGCCGCCATCGATGCCGGTCATCGTCTCGGCCGAGATCCGGATGCTGTCGGCACCGTCGCCGCCCGAAATCTCCATCGCCAGCTTTCCTGCAAGCTGGATGTCGTCCTTGCCTGCGCCGCCGTCTATCGCGCGCAAAAGGTCTGCCTTCGCCTCGATCTTGTCGGCGCCTTCGCCGGCATCGACGCCTGAGAGCGAGGCGGTCTTGATTTTCAACGTATCGTCACCGGCGCCGCTATCGACATTGTAGACGGCCCGGCCGGTCATCGTCAGGCTGTCGTCGCCTTCGCTGCCGGAAGCGTGGGTGATATAGCCGAGGCTCTCGCTGACACTCACCTCGGACGTGTCGTCGGCGTTGCCGAGCGCGAGGATCTCGACGATCCGCGCCAACGCCCGCTGCGCCGGCCCCTGCGTGTCGGGCTCGATGCCGCCCGCGCTGCCGGAGGTGAAACCCTGGCTGCTACCTGACGACGGGCTCGCCGAAATGGACGAACCGGAAAACAGCAGCGAGGCATAGGCGCCCGCATTGGAGTTCCGGTAGAACGAGTTGGTGATGCTGGTGATGGCTCCGTCCTCCGGCATGCGGCCCGTCAGAGGCCGCAGGTCCCGTCTTTCATATGCCGCCATCATACCGGACATTGATTGAGAACAGATTATAGGAGCCGAGGGCCGCAAGACAGCGGCATCGCTTTGCGCGGTAAGCGCTTCGTAAAGAAAAAGGGATGCTTTGCGTCTGCAGAGCATCCCTCGAACCAAACGCGAAGATCGCCGGATCAGAGCGGCATCGGCCACTGCCGATGGACCTCGGCGATGTCCTTCATCACCTCGTCCGACAGCTTAAGTTCCGCAGCCGCCATGTCGTGCTTCAGCTGGGCCATCGACGTCGCGCCGATGATGGCCGCGGCCATGAAGGGGCGCGACAGGCAGAAGGCGAGCGCCATCTGGGCCGGGTCGAGGCCGTGCTTTTCGGCGACCCCGATATAGGCCTTCACCGCCGGCTCCTGGTAGGGCGTCAGGCGGCCGCCGAGATCCGTGTTGATCGTCGCGCGGGACCCTTCCGGCCTTGCGCCGTTCTGGTACTTGCCGGTGAGGAGGCCGGCGGCGAGCGGCGAATAGGCCATCAGCCCGACATCCTCGTGATGGGCGACCTCGGCGAGGTCGAGATCGAAATGCCGGTAGAGGAGATTGTATTCGTTCTGCAGCGAGGCGATGCGCGGCAGGCCTTTTTTCTCCGACAGGCGCAGGTATTTCATTGCCCCCCAGGCGCTTTCGTTGGAAAGGCCGACGGCGCGCAGCTTGCCTTCCTTCACCAGTTCGCCGAGCGTTTCGAGGATTTCGGCGATTTCGGCCGCCGCCTTGTCGCGGTCCTGCTTCGAAACGTCGAAGGTCCAGGAATTGCGGAAATGGAAGGTGCCGCGGTTCGGCCAGTGGATCTGGTAGAGATCGAGATAATCGGTCTGCAGGCGTGCAAGGCTGGCATCAACCGCCTGGCGGATGGTGGCGGCCTCGATCTCGCGACCCTCGCGGATATGCGGACGGCCACCGCCGGCGATCTTCGTGGCGAGGATCAGGTCCTTGCGCTTGGCTGCATTCTTCTTCAGCCAGGTGCCGATATATTCCTCGGTCCGGCCATAGGTGGCGGGACCTGCCGGCGTTGTCGGATAGAGTTCGGCGGTGTCGAAGAAATTGATGCCGTTCTCGAACGCGTGGTCCATCTGCTCGTGGGCTTCGGCCTCCGAGTTCTGGGTGCCCCAGGTCATGGTGCCAAGGCAGATTTCCGACACGGAAAAATCCGTGCGGCCGAGTTTCCTATACTTCATGGAAATGAGATCCCGTCCTCAAAAAGTCGGCGGCACTCTAAGCGGGATTTGACGAAGCGCAAGGGGACAACGGGACGTAAACGGTCCCGAAAACCGTGCTGCCCTTGACTCTCCGGGCCGGAATGTGAATGGAAAGGCAAAACATAAGGGAAGGAAATCATCCCCATGAGCACGATCGCATTCACGTTCCCCGGCCAGGGCAGCCAGGCCGTCGGCATGGGCAAGGATCTGGCGGAGGCTTTTCCCGAAGCCCGTGCCGTCTTCGATGAAGTCGACGAGGCGCTCGGCCAGAAACTCTCCGAAATCATGTGGAACGGCCCGGAAGAAACGCTGACGCTGACCGCCAATGCGCAGCCGGCGCTGATGGCGGTTTCGGTCGCGGCGGTCCGGGTCATGGAAGCGCGCGGCCTGAAGCTCGCCGACAAGGTCGCCTTCGTCGCCGGTCATTCGCTCGGCGAATATTCGGCGCTGTGTGCCGCCGGCACGTTCTCGCTGGCCGATACGGCACGCCTGCTGCGCATCCGCGGCGATGCGATGCAGTCGGCGGTTCCGGTCGGGCAGGGCGCTATGGCGGCAATCATCGGCCTCGAACACGGTGACGTCGACGCCATCTGCAATACAGCGCGCGATGCCGGCGTCTGCCAGATCGCCAACGACAATGGCGGCGGCCAGCTGGTCATCTCCGGCTCCAAGGCGGCTGTCGAAAAGGCGGCTGCGCTTGCGACAGAAAAGGGCGCCAAGCGCGCCATCATGCTGCCGGTCTCCGCACCCTTCCACAGCGACCTGATGGCACCGGCCGCCGACGCCATGCGCCACGCGCTCGACAAGGTGGAGAAGAACAACCCGGTCGTGCCGGTCGTCGCAAACGTCCGGGCGGTGCCGGTCTACGACGCCGACGAGATCGCCAAGCTGCTCGTCACCCAGGTGACCGGCCAGGTGCGCTGGCGCGAGACGGTGGAATGGTTCGGCGCCAACGGCATCACCACCCTTTACGAGATCGGCTCGGGAAAAGTGCTGACCGGCCTTGCCCGCCGCATCGACAAGAATATCTCCGGCATTGCCGTCAACACGCCGGCCGATATCGAAGCCGCGCTCACAGCCATTCTCGGCTGAAACCAAAGACACGCGAAGGAACACGATCATGTTTGATTTGACCGGCCGCAAGGCATTGGTGACGGGCGCAACCGGCGGGCTCGGCGAAGAGATCGCCCGGATGCTCCACAAGCAGGGCGCCACCGTCGGCCTGCACGGCACGCGCGTCGAGAAGCTCGAGGCGCTCGCCGCCGAACTCGGCGAACGCGTAAAAATCTTCCCGGCCAACCTGTCGGACCGCGCCGAGGTGAAGGCGCTCGGCGAGAAGGCCGAGGCTGAGCTCGAAGGCGTCGACATCCTCGTCAACAATGCCGGTATCACCAAGGACGGCCTGTTCGTGCGCATGAGCGACGAGGACTGGGATGCGGTCCTCGAAGTCAACCTGACGGCCGTCTTCCGTCTGACCCGCGAGCTCACCCATCCAATGATGCGTCGCCGTTACGGCCGCATCATCAACATCACCTCGGTGGTCGGCGTCACCGGCAATCCGGGCCAGACCAATTACTGCGCCTCCAAGGCCGGCATGATCGGTTTTTCGAAGTCGCTCGCCCAGGAAATCGCCACCCGCAACGTGACGGTCAACTGCGTCGCGCCGGGCTTCATCGACAGCGCCATGACCGGCAAGCTGAACGACAAGCAGAAGGAAGCGATCCTTGGCGCCATTCCGATGAAGCGCATGGGCGCCGGTTCGGACATCGCCTCTGCGGTTCTTTATCTCGCCTCCAGCGAGGCGGGTTACGTCACCGGCCAGACCCTGCATGTCAACGGCGGCATGGCGATGATCTGATCGAGGCCAGGCTTCGGAAAAACACGTTGCAATCGGTTGTTGGCAGCTGTGCAATGGAACAAATTCTGGCTTTGCTGAACACGGAAACCATGTTAAGCGGGCCATGACTGTGAATGGTCACCCTGAAATGCAGGCCGTCATATTGCGTGAAAGCGATAGGATCGGAACCTGAAAAGGGGAGAACGGGTTTGCCCGCATCGGCGCTGAACAAGCGGCGGTCGCAGGTTTTTAACAGGGTGCGGATGCCATTCGGGCATTCGATAAAGACAAAGGTCGAGGAAACCGACATGAGCGATATCGCAGAACGCGTGAAGAAAATTGTTATTGACCACCTCGGCGTCGATGCCGACAAAGTCGTCGAAGGCGCAAGCTTCATCGACGATCTCGGTGCGGACTCGCTCGACACCGTCGAACTGGTCATGGCTTTCGAGGAAGAATTCGGCGTTGAAATCCCCGACGACGCTGCGGATTCCATCCTGACCGTCGGCGACGCTGTGAAGTTCATCGAGAAGGCCCAGGCCTGATCGATCAGACGATATAGGGGATGACGCCGCAAGGCAGATCCCGCAAACGGCCCGCTTGTTCGGGCCGTTTCAGCAATTGGGGCCTGGGGTCCTGACATTGAGAAAAGAATATAGGGTAGGGCACTGGCGATGAGACGGGTCGTTATCACCGGTACCGGCATGGTATCTCCTCTCGGATGCGGAACGGAAATCAGCTGGTCGCGGCTACTGGCCGGCGGCAATGCCGCCCGCGTCGTCACTGAATTCGAGGTCGAAGACCTTCCCGCAAAGATCGCCTGCCGCATTCCTGTCGGCGACGGTTCCGATGGCACGTTCAACGTCGACCAGTGGATGGAGCCGAAGGAACAGCGCAAGGTCGATCCCTTCATCATCTACGGCATGGCCGCCGCCGACATGGCGCTCGAGGATGCCGGCTGGCATCCGAAGACCGACGAGGACCAGATCGCCACCGGCGTGCTGATCGGTTCGGGCATCGGCGGCCTCGAAGGCATCGTCGAGGCAGGCTACACCCTGCGCGACAAGGGCCCGCGCCGCATTTCGCCCTTCTTCATTCCCGGCCGTCTGATCAACCTGGTTTCCGGCCAGGTGTCGATCCGCCACAAGCTGCGTGGGCCCAACCATGCGGTCGTGACGGCCTGTTCCACCGGCGCGCACGCGATCGGCGACGCGGCCCGGATGATCGCCTTCGGCGACGCCGAGGTGATGGTCGCCGGCGGCGCGGAATCGCCGATCTGCCGCATATCGCTCGCCGGTTTTGCCGCCTGCAAGGCGCTGTCCACCCAGCACAACGACGATCCGCAAAGGGCCTCGCGCCCCTATGACCGCGACCGCGACGGTTTCGTCATGGGCGAAGGCGCCGGCATCGTGGTTCTGGAAGAGCTGGAACATGCCAAGGCGCGCGGCGCCAAGATCTATGCCGAAGTGGTCGGTTACGGGCTTTCCGGCGATGCCTATCACATCACCGCGCCTTCGGAAGACGGCGACGGCGCATTCCGTTGCATGACCGCGGCGCTGAAGCGCGCGGGTATCGCGGCCGCCGACATCGACTACATCAACGCCCACGGCACTTCGACCATGGCCGACACGATCGAGCTCGGCGCGGTCGAGCGCCTGGTCGGCAATGCGGCTTCGAGGATCTCGATGTCGTCGACCAAGTCGGCGATCGGCCATCTTCTCGGAGCGGCCGGTGCGGTTGAGGCGATCTTCTCGGCACTCGCCATCCGCGACAACATCGCGCCCCCGACGCTCAACCTCGACAATCCCGACGTCGAGACGGCGATTGACCTCGTGCCGTTCACGGCGCGCAAGCGCGAGATCAACGTGGCGCTATCGAACTCCTTCGGTTTCGGCGGCACCAATGCATCCCTCGTGCTGCGCCGCTACGACGCCTAATTTTTCGGGGCCTGATCGTTTCGAACCCCGAAACACATGCCGGCTGGACTCGCGAGCCGGCTCGTATCATCTTCTGGACCTGTTTTTCGCCGCATTGGTTGGCCAAACAGCAGGTTGCAAGTCTTTGAGTCTGTAGGGGGGCGTTAACCCCGGGGGGCGCGGTTGAACGATACGAATCATGTCAGTGAACTGCCGCCCGGCAATGGCAGAGGGCCGATTATTCCGAAATCGCCGAACGAGGCCCTGAAGCCCGAACGCGTGCCGGAACCGCCCCGCCGTTCCAGGAAGGCGCGCAGCCAGGTCGTCATCTTCCTGAATTTCGTGATGACCATGGTCGTGGTTCTCTGCGTGATCGGGATTGCCGGCTTCTACTACATGATCTCGGCTTTCCAGAAGCCCGGCCCGCTGGAAGCCAACACCCATTTCATGGTCCGGCCCGGCAACGGGCTTTCGGAAATCGCCACCAATCTCGAACGCAACGGCATCATCTCCGATGCGCGCGTTTTCCGGTACGTGACCGCGACCTACCTGCGCAAGGGCGACACGCTGAAGGCCGGCGAATACGAGATCAAGGCCCGCGCTTCGATGAAGGACGTCATGGGCGTGCTGGAAGAGGGCAAGTCGATACTCTATTCGGTCGTGCTGCCGGAAGGCCTGACCGTGCGCCAGATGATGCTGCGGCTTGCCGAGGATACGGTACTCGAAGGCGACCTGCCGGCCGAGCTCCCGGCCGAGGGAAGCCTGAGGCCCGATACCTACAAGTTCTCGCGCGGCAGCAAGCGCGCCGACATCATCCAGCAGATGCGCATCGCGCAGCAGAAGATGGTTGACCAGATCTGGGAACGCCGCGATCCGGACCTGCCGGTCAAGACCAAGGAAGAATTCGTCGTACTCGCCTCGATTGTCGAGAAGGAGACCGGCAAGGAAGACGAACGCGCCCATGTGGCCTCCGTCTTCATCAATCGGCTGCAGCGCGGCATGCGCCTGCAATCGGACCCGACGATCGTCTACGGCATCTTCGGCGGCGAGGGAAAACCCTCCGACCGGCCGATCTTCAAGTCCGACCTCGTCAAGCCGACGCCCTATAACACCTACCAGATCAAGGGCCTGCCGCCGACGCCGATCGCCAATCCCGGCCGTGCGGCGCTGCAGGCGGTTGCCAATCCCTGGCGGACCAAGGACCTCTATTTCGTGGCCGACGGCACCGGTGGGCATGTGTTCGCAGCAACCCTCGAGGAACACAACGCCAATGTCCGCCGTTGGCGCAGAATGGAATCCGAGCGCGCCTCCAATCCCGAAGTGGTGGACGGCCAGCCGGATGGCGACGAAGCGGAAAAGCCGCCGAAGAGCAACTGACCGCTTCCTTTAAAGCGTACCTGGAGAGACCGATGACCCTGCAGTCCATGACGGGTTTTGCCCGCAGCGAAGGCACCAGCGGGCGCAACCGCTATGCCTGGGAACTGCGCTCGGTGAACGGCAAGGGCCTCGATATGCGCCTGCGCCTGCCGCCCGGTCTCGAACGGCTGGAGCCGGATGTTCGCCGGCTGATCACGGAGAAGTTCTCCCGTGGCAACCTGCAGGCGACGCTGACCCTCACCGTTGCCGAAACCAAGGTGGAGGCGGTGCTGAACCGCGATGCGCTGGCAGCGGTTCTGGCGCTGCGCGCCGAACTCGGCGACCTCGTCGATCCGTCGCCGCTCAGGCTCGACACGCTGATGGGCATTCGCGGCCTGGTCGACATCCGCGAGGCCGAGGAGGACGCAGAGACGGTCGCCGCCCGCGATGCCGCGATCCTCGCAAGCCTCGACGAGGCGATCGGCCATCTTCAGCGGATGCGCGAAGGCGAGGGGACCGCGCTTGCCGCCGTGCTCAGGAGCCAGGTCGCCCGGATCGCCGAACTCGTGGGAATCGTCGAAGCCGATCGTTCCCGCACGCCGGAAGAGATTGCCCGCAAGCTCTCCTTGCAGCTCGCAGCGCTGCTCCAGGAGGCGCCGACGCTCGACCGCGACCGGCTGCATGCGGAAGCCGCATTGCTCGCGACCAAGGCGGACCTGCGCGAAGAGATCGACCGGCTGAAGGCCCATGTGGTGGCCGCCGGCGACCTCATCGACAAGGGCGGTCCGGTGGGGCGCCGGCTCGATTTCCTTGCACAGGAATTTAACCGGGAATCTAATACTATCTGTTCGAAGTCCAATTCGGCGGCGGTCACTTCCGCCGGCATCGAATTGAAAGTCGTCATCGACCAGTTCCGCGAACAGGTCCAGAATCTGGAGTAAGACATGAACCCGGCCCCATCGTCTCAGGGCAAGCCGTCCTCGCCGGTGAAGATCGCCCGTCGCGGGCTGATGCTGGTTCTCTCCTCGCCATCGGGCGCCGGCAAGTCGACGATCGCCCGCAATCTTTTGGACGCGGATCGCAGCCTCGAAATCTCGATCAGCGTCACCACGCGGGCCAAGCGCCCGAGCGAGATCGCGGATAAGCACTATCATTTCATCACCGTGCCGCAGTTCGAGAAGATGCGTGATGCCGGCGACCTGCTGGAATGGGCCGAAGTGCACGGCAATTTCTACGGCACGCCGCGCGAGCCGGTCGAACAGGCGATGGGCGAAGGCCGCGACATGCTGTTCGACATCGACTGGCAGGGCGCCCGGCAGCTGCAGGAAAAGATGGCGGCGGACGTCGTCTCGATCTTCGTGCTGCCGCCGACCATGACCGAACTGCAGTCTCGCCTGCACCGCCGCGCCGAGGACTCGGAAGAGGTGATCCGCACCAGGCTCCTGAATTCCCGCGCCGAGATCGAGCACTGGCGGGAATACGACTACGTCATCGTCAACGACGATCTCGACGAAGCTTTCGGGCATGTCAGCTGCATCGTCAACGCCGAACGCATCCGCCGCGACCGCCGCCATGGGTTGTTCGATTTTGTGAGCGAACTGCTGACGGAAGAGCCGAAGCTCTAAGGGCTGGGGCTGGTGGTGGGGGCTTGCTCGCTGCCGATTCAGCGGCTCAAGTTCGGTATATGCCAACGCACGGGCGCACAATCCGTCCTGACGTTCAGGACGGCGTGGACTTGCCCGCGGGCCAGGTAGCGAGCGCTTGCTCGGCGACGGCCTCCAGCGTGTCGCGACTGAAGCCGGCCTTGGCCTGCACCGCCATGCCGTGAAGAACGGCCATCAGGAATGCCGCAAGCGTGTCGGGCCTTGCCGTCTCCGGCAGGTCGCCCTCGGCCCTTGCCCGCTCGAAGCGTTTGCGAAGCTGCGCCTCGCCTTCGGCGCGCGCCTCTATCAGGGCCTGCCGGACAGGCTCCGCTTCGTCGGATCCCGCCAGGACCCCCTGGATGGCGAGGCATCCCGTATGCTCGGGATAACGGGTGGTGAGGTCGATTGCGCCCTGGAGAGCGCGCGCCGCGACCTCGCGCGCCGTCGGGAGCTGGAGTGCGGCGGGAAGATAGTCCACATAGCGCTCGTAGTAGCGTGCCAAGACCTTGCGGAAGAGCGCTTCCTTGTTGCCGAACGCGGAATAGAGGGCCGGTCTTTCGACACCCGCCGCCTCCGTCAGGTCGGCATAGGAGGCACCTTCATAGCCCTTGCGCCAGAAGACGCATAACGCGGCGTCGAGCGCCTTCTCCACATCGAATTCGCGATGGCGTCCCATCAACTCTGCCCTGTCATTTTCGTAATGATCGTTACTAAACCCCTTGACTGGTTCTGTCAAATTCCATACCGATCGTTATCGTAACGTACGTTACGAAATTGAGCTCCCGCTCGGCAGGATCGAGCGGGAGCCCTCGTCGAACTAGGAAAGGATACTCATGTCCAACATATTCAAGGGGAAGGTCGTCCTTATTACGGGCGGTTCGCGCGGCCTTGGTGCCGCGACGGCGGAAGCGTTCGCCGATCATGGAGCAGATGTGGCGATCAGCTACGCGGCCTCGGCCGACAAGGCGAAAGCCGTCGTGGAGAAGCTCAGGGCAAAGGGCGTTCGCGCGATTGCGGTCAAGAGCGACCAGGCCGACCTTTCTTCCGCAAAGCCGCTGATCGACACGGTGATGGCGGAATTTGGCAGGCTCGACATCCTCGTGAACAATGCCGGCATCGCCATCCAGGGTCAGATGGTGGACGATCCGGAACTCGACTGGGACAACTATAACCGCCAATGGCAGGTCAACGTCCTGGGCACGATCGCCAACACCCGCGCGGCAGCGCCCAGGCTGACCGATGGCGGCCGGATCATCTTCGTCGGCTCTCGCCTCGGCTCAGTCGTGCCTTTCTCGGGTGTCGCCGACTATGCCGGAACGAAGTGGGCGCTCGCCGGCTATGCGAAGGGCATCGCGCGCGACCTTGGCCCCCGCGATATCACCGTGAACGTCGTGCAGCCGGGCATCATGCCGACGGACATGGCGGCGGAGGTTGCCGGCGAGCTTCCGAACCGTGACGCCATCCTCGACATGCATCCGATCCGTCGCATTGCAACCCTCGAAGAGGTGGCCGAAACCATCTGCTTCCTGGCCGGACCACACGCCGGCTACATCACCGGTGAGACCGTCAACGTGGCCGGTGGTATTGGAATCTGAGCGCCGAAGCCCAACGCTCCGGCTCCGAAATCCGGATCGGGCGCGAGTCCCTGAGCTTCGAACGAAGTTCAGGGATCACGCTTGCGACCGCCCACGGCCGCAATGGCCGACGGGTGACGTAACTTCCGGCCTGAAAGCGCCAACACCGGCCGTTGCGACAACTCCCTCGTGCGTAGTTGACGCCGGAAGTCATCCAACTCATGATCGACTTATGACCATGCGCCCCGAAAAACATCCTCCGACGCCGACGCTGCGGGACGATGCAGGGCGGCGTGATGAAACTGCGATGGCGAAAGTTCATGGAGGGATAGACCTCTGTACCATCCCAGGATTTTCCGCAACTTGCCAACCTCTCGGTCGGCGGGTTTTTTGTTGTCTGAACCTGTCGAACCCTTTGGAGAAAATATGCTCTCAACGCCTGTTCCTCCGCCCATAACCTTTCGGTCCGCGACCCAGGAGGATTGCGCCCATCTTGTTCTTCTCGCAGATATGGCGACACGCCGCCTGACGTCATTCCTGTGGGCGCAGATGGCCGCTCCCGGCCAATCGGCCTATGAGATCGGCCGGAACGTCATCCGCAATGACGAAAGCCATTTTACCCACTTCAAGAACTGGCGCGTTGCCGAACATCACGGCCAAATCGCCGGAGCTTTGAACGGTTACATTATTCCCGAGGTATCCGGCCCGGCCGCAACCATCAAAGTCGTGACGCCATTGAATGAGCTGAAAGCGATGGCCGCCGGGACGTGGTACATGTCCGCCGCCGCCATCTATCCTGAACATCAGAGCAAGGGCTTCGGCAAATCGCTACTGGTGGAAGCGGAGAGCTTGGCACGGTCAGCGGGAAACGATTGTCTGACACTGTTGGTCGGCAGCTTCAACCCGAGGGCGTATGGCCTTTATCGGAAAAGTGGCTTCACGGAATGGGACAGACGCCCGTTCTTTCCGTTTCCAGGATCGGATGAACCGGGAGAGTGGATACTTATGGTCAAGGAGCTGTCGCGGAATTCCTGACACTACCTGCAGATCGGTGCGACAGCGCTAGTCCACTTAGGGCCGACAGCGACGAGCGGCGGCAAAGCGCCAAATTGTGGACGTTGCCAAGTCCTTCCAGAAGCCCTAGGAAGCTATAAATCGACCGCATAACGACAGAAGACGATCATGCGTTTCCCAGAAGAAAGACTTTGGGACCACATCAATGATGGTTGGAGCCGCATGTCGTTCAAACAGCGTAAGTTTTGGGACGCTATTAAGCGGATGCCTGAAGAGTGGGAGCTGAAGGGCTACGGCCCTTGCTGGGTTGTCGCATTGATTGGCGAAGTTGTAATCTATTACAACCACTTCGAGCATGGGTTCAATCGATCACCATGGTCGGAGTTCGGCGTCATCGAACGATATCAATCACTGCAAGATGAGTTGGAGGGTGCAGTTCAGAAGCAGATCAACAGCCTTGAAGCGGGTTACGATGTTGGCCCTTGGACTAGCGGGCCAATCGCCGGCGAATACGTTGTCAAGTACAGCCGATGATCGCAATGGGCCGATTGGCGTCATGACGCAAGAGCGCCAAGAGCGGTCGTATGAGACTGGCCGGAATGCTTGACGGATTTCCGCTTCTGTGTTTGTTTGCTGCGTCTCCATTCCAACCCGGACGCCGGGTTTTCCCATGTCAAAGAGATCAGATTTCGACGGGCTTTTGAGGGCTGTCTGCGTAGGTTACGGCTATTGTGGGAGCCTACAGGACGAAGGCTTTGTACATGTCACCGATTTCGTTCCTGAACGAGGATCGGTTACAGCAGAGCAATTCGCTGACTGGCTTTTCATCGCTGATGGCGACCAATGGCTAGGAAGTCCGTCAGCAACGCTAATGCATGAAAAACTTCGAAGCTGTTTTATCGGTTACATGGGCGCGACTGTAGTTGACGCTCGAAAGCTGCGTCGATCTCGTCGTTAGCTTACATCCAGATGTAATCGACTGATATGGACACTGCCGTGATGGCCGCAATGGGCCAAAACGGTCATTGCCACCGCTCAGAGGTTGTTCGCCAACCTGACGAACTCTTCCACCGACAGCGTTTCCGCCCGCCGTGCCGGGTCGATGCCGGCTTTCACCAGCAGCGCCTCGCCGCCGAGCGATTTGACGCTCTGGCGCAGCATCTTGCGGCGCTGGCCGAAGGCGGCGTGGGTGACGCGCTCCAGCTTGGTGACGTCGCAGGGCAGGGGATGTGTCCGGGGCGTCAGGTGCACGACCGTCGAGGTCACCTTCGGCGGCGGCGTGAAGGCTTGCGGCGGCACGTCGAAGACCATGTGCGCATCGGTGCGCCAGCCGGCGAGAACGCCGAGACGGCCGTAATGGTCGTCCTCCTCGTCGGCGACGATCCGCTGGCCGACTTCCTTCTGGAACATCAGCGTCAGGCTTTCCCAGAAGGGCGGCCATTGGTCCGGTGCGGGCAGCAGCCAGTTGATGAGCAGCTGCGTGCCGACATTGTAGGGCAGGTTGGCGATGATCTTTACCGGGCCTTCCGGCGCGAGAGCCGCGAAGTCGGTCTTCAGCGCATCGCCTTCGATCACTTCCAGCCGGCCGGGATAATGCTCGCCGATTTCGGCAAGCGCCGGCAGGCAGCGGCTGTCGCGCTCGACGGCGATCACCTTTTTGGCGCCGAGCGACAGGATGGCGCGGGTGAGGCCGCCGGGGCCGGGACCGACCTCGAAAACCGTCGCATCGCCGAGCGGCCCGGCGCTGCGGGCGATCTTCTGGGTGAGGTTGAGGTCGAGGAGGAAATTCTGGCCGAGCGACTTCTTGGCATCGAGCCCGTGACGCTGGATCACGTCACGCAGCGGCGGCAAGCCATCCAGAGTGGCCATCAGGCGGCTTTCGATGTGGATGCGAGATTGCCGGCGAGCCTGATCGCCTCGACGAGGCTCGTCTCGCGGGCGACACCCTGGCCGGCAATGCCGAACGCCGTGCCGTGATCCGGCGAGGTACGGATGAAGGGCAGGCCGAGCGTGACGTTGACCGACGTGTCGAATCCGAGCGCCTTGGCGGGGATCAGCGCCTGGTCATGATACATGCAGATCGCCACGTCGTAACGGGCGCGCGCCTCGTCGTGGAACATCGTGTCGGCCGGCAGCGGCCCGAACACATGCAGGCCCTCGGCGCGCAGCTTGAAGATCGCCGGATGGATGATGTCCTGGTCCTCGCGGCCGATCGCCCCGTCCTCGCCCGCATGCGGATTGAGGCCGGCGACCGCGAGCCGGGGCTTGTCGATGCCAAAGCGGGTCTTGAGATCGTGATGGGCGATGCGGCAGGTCTCGGCGATCAGCTCCGCATTGAGGGCCGCCGGGACTTGGGCGATCGGGATATGGATGGTGACTGGGATGGCCCGGAGTTTCGGCCCGGCCAGCATCATCACCGGCAGGATCGTCTTGCCCGTGGCACGCTCGGCGAGGTCGGCCAGGAATTCCGTATGGCCGGGAAAACCGAAGCCGGCCTGGTAGAGAATGGATTTGGCGATCGGATTGGTGACCGTGCCGGCGGCCTTGCCAGCAAGCGAGAGCGAAACGGCGGTCTCGATCGCCTGGATTGTCCCCCTGGCGGTCGCCACATGCGGCTGGCCGGCGGCGATTTCAGCGCCGGCCGGGATCGGCAGCACGGGCAGGGCGTCGTCAAAGATCGACATCGCGTTATCGCTATCCACTTCCCGGATCGGCACGTCGAGGCCGAGCATCACGGCGCGTGCCTTGAGCACGGCCGGGTCGCCGAGAAAAAGGAAAGGCGGCAGGTCGTATGTCCGGCGCGACGCCCAGGCGACGAGGGTGATGTCGGGGCCGATGCCGGCAGGATCGCCCTGGGTCAACGCGAGCGGACGGTCGAGAGGCATTGCGGCTCCGGAAATGACTTAGATGTCGAGGTCAGCGATGGTCTTAGCGATACTCGATCTGGGCCTTGCTGCGCAGGTCGTCGAGATATTTCTTGTCGTTGGGATCGGGAGCGCCCTTCTTCTCCTTGCCGAGATCCTCGGCGCGGAACACGACTTCCGCCGCGAGATCGTCCGACACCTGGCGCTGTTTGCAGATGGCCAGGAATTCGACGCCGCGTTCGGTGACGCGGGTACCCGTCGTGCCGCCTTCGGCTGTCTTCTCGACCAGCGGCTTCCAATCGGCCGGCAGTTCGGGGGCGAGAACGCGGCCGAGGTCGCGGATCGATACGTCCAGCATGGTCGCGGCGAAATCCTTCGACTGCTCGCAGCCCGGGAATTTGGAGCGCGCGGCGTTCGCTTCCTTCTGGCGCTTGGCGAGAATGGCGTTGCGCTTGGCCGGCGGCACGACGAAAATCACCTGCTGCAGGAAATATTCGGTGGTGACCGGCTTTTCCTTGTTCTCCATCATGCGCGTGACGAGTTCCTGGCTCGACATGCGTCCGCGCGATCCCCCATAGCGGGCGTTGACCAGTCGCGGCCAGCTCATCTGCACGGCGATGTAATTCTTGAAATGCTCCACGCCGACGCCGGCCCGATCGAGGATCTGGCCCATCTGCGCCGCAGTCAGCTTGTTGCCGGCGGCAAACCGTTCGAAGGACTTGTCGACGTCTTCGGTGCTGACCGACATCTTGACGCGGGCGATTTCCTGGCGCTTCAGCGCCTCATCCACCAGTGCCTCGCGAGCCGTCTTGGTGTCGGCCTTCTGGCGCTGCAGGCGCAGGAAGGCGACGCGCTTTGCGACGTCGGTGCTGGTGATCGCCGTCCGGTTGACGACGGCCGAGACTTCGCTTGCGGCCTGCGCTTGCTGAACGGCGGGCTGAATGACCACCGAGGCGGCCAAGACGGCTGCGGCCAGCACCAGCTTGCGCGTTGCGGTCATTGCGAACATCATACCAATTCCTTTTCCCGCCCCGGTGGGCACCCGAGCCCGACCGGCCTCGCCTTCCATACTCTATCTGCGACCGCTTGCACAATTCTTACGGCGAAACGATGACAATCGACCGGACGAGCAGCTACGTCAGTAGCGGTAGTCCTGATCGAAACCTTCGGTCGACCCGACGCTGATGTCGCCAAGCGTGCGGAAGCTCAGGCGTGCGCTGACGGTCCAGTCGTTGGCGGCCGTGTCCGACGGCTTGTCCGTATAGGCAAGCGTGAAGATCGTGCATTCGTCCGCATAGCTGATGCCGATGCCGCGCCGGATCAATTCCTTGTCGGCGAGATCCCAGGTCGCCGTGCCGGCAAGCGCCCAGTTTTCGTTGATCCGGAAGCTCATCGAATTCTTCAGCACTTCTCTCGACTCGTCCGAACCGTATTCCGGCTGCGGATCCACCTGGGTGTAGACGAGCGTGCCGCTCAGCCGCGGCGTCGTGTAGCCGAACGAGGCGTCGGTGCGCTTCACCGCGAACGTCTTTTCGTCGAAGCGCGTGTTTGCACCGATTGTGAAGCCCTGCGGCAGGTCGATGGCCGCCATCGCGACATAGTCGGACCGGCGCGTTTCGAGACCGGAATTGGCGCCTGCCTGAACGAGGTCCTCGGTGGCGAACGAGTTCTGACCGGCAATCTGGTACGACTGGCCGACAATGCTGCGCACGCCGATTCCGTTGGCGAAGGTGCCGGTATAGCGCAGGCCGACATTGGCGCGTGTGCCGCCTTCGACACGGTCGAAGCCGGAGAACTTGTCGCGCTCGAAAAGGCTGGTGGCGTCGAAGACGAAGCTCTGCGCGTCCTCGTTCGGCAACCCGCCTGCCATCTGCTCGTCGGGACGCACGAAGATCTGCGCGATCGGTTCGATGACGTGGCTGCTGTTTTCGGTGGTCAGCAGGATCGGATAACGGGCCTCGAGACCGGCAGTGAGCATATAGCGGCCATTGCCGCCCTCCGGCTCGATATCGCCGAGATAGGCCCCCGGCGTGCTGGAGCCCGTATGGCGGATGCCGTCGCCGCGAGCGGCCAGGATCGGCGTCAGCAGCAGGCCGTCGAGCGTGTTGAAGGTGCGCTTCCACTCGGCTTCCGCGGTGAAGCGGCTATAGCTGCCTTCGAGACCCGGGAAACGGTTGGTCGTGCCTTCCGTGTACCAGTCGTCTTCGCGACGGGACAGGTTGGTGATGTTGGAGGTGACCGAAAGCTCGCCGCCGAGGATCGGTTGCGGCGCGTAATAGCTGTAGTCGAGCGACGGATAGACGATCGCCTGCTTCTGTTCGGCGGTGTTGCTGTAGGTGTCGTCCTGGATGTTGAAATAGTAGCCATGCAGGTCGAAGTAGTTCCGCGTCCCGATACCCGTCAGGTAGATATCGTTGGTGAACGTATCGTCTCCGACGCCGGTCAGTTTGTAGGTGCGCGAGAAGTTGTTGTCGCTCTGCGCCATGACGTCCCAGCCGAATGTCCAGCGCGGATTGATCTGGAACACGCCCTTGGAAGCGGCCATGAACCGGTTGTCGGCGCGCGCGTCGCTTGTGCCGCCGTCGAAGGCTCCCGGGTCGTTCTGGTGAATGCCGGCGAAGCGGAACGTGTGCTCGCCGGTCTCGAACTTGTTGCGGATCTCGCCCTGGATCAGCAGCCCCTGGTTGGAATAGTAGGTCGGGCTGAGCGTCGCATCCATGCTCGGCGAGAACACGTGATAGTAGGGCACCGTCACGCCGAAGCCGAGATTGTCGCTCGCGCTGAACTGCGGGAAGAGAAGGCCAGACTTGCGCTCGACCGTTTCGTCCGGCACTTCGATTGCAAAGGGCAGGCGGCCGATCGGCAGGCCGAACAGTTCGAACTGGGCGTTTTCCAGACGAATCGTATGGGCCTGGCCGTTGCGGACCACGCGCTGCGCCTTGACCTGCCAGAGCGGCGCCTTGCCTGGCGTCTGGGCGCAGGGAAGGCAGGCGGTATAGACGGAGTTGTTCAAGACCATCAGGTCACCGGGCTGACGCTCGGCGCTCTCCGCGGCAAGGCGGGTATTGTCGGTGGTTTCGACGCGAAGCGCGTTGAGGAAGCCTTCGCCGAAGTCGTCGGTGATGTCGAGCTGGTCCGCATAGACGCGGGTGCCGCCCGGCTCGATCAGCTCGATATTGCCGGTCGCCATGACGCGGCCGCTCTTCTGATCGTACTGAACGCGCTGCGCCACCATCTTGTAGCGGTTGTAATACAACTGCACGCCACCGGTGGCGGTGACCACCTGGGCATCCTGATTGTAGACAAGCTCATTGGCGCGCAGCAGCAGCTTGGCGCCGTCCGCTGCCTGAGGCACCAGACCCTGCGCTTGCACGACCGTTGCGGAAACGCCGAATACGCATACAGACACACCTGTCAGCAGGGCGGCGGCGAGCCGTCTTATATGTTTGCGGTCACTTACCGCCACTAGCCATCCTCCTGATGAAGCAGAATTGTCGTCCCCAGCGCCGTCGCGACGATCACTGGAATCCAGACCGCCACGAAAGGAGGAATTGCCCCACTGCTCCCGAATGCTTTGACAAGCACTGTGACGACATAAAGCACGAAGCCAGAAACTATTCCACCCAGAATCACGGAGCGGGACTGGGCGAACCGACTGAATTTTAATGAGACTGTTGCAGCAATGAGAGTCATTGCCACGAGCAGGATCGGCAGCGAGAGCATCGAATGGTACTGCGTCTCGAGCGCCTTTGTGGGAATGCCGAAAGATTTGCTGACCTCGATTTTTCTGGAAAGATCAAAAAACGCAACAGTATCAGGCTGCGCCAGGCTCTCTTGAATATATTCCTGCTTCAAGTTGGTGCGAACCTGTGCTGTCTCGCGACGCACCGGAATTTCGCCCGGCCGGTTTTCCAAAACCTCGTTAAGCAGCCAGTAACCATCTTCCAATTTTGCGGTCTTGGCGTCCTGCCGCATCATGACGCGGCCGTCCTTGTCGAACTGGAAAACCACCACGTCGACGAGCAGCGTTCCCTTCTCCTGATAGCTCTTGGCGCCGATGATCGTATCGTCGTCGCCGCTGATCTGGCGGATCCACGGAACGAAGGCGGAGGCGCGGGAACGGTTGCTCGCCTCGCGCCAGCTCGCCTCCATGGAGGCGGATTCGCGCTGACCCCAAGCGGCGAGCGGATTGACCACCAGCAGGGTGGCGAGCCCGATCAGAAACGCTCCGATGACGAAGGGCGAGACGAACTGCCAGACGGAAATGCCGGCGGCGCGCGTCACCACCAGTTCGTATCGGCGGTTGAGAGCGATCAGCACCGTCATGCCGATGAACAGGCTGAGCGTCGGGATGACCTGCTGCAGGATGAGCGGCACGCGCATGGCGGTCATCAGGAGCCCGGCCGAGACCGTGTAGCCGGTAAAGCCCGACATGCGGCGGCTGGTTTCGCTGAAGTCGGCGAGGAAGATGATGGCGCCGACGCCGAGCAGGAACCAGAGCGCGGTGACGATATAGCGGCGGAAGAAATAGCGGCCGAGCGTCGTGAAGATCATGCCGTACCTCCGCCCGAAGTCCGCGAGGCGGGCATGCGCCGGTGCAGACTGCTCGCCAGGCGCGACATGCCGCGGGTGATGAAGCCCGGCGCCGAGAACTGCCGGTTGGTGGCCAGCATGAAGATCGCGATCAGCGAGAAGACGATCGGCACGACGTAGGGAAGCGGCGTGTAGAGCGGGTGGCGTTCGACCATGTTGGTGGCCGAGAACCCGATCCAGCGCACACCGAAGGCAAGGAACAGCGCAAACACCATCGGATGGACCCGGGTCTGCCGGTGCGAACGGGTGCTGCCGGCGATGACCAGCGAGATCAGCGCGAAACAGATCGGGAAAAGCCAGTCGGACAGGCGCCTGTGCAGTTCCGATCGATAGGCATCCGGCGACTTCTGATAGACCGGATCGTTCGGATCCGGGTTCAGCAGGAAGGCAAGACTGCGGTCGGTGGAATATTGCGGCAATCCGCCTTCCGCCTTCGTCATCGCCGACAGATCGAAGGCGTAGGACACGAACTTGATGATCGAGATGCGGCCGTCGGCGGATTTGCGGTGAACCTCGCCGTCACGCATGGTGAGCGAGGTGCCGCTTTCGTCGATCGATCCCTCGCGGGCGTAATAGATGAGGTCGAAATTCGGGTCGCGATAGTCGACGACGAACAGGCCCCTGAGCACGCGGCCGGAATGGCGCTCCGAGATCTGCACGTAAAGACCGGGCTCGATGCTGCGGAAGGTCTTCTCCTCGATGACCGAGGAGAGAAGGTCCGCATAGGCCGCGGCGACCATCTGGCGGGCTGCGACGCGCGAGGGTGGCTCGACGAAATTCGTCACCAGGAAGGAGAACAGGCTGAGCGCGATCCCGAGCATCAGCACCGGCCGGTAGATGATGTTGCGCGTCGCCCCGGCCGCGTCGATGACCGGCAGTTCCGAATCGTTGTTCATCGCCGTCAGCGTCTGGGTGATGCCGATCACGAGAGCGAAGGGCAGCACGACGGGAATGATGGTCGGCAGGATGAAGGTGGCAAGAGTCGCGAAAGAGCCCATCGACTGGCCGGTATCGGTGACCAGGTTGATGCGTCCCAGCACCTGGATGGTCCAGATGATGGTGAGCACCGGCAGGAGCGTCACCAGGAACATCTGAAAAATCCGGCGCAATATGTAGACTTCGAGAAGCTTCATTCCGGCCTAGACACCTTGCACAACGTCACCCGGGGATGGTGACGACTTGTTACCCCGAGATGACGGTCGCGCCTATCTAAGCGATCGAAGCCAGCTTTGCGACAGGGGCCGCGTCACAAATTTGTTCGCGAATTTCGTTTTCTTGTCCGCTGTGACATTTCGAAAGAAGCTGCCACCCCCGCATAGACCACCAGCGACGACAGCCAGCCGAGGGTCACGTCCGAAAAATAGTGACCGCCGAAGGAGGTCCTGAGCGCTGGCGAGATCAGCGAGATGGCGATCAGCGGCGGCCCGAGCACCGGACGCAGCGGTTTCGGCAGCAAAACGATCAGGCAGGCCAGCCATCCGGCACCGGCCGCCTCGCCGGAAATGAAGGAACAGTTGCCGATGCAGGCGCCGCCGAAATCGCCGGCGGGCGTGAACATGGCCTTGCCGCCGAAAAAGTCGGTCTCGTAGGGGCGGGGCCGGTTGGAGACCTGTTTGAGGATCAGGTTGACCAGCACATAGGGGCCGATCAGGAAGGAAATCAGGGCGATGGAATAGTCCCGCGTCTTGCGTGGGCTATAGGTCGTGCCGTGGTGCTGCAGGTTGGCGATCAGCCGGTAGAGGATGTAGATCGCGACCAGCGCCGGCAGGTAGAAGAGGACGCGCCGGATCAGGACGAAGACCGTTTCGGCGCCATAGGGAAAACTGCCGCAGACGCGGCCCCGTTCGATCGCCTCCCCACAGGCGGCCTGGGCGAAAAAGGCGCGCGCTACGGCAAGGTCGATCTGCGGTGCCAGGTAGAAGACCGCCAGCAGCACCCACCAGAGCGCCATCAGCACGATGAACCATCCCTTCGGTCTGGCGAAGAATCGTCGCATGGCGGCAAACCGGTCGGAGACGGTGGGGGAGGGCGGGGTCATGCGAATTGATCCGGTGGTCATCAGGCGGCGCGACCCTAGAGCAAGACGCGCGGGATTTGAACAGGGCCGTGTGCCGATAGCCGGGAATGTCCGCGCCCGAAATCGGGCTTTTTGACGCGTCGGGACAGGGCGCCCGACTCCGGGTTGACGCGGTTGTGACTTCTCGCCCTTGCGCTTCAAGCCGAAACGGCGATGATCGCCGCTTGTTTCGAAAGCCTCCTGGAGTCGCAATGTCCGTGAAATTCGATATCTCCTTCGCCAAGTCCGCCAAGATCGATGGCGGCCTTGCCATTCAGCTCAAGCTTGCTGGCGACGGACCCGCGGCGGGTGCCGCAGAGGCCGACCCCGCCGGCATCGTGACCCGGGCTGCGGAGATCGCGAAGTTTTCCGGCAAGCCGATGTCGACGCTGGACCTCATCGCACCGCAGGGATCGCCGGCTGATCGGCTGGTCGTATTGGGCCTCGGCAAGGCCGAGACGCTGACCGCCTATGACTGGCTGAAGGCGGGCGGCATCGCCGCCTCCACGGTCAAGTCGATGACCAGGGTAGTGATCTTTGCCGATGCGCCCGGCCTTGCGGTCGGCGGCGCACAGATCGCCGGCTTAGCGCTCGGCATGCTGCTGCGCGCCTACAGCTTCGACACCTACAAGACGAAGAAGGGCGAAGACGACGACAACAAGGCGCCGAAGACGGTGAAGGTGACGATCGTCACCGCCGAGCACGCGGCCGCCAAGAAGGCCTTTGCCGAATCCGAGGCGATCGCCGGCGGCGTGCTTCTGGCGCGTGAGCTCGTCAACCTGCCGCCGAACGTGCTCGGGCCGGTCGAATTCGCCGACCGGGCAAAGGAGCTCGAAAAGCTCGGGGTCGAGGTGGAAATCCTCACCGAAAAAGAGATGAAGAAGCTCGGCATGGGCGCGCTGCTCGGCGTGGCCCAGGGTTCGGTTCGGCCGCCGCGGCTCGCCATCATGCAGTGGAAGGGCGGCAAGCCGAAGGAGGCGCCGGTTGCCTTCATCGGCAAGGGCGTCGTTTTCGACACCGGCGGTATTTCCATCAAGCCGGGCGCGGGCATGGAGGACATGAAGGGCGACATGGGCGGTGCCGCCGCCGTCATCGGCCTCATGCATACGCTCGCCGCCCGCAAGGCCAAGGTCAACGCGATCGGCATTCTCGGCCTGGTCGAGAACATGCCGGACGGCAATGCCCAGCGGCCGGGCGACATCGTCACCACCATGTCGGGCCAGACGATCGAGATCATCAACACCGATGCGGAAGGCCGGCTGGTGCTTGCCGATGCGCTTCACTATTGCAACGACCGCTTCAAGCCGCGTTTCATGATCAATCTCGCCACCCTGACCGGCGCCATCCTGGTGGCGCTCGGAAATCTGCAGGCAGGTCTCTTCTCCAACAACGACGCACTGGCCAGCCAGCTGACCGGTGTCGGCGACGTGACCGGCGAGCGCCTGTGGCGCATGCCGCTCGGCAAGGATTACGACAAGCTGATCGATTCGAAATTCGCCGACATGAAGAATACCGGCGGCCGCTATGCAGGCTCGATCACCGCGGCGCAGCTTTTGAAGCGCTTCGTCGGCGAGACGCCCTGGGCTCATCTCGATATCGCCGGCACCGCCATGAACTCGCCGTCGAGCGAGATCAACCAGTCCTGGGGATCGGGCTACGGCGTGCGGCTGCTGGACGAACTCGTCCGGGCGCACTACGAGATGGGTTGAGAACCCACATTTGTCGGTTCGACGAAATATGGGTTCTCAACCGTGATGACCGAAGTCCTGTTCTATCACCTGACCGAATCGAAGCTCGAGGATGCGCTGCCCGCGCTTCTCGAAAAGAGCGTCGAGCGCGGCTGGAAGGTGGCGGTGCAGACGAGCGGCGATGTGCGGCGGGACTTTCTCGACGCCCATCTGTGGACGTTTCGCGAGGACAGTTTTCTGCCGCATGGCACGGATGTCTCGCCGATGGCCGAGGCGCAGCCGGTTCTGCTGACCTCCGCCGCCGAAAACGGCAACGGGGCGACCGTTCGTTTTCTGGTGGACGGTGCCGAGCCGCCACCGATCGCTGACTATGACCGCATCGTCTTCATGTTCGACGGCTACGACGCCATCCAGCTGGACAATGCCCGCGCCCAGTGGAAAAAGCTGAAGGGCGAGGGCCATGCGCTGACCTATTGGCAGCAATCGGAAGAGGGGCGCTGGGTCAAGAAGGCCTGAACCGAGCCTGTTGACCTCTCAGTCGACGAGCGAAGCCAGCATCATCGACGAATTGCTGTGGCGCAGCCTGACGACCTTGTAGCCTTCCGCACTCAGCTGCGTCAGCAGCGCCGGCAGCATGGCGGCCGTGCGGGCATGGATGTCGTGCAGCAGGATGATGCCCTTGCCGTGCGCTCTCAGCGAATTCATCGTCCGCGTCGCCACGGCAGCGGGCGAGACGCCGAAATAGTCCTTGGAGTCGATCTGCACGTCCAGCACGACCATGCCGTTCGATGCGATCCACTGGCGCAGGCGGCTTGTATCGGCAAGGTAGGGGAATCGGAAGAAGCCGGCATCTTCGTGGGTGACGCTGGTCACCGCATCGCGCCCCTTCTCGATCTCGGCGACGGCCGCATCGAAGGAAAGGTGCTGCAGGTCGGCATGGCGATAGGTGTGGCTGCCGATCGTGTGGCCGGCATTGACGACCTTGCGGGCGATCTCCGGATGGGCCTTGGCCATCTGCCCGACCATCAGGAAGGTCGCCTTGACGTCGTATTCGTCGAGGATGGAGAGGATCTTCTCCGTCTTCTTCGGCATCGGGCCGTCGTCGAAGGTCAGCACGACCTCCTTGTTGGCGAGCTTCAGGTCGGAAAGCGACGAAACGGTGAGGGTGCGGCCGGAAAGGCTGCCGGGATTGTTGAAACGTCCCCAGGCGACCGGCGTCAGCGCCACCGGCGAATCCGCCTCGGCCTTCTTGACCGGGTTGGTCGAGGAGAGCGCCTTGGCGGGTGCAAACGAAGTGGCAAGCGAGCCGCCCTCGGTCTGGCTGCGACCGGCGCAGGAGGAAAGAAGGCACGCGACGACAGCGGCGACGCAAAGGACGCGGACGAACATGGGAGCGACTCGGCTAAAAAGTGACTAAGGAGTTGAAGCGAAGTCACATTCACCGATTATGGTTAATGGCTGGTTATGATGGGTCTTCGGTTGTGCTCGATTGGCGAATTGAGCGTCCATCCCATATGCGCAGGATCTCGATCCTGTCCATCTGAATGCGGTAGAGGATGATGAAAGGCGTTCTTGCGATGACGAGTTCGCGGGTGCCGGGAAGCGCTCCGGGGCGTCCTATTTCCGGATTGTCCTTGAGAAGCCGCTCAGCGTTCTGAAACCGCAGCCGCGCGTAACGAGCACCTTGCGGAAAGACCTGCGTATAATAATCCTTCATCCATCGGAGATCCGCGCGCGTCTGCGGTAGATAGACGATCTTCATCAGAATCAGACGGGTTTGGAAGGCTTCAGAAAGATATCCGGTTCCGGTTCCGGAAGTTCGTTTTCGGCTCCCCAGGAGGCGATCCAGTCGTCCATTTTTTCGCTGGAGATAAAGGTGCCTTCGTCGGCTGACACAATCGCCTGCTCGAGCTGAAGGCGTTTCTCCGCCTGGCCTTCCAGATAGGTCTCGATAGCCGTCACCGCTATTTCGGCCATCTTCTGCTCGCTGGCTTCCGCCTCCGCCTGCAGGCGTGCCTGGACATCCGGTTTAAGGCGGAGTGATAGCGAGTGGTTCTGCATTGGCGACCTGGTAAAGTCAGGGTTGAGGGAGGATGATAGCTTAAATGTTCTGCTGACCCAAAGATAACTTCATCTGCCCCCGCCTTCTAGACCGACTAAAACGTCTGCCGGAATAATGATCACGCGAGGTCCGTCAGCGCAAAATCCTCGCCGACATAGAGCAGGCCGACACCGGCCATTTTGGCGCCGGCGTAGCTGAAGCAATCGCCGAAGTTCAGTTTGGCGGGATGGCGGCCCTTGCCGTAGCGGGCGAAGGCGTCCACTGCGGCAAAGGCAGTTTCGGCTGAGGCAGGGAGGACTTCGATTTCGAAACGCTCGATGAACCTGCTGACCAGAAGCCTTGTCGTTGCAGGTTCCATGTGAAGACGGGTGCTCAAGACGACCGCGGCTTCATATATGACGCTCGGACCTAAATAGCGGTGCGACGCGACACCGATCTGCCGAAGGAGATTATTGGCCATGTCCGCATCCAGAATGATCTCAACGACAGCCGAGCTATCGATGAACATCGTTCTCTCCCCACATGTCGTCCAGGAAGGCCTTCTCGTCGAAAGGAGGAAGGGACGAATATTCGGGCAGGTTGAATTCTTTTCTCAGCTGATCGAGGCGCTCTCTAAGCGGCGGTTTTTCCGCCTTGTCCGATGCCTCCGACGCTTCCACCACGCGCTGCAGCGCCTGGCGGATGGCATCCGTCTTGGTGGGCGCCTTGAGGATCTTCCGGGCCTGTTCGGCGAGTTCGTTGACGCGTTCGTCGCGGACATAAAGGGGCATGGCGGCACCTCGTGAATATACAGCGAAAGGTAATGTATATTCACCGGCGGAACAAGGTCACCCCGCCATCGCCTCTTCGTACTCCGACGACAGCATCAGCCATTGCTCTTCGGCGGCGGAGAGCTTTGCTGCGGCCTCGCCACGTTCCTTGGCTTTCTGGGCGGCCTTGGCGGGGGCTTTTTCGTAGAGAACCGGGTCTGCAAGTTCTTTATCAAGAGCCTTGATCAATTTCTCGAGCTTGGCCGTTACGGCTTCGATTTCGTTGATCTTTTTCTTGAGCGGTGCCAGCGAGGCGCGTTTTTCGGCATTCGCCTTGCGCTGGTCCGCCTTCGAGGACAGATCTTCGGTCAGCTCAATTTTTTCGTCTTTTTTTTTGCCGGAGCTGACAATCAGGTTGCGGTATTCCTCCAGGTCGCCTTCGAAGTTCGACACGGTGCCGTTGTTCACAAGCCACAGCCGGTCGACGGTGGCCTCGATCAGGTGGCGGTCGTGGCTGATCAGGATGACGGCGCCTTCATAGTCGTTGAGCGCTTCGATCAGCGCGCGGCGGCTGTCGATGTCGAGATGGTTGGTCGGTTCGTCGAGGATCAGCAGGTTCGGCGCATGGAAGGCCGCAAGGCCCATCAGCAGGCGCGCCTTTTCGCCGCCGGAGAGGTCCTTTGCGGCCGTCGCCATCTTTTCTGTCGCAAGCCCCATCTGCGCCACGCGGGCGCGAACCTTGGCCTCGGGCGCATCCGGCATCAGCCGGCGCACATGGGCGACGGGCGAATCCGCCGGCACCAGGTCGTCGAGCTGGTGTTGGGCGAAGAAGCCGATCTTCAGGTTCGGCGCCAGGCGGATATCGCCGCTCTCCGCCTTGAGGCGGCTGGCGATGAACTTGGCGAAGGTCGATTTGCCGTTGCCGTTCGAGCCGAGCAGCGCGATGCGGTCGTCATTGTCGATGCGCAGTGTGATGTTCTTGAGGATCGGCTTGCCCGGTTCATAACCGACGGCGGCGTTCTGGATCGCAACGATCGGCGATGCGGGCTGTTTTTCCGGCTCGGGAAAGGTGATCGGCTGGACATGATCCTCGATCACCGCGGCGACCGTGCCCATGCGTTCCAATGCCTTGACGCGGCTCTGCGCCTGCCGTGCCTTGGTGGCCTTGGCCTTGAAGCGGTCGATGAAGCTCTGCAGGTGCTTGCGGGCCGCCTCGTTCTTGGCCTTGGCCTTGGTCTGCAATTCGTCGGCCTCGGCCTTCTGGCGCTCGAACTGGTCGTAGCCGCCGCGATAGAAGGTCAGCTTCTTCTGGTCCAGATGCACGATGGCATTGACCGCGTTGTTCAACAGGTCGCGGTCATGGCTGATGATGATGACGGTATGCGGATAGCGCCGGATATAGTCTTCCAGCCATAACGTGCCTTCGAGATCGAGGTAGTTGGTCGGCTCGTCGAGCAGCAACAGGTCGGGCTCCGCAAACAGGACGGAGGCGAGCGCCACGCGCATCCGCCAGCCGCCCGAGAAGGACGAGGCAGGGCGCGACTGCGCTTCCTGGGAGAAGCCGAGGCCGGCGAGAATGCTGGCAGCGCGGGCTTCCGCCGAATGGGCGTCGATATCGACGAGCCGCATCTGGATGTCGGCGATGCGGTGCGGGTCGGTGGCCGTTTCCGCCTCCGCCAGCAGTGCGGCGCGCTCCTTGTCGGCGGAAAGCACGATTTCGATCAGCGAATCCTCGGTGCCCGGCGCCTCCTGCGCCACCTGGCCGAGCCGGGCGTTCTTCGGATAGGAGACCGAACCGGTTTCCGATCCCAGATCGCCGGTGATGACCTTGAACAGCGTGGATTTGCCGGCGCCGTTGCGGCCGACGAGACCGGCCTTCGTGCCCGCCGGAAGCGTCACGCTGGCATTGTCGAGGAGGAGGCGCCCGGCAATGCGGGCGGAAAGGTCGGTAATCGTGATCATGGCGGCGGTTTTGGCCGAAACCCTGTTGGTTGGCAAGGGCGGCGATGGATCGGTATTCCCTGTCCCGAGGGAAACAGAAAGTGATTGCACGCCCTGGTAGCTAAATGAAGCGGCGCTGCCGTCGGCCGCGATGGCGCGACCGAACTTCAATCGGGAGAGCAAATGTCATGAGAGTGAGAAGATGGACGTGGTCGATGCTGCTGTCGGCCTCCGCGCTGATGATCCCGCTCGACGCGGGGGCGGTGGAGTTTACCTGCTGGGATCCCGGCGGCGTGGGATCAGCCAATGCGGACGCGGAATACTGGACGCCGGAAAGAATTGCCGCGGCGATCCCTGAGCGCGAAATGATCGAGACCTTGCCCACAACCGGGTTTCCGCGCGATGGCGGCGGCACCCTCACGGAGGATGCGGAGCGGGCGCCGATCGACCAGGCGCCCTACAAATTCGGCGGCCAGCTGCTCTACACGCGTGGCGGGGACGATTACACCGCCAGTGCCCAATTCGTCGCGGATGCGAATATTGTCATCGGCGCCGCCCACAGTCTCTGGAAGGGCGGCATGGCGGCGAGCAACATCCGCTTCTATCAGGGATATTCCAACGGCGGCGGGACGCTCTACCGCATGGACAGGGCAGCGGTGCTGTTGCGCTGGACCGAGGTCGCGGACAACGATCCGAGCCTCGCGCGGTCGCAGTTCGACTATTCGGTGATGCGCACCACCGTCGCATCCGCCGTCGGCAAATATGAACTCGGCATCGACGGCGCCCATGTCGATGAAAACGTGACAGTGACCGGCTACCCCGCAAGGTTGGAGGACGGCCAGTATATGTATCAGGAAACCGCCCGTATCGTGGTGCAGGCAGGCACCTCCTATGACGCCCGCCCGCATCCGATGCATGGCGGCGGCGCAAGCGGCGGGGCGTGGTTCGTGACAGCGAACAACGTCCATAAGGCGGTCAGCGTCGTCTCCAGCGGCGCACCGGACGGCGTTTTCGGTCCGAGTTTCACGCAGGACACCGCCGATCTGATCGCCATCGTCAAGAACGGTTGCCCGTAAGTCACCCAATCCGGGCAGGCGGCGACGGGCGGCCCGGCCCCGGGGAGGCGTTCGCGTCATTCAGGCCGCAGGGTCTGAATGACGCGAGATGATCTGCAGCGACCTCTTGTTGAAAATGACGATGCGGTGCTGCCGCACGCCGATCAGCCGCTCGCTCTTCCAGGCCTGTAGCTGGGCATTGATGCGCGGTCGGCTGGCATTGATGAGCTGGCCCATGCGGCTCTGGGATATCGGTTTTTCGATGAGGATGCCGTCGCTGGTCGACCGCCCGTGCGCGGCGCCGAGATTGAGCAGAAGGCGCGCAAGGCGGGTCTCCAGCGGGTAAAGCGCCATTCCTTCCGCAAACATCATGGTGCGGTGGAGCTTTCGGGCGATCGTGCGTATCAGGTAGGAAGACACGTGCGGGATTGTCGAGAGTTCGTTGAATGTCTTCCGATCGATTTCGAGCAACCGGGTCGTCCCGCAGATCACCGCGTTCGAGGAATGCCGGTAGTTGAGAGCGAACTCGATCTCGCCGACGGCATCCCCCGGCTGAAGTTCGGAAAATATCACCTCGTTACCTTCCTCGGATATAAAGTAAAGGTATATTCCGCCAGAAATTATAATATAGATCGTATCGCAAGGATCCCCACTCATGAATAGTGTCTGTCGATCCTTGTGTGTATTTATATTTATTCTGTTGGAAAACGCCGAGATAACCACATCATCGGCAGCGCTGAACAGTTCCATTTTTCTTATCTCGTCCGAGATTTTCTGGCTCTTCGTTGTTTTCATCTTCTCCGTGACCACCCTGAGATCGGAAACGCCGTTACCATCCGTCGGGTTGATATTTATCAACAATGCAAACCAGGGTTGTCACCCGTGTTACATATTTCGAGATTTAAATATCCTAGGTTGTGCTTGTGCAAATGGCATTCCACGGAAACGGGTGCCGGGAGCGAAGACGCCGTCATCGCGTGGTGCGGTGCGGCAACCTGAAAGAGGAGAGGTATTATGACCATTTATATGGGCCAGAACGCGATCAAGGCCTTCAGTGCACAGGCTGCTGGCCAGCTCTACAGCCTCAGGGTTCTCAACGAGCATTCGAAATGGCAGCAGTTCGCGCTGTATCAGACGATCCCCCAAGTCATCGGGCCGTCGTTCTCCCCGTCGTCGCTGGCCTGGATGGTCGGTGGTGCCGCCGCTGGCAGCGCTACTCAGCCGAGCATGTCGTCCTTCAACTGGACGATCGACTATGCCGCGACAGTCGGTCACATTCAGCAGCTCGGCTCTGCGGGTTCGCCCCGCTCATTCATGACGTCGAGCACGACCAGCGTCATGATCGACACTCACAATACGGTGCCGGTCACCTATCAGGGACCGTTCCCCAATGGTGCTCCCGGCTTTCCGGAGGGGCCCACCGACGGTGTCAAGGGTTTGATCGTCGTCAAGGCCGACAGCACCATTCCGGACACCGAGGTGCAGGACAGCAAGAACACCTACCTGAATGTGGGCATCGCCATGGCCGGCAAACCGACGATCGCGGTCCAACTCGAGCCCGGCATCACCTATCAGTTCACGCCCAAGCCGAAATACTACATTCTCGCCGGCGCGTTCGTCGAAGGACAGGTGATCGACACGGCCACGACTTCGGCAGCCTATGAGGTGAGCTTTGCCGGCGTCACGGATGTTGCGGTCCGGTTCACCCAGCAGAACCAGTTCATGCCGGTATAGTTCTGCCGGCGGCCCGCCCCGAGCCTTCAACAGGGACCGGTCGTCGGATGCTACCCCTGTCGGTAACCGATCGTTGTTCGCGAAATGGAAGGCCGTGGGCAACCGCGGCCTTCTGGTTCGGTAAATATATCCGTCCTAAGACGCCCGTTTCGGCGCTCCGCCGTGAACCGCGACGATCAGGCGCGGATTGGCCTTCGCCGCTTCAAGCGCGGTGCCGGCCTGCAGGCGCAGTTCCTGCGGGGAAAACGCGTCCACAGTGAGCGCCGCGCCGACCGACAAGCCGATGCCGCTCGTGCCGTCGGAGGCGGCAAAGACGAGATTGTCGGTGATCGAGGCGATCAGCCGTTCGGCGATCGTTTGCACGCTGTCGCGGCCGACGTCGCGGAAGACGAAGGCGAAATCGCCCTTGCCGATGCGCGCCAGGAAATCGTTCTTCTTGATCGCCTTGCGGAAGATCGAGGCGGCCTTCTTGACGATCCGGTTGACGGCCGGATCGCCATAGGTGCGGGCGAGGTATGCAAGGTCGGTGAGCGTCACCAGAAACAGTGCGGTATCGCGGCTGTCGGCATCGACGCCATAGAGCGCCTCCAGCCGTTCGGCGAGAGCGGCATGGTTCGGCAGCGAGGTCAGCCGGTCGCGCAGCGTCACCGAGCGGGCGACGGATGCCTCGCGCTCGGCCTTGACGAGACGATCGGCGCCCGATCTCAGGATGGCTTCCAGCTCGGTTTCGGCGACCACGGCATCGGAGAGCGAGACGCTTAAGTATTCGATCTCGGCGAGAATGTCCTCAGGCCCCGCATTGCTGTCCTGGCGCAGGCTGCGCGCGACGGTTTCCAGCACCCGGGTGAAACCCTTCTTCTGGGTAACGCCGCTGACCATCTTGTCCCGAAGTTCCAGCAGCAGCTTGATTTCCTGATCGCGCCCCCTGACGGGCATGAGCGCAACGAAAGCGGGGAGCTGGTGCCGCAGTCCCATCTCGTCGAGCACCGTCTGCGAAGGGCCGGCCGGGAGTGCCAGCACCTCGCGCGAAAGGGCCGGATCGCCACCCAGCAGCGCCTCGTGGAAGAGTTCGTAATTGCGCGGCAGGCCGCTCACGTCCAGCTTGATCATGAGCTGGATGACAGCCTGCAGGCTGCGATCCTGTCCAGTTCTGCTCGCTTCGCCCGCCATCTCTCGTCCCCACAGGTTGATCCGGCCAACAGATCCGGTTTGTTCGATTGTGCGACAAGCCATGCGGCACCGGCTTTTAACATTTGCTAAAAAGGACGGGATCGTCGGGAGTTACGGTTAAAGGATCGTCCAGACGACCGATCGAATGCGATCCATGAAATTTCCTGACTGGATTCAAAAGGGAATTTGCTTTCAATATCCCGGGCCGAACATCCGGATCAGGAGCCTGCCATGACCCGTATTCTCTATTCGCTCTGCGGTGCCGACGAGAGCCGCCCGTTTTCGCCGCACTGCTGGAAAGTCGTGCAGGCGCTTGCCCACAAGGGCCTCGATTTCATCGAGAAGCCGACGCCGTTCACCGAGATTCCCAGCCTCGAAGGCGGGTTTTCGAAGACCGTGCCGATCCTTCGGGACGGCAACGAGCTGATCCGCGACAGTTTCGAGATCGCGCTTTATCTGGAGGAGGCCTATCCGGACCGCCCGACGCTGTTCGGCGGACCGGCCGGCAAGGCGCTCGCCCGTTTCGTCGAGGGTTTTTCCCAGATGGTGGTGCATACGGCGATCACCAAGATCGCGGTGAAGAACATTCATGACATGCTCGGCGAAACCGACCAGGTCTATTTCCGCACCAGCCGCGAGGCCCGGCTCGGCAGGACGCTGGAGGAGATGGAGGCGAGCCGCCAGGCCGAGATCGACGGTTTCGCGCCAAAACTGGAGCCGATCCGCCACGCCCTGAAATATCATGACTTCATCGGCGGCGACGGACCGCTTTTCGTCGACTACATCCTGTTCGGGGCGCTGCAGTGGATGCGAGTCACCGCCGGCGCCAAGGTGTTTTCCGACAACGATCCGGTCGGGTTGTGGTTCGAACGCTGCCTCGATCTCCACAATGGCGTCGGGCGCAGTGTGACAGCGGCGTGAAATTGCCGGAACCCCCTTGTTTCCAGTGAAAGGGGCGGGTAAAGACCCCGCACTTTCCCCCTTATTCAGGGGCCACAGGAAACGAAGGATAGAACAATGGCGATTGAACGCACGTTTTCGATGATCAAGCCGGATGCCACCAAGCGCAACCTCACGGGCGCCATCACCAAGGTGTTTGAAGACAATGGCCTGCGCGTCATCGCTTCCAAGCGCGTCTGGATGAGCAAGCGCGAAGCCGAAGGCTTCTACGCCGTTCACAAGGAACGCCCGTTCTTCGGCGAACTCGTCGAAGGCATGACCTCCGGCCCGACCATCGTCCAGGTTCTGGAAGGCGAAAACGCCATCCTGAAGAACCGCGAGATCATGGGCGCCACCAACCCGGCCAACGCCGACGAAGGTACCATCCGCAAGACCTTCGCCCTGTCGATCGGCGAAAATTCGGTTCACGGCTCCGACGCTCCGGAAACCGCCGCCCAGGAAATCGCCTACTGGTTCTCGGAAACCGAGATCGTCGGCTGATTTGAAATCTGAGGTCGGGAGCCTCGAGCTTCTGATCGGGACAATCAAAACCGGAGCCCTGGCTCCGGTTTTTTTATGGGCCGGCCTCGTGTGGCAGGCGTGAGCTGCCGTTCATGCCGGGCAGTTGGCGTCCCGGCCATAGTCCACCGTGCCATCCGGCTTGAAGACGTCGGGGTTCCGCTCATAGCCGGCTCCGAGTACCAGCGGCTTGCTGGGAAGCACCGATTGGTCGACATCCGAGACGAGCTGGGTCTTCAATTCCTGCAGCGTCTGTCCGCCCGCATCCACTAGCCGGATATCCACGGAATAGGGCTTGTCCTTGCGCACGCAGCGGACATTTGGGCTCTGCAGGGTAATCTTGTCCCATGCGGGGAAGATCTTTTCGTTGATGACGATCGGGTCGCCACCTGCGGGGTCGTCGAATTTGGCGATCGCCACGGTGCCCTCCGGGATCGGCCCGGTCTTCTTCAGCGTCACGAGATAGGTGGCGCTGGCGACCCGGTAGTTGAACACGAAGATGTGCCCGCTGACCTCCACCAGCTTTTCCGTCTCGCGCTGGCAGGCGGCAAGAGTGAGGGCTGTTAGGCTGAAAACCACAAGCCGGCGCATCATGACACGGCCTCCTTCTTCCTGCGATGATAATGGCGGTTGGCTTTGACGCGATTGCCGCACACCGCCATGTCGCACCAGGTGCGGCTGCGGTTTTTGCTGCGGTCTATGAACAGCCAACCACAATTGCCGCAGATCTTCATCCGCGAGATTTTCTCATCGGCAAGCAGCCTGAGTGCCGAATGGGCGGTCGCCGCCTCCAGCGAGTTTTTCCCGGCGCGGTGCAGGATGGCCGCCGTCGCTTCGAGGAAATCGGCAAGCAGCGTCTGTGCGTCGTCACCCAGCACCCGGGCGCGAAAATAACGGTCGATCGCTTCGCGCATCACGATGAACGGCGTGCGGTTCTTGGGTTCTACCGGCGCGAGATCGCCGAACAGCGCCCGCTCGGCGGAGAATTTTTCGGCCGCCTTCGGAAAGGCGTCCATCTGTGGCAGTTCGGCGAAACGATCGATGCTGTGCTCGGGGTCGAAGCGCAGGATCACGCTGTTGGCGACATCCAGCGCCAGCGCGCCTCCGGCAAAACGATGCGGGGTCCAGGAAAAGCTCATGGCGATATTATAACTGGTAAAATACGGTTGACCAGTTATATTCGATATCGCTATCGGAGTGCCCATGGCCTATCTGCTGCAGCAACTGGCGAACGCGGTTCCGCTGGCGGCGCTCTATGCGACGCTCGCCTTCGGATATTCGATCGCCTTTGCCGTGACGAAGCGGGCCGACATTACCTATGGCGCGATCTTTGCCTTTTCCGGCCATCTCTACCTGCTCTTTGCCCATTTCGGCTGGAACCGGCTGTGGCTGATCCTGCCGGCCGCCTTGGGGCTCGGTGCTGCGGCCGGGATCGCCGGCGGCATCGGGGTAGGGGTGACGATCGGGCAGCTGGTGATGCGGCCGCTTGCAAAGATATCGCCGAATGCGGTGATCGTCGCCTCGCTCGGCGCGCTGATGGTGCTGATGGAGGGCGCCCGGATCGCCGCCGACACCCGCGAGCTTTGGCTGCCGCCTTTTCTCAACGATGCGATCGTCTTCTGGCACGCAGACGGCTTTCCGGTGACGCTGACGCTGATCCAGCTCATCAACATCGCCGTGATGCTGGTGGTCATCGGCCTGGGCTATCTGGTGCTGGCGCGCACCCGGTGGGGCCGCATGTGGCGGGCGGTCTCCGACGATCCGCTGGCGGCGGAACTTTCGGGCACCAATTCCGCGCGGGTCTTCGTCGTGGCCTACGCGGCGGCGGCACTCTACGCCTCGATCTGCGGCGTGCTCGCCACCTCCCATTACGGCACGATGGATTTTGGCGCTGGCCTACTGTTTGGGCTCAAGGTCGTGCTGATCGCCGCAGCAGGCGGCCATTCAAACCCGCTGCGCTCGGCGGCCGGCGCCGCCGTCATCGGGCTCGCCGAGACGCTCTGGAGCGGCTACGGCCCGATCGTCTGGCGCGACCTTTTCGTGGTCGCCGCCCTGGTCATGGTGCTGGTGATGAGCCGGCGGGAGCGGGTGGTGCCTTAGGTCACCGCCACTTGTCGCGGGCGGTATCGTCGGTGTCCTTGGCGGCGATCCAGTCGCCTTGGCGGCCGTCGGCGGCGTGTTCCTTCTTCCAGAAGGGGGCCGAGGTTTTCAGGAAATCCATGACGAAATTGGCGCCGTCGAAGGCCGCCTGCCGGTGCGGGGCGGCGGCGATGACCAGCACGATGTTTCCACCGGGCAGGATCTTGCCGTAGCGGTGGATGGCGGTGAGGCCGAGCAGCGAGAAACGCTCGATCGCCAGTTCCCCGATGCGGAGCATCTCCGCCTCCGCCATGCCCGGATAATGTTCGAGTTCGAGTGCCGACAGGGCACCCTGCTCGTCGCGGCAGAGGCCCGTGAAGGTGACGACGGCGCCAATATTCTTGCGGCCGGCGGTCAGGGCCGTGATTTCGGCCTGCAGGTCGAAGTCGGTCGCTTGGACGCGAATGCTGGGGGTGATTATCGACATCTGTCGTCTCCATTGCCGTGGGGCGAGTTTGCCTCACCGGCTCCCCGCCCTTCGCTTTGGCTCAGAGCGTTCGTCGCTGAAATCGATTCACGGGATCGATTTCTCCGCCCTCGCCAGACCGCTTCTCACCCGCCCGTCATCGGCGGGAAGATACCGATCTCGCGCGCACCGGCGATCGGTTCGTCGTGTTCGGCATGTTCCTGGTTGATCGCCACGCGGATGACCTCGGGGAACTGCAGGGCGTTTTCGTATTCCTCGCCTAATGTCGTCAGATGCGCGAGCAGGTCGCCGACGGTGACGACGCTTGTCGGCAGGTCGAGATCTTCCTCCGGTTTGCCGATCCGTTCGCGCACCCAGGCGAAATAGACGAGTTTGACGCTCATTCTTCGTCCACCAGATGTTTGACGCCGGCTTTGAAATAGTCGTAGCCGGTGTAGAAGGTGAGGATGGCGGCGATCCACAGAAGTGCAATGCCCATCTGGGTCGTGTAGGGCACGATCTTGTCGCCGGCAGGCCCGGCCAGCAGGAAGGCGATCGCCACCATCTGGATCGTCGTCTTCCACTTGGCGATGCGCGTCACCGGCACGGAGACCTTCAGCGCGGCGAGGTACTCACGCAGGCCCGAGACCAGGATTTCGCGGCAGAGGATGGTGATTGCCGCCCAGAGCGACCAGCCGGCGATCGTCTGGTCGGCGGCGAGCAGCAGCAGCACTGCGGCGACCAGCAGCTTGTCGGCAATCGGGTCGAGCATCCGGCCGATATTCGACGTCTGGTTCCAGATGCGGGCCAGATAACCGTCGAGATAGTCTGTGAGCGACGCGACGGCAAAAAGCACCAGCGCCGTCCAGCGCGCGACATCGGAGCTTTCAAGCTGTCCCTCGACAAAGAAGCAGCCGACGATGATCGGCACGGCCAGGATGCGCGCATAGGTCAAAAGATTGGGAATGTTGTACGCGCGCGACGCCATGGAAAGCCTTCCGGATGTTTGTCCCTAGTTGATGTGTTGAGGCCGAAGCGTCAACAGGGTTTCGCGGCTTTTTTGCAGACGATTGCGTCGGAGGCGTTTGGGGCTTGTCTGATATGGCAGGGTGAGGGGTAGATCTGCGGCGATTAGTCCCTTACCCCGCCCGGTTCTCGTGGAAATGATTGTAGATCTGTTTCGCCACGGCCTCCGAAATGCCCTCGACGGCCATGAGGTCGGTGAGGCCTGCGCGCGACACGGCCTTCGCCGTGCCGAAATGCTGCAGGAGCTTGCGCTTTCGGCCGGGCCCGATGCCGGAGATCTCGTCGAGCGGGTTCTTGACCATCTCCTTCTTGCGCCGCGCCCGGTGCGAGCCGATCGCGAACCGGTGCGCCTCGTCGCGCATGCGCTGGATGAAGTAGAGGACCGGATCGCGCGGCGGCAGCGAGAAGTCGGATCGGCCGTCGGCGAAGAACCGCTCGCGGCCGGCATCGCGGTCGACGCCCTTGGCGACGCCGATCGCGGTTACCAGGTCGCGGATGCCGAGCTCGTCCAGAATGGCGCGTACCGCCGTCATCTGGCCCTGGCCGCCGTCGATCAGGATCACGTCCGGCCAGGCGGGGAAGGCGGCATCGGCCGCATCCTCGGCGCTGGCGCCGGCAGCGGCCGTGCGGTCCGGAATGCCTTCTTCCTTGAGGAGGCGCGAGAAACGGCGGGTCATCACTTCCCGCATCATGCCGAAATCGTCGCCGGGGGTGATCTCCGTCGATTTGATGTTGAACTTGCGGTACTGGCTCTTCACGAAACCTTCCGGCCCCGCCACGACCATGCCGCCGACGGCATTGGTGCCCATGATATGCGAGTTGTCGTAGATCTCGATCCGGCGCGGCACGAAGGGCAGGCCGAAGGTCTCGGCCAGGCCCTGCAGCAGGCGGGCCTGCGACGAGGTCTCGGCAAGCCGGCGGCCATGCGCCTCGCGGGCATTTGCAAGCACGTGATCGGTCAGGTCCTTCTTCTCGCCGCGCTGCGGCACGGAGATCGTCACCTTGTGGCCGGCCTTTTCGCAAAAGGCGAGCGCCAGCAGGTCCTGTTCCTCGACGGTTTCCGACAGCAGGATCTGTTTCGGCACCGGTTTGTCGTCATAGAACTGGGCGAGGAAGGCATTGAGCACTTCCGCGCCCGAGAGCTGCGGATCGGCCTTCGGGAAATAGGCGCGGTTGCCCCAGTTCTGGCCGGTCCTGAAAAAGAACACCTGGATGCAGAAGAGGCCGCCTTCGTTGTAGATGGCAAAGACATCCGCCTCCTCGACGCCGGCCGGGTTGATGCCCTGATGGCTCTGGACGTGGCTGAGCGCTGCCAATCGGTCGCGATAGATCGCGGCGCGCTCGAAATCCAGGTCCTCGGAGGCTTCCGCCATCTGGCGGGCGATCGCCGACTTGACGTTCTGGCTCTTGCCCGAGAGGAAATCCTTGGCTTCACCGACCAGCGCCGCATACCCCTCGTCGCTGATCTCATGGGTGCATGGCCCCGAACAGCGCTTGATCTGGAAGAGCAGGCAGGGGCGGGTGCGGGTCTCGAACACGCTGTCGGTGCAGGTGCGTAAGAGAAAGGCGCGCTGCAGCGAGTTGATGGTGCGGCCGACGGCCGCAGCCGACGCGAAGGGTCCGAAATAATCGCCTTTGCGCGCCCGCGCGCCGCGATGCTTGAAGATCGCCGGTGCCCGGTGGTCGCCGGTGATCATGATATAGGGGAAGGACTTGTCGTCGCGCAGCAAAACGTTGAAACGCGGCCGCAAGCGCTTGATGAGATTGGCCTCGAGCAGCAGCGCCTCGGTTTCCGTCCGCGTCGTGACGAATTCCATATGGGTGGTTTCGCGCACCATCTTGGCGATGCGGTTGGAATGGACGCGGCCTTGCGCATAATTGCCGACGCGCTTCTTGAGGCTGCGCGCCTTGCCGACATAGAGAACGTCCTGCGCATCGTTGAACATGCGGTAGACGCCCGGCGCATTCGGCAGGTGCTTGACGAACTCGGCGATCAGGTCGGCGCCTTTCAGGCCGCTGTCGTTCTTCCAGCCTTCGTTCCAGTCGATCGACGCAGCAGGGCCTTGGCTCGGCTCGGCCACCGGCGTTTCGTCGTCGTCTTCTTCCGTCTCGTCATAGAGAACGCCGCCGTCGGGCAGCTTCGTTCCGTTCATTCCATAGTCTCCGCCGGATGTCGGCATCCGGCCTTGGCGATTCGATCCCTGTGCTCATGACATGTGCGCGCGACCGGCAGCTTGTCAAAATATTGCGGTGAAGCGCCCCGATTCCCTGAACAAAGGCCGCTGCCGGAGAAATAGTGTCTCCGCGCCGATTTTGAAAGCGTCGAGAGGCAATCCTCCTCCTGAAGGCGCAGGGGGCAAAAAGGGCTGCCCGGAAGGGGTTCATTCAAGGCAGAAATTCGGCATCGCAACGCGCGGATGTCGGCCAGACGATTGCGCGAAGCCAGGAAGGAGCTATTTCCGGCGATCAATTCTTATTTTGTCGGGAGCAGGGCTGGCGTTTTGTTCGGGATATAAGTGGAATTGCCGGAAAGGGATCGGCGTCAGGTCGCGCGTCAAGTCGTATTGACGTAGTTATTCTTGTGATTTAAGAAGTAAGTAGCAAATGTAAAAATATTTATATTTAAAGTAAGTATTGGTTAGGGTTAACGAAATGCCTGTTGCGATACAGCAACATCCAAGTTTGGCCTTCTGTGCGCCACAATCAATTCACATTTCGGCTCTTTCTATTCCTCAATTGAACGCCACATTCCATTTCAGCGGGCAGGGAACCAATGTGTCGCCAACCATGTTGTCGCGGCGAATTCCCGGCGCAGCAGTAAAAGGAGAAAATGTATGCGTACTCTCATCGCAACTCTGATGGCCTCGGCAGTCAGCTTCATCGCCATCTCCGCGGCCAATGCCGCTGATGCCGTTGATCAAGTTCCGCAGGCCCCGGTTGCAGTCGAAGAGCCGGCGCCGGTTGCAAACTGGCAGGGTTTCTACCTCGGTGGTTACGGTCAGTATGACTGGGGTCGCTTCGGTGGTGGCGACCGTGACGGCGCGTTTGGTGGCGGTGCTTACACCGGTTACAACTTCCAGACCGGTTCGATCGTATACGGCATCGAAGCCGATGTCGGCTACAGCGGTGTCAAGAACACCACGATCGAAGGCTTTGAAGGCAAGGCCGGCGTGAACGGCTCTGTCCGTGGCCGCGTTGGTTACGACCTGAACCCCTTCCTGATCTACGGTACGGCCGGTGTTGCTTTCCAGAACAACGAACTGGATGACGGCGTCACCTCCGACGACAAGACCTCGGTCGGTTACACGGTCGGTGCCGGTGCCGAAGCCTTCGTCACCAGCAACATCACCGCTCGTATCGAATATCGTTACACCGATTTCGCCGCCCAGGATTACGATCTCAGCGCCGGTTCGGTTTCGAAGGGCTTCGACGATCACAGCGTCAAGGTCGGTATCGGCGTGAAGTTCTAAGTTCGATAGCCTTAACAGGCTGGGGAAAGCCCGGACTTCGGTCCGGGCTTTTTTTGTTCAGGCTGCCGATTTCATGGCAGTATACGAGGCGAAGCGCTTGGCGAAGACATCCGGCCAGGAGGCGAGTTCCGGACGGCCCTCGGCCCATTGGCCGTTGAAGCGCAGATCGAGATAACCGATTGTCGCGGCCAGCGCGAAATGGCCCCCATGCAGCTTCTTGCCGGTCTTCGGTAGGTTGTTTTCGAGATGGTCGAGCCCGCGCACCACCTTGCTCCACTGCTTGTCGATCCACGGCTGGTGGACCTTCTCCTCGTCGCGCGAGCGGCGCTCGTAGACGATCGCCAGAAGGCAATCCATGATGCCGTCGCAGAGCGATTCCAGCACCTCCGCCTCGGTGCGTTTCGCATCCTTCTTCGGATAGAGCTTGCCGCCGGACCGGCGGTCGAGCCAGTGCATGATGGCGATGCTGTCGTAGATCGGCGGCTCGCCCTCGCGGATCAGAACAGGGATCTTGCCGAGCGGGTTGTTGTTCACCAGTTCCGGCGGGGAAGCGTTGGTATCGGTCTTCACCTCGGTTATCTCGATGCCGAGATGGCGCGCCGCCATGCGCACCTTGGCGGAATAGGGCGAGGCCGGGGAGTAGAGCAGCTTCATGGTCGTGTCCTCTCGATAGATTTCAGCACAAGCCGGTCATTTCGCCGGCGGCAGGGTGATCTGGCTGATCCTGCAGCCGTCCCGGTCCACTTCGGCGCAATCGCGGAACTGCAGGTCCTTGCTGAGACAGATGCGCACCTCTTCCAGCCGACGGCCCTCGCAGCTCGTCGAAATGCCGCGGCGGCTCATGCCCGGATTGGCGGCGACGAATTTTTCTTCGATCTGGTCGGCCGACAGCGTCACACCGGTGTCGCCGCGCGACAGGTCGGCGGGCAGCTTGATGCGGGCAAAGGCCTCGCGCAGCTTGCCGAAATATTCACGCTGGCTGAGGCCGGTGCAGCTTCCGTGCTTGCGCCACTGATGTCCGATCAGGCCCATAGACGGCATGATGTCGAACAGCGGTTCGCCGAGCGATTGCGGCACGCGGCCGGGCTCCCTCGTCTCGCAGAAATCGGGATAACCCTTTTCGTACTGCGGCCACAGACCGTGGACGATGAAGCGGAAATCCTTGTCCGTGCTGCATTGCTGGTCGTTCCTGTTCCCGCCCTGCGAAGCGCAGAAGGTCGGCGACCAGGAAAGCGACAGGACGTAGAAATCGAACTGTCCCGCATGATCCTGCCGATTGTCCGAACGGCGCTCTTGGGCGGAGGCCGTGGACGCGAAAAGGGCGAGGAAAAGAAAAGCGATAAATCGGTTGGTCATCGGCCGCCCCCCTGCAATGCGGCGCACCATGGGCGGGAAGCCGCGCCCGGTCAAGCGTCCGGATCAAGCTCGTTGTCGACGGTCTCGCCGGTCAGCCAGAAGGCTCGCTGGGAGGCGAACCGATCCTGCGCCAGGACGGTTTTCACGGTCGGCAGAAACGCGTGCAGCTCGTCCTTCAGCGTGAAGGGCGGGTTGACGATGATCAGCCCGGAGCCGGAGAGCCCGGTCGTCTCGCGGTCGCTTTGAACGGTGAGTTCGGCGCACAACATTTTCGGGATGTCCAGCGCCTTCAGCTCGTCATGGAAGGCCTTGAGCGGCGCGCCCTTCTTGATCGGATACCAGAGGCAAAAGGTGCCACCCTGAAAGCGACGCCAGCCGGTCGACAGGCCCTTGACCAGCCGCTTGTATTCGCCTTCCTCCTCGAAAGGCGGATCGACGAGTACGATGCCGCGCTTTTCCTTCGGCGGCAGATGGGCGCCGAGCGCCAGCCAGCCGTCGAGTTCGGTGGCCCGCACCTGGAAGTCGCCCTCGAACAGATTGTGCAGGCGGTTGAAATCTTCCGGATGCAGTTCCATCGCCGACAACCGGTCCTGCGGGCGGAACAGCATGCGCGCGAGTTTCGGCGAGCCGGGATAGAGTTTCAGCGCGCCGGTGGGGTTCAGCTCCCGGACCGCCGTCAGATAAGGTTCCAGCAGGTTCGCGACCTTTTCCGGCAGTTCCGCTTCCATCAGCCGGCCGATGCCGTCGCGCCACTCGCCGGTCTTCTGCGCCTCGTCCGAGGAAAGGTCGTAGAGCCCGATGCCGGCATGGGTATCCAGCACCCGAAACGCCTTGTCCTTGTTCTGGGCATAGCGGATCAGCCGCGCCAGGACCGCGTGTTTCAGGACATCGGCGAAATTGCCCGCGTGATAGATATGCCGGTAGTTCATCGTTGCTGGTGTCTCGCTTGAATTAAATTGATGCGCTGCAAATCACGCTTTTTGCGGGCGTCAGCTTGCAATATAGAAAAGCCATGAACGTTGCGACTCCGATTACCGCGAAAACCTCCCTCGGCCACAATTCGGTCGGCCATACAGTCTGTCCGCACGACTGTCCGTCAGCTTGTGCGCTGGATATCGATCTGACCGCCGACGGCAGGATCGGCCGGGTGCGTGGGGCGGCCGACAATACCTATACGGCCGGCGTCATCTGCGCCAAGGTCGCCCGGTATTCCGAACGGCTCTACCATCCCGGCCGGCTGATGCACCCTAAGCGCCGCGTAGGCGCCAAGGGCGAGGGGGCCTGGCAGGAGATTTCCTGGGAAGCAGCCCTCGACGAGATCGCCGATGCCTTCGTCAAGGCCGAGGCGAAACACGGTTCGGAGGCGGTCTGGCCCTATTTCTATGCCGGCACGATGGGTCAGGTGCAGCGTGATTCCATCGAGCGCCTGCGCCACGCGAAAAAATATTCCGGCTTCTTCGGCACGATCTGCACCAACATGGCCTGGACCGGTTACGTGATGGGCACCGGCGCGCTTCGCGGTCCCGATCCGCGCGAGATGGCGAAATCCGATTGCGTGGTGATCTGGGGGACGAACGCCGTTTCCACCCAGGTCAACGTCATGACCCATGCGGTGAAGGCCCGCAAGGAGCGCGGCGCCAAGATCGTCGTCATCGACATCTATGACAACCCGACCATGAAACAGGCGGACATGGCGCTCACCGTGCGGCCCGGCACCGATGCCGCACTCGCCTGCGCCGTCATGCACATCGCCTTCCGCGATGGTTATGCCGACCGGGCCTACATGGCGACCTATGCCGACGATCCGGCCGGCCTCGAGGAACATCTGAAGGCGAAGACGCCGGAATGGGCCGCCGCCATCACAGGACTGTCCGTCGAGGAGATCGAGACCTTCGCCAAGCTCGTCGGCACGACGAAAAAGACCTTCTTCCGGCTGGGCTATGGTTTCGCCCGCCAGCGCAACGGCACGGTGGCCATGCATGCGGCGCTCTCGATTTCGACCGTCCTCGGCGCATGGCAATACGAGGGCGGCGGCGCCTTTCACAACAACGGCGAGATTTTCCGGCTCAACAAGTCGGAACTGATGGGCACGGCTTACGCCGATCCGGATATCCGCCAGCTCGACCAGTCGCAGATCGGCCGTGTGCTGACCGGCGACGCGGAAGCGCTGCGTTACGGCGGGCCTGTGACGGCCATGCTGATCCAGAACACCAACCCGATGAACGTCGCGCCGGAACAGCGCCTCGTCCGCCAGGGTTTCTTGCGCGAAGACCTGTTCGTGGCGGTGCATGAGCAGTTCCTGACCGATACGGCCGAAGTCGCCGACATCGTCCTTCCGGCCACCATGTTCGTCGAGCATGACGACCTCTACCGCGCCGGCGGGCAGCAGCATATCCTGCTGGGTCCGAAGCTGGTCGAGCCGCCGTCGACGGTGCGCACCAATCTCTTCGTCATCGAGGAACTGGCAAAACGCCTCGGCGTCGATCATTTCCCCGGTTTCGGCCTCGACGAGCGCCAGCATATCGACCGCATCCTCAAGGCGAGCCACTGGGGCGCCTACGAGGACCTGGCGCGGACCAAATGGATCGACGCCCAGCCGGATTTCGAAACCGCCCACTACATCAAGGGTTTCGGTTATCCGGATGGCAAATTCCGGTTCCGGCCGGACTGGGCGAACGGCCCTTCGCCGGACAAGCCGCCGAAAAATGTCGGGCCTTTGGGACCGATCGGCGAACTGCCGGTTTTCCCGGATCAGGTCGATGTCATCGAAGCGGCCGACGAAGCACACCCGTTCCGGCTGGCAACTTCGCCGGCCCGCAGCTTCCTCAATTCGTCTTTCACCGAGACGAAAAGCTCCTACGAGCGGGAAGGGCGGCCGGAAGTGATGATCGAGCCGACCGATGCGGAACGCCTCGGCATCATCGACGGCGATATCGTCCGGCTCGGCAACGGGCGCGGCGAGATCCGCCTGCATGCGAAGCTCGTGGCCGGCGCGAGGCCGGGCGTGCTGATCGCCGAGGGCCTGTGGCCGAACCACAAACATCTAGACGGCGAGGGCATCAACGTGCTGACCGGCGCCGACGCCGTGGCGCCCTATGGCGGCGCCGCCTTCCACGACAACAAGGTATGGCTTCGCAAGGACACAGCATGACGGATACGCATGAACGGGCGACCATCGTCAGCGACGAAACGCTGTCGAACGGCTGGACGCGGCTTTCCAGCTACACGCTTGACTACACCGACCGCGGTGGCGCGACCCATCGCCTCCGCCGCGAGATCTTTCACCGCACCCCGGCCGCCTGCATCCTGCTCCATGATGCCAGGCGCGACATTGTCGTGCTGGCAAAGCAGTTCCGCCTTCCGGCCTACCTGACCGGCGATCCCGCATGGATGATAGAGGTTCCGGCCGGCCTGCTGGACGGGGACGGGGCCGAGGAAGCGATCCGCCGCGAGGCGATGGAGGAGACCGGCTATCGCGTCCGCGACGTGAAGTTCCTGTTCAAGGCGCTGACTTCGCCCGGTTCGGTGACCGAGGTCGTGCATTTCTTCTACGCGCCGATAGACCTTTCCGACCGCGTCGAGGACGGCGGTGGACTGGCTGAGGAGCACGAGGATATCGAGGTTCTCGAACTGCCGCTCGACGAGGCGGTGGCGATGATCGGCTCCGGCGAAATCATCGACGCCAAGACGATCATGCTGCTGCAATGGGCTGTGATAAACCGGGCATCGCTCGCAGGCTGACACGGCACCTGCCGCACGGTGACGACCGGGGCTTGCTGCTGCACGGGTCCGCATCGGGAGCGGGTCCCGATGCCCGGTACGATTTCGCGGAGTTCGCAGCCTGTTTCAGTCGCCGTGCGAATGTGACTTGACCTTGTGCTTCCCGGATTTCACATCTCTGTCACGAACTGCAGTTATGCGCTGCCCCTTGATAATCACCTATATGATCAGGAGAAAGCCCATGTGGCTCAGCAATTTCACCCTCGTTCTGCCGGACGAGGTGGTGGACGCAGGTTCGGTGCGGATTGAAGATGGCGTGATCGCCGAAATCCGCGCCGAACCGGTCGCCGGCGCCGTGATCGACGGCGGCGGACGGTTGCTGATGCCGGGTTTCGTCGATCTGCATGGCGACATGATCGAGCGCGAGATCGCACCGCGGCCGAACGCCCAGATGCCGATCGATTTCGGCATCCACGAACTCGACAAGAAGCTCGCCGCAGCGGGCGTCACCACGGCTTACGCAGCCGTCTCCTTCGCCACCGAAAGCGTCTACGGCCATGTCCGCTCGCTGGAGACAACCTCGGCCGTGATCGAGGGCATCAACCGCCTGCGCGACAACCTGCTGATCGACCACCGCGTCCACGCCCGCTACGAGATCACCAATATCGGCGCCGCGCCGACGCTGGAACGGCTGCTGAAGGCCGACGAGATCGACATGGTGTCGCTCACCGACCACACGCCGGGCCAGGGCCAGTACAACAATCTTGCCGCGTACATCGCCAGCATTTCCGAACGCCGGGCGATTACCGAGGAGATGGCTGCCGAAATCGTCCGCAAGCGCATCGCCATGCGCGACAACCCCGATATCGCGACAAAGCTGACGGATATCGTCGGGCTCGCCCTGAGCCACAAGCTGTCGCTGGCCTCTCATGACGACGACAGCGTCGAGAAGGTCGCCGAAATGTTCGATCTCGGCGTGACGATCAGCGAATTCCCCGTGACGCTGGCGGCTGCCGAGGAAGCCCGCCGCCGCGGGCTCTGGACGCTGATGGGCGCGCCGAACGCGCTGCGCGGCCGGTCGATGTCCGGTAACCTGAGCGCGCTCGATGCCGCCGCGGCCGGCCTGCTGACAGTCATTGCCGCCGACTACCACCCGGCGGCCTTCGTGCCCGGCATCTTCAAGTTGGCGGATGTGTCGCAAGGCGGTCTGCCGGCGGCCGTCGCCATGGCGACCGGCAATGCCGCCCGCTCCGCCGGCCTGACCGATCGTGGCGAGATCACTGTGGGCCAGCGCGCCGATCTGGTCGTGGTGGAAAAGGGCGACGTGCACCGCATCCGCGCCACCTTCCGCGCCGGCCGCTTCGTCTACAGCGACGGCACGTTGCATCCGCTCCGGGCGCTGGCGGCCTGAGGTTCGGAGGGAGCCTATTCTTCCCAGGACCTCTGGTTTTTTGGCAGCCGGCCTGTCGGGTCGATGACCGTCACTTTGTGCGGCAGGTCGGCGCTCCAATTCCAAAGGACGAGATTGCTGATGGATCGCCCGGCTCTGTGGGCGAAAGACGGAACGATTATTCCGGCATACTCACTGTGAAGATTATCGTGGATCACCCATGACCCGGGTCGTTTATTGTCGGAAAGGGCGGTCGCCCAGGCCGACCCCATGACCTCAAGGGAAATACCAAGTTCCTGCCTCGATACTTCATCCGTCAGATCTGCGATATCGTCGCAATCGATGTCATAGGAGCAGATCGTCAGCGGATGGATCTTATGGCCAAAGCCCTGGCTTGCCTCGGTGATTGCGCCTTCGATCGAGGTGGCGAGATAGAGCGCCGACACGCCTTTGGGATTGAAACGGGCGCCGCGAATGGCGGCACCATCGCCGGATGTCGGACTGATCGCCCAGCGAGGATCGTGCGCGCGGTAACAGACGCCCTGGAACCTCAAGCAAAGCCGCCGAGCGCAAGATGATCGAGATAGTCGCGCAAGGCGGCTGCCTTGCCGTTCTTGACGATGCTCTCTGCTGTCCGGCCGCCAAAAGCCGGAATGGGCTCGGCACGATACCAGGCGAGCGCCTGCCGTTCGCTTCCTGCCCATTCGCTGACGCGATGGATGATCTCCGCCATTTCACCGATCCGCGTGGTTACTGCGGGGGACTGGGCGCGCTCCTTGCGCTGGAGCGTGTTGGCGGAAAGTCCGGCCGTCTCAGCCAGTTCGCGTTTCGAGATCCCGAGGCGGATGGAGACGGCTTCGGCTTCCATCGAAGGCATCCCTAGATCGGGAATTCTCTGAGTTGTACTGGCCATGTCCGGTCTCCTGTACGAAGATTGCGTACAGAATGTAGGACGTGAGGCGCCGCTTGTCGAGTGCGGCGCTTAGCTGCCCGCCGAGAAGATCCGCTGATCCGCGACATCGATCGTTGTGCCGGGTGAGGTGATCGCCCGGTCGCCCTCCATCCGCACCTTGCCTTCCGCCAGCAGCTTCAGCGCCAGCGGGTAGAGCTTGTGCTCGACCGTCAGCACGCGGCCGGCCAGGGTCTCGGGAGTGTCGTCGGCAAGCACCGGGACGGCTCCCTGGGCGAGGATCGGGCCTTCGTCCATGCCTTCGGTGACAAAATGCACGGTGCAGCCGGCAATCTTCACGCCGGCCTCGATGGCCCGTTCATGTGTGTGGAGACCCGGAAAGAGCGGCAGGAGGGCAGGGTGGATGTTGAGGATCCGGCCTTCGTAGCGGCTGATGAACTCGGCGGAGAATAGCCGCATGTAGCCGGCGAGGCAGAGGATATCCGGGTTCACTTCGTCGAGTGCGGCGAGGATCGCCGCCTCGTGTTCGGGTTTGCCGGCGAAACCCTTGCGTTCGAAGACGAAGGTCTTGATGCCGCGGGCTTCCGCCTTGGCGATGCCGCCGGCCGTTGGTTTGTCGGAGAATACGGCGACGATCTCGGCGGGGAAGTCCGGCGCAGCGCAGGCTTCGGCGAGTGCCAGCATGTTGGAGCCGCCGCCGGAGATGAACACGGCGACGCGCTTCTTGCGCACCGTTTCTGCCGCGGATGCGCTCATAGGCCGAGGGTGCCCTGGTAGATCACGCCGGCGCTGCCTTCGGCGCGTTCGACCATGCGGCCGAGCGGCACGACGATCTCGCCTTCATTGGTGAGGATATTGGTGACGGCCTGGGCGTTTTCAGGCGCGACCACGACGATCATGCCGATGCCGCAGTTGAAGGTGCGCAGCATTTCCTTCGACTCGACGCCGCCGGTTTTTGCCAGCCAAGAGAAGACGGGCGGCACGGGGATGCTGTCGAGATCGACTTCGGCCGCCAGGTGCTTCGGCAGCACGCGCGGAATGTTCTCCGGAAAACCACCACCCGTGATGTGGGCGAGTGCCTTCAGCCCGCCGGTCTCACGGATCGCCTTCAGGAGCGGCTTCACGTAGATGCGGGTGGGCGTCAGAAGCGCCTCACCCAGAGTCATGCCCTCACGGAAGGGGGCGGGTGCATCCCAGGCGAGGCCGGAAAGCGTTACGATCTTGCGGACGAGAGAGAAGCCGTTCGAATGGACGCCCGACGAGGTCAGGCCGAGGATGACGTCGCCGGCAGCGATATCGCCGACCGGCAGGAGCTGGCCGCGTTCGGCAGCGCCCACCGCAAAGCCCGCCAGATCGTAATCGCCGTCGGAATACATGCCGGGCATTTCGGCGGTCTCGCCGCCGATCAATGCGCAGCCCGCCTCGCGGCAGCCGGCGGCAATGCCGGAAACGATCGCCGCGCCCTGGTCCGGATCGAGCTTGCCGGTCGCGAAATAGTCGAGAAAGAGCAGCGGCTCTGCACCCTGGACCACGAGATCGTTGACGCACATGGCGACAAGGTCGATGCCGACGGTGTCGTGGAAATTGGCATCGATGGCGATCTTCAGCTTGGTGCCGACGCCGTCATTGGCGGCCACCAGGATCGGATCGGTGAAGCCGGCGGCCTTGAGATCGAAGAGGCCGCCGAAGCCGCCGATCTCGCCATCGGCGCCGGGGCGGCGGGTGGAGCGCACGGCCGGCTTGATCTTCTCGACCATCAGATTGCCCGCGTCGATATCGACGCCGGCATCGCTATAGGTGAGACCGTTCTTGCCCGCCTCGCTCATCGTTCATCTCCAATGATCGTTATAGCGGCCCGCAATTGCACGACATGGCGCCGGATGCAAGCGTTGGACGCGGTTTTGAAGGCTTTTCACAGGCCTTGCTGCACCGCTTCCTAACCCTTGACCTGGGTTGCGGGCTTCCCTATCCCTTTTTTGCCCGGGCAATTCAGAGGAAGCGGCGATGGCATATCATATCAGTGGCGCGAGCCTGAAGCGCTACGTCTTCTTCTGGGTCGGCGTTCTCATCGTCTTCGTCGTCTTCCTGTGGTTCTTCCGTTCGATCCTGCTGCCCTTCGTCGCCGGAATGGCGCTCGCCTATTTCCTCGATCCGGTGGCCGACTGGCTGGAACGACGGGGGTTGAGCCGCCTGATGGCGACGGTGCTGATCCTCGTCGGCTTCGTTCTGGTCTTCGCGCTGTCGCTGATGCTGGTGATCCCGATCATCATCAACCAGTTCACCGAGTTCGCTGCCGCCCTGCCGGGCTATATTTCCCAGTTGCAGCAGATCATATCGAGCCCGGAAAGCTCGTTCCTGCCCCATTGGATCAGCGCTCAGATCGAGACGGTCAAGCAGAACTTTTCCGAGGTGCTGAGCCAGGGCGCCGGTTTCATCGGCTCGCTGCTCGCCCAGATCTGGAATTCCGGCAAGGCGATCATCGACGTCGTGTCGCTCTTGATCGTCACCCCCGTCGTTGCCTTCTATATCCTGCTCGACTGGGACCGCATGGTTGCCAAGGTGGATAGCTGGGTGCCACGCGACCAGGTGGCGACGGTGCGCGAGATCGCCCGGGAAATGGACGAGTCGGTCGCCGGTTTCATTCGCGGCCAAGGCTCGCTCTGCCTCATCCTCGGCATCTTCTATGCCGTCGGCCTGTCGGTCGTCGGACTGAATTTCGGGCTTCTGATCGGCTTCATCGCCGGCATGATCAGCTTCATTCCCTATATTGGCTCGCTGATAGGCCTGGTGCTTTCGGTCGGCGTGGCGCTGGTGCAGTTCTGGCCGGATTATCCCTGGATCCTCGCCGTCGCCGGCGTCTTCTTCGTCGGCCAGTTCGTCGAGGGCAACATTCTGCAGCCGAAGCTGGTCGGCGAAAGCGTCGGGCTGCATCCGGTCTGGCTGATGTTCGCGCTCTTTGCCTTCGGCGCGATATTCGGCTTCGTCGGCCTGCTGATCGCGGTGCCGGCCGCCGCCGTGGTGGGCGTGCTTGTCCGCTTCGTGCTGTCGCGGTATCTTGACAGCGATATTTATTACGGCCGGGCGGCCGTTCTTCCCTGGGAAGAGGCCGAACGGCCGCATGTGCTGGAACATGCCGAAACTGGTGCCGGGATAACCGCCCCGAATGACCCTCACGCGAATGACTCTCAGAAGAGCATTTGAAAGACCAATGACCGAGACGAGCGAGCGCGAGCGGCGCAGACACGAGCAGTTGCCGCTGCAATTCACCCATGATGCGGCGAGAACCCGGGACGACCTCCTGGTGTCCGGACGCCTGGCTGCGGCCGTCGCGATCGTCGACGAATGGCCGGCCTGGCCGTCGCCGGTCGTCGTGCTGGCGGGTCCGGTAGGGTCGGGAAAATCGCACCTGGCGCATATCTGGCGGGAAAAGGCGGGTGCGGCCGACATCCATCCCGTCGTCGGCTCGGATGCCGCGACAATGGCCGCGGCAGGTCCGGTCCTGTTCGAGGATGCCGAACGCCGCGGTTTCGACGAAACCGAACTCTTCCACGTCATCAACAGCGTGCGCGAGAACGGCCACAGCCTGTTGATGACGTCGCGCCTCTGGCCGGTTTCCTGGGGCGTCACCCTGCCGGACCTCAAATCCAGGCTGAAGGCGGCGACGGTCGTGGAAATCGGTGAGCCTGACGAGGATCTGCTGGCCCAGGTGATCGTCAAGCTGTTCGCCGACCGCCAGCTCTATATCGATGACAAGCTCGTGGGCTACATCGTCAACCGGATGGAACGGTCGCTCGGTGCGGCCCAGACGATCGTCGAGCGGCTGGACCGCCTGGCGCTGGCGCGCGGCACCCGGATAACCCGACCGCTCGCGGCCGAAGTACTGAACGATTTTGGGAATTCCGGAACCGGCGCCGGCACTGACGATTGACTGTGACAAGATGGTTGCCGAGTTTATGGTGTTGCGTAACGATTTGCCCGACTGGGACGAATGTCGCGCAACGGATGAGATGAGGGTGGCAAGTGCATACGTTCGCCATCCTCATTCCTGTGCTTGTCACAGGAATCCAGCAACCGCGCGTCTGCGCGGTGAAAGGCTCTTCTCAGCCCAAGGACTTGGGCTGGCTGGATCCCTGTGACAAGCACAGGGATGAGGACGGAGAATTTAGCCTGCCATCGGGAAACGATGGTGCGGCGGTGGAGGTGAAGACATGGATTCGATCACGACTGAAGCGCGCGAGCCCGGCCTGGAGGCGGCCAATACCGACTTCGACCTGATGACGAGTCCGGATCGGTTCATCAATCGTGAATTCTCCTGGCTGCAGTTCAACCGCCGCGTCCTCGAGGAAACGCTGAACACCGCCCATCCGCTTCTGGAGCGGGTTCGCTTCCTGTCGATCTCGGCGGCCAATCTCGACGAATTCTTCATGGTGCGCGTCGCCGGCCTCGAAGGCCAGGTGCGGCAGGGCATCGTCATCCGCTCGCCGGACGGCAAGACACCGGCCGAACAGCTCGACAATATCCTGCAGGAGATTGACAACCTGCAGATGGAGCAGCAGGCCTCACTCGCCGTGTTGCAGCAGTATCTTGCCAAGGAAGACATCCTGATCGTCAGGCCCGGGGCTCTGTCCGCCGAGGATCGCAACTGGCTGGCGAACTCCTTCGACGACGAGCTCTTCCCGGTCCTCACGCCGCTGTCGATCGACCCGGCCCATCCGTTCCCGTTCATCCCGAACCTCGGCTTCTCGATGGGCCTGCAGCTGCATAGCAAGCACGGCAAGGAGCCGATGACCGGCCTTTTGCGCCTGCCGACCACGCTCGACCGCTTCATCCGTCTGCCGGACCTCAATTCGGCGATCCGCTACATCACCCTGGAAGATGTGGTCGGCATGTTCACCGACCGGCTTTTCCCCGGTTACGAGGTCAGGGGCGCCGGCACGTTCCGCATCATCCGCGACAGCGATATCGAAGTGGAGGAAGAGGCCGAAGACCTGGTGCGCTTCTTCGAGACGGCGCTGAAGCGCCGCCGCCGCGGCAAGGTCATCCGCATCGAGACCGATTCGGAAATGCCGGCGTCGCTCCGCCAGTTCGTGGTGCAGGAACTCGGCGTGCCGGAAAACCGCGTCGCGGTTCTGCCGGGCCTTCTGGCGCTCAACACCATGTCGGAGATCACCAAGGCACCGCGCGACGACCTGCGCTTCGAGACCCACAATGCTCGATTTCCCGAGCGGGTTCGCGAACACGCCGGCGACTGCCTTGCCGCCATCCGCGAAAAGGACATGGTGGTTCACCACCCTTATGAGTCCTTTGACGTGGTTGTGCAGTTCCTTTTGCAGGCAGCGCGCGACCCGGACGTGCTCGCCATCAAGCAGACGCTCTACCGCACCTCGAACGACAGCCCGATCGTCCGGGCGCTGATCGATGCGGCCGAAATGGGCAAGTCGGTGACGGCGCTGGTCGAGCTCAAGGCCCGATTCGACGAAGAGGCGAACATCCGCTGGGCGCGCGACCTGGAGCGCGCCGGCGTGCAGGTCGTCTTCGGTTTCATCGAACTGAAGACGCATGCCAAGATGTCGATGGTGGTTCGCCGCGAGGACGGCAAGCTCAGGACCTATTGCCATCTCGGCACCGGCAACTACCACCCGATCACCGCCAAGATCTATACGGACCTGTCCTTCTTCACCTGCAACCCGAAGATCGCCCATGATATGGCGAACATCTTCAACTTCATCACCGGTTACGGCGAGCCGGCCGAGAGCATGAAGCTGGCGGTCTCGCCCTATACGCTGCGGCCCCGCATCCTGCGCCATATCGAGGAAGAGATTTGCCACGCCCAGGAAGGCAAGCCGGCGGCGATCTGGATGAAGATGAATTCGCTGGTCGATCCGGAGATCATCGACGCGCTCTATCGCGCCAGCCGCGCCGGCGTCGAGATCGATCTCGTGGTGCGCGGCATCTGCTGCCTGCGTCCGCGGGTTCCCGGCCTCTCCGACAATATCCGCGTCAAGTCGATCGTCGGGCGCTTCCTAGAGCACAGCCGCATCTTCTGTTTCGGCAACGGTTTCGGCCTGCCGTCCGACAAGGCGCTGGTCTATATCGGTTCGGCCGACATGATGCCGCGCAACCTCGACCGCCGGGTCGAGACGCTGGTGCCGCTCCTCAATCCGACGGTGCACGAGCAGGTTTTATCCCAGATCATGCTCGGCAACCTGATTGACAACCAGCAGAGCTACGAGATATTGGCCGACGGCACGTCGCGGCGCATGGAAGTGCGCAAGGGCGAGGAACCTTTTAACGCGCAGCACTATTTCATGACCAATCCGAGCCTCTCGGGGCGCGGTGAAGCCCTGAAGTCGAGTGCTCCGAAACTCATCGCCGGCCTCGTGTCCGGACGCAAGAAATAGGCACTATGGTACGATCAGAAGCCCAGGGGCGCCTTCCGGGGATCGCTCCTGTCTCCGTCATCGACATCGGCTCGAACTCCGTCCGCGTCGTCATCTACGAAGGCCTTTCCCGCGCCCCGACCGTCCTCTTCAACGAGAAGGTGCTGTGTGGCCTCGGCAAGGGGCTGGGTTCGAACGGCCGCATGGATGACGAGGGTGTCGCGCGCGCCCTGTCGTCGCTGAAGCGCTTCCGCGCGCTCTCCACTCAGGCCCAGGCAACCGAAGTCTACGTACTGGCGACCGCTGCCGCCCGCGAAGCGTCGAATGGCCCGGATTTCATCGCCCAGGCGGAAGAGATCCTCGGCCAGCGGATCCAGCTTCTGTCGGGCGAGGAAGAGGCGCGGTATTCGGCGCTCGGCGTCATCAGCGGCTTCCATGACCCGGACGGCATCGCCGGCGACCTCGGCGGCGGTTCGCTGGAGCTGATCGACATCAAGGGCACGGAATTCGGCCGGGGCATCACCCTGCCGCTCGGCGGGCTGAGGCTGTCGGAATCCTCCGGCAATTCGCTTTCCAAGGCGCGCACCTTCGCCCGCAAGCAGGTGAATACGGCGCGGTTCCTGGAAAACGGTGCGGGCCGCACCTTCTATGCCGTCGGCGGCACCTGGCGAAACATCGCCAAGCTGCACATGGAGATGAGCAAATATCCGCTGCACATGATGCAGGGCTATGAGCTTACGCTCGACGAGATGCGGAAATTCCTCGACGAAGTGATCGCCGCCAAGGACAGCAAGGATCCCGCCTGGCAGGCCGTTTCCAAGAACCGCCGTTCGCTGCTGCCTTTCGGCGCCGTCGCGATGCAGGAAGTGCTGGACGTCATGAAGCCCGCCAAGGTGAGCTTTTCCGCGCAGGGCGTTCGCGAAGGCTATCTCTACTCGCTGCTTTCCGATGAAGAGCAGGCGGGCGATCCGCTGCTGGTCGCCGCCGACCAGCTCGCCATCCTGCGCGCCCGCTCGCCCGAACACGCCCGCGAACTCGCCGACTGGACCGGCCGCATGGTGCCGGCCTTCGGGATTGTCGAGACGGAAGAGGAAAGCCGCTATCGCCAGGCCGCCTGCCTGCTCGCCGATATCAGCTGGCGCGCCCATCCGGACTATCGCGGCCTGCAGGCGCTGAACCTGATCGCCCATTCCTCCTTCGTCGGCATCACTCATGCCGGCCGCGCCTATCTGGCGCTCGCCAACTACTACCGTTTCGAAGGTCTGCATGACGACGGCGCGACCGGGCCGCTGGCGACGATCGCCACACCCCGCCTGCTCGATCTCGCAAAGCTGCTCGGCGGGCTGCTGCGGGTCGTCTATCTCTTCTCCGCTTCCATGCCGGGCCTCGTCGACCACCTGAGCTTCCGCCCATCCTCGGAACCGGATCTCGACCTCGAATTCGTGGTGCCCTCCGCCTACCGCAATTTCGCCGGCGAGCGGCTGGACGGGCGTTTGCAGCAGCTGGCGAGGCTGACGGGCAAGCGGCTGGCGTTCCGGTTCGAGTAGTACCCGGAGGGGGGCGGGAACACGGGCATGGGGACAGTTCGTCGCCATGCCGGACCCCCACACTCAGCCTGAGGGTCTACTCCAATTGGACAACTTCCCCGATGCCGCCGTTGAATTATTTTACGGCGCGCTAAACGGGAGGGGACGAATGTCATATCTGCGTATCTGGATCTGGGCGACGTTGGCGTTCGTCATCTGTGCGTCCCTGATGACCTTGGGTTACTTCGACATCGAAGGAAAACTACCGGCCCCGCCGCCGTTCTACCTGGAAACCTGGGCGGGATTGATGGTCTTCGTGACGATATCGACCGCGTTCATCAAGTGGTTGTTTAATTATCGCGGTTGAGGGCAGGTGAGTGGCTGCTTCGCGCCAATAGTGGACACCCTGCCTTTCCTCAAAGCTGTGTGATCCATTCATGTCCGGGATACATCGCCTCCAGCCAACATCGTAGGTCGGCTTTTTCCTGATCGTAAAGCTTCGGCAACGCAGCCTGGAAGTCTGCAGCATCTTTGGGCCGAATGTGTTTTGCCTTAAACAAAAGGACGAGAGCAGGAGCGAGATAAGGAATTCCGGATGGTGTTTCTCGAACGACAGTCGACCTAGGCAAACGGAACGATGGATCGCGCTTGTAAATCCAGTTTTCCGGGGTGCCATGTTCGATCATCATGTCTACTCGCCAGCAAACGTTGGTCGTGTCGGCTCCCCACAATTGGTAGGTCTCTGGTCGAGGCCTGATTTCGGGAGCAAGATAAGCAAACGTGCCGTTATGGACCTCGAAGAAATCCAGCTCGGATAACTGGGCGCGAAAAAGATCGACATCCTCCGAAAGTATGCAGAACTCCAAGTCCTCATGATCGCGGGTCTGGTAGCCGTGCCACAGGTCCAGTGCCCAGCCACCGACAACGTACCAGGGTGAACTCTGATAGCGGAAGCGCTCAAAAAGCAGTTCCGGTGCCCAGGCATCCCACGCATCATCTGGAATATGCTGCATCCCCACCTCTGCCTTTCTATTGCCTCGACTGTCGCTTTACTCAGTGAGGGATAACAGCCCTTCGCGTCGCGGACGAAGATATCATTGATGCATCTGGCTTTCCGATATCACATACCGCGTATGACCGCTTCGGGCCAAAAGCGGCCCCACTAACGGCCAAGCCCCCAAAAAAGAGCGCCCGGCTTTCACCGGACGCTCTTCGCCTTTGAGACGCTTCCCGCTTACTTCGCGGTCAAAAACTCCCCAACTTCGAGTACGCTGAACTCATTGTTATCAGCCTTGTCGACGGCGCGGCCGGCCGAGAAGGGGAGGTTGTTGTCGTTGCCGATGATGATGTGGGTGGCGTCGATGACGTCGACGTTCTCGATCGTCACGAACGGCATGTCGTAGACGCCGGCGACATTGCCGGCCTTCTTCTTGTTGTCCGGGTCCTGGATGTTCATCAGGTCGATATAGCCGATCTTGCGGACGGCCTTGCCGACATTGGCGTCGGTCATTTCGATCTTGTAGACGCGCTTGTGCTTGGCCGGTGCGTTGAAGCAGGTCGGCTCCGGCTTTGCCGGGTCGGCGCAGGGCTTGTCGGCGGTGCCGGCGCCGTTGTCGCGCTCGATGACGAGAGCGGTCGTCGCGTCGACCATGTTGAAGTCGCCGATCGCCTCGCCGCCCTTGGAGAGCGGGTAAAGCCAGGAGCGGCCGGTCCACGCCTTGGAGGCGACGTCAAACTCGATGACGCGCAGCGCGGTCAGCCCGTCTGCGTCTTCGACCTTGCCGTCTTCCTTGTAGAGCGGCCCTTCGAGCAGGCCGTAGAGCTTGGCCCCGTCCTTGGACATCGCAAGGCCTTCATAGCCGCCGGAACGCTTCACGTTGAAGACCGGTGCCTTGGCGACCGGGTTCGCCTGCAGCTGGACGAGCGGGCTGTCGGGAGATGTGACCGGCTTGCCGTCGACGAACGTCGATACGACGTCCGTCAGGCGGCCTTGGCTGTCGACCTTGATGAGATAGGGACCGAATTCGTCGCCGAGCCAGAAGCCGTCGGCAACCGGCTGGATCGATTCGATGTCGAAATCGGCGCCGGTGAGGTAACGGGTCTCCGAAGCTTCCGCGACGATGGGGAACGGCGCGATCTTGTTCGGGTCGGAGAGGAAGACGTTCTTGACGACTTCGGCCTTGTTGGCAGCCCAGTCGAATTTCATCTGGTGCAGGAACAGCATGGCGTCGGAGGAATTGGTCTTGCCGCCGAAACCGTTGTCCGACAGCGTCCAGAACGTGCCGTCAGCCATAGTCTTGATGCCGGAGAAACCCTGGACCGGCTGGCCGTCGAGCGGCAGCTTGACGTCGGTGATGCGGGCGCCGTCCTTGCCCGGCAGGGTGCCGAGGGCTTCGGTGCGCTTGCGGTCGGCGGTGGTGAACTTGCCGGATGTCTTGAGGAACGCCGGTGCATCGGCCGGAGCCGGGAGGACCGTGTTGGCGGGCAGGACCGCCTGGCCGGTGAGCTTGGCTGGGAAAACCTTGTCGTCGGCGGAAGCGGAGCCGCTGATCAGCGCGGCGAGCGCGACGGTAGCAAGCAGAAAGCGAGTCATGGGATCACCTGTTGGTTGGCGTGTCGAAGACGCCAACCGGTTAAGGCGAGTGCGTGACGGGGAGGTGATGGAAGATTGACGCTTCGATGAAGCTTTGATGACGGTTATTTTACAAGGGCCCGCAGCTTCAGGCGCTCCTGCGAAGCGCCATCCAGCGGCCCGGTGTCATGCCGAATGTCTTCTTGAAATGACGGGTGAAATGCGCCTGATCGGCAAAGCCCGTCTCGACCGCGATATCCGCCAGGCTGCCGCCTTGCGACAGCAAGACCTTCGCCCGATCAAGCCGACGCATGACCAGATAGCGGTGCGGGCTGGTCCCGAGAAGCTTCCGGAATTGCCTGGCGGTGGTGTAGCGGTCGAAGCCGCTGACGTCCTCCAGTTCCTCGGAAGAGACAGTCCGGTCCGTGTTCGCCTGCAGGTAATCGCGGCAGCGCAGAACCGCCTCTTTTGCGCGCGGCGTGCCCGCCGCGCTGCCCTTGCCGTCCGCATGGCGCCAGAGGCTTGTCGCAAGCCGGGCGATCAGGTCGTCGAGCAGCAGGTCCTGCGGCTCGGCTTCAAGATCGTCCAGAGCTTCGGCAAGACACTGCCGGAATTGCGCATCCGCGATGATCGGGTCGGGCACGAAGGGCAGGCCGCGCGAACCGCCGACCGCCTCGATCAGCCGCTCCGGCGGCAGGTAGAGCATGCGGTAGCGCAGGCCGTCGTCGGTGCCGGCCGCACCGTCATGCACCTCGTCCGGATGCAGCACGATGACATTGCCGGGCAGGCTGGCGCGGGCCGCACCGCGATAGTGGAAGGTCTGGACGCCCGACAGCGTCAGGCCGAGCGCGTAAGTGTCGTGGCGATGCGGCTCGAAACCGAGCCCGTGGAAGCGAGCCTCGATCCGCTCGATGCCGCGCGAGGAGGGCGCCTGGACGATGCCGTCCGATGCGCAATCTGTGCTGATCCCAGATGTGCCTGCGGCGCTGCACGAACGTTCAAGACCCACGGCACCCTCTGCCGCTATCTCGTCAGTTCTTGCATGACCTTTGGCATAACCTTCGACGGAGTTGTTCTTCATGTTCGATACCAAGATCGCGATCGTGCTTCGCGATGACCTCGCCCCCTGGCAGGAGCTCAATGTGACCGCGTTTCTGACGAGCGGCATCATCGCGCAAAATCCCGCGATCATCGGCCAAGCATATCGGGATGCGGCAGGTCATGTCTACAATCCGATGAGCATCCAGCCGGTCGTGGTGCTGACCGCCGACCAGGAGATGCTGCGCACCATCCACCGGCGCTCGCTGGAACGGGACGTGACGACATCGGCCTATATCGAGGAGATGTTCTCGACCGGCCATGATGCTGCCAACCGCGAGGTGTTCGCACAGTTCTCGCCGGAGGATGCGAAACTGGTGGGCATCGCGATCAGGACCGACAAGAAGATCGTCGACAAGATCACCAAAGGCTCGAAAATGCATGCCTGACGGCGAGGAAAGCAGTCCTCGGAATGATCCAGAGCGCGGCGATCGGCGTGGTCGAGGCCACGATATAAGTGGTGATGCTAAGGAGCAGGTAGTTGATCCAGGCAACGTGCTTCGCCCTCATCAGGCCCGGCAGGGCGACGAGCAGGTTGGCGGCGCAGATCCCCCGGACGATCGGGCGGTTCCAGAGCGGCGAAAAGGCCCCGAACCCTGACGCTTCCATGACGAGGACGAGCAACAGCGAGAGCAGGACGACGACGGCGATCAGGACATTCGATGTCGGGTAGCGCATCGGTCGCTCAGGCCTCCAGCGCCGCGAAGTTCAAGGCAAGCGCTCAGGGCATAACCCTTAAAGCTCCACCGCCTCGACCTTCTTGTTGACGAAGCGCAGCGCCACGCCGCCGCTGATCAGTTTGAGCGCCGTGTCGCCGAAGAGGTCACGGCGCCAGCCGTGCAGGGCTCCAACCTCGGCCGCTTCGCCTTCGGCGGCGATCTTTTCCAGATCGTCGGTATTGGCGATGATCTTGGCGGCGACTCCCTGTTTGTCGGAGATCAGCTTCAGGAGGACCTTGAGCAGTTCGACGGCGGCGGCGGTGCCTTCCGGGACATGCACATGTTTCGGCGCATGCGGCATCTCGGTCTTCGGCAGGGCGAGCGCGGCATTGACCGCTTCGATGATGGCGGTGCCGGAGGCGGAGCGCTCCCAGCCTTTCGGAATGGTGCGGAGCCGCGACATGGCCTCCACGTCCTTCGGCTGCTGCTGGGCGATCTCGTAGATCGCGTCGTCCTTCAGCACACGGGAACGCGGCACGTTGCGGCTGCGCGCTTCACGTTCGCGCCAGGCGGCGACGTATTTCAGGACGGCGAGCTCCGTCGGCTTGCGCAGGCGCGACTTGAGGCGCGCCCAGGCGTCGTCCGGATGCAGGTCATAGGTGCCGGGCGATTCGAGGACTGCCATTTCCTCGGTCAGCCACAGGGCGCGGCCTTCGCGCTCGAGCTGGGCTTTCAGGAAGAGATAGACGTCGCGCAGATGGGTCACATCGGCCAGCGCATATTCGAGCTGCTTGTCGGACAGCGGCCGGCGGCTCCAGTCGGTAAAGCGCGAGGACTTGTCGATATGGACGTCCTTGATGCGGCTGACGAGCTGGTCGTAGGAGACCGAATCCCCGAAACCGCAGACCATGGCGGCGACCTGCGTATCGAAGATCGGATGCGGCACCAGATTGCCGAGATGGTGGATGATTTCGATGTCCTGGCGGGCGGCGTGAAACACCTTGATGACGGCGGGATTGGCCATCAGCTCGAAAAAGGGTTTCAGGCTCAGCCCCTTGGCGAGCGGATCGACAAGGACTTCGACAGTCGGGCTTGCCATCTGGATGAGGCACAGCTCCGGCCAGAAGGTCGTTTCCCTGAGAAACTCGGTGTCGATGGTGATGAAGTCCGATTGGGCCAGCTGGATGCAGGCTTCTTCGAGTGCAGCGGTCGTTTGGATCATCGTTTCATTCACGTGAGGGTGATCAACCTTCCTTCTCCTTCCGGCCGCATATGTCAATACGCAACGGTGTTTAAGCGTTACTCGCGCTCGTCTTTATCGGGCGGACCGGCGAGCCTGTTGAAATAGGCCGATGTCCGAAGCAGTGCACGAAAGCGCCAGGATCGCTCCGATGGGGGCACTGAGGCACGCGCCCGCATTCGCCTGAGCGTGAAGATCATGAAGCCCAGGAAAATGAACGAGGTATAGGCGAAAAAGGCGCGCGGTCCGTAATATTGCAGCAGGATCGAGGCGAGCAGCGGCCCGATCGTCGCGCCGACAGACCAGTAGAACAACAGGCCCGCCGAGACCAGCGCGTGCTCGCCGGGCTTGGCATAGTCGTTGCCATGTGCCGAACAGAGAGAATAGAGCGGCATCGAGAAGGCGCCGAACAGGAAGACGCTGACGATATTGGCGGTCTCGTTGGTACCCGCCCCGAAGGAGAGGTAGGCGCCTGTGATGATCGAGCCGATCGTCGTCCACAGGATGACGCGGCGCCGGTCGAGCCGGTCGGAATAGATGCCGAGCGGATATTGCAGCACCACGCCGCCGATGATGCCGGCGCTCATGAACGTGGCGATCGAGGTGATGCTCATGCCGATCTCTTCGGCATAGATCGGCCCGATATTGCGGAAGGCCGCCATCGACAGGCCGACTGAGATGACGCCCACGACCGCAAGCGGCGAAATCCGCCAGACGGCCTTGAGGTCGAAGGCGATCGCTTCCGGCGGCGCCGGGCTCGACTTGTCGGCGATCGAGATCGGCACCAGCGACAAGACCAGCGCAATCGCGATGATGTTGAAGATGATCGGGCCTTCGATGCCGACGGTCGGAATGATGTATTGCGCCACCGTCACCGAGCCGAGATCGACGAAACGGTAGACGGAGAGCGTGCGTGCGCGGTTGGCATTGGTGACCTTGGCGTTGATCCAGCTCTCGACCGTTGCAAACAAGCTGGCGACGGCAATACCGATCACGAAGCGCATCGCGAACCAGAAGACCGGGTCGATGATCATCGACATGCCGATTGAAGCCGAAGCTGTGACCGCTGCCATGGCCGAGAAGGTGCGGATATGGCCGATCTGCCGGAGCAGCCGCGTCACATACATGCAGCCGAAGGCGAAACCGATGCTGTAGCCGGCGCCGATCATGCCGATGGTCGAAGGCGAAAACCCTTCGGCCGAGCCGCGCAGCGCGATATATGTTCCTTGAAGTCCGTTGCCGCCGATGAGGATGCCTGCGGTGACGAGGAGGGGGATCAGCGGACGGATATGGCTCATCGGCAGGGCTTTGCACGGGAATCGGGAGAGGCACTGGCAGTTCTACCGAACCTATATCCTGAACGGCGGGCGGGGCACAGCGATAAGCGACACTTACGGTCTTTCGATCCTTCGGGTCATGTGCGGGAGATTGTGCCGGTGCTCTGGCGGCAACGCGTGTCCGTATCGGAGGCCTCTGGAGTTGCGACCTTTGTTGTCCTAATCGGGAGGAAACGGAGGCGCCCACACATGAGTCCCATCCTCATCGTCATCTTTCTCGCTGCTGCCACGGCCCGAATCGCGAGCGTCGTGGTCTCCAAGCGGCATGAACTGAAGTTGCGGGAGGAGGGCGCGGTGGAGTACGGAGCGTTGAACACCAGGCTGCTGGCGCTCGCCCACGGCGTGTTCTATCTCGGGGCGTTCGGCGAAGGCTGGAGCCGGCATACCGAATTCGACAGCCTGTCCGCGACCGGTCTTGCGATCTTCGTAGCCTCTCTGCTGATGCTGGTCTGGATCGTCCGGCTGCTCGGTCCGGTCTGGACGGTGAAGATCATGATCGCGAAAAACCATCTGGTCAGCCGGCACTGGCTTTTCCGCACCATCCGGCACCCGAACTATTTTCTGAACATCCTGCCGGAACTCGTCGGTTACGCACTGATCTTCCACAGCTGGCTCACGCTTATGATCGGGCTGCCTGTCTACCTCGTCATCCTGATCGTTCGTATCGTGCAGGAGGAGAAGGCGATGCGCGACCTGTTCGGGGCCGCCGCAGCCCGCTGACCGCGGCCCGATATACCTGCGATCCTTCACGGCGTTTTGGGCGGCAGATCGGTTCTGCCTTGACAAAGCATGTCCATCATGCGCTTTTCCCGCCGATTTTCCATAAAGCCGGCAGGCCGTGCTACGCACGCCAAAAGACCGCAAAACTTAACCGTCCAGGATACTGAAATGCACCGTTACCGCAGCCATACCTGTGCCGCCCTCAAGAAGTCCGACGTCGGATCGACCGTCCGCCTGTCCGGCTGGGTGCATCGCGTGCGAGATCACGGCGGCGTGCTGTTCATCGACCTTCGCGACCATTACGGCATGACCCAGGTCGTCGCCGATCCGGACAGCCCCGCCTTCAAGACCGCCGAGATCGTTCGCGGCGAGTGGGTCATCCGCATCGACGGCCTCGTCAAGGCGCGCTCGGAAGACACCGTCAACAAGGGCATGGCGACCGGCGAGATCGAGCTCTACGCCCAGGAGATCGAAGTGCTCTCCGCTGCCAAGGAACTGCCGCTGCCGGTGTTCGGCGAGCCGGACTATCCGGAAGACGTGCGCCTCAAGTACCGCTTCCTCGACCTGCGCCGCGAAACCCTGCACCGGAACATCGTCAAGCGCACCCAGATCATTTCCGACATGCGCCGCCGCATGGGCGAAATCGGTTTCGCCGAATATTCGACGCCGATCCTGACCGCTTCGTCGCCGGAAGGCGCACGCGACTTCCTGGTGCCGAGCCGCATTCATGAGGGCAAGTTCTTCGCGCTGCCGCAGGCGCCACAGCAGTACAAGCAGCTGCTGATGGTCGCCGGTTTCGACCGTTATTTCCAGATTGCTCCGTGCTTCCGCGACGAAGACCCGCGCGCCGACCGCCTGCCGGGCGAGTTCTACCAGCTGGACCTGGAAATGAGCTTCGTCACCCAGGAAGACGTCTGGAACACGATGGGTCCGGTCATGACCGGCGTGTTCGAACAGTTCGCCGAAGGCAAGCCGGTCACCAAGGACTGGCCGCGCATTCCCTATGACGTGGCGATCCGCAAATACGGCTCCGACAAGCCGGACCTGCGCAATCCGATCGAGATGCAGGCCGTCACCGACCATTTCGCCGGCTCCGGCTTCAAGGTGTTCGCGGGCATGATCGCTTCGAACCCCAAGGTCGAAGTCTGGGCAATCCCGGCCAAGACCGGCGGCAGCCGCGCATTCTGCGACCGCATGAACGCCTGGGCGCAGTCGACCGGCCAGCCGGGCCTCGGCTACATCTTCTGGCGCAAGGAAGGCGACAAGCTCGAAGGCGCCGGGCCGCTCGCCAAGAACATCGGCGAGGAGCGCACCGAGGCGATCCGCACCCAGCTCGGCCTCGATGACGGTGACGCCTGCTTCTTCGTCGCCGGCGACCCGGCCAAGTTCTACAAGTTTGCAGGCGAAGCCCGCACCCGCGCCGGCGAAGAACTGAACCTCGTCGACCGCGACCGTTTCGAGATGTGCTGGATCGTCGACTTCCCGTTCTACGAATGGAGCGAGGAGGAAAAGAAGATCGACTTCGCCCACAACCCGTTCTCCATGCCGCAGGGCGGCATCGAGGCGCTGGAAAACCAGGATCCGTTGACGATCAAGGCATTCCAGTATGACGCGGTGTGCAACGGCTTCGAAATCGCTTCGGGTTCGATCCGCAACCAGTCGCCGGAACTGATGGTCAAGGCCTTCGAAAAGGTCGGCCTCAGCCAGGCAGACGTCGAGGACCGGTTCGGCGGCATGTACCGCGCCTTCCAGTACGGCGCGCCTCCGCATGGCGGCGCGGCTTTCGGCATCGACCGTATCGTCATGCTGCTCGTCGGCGCCAAGAACCTGCGCGAAGTGACGCTGTTCCCGATGAACCAGCAGGCGCAGGACCTGCTGATGGGCGCCCCGTCGCCGGCCACGCCGCAGCAGCTGCGCGAACTCGCCATCCGCGTCATGCCGACGCCGAAGAAGGACTGAGTTCTTGCAAGAACACAAAAGCCCGGCCATGTGCCGGGCTTTTTGATTCAATCTCTGAGGTTGATGGACCTAAAGGTCGGCAGCGACGGCCTTTTTCAGGTCGAGCGTGAACTGGCCCGACATGCCTTCGAGTGTCGTGTTGGTCAGCCCCACCAGCGTGACTTTCCTCGTCAAGTCCATGAACCAGTGGTGGCCGTAGACGCCACCCCATTGCAGCGAGCCGGGTGACACCGGCAGTCCCGCCTTTGCCGGATCGAGAACGATCGCCCAGCCCAAACCGAAGCCGAAACCCGGCCGCGTCGGCTCCAGCAGATCGCCGATCTGGTTGGTCGTCATCGCCCTGACCGTCTTTTCGGACAGCAGCGGCGCGCCGCCTTTGCGGATGGCTTCGAGCACGGTCAGCACGTCGGAGGCGATCCCGGCCATGCCGCCGCCGCCGGAATGGAAAGAGGCGAGGTCGAAGATGCGGTCGGGGGCGAAGGTCACCGTGCCGTTGAGGACGGGGACCTTTTCCGTCTCGCCCATCCGCTTCGGCTCGGGCGAACCGTCGACGTAAGGGGCCGCCAGCCGGCTGCGGTCGGTGACGGTGAAGCCGGTATCGGAAAGGCCGAGCGGCCGCATCACCAGTGCCGCGACGGCCTCGCCGAGGCGCTTGCCGGTTTCCGTCTCGATGACGCCGCCGAGCACGTCCATCGAGACCGAATATTGCCAGCCGGTGCCGGGCGTAAAGAGCAGCGGTACGGAGGCGATGCGGCGGAGATTCTCCTCGAGCGAAAGGCCTGGCTGGTCGACGCCGTCCGAAACGCCGGCGTGGACATAAGGTCCATCATCCCGCTCGAAACAATAGCTGAGACCGGACGTGTGGGTGAGAAGATGCCGGATGAGGATGGCCGGCTCGGAGCCGCCCTCGAGGCGGGGCCGGAAGTCCGGCAGCCATTTCGTCACCGGATCGTCGAGGCCGATGCGGCCCTGTTCGACGAGCCGCATGGCGGCGATGGTGACGATCGGCTTGGTCACCGAGGCCAGCCGGAAGATCGTGTCCTCGCTGGCCGGCAAGCGTGCCTCACGGTCCGCAAAACCGGCGGCGCGGCGGTAGATGACCTCGCCGTCCTTGGCGACCATCACGACGGTACCGACGAGGCGCCTGGAGGCGAGCGCACTATCGATTGCAGCGTCGATGGTGGGGCAGGATGTTCGGGTCGAGGGACTGATGGGCAGATTCATGGGACGAAACCTCCGGTGAAGACGCTTTCATCTAGGGCCGCCTCAGAGCGGGACGATCCGGTGGGCGACGAAAAACCATTGGGCGACATGTTGGGCGACGATCGGCTCGACGACGGAATTGATCAGTTTCACATCGTCGATCAGCCGGCCGCCGGGACTGTCCTCCGGCGGCAGCCGAAAGGGTTCGACCGTGCGGAAGGTGAAATGCGTGCCGCGGTCGCGGGTGACATAGATCGGATAAAGCAGCGCATCCGTCTTGCGGGCGAGGCGGGCGACGAAGGCGTAATTGCCCTGCAGATGTGCCGGCCGGCCGAACAGGGGAGCTCTGACCTTTCCTTCGAACCCCTCGTCGCAGAAGACGATCAGGTTGCCATTGTCCTTGAGCGTCTGAAGTGCGGGCCGGACGGCATCCTTTCCGGGCTTCAGCACGGTCAAACGGTCGCGCCGCCGTTCGCGGTTGACCAGCCAGTGATGCACGCGGCGTTTCGGGGGATCATAACTGCCGGTCAGTTCCAGCCCCATGGCCACCAGCGACTGCCAGGCGACCTCCCAGTTGGCGAGATGCAGGCCGATGAAGATGACCGGCTGGCCGGCGCACTGCTGGACGAGGTTCTCGGTGCCGACGAAACGGATGTTCTGCGTCTTGGCGGCGAGGCGGCGCATCACGGCATATTCCGCCCGCTGGCGCCCCTGCGAATCCGCGAATTCCTCGAGCCAGGCCTCGATCTGCGTTTCGGAGGCCTCGGGCCGGATGATGCGGAAATTTTCCCGGGCGCGGGCCGACATCACCTTGTATCGGCGCGGTATGACATGGCGGCCGAGAAAGCCGCCGATATTCGAGACGACGCTCGCCGGCAGCATCTTGAAGGCAAAAACCATCAGAAGGTCGCGGATATCGCGCGGTGTTTCCTTGCGGAGATGCTTGAAGAACTGCCGGCGGGCTTCACCGCCGGCAAGGAAATCGGAGAAACGAAGGGATGTTCCCTCTTCGAAAACCCAAGCCTTGCGTTTGCTTGCCTTATGGCCCGCTTCCAGCGGTCGGTTCTCCTCCATCCCGCTCACCGTCGATGCAGCGTAACGGGCAGGCCGCCGCGCGGCCTGAGCGTCAGCCGGCAGACGGGCTCCACCTTGTGGCTCTCCGGCACCCGCAGCTTGAACCGCTGGGCCAGAACCGCCAGGCACAGGATCGATTCCGTCAGCCCGAACTGCAGGCCGGGACAGATGCGCGGGCCGCTCGCAAACGGAATGTAGCTATAGGGAACCGGCCTTTTTCCGCCCATGAAACGCTCCGGATTGAAGCGATGCGGATCCTCGAAGAGGGACGGGGTCCGGTGCAGGGTCCAGGGCACGATCATCACCAGCGATGCCGGCTTGACGTCGATAGTGCCGACACGGTCGGCCTGCTTGGCCTGGCGGGCGAGGATCGGCACCGGCGGGTAGAGGCGCAGCGTCTCCTCGATCACCGCCGTACACCACTTGAGCTTCGGCACGTCGTCGACTGTGGGCACGTTGCTGCCGCAGACCGCTTCGATCTCCGCATGTACGGCCTCTTCGACCCAGGGCGCCTTGGACAGCAGATACCAGGCCCAGGTGAGCGTTGCGGCCGTCGTTTCGTGGCCGGCCATGAAGATGGTGGCCGCTTCGTTGCGCAGGGCGACCACGTCGAGCTTAAGTTCCGGATTGCGCTGCTGCCGGCGGATCAGCAGCTCGACCATCGAATTGTCGTCGCCCTTGCCGGCCAGGTGATCCTCGATGACCCGGTCGATAATGGTGTGAATGCGTTTGACCGAACGGCGCAGCGACGGGGTGCGCATGAGCGGCAGGCCTTCGTCGAAACCCAGGAAATAGCCGATATTGACGGAATCGATCAGCGCCTGGTAGCTGCTAAAACCGTCCGTCACGCTGCCGGCCTGTTCTTCGCCCAGGTCGTTTCCGAAGACGCTGCGGGAGATGATCTCCGCGGTCAGCCCGGCCATCTCGTAGAGCGCGTTGACGGAGGCGCGGTCGCCGAGCTTCGTCCAGCGCTCGACGAGTTCGAGCGACGTGGTCTTCATGATGTTGCCGAAGGCCGGAACCCGGTATTTGTGGACGATGTCGGACACCAGCGGACGCCGCTGCTTCCAGGTCTCGCCATCCGAGATGAACAGGCCGTCGCCGAGCAGGTATTCGAGCGCGCGGCGCATCTGCGGCGTCTTCCGTTCGAAATTTTCGTGGCGCGTCGCGACCACGTATTTGATCGCCTCCGGGGAATTCACCGCCACGATCTGGCGGCCGAGCAGCCTGATCTGGCTGACCCGCTCGGAATAGTCGGTCTGCCGCCAGATGGACAGGAAGTCCCGCCGGGCTGTCATCAGCCGCTGCAGCGGATTACCCGGCCGACCGCTGTAATAGGATGGGCGAGCCGGCTCGAAGCGTTGTCCGGCGCCATCGAAGGTCTCGATCGTCTGGGTGTCGGCAGCAAGCCAGGACAGCATGAAAACGCAAGCCTCTCGTCAAAACGACATTTGCCGATGCTTGGTTGTCCGTCCCCGCCTCGTCACCGCAATCTTGTCGCTTGCGCTTGGCCGCGGCGTCAAGATGCCGACCAGGCTTTCCCATGCGTGGAGGGGCTGGGGGGAACCATATCCGCGCGTTTGTGTTGTTAGGGCAGCAGAAGCACAGGGAGAAACAATATGCGCAAGACCCTACTGGCCGCGTCGGCGGTGCTGATCGCACTCTCGGGCGCAGCTTATGCCCAGACGACGATCGTTACCCAGGACCCGGTCACCACCAATTCGACCGTCGTTCTGCCCGGCGAGGTTCGCACCTACGTGATGCAGCAGAGCGTTCCGTCGGTTTCCTATCAGGGCGACATCGCGGTCGGCACGGCCCTTCCGGATACGGTCGAGGTGCACACGGTCGATGGTTACAACGACTACGCCTACACGGTCGTCAACGAACGCCGTGTCATCGTCAATCCGCAGACCCGCACGGTCATCCAGGTTCTGGAATAGTTCGGACAAGCTCAGTCAGAGCAATAAAAAACCCGGCGAGCGATCGCCGGGTTTTTTCATGTCGAGGGCGGGGCCTCAGTCGTTGGCGGTGACCTTGACGCCGAGAACCTTTGGCAGCGTGTTCGGCGCGCCCATCGCGGCACCCATGATCATCGGGAACGGGACGGCATCTGCCGGCTCGGCAGTGATCGTGAAGCTGCCCGGCTTGTCGAGATAGGTGTTGACCGCAGCGCTCACCATGTTCTGCAGTTCCGGCACATTGTACTGCGCCAACATCATCGGCGTCATGCCCTTCAGCATCTGTGCCATGGCTTCGCCCGTGGTCCCCTGGCTCTTGCCGGCATAGTCGAGTGCCTTCTTGGTGATGCCGGCATCCTCGAAGCGAATCTCGGCGCTGTTGAAGGTGAGGCGCTGCATCAGGCCGAGCATCGCAAGGCCTGCGGCCTGCTGGGCTTCTTCCTTGTTCGGATTGGCTTCCATCGCCTTGGCGGTCTCGTTCGCCGATTTGATGAAGTCGAGCGTGTAGCCGGACATGCTGAAGGCGAGGTTGAATTTGCCGACCCTGGCGAAATCGAGGGCGTATTCGTCGATGTCGAGCGTGCCGTCCTTGAGGGTCCAGGCGCCGGACATTGCAACCTTGCCGTCAAGCGAGGTGACGCCGAGCTGTTGCAGCGTGTCCTTGGTCTGCGCGTCCTCGACGAGGCTGAGGTCGCTCTTGATGCCGTTGACCTGGAGGTCGAAGCCGACGGAGGAATTGTCGTCCGCAACCTCAGTGGTGACGTTCGTCTCGTCGACCGAGAAGGCCGGCTTGCCGTCGACGGTGGCCGTTATCTTGCCGACATGGGCTTCATCGTAGAGCAGGATCGCATCGAGGCTGTCGCCGGTCGCATTGGCCGGCACGGTGAGGCCGCTGATCGAGATGTCCGAGGCGGTGAAAGCGGTCTTGTCTTCGGTGGCGTTGACGTTGTCGAACGTGACCTTCTCCACCGTGTAGCCGCCGCTATCCTCTTCGACGCCCTCGAACTTGACCGTGCCGAGCGGCAGGCTCTGCTTGCCGGCCTGAACCAGGAACTTGGCATTGGTGAGCGTGACGTCCGAACCGTTGACGGTGGCCTTTTCCGCCGAGAAGCCGGCGCCGCCCTGGATCGAGAGCGCGTTGTTGATCTTGGCGACGAGATCGTTGCCGTCGAGCGCGAATGCCGGGCCGGCGAAAGTCGAAAGTGCTGCGCCGGCGAGCAGAAGTCGGGCCTTGGTGGAGTATTGCATCGAAGTTCCTCCTGGCGGGCAATGGTCCGGCCCGCGATCGTTTAGGGTTTGTCGATAGTTCGGTCTGCTTGTTCGCGGCAGCTTATAGGCAAGCCGGGTAAAAGGTTTATGGCTGTGTTCCACATTCCTTTCGTCAAAATTGCGGCTGACGATTCAGGGTAAACCAATCACTGATTTCCGCTTGGGAAAAGCCTTCATCCACAGGCTGTCGCCCTTACTTTCTTGCCGAGAATCGGGCTTTCCGCTAGTCAAGGCCCATGGGAAAAAATCTGACACCACCCGGCGGCGACGGCGGCGACAACATCCTGCCGGTCGATTTGAAAGCAGCGCTCGAAGAGCGTTACCTCGCCTATGCGCTTTCCACCATCATGCACCGCGCGCTGCCGGACGTGCGCGACGGCCTGAAACCCGTCCACCGCCGCATCGTCTACGCGATGAGCGAGATGGGCCTGCGCCCCAACGCCGCCTTCCGCAAATGCGCCAAGATCGTCGGCGAGGTGATGGGTAATTTCCATCCGCACGGCGACCAGTCGATCTATGACGCGCTGGCGCGTCTCGCGCAGGATTTCTCGCAGCGTTATCCGCTCGTCAACGGCCAGGGCAATTTCGGCAATATCGACGGCGATAGCCCGGCCGCGATGCGTTATACCGAATCGAAGATGACGGCGGTCTCCGAACTGCTGCTCGAAGGCATCGACCAGGACGCGGTGGATTTCCGCGACACTTACGACGAGTCGAACTCGGAGCCGGTCGTGCTGCCCGGCGCCTTCCCGAACCTGCTCGCCAACGGCACGTCGGGCATTGCGGTCGGCATGGCGACATCAATCCCGCCGCACAATGTCCATGAGCTCTGCGATGCGGCGCTGCACCTGATCAAGAACCCGGCGGCGACCGTCGAGGATCTGATGGCGGATCCGGCCGAGCCCGCCAAGGGCGGCATCGAAGGCCCCGATCTTCCGACCGGCGGCATCATCATCGACAGCCGGGAATCGATCGTCGAGGCCTACAAGACGGGCCGCGGCGGTTTTCGCGTCCGCGCCCGCTGGGTGATCGAGGATCTCGGCCGCGGCGGTTATCAGATCGTCGTCACCGAAATTCCGTTCCAGGTGCAGAAGTCCAGGCTGATCGAGAAGATTGCCGAACTGCTGCTCGCCCGCAAGCTGCCGCTTCTCGAAGACGTGCGCGACGAATCGGCCGAAGACGTTCGCGTCGTGCTGGTGCCGAAGAGCCGCACGGTCGATGCGACCCTGCTGATGGAATCGCTGTTCAAGCTCTCCGAACTCGAGACCCGCCTGCCGCTCAACATGAACGTGCTCTCCATGGGCCGTGTGCCCAAGGTGATGGCGCTCAACGAAGTGCTGCTGGAATGGCTGGCGCACCGCCGCGACGTGCTGGTCCGCCGCTCGCGCTTCCGGCTAGCCGCGATCGACCGGCGGCTGGAAATCCTCGGCGGTTTGCTGATCGCCTACCTCAATATCGACGAAGTGATCCGCATCATCCGCGAGGAGGACGAGCCGAAGCCGGTGATGATGGAGCGCTGGTCGCTCTCCGACATCCAGGTCGAGGCGATCCTCAACATGCGGCTTCGCGCCTTGCGCAAGCTCGAAGAATTCGAGATCCGCACCGAGCATGAGAACCTTACTAAGGAGAAGGCGGATATCGAATCGCTGCTCGCATCCGAAGACAAGCAGTGGCGGGTCATCGAGCACGAGATCCAGGACGTCCGCAAGAATTTCGCCAAGGGCCGGGGCAAGCCCTATGCGCGCCTGACGACCTTCGCCGACGCGCCGGATGCCGATATCGACGCGATCAACCAGGCGATGATCGAGAAGGAGCCGATCACCGTCGTCGTTTCCCAGAAGGGCTGGATCCGCGCGCTGAAGGGGCACATCTCGGATACCTCGACGCTCACCTTCAAGGAAGGCGACGGGCCGAAGATCGCGTTTACGGCACAGACGACTGACAAGCTGCTGCTCGTCACGACCGGCGGCAAGGTCTATACGCTCGGCGCCGACAAGCTGCCGGGCGGCCGCGGTCATGGCGAGCCGATCCGCATCATCGTCGACATGGAGAACGACCAGGACATCCTGACCGCCTTCGTCCATGAGCCATCGCGCAAGCTGATCGTCGCCTCGACTGCGGGCAACGGTTTTGTCGTGGCCGAAAGCGAGATGATCGCCAATACCCGCAAGGGCAAGCAGATCATGAACGTCGCCATGCCCGACGAGACGAAGCTGGTCGTGCCGGTTTCGGGCGATCACGTCGCGGTCGTCGGCGAGAACCGCAAGCTGCTGGTCTTCCCGCTGACCCAATTGCCGGAAATGACCCGCGGCAAGGGCGTGCGCCTGCAGCGCTACAAGGATGGCGGCATTTCCGACATCCGCTGCTTCACCATGGCCGACGGACTTTCATGGGAAGACAGCGCCGGCCGCTCGTTCACCCGCAACAAGGACGAACTGCTCGAATGGATCGCCGACCGCGCCACCGCCGGCCGCGCCGTTCCGAAGGGCTTTCCGCGGAGTGGGAAGTTTGCGGGGTGATCAGCTTTTGGCGAGTGCGCTGAGGGTTACGTGATACTTCCTCATCGCCATTTTGGCGGCGAGGAGCTGACGCTGGAAATCCTCATCTGATACCGTCTTGGGATCGAAAAGCTCGATCCCGGTATCGTCGACATGAAGCTCCAGTATCTGACCTTCTTTCCAACCAAGACGATCGAGAATCTCCTGCGGCAAGACGATGCCGTGATCTTCGCCGATCTTTTGAATGGTGATCTTCTGAACAGTGCTCTTCGTGCTCATCGCCAGCCACCTATAGTAGTAGCGGGACACTACCACATGCAAAAGAGCTCGCGAATATCAAATCGTTTGCGAGGCCATCGTCTTGACCCGCATCCGCTCCACCCGCCGCATCTGCCACGCGGAATAACCGATCAGTGCCAGCACGAGGATCGAGCCGCCGAGCAGGGTGCGGGCGGACGGGACCTCGGAAAAGATCAGCCAGACCCAGATCGGCGCGAGGATGGTTTCGAGCAGGTAGAACATGCCGACTTCGGGGCCGGAGAGGTATTTCGGGCCGGTCGCCAGGCACCAGAAGGCGAGCGGCATCATGATCGCGCCGTCGAATATCAGCCAGATGGGGTGTTCGACCGAAAAGCCGCCCGTGCCGGCAAGTGAGGATGTGCCGACGAAGGAAAGACCGATCGTTGCCGGGATGATGGTCGCGACCAGCGGCACGAAACCCATGTCAATGCGCGCAGCCCGGCTGAGCGTGATCGCCAGTGCAAGCAGGAACGAGGCTATTGCCGCCAGGATGTCGCCGAGGATGTGGCCGCCGGCAAGCCCGCCCGAAACGATCAGGCCGACGCCGAAAAACATCACCAGCATGGTGACGAGCGTCGCAGGCGAGGGCCGTTCCTTCAGGATCAGCCAGCCGAGAATGGCGGCATACATGGGTGTGAAGGCGACGATGAAGACGACGTTGGCCGTCGCCGTGTTGAAGACGGCGCCGAGGAAGGCGATCGTCGAAATGCCGTAGCAGAACCCGGCGGCAAGTCCGGCCCTGCCGGGGATCAGCACCGGACGGCTCGAACTGAGGCGGCGGACGAGCAGCCACAGGATGATGGCGGCGGCAAAAGTCGCCGTGCTGCGCAGCGCGACCGTCGACCACATTTCGCCATGCCCGAGACGCACGAGCGGCACGTCGAAGGAGAGCGCAAGTCCGCCGATGGCGGTGAGCACGAGGCCCTTTTTATGATCGTTCATGAGGTGATTTCAGATGTCCGTGGCGGGATCGAAGATTTCCCAACCGCGCGGGGTCAGGTGTTCCTGGGGCTGGAAGCGGGTCTTGTAGCCCATCTTCGCCGAACCCTTGACCCAGTAACCGAGATAGACATGCGGCAGGCCGAGCGTCCTGGTGCGGGCGATATGGTCGAGGATCATGAACGTGCCGAGCGAGCGCTTTTCATACTCGGGGTTGAAGAAGGAATAGACCATCGACAGGCCGTCGCTCATCATGTCGGTGAGCGCCACCGCGAGCAACTCGCCCTTCGGCTCGGCGCTGATGCCGGAGCCCGGCTCGCGGCGGCGGTACTCGATGATTCGGGTGTTGACATGCGTGTCTTCGACCATGATCGCATAGTCGAGTGCCGACATGTCCGACATGCCGCCTCGCTGGTGACGGTCGTCGAGATAGCGGCGGAAGAGCGAGAACTGTTCGGTGGAAGGCTGCGCCGGATAGACCGTCGCGATCACGTCGCGATTGGTGGCGAGAACCCGCTTCATCGAGCGCACGGGCTCGAATTCATGGGCGAGAATGCGCACGGAAATGCACGCACGGCAGGATTCGCAGGCCGGCCGGTAGGCGATGTTCTGCGAACGGCGGAAACCGCCCTGGGTCAGTAGGTCGTTCATCTCGGCGGCGCGCGGACCGACCAGGTGAGTGAAGACCTTTCGCTCCATTTCACCCGAGAGATAGGGACAAACTGCCGGGGCCGTCAGATAGAACTGCGGTGAGGGCGTTGCCTGGGTGTTCATTGCGTCGTGGCAGTCCGGTCTTTAGTGTCGTAAATGTCATACCATGGCGCATAAAAGTAAAACGTCAACCATATGCTGCGACAGGCAGCCGGCATGTACCATAAACTTTTGGCCAGTGACGTAATCGTTACGGCGTACGCACCACGACCGTGCCGAGCAACAGGTCGTGCACGAGACGCGAACGCTCGATGAACAGGCCCGCGAGCAGGATGAGCGGCGTCAGCACCGAATTGATGATCCAGAAGATCACCGTGTGGGCCATGGCGGTGAGGAAATCCATCCGCCGGCCGTCGACCCGCAGCATGGCGATCCCCATGGCGCGCATGCCGGGCGAGGCTTGGGCCGAGCCGCCGAGCGTCATCCCGAAATAGAGAAGCGCGACGATCACAAACAGGACCGGGTAGAGCATGAAGCCGAGGCCGAGCGTGATGATTCCGAGGAAAAACACGACGACCGCTGCCGGAATGCACAGCAGCAGCACGATCACGTAGTCGATAATGAAGGCGAACACCCGGCGCGAAAGAACGCCGCTATAGGCGCGCCAATCGTCCGGTGCGGCATAGGTCGGGTTCGGGTCGAGGCTCATCGTTTCAACATCTCCTGTTTCTCGGATATTGATATGGGAAGAAACCGCCTCGGCAACAAGACTTATCCGTTTTTCGCCAGTTTCTTCGCCACGTCCACCGCAAAATACGAAAGAATCCCGTCGCAGCCGGCGCGTTTGAAGCAGAGCAGCGTCTCCATCATGACCCGTTCGCCGTCGATCCAGCCGTTCATCGCGGCGGCCTTGATCTGGGTATATTCGCCGGAGACCTGGTAGGCGAAGACGGGAAGGCCGAACGCTTCCTTGATGCGCCAGCAGATGTCGAGATAGGCGATGCCGGGTTTGACCATCAGCATGTCGGCGCCTTCCTCGACGTCGAGGGCAGCGTCCCGCACCGCTTCGGTGCCGTTGGCCGGCGAGATGTAATAGCTGTTCTTGTCGCCCTTCAGCAGGCCGCTGGTGTTGATCGCCTCGCGATAGGGGCCGTAGAAGCCGGAGGAGAACTTCGTCGCATAGGACATGATGCCGACATCCTGATGGCCGCTGGCATCGAGGCCGCGGCGGATGGCGCCGATGCGGCCGTCCATCATTTCCGACGGCGCAATGATATCGGCGCCCGCATCCGCCTGCATCACGGCGGCCCGGACGATCTGGTCGACCGTCTCGTCGTTGACGATGATACCGTCACGCAGGATTCCATCATGGCCGTGGCTGGTGAACGGATCGAGCGCCACGTCGGTGATGATGCCGATATTCGGCACGGCCTTCTTGAAGGCGGCGGTCGCCTGGTTGATCAGGTTGTTGGCGACCAGGCTGTTGGAGCCGGTCTCGTCACGCAGGTCCATCTCGATATCGGGGAAGGTGGCGATCGCCGGAATGCCGAGGTCGGCAGCTTCCTTCACCGCCTCGACCGCCTTGTCGATGCTCATGCGGTTGACGCCGGGCATGGCGGCGATCGGATCGACGATGCCGGTGCCGGGAACGATGAAGATCGGCCAGATCAGGTCGTCGACCGTCAGCCGGTTTTCCTGCACCATCCGCCGCGTCCAGTCGGCCTTGCGGTTGCGTCGCATGCGGCGATGGCCGGTGATCTCGTCGACCAGATGCGTCTTGTCCATGGGCCTCATGTCTCCATTCCTTCTTACCTGCGCCGGTCCATACCATGTGCACGAACGATTATGAATGGGCGGGATCGCCGCACGCCCACCGCTTCGCGGGTGCTGGCGAACGGAACGTCTCGTCGTTATGGTGGCCGCCATGGAGCCTGATTCACTCACGGTGCCGAAGCGCACGCTGACCGAAATTCTCTACGTGATCTTCCTGAGGTTGGTCGCGGTCGCCTGTTTTTGGTTCGGCCTGCAATATTGGGCGATGCTGGTCGGCTATTCGCTGAGGGGCATGGCCCGCTTCGATCTGCTGGCGCTTCCATGGAAGGTGGCGGCGTCTTCTCTTGCCGTCCTGTTTCCGGTTGCCTCGCTCGGCCTCTGGCTCACCGTCTCCTGGGGCCCGGTGCTCTGGGCGATCGCCGCGATCTCGCAGATATCGATGTACATCGTCTGGCCGGAGATCTTCGGGCACAACCGTCTCGTTCCCCTCATGCACGGCCTCGTCGCCGCGCTCTATGTCGTGTTTCGGCTCTCCCTGTGGGTCGAAGCGCGCCGCAAGGCGGAGCGGGTAAGGATTGATTCACCCTGAAATTAAAGCTTTGACGGCCGGATTTGATCGGGAATTCGCTGTTAAGTGATTGATTTATTTGAAATCGAAATGGGGGTGGATCCGGTCGGCGACCGGTCGCGGGAATTCGAAGGAACGCGTTAAGCGCTTGTTAAGCCTATGTTTTAAGTCGAATTTTATGCGTATTGGATAGTGTCTGTCTCAAGGCGGGAACACAACAAACACCGCCAAACAAAACAGATGAGGCAGTCATGATGAACACGAAACTGAAGCCGCAGGCGGCACCGGCAGTAGCAGATCCGCATGAAGAAACCATTCGCGCTCTCTACATGGAGTCGCTGCATCTGGTCGAACGCCTGCATCGCCGTCTTCTCGATGTGATCAAGGACGAGTTCGACCGCCAGGGTCGTGACGACGTCAACGCCGTCCAGGCTCTCCTGCTGTTCAACATCGGCAATTCGGAACTGACGGCCGGCGAACTGCGCTCCCGCGGTTATTACCTCGGTTCCAACGTCTCCTACAATGTCAAGAAGCTGGTCGATCTCGGCTTCATCAACCACCAGCGCTCGCGCATCGACCGCCGCTCGGTCCGCATCAGCCTGACGCCGGAAGGCCAGGGGATCGCTGAAACCGTCGGCAAGCTCTACGAACGCCATATCGGCTCCATCGAAAAGGTCGGCGGCATCGGCGAGGGCGAATTCTCGCAGATGAACAAGCTGCTCCAGCGTCTCGACCGCTTCTGGAACGACCAGATCCTCTACCGCCTTTGATCCACCGGGGGCTTGCGAAACACTCCATTACCTCCAGTCATGCGGTGCTACGCAAAGCGTAACGGGGCGTCGGAAGACGCGCCGTTACGCCCGTTTGTGCGCCAACTGCGTAGCAACCTCCGGCAGTTTCAGGCTATTGCTTGGCCAGCAGGGCGCGGCCGGCGTTCCTGATGGTGAGGGCCGAGTCGGCCATCTGGGCAATCAAGCCGGCGGTCATCGCCGAGGCGAGGGTCTCGGTATAGTCTTCGCCTTCGAGCCCGTGTTTTTTGCAATAATTCTGGACGGCTCCGCGTGTGGAGGTCGGCGAAACGCCAAACTTATTGTTGTGGAAAGCATTGACAATGATTTGGTATTTTTCGTCGAGGGTCACGGTAGCTCTCCAATATGGTGATTGAGGTGCCTACCAGTATGGGGGCCGGGTTGATAGGCGTATTCTGCCATGAGCGTCAGAATACGGCCCGTTCCGTCCGATTGCCCCGGAATCTTGCCTATAAGGTGGCCGCCACCGCCCGGCGGATCTCGGTTGTCATGCCGGAGAACAGCGAGGAGAGGTCGAGCCAGCCGTCGGGTCTGCGGCCCGTCACCTTTTCGGGCCATCCGCAGACGCCGTCCCGTTCGACATAGCCTACACATTGCGGCGCGGTTTCATCGCGAAAATGCAGGACGACCAGCTTTCCAGGTTCAAGGGCTTCGATCGGGTACCAGTTCAATTCTCAAATTCCTCATTTCTGAGGGGTGATTTTTAACCGATCCGCTTGTCCCAGGCTTACGGCTTTTACGTTTCGGCAAAAGGGCGGTCCCGATGGCCGCAATGCTCGGTGGTTTTTTTCAAAGGGCAGACCTGAGGGGCGCCCATCCCGGATCGCTTGCGTTCGTCCCGGTGTGGCGTATATGCCGCTTGAAAAAATCACGTGCCAACACGGCTTTGTGACGCGCAAGTACCTGACACGAATTGGCCATATTGCTATGGGACCCGCTGGATGCAACGGGCCGGCGGGAATTCGCGCTTTCATAACATTGCGATGACGACGAAGCCCCGAGCGGCTGCGCTAACTTTTTGCGCGTTCTTAACCATATCCCTGTAGGCGTCTCTGATGCTGCTCGGACCAGATGGGTATAATTGATGTCGAAGAAGATCGGATCTGAAGCTCTTTCCCGCCGTGCCTTGCTTCGCACGGCTGTCTCTGCCGGCGCCGCCGCGCTTGCAGCGCCCGCATTCGCCCAGACGGCGATGGACGATCTGATCAATGCGCCGCGCCGCGGCACCTGGGACGACCAGTTCGACGCCAAGGCCGCATCGCGTACCGCCGTCAACGTCGTTTCCAACAATCCGGTGCTCGGCCCCGGCGGACCGGCGAACATCCAGCAGGCGATCGTCGACTACCAGCAGATCGTCGCCAACGGCGGCTGGCCCGAGGTCAATCCCGGCCAGCAGCGCCTGCGTCTCGGCGTCGTCGATCCTTCCGTCCAGCAGTTGCGCCAGCGCCTGATGATTTCAGGTGACCTGCCACGCGAGGCGGGCATGTCCTCCTCGTTCGACTCTTACGTTGATGGCGCGGTAAAGCGTTTCCAGGCCCGCCACGGCCTGCCCTCCGACGGCGTGATGGGCGAGTTCACCGTCAAGGCGATGAACATCTCGGCCGACGTGCGCCTGCGCCAGCTCGGGACCAATCTGGTGCGCCTGCAGTCCATGTCGGGGGATCTCGGTCCCCGCTACGTCATGGTCAATATTCCGGCCGCTTATATCGAGGCGGTGGAGGGCGACCGGGTGGCGCTGCGCACCAATGCCGTCGTCGGGCGCATCGACCGGCCGACGCATGCGATCAACTCGAAGATCTACGAGGTCATCCTCAACCCCTATTGGACTGCGCCGCGCTCGATCGTCGAGAAGGACATCGTGCCGCTGATGCGCAAGGACCCGACCTATCTGACCCGCAACAATATCCGCCTGATCGACGGCAAGGGTAACGAAGTGGCGCCGGAAACGGTCGACTGGTTTGCGCCGAAGGCGCCGAACCTGATGTTCCGGCAGGATCCCGGCAAGATCAACGCCATGGCCTCGACGAAGATCAACTTCCACAACCCGAACAACGAATACATGCACGACACGCCCCAGCAGGGCCTGTTCAACAAGCTGATGCGCTTCGAATCCTCGGGCTGCATGCGCGTTCAGAACGTCCGCGACCTCATCACCTGGCTGATGCGCGACACCACAGGCTGGTCGCGCCAGGAGATCGAACGGGTGATCTCGACGCGCCAGAACACCCCGATCAAACTGACCGAGGAAGTTCCGGTCTATATCGTTTACATTACCGCCTGGTCCGCCCGAGACCGCGTCGTGCAGTTCCGTGACGATATCTACGAGCGTGACGGCAACCAGGAACTCGCGCTGCAGACGACCACCGGCATCGAGAAGCCGGCCGGCGCTGCCGACGACGACCTGCTGCCGCAATAAGATCGGCCTCATTTTCCGTTTACGGCAAGCCGCATCTGCCAGAGGGTGCGGCTTTTTCGTTTTCTGCGATCATCCCCGCGTCTTCCGACGCGCAAATGTCGTTCTGCGTATTGCTCTGCGGGAGGCGGAACGCTAAGACGCGACATTGCAATGCCCACCCCTTTGAGGAGCCTCGCACATGTCGAACACCGACGTCTTCTTCTCCCGCCCGCTGGCCGAATCCGATCCGGAAATCTTTGGCGCGATCGAGAAGGAACTGGGTCGCCAGCGCCACGAAATCGAGCTGATCGCATCGGAGAACATCGTTTCCCGCGCCGTGCTTGAGGCGCAGGGTTCGATCATGACCAACAAGTATGCGGAAGGTTATCCAGGCAAGCGTTATTACGGCGGCTGCCAGTTCGTCGATATCGCCGAGGAACTCGCCATCGAGCGCGCCAAGAAGCTGTTCGGCGTCAATTTCGTCAACGTCCAGCCGAATTCCGGTTCCCAGATGAACCAGGCCGTGTTCCTGGCGCTGCTGCAGCCGGGTGATACGTTCATGGGCCTCGACCTCAACTCGGGCGGTCACCTGACGCACGGTTCGCCGGTCAACATGTCTGGCAAATGGTTCAACGTCGTGTCCTACGGCGTGCGCGAAGGCGACAACCTGCTCGACATGGACGAAGTGCAGAAGAAGGCCGAAGAGCACAAGCCGAAGCTGATCATCGCCGGCGGCACCGCCTATTCCCGCATCTGGGACTGGAAGCGGTTCCGCGAGATCGCCGATTCGGTCGGCGCCTATCTGATGGTCGACATGGCCCATATCGCCGGCCTGGTTGCCGGCGGCCAGCATCCGTCGCCGTTCCCGCATTGCCATGTCGCGACCACCACGACGCACAAGTCTCTCCGTGGGCCGCGCGGCGGCGTCATCCTGACGAATGACGAGGAACTGGCCAAGAAGTTCAATTCGGCGGTTTTCCCGGGCCTCCAGGGCGGTCCGCTGATGCACATCATCGCCGCCAAGGCGGTTGCCTTCGGCGAGGCGCTGCAGCCGGACTTCAAGGATTATGCCGCCCAGATCGTCAAGAATGCCAAGGCGCTGTCCGAAACGCTGATGGCCGGCGGCCTCGACATCGTCTCCGGCGGCACCGACAACCACCTGATGCTGGTCGACCTGCGCAAGAAGAACGCCACCGGCAAGCGCGCCGAGGCGGCTCTCGGCCGTGGTTACATCACCACCAACAAGAACGGCATTCCCTTCGATCCGGAAAAGCCTTTCGTCACGTCCGGTATCCGCCTCGGGACCCCGGCCGGCACGACGCGCGGCTTCAAGGAAGCGGAATTCAGGGAGATCGGCAATCTCATCATCGACGTTCTCGATGGCCTGAAGGTCGCCAATTCCGATGAGGGCAATGCGAGCGTCGAAGCCGGCGTGCGCGACAAGGTCGTGGCGCTCACCGGCCGTTTCCCCATGTACCCCTACATGTGATCCGAGCGGGGACTGCATCTCGCAGTCCCTCTTGCAAGCCTAAGGAGAGGCGATGCGCTGCCCCTATTGCGGTTCGGAAGACACGCAGGTCAAGGATAGTCGTCCGGCGGAGGACTACACCTCCATCCGCCGGCGGCGCATCTGCCCGGATTGCGGCGGCCGCTTCACCACCTTCGAACGCGTCCAGCTTCGCGAGCTGATGGTCACCAAGAAGACCGGCCGCAAGGTTCCGTTCGACCGCAACAAGCTGGTACGGTCGTTCCAGATCGCGCTACGCAAGCGGCCGGTCGACAATGACCGCATCGAGCGGGCGGTGTCGGGCATCGTGCGCCGGCTCGAAAGCTCCGGCGAAAACGAGATTTCCTCGGAAGAGATCGGCCTGCAGGTGCTCGAGGCCTTGAAGAGCCTCGATGACGTCGCCTTCGTCCGTTACGCTTCCGTTTATCGCGATTTCTCCCATGCGGAGGATTTCGAGAAGGTGATCCAGGAGATCAATGCCAAGATCGCCCGCGATCCCGGCATCGAGCCGTAGATCATGACGGGCGCTGCCGAAGACCGGTGGTTCATGGCGTCGGCGCTGCGCCTGTCGCGCCTTCACACCGGCCAGACCGGGACCAATCCTTCGGTCGGCTGTGTGATCGTCAGAGACGGCGAGATCGTCGGCAGCGCCGTCACCGCACCGGGCGGACGGCCGCATGCGGAAACCCAGGCGCTCGAGATCGCCGGCGAAAAGGCGAGGGGTTCGACCGTCTATGTCACGCTCGAACCCTGCTCGCATTACGGCCGCACGCCGCCTTGCGCCAACGCGCTCGTCGAGGCAGGTGTCGCCCGCGTCGTCATCTCATTGACCGATCCCGATCCACGCGTTTCCGGCCGCGGGATTGCGATCCTGCGCGATGCCGGGATCGTCGTCGAGACGGGGCTGATGGAGGAGGAGGGGCGCCGTGCGCTTGCCGCCTACCTCACGCGCCAGACGAAGGGCCGGCCGCATGTGACTCTGAAGCTTGCGGTTTCCGCCGACGGCATGCTCGGCCGGCGGGGCGAGGAAGTGTCGATTACGGGCGCGGAGGCGAGGGCTGAGGTACATCGGTTGCGGGCCGAGGCGGATGCGATTCTCGTCGGTATTGGTACGGTACTGTCCGATGATCCGGAGTTGACCGTACGTATTCCCGGGCTTGAAGGCCGCTCGCCGGTGCGCATCGTGCTCGACCGGCATTTGCAACTGCCGCTGGATTCCAAGCTGGTACAGAGTACGCGGGATGTGCCGGTGATCGTTGTGGCTGCGCCGGGTTTAACTTCTCAGGTTGAGAGTGGGGCCGCACCCCCCTCTGCCCTGCCGGGCATCTCCCCCTCAAGGGGGGAGATCGACCAGCGGCGGGCTCGTCCGTCCCATTCAAGCTCCGATATCGCGGCGGCAGACGAACCGGCCGGAGTTGCGCAGGGTGCTGGCTTCTTGCCGATCTCCCCCCTTGAGGGGAAGATGCCCGGCAGGGCAGAGGGGGGGACCCCGGGAGACAAGCGCGAGAGACTGATCGAGGCCGGCGTCGAGATCATGGACAGCACCGAACTCGATATCCTCCTGGCGATCCTTGCGGTGCGCGGCATCTCCTCGCTTCTGGTCGAAGGCGGCGCCACCGTCGCGAGAGCCTTCCTCGAAGCAGACCTTGTCGACCGTATTCTCCTCTTCCAGGGCACCGGCATTGTCGGCGAGGGCGGGCTTGAATCGCCGCTGACGCCATCCGATATGCCGGCAGGATTTAAGCTCGTGCGCGAAGAAAGCTTCGGGCCGGACCGCTGTTTTGAATACGAAAGAGGTTTCTGATGTTCACCGGAATTGTCACCGATGTCGGCACGGTCGCGGCAACGACGCCGATGGACGAGGGCGTCAAGCTCAGGATCGCCACCAACTACGACCCTAAAACCATCGACATGGGGGCTTCGATTTCCCATGGCGGCGTCTGCCTGACGGTGACAAACCTGCCGGACGAAGGCAGCAACGAACGATGGTTCGAGGTCGAGGCCTGGGAAGAGGCGCTGCGGCTGACGACGATCGCCGCCTGGACGGAGGGCACGCGGGTCAATCTCGAACGGGCGTTGAAGATCGGCGACGAGCTCGGCGGCCATATCGTCTCCGGCCATGTCGACGGCAAGGCGGAAATTCTTGGCATCGAACACGAAGGCGAGGCGGTGCGCATCCGTCTTCGCGCACCCGAGGCGCTTGCCCGCTTCGTCGCCCCGAAAGGCTCGGTCGCGCTGGATGGCACGTCGCTGACGGTGAATGCCGTGGAGGGGACCGATTTCGACGTTCTGCTGATCCGCCACACGCTTGCGGTCACCACCTGGGGCGACCGCAAGGCAGGCGATTTCGTCAATTTCGAAGTGGATACGATGGCGCGTTACGCGGCACGGCTCGCGGAGTTCCCGGCCAGGAGCTGACGGTTCACGCTGCGTCTTCGAAGTTGCGGTGGATTTCCTCGAATTTCGGCGCGATCCTGGCAAAGATTTCGACGAGACTGGGATCGAAATGCGTGCCGCTGTCCCGGATGATGATGTCGACGGCGTCCTTGTGCGGCATGGCGGGCTTGTAGATTCTCTCCGAGACCAGCGCATCATAGACGTCGGCGATCGCCATGATTCGCCCGCCGATCGGAATATCCTCGCCTCTAAGCCCCTGCGGATAGCCGGTGCCGTTCCATTTCTCGTGATGGGTATGGGCGATTTCCTTGGCGAGGCTGAGGAAGGGCGTTGACGATCCCATATAGCGTTCGGCGGTGGCGATCGCTGCGCGACCGAGTTCCGCATGGGTCTTCATCACCTCGAACTCCTCCGGCTCGAGCTTGCCCGGCTTAAGGAGGATGTTGTCGGGAATGCCGACCTTGCCGATATCGTGCAGTGGCGCCGACTTGTAGAGCAGATCGATCACGTCGTCGCTCAATTGCCAGGAATAGGGCTCGTATTCTTTCAGAGCCTCCGCGAGCACACGCACATAATGCTGGGTGCGGCGGATGTGATTGCCGGTCTCGTGGTCGCGCGTTTCCGCGAGGGAGGCCATGGCAAGGATCATCGCATCGCGTGCCCGTGCGGCCTCTTCCTTGGCGGCGGCGAGCGAATTGATCAGGGCCACATTGGTCATGGCGACCGCTGCGCTATGAGCGATCCTCTGGAGAAGCCGGACGGCTTCCGCCGAGGGGCGCTCGGCCTTCGCCCAATAGGCGCCGATCGCCCCGACTGGGTCCTCTTCGCGCACCGGCACCATGACGAGGCTTTTGACGAAGGTCGGGCTGTACGCCGAGTGCGGGATGCGATCGTCCTTGTAGATGTCTTCGATGACGACCACTTGGGCGTGATGCATCGCCCAGCCGGAGATGCAGGTCTCCATCGGGAAACGCTGGCCTTTCCACAGCGGCGAGATTGCATCCTCGTCGGCGTAATAACATTTGCCCTCGTCGCGCAGGACGAAAGTCACTCCATCGGCACCGATGAGGCTGCGGGCGGACTGGCGGACCGCCGCCATGATTTCGTCGAGGCCACGGGCCATCGACATTCGCAAGATGAGGTCTTCCATGCCACCGGATGGAAGAGGATGCTGTTTCACGAGTGCGTCCATATGGTTCTCGATGATATAGGTCTATCTATATCGCAACCTTCTAATAAAATAGAAAGTTGAAACGGGAATCAGGCTGTTCTTGCAACTTCTGGAATATTTTCGTTGAGCTTTTCCAAAATGCAATCGCCGTTCATGGTCTGCATTCGATACTTGCGGAAAAGTGAACGGTCGATGGTCAGTTTTCGCGTTCCAGCACCACGATCGGGCCGTGGTAATCGGCGCGGGCGAACTCGCGGAAGCCAAGTTTTGCCGCGACCCTGAGCGAGGCGGCATTCTCCGGGCTGATGATGCAGGTCATCCGGCGGTCAGGGAAACGGGCCTCGCTCCAGGAGATCATCGCGCTGACCGCTTCGGTCGCGTAACCGCGGCCATGGACTGCTGGAATGAGCGCCCAGCCGGTCTCGAGCGTCCCCTCGATCGAAGGCTGAAACTCCCGGCGCATATCCTGGAAACCGGCTTCGCCGAGCACGCGGCCGGTCGCCTTCTCCTCGATCGCCAGAAAGCCGAAACCCATCAGATGCCACATGCCGTTGACGCGCAGCATGCGGCTCCAGCTGTTTTCGCGTGAAATCGGGCTTCCGGTGATGAAGCGCACCACGTCCGGATCGGCCCAGATGGCGGCATAGTCCTCGAAGTCTTCCAGCCGGTGCGGGCGCAGGATCAGCCGTTCGGTCTCGATGGTGGGGATGATCATGACGGGCTCCAGGGGGCACGGACAGGTGGGTCTGTCGGGTCGTTCGTTCAGCTATTCCCGATTCGCATCGCTGCGTTCAGCGAAAATTGCTTGCCATTCCCCTCAGAGCGTGTTTTGACCGCCACCTGCCCGAGACCCATATGCCTTTCGGCCCGCCTTGAAGGCGATACGAGGTCATGCTGGGCCGATTTTGAACAAAGGTGAACCATGTCACGCGAAACCGCTCCACACCTCCTCGTCGTCGAGGCGCGTTTCTACGACGATATGTCCGATGCGCTGCTCGAAGGCGCAACCCATGCGCTGAAAGAGGCGGGGGCGACCTATGACGTGGTCACCGTTCCGGGTGCCCTCGAAATCCCGCCGGCAATCGCCATGGCGCTCGATGCGTCGGAAGAAGGCGGAACCGACTATGACGGTTTCGTCGCGCTTGGCATGGTCATCCGTGGCGAGACCTATCACTTCGATATCGTCTCGAACGAATCCTCGCGCGCGCTGATGGACCTCGCCGTGTCGGAATCGCTGGCTATCGGCAACGGCATCCTGACCTGCGAGAACGACGAACAGGCCTGGGCGCGCGCCCGCCGTTCGGACAAGGACAAGGGCGGCTTCGCCGCCCGCGCCGCGCTGACCATGATCGCGCTGCGTGAAAAGATGAACGGCGGTTGATTTGATGGCGAAGGAAGGCGAACACCCGGTCAAGCCGGCCAACCAGCGCGGTGCAGCCCGCCTGGCGGCCGTGCAGGCGCTCTACCAGATGGATGTCGGCGGGACCGGCGTGCTGGAGGTCGTGGCCGAATACGAGACCCATCGCCTCGGCCAGGAGCTCGACGGCGATACCTACCTCAAGGCCGACGCCTCCTGGTTCCGCTCGATCGTTGCCGGCGTCGTGCGCGACCAGGTGAAGATCGACCCGCTGATCCGCGCCTCTCTGCAGGAAGACTGGCCGCTGTCGCGTCTCGACTCGACACTGCGCGCCATCCTGCGCGCGGGCACATTCGAGATCCTCGAGCGCAAGGATGTGCCGGTCGCCGTCATCGTCACCGAATATGTCGAGATCGCCCACGCCTTCTTCGGAGAGGAAGAGCCGCGCATCGTCAACGCCGTCCTCGACCGCATCGCCAAGCAGGTGCGCGGCGAAGCCAAGAAATAAAAAACAACGAAAAGTCAGGGTGGGCAGCATGGACGGTGCGGTGGACGGTCTTCAGACACAGATGAAAACCGCCCGGCGCAGCGTCGCGCTGCTTGCCGGCGTCCAGGCGGTCCTCGGTTCGGCGCCGCCTCTGGTTTTCGCGCTCGGCGGCCTCGTTGGCTACCAGTTGCTCGGCGACGACAAGTCGCTGGCGACCGCCCCGCTGACCGGTTTCAACATCGGCATGGCAGCCGGCGCGGTCGCGGTCGCGGTCGCCTCCCGATTCCTCGGCCGCAAGATGAGTTTCATGCTGGGTTCGGTTCTCGGAGCCCTCGGCGCGGCGATTGCGGCAATCGCGCTCTTCCATTCGAATTTCTGGTTTTTTGCAGTCGGTCTGGTTCTGATCGGCCTCTGTAACGGCTTCAGCCAGAAAATCCGGTTTGCCGCCGCCGACGCGTCGCCCTCTTTCTACAAGCCGAAAGCGATCTCCTGGATCCTTGCGGCCGGCATCGTCTCGGCGGTCTTGGGACCGCAGCTTGCGATCTGGACCAAGGACCTGCTGTCGCCCGTCTTGTTTGCCGGCGCTTTCGTGGCCGTCATTCCGCTCTACCTGATCGCCCTTGTGATGCTGGCGCCGTTGAAATTGCCGCCGATGAGCGGCGGTCCCAGCACCTCAGTGCCGGCACGTCCGCTCGGTGAGATCGTCGTCACCCAGCGGTTCCTGACCGGCATGATCTGCGGCATTTCCTCCTATGCACTGATGACCTTCATGATGACCGGCGCGCCGCTCGCCATGGTGATCGGCTGCGGGTTCCCGTCGGAAATGGCCACGCTCGGCATCCAGTGGCACGTGCTCGCCATGTTCGCGCCGAGCTTTTTCACCGGCATGCTGATCTCCCGCTTCGGCGTCGAGAAGATCGTCGCCGCCGGTCTGCTGATCCTGATGGGCTGCGCGGTGGTCGCCCACATGGGCATCGAACTCTGGAATTTCTGGGGCGCGCTGGTGCTGCTCGGCATCGGCTGGAACTTCGCCTTCATCGGCTCGACCGCGATCGTCGCCTCCAGCTACCGCCCGCACGAGGCCGACAAGGTACAGGGTTTCCACGACATCATCCTGTTCACCACGGTGGCACTCTCCTCCTTCTCCTCCGGCAAGGTGTTCACCGCCTATGGCTGGTCTTTCATGAACCTGATCATCTGGCCGGTGACCATCATCTGCCTCGGTCTCGTTCTGGCGCTGATGCTCAAGCGTACTTCCGTGAAATCCGCCTAGAGTCTTGCCCCTTCGGGGCTTGACGCCAATTCATCTCCACCGCAATCTCCCGTCCGCGTGGACGATCCCGGAATCCTTGGGAGGGGAGGCGGTCGTCTGCGCGAGAATGCGCACTATGGAGTGCTGCGGCGGTCTTTGCTCATCCCGTGGATGCGCGCCGCTGCAGGGCGTGCATGGCCGGGGGGTATGGACCATCCGGCGCTAAGGGAGAGGAAAAGCGAATGACTGTAATTCTGGGTGTGATCGTGTGCGGTTTGCTATCGATCATTTATGCCGTCTGGGCGACGCGTTCCGTGCTGGCTGCCGATCAGGGCAGTATCCGCATGCAGGAGATCGCAGGATATATTCGTGAGGGCGCACAAGCCTATCTGATGCGCCAATACATGACCATTGCCATTGTCGGCGTCGTCGTGACGATCCTGGCCTGGGTGCTGCTGTCTGGCACCGCTGCGATCGGCTTCGTTATCGGCGCCGTGCTTTCGGGCGCTGCCGGTTTCATCGGCATGCACGTCTCGGTCCGCGCCAACGTGCGCACGGCGCAAGCTTCTTCCCAAAGCCTCGCGGCCGGTCTCGATATCGCTTTCAAATCCGGCGCCATCACCGGCATGCTGGTGGCAGGCCTCGCTCTCCTCGGCGTCTCGATTTATTACTGGGTCCTGACGGCCGGCCTCGGCCATCCGACCGGCTCGCGTGAAGTCATCGACGCGCTCGTCTCGCTCGGCTTCGGCGCGTCGCTGATCTCGATCTTCGCCCGTCTCGGCGGCGGCATCTTCACCAAGGGTGCGGACGTCGGCGGTGACCTCGTCGGCAAGGTGGAAGCCGGCATTCCGGAAGACGACCCGCGCAACCCGGCGACCATTGCCGACAACGTCGGCGACAATGTCGGCGATTGCGCCGGCATGGCAGCCGACCTGTTCGAGACCTATGCGGTTTCCGTCGTCGCCACCATGGTGCTGGCGGCGATCTTCTTCGCCGGCGCGCCGATCCTCGCAACCGTCATGGTCTATCCGCTGGCGATCTGCGGCGCCTGCATCATCACCTCGATCATCGGCACCTTCTTCGTCAAGCTCGGCTCCAACGGCTCGATCATGGGCGCCCTCTACAAGGGCCTGATCGTCACCGGCCTCCTGTCGATCGTCGGTCTCGCCGTTGCAACCTCGGTGACCATCGGCTGGGGGCCGATCGGCACCGTCGCCGGCAAGCCGATCACCGGCGCGAACCTCTTCATCTGCGGCCTTCTCGGCCTCGTGGTGACGGCGCTGATCGTCGTCATCACCGAATATTATACCGGCACCAACAAGCGCCCGGTGAACTCGATCGCCCAGGCCTCGGTGACCGGCCATGGCACCAACGTCATCCAGGGTCTCGCGGTCTCGCTCGAATCGACCGCTCTTCCGGCTATCGTCATCGTCGGCGGCATCATTGCCACCTACCAGTTCGCCGGCCTGTTCGGCACCGGCATCGCCGTCACCACCATGCTGGGTCTCGCCGGCATGATCGTCGCGCTCGACGCCTTCGGCCCGGTCACCGACAATGCCGGCGGCATCGCCGAAATGGCGCATCTGCCGCCGGAAGTGCGCAAATCCACCGATGCGCTCGACGCGGTCGGCAACACCACCAAGGCGGTCACCAAGGGTTATGCGATCGGCTCCGCCGGTCTCGGCGCTCTGGTCCTCTTCGCCGCCTATTCCAACGATCTCAAATATTTCGCCGCCAACAGCGCCCAGTATCCATATTTCAACGGCGTTGGCGAAATCGATTTCGACCTCTCCAACCCCTATGTCGTCGCCGGCCTGATCTTCGGCGGCCTTATCCCCTACCTGTTCGGCGGCATCGCGATGACTGCAGTCGGCCGCGCTGCGGGCTCGATCGTCGAGGAAGTGCGCAAGCAGTTCCGCGAAAAGCCGGGCATCATGGAGGGAACTGAAAAACCGGATTATGGCCGCGCCGTCGACATCCTGACCCGGGCTGCGATCCGCGAGATGATCATTCCGTCGCTGCTGCCGGTTCTGGCGCCGATCGTCGTCTATTTCGGCGTTCTGCTGATCTCTGGCGGCGACAAGGCCTCGGCTTTTGCGGCGCTTGGAGCCTCGCTGCTCGGCGTCATCGTCAACGGCCTCTTCGTGGCGATCTCCATGACCTCGGGCGGTGGCGCCTGGGACAATGCCAAGAAGAGCTTCGAGGACGGTTTCGTCGACAAGGACGGCACTCGTCACATGAAGGGGTCCGAGGCTCACAAGGCATCGGTCACCGGCGACACCGTCGGCGATCCCTACAAGGACACCGCCGGCCCGGCCGTCAACCCGGCGATCAAGATCACCAATATCGTGGCGCTTCTGCTGCTGGCGGTTCTTGCCGGCTGATCTCTGAACCAGGCCAAACAAAAAGCCCGCGAGGAGCGATCCTCGCGGGCTTTTGTATCTCGTTTCCTGTGCTTATTTGCTCAAGCCTTGGAAGAGGTTGCGAGCGGCAGCAGCGCCGCTGCTGGCGCCGCCGGAAAGCAGCTGCTGCAGGAAGGTGAGGTCGCGGCCGCCCGTGGGCGTCGTGCGCGAAATCGTGTCGAACACCTTGCCGTCCTGCATCGTATAGTTGGCACGGCGGGCAACGATGCCGTCCTTGTCGAAATAGATGGCAAGCACCGTCTGGTCGACGATCTTCGGCTTCATGAAGGCCGCGGCGCGCTCGCGTTTTTGCGAGATGTAGTAGAACACCTCGGTATCGAAGGTCGCCGTCGTCGAGGGCGTGCCCATCGTCAACATCACCTGCTCGCGGCTCGACCCGACCGGAATGAGTTCCAGCGACTTCTGGTCGACCACGTAGCCGTTATACATGGTGTCGCCGATATGCATGGAAGTGCAACCCGAGACGGTGATGGATGCGACGACCATTGCCATCGCGGTTTTACTCAAGAATGTCATCTCGTATCCGAAAACCCGCTTGTTCAACGGCATCCCCCAAACTCAACCTGCCCCTGCTGACCCTACCATTGTGGCTATTCAGGGACACAAGATCGATCTCGACCCTGATGATAAGGCCGCGAAGATCCCACCCCGTTCGCTGATCCGGCGGAACGGCATTGCAATTCGTGCATGCTTCGGTAAACCAGCTTTCGTTTCCATGCAACATGGCCGGCGGCAGGCTGGGGCGTTCCTGGAGGCAAATAACGGGAATTCAGATGATCTTCGGCCTTTTCAAGAAGAAAAACCAGAACCACGCGATCGTTGACCGCCAGTACTCGACCTTGACGTCGATGGCGCGCGTTCCGTTCTTCTACAGCGATCTGGATGTCCCGGACACGGTCATGGGCCGTTTCGAGATGCTTTCGATCGTGATGATCCTGTTCTTCCGGCGGACGGCGAAGTCCGATTCGAGCGGCCAGGAACTGGCTCAGGAGATCGTCGACGCCTTTTTCCAGGATATCGATCACTCGATCCGCGAACTCGGCATTGGCGACCAGAGCGTGCCGAAGCGCATGAAAAAGCTGGCCGGTATGTTCTACGGCCGGGTGGAGACCTATGCTGCCGCTCTCGAAGGCAGGGACATCGAGGCGCTTGCCGCGGCGCTCCGGCGGAATATCTATCCCAAGACCGAAGATGCACCCGCGATGCAAGGATTGGCAAACTGGATGATCGCCGCGGAAGCGGCGCTCGCCGGTGTTTCCGAAGATGAGATTTCCCGCGGGCAAGCGGTGCTGCCCCTGCCGGGCCCGCCGTCGCGGGAAAAGTGAGGTTTCATGAAGAATGACAATGGTGGAGGCGAAAAGCCTCCCTTTTCCTATCCCGTCAAAGTCGGGAATATTTCCGCCAACGCGGTGACGGTAAAGCTCGAAGCCGATGCGCGCGAACTCGAAGGCCTCGCAAGGCTGTGGCAGGTCGTCTCGGTCGGTTCGCTGAAGGCCGAGCTGCAGATCGCCCGCTGGAAGAAGGACGGCGTGCGCCTCAAGGGGCGTGTCAAGGCCGACATCGTCCAGTCCTCCGTCGTCACGCTCGATCCGGTCGCATCGAAGATAGACGAGCCGTTCGAGCAGATCTTCGTGCCTGAAGGGTCGAAGCTCGCGCGGATCGTCACCAGTGATACCGCGGAGATGGTGATCGATCCCGATGGTCCCGATCTTCCTGAAATGTTTACGGGCGATACGATCGATGTCGGTGAAGTGGTGGCCGAATTCGCAGCACTTGCGATCGATCCCTATCCGCGCGAACCGGGCGCACAGTTCTCCGATCACCTGGAAGGCGATGCGGATGAAAGGTCCGGGCGCCCCAATCCCTTTGCCGCCCTTAAGGACTGGAAAAAGGATTGAGGACGGGTTGTAAGCGGCAGCAAAAACTATATTTTGGCCACGAATTCGCCGACAGGGCCCCGCATGAGGAGCGAAAGGCCGTTGGAGACGTGAGAACTGGCGCATCATCCCCACAGGTGGTGCGTTCGGCGAAGATAAGGATCAGGGACGCGTGATCAGAATTTCTATCGATGCCATGGGCGGCGATTTTGGTCCCGAGGTCGTCATTGCCGGTGCCGCCAAGGCACTGGAACGCCACCCGGATGTGACCTTCCTCATCTATGGCCTGAAGGCTCAGTGCGATCCGGTTTTGGCGAAATATCCAAAGCTGCGGGATAAATCCGTCTTCCACGAATGCGAACTCGCCGTCAGCATGGAGGAGAAGCCGAGTGCAGCCCTTCGCCGCGGCCGTTATATCTCGACCATGTGGCGGTCGATCGAGGCGGTGAAAGTCGGCGAGGCGGAGGTCGTGGTCTCCGCAGGCAATACCGGCGCCCTGATGGCGATGGCGAAGTTCTGTCTGCGCACCATGGCCAATATCGAACGCCCGGCGATTGCCGGCATCTGGCCGACCCTCAAGGGCGAAAGCATCGTCCTCGATATCGGCGCGACGATCGGTGCCGACGCGCAGCAGCTCCTCGATTTTGCGATCATGGGCGGCGCCATGGCACGCTCTCTCTTCGAGGTGGATCGGCCGACTGTCGGGCTTCTGAACGTCGGCGTCGAAGAGGTGAAGGGCCAGGAAGAGGTCAAGGAGGCCGGGCGGTTGATCCGCGAGGCCAACCTGCCGACGATCGCCTATCACGGTTTCGTCGAAGGCGACGACATCGGCAAGGGCACCGTCGATGTGGTGGTGACCGAAGGCTTTACCGGCAATATCGCGCTGAAGGCGGCGGAGGGCACGGCCCGGCAGATTGCCACGCTTCTGCGCGAATCGATGTCGCGCACGCTGCTGGCCAGGATCGGCTACCTTCTCGCCAAGCCCGCCTTCGACAGGCTGCGCGAGAAGATGGATCCGAACAAGGTCAACGGCGGCGTGTTCCTCGGCCTGAACGGCATCGTCATCAAGAGCCATGGCAGCGCCAATGCCGACGGGTTCGCTGCCGCGATCGATGTCGGCTATGATATGGCACGCAATGATCTCAACGCGAAGATCCGGCAGGATCTGGCAATTTACCATGCCCGTCGCCAGCCTCCGGCTGGCCCCGAAGCGGCATGACGACAGGATGTGAGTTAAGAATGATCCGTTCAGTGGTTCGCGGTTACGGGGCAGCGCTCCCGAAGCGGGTGGTGACCAATCGCGAGTTGGAAGACATCGTCGAGACCTCCGATGAATGGATCGTGCAGCGCACGGGCATTCGTCAGCGCTACATTGCCGGCGAGGGTGAGACGACCGCCTCCCTCGGCGAGCAGGCGGCGCGTGCGGCGCTGGACAATGCCGGATTGACGCCTGACGACATCGATCTGGTGCTGGTCGCGACCTCGACGCCCGACAACACCTTTCCGGCGACCGCCGTCAATATCCAGAACCGGCTTGGCATGACCCATGGCTATGCCTTCGACCTGCAGGCGGTCTGCACCGGCTTCGTTTATGCGATGGCGACTGCCGACCTGCATATCCGCGGCGGCATGGCCAAGCGTGTGCTGGTCATCGGCGCCGAGACCTTTTCCCGCATTCTCGACTGGAAGGACCGCACCACCTGCGTGCTCTTCGGCGACGGCGCCGGTGCGCTGGTGCTCGAAGCGGCCGAAGGCGAGGGGACGATCGCCGATCGCGGCGTGCTCACCGCGCATCTGCGCTCCGACGGTTCGCACAAGGACAAGCTCTATGTCGATGGCGGCCCGTCCAGCACGGGCACGGTCGGGCATCTGCGCATGGAAGGCCGTGAGGTCTTCAAACATGCGGTCGGCATGATCACGGACGTGATCGACAGCGCATTCGCCGCGACCGGCACGACGGCAGACGATCTCGACTGGCTCGTCCCGCACCAGGCCAACCGCCGCATTATCGACGGGTCCGCGAAAAAACTTGGCATTCCGTCCGAAAAGGTCGTCGTGACCGTCGATCTGCATGGTAACACCTCTGCTGCATCGATTCCTTTGGCACTTTCGGTTGCCGCCTCCGACGGGCGCATCAAGAAGGGTGATCTGGTGATGCTCGAAGCCATGGGTGGCGGTTTTACCTGGGGCGCATTGCTGGTCCGCTGGTAGGGCGGCAACGGTAGGCCGAAACGTAAATAAGCGATTGAGCACAGGCGCTTGACCCTCGCGCTCAAGCAAAATACTCTCTATCGGCTTTGATAAGATCAATTTCGAAAATTGGGCGGGGATCATGGCCGGCAAGACAGTAACACGCGCGGATCTGGCGGAATCGGTTTTCCGCAAGGTCGGGCTTTCGCGGACGGAATCGGCCGAGCTCGTCGAGACGGTCATAGACGAGATCTGCAACGCGATCGTGCGGGGCGAGGTGGTCAAGCTTTCCTCCTTCGCGACCTTCCAGGTGCGTTCCAAGAACGAGCGCATCGGCCGCAATCCGAAGACCGGCGAGGAAGTGCCGATCTCTCCCCGTCGGGTAATGACGTTCAAGGCCTCCAACGTGCTGAAGAGCCGTATCCTCAAGGCGCACACGGCGCGCAAGGCGAAACTGAAGCCGGCAAGCCCGGTTGCCTGAAGAGCCGCGACCTTTTCTGTAATCCTGTGAACATGCTTGAATCTCCCGGCTTAAACCGTTGAGATATGTCCGATTCGGCGCATAATTCGCGCATGTATCGGAGGCTATGAGTCTGCCCTTGGGGCATGGGCAGCCTGCCGTTTGGAGTGTGACCTTGGAGAAGAGCCCGGACGCCTTTCGTACGATCAGCGAGGTCGCCGACGACCTCGATCTGCCGCAGCATGTGCTGCGTTTCTGGGAAACGCGATTCCCGCAGATCCGGCCGATGAAGCGCGGCGGCGGGCGGCGTTATTATCGTCCCGAGGACGTCGATCTCCTGAAGGGCATCCGCCACCTTCTCTACGATCACGGCTACACCATAAAAGGCGTGCAGAAGCTTCTGAAGACGAACGGCAACAAGTTCGTTTCGGCGATCGCCTCGGGCGATCTCGCCACGATGGAAGCGATCATGGCGGCAAACAGCGAAAAGCAGGTCGAGCCGAAGGTCAGCACGGCCGAAGAGGATCAGATCGTCGGCCGCCCCAAGGTGAAGCCGAGCGGCCGCTTTTTCGGTTTCGGCGCCTCCCACGAGGACGACATGGAAGTGTCGATCGGCAAGTCCAGCATCGGCAAGGAGGACCGCGCCCTGTTGCAGGAAGCGCTGTTCGACCTCCTGGAATGCAAGCGCCTCCTGGATCAGGTTCGCTAATTCAACGCACGGCAATGTTAAGCAAAATTTACCATTCACCTCTGGTTCAGGAGAAATGGAGGATCATTTCTTCATGAGGAAATCAGAGGAGGTGAATTATGAAAAAGAAGCTCGCCGTCGTCGTTTTATCCTTGATTACGGCTTTTAGCGGCGTCGCTCCCGCCCAGGCGTTCCCGTCGATCAGCGCCCCTAGGATCGAGGCGTCCCAGGATATCCAGCAGGTGCAATACCGCTGGCGCGATCGTGACCGCTGGGAAGGACGTCGCTATTATCGCGACCGATATTATGGCGACCGCCATTATCGCCGCCGTGGCTCGAATGCCGGTGCGATCATCGGAGGGCTTGCGCTTGGCGCGATCATCGGCGGAGCGCTGGCCCAGCCGCGCTATGCACCAAGATACGCACGGCGCTATTACGCGCCCCGGCGTTATGTCGGCGGCAATGCGCACGTGAACTGGTGTTATGCCCGCTATCGGTCCTACAGGGCCTACGACAATACGTTCCAGCCCTATTACGGCCCGCGCCAGCAGTGCTTCTCGCCCTACTGAGATCAGTCGCAGCGGGATGCAAACCTCAGCCCGCCCTGCCGGATCCGGTGGGGTGGGTAAATCGCGTGTGGAAATTCCCGGTTCCCGGAAAAGGCTTTTGATCTGACTGAGATTTCAAGGGGATTTAATTGGTCGGGGCGGCCGGATTTGAACCGACGACCCCTTGACCCCCAGTCAAGTGCGCTACCGGGCTGCGCTACGCCCCGACCTGCTCGATGAGCATGTTTTCCCTAGTCGCTCCGCTTTGCCGGCGCAAGCTCAAAATCCTCTGATCGGAAGAAAAAGAAAACGGTCGGTGCAAGAATGCCCGCAGTGGCGCAGATGCATCCCCGAAAGTCTCGCGGGATGTAGCCATCCCGTGTCTGGCATCCTCGCCTGTCCCAAAACGATGATCACGTGTTTCGCAGATGAAAACGGCGGCACATCCGCGCGGAAGCTGGAACATGAAAAAAGCCGCGTCCGAACTCGGACGCGGCCTCCGGAGGTGCGTGGCGTGGTCAGCCACCACGCCATTTCCCCTGTTTCGATTAACGGAAGAGCGACAGGATGTTCTGCGAGTCGGAGTTTGCGATCGAGAGCGACTGGATCGCCAGCTGCTGCTGGGTCTGCAGTGCCTTGAGCCGGGTCGACTCTTCGTTCATGTCGGCATCCACCAGTCGGCCGACACCCTGGTCGATCGAGTCGGTCAGCTTGGAGACGAAGTCCGTCTGCATTTCGAGACGCTTGGCCACCGCACCGAGCTTCGCCGCCCCGCTGGCCATCAGTTCCAGTTGACCGTCGACCAACGAGGTCAGTGCCGCCATGATGTCCTCATCGCTGGCTTTGGTACCCAGGCCGAGGTAGCTGACACCGCTGGAGTCGCGGTAGTCTTCGAGCCTGGTGATGTCGAGGTCGGAGATGGAGATGTCCGTACCGTACTTGATGCCGGCCGTCGCGGTCGCACCAGCCGAGAAGTCGTAGCCCTTGGTGGTGTAGACTGCATCGATATAAGCGCCGCCGACCTTGATCATATAGGTGCCGTTGGAGCCCGAAGAGTAGACGCCGTTGGTATCGCCCCGCATGAACACGCCGCCGCCGATGTCCTTCCAGACAGAGTTGGTCGCATAATACGAGGACGTGTTGACCTTGCCGAAATATTGCTTCTGGTTGGTCGTGCCGTCGTCGTAATTGATGGCACGGAAACCGTTGAGGGCATTGGCGTCGAGAAGACCACCACGGCCGCCGCTCAGGTCGAACAGGACGTTGGTTTCGTCGAGGACGACGTTGATGGTCTTGACCGTGACATTGCCGTCGGCGTCACGGACGAACGAGCCGACGAGCTGTTTGCTGATTTCGCTGCCGGCCTGGATGATGCCCGTGGTGGCGTTCTGAGTGCCGCCGATTTCGGCCTGGAGCCAGTTTTCGCCGGAGAAGGAGGCGGAGGAAGCGATGCTCTTCAGCTGGCTCTGCAGCTGGGTGATTTCTTCCTGGACCTTGGACTTGTCGACGCCCGGTTCGGAAGCGGCAACCAGCTTGTTCTTGATTTCGGTGACGACGTCGATGGCCGATTCCATGGCGGAATAGGCGGTATCGACCTTGGCAGCGCCAAGACCGAGGGCGTCCTGGACCGCAGAAAGCGCGCCGTTGTCGGAACGCATGGTGGTGGCGATCGACCAGTAGGCGGCGTTGTCGGAAGCGGTGCCGACGCGCAGGCCCGAGGAAACGCGGCTCTGCGTGGAATCCATATCGGAAGCGATACCGCGCAACGTCTGGAGAGCGGACATGGCCGCAATATTGGTAAGAATGCTCGTCATTTAGGTGCCCCTTGAATGGCTGATGGCGGGAAGGGACATTCCGGGCTGTATTTACCGGCACGTCGGTCCGGCGTCATGCCCACTCGGTTTCTTCAATCTGAAGGAACACCAAATCCGTCGTACGGGGCAAATCTGGCTTCAACTCCTTGCCAATTTATTTACGGTAAACATGAAAACTAACAATTGCTCTTAATTTGCTGCATCTGCGCTGGACGGCACATCCCGAAAAAAAGCCCCGCCGGCGGGCAGGGCTCTCGATCCGTTGGCCAATCGCGGCAGGTCAGATTTCAGGACAGCCGCGGCGGTTGGCGAAAGTGATGCGATCCGGCCCGTTGCTGGTGAGCCCTTCGACGGTGACGCTGCGGCTGGTCACGCGCACGACCTGGGCGTCGCGAAAACCTTCGTCGCGGGCGGCGGCCCGCGCTTCGCCCAAGCTGCAGCCCCGCCGGTCATAGTCGCGTTCCCGGTCGCGGATCATCGGCCGTGGACCATCAGGGCCCAAGCGGAGTTCGATATCCTGTGCGGAAGCGGGAGTGGAAAAGGCGCCGATCGCGCTCAGCGAGAGGGCAACGGCAAGCCCGGTGCTCGAGATCAGTTTCATCATGGTTATCCTCCTTCGGCGCTGCGGTTTCACCGCCTGGGCGCCAGTGGGTTCACGAAAGACCAACTAGAAGAGGGAGGCAAAGGTTCCTTGAAAGAGCATTTCAATGTAAAACCAGAGGCTACACATGCTCGGAAATTCGGCATGGAGACGACGCAAAAGATAATTGCCGTATTTGTCCGTATGTCTACCGGAAGCGTGGCGCGCGGCTCGCATTCATCAGCAATTCCTGCTGGGATGCAAATGGCCCGAGAAGCTTCAGCAGTCGAGATTCTTCTTGACGGTCAAGACGATAACGCTTGGCAAACTCGGCGACGCTCCAGACTTTCTTGAAGCCTTTACTGTCGACATCGTCTGGATTCATGCGCGTGGTCATAATTATCCCCTTTTCTTGCTTATTTGAACCTAAATTCACATGGTGAATTTTTGTTCCAGGCAAGTCTGATCTGTTATCGTTAAAAATGTATCCTCTTAGTAACCCTCACTTTTCTTGGACTTTTATACCATTCTGGCCGATGCTCAGCTCGACGCCCTTCGGCTTGGTTTCCTCGCGATAGGCATAGAAGCCGAGGCCGATGACGACCACGAGCAATGCGCCGATGATGAGATATAGATTGTTGGTGCGTGTCATGCGTAAACCCCCTGCATAATTTCCAGCGGCGGGAAAACGCATGGGAACTCAAAGAGTTCCCGCGTCGCGGCAATATCAATCGTCGTTTGCGGCGTTGAGGTTCTGTGGACGAATTCCCTCGTCCTGGAACTGCTGGCGTAGCCGGAGACCCGGCCCGGCGCCGGCATCGTCCTGTCCGGCACCGAGGAACAACACACCCTTCGACTCGAAGATCGACCGCAGCCGGTCGGTGATATCAGCGTTGGCGAAGACCTGCGAGGCTTCGGCTTCTTCGATCGCGGATTTGGAAATCCCGGATGCGGCGGCGAGTTCCTCCACCGTCATTCCTGTCATCGCGCGTGCGGCGCGGAGTTGAGAAACCGTCAGCATGATAGGAAATTTGGAGCGCTAGGCTGCAAAGTCAAGCGGGCCTGGGCGAGGGGGACCGCCGCTGCGACCGGATGAAGCGGTGTTCCAGCGCCACGCAGCCCCAGACGATGCCGAGCAGCAGATAGAAATGCCGCCAGTGGTCGGTATCGATGACGTTGCCGATGATCGCGTGGCCCAATATCATCACCCAGGCGATCATCAGATAGGCCTGCCACGGGCGTTCGCGCAGCATGTAGCGGAAACCGAACCACAGCGTCGACCAGATCATGATCTGATAGGTGACCGCGCCGAGCCAGCCATAGGTAGTCAGCGTCTTCAGCCAGATATTGTGCTCGTCCTCGCCGAAGATCTTGCCGAACGCCATCGGGCCGAGACCGAGCGGGCGCTCCATGGCCATCAGGAAGCCGATCTTGTGGCGCTCGAAACGGCCAAGGCGGGCGCCGTCGTATTCCTGCACCAGCTTGGCGCGGTTCATGAACAGGTCGGAGACCTGCGGGAACTGCAGCGCGATCGCCAGCGCCAGGACGAGGAAGATCGCGGCTCCGCCGGCGATCGCCAGGATCTTGAAGCGGAAGGCGGTCGTGCGCTCCTTGAGCAGCATGACGATGACCAGCGCGATGCCGGCGAACACCAGGAGGCCCCAGGCGGCGCGCGAGAAGGAGAGGAAGATGCCCAGCGCTAGGATGAGGATGCCGCCGATCAGCATCGGCGCCTTCATCAGCGGTCCGGTGAGCAACCGGTAGAGGAGGTAGAGGAGGGGGGCGACGAGATAGGGACCGAAGACGTTCGGGTCCTGGAAGGCGCCCATGGCGCGATTGTAGCGGGTGAAGACATGCGAGCCCGGAAAGGCGTTGAAATATCCCAGAATGCCGAGCAGCGAGGTGATGATCGCCGCCACTACCCAGGCCTTGAAGATCAGGTTGAGGCGCCGATGGTCATCCTCGATGATCGCCGCGTAGAAGACCGCGCTCAGCGCCAGGAAGCCCGAGACGGCGAAATACATCGGCGCCTCGCTCATGTTCTTCATGATCAGCATGGTGAACAGGCCGCCGATATTGAAGGTCAGCATCATGACCAGCAAAGGCGCGACGGTGCGCGATATCTTCAGCCCCAGCAGGAACCAGATGGCGATCTGTATCACCATGATCAGTTCGTACGGCGCCGGTTCCGAGATGACGAAGCCCGACAGGAAGACACCGAAGGCGACAAGACCGGAGCCGGCAAGCCTCAGCGCCGCAAGCCGGCTGTCGAAACCCACTGGGTGGCCGCGCCCGCGGCTATAGTCGAGCGTGCTCAATAGGCGTTGTCCGTGTTGAGCAGCTTGATCGGCGTCAGGAACAGGATCTTCAGGTCAAAGAGCAGCGACCAGTTCTCGATGTAGTCGAGGTCGTAGGCCGTGCGGGCGCGGATCTTTTCGTCGCTGTCGAGTTCGCCGCGCAGGCCATTGATCTGCGCCCAGCCGGTAACGCCCGGCTTGACGCGGTGGCGGGCGAAATAGCTCTCGACCACATCGACATATTTGCGCGTGCCCGTCTGGGCGAGCACCGCATGCGGGCGCGGGCCGACGAGCGAAAGCTGGCCGCGCAGCACGTTGAACAGCTGCGGCAGCTCGTCGATCGAGGATTTGCGCAGGAAGCGGCCGACCCGCGTGACGCGCGGATCACCCTTGGTGACGGCCTTGACCGCGGTCTGGTCGCTGAGATCGGTGTACATCGAGCGGAACTTCAGGACGTCGATGATCTCGTTGTTGAAGCCGTGGCGCTTCTGGCGGAACAGGATCGGCCCCTTCGACGTCGCCTTCACGGCAATCGCCGCAGCCAGCATGATCGGCCAGGTGAGGAGGAGGCCGACCACCGAAAAGACGATGTCGAAGACGCGCTTGGCGACCGAATCCCAGTCGCGGATCGGCTTGTCGAAAATGTCGAACATCGGCACCGCGCCCACATGCGAATAGGAGCGCGGGCGGAAGCGCAGGCGGTTCGCATGGGCAGCGAGACGGATATCGACCGGCAGCACCCAGAGCTTGCGCAGCAGCTGCAGGATGCGGGCCTCGGCACTGGCCGGCAGCGCGATGATCAGCATGTCGATGCGGGCGAGGCGGGCGAATTCGATGAGTTCGGCGAAGGTCCCGAGCTTCGGGTAGCCGGCGACGACGGTCGGTGAGCGATCGCTGTTGCGGTCGTCGAAAATGCCGCAAATGCGGATGTCGTTGTCGGGCTGCTGTTCGAGTTGGCGGACGAGCTGCTTGGCTGGTTCGCCGCCGCCGACGATGATGGCGCGGCGTTCCATCACGCCATTGCGTCCCCAGTGGCGGATGGCAAAGGCGGTGAGCTGCCGCTCGAGGAAGAGGAAAGCGGCACCGGTGATGAACCAGGCGCAAAGACCGGCAAGCGGATAGGGGGTGGGTTCGACGAGATAGAGGGTCGATGCCGTCAGCAGAAAACCGATCGCCCAGCAGACGAAGACGCGCCTGGCGGTGCGCTGGGCGCCGCGCAGCGACGGGATCTGGTAGGTGTCGGCCACCTGCAGAAGCAGCACGGTGAGTGTCGAGCCCCAGGCGACAAGCGCGAACCGGGCGAAAAAGCCGGTGAGATCGATCGGCGAGAAAAGCGCCCCGACGCCAAGACCGATCCCCAGCAACGCCAGAAGTTCGAACAGCCGGAACTGGCCGATCAGCATTGTCGGCGAATAGCTGTCGTTGCGGAACTGCTCGGCGATCTGGCGGGCAAACGGATTGAGCACGGTGGCATTCGCCGGATCGTGCTTCTCGTCGGCTGCACGGAGTTCCGAAACCTTCTTGCGAAGGCTTTCGACATCGAACTGCTCGGACTTGTTCGGCTGGTTCATAGACCGATCCCTTTGGCCTTCCAGTCCCGGGGGGCGCAGGAAGATATGGGAAACGCTTACCAAAAAGAGGTGAAGGAAGCCTTTAGCCGCGGCCGGAATCAGGCCTCGAACCTGTCAGATATTGATACAGGCCGAGCATTTCTCGGGCCATGACAGAGGCGGAAAACACCGCCTTGAAGGCTTCCGGTTTCGGCATCACCGCGTCCTGCCAGCCGGGCGTGGTGACTGCCTGGGTCATCACGCGGGCGAGATCCTCGGCGTCCCCGGGCATGGCAAGCGCCGCACTGGTATCGCCGAGCACCTCCGGAATGCCGCCGACCCGGGAGGCGATCACCGGCTTGCCGGCCGCCAGGGCCTCGAGCACGATATAGGGCATCGCTTCGGCGCGGGAGGGAACGACGACGATCTTTGCCATGGCAAACGCGTCGCGCGCCGGCATGGCCGGCCGCATCTGGATGCGGCGGCCAAGCCCGCGCTCGGCCATCATCGCCTCGTAGCGGTCGCGATCCGGGCCGTCGCCGACCATCAGCGCCGAAAGCGGGTGGCCGATCGCCCTTTCGGTGCGCGCGAAGGCGTCGATGAAGACATCCGGACCCTTGAGGTCGCGCAGCATGCCGATATAGAGGAAGTGCGGTGCCGAGGGATCGGTGTCGATCGTTTCGAACTCGGCATCTTTGATGCCGTTGTAGATGACGCGGGAAACCTTGCGCGGCTTGCCGACCTTGGCCTCGTAGGTGCGCCGCTCATAGTCGCAGACGAAGACGAGGGCGTCGCCGAAATGCTCCTGGAAGCGTTCCAGCCGCAGCACGGCCTGGCCGGAAAGGCTCGACCGGCTGAAGTGCAGGCTGCCGCCATGCGGCGAATAGAGGCGGGCTACGCGATACCTGTTGACCCGCAGGGCTGAGCCGATCAGCCGGGCAATGGCGCCCCCCTTGGCGCCGTGCCCGTGCAGAATGTCCGGCTGCAAGCTCTTGATATGTTTGTAACTCCTGTAGATCGCTCCGAAATCGGAAGGGGCGATCGCGCGCCGCATCGGAATGCGGGTGAGGCCGAGCGAAAGCTGTGGCCTGATGCTGTCGAAGAGGCGGTTCTCATGCGCTCCGCCGGTCGAGTTGTCGCACAGGATGCCGACCTCGTGGCCGGCCGCCCGATGCTCCTCGACGAGATCGCGCACATGGCGGAAGATCCCGCCGACGGGCGACCTGAAGCAGTGGAGTATCCGCAAGGGAGGGCTCTCAGCCATGGACCGGTCAGAACAGCCGCTCGCGGACATAGATCGTGTCGCCGGCAAGCACCGTGGAAGAGATGACGGTGCGGCCGGTCAGCACCTGGCCGTTGATCTTGCGGGTGACGTCGATGTCGCGCTGGTTGCCGCGGGAGGTGAAACCGCCGGCAATGGCGATCGCGTTTTGGGCGGTCATGCCGGGCACGTAGGAATATTGCCCCGGCCGGCCGACTTCGCCCATCACGAAGATGGGACGGTAGCGGTCAATCTCGGCGGTGACGTCCGGATCGCGCAGATAGCCCTGCTTCAGGCGTGAGGCGATGGAGCCTTCCAGCGCCGGCAGCGTCTGGCCGCGGGCAGCGACCTGGCCGATCAGCGGGAAGGCGATGTAACCGGCCTGGTCGACCGTATAGGTATTGGTGAGGCCGGGCTGCTCGAAGACGCTGACACGCAGACGGTCGCCGCTGTCGAGCCTATAGGGCTGCATGGTCGCTTCCTGGAAGCTCTTCGGAGCGGGCGCATAACTGGTGCAGCCGGCAAGCGCAGTCGCCGCAAGGGCGAGCGCAGCCAAGTGTCTGGCCATCACGCGTTTGAAGGGGGCGAAGGACATTTCCGCGTTCCAGGCTCCGGCTGTTCATACCATCTGTCCCCGTTATCGATCCGTTAGGGTTAATGCCCGGTAAAGAGGCCGGGCATTTCGAGATTTTCTTGGAGCTTTAACGGCTGTACTCGGCCATTAACCCTCGCGTTACCATGATCCTTTACTCTTCGCCGAAACCGATCAGTTGGAGCGTATCATGTCAGGCGTAAACGGTGGCAATCAGGACGTGGATATCGACCTCGGGCGGGTCATCTCGGCGGTCTGGGAACGCAAGGGCAGGATTTTGGGCGCGACGATCGTCGCAGCCGCAATCGCACTGGTCGGCACCAGCCTGATGAAGCCCAGCTATAAGGGCGAGACGCGGATGCTGATCGAATCCCGCTCGCCGAACCTTGCGGGAGGGGATGCCGCCGCGCAGGCCAACGATCCGCTGCTGGACTCGCTCAACATCACCAGCCAGGCGCAGCTGCTGCAATCGACCGACCTCATCAAGCGGGTCGCCCGCGACCTCAACCTCGCCAAGCTCAAGGAATTCGATCCGGCCGCGCAATCCTTCCTGCCCGATCCTCTGGTCCTGATCGGCCTGAAGCAGGATCCGATGAAGCTCGACCCGGAAGACCGGGTGATCCAGGAATTCCGCGACAAGCTGAATGTCTACGCGGTCGAGAATTCGCGCGTCATCGCCATCGAGTTTTCCTCGCGTGATCCGAAGCTCGCAGCCGAGATCCCGAACCGGATGGCGGAGGCTTACCTTAAGATCCAGAGCGGCGCCAAGCTCGACACCCATTCCGAGACTGCCAAGTGGCTGGAGCCGGAAATTGCCAACCTGACCCAGAAGGTCAAGGAGGCCGAGAAGAAGGTGGCGGACTACCGGTCCTCCAACGGCCTGTTCCAGACCACCGAGACCAACAGTTTCTCGACCCAGCAGCTCAACGACATCTCGACCGAGCTTGCCCGTATCCGCGGCGAGCGGGCGAATGCCGAGGCGCGCGCCGAAAATGTCCGTGCTGCTCTGAAGGCCGGCCGCGCCTCCGATACGCTGAGCGATGTCGTCGGCTCGCAGGTCATCCAGCGGCTGAAGGAAGCGGAAGCCAATCTGCAGGCGCAGATTTCGGACTCCTCGACCTCGCTGCTCGAAGGCCATCCGCGGCTGAAAGGCCTGCGCGGCCAGCTTTCCGGCATCCGCCTACAGATCGAAAGCGAGACCAAGAAGATCCTCGCGAGCCTCGACAACGAAGCTGAAATGTCGCGTATCCGCGAGCGTCAGTTGATGGGGCAGCTCAACGGGTTGAAGGCGGATTCCGCCAAGGCGGGCGAAGAGGAAGTAGGCCTGCGCGCACTGGAACGCGAGGCCACCGCCCAGCGTCAGCTCCTCGAAACCTATCTCGCCCGCTACCGCGAAGCGAGCTCACGTCTCGAGGGCAATTCGAGCCCGGCCGACGCCCGCGTTGTCTCGAAAGCCGTCGAACCGTCGGAGCCCTATTTCCCGAAGATTATCCCGATCGTCATCGTCGTTTCGCTCGCGACGTTCATCTTCGGCTGCCTGATCGTCATCGTCATCGAGCTCTTTTCCGGCCGTGCTCTGCGCCCGTCGGGCGTTCGTGATGTCGAGGACGACTTGATACTCGAACCTGCCGCATCGGCAGCCGCGGCTCCGTTGCCGGTCCATCAGATGCAGGCCGACGCCGCCCGTTTCGACCGGCCGGAACCCGCCCGCGAAAACCCGAAGAACGCGGCAGCGCTCGCCTATGCCAGGATCGCCGAACAGTCGCTTTCCGAGAAGGAGAGCGAAGAAGAGGATGCCGTGGCGGAGCCCGACGACCGCGGTTTCACGATAGGCTCTGTTGCACATTACCTGCAGCGTCACGATGTCCCCGTCGCGATCGGTATCTCACCGGGCGGTGACGAAGGTTCGACGGCGACCGTCATGCTCGCCCGCGAGCTCGCCGAGCGTGGCCGCACCGTCGTGCTGGTCGACATGACCGGTTCCGCCACTCCGACGGAGCTGATGGCGGAAAATCCGAAGCTTCCCGGCATTACCGATCTTCTCTGCGGCGAGACCGCGTTTGGCGATGCGATCCATCCGGACCGGCTCTCCGACGCGCATATCATCCCGCACGGCGCTTCGGATCCGGCCCGTGCCATGCGCGGCGCCGACCGCCTGTCGATGATAGTAGATGCGCTGGCCGATGCCTATGACCTGGTGCTGATCGAATGCGGCCCGGCCGAGATCGCCGGCATCTCGCGCCTGACACGCAACGCGATGGCAGAAATCATCCTGTCGGTCCCGGGCTTCAAGGATGAAGAGGTCGCCGAACTGGTGACGGATTTCGAAGCGGCCGGCTACAGCAACCTGCTGGTCATGGCGCAGGCCGGCGACCGGCGTTCGCCGCGCCCCGGCAAGCGCCGCGCCGCCTGATTGATCACTCCGCGTCGGAGGCGGGAGCTTCCGGCACTTTCGGGCACTGGCGGGACCGCCAGCGCTGGGCCATCGCATAGAGATGCGGATTGCGCTTGATCGCCGCCTTCGTCTTGGTCACCCCGATCAAAAGCGGGCGCATCAGCGAACCCTTCCAGGTGAGCGGCAGCAGGATATCGTGCTGCACCGTTTCCCGGGTGCACCAGTTGCGCTTGTAGGGTTGGTCGCCGACCCCGAAATCGAACACGGTGGCGCCTTCCCGGCAGGACAGCTCGATCATCAGCCAGAACAGCAGTTCGCCCGGACTTGCCTCCGGGCAGATCGTTTCGTCGATCGAACTGAACTGGCAGATCACGTGGTCGCCCTTGCGCGACAGGCCGGCAACTGCCGCGATATGGCCGTCATGCTCGCCGCGCAGGCGGATCGCGTGCAGCGTCAGGGGCGTATCGGTCCCTTCGGCCGGAATATCCATGAGGCGGTGGAAGAAGTCATGGATACCGGCTGCGTGAAAGACGTCCGGCAGGCCGAACAGCCTCAGCCGCTCGCTCTTCTGCCGGAAGAACGTGTCGAGCAGGGCGTGTTTTTCAGTCGGGTCGGTCGGGGCGATATGATCATAGCCGCCGATCGCCTCGATCTTCCGGCTCTGCGAGCGAAACTTCTTGCGGCGGCTCTTGGCGTTCAACTGGGCAAGCGTCGCCTCGAAATTTGGGAAGAGCGGAAGCTGGAAGGAATGGTTCTGGTTCTCGATCGTCGCCAGACCGGCAAGCGGATGCCGCATACCGCGCCAGACGAGCGGGATATTGTCGAGAACGACGAGATCGGCTTTGTCCGAAAGCGCGAGCCTCAAGCCATAGGCGAAGTTCTGTAGTTCCTCCGCATCGGGTGCGGCAAGGTCTGCATCGAAAAGGCCGGTATTGATGTTGTTGAACCGGTCGCCGAGCAGACGGGCGATCCGCACGCCGCGTTCCGGGACAATTTCGAGCGGCAGGATGAAAAGCACGCGGTCGCCGACGAAACCTTGAACGATCGCCAGTTCGTTGCGATGCGCCTGCGCCCAGGCAAGGCACCAGTCGAAACCCTGGTGCAGGGAGTTCTTGGTGAGGTTTTCGAGGCGTCGCCATTCGGCTTCCAGTGGACCGAGATCGGCGACAGCAATAAGGCTGAGCGCGGCAAACCGGACCGTCCGGTCATCGGTTCGCAGGTCGAGCTTTTCCTCGATCTGCTCTTCGTGGTGGATTTCACGCTGCTGCATGGCTTCGCCCGCTGATGCCGTTTGGCTGGCAACATAGGGGGAGGGCACCAAAAATCGGTTTACCGGTGGGTTTCAGCCCTGCGAAACCGCTGCCGCTGGTTAACCGTTGGTAAAACCGATCACGGTTTCGGCTTCGGCCCGGCCATCCATTTGATGATCACCATGGCCGGCAGGATCCAGAGGAGGCCGCTGATCAGGAAGTAGAGGAAATGGACCCACCAGGGGGAGGTGGCAAGCAGCAACATGGCGAAGGTCGTGGCGGCAAGCGCATAAACGATCACCAGGATGATGATCAGGATCGTGCCGATGAAACTTCTCAAACGCGGGACCAAGACGTCTTCTCCTATCCGCGACCGCATGCCGCAAAGCGCCGGGGCTTGTTTTGCATGGGTTGATGGGGCAAAGCAACGCGAAATGCTTGTGGGCGCTTGCCATGTGCCGCGTCCTTTTGGCTTGAGCGACAGGAGCATACCCATGTCGGCAACCGATGCTGTGATCATCGATGTCCTGAACCATACCAAGCGCCGCGAGCGCGACCGCAAGGCGGTGCGCATCTGGCTCGGCGTCGTCGTCTTCACGCTGTTCTGTCTCGTGCTGGTCGGCGGCGCGACGCGGCTCACCGATTCCGGCCTGTCGATCACCGAATGGAAACCTATCCACGGCGTCATCCCGCCTCTGTCGGCTGCGGAGTGGGACGAGGAGTTCCGCCTCTACCAGCGCATCCCGCAATATCAGGAAATCAACAAGGACATGACAGTCGACGAATTCAAGTCGATCTTCTGGTGGGAATGGGCGCACCGGTTCCTCGCCCGCTCGATCGGCATGGTCTTCGCGCTGCCGCTGATCTTCTTCTGGCTCACCGGCCGCATCGAAAAGCGTTTGCGCGGCCCCCTGGTCGGCCTGCTCGCGCTCGGCGGCTTCCAGGGTTTCATCGGCTGGTGGATGGTGTCTTCCGGCCTCACCAAACTGGTCAGCGTCTCGCAATACCGGCTCGCCACGCATCTGGTCATCGCCTGTCTGATCTTCGCCGCCTGTATTTGGATCATGCGCGGGCTGGCGCCGCACAGCCGTGACCTTCCGCCGACGGCAAGATCCAAATGGGCGGCTGGCGGCATCGCCTTCCTAGTCCTCTTCCAGATCTATCTTGGCGCCCTGGTGGCCGGGCTCGATGCCGGCCTTTCCTATAACACCTGGCCGCTGATGGACGGTGCTCTGGTCCCCGGCGATCTCTTCGTCCAGCAGCCCTGGTGGATCAATCTGTTCGAGAACCCGAAGACGGTGCAGTTCGTGCACCGCTGCGGCGCCTATGTTCTGTGGGCCGCGACCCTCGTGCACATGATCATCTCGCTTCGGCTGGCCCCGGGCTCGACCCATGCCCGCCGTTCCGTCCTGCTGTTCGGACTGGTGACGGTCCAGGCCGTCATCGGCATCTCGACGCTGGTCATGCAGGTGCCGCTCGATCTGGCGCTGACGCACCAGGCTGCTGCACTGATCGTCCTGGGTTTTGCGGTCGCCCACTGGCGCGCGTTTGTCGGCGAATATCCGCCGGAGACGGCGATCGTCACGCGGAGCTGATCTCCCACACATTGCTAGACACAGGCGAAGGCGGGCGGATCAATCTTCCATCCGCCTTTTGTCTGTGAAAAAATCGCGGCCTTGTGTCGGATTTGGAATTCCGCGCCCGTCCTTGAGACATAGTTCAAACGGCTTCGGCCAAGGAGAGGGTAGGGTTATGGCAAAGACAATCGCAATTCTCGTCGCAAGGCTGATCTTCGGCGGCCTGTTCGTCATGGCGACGGTATTCAAGTTTCTCGACATGCACGCGACCGCAGCCTTCATCGCGGGCGCCGGTTTCCCGTTCCCGCTGTTCCTCGCCTGGGTCGCGGCGATCTTCGAGGTGGGGCTGGCCCTCGCATTCCTGACCGGCGCGTTCTTCTCGGAGGCCGCCTTGCTCGCTGGCGCCTACGTCATCTTCCTGGCCTTCGCTTTCCATGGCCCGAGCCATTGGGAAGCCAACCAGGCGGAGTTCGGCTTCTTCGTCGACCACTTCACCTTCCTGGCCGGCCTGCTGTTTGCCGCCGTGCATGGACCGGGTGAAAAGCTTGCCGTCAATCTGGGTCTGAAGCGGGTGTTTGCCTAAGCTCGCTGCATCACGTTGGGGACCGAGGCGGCAACGGCAAGCGCGTCGTCGCGGTCTTTTGCGTTGCCGTTCTCGTCATGCCGCGCGGCAGACAGGCAGCCAAAGGCGAAGGCGTATTGCGGGAAAGGAAATGCTTCCCGCCATCAGGCCGAAAGCATCAGGTCCATGTTCTGGACGGCAGCACCCGAAGCGCCCTTGCCGAGGTTGTCGAGCAGGGCCACGAGATTGACATGCGCACCGCCCGGCGTGCCGAACACGAAAAGCTTCATCGTGTCGGTATCGACCAGCTCTTCCGCATCGACGCGCGGCAGGGCCTTGCTCTCCTCCAGCGGCACGACGGTGACGATGTCCTGGCCGGCATAATGCTCGACCAGCACCTTGTGGATGCTCTCCATCGTCGCGCCTTCCTTGAGATCTTCGAGGAATAGCGGCACCTGGACGATCATGCCTTGCGCAAAACGGCCGACCGACGGCGAGAAGATCGGCGCCCGGTCGAGCTGGCCGTGGATCTTCATCTCCGGCACGTGTTTGTGCTTGAGGTTCAGGCCGTAGAGGAAATTGTTGGCCGAGATCGCGTCTTCCCGCGATTGGTCTTCCATCTGGCCGATCAGCTGCTTGCCGCCGCCGGTATAACCGGAGACCGCGTTGACCGTGACCGGATAACCGTCGGGCAGGATGCCGGCGGCGCGCAGCGGCCGAAGGAGGGCGATCGCGCCGGTCGGATAGCAGCCAGGATTGGCGACATGCCGCGAGGCCTTGATCTTGTCGGCCTGCGCCTTGTCCATTTCCGCAAAGCCGTAGGCCCAGGCGGGATCGACGCGGAAGGCGGTCGAGGTGTCGATTACCCGCACTCTGTTGTTGCCGGCAAGCATTGTCACGGCTTCCCGCGACGCATCGTCCGGCAGGCAGAGGATGGCGACATCGGCGCTGTTCAGGAGATCCTCGCGCATGGCGGCATTGCGCCGCTCCGCTTCCGGGATAGACAGCAATTCGACGTCGCGGCGGCCGGCCATGCGGGTGCGGATCTGCAGTCCCGTGGTGCCGTGTTCGCCATCGATGAAGATTTTCGCTGTCATGGTCATTGTCCTGTTAGATCAGTGCCTTGGGTTGAGCGCCGGATTCAGTCTACCAGCAAGTTGATTCAGAAAATTAACGGACCGCGCGTCGTTCCGCTCGAAGCCCGAGCATATACATTGCAACCGTCGCCCCTGCAATGGCGGTGATATCCGCATGATCATAGGCCGGCGCCACTTCGACGACATCGGCGCCACGGATATCGAGGTGCCCAAGCTGGCGCAGGACCGACAGGATTTTCGCGCTCGAAGGCCCGCCGGCGACCGGCGTGCCGGTTCCGGGCGCGAAGGCCGGGTCGACGCAGTCGATGTCGAACGTCAGGTAGGTCGGCGTTTGCCCGACATGATCGAGGATCGCCTTTGCGATTTCGGCTGCCGTCATCTCCTCGACCTCGTGGCCATAAAGGAGGCGGATCCCGAAATCTTCCGGCGCGTGGGTGCGGATGCCGACCTGGATCGAGCGGGCAGGATCGATGATGCCGGCCCGTACCGCCCGCGCCACGAAAGAGCCGTGGTCGATCCGTCCCTCCTCGTCTAGCCAGGTGTCCTGATGCGCGTCGAACTGTACCAGCGCCAGCGGCCCGTGTTTGGCCGCATGGGCTTTGAGTAGCGGCCAGGTGACATAGTGGTCGCCGCCGAGCGTCAGCAGGAAGGCGCCGCTGTCGAGGATGACATTCGCCTGGGCCTCGATCGCAGCCGGCGTCTTCTGGTGGTTGCCGTAGTCGAGCAGGCAGTCGCCGTAATCGATGACGGCCATGTCTGCGAAGAGATCGCGCCGGAACGGATATTGCGGATCGTTGTCGAAGATCGCCGATGCCCGCCGGATCGCCTGCGGCCCGAACCGGGCGCCCGGCCGGTTGGAGGTCGCGGCATCGAAGGGAATGCCCCACACGACCGTATCCACACCGGTCAGATCCTTCGTGAAGCGGCGGCGCATGAAGGACAGAGCCCCGGCGAAGGTGGGATCCGACGCGGCTGAGGTCAGGCCTTTCGCAGTGAAGGCATGGTCGATCGACTTTTCTGCCATGGCGTCCCTCCATTGTTAACGTGGCGGGAACGTTGGACAATAAGGGCCGACAAGGCAAGCCTGAGCGAGAGAGAATTCCTTCCGCTCAGGAAGCCTTGGCTTCGAAAACCGGTGGGAAATCGCCAAGCGCCTTGGCGTCCCTGATCCGCGCGCCGATATCCTCCTCGATGATCGATTCCAGCTGCGCGAAGCTGTCGATGACATAGTAGATCGGCTGGACAATATCGATGCGATAGGGGGTCCTCAGCACCGTCATCAGATCGAAGGGCCGGAATTCGGCTTCCTTGCCTTCCATCGCCGCACGCGTCTCGTTGGGCGATGAGACGATGCCGGCCCCGAAGCAGCGGCGGCCCTCCGGCGTATCGATCAGGCCGAATTCGACGGTAAACCAGAAGATCCGGAACAGATGCCAGGAATATTCCCGGCCGAGCCCGACGGCCTTTTCACCAAAGCGGCGGACGAAATTGGCGTAGCTCTGGTTGGTGAGGAGAGGGCAGTGGCCGAAGACCTCGTGGAAGATATCCGGCTCTTCGATATAGTCGATATGCTCGCGGCGGCGGATGAACGTTGCCAGTGGAAACTTGCCCTGCGACAGCAATTCGTAGAAGCGCGATGGCGGAATGAGGGCGGGAACGCCCTCCACGCCGAATCCGGTGGTCTCGTTGAGGCGCCGGTCGACATCGCGAAGCTGGGGAACCTTGTCCGGCTTCAGCCCAAGCGCCTTGACCCCGTCCAGATATTCCCCACAGGCCTTGTCGGCCAAGAGCGTCATCTGGCGCTGGTAGAGTTCGCTCCAGATCAGGTCTTCCTCGCTCGTGTAGCGATAGATGCCCTCCGCATCCGGCAGGGTCGCCGAATAGGTGCTTTGCTTGCTCATGAACGACCTCCCATTCGTTAAGCCAATGAGCCGAGGGTATTCCAGCCGCCGGCTGCCAGATCACCAATATATCTCTGAATACGCGGGTAATCATTTCAGCTTTGCCGAATTGAGATTAAATAATGGGAGGATATTCCAGGAGGAGGAAGCTTCATGAAAGAAAATCTGCAGGCCGCCCGCAAGCTTCTGCAGCTCGTGCAGGCGGGGGATGGCTCATCGCTCGCCGAATTGGCGGAGAAGGCCGGCATGTCGCAAAGCACCGCCTGGCGGAAGGTCCAGGAATTGGAGGCCGAGGGCGTCATTCGAAAGCGGGTGGCACTTCTCGATCCGGCAAAGCTCGACCTCAAGCTCTGCATCGTCGCCCATGTGACGCTGGAGGATCACCACGAGGAGGCGATCGAGGCCTTCGCCACGGTCGTGCGCGACCGACCGGAGATCATGGAGTGTTACGCACTGTCCGGGACATTTGATTATATGCTGAAGATCAGGGCGCGCGATGTCGAAGCCTATGAGGCTTTCATGACCCGCCACCTGATGCGCAATCCGCATGTGCGCAACGTGGTCTCCAGCTTTGTTCTTCGCGAACTGAAATCGACGACCGAACTGCCGATATGAGCGTTGCCTAAACGAAAAAGGCGGAGCCGAAGCTCCGCCTTTTGAAGGTACAAGTTCCGAAGCGATTAACGCTTGGAGAACTGGAAGGAGCGGCGGGCCTTGGCCTTGCCGTACTTCTTACGCTCTACCACGCGGCTGTCGCGGGTCAGGAAGCCACCCTTCTTGAGCACGCCGCGAAGGCCTGGCTCGAAGTAGGTGAGTGCCTTGGAGACGCCGTGACGAACAGCGCCGGCCTGGCCGGAGAGGCCGCCACCGGCGACGGTCGCGACGATGTCGAACTGGCCGGTGCGGGCAGCGGCGATGACCGGCTGCTGCAGGATCATCTGCAGGACCGGACGGGCGAAGTAGGTCGAGAAGTCACGGCCGTTGACCGTGATCTTGCCGGTGCCGGCCTTGACCCAGACGCGGGCGACGGCGTTCTTGCGCTTGCCGGTCGCGTAGGAGCGGCCGAGGCTGTCGACCTTGCGGACATAGACCGGAGCGGCAGCTTCGGAAGCCGGCGCGAGGTCCTTCAGGGAGGAAAGATCGGCCATTATCAGGCGCTCCTTACGTTCTTGCTGTTCAGCGATGCCACGTCGAGAGCGACCGGCTGCTGTGCTTCATGGGGATGGTTGGAACCGGCATAGACGCGCAGGTTCTTCATCTGGCGACGGCCGAGCGGACCACGGGGAACCATGCGCTCGACAGCCTTCTCGATGACGCGCTCCGGGAAGCGGCCTTCGATGATCTGGCGCGCGGTGCGCTCCTTGATGCCACCCGGATAACCGGTGTGCCAGTAATAGGTCTTGTCGGAATACTTCTTGCCGGTGAGGACACACTTTTCCGCATTGATGATGATGACGTTGTCGCCATCATCGACATGCGGGGTGAAGGTGGGCTTGTGCTTGCCGCGGAGCCGGTTGGCAACGATGGTAGCGAGGCGACCGACAACGAGGCCTTCGGCATCGATGATCACCCACTTCTTCACCACCTCGGCAGGCTTCTGAACGAAGGTTGACATGTCTTTAGCTCTTTCATCTAGGACCCGTGACACTCGAAAAGGTTCGAATGCAGGGCGTTTCTTGTTGCTTGGATTGCCTTGGCCGAAGCCGGCAAAAAAGAAAGCGGGCCGAGAAGGTCCGCGATCTGGGCGGCTTATACCGAGGGAGGCCAAAAGCGTCAAGGAGACGGTTTTGCCGAGGCGAAAAATAGATTAAGCAAAATCAATGGCTTGTGTATGTGGTTTTATGATACCACAACTTTTCGGGAGAAATTGGGAGGCGCTTGATACCCAAATGACGGGTTCTGCCCACCGCGGCTGTCAAACCGGGCATTCGGCCGTTGTCCGGAAAGGAAGCCCCCTGTTTTTCCCGATGGGAAAGAAAACCCATCCAATACCCGCCGGCCGGAAATGTTGTCGCACGGCAATATGACGTCTGCGAACAGCCGTTGGACGCCCCGAAAGATCTGTTGATATGGCACGCCGAGTTGCGCCACCTGTCGGCCCATCGCTCGTTCGATCTATATCCTGAGTTGTGTAAATCGAAAGACGGCGAATGATGAGTGAATTGCCGAGTCCATGCTTTCTTGAAGGTTTTAGGGGGATTTTGGAGGGCAGGATAGCTGTCATGTGCTCATGTTTCAATACGATGCATCAAGAAGGGCGGAACCTGACAAATGTTGGGTGGAACCAAGTTTGCCCACCAAAATCTAGTAGCACTTTCTAATTCAACCATAAGATGGTGCTAATATGTACATGTACATAAAGTGAATATTGAGGGAACGCTTAGGGAATATTGGGGTGCAGAGCTTTCTCGATTTTTTGAGTCAAGAAGCCGGTTAAAATCTCAGGCAGCCTGCCTGGAGAGGAAAACAATCTTCGGGATCGGGTCTTCTTTTGCAGGCACGAACGGGACAGCTCGGCGTATCGGCCGTCGGCACCGTCGCCCGGTCGGCGAATTCGTGGCCGTCGCAGTAGCCGCTGTCGACGACATAGCGGTCGTAGAGCGTCATCCGCGCCTTGTTGCGGGATGGGTAACGCAGGATCACCGCGCCCTCGCGGCTGATCGCCCGCTGTACGGCAGCACAGGACATGCCGGTGGAATTGTAACGCGATATTGCGGCAGCCGGCTCAGCCGGGAGGAAGGTGCCGCAGGCGATGATCGCAAGACAGCCGATAAATTTTTTCATGACCTGCATCCCTTTTGACGAGACGCGGACTTACATAGCGCGGAAGCACTGCGCCGCCAGAGGCGCGCCACCACCGGAGCCGCCGTCATGAACCATGACCATTACGACAATGCCTATATCGCCGATATCCTGAAGGGCACCCGGACGATTGCGCTACTCGGCGCGTCCCCGAATGCCGACAGGCCGAGCAACCGGGTCATGGGTTTCCTCATCTCCAAGGGCTATACGGTGTTTCCGGTCAATCCCGGCCAGGCGGGCAAGCAGATCCTTGGTCAGACGGTCTACAGGACGCTTTCGGACGTGCCGCAGCCGGTCGACATGGTCGATGTCTTCCGGGCGGCCGAGTATCTGGACAGCGTGGTCGACGAGGCGGTCGCGCTCGAAACCAAGCCCAAGGTGATCTGGGGCCAGCTGAGCGTGCGTGACGACAAGGCTGCCGCAAAGGCGGAGGCCGCCGGCATCAAGGTCGTCATGGATCGCTGCCCGGCGATCGAGTATCCCCGCCTGATCGCCTGAGGTGCCCGCCTGAACGGATCGGCTGACCTGGCCATTCGGACGCCTGGCTATCTGGCGAGCAGTTCCGGCCGGCTGCGCATGTCGTCGAGCATCTCGGCATTGCCGCAATAGTTTGCGAAGTCGGCGGCGGCGCTGCCGTCGGCAAGTTCGCGCCGGCAGCGGGTCTTCTCGCCGCAATGGGTGCAGGTGACGTGCATTTCGCGGAATTCCGCCGGCTCTTCCAGACTGGCTTCCTCCGGGTCGATATTGAGCAGCTTCATCAGCGCCAGCATCTCGTCGGCTGCATGCGGGCCCTTGGCGATGAAGTCGCGCAGTTCCTGCTCCGACAGGGCGTTGTCCTGCGCCAAGAGCTTGACGGTTTCATCGTCGAGGCTGGCGAGAAGCTTCGCTTCGTTGATCGCCTCCCACGTGGCGGAACACCAGCGCTTCAGCCTGTCGGCGAGATTTTCCGGGGTATGGATCGTGTTGTCCATCGTGAACTCCTCTCTATTTCCCATGAGGATAGGTTCCGGAGAACGATATTCCTTGATCGTGATCAACCGCCGGGGTCTGTTGCAGCGCTATCAACCGGGCGCCATCTCAAGGGGAGGGACTATTATGCCGACACTCAATCCGGGATTTTCGACGCTGGCCGTGCATGCGGGCGCGCAGCCCGACCCAACGACCGGGGCGCGGGCGACGCCGATCTACCAGACGACGTCTTTCGTCTTCAACGATGCGGACCACGCAGCCGCCCTTTTCGGCCTGCAGCAGTTCGGCAATATCTACACCCGCATCATGAACCCCACCCAGGCGGTGCTGGAAGAGCGGGTGGCGGCCCTCGAAGGGGGCACCGCGGCGCTGGCGGTCGCCTCCGGCCATGCCGCCCAGATGCTGACCTTCCACACGATCATGCAGCCGGGCGACAATTTCATCGCGGCTCGAAAGCTCTATGGCGGCTCGATCAACCAGTTCGGCAATGCGTTCAAGAGTTTCGACTGGCAGGTACGCTGGGCCGATACCGATGATCCGGCAAGCTTCGAGGCCGGCATCGACGAGCGCACCCGGGCGATCTTCATCGAGAGCCTTGCCAATCCCGCCGGCACGTTCGTGGATATCGCGGCGATTGCCGAGGTGGCGCAAAGACGCGGCATTCCGCTGATCGTCGACAACACGATGGCGACCCCCTATCTCGTCCGGCCGCTCGAACACGGCGCCGACATCGTCATCCATTCGCTGACCAAGTTCATGGGCGGACACGGCAATTCCATGGGCGGCGTGATCGTCGACGGGGGAACGTTCAACTGGTCGAAATCGGGCAACTACCCGATGCTCTCGGAACCACGCGCCGAATATGGCGGCGTCGTCCTCTATCAGGCTTTCGGCAATATCGGCTTCGCCATCGCCTGCCGCGTGCTGGGCCTCCGCGATATCGGGCCTGCGATCTCGCCCTTCAACGCCTTCATGATCCTGACCGGCATCGAAACGCTGCCATTGCGCATGCACAAACACAGCGACAATGCCGCCGCTGTCGCGAAATGGCTGAAGGCGCATCCAAAGGTCGCCTGGGTCAGCTATTCCGGCCTCGAAGACGACCCGAACCACGCCCTGCAGATGCGATATTCGCCAAAGGGCGCCGGCTCGGTCTTCACGTTCGGCGTCACCGGCGGCTACGAGGCGGGCAAGACACTGGTTGAAGGTCTGCAGCTGTTCTCCCACCTCGCCAATATCGGCGATACCCGCTCCCTAGTCATCCATCCGGCTTCGACGACACACCGGCAGCTGACCGAGGAACAGCAGATCGCTGCCGGAGCCGGGCCGGACGTGGTGCGCCTGTCGATCGGCATCGAAGATGCCGCCGACATCATCGCCGACCTCGACCAGGCTTTGTCGAAGATCTGAGAGAAGGGATAACGGCCGGCGTCAGGCGCCAAAACCGCCGTCGATCGTCTGCAGGGAGCCGGTGACGAAGCCGGCTTCCGGACCGGCGAGATAGGCGGCAAGGCCGGCGATCTCTTCCGGGCGGCCGTGGCGCTTGATGGCCATGAAACCGTGCATGAAGGCGCTCATAGGACCGTCTTCCGGGTTCATGTCGGTGGAGGTCGGGCCGGGCTGGATGACGTTGACGGTGATGTTGCGGTCGCCGAAGTCGCGGGCGAGGCCCCGCGCCATGCCCTGCATGGCCGACTTGGTGAGCGCATAGGCAGCACCGCCCGCAAACGGCATGCGGTCGCCATTGACCGAGCCGATGACGATGATCCGGCCGCCGTCCGGCATGCCGCGGGCGGCTTCCACCGCCGCATGGTACGGTGCCCGGACATTGACGTCGATCATCCGGTCGACCGCGTCGGCTTCGAGTTCCAGCGGATTGCCGAGTGCCAGCGTACCGGCGCTGATGATCAGAATGTCGAGCGGGCCGGCATCACGGACGGTACCGATCACGGCCGCGCGGTCGGCCGCGTCCGAGCGGACTGCTTTGGTGCCGGTTTCTGCGGCAAGAGCATCTGCCGCATCCTTCGAGCCGGCATAGGTGAATGTCACGTCGGCGCCATCGCCGGCAAAACGGCGGACGATCGCAGCCCCGATGCCGCGGCTGCCGCCGAGAACCAGCGCTTTCTTTCCATGGAAGTCAGTCATTGTCGTGTCTCCTTGATTGAGGCTTGAGATTTAATGTAATGAGCGCTACATAAATTGAACGAGCATGGTAGTCAAGGATTTTGTAATGAGCGCTACAAAAAAAGTCTCGACGCGGGGCAGGCCGCGCGCTTTCGACAAGGAAGAGGCCTTGGCCAAGGCCCAGGCTCTGTTTCATGCCAAGGGGTACGACGCCCTGAGCGTCGCCGACCTCACCGAGGCGATCGGCATCAATCCACCGAGTTTTTATGCCGCCTTCGGCAGCAAGGCCGAGCTCTACGGCGCAGCTCTCAAGCGTTATGAGGAAAAGGAAGGTCTGGATATTTCAGGTGCTCTGGCACCGGACAGGCCGCTCGACGAGGGGGTGGCCACGCTGCTGAGACAGGCCGCCGACAACTATGGCAGCGGTGCGGCGCCGGGCTGCATGGTAATCGAGGGGGCAAGGGGCACGGCTGACCAGCAGGCCTGCAGCCAGGCCCGGCGCATGCTGGACATGAGCCGTGCCGTCATCGACGCGGCAATCGCCGGCCGTGAACCGGAGCGCGCAGAACTCATCACCGACTACATCATGATGACGATGGCCGGCCTTTCCGCAAGCGCCCGCAACGGCGTCCCGGCAGAACGCCTGCGGGCCATAGCCGCGATCGCGTCAACACAGCTTTCCCACCATATCGAGGGGATCGCACCCAAGGGGACCAAACAATGAGCGCCTGGATCAAATTCGACCTCTCGTCCATCGAACCGGAAGAGGGCGCCCCGGCACCGGACCGGCTGGTCTCCGGCAGCCCGACATTCCGAACCTGGAATTTCGAGGAAGCCGACGGCGGGCTCTATGCCGGCATCTGGGAGGCAACGCCCGGTAAGTGGCGGATCGTTTATGAGGAGTGGGAATATTTCCACATCCTCTCCGGCCATTCGATCGTCACGGAGGAGGGCGGCGAGCCGGTCCAGTTGAAGGCCGGCGACAGCATGATCCTCAGACCCGGCTTCAAGGGAACCTGGGAAGTCGTTGAAACGACTCGCAAGGATTACGTGATCAGGGTTTGAGGGGCGTGTGGTGCGCAAGCTTGCCGTTGCGGGCCGCCGCGGCCGCCAGAGCCTTGTCGAACGTCGCCAGCGAAAGATCCAAGCGCATGGAGAGTTCGAGATAGGCGGCGGCAACGGATGCGTCGATGACAATGCCGGCCACTATTCGCGGCCTTCGTCGCGTGCCGACATCATTTCATCGAAGGTGACGTTGTCGAAGAGTTGCCGGATCTTCTGCAGGCGTTCGTGCCGGGTGCCCGCATCGTCCAGCCTCGGTGCTTCTGCAGGCGAGAACCGGGCGAGAGGTTTGCCGTTTTCGACGAGCACGGTTTCCCCATGCCGGACGTGATCCAGCATGTCGGCAAAATGGCGATCGGCTTCCGCAACGGAATATGTCCGCATTCTGAACCTCCGAGATCGATGTAGAATATGGCTCAGTCCGGCTTAAAACAATAGCCGAAACCACTGACCTTTCAGTCGTTCCGGTTGAAGGCCTTCGCGAATTCATCCGACGAAATAAACGCCAGCGTCCGCCGCAGTTCCTCCGATTTTTCCTTGCCGAAAGCCTTGTCGAAACGGTCCTGGGCGATCTGCCAGCGGGCGATGAGGTCGCGCTGTGTGGCCGCGCCCATGTCCGTCAGGCGGACGCGCTTGGCGCGGCGGTCCTGGGCATCGGGCACCAGTTCCACCAGTCCGTCGCGGATCAGCGGCTTCAGGGTATGACCGAGCGCCGAGAGGTCCATGACCATCGCCTCCGCGAGGTTCTTCAATGTCGGCTCGTTGGATCCGGCTATCTGCGACATCAGGGAAAACTGCGTTCCCCTGAGGCTCGTATCGCCCATGGCATCCTCGTAGAGCTGGCCGAGATGCCGCGAGGCGCGGCGCACCGCGCTGTTGCTGCAATGAAGCCAGATGCCATCTGAACTCTCCCCTTGCTTGTTCTGCTTGTCGTCGTCCGTCATGTCTCGTTCCGATCTCGTCGCGGGACAATGCCCGCTTTCGGCTGGCCCTTCCACTCCGATGAAAAATTTGCGGCCGCCTCTTGCAGCTTCAAATCGTGCCTTTCATATATAGTGGCATATGCCAGTAAATTCCAGATGCCGGAAACCCGGCCGCAATTCCAGCCAAAACCAAAGGAGATGGACCATGACCAATACCTCGAAACTCGGAACCGCCCTCGTAACCGGCGCATCTTCGGGCATCGGCGCGACCTATGCGGAAAAGCTCGCCAGGCGCGGCTATGACCTCGTCCTCGTCGCCCGTGACGCGGATCGCCTGAAGGCGCTTGCCGGCCGGCTGGCGAGCGAACATAGCGTCAAGGCAGATGTGCTGCGCGCCGACCTCAGCCAGCGCGCCGATGTGCTTCTTGTCGACAAGCGCCTGCGCGAGGACGGTTCGATCACGCTCTTCGTCAACAATGCCGGCATCGGCCCGAAGGGCCCGCTGCTGAAAGCCGATCTGGATTATCTCGACCAGATGGTCGATCTCAACGTCACCGCCGCCAATCGTCTCGCCGTTGTGGCAGCCCAGGCCTTTGCCGCCCGGGGTAAGGGCGCCATCGTCAACATCGCCTCCGCCGTCGCACTCGCCGCAGAATTCTTCAGTGGCACCTATGCCGCCAGCAAGGCCTTCGTGCTTGCTCTGACGGAAGCGCTGGCTTCCGAGCTGAAGGACACCGGCGTCACGATCCAGGCAGTCCTGCCGGGCTATACCCGCACCGAAATCTTCGATCGCGTCGGCGGCTCGATGGATGGTCTCGACCCGAACACGGTGATGGAAGTGGGCGACCTCGTCGATGCGGCGCTTGCCGGTCTCGACCGCGGCGAACTCGTCACCATGCCATCGCTCGCCGATACGCAGCTTTATGACACTTACACGGCTGCTCGAGGCGGGCTGCGTCCCTACCTGTCGCTCAACAAGCCGGCGGCCCGGTACGGAGTTGTCGCCAAGGCTTGATCGCGACAATCGATGCGCAACTGCGACAAACGTCCGCAGTTGCGCAGTGGTTCTTTGCATTGTTTTCAGCGGTTTACGCGACCGTTTTGATCACTACCGATAAGCCGTTTCTATGCCGCTCACCAAGCCAGATCCAGCCGCTCCAGCCCGTGGAAATGGTAGACGTCCTTGATCACTGGCGGCGTGGCGATCCGCATCCCGGGCAGCCGCCGGAAGAGGATCGGCAGCACGGTGTTGAGTTCCAGCCTTGCAAGCGGCGCGCCGATGCAGAAATGGATGCCGGCGCCGAAGGAGAGGTTTGGGGCTTCCTGCCGGTCAGGTTTGAAGGCCAGCGGATCGGAGAATTTCTTCGGATCGAGATTGGCCGCGGCAAGGATGAGGCTCACCTTGTCGCCGCGTTTGAAACTGAGCCCGTCGATCTCGGCGTCCTCGAGCGCCCAGCGCTGGAAGATATGCACCGGCGCACAGATCCGCAGCGTCTCCTCAACCGTCCGTTCGGTCGCAGTTTCGTCGCAGAAAAGTTCGGCGGCCGGAAGATCGTTCTCCAGGATCACCCGCACCGAATTGCCGATCTGGTGCACCGTCGCCTCGTGGCCGGCATTGAGCAGCACGATAGTCGTGGAAACCAGTTCGTCGTCGGTGAGGTACTGGCCCTTGTGCTCCGTGTGGATCATGTGGGTCAGCAGGTCTTCGCGCGGCTCCCTGCGGCGCTCTGAGATCAGGCCCTTGACGTAACCCGCAAATTCCCCGGCCGCGCGGTCGGCGGCATGTTCGTCCTTCTGCGTCCTCTTAAACATGTACATGCCGACATAGGCATGCGACCAGGCGAGAAGCTGCGGCCCCATCTCGTCCGGGATGCCGATCATCCGGGCGATCATCGTCACCGGGATGATGTCGGCGAAGGAGGAGAGCAGTTCCGTCTCGCCTTGACCCTCGAACCCGTCGATCAGCGTCTCCGCAAGCTCTGCGATTTCCGGCCGGAGCCTTTCGATATGGCGTGAAACGAAGGCACGGTTGACGAGTGTACGGAGCCGCGTGTGTTCCGGCGGTTCGAGCTCCAGCAGCGAATACCGCTCGGCGAGATCGAAGTTTTCGAGATGCGGCAGGGGTTCGGGAAGCCCGAGTTCCCCGCGGCTGGCGATATGCAGGATCTGCCGCCCGAACCGTCGGTCGCGCAACAGCCCGTTCACATGCTCGTAGCGGGTGAAGAACCACTGCCGCTGCTCTTCCCAATAGAAGGTCGGGCAATGTTCGTGGAGGAGGGCATAGACGCAGTTCGGATCGCTGTAGAAAGCCGGATTGCGGCCGTCGAGCGAGACGTGGCGGGTCTTGAGATCGATGCGCAGGAAGTCGGGCAGGGCGGTCATTCGAAAGACCTAGCCGAAACTGGCGTGCGGAAAAGCCCTCTAGTCCCCGACCGCGACGCCCTCGCGGCGCGGGTCGGCGCTGCCGACCAGTCCGTTTGCCGTGATTTCGATCGCATGCAGGCCGGAATTCATCTCACCGGGCTTCACTTCATAACCCAGCGCCTTCAGCGGTTCGGCAAGCTTTTCGGCCTCGGTGCCGGCCTCGATCTCGTAAGGCCCGAACCGGTTGATGAAATGCGGCTGGGCGACGATCTGCTCCACCGGCATGCCCCAGTCGATATAGGCGATCAGAGCCTGGGCCACATAGCCGATGATCTGGCTGCCGCCGGGCGAACCGATCGCCAGCAGCGGCTTGCCTTCCTTCATCACGATCGTCGGCGCCATCGAGGAACGTGGCCGCTTGCCGGGTTCGACGCGGTTGGCGACAGGAAGGTTGCCGTCATGGGTCTTGAACGAGAAGTCGGTGAGCTCGTTGTTGAGCAGGAAGCCGTTCGTCATCAGCCGCGAGCCGAAACCGCTTTCGATCGTCGTGGTCATCGAGACGACATTGCCTTGTTTGTCGACGATGACGAAATGGCTGGTGGAAGGCAACTCGATCGCCGCGTCGCGGCCGAACAGCAGCGCATGGTCCCATTCCGGCTCGCCGGCCTTCACTTGGTCGGCGCCGAGAGCTTTGGTGCCGTCGAGCAGCGAAGCGCGCTTGCCGAGATAATCCTTCTTCAGCAGGCCCTTGATCGGCAAGGGCTGGAAATCCGGGTCGGCCAAGTAGCGCTCGCGGTCCGCAAAGGCGAGGCGCTGCGCGTCGCCCATGATCCGCCAGCTTTCGGCATTCTGCGGCCCAAGTGCCTTGATGTCGAAATTCTCGATCACGCCGAGCATCTGGCCGACCGCGACAGCACCGGAGGAGGGCGGACCCATGCCGCAGACGTCGAGCGCCCGGTAGCTGGCGCAGATCGGCTCGCGTTCCTTGACGCGGTAGTTGGCGAGGTCGGCGAGCGACAGGACACCGGGATTGCCCGTCGCCTCGCGCACCGTCCTGACGATCGCCTCGGCAATCGGCCCCTTGTAGAAGGCATCCGCGCCGCCAGTCGCGATCGCCTTCAGCGTCTCTGCATAGGCGGGGTTCTTGAGCACCGTGCCGGCCTTCAGTGGCGCGCCTGATGCGTCGTAGAGGTAGCCCCGCGGACCGTCGTATTTCTTCAGCCGGTCACCCTCGGCGGCGATCAGCGAAGCCAGACGGGGAGAGACTTGGAAGCCGTCGGCGGCAAGCTTCTCCGCCCGTTCGAACAGGCTGGCCCAGTCGGCCTTGCCGTAGCGCTTATGGACGTCGGAGAGGAGGCGCACGGTGCCCGGCGTGCCGACCGAACGGCCGCCGACCACCGCGTCCATGAATTTCAGCGGCTGGCCCTGCGCATCGAGGAACAGTTTTGGCGTTGCCTCCATCGGCGCCGTCTCGCGGCCGTCGAAGGTGGTGAGCTTGTTGGATGCCGCATCGTAATAGACGAGGAAGGAGCCGCCGCCGAGGCCGGAGCTTTGCGGCTCGACGAGGCCGAGCACGGTCTGCACGGCGATCAGGGCATCGATAGCATTTCCGCCTTTGGCGATCACGTCGCGCCCGGCTTCGGCCGCCAGCGGATTGGCGGCGGCGACCATGAAGCTTTTCGCCTCGACGCGCTTGGCGGAGGTGAACCCGGTCGCCCGTTCCGGCGCAACCGTATCGGACGCCTGCTGCGCCAGCGTTGTTCCGGCCGAAAACATCAAGGCGGGAAGCGTCGAAGAAAGAAGGATGCCGGTGAAGAAACGTGTCCCGAAAAATCTTGCCCGCATGGCGCGCCCTCCGCGGTTTTATCCCTCCTGACGAATGTGGGCTTCAGGATGAAGAGGACAAGAGGAGGTCAGCGTTTGCCGAGCGAAGCGAGGCGTTTCAGGGCTGCGACCTGCCGGCTGGCGCGCACGTCCGTCGGGGCATCGTCCTCGCCCTGCCGGTCGACGGCCGGAACGATCGAGGCTTCGGTGCCGGTATCGATCGCGGTTCGGTCGCGGCCGCTGTCCTTGGCGGTGTAGAGGGCCCGGTCGGCGGCGCTGAGCAGGAGATCGAGGTCGGCGTTTCCGGCGCCCGCAAGCGCGATACCGGCGCTGACGGTGACCGTGATGCTGTGCTCGCCGGCGACGATGGTCTGGCGTTTCAGCGTGAGGCGGATCGCCTCGGCAATGCTGGCGGCCTCGATCATGTGGCCGACACGCAGGATGGAGGCGAATTCCTCGCCCCCCATGCGGCCGAAGAAGCCACGGCCGCGCAGCGAGGTCTGGCCGACCTGCGAAAAGGCGACCAGCACCGAATCGCCTGCCTGATGGCCGCAGCGGTCGTTGATCTGCTTGAAGTTGTCGAGGTCGAAATGCAGGAGCGCGATCAGCGGCTTCTCCTCGTTCTCGAGTTTTTTCAAGGCATGGAACTGGTCGATCAGGCCGCGCCGGTTGAGAACGCTGGTTAGCGGGTCGGTGACGGCAAGTGCCTTGAGCTTCTCTTCCGAACGCTCGGTCAGCAGCTTTGCGCCGGTCATGATGCTGGCGACGAAACAGATTGCCGCCGGGAAGAGCAGCCAGGCGGAGTGCGGCGACACGCCAATGGATTTCGCCTCGCCGGCGACCACCAGAACTGCGACCACGCCGTTCGCGCAGAATTGTATGGCAATGAATGCCGCCAGCACCCGCCGCGTTATCTTCGACGCGCCGTCGTTGCTGAGGAGGATATAGATCATGATCGCATGGCCGACCATGGTCGCGCCGTTGTGAAGGGCCACCCGGTGGGCGAAGTTCTCGCGTATCGGATAAAGGAACATGCCCGCCACCCAAAGAAGTGCCGGGATGGCGATGTAGGCTTCCACAGGCTTCCGGTCGAACTGCAGGAGGCCGGCGATCCACAGGCCGACGCCGGCGAGCACCAGCGTATTGGCGATCTGGATGGAGACGAAATCGGGGATATCTCCGCGCAGCGCGACCAGCACGACGCCGATCCCGTGCAGCGCAAAACCGCTACCCCAGCTCAAGTAGAAACGGTCCCGCTCGTAATACCAGCGCGAGCACAGAAGGACGGCGAGCGTCAAAGCCTCCGCCGCCCAGATCATCAGGCCCGTTAAAATATCCACCCGAAACTCCAATACTTAACGTCGAGCGCCCCCAGAATGGCATCTAGAATGACATGCAGTCTTTAAGACGACGTTGCACGGATCGCGGAAAGTCCGGCCCTCGGACTGGTGTCGGCGGGATTTTCGAGACAATGTTCATGCCTGCTTTACCCTGATCGCGCAAAAACCTGTGCCATCGGGCGAACGGGCCCCTTTGCCGGCTGTGGCCGGGCAAGAATCGTAATAGCGGTCAGCCTCGCGCATCCCCGGGCAATTAAGGATATCGGATGCTCCGTCTTGAAGTACCGGGCGTTGACACTCTATGTAGGGATGACCCATTCCATTTGATTCCGGAGCGCCTTTTTGCCTTCGGCCAGGGATCAAGAGAAGCTTGACAAAGGACGGACATGAGAAATCCAGTTGATACCGCAATGGCCTTGGTGCCGATGGTCGTCGAACAGACCAATCGCGGTGAGCGCTCCTACGACATCTATTCGCGTCTTCTGAAGGAGCGCATCATCTTCCTGACGGGTCCCGTCGAAGACTATATGGCGTCGCTGATCTGCGCCCAGCTTCTCTTCCTGGAAGCGGAAAATCCCAAGAAGGAAATCGCCCTCTACATCAATTCGCCCGGCGGCGTCGTGACAGCCGGCATGGCGATCTACGATACGATGCAGTTCATCAAGCCGGCGGTTTCGACGCTCTGCATCGGCCAGGCTGCCTCCATGGGCTCGCTGCTCTTATGCGCCGGCGAGAAGGGGATGCGCTTTGCAACCCCGAACTCGCGCATCATGGTGCACCAGCCGTCCGGCGGCTTCCAGGGCCAGGCGTCCGACATCGAACGCCATGCCCGTGACATATTGAAGATGAAAAGGCGTCTTAACGAGGTCTACGTGAAGCATACGGGCCGCACGTTGGAGGAAGTCGAAAAGACCCTCGATCGCGACCACTTCATGACGGCCGACGAAGCCCAGGATTGGGGTGTCATCGACAAGATCCTGACATCGCGTCAGGAAATGGAAGGTGGCTCCGGAGACTGAGTCTGATGGCGTGACCCATGCAACTCACCCCGATGTGAGGAAAAAGGGGTTTCAAGTCGCACGGAAAGCGCTATTAGTACTTATTAATGCTGTGTTGAACTTTTATGACATAGCATTCGTCTCTTAGGGGTTTCGTTGCCGCTGATCCCGCATGGTATGCGCAGGATCGGTAGAGTACCCTTAAGGCAAGGCAGGCGCGCAAGGCCCGTCGGGGCGCGCGCCGGCAAGCGGTAGAGTGGACCGCGCCCGTTTTGACGAGAGTGCGGAGTGCTGGAAGGAAAGTGATATGAGCAAAGTCAGCGGCAGCAACGGCGGCGACTCCAAGAATACCCTGTATTGCTCTTTCTGCGGAAAGAGCCAGCACGAAGTCCGGAAGCTGATTGCCGGGCCGACCGTATTCATCTGCGATGAATGCGTCGAACTGTGCATGGACATCATCCGCGAAGAGAACAAGACCTCGATGGTCAAGTCCCGCGACGGCGTGCCCACGCCTCAGGACATCATCAAGGTCCTCGACGAATATGTCATCGGCCAGAAGCAGGCCAAGCGCATCCTGTCTGTCGCGGTGCATAACCATTACAAGCGCCTGGCGCACGCCTCCAAGGGCGGCGACGTGGAGCTTGCGAAGTCGAACATCATGCTCGTCGGCCCGACCGGTTGCGGCAAGACCTATCTTGCCCAGACGCTGGCCCGGATCATCGACGTTCCCTTCACGATGGCCGATGCCACGACGTTGACCGAAGCCGGCTATGTCGGCGAGGACGTCGAAAACATCATCCTGAAGCTTCTGCAGGCTGCGGATTACAACGTCGAACGCGCCCAGCGCGGCATCGTCTATATCGACGAAGTCGACAAGATTTCCCGCAAGTCCGACAACCCGTCGATCACCCGAGACGTGTCGGGCGAGGGCGTGCAGCAGGCGCTTCTGAAGATCATGGAAGGCACGGTTGCCTCGGTCCCGCCGCAGGGCGGCCGCAAGCATCCGCAGCAGGAATTCCTGCAGGTCGACACGACGAACATCCTGTTCATCTGCGGCGGCGCCTTTGCGGGTCTCGACAAGATCATCTCGGCCCGCGGCGAAAAGACCTCGATCGGCTTCGGCGCCTCCGTCAAGTCTGCGGAAGACCGTCGCGTCGGCGAAGTCTTGCGCGAACTGGAGCCGGAAGATCTGGTGAAGTTCGGCCTCATCCCGGAATTCATCGGCCGTCTGCCGGTTCTGGCGACGCTAGAAGACCTCGACGAAGACGCGCTGATCCAGATCCTGTCCGAGCCGAAGAACGCGCTGATCAAGCAGTACCAGCGCCTGTTCGAGATGGAGGATGTCGATCTGACCTTCCACGAGGATGCTCTGCGCGAGATCGCCAAGCGGGCCATCACCCGCAAGACCGGCGCCCGCGGCCTGCGCTCGATCATGGAGAAGATCCTTCTCGACACCATGTTCGAACTGCCGACGCTCGAAGGCGTGCGCGAAGTGGTGATTTCGGACGATGTCGTGCGTGGAAACGCCCGGCCGCTCTACATCTATGCCGACCGGCAGGACGAAAAAGCGAACGTTTCGGCCTGATCCGGCCGTCCCGTCCGGCACCCTGAAGAGGCCCGAAAGGGCCTCTTTTTTATGTCGGCGGACAGGGTTGCTTTTTTTGTTTTTTCCACCATTTTTGCCTCGCGAAGAATTACACCATATTCGTCTTGCATTAGAGACGGTGCGGGAAGATCATTGGCACTTCGGCTGCTTCGCCAGTCTGTGACAACAGGTTGGCAGTACCGGTGATCGCGTCCCGTGTTCTTTGGCATTCCGCGTGGCGTTGTGTGCGCACGCTTTGTAATACCCCTGTCACAATCCGAGGCGACGGCGGCCTTGCAAGGCTTGAAATCAAATTTCAAAAACTCCACTTTGGGCGAGAGTGAAGTGCCCGGGTGATTTGCCCGGGACGTATCCCGGAAACGGGACGATGGAAAGGAAATGAAATGACGAATTCAACGTCTGCGGCGCCTGGCGGCGAAACCTATCCGGTGCTGCCGCTGCGCGACATCGTGGTTTTCCCCCACATGATCGTGCCTTTGTTCGTCGGCCGGGAAAAGTCGATTCGCGCGCTTGAAGAGGTCATGGGTTCCGACAAGCAGATCATGCTGGTCACCCAGATCAATGCCGGCGACGATGATCCCGAACCCTCGGCAATCTACAAGGTCGGCACCGTCGCCAACGTGCTGCAGCTCCTGAAGCTTCCCGACGGCACCGTCAAGGTCCTGGTGGAAGGCCGCTCGCGCGCCAAGATCAACGGCTATACCGACCGCGAAGAGTTCTACGAAGCGACGGCCAGCGTGCTTGCCGAACCCGACGAAGATGCGGTCGAGGTCGAAGCCCTGTCGCGCTCCGTGGTTTCCGAATTCGAAAACTACGTGAAGCTCAACAAGAAGATCTCCCCGGAAGTGGTGGGCGCCGCAAGCCAGATCGAAGACTATTCGAAGCTGGCCGATACGGTCGCGTCGCATCTGTCGATCAAGATCACCGAAAAGCAGGAAATGCTGGAAACGGTTTCCGTCAAGCTGCGCCTCGAAAAGGCGCTCGGCTTCATGGAAGGCGAGATTTCGGTTCTGCAGGTCGAGAAGCGCATCCGCTCGCGCGTCAAGCGCCAGATGGAGAAGACCCAGCGCGAATACTACCTCAACGAACAGATGAAGGCGATCCAGAAGGAGCTCGGCGACGGCGAGGAAGGCCGTGACGAGATGGCCGAACTGGAAGAGCGCATCTCCAAGACCAAGCTCTCCAAGGAAGCCAAGGAAAAGGCCGATGCCGAGCTGAAGAAGCTCAAGCAGATGAGCCCGATGTCGGCGGAAGCCACCGTCGTGCGCAACTATCTCGACTGGCTGCTCGGCATTCCGTGGGGCAAGAAGTCGAAGATCAAGGCCGACCTCAACAATGCCGAAAAGATCCTCGAAGCCGACCACTTCGGCCTCGACAAGGTCAAGGAACGCATCGTCGAATATCTCGCCGTGCAGGCCCGCGCGACCAAGCTCAAGGGTCCGATCCTGTGCCTTGTCGGCCCTCCGGGCGTCGGCAAGACCTCGCTCGCCCAGTCGATCGCCAAGGCGACCGGCCGTGAATACGTGCGCATGGCTCTCGGCGGCGTCCGTGACGAAGCCGAAATCCGCGGTCACCGCCGCACCTATATCGGCTCGATGCCCGGCAAGGTCATCCAGTCGATGAAGAAGGCCAAGAAGTCCAACCCGCTCTTCCTGCTCGACGAAATCGACAAGATGGGCATGGATTTCCGCGGCGACCCGTCTTCGGCTCTGCTCGAAGTGCTGGATCCGGCGCAGAACTCGACCTTCATGGACCACTACCTGGAAGTCGAATACGATCTGTCCGACGTGATGTTCATCACCACGGCGAACACGCTGAACATCCCGGCGCCGCTGATGGACCGCATGGAAATCATCCGCATCGCCGGTTACACCGAGGATGAGAAGCGCGAGATCGCCAAGCGTCACCTTCTGCCGAAGGCGATCAAGGAACATGCCCTGCAGCCGAACGAATTCTCGGTCACCGACGATGCCCTGATGGCGATCAGCCAGCAGTACACGCGCGAAGCCGGCGTTCGTAGCTACGAGCGTGAGCTGATGAAGCTCGCCCGCAAGGCGGTCACCGAGATCATCAAGGGCAAGACGAAGTCGGTTGCGATCACCGCGGCCAACATCTCCGATTACCTCGGCGTACCTAGGTTCCGCCACGGCGAAGCCGAGGGCGAGGATCAGGTCGGCGTCGTCACCGGTCTTGCCTGGACGGAAGTCGGCGGCGAGCTGCTGACGATCGAAGGTGTGATGATGCCGGGCAAGGGCCGCATGACGGTCACCGGCAACCTCAAGGAAGTCATGAAGGAATCCATCTCCGCGGCGGCCTCCTATGTCCGTTCGCGTGCGATCGATTTCGGCATCGAACCGCCGCGCTTCGACAAGTCGGACATCCACGTCCACGTGCCGGAAGGGGCAACCCCGAAGGACGGTCCGTCGGCCGGCGTCGGCATGGCAACGGCGATCGTTTCGATCATGACCGGCATCCCGGTCCGCAAGGACGTGGCGATGACGGGCGAGATCACCCTTCGCGGCCGCGTGCTGCCGATCGGCGGCCTCAAGGAGAAGCTGCTTGCTGCGCTTCGCGGCAACATCAAGACTGTTCTGATCCCGGAGGAAAACGCCAAGGATCTGGCCGAGATTCCGGACAACGTGAAGAACAACATGGAGATCATTCCGGTTTCCCGCATGGGCGAGGTGATCCGTCACGCGCTCGTCCGTCAGCCGGAAGCGATCGAATGGGACGGCACGGTGGAGACGCCTCTGATCGCCACGGTCGAAGGTGTGGACGACGCAGGCGTGACCATAGCGCACTGATCGATAGCCTTTTGGTTATGCCAAATTGGCACCAGCAATGAAAAAAGCCGGCACAAAGCCGGCTTTTTTTGTGAAAAATAACGCTTACCCCTTGTTTTTCAGGCGATTGCGGAGCTTTTGGGTTGCCACGGGCAGGCGCCTGACTATTGTTTGCCCCGATTACATGAGTCGTTCCAAAACCGTTTGAAAGGGGTGGAAACATGAATAAGAATGAGTTGGTATCCGCAGTGGCCGAGAAGGCCGGCCTCTCCAAGGCTGATGCCGCATCCGCTGTAGACGCCGTTTTTGAGACCGTACAGGCTGAACTGAAGAAGGGCGGCGATATCCGTCTTGCCGGTTTCGGCAGCTTCTCCGTTTCCCGTCGCGAAGCGTCCAAGGGTCGTAATCCCTCGACCGGCGCCGAAGTCGACATCCCGGCACGTAATGTGCCGAAGTTCTCGGCCGGTAAGGGCCTGAAGGACGCAGTCAACAGCTAACACGCTGCCTTCGGGCATCCTGTTACAGTCTCGTGTTTAAGAAGGCCCGGGTTTCCCGGGCCTTTTTTACGAATAGCCGATCCCTGCCGGCCGCAACCGTGGATGCGAAAACTGTCATCCGCCTGTCATGACCGTGGCCCAAAAGCCACCTGTAGTTTCATGGACAGGAGGGCTTCCCATGACGTTTTCACTTCGTGCCGCGCTGACCGCAGCGCTTCTTGCCTCGGTCGCCGTGCCGGCAAGCGCCGAACAGGTTTTCAACCGCATTGCTTCCTTTCCCGTTGCCGGCAATCTTCCCGCCGACAAGGACAAGCTGAGCACCAGCTCGGCCGAAATCGTCACCGCCAGCGAAGACGGCATGACGCTCATCTATTCCGACAGCCCGCTCGGTGCGATCGGCTTCATCGACATCACCGATCCGAAGGCTCCGAAGGCGCTCGGCGCGCTCACCTTCAAGGGTGAGCCGACCTCGGTCGCGGCTGTCGGCAAGAAGGTTCTCGCCGCCGTCAACACGGGCGAAAGCAAGCAGAAGCCGACCGGCATGCTCGCCGTCGTCGACATCGCGACCAAGAAGATCGACCTGACCTGCGATCTCGGCGGCCAGCCGGACTCGATCGCCGTCTCGAAGGACAAGACCTTTGCCGCGATCGCCATCGAGAACGAGCGCGATGAAGAGGTCAATGACGGTGCCATCCCGCAGATGCCGGCCGGCGACCTCGTCATCGTCTCGCTGAAGGACGGTATCGCCGACTGCGCCTCGATCAAGCACGTCACGCTGACCGGCCTTGCCGGTGTCGCGCCGGAAGATCCGGAGCCCGAATTCGTTGCCATCAACGACAATGGCGAAATTGCCCTGACGATGCAGGAAAACAACGAGATCGTCATCATCGACGGCAAGACCGGCCAGGTCACCGGCCACTTCTCCGCCGGCAAGGCCGATCTCGAAGGCATCGACAACAAGACCGACGGCCAGCTGTCGTTCACCGGCAAGGCCTCGGGCGTGCTGCGCGAGCCGGATGCCATCAAGTGGCTCGACAACAACCGCCTCGTCGTCGCCAACGAAGGTGACTGGAAGGGCGGTTCGCGCGGCTTCACCATCTTCGACCGCACCGGCAAGGTCCTTTACGAATCCGGCGCCTCGCTGGAGCGCGCGGTTGCCCGCCTCGGCCATTTCCCGGAAAAGCGCGCGCGCTCGAAGGGCATCGAAGTCGAGGGCATGGAGGCTGCGACCTTCAACGGCCAGAAGTATTTCTTCCTGCTCGCCGAACGCGCCTCGATCGTCGCCGTCTACAAGGACACCGGCGCCGAGCCGCAGCTCATGCAGATCCTGCCTTCGGGCATTTCGCCGGAAGGTGCCGTCGCCATTCCGGGCCGCAACCTGTTTGCGACCGCCAACGAAGTCGATCTCGGCAAGGACGGCGGCGCCCGTTCGCACGTGATGATCTATGCGCTCGAAGAAGGCGTTGCCAACTATCCGAGGCTCGTCTCGAAGGATCTGGACGGCAACGTGCTCGGCTGGGGCGCGCTCTCCGGCCTGGTCGGCGACGCCCAGAAGGACGGCATCCTCTATGCCGTCAGCGACTCGGTCTACAGCATGCAGCCGTCGATCTTCACCATCGATACCACCAGGAAGCCGGCCGAGATCACCGGCGTGGTCCGCATCACCCGTGATGGCCAGCCCGCCCAGAAGCTCGACATCGAAGGCATCGCCCTCGACGGCAAGGGCGGTTTCTGGCTCGCGTCGGAAGGCGATTCCGCCAAGCTGACCGGCCATGGCCTCTACAACGTCAACGCCAAGGGCGAGATCAAGGCCGAGATCGGCCTGCCCGCAGACCTGCTTGCCAGTGAGACCCGCTACGGTTTCGAAGGCGTGACGACCGTTGGGTCAGGCGACGACATGGTGCTGTGGATGGCGATGCAGCGCGAGTGGAAGGACGACCCGAAGGGTACCGTCAAGCTCGTCTCCTACAAGCCGAAGTCCAAGGAATGGGGCGCCGTGCGCTACCCGCTCGACAAGACCGAAGCCGGATGGGTCGGCCTTTCGGAAATCACCGCTCATGGCGATCACGTCTATATCGTCGAGCGTGACAACCTGCTCGGCGATGCCGCCAAGCTGAAGAAGCTCTATCGGGTGGCGATCGCCGACCTGAAGCCGGGCAAGATCGGCACTGAACTGCCGGTGGTCAAGAAGCAGGAAGCCCATGACTTCATGGTCGACCTGAAGACCGCATCGAACGGCTATATCGCCGACAAGCTCGAAGGCTTCACCTTCGACAAGTCCGGCAAGGCCTTCGCCGTCACCGACAACGACGGCGTGGACGACAGCTCCGGCGAAACCCTGTTCTTCCCGGTTGACCTGAAGGGCACGAACTGAGCCCCTTCAAGGCTGAAACGGAAAAGGCCGGGTTTTGCCCGGCCTTTTTCTGTAAGGAGATGTGATGGGTATTTGCATCGAACTGGCGTCTGCGGCGCACAAACCTCTGCTGAAGGGTCTTCTCTCCGAATGTCTCGCCGAGTTCGAACGATATGGCGGCTCCGGCGCTGACGACCCGTATTTCGAGGCCTATTGGCAGGAACCTGAAAGCCGCTGGCCCTATCTCGTTCGACGGGGCGGCGAATGTATCGGCTTCGCCTTCGTCAATACCTGGTCACCATCCGGCCGAGGCACGGATTTCGCGATCGCCGAATTCTATATCGTCCCGGGCGCGCGGGGGCTTGGCGCTGGCCGGGACGCCGCGAAGGCTGTCCTGCACGCCCGTCCCGGCCTGTGGGAATTGAGCATCACGGCGTTGAACACACCGGCTCAGGCCTTCTGGCCTCGGGTGATCGACGCCGCCGGAGGAGGGGACGTAGAGCGCATCAATTCAGATGGCGGGACGATCTACCGGTTTACGATCGGGCAGTAGAAAAAAAGACGATGGCCCCTCCTCCCCCTGCCGGGACCTTCTCCCCGCACGCGGGGAGAAGGAGGACGGAGCGCGGCGGTGCCACAAATTCCTTCTCCCCGTTTCTACGGGGAGAAGGTGGCGGCAGCCGGATGAGGGGCTTCCCGCCGATGCAGGATAGCAATTCCACCCGCTACCAGCGCTGATGCACATGCGGGGCGACCAGCCGCGCATAGATTTCCTTTGTCGCAGTCATCACGTCGGCAGAAAGGGCGGCAAGCTCGGCTGCCGCCGCATTACCCTTGGCCTGTGCCTCGTTGCGGGCGCCGGGGATGACGACGGTGACGGCCTCGTTCATCAGGATCCATTTCAGCGCGAAAGCCGCCATCGAAGCGCCCGTCGGCACCAGCTTGCGGACTTCCTCGACCGCCTCAAGGCCGACTTCGAACGGCACGCCGGCAAAGGTCTCGCCGACATCGAAGGCATCGCCGTGGCGGTTGAAGTTGCGGTGGTCGTCCTTGGCAAAGGCCGTATCGCGGGAAATCTTGCCGGAGAGCAGACCGCTCGCCAGCGGCACGCGGACGATGACCGCGACGTTCTTGCGTTTGGCCTCCTTGAAGAACAGGTCCGCCGGGCGCTGGCGAAAGATGTTGTAGATGATCTGGATGCTGGTGACGTCGGGATATTCGATCGCCTTCAGCGCCTCTTCGACCTTCTCGACGCTGACCCCGTAATTCTTGATCTTGCCGGCACGACGCAAATCGTCGAGCGCGCCAAAAACTTCCGGACGGTAGAGGACTTCGGTCGGCGGGCAGTGGAGTTGCACGAGGTCGAGGCTGTCGAGCCCGAGATTCTTCAGGCTGCGGTCGATGAAGCCTTCGAGATTGGCCTCGGTATAGCCCTCAGTGACATGCGGGCTCAAGCGCCTCCCGGCCTTGGTCGCCACCATCGGACGATTGCCGCCGCGCGACTTCAGGACGCCGGCAATGATCTTTTCCGAGCGGCCGTCGCCGTAGACGTCGGCGGTATCGATGAAGGTGACGCCGGCATCGAGCGCCGCTTCCAGCGCTTTGCGTCCATCCGCTTCGCTGACGTCACCCCAGGAGCCGCCGATCTGCCAGGCGCCGAAACCGATCTCGCTGACGGTGAAGGATGTGCGTCCGAACGCATGGTTTCTCATGGTGTCCTCCGAGTTTGATTGGGCTATCCACAGGCTGCGGAACCCCGAGCTTTCTTCGTGCCCGGCATTTGCCTAAAACACCTGATCTGCTCCGGCAACCGAAACAAGCGATTCGATGACCTCCTTCCGATTCATTCACGCCGCCGACCTGCATCTCGGCAGTCCCTTCCAGGGGCTGGCGCTGAAGGATGCCGCGATTGCCGAACTGTTCATCGAGGCAAGCCGCAGGGCGTTTTCAGGCCTGGTCGACGAGGCGGTCGAGCGCAGGGTGGATTTCTTCATCGTCGCCGGCGACGTCTATGACGGTGACTGGAAGGACAACAAGATCGGCCTGTTCTTCAACCGCGAAGTGGCGCGGCTGGAACGCGCCGGCATTCCGGTCTTCCTGCTGAAGGGCAATCACGACGCCGAAAGCGTCATCACTAAAACGATCACCCTGCCGAAGAATGTCAGCGAATTCCCGGTCAACAAGCCGGGCAGTTTCAAGCTCGATCACCTGAAGGTGGCGCTGCACGGCCAGGGTTTTGCCGAACGCTCCGCGAGCGAGAACCTGGCACTCGCCTATCCGAAGCCGGAAACCGGCTGGTTCAATATCGGCGTGTTGCACACCTCGCTCACCGGCCGCGAACCGCATGCGCCCTATGCGCCGTGCTCGGTCGAGGATCTGCGCTCGCGCGGTTATGACTACTGGGCACTCGGCCACGTGCATGATTTCGAGATCGTCGCCGAGGACCCGCTGGTCGTCTTCCCCGGCAACCTCCAGGGTCGCTCGATCCGCGAGCAGGGGGCGAAGGGCGCGGTCCTTGTGACGGTCGAGGACGGCCGCATCACCCATGAGCGGGTCATCACCGACAGCGCCCGTTTCGCCGAACTCGCCGTCGCGGTCGAACCGGACGACAACATTCCGGCGATCCTGCGCCGTATCGAGAGCGCCCTCGAAAACGTCGTTGAGCGAATGGAAGCCCGGCCGCTGGCGCTACGCATCCGCATCACCGGCAAAAGCCACTTCCGCAACGAAGTCATGGCCCGCGCCGAGGACTTTCGCGACGAGGTACAGGCCGCCTGCCATCGTTCCCACGAGGATATCTGGCTGGAAAAGCTGGAAGTGCGGCTTGAGCCGTCAACCAACGGGACAAGCGTCGCGGCCGATATGCTCGGCCTCGAAAGCCTCATCCCGGTGGACGGCTTTCCCGCCGAACTACTCGCTGATGCCAACGCCAAGATCGCCGAGATCACCGCGCGCCTGCCGGGTGGCATCGGTACAGGCGAACTGGCGCTCGGTGACGATGCCGAAGCGCTGCTGGCGGAGGCCCGCGATCTCCTGCTCTCGCGTGCGGCGAGGGCTGGCTGATCCATGCGTTTCAATCGCCTCGACATTCTGCGCTATGGCGCGCTGACCGACCGGATGCTCATCTTCCGGCCTGATGCCCGATTGCATGTGATCTACGGACCGAATGAGGCCGGGAAATCCTCGGCGCTGTCGGCGATCTCCGATCTGCTGTTCGGTTTCCCGAATGCCGCCGAATACAGTTTCCTGCATGATGCGACTGCGTTGCGCGTCGGCGCTGCGATCACGACGCGCGACGGGCAGACGCTCGAATTCCGCCGTCGCCGCGGCCGCAAGAATACGCTGCTTTCCGCCAGCGAGTCGGAAGAGGCCTTGCCCGAGGATGCCCTGGCGCCGTTCCTCGGCACCCTGTCCCGCGATGTGTTCGAACGCGCCTTCGGGCTGGATTCCGCATCGCTCAGGGCCGGTGGCGAGACGATGCTGAAAAGCGGCGGCGAGATTGGCAGCCTGCTGTTTTCCGCCGCTTCCGGCCTGACCGGGCTTTCTGACCTGCGCAAGTCGTTCGATGCGGAGGCCGACGGCATCTATGCGCCGCGCCGCTCCAAGGACCGGCTGTTCTATCAGGTGCTCGACAGCCACGACGAAGCCCGCAAGGCTGAACGCGACAACGAGCTGAAATCCGGTGACTGGAAGAAGCTGCTCGCCGAACAGGGGGAGCTCGACGCGGACCTCGCCGCCGTGCAGGCCGAACGGCAGGAGACCAAGCGCGCCCTTGATCGCTTGAGGACATTGATGCGGCTGGAACCGGTGCTGCGGGAGATCGACCGCGAGCGGGAAGCCCTGACGCAATACGAGGCATTGGCTCCGCTGCCGGCCGGCTTCGAGGACCGGCTTGCCGCAGCTCTGGACGCTGAGCGCAAGAACGCCGAGGCGCTTAAGGCCGCGGACGCCGAGGCATTGCGTCTGCGCGATGAGATCTCTGCCGTGCATGTTGACGAAGCGTTGATCGCCGCTGCGCCCAGAATTGTTGCTGCTCATGCTGATAAGGGTGCTTACGTCAATGCGCGGGAAGACATCGCCCGGGTGCGCGGCGAGGTCGACGATTTCGACCAGCGTATCGCCCAGTCGGCCCGCCGGCTCGGCTTTGGCAAATTCGAAGAGCTTCAGCGCGCCCAGCCGGCCGATGCCGATCTCGTGCGCCTCCGCAAATTGGTCGAGGAAGGCACCGAGCTCGATCGAGGCCTAAAACAGCTGCGCCAGCAGATCGAGGACGCCCAGGATGTTGTGCGGCGGCTTGGAGACCAGGGTCGTGACGGCCGCCTGATCGACCCGAAACCTTGGGCGGAGCAGCTTGCGGCACTGCGCCCCGAGATCAACGAACTCTCCAGCATCGAAACCCTGCAGGTGCGCGTCGCCCGGGCGGAAAGTGACCTCGCCGTAGCTGCCGCTCGCCTCGACCCGCCAGTCAAGGATATCCCACGCCTTCTTTCGGTGCCGCTGCCGGATATCGCGACGCTTACCCATCATCGCCGGCTGATCGAGGCAGCGAAGACGGAAAGCGTGCAGGCGGCCCAGAAGCTCGCCGGCTTCAGGGACGAAGCCAAGGCGATCACCAGCCAGCTTGCGGCCCTGGAAGGACAGGGGAGGATCGTCTCCCGCGAGGATATCGCAGCGGCAAGAGCCGGCCGAGACGAGAAGATCGATGCGCTCGGGACAACGCCATCGGCCGATAAACTCAGCGAGTTGAAGATCGCGGTTGGGGAAACCGACCGGCTGGCCGATGCGGCGCTCGCCGATGCCGAGCGTGTGTCGCGCCATGCCCAGCTCACCCTGCGACAGCGCGAACTGCAACAGGCGATCGGCGCTGCCGAGATCACTGCCAAGGAAAGCGGCATTGCCGCCGCCGACGCGGTCACCGAATTCGAAGATCTTTTCCATGCCGCACCCGTCGCGCCGTCAACGCCGGAGCGGATGATCGACTGGCGACGTGCCGTCGATGGGCTTTCGCTGCTGTCGGGCGCATTGAACGAGGCGCGCGATGAGCTGGAGACGCTGCGCCTCAGGCAAGAGAAACTCAAGCCGGCCCTGCTGGCGCTGGCCGATGCGGTCGGTCTGGCCGCGGCGGCTCTTCCGCCGCCCGCTCTCGCCCGCGGGCTCGAACGCCGGATCGGCGAACTCAACGAGCGCTGGACCGAAAGCCGGTCGCTGGAAGGCAAGCGTCACTCCGCCGAAGAAGCCTTGGAAAAACTGGAGGAGCGCGAGACGGTCCTCCGCCGTGATATCGAACTCTGGCGTTCCACGTTTTCCAATGCGGCAGTCCTGGCGGGTCTTCCGGAAGACGCGACCGTCGATATGGCTCTGGCGGCGCTGGATATCTGGCGCACCGTCCCGGATCTGCTTTCCGAGCGGGAAAACCGCGACCGGCGCGTGCGCGGCATGACGCGGGACATGGAGGATTTCGAAACGGAGGTGCGCAGGATCGCCGCCGAAGTGTCGCCGGATCTTGCTTTGCTGCCGGCCGATGTCGCAGCGGGCATGCTCAACGACCGCGCCATGGGCGCCAGGACCGCCGCGAACCAGCAGGCAACGCTCTCCACGGCGCTGGAGCGCGCGGAACTCGCGGTCGCCCGCCATTCGGCAGAGGCTGAGGCGCTTTTGGCGGACCTGCGCAGCCTTGCCTCTGCCGCATCCACGGAAATCGAGGAAGCCGCTGGCCTTCTTCGTGATCTTCACGAGCATAACCGGTTGGAAGCGAGCCTGGCACAATGCCGTACCCGCTTTGCGGAACAGGCAGACGGTGCAAGCGAGGACGAGGCGCGCGCCGCACTCGCTGGTTTTGACAGGATCGCCGCGGGATTGGAAATCGAGAGGCTGGATGCCGAGGATGCCCGCCAGGTCGAGCGGATGAAGGCGCTCGGTATCGCGGGGGCCGACAGCGAACGCCGCCGCCGCGAGCTCGAAACCGGCATCGGCGCCGAACGCGCGGTCTTCCAGAAGTTCGCAGCCGAGACGGAGGCAAAGGATCTCGCGCGGCGCTGGGTGGTACTGAAACTCGCGGCCGGCCTTCTGGCCAACTCTATGGAAGCCTATCGCGAACGCCAGGCCGATCCGGTCATGCAGCGGGCAGGGCAGGTCTTTGCCGATCTCACTGGCGGCCGCTTTTCGCGCCTCGTCCAGATCTATGACGAGAAGGATGAGCTGCAGCTCGCGGTCGAGCGCAAAACCGGCGAGCAGGTGCGGCTTGATGGATTGAGCGAGGGCACCGGCGACCAGCTCTACATGGCGCTGCGCCTCGCCTTCCTGGAGGATTATTGCAGCCGCAACGAGCCGGCACCGCTGATCCTCGACGACATTTTCCAGACCTTCGACGACGAGCGGACCGCCGCCGGCATCCGTACTCTGGCGGCGGCTGGCGAAAAATTCCAGACGGTGCTCTTCACCCACCAGATGAGCCTGGTCGAGACCGCACGCCGCGAGCTGGGCGACGGGCTCGACCTCGTCCAGTTGGAAAGAGCCTAAGAGGCGGATTGCCCGGGAATAGCGTTGCGCAGCGCCAGGCAGCCGACAGGCATGTGATAGATCGGCGTCGTCCACCTGTCCGGCGGGGGCGATGGGTGCTCGCCGCAGCTCGCCGTCTGCCGACGCGGCAGGATCAGCAGATTGTAGCGTCGCGCGTCGGTGATCTCCCGGCTGAACGTCATCCGGTAGTTTTCGACGATCGAGCTGAACTCGGTGCGTCCCGCCAGTTTCTCGATCAGGTAGCTGCGCGTCTCCGGCGTCATCGGCAGGCCGAACCGCTCGGTGGCGCCGATCGCCTCGCTGAGCACGGCAAGCTCCATGGTCAGATCCGTCAGGCTGACCTTGATGCGAAAGCTGTTGACGATGTCGGGCTCGACGCCGCGGGCCTGGATGAACAGTGCAGCCGGTTCCGGCGCAGCATTCCCGAACGTCTCGAAGAACAGACATTCCCAATCGTTGCCCGAACGGGTGAAGGTGGGCGCCGTGCCCCTGTCGTCCCGCAACAGCTCGCAGCGTTCCTCGGCGGAAAGTGCCGAGGTCTTCTCGAACACCGCCATCCGTTCGAGGCCTGCATTGAGGAGCCAGGGCGGATAATGCTCGACCGGGGGCAACGCTCTCTGCCGGCCGATTCGCAGGGGCGGCGCCGGCGGGGCGGGGAGAAGGTATTGCTCCAGGGCGAATTGCCGGACGAGCCGCTTGTAGTTGCTGCCATTGTTGACGGCGAGCACGGTGGTCGCGAGTACCGCCAGCACGACGGCAAGGAAGAGGCCGAACACGAGAACGGCCGAACGCTGCCTGCGGCGCCGATCGGCTGGTGTCAGTATGTCTGCCTTACCCTCTTCCGGCATGGGCTCCATTTCCGATCGAGGATCGTCGGGCGGTCGGCCCGCGGATAACATAATACGGGATAACCTCAAACCGCTCCATCTCCATGCGGCAGCGGGAGCTTATGCGGATCGAGCGGCCTTGCAAGGAAAGTGATTCCTGCTTCCACTCGCGTTCCCGAGCGGTGCCCGTCGCCGGCCCGTTAACCACGTTGATTAGAAGGCATTTAACTCAACTTGTTTAGGTTCGCGTCCTGGTACTAGTCTGTCGCCGGACGATGGCCATAAAAGCGCACAGGATTTTTATTTTCCGGGGCTCCGCGCAATCCGGCTTGTTGTTCAGGGCCCGGTGTGCTTTTGAGGGTCGGTCGGATTCAAACAGGTGTTTGTGCAACCTCCCGCGCACGCACACCGGCGTTGATTTTGGAGTATCGAATTTGGTTCGAATGACCGCGATGATGATCTGTGCAGCCTTGGCTGGTTGCCAGGCCGTACCCGGCGAAGGACCATTGACGGCTGATATCAAGGCTGATGCCGGTCAATCTCCCGAGCAGGTCGGGCGCATCGATGCGGCCGTGTTCGATATAGTCAATGTCGACAGTCGAACCGCAAAGCTGGTGTCTGAATATATTGCCACAGCCCTCAATCGCCGGTTCGGAATTGGCGGAGGCGTTGGCCGGGTGGTGATCGGTGTCGGTGACCAGTTGAAGATCAGCATCTTCGAAGCGGGAGCGGATGGGCTGTTCTCCACAAGCGAATCGAAGCAGACGAATATCGATGTCGTCGTCCAGCCAGACGGGACTGCCGCGATCCCTTACGTCGGCGCTGTGCGGTTTGCGGGAAAGACACTCGAAGAAGCCCGCCAGGCCATTCTGTCCGCATTGACGAGCAAGGCCGTCGAACCGGATGTTATCGTCAGCAGCGTAAACACCGCGTCGCGAAAAGTCACTGTTTCCGGCGCCGTCGCAAATTCCGCTCAGGTTCCGCTTGGCCTTGTCGGCGAAAAGATTACCGACGTGATCGCCAAGGCGGGCGGCCCGACGGGACAACCGTACGAAACCTATGTTACGCTTGTTCGTGGTCGCAAGACCGGGGTGGCACTACTGTCCTCGGTCATCGATAACCCGTCCGAAAATATCTTCGTTCAGCCGGGAGACCAGATTTTTGTCTCTCGCGATCCGCGGACGTTCACGCTGCTCGGATCGGTTAAGACGAATGGACGCGTCAACTTCGGCGCCAGCGATCTCAATCTGCTCGAAGCGGTGGCGCTCGGAGGAGGCGGCAACGACACTGCTGTCGATGCCAAAGGTTACTTCCTTTTCCGGTACGAAGAGCCGGATGTCGTCATGAGTCTGCTCGGCACGCAGCGCTTCAACGAGTTGCTGAGTAAGGGAATGAAGCCGGATAGAGTCGGTCGTTATCCGATCGTCTACAGTTTCGACATGACCCACCCGGACAGCCTGCTTGTCGGCCAGACGTTCCCCATCAAAAATCGCGACGTGATTTATGCGTCTCGTCATATGAGCGTCGACCTGCGAAAGTTCCTGACGCTGATCGGTGCGCCCCTCGGCATCGCGTCGCAAGGGGCTGGTGTGGCGTATAATCTAGACCGGCTCGGAAACTGACCAAGGGTCAGGGAACTTTTCAGACTGCCCTGTGGCGGGAATATTAGATCTCCCACCTCTTTGGACGGACTTGCATGGTGGTGCAACCGATGGTTAATTCGCGTTTCACAACCCCCAGAAATCCATATGCAGGATTGAATATCCCGAGGTTTTTTCGTGACAACCCTTATTAAGTGTGTTGTTAAAGTTATCTGGCGAGATGGCCTGACCCCTCTGCCACACTAGATGTGACGAACACCGAGTGACCATGACGATCGAGATCATCGGCAGGGCCAGCGTTGCCCCAGGCGCAAATTCTGTACGGGAGCTGCAGAGGGTTCTGAGCGAGGGATTGTGCACAATCACTCGGATACCGGATGATCGTTGGGACAGCGCCCGTTTCTGGCATCCCGCACAGGGCATTCCCGGAAAGACCTATACGTTCGCCGCTGGCGTGCTCGATGATATCTATGCGTTCGATCCGGCGGTCTTCGGCCTGTCGCAGCGCGAAGCGATGCAGATGGACCCGCAGCAGCGGGTTCTGCTCAACCTGGTGTGGCAGGCGCTCGAAGATGCCAATCTGCCGGTCAGCAAGCTCGCGGGCGAGCGGGTCGGGGTCTATATCGGCGCATCGAGCCTCGAAAGCGGCAACCTTCTGTCCGAGGATCCGGCCGCCGGCAGCCCCTATTTCATGACCGGCAACACGCTGTCGATCGTCTCCAACCGCATCTCGCATGTCTTCGGCCTCAAGGGCCCGAGTATGACGATCGATACGGCCTGTTCGTCGTCGCTGGTCGCCCTTGATCAGGCGGTCGCAGCCCTTGAAAGGGGCGATATTGACACGGCGATCGTCGGCGGCATCAACCTGCTCGTGCATCCGCTGTCCTTCGTGGGGTTCGCCCAGGCGCGGATGCTGTCGCCGGAAGGGCTCTGCCGGGCCTATGATACCAACGGCCATGGCTACGTACGCTCGGAGGGTGGTGTTGCGATCGTTCTGCGCCGCTCCGATCGGGCGCGGCGGGAAGGCGACCGCAGCCATGCCCGGCTGCACGCAGTCGCGGTCAATTCCTCCGGCCGCACCAATTTCATCAGCCTTCCGTCCCGCGAAGCCCAGGCGGCGCTGTTGCGCTCGATCTACGAGGACGGCGCGATCGACGTGAATCGTCTCGCCTTCGTCGAGGGGCACGGCACTGGCACGCGCGTCGGCGATCCGGCCGAAGTCTGGGCGATCGGTACCGTGATCGGCAAGAAGCGCCGCGCCCCGGTGCCGATCGGTTCGATCAAGACCAATATCGGCCATACCGAGCCGGCCTCGGGCCTGTTCGGCTTGCTGAAGGCGATGATCGCGCTCGAAGACAATTTCCTGCCCGCATCGCTGCATATCGAAAGGGTCAACGAGGATATCGATTTCGATAGCCTCAATGTCCGGGTGACCACTTCGGCGGTCAAGCTGCTTCCTGCCAAGGAGCCGCGTTTTGCCGGCATCAACTCCTTCGGTTTCGGCGGCACCAATGCGCATGTGGTGATCAGCGATCCCGAGCGGATTACGCCGGTCGATCCGCCGAAGGGCGAGGGTGCCCTGTTCGTTGCAAGCGCCCATACGGCTGCGGCTCTGTCGCGGCTGCTCGAAGATTACCGGAACCGGCTGTCCGCCTCGGCGCCGCAGGAAGCCCGTCGCATCATCGGTTCGACCGCTGCCAACAGAGACGCGCTGCGCCATCGGTTCGCGGTCGAGGCCAAGGACAGCGAAGGTGTCCTGAAGGCGATCGAAACACATATTGCCGGCGAGGCTTCGCAGGGCGAGCGCGGCGAGGCTCCGGCCCAGGCTGCCAGGATCGCCTTCGTGTTTTCCGGAAACGGTGCCCAATGGGCGGGCATGGGCGTCGAGGCCTATCAGGAGAGCCGGCATTTCCGCCAGTGTTTCCAGTCGTTCAGCGCGCTCTTCGAATATCATCTCGGCGAGAAGCTGACGGATGTACTCGTCGCGCCCGACCTTGCGCTTCGCCTTGGCGATACCAAGATCGCTCAGCCGCTGCTTTTTGCGGTCCAGGCGTCCCTCTCGGATTGTCTCGTCGCTCTCGGCGTGCGGCCGGATGTGGTGTTCGGCCATTCGGTCGGGGAAATCGCCGCAGCCTATGTGGCAAAGGCCCTGACGGCGGCGGAGGCGGTCGCGATCGTCGCCAAGCGCTCCCGCTACCAGGATCTTTTTGCCGGCCAAGGCAAGATGGCCGCCGTTGTCATGAACGAAGAGGCCGCGCTTGCCTTTGCGAGAGCGAACGGTCTGGACGAAATCTGCGTGGCGGCGATCAATGCGCCGAACTCGGTAACGATTTCCGGTCCGACCGACGAGATTCAGGCATTCCGCGATGCGGCCCGCAAGGCCCAGATCGTCGCCCATGTCCTCGATATCAACTACCCGTTTCATCATCCGATCATCGACAAGGCGAAGGACGCCTTCCTTGCCGATCTGCCGCAGATAGAGCCCGAAACCGGCACCTGTACGTTCGTTTCGACGGTTACCGGTGCGGTTCAGGACGGCCAGGGACTGGATGCCGAATATTGGTGGCACAATGTCCGCGAACCGGTGATGTTCAAGGCCGCTGCGCAGGCGGCGATGGACATGGGCTGCAATCTGTTTATCGAGATATCACCGCGCCCCATCCTGTCGAATTACGTTGGCGATATCGCCAAGCAGAATTCCGTCCCGGCCGTGGTGACTGCGACGCTGCAGCGCGAGACGCCGGTGCCGGGCAGGGATCCGGTCGCGCAGTCTTTTGCCCGCGCGGTCGCGCACGGCGCGTCGCCGCTGCTGTCGCGCCACAGCGGCAAGCGCAACGCTTTCGTCGATCTGCCGGGTCTGCCGTTCGAGCCGATCGATCTGCAGAGCCTGTCGACGACCGACGAAATCGACGTGTTCGGTCGCAATGCCAAACTTCCCTACACGCTGCTCGGCTGGCGTGCCGATCCCAATGCGGCTCATTGGAAGAACCATATCGACGCGCGGCTTTTCCCCGATCTCGCCGAGCATGTGGTGGATTCGCGCCCTATCCTGCCGGGCAGCGGTTTCATCGAAATCGCTGTGACGGCTGCGCAGCGTTATTACGGCACCGATGAGGTCGAGATCTCCAACCTCGAAATCGTCCGGCCGCTGGAACTGCGCCAGGACCGTATCGTCGAGCTTTCGACGCTATTGTCGCCGGAGACCGGCTATATCGAGATCCGCTCGCGCGAGCGGCTGAGCCATGACGATTGGACGGTTCACGCAGTCGCCCGCAGCCGCCGCCCGATCGAAGCCGAAGCCGACGTGCCGATGGCAAGGCCTGCCGGCGCGCAGGGCTCGGTGGTGACATCGGACGAAGCTTACGAGACTGCCGAGCGCTTCGGCCTTCAATACGGTCCGTGCTTCCAGCTCCTATCCAAAGCCACGTCCTTCGGACGCACCTTCATCGAGGTGGATCTGAAACCGGCGGAAAAGCCGGCTCATCCCTTTGTCGAATACAACCTCAATCCGTTTTCCGTCGATGCGGCTTTCCATGGCCTGGTCGCGCTTTTCGGCGCGCTTTCCGGCAACGAGGCCGGCGCGCCCTATATCCCCGTTCGCTTCGGCTCGATCCGGGTGTCTGGCAAGGGTGGCCCGATCGCCAAGGCACGGATCGAGATCGAACGGTTCAGCGGATATTCGATCAAGGTCCGCTTCCAGATGTTCGACGCGGTTGGAAATCGTGTCGCGGCCTTCGATGATTGCCGTTTCCGGCGCACCTCGCTGCGCCGTCATCACACACTGGCATCCGTTGCATTCCACTATGAAAGCGTTCCGGCGTCGCTCGCGTCCTCGCGGGACGAGCAGGGGTTCGATGCTGCGCATATATTCGCGGCCGCCAAGTCCCGACCGTCGGACAACGCGACCCTGCTGATCGACGCGGCCATCTACCGGGCCTGTCATGAGATTGCCGCGACGGTCGCCGATCATCGCGGCATCGTCTCGACCCGTCGTCTTCCGGGTGATACGCCGTTCCGTTCGTTCCTGACCAATTGCCTGTTCATCCTCGAAGACGCCGGGATTGCGACCTCGGACGATGGCGAGTGGCACGTTCCGCGCGACTTCACCCTGCCGCCGGTCAGCGAGATCTTGCAGGAAGTCTACCGGGAGGATGCGGGCCGCGTCGCCGAAGCGGTACTCGTCAACAATGCCTATTGCGATGCGCTGGAGCGCCTCTCTTCGGCATCTCTCCACGATCACAGTGAGAAGGGTGCGAAAGCCGACAATGTCAGCGAAGCGACGCTCGACCACGTGCTCGTCCATTCGCCGCTTGCCGGCCGCCGCCTGTCGGCCACGGTCGAAGCCGTCGAAACAGCCGTCGCCGCGCGCAAGGGCGAGGTTCGCCATATCCTCAAAGCCGGTTCGACGTCGGTGGCGCTGAGCCGCCGTCTCGCGACGATCGCCGCGCAAAACGGCGCGACGTTGACGATCGCCGAGCCCCGGGAAAGCGTCCGCCGCACCCTCGAACTTGCTTTCGAACACGATGTCCACGTGACGCTGCCGGAAATGGACAAGCTCAAGGCGCTGCCATCAGCCGACCTGGTGGTTGCTGCCGGTACCCAGAGCCAGAAGCTGCTGTCGGGCCATGACGAGGTGCGGGCAGCTATCCGTTCTGCCGCCGCCAATGGCGCCGTTCTTCTCTTTGCCGATCGTGCCCCGTCGGCATTCAACGATTTCGTCTTCGGCCAGTCGGACGGCTGGTTCGAAAACAGCCAGTCCCCGGAATTCCCGATCGGCCAGCTCGGAGCCGCGCCTCAGGTTGAGGATCTGATCGGCGATCTCGGTTTTGTCCGGCCGCATGTGGAAGAGCGCGGTTATCCGGAAGGGGCGTTGCTGCTGGCGACCGCTTCTGCTGCCGTCGCTCCGCAGGAGATCACCTCCTTTGCGCCTGGAAGCCCGGTTCTGCTGCTTGCCGAGCGGGCTGATGCTGCAATTTCCTTTGGCGTCGTAAAGGTCGATACGCTCGGTGCCGATTGCGGCGAGGCAGAGCTTGGCGAAGCCTTTGTCCGTTTCGAAGACCAGCCGCTTCGGTTGATCTATGTGGCTGAACGCAGGGGCACGCGTGACGTCTCGGTGCTGGCTGAGGACCGCTTGCGGACCTCCCGTTCGCTTGCGGAGTCTCTGGTTGCCTATCTTCGCGAAGCCGGAATCTTCGCGGCAAGACCGAAACTCGCAATCCTGGCGCCCGGCGGATCGCCGCTGGCTGGCGAGCGAACGGACGAGGCCAATGCCGGCCTCTGGACCTTCGCCCGCGTGCTGCAGAACGAATACGATCTGTTCGATGTGCACCTGCTGGATGCCGAAACCGATCTCCCCGCAACGTCTGCGGCATTGACGGACATATTGTCCGCTTCCACGAACAATCGCGAATGGGCGATCGTCGATGGCCGGCTTCGGGAAATCCGCGCCGCCACCGGTCCGTTCCCGACGTCCGACGTCCTGGTCTCCGATTTTCCGGCGGCGACGATCCGGCAGCTTGTCAGCAGCCGCGTCGACAGCATTGCCTGGGAAGCCTGCGATCTTCCCGTGCCGGACAAGGACGAGGTGGTGATCGCGGTCGAGGCGACCGGTCTCAATTTCCGCGACGTCATGTGGGCGATGGGCCTGCTGCCGGAAGAGGCGCTGGAAGACGGCTTTGCCGGCGCCACGATCGGCATGGAGCTTGCCGGTCGCGTGGTCCAGGTCGGATCTGATGTCAACGACCTTTATCCGGGCGACCGGGTCATGGGCATCGCGCCAGCGGCGTTTTCGACCCATGTCCGGGTTCGCCGCGACGGCGTCACGAAATTCCCCGACCGGCTGAATTTTGCAGCCGCCGCCACAGTGCCCGTGGCCTTCCTGACCGCCTACTATGCGATGGTCCAGCTCGGCCATATCGAGAAGGGCGAGACGATTCTCATTCATGGCGCTGCCGGCGGCGTCGGTCTCGCCGCGCTGCAGATCGCCAAGCTCAAAGGCGCGACGGTGATTGCGACAGCCGGAACCGTCGAGAAGCGCCGCTTCCTCGAAGCGCTCGGCGCCGACCACATCTTCGATTCCCGTTCCCTCGATTTCGTCGCACGCGTCCGCGGCGTGACGAACGGCGAGGGCGTCGATCTGGTTCTCAATTCGCTGTTCTCGGAAGCGATGGAGCGCAGCATCGAACTGGTCAAACCGTTCGGCCGCTTCCTGGAACTCGGCAAGCGCGACTATTATTCCGACCGCAAGATCGGGCTGCGGCCATTCCGCCGCAATATCAGCTATTTCGGCATCGACGCTGACCAGCTTCTGGTCAGCCTGCCGGCGGTGACGAAGAAGATCTTCACCGAGATCGGCCGCCTGTTTGCCGAGGGCAAGCTGGCGCCGCTTCCCTACCGCGCCTTCAGCCATGACGAGATCGGCAGCGCCTTCCGGCTGATGCAGAATTCCGGCCATATCGGCAAGATCGTCGTCCGTCCGCCGGTTGCCGGAAAGGACAAGGTTTTGGCCACCCCTGGCAAGCCGCTGCGCTTCTCCGAAGGCGGCATCTTCCTGGTCGCCGGCGGCATTGGCGGTTTCGGCCTTTCGGCAGCGGAATGGCTGGTCGCCAAGGGTGTACGCCGCATCGCGCTTTGCTCGCGCCGCGGCATGGCCGACGATGCGACGCATGCGGCAATCGCCGTCTGGCACAAGAAGGGCGTCCATGCGACGGTCCATGCCTGCGACATCACCGACGAGACCGCCACCGCCGTTCTGCTCGAGCTCCTGCGCAGCGAAGGTCCGGTGAAGGGCATCATTCATGCAGCCATGGTGCTCGACGACGCGCTGCTCTCCAACCTGACGCCCGAACGTAACAAGCCGGTCGTCGACGTAAAGGTGAAGGGCGCCGAAATCCTCCACCGCCTGACCTTGAAGGACGAGCTGGAACTCTTCCTGCTCTTCTCCTCGGCCACCACGATGATTGGCAATCCCGGCCAGGCGAATTACGTCATCGCCAACGGTTATCTCGAAGGCCTGGCGCGCGCCCGCCGTGCCGCCGGTCTTCCGGCGCTCGCCGTCGGTTTCGGCGCGATCGCCGACACAGGTTTCCTCGCCCGCAACAGCGAAGTCAACGAGCTGCTGTCGAAGCGCATCGGCAAGACGGCAATGAAGGCGCGCGAAGCACTGGAACAGGTCGAGCGCTACATGGTTGCCGATACCGGCAGCATCGGCGCTGCTGCGGCGATGATTGCGGAAGTCGATTGGAATGCCGTGCGGATGCTGCCGATCTCCCGGAGCGCGATCTTCGAGACGGTGCTGCGCCATGCCGGCAGCAGCAATGCGACGGCGGAAGGCGACACGATCGATCTGGAAGAGCTGATCCGCGGCAAATCAGCGGAGGAGGCGCAGCAGATCCTCCATACGCTGGTCGCCGGCGAGATCGCGGCGATCCTGCGCGTCACCGAGGATACGATCACCCCGGACAAGATCCTGAAAGAGATCGGCCTCGACAGTCTGATGGCAATGGAGCTCGGCATGGGCTTCCAGCAGAAGACCGGCTTCGATATCCCCTTAAGCGGGGTCGGCGACGACACCACCGTCGGCGATGTCGTCACGCGCTTGCGCGAGCGCGTATCGACGCATAGTGATGAGACGGAAGACGCGGCGCCGGCTGAGAACGGCGTTGTCGACAAGCTCGTGAAGAGCCATTCCGTCTCAAAGCAGCAGAAAGCGGCAGCGCATTGATGAGCAAAGGTCCGGATGACGAAACAACCCCGGGGCTCGGCACCGAGGGAAAGCGCGGCTTGCTGGACAAGATGCGCCGGACGAGCGAAGCCTCCGGCCGCAACCGTGCCGCACGGCTGAACCGCCAACCGCCGGCGCCGGTCCGCCAGGCGCTTCGTTTCGATGAATTGCCGGAATATCAGCGTGTCCAGCTTCAGCGCATGGCCGGCGAGATGATCGGCGTCGCCAATCCCTTCTACCGCTCCCACGACCGGGCCGCCGGTGCGACGACCTCGATGGGCGGGCGCGAACTGATCAATTTCGCGTCCTACGACTACCTCGCCACCAATACCGATCCGCAGACGGTGGAAAAGGCCAAGGCCGCGATCGACCGGTTCGGCATCTCCGCCTCGGCGAGTCGTCTCGTCGCCGGCGAACGGCCGGTGCATACGGACCTCGAAGCGGATCTCGCATCGGTCTATGGCGTCGATGCGTCCGTCTGTTTCGTCAGCGGATACCTGACCAATGTTGCGGCGATCAGCTGTCTGATGGGGCCGCAGGATCTCGTCATCCATGACGAGTTCATCCACAACAGCGCGCTTGCCGGCATAAAGCAATCCGGCGCGACGCGGCGCCTTTTCCGGCACAACGATACCGACAACCTGGAATCCGTGCTGCGGACGCTCTCGGCCGAGTTCCGGCGCATCCTCGTCATCGTCGAGGGCGTCTATTCCATGGACGGCGATATCGCCGACCTGCCGGCGCTGATCGAACTGCGCTCGCGCTACGGCTTCTGGCTGATGGTGGACGAGGCCCATGCGCTCGGCGTGCTGGGAAAGAGCGGCCGTGGCACGTTCGAACATTTCGGGCTCGATCCGCGCGATGTCGATATCTGGATGGGAACGCTCTCCAAGACCACGTCGAGCTGCGGCGGTTATATCGCCGGCTCCCAGGCGCTTGTCGATATTCTGAAGGCGGAAGCGGGCGGGTTCGTCTACAGCGTCGGTCTGGCGCCGGTTCTGGCGGCGGCTGCGTGTTCCGGACTGCATATCCTGCGCACCGAACCGGAACGGACCGAAAGGCTGCACCGCAACGGTGCGCTTTTCCTCGAATGCGCCAGGACCGCCGGCCTCGACACGGGCCTCAGCGTCGGCTTTTCGGTCGTGCCGGTCATCGTCGGCGATTCCTTGCGTGCCGTGCAGCTTTCCAACGACCTGCTGGAAGAGGGGATCAACGTCCTGCCGATCATCCACCCGGCGGTGCCGGAAGGCATGGCCCGGCTGCGCTTCTTCATCACCTGCGACCATACGGAGGAACAGATCCGCCATTCGGTCGAGGTCACCGCCCACAAGTTGAAAGATTTACAGGATCGCAATTTCGGCCTAGCGTCGCTGGACATGGAAAAGGTCATGCAGCTGCAGCCATTGCTGCAGGCAACGGGCAAACTCTGAGCTGCGAGCCAGGCCGGGACGGATGGGATCATGCATGTCGTCGTCACCGGCGGATCGAGCGGCATCGGCCTGGAGGTGGCAAGGCTCTATGCGGCGCGCGGCTATCGGCTGACGCTGATTGCCCGCGATGCCCCAAGGCTTGAAAAGGCCCGCGAGGAACTTATCACGACAGGGCAGGTTTCGGACGTCGATATTCATATTGCAACCGTCGATGTCGGCGAGGATGCCGATCTGTCGGCAGCCGTCGCTGCGGCAGAGGCGGCGCTGGGACCTTGCGACGTGCTGGTCACGTCGGCGGGCATTGTCGAGCCCGGCAGCTTCGAAACGCTGTCGAGCGAGGCCTTTGCCGCGCAGGTGACAACCAACCTCATGGGCACGGCAAATGCCGTCCGCGCGATCTACAAGGGTATGAAATCGCGCGGAGAGGGCCGGATCATGATCGTGTCCTCAGGCGCGGCGCTGATCGGCATCTACGGTTATGCTGCCTATTGCGCCTCCAAGGCGGCGCTGACGGGGTTTGCCGAAGCGCTCGGCATGGAGGCCGCAGGCTCAGGTGTCCGCATCTCCATCTGTTATCCCCCGGATACGATCACGCCGCAGTTCGAGAGGGAAATGCTGACCCGGCCACGGGAGGCGAAAATCGTCATGGGGGCGGCCTTGCCCTGGACGGCGAAGGCGGTGGCGGAACGGATTGTCCGCGGCATCGACCGGGGCACGCCGAGGATCTATTTCGGTTTTTCGATCACCGGGCTCGGATTGTTCGGTTCGTTGATCAAGCCTCTGCTGTTCTGGTGGTACCAGCGCCGGTTCTGAGATCCGCTGTCCTTCACAGGAACGAGAAGCGGCCCCCGTCGATCTTGAGGACCGTCAGCCTGCCGGAATAATAGGCGCCGGTATCGATGCCGATCCGGCCAGGTCCAAGGTCGGGTTCCGGGTGCGGCGTATGGCCGTGGACGACCAGAAGCGGCAGCTGCGGCCCGGCGGCGAGAAACGCCTCGCGGATCCAGAGCATGTCCTCCTCGCTCTGGTGTTGCAGCGGTATCCCCGGCCTCAGGCCCGCATGGACGAAGACGAGCTTGCCGATCGTGAGGCTGACCGGAAGATTGGCGAGGAACTTCCGGTGCGGCACCGGCACGGTTTCCATCAGCAGATCGCCGAGCTTGGCGCGGTTCCTCTTTTGGCGCGTGCCCAGATTATACGGGTCCATGCCATAGGACAGAAGCGTCTGTTCGCCGCCCATTCCCAGCCATTCCGAATAACGTTCCGGATCGTCGACGAACTTCAGGAAAATATCGTCGTGGTTGCCGCAGAGCGGAATCCGCCGCAAGCCGTATTGGCTGGGTCTGATCAGGTGTTCCAGGACATGGCTCGAAGCGGGGCCTCGGTCGACATAGTCGCCGAGCAGGATCACCATTCCGGGACGGTGGTTCTCCGCCATGTCGTGGGCGATGCGAGCCTCGGCATCCCTGAGTTCGTCGATGCAGCCATGCACGTCGCCGATCGCATAGATCGGGTAGGTGGGCGGGTTCTGACCGAGGTCGATCCGGCGGCGGCGAGGCCTGACCGGTCCAGCCGGGCGGCGCCTCGAAAACCAGTCCGTCAACTTTCGCATGCTTCCCGCCATCCGCCTGATATGGACGATCCCGCCGACAAGGAGAAATGGATGCCCGAAGGAGTGTTAACAACATCTGAAGCCCGGACTGTTGGGCGCAGGGATCGTCGCCGCCATCTCTGTGGGACAATTGCGCACGCCACAAGTCCGTTCGACGGCGTTCACCGCACAGTGCCTGTATTCTGTGGATAGGAAATTGATTAACCATCCATGTTGTTGATCTGCCACACTCCGCCGATTTCTGATTCGCCCCCTGCTTACCCCTTAGAATTACCGGGTCCACTGATCGGCTAAACCGATACCATACTTTGGGTTGTATGGCGGGGCGTATGCTGAGTTCCTTGAGTGCTGTTTTAACGCTTGCTACTGTTGCGTTTCTGTCCGGCTGTACGGGACTTCCGCGGTCGGGGCCGGATCCGTACGCCGTTGAAGCCAATGCAACCGTGACGGCTTTTGCCGCGGCTGGCAACAAGGCCGGCATCGACTACGCGCTTGTCGATATCAATCGCACCGTCTTGGCCCATCTGCCGAAATCGGCGAGGCCGAGCTTGAACGCCGGGTTCGGCGGTGGCGGCAACGCACCACCGCCATTGACCCTCGGTATCGGCGATGTCGTTTAGGTCTCCGTTTTCGAAGCGCAGAGCGGTGGCCTGTTCATTCCCGCCGATGCGGGCGCGCGTCCCGGCAACTACATCACCCTGCCGAACCAGACGATCGGTCGCGACGGCACGCTGAGCGTTCCTTACGCCAACAAGGTGAGGGCGGCAGGCCGTCCGGTCGATGCCGTGCAACTCGATATCGCCGAGCGACTGGCCAATCGCGCCATCGAGCCGCAGGTGGTGATTTCGACGGTGATGAGCCGCTCGATGGGCGCGTCCGTCCTCGGCGATGTCAAGCAGCCGAAGAAGATCGAGCTCAGCCCGGCCGGCGAACGTATCATCGATGTGATTTCGCAGGCCGGCGGCTTGAGCGTCCCGGATGAGGAGGCGACGGTGACGCTCCAGCGCCGCGGCCGCCGCGTCACCGTCGCCTACCGGACGCTGAGCGATCATCCGCAGGAGAATATCTATGTGCAGCCGGGCGACACGATCTTCGTCGATCGCAATCGCCGGACCTTCCTCGCCTTCGGCCTGACCGGCGAAAGCGGACGATTTGATTTCGAAGACTCCGACCTGTCGCTCGGGGAGGCTTTGGCCAAGGCCGGGGGCCTCATCGACGACAAGGCCGAACCGCAATCGGTCCTGCTTTACCGCGTCACGGACCGTGATCTTCTGCGCGATATCGGCGTCGACGTGAGCCGGTTCGGAACCCGGGACGTGCCGGTGATCTTCCGCGCCAATCTGCGCGATCCGGCTGCGTTCTTCGCCGTCCAGCAATTCCCCATGCAGGACAAGGACGTGCTCTACGTATCGACAGCCGATGCCGTCGAGCTCGTCAAGTTCCTCACCATCCTCAATTCGGTCACCGCTTCCACCCGCGATATTGCGAGCAGTCATGATGCCTGGCGCGACTGACATTCAGGCCGCTCGCGGCGGTTCCATACCGGTGCTTTGCACCCCTCAGATCGATGGGGCGAAGCGATGAACCAGCGGCCTGTTTTTCTCACGCGCCAACAAACGGAGCTCCGGGAGGAAGAGGCTCCGGAACTGGATCTGGACCGCCTGATCGCCATCGCCCGGCGGCAGTGGCGGGTGGCCGGCCTCTGCGTCGCGTTATTCATGGTGTTCGGCCTGGGTTACGTCCTGACCGCGGTACCCCGATATACCGCGAGAACCAGCGTCCTGATCGACCGGGGCAATCGGCAGGTCGTCGAGCAGCTGTCGACGATCGGCGGGGTGCTGGACGACGAGGCGTCGGTCCTCAGCCAGGTCGAGCTGCTGCGATCCGAGACGATCGGCCTGTCGGCGGTCGACCAGTTGAAGCTGCAGGATGATCCCGAATTCATGGCTAGCCGCCGCAACCCGGTGCTTGCGGCAGTCTCGGACATACGGGCGATATTCAACGTCAGGCGATGGTTGGGCGGCGTCAGTCCGTCACGGCTCGACCAGATCGAGGCGAACCGCCGCCAGGCGCTCGCCATGCTCATCGGCAATATGAAGGTTTCGCGCGTCGGGCGATCCTACGTGCTGGAAATCTCTTTCACGGCCACATCGCCGCGCCTTGCCGCAGCGGTCGCCGGGGCGATTGCGGATGCCTATCTGACCGACAAGCTGGACGCCAAATACGATGCCACAAGGCGCGCCGGCAACTGGCTGCAGCAGCGCATCGAGGAATTGCGGCAGCGCTCGCTGGAATCGGATCTGGCGGTCCAGAGGTTTCGCGCCGAAAACGGCCTCGTCACGGCCAATGACAAACTCGTCTCCGACCAGCAGCTCACCGAACTGAACAGCGCGCTGATCGCGGCGCGGGCGGATACCGCCAGGGCCCGGGCGCGTTCCGAACGCATCGAGGCGATCATCGCGAGCGGCGAGACGGACGCGATCGTCACCGATGCGCTGGACAGTTCCGTGATCAGCTCGCTGCGCGAAAAATATCTGGAGTCGTCGAAGCGGGAGGCCGAGATCTCAAGGCGGCTGGGGGAGGGGCACGTCCAGGTCACCCGCCTTCGCCAGGAAATGACGGAATACAACAGGCTGATGTTCGACGAGCTCAGGCGGATCGCCAGGAGCTATCAAAGCGAGCTCGAAGTTGCGCAGTCGCGCGAGCGCCAGATCACGCAAGGCGTGCGGGATGCCACCGATATCAGCGTCACCGCCGGCGAAACGCAGGTGCAGCTGCGGGAGCTCGAACGGGCCGCCGAAACCTACCGGAACCTCTACCAGACCTTTCTGCAACGTTATCAGGAAGCCTTGCAGCAACAGTCTTTCCCTGTCACGGAAGCGCGGATCATCTCCCGCGCCGTGCCGCCGACGGGGCCGAGCGAGCCGCGGCTGTCGCTGGTCCTGGCGCTCTGCCTTGCGCTCGGCTGCGGTGTCGGCGGAGCGGTCGGGGCTTTTCGCGAATTCCGGGACCGGTTCTTCCGCACCGGTGAACAGGTGAGGGACCTTCTGGGCCTCGAATATCTCGGATCGGTACCGCTGGTGGAGCCGCCGCCAGGCAGGAGGCCGCCCGCAGAGCCGGTGAGGGGAGAGGTCTACAGGAAAAACGAAGTGTCCGGTTTTGCAACCGAGCATCCGTCGTCCGCCTTTGCCGAGACGCTCCGCAGCGCCAGGATCGCGGCAGACGTCCATATCGAGAGGCCCCACAAGGTCATCGGTTTCGTCTCCGTGCTGCCCGGCGAGGGGAAATCGACGATCGCCATGAATTTCGCCCAGGCGCTTGCCGGAAGCGCGAGAGTTCTGCTGATCGATGCGGACCTGCGCAATCCGGGCGCCACGAGGGCGCTCGGCCAGCATGCGGAAGAAGGATTGCTCGAAGTTCTATTGGAAGGCCGTGCGCCGGCCTCCGCGATACTGACCGATCCCGATACCGGCCTGAGATTCCTTCCGGCTTTCGTCAGGCGGCGGATACCGCATTCGTCGGAACTGCTGGCATCGGCCGCGATGGCCAGGCTGCTGGCGCAGGTCGCCGCCGAGTTCGATTATGTCGTTCTCGACCTGCCGCCGCTCGGCCCCGTCGTCGATGCGAGGGCGGTGGCGCCCCGCGTCGACGGCTTCATCATGGTCGTCGAATGGGGCGGGACATCCCGAAAGGCCGTCAAGGATACGTTGAATGCCGAACCACAGATCGCCGGCCGCTGCCTCGGTGTGATCCTCAACAAGGTCGATGCCGGCAGGATGAAACTCTACGAGGGATACGGATCGTCGGATTACTACGCGTCACGCTATACGCACTATTACCAGGAAAACACGTCCTGATCCGATGCCGGTTTCCATCGATGCCGCAACCGGAATGAAAACGAGAAGGAAGGAGCCTGACAACCACCGATGATCTTTTCTGAAGCGCTTGGCCGCAATGTTTGGCATAAGCCCCGAATGGTACGAATCACTGTATGTCTCGGATTCGCCGCATTCCGGGGGGCATCACAACGGTGTTCCCAGCACTCGCGACTGGCACATTGCACGCACGGACGTGCACGTTTCACTTAAAGACTGACGGGTTCCGTTAGGGGGATATGATGACTGAGAATGTGAAGAGCAACGGCAAGGTAGCATTGATCACCGGGGTAACGGGCCAGGACGGCGCTTACCTTGCGGAACTGCTGCTGGCGAAGGGCTATACGGTCCACGGCATCAAACGGCGCTCTTCCTCGTTCAACACCACCCGCATCGAGCATCTTTACGAAGATCCGCATGTGGCTGACCCGCGTTTCATCCTGCATTTCGGCGACATGACGGATTCGACCAACCTCATCCGCGTCGTGCAGGAAGCCCAGCCGGACGAGATCTACAATCTGGCCGCCCAGAGCCATGTGCAGGTCTCGTTTGAGACGCCGGAATATACCGCCAATGCCGATGGTACCGGCACGCTGCGCCTGCTCGAAGCGATCCGTCTCCTCGGCCTTTCCAAGAAAACCCGTTTCTACCAGGCCTCGACCTCCGAGCTTTACGGCAAGGTGCAGGAAGTGCCGCAGAGCGAGACGACGCCCTTCTATCCGCGCTCGCCTTACGCCGTCGCCAAGCTCTATGCCTACTGGATCGTCGTGAACTACCGCGAGGCCTACGGTCTCCACGCCTCGAACGGCATCCTGTTCAACCATGAAAGCCCGATCCGCGGCGAGACCTTCGTCACCCGCAAGATCACCCGCGCCGCCGCCGCCATCCATCTCGGCCTGCAGGAACGCCTCTTCCTCGGCAACCTCGATGCCAAGCGCGACTGGGGCCATGCCCGCGAATATGTGCGCGGCATGTGGCTGATGACGCAGCAGGACCAGCCGGACGACTATGTTCTGGCGACCGGCGAGACCCATACGGTGCGCTCCTTCGTCGAAAAATCCTTCGCCAAGGTCGGCATGCCGATCGAGTGGCGCGGCGAGGGCGTCGATGAGAAGGGCTACGACACGACGTCGGGCGAATGCGTCGTGGCGATCGATCCGCGCTATTTCCGCCCGACCGAGGTCGATCTTCTGATCGGCGATCCCACCAAGGCGCACCAGAAGCTCGGCTGGAAACACGAGACCAATCTCGACCAGCTCGTCGCCGAAATGGTGCGTGAGGATCTCAAGGTGATGGCGCGCAACGTGCCGACCTCAGGCGGCAACAAGGGGCTCTCCCATGCCTGAGACGATCTACAGCCTTGCCGGAAAGAAGGTCTATGTCGCGGGACATCGCGGCATGGTCGGCTCGGCGATCGTCCGGCGTCTCGCCTCGGAAGGTTGCGAGATCCTGACGGCGACGCGTGGCGATGCCGATCTGACGCGGCAGGACGAGGTCGAGGCCTGGATGGAGAAGAACCGTCCGGACGCGGTGTTCCTGGCTGCCGCCAAGGTCGGCGGCATTCTTGCCAATGACAGCTATCCGGCCGACTTCCTCTACGACAACCTCATCCTCGAGGCGAACATCATCCAGGCGGCCCATACGGTGGGCGTCGAAAAGCTGATGTTCCTCGGTTCCTCCTGCATCTATCCGAAATTCGCGGACCAGCCGATCACCGAGGAGTCGCTTTTGACCGGCTCGCTGGAGCCGACCAACGAATGGTACGCGATCGCCAAGATCGCCGGCATCAAGCTTTGCCAGGCGTATCGCAAGCAGCATGGTCACGACTTCATCTCCGCCATGCCGACCAATCTCTATGGCCCCGGCGACAATTTCGACCTGAAGTCCAGCCATGTCATGCCGGCGCTGATCCGCAAGGCGCATGAGGCGAAGACCGGCCACCTTCCGGACATTACCGTGTGGGGCACGGGCACGCCGCGCCGCGAATTCCTGCATGTCGACGACTGCGCCGATGCCTGCGTACACCTGATGAAGACCTATTCGGCCGAGACCCATGTCAATGTCGGGTCCGGCGAGGACGTCACCATCCTGGAGCTCACGAAACTGGTCTGCAAGGTCGTCGGTTTCGAAGGTGAGATCGTCCACGATCTCACCAAGCCCGACGGCACGCCGCGCAAGCTGATGAGCGCGAACAAGCTGCGGGGGCTCGGCTGGTCGCCGCGGATAGGGCTGCAGGAGGGCATAACCGATGCCTATCAGGCCTTCCTCAAGGGTGAATATCTCGAGCGCAAACGCGGAGATGCTGCCTGATGACAGCAACCGCCCAGCCCCTCAGCGACGAATGCGAACAGACGTTCGACGCCGCACTGGGTCTGGCCACGGCAGCTGCCACATCGCCGCGCAAAAGCGTGGTCGTCTATGCGATGAACTACGCGCCGGAAACCGCCGGCGTCGGCAAATATACCGGCGAGATCGCCGAATACCTGGCCGCCGAGGGCATGGACGTCACGGTGGTGACGACCCCGCCGCATTATCCCGGCTGGGCCGTCCAGCCCGGATATCGCAACCGCTATTCCTTGAAGATCGAAGGCCGCATCACGGTGCTGCGGGCACCCCTGATGTTACGGCGGAAGATGGGCGGCATCTGGCGGCTCCTGGCACCGCTCTCCTTCGCGCTCACATCGGCGCCTTTGGTCTTCTGGCAGATCCTGCGCCGCCGCCCGGTGACCGTCTTCTGTGTCGAGCCGACGCTGTTTGCCGCTCCTGCGGCCCAGATTGCCGCCAGATTGATCGGCGCGCGTACCGTGCTGCATGTCCACGACATGGAAGTCGATGCCGCATTCGCCGTCGGGCATTTGAGCTCCAAGGCCTGGCTGAAGACGCTCGGCCATGTTTTCGAGCGCGGCGTGCTCGGCGGGTTCGACCGGCTGATCACCATTTCCAACCGCATGGCCGAAGGCCTCATCCTGAAAGGCGTCCCGGACGCCAAAGTGTCCGTCGTCCGCAACTGGGTGGATCTGGCTCATATCCATCCGATGGAAGAGGTGAGCCCCTATCGGGCGGAACTCGGCTTCGGCGCCAAGGATTTCGTCGTCCTCTATTCGGGCAGTATCGGCGCCAAGCAGGGCCTCAACGTTCTCCTCGACGCAGCCGAGCGCCTGAAGGATGAGCGGCACATCCATTTCGTGATCTCTGGTGAGGGCCCGCAGAAGCCGGAACTGGAGGCCCGTTACGGCCACCTTGCAAATGTCCGTTTCCTGGCCTTCCAGCCCTATGCGCGGCTGAACGCGCTGCTCAACATGCCGGATCTGCATGTGCTGCCGCAGGACAGAAGCACCGCGGACCTCGCGCTGCCTTCCAAGCTCGGCGGTATGCTGGCCTCTGGAAAACCCGTCCTGGTCACCGCCGACGAAGGCACCGAACTGGCGCAATTTGTCGAGGGGGTCGTCTACCTGACACCGCCCAACGACCCGGAAAACCTCGCGGCCTGCATTTTTCGCGCGATGTCCGAGCGGTACGCATGGCAGCCGCATTCCCGGACGGCTCTGGTCCAGAGCCTGTCGAAACGGCCGGCCATCCTCGCTATTAGGCAGCTGATCGACGGCGGTGAGCCATGAGGGTCGCCGGCCACATCCTCGCCTACAACGTCGATCGTTTTCTGCCGCACGTTGTCGAGAACTGCGGCCGTTTCGTCGACAAGATTTTTATCGTCTGGCCTGAGCGTCCCTGGGACTATGCGCCTGCCTCCCGTGCTGCCAAGAGAAATCCGACGACCAGAGAAAAGGTGGAGGAGGCGATCGCTTCCGCCCGCGCGAAGGGCGTAACCGCCGAAATCGAGGTCATCTGTAGTGATTTCAAGACTGAAGAGGATACCCGCAACGACTGCCTCGATCGGGCGATCGGCGAAGGTTATGACTGGCTGATCATCCAGGATGCGGACGAGTTCTATTCCGACGTCTCCTGGGAGGCGCTGCTGAAGTTCATGGCGGCCGATCGCGGGCACGACCGGATATTGACCCCATGGCATAATTTCTGGAAGACGCCCGAACTGGTGCTGACCAGCGGCAACGGCTCGATCCGGGATGTCAATGCGGGTTTCGCGATCCGCTGCAGGAGCGGCGTCCGCTTCGAGACGGCGCGGAAGACCACTTCGGCCGCGACAATCCTCGTCGATGAGCCTTGCTACCACTACGGCTATGTCATGAGCGATGCCGAGATGTGGGAAAAGATCACCACCTGGGGACATGCGCATCAGGTGAATGCGCAAAAATGGTTCCGGCTGAAATGGCTCGGATGGACCCCCGCCCATTCCTACCTTCATCCGGTCACGCCGCTGTTCTGGCCAAAGGCGATCCGGTTTCTGGGCAAGCAGCCTCCCTTCGCCTCCCATTTCATGAACCTGAGCCAGGAAACCGCGCCGCTGGGCTTCATCGATGTCCTGGAAAACATGCTTCGCGACTGTGTGACGGACGTCCGCATCGTCGCGCGAAAATTATTGAGAAGGTTAACCGTGTAGCCGTAGGTCGCGTTTTCGATGAGTGTGTCAGTACGGCTTATCTCGGGTTCGATCGCCAACGGGGCGTTCCTCGCCGGCAATATCCTGATCCAGTTGATCAGCGTGCCGATCATGTTCGGCTGGTGGTCGGCGCAGCAATTCGGCCTCTGGGTGCTGCTGCAGGCGCTCTATTCCCTCTCCGTCGTCTTCGACCTCGGCCACCAGAACTACCTCGGTTATGAATTCCAGCGCCTCGGCACAAGGGAAGCCGTGAGGCTGGACTTCTTCTCGTCCGTTCCGGCCGCCATTTTCCTCGGAACGGCATTTCTGTGCTTCTGGACGGCCGTCCCGGCATTCGGATGGGCCGACACGCTGTTTGGCGATTTCATCTCCGCGGAGCTGATAGACGACCTCACCGGCTCGATGATCGTCCATGCGCTCACCTGGCTGCTCACCGGCTCCGTGGGCGGCGTTCTCGGCCGCGCGCTCATCCCCTTCGGTTATTACGCGAGAATGGCGTGGTGGCGGTTTGGGCTGCTGGTCGGCATCAACCTCGCGGCCCTGATGGCTGTCGTCTCCGGCGGCAATGTCCTCGACGCCGTGATCGCCTCGTCGGTCGCCAACGTCGTCGTCAATATCGGCGTGCATCTCGATTGCTTTCGTCTCTGGCGGCGCGAGAAGATCGGTTTCGCCGTGCCGGATTTGCGGCGGGGCTGGTCCAATCTCGCCAGAAGCCTGGTCGTATCACTCTGCGAACTGATCGTTATCGCAAACCAGCAGGGCATCCGGCTGCTGATCGCGCCGCTCGCGGGCGTCAGCCTTCTCGGCGTGTTCACGGCGACCCGGACGCTCCCGAATATCGCCACCCAGGGCGTTAGCGCACTGGCCGGTCCGGTGGAGCCGGAGCTCCTGCGCTATCTGAGGGAAGGGAAGAGCGAACCGGCGGAAACCACGGTCACCCTCAGCTGGCTCTTCGCGCTGGTCATCGTCGGCCCTGGCTGCATTCTACTCCAATGGGTGGCGCCGGGCTTTTTCCTGTGGTGGACCCACGGCAATTTCCACCTGGATCCGCTCCTGTTCGCCTCGCTCTGCGCCTGCGTCCTCGTCTACGGCTTCTCGCAGCCGCTGGTGTCGATCGTCCGGGGAAACAATGTCCTGCTGCCGCCGGTCGTTGCGAACGGCGTGTCCCTGCTGATCACCGTGATCGGCTGTTATCTGACATGGCCCTCATGGGGCCTGCCGGGCGCTGGTCTCTCGTTGCTGGCGGCCGAGATCGCAAGCTTCCTGATCTTTGCCGCGGCTGCCCGTGCCGTGCTCCGGAAGCTGCGCTCGCGCCTGCCCAGCCATGCCTTCGCTGCATCTGTTTGCGGCTGCCTCTCGGTCATTGCCGGCCTGTTCGCCATGGCAATCTGGCCGCAATCGACAGGTTGGGCATCCATTCCGGCCGTGATCGGCTCGTTGCTGGCGGCGTGGATGGCCTACCGGACTTTGCCGCCTCACAGACTAGCCGCCCTCCTGCGTCGCGTTCCAAACCTCACTCGGAGGCAGGCCGCTCTCATGGGGGATCGGCCATGACAGAGAGCGGAGGTCTGGCGAGCGGCGATGCTGCATTCGGCTGGCGTTCCCTGCGGAGGCGAATTGATTCCGGCAACGCCCGTTATGTCGCCAAGGCCCGCTGGGGCGTGGTTGTTTTGGTCTTGCTCTGCGCGGCGATCCAGGCGGGGATATCGCCGGATATCGCCAACGTTTTCTGCGCTGTTTCTGCCGGACTGGTCGGGGCCTGGGTATTTTCCTACTGCACCAGGCCGGGTCGGATCGAGCGCCATACGATCTCGACTCTGGTCGTGCTCGGCTTTCAGGTCCACTCGACCCTGGCCGCCCTGATCGTTCAGACCCTGGCCTGGAAACCGATCACCTTCAACCTCGAAGCGCCGGTCACCACCTTTTCGGCCCTGGCACTGTTGCAGATATGGGCGGCGGCGCTGCACTGGCTCTACATCCAGTCGCGGGTGATGCATGCGATCACTTTCACGATCCGGCAAAGGATTTTTGCGCCGCTCGGCGTCTACCGCGCCCCGACGAACCGGCAATTGTGGTGGATGGGGCTGCTTGGCTCGTTCGCCTCCTGGTACACCAATGCCGACCGTTGGGGCGAGGACAATTTCGGCGATATCGCCTTCAAGCTGCTCGCCGGCCTGTCGCAATTTTCCGTCGCGCCCTTCCTGATCCCGATCGCCGCCTACCTCATCGATCCACCGGACCGAAAGCGGCAGGTCAACTGGCTCACGCTGACTGCCTATTGCGCATTGACGCTCTATATCGCGCTGGCGCGCAACAGCCGGGGCGCCTTTGCGATCAACGCCCTGACCGTGCTGCTCTGCCTCGCCATTGCTGTTTTGATCGGGCGCTTCATCCTCACGAGGCGCGGTATGATCTGGATGGCCGCCGCCGTCCTGCTCAGCCCCATCCCGGCGGGCATCCTCTCGGATCTTGCGACCGCCATGGTCATTGCCCGCGACGACCGCTCCGACATCTCGTCGCAGGAACTCGTTCTCTCGACCATCGGCACATATTTCGACGGCCAAGCTCTGCAGTCCAGACGCGAGATGGACCGGATATTGGCCGAGGGCAGCTATAACGAGATCTATGTCGACAACCCGCTTCTGGCGCTCTTTGTCTCCACCAAATATATCGACCACAACATTGCGCTTGGCCTTTCGCTATCGCAGACCGGAGAGGACCTGGCGCGTGAAAACGCCGTCAATCAGTTGCTGTTGCTGCTTCCGACGCCGGTTTTAAACTTCATCGCGCCAGGGCTGGACAAGTCGGGTTACGCCTTCTCGTCGGGCGACTATTACAACTTCCTCGTCACCGGCGATGAGCTGGGAGGTTATCGCACCGGTTCCTCGATCGCCGATGGCTTCGTCGTTCTCGGCGCGTTTTACATGGCCGTCTTCGCACTATTCGCCTTCGCCAGTTTCCTCGTCGGCGACGCGCTGATTATCCGGATGGCGGACGGGCGCGTGCTGCTTTCGACGCTGGCCTGCATCTGCATCACCCGCTTCTTCATGAACGGGCTTATGGACGAATCCGTCGCAGTCCAGGCCGGCAACCTCGTCCGCGCGCTTCCCCAGACGGTGCTGCTCTATGTGCTGATGTTCTGGCTGACGAGGGGCGTGACGCTGAGATGAAGCTCCTCTATGTCGGCGCGGATTCGGGAACCAGTCTGCAGCGCGCGGCGGCATTCGGGCGAATCGGCGCCGATGTCCTGCACCTGTCACCCTATACCCACCTGCCGTCCCATTGGGCACTTTGGCTGAACCGGGCCGGCGGTCCCGGTATCGACCATCTCGTGGCAGAGGGGCTCAGCAGGCGGATCGGGGGGCAGCGCTTCGACCTTGCCCTGGTGGATTGCGGCGACGTGATCGGCCCAGCTGCCCTGAACGTCATCCGCAAGGCAGCGCCGGTCATCGTCAACTACAATGCCGACAATCCCTTTCTGGACCCGTCCCCGGAACGTCGTCGCTGGAGCATCTTTCACCGCGCTCTCCCGCACTACGATCTGGCCATAGGCGTGCGCCGGGACGGGATCGAAGCGATGATGGCCGGGAGAGGGGCAGGGCGGATCGACACGATCTGGCAATGCGCCGACGAACTCGCGCATCGCCCCCTGTCTCTGACGCAGGAGGAGCGACACCGCTGGTCGTCGGAGGTCGTCTTCGTCGGAACCTGGATGCCAGGGCGCGGCGCCTTCATGGCGCGTCTGATCGAAAAGGGCGTGCCGCTCGCGATCCACGGTCCACGCTGGCAAAGGGCTCCTGAATACAGGCTGCTCCGCCCGTCTATCCGGTCCGGCCACGTTGAGGGCGCGGACTACACACGGGCGATCGCCGGCGCGAAAATCGCCCTGGCTCTGCTGAACGGCGCAAACGCCGACCTTCATACGACGCGTTCTGCGGAGATTCCCGCCATCGGCACCGCCATGTGCGCCCCGCGAACCGCACATCATCAGCAACTCTACAGGCAAGGCGAGGAGGCCGCTTTCTTCGATGGACCGGATGACTGCGCGGAAACCTGCAAACAGCTTCTGGCGGATGACGACAGGCGCCGGAAGATCGCCGATGCCGGACATCGCCGCACATTCGCAAACGGGACCTATAACCAGGTCCTGGCGCACCGGATACTCGAACAGGTTGCCGACCTGAGACGGGCGGGAGGCGAAGCGCGATGAGGTCGGCAGAGGGGCACGAGACGGGCGTCCTTTTCCTCGCGCTGGACACCTATGGCCGGATCGGCGGAATTCAGCGCTTCAACCGGCGCGTCATCGCCGCGCTTGCAACGATCTCGGCGGACAAGAGCTGGAAGCACCCCGCCATCCAGATCATGCGGGACGATCAGGCGGATATCCCCGAAACCATGCCTGCCGCGATAACCGCCTTTGGCCCCCGGCGCTTAGACTTTATCTTCCATTCGGTTGCCGCCGCCCGTCGGTCCAAAATCCTGTTTCTCGGGCATATCAACCTCTTGGCCCTCGGGCTGTTGTGCAAGCTGTTCTCCCCGAAAATCCGGCTCGTGCTTTTTGTCCACGGCGACGAAGTGTGGGACGACCCCGCCTATCGCCGGATGCGGTTTTACGAGCCGCTTATGGCGAGAGCCCTCGATCGCATCGCCTCCGTCAGCGCCTTCACGGCAAACCGGATGCAGAAGGCTTTCAAGCTTTCCCCCGAGAGATTCAGGATCTTTCCGAATGCCATCGACGACATCGGTCGGCAGCCCACTCCGGAAAAGGATCGTCAGAATATCCTGACAGTCGCCCGGTTGGACCGGCATGACCGCGCCAAGAATATCGACGCCCTGATCAAGGCGATGGCCTTGCTCAAGCGCCGGAATGTGGAATGCATTCTCCAGGTCGTCGGCGAGGGGCCGCTCAAGCCGGAATTGATGTCGTTGGCGAATGAGCTTGCGGTCGAAGACAAGGTAAAATTCCTTGGCCGCGTATCGGATGCGAAACTGGCCGAAGCCTATGCCCAGGCATCCTTGTTCGCGATGCCCTCGTCCAAAGAAGGTTTTGGCATCGTCTTCCTCGAAGCCTGGCTGCACGGCCTGCCGGTGATCTGCAGCACTGAGGATGCGGCGGCGGAAATCGTCACCGATGGCATCGACGGGTTTGCCGTGAACCCGCGGGACATCGAAGCGCCCGCCGAAAAGATCGCGATGCTTCTCGCCAATCCGGAAATCGCCACGGCGATGGGAGAGGCGGGGGCTGAAAAGGTGCGGTCCCGTTACCTCATGCAGCATTTCAAGGGAAATCTCGAAGAACTCATCGCGGAGCTGCCATGAGAATCCTCAACATCATTGCAAGCGCCGATCCCGAAACCGGCGGTCCCATCGAAGCGCTGCGGCTGAGCGGATTGGAAATGGCGCGCCTTGGCCATCCTGTCCAAGCCGTCACTCTGGATAATCCTTCCGCAGCCTATCTGAGAGATTTTCCCTTGCCCATTCATGCCTGCGGGCGATGGACCCGGAGATACGGATATACGCCGGAATTGGCGCGCTGGGTCGCCACCAACGCACATCGTTTCGATGCCGCGATCATCCACGGGCTGTGGAATCATGCCTCGATCGGCGGCTGGTCGGCGTTGAGGCGGGCAGGGCTGCCTTATGTCGTTTTTGCACACGGCATGATGGATCCATGGTTCCGAGAAAGCGATCCGCTCAAGCACATCGCCAAGCAGGCGTTCTGGTTTGCCTGGCAGGGCAAGGTTCTGCGCGATGCGGCGGCCGTGCTTTTCACCTGCGAAGAAGAGCGCTGCCGGGCGCGCGGCACCTTCCGCGGCTACGGGTACACGGAACGCGTGTTGTCATTCGGCACGGCCGATTCGCCGGCGCGGGCGGAAAATCAGCTTCCCGCGTTCCACCGGCTTTTGCCGGCATTAAAGGGCCGGCGCTTTCTCCTGTTCCTCGGCCGCATCCATGCCAAGAAGGGCTGCGACCTGCTCGTCGAAGCTTTTTCGAAGATCGCCGCATCTCATCCCGATATCGATCTGGTGATGGCCGGACCGGACCAATCCGGGCTGAAATCGAAACTGATTGCCCAGGCAGTCAGGGCGGGCCTCGCCGATCGCATCCACTGGCCTGGCATGCTGGCCGGCGATGCCAAATGGGGCGCCTTCCGCGCCGCCGATGCCTTTGTCCTGCCATCGCACCAGGAGAATTTCGGCATTGTCGTCGCCGAAGCGATGGCCTGCGGAACGCCGGTCCTGCTGACCGACAAGGTCAATATCTGGCGCGAAGTGAAGGCCAGCGGCGGCGGTCTCGTCGGGCCGGACACGTCGGAAGGCATCGAAAGCCTTCTACGCTCCTGGCTCGGCCTCTCCGACAATGCCAGGAGCGCCATGCGCGCCCATGCGCGTGCCGGCTTCGAACGGCATTTCCGCATCGAGGCTGCGGCGCGCGATCTCATCACCGTTCTGCATTCCATCTCCGGGCGAGGACTTCATGAAGCCGCTTGACGCGAAGACCTTCAATCCACTGGGCGGGCCGAGCTTTTCGATGAGACACCGGCTGTTCCGGCTCGTCTGGAACCTCGTCTGGGGCCTTCTCGGCCGCTGGACGCCGGTGCCGCTGTTTGCGTGGCGCCGGTCCCTGCTGCGCTGTTTCGGCGCCCGCATCGACCGCACGGCAAGAATCTACCCCGGCGTCGAGATCTGGTATCCGCCGAACCTCGTCATGGCCGCGCATGCCTGCCTCGGAAGACATGTGACCTGCTACAGCATGGACCGCATCGAACTCGGCGCCCATGCAACCGTGTCCCAGAGCGCATATCTGTGCACCGGCACGCATGACGTCGACGATGCCGATTTCCAGATTGTCACCAGGCCGATCGTCATCGGAGAAAATGCCTGGATCGCCGCGGAGGCATTCGTTGGACCGGGCGTTGTCGTCGGGGAAGGGGCCGTGCTCGGCGCCCGCGCCGTCACGTTTGGCCATCTCGATCCCTGGACGATCTACGCCGGCAATCCTGCGAGGAAGCTGCGGCGCCGCTTCGAGAAGCACACACGTGGCGTCTTTTCGGCGCGGATGATCTCGTAACCGGGACAGTCGCCGAATGGTCAGCCTCGCCGTCCTCATCCTCACCTTCAACGAAGAACGCCATATCGCCCGCGCCCTGAAAAGCGTCGCGCCTTTTGCTTCTGAGGTCTTTGTCATCGATTGTTTCTCGACCGACAGGACGGTCGAGATCGCCCGGTCGCTTGGCGCAACCGTTCTTTTCAACTCATGGACCAGCCACTCCCGGCAGTTCCGATGGGGGCTCGACAATGCGCCGATCGCCGCGGATTGGATCATGCGTCTCGACGCGGATGAGGTGGTCGAACCACAACTAGCTGCTGAGATCGCCCGAAAACTCCCCGCGCTTGGCCCCGATATCGCAGGCATCAACCTGAGGAGAAGACACATCTTCCTCGGACGCTGGATCCGCTATGGCGGGCGTTATCCGCTCATCCTCACCCGCATCTGGCGGCGAGGGCAAGGGCGGATCGAGGACCGCTGGATGGACGAACATATCGTCGTAACGGGTGGTCGCCCGGTGCTTTTCGAGGCACCGTTCTCGGATCACAATCTCAACGATCTGAGCTTCTTCACCAGCAAGCACAACAGCTATGCAACCCGTGAAGCCGTCGATGTCCTCGGCCGGCGCTACGGCCTGTTTCTCGAAGACCGGAGCCTATCGAGAGAGGCATCCTCACGGCAGGCTTCCGTCAAGCGGTTCATCAAGGAGTACATCTATAACTGGCTGCCGTTTCCTATCGCTGCGCTCGGTTATTTCCTGTTCCGCTATATCGGTCAGCTCGGCTTCCTCGATGGCCGCGAAGGGCTGATCTACCATGTCCTGCAAGGCTGCTGGTACCGTTTCCTCGTCGGTGCGAAAGTCATGGAGCTCGACCGGTCGATCCGTTCGCTGGCAACGCCTGAGGAAAAGCGCACGGCGCTGGCACGGCTGACCGGGTTGCCGCTGTGAAGCGACAGCCCGATTGGGGAGCGATAAATGTCCGGTTCACACAACACCCACGCTGGGGAAGGCGGCCCAGAAAAGCGTCGAAGATGCCCCTTCGGCCGCGACTACCAGCAGGCTTTCGCCAGCATTCAGGGTGTAGCCGGTCTTGCCCGAGATCTTGTTGAAGAGCTGCGTGCCGCTGGTGTTGACCGTTAGATCCGCCGATCCGGCATTGACGATATGAAACGGCAGCCCCACCAGCGAGGACGCATCCGAGGCATGGGTAATGGTCGGCAGGGTGCAGACGAGCGCCGACAAAGCTTCGAAGGTGACGAGGCCTGCGTCCAGCGGATGGAGTGTCGTGTTCGCTGTCTTGAGCGTCGACTTCATTCCCATTCCGAATCTCGGATAGATGAAGCTGTTGCCGCCCCTGACCTCCAGATCACCTTGGTTTTCCCAAGCATCGCCACGAATATTGAGCGACGCCAGGCCGCCACGAGTATGGTCGGTCCACAGACCCGCCAGCATTGCTTGACGGGCAGTCCCGCGCGCGCCATGGAACTGGCTGGTGGCCGAGGCCGTGTCGAAATCGGTGATTGTCGTGTTGCCGCTGTAGAACCGGCTGAAGCCGGCGGCACGCCCGACGATGTCGGCATTCCTGTCGCCTGGCACTTCGGAAATGTTGATGTCGCAGCCCTGGGCATTCTCGACATAGACACCCGCGCCGGAGCCGCCCTCCACATCCACGCCGAGGAAGCGCGAATTGGAGACGAACGCGCCTTCGTTGCGGGAACTCAGCTCGAAACAGGGCATGCCCCAGGACGAAAGGGTCAACGAGCCGTTTCCGGACGCGGTGAAGGCCGGGGAGGTGAATGCGGTTCCGATCTGGATCGTGTTGCCGTTTACCGACTTGACGACATAGACCCGCCCGGCCGTGACCCCGTAATTGCTGCCCGTGAAGGTGACCGGCATGCGCGCCCGGAACTTGGCCCCGTCCGCAACGGCAATACTCGCCGAGCCGCTCGATAACGTCGCGCTCATCAGAAGCTCGGCGCGGTTGAAGGCGTTGTTCTGGATCCGGTCGGCATACATCTCGTTGAGATGCGCGCCGGTGCCGCCCGCCTCGAACACGATGCCCCGGCAGAGCCGGTTGTCCCGGCCATCGGCGGGGATGATGTTGAAGAGCGAATCGAAGCGGCTGTTTCCAGGCATCAGCGTCGAGGCCGGCAGCAGGGCGCCGTAAAACTGGCCGTTTTCACAGAGATGCGTCCAGATGCGCGAGACATCCGTGTGCATGAAGTTGGCGAGGAATAGGCCCCAGTCGCCGCAGTCGCGAATGAAGAGATCGTGGATGGTGGAAAACTGCAGGCCGATATTGTTCACAGCCCCGATGCTGATCGCCCGCGTGAACCCGGTAAAACCGATATGCTCGCAACGCCAGCCGGTGACGCAATCGTCGGTGATATGAGAATGCGGCGAACCGAGATCGGCGTCGTTGGCGGCAAAGGCCGGAAACGTCCCGTCGCCGGCAAGCACGGTGCCGCCGACGAAATCCCATCCGCTGTCCGGCACGCTGTCGTTGAGATAGTCGAGCACCGGCTGCACCCCCTGATAACCGATGCCGGAAGCGACCGGCAGCGGTTCCGTCAGCGCAATCGTCGCATCCGGCAGCAGAATGGTGCCCCCGCCGCCCGCTGCGACCGCCGCCGCATGCGCTGCCCGGATGGCCGCCTCCGAGGCATCGGAAGGAATGTAGAGTTTCGGAATTTGGCGCGATGGCATCGTGTCAGTCCTTGAGGTCGGTGAATTGGCTGATTGTCAGTTGATTGTTTTCGGCGTCGGCAAGCGCATTGCCCTCGGCATCCATCAGGACGAACCCGTCCTCCTCGGGCGGCTCGCCGCCGATGGGAAAAGTGCATGGGCCTGTCAGGGAAAGTCCGAGATCCAGCATCATCCCCTCCCGCCGCCAACGCCGACCGTCCGGCCCTCATCGATTCGAGCGCATCGGGCGCCTGTGGCGTTGATTCCGTGCCTGAGGCGATGTTTTCCCATTCCTGTCTCCTTGGGTTCCAAGCCCGGCCGATCGGTTATCTGCCGGCGGGCATTTCAGAACCCGATTTTAGGAACGGGTTGAGGAGCGGGGACGAAATGGCGGAAAAGATTCGCAAAATGATCAATGGAACACGGAAACGGTCGGCGATGAAACGCTTGATATGCTTTATGGATCGGAGGCTATGGGGCGGTCGGAACGGAGCGCTGTGTCGCGCTCGGAGCCGATATTCTTCCCCGCGATAGCCAAAAGAATCGAACGAGATTGCGCGTGTTCGGCCGAAAGCCGAAGCACGGGACAGCGCGATTTGTCAGAAAAAAGCCGAAACGGAACGGGAAGAGAAGTTGGGAATGGTGGGCGATGAGAGACTCGAACTCCCGACATCCTCGGTGTAAACGAGGCGCTCTACCAACTGAGCTAATCGCCCGTTCGCGGTTGCGGAGCATCAAGGCCCGCCGCGTCGGTGGCCGTGATCTATGCGGATCGCGGAAAAACCGCAAGAGCTTTCATGATGTTTTTTTGAAATTTTTGGGGAAGAGCCGACTGGACAGGGGCAGGAGAGGGCAAAGCGATGGAACGTCATCCTTTTGTCTTGAAACGCGCTTGACACCCGATCCCGAACCTCTTAGTTAGCCGCTCAACCGAGCGATTGAGGTCGCCCGGCCAAGAGGTTTCGGCCTCAAGAGAAATGCGCGGGTGTAGCTCAGTTGGTTAGAGTGCCGGCCTGTCACGCCGGAGGTCGCGGGTTCGAGCCCCGTCACTCGCGCCATTCTCTTCTTCGAACTCTCCGCCGATTGCGCGTCTCGCGCATAAGGTGGTCGCCGCCAGTCGGCATTATGCGCGGGTGTAGCTCAGTCGGTTAGAGTGCCGGCCTGTCACGCCGGAGGTCGCGGGTTCGAGCCCCGTCACTCGCGCCATTCACTACCAGAAAAAGCCGACTTCCTTGAACGATCCGACCGTCACCGGTCCCTCACGATCACGGTCTATGGTTGTCGCCATGATACAGCCGCCGGTAATCGTTTGAAATGCTCCATTTTGGCACAGGATGCGACATTCAAAACGCTTGCGCCGCGGCTTCGCCTGCGCTAACCACGGCATTGTTGCAATGCACGTTCGCTTGCCTGTGCATTGATATTCAGGCGTCGTCTCCCGACGCTTCAGGCAAGCTGGGATCGAATACAATGAGTGAACTCCTCACTTCCTATATCCCGATCGCGATTTTCATCGGCATTTCCCTGGTGATCGGCATCGCGCTTCTGGTTGCGCCCTTCGCCGTCGCCTACAAGGCGCCCGATTCGGAAAAGCTGTCGGCCTACGAATGCGGCTTCAACGCCTTCGACGACGCGCGCATGAAGTTCGACATTCGATTCTACCTGGTCTCGATCCTCTTCATCATCTTCGACCTCGAAGTGGCCTTCCTCTTTCCGTGGGCCGTGTCCTTCGGCGCGGTCGGCTGGTTCGGTTTCTGGTCGATGATGGTATTCCTGGCCGTTCTGACGATCGGCTTCATCTATGAATGGAAGAAAGGAGCGCTGGAATGGGAGTAGTCGACAACGGCAGCACTCTCGTCGCGCCGCAACCCAAGGGCATTATCGATCCGAATACCGGCAAGCCCATCGGCAGCGACGACGCGTTCTTCGGCGAGATCAACAACGAGCTCGCCGACAAGGGTTTTCTCGTCACCTCCACCGACGAGCTGATCACCTGGGCCCGCACGGGCTCCTTGATGTGGATGACCTTCGGCCTCGCCTGCTGCGCGGTCGAGATGATGCAGCTTTCGATGCCGCGTTATGACGTCGAGCGTTTCGGTTTTGCGCCGCGCGCTAGCCCACGCCAGTCGGACGTGATGATCGTCGCAGGCACGCTGACCAACAAGATGGCGCCGGCGCTCCGCAAGGTCTATGACCAGATGCCGGAGCCGCGTTACGTCATCTCGATGGGTTCCTGCGCCAATGGCGGCGGTTATTACCATTATTCCTATTCGGTGGTGCGCGGTTGCGACCGCGTCGTGCCGATCGACATCTATGTTCCGGGCTGTCCCCCCACGGCAGAGGCGTTGCTCTACGGCGTGCTTCTGCTGCAGAAGAAGATCCGGCGGACCGGTACGATCGAGCGCTGAGGGCTTGAGGACAAGATCATGACTGAAGCCCTGAACGAGCTTTCGACCTACATCCGCGAAGCGCGCCCGTCTCTCGTGGCCGGGGCGGAGATCGCCTATGGCGAGCTGACGCTGGCGGCGACCGCGGACAACCTGCTGCCGCTGCTCACCTTCCTGCGCGACGACGTGCAGTGCGGGTTCATCAGCTTTATCGATATCTGCGGTGTGGACTATCCGGCGCGCGAAAAGCGTTTCGACGTCGTCTACCACCTTCTGTCGCCCCGTCAGAACCAGCGCATCCGCGTCAAGGTCGCAACGGCCGAGGACGAACCGGTTCCGTCGGCCTTCTCGGTCTATCCGGGTGCCGACTGGTTCGAGCGTGAAGCCTGGGATCTCTACGGCATTCTGTTCACCGGCCACCCGGACCTGCGCCGCATCCTGACCGACTACGGTTTCGAAGGCCACCCGCTGCGCAAGGACTTCCCGACCACCGGTTTCGTCGAGGTTCGCTACGACGACAACGCCAAGCGCGTCGTCTACGAGCCCGTCGAACTGCGCCAGGAATTCCGCAATTTCGATTTCCTGTCTCCGTGGGAAGGCACCGATTACGTCCTTCCGGGTGACGAAAAAGCCAAGGCCTGAGACCGGCGCATCAGCGCCGGCCAACCGCACTTCTTTCCCGCTTGGCGCGGTTATCCGCCCGGCATGGAGCGAGCAGCATGACCGAACATAACGTCCGTAATTTCAACATCAATTTCGGGCCGCAGCACCCTGCGGCACACGGCGTTCTTCGCCTCGTGCTGGAGCTGGACGGCGAAATCGTCGAGCGCGTCGATCCGCATATCGGCCTGCTTCACCGCGGCACCGAGAAGCTGATCGAGACCAAGACCTATCTGCAGGCGGTTCCCTATTTCGACCGCCTCGACTACGTCGCGCCGATGAACCAGGAACATGCTTTCGCGCTCGCCGTCGAAAAGATCCTGGATATCCAGATCCCGATCCGCGGCCAGCTGATCCGCGTGCTTTATTCGGAAATCGGCCGCATCCTGTCGCATCTCCTCAACGTCACGACGCAGGCGATGGACGTCGGCGCGCTGACACCGCCGCTCTGGGGTTTCGAAGAGCGCGAAAAGCTGATGGTGTTCTACGAGCGAGCCTGTGGCGCCCGCATGCACGCCGCCTATTTCCGCCCGGGCGGCGTCCACCAGGACCTGCCGCCGGAACTGGTCGAGGATATCGGCACGTGGTGCGATGAATTCCCGGCCAAGCTCGACGACATCGACGACCTCTTGACCGGCAACCGCATCTTCAAGCAGCGCAACGTCGATATCGGCGTCGTCAAGCTCGAAGACGCCTGGGCCTGGGGTTTTTCGGGCGTCATGGTACGTGGTTCGGGCGCTGCCTGGGACCTGCGTCGCGCGCAGCCGTACGAGTGCTATTCGGACATGGAATTCGACATTCCGATCGGCAAGAACGGCGACTGCTACGACCGTTACCTGATCCGCATGATCGAGATGCGCGAATCGGTGAAGATCATGAAGCAGTGCGTCAACCGCCTGCTCGGTGACGCAAAGACCGGCCCGTTCTCGTCTGCGGACGGCAAGGTCGTGCCGCCGAAGCGTGGCGAGATGAAGCGGTCGATGGAAGCGCTGATCCACCACTTCAAGCTCTATACCGAAGGCTATCACGTACCGGCCGGCGAGGTTTATGCGGCTGTCGAAGCGCCGAAGGGCGAGTTCGGCGTCTTCCTGGTCGCCGACGGCAGCAACAAGCCGTATCGCTGCAAGATCCGCGCTCCGGGTTATGCCCATCTCCAGGCCATGGATTTCATCTGTCGGGGACACCAGCTCGCCGACGTTTCGGCAGTGCTCGGCTCGCTTGACATCGTCTTTGGCGAGGTGGACCGCTGATGATCCGCGCCGTCGTTTTCATGGGCCTTCTGTCTGCTGCCCCGGCTGCGTTTGCGCAGCAGGCCCAGACGGATGGCGCGATTACGACGCAAAGCGGCGGATCGAAGTCGATGAAGGATCTCCTGTCGGAAGGATACGAGATCAAAACCTCCGTTCCCAGTGGAACAAAGTTCATAGTGTTCATGCAGAAAGACAAGTCTGCCTATGCCTGCGAATTCGTGACGCTCACGAGATCGCGGTGTGGATCCATAAACTGATAAGGCGTGGAAAAGAATGTCCGTTCGTCGATTAGCCGAAGACCAGGTGCAGCCGGCAATTTTCGCCTTCAATGATGAGAATTCCGTCTGGGCCGAGGCAACGATCAGGAAATATCCGGCAGGCCGGCAGCAATCGGCTGTCATCCCGCTTTTGATGCGTGCACAGGAACAGGACGGCTGGGTGACCCGCGCGGCGATCGAGTTCGTCGCGGGCAAGCTCGACATGCCCTATATCCGCGTCCTCGAAGTCGCGACCTTCTACACCCAGTTCCAGCTGAAGCCGGTCGGCACCCGCGCCCATATCCAGGTCTGCGGCACCACCCCCTGCATGCTGCGCGGCGCCGAGGACCTGATGAAGGTCTGTCAGCACAAGATCCACCACGATCCGTTCGCGCTGAATGCCGACGGCACGCTGTCCTGGGAAGAGGTCGAATGTCAGGGCGCGTGCGTCAACGCACCGATGGTCATCATCTTCAAGGATGCCTATGAGGACCTGACGCCTGAGCGCCTGGAAGAGATCATCGACGCTTTCGAAGCCGGCAAGGGCCACGAAGTGAAGCCAGGCCCGCAGATCGATCGCATCTTCTCGGCGCCCGAGGGCGGGCCGCAGACCTTGAACGACGAGATCAAGCCGGTCCGCACCAATCTCGATCCGCATCCGAGCGCCGAAGAGGTCGCTGCCGCGGCCAGCATTCCTCCGGCAGATGCCGCCCGTCCGAAGGACACGGCGGCTGAAACCAATCCGTCGCTGAAGACGCCGGCAACGGCGCCGGCGGCTTCCGCCAGCAATGCCAAGGCCGCCGAAACGCAGCCGCTTTCCGGCACCGCCAAGAGCGAGCCGGACCCGAAGACTGCCGGCAGCAAGGCCGAAGGCGCTCCTCCTTTGGCAGGTGCGGCAACCGCACCGGCGAGACCGGCCGCTGCCAAGGTCGAAAAGCCGTCGCTCGACGACAAGAACCGTCCGAAGGGCATCGACAGGCCGGCCGAGCCGGACGACCTCAAGATGATCTCCGGCGTCGGGCCGAAGATCGAGGGCACGCTGCATGAACTCGGCATCTTCACCTTCGCGCAGGTTTCCGCCTGGAAGAAGGCCGAGCGCGACTGGGTCGACGGGTATCTGAACTTCAAGGGCCGCATCGATCGCGACGATTGGGTCAAGCAGGCAAAGGCGCTCGCCAAGGGCGGCGAGGCCGAATACATTAGAGTCTTCGGTAAGAAGCCGCGGTAAGAGGTGAGACATGCTTAAAGACCAGGATCGCATCTTTACCAATATCTACGGCCTCAAGGACAAGTCCCTGAAAGGCGCGATGAGCCGCGGCCATTGGGATGGCACCAAGGAGATCATCGAGAAGGGCCGGGACTGGATCATCAACGAGATGAAGGCCTCCGGCCTTCGCGGTCGCGGCGGCGCAGGCTTCCCGACCGGTCTCAAGTGGTCCTTCATGCCGAAGGAGAGCGATGGCCGTCCGCATTACCTCGTGGTCAATGCCGACGAATCCGAGCCCGGCACCTGCAAGGACCGCGACATCATGCGCCACGATCCGCATACGCTGATCGAGGGCTGCGTCATCGCCGGTTTCGCCATGGGCGCCCACACGGCCTATATCTACGTGCGCGGCGAATACATGCGCGAACGCGAAGCGCTGCAGGCGGCGATCGATGAATGTTATGATTTCGGCCTGCTCGGCGGCAACAACAAGCTCGGCTGGGATTTCGACATCTACGTCCACCACGGCGCCGGCGCCTATATCTGCGGCGAAGAGACCGCGCTGCTCGAAAGTCTCGAAGGCAAGAAGGGCCAGCCGCGCCTGAAGCCCCCGTTCCCGGCGAACATGGGCCTCTACGGCTGCCCGACCACCGTCAACAACGTCGAATCGATCGCGGTTGCCCCGACCATCCTGCGCCGCGGTGCCGGCTGGTTCTCGTCCATGGGCCGTCCGAACAATGTCGGCACCAAGCTGTTCATGCTCTCCGGCCACGTCAACAAGCCGTGCACCGTCGAAGAAGTGATGGGCATCACCTTCCGCGAACTGGTCGACAAGCATGCCGGCGGCATCCGCGGCGGCTGGGACAATCTGCTGGCGGTCATTCCGGGCGGCGCATCCTGCCCGATCGTGCCGGCCAAGGATATCATGGACTGCCAGATGGATTTCGACGGCCTGCGCGCCGTCGGCTCCTCCTTCGGCACGGCCGGCGCCATCGTCATGGACAAGTCCACCGACGTCATCAAGGCGATCGCCCGCATCTCGGCCTTCTTCAAGCACGAGAGCTGCGGCCAGTGCACGCCGTGCCGCGAAGGCACGGGCTGGATGTGGCGCGTGCTTGAGCGCATGGTCAAGGGCAATGCCCAGAAGCGCGAAATCGACATGCTGTTCCAGGTGACCAAGCAGATCGAAGGTCACACCATCTGCGCGCTCGGCGATGCCGCGGCCTGGCCTGTCCAGGGCCTGATCCGGCATTTCCGTCCGGAGATCGAAGCGCGTATCGACCAGTATACCCGAAACGCGACGGCGCATGGCGCCGTCCTCGAAGCTGCGGAGTAGCCAAGTGACAAAGTCGGGCAAGGAGCATGAAGGGGAGGCGACGGATCGTCCGGCGCACGATCCCGCGCGAATGCCCGATTTTTCCGAGGCCATGAAGCTCAATCCGCTGATGGCGAACATGGCCGCGGCAACCGCGATCAGCTTCGGCATTGCCAGCCAGATGGCCGGTGCTTTCTTCGGCGCGCTGCATGGCGCGATGGAAGCAAGCAATCGCCAGAAGGCTGCTGGAGAAGCTCCTTCCGCGGCGGCTCCGGTTGAGGCGTCCGCTGCCACGGAAACGCCGGCCCCGACCGCCGCGGCCGCAGTCTCAGAACCCGCGGCGATCGCTGAAAAGCCGAAGGCAAAGCCGGTCGCACCGGCTCGCAAGGCAGCTGCACCGGCGCCCAAGGCTGCCGTAACTGCGCCCAAGGCCGAAGCGGTCAAGAAGCCGGCCGCCAAGGCCAAGGTTGCGACGGCCAAGGCCGCAGCTCCGAAAGCTCCGGCAAAGCCGGTAGTCGAGGCGAAGAAGGTCAAGGCGCCCAAGGCGAAGACGGTCAAGGCCAAGGCACCTGCCGGCGGCGATCTGAAACAGATTTCGGGCATTGGCCCGAAGCTGGTGGAAGTGCTGAACGGCCTGGGTGTAACGAGCCTCGCTGAGGTCGCTGCCTGGGATGAAGCCGATATCGCCCGCTTCGACAACGAATTGGGGCTCAACGGACGCATCAGCCGCGACGACTGGGTCGGCCAGGCGAAAGCTCTGTTGAAATAAAAGAATATGTCCCCGAGTCGCCTGACCCCCAGGAGACCCAAAGGATGGAACTAAGGACGTAAGTGAGACGATGGTTAAGCTGAAGGTTGACGGCAAAGAGGTCGAAGTTCCGGATCATTTCACGCTGCTTCAGGCATGCGAGGAAGCCGGCGCCGAGGTCCCGCGCTTTTGTTTCCACGAACGTCTTTCGGTCGCCGGCAATTGCCGCATGTGCTTGATCGAAGTGAAGGGCGGACCGCCGAAGCCGGCAGCCTCCTGCGCCATGGGCGTGCGCGATATCCGCGGCGGCCCGAACGGCGAGCTGCCGGAGGTCTTCACCAACACGCCGATGGTCAAGAAGGCCCGCGAAGGCGTGATGGAGTTTCTGCTGATCAACCACCCGTTGGATTGCCCGATCTGCGACCAGGGCGGCGAGTGCGACCTGCAGGACCAGGCGATGGCCTTCGGCATTGACAGTTCCCGCTACACGGAAAACAAGCGCGCCGTCGAAGACAAGTATATCGGCCCGCTGGTCAAGACCGTGATGAACCGCTGCATCCACTGCACGCGCTGCGTCCGCTTCACCACTGAAGTCGGCGGCATTTCCGAACTCGGCCTGATCGGCCGCGGCGAGGATGCCGAAATCACCACCTATCTCGAAAGCGCCATGACCTCGGAACTGCAGGGCAACGTCATCGACCTTTGCCCGGTCGGTGCGCTGACCTCGCGCCCCTTCGCCTTCACCGCCCGTCCGTGGGAATTGAACAAGACCGAATCGATCGACGTCATGGACGCCGTCGGCTCGGCGATCCGCGTCGATACCCGCGGCCGCGAAGTGATGCGCATCATGCCGCGCGTCAACGAGCAGGTGAACGAGGAGTGGATCTCCGACAAGACCCGCTTCATCTGGGACGGCCTGAAGACCCAGCGCCTCGACCGCCCCTACGTCCGCAAGGGCGGCCGCCTTCAGGCTGCCTCCTGGGGCGAGGCTTTCGGCGCCATCAAGGCCGCCGTTGCCGGCACCTCGGCCAACAAGATCGGCGCGATCGCTGGCGATCTGGCTTCGGTCGAAGAAATGTACGCCCTGAAGGAGCTGATCCGCTCGCTCGGGTCGGAAAACCTCGACTGTCGCCAGGACGGGACGGCGCTTGATCCGTCGCTCGGCCGCGCAAGCTACCTCTTCAACCCCACCATCGAGGGCATTGAACAGGCCGGCGCCCTGCTTCTGATCGGCGCCAATCCGCGCCTCGAGGCAGCCGTTCTCAACGCTCGCATCCGCAAACGCTTCCGCCGCGGCAACTTCCCGATCGGCGTGATCGGCGAAGTCAGCGAACTGCGTTACGTCTATGACTATCTCGGTGCCGGCGCTGAAACGCTCTCCGACCTCGCTTCCGGTGCAAACAGCTTCGCCGACAAGCTCCGTGCGGCCAAGAACCCGATGATCATCGTGGGGCAGGGGGCTCTCTCCCGTCCGGACGGGGCGGCGATCCTTAGCTCGGCCGCCCAGCTTGCCGGTTCGGTCGGCGCGCTGACCGAAGAGTGGAACGGCTTTGCCGTTCTCCACACCGCCGCTGCCCGCGTCGGCGGCCTCGACCTCGGCTTTGTGCCGGGTGCGAACGGCGCCAACGCCGCCGCCCAGGTCGCTGGCATGGACGTTCTCTTCCTGCTCGGCGCCGATGAACTCGACTTCTCGAAGAAGGGCGCCAAGTTCACCGTCTATATCGGCAGCCACGGCGATGCCGGCGCGCACAATGCCGACGTCATCCTGCCGGGTGCGACTTACACCGAAAAGTCGGGCACCTGGGTCAATACCGAAGGCCGCGTCCAGATGGGCAACCGTGCTGGCTTCGCACCGGGCGAGGCCCGCGAAGACTGGGCGATCATCCGCGCGCTCTCCGATGTGCTCGGCAAGAAGCTGCCCTTCGATTCGCTGGGCGCCCTGCGTGCGAAGCTCTATGCGGATTACCCGCATTTCGCCGCCGTCGACGAGATTGCGGCGGGCTCGGTGAACGAAATTGCCGCACTTGGCCAAAAAGCCGGTGGGATGACGAAGTCCGGGTTTGCGTCGCCGATCAAAGACTTCTATTTGACGAACCCGATCGCTCGCGCTTCGGCCGTCATGGCTGAATGCTCGGCATTGGCCCGCAACAATTTCCAGGCTGCGGCGGAGTAATTTTGAACATGGATTCGTTCTTTTCCATCTACGTCTGGCCGGGCATCGTCATGGTCGCGCAGTCGCTGCTGCTGCTGGTCTGCCTGCTCGTCTTCATCGCCTACATCCTGCTCGCCGACCGCAAGATCTGGGCAGCCGTGCAGCTGCGCCGAGGCCCGAACGTCGTCGGCCCCTTCGGCCTGTTCCAGTCCTTCGCCGACCTTCTGAAGTTCGTCTTCAAGGAGCCGATCATTCCGGCTGGCGCCAACAAGGCCGTCTTCCTGCTCGCACCGCTGGTTGCCGTGCTTCTGGCCCTGTCGACCTGGGCTGTGGTGCCGCTTGCAGACGGATGGGTCATCGCCAACATCAATGTCGGCATCCTCTATATCTTTGCGATCTCCTCGCTCGAGGTCTACGGCATCATCATGGGTGGCTGGGCTTCGAACTCGAAATACCCGTTCCTCGGCGCTCTCCGCTCGGCGGCGCAGATGGTCTCCTACGAGGTCTCGATCGGCTTCGTCATCGTCACCGTGCTCCTCTGCGTCGGCTCGCTCAATCTCACCGACATCGTCAATGCACAGCATGACGGCCTCGGCACGATGATGGGCCTGCCGGCCTCGTTCCTCGACTGGCACTGGCTGGCGCTGTTCCCGATGTTCGTGGTGTTCTTCATCTCGGCACTCGCCGAAACCAACCGCCCGCCTTTCGATCTTCCCGAAGCGGAATCGGAACTGGTTGCCGGCTTCATGGTGGAGTACGGCTCCTCGCCATACATGATGTTCATGCTCGGCGAATACGCGGCCGTCTGCCTGATGTGCGCACTGACGACCATCCTGTTCCTCGGGGGCTGGCTGCCGCCGGTCGATATCTGGATCCTCAACTGGGTGCCGGGCATCATCTGGTTCATGCTGAAGTCGATGCTCGTCTTCTTCATGTTCGCCATGGTGAAGGCCTTCGTACCGCGCTACCGCTACGACCAGCTCATGCGGCTGGGCTGGAAGATCTTCCTGCCTCTGTCGCTCGCCATGGTCGTCATCACCGCATTCGTGCTGAAGCTGATGGGATGGGCATGATCATGAACACGTCCCCCAACGCTTCCGGCAGTATTGGAGAATAAGATGGCAAGTCTCGGCCAAGCCGTGAATTCGCTGTTCCTGAAGGAGTTCGTCGGGGCGTTCTTCCTGTCGATGCGCTACTTCTTCAAGCAGAAGGCGACGATCAACTATCCGTTCGAAAAGGGCCCGGTCTCCCCGCGTTTCCGCGGCGAGCATGCGCTGCGCCGTTACCCGAACGGCGAGGAACGCTGCATCGCCTGCAAGCTCTGTGAAGCGATCTGTCCTGCCCAGGCGATCACCATCGAGGCCGGCCCGCGCCGCAACGACGGCACCCGCCGCACGGTGCGTTACGATATCGACATGGTGAAGTGCATCTATTGCGGCTTCTGCCAGGAAGCCTGCCCGGTGGATGCGATCGTCGAGGGCCCGAATTTCGAATTCTCGACCGAGACGCGCGAAGAACTCTATTTCGACAAGGAGCGTCTGCTTGAAAACGGCGACCGCTGGGAGCGTGAAATCGCTCGCAACATCGCAATCGATGCGCCCTACCGCTAAGGCGGGGTGATTTGTCCGGCGCCGTCCCAATTCAGCGGGCAGCGCGCCGGTAACATCTGGATGAAATACCCGGCGCCTATCACAAGCCCGGGTTTCGACGGGATGGGGTATTTGCCCCACGCCCGGTGAGGGACGAAAAGGCACCACGATGGGTCTGCAGGCAATCTTCTTCTATCTCTTCGCGTTCATCGCGGTGGCGTCGGCGTTCATGGTCATTTCGGCCAAGAACCCGGTGCACTCGGTGCTGTTCCTCATCCTGGTCTTCTTCAACGCAGCCGGCCTCTTCCTGCTGACGGGCGCCGAATTCCTGGCGATGATCCTGCTGGTCGTCTATATCGGCGCGGTCGCGGTTCTCTTCCTCTTCGTCGTCATGATGCTCGATATCGACTTCACGGAGCTGCGCTCCGGCGTGCTGCAATATGCGCCGATCGGCATTCTGGTCGGCCTGATCGTTGCGGCCGAGCTGGTCGTCGTCATCGGCGGCAGCGTGCTGACGCCGGAAGCGGCGAAGTCGATCACCATGCCGATCCCGAACCCGGCGACCCGCACCAATACGGCCGCCCTCGGCGATGTGCTCTATACAAACTACGTCTACTTCTTCCAGATCGCCGGTCTGGTGCTTCTGGTGGCGATGATCGGCGCGATCGTGCTGACGCTGCGCCACCGCACCAACATCAAGCGGCAGGATATATCCCAGCAGGTGGCCCGCACGCCCGCGACCGCTGTCGAAGTGGTCAAGGTCAAGCCGGGCCAGGGCATCTGAGCGAGCGGGAACAAGGAACAGGCACATGGAAATCGGACTTTCCCACTATCTCACGGTCAGCGCCATCCTCTTCACGCTCGGCGTTTTCGGCATCTTCCTGAACCGCAAGAACGTCATCATCATCCTGATGTCGGTGGAGCTCATCCTGCTCTCGGTCAATCTGAACATGGTGGCCTTCTCCTCCTTCCTGAACGACATCGTCGGCCAGGTGTTCGCATTGTTCATTCTGACCGTCGCGGCTGCAGAAGCCGCCATCGGTCTTGCAATTCTCGTCGTCTTCTACCGCAACCGCGGTTCGATCGCCGTCGAAGACGTCAATATGATGAAGGGCTGATCGGGTCATGATCTACAAGGCAATCGTCTTCCTACCCCTGATCGGCTTCCTGATCGCCGGCCTGTTCGGCCGTTCGATCGGCGCAAAGGCGTCCGAATACGTCACCAGCGGCCTGATGATCATCGCAGCCGTGCTCTCCTGGATCGTCTTCCTGCAGGTCGGGCTCGCCCATGGCGAGGCCGGCGAGGTGATCAAGGTTCCGGTGATGCGCTGGATCCAGTCCGGCGGCATCGATGTCGAATGGGCCTTCCGCGTCGATACGCTGACGGCGGTCATGTTCGTCGTCGTCAACACCGTCTCGACGCTCGTGCATGTCTATTCGATCGGCTACATGCATCACGATCCACATCGTCCGCGCTTCTTCGCCTACCTGTCGCTGTTCACCTTCGCGATGCTGATGCTGATCACGTCCGACAACCTCGCCCAGATGTTCTTCGGCTGGGAAGGCGTGGGTCTCGCGTCCTACCTGCTGATCGGCTTCTGGTACAAGAAGCCATCGGCCTCGGCTGCCGCGATGAAGGCCTTCATCGTCAACCGCGTCGGCGACTTCGGTTTCGTGCTCGGCATAGCCGGCGTCTTCGTGCTGTTCGGCTCGATCAGCTTCGAGACGATCTTCGCCGCTGCCGCCACCTATCTGCCGGCCGAAGGTTCGCCGGAGGCGGCCCAGGCGGTCGTCAACATCTTCGGCATGTCGCTCGACAAGGCGAACGCCGTCACCGTCGTCTGCCTGCTGCTGTTCATGGGCGCCATGGGCAAGTCGGCGCAGTTCCTGCTGCACACCTGGCTGCCTGACGCCATGGAAGGCCCGACCCCGGTCTCGGCGCTCATCCATGCCGCGACCATGGTCACCGCCGGCGTCTTCCTGGTCGCCCGCATGTCGCCGATCTTCGAACTGTCGCCCAACGCTCTGCTGGTCGTCACCGTCATCGGCGCGATCACCGCGTTCTTCGCGGCGACCGTCGGCCTCGTCCAGAACGACATCAAGCGCGTCATCGCCTATTCCACCTGCTCGCAGCTCGGCTACATGTTCGTGGCGCTCGGCGTCGGAGCCTATGGCGCGGCGATCTTCCACCTCTTCACCCACGCCTTCTTCAAGGCGCTGCTGTTCTTGGGCGCCGGCTCGGTCATCCATGCCGTCGACGGCGAGCAGGACATGCGCTACATGGGCGGCCTGAGGAAACACATTCCGGTCACCTTCTGGATGATGACGATCGGCACGCTTGCGCTGACCGGCGTCGGCATCCCGTTCACGCCAATCGGTTTCGCCGGCTTCTTCTCCAAGGACGTGATCATCGAAGCTGCCTATGCCTCGCATTCGCCGGTATCGGGCTTCGCCTTCACGCTCCTGGTCATCGCCGCCCTGTTCACCAGCTTCTATTCCTGGCGTCTTGCCTTCCTCACCTTCTTCGGCAGGCCGCGCGCTTCCGCCGATGTCATGCACCATGTGCATGAATCGCCGAATGTCATGCTGGTCCCGCTCTATCTCCTGGCGCTCGGTGCGGTGCTGGCGGGCTTTATCTTCGAAGGTTACTTCTACGGCGAGGAATATGCCGAATTCTGGAAGGGCGCGCTGTTCACCTCGCAACACAACGAACTGCTGCACGAATTCCATCACGTGCCGGCTTTGGTGGCGCTGAGCCCGTTCATCGCCATGGTGCTCGGTTTCGTCACCGCCTGGTATTTCTACATCAAGTCGCCTTCGACGCCCCGGCGTCTCGCCGCTTCGCAGAAGGTTCTCTACGAGTTCCTGCTCAACAAGTGGTATTTCGACGAGCTCTACGACTTCCTCTTCGTCCGCTCCGCCAAGGCGCTCGGCCGGTTCCTGTGGAAGAAGGGTGACGTCGGCGTCATCGATACCTACGGCCCGAACGGCGTTGCCGCCCGCGTGGTCGACGTCACCAACCGGGTGGTCAAGCTGCAGTCCGGTTACCTCTATCACTATGCGTTCGCGATGCTGATCGGCATCGCCGCCCTCGTCACCTGGATGATGCTCGGGAGCTCAATCTAATGACCGACTGGCCAATTCTCTCGACGGTCACCTTTCTGCCGCTGGTCGGCGTGCTGTTGCTGCTTCTGACTCGGGAAGACGGCCCCTTCGGGCGCCGCAACATCCTCAACGTCTCGCTGTTCACGACGGTCTTCACCTTCATCGTTTCGCTGTTCATCTGGATCGGTTTCGACAATTCGAATGCCGGCTTCCAGATGGTCGAGAAGCATGACTGGCTCGGCACCGGTATTTCCTACCATCTCGGCGTCGACGGTATTTCCATGCTGTTCGTCATCCTGACGACCTTCCTGATGCCCTTCTGCGTGCTCGCCAGCTGGAATACGATCGAGAAGCGCCTCAAGGAATACATGATCGCCTTCCTGCTTCTGGAAGTGGTCATGACCGGCGTCTTCGTGTCGCTCGATGTCGTGCTCTTCTACGTCTTCTTCGAAGCGACCCTGATCCCGATGTTCGTCATCATCGGCGTCTGGGGCGGCAAGGACCGCGTCTACGCGTCCTACAAGTTCTTCCTCTATACGCTGCTCGGCTCGGTACTGATGATGCTCGCCATCATGGCCATGTACTGGCAGGCCGGCACGACCGACATTACCGAACTTCTGAAATACGGCTTCCCGGCCGGCATGCAGACCTGGCTCTGGCTCGCCTGCTTTGCGGCCTTCTCGGTCAAGATGCCGATGTGGCCGGTGCATACCTGGCTTCCGGACGCGCACGTCCAGGCCCCGACCGCAGGTTCGGTCATCCTGGCCGGCGTCATGCTGAAGCTCGGCGGCTACGGGATGATCCGTTTTTCGCTCGCCATGTTCCCGATCGCGTCCGAACATTTCGCGCCGCTGGTCTTCTCGCTGTCGGTCATCGCCATCATCTACACCTCGCTGGTGGCGATGATGCAGGACGACATCAAGAAGCTGATCGCCTATTCCTCGGTCGCCCACATGGGCTACGTGACCATGGGCATCTTTGCGGCGAACGTTCAAGGGTTGCAGGGCGCGATCTTCCAGATGCTGTCGCACGGCATCGTCTCGGGCGCACTCTTCCTCTGCGTCGGCGTGATCTATGACCGCCTCCATACCCGCGAGATCACCGCCTATGGCGGCCTCGTCAACAACATGCCGAAATATGCCGTCGCCTTCATGATCTTCACCATGGCGAATGTCGGCCTGCCGGGCACGTCGGGCTTCATCGGCGAGTTCCTGACGATCATCGGCGTCTTCCGGGTCAACACCTGGGTCGCGCTGTTTGCGGCAACCGGCGTCATCCTCTCGGCCTCCTACGCGCTCTGGCTCTATCGCCGGGTGATCTTCGGGGCACTCGAGAAGGAAAGCCTCAAGGGCCTGCTCGACCTTTCCGGCCGCGAAAAGCTCATCCTCTATCCGCTGATCGCGCTCACCATCTTCTACGGCTTCTATCCGGCGCCGATCTTCGATGCGACGGCGGCATCGGTGGACCTGCTGGTGAACAATTATTCCGCAGCCCTGGCAGCAGCGAAAGACCTTGCACTCAACGTGCACTGAGACGGGACACGACTGGACATGACCGCTGAAATTCTCTCCCTAAGCCTGCAGCTCTCGATGCCGGAGATCATCCTGGCCGTGGGCGCGCTCGCTCTTCTGATGATCGGCGTCTTCTCCGGCGACAAGTCCGCGCCGACGGTGACCGGGCTTGCGGTGGCGCTGCTTGCGGTGGCCGGCCTCTGGCTGATCTTCATGCCCGGCGAGGGCGTGGCCTATGGCGGCGCCTTCAAGCTCGATGCCTTCGGCCGTTTCATGAAGGTGCTGGCGCTGGTCGGCTCGATCACCGCCATGGTCATGTCCGTCGGCCATGCGAAGTCGGATCAGCTCAATCGCTTCGAATTCCCGGTCCTGCTGGTGCTCTCGACGCTCGGCATGCTGCTCTTGATCTCGGCGAACGACCTGATCGCCTTCTATCTCGCTCTCGAACTGATGTCGCTGGCGCTCTACGTCATCGCCGCCTTCAACCGGGACAGCCTGCGCTCGACCGAAGCCGGTCTGAAATACTTCGTTCTCGGTGCGCTCTCCTCCGGCATGATGCTGTACGGCATGTCGCTGGTCTACGGCTTCACTGGCAATACCGGCTTCGAAGGCATCGCCAAGGTTCTTTCCGCCGAGACCCGTGGCCTGGGCTTGATCTTCGGCATGGTCTTCGTGCTCGCCGGCGCCTGCTTCAAGATCTCCGCCGTGCCGTTCCACATGTGGACGCCGGACGTTTATGAAGGCGCGCCAACCCCGGTCACGGCCTTCTTCGCTGCCGGCCCGAAGGTTGCCGCCATGGCGATCCTGGTGCGCATCGTTTCGGACGCCTTCCTGCCGCTCGTCGCAGACTGGCGCCAGATCATCGTCTTCGTATCGATCGCTTCCATGCTGCTCGGCTCGTTCGCCGCGATCGGCCAGCGCAACATCAAGCGACTAATGGCCTATTCCTCGATCGGCCACATGGGCTACGCGCTTGTCGGTCTTGCCGCCGGCTCCGAAACGGGGGTCTCCGGCGTTGTCCTCTACATGACCATCTACATGGTTATGACGCTCGGCACCTTCGCCTGCATCATGGCGATGCGCCGCAAGGACGGTGAAAACGTCGAGAATGTCGACGATCTCGCCGGCCTGTTCTCCACCAAGCCGTTCATGGCGGTGGTGCTGACCGCGCTGATGTTCTCGATGGCCGGCATTCCGCCGCTCGCGGGCTTCTTCGCCAAGTATTTCGTCTTCGTCGCGGCGATCGAAGCCAAGCTTTACGCGCTGGCGGTTATCGGCGTGCTCTCCTCCGTCGTCGGCGCCTATTATTACCTGCGCATCGTCAAGCTGATGTGGTTCGATGAAGCCAAGGGCGAGTTCGCCCGCATCTCCGGCGAACTGCGGCTGGTCTTCGGCCTCTCCGGTCTCTTCGTCGTGGCATACGTGCTGATCGGCGGACCGATCGGCACGGCGGCAAGTGCCGCAGCGAAGTCCTTCTTCTGAGAATGCCGGGAGCAAGGGGCCGCTTCTCGCTCGATGCGTTCCGCCACGAGGCGCTCGACGAAGTCGGATCCACCAATAGCGAATGTCTCGCCCGCGCCCGCGCGGGCGATTCCGGTTTATTGTGGCTGACCGCGACGCGCCAGCTCGCCGGCCGTGGTCGCCGCGGCCGGGCCTGGACATCGGAACCCGGCAATCTCTATGCATCGCTGCTGCTGATCGATCCTGCGCCGCCGGAGCGCATTGGTTCTCTGCCGCTTGCGGTCGCGGTCGCAGTTCACGCCGCCGTCAAGTCCGTCCTGCCGCCGGGCGGCGAGCCGCTCGACGTCAAATGGCCGAACGATATCCTGATCGGCCGCAAAAAGACCTGTGGTATTTTGCTGGAAGGCGAGGGACTGCCGGACGGCCGCCGCGCGCTCGTCATCGGCATCGGCATCAATATCCGCCACATGCCCGATAGTGCTGCCTATGCGGTGACCCGGCTTGCCGACCACGGCGCCAACATCTCGCCGGATGAGCTTTTTGCGCATCTTTTCAGGGAGATGGCGCAGGTTCTGGAATCCTGGGACGAGGGCCGGGGCACGCCCGAAATCAGCCGGCGCTGGCGCGAAGTTGCTTGCGGTATCGGCGAAAAAATCACCGTGAACCTGCCGGATGGCTCGCTTGTTGGCACATTCGCAGGTATCGATGACAAAGGATTTCTGCTGCTCGACACCGGATTGGGCGCGTTGATGTCGATCGCCGCCGGTGATGTATTTTTTCAAGGAATGGAATAGACAAAGAAAATGGCAAACCAAGAAGAACTGGTGTTTCTGCCGCTGGGCGGCGTGGGCGAGATCGGCATGAACCTCGCCCTCTACGGCTATGGAACGCCGGAGAAGCGCCAGTGGATCATGGTCGACTGCGGCGTGACCTTTCCGGGGCCGGAGCTGCCGGGCGTCGATCTCGTGCTGCCGGATATCCGCTTCCTCGCCAGCCAGCGCAGCCATCTCAAGGCGATGATCATCACCCATGCGCATGAGGACCACTACGGCGCCATGAACGACCTCTGGCCGGGCCTCAACGTGCCCGTCTACGCCTCGCCGTTCACCGCCGGCATGCTGGAGGCGAAACGCAACTACGAAGGTTCGCGCGCCGAAATCCCGGTGACGATCTTCAAGGCCGGCGACCGCATCAATATCGGCTCGTTCGAGATCGAGGCGATCGGTGTCAACCATTCGATTCCCGAGCCGATGTCGCTGGTCATCCGCACGCCGCTCGGCAATGTCGTCCATACCGGCGACTGGAAGATCGACCATGCGCCGTCGCTCGGACCGTTCACCGACGAGACGCGCTTCCGCAAGATCGGCGACGAGGGCGTGCTGGCGCTGATGTGCGACAGCACCAATTCCATGCGCGAGGGCGTTTCGCCTTCCGAGGAGGAAGTGTCCGAAGGGCTGCGCAAGATCATCGAGGCCGCCGAGGGCAGGGTGGCGATCACCACCTTCTCGTCGAATGTCGGCCGCATTCGCTCGATCGCCCAGGCCGCGGACGCCGCCGGCCGCGAAGTGCTGCTGCTCGGTTCTTCGCTGAAGCGCGTCGTCGGCGTCGCCCGCGATATCGGCATCATGGAAGGCCTGAAGCCCTTCATCGCCGAGGACGAATACGGCTATATCCCGCGCGACAAGATCGTCGTGATCCTGACCGGCAGCCAGGGCGAGCCGCGCGCAGCGCTCGCCAAGATCGCCCGCGACGAGATGCGCCACGTGGCGCTGACCGCAGGCGATACGGTCGTCTTCTCCTCGCGCACCATTCCCGGCAACGAGAAGGCGATCATCGAGATCAAGAACGGCCTGATCGAGCAGGGCATCAAGATAGTGACCGATAGCGACGCGCTGGTGCACGTTTCCGGCCATCCGCGCCGCAGCGAACTGGTACAGATGTACGAATGGACCCGCCCGCAGATCCTCGTGCCCGTCCATGGCGAGGCGGCGCACCTGACGGCCCAGGCCGAACTCGGCGCATCCGCCGGCATCAAGACCATTCCGCGTGTCCGCAACGGCGATATCCTGCGTCTCGCGCCCGGTCCGGCCGAGGTGATCGGCGAAGCGCCACATGGGCGTATCTTCAAGGACGGCAAGTTGATCGGCGATTTTGAGGAAATGGGCATCGGCGACCGCCGCAAGCTCTCCTTCGTCGGCCACGTCTCCGTCAACGTCCTGCTCGACACCCGCTATGACTTCGTCACCGATCCCGATCTCATCGCCTTCGGCCTGCCGGAATTCGACGACGAGGGCGAGGACATGGAGGATACGCTCTATGACGCGGTGCTCGGCGCCGTCGAAAGCATTCCGCGCGCCCGCCGGAAGGATCTCGACATGGTCCGCGAGGCGATCCGCCGTGCCGTCCGCTCCGCCGCCAACGAGGCCTGGGGCAAGAAGCCGATCGTGACGGTGTTCGTCACCCGGCTCTGAAGGGACGGGTGGTTCGGACGTCCATTTTGGAGTGAGAGGGTGCCACGAGTCGATCTCCCCCCTGAGGGGGAGATGCCCGGCAGGGCAGAGGGGGGTATTGCGGCATACTCTTCTACCACCGTATTTGTCGCACCGTCGCCACCCTCCTCTGTGACCTTCGGTGAGATCTCCCGCTCAAGGGGGGAGATCATAGGGAGCCCGCGGCACCGTGCGCATCTCTATAGGCAGCCGCTCCAAAACCGCCTAACCTACACTCGGGAGGACAAACATGCTCGGACGCGTCAATCACATCGCCATCGCCGTGCCGGATCTTGGCACCGCGACCACGACCTACCGCGATACGCTCGGCGCCCGCGTCTCCCAGGCCCAGGCCTTGCCCGAGCACGGCGTCACCGTGGTCTTCGTCGAACTCCCCAACACCAAGGTGGAGCTCCTGGAACCACTGGGCGCCGATTCGCCGATTGCAGCCTTCCTCGAGAAGAATCCGTCCGGCGGCATGCATCATATCTGCTACGAGGTGGACGATATCATTGCTGCCCGCGACACGTTGAAGGCGGCCGGTGCGCGGGTGCTCGGAGACGGCAATCCGAAGACCGGAGCCCATGGAAAACCTGTGCTTTTCCTGCATCCGAAGGATTTCAACGGCACATTGGTCGAGCTCGAACAGCTATGATTCCCACAGCTGTGACATCACGTCAGGGCCTCTCGGTTTGAGCTTGCCCGCCTTTCAGCCTATAAGGGCGCCAATTCTTCGAACCGGAATCGAGTCGATACCATGCCTCTTTTGACGGTCGCGGCCATCTATTTCATCATCTGGTGGACCGTGCTCTTCATCGTCCTTCCGCTCGGCTATCGCAGCCAGCAGGAAGATGGCGAAGTGACCACGGGGACGGTGGAAAGCGCTCCGACCCGGTTCCGCGGTGGCCGCGTCGTGCTGTTGACGACGGTGATCTCGACACTGCTCTATGCCGGCTACCACGTCGCGTCCGTCTATTTCGGCGTAGGCATTGCCGATATTCCGGTCATCGTGCCGACCTTCGAATAGTCGCGAATAAGGCGGGATCATCGGGATCCCGTCATCTCCCTGTCATGATCTGCAGGCATAGGAAGCGCGGCGAAAATACGCCTACGAGCCCGTTCGGGCAGCCGAGAAGCAAAAAAAAACAAGGCGGTTAAGCCTTGTTTTCTAGTTTCGCGTGATCCTTAACCGTTGCCGGGGCAGCGACGAGCGCGCCTAAGATCTGATCCTCCCAAGACTTGACCGCGAAATGGCAAGAATTTGAACTCCTTGCCTCTTTTGTGAGCTGAACCTAGCTCAATGGATGTGCTTTGTCATCCGCTTTTTTTGTATTTTTGCTACACTTCGATAAAATTTTTCAGTTGACAAAAATGTCGCACGCTTGCCACGAAATCTCCGCTTTTTGCCGATCTGCAAGTGCCGGCGCGGATTCGTGAACAGCATGCGATTCCTGCGGGGGCGGGTTCCCTTGGGGCCGCGGAACGGTTATGTACCCTCGCAATATTGTTGAAGAAAACGGCCGATTCCTCGCGTGAAGGATAAGCCTGGCAACCTCGGAAATCGCGATGCGCCTGTCCCGCTATTTTATGCCCATCCTGAAGGAAAACCCCAAGGAAGCGGAAATCGTGTCCCACCGGCTGATGCTGCGTGCCGGCATGATCCGCCAGCAGAGCCAGGGCATCTATTCCTGGCTGCCGCTCGGCAAGCGCGTGCTCGACAAGGTCAACGCCATCATCCGCGAGGAGCAGAACCGTGCCGGCGCCATCGAGGTGCTGATGCCGACGCTGCAGTCCGCCGAACTCTGGCAGGAAAGCGGCCGCTACGACGCCTATGGCAAGGAAATGCTTCGCATCAAGGACCGCCAGGAGCGGCCGATGCTCTACGGCCCCACCAACGAGGAAATGATCACGGACATCTTCCGGTCCTACGTCAAGTCCTACAAGAACCTGCCGCTCAACCTCTATCACATCCAGCTGAAGTTCCGTGACGAGATCCGTCCGCGCTTCGGCACCATGCGCTCGCGCGAATTCCTGATGAAGGACGCCTATTCCTTCGACCTGACGAAGGAAGGTGCCGAGCATTCCTATCGCAAGATGTTCACCGCCTATCTGCGCACCTTCTCCAGGCTTGGGCTTCGCGCCATTCCTATGCGTGCCGATACCGGCCCGATCGGCGGCAACCTGTCCCACGAATTCATCATCCTGGCCGAGACGGGCGAGTCGGAAGTGTTTTCCCACAAAGATTTCGTCAATTTCGACATCCCCAGCACGGATACCGATTTCGATGACGTCGGGGCCATGCAGGCGGTCTTTGACAAGTGGACCTCGGTCTACGCCGCGACCTCGGAAATGCACGACGAGGAAGCGTTCAACGCCATTCCCGAGACCGACCGGCTGTCTGCCCGCGGCATCGAGGTCGGCCATATCTTCTATTTCGGCACCAAATATTCCGAACCAATGGGCGCCAAGGTGCAGGGACCGGACGGCAAGGAACACCATGTCCACATGGGTTCCTACGGTATCGGCCCGACACGCCTTGTTCCCGCCATCATCGAAGCATCGCATGACGATAACGGAATCATCTGGCCGGCATCGGTCGCGCCGTTCGACGTCGTGGTGATCAACATGAAGCCCGGCGACGAGGCCTGCGACCGTATCTGCGAAACGCTTTATGGCGGTCTCGCGACGGTCGGCAAGGACGTGCTCTACGACGATACGGACGAGCGCGCCGGCACTAAGTTCGCGACCGCCGATCTGATCGGCGTGCCGGTCCAGGTGATTGTCGGACCCCGCTCCGCCGCGTCAGGCGAAGTGGAGGTCAAGGACCGCAAGACCGGCGAGCGCGAAACGCTGACCGTCGAAGCGGCCATGAACAGGCTCGCCGGCCGATAAGCCGGCAGGCTGCCGGAGCAATTCCAGGAAAAGTGTGAAGCGGTTTTCCGTCCGGAATTGCGACCACCAAATTGAGGAAACGGCATGGCGAGCGTCGCGGCGAATGGTGAAGCGGTTAAGGCGGGTGGTGCGCCTGCGGCCGGTCCTTTCTCGGCCTTTGAGCGGATGGTCGCCTGGCGTTACCTGCGGTCGCGCCGCCGCGAGGCCTTCATTTCGGTCATCGCCGGTTTTTCCTTCATCGGCATCATGCTCGGCGTCGCGACGCTGATCATCGTCATGGCGGTGATGAACGGTTTCCGCACCGAACTCATCTCGCGCATCCTCGGCATCAACGGCCACATGATCGTCCAGCCGATCGACGGGCCGCTCACCAATTACGCCGAACTCACCCAGAAGTTCGCGGCCGTCCCGGGTGTGCGGATGGCGCTGCCGCTGGTCGAGGGCCAGACGCTGGCGTCGGGCCGTGGCGGTGCCGGCTCCGGCGCGCTGGTGCGCGGCGTGCGCCCGGAAGACCTCGAAAAGCTGTCCGAGGTCGCCGGCAATATCAAATCCGGCGATATGGTCGGTTTTGCCTCGGGGCAGGGCGTGCTCGTCGGCTCCAGGCTCGCAGCCCAGCTCGGCCTTTCCGCCGGCGACCAGATCACCCTGATTTCGCCGGAAGGCGACGTGACGCCGATGGGCGTCAACCCGCGCGTCAAATCCTATCCGGTCTCCGGCATTTTCGAGATCGGCATGTCGGAATACGACGCGACGATCATCTATATGCCGCTCGAGGAATCGCAGCTCTATTTCAATGCCGAAGGCCTCGTGCAGTCGATCGAGCTGTTCGTCGACAATCCCGACGATATCGACGATCTTCGCCCGAAAGTCGAAGCTGCGGCCGGCCGCCAGATCTTCATCACCGACTGGCGCCAGCGCAACCAGACCTTCTTTTCCGCGCTCCAGGTGGAGCGCAACGTCATGTTCATGATCCTGACCCTGATCGTGCTTGTCGCGGCGCTCAACATCATCTCGGGCCTGATCATGCTGGTGAAGGACAAGGGCAGCGATATCGCCATCCTGCGCACCATGGGCGCGGGGGCGGGCGCGATCATGCGGATCTTCTTCATGACCGGGGCTGCGATCGGCATCGTCGGAACGTTCGCAGGCGTCCTGCTCGGCGTCGTCGTCTGTCTCAACGTCGAATCGATCCGCCAGTTCTTCTCCTGGGTATCGGGCACCATCCTCTTCGATCCGGAACTCTATTTCCTCAGCCAGCTTCCGGCGGAAATGAGTTTTGGCGAGACCTTCTCGGTGGTCATGATGGCGCTCGTGCTCTCCTTCATCGCGACCATCTTTCCGGCATGGCGAGCCTCCCGGCTCGATCCTGTCCAGGCCCTTCGATACGAATAGGACCATCATCCTTCATGACACGTAAAACCGTCTTGCAGCTCTCGGGCGTCGAACGTCACTACGGCCAGGGCGAGACCACGCTTTCGATCCTGAAGGGGGCCGATTTCGAGCTGAGGACCGGGGAGATCGTTGCGCTGGTCGCCCCGTCCGGCACCGGCAAGTCGACACTGCTGCATCTCGCCGGCCTGCTCGAACATCCCGACGCCGGCGAGGTGTTTCTCGGCGGACACGCCTGTAACGGACTTCCCGATGCGGAGCGCACCGCGATCCGCCGTAACGAGATCGGTTTCGTCTACCAGTTCCACCATCTGCTGCCGGAGTTTTCGGCGATCGAGAACATCATGATGCCGCAGCTGATCGCCGGCTTGTCCAAGGCCGAGGCGAAGGAGCGGGCAGGTCAGCTTTTGGACTATATGCGCATCGGCCATCGCGGCGAACATCGCCCATCGGAGCTGTCCGGCGGCGAGCAGCAGCGCGTGGCGATCGCCCGCGCTGTCGCCAACGCGCCCCGCGTGCTCCTCGCCGACGAGCCGACCGGCAATCTCGACCCGAAGACCGCATCCTATGTCTTCGACGCGCTGGAAGCGCTGGTGCGCCAGTCGGGCCTCGCGGCCCTGATCGCCACCCACAACCACGACCTCGCCAGCCGCATGGACCGCCGCGTGACGATCGAGGGCGGGAAAGTCGTCGAGATGTGAAGAGGCGGATATGCGTGCGTCTGGATCCTTGGGTCAAGCCCAAGGATGACGGAGGGGGCGGCGGATGAGGGAGGAGGCGCCTGTCATCCAATATCGCCATCCTCGGCATCCAAGGCCGTCACCCTCGACATCCAAGGCCACCGCACTCGTCATCCTCGGCATTAAAGGTCGTCATCCTCGGGCTTGACCCGAGGATCCACGCTCCGAGCGCCGACTTAACCGGGGACCTTCGGCACCTCCCCGCCAGCTCCATCAAACACTTAACCTCTCTCTCATCCCCGCATTCCCAACCCATGCCTACAATCCCCTCGTTCCGTCGCGGATACACCGGCAGGCGTGCCGGCGAGGCGGGACCGGCGCGGACGTCAAGGGCAAGACGCAAAACCTTGGCGTTTGGGTTCGTGGAAAATGGTCTCCCTCCGGCGACACGGGGAGAGACGGAGGCAAACGGACCGAGCCTTCGTCTCTTGATGCCCGAAACAGCGCGCCGGGCGTGCCTGTGCGGCACACAGGGTGGCAAACCGGATGGTTTCGCCGGGCTTTGACAAGTCCGACCGATCCTATCGGAGAAACCGGCGGAGACCTGTGGAAGCCTTGCCGATAAGTCCTCGGGTTAATCCTCGGGTTTAACCCGAGGACGAGGATTCGGACGGGCGCCACGGGTCAGACGAACACCGTCCGGAAAGGCCACGGCAGAGAGACCGAAGTCGCGGATATTAACCGCCGAACGGGGCGCTGAGAGGTGTCACTTATTACTTATCTTACGAGGCAGCTTTCAGCGCCCCGTCCGAACCATCGCCAAACCCGGATTGGTCATTCCAAGTCCGGATCTGTCGGCATGCGCTTCAACCGGCTGCGATCCCGAATTAACACCTTGTTTACCAGGTGAGGGAGGATATCGCGATATGTCTGTTTCCGGTCTGTTCTTTTATTGACTCTCAAACAAAATGAGAACAAAGTAAAAACATAAGAGAACACGGGAGACGACGATGACTGACCTGCTTCGTGACATTGCCGCATTCGCTTCCATCGCCACCTTCGTGGCCAGCCTCTCCATGATCATGATGGCCATGTGATCCGGGCCCTCGGCCGAAAGGCGTTGAGGGGGGAAATCCGAACTGGACTCTCAAGCTCCTGCGCCGGACAATAGCCTGATTCATGAGATGGATATGGCGCAGACATGGCAGATGCAACGGACGTAAAATCGGGATCGGAAAAGCTGGGGACCACCCCTCAATTCGTTCACCTTCGCGTCCATTCCGCCTATTCGCTTCTGGAAGGCGCGCTGCCGCTCAAGAAGATCCTCTCCAAGGCGATCGCGGACAATCAGCCCGCGATTGCGATCACCGATACCAACAATCTGTTCGTCGCACTGGAATTCGCCCAGAAGGCGATCGGCGACGGCCTGCAACCGATCATCGGCTGCCAGCTGTCGATCGATATGGAAGACCAGTCCGACGAGCGGCGCAACAGCCACCAGCAGCTCGCCAAGCTGCCGACGATCGTCGTGCTCGCGGCCAATGCCGTCGGTTACGAACGGCTCGTCGACCTGATCAGCCGCGCCTATCTCGGCGACGAGGGGCATCAGTCCATCCATATCAGCCGCTCCTGGCTGGAGGACGGCGGCACCGAAGGCCTGATCGCGCTGACCGGCGCCGGCACCGGTCCGGTCGACACGGTCCTGAAAGAAGGCAATGCAACGCTTGCCGAGGCAAGGCTCCTGAAGCTCAAGGAGATTTTCGGCGACCGGCTCTATGTCGAACTGCAGCGCCATGGCGCCTATGACCGCCGCCACGAGCACAAGATCGTCACGCTTGCCTACGATCATGACCTGCCGCTGGTCGCGACCAACGAGGCCTTCTTTCCGTCCAAGGCCGATTACGATGCCCATGACGCGCTGATGGCGGTCGCCCACAATGCGATCGTCTCGGATGACACCCGCTTCCGCCTGACGCCGGACCATTATCTGAAAAGTCGTGCGGAGATGGCGAAGTTGTTCGCCGACCTGCCGGAAGCGCTCGAAAACACGGTCGAGATCGCCCGCCGCTGCTCCTTCGTGCTGAAGACCCGCAATCCGATCCTGCCGCGCTTCACCGGCGCCACCGACGATCCTCTAGAAGCCGAGCGCGCCGAGGCGGAAGAGCTGCGCCGTCAGTCCGTCGAAGGGCTCGAAGAGCGCATCGCGACGCTCGGCATGACGCTCGGTTATACGGAACAGGACTATCGCGAACGTCTGGATTTCGAGCTCAGCGTCATCGAGAAGATGAAGTTCCCGGGCTACTTCCTGATCGTTGCCGACTTCATCAAATGGGCCAAGCAGCAGGGCATTCCGGTCGGCCCTGGCCGTGGTTCGGGTGCGGGTTCGCTGGTCGCCTATGCGCTGACCATTACCGACGTCGATCCGCTGCGCTTCTCGCTGCTGTTCGAACGCTTCCTCAATCCCGACCGCGTCTCGATGCCGGACTTCGACATCGACTTCTGCCAGGATCGCCGCGAAGAGGTGATCCGCTACGTGCAGCAGAAATACGGCCGCGAGCAGGTGGCGCAGATCATCACCTTCGGTTCGCTGCAGGCGCGCGCCGCCCTGCGCGACGTCGGCCGCGTTCTCGAAATGCCCTACGGCCAGGTCGACAAGATCTGCAAGCTGGTGCCGAACAACCCGGCCAACCCGACGCCCCTGTCGAAGGCGATCGAGGAGGATCCGAAATTTCAGGAGGAGGCCGACAAGGAACCGGTCGTCGCCCGCCTCCTCGATATCGCCCAGAAGATTGAGGGCCTCTACCGTCACGCCTCGACCCACGCCGCCGGCATCGTCATCGGCGACCGGCCGCTGTCGAAGCTGGTGCCGATGTATCGCGACCCGCGCTCCGACATGCCGGTCACCCAGTTCAACATGAAATGGGTGGAGCAGGCGGGCCTGGTGAAGTTCGACTTCCTCGGCCTGAAGACGCTGACCGTACTGAAAACCGCCGTCGATTTCTGCCGCAAGCGCGGCATCGAGATCGATCTCGCCAAGATCCCGCTCGATGACACCAAGACCTACGAGATGCTCTCGCGCGGCGAGACGGTCGGCGTGTTCCAGGTGGAAAGTGCGGGCATGCGCAAGGCGCTGATCGGCATGCGGCCGGACTGCATCGAAGACATTATCGCGCTCGTGGCGCTTTATCGTCCGGGCCCGATGGAGAACATTCCGACCTACAACGCCCGCAAGCACGGCGAGGAGGAGATCGAGTCGATCCATCCGATGATTGACCATCTCCTGAAGGAGACTCAAGGGGTTATCGTCTACCAGGAGCAGGTCATGCAGATCGCTCAGGTCCTGTCGGGCTATTCGCTCGGCGAGGCCGACCTGCTGCGCCGCGCCATGGGTAAGAAGATCAAGGCGGAGATGGACCAGCAGAGCGAACGCTTTGTCGATGGCGCCATCAAGAACGGCGTCTCCAAGCCGCAGGCCAACAACATCTTCGAACTGCTCGCCAAGTTCGCCAACTACGGCTTCAACAAATCGCACGCCGCGGCCTACGCCATCGTCTCCTACCAGACGGCCTTCATGAAGGCGCATTATCCGGTCGAGTTCCTCGCAGCCTCGATGACCTACGATATGGCCAACAGCGAGAAGCTCAACGACTTCCGTCAGGATGCCGGCCGCCTCGGCATTTCCGTCATTCCGCCGTCTGTGCAGACCTCGTTCCGGCATTTCGAGACCGGCGACAACAGGATCTATTATGCGCTGGCCGCCATCAAGGGCGTCGGCGAGTCGGCGGTCGAGCATATCACCGAGATCCGTGGCGATGTGCCTTTCGCCAGCATCGAGGATTTCTGCCTCCGGATCGATCCCAAACAGGTCAACCGGCGCGTCATGGAAAGCCTGATCTCGGCGGGTGCCTTCGATTGTTTCGGCCGTGATCGCGCCGAACTGAGCGGCGGCCTCGACCGAATCATCGGTTATGCGCAGCGCGCCCAAGGGGAGAAGGTCAGCGGCCAGCACGACATGTTCGGCTCGTCCTCCGCCTCCGGGCCGGAAACGCTGATCTTCCCGTCGTTTACGCCGTGGATGCCGTCCGAAAAGCTGATGCGCGAATACCAGGTGCTCGGCTTTTATCTGTCCGCCCACCCGCTCGATGCCTATGCCAATGTGCTCGCCAAGATGCGCGTTCAGAATTTCGCGGACTTTTCCGCCGCCGTGAAACAGGGCGCAACCGCCGGCCGGCTGGCCGGAACGGTGACCAGCAAGCAGGAACGCAAGACCCGCACCGGCAACAAGATGGGCATCGTCACCTTCTCGGATGCGACCGGCCAGTTCGAGGCGGTGCTGTTCTCGGAAGGGCTGGCGCAATATCGCGACCTGCTCGAGCCCGGCAAGTCGCTGGTCATCACCGTTCAAGCGGAAGAGCGGCCGGAAGGCATCGGCCTGCGCATCCAGACCGCCCAGTCGCTCGAGGAAAAGTCGGTGCAGATACAGAAGGCGCTGCGCGTTTTCGTGCGCGATTCAGGCCCGATGCGCGCCGTCGCGCGGCATCTGAATGCCCGAGGCGACGGGCTGGTGTCCTTCGTGGTCATCAAGGATGACGGCAAGCGGGAAATCGAGGTGGAGCTGACGGAGAAATACCGCATCTCGCCGGAAATCGCCGCGGCGCTTCGGACGGCGCCGGGCGTTCTCGATGTCGAGCTGGTCTAGGAGACTTTAGTAAAGGCCGTAGGCGCGCGGCTTAGCTTCCGTCCGCCGCTGGCTGACCGGCTGCGGCTTCGTGATGGACGCCTGCGCTTCGGCAACCCGCTTGACCGGCTGGGTGATGGTGATGAAATCGGTGCCGTCGCCGGTATCGGTGCCGATCCCCTGGTCGTTGATCGTCAGGGACGAGCCGTCGCTGATCAGCGTCTCGATCCGGTCGCGAATGTCGGCCGGGATGTCGATGCGGGCAAGCGCCTTTGCGGCGGCGCCGGGCGCATAGGGATCGTCGTCGACCGTGATCCCGAGCCGCTGTTTCATCGCAGCGCTCAGGCCGTTCGGAACGGTGACGCTGTGCCACTCGGCCGTCTCTTCCTTGCGTTCGACCTTGTCGACGCTGAAGAAATGCGTGCCCAGCGCGATTTCGGGATCCTTGATGCCGACCGGGGCCTCGAACAGCGGCTGGAAATTCTGGCGCACCATGATCTGGCCCATCGGCGGACGCGGCTTGCCGGCGGTCTCGTAGAGCGAATCCAGGAATTCCGGTGTCACCAGCGCGCCTTTGGCGGGCAGGTTCTTCCAGCGCTTGAAGCCGGCAATCGCGCTGCGGGTCATCGGCCCGGCAAACCCGTCGCCGCCGCCGGTGTCGAAACCGAGCTGCTGCAGCAGGACCTGGGCGTCCATCAGCGTCTCGCGATCGCCGCGGCGGGTGATGAGGATGCGCAGCGGTGCGACGTCTTCTTTCGCGGCCGTGACCGGTTGGGTCGGAGCCGGCCGCGCGTCGGTCGTCGGATGGACGATCGAGGGATTGTTCGGAACGACGTTCATCGCCACTTCGACCGGCTTGGAATCGACAGGCTTGGAACTGCCGCCGATCGACGAGGTCCTCAGTTGCACGTCGGAAAGCAGCGGCCCGGTTGGCAGCGGCTTGCGCGGCAGGAACAGGTTGGCGTTCTCGATCAATTGCGGCACGACCGGCGCATCGGTGATGATCACATGCGCGCCGCGCTCAGTCATCTGGTAGAGCGATTTGGCAAACGCGCCGGGCATGCGCACGCAGCCATGCGAGGCCGGATAGTTCGGCACGCTGTTCGACTCGTGAAGCGCGATGCCCGACCAGGTCAGGCGCTGCATCCACGGCATCGGCGCGTTCGAATAGAGGTTGGATTCGTGATATTTCTGCTTTTCGAGGACCGAAAAGATGCCGCTCGGCGTCGTGTGGCCGTCCTTGCCGGTCGACACCTTGGAGGTGGTCACGACATTCTCGCCGTCATAGACGACGAGCGACTGCTTGTCCTTGGAAACGATGATTTGCAGCGTGCGGGCACCTTCCGCAAAAGCTGCATGCGACAGCATGGTCGCAGACAAAAGACCTAACCCGAACACCAGGCGACGCAACATGACCGACCCCATACGCAATACAAGACCCGCATATTAGCGCACGAGGTTTAAGGAAGGTTATCAGTACCGCGAGTAGTTTTAACGTTATGGTTAATAACGGATCACATTTCATTGATCCCGGCGCCGGCTTCCGAAAGTATATCCGGTCTCGACCGCAGCCTTGCCGAACTTGTCGCGCAGCTTGTCCATCGCCGCTTCCGCGGCCGCGCGGCGGCCGGCCTGGCGGTCGACGAGATCGGGCGGATCGGCACGCGCCGGGTCGCCGAGATCGGTGACGCCGATGCCGAGCAGGCGGAATTTCGTGCCGTCGGTCTCGCGTTCCATCAGCGAGAGGCCGGTCCGGAAGATGCGGTCGGCGAGCTGAGTCGGGTCCTCCAGCCGCTTGTTGCGGGTGCGGCTCTTGAAGTCGGCGGTCTTCAGCTTGAGAACGACGGTCTGCCCGGCGATGCCGTGTTTCTTCAGCCGGGTCGAGACCTTTTCCGAAAGCCGGCGCAGGATCGGCACGAGGTCGTCGTAACGAGATATGTCGTCGAAGAAGGTGGTCTCGGCCGAAACGCTCTTCGCCGCGTCGTTCACATGCACTTCGCGATCGTCGATGCCGCGCGAGAGCCGGTAGAGCCGCTGGCCCATCGTGCCGTAGCGGCGCATCAGGTCGGCCTCCTGCATGGTCTGGAGCTGGCCGATCGTGCGGATGCCGTCCGCCTCCAGCGTCGCGTTGAACGCCTTGCCGACGCCCCAGATGGTGGTGACCGGCCGCGCCGCCAGGAATTCCAGCGCCTCTTGCCGGCCGATCACGGAAAAGCCGCGCGGCTTCTGCAGGTCCGAGGCGACCTTGGCGAGGAATTTGCAATAGGAGAGGCCGACCGAAATGCTGATGCCGATCTCGTCCTGCACCCGTTTGGCAAACTGGGCAAGAATGCGTGCCGGCGGGGCATGGTGCAGCCGCTCGGTGCCGGCGAGTTCGAGGAAGGCCTCGTCGATCGACAGCGGCTGAACCAGAGGCGTCAGATCGTGCATCATGGCGCGCACCTGCCGACCGACAGTCACATATTTCTCCATGTTCGGCGGGATCACCACGGCATCCGGGCAGAGTTCCAGCGCCTTGAACATCGGCATCGCCGAACGGACGCCATTGATGCGGGCGATATAACAGGCCGTCGAGACGACGCCGCGTTTGCCGCCGCCGATGATCACCGGCTTGTCGGCAAGGTCCGCATTGTCGCGTTTTTCGATCGTCGCGTAAAAGGCGTCGCAATCGATATGCGCCAGCGTCAGGCCATAGAGCTCCTTGTGATAGACGAGGCGCGGGCTGCCGCAGGCGCGGCAACGGCGCACTTCCGCCTTCTGCTCCGCAAGGCAGTCGCGACAGAAGCCGGGTGTCTTGTCAGGCGTGGGCGTCATGGCAGAGAACAAAGATTGAACACTGCGACGTTAAGGCCTAAGCTCGTGAGTCACAAGGGAGAGCGTAGAGGTTTGGCGTGGATATCGATCTTCGTTTCGAGCCTGTGACGGCGGAGCGCTGGGAGGATTTCGAAATGCTTTTCGGTCCGCATGGCGCCTTCTGCGACTGTTGGTGCGTTGCGCTGCGCCTGCCGCATGCGGTGCGCACCAAGATGCGGCCGCAGGAGCGCAAGGACCATATCCGCGGCCGCATAGCCGCCGGTCCGCCGCCCGGCATTCTGGCCTATTCGGAGAGTGAACCGGTGGCCTGGGTGCAGGTGGGGCCGCGCCACGACGTGCCGCAGTTCAACTCGCCGCGCACCGTCTCACGCCCGCTGGAGGAGGCGGATGCAGTCGATCCCTCGGTCTGGGCGGTCAGCTGTTTCTTCCTGAAGCCGAAGCTCAGGGGCAAGGGGTTGAGCCACCGTCTGCTGTCCGGCGCAGTGGAATACGCTCGGCATATGGGAGCACGTTTCGTCGATGCCTGTCCGATCGATCATGTGAAGCAGTCGAAATCGGTGACACTGTGCATCGGCTCGACGGCGATCTTCGACGCGGCCGGCTTCGACGTTGTGGAGCGCCGCAAGGACGGACGGCCGTTGATGCGGCTGGAACTTTAGATGTCAGGCGGCTTCAGGCTGGATATGGCGACGGATCAGCTCGGCGGCATGGCCCCAGTCGGCTGCCCGGACGATGCCGTCGGCGGGTTTCGGCGCAAGCAGATGCAAGGGAGAGTCGGGCATCATGTGGAGGAGGAGGCACTCAGTGACATGATCCCGCACCGAATGAAGATTATGCGCCATGTCGTCGATGAAGACGGAAGGCAGGGGACGCCCGGCATGCAGGCGCTGCATGATCGGCCCCTTCGGCTCTTCGCTGGCGATCATCGGGAAGGTGAGGCCGATCTGGTCGAGAAGCCGGCGGCGGTGCTCCCGATAGCGCGGCGGCATCGCGGTGAGAAACACGACGTCGGCATCCTTCGACAGCGTGTCGAGCGTCTGGACGACGAGGTCGGTGGGGATCTGCCAGTTCTCCTGGGCCTCGAAGAAAGCCTCGATCAGCCGGCGCACATCCGGGTGCTCAAGCGCGATCTGGGTCTCTATGGAAACGATATTGCCGGTGAGCCGGAACGAGCGCGGCAAGAGTTCATGGCCTTCGCCGCGCAGAAACTCCTGGAAAGGGGCAACGAAATGCAGCACCACGTCGTCGACATCGCAGACGACGAGCGGCCGGTCGCCGAGGCGCACATGGGAAAGGTCGAGGATCTCGGTCATCTCAATAGTCGCCGGAATCGAGCCCGGGGCCGGAATAGTGATGCGAGGCTGCTGCCACGGCTTCAGGCTTTGTATCCGTCGCCTCGCAGAAGGCCAGCAGAGTCGGCTCATGCCCCATCAGGAAATCGATCATGCCGGCGAGAAAGCCCGGATCGTTTACCGCATTGCGCAACTGGTTGGGCTGGACGCCGGAAAGAGCGAGGAAACGGCCGAGCATATCGGGTTCGCTGGCGAGCCATCCGAGAATGGCGGCCGCGGTCTCCTCCGCCTGGGTTCTGTTGTTTCGAGTATTACCGGGGTCGCGCCGCATTGTCTGCCGAGTTACCTCTTTTTCAACTAAATGGCTTTACCGTGCCTGATAGGCGCTCTGTGGAATCGGCCGTTCCGGGAGCTTATATACTGAAGGCACTCATGCAAGCCGGGATTTAAGGAACGGATCGCCATGCCCAAACGGGTCATGATCGTCGAGGACAACGAGCTGAACATGAAGCTCTTCCGCGACCTGATCGAAGCATCGGGATACGATACCATCCAGACCCGCAACGGTATGGAGGCGCTTGATCTTGCGCGCAAACATCGCCCCGACCTGATTTTGATGGACATCCAGCTTCCCGAGGTTTCGGGTCTGGAAGTCACCAAATGGCTGAAGGAAGATGATGAACTGCACGTCATTCCGGTGATCGCGGTGACCGCCTTTGCCATGAAGGGCGACGAGGAGCGCATTCGCCAGGGTGGTTGCGAGGCCTATGTCTCGAAACCCATCTCGGTGCCGAAGTTCATCGAGACGATAAAGACTTATCTCGGCGACGCATGAAAACGGGACGGACGTCATGACGGCGCGCATATTGGTAGTCGACGATATTCCGGCGAACGTGAAGCTGCTCGAAGCCAGGCTTCTGGCCGAATATTTCGACGTCCTGACCGCCGACGACGGTTACAAGGCGCTGGCGATCTGCGACAGCACCCATGTGGACCTGATCCTGCTCGACATCATGATGCCGGGCATTGACGGTTTCGAGGTCTGCGAGCGGCTGAAGGCCAATCCGCGCACCGCCCACATCCCGGTCGTCATGGTCACCGCGCTCGACCAGCCGTCCGACCGCGTCCGCGGGCTGAAGGCAGGCGCCGACGATTTCCTGACCAAGCCGGTCAACGACCTGCAGCTGATCTCGCGCGTGAAAAGCCTCGTGCGGCTGAAGACGCTCAGCGACGAGCTGCGAATCCGCGCCGACACCGCCAGCAATATCGGGCTGGAAGACATGCTGAAGGGCGCCGACGGTCGTGACGAGATGGCCCAGGTCCTGCTCGTGGATGGCCGCGCAAGCTCGCAGGAGCGCATCATCAAGGCGCTGAAGCCGGTCGCCGGTGTCATTGCCATGTCCGATCCGCAGGCGGCCCTTTTCGAAGCGGCGGAGAGCCCGGTCGATCTGGTGATCGTCAATGCCAATTTCGACGAATACGATCCGCTGAGACTCTGCTCGCAGCTTCGCTCGCTGGAGCGCACCCGCTTCCTGCCGCTGCTTCTGGTGACCGAAATGGGCGCCGACGACGTGATCGTCCGGGCACTCGACCTCGGCGTCAACGATTATATCGTCCGGCCGATCGACCCCAACGAACTCGTGGCCCGCGTGCTCACCCAGATCAAGCGCAAGCGCTACAACGATCGCCTGCGCATGAGCGTCCGCCAGACGATCGAGCTCGCCGTCACCGACGGGCTGACCGGCCTCAACAACCGGCGTTATCTCGACAATCACCTCAAGGTGCTGTTCAACCGCGCCGCCGCACGTTCGCGGCCGCTGTCCGTCTGCATCACCGATATCGACCGCTTCAAGTTGGTCAACGACACCTACGGCCATGATGCCGGCGACGAGGTGCTGAGGGAGTTCGCGACCCGCGTCCGCTCGACGGTCAGGGGAGCCGATCTCGCCTGCCGTTACGGCGGCGAGGAATTCGTGGTCGTCATGCCCGATACCGACGCGATGTCGGCGGCAGCGATCGCCGAGAGGCTTCGCAGCATCATTGAAAGCCAGCCGTTCCATTTGAAGACGGCGGGCATCATGCTCAATATCACCGCATCGCTCGGGATCGCCTGCAACGCCTACGGGGCAGAAACGCCGGAGCAGCTCATGAAGCAGGCCGACCGCGCTCTCTATGAAGCGAAGAATGGCGGCCGCAATCGCGTGGTTGCCGCCGCCGCCTAGAGAATCAGCAAATTCTAAATTGCATGCCTCATGCACCTGCAATGCAAGGATGCTGTGGAAAAGCCCCTGGAGTCCGGGGTTGTTTCGATGCGAAACCCAATTTTTTGCAGGTGCGAATTAATCGAAGAGTTTCATGAACAGTAGTCGGTTAATCCTGCTGCTGCAGCGCATTCAAGAAATTCCGAATGTATCGGAGGCATGCTTCAGGCTTGTCAATGGAGAATAGCTTCGCGAATTCGCTTCCATATTTTTGCATGGCTAATCGGATAAACAGTGTTCGCTAAGAATGTTGTTGAGTTGGGAACATATTTCCAAGAGTTGGATTGATTGTAATCCTATGGAGCGCCGGAAATGATCTTGGAATTAGATCAAGAAAATTAAGCAGAATGTGAATAGCGGGCGCGAATTTTAACCAACAACAATGACTGAACCGGTATCAGATTAAGAATCTGTTGATTTTCTTTTCGTTTTGAGCAATTTTGACCGCAACACAGACAGTGTACCCGAAAGGGTCACCGATACCCCATGATGCTCAGGTCCGCCGCATCTCCTGGGTCGTGGGGTCGGTCGACTGGCAGGCATACCAAAGCGGTTCCTCGTGCCGTGATTGCAGGCTGGTCGACCCCCATTTGAAAGCGCCGCTTCCAGACCTCTGGAGCGGCGCTTTTCCATTTCTACGCAGCCTGTCATGTTCTGGATCACCCCGGCAGGGTGAGGCCCAAAAGAAAAAGGCGCCTAGCCCATCGGCCGGCGCCTTCCGATAAACCCCGGATCAAGTCTTACTTGATCTTGGTTTCCTTGAACTCGACATGCTTCTTGGCGACCGGGTCGTACTTGGTCTTGGTCATCTTGTCGGTCATCGTGCGGCTGTTCTTCGTGGTGACGTAGAAGAAACCGGTGTCAGCCGTCGACAGCAGCTTGATCTTGATGGTCGTAGCTTTCGCCATGGTGTTCTGCCTCTAAGAAAAAATGAAGCCGCGGACGCGGGTTGGGTCCACGGCAAAATCTGGCGCGAAATTACAAATCGCGCCCGAAAAGTCAACTCCGTTTTGGTTGGAAAAGCATCCGGCAGAGGGAAACCAGCACATAGAAGCCGAAGAATCCCGCCAACGCCCAGGCAAAACCGTCATTGCCGGCAATATCGATGGCCGCGCCGATACCCTGCGGACCGGCAACGGTGCCGACCGCATAGCAGAAGATGAAGGCCGCATTGGCGGCCGCAAGGTCGGCGCCGCTGAGTCTCGATCCCAGATGCGCGAGGCCGACCGTATAGAGGCCGGAGACGCAACCGCCCCAGAAGAACAGGATCACGGCCATCATGATCCAGTTCCCGATCAGGAAGGGCAGGGCGAGCGATCCCGCGACGCCGAGGACGGCCATGGCGGTCAAGAGTGGCCGCCGGTCCTTCAGCTTGTCGGAATAGAGGCCGAGCGGGATCTGGAAAGCCATGTTGCCTATTCCCATCACCGTCAGCAGCACGGCGGTCTGGGGTTCGGTCAAAGCGGAACGCAGCGCATAGATCGGGAACAGTGACAGCCCGCCCGCCGACACCGCGCCGAAGGCGAATACCGCGGCCGTCGCCGTCGGAACGAGGAAGATGTAGTGAAAGAAGTGCCGGTCCGGCTTGGTGTCCAGCACGGGGCTTTCATTACGGGCGATGAAGATCGGGATGATCGCCAGCATGATGATCGCCGCGCCGACCAGGAAGGGCAGGATGCCGTCGCTGCCGAGCGCGGAGAAGAGCAGGGGGCCGATTGCGAAGCCGATGGCGAGCACCGTGGCATAGATGCCGAGAACGAGCCCACGGCGCCGTGGAGGGGCCGCCTCGTTGATCCAGAATTCCGACAGGATGAACAGCGTCGTCGTCGCGCCATGGAAGGTGAAGCGCAGCGGGAACCACATCCAGAACGCATCCGCGTAATAGAAGCCGATGGCGCTGATGGCCGCGACGAGCACCGCGAACATCATGGTGCGCGCCACGCCGCAGTCATGGGCGATCTTGGTGGTGATCGGTGCTGCGACCATGGAGGCGATGCCGGCCATGGCGGCATTGAGGCCGATCAGGGTGGAGGAGATTCCGCGTTTTTCAAGAATGATGCTGAGGAGCGGCAGGCCGAGGCCGATGGCGATGCCCACGGCACTGATGGCGGATATGGCGGCGATCAGCGACGGCCAGTGAATCGTCTCGACATGGCCGTTGGCGTCTGTCGTCGGCTGAGGCATTCAATTGTTCCTTACAGTCGGCTGCGGACGAATCGTCCATGACGCATGAAGTAGAAGGAAACCGGGCTTCCAAGCGGTAAAGACGGATCGGATGCCATCAGGTTTTTCACGTCCTCCATGACCGTCTGGGTGATGCGCGGGAGTTTCAGACCCGAAAGCTCGGCAATGTCAAGCCAGCGCACGTCCTGAAGTTCGTTTGAGTCGCCGAGCCGCGCCATGTCGAAGAGGGTTTCGTCGGCAAACGCGAGAAAGAAGCGCGTGTCGTAGCGCCGGACATTGCCGGGCGGCGTGATGGCGCGGGCGATATAGCGCAGGCGGGAGAGATCGGCAGGGCCGTCGCCGGCAAGCCCGGTCTCCTCCTGGAGTTCCCTGAGGGCCGCGAGCGCCAGGGCCCGGGCGCGGGCCGGGTTCATGCGGACCGTGGTGCCGGCGGCCAGCTTTTCGAGAACCAGCGGGTCGAGATCGGCACTGAAGGGAAGGGCGTGGTCGCGGGCATCGCGCCTGCCGCCGGGGAAGACATAGACATCCGGCATGAAGACATGGCCGCTGCCGCGCCGGCCCATGAGAACCCGAGGACTGCCGCCCGAGCGGTCGATCAGGATCAGTGATGCCGCGTCCTTGGGCGTCACGCCAGCCACGCGCGCATGCTTCGGCGCGTCCATCGCGAACGGAGCCTGTTCCTCGGTGGAGGATGTCATGCGATCGGTCCGCCCCGGCCGGGATCGACCACCTCGTCTTCGCTGCCACCGAAGCCGTGCATCTTCAACGCCCACTGGAAGCCGATGACGCCGCCCTTGATCGGCTGGATGGTCAGGAGAGCTGCGAGTATCGCCAGCGGCACCCAGATGGCGAGATGCACCCAGGGGGAAACCCGCAGGACCATGTCGGTCAGCATGTAGCCGGTCATCAGCACGTGGCCGACGACGACGATGACGAGATAGGCCGGCAGGTCGTCGGCGCGGTGGTGATGGATTTCCTCGCCGCAGACGGTGCAGCTATCGACCGGCTTCAGGAAGGCCCGGAACAGGCGGCCGGTGCCGCAGGCAGGACAGGTTGAGAGCAAGCCCCGCTTGATGGAGCGGCCGAGCGGCCTTTCGGCCTCAGGCACTCCGCCATATCGGACGGTCTGTTCGCCCTGTTTCTGCATTGCTATCTCCTTCGGCCGCTCCGCGGAGGCCGCGTGCCGGGTTGCGTCCGGCCACGCCGCCCCGATTTATGGAAGGAGCGTGTCGCGGTCGGCAGTTTCTTGCCCTCGCTCAGCATTTCGAACTGAAGCGCGCCGGCAAGCGGGATGGCCTGTTTCAGCCGCACATCGACCGTATCGCCGATCTGGTAGCCCAGACCGGTCTTCTCTCCGGACAGGGCCTGATGCGCCTCGTCGTAGATGAAGTAGTCGTTGCCGAGCGTGGATATAGGTATGAATCCGTCCGCGCCATAGGTCGGAAGCGAGACAAATAGTCCCGCCTTGGTGACGCCGGAGACGCGGCCGACGAATTCCTCGCCGATCCGCTCGCTCAGGTGGTGGGCGATCAGCCGGTTGATCGTGTCGCGCTCGGCGGCCATGGCGCGGCGCTCGAAGGTCGAGATTTCGGCAGCGATATCGTCGAGCTGCGCCTCTTCCTCCGGCTTGATGCCGCCTTCGCCCAAGCCCAGCGAGCCGACCAGCGCACGGTGCACGATGAGGTCGGCGTAACGGCGGATCGGCGAGGTGAAATGCGCGTATTTCATCAGGTTGAGGCCGAAATGGCCGATATTCTCGGGGCTGTAGATCGCCTGGCTCTGGGAGCGCAACACCATCTCGTTGACCATCACCTGGTGCGCGGTGCCCTCGGCCTTGGCGAGAATGCCGTTGAACGAGTTGGCCCGCATCTGGCCGCCCTTGGCCATCGGAATGCCCAAAGTCGCGAGGAACTCGCGCAGCGTTTCCTGCTTGGCAAGCGAGGGCGTGTCATGGATGCGATAGATCAGCGCCTGCCGCTTCTTTTCCAGAGTCTCGGCGGCGGCGACGTTCGCCTGGATCATCATCTCTTCGATGAGCTTGTGCGCGTCGAGCCGCTCCGGCACGAAGACCCGGTCGACGGTGCCGTCGGGCTTCAGCAGGATCTTGCGCTCCGGCATGTCGAGTTCGAGCGGCTGGCGGCGGTCGCGACCGCGCTTCATCACGCCGTAGGCATGCCACAGCGGCTTCAGGATCGGCTCGAGCAGCGGTCCGCTCTTGTCGTCCGGCTTGCCGTCGATCGCCGCCTGGGCCTGGTTGTAGGAGAGCTTGGCGGCGCTCTTCATCATGATCCGGTGGAAGGTGTGGCCGGCCTTGCGGCCTTCCTTGGAGAAGACCATGCGCACGGCAAGTGCGGGCCGGTCTTCGCCTTCACGCAGCGAGCAGAGGTCGTTGGAGATGCGCTCCGGCAGCATCGGCACGACGCGATCCGGGAAATAGACTGAATTGCCGCGCTTCAGCGCCTCGCGGTCGAGTGCCGAGCCGGTGCGGATATACCAGGAGACATCGGCGATCGCCACGGTGACGATGACGCCGTCCGGATTGTCGGGCGAGGGGTCGAGCTCGGCATAGACCGCGTCGTCATGGTCCTTGGCGTCGGCGGGGTCGATGGTGATCAGCGGCAGCGAACGCCAGTCCTCGCGCTGCGCCATGGTGGCGGGCTTCGCGGCTTCCGCCTCGTCCATCACCTGTTTCGGGAAGATATGCGGGATGCCGTGCGAATAGACGGCGATCATCGAGATCGCCTTTTCCGAGCCGATCGTGCCGACGATCGACAGAACCCGGGCGCGGGGGAGGCCGAAGCGGCCCGAACGGACGACTTCCGTCTCGACCAGGTCGCCATCCTTGGCCTCGCCGATATCGGCGGGCTCGATCACCATTTCCTCGCCGCGCCGGTCGATCGGCAGCAGGCGCAGCTCGCCATCGTCAAGCTTGTGGACGATGCCGAGCGAAGCGCCGCGGCGCTTGTCGATGATCTTGATGACACGGGCGGTGTAAGCGGGGCCGGCCCGATCCTTGTTGGGGAAGATCTTTGCCAGCACCCGGTCGTTGAGCCCGGCGGCGGGCGCCTTGCCCTTGCCGCGATTGTCCGAGGATTGGCGGATAAGCACCGCAGGGGCGGCACCCAGTTCCTCCGGCCATTCGGCCGGCCGGCCGATCAGCTCGCCGTCCTTGTCGCGGCTGGTGATGTCAAGAACGGTGACCGGCGGCAGCGCGTCGGGACGGGTGAGCGACTTGCGGCTCTTCTTGAGAAGGCCTTCCTCCTCCAGTGTCCGCAGCAGGTCCTTCAGTTCGACGCGGGTGTCGCCCTTCAGCCCGAAAGCCTTGGCGATCTCCCGCTTCGATCCCTTGTCCGGGTTGTCGGCGATGAATTCGAGCAGGACATCGCGCGGCGGCACCGCACCGTGGATGATCACCGGCTTTTCCGTTGTGGAAGCGGCGTGGCCTCGGATGACTTTCTCGGGGCGTTTTCCCTGGTGTCTCGATCTGTCGCGCGGTTCTCTCACGTGCCCGTCTTCTTCGCCTTCGGTGCAGCTGCAGCCTTTTTCGCCGGAGCTTTAGCCTTCGCGGCCGTCTTGGCTTTCGGCGCCGCCTTCTTGGTATCGGTGGTTGCCTTGGCGGCGGCCTTCTTCGGCTTTGCCTTGGCCGACGGTGCCTTGCCGCCCTTTTCGATGATGAAGGCCATCGCCTGTTCGATCGTCACCGATTGCGGGTCCAGCCCCTTCGGCAGCGTCGCGTTGATCTTGCCCCAGTTGACATAGGGGCCGTATTTGCCGTCGCGCACGGTGATCGTGCCGCCGTCCGGATGGTCGCCGAGTTCCTTCAGAGCCGCGGGCGCGCCGCGGGTGCGGCCACCGCCGGCCGCCACCTTGCTCTGCTTTTCGGCAAGCACGGTCACGGCGCGGTTGAGGCCGATCGAGAACACGTCCTCGATGCTTTCCAGGTTGGCATAGCTGCCGTCATGCAGCAGGAACGGTCCGTAGCGGCCAAGGCCCGCCGAGATCATCTTGGCTGATTCCGGATGTTTGCCGACGTCGCGCGGCAGGTTGATCAGGGCGAGCGCCTTTTCGTGGTCGATATCCTCGGGCTTCCAGCCCTTCGGCAGCGACGAACGCTTGGCTTCCTTGCCGTCGCCGCGCTGGATATAAGGCCCGAACCGGCCCGAGCGCAGCGTCAGTTCCTCGCCGGTATGCGGATCGGCACCGAGCGCCTTCGGTTCGCTGAGGGCGTTCGCCTCCGCGTCCGCGCCGCCTTCGGAGGAAAGCTGGCGGGTGAAATTGCAGTCCGGATAGTTCGAGCAGCCGACGAAGGCGCCGTATTTGCCGAGCTTCAGCGACAGGTTTCCGGTGCCGCAGACCTGGCAGATGCGCGGATCGCTGCCGTCCTCCCGCTTCGGGAAGACCAGCGGCGCAAGCGTCTCGTTGAGCGCGTCGAGCACGTTGGTGACGCGCAGTTCCTTGGTGTCCTCGATCTGGGCAAAGAAGTCCTGCCAGAATTCGCGCAGAACCTGCTTCCAGTCGAGTTCGCCGGCCGAGATCTTGTCGAGCTTTTCTTCGAGATCCGCGGTGAAGTCGTATTCCACGTATTTCGTGAAGAAGCTTTCCAGGAAGGCCGTCACCAGCCGGCCCTTGGAATGCGGGATCAGCTTGCGTTTGTCCATCGTCACGTATTCGCGGTCGCTTAGCGTCTTCAGCGTCGCGGCATAGGTGGACGGACGGCCGATGCCGAGCTCTTCCATCTTCTTGATCAGCGAGGCTTCCGAATAACGCGGCGGCGGCTCGGTGAAGTGCTGGCTGGCGTTCACCTTGTTCTTGTCGAGCTTTTCGCGGGCGTTGATCTCGGGCAGGCGGCCATCTTCATCGTCGTCCTCGCTCTTTTCGGCATCCTCGCGGCTGTCGACATAGGCGCCGAGGAAGCCGTCGAACCGGATGACCGAGCCCACGGCGCGAAGGCCTGCCTTCTCGCCCTTGTTGTCGGCGAGGATGTCGACGGTGGTGCGCTCGATTTCGGCAGACGCCATCTGGCTGGCGATGCCGCGCTTCCAGATCAGTTCATAAAGACGGGCCTGGTCGGCATCGAGATAACGGCGCACCTGGTCCGGCGTGCGGTTGAAATCGGTCGGGCGGATCGCTTCGTGGGCTTCCTGGGCGTTTTTCGCCTTGGTGGAATAGAAGCGCGGCTTTTCCGGCAGGTAACGCTGTCCGAACTGGCCGACGATGGCGCTGCGGGCGGCATCGATCGCTTCCGGCGCCATCTGCACGCCGTCGGTACGCATATAGGTGATGAGACCGACCGTCTCGCCGCCGATATCGACGCCTTCATAAAGCTTCTGCGCCACCTGCATGGTGCGCGAGGCGTTGAAGCCGATATTGGAAGAGGCGGCCTGCTGCAGCGTCGAGGTGGTGAAGGGCGGGCCTGGATTGCGCTTGACGGGCTTTGCCTCGACCGTATCGACCAGATAGGTCGCGCCGTCGAGCAGCGTCTTCAGGCGGTTGGCGTCCTCGCCGTTCTTGATCGAGCGGCCCTGCAGCCGCTTGCCGTCGGCAGACACGAGGCGCGCCTCGAACTCGTCGCCGCGCGGGGTGCGCAGGAGCGCCGACAGGTTCCAGTATTCTTCCGAGACGAAACGCTCGATTTCCGATTCGCGGTCGCAGACAAGCCGCAGCGCAACCGACTGCACGCGGCCGGCCGAACGGGCGCCCGGCAGCTTGCGCCACAGCACTGGCGAAAGGTTGAAGCCGACCAGATAATCGAGTGCGCGGCGGGCGAGATAGGCGTCGACAAGCGGCACGTCGATATCGCGGGGGCTCGCCATCGCGTCGAGCACGGCCTTCTTGGTGATGGCGTTGAAGACGACGCGCTTGACCGGCTTGTCGCCGATCACCTTCTTCTTCCTGAGAAGATCGAGCACGTGCCAGGAAATGGCTTCACCTTCGCGATCCGGGTCGGTTGCGAGGAACACGGCATCCGAGCCTTTGACGGCGTCGGAAATGTCCTTCATCCGCTTCTGGGACGCGGGGTCGACCTCCCACAGCATTTCAAAGTCCTGATCGGGAAGCACGGACCCGTCCTTGGCCGGAAGATCGCGCACATGGCCGAAAGAGGCGAGAACCTTGTAGCCGGAGCCGAGATACTTGTTGATTGTCTTGGCTTTGGCAGGAGATTCTACGACGACAACATTCATTTTGCTTCTCTGCAATAGAGGCTTGGCCCGGCACCGTTGCGGTCCAGGCGGAAATCTGACCTCCCGACATGGAGGGCGTTTGGCTCGGGGTCAAGAGGCGAGCCATAAATTATGGGGTACAACGAGATGCAACCTTGGGAAGATATGCAATTGGTTGCAATTTTAAATAAATGCGATATGGTCCCCCGCATACCTCAAGGTGAATTTATTTGGACCGGTGGCCGGCTTTTTTTGACAGGACAGAATATGGTTTCTCGAAGTGAGACGAACGGCCGGCGTGAAGATGATACCAAGGAAAATGTCGCCTATATAAGGCAGATGCTCGGAGAGCTCCGGCAGGTCGCCTTGTCGGAGGGCGCGGACATGCTCTGCTATCTTATAGAGATGGCCTATGTGGAAGCGGGTGACGTCCAGGCGGGCCGGCGTCCGCGCTCAGTCTTCCATCGCGAGTGACACCATGCCGCCGGCATGCCGATGCAGCCGGCCGGCGAGATCGAGTTCCAGGAGCACGAGGTAGACGGACGACGTCGCCAGACCGGTATGGCGGATGATGTCGTCGACATCGACCGGCGTCGGCCCCAGCGCCGAGACGATGACCGCCCGGTCGTCGTCGTTGGGCGGCAGCATCTCGCCGGTCTCCTTCGGCTCTTCCACCATCGGTTCGTTGAAGAGATCGAGCTGCGACAGCGGCGCCAGAGCCTCGATGACGTCAGCCGAGCCGGTCGTGACGATCGCTCCCTGTTTCAGGAGACCATTGGTACCGTGGCAGCGCGGATCGAGCGGCGAGCCGGGGACGGCAAAGACGAGCCTGCCGAAATCGGTCGCAAGCCTCGCGGTGATCAGCGAGCCGGAGCGCTCGGCCGCCTCCACCACCACCACGCCGAGTGAAATGCCCGATATCAGCCGGTTGCGGCGGGGAAAGTCCCGCGCTCGCGGCTCCCAGCCGAACGGCATCTCGCTGACGGCAAGCCCGGCACCCTCGGTGATCTCGTCGAGAAGGGGGATATTTTCCGGCGGATAGGGCTGGTCGAGCCCACCGGCGAGCACCGCGATCGTGCCGGTCTCCAGGCTGGCACGGTGGGCGGCGGTATCGATGCCGCGGGCAAGGCCTGACGTCACCGTGTAACCGGCGCGGCCGCAATCCCTGGCGATCATCGCCGCGAACTTGGCGCCCGAAATGGAAGCGTTGCGCGATCCGACGACGCCGACCGAGGGGCATGTCGCCGCCGAAAGATTGCCTTTCACGGCAAGGAGCGGCGGCGCGCCTTCGATCTGGCGCAGCGCCGGCGGATAGTCGGGTTCGCCGATGCCGATAAACTGAGCGCCGTGGCGATGGGCGGTTTCCAGTTCCCGCTCGGCCTCCTCAACGCTGGCGATTCGGATCGCCCGTATGGCGCCGCCCCGGGCGGAGAGTTCCGGCAGCATGGAGAGCGCGTTTTCCGCCGAGCCACAGTGATTGATGAGGTCTCTGAATGTGGCGGGGCCGACATTGTCGGAGCGGATCAGCCTCAGCCAGGCGATCCTTTGCCTCTCCGTCAGCGCAATTCCCGTTCGCCTTGCGCTGCCGTCCGGCATTCTTTCCCCCGGTCTATCCCTTTTGGCCGATCCTGCTTTCGGTGCCGGCGATCAACCGCTTGATATTCTCCTCGTGTTTCCACCAGGAAATCACGGTCATGATGGCCATGACCAGCGCAATCTTCGGCTCGTTTAAAAACCACAGCACAACCGGAATGACAAGAGTTGCAACCAGAGCGGAGAGCGAGGAATATTTGCTGATCTTGGCGACGCCGAGCCAGATGGCGGCAAATACCAGCACCATCCAGGGGGCGACGCCGAGCAGCGTGCCGATATAGGTGGCGACACCCTTGCCGCCCTTGAAGCCCAGCCAGACTGGGAAGAGATGGCCCATGAACGCTGCGAAACCGGCTAGCAGCCCCGCTTCCTTCCCGAAGAAATACCAGGCGACCAGCGCCGCGACGGTTGCCTTCAACGCGTCGAGCAGCAGGGTGGCCGCCGCGAGCTTCTTGTTGCCGGTGCGCAGCACGTTGGTGGCGCCGATATTGCCCGATCCGATCGAGCGGATATCGCCGAGGCCGGCCGCACGGGTGAGGATCAGGCCGAAAGGAATGGAGCCGAGCAGATAACCGAATGCCAGTGCGGCCAGCGCGATCGGCAGGCTGATCTGCCAGTTGAAGAGTTCACTCACGCCCTTGCTCCCCTTAAAGCGTGTAGACGCACTTGCCGGCCACGTAGGTGGCGACGGCGCGCCCCGAGAATCGCGCGTCTTCGAACGGCGTGTTCTTCGACTTCGACAAGATCATATCCTTCGAAACGATCCAAGGCTCGTCGAGGTCGATCAGCGTGATATCGGCCTTGGCGCCGGGCTTCAGCGTGCCGGCATCGAGGCCGAAGATCTGCGCCGGCCGGGTCGACATCGCATCGATCAGCCGCATCAGCGGCACGCGGCCGTCGTGATGCAGGCGAAGGGCAGCGGCGAGCAGGGTTTCCAGACCGATCGCGCCGTCCTCGGCATCGGCAAACGGCAGGCGCTTGGTATCGACGTCCTGCGGATCATGCGAGGAGACGATGATATCGATCGTGCCGTCGGCGATCGCATCAGCCATCGCGACGCGATCGTCTTCGGAGCGCAGTGGCGGCGACAGCTTGAAGAAGGTGCGGTATTCGCCGATGTCGTTCTCGTTGAGCGCTAGGTGGTTGATCGACACGCCGCAGGTGGCGTTGGCACCGCGGGCGCGGGCGACGCGCATGGCTTCGGCCGATTCCGCCACGGAAATCTTCGCCGCATGGTATTTCGCCCGCGTCAGGCCGGCGATCCGGAGATCCCTTTCGAGCGGAATGATTTCGGCTTCCTTCGGCACGCCGGAGAGGCCGAGCCAGCTGGCGAACAGGCCCTCGTTCATCACGCCGTTGCCGAGATATTTTTCGCGCAGTTCCAGCGAGACGACCGCGTCGAATTCGCGGGCATAGGTCATCACCCGGCGCAAGAGCAGCGTGTCGGAAAGCCCGTGCCGGCCGTTCGTGAAGGCGACGGCGCCGGACTGCTGCATGAGCCCGATCTCCGTCATCTCCTTGCCGGCGAGACCCTTGGTGAGGGCCGCGGCCGGATGGACGTTGACCACCGCCTTGTCGCGCGCCGTCTTCTGCACGAATTCGACCAGCGCGATGTCGTCCAGCACCGGATCGGTGTCGGGCATCATGATGAAGGAGGTGATGCCGCCGGCCGCCGCCGCGCGGCTTGCCGATTCGATCGTCTCGGTGTGCTCGGCACCCGGTTCGCCCACATAGACGCGGGCGTCGACGAGGCCCGGTGTCGCGACGAGGCCCTTGCAGTCGCGGATGGTCGCACCGTCCGGGGCGCCCTGGTTCTGGGCTTGCTTGCCGGCGGCGAGGATGTGGCCGTCGGCGCCGATGATGATCGTGCCGGTCTCGTCGAGTTGACGCGACGGGTCGATGATGCGCAGGTTTTTCAGCACGGTCGGGGTCATGCGCGTTCTCCCTGGTTCTGGGAGATGAGCAGGGCCTCCATCACGGCCATGCGGACCGCGACCCCCATTTCCACCTGTTGCTCGATGACGCTCTGCGGGCCGTCGGCCACCTCGGAGGCGATCTCGACGCCGCGGTTCATCGGGCCGGGATGCATGACGAGCGCATCCGGCTTGGCGACTTTAAGCTTTTCGGCGTCGAGCCCGTAGAAGCGGAAATATTCGCGCACCGAAGGCACGAAGGCGCCGGCCATGCGCTCGCGCTGCAGGCGCAGCATCATCACCACGTCGGCATCCTTCAGACCCTCTTCCATCGAATGGAAGACCTCGACGCCCATGTCCCTGATGCCGGAGGGCAGCAGCGTCGAAGGCGCCACGACCCGGACCCGTGCGCCCATGGCGTTGAGAAGAAGTATGTTCGACCGCGCCACGCGCGAATGCAGCACGTCGCCGCAGATGGCGACGATGATCCGCGACAGCTTGCCCTTGGAGCGGCGGATGGTCAGCGCGTCGAGCAGCGCCTGGGTCGGGTGCTCGTGCTGGCCGTCGCCGGCATTGATCACCGAGCAGGCGACCTTCTGGGCGAGAAGTGCAGCGGCGCCGGCCGATGAGTGGCGCAGCACCAAGACGTCCGGCCGCATGGCGTTGAGCGTCATCGCCGTATCGATCAGCGTTTCGCCCTTCTTCACCGAGGAATTGCCGACCGACATATTCATCACGTCGGCGCCGAGGCGTTTGCCGGCGAGCTCGAAGGACGACTGGGTGCGGGTGGAAGCTTCGAAGAACAGGTTGATCTGGGTAAGACCCCGCAGCGTCGAGGTTTTTTTCTCCCGCTGCCTGGAAATCTTCACGGCCTCGTCGGCCTTGTCGAGAAGAAAGGTGATATCCTGTTCGGTAAGGCCCTTGATGCCAATCAGATGGCGGTGAGGGAAGAAGACCATGGACACGTCTCCGCTTGCGTTCGGCGGTCTATAATGACTGCCGTCAAGCGCCGCAAGCGGGCGACGGACTTATCTCACTGCTTGTTTGTGAGGATGGCGACAAGATGGTTTCTTGACGCGGGTGCGGCCTTTTGTTGAGAACGCCAGAAATCCTGAACGGGCGCCGTTCCCAGGCCCGGTAACTTCCGCTAGAACCCGTTTCATGAACCAGATGTCGCGCGCCGAAGAAAAATTTGCCGAACTGAACCAGCCGAAACCCTGGTCCGGCATCAATGCCTACCGATCCGATCCGCTGGTCGTCGACCTGACGAGCACGCTGAACCGCACCATCCGCGAGGAATACGACCAGCTCGGTCGTTACGTCACCTCGCCGGAGGCGCAGGAACTGGCGCGCATGGCGAACGAGAACCCGCCGAAGCTGAAGACCCATGGTCCGCGCGGCGAGCGGCTGGATGTCGTCGAGTTCCATCCCGCCTGGCACGCGCTGATGCGCCGTTCGATGCAGACCGGCCTGCATTCCTCCGTCTGGGAAAACGTGCCCGAAGCCAAGGGCCACGAGCACAAGGCGCGGGCGACGCGATTCTATCTCTCGGCGCAGCTCGAATGCGGACATCTGTGCCCGCTGACCATGACCAGCGCCTCGATCGCCGCGCTGATGGCCTCGCCGCGCGTCCAGAAGGAATGGGCGCCAAAGATACTGTCGCGCAAATACGATTCGACGAATCGCCCGGCCTTGCAGAAGAGCGCGGTCACGCTCGGCATGGGCATGACCGAAAAGCAGGGCGGCACCGACGTGCGCGCCAACCGCTCGACCGCCGAGCGGGTCGGCGAGGGCATCTACCGGCTCTCCGGCCACAAGTGGTTCATGTCGGCGCCGATGAGCGACGGTTTCGTGATGCTGGCGAAGACCGGCGACGGCATCGGCTGTTTCCTGGTGCCGCGGCTGCTTGAGGACGGATCGGCGAATGGCCTGCAGTTCCAGCGCCTGAAGGACAAGGTAGGCAACCGCTCGAACGCGTCTTCCGAAGTCGAGTTCACCGATGCCTTCGGTTATCTGCTGGGCGAGCCGGGCGGCGGCATCCGCACCATTCTCGACATGGTGACCCTGACGCGGCTCGATTGCGCCCTGGCATCCGCCGGCATCATGCGCGCCTCGCTTGCCGAGGCGGTCCACCATACCCGCGGTCGCAGCGTGTTCGGCAAGAAGCTGGTCGATCAGCCGCTGATGACGCGCGTGCTCGCCGACATGGCGCTCGACGTGGCTGCCGCGACGGCGCTCGCGTTCCGGCTTGCGGATTCCTTCGATCGCGCCGCCAGCAACGCGGCCGATGCCGCTTTCGCCCGCGTCATGACCCCGGTCATCAAATACTGGAACTGCAAGATCGCGCCCGCGCTGATCTACGAGGCGATGGAGTGCATCGGCGGCAACGGTTATATCGAGGAGCGACCGATCGCCCGGCATTACCGCGAGGCTCCGGTCAATGCGATCTGGGAAGGCTCGGGCAATGTCATGGCGCTCGACGTGCTCCGGGTCCTCTCACGCGGCAAGGACCTGTTCGATACGGTGCTCGCCGGTTTCGAACGGGATCTCGGGCCTGCGGGCAAGAAGACGGTGGAAGTGCTGCGCGCCGCCATGGCGCTCTGTGAAACCGACGAGGGCGCTGCCCGGCTTCTGGTCGAGCAGCTGGCACTTGCGGCAGCGGCGTCCGAACTGGTGCGGCTCGGTGCCGGCAAGATCGCCGATGCCTTCCTGGAAACCCGGCTGGCCGGCGGCTGGCGCTCGACCTATGGCATGCTCGATGCCCGGTTCGACGCCCGCTATATCGTCGACCTGCTTTATCCCGCCGCGACGTAAGCCACGGTCGTCATCACGACCGGGATGGTTAGGAACGAGGCGACGACCTGCAGGGTCGCCGCCGCCGCATACATGTCCGCATCGCCGTTCAGCTGTTTCGCCAGCAGATAGCCATTCATCGCGGTCGGCACCGCGGCGCTCAGCGCCAGGAGCACGAGGCCGTTGCCCTGGATGCCGCACAGCGCTCCGACACCGACGGCGACGATCGGGAAGGCAATCAGCTTCAGAACGACCGCGAGGAGCGTGATCGGCCGCGGTCTCAGCGCGTCCATGATCCTGAGGCCGGCGCCGACAGTGATCAGGCCGAGGCTGAGGGAGGCCTGCGACAAGAGGTCGATCGTCACCATCACCGGTTCGTAGACCGGGATGCCGGCAAGGTTGACGACGATGCCAAGCGCTGTCGAAAGGATCAGCGGATTGGTGCAGATCCGATAGAGGATGGCCTTGTAGTTCCGGTCGTGGCCGGAGAACCACAGCAGCACCGTCACGTTGATGAAGTTGAGCGGGATGATGATCGCCGCCATCACCAAGCCGACCATGGTCAGTCCCTGCTGACCGTATGTCTTGGCGGCGATCGCCAGCGCCATGAACGCATTCCAGCGCGTCGCCGTCTGGAACAGCGACGTATAGGCCGGCGCGCCGACCCGCAAGTTTCGCAAGAGCGGCCAGGCCAGCAGCAGCCCGCCCGACATCACCAACACGGATATGATCGCGGCGAAACTGACCGTCAGGTTCTCGGTATTGGAGAAATCAGCCTTGGCCATGGTCGAAAACAGCAGGGCCGGAAACAGCACCCAGTAGCTGCACTGCTCGAGCCCGTCCCAGAAATCGGGATTGATGATCGGCGCGCGTTTCAATCCGACGCCGAGGAGAACCAGCAGGAAAATCGGCAGGACACTTTGGAAGACGATGAGCATGGGGGAGGGCACGCGGGTGGGAGAATACGATCTCGTTAGTCCTCCCTTGCCGATAGTGCAATGCTGACCCCGCGAATTCAAGCCCTGCCCGCGCAATCCTGTGCATGGCGACCGAGACCGCTTGCGGCGGTGGATGGCTCGGACTATCGCGGTTGGTCAAGACGAAACCGAAACAGGCGAAAAATGCTCCAGATCCCTGAAGTCACAGCGCAAGAAGGTGCGGTCGTGAAAGTGCGCAACCGCGCCGGCACCGAGCGGGCGATTTTCCTGGCAGCTCGCGAGCTGCTCGCCGAACAGGGCTTTCAGGGTTTCGGCATCAACGCGGTGGCGCGCCGCGCCGGCTGCGACAAACAGCTTATCTACCGCTATTACGGCGGCCTCGACGGACTGATCGAAGCGATCGGCGCCGATCTCGGTACCTGGGTCAAGGATCGCATCCCGGAAGATACGGGCGGCATGTTCCTGCTGACTTATGGCGATCTGATGGAAAAGCTCTCCATCTATTTCATGGAAGCGCTGCGAGACGATCCGCTGGTCTGCAAGATCGTCGCCTGGGAGGTCTCGCAGGATACGCCGCAGGTCCGCCGGCTGTCGGAGGCGCGTACCAAGGCGCTCGGCAAATGGCTCGAAAGGATGCGCGGCTCGTTGACACCGCCAAAGGGTGTCGATGCCGCGACCACCAATGCGCTACTGTTTGGGGCGATCCAGCACCTGGTGATATCAGCCGCCGTCAGCGGCCAGTTCGCCGGCATGGCGTTGAAGACCGAGAAGGACTGGGACAAGGTCGGCAACGCCCTGCGTCGTCTGGTTCGTGCGATCTACGGCTGATCCCGCGTTATCCACAGCCGCCCCTTCGGAATTAACCATGCTGCCCGGTTTCCGTTGCAGGAAATCCCCCACGGCCTAAATTGGCATTAACGCATTGTTAACCAAGACGCCGGCCGGACACGCTCAGGATGGGAACCACAATCAGGGACACGGCATTGCTGCTCGTCATGACGACGATCTTCGCGGTGCTGGCGCTCGATATTGCTGTTCCCGCGATGACCCTGAGCCTTATGGCTCTGTCGAGATGGCTCGTGTCTCTGGATGTGTATCCAGTCGAGCCGAGGGGGAAGACCGCATGAAGTGGTTCCTGATTCTGTGGGCCGGCCCGGTCCTGCTGCTGTGCAGCTGGTACGGGCTTTCCTACTACGATATGAGCTTCGGCTTCTTCATGCTGACCCGCCAGACCCATGATCTGGTCTTCCAGATCTACGGCAATATTCTCGGCATTCCGCCGGAAACCATCCCGCCGCTGGTGGCGCGCGCTATCGCTTTCGACAGCCTAGTCGTGTTCGCGATCATTGCCTTCCGCAAGCGCAAGGAAATCGCCGCTTGGTGGCAAAGGCGTCAGCTTGCGAAATCGGTCTCCCTGCCGAGCGACGAGAGCCTGTCGAGAGCTCCCTGAAGAATGAAGCTCGCCGCAGCGGAATCGATCCGCTCGGCCCGCTTGGCCCGTGACACGTCCATTTCCAGAAGCGCCCGTTCGGCGGCAACCGTCGATAGCCGTTCGTCCCAGTAGACGAAGGGCAGGGCGGTTTTTTCCGACATCGAGCGCACGAAGGCGCGGGTCGCCTGCACCCGCGGCCCGGCCGAGCCGTCCATGTTGGTCGGCAGGCCGATGACGAAGCCCGCCACCTTCTCCTTCTCGGCAAAGGCGAGCAGCACTTCTGCATCCTTGGTGAATTTCACCCGCTTGATGACCGGGCGGGGAGAGGCGAAACGCCGGCCGAGATCCGACATGGCGAGCCCGATGGTCTTGGTCCCGAGGTCGAGGCCGGCAATCGCCTGACCGGGTTGAAGGGCCTCAGCCAGTTCCTCGATCGTCATCACTGTCATGCGCTCTTCATCCCGGGGATCCAATAGGGGGTGGCCAGAGAGGGTTTTGTCCCACGCTCTGTCCCACTTCCCTTTAGCCTTATATCGGCTATGTGTCGTTACCATCTCACATCATATTGGAGGAGAGTTTTCCATGAAGATCACCTGGCTCGGCCATGCCGCCTTCCGCATCGAGACCGCCAAGGCAAAAATCCTGATCGACCCCTTCCTGACCTATAATCCCGCCTTTGCCGGCCAGGACATCAAGGCCGCTGCCGAGGGTCTGACGCATATCCTGCTGACCCACGGCCACGGCGACCATGTCGGCGACACGATCCAGATCGCCAAGGAAACCGGTGCCGTCGTTCTCGCCAACTACGATCTCGGCGTCTGGCTGGCCAAGAAGGGCGTCGAGAAGCTCGAAATGGGCAATACCGGCGGCACGATCGGTTTCGAGGGTTTCACCGCCACCTTCACCAATGCGCTGCATTCCTCGGCGCAGCTCACCGAAGACGGCGTTTCGCACTGCCTGGGCAATGCCAACGGCCTGATGCTGCATTTCGAAGACGAACTCTCCGTCCTCCACATGGGCGATACCGACATCTTCTCCGACATGGCCCTGATCAACGAACTGCACCAGCCGGATATCGGCATCGTGCCGATCGGCGACCGCTTCACCATGGGCGGTGCCGTGGCCGCTCTCGCCTGCCAGCGCTTCTTCGACTTCAAACATGCGCTACCCTGCCATTACGGCCTGCCGGGCGTCGACCAGACGCCGGAAAAGTTCGTCAAGGGCATGGAAGGCTCGCGCACCCGCGTCGAGACACCGGTGCCGGGCGGCAGCCTGACCTTCTAAGTCGCATCCTTTCCGGCAGCGCGCCTTCGCAAATTGAGGCGTGCTCCCTGTTGCGAAGGGCGGGCATGGCCATTATAGCGAAGGGGAAATTTCCCATCGGAGTTATGCCATGTCCGTCGATCTCGCCACCGTCAAGCGCGTCGCGCGCCTTGCCCGCATTGCGGTCACCGAGGAAGATGCCAATCGCATGGTCGGCGAGCTGAACGGCATCATCAATTTCGTCGAGCAGCTTTCCGGAGTCGATGTCACGGGCGTCGAGCCGATGACTTCGGTCACCCCGATGGAAATGCGCAAGCGCGCCGACGCCGTAACCGATGGCGACAAGGCCGACGATATCGTCGCCAATGCGCCGACCACCGACCACAATTTCTTCCTGGTGCCGAAGGTCGTCGAGTGAGCGCTCAAATAGCGCCCCGCCGAACCTCTCCCTAGCATTCGAACCGTTTGAAGAGACCATGACCGAACTCACCAGCCTCACCATTGCCGAAGCCCGCGAAAAGCTCAAAGCCAAGGAATTCACCTCGGTCGAGCTGACGAAGGCCTATCTTTCCGCGATCGACGCCGCCAACTCGGTGTTCAACGCCTATGTGGCTGTGACCCCGGAAAAGGCGCTCGACATGGCGAAGGCTTCCGACGAGCGCCGCGCCGCGGGCACTGTCGGTGCGCTCGAAGGCATCCCGCTCGGCATCAAGGATCTGTTTGCCACCCGCGATGTCCACACCCAGGCCTGCAGCCACATCCTCGACGGTTTCCTGCCGAAATACGAATCGACCGTCACCCAGAACCTCTGGGATGACGGCGCGGTGATGCTCGGCAAGCTCAACATGGACGAGTTCGCGATGGGCTCCTCCAACGAGACCTCCCATTACGGCGCGGTGGTCAACCCGTGGCGGGCCAACGGCTCCAACCAGCAGCTCGTGCCGGGCGGCTCGTCCGGCGGTTCGGCCGCGGCCGTCTCTGCATTTCTCTGCGCCGGTGCCACCGCCACCGATACCGGCGGCTCGATCCGCCAGCCGGCCGCCTTCACCGGCACCGTCGGCATCAAGCCGACCTATGGCCGCTGCTCGCGCTGGGGCACGGTCGCGTTCGCCTCCTCGCTCGACCAGGCCGGCCCGATCGCCCGCGACGTGCGCGATGCGGCGATCATGCTGAAGTCGATGGCGTCAGTCGACGCCAAGGATACCACCTCGGTCGACCTGCCGGTGCCGGATTATGAAGCCTCGCTCGGCCAGTCGCTCAAGGGCATGAAGATCGGCATTCCGAAGGAATACCGCGTCGAGGGCATGCCGGAAGAGATCGAAAAGCTTTGGGCTCAAGGTATTGCCTGGCTGAAGGATGCCGGTGCCGAGATCGTCGACATCACCCTGCCGCACACCAAATACGCGCTGCCGGCCTATTACATCGTCGCTCCTGCCGAAGCCTCGTCGAACCTCGCCCGCTACGACGGCGTGCGTTACGGCCTGCGCGTCGACGGCAAGGACATCGTCGACATGTACGAGAAGACCCGCGCCGCCGGCTTCGGCACCGAGGTCAAGCGCCGCATCATGATCGGCACATATGTTCTCTCGGCCGGTTACTACGACGCCTATTACCTGCAGGCGCAAAAAGTTCGCACGCTGATCAAGCGTGACTTCGAGATCGTCTTCGACGCCGGCGTCGATGCGATCCTGACGCCCGCCACGCCGTCTTCCGCCTTCGGCATCGCCGACGAGGACCTCGCGTCCGATCCGGTCAAGATGTATCTCAACGACATCTTCACGGTAACGGTCAACATGGCCGGCCTGCCGGGCATCGCCGTCCCCGCCGGCCTCGACGCCAAGGGCCTGCCGCTCGGCCTGCAGCTGATCGGCAAGCCGTTCGAGGAAGAAACGCTGTTCCGCACCGCCTATGTCATCGAACAGGCAGCCGGCCGGTTCACGCCGTCGAAGTGGTGGTAAGCGGGCCGATCATCCGGAAAATGACGGCCGCCGATCACCAGGCGGTCGCCGGGGAGATGGTTCATGGCTGAGACGGATCTCGCACATTTGATCGAGGCGTTTGACCGCCTCGCAACCTCCGGCTTCACCATGGGCACGGACTGGGAAGCGGTTCATAACATCTGCCAGGCCCATGAGGGCGAACAGCCGTTCGACTGGGGCCACGCGCTCTGCCACCGCATCGAAGGCGACGACTGGAACGCCGACTACTGGTACCGCCGGGCTGGGAAGAGGCGCGCAGCCTCGATCGCCGAGGACTGGTCGGTGATGAGGGCGGAGATTTCGGCCGGATAGCCGCGCGCCGTGAGACGCGCGGCAGTATTCTGGCTTTACCGGTTATCCTGCTCGGCCCTCACCAGCACCAGTCCCCTTTCGGTGATGCGGTAGGGTTTGCCGCCCTGGGATTTGATCGCCTTCTTCTGCTTGAGCTTGCGGAAGGTCACGAGGTCCAGCCCCGAGAAGGCCCAGCCTTCGCGGGTGACGAGCTGCAGTTTTTCGATCTTTCTGTTGTCGTCGCGGGTAATCTCGATCCTGCCGCCTTGGGCGAGCAGGTGGAGGATGCGCTGTTCGGCGCGGGAAATATCCATTGTCTTGATGTCCGGAGAAGCGCTCGGAAACGAGCGCGCAAAAACGTTGCCGGCGTCATGTGACGTCGGGGTTCTCGTTTTTGTCTGGGCCGGCGCGGCTGGATGCGGGGCCGGCCCCTTATCGGGTCTCTATGGAAGAGAACATCAAAACTCCATCGGTACGAATTTCGCCCTAAGCGGGTTTTCCGGAGCCGTCAAGCGTCTGATGGAAACGCCCTATATGTTGCACTGGTCAAAGCGCGGACTCAGTGGTCTACTGGCGCTGCAACAGGGGAAGATATGGCCCATATTCGCAATGCGCGTGAGGACGAGGTGGATATCCTGGCGGAAATCGGCTTCCGCTCCTGGGAGAAGGCCATGACTTCGATCGGCGAGATGACCGATATGCGCTCAGGCGCCCGCACTGCCTTCCAGAATTTCACGCGCTCCTCCTGGCTCACCATCACCGTCGTCGAACAGGGCGGCAATCTCGCCGGCTGGGCGGCGCGCGAAAAGCTCGACGAACTGATCTCCGATTTCTGGATCGATCCGTCCTTCAAGGGCCAGGGGCTCGGCCGCGCGCTTCTTGTCGAAGTCGAGGCCGAGATCGTCCACCAGGGTTTCGAGGTCGCCCGCGTCGAGACCCATGCCCGCAATACCGAGGCCATCGGCTTTTTCGAGAAGCAGGGTTTTTCGATCAACTGGCTCTCCACCAGCTATTCCCCGAAGATCGACCGCGACGTACAGTCGGTCGGCCTCTCCAAGCGCCTCGTTGTCGAGGCGCCGGATACTTACGGGCCGAGCTTCTGACGGCATCCGCCGTCCCCCAAATGCGCCAGAATGTCAGTTGAGCTTGCACGCCCGCGCCAATTGCTCTACCTCCAGAAAACCCAATCGAGACCATTTCACGAGCATCAGATGACCCTTGTCGACGTCCGCACGCCCGATCCGAAACGCTTCATTCCCGGTGCCACCGGCGACTGGGAAGTCATCATCGGCATGGAGGTGCACGCCCAGGTTCTCTCCAATTCCAAGCTCTTCTCCGGCGCCTCGACCGAGTTCGGCAAGCCGGCCAATTCCAACGTCTCGCTCGTCGATGCGGCCATGCCCGGCATGCTGCCCGTCATCAACGAGGAATGCATCAAGCAGGCGGTGCGCACCGGCCTCGGCTTGAAGGCTCAGATCAACAAGCGCTCGCTGTTCGACCGTAAGAACTATTTCTATCCGGACCTGCCGCAGGGCTACCAGATCTCCCAGTACAAGGACCCGATCGTTGGCGAGGGCAAGATCGTCATCTCGCTCGGTCCTGACCGCCTGGGCCAGTTCGAGGATATCGAGATCGGCATCGAGCGCCTGCACCTGGAACAGGATGCCGGCAAGTCGATGCACGATCAGCATCCGACCATGTCCTATGTGGACTTGAACCGTTCCGGTGTGGCGCTGATGGAGATCGTCTCCAAGCCCGACATGCGCTCCTCCGACGAAGCCAAGGCCTATATGACCAAGCTGCGCTCGATCGTGCGCTATCTCGGCACCTGCGACGGCAACATGGACGAAGGCTCGATGCGCGCCGACGTCAACGTCTCGGTGCGCCGTCCGGGCGCCGAATTCGGCACCCGCTGCGAGATCAAGAACGTCAACTCGATTCGCTTCATCGGCCAGGCGATCGAATACGAAGCACGCCGCCAGATCGGCATTCTGGAAGACGGCGGTTCTATCGACCAGGAGACCCGGCTCTTCGACCCGAACAAGGGCGAGACCCGCTCGATGCGCTCCAAGGAAGACGCGCACGACTATCGTTATTTCCCCGATCCGGACCTGCTGCCGCTCGAATTCGACGATGCCTTCATCGAGGAACTCCGCGCAGGCCTGACCGAGTTGCCGGACGACAAGAAGGCCCGTTTCGTGCGCGAGCTCGGCCTGTCGATCTACGACGCTTCGGTGCTCGTTTCCGAAAAGGCGATCGCCGATTATTTCGAGGCGGTTGCCGAAGGTCGCGACGGCAAGACGGCCGCAAACTGGGTGATCAACGACCTGCTGGGCGCCTTGAACAGAACCGGCAAAGACATTGAAGCGACTCCGGTTTCGCCCGCCCAGCTTGGGAGCATCATCGACCTCATCAAGGCCGAGACGATTTCCGGCAAGATCGCCAAGGACCTCTTCGAGATTGTGCTCAACGAAGGCGGCGACCCGGCCGAACTCGTCGAGACCCGCGGCATGAAGCAGGTTACCGATACCGGCGCGATCGAGGCGGCTGTCGACGAGATCATTGCCGCCAATCCGGACCAGGTGGCCAAGGTCAAGGCAAAGCCGACGCTTGCCGGCTGGTTCGTCGGCCAGGTGATGAAGTCGACCGGCGGCAAGGCCAATCCGCAGGCCGTCCAGGCGCTCGTCAAGGCGAAGCTCGGGATTGAAGAGGAGTAGGCTGTGGTCTACTTCGTCCGCACCGCCGGTGAAGCTGACGTCGAGCAGATCCGCGCCCTGCTGGCGGCAACCTTTCACGATACCTACGACCCGTTCTACGGCGCCGACAAGGTCAAGCGGATGGTCGAAGGCTGGCATTCGTCCGCGGCCGTCCGGTCGCGCATCCAGAAGCGCGGCGGCGAATTCCTGGTCGCCGACAACGGCAAGGATATCGGCGGCATCGGTTATGCCGCCATGTATCCGAAAATGGTGAAGACAGCGATGCTGCACCAGCTCTACGTCAAGCCATCCTGCCAGAACGAGGGTATCGGCCGCGACATTTTCGCCGAGATCGAAACCTGTTTCCCGGATGCCGAGATCATGCGGGTCGAGGTGGCTCTGCCGAATGTGCGCGCGCTGTCCTTCTACGAGCGGCTCGGGTTTTCCGAGGTCGACCGGATGGGGGAGTGGGGTGCTCCCAATTCCGGCCTGCCGGCGATCATCATGGAAAAGCGGCTGGAGTCGCACTAGATCCTGACCCCGAGGAGGAGCTTGCATGGCCGACATGGTGATCCGCAGGGCGCGGCAAGCCGACCTTCCCGAACTCATCGCCCTGTTTGCAGCGGATGACCTCGGCGGCCATGGCGATACGACGGACGAAGCCGCCTTCGACGACTACCTGCGCGCCTTCAACGTCATCGATGCCTCTCAAAACGAACAGCTCTTCGTCGCCGAACGGGAGGGTGAGGTGGTCGGCACGTTCCAGATCCTCTTCAACCGCACGCTGACGGGCAGGGGATCGCTGTCGATGATCCTGGAAGCGGTGCAGACCCGCAGCGACATGCGCGGCAGGGGAATCGGCGCGCGGATGATCCATCATGCGATCGAGGAGGCCAGGCGCCGCGACTGTCGGACGGTCCAGCTCACCTCCAACATGGCACGCACCGACGCGCATCGTTTTTACGAACGGCTCGGTTTCGCCAAGAGCCATTTCGGCTTCAAGATGAAGCTCAAATGACCGTGCGCGACATTTGGAATCACTGGACATCGAAGGCGCCAAGCGGCATAAGCGGATCAGTCACTTCGATCGTCATCCTGTTTGCCAAGCCGACGGAACATCCATGAAAAACCTCCTGCTGCAGATCTTCACCTGGTGGAACGGACAGACCATGGGCACCCGGTTCTTCACCTGGCGTTTCGGCAAGAAGGTCGGCGAAGACGAGCTGGGCAATATCTATTACGAAGGCCCGATGACCTCCTGGGGCAAGCCGAAGCGCTGGGTGATCTACAAGGATTACGCCGAAGCCTCCGCGATCGGCCCCGGCTGGCACGGCTGGATGCACTACCGCACCGATGTCGCTCCGTCGCAGGAAGACTACAAGGCCCGCGAATGGGAAAAGACGCACAAGCCGAATGCCACCGGCACGCCGTTCGCCTATCACCCGCAGGGCTCGCTTGCCGCCACCGGCGAACGCCCCCGCGTCACCGGCGACTACGACGCCTGGACGCCCGGCAACTGACACCTGTTTTGGCCACATTCGACCTCTAGGGGTCGACGCCGACGGGATTTGCCGAGACGGGAAGCATAATGGGATTGATGACGGTTTTTCCACGCAAGCCAATGGTCGGCGCACTGATCGCGCTGGCATCCGTGCTTGCGGCGGATGGTGTGTCTGCGGCGCGGCTGAGCAATCCCGTTGCGGTCTTTGCCGGCATCGACAAGATCACCGGCCGCATCACCACATTCGACGTCTATGTCAACGAGACCGTTCAATACGGCGCGCTGCAGGTGACGCCGAAAGTCTGTTATTCCCGCGACGAGACGGAAGCCCAGAAGATCGACGGTTTCGTGGAAGTGGACGAGATCACTCTCGACCGCAAGATCCGGCGTATCTTCACCGGCTGGATGTTCGCCGACAGCCCCGGCCTCAACGCCGTGGAACATCCGATCTATGACGTCTGGCTGACCGGCTGCAAGCAGAAGTCCGACGTGCCGCCGCCAAAGGCGACCAACTGATTTTCCTTTAGAATTTCAGATGCGGTAGATCGACCGCTTTTCTCAACAGCTTCAGATAGTCGTTCTTGGGTACGTCGATCGCGCCGAAGGTCTTCAGATGCTCGGTGGTGAACTGCGTGTCGAGAAGCGTGAAGCCGTTCGCCTTCAGCCGTTCCACCAGATGCGTCAGGCAGATCTTGGAGGCATTGGTGCGCCTCGAAAACATGCTCTCGCCGAAGAAGGCGGAGCCGAGCGAGACGCCGTATAGCCCTCCGACCAGTTCATCGCCTTCGAAGGCCTCGACGCTGTGCGCGTGACCCATGCGGTGCAGCTCGATATAGAGCTTGCGGATGGTGGAGTTGATCCAGGTGCTCGGACGGTCGCCGGCGGGCTCGGCGCACAACGCGATCACCCGTTCGAAGGCCGTGTCGAAACGGATGTCGAGCGGGCTCTTGCGGACCGCCTTGGCGAGGCTTTTTGAAATGTGGAAGCTGTCGAGCGGCAGGATGCCGCGCATTTCCGGCTCGACCCAGAAGATTTCCGGGTCGTCGGCGGATTCTGCCATCGGGAAAAGGCCGATGGAATAGGCGCGCAGCAGGATTTCCGGGGTTATCGCCGGGTAATATCTGCCACGTCGCCCTGCCATCGATCTCCCTAATGCGTCTTGTCGCCGGCGAGATAGTGTTCCAGCCAGTGAATGTCATAATCGCCGTTGGCGATATCCGGATTGTCGACGAGATCCTGGAAGAGCGGCAGCGTCGTCTTGATGCCGTCCACAACGAACTCGTCCAGCACGCGGCGCAGGCGCATCATGCATTCGACGCGGGTGCGTCCGTGCACGATCAGCTTGCCGATCAGGCTGTCATAATAGGGCGGAATGCGATAGCCCGCATAGGCGCCGGAATCGACGCGCACGCCAAGGCCTCCCGGCGCATGGAAATGCGTGATCGTGCCGGGCGACGGCACGAAGGTGCGCGGATCCTCGGCATTGATGCGGCATTCGATGGCATGGCCGGAGAACACGACGTCTTCCTGTTTGACGGACAGGCCGCCGCCGGAGGCGACGCGGATCTGTTCGTGCACGAGGTCGATGCCGGTGATCGCTTCGGTGACCGGATGTTCGACCTGAAGGCGGGTGTTCATTTCGATGAAATAGAACTCGCCGTTCTCGTAGAGGAACTCGATCGTGCCGGCGCCGCGGTATTTCAGCTTGCGCATCGCATCGGCGCAGATCTCGCCGATCTTCATCCGCTGCTCGACATTGAGGGCAGGGGAGTTTGCCTCTTCCCAGACCTTCTGGTGGCGGCGCTGCAGCGAGCAGTCGCGCTCGCCCAGATGGATGGCATTGCCTTCGCCGTCGCCGACCACCTGGATTTCGATATGGCGCGGCTTCCCGAGGTATTTTTCCATGTAGACGGCGTCGTTGCCGAAGGCGGCGAGCGCTTCGGAACGGGCGGTCGATACGGCCTCGTCGAGGTCGGCCTCGGTCTTGGCGACCTTCATGCCGCGTCCGCCGCCGCCGGCGGTTGCCTTGATGAGTACTGGGAAACCGATCTGGCGGGCGATTTCCATCGCGTTCTCGGGCTTCACTTCGCCGTCGGAGCCGGGAACGACGGGAATGCCGAGTTCCTGCGCGGTCTGCTTGGCGGTGATCTTGTCGCCCATGATACGGATATGGTCGGCGGTCGGGCCAATGAAGGTGATGCCGTGCGCGTCGAGAATATCCGCGAACTTGGCGTTTTCCGACAGGAAGCCGTAGCCCGGATGCACGGCGTCGGCGCCGGTGATTTCGCAGGCGGCAACGATCTGGTGGATGTTGAGATAGCTGTCGCGCGAGGGCGGCGGGCCGATGCACACACTTTCGTCGGCAAGCCGCACATGCATGGCATCGGCATCCGCTGTGGAATGGACCGCGACGGTCGCGATGCCGAGTTCCTTGCAGGCGCGAAGCACACGAAGCGCGATTTCACCGCGGTTGGCTATGAGGATCTTGGAAATCATGGATGCGCCTTACTCGATGATGACGAGCGGCTGGCCATACTCGACTGGCTGAGCGTCGTTGACCAGGATTTCCGTGACCTTGCCGGAGCGCGGCGACGGGATCTGGTTCATCGTCTTCATGGCTTCGATGATCAGCAGCGTCTGGCCTTCCTTGACGGTGGCGCCGACTTCGACGAAGGCGCGCGAGCCCGGGGCCGGGGAGAGATAGATGGTGCCGACCATCGGCGCGGTTACGGCGTTTTTGTTGTCCTGCGCGGCGGGCGCTGCGGCGGCAACCGGAGCGGCTGCGGCAGCCGGGGCGTAGGCGGGCGCTGCAATCGGTGCCTGGACATACTGCGTCGTGCCGGCGCGCGATACGCGGATACGCAAATCGTCCTGTTCGACTTCGATCTCGGTGAGGTCGGTCTCGTTGAGGATGTTCGCGAGGTCGCGGATCAGTCCCTTGTCGATACCGTTCTTCTTGTCAGACATGGCAAACCCTATTGTTCTGTTTATCTTGTCAGGCGGTAATGGATTTCAAGGCGTGCAGCGCCAGAATGTAACTCGCGGTGCCAAAACCGCAGATCACGCCCTTTACGGCCGGTGCGATCATCGAATGATGGCGGAATTCCTCCCGCGCATGGACATTCGAGATATGAAGCTCGATCACCGGCACGGAAATCGCCTTGATGGCGTCGTGCAATGCGATCGAGGTATGCGTATAGGCGCCTGCGTTGATGGCGACGCCGACGGCCTTTTCGTTGGCCTCGTGCATCCAGTCGATCAGCACGCCCTCATGATTGCTCTGGCGGAAATCGACCTCGAAGCCGAGCTCCTTGCCCGCTGCAATACAGTCGTTCTCGACGTCCTTCAGCGTGGCTGCGCCATAGATGCCCGGCTCGCGCTTGCCCAGCATATTGAGATTGGGGCCGTTGAGGACGAAGACCGTCTTGCTCATCACTGATCTATTGTTCCATGCAGAAATTCAGGGGCCACCTATAGACCGGCGAGGCGGCAAGGGAAAGCCCCCGCCGCGCCGAAAGCCCGTGAGTCCACTGCGATGGAACATCTGTCGGTCAAGGGTGCCTTGTCAGCAGGTCGCCTTGCCGCAGGCGCGTACGTTGGCGACCTTCTGCTCGATCGTGTCGAGGCCGACGGCGCCGAAAACGGCTTCGTCGCCGACCACATAGGTCGGCGTGCCGGTGATGCCGATTGCATTGGCAAGCTGGTAGGCGTCGCGCACCAGATTGTCGTTCGGCTGGTCGGCCATCGACTTGCGGACCGCCGCCTCCGTGACGCCGAGCGCGCCGGCGACCGCAATCGCCGTCGCTTCCGTTGCGTGGGGTTTGCCGCCGAGCAGCTGGCGGTGGAATTCCGCATATTTCTCAGGCGCCACCAGGCGCACGGCATTGGCAACCCGGTGGGCGGCAATCGAGTCCGGACCGAGGATCGGGAATTCCTTGAGGATGAAGCGGACGTTCTTGTCCTTGGAAAGAATGTCGTCCATGTCGGAAAGTGCTCGCTTGCAGTAGCCGCAATTGTAATCGAAGAATTCGACGACGGTGACGTCCCCCTTCGGATTGCCGAGCGTGATGTCGGTCGGCGAGGAGAAGATCTCCTGCTTGTTGTCCGCGATCGCTTTGGTCGACTGCTCGACGCGCTGGGTCTGCTGCTTGGCTTCCAACGCGTTCTGAACCTCCACCAGGACTTCCGGGTTCTGGATCAGATATTCACGGATGAACTCGCCCATTTCCTTCTTCTGTTGATCGTCCAGGGCAACAGCCGGGGCGGCTGCGGAAAATGCCAGGGCCAGCATCGAGCCGGCGGCCAATGTCTTGAAAACGGGCGTCTTGAACAGGCGGGTCATCCATATCCTCTCGGGTCGGGCACACGAATCCCGCGCACCATTGTTGCGGTTTGCGCCCAAAGTAAGCCAGTCGGGCTTTCCAAAAAACCTCAAAATCATTTGCAAGCGGATTCCACCGGTTCACAACTGCGTATGACGTTTGGCCGGACGGAGGAATGGAGTCGGATTTCAACGGCTTGGCTGCTTTTCCGGAATCGCTTCGGCAGGCTGTTGATTCAGTGTCTCAAGGCGACGGCAGCGCGCAAACAAAAACGGCCGCGTTTACCGCGGCCGTTCTCATCGATTGTCAGTCGGCTCAGAAGAAACCGCGGCGCTGCCACCAGCCGGCCTTCTTGGGCTTCGACGGGTCGCCTTCGGCCTCGGGCGCAGCCGCCGGATCGGAACTCTTCACCACCGCCTCGGCGGAAGAAGAGATGTTCGACGCGCGGTTGGCACGAGCCGGTTTCACGTCGCCGGCATCGGCCTGCTCAGCCACCGCCGCTTCCTCGACGGGAGCTTCCGCAGCGGGAGCAACCTCGCCAGCCTTCGGCTCTTCGCCGAGTGCGGCTTCGACCTGCTCGACCACGGCTTCCACCGGAGCCGGAGCGGCGACAGCCACCGGGGCCTCTTCCGCAGCCGGGACGTCGGCCGCAGTCGCCGCCTTGCCACGACGCGAACGGCGGGGCTTGGCGTCCGCCTTGCCGGCAGGTGCGGCTTCCGCTTCGGCGGGAACAGCCACGGCCTCGACGGCCAAGTCTTCAGGGGCTACGGCTGCTGCTGCTGCTGCCGGAATCACCGCTGCAGCGTCATCGTCTTCGTCGGACGCATCGTCATCGGCTGCTTCGCCGTCTTCCGAAGCGCTCAACTCCTGTCCGTCCTCACCGGTGCGGTTGCGACGGCCGCCGCGCTTGCCGCGACGGCGGCGCTTGCGGCGGTTGTTCTCGTCCGAGTCCGCGTCGGAGGCAACCGTTGCGTCGGGTGCTTCTCCGGCTTCGGAAACATCGTCCTCGCCTTCGTCGCCGTCCTCGTCGCCATCGGCCATGTCGTCATTGCCGCCCTGGGCGGTCTGGGCGTCTCCGCCCCGCTCGCCGCCGCGGTTGCGCCGACGCCGGCGGCGCTTGCGCTTGCGGCCGTTCTGGTCGTCGCCCTGCTGCTGGGCGCGCTCGGCATTGGCAGCGGCCGGCTGCGACGAAGCAACGATCTCTTCCTCTTCTTCCTCGTCTGCCTCGATGATGATGTCGTCATCATCTTCTTCGACGGGAATGGCAGCGAACTGCATCAGGCTTTCGATCTTGACCGGGTTTTCGACCGGCTCGCCGCGATCGATCGCGAAGTGGCTGGAGCCGATGCTGACATCCGATTCGATGAAGATCGAGACGCCGAAGCGGTTCTCGTAATCGACAATGCTGCTGCGCTTGTGGTTCAGGAGATAAAGCGCGATTTCCGGCGTGGTGCGCACGGTGATGTCATGCGTGGTGTTCTTGAGCAGGTATTCCTCGACGCCGCGCAGCACATGCAGGGCGACCGACGACTGCGAGCGCACATGACCGGTGCCGCCGCAATGGGTGCAGATCTGCGTCGTCGATTCGAGAACCGAGGCGCGAATGCGCTGGCGCGACATTTCGAGCAGGCCGAAATGCGAGATGCGGCCGACCTGGATGCGGGCGCGGTCGTTCTTCAGGCAATCCTTCAGCTTCTTCTCGACGGCGCGGTTGTTGCGCTTTTCTTCCATGTCGATGAAGTCGATGACGATCAGGCCGGCCAAGTCGCGCAGGCGAAGCTGGCGGGCGACTTCTTCCGCCGCTTCCAGATTGGTCTGGAGCGCCGTTTCCTCGATCGAATGCTCGCGGGTCGAGCGGCCGGAGTTGACGTCGATGGCGACGAGCGCTTCCGTCTGGTTCATGATCAGGTAGCCGCCGGACTTCAGCGTCACCTGCGGCTGCAGCATGCGGTCGAGCTGCGCCTCGATGCCCGAGCGGGCAAAGATCGGATGCAGGTCGCGATAGGGCTGGACCACCTTGGCATGGCTCGGCATCAGCATCTTCATGAAGTCTTTCGCTTCACGATAGCCTTCTTCGCCGGACACGATGATCTCGGAAATGTCCTTGTTGTAGAGGTCGCGGATCGAGCGCTTGATCAGCGAACCTTCTTCATAGACGAGGCACGGCGCGGTGGAGTTCAGCGTCAGCGTGCGGACGTTTTCCCACAGGCGCATCAGGTATTCGAAGTCGCGCTTGACCTCGACGCGAGTGCGGTTGGCACCGGCGGTGCGCAGGATCACGCCCATGCCCTGCGGCACGTCGAGCTCGCGGGCGATTTCCTTGAGGCGCTTGCGGTCCTGCGGCTGGGTGATCTTGCGGGAAATGCCGCCGCCGCGCGCCGTGTTCGGCATCAGCACGGAATAACGGCCGGCGAGCGAAAGATAGGTGGTGAGAGCAGCGCCCTTGTTGCCGCGCTCTTCCTTGGCGACCTGCACGAGCAGGATCTGGCGGCGCTTGATGACTTCCTGGATGCGGTACTGCTTGCGCGGCTTGCGCACGACGCGGTCCGGAACCTCTTCCATCGCGTCTTCGGCGCCGACCGACTCGATCACTTCCTTCTCGTGATTGTCGTCGTCGTCATCATCGTCGAAATCGTCGCCGCGGCCACCGCGGCGGGCATCGACATCTTCCGAGATCGAATCGGTCTCGACCATTGCGGCCATTTCGCCGGGCGTCGAACCGTCTTCATCATTGTTCTCGGCGGCGGCGGTCTCGACCTCGGCTGCGGCGGCTTCTGCAGCGGGCGCCTCTTCGGCCGGCTTCTTGCGGGCGCGGCTGCGCTTGGGCTTGGCTTTCGGCTTTTCGGCTTCTTCTTCGACGGCGACCGCTTCGACCGGAGCGGCCTCTGCGGCTTCGGCGCCAGCTTCGCTTGTGGGCTCGGCGGCGGGTGCCGGCGCAGCGATGCCGATATCCGGCTGATCCTCGTTGGCGAGATCGACAACCGGATCGGCCGCCTCGGCTTCAGCGATCTTGCGCTGATCCTCGGCTTCCTGCTGCATCAGCGCCTGACGGTCGGCAAGCGGGATCTGATAATAATCGGGATGGATTTCGGCAAAGGCGAGGAAGCCGTGACGGTTCCCGCCGTAGTCGACGAAAGCGGCCTGCAGTGAGGGTTCGACCCTCGTCACCTTCGCCAGATAGATATTGCCGCGTATCTGTTTCTTATGCTGCGATTCGAAATCGAACTCCTCGATCCGGTTACCGCGAACGACAACTACGCGCGTCTCCTCTTCGTGAGACGCGTCGATAAGCATTTTGTCTGCCATTGAAATTCTGCTCCTCGGCGCCGCCGGGGGAGTGCAGAAAAGGCTGCCACAAGGACAGGCCCGTCATGCAATGCGGTCGTTGCGCCGGATAAAGATGTTCCCGTCGGGCGCGGTTGTGACGGCAACCGGAAAGATGACGGGGAGCATTGCTCCCTCGGTCTCTCCAGGTTCTGAAAATTGTGCCGCGACATCAAAAACCAAACGAGAATGACGATACCATAGGCCCTTAAGGGCCCGATGAATGTGCTCCGCGTGAGCGGTGGGTGGCACATGCCACCCGGTACTATTCCGGCCACCGCCGGTTGGATCGAGTATCAGGATAAAGTGTAACGACGGCGGATGACTGTCGGTCTCCGGCGCCAGGTCCTTGGAGGCTGGCCAGCCTATCGGCAGACTATCCCGTCAACACTTTAACCCTCATGCGCGTTGTATGGTTTATCTGTCACAATAGCAAGGGAAAAGCCAAGTTTGCCATATTCTCGATGGAATTAGACGCCTTATGGATGGCAGGGAATGGGCGGATGATTCGCATCTTTTGACGTGCAAATGCCTTCTAAAATGGGCACTTTGATGCGGGTAGCGCGATTGCGGCGGGGCTTTGAATGCGAGTGGCGTTTTGAGGGCGGATGTGAAGGCGAGGGCGGCGACGACCTGCGGTGGAACCCGGCCGCGGTTTTTTGCGCGAATCGGTTACGCGCTTCTCCTTCTGATATGCTTCGTCGCAACTCTTCCCCCCACGGCCGTTCGCGCCACGCCGCAGCCACCGCTTCTCGCCTTCAGTGCGCGCGTCGCCGGCGACGAGGCGCGCACCCGGATCGTCATCGATTTCGAGAAGAAACCGGAATTCTCCGTCCATTACGTTGCCGCGCCTGAACGGGTGATCGTCGACCTCCCGGCGACCGCCTTCGGCTTTCCTGCCGAGGATCTGTCCGCGCGAGGCCTCTTTAAAGATATACGCTACGGCACGATGGGCGAGTCGAGCGCCCGCATCGTGCTGACCGCCAAGAGGCCGGTGAAATTGTCGATCGCCGAGGTTCAGTCGAACGACAACGGCAGCTTTCGTCTGGTGCTCGATGCGGAAATGGCCTCCAAGGAGGTTTTCGCCGATCTGGTGAAGACCCAGAGCTGGGCGACGCCGCGCGCCGCCGCTCCCGACCCGCTTGCGATGGCCGAGAAGGACAATGTCTTCACCGTTGCGGTCGATGCCGGGCATGGCGGGATCGACGCCGGTGCCACCGGGGCGGCCACCAAGACCTCGGAAAAGACCATCACGCTCGCCTTCGCCAAGACGCTTGCCGAACGATTGAACAAGCTCGACGGCATCAAGGCCTTCCTGACCCGCGATGACGACACCTTCCTGTCGCTCTCCGAGCGCGTGACGCTCGCCCGCCAGGGGCACGCCGATCTTTTCGTATCCCTGCACGCCGATACGCTCGGCCAGAAGGATATCCGTGGCGCGACCGTTTATACGCTGTCGGACAAGGCCTCCGACCGCATGGCCGAAAATCTCGCCACCCGTGAAAACCTGTCCGACGAACTCGCCGGCTACACGCTCCAGAGCGGCCCGCCCGAAGTCGCCGATATCCTGCTCGACCTGACCCGGCGCGAGACTCAGGCGTTTTCGATCGCGCTCGCGAGCAATGTCGTCGAATCCTTCGAAGGGCAGATCGGGCTCATCAACAATCCTCATCGTTATGCGGGTTTCCAGGTTCTGCGCGCACCGGACATTCCGTCCGTGCTTCTGGAGCTCGGCTTCCTGTCCAATGCCGAGGATGAAAAGCTGCTTCTGGATGAGTCGTGGCGCTCGAAGGTGATCGATCGCATGGTCGACGCGATCAGGCGTTATCGTGACCGTGCGGTGGCGAACGGCGGCTGATTCTGCCTGACGCGCGTGGCGCCGGTGCCACAGGCGCCGGCGAATATTGCGCGGGGGAGGCCGGTTACCGGAAATTGCAGTTAAGAGCCCTATTTTACTCACATTCGGGCGGTTACTCGAGGATTGTCAGGGGCAATGGACGAGGGGCAATTGATCCGCTTTCGCCTTGCGCTGGTGCAATCACCGTGCAAAACGCCTCTAACCATGCGATGGTGCGTTTCACGCGCCGAATGAAAGCTGAACGGTAGCTCCGATATGGTAAGATTGATTGGTTATCTCTTTGGACTGGCCTGCGTCCTGTTTCTGGTCGTGGCCGCCGGCGTGGGTATCTACCTCACCGGGATGACCAAGGACTTGCCGAACTACGAGGTGCTTGCCTCCTACGAGCCGCCGGTCGCGACCCGCGTTCATGCCGGCAACGGCGCGCTGATGGCCGAATATGCCCGCGAGCGGCGCCTCTTTCTGCCGATCCAGGCGGTGCCCGATCGCGTCAAGGCTGCCTTCCTGTCGGCGGAAGACAAGAATTTTTACAGCCATCCCGGCATCGATATCACGGGGCTTGGGCGCGCCGTCCTCTCGAACCTCCAGAACCTTGGTTCCGGCCGTCGCCCGGAAGGCGCCTCGACCATCACCCAGCAGGTGGCGAAGAACTTCCTTCTCTCGGCCGACCAGACGATCGACCGCAAGGTCAAGGAGGCGATCCTTTCCTTCCGCATCGAACAGACCTATTCGAAGGACAAGATTCTCGAACTCTACCTGAACGAGATCTTCTTCGGCCTGAATTCCTATGGCATTGCCGGCGCGGCACTCACGTATTTCGACAAGTCGGTGACTGAACTGACGACGGCCGAGGCCGCCTATCTCGCGGCCCTTCCCAAGGGCCCGGCCAACTACCATCCCTTCCGCCGCGAAAAGGCCGCGCTCGAGCGCCGCAACTGGGTCATCGACCGCATGGCCGAGAATGGTTACATCACCCAGCCCGATGCCGACGACGCCAAGAAGCAGCCGCTCGGCGTCAAGCAGCGCCGCACTGGCGCCCATGTCTTCGCATCGGATTATTTCTCGGAAGAAGTCCGCCGCCAGATCATCGAGCGTTACGGCGACAAGGCGCTCTACGAAGGCGGTCTCTCGGTCCGTACCTCGCTTGATCCCGACCTTCAGGTCTTCGCCCGCAGCGCCCTTCAGAACGGCCTGGTGGAATATGACGAGCGCCGCGGTTTCCATGGGCCGCTCGCTCAGATCGCGATGACCGGCGCCCTCGGAAGCTCGGATTGGGGTCCGGAACTCGCCAAGCAGAAGTCGCTTTCGGACGTGCCGGAATGGAAGCTCGCGGTCGTGACCGAGGTCTCGGCAAAGTCCGCCACGATCGGCCTGCAGCCCTCGACGGATGCGGCCGGCAAGGTCGACGCGGCCCGCGAGACGGGCACGATCAACGCCGACGACATGAAATGGGCCTATCGGGATTCGACCAATACCCGCAAGCCGGCGAAATCTCCGGACGGCGTGCTGAAGCCGGGCGACGTCGTCTATGTGGAGCCGATCAATCCGCAGGCCAAGACCTACAGGCTGCGCCAGCCGCCGAAGGTCCAGGGTGGTTTCGTCGCCATGGACCCGAATACGGGCCGTGTTCTCGCGATGGCGGGCGGCTTCTCCTATTCGCAATCCGAATTCAACCGCGCCACCCAGGCAATGCGTCAGCCGGGTTCGTCGTTCAAGCCCTTCGTCTATTCGGCGGCCCTCGACAACGGCTATACGCCGGCCTCGGTCATCCTCGACGCTCCGATCGAGATCGTCTCCGGTGGTCAGGTCTGGCGGCCGGAAAACTACGGCGGCGAGGCGGGTGGCCCTTCGACGCTGCGCACCGGCATCGAAAAGTCCCGCAACCAGATGACCGTGCGTCTGGCGCAGGACATGGGCATGGAACTGGTCGCCGAATATGCCGAACGCTTCGGCATCTACGACAAGATGCTGCCGGTGCTTGCCATGTCGCTCGGTTCCGGCGAAACGACGGTCATGCGAATGGTCTCGGCCTATGCGGTCATCGCCAACGGCGGCAAGCAGATCAAGCCGACCGTCATCGACCGTATCCAGGACCGCTACGGCAAGACGATCTTCCGCCACGAGGAGCGGGCCTGCGACGGCTGCAACACCAATGACTGGGCCAACCAGGAAGAACCGAGCATCGTCGACAATCGCGAGCAGGTTCTCGACCCGATGACTGCATACCAGATCACCTCGATGATGCAGGGCGTCGTCCTACGCGGCACGGCAGCCGGCAAGATTCCGGTCAAGGACCGCGACGTCGCCGGCAAGACCGGCACCACCAATGACGAGAAGGATGCCTGGTTCGTCGGTTTCACGCCGAACCTGGTTGCGGGTCTTTACATCGGCTTCGACACGCCGACGCCGCTCGGCCGTGCCGGCACCGGCGGTGGCCTTGCCGCGCCTATTTTCGGTGAGTTCCTCGCTCAGGCGGCCAAGCTGACGCCTGCTGCAAAGTTCCATGTGCCGGACGGCATGCAACTCGTCGCCGTCAACCGCAAGACCGGCATGGCAGCCGGAGAAGGCCAGCCCGACACGATCGTCGAAGCCTTCAAGCCCGGCACCGGCCCGGCCGACGTCTTCCAGGTCATCGGCGACGGCGAATACATGACCCAGGACCAGATCTTCACCAATTCGCCCCAGGCGCAGCAGGCTGTGACCTCGGGCATGCCGGGCCTGTTCTGATCCCGTCGGACGCGAATGGCCTGCGGGCCGGCCCGGGCTTTACATCCGGGCTCGCTGCAACTATGTCCACGGCACCTAAAACCCAACACAAAGAGCGAAGAACAAGCGCCATGCGTGCGGAAATCATCAATGTAGTCGACGAAATCAAGCAGGCCATAAGCCTGCTGAGGAGGCATCTTTGACTGGGATCAGGCGGTAAGACGACTGGACTGGTTGAACAACAAGTCAGAGGATCCGAACCTCTGGAACGATGCCGCCGAGGCGCAGAAGCTGATGCGCGAGCGCCAGCAGCTCGACGACGGCATCAATGGCGTCAAGGCCATGGAGCAACAGCTCAACGACAATATCGAACTCATCGAACTCGGCGAGGAAGAGGGCGACGAGGGTATCGTCAAGGAAGCCGAGGATGCGCTGAAAGCGCTCAAGGCGGAATCCGGCCGGCGCCAGGTCGAGGCCATGCTGTCGGGCGAAGCCGACAGCAACGATACCTATGTCGAAGTCCATTCCGGCGCCGGCGGCACGGAAAGCCAGGACTGGGCGAACATGCTTCTGCGCATGTACACCCGCTGGGCCGAACGCCAGCGCTTCAAGGTCGAGCTCCTGGAAGTGCATGACGGCGAAGAAGCGGGCATCAAGTCCGCGACCATCCTCGTCAAGGGCCACAATGCCTATGGCTGGCTGAAGACCGAATCGGGCGTCCACCGCCTGGTCCGCATTTCGCCCTATGACAGCAACGCCCGTCGCCACACGTCCTTCTCGTCCATCTGGGTCTATCCGGTCATCGACGACTCGATCAATATCGAGATCAACGAAAGCGACTGCCGCATCGACACCTACCGTTCTTCGGGCGCCGGCGGCCAGCACGTCAACACGACCGACTCGGCAGTGCGCATCACGCACATCCCGTCGGGCATCGTCGTGCAATGCCAGCAGGAACGTTCGCAGCACAAGAACCGCGCCAAGGCGTGGGACATGCTGCGTGCACGTCTCTACGAGGCCGAGCTGAAGAAGCGCGAGGAAGCGGCAAATGCCGAAGCGGCTTCGAAATCCGATATCGGCTGGGGCCACCAGATCCGATCCTACGTGCTCCAGCCCTACCAGCTGGTGAAGGACCTGCGTACCGGCGTTTCGAGCACAGCGCCCGACGACGTGCTGGACGGCGAACTCAACGAGTTCATGGAAGCGGCACTCGCCCACCGCATCAGCGGCAAGCCGGATATCGACGCCGCCGACGTCGACTGAGGCCTTCCTATCAAGATGCCAAACGAAAGCGGCCGGATCTTGCGACCCGGCCGCTTTTTTATTGAGTGAAGGCGGGGATTATTCCGCTGCGGCCGCCATGGCGCCGCGCGGGCTGCGCAGCACGGCAAGCGACAGCAGGAAGACCATCACCGAGCACACCGCGATGACCGTGACCATCGGCAGCGAGGTGCCGTCGACGAACATGCCACCGACGCCGACCACGACCGCCGATGTCACGAACTGGATCGTGCCCATCATCGCCGACGCCGTGCCGGCGATCCGGCCGTGATGTTCGAGCGCCAGCACCGCCGCCGTCGGGATGATCATGCCGAGGAAGCCGTAGCCGCCGAACAGGAAAGCCGCCATGACGTCGAGGCGGTCGATGCCGAGCGAGGTGACCAGCGCCAGCAGGACCATCATCGCCGAATACCCGAATACCGCGCTGCGGATCACTTTCCGAAGCCCGATCTTGCGGGAGAGCCAGCCGTTCAGCTGCGACATGCCGATGAAGGCGACCGCATTGCACGAGAAGACGATGCTGTAGAAGGTCGGCGACAGGCCGTAATGTTCGATCAGCACGAAGGACGAATTCGCCACATAGATCATGTAGCTCGACATGCCGAAGGAGGCGATCAGCACCAGCCCGAGATAATAGGGATCCCGGAGCAGCGTGCCATAGGAGTTGAGCGCGCTGGCGAGGCCGCTTTCGCTGCGTGCGGCTGGCAGGCGGGTCTCTTCGAGGAAGAAGACCGCGACGACGGCGCCGACGGCACCGGCGCCGACCATTACCCAGAAGATCAGCCGCCAGTCGCCGAACACGGTGACGATGCTGCCGGCAAGCGGTGCGAGGATCGGCGAGACGCTGAACACCAACATCAGCCGCGACATCAGCTGGGCCGCCGCCGGACCGGTATGCAGGTCACGAACGATGGCGCGGGAGATGACGACGCCGGCGCAGGCGCCCATGCCCTGCAGGAAGCGGAAGGCAATCAGCCACTCGATCGACGGCGACAGCGCGCAACCGATCGCCCCGATGACATAAAGTGCGAGGCCGACATAGAGCGGCTTCTTGCGGCCGAACATGTCGGAGAGGGGGCCATAGGCGATCTGCGACACCGCCATGGCGGCGAAGAAGGAGATCAGGCTCGCCTGCACCGCATGGCTGTCGGCATGGAGGTTAGCGCTGATGGTCGGCAATGCCGGAAGGTACATGTCGAGGGCGAAAAGCCCGATAGCCGAGAGCAGCCCGAGCGACAGGGCATGCGAAGGAGCTCTGCTTTGCATTTGGAAAAAACCTTTCCCGTCACCACATCTGCCGTGGTAACGGCAGGGCGAGGACGATTATGGGAGATGAATATGAAAGCCGGCCGCGTGTGGGAAGATGGGCCTAGTCAATCATGTAAAATATTTTGGACACAATTGTCCAATCCGTCAAGCCCCGCTATGGTGATGTCATGAAAAATTCGTCTGCCGAGCTTTCACGCGATTACGACACATGGCCGCCGGCGCAGAACAAGCGCCAGGCAATCCTCAATGCCGCAGCCGATGTTTTTGCCCAGGAAGGCTTTGGCGGTGCCAGCATCGATGCGATCGCGGCAAGGGCAGGGGTTTCGCGCCAGACGATCTACAACCAGCTCGGCGACAAGGATAACCTCTTCAAGGTGGTGGTCGCCGAAATCACCGACCGCTCCAGCGCCGGTTTTTTTCGTGTCCTCGATACTTTCCCCGTGGCGCCGCAGGATATCGAGACGGAGCTGACGCAATTTTCGGCCCAGCTCCTGCGCAAGGCGATCTGCGACCCGAACGGCCGCTGGCTGCGCAAGGTGGTCGAGACCGAAGGCGCCCGTTTCCCAGAGCTTTTCGAGACCTGGAAGGAATACGGGCCGGGCAAGAAATATCCGGCCATCGCCGCCCGCCTGGCACAGCTTGCCCATAGCGGTTATCTCCAGATCGACGATCCGGCGCTTGCGGCCCGCCAGTATATGGCGCTTCTCGCGACCGACCTTCGCTACGACCAGCAGATCGGCCGCCAGACGCCGGAATCGGAGATCGACCAGATGGCGGCGAATGCCACCCGCACTTTTTTGCGCGCCTTTGCCCCGAGGCGCTGAGCTTCACGTCAGTGCAACAGGCTTTGTTTGCGCGCTGACGCTGAGTCACGCACGCTGACGCTGAGTCAGTTGTTGAACTGCTCCGCGAGAATCCGGTCGGACCAGGAATGGTTAGGATCGGACAGGATGCGGGCGGTAATCTCGGTCGACTGCGCCACCCGCACCTTCAGCACCGACTTCACCTCCGTATTGTCGGCAACGGCGTTGACCGGCCGCTTCTCCGGCTCGAGGATGTGGATATCGACGCAGACATGGTTCGGCAGCAGCGCGCCGCGCCAACGCCGCGGGCGAAACGCGGAGACCGGCGTCATGGCGAGCAGCGGGGCTTCCAGCGGCAGGATCGGCCCATGCGCCGACAGATTGTAGGCGGTGGAGCCTGCGGGCGTGGCGATCATCAGGCCGTCGCAGATCAGCTCCTCCAGCCGCACATGGCCGTCGATCTCGACGCGCAGCTTCGCCGCCTGGTAGGATTGCCGGAAGAGATAGACCTCGTTGATGGCGAGAGCTGCCGACGTCGAGCCGTCCTCGTTTTCCGTCGTCATCTTCAGCGGGTGAAATTCGTTCTCGACCGATTCGGCCACCCGCTCATGAAGTTGCTCGGCGCGAAAATCGTTCATCAGGAAGCCGACCGAGCCACAGTTCATGCCATAGACGCTCTTGCCCGTATGGATCGTGTCATGCAGCGTCTGCAGCATGAAACCGTCGCCGCCGAGCGCGACGATCACGTCCGCTTCCGCGGTCGGCACGTTGCCGTAGAGCCGCACGAGTTCCTCCAGCGCGGTTTGTGCTTCCGGGGCTGTCGAGGCGATGATGGAGAGCTTGTTCGTCTGGGACGACATGAACGGGCCTTTGAGGGTGCCGCCGCCCGAAGGGCCGCGCAAGGGACGCTGTAACCATTTGAGCTAACACGAGCCTGTGACAGGACCATGCCGGCCGGACGGCATTAAGTACAGGAAAAACAGGCTTTTGGACAAGCGCCTTGCGCCTTCCCCGGTAAGTGAAACAACGCAACTCGAATGCACGGCATGTGGTGTTGCAGCGATTTTCTCTTTACAGGAGGGGAAAATCTGGTAACTCCCCACTCGAAAGTGCCCTTGTAGCTCAGTTGGTAGAGCACCTGATTTGTAATCAGGGGGTCGCGGGTTCGAACCCTGCCGGGGGCACCAAAGAATTTACAGACCTTAACGGCATGCCGCTCGAATAAAATGGGCGGCATGTTGCATTTCGTGTTGCGGCTGCTCCCCTTGATTTCCCACGAATTCCACGGGGCTCCCGGCAAATCCATGCGACATGGGACGCAACTGTCGCATAGCAAACGATGGCTTGCGACTCAGTTTAGCCCCCGAGAATTCGGCATTAATTGAGTGGGGCTAAACGTGATGACGCTACCTATCAATATCCCCCCGATGTACATCGAAGTTAAGTATTTCCTGAACAGCTACCGCGCCCTATCAGATGCGAGATCGGGCATTCGGCACCTGGAGGACTACCTTCGCGACGCAAGCTTTCTGCTCTCTGAGTGGAAAGTGATATGGATCGGGACGTGTACAATCCTGCGGACATGCATCGATCTGTTTCAAGTCGATGCCCGCTCGTGCATAAACACCGATCTCCGCCAAGCCGTTGCTGCGGAATGGACGTCGATCAGGGCGCACAAAGACCAACACCCGATATTCTGGGAATTCCTTCGCAAAGAGCGCGATAACATCATACACGAATATGAGTGGGCCGCTTATGAGGCTTGGTTGAAAGATGACGGAAGTGTTGTGCGACCGACACTTTCGCTGTTTGCAGATCGCCCAGAGGACGTGCGCACGGTGCTTATGATGCGCGGCGGCATGTACACGGGCCGAAACTCGCTTGAGCTTTTGCGCGAAGGTGCCGATTGGGTCGAAGAGAGAATTTACAGCGCTATCGCGGCAAGTGGGCTTGATCCGGAAGAAAAGCGAGAATTGCACAGCTTCACTGTACGTCCAGATCAACTTCACAAAGGTGGCTTGCTGAGCCTGCTTGATGACCCGAAAGAGCCTTGACCCCGCCGTGAATCCTGTCACGCTTTGATTGCGTAATGCAGGAGATGACATGCAACCAGCAAACAGCAACCGACCATTCGAGGGCTCCGCACTTGCAAATGTCCTGCAGGAACTAGCCGAGATAAACGTGAGGGCGATGAGCCTGAAATACGATCTCGAACCCTTGTCAGAAGAGGACATATCGATGGGCGCCGAACCCCTCGGTGCCGAACAAATCGCTGAAGAACTCGACCACATAGCTACAATCGTCACGCGCATCGTCTTAGAGCATTTGAAGGCTGAACCCGGCGAATGGTATGAGGCAAATGACAAAATCGAATAGGTGACATAGCAATACAGAAGTACGATACCGAGACCAAGATTCGCTAGCTCTGGGCTGAGCACACGGGATGGCTCGGTTGATCCCTGCTTCATTGAATTCTACAGTTTGATGCGTGCGCAAGGATGCGGCCCGGTCTTTAACTTTCGTGGCTGTGGCGGCGCGATGGTTCCGGTGCCTGCCGCAGGGCTCCGTCGCGACCAGCCCGGATGGAACCTCCCGGACCGGGCAGGCACAAAACTGTTGATCTCCATTCCTGCGCGGGAGGTAGTTTGAACGCCCCGCTCCGCACTCTAATGCGGCTTCAATTCCTGAACACTGTGCAAGACACCCCCTGTGCCCTGATCCTCGCGCACAAATCAGTCGCCTCGGCCCTGGTGGCGCGGCCGATCCGGGCTGCGTAGCGCGGGCGATAGCCGAAATTGCCGCGTTTCTGCCGCACGACGAGCGCCCGTTCCGAGTTGAGCGGCGCCGGCAGCCTGCCGATCGTGTTGGCAAACAGTTGGCTGGCCATATTCGGATTGTAGTGGGCCGAAAGCTGCACGCCCCATGGGGCCCAATCCGCCGAGGCGATCAGGACGGTCTCGTTGAGCCGCCGTGTATTGGCGAGCCGCACGCAGCCGTCGATGAAGGATTTTCCGGGATCGAGAGCCTGAGCCGCCACCTTCGGCGGATTGTCCTTCCATGTCTCGGCGGAATGGCCGGTAATCGCAAACACGTAGTCGCGCGTCTCGATCGGCAATCGCCCGGCTTTCAGGAAGGTTTCCAGGCCGGCTTCTCCCGCATTATAGGCCGCGGCGGCAAGGCCGAGATTGCCGAAACGGTTGCGGAGATCGCCGAGATAGAGAGCGGACGCGACAAGCGCTTCGGCGACATCGAAACTGTTTGCCAGCCCCCGGATCTTGGCAGTTCCCGGCATGAACTGGGCGATGCCCTCGGCGCCTTTCGGGCTCACTGCATTGGCTCGAAACAGGCTTTCGCGCCAGATCAGGCGCGCGAAAAATTCCGGGGGCAGCCCGTTCGTCACGGCGAGCCGCTCCATCACCTGGCAGAGATCCTCATTGTAGGTTTCGGCGCGGATGCAGAGCCGGTCCATGCCGCCCGACGCCGCACGCTCGTATCGGCATTCGGGAGCGGCGGGGTCTTCGGCAGCCGCAATGCTCCCGCCATGGGGCGGGACTGCCAATGACAAGGCCAAGCCTGTCTGCATGAGATGGCGAAACATCATCGGCATGCAATATGCCCAATCAAGCCGCCGCTTGAAAGCCTTCCACACCAGGAACATTCAGAACCGGATTGTCTATCGCCTGGATTGTTCCAGAAGCGACTGGCAGGACCGGTCCAGCGCGGCGAAATCCGTCTCCGTCATCGACTGGGTCCTTTCCAGCATCTGCTGCGTCTGTCTCTCGAAGAGCGCGCTGGTGCCGTCTCGCGGATAGCCAATATCCTGCAGGATCAGCAGCGCGGCATGCATATGCTCCTCATCGCGGGGTACGAGGCCGGCGGTCAGGCCGCTCTTGCCGAACTCCCTGGCCATGACCTCGCGCATCGAATAGAAGGCCGAACAGGATATGTGCTGTTCGGCGGACCGGATCGGTTCGGTCTGGGCGAAAGCCGGCGCCGCCATCAGCAGCGGCGCCAAGACCCAAGTGATTTTCGCTTCCGTGGTCATACGGGACACCCCTCGCGCAAAGCCCAAGGTTCCAGGCCGGTGCCTTCAATCCCGACGCCTTGGGGACTGCCTAGTGCACCTTGCCGACGCCGGTATAGGCAAAGCCATGCGCTTCCACCTCCCGCGCCCGATAGACATTGCGCAGGTCGACGAGAACCGGGCTCTTCATGACGGATTTCAGCCGCTCCAGGTCGAGCGCCCGGAACTCGTTCCATTCGGTGACGAGAACCGCGACATCTGCGCCTTCAGCGGCCTGATAGGGGCCGCTGGCGAATTCGATATCCATCATCTGCCTGGCGTTTTCCATGCCTTCCGGATCGTAGCCTGAAATGATCGCGCCGGCATCCTGCAGCGTCTGGACGACGGCGATCGCCGGGCTGTCGCGCATGTCGTCGGTATTCGGCTTGAAGGTCAGGCCGAAGACTGCGACCTTCTTGCCACGCACGTCGCCGCCGGCGGCCGCGATCACCTTGCGGCCCATGGCGCGCTTGCGAGTGTCGTTGACGGCGATGGTCGTTTCGATCAGGCGCACCGGGCTGTCATAGTCCTGGGCGGTCTTGGCGAGCGCCAAAGTATCCTTCGGGAAGCAGGAGCCGCCATAGCCGGGACCGGCATGCAGGAATTTCGAGCCGATGCGGCCATCGAGGCCGATGCCGCGCGAAACGTCCTGGACGTCGGCATCGACGCGCTCACAGAGGTCGGCCATCTCGTTGATGAAGGTGATCTTCATCGCCAGGAAGGCGTTGGCGGCATATTTGATCAGCTCGGACGTGCGGCGGCTGGTGAAGAGGAGCGGCGACTGGTTGAGATAGAGCGGACGATAGACTTCCGTCATCACCCCGCGAGCACGCTCGTCGGAAAGGCCGACGACGATGCGGTCCGGACGCTTGAAGTCCTCGATCGCAGCGCCTTCGCGCAGGAATTCCGGGTTGGAGACGACGGCGAAATCCGCATCCGGATTGGTTTCGCGGATGATCCGCTCCACTTCGTCGCCGGTGCCGACCGGGACGGTCGACTTGGTGACGATGACGGTGAAGCCGGTCAGCGCTTCGGCGATTTCCTTGGCTGCGGCATAGACGTAGCCGAGGTCCGCATGGCCGTCGCCGCGGCGCGATGGCGTGCCGACTGCGATGAAGACGACATCGGCATCGGCCACCGCCGGGCCGAGCTCGGTGGTGAAGGAAAGGCGACGGGATTTGACGTTCGATTCGACCAGATCGTCGAGGCCCGGTTCGAAGATCGGGATGACGCCCTTTTTCAGCGCCTCGATCTTTTCCTCAGCCTTGTCGACACAGATCACGTCATGTCCGAAATCCGCAAAGCAGGCTCCCGACACGAGGCCGACATAACCTGATCCAACCATCACGATACGCATCAATAATCCTCATCTTTGCTCGGTAATCTCACGCGCAGCGGCTTCCTAAGCGCATCCGAAAGGGAATGCAACGCATCGGATCGGCCTGTTGTGGCGGCTGCATCCTGCAGTCGGCTCCATGGGCAATGTCACCGAATGATGACAATAGGACGACGATGCTAGGTATTTGCGGGCCGCGATCCCCAGGCGATGAAATCGGGATTGGCGAAATCCAGATTGCCGGCGCGGCCGGTCTTGCCGTAGGTGAGCGGCCTGCCATCGGTCGTCACGGTGCTGCCGCCTGCGGCACGGAGCACGGCATCGCCGGCGGCCGTATCCCATTCCATGGTCCGGCCGAAGCGGGGATAGAGGTCGGCGACACCCTCCGCCAACAGGCAGAATTTCAGCGAGGAGCCGATACTGCGGATGTCGGCGGCACCGGCCTTTTCAAGAAAGGCCTCGGTCTCGGCGGAATTGTGCGAGCGGCTCGCGACGCAGACCGGCCGTGTCTCGACGCGCCTTGCGACGATCGGCGCCCGGCTGGCCACTCCGAAATCGTCATCGATGACGAGTTTTTCCGCCCGATCGCCGCCGCCGAGATAGGCGACTTTGAGGGCAGGGGCATAAACAACGCCGACGACCGGCGCCCCGTTCTCGATGAGAGCGATGTTGACCGTGAAATCCTCGCGCTTGTTGATGAACTCCTTGGTGCCGTCGAGCGGATCGACGAGGATGAAGGAGCGTCCCTCGATCGATGGGATACGTCCCCTCGCGACCGATTCCTCCGCGATGACCGGAATCTCCGGAAAAGCTTGGGAGAGCTCGGCGAGGATGATCTCCTCAGCCCGCTCGTCCGCCTCCGTGACCGGAGACCGGTCGGCCTTGTAGCTCGTACTGGGGCCTGCCCTGTAGATGTCCAGGATGGCCTTGCCGGCGAGAAGCGCGGCTTTTTCGAATGTGGCGAGCATCAATTCCATGGCGGGCGGTCACATCAGTTGCGAAGACTTCCCATGACACGTTTGCCCCGCGCATGGGAGTCTTAAACGGCCGGGTCAGCCGGCCTTGGCGAGATGCTGCCGTGTCGCATAAAGCGCGATCGCGGCGGCGTTCGAGACGTTGAGCGACTTTATGGCGCCCGGCATGTCGAGGCGGGCGAGTGCGGTGACCGTCTCGCGGGTCTTCTGCCGCAGGCCCTTGCCCTCCGAACCCAGCACCAGCGCGATCCGGCCGCCGGCAAACGTGCCTTCGAGCGGGGCTGGGCCTTCCGAATCGAGACCGATCGTCTGGAAACCGAGCCGATGCAGTTCTTCGATCGCGTCGGCGAGATTGGTGATCTGTATATAAGGTATGAGTTCCAGCGCCCCGGAGGCCGATTTGGCGAGCACGCCGGATTCGGTCGGGCTATGTCTCTGGGTGGTGATGACCGCGCCCGCGCCGAACGCGACGGCTGAGCGCATGATCGCGCCGACATTGTGCGGGTCGGTCACCTGGTCGAGGACCAGCAGGAGCGGACTTGCCTTCAAGGCTTCCAAGCGCCGAACGGGCAGGGGGCGTGTTTCCAGCATCACACCCTGGTGGATGGCTTCGGGGCCGAGCACCTTGTCGATATCCTGCGGCGAGACGAATTCGACCGGAAAGGACAGCGTCTCCGGTTCACCGATCTCGAGCCGCGCGAAGGCGTTCTGCGTCACCGACAGCTTGATGAGCTTGCGCTCGGGGTTGTCGAGGGCCGCGCGCACCGTGTGCAGGCCGTAAAGGAAGACCTGTTCCGGCTGGAGCTGCGGCGGCTTCCAGTCCTTGTTGGATTTCGGCCGCTTCAGCGGCGGCGTCGGAATTTCGCCACGCTCGCGCCTGGCATCGCGCACGGCGCGCCGGAGCGTCGCGTAATGGGTGTCGCGGGTGGATTTGTCTTCTTTGTCGTCCTTGCTCATCAGGCCTTATAGCCATCCTCGCTCTCCGGGCAAAGCCCTCGACGGGGAGGCGGGCCGAAAGAGGGACTGATTTATTTTCGTCATTTTTGCGTCTTCCTCGTGTTGACAGACGAGAACGAGGCGGTCATATACGCGGCGCAGATCGAGGGGCGGCAAGCTTCACGGTCTGACGAACTTGGTCTCACGATCCGGACGAAAAACTGGAGAGATGCCCGAGTGGTTAAAGGGGACGGACTGTAAATCCGTTGGCTCAGCCTACGTTGGTTCAAATCCAACTCTCTCCACCATTCGTCTCTGATCGGACACCACACCGCGGGTATAGCTCAATGGTAGAGCAGCAGCCTTCCAAGCTGAATACGCGGGTTCGATTCCCGCTACCCGCTCCATTTTCAAGATCATGAGAAGACTGAAACATCCCCCGTTCGATGGGATCTCGGCGCCTCTGCTGAGGTCGTCGGCCTGCGGGTTCGGGACGGGCCGTCTGCTGTCCGTGATAGCTGAAATATCGCGCTTCATCGCCACATGAAGACATCGCGATTTCGGTTGTACTTTTTTTGGGTGGAATCCTGATTTCCTCTGATCGCCCCGCATTGTCGTGGTGACGCTCGCAACTTTTTAAAGCATTCTCGTTAGAAGCATTTTGGCCGGCATCGAGGCCGTCTCACCACCAGCTATGGAAACTTTGTCCATGAAGAAAATACTTGCCGCCGCAGTCCTTGCGACGACGCTCCTGTCGTCTCCGTCGTTTGCCGCGACCCTGCTTTTCCCGAGCGCCGAACCCGTCGCGCAGATCACCATTCCGGATGCATGGAACCCTGAAGAAACCGATAGCGGCATCCAGGCGAATTCCGATGACGATGCGATCTATCTCTCGATCGATGTCGCGACCTCCGAGACCACCGACAAGGTCATCGAGGACGTGTTCTCCTTCCTGGACGAGAATGGCGTCACGGTCGATCCGGCTACCCAGAAGCAGTCCGAAGACACGTTCAACGGCATGAAGATGATCAACCTGGACTGGAGCGGCAAGGACAAGGACGGTGCCGTCTCGATCGGCGTCTCGCTCGTCGCGCCGAAGCCGGACAAGCTTCTCGTCATCACCTATTGGGGCACCAAGGGCGAGCAGGAAAAGCACGGCCCGGAACTGCTGGCGCTCATCAACTCGCTGAAGCCGGCGAAGTAACAGCCCGCTCCGGCGCTCAAGGATTATAGGGCCGGCCGTCTCCCGCTTCGAGGGATGACGGTCGGCTCTTTGTTTTGCGGCTGTCATGGAACGGTGTTGTCCGCTGCCAGGCATGCTGCGAACCGCGCCGTCTGCGAACGATTTCCGTGCGATTTCGCCTGCTCCCCTTGTCCGGGCGCGCGTCGTAATTATGTCTTGCGCATTCTAGTGGAAAGCCTTAAACGGCGACACCAAACCCGGTCGCCGGGTCCACCCTTATGTTCACAGGAAGCATTCAATGGCAAAGAGCAAGTTTGAGCGCAACAAGCCGCACGTCAACATTGGCACGATCGGTCACGTTGACCATGGCAAGACGTCGCTGACGGCCGCGATCACGAAGTACTTCGGCGAGTACAAGGCCTATGACCAGATCGACGCGGCTCCTGAAGAAAAGGCGCGCGGCATCACCATTTCGACGGCGCACGTCGAATATGAGACGCCGGCCCGCCACTATGCCCACGTCGACTGCCCCGGCCACGCCGACTACGTCAAGAACATGATCACCGGTGCCGCGCAGATGGACGGCGCGATCCTGGTCTGCTCGGCTGCCGACGGCCCGATGCCGCAGACCCGCGAGCACATCCTGCTTGCCCGTCAGGTCGGCGTTCCGGCGATCGTCGTGTTCCTCAACAAGGTCGACCAGGTTGACGACGCCGAGCTTCTCGAGCTCGTCGAACTGGAAGTGCGCGAACTGCTGTCGTCCTATGACTTCCCGGGCGATGACATTCCGATCGTCAAGGGTTCGGCTCTGGCCGCTCTTGAAGATTCGGACAAGAAGATCGGCGAAGACGCGATCCGCGAACTGATGGCCGCCGTCGATGCCTACATCCCGACGCCTGAGCGTCCGATCGACCAGCCGTTCCTGATGCCGATCGAAGACGTGTTCTCGATCTCGGGCCGTGGTACGGTCGTCACCGGCCGCGTCGAGCGTGGCATCGTCAAGGTTGGCGAAGAAGTCGAGATCGTCGGCATCCGCCCGACCTCGAAGACGACGGTGACCGGCGTTGAAATGTTCCGCAAGCTGCTCGATCAGGGCCAGGCCGGCGACAACATCGGCGCACTGGTTCGCGGCGTGAACCGTGACGGCGTCGAGCGTGGCCAGATTCTGTGCAAGCCGGGTTCGGTCAAGCCGCACAAGAAGTTCATGGCTGAAGCCTACATCCTGACGAAGGAAGAAGGCGGCCGTCATACGCCGTTCTTCACCAACTACCGTCCGCAGTTCTACTTCCGCACGACGGACGTGACGGGCATCGTGACGCTTCCGGAAGGCACGGAAATGGTCATGCCTGGCGACAACGTGACCGTTGCCGTCGAGCTGATCGTTCCGATCGCGATGGAAGAAAAGCTGCGCTTCGCAATCCGCGAAGGCGGCCGCACCGTCGGCGCAGGCATCGTTGCTTCGATCGTCGAGTAATCGATCGCGACACTAGAATTGAGAAAGGCCCTGCCGGCGACGGCGGGGCCTTTTGCTTTTGGGCCTGACTATGAGTCAATCGGCCGGCTCACCCGGAGTCAGCCTGCCGAAAAGAGCTCGTTCTCGTAACGGAAATGCGTTTTGCCGCGCGGCTTGCGGAAGACGAGGGGAAGTCTGTCTTCGGTTTCCAGGAGCCGCTCGGCGACGTTCTCGACACCGGCGCGGATCGCTTCGCTGCCGACGAAGCCGCCACGAACTTGGGTCGTTGCCGCAAGCGCGCGGGTGAAGGCGTCGAACAGATCCGCATCGGGCGGCGTCGGGCGCTGCCAGAAGGCGGCAAGGCTGCCCTGGAAGGTGAGGCCCGGCACATCGTAGATCGCCGAGCCCAGCGCGATCACCGGCTTGCCGAGACCGATTGCCGTCAGTCCGACCGTGGAATTGACGGTGACGATGCCCGCCGACCTTCGGATCAGGTCGTCAGTACTGCCGCCGTCGGCCACGAACACACGGTCCGCGACGCCATGGCGCTTGGCTGCGTCGCCTATTCGGGCGGCCCAGCGGGACAGACCGTTGTCGATCGGGTGCACCTTGAAGAGCAGCCGGCTTCCGGGAGGCGCATGCCGGGCGAAGGACGCGATCGTGGCATCCACCAGCTTGAGCAGGTCTCCGCCCGGTGACTGGCTGCGGATCTGGTAGTCGCCCGGCAACTGCAGCGGAAACAGGAAGAAGTGCGCATGCCCATTCGCGTCGGGTGACAGGCAGGCGTCGATCATCTTTTTGGCCTCTCGGCGACGCTTGGCGACGGTCAGCGCCTTCCAGATCCAGCCGCCATATTCCACCGCCGGATGCACCGGCCCATGCGTCCGGTAGTGGCGATGGACGAGCCAGCCGAGAAGCACGTTCGGAACATGGTAGGCGAGATCGTAGAGCGCATAGGTGAGGAAGCTCGACCGGTAGAGGCCGCCGGGCATGATGGTCGGTGTGCCGGCAGCCAGTGCTTCAATTTCGCCGGGGCTGCGGGGAAAGCGCGAATGGGCCGACATGCCGTCCGGCTCGATCGTCAGCCAGTCGGGCCGGAGATAGCCGTGTTCGAGGACATGGACCCGAATTCCATCCTCCACGCCGATCTCGGCCGCAGTCGCATGCGGGAAGCGGCCATCACCCAACATGACAATGTCCGTAACATTGTGATCGCGAATGTAACTTTTGAGATACATACGCCAATCATTCGCGCGACCTGAGAAAAAATCCCCCTTCCTTGGCCACCAAAACGCCATATCTCCGAGGCAGAGGCCGATATGACGGACGGAAGCGCCTTTCTTTTCAACGGCTTCGGCCAGCAGCCTGATGAACGGCGAAGCCGGCCCCTGGAGAAACAGGAACGTGCGGGTGTTCATGTCACACAACCTGTTGGAAAAACTGCGGGCGTCGGGTTTGGCATTGACGAGGGAAGCTGCCTTGTTGAAAGATGCCGCTGATACTTATCGACAAATTTCGCAAATGAAATCGCTTTTGTAAGATCCGAGTCACAACCAGCACTGGTTTCCGCATGACGAAAGTCTTGTTCCTGCAAGGGCCACCTTCCGTATTCTGGCGCGAACTGGCGGATGCGTTCGAGACGCAGGGGATCGCAACCAAGCGTGTCAATTTCTCCTTCGGCGACCAGCTCTACTGGCGAAAGCGCGGCGCCATCAATTATCGCGGCACGCTGCGGGCGTGGCCGCGCTATCTGGCGGATCTGATCCGCCGCGAAGGCTTTACCGACGTCCTCTATTATGCCGACCGGCTTCCCTATCACCGCCTTGCGGCACATGTTGCCCGCAAGCTGGGTGTCCGCTGTCATGCGGTGGAATTCGGCTATCTGAGACCGGACTGGATCACCCTGGAACGGGACGGCATGGGGCGATTTTCCCATTTTCCCAATGACCCGGAACATATCCGGCAGATCGCCGCCAAGGTGGGTGTTCCCGACCTCAAGGCGCATTTCGGCCACACGTTCAGCCAGGAGGCCACCAACGAGGTCGTCTATAATCTCGCCGCCTATTTCGGCCGACCGATGTTCCCGTTCTACCGGTCCGACAAATATTACGATCCGCTGTTCGACTATCTTTCCTGGCTGCCGCGCATGTTCCGGCCGCGGCATGACCTGCCGGAAGGTTTCTTCGACGACAAGTCCAAGAAGAATTACCTTCTCGCCCTCCAGCTGCAGAGCGACTATCAGATCCGCGCCAACTCGCCTTACCGGCATCTCTCTCAGATGCTGGAGCAGACGATCCAGTCCTTTGCCCGTCATGCGCCGGAAAACAGCCGGCTGATCGTCAAGCAGCATCCGCTCGACAACGATCTGGAAGACTGGCGCAAGGTCGTCACGCGGCTTGCGGCACGCCATCGGGTTCAGGGCAGGGTGGTCTTCATCGAAAAGGGCGATCTGCCGACCATCCTGCGCAATTCGCACGGCACCATCGTCGTCAATTCGACGACGGCGATGCACAGCCTCCGGGCCGGGATCCCGACGATCGCTGTAGGAGCCGCGGTCTACGACGTGCCGGGCCTCACCCATCAGGGGGGCATCGACAGCTTCTGGCGTCATCCGGAGCCGATCGATTCGCAGCTGCTCGCCGATTTCATCAAGGCGCTCGCCGGCAGCATCCAGGTGAAGGGCAATTTCTACAACAGGGAAGGCCGCAAGCACGGCATCGAGGGAATCATCGCCCGTATCTCGGGCGGCCTGGTCAATCAGCCGGACGCCTATGTGGCGCGGCCGCCGCGCCTTTCCTGGCGGCGCCTGCCGGTATCGCCTGAACGAAAGCCCCATTCCTCCGGGCTGTTGCCGGGCGGAATCGAGTTGCCGGGCAAGGAAATTCTTGGTGGCGGCGCGGAGCCGGCGCTTTCGGTCGCCCGCTTTGCGGACGTATCCGACAGGTCCGGCCGAAAGCTCAGGTAGAACGTCCCGATATTCAAAAATGCTCTTGCAAAGCGCAGCGCATCCCCTTAAAGGGAGCGCCTAGCCAGTTGGCGGCAGGCCGGAGTTTCCGGTTGAGGGTTCGCCAGGGTTGAAGGGGTGTAGCTCAGTTGGTAGAGCGGCGGTCTCCAAAACCGCAGGTCGTCGGTTCAAGCCCGGCCGCCCCTGCCACTTTCAGATGATTGGCGCGAGATTATCCGCAGCGGAATTGTCGGGAAATGGCCGCCGTGCAAAACGGCGAAATTTCATCGAACACTGTTTTCCCTCTTGTGTAAAGGGGAAGGGGTGTTTATGTAGGTCAAAACAGACACGCGGTGCGTGGGGCTGAGCGAGTTCAGCTTTACGTGCCGTAATTGCGTGGACAATCTATGGCATCCAAAACCAATCCCGTTACGTTTCTGCGCCAAGTGCGCTCCGAAGCGACGAAAATCCATTGGCCGTCTCGTCGCGAGACCATGATCTCCACGGCCATGGTTCTGGTTATGGTTGTGTTCGCTGCGCTGTTTTTCTTCGCTGCCGACCAGCTTATGGGCTGGCTGCTACGTCTCGTACTGAACGTCAGCGTTTGATTCTGGAGAATGAAGATGGCGGCGCGTTGGTACATCGTCCACGCATATTCTAATTTTGAGAAGAAGGTGGCTGAGGACATCGAGAACAAGGCTCGCCAGAAGGGGCTTGAGCATTTGTTCGAAAAGATCCTCGTGCCGACCGAAAAGGTCGTCGAGGTGCGACGCGGCCGCAAGGTTGATTCCGAGCGCAAGTTCTTTCCGGGTTACGTCATGGTTCGGGCCAACCTGACCGACGAAGCCTATCACCTGATCAAGAACACCCCGAAGGTCACCGGCTTCCTCGGCTCCGACAACAAGCCGGTCCCGATCCCGGACTTCGAAGCAGAGCGTATCCTGGGCCAGGTCCAGGAGGGCGTCGAGCGGCCGAAATCCTCGATCACCTTCGAGATCGGCGAGCAGGTTCGCGTATCCGACGGTCCTTTCGCGTCCTTCAACGGCACCGTTCAGGATGTCGACGAAGAGCGCTCCCGCCTCAAGGTCGAAGTCTCGATCTTCGGTCGTGCGACCCCGGTCGAGCTGGAATACGCTCAGGTCGAAAAGGTCTGATGAGTTTCGAAATGGGGCCTGCTGTTTGTTCAGCGGGCCTCGTGCGGCGTTTGCCGCAAGCGCGTGGGAGGAACGGTGCCTTAGCCGGGCACTTTGGCCGAACCACGCAACCGCAGCCGTCGGCGAAAGCCGGCATGTCGGACCGGGAAACCGGTCTCTAATGAGCCGGGTAACCGGTCTCTCGAAAGGCAGAGAGTTATGGCTAAGAAAGTTATGGGCCAGCTCAAGCTGCAGGTGAAGGCAGGGTCGGCCAATCCGTCCCCGCCGATCGGTCCTGCACTTGGTCAGCGCGGCATCAACATCATGGAATTCTGCAAGGCGTTCAACGCCGCCACGCAGGAAATGGAAAAGGGCATGCCGATTCCGGTCGTCATCACCTATTTCCAGGACAAGTCCTTCACGTTTGCGATGAAGCAGCCTCCGGTCAGCTACTGGCTGAAGAAGGAAGCGAAGATCACCTCGGGTTCCAAGACCCCGGGCAAGGGCGCCAAGGCTGGCACCCTCACCAAGGCTCAGATCAAGACGATCGCTGAAGCCAAGATGAAGGATCTCAACGCTGCCGACATCGAAGGCGCAATGGCCATGATCGAGGGCTCCGCCCGCGCCATGGGCCTGGAAGTGGTGGCTTAACATGGCAAAGCTTGCAAAGCGTATTCAGAAGATCCGCGAAGGCGTCGACCCGACCAAGCTGGTTGCCCTGACGGAAGCCATCTCGATGGTCAAGGTTCGTGCCACGGCGAAGTTCGACGAAACCGTCGAAATCTCCATGAACCTCGGCGTTGATCCGCGTCACGCAGACCAGATGGTCCGCGGTGTAGTCAACCTGCCGAACGGCACCGGCCGTGACGTTCGCGTCGCCGTTTTCGCACGTGGCGCCAAGGCTGACGAAGCCAAGGCCGCCGGTGCAGACATCGTCGGCGCCGAAGACCTCGTCGAAATCGTCCAGGGCGGCAAGATCGACTTCGATCGCTGCATCGCCACCCCGGACATGATGCCGCTCGTCGGTCGTCTCGGTAAGGTTCTCGGCCCCCGCGGCATGATGCCGAACCCGAAGGTCGGGACCGTCACCATGGACGTCACGGGCGCCGTCAAGGCTTCCAAGGGCGGTGCTGTCGAGTTCCGCGTCGAAAAGGCTGGCATCATCCATGCCGGTATCGGCAAGGCCTCGTTCGAAGCCAAGGCTCTTGAAGAGAACATCAAGGCTTTTGCCGATGCGGTCATCAAGGCCAAGCCGGCTGGCGCCAAGGGCAACTACGTCAAGCGCGTAGCCATCTCTTCGACCATGGGCCCGGGCGTCAAGATCGACCCGTCGACGGTCACGGCTTAAAGATTTGCCGGAGCTTTCGGGCTCCGGTCGCATGAATTCCCGGTCCTTCGAGACCGGGAATTTCCGGAGAAATCCGGAATTCCTGTCCGAGATTGCAGGTGGTTATCCCTTAATCACTTTTGCCTGCATGAGACGGGTAAGACCCGAGATTTTTGAGGTGCTATGCGCCTCGCGAATTCGGTTCGAGCCTAGTGTGCCTTGTGCCTGGAGCCTTACGGCGACAGAGCGAGGGGACAGGATCCTCAAGCGTCGCTTGGGGTCCTATACACGGATCCCTTGAGGCAAAGGCAACCCGATGGGGCCTGCAGGATTGCGGTCCCGTCAACTGGAGACAGACAGTGGAAAGAGCGGAAAAGCGCGAATTTGTCACGGAGCTGAACGAAGTCTTCAAGGCTTCCGGTTCGGTTGTCGTGGCCCACTATGCTGGTGTCACAGTTGCGCAGATGAACGATTTTCGTTCGAAGATGCGCGCTGCTGGCGGCACCGTCAAAGTCGCGAAGAACCGTCTGGCCAAGATCGCTCTTCAGGGTACGGAGTCGGAAGGGATGTCAAATCTCTTCAAGGGTCAGACGCTGATCGCATTCAGCGAAGACCCGGTAACGGCTCCGAAGGTCGTCATGGATTTCGCCAAGACCAATGACAAGATCATTGTTCTGGGCGGTTCCATGGGTGCAACCACGCTCACTGCGGATGCGGTCAAGTCGCTTGCGACCCTGCCTTCGCTGGACGAGCTTCGCGCAAAGCTGCTGGGCCTCTTGAATGCCCCGGCCACCCGCGTTGCTACGGTTGTCGCCGCACCGGCAAGTCAGCTTGCCCGCGTGTTCGCGGCCTACGCCAAGAAGGACGAGGAAGCCGCTTAAGGCGGTTTTTCGCTGTTCATACCCAAATCAAGTTCGAACCGAATATAAGGAACTAGTAAAATGGCTGATCTCGCAAAGATCGTTGAAGACCTCTCTGCTCTGACCGTTCTGGAAGCTGCTGAGCTTTCCAAGCTGCTCGAAGAGAAGTGGGGCGTTTCTGCAGCTGCTCCGGTAGCTGTTGCTGCTGCTGGCGGTGGCGCTGCTGCTGCCGTTGTTGAAGAAGAAAAGACCGAGTTCGACGTCATCCTCGCTGATGCCGGCGCCAACAAGATCAACGTCATCAAGGAAGTCCGCGCCATCACCGGCCTGGGCCTCAAGGAAGCCAAGGATCTCGTTGAAGCCGCTCCGAAGGCTGTCAAGGAAGGCGTCAACAAGGCTGAAGCCGCTGACCTCAAGAAGAAGCTTGAGGACGCCGGCGCCAAGGTCGACGTTAAGTAATATCGGAATGCGCCGGGAGAGGGGATTGCTCCTCTCCCGGTGTTCTTCCTTGGAACTGATTACCCAAGAACCGTCAAAAACGGCTCTTGGGTAATGGGTTCTCAAGAGGATGGTCCCGAATCGAACCGAAAAGGCAATCCGGCCTGGCGTGTTCGAGAGGTGGGACGAGATTGAGAATACCCATTGATCGACGGGATCGACTGGCCATCGAACCCCGTCCGTTGCAGGCCCGGATGCAAGTTTGAAGGAGCGACGATGGCTCAGACCCTTTCCTTTAATGGTCGCAGGCGCGTACGCAAGTTTTTTGGAAAAATCCCCGAAGTCACGGAGATGCCGAACCTCATCGAGGTTCAGAAGGCATCCTATGATCAGTTCCTGATGGTCGATGAACCGAAGGGCGGCCGTCCGGACGAAGGTCTGAACGCGGTCTTCCGGTCGGTCTTTCCGATCACCGATTTTTCCGGCGCCTCCATGCTCGAATTCGTGTCCTACGAATTCGAACTGCCGAAGTTCGACGTGGAAGAATGCCGTCAGCGCGATCTGACCTATGCTGCGCCGCTGAAGGTGACGCTGCGCCTGATCGTATTCGATATCGACGAGGATACGGGCGCAAAGTCGATCAAGGACATCAAGGAACAGTCGGTCTACATGGGCGACATGCCGCTCATGACCGACAACGGTACGTTCATCGTGAACGGCACCGAGCGCGTGATCGTGTCCCAGATGCACCGTTCGCCGGGCGTCTTCTTCGACCATGACAAGGGCAAGAGCCACTCTTCCGGCAAGCTGCTCTTCGCTGCCCGCGTCATTCCGTATCGCGGTTCCTGGCTCGACATCGAATTCGACGCCAAGGATATCGTCTACGCCCGTATCGACCGCCGCCGCAAGATCCCCGTGACCTCGCTGCTGATGGCGCTCGGCATGGACGGCGAAGAAATCCTGTCGACCTTCTATACGAAGTCGTCCTATCAGCGCGACGGCGATGGCTGGCGGATTCCGTTCCAGCCGGAGACCCTCAAGGGTGCAAAGACCCTTTCCGACATGATCGACGCCGATACCGGCGAAGTGGTCGTCGAATCCGGCAAGAAGCTCACGCCGCGCCTTCTCCGTCAGCTGACGGACAAGGGCCTCAAGGCGTTGAAGGCAACCAATGACGACATCTACGGCAACTATCTTGCCGAAGACATCGTCAACGCGGCAACCGGCGAGATCTACCTCGAAGCCGGCGACGAGATCGACGAAAAGACCCTGCCGGTCATCCTCAATGCAGGTTTCGACGAAGTTCCGGTTCTCGGCATCGACCATATCAATGTCGGCGCCTACATCCGCAACACGCTGTCGGCCGACAAGAACGAAAACCGTCAGGACGCTCTGTTCGACATCTACCGAGTCATGCGTCCGGGTGAGCCGCCGACCATGGAATCGGCCGAAGCCATGTTCAACTCGCTGTTCTTCGACTCGGAGCGTTACGACCTCTCCGCCGTCGGCCGCGTCAAGATGAACATGCGCCTCGACCTCGAAGTCGCCGACACCGTCCGCACGCTGCGCAAGGACGACATCCTGGCCGTGGTCCGGATGCTGGTCGAACTGCGCGATGGAAAGGGCGAGATCGACGATATCGACAACCTCGGCAACCGCCGCGTCCGTTCTGTCGGCGAACTGATGGAAAATCAGTATCGCCTCGGCCTGCTCCGCATGGAGCGCGCCATCAAGGAACGCATGTCGTCGATCGAAATCGACACCGTCATGCCGCAGGACCTGATCAACGCGAAGCCGGCTGCTGCCGCGGTTCGCGAATTCTTCGGTTCTTCGCAGCTGTCGCAGTTCATGGACCAAGTGAACCCGCTTTCGGAAATCACCCACAAGCGCCGTCTTTCGGCACTTGGCCCGGGTGGTCTGACCCGCGAGCGCGCCGGCTTCGAAGTCCGCGACGTTCACCCGACCCATTACGGCCGTATTTGCCCGATCGAAACGCCGGAAGGCCCGAACATCGGTCTGATCAACTCGCTTGCGACCTTTGCCCGCGTCAACAAGTACGGCTTCATCGAAAGCCCGTACCGCAAGATCATCGACGGCGTCGTGACGAAGGAAGTGCTTTACCTCTCCGCCATGGAAGAGGCCAAGTACTACGTCGCACAGGCGAACGCTCCGCTCGACAAGAACGGTTCGTTCCTTGAAGAGTTCGTCGTGTGCCGTCATGCCGGCGAAGTCATGCTGTCACCGCGCGACACCATCAACCTGATGGACGTCTCGCCGAAGCAGCTTGTCTCGGTCGCGGCCGCTCTGATCCCTTTCCTGGAAAACGACGACGCCAACCGTGCTCTCATGGGCTCGAACATGCAGCGTCAGGCCGTGCCGCTGGTGCGGGCTGAAGCTCCGTTCGTCGGCACCGGCATGGAACCGGTCGTTGCCCGCGACTCCGGCGCGGCGATCGCTGCCCGCCGTGGTGGCGTGGTCGACCAGGTCGACGCGACGCGTATCGTTATCCGCGCCACCGAAGACCTCGATCCGTCGAAGTCGGGCGTCGATATCTATCGTCTGCAGAAGTTCCAGCGTTCGAACCAGAACACCTGCGTCAACCAGCGTCCGCTGGTCGCCGTCGGCGACATCCTGAACAAGGGCGACATCATCGCCGACGGTCCGTCGACGGACCTCGGTGACCTGGCGCTCGGCCGCAACGCGCTCGTCGCGTTCATGCCCTGGAACGGCTACAACTACGAAGACTCGATCCTGCTGTCCGAGCGCATCGTGTCGGACGACGTGTTTACCTCCATCCACATCGAAGAATTCGAAGTGATGGCGCGTGACACCAAGCTTGGTCCGGAAGAAATCACGCGCGACATTCCGAACGTTTCGGAAGAAGCGCTGAAGAACCTCGACGAAGCCGGCATCGTCTACATCGGCGCCGAAGTCCAGCCGGGCGACATCCTCGTCGGCAAGATCACTCCGAAGGGCGAAAGCCCGATGACGCCGGAAGAAAAGCTTCTGCGCGCCATCTTCGGTGAAAAGGCCTCCGACGTTCGCGACACCTCCATGCGCATGCCTCCGGGCACGTTCGGCACGGTCGTCGAAGTCCGCGTCTTCAACCGTCACGGTGTGGAGAAGGACGAACGCGCCATGGCGATCGAGCGTGAGGAAATCGAACGCCTCGCCAAGGACCGCGACGACGAACAGGCAATCCTCGACCGCAACGTCTATGGCCGTCTGACGGACATGCTGCGCGGCCAGATGTCGGTTGCCGGTCCGAAGGGCTTCAAGAAGGGCATCGAGCTCACCAACGCCGTCATCTCCGAATATCCCCGCTCGCAGTGGTGGATGTTCGCAGTCGAGGACGAAAAGGTGCAGGGCGAAGTCGAAGCGCTTCGCGGCCAGTACGACGAATCCAAGTCGCGCCTTGAACAGCGCTTCATGGACAAGGTCGAAAAGGTCCAGCGCGGCGACGAAATGCCTCCGGGTGTCATGAAGATGGTCAAGGTCTTCGTCGCTGTGAAGCGCAAGATCCAGCCGGGCGACAAGATGGCCGGCCGTCACGGCAACAAGGGCGTCGTGTCGCGCATCGTACCTGTCGAGGACATGCCGTTCCTCGAAGACGGTACGCATGTCGACATCGTTCTGAACCCGCTCGGCGTGCCTTCGCGCATGAACGTCGGCCAGATCCTCGAGACGCACCTGGCCTGGGCTTGCGCCGGCATGGGCAAGCGCATCGGTGCGATGCTCGAAGAGTACCGCAGGTCGAACGACATCACCGACCTGAAGAAAGAGCTGACGGAAGCCTATGAAAGTGAGGCAAACGCCGAAGTTGCAAGCTTCGACGACGACTCTCTCATTCGCCTGGCCGAGCAGTCCAAGCGTGGTCTGTCGATTGCGACGCCGGTCTTCGACGGCGCGCATGAGCCGGACGTCGCAGCGATGCTGACCAAGGCGGGCCTGGATCCGTCCGGTCAGTCGGTCCTCTATGACGGCCGTACCGGCGAGCAGTTCGACCGCAAGGTGACTGTCGGCTACATGTACATGATCAAGCTGAACCACCTTGTGGACGACAAGATCCACGCGCGTTCGATCGGTCCGTACTCGCTCGTCACCCAGCAGCCGCTCGGCGGCAAGGCGCAGTTCGGCGGCCAGCGCTTCGGCGAAATGGAAGTCTGGGCGCTCGAAGCCTACGGCGCTGCCTACACGCTGCAGGAAATGCTGACCGTGAAGTCGGACGACGTGGCCGGCCGTACCAAGGTCTACGAAGCGATCGTGCGCGGCGACGACACGTTCGAGGCAGGCATTCCGGAGAGTTTCAACGTTCTCGTCAAGGAAATGCGCTCTCTCGGCCTGTCCGTCGAGCTTGAGAACTCGAAGATCGACGAGGCGAATGCCGCTCAGCTTCCGGACGCAGCCGAATAAGAACAAAAGCCGGCGCGCGCCAGGAATGGGCGCGCGCCACTCCCGCCTCCGGTTCGCACCGAAGGCTAGGGGGATTTTTGCCGCATTTCGCGGCTAATACTGTTTTAGAGCATCGAGCGGTCCCTCCCGGGAATTCGGACCGTATCGATCGCCAGCCGAGGGCTTCCGCCCCTAAAGGAGATAGGCATGAACCAAGAGGTCATGAATCTTTTCAATCCGCAGGTGCCTGCACAGCACTTCGACTCGATCCGCATCTCGATCGCGTCTCCGGAGAAGATTCTCTCCTGGTCCTACGGCGAAATCAAAAAGCCGGAGACCATCAACTACCGTACGTTCAAGCCGGAACGCGACGGCCTCTTCTGCGCGCGCATCTTCGGGCCGATCAAGGACTACGAGTGCCTGTGCGGCAAGTACAAGCGCATGAAGTACAAGGGCATCATCTGCGAAAAGTGCGGCGTCGAAGTCACGCTGTCGCGCGTTCGTCGTGAGCGCATGGGCCATATCGAGCTCGCCGCTCCGGTCGCCCATATCTGGTTCCTGAAGTCGCTTCCGTCGCGCATCTCGACCCTTCTCGACATGACGCTGAAGGATGTCGAGCGCGTTCTCTATTTCGAGAACTACATCGTCACTGAGCCGGGCCTCACCTCGCTCAAGGAAAACCAGCTTCTTTCCGAAGAAGAATACATGATCGCCGTCGACGAGTTCGGCGAAGATCAGTTCACGGCGATGATCGGCGCCGAGGCCATCTATGAGATGCTCGCTTCGATGAATCTCGAAAAGATCGCCGGCGACCTGCGTTCGGAACTTGCCGACACCACGTCGGATCTGAAGCAGAAGAAGCTGATGAAGCGCCTGAAGATCGTAGAGAACTTCATGGAGTCGGGCAACCGCCCGGAATGGATGATCATGAAGGTCGTCCCGGTCATCCCGCCGGACCTGCGCCCGCTGGTTCCGCTTGATGGCGGCCGCTTTGCGACCTCGGACCTCAACGATCTCTATCGTCGCGTCATCAACCGTAATAACCGTCTGAAGCGCCTGATCGAACTGCGCGCTCCGGGCATCATCATCCGCAACGAAAAGCGCATGCTGCAGGAATCCGTGGACGCGCTGTTCGACAACGGCCGTCGCGGCCGCGTCATCACCGGCGCCAACAAGCGTCCGCTGAAGTCGCTGTCCGACATGCTCAAGGGCAAGCAGGGCCGCTTCCGCCAGAACCTGCTCGGCAAGCGCGTCGACTATTCCGGCCGTTCGGTCATCGTGACCGGTCCGGAATTGAAGCTGCACCAGTGCGGCCTGCCGAAGAAGATGGCGCTCGAACTCTTCAAGCCGTTCATCTACGCCCGCCTCGACGCGAAGGGTTACTCCTCGACCGTCAAGCAGGCCAAGAAGCTGGTTGAAAAGGAAAAGCCGGAAGTCTGGGATATCCTCGACGAGGTCATCCGCGAGCATCCGGTCCTCCTGAACCGCGCACCGACGCTGCACCGCCTGGGCATCCAGGCCTTCGAACCGATCCTGGTCGAAGGCAAGGCAATCCAGCTGCATCCGCTCGTCTGCACGGCCTTCAACGCCGACTTCGACGGTGACCAGATGGCCGTTCACGTGCCGCTGTCGCTCGAAGCCCAGCTCGAAGCCCGCGTGCTGATGATGTCGACGAACAACATCCTGCATCCGGCAAACGGTGCACCGATCATCGTTCCGTCACAGGACATGGTTCTCGGCCTCTACTATCTGGCGATCATGAACCAGAACGAGCCGGGCGAAGGCATGGCCTTCTCCGACATGGGCGAGTTGCACCACGCTCTGGAAAACAAGATCGTCACCCTGCATGCCAAGATCCGTGGCCGCTTCAAGACCCTGGATGCCGACGGCAAGCTGGTGTCGAAGATCTATGAAACGACCCCCGGCCGCATGATCATCGGCGAACTTCTGCCGAAGAACGTCAACGTGCCGTTCGAGACCTGCAACCAGGAAATGACCAAGAAGAACATCTCCAAGATGATCGACACGGTCTACCGTCACTGCGGTCAGAAGGACACGGTGATCTTCTGCGACCGCATCATGCAGCTCGGCTTCACGCATGCCTGCCGCGCCGGCATTTCGTTCGGCAAGGACGACATGATCATCCCGGAAACCAAGGCGAAGATCGTCGGTGACACCGAAACCCTGGTCAAGGAATACGAGCAGCAGTACAATGACGGCCTGATCACTCAGGGCGAAAAGTACAACAAGGTCGTCGACGCCTGGGGCAAGGCAACCGAAAAGGTCGCGGAAGACATGATGGCCCGCATTAAGGCTGTCGAGTTCGATCCGGAGACCGGTCGCCAGAAGCAGATGAACGCCATCTACATGATGTCCCACTCGGGTGCACGTGGTTCTCCGAACCAGATGCGCCAGCTGGGCGGCATGCGTGGCCTGATGGCCAAGCCCTCGGGCGAGATCATCGAAACGCCTATCATCTCGAACTTCAAGGAAGGCCTGACCGTTAACGAGTACTTCAACTCGACCCACGGTGCCCGTAAGGGTCTCGCAGACACCGCCTTGAAGACCGCGAACTCCGGTTACCTGACCCGTCGTCTCGTCGACGTCGCGCAGGACTGCATCGTCAACCTCGTCGATTGCGGTACCGAAAGCGGCCTCACCATGACGGCGATCGTTGACGCCGGTCAGGTCGTGGCTTCCATCGGCGCTCGTGTTCTCGGCCGTACTGCACTCGACGATATCGATCATCCGGTCACGGGTGCCCGCATCGTCGATGCCGGCAAGATGATCCTCGAGCCGGATGTCATCGAGATCGAAAAGGCTGGTATCCAGTCGATCCGCATCCGTTCGGCACTGACCTGCGAAGTCCAGACGGGCGTCTGCTCGGTCTGCTACGGCCGAGATCTGGCCCGTGGTACGCCGGTCAACATGGGCGAAGCCGTCGGCGTCATCGCTGCTCAGTCGATCGGCGAGCCGGGAACCCAGCTCACCATGCGTACCTTCCACTTGGGCGGTACGGCAAACGTGGTCGACCAGTCGTTCCTGGAAGCGTCGTACGAAGGCACGATCCAGATCAAGAACCGCAACATGCTGCGGAACTCCGAAGGCGTTCTCGTCGCGATGGGCCGCAACATGGCGGTCACCATCCTTGACGAGCGCGGCGTCGAGCGTTCCTCGCAGCGCGTAGCCTACGGTTCGAAGCTGTTCGTGGATGACGGCGACAAGGTTCGTCGCGGTCAGCGTCTGGCAGAGTGGGATCCCTACACACGCCCGATGATGACAGAAGTCGAAGGTACGGTTCAGTTCGAGGACGTGGTCGATTCGATCTCGGTTTCGGAATCGACCGACGAATCCACCGGCATCACCAAGCGTCAGGTCATCGACTGGCGTTCGACGCCGCGCGGCACCGACCTGAAGCCTGCGATCGTCATCAAGGACGCGTCCGGCAACATCATGAAGCTGGCCCGCGGTGGCGAAGCCCGCTTCAACCTGTCGGTCGACGCCATTCTGTCGGTCGAGCCGGGTGCCAAGGTCTCCCAGGGCGACGTTCTTGCCCGTGTGCCGATGGAAAGCGCCAAGACCAAGGACATCACCGGTGGTCTGCCGCGCGTCGCCGAGCTCTTCGAAGCCCGTCGTCCGAAGGATCACGCCATCATCGCTGAGATCGATGGTACGATCCGCCTCGGCCGCGACTACAAGAACAAGCGTCGCGTCATGATCGAGCCGGCGGAAGACGGTGTCGAACCGGTCGAATACCTGATCCCGAAGGGCAAGCCCTTCCATCTTCAGGAAGGCGACTACATCGAAAAGGGCGACTACATCCTCGACGGCAATCCGGCCCCGCACGACATCCTGGCGATCAAGGGCGTGGAAGCACTCGCTTCCTACCTCGTCAACGAAATCCAGGAAGTCTATCGTCTGCAGGGCGTTGTCATCAACGACAAGCACATCGAGGTGATTGTCCGTCAGATGCTGCAGAAGGTCGAGATCACCGATGCTGGCGACAGCCAGTATATCGTCGGTGACAATGTCGACCGGATCGAACTGGACGAAGCCAACGAGCGTCTCGTCGAAGAAGGCAAGAAGCCCGCTTACGGCGAACCGGTTCTGCTCGGCATCACCAAGGCGTCGCTGCAGACCCCGTCCTTCATCTCGGCCGCTTCCTTCCAGGAAACGACCAAGGTGCTGACGGAAGCTGCGATCGCCGGCAAGATGGACACGCTCCAGGGCCTCAAGGAAAACGTCATCGTCGGCCGTCTCATCCCGGCCGGTACTGGCGGTACCATGACCCAGATCCGCCGTATCGCCACTTCGCGCGACGAGCTCATCCTGGAAGAACGCAAGAAGGGTTCGGGCGCTTCGTCCGCCACCCCGATGCTCCAGGATCTTGCCGGCGAGAAGGCTCCGGCCGCCGAGTAATCGGTAACTGGCCATTGGAAATCAAAACCGCTCGGAGCGATCCGGGCGGTTTTTCGTTTCAAGCGGGAAGGGGATGGACATCAAAAAGCCGCCGGGATTGGCCGGCGGCTTCATGCATATTTTTTGGTGAAACGCAGGCGTGTCGCTGTTGGTGAGGGTTGGGAAAGACAAGCAAAAACGGAACAGGTCCGCACTCTTGCGGCCGCCGGCAAACAAAGAGGCGAGGACAGCCAGGCCTCTTCGTCGATCGAGACTACTCGAAGCGGATGATCGCCACTTCGCCTTCGAGCGCACCCTGGTAGGCGGAGGCATGGGGCTCCTCGGTGGGTTCGTCGGTCAGGACGCCGATCTGGTCGAGGTCGGCCTCGATGAAGCCCTCTTCGGACAGCGCGTTGAGCGCCTCGCGGACGGCGGAATCGTCATCCGGCGCGCGCAGCATGATATGCAGCTCGATGCCTTCGCCGCCCTTCTTCTCATAGCCCTTGCCGATGATGATGAAGACCATCGGCCCGTCGAGGTTGTTGTCATTGTCGGGTGTGGCGATCATGGTCATCTCCGCAAGCGATTCCCTAGTATCGTCCGAAGACGAGGCGGAACGGAAGGTTCCCGCACTCTTTAGTGTGATCGGCGATGATTCCCAAACATTATCCGCGAGGACATGTCAGATTTCACGAAACCTTGTCCCGAAACCCTCCTTTCGCCCCCGAAACCAAGGGTTCGGGGCAATAAATTAGGATTTGGTCTTGACGGGCAGGGGGGAAAACAGTACACGCCCCGCATCGGAAGCGATGTGAGGCTTGCCCGTTCGGAACGACTCGTTCCGGAGTACGCCTCAGACACGGTTCCATACGCACGTTGAAGATACGAATGCTGCACGCACGACGCATGAGGAATGCGTCCTCTGCTTTCTGTGGTCCATCCGGAAAAGCGGATCGGGCCACGTTTTGCGCATGAGGAAATGTGTGTGCCGCCGCCGGAAACGGCATCAGATCGGCCCGAAAGGGTACTGAGAAAAACGTAAGGGATGGTTGAATGCCTACCGTAAACCAGCTGATCCGCAAGCCTCGCCAGGCGAACGTAAAGCGTAACAAGGTTCCTGCTCTGCAGGAAAATCCCCAGAAGCGCGGCGTTTGCACCCGCGTTTACACGACGACCCCGAAGAAGCCGAACTCGGCTCTGCGTAAGGTTGCCAAGATTCGTCTGACCAACGGCTTCGAAGTCATCGGCTACATCCCGGGTGAGGGCCATAACCTGCAGGAACACTCCGTCGTGATGATCCGCGGCGGCCGCGTCAAGGACTTGCCGGGCGTTCGCTACCACATCATCCGCGGCGTTCTCGACACCCAGGGCGTCAAGAACCGCAAGCAGCGCCGTTCGAAGTACGGTGCGAAGCGTCCGAAGTAATTCGGAATTTGGTTTATCCGGCGCTGCGCGAGGTTCTCCGCGTGGTAAAGCGCCCGTAACAATTGAGAGACGAGAAGTATGTCCCGACGCCATAGTGCAGAGAAGCGTGAGATCAACCCGGACCCGAAGTTCGGCGATCTGGTCGTCACGAAGTTCATGAATGCGATCATGCTCCACGGCAAGAAGTCCGTGGCTGAAAACATCGTTTACGGCGCGTTCGACGTCGTGCAGGGCAAGGCCAAGGCTGACCCGCTGGGTATCTTCCATTCGGCGCTCGACAATGTCGCGCCGCATGTCGAAGTTCGCTCGCGCCGCGTTGGTGGTGCAACCTACCAGGTTCCGGTCGATGTTCGTCCGGAGCGCCGCCAGGCTCTCGCGATCCGTTGGGTGATCGCTGCTGCCCGCAAGCGCAACGAAACGACGATGGTTGATCGCCTTTCCGGTGAACTCATGGATGCTGCAAACAACCGTGGCAGTGCCGTCAAGAAGCGTGAAGACACGCACAAGATGGCCGACGCCAACCGCGCATTCTCGCATTACCGTTGGTAATCTTCACCCGATCGAATTTCGAAAGGCAGTCCTATGGCTCGCGAATATAAAATCGAAGACTACCGCAATTTCGGTATCATGGCGCATATCGACGCCGGCAAGACCACGACCACCGAGCGTATCCTCTATTACACCGGTAAGTCGCACAAGATCGGCGAAGTTCACGACGGCGCAGCCACGATGGACTGGATGGAGCAGGAGCAGGAGCGTGGCATCACGATCACCTCCGCTGCGACCACGACCTTCTGGAAGGGCCGTGACGGCAAGATGCGCCGCTTCAACATCATCGACACTCCCGGCCACGTCGACTTCACCATCGAAGTCGAACGTTCGCTGCGCGTTCTCGACGGTGCAGTTGCTCTTCTCGACGCCAATGCCGGCGTTGAGCCGCAGACGGAAACTGTCTGGCGCCAGGCCGACAAGTACAACGTCCCGCGGATGATCTTCTGCAACAAGATGGACAAGACCGGCGCTGACTTCTACCGCTCGGTCGAGATGATCAAGACCCGTCTCGGCGCGACCGCTGTCGTCTGCCAGCTCCCGATCGGCGCAGAAACCGAGTTCAAGGGCGTTGTCGACCTAATCGAGATGAACGCGCTCGTCTGGCGCGATGAATCGCTCGGCGCCCAGTGGGACGTCGTCGAGATCCCGGAAGACCTGAAGGCTCGCGCTGAAGAATTCCGCGAAAAGATGATCGAGACCGTTGTCGAGATCGAAGAACAGGCCATGGAAGACTATCTGAACGGCATCATGCCGGACAACGATAAGATCCGTGCGCTCATCCGTCGCGGCACCATCGACGTCAAGTTCTTCCCGATGTTCTGCGGCTCCGCCTTCAAGAACAAGGGCGTTCAGCCGCTCCTCGACGCCGTTGTCGAATTCCTGCCGTCCCCGGCAGACATTCCGGCGATCAAGGGCATCGACGTCAAGACCGAAGCCGAAATCGACCGTCATGCCGATGACAACGAGCCTCTCTCGATGCTCGCTTTCAAGATCATGAACGACCCCTTCGTCGGTTCGCTCACCTTCTGCCGCATCTATTCGGGCAAGCTCGAAAAGGGCGCTGCGCTGTTGAACACGGTCAAGGAAAAGCGCGAGCGCGTCGGCCGTATGCTGCAGATGCACTCCAATTCCCGTGAAGACATCGAAGAAGCCTTCGCCGGCGACATCGTTGCTCTCGCAGGCCTCAAGGAAACCACCACTGGCGATACGCTCTGCGATCCGCTGAAGCCGGTCATCCTCGAGCGCATGGAATTCCCCGAGCCGGTCATCCAGATCGCCATCGAGCCGAAGTCCAAGGGCGACCAGGAAAAGATGGGCCTCGCGCTCAACCGCCTGGCTGCCGAAGATCCGTCCTTCCGCGTCAAGACCGACGAGGAATCCGGCCAGACCATCATCGCCGGCATGGGCGAACTTCACCTCGACATTCTCGTCGACCGCATGCGTCGCGAGTTCAAGGTCGAAGCCACCGTCGGTGCTCCGCAGGTTGCCTATCGTGAAACCATCACGAAGAAGCACGAAGAAGACTACACGCACAAGAAGCAGTCCGGTGGTACCGGCCAGTTCGCGCGCGTCAAGATCGTCTTCGAACCGAACCCGGATGGCGACGACTTCAAGTTCGAGTCCAAGATCGTCGGTGGTGCTGTTCCGAAGGAATACATCCCGGGCGTCCAGAAGGGCATCGAAAGCGTTCTGTCTTCCGGCCCGCTGGCTGGCTTCCCGATGCTGGGCGTCAAGGCGACCCTCATCGACGGCGCCTTCCACGACGTCGACTCGTCGGTTCTGGCATTCGAAATCGCCTCCCGCGCCTGCTTCCGTGAAGCAGCCAAGAAGGCCGGTGCCCAGCTCCTCGAGCCGATGATGAAGGTCGAAGTCGTCACTCCGGAAGATTACGTCGGTGACGTTATCGGCGACCTGAACTCCCGTCGTGGCCAGATCCAGGGCCAGGAAGCACGTGGCATTGCCGTCGTGATCAACGCCCATGTGCCGCTTGCGAACATGTTCAAGTACGTCGACAACCTGCGCTCCATGTCCCAGGGCCGTGCGCAGTACTCGATGACCTTCGATCACTACGCACCGGTTCCGACGAACGTAGCAAACGAAATCCAGGCCAAGTACTCCGGTCAGAAGTGACCGGGGTAACCCGCCCAATCAAATTTAGAGAATAACCCCTGACGGGGATAAGAACGGAGAAGCCGGAAATGGCAAAGAGCAAGTTTGAGCGCAACAAGCCGCACGTCAACATTGGCACGATCGGTCACGTTGACCATGGCAAGACGTCGCTGACGGCCGCGATCACGAAGTACTTCGGCGAGTACAAAGCCTATGACCAGATCGACGCGGCTCCTGAAGAAAAGGCGCGCGGCATCACCATTTCGACGGCGCACGTCGAATATGAGACGCCGGCCCGCCACTATGCCCACGTCGACTGCCCCGGCCACGCCGACTACGTCAAGAACATGATCACCGGTGCCGCGCAGATGGACGGCGCGATCCTGGTCTGCTCGGCTGCCGACGGCCCGATGCCGCAGACCCGCGAGCACATCCTGCTTGCCCGTCAGGTCGGCGTTCCGGCGATCGTCGTGTTCCTCAACAAGGTCGACCAGGTTGACGACGCCGAGCTTCTCGAACTCGTCGAGCTGGAAGTGCGCGAACTGCTGTCGTCCTATGACTTCCCGGGCGACGACATTCCGATCGTCAAGGGTTCGGCTCTGGCCGCTCTTGAAGATTCCGACAAGAAGATCGGCGAAGACGCGATCCGCGAACTGATGGCCGCCGTCGATGCCTACATCCCGACGCCTGAGCGTCCGATCGACCAGCCGTTCCTGATGCCGATCGAAGACGTGTTCTCGATCTCGGGCCGTGGCACGGTTGTCACCGGCCGCGTCGAGCGTGGCATCGTCAAGGTTGGCGAAGAAGTCGAGATCGTCGGCATCCGCCCGACCTCGAAGACGACGGTGACCGGCGTTGAAATGTTCCGCAAGCTGCTCGATCAGGGCCAGGCCGGCGACAACATCGGCGCACTGGTTCGCGGCGTGAACCGTGACGGCGTCGAGCGTGGCCAGATTCTGTGCAAGCCGGGTTCGGTCAAGCCGCACAAGAAGTTCATGGCTGAAGCCTACATCCTGACGAAGGAAGAAGGCGGCCGTCATACGCCGTTCTTCACCAACTACCGTCCGCAGTTCTACTTCCGCACGACGGACGTGACGGGCATCGTGACGCTTCCGGAAGGCACGGAAATGGTCATGCCTGGCGACAACGTGACCGTTGCCGTCGAGCTGATCGTTCCGATCGCGATGGAAGAAAAGCTGCGCTTCGCAATCCGCGAAGGCGGCCGCACCGTCGGCGCAGGCATCGTTGCTTCGATCGTCGAGTAAGTTTTAACGCAAGCGGCTTTGGCCGCTTGCGTATGACACAAAAATGTAGCAAATGGCGCGCGAGCGTGATTTGCCCGCTGCTTCGGGTTCGAGGCAGGCAATGAACAAATGAGGTGGGCCAAAGGCCCGAAGAGTGGAAAGGGACGCCGTATTCTCGGTGTCCCCTTCGATCTTTGAAACCGGTGGTCCGCCTTAGGAAGAAAGAACAACCCGTGCCCTATTGGGTTGGCACGTGGATAAACAAGACAACAAGGATAACGTCGAATGAACGGCCAAAATATCCGCATTCGCCTGAAGGCGTTCGATCACCGCATTCTCGACGCGTCGACGCGCGAGATCGTGTCGACGGCGAAGCGCACCGGCGCAAGCGTCCGGGGCCCCGTTCCGCTTCCGACCCGCATCGAGAAGTTTACGGTTAACCGGTCCCCCCACATCGACAAGAAGAGCCGCGAGCAGTTCGAGATGCGCACCCATAAGCGCCTTCTCGATATCGTTGACCCGACACCGCAGACGGTGGACGCGCTGATGAAGCTCGACCTCGCCGCTGGTGTCGATGTTGAGATCAAGCTCTGAGACCTCGGTCTCGGGCTGAGTGAGAAGGATTGAACCGATGCGTTCAGGTGTAATTGCACAGAAGGTGGGAATGACCCGCGTCTATAACGACGCAGGCGAGCATGTTCCCGTAACCGTATTGCGGCTGGAAAACTGCCAGGTCGTGGCTCAGCGCACTGTCGAGAAGAATGGCTACCCCGCCGTTCAGCTCGGTGCCGGCACGGCCAAGGTAAAGAACACGACCAAGGCGCTGCGCGGCCATTTCGCCGTCGCCGAAGTCGAGCCGAAGGCGAAGCTCGTCGAGTTTCGCGTTTCCGAAGACAATCTGATCGATGTCGGCACCGAGCTGACGGCTGGTCACTTTACGGCGGGTCAGCTGGTGGACGTCACCGGTACCTCGATCGGTAAGGGTTTCGCCGGCGCCATGAAGCGCCATAACTTCGGTGGTCTGCGTGCCACGCACGGTGTGTCCGTTTCGCACCGTTCGCATGGTTCGACTGGTAACAACCAAGATCCGGGCAAGGTCTGGAAGGGCAAGCGCATGGCTGGTCATATGGGCCAGACGCGCATCACCACCCAGAACCTCGAAGTTGTTTCCACCGACGAGAACCGTGGCCTGATCCTCGTCAAGGGTGCCGTTCCCGGCTCCAAGGGCGCTTGGATCGTCGTTCGCGATGCCATCAAGTCGGCCGCGAAGTAAGGGAGCCAAGCACATGGAATATAACGTCAAGACCCTCGAGGGAAAAGACGCCGGCAAGGTAGCCCTGTCGGACGAGATTTTCGGCCTCGACCCCCGCGAAGACATTCTGGCCCGTATGGTTCGTTGGCAGCTCGCCAAGAAGCAGCAGGGCACGCACAAGACCAAGGGTCGTGCTGAAGTCTCCCGCACCGGCGCCAAGATGTACAAGCAGAAGGGTACGGGCCGCGCTCGTCACCATTCGGCTCGCGCTCCGCAGTTCCGCGGCGGTGGCAAGGCTCACGGCCCGGTCGTCCGCAGCCACGAGCATGACCTTCCCAAGAAGGTTCGTGCGCTGGCTCTTCGTCACGCCCTCTCTGCAAAGATGAAGGCTGAAGACATCATCATCGTCGACAACCTGGTTGCCGCCGAAGCAAAGACCAAGGCGCTTGCCGGTTCGTTTGCTTCGCTCGGCCTCACCAACGTGTTGTTCATCGGCGGCGTTGAGCTCGACAGCAACTTCAAGCTCGCCGCCCAGAACATCCCGAACGTCGATGTTCTGCCGGTTCAGGGCATCAATGTTTACGACATCCTGCGTCGCGGCAAGCTGGTGCTTTCCAAGGCTGCGGTGGAAGCTCTAGAGGAGCGTTTCAAGTGACCGACATTCGCCACTATGATGTGATCGTATCTCCCTCGATCACCGAAAAGTCGACGCTGGTATCAGAGCAGAACCAGGTCGTCTTCAACGTTGCCAAGACTGCTTCCAAGCCGGAAATCAAGGCTGCCGTAGAGGCGCTGTTCGGTGTGAAGGTCACGGCCGTCAACACGCTTGTCCGCAAGGGCAAGGTGAAGCGGTTCCGTGGCTTCATTGGCAAGCAGAAGGACGTCAAGAAGGCTGTCGTCACCCTGGCCGAAGGTCAGACGATCGACGTCTCCACCGGTCTCTGAGGTATAAGATAATGGCATTGAAAAGCTACAACCCGACGACCCCGAGCCAGCGTCAGCTGGTTATCGTCGACCGGTCCGGCCTCTGGAAGGGCAAGCCCGTCAAGAAGCTCACCGAGGGTCTCTCCAAGAGCGGCGGCCGCAACAACTACGGCCGCATCACCGCCCGCTTTATCGGCGGCGGTCACAAGCGGACCTATCGCCTGATCGACTTCAAGCGTCGCAAGTTCGACGTTGAAGGCACCGTCGAGCGTCTGGAATACGACCCGAACCGCACCGCGTTCATCGCGCTGGTCACCTATACCGACGGCGAGCAGGCCTACATCCTGGCTCCGCAGCGCCTCGCTGCCGGCGACAAGGTGATCGCTTCCGAGAAGGCCGTCGACGTCAAGCCCGGCAACACCATGCCGCTGCAGTACATCCCGGTCGGTTCGATCGTGCACAACGTCGAGATGAAGCCGGGCAAGGGCGGTCAGATCGCTCGTTCGGCCGGCACTTACGTTCAGCTCGTCGGCCGCGACGCTGGCATGGCGATCCTGCGCCTGAACTCCGGCGAACAGCGCCTCGTTCCGGGCTCCTGCCTGGCTTCGGTCGGTGCGGTTTCCAACCCGGATCACGGCAACATCAGCGACGGCAAGGCCGGTCGTACCGTCTGGCGTGGCAAGCGTCCGCATAACCGCGGCGTCGTCATGAACCCAGTCGACCATCCGCACGGCGGTGGTGAAGGCCGTACCTCGGGCGGCCGTCATCCGGTCTCGCCGTGGGGCAAGCCGACCAAGGGCAAGCGCACGCGTTCGAACAAGTCCACGGACAAGTTCATCATGCGTTCGCGCCACCAGCGCAAGAAGTAAGAGAGAAGGAAGTCACTAATGGCTCGTTCAGTATGGAAAGGTCCGTTTGTTGACGGCTATCTTCTCAAGAAGGCTGAGAAGGTGCGCGAAGGCGGACGGAGTGAAGTAATCAAGATGTGGACCCGTCGGTCCACCATCCTGCCGCAGTTCGTTGGTCTGACGTTCGGCGTCTACAACGGCAGCAAGCACATTCCGGTCAGCGTCAACGAAGACATGGTCGGACACAAGTTCGGTGAATTCGCTCCCACCCGTACCTATTACGGTCACGGCGCGGACAAGAAGGCGAAGAGGAAGTAATCATGGCGAAGGCTAAGACCGAACGCCGGCTGAAGGATAACGAGGCGCAGGCAGTTGCGCGCACGCTCCGCGTCAGCCCCCAGAAGCTGAACCTCGTTGCCGCCATGATCCGCGGCAAGAAGGTCGAACGCGCGCTTGCAGAGCTCGAATTCTCGCGCAAGCGCATCGCCGGCACGGTGAAGAAGACCCTCGAGTCTGCAATCGCCAATGCTGAAAACAACCATGACCTCGACGTCGACGCCCTGATCGTTTCGGAAGCCTATGTAGGCAAGTCGATCGTGATGAAGCGCTTCCACGCTCGTGGCCGCGGCCGTGCATCGCGGATCGAGAAGCCGTTCTCGCATCTGACGATCGTCGTCCGCGAAGTCGAGGAAAAAGGGGAGGCCGCATAATGGGCCAGAAAATTAATCCGATCGGTTTCCGCCTCGGCATTAACCGTACCTGGGACAGCCGTTGGTTCGCCGACAACGCGGAATACGGTCAGCTCCTCCATGAGGACCTGAAGATCCGCGCCTATCTGATGTCGGAACTGAAGCAGGCCGGCATCGCCAAGGTTGTCATAGAGCGTCCGCACAAGAAGTGCCGCGTCACGATCCACTCGGCTCGCCCGGGTCTGATCATCGGCAAGAAGGGCGCGGACATCGAGAAGCTTCGCAAGAAGATCGCCACGATGACCAATTCGGAAACGCATCTCAACATCGTTGAAGTGCGCAAGCCGGAAATCGACTCGACGCTCGTCGCCCAGTCGATCGCCCAGCAGCTCGAGCGCCGCGTGGCTTTCCGCCGTGCGATGAAGCGTGCCGTTCAGTCGGCCATGCGTCTCGGTGCCGAAGGCATCAAGATCACCTGCGCCGGCCGTCTCGGCGGTGCTGAAATCGCCCGTACCGAATGGTACCGCGAAGGTCGCGTTCCGCTTCATACACTGCGCGCCGACATCGACTACGGTACGGCTGAAGCCGAAACCGCATTCGGTATCTGCGGGATCAAGGTCTGGATCTTCAAGGGCGAAATCCTTGAGCACGATCCGATGGCTTCTGAACGTCGCGCCATGGAAGGCGATGCACAGGGTCCCGCAAGCCGCGAACGCGGCGATCGTGGTGACCGTGGTGATCGCCGCCGCGAAAACGCTTGATCAACGCTGGCGAAAGATAAGCTCGGAGAAGTAAGAAAATGTTGCAGCCAAAGCGTACCAAGTACCGCAAGCAGTTCAAGGGTCGCATCAAGGGTGTGGCCAAGGGCGGCTTCGATCTGGCCTTCGGTGAATTTGGCCTGAAGTCTCAGGAACCCAACCGCGTCAACGCCCGCGAGATTGAAGCGGCCCGCCGCGCGATCACGCGTGCCATGAAGCGCGCCGGCCGTGTCTGGATCCGCGTGTTCCCGGACGTTCCGGTCACCGCAAAGCCGACCGAAGTCCGCATGGGTAAAGGTAAGGGCGGCGTCGAATACTGGGCCTGCAAGGTCAAGCCCGGCCGCATGATGTTCGAGATCGACGGTGTTTCCGAGGAGCTCGCCCGCGAGGCGCTTCGTCTCGGCGCAGCCAAGCTCTCGGTCAAGACGCGCTTCGTACAGCGCATCGCAGAGTAAGGAGCAAGGCACATGAAAGCCGAAGACGTTCGCGGCCTCACGGCCGACCAGCTCAAGGACAAGCTCGCCGACCTGAAGAAGGAGCAGTTCAACCTGCGCTTCCAGAAGGCTACCGGTCAGCTCGAGAAGTCCTCGCGCATCACCGAAGTTCGCAAGGACATCGCCCGCGTGAAAACCATTGCCCGCCAGAAGGCGGCAGAAGCCAAGGCCTAAGGAAAAATAATATGCCGAAACGCATTCTGCAGGGCGTCGTAGTTTCCGACAAGAACGAGAAGACCGTTGTTGTCCGGGTCGAGCGCCGCTTCGCGCATCCGCTGCTTCAGAAGACGGTCCGCCGTTCCAAGAAGTACAAGGCGCATGACGAGAACAACCAGTACAAGGTAGGTGACGTCGTTTCCATTCAGGAATGCGCGCCGATCTCCAAGGACAAAACCTGGACGGTCGTTTCCGCCCAGGCTTAATTTGCTTCGGATTTCGCGTCTGGGCCTTGCGCCCGACGCAGAATCCTGTAAGAAGCACCCCACTGGCGCAGGACGCTCGGAAACGAGCGTTCTTTTGCTTTGAGCGCAGGGAAGGTCCTTTTGAGGAAACCACCTTGGCAAGACCCCACCCGCGCACAACGAGATTCTGTCCATAAGCCGAAACGGGGTGTTTTTGCGCCCGGTCGTTTCGGTCATTAGAAAAAGGCGACCTGACATGATTCAGATGCAAACAAACCTCGACGTGGCGGATAATTCCGGCGCACGTCGTGTCATGTGCATCAAGGTGCTGGGCGGCTCCAAGCGCAAGTACGCTTCGATCGGCGACATCATTGTCGTTTCGATCAAGGAAGCGATCCCGCGCGGCCGCGTCAAGAAGGGTGACGTGATGAAGGCGGTTGTTGTGCGTACCGCCAAGGACATCCGTCGTCCGGACGGCAGCGTCATCCGCTTCGACAACAACGCAGCGGTCCTCATCGACAACAAGAAAGAGCCGATCGGCACCCGTATCTTCGGACCGGTTCCGCGCGAACTTCGCGCCAAGAACCACATGAAGATCATCTCGCTGGCTCCGGAAGTACTGTAAGGAGCTCATGCGATGAACAAGATCAAGAAGGGCGACAGCGTCGTCGTATTGGCAGGCAAGGACAAGGGCCGCACCGGCGAAGTCCTCCAGGTCATGCCGAAGGAAGACCGCGCCGTCGTGCGTGGCATCAACATGGTGAAGCGCCACCAGCGTCAGTCTCAGACGCAGGAAGCCGGCATCATCAACAAGGAAGCGTCCATTCATCTGTCGAACATCGCGATCGTCGCGAAAGACGGCAAGCCGACCCGCGTTGGCTTCTCTGTCGTCGACGGCAAGAAGGTGCGTGTGGCCAAGCGTACGGGAGATGTGATCGATGGCTGAGGCAAAGTATGAGCCGCGGCTCAAGGCGGAATATAATTCCCGCATTCGCGCCGCGCTGAAGGAGCAGTTCTCCTATTCCAACGACATGATGATCCCCAAGCTGGACAAGATCGTCATCAACATGGGTGTTGGCGAAGCGACGGCTGACTCGAAGAAGCCTTCCGTGGCTGCTGCCGACCTGGCCGCCATTGCAGGCCAGAAGCCGGTCATCACCAAGGCACGGAATTCCATCGCGGGCTTCAAGGTTCGCGAATTCATGCCGATCGGTGCCAAGGTTACGCTTCGCGGCGCACGCATGTACGAATTCCTGGACCGTCTGATCAACATCGCGCTTCCGCGCGTTCGCGACTTCCGCGGCCTGAACCCGAAGAGCTTTGACGGCCGTGGCAACTTTGCCATGGGCATCAAGGAGCACATTGTGTTCCCTGAGATCAACTACGACAAGGTTGATCAGATGTGGGGCATGGACATCATCGTTTGCACGACGGCTACCAAGGACGACGAAGCACGGGCTCTCTTGAAAGAGTTCAACTTCCCGTTCCGCCAGTAACCGTAACGACGAGCGTTTAAAAGGAACTCCGATATGGCGAAAACCAGCGCAGTTGAAAAGAACAAGCGCCGCCGCAAGACAGTTGCCAACCAGGCCGCCAAGCGTGCGACCCTGAAGGCAACCATCATGAACCAGGAACTTTCCATCGAAGAACGGTTCAAGGCAACTCTGAAGCTCGCTTCTCTGCCGCGCGATGGGTCGAAGACGCGTATCCGCAACCGTTGCGAAGTCACCGGTCGCCCGCGCGCTTTCTATCGCAAGCTCAGGATGTCGCGTATCGCGCTTCGTGAGCTCGGCAATCTCGGCAAGGTGCCGGGCATCGTCAAGTCGAGCTGGTAAGGAGATCGTTAGATGACCATGACTGATCCCTTGGGCGATATGCTCACCCGTATCCGCAACGGCGCAGCCCGCCGCAAGTCGACCGTTTCCACGCCTGCTTCCAAGCTGCGTGCCCGCGTTCTCGACGTCCTGCAGGCTGAAGGCTACATCCGCGGTTATTCGGAAATCGATTACGGTAACGGCAAGGCCGAGATCGAAATCGAACTCAAGTACTATGAAGGCGCGTCGGTGATCCGTGAGATCGGCCGCGTGTCCAAGCCGGGCCGCCGAGTTTATGTCTCGGTGAAGTCCATTCCGCAGGTTTCGAACGGCCTCGGCATCACCATCCTTTCGACCCCGAAGGGTGTGATGGCTGATCACCAGGCTCGCGAACAGAACGTTGGTGGCGAGGTTCTCTGCTCTGTCTTCTAAGACAGGGTAGGGGAACTCCATAGCGAACAGACAGGATTGAAACATGTCTCGTATCGGTAAAAAGCCCGTTCAGGTTCCTGCAGGGATCACGGCCACTGTTGATGGCCAGAAGGTGACTGCCAAGGGCCCGAAGGGTGAGCTTTTCTTCGTCGCAAACGACGAAATCAAGCTGGCACTTGAAGACAATGCCATTTCGGTGACTCCGGTCAACGACAGCAAGGATGCTCGGTCGAAGTGGGGCATGTCCCGCACGATGATCGAAAACATCCTGAAGGGTGTTAAGGACGGTTTTGAGCGCAAGCTCGAAATCAACGGCGTCGGTTACCGCGCATCCATGCAGGGCAAGAACCTGCAGCTGGCGCTGGGCTTCAGCCACGACGTCGTCTACCAGACGCCGGAAGGCATCACCATTGCCGTGCCGAAGCCGACGGAAATCGTCGTCACCGGCATCAATAAGCAGCAGGTCGGTCAGGTTGCCGCGGAAATCCGCGAATACCGCGGTCCCGAGCCCTACAAGGGCAAAGGCGTCAAGTACGCTGAGGAACGGATCGTCCGCAAGGAAGGCAAGAAGAAGTAAGGACGACGGATCATGGCTACCAGAAAAGAAGCACTCACCAAGCGTGCGAGCCGTGTTCGCCGCCAGATCAAGAAGGTCGCAAACGGCCGTCCGCGTCTGTCGGTTCACCGCTCGTCCAAGAACATCTATGTCCAGGTTATCGATGACGTGGCCGGCCGCACGCTTGCTGCCGCCTCCACGCTCGATGCCGGTCTGCGCACGTCGCTGAAGACCGGTGCTGACGTTGCGGCAGCTGCCGCTGTCGGCAAGCTGGTTGCAGAACGCGCCACCAAGGCCGGCGTGACGGAAGTCGTGTTCGATCGCGGCGCCTTCATCTATCACGGCCGCATCAAGGCGCTTGCCGAAGCTGCCCGCGAAGGCGGCCTGAGCTTCTAAGAATTTTCGCCCGCATCCCCGAAGAAGGGGAGGCGGGCGAAATGCGGTTCGCCGCACGCATCAGTCGTTCCATTCTAGTCCTTCACGGGCAGGGGATGGTTGGCTCCCGGAAATTGCCCATTGCACCCGGAAAAGAAAAAGGAAAAGAACAATGGCACAAGAAAGAAGAGGCCAGCGCGAAGATCGCCAGAGCCGCGAAGAGCGCGATAGCGAATTCGTCGACAAGCTGGTCGCGATCAACCGCGTCGCCAAGGTCGTCAAGGGCGGCCGTCGTTTTGGTTTCGCAGCTCTCGTCGTCGTCGGCGACCAGAAGGGCCGCGTCGGCTTCGGCCATGGCAAGGCACGCGAAGTGCCGGAAGCCATCCGCAAGGCGACCGAAAGCGCAAAGCGCGATCTGATCTTCGTACCGCTGCGCGACGGCCGTACGCTGCATCACGATGTCAACGGCCGTCACGGCGCCGGCAAGGTTCTGCTGCGCTCGGCCAAGGCTGGTACCGGCATCATCGCCGGCGGCCCGATGCGCGCCGTATTCGAAACGCTCGGCGTCCATGACGTCGTCGCCAAGTCGACCGGTTCGTCGAACCCCTACAACATGGTTCGCGCCACGTTCGACGCCCTGAAGCATCAGGTGCATCCGAAGGACGTAGCGGCTCAGCGTGGCATCAAGTATGCAACGCTTCAGGCTCGCCGCGCCGCTTCCGGCAATGCGCAGGAAGAATAAGGAGAGCGATAATGGCCAAGAAAGCCACTCAGGCAGAAGCCAAGAAGACGGTTACCGTCGAGCAGATCGGTAGCCCCATCCGCCGCCCGGACGTCCAGCGCCAGACGCTGATCGGTCTCGGACTTAACAAGATGCACCGGACCCGCACCCTGGAAGATACGCCTTCCGTTCGTGGCATGATCCGGGCTGTCCAGCATCTCGTTCGCGTCGTCGACGAGAAGTGAGACGGAGGAATTGACCATGAAACTGAATGAGATCAAGGACAACGAAGGCTCTTCCAAGGACCGTATCCGCGTAGGTCGCGGTATCGGTTCCGGCAAGGGCAAGACCGGCGGTCGTGGCGTGAAGGGTCAGAAGGCCCGTTCAGGCGTGGCGATCAAGGGCTTCGAAGGCGGCCAGATGCCGATCTATCGTCGCCTGCCGAAGCGCGGCTTCACCAACATCTTCAAGTCTGAATACGCCACCGTTTCGCTCGGCCGTATCCAGACCGCGATCGATGCCAAGAAGCTTGACCCAAAGGCAACGATCGATGCTGCTGCCCTCAAGGCTGCCGGCGTCATCCGTCGCCCGAAGGACGGCGTTCGCATCCTCGCCGACGGCGAGCTGACCGCCAAGGTTTCGATCGAAGTCGCCGGTGCCTCCAAGGCTGCCGTCGAGAAGATCGAGAAGACCGGTGGCTCGATCAAGCTGCTCGTCGTCGCCGAAGCGGCAGCCGAATAAATCGTTTAAAAATCGCCCGGTTTGTGCTTCACACCGGGCGATTTTATCTCCATATGTGAGCCTCACGATCCCGAAGCGATCCTGTTGGTCGCCTGACCGGGATCATACGGAAAACAGGGTGAGGCATCCGATTGCATTCGCAATCTTGCGCGCCCGGTTTTTGTGAACCTGAATTTTTAGACTGCTTTCCGGACCCGGCACTTCCCCCGCCGCCGGAGAATTGGTCGGGCGGAGAATTGCATGGCTTCTGCAGCGGAACAACTTGCCTCCAATCTGAATTTTGCGACCTTCGCCAAGGCGGAGGACCTCAAGAAGCGGCTTTGGTTTACCCTTGCGGCACTTCTCGTGTATCGCCTTGGCACCCACATTCCGCTTCCGGGCTTGAACCCCGAAGCCTATGCCCAGGCCTTCCGCGGCCAGGCCGGCGGCATCCTCGGACTTTTCAACATGTTTTCGGGCGGTGCAGTGGAGCGCATGGCGATCTTCGCGCTCGGCATCATGCCCTACATTTCCGCGTCGATCATCGTGCAGCTGATGACCTCGGTCGTCCCCTCGCTTGAGAACCTCAAGAAGGAAGGCGAAGCCGGCCGCAAGATCATCAACCAGTACACCCGCTACGGCACGGTGCTGCTCGGCACGCTGCAGGCCTATGGCATCGCGGCCGGCCTCGAAAGCGGCCAGGGCCTGGTGGTCGATCCGGGCTGGTTCTTCAAGCTTTCCACGGTCGTGACGCTGCTCGGCGGCACCATGTTCCTGATGTGGCTCGGCGAACAGATCACCTCGCGCGGCATCGGCAACGGCATTTCGCTGATCATCTTCTCCGGCATTGCCGCCGGCCTGCCGACGGCTCTCGCCGGCACACTCGAGCTCGGCCGCACCGGCGCCTTGCCGACGGCACTGATTCTCACCGTCCTGATCGTCGCCATCGGCGTCATTGCGCTGATCGTCTTCGTCGAGCGCGCCCAGCGCCGCCTGCTGATCCAGTATCCGAAGCGCCAGGTCGGCAACCGCATGTTCCAGGGCGATACGTCGCACCTGCCGCTGAAGCTCAATACCTCGGGCGTCATCCCGGCGATCTTCGCCTCGTCGCTTCTGCTTCTGCCGGCGACGGCCGCAGGCTTTGCCGGCAATGCCGGCCTGCCGGACTGGGCAACCATGATCATCTCGGCGCTCGGCCATGGCCAGCCGCTGTTCATGCTGTTCTACGGCCTGCTGATCGCCTTCTTCGCCTTCTTCTACACGGCGATCGTCTTCAATCCGAAGGACACTGCCGACAATCTGAAGAAGCATGGCGGCTTCATCCCGGGCATCCGTCCGGGCGAGCGCACGGCTGAATACATCGATTATGTGCTGACCCGCATCACGGTCATCGGCGCGATCTACCTTGTCTTCGTCTGCATCCTGCCGGAATTCCTGGTGGCCCGCACCGGCGTGCCATTAGCCCTTGGTGGGACTTCGCTTTTGATTGTTGTCAGTGTAACCCTCGATACGGTAGCACAGATTCAGGGGCACCTCATTGCGCAGCAGTATGAGGGTCTGATCAAGAAGTCGAAACTGCGCGGAGGAAAGAGGGGACGATGAGACTGATTCTTTTAGGACCGCCGGGCGCGGGGAAGGGGACCCAGGCCCAGCGGATCGTGGAGAAGCACGGCATCCCGCAGCTCTCCACGGGCGATATGCTGCGTGCGGCGGTAGCCGCCGAGACGGAAGTGGGCAAGCGCGCCAAGGCCGTCATGGATGCCGGCAACCTCGTCTCCGACGAGATCGTCAATGCGATCGTCTCCGAGCGTATCGACCAGCCCGATTGCGCCAACGGCTTCATCCTCGACGGTTTTCCGCGCACGCTCGTGCAGGCGGATGCGACCGAGGCAATGCTGAAAGCCAAGGGTCTCGATCTTTCCGTCGTCATCGAACTGCGTGTCGACGACAAGGAGCTCGTGCGCCGCGTCGCGGGTCGCTATTCCTGCGCGAAGTGCGGCACGACTTATCACGACACGGACAAGAAGCCGTCCCAGGAAGGCGTCTGCGACAAGTGCGGTTCGACGCATTTCAAACGCCGTCCCGACGACAACGCCGAGACCATGACCAAGCGACTCGAGGTCTACTACAAGGAAACCTCGCCGCTTCTCGGCTACTACCATGCCAAGGGCAAGCTCAAGGCTGTCGACGGCATGGCGGACATGGACAAGGTTACGGCCGACATCGAAAATATCCTGGCGGATCTTTGAGCCGTCATCGATCTGTTAAAGAATCTTGGGCGGAGCAGTTGCATTTCAGCGCTGATTCCGTTAAACACCGCGCCAACTCGCGACAGCTTTAGCGATCGGCGCGGATTTCCCGCAAGGACATCCGAGACCGGTCGTTTTGACCTGTTCCGTATGGTGTTTGAACTGGCGGCCCATATCAGGCTGCTTTCATGGAAGAAGTACCACTTGCCGGATGGCAACTGGAACAAGGAGAATAGGCGTGGCACGTATCGCTGGCGTCAACATCCCGACTGCGAAGCGCGTTGTCATCGCGCTGACCTACATTCACGGGATCGGCCCGAAATTCGCATCGGAAATCATGGAGAAGGTCGGTCTTCCGGCTGAAAAGCGCGTCCATCAGCTGACGGACTCGGAAATCCTGCAGATCCGCGAAACCATCGACCGCGACTACCAGGTCGAAGGTGACCTTCGTCGCGATACCGCGATGAACATCAAGCGTCTGATGGACCTTGGCTGCTATCGCGGCCTGCGTCATCGCCGTGGCCTTCCGGTCCGCGGTCAGCGCACGCACACCAATGCCCGCACCCGCAAGGGTCCGGCAAAGGCGATCGCTGGTAAGAAGAAGTAATTTGGGGTGATTAGTTGTTGGTGAGCAGTGATTGGTTCCTGCTCACTAATCACTATTGACTACTCACTCCAAGGTGGAGCCGCTGGAATTACGGCGGTGCAGAGATCAACGAAAGGGATAAAATGGCCAAGGAAGCCACCCGCGTCCGTAGACGCGAGCGTAAAAATATCACGTCGGGCGTTGCCCACGTCAATTCTACCTTCAACAACACGATGATCACCATCACCGACGCGCAGGGCAATGCGATTGCCTGGTCGTCCGCTGGTGCAAAGGGCTTCAAGGGTTCGCGCAAGTCGACCCCGTTCGCCGCTCAGATCGCTGCCGAAGACTGCGCCAAGAAGGCTCAGGAGCATGGCATGAAGTCGCTGGAAGTCGAAGTCTGCGGCCCGGGTTCCGGCCGTGAATCGGCTCTGCGCGCTCTGCAGGCTGCCGGCTTCATGATCACCTCGATCCGCGACGTTACCCCGATCCCGCACAACGGCTGCCGCCCGCGCAAGAAGCGCCGCGTCTGATTGTCGGAAATCGAAGAGGCTGCCGGATCTCGTGTTGGGAATTGGTGGCCTCTGTCTGAACTCGGGAATAGCCGCCTGACCCTCCTCAAGAGGTTCGGCGGCTTTACCCATATCGCCGATGGGCATTGTCCCGATCGGTGCTCCTCATGCTCGGTTGCCACGATTGGATGGTGGCAACGAACGGAAGGTTATTGAGTCATGATCCAGAAGAACTGGCAGGAACTGATCAAGCCGAACAAGGTGGAATTCTCCTCCTCCGGCCGTACCAAGGTAACCCTGGTTGCCGAACCCCTCGAGCGCGGCTTCGGCCTGACGCTTGGCAACGCGCTTCGTCGCGTGCTTTTGTCGTCTCTGCGCGGTGCGGCTGTGACCGCCGTGCAGATCGATGGCGTATTGCATGAGTTCTCCTCCATCCCGGGCGTCCGGGAAGATGTGACGGACATCGTGCTCAACATCAAGGAAATCGCCATCAAGATGGATGGCGATGACGCAAAGCGCATGGTCGTGCGCAAGCAGGGCCCGGGCTCGGTGACCGCCGGCGACATCCAGACGGTCGGCGATATCGAGATCCTCAACCCGCACCATGTTATCTGCACCCTCGACGAGGGTGCCGAGATCCGCATGGAATTCACGGTCAACAACGGCAAAGGTTACGTTCCTGCCGATCGTAACCGTGCCGAAGATGCTCCGATCGGCTTAA